>CBDBIN010000001.1:0-29386 GCA_965206125.1 Terriglobia bacterium
CGCAGCAATCGAACACATCTTTAACCGTCCACCGCCCGGGCCCCCGCAAGGCGCATTCCCAGACCACCAGAACTCGCCAGCCTTGTTCACGTAGCGCGCTCACAGCAGCCTGATCACGGTCGCGATTGCCGATGATTTTATTTTCCCATAAATCTGCCCGAATGAGATCATGTTCAACATGTGGCGCAAGGGAGAGGTCGCCGAGGGCAAAGCAGGGTCTCTGGTACGTATAGCAGAAGGCCAGGCGGTGACCTACAAGATCACCAAGAAGCGGAATGACATGAGGCTGATAGACGAGCTTCCGGCGCGCTACGGGACAAGATGGCTTTATGGGCAAAGACGGACTGAACCCGACCGTCAAAATGGAGGCAAAGCTCAAGCATCTCGAATTTATCCAAGACGTGGTCAACCGGCTCGCGGCACGGCACGGGCGGTCCCGGCCTTCACGTGCCAGATCGGGGTGAGGATCTCCAGCACGTCGGCGCCGTTGACCTCGGAGACCAACCGGTCTTCGGTTCGTGTGTTCACGGCAAGAACTGATCAAACCTCGGAAGGCAGCAGTGCCAATCGGCCGACGGATCGGTACTGCTCCAGTGCAGCGGAGTGCCCAGGATTCTTGGCGTCGATCTCGCCCACGACGGCATGGTAGACCGGAGTGCCCGCTTCCGCGAACAGCTTGACATCGACAACGACGAGTCCGATGCTGTCCTGCACGAAACGGATCGTTATGCCGAAGTGGTGCTTGCCGCCGCGCGGCCATCCGGAAGCTGGCGGCTCGCGTGGTGCACTGCCAACGAAATGGAAGTAGTCGTCCGACCGGCCGAGGATGATGCCTCTCACCAACGGCCGGAAGCAGTGCAATCCCACCTCCGCGACGGCGAAACCATAGCCAATCTTGGCGATGAACCGCGCGAACTGGTAGGGCTCCGGTCTGATGCTGTGCTCGCCGTTCCAGAGGGGATATCGCCGCTGCAAGCGCACCTCCTCGTCGCCATCCGACAAGACGGCGGGTATGGTCCACGCCTGGGAGTTCGGAATCGGCTGCGATCCCGAGAGAATCCTGGCGGTGGCGAAGCGGTACAGTGGAACCGGTGCGGTGTACTCGTTGGCGGGCACCTTGATGCGGCCGCCCGTCCGGCACCCCAGCGACACGGTTTTTGCCCTGCTCTTCGGCCTGCGCGTGGGCAACCCGTACTTCGCCCGGAAGTACGCATACTCCTCGGAGAGCAAGCGGTTTTCGATCTCCCTATTGATGGTTCGCTCGCAGTGCCGGCAACTTGCCTCGGGTAGGACTAACCCGCCGTTCAGGGCAAGCGGCACAATGTGCTCGTCGCCGAACCGCCTTACACTTGGAGGGAGGTGAGTTGTCCCACAGTAGATGCATCGGCCGACGGGCGCGTACCGATGGGTTGCCATCTGGGGACCCGCCAACGGATCATCCCTGCAACGGAACGATCGACCCGAGCAACCCGATGACGAGAGTCCTCGACTGCCACGTCACCGTCTGGGCAACGCCTTCCGTTTCAAACGTCTTGGGGATGGCACTCACAGTGTCTTTCGGATCCGGCTCGCCCATCGGGCGTTTGAACAGCTTGCCCTTCTTCCCGCTTCTCGGTTTGTAATCCCCGTACCTCTCCTCGAATCGGCTCAGGTCCATCGCCTCCACCGCATCCGATATGAAGTACGCCAGATGATCCTCGGGCAGCCAATCCCTCAATGATGGCGGCAGCAGCAGTGTCTGTTCCGGGCCCGCACCGGGGGGCAAGGTTGGAAAGGTGTCACGGCGAATTCGTCAAGAAAAAGCTTCAGAATCGGAACGGTCACTCGTTGGTGGTGTCAGATTCCAGTACGCCGTCGGCGACAGCTTGGAACCCTGGGCGCGAACATAAAGATGCAGGGCTAGCGGGGATGGCGTCAATTCGGCGGTGTTGCGGGGTCCAAGAATTATGCCACGACTAATCAGACCGAGTTCCCGGAGATGGTCCAATTCACGATCAAGGCGCTGCAAGTCCTGAGTGCCGAACAGCTCTGGTAGCTTATCGATTGGGACTATTAGTTCCTCCGAAGTGACGAAGCCGTGCGGTGAGGCGTGCTTGGCTGCCCGCTCGACTGCGAACCGTAGTATTTTTACTTCAAGAGATGAGACCTGCTTCAAGAGGGTCATGAAAATCAAGTTTTCGTCAGAATGACCGTGTGGCGATGTCGATGATGCCAGCAGTCCTGCCCACATGTCTTGGATTTGATCGTCGTCGATCCAAGACGCCTCTTTAATAGCGACATGCGCCAAGCGCGGACTCAACCGATCTGCCGGGTTCGGATTGTTCGAAAGATGGATAGTGTTCGCCCTACTGAGCATTTGGGCTGCGTTTTTCGCTCTCCAAGCTGAGATGCGGTCACGGAGCGCCAGACCAAACTCTTCCGCAGCGGGCAGACACACGCGAGATAGGAAAGCTGCCGCCCCATCTAAGAGGCCCTGCGTGGTGGCTTTCACGGAATCGCTAAGTCCCTTTATTCCGAGCAGGTCGAGCGCTTTGTCGTCACTCATCCGGATGGCCCTTTGCATTTGCGCTGAGAAGCGGAGCTGATGCGCGGATCGAAACTGGCCCGCGTTGAACCCTGAAGAGCCTCTTGTTTTAACTCTCTTAAAGTTCATGGTTAGGCAGGTTAGAAACTACACGCCACTCGCTGTCCGTCATAGCATTCTAGCTATGATGCTATATAGCTACCGTAGCATTTCGGCAGGAAAACGGGAGTTGCGAAGCTCAATATCCGTGCTAACATAGCGTTATAGCCTTGAAGCATCAATGCTATCTAGCATTCTCGCCACAAGGCAATATAAAAACAGGGCCATGGCAAATAGTGACAGCAAGACACGCATCATCGCGGTCGGCAACCAAAAGGGTGGAGTCGCAAAAACCACTAACGCCGTGCACATCGCCACTGCGCTCGGCGAACTTGGCCGACAAAGCCTGATTTGGGACCTCGACATGAACCATGGCGCCACACGCCATTTCGGAATCGCGGCCGATGCGTATCTCGGCAGCTACGAAGTGCTCATCGGAGCCGAGACTCCAGAAAACGTCATTATGGACGGAAGCGACCAGGAAATTGAAATGCCTAAGGGCGTGCACCTCCTGCCAGCGAACCGCAAACTCGAGCAGATTGACGATACACTTGCCTCGAAAGACAAGTTCATCATCAGGCACCACGTGCTCATCGAGCCTCTCAAGAACCTGAAGGGGAAATACGATTACATCTTCCTGGATACGGCTCCGAATGCGACAACCCCGACAATAGCAGCCTATTGTGCGGCGGAGTGGTTCCTGCTGACCGCTATTCCAGACCCGTTCGCCATAGAAGGATTGAACGACGCGCTGCAGGACATCGCAAGCGTTAGAGAGCACGGAAACCAAGACCTCGCGGTCCTCGGGGTAGTGCTGTCAACCGTCAATCGACGCACTCGACTCGGCAAAGCGCTCGCCGAGTATGTCGAGCAGACCTTCACGCTACCAAGCGGGTTGTGTCTCAAGTTCAAGACCGAGATTGGGCGCTCAACCATCATTCCAACGGCCCAGAAGCTAGGAAAAACAGTCTTTCAAACCGAGCCGACTCACAAAGTTACCGAGCAGTATCGAGAACTTGCACGCGAGTTTGAAGCGCAGTTTGAACAACTCCAGCCACCAGGGGAAGAGCATCATGCATCGAAGGTGGACAACGTTTAGGGGCAGGGAAGTAAGCCATGGCAAAACGCGCACCCGAAGAGGAAAGAGAATTCAATCCAATCCAGGCAACTCTGATCCAGGCTGCAGTTGGCCCAGCCCGGCCGACGAGCCAAGCTGCTGGACCGAAGGAACTCCCGGCTGTGGTGGATAAAGACGTGGCAACGGCTACAGAAGAGCCGGCAGCTACGCCAATAAAACCACCACGTCAACAACGATTCCTGATGTCGTGGGAAGATGAGCAGGCGTTCGGCGCATTGACACACGAGCTATCTGAGGCCGTGGGCACACCGGTCAAGCTCTCGAACGTGCTTCGTTCCTGTGTCATGCTCATTCGACACTCCGAGGAGGAAATCGTTCGAAACGCCGGTAGAGCCGGGCCGCTCACGCGGCCGGCCAACAACGACCAGGTGGCTATGACGGTGTTCGAACATCGAATCGCACAGATTCTTCAAGTAGGTTTTCGAGAGGCAAAACACCTCAAATAGGACACTGCTGGATGGCGTTAATGCCATAACGCTACAATGCTAGCCAGCCACACCGAGCCGACCAATGGGAGACAACACCACAGCTGCAAGCTCCCACCTGGCGGTGGGCGTGGTGTTTACGAGTGTGTTTCTTTATGAATGATAATATCCTTTATCATGCGTGATCAACTCCCCCTCCCGCCGCCCCCCGGCAGGCCATAATGCCGGATCGCTCCCTAACATGTAGTAGAGCAGGAGTCTCCCCCATACCCTCCCAAACCCGCCTGGTTTCATCGACTTGCACGAAATCCTCAGCAGACCTGCGGGCCATGACATCCACTCACCTCGACCGCTCGCGCCGACAGCTGGTAGAGCACCATGTGCTCATTCCGTGCTGCGGCGGAAGCTCGTGAGCACCTACTGGGCGATCTTTCCGCCGGCATTGCGTTGCGGCCCGGGGCGACCCAGAGAACGGCCAGAGCTCCGGGCGGCAGCACGAACTAGAGTGTGGCGAATAAAATAGCTGACATACATACAAGAATCCGTATACTCTAAGGATGGATGAGGATGTGCGGGCCCGTGCGCTGGGTCGGCTCTGCCCTGCGGGACCTCAAAGGATTTCCGAGGGCTGTACAGCGCGATATCGGGCAGGCTCTCTACGCCGCCCAGTGTGGCGAGACCTATCCTTCGATCAAAGCGCTGAAGGGTTTTCAAGGCGCTTCGGTTCTCGAGATCGTCGCGCCGTTTGAGACCGACACCTATAGGTCTGTGTACACCGTCCAATTTGGATCGGCGATCTACGTCTTGCACGCCTTCAAGAAGAAGGCGAAGAAGGGCCGAAAGACACCGAAAAAAGAAATGGAACTGATCAAGACCCGCCTAGAGGCTGCGCGTCAGGACCACAACAGGAGGTAGAACTGATGGCCAAGGAAACGAACGATACGAATGTGACGGAGAGCAGCGGCAACGTCTTTGCTGACCTCGGATTTACGAACGCTGATCACGAGCAGTTGAAGGCGAAGCTCAAGCTGGAGATCTACCGGGCCATCAAGGACCGCGGTTTCACGCAAACCCAAGCTGGAAAGATTCTGGGCATTCAGCAGCCGCATGTCTCGGCACTGATAAACGGCCGCTCCGGCAACTATTCTCTCGGCCGGCTGTTCGAGTTTCTGAACGCGCTTGGCCGCGACGTCGAGATTGTGGTGCGACCCAAAGCGCCGGGATCCCCGACCGCCCACACGAGCATGTGGCGCAATCGTAGCGGGTCGGTGAAACAGTATGGGTAATGCTACGTCTGAAATGACTACCTCGCGGTGTGCGAGACCGTGACATGGTCCGCCGAGTGTTCCGGGCGCTTGGCCCAGGGGACGGGAACGCTCACCTGGGTATAGGGTAGTGACTAAAATCAACAGGTTTCCTCCAGTGACTTGAAGGAAGCCTGCTGCGGGCGAAGTCTTCATCATCGCAAGGACAAAGCCGAAAAGCGGGGTCCACAAGAACAAGCTGGAGAACAGTATCCTGGAACTGCTACGGGAACTCAAGCTGATCGATGATTCCGAAAACTGATGTATCCTTAGCACCAAGAACAAATGGCGTGAAACGACGTTGGGATCTGAAACTTATGAGGGTGAGATAGTGGCCGAGGAGAATCCGATTGATAGCATTGAACCGGCGGCAGCAGAATCCGGTAGCGATGAGTCCCGAATCGGATTGTGTTTGTCAGGCGGAGGTTTCCGGGCCTCGTTCTTCCATCTGGGCACCCTTCGATACCTTGAGGAAGCCGGCATCATGGAGAAAGTGGAGGTCGTTTCGACGGTGTCAGGTGGCTCGATTATCGGGGCATACTATCTGGTCCAGATGGAGCGGAAGCTCCGGGCGCGTAAGAATCTTGACCGTCTGCAAGCCTGCGACGAGATCATTCGGGAGTTTACGGAACAAGTGCAAAAGGACCTCCGTATGAGAGCGTTGGTGTTCTATCCTTTCTTTCATCCGCTGCTGACCATTTTGAAGTTTCTCAGGCTACGGCACTTTGGCGACACAATGGCCATGGAGTTCGAGAAGCGCTTCTTTTCGCCCCGCCTCCGCATGGGGGATTTGCCGGTCCAGTCATGTAACGGCCTCCGGGGACCGCGTGCGTTGATTAACACCACGTCGCTCGTTACAGGATTGCGCGTCGTCTACAGCCGCGAGAGCGATTCCGGACTTGCGGCGCAGATAGAGAAGTCGGATCCGAATGACATTCGCCTGGCGAGGGTCGTTGGTGCTTCGGCTTGTGTTCCGGGACTGTTCAAACCGTTGCAGATTGGCAACGATGTTCTCGTCGACGGCGGCGTCGTCGACAACCAGGGACTCGAATCGCTGTTCGACTATTTCGAAATTTCCGATGAAGAGATGAACCTGCTTCCAAGGGCGTTCCGACAGAACCCTAGATTCAAATCGCCTACGGCGCCGATCTCTTTCATCATCAGCGACGGCGCGGGCCAATTCTCGGTCAAGACGGTTAAAAAGACGACGCGGTCGGGGAGTGCCTCGCGTTCGATGGCGATTCTGCAAGCGGCCAATCGAAGAAAAACTTTGAAAATTCTGCTCGACTCTTTCAAAGCTAAGAGCCTCGCGACGTTTGCGTTCACGCACCTCGCACTGAACCTCAAGGGCAGTGTAAAAGATGGTGTGGGCGAGGATCGTCTCCCGTCTGAATTGATCGTTCCAACCGCAGAGATTCGAACCGATCTCGACAAATTTTCTCTCATCGAGAGGGATGCCTTAACCTATCACGGTTACACACTGATGAAGAATAGGGTGGAGAAGTACTGTGGCAAGTTGCTAGAGGAATCGGCTGGAAGACAGATCGAATCAGCTCCAAGCTCTCACGACGAACTCTTCTGTTGGCCTCCTCGCTTCGTCAAGCTGGTAGATCCAGTCGGAGGGTTCCACCGACGCGCTACTGAGTCCCGAGAGAAACTTGCCGAGTTTCTGGGTGTGGGTCAATCTCTCGTCTTCCGGGACTTCCAGCGGTTTCCCTGGTGCTTCGGCGGCATCTTGGTCACATTTATTGCTCTGGGTTGTGCATTGTCCAGCATTTTTCTGCTGAATCCGCTGCCCGTAATCGGTGTTCCTCTGAAGGATTGGCTTCGCGACAAAGTGATGGATACGATCGCGGCGATCATTCCTGCGTACGATCTTATATTGGTCGATCTATCTTGGGTGCAGCGCGCGTTCAGCGAGAACGGAGAGTTCTCCGGTGCGATCGATCTAATCGTCAGCGTTGGTTGTATCGCGATCGGATTCTATATTTCGCTGTTCCTCTACTGGAACGTGAAGCAGATCTTTGGGCTATCGGAATGGAAGGAACAGCGACTGCTATCCCGCCTGACGGCAATCGAGAAATCGGAAACCAGCTGACCTGCGCCGTCCTCTTACTATCGTCAAGATGAGCCCGGCGCCGACAAACTGAGCCGAGAGCTAAGCCATGGGCTTCGACTTGCTGAGCTTTTGGCAATGGAGTTCATCGGTTGTCGTGAGCAATGTGACCCGGGGGTACTCGCGGAGTACCCATCTATTGAAATGGTGCCACATTGCAACAATATCGGCTAGAGCCTCGACAGAACAAACCCGGTAACGCCGGGACAGTATTCATGACTGCTTTATCTTATTCCAGGGGTTCCATGCTTCTTTCTTCGGGGAAAAACTCCCGGATCATCTCAGGCGGGCTGATCGCCCTGATCGCCGTTGTCGCGTTGGCCTTGGCAGGCTGCATCAAAGTCAACTCACAACCGTTCCAAACTTTCTCGGAGAGTCTTCGCACGCTCTCCACCGGTGTGGAAGCACAGGCGGAAATCGACTATCGGGAGGCGCGACAGGAATTCGAGACTAATGTCCTCAGCGCCCCATCCACACAGGTTTTAGAGTTGCAGCTTACTTTCCCGCAAGGGAACCCATTCGGGTTCAAGTACAACCGGGCCCAGCCACCACTCTACGTTCAACTGGATGAGTTTCGCCGGGCGCTTAAGAACCTCAACACGGCCATGGGCGACTATGCGGGCCTGCTTGCCCAGCTCGCAGGTAACGATACTGTCAATAAAGCCCACTTCGATCAACTGGCAACTGATCTAAACAAGAATGTTACTTCTGCGGCGGCCACTCTGAACTTGGGCCTTTCGGGCACGGCTCCGGCGTTTTTTTCGACGGCCGCGGCCAAGATCTTTCAAGAGATCATTGAGCGGAAGCGGAAGAAGAAACTGCGCCAAGCGATCCTTGCACAGCAGGACCGGATGAAGCTTTACTCCGAGGCGGCACAGAACGCGCTAGTAATTATCGTCCAGGGTGTCAGACCTCGGTACGACGACCAGTTTTCAGCAAGCTCGGAAAAGTACTTTGCCGCCAGCAACGATGCCGCAAAAACCGCTGCGCTGCAGGAGATCCTCACACAGAATTCAAATACGGTCGACACGATTCGCACACTCGAGAGGCTCAAGAACAGCTATGCAAAGTTGCCACGAGCCCACGCCGATCTCGCGGCGTCCCTCGACGACCGTCCGACCGGACTTCCTGGGATCCTGGATTTCTACAACGAGACCGTCGTACTCCACGACCTGTTTACCTCTCTGAAAGATGAGCAATGACCTGACTGGAAGACACATCGGCTGCGAGGAGGATCTGCCATGGGTGAAAGCAAGCATGGATTGCTTGATGAGATGACTGCCGCGTACAGTGCTCTGACAAGCACCAGGCTGAAGCTCTTAGCGGACGGAAAGAATTACGAGGCGGAGAAGATCCAGACGCAGCGCGAGACGCTGCGTGCGGAGATCGATCGGGTCCGCGGGCTCATCGCCGGTGACTGGGCCGCGAAGGCCGACGCGTTGGCAGCTGATGTGAAGGCCCACAACGAGACGGTCCGGGGCTGTATCACCGACATTCAGAACAACGTCGAGACTGCTCAAAACGTGGTCAAACTCACGGACGCGGTAGGCGACATGATCGGCCGCGTCAAATCGATGTTGCCGGTGTAAGCTCCTCGTCAGATGGTGAAGCGGAGGCGGTCTCTGCTGGAGAGCAACCCGCCAAGGAATAGCCAGCCGGAAATTCATCGAAGCGATGGGTCGGGGAGTGGGGCCGCTGGTTCTGCGCCTCACTCCAGCAACGGCCCACGAGCCCTTTGTGGACGGCAAGAAGTACGACCAGCGGGACGATAAATAGGTTGGGTCGGAGTCCTCTGGCTCTTGGCCGGGGTGAAGTCGCCGACTCCGTGCTCAGGATCGCTTGACGGGCTTGGAAGGGCGATTTCAGGAGGAGTATGGACAAGGTCCTTGAGCCAGTGACGGCCCTGGCGCTCGGGAGTCGGTCGACCAGTTCTCGGAGAATCTTGTCGATCTTGGTGTCGGTCGCTTTCTCCGAAGCAAACATCCCTATTTTCAGCCAGTCCTTCGTCATCCTCGTCTGACCAAGCGACTGCTTAGATACACCATAAGACCCCCTTGGGCATTGTCACGTTAATCGTGTTGGGCCGCAAAGGTCCGCATGGATTCCCTTTCAGGCGGCCGGACTCGCGGTTTCCCATACATTGAATGCGTCTTTCCGAAATCGTTTGAACGTGAGTCTATTGCATAAATGACGTTGGAGGTAAAAGGTATTGTAAACGGCGGCTTGGATGTTCAGGAAGCGTTGGGCCGAACCCGGTGATTTGAAACGCTGCTGTTTTCGTTCTCGACGCCGGACGGGCTGATGCGAATTCTCGGCACGATTATTCGCATGCTTATTGTCGATGTGTTGAGCCGTTAGGCCGAGGATTCGAATGGCGACGTGATAGGACCTGAGTTTATCGGTTGTGATCCGGGTGGGTGTCCAGCCTTGTTTCTTCAGCAGTTTGCGCATCAACTTCAATGCTGCTTTGGCGTTCCGCTTCGATTGCACGAGGAAATCCAAGACCTCGCCTCCATTGTCGATCGCGCGCCATAACCAATAACGCTGCCCACGAATCACGATGACCATCTCATCAAGATGCCAATAGCCGTTGGGAATGGGTCGCATGTGGCGCAGGTTTTGGGCAATCGGCGCACCAAACTTGAGGAACCAGCGCCGTACGCTCTCGTAGGAAATATCCACACCTCGCTCCGCAAGAAGATCCTCCACATCCCGATAACTCAGAGTGAACCTGGCATAGAGCCAAACGGCGCGTCGAATGATTTCCGGTGGAAAGCGGTGACGTTTGAAGGAGATGGTGTCCATCCCCAAAGGCTACACCGAAATCACCAGATCGAGATTAGAGCACTTAACGTGACAATGCCGATGGAGTACCAACAGTCCAAGCACCGGCGCTGGAAGACGAGCGTACTACTATCGCCGCTCGCGCTGCTCTCTAAGGGAAAAAAGCATTGGTTCGCCGTGATTCGTGGCGAAGAGGAAACGGTCTTCCAGCTGGACAAGTCGAACTTCTCCAAGATACTCGCCGTCGTCGAGTCGAAGACGGGCAAGAAGGTCAAGATGGTCGCGAGCCGCGGTTGAATCCAACAACCGAAACCCGACATCTCCCCATTCTCCCTTCCAGTCAGCCCCACAGGAAGATAAGTGCTGACGGGTGCGCAACACGCCCTTCGTCTTCACCGTTTTGCCTTCGGGCGTGCTATGGATCAACATGCTCTTTCAGAACATACTGCTTTGTTGGGCTTGCGTAACGCCAACGGATAGCAGGGCGCATATCAGACCGCACCCCCACATGAGCTTTCGCATTGTTGTGTCTCCCGTTTCAAACGGAGTACGTGTCAAGCACAGCGCAGCATTCGATAATGGCCAGAGAGGATAGCGTCCGTAGGATTGGAGTTGGTCATGCACACAGCAGAGGGAAGAAGCATCAGAGTCCTTATGTCGCTGGGCATTACCGCGGGATTGGCTGGCTTTGTTGCTTACTACCCAACTACGTCCCTCGGGCAGGAGACAAGGCCGAACCCGACGGTAAAGTCAATAATGACCGACGCCGCGATCGCCCGGATCGCCGCGGAGAGCCGGGGGATCCTCCGGGAACCGCCCATTGAGGCGGCGCCCCGATTTTCTGAAACACCGGTCGGCGGCGATCGGACCGGGCGCGAATCGCGTCCCTCGCCGCCCAACGGTTATTCGTTCGTCTCCTACCACGGTGAGATGCTCCGAGCGCGGATCGAAGGTGAGGGCGCCGTCGGAGAAGAGCGCCTCGGTACGGATCTTGACTGGCTTGGGTCGACAACCTCGATCGAGACGCTGGCCGCCCATGCTGCCGCGGCCGGACGTGACTGGTCCTTTGGCTGGATACGACTCGCGGAGGACGCAGATCCGAATGACTTTGCGCGGTCACTTCAAGGCTCGGGCGCCCAGATTGTCGGTTCCGCGGGAAGCCTGATGCGCGCCCGGCTTCCGGGCGACGAAACCCGTCTGCAACAGATCGCGGCCTTGCCGGAGATCGATGGGCTGGGCGCGGTACCCCAGGAGAGAAAACTCGCCGCGGCGTTTGAAAACGAAATGCGGGCCGCTCTCCCGCATGAACAGACGCCCGTGTTCATTACCTTGATGACGGACGATGCCGACGGCCAGTGGCGGAGAGCGCTTGAGGACTTGGGCGCGGTCGTGGGCCGCTTCGATTCCGAAATCAGAGTCTATACCGCCAACGTGACCTACGGCGCGCTCGAAGCCATCGCCGCCGCCGATTTCGTGTTGGCCATAGAGCCCATCGGCATCATCGAAGCCGCTCACGACACGGCCGTTCCCGCCATGGGCGCGGATGCACTGCGACGATACGACCGCTCCCCAGGGCTTTTCTCGGGTACCGGCGGCGCCTCCGTCCCCATCGGCGTCATGGACACGGGGCTCAACATCAATCACCTGGACATCGCCTCAAACCGGCAGAGCATCTGCGGCGCCAACTTCGCTTGGAACTCCGGCTGGTTTGGGCCCGACGGACCTCTCCGCGAATCCGAGGACTTGTGGATCGATGAATTTGGACACGGAACCCACGTTACCGGAACCATCGCCGGGAACGGTTACGTCCAACCGCGATTCGCCGGCATGGCGCCCTCGGTGCGGCACATCCGTTTCGCCAAGGTTTTGGATCTCTATGGCAGTGGCTTTGGCGACAGCGTAGCACGAGGGATGGACTTTCTCGCCCAACCGTCGGGGTGTGTCGAAGCGGGCAATCCGTCCGAGCGGGTGAAGCCTCTGATCGTCAACATGAGCCTGTCCGGCTGCTCCAGGATATTCGAGGGAAGAGGGATCGGCGAACGAAAGCTCGATTCCATCGTCTGGAGCCACCGCCAGCTTTATGTCGTTGCGCAATCGAACGCAGGAATCAACTGTTTTTCGAACTATGGCACGGCCAAGAACTCTCTGGCCGTCGGCGCCGCGCTGGACAGCGGCGACCTCGCGGCGCTCAGCAGCCACGGGCCGACCTTCGACGGACGCCTGGCGCCCCAGATCGTCGCCACTGGCGTCGAACTCTACTCGGCCAGAGGCGGCGGCAGCCGCGGCGAGTATGTTGCGCTCAGCGGCACCAGCATGTCATCCCCCTCGGTGGCCGGTGTGGCGGCCCTGTTGATGGACGCGGTCCCCGGACATCGGGAGCAACCCGCGTTGACCAGGGCGAGGCTGATGGCGAGCGCCATCAAGCCTGACGCATGGTTGGAGAACGCAGCGGGATTCCCGGCGAACAACTCCAACGGCCCGGGCGCGCTACAGGCGCAGTATGGACTGGGCAAGGTGTCGGCGCGCACCAGCGTGCTCAACCGGAATCGAGCCGACGGCTGGATCAGCGGCGGCGCGACTGCCGAGCTGCGGGACGGCGAGTCTGCCCACCAAGACATTGTCGTGCCGGAGGGCGCCAGCCGCCTCGACCTCGTGATGACCTGGGACGAACCGCCTACCGACACCATCGGCAGCGCGGTTTTGAACGATCTGGACCTGTGGCTGGACCAGTACGGCGATTGCGGAGCGGGAGCGTGCGGGGAGCATGTCTCCGCTTCCCGTGTGGACAACGTGGAGTGGATCATCCTCAGAAATCCCCAGCCGGGTGTCTATCGGGCGAAAGTGATGGCCCGCCGCGTCTACACTGCGGCGCCCCGCGCGGCGCTGGCGTGGACAGTGATACGGGGCGCATCCACCCCGAATCTCAAGATCGCTGCCGACAAGGAGATCATCATCGGGGGCCTGGAAAACGAATTGACCTTGACGGTGACCGCGGGCGAGTACGTGGCTGCCGGAACGCGGCTGCACATCGACTGCCGCGACGCCGGCGACTCTTCCGGCTGCAACGAAGTCCAGATCCACACCATGGACGTGTCCCGAGAGGATGGAGTGACGGTGGATTTGTCGGATGAACTGGGTGTGCTCGTTTCCATCGGGCAAAGCTTCAGCTGGACTTCGCCAATCCCCCTTGGCTCGTCGATCCCGCTCGGCGAAATTTCCGCCGGTGAGGCCCAGGAAATAGAGTTTGTCGTTTCCTACAACGGGGAGGCGAACCCGGTTCGCCTCTACTTTACCGCCAGCGCCTGGAACGCTAAGGCGGCATCGGTCGGGGTGGGAGCAGGAAGCGCAGACCGATCCGGGATTGCCGAGAGGCCCCCGAACGACGACTTCGCGGCGGCTGCCGTAATCGAAGGCGAGGAGGGTTCTCGCACGGTGAACCTGCTGCTGGCAACGCCGGAGCCGGGAGAGCCGCTGTTCACCCCCAGGCGGGGGCGGCCCGCCGGTTCGGTCTGGTACACCTGGACGGCGCCGACGAATGGTCCGGTCCGTTTCAACATCCCCCCGCGCATGGGCTCTCGGGACGCGCGCAACGATCGCTTGAGCATCTTCCGAGGCGATCGAATCACGGCGTTGGAGCTGGTCGCGGACGGTCTGTGGGGAGCGCTCTTCTTCGCCGAGAAAGGCCAGTCCTATCGAATCCGGGTGAGCAACTTCGCAAGAGGAGCCGCCCTGAACCTGCGCTGGTCACAGGGACCCCGGCCTGCCAACGACGATTTCACGCAGGCCACCGTGCTTGAAGGCACGGATGGCGTTGTCGAGGGCAACAGCCAGGGCGCCACCTTGGAAACCGGCGAGTGGTTCGGATCAGCGGCGGCCACCACCTGGTATCGGTGGACGGCTCCCAGCGACGGCCTGTGGGCGTTCGAGAGCGATGGCTCGAGGCGTGTCCTTATATTCGAGGGCGACAGCATTTCCGCACTCCGGCTGGTTTCGGGATACCCCAGTTCGTTCTCCGTATTTCCCGCTGGCGGAGGGAAGGATTATCGCATCGCCGTCACCTTGCCCAATGCCTACGCGTCCAGCGGTTCGCACCAATTGAGATGGGTGTCGCTGGATAGCGCGCACCGCCCCCGCAACGATGATATTGTTGGCGCGGAACCGATCGAGAGCGCGGCCTCGTCCGAACACGTCATCGACGTCGATAGGAATTCAACAGTGGAGCCCGGAGAACCGGTTGAGACCGGCGTCAGGACGAAGTGGTGGGTGTGGGAGGCGCCGGGAGACGGCTACTATACCTGGCGGCTCAGGGATACTGGCGAGGTGGTGCCGACCTATTTGAAGTTGCGGGTGACCGTGTTCACCGGCAGCTCCATCGAAGATCTGCAACTGGTGGCCGAGAGCGGCCCCGACGCCGCTCCGTCCGATTTCGTCTTGCAGGCCGCGAGCGGGCAACGATATTGGATCGCGGCCGGCTTTCCGACAGGTGATATCACGGCGTATACGCAGGAGCAGGCCTCTGCGATCGTGACCTGGGCACCGACCCCCGGAAACGACAATCTGGCAAGCGCCGTGTCGCTCGCGGGTGCCGCCGGCTCGATCTCCGGATCGAACCGTTTTGCGACAACCGAGCGCGGCGAGCGGCCCGGCCTGCTGGGTCACTCGTCTCTATGGTGGACATACGAAGCACCCGCCGCCGGCTGGTATCGCTTCTGGATCGATGAGCCCGACGCTCCCTGGGTGCTGGCCGTCTACAAGGACGCCGACGACGGGTTCGGATCGCTTGCGTTCGTGAGGAGCAGCCACCAGCCGGAAGGTATCGCGTCCGACGCTATCGAGGTTATCTTGCGTGCCGAGGCAGGAGCTCGCTACACAATCCGGCTTGGAACCCGCGGCGCCGCGGACGGCGGCGAGTTCACAATGCACTGGGACGAGACCGAAGCCCCGGTCTGGCTCAAGTACGTCGGACGTCTGGCCGACGGCGACCTGGACGCCAATGGAAACTCGGTGGAACTCCGGGGTCCGCTCAGCTTGGCGCTCAATGGCCGCGGCACGGCGCTATATGTGGCTTCGCCGCTTGGAATGCAAGTCTTCGAACGCGATGTGGAAACTGGAGGTTTGACGCTGGTTCAGTCTTTGGAGGACTACGATCTGGAAGACTATGCGCTGATCTGGGATGCGCATCGAACCAAACTTTACGCACATCGGTGCGGGATGTGGCACAAGTTTGCACCTGTCGATGGGACGCATCGGGAGCTCCGGGACGAGGGGATGTTGACGGTGACGGGCTACCCGGAATCCGTCGGTTGCAACAGCCGAAGCGACGTTTTCATGGACTCCGGAGGATCGTTCATACATACGGTCGATCCTTTCTTGGGCAAGCTGCAGGTTCTTGCCTTCGATATGCCGAACTCTCTCCGGCATGTACAGACCCTGACCGTTCCCGATCTGAGGCACGTCCTGATCTCGAACGATGACAGTCACGTGTACGCGGCCACGGCCTGGTCATTGCTCGTCTTCGAGCGCGATGCCGGAACAGGTCGGCTCACCCAGGTCACGCAGGTAGGGAACGAGGCAGGGCTGGGGGACTTGGAAGCGATCGCGATCAGCAGCGACGACCGGTACTTGTTCTCCTTCGACGACAACGGCAAAAGGACGACCGTGTTCCAACTGGAAGACGACCCTTCCAATCCGCACTTTCTCGACACCCTGCCGCCGTTTTGGAACGCGCCCCGGTACGCACAAGAGTGGAGAAACCAGTGTGGGTTCGCCAGTGCACGGAGGGGAACCCCGGCAGTGGACGTATTCTGCAGGAATATGGCCTTCGGCGTGCTATGGCGACCGGAATCCGGTGAGCTCGCGGCAACCGACCACGTTGCACCGTGGCAGCCGGATCGTTTCAACAACCCCGTGCCCGAATTCGGCCACACTCAAAACCTCGTGGCAAGTCCCGATGGCAGGCACGCATACCTGAGCACTGAAGATGAAGGGCTCCTGGTCTTCGAGCGCATCGGAGTCGGCGCTGCTGTAATGATTCCGCCGCTCGGTATTCCGGGCGAGATGCTCGCTCCGGCGAACGAGGCTGCGTTCAACAATCTCTTTGTTGGTAAGCGGGCAGCGTCGGACGACCCGACAGCCTATGTGGATTTTGTGGCCATCGGTCGTTTCAAAGAGACTGTAGGCGCGGAGACCTATACGGGGAGTTATTCATACTCGAATACAGGTGTGAACACGGGCGACGTTGTCCTGAAGTATGATGACGGGGACCGCTGTACAATCCACGTGGTCTTCACCTCGACGACCGCTGGGACCGCCAACAGCACATGCACCGACGGAGAGAGCTTACAACCTAACTGGCGTCTGACTCAGATTCCGGCTGGCGAGCGGGCGCCGCTGTTCGAAGCAATACGCGGTCTTCTTCAACTATGATCTGCGGTCCCGACACGTACGTCAGGAGGAAAAAAATGATGAACACCACAAGAGCGATCACGCTGTTTCTCTGGGCCCTGAGCTCGATGGCGCAAACCCTGCCGCGGCCCGCAGGTCCCTACTTCGAGCCGCTCCCGGATTGGCAATACAAAGCAGGCATAGTGCGCGGTATCGTGATCGCCCCCGGCGACACGATCATTCCCCAGATTGGGAACAGTGGGACTCCGCAAGACGGGGGATTCTATATGATCTTCCAAGCCAGTAACGTCTCGACGACCATGGCGACGCTCCAGGTGGACTTCTTCGACTCGAAAGGGGAATCCATGAACATGCCACTCCCGACAAGTCCCGATGATCTAACTGGTACGCCTGCCAGTGGATTTGAGGGGACGCTCTCCCCGGGAGGTTACGGTGCCCAAGTTACGATTCCCAACGATTCCCCCACGGCCATTGGTTATGCCGTGGTGACCATGGATCCCGCCGCATCGATTGCGGTCAACGCGACGTACGTGCAGTTGGTTCCGGGTCGCCCGCCGTTTATGGCCGGCATACCCCTGTCGAGCGCCCTTCACAAGACGGCATTCATGCCGTACCTATCAGGGGCTGGGTTCACTCCCACCCTGGCTTTGGTGTCGCTGCAGTCTCAGGATGTGACACTGATTGCCCGCACCGGCTCTGACGGGGCCGAACTTTGTAGCGCCATACTGACCTTCGTCGGTGCTGGGCATCACAAAGCGTTCCCGTTAAAGGACAAGCTGTCCTGTACGTCTACGGAAGAGGGGAAGGAGGGAACGCTTGAGATTCGCGGAGATCCTCTGTTGCCCGGCTCCATAGCAGGGATTGGCTTTGAAGCGCATGACGAAGGAGCGTTTGTGACCCAGCCAATCTGGACGAACCTGGAGCAAACTACGGGCGAGATGCTCGCTCCGGCGGACGAAGCTGCGTTCAACGATCTCTTCGTTGGTAAGCGGGCAGCGACGAACTTCCCGGGAGTCTATGCGGATTTCGTCAGTCCCGGCCGTTTCAGGGAAACCCGACTGGGCGCGGACACCTATACGGGAAGCTATACCTATCGGAACACAGGCTTCGAATACAGGAACGTTAACGTTCAACTACGATGACGGCGATCGCTGTACGGCCCTCCTTACCTTCGCTTCGGCAACGATGGGCACGGCAACCTCCACGTGCGAGGACGGAGTGAGCGTAGAATACAACTGGCGGATCGTGGAGATTCCGTGAACGTCAAGTCGTGCGGGACCTGCGCGTTGATCTGGGACGGAGAGACGAAGAACAGCGGCGCTCTCCGCCCGTCCACACACGCATCCCCACGGTTAGTGGCAAGCCGGCCCGCGCTGTCGATCTCCGCTCCGGCCCGAGTCCCTTGCGGCGCGAACCCCTGGCCGAAGACGCTAACGATCGCGAGCGGCGAGAATGCGCGTCACGATAGGGCTTATTGTGCTAAGCACGGTGCCCGTCGACGGGCTGGCGCTGTCGATGAACGGCCGGATATGGGGATAGAAAACCGAAAAGTGAGTGAAGACGTCTACAACGGGCTCGGTCGGGCAGGCATACCCGACAATGTCTCCGCTGCTCAGCGCCCCTACCACGGTTTCAGAGTTGCTGAAGATGGCGGACCCGGAAGAGCCTGGCTCCGTGTAGCCTTGTCCCACTGCATAGGAGACGTTGAAGTAGGTATCGTCGGTAATTATAAAAACCGGGTCGGGAATGATCTGACCGAAGGAAATCCGCTTGAAGAAGCCCCAATCATCGCTCCCGGGATGATGAATGCCGGTGACCTGCGCGCCGACAGGTTGAGGGTCGGCATCCCATCCCTGGAACACGATGGCGTCCGGCAAATCTCCTTCGAGCTGCAGCAGCGTCATATCGCCGTCGGGGCGATTTGCGCCGCCCAAGGTCGAGATCAGGCCCGCCCCCTCGGTCTGCGGCACGCTCCGCAAATCCGGAAGGTCTCCGTTACAGGTTTGTGTCTGGTATGACCAGAACGCGGTCACGCTCCGCGCTGCCTCCTCGGTTTGCACGCAGTGGGCGGCGGTGAGGAAGTAGGGCGTGAGGTCCTGCCGGCGGTTGTTCAGCAGCGTACCCGAGCAGGCGTAACTGCCTTCGCTCGTCTCAAAGGCAATCAGCGCGACGCCTGATGCGGAACTCGACCATTCGGGGTAGCAGGTCGCATCAAGGTGACAGTCCGCGGCGTCCGTCTCCACGGTCGCCGTGAGCGTGCCCTCGGCGACGACGCCCGTAGCAAAAACTGCTATCGAGACGAAGTAGGTTCCGGCTCGAAGCGGCGGATCGGAGCGGCGGGTGATGCCGATCCGTTCATTACCCGTGAATCCCAAGGAGGCGTGGTCAAAAACAGGTCTCCCATCCTGCATGTCGTTGTCCTCGCCAAAACGGACATACAAATCCACATCGACATCGGGATCGACGGATTCCAGCGTGAAGATTACGCGGGCGGCGTTCTCAGGAGCCTCCAGCCGGAACGAGTGGTTCCCGGTGAAGAGCGTCCGGGAGTCAACCGGCCCCAGGCGGAAGTCGGCGGGCTGTCCGGGCGTGAGCGTGCCGCCGCTGATCGGTGTCTGATCCTCTTCGTCAAGTTCCACTTCCGCCGTGAGCGTGCAGTTGGCGATGACGCCCGTAGCAAAGACTCCTACCGAGACGAAGTAGGTTCCGGCTCGAAGCGGCGGGTCTGATTGGGGAGTAATGACAATCTCCTCGTTGCCCGTGGGGTTCCTGGAGCTGTAGTTCGTGACAACCCTCCCATCCTGAAAGGCGTTGTCCTCGCCATAGCGGACAAGCAGAGACACGTCGACATCGGATTCCAGCGTGAAGGTTACGCGGACGGCGTTGTCGGGAACCTCCAGCCGGAACGAGAAATCTCCACGGAAGAGCGTCGGGGTGTCAACCGGGCCCCGTTGGAAGTCGGCAGGCTGCCCGGGCGTGAGCGGGTGCCCCCCGGGCATCGGCGGCGGAGCCTCTCCGTCGTCGAGTTCCACTTCCGCCGTGAGCGTGCAGTTGGCGACGACGCCCGTAGCAAAAACTGCTATCGATACGAAGTAGGTTCCGGCTCGAAGCGGCGGATCGGATTGCCGGGTAATGACGATCTCCTCGTTGCCGGTGAGTCCCTCGGAGCTGTAGTCCGTGACAACCCTCCTGTCCTGAAGGTCGTTGTCTTCGCCAAAACGGACATACAAATCCACATCGACATCGGGATCGACGGATTCCAGCGTGAAGGTTACGCGGGAGGCATTGTCGGGAACCTCCAGCCGGAACGAGTTATCCCCGTTGAAGAGCGTCGACGCGTCAACCGGCCCCAGACTGAAGTCGGCAGGCTGTCCGGGCGTGAGCGGCCTTGCCGCTTTCGGGGTCGGTTGTTGCAGGGAGACGGACCGCTCGACCAACTGTATGGCCTTTGTCGCCTTTGTCAGCCGCGCCTTCTTCGACGGCGTTCCCGCCGCAAGGTCGATCCGGCCGGGCAACAGCTTGGCCGCTCCCCGTAGGTCCGAGCCCCCCCAGGCCGCCTCCGGCAGTTGGACGCCCCCCTCCACGCCGCCTCCAAAAGCATCGTCCCAGATATGGCTGATCTCAACGATTTGGAACGGCACGGCTTCTTTTGCCGACGCCCCATCTGGCAGATACTCGATCGTCAGGCTGTCGCCGAAAACGATACCGCTCCAGAAGTCTCCGTCCCCGTACAGACCCGAGCCGGTATAGGGCCCGACGATCTGCCCGCTCGTCGAGTGGAGCCAGAGGCTGCCCGCCCCGATGACAAAGTCCCGAAAGTGAATGCGCATGGCGCGGGCACCGGGAGAGGTCATCTTCAGACGCCAGAGGCGTCCGACCGCAGTCGGTTGCCACGCTCCCTCGGCGGTCGTCTTGACAGCCCCGCCGGAGAAGCTCAGCGTGACCGTACCCGATGGCAGGCGACGGTGAACGCCGATGACGGGAGGCCGGCCCTCCTGCGGTTGCAAACGCTGCAAATCGTCGGGACCCAACGGCGGTAGCGCGACCGTCGCGGGCGGCGGAAGACTCAGTTGCAGGCTAGGCGTCCGGACCGTGGCCGCCGCGCGCTCGGCCGATGACGCCTTCGACCGCTGTTGGTTGTCCCGAACCAGCGGCCCGATCCGTTGGCCCCAGGCCGGCTGCGCCAGCAGAGCAAATGCCAGGACAAAGAAAATCCCCGAGCGGCGCAACACCAGCGACACTATGGAACTCACCCTGCCGGCGGAATCGTTCATATCCTCACTCTCCCTTTCCGGCGATCTTGCAGACTAACCGCATCTAGGCGAGATCACACCTTTAGCATACCTTCAGAATTTCCATCGGCATCGGGAGATTCTCTCCGCCTGGCATGCGTTGGGGAGCGATTCGGCGAGAAGTCCGAGGAGATACTGATAAGTCAATCTGACTTCGGCAGCCGCTTGGAAATGAGCGAGGTCGTCGCCAGCCGGTTTCGCCAGTTCAATCCACTGATCTCGTGCCGCCCGAGTCGTCTCCAGGCCGTCTCAAAAAAGGAGCGTTTGACGAGACGCCGTGTAGCCCCCTTTTGTAGTCGGGCCTGTTTTTCTTGTGGTTGTTGTCTTGGGGACGTGGGAAAATGGGCGAACTATGAAACAGAGACTCCCCCTATTCCTGATTCCCTCGATCTTAGTGTGCACCGCCGCGCCGGCTCTCGTTGCCCAGGGGGACGCCGAACCGCTGTCTTGCGCGGATCGCTCCATCACCGCCAGCGCTGTGCGCACGACGGAGGATGTTCAGGCGTTTGTTCAATGCGCCTACGAGCTCGTCCAGGAAGTGGGCTTTGAGGAGGCCCGCCGGGCCTTCAACGAGGACGAGCGTTGGAAAAGCGGCCCAATCTATATCTTCGTCTCCGAAGCGACACCGATGAGCGATCAAGCGCGACTCTTCGTCTTCCCGCCCGCCCGGTCGAGGGAAGGATCATCGTTAGGACTGCTGATCGACGCCTTCGGCAACGACTACTACAAGGAACAGCATCGTATCGTAAGCAGCTTCGGCGTCGGCTGGCTCTATTACTCCTTCACAAATCCAGCGACGGGCCGGGATGAGCCGAAGGCTTCCTACATCAAGAGCATCGACTGGGAGGGGAACCTGGCCGCGATCGGCGCGGGCATCTACCGCCGCGACATTCCCGGCACCTGCGAGAGCGAAGAGGTCAACGCCCTGGCGCTCGAGGCCACGTCTTCCAACGAGAGGATGCAGGAGTTTGTCCGCTGCGCCGCGATGGAGCTTGAATCGCAAGGGTACTTCGCCACCCGGGCGCTGTCAAGCGATCCGCGCTGGAGGAACGGCTCGATCTACCTGTTCGGCCTGGACACCTACGGCTACACGCTGTTCAGCGGCGATCCCTACAGCCAGTGGTATGGCGTCATTGCTCCCGAGTTGAACGACCATCTGGACGGACCCTTCGACGGCCGGGATGTGGTGAGCGTCGGCGACGCGTTCGGGGAAACCCTCCTGTACTATTCGGCACGCAACCCGGCCAGCGGAATGATGCAGAACAAGGTGACTTTCGTCAAGAGGGTCGTGACCTATGGCTTTCCGATCCTGATCGGAGCCGGCTATTATCTGGATTGAGGGTCCGTAGGCTGGGCCAAAGCTATCGCACGATTCAAGGATGGGGTTACCTTACGGAACGGAAAAAATCGTACGCTAAGGCCCATTCACTCTCGCGCTCTTCTCGTTTGGTAGTCTCGTAGCGCCTTCTCATAACCTTCACGCCCGATATTGTCGGCCCGTGTCGTGTCTTCCAACGCCTTGGCCATTATTTCGTCCGCGGGGTCGCCGGGGTTCAGGGGCGGGTCTAGTCGAAACTCGATCCGTCCGCGCACTATCATTGGTAAGAAGCCGGTGCGCACCAGAACCACCCCTTTAAGACGCAGGCGGCCCTCCCGTACCCCGATCCTAATCCGTTGGAGCGTGTACTCTCGGCCGTTAATGTGGATGAAGTGATGGGGGCCCGGTGCCGAGCGGAGCGCGTTGAGTCGCACGCGCGTGGATACATCCCCCGGCACCGCAAAGTAGTGACTGGCGGTCCCTTCGACGCGGCGGTCCCTGCCGGTGACGAAGACCTGAATGATCGACTCCCCGGACCTCGTCGTCGCGGGTCCGGCTCCCGGGTTCACACGCGCTATCGCGTACAACTTGCGGTCACCCGGCCCGGCCGAGGGATATACGCCGGCGATGTCTCGGGGACGCGGCTTTGCCTGAACGGAGCGAACGCATGAGTCCGGACAGACCTGCCGCTGCGATGTCCAGCCCGATTGCCGCCGTCGACCGGTTCCCGAGAGTTCGACGCGGTGGTCTGCGCCTCGGGCAGCGCGCTCACCCACGCCGGCGTCCTGGTGGGCCTGCGGGCGCTGGGCGAGGCGGCGCCGGTCTACGGAATCTGCGTGCGCGCCCTGAGGAAGGGCGACGTGCTCGTGGTCTGGAAACTCGGCCGTCTCGGCCGGCCACGCTCACTTGCCGCGGGTCGCAGCGCCATCGCGCCGCCCTCACCCGAGCTCGGCGAGCGACAGCACCAACCGCACCAGGTCCGCCTGCCGCGAGATGGAGTGCTTCTGGTAGATCCGCTGCAGGTGCCAGTAGATGGCGGCTTTCGTATGCCCCGTCGCATCGGCCATGTCGCGCACGCTATTGCCTTCCGCCAACCAGACCGCCACCTGAGTCTCCGCTGGCGTCAGTTCCAGGGTCGTGGCCACCAGGTCGGGATTGATGCGATGCTGGCGCCCCGGCTCGACAATCAGCACCAGCGCGGCAACGTGCCGCGCTCCGTAGTCCGGTTGAGGGCCGCCCACCGGCTTGACGTGCACCACGAACGGCGGCACCACGGACGAGCGGCGGAGCACCATTGACCCACTGACAGCGACCGCGCCAGAGGCCGGCAACGCGACGCCTACCAGCCGTTCGAGACGGACCTGGTCGGCCGGCGCGCGGGCGCGCAGCATCCCGTTCCGGTCCAACAACCCATCTCCGTGCCGCAGGATGCTCCGGGCGCGGTCGTTCCCCTCCAGGATCCGCCCGTGTCGGTCCAGTTCGAGGACGCCGATCCGCGGGTTGTCGAGCAGGGCGGTCACGGTCGAGCTCCGCGCCTCGGCGCGGACCAGCGCCTGCCGGACGCGGACGAACTGCTGGATATGGGGCAGCAGCCTCTGGACCATCGTGATCCGCGAAGACCCCCAGCCCTCCGAGTCGACGGGATCGTTCAGGCCCCAGCCGATGTGGGAGCCGTCCAGCCCGGGGAGACGCACGTTCAGGCTGTCCTGCATCGCGGCCCGGCGCAGCAGCTCGTTGTAGGTCGGTGAGGTCTTCAACTCCTCGGCCGTGTACAGGTCGTTGATGTGCACCAGGCGACTGACCGGCAGTTGCCGGAAGCGCGGGACCCGTTCGTCGATGGAATGGTAGTTTTCGAGGTACTCGTGCTCCAGGTCTTCGCGGCGCTGTCCCCGGGAGTAGAGCCCGACGAAGACAGCCCGGACGTCGTTCTTCGGGCCTTCAGCGACCATGAGGCCATTGCCTGTCAGGCCGCAGGCCTCGTCGATCAGGGCCGAGGTGGCCGGCCAGCGGGTCTCGTCGAGCATGGCGTCGTACAACGACGCCAGGATCCGCTCAAAGGCGTCCGGGTTCTTCATGACGATTTCCGGCTCTTCTCTGGACGACGCGCGGGGACGAACGGCACGGAAGTTCGCTCTCGGCGGCGACCGGCCTCGGACACGGTTCCAGCCCTCGCTCACCGCCCCGCTCGGCTGCGCGTCGGGTCGAGGATCCGGGTATCCGTACGCTGTTATTGCTACATACTCGCAATTATTTTTTCACTAGCAGAATTACTAGTGAATGATCGAAACACCCCCAAAAATATTCCTGTCCGATGATTGCCTCCCCACCTACTTGAAAACTGCTAGTAAAGCGCCGGAAAACACCGCCGGGCAGCGCCTTGACAGACCCAACCGACAAAGGCATAGACAAAGGACAATGAGGCGCTTGAGCGCGCCGGATCGACCGGGCCCTTCCAGAGGTTGATCTTCCAGAGAAAATCAGAGAGAGTGCCTTGCGTGTTTCCGTAGCTCGCCGGTCCGCTCGTTACTAGGGAGATGGGAAATCGAATCCGCTATCGGGTATGACGATGACACCCGGCCCCCTAAATCACTGTCGTCCCAGCACATTTTCCGCCGCATGCCCAGGGTGCGGACGGACCCTGCTTGGCCTTCTCGCCGCCTTGGCGGCGGGCCTGCCCACCGTCTTCGCGGCGGTTACTGTCGTAGTGTTGGTGTCGCTGTTCCCGGCCACGGTCGAGGGGCAGGGCGACTCTGAGCCGTGTCCAGGCGGCGGCTATAACCCGACGCCGACGGCGGTAGAGGTTACGGCAGTTCCCATCGTGGTCACGTCCACGACTGCGGACTACTTCGTGCTGTATGTGAAGCACGTTTTGGTGGAAGGCAGAAGAGAGGTAGAAATTCCGGTCTTGGTGAAGAAGGGGGAAGCGGGCACGACCACGCTGGCCGAGAGTGTGGAGGCATTGCCAGCAGAGCGTTACCGGGTGGAGAAGTACCTCATCGCCGACCCGGGCGACGTTGACGGAGATTGCATCGACGACATCACCGAACTCGCGGACCCGGTGGGTATGAACCCGGTGAACCCCGCCCCCGCGATCGAGCTCAGCGACGGCGCAGTAGCCGTTCCCGACCGGGAAACATTCGATACGCTCGCCTTCAATCAGAATATTGTCAAGTTCGTTATGTTTGACTGGGACACCGACGCCCCGGGTGTTTACTTCATGAACACCAACACGCACGGGGGCCATCCATCCTTCCTGGATGCCGTAGGGATCGATCGGTACCAGCTCGGGCTGGTCGAAGGCTATTTCATTTATGACTCGGAACTCGTTGCCCCCGATGGCAGTCTGGGAGTCTACTATTACTGGTTATCTCTAGTTTCCGCCTTCAGCTTTACGGCGCGCAACCATACGCTGCTCGCCGCCAGCATGCCGCTGCTCGACGACAACTTGGCCTACTACATAGCAAACGATCTGCTTCAGGAAGTCCAGTCCGACTTGCCGTTGTTCAGGGACTCCCGAATCACCCTCGTGTTCGAAGAAGACGTTTGGCCCGAAACCAGCTTCCTGGCGTTGAACCCGGGGGAAGGGTACGGCTTGCTGCGGGTCATGGACCCGGACGAGCGGCCCCACCCCCGCGACGTCGTGATTTACGAGGCGCTGCCCAACGAGCTGTCCCGCGTCGCCGGCATCATCACCACCGTACCCCAGACGCCGCTGTCGCACGTCAACCTGCGCGCCGTGCAAGACGGCATTCCCAACGCCTTTATCAGCGACGCGCTCGACAAGCCCGCCATCGACGATCTCATCGGCAGCTATGTGCGCTACACGGTGACCGACTCGGAATGGACTCTGCGCGCCGCCACCCCCGAGGAAGTCGAGGCCCACTACGAGTCGTCCCGGCCCGCCCGAGCCCAGACGCCGGAATTCGATCTCTCGGTCACGGGGATCAAGCCTCTCAGTCAGATCGGTTTCGAGGACTGGAAGGCGTTCGGCGTCAAGGCGGCCAACGGGGCCGTGCTGGGGACCCTGGGCTTCCCCGAGGGAACGGTTCCCGACGGATTTGCGATCCCGTTCTATTTCTACGACGAGTTCATGAAGGCCCACGATTTCTATGCCCGCATTGAAACCATGCTGGCAAACGAGGACTTCCAGACGGACTTCGAGGTCCAGGATGACAGGCTCGATGATCTGCGCGACGACATCAAGGACGCGGAGACGCCGCAGTGGATCGTCGATGCCCTGACCGCCATGCACGCGACATATCCCGAAGGGCAATCCCTGCGCTACCGCTCGAGCACCAACAACGAAGATCTGCCGGGGTTCAACGGCGCGGGCCTGTACGACTCCAAGACCCAGGACCCGGACGAGACGGAGGAGGACGGCATCGACAAATCCCTCAAACAGGTGTTCGCCAGCCTGTGGACCTTCCGCGCCTTCACCGAGCGGGAGTTCCATCGCATCGATCACCTGGCGGCGAAGATGGGGGTGCTGGTGCATCCCAACTACTCTGACGAACTGGCCAACGGCGTCGCTGTGAGTTTTGATCCTATCCGCGGCCTGGACGGGTACTACTACGTCAACACTCAGGTCGGCGAAGACCTGGTGACTAATCCCGAGGCCCACTCCATACCGGAGGAACTCCTTTTGAGGCGAGATCAGGGTACTTACGCTGTCCTGTCAACCTCCAATCTGGTGGAGTCGGGGGAACTCCTGATGAGTGACGCGCAACTGATACAGTTGCGCGCTCACCTCACTGTGATCCATGAGCGGTTCGCGGTGCTGTACAACCCCGCGCCCGATGAACCGTTCGCCATGGAGATCGAGTTCAAGATCACCAGCGAGAATGTCCTGGCGATCAAGCAGGCCCGCCCCTGGGTTTTCAGCGGTGGTGGTGGTTCCGCCGACTCCAGTGGCTCGAGCACGGGTGGTGGCAGCGGCGGTGGCGGTGGTAGCTCTGGAGGAGGCGGTGGCGGCAGCGGCGGCGGCCCGCGAGAAACGGTGCCGTCCGCGCCCAGGAATCTGCTGGCGGAGGGTGGAGACGGGCAGGTGAAGCTGACGTGGGAGGCGCCGGAGGACGACGGCGGCTCTGAGATCACGGATTACCAGTACCGGATCAACGGGAGGAATCCCTGGCCTTCCATCGGTTCCACCCAAACCACCCATACGCTCACCGGTCTCATCAACGGCACGGAATACGTCTTTGAGGTGCGGGCGGTGAACCGGATCGGCAGGGGCCGGGCTTCCAACCGGGCCAAGGCTACGCCGATGGCACCGCTGGCTCTGGACTTTGCGCATTTCGCCAACGGGACCGGGATCACCTCCGACTTCGTGTTCGTGAATGTGTCCCCCCATCCGATCCGGCCCGCCCTCTACTTTTACGATCGAGGGGGCCATCTCATTGATCCGGAATCGGTGGTGGATGTGACCGGAGATCTGGAGGTCACCGAGGACGGAAGCCTGAGCGTGCTTACGGAGATGGAGCCGCTGGAAGCGAACTCACGATTTCAACCCACGGGCAAGGCGAGCTGGTGTCGGGATCGGTGAAGGTCCTCTCGGACGGTCCCATCGGCGGCGGCGTGCGCTATGGCCTCCCAGAGATCGGGGTGGCCGGGGTAGGAGCCAGCCCACCCGTCCGGGATGTCCTGTTCCCGGCCCGCCGCCAGGAGGGAGGAATCCGTACGGCGACGGCGCTGCACAACCTGGAAGCGGAAGCGCTGGGGGTGAACTGCCGATTGATGAGCGGGGGCGTCTCGCTCGAAGAGGTGGAGATTCCTCTGGAGGCCAACGGGCAGGCTTCCTGGTTCATCGAAGAGGCGTTCCCCACGACCGACACGTCCGATTTCCTGGGGTCGGTGCGCTGCACCGTGCTCGGTAGCAGACGGTTCACCGCCATCGCCGTGGAGATGGATGCCGCCCAGCGTATCTTCAACACGCTTTCGGTGGTGCCGGTGGACCGGACGGGAGGCGGAAACAAGCAGACGACTCTGGACTTTGCGCATTTCGCCAACGGGACCTGGATCACCGATCTGGTGTTCGTGAATCTGTCCACCGAGGCGAGCCGTCCCGCCCCCAGCCCCTTTCATACGGACATTCTTCCGAGCCGTCCCGCTATTTATTTCTACGACACCGCGGGCAACCCGATTGCCGCCGAATCGGTGGTGGACATCACGGGCGATCTGGCGATCACCGAGGACGGGGCTCTGACGGTGCAGACGGAGATGGAGCCGCTGGGAGTACTCACGATCTCGACCCATGGGCGAGGGGAGCTGGTGTCGGGATCGGCGCGGGTGGTCTCGGACGGTCCCATCGGCGGGATGCTCCGCTTTGAGCACCCCGACTTCGGGGTGGCCGGGGTGGGAGCCAGCCCGCCCCTCAGCGACGCCCTTTTCCCGGTGCGCCGCCAGGAGGGAGGAATCACGACCGGAGTCGCGCTCCATAACCTGGAATCGAGTCCGGGGTTGCTGCGCTGCGACTTGATGCGGGAGGGCGTGCTGCTCGACGCCGCGAGCATCCCTCTGGAGGCCAACGGGCAAACGTCCTGGCTCATCGACCAGGCGTTCCCCGCCGCCGATACGTCCGACTTCGCGGGGTCGGTGCGCTGCGATGCGGTGGGGCAGGGGCTGTTCAGCGCCGTGGCCCTGGAAATGGACTCCGGCAACCGCATCTTCGCCACGCTTCCGGTGGTGCCGGTCCCGCAGATGCCCGATCGGGAATAGACGCTCGGTGGACCTGGAACTATTGGAGGCAAGGGAAAAGGAATCTGAGAGCAATCTTCCCTGGAGAGGTTGTCGTTTGTTCGCTCAGAGGGGTATAGCTTCTCGGCTCTTGAGTTTTCGGTTTGATAATTTTTCACAGGCTCGTCGCTCCTACTACTTGTTCTGTACTACTTGTTTTTTAACTACTTGTCTTTGGTGAAGGGTTTTCAGCGAAGGAATTGGCCTACTGGTGAAGGGTTTTCAGCGAAGGAATTGGCCTAGTAGTGA
>CBDBIN010000002.1:0-19546 GCA_965206125.1 Terriglobia bacterium
TCAAAGGGAATTCTAGAAATCAGGAACGAAGTATTCGAGAATTTTGGAACGGTCGGACTGAGATTTGTAGGGGGAGTGTTCTCTACGGTCCCGGCCAACTAAGTAATTTTCCACGCCGTTGCGGCTCAAGCCCCTATCAGCTCCGAACACCACAGGGGGAGAGACGAGAACCGCGAAGTGGAAGTTAAACGAGATAACTTCTAGCAGCTCCGCACGACGATTCGGAAATTGGGGCACTTTTACGGTCGAGGATTGTCCCCGGATCAACCCTTCTGAGATTTGGAATTTGCCGGATTTTCAACTCGGGGTAGAGCCGGATTCGGGGCGTTTTGCTCATGCAAAGATTGGCCGGTTTTTGGAGGCCATATTTCATAGGCTGGGCGCGTAGAAACGTGAAATCACGAAACCAACCCCATATTTCACAATTTCCGGCGTCCAAATTTCACAGGCCCCCATTCCTTGAATGCCCCCTATCTAACTGTTCCCGCTGTGGTTTAGAAGGATTCCAGCCCGTTTTGAATGGCCTATGCTGGGCGCATAGAGCGGGGAAGGGCCGGGTGCATTCCTCCATCTGCCGAGCCCACGCACGAAGGCGACCTAGTAGGCGCAACCTAATCGATTGTGACGGTTCCGCCGCAGGACGATCTCGCGTCGATCTGCTTCGAGAAATCTGGCATCGCGAATCAGACGGGGGCGAGAGGTCGGGGTCTCCGGATTTCCCGTTCGACCTCGCCGGCTTTTGCGGCGAGGAGCTCGAGGAGGCGCTGACCCGCCACGGCCAGCCGGAGATCTTCAATACCGATCAGGGCAGCCAGGTCACCGGCTTCGCCTTCACCGAGCGCTTGCGGGCGGCCGGTGCCGGTGCATGGACAACATCTTCATCGAGCGGCTGTAGCGCTCCCTCAAATACGAGGCTGTCTATCCGCACGACCTTGCCGACGGCTTCCAGGCCCGGCGCGTCATCGGCGAGTGGATCGACTTCTACAACGCCGAACGGCCACACTCGGCCCTCGGCGGAAAAACCCCGGCCGAGGCCTACCGCGGCGACCCACCTGCGGATATGATGGACAAGCAGCTACGCGCCTTGCCCCCTTACCCACAGGCGCAGCAACGGCGACAGGAAGATCGATCCAAGGAGGTTCTGGCAAGATGAGCGGCAACCGGAATACACCTTAAACAGGCCGCCACGCTGTCCACAAACCGGGGCCATCTCAAACAGGCGGCGAAGATATCTTTACTATTGTCGGAGGAACCCACACATGAGTTCTCTGAGACCCACATCCCGACTGTTCGGCCGGGCGCTTTTCGGCGACCAGGACCCGCAACTCCGCCGGTTGGCATTCGCCGCAGGAGCGATCCTGGTTTTTCTGATTCCCGCCGCCGGGCTAGCGACGATGCAGCGCTCCCCCGTCACTCAACCCTATGTGGAGCTGCAGCACGAAGCGATCCGGTACTACACGACCAAGACCACGGATCCGGTAGCGAAACTCCAGGCCCGCGTGGAACGAGGCGAGGTCCAACTCCAGTATGACGAGAAGAACGGATATCTGGTTTCGCTGCTGAGCGAACTGGACATCGATGTCTCTTCTCAATTGCTCGTTGCTTCCAAGACGAGCTTGCAGATCGATCACATCTCGCCCGCAACCCCTCGCGCCATCTACTTCAACGACGCCGTCTACGTCGGGTGGGTGCAGGGGGGCCCGGCCATCGAGATCTCGGCAGTCGATCCGAAGTTGGGGGCAGTTTTCTACACGGTCGATCACGAGCCCGGGATGGGGGCGAAGTTCGAACGCAAGATGGGCGTCTGTCTCCAATGTCATAACCCGTCGTTACCGAGCCATGTCATGACTTCGGTGATCCCGGACACGCGCGGTCAACCTGTCTTCACGGCCGGTCTTTTCAGTACGAGCGACCAGAGCCCGTTTCCGGAACGATGGGGCGGGTGGTATGTCACCGGCACGCATGGCGGCCAGGTACACATGGGTAACTTGATCGCTGACGTCCCACCGTCCCCGCCCGGAATATCGCGCACCCCGGTGAAAGTGGATCGGAGCGAAGGCGCCAACCAGACGCAATTGGTCGTGGACACCGCGCCATACCTGGGCAAACACAGCGATATCGTGGCGTTGATGGTCCTGGGGCACCAGGTGAACGTCGGCAACCTGATCACGAACCTGGGCTACGAAACGCGCAAGACACTCCACGCGGAGAAGGACCGCGAGAACGGAGACTTATCTCCAGAAGCGCGGAGTCGCATCGAGGAAGCGGCCGACTCCCTGGTGCGAGCGATGCTGTTTGTCGGCGAGGTGCCGCTGACGTCCCCGATCGATGGCACGTCGGGCTTCACCGATCATTTCGCGAGTCGGGGACCGCTCGACAGCGAGGGCCGGTCACTCCGGCAGCTGGACCTCAGCCGGAGGCTCTTTCGTTACCCCTTGAGCTACCTCGTCTATTCCGACGCTTTCCAGGGTCTGCCCGAGATCGCCCGCCACCCAGTCTACCGGCGACTGTGGGAGGTGCTCGGGGGTGCGGACCGGAGCCCCGCGTTTGCGCACCTGTCCGATGCGGATCGGGGCGCGATCCTCGAAATCCTGGAGGAAACCGAATCGAGGTTCGCGGCGTGGCGGGCAGAATGACCCACGGTTTCGTTTGTTGAGAGTTTTCTCTCCACAAACCCCAGATACGGGGCGTCCTTTCATAACTGCGACAGTGCCGACGGTCTTGCGAAGAATCGCCAAATGTTCATGGCGGGTCTCCTCGCGCGATGCGTATGCCAGCAGGTCATCGGCCTGTAGAACGAGTTGCGTGGCCAGGAAGCGCAACACCTCGTGGGGGATGATCTCTCCCGGGGAGAGGAGCCGCCCCGGGTAGCGCAGGGCACACAGCTGCAAGGCAGCAATGTGCGGGAGAGTTTTCCCTGCGGCAGGTCGTACATCTGCTCCAAAGCGATCGCGATATCGACGATCCTGACTTCGTTAGCGAATCAGCCGTCCCTTGCGAGTGCAGCGGAAAGCCGACTGACGATCGGGGCGATCTGGGCGTACCGCTCACTTTTCCGATTCTGGAAGGCTGCCCGTGCCTGGACTAGGGCCCCGGAAGCAAGGTCCGGACACTCCTCGAACCCATCGAATCTTTCTGCGGAACGGTGGCCGTGTTCGCTACCGCGATACCCCTCCAGACCAAGGAGCCGGCTGGCGGAACGGTCGACGCAATCACCCAACGCTGCAATGGATAGCACCGGTGCCGCGTGCGCCACAGCAAGAAGTTCCAGGAAGGCCTGCGCATCCCGGAAAAACGGCTCCAGATTTCTCAGTTTCAGCTCCCCGAGATAGCCGGGTCGGCGCAACACTGGCCTCCACTGGAACGGTCTGACCACCGCTCCGACCGACCGCCAGGCGCTGAACGCCGCACCCGACGAGGCAAGCTCTTCCACGAAGTTCTGGTCTAGAAACGCTCGCACCTGTTCGAAAGGAAGGATCGCCATGCCGTTTACGACGTCAATCCTTGATTTGACGGTCAAGCCGTAGAACAGCACCACGTCGTATCCGACATCCAGCCCGCCCTGCAGGTCCCGCGTTAACAAACGGCCTTCTTCATTGCGCCCTCGGTCGACTCTTTCACCAGACCCGCTTTCGATTGACACCCGAACTGCGATAGTGGTCTGATGAAAATCTTCCGTTGATTTGGAAGTTTTTGGATCACCAAGATTGTCACGAGAAGGAGAACCGACATGAGTAGAGCGGTGCCTATTGTCGGCGTGATTTGCCTCAGTCTGCTGGTTTCCGGGCCGGCCCTGGCCCAAAATCCGATGACCTTTTTTGTCACAAGTGCCGGCTCCGGCGCAGGAGCCGATCTGGGTGGTCTGGACGGAGCCGACGCGCTCTGCCAGAGCCTGGCGACCGGCGCGGGTGCGGGTGACCGCACATGGCGTGCCTACCTCAGCACGCAGGGCCCGAACGCGGTGAATGCTCGCGACCGCATCGGCTCAGGTCCATGGCACAACGCTCAGGGCGCCCTTATCGGCAACAACGTCGAGGAGCTTCACGGCATGGGACATCGGTTTACCGTTATGACCGTGATCGACGAGAGAGGCAGAAGGATCCCCGGTAGCGGATACGTTCCGAACCGGCACGATGTCCTGACGGGCTCGCAGCCGGACGGCACGGCCTTCTCGGCCGGCGAGGACATGACCTGCGGCAACTGGACGAGCAGCAGCGACGGGAAAGCCAGGATCGGTCATCATGACCGCGCGGCCTGGAACTCCGCACATGACAGCCGTGGTTGCAGCCAGGAACAGTTACGGGCTTCGGGCGGTGACGGCTTGTTCTATTGTTTTGCCGCTCAGTAGGGAAATGAGACGCTGAGGAAAAGGATAGATTTCCTCCATATATAATCCAAACCCAAAGGCAGGGACTATGGCGAACCTGATTCTGTACCACAAGCCGGGCTGAGGGCCGTGCGAAGAGACGAAAGCGTGGCTTTCGCAACAGGAGATTCCCTTCGAGGACCGACTGCTTCTGGAGGAACCGCCTTCCCGGGAAGCACTGGGCGTGTTCGCCCGATCCATACCGGGAGGGGCACCCGCGATGGTGGCCCCTAATACCCATTTCCCCGAGTATCAGGAGCACATCGCCGGACAGGATCTGACCGAGGAGCAACTCCTCGATGTTCTGGCGCGGGTCCCCAACCTTCTCAAGAAACCCGTGCTCACTGACGGGGACAGGATCCTTCTCGGACCGAGCGCCCCAGAGGTCATCGCAGAGTTTTTGGGTTACAAGGTCGGTTGAGTTTCCTGCAGCGGCGGCGGTCTAAGAAGAGGTGTAGGTGCGGTCTATGACCGCACACTCTTCGAACCGAAACACGTGCGCTTATAGCGCGCACCTACAGTCTCGTTCCTTTCTGCAACGATCAAAATGCGAATCGCGCTAGGGTTTTTGCCGTCCCTGGAACGGCTTGGGCCTCTGTCTTGTTTCGGCCGGCCCGAGAGGGGGCCATTCCTCTTGATGGGGCTTGACTATTTATGATTCTGTGGTCTGGCTGAGGTCGGTTTCAAGCCGGCCGACAGCCAGAGTATAGGACGGACTGGCTGAAACGGAGCGTCTCTCCACGACCGAGGTAGATGGCGGTTGCGAGCAGCGCTGTCTCCGCCGGCAAACCATCTGCAGACTGATCTCCACTTTTCAGGCTCATTTCGACACCGGCCCCCAGACTCAGAAACGTCAATACGATCGGTCCGGTGATCGAACCACCAATCCTGGTTTCAAAGGTAGTCCGGCCATAGGCGGTGTTGGCGTCGGGTTGATATTCACCTTCAGATACTCCGTGCCTTCGAGATCAGCCTCGGGAGGCCTCTGCCAAGCGGCTGACACATGGGGAAACAGGACGGAGGCCAATAGCAGAGTTCCGGCGAACGCTAGCGCAACCCTTGTCGTTATCGTCATAAGAGCTCTCCTTCGGGAGAACGAGCGCGTCTCCTCAGACTTAGAGACAATCACAGGCGAGTGTGGCGTTCAAAGGGATCCGGCCTGTAAACGGGTTGTTTCCGGAAGGGGGCTTCTCTCTACCTGGGATTGTCAGCCCCTGGAGTTGTCCGTGGCCCCGACGGCGGCTCCAACGATCCCCTGAAGACGAGACCCCGGATCCCTATCCAAGGAGACACGAAACAAATTTATCGGCCGGCCGTGTGGGGTGCGCAATCGCTCCTTTGTGCAGGCCAGTTCCCGGACAGGCTCCCCGCGCCGATCATGGACCGCATCCGATTCCCCCGCAAGGCGCGATCCCCTCATCCACATTACGATTCAACGCCGAAAGGTTTCGGGAAGCGAAACTGAGGTAATCTGTATGCATGGGGCCAAGACAGGAACGGCCGTCAGAAGCGACGTTGCCCCAGTGCGCAATCAACCCCAAGGAGACTCACAGGCCATGAAGAAGCAAGGACGTTATCACCACCTTGGCGTGGACTGGCCGGGAGAGTCGTTCAGCGAGTCGGTCACGCTGTGTGGCGTGGAGGGTGGAGATGCCGGGACGGGACAGCCACTATGCCCCGACTGTGCCCAGGTGGCCCTCACCTTGAACTTTTGCGGGTTGGGACCGGACAGCCTCCGGCAGTTCTTTTCCGCGATCCGGGCGATGGACCCTTTCGCGCTGAAAGCTCAGATTGAGGCCCTGCGGGGTCGAGCGGTCGAGATTGAGAACACGCAGGATCGGGCGAGTCTTAACTGACAGAGTGTCTCCTCACACCAACGATCCCTTCCGAGCCTCCGATGAACTGAGGAACCTCCGGGAGATCGTCCAAGAGATTGTCCCGCAGCCAGGTGATATCCCCGAGCTGGCGGGGATCGACATCTACGGCGCGACGATTCCGTTGAACGGCGTCGGCGGGGGCGACCACGTCATATACGGCGATTTCAAGAAGCGTTACGATCTGGACGCCCGCATCCGACGCGCCATTGAGCGAGACCAGCCGTCGATCGTCGACAACCTTGAGCGCTGTCGGAAAATGGCCGGTGTGGCGGTGATCGACGTCTCCGGACATCAAGTCACGGACGTGACGCTCGCCGCCATGATGCACCAAGCCTTCCTGCTCGGCGCACTCTACGAGCTCGATTCCTTCGGTCACATCACGAAGCGGCTCTTCGAGAACTTGAACACCCGATTCTACAACTCTTCGAGCTTCAGCAAGTTCGTCACGATGCTCTACGGTGAGATCTCCGAAGATGCCACGTTCCGGTTCATCACCGCAGGGCACCCATTCCCTATGGTGTTCTCGAACACGCAGGACGAGCTCCTGGAAATCCCCAAGTTGTGCTGCACGACGTTTCCGCCGATCGGTATGCTCCCTTCCCGCAACGTAATCGATCGGAATGCAACTGAAAGCGTGTTGGGGTTCAAGGAACAGTACGAGCTGAACGAGTGGACGCTGATGGGTTCGGGTGACATCCTGCTGTTGTGCACGGACGGCGTCGCGGAGCACACGAACCAGAACGAGGATTACGCCCCGAAGCGTCTGGAGACGGCCCTTCGAGGATCGAAGAACGGGACCGCCCGCGAAATCTACGAAGCAGTCCGCGATGATCTGGTGTCTTTCGCACCGCCCTCAGACGACGTCACGCTGGTCGTCATCAAGCGGCGGTAGGTTATTCCGGAAGGCGATCCCGCAGATTCGCCAGTGATGCTTCGGAGACAATCGGGGAAATCCGAGCCGTACAGCCCGACGTCCGACGAGGGAACTGTTGTTCACGATCAGACTCATTCAGTCCAGGACCCTTCTTCCATTCTGGGCGGCGGGCGTCCCTCAGAACGAGCGCGTCATCTCGGGATCACTCCTCTATGGGTCCGAATTTGCACGATAAGGCGCTAACGGCGCTCCTTGGAGCGGTAGCAAGCGGATCACTGAGGTACAACTGACCCCGAGGCGTTTGGCGATCTCCCGCTTAACTCAGCCCCTCCTTGCGGAATTATATTGAGTCCTGTGAAGACATACGACGGTATTACCGACGAGTACCGGGATTCGAAGTACCTGTCGTTCCGGGAGCATGTCGAGCAGCACACCCTGTTCGAGCTGCTGGGCGATGTGCGCGGGAAAACAGTCCTGGACATGGCCTGCGGCGAGGGGTTTTACACGCGCCTGCTCAAGCGCGCCGGGGCATCGGAGGTCACGGGCGTCGACATCTCGGCGGGGATGATTCAACTCGCTGAAGAAGAGCGGCGGCAACCGCTCGGCTGCCGGTATGTGCAGGCGGATGTCGCGGCGTTCGATCCGGCCGGTCCGGTCGACCTCGTGGTGGCGATGTATCTGCTCAACCACGCCAGAAGCAGCGAGCAACTCCGCCGCTTCTGCCAGGTCTGTCATAACGCGCTGCGAGCGGGTGGCCAGTTTGTCGGCGTCAACGTCAACGTGCGAAATCCCCCCAAAGGGGAGCGACACGTTGAAGAAATACGGCTTGGAGCGATCGAGTTCGAATCCGGCGGCCGAGGGAGACGTCATCCGCTACACGATCACCAACGCGGACGGACGGCAGTTCGAGTTAGAGAACTGCTACCTCCCGCCAGAGACCTACATGGACGCGTTCCAGAAAGCCGGATTCCAGGGATTTTGGTGGGTCGATGTCGCCCTGCACCCGTCCCAGCCAGGGCAATGGGTTCTGGGACGATTTCATGACGAATCCACCGATCGTCGCTTTCGCTGCGGTGAGATACACTCGCGTCTCAAAAGCGGATGGCTCCCAGTCACTGGGCCTGCAGCGCGACGCCTTGGGCCCGGGCGCGGTGGCGTGGTCGCCACCAGGGGAGCCGCACGGTGTCGCGAACGACACCGATGGGAGCCTGGTTCTGCTGGTGGCGGTGGCACCGAACCCGAACCGGCAGGACCTGCCCCGATATGTCTAACCTCCTCTTCGGCGTCGACGTCGCCATCCTAATTGCCTCGTTGGCGGGAGCAGTCTGGTCCGCGGCCGTCCCGGGCAGGCGAATCTGGCCGCCACCGGGTCGTCGTTCCTGGCAGCACTTCCTGATCTGGACCAGCTTCTGCGCAGTGTGCGGCATCAACCTCCTTCTCCTCCTCATACACTGGGACTCCTGGGTTTTCCAAAGCCCCCTCCGGTTCGTCAACCGGGTGCTCTTCCTCCATACCGGCGGACAGCCGGCTCTCTTCGCCTACGCGGACACGCTCGGCTCCTGGCTTACGAAGGCGCCCTGGGCGCCGGCCCGCTGACGGCCGCCCGGGCCTCGGCCAGAACCCATTCCCGGAACGCCCGCACCTCGGGCCGCTGCCGGGAGGCCGCCGTGGTGATGAGGCAGCAACGTTCCGGCGCCTCGGCCTGGCGGTCGAAGAGAGGGACCAGGGTCCGGCTCTCCAGCTCCCGTGCGATGAGCATCGGGCGTCCGATGGCGGCGCCGATGCCGTGCACCGCAGCCTGGACCAGCATGCTGTAGAGGCGGAAGCCCGAGGCTCGCGACAGGTCCGGCGTGGACTCGCCCTGGCGGGCGAACCAGTACGACCAGTCGGCATCCCATCCCAGGTCGTAGAGCAGGGGCCAGCCGCTCAGCTCGGCCGGCGTGCGGGGCCGGCCCCGCGCCGCCATCAGGGCCGGGCTGCACACCGGCAGCAACTCCTCCTCGTAGAGCGTCTCCTCCAGCACGGTGTCCTCGCGGCGCGTCACCGGGCGCGGCGCCGCGGTCTCGCCCGTGTAGGCGAACCAGACGTCGAAGTCGCGGCCCTCGGGGTCGACGCCGCGGTGGTTGGTCTCCAGCTCGATGGCGACGGCGGGGTGCGCCGCCTTGAAGGTGGCGAGCCGTGGCACGAGCCACTTCTCGGCGACCGCCTCGACCGAGACGATGCGGACGCGGCGGGGCCAGCGGCGCTGGCGCTCGGAGACGCCGTGGACCTCGGCCAGGATGCGCTGCACCTCCTTCAGGTAGGCCTGCCCGCGCCGATTCAGGCGCACGCCGCGATGGCCGCGGTCGAAGAACGGGACGTCGAGGTGCTTCTCCAGCATCCGGACCCGATGCGCGACGGCGGCCGGGGTGACGCCGAGCTCCTCGGCGGCGCGGGCGAAGCTCTGCTGGCGGGCGGCGGCCTCGAAGAAGCGCAGACTTTCGAGCGGGGGCAGGAGCAGCACGCAAAGAACCTCCGGACCGGACATTTTCACAATACGTGATCATGTCATCGCACATTCTGGCGTTGGCGGCAAGCCGCTTTCTACGGGGGAAGCGCCGGAAGGAAAAGCGGTCCAGGCGCCGCGCGGATCGGCAGGTCGGAGGGCGCGACCAGAAGGCCGAATACACCTATGGCAATACAATAATAATCCATACATATAGTGACACGGCGGACAGCCCATAATCTTTTAAGATATTCATAGTCAATCGATTACGCGCATTTCAGGGTCTGCGGTGAGGTAATAGAAATACGGCATTGGGACAATGTAATCGTCATATTGACAGGCGGTATCAGCGGGACTATTTTGGCTGGCTGACATCGCTGCCGGACTCCTATTTAAAGCACGCGGCGGCAGCACCGGATTCAGTTATAGAGAAGGGCTGCATGTATGGTCGTCGCTGGCAACTCCGACAAAGGCCTGAGATTGCAGTACGCTCCGGCTGGGCGTACATTGCCGAGCGCCGTAATCGCGCCTCGCGCGCGAGAGTGCTGTTGCCCGCCTCAACCGACTGACGTTCTCGCGCCTCGCCGGCGCAGCTATCCCTCTTCTCAGACCCCAACCGGCGCCAGCCGCCCGGTGGGTTTCGTGCGCCTGGGCCGTGCGGTCGTCCGTTCCGCTCGCGCGTTGGCGCCGGTCCCGGCCGGTCCGGTCCGTATCCTGTCGTACACGCGCTTGTCGATGGCGTTCAGCTTCGACCCAACGCCTTCAACACCGCTCGGCTTTCTGGCGAAACTGACCCCGTCCTGGGACGGACAGGCCGAAAGCGGCGCTAAAGCGCTGTGGGGCCGGGACACCATGACAGATCTGGCGAACGGTGGCCATGCGGCCGGCGGACGCCTGGCCGCGGACCTCAGCTACGGCATGGCGGTCGGTAGCCGCTTTGTCGGCACGCCGCGGATCGGCATCGGGACCTCCGGAACGGGACGGGACTACCGGTTCGGCTACAGCCTCGGCTTGCTCGGCCGGGAGGGGTTGGGCTTCGAGCTGGGCCTGGATGCCCATCGCCGCGAGCAGGCGAACCTCAACGGCACGGATCACGCCCTCGTCGGCCGCTTCACGGCGCGCTGGTAGGGCCGGCGTCAGGGCCTCGAATAATCGTAGTTGAACAGAGGGAGCATATTCCGCAATCCACTCCTCAGTGACGCAGATCGGAGGTTGAAATGGAACGGCGGCCAACAAGAATACGAACAACACTTGCCGTCTCCGTGCTGGCCTTGACGCTAATCGCGCCTTGGTCGCTCGGACAGGATCCGGACTGGATCACTGAAATCCGGCGCCAAGCCGAGCGGGGGATCGCCCGCGCCCAATCCAACCTCGGTATCATGTACGTTGATGGGTTGGGTGTCCTCCAGGACGATGCCGAAGCGGTGCGCTGGTTCCGGCTGGCTGCCGGGCAGGGTGAGGCCGAGGCGCAGTACAACCTCGGTATCATGTACGACAACGGCAGGGGCGTGCCTGAAAACGATGCCGAAGCTGTGAAATGGTATCGGCTCTCCGCTGAACAGGGAATCGCCCGCGCCCAATCCAACCTCGGTTTCATGTATGACAACGGCACGGGCGTGCCTGAAAACGACACCGAAGCCGTGAAATGGTTCCGGCTCGCCACCGCACAGGGGCTCGCCCGCGCCCAACATAACCTCGGCAGCATGTACGACAACGGCAGGGGCGTGCCCGAAAACGATGCCGAAGCTGTGAAGTGGTATCGGCTCGCCGCTCGTCAGGGCCACGCTCCTGCCCAAAACAATCTCGGTCTCATGTATGCCAACGGCACGGGCGTGCCCGAAAACGACACCGAAGCCGTGAAATGGTTCCGGCTCGCCACCGCACAGGGGCTCGCCCGCGCCCAACATAACCTCGGTCTCATGTACGCCAACGGCACGGGCGTGCCGCAGGATGACGTGGTCGCCTATGCCTGGTTGAACCTTGCCGCGGCGCAAGGGAATGCGTTGGCCAGCGAGAACAAAGACAAACTCCAGACGCGCATGACCGCCAACCAGATTGCGCGGGCACAGGAACTGAGCGCGACCCTTTTCGGCCGCATCAACTAGTCCGCGGCCATCGCTCATCGGCTCCAATCGATATCGGGACAGCCCGGGACGGAGCCGGAACGGGCCGGCGCGGCGGGTGAGCGGTTCGGATGTTCGGCAACAGATTCGGTTCATCAACCCGCTGTTCGGGGTGGCTGCATGAGACGGCGCACGGTCGACCCGACCCATCGCTCTCTTACTGACTTTTGAAAGTTGCAACACATCCCCATGAAATCAGGGGCCTACAGGAGGATTGCCACAGTGCGGAAAGCGATACGAGGACTTTTGGGCGTCATCGTGGCGGGCTCTACATTGCTGTTGGGTTTATCCACCGGCACGTTCGCCCAAGGGAATGCCACGTTGAGTGGAACCGTGACCGACCCGGCCGGCGCATTAATTCCCGGCGCAGAAGTCACCGCGACCCATAACGGTACCGGCATGGCCACCAGGAGTCTGACGGACCAACTCGGCGCGTACGAATTCATTCTGCAACCCGGGCTCTACACGCTCACAGCGGAGTTGCCCGGATTTGAAACTGGAATCGATGGCAATGTCGAACTGAGTGCGGGCCAACAGGTCCTACGGAACTTTACGCTCGAGATTGGCGTGGTCGCCACGACTATCACGGTTGGGACGCGCGCGGCGCCACGGTCGGTGACCGAGTCGACGGTGCCGATCGACGCCATTGCCCTCCAGGATGTCATCAGCCAGGGCGCCACCACTCTCGACTACCAGTTGCGGACCCTCATCCCTTCGTTCAACGTCGCCACGCATCCGATCAGCGACGCGGCGACACTCGTGCGCCCGGCCAGCCTGCGCAACCTCGCGCACGACCATACGCTGGTGCTGGTGAACGGCAAGCGCCGCCACCGCTCGTCGGTCATCGCGTGGTTCGCCGGTGTGACCGACGGCGCGCAGGGTCCGGACATCTCGACCATTCCGACTATCGCGCTACGGCAGGTGGAGGTGCTGCGCGACGGCGCCTCGGCGCAGTACGGCTCCGACGCCATTGCCGGCGTGATGAACTTCCTGCTCAAGGACAACCGGTCGGGCGGCAGCGTGGAGTTCAATACCGGCACCTACCGTGCGGGCGACGGCGACGCCTACACCATTGCCGGCAACATCGGGCTGCCGCTCGGCGCCATGGGATTCGCGAACCTCAGCATGGAATATGGCAACGCCGGGCCGACGGACCGCAGCGTGCAGCGTACCGACGCTGCGGCGCTGATCGCGGCCGGCAACACCGCCGTGGCCGATCCGGCGCAGATCTGGGGCAACCCGACGATCGAGGACGATCTGAAGCTGTTCGGCAACTTCGGCCATCTCTTCGGCAATCAGATGCAACTGTACGGGCACGCCAACTACGCCGAGAAGAAGGTGACCGAAGGGTTCTACTTCCGGAATCCCAACAACCGGGCCAACATCTACAGCCTCGACGAGGGCGCGACGCTGCTGATCGGCGACGTGCTCCAGGCGAAGGGCCTGGGTTCGGCCAACTGCCCCACGGTAACAGTAACCGGCAACGTGCCCGATCAGGCCGCGCTGGCGGAAGTGTTCGCCGATCCCAACTGCTTCTCGTTCCAGGAGATCGCGCCGGGTGGTTTCACACCGCGGTTCGGGGGACAGGTGTCCGACATGTCGGTGGTCGGCGGGTTGCGCCGAGTCCTGGCCAACGGTTTGACCTGGGACGCCAGCGCCAGCTATGGCGCCCACGAGTCGGATTTCTTCTTCAACAATACCGTCAACGCGTCGCTCGGCCCCGACACCCCGCGCGACTTCGACCCGGGACTCTACCGACAGGAGGAAGTCAACCTCAACTTCGACGTTTCCTATGCCGTCACCGACCGGGTCACCGCCTCGTCTGGCGGCGAGTGGCGCAACGAGAGCTTCACGGTCGGTGCAGGCGGCCGGCCGTCGTGGGAGGTGGGACCCTACGCCGCGCAGGGGTTCGTCCCCGCCTCGAACGGTTTTCCCGGATTCGCCGATTACACGGCGGGCACCTGGAAGCGCAGTAACGTCGCCCTCTACGGCGACGTGGAACTGCGGAGCCGTGACAACGCCTCGTCGGTCGGGGGCGCCCTCCGGGCCGAGCACTTCGGCCTCTTCGGGGTGACGACGAATGGCAAGCTGTCGGCCCGGTACGCGTTGAACCGCGCGGTCGCGGTACGTGGCGGCGTAAGCACGGGGTTCCGGGCGCCGACGCCCGGCCAGCAAAACACAATCAACGTGCAGACGACGCTCAACGAGAAACTGGAATTGACCGATAGCGCCACCGTCCCTTCTACGTTCGCCACGGCGGAACGGCACGGCGGCGTCCCACTGCGACCCGAGACGTCGCGCAACATCACGGCCGGGCTGGTGGTCGACACCGGCCCGTTCGTGTTGACCGCCGACTATTTCCGCGTCGCCATCGCCGATCGTCTGGCCCTGACGAAGACCATCACCACCGATCCGGAGGATCGCGCACTGTTGCTAGCCGACGGCATCACCTCCGCCAATTCCCTGTCCCTTTTCCGGTTTTTCACTAACGACTTCTCTACCCGGACCGAGGGGATCGACATCGTCTCCTCCTGGACGCCACCCGTGCTCGACGGGCGGACGGTCCTCAGCTTCACCATGAACCACACCCGTACGAAGATGACCGAGGAGTCGGACCTGCTCGGTCCCGGCGACGTGCTCGCCCTGGAGCAGGGCGTGCCCAGGACGCGCTGGAACGGCGCCGTCAACCAGCGCATCGGGCGCGTGGGCCTGCTCGGCCGGCTGCACTTCTTCGGCGATTGGGTGGACCTGTTCGACGCGCGGTTCGTCCGCGGGGCGGATGCGCCGGTCCTGCCCGGCAAGTACATCGTCGACCTGGAGCTTGCTGTCCCGCTCAGTACCGGCGTGTCACTGGCGGTGGGCGGCCAGAACGTGTTCGACGTCTTTTCGGATCGGGACGACTTGCTCGCCGGCGCGCTCGGCGTCCCTTACAGCCAGTTCACGCCGTGGGGCTTCAGCGGCGGGTATTACTACGCCCGCCTCAGTTATTCCTTCGGTACGGGCCGCGGCACACGATGACCGATGACTGGCCCATGAAGTCCGCTCAAATTTGCTTCGCGATCAGCGAACGGAAGGGCTTGCACAAAGGATCCTTTCTCGAACACTGTTCAGATGGCATTGTCGCGTTAACCCTGTTGGGCCGCATACGGACCCCCGCATGGGTTCCCTTTCAGGCGGCCGCACTCGCTGTTTCCCATACATTGTCATCCACACGGACCCGGCACGCCTCTACATCTCGGCGCAGGGGCAAGAACGATGACGCCATCGACGGAAGACATGACCATGACTAAGGAGGAAATCTTCAAATATGACCAAATCCAGGGTTGTTGCGGCCACCGTGCTGATCCTCAGTGCCCTGACGATGCCGGCGATTGCACAGGATGATCTGACCGACGCGCAGTACGCGGAGCTGAGCCGCGCCCTCGACATGTCGGTCGAGGACATCCGGGCCATGAACCTCGCGCCCGACGACCTGCAGATCCTGCTGGAGGGATACACCCAGGCCATCGTTGTCGTGGGTTCCCGCGCCGAGGCGCGCACCATCACCGCTTCGGCCGTACCCGTGGACATCCTTTCCACGTCCGACCTCACGCGACAGGGTGTCTTCAATCTGCAGGAACAACTCCGGACCGTCGTTCCTTCATTCAATGTCAACACGCAGCCCATCAGCGACGCCTCGACGGTGGTCCGCCCGGCGATGCTGCGGAACCTGGCGCCCGACCACACGCTGGTGCTGGTGAACGGCAAGCGCCGCCACCGCTCCGCGATCATCGATTGGCACGGTGGCAACGGCGTGGCCTTCGGCTCCCAGGGGCCAGACATTTCAACGATTCCGGCCATCGCGCTGCGGCAGGTCGAAGTGTTGCGCGACGGTGCCGCGGCGCAATACGGCTCCGACGCCATTGCCGGTGTCATGAACTTCCAATTGAAGGACGCCGACGCGGGCGGCGCGGTGTCATTGAACGCCGGCACGCATCTGGAGGGTGATGGGGAAACCTACAGCGTGGCAGCCAACGTCGGCCTGCCGCTGGGCCGCGGGGGTTTCGCCAATCTCAGCATGGAATACGGCAGCGCGAATCCGACCAACCGGAGCGCGCCCCGCGGCGACGCCAGCGCGCTTCGCGCGGCGGGCAACACCCACGTGCTGTCGGACACGCCTCAGATCTGGGGATCGCCGGAAGTGGACGGCGATATCAAGTTCTTCGGCAACTTCGGCTACACATCCGACAGCGGTTTTCAGCCCTACGCTCACGCCAACTTCGCGCGCAAGCGGGTCACGGGCGGGTTTTTCTTCCGCAACCCGAACACGCGTGGCGGCGTCTTCAGCGGGGACGGCGGACAGACTTTGCTGGTGGGCGACCGGCAGTGGGCCGAAACCGGAATCCCGGACGCCGGCCATTGCCCGGCCGTGCCGATCGTGGACAACGTGCCCGACAGCAACGCGCTGGCCGCCGTCGCGGCCGACACGAGCTGCTTCACCCTGTACAGCCGGTTCCCCGGCGGGTTCACGCCCAACTTCGGCGGCGAGGCGCGGGACATGTCGGTGGTCGGCGGCCTTCGCGGCGTGATTGGCGCGAACTTCATCTGGGACGCCAGCGCCGCGGTGGGTCAGCACGAAGCCGACCTTTTCATCAACAATACCGTCAACGCCTCGCTGGGATACGACACGCCGACCGCGTTCGATCTGGGCGGCAACCGGCAGCGCGAGATCGGCCTCAACTTCGACGTTTCATACGCCCCGACCGAAATGGTGAACATTGCCGCCGGCACCGAGTGGCGGCACGAACAGTATCGAACCACCGAAGGCGAGCCGGATTCCTGGACGGTCGGTCCCTACGGCCGCGGCCAGGGTTTCTCGGCCGGATCCAACGGCTTCTTCGGCTACGGCCCCCTGGCCGCGGGCACCTGGGGGCGGGCGAATGTCGCGGCGTACGCCGACCTCGAATTCAACGACGTCGACGACCGATGGAGGGTCGGCGGCGCGGTGCGCTTTGAGCACTTCGACGACTTCGGTGGAACGATCAACGGGAAACTCTCCGCCCGCTATGCCTTCGTGCGGGCCAGCGTGAGCAGCGGGTTCCGCGCGCCGACGCCCGGCCAACAGAATGGTTTCAACATCTCAACGGTTTTTGACCCGGCCCTCAACGATCTCATCAACAACGGCACGATCCCGTCCGTCTCACCGGTGGCGGCGTTGAAAGGGGGACTTCCGCTCGAACCGGAACGTTCGGTCAACTACAGCGCGGGCATGGTCTTCGACACCGGTCCTGTCGACTTCTCGGCCGACTACTTCCGCGTGAACGTCTCCGACCGCATCGGCATCACCAGCAACTTCAGCCTGACCAGCGACGAGGTCGACAGCCTGCTCGCCGCAGGCATCGACAGCGCCCGCGACCTGAGGACCTTCCGGTTCTTCACCAACGCCTTCGATACGGCGACCGAAGGGATCGACATCGTTTCGACCTATACGCCGGTCGCGCTGCGCGGCAACACGGTTCTCAGCTTCCTCTTCAACTACACCGACACCGCGGTGACCGGCAACCAGAAGGGTCTGCTCAACGCGCGGCGCCTTGCCGAGTACACCTACGCGTTGCCGCGGACGCGGTGGAACGTCGGGATCGACCAGCGGATCGGACGGGTCCAGTTGCTTGGACGCCTCAGCTACTACGGGGGCTGGTACGACTACGACAGCGGGTTCGGAAAAGTTTTCATCCCGTCCGGTGGGATTGACCAGGGATTTTTCGGCGGCCGGCCGATCATCGACGTGGAAGCCAGCATCGCGCTCCGCGAGGACACGACGCTCGTGGTCGGAGCCCAGAACCTGTTGGACACGTATCCGCAAGTCAGCGCACGCGCCGCCTCGGTCGGCGAGAAGTACAGCGAGTACACACCCTGGGGATTCAACGGAGCGTATTTCTACACGCGCATCGCCTACACCTGGAGCCGTTGACGCTGCAGTCTCACAATTCATAATGAGCAGAGACGGACCGGATCAAGAATCTCTTGTTTCAGCGCGGGGCACTGGGAGGTGACTCTGAACGACACCGGTTTTACACGCGGCCAAATCGCGGCCTTCTGCAGGGCCTTTCCCGAAGACGGTGTTTCACTGCGTGCGGCTCTAGCTGTGGGGACGCCCCTGAAACGCAATCCTGGGCTAAGTTCCGGGGCCGGAACAAGCGCTGCGGGGAAGTAAGTTGTGGGGCATCTGATCTTCCTGGCTGTCGTGTCCGTCGTGGCTATTGCGGGTTCGCTGGCGTGGTTCTCTCGGAGTACCTGGCCAAGTCCCCCGACTCCAAAGCAAGTAGCTCATATCGCACGGCTCAAGAAGGAACGCAACGCCGATGATTTGTCCGCGATCGAACCGTCGACCGTCGAGGGCGCAAGCTGGCTGATCCACCGGCTAAAGGATCGGCCGCGCCGCAAATGGGGGGAATGCAGAGCGGGCAATCCTGGCGGAAAAGCGGTGATCCGGTAAACAACGAGCCGCTCCACCATGGCCAGCTTGTCAGCGTCACGTCTCGGGGCGACTCTGCTCCTATGAGGAACCCCTGAGAAGCCTCTCCGTCATCTTTCAACGCCAACGACTCGATCGCCCTCCATCTGTGTTGGCGAAGGTGGCGATGGCGCAGGGAAAGCGACTGGGTGTGAACGCTTCTCTCGAGAGGAAGGGCTTTCCGGCGCCGATGCCGCCTGCGTCGGAGCGACTTCAGTCTCTCGCTACCGCGAACAGACTCTTGACCGCTACGACCAAGACCGCGCCCCCCAGGAAGAGCACGAGATTCGCGATGATCCGGGTCATCACCTCCCCGATGTAGGGGATCGCTCCGACGGCGTTGGCGGCTACGATCAGCGCGATTGCCGCTAAGAGGAAGGCCTGATTCTCCTTGTCGCTGATATTCAAGAATCCGACGATCAGGCCGAGCACTGCAAGTACCCAGCCAAACCAAGCATGTTCAAGGCCTAAGCCGCCGGCCACAGCGATCACCAGTCCAACGATAAAAGAACCCTTGCCCACTAGCGCCATTGCTCCTCCTTGCCAGGAAACGGAATTACCAATATAGGGGAGACTATATCAGGGCTGGTCGAAACCGGGGGAGGATGACCCTTCTGAGAGAGGAACAGTCCCTGGGTTTGATCATCGTTTTCGCTTTTCTGGTGGCATGATGCCGCCAACATCCTCAGTCAGGGACTTGGGGCTCCGTGGCCTCACGGTCCGGAGCAGGAGCTAGCATATACGATTTACTTGTTTCTGCCTGCTACGCCTCTCCGCCGGTATAGAACAGAGATGCATGATCTGCTTCTCAGGCTCCATCCTTGCCGAATGCCGTGAAGTGCTCCTGGACGATATTCAGCCCGCGGCTATCCCCGTTTTTCATTCTTGGATGCGAGGAACCCCGACCGGCCTTTTCCTCTCACGCGCCGTATTGTGTAGCCATGATTGCCGAGACGGAACTTCGGATCATTTTCAAGGCCTGCGAGAGCCTCGACGATTTTCACCGCGACCGGGTCGGCTTTGGCTTTCGGGTTCGCCTGTCGCGCCAGCCACTTTATGAATACCTCTTCGCCGAGGTCGTCTCCGACCGACTTCCGGAGTGCGCTCAATTTTCTCAACTGAACTTTGGTGAGTGTGGCCTCATCAATTGCCATTTCTGAAATTCCTCATTTCCTGCTTGTTAGCCTGAACATCGGCCCGGTTATGAACCATACGGCACCGCAGGTTCTCGAACCTCGGGTGAATATCGACTTGGTCTTCCCACAATGACCCCAATCCTCGGATCACTTACCCTTTTTGTTTTGGGGCGGTTGACTTTTCTTGATGAT
>CBDBIN010000003.1:0-21544 GCA_965206125.1 Terriglobia bacterium
CCGACACCTTCTGTTTCCGCTGCGGTATCGAATATCAATTGGCGAAGAAACATTAATTTCGCTCTCGTATTTCTTGGATAAGATCTAAAAACAGCAGCGACTTCCGGATTCTTGATCTTTCTGGAAACACTAGAGTCTTTGCCCATTCTTTATCTCGTATTGCATTGACACATAACAGGCTGCCGAAAAGCCGGGTGCCGAGGCCCGTCGCTTGATCGGCTTGATACTCGCGAAGGCACGCTTGGCCTACCCGGGATACGTGGAGGCCGGGAGGTGACCAAACCGATTCCAAAAAGGGGCTTTCGGACAGAATCGATCTTTGCGTACCAGTTGTCCTAGGGCAGTAGTGTCCGACAGATTTAGGACCTCCCGGTCCTAAAGTTAGAACTGACGCGATGTAGCGCGCTTGTCAAGGTGTTAACGATTTGATTTCTGTGCGGCCTTCGCGGCAGCCTTTCCAGAGGTTTCTGGAGGCACCGATGTACGCTGGCAAGCTGGTCTTCGCACAAGTCATGGAGTTCGCGCCGTGGTATACGTTCCGTCGTCTGGTGACCAAGTACCGCGGCAATTTCAACGTCCGCACATTCAGTTGCCTGGACCAGTTCCTATGCATGGCCTTCGCTCAGCTGACCTATCGGGAGAGCCTGCGCGACATTCAAGCCTGCTTGCGAGCCCAACCCGCCAAGCTCTACCACCTGGGGTTGCACGGGAAGGTCAGCCGCAGTGCATTGGCCGATGCCAACGAGTCTCGCGACTGGCGCATCTACGGAGAGTTCGCTCAGGCGCTGATCCGCATCGCACGCCGCTTGTATGCCCACGAGCCGCTCGGGATCGACCTGGACGAAACCGTCTACGCGCTCGACTCCACGATGATCAGTCTGTGCTTGTCGCTGTTCCCTTGGGCGCACTTTCGAAAGACCGAAGCCGCGGTGAAGCTTCATACGCTGCTCGACCTGCGTGGCGGTATCCCCAGCTTCATCCACATCTCCGAAGGCAGGCTGCACGACGTCAACGTTCTCGACCTGCTCATCGCCGAAGCCGGTGCTTTCTACGTGATGGACCGCGGCTATCTCGACTTCGATCGCCTCTACACCTTCAATCAAGCCGGGAGCTTCTTCGTCACCCGTGCTCGATCCGACTTCGCGTTCAAGCGCATCTACTCCCAACCCGTCGACCGACACACGGGCCTCATCTGCGATCAGACTATCGAACTGACCGTATTTCGCTCCCGCCGCGGCTACCCCGAACGGTTGCGTCGCATTCGTTATCGCGATCCCGAGGGTCGGCGACTGGTTTTCTTGACCAATCACATGACGCTCCCAGCCCGGACCATCTGCGAGTTGTATCGCCTGCGCTGGCAGGTGGAGCTGTTCTTCAAATGGATCAAACAGCACCTGCGCATCAAGCGTTTCTTCGGCACTTCCGAGAACGCCGTCAAAACTCAGGTCTGGGTCGCCGTGAGCGTTTACGTGCTGGTGGCTATCGTGCGTAAAGAACTGAATTTGCCTTTGTCGTTGCACTCAATGTTACAGATCTTGAGTGTCACACCATTTGAGAATGTGCCTCTTTTTCAGCTGCTTACCGAATCCGGGCTCATCTCAAATCGACACTCTAACGCTAACCAATTGAATCTATTCTGAAACGTGTCGGACACTACTGGTCCTAGGGCTCGACGGTTATCGTCCCCACCATACCGAACTGTTCATGGTTCCGGCAGAAGTAGCGGTATTCACCGGGGGTGTCGAAGGTCCTCTGGAAGGTCTGACCGTTGCCCAAAAACACCGAAGCCCACGGCTCGACACCAGGAGGCAGGATGGCTTGTCCCGTTTGCTTCTCGAACTGAGGATCGGTCGTAGAGGAGTGGCGGTTTCGGGATGTGTTGACCCACTGCACCGTGGTACCGGCTGTAATCGTGATTTCCGCCGGGACGAACTGAAAGCGCGATCCCTGACTCTGCATTTCAACGATCACGACGGCGGGTTCGGCCGCAGCGGGGCCGTCCGCGGGTTCCGTGGGGCCCGTTTCCGGCGGTGCCGCCGTGACGGGTGGTGGCATCCTCTCGTCGAGCAGGTCCCGGAGGTCCGCGTCCAGGGTGGTATCAGCGCGGCGCGAAACTGTGACTTCAGCCGTTCGTTCACCGAGAAACTCGTGCCAGATCCGGGCTGTGTAGGTTCCGGGAGGAACACCGTCGATCAGGAAACTGCCGGTGTCATCGGTGATTGCAAAGTAAGGGCTGTCCACCGCGACGATGTGCGCCTGCATCCAGGAATGGATATCGCATTCGGTGTAGACGAAGCCGGCCGTCGTGAAGGTGTGCGTGTTGGTCTGGTTCTGAACCGGCTGGGCGATGTTGAACTCCGTTTCATCGTTCAGGTAGGTGTGGATGTTGTGGAGTATCGGGTCGCTGTTGACGATGCTGAAGTTCACGTTTGTCGGCACGACCTGGACGTGAGGGGAATAGTCGCATCCCGACTGATTGATCCTCCATCCAGCTTCCGGTTCCGGCATCGGCTTGCCTTCGGTGATGCCTTCCAGCAGTACCACGACATTTGCCAGGCCTCCCTCTTCGGCAACGATGAGCTCGAGCGGTTCGCGATCGTCTCCACCGCAGACCTCAGGGTCGCGGTTGACATCACGGACGGGCAGTGATGGGATCCCGCCGGACACCAGGATCGTGCCCCCTATGCGCCCTCCGCCGGACACGTCGATCACGCGGTAATCCGGAGCTCCACCGACCGAGGTGGGAGCGCTCTCTGCAACCGGCGGCAATTCCGGAATTTCCGTAGGTTCGTTTCCGCCGCAGGCGGCCACGGTGAGCGTGGCAAGGACAAGGGCTAGTCGCAGCATAGAGTCTCAGCAGTCGGTAATGGGCACTCGGAACGCAGCGGCCAACGGGTCAAACTAGCGGTGGGGTCCGGGGCCCGGTCCAGGAGGCGGAGGCTCCGCCGACATGGCATCCACGCGGCGGATGATCTCCGTCGTGATATCCGCGATGTCCTCTACAAAAAGCAGGCCGCTCTGCGGGTTGGACGAGTCGATGATCAGCGTAAAACCGTTTTCCTGGGCATAGACCGCTATGGCCTGATCGACCTTCGCGGTGATCGGAATCAGAAGTTCCTGTCGAAGCGCGTTCAACTCGAGGTCGACGTCTTCGTTCAGCCGGTTCAGGTCGGTTGTCATCCGCTCGATGTTGCGGTTCAGCATAAGCAGTTGTGCTTCCGAGGCTCCCGGTTCGGGCGTTTGCACTTGCTGCTGCGCGGCAACCAACTCCTGCTGCTTGGCCTGGATCTCGGCGGTTCGTTCCGTCATCCGGGCCGTCCATTGCTCGGCGGCCTGTCGGCCTTCGGCGCTTGTTTCGACGGCCTGCGCAAGATTGATGACCCCGATCTTGGAAGCCGACTGAGCGCCAAGCGTGACCGGTGACAAAAGGAGCGCCCCGATTAGCAGAACGGCCCAGGTCGTTCCCGAGGGTGTGGTTGTCTTGGACTGCGACTGACGGATCATCCGATATTCTCCTATCCCGAAAGTGGGGTACCTTCGATTCTCCTACTTTTCGTCTCCAGGTGCGAAGAAAACAAGAGGGAAATCAAGGAACCCTCATATTTGCCACTATTGTCCGAAACCACCGGCTTCTTCAAAGTGGTGTGCGGTCCGAAGCACCTGATCTTCACGGAAGTGGTTCCCTATCAATTGCATGCCGACAGGCATTCCAGCCGAATCCTTGCCGCACGGCACGGAGATGCCGGGCAGGCCGGCAAGGTTACAGGTGATGGTAAAAATGTCGGAAAGGTACATCGCCAGAGGGTCGTCGGTCTTCTCGCCGATCTTGAAGGCGGTCGTGGGGGCCGTCGGGGTGACGATCAAGTCGACTTTCTCGAAGGCTTCCCGAAAGTCGCGCAGTATGAGCGTTCTGACCTTCTGTGCCTTGAGATAGTACGCGTCATAGTATCCGGCGCTCAGCGCGTAGGTACCCAGGAGGATGCGCCGTTTGACTTCCGCGCCGAAACCGCTCATCCGCGTGCGGCGGTACATCTCCTGAAGGCCGCCACCCTCCGACACACGGAGCCCGTACCGCACGCCGTCGTAGCGTGCCAGGTTGGAACTGGCTTCGGCCGTGGCGATCAGGTAGTAGGTCGCAACGGCGAATTCGGTGTGAGGGAGGCTGACTTCCTCCACACGGCAACCGATTGCTTCCAACAGCTTGATCCCCTTCTCCACCTGATCCTTCACCTCGGCATCGAGACCCTCGATGAAATACTCCTTCGGGATTCCGATCCGGGTTCGGTCGACCTTTTCTTCCAGAGATGCAGTCCATTCATCGGTCGGAACGTCAGCGGACGTGGAATCGAGTGGATCGAAACCCGATATGGCTCCGAGCAATTGGGCCGATTCGCGGACTGTCTTTGAAAGCGGACCGATCTGATCCAACGACGACGCGAAAGCGACAAGGCCGTAGCGGGAGACCCGGCCGTACGTCGGTTTCAGACCGACGACTCCACAGAACGAGGCCGGCTGACGGATCGACCCTCCGGTATCGGAACCCAGCGAGACCAGCGAGAGACCTGCCGCGACGCCGGCGGCCGAACCGCCGCTCGACCCTCCCGGGACGCGGTCGCGATCATGCGGGTTGCGGGTGGGAGAGAAACCGGAGTTCTCGGTCGATGAGCCCATCGCGAACTCATCCATATTGGTTTTGCCGACGACGATCGCACCTGCGTCGCGCAGCCGCTCGACCGCGGTTGACGTATACGGTGGTAGGTAGTCTTCGAGTATGCGGGAACCGCACGTCGTCCGGACATCTCGGATTGCCATGTTGTCCTTGACGGCGACGGGGATCCCGGCAAGCGGCGGTAGAGATTCCCCGGCCTCAAGCGCCTCGATCTTCTCATCGACACGCCTGGCCTCCCCCAGCGCCGCCTCCCGGCAGGTCGTGAGATAGACGTGGAGATCGTCGTCGACCTGATCGATTTCCTCGTACAGAGCCCCGACGACCTCGGTGACCCCAACCTCCCGATTCCGGTAGAGAGCGCCGAGCTCGTCGATCGTGAGGTCCCTCAGCTTCATCGCTCGGTGATCACCCGGGGCACCCTGAACAGGCCGACTCTGGTGGCTGCTTCGGAGCTTCCGGTACGGGGTTCGACCCGGTCTTCGCGAACGACATGCGGGACTTCGGCGTTCACCTGGGAGGTGGGCTCGACGTGTTCCGTGTCGAGGCCCTCGAGTTGCTCGACGTAGTCGACGATTCGGCTCAACTGGTCCGCCAGTCGTTGTTTCTCGTCATCCTCGACTTCCAGGTTCGCCAGTTGGGCGACGTACTCGACGTCAGTTGCGCTTATTTTCATGGATGAATCCAATCTCCGTGATCCAGGTATTGGGCCAAGGCTCGTTTATCTTCCGGATCAGCCTGGAGCGGATCGACCGAAGCTGTTTCTCCCAGGTCTGATCCGGCACCCGGATGACGACCCTTGCCCCGTCGATCCGAGCGACCATTGTTGATTGTCCCAGGGCTGGCCCGACGATCTTCGGCCACAGCGCCCGCAGCAGCCGCAGGTCCAGCTCCTGGTCCCAGGCGGGGGACCGACGGAAGTTTGCGATCAGGTGGCGCAGCGCCGGATCAAAGGGCATGACCCGCTTTTTTAACACAACTAGCGGACCGAGTCGTCAGTGATCACTCATTAGTGGCCTGTAACAGTGCTATCGGCACCATCGCCGATGGGTCTTGCGGGCGAGGTCGAGGAGGGAGACGGAAAGCGATGCTCCTTCATCGGTGACGGCTTCCGACAAAGAGATCGCCCGCAACCCCCATCGGCCCGAAGGGTTCGGCGGAACGGCGCCGTCTTCGGTATCGTAACGCCCTCGCAATGAAACAGCATTGGCTCGAGCGTCACTCCTAGAATCCGACGCCGTTCCGCCGAACGCTGGTACCGATAGCATTGTTACAGGTCACTAGAGTGCCGGATTTGGTAGACCGTCCGACAACAACGGCCTACGGGCAACGGCCTACGGAAGACTGGCCGCTAGCCAGTCTTCCCTCCACTTGTCACTCGTCTCTCGTCACTTCCTGCCTTACAATTATGTACTTCACCGATACGTCCTTTCCGCAACATCCAAGGGGGATCCATGTTTTCTCAAACGAATCGTCTGTCGACCGTCCTGCCTCTCGTCCTGATGCTTCTTGTGACCGGCGCCTCGGCCCAGACCATCACGACACCGCTCGAGGAGTTCGGTTTCAATCTCGGGGACGACTACCAGCTGGCGAACTACACGCAGCTCGAAGCCTACTGGCAGAGGCTGGCCGAGGAGTCCGACCGGATGAGGCTGGAGGTCATCGGCAACACCGCCGAGGGGCGGCCGATATACATGGCGACGATCACGGCAGCGGAAAACCAACCCAATCTGGATCGTTACAAGGAAATCTCCCGCCGCCTCGCCCTGGCCGAAGGCGTCAGCGAGGGGGAAGCACGCGAGCTGTCGGTCGAGGGCAAGCCGGTGGTATGGATCGACGGCGGGCTGCATGCCACCGAGGTGCTCGGAGCCCAGCAGCTGATGGAGCTGGTGTACCAGTTGGTCAGCCGGACCGACGACGAGACCATGCGCTTCCTCCGCGACACGATCGTCCTGGCGACATGCGTAAACCCCGACGGCCTGGAGCTGGTTTCGAACTGGTACATGCGGAACCCGATGCCGGAGGAACGTTCCACTTCCGGACTGCCGCGCCTCTACCAGAAGTACACCGGGCACGATAACAACCGGGATTTCTACATGTCGTCCCAACCCGAATCGGAAGCCATCAACCGGATTCTCTACCGCGAGTGGTTCCCCCAGATCGTCTACAATCACCACCAGACAGGTCCCCGGGGTACTGTTCTGTTCGCTCCGCCATTCCGCGATCCCTTCAACTACAACTACGACCCCCTCGTGGTTACGAGCCTTGACCAGGTCGCAGGTGCGATGCACAGCCGGTTTCTGGCCGAAGGCAAGCCGGGCGCGACGATGCGTTCGGGAGCGACCTATTCGACCTGGTGGAACGGCGGGCTGCGCACCAGTCCGTATTTCCACAACATGATCGGATTGCTGACCGAAACGATCGGCAACCCCACTCCGATGGAGATCCCGTTCGTCGTCGAGAAGCAGTTGCCGAAAGGCGACTATCCCGCCCCGATCGCCCCGCAGACGTGGCATTTCCGCCAGTCGATCGACTATTCGATCACCGCGAATCGAGCCGTCCTCGACTACGCGTCGCGCAACCGCGACACCCTCCTGTTCAACATATGGCGGATGGGAATGAATTCGATCGAGCGCGGGAACCGCGACAGCTGGACGATCAGTCCCGATCGTGTGGCCCGGGTCGAAGCCCAGATGGATGCCGATGAGGTTCAGCGCGGAGGCCGTGGCGGGCGCGGCGGAGGTCCGGACCTTAGCCGCTATTACCAGATGATGCGCGATCCGGAGCTGCGCGACCCGCGCGGCTACATCATCGCGGCCGACCAGGCCGACTTCCTTACCGCGACGAAGTTCGTCAACGTCCTGATCAAAAACGGCGTCGCCATCCACCGTGCGACAGCTGATTTCGAGGTCGACGGAAAGAGCTACCCCACCGGGTCATACGTCGTCAAAGCGGCCCAGGCTTTCCGGCCCCATGTGCTCGACATGTTCGAGCCGCAGGACTACCCGAACGACTTCGCTTTTCCGGGAGCTCCCCCGACACCGCCCTACGACACGACCGGATGGACCCTGATCTACCAGATGGGTGTGGAATTCGATCGGATCATGGAGGGGTTTGACGGGCCTTTCGAGAAGATCGAAGGTTTTGCCGAAGCGCCCTCGGGCCGCATTACAGAGTTGAACAATGCCTCCGGCTTTTTCCTGACCCATGCGGTCAACGACGCTTTCGTCGCCGTAAACCGGCTGACCGGTGGAAACGAAGATGTCTACTGGTTGCGAGAGCCCGTCGCGGCGAACGGGAAGACCTATCCGATGGGCACCATGTATATCCGCGCGAAGGCGGGAACCGCCGACAAGCTGGCCGCACTCGCGGATGAGGTCGGTCTGAACTTCGAGGCGACGGCGTCGGAGCCGGAGAGCGACGCGCTGATGCTGCGCAGCCTGCGTGTCGGTTTGTGGGATCGGTACGGCGGCTCGATGCCGTCCGGCTGGACGCGTTTCATGCTGGAGAACTTCGAGTTTCCGCACGAGGTCGTCTATGCGCAGGCGCTCGACGAAGAAAACCTGTCGGAGCGATTCGATGTCCTGATTTTTGTCGACGGGGGCATTCCCGCCCGGGACCCGAGCGAGGGCGACCCCCCCGAGCTTCTGCCCGAAGAGTACGAGGACTCCCTCGGTGCCGTGACCGTCAGCCAGACCGTTCCCAGGATCAAAGAGTTCCTCGAGGCCGGCGGCACGGTGCTGGCGATCGGAGATTCGACAATCCTGGCCCAGCACCTCGGGTTGCCCATTTCCGACGCACTCGTCGAGAAGCTGCCTGACGGGGGGGAGCGCCCGCTGCCACGGGAGAAGTTCTACGTGCCGGGGTCCGTCCTTCGGGCGCAGGTCGACAACTCCAACCCGCTGGCGTTCGGGCTGCCCTCTGAAGTCGACCTGTTCTTCCAGAGAAGCCAGGCGTTCCGGCTGGATCCCGGTGCCGCCAAGCAGGGAGTCGAAGCCGTCTCGTGGTTCGGCCCGGATTCGCTCCGCAGCGGATGGGCCTGGGGAGAAGGCTACCTGGAGGATACGATCGCAGTCATAGACGCGAACGTCGGCCGGGGAAAGCTTTTCCTGTTCGGTCCCGAAGTCGTGTTCCGCGCGCAACCACACGGAACCTTCAAGTTCCTCTTCAACGGCATCTACTACGGTCGTGCCGAGCCTGTGACCCTGGAGGGTGGCCGGCAAGACCAGTAGGTCACTAGCCGTTGCCAACTATGCCCTCAGAACCGGCGGTCGTGGAGCCGCCGGTTTTCTGTCAGTCCCTCCTCGTCACCGGCGTGATGCGGAGCACCTTGTCGTCGCCTTCGAACGGACCCACTCCCCCGGCCCGGCCATCGAGGTTGCTCGTGGCGATGTAAACGGCGCCATCGGGCCCGACAAGCACGTCCCGCAGTCGACCGTACCGGTCCTCGAAGAGTCGCTCGACCGAGCTCACACCTCGGCCGTCGGGCGTGAGCCTCAGGACGTAGAGCGAGCGGCCCCGGAGCGGCCGCGACTTGGCCGGCAGCCAATGCAAGTGCGAACGTCAAAGCCGGCTAGTCGAAAGCTCGCAAGCGACCGCTCACTCATGATGGATCTTCCTTTCGGTAGGGGCATATCTCCTGAGGAGGTGTAGGTGCGGTCTGTGACTCTGTGACCGCACATTCGTCGAGCCGAAACAATGTGCGCTCATAGAGCGCACCTACACCCGATACTGAGTTGACCCGTACCGCTACGGAGCGCCGACATCGAGCGCGACGACCTTCTCTCGATCGCGGGCGTAGAGCGTCGTACCGACCAGCGTCGGAACGGTCCATGAAGTGGTGTCAAAGAGCTGGGTGCGGGCCAGCACTTCCCCGCCATCCGGCGACAGCCTCGCCAGTACGAGGTCGCCGTCCTCGTCCATGATGATCGCCTTGCCGTCCGCATACACCAGGCTGGAACGGCCGAAGCCGCGCTGTTGCCACAGGATCTTGCCGGTGCGGACGTCCAGCCCGGTCAGGAACGCAGGGCCGAAGTTTCCGTCAGTGCCGTAGACGTAGTCCCCGAGCCGGATCGCGTTCGCAAACATCAGCCGGAGACGATCGGTGAACCAGAGTTCCTCGACACGCGTGTTCCGACCCTCACGGCTCAGCTTCAACCCACGACTGCCCTGATTGTATCCAGAGGAGATGAACAGGATGTTATCGGATCCCCACACCGGCATGCTGTTGTTCATATCCCCCTGGGTATTGTGAGGATGGGACCAGAGGATTCTGCCCGACTCCGGGTCCAGACCGTTGACCGACTGCCCTCCGAGGATGACCAACTGGGTCTGGCCGTCGACGTCGATCAGGAGGGGCGCGGCCTGCGCGGTCAGAAAATCCCCGTTCTTCCAGACGAGCGTGCCGTCTATCTGCCCGAAAGCCATGACGGCCTGACCGCGCCCACCGGACTGGATGATGATCGTGTCGTTGTAAGCAAGGGGGCTGGAGGCAAAACCCGCCGTGACCGACGGCCGAATCAGCGTCGGCGGAGAATCGTAGTCAGCCACCAGGTCGTGTGACCAGACAAGACGTCCTGTCTTCTTTTCTAACGCGTGGATTTGCTTGTTGGTGCCGGCCGTAAAAAGCAGATTCCCGGCCACGAGCGGTGTCGAATGGGGTCCTGCTCCGAACTGGAAGTGCAGCGGCCGGGAGGAGTACTCGTACTCCCAGGCGGTCTCGCCCGTAGCCGCGTCCATCGCGATAACGAACTCCCTGGATTCCCACGCTCCCCGTTGCCGGGTGTCCTCGCCGGGCCGGTACATCGTGTAGAGCGTGCCGTCATCGACGAGGATGGCCGAGTGCCCCAGACCGAGCGGACGGCTCCAGACCATGGGAGGTCCACCCTCCCCCCACGAGTCCGCAAGACCTGTCGCGTCCGATATGAAATTTCGCTGCGGGCCGCCCCACTGCCTCCACTCCCCAGCCGCGGGATACGAATTCTGCGCGCCAGCCGAGATCACGGCTGCACCAGCCAGGACAGCGAGTGCCGCCAGCAAGCCCACTCGCCGGCCTGTCATCAGCTCAGTCAAACCTCTCATGATTCCCCTGGATTCCAAAGGCTCGGCAAATCATACGAGAGGCACGGAGGTGGATCAATCAATGTCTCGGCGGACGGCGAGTGGTCGGGCCTCAGGGATCTGTAAATGGTCCGGTCCGGACTCGCTGGTGAAATCTGTATGGGTGGTTGGACGAGATGTCGCCGCGGACCTTGTGGTTGAAGGACGCCGCCTGGATCGACCCGAGGCCATGCGGTTTCAAGCCACCCCGACAAGTTCACCGATCGAGCGCGTCGTGGCCTCCGACGCAAGAGAATATTCCGTCACGCCGGGCGGGGCCACCCCGGAGATCATGGACCGATACGCGTTCGTGATGATGTATCTCGTTTATCCGAGCCCTGGCTGCTGGGAGATCAACGTTCGGTTGGGTCCCCACGAAACCAGGATCGTCGTCGAGCAACTCGACTAGCTAGTGGCCTGTAACAGTGCTATCGGTACCATCGCCGATGGGTCTTGCGGGCGAGGTCGAGGAGGGAGGCGGAAAGCGATGCTCTTTCATCGGTGACGGCTTCCGACAAAGAGATCGCCCGCAACCCCATCGGCCCGAAGGGTTTCGACGGAACGGCGCCGTCTTCGGTGTCGTAACGCCCTCGCAATGAAACAGCATTGGCTGCCACACATTCCGTCACTCGTTCGCGACGCACCTTCTGGAAGATTGCGACGACATACGAACGGTCCAGGAACCGCTCGGCCATCGCGACGTTCGGACGACGATGATCTACACCCATGCGCTGAACCGGGGACCCAACGCCGTCAGGAGCCTCGATTTCCTAGTCTAACCTGGTGACTCTATCCGGCAGGATCCAGCAGGATAACGTAAGCGCGCATTAAGCGGAAAAAGTGCTCACTTACATAAAGCAGCGTCTAGACACTCCAAAGGCTCTGGCCAGTTGTCCAAGTGGCCTTTCTGCGATGCCTCATCTGGAAATCCCGAATGTGTCAAATGCAGGAGAGTGGCGCCATCCTCTGAGGTAAGCTCAATACGGATGATCGTCTCCGCCCCTTCTGTTCCCCCCTTCCCTGTCAGCCAAGTCGTCACTACGAGTCGATTTTGCTCCAGCTCCACAAAGCGACCCAGACTGTGTGAAAAGTCGGCGACAGCCGGGCGGGAGTCGGTGAACTGGCATCAGGTTCCCCATGGCGGTTGGTAAAATGTGTCATGGCACATATCACCGGTGAAGACCGTTCCCAGCTTCTGCTTCTGCCCGATACTGTGGACGACTACGTGGGACCGGACAACCCGGTCCGTTTCATTGATGCATTCGTCGACGGTCTCGACCTTGAGGCGGCTGGATTCCAGCGCGTTCGGCCCAACGACAAGGGCCGTCCAGGCTACGATCCCGCGGATCTGCTGAAGCTGTATATCTACGGGTATCTGAATCGTATTCGGTCGAGCCGCAGGCTGGAGACAGAGACGCATCGCAACCTCGAGGCGATCTGGCTGCTACGCCAGCTGAAGCCCGACTTCAAGACGATCGCCGACTTCCGGCGCGACAATCGGCATGCGTTCCGGGCGGTGTTTCGGCGGTTCGTGCGGTTGTGCCGGGAACTCGACCTGTACGGGCGGGAGTTGATCGCCGTGGACGGCACGCGCATCAAGGCGGTGAACCACCGGGACCGCAACTTCACGCGGGCCAAGCTGAAGACGGACCTGCAGCGTATCGACGACCGACTCGACCGCTACCTCGACCAGGTGAACGAGGCCGACGCGGATGATGCCGGCGGCAGAGCGGCTGCCGTGGCGGATCTTCAGGAGAAGATCGCATCGATCCGTAAGAGAAAGGAGACCTTGGAGGGGCATCGGCAGACGCTGGACGATACCGGAGAAGCCCAGCTGTCGCTTACGGATCCGGACTCCCGGTCAATGCATTCCGGGACACGGGTCGGAGTCGGCTACAACGTCCAGATCGCTGTCGACACTGAGCACAACCTGATCGCCGAACAGCAGGTCCATAGCAAGGTCTCGGACCTCGGTCTGCTCGCGGAGACGGCCACAGCGGCTCGGGAGAACTTGGCTGTCGACGAGATCGACGCGGTCGCGGACCGAGGCTACTACAAGATCGAAGACATTGAGGACTGCGAAGCCGCCGGGATCACGCCCTACGTTCCGAAGCCCGACCGGAGCACGGCCAGACGCAGTGGCCACTTTCCGAAGTCCGATTTCCAATACGACGACTCCACGGACACCTACCGGTGCCCCGCTGGTGAGCGCCTGGTGCCGTTGTATCGCGGAAGCGTCGGTCAGTCGCGCACAGGCACGTATCTTGTCAGTTACGCCAACCGCGCCGCATGCAGAGGCTGCGGTCTACGCGAACGATGTACCAAGAACACCTATCGGCGCATCACGCGCTTCGAGAACGAAGCAACGATGGAGCGCATGGCGAACCGTCTCGCCGCCCGGCCCGAGGTGATGGATCGTCGCCGGGAGTCGGTCGAGCATCCCTTCGGTTCGATCAAGCAGTGGATGGGCCAAGGCGCGTTCCTGACGCGCCGACTCGGCAATGTCCGCGGGGAGTTCAGCCTCACCGCCTTGGCCTACAACATGCGCCGCGCAATCAACCTCGTAGGAATTCCCGCCTTGATTGCCGTCGCAGCGGTTTGACCGGGTAATCCGCCCGTTTTTGGCGCAACAATCCGCCTCCATCCCGCGTTTCCCAGTCACAGCAACACCTCACGCCACCGAAAAGGCTGGCAGCCCCGAGTGATCTGCGTCGCCACGGGTCCGTCATCGTGCTTGCCCTTCGGTGTTGCCGGATCAGCGATCCACGACTTGGACTTTTCACACAGTCTGGACCGTAATGAGGGTGACTCCCCCAATCCTTTCGGTTCTTGAAGAACCAGGGCCTATCGATCTCGGGGACCATAATCAGATCCCCTGGTTCTGCAAACCAACAGTCGAATTTCTCGGTCCACGCTTCGTAGATCAAAGCAGCATCCGCCTTCATTTGGCGATCCACAGTAATACTCAGCGGCCTAGAGGAAATATCCGGCGGGCACTTTGTCTTCACACTCAATCTCCTTCTCTCCCTACGTGAGGAAATCCTTCACGAAATCTCGATGACGAGTAGCAGTAGAAATCTTCAGATCGTATTGAAAGCAGCCATCCGCTTCCAAGTCCTTCCCAGAACCAGAGTACTCACCTGGGTAATGCCACTCCACTTCAGAAATCTGCCGGCATTGATACCCGGCAAATCACCAATTCAAGTCCTATCGGTCAGGTAGATACCCTGGGATTGTTTCACAAGGGTCGCCTAACACCTATAAGGCCCCGTAGAGTCAAGAGCGACACCAATCCTCATGGCTCACGACAGTGAGCCAATTCGAAGTTGAGAGACGTGCTCCGACTTGGATTCGATTGCCGGTGCAGCCGAGATGCGCTGCACCAAACACCTATTGAGGTTCAAGCGCTGTCAAGACTCAGCACTGCGGTTCAGGATCGAACCGCGACCTAGAAATTCATCAGTACCCTCGTACCGTCCTACTCAAGTGTCGGCGTGTGCCGCCAGTTAGCTCCAGGCTCGGGTGAGGGGCAGAGCACCAGTCGGGTCGGAACGGGAGCGGGAACCAATCAAGCGAGATGGCTGTCTGGTCTAAGGTCCATGAGAATCGGTGATCGCGGTCGGTGCCGCACGCATGATGATTCTCGATGGAGGATGAGACCGTAGCGACGCCAGTTAGGCAAAGGGTTCTCCCGCTCCCTTCCGTCAAGCCGCAAGAAACTTTCGCATGTCGAAGTTCGTCCTCCTCCGCATCAGGTGATAGGTGATGCGGCCGATCTTGTGAGCGAGAATGCTCAATGCTTTCGGTTTGCCGTGCTTGCGGCTGAGCCGAGCCAAGAATTTCTGGCCATCGGGATTCTGCCGCAGGAACAGAACGGCAGCTTCAGAGAACGCCCACTTCAAATGGACGTTACCGATCTTCTTGCCGGAACTGGAGCTGATTCTCTTGCCGGCCGACTCCTTGGCACACTTCACTAGCCGGGAGTAGGAGACGAAATCCTGAACGCGTTCGAATCGGTCGATGTTCTGAATCTCATAGAGAATCGTCAGCGCCAGGATCTTGCCGATACCCGGGATGGACCGCAACAGATGAACGGCTCCGGGATCGTGCTGGCGGGCTTGCTTGAGGACATAGACCTCAATCGCATGGATCACGCGTTCCAGGTGACCGATCAGTTCCAGATCCGCGTCCATGCTCTTCCGGACGCTCGGATCGGTGAATCGTTCGACGAATCCGTCGCGATTGGATGGGTATTGGAGTTTCGATGGAATCGGGCCGAGATTGTACTGGTGATTCGTGTTCTGGATGTGAGTCAGCAGCTCACCGCGGATACGGACCAGATACAGCCGGCGACGGAGCAGATCCCGCGTGGCGCGCATCGGTTCCGGATACACGTAGGCCTGGGGCAACATGCCGCCGCGCAGTAGCACAGCGATCTTGTAGGCATCGATCCGGTCGTTCTTGGCTTTCCCACCGTGAATCGCTTTCATGTACAGGGCGTGACCCAGCACGAACCGGATCTCTTCCCGCTCGCACAGGTCCGCCAGCCAATACCAAGTGAAAATGCATTCCACGCCAACGGCCACATCGGATCGATAGGGTTCGATCACTCTCAGAAACTCCTCGGGTCCGGCACTGACGTTCTTGTCGACCAAGACTTCTCCGGTCGAGTCGAGGATGCAAATCCACATCGTCCGTGCATGCAGGTCGATCCCGCAGTAGTACTCATGTTGGTTGGTATAGAATCGCATTCAGAAAGCCCCCTTCTTGGAATCGGTTTGGTTACCTTTCCAGCCTGCCCGCCTGGCGGGCAGCTTTGGGGGCCTTCATGAGTATCAAGCGGCTCCACCAGACGGCGGCCACAGTGTTCTCTTGATTTTCAAACGTGTGGCCGCCGCAGGTGAGCCTCAATCCGTTAGGCGCACGCCGGGGGGCAGATATGAGCGATGCAGAAGCAATTGCAAGTCTAAGACAACAGCACCTCGATGCATTCAATCGAGCTGATGCAGACGAGATGGCGAAAACGGTCAGCACCGACGTTATGGTTATGCCACCGAATCAACCGAATGTGGCGGGCGAGCAGGCGGTTCGCTCCTGGTGGACGGTGGGTTTCGATACCGCGGAATCCCGCATTGAAACATCTTCACAGGAGCTGGAGGTGGCAGGCGACTGGGCGTACGATCGCTTCGACTGGACGATGGATACGACTCCGAGAGGCGGTGGCACAGCCACACGGGACAACGGCACCGCAGTGTGGATCTGGCGTCGCCGCCCGGATGGAGCCTGGCTTCTAGCCCGAGCGATTTGGAACAGTGACAACCAAACCACCGGCCTCTGGTCGGGTGCAGCCCGGTAGTAGGTTAGCGGTCTCGGCAGTGGCGCCTAACCCGTGGCTGCACCAGGCGGCGGCCACGGTATTCGTTTGAAGTGAAACGCAGTGGCCGCCGCAGGTGAGCCACAATCCGTTGGGCGGACGAGATCGAACATGACTATCAAGGTTGGTGAGGTAGAGGCGCTCTTCCGGTACCCTGTGAAGTCCATGTGCGGCGAAGCTCTCGAGGTAGCCGAGCTTGGCTGGCACGGTCTTGGCGGCGACCGGCGCTTGGCACTTCGTCGGATTGACGATCACGGCGGGTTCCCCTGGCTGACCGCCTCCAAGCTTCCAGAGCTGATTCTGTTCGCACCGGTGCGTCGGGGAGCTGACGCCGCTGGAAGTCCTCCGACGCATGTGCGCACGCCAGGGGGAGAGGAACTGGCTCTGTTCAGCCAGGAACTCGCCGCCGAGGTCGGCCGCCGGCATGGATCGCTGGTCGAGATGACCCACCTCAACCGTGGCATCTTCGACGAAGCGAGCGTCTCGGCGATCACTTCTGCCACGGTCGGCGAGATTGCAAAGCTCGTTGGGCACCGTCCAGACGTCCGAAGATTCCGACCAAACATTCTGATCTCGTCGCTGCCATCCGATCCCTTCGAGGAGGACGCATGGGTGGGAGGTGTGCTTTCATTCGGAGAAGGCGCCGCAGCCGCCACCATCGCAATCACCAATCGCGACGAGCGCTGCTCGATGGTCAACTTCGATCCAGACTCGGCGCACCCCGCCCCGGAAGTGCTCAAAGCGGTGGTTCGCGAGAGGGACAACAAGGCAGGGGTTTACGGCACCGTGATTCGGTGTGGACGCCTGGCGGTAGGCCAGCCCCTCTACTTCAGGTCGACCGTCGGACACGGGGAGCAACTGTGAATCGATCGGACCTCATGTGCGCCTCTCAACAAGCGAATGAACCTGACAGTCTGCATGTGCGCCGCCTTCGCCGGCGGTCTTCATTGAGTCGCAGCCTGCAGGTTATTCGCCGCAGTTAGCGAGACAGAGCAAAGGAGAACTCCATTGGCCGATGCGTCAGATCCCACGGATCCGATTCGGAAGAAAGCCGTGACGTTCCCGGCCGTGGCCAAAGGGACGTCTTGCAACCAGAGCTCTTTCAAAGCAGGGAGTGGCGCGTTTTTGTACATTGGACCGGGGGCCAAGGGGCAGGGCTTCAAGGCCATGTTCAAGCTTAAGCGCTCTATGCCCCACGCCAGGAAGCTCGCGACAACAGATCCGAAACGCTTTGAGGTGGGATCCACTGGATGGGTGACGACTCGCTTCACCGCTGAAGAGCCACTGCCCAAATCCATCTGGGAGGCGTGGTTGGAGGAATCCTACGAGCTGACCTGCGCATCAAAGGCCAACAAGAAATAGAGGGCCGCCAAGGCCAGGTCGAACTGTGTGGCCAGAGCTGGCTAACACGGCGATGAACCCACCGCCGCGGTTGTCGGCTCCGCTGCGTGGTGTTCGCTTTGTCGCGCGCGTGGATCTCGCGAGAACATTCTGCTGGCGGCGCGGGTTATCTCCAGCCCGTTAGGCCGCCAGAAGTGACCACTTGAAGGAACCACTGTGAAGAGGTTGGAAGTGGATAGGGCAATGGTTCGCCGCTTGTTGGCCGAGCAATTCCCTGAGTGGTGCGATCTCGACATAGAGCCTGTCGTACGCGACGGGCGCGACAACAGAACCTTCCGTCTTGGACCGGCCATGTTGATACGGCTCCCGACTGCGCAGTGCTATGCGCTGCAAGTAGAGAAGGAACACAGGTGGTTGCCGGAACTCGCTCCAACTCTACCACTTCCGATTCCTGTTCCTCTGGCGATGGGAGAGCCCGGTGGCGGCTATCCGTGGAAATGGTCGATCTATCGATGGCTTGAGGGCGAGCCTGCGGCTATTGGACGCGTCGATGATCGCAATGACTTTGCGAAGATGCTAGGTCAATTCCTCGTCGCACTGCAGCGAGCGGATTCTACCGGAGGCCCAGCACCGGGACCTCACAATTTCTTCCGCGGCGGACCACTTGCTATCTACGAAGGCGAGGCACGTGACGCGATTTCGAGCCTGGAGGAGGTGATTCGTGCCGGCGAAGCGATATCGGTCTGGCTCTCAGCCTTGAAGACCGAATGGGAGGGCGCTCCTGTCTGGGTGCACGGAGATATGAGTCCGACGAACCTTCTTGTTTCAGGCGGCCGCTTGAGTGGAGCGATCGATTTTGGCTGTATGGGCGTGGGCGATCCTGCGTGTGATTTGACGATAGCGTGGACCTTCTTTTCCGGCAAAAGTCGAGAAACGTTCCGGGAACCTCTGCGATTCGACAATGCGACTTGGACTCGGGCGCGAGGATGGGCCTTATGGAAGGCCGCGATCACACTTCGCAAGACCGACAAGTCTCAGGTCGCCCTCTACGAAGGAACTCGGCGAGTGATCGAGGATCTACTGGTCGAGCACAGACGGGCGGCGTAACAACCGATTGGGGCTGACAGACACCGCCTAACGACGGCATGAAGCGGCCGAAAACGCGATGGCAGCGCCAGTCTTTGTTTACGCTGTAGGTCGGTGCTGCCCATCGCACGGCCTGCAGCTCATTGACAAATCCGTTCAGCGGACGAGACTCACGAATGCGATCACGAAGAGAGCATAGGCGCAGTCGATGTCGGCCGCACTGGTGAGGAAATATGTTGCGCAGTGACAGGAGCTCAAACAGACCGACGGTAACGCTGCACGTGGTTTCAAGTCTTGATGGCTTCATCGCTAGGAACGACAACAGTGTCTCGTGGCTCAACAGTTCTGGAGATGTCTACGAAGCAGGGGTTTCCGAAGACAGTGCCGAAGAGGTCGTCAAAGCAATAGACTGCTTTGTGCTAGGTTCTCGCACATATGAACACGCACTTCAACTTGGCTGGCCATATGGCGAGACGCCGACCGTCGTGGTAACCAACAGAGAACTGCCGGCCACGAGGACGAGCGTGGAGTTCTATTCAGGTGATCTCAAGAGATTGGTTGATGAGAGACTCGCGCCTCGATACGGAAACATCTGGCTCGTGGGAGGGGCGATGTTGTGCCAGAGCTTCCTCAGGCTCGGCTTGGTGGATGAAATCATATTGTCGATTGCGCCCATTCTATTGGGCGATGGGCTGTCTCTATTCGGTAACACCGGTATCGAAAAGAGATGGCGTCTGAAGGACGTCGTTGCTTACCAGACCGGCTTTGTTGAGTTGTGGTATGGCAGCGTATCAACCAACTCGTAGCCTAAGAGTGGCGACGGTCACTGGCCACACCAGCCAAGGCCGTGACGTGAGGCATGCCCGGCTCACGAATGGGCCGCCGAACAAGCGGCCGTAGCAGCCGGCGGCCACGGTTATTCTCGAATCGAGTTCGAGTGCCCGCCGCAGGTGAGCCACAATAGCAAGACGTTGGACGCCGCATGGCCCAAAGCTGGAATAACAATCTGATGAAGTCGAGGTCTTGCAATGAAGATCAAACTTGAAAGCGTCTACATATCCGATCTGGACAAAGCTCTGTCGTTCTATACGGACGTACTTGGTTTCGTCAAAAAGAGAGACATCCCTATGGGGGACACGCGGTACGTGACCGTGGTGTCGCCTGAGGAGCCGGACGGAACCGAGTTACTACTTGAACCGAATGGCGAGCATCCGGCGACCAAGGCGTACAAGAAAGCGATTTATGAGGAGGGGCTTCCCTTAACCGCGTTCCTGGTCGATGAATGAAGGGTCCCCCTCGATTCGGCCTCAGCGTTATGAAATCCGGTTTATAGCTGGAGAGCCGACCATCCGTTACGCGGCAACAGCTGACATAAAGGACAAAGAGGTATATACGGTGACATCTTTGGGAGCTGAGAAAGAGCTGCTCGATCAATTACTTGCCTATTCGGACAGACACTTCGGACGTGTCGACACATACCTTGCTGACATGCGCCGATTCTTATCGGATACGTCTGAGTGGCGTCCGCAGCATGATGCGGTCTTCGATGAAATGATCAGGTCCGTTCGAGTCGGACGGAGGCTCGGTGTGGCTGCGGCGATCGTGGCGATTCTTCTCGTCCTTGCGCTCCTCTTTTACGCATGGATTGTTGTGCCGGGACAGAAGCGGCAACTTGCAGAAGACCTTCGAAGGGCGAACCTTGAGATCGAATTTGAACAACGAGATTCTGACTTGCTGGTGAAGTATGTCTCCAGCTCCGAAGACCCTGACCGAAACAGACTCCTGAGAGATGCCGGCCTTTATGACGTTCCCATAGGAAGGTATTCGGGTGGTTTGGGCTCTGCTGCGGTCCTGCGCTTCGTGAAGCCCCAATCGGAAGAAATGACGGCTGGCACTGGCACTACCGAAAACGAAGTGAGTGTTGCCGAGAACCGCGCGGCCTGGCGCTGGGATGTGGCGCCGCAGAGCCGGGATTCGATCATTGGGACTTTGACTGTGGCGAACACCAGTGGTTCCATTCCACAGCGCCAAGTGTTTTTCGATGAGCCTGTACCTTATCAAAACCTCTCGGAATTGAATTTGATGATCGACAGCGTTATTCCGGACTCCCAGTGGATCAGTTTCGAAAACTCCGACGATAGAAGTGCGCTGTACCAGGTAACATTTGGCGTGCGTCCCGACGCTGATTCCGACCTGGTCTGGTCGGCGTCCGTGGCCGTTCCATATTCAGGCGAAGGGCATATGGAGGAAGGACCGTTCCTGGTTTCCGCGCCGGGATGGCCCAACGCCTACGTAGTCAACGTCGCGATAGGGTATTGGGGCGAAGCCGGAAATCGCAAAGCAGCAAATTTCGTAAGGTCAGAGGCATATCGCATCTCCTTCAATCCAACAAACTGATCGTCCGTGGCCGGAGTTTCTCATCACAAATGGCTGCTCCTGACGACGTACACTCTTTCAAAACCCTGAAGCTGACGGCCCTTCGGAGATAAACGGAATGAAGGAACTGAGTGACTGGGCGAGAACGCTCCTCGCGGGAAGACATTACACCGTGCTGGTAACTCGGGATGTCGACGGTTCGCTTCATCTGACACCGGTTTGGTACCCCTTTCGAAATGACCAGCTGTGGGCGACGATTTCGAACGATGGATCTTGAAACAAAGACCTCAGCCAACGTTAAACAGGCGGTGCCGTTTCTTCGGGTATCGCACATGGAACGGTCCGTCCGTTATTACGTCGATGGACTTGGCTTCGAGATGACTGAGGAATGGGTAGTGGAGGGCAAGCTTCGCTGGTGCTGCCTTCAACACGGAGGCGCGTCAATGATGCTGCAGGAGTTCCCGAAAGAGGGTCACGATTCCTGGGTACCTGAAGGGAACGTCGGCGAGGGCGTATCGATCTGCTTCATCTGCAAAGATGCCCTGGCGATCTATCGCCAGGTCACATCGAGGGGGGTTCAGGCGTCGAGCCCCGTCGTCGGA
>CBDBIN010000004.1:0-62183 GCA_965206125.1 Terriglobia bacterium
CTGGGGGTTTGTTGAGAGAAAACTCTCAACAAACCTGATCAACGTAACAGCGTTGATCCCAGAAAGGAGCGTTGTAATGAAACGAGACAAGTATATGGGGATGGATGTCCACCAGGCAACGACTGTGGTTGCGGTAGTGAACGCCGAAGGCAAGACCGTGATGGAGACGATCGTGGGGACCGAGGCAGCGGCGATCCGGCGAATGATCGAAGGTGTGAGCGGACCGGTGCATGTGACGCTGGAGGAGACCACGCAAGCCGAGTGGCTGCACGAAGTGATTCGGGATCTCGTTAAGGAAGTGGTGGTGTGCAATCCGCGACGGAACAAACTACTGACTGCCGGGTCGAAGGGAGACAAGATCGATGCCAGGAAGCTGGCAGAGTTGTTGCGAGCCGGACTGGTGGAGTCAGTCTGGCACGGACACGACAAGACACGGAGACTCAAACAAATGGTGCGTGCGTATGAGACGTTCTCCGTCGATACGCAAAGGACGATGACCCGAATCAAATCGATGTATCGGAGTCGTGGCATCCGAACCGCAGGAATCGGAGTGTACTCGGTGAGACAGCGAGAGCAGTGGCTCGGTAAGCTGCCCGAAGCCGGGATGCGTCAGCGTGTGGCGTGGCTGTACGAACAGTTGGACCAGGTCCGGGAGCTGCGGAAGCAAGCCAAAGCCCAGTTGATCGCCGAAGGCCGGCGCCACCGCGCCGTAGGTCTGTTACGGACGATTCCTCAGCTGGGTCCGATCCGATCGGCACAGATCGTGGCTACGGCTGATACGCCATATCGTTTCCGGACCAAGCGGCAGTTCTGGAGCTACAGCGGCTTGGCCGTGGTCACGCACAGCAGTGCCGAGTACGAACTGCGAGGGGGCCGTGTCGTACGGCGATCCAAACCCGTGGCCACGCGGGGACTGAACCGGAACTGTAACCGACGCCTGAAGACCGCTTTCATCTCGGCTGCCACCCCCGGCGGTGTGAGCCACTTCTGGCAGCCGTATCTGGACCGTCTCGAGGGGAAGGGCATGCGACCGGAAATGGCTCGGCTGACCGTGGCACGCAAGATCGCAACCGTGGCTTTGACGATGTGGAAGAAAGGAGAGACGTTCGACCCGAAGAAACTGAATGCAACGACATAGCCGTTTCTGATTCCCTGGCGGCAAAACCTGAACAGGCACAAACCGACAGGAACGGAAACGGACGGATCGAGGGTGAGGATCTGGTATAGGCGTTGTCCGCAGCATCATTTTTGCAGGACACCATATAGTCTCTATCCCCCCTCGCACGACCCGAAACAGCGATAGCCCACCGAGGCTCAGATAGATCTATGGTCGGCATCACCGATCCAAATTATTGCTGTTCAGTTTTCGAACGACTGTCTATTCGATCGACGGCTTGTTCTTGAAGTTGCCCGACTCGGAATTCGCTTAACGGAACAGTGAGGCTGGCTGCCCGACAATTATTCTGTGTCCGGCTGGTAGCCCGTCGGGGAGGTGTTTCTCTTGACATCCCCTTTCATAGATCGCCTATACGGAAACGTGCATCTCGTCGGGAATGTTCCTAGCGGGGACGAGCCCACCCCATCCGGGATTCCATCCCCGCGCCGCAAACACCTACACCTCCCCTTGATTGAAATCGCGCTCGGCGCGGGCGCTCAGCGGCCGCCCGGCCTTCGGCTGCCCGACCCCGCATCGTCTTCGGTACGGTACGGGAACCCTCGATTCGGATACGCCGGAGGCTGCGGCACATGCCGCGGGTCCTCAGCAATCTTCTGCTGCAAGTAGCGAATGGCGGCGTCGAGTTGTGCATCCTCTCCGTTGAATGTGGCGTGGGGGAGGTTGTCGACCTCCATGTCGGGTATGACGCCAATCTGCTCGATGAGCCACTCCCCCTCCGGACCGAAGACTCCGGTCTGAGGCGTCCGCGCCAGGCCTGAGTCACTCGCCCGTGTGTTGTTGGAGAGCCAGATCTCGCCGCCCCAACTCCGCATGCCGATGACCTCACCCAGGCCGAGTCTGCGGAAACCATCCGCGAACACCTCGCCATCAGACGCGGTGTTCTGGTCGATGATCACGACCATGTGGCCACGGAACGCGTATTGCATGTTCCAGTACGTCACACCCTCACGGCTCTGGAAGTACATCCACGCCTGCCGCATGAGCTTCTCTAGAATGAAGCTGTCGATGTTTCCGCCGCTGTTCCGGCGCACGTCCAGGATCAGGCCCGGCCTGTTGAAGACCGGGTAGAACTGTCGGTACCACTCGCGGAGGTTCCCGGCGCCCATGGCGCGGAGGTGCACGTACCCGATCTCACCCTCGCCGGCTTCCTCGACCTCGAGGCGGCGCGTGTACTGCCAGTCCGCATAACGGATGTTCCTCTCGTTCGTCGTCGGAGTGACCATGATCTCGCGTGCCTCTCCGTTGCTGCCGCGCAGTGCGAGCCGAACCGGCCGAGTCTGGTTCCGCAGCAACGCCCCGATGTCGACCTCGTCCAGAACGCTCCGCCCGTTCACCGCGGTGATGACGTCACCCTCGGAGATGCCGAGGTCGGGATCGGCCAACGGGGACATTTCTTCCGGATAGTCCGGGTCCGTTTGGTAGATGTAGTCGATCCTGTCGCCCTCCGCGGTCCGCATGATCCGCGCACCCAGAGACGGCACTTGGACGTTGTCGTCGCCCGTCCGTACGTCGCCGCCCGATACCCGCGTGTGCAGGGCGGAGAGCTCACCGACCACACGCCCGATCACGTCGTTCAGTTCGTCACGCGTCGTGACTCGCTCGACGAGTGCCATGTACTTGTCGTACACCCCGTCCCAGTCCACGCCGTGCATGTTGGGGTCGTAGAACCAGTCGCGTTCCTGACGCCAAAGGTCCCGATAGATCTCTCGCCAGTCTTCACGAACATCTATGGCGAACGCCCAGTTGGAGAGGTCTACCCGATGGTCAGCCAGCGAATCCGCCGTGGCGGCGCGTGCATCCACAACCGCAAAGCTGCCTCCTTGCTCAATCAAGAGGTGATCACCGCTTCCCGACAGCTCCCACCGGCGGACACGGTCAGCCACGGTCACGATCTCAGCGTCGTCATTGCTGATCGCAACGGCTTCGAGACGCGTTCCGCCTTCCCCGTCCGCATCACGACCTGAGAAGAAGAGCGCTTTCCCGTTGGTTTCGAGGCCCGAGTAGTTGCCTGCCGGCACGGGCACACGCTTCACACGCCGAGCCAGTCCGGCCGTTTCGATGGTGATCGGGGCGCCTTCGTCCATCTCGTCGTCGTCCGCATCGTCCGCGTCGTCGTCCGAAGACAACTCGTCATCGGGCGCGAATGGAGATCGCAGCCCCGGCCGGAGCGAGACGTGATAGACCTCCCACTGCTTGTCGAAGAACGGCTCGGGCTGGCGCGGGCCCCACGGAGCCCCCACGAGCGAGACCAGATTCCGGTCCGACAAGAAGTAGAGGAAGTCCCCATCCGGGTCCCAACACTATGGCGCTATCAGCAGGTACAAGACTCGGCCCATACGAAATCGCCGACCAACTCGGTGCTGGCGGTATGGGAGAGGTGTATCGCGCCACCGACACCCGCCTCGACCGCACAGTCGCCATCAAAGTCCTCCCTGAATACCTCGCAGACGACCCGCAACGTCGGGAACGCTTCGAGCGTGAAGCCAAAGCCGTCAGCAGCCTGAACCACCCGCACATCTGCACGCTCCACGACGTAGGCGAACAGGACGGGATTCACTACCTCGTCATGGAACTCGTGGATGGCGACACGCTACAGCAGCGGTTGGAGAAGGGACGGCTGCCACTCGATCAGGCTCTCGAATACGCCATCCAGATTGCGGACGCACTGGACAAAGCGCATCGACAGGGCGTAGTCCATCGGGATCTCAAACCCGGCAACATCATGATCACGAAGTCGGCGGGTGTGAAGCTGCTCGACTTCGGTTTGGCAAAGCTCAAGGGTGATGACGCGCAGGTCTCACCGCTATCGCAGATGCCCACGCAGGACCCGTCAGCACCACTCACTGCTGAAGGCACGATCATCGGCACGCTCCAGTACATGGCACCCGAGCAGTTGGAAGGCAAGGAAGCCGACGCCCGGACCGACATCTTTGCGTTCGGTGCGGTCGTGTACGAGATGGTGACCGGGAAGAAGGCGTTCGAGGGGGCGAGTCAGGCGAGTTTGGTCGGGGCGATCATGAACCAGCAGCCTGCGCCGGTCACCGAGGTTCAGCCCGTGTCGCCTCCCATGCTCGATCAGGTCATCAAGGCATGCCTCGCCAAGAGTCCTGAAGACCGGTGTCAAACCGCAACGGACCTGATGCGCGAATTGAAATGGATCACAGATGGCAGCGCGCAGGTAGGAACGGCGTCCGTAGAAACTTCGTCAAAAGGCCGGGAACTCATCTTCTGGTCCGCGATTGGAGTCCTTCTGATTTCAACACTGATCCTGGCCGTGGCTCATTTCTCTACCGCACCCCAGGAGCAGACGGCATTCCGATTCTCCTTCGACCAACCCCCAGGGGCTCTCGGGGACGTGCTGGCTATCTCACCCGAGGGCGAACGAATTGCATTTCTCGCGCCAGGTTCCGACGGTCGGCCGGCGGTATGGGTCCGCGAACTCGGGTCGGGTGAGATGCGGATGCTGGCGGGCACCCAGGGTGCCACCCGATTCTTGTTCTGGTCGCCTGACGGGCAGTCCATCGGATTCTTCACACAGACAGCCCTCCGGGTTGCGGATCTCTCCGGTGCGGCTCCCCTGATGGTCTGCGCTGTGGGGCGCCCTACAGGAGGTACATGGAACTCCGAAGGGGACATCATTTTCTCCGACCGGGATTTTCACCGCGTATCGGACCTGGGTGGTCAACCCGTCCCGCTGGAGGCGGCGACGCCGGGCAGGAGTCCGTACTTCCTGCCCGATGGGATTCATTTCCTCTATTCGGCCACCTCCGCTGATGTTGAGGACAGGACGATTTACGTGGCATCCCTGGACTCCCCGGAAACGCAGCCGCTGATGAAGGTCGACCGCGCTTCCAACAAGGCCGTGTACGCGAACGGACATGTCCTGTTCGTGAGAGGGGGCGTATTGACGGCGCAGCCGTTTGCCGTCGATCGCCTAGAGATCACGGGAGAAGCACGCCCAATCGGTCCCCAGGTGTCCTCTCCGGGGGTCGTTTCAGGAAATGACATACCGTTTTCGGTTTCGACCAACGGTGTTCTCGCGTTTCGGTCCGGGAACCGCGTGGATGGACAACTCGTGTGGTTCGATCGCGAAGGAAACGAAATCCGACGGGTTCCTCAGCCACAAACAGGTGAGTATCTGAACCCGTCCCTGTCACCAAACGGGCAACAGATTGCGGTGAACCGCAAGGATCCAGCGAGCGGGAATGTCGATATCTGGTTGATCGATATGGGAACGGGTGTCCCCTCGCGGCTCACGTCAACGCCTTCGTTCGATGCCGACCCGGTCTGGTCACCCAACAGCCAGGAAATCGCCTATTCGTCCTACCAGAACGGGAAGTGGGGTATCTGGAAGAAGAACATCCGTACGGACCAGGACGAGCATCTTTGGGAAGCTGCCGAGGTGATGGCCCGGGGGCCGATTCCCATGGATTGGTCGCCTGACGGAGAGTTCATTCTGTTTGATCTCGGCCAGGCAGGGGACGTGTGGGTCTTGCCCGTTTCCGGGGACGACGCCTGGCCGCTCTTGAACGATCCAAGCTATAACGAGCGTGCCGCACACTTTTCGCCAGACGGTGAGTGGGTCGCCTACAGTTCGGCAGAAGCTGGTGGAGAAAGTATCTATGTGGCGCGGTTCCCGGACGCGTCCGACCGCAGACGCGTCTCAGACGGTCAAAACGAGTCGCATCCAAGATGGAGGAGTGACGGAGGGGAACTGTTCTATAAGAGCGACGGTGGCGGCATGGCGGTCCAGGTGGATGCCGGCCCTTCGGGCCTCGAGTTCGGCAGGCCAGAACCGGTTTTTGATTCGACGACGATGGGGATGCTGGACAGTCGAAACCACTATGCTGTGACTGCCGATGGGAACCGTTTTCTGCTGAGACGACCGAGCCTCGATCCACCACCCGTGACCGTCATCGTCAACTGGACGGCTGAATTGGACAACCAATGACCCCTGGCACCCAACTCGGCAGCTACGTATCGAAAGGCGTCTCGATCCACATGACTGGATAGTCGCCTACACTTCCATGTGCCTTTCTTTGAAAGGCCTTCCGGTTCTCACAGCAGTTCGTCACCCTATCGTCGCTCGTAGCGCACTACCTGGCGGCGGCCCACTTCTGCGCCAAAAATGATGCCATCGTCAGTGGCGGCAACCCCCTCGGCCGCGCTGCTGCCGCCTCCGGGGTTTGGGTCCGGGATGAAATAATTCACGGACCCGTCCTTCGCGCTTCCCACCCGGATCCCGCGCATGAACGGGCTCGGAGGACCGCCATAGTCGGGAAGTTCGGTACTCGATTCGGAGTCAGCCACGTATATGATGTCGTTGGCGTCGATGTGGATCCCACTCGGGCGTCCGAACTGGAACCAGCATTCCAGGAAGTTGCCGTCCTGGTCGAAGATCTGAATGCGGTTGTTGTCGCGATCCCCAACGAAGAGCCTGCCCTGGGAGTCGATCTCAAGCGCGTGAAGGCTCGAGAACTGGTTGGTCCCACAAGGCCCAAAGCCCGGTACCCCCCACTCCATGATGTACGTTCCGTTCCGATCGAACTTCACGATGCGCTCGTTCGTGCCTTCGGCATGTCCGTCCGCCACGAAGATGTCGCCGTTTCTCCCGACAACCACATCGGAGGGCGAGCTGAACGTGTTCGTGCCCCTCCCAGTTACCTTCCTCGTCCCCAATTCCATGAGGACTTCACCGTTCGGACTAAACTTCGTGACCTGTTGACCCACATCCCCGCCGGCCCCTCTCCCATCCGCCGGCAGCGGGTCGGTCACCCATACGTTCCCTTCCAGATCGATGTGGATGCCGTGAGGGAATGCAAACATCCCACTGCCGAAGCTTTTCAGAAACGTGCCACTCGCGTCGTACTGGAGGATCGGATCCAGTTCCGAACCAACGCAGGTATTAGAACCGCATCGATCGATAACCCAGACGGTACCGTTCGTCGGGTCGACGTCGACGCCGGCCGTGGAGCCCCAGTTCCGACCGCCAGGGAGCGGCAGCACCTGCCCGACCCAGGGATTCGGGGGATCGTTAGTAGGTTCCCACCACCGTGCCATGGGCGCGTTTCTGTTCTGCGCGTGCAGTCCCATCGCCCATACCGCGACGACCGCAGTTAAGACAAAAAGCAAGATCGCTCTTGTTTGCAACATCGAATCCTCCGCTCTGGATGCATGGTCAGACCAACACCGAAGCTGAGTACAACTCCGGCTGTCAGGGGACTAGCATAACTCCGCTTTGGTCGCCAGATCGTCACTGAAGTCGTGTCGAGATTGTTCGAATGTCCGCTTGCCCCGGGGGTTGCGACGATTTTTACTGGTATCGTCAGGTTCACTCGGCAGCCGGCACACTGACGGGGTGAAAACTCGCCGATCCCGCTACATCAGGTATCGCTTTCCACCCGAAATCATCAGCCACGCTGTCTGGCTCTATCATCGATTTAGTCTGAGCTTTTGGGTGTCGGGACTCTTCGGCCGGGGTACACGACGTTTCGCCGACGCTCCGGCCCAGGTGCGGAACCTCCCTTTGTTTTCGGGGTAGGATCCGAGCGGCAAGGGCTTCATCGTGGTGGGTGCACCGATCACGTTCGACTGCGCGATCTCTCTCAGCTGGGCGCACCGCGACGCTCCTCGAAGTGCTCACGATGGGCGCGGACCTCAGCAAGTTCCAGAAAACCTAGATGGATGGATGTACTGGTTTACGCGCTTCGGCTATCCGGCCGCTCTATCGCCCGTCATTGGCGCTCTCGAATTCATCGGCGCCGGCCTGATCTTGATCCCCCGCCTGGCCTCCTATTCCGCGATGATGCTCGCGGTTATCATGGTCGGCGCACTCGAGGCCGTGCTCACCACCGAAACAGATCTGGGCTGGTTCGACCCCGCGCTGCATCTCGTTTTCCTGGCCATCATCGGCACGGCGCACTGGAAACGGCGGTGGAAGCCTGACCGAGGACACTAGTTGGAATAGTCAGGTCAACGCGGCAACCGGCACGGTGGCGGGATGAAAAGCCGCCCGTCAAGTTCAAGTTCAAGTTCAAGTTCAAGTTCAAGTTCAAGTTCAAGTTCCAAACCGCGACCGGACGTTTTCAGGGATCACGACCTGTCCATCGGACGACATCGTAGTTGTTTCGAGTTTGGACACGCCCCCTCCTTTCTGTCTTACCAGAAGACAAGTTTCTGCAATCGTCTGCTCAACCAGACTGACGTATGATTGAAGGATGACGAGCAGGGGAAAGAACATCCTGATCGGAAGCTTGATAACCGGCGGAGCGCTGATCGTACTGGTCATTGCCTCCGCAATCGGCTTCGGAGTGTGGCTCAGCCGGCCAGGAGAGTTGCTCGATCCGACCCGTCTGTTGAGTAGTGGCGCCTCCGGCTACGCTGAGTGGACTCTGCGTCTTGATGATCCGGGCACCGAGGGGTTCGTGGAGTTACTGATCGAGGCAGTTCAGGGCATACCCCCAGACGTCCAGGGATCACTGCCGCCGTTCGTGCAGCCGTGGTTTACGAGTGCGCAGAACGACCAGGCTCGGAGAGACATCGAAGGAATGCTGCCGATGGTGGCTGCCTGGACCCTGAATCCTCACGAATCGGCAGGGGACGATCTGCACCTGGTGAGTGTCAGCGTGCAGAGCATCGGCAACCGATTGGTGTTTGCCGATTGGTTGGCCGGATTCGTTCTGGACTGGTCGGCCGGATCGGAAGTTCACAGGTATCAGGGGGAGAAGATTTACCAGTTTCATGTCGACCAGAGCGACTTCAACCCTGCTTTCTTTGGTTGGAAGGGCGCCATGTTCGCTACCTCGGAATTGGCGATGGCACGACGAGCAGTGGATCAACTGCATGGGGACCAGGACGAGGCGCCCGATCAGACCAGACTGGCGGAACTTTTTGCCGGGACTCGTGCCACCGACCCGCTACGTGCTGCGCTCATCAACCAGCACGGCGAGGGCTATCGGTTGTGGGAGACCTTTGCCGGCGGAACCCTCGAGTATCCGCAACAGTTGCAGGCACTCCAGAGCGCCGTTCTCACTGGTGGTTTGCAAGCCGACGGGACTTTCGAGGCAACGGTCGAGTTGATCGCCCCTGATGCTGTGTGGTCCGACGCGGATGTGCAGGCCATGGAGGTAGCCTTCGGGCTTGGCTTGGAGATGACCCGGTTGGAAGTCGAGGCCCGGACGAGGGTCGTGGAAGACGGGCTCCGGGTGGAGCTCCGCATCCCGAACCTCGTCGAGTCGCTGACGCGTTTGCTCGAACGGGCGCGCTAGCGGATCTGGCAACCGGCGGCCGGGTTGTGCCCTCCCGCGACGATAATGGAACCTCGTATTGTGCCGGTTCCCGTCTTCCCTCTTTCCCTCTTTCCTGAAGTGCTTGCCGACGCCGGCAGATGAGCGTAATCTTCCGACTTCCGCACACCAGGAGGATTCCGATGGGACCATCAGTTTCACGTCTGTTTGATCGATTTGCCTTTCTTCTTGGCTGGTCTCAACGGATCGACGCAACACTTTATCTTAAAAGGAAGAGGTGGAGTGTATGCGGAAAGGGATGCGATTCGGTTTCACGGCGGCGGAGAAGGCGGAGGTATGGGATCGGTGGCGGCGAGGGGAATCTCTGCATGAGATCGGGCGAGCGTTTGGCAAGCTGTCATCGTCTGTATATTGTCAGCTGGCGCATACCGGAGGCATTCGTCCTCGACCACGACGACGGTCGAGGTTGGCTTTGAGCCTGTCGGAACGTGAGGAGATCTCCCGCGGGATCGCGGCCGAGCAGTCGTTGCGTTCGATCGCAGAGTGTCTGGGGCGTTCACCCTCGACGGTGAGCCGGGAGATCCAGCGCAATGGGGGCTATGATGACTACCGGGCGTCTGTCGCCGATGAACAGGCTTGGAACCGGGCCCGTCGCCCGAAGCGATGTCAGTTGGGTCGCCATCCGCGGTTACGGCGAATGGTGGCGAGGAAGCTCCGGCGGAATTGGTCGCCCGAACAGATCGCCGGCTGGCTGAAGCGATCCTATCCAGAGGATGAGTCGTATCACGTGTCCCACGAGACGATCTATCGCAGCCTATTCGTGCAGGCGCGCGGGGTGTTTAAGAAAGAACTACTTAGACATCTGAGGTCGAGACGAACGATTCGTCGATCCCGACATTCCAGTCACAAAGGTCACGGGAAAGGGGATCTCGCCGATATCGTATCGATTCGTGAGCGCCCGGCCGAGGTCGAAGATCGTGCCGTTCCCGGTCACTGGGAGGGAGATCTGATAGTGGGATCGAACAACACCTACATTGCGACCCTGGTCGAACGCCATACCCGTTACGTGATGTTGGTGAAAGTGTCGGATAAACAGACCAAGACCGTCGTGCCTGCACTGATCAAGCACGCGAAGAAACTACCGACCGAGCTGTATAAATCGCTGACCTGGGATCGCGGCAAGGAAATGGGAGATCATCGGCGGTTTACCCTGGCGACCGACATCGACGTCTACTTCTGCGATCCGCAGAGTCCATGGCAACGTGGTTCCAATGAAAACACGAATGGCCTGCTCCGACAGTACTTCCCAAAGAGAACCGACTTATCGGTGCACTCGCAGGCGCACCTGAACAAGGTGGCACGTGAGCTCAATGAACGGCCGCGTAAGACGCTGGAGTTTGAAACTCCAGCAGAACGATTCAACGCTTGTGTTGCATCGATCGGTTGAGGTGGCATGTGATTTCATCAATTCTCGCGGCAGGGGCCTTCGCACAGGAAAAGCCGAGGGCCAGGGACCTGGGTGTTCCGTTCGACGGGATTCCCGGATCGCTCAATGCGATAACAGACGTCGCCGGCGTACGGGTGGGTCATACGACGTTGATTCGGGGTGAGGGCCCGTTGCGAGTGGGCGAAGGGCCGGTCCGCACCGGCGTCACTGCGATCCTACCGCGCGGCGACGACCCGGGAGATCCCGTCTTCGCTGGTTGGTTTGCCCTGAACGGCAACGGTGAAATGACCGGCACGACATGGGTCGAAGAGTCCGGCTTTCTGGAAGGACCTATCGCGATCACCAACACTCACAGCGTCGGTACCGTCCGCGACGCAATCATCGCGTGGCAGGTCGAGAACGGTACGACATTCCAGTCCTTTTCGCTGCCGGTTGTCGGTGAGACGTACGACGGCGCTTTGAACGACATCAACGGCTTCCACGTCAGAGCGGAGCACGTTGTCTCCGCCCTCGATCGTGCTTCTTCCGGACCTGTGCCTGAAGGCAACGTGGGCGGCGGGACTGCCATGCGCTGTCTCGGGTTCAAGTGCGGAATCGGAACTTCCTCGCGGACCGGTTTGGGGTCGGATGACTACACGGTAGGCGTGCTGGTCCAGGCGAATTTCGGGGCTGGTGTTGCGACTATCGCCGGCGTTCCCGTCGGACGAGTCATCCGTGAGGAAGATGCGGTCGCGGCGGAGATGGAAGTGGGCGGAAGGGGCTCGATCATCATTGTCGTAGCCACCGACGCGCCGCTGCTTCCACACCAGCTCAAGAGAATTGCGCGCCGCGCTTCGCTGGGCGTTGCTCGCACCGGCGGCATCTCCTCGAACGGTTCAGGCGATATTTTCATCGCTTTCTCGACCGCCAATCCTGGTGCGGCAAGGGGCCGGCCTACAGCGGACATCACCTTCCTCAGCAACTTCGAAATCAGCCGTCTCTTTGGCGCCACCATCGAGGCTACCGAGGAGGCAATCATCAACGCGATGGTCGCGGCGGAAACCATGGTTGGAAGAGACGGGAACCGGTCCGAGGCACTGCCGCACGACCGACTTCGGGAGATCCTGAGGCGATACAACCGACTGGTCGATTGAGTGGGGATAAACACAGCAATGACGGACCTGATATCGGCGACTGAAGCGGGCACGGCTGCCCGGGTGATCGGGCATTTCATCGACGGTCGGCCGGTGGCCGATCTGGCGAATACTCAAGCGGTGTACAACCCGGCCACCGGGAAAGTGGTCCGTCACGTGGCGCTTGCCGACAAGGCCACCGTGGAGCAGGCCATCTCGGCTGCCCAGGCGGCTTTTCCCGCCTGGCGAAATACGCCGGCGGCAAAGCGGGCCCGTGTCATGTTCCGGTTCAAGGAGCTGCTGGAGCAGAACGCGGATCGCTTGGTGGCCCTGCTGAGCGAAGAGCACGGCAAGGTACTCGATGACGCGGCGGGGGAGCTCGGGCGAGGCATCGAGAACGTCGAGTACGCGTGTGGCGCGCCCGAGCTACTCAAGGGCGAGCACAGCAAGAACGTCGGTCCAGCCATTGATAGCTGGTCCGAATTCCAGCCGCTCGGGGTTGTGGCCGGTATCACGCCCTTCAACTTCCCGATCATGGTGCCGATGTGGATGTTCCCCAATGCGCTCTTGTGCGGGAACACGTTCGTTCTCAAACCGTCAGAACGAGATCCCAGCTGCCCCATGCTGGTTGCCGCGCTGCTGAAGGAGGCGGGACTGCCCGACGGAGTCTTCAACGTGGTGAACGGTGGCAAGGACGCGGTCGCGGCGCTGCTCAGCGATAAGCGAGTGCAGGCCGTCAGCTTCGTCGGCTCCACACCGATCGCCGAATACGTCTACCGTACGGGCACCTCCAACGGAAAGAGGGTGCAGGCCTTGGGCGGCGCGAAGAATCACGCGGTCGTGATGCCGGACGCCGATATGGAGAACGCGGTGAATGCCTTGATGGGCGCCGCGTACGGCTCGTGTGGTGAGCGATGCATGGCGATCTCGGTTGCGGTTGCGGTCGGCCAGGAGACTGCGGATGCCTTGGTCGAGGGGCTGTCGAAGCGTCTCGATGTCTTGAAGGTGGGTGCCGGAACTGATCCGGGGAACGACATGGGTCCGTTGGTGACCCGGGAGCACTTCGAGAGGGTGCGCGGTTATGTGGATCTCGGAGTCGAGGAGGGCGCAACACTCGTGGTCGACGGCAGGGGTCTAAAGGTTGCGGGCTACGAGGAGGGCTTCTTCCTCGGGGGCTGTCTCTTCGACCGCGTGAAGCCCGGCATGAAAATCTACCTGGACGAGATTTTCGGGCCGGTGCTCTCGGTCGTCCGCGTGAATAGTATGCCCGAAGCGATGGACCTGATCGATGGCCACGAGTATGGAAACGGGGCCTGCATTTTTACCCGTGACGGAGAGACGGCCCGCTACTTCGGTGACCACGTCAACACGGGCATGGTCGGAATCAACGTTCCGCTCCCGGTGCCGGCCGCCTCCCACAGCTTCGGTGGATGGAAACGCTCACTTTTCGGCGACCTTTTCGCCTATGGCCCCGACGGCATCCGCTTCTACACGCGGCGCAAGACCATCACACAGCGGTGGCCCTCGGGTCGGGAAGGGGCGCAATTCGCTTTCCCGGGCAACGGTTGAGCAAGTGCCGATGATGCCCCCCGGAGCCATAATCTCCGTACTCGTCGTGTACCTTCTGATACTGCTGGGCTTGGGGTATTGGGGGGGCAGAGAGTCCGGCAGCGTGGCGGGCTACTATGTGGCCCGAAAGCGACTTCCGTCCTGGGTCATCGCCTTCAGTTCGAACGCCACCGGGGAGAGCGGCTGGCTGCTTCTCGGCCTCACCGGAATGGGCTACGCGGTGGGCTTCCATGCCCTCTGGATCGTTCTGGGCGAATTCCTGGGTGTCCTGTTGGCGTGGAAGTACGTGGCTCGGCCGTTCAAGGAGTACACGGATCGCTACGACTCCATCACCGTCCCCGACTATCTGGAGAGCCGATTCCACGACGGCGGCCACGTGATGCGCGTGATCAGCGCGGTGATCATCCTCAGCATGGTAACGGCCTATACGGCGGCTCAACTCACGGCGTCCGGGAAGGCCTTCGGGTCCTTCCTGGGGACCAGTTATGCGGCCGGTGTCTGGATCGGCGCCGCGGTCATCCTCTACTACACGACGGTGGGTGGCTTCAAGGCGGTGGCCTACAGCGACCTTCTCCAGGGCGTGTTGATGCTCGCTTGCCTCGCGGTTCTACCGATCGTGGGGATGGCCGGTGTCGGTGGCTGGTCGGCGCTCATCGAGGGGATGCGGGCCGAGGATCCGAACCTCCTGGCACTCATGGGAGCCAGTGGCTTCAGTCTTGCGGGGATCATCAGCGTAGCGGGCTTCATCGCGATCGGATTCGCTTTTCTGGGAGCTCCCCAACTCCTGACCCGCTTCATCGCAGCCCGTAGCCAACGCGACATCCTGCAAGGGGGGAAGATCGCCGTGGGATGCATCCTCGTCTTCGACATCGGTGCTGTCTTCAGCGGGATGGCGGGCAGGGTGCTCTTTCCAGGGCTGGCTGATCCCGAGACGATTCTTCCCGAGATGAGTACATCGCTGTTTCCTGCCCTCTTTACCGGCGTGTTCCTGGTCGTGGTACTCGCGGCGATCATGTCCACGGTGGACTCACTACTGATCCTCGCGTCGTCCGCCGTCGTGCGGGACGTGATCCAACAGATCTTCCATCCCGACGTCGATGAGCGGCGACTCTCCCTTTACGGGAAGGGGGTGACGGTGATCATAGGTGCCGCGGCCCTTGCGGCGGCGTTGACCGAGGCCCGGGCGATCTTCTGGTTCGTGCTCTTTGCCTGGTCGGGGCTGGCGAGTGCGTTCACGCCCGTTGTGCTCTGCTCGCTCTTCTGGAAGGGCACCACGAGAATAGGAGCGATCTCGGGGATGGTGAGCGGGTTCCTGACGGCAGTCTTGTGGGTGGTCCTGTTCAAGGAGCGATTCTTCGAACTCTACGAGATGATCCCGGGGTTCGCGGTCGGATTTGCGGTGACGATTGGAGTGAGCCTCGCGACTCTTCGGCCCGACGGGGCGGAAGAAGAGATGGCATCCGTGCATGAGGCCGTGAGAGGGTCGACTTGAGGACAGTGTTGTCCACCGATTTCTAAGCGTTCCGCTCCAACAGTCATCGGCAGACAATCACCTGAAACTCCCCATTGCAACACGGCTGCCTGAGCTGCCTCTACTCCCCGCAACCGAAGGGAACTCGCGTACTCGGCGCGATTCTTGTCAACCGGGGCGAAGTTCTCGTCGTATAACCGGTAGAGACCGTCAGCGGTAGGGGCCGGACTGGCTCACAATCCTACATTAGACAGACAGGACTTGCCCGAGGAGGATCGCGAATGCCAAACGTTCTTGCAGTCGGTGGACCGAACTCGAAGTACAGCCTTCCCGGTGGGTCTCGGGCAGGCTTCCTGGCCGGTCTTTGGCACGGGCTGATTTGCCCGGTCACCTTCATAGTCAGCTTGTTCAATCCGAAAGTCAGGATCTATGAGCAGAACAACAATGGAGGATGGTACGACTTCGGTTTCGTCGTCGGCGTTTCCGGCTCGTTTGGTGGTGGCGGAGCAGCGGGAACGAGCAGCACCTGATGTCAGTCGCCGGTACTGTCATCTTGGTCGGATGCCCGGACTCGACGCGATTCTTGTCAACCGGGGTGAAGCTCGCGTCGTATAACCGGTAGAGGCCGCCGGCCGTGGGGGCCGCCGGCTCACAAACCTACATCGTGAGGAGGTCTATTCGTGAACGTGTCGATCGCTAACCTCATCCTGGCGAGCCTCGTGGTTTTGGCGGTCATCGCCATAGGCGTCGCCGTGGTGATCTGGAGGTCCTTGCGGCGCCGTGCTCAGCGGGCGGGACACGCGTCATTCGGCGCTTATTTGCGCGCTGTGCCGCGATCGGACGAAGAGAAGCGGGACGCGGTGGATCTCACGCTCCAGGGGCTTGTCATCTGCTTCCTCGGCCTCCTCTTTCCGCCGTTACTCCTCATCGGGCTCTTCCCGTTGTTCTACGGTGCTCGAAAGCTCGTCTACGTGTCGATGGGGCTCGGGCTTGTCGATGATGCCGATCAGCCGAACGCGTGAGCCCGCCCGCGTCCGGCGGCAGGAACGAGGCAGACCGAGCGCAGCCTGTTCTCATCACGCCAGAGATGAGCGCCGTGCGTTCGGCGGTCCTCGCGGTCCGCGGCGGCGACCGCGAGGCGTTCGGCAGGCTTGTGGACCTCTACCAGAGACGGCTCTTCGGCCTCACCCTGATGATGGTCCGTGATCCGGCGGGAGCCGAAGAGGTGACTCAAGACGCGTTCGTTCGGGCCTTCACACACCTTGACCTCTTCGATGAGCGTCGTCCGTTCTATCCGTGGCTGGCGACCATCGCGGTGCGGCTGGCGCAGACTTGGTTACGGCGTTACGCGCGGGTGGCAACGCGCGAGGGCACTCGGCTTGACTCCGGGCGCGACCCTGCCGCGACAGCCGCCGATCCACTCGGTCAGCTCATCACCGACGAGAGGAGCCGGAGCTTGTGGCAATCGGTTGCAGCGCTCCCGTCGGGGGAACGAACTGCCGCCTTCCTCTACTACCGCCAGGAGATGAAAGTCGGCGATATCGCCCGCGCACTCGGGGTCACGAGCGGCACGGTGAAGACACTCCTGTTTCGCGCGCGCCGCCGGCTGCGCCGCACCCTGAACCAAGACCTACGACCGGCACCAGGGGAACTGACATGACTTCGAAGCACGTCCTCACGCTCATCGACGCGCTGCCGCTCGCGGAGTACACACGGCAGGAACTAGCGGTCGCCGAGCGCCACGCCCAAGACTGCATCGAGTGTCGGCGGGCCCTGGCGGACGCGACATGGCTGGAGTCCGAGCTGGGCCGTCAACCGGAGCCGGTGCCCCCAGCCGGTCTTGCCGTAGCGATCGTCGCTCGCACGGCCCGCCTCGATGAGGAATCCCCTCCCGCCTCCGGCGATCAATTGCGAGTTCCCGTCGCTGAAGCCGGGAGCGATCGACTCTCGTGGGCGGCCGCGCTTACGGGCCTCGCGGTCGGCCTCGGGGTTCAGGCGTACGGGTTGCTCTCTGGCGCCTCGACGCTCGATCTGATTTCGTCGCGGATCGGCGTGGGGACGTATGGCCTCATCGAAATGTCGGATCCGGGCATTTCCGTCATCGTTCTTGCGGCAGGTCTGCTTCTCTACATCGCGGGCTTCTTCGGACCCGTCGCCGACACCGATACCTCCCGCCTGCCTCCGGCCCAGTGAAGGCCGTTCATTTCGATCTGCTGGAATTAAACATCTCACCCAAAAAGTAGAAAGAGAGAAATAATGGGCCTAGATGACCCCAACCTTGGAATCTTTCCGCGATTGGCTCTGGAAACGGGAAATGAATATGAAGAAAATTTGGCTTGTGCTTGGGCTCTTGTTCATCGCTCCGGCCCTCACCCATGCCCAGTCCGTTCGATTGATGACGGCCGCGAGTAGTGGCGATGCGAACGAGCTCCAGACCCTGCTCGATGCCGGGGCCGACGTGAACGCAACAGATGATGATGGAGGGACAGCGTTAATGGCTGCAGCAACCGGAGGCCATACCGAGGCTGCACGAACGCTGCTCGATGCCGGGGCTGACGTGAATGCGAGCGCTGACAATGGAGAGACAGCGTTGATGTATGCGGCACTCGGAGGTCACACCGAGATCGCTCAGGCCTTGCTCGATACCGGGGCCGAGGTGAATGCGAAGTCGAACGAAGGTGGGCCAGCCTTGATGTATGCGGCACTTCGAGGTCACACCGCTACGGTTCAGGCGTTGCTGGTTGCCGGGGCCGACGTGAATGCACAGACCACTGAAGCCAAGTCGGCCTTGATGTATGCGGCAGATGGAGGTCACACCGATACGGCCCAGGCGTTGGTCGATGCCGGGGCCGACCTGGAGGCAAGACACGACACTGGCGAGACGGCCTTGATAAACGCGGCATTTGGCGGTCACACCGAAACGGCTCAAGCGTTGCTCGATGCCGGGGCTGACGTCAATGCAAAGACCAACGAAGGTGGGCCGTCAGCCTTGATGTATGCGGCGCTAGGAGGTCACGCCGATACTGTCCAAGCGTTGCTCGAAGCCGGGGCCGAGGTGAACGCAACTACCACCGAAGGCGAAACAGCCTTGTCGGTGGCAGAAGAGCAAGGTCACACCGATGTCGCGAGAATCTTGTTGGCCGCAGGTGCAGGGGGAACTTAGAGATAGCGGGGACTCGCGTTCGCCTTGTTCGTCCACTCCAAAGGAACCCCGTTTGGTGTTGCCAGAAAGGCGCGCGACACACCGAGTCATTCGTCAACGGAGGATCGACTATGGGAAGGCCAATCAGTGAAATCGCCTATACAGCCGAAGTCAAGGCAGCACAGGAGAAGAGGGGCTCACGCGCATCTTACGCCAAGATGGAACAACGGGGAGATCCGGGGCCGTGGAGCGACTCTGTCACGCCCGAACTCGCAGAGTTCATAGGCGAGAGAGACTCTCTTTACCTGGGCACCGCCAGCAAAGATGGTCAACCATACGTCCAGTTCCGGGGCGGTCCGAAAGGCTTCCTCAAAGTGCTCGACGAACACACACTTGCGCTGGCGGACTTCGCTGGAAATGCCCAATACATCTCGCTTGGAAACCTGGTCGAGAACAACAAAGCGTTCATCTTTCTTATGGATTATCCGAACCGGCACCGGATAAAGATCTGGGGTACCGCCGAATTCGTCGAAGATGATCCGGAGCTACTACAAAACTTGGTCGAGGTCGGTTATAAGGCACGACCGGAACGTGTCTTACGCTTCAGCGTGAAGGCCTGGAGCCCCAACTGCCCTCAGCACATCAAACAGCGGTTCACGGTCGAGGAAATGGCGCCGAAGGTCAGGAAACTTCAGCAGTGTATTGCAGATCTGGAGGAACAGAATGCTTCGCTGAGAAGACAACTCGGCGATGTCGCGCGTGAGCTTGCAACCGGTGAACCCAGCTCGGAGCTTATAGAGTCTCTATTGACTGAAGCGGCAACCATAGAAAAAGGTTGTGGGGTGGACTGAGCGCCCCGACCTGGCATCGGTAGTGAACATATGTACCTATACCCCTGTTGTTCGGATCTTGATCTCGGAAGAGAGGGTCCGATGTACGGGACAGCGGGTGGCAATTTCTAACAGCCGTTTCCGTTGCGTTTCGTCCAAATCTCCTTCAAGTCGAACTTCGCTCTGTATTTCATGAATCATCCCCTCTTCGGTCTCGCAGTCCTCGCAGTCCCTGGCATGGATCCGCCCTTGGCTGAGCCGCACTTCAACGCTATCCAAGGCCCACCCTTTCCGTTCCGCGTACATACGGAGCGTCATGGACGTGCAGGTTCCCAGAGCGGTAAGCAGGTAGTCATAGGGTCCGGGTCCCCGATCCGAGCCGCCGTATGATTCGGGCTCGTCCCCGACCAGTCTGTGCTTCCCGGCTTCAACTTCCTGCGTGAATCGCTCCCCGGGCACGGAACGCACAACTAAATTCGACGCCATTTCGACCTCCTTCTCTCTGACCGGCGCCCGCTACCCTGCAGGCTGATCATCCTCGAGAACTTCCTGACCTGTCGATCCGCAGCACATCTCGTCCTTTTCTTCCGCGCTGCGATCCACCTGAATGCCGGACTTTTCCAGGCGATTTTCGAATCCTTCGCGCCACCCGGGCGAAAGTGCTCGAATGCGGATCGCCTTCTTGCAGTCGTCCAGATTCTCGCGGTCGAAGTAGTAGAGGTGGCAAACATTCCGAACGCTCATTTCCTCAGGGTCCTTCTCGACGAGATCGAATCTGTCGCCCGCGCCGACCTCGCCTTCTTCGAGAACCCTGAGGTAGAAACCAACGCGGCAGCTCTGGAGAAACCTCTTCGGAAACTCGGGATCCCCCATCTTGATACCGAGTCGATAGCACGGAACACGCGGCTGGGTCACCTCACACAGGGCATCCCCGATCCGAAACATGTCGCCCACATGGACGCGGTCCTCTGGCATTCCTTCAACGGTAAAGTTCTCGCCGAACTGAGGAAACTTGAAGTCATTGCGTCCGAGTTCTCGGGCCCAGTGTGCGTAGTTTTCAGTGGAGTAGACGCAGACAGCCTTGTAGATTCCGCCGTGACCGCGAAGATCGATCTGCCGGTCGCCGTCCAGATTCAACGTCCGAAGCATGACCCGTCCACTAACCGGCTCCTTGAAAACACCAGTAGTGACAGTCCTATCCATGTACGGAACCTCTGTACCCATCGAGACACCGATCGAAAGTAGTTTCATTTGAGAGCCTTTCCCTCCCGGAGACCGAAACAACAGCCACCGGCCTCCTCAAAAATTCGAGTCCGTCGGAACGAGAATCACACTGGCTGACAACTCTACTGTCGTCGATTCCCTTTACCAAGTCGGGAATTACGTCGCGCAGCGGCGGTGAGTTCCTTGGCAGCGCCGGCCAGAGTCGATAGGACGAGCATACCGGGATCTTCCGGGTCCTGGCTGGCCATGTATTCTTGGCGACCAGGTTCATGCCGTCTCGAATGGGTGTAACAAGACCGACGCTTGCCAGCCGAAACAACGACTCGGGTGATTTTGCCCTTGAACCAAAGGGTCCACGGTCCAGTTGGGTTTTCTCCGGGTTAGCCGCTGGCCACGTTTTCAATGAGCTTTCACTACGTCTTGACGGTGGAGCGGGCTGCTACTTCGATCATTCCCAGGACGATTTGATCGAGAGACATAATACCGTCGAACACCCTTAACCAAGGCCCTCGATCCGGTATACAATCCCCAAAATCCCGAGACGAGGAGCCAGAATAAAATGCCATTGAACGGCCGCCTGAATCGAAGGGCTTTCCTGAAGAACGCCGGAGTAACGGCACTCGTAGGCACGGTTGGAGCGGGCGCCTCCATCGCCGCAAACCCCACCGGTATTACGCAGCAACCGACGGACTCCACGTACGATTTCGACGAAGTCTACAGCCGTATCGGTACCGACTGCACCAAGTGGGACCGCCAGATCGAGAGGTTCGGCGTAGACATCCAGGTGGGTATGGGCGTAGCGGATATGGATTTCAGGGCCGCGCCCTGTATCACCAAAGCACTGGCGGAGCGTTGCCAGCACGACAACTGGGGCTACCTGAGTAGCTCGGCTTCGTACATCGACGCCATCGTCGACTGGAACAGGCGACGTTACGGTCTCGAGATCGATCCCCGGACGGTTGTGCTGTCCAATGGCGTTCACCCCGGCCTCATAGCAGCCCTGAAGGCGTTTTCACCTCCAGGCAGCAAGGTCCTTCTGACGCCGCCCATCTACAACGGATTCTACGGGGACCTCCGTTATTGCGATTTGCAGCCTGAGGAGTCTCCGATGACGCTGGTCGACGGCAAGTATTCGATCGATTTCGACGATCTGGAATCGCGCATCAGCGATGAGACCAAGACAATGATTCTGTGCAACCCACAGAATCCGACAGGCAACTGCTGGTCAGCCGAGGACCTGATGACCCTCGGAGAGATGTGCCTTCGCCATGGGGTCGTTGTGCTCGCCGACGAGATCCACTGCGATTTCACAACGGAGGGGCAGAAGTACACTCCGTTCGCCAGCCTCCCGAACCGGGATGTCGTCAACAACAGCCTCACGTTCAAGGCCGCGAGCAAGTCCTTCAGTATCTCGTCCATGAAGAGCGCCTGGTTCTTCTCGACCAATCCCGACTATCTGGCCAGGGCAAGGGCCAACAACAAAACGGATCTCACTACCCTGGGCATGGTGGCCAACCGAGCCGCGTTGAACGAAGGCGAGGATTGGCTCGATCAGCTGTTGACCTACATCGACGGTAACCATGACTTCGTCGAAGCCTACGTAAGGGACAGAATGCCACTTGTCCGGTACACGAAAGCCCAGGGAACGTTCCTGGCCTGGCTGGATGTCAGCAAGGCTATCGACAAGATCGGTGCGAGCCGTACGGCCGCCGACGCCAGCACCTCACAGAGGCGGGTCACTCCAGAGGCAATCCTCGAACGTTGGTTCGTCGAAAACGCGAAGGTGCATATGAACCCCGGCTCGTCATACCGCATCGGGGGAGCGGGCCACATGCGGATGAACCTGGGGACAACCCGCAAGCTCATCGGGCTGGCACTCGACAACATAGCAAGTGCGCTCGAAAAGGCGTAGCTTGCTACCGACGGGGACTGCCACATCGGACCGGCAGAAGGGCAGCACCATGCTGGACAATTGGCCGTCACGATGAAGCTCCCAAAGCGCCTTTACAAGTACCGCTCGCTGAGGCCTGACTCATGCGAGTTCACCGAGAGCATCTTCCGTAAGAATCAGGTCTGGTATTCGCGCGCCTCAACGTTCAACGATCCGTTCGACTGCGACCATTTCATTGACATCGATCGCACGACCGATGAATGGCGCGAGATCATGGAGCGGTTCGAGCGTCGTTTCGCCCAAGCCGCCTTTCTGGGTCCGGGACTCCTCGTTCAGGGGCTCTGGAACATGTGGGTCAAGTCGTATAACGAGAAGGCGAAAGCGGAATCGCGACGCGAACTCCCTGAGCTGTCCAGAGAAAAGCTGGTCGAGGTGACTCGGCGGATCGGAGAACGGAGCCAAGTCACGTTTGGCGACCGCTCCCCGACCGAGTTGGTGGGCGATGACAGTACCGGCGCACAGCGACTGAACCAATGGCTGGATCAGTACTTCGACGAATCGCGCCGGGCCGTGGATGAGCGGTTCGGTGTGTTCTCGATGGCGAAACGCCCTAACAACATCCTCATGTGGTCCCACTACGCCGCCGATCACACGGGCATATGCATTGAGTTCGACACCGAGGCCCACCCGGAGGCGTTTCCCAATGCGCATGCCGTCCGATATAAGGAAGAGAGCCCTGTTATCCGGAAGCGATTCGCAAATGTTCTGATGAACCTTCGTGACGAAGAACGCTCGCTCGACGAATCGTTTCTGGTGCGACTAACCGATCAGGATGTCAAGACGCAGTGGACCGATCGCGAAATCCGCACCTGGTTCCTGACCAAGTCCTCGCTTTGGGCATACGAAAACGAATGGCGCTCGATTGTGCCCGGGCCGGGTCTCAGGCGGATTCCGGCCGCCGCCATTTCCGGTGTCGTCATCGGGTGCAAGGCCGACCTCGAAACGGAGGAAACAGTACGCGCCTGGGTCAAGCGCCGGCGTCAGAAGGTGACGCTGTCTCGTGCGGTCAAGAAGAAGGGCGCCTTCGCCCTGGATGTCGTGCCCATCTGACCTGCCGGTCCCTATTTTTGCTCCCTAGCGGCGAATCCGCTGCAGCACCAAAAGACGACGGCGGATGTCGTCGGCGCGACCGGCCTCCTCGAGCCGTGTCCAGAGTCGCTCGATCTCGCGGGTTCCCACGTAACCCGGGACCGAGGTCTGCCAGCCCTGGGCGGCGCGGAAGCGATCGACAGCTTCGACGGCTTCCTCCGTGTATATGTTGGCACCTTCTGCCGCGATGTCGAATTCCGGCGGGTCCGGCCGGAAAAAGCCGAGCGCGTTCAACATCATCTTGAGCTGGAGTACGTCGCGGCCCATGAACTGCTCGAGCGTCCGAAAGCCCAGCGTTTTGCTCGCCGTGTTGTAGATCCGGCGCAGTTCTCCCACGGGTTCGGGATGCTCACACACATGGATATGGACGGTTTGCTGGTCGGGACGTCGGGCCATGCCAGGCCGGGGATCGGCCACGAGCACGGCGGCCGACTGGGTCTCCCCATGGCGTCCATCGCCGCCGAGCATTTGCCCGGCGTTCAACGCCTCGATGAGGCGATCCGCGAGGTGCCGAGGCGAGCCTTCGCTGGCCTGGAACGTGGCCGCGACAGCTTCGACCACCTCTGTGCTTACCAGGGAATTGCCCTGGACGGCGAATGTGGCCCCGGTCCGTTCCGCGACCCAGTCGCCCTGGCTCTCGGCACCGTATTGTCCCGAACCCGTCCACTGGGCCGATCGTCCATCTATTCCGATGACGCCGACCTGGCGTCGCTCCCGATCGGCGTCTGCCGCGACGACCTGATCCATGGCATCCTGCGGAGAGACTCCCTGTTCAATCAGGTCGAGCAGATCCGGACCGTATTCGACCCTTGTCCCGCCCTGCGTGGCGACCGCCCCGACACCGGCCCGCACCCAGGGCACGGCATTGCCGACGCAGGGATTTCGGGTAGTGACTGCCACACCGGTCTCTCCTGTCCCGGGATCGACCGCAACGATCGAGAAAGTGTGGAATTCGAAATCGGGTCCCCATGCGACCGGCTCCTGGGAGACCGAAGGCACGACGAGCAGGAGCGCGATAGCACTGCCGCCGAACCAAGCCGAAACAACTCGAAGCATACGTTTGCGCGTTTCCATGTTTCCCCTCCCGGCCTTGGCGAACATCAGGCCATAGAAAAAGGTGATTCAGTCACCCGCATGGGCCGGCCCCACATCCGGCGTCCAGTTTCCTTCCCAGGCGGATTGGGCCTTCGGACCATATTTCAGGTATAAGGCCGGGATTACGACCATGTTCAAGAACGTCGAGGTCAGCATGCCTCCAAGGATCACCGCGGCCATCGGTTGCTGGATCTCTTTGCCCGGCGTGCCTGCGCCCAGCGCCAGCGGAACCAGGCCGACACCGGTGACAAGTGCCGTCATCAGAATCGGGCTGAGCCGCTCCATCGATCCCTGAACGATCGCGTCGCGGAACGCCATACCCTCCTCGATCAGATGGCGATAGTGCGTCACGAGCATGATCCCGTTTCGCGTCGCGATGCCGAAGAGCGTGATGAATCCAACCAGAGATGCCACCGACAAGATTCCCCCGGACGTGAACACGATGAACACGCCTCCGATCAACGCCAGAGGCAGGTTGGCCATCACGAGCAGTGAAACGCGCACGGACTTGAGCGCGATGTATAGCAGGAAAAAGATGCCGCCGATGGCGAGCAGGGACAGCCAGAAGATCCGGCTTGAGGCCTCTTCCTGAGCTTCGAACTGGCCACCGTACTGGACGAAGTACCCTTCGGGTAGCGAAACTTCCCGGGCGATCACTCCCCGCACGTCGTCGATGACGCTCCCCAGGTCCCGGCCCGAGACGTTCGCCTGGACGATGATCCTTCGCTGCCCGTTCTCTCGATTGATCGTGTTCGGGCCCTGGTCGGAACGGACATCGGCCACCTGGGCGATCGGAATCCGCACACCGAGAGGAGTCTCGATCAAAGTTCGGCCGAGGGACTCCACCGACTCACGGGCCGATTCGTTCAGCCGCACGAGAATGTCATAGCTTCGCTGCTGTTCCAGAACTCGGCCGACGACGCGTCCGCCAAATGCCGTCTCGACGACTTCGGCAAGATGCCCGGCCGACAACCCGACCGCGGCAGCGTTTGCCCGGTCGATGTTGATCTGGACTTGCGGTACACCCACCTGGGGTTCGACCAGCAGATCGACGATGCCCGGTACGCGTTCCATCGACGCGCGAACCTCTTCGGCCTTGTTGCGCAACGTGGGAAGGTCCGGCCCAAAGACCTTGATCGCTATCTGTGCGCGAGTGCCCGAGAGCAGATGATCGATGCGGTGAGAGATAGGCTGCGCGACTTCGGACACTGCGCCGGGTATCTGCGCCAGCGTCTGGCGGACTTCATCCATGATCTCAAACTGACTGCGATCGGAGGGCCGCGTGAGGACTTCCAGTTCGCTGGTGGCTACTCCGGCAGCATGTTCGTCCTGCTCCGCCCTCCCAGTCCGGCGTGTCGTCGAAACGACTTCGGGTATTTCGTGGAGTTCCCTTTCGACCACGTTTCCGATTCGATTGGACTCTTCGAGCGAGGTTCCCGGCGGCAGGTTCACGTTGATGTTGAGAGCCCCTTCGTTGAAAGGCGGCAGGAACTCGCGACCGGTCAGCGGGAGGAGGCTGAGCGCCGTGAACAGCAGCAGCGCCGAAACGCCGATAATTTCCGATGGATGGTCGAGCGTCCAACCCAAAACGTGGCGGTAAATCCGCTTCAGCCAGGAAACGAGGCCCGAGTCGGCTTGCGATTTCAAGAGCTCGGACCGCCCCAGGAGGAAGTAGCAGAGGACCGGCGTGACGGTTAGCGCTACGAGCAACGAGGCGGCAATCGACACGATATAGGAAAAAGCGAGTGGCGCGAACATACGTCCTTCGAATCCAGCCAGGGAAAACAGGGGCAGAAACACGATGATGATGATGAGGGTCGCATAGAAGATGGAGTTTCGTATTTCGCTCGATGCTTGAAAAACCACTTTGGGCACTCCGAGCGGCTCGTCCAGCAGCGCGTTCTGTTTCAATCGGCGGAAGACGTTCTCGACATCGATGATGGAGTCGTCGACCAATGCCCCGATCGCGATCGCCAATCCTCCAAGAGTCATCGTGTTGATGCTGATGCCGAAGTAGTTCATCGTCAGGATCGCAATCAGCAAGGAGAGCGGTATCGCCGTCAGGCTGATGAACGTCGTCCGGAAGTTCCACAGGAAGAGGAACATGACGAGGATAACCAGCAGGCCACCCTCAATCAGCGACCGCCGCACGTTCCCAACGGCGCGCTCGATGAAATCGGCTTGCTGGAACGCGTCGGTGTCGATGACGACGTCCGAGGGCAGGCTCGACCGAAGCGTTGCCAATGCCGCCTCGATCTCGCGCGTCAGGTCCAGCGTATTGGCATTGGGCTGTTTCTGGATCGTCACAACGAGGGCCGGCTGCGCGTTGAAGCTGCCGTCCCCCCTCTTGACTGCAGGACCGGTGGCGACCTCGGCAACATGCTTGATCAGCACGGGAGTGCCTGCTCGCACTGTGATCACCGATTCGGCGAGGTCCTCGATGGAATGAATCCGTGCTCGGCCGCGAATCAGGAACTCCTCGTTCGGCCTTTCCATGAAGCCGCCAGTGCCCACGGCGTTCGCTTCGGCTACTGCCGCTGTGACTTCCTCGAGAGAAAGGTCATAGTCGATGAGTCGGGTTGGATCGACGATCACCTGGTACTGTTTCAGGTCGCCGCCGATGATCGTGACTTGCGAGACGCCGGTGATCGATAGCAGACGGGGGCGTATGACCCAGTCGGCCAGCGAGCGGAGTTCCATCGCCGAGGTTTCTCCCTCGGTTCGAATGGAAACCAACATGATTTCGCCCATCGTCGACGAGATCGGCCCAAGCACCGGAGATTCGATGTCGGCCGTTAACCGGACCTGCCCGAGCTTCTCGGTGACGAGCTGACGGGCGCGATAGATGTCCATTCCCAGCTCGAATTCGACGAAGACCAGCGATAGACCGACAGCCGAATTGGAGCGGACGCGAAAGACGCCGGACGTCCCAACCAGTACGGACTCCAGCGGCACGGTTACGAGAGCCTCGATTTCTTCTGGCGCCAGACCGTGCGCTTCGGTAAGAACAGTGACCGTGGGCGCGGTGAGATCCGGAAAGACGTCGATCGGCGTCCGGGTGGCCACGAAACCCCCGTAGAGCAGCAGCAAACTCGCGGCAACGATAACCAGCAGCCGATTCTCCAAGGACCACCGAATGATTCTGTTGAGCACTAGGTCACCGTGCCCGGCCTAGCGGCCTGTGCTGAGAATCGTGTCTACACTGCCTTGGGCGGCTAGACCTCATGAGTGTGTTCTCCTGGATCCGCCGGTTGCAGTTCCTGCAGCTTCAATTGGTAGGCGCCCTGTGTCACCACCCGTTCGCCCGGTTGGAGACCTCCGAGCACAACCACCTCGTTTCCGTATCGGCCTTCGAGCACAACCTCGCGACGCTCGAACTCTTCACCCGACAACAAGACGTACACGATGTCCTGTCCTTCGTGTTCCAGTACGGCCTCGGCGGGAATGACGATGACGCTCCGCAGAGAGCCGGCGTCGAGTCTCACGTTCGCCTGCATACCGATGCGAAGGCGGCCGTCCGGGTTGGGAACTTCGAAGGTGACCGTTGCGGTCCGGGTCTCCTCGTCGATTCGGACCCCGACATCCACCACCCTGCCCTCGAATTCGACACCGGGGTAAGCCGCAGTTTCGAATGTCGCTCGTCCTGCATCGAGGACAGCCGGCAGATCCTTCTCAAAGATTGGCGCCTCGACCCACACCGTCTCGAAGTTCACGACTTCGAGAATCGGCTCTCCTGCCTGAACCAACTCCCCGACGGACTTGTAGACCTCTGCGACTTTTCCCCCGATGGGGCTCGTCAATACGTGCCGGGGTGTCGTACTCGCCGCGGCAACCTCGGGAGTCGGCGCTTCCATGAGGGTTTCCAGTTGCATGGCAAACGACGAGACCACCGTTTCGGCGGCCTGGAAGTCGGTTTCGGCGGCTTCGAATTCCTGCTGTGCGATCAGTTCGGCCTCGTGCAGTCGTTTGGCCCGATCCAGTTCGCGGCGCGCGTGTTCCAGGCGAATTTCGGCCTCGATGCGTCCCTGTTCCAGTTCGCGGCGTTCTGAGGCGGTACGACCGACCTCGAGCCGAAGCTGTACGACCTGGGCTGCTTCGGCCACCGATTGGATCTGGCGCAGAGTCAATAACTCCCCCCCGCGTCGGACTTCCTGGCCTAGGAGAGGAACTCCCTCCTCGCCGATCAAACCTGCAACCGGAGAGGAGACGACCGCGCGGTGATTCGCCGCCGGAATGATCCTGCCAACCGCACGCACCTGTGGCGCCAGGTCTCGCAATTCCGCCTCGGCCAACTTCATCCGTATAAGCCACTGCTGTTCCATCAGGAATGCGATGGTGCCTGTCTCACTGGCCTGGGCGGCTGCAGGCTCTTCGAGAATGTCCGCACGGTCTCTCGAGTACAGCATCCCGATCAGGGCGAGAACCGGCAGAGCCGCCAGCGCGACCCATACCAGTCCTGAGCGTTGCCTTGTTCCGTTGTCACTCATTCTCGGCGTTCCTCCACATCTTGCTTCTACTGAACGGGGAAGCCTGCAAGAATCATGGTTTCATCGAGTATTGCGTTGCGCACGTGGAACTCGATCTCGTAAGTTCCTGGCAGGGACACCTCGAGTTCCGCAACGTAGATTCCGGTAACCCGTCCGATCTGGGCCCTCGTCGATACAACTTCTTCTCCGTTGGATCTGCGAACCGACAGCTCGACTTCCGCCTCGGCGACCGGGGACCCATCTTGAAGGTCCGTGAGATGGATCAGGAACGAGCTTGGCTCCCCCGACCGCAATGGCGAGTACTCAAAAAAGTTTTCGATGCGATCGGTGAATGCCGTGCGGGCCAGGACTTCCTCATCGGCCTCGGCCTGGTCCGCGGCCTCGGGCGCCGGCGCCGTTTCGGCACAGCCCGAGACAGCGCTCAACAAGAGCAGCACGACGGAAAAGCGAGACAAGCATGCCAGCCAGACCACGAAGAGTTTCACAGTTTTCCTTATCTGAATCTTGAAGAAGAAACCAACCGGTGCGCAAGAAGGCACCGTGGCGCATCAGAACGATGTCAAGGTTATCAGGCGGGTGGGGCTCTTGGCGGCAGGCCCAATCGAGGAGGACCCCGCGTTCGTTCGGAGGCTCTTACCTCATCCAGTCTTTCAACGACAGGTTTCGGAACGAGATCCGCGCGATCATCGACTGACCCCGTTACCGGAAAAGCCCTGCCTTCTGTGGACAGCAGGACATCAACGTCTCGCCCCGCGTGGTGCGGCGCCTCGAAAGACCCTTCGTCGTGTACCGAAGTTGCTCTCGTATGGGCTATAGGGAAGTGATTGTGTAGCGTGGCCCCATGCGTCCCCTTGTGTCCATGATCCTGAACGCTCTCAGAGTGCATGTGGAAAAACGGCCCCTGGAAGAGCGTCCCGAGCAGGATTATCATCGGAATTACCGGGGAAAGAAGCCGCATGGTCGAGGATTATCTGTCACTGCTCCGAGGAATGTCAATCTGGCAGCTCGGCCCAAGTTGACATGCCCTCGAAGAGTTACTGGAGGGCGTCCAGCCGCTTCATCGTCTCATCCGCCGCTGCAATCAACCCGGCGTTCCAGTAGAGCCACGCCAGCCGTCCGAGGATACGTTTGTCGGGCGCTTCACCGGAGAGCAACCCGCGCAACTCGCCGGCGGATTCGGCGTAGTAACCGGAACTCTCCAACTCCATCGCACGCAGCAGGCGGGCCGCGTCATCCGTGTCCGCGTTCGAGCTCAGGGTGGCGCCGGGTTCGACCTGAAACAGCGCGTTCTGAAAACCGGTCGTTCTGGTGCCGGTCTGTCCCCGCAGTTCCCACAGGTAGCTGCCTTCGGCCAACTCGGTAAGAGTCGAAGGGTATGCCGCGCTCAACGCGGTCGTTTCGAATTCCCAGAGGATCCGGCCCGTGATGTCGCTCAGGGTCAGGTCGTAGGTCTCCGCGCCTTCGGACGCCGCCCAGCTGAAGACCGGCCTCACCTCAGATACGCGGCCACCCAGGTAGAGCGGGATCGGGGGATAACCGCGCACGCGCATACCACCGACGCGTTCGAGACTTTCGGCGCCGAGTGCTACTTGCGGCAGGAAGCAACCGCCGGCATCGGTCACGGCCCTCGGGTTCCCCTCAACGAAGGTGATGGCATCTCGGCCAAGCGTGGCAACGGTGCCGCCCGCCAGTATGATCGTCTGCTCCGTCGGACAATAGATCAACGTCGCCAGTCCCGAGCCCGTGATCAATCGGTCTCCCCCGAACAGGAGATCTCCCAGCTGAACAGGCGTCCGCTCGCCGTTGCGTTCGACTTCGACGCCACCATCGACTGCCAGCACCATCCCGACGGGTGCGCCCTCCGATTGAGTCTCAAACGCCGCTGCGGGCTGGAGTAGGCAAACGAGAGTGACGATAACAATACGTAGAGAGGCCATGTGGTCATTCTCCCTCCGGGGCACGACGGGGTCCAGCAACTTGTCGTTTCTTCAGACTCTGGCAACACTGTTAGGATTGGGCAGGTTGGCCCGGAAACAGCAGACTATGGATTCCAGATCGTACTTCTGTCGCGCTTTTGTTGCGGTTTTCTTGTGTTTCGCGATCCAGAGCTCACCTTCCAGAGCTCAGGTTTCTTCTCCAGAAGCCCTCGGGGCGGCCGCCGAGGACGCGTACGGACGTGGTGCCTTCGATCAGGCCATCGAAGGCTGGCTGAGGGCGGCCGAAGAATTCGAGCAGGCCGGCCGACTCCCCGAACGGGTCGATGCGCTGGTTCACGTCGCAGAAACCTACCAGAACATCGGGCTCTTCACAGAAGCGCTGGACACCCTGGAAACCGCCCGTGCTTTGAATCAAGAGGTCTCCAACCCCGCCCAGGTCCGGATACTCGGAACCCAGGGCAGCATCTACCTCGCCCTAGGTTCGAATCAAATCGCCAGTGACACCTTGACGCGGGCGTTCGATCTCGCCACCGAACTTGGGGACAACCGGCTTGCCGCATTCATCGGGAACAACCGCGGCAAGTTGTTTGCCGCCAGGGGCGAATACGACGTCGCGATCGCGACCTACAGAGACAGCGCCCGTCTCGCCCGTGACAACGCGATGCCGATGCTGGCGGCGCGTGCACTGAGCAATGCCGCGACTCTCCTCTGCCAGACCGGGCAATATGACGAGTGTGCGGACTTTCAGCGAGAGGGTCTGGAAGTGACGGCTTTGCTCGATGACTCGCACGATAAGGCTCACCTGCTCGTAACGCTCGGGCTGAACTACACGCCGCTCGTCGAACAGTTCCCGGATCGGTACAGCGAGTTGATGCTGCGCGCCAACGAGGCCTTCAACCAGGCGAGGGCGTCGGCCGAAGCGGTCGGAGACCTTCGCGTTCGATCGTTCGCGGGAGGGAATCTTGGCGGCCTCTACGAGACCGAGAACCGGCAAAGGGAAGCACTCGAACTGACGCGTCGCGCCGTTTCCGATGCGCAGCAGGTCGATGCTCCCGAGGCGCTCTACCGTTGGCAGTGGCAGGCCGGGCGCCTGCTGCGTTCCATGGGCAGCCGGGACGAAGCGATCGAAGCTTACCGCTCGGCGATCATCACGCTGCAGACCATCCGTCAGGAGGCCCCCGAAGCCTATGCCACGACGGCCACGTCCTTCAGGGAATCGGCTGGCCGAGCCTACTTCGAGATGATCGACCTTCTCTTCGAGCTTGCGTCATCCGCTCCGGAATCCGAAGATGGCTCGCCCTACCTGAACGAAGCACGCGAGACGGTGGAGCTCTTCAAGCTTGCTGAGCTGCGAGACTACTTTCGGGACGACTGTGTCGACACCTATCTGGCCCGGCAGATCGGGCTCGATGAAGTCTCATCCGATGCGGCCATCATCTATCCGATCATCCTTCCGGACCGTCTGGAGCTCCTGGTGGGAATCGGCTCGAAGTTGAGCCGATTCACCGTGCCCGTCCGCGAAGAGGCCCTCACGAACCTGGTTCGTATCTTTCGCCTCCTGCTGGAAGGGCGGACGCCGAATGCGTACCTCGCTCCGGCCGAGCAGCTTTATGAATGGTTGATCCGTCCACTCGAGCCGCTCTTGGAGTCGTCCGGAGTCGAGACTCTCGTGTTCGTCCCCGACGGCCCGTTACGTACGATACCCATGGCGGCTCTCATGACGGGTCGGAATTCGTGATCGCTAAGTACGCGGTGGCGGTCACGCCGAGCCTGAGCCTGTCCGACCCCCGTCCGCTGGAACGCGGGAACATTTCGGTACTGACAGTCGGCCTGACCGAAGCGGTGCAAAACTTCGCCGCGCTGCCGAGTGTCGCCGCCGAAGCGGAGGCAATTTCGGAACTCTACCCCGGCGCTTTGCTGCTCGATGAAAGCTTCGTCTTCGAAAACGTGGAGAGTGAACTGGCGGAGACGGAGTTCAGCATCGTCCACGTGGCCTCCCATGCGGCGTTTGCCAGCAACCCCGAAGACTCGTTCCTGCTGACCTACGACGATCGGCTCACGCTCGACGATCTGGGAGATCTCATCGGGCGTTTCCGCCTGCGCGAGAACCCAATCGAACTGCTGACGCTGAGCGCGTGCGAGTCGGCATCGGGTGACGACCGGGCCGCGCTGGGGTTGGCCGGTGTCGCTGTGAAAGCAGGCGCCAAGAGTGCATTGGCCACATTGTGGCAGATCAGCGACGAAGCGACATCAGAGCTGATCGGGCGTTTCTACAGCGAACTCCGGGACACGTCTTTCACCAAGGCGAAGGCCCTGCAACAGGCGCAGCTGGCACTGCTGTCCGACCCGAGATACGAACATCCGTTCTTCTGGTCGCCCTTCATCCTTATTAACAACTGGTTGTGATCCAATGATGTCAGGCCAACAGATCTGCCGTGCGTTGTCCTGGGTTGCCGTTGTGTTGCTGCTCGCCTCAACCGACACGGCAAAAGCCCAGAGTGTTGTTCTGGATCAGACTTTCGACAACGGCCCGAGCCTTGGTCGAGGACCGACTTACAGCATCAGCGAGGCGGCGGGTCGCACGATCGGGAACAACCTGTTTCACAGCTTCTTGCGATTCTCGCTGCTCGGCGGCGAGACGGCCGAGTTCACGACGACGAGTGCCATCGGGAACATCCTGGCGCGCGTCACCGGTGGCGAGGTGTCCACGATCGACGGTACCATTCGATCGCCCGCGAACCTTTTCTTCCTAAACCCGAACGGCGTGGTGTTCAACCTGGGCGCCACACTCGACATCAGCGGATCGTTCCACGCGAGCACCGCCGACTACCTGAGGATGGGCACGACCGCCTTCTTCGTGGATGAGTCCCGAGCCAGTGCGAACCTGCCAAGTGTGTTTGCGATCGACCCCGGGGTGTTGATCGATCCGCCTGAGGCGTTCGGATTTGTGTCCGAAAACCCTGCGTCCATCAAGGTAAACGGCAGCACCCTGCGAGTGGCTGAGGGGGCCCGCATCGCTCTGGTCGGCGGCGACACCACCCTGACCGGCGGCGGTCTGACGGCCAGGAGCGGCAGTATCCACATCGCCAGCGTCTTGTCCACGGGGGAAGCTATCCTGACCCAAGAAGGTCTGGATACCGGGTCATTCTCCGAATTGGGGGAGCTGGAGATGAGGGCTGGTGCGAAGCTCGATGCCAGCGAGTCGCTTCTGGCTCCCGACGGAGCCGGGCAGATCGTCATCCGCGCCGGTCGCTTCGAGCTGGATTCGGCCAGGCTGCTGGCAGATACCGAGATCGAGAGTGGAGGCGAGATCGACATCGGCGTCTCGGGTCGTTTCTCGCTCGCCAACGGTTCTCGTGTGCGGAGTCTTACCGACGCGGATGGAGATGCCGCGTCCATAACGGTCAGGGCCGGAAACATCGAGATCCGGGGTGGAAGTCGAATCGAATCGTCGACTGCGGGAGCAGGCAGGGCGAGCGACATCACCATCGAAGCTTCCGGCTCGATCGTGGCTTCAAACCCCGATGCTGATCCTCGCTTTGGACCTTTCGCCAATGGAATCGCCAGCGATGTGACGTTCGGAGCTGACGGCGCGGGTGGAGACATCACCATCACCACTCCTGCGCTCACGATGGAGCGCAGCGTGATCAGCGCCGACACCATCGGCTTCGGTCTTGATTTCCAGACCCGGGGTCGGCCCGGCAATATTTGGATCCGGACCAACAGTCTGGTGATGAGTGACCAGGCGCTGATCCAGAACGTGAGTCGAAGCTTCGATCCCGATCTGCCGAACTCTCCGACGGAACGGGAGATCCACATCAGTCCTTTGAACCGGCTCCAGGATTCGACGATTCGACTCACCGGACAGGGGACCGACATCCGCAGCAATGCTCTACTCAGCACTCAGAGTGGTTCGGGTATTTCGCGTGAAGCCACAGAGGTCCGATTGTCTGAAGGCGCGTTGCTGTCGACCACCGTAGTCGGAGGCCAGGGATCAGCGGGCAGGATCGACATCGTGGTCGATCGCCTGTCACTGGGCGGAGGTAGTGGAATCGGGAGCGACGCCCAACTGGATTTCTTCCAGTTGTTCGATGGCAACATCCTGGGTATTCCGACCGGCAACTCGGGCGACATCTCGATTCGCGCGAGCGAGTCTATTGCCCTCGAGACCGGGAGCTCTTTCTTCAGAACACGGATCTCCAGCACGACTTTCGGAGCCGGCGACGGCGGGCAGATCTCGCTTACGGCGACGAACGGTGACGGCACTGGAACCGTCCTGGTCGACGGTGCGGCGATCGACTCGAACAACCTGTCGCCGTTCGAAGGGGTGCGGGCCGGAGATGTGCGGATCGACGCGGATGTCGTCGGCGTCGAGAACGGCGGCCTGGTCGAAAGCTTTGCCGGTTTCGGTACCAGAGGACCGGCTGGAAACGTCACGATCGGTGCGACATCTTCGCTGAGCGTCCGGGGCGCCAACGCGGACCTCCAATCGAGCGCCGTGTCCACATCAACCATCGGTGACGGTCCGGCGGGCGAGGTGCGGCTGTCGGCCGGCCGGATCGTCGTCGAGCACGGGGGGTCGGTCGATTCGCTGACCAACGGTCCCGGGAGCGGAGGCACGATCCGGATCGGACGTGGCGAGGATATTCCCCTCGACACCGGCGAGCTCGTGATCGAGAGCGGAGGCAGGATCCTTGTGACGAGCCTGGCCGAAGGGGAAACGGCAGGAGCCGTGGGTTCGATCGAGGTCGATGTCGGGCGCCTGGTATTGAACGGCGGTGGACGCATCAACGCCAGTACGATCGATGGCGACGGCGGGACGGTCACGATTCGTGCATCGGATCGCGCGACCTTTACCGGTCTGGATTCCAGATCTTCGAGCGGCGTCTTCACCGATACCAGCGGAGCCGGTCGGGCGGGAAGCCTCACGATCGATTCACCCCGTCTCGAGATGTCGGATGGCGCGCAGGTTCTGGCGTCGGCCGGAGTCGAAAGCAGTGCGACGGCGGGGGACATCCAACTGCGGGTTCGAGAAATGGAATTGAGCGATCGAGCCCTCGTCTCCGCCGAAAGCCTGGGCTCGGGTTCGGCCGGTTTGATCGACATCCGGGGGCGTGACGGCTCTCTCGAACCTGCCGAGTCCCTGGTAATCCGCAACGGAAGGATAACGACCGAATCCCTTCGGGCCGGAGGGGGAAGCATTGCCCTCGACGCCAACCTGGTCCTGCTGTCTGAAGACAGCCTGATCACGACTAACGTCCTTAGCGGCAGCGAGAGTGGAAACGTCAGTATCAACGCCCGTTTTGTCGACCTGGACAACAGCAACGTGACCGCAGACGGCGGTGAAGGGGCCGGCGGCAACATTGCGATCGTCGTCGACCCGACCAACGACACCGGCGCCGCCGGGTTCCCTCCCGGTTTCCTGGTCCTCAAGGACACCAGCGAAGTCCGGGCGGACGGCGGCAATCAGGGTGGTCAGATCAACATTTCGGCAGCGGGGTTTACGGCTTCACAAACCAGCCTGGTGCAGGCGCGAGCCCGACAGCCAGCCGGAGTCGACGGCGAGGTCGGGATCCAGGCGCTCATCGCAGGAGTCAGCGAAAGCATCACGCCTCTGCCGGGAAACTTCCTCGATGCGGCCGCCCTTCTGCGAGCGCGTTGCGCGGAACGAGCCAGCGGTGGCGAGACGAGCAGCTTCATCGCCGCGGGTCGTGACGGGCTGCCGCCCGAACCGGGTGGACTGCTGTCGAGTTCGGTGTTCGATCTGATTCCGGTGCCGAGGACTGCTTCGGGCGGGGCCGGTTTTATGGTGCCAGCCGGGCGGCGGTCCAATCCCACCGGGTTTTGGTACACGCCGACAGATCAGGTTTGCGGCCGGCTCGCGGCAGGGCGACGATGAGAAATTACCTGCTGCTTCTCGCCGCATCATGTGTGGTCCTTGCCGCGACGTCACCGCTCATCGGCGCCGAGGCACAGCAGGTCCTGCCTCCGATCCCGGCGGTAGCACGGGACCCGTTGGCGGGCGTTGAGATCCGGGAAATCCGCGTTCTGGGCAGCACCGTCTTCACCGCCGAGGAACTCGCGACCATCACCGCTCGCTACGTCAACCGCAGCCTGACATCCGAGGATCTCAGCATTCTTCGGCGGGAACTGACCGACCTCTATGTCAACGACGGCTACATCAACTCGGGCGCCCTGATTCCAGATCAGACCCTCACCGGGGGCGTGATCACGGTGGAAATCGTCGAGGGCCGATTGACGGATCTGGAAGTCCAGGAGCCGCGATGGTTTCGAGCGGAGCATATCCGGAAGCGTCTGGAAACCGTCGCGGATGGGCCTTTGAACATCCAGAGCCTCCAGGAGCATCTACAGTTGCTCGAACAGGATCCGCGCATTCGCCGCTTTGCGGCGGAGTTGCGACCGGGTTACCGCCCCGGCGAGGCCCGATTGAATGTCGCGATCGAGGAAGAAAGCCCCTATGGCGTTTCGGTAGGTTTCAACAACTATCAATCTCCAACGGTGGGGTCCTCGCGCGTGGCCTTCGGTGCGGTCCACGACAACCTGACGGGGTTCGGCGACATCCTGAGCGTCAGCACGGGCTGGTCGAGTGGGGTGTCCCCCCATATCACAGCTACCTATGAGATGCCGCTGACCGCCCAGGATACGTCGCTCGTCTTCAACTACACCAAGAACGATTTCACCGTCGTTGAAGCGCCGTTTGACTCGCTGGACGTCGTCAGCGAATCCTCGGGCTTAGGTGTGGAGCTGCGGCATCCTATTTACAGAACGCTCAATACGGAGCTGGTGATTGGAGTGGGCGCAGAACGGACGAGCAACCGGACCTTCCTGTTGGGAGAAACCTTCTCGTTTGCGCTGGGCGCCAAGGAGGGTGAATCGAACGTCACCGCGCTCAGGACTTCGCAGCAATGGACGCACCGGTCGCAGAATCAAGCCGTGGCGTTGCAGTCGCGTTTCAGTTTCGGGATCAACCTGTTTGGTGCGACGATTCATGGTGACGACTCGATCTACCGCCAGATCGAGGTCGAGGATCCACCCGACGGGCGGTTCTTCGCCTGGTTGGGGAAGTTTCAGTGGGCACGGCGAATGGGTCGCGCTCAGCTCATCTTCCGAACCGATGTACAGCTGTCGGCCGATCCGCTTCTGGCCACCGAGCAACTGCCCATCGGAGGGCGAAACAGCGTCCGGGGTTATCGCGAGAACCAGCTCGTCCGGGACAACGCCGTCATCAGCTCCCTCGAATCCCGCCTGACCCTGGTATCGGACCGGAGTTGGGTACGCAGCCTGGAGCTGGCGCCGTTCTTCGATTTTGGGGAGGGTTGGCATACCACTCCCGAAGCCGCCGGCCGCGGCCGGATCCTGCTTCCCGTTCCCCCGTCCAGAATCTACAGTGCCGGTGTGGGTGTCCTCTGGAATGGAATGTTCGGTGATTCTCCCCGGTGGAACCCCCAGTTTGAGGTGTACTGGGGCGAAGGCCTCGTCGACCTCGATACTGCGAACAGCATCGGCGGTTCGTTGCAGGATGTGGGCATCCATTTCAGTTTCGGGTTGAGGGTATTCTGAAGATGATGCGAATCCAAGGGATTGTCGAGCAAAGCTGCTGGGTGGGGTTCTTACCGCCCTCTACCAAGTCCAAATAAACGATTCCTGGTGTCTCAGCTCTGGCAGAAGCCGTCTCCAAATCGGACGGACTTTCCTTGGTTTGACAGTACCTGCCAGCATCCGCCGTTTCGAGGCCGATGGGATCGCTGTCTCGGTTCAGAGCACCGAGCGGCGTTCCCGCACACGATCAAGCGTGAACCATGAGAAACTGCCCGTTCCCATTGATCTCGCCGCCATAACTTTCGAAATTGGACCTTACGAATATTAAGTAGAGCCGCCAGATCCGGCGGAACTTGGCAGAATCAATGCCGTAATCGAGATCCTTGATCTCGGGATAGCTCTCGTCAAAGTTTTTCAGCCATTGTGCCAGCGTCTTGGAATAGTTCATGCCGTTGAGATACCAGCGTTCCACGGTTCTCAAATCCTTGTCATAGGTCGGAATCGAATCAAAACTCCAGAAGCGGCTGTGAGGGAAAATGTATTTGTGCGTGAAAGCGCTGGAGATGTTGTTGGGAGTGCGAGCGGTAATGATGTGAAGGAAAAACTTTCCATCTGGTTTCAAGAAAGAAGCAAGTTGTCTGAAAGAGCTGGTTAGATTTCCCACATGGCAAAAAACCCCTACCGAGAGGATCTTGTCAAACTGAGAGGTGCAGCTGGATCCCAATCTCATCGCATCATAGTTCAGACAGGAACTCGGTGATCATACGGGAGTCCGTGGCTGGAGACAATCGAAGGCATTGTCAACCTGGAGAATCACCCCGTGAAATTCATCTGGTCCCGCTACCATGGACACCGCTATCTGCCGCAGGTTGCTACGAGACAGTCCGCCGGCGGCGCGCGAAGCTCTGTCTCGACTATGAAGTCCTTGGAAGAGAAGATAGAATCGCTGTTTCAGCAATGGAATAGTCGTCAAATTGCCAGTTGTTAGTTGTCAGTTAGGGAACAGACTGACTGCTGATGCTGGTGGGAGGTCTCTATGAGGGCACGTTTAGGCGTGGTGTTTCTGGCGCTCTTGTTTTTGACTGGTTTTCAGGGAACGGCCACGGCGCCGTTCAATGATTCGATCTCACAGGATGACATGCGCGCCGATTTGTTCTTCCTCGCGTCCGATGCCATGAACGGTCGTCGGACAGAGTCACCCGAGAACAGGCTGGCGGCGGAATACATCGCGTCCCGGTTCCGAAGGATGGGCCTCGAGCCTGCATCGGGCGGGTCCTTCTTCCACACCTTCAACCTGATGACCTCGACGCTGGGGGAGGACAACCTGCTCCAGGTTCTCGAGGGCGACAACGCGATCCAGCGGCTGCGGCCGGGGCAGGACTACTACCCTCTGAATTTCAGCGGAAGCGGGCGCGTACGCGGGTCGATCGTATTTGCCGGTTTCGGGATCGTTGCGCCCGAGCACTCCTACGATGACCTTAGAGGTGACGAAATCGCCGGGAAGATTGTCCTCGTCGTGGACCACGAGCCCGGTGAGCGTGATCCCGAGAGCCCGTTCGACGGTGTCGTTCGCGCCGAGGCCGCAAACTCGTTGCGCAAAGCGTTGTCGGCCCAGGAGCGCGGCGCGCTAGCGATTCTCTTCGTTCGGGACGTTCACAACCATCAGGACGGAAACTTTGCCCCGGGTGCGGCGAATTACTGGCAGGAAAGGCGATACCCGCGCTACACGCTGGCCGACTGGATGGAGCGGGTGCGGATTCCCGCGGCGCAGATCTCACCGGCTCTTGCCGCGCAGTTGCTGGGCAGAGGGGGGAAGACGCTCGACGAACTGTCCGCCTCGGCTGAAACCGACGCTGGAATTGTTCCAGTGGTGATCGAAGGTCCCGACGTCGAACTGACAACGTCAATCAACCGGCGTGCGATCCCGGACAGGAACGTGATCGGAATGATCGAAGGCTCGGACCCGGAGATGAGAGACGAGGTCGTCATCATCTGCGCACACTACGACCACGATGGCGCCGACGGGAACCGCATTTTTAACGGCGCCGACGATGACGGGTCGGGGACGGTGGGCCTGATCGAGATTGCCGAAGCCTACGCAGCGGCTGCCCGCGCCGGCCAGGGGCCGAAGAGGACGGTGATGTTTGCTGCCTGGAACTCCGAGGAACGGGGGCTGCTGGGCGCCTGGGCCTACACGCTGCGTCCCCTCATCCCGCTCGCCCAGACGGTGGCGGTCCTGAATATGGACATGATCGGCCGCAACGAGGAAGTGCCCCCCGGCCCCAGTGGCCGGTTCCGTGGACTCGAGGTTCAGACTGCCGAGTCGAACGCCAATGCCATCAACATCCTCGGAACGACCTTCAGCGATGACATGAAAGAGCTGGTAGTGGAGGCGAACCAGGGCATCGGCCTGGAATTGAAGATGCGCTACGACAACAACACTTCAAACCTGATGCGACGGAGCGACCAGTGGCCTTTCCTGCAGAATGGGGTTCCGGCGCTTTTCTTCCATACGGGACTTCATCCGGACTACCACACGCCGAACGACCGTCCCGAAAGGATCAACTATTCGAAGATGGAGAGGATCGTTCGGCTCGTCCACCAGATGAGCTGGGACCTCGCCGAGCAAGGTCCACGCCCGGAGATGACACGCCGGACGACACTCGCTAACCAGTAGGGAGTCCACAGTCCAAGAGCCCCTTCATCTCGCCTGGAGCACCGTCTTCGGATCGGACGGTACCGCCCGAACAACCGGTACCGCGCAGGCAACGAGTGCGATCGCCATGACCCGTCTTGTCACCGTGACGAAGGTGACCGGGTCGGTCGGCTGAATGCCGAAAAGCATCTGCCGAAGCACCTGCGTCCTTGCCAGCTGCTATGAAATTCTCTCCCGCCCCCTGTCCAAGTGAGAATAGGGCGACAGCGTTGTCAGCCGCGGGTCTTCGACCGGACCACCAACGGTAAAGTGATACAGGCTCTGAAAACGATCTCCACCGAGGCCGAGCAAGTCGTGAAAGACGTCGTCGAAGTAGCATCCGATCCCGGTGCCCCTGACGCCGGCGGCCTCGGCTTCGAGGTACAGCACCTGCCCCAGCAGGCCGGACTCCCAAAAGAGTCTCCGGTACCACCAAGCGCCTTTTTCCCGGATGCTATCGCCAAAATCGGCAATCATCCCGAGGCTGAAGGCCCCGTCGGCGGCAATTTCCTGATTGCAGCTCACCCCCCGTGCCCTCTGGCGAAAGTCTCCCTCAACCAGCTTGAAAAGTGGCAGGTACTCCGGGCAGCCTCCCGGAGGTTCCCAAAGGAAGTCGGTTCTCAGCGCGGACCGGAGGTGCCCGTGGACGGTCGGACTCCGTTCGAAGACGTAAAGGCCAGGCGACAGATCCCGGACTCTGTGGACGAAAATGCCGCAATGCAGATGTGGAGGCCAGGGCCAGGCGTCCCAAGGCGGCACGTCGGGCCGGGGCAGCAACCGGTCCAGCATGGCATAGAATGTCGCGGCGGAAATCGATGTCGTGCCGTCGAGAGCAAGGCAGCTGCGGCGTTGTTTGATAAGACGAACGGCGTTGATTTCGGGAGAGACCGGCGGACGAGTCGGCCACACGACCGACGGGCTTGCGGCCGTCACACTGGGTTTGGGTGATCGTTCCGCTCCGTCCTTCTGCCAACTCGCCTCGCTAGCGGCATCAACGGCCGGCCATTCGACATGAGCCGGGCTGAGGGCGTTGGCCCGGCCCACCCAGGCCCCCGCATGGAGCGCGTCGAGCAGCGATTCAAGGTCCAGTTCGTCTGCTTGTTCATCTTGTCCCCGAGGCAGGTTCGGACCGACGAGCAGAAGAGCGTCGGGATGTTCGCGGTCCTCCCGGGCAACAGCCGAGAAACTCTCCGACTGGGACAAGCCCAGCACGGCAGCAATCGTCTTATCTGAAGCCTCTTCTAATAGTCGAGCTGACCATCCCAGCGAAGCAGCGGCGTACCGTAGGGAAGCTATCGCATGGCCGATGTCGTGCTGGCAGTAGCGAAATGCCCGCTCGCCGTACTTCCAGGCCTCGCGCCAATGAACCGAAGACAGACCCACCAGGAAGGAAACCGGCCCCAGCACACCAGCGAGGTGCTCCACTCCTTCTCTCCCGAGAACACAGCGCCGCTCCAGGCAGTGATCCCGGCTGACGTAGTGGTAGACACCGGCATTCAGTCCCGGCATCTCACCAGCAATTGCATACCCTTCGGTCGGATGCAGGTTGCCGCTCGATGGGTTCGAACGCAGCGCCCAGCGATTGCTCTCATACTGCTTCCAGGCGGACAGTCCCAAGGCCAGCTCGAACAACATCGCCACGCCGTCGAGCTCCAGCGGTGTGGGAGAGATCGAACGCGGAGAATAGAGGTCGGCATAGGTTGCCGCGCCTCGATCATCGGCCAGAAGAGGCAGTTCGACCCGTTCCGTCCCGGCGAAGGTGCGGAAGGCGTTCGGCTGATTTGCCCAGTCCAGATATCCGGGCCCATCTGCGTAGCGATACGAGTGATGCTTGGTACGACTATGGTAAGTCAGTATGGTTTGGACAGAGTTCTGCACTACAGCGGGTGGAGCAGTTGGCGTTGAGAGCTTTTCCCTCAGGCGTCTTCGCGTGAGGAACGGTTGTGCTTCCGGTCCGTCGGTCGGATTCTGTAGCGACATACCGCATCGCCGGACACAATATGTTCCTCGCGGTGCACGGCAGCATCCAGCAACTGACGGATCATTGACAATTCACAAGTACATACCTGTGGATACGCCGTTGCCACCTTCAAGATCGAGCAGTTGTGTTCCGTCAGTTCGAACGTATCTCCGCTGATCTGTTGCCAATCCGCCAGGTAGCCCGAGTCGCTGAGTATTCGTGCCAGTTGCGCCACGCGATCCGCAAGTTCCCGGTTCTGCATCTCTGGAGAATGCAAACTCCTGGCATTCATCGCCATACGCCTGAAGATCGCTTCAAGCTTCTCGTTTCCATCCAACTCCACTACCGCACGGATGAATTCCGCAACCAGAGCCTCGTAATCGTCGGGAAAAACCTTCCTCGCATCTTCCGTCAGGGAATAGATGTGGGTCGGACGACCAGTTCCCCCTCGTTCGAGGGTGATGCTGACCAACCCGGCCTTCTCGAGCGCAGTCAGATGGCGGACCGACATTGGCGTCACGTCCTGAACGGCGGCGATCTGTTTTGCGCTGGAATGGCCCACTTGCTTCAGATGGTTCAGGATCTCCATCTGGGCTGGTGTCAGGCCGTGATGACTCGTCATTTCAACATCTTACCCGATGCCGGCGAGGATCAATCTATTAAAAACAACGCTATTAGTAGTTATGGGCTTGAGGTCCGATCAACCAAGCGGCAGCGACGGTTGAGCTAATCCACGCCCCACCGCTCCCGGAGTTTTGAAAACCTTTCCTTCGAGAATCTCAGGAACCGATAGCATCTGCATCTTCGGGTAGTGCTTGTTCTGAACTTTCAGGTCACCGGACCCTGCCATGAACTGGTGGAAGTGGCGGGCTTTCGTTGCGCCGAGTGGATCCATAACGATCAGGCCTGCCATGACAGCCTGATCATGATCCAGAACGCCTTTCAGTGCTCTCAGGTCTTGTATCCCGACGTTCTTTCCGCCCTTCACTTCTATCGCCATGCTTTGCAAGTCCTGCTTACCGTGAACCGAAAAATACAGGCGTCCGTCTATGCCGCCGTCCGCTGTCCGCCGCGTGGTAACAAACCCATCCACCTGCTCCACGGCCCACTTCTGAAAGTGGTACTTGTCCCGCTCCCAAAGATCGCGGGCACCTTCGATGTTTTGCGGGACGCCTTCAACTGTGAAGTCCCGGCCCTCGACCAGTCCGAGCCTGTCCGCGAGTCTAACGTGCGCTACACGCTTGATGGCATGAATAGCGATGTCGATCCCTATCCACTTACGGCCCAACCGGTCAGCAGCTTCAAGCGTTGTTGCGCAACCGCAAAAAGGATCAAACACAACATCGCCGGGGTCTGAACTGGCTTCGATTATTCGCTCAAGCAACTTCAGGGGCTTCTGTGTTCGATAGCCAAGCCGTTCCGCGCCCGATACAGGAACAATATCGGAGATGACGTCCTGAAGAGCCATGCCGCCCATGCTTTCAAGATATCGCTTAAATCTTGGGACCTTGCCTCTCTCAGGCCAATGAATCATGTCTTGAGCCATGAGCACGTCGAGGCGTTCTTGCACGTCCATTTCGGCGTATCCATCCGGCCACACGAACCATTCGGGCAACGATCGATCTGGCGGTAACTCCCAATGCCGTCCCGCTACGTTGGGATCGTAACCGCTCCATGGCATGCCCGAACTTCCGGTGCGCGTCCCTGGGCCGGTCAGATCCCCGGAAGTGTAGCGTCTGCCATCGCTGTCTTTGCGATCATAGGACGCTTCGACGTAACGCTCATCATAGGGTTGAAGGATACGATTCCACGTGTACCGCTTCCCCTTGCTGTAAAAGAGGATGGTGTCATGAACCGGGCCGTACCGCCGTGCTCTGCTATGTGCGCTTGTTCGTTTCCAGATAAGTTCGTTCTGGAAGTGTTCATGCCCCAATATCGCGTCCATCATCGCCTTAATATAGTGACTGGCGGTCGGATCACAGTGGAGGTAGATCGAGCCGTTGGGTTTCAGCAGCACCTTCATTTGCAGCAATCGTTCGACCATGTAGGACAGGTACGCGAGCAGGCGCGGTTGAGTATTCCGAAGCGCGTTCATCCAGAACTTCCAGAACTCGGCAACGGTATCGTCAATTCCGGCCTCGCGTAACAGGACGGGCATATTTCGGAGCGTGCGTTCCCGCTCCTCGTCCAGTGTCCACAAATCGCAGAACGCCTCGATCTGGTCGGGCAGCGGCCGCCCGGTCTCGTCCTTGTAAATTGCGTTGTACTCGCGGTTTGAGTTGAACGGCGGATCGAGGTAGATCAAATCCACGCTCTGAAGCTTCATGTGCTCCTGCATGACTGTCAGACAGTCGCCGTAGTAGAGCCGATTCATGCCATGCACCCGCGCAAGAACGTACCGAAAGCATCGCCGTTCTTGCGTTGGTTGTACTTCCAGCAAGCTTCGGCGACGTACAGGGGCATGTAGCCGACACGGTAATGATGATGCGTCCCGTACCATGCCCGCTTGAGAAGGCTCCAAAACCCTTCGATTGTGTTGGTGTGCGTCAACCCGTCCGCATAAGAAACACTGTGATTGATGACGGCGTGAGGCATGAACTTGCGGACGGCGTTGTATGCTCTGTACTGATCGGAAATCAGAAGCGATCCACTCGGATTTACTGACCCTCGAATGAACTTCATGATTCCCTTGCCGGTCAGATTGACAGCGACTTCGGCAACTACATTTCCACCACGCTCGACAACGCCGATCACAGGAGTCTTCTTTGTGCCTCGGCCTCGCGGTTTTGGTTCGTCGTCGTCGCGCTTGTTCGGCTTGCGCGGCTTGCCACCGACGTATGTTTCATCGGCCTCAACAATGCCCTGAAGCAACGGGCCTTCAGTCGTGGACATCGCGGCGCGGATACGGTGCTGAAGATACCATGCCGTCTTCTGATTCAAGTCCAGATCGCGGGCAAGCTGGCAACTCGAAACGCTTTTCTTCGCGTTCACAGTCAGGCAGATCGCCATGAACCATTTCTCTAGCGGTATTCGTGTCTGTTGGAATATCGTTCCCGAAAGGACGTTGAAGCTGGAATGGCAGTCGTGGCAGTTCCACCGGCCCACGCGGTCCAGTTCATCCTTTCGCGCCACGTTCATGCAGCCGCACAACGGACAGAAAGGCTCGTCGCCGAACCGGAGTTTTTCGAGGTATTCGATGCATGATTCTTGATCTTGAAAGCGTGTGTGAACTCGAAGCAGGTTCATGGTTTCAACTCCTGAACCTATAGTATTCTATGGCTTACACATTGTCAAGCCCATAACTACTAATCCCGAAAAACAATTAGACTATTATTACGAGTTAAATATGCTAAAGTCCGTTGTTGGTACGGAGGAGCACGATGGCAACATTACTTTCAAGAATCTTTCGAAGGAAGGTCTCTCAGCCGGAACCCACGGATGGTTCTATGGTCCCTAACCCTGAACTTTCGTTACTGAAAGAGACTCCCGAAGATGTGGCGCCCTCGGTTTCCGAGACCGCCGGCCAAGCTGTGACTGCCGGTTCAAAGGAACTTTCGGGGACGTGGCCCATGGAACGGGTCTTGAACGTTTATCCGTCTGCCCAGAGGGCCTTATTCCAGAGATACCACGTTGGTGGATGCAGCAGTTGTGGTTTCCAGCCGAGCGATTCGCTGGAGGCGGTCTGCGTAAGTCACGGCCTGGAAGTGGCCGAGGTGACTGAGTTCATCAAGACAAGCCACGAAATTGAGGGCGAACTGGAGATAACACCGCAGGTTGTTGCCGAACAGCTGAAAGGGGGCGAGATCAAACTTCTGGATGTTCGCAGCCCCGAAGAATACGAGATTACGAACATCCCGGGATCTACTTTGGTGGACGGGAACCTTGCACAAGAGATTGTCGAAAGCTGGCCGAAAGATACCGCCATCGTGACGCTGTGCCACCATGGCATCCGCAGCCTGGATGCCGCTGCCTACATCAAAGGCCATGGGTTCCAAAACGTAAAGAGCATGAAGGGCGGGATCGATGCCTGGTCGATCCAGGTCGACCCCAGTGTCGCTCGCTATTGATCGTCCACGCTCGCTGGGAAAATACGCATGAAAACGGTCATCGTGGTGAGCCGGCCGACAATTCAAAAGGCCCAGGCTGAGATTTCGAGTTGTGAGGCCTGTTCTGAAGCCGCCGAAGTCATTTTCGACGCTATCGTCGATGAAGTGACAGGAAGAGATGCGGTGACGACGGACTACTTCTTGTCAGAACCGGCCAGGTGCCCCAACTGCAACGGACAGGTCTTCGAGGACACACTTGTGGATCCGATTGGGCTGGACCACTCACGCCGGGTTTATCCATCATTTCTGAACTGATGGAAGAGTCGGAAGGGAAGCGAACGCGTCCTGCGCACGAGACACCCAAGGAGTGCAAGTGATGAAAGAACCGAGAGTCGCCGGCAACAATGGGGCTCGGGTAGTCTTTGCCGCCTTCATGGCGCTGGCATTGTTTGCCTGCACCGAAACCGAACCAGCCCCGGTAGAGGACGCCGGTGCAGTGGACGAGGCGTATCTTCGCGCCATGAACCCGCCCATCCTTCCGCCGATGGATTTTCCGGCCGACAACACGATGTCGCCCGAGAAAGCGGCGCTGGGCAAGCAGCTCTTCTTCGACACCCGGCTCTCGGACGAGGGTCAAACTTCCTGCGAAACCTGTCACCTGCCGGAACTGGGCTGGACCGACGCGAAGCAGTTCTCGACGACGCACAGCGGATCGCTGAACACGCGGCACACACCGACGCTCTACAACGCGGGCTACTATACGGAATGGTACTGGGATGGGCGGTCGCCGACCCTTGAAGCGCAGGTGCTGGCGGCGTGGCGCTCGCAGGTCGGAGCCACACCGGAAGACATCGCGGTACGAATCTCCGAGATCCCGGACTATCGCGAACAGTTCCAGACTCACATGAACACCGACGTCACACCGGACGCGATCGTCCAGTCTCTCGCCGCGTTCGTGAGGACACTGGTATCGGCGGACTCGCCGTGGGATCGTTACGAACTGGGTGACGATGATGCGGTTGGCGCGAACGCCAAAGCAGGTTTCGATGTCTTTAGCGAGACTGCCAACTGCGCGCTTTGCCATCTGCCTCCGCTCTACACCGACACTCTGTACCACAACATCGGCGTCGGCTTTGACGCGGAAGAACCGGACATGGGGCGGGGTGCATTCCTGGCGAGAACCGAGCCGGAACCGTCCGAGGAGGCCGAAACGCTCCAGGGCGCGTTCAAGACACCGACGCTACGCAGCATCACGGAATCCGCCCCATACTTTCACGACGGAAGTGCCGCAACGTTGGAAGAGGCGGTGGATTTCGTCCTCGACGGGGGGCACGCGAACCCGAACCTGGACGAAAAGCTGCAGCCCAAGGAGCTCACCGCCGAACAGCGGAGCCAGTTGCTGGCATTCCTGCGTGCATTGACTCCGGACCATGGGCCCTTCGAACGCCCCACGCTGCCGAACTAGGAATCTTTGAAGCCCACCTCAATCCGTGAGCAACAGCCGCCTGCCGAGCAGCTTGCTCGGATCAGCTCCCGGCTTTGGAACGAACTTGTCCACCCATCCGCCGCTATAGGATGCGATATAGAGGTTGCCTGCCTCGTCCATGTCAAGCTGGTGGGGAAGTGACAGGCCACCCGCCCAGGTGCCTCGACCGATCGCTCCCGCTTGTCCGTACGTGCCCCAGTGGTACTGGAGCTCGCCCTCCCGGCTGTACTTCAGAACCCGGTTAAGGCTCGCATCCAACACCCAGACCCACTGGTTCTCATCGATCCAGATGTTGACGGGATCGAAGATATCGGGCCATTCCTCGATGAACTCACCGCTTTCGGTGAAGATCTGGATGCGACTGTTCTGACGGTCGCCGACGTAGACGCGCCGATCCCGATCCACGGCGAGGCCATGGAGGAGATCGAACTCGCCGGGGCCGTCCCCGAGCGCTCCCCACTGCATCACATACTCGCCGTCCGCGGTGTATTTGACGATGCGTGAGTTCCAGTAGCCGTCCGCCAGCAGGAAGCTGCCGTCCTGGAGGAAGGCTAGTTTCGACGGCCAACCGTAGGTATACGGACCCCAGTCCGCTCTTGCTCGGGCCTCGGCCCGTGTCTTGGGGTGGTCGACCTCACCGAGCCGCATGACCAACTCGCTCCCGTCGTTGCTGAACTTCAAGACCTGCATGTGGCCGTTGCCACCTCCGCTGTCAATGACCCAAACGTGCCGATCCGGATCGTAGGGGCTGATGTAGGCCTGATGGGGCAAGGTCAGGATCGAGTCCCATTGGCTCCACTGCTCGACGATGTTTCCGTTCCCGTCGGCCACCACGATGAAGTTCGTGCGGCGAAGCCGCCCCCGCCTCGGCGCGGACCGGTCCGCCGGCCAGTCGCCTCGTGTCACCACGATGATCCGGTTCGAGTTGTCCACCGCGACGCCGGCAACCTGCCCCCAAGACCACTCGTCGTCGTGGTTCGGCGCCGCTTTCCACCAGCCTTCCACGACATCGTAGTGTCCGGTCCTCTCGTCCCCACCCTTCGTGACCACTCCCTGCGACCCCGGCTGCGGCGTCGCCAGGTTCTTGCTGACCGAGGCCGTAAGCGCCACCAGTGCAACGATTGTGAGGGCTACGCCAATTCGCTCCAGTCTCATGGTGCTTCCTCTCTCATTGTGAAAGTCGAGTCTGCAATGTAGGGAGGTCGCTGGCCGCCCTTTATTCGGCGCTCATTGAGCGCGCTACAGCCTGAATTTGGAGATGGTCTGAGCGTTATCCTGACGGATTCGCCCATCTATGTCCATCAGATCGACGAGAGGTCTTGGGTCGCCAGGTCCAGTCACGAGTGGCCACTTGGCCGCAGAGATCGGCCACGGATAGTTGACAGTTTGATTGACGCCAACTCCCTCCGCTCATAGTATTTACGGAACTGTTTCAAGTTTCGTGAGCTACCCTCAAAAGGTGTGTAAATAGCATAGGCGGTGATTATCCTTCCGGGTGAAATAAAAACCCGGGCGGAAGAGCCCGAAAGGAAGGAGTCACACCGCCATGAGCAAGAAGAACATTGATCGAAGTGTGGAGTCAAGAGTCTGCTTTGAACAGCTGGAAGAGTGGGTGCGAGAGCAGATCCAGTTTTACGTACAGGAACTGTTGGAGGATGAAGTGACACAGCTGCTGGGACGAAGAAAGAATGAGCGTCGCCGAGAAGTGGACGCGCCCGGTGGCTATCGCAACGGCTACGGTAAGGAGCGGCGACTGACGCTGAGTTGCGGAACGATCAAGCTGCGGCGTCCCCGAGTGCGGGATCTGGAAGAGCGTTTTGAGAGCCGGGTCTTGCCGCTGTTTGCCAAGCGGACGCAAGAGGTACGAGACTTGATTCCAGAACTCTATTTGCATGGTCTGGCCGAGGGGGATTTCGATCTGGCCTTAAGAGGGCTTTTAGGGGAAGAAGCGCCGCTGTCCCCCAGCACCGTAGCCCGGTTGAAGGAGAAGTGGCAGGGAGAAATGGAGGCCTGGCAAAGCCGTCGGCTGGACGATCTGGAAGTGGTGTATCTGTGGGCAGACGGTGTGTACATCAAAGCAGGGCTGGAGAAGGAAAAGGCCGTGATCCTGGTAGTGATCGCCGCTTTAAGTGATGGCACTAAAGTGGTGGTGTCGGTCAGTAGTGGTTATCGAGAATCGACCCAGAGCTGGTCCGAAGTGCTGAGGGATCTCAAAGAGCGGGGGATGAACCCACCGAGACTGGTGATGGCTGACGGGCATCTGGGGATCTGGGGAGCGTTGCGCAACGTTTTCCCAGAAGCCGACGAGCAGAGATGCTGGAATCATCGCATCGTCAACTTGCTGGCTAAGATCCCCAAGGGTCGGCACAAAGCGGCGTTGTTGATGTTGCGGCAGATCCCTTATGCAGAAACACGGCAGGAAGCCGAGCAAGTCAAAGGACGATTCCAACATTGGTGTGGCAAGAGAGGACTGGAGGCAGCGGCTGATCTGATCGACCAGGACTGGGATCGGATGGTGACGTTTTACAACTATCCCAAACAGCAGTGGCAACATCTGCGGACTACCAATCCAGTGGAGTCTCCCTTCTCTGCTCTGCGACTGCGAACCGATGCCGCTCGAAGGTTCAAGAAAGTGGCCAACGCACGGGCTGTCATCTGGAAGATGCTGCTGGTCGCTGAGAAAAGATTTCGCCGTTTGAAGGCTCCGCACTTGATGAAGGATGTCTACCAAGGCGCCCAATATGTCAATGGAGTTCCAGTCAACCAAGTCACCGAGGAGAAAGCCGCCTGATGTCTATTTACACACTTATTGACGGAACCTCAGTTTCGTTCTGAAAGGGCGCTAACGATGGAATCAGGCACCCTACCTGCCAACTACGAAAGTCTCTCTCCGCTCGGCAAGGGCGACATGGGCGAGGTGTCGCGCGGACTGGATCCCCCAGCAATGCCGTTCTCGGACGCATGCGGTTTCTGATTGTTACGATGCCCGTCGCCGGGCACGTCGGCCCGGCCCTACCGATTTCGAGGAAATTGGTCGAACGCGGCCATGAAGTGCGTTGGTACACGAGCGCTCGTTTCCAGGACAGAATCGAATCAACGGGCGCGCGCTTTGTCCCGTTCCGGGCTGCACCCGATCTGGACTACGACAGGACGAACGAGTTGTTTCCCGAGCGAGCCCGGCTGAAAGGGTTGTCTCAGGCCAAATGGGACCTGAAGAAATTGGTGATCGACCTGGCTGTTGAGCAATGTGAGGATGTTGCCGGCATCCTTCGACAGTTTTCGGCAGATGTTGTTCTGGGGGACACGTTTGCGTTTTCAGCTCAGCTTGTGGCCGAACAGATGGGTTTTCCTCTCGCCCTGCTCAACGTTACCAACCTGTACCTACCCAGTCAGGACACGGCACCGGACGGCCTGGGAATAGCGCCCAGCGCGACACCATTTGGTCGCGTCAGGAATCGTCTTCTGAACTGGCTCGTCTTCCGCGTTCTTTTGGGTGACGTCAACCGCCACTTCAACAAGGCTCGTGCGGAACTGGGGTTGTCCCCGGTCCAAGAGACGCTATTCGAGGTTGCGGCGCTCCATTCCCAGTTGTTACTGCAGCCGTCGATAGCAGCCTTCGAGTACCCACGCAGCGATCTGCCCGACCACGTACGTTTCATCGGCTCGTTGCTACCTCCAGCACCGGCAGATTTCACACCCCCGCCGTGGTGGGATGAGTTAAGAAGCGAACGGCCGGTTGTGCTGGTGACACAGGGCACGTTGGCGACGGACCCCGAGCAACTACTGCTGCCATCGATCCGTGGTCTGGCAGGCGAAGACATCCTGATCGTGGCGACGTCGGGCAAAGAACTGGGCGATCATGAAGAGTTGGCCCCGTTGCCTGGAAACGTCCGTTTGGAACGGTTCGTTCCGTTCGCCCGTCTGATGCCCCACGTCGACGTGATGGTAACTAATGGCGGTTATGGAGGCATCCACTTCGCTCTGGCGCACGGGGTGCCGCTTGTTGCCGGCGGGCAGTCGGAAGACAAGGCCGAAACTTGTGCCCGGATCGCCTGGAGCGGCGTTGGCATCAACCTCAAGACGGCTTCGCCAACACCGGAGAAGATCGCAAGGGCGGTCCGGGCGGTTCTGAGCGACCCGCGCTACAGACAGAACGCAAAGGCGATGCAGTCTGAACTTGCTCGCCACGACGCCGCAGCCGAAGCGAGTGAATTACTGGAGAGTTTGTCCCATACACAGCCGTGAAGGTAATGACATCCAAAATGGTCGCATCAAGAAAATCGAAGGGCTGGTCCCTTCTCGCTTCGCGCACTGGGAGTAGTCTCCTAATTCGGCTTAAAGTTGCCTAGGCTCAATAAGTTGACAGGGCACCCGCCGTCTGAGATAAGCTGCCCATAGAAACAGCCTGTAATAAGGGAGAACAAAGTGACTTTCACTGCCGGCACCCGCATCGACTCGACACCAACCGTGACTTCCAGTCCTGCCAGACACGGCATTCAATACCACATTCCCGTCATTGGGGACATCCACCACAAGAGTCCCCTGGCGTATCGGGCCACTCGTGGGGCCGTTCAAGTGACGAATATGGTGCAGATGGCATTTGCGGAGGCGTATGTCCATGGAGTGGAGCTTCCGGATCCAGTGATGCGAGCAATTTTTAATACATCTATGCCGATCATTTTCAAGTATTTCCCCGCACTTCTGACCCCTTACGAATGGGTGTTGCAAGAAACGCCCCACATGGCGGAAGGCTCCAAGGATTTGATGAAGACGCAGTACGACCTGCCACAGGGCATGTTGAATCGGATGCTAGGCGACGGAAAACTGATCTACCCCAAGTACAGCATGGGGTTGTGGGAGAGGGGAGCTGCCAATCTTGAGCAATCCCAGATGCACATGATTGACGACATGATTGAAAAACTCGAGATCCAGGATGGCGACAATATCCTGGATTTCGGCTGCGGTTGGGGTTGTGTGCCGAACTACATTCTGTCCAGGTTTCCCAACTGCCGGTTCACGGGACTGAACCTGAGCCATGAGCAATGCGAATACATGCGTCACCAGATGCGAGACCCACAAAGCTATCTCAGTTCGGGTCGATTTACGCTCGTGGAGGGAGATCTCAACGAGACGCAGTTCAGGGAACGATTCGACAAGATCCTCTCGGTAGGAGTTTTTTGCCATGTGGGGAACCTGACCAGGTCTTTTGGGAAACTTGCTTCTTTCTTGAAACCAGGCGGAAAGTTTTTCCTTCACATCATTACCGTTCGCACTCCCAACAACATCTCCAGCGCGTACACGCACAAATACATTTTCCCTCACGGCCGCTACTGGAGCTTTGACTCGATTCCGACCTATGACAAGGATTTCAGAACGGTGAAACGTTGGTATCTCAACGGCATGAACTATTCCAAGACGCTGACAGAATGGCTGAACAATTTCGATGATAGTTATCCCGATGTCAAAGATCTGGATTACGGTATTGATTCCGCCAAGTTCCGCCGCATTTGGCGGTTTTACCTGATATGGTTTGTGGCCAACTTTGCAAGTTGCGAAGGCGAGATCAATGGCAATGGGCAGTTTCTGATGGTTCACGCCTAAGCCTGGACGGGTACGCCTTTCCCAGTCGGTCCGGAATATGACTCGAATCGACCGGTTTTATCTCGATCCAATCGTTTCCTTTGTCCCGTTGCATGCCGCGTGCCTGCTCTTGTTGTGGACACCGTTCAAGTGGTCTTACCTTGGGTGGCTCGCCATCACCTATGGCATTCGAATGTTCGGGGTCACGGCCGGCTATCATCGTTACTTCAGCCATCGCGCCTTTAAGACCAATCGCTTTTTTCAGTTTGTCTTCGCCTTTCTCGCCCAGACCAGCGCGCAAATGGGCGTGTTGTGGTGGGCGTCGCACCATCGCCTGCACCATCGCTACTCGGATACCGAGCAAGATGTCCATTCCCCAATACGCAGAAGCTTTTGGTGGGCGCACATGGGATGGATTATTGCCGGTGAGTCCAAGGGACATGACAGCAGCATCATGCAGGATTTTGAACGATTTCCGGAGATCAGGCTGCTGAACAAGTATCATCGTGTGCCTGCCATCTTGTTTGGTGCAACGGTGTTTGCGGTGGGAGGCTATCCCGCTTTTCTCTGGGGATTCGTCGTTTCAACTGTTCTGCTGTGGCACGGCACGTTTACCATTAATTCCCTCGCGCATTTATGGGGATCCAAGCCCTTTGAAACGGGCGATGAGAGTCGGAATAATTTCTTCCTCGCCCTGATCACACTCGGAGAGGGCTGGCATAACAATCACCACCAGTTCATGTCCAGCGCCCGGCAGGGTTTGCGATGGTGGGAGATTGACATCACGTACTACGTCTTGAAACTCCTCGGTCTGTTCGGGATTGTTCGAGAGTTGCGCGCGCCGAATCCTTCCGCCGTTTTCAAAGTTCGGACGTCAAGAGTGGACTCCGAAGTTCGGACGGCGTTGTAAGGGTATGGGACTTCGGACGAACGCTGGAAATGAATTTTGGAGTCAACATCCTCAACTTTGGTCCCGGAGCGGGCCCCGACTCCTTCCTCCGATGGGCGCGGCTCACAGAGTCGCTTGGTTTTCATTTCTTGATGATCTCAGATCATGTCGCCGTCACTCCCGACGTGGACGGCATGTACCCGGCGCCTTTCTATGATCCGTTCACCGTACTGTCATGGCTCGCTGCCAAGACGCGCAAGATCGAGCTCGGAACCAGCGTCGCGATCCTTCCATACCGCCACCCGCTTCAGACCGCACGAGTCGCAGCCAATATCGATTAGCTGAGCGGCGGACGCTTCGTCCTTGGCGTGGGGGTAGGATGGGCCAAACAGGAATTCGAGGCTCTCGGTGTGCCGTTCGATCGGAGAGGCGCGATCGCCAACGAATATCTCGAAGTAATCCGAAAGTCCTGGACCGCCGACGTCGTCTCCTACGACGGACAGTATGTTTCCTTCAAGGATGTCCACACGGCGCCGCGCCCGGCCAGATCGCCTCACCCTCCAATCTGGGTTGGAGGCTCGAGCGATGCGGCCCTCCGGAGAGCTGTTCGTTACGGTAACGCGTGGCATCCGATCCAAACTCGAGTGAAGTGGCTGAGGGAGGAGGGCATGCCGCGACTGCGGAGGATGGCGGAGGCAGAGGGAATTCCGGTGCCCGACCTCTGCCCCAGGCTCAGCCTCCGGCGTACCGAATCGACGTTGGACGACAACGAGCGCACGGCTGGGGAGGGAACGCTCGATCAAATTCGGGCGGACCTTGAGGGCCTTGCCTCACTGGATGCGAAGTACGTTCTTTTCGACACCTACGCCGGAGATCCCGCATCCACCGAGCAACCTGAGGCGGATTGGACCCTGTTGTCGGTAATGGCTGAACGTGTTCTGGACCTCGAGCATCAGTCGCTACGTTAGACTGCCGCGGCGGTCTATGACGTCTATGACCGCCGAAGTTCTTGCGGACATGGATGTCGGCGCTCGTGAGCGCCGCTACAGAAGAGCGTTCACTTCTACGGCACATCCGGCCGGGGATCGCCAATGAACGCGTCTCGATTGGGCATCGTAACGTTCGGCAAGGTCGTCCGGTCCATCACCGCGTCCGCAGGAATGATGTTGTTCTTCCAAAGGAGCCAGGCGGTTACGGCATAGACGTCTTCGTCGCTCAAAGATCCGGGCGCATCGAATGGCATCGTCCTTCGAACGTAGTCGAACACCGTTGTCGCATACGGCCAATAGCTCCCGATGGTTTTTGTGGGCTTTTCCCCTCCTACCAGCCGGTCAAATGGGCCCTCGACGCCCTCCACCCCGTGACAGTCGGCACATTTTTCGCTGTAAGAGTTCGCCCCGTCCTCGACCGTGCCGCGGCCGGGCGGAAGCCCTTCGCCGTCCGGTGCGACAGCAATGTCGACCGCCGCAATTTCTGCCTCGGTCGGTCGGCTTCCCAACCCGAGCGGTCCTTGCTCGGACGTGGCCCGAGCCAGCCCCAGCGTAACGAGGAGGCCCATACCGACAGCGCTTATAAGAAGAACCCTGCGAACGCGTTTAGGCATGAACATTGTGGATACTCCCATCTCGGGCAACTCTCCAGCTTTGTATGGCATTGTAGTGATAGAACGAGCCGAACGTACCGTTCAGGCCTCGAACGTCGACCAGGGCTGCCCGTGTAGGCTGGACGTAACCGGTTTCGTCGGTGCAACGGCTCTGGAGAATCGTTTCGCTTCCATCCCATGTCCACGGAAAACGAAAGGTCGTCAACGACTTTGACATTACCGGTTCCTGGAGCTCCGCCTCCTGCCATGTTGCGCCGGCATCCGTGCTCACCTCCACGCCTGTCACCTTTCCGCGGCCGCTCCATGCCAATCCCCGGATCTCGACGAAACCGGGTTCCTCGACGGGGAACTGAGCGGACGGGTGGTTGATCACCGACTTCGCCTCCATCACGAACGTGAACTGGCGCGATACGCCATCGCCCATCAAGTCCGTGTACTTGGCGGTTTCCTCACGGGTTTGGTACGGCTGGTCCGTGACCTTGAGGACGCGCAGCCACTTTACGTTGGAACTGCCCTCCCAGCCGGGCAGCACGAGTCGCATGGGGTAGCCCTGGGCCGGACGCACCGCTTCGCCATTCTGGCCGTATGCAATCATCGCCTCATCCCCCACCTCGTCGAGAGGGATACTCCGGTTCATTCGGGCGCCGTCAGCCCCTTCCGCGATGATCCATGTTGCGTCGCTCCTCAATCCTGCTTCGCCGAGCAAGGTGGACAGCAGCACTCCTGTCCACTCTGTACCGCTGATCAGGCCGTGGGTTTGCTGGACATCGGCCAGCGTCGGCTCCACCCACTCGGTCAGAGTATTTCCCGAGCACTCCGTGAAGCAGGTGAGTGAAACCGCCGGAAAGCGCATCAGGTCTCTCACGGACAGCTTGAGCGGCCGCTCCACCATGCCAAACAGGAACAGTTCGTGGTTGGCCGGATCGATATCGGGAATGCCGGCATGGTGGCGTTCGAAGTGCAACGACGATGGGGTGATGATGCCGCGCTGGTCATGCAAAGGAGACATGGTCCATGAGGACTCGTCCGTGGCAGTCTGGTATTGCCAGCGCTGGACTCGGGCTTCGTAGGGGGATCGTTCGCCGTAACCCGACACGGGACGACCCAATCGCTTTGTGGAGTCCGGCTGGGCTACCTGCTGGGGAAGTGCTTCGGCGAGAGAAGACTCGGCGCCGAAGCCGTTCACCGCCAACCCGCCCACCAGGCCGGCTACCCCCTTGAGGGCTTTCCGACGCGTCATCCCCGACGATGATTTTCCTCTTCCGAGTTCGTGTGTCGTCCGCTTCGAGCCCTTCGCGATCTCACTCTTGTTCTTCTTCACATTCTTACCCATGTGTTTTCATATACCACCGAGTGGCAGGCGGGTCAATTTTGCGTGAGGTAGCGCGAGCCATCAGACCTCTTCCACGGGCTGCTAGATATTGCGCAACCTGCACAGGATTGTTCATCCAGGCACTATCTGGCTTGTTGTGTCTACCGCTGTTCAGTAGAATCCCGCGATAAGCAGCCGTTCACTTCGGTAACCGCACAAACTGCCTTCGTTCACTTCGATAGGTGTCGATTCATGAGAACGAGATTCCGGATCGCGGGCTGGGCGTGTACCAGACTCCGCCCCATTCTCCTTGTCGGACTCTTCGTTCCCTGCGCCCAAGCCCACGTCTCTTCGACATCGTACTCACAGGTTACTCTGGAGCCTGAAGGCCTGTCTGTCACGCTGACGCTCGACCCCAACCTCTTCGTCAACGCCCCCGACTGGGATCTGGACGGCGACGGCGTTATCGATTCCAGGGAGGCCGCGTCGGCTCTTGCGGGCATCGCACGGATCATTCCGACCCATTTCTACTTCAGGGCCAACGAGTTCCTGCGAATTGAACTCGAGGCCAGAGATCAGCGGGTCACCGGCGACGCGAGCATCGTGCTCGACTACTTAGGACCGTTGCCTCAGGCAACCGAATTCCTCGAAGTCTTTGTCATGCTGGATCGAATCACCGACCCCCATCATCAGCACCTGATGAACGTACAGGGATCGGGGCAAACCGCGCAGTATGCGTTCGATCATGGAGCAAACTCGGTCCGGTTTGATCCGGCCCAATTGGGAGTGGAGACCCTGGGTCGTCTGATCCAATTCGTGCGGCTCGGAGTCATTCACATTCTGACCGGCTATGACCATCTGCTGTTTCTCGCAGTTCTGCTCCTGGCAACCTTGACGTTCGGACAGTTGGTACGGGTCGTCACGGCCTTCACCGTGGCGCATTCGATTACGCTCGTGCTGGCAGCACTCCGGCTTATCGTCCTGCCGGACAGGTTCGTGGAGGCGGTCATCCCGCTCACGATTGCTTATGTGGCCGTGGAGAACCTCTGGCTCAAGGATCTCGACAAGCGGTGGCGTCTGACGTTCTTCTTTGGCCTTGTCCATGGTTTCGGATTCGCCAACGTGCTGCGCGAGCTGGCACTGCCTCAGTCTGCTCTGGCCGTTTCGCTCTTTTCGTTCAACCTCGGCGTTGAGATTGGACAACTCTTGTTTGTGGCCGCCCTGTTTCCCTTAACGTACGCCATTCGGCAGACGGCCTACTACAGGCCGGTCATGGTGGCGGGTTCCCTGGTGATTCTGATGTTCGGTCTGTTCTGGTTCGGCTCGCGCGCGTTCGCATAGAACGTTCGACGGGGGTTTGAGGTCAAAAGGATGCCGGTCATCTCGCCAGGCGATATGAGAAAGGAATGGGTGTTCCTCGTCGGGGTCGCTTTGGTCCTGCTTGTCGTGTCGCTGTGGCCGCGGCTCTCCGGTGATCTGACCCAGGCGGACGTCATTGCGCTCGTCGAAGACCGACTGGCGGCTGCGGTAGACCTGCGCGAGGTGGAGATCGCCGTTTTCTCCATCACCGAAGAGGGAAGCGATGTGCGTCTGGTAGCAGCCCGCCTCGTCGGGGAAGTGTTCGAGCTTGGGTTTGAGCGAGCTCAAGAAGGCTGGGTCTGGATCGATGTCGGAGCCGATGGCGCCGATGTCGTGTCAGTGGCAGACTTTGTCCACAGGTTGAGGAGCGACAACGAGAACGGGGCGCTGGACGCACTTCGCCTGATCAACACAGCCGAGGTTGCGCATCGAATCCGCAACGGACGGTATGCGATGCTGGGAGAACTGTTGGAGGATGGCTTCCTGATGATCGACCTGCAGGAAATCCCGCCGCGGGGCTTCGCGATCGAACTGGAAGCGTCCGAATCCACGTACCGAGCCTACGCAACTCCTACCGCGTATCCCCGGAGCGGCGTCCGCTCCTTCTATTCCGACGACACATTCGTCTTGCGAGGCGGGGACCGTCAAGGAGAGCGGGCCGGGCCCGACGACCCACCGTTCACGGAACAGTAACGCTGGACACCACTCCTGGTTATGGTGACTTCGAGGTCGTTCTGTAGTAAGAACAGGACAACTTTCAATCGGGACAGCACGTGGCGTCGTCGTCGGAGGACCTGCGAGCACAAGAGGAGATCCAGTCATGTTTACTTGGACAACCCATCGAACCCGTCGCACGGGGATTGCCGTTCTGCTCCTGACCCCGTTGCTTATCTTTCAGCTTCAAGCCCGACAGGGCGGAGAACGTCTCGCCGAGCTCTCCGATGACGGTGGGTCCATTGTCTTCGGCGGAGATGTGCTTTTTGGGAGATCGTTTGCCGAGAACTCCGACCCGGGCATGACCGACCTGTTCGAGATCTTCCGTCGTTCCGACGCGGCGATCGTCAACCTCGAGCAAGTCATGTCCACGGCGGGCAGCGAGGATCCAGATTACGGCACGCTGGTTCGCGCGGATCCGGAGCTGCTCGGCGATATCGAATGGGCGGGCGTGGACGCCGTCTCGCTGGCAAACAACCATTCGATGAACTATGGAGCCGCGGGCATGCTCGGGACGATCGCCGAACTCGACCGGCGCGGAATCAAGCACGCCGGTGGGGGCCGCAACCTGGGCGAAGCAAGCGCGGCCGCGATCGTTGAGGCCGGCGGATTGCGGATCGGCCTCCTGTCGCTCTACTCTTCCAGCAGTTCGACGAGCGGGACGGCCGTAGAGGGCGCCGGGAATGAAAGACCCGGAATGTTCCTGCTACGCGCGAGCGACGTCAATTTGGGCGGGGTCCGGGTCGTTGCCCCAGTGGCTGGGGACCTGGAGGCGATGATCGAAGCGATCGATGCGACGCGAGGGTCGGTCGACATTCTCGTGGTTTCGATCCATTCGCATTGGGGAAGCAACACGTTCCAGGAGGAGTTCGCCGAGTACCATCCGATGGTCGCCCGGGCGGCTATCGATGCCGGGGCCGACCTGTTCCTGATCCACGGGCCGCACGTCCCGAGGGGCATCGAGGCTTACAAACACGGTTTCATCGCCTACAGCATCGGCAACCTCTTCTGGAACCTCAAGGATCTTGGCATCGACCCCGAAGGCAACCCCAGCTACGTCCTGGATGAAGCTTTTCAAAGCATTGTCGTGCGGGCGATCGTGCAGGATAAGCGAGTGCAGCGAGTCGAAGTGATCCCTCTCTATTTGTACCGGGAAGGCGAGTATCAGGGTATCCCGCGAATTGCGGGCACCCAAAAAGCTAGGGAGATCCTCGACAAGGTCGCAAGGCTGTCGCGCCAGACGAGGACCGATATGGAAATCCAGGGCTGGTTTGGGGTCGTCCGCCGGAGCGCCGATTCCTCCCAGTAGACTCCACGATTTCGTCAAGTCGACGATGCCGTCGATAGCGACTCGAGGAATCGACGAATTTTCTTCCGGCTCAAATACATGCCGCTGAGGCTGTTCTCCCCTGATACCAAGGTGGGAATCGAACGGACACCTTCTTTGCGTGAACGACCAAGGTTGGCCAGGTATTCAACCTTCTCAACCGTGACATCAGGGAAATCTCGGAGAACCTGTGAAAGTGACAGACCTGTCACGTGACACCGAGGTCAAAGCACGGAACGATAGAAAGTAACAGTTTTCATAGTTGTCAATCCTCGTTTAGCGCATCCTGAACCGTGTTCGTGGCCGTGTTAAGGATGGCGAATCAATCCGAACGACCAGGGCGCCAGGGCGAAGGCCGCCAGTGGCAGGAGGGCTCAAGGACGCGGCCAGCGTCATGAACGCCAATGGCATTTCGGAACCGAATACTCCAGAATCTCGCAAGAGGGTCAGAGACGTCACCGCGAAACCCACCCACACCAGAACGGCGGCAGCCGTGTGGCGTGGCGCGAGAATGCGATCAGCCAGGGCCTCCCGAAACAGGAACAGCGCTGCCGCAGGTACCAGGGCGGCGATCACCCACGCTCGCCAAAACAGTAGCTGCGCTCTATGCGCGACGAACAATGGCGGTCGTAGACCGCTCCTATGGTTGTGGATCCGACTTTTAACCGTGGGTTACTGACCGGCCAGACTGAGTGCCAACAGCAGGATCTGTTTGATTCCGTCGTAGATTGGTTCAATCAGAACCGCTTCACTCTCCTGATGGCTCCTCTCTCCGCGAGCCGCTCCGATCGAAATCGAGGGTATTCCCATCTCCATGGCCACATTGGCATCCGTGGAACCCCGGAGAGTAAATGCCGCCTCAATTCCCAACGCAT
>CBDBIN010000005.1:0-105055 GCA_965206125.1 Terriglobia bacterium
ACGGGGCATTTCGGCTGCGGCCGTTTTCGTTGCCGGCCGGAGAGCGGACCTATGCGTTCCTGGCCGGATGGGTCACCCGGCTGATGTGGATCGGCGGGCAGGAACTCTCCGGGGACGATCCCAGTGAGATCCGCGCCCGCATCGAAGACCTCTACGCCCAGCCGCCCGGGCGGAGAACCCTCACGGCACTGGCGCACTCGATGCCGAAACGCATGTGGGGGTCGATGAGCCGATGGTGCGGGGACGGCGCATGGGCCCGGTTCTTCGACAACGCGGCCGACGGCACGGACGATCTGGCGGGCGGCGACTGGCAGGTGATCGACCTGGCGGGGGCCAGTGAACACGCCGACCTCTGCGAAGCCGCCCTGTTCTACCTGCTCGAGCGCCTGCGGCTCGCCATCGAGGCCCCGGCCGACCTGGGGCGGCTCAAGCTGATGGTCGTCGACGAGGCGTGGCGGTATCTCCAGGATCCGGCCGTTCTGAATTATCTCTCCGAGGCCGCCAAGACCTGGAGGAAGAAGAATGCGGCGCTGATCATGGCGACGCAAAGCGCCGTGGACGTGACCGCGACGCCGGGGGCGGCCGGGCTGCTGGAGTCGATGCCGACGAAACTCTTTTTGGCCAACCCGAACCTGCCGGCCGCCGCCGGAGAACTGTTCGGCCTGAACGCCGAGGAGCTCGACACGATCCGCGGCCTGGTTCCCAAGCAGGAAATCTATCTGCGGCGGGCCGAGGGCGGCGCCGTGCTGCGGCTGGCCGTCGATCCGGCCAGCTACTGGCTCTATACCTCGAACGCGCGGGACGCGGCCCGGAGAGCCGAATACGTGGCGGCGCATGGCATTGCCCGGGCCATCGAAATGCTCGCCGCGGACGAGGCCCTGTGGAAGCCGCCGCATGGAAAAGCCCGTGGCTTTACCACCGCTCCCACAGGCCCGACGACGATCCAAAAATCAGTCAGCGAAAAGGAGATCCGATGAACAGACAAAACAGGGGGCGGCGCGCGGCGCGCGGCGCATGGATGATAACGGGCCTGCTGCTGTGGGCCGGGGCGGCGGCGGCGCAGGATTCGATGCTCCGCGTGGTGACCGAGGAAGGCGAAGACCTGGTCGTCGAGGTCCGGACGCGGATCCGGCATACGACGGTCGTGGTGCTCCCGGCGGAGGAAACGATTCTCGATTTCGTGGTCGGCGACAGTGAGTATTGGCACCTGACCGGCGCGGCGAACATCGCCTACCTGAAGCCGGTCCGGGCCGGCGTCCAGACCAACGTCGCCCTGGTCTCGGCCAGCGGCCGTATCTTTTCGCTGCTGGCGACCGAGGACTCGGGGCGGGGGCCCCATCTGGTAGTCCGGATCGAGGACCCAGGGGTCGAGGCGGGGGAAGGGATTGTGGCGGCCGTGCCGCACGCCCCGGCCTTTGTCGCCCGCGCCGAGGTGGACGCCTATCGCGAGCTGGCCCAAAACGCCCGGGAGGCGGCGAGTCTCGCGCGGGCCGATGCGGACCAGAAAGCGGCCGAAGCCGAGGACCGGGCGCAAGCGGGAGTGGAAGCCTTCCAGGCCGAATATCCGACCCGGCTGCAATTCCAGTACGAACTGTCGGACCGCGCCCGCGAGGCGCCGTTCAGCGTTGAAGGGATGTGGCACGACGGCCAGTTCACCTACCTGAGATCCAGGGCGCAGGAATCGCCGGCGCTGTATGAAGTACAGGACGGAGACCCGTCGCTGGTGGCCTATGACCTGACCGGGGACGGTCTCTACATTGTCCGGCGCGTCCTCGGCGACGGCTGGCTCCAGATCGGCGAGCGCCGGGCCATCTGGCGCCGCAATTCGGAGGACTGAACATGAGCGTCTGGAAACGGATACAGGCCGCCCCGGACGGCGTATTGCCGGACGGGCTCCTGACCAAAGTCGCGATCGTGGCCGGAGCCGTGGTGATCGCCGCGCTGGTGCTCACCACGAGCCTCACCGGGCCGGGAGAAGACGCGGCGCCCGAGATCGAGAGGCCGGAAGCGGCGTCGGCGTCGCTGCAACAGCGCGTCCAGGCCGCGATCGCCACCGAGGCGCGGCGGGCGGCGGAGGCCGAGAGCGCGGAGCGGGAAGCAGCGGGCTCCGCGTTCGGGATTACGGGCCCGCTCGATGCAATCGAGCCGCTCCAGGCGGGGCGCGGCGGGCTCGATCCCGCGGGCCCTCTCCCGGGAGACATCCCGCCCGGCGGCGGCTTCACCGCCCGGACCGAGGCCGAGGCGGTGTTGCTGGAAACCCTGCGACTTGAGGATATCGAGCGCCGGACCCGATCGCTCCGGACCGAGCCCCTCGTTCTCACCTACCGCGCGGCAGGGGGCGGGGACCCGGCGGCGGCTCCGCCTCCACGTCCGCCGCCCTCCGCCATGCCGGTACCGGCCCAGGCCGGCGCCCAGGGGCTGGACGACTCGATCGCCGCCGCCGGCGACTTCCTGTCCCGGCTGGCGGAACTCGATGCGGCCGGGCAGGGCTTATCGGACGTCCCCGCCAGCCCGGTCCTCGAACAAGCCGCGGCGGCGGGCGGGTCCCTCATCGGGGCCGAGGCCGGCCCGGTGACGGTGACCGCGCCCGACGTTGCCGAAGACTGGGACCGGATCACGGAAGGCTCGTTTCTCGAAGCGGTGCTGGTGACGCAGTTGAGCGGCGATTTTCCGGGTCCGGTCCTGGCCCAGGTCTCCGTGCCGTTCTACAGCGCGGACCGGCAACGGATCCTGATCCCGCGGGGGGCGCGCGTCGTCGGCACGGCAAGCGGCGTGGTCGACCGCGACCAGAGCCGGCTGGCGGTGGGCTTCCATCGGCTGCTGTGGCCCGACGGCCGGAGCGTCCGGCTGGCCTTCGAGGGCCTGAACCAGTCCGGGGAAGCGGCACTGCGGGATGAGGTCAACCGGCACTATTTCTCGACGTTCGTCGCGGCCGGCACCGTGGGCATACTCGCCGGCCTGACCGCCCGGGGCTCCGATCCCTATGCGGGCGGCCGGGCCGGGGTCCAGGCCGGCGCGAGCCAGGGGCTCGGCCAATCCGCGACCCAGATCCTCGACCGCTTCCTGAATCGGCTCCCGACAATCACGATCCGGGCCGGGCATCGACTGCGGATCTGGTTTACCAACGACGTTCGGATCCCGCCCTCGGGCGTGGAGGTGACGCCATGAACCGATTCATTGGCGTAGCTATCGCTCTCTGTAGCGGCCTGGCCACGGCTCCGGCGGCGGCGGCCCAGTTCGACTTGACCCGGCAGCTGATACAGATCGGCAACGACGTCGCCGCCGTCCTCAACCATGTCAACCAGTACACGGCGCTGACGGATCAGTTCATACATCTGGACTGCGCGGGACAGGGCATGACCGCGACGGCCAGCTCCACGCCCGCGGCCGGGGCCGCCGTGATCTGTAGCGGCTTGAATGCGGCGGGGGCTTTCGAGGAAACCTATCGGAGTCTCGCCTCGACGCCGGCGCTACTGGGGACCGTTCTGCCGGCGCGGGACTGGCGGGCGGTGCTGGCTGAAGCCGACACAGTTTCGGAGGCCGACATCCGGGCCATTTATGCCACCTCGCCCGAAGCCGGGGAGCGGGCCGGGGCCGCCTTTACGGCGCGGCGCGCGACGGCGGATCGCGGGGTCGTCCTGGCCCATACCCGGGCGGACGCGGCGCGGGAGCTGACCTCAGCGCTCAATGCGGCCGAGACGGCCGCGGACGATCTGGAGGCTCGAAGCCCGGTCACCGCCACCGGCCTGGGCCAAACCCGGGTGGCCATTACGCTGGCGCGGGCCCAACTTCTCGCGGCGCTGGCCCGGCACAAAGCCCACGAAGCCGGGGTGGCGGCGGCCGACGCCTCCGCTGCGGAGCTTGCCCGGCGCGGGATGGAAGCCGAGCGGCTGGCCCGCCGGACGGCGCTGGAGGCCGAGTGGGCCGCCGACCGCGCGGCGATGGCGGCCAGCCGGGCCGGCCGGCTGGAATCCCTGTACGGCGGCTTCCCTAGCACCGTCTTCGGCGTCATCAATACCCTCCTGTTCCAGGTGTTTCTCTGCATCATGGCCCTCCTGCTGCTCGCCCTCTACGCCGTCACCATGGCCCAGGTCATGTGGGCCCAGATCGCACTGGCCATGCTCCTGATCCTGGGCCCCATGTTTATTCCCTTCCTGCTGATCGAGCCCCTGGCGTTCCTGTTCTGGGGATGGTTCAAGGCGCTCTGGACCTACAGCCTCTACGGCGCCATCGCCGCGGCGATCATGCGCGTGTTCCTGGGCGTGTCGCTGGGATACATCAACGTCATCATGACCACCGGCTCGGGCGCGAACGACTTCTGGGAGGCCGTCGCCTGGACCATCGCGTTATTGCCGCTCATGGTCGCCGGCATCCTGTCGGCGCTGATGGTGGGGAGCCTCGCCGCGCAACTCGTCGGCGGGGGAGGCGGTGGAGGCGGAGGACTGATGGGACTCGCACAGTCGGCCGGACAGGCGGCCGCATCGAAAGGGACACACCTCGCGAAAGCCGCGGGATAGGGAGGAAGAACACATGACCAAGGGAACGGCAGACGCCGGCAAGGAATATGCCGAGATCTGGGGAGAAACCATCCACGCCAACCGGCACCTCCGGATCCTGTCGATCGGGCTCGGGGCCCTGGCGCTGCTGCTGGCCATCGGCGTGGTCCGGCTCTCCTCTCTCGAGCCACCGCGTCCGATCGTCGTGCGCGTCGATGAGGTGGGAAGTCCTTGATCTTCCCATTCGAATACGTGAAAAAAGGCGCGCCTATACGTGAAAAAAGGCGCGCTGTCTCAACTTAAAAAACTGATCACTGCTGTCCGGAAGCCAATTAGTTGTTGCGACCCGCGACTTCCCCCGCACCATCCGCGACAACCGCCAGAGCCGTGATCGGAAGCCCCCGGTTTCACTGAGCCGACGCCTCGGCACCCTAACTGCACATCGTTTCCCTTGCCGCTACCGCGGATTTTCTGTGTAATCGCGTCATGGCCAATGACGAACACGTGAAGATACTCAAGCAGGGCGTGAAGGCGTGGAATGAATGGTGTGGGCAGTTTGGGGAGGAACCGCACCTCGAGGGCGCCAACCTCGAGGGCGCCAACCTTCAGAACGCCTACCTCACGGACGCCAATCTCGTGGAATCCAACCTCCGGGGCACCAACCTCAATAACGCTGAACTTCAGAACGCCAATCTCTGGGACGCCGACCTCTCGGACGCCGTCCTTGAGGGCGCCGACCTCTGGCTCGCCAACCTGAGGGGCGCCGACCTCAAGAACGCCCACCTCATGGAGGCGAACCTCGGGGATGCCAACCTCGACCGCGCTTTCCTCAAAAACGCCGACCTGACGGGCGCCGACCTGACGCACGCCAAACTCTACAGAACTACCCTTGAGGGCGCCGACCTCAGAAACGCCACCTTGGGCTTCGGAACGCTCAACGACTGCGACTTGTCGCAAGCGAAGAATCTACGTACCGTGCAGCACGATGGACCTTCGTCAATCGGTATAGATACTCTGTACGAATCGAAGGGCAAGATTCCTGAGGAGTTCCTTGAGGGAGCCGGACTCCCGGACGACTTCATAGTGTTCGCAGCGTCGCTTGTTGGGTCGGCGATTCACTACTACTCCTGCTTCATAAGCTACAGCTCGGAGGACCAGGAGGTCGCAGACCGACTCCATTCGGACTTGCAACGTGAAAAGGTCCGGTGCTGGCTCGCCACGGAGGACCTGAAAATTGGCGACAGATTTCGGTCGCGGATCGACGAGGCCGTCCGATTGCACGACAAGCTCATCATCGTCCTTTCAGAGGATTCAATCAGCAGCGGCTGGGTAGAGGACGAAGTCGAGGCGGGACTGGAGCGGGAAAAGCGCGAGAAGAAGACGATCCTGTTCCCTGTGCGCCTGGACAATGCCGTGATGGACACGGACGAAGCCTGGGCGGCCAGCATCCGGCGTACCCGTCACATCGGCGACTTCACGAAGTGGAAGGACCACGATTCATACAAGGAAGCGTTCGAGCGCGTGCTGCGGGACTTGCAGGAGGATCAAACGAGTAAGGAATGAACGAACCCACGGACACGACGATCCGAATCGTAGCCCTCTCCCAACACACCGTGCTGCGTACCCAACAGGACATCCTCGGCTGCGAGAACTGTTCTTTAGACGCCGAGATTCCGTTCACCTGGCTGCTGGACGACGTGAGCGGGCAGGACCCGGCAACTACTGACTATGTGTTGACTGAGCCGGCGCAGTGTCCGCGGTGCCGGGGGCCGGTGTATGAGGAGACGCTGGTGGAGCGGTGATGGCGAACGCCGCCTAGACCCTACACTGTTGGTTAATCTTGTCTCGACTCCGACAATCGCCGCGCATTTTCAGATGAAGTCTTGAGGTTGCAACTCACAAGATCGGACGGAGTGGAACTACCTCTATGACCTCTATCTTCTCTCGACCGAAACGAAACCTCATCCTCACCGACCACTTCTTGATCTCACCATCGACCGAACCGGCACTGAACTTCGAATCTTTAGCCGCCCGCTGGGCGTCATTGTGAAGCAGCCACCGGCCTTCGACGCCCCTCGCGTCGTTGCATCTCGGCCCATCGTCCATCAAGCCCTGATAAACAACACACACGACCTCCACAACCCCTTGAGCCCTAGGTTGTCTCTCTTTTGACCAACCGATATGCACCGGCGGCACCAATGGAACCGGCGGTTCGGAAGGTCTGACGTATTGACCCGCCCGAAAGACGAGCGCGTCGACGAAACCATCCTTTGCGAGAGTGAACATAAGAACGACACGTTCTCCTGGCTGCAGTGAATCGCCCACGCGATCCCAGACCAGCCCTCGCAAAGCGTTCCGCAATTCCGGAGAATAGAGCACCCACCAGAACAACCGGCCAGACCCCAAGCGCTTCTTGGCCTCCTCGCCCGCAGCGAGCCATAGCTCTCGAAGAGCCTCGGGCGGCTTCGAAATCTCGGTCGCGGCGTACTCATTACACGGCACCAAAGCACTTGTCTGCATATTGTAAACATCAATCGCGAGCACCGTACCCTCCGGACAGCCGAATGGGTTTCTGCTCGCACCAACTCGCACGCCCTCCTGCCGAGTCATTGCCAAAAACCCTGGGCGATCCATTGAGAGTTTAGTGCGGACCTCGATACCCTGCCGCTGGTACTTCGCAGAGTTCTCGACATATATCTGAGCGTACTTATGCTCGCGGCCGAAGAACGCCGACGATTCAGGCTGCGGTATCGAAACAAGCTCGATGCCTCGCTCGAGCGACTGCTCGGTTGGCCGCAGCGGTAGGGACGACACTGCCTCTCCCGAAATCTTGTGCATTGCGATCTCGTCAGCCAGCGCTGGTCCAGTCATCTGAGCTTCTGACCCGTAAGTCTCCAACAGGGACGCGAAGAGCAGCAGCGCGGCGGCTGTCCCTGATCGAAGGAACGCTCCGGCTTGGGCGGCTTCTGAACACCGACGCCCCGCGTCCGAGAGCAGAGGTCTTTTCTTCGTTTCGCGTGAAACGCGGCCCGCGGTGGTGCTGGCAACGCCTCTCCACGAAGCGTTATCGAATGCCGCAGGCATACGCGTCATAGACCTTTTTTACGTACTGTTTCACATCGCCTCGATCGACATTAGGTTTCCCGGAAAAGTAGGCTCCCAGCACAGGTGGAGCGCTGTCCCCGTACCGATCGATCAGTCTCTCGATGAATACCAATCCGAAGTGAACGTTTTCCTGCGGATCGAAAGCCCGGTCAGGGTCTCCCCCGACGGCCGCCATTGTTGCCGGCAAGAGCTGCATCAGCCCCCTCGCGTTCTTGACGCTAACAGCTTCGCTGTCCCAGGCACTCTCAACTGTAATGATCGCCTTCACGATTTCCACATTTAGCCGGTGTGCATGCGCCTCGGCTTGAACTAATCGTTCCAATGCTGGATCGACCGCGCCGCCGGCGCACAGCAGGAGAAGGTATACAGCGATCATAGGTCCTCCTGTTTCGTTCCCACTAGAGACGGATACACGATGGTCCGGCCCTGGAGCGGAAGCTCCTCAACCTGTCGGCCCTGTTCGACCGATTCCTGAGCGGCCGCGGCGAAGCGAAGTTCGGCAGCGTGAAAATGCGAAACAACCTGTTGCCCGTACTGCTCGTCAGCTTCCCGAAGCAATGTCGTTTCATCCGATCGGAGCCTCCGAATTTCCTCCTTAAGGAGCTCAATCGACTGCTTGTACTCGGACCAGTGCTCAGCTATGAGCGCATAAATCCTCGTTCTCAATTCTGCACACCACTCATCGTCAGGTTCGCATCGGTCGATCATGTCGCCAAGCGCACGGGTTGGTTTTTCCAGATCGGGACCCTCTTCCAGTTGTCGTTCCAATTCTCGACGAACGGCTGCCAGGAGCCCTGCTTGCGCCTCCGCAACTAAACCTTCAGCGCCCAAAAGCGTGATGTTTGCCTCCGCGTGTTCCGCCTTTGCAAACTTGCATTTGTACCCGTTCGGTTGTACGCCGCATTCCGATTCCATTCGAAGAAGGGCAGAGTCACTCACGCGACTCGCTCTGGCAACGGCGTCGTTGATGTCGATCGCGCCTGCAGCGTCCGCAGAATCATCCACACTATCTACCGGACTCTCGGTACTTGCATCGTCCTGAGTCGGCGCCTCTTGAGCCGGCACCGCCTCTTGAACCGGATGATGTCGTAACGAAGGGAAGCCTTGCGCAGAAGCAGTGGCGACCGAGGCGACCATTAGCAACAAACACGTCAAAATACGCTTCATAATGTTTCCTCTCCCTTTTCGGACTTGCACCTCACACTCCGTTGCCCGGGGAACTGTGGATCGCAAGTGAGGTCGTTTGCGCGGGAAATTCCCGCGTTTGGGTTTGGAAGTCGAGACGAAGACGCGAAGCACTTTGCGTGAGCAGGGGGGGCCAGGTCCGACTCTCGACCCGAGCGGACCTCCGTGGTATAAAGTGAGGTTAGCGACAACGTCGTGAACTCCCTGAAAATTGGCCTGGATTCACCAGACCGAGCCATCGAGTTTGCGTCCCGCTACCGAGGGGGGATGATGCGAACATCCCCCCTCGGATCAATCACGCAGGGCGCCAACTAGCTGCACCTGTTTCAGAAGAACGGCTATATATTAAAGATCAAGCCCTCCTCCTGCAAGCAAATAAACTTAATAATATGAATGGTTTACGTTTTTTCCGATGACGTTTGTCCGTCTCCGGCCGCGCCGACTCGGGTGTTGCCGACGCCGGTCAGAACACACCCCGAAGCTAGAGTTGCTAACGCACGGTTAACGAAGATTCATCATACGTACATCCGGTATTCGGCTTGACAGATAACGCTCTGCCGACGAGAATGGGCCTCTTCACATAGATAACTGATAACAAGGAGCATAGCGTGATCCACCACTCCGCCTGCTCGCTTTGTGACTCTCTATGGTAGAGAGCGGCGAGCCTGAAGGCCGCAGTGTCAGCAGAGTACTGAGTCTGGATGTTGCCGAAGCGATCAAGGGTTCTGGATATAGCGCAAAGCTGCCGGATGTCGTGCGCGCTACTGGATTGCACCGTGAAACGGTGGACCGGCTTCTCAAGGACAACGCAAGCACCATCAACCGGCATGCCCTTGAGCGGCTTTGTGACTACTACGGGCTAACGTTAGCAGACGTGCTCAAGTTCGAACCCACTCCCTTTTGGACCGAGCTCACAGAAAGGCGCACCCTTATTCTATGCAGTGAATCTTCGAATGATCGGGTCATCTTGGGAATTGAGACGTTGCGGCAGCAGTTCAAAGACCGGTTTGACCTGGAAACTGAAACACACTTCTCTAACGATCCTGAAGAAATCGTGCAACTGGCGTGTGACAACAATTGCGTGGTAGTTGCGAGTCCCGTGGTCAACGACGCCACGGAGATTCTTGTGGCGAAGCATTTTGATGCAGAGCCGTTTAATCCGGAACCTGCTAACCGAAGGAAGATTCCTTTCCGAATCGTGCTGGCGTCGGGACACAGGCTGGCGCAAAAGGCGGATGAGAGCGCGATACTCAGTCGTCGAGACGAGACTTTCGTAAAACCAGGGATATACCACAACAGAAAGAAGCTAGATTTGGGCTGCCACCTCAACCGATCGATGCAACACAAGCGTTGAATCGTTCTGCTGGAGTTTCAAACTCCAGCGTCTTACGCGGCCGTTCATTGAGCTCACGTGCCACCTTGTTCAGGTGCGCCTGCGAGTGCACCGATAAGTCGGTTCTCTTTGGGAAGTACTGTCGGAGCAGGCCATTCGTGTTTTCATTGGAACCACGTTGCCATGGACTCTGCGGATCGCAGAAGTAGACGTCGATGTCGGTCGCCAGGGTAAACCGCCGATGATCTCCCATTTCCTTGCCGCGATCCCAGGTCAGCGATTTATACAGCTCGGTCGGTAGTTTCTTCGCGTGCTTGATCAGTGCAGGCACGACGGTCTTGGTCTGTTTATCCGACACTTTCACCAACATCACGTAACGGGTATGGCGTTCGACCAGGGTCGCAATGTAGGTGTTGTTCGATCCCACTATCAGATCTCCCTCCCAGTGACCGGGAACGGCACGATCTTCGACCTCGGCCGGGCGCTCACGAATCGATACGATATCGGCGAGATCCCCTTTCCCGTGACCTTTGTGACTGGAATGTCGGGATCGACGAATCGTTCGTCTCGACCTCAGATGTCTAAGTAGTTCTTTCTTAAACACCCCGCGCGCCTGCACGAATAGGCTGCGATAGATCGTCTCGTGGGACACGTGATACGACTCATCCTCTGGATAGGATCGCTTCAGCCAGCCGGCGATCTGTTCGGGCGACCAATTCCGCCGGAGCTTCCTCGCCACCATTCGCCGTAACCGCGGATGGCGACCCAACTGACATCGCTTCGGGCGACGGGCCCGGTTCCAAGCCTGTTCATCGGCGACAGACGCCCGGTAGTCATCATAGCCCCCATTGCGCTGGATCTCCCGGCTCACCGTCGAGGGTGAACGCCCCAGACACTCTGCGATCGAACGCAACGACTGCTCGGCCGCGATCCCGCGGGAGATCTCCTCACGTTCCGACAGGCTCAAAGCCAACCTCGACCGTCGTCGTGGTCGAGGACGAATACCTCCGGTATGCGCCAGCTGACAATATACAGACGATGACAGCTTGCCAAACGCTCGCCCGATCTCATGCAGAGATTCCCCTCGCCGCCACCGATCCCATACCTCCGCCTTCTCCGCCGCCGTGAAACCGAATCGCATCCCTTTCCGCATACACTCCACCTCTTCCTTTTAAGATAAAGTGTTGCGTCGATTTAAGATAAAGTGTTGCGTCGATCCATTGAGACCAACGCGTTGACTGGAAAAGTCCAAGGATGTTTTTGAAGTCCGGACGAGAACAAATGCGACGAGACGCCGGATTCGTTCTAATTGTGGACCGACCTTTTAAGACGAAGGAGCGAGTCAGGCTGATCGTGATCGCGGGCGTCTCTGCGCCGGGTACTGAAGGGATGGTGGAGGTCCTACTCGAAGAGTTCCGGGACTTGCAGCCACGTGAGAGACGGGACTTGCGGTCACGAGAGAAATGGTCATTGGGAATGGCCTCGGTTCAATACCGGAAACGCCCCGGGTCGATGGAACGAAAATACGAAAAGTACGAATTGGAGTACCTTGAAGGTGGCCGCGTCGATATTCCTTCGCGTATACGAAACAGGGAAGCCGAAGAGTAGTAGAGAGAGCACGCTAAGCGGTCGGGTAGACCTCACCTCACCCCGCTATGTTCTGAGCCTACAGAAGCAAGGCCACCCCGAATCAGTTGGTGTCTAGGAGGCAACTCAATCCACATGCTCGGCGACCAGAAGCCGATAGTTCCCCAGACTAGGCCGCTTCAGGAAGTCGTCGACTCGGAAAAGTGAATCGCCGTTGGAACTCGAGGGCTCCACTTCCATGCCCATTGCTACCCCTGCGTTACCCTCTCTGTACTCGAGCATGATGAGCAGTAGTGTCCTTAACACGTTATGCCTACAAGCCCACTGACTAACTATCACTGGATACGGGTTCGGATTTCGATGAACTGGGGGAGCGCACTGCGTAATTCGAGGGATTCCGACAGGAGTAGGCTTCCTCGCTCCTGCTGTCCGATCACGACAACCCTGTACTCTCCCAATTCCACACCGGTGAACTCGAACCGGCCGTTTTCGTCGGCTTCCTTGACGACGCTCTCCAGCTCGGGTCCCAACTCCTGCTGCATCCGGGAGATTGTGAAGATGATCGAATCCCGGTAAGCCATCTTGGAAACCTCGGCGAAGAATTCCGGATTTTCGACGAACGCAGCGCGGTATCGTTCGAAATAGGCGTCGATGCGCTTCTGGAGGTCCGCGTTCCACATGGTCGTCCAGCGCGGCGCCATCAGCAGGACCTGAAGCGGACCGGTCAGCTTTACATCTGCAGGAACCGACACGTGTCCTGCGATGGTTCCCAGTTCGGATTGAGACTCCGGCGCACTTGTAGACTGCCCGGGTGCCGCCGTCTGGAGTACCAGCAGGACAAGCACGGGAAGAACTCCACACCCGACGGTGCCCCTGGGATACCTCGGACTGCTCGATCTCAGCCTCATGCCATGCATGTTCATCGTTTTCCAGGTCAATCCGTCAACGGATTCTTTCAATCGCCGCCCCGACGGCGTTGAGCTTCTCTTCGATCCGCTCATAACCGCGGTCGAGATGGTACACCCGATCGACGACCGTGTCGCCTTCGGCGATGAGTCCGGCTAACACGAGTGACGCACTGGCTCGCAGGTCCGAAGCCAGGACGTTGGCGCCGCCGAGAGGCGTCGGCCCCTCGACGATCGCTCGACGGCCTTCGATCTTGATCCGGGCTCCCATGCGGTTTAGCTCGCTGGCGTGCATGAAGCGGTTCTCAAAAATGTTCTCAGTGATCACTGACGTCCCCCGGGCCTGGGTCATGAGCGTCATGTACTGCGCCTGCATGTCGGTCGCAAAGCCGGGATATTCCTCGGTCGTGACATCGACAGGCTGCGGCTTCCCGTTGCCATGCACGCGGATACACCCCGGCTCGACCTCGATTTCGACACCGGCCTCGCGCAGCTTTCCGATGACCGCCGTCGACAACCCAACGTCGGCGTCGACAAGCTCCAGCTTGCCTTCGGTGATCGCGGCAGCCACCAGGAACGTTCCCGTCTCGATCCTGTCCGGGATGACCCGGTGGGTCGCACCGCCGAGCTCGCGGACTCCATCGATTTCGATCGTCGGCGTTCCAGCACCTTCGATGCGCGCTCCCATCTTTGTGAGCAGCGCAGCCAGGTCGACAACAGATGGCTCGCACGCTGCGTTTCGGAGCGTCGTCTGTCCGTGGGCCAGGACGGCCGCCATCATCAGGTTCTCAGTACCCGTAACGGTGATGGTGTCGAAGACCACGTCGGCGCCCAACAGCCGGTCGGCCCGGGCCTCGACGTATCCGTGGGTCGTGTGAACTTCGGCGCCGAGCTTCTGAAGGCCGCTGATGTGGAGGTTGATGGGACGGGTTCCGATCGCGCAGCCTCCCGGCAGGGAAACCCGTGCGCGACCGGTCCGGGCGAGCAAGGGACCGAGGACCAGTACGGACGCCCTCATCGTCTTGACCAATTCGTAGGGAGCCTCCCACGAATTGATGTTGGCCGCGGAAAAACAACCCGTATGATCTGCCGACAAGTTCACGTCCACGCCGAGTTCACCGAGCAGTTTCTCGGTCGTCCGAACGTCGCGAAGCAGCGGCAGATTTTCGAGACGAACTGGCTGGGCGGTCAGCAGGGAAGCGACCATCTCGGGCAGCGCCGCGTTCTTGGAACCACCGATCGAAACGCGCCCCTCCAGCGTCGTTCCACCCCGAATGAGCAGCTTGTCCATTGCTTGACAGTCTATCAAACACGCGACGCCTCTCACTCCTATCGGCAGGTGTTGCTCGGGTTGCCGGAGAGCCAGTGTGCCGACGTGGGTTACCGTATCCTGCTGTATATTATGAGCTATGACGGCCCCCGACGTTCGGATCCATCGCGCCCGTGGTCTCGAGGACTACGAAGCCTGTGTCGCTCTCCAGAAGGAGGTGTGGGGCTTCACAGAGGCCGAGGACTTCGCCGCGGCGCCTTTGCTCCTGCTGGGCGACCGTTACGGAGGCAGCGTTCTGGTCGTCGAACAAGCCGGAGGACCCGTCATCGGGTTTTCGTTCGCCATGCTCGGCCGCGAACCGCATGGGGGGCTGATCTGGTGGTCGCACATGACTGGGATTGCGAAGAGCCTCCAGGGCAAAGGACTCGGTCACCAGTTGAAACTGGCCCAACGGGAGGATGCCCTCGAAAACGGTATCGCTGAGATATGGTGGACGTTCGACCCCCTCCAGGCCATGAACGCCCACTTCAATCTCCGGAAGCTCGGCGCCGTCGTCCGCGAGTACGAGGAGAACGTGTACGGCCACTCGAGCAGCCCGCTCCACCATGGCATGCCGACCGACCGACTGGTTGCGGAGTGGCATCTGGAGTCTCCCCGCGTTGCCGACCGGACGGACGGCGAATCGCCGGTCATCCTGCGCGACTTCGAGGGCTTGGTTCGGATACTGGAGGTTCAGGAGGGCCGCGCCGACGCTCCGAACCTGGAGTTGAGCGAATCGCCCCTGCTGCTGGAGGTCCCGGCCGACTTCTCGCGCATCCTCGCAGTCGACCGACCGCTTGCCGTCGATTGGCAGGGGAAGGTCCGGGCCGCCTTCCGCCATTACTTCGAGGTGGGATACGTCGTGACCGACTTCATGATCGTCGACGAACCTCGCACCCGCGCCTTGTACGTTCTGGAGAAAGCTTGAAATCAAGCCGCCGATTGCTCAGAGTTGAGGGGGGTATGCGACTCCGATCCGAGAAAACTCGAAATCCGCTCAATCCGTGTAATCCGTGGCCTTCTTCCAACGGCCGTATCATGAATCGAAAACCGCTTGGCCTTGACCAAACCTGGAGAAACTCCAAATGCTAGTCCGTATCGTTCTCGTACTCTGCCTCCTGGGTTCGTTCGCGACGCGACCGACACCGGTTGCCGCACAGACCGTACCGGCCGCTGCGGCATCTCGAGTTCCCGCGCTGCTTCGGGGGACCTACAACTCGCCCGATCGCGCCATCCGTCGCGACGTACCGCTTACGAATGCGATCCGCCGCGCCTTCGAGGCCGACTACACGATCGTGGCGCGCCTGGACCCGGAGACCCAAACGATTACCGGCCGAGGGACGATTGAGATGCACAACAACAGCACGATCGAGTTGAACGAGATCGTGTTGCGGCTGGATCACAATATCTTGCGAGGCATGGTTCCCCGCGGCTCCTCGGTACCGGCGGAGAACACCGAGGGCATGATCGTCACGCGGCTGACGGTGAACGGCCGGAGCGTCGACCTCAATTCGCCGCCACGGGCGCGTGGCGAGGCCTCACGTGGACTCGCTGCCTTTGGGATGGACCAGACGGTAGCGCGTATCGCTCTACCGTCGCCAATCGCCGGGAAATCGACGACCACGATCGAGATGGACTGGCACACGAAGCTACCCGGCGGCCCTGACGGACGAGGCCATCGCATGACCCAACGCTGGGAAGATACCCTTTTCCAGCCGACGCAGTGGTTCCCACGACTGGCCAAATTCGATGATCTGCGAGGATGGGACCAGAGCGTGTACCTCGGACCGGCCGAGTTCTACAACAACTTCGGACGCTTTGACGTGCGCATCGATGTCCCGGCCGGATGGATCGTGAGCGGAACCGGCGTGTTACAGAATCCGGAGGACGTGCTGACCGCGACCGCCCGTGAACGCCTCACGCACGTCCTGGAATCTGACGAAGTGCTCACGATCGTCGGTGAAGACGAGGTCGGTCCGGGCGCATCCACAGCCCCGGGAGACCGGCTCGTCTGGCACTTCGTGGCCGATAAGGTCAATGATTTCGCATGGGCGACGGCCGACCAATTCGTGTGGCAGGCGACGCGAGCTACGATTCCTGGAAAGGGGCCCATCCCGATCCATATGGTGTTCCTGCCCGAGCGCGCTGATCGGTTTGAGAATGCCGGTGCGATAACACGTCATGCGCTGGAGTTCTACTCCGAGCTTTGGGCCCCATATCCATTCCCGCAGCTGACGTTGCAGGATGGCCCCAGCGCGGGCATGGAGTATCCGATGGTCATCAATTCGAACCAGGGTGCGGCCGATCACGAGGCCGCGCATCAGTGGTGGCCCATGATGGTGGGTACGAACGAAACCTGGTACGGCTGGATGGATGAGGGTTTGAATTCGTACATGAATATCCTGTCGCGCGCCGACCGGAACGGGGTCGAGCCGAGCCTCGACGGTCGGGGCCAGAGCTACGGAGCCACGAGTGGCGACGAGGCAGAGCCGCCGGCGATGTGGAACGCCAACTACGGTGGCTCGATGTATGGATTCCAGACCTATCGGAAGACCCCTCTCATGCTTTCGATGCTCGGGGGGATTGTCGGAGACAGCGCCGTTCAGGAAGCGATCAGCCAGTATGTCGAGGCTTGGAGCTTCAAGCACCCATCTCCCTGGGATTTCGCCTTCTTCATGAGCAACGCGCTCGGTCAAGACCTGGGCTGGTTCTGGTATTCGTGGCTGTGGACCACGGATTCGGTAGACGGGTCTATCGAGGAAGTGACGTCGTCCGGATCGCGAACGACGGTGACGGTCCGCCAGGATGGTCAGATGCCGTCGCCGGTCGTGCTCCGTGTGGAGTTCGCGCGCGAAGGTCCCGCCATCGAACCGATGCCGAATGCACAGATGCTCGGTGAGGCGACTGCGATCGTCACGTGGCCGGTGGATGTCTGGTTCGACGGCGGTCGGACTTTCGATGCCGACCTGGACTTCGGCCCGCGCCGCATCGAAAAAATTACGCTCGACCCATCGTGCCGGTTTCCTGATCGCGACCCGAGCGACAACTTCTGGCCAGCCGGGTCGGCGGCCGCGGGTGGGTGCGCGGGGTAGGGACTGGGGACACTGGCCCCGGCCGGGCGAAAGCTACTGGATCGCGAGAACGACTTCTGCGTTCTCGAAGTCGATCGAGACGCGGTAGGCTTCCATGAAGTCGTAACCGATGACACCTGACACCTCGGTGCCCAGCGCGTCGGAGATCTGATCCATGTCGATCGACACGACCTGGGAAAAGAACTCGCGGAACACGGGAGTCGAAAAAACCACTTCTGTCACGCGAAGGACCGAGCCCTCGAGGCCCGCGATACCGGCCAGGCCGAAGTTGATCTTGGCTCCGGGTGTGTCTTCGGTGACCCCGAGCGTTTCGGCCATATTGTGGGAGAGGACGGTAGTCACCGCTCCCGTGTCGAGCAGGAACAGCCCGTCGTGCATGCCGTTGACCCGCATCGGTACGAGCACGAGGTTGTTGAAAAACCAGGATGGGACATGGTCTATCGCGCCCGTCGTGTCCGGAGTGTCGAACTCGATCGTCGCGTTTGGATAATCGATCGACACGACATGGTCGCTGAAGGTTGCCGTGCTGAAGATTCCGGAAGCGATCGCACCTATCATCGGGTTCGACAGGTTTCCCACGGGGAGGTCCTCGATCCGGATTCCTCCGAACGTCAGTTCGTCGACGCGGTAAATGCTCGTCTCGACCTTGCCCTCTCCGCCAATCCCGTGGATCAGCGAATCCACGATCGGCTCCAAATCAAGTTCGTCCAGCAGTTGTGTCGTGAAGACCGTCTGGGAGGCCCCCGTGTCGACCAGAAACTCGAAGGGGCCTTCCTCACCAACCATCACGTCCGCGAAGATCAGGTTGAGTCCCTTTGACAGCGGCACAGCCGGCGTGGTTTCGTCGATCCGGTAGACGCCCATTCGGTCTTCGCCGAACGATGCGATGATTGAAAGGGCCGCTTCGACCTGGGCGACCCTGTCCGCGTCGTAGGTCGGGTCGAGGGCGAGATACGCTTCCAGGTGGCGTGTCTGTTCGTCCAAGTCACCTTCGATGGCCCAGGCGTCGGACGCCCCGAGGTGGTAAATCGGCTCGGCCGGGTCCAGTTCGATGGCTCTTCGGAACAATCCGACGGCCGCGGCCGCCTGCATTTTTCCGATGGCCAGCTTTCCGAGACCGTAATGCGCCCGGGCCGTCTCCGGATCGGCCTCGAGGGCCCGTTCGTACAGCGTCCGGGCCTCCCGGAAGAGACCCCCTCGAAAGGCGATTTCTCCTTTCAAAGCAAGGATATCCGGTTCGTCCGGCAGGTCCGACAACAATGCTTCGGCATCTTCAAAGCGGTTATCGAGCAGCATGTTCCGCGCAATCTCGACGGGATCTTGCTGGGCCCGCTGTCCGAAGAGGAAGAGCGGGAGTCCGAGAAACAGCAGGATTGCGGTCTTGAGATAGGGTTGCGGCCAGGTCCTTTCCATCACATTATTTTCCCGCCATGGTCCCCTTCTCCCTTGTCCGAAGGGGACCAGCGCCTCCGCCAGGGGCGCTTGACATGTTGTTGAGCCTCCATATATTATGACAACTTTGCGTACAGGTAGGGAGAGACACAAGTATGCCTACGCGGTTCTTGAACAAGGCGGAAGCGAGCGCGGATGACAAGTGGTTCGTCATCGACGCGGCGGACAAGGTGGTGGGCCGTGTTGCGACCCGCGCGGCGACTCTGCTTGCGGGCAAGCACAAGCCCGGGTACGCTCCGTTCTTGATCACTGGTGACCACGTCATTATCATCAACGCCGAAAAAGCACGACTGACCGGCAATAAACTGGATCAGAAACTTTACCGTCGGCATACAGGATACCCTGGGGGCCTGCGTGAAGTATCGGCCCGTCGGATGTTCGAAACCCGGCCGCAGCGAGTCCTCGAGGAAGCGATTCTTGGTATGTTGCCGAAGAACAAGCTTCGTAAACTCATGGCGAAGCGTCTGCGCGTATATGCCGGGGGCGAACATCCGCACGAGGCGCAGAATCCGCAAGCTCTGGAAAATTTGTAAGGCGAAGTTGTAAGCCGGCCCCGAGGGGGCCGTGGAGGGTTGATTGAGCTTAGTGCAGTACTACGGAACGGGTCGGCGGAAGACGTCTGCGGCCCGAGTTTTCTTACGACCAGGAACCGGCAACGTCACCGTCAATAACCGGCCCTTCGAAACGTATTTCTTCGACGAAGTCCATCGAATGATCATCCGGCAACCTCTGCAGCTGTCGGAAACGACTGACAAGTTCGACATTCTGGTAAACGTGAAGGGTGGGGGTGTCACCGGGCAGGCCGGCGCCGTTCGTCACGGCATTTCCCGGGCGCTGGTCGAGTTCAATCCGGAGTTTCGTCCCATTCTGAAGAAGGCGGGGTTCCTGACGCGCGACCCGCGGATGGTCGAGCGCAAGAAGTATGGACAACCCGGGGCGAGGAAGCGCTTCCAGTTCTCAAAACGGTAACTGTTGCCGTTTGGGTGGCCGGCTCGCTCCAGAAAGCCCCGCACATCGATCTGAGGTTAAAACGCGAATGAAGGCAGTCTTCGGACGGAGGTCTATTTGGCATCGATCACAATGAAGGAGTTGCTGGAGGCTGGTGTTCACTTCGGACATCAGACAAAGCGATGGAACCCCAAGATGAAGCCGTTCATCTTCGGTGAGCGCAACGGGATCTACATCATCGACCTCCAGAAGACCCTCCGTCTTTTCAAGAAAGCCACCCAGTTCATTTCCGAACTCGCCGCCCAGGGCAAGATCTTTCTGTTCGTCGGCACCAAGCGCCAGGCGCAGGATGCTGTCGTCGAGGAATCCGCGCGCTGCAACCAGTTCTACGTCAACCAGCGCTGGCTTGGCGGGTTGCTTACCAACTACGCCACGATTCAGAAGTCCGTCGTCCGGTTGAAGGATCTGGAAGCCATGAAGGCGGACGGCCGCTATGAGTTGATGACAAAGAAGGAAGCAATGCGGCTCGAGCGGCAGCGGAAGTCACTCGACAAGAACCTGTCGGGCATCAAGGACATGCCGCGCCTTCCCGACGCGATATTCGTGATCGATTCTCGCCGCGAGGAAATTGCCGTCGCCGAGGCGCGGCGTCTCAAGATTCCAGTCATGGCGATCGTCGACACGAACTGCGATCCGGATCAAATCGATTACGTGATCCCGGGGAACGACGACGCACTGCGCGCCATACGGTTGTTCACCTCGCGCGTTGCCGACGCGATTCTCGAGGGCCAGGAGATGGCCAGGAAGGTCGAGGCGGCATCGGCGGCTGAGGCGTCGGGAGGCCAGGAAGCGGCGGTCGAACCCGCCCCCGAGGTACCCGCGGAAGTTGCTGCAGTGCCGAGCCAGAACGAGACGCCTGCGGAATCCCCGGCGGAGGTAGCGACTCCGACCGAGCCTGCCCAGGCGGAAGGTTCAGAAACGCCAGTGACGGCGACGGACGAGACACCCGCGACGAGGTAATCCAGCGCGACCCGATCCCATTCAGTTGGAAAGTCACGAGACGAGGCGGAAATTCATATTTTCGCCTATTTTTTTGCAAGGAGTTTAGAGGCGATGGCAATTACGGCCCAACAGGTCAAGGAGCTGCGAGACAGGACCGGCGCCGGTATGATGGACTGCAAAAACGCGTTGACCGAGGCCGATGGCGACATAGAAAAAGCCATGGTCTTGCTGCGCAAGAAGGGACTTGCGTCGGCCGAGAAGAAGTCCGGCCGGGTGGCCGCCGAGGGCATGATCGGCCATTACGTACATGGTGACGGTGTCATCGGCGTTCTGGTCGAAGTGAACTGCGAGACGGACTTCGCGGCCAGGAATGTCGAGTTTCAAGCGCTGGTCAAGGACCTGGCGATGCACATCGCAGCTCAGGACCCGCCATACGTGCGCCGAGAGGATGTCCCAGCGGACGTCGTCGATCGCGAAAAGGATATCTACCGGGACGCGGCACGTTCTTCTGGAAAGCCGGACAACATTGTCGATAAAATCATCACAGGCAAGCTCGATGCGTTCTTCAAGATGTCTTGCCTGTACGAACAGGAATTCGTGAAGGACACGTCGGTCACCGTGGAACAGCTGATCAACAACCTGACCGCAAAGATCGGCGAGAAAATACAGGTTCGCAGATTCGTGCGGTTCAAGACCGGCGAGGGGCTGGAGAAACGCAGCACCGACTTGGGCGGCGATGTCCAGGAGATGCTGGAGAGCTGAGTTCGACCCGCAAGCACCCAAATGGAAGCCCAACCCACGACCGAGCCCAAGTATCGACGGATCCTGCTCAAGTTGAGCGGTGAATCGCTGATGGGCTCGCAGCGGTTCGGTATCGACGCGGATGTCGTTAGCCGGGTTGCCCAGGAAGTGCGGGACGTTCATCTACTGGGCGTCGAGATCGGTATCGTTATCGGCGGCGGCAATATCTTCCGTGGACTGGCCGCGAGCGAGAAGGGCTTCGACCGCGTATCTGCGGACCACATGGGGATGCTGGCCACAGTAATCAACGCGCTCGCCCTGCAGGACGCCCTGGAGAAACAAGCCGTCAACACCCGTGTACTTTCGGCGATCGATATGCGCCAGGTCGCAGAGCCCTACATCCGCCGGCGGGCCGTGAGGCACCTGGAAAAAGGCCGCGTCGTCATCTTCGGCGCCGGAACCGGTAATCCCTATTTTTCGACCGACACGACCGCCGCTCTCCGTGCGATGGAGATCAAAGCCGAGGTCATCATGAAGGCGACCCGCGTGGATGGCGTCTACGATGCCGACCCGGAGACGGTCGCGGATGCGAAGATGTTCGCATCGATCTCGTACATCGATGTCTTGACCCAGGGCTTACGCGTGATGGACACGACGGCGATCTCGTTGTGCATGGACAATAATTTGCCCATCATCGTCTTCAATCTCAATACGCGGGAGAACATCAAGAGAGTTGTTCTCGGCGAGAAGGTCGGTTCCCTGGTTCATTAGTGGCCTGTACCACTAGACCCTGATCAAGCGTGATTGACGAGGTATTGATAGCGGCATAGCAGCAGAAGTACCCGAAATGCCCCCGTTCCGTGTGAATAAAGACTTGGAAAGAGTCTACGGAAAAGGAGGCATTTCGGATGAACGATTATACGCGCAAGAACATGAAGAACCGCAAGCGGCGAATCGAGCGCCGGCTTGCGGACCGGAATTGGACAGATCAGGCGGCGCCGATGTTTTCGGCGAGCAACATTCATTATGAGATGGGAGAGCGGACGCGCGGCACGGCGGTGGGCGGAATCGGGATGATGCAGTTGGTGGCGCGGCGGACGGGGCTGGTCAAAGCCATCGACGAGAGTGTGCATGTGCTGAAGCGGCACTTGCCGTATCACGAATCGGATCACGTGCTGAACATCGCCTATAACGCGTTGAATGGAGGGACGTGCCTGGAGGACATCGAGTTACGGCGCAACGACGAAGTGTATCTGGATGCGCTGGGAGCGCAACGGATTCCGGACCCGACGACGGCGGGAGACTTCTGCCGGAGATTTGAGCCCAGCGACGTGGAGTCTCTGATGGAGGCGACGAATCAAGTCCGGCTGCGAGTCTGGCGCCAGCAGCCCGAGGCGTTTTTCGAAGAAGCGGTGTTGGACGCCGATGGGACACTGGCTGAAACCACAGGCGAATGCAAGCAAGGAATGGACGTGGCCTACAACGGGACCTGGGGGTATCACCCGCTGGTGATTTCGCTGGCGAATACTCAAGAGCCGCTGTACCTGGTCAATCGTAGCGGTAACCGGCCCTCGCATGAGGGAGCGGCCGCACGGTTCGACCAGGCCATCGCGCTGTGCCGTCGAGGCGGGTTTCGCCAGATCCTGCTGCGCGGGGACACCGACTTCAGCCAGACCCGGCACCTGGATGGATGGGACGACCAGGGCGTGGGATTCATCTTCGGCATCGACGCCATGCAGAATCTGGTGGCGCTGGCCGATGAACTGGAACCGCACCAATGGACGCGTCTGGAACGGCCCGCCAAGTACGCGGTGGCCACCGAACCGCGCCAACGTCCCGACAACGTGAAGGAACAAGTCGTTCGGGAGCGCGGTTTCGACAATATCCGGTTGCAGGGCGAGGATGTGGCCGAGTTTGCGTATCGGCCCAGAGCCTGCGACCGGGACTACCGCGTTGTCGTGGTGCGGAAGAATCTGTCGGTGGCCAAAGGCGAACAGGTGTTGTTCGACGACATCCGATACTTCTTCTACATTACCAACCGCTCGGATTCGGCCAGCCAGATTGTGCTCCGTGCGAATCAACGGTGCAATCAAGAGAATCTCATTGAGCAGCTCAAGAACGGCGTTCAGGCCTTGAGGATGCCGGTCGGGGATCAGACCAGCAACGGGGCCTACATGGTCATGGCGTCGCTGGCCTGGACACTGAAGGCGTGGTTTGCGTTGCTGCTGCCCGAAACCGGACGCTGGGGCCAGAAGTATCAGGCCGAGAAACAGACGGTACTGCACATGGAGTTCAAGACGTTTCTAAACGCCTTCATGTTCGTGCCTTGTCAGCTCGTGCGCACCGGGCGGCGCATCCTCTTCAGGATTCTGGCCTGGAACCGGTGGTTGCCGGTCTTGTTCCGTGCCGTGGATGTGCTGCATCAACCTCTGCGATGCTGACCCGATCATGGCCCTGAGCCCGGGCGATCGAGGTCCCGGTTTCTGTCAACCGCTCCAACACCAGCGAGGCTGAACTGAAACAGATCCAACAGAAACCCGATACCTGGATAAAACGATCCGGGAGCGGGATTCTATGCCTCGAATTTTATGCGCGCAACCTGGCCGTTGGCGGACTGGTTATGCGCTTGTTTTGGGACTAGAGTGCCGCTACAGCTTTAGGCGAATCTCGCCGCAGGCTGCTGGGGCCATTTCGCCCTTCGGAGGCAATCGTCATGTCGAAACAAGAGATCGCCAACGTCAAGAGCAGGATGGAAAAATCTGTCGAAGATCTCCGGCGAGAGCTTGCGTCGATACGGACGGGGCGGGCGTCGCTGGCGTTGTTCGACAACATCCAGGTCGACTACTACGGCGTGCCGACGCCGATCAATCAGGTTGCGGGCCTCGCCATACCCGAACCGAGCATGGTTACCGCTCAGCCTTACGACGCTTCGATGATCGGAGCCGTGGAAAAGGCGATACTCGCATCGGACCTCGGCCTGAACCCATCCAACGATGGCCGCATGATCCGCGTTCCCATCCCGCCCCTCAACGAAGAGCGCCGCAAGGAGTTGGCCAGGCATGTCCACAAGGTTCTCGAAGACCATCGGACCGCCGTACGCAATATCCGCCGCGACGGCAACGAAACGATGAAGAAGCATCTCAAGAACAAGGAGCTTTCCGAAGACGATGAGCACCGCGCGCTGGACGAAATCCAGAAGCTGACGGACGAGTTCATCGCGAAGCTCGAGGAGATCGCGAAGGGAAAGGAAGCCGAGATAATGACGGTCTGACTATTCGAGATCGTTCATTGGAAATTGATCGATTGGGAAATCTGTCGATCGGAGCGGCCCGCTTCGGGCCGGTTCCGAAAGATGTTCACCGCAAAGGCGCAAAGGGGAGGAAGAGGCAATCGATAGGTTCGAGCTTGCGGCTCAAGGATGTGTCGCAAGTCCATGGCCCATCCGACCTCACAATCTTTGCGCCTTTGCGTCTTTGCGGTGAAGCCGGAATTTCAAATCGACAAGTGTCCAATTTCCAATGTCCAATAATCCCCTCACTGTTTCCACCGTCCGGGTTTTGAGGGCTTTTCCGCCACCGCCAGGCGTTGCGCCGGTTGCGGATCCAGATCGTAACCTGCGCGCTCTCCTCGTTGTAACCGGACCGTACCGGCAGCAGCGATCATGGCGGCATTGTCGCTGGTAAGGATCGGCTGTGGATGGTAGAACTCCAGGTTTTTGTTCGCTACGGCCTCGGCCATCGCCTCCTTCAGGCGAGAGTTGGCGGCAACGCCGCCCGCCAGGAGCACGGAACGAGGTTCGTAGATTCGTGCAGCCTGGATCGTCCGGGAAACCAGCGCGCGGACGACTCCTTCCTGGAACCCCGTCAGCAGGTCCAGTCGCACCGGGTCGTCCCTGGAGGAGTCTTCGTCCTTCGGTTCCAGCTTCTCTTCCTTGACCTTACGTAACACGGCCGTCTTGATCCCGCTGAAACTGAAGTCCATCGTCTGATCTGAGATCTTGGCCACGGGAAAACGGATGGCGCCTCTCGTGCCCAGGGCTGCCAATCGGTCGATGACCGGCCCCCCGGGGTAGGGCAGACCCAGTAGCTTTGCCACCTTGTCGTATGCTTCGCCGGCCGCGTCATCGCGCGTCTTGCCGATCAGTTTGTAGGTCAGGTGTGTCCAGTCACCCGATTCTGAAGTGACAAGAAAGAGGTTCGTGTGCCCCCCTGAGACGACCAGCGCAAGCGCCGGGAAGCTCACACCCGGGTTCTCGATGAAGATCGAATAGATATGGCCTTCGATGTGGTCGACGCCGATCAAAGGCTTGTTCTTCGCGAACGCGATCGCCTTCGCGTAGGTCAGCCCCACCAGCAGCGAACCGATGAGGCCCGGCCCCGAGGTCGCAGCAATGCCATCGATGTCGTCCAGCGTCAACCCTGGCTCGGCGAGCGCCTGCTCCACGATGGGACCGATTTTTCGGATATGCTCGCGCGATGCGATTTCAGGAACGACTCCGCCGTAAAGGCTATGGATGTCGACCTGGGAGTGGATGACGTTGGAGCGGATGGTCCGGCCGTCTTCGACGATGGCTGCCGCCGTTTCATCGCACGACGTTTCAATTCCGAGTACCAGCATCGTGGCGGTCCTCAGGCGCGGACGCTTCGGTTAGCCGCGGCCGCCGCAAGCCGGGCCAGCGAGCTCTCGTATGGAGGGCGGGCGATCCCGTGGTCGGTGACGATGGCGCTGACGAACTCATGAGGCGTCACGTCGAACGCGGGGTTGAAGACCCCCACTTTATCGGGAACGACGCGCACGCCCGCGAAAGTCGTCACCTCGGAGGCGTCACGCTGCTCGATTGGTATTCCCGAGCCGTCTGGCATGGAAAGGTCTATCGTGGAGACGGGCGCTGCGACGTAAAACGGAATCTCGTGATGTTTTGCCAGGACCGCGACGGGGTACGTTCCGATCTTGTTGGCCACGTCGCCGTTGACCGCGATACGGTCGGCGCCGACGATGACGGCGTCGATGAGCCCTTGCCTCATGATCGCGCCGGACATGCTGTCGGATATCACGCGGACGTCAATGTCGTCCTTCCAGAGTTCCCACGCCGTCAGGCGCGAACCCTGGAGGAACGGCCGCGTTTCGTCCGCGAGCACCCGCAAGCGCTTCCCGCCCTCTATTGCGGCCCGAATGACGCCGAGGGCCGTGCCGTAGCCAGCGGTCGCCAGCGCTCCGGCGTTGCAGTGGGTCAGCACCGTGCCGTTCTCAGGCATCAATTCCACGCCGAACTGACCCATCCGCATGTTGCCCTCGATGTCCTCCCGGTGAATTGCGAGCGCCTCTTCGACGAGTCGTTCCCGAATAGTGTCCAGGCTTCGGCCTTCATCGATCAGGCTTCGGAACACCCTTGTCATCCTCTCCACGGCCCAGAACAGGTTCACGGCGGTCGGCCGTGTTTGGGCGATCGCATCGGCGATCGTCTGATAATCCGCCTCGGCGGCGCCGATATCGGCGGCCCGGGATTGTTTCATCCCCAGCGCGATGCCCATTGCGGCAGCGACTCCGATCGCCGGTGCGCCGCGAACAACCATCGACCGGATGGCTTCCGCTACCTCCTGATAGGTCGTGAAGACCGGGTATTCCTCGACGGTCGGTAGCTTCCGCTGGTCGATCATGCGGACGCCTTCGGACGTCCATTCGATGGTCTTGATCATCAGTTTCCCTAAGCAGCCTTTCATTCTAGCTGGCTCCGGCATGGCCTGCCAGTTGCGTTCGGGTCTTGTGCTACATTTGTGAATTCATCCGGTGCGAAATCGCATTTCCGAGGTTCCCGAGTGCCAGAGTATACGACCGTCATCGGCCTGGAATGCCACGCTCAGCTGCTCACTCAGTCCAAGCTGTTCTGTTCGTGTTCTACGCGTTTCGGCAACGAACCCAACCTGAACACTTGCCCGGTCTGTCTCGGGCTACCCGGCGCTCTCCCGGTGCTCAATCGGGAGGCAGTGCGCATGGCTGTTCGCACCGCCCTGGCCCTTGATTGCACGGTCAATCTCGTGTCCCAGTGGGCGCGCAAGAACTATTTCTATCCGGACCTGCCGAAGGGATACCAGATCTCGCAGTTCGACCGCCCGATCGCAGAGAACGGGCACCTCGACATCGAAGTCGGGGGCAAGACCAAGCGAGTGCGCATTCAGCGCATCCATATGGAGGAAGACGCCGGCAAGTCGCTTCATGAGGGCTTTCCCGATTCGGATCGGTACACGTATCTGGATTTCAACAGGACGGGCGTTCCGCTCATCGAGATCGTGACGCATCCGGACCTTCGCTCACCCGAGGAAGCCCAGGAGTATCTGACCCGGCTCAAGCAAATCCTGGAGTACCTGGAGGTCTGTGACGGCAACATGGAAGAGGGCAGCCTTCGGTGCGACGCGAACGTCTCGATCTGCCCGGTCGACGCGGCCCAGTTCGGTACACGGGCCGAGCTCAAGAACATCAACTCTTTCCGTTTCGTCAGGGCCGGGCTCGACTACGAGGTCGGCCGGCAGATCGACCTCGTAGAAAGTGGGGAGCGCGTCGTTCAGGAGACTCGCCTCTGGAACAGCGCAGAGGGACGCACCGTTTCAATGCGGAGCAAAGAAGAGGCGCACGACTACCGGTACTTCCCGGAGCCAGACCTCCCGCTGTTGACACTCGACGCTGAGTGGGTCCGAGGGATCCGAAGCAAGCAAACCGAGCTGCCCCAAGCGCGAGCCGTTCGCTTCGTCGAGGTTTTCGAGTTGTCGGAGTACGACGCGTCTATCCTGACTTCAACACGAGCGCTCGCGGACTATTTCGAGGCCGCGACCGAAGCGTCGGGTGACGCCAAGAGTGTTGCGAACTGGATGATGGGAGACCTGCTGCGCCTGCTCAAGGACGATCACCTGGACGCCATGGACCTGTCGGGCCTGAAGATCCGCCCTCGGATGTTGGCGTCGATGATCGGGTTGATCGACAGCGGAACGATCTCAGGAAAGATCGCAAAGACCGTGATGGAAGAGATGTACCGTACAGGAAAATCAGCCGACGATGTGGTTCAAGAGAGGGGCCTCGAACAGATCAGCGATACCGGGGAGATCGAGCGCATCGTCGACGAAATCGTCGACCAGAACCCGGGTCCGGCTGATCAGTATCGTTCCGGAAAGACCGGCACGCTCGGATGGTTCGTCGGCCAGGTCATGAAAGCGACCAAGGGCCGCGCCAACCCCAAGAGCGTGAATGATCTCCTCAGAAAGAGGCTTGCGGGCTAAAAATTTTGGCGTTATAGTCCACCCGATATGATCGTCGATAAGCGCAAGAAGCAGATCACGGATTTTTACCGCGAGGAGTTTCTGCGCCATAGATCACGGCTGGAGAACCAGCGTCCGTTCTTTGCAGAACAGACCTACGAAGAGATCGAGTCGGTTCTCGAGAAGATCATCGCGGAGATGGACAAGATTTCTCAGGTGGACGATTTCGAGGAGTTGGCGAGCCACCTGCTCTACCGGATCGATGTCGTGACAAGTCTTTCCGAATCCAAGATGGATCCCTCCTACCGCGTTCATTAAGTCACCCGTTCTGAAAAAACAAAAGGGCCGCAGCTTCCTCAACCGGTGTGAGGAGTGCCGCAGCCCTGATCCTACGTCTGCGCCCGAGCGAGTGTTATTCCACGATCGTCGCGGTGTTGATGTAATCCAGGCGGGGAAACTCCCTCTCGAGGTAGGCATTACCCTCTGAGGCCATATCAACCGGAGACGGGCCGTCTCCGCGAGGAGGGAAGTCACCGTACCCGCTGTAGAAGCTGTCGACGACATCCATCCCGGAGACGACCTGGCCGAAGGGGGCGAAGCCCAGCGGATCCAGGTTGCGGTTGTTACTGAAGTTGATGAACACCTGAGTTGTCATCATGGAGGGAGATCCACCCATGGCAAACGTGATGAAGCCGCGCCGGTTGCCCTCCTCCACGGGATCCGGAGACAGTTGCTCCGGCAGCCAGGCAGCCGAGACTTCGGGGTCACCATGGATGCCGAACTGCACCATGAAATTGGATATCACGCGGAAGAAGCGGCACCCGTCGAAGTAGCCGGCCTTGACGAGGTTGTAGAAGCGGTCTGAAGCGCGTGGCGCCCATTCGCGGGTGACTTCGACGACGAACGCGCCCTTGCTGGTGTCGAAATTGACCTGATATTTCTCGGGCGCGGTTTCATTCAACGAGGCCGGGTTCAGAAGTGCCACTCGATCGGGCTCCTGCGCCGACGCCACCGGGCCCAACGCCAGTACACCGGCGATTCCCAGCAACGACAGCAACCTGTAGTTCTTCATCCTGTAGCTCCTTGGGGAAGTCGATCGCCGGGACGAGCCCGGCGTGATTCAAAACCATGATAACAATATACTGCATGTACTCGGCCCGAGGGTTCATCTGAGGGCGCGGTGAAGACCGGCGTACAAAGTCAGACAGTTGCCGGCCTCCGTAACACCTTCCTTCCCTGGATGACGGCTTCCGTGATCAGCAGAGGCACGGCCCAGCAGAACCAGGCGGCCGCGCTGAGCTGTTCGATGAGCGTACCGACGTTCATCACCGTCGCGATTCCGACGAAAAGACGAAACGTGACGAATCCGAACGTCGTCACGTAGCTCCGTATCATCCACTCCTGGTGTTGAGCGATCATGCGCCGCCCGATGGCGATGAATGCCAGCCCACTCGTGATCACCCACGCGACTCCCAAGCCTGCGAGACCCATTCCGAAGACCCAGCTCACCTCTGTCGTCGCCGCCAGGTAGAAGGCGGCGAGGCTGCCGAGCGTACCGGCTGCGAGGTAGACGAACCCCAGCGGACGATGCAGGTCCAGGCGTTTTCGTTTCAGTCCGAGCCAGATCAGGACGGGACCCGTCAATAACGCAACGGTACCGGCGGCCACATGAGTCCAGATCCAGAAAGTGCGCCCTTCGAATCGCGAGAGCGCCGCGGGGTCGAACACGAGGTACGGGACGGCGAAGCCGGCAATAAAAACGACGGCCATCAACAACCCCAGGATCAGCAGGGACACAGCGGTTCGGGACATCGGTCTTTCATGGGACAGTGCTGCCTGACTCATCGAGATCCTCCGTTCGTTCGAGCGTGGCGAATGGTGCAACGTTAATGGCTGGCATCCGAACCGTCAAGGCCGCCCACTGCGGCCCGAGCATCCCTCATGCACGCCTCGATGAAGTTGGTCTTACCTTCGGTGTAGATGAAGCCGTCGTTCGAGTGGCGCTCACCGAGCTGGCGCTTCAGCGCGGCGTATTCTGCAGCTTTGTCGGGTCTACAGCGTAGATAGTCCCGGAACACCAGGTGACGCTCCCAGAACTCCGCGTCGAGCTCGACGCAGTGAAGATGCGTGCGCACGTCATCTGCCCAACCTCTGAAATAGCGGCGTTCCGGTATATAGCGCTCGTAGCTGTGCACGTACTCGTATCCCAGCCCGAGGATCGGGGGCACTGCTTCCTCGACCGTCGCGAGTCGATCGGCGCCGAGCATGATGTCGATGATGGGTTTGGCGGCAAGCCCGCGGACCGAAGTGCTGCCAACGTGTTCGATGGTTGCCTCGGGAAGAACAGCCGCGAGCCGGGCGCGCTCGGCGTCGAAGAGCTCGGGCCAACCATCGTTATAATCCGTTATGTGGATGCTCTTCGAATAGGAAAGGCGCAGCTCTCCGCGCTCCAGACGTCTCAGCGTATCGACAACCAGTGCGCGTTCTCCGTTCTGAACCCTGGCCGCCAGCGTCTCGGCGGTGTCGCCGGGAATCACAGGAACTTTGCACTGCGCGACAATGGGCCCCGTGTCGTATGCAGCTTCGACCAGATGGATCGAAGCTCCTGTTGTCTTCTCGCCAGCGCGGAGCACGGCCTCGTGCACCCGTGACCCGTACATACCCTCGCCCCCGAAGCGGGGGAGCAAAGCTGGATGAGTGTTCAGAATCCTGCGATCGAACGCCGCGAGCGTCGTCGGACCGAGCCTCTTCAAATAGCCGGCGAGCAAGATGACGTCCACACCGTGGGCTCCGAGTGCGTCGGAGATGGACGTGTCGAGATCGGCAGGTTTCGGGTGCGTCTGCGAGCTGAGATGGAGTGCGGGAATGGAGTGTCGCCGCGCGCGTTCCAGCGCCCCAGACCCGCTGTTGTTGCTGATCACCACAGCGACCCGCGATTGGATCCGGTCTTGTTCCGAGGCGTCGATGATGGCCTGAAGGTTTGTTCCGTTGTGGGAGGCGAGAACTCCGACCCTGTGCGGTGTCATCCTTCCGGATCCTGTTCCGGCCAGTCCTCATCCGGGCTCGCCGGAGGAGGCTGGTCCGAACCGAGGTTGGCGGGATGGATATCTGCATCGATGAAACTTTCGTGCCGGATGGGAGAACTTGCCAGCCGCCGCAGCATCGCCAGTTGACCGGCATGAGCCATGGCGTCCGAGAATGGACCCTGCAGCAGAATTTCCTCTGTCGTATTGCGGAGTGGAGTTCCGATTTCGAGATGATGCGAGAGGTCCCCGAGCATGTCGTGGAAGGCGTTCACGTCGGAGGCGAAGTCATCCGTTGTACTGGGATACGGATACGTGCCTCCGAGGAACGTCGAACGCGCATAGCCAAGGACGTTGGTCATATGGCAGATGAGTTCGTGAGGTGTGCGGGTCCCGGAGCCCGCACAAAAATCCGGAAAATCGCCGGGCGCATCCCGGAGGGCCTTCTGGGTTCTGTAGGCCAGCGTCGCCAGAAAGTGGCGAAGCATGTGGCGTTTGTCATCCATCGGCGGAGAGGTGTTTCAAAAGCCGATCGAACGATCAGTTCGCCGGCAGCCCCTCCAGCACGCGGCCGACAAACTCGTTGAGATAACCGCCTACTCTGGGGCTGGGTCCTTGCCGGGTGATCACGAGGTTGCGCGACGGAATCACCATCGTCGTCTGGCCCATAAAGCCTGACGCCCAGAACGCGTCTTCGGGCACCCGGTCCATGGAACCGCCCCGGTTGAGCCAGAACAGCCCGCCGTATCCCTGGGACGGATCGGCCGGCGCGGGCGTTGTGACGAACTCGACCCAGCCCTCCGGCAGAATACGTTCGCCGTCCCAGACGCCGTTCCACAGGTGCAGCATACCGAACCGAGCCCAATCGCGCGCGGCTCCGTAGTCGAAGCCGGTCATGATGAAGTTACCCCAGGCATCTGTTTCCAGCACGAAGTTGCGGGCTCCGATCTTGTCGAACAGCGCCTGTTGCGGAAACTTCAGGTATTCCCCGCCCCGCCCTTCGACCGTTTCGCGAATGATTCGCCCCAACGTCAGGGGATCGCTGTTGCGGTAGCGGTTTTCCGTGTTCGGCGGAATCTCCTGAGGTTGGTTCGACGAGGCATGCTCGAATACGTTCAGCCCGTCGAAGTAAATACGCGCGTGTTCGTTATCGCGCCTGTAGGACTGCGGGCCGTTCACGCCGAGATTGGTAAAGTCCAGACCGCTACTCATCCGTAACAGGTCCCGAATCCGGATCTCGCCGCGTGGGTCGCCTTCTGTCCGCCATTCCTTTATCGGCGCGAAATCATCGATGTCCAACTCACCCTGCTCGACCAGCACCCCCACGAGTGCCGAGGTGATGCTCTTGCCTTCAGACCAGCTGATCTGCGGCGTGTCCTTGGTCCAGCCGGGCGCATAGCGCTCGCCAATGATCTTTCCGTCGTACACGACGACGATCGACCGCGTATTCTGAGCCTCCTGTCGCATTGCCCAGTCCAGCGCTTCACTCACCTTGTCGGTATCCACGCCCATCGGAACGGGCGTCATCGCGCCCGCATCGCCCATCGGCCAGGGTGTGGTCTCGGCGTTGGGAAGGTTTCTCGGGACAGCGGTCGGCTGGAACAGGACGGCCTCCTCACCACGTGGGAGGATCGTGCAACCCTGGTCGCCGTTGTAGACAGCGGTTCGCGGCATCGTTGTCGGACTGCGTACGGTCACGTGCTGCCGCTCCTGGTCCACCTCGTATTCGAACGATCGTTCCCATCCGAAGGCTCCGAAGGGTGCGATGTCGTCTGCCAGGACCTGCTCGGCCGTCCGTTCATAATCTCTTCCGACGACCCACATCCCGGAGCAGAGGTGGTGGGCCCCCATCGCGGTGCGTGATTCCAGGCTGTAGTTTTCATCGAAGGCCACGCCCGACTGCGCGGGTGCGGGACCCGTCCATGAAGGCTCGGCCGCACCGACCAGCAGCAATCCGCACATCACAAACGTTGCTACGATTCGTCTGTCTTTCATGAGATCCTCCGCTCGCTTTCTGTGGTCTCCTATTCTCTTATAAGGCGAAGCCGGTTTTGTCCAGTAATCGTTGGGGTTTCAGACCAGTCTCCCGGGCCTCCTCCATCCAACGTCGAATCCCAGCTCGCGGGCGATGCTGATTCCTTCTTCCAGGTCCCGTCCGACCGAATCGACGCCGTGCGAGTCGTCGCCGATCACGACACGTATACCCAGCTCGCAAGCCCTTTCGAGGATCGAGCGAGTCGGGTATGGCTCGGGCTGTCCCTTCGCGATCGCTCGCGTGTTGAGATCCAGCTGGAGGTCGTGTCTCGCCATTGCCTGCAGGTTGCGCTCGATTCGTTCCCGGACGGTTCCCAGGCGCAGATGATCAGCGTAGTCGGGATCCAGGATTCGGATCAGATCGAAATGGCCGACGACGGCCGGATGAAACGTATCGATCATCGCAAGCTGATCGTCGAAGTAGCGGCAGTACATCCCCTCGAAGCCGCCGGCCCTTCGGACCGCTTTCTCGTAGTGTTCCGGGCCCGCATCGAACGGAATGTCGAAGATGTGGTGCACCGACCCGACGATGTAGTCGGGGCGGAATTCATCGATCAGCCCGTGGATGAAGGAGGCGTTGCCCGTGTACAGCTCGGCTTCGAAAGCAACGAGAATGTCGATGGCGCCCGAATACCGCCGCCCGAGCGCCCGTGCCGTCCGGAAGTACTCGGCGAAGCGCGCGCGCGTAGCTCGAGCGTCGAGACCCGCTTGCTGCTCCTCGCTCGGGACGAACGTATCGTTCATGGCGGGCATGTGCTCTGTCAGGCCGACCCACTCGAAGCCCAGCTCGACGTAGCGTCGTACGATGTCCTCGAGCGAGTCGACGGCGTGGCTGCAGAACTGTCCGGAGTGTCCCCCATGGGCTGAGACCATGGCAACCGGGCCGGAGTTCAGCGAGGTCGCCATCGCCCGTCCATCTGGCAGTGAGGGCAAGAATACATGACCCCTTTCTTAATCAGTCCATCGAGACTCTTATGAGCCTCCGAGGCTTCATCTTTGCGCGTGGTGGCTAGTGCGACATCGCCTTCACAGTGTGGGCACTTCGCCATTGCGATTCTCCTTGAACGATCGGAGGCTTCCGACGAAGTCGTCACCCGCCCGTCTGGACGTCAGCGTCACGAGTCGGGTTTCGGCCCCCAGTCGCTCCAGCTTGTCGACGACCCGAGGGCGGGACCTCCGGCGGTAGTTTCGGATCCACATCAAATACTCAAGGTTTAACTGTTCGGGACAGTCTTCGGCCAGGTCCGGTCTCGTCTGGCCTCGGTACGCCAGGTAACGCCGGAAGGCACCCCACAAGCAGGTGATCGTGGGCAGATCGAGGAAGACGACGGTGTCGGCAGCGCCCAGGCGGATCTCCAGGGTACCCGAGTAGTTCCCGTCGATGATCCAGGCCGGCTTCGCACAGAGATCCTGCTGGATGGCGATCCATCGGTCGCTGGGCGGTTCGGTCCATCCCGGCTGCCAGTACAGCCGATCGAGATGGTAAACGGGTATCCCGAGGTGCTCACCCAAACGAAGCGCCAGCGTCGACTTGCCGCTACCGCCGCAACCTATCACCGCCACCCTGCGCACAGGCTGCTCGACTACGCGCTGAGGTTCGGTGTCCTCAGATGAAAGCCTGCCGCGTCCTGGTAGGCCTTCGCCAGCGCCAGGAGCTCGAACTCACGAAACGGCCGCGCGAAGAACGTGACGTTGGTCGGCGTCCCCGTTTCGCTGAAACCGTTCGGTACGTTGATCGCGGGATAGCACGCCAGGTTCGCCATGTTCGAATGACGTCGGGCCGGCGTCTGAGGCGCACCGCCACCCCCCCGGCCTCCTCGAGCACCACGAGCCCCAGCGCCACGGGCTCCCGCGGCTCCGGCCCCAGCGGCGCCACGCCCTCCGCGCCCGCCGCGCCCGCCGCCCCGGCGTCCGGCCGACGCCACTACGTACACGTCGATGCCTTCCGTCGCTTTGGCGAGTTCGGTCATCATCATCATCCGCATCCGTTGGGCCTGCAGGTATTCCACGGCTGGAATGAGGCGACTCGAATTCCGTGCGCCGCCCCGGGCATTCTCCATCTGACCGGTCCGGGACTTCTCGTCGAAGAAGACGGTCGACTCCACACCGATCGCGCTCCCGTTGCCGGACGTCTCGGGAATGGTCATCGGGATGAACTCGGATACTCCCATCGAGCGCAGTGTGTCGAGGGTGGCATCGGCGTTCTGTTTCAGTGTGGCGTTCGTGATGTCGTCGAACGATTCCTTGATGTAGCCCACGCGCAGTCCCGTAATGTCGAAACTTGCGTCCCAGTTGAAGGGGATATCTGAGACGCTCATGTCGCGGCCGTCCGGTTTCGCGATGGCCTCCATAACGATGGCGCAGTCCTCCGCGTACCGGCACAGCGGCCCCAACCGGTCCTGGGTCCAGGAAAGGGCCATCACTCCGGAGCGGCTGATGCGGCCGAACGTCGGACGAAGACCGGCTACTCCACACCGTGACGACGGGCTCAAGATGGACCCGCTGGTCTCTGAGCCGATCGCAAAGCCGACGCAGCCTGCGGCTGTGGCGGATGCCGGTCCGGCGGAGGAACCACTCGAACCCTGTTCCGGATCCCACGGGTTCTTCGTCTGGCCCCCGAACCAGTTGTCGCCCGCCGCCAGTTCCCCGGTCGAGAGCTTCGCGACGAGAACGGCCCCGGCATCACGCAGCATCTCCACGACGCTCGCGTCGGAATCGAAAACCTGATCGCGGAAGGCTTCCGATCCCCAGGTTGTCGGGAAATCCTTGACCGAGATGATGTCCTTCGAGCCCCACGGGATGCCGTGCAACGGTCCTTTGTAATTGCCCGCGGCGATCTCGCGGTCGGCCTGCCTGGCCTGCTCGAGGCCGAGTTCATCGAGGAAGGTGACGACGAAATTCAGGGTCGGCTGGTAGCGGTGGAGGCGATCCAGGCACATCTGGGTTAACTCGACTGATGTTACCTGTCGCGTCCGGATCAGCTCGGCCAGGTTGCGCACCGGCCAGAAGGCGACATCTTCCAGATTTGCGGGCCGTGTGACCGTAACATCGCTGTACCGTATCGGCCGCTGGATCTTGTCCACTTCGATGCCCGGTGCTATCGAACTGAAGTGGAACGGAGGGGATACGTCGTTCGGAATGTGAGTTTTGCGATTCTCCTGCTGGTCTCAACGGATCGACGCAACACTTTATCTTAAAAGGAAGAGGTGGAGTGTATGCGGAAAGGGATGCGATTCGGTTTCACGGCGGCGGAGAAGGCGGAGGTATGGGATCGGTGGCGGCGAGGGGAATCTCTGCATGAGATCGGGCGAGCGTTTGGCAAGCTGTCATCGTCTGTATATTGTCAGCTGGCGCATACCGGAGGCATTCGTCCTCGACCACGACGACGGTCGAGGTTGGCTTTGAGCCTGTCGGAACGTGAGGAGATCTCCCGCGGGATCGCGGCCGAGCAGTCGTTGCGTTCGATCGCAGAGTGTCTGGGGCGTTCACCCTCGACGGTGAGCCGGGAGATCCAGCGCAATGGGGGCTATGATGACTACCGGGCGTCTGTCGCCGATGAACAGGCTTGGAACCGGGCCCGTCGCCCGAAGCGATGTCAGTTGGGTCGCCATCCGCGGTTACGGCGAATGGTGGCGAGGAAGCTCCGGCGGAATTGGTCGCCCGAACAGATCGCCGGCTGGCTGAAGCGATCCTATCCAGAGGATGAGTCGTATCACGTGTCCCACGAGACGATCTATCGCAGCCTATTCGTGCAGGCGCGCGGGGTGTTTAAGAAAGAACTACTTAGACATCTGAGGTCGAGACGAACGATTCGTCGATCCCGACATTCCAGTCACAAAGGTCACGGGAAAGGGGATCTCGCCGATATCGTATCGATTCGTGAGCGCCCGGCCGAGGTCGAAGATCGTGCCGTTCCCGGTCACTGGGAGGGAGATCTGATAGTGGGATCGAACAACACCTACATTGCGACCCTGGTCGAACGCCATACCCGTTACGTGATGTTGGTGAAAGTGTCGGATAAACAGACCAAGACCGTCGTGCCTGCACTGATCAAGCACGCGAAGAAACTACCGACCGAGCTGTATAAATCGCTGACCTGGGATCGCGGCAAGGAAATGGGAGATCATCGGCGGTTTACCCTGGCGACCGACATCGACGTCTACTTCTGCGATCCGCAGAGTCCATGGCAACGTGGTTCCAATGAAAACACGAATGGCCTGCTCCGACAGTACTTCCCAAAGAGAACCGACTTATCGGTGCACTCGCAGGCGCACCTGAACAAGGTGGCACGTGAGCTCAATGAACGGCCGCGTAAGACGCTGGAGTTTGAAACTCCAGCAGAACGATTCAACGCTTGTGTTGCATCGATCGGTTGAGGTGGCACTCGAAATTATCCAGGTTGCGGTTGGCGGTATTCACCAGATCTTCGAGGTCTTCGGTGCTCAAGTCGATCCCGGACAGCTTCATGGCATCGGCCACCATCTCCAACGTGATGGTTTGTTCCTCCACGTCCTGCATCCGCGCCCATATGATTCCGGGCACGAGCGTCGATCCCAGACCGATCGCCGTGAAGTGCGCCATGAACCGTCTTCGAGCTTCGACGAAATTACTCATTGCTGATCCTCCTCCAAGTGAAATCCCGCAAAACGAGAAAGCCCTGCGGCCCCCGATAGGGCCTTGTCGGGCGTTGATACGCGATACCCTCTTCTATGTCAGTCCGTGCTCCGGGGTCAATCCCAAAAGCCTTCCGAGCGCCCGTCATTCACCCCGGTCCCCGGATCGTCCCCAGGAGCTCGGGCAGCTCTTCGAGTCCAAGGATCTCGGCATCAGGTACGGTTTCGGTTCTATTCTCCTTTCCCATCCGATTGAGCCACACCGTCCTGATTCCGACGTTCTGGGCGCCGGCGACATCCGCGACGAGGCTGTTCCCGACCATCACCGATGCTGGTGCCTGGCCCCCAAGCTCCGACAGAATGGCTTCGAACATCTTCGGGTGCGGCTTCTTTACGCCGACGTCTCCAGATATTGTCGTGGCATCGAAGTATGGGCCGATTCGGGCGCCATCAATCTTCTCCCGCTGTAGGTCCGAGGCTCCGTTGGTCAGCAGGCCCATCCGGTACCGGCCCCGAAGCGACTCCAGTGTCGGCAGTGTGTCGTCGAAGAGACGATGTAGGGTCCTGCGGCTTCGGGAGAACGCTTCCGCAAGCTCGTCCGCGAACGACAAGTCGTCGATGTCGTGCGCGTTCAGCGCGTCGCTCCAGGCTGCCCGTCGGTACGTCGGAGCCCAGTCTTTCATCGCCCGCAGGCTGTCCCCGGGGCCGTCAAAGCGTGCCCACAGACCCTCCCAGGAGCTGATCCCGATCCGCAGGCAGTATTCCCGGTCCGGCGCACGATGCCAATGGGACTGACTCGTCTTGCGAACCGTCTCCCGCATGGCCTCCGCATCCACTCCAAACCGTTCTTCCGCGAGCCGGCAGGTCTCGACGAAGGCGGCGTCGGCGGAGGCGACCTCGATCAACAGGGTGTCATCGAGGTCGAAGATGAGGGCTTGAATGCTTCCGGACACGTTCAGGCTGCCAGGTTAAGCCGTCGTCAGTCGTGCAAGATCGCCTCGAGTTCCCGGAGGTGACCGATGCGGGCATCCGGTGCGATATCCCCCGGTCGTGGGGCGGCCAGTTCATGCGGCTCGTACCCGGTGAAATGGATTGCGCTCATGCCCAATCGCTTTGCACCCTGGATGTCCGCCAGCCAGTTGTCTCCGATGAACACGCACGCGGCCGGCTCGATCGCAATTTCATCCAACATCGCCTGAAAGGGCTCCGGGTGTGGTTTGACATACCCGATGTCGCCCGAGACGACGATCGATTCAAAAGAGCCTGTAAGCCCGAGCTTGTCGAGGCTGCTTCGAATGGTTCGACCGCAGGGATAGTTGGAAACAAGTGCGAGACGGTAGCGCTCGGACAAGCGCGCCAGGACCTCCCGAACACCATCCGGAAGCACGATGAGTTCTACGAACGCCCGAGAGCGTGTCTCGATGAGCCAATCGACATCGCCGTCGCCAGGCTCGAGGTCATACAGCCCTCTGAGCAGATCCCGACAAATATGCCGCAGGTCGTTTTCGAGGAAGCCGTTGGAGTAGGGCGCCAGGCGGTGGCTCCGTCGGATTGACGATAGGAGTTCCCGGTCACAGCTTCCGTAGCGTTCGGTCAGGCCCGATTCGAGAGCGTCGTCCAGCCGCTCTGTCTGATAGGCTCCGAGCTCGATCAGAGTGTTGCCGTAATCGAAGCCGACGGTCTGAATAAGTTCGAATGCCATCGTCAATGCCACCGCTATCGTCTCGGTGGGAGCCGAAAGTCCTCTGCCAGAAGCGCCCAGCGTTGGTGATCCCTCCACCTTCCGCCAACCTTGAGGTAGCGCGGCGAGAGCCCTTCGTGCCGGAAGCCGAGTCGTTGGACGAGGCGGATGGAGGCCAGGTTGTCCGGTTGGATATTCGCCTCAATCCTGTGAATCTTGTGTCGGCCGAACAAGGCCTTCAGCGCTGCCCCAATCCCAGCCGTCATGTATCCCTGTCGTTCGAACGGAGAGAAACCGTAATACCCAAGGTAGGCGCTCTGGAAACAACCCCTCACGATCTCGGAGGCATTGACGACCCCGGCCAGCTCGCTTCCTTCGGTAAGAACGAGAAAACCCACGTGTGAGGGATCGCGAAAGCGCGCAACGAAAGATCTGAACGCCTCCTTCGTGGCGGGCGGGTAGACCCAATGTCGATGCAGCTGTTTGCTCCTTCCGACAGCCTCGAGGAAATCGCCGGCTCGGCGCATCGTGAGGGGTTCAAGCCGAACCCGACGAACATCCGTGACTGAGTGGGCCAGGCTCATGTCCGTAAACAGACGAGTTCCAGCATCTCTTCGAGGTTGCATACCTTCCGACCGACTGACGAAATGCGATCGTGCCGATCCAGCAGGATGGCTTGCATCCCGGCGTTCCTGGCGCCTTCGACGTCGTCCTCTGGCGAATCTCCCACGTGCGCGACGTCGCCGGCCGATACGCCCAGCCGTATGACGGCCTTCCCAAAGATGGCGGGATGTGGCTTTTCGCAGCCCGCATCAGCGGAGGTGATCACGACGTCCAGGGATTCGAGGATGCCGTATTGGGCGCAGAAATGATCCAGACCCCGGTGCCAGTTCGATACGATACCGACGGCCAGGCCTCGTCGCTTGAGTTCCACGAGTACGGGTTTCACGTCGGGAAACAACCGGAAGTGATCTGGCCCGAAAATCGCTTCGATGGATCCTGCGTGTACCTCCGGGTCGGGATTCGCCTGTACTCCGGTTCGCTCAAAGAGGCGTCGCGTAAACTCGATCCAAACATCCTTCCGTTTCCTGTCACCACTGTCAGGCCTGAACGCTTCGCCGTAGTAATCGAACGCCTCGTACATGACCCGGTGGTCGAAACGCGAGCAAGCCAGTCCCTGGGTGGCGAGGTAATCGGCGAAGAGTCGGCTCCGCCCGATGCCATCAGCGTGGCGAGCCAGCGTCCCAAAAAAGTCGAGCGTGACTGCCTCGACAGGGCTGAATTCTCGGAGGTCCAAGTCGCTTCCACCACAGGCTGCTACTGCTGGCCTTGCCGTTTCATCATCTCTTCGAATCGCGTGTTGATCTGTTCTGGAGAGAGGTCTTCCTTGTGTGTCGCGATCGTCCAGATATGGCCGAACGGGTCCTCGAGCGTGCCGCTGCGGTCTCCGTAGAATTGATCAACGATGGGACGCTGTTCGGTGCCTCCGGCCTCGATGGCTTGCGCGAACAATCCGTCGACGTCCTCGACATAGAGCATGATTCCCACTGGCGAGCCCCCCAGGGATTGCGGGCAGCGGAATCCCATTGCGGGGACCTCCTCGCCAAGCATGATCGGCGAGTCGCCGATCTTAATTTCCGCATGCATGACCTTTCCGTCGGGACCGGGCATGCGGAGCAGTTCGGTAGCTCCGAAGGCCTTCTTGTAGAACTCGATAGCTTGGTCGGCGCCTTTGCAGACGAGGTATGGCGTCGCTGTGTGATAACCATCGGGAACGGGATTCACTGCCATTACTCTCAACCTCCTCTTATCTTGCCGGCAAGGAAAGCGTGGCCCCGGGGCGAGAGCCTGTATCCGGTCGTAAGGCTTTCGGTGAGTCCGAGGTCGTTGAGTTTTCGAATCTGGGTCTTGAGCCAAAGTTTCTCATACGAGGTTTGCGCGGCGAGATCCAACGCGCGCACGCCGGGGCTTTGAGCGATGAGCCTCAGCACGCGAAGCGTCCACGCGCCGTGGCGGCTGGCCCCGTCGAAGCGATCCAGCTGTCCCGTGATGCCATGAAGTTCTTCGTCCGTCAGGCGTGTCTCCTGCCGAAGCGCCGTTCGCGGATCGGGCCCATGGAGTCGCAGCGAAATTCGATATAGTTGCGTCGCGCCATGCCCTGCCAGTTGTCCGATCAGTTCATCACGGGAACCGAATCCGGCCCGCCGCGCGTCCGGCTCGGATATCCGGCTCTCTTCAACCGCATCTACCGCATCGATGGCCAGAATGCCGATCGCCGTTCGCAGCTGTCCGCCCGCCTTGACCGTCGGCCGTTTCCACCTACGGAAGGCCAGCGAGATCCTGCCGGCAGCGATGCCTTCCAGATCACGAATCTTCAGCAACATGCGTGGACTCTGCCGATGATCGCTGGCGAACCCGGAACCAGGCTCCGAGGTAAACACCCCCGACACCGAGCGCCAGAATCACATAGGGATACCAGACTGGCTGCCCCTCTTGAGACGCCCCACCCGATACGACGAACGCCACGGCGTTGAGTACGATCATGATCCCTGCAAAGGCCAAAGCGTGCCGGTACTCGGACTGCCGGGCGACGACGGCGGCCACGTATCCCCCCAGAGCGGCGAAGAACCCACTGTAGCCGAGGTTGACCGCCAGGTAGGCCGGCGTGGGGACGGTGCTTGTTGGGTCTGCCAGCATGAAGAAAACGGCGGCGAGTGTTGCCAGGACGATGCCGATCGCCATCGTGAAATATCCGGCGACGACCGCAAGAATACTTCTTCCCATGGGTATCTCTCTTGCCGCCTCAGCGCTTGCGCGCCCGGAAAACCAGACGTCGTGGAGGAATCGGGACACCTCCGAAGCGCTTCGACACTCGCACGGAGAAACCTGCTGTCCGCAGCCATGTTTCGACGTCCCTCCGGTCGAAGACCGTCAGTATATGACGCTCTTCGCGCCGACGGTAGCTTGCTCCTGCCTTGCGGAACGTCGTGATCCGGCGTGTGAGCCGTCGCCTGTCGATGTCCTCGTGCCCCTCGCCGAGGACAGCCCACGTGTCCCCAACTCGCCAGATTCGGGAATCGAGCGCCGGGAGCCCGGTCACGAGTAGATCGAACACGAACAGGCCGCCCTGTTTGAGCGCTGCCGCAACTCTTCTGAAAAGAGGCGCGAGCGAACGTAGGCGACGGCTTCCAGGCGGGTCGTAGCTGAGCACCTCACCGATTGAAGTAACCGCGTTGCACGCGGGCAGCCGGACTTTGTAGAGCGAGCCGGTTGTCAAAATGGCGGCCGGGGCGATGCCACGCGCTACCTCCAGGAAAGCCGAAGACGCTTCCACGCCGACCGGCCTGAACCCGGCCTTGTCCAGTTCGTTCAACCAGACGCCGCTGCCGCAACCGAGATCGACAACCGTCCCGGCTCGAACGCCTCCATGACGCAGCATGCGGAGCAGGCCGGGCGACACTGCCCGAACGTAGTTTGTGAAACCTTCGTGGTGGACGTAGACGAGATCTTCGGAATACATCAGTCGGTTGCGTCTGTTCCGGTGTACTTACGGGTCGGAGCGCCCTTTACACCACGGGCAGGGTAACGCCCATCCGTACAATGCGTAACACGCTGTGTTCAAAAGGAATTGTCAGAACAGAATTGAACCGTCTATCTTGCAACATAGAGCCGGAGAACGCCAACGGCGGCACTACATGCGTGTTCTTGCCGCCCACAGGACGGGAAAGAAACGTTTGCTAACTGTGCGGGCGAGGTACTCGACCCCCATCGTTCCCAGCGGGCCGGTGCCGAAAGCGGCTTCGACGAGCGTCTGCCCGGTACCGGGCTTGCTACCGATCATGCGTTGTGCCATGCGCACGTGGTGTTCCCGCCACAATGAAAACATCTCGTCGTACTCGATCATGGCTTCCGACAGAAGTCGGAGGTCGAGTTGTTTGGGATCTCCGTAGATTCTGGCGACAGCGGTTTCCTGGGATTCCTCATCCGCAACATCGAACCCGCGGCCCTCGAGCATCCCCAGGAAATGGTCCCAGAGCGACGGCTCGTCCATGCGCGCCTGGAGGCGCTCCCGCGTGGCGGGGGTGCCCGCAAACATCTCGATGTAGCGGATGTCCCTGGCCCCGCAGATGAACTCTATTTCGCGGAACTGACGGGATTGAAAGCCACTGGCCGGCATGAGGTTGTCGCGAAACTTGATGAAGTCGGAGGGGATCATCGTCTCGAGAACACTGAGCTTGGGTATGAACAGTCGAACCGTGTCTGTGACCCTTCTGAGGAGCCGGTCGGCCTCCCTCGGCTCGTCTGCCTTGATCAGTCGGACGATGCGTTCCAGTTCATGCAGAATCAGGCGAAACCAGAGTTCAAATACCTGGTGGCTGATGATGAACAGCATTTCGTCGTGGCTCTCGGGCTGTGCCAGTGGCGTCTGCAGGTCCAGCAGCTCCTTGATCTTGAGGTAGCTTTCATAGGTCAGGGCCTCGGGGGGAGTCTTGTGTTGATCCATGGGGTTCCACCACAGGATGCTTAGCCCGACCCTGATCGCTGCGACCGTGATGCCAAACTGTTTCGGCCACGGCCGTGCCGGGGGGGTTGGGCTATGCGACTGCGGGCGGCCGGCTTATCGGCCCGGACCCGGGCCGGGACCGGGCGGCGTCTCTTCGGAAGGGGCGTCCATACGCCGGAGTATTTCAGTCGTGATATCGATGACCTCGTCGACGAAGGCGACTCCGCTGTTCGGGTTCGAACCGTCGATGATCAGATTGAAGCTGGCCTCCAGGGCGTATTCCCGGATCAGGCGATCCGCTTTTTCCGCGATCGGCGTCATCAGGTCCGCGCGGTACGAATCCAACTCAAGCTGGATGTCCTCATTCATGCGCGTGAGCTGCGTCCCGAGCCGTTCGATGTTTCGGACCACCGCGGCCCGCTCGACCTCGGTCAATGTGCTCGGCTGCGCGTCGAGCTTCAATTGCTCTTGGTCGATCTCCGTCTGTCTGGCCTGAAAATCAGCGCTGCGCTGGTTCAGAAGGGTGGTCCACTCTTCCGCAGCCTTTGCCCAATCCGCGCTCTCCTCCACAACCCTCTGCAGGTCGACTGTTCCGATCTTCGAGCCCTGCCCGGAGCCGACGGCCGGAACCAGCAACGTTAGAACGACAAGAGCTGTGGCGGCTCGGACGTACTTTCCGAACTCGGATTTGTTGACGGTTTGCATGATGAACTCTCTGACCTCCTCCAACGGGTGATCCGGTCGCTTCGGACCAGTATCATTCACTCACAATAGGATAGCATCCGGAGCCGGATTTGCTGAAGCCGCCGACAGGCCCTCTTGTCAGGACTTGAACCCTCCGGCCATCTCGAACTGGTGGGCCGCGCTGAGAATCGTGTCTTCCCGGAAGTGGTTGCCGATCAATTGCATTCCGACAGGCAGGCCCTCGGACGAGGTGCCGCAGGGAACCGAAATCCCCGGCAATCCGGCCAGATTGCAGGTGATCGTGAAGATGTCGGACAGGTACATCGACAGCGGATCGTCGACCTTCTCGTCGAGTTTGAACGCGGTGGTCGGCGTCGTGGGTGTCACGATCACATCGACCTGGTTGAACGCCTTCCGGAAATCCTCCAGGATCAACGTCCGCACCTTCTGGGCCTTCAGATAGTAGGCGTCGTAGTAGCCCGCGCTCAGCGCGTAGGTGCCGAGCAGGATGCGTCTCTTCACTTCCTTGCCGAAGCCGTCTTTTCGTGTCTGCCGGTACATGTCCCGGAGGGTTCCACCCCCGGACGCCCGATAGCCGTACCGAACGCCGTCGTACCGAGCCAGGTTGGAACTGGCCTCGGCCGTGGCGATCAAGTAGTAGGTCGCAACCGCGTAGCTGGTGTGCGGCAGCGATACGTCCTCGATGCGGCATCCCAACTCTTCAAGCCTGGCTACGCCCGCTTCGACCTTCGACCGGACTTGCCGATCCACGCCGTCCACGAAGTATTCCCGCGGGACACCCACGCGCAATCCCTCGATGGGCTTATCGAGCGATGCGGCCCAGTCCGGGGGGGCCATGTTTGCCGACGTCGAGTCGAGCGGATCGAAACCCGAGATGGTCCCCAACAGTTCGGCCGACTCCCGCACGGTCTTAGAGAACGGGCCGATCTGATCCAGCGACGAGGCGAATGCAACAAGCCCGTACCGGGACACGCGGCCGTAGGTGGGCTTCATCCCGACCACGCCCGAGAAAGCAGCCGGTTGGCGTATCGATCCGCCCGTGTCGGACCCAAGCGCGAGTACCGCCATTCCCGCTGCGACGCTCGCTGCCGAACCGCCGCTCGAGCCGCCGGGAACGCGATCCCTCGAGTGTGGGTTGCGCGTTGGGTGGAAGGCCGAATTCTCTGTCGACGATCCCATCGCGAATTCGTCCATGTTCGTCTTGCCGAGGACGATCGCTCCGGCCCGCCGCAAGCGCTCGACTGCGGTCGATGTGAACGTCGGCACGTAGTCCTCGAGGATTTTCGAACCGCACGTCGTCCTCATGCCGCGGAGGTTCATGTTGTCCTTGATCGCCACCGGAATTCCGGTCAGGAGAGGCATGTCCTCGGATCGAGCGAAGGCGGCATCGGCGCGCCCGGCTTCGGCGAGCGCGTCGGCACGGCGCGTGTGAAGGAACGCTCCGATGTCGGCGTCGCGGTCCTCGATCCCATCGAAAGCGGCTTCAATGACCTGGGTGACCGTTGTCTCGTGGTTCCGGTACATCGCCGCGAGTTCATGTGCCGTGGTGCTGACGAGGTTCATCGTTCGGTGATTACGCGTGGAACTTTGAAGAGGCCCACATCGGTTGCAGCCTCGGAGCTTCCTGTTCTGGGCTCGATGCGGTCCTCTCGGGATATCTCGGGGCCGAGGGCCGCTACCTGTGACGTGGGTTCGACGTCATCGGTGTCGAGCTCGTTCAACCGTTCGACGAACTCCACAATCCGGCTGAGTTGCTCGGCCAGTTCGTCCTTTTCATCCTCGGCCACTTCAAGGTTGGCCAGGGCGGCGACGTATTCGACCTGGGTCCTACCTATCTTCATCGGTGAACCAGACTTCCGTGATCCAGGGGTTTGGCCAGGGTTCGTTCATGGAGCGCAGGAGGCGGTATCGTTCCGGAATCAACTGAGTCTTCCACGTGGCGTCGGGGACGCTGACGATGACCCGAGTGCCGTCGATCGCCAGGACGCGGGTCGCCTCGGCCAGCTGCGCGCCAACCAGCCTGGGCCAGAGCGCCTGGAGCAGCTTCAGGTCGAGTTGCTCGTCCCAATTGGGCGAGGCTCGGAACGAGGCGATCATGTGGCGGAGGGCAGGGTCGAACGGCACCGTTTCTTTTTAGCACAGTTCCTGGCCGGCTCGACCGGATCGAGGATCGAGACTTGTGCCATGGACTGCCAGTCCATACAATCACTGGATCGCCGTCAATGGGGCCGACTTCCGTTTCAATCCCGGCCTGTTCCCGGAATTCGAAGGGGGTTCGCATGTTCAGTCAGAAGAGTCGTTTTCTCCTGGTGACGTTGCTCGCCATCGTGCTGTTGCCGGTAAGTTCTCTCGGGCAGGGTGGCATCACGACGCCGATGGCCGAGTTCGGCTTCAACCTCGGCGACGACTACCAGCTCGCCAACTACACCGAGCTCGAGGCGCACTGGAAGAAGCTCGAGGCCGAATCCGACCGGATGGCGCTGGAAGTCATCGGCAACACGGCTGAAGGCCGGCCGATCTACATGGCGATCATCACGTCCCCCGACAATCACCGGAACCTGGACCGTTACAAGGAAATCTCGAGGCGAATGGCTCTTGCCGAGGATGTTTCCGAGGATGAGGCTCTCCGGCTCGCCGCGGAAGGCAAGTCGGTCGTATGGATCGACGGCGGGCTGCACGCGACTGAGACGCTCGGTGCGCAGCAACTCATGGAACTCGTATACCAGATGGTGAGTCGCACCGACGGCGAAACGATGCGATTTCTCGACGACACGATCCTCCTGGCAGTGTGCGTGAACCCTGACGGTCTGGAGTTGGTCGCCGACTGGTACATGCGCAACCCCGTCCCCGAACAGCGTTCGAGTTCCGGGCTCCCCCGCCTATACCAGAAATACACGGGCCACGACAACAACCGCGATTTCTACATGTCGGCCCAGCCCGAGAGCGAAGCGATCAACCGTATCCTGTACCGGGAGTGGTTCCCGCAGATCGTCTACAACCACCACCAGAGTGGCCCGCGCGGCACGGTCCTGTTTGCGCCTCCGTTCCGCGACCCGTTCAACTACAACTACGACCCGCTGCTGGTCACGAGCCTGGACCTGGTAGCCGCCGCCATGCATACCCGTTTTCTGTCCGAAGGCAAGCCCGGCGCAACGATGCGCTCGGGAGCGTCGTACTCGACCTGGTGGAACGGCGGATTGCGAACGAGCCCTTACTTCCACAATATGATCGGGTTGCTGACCGAGACCATCGGCAGCCCCACCCCATCCGAAATTCCGTTTGTCGTCGACAAGCAGGTGCCCAAAGGGGACTACCCGGCTCCCATCGAGCCACAGGCATGGCATTTCAGGCAGTCTGTGGAGTACTCCATGACGGCAAACCGCGCCGTGCTGGACATCGCTTCGAGATACCGGGATCAACTGCTATTCAACATCTGGCGGATGGGGAAGAACTCGATCGACCGTGGGAACCGTGACAGCTGGACGACGACGACGAAGCGTGTTGCGAGCGTCCAGGAGGCGATGGAGTCCGCGGGACCCGGCGGACAGGGACGCGGCGGCCGGGGAGGCCAGGGAGGAGGTCGCGACCTGGGCCAGTACAGCGACATGCTGCGCGCGCCGGAACTTCGGGACCCCCGTGGCTTCATCATTCCTTCCGACCAGCCGGACTTTCTCACAGCGACGAAGTTCGTGAACGTGTTGATCAAGAACGGCGTGGCGATCCATCGGGCGACCAGCGATTTCGAGGTCGAGGGCAAGAGCTATTCGGCAGGGTCTTACGTGGTCAAAGCGGCACAAGCGTTCCGGCCGCACGTGCTCGACATGTTCGAACCGCAGGACTACCCCAACGATTTTGCCTACCCGGGGGCGCCACCGACGCCGCCGTATGACACGACCGGCTGGACGCTGGTGTACCAGATGGGAGTCCGGTTCGACCGCATCCTTGAAGGCTTCGACGGACCGCTCGAGAAAATCGAGGGTTTCGCCGTCGTGCCCGACGGCAGGGTCACTCGGTTGACGAACGCGGAGGGATTCTTCCTCGGCCACGCCGCCAACGATTCGTTCATCGGAATCAACCGCCTGTTGGCTGGGGACGAAGAAGTGTACTGGCTGCGGGAACCTGTCGAGGCGAACGGGAGAAACTATCCTGCCGGAACGATGTACATCCGCGCCGGCGCTCGGACCGAGGCTCGCCTCGAGGAACTGGCAGCCGAAGTCGGCTTGACGTTCGAGGCCGCGGCCAGCGAGCCGAAGAGCGATGCGCTCATGCTGCGCGGGCTGCGCATCGGGTTGTGGGATCGGTACGGCGGTTCGATGCCGTCGGGCTGGACGCGGTTCCTCCTCGAGAACTTCGAGTTCCCCTTCGAGGTCGTTTACCCTCAGGAACTCGACGCCGGCAACCTGGCGTCCAAGTTCGACGTCCTGATCTTCGTCGACGGCGGCATTCCCGCCGAGGACCGCGGGGGTGGTGGCGGACCGAGCGACATCCCGGCGGAGTACGAAGACCAACTCGGCCGCGTGACCGTGGCCACGACGGTTCCGAAAATCCGCGAATTTCTGGAAGCGGGCGGCACGGTTATCGCCATTGGCGGGTCGACGGCACTCGCCGAGCATCTGGACCTTCCGATATCGGAGGCGCTCGTGGAAAGGATGCCGGACGGGTCCGAACGGCCCCTCCCTCGCGACAAATTCTTTGTGCCGGGCTCGGTCCTGCGCGCCGAGGTCGACAACACTCACCCCCTGGCCTTCGGCCTGGGGTCCGAGGTCGATCTGTTCTTTCAGCGCAGTCCTACGTTCCGGTTGGATCCGGACGCATCCCGCAAGGGCGTCGAGGCCGTCGCCTGGTTCGGCCCGGATCCGTTGCGGAGTGGTTGGGCCTGGGGTGAAGCCTACCTGGAGGACAGTGTCGCGGTGATCGACGCGTCGGTCGGGCGTGGCAAACTCTTCCTGTTCGGTCCCGAGATCGCGTTCCGAGCGCAGCCGCACGGGACGTTCAAGTTCCTTTTCAACGGGATCTATTACGGACGGTCCGAACCGGTGATCTTGGACGGCGGCCGCGATTGAGATTCCCTCGAGCGTGCCGGCGGAGTCTCCGCTCTGCCGGCGCACCCCCCTAATGGTGAATTCCCCATAGATCTGAGCAGATCGAGATTCAGGGTATCCATTATGTATACCCCTCACCCACACCTTGTTGCCGAACGGCAGCGCCAGCCGGGTCCGTGGGGCCGGCCCGGAGTGCCCCAGCCCCGTACCGTTGTGCCGCGAGCCCCTCAAACCCTTATGAAGCCGCAGTCTCGGTCAGATTGCGCAGAGCCTTCTGGATTCGCACTTCGATACATGTTTTCTTAGACTCAGCTTGGAATCAGCCTTATGAAGATACCCTACCCGGGTACCGTATTGCGGGGTCGGCAGGGAACGGGTAGGGTGTCCGCGTATAGTTTCGATCTGAGTGCGGAGGGTTTTGGAATTTCGGGCCATTTGTGGCCCGGAGTCAGGCCCTCCTATTCGTGCCTGTGCGTGTGGACAACCAAAATGCGACGAACACACATGCGGCACAACCACTGTTACGGAGTGGAGGTTAAATGAACCTTTCGAGAGGAAATCTATTTGCTGTCCTCGTGCTGGTTCTGGCGCTGTCAGTGCCGGGACTCGCACAGACGACCAGTACGATTACAGGTCGCGCGATGGACAGTTCGGGTGCTTTGATCCCGGGTGTGGAGGTCAGCGTGGCCAGTCCGGCCCTGATCGGCGGCTCCCGGATGGCGATCACCAATGAATCCGGCAGCTATCGTTTCACACAGCTGGCGTTCGGTGAGTACACCGTGACGTTCAGCCTGCCGGGCTTCAAGACCCTGAACATCGAAGGCGTCCGCGTGCAGTTGGGCGCGACGGCGACGGTCAACGGGGAACTGGAAGTGGCGACGGTGGCCGAGACGATCACCGTGCTGAGCCAGGAGCCGACGATCGATTTGGAGCAGGCGTTGGTGGCGGTAAACTTCAGCACGCAGGAGTTCGAAGAGCTTCCCTACAGCCGGAGCCTGCGCGGTGTCATGATGATGATGCCGGGCGTGTTTGCGACCAGTTATGACATCGGCGGGTCGAGCTTCGGTACGGGCTCTTCGCCCGGTGGCCAGGCGTTCGGCAAGAGCGGCGACGCGCAGGTGGTCATCGACGGGATGGTCTGGGACCAGCACTACGAAGATTACGGGGCGTTCGAAGAGGTGCAGGTGGCGACAGCCGCCAAGAGCGCCGAGCAGTCGGCCGCGGGCACGAGCCTGACGTTCGTGGTGAAGAGTGGTGGTAACGACTTCCACGGCCAACTGGCCGCGGAGTGGTCCGATTCCAGCTTCCAGTCCAAGAACATCGACCAGGACCTGCTGGACCGGGGCTTCAGCCCGTCGCCCAACGCGTTCACGAAATACACCGACTACTACGGTGAGATCGGCGGACCGTTGGTCAAGGACAAATTCTGGTTCTACTTCACCGACCGCCACGGCTACGGCGGACGGTTGATCCCGGGTTTCATCGATAACCGGGACGGGCAAGATGCGGAGACGGGACCCCCGGCAGAGTTCTACACGATCCTGCGGGACCCGACGATCAAGCTGACGTGGCAGCTGACCGACAACAACAAGCTGGAAGGGGTTCTGGTGCAGACAGCCCAAGGGAATTGGCGATAATGGGATATGGCGCATCGCAAAACGAAACGGAATCCTCTATTTGCCGGACGTTGGTTCGAAGACGACATCATTCTCCTCTGCCTTCGCTGGTATTTTCGCTTCAAACTCAGCTACCGGGATTTGGTCGTGATTCTTGGTGAGCGGGGCTTGTCGATTTCGCACACCACCATCTTGCGTTGGGTGGTTCGCTATGCCGAAACGTGCGAAAAGCGATGGCACCGGTTCGAGCGGCCAGTGGGTGGAAGCTGGCGGGTCGATGAGACGTTCATCAAGGTTCGAGGCCAGTGGATGTATCTGTACCGCGCCGTGGACGGACAAGGCAACACCGTGGAGTTCTATCTGAGTCGAACACGCGGCATTGCGGCGGCGAAGGCATTCTTTCGCAAGGCACTGAAGCATCATCCGGAGCCGCACAGTATCACCTTGGATGGCCACCAGCCGAGCCATAGCGCCCTGCGGCGCATGGGAATGAACGGTGAGTTCAACTTCCGGGGCCAGAACGCAGTGAAGATTCGTTGCTGCCAATACCTGAACAACGTGGTGGAGCAGGACCACCGCCGGGTGAAGGGGCGATTGCGGCCGATGTTGGGATTCAAGACATTCTACAATGCGCGGCGCGTGATCATCGGGATCGAGCTGGCACAGAAGATTCAGAAAGACCAGTTCGCAATTCCGATCACATTGCGGTCGAATCCCGCAGTGCTCTGGCGCTACGTCATGGCCGGATAGTCCACGTCGCGACAGTGCGCTCCTGGTTTATCACTCCGACGATCCTATCTGCACCAGAACCCCGCAAGCGGCGCCGTTGCGCCTGGCCCCGGTGCTCACCGCGCAGACTTCCGGCGTCGAGGCGCGGTTCATCGGTATCAGCCCGGTCGATGAGAACACCGTTTGGATCAGCGGGACCGAAGGCACGTACGCCCGCACAACTGACGGTGGCGCTACGTGGCAGGCCGCCGTAGTACCAGGCGCCGAGTCGTTGCAGTTCCGCGACGTGCACGCCGTCGATGCCGCGACGGCTTATCTTCTCAGCATCGGCGACGGTGAGCAGTCGCGCATCTACAAGACCACCGACGCCGGGCAGACCTGGGTGCTTCAGTTCACCAACCCCGAACCCGACGGTTTCTTCGATTGCATGGACTTCTGGGATGCCGAGCACGGCATCGCGTTCAGCGATTCGTTTGACGGGGCGTTTTTCCTCATCACCACCGACGACGGCGGCGCTAGTTGGAACCGCGTGCCGCCCGAACAGCTGCCTCCGGCCAGCGAGGGCGAAGGCAGCTTTGCTGCCAGCGGCACCTGCCTCGTCGCCCACGGCGACAGCGCGGCGTGGGTCGGCACCGGGGCCGGCTCTTCGGCGCGCATCCTCAAGACGACAGACCGAGGCCGATCCTGGACTGCCGTCGAGACACCAATCGTCGGCGGCACGTCGACCGCAGGCATTGCCTCGCTGGCCTTCCTTGATGGGAGCCGCGGCGCGGCCTTTGGCGGCGACCTCGACAAGCCGGACGAATACACCGACAACGTGGCTGTCACCAGCGACGGTGAACAGACGTGGACGCTGGCGGGGCGACCCACGCTCACGGGGGCGGTCTATGGCGCTGCCTACGTGCCCGGCGCGCCGACGCCCACGCTCGTCGCCGTCGGGCCTAACGGCATCGACTATTCCTCAGACAACGGCATGACTTGGACTAGCCTCGACACGCTGAGCCACTGGAGCGTAGCCTTCGTCAGTCCCCAGGCCGGCTGGGCCATCGGACCCGAGGGGCGGGTGACGCGGATTCGGCTGTTTGAGGGACCGTGATGCGTTGACCTCCAGTATCGCCTCCGATAGAATCGCAGCGTTTCAGCCATCCACATGAGCCTTGGATCCCCATCGACAACGTCTGGCGCGGACTCTCTGCTCCAAAGGTATTGGCGTCGCAACGTCCGGACCATGGCCGTTCTGCTCTTTGTTTGGGCGGGGGTTGGGCTAGGAGCTGGAGTTCTTTTCGCCGACCTTCTGAACGCTTACACACTGCCCGGAACCGGCTTTCCTCTCGGCTTCTGGTTTGCCCAACAAGGCAGCATTATCTCCTTCGTCCTCATCATCCTCGTCTATTGCCTTTTGATGAATCGGTTTGACGACCAGCACCATCGTGAGATGCAGAAGAGCCGCGATGGAGATGCCGGGTGAGCGTACAAGCCTGGACCTACCTGTTCGTCGGACTCACCTTCGGCCTCTACCTGGCGATTGCCTGGCTGAGCCGCGTTCGAGACACGAAGGGTTTCTACGTTGCCGGACAAGGCGTGCCTTCGGTTGCGAACGGGATGGCGACCGCAGCGGACTGGATGAGCGCGGCATCCTACATTTCGATGGCGGGGCTGATCTCGACCATGGGGTATGCGGGAGGCGTCTACCTCATGGGCTGGACCGGCGGGTTCGTCCTGTTGGCTCTCCTGATCGCGCCGTATCTCCGAAAGTTTGGGCACTATACGGTGCCGGATTTCATCGGCGACCGGTACGAATCAAACGTGGCCCGGATGGTTGCGGTGATCTGTGCGGTCTTCATTTCGTTCACCTACGTTGCCGGACAGATGCGCGGTGTCGGCGTCGTCTTCAGCCGTTTTCTCGAAGTGGACATCAACGTCGGTGTCGTCATCGGCATGGCGATCGTCTTTGTGTACGCAACACTTGGCGGCATGAAGGGCATTACGTGGACCCAGGTGGTTCAATACTGGGTCCTGATTACGGCTTTTCTCATACCCGCGATCGCAATCAGCATCCGACTGACTGGGGATTTCTTCCCTCAGGTAGGCCTCGGCGGTGAACTGGTCGACTCGACTGGCGGCTCGGGCGTCTACCTGCTGGAACGCTTGAATCAGATCCAGGCCGATCTGGGCTTCGATTCCTACACCGGCACATTCGTCGGCCAGTGGGACAAGGTCAATGTCTTGCTCGTTACTCTGGCGCTCATGGTCGGCACGGCCGGACTGCCGCATGTGATCGTGCGCTTCTACACTGTGAAGTCGGTCAAGGCCGCGCGATGGAGCGCGTTCTGGGCGCTGTTCTTCATCTCGATGCTCTACCTCACCGCTCCCGCGACCGCGGCGTTTGCTCGCTACTTCATGATCGAGAGCCTGAACGGTCAAACTGCCGACGAATTGCCCGAATGGTTCGAGAACTGGGAGCGGACCGGCCTGATTCTCTGGTTGGATGATGGCGACGGCGCGCTTCTTTACGCCGAGGGCGAAGACAACGAAGTGTTCCGAAACGGGACATTGGCCGCCGCGGAGATCGCTTCCCTCAGAGCGTCCCACCAGCAGTGGCTGGACACCGCCGGCGCCCAAGGCGCCGACGGACGGATCGCCTTGAGGGATGCCGGGTTGTCGGGGCCGGATCGGGATATCATCGTTCTGGCAACGCCCGAAATGGCCGGACTGGCCAACTGGATCATCGCGCTGGTTGCTGCCGGTGGCCTTGCAGCAGCGCTGTCAACCGCCAGCGGCCTCCTGCTGGTGATCTCGTCCAGCGTCGCCCACGATCTGTATTTCCGCATCCTCCGACCGGGCGCTAGCGAAGCCCAGCGCCTGCGTGTGGGACGGACCGTCATCGGCCTCGCCGTCGTAATAGCCGGGGTCTTCGGGATCTATCCACTGGGGTTCGTCAGTCAGGTTGTTGCGTTTGCTTTCGGACTGGCCGCCGCCAGCTTCTTCCCAGCCATCGTTCTGGGTATCTTCAGCAGGCGCGTGGGAACCATTCCAGCGGTGTCGGGAATGGTCACCGGAATTTCCTTCACGGCCTTCTACATCATTGCCACTGTCTTCTTTGGCATGGACCGCTGGACCTTTGGAATACTCCCCAGGGGGATTGATCCCCAAGGTATCGGGACAGTTGGCATGATGCTGAACTTTGCAGTCACTCTCGGGCTCACCCGGTTTTTTCCACCTCCGAGCACGACGACACGCGAACTGGTCGACCGAATCCGGGAGCCTGAAGATGCGGGCGCCGCAGTCAAGATCGAAACCACGTCTTCGCATTGAAGTTTAGTGGTTGTGGTGACCATCAAACGGTCCGATCACCAGCGCCAGCGCTCACACTTGTCCTGTTGAATCGTTGACTCGTGCGGCTAGTATGGTGAGTTCAGCGAATGTTTGCAATTGACCGAAACTGATTCCCGAAGCTAGATTTACCGAACAGAACTGCTGGGAGTGCATAGGGTTCGTCGCGGCAGGGAGACGAGCCTACGAGTAGATCGGGTGTTGTTTCTGGCCCGTGCGGAATCTGCGAATTGGCTGTCGTGGAGTAGGCGTTATGGAAACGAGTTGGACTGAGGACATCATAGTTACTGTGTCGGGATGGCTGGAGGCCGCAGGTCCCTACTTGTTGGTCTTGCTGGTGGTGGTCGTCGTGTACAGGTCCCGGCAACTGATAGCTGGGATTATCGAGGGCATAAGAGGGGAGCAGACAAGTCTTGCACAAGAAGCTCGTGTAGCCGCTAAAGAGGAGCGCGAGGCAGTGGACAAACCACCGGTTCCGAAGCCGCCGGCCAGCCGTCCGCAGAAACCCGTTGTTTTCCTTTCATACAGGCGGCAGGACGCCGCCGATGTTTCCGGTCGGATCTACGACAGGCTGACACAGAAATACAGTCGCGACAGTGTGTTCAAGGACGTCGATTCGATATCTCTAGGGGCGAATTTCGAAGAGTACATCGACGAGGTCGTAGCGCAAGCGACGATATGCCTCGTCGTAGTTGGTCCGAACTGGCTCGGTGTAAGTGAGAAGAAGGACTCGCCTCGGAGGATCGATGATCCGCAGGACTTTGTGCGACTGGAGGTTGCCGCTGCGCTTAAGCGACGCATTCCCGTCATTCCGCTTCTCGTGGGCGGCTCGGCGATCCCCTCTAGGGATGAACTCCCAGAGGACGTCAGCGGGCTCACGTCGCGGCAGGGCATTCCGATCCGGCCCGATCCCGACTTTGACAACGATATCGGCCGGCTTCTTGCAGGGCTGGATCGGTTGTCCGGTGAACCGCGTTTGTGACCTGCCGAGACGCTGCGTTGGTGATTTAATCTAGCCGTCGCCTACATGTCGCGCCCAAGAGTTCGCGACCGTTGGCATGGTATGAACTTGACAGTTTGGATCAGCGGTCTATGACCGCCGACCTTGGGAGGGTGTGCGACGGAATGTCGCTCAACCGAACGAAATACAAAAGGAGAACGTCATGAAGCGCACGGCGATGAAATTCGGGTTGTCACAGGCATTTGTCTTCGGGTTCGTCAGCCTTGTGTTGGCGACCTTGCTGACCGCGTGTGGGGCTGGTCCACAGGAAGGCGCGGGCACCGCGCCGGCCGTCGCTTCGATCGCGCCCGAGGACCGGCTGATCCCTTCCCAGGTCGAGGAATGGGTCGACGAGACTTTCGAAAAACTCCTCGCGGAGCACCGCGTTTCCGGCCTGGCTATTGCCGTCACCCAGGGCGAGGAAGTGATCCTGTCCAAAGGGTATGGTTACGCGGATTGGGCCACCCAAACGCCGGTGGATCCGGACACGTCGCAGTTCCGCATCGGGTCATTGAGCAAGACCTTCTTGTCCACGGCCGTTGCCCAACTCCTGGAGCGCGGACAGATCGAATCGCTTGACGATCCCGCCAACAAGTATCTCGAACGCATTCAGCTGGAGAGTCCCTTCGGCAAGGACATCACGGTTTGGGACCTGCTGACCCACCGGGGCGGTCTTGGGAGTTTTCCAACCTTTCGACCAGAAGATGATCCCCTACCGGTGCCGCCGCTGCCGGCCGATTACATCGCCGCCAACACACCCGATGCTGTCCGGGAGCCGGGAACCATTTCGATCTACTGCAATCCCTGCAGTGCCACGCTGGGGTTCATGGTGGAGGACATCACGGGTCAGACTCTCGAAGATGTGTTACGAGAGAATATCTACGAGCCGCTGGGCATGACGCATACCACGCTGACCAATGCGCCGGGGCCCGGCCCCAACGTAGCGACCCAGTATGCGTTCGTACCGGACGGGCCGCCAGTAGCGCTGCCCTACCCGGCGATCTCCCCCTATATTTCCTACGCCGGCGACGTCAATTCGACGGCGGGGGATATGGCGAAATGGTTGATTGCGCATATCCAGGAAGGCGCCGGTGCCGGACCGGCGATTCTGTCCGCGGAGACGTTCGGGTTGATGCACACGCGCCACGTCGGCAATCATCCCGACATGAGCGGTTTCGGGATGAACTTCTTTACCTATGACTACAACGGCGAGCGTGTCCTCGAGCACTACGGGAGTATCCGCTACAGGTCCATGGAATTCATGATGCTCGACAAGAAGATCGGCGTGTTCGTGACCATGGCAGGCGGAGGAGAGCCGAATGCCGCGTTGCTGGAGGAGGCGGACACTACGCTCGCGCCCACCACCGGTCCTGTGGAACCGGCGCTATCTCACAGTGGCGTGCGTGCCCTCGTCCTCGAGCATTTCCTCGGCCCCCTCCCCTTCCAGAGTGATACGGAAGTCGACCTCGGCCAATACACAGGCATTTATCGGAGTATTCCTGCCAGCGTCGACGCCGCACCGGGGGGTAGAGGCCGCGCGGTCGAAGATAGTGGCGACGGGGGCCTCGTGATCGGCGGGCTTGGTGTCTATCGCCCGTCCGGACCGGACACCTTCACGCTCGACGGCCCATTGCCGCTCGATGCCGGGTTCAGGGATTCGAACAAGTACGTCTTCGAAATCGGACCCGACGGCGTAGCCCGAATGTTCGCTCACGTGAATGCCGGTGGTCTTGAAAGGGGCAGGGACTAAGAATCGGCGGTCTATGACCGCCGACCTCCCGTCTAAAGCGTCGCACCCAGCAGTTCCTGCGACCGATCCTGAACCACCCGGTGCAGGCTATTGCCGTGAGCGTCGATCGTGACGACGGCCGGGAAGTTCCGGACCTCGAGTTCCCAGACCGCTTCGGGACTGCCGAACTCTTCCAGCCTGACGCTCACGACGCGTTGAATGGCCTGCGCATAGATCTGCGCGGCTCCGCCGATGGCATGCAGGTAGACACAGCCGTGTTCCTTGCACGCCTGCTCGGTTTTCTTACCCATTCCGCCCTTGCCGATGACGGCCTTGATGCCGAATCGTTCGATGATGTTGGCCTGGTACGGCTCTTCGCGGATGGATGTCGTTGGGCCAGCGGCAAGCACGCGGTATTCATCCCCATCCTTGAGTACGACCGGACCGCAGTGGTAGATGACCCCGTCGCGTATGACGTCCAGCTCACCTCCCTCGTGCAGGTACTTGTGGACGGCGTCACGGCCGGTGAATATCACACCGTCGAGCAGTACGACATCGCCGACCTTGAGTCCGCGGACGTCGTCGGCGGCTAGCGGGGTCGTCAGGCGAACGACATCCGCCGACGGCAGGGTCAGGTCGGGCATGGGCGCTTCGGCATCAAACTCATGTTCCTCGGTGTAAAGCCAATCGACGACTTTCCCGTTCAGGTCGATTACGGCGCCGCGGCGCCGGTACGCCCAGCACATGTAGGCGATCGAGACGAAGAACGATGCGGGCAGTCGGTTCAGCTTGCCGACCTTGCAGCATCCGACGGTAAACTTGCCCGCAAAGCCCATGGGCCCGATGTCGAGGGTATTGGCCTCCTGCATGATCCGGGCTTCCAGTTCCGCCAGCACCGGATCGGGACTGCTATCGTCCGCCATCCTCAGGAGCTGGTGTTTTGCGAACTCGTAACCCGACGCCCGATCGCCGCCGATCGCCACGCCGATAAAGCCCGGGCCGCAGCCCTTACCCTGCGCTTTCCAGATCGCATCCAGGATCGATGCGCGGACGCCTTCCATGTCCCGGTTCGCCCTCTTGCCCTGTATCTCGGCGGGGAGGCTGTACTGTGCGCTCATGTTCTCGCAGCCGCCGCCCTTGAGGATCAACCGCACACGGATGTTGGGATCGCGTGTCTGTTCCCAGTGAAAAGCCGGACTTCCCGGGCCCAGATTGTCTCCGGTGTTCTTGCCGTCGACACTGTCGACCGAGTTCTGTCGCAGGTATCCGAGCGCGGTCGCCTCCTGCACGGCCTTGCGGCACACGTCAGCAAGCTCGATCTGATCGACACCCACGGGTGTGTCGATGTAGAAGCCGATCGTTCCGGTGTCCTGGCAGATCGGCAGCGATTTCGCCTTGGCCAGACCGATGTTCTGGGCCACGAGTTCCAGCGCGAAGTCCGCCTTGGACCCGGAAGCCTCGAGCTTTCGCTGGAGGTCTATCACGTGCTGAATATCTGGCGGAAGAAAGGCGGAGGTCCGCCGGATGAGTTCGAGAATGCTCTTCTGTAATGTTTCGGTGTTCATAACCCTGCTAGCGTAACACCGTCGAGAGGACCGCGTCTGTCGTGTCGCTTGTGAGGCGCTCACTCCGGCAATGGTACAAACTCTTCGGCGTCTCCCGGCACTTTCGGAAAACGTCCCGCCTTCCAGTCGTGCTTCGCACGCTCGATTCGGGCCTCGGAGCTCGAAACAAAGTTCCACCAGATGTAACGCGGTCCGTCGAGTGGGACTCCACCGAGCAGGATCAGCCTGGAGGACTCCAGCGTTTCGAGCCGGGCTGCACCTCCACCATCGAACACCACCATGCGAGGCGCGTCGAGGGTCGCGTCTCCTATCCGAACCGATCCTTCGACCAGATAAGCCGCCGTCTCCGGGTGGTTGTCCGGCATCGTGAGGCTTCGACCGCCTTCGATCACGGCGTCGGCGTAAACCATAGGCGAGTGCGTAAGAACTGGTGAGGCCTCTCCCCATCCCTTTCCGATCAGAACGCGAATCCGGCAGCCATCGTCCGAAACCTCGGGAAGCGTATTGCCGGGATGGTGGTGAAACTCCGGGTCGGACTCCTCGTTCGCCTGGGGGAGGGCAACCCAGAGCTGGATGCCGTGAGTCCTGGACGCCCGCTTGCGAACTTCCGGCGGCGTGCGTTCGGAATGCACAATGCCGGAGCCCGCGGTCATCCAGTTGATGTCGCCGGGAAGGATGTCTTGATGGAAGCCGAGGCTGTCGCGGTGTAGGAGACTGCCTTCGAACAGGTATGTCACCGTCGCGAGGTTGATGTGGGGATGCGGTGGGACGTCGATACCGTTGCCGGGTCCGAGCTCGGCTGGTCCCATGTGATCGAAGAAGATAAACGGTCCCACAGTCCTGCGCCGTGCGACCGGCAACAGCCGGCGGACGGGCAGTCCTGCGACGTCGCGGCGGCGGGGTTCGATAATGTGTGGCGGGTTCACGAGACGCAAAACGGGCGTGCCCGATGTTTGATTACCCGGTCGCTCGCGGTTGTCGGAACGGAGATTACCCGGTCGCTACCGCTTCCGGTTCCGTTACTGCTGGCGGTCCGGGCTAAATCATTACCGTTCTTGGGAACTGCGCGTTGTTCTCCAGGCCGGTGAGTTTATTCTCGAGGTCCGCTTCGACCGGCTGGACCTGCCCGTTCTCGTCGGTTACCCGTGAAACAAGCGTGTGCTCTCCGGGCGTGGCCCCGCGCCACGTGTAGGTGAAGAGCTTCCACGAATATGTCGTGTTGGAATCGTCCATCGTGGCCTGCTGCCAGGGTCCGTTGTCGACCTTGACTTCGACCGAGCGCAACGGCGTGCCGTCGTTGAGCACGAAGCCGAGAACCCGGTGCTGGCCCCCGGTACGGGTCACGCGAGCGATCACTGACTTCAACCGCAGACGGCTGATCGCGGTTTCCTTCCACATCATCTCGCCGTCGATCATCTCGCCCCGCAGCGTCCGGTACCAGCGCGCCTGAAACTTACCGAGGTACCGCGCTTCCTGGACGTGGATCTGGGCCAGCCACTTAACGTTTGCGACCCCATACCAGCCGGGCATGACCAGGCGGACGGGAAAGCCCTGGTGCCGGGTCAGCGGCTCTCCGTTCAGGGCGTAACCGACGAACGGCCGGCCACTCATCGCGTTCTCCACCGACAGGCTTCGGCCGAACTGCTGTTCCACTTTGTAAGTGCGGCCACGGTATTCGACATCTTCCTCGCCACGGTCGGCGCCAAAAAAGACGATCTCCTTCCCTTGCGACTGAATGCCGGCCCGTTCGAGGATTGTTCGCAGCCCGATGCCCGTCCAGTTACCGTTGCTGACCAGTCCATGGATTCGGCGGGGGCTGTTCCCGGAGCACTCGAACCCCGCCGGGATGTCCGAGCCGCCCAATCCCCGCAGGTCGTCAAGCGACAGTGCCAGCGGGCGGTCGACAAGGCCCGTCACCTTGAGCCTGAAGGTCGATCCATCAATTTCGGGCTGCCCGTAATGCTGTATCGCGAAAAACTGGTCCCTTGGCGTGAACGGGCCGTCAATCTTACGAATGTCCAGAAAGCGAACCTGTTCACTGGGATTCGTGTTGAAGTTCTCCGGAACATCCGTGAACGGGACATCGGTTTCTCCCTGGGCCAGCGCGGGCACTGCCCACGCGGGAAGGCCCATCACGGCCAGGCTTGCGAACCCAACGCCTCCCCGCAACACTTCCCGACGGGTGATTTCCTTTGCCATGACGGCCTCCTCTAAAAGGGTTGAAGCAACTTGCTACCAGCACGAACGACTTGCCATTCGTTCGCTACCTTGAGAACCGATTTGTACCATGCACTTCGCGAATCGGCTACCCTTATTAGCCCGCTTTTCTCACCGGTTGTTGTCGCTGCAGTAGATCACTGGTGAGAAACGCGGGTTAAGCTCGGCGGGGATGGTGTCTGCCGCATTCTGGAGGAAAAATGGCGACGATGCACGAAGTCGATTTCAAGATCTTCGGTGACGACATGCAGTTTGTCGAAGTAGAGCTGGATCCGGGTGAGGCCACCGTAGCCGAGGCGGGCGGCATGATGTACATGGATGACCAGATCGAGATGGAGACGATCTTCGGTGATGGATCCCAAACCAAGAGTGGGCTGCTGGGTGCGCTGGTTGGCGCCGGCAAGCGAGTGTTGACCGGAGAGTCCCTGTTCATGACCATCTTCGCCAACCAGGGGTAGAGCAAACGCCGTGTCGCTTTCGGGGCTCCGTATCCGGGAAAAATCGTTCCGATCCATCTGTCGGAGCTTGGCGGGGTGTTCATCGCGCAGAAGGATTCATTCCTGGCGGCCGCGAAGGGTGTGTCTATCGGCATCGCATTCCAACGCCGAATGGGCGCCGGGCTGTTCGGTGGCGAAGGCTTTATCATGCAGCGGCTGGAGGGCGACGGCTGGGCGTTCATCCATGCCGGAGGAACGCTCTACGAACGCGAACTCGCCGCGGGCGAGACCGTTCGGGTCGATACCGCTTGTATCGTAGGTTTCCAGGCTTCTGTTGACTACGACATCCAGTACGTCGGAAAGATCAAGTCCGCCCTGTTCGGCGGCGAGGGCTTGTTCTTCGCCACGCTGCGCGGCCCGGGCAAGATCTTTTTGCAGTCGCTGCCCTTGAGTCGGCTGGCGAACCGTATTGTAGCTGCCGTGCCGGGACTCGGCGGTCGTTCCAAGGGGGAAGGCTCCCTTCTGGGCGGCATCGGACGCGTTCTGGACGGTGATAACTCTTTCTGAGGGAACCATGCCGGAACTCATCGAAGCTCCTACCGTTATCGAGGCCGCGGGGAACAAGCCGAAGAGGATCGAGGAATACGCAGGCCGGGTCAACTCCGGGCATGGGAGTGTGAGCGTCGCCCGTATGGTGTCGCCCCAGGGATGGCAGGAGCCGGGTCAGCGGCCGGAGTTCGAAGAGATCACGGTCGTACTGAAGGGGAGTCTGATTGTGGAGCATGAGGGCGGATTTCTGGACGTTCGCGCCGGTCAGGCGGTCGTGGTGAAGCCGGGAGAGTGGATTCGTTACAGCAGTCCGGCGCCGGGTGGCGCGGAGTACGTTGCGGTTTGCCTTCCCGCCTTCTCCCCTGACACGGTCCACAGGGACGTGGATTGAACATGCTGACGGAGTCCCTCATGGTCGGGGCCGGAGGTTGCCTCGGGTCGGCCCTGAGATCTGGCCTGGGAGTATGAAGAGAATTTGCGTGTTCGCCGGTTCGAGCGCCGGGGGCCGGAGCGAGTACGTAGATGGTGCGGAACGGTTGGGGCAGGCGCTGGCCGGCAGGGGACTGGAACTGGTGTACGGCGCCGGCGACGTTGGGCTCATGGGCGCTCTGGCGGATTCAGCGATTGGAGCTGGCGGCCACGTCATCGGCATCATTCCCAGGGCTCTCGTCGATCGAGAGGTCGCCCACCGGGGCTTGTCGGATCTGCGCATCGTCTCGTCGATGCACGAGCGCAAGGCGTTGATGGCCGAGCTCTCCGACGGCTTCATCGCGCTGCCCGGCGGCCTGGGCACCTTCGAGGAGTTCACCGAAATCCTGACCTGGGCCCAGTTGGGTATCCACATCAAGCCCTGCGGCCTGCTGAACATCGTAGGCTACTACGACCGCTGGCTGGAATTTCTCGACCAGGCAGTTGCCGAGTCCTTCGTCGTCCAGAAATACCGCGATCTGGTGCTTGTCGAATCCGATGCCGAGGTCCTGCTGGACCGCTTCGAGCGCTATCGCCCTCCGGACCTCAAACGTTGGGCCGATTCCACGGAAACCTGATCGGAGCGGCCCGATGAGTTACCGGATCCAGCCGATGTCGATGGATGACTACGAGGATGCGTATGCTCTGTGGAAACAGACCCCGGGCATCGGGCTGAGCGCTTCGGATTCCCCCGGAGCGATTGCCGAATTCCTCGGGAGAAACCCCGGATCGAGCTTCGTCGCGCGCGAGTCCGGCCGTCTCGTGGGTACCATCCTGTGCGGTCATGACGGTCGCCGTGGCTACATCCATCACCTTGTCGTCGCCTCTTCCGCTCGCCGTCAGGGAATCGGCAGCGCGCTCGTCGACCGGTGTCTGGCGAGCCTCGCCGAGTGTGGGATCATCAAGTGCCACCTGTTCGTGTATGCCGACAACAAGGCCGGCATCGCGTTCTGGCAACAGACGGGCTGGACTGAAAGGATCGAGCTCGCGATGATGTCGAAGATGACGCGGGAGCCATGACGCTTGCGAACGTTGTCAGCACACTCGCTGTTGTTGTGGCTTGGGCTTGCTACATCCCGTTGTTTCTGGGCCGTTCGGGTGAGCGGCCCGCACCGACGGCCCGAACGGATCGAACGGTGTTCGGGTTCGCTCTCCAGATGGCGGCGCTCATCCTTCTGATTGCCCTCCGACGCCCGTTGTTCTCACCCCTCATCCCCGCTCATGACGCCGAGCTGGCGCTTGCGGCGATCGTGGTCATCCTCGCCCACGCATCGGTCCGGATCTCGCGGCGGGCACTCGATCACCTGGGCCGGCGTTGGAATTTTACCGCCGCCCTGATGCCGGACCATCGCCTGCTGACGAGCGGTCCGTTTGGGGAGGTGCGCCATCCGCTGTCGCTCGGTTTTCTCGGCTTGATCCTGGCGACGGGACTGGCGCTGTCGGCATGGTGGGCGTTGCCAGCGACCCTGCCGCTGTTTCTCGCCGGGACGTGGATCCGGATACGGTCCGAAGAGGCCGTGCTGGAGGAGGTCTACCTAGAGGAGTTCGAAGCGTACCGGAAGAAAGTGCCACGCCTCTTCCCCCGGGGCTTCTCATTTGAGGACACGCCCGCCCGACAGAACCGGAAGCGGTAGCGACCGGGTATCCCGCCGACAGAACCGAGAGCGGTAGCGACCGGGTACGCGTTCTGAACGGATCTGACCCCGTCGCTACCGCTCTGGAGGCTTTTCTTAGCGTCGGGCCCACCGCGCCTGAGCTAGCCCCTATATTTCACGGATAGGACCAGAAAAGGCCGCCCTGTTTGGCATAAAGCGTTTGACGAGAAACGTTTAAAAACCCAAACGGAGACGGCCCTTATGAGAACAGAGTGTAAGCAAGCCACGTTCGAATTTCACGGACTTTTTCAACGGAAAGTGAAGGCGCGATTCGACGGCGGAAAGATCACCTCCGACGCGGGTGTTCTGCTGTTGAGGGAAGTCGAGAAGCGGACGGGTTTGATCGCCGGACTGGAGCAGTGTTTTACCGATCACCGGGACCCGAGGTTGATCGAACACAGCGTGAAGGAGTTGTTGGGCCAGCGGATTTATGGACTGTGCTTGGGCTATGAGGACCTGAACGACCACGACCAGCTACGGACCGATCCGATGCTGGCCGTGGCGGTGGAGAAGGCCGATCCACTGGGAAAAAACCGGCGGCAGGCCGGAGACCGGGGAAAGGCGTTGGCAGGCAAGTGCACGCTGAACCGGTTGGAACTGACCGCAGAGCAGGTCGATGGCCAGGAGCGGTACAAGAAGATCGCCATGGATGGCGACAAGATCGACCGGTGGATGGTCGACGCGTTTATCGCGGCCCACGAATCGGAGCCCTCTGAGATCGTTCTGGACCTGGATGCCACCGACGATACGATCCATGGCAACCAGGAAGGACGGTTCTTTCACGGCTACTACGGCAACTACTGCTACCTGCCGTTGTACATCTTCTCGGGAGAACATCTGCTGTGCGCCCGGCTCCGGCGTTCCAACATTGACGGGGCCGACGGAGCGGTGGATGAGTTAGAGCGCATCGTCGGTCAGATCCGACAGGTGTGGCCCACAGTATCGATCATCATCCGGGCCGACTCGGGCTTTTGCAGGGATGAACTGCTCGCCTGGTGTGAATCCCATCCGGTCGATTATGTGATCGGGTTGGCCAAGAACAGTCGTCTCAAGCAAGAAATCGCTGAAGAAATGGTTCAGGCGGAAGCGGAGTTTAACGCCACCGGGAAACCGGCGCGGGTGTTTAAGGATTTCCAGTACCGGACTCTAAACAGCTGGACCCGCGCGCGACGCGTCGTCGGCAAGGCGGAGTTCCTGGACAAGGGCGCCAATCCCCGATTCATCGTGACCTCCCTGCCGCCGGAACGCTTCCAAGCCCGCGCTTTGTATGAGGACTTCTACTGCGCGCGGGGCGACATGGAGAACCGTATCAAGGAACAGCAGTTGGACCTATTTGCGGACCGGACCAGCGCGGCGACCATGCGCGCCAATCAGCTCCGGCTCTATCTCTCCTCAGCTGCGTACATGCTCATGCATGCCCTGCGACGCCTCGGGCTCAAAGATACCGCGATGGCCCATGCCCAGTGCGGGACCATCCGTCTGAAGCTTCTCAAAATCGGCGCCCGAATCCGCCTGACGGTCCGCAACGTCTGGATCTCGATGTCGGAGGCCTATCCCTATCCCGAAACCTTCGCCCTTATCATGCGGAACCTGCAGTCGATTCCGCTTCGTTGCTGACGACACGATTCACCCACAACCGAAAAACTCACTTCTTCATCTGCACAGGGCCGAGGTCTGCCTCCACACGCCGAATCATGCCCCTGTCGTGCCAAACGAGTCGACCTCACGTCCTCAACAACGACTGATTCCCCCGATTCACCGACTCCAGGATTCAGAACTCGCCGCAATTCGTTTCTCGTACCCGAAAACCAGCCGATTCCCGGATTGGTGACCCATCCGGGCTAGCCAGCCGACTGAAGAGTGCCCTGACTGGTTCTTGAAGCCGTGAGGGAGGGAACTCGGACGGGCACGGTCCCCCCACGCCGGAAGAGCGTCGGGCCCACCGGCCTGAGCCAGGGAAGACTTAACGGTGCACTGATCTAGCGTTGGTTGCGCCGGAGCTCGTCTTCGATGATCTCCTGGTAGGTCTCGAACGGTTGCGCTCCCGTGATCGCCCGTCCGTTGATGAACAGCGTCGGTGTTCCCGTCACGCCCGCAGCCGTGCCGTCCCGGATGTCGCTGGCCACCCGGGCGGCGTACTTGGACGAATCCAGACATGCGTTGAACGTGATCGTGTCCAGTTCCAGGGTTGCGGCCTTGGCTTTCAGGCTGGCAGGTTCCAACTCCACCGGTTCGGAGAACAGGAGGTCGTGCATCGTCCAGAACTCTCCCTGGTCCATGGCACAGAGCGACGCTTCGGCCGCTTTCTGTGCGCGGGGGTGGATGTTGTTCAACGGAAACTGACGGAACACGAGCCGGATTCGGTCGCCGTACTCCTCTTTGATCTGGTCGAATGCCGGCAGCGCTCTTCGGCAGAACGGGCATTCGAAGTCCGAGAACTCCACGATCGTCACTTGAGCTTCATCCGGGCCCCGGAAAGGATGGCCTTCGGTTTCAACCGCCACCCGGAACGGCTCCAGCGTCGATTCAACGCCATACTCTGTCCTCAACGACGAGACGAAAGAGTCCAGCAATTCGTCGAACTTCTGCTCGTCGAGGAACGTCACGATCTGAGATCGCACCGATTCGAGAGGCGCGTTGTTGAGCCGTTGGGCGTTCAGGTTGTAAATGTTCTGGATCTCTGCCTCACTCGGCACGGCCTTCTTCTGGTCGACTTCCAGGTCCAGGAGCTCTTCGGTCGAAATCCCCCGCTTCGCGGCTTCCGCGGTGAGCAGGCGGTCCGCGATCAACCCGTCCAGCGCCGTCTTTAAGATGTCGTACTCTTCGCTTCGCGTGGTTGTTTCGAACTGCTTTCTCCTTGCCTCCAGCGCATCGAGTTCGCTGGCTGCGATTTCGCGCACGTCGTCCTCGGTAACCGGGGCGCCGTTTACGATCGCAAGCGGAGTCGATTCCGATTGTGCCAGGGCGGCGGAACCGATGAAGAGGACGACGGCAAACACCGCCAGACCTCGTCTTGATGCCACGCTCATAACCTCAGCCTCCATCTTGTTCTGTCCACCCATCCTACCAAAACTGTCCCCCTTGAGATCACGTCATCACTGGATCCGGGCGACACGGCCCTCGGCCGGAAATCGTTCGAATTGCGCAGGGTCATGCCCGGGAATCACGCGTTCGGGCGAGCCCGCCAGCTCCTTCATACGTTCGAACGCCCGGACGTTGGCGGGCCGATCTTCGAGCGTGAACGTCGCCACGGGCAGACCCGTCTCGAGATTCCGGTACAGGTAGCAATTATCCGATGCGAGGACGAACGGGGTCGCTCCGGCAACCCGGATGTACTGGGACGCGTAGGTGTGCCGCGCGCCGGTGTAGACACGGATTCCGGGAAGGATCTCGCGGTCGTCACCGTCGATCAACCGGACCTGGCCGTCCATGTTGCGCTCGACCAGATGCAGCATGTCTTCACGGTCTGCCTGGCGTCGCCGGCCCTCCTGCCATGCATCCCCGGTGGAGTAGGCGTACTCGTCCCGCTGAATCCAGATCGTCGCGTTGGGGAACAGCGCGATACCTCCGGCATGATCCCAGTGCGTGTGGCTGACGATGATGTCGGTCACGTCTTCGGGTTCGACTCCGGCGAACCGGACGGCATCGTCGGGGCGTACGTAGTCGACGATACCGGAACGCTCCATCCGAGCCTGTCTGTAAAAGCCGCTGTCGAGCAGGATCGTCCTGCCGCCGCCCCGGATCAGCCAGATGACCATCGCGATGTCCAGTCGCTCGTCTCCGGGCGCACCGATGACCAGTGAGGCAACCCGGTACTGGGGGAGTGTTCCGTACCGAATGGCCTGGATCGTGTACTCCGGTGTCGGCTGAGCCTGGGTCAGAAGAAACGCGGCCAGCAGGGAAATTACAAGTTTCACGCTTTTGTCCTAGCTCTAGTCGTCCCGCTTGAATACCAGCGCCAGCCGTGCCGAGCCTTGCCTCCACGTGCCGGTGATCCGGTCGTCGCCCTCGATCATAGTTCCCTGGTAGGTGGCCCGGAGCGGCGCAACCGTCATCCGTACTCTGGACCCATCCATAGTCAGAGAATCCACCGTCAGGTTCGTGACGCTTTCGTCCGGGCTGTCCAGAGTTGCGGTGACGATGCCGTTGGGAGCGCGGCTGACTCGAAGTTCGAACTGGATCAGAACGGCTCGTGTGTCCAGGACGCCGTGCCAGGTACCCTCGAGTGCCGCCCCGTCGGTTGACGGCGCGACGAACATGTAGTCGGGTACGCCCGTGCGTCGGGTCAACTGGAATGGAAACGTGACGTCGCCTTCGGAGAACTGTCCGGCGAACCGGCGACCCCCGGAAATCGTGCCCGCGAAGGCCGGATCACCGGACGTCCCTTCTACGGAGAAAGAGACGAACTCGCCGTCGACGAAGATGTTGCCGAGCGGGAGCGGTTCGGCCCGGCGAGCAGGGATCTCGATCGAACCCATCCAGCCCCCGTCACCGTCGGGCTCGATCGTGACGGAAACCGTCATTTCCGAGCGCTGAAGCTGGATCGCTCCGTCCCAACGGCCGATCACGGGGTTCTGGGCGAGTGCCGTCACCGGGATCGAAACTGCGGCCGCAACGATGACGGCCAGGGTAATCAAGAGCCGGTTGTTCATGCGGACACGGATCGACTAGTCGTCGGCCGCCATCGCCCGGGCCAGCGTTAGGTAGGGACCGACGCCACCGTGCCCTCCGACGACCTGGTCGATGTCGATGCCCGCAGCCTCTACCGCGTCGTAGAATGCCCGCGCATTCGCATCCTCAGGATTGGGCGTGCCTCCCGGCGAATACAGGTCGGCGACGAACGCGATCCGTTCGTTCGGAAGATAAGCCATCAGCATTCCGCTCGCATGATCGTTGGGCACGTGGCGGAGTTGGACGGTCCGTGTCCCGTCGGTCAACTCCATCGGTTCCGCGCCCACACCCTCGATCGTCGGACTCACACCGGAGGCCGCGGCGAGCGAATCGGAGCGGACGGTCATCGGCCTTCCCATTACACCGTCGAAGAAATCCACGACGCTCTCATGGACTACGATCGTTGCCCCAGTCGCTGCGTATGCCCGGACGCCGCCGCTGTGGTCCATGTGGAAGTGGGAAACCACCGCGTGCCGGATCGGCTTGTCTGGGAACTGTTCTCCGATCGCGGCGATCACGGCGAGCGAGCGTTCCTCAAACAGCGGGGTTCCGATGACGATCAGGTGATCTTCCATCTCGATCACCAGGCTGTGGTGGCTGCTTCCTGTGGCGTGGAGCACTCCGGGCGCCACTTCATCGAGGTTCACGTTCTGATCCGCTTCGGCGAAGCCGCCGTAGCCGAATCCCAGCACGGCCCGGCGGAGCGTCCACTGCGAAGCAACCTCTTCGCCGAATGCGGGCTCGGCGCGGACTCCCTGGGGGATATCGAGCACTCCGTCATCGAAGGTCCCATTGTTGATGACAATCCGGAAGGCTTCTTCCCGATATTTTTCGCCGTTCAGGAAGACGGCTTGCCCGTAGGGCAGACGCGCGTTGATCGGGACGCCTTCATCTGTGGCTGAGACCTGGGACTCCCGCCAGTCCAGGAACTGGATTGCGTTCTCGGTGTCTCCGTAGAGGGGGTCGGTCTCGGTAAAGATCACGCTTCCAGGAAGCTTGGTAAAGGCGTCGATGTGGATCTCGATCGGATTCGGTCCGACCTGGAACTGCAGGATCTCGATCGTCTGTCCATTGACGGACTGGTCGTCAAGCCGGGTCAGACCGGACGCATCGCGCGCCGCAAATACTAGCTGACGGGGGAGGCGAATGAAGTCGCGGATGCGGGCAGCCAGTCGGCTGCCGTGCATGCGGCTGGCCATCACCTCACCGTCGGGGTTCTCGCTAAGTAACGCACCGATATCGGCGCTGATGACCTCGGTAAAGCGGACCGGGGCTTCGTTTGGGTAGATGCGCTCCCCGTCGAAGTCGATGCGCATCGCAGACCGGGTGTAGTCGACTAGGATAGTGCGTCCGAAGCCGTTGACCTGGCGCTCGGCGCCCGGTTCGACGGCCTGTTGGGGCTCCCAGTCGTTGCCCTGGGTGATCAACTCCTGCCTTTCGATCGAGGAAAGCACTTCCCAGCCGCCCATCGATTCGGCAACCGCATCGAGCAGAGCCTGGCCGGCCGCTTCGCCCGTTTCGGGCTCCGAAGCGCATGCCGACAGGAGCAGAGTGGCGAGCACCGGCGCGAGTATCCAACGGGTTCTCATGAGTTCACCCCCGTGATGAGAATATCGTTAAGGATTGAGTGTGCAGAGTACGCCAAGCGGAGACAAAGATCAATCTGTCGGAAGGGGCCCAACTCATAGTTCTGTAAGGCTCAACGGACCCAGATCGACCGCGCCGTCAGTTCCCGGTGGTCGAGCCCCGCGGCCCGGTCCATTAACTCGAGAGCCTCGCGGCCAATGAGGTCTCGGAATCGCCAGTCCGTGGCTCGTCCGCCCTGGGCTGAAAGTCGGTCGACCCACCCGTCCCACCAGGGCGTGACACGGCGGGCAATAGGCTCGACGATGAGCACGGCCGCTCCCCGGCCCGATGCGTCGACAAGGCGTTCGAGCAGGGTCCTGCGTGCTGTATCGTCCAGTTCGTTCGCGGCCCATGCGAGTAGGATCGCCGAATTCTGACCTGGTAGCCGAACCCGGTTGAGGTCCGCCGAACGGACCCGGCCCCGCACCCCGAGCGCGCGGTAGTTCCATCGCGCCTCTCTGGCGGCCCATGAGTTTCGTTCGATTCCCAGGACTTCCGGTCGCGATGCCGACTCCAGGGACCAGGCGGCCCCGGCCACGCCCGTGCCGCATCCCAGGTCGACGATTCGTTCGAGCGGTCCCCGCCCGATGTCGAGTTCGCGGACCAGGGTCTGAACGGTCAGGAAGTGAAGCGGACCGTAGAACATCGCGAAGGCCGCCCGTTTCCCAGCGCCGTCGAGCGCGTCCCCCACCTTCTGCTCGCTCCTGGACACGTAGGCCATCGACAGGGCCTGAACGGCACGGCGGACCTCGGCAAACGTCAAGTCGGCCATGTGCCGCTCTTCGAGTCCACGGTACCAGCGGTCGAAGTCATTCGTAGCCATCGGATAGTGTTGACTGTCGTTGTCCCTAGCCTAAAAAATCGTAGGCCAGTTACTGATTGCAGGAGTTCCTGGCGGCGGAACGCGGGTCCGCTGGAGGTTTGAACAACATGTCCTCAGGCATCGCCAAGGCACCGCCGGCGCCGTAAGGAAAACCTTTCCTGCTCATCCGGGGGGCAACCCTCGCCCCCTGTCTCCTACCATTTCGGGAAGATGTCCGGTTCGAGATCGAGCCCGCTGGCGAACTTCGTCAGGCCGGCAAAACGTTGGACGACACAGAGTGTTTCCCACACCGCCTCTTCGTCGACATCCAGACGCCGTGCCTCGGCCCCGAAGAAATCCGTCCCGTAGTCCGAGCCCGCCGCCGCGGAGACCGCCACTGCCAGGAGCGTCTTCTGTTCCCGACTGAGCAGATCCGCTTCCAGTGTCTGTCGCACGAAAGACCAGGTAGTCTTCAGATACAGGGGACGCCGCGCCATCGCCCGGAAGACGGCAGGAGCCTTTTCCAGCCCGAAGAACTCCGCGACGTCGTCGAGGACAGGGTTGCCATCGGCGTGCGCGGGTATCGAGACCAGCGGCGTTCTCGTGGAATCATCGTATTCGAGCGGAAGCCGGAGGCCATCCGCAAGTCGAACCAGACCGTGAACTGACATGACGGCATACATCGCCTCGACCGAGATCTCGGGATTCTGTGCCTGCTTGTTCTGCTGCGCCCCGGCAGCAGTATGCGAGGTCACTCAGTAATCGCACGCGAAGACCGCCGAGGCCGAGACGGCCACCATCTCCTTGAACCAACCCGGGAGTACCCCGTTGTCTCCCATGAGGACGCCCATGCCCTGCGAGTGCTTCGTCGCGATGTCGAGTTTTACGACCATTGCCCGGCTGATCAGCGGGACATGGTCGAAGCCCATCCGCTTCATGAGGGCTTCGAAATAGGCACGCTGCTCGGGCGTGTTTTCCTCCAGCGGCGGTATCGGTATCGTGGGCATCTACTTCTTCCTCCCTTTTTATAAAATGAAAGATGATCAATGGTCGATGGTCATTGGTCGATTTCCAATTTCGAAATTTGAGCCGCAAATTGACCACTGACCATTGAGTATCGACCATTTGAAATCTGCCTCTGCTGATTCGAAGTTCTACTGTAGACCGCCCCTACGCCGTAGACCCGACTTTCACGAGGGGCCGCTTGGCTAACCGGAGTCGTCTCCGAGCGTCTTAGATTACATGGCCGTATTGTTCCTCACTCTTATCATGCAGATTGCCCTTCCGATCTTCGAATTCACCGGCGACGAGTACGTCGGTCTGTCGCTGGTGAACACCGCCTCGGAATTCGCCGAAGTGACCGTAAGCGCAAACGGGAGCGAGGGTGTGGAGGCGGAGGCCGGACTGATCGCGCTGGGTCCCGGGACTGAACGGGCGCTCCTGCTGAGGGAGATCCTCGGTCTCGAGGCCGATCCCGCGTCCGGGTGGATCGAGATCGACTCGAACCGGACGGGACTCGGGGTCTTTCTCGCGACCGGGGGGGACGGTTTTCTCCATACTGCGGAACCGGCCGACACGTTTGTCGACAACCTTTTCCTGCCGGACGTCCGGGTCGACACCGGGTTCCGCGAACTTGCCGCGATCGACACGGCGGTCGCGATCATCGTTCCCGGCGAGCTGGCAGCCAATGTCGTCCTGGAACTTGTGAGTCTCGAGTCGGACGTTGCCGTCGAGGTTACGATCGCCGTCCCTGCGCGGGGCAGCCGCTTCTTGCGCGTGTCGCAAGCGTTCGCCGAGTTCATGCCCGACAACGGAGTCGGGGGACGGACGCTTGAAGGCTATATCCGGGTGACGTCGGACGTCCCGATAGCTGCGTGGCAGCGCGTCGACACGCCGCTCCTCCGTACGGTCGTACGCGGCCACAGCGTCGATGAACTCGATTCAAGCGGTGAGGTTCTGGCGCCGTACTTCGTGTTCGGGGGCGGGTATCGTTCCGTGTTCAACCTGATCAATCCGTCGGACGACACAATAACTGTTCAGTTGACGGCCGAGGATGCGAACGGCGACCCGATCGGCGACCCCGTCGAGCGAACTCTGGCTCCAGGCGAGGCGATCCGGTCCGACGTTCAGGATCTGTTCAGTGTCGTCACGATCCAGACATTTCCCGGTCCGATCATCTCCGGCTATATCCGCGTCCGCGCGTCGGCGGGCTCCGACCCGGTGCCGGTGATCGGGACGATGAACGTGGCCGCTCTCGGGGAGCAGGGGGCTGACGGCGCGGCCATGTGCTACGTCATCGGGGGCGGGACGGCGACGACATGGACGATCCCGCTGGCCCTTGGGGGTACGTACTATTCCGGAATAGCGATCGCCAACCCTAACCAGATGCTTGCAGTCCAGACAGATGTCGTTATCGAGACGTTCGCCTCGGACGGGAGCCTGGTTCGGCAGAGCGAAGTCTCGCTCTCGCCCGGAGCCCAGTACACGGCGGTTGTCGGGATGGAGCTGACTACCGGATGGGTGCGCGTGACGGCGAACCTGCCCGTGTCGGTCGTCGCAGCAATCGGAACCCATGACGCCAGCCAACTCGAACAGGTTCCGGCGGCCCCCGCGCCCTAGCTGAACGTCCGGTCCAGCGCCTGCCCGACATCGGCGAGCAGCTCGGCCTCCGACTCGATACCGACCGAGAGACGCATCAGTCCTTCGGAGATTCCGAGTCTTTCCAGATCGGTCGCCGGCATCGCCGAATGCGTTGTGATTGCCGGCCTGGTGATGAGCGTCTCCACGCCTCCCAGGCTGACCGTGTCGATCGGCAACTCGACCGATTGCATGAACCTCTCTGCCGATTCGGCACCACCTTCGAGTTCGAAACTCAGCATGCCGCCGAAGCCATCGAACAGTTCGGCCGCGATGGAGTGGCCCGGATGGCTCTCGAGGCCCGGATAGTGGACGCGGGCGACCTTCGGATGCGTCTCCAGCGATCGGGCCATCGCGAACGCTGTCTGGTTCTGCCGCTCGACACGCAAGGCCAGCGTCTTGATCCCGCGGTGGAGGAGAAACGCGGCGTGCGGATCGAGCGACCCCCCCAGGTGATTGAGCCGGTGGGTGACCTTCCCGACCAGTTCCGCCCGGCCGATGCATGCGCCGGCTACGATGTCGGAGTGACCGTTGAGAAACTTGGTGGCGCTGTGGAGCGAGAGATCCATGCCGACCTCCGCCGGCCGGAAGTTTACCGGACTCGCGAAAGTGTTGTCGATCATCGATATCAGCCCATGGTCGCGCGCGAATGCGACCGCGCGGGAGATATCCGGGACCCCAAGAACAGGGTTCGATATCGTTTCCAGGTAGATTGCCCGTGTGTTCGGCCGGACCTTACGTTGCCAGGACGCCGGGTTTGCCCCGTCGACGAAGTCGTACTCGATCCCGAAAGATGCGAAGTCCTCGGTGACCAGATAGTGCGTACCACCGTAGAGACAGTCCTGGACCAGGACATGATCTCCGGCGCCGAGCACGGTCAACAATGCGGTCGAGATTGCCGCCATCCCGCTGGAAGTGACGACGGCGGCCTCGGCGTTCTCGAGAGCAGCCAGCTTATCGGCGACCGCTCTCTGGTTGGGCGTGTTGTTCAGGCGGATGTATGGGATGTCGTCGTACCCGGTTTCGTCGGCGCGCTCGAACATGGCGGTCTGAAAGATCGGCATGGTCACGGCGCCACCGATTCGGGGCTCTGGTTCTCCGCTGTGGATCACCTTCGTATGGATGTCTTTGAAAGACCCGGACATGAAATTCGGCTCCTTTAGGATTCTGTTTCGGAACGGCTCGACCGGTCGCGCTCGATCAGGATGCGCCGGAGAATCTTACCGGATGCGGACTTCGGGATTTCGTCTATTGCTTCCATCCGGCGAATTTTCCGGTACGGCGCGACACGTTCGGCAATCCATGAAAAGAGCTCGGCTTCGTCCAACGGGGCGCTGAGGACCACATAGGCCTTCGGTACCTCTCCGGCTTCTTTATCCGGACTCGGGATCACCGCGACATCGTCGATCGCGGGATGCACCAGGAGCACGGCTTCCAGTTCCGCGGGTGCGACCGAGTAACCCTTGTACTTGATCAACTCCTTGAACCGGTCGACGACGTAGAAGTTGCCTTCCTCATCGGCGTATCCGATGTCTCCAGTGCGCAGCCATCTGTCGCGATCGAGCATCCCGGCGGTCTTCTCTCTGTCTCCCAGGTAGCCCTTCATGACCTGCGGGCCGCGTACCCATATCTCTCCCTGCTTGGTTGGACCGACATCCTCCCCCGTCCCCACGTCGACGATGCGGCACTCCGTGTCGGGAATCGGCGGGCCGATCGATGCGATCGGTATTCCGGTCGCGGTTCTCGGCACGAGGTGTGTGACCGGGCTCGTTTCGGTCAGGCCGTAGCCCTGCAGGACCCGGCAGCCGAATCGTTCGGAGAACCTCGTTGCCGTTTGGGTCGCCAGCGGCGCCGCGCCGCTCTGGACCCTCCGGAGCTTGCCCAGACGCGCGGGATCGAGCGTCGGGTGCATCGCGAGCGCGAGGATGAGAGGAGGCACCAGGTTGGCATGCGAAACGCCGTACCGTTCCATCGTTTCGATGAAGCCGTCCATCTCGAAACGCGGCACCGTCACTGTCGTTGCGCCGATAGAGAGGCCCGCGAGCAGGATGACGGTCATCCCGTAGATGTGGAAGAAGGGCAGCAGTCCAATGATCGTATCTTCCTGCGTAAAGATGCCCGCGGCTTCGATCTGTACCAGGTTCGCGACCAGGTTTCGGTGCGTCAGCATCACGCCCTTCGAAACCCCGGTCGTCCCACTCGAATAGGGCAACGCCGCGACGTCTGTCGCCGGGTTCACAGGGACTGCCGGCCCCTCTCGCCGACCCTCGTTCAAACCCGAGACCGCGCCGTCCGGCGTGCGGAGAAAGACCTGTTCCAGCGCCCCGGTCGTGTCGGAGGTGAGCTTGCCCCGAAGATTCGGAGTCGTAAACAGGAATCGCGCCCCCGAGTCGGCCAACTGGCGTGTGATGTCGTCGGGCGTCGCCAGCGGGTTGATCGTTGTGTTGATGCCCCCGAGCAAGGACGCTGCCAGAAAGAGGATGCCGTACTCCGGGGAGTTCGGTGCCAGGAAACCCAGCACGTCTCCGGCACGGAACCCCGCCTCGTCGAGGCCTGCTGCGACGCGACCGACGCGGTCGGCGAACTCAGCAAACGTATATGTACGGCCGCTGATTCCGTCGATCAGGGCGGGCCTGTCGCCGTGGTGGGCCGTCCGTTCGAGGATGAAGTCCGCCAGGGAAACGTCCGGGATCGTCACCGGCGGATGGGGACTTCGGTAGATCATGGCATGGCCGTTTGCGACTTGAGTCCCCAGGATTCTTTACAAGATGTGACTTTGACGAACCTGAGCCTCGCGGATAGACTGTGGTTGTCAATCGGTCCCATGCGGGCAATTCCCATGCGGAGTCCTCACAAGAGTATGTCAGGTCTTTGGCTTTCGGTGTGCGCCGCCGTGGTCTTGTCCGGACCGGTCGCTGCCGACGGCCATTCCGGACCGATCCCTTCTCCCCTGACAGCCCAAGTCCCACAACTAACTGAAGCCCAAGCCCGTTGGGCCGCGTTGTTCCCGGCCCGCCTGATTTCACCCCCGCCTCAACGAGGTAGGGGGCGGGGACGTCGTCGTCGAGGCCCTCGGACACCTTCTACGGATCGCTTGAAGTACATCCGAGCGGGTGAGCATCTCGACAAGCTCGACGATGAATTGCGGAAGCTGGAGCTTCTCACGCGGAAGGATACGCCGGAGCTGACTGCGAAGCGCTGGCAGATCGCTGATGGCATCCTCGAGAACATGCAGAAGGTTACGCATCGGTTCATCGAGGCGCTCTGGCTCGAGTCCGTGGATGTCGAAGACCTGTTGGCCGGGATGGAAACCTCGCCTCCCGTGACGCCGGCCGTCGGTATTGCTGTCCTGCGCGGTTCGTTGGATCAACTGCGGAGGATGTGGCGCCGGTGGCGAGAGAACCGCGTCGAGATCGACATCCAGCGATACGAAGACCTGCAGAATGAGGCCGTCGAACTCATCGTAACGGTGGACGCGATGAGGGCGTTTCGCTAGCTGTTCCCCAATGTAGGGTTGGTCTACGACGCCTACGACCGGTCATTGTTCAGCGCTCATAGAGCGCCGCTGCAGTTTTCAGCGACTTCACCACAGGCTGCCAGGTTAGCTGTTCGGTTGCATCTCCCCCGTGCGAAGGCGTCGCAGATATTCGTGGTACAGCCCCATGGTCTGCTTGCGGAAGATCAGGATGATCGGGATATTCGCAAACAGCATGACGCCGGTGCCGATGCTGGTGAACATATCCAGTTCCGCGTCCGTGGTGATGAAGCCTGACGTTGCAACAACGATCAGGATGCAATAGATGATCTTGTAGGTCCGCACCCACTTGGCGCCCACCATGAACACGATTCCCTGTTCCCCGTAGTAGCTCCAGGAGATCATCGTCGAGATCGCGAACAGCCATGAAGCCAGCGTGACCAGCCACCGCCCGAGGCCCGGGTTCACACGGTCGAACGCGTGGCTGGTCAGGCTCGCGCCGGTGTATGTTACGTACACGCCCGGTTCGTGAAGCGTCGGCGCGGTATCGCCCGCGTATGAGTCCCAATCCACGTTAAAGTCCGCACCTGAGGCCGCGACGACGCCGTTCACCTGGACGATCGAACTCGCAGTCTGATCATTGAAGATGCCGGTGTCCAGGAGCATGAAGACGCTCTGGCCCTCCTGCCACGCGGTGACCGTGTTGGACGGCAGCGGAACGGGGCCGAGCGACCACTGGCCCGCACCGGCCTGAATGATTGGCGGCGGTGCGTCGTAAATACCCTCAGCAGGCCGGTTCCACGCCCCGCTGACGAGGATGACCAGCGCTGTGAGCGTGCAGACAATGATCGTGTCGATGAAGGGGCCGATGCCCGCAACAATACCCTCGCGGACGGGTTCGTCGGTCTTGGCCGCTGCGTGGGCAATCGGGGCCGACCCCTGGCCGGCTTCGTTGGAAAACAGCGCGCGCTTCATGCCCCACAGGAAGGCGTAACCGAGCGTTCCGCCAACGAAGGCTCCCTGGGCCTCGAGCGGGTTGAACGCGGATCTAAAGATGAGCCCGATCAACCCTGGAATCTCCGACAGGTTGACAGCCAGGACATAGATCGAGACGACCAGGTAAAGACCGCACATGAAGGGCACGAGCTGTCCGGCAACCGCGCCGATCCGCTTGATGCCGCCGATGATGACCATTCCGGTGATAACGGCCAGTACGAAACCGGTAAACAACTGTGGAATGCCGAAGTTCAACTGCGTAACATTGCCCACGTTCCAGGCCTGGAACATGTTGCCGCCCGTAACGGTCGAAACCAGCAGCGTGAAGCAGAATAGGTAGCCGATCGCGCGGCCCACACCCGCGAGTTTTGGGTTGCGTTCAGCCAGTCCCCGGCTGACGACGAACATTGGACCGCCGTGCGGGTTCTCCGGGTCGGCCAGGTTCCGGTACAGCATCGACTGCGTGACTTCAGTCGTCTTGATGGCCATCCCGAGGAAGCCGACGACCCACATCCAGAAGACCGCACCCGGTCCGCCAAGAGAGATCGCCACCGCGACCCCACCGATGTTGCCCAGACCGACCGTGGCCGACAAGGCTGCCGAGAGCGCCTGAAAGTGGTTGATCGCCCCAGGGTCGTCCTTCGCGTCGTACTTTCCGCGGATTACCTGGATGCCGTGGGTCAGCGCAACCCAGGGTGCGAATTTCGTGGAGATCGTAAGGAACACGCCGACGCCCAGCACGGCGTAGAGGACGTAGTCGTGCCAAAGGACCGAGTTGATGACGTTCAGGATTGCGTTGAATGTTTCCATGGATGAGTCCGGTCGATTGCTGTCTGGTTTGGTTAAGGGTTAGTAGGGGATTGTGTACTTCGGTTGAGCCGCGCTCAAGCACTTTCTCCTAAACCTCTCATTCGAGATTCGAGATGGGAGGTTACGGCAAGGGGCGGCCGCTTCAACCACCGCGGCCAGGGTAACGGACCGAGTTGAACGGCCAGTCGCTTTCGATCCATTTCCGGACCGCGGTTTCAAGATGAACGTCCAGCCGTTCGTATTCGTCCCGCCGCACCCACATGAACACGTCGGCGTCTGCCTCTTCCGAAGGATAGATGTAGACGCAACCCAGACAGTGTTCGTCGCTGGGGGTCATCATCGTGTAGGCGAACGAAGAGCGTTTCTGGAACTCCTTCTGGTGCCATCCCAGGTCGATCAAGTCTTGTTCGATTGAAAGCCCCTCGGGCCAGTTCGAGTCCGGGTCGAGAACGCCCTTCAGGTGTTCCACGCTCGACATCACCGCGTCGTAGTCCTTGATGACGTCGTGTACTGTGAGCATCCGGAGCCGGTATTGTGGGGTGTCCAGACCGGCAGGAACGTCGAATTCGTCGGAAACCAGCCTGTCGCTCATCGGTCGAGTGTCGGCACCGAGCTGGGCGCCTTGCGGTGCCGGGTCGCTTGCTCGTAGGCGTAGACGATCCGAATCAACGTCCCTTCGCTCCACGCCCGACCGAAGAACTGGAGTCCGGCCGGAAGATTCCCATCACCGTATCCCATCGGAACCGTGATCGCCGGAAACCCGGTCGGCGGGGAGAGTCGTTGGCTGTTGTTGCCGTGGGGAGATGCCAGATCGCCGACGAGCCGGGGCGGGTTGTTCCATGTCGGGTAGATCAGCGCATCCACGCCCGCATCGTCCATCGCTCTCAACACGGCCTGGCGAAGCTCTTCTTCCCCTTCCGCCCTCTCCTCACAACCCGGGTTCTCATCGGGAGGCATCTCCGCCCGCTGGCCCCTCTCGAGCCGACCCCGGATGGACGTGTGGAAGTCACCGGAAGCGATGATGGCCTCCAGGTCCGCGATCGGGGCATCATCTCCCAAGCCGCCCAGATAAGTGTTCATATCGAACTTGAAGCGGTTGCAGCCACCGAAACTGATCTCTCCAAGCTCAGGGATCTCAACTGGGTCCACGATCTGGGCGCCGGCCAGGCGCATGTCCTCGATGGCCTGCTCCATAAGAGCGAGGACGCGTGGGTCCGCGCTGTCAGTATTCGAGACCTGCCGTGCGACCCCGATACTGGCCCCCCCGAGCCCTTCCGCATCCAGGAACTCCAGGTAGCTCGCTTCACGGCGGTCCTGGCTTTGTTCGGTGACCGGGTCGTCCGGGTCGGGACCGGCAATGACGTCAAACACCGCCACCGCATCGGCGACCGTGCGCGCCATGGGGCCGCCGATGTCGCGTGCGGCGCTCAGGGGAACGATCCCGGCGCGGCTCGTAAGGCCCATCGTCGACCTTATGCCGACCAGGGCATTGTGCGAGGACGGTCCACGGATCGAGTTACCTGTGTCGGTTCCGAGTCCGAGCGTTCCAAAGCCCGCGGCCACCGACGCCGCCGTGCCACCGCTCGACCCGGCCGTCACCCGGTTCAGGGCGTACGGGTTGAACGTGTAGCCGGGAAGCCGCGAGCCGATCGTTTCATAAGGGGTGAACGCGAACTCGGCCATGTTGGACTTGGCCAGGACGATGGCGCCCGCCTCCCGGATCTTCCGCACCTGAAACGCGTCCTTCGGGGAGACCCACTCTCCGAACGAAGCTGATCCCGCACTGGTCGGGAGATCGATCGTTTCATAGTTGTCCTTAACGATCATCGGGATGCAGTGGAGTGCGCCGGCAGGGCCTGATTCGGCATACCAGCGGTCCATATCGTCGGCAATCGACAACGCGTCGGGGCTGATGACGATCAGGGCGTTCAGAGTCGGCCCTTGCTTGTCGTAGGCCTCGATCCGGTCCAGATACATCTGGACCAACCCACGGCATGTAAGAGTTCCGTCCGCGAAGCCGGCCCGGATATCTGCGATCGTCGAATCTTCCGCCCCGAAGGGTTGGTCGGGATTCACCTCGATAACGCCCCTGCAGCCCGCCGCCAGCAGGCACAACAGAATTGTACTCAGCCGTTTCATTGCAAATCCTCCGTTGTGACCGACAAGCATAACCCCACGACTGGGTTGACAAGCGGAATCTCTTAATGCTAACAATGTTGGCATTATGGCGGAAAGAGTCCTCCTCGGTGAATTGGAGCAGCTGATCCTGCTTGCGGTCCTGCGTCTGGAGACTGGGGCCTACGCTGTCAGCGTTCGGGAGCAGATCGTGGACCAGTCTGGTGTCCAGGTTTCGCGCGGAACCGTCTACGTCACCCTGGACCGCCTCGAAAAGAAGGGTCATCTGGAGTCGTGGTTCGCCGACCCGACTCCGGAGAGAGGCGGCAAGGCGAAGCGCTACTACCGAGTTACTCCCTTGGCGGTCCGTGCGCTTGAAACTTCGCGCACCGCCCTCGATCGCATGTGGCAAGGCATCGAGCCTGCTGGGGGGAAGCTATGAGGCAACGTGCATGGTGGCTCGGTATCGCCCGCCGGGTCCTTGCTCTAGCTGTGCCCGGGCGTGGCGCCGACGCCATCGTCGGCGACCTTCGGGAGGAAGCCGACCGCTATCGCCTCAGCCGATTCTGGGTTCTTCGCGAGGCGCTGAAGATCGCGGGCCGGATGCTGCTTGCGGGTTCGGTGGGCATCCGGACCGTTATCAATCGGGAGACAACGCGAAAAGGAGATTCCATCATGTCCGGCATCCTTCAGGACGTTCGATTCGCCCTCCGCGGCTTCCGCAACAATCCTGGTCTGGCCGGGGTCGCCATCCTGACTCTGGCGCTAGGCATCGGAGCGAATACAGCGGTGTTCAACATTGTGGACGACGTGCTCCTCAAATCGTTGCCGTACCCCGAGCCGGAACGGATGGTCCGGATCTACAGTACCTGGGAGCAGAGCGACCGCGGGAATGTATCGCCGATGGATTTTCTGGATTGGCAGGATCAAGCGTCGTCGTTCTCTGCCGTTGCCGCGGTGACATCGGAAGACTACGCCCACATCGGGGAGGGGGAACCCGAGGTCGTGTTCGCGGCCGAGGTCACACCGGGGTTCTTCAACGTAGTCGCCGTTGATCCCGCGCTGGGCCGACCCTTTGTCAGCGACGATGGCGTGGCTGGAGCAGGTCCGGTCGCCGTGCTCAGCGACGGATTCTGGCAGCGCAGTTTCGGGAGCGATCCCGACGTTGTTGGGCGGTCCTTGAGCCTCGAAACAGGTTCGGTAATGATCGTGGGTGTGATGCCCCCTGGCTTTGTTTCGCCTGGGTGGTCCGATCCCGGTCCCGACTTCTGGATCAACATGGTGCTGGACCGGTCCGACAATAACCGGGGTGGTCACTTTCTGGGTGCGATCGGCCGGTTGAACACAGATGTCGGCCTCGGAGCCGCGGTCTCGGAAATGGACATCATCGGTCGCGAACTCGCCGAGCTCTACCCGAACACCAACCTCAACAGGAGCATCCGCATCGTGCCTCTCGACGTGGCCACTTACGGAGAGGTCAGGCCGGCGGCGATCGCACTGCTGGCGAGTGTTGCCATCGTTCTGCTTATCGGTTGTTCCAACGTCGCCAATCTGCTTCTCGCCCGTGGCACGGCACGGGAAAGGGAGATGGCATTGCGCGAGGCCCTGGGCGCCCGGAGGGGTCGGATCGTCCGTTTGTTGCTCACCGAATGCACGGTCCTGTCATTTGTCGGTGCCGGTACCGGATTGTTTCTGGCCAGCCGGTCGATACCGATTCTAAAGGCTTTGGGGCCTGCTGGTCTCGTGCCCGCCACCGCCGGTATTGACGGCCGCGTCCTGGCGTTTACAGTTGCAGTATCTCTGGTTACCGCGTTGGTTTTTGGATTTGCGCCGGCGATACGGGCTTCGCAATCTCAACCAGACAGTGCACTTCATGGGGCGGGAGCCCACAGCATGGGGCGGGGCAGGGGATTCTTCGGACGTTTCCTGGTCACCGTCGAGGTGTCGCTCGCCGTCGTCCTGTTGATCGGCGCGGCATTGCTCGCCCGCAGCCTCGGACAATTGCTCGATGTCGATCCGGGGTTCAAAACGGAGAACGTCGCGACCGTGAAGCTGTATGCTAGGGCGGCGCGGTACGCGAGTGCTGTCGAAGTTGCGGCATTCTACGACGCGATCCACCGCAGCCTCGCGTCGATTCCCGGTGTGGGCCGCGTGGGAGCGGTGAACCGCGTTCCGCTCAGCCAAAGCTATTCCTGCGACGGGTTTTCTCTGGGTGACCGGGAGCCGTTTCCGATCGGAGAGAGCCCTTGTGCGGAAGAAAGGCGCGTTGCAGGGGACTACTTCCGGGCCATGGGTGTGCCGCTCATCTCGGGTCGCGCCTTTGACCGGGGCGACAATGCGTCAGCCCCGCCCGTCGTCGTCATCAACGACGCGATGGCGTCGCGCTACTGGCCGGACGAAGACCCGTTGGGGAAACCATTCAAATGGGGCAACTACGATAATTCGTCCGACTGGAGCACGATCGTTGGGGTCGTTGGAGACGTTCGTCACTTCGGCTTGGAAGTCGATGCTTCGCCTGAAGTCTACTCTCCCCTCAGCCAGCGGGCTACGCGGACGATGGTTTTCATACTGGCCGCAGACGGGGACCCTGCTTCGCTGATGCCGGCAGTGCGTGAACGGATCTGGGCCGAGGATCCTCTTCTTCCGATGCGCGACGTCTTTACGATGGAGGAGCGCGTTGCCGGAACTGTCGCGGGACGAAGGTTCCTCACCGCACTGCCCGCGACGTTCGCCTTGCTTGCCATGGTGCTCGCGGCAGTCGGCATTTACGGGATCGTCTCCTATAGTGTGACGCAGCGCTATCGTGAGATTGGAATCCGGATGGCCCTCGGCGCGGGATCGCCGGAAATCATTCGGATGGTAGTCAGGCAGGGGCTGTTGCCGGCGCTGATCGGAGTGGGAATTGGTCTCGGGGTGGCTCTCCTCGGAGCGCACTTTGCAGAGGGCTTGCTATTTGGCGTGAGCGCGACCGACCCGGTCAGCTTCGCAGCCGTGCCTCTCGGCCTCCTGTTGATCGCCGCGATTGCGAGCTATCTTCCGGCGCGGAGAGCAGTCGATGTCGACCCGTTGACGACGCTGAAATACGAGTAGACCACTACTGTCAGCCCGCGCGGCAGCCGTTCGGAATTGGTTTTTCGGGAACGAGCAATGCGGGGTCGACACCATCGGCATAGCCGATGTCGAAGAGCATTCCTTCGGAAAGTTCGCCCATCATCTTCCTCGGTTTAAGGTTCACCACGAACAGGGCCTGCCGGCCTGCGACCTCTTGCGGGTCCTGGCGTTCCTGCTTCATGCCGGCCAGGATGGTCCGCTTATGGTCGCCGAAGTCGACGATCAGGCGCAGGAGTTTGTCCGAACCGTCGACATCCTCGACTCGTTCGATTGTGCCAACTCTGATGTCCACGGCGTCGAACGCGTCAATTTTTATCTCAGGCTTAATGGGTGCGGGTGTCATCGGTCGGTGTGTCCTCCAGGTGGACCCGACTTTACCACGGCCTCCGCGCCGACCAAGTCGATCCCTAACAGAACCGGGAGCGGTAGCGACCGGGTGACTCTGGTTCCGCGGTGGAGCGGTAGCGACCGTGTGACTCTGGTTCTGCGGTGGAGCGGTAGCGACCGGGTGATTTCCTTGCGTTTGGGAATTACATTCCCGACCCCGTCGCTACGGCTCCGGGTTCTGACTGAGCAGGGTCGTGTGGCGGCCCTAAGCGCTACTCATACCGTAGCGCAATCATCGGGTCGACTCGAGTAGCGCGTCTAGCGGGCAGGTAACAAGCCACGAACGCGATCAACACGAGCATCGCTGCCACACCAGCGAACGTGGGCGTGTCGGTCGCGCCGATCCCGAACAGGAAGCCCGCCAGCACCCGTGTCAGCCCGAACGCCGCGCCGAGTCCGATGAAAACGCCTGCCGCCGCGAGGATCATGCCCTGGCGGACCACGAGGCCCAGCATCTGTTGCCCACCTGCGCCCAGCGCCATCCGGAGCCCGATCTCGTGCGTGCGTTGGCTGACCGCATAGGACATCGTGCCGTAGATGCCGATGGCGGCCAGGAACAGAGCGACCCCGGCAAAGATCGATAGCAGCAACGTGTTGAACTCGCTTCGTGCCATCCACGCGCCCATGACCTGCTCCATCGAACGAATATTGGACACAGGCTGATTGCTGTCGACACCGAGAATCGCCTCTTGAACCGGTGCGCTCATCGAGAGCGGTTCTTCGCGAGTCCGCACGACCCAAACCACAGGCAGCAGCGTGTTGGCGAGCGCGATCAATTGATCGGGGACCTGTGGGTAGGGAACGAACAAGGTCGCCGGGGCGGGTTGATCCAGGCCGAATTCCCGCGTGTCGCCGACAATCCCGACGATCTGGCGCGGCGGATCCTCGAAGCCCGGACCCATGACGCGCCCGACCGTAATCATCTGGCCGATAGGATCCTGATCGGGGAAGTCTCTGGCGGCGAGCATTTCGTTGATGAGGATCACCGGCGTCGATGCCGGCGTCTCGCCTTCGGTGAAGACGCGGCCACGCACCAGGGGGATTCCCATCGCTTCGAAGTACTCGGGCGTCGCGCTGCGCCATTGAGCGCCCAGGAACTCACCTTCCTCCATCTGCCGGCCCTCGATCTCAAACGGCAGATCGGGACCGGGTTCGGTCGGCAGATTCGTCACCGTCGCTGCGGCCTCCACGCCGGGCAGCATGCGGATCCGATCCAGCGCGGACCGGAACAGACCGTCCAGATCTTCCGAGGTGTCGTAGCGTCCTCCCGTCATCGACATCTGCATCGTCAGGACGTTCGGCGCGTCGAATCCGGGATCGACGTCGCGCAATTGGGAGAAGCTGCGCAGCAGGAGCGCCGCTCCGATCAGCAGCACGAGTGAGAGCGCGATCTCGGCGACCACCAGCGCTCCCCGGATTCGCCGTCCTCCCGCGCCCCGTACGCGTTCCACTCTCGTGCAACGTGTCGCGCAGGTTCTGCTTCGAGATCTGCAAGGCGGGAACCACTCCAAACAGTAAGCCGGTCGCGAGTGCTATTCCGAGCGTAAAGAGCATGACGCGGGCGTCGATCGAGATCGACATCAGCTCGGGCAGGTTCGCGGGACTCAGCGAGAGGAGAAGCTGAAGCCCCCAGTAGGACACCGTGAGGCCGATTGCTGCCCCGACGAGCGCGAGCATGGCGCTTTCGGTGAGCAACTGCCGTATCAGACGGACGCGCGGCGCCCCGAGAGCCGTCCGAACTGCGATCTCCTGCCGTCGGGACGCTGCCCGCGACAACAAGAGGTTTGCAACGTTGGCGCAGGCGATCAGGAGGACGAACGCCACCGCGCCGAGCAGCACCAGCAAAGCAGGTCGGATGTCGTCGACCAGGTTCTCGTGGTAGCCGATCGCGCTGATCGACTCCTGCTCGCTCATCAGCGCAGGGTACTGTTCCCGGAAACCGACGGCCAGACTTTCAAGGCCGGCACTGGCGCTCTCGGGCGTCATGCCCTGTTTCAATCGTCCGATGAGAGCGATCAGGTTCGCCTGGTCCTCGGCATCGGCGACCGGCTGGAGCGGTGTCCACACATCGGACACAGGAGTGAACTGGAAACCTGGCGGCATGATCCCGACCACCGTGTGTGGTGTTCCGCTCAACGGGATGGACCCTCCGATCAGGGAAGGCTCGCCCCCGAAGCGCCGCTTCCAGAGGCCGTCGCTGATGATGACTACCGGCGCCGCTCCGGGGACGCCCTCGGCGGGGATGAAGTTGCGTCCGGCCTGCGGTTCCACACCAAGGACCGGAAACAGTTCCGTCGACACGCGGATGCTCGCGATACGTTCGGGCCGATCGCCGCCGGTCAGGTTGTGGCCCGCGCCGAGGATGTCGTAGGCGCCGAGTCCGTCGAACACCTGGTTGTTGTCCCGCCAGAATACGAACTTGGTCATGGAGACCGAATCGCTTCGACCGGCTCCTTCGAACCCGCGGGCGACCGAAACCAGTCGATCCGACTCCTCGTAAGGCAGGGGGCGCAGCAACACGGCGTTGACCACGCTGAAGATTGCGGTGTTGGCGCCGATCCCCAGAGCGAGCGCGAGCACGGCCACGGCAGAGAAACCCGGACTCTTGATGAACATGCGGTAGGCATACCACATGTCCTGGAGCAGCAGCTTCATCGTAGTCCTCCCGTCACGGGATGGAATACGGTGATCGGATGGGAGAAGTTCCCGCTTTTTGGATGGGGGATATGGCGGACATCAACGACGCCCGCCTTGTCGGGAAACTACTCGATCGTGATGCTGCCCGAGCTGGTCCGCAGATGGATCTCGACTCCGCCGCCGTTTACCTGGCCCTGGAGCCGGTTGCGGCGGATTGCCCCCTCGGTGGTGATGGAGTAGTCGATGTCGATGTCACCCGAGTTCGTTTTGAAGGTTCGTGTCAGATGAGGCTTCAGCCCATGGGCCCGCCAAATCCTTCCGACTGTGGCATCGCTGACCCCGGTCGCTGCCGCCATCAAAGATCGGCTCCAATGCGTGGCGTTAGGGGGCTTCTCTTCAGTCGTCTTCTTCACGATCCGGGCCCGCTTCCGGGCGCTGATCGAGGGAATCCGTCCACTTCGGTACGCGTCCTTTTCGATCCCTGCCAGTCCATGTTTCACGAAACGATCCCGCCATCGCCCGGCCTTCTGGCGCGTCAAGCCCAGTAGTTCGGCTGCCTTGGTTACTTCAGTTCAAGAGCCTCGATGCAGTCTTGGCCAACAATGCGGCAGGCTCAGGTGGATTCTTCATCGGCATGGTTGTCTCCTCCTGGTGGTAATCGATCAATCGAATCTACGCGCCCGCGGGACTGTTCGCCATATCGTTCCAGTAGGCGTTCCAGATGTCGGCGTATTGGGCGGTCAGCGTAAGCATCTTCGGGTCCAGGGTGCCGATCATGATGAGTGGTCCGGCGGGTCGGGGGCCGTCACGGGGCTTGAGCACGCATTCCCTGGATGAGTGGTAGTCGCCGACGAAATCCACTTCGCCGTCGTACTGCGGGCCGTGGATGATCTGGATGCCTTCCTTGAAGCGCTGTAGCGATCGTCAAAGGGAAAGCCGAAGGCGCGGTATTCAAGCTGGTGATAGCCAGCGCCCTCGAGCAGGTCGAGGAAGTGATTGACGATCCACAGGGAATCGCAGCTAGTCTTCCTCTTCGGGAACGTCGGGCAGAATCAGCGGCACGTAGTTTTCCACAGGCGACATGAAAATCATTCCACCGTGGGGTTCGTTGATGCCGCCTTCGAAATAGAGAAACGAAAAAATATCGTCAGCCTCGCTCTCATCGACGACCACCGTGAGGACCTGTTTCTCCGTTTGATCGCCGAGTTGGCGGCGGGCGGAAGACGTCAGCTTGCCCACGCCGCGGGCGTTACCGACATGCGCCGTGGCGATACCCTTCTCCGTCTCTAGGGACTTTACCAGCGGTAATGCCACCCGCAGAGGGAGCAGGCAGGTAATGAGCTTGTGGCCGTTGGTCGCCATTGCTCTAGCCGTCACTGTTGTGCCTGATCGGATGCCGCCGCCGCATCCTGCCCGCTGTCGGTCCGCGTGGCGAGTTTTTCGACGATGTCGTGAGGCACGTAGGTCGCCGCCTTATCAAGCGGCGTTACGTAAATCATGCCCATTCCCGGCGTGGCGAGTCCGCCTGCCGAGTACATGTGCTCGAACACGCGGTCGACCTGGTCGGTCGAGACAATGACGATTACCACCTCTTTCTCGGCTTCGATGGCGAGACCGAGAATTCCCAGGCGCTCCCGCACGCCACCGCCGCGCGCGTAATGCACGGTGGCGCCCTGAGCGCCGGCTTCCTGGGCCGCTTCGATGATTTTGTCGGCCCGGCCCTTCTGTACGATGCAGGTGATCTGGGCGACGTCGGTCAGAACGATGATTTCGCCTCTGCTCATGATGCTTCGACCTCAATTTCTTCCATACGTTGCTCGGCGACCTTGTGCCTTTGTCTGATCTTGAATTGCACCCACAGGCCGACAGAGAGAACCGCGACGATGGGTCCGATGGACGCCATGGCGAGAATGCCGAAGCCCTCGATGGCGCCGAGCGCCTCGCCGAAACCCAGGCCCATGGCAAGCACCAGCGGCACGGTGACCGGCCCGGTGGTCACGCCGGCGCTATCCCAGGCGACGTTGACGAACTCTTCCGTCGACAGCACGGTCAGCACGACCGCCGCCAGGTAGCCCGGGATAAGCAGGTAGGCGATGGGGATCGAAAAGATGATCTTGAGAACGCCGATGGCGATCCCGGTCCCGACGCCGAAGGACACCGCATACATCAGCACGGATTTGCGGAATGCTCCGTTGGTCAGGTTCTCCACCGTCATGCCCAGGGCGTTCAGCGCTGGCTCGGCAAGCGTGGCGCCGAGGCCGAGAACCCAGGCGAAGGCGACGGCGATGAACAGGCCAAGCGCGAAGGCATAGAACGGCGAGTCATTGACAAGGTCGATCGCCGTAAACGCGGCGGGCACCAGTCCCCCCGACTGCCCACCCAGTTTGGCCAATCCATAGGTGAGCCCGAGGTTGAAAATGATCATACCGACCACCGCCAGGGTGATGCCGTAAGCTATCTCACCGGGCTTGGCGATCCGCTCACGCAACACGACAAACATCACGAGCAACAGGAACAGCACAAGCGGCACGATCGCGCGCAAGCCCAGGACAACCTCCACGAACGGCGTTTGGTCGTACCACGGCACGGCGCCGCCGCTCCCGGCGAGCGCGGCGCCCGCGATGATCGCCTCCGGTGTGGTCGTCTGCGCGACATAGAGGGCCAGCGTCTGGACGCCGATGACCGGGAACAGAGAGGCGAGGGTAACAATGCCAAATCCCGACAACGAGGAGTCGCCCTTGCCGGCGGCGGACGCGATACCGATGCCGAGCGACAGGACCAACGGCACCGTCACGGGCCCCGTGGTTACCGCGCCGCTGTCCCAGGCCAGGCCGAGAATCTTGCTGAGCTCGGGATCGGTCATGAAGTAGGCCGTCAGCCCGACCGTGGGAATCAGCGTCAAGTAAATGAATGGTTTCAGGCTCCAGCCATAGATAAACCGGAGCGTGCCGAGCACGGCGGCAAGCCCCACCCCGACGCCGACAACCAGAACCAGCACGTCGGACCAGTCATTGAGCAGCGTATAGACATATGGGCGCGCGCTCGACGTTGATGATCGAGCCGGCGGTCTTGAGGGCGCCGATGGCGGGTTCGGCGAAGGTCACGCCGATGCCAAGCAGGAAGGCAATCAAGAGCACGACGGGGAGGGGCGACTTCATCGGCAGGATGTTGCCGATTGTCTCGCCAAACGGCATGAGCCCAACCTTCAGCCCCTCCATGAACAGCATGAGGCCGACAATCACCGAGAACAGGCCGCCCGTGATGATCCAGGAATCTTCGACGTGCTGCCGGAGAATCAGGATTTGGAACAGCACCAGGTAGACGGCCAAGGGCAAGACCGACTTGAGCTGTTCCATAAAGCGAACGCTCGCGTAGGGCGCGACCACCCTGTAAATCTCAGCTGGGCGAAGCTTGAGCTTGGGCGGTTGGTAGGGAATGTCGACACCATCGGCGTCGGTTTCAATCTTGGGAACCAGCGCATTGTAGCTGATGACCCATTGATGGATGGCGATCTCGCGGGCAAAGGCTGCGAAGCGGATTTCCTTTGGCATCGGATCCCCTATCCCCTTAATTTGCACGTCAATCCAAGACGCGAACAACCATCAACGAATCGCACCGATTATTGCGATCACCGCCACATCATGCCCCAGTATCGCGCGATAAACCGAACCGGCGGCCATGCGATAAATTGGGCTATAGACGTTAAGTCTAACCGCAGCAACGTTATTAGCACACTTTTGCGGCCTGGCGCGACCCACAGTTTGGTTGCGAATTTTCACGCTTCGCTCGCCTCATGAAGACCGCTCCACCCGTCTCACTTGGGCGGCATTGAAATCTTTGGTACGGCGCCGACGACAAACCGGACCCCCTCAAAGCGTATCTCCACAAACGCGTACGGCGAACTGCCCCGCTCTTGTCCAGTGCGTCAACGAAACGCGCGCGGCGTGATCGTGAGTGGAAGCTTTACATCAATACCAGGATCGAGCCGGAGTTGGCATGATTCCACGCGACTACATCACGGAGTGGAGGCAGGAGGCTCCCTGGGTTCAGGATTTCCAGGTTGAGCAGGATCTTGTTATCAGCCGGGCGCTGGTCGAAATCTTTTCGCATCCGGTGCTCAAGGAAGCTGTCGCGTTTCGCGGCGACACCGCTCTCTACAAACTTCATCTGAGGCCGCCGGCTCGCTACTCCGAGGATATCGACCTTGTACAGTTAGTGGCCGAACCGGCAGGACTTGTGATGGAAGCCCTGCGCGAAGTCTTCGACCCATGGCTCGGGACGCCGCGATGGAAACAAATCGAGGGGCGCGTTACTTTCGTTTACCGCTTCGATTCCGAAGACGTGCCTCCGCTCACTTTGAGGATCAAGTTCGAGATCAACTCGCGGGAACACTCCACTGTCTACGGGATGAAGAAAGTTCCGTTTGAAGTCGTGTCCCGTTGGTTCTGATCGGGGCAGTGGCTACGCCTTCGGCGTAGTTCTGTGAAATCAATCCCGGACGGGGACTTGAACCCCCACAAGACTAGGTCTTGGCAGATTTTGAGTATAGTCGATTGGACTTCTTGACACCGAATCCATCTGGACTCTGGAGTTTCTGGCCGAGATTGGAGTTCTTGTTCCGGAAAATCCGGGGGATCGGGGACGAGGCTTTCCTCAGTCGGCCGGGGTCCTGGCAGTGTTCTCGGTCTTTCCGAACTGCTCGGCCGCCAGTTCAGCCGCCACCTTCGGAGCGGTCCAGAGCAGTGGCAACAGGATCAGCGATACCGGCACGGCGGTCACGACGATGAAGTTCTGCAGGGCGCCGATCCCTCCGTCGCCCAGGCGCAGGAGAATCGCACCGACGGCCCCCATCATGACGGCCCAGAAGACACGGACTGACGTTGGGGGCGAATCGGATCCGCTGACCGCCATCGCCATCGTGAACGACATCGAATCTCCCGTTGTGGCCAGGAACACGACGATCAGGACCAGGAATGCAGGCACGAGCAGACCCGCGAGCGGCAATTGCTGGACTACGGCCAGCATCGTGGCCGGCAATCCTCCGTCATTGAGGGGCCCGGACACGCTGCCAGGCGAAGCCAACTCGTAATAGATGCCCGCGCCACCGAGGATCGTGAACCAGAAGTTGGTCACGATCGGGGCCACGATAGCGATCGCGACCATCATCTCCCGGATCGTCCGTCCCCGGGAAATGCGCGCGATGAACATCGCGGTCAGCGGTCCGTAGCCGAGAAACCAGCCGCCGAAGAAAATGCTCCAGGCTCCGAGCCAGGTCGGATCGCTTCGGTTCGTGGCGATCGTAAAGAAATTGTTCAGGTACAGGCCGAAAGACGTGAAGAACGCGTCGATGACGAAGCCGCCCGGACCGGTGAGGATGATGATGGCGAGCAGTGCCACAGCCAGAAGCACGTTGAATCGGCTGAGGATCTGGATCCCGCGAGTGATGCCGGTGATCGCGGAGATCGTGTAGATTGCCACCAACGCGGCCACGATCGTCAACTGCGTGGCGTACACGTCCGGGATGCCCATCAACTGTTCGAGCGAATAACTGAGCTGAAGGCCGAGAAAACCGATGGGTCCGATCGTTCCTGCCGCGACCGCGAGAATCGACGCCGCGTCCACGGCCGTTCCGATCCAACCGTGAAGCGCCCGCTCTCCGAGGACCGGATACAGCAGAGAACGCGGCTTGAGCGGGAGGCCGAGGTGGTAGTGGGTGTACATCGCGACGATCGAGCCAAGAGTTCCGATGATCGCCCACGAGAGAAAGCCCCAGTGATGGTGTGCCTGCGCCAGGGCAGGTCCGACCGCTGCCGGCGTCGCCGCCTCCACACCGGGGAACGACGGGGGAACCGTCATGAAGTGGTACATCGGTTCGGCGAAGGACCAGAACACACCACCCGCCGCGAGCAGGGTACACATGATGATCGCGAGCCACCGGAACGTGCTCATCTCGGGTGTGTCGACGCCTCCCAGTCGCACATTGCCATACCGCGAGAACGCCAGGGCCAGCGAGACGCCGAACGTTGCCAGGAGGAGCACCTGCCAGAACGGCCCGAAGTACTTGACCGAGAACGCGAACGCCACGTTGACGACGGAATCTACCATCTGGATGTCGTAGAGCGCCGCGACCATGAACAGGACGATGATCCCGCCGCTCACTCCAAAGACTGGCCAGTCCAGATGTACGGGTTTGATGTTCGGTGCCGTCGAGGCGTGTTCTTTCATGTGCGAAATCTTATGCCGCACGGATGGCTACTGTCGAGTGAGGTACCCAGATTAGTCTCGGGGGACAAGGAACGGGAGGGGCCGTCGGGGTAAGCGGGTCGACAGAACCGGGAACGGTAGTGACCGGCAGATCGGTACGGTCCGGTGCAAGGAACGGATCTTGCCCGTCGCTACCGCTCTGGGTTCTGTTAGTCGGGATTCGTCTTTGACTCGATCCAATCGTAGAGCGTATCGCTCGGGTACGGGAAAACGTGACCCCGGCCGGGGAGGATGTCCAGGCGCGGTTGGGCGCCCGCAAGGACCAGGAAGTCCCTTGTACGGTGGGCGAGTTGAACGAATGATGTGTCGCGCTCGCCGACGATCAGCCAGACAGGCTTGTCCTTGAGCGCATCGAGATCGCCCTGGCCGCCGTATCCGCCCGGCATGACCACGATCGTCGCGAAACGGTCCGGCTGCATCCGCGCGGCGAAAAAGGCGCCGAGGCCGCCGTTGGACTGACCGGCCAGAGTCACTCGCGTACGGTCGTAGCTGAGGTTTTCGTCCATCCAGGTGAACACGGCGTCCAGCACTTCGTTGCCGCGCCCCTCGAGGCTCCGTCCCAGGACTGCGGGCGAGACCATGATGTAGCCGCGACGGTCGCCTTCATCCGTCCAGTAGTTCGCCAGGATGGCGTTGACCATGTTGCGGTCCCCCGCGCCCGGAGGCAGGGCGAAGATCACAGGATGTTCGCCGTCCTCTTCGTACAGGCTGGGCAGGATTACCGTCAGGGGCAGTTCCTCCCCGTTGCCGAGATCCAGTACGATGTTGCGCCGTTGACCGGCCCGGGCGGGAGTGAGAGCGACCAGAAGCAGTACGACTGCGAGAGTAGTTCGTTTCATCCATATCATCGCCTTCTCCTCGATCAAGCGGGTTTGCCGGAGTCTACCCGTCATTCATAGCGTAGCGCGATCATGGGGTCCACGCGGGTAGCTCTTCTTGCCGGCACATAGCACGCCAATAGGCCGATTGCCGCCAACAGCAAGGCAACAGCAGTCATCGTCCACGGGTCGGCCTCCGACACGCCCCAGAGCCGGTTCGACAGTATTTGAGTCAAGAGGAAAGAACCAAGCATTCCGAGTGCGATCCCGGCCCCGATCAGCCGAAAGCCCTGCCCGAGGACCATCAGTACGAGATCCTGTCCCCTGGCGCCCAGCGCCCGGCGCACCCCGATCTCCCCGGTGCGACGGACGACGGCATGGGACATCACGCCGTAGATACCCGCCGCAGCGAGCACCAGTGCAATCGCAGAGAACATACCCAGCATCAGGGTCGCGAAGCGTTCGTCCGCCACCAGGCTGCCACGCACCTGGTCCATCGTCTGGATTCGATCGATGATCATCCGGTCATCCAGCGCCAGGGCGACCGACCGCACGTCCGGCGCGACGCCCACCGCATCGGGTTCTGGTGCAGATAGGATCGTCGGAGTGATAAACCAGGAGCGCACTGTCGCGACGTGGACTATCCGGCCATGACGTAGCGCCAGAGCACTGCGGGATTCGACCGCAATGTGATCGGAATTGCGAACTGGTCTTTCTGAATCTTCTGTGCCAGCTCGATCCCGATGATCACGCGCCGCGCATTGTAGAATGTCTTGAATCCCAACATCGGCCGCAATCGCCCCTTCACCCGGCGGTGGTCCTGCTCCACCACGTTGTTCAGGTATTGGCAGCAACGAATCTTCACTGCGTTCTGGCCCCGGAAGTTGAACTCACCGTTCATTCCCATGCGCCGCAGGGCGCTATGGCTCGGCTGGTGGCCATCCAAGGTGATACTGTGCGGCTCCGGATGATGCTTCAGTGCCTTGCGAAAGAATGCCTTCGCCGCCGCAATGCCGCGTGTTCGACTCAGATAGAACTCCACGGTGTTGCCTTGTCCGTCCACGGCGCGGTACAGATACATCCACTGGCCTCGAACCTTGATGAACGTCTCATCGACCCGCCAGCTTCCACCCACTGGCCGCTCGAACCGGTGCCATCGCTTTTCGCACGTTTCCGCATAGCGAACCACCCAACGCAAGATGGTGGTGTGCGAAATCGACAAGCCCCGCTCACCAAGAATCACGACCAAATCCCGGTAGCTGAGTTTGAAGCGAAAATACCAGCGAAGGCAGAGGAGAATGATGTCGTCTTCGAACCAACGTCCAGCAAATAGAGGATTCCGCTCAGTTTTCTGATGCGCCATAACGCATTATCGCCGATCCCCGTTGGCTGTCTGCACCAGAACCTCTTATGTGAAGTGTTGCATCGACCCCTTGAAATCACCTCCTTTATCATTCATCGTCAGCCGGGCCGGAAATATCCGGGAAATCATATAATGCCGGTTCGCTCCCTGACAGTGAGTAAAGAGGAGAGGTTCCGGGTGCCTGCCCAACCCGTACGGTTTCAGAGACTTCTAAATTTTTAAGATCTTCTGGGGAAGGCCGTTGGCTCCCTGGAGCATCAGGCCATGGAACAGCCCTTCAGTGTGAGGGATCGCCATATTGCCCAGATCTGCAACAACGGTCGCATGGTTTAGCAGGCGTACAACCAGCGGAGCCGGATAGAAACGCAGTTCGGCCGTTGGAAGAGCGTCATCGGCCGCATCCCGCCCCCCGGCACCGCGGCCTTGCGGTTCGGCCGGTCGAAGTCCCAGACGTAGAACTCCCGCTTGATGAGGAACCTCCCACGGTCGAGGAACTCACAGATGATGAGGAACTTCCGCTCGAGGACGACGAGGACGAACCACCGCCGACGGACCCTGCAGATCGAGACGAGGGATTGCGGCTGTAACCCTGGCCGTTGACCATTCTGCCCTGCGAGGAAGGAGTGCGCGGTTCGACGACAATGGGGGCCGAAACGTAACCGGAATAGGTGTAGAATCCGCCCGAGCCAAAGAGGTACCTGGAGTCCGGATACCCGAATGGACCGTAGGAGTAGAATCGGGGTATCAAGAATGGATCGAACGAGTAGCTCCGAAACCCGCCGCGATACAGGCCGGCAAACGGCACACCGGCTGGGTCGGGTTCCGCCTCGGCTACCGTGGTGGTACCGTCGAGAGACAGCACGAAGCGATCCGGGTAAGACGCGGCAACCATCACGTCGATCACAGACTCCGGAACACCTCTGTCGACCAGGCGCACCAATTCATCAGCGCCAAGATCGAACTCGGCCGGCTGGACCGCAACCCACATTTGAAAGGCACCCGCCCCAACCCGCGACGCTGCTTCTTCGACCTCGCCGGTCCCGATCGGCTGAGCCGCCAGCGCGCGCCTCACCCGCACAGTTAGGAAGTCCGACGCCGACGGATCCTCGATGGCGTGCTCGACGAACCACTCCCGGTCGACCGGGTGGTATTCCTGCAACCAGGAGACGTGTTCTCCGCCGATTGCGATCGAGCGCACATCAACCCACCGGTTTGGCGCGACGAACGTCATCACGCCCGAACTCGAGCGGGTGTCGTCCGCACACGCAACGCCCGAACTGGTAAAGGCGCGACGGCCATCCGATGAGAACTCGACCGTCTTGGAGCCGGTACAGCCGTCCGTCAGAACGGTCCTGGGCTGGCCATCTGCCACGAGGAGCTCGGTGGAGGTCACTTGACCGGCAACGACGCTGGTCACTTCGACGGCGTCGCCGGCCGCCCGGAAACACAGGACTCCGTCCCCGGTTCCTTGGTCGGCAGGCATCCAGCAACCGAGGAACGCCTGCCACGGGTGGATCTGCTGGGCGTCGACCGGCAGTGCGAGAGCGGCTGCCAACAGCGCGCCGATTCCGAGGATTCCAACGCTGTGTCCAAGTCTCTTCATCATTTTGGTCCTGTCCTTATCTCCGACTATAAGCGGAACGAAACGCCCAATACTAGCTTGAAACCCGACAGGTCGGTATCGGCGAAACTGACATAGTCGCCGCCGGTCGAACCGCTTCCAAAATTATACCGCGCCTCGCCCACGAGGACCACGCGGCGGCTGATCGAAAAGTCGGCTCCCAGACGCGCGTCCAGGATCGGCGACGCGCCCGACGTCAGGAGACGGTCGGCGAAGACATCGAGGGTGTCGAAGTCGACGAAATCACCGACTTGTGCGAACTCATGCCACATCACGCCTGCACCCGCACCGACGAACGGCGTGATCCGACTTGGAATCCACGCAAACTGCCCGACAGCCCGGCCGCGGGACGTGAGGTAGTACTTCGCGCCAAAGACCATCGATATCCGTTCGAATGTCGTTTCCTGCTCGATCGGTAGGTCGTCCAGATCCTCCCAATCACGGTATTCGGAGGAACGCTTACTGCGAGCCCAGCCGAAGTCGACGACGACGTCCACGCGTTCAGCCACGCGTACCGCGACTTCGCCTCCAAGGTAGGGACTTCGGAAGTCGCTGTCGTCGAGGGTGAACTGTTGACGAGTGAAGTCAAATAGGTCACTACCCACCGCGGGAAAGCTGTAGCCAAACCTCGCGCCAACCGAAGCGCGAGGCTGAGCAAACAGAAATCCAGGTCCACCCTGTGCGGACGCCGGTTTGGGTAAGAAGAGGGCCGCAGCCAACACCAATAAGAGTGCAATCCCCCTCACGCCAAGTCTGCATTTTCTGAACATCGCTTGTCGCAGGAAACCATCGAGAATCAGAGCTTTCACTGCCGATCGAGCCTCCATATCTTAATCTACGGGTATGCAAACCGACGCCAGAAATCGACGTTTTCTCTCTCCTGTTCTGGAGCTACAGTGGCCTGGCGGTGGTGACACACATGAGCGCAGAGTACGAGATGCAGAGTGGGCGTGTGGTGCGACGGCGGAAACCGGTAGCCACGCGCGGATTGAATGAGAACTGCAATCGCCGATTGAAGTCCGTGTTTTTATCAGCGGCGGCATCGGGGCGACAAAACGAGCTGTACCGGATTTACCTGGACAGTCTCCAACAGCGCGGGATGCGGGCGGAAATGGCACGGGTCACCCTGGCCCGCAAGATCGCCGCGCTGGTCCTGACGCTTTGGAAGAAAGGAGAATCGTTCGATCCGGAAAAACTGAACTGGATGACAACATAAGCCGTTTCGAGCCGTGACCGGTATACCCGAACTGAGTCGTTAGACGGTCTCGGAACAACTAACCCCTATATTTCACGGATAGGACCAGAAAAGGCCGCCCTGTTTGGCATAAAGCGTTTGACGAGAAACGTTTAAAAACCCAAACGGAGACGGCCCTTATGAGAGCAGAGTGTAACCAAGCCACGTTCGAATTTCACGGACTTTTTCAACGGAAAGTGAAGGCGCGATTCGACGGCGGAAAGATCACCTCCGACGCGGGTGTTCTGCTGTTGAGGGAAGTCGAGAAGCGGACGGGTTTGATCGCCGGACTGGAGCAGTGTTTTACCGATCACCGGGACCCGAGGTTGATCGAACACAGCGTGAAGGAGTTGTTGGGCCAGCGGATTTATGGACTGTGCTTGGGCTATGAGGACCTGAACGACCACGACCAGCTACGGACCGATCCGATGCTGGCCGTGGCGGTGGAGAAGGCCGATCCGCTGGGGGAAAACCGGCGGCAGGCCGGAGACCGGGGAAAGGCGTTGGCAGGCAAGTGCACGCTGAACCGGTTGGAACTGACCGCAGAGCAGGTCGATGGCCAGGAGCGGTACAAGAAGATCGCCATGGATGGCGACAAGATCGACCGGTGGATGGTCGACGCGTTTATCGCGGCCCACGAATCGGAGCCCTCTGAGATCGTTCTGGACCTGGATGCCACCGACGATACGATCCATGGCAACCAGGAAGGACGGTTCTTTCACGGCTACTACGGCAACTACTGCTACCTGCCGTTGTACATCTTCTCGGGAGAACATCTGCTGTGCGCCCGGCTCCGGCGTTCCAACATTGACGGGGCCGACGGAGCGGTGGATGAGTTAGAGCGCATCGCCGGTCAGATCCGACAGGTGTGGCCCACAGTATCGATCATCATCCGGGCCGACTCGGGCTTTTGCAGGGATGAACTGCTCGCCTGGTGTGAATCCCATCCGGTCGATTATGTGATCGGGTTGGCCAAGAACAGTCGTCTCAAGCAAGAAATCGCTGAAGAAATGGTTCAGGCGGAAGCGGAGTTTAACGCCACCGGTAAACCGGCGCGGGTGTTTAAGGATTTCCAGTACCGGACTCTAAACAGCTGGACCCGCGCGCGACGCGTCGTCGGCAAGGCGGAGTTCCTGGACAAGGGCGCCAATCCCCGATTCATCGTGACCTCCCTGCCGCCGGAACGCTTCCAAGCCCGCGCTTTGTATGAGGACTTCTACTGCGCGCGGGGCGACATGGAGAACCGTATCAAGGAACAGCAGTTGGACCTATTTGCGGACCGGACCAGCGCGGCGACCATGCGCGCCAATCAGCTCCGGCTCTATCTCTCCTCAGCTGCGTACATGCTCATGCATGCCCTGCGACGCCTCGGGCTCAAAGATACCGCGATGGCCCATGCCCAGTGCGGGACCATCCGTCTGAAGCTTCTCAAAATCGGCACCCGAATCCGCCTGACGGTCCGCAACGTCTGGATCTCGATGTCGGAGGCCTATCCCTATCCCGAAACCTTCGCCCTTATCATGCGGAACCTGCAGTCGATTCCGCTTCGTTGCTGACGACACGATTCACCCACAACCGAAAAACTCACTTCTTCATCTGCACAGGGCCGAGGTCTGCCTCCACACGCCGAATCATGCCCCTGTCGTGCCAAACGAGTCGACCTCACGTCCTCAACAACGACTGATTCCCCCGATCCACCGACTCCAGGATTCAGAACTCGCCGCAATTCGTTTCTCGTACCCGAAAACCAGCCGATTCCCGGATTGGTGACCCATCCGGGCTAGGTTTTCCATCTGCAAGCGTCGGGTCCCCCTGCCGTGCCTGCAGGAGGTCCACTGGTCCAAAAAACCTAACGCCGTACAGGCGCAGACGAACACGCCGCCGTGCCCAGCTTCTGTAAGACAGCTGTAGATATGTAGGAGCTTGTCGGACAGTTTTATCCTGTCCTTAAAGGACTCAATGGTGAATGACCCCAAGATGGCCGTGGCTGACAGCCGGCAACAGTGCAGGAGGCCTGACGTTACCGTCTCCGGTGAGATAGTTCTGCAGATATCCGCTAGACGGTCGGCCAAATGCGGAGGGCCAAGTCGGCTAGATCATTGGAGCGCTGCTCCACCTGCTTGAACCGGAACTGCGAATATTCCACGGGCAGTGTCTTCGTGAGAGTGAATGCGGACTGCGCATGAGCCTTCTTCTTGCGGCGATAGGGGTTGTTTGACGCACTGATGTTTAGCTCGCCTGCAAAGAGAGTGAGGTTGCCGATCCGAGACACGTATCGGGGATGCAGGTTGACCGCATCCTTGCCTAGGTAGAACACCCAATCTCCGAACTCTTTCTTCGCCCGCTTGGTCTTGATCTTCTGCGGAATGATATGCTCGATGTGAACGATATCAGGCCCACCGGGAAGCAGCTCCGGATGGGTACCTTGGCTGGCAATCTCGAACTGCTCCAAGCAGTAGCGCGCGCGGTCGATCAGGCGACTGGGAAAGAGAGCGACCGCAAACTCCTGCCTGAATCTCTCGTCACTGGGACAGTACTCCTTGTAGCGGGCGCTAACCTCTGGCATCGGGTCGCGCGGGTCGGCTGCACACAATTGCGCAAAGACGGACTCGTTCTCGTTGGTGCGCTCACGCGTCGTGTGCCGCCGCAGGAGAAACGTTTCGGTCAGCCGCAAGACTTCTTCGAAAGTCTTGTCGGTACACCCGGTGGCACGTAATGCCATCAGGAAGCCGTAGCTGGGCTGAGCACGAATCAGGCGAAGATTTCGCAGTCGCCGATCCAGCTTGGCGATCCCGGTAGCGCACATTACCAGTTGACGATACACGCGAGCGTGAGCGACCAGGTTCTCAAGAAAGGTTGAAAATGACACGCACGGCACGCTGATGGCGCGGTTTTCATCGTCCTCATCTTCGCTGTTCTCGTCAGCGGCCTCGTCCTCGTCGAAGGCAGCGTCATCAATCTCGTCAGAGTCGTCCGCGCCGCTAAGGTCGGCGTAGTGACTTCGTTCTGGCAGGGACTCCGCCTCTTGCACCTCGCGCATGAATGTCGTTTGAAACTCATTGACGACTTCGGCTTTCGTGACACGTCTCGCGAGGTGCGCCATCATGTACTGGCGAAAAAAAGAGTCGATAGCAATGTCGTCCAACTCCGTAAGTATCTGCGCCCAGCGATCTCTCGCAAGATCCAGCGCAGCCGATCCGAACCTGGCAGCGTTGCCAAGAAGAAAGTTCTTGATAATATCGGTCGCACTCAATCGAAGTCCGCGGTTGTTGATGGTTTCGAACAACTTGAACGCGTCTTTGGCCTCGCTGACGTCGAGACGGATGATGACGGCCTGATTTTTGAGCCGGTACAACAGGCCGCCCACCTGTTCAAGAGACAGATCTTTAAGCCGTCTTCTTAGCAAGTCGAACGCCCGCAATAGCTGAGGGTTGTCAACCGGCTCGGCCATATCGCCGTTGGCGTGCCGGGCGAACTGCTTGGCATCCAGGGAGTCGAGCAGGATCTTGGGCTGAGATTTCCCAACCCGCGCTCTCGCACTCAGCAGGCGCGCCAAGTCTCGCGCGTCGTCGACCTGGCTCTCTGACTTCAGGCGATCGAGCAGGCAGTGTAGCAGGATACTGATTGTCGTGAGCCGCTGCTGACCGTCTACCAACTCCAGTTGGTTGACCCCGGCGGTATGGGGCCCGGCGAGGCAGACGATCGTGCCAAACAGATGCGAGTCTGCGGCTTCGAGTATCTCCAAGTCGTCCCATACGTCCTGAACCTGATGCCGCTTCCACGAATACCGTCGCTGGTAAGCCGGAATCAGAAGGTCATCCTCTACGGCGAAATCAAGATTGATCCCGCCATGCTCAAGATGCGCGCCCCTTACTCGGTCTTCATTCCAGGTCAGGTCCGAATCAGAATGGCAATCCAGATGGACGCTCCCTTGCCTTGGAATCAATCAGCAAAGGTGGTTGCAGCCGGCATGAGCGAGGGTAGTATCGTCATGTCGAGGGAAGGCAAATCGGAAATCCCAGTAGAGAGTAATAAGGCCTAACCAGGGCCGGAACTACTGCTGGAATCCCTCCCTGTTCGGCGGCAGACCGACAGCGCGCAGCGCCTGGTCGATCGCTTGTTCCGCCGCGCTGCCCGGAGCGAGATCCACTGATGCCTGGCGGAGGACCTCCGCGGCAATTGGCAACGGCGCCGACGCCGGCATCAGGTCCCGCATTGCATGGAAGAAGATGCGCTCCATTTCTTCCCGGTTGGCTCCCCCGATGCCTTCGACCGTCACGCCGCTCGTGCGGTGCGTGCCGCCCTCGACGGCCAGATAGTAGGCATGGCTCAGGATCAGCGAATTCCAATGCTCGCCGCCATATCCGAAGTCATTGGCAGAGCCGATGTAGCCGCCCTCGACGAATACGAACTGGGAGAAGTCCCAGAACTCCTCTTCGTCCAGAGTGAGGGCGAACTGGTAGCGGTCGCGGTAGACGTCCGGATAAAAGCCGTCACGGAGCGACTTGGGGTCGCTCATGGAGCGAATGGGTCCGCCCTTCGTGTCACCGCCCACGCGGTAATCGGCCGTGGTGCCTTGACTTTCATAGAAGAACTCAATGGATTCGCCGAAGATGTCGGAGTAGGCTTCATGGATGGCGCCGTCTCCCGAGGAGGCGAGGACAAACCGGCCGTCGACACACCAGGCTGGGACCAGCTCTTCCGCAATCCCGCCCATTGTCTCGACCAAGCCGGGGAACTGTGCGGTGTCGCACGTGTAGGTTTCGCCGTCGCGGGTGGTGAAGCTTTCCGGACCGAGTCGCGCGTCCAGGGGGACGGGGTTGAAGAGGCCCATGGGGCTTCCGGTGCGATTGCTCACGGAGAAGTGCGTCACGCCGTGCATTAATTCGTGGCCAACGATATCGAGCACCGTCAACGGGTCCTCGCTCGTTTCGTCGATAACCCGACCGAAACCGAAAACGCCTCTGCCTTCCGGGCCAAACGGCGGGGGAACAAAGAAGGCATTGGCACCGTCAATATTGACCATGCTGATCATGCGTCCGTTCGCGCCGTCGATGCCTTCCCAACCGTGTCTGTGGGAGAAATAATCGTACGTCCAGCCGGTGTAGACATGGGCGCCCACCACAGCCGGGTCGTCCCAGTCGTTATCCGCGTCCACCGCGATGTCGTCCGATGTCCAGGCCGGT
>CBDBIN010000006.1:0-17515 GCA_965206125.1 Terriglobia bacterium
CCGGGCCCGTGAAATCTCCGAGAGAACTTCTTCGAGGCGATTCCGAACCTCGGCGTCCAGTCCCCTCGCCGAGGTCACCACACCCCGGACGATGCCGGCGCGCAGGTCCATGACCTGCGTGTACGCCTCGACGTATTCGTCGTATTCACCGATTCGACCGTTCTCCAGCAGCACCAGGATGAAGTTGACCGTAATCTCGACCAGGGAGAGCCGGCCCCCCAACTCTTCCACGATCCGGCGCTTGGGAGCGAAGGGTATGGCCGGGTTCATCAGCGTCTCCACCAACTCGGGGGACGCCTGCAGGGCGGTCCCGAACGAGTCCAGGTCTTCCTGGACCCGCGTCTCCCGACCCTCCTGCACGGCCACCTGGGACAGGGCCCGAGCGTACCTGCGTGCCCGCGACGAAGCCATTGTCGGTTCCTTCCAACCCTCTCAGTTTCGGCTGTTGAGATGCTCGACGGCCCGGCCAACGACCCGGGCGTCCTCTTCAGGCGTCAGTTCCTGACTCAATTTCTGCCGGGCCAGCCCCACGGCCAGGTCGGCGGCATGGGACCGGAGCTCGTTCCGGGCCACGCGAGTCAGCAACCGGATCTCCGTTTCCGCTCTCCGGGTCAGACGGTCCACGTCCCGTTGGGACCGTTCCAACACTCGCAGGCGCTCCGCTTCGGCTTCTTCGGCCGTGGCCTTCCTCATGCCCGCCAGCTCCTCGTCCAGTCCCTGCATCTGAACCTGGACTACCGACAACCGCTCCTCCGCCTCCTGCAAGGCCCGTCCCGCCGAGCTGATGCCTTCCTGTATTCCACGCTTGCGATCCGCCAGAAACTGCCGCAGGGGAAGACGGAGAAAGTAGGCGATGATGCCCACCAGGACCGCGAGATTGAACCACCTGCCGACGGTCTCCACCCATCCCCAGCCACTGCCTCCCGAGGCGGCGATCAAGAGGGGCGCCGCCAACAGCAGCGCCAACCAGAGTCCCCCGTATCTCCGTCGCGAACCTGTGCCTTGAGTTCCCATGGAGGCTTCCGCGTGATCGTTCACGTTCGCGTGTTCTTCATCGGCCCGTAGCGGCTGATCCAGTGGCGTTCAGGCCACAGCCGGAAGCATCCGGCCGTCTCGCCACGCCTGTTCGCCGGACCCGAGCTTGACGTCGGGTTGCTGTTCACCCTCCGGAATAATCGGGAAAAAAAGACCGGGGAGGATCGGTCCCCTTCACGCCCGGTCCAGAATCCTGTCGGCCAGGATTCGCGCAGTGTCCTCGGCTTCGCGAGTCAATTGCCTCTTGGCCAAGTCCAAATCCGCTTCGATCTCACTCCTCGCATTCGCCAGCATGACCTCGGCCTGACGGCGGGATTGTGCGACTCGGTTGTTTCCCTCTTTCAGCGCCTCGGTTCGAACCGATTCCGCCAGCTTGTATCCTGCCTGCCTCTCCTCTGCCAGCTTCTGTTGGTACTCTTCGTAGAGAGTCTGATGTTGATCCAGAATCTCCTGGACGCGACCGCTCACCTGGGTAGTCCGCGCCCCCCGTTCGGCCAGGACTTGGAAAAGGGGACGAAAGAGTACCCGGTTGAGAATGAAGAGGGTGGTCAAAAACACGGCCGCCGCAACCGGCAGCGTCCAATCTGGTGTCAGCAAGGCTCTCCCACTCCCGTCTCTAGACGGGGACCTTCTAACACGATCCTCCGACGCAGGTCAAGGAATCGAGGGCGTCAGAGGAGTTCTTTGCCAATGTCACCATCGCCCCATACGCTTTACGAAATGGCTGGTACCGAGGACTACGGTCATGGCCTGAATAACGGAAACGCCAATCATGGATCCATGGGGAAAGTTCCGATCTCCCACCAACTTCCATCGTCTGGAGCATCATTGCGCAGACGTTGCGGCATGCTTTGAAGCACTGCTTCGCGATCCCGTAATGCACTCTCGGTTCAAGCAGGCATCAGGTATCGACGATTTCTCGGTCACAACCGCAGCCCGATTGGCCGTGCTGGCATTCCTACATGACTTCGGCAAACTGAACACCGGCTTTCAGCTCAAGGTATACGACCGTAAAGAGTTTCCCGGCGCGCCGTGGAAGTCCGGTCATATCGGTGAGGCATTGCTCGCACCGAACGAGATCTGTGAGAGGCTCGGTCTTTTCGAAATCTTCGATTCCTGGGGAAACGCCGTGGATCCGTTGCTTTGCGCGGCACTATCTCACCACGGGCGTCCGGCGCGCAGACCGACGCGTACCGGGGCTGGTCCCCCGGAGATCTGGAAGCCTTTTTCCGGCTACGACCCGAGTTCCGCCGCCACTCTGTTGCGTGAGCGGAGCCGCGCTTGGTTCCCGCAGGCGTTCCGGAATGGTCCCGATCTACCCGATACTCCCGCGTTGGCGCATCTGTTTGCCGGGGTCGTCACCCTCGCGGATCAGATCGGATCGAACGAAGAATTCTTCAAATTTGTGCCCCATTCCGATCAGCACTATATCGACCGGGCGCGCGATATCGCGGCCAGAGCGGTCGTAGAATTGGGTTTCCACCGAGCCGACCGGCCCAAGAATGCTCCGCCCGCCGACGTTCGAATACTTTTCGAATACGAAGAACCGCGCCCGTCGCAGAGTGCCGTGACCGATGCGCCGCTCGATACTCCGCTCCTGATCCTGGAGAGTGAAACCGGATCCGGGAAGACTGAGGCCGCGGTCCTTCGTTTCGCCGCCCTCTGGCGTCGGGGACTCGTCGACGGGCTGTACTTTGCCGTACCGACCCGGGCGGCGGCGAAACAACTCCACGGTAGGATCAGCCGGGGCCTCGCAAGGCTCTTCCCGCAAGACCGAGGGGTGGAGACGGTCCTCGCGGTCCCAGGCTATCTCGTCGTCGGAAAATCCAAGGGGCGCCGGGTCGGCAGGTTCGAGGTGTTCTGGGAGGACGAGCCTGACGAGGCGGCGCGTCTGGCGCGCTGGTCCGCGGAGAGCGCTCGGAAGTTTCTGAGCGCCACCGCGGCGGTCGGGACGGTCGATCAAGCGTTGCTTGGCGGACTGAAGGTAAAGTGGGCTCATTTCCGTGCGGCTTCCCTGGCACGCAGTCTTCTGGTTGTGGACGAGGTGCATGCCAGTGACGCCTATATGACGGAAGTTCTGCGCACCGTGCTCCATGGCCATCTGGACCTCGGCGGACACGCGCTGCTGATGTCGGCCACCCTTGGCTCCACGGCTCGGGCGAAGCTGGCAACGAAAGGGCGATTCTGTGCTCCACCTCCGCTGGAAGCAGAAGCCGTTCCGTATCCGGTGCTCACCCTCGCGGATGAACGCGGAACGCTGGAGACCCGACCCATCATCGGAGCCTATTCGACAAGACGTGTGTCGATGAACCTCCAGCCGATCCTGGATGAACCGTCCGGCATTGCGGCCCGCGCTATTGAGGCGGCTCGGCACGGGGCCAAGGTCCTCGTGGCTCGCAACACGGTCACCAGCGCACAGCAGGTATTCCGGGCGCTCCTGGATCAGGGCGGTGGCGCACTCACCTTGAGGGTAACGGGAACTCCTACGCTGCATCACAGTCGTTTCGCGGCTGAGGACCGAGAGTTGCTCGACGATGCCGTGGAGCGTGTTCTGGGAAAGAACCGTGTTCCAGGTGGCGCGGTGGTCATCGGCACCCAGACCCTTGAACAGTCTCTCGACATAGACGCTGACCTTCTCATCTCGGACATTTGTCCGGTCGATGTCCTTCTTCAGCGGATCGGACGCCTGCATCGGCACCAAAGAGCCGATCGGCCACATGACTTCCGGAAACCCGTTTGCGTGGTGGTCACCCCGGAGTCTGGGCTTGAAAGTGGGCTGGGCGGAAGGCTCCTTCGCCATGGGCTCGGCGTCTCGGAACAGGGCGGCGTCTACCGCAACCTGTTGGTTCTTGAGGCGACGCGACGCCTCATTGCCGAGCGGTCGATCTGGGCCATCCCTGACATGAACAGGATGCTGGTGGAGCGCGCGACCCATCCCGAGCTGTTGCGCGAATTGGCGGAAACTCTCGGCGGCGATTGGCTGTCTCACGAACAGAAGGCTTTCGGTCTAATCGCGGCAGAGGCAGGGATTGGCCGGAGCCATTCGTTCACCCGTAACGAGAATTTCGACGAGCGCTTTTTGTTCTCCGACATAGACGAAAATGTACGGACCCGACTGGGCGAGGACGGACCGCGCATCGTGCTCGCCGGTCCCGTGACGGGTCCCTTCGGTCAACTCGTGCAGACCTTCGCTTTACCGGCGCACCTGTTCCGAGGATCCCTGCCAAGTAAGGAGGAGATCGAAGCCGCCCGGGCCGAGCCGGGAAAGGACGAACTGATTCTGCTGGTCGGAGAGCATCGGTTCGTATACGACCGGACCGGGATTCGAAGGGGGAGTTGACACGGGTTGGCGCCTACCTTAAGATGATAACTTATGAGGTACAAAGAAAATAACTTCAATTGCAAGTGTTAGCGACAGAATTACTGTTGGTTCCTTCGAAAATGGGATCCAGTTTGGAGAATCTCCAACGAGAAAACGGCCACCGAGGTGCAAACTCGGTGGCCGTGGCCCTGTGGCCCCGTGGTCAAATGGCAAGACGCAACGGTTGCAAAGTTGAATCGCCGGTTCGATTCCGGCCGGGGCCTACACCTGGACAGCGGCCTGACTGCCCGGCGGTGGCCTGTGCCCAAGAGCACAGCAACACCCCATTATATTAGGCGTTGAATGACGAGAAGCAAACCGACTTTTCCGGTTTCCCCTCCGAATGCTTCGGAGATTGTCCCGTATGCGGTACGAAGAACGCCGTTCCCCCGCCCTAGCGGGGATAGAACATACGCAACGATAGCCCATGCACAACCTCCTCGTTGACCCGCTGATCCGAGTTCGCTTGACGGACGGCAGAACCGAAGCGATGTCGTTACCGGACGTGTATGCAGCCTTGTCGGCAGAACGAGTCGCGGCCTTCCCTGCACTACGACCTCATCAACGCCACGCTTGGCATGCCTTCCTGGCCCAACTCGGTGTGTTTGCGTTGCACGGAGCAGGCGAAACCAAACCGCCTCCAACGGCGGCGGACTGGCGTGTGCTGCTTTGGGACCTGACGCCAGAGTTCGGTAATGACGAACCCTGGCGCCTGATCGTCAATGACCCGGCTCGGCCCGCCTTCATGCAGTCCCCGTCACCCCAGGGCATCGACGACTATCGACGTTGCGTAGTGACGCCGGACGATCTCGACATTCTGGTCACGGCGAAGAATCATGACGTTAAACAGACAATCGCAACTGGGGCGTCGATCGACGACTGGATCTTCGCGTTGATCGACCTGCAGACCATGGCCGGCTTTCAGGGTGCCGGAAACTATGGCATCGCCCGCATGAACGGCGGCTTCTCTGCACGTCCCTGCCTGGGCCTCGCGCCAAGTTCCGGAGGTCCGGGTGCGCATTTCCTTTGCGATCTGACCCGGATGCTCGCCGGGCGGGAAGCGTTGCTGCGAGACTACCCCGATTATTTCGATCCGGAGTTTGGGCTGCGGTTGATTTGGCTTGAGCCATGGGACGGCACCAGTTCCCTGGACTTGCGCAACCTGGACCCCTACTTCATTGAAATCTGCCGCCGCCTGAGGCTGGCGGTGGAGGGCGGCGAGGTAGTCGCTCAGGCGGCAACGTCGAAGGTGGCCCGCATCGCAGCGAAGCAAGCCCACGGCAGTCTTGGCGATTTCTGGACTCCGGTGGAAAGGAAAAAAGGCAAGGCCCTATCTCTTTCACAGGTTGGCTTTCGCTACGACCGACTTGCCAAGCTGCTTTTTGATGATGCTATGTTCAAACGACCTCCGGCGATGGAGGTCTCCTCATCCCAGGCAGGACGGTGGCGGGTGGTCGCGCGCGGTGTCGCCGGCGGGCAAGGCAAGACGGACGGGTACCACGAGCGCAACGACATCGCCTTCGACCCGACGACGGCGGGGGCCATGTTCAATCGTCGGCGACGAGACATTCTGGCGAAGATTTCACAGGCTCAGGTCGAGGAGATTCAGGAAGTCGAAAAGGCACTCCGGTTCGGTGTCGCCGTGGCCGCCAGCGGTGGCAAAAACACCGTTGAACTCACCAAGACGGACCGAGCGCACGCCAATCCCTTCGCACGCCGCTTGGACGCCGTGGCGGACGCGCAGTTCTTCTCCGCACTTGAAAGCCGGTTCCTCGCCGCAGACAGCAAGAGGGCCCGCGCCAGCCGCGCGGGGTTCGTGCGCCGTCTCATCGCCGAAGCAGAAAAACTCCTGGACGAGGCGATCGAAACCGTTCCCTGTCCGGTGATCCGCCGCCATCGGGCACGAGCGCGGGGGATCAATGCGTTCTGGGGACGGCTTCGCCGAGCACGGAGCGTGTTCAGCGATCAGCCCGATATCTTCACTTCGAAGGAGCCGAACGATGGCGCCTGATGAAATGTTTCTGACCGCGGAAAAATCGACCGATAGACCGGATCTCAGACGCATCATCCCCGCGCTGGCGGCTGAGATCGCTCGGCTCGGTCCGGGCCCGGCCGCAGCGCTACGTCGAGGTCCTCTGGCCGGCGCCGGAGCGGCCGCATTCTGGAAACTGACGGCGAAATACGTTCCCAACGAGGCGGCGAAGAACGAAACCGGATGGGCTGCGCTGATCCAAGCAATTGCGATCTTGACCCCGAAGGGGCGTGATCCAAACAAGAAATCAGCGCACGATCACCGCGTGCCCATGGGTAGGGCGCTCTACGAATCAGCGTTCTCCGAGTTGCGCCTGGCCCGCCTGCTGGCAGCGACCACCGACCTGCGCCGTGAGCTTGCGGTTCGCGCCTGCCGGCGCTTGGCGGCTACCGGACAGAACCGCTTCGATCTCGTGACCCTGGCCTATTTCATCCTGTTCGGCTATGACCGGACCGACCGCCGAATCGCCAGTCACTACTACCGCGCCGAAGCCACTGCCAAGCGCGATTCTCAAGACGAGGAGAACTCCACAGATGCCTGACGTTCGCTTTCTCCAGATTCACAGTCTGCATGGCTATTCAGCTGTCCTCCTGAACCGAGACGACTCCGGTCTCGCGAAGCGCATGACCTACGGTGGCACCATTCGCACCCGTGTGTCGTCGCAGTGTCTCAAGCGCCACTGGCGGGTGGCCGAAAGCGTCCATGCCCTGCAACGAATTGAGGGCGCCGTTGCTGCAGTCCGTTCACGGGAAACCGTGACCCGTCGAGTGGTCGAGCCACTTGCGAATGCCGGTCACGATGCCGAGTTGATCACGGCGATCGAAACCGCATTCCAGACCGCCGTGTACGGCGACAAGGGTGACAAGAGGTCGAACCGCCAACCTCTTCTGCTGGGTGAGCCGGAAATCGCCTATCTTGCCGATGCGGCTCGCAAGATCGCGGAAACTCACAAGGGCGAACCAAAGGCGGCTGCGGCCGCAGCAAAGGACTGGACCAAGAAGTCTAAGGCGAACATGAAGGCCCTGCGAGATAATTGCTCGCTGCCGGGCGGCATCATCGCCGCCCTGTTCGGCCGAATGGTGACGTCGGATACCGAGGCCAATATCGATGCGGCGATCCATGTCGCTCACGCCTTCACGGTTCACGCGGAAGAGAGTGAGAGCGACTACTTCACCGTGGTCGACGATCTGCATCGCATCGAAGATGACGCCGGCGCCGACCACATTGGCGAGACTGAACTGACCTCCGGTCTCTTCTACGGTTACGTCGTCGTGGACCGGGGCATGTTGCTCAGTAATCTCGGCGGCGATGCCGATATGGCGGGAGAGGTCGTGGAACGGCTGATCCATTTGATCGCCACCGTCACGCCGGGAGCGAAGCTGGGGGCCACTGCTCCGTACGGGTACGCGAGTTGGATAATGGTCGAGGCCGGCGACCGGCAGCCGCGCAGCTTGGCCGAGGCGTTTCGGGAACGCTGCCGGCCCGAACTCCGCGATGCACAGAAGACGGCGCGCCAACATTTGGAGACGCTCGACGCGGCGTACGAAACCGGTGAATCGCGGCGGCTTATGAGCCTCGACACGGAGGCATTCATGCCCGGAGCTGAACGGCTGCCATTGGCGAAGCTTGCCAAATGGACTGGAACCGCAACGCGAGAGGGCGTCGCGTAATGCGGTGGATGCATCTGCGGTTTTGTGCGCCGCTTGCGGCCTTCGGCGGTGAGGCGATCGACGCCCGCGGCGTGACTCGAAACTTTCCGGCTCAATCCATGCTGACCGGCCTGCTGGCCAACGCCCTCGGCTGGACGCGATCGATGCGAGAGGATCATCAATCGCTGCAGGACCGCATTGTGTTCGCTGCGTTGTGGGAGCAAGACGTCGGACTGAGCCGGATGACGGACTATCAGACGGCACATCTCGGCAAGAACGATCGAGCCTGGACGACCCGCGGCATCCCGGTTGGAAGAGGCGGCGGGCCTGCGACTTACGCCGGAGCACACCAGCGATGGCGCGATTACCATTCGGACCTGCGTTTAGCCATAGTGCTACGGCTGGAGCCCCCCGACGCATCGCCCACCCTGGCGGATCTGGCAAAGGCGCTCGCCCGACCCTCACGGCCTTTGTTCATCGGGCGCAAGTCTTGTTTGCCGTCAGCGCCGATCTTCACCGGCTGGGTGACACACGCGGTTGATGCCCGGGCCGCCCTGCGGGCGGTCGCCCCGAATGGAGGTACTGGTCTGCTCGCGTTCTGGCCCGAATCCGAGGGCACCCGCGGCGCTCACCGGACGATGGGTGTTACCGACGAGCGGAACTGGGTGAGCGGACTTCATGGCGGCGGGCGTCGTTTGTGTGAGGGCCGGCTCACTGCGACGAGAAGCGAGAAATGACGATCCATCTGATTTACACGTTCCTCAGTATGCGAGCATTCAACCGGTGGGCCGGCAACCGCGGGCTCATACGCCACGGCTCCTTCGACGAGGGCTATGCCCTTCATGTCCTTCTGTCCGCCATGTTCGGAAAGGCCGTCGTACAGCCGTTCCGACTATTTGCGTCTCCGCGCCGCATTGGGGCCGCGCTCTATGCCTATTCGGATGTGGACGCGGAAACGTTACGGAAGACGGCGCACGCTGTGGCGCCCCCGGACTGCCTCGCCGTTATTGATTGGCGGCAGATTCGATCGAAGCCCATGCCGTCTGTCTTTGAGACCTGCCGGCGTCTTGGTTTCGACGTCCGGCTGCGGCCTGTGCGTAGGCTTGGCCAGGATCTCATGGATCCACAGTCCAATCGGCTGATTTCGAAGGGGTCGGAGGTGGATGCGTTCAGGCTGGAAGCAATGCGACGGTTCCCCAACGGATGGGCTGATCCTCATGAGACGGCTTCGAAGAACGGCATCAGGCGCGAGTCGGTCTACTCCGAGTGGCTCAGCGAACGATTCGGCGATGCGGTCGCCGTCGAGCACTGCAAGTTGGTGGCGTTCAGGCGAAGTCGTGTGGTTCGCGGCAAAGGCCGTGGTCCGGAGGGGCCGGACGCGATCCTGCACGGAACACTTGCCGTTTCAAAACCAATGGTTTTCCACCGGATCTTGCGGAAAGGTGTCGGACGTCACCGCGCCTACGGATACGGTATGTTACTGCTGCGGCCACCAATGACAATCGGGCAAACCCCGTGATGCTGAAAGGACGTCTCGGCCTTGAAACTGCCCGAATCCCGCATGCGGATAGAGCTGGGCTGCTCTGGCTCTCCCGTGGCGCGCTGACCGCGCGAGACGGGACCCTGTCCTTTGAACGCGGCCGACAGGTTACCAAAAACAACCCTCTGGAACCGGGGCACTACGCCATTCCGTTTCAGGCCGTCTCGATGATACTCCTCGGCCCTGGATCCACCGTCAGCCATGATGCGCTGCGCCTCTTGGCCCGTCATGGAACCGCCCTCGTGGCCGTCGGAGAGGATGGGGTCCGCTGCTATACCGCTCCTCCAATGATGGCGGACCGGTCGGAACTTGCGCGACGACAGGTGCGGGCCTGGGCCGACGCGAATACTCGGCTCCAAATCGCCCGTAGGATGTACGCTTGGCGCTTGGGTGAGGTCCTTCCACGCCGCGACATCGCGGCGCTACGCGGCATCGAGGGAGCCAGGATGAAGCGAACATATAAGCTGATGGCGTCGAAATTCGGCATCGAGTGGCGGGGACGGCGCTACGATCGGACGCGGCCAATGGAGAACGACTCACCGAACCAGGCGCTGAATCATGCGTCGAGCGCGGTGGAAGCCGCTGCCGCCATTGCCGTTACCGCAACTGCGACGATTCCGCAATTGGGCTTCATCCATGAAGACCCAGGACAGTCTTTCGTTCTGGACATCTCCGACCTCTACCGCGACGTTGTAACCGTTCCCTGTGCCTTCCGCGCAGCCAAGAGGGTCACGGAACGACCAGCGGAGAATATTGAGCGGGTAACTCGACGTCTCACAGGGCAGACGCTGGCCCGCGAAGGAATCATTCCCGCGATGATCAACCGGATCAAGGCTCTTTTCACCGAACAGCCGAACGGGAGGTGAAAGCGCGATGCCGATGGCAATGGTCGTCACTCGAAACGTCGAGCCTCGCTATCGCGGTTTCCTCGCCTCTATCATGCTGGAAATTGCCCCTGGCATGTACGTGGCTCCGAACCTGACCGCCAGCGTGCGAATGCGTGTCTGGACCGTATTGTCGGGGTGGTGGGCGGCGCTCGGCTCGGGGTCGGTCGTCATGGTGTGGCGGGACAGTAAAGCCGCGGGTAATCTCCGCATCGAGACCCTTGGCGAACCCCCGAAAGAGATAGTGGACGCCGACGGAATCCTCCTCGTAAGACGCGGATGACTGCGGCTCCGTTCGATCAACGCTCTTTGAAAATTTGCAGATCCCAAGGGGTTCCCCCGTACACGCGGGGATAGACCTTTTGGTTGCCCCAAGCGACGGGAAGCAGGGGTACTGCCGGTTCCCCCGTACACGCGGGGATAGACCCTCCTACGAATCTCGGACAGGAGCAGCTGGTCATACGAGGTTCCCCCGTACACGCGGGGATAGACCGTGGAAGGTGATCCCTGGAGCCGAATTGCTAGGTTCCCCCGTACACGCTAGACCTCTTCCTTGAACCAAGGGCGGAATTGAAGGTTCCCCCGTACACGCGGGGATAGACCCAGCGAAACTTACCAATGGGTCAATCGTGCGGTTCCCCTGTACACCGGGGATAGACTCCCGGAACTAGGATGACGGTTCCCCCGTACACGCGGGGATAGACCCCGTGGCGTTCGATTCTAAGCCTGTATGAGCCGGGTTCCCCCGTACACGCGGGGATAGACCCTGGTCGGAGCAGTACGATCGAGTCAACGATTGGGTTCCCCCGTACACGCGGGGATAGACCCGTCAGGTTGGGCAGTTCCATGATCCTCTGAAGGGTTCCCCCGTACACGCGGGGATAGACCCGCATCAACAATGCCTGCTGTGTTGCCCTTGAAGGTTCCCCCGTACACGCGGGGATAGACCCCATGCCAGTATTTCAGTCCACCCTCCCTAGATGGTTCCCCCGTACACGCGGGGATAGACCCCACCTTGACCACGCGGACCCTTGCTGCCCGTGGGTTCCCCCGTACACGCGGGGATAGACCCCGGTCGAAGATTCCAAGCCTGCCCATTGCCGAGGTTCCCCCGTACACGCGGGGATAGACCGGGCACCAGGTCCATCACGTCGTAGTCTTGGGTGGTTCCCCCGTACACGCGGGGATAGACCCCAGGCCGTCAAGCGGATCGCGGACCGGAACGGGGTTCCCCCGTACACGCGGGGATAGACCCCGGCTGGTTCTTGCCCCGCTCCAGCGGATCGCGGTTCCCCCGTACACGCGGGGATAGACCCGTCTGGTTTTCCTGGTAAGACAGTTCGTGGGCGGTTCCCCCGTACACGCGGGGATAGACCCCGTCACCGTCGACCCCGTCACCGTCGAGCCCGGTTCCCCCGTACACGCGGGGATAGACCCTGTGTTTGCAGTTCGTTGACGACGTTAACCTAGGTTTCCCCGTACACACGGGGATAGACCTGCCCAATCTTGCTGGCATCAAAGTGTTGACGGCCAACTACTACAGTCAGGTGGCACATCAGGAGCCCCAGATTGAAACCACATAACTGCCCCAACAGCCGCTTGCACAGCTTGGGACGGCCCGGGACGTAGACCTCGAGCAAACCTCCCGCCTTGAACTGATACGCGTGCCAGTCGTTCCACCGGTTTGTTGAGCAGATGAAAAAAACATATCGCCGGTCCTTTGTGGGCGTATTATCGAAGTCTCCCGGACACAGACGGTGCCGAGCGTGCCGGCCGCATCTGGAGGATCCATACTTCGAGTGAGAGCGTTCTTTGCCTTGGTCGCCGTTTCCCTGTTCTCCGTTCCGGCTCTGGCCCAGAATCGGGCGACCACCGCCGAGATCACCGGGCTGCTCGAAGACGCCACCGGCGGCGTGTTGCCCGGCGCCACGGTGACCGTCGTCAACCTCGACAACGGCTTGACCCGCTCCGCCGTGTCCGACGGTGCGGGCGGCTACAGTGTCATGCTGCTGCCGCCCGGCAGGTACGACGTCCGCGCCGAGCTGCCAGGCTTCAGCGCCGGAAAGCTCGACAAGGTGACCATCACCGTCGGCGCCAGCCGGACCGTCAACTTCGCCCTCCAGCCCGAGGGCGTGGCGGAGGAGGTCACGGTGACCGCGTAGACCTCGGCCGTCGAAACCACCACGGATACGTCCGACGTCACGCTCGACCGCCAGGCCATCTCGAACCTGCCGATCAACGGGCGGCGGTTCCACGATTTCGTCTCCTTGACGCCAACCGCGCAGATCGAGCCCCAGCGCGGGCAGATTTCGCTGGCCGGACAGCGCGGCATCAACGGCAACATCAGCATCGACGGCGCCGACTACAACCAGCCGTTCTTCGGCGGCATCCGCGGGGGCGAGCGTTCGCAGTTCACGTTCACGATTCCCCAGGAGGCAATCCGGGAGTTTCGGGTCGTCAAGGCCGGCTACTCGCCCGAGTTCGGCCGGTCGACCGGGGAGATCGTCAACGCCATCACCGAATCCGGGACGAACGCCACCCACGGGTCGGCGTTCTACCTCCTGCGGCCCGCGCAGTTCGCGGCGCGCAACGCGTTCGGCCAGGACGCGGCGCCGACGCAGCACCAGTTCGGCGGGTCCCTGGGCGGCCCGCTTGTCCGAGACCGGGCGTTCTACTTCGCCGCCTATGAGCAGCAGGAGTTCAAGGCACCGCGCGAGGTGCGCTTCGCGCGGCTCGACGGCTTCACTCCGACGCCGGGCAGCCGGGAAGGCTACGACCACTATCGGGGCCTCGAGACGCCGTTCGAGGTGACCAACGACGCCAGAGCATGGCTGGGGCGCGTCGACGTCAACCTGCCGCGGGGGAACCGCTTGAACGTCCGTTACAACGGCAGCACCAACAGGGCACTCAACTCCGACGGCGTCGGGGGCGTCATCACCCCGACCACCCCTAGCTCCCTCGAAACGACCGGCACGGAGGAGGACTCGACGCAGACGGCGGTCGGCCAGTTCATGAGCGCTCCGTCATCCAACCTCCTGTTCGAGCTGCGTGGACAATATTCGCGGGAGGATCGGCCGCGCTCGGCAAATGCCCTCAAGCCCCTCGTCGATCTGTCCCTTGGGGAATTCGGGACCCGGAGCTTCCGCCCCACGACGCAGTTCGACTGGCGGGCGCAGGCGGGCGGCAACCTGACGTGGCTCGCCGGCGACCACAGCGTCAAGGCGGGCTTCGACTACAACCACGCCTTCATCGACCAGACGTTCGGCTTCTTCCAGAACGGCGGCTATCTCGTCTTCGGGTCGGACGTCGAGACGACGCTGGACATCATCGGCGGCGGCGGCGCCATTCCGAACCGGTTCGACTCGCGGTCACTGACTTACCTGCAGCAGATCGGCAATCTGAAGACATCGTTCGCGACCGACGAGTTCGGACTGTTCATGCAGGACGAGTGGCGCGTGGCGCCGACCTTGACGGTCAACTACGGTCTACGCTGGGACGGACAGTTCAACCCGGCACCGGAGGCCGATAACCCGATCCTGCTCGGTCAACTGCGCGGCGTCATCTTCCCCATCGGCCGCACGGTAGACCCGACGACCATTCCAAGCAGCGGGTTGCAGTTCGGGCCGCGGGCCGGCATCGCGTGGGATCCGACCGGCGGCGTGAAGACGGTGGTGCGGGGGTTCGCCGGCATCTACTACGCGCGGACCCCACTTCTGCTCCTGGCCGGTCCGGTGAACAACTTCCGCGTGCCACCCGGTGACGTGACCGTGGCCCTGCCGTTCCGCGTCACGCCGGAAAATCCGAACGCCACCCTGTACGAGCAGAATGAAGCTGATCGGGATCGATCTCAACGAGCGCAAGCTCGACACTCTTCCGACGCTCACGCCGGACCAGATGACGGCGATCGCGACCGCGCTCGGAATCGACAACAACCCGTTCGCCGGCACCCGCGTCACCCTGATTCTGGAGGACTTAAGAAACCCGACGGCGAGGCAGGTTGGCGCCGGCGTGCAGCACGAGATCAGCCCCGGCTGGTCGCTGGGCGCCGACGTGCTCGTCGTCGACACGATCCGCCTGGAACGCAACCGGGACCTCAACGTCCCGCTACCGACCGTGGGGAGCGACGATCCCGCGCAACCTCCGTTCTTCGGGCTGCGGAGCGGGACGGCGCGGCCGGTTCCGGGACTCGACAGTGTGACGGTCCGCGAGTCGACCGCGTCGGCGCTCTACCGTGCGCTGACGGTCCGCTCTGAGATCCGCCGCTCCTGGGGACAGTTCAACGCCTACTACGTGCTGTCGAAGAACGAGTCCAACGACGACAACGAACGGTCGGCGGGCGGGGTGTCCTACGAGAACGCTTACGACCTGGCCTCAGAGTACGGTCCCGGCACGCTCGATCGGCGTCACCAGTTCCACGTGACCGGGGTGGTCATGCTGCCCGGCGCCGTCGACTTCTCGACCGGGATGTACCTCCTCTCGGGCGCCCCGTTCGACGCGCGCATGGGCACCGATTCGAACCAGGATCGAGGCGGCGCCGACCGTCCCTACAGCGCGCCCGGCGTGCCGTTCACCCGAAACGCGTTCCGCGACGAACCGACTGCCGACATCAACCTCCGGGTGCAAAAGCGGTTCGCGGTCGGTGGGACCCTGCAGGTGCTCGTGTCGCTGGAGTTCTTCAACCTCTTCAACCGCGACAACGTTACGCTCAACCAGGGTTTCTCCACCGTCGCCAACTACTGCTCCAGTTCGCGCGACTTGGCCTGTGGCCTGGGCGGACGGCCGTCGAACCCCAACTTCGCTCGGACCCGCGGCGAAGACGACGAGTATCTGACAGGGAACATCCCGGGACCGCCGTTCCAGATGCAGATCGGCTTCCGGCTGCTGTTTTGAACCGGATTTCTCACCGGGTCGTTGAGTGTATGACGAAACGGATATTCTCTTCAGGCAGTTTCAGAAAAATTGTCGAAATCTCCCGCGCCGGTTCCCCAAGCCACCTCTCTACCCCGGACACCTCGATGTCGGCCCCGTCTGCCCGTCCACCCCGGCCCGAAGGGACACCGACTGCTTTGGCTGGACAACCGGGGACCAGCGATCTGCGCCTGCGTCAGAAGCTACCCCACCAGCCGGTGCCCCGGCGAATTGATGAGAGAAATCCGGACTTGGCCTCGATGGCGCGGGTAATGAGGACGCGAGGATCTTGATGATTAAGGTAATAATCATTACCTTAATCAAATGCCTCAGCACTGGGGTTTCTACGGTCGGGAGAATGAGCTCGGGTGTCTATTGGATCGTTTCCGGCGGCAACGTTGGTTCTTCGGAGCGATCCGTGGTCGCCGGCGAATCGGGAAGACGGCCCTGGTCCAGCAGGCATTGGCCACGCACCTTGAGGACGATCCCCGTGGCCGGCGCTGCCTGATGGTTCAGCTCCCGGACAGCACTCCGGCTGATTTCGCCCAAGTCTTCCGCGGCACGGCGACCCAATCCGGACTCGGAGGCTTGATCCCGGAGTTGAATGAGGCCCGCACCCTGCCGGCCATCGCCGCAGCCATAGGATCGCTCTGCGCCAAAGGCGTCATCGTCGCTCTCGACGAGTTTCAAGTCTGCCTCCGGGGGCCGCTCCGCGCGCTGCCGTCCCTGCTTCAAAATCAGGTGGATCAACTGCAGGACACCGAGACCGAAGGCGGCATCATCGTCCTCGGTTCGGTCCAGGCGGAGATGAATTCGCTGCTCCAAGACAGCCGGACGCCGCTCTTCGGGAGAACGACGTTCAATTTGAATCTTGGACCTTGGGATCTGAGGACCGTTTTCCATGTCAGCGATCTGCACCGGGCGGACGACCCGAATCGCTTTCTGACGTTATGGACGCTCTTCGGGGGCGTTCCCAAATATTGGCGGCACTTCGCGGAAGTGCAGGACTTCGACCTTGTTCCCAACTGGAGCGACTGGGCCGCCGAAGTCTGCTCCGGCCTGTTCCTGCGCACGGGCGCACCGCTGCAACAGGAGGGAGAGATGCTGCTGCGACATGGGCTCCGCAGGACTTCCCTCGCCATCCTGCGCGTCGTCGCCCTGCGTCCTCGCTGCAGCCACGGCGACCTCAGGCGGGCGCTTCCGGAAGTAACGTCTCCGGGTCCCTATCTGAAGACCCTTACCCGCGACCTCCGATTGATACGTAAGGATCTACCATTGTTGGCAGGCGACAGCGTGCGGCGGGGGCCCGCTACTCGGTCTCCGATCCCTTCCTGCGGGCGTGGACGTCCGCTCTCCAGCCCGCCTGTATGGCAGCCCGAACCCGACCCAGCGTGGAGGTGGCGCGGCTCCTGATTCCCCGTTTGAGCACGCTGGAGGGAAGCGCCTTCGAAGAGTTGGTGCACTTGGCCAGTGAAGAGGTTTCAAGTGTCGGCAGTTCCGATTTTCCGGTGACCGCTCGGGTCGGCGGCTACTGGAAGCGACCGCGGCGCGGCGGCGAGATCGAGATCGATCTGATCGCACGGAACCAGGAGACTCGAAGGGTGCGCTTCGGATCGTGTAAGCGGAATCCGAGGGAGCACGACGACGATTCGCTGGTGTCGTTTCGCCGTCATGTGAAGCGCTTCCTCCGGACGGACGAAGGAAAGCGATTCTCGGACTGGGACCAGGAGTGGGCGCTCTACAGCCCCCGCTTCCCGCCCAATCAGCGGGACCGACTGGAGACCGACGGATGGATCTGCCGCGACCTGTTGGATTTTCGGAATCGGTTGGACAGGAGCGACGCCGGAGCGACCGGGGCCCTCACCGTCTCGGAAAAGGTCGCCGGGAGAGACTGATGGATGCGACCAGCAACGACGGCAGCCTCACGGTCGTCAACGGCAACTGGGGCCAGGTGAGTCTGGCTTCCATACTGGCCGTCCTCGAATCGGCATACCGTATGCTGACGTCGGCCTTCGGCGTCAGACCGGACGCTCCCATCCGCGTTTGCCGGTGGCACCGAAAAAATCCCCGGGTAATCTATGATCGGCGGCCCTACCAGATCTTCCT
>CBDBIN010000007.1:0-41846 GCA_965206125.1 Terriglobia bacterium
AGCGTGCGACCGCGACCTGGCGGGGGACGGGGACTGTTGCGCGAGGTTTCCCCGCAGTTCAACGTCGACTACATCACCGACCAGGAGAACCGTCTTCTGACGCGCACCCAGAGGGCCGGCGTGAACCTGAGGTTTCGGGACGGAGACAGCATCAACGTCAACCGAAACATGCGTTTCGAACACCTGGGTGAGGCCTTCGTGCTTCAGGGCGTCGAAATTTCTGCCGGGGACTACGCATTCAACGACTGGAGCCTGGGCTTTCGAACGTCTGGTGGCCGCCGGATTTCCGGAAGCATGAACCTGACGACCGGCGACTTCTGGACCGGTACCCGCCGCCAGCTCCGGACCGGCGTGGCCATCCGTCCCAACATTCACCTGAACAGCCGTTTCGACTGGTCCCGCAACACGGTGAAGCTGACCGAAGGCACTTTCACGACCGACCTCATCGGTGTCCGGTTGAACTTTGCGTTCTCACCGAGGGTATTCCTGGAGAACTTCTTCCAGTACAACACCGCCGCCGACACTATCTCGACCAACATCCGCTTCCGGTTCCTCCACCACCCTTTGAGCGACTTCTTCATCGTCTACAACGAGCGGCGTGGTGTTGCTGGAAACGATCTGCTTGACCGTACGCTCAGCATCAAACTGACAAACCTGTTCGTGTTCTAGGACAGCGATAAGGACCGTGGGCACCAAGACAGAACCGGGAGCGGTAGCGACCGGGTAATCCCCGTTGCAGGCAGCAGCTAGCGGTGGAAGCGGAAAGAAATTGCAGATTTTCTATGGGAAACTCCGCATTGGACATCGTTCGGGAGGGTGGACAGAACCGGGAGCGGTAGCGACCGGGTAATCCCCGTTCCAGACACCGGGCGCGGTGGGCCCGACGCTAACTATTAGGAGAAAAACATGACAGATGATGGAAGTCCGCACATCCGCATTGTTGCGATCATCGGCACGACCCGTCCCGGGAACTACACATCGAAAGCGCTGCGCCTCGCCGTCGACGAAGCAGAGCGTTCAGGGAGCGACCGGCGTCATCCTGTCCACCCCCGAGTACCACGGCAGCTTTTCCAGCGTGGTCAAGCTCGTGATCGAGAACCTGGGCTTCCCGTCGGTCCTGGCGGGCAAGCCGATCGCACTGCTGGGGGTCGCCGCCGGTCAGATCGGTGCGATCAAGTCGCTGGAGAGCCTGCGGGGTGTCTGCTCGCACGTCGGCGGCATCGTTCTGCCCGGACCGGTTTCGGTCGCCGGTGTCCAGAGGGTTTTTGATGAGGACGGCAACTGCCTGGACGAGGGGGTGGAGAAGCGGGTGCGCGGCCTGTCACGGAGTCTGATCGACTACATCCAGGACAACGTCTGTCCGCGGTACACGCTCGAAGCGATGGTTCGTGCGGAAGTCCGGTAACCCCACGCTGCCAATACTGGTTTGTCCGAACGCTTTGAATTTCGGCGCTTTGGACGGGCTCTGGTAGACTGTCGGGAAAACTCCATACTGGAAGGAATGCCATGGCAAGACTCACACTCCGAGTTAACGGGCGCAACCGCAATGTCGATGTCGACCCGAACATGCCGTTGTTGTGGGCGATACGGGACGTCATCGGGTTGACCGGGACGAAGTACGGCTGCGGTATCGCGGAATGCGGCGCCTGCACAGTACATCTGAACGGGGAAGCGATCCGGTCCTGCATCACTCCGGTGTCGGCGGTCGTCGGCAGAGAGGTAACCACGGTCGAAGGGGTGTCCGAGGACGGCGGCCACAGCGTCCAAAAGGCATGGATCGCCGAAGAAGTACCGCAGTGCGGTTACTGCCAGTCCGGTCAGATAATGTCGGCTTCCGCCCTGCTGGCACAGAATGCTGCCCCGACTGATACCGATATCGACACGGCGATGTCGGGCAACATCTGCAGGTGTGGCACCTACGATCGGATCCGGCGCGCCATTCACCGCGCGGCGAGGGAGGGCTAGGCTATGAAAGGAATCGTCAAGATCGACCGACGCGACTTTCTGAAGATTTCCGCCATGGCCGGCGGCGGCCTCCTGCTGGGCGTCTATCTGCCGGACCACCCGCAGGTGCTCGCGGGTCCCCCGCTCCAACCGAACGTGTTCGTCCGGATCGATCCCAACGAAACCGTGGCGATTTGGGTCGGCAAAGCCGACATGGGGCAGGGCGTACGCACGTCCCTGCCGATGATCATTGCGGACGAGCTGAATGCGGACTGGTCTAAGGTCGAGGTGATCCAGGCCGACGCCCATCCGAGCAAGTATGGCCGGCAGAATACGGTCGGCAGCGGGAGTGTCCGCGGTGGTGCGTGGAACCTGCTTCGGCGCGCCGGCGCCACCGGGAGGGAAATGATGCGGCTCGCGGCGGCAAACCGCTGGAGCGTCCCGGTGGACGAGTGCCGGACCGAAAACGGTCGAATCATCCACGGCTCGTCCGGACGCAGCCTGTCCTATGGCGAGGTGACCGACGATGCGGCCACGCTCGAGGTTCCGGAGAACCCGCGTCTCAAGGACCCTTCCGAGTTCACGCTGACCGGCAAGAACATCCCCCAGGTGGACACGCCCGACAAGGTCACCGGCAAAGCGGAATTCGGCATCGATGTCCGCGTGCCCGGAATGCTGTTCGGTACGGTCGTCCATCCGCCGGTGTTTGGCGGGGCTGTGGGCAGATTCGATGCGAGCAAGGCCATGGCGGTGCCCGGAGTCCGGGACGTGTTTCAGATTTCGGGCGGCGTTGCCGTGGTGGCCGACAACACTTTTGCTGCCTTCCGGGCGGCAGGGCTGCTGGACATTACTTGGGATAACGGCAGTTTCTCTTCCAGCAGCGAGGACATCTTCGACGGTTTTGACCGGTTGATGGTCGGCGACGGCGCCGTCGCCACGGACGAAGGCGATGTCGGGGCCGTTTTCTCGGGCGAAGCGCGTGCGATCGCGGGGTCGGAGTACGAGGCTCCGTACCTGGCTCACGCCACGATGGAGCCGATGAACTGCACGGCCGACGTCAGGGAGGACAGCTGCGAGGTATGGGCGCCGACGCAGAATCCCCAGGGAACCCAGGGGACTGCGTCGCGGATCTCCGGTGTGCCATCGGATAAGGTGACCGTTCATGTCACCCATCTGGGCTGCGGCTGGGGCCGTCGGAGCCGGACCGACTTCGTCGAAGATGCAGTCGAAACATCGATGAAGGCCGGTGCGCCGGTGCAGGTGATCTGGACCCGCGAAGAAGACATGCAGCACGATTTCTATCGTCCAGCAGCGTTGGTTCGATTCGACGGCGCTGTCGACGATGAGGGACGCGCGTTGGCGTTCCGCAGTCGTATTGTCGCCCAACCGGTGGGCGGTGGTGGCGGCCGTGGCCGAGGGGGTGGCGGCGTAGACCGGAACTCGGTCGACGGGATTGCCAACATGATGTACACGTTCCCGAACACCTTTATCGACTACCGAAGGCCGACTCTCACGGTTCCTACCGGGCACTGGCGAGCCGTCGGTCCGACCCAGAACACGTTCTTTCTCGAGGGTTTCGTCGACGAGATGGCGCACCTGGGCGAGCGTGACCCGTATGAATTCCGCCGGGAACTGCTGATCCGGCATCCTCGCGGGTTGCGGGTGCTCGACGCGGCCGCCGCGAAGGCCGGTTGGGGAAGCCCGCTTCCCGCAGGCCGGGCTCGCGGCATCGGAATTGTCCAGAACAAAGGTTCGGTCGTCGCTCATGTGGCCGAGGTGTCGATCGCGAACGGCCGCCCGAGGGTCCATCGTGTCGTTTGTACTGCCGACTGTGGTCAGATCATCCATCCGGGTATCGTCGAAGCGCAGATGGTCGGCTCGGTTGTTGCCGGGCTGACGATGGCGCTGTACAACGAGATCACGCTAGAAGGTGGTCGCGTCGTTCAGAGCAACTTCCATGACTACAAGATGCTTCGCATCGACGAGATGCCGGAGGTCGAGGTGGAGATCCTCGAGAGCGGCGAGGGTCCGGGCGCCGTGGGCGAACCCGGCGTTCCGCCGATCGCCCCCGCGCTGACGAACGCCCTGTTCGTTCTGACCGGCAAGCGCATCCGGAAGCTGCCGATCCAGGCCGAAGATCTGATTCGGGTACCGAGCATGCAGCAGGCGCAGGGCTAGCAGCCACGGGCTGCTAGTACGTCCGTTCAGACCATGGAGGCCGGGCTCGCAAGGGTCCGGCTTTTCTAGTGGAAGAGGTAGCCACGGATTACACGGATTTAGCGGATAGAGGTGGTTTTCGGATGCAGACCGCAGGCTTCTTTCCTTCCGTGAAATCAGTGCAATCCGTGGCTATCTCCCCGATCGGTTCCCCCGAATCGCAGATTTTCTATCGGAAAGATTGGAATCGTCAGGGTGGGCACCAAGAACAGTACCGGGAGCGGTAGCGACCGGGTAAACCCCGTTCCAAACACCGGGGCGCGGTGGGCCCGACGCTAAGGAGTGGCAGGGCGTGGGGGGACCGTGCCCGTTCGCGTTCCCGACATCACGGCCTGGAAAACCTGGTCAGGGTACTCTTGAGCAACAGGCAAGCTCGGGCGCGGTGGGCCCGACGCTAAGGAATGGCAGGGCGTGGGGGGACCGTGCCCGTCTGAGTTCCCGTCATTCCGGGCTAGAAACCCAGTCAGGGCACTCTCAGGTGACAGTCAGGCTCGGGCGCGGTGGGCCCGACGCTAAGGAATGGCAGGGCGTGGGGGGACCGTGCCCGTTCGCGTTCCCGACGTCCCGGCCTGGAAAACCTGGTCAGGGTACTCTTGAGCAACAGGCAAGCTCGGGCGCGGTGGGCCCGACGCTAAGGAATGGCAGGGCGTGGGGGGACCGTGCCCGTCTGAGTTCCCGTCATTCCGGGCTAGAAACCCAGTCAGGGCACTCTCAGGTGACAGGCAAGCTTGGGCGCGGTGGGCCCGACGCTAACGAATGGGACCAGAACGGAGCCTTCCATCTGTTAAGGATCAGTAATGATCAAGCACAGAAAGGCACCTCTTTCCCGGGAAGCGTTGCTGATGCGCCTGGCGACAGCCGCTATCGCGGCTGTCGTGTTGCTCGTCGGCCTGAGTCTTCCGCGGCTCGAAGGCCAGAGACCCATCGTCGCCTTCGATCGTGACTTCCAGGCTCTCGGTCGCACGCCTTCACTGGAACTCAGCATCGAAGACCCTGGTACCGGCCTGAAGCAGGTTCGCATCGTCCTGTCACAGGACGTCAATGAGGTCGTGCTGGTCGCCGAGTCCTTCGACGGAGCCGGAGCCGAGACGGCGCGGACCTACGACCTCGGGAAGCTGATTGCCGACAACTACAAGGTCCAGGAGGGGCCGGCCAGCCTCACAGTGAGCGCATCAGACTACTCGTTCCGGGGGTTCTTCGCCGGCAATCGGACCGAACTGGTCCGGGAATTTGCGTTCGACATCTATCCGCCGCGTCTCGACGTTATTTCCGGGTTGCACTACATCAATCAAGGCGGCTCGGAGTGCGTGGTCTATCGGGTGTCCGAAGACGTCGTTATCTCGGGAGTTCAGGTGGGCCCGCACTTCTTTCCGGGGTTTGCTGCGGACCCGGCCGACCCGGATCTTCGCTTCTCCCTGTTCGCATTCGCCTACGACCTTCCCGCCGACACTCCCGTCAAGCTCGTCGCTCGCGATGCCGCCTCAAACGAGGCGCTGTCCAATGTCGGGCATCGGCTCACACCCCGGGCCTTTCGCAGTCGAGAGATCGCCCTTTCGGACAGTTTTCTCGAGAAGGTTGTTCCTGAGATCGTGAGCCGCACGACGGGGGTTGAGGATCAGGGGTCCCTGATCGACACCTACGTCGAGATCAACAGCCGTCTACGTCGTGAAAACCACGATGCTCTCGCCCAGATATCTAGTCAGTCGGAAGGACGGTTCCTCTGGGACGGAGCCTTTCTTCAGTTGAGCAACTCACAGGTGGAATCTCTGTTCGTGGACCGACGAACGTACATGTATGGGGGAGAGGTGGTCGATCGACAGGACCATGTTGGCTTCGATCTGTCCGTCGTCCAGCACTATCCCATCGAAGCTGCCAATTCCGGTCGAGTTCTATTCGCAGACTACTTCGGCATCTACGGCAACGCGGTGATCATCGACCACGGCGCAGGTTTGGTCTCCCTCTATGCGCACATGAGTTCGATCGACGTCCACGCCCGGCCAGATGGTTGTTAAGAAGGAGATTCTCGGAAGAAGCGGCGCAACGGGACTGGCCGGTGGCGACCACCTGCACTTCGGCCTCTTCCTGCATGGCGTACCGGTGAACCCGATTGAGTGGTGGGATCCCAAATGGGTTGCGGACCACGTGCTGGACCGACTGACGCCGGCCTCAGAGCCGCGATAGCGACTTGAATCGTCTCCGTCGTGCTAAAACTCGACGCCGGTCAATCCGTAGACAAAGACCGGACGGCGGCGGTCGGTCGTGGTCCGGTCTCCTAACTGCCCCTCGTCGTTCATGCCCCACGCCATGACTCGATCGTTTTCGATTACTAGCAAGTAAAGACGGAGCAGGACAGTTCGCGAAGGCGGAGCGGCGGGATTGATTGACCCCGCCCCTCTCATAGTATGAATCTCAAATCGACGCCGCTTCCGGCGCGACGTTGGAGGGCCAAGCCCATGTCGTCCCCCACGCCCCACGACGAACTGTCCCATGCCGTCGATCGCTTGAGCCGCATCGTCAAGGCGACGAAGGAACTGAATTCGACCCTGGACCTTTCCGAGTTGGCACGGATCATCATGCGCATCGTCCGTGAGGAGGTAGGCATCGAGCGCGGAACCGCCTGGGTCGTGTCGCCCGATGGGACTCACCTGACGTCACTGGTTGCTCAAGAAATCGACGAGGAAATCCGCATCCCCGTCGGATCGGGAATCGCGGGCGCCGTGGCCCAGGATGGAGAAAGTCGTCGATATCCCTGACGCATACAGGGACGATCGTTTCGATGCCAGCTTCGATGCGCGGCTGGGCTTTCGTACCCGCGACATCTATTGCATGCCGGTCCGCAATCGGGCCGGATCGATCGTCGGGGTCCTTCAATTGCTCAACCGCAGCCGGGAGCTTTCTGACGACGACCGCGGCTTCCTGTCCGACATTTCGGTACACATCGGGCTCGCGATCGAGAACGCTTCCCGACATCTTCAGATTCTCGAAGAGAAGCGCGTCGAACAGCAGCTCGAGCTCGCGCGCGAAATCATCCTGGTCAAGAGCGCCCGAAAGCAGCGGCTTCTTTGGGGCGTCCTCCGCCTGAGATGTCCAATATGTCTGGGAGGACGTGTGTTCACCGGTCCGGTCGGGACCCGCCGGCGGTGCGAAGACTGTGGCTATTCGTTTTCCCGCGAAGGCCGCTCCTTCTGGGGCTCGACTTTTCTCACCTGGACAGCAACCATCGCGATCGCGTTCGCCGCCGGGTTTGTCCTGACCTACGGCGTGGACCCGCCCTCAGACGCCTTATCGCTCACCATCATCGGTGTCGTCGAACTGGTCCTTTTGATGATGTTCTTCCGCTACTGGAAGACGGCCTGGATTGCCATTGACCTGTACAAGAGACCGCCGACTGAGAAGGATTTCGACGAGAGCAAGGGATTCCTTCCGTCAAAGGACACGCCGGGAGTCGATTAGGTCCGTTGAATCCAAGATCATTTGTCATTTTTCAGTAGGATCGGCCACTATTGCGGGCGCTTTCAACACATCCCAGCTCCCCTTCATCTCTCCCCCGGTCAGCTCACACTTGTGGGGGAACTCCAAGGAGCAGTCCCCGACCGGCTTCCGCAGCGTCGGGTCCATAAGCTCGTGGATGTCGAGTTGCATGGCCTCCCGGGAGTAGGCGGCGACATCGAGGATTCCCGTGTCCATCCGGATCGCGTCCTCGGGGCACACCTCGACGCAGTATCCGCAGTAGACGCAGACGCCCAGGTCGATGTCGAAACCGGATCGGATACTTCTCGACGTGGGGGTCGGGGTGCTCGCCGGGAACGATCGTGATGCACTTGGCCGGGCAGACGGTCTCGCAGAGCATGCACCCCACGCAGCGGGGCGTGTGATCCTCCCGCAGGGTCAGGCGATGGCGACTGCGGAAACGTGACATCAGGGGGCGCAGTTCTTCGGGATACTGGATCGTGGCCATGGCGGAAACGTTCTTGAACCGGCCGACCTGGTGGAGCATGTGGAGAAAAAGGTTGCGGAAGAAGTGCCGGAGCGTGATCTTGAGGCCGCTGATGATCTGAGGGATGTACAGCTTCTCCCAGAACGTCAGCTCGGGCCTCCGGACAGTCTTGATGGCCACTAGCCGCCCCCCTCGAGAAGGAGCATCACCACGGCGGTCACGACGACGTTGACCACCGCAATCGGAAACAGCACCTTCCAGCCCAGGCCCATGAGCTGGTCGTAGCGAAAGCGGGGCAGCGTCCAGCGCAGTTGCATGAACACGAACAAGAAGACGAAGCTCTTGAAAGAAAAACTCGCCACGCCGAGCAACGCGTAGACCCAGTTCGACACCAGGATCTCCGCACCCCAGGGGAAATGAAACCCGTCCGCCAGGAGAAACGGTACCTGCCACCCACCGAAGAACAGCGTGGTCGCAAGGGCTGCCACCACGATCGTCTCCAGGAAGTCCGTGAGGAAGAACATCCCAAACTTCATCCCGCTGTATTCGACGAAGTATCCGATGATCTCGGACTCCCCCTCGGGTAGATCAAACGGAAGTCTTTTGGTCTCGGCCAGCGCTGCGGTCAGGAAGATGAAGAAAGCCACGGGCTGAGTGACGATCCCCCACATCGGGATCCATCCTCCGATCATAACCCCCTGGGCCCGCACCAGGTCACCGAGGTCCATGGTCCCGTAGACCATGATCACGCCGACGATGGCGATGCCCAGCGCGATCTCATAGGAGATCAACTGCGCCGTGGCCCGCAGGCCCCCCAGGATCGCGTAGTTGTTGCGCGAGGCAAAGCCGGCGAGGATCACTCCATAGGCTCCGAGCGAAAGCATGGCGAAAACGTAGAGCAGCGCGGCATCGATCCTGGCCACCTGGAGATCGATGACCCGCCCTCCGAGAATCAGCTGGTCTCCGAACGGGATTGCAGCGAAGGTCACCAGGGCAAAGAACACCGAGAAGAACGGCGCCAGCGTGTGGAGAGTCCGGTCCGCGCCCGTAGGGACGATGTCCTCCTTGGTGAACATCTTGATCGCGTCGGCGACGCCGTGGAACATCCCCAGCATCCGAAAGCCGAGGATTGGGGCGCGGTTGGCTCCGATCCGATCCTGAATCAGAGCGGACTGCTTGCGCTCTACCCAGGTATGGAACCCCGCCAGGTTCAGGACCGCGAACAGGACGATCCCAGCCAGCGTGACCTTGATCAGGAGGAACTCGATCATGGCACCGTTACGTCTCCCACAGGCTCACAGTGTGTGTCCCAATCTTCTGGCTGGACACGCGCCGCAAGAGCCGATCTTCTCAAACACAATCACAAATGAAAGATGGTCGATGGTCATTGGTCATTCTGCGATGTCAAATCTCTCAATCGACCCTCGACCACTGCCTAACGAGCATTCCTCATTGGGCCGTAGCTGGATCTGCCTGCACTTGGGCCCCGTGACCGCCGATCGTCTCGTAGGTCAATCCCGAAAAGGGTGTCTCGGCCTCGGCCAGGATGCGGAAGACGTCCTCGGGCCCTTGGCAGTCGATGGGCCTCGCCAGTTTCCCTGCCAAATCCAGGAGCATGCGCCAGTCCTCGTGGGAATCCCCGATGGGAGGAAACGCTCGACCGATACGCTGGATACGCCCGTCGACGTTCACGAAGGTCCCGTCCTTCTCCACATACGCCGCCGTCGGCAGCGCCCAGTGCGCGAAACGCTTCGTCGGGTTTTCGTTCGTGCCCGAGTAGACGAAAAGCCCCACGGTCTCGGACAGCTTTCGGACCTTGTCTTCCCCGTACAGGGCCACCAGGTTGTGCCCGAACACCCAGAGAACATCCAGGTTCCCGTCGAGTGCCGCGTCCACGATCTCCTCGGCGTCGGGTGCATTCGCGCCGGCCAGCCCGAACAGCGTGGCCCCAGCCGTGTTGGGATTCTTATCCGCTTTGATCAGGAAGTCGTCCGAGGATCCCGGCTCCTCGGCAACGAGGGCCGTGACCCGCGCGCCAAGCTCCCCGAATATCTCCCGAATCAGGAAGAGTTCCTCGTTGGTGAGCTGGGCCGAAGCGATGACGCCAATCCGCCGGCCGCCGTCGGGTTCGGAGCGCGTTCCTTCCAGAGCCGCCGAAATCGCGTCAAGGGCGACGTCCCAACTTGAATCTGCATCGCTCGTGGGTCCCCGCACCTTGCCGAGTCGGGCCCGGTCGATCCAGCCCAGACCGTAACGGCCCTCGTCGCACAGCCACCACTGGTTGACATCGGCGTTGTAGCGGGGCTTGACGCGCACGAGGCGGGCTCCGTCGTTCAGGTGTGGCCGGTCGAGCATGTAATGCAGGTCGATGTTACATCCCTGGCTGCAGCCGTTACACACAGTCGGGGCGCCGGACAGGTACCAGACCCTGGCCTTGAAGCGGAAGTCCCGTTCGGTCAGGGCGCCGACGGGACAGATGTCCACGACGTTCGCCGAGTAGGCATTGTCGAGCACGTCGCCCGGGTAGAGCCCCAGCTCGGCCCGATCTCCGCGGTTGAAGATGCCGAACTCGCCGGTCTTCGTGATCTCGTCGGTGAAGCGCACACATCGGGAGCAGAGGATGCAGCGCTCCTGGTCCAGCATCACATGCGGGCCGAGTTCGACGGCCTTCTGCTTCTTGACCTTGTGTTCCCGAAACCGAGGGCTGTAGAGCCCGAAGTTCAGGTAGAAATTCTGAAGGTCGCACTCCCCGGACTGGTCGCACACCGGGCAGTCGAGCGGGTGATTCGCCAACAGGAACTCCAGGACGACGTGCCGGCCATCCAGAGCCTTCTGGTTCTGGGTGTGCACCACCATCCCCTCGTTCACCGGTGTATTACAGGCGATCTGGAGTTTTGGAGCTCTCTCGACATCCACGAGGCAGATGCGGCAGTTTCCCGCGATCGAAAGTCCCGGATGGTAGCAGTAGCGCGGAACGTAGATCCCAAGCTCTTCCGCGGCCTGGATGACCGTGGTGCCAGCCGGGACCTCAACCTCACGGCCGTCGATCGTGAGCTTAGGCATGCGCGGCTTCCTTGGTCCGGAGTCGTTGACCGGAACGGATGAACTCCTCGAACTCGTCCCGGAACTTTTCGATGTAGGACTGGACCGGCCATGCCGCTGCGTCCGCGAAGACGCAGATGGTCGTGCCTTCCATGTCGCCCGCGATGCCGACAAGGTCGTCGAGGTCCTCGAGGCACCCCTTTCCGTCGGCGATGCGGCCCAGGATCCGGTGGATCCACCCGGTTCCCTCGCGGCAGGGCGAGCACTGACCGCAGGACTCGTCGGCGAAGAAGCGCGCGGCGGACTCAAGCGCGTCGACTATCGACGTGGTCTCATCCATCACGATCACGCCGCCGGATCCGGCCATACTCCCGGCCGCCATCAGAGCGTCGAAACCCATGACGACGTCGATTTCATCGGCTCTCAGAATCTTGGCGGAGATGCCCCCGGGAATGACGGCCTTCAGCTTGTTGCCATCTCGCACGCCACCGGCATAGTTCTTGTCCTCGATCAGTTCCCGCAGGGTAACGCTGACCGACGCCTCGTAAACGCCGGGCCGGACTACGTGCCCGCAGACACAGAACAGACGTGTCCCGCCCTGCGTGTCGGTACCGATATCCGCGAAACGCTCTGCGCCATGGCGCATGATGAACGGGACAGCGGCCAGGGTTTCGACGTTGTTGACGATGGTCGGGCACCCGAACAGACCGGAGATGGCAGGGAAGGGGGGCTTGAGTCGCGGAAAGCCTTTACCGCCTTCGAGCGAAGTCAACAGGGCCGTCTCTTCGCCGCAGATATAAGCACCGGCCCCGCAGTGGATGACCACGTCCAGATCGAAGTCGGTCCCCTGGATGTTCTTTCCCAGCCAGTTCCTGCCGTAGGCCTCGTCGATGGCGCGTTGTAGTCGCTTCGCCGACCGGAAGTACTCGCCCCGGATGTAGACATAGGCCTTGTGGCTGCCGATGGCGTAGGCCGCGATGATCATGCCTTCCAACAGGGCATGCGGATCCCGCTCCATAATGTAGCGGTCCTTAAACGTGCCGGGCTCGCCTTCGTCGGCATTGACCACCAGGTATTTCGGCTTGGTTGTGTCCTTAGGGACGAAGGACCATTTCCTCCCGGCCGGGAAACCCGCCCCGCCCAGACCTCGCAGCTTGGCGTTCAATACCTCTTCGATCACCTGTTGGGGGGCCATCGACGTGAGGACTTTGCCGGCCGCAGCGTATCCGTCGCCGGCAAGGTACGCATCCAGCCAGGTCCCGTCCGGATCCTTAAAGCGCGTGGAGAGCACGGGACCGTCCGACCAGATGAAAGGTTCAGGTTCGGCCATCGATTCCGGGCTGCCAGGCTCGGCAAGCGCATCCTGGACGAGCGTGTCGAGAAACCCGTCATTGAGCGGGCCCACGAAGCGTTCGTCGAGCTGCGCCATAGGCGCCATCTCGCAGGCGCAGAGACATTCGACCTCCGTGAGGGTTACTTCACCTCCCGGGGTAGTCTCACCGGGTGCAATCTTCAGGCGCTCCTTCAGGCTGTCCAGCAGATCGTCGGACCCGGCGAGCCGACACGGCAGGCTCGTGCAGACCCGAAGCTCGCGCCGCCCGACGGGCGTGGTGTGGAACATGTTGTAGAAGGAAACAGCTTCGCGTACGTGCGAGATCGACACTCCAAGCAGGCGGCCGACCCACGCCTCGGCCTCTGGAGAAATGTAGCCCTGGTTTTCCTGGACGAGCCACAGAACAGGCAGCATGGCGGCCTTCGGGTATTCGTAGCGCGCGAGGATCTCTGCGGCTCCGCCTTCGAGCTGGGAAAGCGTCACCGATCGAGCTCCCCTCCGATCATGTTGACCGATCCGAAGGTCGGGACCATGTCGGCGAGCATGTCGCCGGTGAGGAGCTTGGACAGAGCGGACATGATGGCAAAGCAGGGCGGACGGACCCGAACCCGGTAAGCATTCGGGGCTCCATCGCTCACGATGTAGAAACCAAGCTCCCCGTTGGCCCCCTCCACCGGAAAATAGACCTCGCCGAGAGGCGGTCGCACTCCGTGGCCGAACATGACCAGCTTGAATTGCTGCATGAGGCCTTCGATGTTGCCGTAGGCGTCCTCCTTGGGAGGGAGGAAGACCCGCTTCTCGTCTGTGGCGATGGATGGGTACTCGTCACGCCCTGAGCCCCCGAGCGTCGGACAGGCAACGGCGCGGCCGCCCGAGATGGCTCCGATATCCCCCATCTTGGCGAGGTCGACCATCTCCGCGGCCGGAATGGGACGTCCGGTCCCCGGGTTGACCATGACAGGGCCCGGCGGCATGTCGGCCAGCGCCTGCTCCACGATACGCATGGACTGCTCCATCTCCTCCATGCGGACGAGATAACGATCCATGTTGTCTCCGCGGGTACCGACCGGCACGTCGAACTCCAACCGGTCATAGACGGCGTAGGGGCAGTCCTTGCGCACGTCGTACTCCGCGCCGGTCGAGCGGAGAAACGGACCTGTAATCCCGTAGGCAATGGCGTCGTCCGCCGAGATCACGCCCGTTCCGTTCATCCGGTCCACGAAGATGCGATTTCGTGTGAGCAGACCGTCTGCCTCGGAAATTACCTTGCGGGTCTCGACGAAGGCCTTCCGACACGGTTCAGCAAAGTCGTCGGGGAGGTCGCCTTTTACCCCGCCCACACGGCAGTAGCTGACGGTCAGGCGCGCCCCGGTCACCATCTCTACGAGTTCCCAGAGATACTCCCGGGCCTTGATCATGTAGAGGAACACGCTGAAGGCTCCCAACTCCATGGCGCTCGCTCCCACGCAGGTCAGGTGGTCGGAAATCCGGGAGATTTCCGACATGATGACTCGCACGTAGTGGCAGCGCTCCGGGACCGATATCCCGAGGAGCTTCTCCACGGCCATGCAATAGCCCATGTTGTTGATGAGCGGCGAGACGTAGTTGAGCCGGTCGGCGTAGGGGATCACGCCGTTGTAGTCGACCTCTTCGGACATCTTCTCGAAGCCGCGGTGGAGGTAGCCGATCTCGACTTCGGCCTCAAGGATCTGCTCACCGTCGAGCTTGGTCACGATTCGGACGATCCCATGCATGGCCGGGTGAGCGGGGCCGATGTTCAAAAGCATGTCCCGCGACTCGAGATCCGTCGGGTCGGTCTGGGGAATCGGGTTCGTTTCCATGGGCACGCTAGTTAAGGGGGCCAATCAGGGGTTGACGCTTCTTGACGGGATAGTCTTTGCGCAGCGGATGCCCCTCAAACCCTTCGTACATGAGGATGCGCTTCAGATCCGGATGGCCGCGGAAATCGATGCCGAACATGTCCCAGACCTCGCGCTCGAGCCAGTCGGCGCCGGGCCACAAGGGGGTCAGGGAGTCGACTTCGGCGGCGGACTCGCTAACGGGCACCACCAGCCGCAAGCGGTGCCGGTGTGCCATGGAATAGAAGTGGTACACCAGGGCGAAGCGCGCCGGGTTCGGGGGCCCCGGCCAGGGGTCTTCATCCGGAATTTGGGTGGACGGGCCCACCGCAACTCCGGAGGAAGCAAAGAACGCCGTAGTGGGCTGCTTCCCAAAAGTGGAGTAATCCACCGCGGTCAGGTCCATCAGGAAATTCATCCCGAAGGCCGGATCTTCCTTGAGGAACCGCGCCACTTCGGCCAGGGACTCGGGTCGTAGAACCAGCGTCGCGTCGCCCCGGTAAGCGTGGGAAGACGACACGGCATCTGGAAACCGGCCTTTCACAGATTCAATCAGCGAGGAGTTGTTCATGCTTCGAAGATGTCCGGGCGAGTTTCAGGAACCGGCCGGTTGCCGGTTGTATGCTGAGCCTGGATCTTGTCCTGCAGCTTCATCAAACCGTCCAGAACCATCTCCGGCCGCGGCGGGCATCCCGGTATGTAGATGTCCACGGGCATGATTGTGTCGATCCCCATTACGGTCGCGTAGTTGTCGTAGAAACCGCCCGTGCAGGTGCAGACACCGAAGGCCACGACCCACTTGGGTTCGGCCATCTGATCGTGGATGCGCTTCAAGACCGGCGCCATCTTGTGGCTGATCGTTCCCACAACAAAGAGGACATCTGCCTGGCGCGGAGAAAACCTTGGGAAGCCCGCTCCGAAGCGGTCGACGTCATAGTGCGAGCAGGCCGTTGCCATGTACTCCATCCCGCAGCACGCCGTCACGAAGGGGTACTGGAAGATCGAATACTTTCGGGCCCAGCCGATCGCCTCGTCGAGGCGGCTGGTCAAGAACGATGTGGTCGTGTCTGTCATTATTCGTGGCTCATCATTGGAGGTTGCTTCATCTCAAATTGGTTCATTCCAAGATTTTGGGAACCTGCCGTGCTGGCTGCTCCGCAATGAGCGCGCACTCATCCAAAGCGGTGGCACTCGAAACACGTTTGGTCTCCTTTGCGGCGAACATCGTTCAGGTCTCCTCCAAGCTACCCAGAGACGATCGCGGGCGGCACATTTCCCTTCAGTTGCTGCGATCTGGGACAGCTTCCGCCGCCAACTACGCCGAAGCGCGAGGGGCCGAGAGCCGTTCGGATTTCATTCACAAACTGCGTGTTGTTCTAAAAGAGCTCAACGAAACCGCCGTCTGGCTGCGGCTGGTCACTCAAACTTGTCTGCTTTCTCCACAGATGACGTCAACAATTCTCGCGGAAAATCAAGAACTGTGCCGAATCATCGCAGCGTCCATCAAAACTGCCCGAAGCTCCGGCCCATAACAAATTTCCAATTTCCAATTTCCAATAATTTACTGCCAGTCCAGGGCCCCGTTGTCCCATGCATAGACGAAGCCCGCCATCAGAATCGCCAGGAAAACTCCCATCTCGATCAGGCCCAGCATGCCCAGCCTGCTGAAGACCACGGCCCATGGGTAGAGGAAGACCAGTTCGACATCGAACAGGATGAACAGGATCGCGGTCAGGTAGAACTTGACGGCAAACCTTCCCACCGGGAGTGAGAACGGATCCTTTCCGCACTCGAACGGTGCGAGCTTTTCCGGCGTCGGGTTTTTCTTTCCCAGGGTGGAGGCCAGCACGACCATCGCGGTCGCGACACCGCCGGCAAGCACAAAGATGACCACAACCCCGAGATATTCGTTCATGAGCCCGACCTGTAAGCGCGATCCACGACCGTGTGAAGTCGGTGCCTGGAACGCTTCGTACGCTCATAGAGCGCACCTCGAATGAGACGATGTTTGGAGCATTGTACATGGTTTGGCATCACGGCGACACCACCCACGGAGCAAGACTGCCAGGGGAAATTCCGCCGATCAGGGTGACCAGCGCGGCCACCGCGAGTGCGGCCGACACCGCCGCGGGGAACGCCGCCGGCGCCGGTTCCTCGGGCTCGGTCATATACATGAGAACGGCCACGCGCATATAGATGAATGCCGAAATCACACTACAGGCAACCGCCAGGACCGCCAGCCCCGTATAGCCTGCACGCACGGCAGCGAGGATCACGTAGAACTTGGCAGCGAACCCGGCTGTCGGAGGAATACCGGTCAAAGCCAGGAGGAACAGCAGCATGACGAAGGCCGTTGCCGGCCGCTGCGCAGCCAGCCCTCGATAGCCTTCCAGTTTTTCGCCCCGCGGCCCTAGCGCGATAATCACGCCGAAGGTTCCGAGCGTCATGAAGACATAGAAGAACGCGTAGGTCATCGTCGCTGAGGTGCCTTCGGGCGTACCGGCGATCAGGCCGAGCAGGGCGTAGCCCGCATGCGCGATGGAGGAATAGGCCAGCAGCCTCTTCATGTTGGTCTGCGAAAGCAGGAGGATGCTGCCTCCCAGGATGGACATGGCCGCGAGCCCCATCAGTATCAGCGCTAGAATCTGGGATTCGGATCCGAATGCGGCCAGCGAGACCCGTCCCAACGCCGCCAGGCCGGCTGCCTTGGAACCGGCTGCAAGAAACGCTGCAACGGGGGCACTCGCGCCCTCATAGGCATCGGGCGCCCAGGCATGGAACGGCACTGCCGCTATCTTGAAGGCAAGTCCCACCACCACCAGCCCAACACCCACCAGGAGTAGCGGGTTGCTCGCCAAGCCTTGACCGGAGATCGCCGCCGCAATTGAGGCGAAGTCTGTAAAGCCTGTGACGCCGTACGTCAGGCTGATCCCGAACAGGAGCAGGGCCGAGGCGAACGAACCTTGCAGGAAGTACTTGATCGCCGCCTCGTTCGACGCCGGTCGCTCCACCCGGATGCCGACCAGGATATAGGCCGTAAGCGTCATGAGCTCGAGGCCGAGATAGAGGGTCAACAGATCCAGGGCGGAGCCGGCGAGCATCATACCCGTCGCCCCAAGCAGGAGCAGTGCATGATATTCACCGCGCGGAATCTGTTCCGTGTCGAGGCTCTTGACCGAGAGCATCGCCACCATAGCCAGGGTCGTGGCTATCAGTACGTTGAAGAACAGGGCGTACTCGTCGAGGGTGATCATGCCCCCGAAAGCGGTCCTGGAACCTAGAGACAGTACCCAGACTGAGGCTAGCGCGGCGGTGAGAGCGGCGACGATCGTTGCTAGGGCGGCGGCGGAGGTGCTCCGGATCCGGCGTGCGGCGAGAATCAGCACCAGGGACATTCCGACGAGAATCAGCTCGGGTGCCAGAACGATCACGTCCGACATGGTTGCGCCGTTCACGGCGAGACTCCGGAACCGAGCAACTCGGCCACAGGGACATGAAGGTAGGACAGGACCCACTCCGGGTACAGGCCGAGAACTATGGCAAGCACGGCCAACGGCGCCAGCGTGGCCACCTCACGGGCGTTGAGCTCGAGCGCGAGCCCGGCAAGTCCCGGGTTGATCTCACCCATGATCATCCGGTAGTACAGCCAGATCAGATACGCCGTGCCCAGGGCCACACCCCAGACGGCCATGACCCCGAGCCAGAACTCGGTCCCAAATGCGCCCCCGATGATGAGGAACTCCCCGACGAAAGAATTCAAACCCGGGAACCCCGCTGCGGCCAGGCAGAACAGGGCCAGCAGGGTGGAGTAGACCGGCGCGACTCTGGCAACTCCCCCGTAGTCCTTGATCTCGCGTGTATGCGTCCGCTCGTAAATCATGCCGACCAGCAGGAAGAGCGCCGCCGACAGGATCCCATGGTTGATCATCTGGAGGATCGCGCCCTCGACTCCACGCTGGCTGAGCGTGAAGATCCCCAGCGTGACGAAGCCCATGTGGCTGACGCTAGAGAAGGCGATCAGGCGTTTGACGTCGGTCTGGACCAGGGTGACGTATGCGCCCCATACGATGGCCACCGCGGAGATGATCAGCATGGGTTTCAAGAACAGTTGCACCGCGTCGGGGAGTATGGGGAGCGACACGCGAAGGAAACCGTAGGCACCCATCTTCAGGAGGATGCCGGCCAGGATTACGCTTCCGGCCGTGGGGGCTTCGGTGTGGGCATTCGGGAGCCACGTATGCACCGGGAACATCGGCACCTTGACGGCGAACGCGGCCAGAAAAGCCACGAAGAGCCAGGTCTGGAGTGCGGGGTCGAGGCTCGCCCCGGCGGCGAGTGCCCTGAAGTCCAACGTACCGGAGGCGTTGTACAGGGCGATGATGCCCACCAGCATCACGACGCTTCCAGCGAGCGTGAACATCAGGAACTTGACCGAAGCGTAGACACGTTCGGGCCCTCCCCACACGCCGATCAGGAGAAAGACGGGGACGACTATCAGTTCCCAGAAGATGAAGAAGAGGAAAAGGTTGGACGCGGCGAAAAGCCCGATCATCGCGGTCTCGGCGACCAGCAGCGCGGCGTAGAACTCCCGCGTCCGCGTCCCGACCGCGGTCCACGAAACGCCGACGCACAGGATGCTCAGGAGCGCTGCGAGGAAGATGAACGGAAGGCTGATGCCGTCCACGCCCATGCTGTAGTCGATGTTCAGCGACGGGATCCATTCTCGGGACTCGACGAACTGCAGTGCACTCGACGTCTTATCGAAGTAAAGAAAGAGCGGAGTCGCGACCGCCAGCGTTGCCAGGGTCCCTACCAGGGCGATCCAGCGCGCGGACCGTTCGCTGCCCAAAAGCAAGATCAGCGTCGCAGCTACCAGCGGCAGAAAGGTCGTGACCGTCAGGTATGGATATCCCGTCATGGGATGAGCGTTGCCAGAACCAGGAGCACCAGGAATCCGACGGCCATGATCAGCCCGTAATGCTGGGTATGTCCGCTCATGACGGTCTTCAGGACCTGGCTCAGGCTCTGGGTCGAACGGCCCACGCCGATGATTGCGGAATCCACTACGAGGCTGTCTAGTTTGCGCAAGACAGCGGCCGCGCCCAACACGGGTCGCTGTATCAGGAATTCATAGATCTCTCCGACGAAACCGTGTTCCAGACGCGCCAGGGGGCCCTGGACCAGGGTCAGGAAGCGGGACGAACCCCGGCGGTAGAACCAGTCCGTGTCGAGGCTCACCTTGGGTTCCGGGTCGAGGTGCTTGAGCAGCAGGAAGAATCCCAGGGCCGTGAAGGCCAGCATCCCGAGAGTGCTCATCACGTGAGCGAGGGTGTACGGGAGGTAGTCCGCGGCGTAAGGAAGATGCGTGTACAGGATTCCGGGGAAAACGCCGATCAACACGCACGCCACTGCGGCAAGTCCCATAGCCAGGAGCATGTTTCGCGGCGGCTCCGCGGCTCGTATGCCGGAATCTTTGCCGAAGAACATGTAATAGGGAAGCTTGAGGCCGGTGTGGAGGAACGTTCCGGCCGAAGCGAGGGTCAGCATGAGGAAGATCGCCATCAGCTGTTCCTCGCCGGCGGCGGAGATAACCATGGACTTGCTCACGAAGCCGCTGAAGAGCGGCACCGCCGAGATGGCAAACGCCCCGATCATGTAAAGGCCGAGCGTGATCGGCATGGTCTTGTAGAGCCCACCCATCTCACTCAGCTTGCGCCGGCCCGTCATCTCGAGCACGGCGCCGGCGCCCATGAAGAGAAGCGCCTTGTAAAGGATGTGCGCGAACGCGTGGGCCGTAACGCCGTTGATGGCCAACGTCGTTCCAATGCCAACACCGCAGACCATGTAGCCGACCTGGCTGATGATGTGGTAGGCGAGGAGTCGGCGCGCATCGTTTTCCAGCACGGCGTAGACAACGCCGTAGATCGCCATGGCCGCTCCCAGCCAGATCAAGAGTTCCGTGTCGGCAAAGCCGCGGATCAGGGCGTAGACCGCTGACTTGGTCGTGAAGGCAGTCATGAAGACCGCGCCCGTGACTGTGCCCTCCGCGTAGGCGTCTGGAAGCCAGGCCCCGAAAGGTGGAACGGCTGCGTTGATGAGAAACGCGACGAGAATCAGGCCCCAGGCTGCACCGCCGAGGGTCAGGTCCCATGCCGTGCCGTCGGCAACAGGGTTCAGGGCGAGTGACTGGGTCTGGGACCAGTGCACCACGATCCCCGCGAGGAATACCAGGCCCCCCACCAGGTGAACCAGAAGGTAACGGAACCCGGCGGCCACCGCGGCTGGCTCGCGGCGCAACCAGACCAGGAGCACCGACGAGACCGCCATGAGCTCCCAGAAGACGTAGAAGGAGAGGAAGTCTCCGGCGAATGTCACGCCGAGCGCGCCCCCTGCGTAGGTCAGGGCGGCCACGTGCTGGGAATCGTCTTCGACATGCAGCGCGTAGACCATTCCCATGAAGGCGATCAGCGAAAAGATGTAGGAAAAGATCAGGCTCAAGCTGTCCACCCGGCCGAACACCAATTCCTGACCCAGGAAGTTCACCACGCCGTAGGTGCCGGGCGTCATGAGCACGCAATCGAGCAGGGCCGCTCCCGGAAGGACGAGCATCGCTGCGCGCTTGACCCGGCCCCGGAGAAGCGGAATGATCCACGCGCCCAGGATGAGCAGGATCCCCGGGTGCACCCACTCAACGCTCATAGTAGTCCTCGCGACGCATGAGCCACGCCTTTCCGATCAGCTTGGACACGATGATGATCGCGACCGTGGAGATCAGTCCGTAGATCGAGCCCCAGGCGTAGAAACTCTCGAATGAGAAATGGTGTTCGCCGGAGTGAAAGATCAGCGGCAGAACGATGTCCGCCAGTGCCACGATGCCCAGCACGACATAGCACCCGCGCCGGATCCGGGCGAAGCGGATGGGATCTTCCAGTTGCCTTTCGAGGAAGTTCACGGGAGCACCCTTCCGGCCAGCTCCAGGACAGGGCCGGGAAAGAGACCCAGGATCAGGCTTGCCGCGGCACTGATAGTCAGCGGCGCGACCATCCATGGGACTTCGCGGATTTCCTCGCCGGTTGGTGATTCCTCTCCGAAGTACGCCTGGTACACCACAGGACCGAGGTAGGCTGCACTCAGCAGCGAGCTGGTGAGCAACACACCCAGCAGGATGAACGTCTCGCTTTCCACCGCGCCGAGCACCAGGTACCACTTGGAAACAAACCCGCTGGTCAAGGGAATGCCAACGATGCTCAGGGAGGCGAGCGAAAACGCTGCCATGGTCCACGGCATGCGCCGGGCCAGGCCGGACATCTGGCTGATTTCGGTCTTGTGAGTAGACACGTAGATCGAGCCGGCGCACAGGAAGAGGGTGATCTTCGACACGGCGTGGTTCGTGATGTGGGCGACCCCACCGAGCACTCCGCTGCTGTTCAGCAGTGCCGCTCCCAGGATGATGTAGGAGAGTTGGCTCACCGTTGAAAAGGCCAGCCTGGCTTTGAGGTTGTCCTGGCCCAAGGCGAGGAGCGACGCGACCAGGATCGTGATCGAGGCGACCGCCAGGGCCAGATGGTCCGCGCCGAGCTGGCGCATAGCGTCCGCACCGAAGACGAAGAGGAAAACCCGGAGCGTGGAGAAGACCCCGGTCTTGACCACAGCCACAGCGTGCAGCAGCGCGCTGACCGGCGTGGGAGCCACCATGGCTGCGGGCAGCCAACTGTGCAGTGGCATCAACGCGTTCTTGGCGAATCCGAACAGGAACAGAGCGAAGATCATGAAGAGCAGCGTGGGCTGTTCGGTAATACTCCCGGCAGGCAGGATCCCGCCGCTTTCGAAGTCCAGGGTTCCGGCCACGTTGTAGGTGAGGATGATCGCGGCGATGAGGAACACTTTCGCCGTTCCCAGAAGATAGATGACGTACTTGCGGGCGCCCGCCCTGGCCTCGGCGGTCTCCTTGTGACCCACGAGTGGATAGGTCACGAGCGTCAGGGTCTCATAGAACAGAAACAGCGAGAAGAGGTTTGCCGAGAACGCCACGCCGATGGTGGCGGAAAGCGAGAGAGCGAAGCAGGCGAAGTAGCGCGTCTGTGCGTGCTCTTTGAGCGAACGCATGTAGCCGACCGAGTAGAACGTGGTCAGGATCCAGAGCAGCGAAGCCCCCGAGGCAAAGAGGAGACCGAAAGCGTCGACCCGAAAGGCCAGTTCGATGCCGGGGAGGATTTGAAAGAGTCCGAGTTCCGGCGTGCGGCCGGCGAGCACCTCCGGGATCATGGAGCCGATCAGGACAAACATCACCACGCCGGCCGCAACGGACAAGAACTCCCTCAGGTTCCGGCGACGCTCCCCTGTCAACGCGATCAGGAGCGCGCCCAGGGCCGGTGCGAGCACTGCGAGCAGGGGTACGAGGGAAGGACTCACCACTTGAGCTCCTTCAGATCCGCCACTCCGGTCCCGGGCCTGTTTCGGTTCAGGGCGATCACCAACCCCAGGCCGATCGCTGCCTCCGCGGCCGCCACCGCGATCACGAATAGCGCCAGGATCTGCCCCCGCGGGTCCTCAAGGTGCCGGCTGAAGCCAACCAGACTGAGGTTGACCGCGTTGAGCATCACCTCGATCGAGACGAGCATCAGGATGATGTTGCGCCGTGCCAGGAAGCCGAACACCCCGATTCCGAACAGGATCGCGCTCAATCCCAGAACCGTGCCCACCGGCACTATCATGATCCTGTCGCCCTCTTGCGCGCGAGGACGACGGCACCGATGATCGCCGCCAGCAGTACCAGGGAGGCTATCTCGAAGGGCAACGTGAACGGGCCGAACAGCGCCATGCCGATCTCGGAAAGACTTCCCATGGGGGCAGCTTCCCTCGCCGTTCCCTCGAGGGCCGGTATGGTGCCCGTTCCGAGGGAGGCGGGCACCGCGGACCTGCCGACCCACGCCAGGGCGACAAAGGAGAGCCCCGCCCCGGCGGCGAAGGGCCAATGATTGCCGAACCGGGGTCGAGCCCGTTCATCGGGCAGGTCGAGCAGCATGACAACAAAGAGATAGAAGATCAGGATGGCGCCCGCGTACACGATAACCTGCACCGCGGCCAGGAACTCCGCACCCAGCAGCAGGAAGATACCCGCCACGTGCAGGAAGAGCGCCAATACCCAGAGCATGCTGTGGACAGGGTCTCTTCGCGTTACGGCGAGCAGCGCGCTCACGACGCTCGCGGCCGCCATGTAGTAGAAGCTTGCGGAAAGCACGGTCATCAGCAGGAATTGTCGGAAGCAGTAGTCCTTCGAGCTACGGACCCCCTGGAGTCCTCTGTTCTGAGCCGGTTGACAACGTTGCCGAGCCACAACACGGTTTCGGTTGGGCTCTTCCGGTCACGAGACCGGGGGCTGCTTTCTCCGTTTTGGCGTGGAAACGCGCGGACAGTCTACACCGCTTTTGACCTCTGTGGTACTCAAAGCCAAACAGCCACATCGTCGGAAGAGTGGTGCGTCGGTCAAGACCTGTACGGCCTCTTCCCATAAACGTAGACGTCCAACTCCGTTGCGCCAGGTTGTCGATCACCGACCCCGTCGCTACCGCTCCGGGGTCTGATAATTGTCTATGGCCGATCCTGGAGGAGTGCTAGTCTCGTACCGAAAAATCCAGAATAAAGGTCGGTATTCCTATGAAGCAGGTGAAACATCTGCTGAATGACAAAGGTCGGGAAGTATGGTTCTTACTCCCCGATGCGACTGTCTACGAAGCGATCGATCAGATGGCGCAGAAAGGGGTCGGTGCGCTGTTGGTCATGGACGGTGATCAACTGGTCGGCATCGTTTCCGAGCGGGACTACGCGCGCAAGGTGTTTCTCCAGGGAAAGTCGTCGCGCGAGACCCTGGTCCGCGAAATCATGTCCTATCCGGTGACTTGCGGTCGTCCCGAGTTAACGGTTGAAGAGGTGATGGCCCTCATGACCGACAAGCGCATCCGACACCTGCCGATCGTTGCCGATGACAAAGTGGTGGGAGTAATTTCGATCGGCGACGTTGTACGCGGAATCATCGAGGATAGGGAATTCGTGATCGAACAGCTGACGCACTACATCACGGGTTGAACGAGCCGCCGGTTTTTGGGGGAGCCTTCCGACCATGACGTTCCCCTCTCATCCGTGTAATCTGCGTCATTCGTGGCCTTCTCCCGGTTTACAGGGCCGTTACATAGACTTTACCAGCCTTTGATCCTGCCTCTGGGCGCCAGCCTGTACAATGCTTGCATATGATCGTGAACCGGTTCGAATCAAGGTCACGGACCAGCCGTCCGATGCGATGGTTCGCCGTACTCGCCCTCTTCCTAATCAGCACCGCGACGCTCGGGGCGCAGACTCCGGCCGTCGAGATTTCCCCGCAGCAAGGCCCGCGTCTTTCCGGCAAGATCACCGACGAGACCGGAGCCGTGATGCAGGCGGTCGACGTTCGGATATTCGAGGGTGATTCGACCGAGCCCTTGGTGGCCGTCACGACCGATACCGAGGGAGTGTTCTCCATCGATCTGCCGGAGGGCGAGTACCGGATGGAGGTGGCCGCCCCCGCCTTCGCCACGTTCATCGAGACCATTAGGGTTGTCGAGGGGATGGAACCCCTTCCGGTTACGCTCGCTCTGGACATCATCCGCCAGGAAATCGACGTCGATACCGAGACGGCCGAGTTATCGCTGGCGGATACCTCGATGAGCCTGACCTCTCAGAGGCTGTCTGGAGATGAGCTGCTGAACCTGCCCGACAACGAAGAAGACCTCGCGATGTACCTGCTGCTGCTGGCCGGAGCGGACACGACCGGCGATCTCGAGGAAGATGTCCTCCGCAGTTTCATCATCGACGGTTTTGACAACGGCAGGCTGCCGAGTCTCGATCAGATCGCACAGATCATCGTCGACCCGAACTCGCTCAGTGCAGACGGCGGGGGGCCGCGCATCGAGATCATAACCCGTCCGGGTACGGGCCGGTGGCGGCGGTCGGTGGATTTCAGCTTCGCCGATGAATCGCTCAACGCATTGACGCCCGGTGAGGGGGTGAAGGCTCCCAGACAGACGCGTAACACGAACATCGAGTTTGGCGGGCCGATCATCGCGAACTTCCTGGAGATGAATTTTGAGCTGTCGAACCGGTTCGACGAACGAGCTGCTAATTCTCTTCGCGCCATTACGCCTGACGGAAGCTTCTTCGAAGGAGTAGTTCGGCCGCAGCTTCGACGGTCGCTCGAGATCGATGGTGAGGTCGAGCTTGCCTCCAATCACAGCCTCGACATCGGCTACGAATACGAATGGAGTCATACGGACAACAGCGGCGTCGGAGGGTTCAGCCTGCCCGAGCGCGGCTCGAACGACAACGGCCGCGAGTGGTCCTTTTCGGTTAGCGAGAGGACGTTCGGGGACAACCACACGAACGACATTCAGTTCCAGGTGAACAGGGAATACTCCCGACAGGTGCCCGTGTCGGCGGGAGTCGCCATCAACGTGGCGGACGCGTTCCGTAGCGGAGGCGGGACCAATCGCAACGTCGAAGAGGAAACCGTCGTGCAGCTGGAAGACCAGCTGCGGTTCGAGCGTGGCGAATGGAACTTCCGATTTGGTGTCGAGGGAATCTACCAGAAGGAACACAGCATCTCGGAGAACAACTACAACGGGACTTTCAGCTTTGCCAGCCTACACGACTACTGCTATGCGACCGACTTCGCCGGAATCAACTGTCAGGAAACCACCGCGATCGTCGCCGCCGCCGAAGCCCGGGGGATTACCCCAACCTATCTGGATGCCCGCGGCCGGGAAGTCCGCATCACAGGTGCGCCGACGACGTTTACACAAAGGTCCGGCAACGCTGAGTTCGACATCAGCCGACTGGCGCTCGAGACGTATTTCCAGGCGGATCGCGCGTTTTTCGGCGACCGTGCAAGCCTGCGGCTGGGCGTGAGGTATGAGGCTTCCAACCATTCGGTGGATTACCTCAGAGCCAACCCGACCGTGAACGTGTCGTACAAGCTTTTCGACAAGACGATAGTCAGCGCTGGAGCGCAGTTGAACTTCCGGGATTTCAGAAGCTACGAGCAGCTGCTCCGCAATGACGGATCCGTCTACCAGAAGCAGCTGTCGATCTTTTCGCCCTCCTTCCCGGACCCGTTCGTGGGCGGAGTCGGAGAGGTCGATGCGCTGAGCACTTCGCTCTACGTCCTGGACCCGGACTATCAGTCTCCTTACAACATCTCGCCCCAGGTGAACGTCAACCAGGAACTGCCGGGCAGCATGCGGGTTACCGTTTCCTACAGACTGAACTTCGGCATTCACCAGCAGCGTACCCGCAACATCAATGCCCCGTATCCCGGAACGCCGTTGCCGGTGGAGATCCTCGACCTTCCTCGCAGCCGGCAGCGGGAAGTCGTCGATCGGATGCGCCCCTTCTACCCGGTCATCGGGAACATCAGTCAGATCGAGTCGACGGGACGATCCGAGAGCCACACGCTTCGCTTGCGTTTCCAGCGACGGCGACAGATCGAGTTGCTTGGATTCCGCTTCTCGGGCAGCCTCGACTACACCTACCGTTCCGCGAACGACGACAACGATTTCAACAACCCTTACGTCCGTGAATGGGGCAGGAGCCGGAGGGATCAAGAGGTCCGATCTCAGTTCTCTGTTCGCATGCCGGAGAGCGCCGGAATCCAGAACACGATTCTAAAATTCCTGGCAGATTCCACCTACAGCGGGACGTACGTCAACTTCACCCTCCGTGCGAATCGCGGTCGTCTCTACAGCATCCGGAGCGGCGTCGACCTGAACGGCGACCAGTCCACTCGCGACCGTCCGGTCGGTACCGCCCGGAACTCGGAAGTCGGTCCCGGGTTCTGGAACGTCGACATGACGTTTACGAAGGATTTCAGGATGGGCGGCCAACCGACAAGCCAGGGTGGAAGACGCGGCGGCGGCTTCGGCGGCCAGTCCGGAGAGGCTCGCCTCCGTTTCCGGGCCCGATTCGGCAACCTTTTCAACCACAGCCAGCCCCGCAGCTTCAGCGGCGTGGTCACGTCACCGTTCTTCGGCCTGCCTACGGGTTTTACGGGTGGCCGGACGATCACGCTGTCGATGAACCTCGATTTCTAGGCGCCCTCGCTCCCGAACAAGGCCGCCCGTCCCTTACACGCCTGATTGTCGCCTTAGAGATCTCGCCGGATGGCGGGCGCCCTGCGTGACCTGGATTTATTCCTCGAAGACGCGCTGCATATCCACTTTTGTGGATGCGAGTATGCGGTAGAATTCCACCACACGATCGCATCGGTGTTGACCCGCGCTAGCGGCAGAATTGATCCATCACTAGGGATGCAGTTTATGAGAAACCACCGACCTGAGAGTTCACTGATGACCAGGCGCCAGGTTCTGCAACGGTTCGGCGCCGTCGGTGGATCATCACTCGTGATGGGCGCCATGAATACATGGGGCCTGATGGGAGCTCCTTCCGGTCCGCGACCCGCGCTACAAGGCAGGCCGCCAGGGACGCGGGTCATCATACTGGGTGGGGGGCTGTCGGGCCTGACGGTCGGTTACGAGCTCGGGAAGCTGGGCTACGACTACCGGATACTCGAGGCCCGCGATCGCGTCGGTGGCCTCATGTGGACAGTCCGCCGTGGATCGGAGCACACCGAAGTCGGGGGCGAGCGCCAGGTATGCCGGTTCGACGAGGGGCAGTACTTCAACGCCGGCGCCTGGCGGATTCCAAACGCCGACAAGGGGGTCCTGGGCTACTGTAAGGAACTGGGTGTTCCGCTGGAGCTGTTCGTCAATTCGAGCGACGCGAACTACTTCTACGAGGAAAACCCCGAGCTGGGACCGCTGTCGGGCAAGAAGGTCCGCCTGAGGGAAGTCAAAGCCGATCTATGGGGTTCCACGACAGAGCTGCTAGCTAAGGCAATGGACCAGGGGCAGATCGACGCACCGCTCACCGAAGAAGACAAGGAACTCCTGACGGAGTTTTTGGTCCGGGCCGGCTACCTGGACTCGGAAGATTACCTCTACACCCCGCCCAATCTACGTGGATCTCAGGATCGTCATGATCTGAGTGCCCTGCTGCAGTCCGGGTTCGGAACTCGGGTGCGGACGCTCCAGACGGGGACAGGCGGGCCCGACCCGGTGTTCCAGCCCATCGGCGGCATGATGGAAATCCCGCTGGCGTTTCAAAGGGCCATCGGAGAGCACATCACCTTCCGCGCCGACGTGGGAACGATCCGCCAGACCGAGGACGGTGTCCGGGTCATGTTCCGGGACACGAGAACCGGCGAGGAACGAGAGGAGACCGCTGACTACTGCGTTTGCTGCCTGCCGATGTCCGTCCTGCAGGGAATCGACGTTAACCTGTCGACCGAGATGGCCCAGGCCGTGAACGATAGCGGTCACAGCACAAGCGCCAAGATGGGTTTGCAGATGAAGCGGCGCTTCTGGGAAGAGGATGAAGGAATCTTCGGTGGACACCTTTGGGCGAGAAGCCTGCAGCTCGGAGAGTTTTCCTATCCTTCAAACGACTATTTCGCCGACAAAGGTGTTCTCCTCGGCTTCTACGCCAACGGGAGGATGGAGGACCTGATCGAACAGCCCATCCAAGACAGGATCGAGCACGTGCTCACCCAGGCCAGTAAGGTTCATCAGCAGATGCGCGAAGAGTTCGAATCCGCCTACGCTGTGTGGTGGGAAAAGGTGCCCTACAGCATGGGTGCCTACCACCGAACGCCGCGGGGTGCACACCTGGAGCAGTTGAGTAAGGCAGACGGCCGGATCTTCATGGGATCGGCAGGCGCGAGCTCCCGGCCGGCCTGGCTGGAGGGTGCGGTCCAGGCGGCATGGCGGACGGTCGAGGCGGTCCACGAGAGGGCGATGGCCGGGTAGGTCACTCCGCTCAGGCCTGTCTACTGTGTGGGCTGGTCTTTGGTCACTTCGAACCGTGCGATGTTCGAAGACACGTTCGACGCATCATCCACGACCCACAGTTGATGGACCCCGGCGTTGAGAAGCAACGATTCGATCTCGTGCGTGAACTCGCCGTTGCCGTCGGTGAGGATCGGCAGGAACGGGAACTCGGTGCCGTCGGGCTTGAGTAGATGAGAAGTCACGTTCTGATTCGGCGTGAACCCAGTCCCTTTGACGTCTAGATTGCCCTGATCGGGAACCCGGTCCAGAGAAACCGTTACGGTGGGCGTGTTTTCGGTATCCGTTCCGCACGAGACGCTGACGAGCGACAGCGCGACCATCAGAACGAAAAGACTTTTTCCTGCCTTCATAAGCTTCCACAAAACAAAGGACGGAGTCGGATTTCAAACATAAAGCCCGAATCCGGCTCCGTCCCTGTATTTCGGTCAGATCCGACCTAGGTCCAGCTGTAACCCTCCTTCACGATCGGCAGCGAGCGGATTCGCACGCCGGTCGCGTCGAAGATCGCGTTCGTGATCGCCGGAATCGCCGGCGGCAACGTCGGCTCGCCCAAGCCGGTGGGATCGAAATCGGTCTCGACGAATCGGGTTTCGATTTCGACCGGCACCTGCGACATACGTGTTGGCTGATACTGCGGGAAGTTACGTTGTTGTACGCGGCCACGGTCGATCGTAATCTCCCACGCCATCATGTGGCTGAGGCCTTCGACAAACCCGCCCTCGACCAGGTTGCGGGCACGGCTCGGGTTGACAATCTGTCGGCCGATGTCGACCGATGCCCAGGCCTTGTTGATCGTCAGCTTCTTGTCGGCATCCACGGTGACATCGACCACCCAGCAGACGTATCCGCGGTGAGCGAACTGGAAGGCGACGCCCATGCCCCTACCGTCGGGCAGGTCGCCGCGCGATTCCCAGTTCGACATGTCTCGACCAGCTTCGAGAACGCCGGCAGCACGCTCCGGATTGAAAGCGCCACCCTGACCTGCGGCTTCACCGAGCGGGTTGGCCAGCAGATCCAGCCGGAACTGCACCGGATCCTGCCCGGCGGCCACTGCCAGTTCGTCGATGAACGACTGCATGACGAAAGAGATGCCGTTGGTGCTGGGCGCCCTCATAGCGCCGGTCGGGATGTTGAACGGCTCGATAGTAGCCCTGCTCGCCCAGAAGTTGGGCACGAATCCCCTGGGGAATTCGTTGGCAGGCACCACGGAATTGATGCTCGGTACGAAATCGCGGAAGCTAGTGAGCTTTCCGTTCGTGTCGAGTCCCGCTTTGAAGTAGTGATAGCCCGCCGGTCGGTACTGGTCGTGAGCCATGTCGTCTTCGCGCGTCCAGAGAAGCTTGACCGGAACGGTAGGCAGCCCGGCGGCCATTCGTTCGTCGCTGACCAGACGCGAAATCTTACCCACCTCGATGTCATAGTCGCTCGAGAGCCGTCGACCGAAACCACCACCCGACCGAACCAGGTGCATCGTGACGGCCGAGTTGTCGACGCCGGCAGTTCCGCCTGGGGCGGCGAGGCTCGGGATCTGACTGGGAGACCAGACTTCCAGCGTTCCGTCTTCTTTGTAATGCGCGGTGGAATTCTGGGGTTCGAGCGGCGCGTGCGAGAGCAGCGGAAAGTAATATTCGGCTTCCACGATCTGGTCTGCTTCTGCGAAAGCCGCCTCGACATCGCCGATCATGGCGCTGCTTCGACCGCTTTCGGTCGGAGCCTGCGATCGTTGGGAAGACAGTTCCAGGGCCTGGGCGTTGTAGCCTTCCGTGCTTTGGGTCGCCACCGGGCCCTCGTTCCACGTCACCCGCAACTGGCGTCGAGCGTTATTAACGATCCACCAATTGTCTCCGACGAGTGCGACGCCGCCGGCCAGTCCACTCCGTCCCTGGCCCTGCGGCTCGACGATGAACGCATGCTGTATGCCGGCGAGACCCTTGACTTGATCCAGGTTTGCGCTTTCCACGGTTCCGCCAAAGACGGGGCACTTCTCGTACACGGCAAAAAGCGTGCCTTCCGGTTCGATGTCGATGCTGTAGATCGGCTTCCCGGTGACCATCTCGAAGTTCTCCACTCCGTGGATGGCGGTTCCGATGATATTGAAGTCCGCAGGATCCTTGAGCGGAGCGTCGGTCGGCGGCGTCATGCCCTCCATCGCCTCGGCCAGAGACGCGTATGTCGCGGTCCGGCGCGTGCGCCGGTGAATCACGACACCCGATCGGGTGGCCAGGCTCGAAACCGGAACGTTCATCACTTCGGCTGCCGCCTGCTTCATCATGGCACGCCCGATGGCGCCGACCTGGCGCATCGTGGCGTAGTTTTGTGGAATGGCCGTACTGCCGCCCTCGCGTTGGCCGCCGTACTTCGGGTCCAGATCGGCCTGCTGAACCTTCACCTGCGCCCAATCGACGTCGAATTCATCGGCGATGATCGCGGGCAGGGTGTTCTTAACGCCCTGGCCCGTTTCCGGATTCTTGGCGATGATCGTGAACGTGTTGTCGGGGTGAATCGTGATGTACGTCTCGGGAACCGGCCGAGCCGCGGACTGTCCGCCTCGCCCGCCCCTTTGGCCCAGGAGTTCAGACTGGGAGTAAAGACCCAGCATGACGCCACCGCCGGCCAGCGTCGTGACTTTGATAAACGTACGGCGGTCGAGTTGCGATGACTTGACGTTTGCCTTCATTTTGCCCCCCTACCGGTCCCACCGTTGGCTGCGAGGTGAATAGCCTCGCGAATCCGCATGTAGGTTCCGCAGCGACATACGTTGCCGTCCATCGCGGCGTTGATCTGGTCATCCGTCGGGTTTGGCGTAGAGTCCAGCAGCGCCGACGCGCTCATGATCTGCCCTGCCTGGCAGTATCCGCACTGGGGTACATCCAACTCCATCCATGCCTGCTGCAGAGGATGGGACCCGTCTTCTGATAGACCTTCGATCGTCTTCACGTCTGCCGAGACGGTTGAAATCCGTGTCTGGCACGACCGCACGGCGCGACCGCCAACCTGCACGGTACAGGCGCCACAGGCGCCGACGCCGCAGCCGAATTTCGTTCCCTTGACCTTGAGAACGTCGCGGAGGACCCACAGAAGGGGCATGTCCTCCGGAACATCGACCGTCGTCGTGTTTCCGTTTACTGTCAGTGTGTAGGGCATTGAGTCTCCCGGAAAATGCGTTAACTCGGCCGGCCATCGGTGGGCAAACGAGCGCACCGCAAGCGATCGGATCCGAGGCTTCGGCGTAGGTTATCACTGATTTGCGGTCAGTTCCAGATCACAGAGCGCAATGGAAACCTGCGTTTGCGGGAAGGTTTCCCAGATCGATCGCGTCCGGCCGTCCCGTCTCGATAAACACAAGAGACGTAACTACTTGCCGACGGGTTGGGGAGCGGAGGGATGCAAAAGAACCGACTTTAGCAAATACGGGACCTTTCCAGTTTATCGAGGAGCGTCTCCAGATCGTCCACGGCGGTGCAGTGGATCATGAAACCGTAACGGCGGTAGGGGGCGGATTGCCGGACGATCATGTAAGACCCGGCGCCCAGCAGGGAGTCCAGTGCGGCTTCGACCCCGGGCCGCACGAGCGTGTCGGTTGCGGCATCGTTCGGCAGCTCCAGACGATCGTTGAACGACAGTTCCCAAAACCCCACGCGCGGACTAAAAGATGCGGGGTATTCGGGCTCGGTCGTCAGACGGCGAGCGAGCATGATTCCCCGCCTCAAAGTCTCGCCGATGCGATCTTCGATCGCGCCTTCCAGATCCTTCTTGTTGTTCCACAGGATGCCCGGGCCCGGTTCGGCGAGGTCGAGGGAAAGATTGCCTTGCCGTCCCACCAGCGCGACGCCCGGACCATTCGCGACGTGGGCGTAGTCCGCGAGATCGATCCATTCCGCCGGGTTCGTTCCATCCTGGCGCCATCGCGCGAAGATCGCGAGGAAGGGGTCCAGGCTGATCGCGGCGGGCGCATCGGTAAACAGCTTGAAGGTGATTTTCTGAATGTCCATCGCGGCGGGGTCCTCAGGCCGTGCTGTAGACCGATTGCGCCATCTCGACGAACAGGGCAGCTTCCTGCACTCGGCGTCGCGACTCTTCGTCCGAAACCGGGCGTCCGTTGTTGGCCGCGGCGCGGAAGAAGTTCTCGGCGAACGGGGCGTAAAACGTGCCCGTGTCGTAGAAGCGCTCCCGGAATTCGGCCACGGTGTCGTAATGATCCGACAGCAAGAGTCCGCGGGTGGAGAGGAGGCCGTCGGCTGCGGTTCGAACCGCTTTGAGTGCCTGCTCGGCGGCATCGTCCCAGAGGCCCTCATCCAGAGCGAGTGTCGCTTCGAACGTTAGCCGATCGGCCTCTTCGAGCATGAATTCGGCCTGATCGACCATCTCTCCGGCGCACTCGCCGACGCCGGTCTCCTGACGGTATTTCCAACTCTGCCGGTTGTCCGTGTAGTATTCCGGCGCTTCGTCGTGGAGCGGCAGTTCGACGAGCTCGGCGAGCTCTTCCTTCAGGCGCGGTTTTCCGAGCCGGTGGACAAAGTCAGAGAAGCTTTCTCCGTCCTTGCTTTCCTCGGTGTAGACGGAGGTCAGTTTCCGGACGACTTCCGGGGCGTTTCGGGCGGGCACCTTCCCGGTGACGAGTCCGAATGAAGCGCCGTTGTTGCCGGTGCTTCCACCGAGGACGACCTGGAAGACCGGCGCGGTTTTGGACTTCTTGCGCTGAACGGACCCCAGGAAGCCGATGTCGGCGATGTGATGGTGGCCGCAGGCGTTGAAGCACCCGCTGATCTTGACCTTGATGTCTTCCCGGTCCGCGATCGCGCCCATGCCGTTAGCGAAGTTCGCCTTGAGCTCTGCGGCGAGTCCGCGAGAAGAGGTGATGCCGAGCTTGCACGAGTCGGTACCCGGGCAGGCCGTCACGTCGGCAAGACGTGCAGCTCCGGGCTCTGCCAGCCCAAGACGCTTGAGATCCTCATGGAGAGAAAGCAGATCTCCGTTCGAAACCCATCGCAGAAGGAGGTTCTGTGTGACGGTCGTTCGGATCGTGTCGTCGATGTAGCTTCTGCAGGTCCGCGCCAATTCTCGAAGGGCGTCGGCCGCGATGTCCCCCAGCGGCAGCAAGACCTCGACCATGGAGTAGCCGTCCTGCTTCTGCCCCCGCACGTTGGTCTTCAGCCATCGTTGGAACTCCGGGTCCGCAGGCCCTTCCGGCAGCGCGCTCGGGGGACGCAGCGGTTGTTCTTCGTAGTCGGCAGCCTCCACGAGTTCGCCCACCCAGCGGGGGTCTGGTGGGAGCTTGCGGCGTTCTTCGTCGACGATCCGCCGAAACTCTTCGATTCCGAGTTTCCCGATCAGGAACTTCAAGCGTGCGCGAGCTCGATTCTTCTTCTCGCCGAACCGGGCAAAGACGCGGGCAATCGCCTGCGCCAGCTCCAGCATTTCATCAGCGGGAACGAATTCGCTGTAGAGCTTTGCCTGTTGGGGGATGGCTCCAAGTCCCCCGCCAAGGTACACCTTGAAACCCTCGATTCTTTGTCCGTCCACTTCCTTTACCGCGGCTATGGCGCCGATGTCGTGGATCATCGCGAGGCCGCATGGTTTGTCCTCGCAGCCCGAGAATGCGATCTTGAACTTGCGCCCGAAATTCTGCGCGTCCGGATGGCGGAGCAGGAAGTGGGACATCGCGAGCGCGTGCGGCGTGATGTCAAACCCCTGGGAAGAGCAGAGGCCGGCATCCGGGCATCCGGTGACGTTGCGCACCACGTTACCGCAGGCTTCGCGGGTCGTGATCCCAACTTCTGCCAATCGGCGCATGATGTCGGGCGTTTCTTCAAGGCTGATGAAGTGGAACTGGACGTCCTGACGAGTTGTGATGTGGCTGATGCCGTCGGCGTACTCCTCGGACAGATTCGCGAGGCAGATCATTTGCTCGGTGGAAAGCATCCCGAGCGGAATCTTGATCCGCTGCATCTGGACGCCGCTCTGCCGCTGCCCGTAAACTCCGTGCCTGAGCCGAGTTTCGAGGAAGACCTTCTCCGACATCTGGCCCGCGGCGACGCGATTCAGCTGGGTTTCGAAGACATCGATTTCTTCCCGGACATCCTTAGGCAGATGGGCCCATCGGTACTCGGCGCTCCGCTTCCGTGCTCTATCTACTCTGACACTTGACATATGGGTCGGGACTCCTCGGCGCAAAACTTGCCGACAGCATTCTAAAGTAACTTGATAGTAATTATCCAGAATTGTCTGTTGAATCTGCCATATTATGTTAAATAGCTGAAAATAAAGCTATAAATTTATCACAGTAATTTAATTGAATTAGTAGATATTGAATCGTCTGTTCTGCTACCATGCCGGTTGTTTATGAAGTGGAACCCAAAACCGCACGGTCTGGTGGAGACGGACGCGGACACGGAAATGTGCTCCTGTTGCTGTCGAATCGGTGGGGTTCTACCGCTTGGAATATAGATACACATTCCATTCGCCTAGATAGAAGCCCGCTGCACTCAGGCGGGCTTCTTTTTTGAGTAAACGACGATGAGACAACCTGCACCCGAGATCGAGACCTTGCGACCGCTGAAAGGCGTAGTGGTTGGTATTGTCGAACGTCGATTCGCGTCCCAACTGACAGCTCTGTTCGAGCGCGCCGGTGCCCGTCCCGACGTCGTTCCGCTTCTCGAGGAACGACTCCCGAAGGACCGGACCCAGCTCCACCATTTGATCGAACGTGTGGTTTTGGGATCCGTCGACACCGTCGTTTTTACGACGGGTGTGGGAGTGCGGTTCCTGCTGGCCGAATCCGAGGCGCTCGGGCTTCGGCGTCCCTTCGTCGAATCGTTGAAGCGGCTGAGGGTTGTCGCCCGCGGTTCCAAGACAGTGGCGGCGCTGAACAAGGAACGCGTGAGGATCGAGGTACGTGCGGAGCCCCCCACCTCGGACGGGATCGTCAGCGCACTACGGCGGCAGGGCGTTCGAGGCAGGCACATCGGTATTCAACTGTATGGCACTCCGAACCCTCGACTCAGCGCAGCGTTGGAGGATCTTGGAGCGAACGTATTTGCGGTACAGGCCTACACCTACGAACCGGTGTCCGATCGGCATACTGTCGCGGGTTTTCTCGAGCGGCTGCTCGACGGCAGGATCGATGTCGTGGCTTTCACCAGCGCCACTCAGGTGCCCATCCTTGTCGAACATGCCGTCCAGCTTGGGCTCAAGGACGCCCTCGTCGAACGACTGAATGATCGCGTTGTGGTCGCCGCCGTCGGTGAAGTGACAGCCGCCGCGCTAAGTCGGGCCGGAATCCAACCACGAATCGTGCCAACGGCTCCCAAATTGGGGCCGTTCGTCACCGCCGTCGCCGACTATTTTGTCGGCGACACAGCTCGAATTCACTAGGTCGCGATGTCTTACTACCCTGCATTCCTGAACCTTGCCGGCCGGCGGGCGGTGGTGTTCGGCGGCGGAGCGATCGCAGAACACAAGGTCGAAGCTCTGTTGTCCTGTGACGCCTCAGTCACTGTTATCAGCCCGAAGGCGTCGGATGTGCTCGAGACGCTCTCCGCATCGGGAGCTATCGAACTCCGCAGCCGCTGTTATGAGCCCGGTGATTGCTCCGGAGCGTTCATCGTCATTGCGGCGACCGACGATGTCGACGCACAAAAACGTATTCACCTGGAAGCGCAGGAGGCGGGCGCGTTGAGCAACGTCGTCGACGAACCGGAAATGTGCGACTTCATCGCACCGGCGGTCGTTGGCCTGGGCGATATCACCATCGCCATATCGACCAACGGCAAGAGCCCAACTGTTGCCTCGCTTCTTCGTGAACGGATCAGTCAGGTTGTCGGCGCCGAGTATCCCCAACTCGTGGAACTGCTCGGACGCTATCGATCCGAGATAAGACGAAGAATCACGACATTCGAAGCTCGGAGGGACGTGTATTCGCGCATCGTGGCGGGTCGCGTGCTCGACGACGTACGCGGCGGTGATCTGGCATCCGCCAACCGTCGCATCCAGTCGATCATCGATACGGCTGAAGCAGCCGGAGGAACCACGTAATGGACGTCGGAACAGTCTACCTGGTAGGTGCAGGGCCGGGTGACCCGGACCTGATCACTGTAAAGGCGTTGCGCCGTATTCGGGAAGCAGATGTCGTCCTGCACGACCGACTGGTTTCCCTTGAACTGCTCCGGGAGACCCGGTCGGACGCAATCGTGATCAATGTCGGCAAGGAACGGGGCACGGAGGACTTGCAACAGGATCTTATTCACGAATTGCTGATCGCTTATGCGCGCGACGGCAAGAACGTGTGCCGTCTCAAAGGAGGCGATCCTTTCGTCTTCGGGAGAGGCTCAGAAGAAGCACGGGCACTCACGGCCCAGGGTATCGGGTTCGAAGTGGTGCCTGGAATCACCAGCGCGATTGCCGCACCGGGGGCCGCGGGCATCGCCGTCACACATCGCGATCACAACCATGGATTCATGGTTATTGCCGGCAGCCGGTCCCACTCCTTTGAGTCGGCCGAGTGGTCGGCCGCTCGGCTTCTTGTGAAGTCCGGAGGTACGGTCGTCGTCCTGATGGGTCTCGGGCGACTTCCACAGATCGTGGAGTTCCTCAGCTCTGGAGACCCTTCCCGATCCACGCCCGCGGCCGTCATTTCGAACGGAACGCTCGATAGCCAACAGACGCGCATTGCCCCGCTGCACGACATCGCCAACCAGGTAGACGGTGTTTCCTCGCCCGCAACTCTGATCGTTGGAAACGTCGTAGCAACCTCCCTCGATCGAATAGCAACCTCGGACTGCGTTTCAGTAGAAGGCTGAGCAGTCTGAGTGTCGGTCACATTCCTGTGCGACTCACTTTGAACGAAACCATCCACGCTGTCCGCCACCTCTATTCGAAGACAGAGGGGGATCAGAAATGAATTGGTAGGCCGATGCGGACTAAGGTACGATTCGAGAACGATCCATGTGGAACCTTAGACAGTCGACGCTCATGGCGGCGATCGTATCGGCCGGCCTTCTGTCGGCGCTGATCTGTCAGTGCCCGATGCAGATGGCGATTGCAGATCCGTCCTCACATCACTGCGATCCTGAAGAAGAGAACGGTACCGTTGAGTCGTGTTGTTGCGTGATGACGGCTGCGGAACCCCAGGTCGTCAAAGCCTTCGTCGTGATGCCGGAAGCGGTTCAGACCGACTTGGTAGAGATGATCGTGGAGATCCGGCCCCTGGCTCCTCTGGTTCCAGCAAAGCTTGCCCATCCGCCCCCCGGAAACTGCGGTATCTTGCAACAGACCTGCGCCCTGCTGATCTGATTCCTCTTTGACACGTTTTCCGTTCTCGCCGGTGAATTTCGCCGAGCCGAGGACTGCGCGAGATCCCAGGCCAGCGAATAGCGTTCGCTCGCCTGGTTTCCAACATATTTGTCAAAGAGGATTCGATGAAGGAATACTTCAAGATCCGGCTGTTCTTTCTTGGTGTGTCGGCGCTCGTTCTGATGAACGCCGGCTGCGTGTCCACAACCCTCCAGTTGGCGGCGAATCACCCGGCTCGAATCGACGCCCCGGCCGGGCTGGCGAACCCGGAACCTGGAGCGATTCTGCGCCCGGGCGCTCCGCTATACCCCTCTGAAGGAAATGCTGCACCCGCGGTCGCGATGGACCACGAAGACGGACCGGCTGCGGTTTCCAACGCCCAAGACCGCCCGCCCGACGGGACGCGTGAAGCGCCGTACGCCGGTCGGGGCGTCGTCCAGAGAATCGAGGAGGGTCAACTGCAGATTCGCCATAGCGAGATCCCCGGTTTCATGGGCGCGATGATGATGATATTTCCGCTCGCTCCGGGGACGATGAACGATTCTCTCAAAGTCGGCGATGAAATCCTCTTCTGGATTGAAGTTCTCCTGGAAGAGGGATATCGGATTTTCAGGATCGAGATCCTTCCGGAACGGACATCGGATCTTCGCCTTCGAAGCAGTTGCCGCGAGGTCGCAGACCACCTCCACGCTCCAACCTTAAGGTTCCGACGATGCGAAGAATAAGACCAGTCACACTCTGCTGCATCCTGCTTCTGCTCGGCGGTCTCGGTGGGTGCGCACCGAGGGATGCCGGGTTCGGATCCGTTCAGGTCCTGCTTGAGCAACGAGCCGGTCTCGATCCCGAGTGGCGGCAGCTTTCGGGCGATCCGGCCGCCGATCGAGTCGTTGCGGAGTTGCTTGCCCAGCCCATCGGTTCCGAAGAAGCGGTTGAGATCGCCCTTCTGAAGAATGCCGATCTGCAAGCACGTTTTGAAGATTTGGGGATCGCGAGAGCTCAGCTCGTGTCCGCCAGCCTTCCGCCGAACGTCGAACTCGACGGCGATATCGGGTCGTTCGCCGACGGCCGTCGATCCGATTCTGGCTTCTCGGCCACAGCCGATCTGACACGGCTGTTGCTCCTGCCCATGCGGAGGGGAGTTGCGGCCGCTGGGCTGGATGCAGTCCGCATCGAAACCGGGGGGGCCGCACTGGAGTTCGCATACGATGTCCGTAATGCTTTCTACGACTACCAGGCTGCCGAACAGTTTCTGGAGCTGGACCGGACGGTGCTTGAAGCCGCCGCTGCATCGTACGACATCGCCCAGCGCCTCTACGACGCCGGCAACATCACCGCATTGGAACTGGTGAACGAGCGTGCCTTCTACGAGCAGGCACGCAGTGAAGCCACCCTGACGGAGGCATCTGCGCTCAGCCACCGCGAGAGGCTGAACGTATGGATGGGGCTTTCCGGTAACGATACGAAGTGGCAACTTCGAGGGCGGCTGGCCGAGCCAGATCGCGAATCGGAGCTGCCCGACGTTGAAACGCTCGAAGCCCGGGCCATCGAAGACAGCCTCGACCTGCTCGGCCTCGAATACCGGTACACGGCTTCGGCCCGCCAGGCCAACCTCGCGCGGGCCGAAGGGCTCCTGCCATCATTGCGTGCCGGGGCCCAGCTTGGGCGGGAAGACGGCATCCGGCAAACCGGCCCGGTCGTTTCCATCGAAGTTCCCCTCTTCAATCAAGGTCAGGGCCGTGTCCAGGAGGCAAGGGCCCAGATGCGGCGTCTGGAACAGCTGTATCTGGCTCGGTCGGTGCAGATTCGAGCGGCGGTGCGGACGGCCCGAAACGAACTGGTAATAGCCACCCGGCGGGTCACGCATTATCAGGACACCCTGCTCCCGCTCTGGGAACAGATCATCGACGAGACGCAGCGGCAGTACAACGGGATGCAGGTGGGTGTATTCGAACTCCTGATGGCGCGTCGGGAGCAGGTTCGAACTGGACAGGAATATGTGAAAGCGCTCCGGAACCTGTGGCGCGCCCGATCCCGGTTGGATCAGATCCTCGCCGGGCGTTTGGTGTCGATGTCGGGCGCCATGGGGATGCCTGAATAGCGTCGAGCAATAGGAGGATTCGAGATGGTTTCTCGAAGAGATTTCATGGCCGGTTCCGCGATGGCCGGGGGTGCGGTTCTGGTCGGGCGCTCGAGCTTTGCGGAGGCGCAGTCCGAAGCCGCGGCGGGAGCGGCGGTCTCCGCCGGCCAGGGCGGGAGCGAGGATGTTCGTCCTGTGGTGACACCGAATGGCGTCTCGCTTCCATTCCGGCTCGTTGGGGGTGCGAAAGTCTTTCATCTTACCGCCGAGCCAGTCGACCACGAGTTCGCCCCGGGTCTGGACGGCAAGTGCTGGGGCTACAACGGCAGGACGTCGGGACCGACGATCGAAGCTGTGGAAGCCGATCGGGTGCGCATCTACGTTACGAACCGTCTTCCCGAACCCACGACGGTCCACTGGCACGGAATCGTCCTGCCCAACGGGATGGACGGCGTGGGCGGTCTGAACCAGCCGTATATTCGACCCGGAGAGACGTTCCGGTATGAATTCACGCTCCTCCATCCCGGAACCTTCATGTACCATCCGCACGTCGACGAAATGACGCAGATGGGGATGGGGTTGATGGGCATGTTTGTGGTTCATGACCGGAACACGCAATACCCGGTCGATCGCGATTTTGCCATTATGCTGAGCGAATGGTTCGTTCCTATCGGCGCCCGGCGTCCCGACCCGCGCGAGATGACGGACTTCAATGTCCTGACGATGAACAGCAAAGCTTTTCCGGGAATCGATTCGCTCGTCGTCCGAACGGGCGATCGGGTCCGGATCCGATTCGGCAACCTGAGCGCGATGGACAACCATCCGATCCACCTGCACGGCTATTCTTTCAAGATCACCCGAACCGACGGAGGCCGTATTGCTGAAACGGCGCAGTGGCCGGAAACGACCGTTCTGGTGCCGGTGGGTGCAACGCGGGACGTCGAGTTCGTCGCTGACGCGCCCGGCGACTGGGCGATGCACTGCCATTTCACGCACCATATCATGAATCAGATGGGACACGAAGGGCCGAACGTGCTCGGCCTCGATCCCGGCAGTGTCGACAGCCGGATTCGCCCGCTGCTGCCCGGGTACATGACGATGGGACAGAGCGGGATGTCAGGAATGGGCGACATGGGCATGCCCGTGCCCGACAACAGCATTCCGATGAAGGGAACGCCAGGCAAGCACGACTATATCGACATGGGAGGGATGT
>CBDBIN010000008.1:0-11536 GCA_965206125.1 Terriglobia bacterium
CGGTTCCCGGACTCGCTGGCGTCGATCAAGGAGGTGCTCTTCGCGCCCGCCGATCGCGCCATACTCGAAGACTTCCAGCCGAATACCCGTCTCCAGGGCACTGGGGAGTATCGGATCGGACGGGTGCGGTTCGGCGGGGGCCTGCGGCACTTCGGCAGCTACACGCTCTGGGACGGTCTGGGCCTGATTGGCAAGGATCAGCACCAGACATTCGGCGGTGAATGGCTGACCGATACGCATTTTGCCGTGCGATTGTCTGAGAACACCGAGTTCCTGGTCGGGGCGAACAACCTGTTCAATGTCTATCCCGACAATAACGAGTTCAACGACCTGTTTGGCACGTTCCTGTCTGAGCTGGCCGGAGCGCCGTTCAGTAACATCACCGACCGGAACGGCAGCGTCATCCCGGGCACGGAGTCCCACGGCATCTTCCCCTACGCCCGAACATCCCCGTTCGGTATCAACGGCGGCTACTACTACGCGCGGCTCAGCGTCCGCTTCTAAGAACGGGGCTCTGGAAGGGCAGGGGTCGCAAAGCCACCTTGCGTCCGCTGAAATCCCGGCATTTCTAACCGCAGCAGGCTATTTTCGATCAACACTTTCGCGAGCGCCTTATAGTCCGCTGCCAAGCGTGGGAAGCGTCTCATTAAACGCTCGTTATTATAGATACCTGGCCATGATCTTCCCGTCTCGAATCCAATTGGACACCAAGCAGATCACGCGGACGGGGCGAACTGCAGGACCGAACCGAGGAAGGACCGCATTACCGAATCGCTGGCCTCAACTTGCTGGGCGTGCTCATCATCTACTGGAACACGCTGAAGCTCGGTCAGGCCGTCACCACCAGGAAGAACGCCGGCCTCGAGATCCCGACCGAATTCCTCGCCCATGTCTCGCCTCTCGGATGGGAACACATCAACGTGACCGGAGAATACCGGTGGCCAGGTGCCGATCCACGTTCAGGGCGAGGATGCTCTTAACGTAGTATTTCGCCCCCTCCCGCAAACAACCCGTTGGAAGTCGGTTGGAACACTCATATTGCCGGATACAGGCGGCTTCGCGCGGCCTTCAGGGGCGGAACTACTGCTGGAACCCCTCCCTGTCCGGCGCCAGACCGACAGCGCGCAGCGCCTGGTCGATCGCCCGTTCTGCATCGCTTCCCGGAGCCAGGTCGGCTGCTGCCTGGCGGAGGACCTCCGCGGCAATCGGCAACGACGCAGCCGCAGGCATCAGATCCCTCATGGCACGGAAGAAGATCCGTTCCATCTCCTCCCGCTTGGCCCCGCCGATGCCTTCGACCGTCACGCCGCTGGTGCGGTGCGTGCCGCCTTCGACGGCCAGATAGTACGCGTGGCTCAGGATCAGCGAATTCCAATGGTCGGCGCCATACCCGAATTCATCTCCAGTGCCAGTGCCGACGTACTGGCCACCGACGAATACGAACCCGGAGTAGCCCCAATTCCCGTCTTCGTCCAGGGTGAGGGCGAACTCGTAGCGGTCGCGGTAGACATCCGGATAGAAACCGTCACGGAGCGACTTGGGGTCGCTCAGTGAGCGAATGGGTCCTCTCTTCGTGGCACCGCCCACGCGGTAGTCGGCCGTAGTGCCTTCACCTTCATAGAAGAACTCGAGGGACTCGCCGAAGATGTCGGAGTAGGCTTCGTGGATGGCGCCGTCTCCGGAGTAGGCGAGGAGGAACCGGCCGTTGACACACCAGGCCGGGACCAGCCCTTCTTCTATCCCGTCTGGCGTCTCGACCAGGCCGGGAAACCCGGCGGTGTCGCACGTGTAGGCTGTGCCGTCGACGTCGGTGAAGCTTTCCGGACCGAGTCTCGCATCGAGTGGGAGCGGGTTGTAAAGACCCATGGGGTTTCCGGTGCGATTGCTCACCGAGAAGTGCGTCACGCCGTGCATGAGCTCGTGGCCGACGATATCGAGCACCGTCAACGGGTCCTCGCTCGTTGCGTCGATAGCCCGACCGAAGACGAATATGCCTTTGCCTTCCGGGCCAAGCGGCGGGGGAGCGAAGAAGGCATTGTTCTCCTCAATATTGACCATGGTGAACGTGCGGCCGTTCGCGCCGTCGATGCCTTCCCAGCCGTGTCTGTCGAGGAAGTAATCGTACGTCCAGCCGGTGTAGGCATGGGCGCCCACCACAGCCGGGTCGTCCCAGTCGTTATCCGCGTCGCCGGCGAGGTCGTCCGATGTCCAGGGCGGCGCGCCGGGCTCAATCAGATTCAAGACATGACCGAAAACCAGGCGGACGGCACGCCGGAAATTGAACCGGGCGTCGAGAGTGACGAGTTCTCCCGGCCGCATCCGGTCGTATGCTTCGAAGCGGCCGTCCCCCCGGGTCGTGCTCAGCTTCCTTCGGATACCCGTGGAGTCTCGGCCGGCCCCGACGGCCGACTGCGATTTGAGCGCATTAACGCGGTGCAGGAGTGTGCCGTCGATGGCGTCGGCGAAATAGAAGTATCCGTCGCTTGCGGCAACTTGGTAGGCCAGGGCGTAGGAGCCGGCAGGCCGCGGCAGTATACCGAGCGGCGGCTGCCGGTGGGCCACGAACTCTCCGCCGTGCATCCCTTCGAGAAGCGCGGCGACTGCGGCCCCAGACAGCACCGACGTCGTATCCACGTCGATCCCCTGGTACAAGGTGCCGAACAGCGACACGGTGACGCCGCTACGGTCGGTCTGCCTGGAGACGCCCCCGCCGTAGACGGGAATGCCTGCATAGTGCTGTGCGAGGTACTCGTGGGCACGTCCTTCCAGGGAGGTGTCGCTCCAGCGCGACATGACGATGAACTCGCCGGATCGCGCCATGCGGTCGACCGTCGCGTCCCACTGTAGCAACCGGTCGAGTCCCGCCCCTTCTCTGGCTGCGATGGAAACAACGTCGAGTGCCTGGGCCGTCGCGGCGGGTCCTGTGGCCATGTGCGCGATCCCGCTCAGGGCCAAAGCGATAACGATGCGTGGAGCGGTTCTCATTGCGCGTCGATCTCCCTGGAGTCAAGCTGGCGAGTTGGCCGGTTCGCCCTGTCAGAGTGCATTCAGAACCGAATGCGCAGGCCCCATGCCGTATGCAGCCCCCCGGGCTGGATGTCGACGGTTCCGTCGCCCGCGGACGGAAGCTCCAACGTCGCCCGGCTGTAACGGGTGAGCCAGCCAATACCGACGTGGTCGGTGAAGAAAAATGTGACGTCAGCTCCCACGTTGAATCCGACGGTCGAGTCGGATTCCCGACTGGCGACCGCTCCGGAAAACGTGGCCGTGTCGAACGGATATGCGTGGTTGAAATTGACGTCGGTGACAAGCTGCTGCTCTACGTTGAAAAACGTGGGTCCGGCGAAGCCCATGACCGTAAGCGAGTTCGTAGCCGGCACCACCACAAACGCCTGCAGGTGAACGGCCATCTCGCTGCGAGTGAGAGGCGGGGAAACGCCCGATATGGATCGGTCGCGGTTGAAGAAGATGGGGTGTGGGATCTGCGCCGACACGCGGGCCCTTTCCTCGGTGTTGAACCACGATATGCCGCCGCCCAGCGCGAAGTGGGGCGCGACGCGCACGCCCCCGCCCACGTCAAAGAGCGGACCACTCCTGTAAGGGTAGTCACTTTCGAAACGGGCCTGCTCCTGGGCTGCAGCCGCTGACAAGGCCTCGCGATACACGCCTCCCGATTCCGGAAAGACGGCGCTTTCGGAGAAGCTGCCGTTCAGTGCCTGGAGTCCTCCACTGATGCTGATGAACGTCCGCGCGTTCCCTGCGGCCAGCTGTGCATGGGAGGGGGCGACGCCAGTCAGTGTCAGGATTGCGGCGACCAGCCAGAAGGCTGGTGCCGACGGCGACCGTGTGTTCAAATGTGCGATCATTGAGGTTCCGCATTCTCACCGAATTAGGAGGTTTGATCGAAAAAGCATCAATGGCTTATCGATAGTATCTTCTACTCCGCTGATCAGCGAGACTCCCTTCATGATGTATTCGTTCGGCTTCCAGTACAGGTTTGAAACCAACTAGACCGACCGAATCTTGCAGCTCCCCCCGGCACACGCCAGACGTGGCGCCGGTCAGTCGGGCAGCCTGGGGGTGACAAGCAGGGTTTTCCAGAGATTTCTGCCGGGCCCGGGTGCGAAAAATCGGGCTTCTGGCCTCACAAGATTACTGCTAAATGGACTAATACCCTACTACACTACGGGAATTGAAAAGATCTTCCCCGATTGACACTCCTCGAATCGCCGGATAGCATGCCGCGTGTGATTGACAACCCTTGAACGGAGGACTCCGAATGAGACGTGATTTACTGGCGTTCTGCCTGATCGCTGCTTTGTTAGTGCTTTCCGCCTGCGCGCCCGAGCCGGCGCCCGAGCCCGAACCTGCGGCCGAACCTGAGCCGGTTGCTGCGGCAGAACCCGCCGCGGCCGATCCCAGAGGGACCTGGACTGGCGACTGGGGACCGGGCCCGGACGACCGCAACGATGTGACGCTGGAGCTGACCTGGGACGGAATGAGCCTGACGGGAACCATCAACCCGGACACAGCCCCGGTCGAAATCGCGAACGCGACCTTCGACCCGGCTACCGGTGCGATCACGATGGAAGCGGACGTCGACGCCAACGGCACGACCGTCCACTACATGATCGAAGGCCAGCTGGACGGGGACGCCATGACGGGCAGTTGGAGCCACGACGACCGCGAGGGCGACTTCTCGATTACCCGGAGCGAGTAAAGCTTAGCCCAAAGGGAAAGTAACGTCACGCAGTCGATCTGTTTCGCCTGCGCGGCTTGGAATGGGACACGGAGACGCTCCACTCCGTGGTCGGTTCGGTGTGTGTCGAAACCCGGTATTGGATTGGGAAAACTCCGGACTGATAAAATCAGGATCCGCCGCCGCCAAGCGGCGTCAGATGGTACAGAGCTTGGCACTCCGAGCTAACGACGGTGGAATACGGGCAGCCGTCGTTACCATGGATTCCGCCGAATCTTCCCCCCCCCCCACTCACTTCGAGAACGTGGCGGCTAGGGCGATAACCATGAGCAAGAAATTCCTACCGCGGGCGTGCGGCGTAGCACTGCTTTTAACAACGATGTTGTTCAGCCAAGGCCTCAATACGACTCAGGAGAAAAGCGACTGGGAAGAGATCGACTTCGCCCTCAACAGCGCCGTCTTGACCGATGGCTACCCCAGCCTGTTGCGCTTGGCGGACTTACTCGAGCAGTACTCCGACTACCGGGTCCAGCTTGAGGGACATGCCGACAACATCGGATCCGATGCCTACAACATGGAGCTGGCCCGTCAGCGCGCGGAAACGGTCCGCGATTTTCTTGTGAAGTACGGTGCGCAAGCAAGCCAGTTCACCATCGAGACTCACGGCGAGCAACGCCCGATCGCCGACAACAACCTGAATGAAGGGCGTTGGATGAATCGCCGGGTCCAGATCACCGTCACCGATGCCGGGGGCAACATCATCAGCGATCAGGGCGCCGAAGAAGCCATCCCCCCCCCACCTGATGATGAGCCGGCACAAGAACAAGAGGAGTGCTGCGATCAGATCCTGAAGGAACTGGAGAAGCTTGAGGAAATTCTGGCGACACTGCAGGACCTCCAAGACGAGAACCAGGGCCTGACAGACGAGATCGACCAGCTCAAGCAGGCCCAGCGCACCCTGGAAGACCGGATGGCCGCTGCGCCCGCTCCGGCGACCGAAGCTCAGGTTCCCGGCATCATTCGCGAAGAAATCCCCAAGCCGTCCAACAAGTTTGCTCGATACAGCCTGCTGGCGGGACCGGATACCGACACGGGCAACCTTGCCGTAAGCGGCTCGGGGCAGATTTTTCTGCCCTTCGCCGAGAAACACGCCGTTCAGGCCCAAGGCGAGTACATGCACGGTTTCCGGCGGGACGAGGGCCAGATCGACCTCGGCCTCGTCAATCGCTTCGGCTCCATGCAAGCGGGCCTATTTTCGAGCTTCAAGTACGTCAAGTTGAGCGACGTCACACATTCTGGAGCGCTCGGACAAGCCGCCGGCACCCTGGACTACATCTTCCCGCGCGGCAGGGTGGGCGTTTTCGGCACCAAAGGCTTTATGGACGGGGCGGTGCTCCACACCCGCTCGCTGGCGACCAACTTCATCGAAGAGACCACCCTCAGCATTGTGGACCAGTTTGGCTTCAGCACGGCTATAGCCGCCTGGGGCGACAGCTGGTTTGAAGCCAAACTGGGAGCCCAGTTCAGGAAATTTGACGGCACCAAGGCCGGCGGCCGCATTCGCTACATCTACCCCATTACCGACCGCATCGCCTTTACCGTCGCCGGCGGCTTGAATGAGACGTTGATCTCAAGCCCGAACGCGGGCAGTTTCACGCTGGGCCTGGAGTTCGGCAAATGGTTGAATCCGAAGGACTACGGCGAGGCTGCGGGGCCCGTTCCGGTGGATGTGCCGCGAATCCGCTACGAGACGCGGACGCGCACGGTCCGGACCGGCAACGATTCCCCGATTGCCGACGCGGGTCCCGACCAGATTGGCGTCGAGGGCGGCTCCATTGTGCTGGACGGTTCGCGCTCGTCCGATCCGGACGGGGATCCCATCACTTTCGCGTGGGAACAGGAGGGTGGACCCGCCGTGACGCTCTCCGCACCCCATGCGGCCCAGACGAGCTTCGTCGCGGACGAGGGCCAAATCTATCGCTTCCGGCTCGCCGTCCGAGATGACCAGGATCGGGTTGGAACCGATCGCGTCATGGTGAGTACGCTGGACCGGAAGATCACCGTTCTGCGTTTCTCGGCCGCGCCGTTGCGTATAGCGGTCGGTGAGGCCGCGACACTGGTCTGGGAGGTCCGTAACGCGACAAACGCGGAGATTTCCGGAATCGGCGCGGTCCATCCGGAGGGGGGCAGCACCACGGTGAGTCCGACAGAGACCACCACGTATACCCTGACGGCGCGCAATCCGAAGCGGACAATCAGCCAGAGCGTCACGATCACGGTCGAGCCGCCGGATCCGCCGATCACCGTTCTGCGTTTCTCGGCCGCGCCGTTGCGTATAGCGGTCGGTGAGGCCGCGACACTGGTCTGGGAGGTCCGTAACGCGACAAACGCGGAGATTTCCGGAATCGGCGCGGTCCATCCGGAGGGGGGCAGCACCACGGTGAGTCCGACAGAGACCACCACGTATACCCTGACGGCGCGCAATCCGAAGCGGACAATCAGCCAGAGCGTCACGATCACGGTCGAGCCGCCGGATCCGCCGATCACCGTTCTGCGTTTCTCGGCCGCAGCCGTTGCGTATAGCGGTCGGTGAGGCCGCGACACTGGTCTGGGAGGTCCGTAACGCGACAAACGCGGAGATTTCCGGAATCGGCGCGGTCCATCCGGAGGGGGGCAGCACCACGGTGAGTCCGACAGAGACCACCACGTATACCCTGACGGCGCGCAATCCGAAGCGGACAATCAGCCAGAGCGTCACGATCACGGTGGCCCCGCCGGATCCGCGGGATCCGCCGATCATCGCGAACTTCACGGCCGCACCAAGAACGATCCGGCGCGGCGCCCAGAGCACGTTGAGCTGGGATGTCCGGAATGCGACCGACGTCACGATCTCGGGCATCGGGGCCGTCGACCCCAAGGGCTCAATCCCAGTGTCGCCAGATCAAACCATCGAGTACACGATCACCGCGCGCAACAACGTGGGCGCGGCTTCAGCCACCGCCAAGGTGACTGTATGGGTTTGGCCATAGGTAGCGCCCTGCCGATGACGACTTGAATTCGCAGTGCGCTTAGCTTTTCAATGCGTACATTGCGAGTGGCACGAGGAGCGGCCGGATCCTGTTCATGCTGCTGATCCACTCGCCGGTGGGGGGGGGCGCATCCGTAGAGTGGGCCGCTGGATACGCCCGCCGGGGACTGCAGGCCGTTCCGTTTGGACGAAGTCGCAATCTATCTTCAGACCCCCGGAACCTCTGTTTTCGAGGGGCGGTTTGCGACAACGATTTTATTGAAGCATGCCGGCGGCAATGATTGAGAGAGCGTACGGCGCCGCATTGGGGCCATACGCATCGAACCCGCCCCCAGAGGTTTCCAGTCGCGGCGAAGCAAGCAAGGGCTCGGAGCGAAGAATCCCCGCCCGCCCCTGAACTCCGCGCCGGTGCGAACCGGAAACAATGTGTCCGCGGAAGCGGACGCCAATGAGCCCCACTCGGTCGCCGCTTCAGACACATGTACGCTGGTCCAGGTGTGCAGCATCGACTCAGCCGCGCCGCGGCCGTGTGTAATCTGAACACACGCAGCCAGGGAGGGCTGGCCACGCCTGGCGGTTCGGGGGCCTATATTTCAGCGACTTGGCCCGCATTGGCCCGAATGGTTACTAAAATGCATCAGAGTATGGGGCGGTCTTGGAGGACCGCCGACCTGATTCCTAATCCCCCGGGGGTTGATTTCCCGGGGAATACTGGTAATGTATGGGCGGCTTGCTCAATGTGCATGGCCACGCTGTCCAACGTCAATCAAAATTCCTTCTCGTATTGCCTCATCGAAAAATGTTACCGAGATCCGGGTGGTTGCCTCATTGAGAATGTTACCGAAAGATCGGTCAACTGGAACGGGTTTTCCCGTCGTCGAGGCTGTGGGAAAGGGGGAAACTCGAAGAGTTTTCCACGGTCGCAACGCGACCATCTTTTCCACAGCCCCCGTCGCCCGCAGCATCTGACACCGGTTGAATCGGCCGGAACCGATCCAGTTCGAGCCACTCGCCATCGAAAGTCACCAGGATCTGACGCCGCCATTCGCGCACTCGCCGCTGTAAGGTCCGTAGTTGACCGTTGGGATAGCGACCCGGGTACAGGTGCTGTAGTTCAAGGAACAGTGACTTGGATGTCCGCGTGGGTTCGGATTCAAGCCATGAACGAATCTGCTCCGAGACACCGTCGAATGGGTCGGGTCGAGTCCGCCAGGTGTGCGGCACACTCTGCTTCTTTGTTCTCCGATACCGGCGTTTGATTCGTTTCTCGAACGCGGGACCGGGGAGGTCCGCTTCAATTAGAGCGCCGTTTGTTTTTGTCTCGAGGTCCGAGGACACAGGGGCCGCACGCACGATGTCGTCCGTCATGCTGGGAGGCGCCAGTTCCTTCGCGTGTCGCCAAAATGCATCCTGGAGTGTCTCCATCTGTCGTCGAAGATCGACCGGATCTAAACGTTCATAAATCTCAGCCAGGCGGTCGCGAGCCCCTTTGTCGAGTGCATCCGAATTCGAGAGACGCTGATAGGGCGTTTGCGCGATATCGCAGCGTTTCTTCACCCGCGATCCATTGCGGGTCTTCCTCGTGAGCTTCATTGACGGTTGGAAGAAGTTCACGTAGAGCCGGACGACCCTGTAGAGTTCGGCAAGCTGTCGGTACGCCAGCGATCCTTCGTAGCGGTCGTAGCCGACCAACTGGCGGACGATCGAGCCGTTCTTCTGTTCGACGAAACACGGGTCGTTCTTCCGGCGCGCGCGGCCCCGAGTGAATTGAATCGTTTCACGCTCGCAGTAGGCGAGCAGTCCGTAGTTGATGAACTCGGAGCCGTTATCGGTATCCAGGCCGACGAGCTGAAACGGAAGGATCTGCCGCACCGTAGCGAGAGCCTGCACGATGTCCGCCTGCGTGCGTCGTAGCAACGCCAGACACTCGGTCCAGCCGGTCGCCACGTCGGTCAACACGAGGGTGTGGAGAAAGGGGCCTTCCGAATTTGCGCCGCAGTGGGCGACCAGATCCGCTTCCATGAATCCCGGCTTGGCGTCCTCCCAGTCGGCGAAAGTTCGGATCGGTATGCGGTGTTTCAACAGTTGGCCGGACTTGGTCGTGGTCTTGCCGTGCGGTCGATGATCCAATCGGAACTGACGGAAGATCCGATCCGCCGTGGCAGCGCTCATCTCCAGCAACCGTGCCCGTGTGTCTTCGGACAATGACAGGTGTCCGTGGCGCTCCAGCGCTGGGATCAACTCAGGCAGAAACGGAACGAGCCGTTTGCCACAAACATAATTGACTGTGCGCCAAGCCGCGACCAGCGCGGCCTGAACCGCAGGGCCGTATCGACGCACCCGACCGCGCCGTTCCTGTCTGGGCCGTTCACCGCTCAGGATTTCGTTCAGGAGCCGTGTCGCGTGCTTCCGATGGAACCCGGTCGATTCAAGGAACTCATTGAGGATTCGATTCTTCTCAGGTCGTGCAGCATTCTTGTACCGGACCGCCGTTCGTAGAGCCAATTCTCGTCTTGCCGCAAGAGTCATGTGTGTCCTCACTTCCCACCTCCGTTCTCATAGAGTTGGGTAACATTTCTAGTGAGGCAACAACCCCCGGTTCGGTAACGTTTTCAATGAGTCAATGCGCATGCGCACCCGCCGCTCGCCTGACATCCGTATTGACTGCCGCACAGGACAGCGGCGCCCGTCTCGCCGTCCTGGACACCGCCCCGCATGCCGCCGATGCCTCGCTTGCCGCTGCCCGTTCCAGCGATTTCGTGCTCATTCCGTGCCGCCCCGCGACAGCTGACCTGATGGCAATCCGGGCAAGTATTGACCTGGTCCAAATTGCCGAAAAACCCGCAGCTGTGGTTATCAACGCGGCGCCTGTCGCCAATCCGATCACGGATCAAGCCCTCGCCGCGATCGCCGGTTACGGCGTGAAGGCCTGCCCGGTCGTCGTGCATCAGAGAATCGAGCATGTCCATGCCTTTACGTCCGGACTATCCGCAGCTGAATCTGCGCCAAACGGTAAGGCTGCATCCGAGATCAATGAACTGTTTGAATGGATACAAGGAGCTTTGACACTTGATGAATCGTAAAACCAGCCTTTCTGACGCAGTGCATAGAGCGGCCGGCGCTGATACGCGCAACGGCCCGAAAACGCCGAGCAGTACCCGCACGGGTGCAACGAAAGGGGTGTTGCTCCGGCTCCCAGCCGAACTGCACCATCAATTGCGTCAACTCGCCCTCGACGATGGCACCAGCCTTCAAGCCCTTGGGGTGGAAGCGTTGGAACGGCTGCTTCAGGAACGCCAGCAGTAGGGAGTCATCGCTGTTGATGTCGGTATAAGCCATGACTGTTGCTCGGATACCTTTTCGTAGGCCTGCCTTGCGATATGAATGGCGACTCCGGACTGTGAGGAGTGCATGAGGTTGAAGAGAACGCCGCCGCTCTCAGTGGCGTGGACGATAAAAACCCGCTCCGTTGCGTCCGAGGCACGCCTTGTTGCAAGTCTTTCAAGCCGATTGCCGGGCGGTGCCCTCAGATCGTCCGGTCGGTTTGTGGCTTTCACGTTGAAATCGTTACGCTAACGGGATACGATGGGTGCTCTGCATCTGGTTTTCAGGAAACTTCGTTTGGGTTTCTTGGTTTTCCCGAGTGGCTCGGTTCCCGATGGTGCCGAGCCTCTTTCCTTTCCGGTTCTCAGGTGAGTTAAAAATACACACTTCCAGTGACACACCGTGTCGTTACGACACACCCAAAATTTCCTCTTTCCATAAGTGGATCAACAGCTTACAATGATGGCCGCCGGACTGCATACGCA
>CBDBIN010000009.1:0-32842 GCA_965206125.1 Terriglobia bacterium
CAGGACAACAACATGGCCGCCGAACGTGCATCGGCAAGCTTTGATGCGCGCCACCGCGTCTCCGGGTTCCTGCTGTGGGACCTGCCTGGCACGCACCGGGCATTGAGGGACTGGACGTTTGCCGTTGTGGCCGAGTTCCAGGGAGGCCAGCCCTACACGGTGAACACGTCGTTGGATCGCAATCGCGACGGAAACCTGACGGATCGTCTGGACTCGACGGAGGGCATCACCGTAAACCCGTCCGGGCTCCAGGCTATCGCCCTCAACCCGGGTGTTTCGCTGTTGAATCTGACGGCTCCACTCGGACAGAATGGGCGCGTCGGCAGGAACAGTTTCAGGACCCAAGGGATAGGTACGATCGACGCCGCTATTTCCCGCAGTTTTCCGGTCCGCGAGACGGCGAGCATCGATTTTCGTGTGGAAGCCTTCAACCTGCTGAATCGGACACACTTCGGTATTCCTGTCCGAATTCTCGAATCCCCCGGCTTCGGACGTGCTTTCGACACCCAGGTCGACGCCCGTTCGATCCGGTTTGCTCTGAAGCTCGGCTTCTGAGCCAATCGAAAATGAAAACAATGATTGCTATTCGCTCCGGGCTCCTTCTCCTTTTCGGTCTTGGTCTGCTCGCGCCCTCGGCCGTCGCCCAGAGCGGACCGGCTGTGGGAATGATGCTCGAAACCCTCGGAACGGTCGAGATCGAGCGCGACGGATCCCGGAGCCCCGCCCAGCTGGCGGACCTGCTCTATGCAGGCGACCGGGTGACAGCCGCCGCGGGAGAGGCCGCGTTCGTGTTCTGTCCCACCGAGCGAAGGGTCGGTCTTTCGAACGGAAGCGTCGTTGAACTGACCAGCACCGAAGTTACGCGGGTGACCGGACCCGAACCCGGTATGAGCCCCACGATCTGTGTTCTTCCCCAGGTGGCGTTGGGCGCTGAGAGCATGGAGCGGGTCGGGGGGCTCCGGGGTCGCGGATACCCGGCAATCCCGCTCTACCTGGGCGGACAGATCAGCCAGCCGCGACCCCTGTTTGCGTGGGGCGAGATCGAGGGCGCCGACTCCTACCGACTGACGCTGACGAGCGAGGACGGTCTACCGGTCTGGGAAGAGTCTGTCTCGTCGACATCGCTGCGCTACCCCGAATCCAGACCCGCTCTGGAGGAGAAGAGCTACCGGTGGGAGGTCGTCGCCGAGCGAGGGGGAGAGGTCGCTGCTCAGCAGGCGGCCAACTTCACCGTCACGCTCGACCCGTCCCTTCCCTCCCCTGTCGGAGACGATCAGGGCAGTGCGCTGGTTCGCGCTGCGGTGTTCGAGAACGCCGGCTACTACGCCGAAGCCGCCGCTCTCTACTCGGAGATCCGCGGTGAGGGATCGGACTCGCGAATCGGACAGCGGCTGGCCTGGCTCTACTGGAACTCCGGCTTGATCGCCGCAGCCAACGTGGAACTGGACCGCCTCCAGTAACGCCCGATCGGCGAAAGAGCCCATGTCGCCCAACAAGACACGCGTCACCAGCGTCCTCCTCTGGATGGCCATCAGTCTCGGAGCCACAACGGTGGGCGTCCTGATCCAGTCGTCTTCCATCGGCGATTTTGTCGAAAAGCGCACCTACGACCTCCGCTTCGCGTTCCGCGGATCGCTGCCGCCGTCGCCCGAAGCCCCCACCACAGTCCTGGCGATCGACGAGGAGACGCTGGCGGCCATCCCGGACCCGCTCATGCTCTGGCATCGGCATTTTGCCGTCGTCATCGAGAAGCTGGCCCAGGGCGGCGCCGCGGTGGTCGGAATCGATTTCATCTTCTCCGACATCAGCCGCTTCGACCCGGTCGGCCAGCAGTTGCTCAGCCAGGCCCTGCTGCGCGCCGGGCCAGGGGGGTTGCCGGTGGTCCTCGCCTACCGGATCACCGGGTATGGCACGGAACAACCGCCCGAGGCGGTGCGCTTCGCGGCCCTGGCTGTGGGCCACTCCCTCGCCTACGTCAACCTGACGACCGACAGCGACGACTTCGTCCGGAGCCAGGAAGTCGCAGGAGCCTCCGAGAACGGCCTCCAGCCCAGCTTCCCCCTGGCGATCGCCAGCGCATTCGCCGGAAAGACCGACCGGGCCTTACCGGCCGAGGCCGAATCCCCCGGGACGATCCTGGTCAACTTCCGGGGTCCCAACCATTTCGACCGCATACCGTTCTCGGCGGCGGTGGAGGCGGCGAACAGAGACGACCTGGGATTCTTCGAAGAGAACTTCGGCGGACGCATCGTCCTGATCGGGCGTGTCGGCGAACGGGGTGACGAGGATTTTCATTCGACGCCACAGTACTACTGGACGGATCGGACCGACCCCACCCGCCCGTGGCGCACACCCGGCATCGAAATTCACGGCAGCACGATCGCAACGCTGCTGGAGGACAGCTTCATCGAGGAGATCGGCCCTGCGCGTCAGTTTCAGGCGGCCCTGGCGTTAGTTTCGTTGGTCACGTTTCTCTGTTTCCGGTTTTCTCCCCTCTGGGCCATATCGGCGAGCGTGCTGGTGGTGGCGGGATTCGTTTTCGCCGCGTTCTCTTTGCTTTTCCCTGACGGGTACTGGCTGCACCTCGTCGCGCCGGTCGTGGGCTCCGCACTGGCCATGGGGTCGGCCCAGGTGTCGAACTACATGCGCGAAGGCCGGCAGAAACGGTATCTGAGGAGCGTGTTCAAGCGGTATGTCAACGATGCCGTGATCGAACAGATACTGAGATCCCCGGAAGGATTGCATCTGGAAGGAGAACGGAAGCGGATCAGCGTTCTCTTTGCCGACATCCGGAGCTTCACCTCACGCTCGGAGGGCCTGGAGGCCGAGGCGCTGGTTCAGCAGCTCAACGAGTATTTCACCGGAATGGTTAGGGCGATTCAGGATCGGGGCGGGATGGTCGACAAGTTCATCGGCGACGGGATCATGGCTTTGTTCGGAGCGCCGTTGGATGATCCCGACGCCCCGCTGCATTCAGTACAGGCGGCGCTGGAGATGGTAGCGACGCTGGATCAGGTCAACGAGAAGCTCGCCGAACATGGAGCGGAACCGATTCGAATCGGAGTAGGAATCCACACGGGCGAGGCAATCGTCGGCAACATGGGATCGCCCGAGAAGATGGACTACACAGCGATCGGTGACGTGGTCAACACGGCTTCCCGTATCGAAAGCCTGACGCGCAGACTGGACGCCGAAATCCTGATCAGCAGGGAAACCGTCGAGGCGGCCGGCGAGACAATCCAAACGACGCATCGCGGGAGAGAGCCCGTCAAAGGTAAGACACACCCCATTGAGATATACGAGGTTCTGAGGAACTTGGAGCCGGTCCGATGAAGCGACAGTCGATACGCCTCTGGTTTCTTCCCGTACTAGCCCTGACGGGAGCGGTGTGGTGGAGCTACGCGCAGGGGACAACTCAGGTGGGCTACACCGTGGTCACGCGGACTTCAGGCACCGAGATGCCGGTCGGGACGGCCGTGTTCAGCTACCGGAACGGGAACGGGGTCCTGGTGACCGAAGCCGGTGTCGGAGCCGCCGAACTGGTTTCCAGGGGGCGTGTCTTCGCCGATGAGGTCGGCACCCGGACCGGCCTGGCCCTGGTCAATACCGGCACGGCCAGTGTTCCGGTGACCCTCACTCTACGCGACGGCGCCGGCAGTCAGGTCGGTCAGAAGATCCTGATGCTGAACCCGGGCCAGCACAGCGCCAGCTTTGTCGATGAGCTGTTCGGGGCGCAGGCGGCCGACTTTCGGGGAAACGTCACGTTCGAGAGTGCCTCCGGTTTGGGAGCGATCACGCTGCGGGAGTCTCGCAACTCCCGGAGCGAACCGCTCTACACGACCCTGCCGGTCGTCGACCTGGACGCGGCCGGTGGAAGCGATCCTGTGGTGTTCCCCCATCTGGCCGTGGGAGGGGGATACCGAACCCAGGTGGTCCTGATCAACCGAAGCGCGTCGTCGGTTACAGGTCGAATCCGGCTGGTGGGATCGAATGGATCCCCGCTCCAGGTCAACTGGGACGGCGTCGCTGCATCGGAGAGGGATTATCAGATCGCGGCGGACGGGGTGTACCGGGCCGAGCTGACTGGAACAGGTGCCGTCCAGGTGGGATACGCTACCGTCACCCCCGAGACCGGCTCGACACCGGCCGGGAGCGTGATCTTTCAACTCTGGAGTGGGACGACGCTGGTGACCGAAGCGGGAGTCGGCGCCACGCCGGAAACCACGAAGGCCCGGATCTCCCTCGACAACGTCGGCCGCCAGACAGGGGTGGCGATCGCCAACCGGAGCAGCTCGGCGGCCGAAGTCCAGTTCATCCTCCAGGACCGTTTCGCGACCCAGCAGGAAACGGTCACGCAGACGATACCGGCGGGAGGGCACCTGGCGCGGATGGCTCAGGAGCTCTTCCCTGCCGTCTCGTCGGGATTCAGCGGGCTGGTGGAGATTCAGAGCTCGGTGGCGGTCGCCGCCGTCACCCTGCAGCTGACGGTCAACACTCTAAGCGAGGTGGTGTTGACGACCTTGCCGGTGGCGGACCTGACCCGACCGCTGACGGCAGCCACGGTGGTCTTCCCCCAGGTCGTAATCGGTTCGGGCTTTTCGACCCGGCTGGTGTTCGTCAACGGGGGGACGGGGTCGAACGTCGGAATGGTGTTCTCCAACTCCGACGGGACGGCGATGAACGTCCCCATTGCAGGAGTGACCTCCAACCAGTTCAGCTCCTCCTTCGCGGCGGGTCAGGGGCTCCGTCTGTTCCCCGGCCACACGGCAACGCTTTCGAGCCTGTCGCTGCGGGATCCGGTGACGAACCAGCCGACCACCGAGGTGACCGTCAGCAAAGGCGGCACTTTGCGTGCGCGTACTCTCGTGCTCGACAGCGCCGGACAATCCCGGGACGACTTTGCCCTCACCTTCGCGAGCGTGGACACGACAACCGCTACGGTCGATTCCACCGGCCGGATCGAAGGCAAGCAACGGGGCTTCTCTACGTTGACGATTACGGGCGGCGGGCTAGTCTCCACGGCGACGATTACAGTCATCGAAGTGTCTGCGGGCGTCTCGGGGTTTGATGTATCCGGCCTGGCCCAGGACCTGGGCCAGCGACTATACCTGGCTTCCTCCGCCGAGCACACGATCCGGTTGGCTGAGGCTTTGGGTCAAACGCCTGTGCTCTACGCCGGGACACCTCAGTCCTCCGGTCTGAAGAACGCTGCGCGTTTGAGTTCGCAATTCAACACGCCGAGCTTCCTTGCCATCAATCAGGCCGACGGAAGCCTCTACGTCAGCGATTCTGCCAACCATGCGATTCGTCAGATCGAACAGGGGACGGCCGGGAGGGTCGAGACACTTGCCGGGTCGGGACTGGCCGGGAACAAGGACGGGCCCGTTTCCGAGGCCCTTTTCAACAACCCCCAGGGCGTCGCGCAGGACAGCCTCGGTTACCTCTGGGTCTCGGACGCAGGGAACCATACCATCCGTCGAATCAACCTGCTGACCCAGAAGGTCGAGACGATCGCCGGGCAGGCCGGCACCGCGGGGTTCGCCGACGGCAACGGGGGGCTGGCAAGATTCGACACACCAACGGGAATCGCGATCGAGGTCGAGACAACAGCCGCACAATTGGCTCGGGAACTCCAGGGCCTGCCTCCGAGACCCGTTCGAGTGATCGTTGCCGACAAGGGTAACGGCGCCGTACGACGCGTCGACGAAACCGGTAAGGTCACCACCCTGCGCGAGCCTGTTGCGGCATCCGCGATCATCGGCGGAACCGCCGATCGGCGGGCGAATGAGATTCCCCTCGGGGTGCCGCTGGCGTTCCGGTCGCCAACGGGTGTGGCAGCAGACGTGTTCGGCAGTATCTATGTGACGGAACCCGACCGGAACAACGTACGAACGATCTTGCCTGACGGACGCCTCGTTTCGGCGGTTCCGGCGAACACGGTCGTCAAACCGCGGGGGATCGCAGTGACCCGGAGTGGAAGAGTCGTCGTTGCCGAATCGGGGCAAACGGCGCGTGAGATCACCTACGGGGCGCCGGTCATCGACGGCATCGGGCCAGACATCGTCGACAATCAGGGCGGAACAACCGTCACAATCCAGGGGAGCAACTTCGCTCCGGGGACCCTTGTCGTCGTCGCGGGGATCGTGGTCGAGAACCCGGTCATCATCGACACGCGTAACATGTCGTTCGTCTCACCTGCGCTGCCGAGCGGCCTGACGACCCTGACCGTTCAGAATCGCGGTGGCCTGGCTCAGCGCGGGTTCGTCGTCGAGACGATTCCGTTTGACAGCTTGCCGGCGGGTTACGTCACGACGATCGCCGGCGGCTCGACGTTCGCCGGGGACGGAGAGCCCGCGACGGATGCGCCGCTGAATCCATTCGGGATTGCCCTGGACGCGGAAGGCAACCTGTTCATCGCGGACACGTTCAAGAACCGTGTCCGGCGAGTGGATCGCACAACACTGATCATAACGACGATCGCCGGAACGGGCATCGCGGCGTACAAAGGCGACAACGGGCTCTCCACGGCCGCTGGGCTGGACAACCCTCACGCGGTCGCCTTTGACCCCGCCGGAAACCTGTATGTCGCCGACACGAATAACAGCGTGATCCGAAAGATCGCAGCGGGTACTGGAATCATCACGACCGTAGCCGGCTCAGAACCCGGATCCGCCGGCGACGGGGGCCCGGCTGTGGAGGCGAGAATCGAGGCTCCTTTCGACGTCGCCGTGGATTCTTCCGGAAACCTTTTTATTGCAGACACTTTCGCTTATCGCATCCGTCGCGTGGATGCGGTGACCGGAATTATCACTGGCCGGCACCGGGGAGGCTGGTTTCTCGGGTGATGGCGGGCCGGGGGTCGAAGCGATGCTCGACATTCCTGCAGGTATCGACCTGGACGAGGAGGGCAATCTGCTGATAGCCGATACTCTCAACAACCGGATTCGGCTGGTGGACGCGGTCAGCGGTACGATCAGCACGATCGTCGGAACCGGTGAAGCTGATTTCACCGGTGACGGTGGCCCGGCCGACGTGGCGACTCTGTCCACTCCCACCCGCGTTGCCGTCGACGGTGCCGGTAATTTTTTGATCTCCGACAGCGGTAACGGCAGGGTTCGCAAGGTCGCTGGCGACACCAACATCATCGAGACCGTGGCCGGAAATGGTTCTTTCGATTTTTCCGGCGACGGCGGGCCCGCCCTCGACGCGGGGTTGAACGGTGAGAGCGACATTGCCATCGATTCGGGCGGCAACCTTTTCATTGCGGACATCGGAAACCGCCGTATCCGAGTGGTCAACGAGGGGAGTGGACTGATCGAGACCGTAGCCGGCGGCGACAGGGAGTTCCTGGGAGACGGGGGCCCGGCCGCTGCCGCCGTCCTGACTGTTCCGCGGGACATTGCGTTCGACGCTGGAGGGAATCTGTTCGTTGTCGACGAAACCAGCGTGCGCGTTCGAAGGGTCGAGAAGGAAACGGGGCTCATCACTACAGTTGCGGGCGGAGTCGAGTATCCGGAAGAGGGCATCGGGAACGGCGGACCTGCCACCGAAGCGCCTCTTTCGAGCCCTGCCGGGATCGCCTTCGATGCTTCCGGCAATCTCTACATCGCAGATACCTGGCACCACCAAATCCGCAAGATCGACGCCAGCGGAATCATCAGCCGGGTTGCCGGAACCGGTGCGGAGGGGTTTTCCGGTGATGGAGGGCCGGCCACTGAAGCCGTGTTGAAGGTCCCCGAGGCCATGGCAATCTCGAGCGACGGCGATCTCTACGTGGTCGACGCGGAGAACTACCGGATACGGCGGATAAACCTCGAAACGGGAACTATTGTGACGGTCGCCGGCAACGGAACGAACGGCTATTCGGGCGATGGCGGACCGGCTGTGGAAGCAGCGCTGTCGTATGTTGCAGACATCGCATTCGATTCGGATGGAAACCTGCTCATCGTCGACAACGATCCCAATGGCAGGATCAGGAAGCTCGACATCGTATCGGGCACGATCACGACGATCGCTGGCGGCGGAATGTCTTTCGAGGTTGGCGCTCTGGCCACCGAGGCCGCCATTTTTCCAGTCGCAGTTGCCTCCTTTGACAGCCGTTTGTTTTTCGTCGATTTTGCCGTGCAGAGCATCCGCTACATCGACGCTTCAGGAGTAGTAGAGACGATCGCCGGTATCGGTGAGACCGGCCCGGCCGGTGATGGCGGACCCGCTTCAATGGCCGAGCTTGCTTACCCACGGGCAATTGTCGTCGATGCCGCCGGCGATCTTTACATCGCCGATACGTTCAACAACCGGATTCGTGTCATCCGGGGGCCGATTCCTTAGCCCTCGTTTCCTCACCAGCCCTAGTGCGGTCAATGACCATCCCTGCCCAAAACAGCCTTTCGGGCAGAGGGACGTGGAGGGGCGGATCTCCCCGGGGGGTGTAGGTGCGGTCCATGACCGCACATTCTCCGAGCCGAAACGATGTGCGCTCATAGAGCGCACCTACACAAGCTATGGGGACGAAGCAGGTTCTCGCGCTCGCAAGACGCTAATTGATCGGGGCGCGCACGGCCCGAACCCGGTGGGCCTGGGTGGCGATGAAGAGGTTTCCGTTTGCGTCGAACACTATTGCCCGAGGGAGTTCCAGCCTGGCCGCAGCCGCCGGACCGTTGTCTCCCGAAAACGTTTCCCGGACACCAACGCGTCCGCCACCAACGAGGGTCGTGATCACGCCGGTCGAGGTGTCGACGCGGCGAACCCTGTTGTTCAGCAAGTCGGCGATCCACAAGTTGCCGGCCGCGTCCAACGCGACATCGATGGGAAAGTTGAGGCGTGCTTCGGTCGCAGGCCCGTCGTCTCCACCGAAGCCTCCCGCGCCGCGGCCGCTTTCCCCGGTACCGGCGAAGGTGGTTATCACGCCGGTTCGAACGTCCATACGGCGGATTCGATGGTTGAAAACGTCGACAATGTACAGGTTATCATTCGCGTCGAAGACAAGTCCGCGGGGTCGGTCCAGGGACGCATCCAGAGCCGGGCCACCGTCTCCGGCGAAACCCTGGCCCCCGTTGCCGGCAACCGTCGTGATCGCCCCGGTGTCTCGGTCGATCCGGCGGATCCTGCTGTTCTCGGTGTCGGCGAAATACACGTGCCCGGAGCTGTCGGCGGCGATCGCCCTGGGCGTGAAGATTTCGGCATCGACCGCCGGCCCTCCGTCTCCGGAATTGCCGCGCGAGCCGGTGCCCGCGATGGTCCGGATGTTCCCGGTTCCCGAAGCGACGACCCGAATGCGATTGTTCTGCGCATCGGCAATAACGATGTTCCCCCCCGCTTCGATCAGGATCCCGCTGGGTTGGTCCAGCGAGGCGGCGAGGGCCGCGCTGTCGTCGCCCGCATAGCCTCCGCTGCCGCGACCGAAACGCAGCCCGTCGTCTCCGCCGCCCACCACGGTCGTGATCGTCCGGCTGCCTGCATCGATCGAACGGACGCGGTGGTTCAGCGTGTCGGCGATGACCAGGTTTCTCGAGGAGTCGAATGCCAGGTCGTTCGGAAAGTAGAGCCCCGCGGCGGTCGCCGGGCCGTCGTCCCCGATGATTCGCGCCTCGCCGTTTCCGACGAAAGTCCGGACCAGGTCGTCGCGGGGACGCCAGCGGCGAATCCTGTTGTTGAGCGTATCGGCAATGACGAGAAAGGCGCCGTTTGGGGTGACGGTGACACCCGCGGGCCGGTTCAGAACCGCATCTCCCCCTGGACCGTTGTCTCCCGCGAAGCCAGCCTGTCCGCTGCCGGCAACCGTCGAGATCAAACTGGTCTCCGCGTCGATCCGGCGGATGCGGTAGTTGGACCGGTCGGCGAAGTAAAGATTTCCGTGGGCATCAGCGGCAATCCCCCCCGGATCGTTCAGGGCCGCGGACGTCGCCGGGCCTCCATCACCGGAATAGGTGCCTTCTCCGGTCCCGGCCACGGTCGTGATCACACCTGTTTCAGCATCGAGTCGGCGAATGCGATGATTCGTCGACTCGGTTATGAAGAGGTTGCCGGAACCGTCAAGAACGATTCCCCGGGGGCTGCCCAGCTTGGCCTCGATCGCCAACCCGCCGTCACCCTCGAAACCCCGCTCGCCGGTTCCGGCGATGGTGGAGATCGTGCCGGTGGAAAGGTCGACCCGGCGGATGATATTGTTCGACGACTCGGCAACTAACAGACGGCCTTGTGGATCGAGGGCGAGGTCGAAGGGTTGTCCCAGGATGGCATCGACGGCGGGACCGCCGTCCCCGGAAAAACCTGGCTGACCGGTCCCTGCGACAGTCGAGATGATACCGGTCGCGGCAGCGATCATCCGGATGCGTTGCCCCCCGAATTCCGCGATGAATATGTTGCCTGCCCGATCGACGAGGGCATCGGTCGGCCTGTTGAGGGAAGCGGCAACGGCAGGACCCCCGTCGCCGGACGATTCCTGATCGCCGGTTCCCGCGATCGTCGTGATGACTCGGCTCCTCCAGTCGTACCGACGCACGCGGTTGTTGCCGCGGTCGACGATCAAGAGGCCCCCCCGGACAAATGCCGTCGAAAAAGGCCACGCGAGGGCCGCCTGCACACCCTTCAATCCGTCACCGACGAAATCGGTGCCACCCGCCACGGTGGTGATGTTGCCCGGCGTGGTCTCGCTGAGCGGTACAGCATCGACCCAGAGCGGAGTCTGGGCAACGCCGCCGCGGTTCAGGACCGTCAGCGTCCGGACCCCGCTGGGCAAGGCCGGAACCGTGATCGTGACGCGGGTGCTGCCTGCGACTGTCGCCTCGATCGGCTGCCTGCCGACCAGGACCAGCGTGCCTGGAGCGAAATTCGTCCCGCGGATGGTGACGGTGTCCCCTCCGGTGTTCAGGACTCGAATGGGCGAGATTCCCGCGATCGTCGGGGCGCCGAACTCGACGGATCGGGCCAGGCTCTGGCGGTCGGACACCAGAACCTTTCCGTCGTCCGTGATTGTCACGCCTCGCGGCTCCTGGAAGGTGTTTCGCTGCGCCAGTCGGACGGTCCGTCCGTTGGGCAGGACGACGCGCACCTGGTTGCTGCCCGGCTCGGTGACGTAGATATTCCCGAACGGGTCGGAAGCCACACCGGCAGGCGCGGAAAACTGCAGAGCCGCAGCCGTGGACTCCGCGCGGCTCACAGAACCGTCGCCGGTGCTGAGGCCAGAGCTGGAGCCGAGCGAAGTCACCGTCTCCACGACGCCCGTCTCCGATACCCGGCGGATCACGCCGTTGTTCGTGTCCGTAACGAGCATTCGAACCGGTGGCGGCGGTGCTCCTGTCAGTTCCCGTGCGAGCTGTTGGGCGAGTGTTTCGGCTTCGAGAGCGATTCCAGTGGGCGTGTCGAACCGGGCACCGGTTCCGGTCCCGTCTGCCAGCCCAGCGCTGCCAGCGGATCCGGCCAGTGTTTCGACTTCGCCTGTCTCCAGGTTGACCCGGCGGACCGTGTGGTTGCCGGAATCGACCACCCACATGTTGCCCCGCCCGTCGAGCGCGATTCCCTGAGGGGTGTCAAACGTCGCCGATCCTCCGTCGGCGCTCCCCGCTACCCCCGTTCCCGCCAGAGTCTGCACTTGTCCTTCCGCTCCGGGCTGGACTTCGCGGATTGAGTGGTTTGCGCTGTCGCTGACGTAGAGCGCGCCGCTGGCACTGTTGAACGAAAGGTAGGAGGGATTGCGAAACTGCGAGTCGGTGCGCGCAGCGTTCTTCAGACCCGGGCTGTCCTGGATACCCGCGTAGACCTGGGGCGTCTGGGTCAGGTCGGGGCTGGTGAGCACGGTGTGGGACTGGCTGGAGGCCAGGTACAGGACGCCTGCATCATCCTGGGTGACTCCGATTGCTTCGAAGCCGGACACGCCCGCGTCGACGTCGGTGACGGTGAGGGTTGCGGCAGCGATGATGCCCCCGGCCGTCAAGGTGAGCGTCGAGAAGCCCGACTTCAGCCCCTGGACGTTGCCGGTCGCATCCACGCTCGCGATGTCCGGGCTGATGCTGCTGAAGCCGACGGCGAGGTGAGTCGCCCGGGGGAATTCCACCCCCAGGCGCTCGCAGAACCGTACGTGAACGTCTCCGCTCATACGGCTCCCACCATGGAACCCCGCCGCACGCCCATCTGCCAGTGTGCAAACAAGCGTGGATCGCGCCGGGAGATCCGTGCGATCCAGTGGGCGGCGCGCCGTCGGTGACGGCGCAGTTTCTTGTACTTCCGCGACGCCCAACGCGTCAGCGCTCGATCCAGGTGGCGCATCGACGGATACATCGCCGAGCGGTAATACTGCCCATAATATTGGAGCCAACCGCGAACGATCGGGTTGAACATTCGAGAGAGATCCTCAATGGACTTGTCACTGCGGACTGGCAGATGCCAACTCCGAATCTTGGCCCGAATGGCTCTTGCAGCTTTGTTGGAAACTGCCGGAGTGAAGCTGATGAAGTACTTGCCGCGATGATTCTTCGATCTTCGTGGACGAAACGTATAGCCCAGAAAATCAAACTTCTCAATCGGGTAGTTCCCTCGTCGATTGTCATCCTTACAGTAGACAATCTGTGTCTTCTCCGGATGAAGCTCCAACCGACAATCCGTCAATCGGGCTGCAATCGCTTCCCGAACTTCTTCGGCCTCGCGTTTCGTTCTGCAATGCACGATGGCATCATCGGCATATCTTTCAAACGGCAGATGCGGATACTGCCGCGCCATCCACACATCGAACGCATAATGCAGAAACAGATTTGCTAGCAACGGACTGACGACTCCCCGTACGCAAAAGGTAATCTGACATTCGCGCGAGTCTTGAAGTATCGATAGCAGGTGGAAGGAAAGCTTGAATAGCGTCACATAGGGTTGTATTGTTATGACATATGGCACGCGCCAACGGGATCCAGAAAGCCGAACGCCTCAATCATGCCCGCGGTTTGTTGCAGCGCTTCGACCATCTGCCCGATGCGGTCGAAAGGATGGTTCTCGACTGCGGAGTCTCGCAGCGCCAGGCGTACCGTTACCTGGAACATGCACGGCGATTGAAGCGGGCCGTTCCGGTGGGGGAGGCCAAAATTGCGTTTACGGTCAAGCTTCCCCTGGGCCTGGTCGAACGGCTGCGCGCCTACGCCAGTGCGACCGGAGTATCGTTGAGCGACATTGCCAGCCAAGCGTTAGAGTCGATGCTGAGACGGAGGCGACCGCGTGGCTGAGCCTCCCCGAGGTGGCCCCTACACGGTTCAGTTTGAATATCGCTTTGATCGTTTGCTGCACTCGAAACTGGAACACGCCTACCACCTGCTGGTGCCCGAGAAGCGGAGGCCGGTGGGCACTGTGGCAGCAGCTGAGGAGAACCTGAATGGAGAAGCCCGCCGCGATTTATGCACGCGTATCATCGGATCGACAGAAGGAGAGTCAGACCATCGCCAGTCAGACGGTGGCCCTGACCGAGTACGCGAAGGCTCACGGTTATCTGGTACCGGCCGAGTGGGTGTTTGAAGACGACGGTTACAGTGGTGCCAGTTTGACGCGGCCCGGGCTGGAGGCGGTGCGGGACCTGGCCGCGCAGGGTCAGATCGAGGCGGTGTTGATCCATTCGCCCGACCGGCTCAGCCGCAAGTATGCCTATCAAGTCCTGCTGGTGGAGGAGCTGGCGCGTTGCGGCGTATCGATAGTCTTTCTGAAATCGCCATCGGGTGATACGCCCGAGGACGAACTGCTGCTGCAGTTTCAGGGAATGATTGCAGAGTATGAGCGGGCCCAGATCGCGGAACGGAGCCGGCGCGGCAAACGGCACAAAGCGCAACAGGGAGTCGTCAATGTTCTCTCCGGCGCGCCGTACGGGTATCGATACGTCAAGAAGAGCGAGGGCCGGGACGCGTATTACGAGGTGATCGAGTCAGAAGCCGAAGTCGTGCGCATGATGTTTGATGCCTACACTGTCCAGGGGCTCAGCATCAACGCAATTGCGCGGCAGTTGAACCAGCGGCAAATCCCCACACGAACCACGACCGAGCGGTGGGAGCGTTCCACGGTTTGGGGCATGCTCCGGAACCCGGCCTATCAGGGGAAGGCGTGTTTCGGAAAGACCGAGTTGCGGCCCCGGCAGCGCATCACGCGGCCCTTGAGGCAGAAGAATCGCATGCCGAGCCGCGAGAGTGCCAGCCATGAGCGGCCCCGGAAGGACTGGGTCGAGATTCCGGTTCCCGCGCTTGTCGGCGAGGAAACATTCGCTCTGGCCCAGGAACAACTGGAACACAACAAGCATCACTCTCCCCGCCGTACGACCGATCCGACGCTGCTGCAGGGGATGCTGGTGTGCCAACAGTGCGGCTATGCGCTGTACCGTACCTCGACCAGGACGACCAAACGAAAAATCAACTATTACCGCTGTATCGGTTCGGATGGATATCGTCGGCTCAAAGGCCCTGTCTGTCAGAACCGGCCTATCCGGCAAGATTATCTGGATGCGTTCGTCTGGACCGAAGTGATCCGGTTGTTGGACGATCCGGTGTTGATCCAGACCGAAATCAATCGCCGAATCGAGGCCGCACGGAATACGGACCCTGTTCGGAAACGCGAGCAAAGCCTGCGTCAACGGCAGGCGCGGCTGGAGGGCAGCATGGGGCGCCTGGTCACCGCGTATCAGGAGGAACTGATCCCGCTTGCCGAGTTGCGCCGCCGAATGCCGAACCTGCGCAAGCAGCAACAGGCGGTCAAATCCGAGCTGCGCTCTTTGGAACTGGCCGCAGTGGACCAGGCGACATACGTCCGACTCGCCGAGACGTTATCCGACTTTCGTCACAAACTCCGTGCTCGAGCCGATACTCTCGATGTGGTCGAACGTCAGAAGATTCTCCGGCTGGTCGTCAAAGAAATTCTGGTCGGCAGCAATGCGATCCGAATCCGCCACTCTATTCCAGTGTCCGGTTCCGGTCCTGGAACGTCTGGCACGGGCACTCCTGCACCGACGGCCGACTTACCCGAAAGCGGGTCTCGATCTGGAAGTTACCTTTTGCGTACGGGGAGTCACGACCCCGCCTTGCGGCGTACCAGCCGTGCGCCCCACCACTGGGCCGTCTGCCTCTTGCGACGGCACTGTGAGCCACCGTTCGATGTACAGCACAACCCATGGTTCTTGCGCATGTTTCTTCACGGCCTTCATCATCAGTTCCCAGTCGATGTTGTCGAAGAAACCGCGAACATCCAGATCCACCACCCAGTCATAGTCCCAGCAATGACGCCGGGCCTGTCCCACCGCATCCAATGCCGACCGGCCAGGACGATACCCGAACGAACTGGAGTGAAAGAGCGGTTCGACCTTGGGTTCCAGTCTCCCCTTCACCACCGTCTGGGCGATCCGATCCGCAACCGTCGGTATGCCCAGCTTTCTTTCCCCTCCCCCGGCCTTCGGTATCTTCACCGTCAGCACCGGCGGCGGAAAGTAACTGCCCGACGACATCCGATTCCACAGCTTGTAGAGGTTGTCTTTCAAGTCCTCCTCAAACTCCGCAACCGACTGTTCGTCGACTCCTGCTGCTCCTTTATTGGCTTTGATCCGCTGATACGCGTCCCAGACTTCCCGCTTGGAAATCGAGAACGGTTTTGCCTCACTCATCGGCTCCTCCCCTTCCGGGTTGACCGTTTCATTCGGCTCCATAGCACGGCCCCTTCGCTCCATCCCTTTATCCAGGACTTCATCGCTGTAGAGTCGAAAGTGGTCGGGCCGATCGGCCCTTCCACCGTCCGCTCAATCAAACGGCTCGTGCGGTTTTCCCGCAAGCCGCTTTCCTCAGTTGCTCCTCGTTCGGAATTCGCTGTGTGGCGGCAGGTGGCGGCTTCGTTCGTACCGCGTTTGGGTCTTTCGCTAAGGGAACTATCCAAGTTCACGATATCTCCGCGTTTCCCATCGCTCGCACATTCACGACTGAGTACGGGGACTTCCCCCTCCAACGGGCCTTTTGGACCCGCCAGCGCCGCTGCTCGAAGCAACGATCCGAGACCTTATGTTTGCCGTCTCGTTCCTGAGTACTATTCCCCGATCCGATTCCTGACACCGCGTCGGCCGGAATTTCGCTCTCGCTTATATCCGCACCTACCGCGCAGGGCTCTAGGTCGATGTTTGTCTTCTCGGTTGCCCGCCCTTTCGTCTGCGGGTGCCACATCATCTCGACCTTACCTTCCGCTCGGACGATACCAGGCCTCCCTGGGTCACTCGCGTCTCTTCTCCACCGTGTCGCCCGCACACACCTTGGTGCGATGGGGTGGAACCAAATGCGCCTTCGCCCCCATAGTGCGGGCTCGACCATTCCCCATCTTTGGCCGACCGGTTCATCCTCGGGATCGCTCCCTTCGATTACGACCCGGTGGTTCTCCTCATGCCCTTCAGACCCCACCTCGCGGTGGGCGCCCTGCCCTCCAAAGTTTCCGTAGGTGGCTCCAGCTCTGCCTTGTCCGTGTCCGGCTTTCGCCTTCGTGCCCGTTTAGGCATCTGCCATACCTGCCTACACTCCGGCCAGTGAGGCATTACCCCCACTTGTTGGATATCGACCCGTGGCCTCGGGCCGAGCGGGACTTTAACCCGCCGGAAACGCGTGCTGCCAGGCACGCACTACGGGCCATTCCGCCCCTGAGACTCCGCTTTCGTACTCTGGCCCTCGTGGTTCTTCCACTTGTGGCGTCTCCGTTAGCATCGGAATCTCAGGTTCCCACGTTCCGTTTCACCGCCTCTCGGCAAGCTCAGGCCACCTTTATGCCGGATGCCGCTCAGCCCGTAAGCAGATTCTCGTCTGAACTGATCCCGCGGTAATGACTCCCCACGGTTTTGACATCGTCCCTACGCTTTCGACACGTCATCAGTGATTCCCTTGCGGTCCTCTTCTTGCCAGCCACCTGACCCGGTTCTTCCCGGGCCTTTTCCTTCTGCGCTCACGACCATGGCTTTTAACCACAGCCGCCGAAGGTGGTTTGAAGCCGGCTCCTGCACGCCGGCTCCGAGGGGCCCTCCCTCATCAGTGAAACAGTTGCGCACTGACCCGACTTGCGCCCGTCAGTGCTCGTGGCACACGGTGAGTCGCCCGGGGGAATTCCACCCCCAGGCGCTCGCAGAACCGTACGTGAACGTCTCCGCTCATACGGCTCCCACCATGGAACCCCGCCGCACGCCCATCTGCCAGTGTGCAAACAAGCGTGGATCGCGCCGGGAGATCCGTGCGATCCAGTGGGCGGCGCGCCGTCGGTGACGGCGCAGTTTCTTGTACTTCCGCGACGCCCAACGCGTCAGCGCTCGATCCAGGTGGCGCATCGACGGATACATCGCCGAGCGGTAATACTGCCCATAATATTGGAGCCAACCGCGAACGATCGGGTTGAACATTCGAGAGAGATCCTCAATGGACTTGTCACTGCGGACTGGCAGATGCCAACTCCGAATCTTGGCCCGAATGGCTCTTGCAGCTTTGTTGGAAACTGCCGGAGTGAAGCTGATGAAGTACTTGCCGCGATGATTCTTCGATCTTCGTGGACGAAACGTATAGCCCAGAAAATCAAACTTCTCAATCGGGTAGTTCCCTCGTCGATTGTCATCCTTACAGTAGACAATCTGTGTCTTCTCCGGATGAAGCTCCAACCGACAATCCGTCAATCGGGCTGCAATCGCTTCCCGAACTTCTTCGGCCTCGCGTTTCGTTCTGCAATGCACGATGGGGTGAGTCGCCCGGGGGAATTCCACCCCCAGGCGCTCGCAGAACCGTACGTGAACGTCTCCGCTCATACGGCTCCCACCATGGAACCCCGCCGCACGCCCATCCGCCAGTGTGCAAACAAGCGTGGATCGCGCCGGGAGATCCGTGCGATCCAGTGGGCGGCGCGCCGTCGGTGACGGCGCAGTTTCTTGTACTTCCGCGACGCCCAACGCGTCAGCGCTCGATCCAGGTGGCGCATCGACGGATACATCGCCGAGCGGTAATACTGCCCATAATATTGGAGCCAACCGCGAACGATCGGGTTGAACATTCGAGAGAGATCCTCAATGGACTTGTCACTGCGGACTGGCAGATGCCAACTCCGAATCTTGGCCCGAATGGCTCTTGCAGCTTTGTTGGAAACTGCCGGAGTGAAGCTGATGAAGTACTTGCCGCGATGATTCTTCGATCTTCGTGGACGAAACGTATAGCCCAGAAAATCAAACTTCTCAATCGGGTAGTTCCCTCGTCGATTGTCATCCTTACAGTAGACAATCTGTGTCTTCTCCGGATGAAGCTCCAACCGACAATCCGTCAATCGGGCTGCAATCGCTTCCCGAACTTCTTCGGCCTCGCGTTTCGTTCTGCAATGCACGATGGCATCATCGGCATATCTTTCAAACGGCAGATGCGGATACTGCCGCGCCATCCACACATCGAACGCATAATGCAGAAACAGATTTGCTAGCAACGGACTGACGACCCCGCCTTGCGGCGTACCAGCCGTGCGCCCCACCACTGGGCCGTCTGCCTCTTGCGACGGCACTGTGAGCCACCGTTCGATGTACAGCACAACCCATGGTTCTTGCGCATGTTTCTTCACGGCCTTCATCATCAGTTCCCAGTCGATGTTGTCGAAGAAACCGCGAACATCCAGATCCACCACCCAGTCATAGTCCACTCTGGCCCTCGTGGTTCTTCCACTTGTGGCGTCTCCGTTAGCATCGGAATCTCGGGTGACGGCCATGGCGGCCACGCTTCTTCCTATGCGTCGGGCGCTACGCGTAGACCCGGCAGCGACGCTCCGTTCCGAGTAACGAGGTTTCAGCTGCAGAATTCCCGAGGCGCCTCTCGGGCAAGCTTCGGGTTGCCGGTCCTCCAACGTTTCAGCCATCCAGAACGGATAGTCGTGGATGGTGACCCCGCTAAACGGTAGGAGCATGAGAGGGGACATTAGGATGAAACTCGGTATTGCGAACAATAGATTGAGCAGCATCCAGCCGTCGTCTTGCACGATGAGCATCCAGTCTGGATTCGCGATGCGAAGCACAAGGCAGAACATCGAAGGGATGCCTGCGCTCACGAAGACTCGCCAACTCCGCCGTCTCATGTTCACGGCGTTGACCTCCCCGTCGATTTCAGGAGCGGGGCGCATCTGACATCACGTCTTGCCCTTGGAAACAATACCGGACTTCTAGTGATACACATGATCACGCACGGATCTAATCGAAACACTCGCCCGCGAATATTAAACAAACGGTGCTTATATACTTGACGCCATAGCGTCAAGTATATAAGCACCGAAGGAAAGGTTGGTGTGACATGAACGACATCCGAGACATGTTCGATGACATCGGGCCGAGAAAGGTGCTGACCGTACGCGAGGCGTCGGTCGGTCTCGAGGCGTATGTCGTCGTCGACAATGTCGCGGCCGGCCCGGCGATAGGCGGGGTAAGAATGGCATCGGACGTCACGATGCGGGAAGTCGCCCGACTCGCACGCGCGATGACACTCAAGAACGCTGCAGCCGGTTTGCCTCACGGCGGCGGAAAATCCGGCATCGTCTCGCCGCACGACATCGCGCCGGATAAGAAGGAACGGCTGGTCCGCGCCTTCGCACGCGCCATCCGAGACCTGACCGAGTACATCCCCGGACCCGACATGGGAACCAACGAGGAGTGTATGGCGTGGGTGAAGGATGAGACCGGTCGGTCCGTCGGCCTGCCACGGGTCGTAGGGGGCATCCCGTTGGATGAAATCGGAGCAACGGCCTACGGATTGGCCGCAGCGACGGATGTGGCGGCATCTTGGATCAATCTTGATCTCGAAAGCGCTCGGGTCGCGGTCGAGGGGTTCGGCGCGGTCGGACGGCACGCGGCCCGATTCCTGGCCCAGCGCGGGGCGAAGCTCGTCGCGGCTTCAGACAGTGGTGGCGGAGTGGCGAACCCGGACGGCCTGGATCTCGAAACTCTGAGCGCGCACAAGGCCGGAGGCCAGAGTGTCTCGAAGTTTCCCGACGGTCAGCCGATCACCCCCGAACAGTTGATCGCAGCAGACTGCGACATCTGGATTCCAGCTGCCCGGCCCGATGTCCTCACCGGAGAAAACATTGGGACCCTCAAGGCGAAGCTCATCCTTCAGGGCGCGAATATCCCGGCGACGGAAGACGCCGAGAGATGGATGCACGAGAATGGGGTCGTGAGCATCCCCGACTTCATCGCCAACGCCGGCGGCGTCATCTGCGCGGCTGTCGAATACCACGGGGGTGGCCCGACCCAGGCTCTGGCGACGATCGAAGAGAAAGTCGGCACGAACACGCGTGAAACGCTCGAGCGTTCACGGGACAAAGGGCTGCTCCCGCGAGCCGCGGCGGAGGAGCTGGCCGAGGCGCGCCTGCGCGAGGCGAGGGGGTACCGGCGGTTCAGGTGAGGGCGGCGCGGTGCCTCAGCCCCCCGATCCCAGGCGGCAGTCCGCGAAGCCATCACCGAACGGCGGTTTTATCACCATGAAACAACGCGACAGCCTGAAACCGGGTCTTCAAATCGTGCGCCGCGAGCCGAGGACGCCGGACACGTCGCCCTAGGCACGGCACCCTTTCACCCTCCTTGACTAGGTGGACGCGATGGCCGAGACCCGCGAGATCGATCCGGACGTCGGTTTCATGGGGCGGGTGTAGTGCTGAAAGCGACTGGGCGAGAACGCCTCTTTCGTGAAAAGTCTTTCCGGCCCCGTTGCCGCCTGCGTCAGAGCGACTTCAATCTCTCGCTACCGCGAACAGACTCTTAACCGCTACGACCAAGACCGCGCCCCCCAGGAAGAGCACGAGATTCGCGATGACCCGGGTCACCACATCCCCGATGTAGGGGATCGCTCCGACAGCGTTTGCCGCTACGATCAGCGCTATCGCCGCTAAGAGGAAGGTCTGACTCTCCTTGTCGCTGACATTCAAGAATCCAACGATCAGACCGAGCACTGCGAGTACCCAGCCAAACCAAGCTTGTTCAAAGCCTAAGCCTCCGGCCACAGCGATCACCAATCCAACGATAAAAGAGCACTTGCCCACTAGCATCATGGTTCCTCCTTGCCCGGGAAACGGGAATTATGAATTTTTACATGAACTACCCGTGCCAGGACAGCAACTCGTCGGTCTTAGCATCGAAAAACTCGTTCAACCGAGCCAGCGCATCAGGAACGCGCCTTGGCCCATCCACTGCTTAATCGAACCGAAGGGATGCTCGACCGACTCCCGGCGACGATCCATCACCTCGGGCCGGGCGGCGAGACGGTTCGCCATGCGCTCCATCGTTGCTTCGTTCTCGAAGCGCGTGATGCGCCGATAGGTGTTCTTGGTACATCGTTCGCGTAGACCGCAGCCTCTGCATGCGGCGCGGTTGGCGTAACTGACAAGATACGTGCCTGTGCGCGACTTACCGACGCTTCCGCGATACAACGGCACCAGGCGCTCACCAGCGGGGCACCGGTAGGTGTCCGTGGAGTCGTCGTATTGGAAATCGGACTTCGGAAAGTGGCCACTGCGTCTGGCCGTGCTCCGGTCGGGCTTCGGAACGTAGGGCGTGATCCCGGCGGCTTCGCAGTCCTCAATGTCTTCGATCTTGTAGTAGCCTCGGTCCGCGACCGCGTCGATCTCGTCGACAGCCAAGTTCTCCCGAGCCGCTGTGGCCGTCTCCGCGAGCAGACCGAGGTCCGAGACCTTGCTATGGACCTGCTGTTCGGCGATCAGGTTGTGCTCAGTGTCGACAGCGATCTGGACGTTGTAGCCGACTCCGACCCGTGTCCCGGAATGCATTGACCGGGAGTCCGGATCCGTAAGCGACAGCTGGGGCTTCTCCGGTATCGTCCAGCGTCTGCCGATGCCCCTCCAAGGTCTCCTTCCTCTTACGGATCGATGCGATCTTCTCCTGAAGATCCGCCACGGCAGCCGCTCTGCCGCCGGCATCATCCGCGTCGGCCTCGTTCATCTGGTCAAGGTAGCGGTCGAGTCGGTCGTCGATACGCTGCAGGTCCGTCTTCAGCTTGGCCCGCGTGAAGTTGCGGTCCCGGTGGTTCACCGCCTTGATGCGCGTGCCGTCCACGGCGATCAACTCCCGCCCGTACAGGTCGAGTTCCCGGCACAACCGCACGAACCGCCGAAACACCGCCCGGAACGCATGCCGATTGTCGCGCCGGAAGTCGGCGATCGTCTTGAAGTCGGGCTTCAGCTGGCGTAGCAGCCAGATCGCCTCGAGGTTGCGATGCGTCTCTGTCTCCAGCCTGCGGCTCGACCGAATACGATTCAGATACCCGTAGATATACAGCTTCAGCAGATCCGCGGGATCGTAGCCTGGACGGCCCTTGTCGTTGGGCCGAACGCGCTGGAATCCAGCCGCCTCAAGGTCGAGACCGTCGACGAATGCATCAATGAAACGGACCGGGTTGTCCGGTCCCACGTAGTCGTCCACAGTATCGGGCAGAAGCAGAAGCTGGGAACGGTCTTCACCGGTGATATGTGCCATGACACATTTTACCAACCGCCATGGGGAACCCGAAGCCAGTTCACCGACTCCCGCCCGGCTGGCGCCGACTTTTCACACAGTCTGTAACGTTTACAATACATGCTGATCGGCTATGCACGGGTCTCAAAAGCGGCTGGCTCCCAGTCGATGGACCGGCAGCTCGACGTCCTTCGGGCCGCGGGCATCGACGAGGCGGCCAACCTCTACCGCGACTTCGCTTCCGGCCTACGCGACGACCGGCCGGGACTCGACAGCTGCTTCGGCGCCCTGAGGAAGGGCGCCGTGCTCGTGGTCTGGGAACTCGACCGTCTCGCCGCAGCCTCGCCCATCGGGTCAACACCGTGCAGGACCTCTCCGCCCGCGGCGTGGGCCTGCTGGTGCTCGCCGGTCAAGGCGCTCCGATCGACACCACCACGGCGGCCGGCCGCCTCGCGTTCGGCATCTTCGCGGCGCTGGCCGAGTTCGAACGGGAGCTGATCCGTGAACGCACCCTGGCCGGGCTCAAAGGCCGCGCGGGCGCAAAGGGCGGCAGGAAGTTCGCGCTGTCGAAGGCTCAGCTACGGCTGGCCGAAGCCGCGATGGCGCAGCGTGACACCTCCGCGTCCGAACTCTGCACTCAACTCGGGATCAAACCCGTGACGCGCTACAGGTACGTCGGGCCGCAGGGCCAGAAGGTCCTCGCTACCTGAACCGAGTGCTTGGACAGTGCCGCTGGAGTAGCGCGGGGAAGCCTTAAATCTTGGTCGTTGCCCCCCTGTCCTGACCACATGGTGCGATACCAAGTGTGTCAGGCTCTCGCACCATGCTTTTACTCGACGGGAGAATCACTATGAATGATTGGATTGCCGAACTGCCTAAGGTAATCGCCAACTTGGTGGCGATCAAGCTACTCCACTGCCTTGCACGAACCCTTCCGCGGTTGAGGGAGCCGACCGTCAGCAACTACTACCGCCATTGCTACTATCCGGGAAGCACGTTGATGAGCATCGTGTGCTGGTGCAAGCACCCTATCAGTGCGGCAAGGCGCGCCGAGGCGGAGTTCAACGCAGGCTGGAATTGGCCGGATCCTGACGACATCGCATTTCGTATCGGCTAGGGCACTGTCAAGTGAACTGATTTCCTGGAAATTCCGCTGAGTGACATGCCAGCTACGTCGCTGATTCTTGGTGCTGGCTAGCATTGATTTCGCCTCGACAAAGAGTGAATTCCGGTTAACTTCACAGTGCCGCTATGTATTATGGCGGCGCCAGTTGATACGCTGGTTTTCTGATCGAAAAATAGCAATATATTCCTTCCTTCCCGTGCAGAGTTTCGTATCGGGTCAGGTGTTGGTGTTGGTTGAGTGCCGGCGGGTCTGGGGGGTCTGGTAACAATGGAGAACCTGGCATACAGGCTCAGCCAATTATTTTCGCCAATGAGTTATGCGGATACCATCGGACTGGCTGGGCTTGTAGTTCTCATCGCCAATCTTGTTGTCTTCTACTTTGTTCTGAGACAAACCAGGGGGCAATCCGCCACCGCCCAAGAAAATCTGGTATTGGCTCACAGGGCTTACGTCAGCCCCGATATCGAGGATTGTCGCGTCGAAGATGCTGGCACATCCAAGGTTCTGTTCTTAAAAATCAAAAACTATGGCGGGCGGCCCGGCAGGATCATGCGGATTGATTACAGAGTCAGTGACGAAAAAATGAGATCCACGGCCTCCAAAGTATCTACTGATGTCTTCCCAGGAACCAATGGGGTTGAGCGAGGTGTTACGTTCGGCGAAGGCCCTAACAAGGCTCGTGGAAGAATCGTCGGTCGCATCGAGTATTTCGACGGGTTCAAGAAGCGATTCCGCTACTTCGACTGGTGCGTTCGCCGGATCAATCACCCCTTGGACTGGAAAATCGATATTCTCGAAGGCCCATGGAACAACGAGACAGATGGCCATGAAGAACTAGATGCGAAATGGAAGTCGAAAGAGATTTAGCGGAGCATCATGTCCGGATCGAGGGGTGTCCCTAGTACCAGTGTTCCAATACCGACAAAATGGAATCCATGTTCCACTCTCCGTACAGCGTATCGTAGACGTCGAAAATTCCGCGATTTCAGCCCATGCGCCAGAACTGGTCGTACAGGAAACAGCGCCGCCGGGGTCTCGTACCAGCGCATGGAGTCGTCGCGGACCAGGACATCGCCAACCAGCCCGAGCGCCAGACCGTACGTTGAGAGCCCGACAATAGCGTTAGCGGCCAGCGTGAAATACCGCCGCCGGCCTTTGGCTTTGTCCGTCTAACGGATAAGAATATGGGCCAACGCACATGAAGATCTAATCTGCCGCATCGATTGTTCGGACGTGTCCGCCGGCGGCGTATGCAAGGATGGCGCGGTCGGCGGTGACAAGCCAAGCATCGCAATGGCGGGCTGTGGAGACAATGAAGCGATCAGCAGGATCGGCATGGAAATTGCCAGGCAGCCTCACACTGTCGATCGCTATCGTCGGGCCGATCGGTACCAGATTGATACCCGGCAAGGCAAGCGCGGCTTCGATCCACACTCCCACCTCACGCCCGAGACGCAATCGGCCTCTCTCGGCCAGCAGGGCAATTTCCCAGGGCGTGATGGCCGAAATCCCTATGCGGTCCGTTTGCGCCGTCTCTTCAATCGCCGCGCGCGCGGCGGTTCCGAGCCGTATGTCGTCATTCATGGCCCAGATCAATACATGTGTGTCGAGCACGATCACCGGGCGGCGGCCCAGTCGGATGGATCAGCCGCAGGGCGGAAGGGATCGTCGTAGGCTAGCACCGAACCCCGCATGGCTCCGATAATTGGCACCACCGCGTTATTCGACGGTAGTGGCGATAATATCGCGACCGGCCGGCCACGCTTGGTAATCGTCACTGGTTCATGGTCCTTGTTCAATTGTGCAATCACGCGCAGACACCTAGCCTTGAACTCAGTCGCCCTGATTGTCTTCATTTTGACCACCCGCGCTATCACGTTCTGTACATATGAACTGTACGCTATATAGTGGGCAACTCAAACCCATTCCCTCCACACCAGCACCTGGAAACGGTCGTCAGGGAATCGAAGGACGGAACCGCCTGGGAAATCTTCGTGGCAGTGCACGCAGGCCTCGTGTCCTTCGCCCCACCCTCGGACGGCGTGACCCTGGTCGTCATCAAACGGCAGTAGGCTATCTGGGCCCCGCCCACGGTCCTAGACTTCCTCTCGGCGGTGCAGGGCGCGGCGGCAGATGTTGGCACGGAGGCGCGGGTCCCGGCGGAACGGGGAATTGCGCACGTCGAATCGGAGGCCCGGATAACGACATGGATTCAGATGGCGAAGCGAAGTCCCTTCCTCTGGCCTGTCGAAGGTAACGGTTCTTTTGATTTTGGCCTTTGTAACGTATCCGTTTCCCAATGCTTCAATTGCAAGAAGGTCTCCATCTGGGTTCACGACCGACTGGAGTATCCACGAGCTGGTGGGGCTCCACCTGCTTATCCTGATCTCGCCGACGATATACGCCGAGACTACGATGAGGCGAGCAGCATCCTCGATGAGTCACCCAGAGGAGCAGCTGCATTGATGCGGCTCGCTATTCAAAAGCTTTGTAGCCGCTTTGTGATTCCCGTGACGCCCGGATACCCGGCTTTACGCCACGCCTGAACGCGCGGGCGGATTCGGTTGACCCGCGGGATTTCTACAAAGATACCGGGGTCGTCAAATGCCTTGGAGTCGCCCGATGCGACGACGTAGCCGGCCGGGCGACGGCCTTTCATGCGGGAGAAGGTGCGCCGGTCGCGGTTATAGCTCCAGTGTTCGCCTGGTTCCTCGTAGGGCGAGTTGATGATCAGGCGGTCAATAGTTGCCTGTTCCATCATGCGTTGTCCGGCGGTACCAGAGGTTCGATGCGGTCGATGAGACGGGGAATATCCTGTTGTGCGGTCTCCCACACACGCTTCAGGTCCACATCGAAATAGGCATGCACGAGGCGGTTTCGCATTCCGATGATTTCCAGCCAGGGAATCCTCGGATGTGCCTGCTTGGTTTCCTCGCTGATACGCGCCGCAGCCTCGCCGATGATCTCAATGGCTTTGAGGATAGCGTTCTGATGCAGGCGGCTCCTCTCGAATTGCGGGTACGTCAGCCCAGCCGTGAATTCCGTTGCATCCCGCGCCGACAGCAGTATGTCGAGCAGATAGGCAGCATCGTCACGCCGCATAAACCACCACGGCGGTTTGGAGTATCGCCCTGCGGCGAATGTAGTTGCGGCTCCCTTCGACAGCCGTGCGCTCAACCAAATCCACCTCCCGGCCGAGCATCCGGCTCAGCTCTTGCCGCATGCGTGCCATGTCCAGGAGACGGTGCTGGACCTCCGGGTGAAAGCGGATCAGCACGTCCACATCGCTTTCCGGTCCGAAGTCGTCCCGTAGCACGGAACCGAACAGCGACAGTTCGACGACCCGCCAGCGTTTACAAAAGTCAGCGATCTCGTCTCGCGGCGTGTCGATATGTACACTCATGGCGAGAACACTTGGTTCGCGTCGACCTTGAAGCCGACACTCTTTAGCTCCTTAATAAGTCTTAGCTTCCAACCATCCGAGCCGTCCAACTGAATGTAAATGACTCCATCATAGTCCGAGGGCGTCTCTACGTTGCCTTTCACCAAAGCGCAGACTCGCTCTCGACCGAGTTTGCCAATGAAGTACCCGAATTCGAAAATCACGTTCTGTCTCGCCCGTGGTTTTTGATTATTCTTGTCGTTCGCAAGCGCACCTACGTCGTCAGGGGTCAGCAGGACCACCGCGAACCCGACTTGCGCATGTTCTTCGAACTTCTCGATGATCGTGCGGCCCTTATTCGGTTGTTCGTGCAGGATTACCGGCTCGAGTCCCAGCCTTTCTAGGAATCTTGCAGCCGTTTCCCGAGAAGATTCGTCGTGGCCATGGATAACGAAGACCTTGTTCGTACTTTTCGGTATCTTGACTCGGGACTTGGAAGTTTTTGACGATTGTTCGTTTTCTTCCCAGTATTCTTCAATCTCATCTAGCATGGATGCGATCACGGACGCGGCTGAATCCAAGCCTCTCACATAGGCCGCCTGGAATTCTGAATCGGGCGTGCTGGCCGAAAATGCTCTCAACGAATAATGGACCTTATTGAAGTCCTCAATATGGCTTGACTCGTTCCCGAACGTATTGGCGATGGCTACCCGTGTGTTTCTGCGCCATTTCTTGAACTCCTGTGAGTGATCCGGCAGTCTCTTCAATTCAGATACTTCATTCAGTACTTTCCGCAAGCGTTCAATAGCCTTGGCTTTTGTCGGTTGCGCCATCACCTTTATCTCTACACTTTTCAGCCTCTCAATTCCCCGATCATCGATGATCTTGACCGCCACCCGGCTGTGTCAGCCGGCTTCGAAGGGCAGGGAGACCGTTCCGCGATAAGTTTCGATCAGGTCCGTGTCGATCTCGGTCTTGAGATTCCGGGCGAGCTGCGCCCAGCCGTGCTTGTCGCCGGCCATCGGGAAGAACACCTGGCGGGGAAACAGGCTCCGCCCGTCGTAGTCGGTGTCGAGCATCCACATGGCGATCTTGTCCGAGCCGCCCGATTCCACGTTGCCGGTCTTGGTGTTGTAGTAGTCGAAGCCCTGCACCGAGACGCGGAACTTACCCTGGTCCCCGCCGTCTGAGAGCCGTTCCACCGCCACGTCGGGCTGGCCGATCAGCCAGAAGCTTTCGTTACTCGCGTGTTTCTTCTTGAGGTCGTCGGTCAGCAAGTCGGCGTTCATCTGCGCCTTCAAAAGCGTCACGCCGGGCCAGTGGGTCTCATCAATGTCCTTTGACGCCTCGAGATCGAACTGAAACGCCGTGAAGACGATAATCTTTGGCATGGGGACAAGGCTTTGTGCCTCCTCGATGGCGAGTGCCACCTGCCGCTGTTCCAACGGCGCATGTTCGGGGCCGAAGGAGATCACTAGACGCTCTGCACCGGTATCGTCGGGGCGCATCTCACCATCAGCGTGCAGCCACCGGGTTCCAGGCAACGGCTCCAGTCGGGCGAACGAAATGCTCTGCCCGGCCTTGCCGCGAATGCCGGTCTTGAGAAGCTCGTCGCGCCAGTCGCCTTGGCGAGCGTCTCGCCCGAGCGCGCGACCGAAAACGTCGTCCGCCTGGGAGGTCGCCTCCTCGATTGCGTCGAGCGACTTCACCGCCGGCGCGGGCACGGCCTCGACCGTAAAAGGACCGGTGACACGGGCTTTTTGCGTGTCGCGCTGCGGCTGGCGGCATTGACCGTCGGGCAGTTCGACCATCACATGCCAGCTGAAGGACTCGATCACCTCCGCCCGCGTGAGCGCTTCATACAACTGCCGGTATTTCATGCGCCTGCGGTCCCTGGCATACCACAACAGATAGTCGGCTATCTGTGGTAAGTGCGATGTAGAACTGCCTCCGGTCGTCGCATAGGAAATCGTCGCCATCCGGTTTTCCGCGCCGAAGATTTCGTCCATGACCATGCCGGCGCGGTGGACGTTTTCGTCGCCGATCTGCACAAAGCCGCTGCCGCTCTCATGCAGCAGTTCCCGCGCTAACAGCAAGCGGTCGCGCAAATAGGCCAAGTAGGAGTGAATTCCGAGCTCCCAGGTGCGCTATCGCCGCCAAGAGAAAGGGCTGACTCTCCTTGTCGCTGATATTCAAGAATCCAACGATCAGACCGAGCACTGCGAGTGCCCAGCCAAACCAGGCTTGTTCAAAGCCCACGCCTGCGGCCGCAGCGATCACCAGTCCAACGATAAAAGAACCCTTGCCTACTAGTGCCATTGTTCCTCCTTGCTAGGACATCGGATTGCGGATACAGGAACCGCCCAGCTCAGTCTAGCGTTTCTTGCGTCATCGGAGTAGTGTCCCACCAGAAGGACCCGTACGGCGTGGGCCCGACGCTTGATCTCTTCATTCGGTCTTGAGATTGCCCCGGGTGATGCGTGCGGCCACCAGCTGTTGCCGCAATGCCGTATCGGAGAGGTTCGTGTTCGCGGCCATGCCCGCATAGGCCGCTACGGATGCATCCGCCGCCGCCAGTAGCGCGGTGGCCGCGTCACTGCTAACGAAGTTCAGAACGAGCCGCACGTCGGCTTGTTCCCGCTGCGTCTGATAGGCCGCAACACCCGCCGCGCTCCGGCCGGTTCCAAGAGGAGCCCAGAGGTCCAGGACAGCGCTTTCGGTGACGGTAGCGGCCCCCGTCAAACGATTCCTCCACGTTTCGGTCAGGGACGCGCCTCCGGCCATCGCCTCGATACCGTTCGCGATCTGGGCTGCGCTGCCGGTGAATGTGTCCTTCCAGGCGAGCGCCGTCCCGATCCGCCCACCTTTGTTGGAATAGAACCCTTCAGTTGGAATTCCCGAACGAAATCGGGCGCCACACATGAAACCCCGGTGACGGCGGCATTAATGGGCCTGGAAGCAACGAGGAAGGCGAGTCCGCCGGTCTAATACAGGCAAAAACTCTACGTTCTCCCGCAGTGTCGGTACGAGATAACGGAACCGCAAAACCCGCAACGGTTAAACCATGGAAGCTGTCAGCAGAGCCAACGCCTTGCACTCATTGGGGGTGTTCTTATAGGCCGCTGGTAGCGTTCATCAATCCGGTATGGGCGAGGCAGTCGAACCGGTGTCGAGAGTATCGGAACCGACATTTGCGAGCGGAGGCGTCTGCTCGGCCGAAGTGCCGACGTCCGGAGTGTCGACGTCCGGAGTGCCGGCGTCCGGAGTGTCGGCGTCCGGAGTGTCGAACGCATCCCGCAGAGCGGTCAGCAAGGCCTCACCCTTCTCCGCCACTCCGGTCGGAAGGAAGTGGACACCCTTGCACTGGATCAGATCCCGGCGGATCAGCTTGCCCACCGCCCTCTTGTCGAGGTCCACCTTGAGTTTGTCGAAGCACTGCTGCAGCCGTGGCAGGACGGGGCCCGAGCCGCTCAGTGTGATCGCATCAGTGGTGAGCCCCTTGCTCTTCAACTTCAACGCATGCGACTCGCGCACCTTCTCCATATAGTAGGCCTCCGTGAAGAGGTCTTCGATCGTCGCGCCCTCGTCCGGCATCCCAAGCGCGTCACCAACCCGCAACGTCACCGCCCGTGCTCCCCTATACCGGGTGATCCACGTCTGCCGAAGCCCATCCTCGGCCTCCTTCCCCGCCGAGTCCGAATTGAATAGCGCGACGATGTTGAGTTCATGGCCGATCATGAACGTGGCGGTCGGGACGATCTCCGATGCCCCGCCGACTACTGTGATCAAGACATCTTCTGGCAGGCAGGCGCGCTCCTCACGCTCGAAGATGTTCGAGAGCTCTCTGATGATCCAGTAGTCGTGGACACCCTCGACGAGAAGATTCCGCTTGGAAACAAGGAGACTCTGGTTCGCCCGCATCCCGAGCGCGGCCTGAAGCGTCAGCCGCTCGTCGGTCTGAGTTCCGCCGAGATCATCCGATACTACTGCCCCCAGCTCAGTTTGCTTGATGATCTTGATCCGCTTGGGCTCGCGCAGATCGACGAGGGACGGCAGGTGCGTCGTATAGATCAGCGTGTTTTTCTTCGCGTATGCGTCCAGGCGCGAGAGAAGATCCCTTTGCCCCCCCGGATGCAGGTGGAGGCCAGGCTCGTCTAGCAGAAGCACGCAGCCCTCGAAGGATCCTTCGCTGTCGTGCATGAAGTGCAGATCGAACGAGAAGAACCACTGGAAGCCCTTCGACTGCTCCTCGAGCGGGATCATCCCAATGTTTTTGGCCGTCTCCTCAATCTCTGTGAAGAACAGAGGTCCATCGGCCCGGAACTGCACCTGGTACTCGTTCTGGCCCCAGCGTCCGGCGACGCCGCTGGTCAACGTCGTGGCGGCGTCCTGGAGATCGATCTGGCGATCATGGATGACGTCCTGATCTTCTGACTTGCCCTGCTCGATCAACTTGTCCAGGTCGAGACCGCCGAGCTTGAGGATCATCAGGAACGTCTCGTCCTCTTCGGAGAGGGCCAATTTCTTGTTGTTCCGGCGCTCTTTGAGTTGCTCCAGGTTAGCGCAGCCCTGGAATCTCTTGTAATCATCCATGTAGATGAAAGTCGGGAGCCGGGAGATGATGTAGTCTTGGGCCTGCTGATGTTTCGTGCGCTCGACGCCGAGCGCGGTCAAGGCCTCCGTCAGCTTCGTCTTGTAATCCTCAATGAACTGTTTTTCGTTCGCCTGTTGGCGCGCCACCTTCACGTCGGTGCGTTCCTCTTCGAGCACCGCTACGTGCTGGTCGCGGAGCTGGGTGAGTTCCTCGAAGCGGCGCTCCCTTGCGTACTGCCTGGCCTCCAGGATGCACTTGTCTGCCGCCGCCTGGAACTTCATGCCGACCGGGTAGGTCGGCTCTGGCAGTTTTTCGCAGATAGCATCGATCGGATCGGAGTGCAATTCGTCCGGGAAGAGATCCGAATCTTCTGGGAGCTGAATCCCGAACTTCCCATCGTAGTCCTTCGTGACGACGACATCCGCGCCGCTCAATTCCCGGCCAGCGATCTCTCCAAGCTTTTTCAACTCTTCGGGCGAGAGTGTGAATCGCACCTGGCAAACGACCTGCTTCTTGTCGCGCTTGGTGCGCTGGCCACGGGGCCAGTCGCGGCGCATGTCGTACGGCGCCGGGCGATGCGGGTTGAACTTGTGCAACCCGCGTAGGAGGGCGCTCTTCCCCGCCTGGTTCTTCCCGACCACGCAAGCGAGCGCATCGGTTAGATCGACCTCTCCCGAGTCCTCAATATTTCGAAACTTCTGCACACGGAAGGCTTTCAGCTGCACGGAGGGCTCCTCTCCTTCGGTCCCCATCTTTTTCTTCAGCAATGGAAACCGAATCGTCTCGTTTACGCTGGATGCCTCATTCTGCCATATTCGCCCGCACCGGAGCGATGGAAGGACGGATCTTTGCCGAAAGGGACGGCCCGCTCCGGACCGGGATCGCCATGGTCAATCCCAACGGCACCACCGCCACGGTCGGCTTCTTCCTCCGTGGTTTGGGCGTCCGAGATCGCGGAGGGCTCGGGACAAGACGTTCTCTCTTGCGCCAGCCTGGAGCTTCGAAATCAGGAGCGATGCGGTCACCCAACCCAACTGGAGTGAGCCGGCCACCCGGAGGAGTTCGTCCCAGTTGTCGAGTAGGGTCTTGCTCCGAACCAATCCCTTCAGCAGAACCGCGACCCCTTCTTTCCGCGGAGGAGCATCGAGACGATACAAGCGCTGAGCGCCCAAGTCCCGGATGCGCGGGGCGAACTGCAGCCCCAGAAGATGAAACAGGGCGAAGACGATCTCGGTGTAGCCAGCGGTGTCGGTCGTGTGCTCGAGGATCGGAAGATCGGTCCGGTTATCGAGG
>CBDBIN010000010.1:0-22671 GCA_965206125.1 Terriglobia bacterium
TGGTCCTTTGAGGAAGCTTCCAGTTAACGACCGATTTCGATCCGGTTATCTCCGAATCTGGGACTCCGAACATCGACGCCCAGCTCCGGACTGTTGTCTCTTTCTCAATCTGAGTCGCGCCAGCGAGGTGCGCAACCGATCCTTTGTGCAACCCTGTCCGCTGTCCGTTGGCGTATCGTCGCCGATTGAAAGGGTCTGCCATGGCGGTTTGACTCAAACAAGAGAGTCTCGGATAGCCGGAGCGGTTCAAATACATGATTGAGGTCCACGCCGGATTGCATGTGGGTAAGCAGGCGGACTGCAGAGATGGTGACCACGAGTGGGCTGTTGTGCACGCCTGCAAGAGCCCCTGCCACCAACGGGCAGTGGGATACCGCGGAAGTCTATCGCGGGACCATCCGCACTATTTGGCGCTCGAACAGGGCACTGACTTATACCTGAACCTCATCGACCCTCCGATTCCACTCTTCATGGCATCATCGTTTAACTCGTTTCTTGCATTCTCACAAGTGCAACTGAACGAGGATAGAAAGATCTTGATTCACTGCAATCAAGGTGAGTCGCGGGCGCCTTCATTGGCGCTGCTGCTCCTAGCGAAACAGGCCGGCTCGGTTCCCAATGAATCCTACAGAGCTGCAAGAGCTGCATTCGAGGCTCTTTTCAACGGCTACAATCCAGGGATGGGGATTCGAAACTACCTCGCGGATCACTGGAGTGAATTCGATAATGCCTGAAAAGCCAGATGGACCGGCTGTTCAATGCGAGCGTTCGGCTAGTCTATTACCATGAACATGGCGCGACCAGCATCCAAATCAGCTGTTCAGATGTGACCGTCGCCGTCTCGCCGTCTCGTACGGACCAGTCACGACCCGTAGAGCCGCCGTGACCAGACCGGCCAGATCGCGTCTGCGGACCGCTTTGAGCCCAGCATCCGACCCCTGACGAAGCAAACTGATCGCGCCGGTCCAGCACGACGATTCGCTGGATTCGGGGTTGCCAGAGGCGCCTCGCGCTCGAACGCCGGCGGACGCATGCGTTGCGATCCACTTCTCGCATGGCTCGGCCATCCACTCCTCAAGCCGGTTGAAGGCAATTTCGGCCTGACGTACCAGATCATCCGGTGCAAGCTTCCTCAGTTTGCTCGCCCGTGTGTAGTTGTGCAGCGCGTTCCCAAAGGCCACGAAGCGCTCCAGTGTGAGCCCCTCGACGAATCGGCGCCGGTACGTTTCGGCAGCAGGGTGCCGGCTCAGAATCAGGGCGACCTGCCTAGGTTCGCGGGTTCCGAGGACGAAGCCCCAGGGCGTCTCGTCGGACAATCTCATACTATTCCGTCTACCTGGCCTCGCATCGAGCACATCGGAACGTCTGGTCGACGCGGCGTGGCGATCGATGCGGAGGATCCTGTCACCGACATCCGGCCGCAGAGCCGGAACACCCGCCACCGCGGTGAACTCTGCCCAGATATCCGGCCATCGCGTAGCGTATACAGACGCAACGTACCCGGTCAGCTCCGGGTCTCGCCCAACTCGCTGCCAATCGGCCTTGGGCACATAGAACAGGTTGAGTGGGTGTACGTTCCGCACGAACCGCTGTGCCGCATTGGCCCGTGTCCACGACCGCCAATCGACATCGCCGTCCTTGGCATCGAGAATGTGGGCTGCGTGCCAACCAGCTGTGTAGACGGTGTCGTACTTGGAGACCTCAAAAATATGGGTGGGTGTGGTCTTCACGAATTCGGCGAAGTTTTCACTGGAGACGGCGACTTCATGGAACATCCTCATGTGCCACCACCAAGCCGGGGAGTTATCGGACGGCAGCAACCGGGTTCCATCGATGGTGCAGACGATCTTGCCCCGCGTCTGACCTCTGACCCTTCGCGTGATGAACAGCGCCCTAGCGCGAGCGACGTACAGCATCAGTTCCCGGTGATACTTGCGGATAGCCGGCTCGGGTGGCAGCAACGGGCGGAGCTGCTCTTCCACGAACTGGGCGAACGAAACCTCGAAGGGTGGGGGAGGCGCACCGGGCATGCAGCGGGTTGGAGTTCTCAACTTCATGACCGGGAAGCTAGTGAGAGCGAGGTCTGTACCTCCCCTGATTTCTTGGACAGGTAGAGTTGACCATAATCAAGCCGCATACCCCAACCGCACCGATCGTCCCAGCCGGATGTATCTGCAAACGGTTTCACAAGACCGTGCTCAAGAGGTTCTGGTGCAGACAGCCAACGGGGATTGGCGATAATGGGTTATGGCGCATCAGAAAACTGAACGGAATCCTCTATTTGCCGGACGTTGGTTCGAAGACGACATCATTCTCCTCTGCCTCCGCTTGATTTCGATAACGTAAAAGGGACCCACCAAACGGGGCTCTGATCGAGGAAAAGGGACCCACCCCTGATAGCCTCCCCCGAAGCGTGAACTGGATGAACAGGCACGCGAGTGGGAGGTGAGGATTGATAGGGATGGATCAGTACGAGTTGATCAGAACTGCACATCGGGTTTACAAGAAAAGCATTCGACAGATCGCCCGGGAGACCGGGCACACGCGACGGACGGTCCGGAAAGTATTGGCCGGACAGGAGCCCAAGTATCGGCGAGAGAAGGAGCCAGCCTGTCCGGTGATGGACCCGGTCGCCGGGATCGTAGATGCCTGGCTCCAGGCGGACCGGGACCAGCCAGTCAAGCAACGCCACACCGCGCACCGGGTGTGGCAACGTCTGGTGGAGGAGCATGAATTTACCGGAGCCGAGCCGACGGTACGCCGCTGGGTTCGGGAACGGAAGACACGGTTGGGCTGGAACCAGACCGGTGCTGTGGTGCCGTTGGACCCGGAACACGCCCGTGAAGCCGAGGTGGACTGGGGTACGGCCTGGGTCCGGATGAACGGTGAAGACCGTCAGGTCAAGTTGTTCTGCATGAGATCCCGGTACTCGGGCAAGGCGTTTGTGCGGGCCTATCCGTGGGAACGGCAGGAGATGTTCCTGGACGGTCACATCCGTGGGTTCGACTGGTACGGAGGCGTCTTCCCGACGTTAGTGTTCGATAACCTGAAAACCGCCGTGAAACAGATTCTGCGCGGGAAGGGCCGGGTTGAACAGACGGGGTTCACAGCGTTTCGGGCGCACTACACGTTTGAAGCACGGTTCTGCAATCCGGCGCGGGGCCAGGAGAAAGGCGGGGTCGAGGGACTGGTCGGCTTCGCACGGAGAAACTTCCTGGTGCCGGTTCCCGAGGTGACCGACTTCGACGAGTTGAACGCGCAGTTGCTGGAACGCTGCGGCGCCGACGACCAGCGGAGGATCGGCGGCCGGTCCGACGATCGGACGATCGGGGAACGCCATGGAGCAGAACGCGCGTACCTGCTGGCGCTGCCGGGCACCCGATTCGAGAACACGAAGGTGGTGGGTGTGCGGATCAGCCCGTACCAGACGGCCCAGGTGGATCAGAACCGGTATTCGGTGCCGACCGCATATGTGGGACGCCGGCTCTGGGCCCATATCGGCTGTGACCGGGTGAGCTTTTACGCGGACCAGAAGAAGGTGGCCGAACATGACCGCGCCTTCGGTCATAGCGACTGGCGGATTGATCCGTTGCACTACCTGGAGTTGATCCGGCGGAAGGTGGCCTCGTTTGAGAGCGCCCGGCCGATCCGGCAGTGGCGGGATCAATGGCCGACCCAATATGAGACCGCGCTGGAGCGGTTGCGGGATCGGCATGGATACAGCCGGGGCACCCGGGAGTTCATCGGCATCCTGCAACTCCACCAGGACTGGGATCTGGATCGGGTGTCATCGGCCATCCAGGAAGCGCTCGATGCCCACTGTATCGAGTTGGAAGCGGTGCGGCACATTCTGATGCGGGAGGACACGCCGACTCGATCCCATGCACCGCTCGAGTCCGGGTTGATGCCCGGTATCACCGATCTGACGATCGCCCGGGCCGATCTGGATCAATATGACCGTCTCCTGGCTGGGGGTGTGCGATGAGTCCGGGTCAGGAGATCGTTCTCGACGACGCACTGCGGCAACTCCGGCTTCCGGCCATGGTGCGGGAGTGGCGGGAACACGCCCGACAGGCTAAAGAGGCCGGCGAGGGGCACACCGGCTTTCTATTGGCTCTGGCCAGCCGCGAGCTGGAGCAGCGGCAAGCCAATCAGGTCCAGCGTCGACTGCGGGAGGCCCGGTTCCCACTGCTCAAGACCCTGGAGACCACGGACCTGAAGAAGTGGCCAGTGCTCGATGCGGTCCAGGTTCGCGACTATGCCGAGTGCGGCTACATTACCCGGCACGAGAACGTCGTCCTGTTGGGCAAGCACGGAACCGGTAAAACCCATGCCGCCACGGTGCTGGGTGTGGAAGCCTGCCGGAGGGGCTACCGCGTCGGGTTCACCACGGCAGCCGGGCTGGTCAACACCTTGATCGAGTCGCGCGAGGAACGGCAACTGAAGCGGCACCTGGCGAAGCTGGCCCGCTTCGAGCTGCTCATCGTGGACGAAGTCGGCTATATCCCCTTCTCGGCCGAGGGGGCGCAGTTGCTGTTTCAGGTCTTCTCGGACCGCTACGAAAAGGGTTCGCTGATCGTCACATCGAACTTGCCGTTTGCACAGTGGACCAGCGTCTTCGGTGACGCCGCACTGACCGCAGCCCTGCTGGACCGGCTGACCCATCACTGCGCCATTCACCAGTTCGAGTGGGAAAGTATCCGGTTTACCGACAGTCTCGGCGCCGCTAGCAAACGGAAGAACAAACCCCGGTCCGCCGGAGGATCCGCGTGAAAACCGCGGGCGCGGCGGGCTGTGGAAAGTGCCGCCCCCATGGGAACCCGCTGCAAAGCCAGCGCGCTCCCACGGTGGCTTGGAAGCCTTCGGCTCCCACACTCCCCACAGCCTCGACGGCGGAATCGCTTACAAACCATTAACCAGGGGGTGGGTCCCTTTTACTCGATCGGGGTGGGTCCTTTTTACGTTGTCAAAGCGACCGTACCTTGCGAAGCTCTCCGCCTACGGTGGGATTGAGGTCGGCAAGGTAGATGACATATCGCCTGGGAAAGGTCGCCATCAATCCAGGCCATCGGCGACCGTCGCGTCCAGATCGTTCCAGTCTTCATGCTCCAAGGCCATGCCTTGATACGTGTCTTTCCAAGAGAGCTTATCCCCTTCCCTGCCGTGCAGAAAGATGCCTTCCGCCGTTTCTTCCAGGACAAGGGAGTCACTCCAACCATGCTTTTGGAGCAGTGTTTTCGGGAGTCGGATTCCCCTGGAATTTCCGACGGCGATCAACTTGATATCTCTAGCACCAGTTACTTTCCTCATTGTCAGGAGTTCCCTTGAGAATATTAGTGTGCTTACAGTAATTACGTTTTTTTGGAGTTGTCAAGACCTTCCGCCAAGGCACTGTCAAGCTGACTGATTTTATGGAGGTTCCACTGATTGACATGCCAGCTAAGTCGCTGATTTTTCGTGCTGGCTAGAATTGATTTCGCGTCGAAAAAGAGTGAATTCCGGTTAACTTGACAGTGCCCCTTGATTTCCGGCTCGGGCCGCACGAAGCAGTCGAAGGAAACGGAACGCGCCTTCAGCCGTCCGTCTTTTCTGTTTTTTGACCGGAATGGTTTTTCAACAGATCCCGTCGCTCCTCCTACTTGTTCTTATTACTGTGTGGTGAAGGGTTAATCTCGAAGAATCGCCGTTATTGGTGAAGGGTTAATCTCGTGTAAAACTAGCTTCTCCGCGATTCGTCTGTTGTCGGGGGTGCTGGCTGCGAACGTCCTGCTGAGCGGTCGAGACCCTTAAATAGGCGACGGTTTTCACGGCCTGGGTCAGTACCCTTATCGGCGTGAAACGGGCTTGGATCTCAGTCTCGAACGGGCCGCGCGGCCCTTGGTGGAACGCGGGGCCAGCCACATGCATCAGGCGGTACACACGGCTGCATTCCGCCGCGTGGGCTTGCTGTCGTTCCTGAAAGTGCATTCGCGCCTTGAATCTTTATGAGCCGCCGTATACGGCACTGTACGTACGGGGGTGTGGGAGGCATGCCCGACAGCTTGGGGTGAGAGTCTCCTACCCTACCGGATGGAGGTGAAGGGTTAGCGAAGCTCAAGGGCGTCGACCGGAGACGAGATCTGAAGGAGAAAAATTAGCGGCTGCAAACAGCCACTAATGGAGTTGGAATTGAAGACGGTAGGCGCCCGAATTGAAGATCCGGGTTCCGGTCTCGACATGGGTATAGAAACTCCGGACTTCGACCACGTAGCGGCCGGCGGGCAGGAACGTCGCGATCAGCTCCGACTGCCCGTTCAGGCCTTGATCGGAACGCGCCAAGACGCGCCCTTCCGAATCCATCAGGAACAGATCCAGATCGTTGGCTCCGGGGTTTCCACCCGGACCGACTCCGGTGATGTCGAGACGCAACGATACGGCCCCTCCCGCGACGTCGAATGCATATTGATGGGCGGACTGGGCCAGGTTCACACGCTGCCTGGAAAGCGAATCCACCTCCCCGGTGACCGCATGGTCGCCGGAGACCCGTCGCGGGAAAGGATCGGCAATGCTGGGCCGGGCACTGGCCCGGTAGTCGATCGAGCGCCCTCGGACGATCTGCTCGATACCGAGCGATTCGGAAGGCGCAAGCTCGACCAGACGGTCCAGGAACGCGGGAAGATAGACGAAGCGGTCGCTGCGGAGTGCCGTGAATGCCCTCCACAGCGTGGCCGCATCGATCCGCGTATTGTCTCCAGCATCGGAGAGGTCATCCAGCAGGTCCCAGAGTATCGAATGCACGGAAAACTCGCTCCGATATCCGGGCGCATCGCCGGCGGGCACATTCTGCTCAAGATCGAATCCGAGGATTTCCTGGCCGTCGGTTCCCGTCGAATCCCGGTAGATGGGGTCCTCCCGCACCAGCCCGGAGAAGAAGTTCGCCCATCCTTCCGACCAGGCCACTCTCGGGTCGAGGACGTCACCCAGAACATGGGGTCCCCCCTGCGAGTCGTCGCGTGAGAATCGGGAGGCCAGCAGGTGTGCGTATTCGTGCAGGATGACGGCGTCGTCGAATTCGTCGGAATCCAGAGTGCGGTCCCCCAGAACAAACGCCGTATCCGTGCCAGCGTCGAAGAATGTGCCGCCGATCTGGCCCGCCTCCACGTTGCCCAGAACCCGGGTATTGGCGGGACTCCAGAAAATCGTGAGCTCCGGAGGGCGAAGCCCGGCGTCGAGGCCCCCGAGCAGCGCGTTTCCTTTACGGATTACTTCCAGAATGTTGAAGGCACCGGAAACGCGCTCGGCGTCTTGAGCGATCAGAACGGGTGGCCGGTCGGGCGGGATATCTTCGCTGACCGCATACGTCCCGCCCCCTGCGGTGTTGTTGGCGACAACCACGTCGCTGCTCGCCGACCGGCTCCGTACGCGAACGGCGTAACCCGCATCCACGGGCACCAGGGCGTGGAATGCCCCGTATCGGTCGGTTCGGGTGCTGGAAACGGTCTGGCCCGTCGCCTGGTTGAACACATCCACCTGGACATCACGAATGGGGATCATCACCGGACGATCGAAGTCCAACCCGTCAGCACGAAGATCGATCTTTTCGTAGAAGGCACGGCCCCTAACCTCCGCCGACGGATCCGACGGGGCCACCAGGAGCGTGACCGGTCGCGATGACCCCCCCGCGGACCGGACACGCAGATCGATGAACCCGGCACCGATTAGCGGTACTTCAAAATCCAGCAGCGGTATTCCTGGGGCCAGGACACGCACATCGACAGGCCGCCCGCCCAGCAGCACGGAGTAGGGACCCTCGATGTTCTCCACGAGCAGGCGCACCCTATCGCCCGGCCGGATCTCCTCGGGCGAGGCCCAGCGGATGGCCGGCCGCAGGGAGGCCGGCTTCTCCCGCGCCGGAAGATGGGAACCGGCCCCGGTCGCTGCGAGCAACCCTTGTGTGGTTTCGGCGAAGAAAACCCCATGGATCGGCAACATGGACCTCAGAGCGAGCATGCCGCCCGGCCCCAAGCTCGCTGCCGCGAGCACTTCGCTGACGAGTCTGGACCATTTGGTATTGGCGCCGACTGTGATCGAGGAGCGGCCCAAGACATATCCGTCAGGATCCAGAGCAAGGATCTCGACGTTCGCGGCCGCGGTGCCGCGGTTGATCAGGGCCAGTCCGCCGGCTCCGATGTCGATGGCAGCCCCGGCCACGTATGTCCAATCCGTTCGAGCCGCTGGCTGGAGAGGATAGGCCGTCCGCTGGGCGCCGCGAGCAAGGACCAACGTCCCGCCGAGAGGGATGTTGGGCGCCTCCACCTGGATCCAGCCGTTGACCGGTGGAGCGATGGGGAGCCCGATGAGCCGCGTTACCCCGACGGAAATTGTGCCGTTAGGAACAATGTTCAAAGCCCAGCGGCGCGGCACGACCTGTGAGATGTGGACCGGCCCTCCCGATTCGCTGAACAGTGTGGCGAATACGGTGATCCACTGTCCGGTAGGATTGGATAGGATCAACGTCGACTCGAAACCGTTGCCGCTCACAACGTGCGGGGCAATCCAGAGCGCCCCTGCACCTTCGGTGACCGACCGGCCGTTCACGAGGATCAGGGATGGGCCCGCGCCGAGCACAGCCTGTGCCAGAACCGGACCGCTCGCACTGATGCGCGCGGCCAACACCTGTGGAATGGGGGCCACCGCCGCCAGGTCGGAGTCGAAGATCGCTTGGGCTTCAACGGTCGCCGAAAGAGTCCGGACGGCGGTGCCCTGACCGTCGAAGACCATCACGCTGACCGACACGCGTTGGGTTGAAGGGTTGACGATGCGGAGTTGCCGGGCTACCGGAGCGTTGCTCGGAGGCATAACGACGATCTGATCGGAGAGTGGCCTCGCCGATGGGATCACCTCGAGATTAGAGACAGCATCTCCCGAAACGAGTTCCGCGGTGAGCCCCGACAGGTCGCTGCTGACCCGGATCCACCCCCGCGCGCCCGCCGCGGCGAACACCGTATCGACAGGCATTGAGAAGACCTCTCCTGATGCCAGACGGTAGCGGACCCGCTCGAGCGCATTGCCGGGCGTGTCGCCGTCGAGACCGAACAACTCGAAATCGACCTCGGCGGCACGGGCGTCGACATTGGCCACGGTCAGTGTCCCCGGCCCCCCCGCCCCGGCCTGCGGAAAATGGAACATGGACTGCGCCGAGGCCGGACCCACCAGAGACCCGGCAACCAGGATTACGCACAGAAATCCGCTCCATGTGTTCATTCCGACTGCACGCTCTAACTTATTAGAAAAATTATAGCTTCCTGTCGTCAGAAATTGTCAAGCAGGCAAGGCTCCCTCCAGGATCTTCCAGACCGCTATGAAGGGTATCAGGCAGATTGGTGCGATTTTGCACGCTAAGCGGAGCGTTTCTGACGACCTCGACCTCTTTCTAATGGATCTGGAGGGTCGTATCCTGGCACTGTCGGATCAAGGCCTGAACGGGCAGTCGTAATTGATATCGGCTGTTCTTCCCGCTGGACGCTATGTCGTCGAGGTCCGCAGTTTTTATACGCACAGCGACAGCGGCGCGCTCGTTTTCAATGCCGGTGCCTACCGTCTCGAACTCTCTCTCCCTTGACAAGCTCGACGCGACATCCTCGCGGCACCACTTCACCCGATTCGATCAGGTGGACCAGCTTGTCACGGCCAGTGAAGCGGACCCGGATATGTGTTTCATGGCGCGGATGATGACACTGTGCAGCCTGCCCCGCACGGATCTCGGCGACCAGACACAGTATGTCCGGTGCAACGGCCATTACACAACCTCCAGAAATAGGTGCCGCGTTCGTGGGCCACTCGTCTTTTCGGGAACCTGCAGCGTCTTTACGTTATGTGAGGACCGGACTTGAGTTTAGAGCACACCGGAGATCGGCGGATCATCGAGCGAGTCCTGGAAGGAGATATCCACTCCTTCAACCTGCCCGTCTGTCGGCTGAAAAGCCTATCCATAACTATATCTTCAAGATGGTTGAGAATACCGACGAAGCCATGGATCTCTGTCAGGAAACCTTCATGAAGGCCTTCAGCGAGCTTCGATCGTTCAAGGGCAGGAACTGGAGTCGGTCCTGGGCGGCGAACCGCTCAATCGGTCGCAACCATCATAAGGTGGCAAAAAACATCATAGGGTGATTGATATGTCGCATCTGGAGGAGAAACTCGCAGAGTTCGTCTACGAAGAACTGACGGCGTCGGAGATGGAGGAAGCCCGGCAGCACGTTGTCCAGTGCCTGGAGTGCCAGGGGCGTATCTCGGAGTTCCAGAAAGTGCAGCACTTCCTCGAGTCGGTTCCCGACGCCGAGGTTCCGAGGCGGGTGGTTTTCGTGGAGTCACGGAAACCGGCGACGAGGACGTGGGTGCCGCTCCGGTGGCTCGTTCCTTCCGCGACGGCTGCGGCGCTGGTGCTTGCGCTCGTGATCGGTGGACCGATTCGGTTCGACCGACAGGAATCCGGCATGACGATCGCGTTTGGCGCGTTGCCCGACGCCGAACCATTACAGGTGGCTGCCCAACCTGTCGTTGCCCCCCCGCAACCGGTGGACTACGAGCTCGTCGTAGCACGGGTCACCGCTGAACAGCAGGCCTGGCTGGAGTCCGAGCTGGAGAGCCGAATTCAGGAAATCTCAGCCGCGAACGGCAGGGAGGTCCAGCGCCTGAGGGCGGAAATGGCGTATCTATCCGATCTTCAGCGTGCAGCGCTGCGGGACACCCTGGAGAATGCGTCTTCGATCCAGCTTCTGGCTGCGCGGACGGAGGTGCGGGAATGAGAGTAATCCGGCTGTTGGTCTTGTTGATGATCGTTCCGGCTATCCTTTCCGCACAGGCCGGCCCGGATTATTTTTCCCGATTCCGTCAGGAATCCGCGGCGATCGCCGCCGCACTGGAAGATGCCGTTTCTTCGATCGTTCCCGGACGATTGCTGCAGCGATCCAAGGCGACGCAACTGGACGGTTACGGTCTCGTGGTCACGATCGAGGTTGCGCTGGAGCGCCCGCGGAATCCATTTAGCAGCGTGAAGCAACCCGAAGAGATCCGCCGGTCGAGCGGCGATCGCCGCGAAGCTCTCAAGGAGAAAGCGGTCGAACTGCTACAGAACAGGGTGGCTGGACTGGCCTCGGTGGGTTCGGATGAGCGGGTTGCGATCATCATTCACATGCTGAACACGAATCCCGCCGACCTGCCCGACCTGCCCACCCAGATTGTCGTCTCCGTCGGAAAGCAGGCGGCGGCCGACCTCGAGGCGCGTCGAATCAGCCCGGCCGCGTTCCGCGACCGCGTGGACATCCGGGAATACTGAGATCCCATGAAGGCGCTACTGACTTTCGATCGGAGGCTTCTGGGCGGGCTGCTCCAGGAGCGCGACCTGATTTCCGACGAGGACCTGAACAACGCTCTGTCGCTGCAAGCCGAGCGGTCCGATCGAATCGGGAAAATACTGACGGATCTCGGATTCGTTTCCGAACGGGATGTTCTGTCGGTACTGAGCGAACAGATCGACGTCCCGTTGTTCAGTGGAGAATACCCGGCGGTCCCGATTGAAGCCGAGAAGCTCCCCTACCGTTTTCTTCGTCCATTCAAAGTCCTTCCGGTACACCTCGAGGATGACGTCCTGTCGCTGGTGATGGCGGATCCGTTGGATTCGGAAACCCTGTCCACGATCCGTTTGCGCACCGGCTATAACCTGAGCGTAAATCTTGCGTCCGAGGTGGACATCGTCGCTCAGCTCGATCGCCTTTACGGTGAAGAAGGCGACGACGACAAACTGATCGAAACGCTCGGCGACGCACTCGCTGACGATGACGTCGACCAACTTCGAGATCTTGCGTCCGAAGTACCGGTCATCCGTATGGTTAACCTCATTATCTCGCGAGCCGTGGAGTCGCGTGCCAGCGACATCCACATCGAACCGTTCGAGAGAGCGCTTCAGCTCCGGTACCGTGTGGACGGTGTGTTGCAGAACGTCGATCCGCCGCCCAATCAACTGCGGGGAGCGATCATCTCACGCATCAAACTGATGGCGAAGCTGAACATTGCCGAACGGCGTCTTCCGCAGGACGGCAGGATCAAGCTGAAGGTGCTGGGGAAGGAAATCGACCTGCGTGTGTCGACGCTTCCGACGATGTACGGTGAGAGCGTCGTGATGCGGATCCTGGACAAATCAAACACGGACCTGATTGATCTCCGCCGACTCGGTTTTCCGGAGGACCTCTATTCGAAGATCTGCGAGATGACCTCCAAACCCCATGGAATCTTGCTGGTCACCGGACCGACGGGCAGCGGGAAGACGACGACGCTCTACAGCGCGCTGAAGAGAATCAACATTCCCGATCGCAAGATCATCACTATCGAAGACCCGGTCGAGTATCAGATGGACGGCATCAACCAGATCCAGGTGAATTCGCAGATCGGCCTCACTTTCTCGACAGGCTTGCGTCACATCGTCAGGCAGGATCCGGACGTGATCATGATCGGGGAGATCCGCGACTTGGAAACGGCCGAGATTGCGATCCGAGCCGCGCTCACGGGCCATCTGGTTTTCAGTACGCTCCACACGAACGACGCTCCCAGTGCGATCACGCGCTTGATCGACATGGGGGTCGAGGACTATCTGCTGGCCTCTTCGCTGATCGGGATCCTGGCCCAGCGTCTCGTTCGTGCCAACTGCGAGAAGTGTTGCCGCCCGGACCGGATGTCGGTCCAGACGGCCCGGGATCTAGACTTTCCGCTTGAAGAGTCTGAAGGTTCCATCGAGTTACAGAAAGGGCCTGGCTGCGAGCAGTGCGGTTACACGGGATACAAAAGCCGCCTGGGTATCTTCGAGTTGGTCGACATTGATGAGGCCTTTCGCGAAATCATCACCTCAAATCCCGATGCGAACGCGTTGAAGGAGCAAGCGATTCGTTCCGGAATGCGCACGCTCAAGGAAGACGGCTGGAAGAAAGTGCGGGACGGGATCACCACGCCGGCCGAAGTCCTGCGGGTGACGCAGGAAGTCTGATGGGAACCTTCGCATACAAAGCCGTCAGCCCTCAGGGGAAGCATTTCGAGGGTCGCATCGAAGCGGCCGACGTTTCCGCTGCGGCTTTCAGCATCAAGAACATGGGGTTGATTCCCGTGTCGATCGATGAGCCTCCGACAAAACCGTCCGGGTTGAGCCTGCCCTCCTTCCGGCTGCAGAGAGTTACACGCAAAGACATTCTATTTTTTACCGAGGAACTGGCAACGCTCGTGCGTGCGGGCCTGCCGTTGGACCGCAGCCTCAGCATCACTCGCGAACTGGCGCCGAAACAGGCCCTGAAAGAAGTGATCGACGATCTGTTGAAGCAGATCAAAGGCGGCAAGTCGCTTGCCGAGGCTCTGGCGGAGCATCCGAGACAGTTCACCCGTCTCCACGTGAACATGATCCGAGCGGGTGAGGCTGGTGGTGTTCTGGACGTGATCCTGGACCGATTGGCGGAGTTCGAACGTTCCGCCGACGAGCTCCGTTCCTACCTGATCGCGTCGCTCGTCTACCCCATTCTCCTGACGCTGGTCGGGCTCGGGTCTTTCGGGATCTTGTTTTATTTCGTGATTCCACGCTTTGCGACGATCTTTGAAGATGTCGGCGCCGAGATGCCGGCGACGACGCTCGCCCTGCTGACGATGTCTAATCTGACCCGTGACTACTGGTGGGCGATTCTGGCAGGTCTTGGTTTGATGGTTCTGGCAATGCGGGGTTGGCTGCAGACGTCGAGAGGGCGGCGAATGTGGAATATCGTTCAGTTCAGGATGCCGCTGTTCGGTCCGACGTTGCTCAAAGTTGAAGTCGCACGCTTTGCGCGCACCCTCGGTACGTTGATCAGCAGCGCCGTCCCCTTGATTGCGGGGCTCCGCATCGTCGAGAACATCGCCCATAATCAGATCCTGGCGGAGGCGATTTCGAAGATTGCCGACGGAGCAAAGCGCGGCGAAGGAGTGTCGAAACCCATGCGCGAGGCCGGCGTCTTCCCAGGGTTGACCGTCCACCTGGTCGGCGTCGGGGAAGAAACGGGACGTCTGGACACGATGCTGCTCCAACTGGCCGACATCTACGAAAAGGACGTCAAGACGTCAGTAAAGGCACTGACGGCCGTGTTCGAACCCCTGATCATACTGGTCATGGGAATACTGATCGGGACCGTTGTGCTATCGATGCTGATGGCGATTTTCAGCATCAACGACATCGCGTTCTAAGGAGTGAGGAAGCCATGAACAGGTCCGTCCGTTTCGAAACGAAGAACGATCGACATGCTGGCCGAGCGGCGGGTCGGGAGTCGGGCATCACACTGATCGAGTTGCTTGTCGTGATGGTCATCATCTCCCTGTTCGCCACCCTGGTCGGGGCGCGTCTTTTCAGCAACGTCGACAGGGCCCGCCAGACAACGGCCAAGGCACAGATTTCAGAATTCGAGACGGTGCTCGACCTCTTCCGCCTCGACGTGGGCCGTTACCCGAACGCGTCGGAAGGGCTTCAAGTCCTGAGGGTTGATCCAGACGGTATCCGGAACTGGGACGGTCCGTACCTGGGCAAGAACGTCCCGATGGATCCGTGGGGGTATTCTTACGTCTACCGGTACCCCGGCGAGCATGGAGACTTCGACATCTTGTCGCTCGGAGCCGACGGGGCACAGGGCGGCGAGGACGAGAACCTGGACATCGTGAACTGGCAGTAGTCTCCATTCTCGTTCGACAGTTCCATACCCGTATTCCACTGAATTTCAGTATTTTTCCTCCCCGTTCGTCCTTTTCGGCCCAGCAGGCGTCATCACTGACATGAACCGTGCGAGAGGATTGTCCCTGGTCGAGGTGATGATCGTGATGGCAATCGTTGCCTTGTCGGTGGGGCTGGTCGGCCCGCGGATCGGTGCCGGCATGACCCGGCTCGAGATGTACCAGGCCGAGCAGACTATCCGAAGTTTTGTCGAGATGGCCCGTTCCAGGGCTCAGCGCTCCAATCTTGTCCATTTCGTAGTGCTGAATCGCAGGGGGCCGACGGTAACGCTGGTAGGACCCGACATGAACATCCTCAGGGAACGGAAATTACCTTCTTCGGTGGAACTCGTTGTCGATTCCGAGGAGGGCATCGAGTCGATCGACGTTCCTCCATCGGGCCTGCTCCGGGGACAGCTGATCCAGCTGCGGTCCCGTTTCGGCCCCTTCGAGGTGACCTTCCAGTGACGCAGCAGCGAGGGTTCACTCTGATCGAGGTCGTCGTCGCCGTTGCCATTCTGGGGTTGTCTTCGAGTGCCCTTTTCGGCCTTTTCAGTACCTCGGTCGACAATCTCCGACGGATCGGGGAACTGCACCGCTACCAACTCGCTGCCGATGAAGTCATGAATCGTGTCCTTCTGCTGCCCGTTCTTCCAGCATCCGGCCAGACCGTCGGCCGGAAGAACCAGATCGATGCGGACTGGAGGGTGCGAGTGGAGCCCTGGATTCCCGAGAGTCTCGACGGACGTCCTGAACAGGCGATTATGAAGATCGTCGTCGAGATCGAGTTCGATGGGCGTTCCGGGCGGCGAAACATCCGCTTGGAGACGGTGAAGCCGTCCGCGCTGACCTATGCCCCTCAGGACTTCCAGCGGGCGATTGATGATGTGTTTCCGGAATGAATCGAGGCTGAGGCTGTGAGAATCGATCCCAGGCGCCGGGCAGAGGCCGGTTTCACGCTGATCGAGGTGATGGTCAGCCTCGCGATCGTCGGATTGATCATGACCTTCATGTTTTCCGGATTGAGCGTCGGGATGGATACCTGGGAGCGCGGCTCCGGGAAGATCCTGGAGATCGAGAATCGGGCCCGCGTGGAAGGGCTCATCCGACGCCAGCTTTCGCTGGCTTCTCCGATGGAGTTCGAAGGCGCCGATGGCGCGGGCATCCTTTTTGCCGGCGATAACCGGCGGATCGAGTTCGTATCCGCCTACTCGTTGATTGACGGAGCGGTCCAGGCTCGCAAAATCGGCTATGCCGTAGAGGATGGCGGGTTCGTGTACGACGAGCAGTTCTTGTTTGATCATGAGCCGGACGAGATTACGAATCGTGAGGGACGGCTGTTGGCCCAGTTTCAGAACGTCGCGTTTCGTTACCTGGGCTCGGATCGGGACGGGAAACTGCGATGGATCGATGAGTGGGAATCCGGCACCGGCCTGCCCGGCGCCGTCCAGGTTCGGATTGATGACGACTATGTCGTCGTTCCCCTGATTTACCGATGAACAATCGCGGCATCATCCTGCTGAGTGTTCTATGGGTCGTGTTGATCCTATCGGTGATCTCGCTGTCGCTGGCGGCCGCCGTGCGGACGGAGATGTCCAGCTTGCAGGGGGGCTTCGATTCGGAACGGGCTTTTTTCATGGCGCGTGGAGCCGCGGAGGTGATGTTCCAGGACCTGATGGCGGGCGGGGATCTGTTTGCGGACTCACCGGTGGAATTGGTGAACGGAGAGTACGTTTTCCCGTTCGATACGGGAGAAGTTCGAGTCCGGCTCGAGTCCGGCCGGGGCCGCATCGACATCAACCAGGCGTCGGACAGGGTGCTGGCTTCGATGTTCGATTCCCTGGGTTTGGACCAGGATACCCGCAATCGCCTGGTCGACTCGATCCTGGACTGGATCGACGACGACGACATACCGCATCTCTACGGAGCCGAGATCGCCGACTATGATGCCGCCGGCGGGAGACGTTTGCCCGCGAACGGCGTCTTTCGGTTTGTCGACGACATCCTGTTCGTGAAAGAAATGACACCGGAATTGTTCTACGGCCGATTGAGCATGGACGCGACGTCGGGTGTCTTCCGCTGGGTCCCCGGGGTTCGGGAACTTGTTACCACGGAATCCGGTACGGCACAGGTGAATCCGAACGAGACATCCGTCGACGTTTTGAGGGCGCTGCCGGGAATCGACGCGATCCTTGCCCATGCCATCGTCGCGGCACGAGAAGACGGATTCTTCGACGATCTGGCCGACATGGCCGAGAGGATACCGGTACTGTCCGATAGCGACGTTCTGGGCCACTTCACATTCGAGCGCGACGGTCCGTTGACGATCGTTTCGAGAGGCCGGGCGATCCCTTCCGGCGTGTCACGTACCGTTCGTCTGGTTCTGCGGCGAGAAGAGCGATTGCAGACCCTGAGTCTCAATCCCATCCGCTACCTCCTGTTGCAGGAACTGAAGCTCGACCGGTGGCAGTATGAATAGCTTTCTGCCCAAGACTATCGCCGGCTTCGAGGTCGCCGGGAATGATCTCCGTGTCACTGTCGTTCGTGCGGCATTCAACAAGAGGCGCCTGATCTCTTCGTTTGTCGTTGAAGACTTTGTCGGGATGGGTGCCGACGAGCGAAGAGCTGAGCTTGAGAAAGTTGCTGAACGGCACCCCCTCCGTGGTGCCAAGGCATTCCTCAGCCTGCCGGAGTCGAGCGGGATGGTGCGGCACCTGGAACTACCATTTGAAGTTCGCGAGCGCCTGAGGTCCGCAGTGGAGTTCCAGGTCGAGAGTCTTTCGCCATGGCCTAAGGAGGAAATCTACTGGGACATGTCGTCGAAAGATCGAGTAAAGCCCGGCAAAACTCTGGGTGTGACGATCGCGATCATCACGCGCGAAGGACTCGATCCATGGATCGACCTGTTCTCCTCGGCGAGTCTTCCGCTGACAGGTGCAACGCTTTCAACTCTCGCGTGTGCCCACGCGGCAACCGAATTGTGGCCCGACGATCGGCCGACGGTTCTGGTCGGCCTGGAGTCGGAATACGCAGAAGGCTGCCTGGTCCACGATGGCCGGATGACCTCCCTCAGAGTGGACAAGGCTGGTTCGTCCAGCCAGCGAGCCGCGTCAATGATCGCGCGACTCGCCAGCCTGGCTCGTGTCGTGAGCCTCGAAAACGCACGCACCATAGCTCACGGTTCAAAGCTCGAAGATCTGGACGAGGACAATCCACCGCTACCGGTCGAGGGGGTAGTCGGCCGTCAAAGGGGTCTTTTTGGAGCCCTGACCGCTGCTCTGTCCGGCGTCGGCGAAAGCCCGTTTGCGGTGAATATCATCCCATCGGAGCGGAGGTACCGGGGCAATCGGGCGCAGCTCGTGCCGACCTTTCTGCTCGTTCTACTGCTGTTCCTCGTCGGCACCGCGCTCGGGCTGCGCGGACCCTACCAATGGTCCGTCTACGCTTCGGAGCTGGAGAACGCGATTCGCGGCGTCGCCCCGACGGTCCGGGACCTGACGGATCAGGAAACGGAGTTAAACGCACTTTCGGAAAAGTACCGGGCCCTGAGTGTGCACCTCGCGGGAGGCGATTCCACGCTCGAAATGCTGTGGGAACTGGTTCGCGTTCTGCCTCTCGACACTTGGTTGAGTGCGATTTCGCTGCAGGAGGGGGCCGTGACGATCACGGGCTTTTCCGGAAGTGCTTCCGAGATCCAGAGACTGATCGAAGAGAGTCCGCTGTTTGAAGACGCCGAGTTCGCGAGCTCCGTTACCCGTGATGACGCCGGGCGCGACCGCTTCACCCTGCGGTTCGGTGTTGGGGGTGAGTCGTGAAGCGGGAGATACGACAGCGAGACCGTCGAGCGCTTCTCCTGCTGGGCGTTTCGCTGGGTCTGTATTTCGTCCTGTCCGAAGTTGTTTTCCCTGCCTACGACAGACTGGCCGCGGCTGTCGACATCGCTCTGGATCGCGAAGATCAGTTGCGCCGGTATCGCCGTGCGGCCGTGCAGAAGGCGGACTACGAGCCGCTGCTCGAACAAGCCCGCCGGCGTGTCGAAGAAGGCGAATCGCTCCTGATCCGCGGCGATAACCCGTCGCTGGCCTCTGCCGAGCTGCAGACGATCATCGAAGGAATCGCCGAGGCTACGGGAGTCGAGCTGGGTCAGCGGAATATGTCCGCGGCCGTGCAGAAGGATGAGTTTTTCAATGAGATTACGATGACGCTCGGGTTCGAATGTACACCCGGCCAGCTCGTAGTGTTCCTCGAACAGTTGCGTCGCTCGGAGAAACTTGTCGCGGTGAGGTCGATCCGGATCGCTCCGCTAAGCGTCGTGGATGAAGTGAGCGCGGGGATGGAATTGCCGAAAGATCTGCGCGTGAACTTGACCGTCGGTGCCGTTCTGGCCAGCCCGCCTCAAGGCGAGCCGGCTGATAATTAATCGATGCAACGAGAACTGATTGTCATCAACATGATCCTGGTACTCGCTGTGATCGGCGCGACCGTGGAACTACGCAGGGGATGGGTCGAGTTCGAAACAACCCATTCTCCGGCTGGCATCCAGTTTGACGGCGAGGCGCTCGGGATCTCGGACGCAGCCGATGAAACGGCCATACCTATTCAGGATTGGACAGCCATTGCGGAACAGAACCTGTTCAGCTTCGACCGTAACGATCTGGGTATCCTGGGTATCGAGACCTCGGAAGGCCCGGTTGCCGCAGGCCCTCGTCCGTTCCTGTTCGGCACGCTGTCGCTCGGGGAAGCGCCGGTGGCCATGCTGGCGAGCAGCGAAGAGAGGAATCGGGCGTACAGGCCGGTGCGGACCGGAGAACGGATCGATGGCTGGGAGATCATCGAGATCCTCGACAAGTCGGTCCGCATTCGCTCCGGCAGTGTCGAGACCACCGTCATCATGAACGACCCGACCGCACAGAGGCCGAGAGATCGGAGCCGGACGACGGCCCAGAGTGGGGCTGCTCCCGTGGTTTCCACCGTCCAGGCTCCGGCGTCCGCAACGAACGTTCAATCGGGCGTGAACCGTACTCCTGCGCGTCAATCGGGGCAACCGAATCCCGCAGCCGTTACCGAAGACAATGTCCCACCGGGATTCAGGCTCCAGAGAACTCCGTTTGGTAACCGTCTTGTGCCGGAACCTCAGCCATGAAAAAAACCATTCTCTTGATTTCGTTGTCGCTTGCCGTTGCTGGTATGACTCCGCTCAGCGCTCAGGAGCCTCCTCCCGCAGCGCAGGGTGAGGTACCGATATCGCTGCACCTGGATAACGCCGACATCCACCAGATCATCCAGATAATCGGCGAGACGCTGGGCATCAACTACATCGTCGATCCGGCCGTTCAAGGAACGGTCAACATCAACACGGCGGGAAACCTCCAGCGCTCCGACCTGCTCCCGATCCTGGAGACGATCCTGAGGATCAACGGGGCGACGATCGTTCAGACCGGCAATTTCTACGAAATCGTACCGGTGAACGCCGCATTGCGACTCCCTCTCCCGGTCCAGGACGATGGCCAACCGCAGAGGGCCGACGATCAGTTCGTCATCCAGGTCGTCCGGATGGAGTTTGTCTCTGCCTCGGAAATGTCGCAGTTGTTGACTCCCTACCTCAGTCAGGGCGCCAACATCGTCGTGCATGAAGCCGGGAATATCCTTTTGCTCACCGAACGCCGCGGCAACCTCCTGAAGTTGCTGGAAATCGTCGACGTGTTCGACACGAACGTGTTCGCGGGAGAGCGAGTCCGGCTGTTTCCGGTCGAGAACAGCCTCGCCGCGGACCTTGTCCAGGACCTGGTGACGGTTTTCGCGGGCTATGCACTGTCGGAGAACCGCGGCGCGATCCGGTTCGTGGCGATCGAACGGATGAACTCGGTTCTCGTAATCTCGCCAAATATGGCTGTCTTCGATGAAGTTCAGAAGTGGCTGGACCGGCTGGATCAACCGCTTCAAACTTCGGGCGTTCGCAACTTCGTGTACCGCGTCCGAAACGGAAAAGCGATCGAGATCCAGCGTGTTCTCAGCCAGCTCTACGGAACCGAAGTCCAGCTTTCGGGCATCTACCAGACCCCTACCGGAGCTGTAGGCGCCATGCCGCCCCCGGCGGGTCAGACCCCGGCTCAGGCCGGTGCGGGCGCCGAGGTGGGGACGGCCTTCCTGCCCACCGGTAACGTCAAGATCATCTCCGACGAGACGAACAATGCGCTCGTGATTCAGGCGACCCCGCAGGAGTACGCCATCATCGAAGATACGATCGAACAGCTGGATATCCTGCCCCGACAGGTGCTGATCGATGCCCAGATCTACGAGGTCGTTCTGGACGATTCGCTCGCCTTCGGATTGTCGGCAATCCTTCAGAATCGGGGAACTCTCCAGCCAGCCCAGACGACGGCGTCATTCAGCGGTAACCCGCCGTCGCTCGCGGTCCAGACGTTCGCGTTCATCGGTCGTTCAAGAGAGCTCTTCATGTTCCTGCATGCTTCCGAGAACCGGTCCCGGGTTCGAACGCTTTCGGCTCCCTCCGTGTTAGTCAGTGACAACCAGACCGCGCAGTTTACCGTGGGAGCGGATATTCCGGTTCCTGTGGCGTCGGCGGCTAGCGGGGTCCAGGCCCCGGGTGGCGGGACCCTCTTCGCCCAGACAATCCAGCGGCGCGAGATCGGCGTAATCATGCAGGTCACCCCTCTGATCAACGACAGCGGAAACGTCACCTTGGAGATTAGCCAGGAGGTCAGCCAGGCCGGTGCCCTGGGCCCACTCGGTCCGGTGATCGGGCAATCGGCTGTCACTTCGACCGTCGTCATCCGCGACGGGCAGACGATCGTGCTCGGAGGCTTCATCCGCGAAAGCGACGATCTGATTCGAAACAGAATTCCGCTCCTGGGCCGCATCCCGGTTCTGGGGGGTCTGTTCGGGAGCACTGCCACAACGAAGACTCGAACGGAACTCGTGATCCTGATCACCCCACATGTCATTCGGAACTTCGAAGAGGCCGACCATGCGACCGAAGAACTCCGCGATAAGCTCCGCGAAATAAAGAAAATGCCCCAATAACACACCGTTGGGCACTGTCAGAGGAAAGTCGCAGATCTGAGTTCTTACTGTTGGCGCAGAAAATCCGGACGGCCTGGCCGGAGTTGAACTATTCGACGGCTTCGGGCGTCTTGATCCTCTTGCCCTCGAACCCCGCGATCCCCCCCCGACACTTCCGCTACGCCTGGTCGATTAGCCTCCAGGAGGGCATAAAGAACCGCCCAGACGGCCCTCACCCCCTACCCAGCGGCCGCTACGGGCCGTTTTTCGGCCGTTTCCACAGATCGCTGTGATTCCGGGGAGTTTTCCACGACCTTTCACCCCTACACACAAGTAATAAGAACAAGTAGTAGGAACGGCAGGGGCTGTTGAAACTGCGGGTAAGGAATGATCCGGGACGGAATTGGAAAAGTTCCGGTGCTGAATGCGTTGAAGATTCCGGGCCCCTCTAGGGCACTGTCTGCGCGGCCAGATGCAGCAGCCGGGTGCCGTCCATCCGCCCCCGCAAGGCGAGGGCCCGCATCCGGATCGAGGTCGACGTTACACGCACGTAGCCCCCATCGGCCGATCCCAGATCGGGCAGGAACTCCCGTAGCAGCCCGATGCGGGTGGCGCGCCCGGCAACCAGGAGTTTGGCCGCATCCAGCAATTCGCCGTTCCCCGCGTAGGCTTCGATGAGAACTTCCATTTCCTCCTGCCCCTCGTTGAGGATCGACAGGCCCGTGTTATCAATACGGACCAAGCACGCCTCTATGGGGCGGCGATTTCAGGAGTGAAAAAGGAAGGAATCCTGCGACGCCGTTGCCGCCACCGGCCCGTCCAATGCTTGAACAACATCCTGGAGCAGGATCATCGAGCGATCAAACGACGAGTGAAAGCCACGCAGGGCTTTCTTGAATT
>CBDBIN010000011.1:0-80167 GCA_965206125.1 Terriglobia bacterium
AAACCACGCGGCAAGCCACGAATCATCCGCGTCGATGGACGCAGTGACTGGATCGGGTGGTTCGAACTGGTGGAAGATCAGATCAACGAGGACGCGATCAGCAACACGGCTCGGATCATCGATCTGATCGGAGCGGACATGATGTGGTAGAGTCGAGGAGAAGCGCGGTGGCGTACAGGACCGGCGGCGCCGATAGCGGCCAGCGTCTTTCGTTGCTGGTCTCGCCGAGAAGTCCATCGCTCCGTTTCTCCTCCCCGCTCATCGAACCGGGCGTGCGGATTTCCCGCACCCGGCTCTCGGACGGGTTTCACGTCAAGGCGTGCGCATTGCCGACCAGACCTCATGCGGACAGGATTCGGGAGACAGCACGCCCAGCTTCCCAAATACCTCATCGGTGGGGAACCGCCGGTAACCAGACCCGGCCACTTTGTGCCGACGCCGAAGGAAGCGACGGACGGCGTGATAGAGATACAGTTTCACCCCGTGTCGCGCCTGCGTCACCGACCCATAGCTGAAGTAGGCCGACCATCCCCGCACCGTGCGGTTCAGGCCCCGCGCCACGTCTTCCCATGGCGCGTGATTACCGGACCGCAGGCGTCGCCGGATATGTTCCTTGACCGAGGCCACAGCCTTCTTGGAAGGCCGCGTGCCGTTGTAGCGTCCGCCGGTTCGCGGAGAGTACATCGGCCCGAAGGTATAGCCGAGGAAGTCGAAGGGCTCGCATCGGGCGTCGCATACACGCGTCTTGGTCTCGTTCAGCGTGAGACCGATGCTGGCCATCCATCGCCGAGTCGTTTCGAGGACCTCACCGGCGCCATGCCGACACAGGACCACGAAATCGTCCGCGTAGATCACCAGCACCGCGTCGTACCGACGATCCAAACCATGCTTGCGAAACGCCTTGATGAAACGATGCATGTAGATGTTCGCCAACAATGGCGATGCCACTCCACCCTGCGGTGTTCCCCGCGTCGCCTTCTTGCCGCCACTCATCCGCCGATGTCCCCGTTCGCCGGTCTCCTCGACCGGCGTCTTCAACCACATCTTGATCAGATGCAGCATCTTCCCGTCGCTAACACGTCGTGCAACGCACTTGATCAGCTCGGGGTGGGGAATCGTATCGAAGTATTTCGATAGATCGGCATCGACTATTTTGGTGTGCCCCTCATCAATTGCCCGATGAACGGTTCGAACCGCATCCAGCGCGCTCCGTTTGGGACGATACCCGTAGGCCGCCCCATCGAAGTCTGCTTCGAAAATCGGTTCGAGCACCAACTTCGCCGCGGTTTGCACTACCCTGTCACGGATAGTCGGAATCCCCAGCGGTCGTTGGCCCACGCCACCAGACTTCGGAATCATCACCCGTTTGACCGGTTGCGGTCTGTAGCGTCCTGTTCGCACCTCCTCCCGTACCGTCTTGAGCCAGCGGTCCACCCCATATCCCTCAATGTGCGTAAAGGTTTCCCCATCCACGCCCGGCGCCCCACCGTTGGATCGGCAACGCGCGTAGGCGTGGGTCAGAATGTCTTCACGCCACACCTTGTCATATAAGAAGTGGAATCGCCGTGTCGGCTCATGCTTGGCCTTCACGTAGAGCGCTCGTTGGAGCTTCCGAATCTTTTCTGGAGTTGCCAGGCTCACGCCAATCTCCTCATCTCAACTCGTTCAAACGCACCCCGAACTAGGGCTCCTTCCCTCCCCCGGCATTACCCGGGTTCATCGGTAGTATGAGCCCCTCCGACGCCTGTCGCGCCCGCCTCCCAGTTGGAGCCGTTGCCAGGTCTCCCCGGCAGCACAACAGGTTTCCCGTGTTGCGAGTCCCCGCGTGCGTACGTGCTGCGCCCACTACCCCGGCGAGCAGGGCGACCGTCTCTTGTCGGTTCATCTGGCCACCCTCATGGGCCTTCGTCTAATGAGAGGAGACTCGGCGCTCGCATTCAACCTTTCGAGGCCTGCTCAGGCTTCACTCGCGTTGCGGCCCGCACGCTTGCAAACCCGCCCAAGGCGGGTCTCTGTCCCCAGGGCTTCGATGGGTTGGTCGCCCTTGCCACCGCCTGGGTAGCTACCAAGGTCTACCGACACCTCCTTGGACCGGACTTTCACCGGCTGCGTTGACTCACCTTTCACGGCGCACTCTCATCGAGGCTGACAATCGCATCGCGCTGACCCGTTTCAACGATGCGGTACTGAAGCAGGTCGGCGGGACACCGTACGAACACGCCATGCTGATCGACGGCAACGACGCACGTGGCATCGATGTGGGCATCCTGACACGTAAGAACTGGACGATCGAGTCCATGGTCAGCCACGTCGATGACCAGGACAGCACGGGGAAGATCTTCAGCCGTGACTGTGCCGAGTACAGAGTCCTCCTGCCGGGTGGCGACCGGCTCCTGTTGATGATCAACCACTTCAAGTCGAAGGGCTTCGGGTCGCAGTCATCGTCCAACAAGAAGAGAAAGCGCCAGGCGAGGCGGGTTCGCAAGATCTACGATCAGCGCCGCGCGGAGGGATGGAACCTGATCGCCGTTCTGGGCGATTTCAACGATACGCCGGATAGGGCCCCGCTCGCCCCAATCCTCAGGAACGGCTCAGACCTGATCGACGTCATGATCCACCCGCGCTTCGTCGGTGACGGCCGAGTCGGAACTCACGGAAACGGCACGAAATCCGGCAAGCTCGACTACATCCTGCTGTCGCCGGCATTGTCCAATCGTGTGACCATGGCCGGCGTCGAGCGCCGTGGTGTCTGGGGGGGCAAACACGGCACGCTGTTTCCACACATACCCGAAATCACGAACCCGCTCGAGGCCGCATCGGACCACGCAGCCCTATGGGTGGATTTCTAACAGGAGCGGACGAGGGACACGCGATGGCCGAATTGAAGACGAAGCAGACGAAGGCGAGCGTTCAAGCTTTCCTCGAGAGCGTGAGCGATGAAACACAGCGAAAAGACTGTCTCAAGATCATGGGGTTGATGCAGCAAATCACCGGTGAGAAACCCAAGATGTGGGGCAACAGCATCGTCGGTTTCGGTAACTACCGTTACAAGTACGCCAGCGGCCGGGAGGGCGAATGGTTTGTCACCGGTTTCTCACCGCGCAAGACGAGTCTAACTCTCTACATCATGTCCGGCTTCTCCCGGTACGAGGACCTTCTCGGCAAGCTGGGGAAGCACAAGACCGGAAAGTCGTGCCTCTACGTCAAGAGCCTGGCCGAGATCGATCAGGCAGTTCTGGGCAGGTTGGTGGAGGAGTCGGTGGCTCAGCTCCAAGGATCGAGGTGAGGCGGACTCAGCGACAGGCGGAGTCGATCGGCCAACGCTGGTCCCAGAAGATTCGCGGAAACGTAGGAGGAGCAAAAACATGAAGACGTGTCCCGATTGCCTGAGCGAAATCCCGGATGAAGCCTCAGTGTGCCGGTACTGCACCGAAAGGGTCGAGGGGAAAGGTTGTCCCGACTGCGGAACGCGATGCTGGAATGAGGCACGCAAGTGCCGGGCATGCGGGTACACCTTCGGGTCCACTCCGGCGACGCTCAGCTTCGAGCCGTTCACCATCACCGCAAACCCGATGGCGACGTTTCTACAGCGCGGGCGATTCCTGCCGCAATCGATTCACCTGAGCGAGGAAAAGATCCTCCTTTCGACGCCCGGACCGTTCCGTATGAGCAAGAAAGAAGAAGAGATTCCCTGGCACAAGGTGGCGGGCTTCGATTACCAGTCGGGCATCTTCTGGGACACGATCAAGATCGAGACCCGCGGACAGTCTTCAGCCGCAATTCCCTGTTTGGACAAGGCGGACGGGGAGCGGATTCGGGTCATTCTGCAGCAGCTCGAAAAGTGAGTCTACCGGAAGGCTTCAGGACGAAGAAGCATGCGGAGGCGTGAGAACGACGACGCCGTTGGACATGGCAGCCTGTTATGGAAGGCTTTCCGATGCAAGATCAACCCATCACTGCCGACGAATTCCGAAAACGTCTAACCACATTGTGTTCGGGCGGCCGGGGATCCGGTTTCCCCCGCAAACGCCGGGACCGGCATATCCTGTTTCGGAGCATCGCACAGTCGCTTGCCTCGCACCCCTACAGCGAGCACGACCTGAACGTCGCGCTGAAAAGCTGGTTGGCCAATGTAGGGAGTTGCCTGGAGCTCGACCACGTCACGCTGCGGCGATACCTCGTGGACGCCGGGTGGTTGCGCCGAGACCGAAATGGAACGACATACGAAGCACTCCTCGACGGAAACGGGGAGGCAGCCTTCGATCCGGAAATCGCGGGTGTGAATTCGTCAGATCTCGTGCGGGATGCCCGCGAACGGGCTGTACGCCGAAAGCGGGAGCGGACTACTGGGAACCGGCAGCGGTAGGTGTCGGTTCGGAGCCGTATTGCTTAAAGACACGGATGGCCTTGCTGTAGCTCTTGAGGCCGGAAGACGGGTCGTACACTACTGCCGGTGTCGGCTTGCCGGCGATCGTGTCGGGATTCGCTCTGGCGTAGCCCATCAGGGTCGTGGCCAGCCAAGTCGCCGCCTCTCCTATCTCTTCATCTTCGTGAAGCCCGGTGAGCAGATCGTTGAGTGTGACGCCGGACGGCAAACCGCGAAGTACTGCATGCACGACCACGCCTTTCAGGATGTTGTGCGGAAAGTTGAAGAAGAACGAAATTGGAGAGTACTTCAGACCGGTCGGACGATGACGCTTAAACTCGTCACACAGATCGGAACTGAACTTGAGCAGGCGCTCGCGGAGTTGGGTATGTTCGTCCGCATGCCCGCAGAGCGATGCGGGCGCGGCGCCGACGAAAGCCCGAACGTCCGGCGTCAACGCGTTGACGATACCTTCCACCACGCGATACCGCTCGGTCCCCTCGATGCCGTCGTCGCGCATCCCGACGTAGTCAGACATCAACGTCGCGAGTGCGAAGCAGAGCCACGGATAGTCGGCGGCATTGTCCGAGCGCATGTTGGCAATGTCCCTCTTGTAGGAAGCCTCGAAACCGAACCGCAGGTGACTGGCAAGGATCGCCCCGTGCACAAGGGCCACTCGGTTTCGGTGCTCGCGATCGAGCGTCCGTATTCTGGCCAGCAGTCTGTCGTATGCCGATTCGTCCGGCTCGTAGTGGGAAGTGGCCACGAACATGAGGGTTTCGGCATTGTCGACGAACTTCAAACGACTCCCGTTCGGGCCTTGCAGCAACCCGACCAACCCGGTCACCCGGTCGAGGTTCTCGTCGGCACTTCCTTCATCCCAGACTCGCATGGACAGAATCGTGAGTAGATAGAAGAAGTAGTAATCGAGCAGGACGGCAAGGGTATTGTCCTCCGCGCTGGCGCCGGCGCCTGTGGAGATCGCCCAGTTGGCGATGTCCAGGGGTATGGTGTCCTCGTTCAGCCGATCCGCTATGCCATCCCAGTCGTGGAGGACATGAAAGGCGTCCTTCGTCCTGGTAAGCTCATCCAGGCTCTGTACGAGCTTATCGAGGTAAAGCTGGTCGAACTCGAAGTTGAACAGGTTGAAACGGATGCAATCGCGTAGGCGCACGAGGGCTCGTCGAAAGTCGTTCCCCTTCGAAACTTTGGCGATAATCTTCCGGCGTGTGTCCCCTTCGAGCACTGATTCCAGAAGGCGGCAGGCACTGTCGAAGGTCACCTCGTCATTCGGGCCCGGAGTCGTCGGCTTGTCGTCTTTCGCCATTACCGAAGTCAATTGTACACCGCTCGCTCTACAGGCCAGCCCGGCACCAATACTCTCAAGTGGCCTGTACCACCCATATTGGGACCAGCGCCGATGGGTCTTCGAGGCGAGGTCGAGGCGCGAGTCGGAAGTCGATGCTCATTCATCGACGACGGCTCGCAATCTCGCGATTCTCCGGCTCGGGACGCCCGATTTGATCGAATCCTGCCACAGGAGCAACCTATGAACTCCATGACGCCGCTTTTGAACGTCGAGGATGTCTCGAGGAGCCTCGGGTTCTACCGCGACAACCTCGGCTTCCGAGTAGACGAGGACTTCGAACACGAAGGCAAGCTCGTGTGGGCCCGGATCTCCCGGGGCCCGGTCGCGGTGATGATCAACACCTCCGAGGAACGTGCGGCCCGTGGCGCGCGATCTTCTCCCCAGACTTACGACGACGCGGTCTTCTATTTCACGGTAGACGACGCTCGGGCGCTACGGAGGGAGCTGGCGGAAGCGGGCTGCGATCCCGGACCGGTAGAACGGCAGGCATACGGAGTCGATGAGTTCACGATGCGGGATCCGGACGGATATGAGCTGGCTTTTGGCAGCCCGATTCCGGCTACGAGCCCGCGGTGAAAGTCGCGTTTACAATGTAGGGGCGGTCTACGACCGCCCGTTATTCGACGCTCATAGAGCGCCGCTACAGCTTGGGGCGACTTTCACCAACTGCTTAGCCGACGGGCGTTCGGATGGAACAGACCCCTTCGATCTCGGCGGTGATCAGGTCCCCGGGCTTCAAGAAAAGTGGAGGCTTTCTTCCCTTCCCCACGCCGGGCGGCGTCCCGGTCGCGATGATGTCGCCCGGTTCGAGAGTCTGGATGGACGTAATAAACGCCACGAGTTCCTCCACCTTGTGGTTCATGAACCGCGTGCTGTAATCCTGCATCACCTGGTCGTTGACCCGAAGCTCGAGATGCAGGTCGTCGTGGTTGGGCAGAAACTCCGCCGGCACGATGAACGGGCCCATCGGGGCGAAGCCATCCCGGCTCTTGGCGTTGAACCAATCTACGTTGAAAAAAGCATTGCTCCTCTCGAGCATCGCCCGGTCCGACATGTCCAGGATCAACCCATAGCCCCAGACATAGTCCAGCGCCTCTTCGACCGACACCCGCGTCGCCCGTTTGCCGATGATCGCGGCCAGTTCGAGCTCCCAGTCGATCTTCTCGCGTCCTTCCGGAACGAACAGCGTGTCTCCGGTGCCGATGAGGCATGCTTTCGGAGATTTCGTGAACAGGTATGGCGGGTCCTTCCGGTAGCCCTCGTCGATCTGGCGTTCCATCTCCTCACCGTGAGCCCGGTAGTTGACGGCAACTGCGACGATGTTCCAGGGATACAGGATCGGAGGGCGGAACCGAACGTCGGCGGCCTGGAGGCCCGGTGTGGACCGGGTGCCATCGAGGCCGGCAGCGATTTCCCCAAGTCGCAGGCGGCAGGTATCGTATTGCTCGATGATTCCCCGCGTCGTCGTGGGCAGGTGAACGTCACGGCCCGATTCCGATCGCGCGATCGTCCGGTCGCACTCGGCGAGGTCGTAGACCTTCTCCCCGACAACGATTGCCGGTCGGCCGATCGGTCCGCCCTCGAGGTTCGCCAGTTTGTATGGAATGCGCGCCGCGTCGTCCATGTTCGTTCCTCCCCCTGGTGTCATGACGGCGGTACTATACACGATGACCTAAATCTGAGAGAATCCAAGGTTTGGGGTGGAAAAGATGGAAGAAAAAGAGGATATCTTCAAGAACCTGGAACGTCAGCTCGGCATGGAAGACTTCGGAAAGAACTGGGACGGCGCCTACCAGGACGCATTACCGGTCATCCGCAGGTTCCTCGAGGCCGACGGGTTTTCGACCGCGCTGATCAGCGAAGCGGAGACCGAATCGCGGAATGCGGAACTGGTGGCAACGAACGCCAACCTGACCGTCCGAATACCTTGGGAAGAGGACTACAACGGCCGCTCCCTGATCGATCTTCGCGCGGCGAGCGTGGAGTCTCGATCAGCGGATGCGCCTGGCGATTGAAACGCCATCCCGCATGGGAACGATGGTCGTCCGGAACCGCGGGTCTTCGTAAACCAACCTGTTGAACTCCCGAATGGATTCGGTGCTGGCGTCAGTCTCGACCGGGTCGGCAACACGGCCAGACCAGAGTACGTTGTCGGTGACGAGCAACCCACCGACGCGCACCCGTCCGGACGCCTTTCGGTACACTTCCGGGTAGTAGTGCTTGTCGACATCGTTGAAAACGATGTCGAATTCGCCCGCCACTGTTTCGATCAGGTCCAGCGAGTTTCCCGTGAGAACCTCGACGCGGTCGGCGACTCCGGCCTTCTCGAAAAATGTCTCCGCCCGTCGTGCGTTGTCGACGCTGCCATCGGTGTAGTAAACGCGTCCGTCTGGCTGGATCCCGCGAGCCCACCAGATCGTCGAGTAACCGATGGCCGAACCCATCTCGAATACCCTGTGCGCGCCGGTAAGGCCCGCCAGCAGCTCCAGCAAGTGGCCGACAGCGGGACCGACGATCGGGATGTGTTCCCGGGAAGCGAGTTCTTCCATCTCGCGAAGTGTCGCGTCCCGCGGGGGAATCAGGTCGTGCATGTAACGGTCGACGGGGTCGTATGTGATCCCTCTCATGGTTCTCCCCTCCGGATAAAATCTCGAACCTCCAACTTCGAACTTCTTTCGAAATTCAAAACCGAGGTTCGAACGTCGGAGTTCGAGGTCCGACGTTTGATCCGAACTTCGACATCCGAACTGCCACCTCCGCACTGCGACATCCGCACTTCGAAGTTGTCGGGCGGCCATAGGTGCCGCCCCTACACCACGATGCTACACTCCACTGATGGTCCAGGCTGTGCTATTCGATGCCGTCGGAACATTGTTTCGGACACGCGGTTCGGTCGGAGAAATCTACTCTGAAGTGGCCCGGCGTCACGGGTGCCGAACGGAAGCGGTGTCTCTCGACGATGCGTTCATGCATCACACGCGGTCGGACGGAATCCCCATCGACAGGGCAGGCTGGAAGACGCTTGTCCGTCGTGTCTTCGACGACTCCGAACCGATCGCCCGCTTCGATGAGTTCTTCGAGGATGTCTACGAGACGTTCCGGACCGATGCGGCATGGCGCCTGTACCCGGAAACGATGACGGTTCTCGAGGCGTTGCGTCGGGGCCGATACCGCATGGGGCTGGTGTCGAACTTCGACCCCCGTCTCCCCGATGTCCTCGAGAAACTAGGCATTGACGGCTTCTTCGACACCATCGCGATCCCCACTTCGTGCGGATACGCCAAACCGGACCCCCGAATCTTCCTGCATGCCGCGCGAAGTATGGAGGCCGACCCGTCGGAAACCCTGTTCGTCGGCGATGACCCGGTACTCGACGTGGGACCCGCCGAGAAGGTGGGGTTTTCGGCAATCCTCGTGGACCGCAACCTTGGCCAACCGGCACCAGGGGTCGTATCCAATCTTGCGGAGATTCTCCCTACTCTCAATATTTCAACAGCTTCCGAGCCCGAAAACTGATTTACGTCTTGACGAAATCCTTGCACATGGCCTATTCTCTTAATGCCGACTATTTTGATCGGCGATAAAAACAGTCGGGAATTGTCCGACAGGCCCGGCACCCCGGGAGACTAACAGCATGTTCCGGTTATCGAAGAGAGCCGACTATGGGCTGATCGCCCTGAAGCATCTGGCGATATACCAGGAGCACGCCTACAGCGCCCCGGAAATCGCGCGGACCTACAACATTCCGTCCGAGTTGATGGCCAAGGTACTCCAGAAGCTCGTGCGAAAGGGGTTGCTGCTGTCGCACGCCGGCCCGACCGGGGGCTACGCGCTGGCCAGAGACGCGGATACGATCAGCGTGATCGATGTCATCGAGGCGCTCGAGGGCCCGGTGTTGCTGACGCCCTGCGAGGCGGCCGACGACTGCGAGCAGCTCCAGCTGTGCTCGATTCGCGACCCGTTGAGAGACATCAAGCGAAAGGTGGTCAACGTCCTCGTGGACACGACGATCCACGAGTTGGCGGCACACTAGTTCCACCAGGAAACCACCGGGCCTCCAAGGTGGCCGGGAGTCGATTTGAGAGATGACGAACGTTAAACTGCCCCTTTATATGGACAACCACGCCACCACTCCGGTAGACCCGCGAGTGCTGGATGCGATGTTGCCTTACTTCGGCGATCGGTTCGGAAACGCGGCCAGCCGAAACCACAAGTTCGGCTGGGACGCGGAAGAAGCCATCGACCGCGCTCGCGCCCAGGTCGCTGCCCTGATCAATGCGAGCCCGAAGGAAATCATTTTTACGAGCGGCGCAACCGAGTCGGACAACCTGGCATTGAAGGGTGTCGCCGAGATGTACAGCCAGAAGGGCAACCACATCATCACTTGCGTCACCGAGCACAAGGCGATCCTAGACAGCGCCAAACACCTCGAGAAGAACGGCGTCCGTATCACGTTCCTTCCGGTCGACAACGACGGGCTCATCGATCTCAACGAGCTCACCGAAACCATCACCGACAAGACGATCCTGATATCGATCATGACGGTGAATAACGAGGTCGGAGTTGTTCAGGACATCAAGGAAATCGGCAGGATCGCCCGCGAGCATGGCGTGCTGTTCCACACCGACGCCGTCCAGGCCGCGGGCAAGATTCCGTTCGACGTGAACGAGATGAACGTCGATATCGCCTCGTTCAGCGCCCACAAGATGTACGGCCCGAAGGGAGTCGGCGCAATCTACGTACGCCGCCGCAAGCCCAGGGTGTTGCTGAGCCCGATCATGGACGGTGGCGGTCACGAGCGCGGCATGCGGTCGGGCACCCTGAACGTCCCGGGTATCGTCGCCTTCGGTAAGGCGGCCGAAATCGCTCGAGAAGAGCTCGCGGAAGAATCGGAACGGATATTCGGCCTGAGGGAAAGGCTCCGCAAACGGCTGGAAGCGAACCTGGATGAAGTCTTCATCAACGGTGACCTGGAACGCCGCGTGCCGGGTAACCTCAACATGAGTTTCGCTTACGTCGAAGGTGAATCGCTCCTGATGGGTATCGAGGACATCGCGGTGTCGTCCGGTTCGGCGTGCACCTCAGCCAGCCTGGAACCGTCCTACGTGCTCAAGGCGCTCGGCGTCGGAGAGGACCTGGCCCACACGTCGATCCGTTTCGGCATCGGTCGCTTCAACACTGAAGACGAGGTTGATTACGTGGCCGACCGGGTCGTCGAGACCGTAAAACGGCTACGGGATCTTTCCCCACTCTACGAGATGGCGAAGGAAGGAATCGACCTTACGAAAGTGAAATGGGCCGCCGAGTAGAGTACTGGCAGGCGCCCGATGTGAGCCAGCAGTGAGTCAGAACCGGGAACGGTAGTGACCGGGGTAATCCCCGATCCACACACCCGGGTACAGAAAGTCCGCGAGGAGAAGAGTCAACAGAGGCAAAAGAGGCAAAAGGAGATCGGAGCATGGCTTATTCAGACAAGGTAGTCGACCACTACAGCAACCCGCGAAACGTCGGCTCGTTCAAGAAAGACGAGGATGACGTCGGCACGGGGCTCGTCGGTGCGCCTGAGTGCGGCGACGTGATGAAGCTGCAGATCAAGGTCGACGAGAGCAGCGGCGTGATCGAGGACGCCAAGTTCAAGACCTTCGGGTGCGGCAGCGCGATCGCAAGCTCGAGCCTGGCGACCGAATGGGTCAAAGGCAAGACGGTGCAGGAAGCGCTCGATATCAAGAACACCGACATCGTCAAGGAGTTGAGTCTACCTCCGGTGAAGATCCACTGTTCGGTCCTGGCAGAAGACGCGATCAAGGCCGCGATCAACGACTGGAAGTCCAAGCACCCGGAGGACGGCGACCAGAACCCCGACGCGTAGCGATTAGGAAAGGCCCTGTTTCGATGGCGATTGAGATCACAGACAACGCGGTAACCGAGATCAAGCGGTTGCTCGATAAGGAAGGTGTGGAGGCTGGCGGCCTGCGCGTGGGCGTGAAGGGCGGCGGCTGTTCCGGGCTCTCTTACAACCTCGGCTTCGAGTCCGAAGTCCGTAGGGGAGACAAGGTGTTCGAGCGCGACGATGTCAAGCTGTTCTGCGATCTCAAGAGCTACATTTATCTAAACAACACCATGCTCGATTTCGATGACGGCCTGATGGGGAAAGGATTCGTATTCATGAATCCCAACGCCAAGAAGACCTGTGGGTGTGGTGAGTCCTTTTCTGTTTGAGCTCATCTCTACCCAAGGAATTACGAGAGAACGGGGCCGTTCGGGCGGCCCCGTTTTCAACGTCAAGCGATGAATTATTTCGAAGTCTTCGAACTCGAGCCCACGCTGGGACTCGACACGGCCCAGTTGGAGAAGAAGTTCCATGTGTTGAGCCGCCAACACCACCCCGACTACCACACGGACCGATCGCCCGAGGAACGGGAACGGGCACTCCGGATGACGGCATTGGTCAACGACGCCTACCGGATACTGAGAGATTCGACTCGACGTGCCGAGTATCTGGTTCGTTCAGCGGGGTTCGAAGTCGACGGGAGCAAGGTACCCCAAGCCCTCCTGATGGAGGTCTTCGAGATCAACGAGGAGCTCGAAGGACTGCGTTCGGCACGTCAAGCCGGGGAAGACACCGAGTCTCTCATCAAGGGCCTGGAACAATTCCGGGCACAGATCGCAGCCAGGCGTGACGACTACGAAACCGAACTCCAGGCGTTGTCGTCGGAGTGGGATCGACTGATCTCGAGCGGGGCTGGCGAAGAGAAGCGGAACCAGTTCCTCGGAAAACTCGCCGACATCATCTCTCAATCCGCATACATACGAAACCTGGAACGGGAAATCGACGAAGAGGTATCACACTAATGTCCCGGATCGTCGGAATCGACCTTGGAACGACCAACAGCCTCGTCGCCATCGCCGAAGACGGCGTGCCGCGCATCCTGCCGGACGCTAAAGGCCGGAATCTGGTGCCATCTATTCTCCACTTCCCCGGCAACGGAAAGGTGCTCGTGGGTGACGCCGCCCGCGAACGTATTCTCGATGATTCGGCGCACACGGTCTTCTCGATCAAGCGTTTCATGGGCAAAGGCATGGCGGACGTCCACGACGATCTGTCTCTGCTTCCGTTCGAAGCGACCCCGGACAGCGAAAACATCATCCGCATCAACATCATGGGCCGCGACTACACACCGCCCGAGCTTTCCGCCTTCATCCTGCGCGAGTTGAAACAGAACGCCGAACTGGCCCTGGGAGAAACAGTTACCAACGTCGTGATCACGGTGCCGGCTTATTTCAACGACGCGCAGCGGCAGGCGACCAAGGATGCAGGCCGTATCGCGGGCCTCGACGTCCTGCGCATCGTCAACGAACCGACTGCAGCCTCGCTTGCCTACGGCCTCCAGGAGGGGAATGAAGGCATCATCGCGGTGTACGACTTCGGCGGCGGTACCTTCGACATCTCGATCCTGAAACTGAGCGGGGGTATCTTTGAAGTCCTGTCGACCAGCGGCGACACCTATCTCGGCGGCGACGACATCGACAAGGTCCTCATGCGGATGGTTATCGCCGAGTTGGAGACGTCTCCCGAGGGCGATCGGCTCCAGCAAGTTCGTGTCGCGGTCCGGCAGGCCAAGGAAGACTTGTCTTCCACCGGCGAAGGCCACATCAACCTGCCCGGGTTCAACTACGCCAGGAAGATCGGACGCGGAGAATACGAAGAGCTGATCACGCCTGTGATCGAGCGGACCCTTGTTCCCTGCAGGCAGGCCCTAAAGGATGCTGGTCTCAAGCCGGGAGAGATCGATCAGGTCGTCATGGTCGGCGGGTCAACTCGCATCCCTGCCGTGCGCGATCGGGTTGGCGAGCTGTTCGGCCGAGAACCGCACACCGAACTGAATCCCGATGAAGTCGTGGCGCTCGGCGCCGCGGTCCAGGCGGACATACTGGCCGGATCGCGACGCGATACGCTCCTGCTCGATGTGACGCCGCTGTCGCTGGGTATCGAAACGATGGGGGGAGTGATGTCCAAGATCATCCCAAGGAACTCGACGATTCCGGCCAGCGCGACCGAAGCGTTCACGACCTATGTCGAAGGACAGACCAACGTGAAAATTCACGTCCTCCAGGGCGAACGTGAGCTGCTCGAAGACTGCCGGAGCCTGGCCGAGTTCGACCTCAAGAACATCCCCCCAATGCCCGCAGGCCTTCCTCGGATAGAAGTAAAGTTCCTGATCGACGCTGATGGAATCTTGAGCGTCTCGGCGCGCGAGATTCGGACAGGCAAGTATCAGTCGATCGAGGTCAAACCTACTTACGGACTGACCGATGAGCAGGTCGAGCGGATGATCCTGGAATCGTTCGAATTCGCCGAGGCCGACATCGAAGCGCGGCTCGTGATCGAGGCGCGGAATGAAACCGAGACCGTACTCAAGGCATGCGCCAGCACTCGCAAGCAACCTCAGTATGGTGAACTGCCAGACGAAGACAGGCAAAAGATCGAGATAGCGGTGGCACGACTGGAAGAGACGGCCCAGTCCGAGGATCATGAGGCGATCCGCGACGCCATCGAGGCGTTAAATGAGGCCACGATGGGCCTGGCCGAGATGATCATGAACGCCGCTGTCTCCAAGGCGCTCAAGAACAAGCGCGTGAAGGAGATCCAATGAACCGAAAATTCACCTGGGTCGATTCCGAAGATATCGCGATCGCGCTCACGGACCGTTTCCCTGAAAAGGACCCGCTGACGGTTCGATTCACCGACCTGCACCGGTGGATCATGGAGTTGGAGGACTTCGAGGGCGATCCGAAGGATTCCAACGAGAAAAAGCTCGAAGCCGCACAGATGGCCTGGCACGAGGAATGGACCGACCGAAAGGACGGCTGATTCTCCAGAAAGCCCGCAGGCACGCCACGTCCCGAACCGCATTTGGGCGCTCATAGAGCACCGCTACAGCAGACCTATTTCCGACACGCCACGCTCCGAACTGTAGCGGCGGTCTATTACCACCGACAAACAGAAATCGGCATTTCGGCGCTCGCTGGGCACCGCTACGGAAGACAAAACTGCGTGGTAAGATGCTCGGCCATGCCCGACAACTACCAACCCCGTGATTCCATGCGATCACCCCGGTTTTCCCAACCCGCAACCTTTATGCGTCTTCCGTACGTGCCTGACCTCAAAAACGTCGACATCGCCCTGCTGGGCATCGCATACGACGGAGGCACGTCGTACCGCCCCGGGACGCGCTTCGGGCCACGCGAAATCCGCGAGCAATCCTCCCTGATCCGTCCCTACAACCGGGTGATGGACCGATACCCGTTCGACGATTTCAACATCGCGGACTGTGGAGATATCGACACGGCGCCCAACAGCATCGAGAGAACCAACGAGTTGATCGAGGAGGGCATCCGACGGGTGCTCGAACAGGCAATGCCAGTCGTCGTAGGTGGGGACCACTCGATCTCGCTACCGATCCTGAGAGCGATCGGCAAGAAGAACGGTCCGGTCGGCCTGATCCACTTCGACGCCCATCCCGACACCTGGGACGAGTACTTCGGCGGCAAGTACTTTCACGGGACGCCTTTTCGCCGCGCTGTGGAAGAAGGCTGGGTCGATCCATCCCGAATGAATCAGATCGGAATTCGTGGCCCGCTCTACGGAGCGGATGACCTGGATTTCCAGCGTGAGCACGGCATCCGATGGATCACCATTGATGAAGTACGGGAGCGGGGGGGCCGCGCGGTCGCTGACGAGATGCGGTCGATCGCCAAAGGTCAGATGTATGTTTCCTTCGACATCGACTGCGTGGATCCAGCATTCGCCCCCGGCACGGGCACACCGGAAGTAGGAGGCCTGGACAGCTACGAAGCCCTGACGTTCGTCCGTGCCCTCAAGGGCGTCGACGTCGTGGGCTTTGACCTGGTCGAGGTGACGCCGCTGTACGACGGTCCCGGACAGGTCACTTCCCTTCTCGCGGCGAACCTCGTGTTCGAATTTCTCTCTTCCCGATAGGTCCCGATGGCATCCATGCCAAAGGCCGGTCCGTCCGAAGTCCTGGAGGAGCTCGTTCTGAGAGGTTTCCTCCTGATCACGGACGCGAAGCTGCCGTCGGTGACAACACGAATCGCCGGAGGACCCGTCCGCGGCTCGTGGTGGGGCCATCCGGATGCCCACCGGATTTTCGCCGTGACGGAGTACCTCGCTGATCATACTGACGTACTGACCGTGCGCCTTCTGTCGAGCAAGCTGACGTACGTCCACCGCAAGTTGTGGACCGATCTCCTGTCCGTAGCAACCGCCGAAGAACCGTGGCAAACAGTCGGCCTCTCCACTGAGGCCCGCTCAACATGGAAGGCCGTCCGTGTGGCCGGCCGGTTGAGATCCGATGAGCTCGACCTGCCGGCCAAGACCGGTCCGATCGTCCGCGAAATCGAAGGCCGCCTGCTCGTGAATACCTGTGAGGCGCATACCGAGAGCGGCGCCCACCGCAAAATCCTCGAGACGTGGGCACACTGGGGTACCCGCACCGGTTGGAGTGTTACCCCGCGGTCCGCGGCCGATGCACGACGCAATTTCGACCGGGCAGTCACCGAACTGAACGAGGAGTTCGGAGCGCGGGCGCGGCTTCCCTGGATCTGAAGGATGTACGATGCCGTCATCGTCGGGTCGGGGCCGAACGGACTGGCGGCCGGGATTGAACTCGCCCGCAACGGGTGGTCGGTCCAGATCGTCGAGGGTGCGGAATCCATCGGGGGCGGCGCACGATCAGCGGAGTTGACACTCCCGGGCTTCGTCCACGATACCTGCGCGGCCGTTCACCCGCTGGCGTATTCATCTCCCTTCTTTAGAACGCTGTCTCTGGACACCCACGGCCTCCGATGGGTCCAGCCGGACGCTGCACTGGCACATCCGTTCGACGACCGGGGGCCGGCGATGCTGTTTGGTTCGGTGCACGAGACGGCGGCAACGCTCGGGCGCGATGCATCAGCCTACAGTAGACTGCTCGGCCCCCTGGTTGATTCGTGGGAGCCACTCATGGAAGAAATCCTGAAGCCGATCCGGATGCCCCACCGGCCGGCCGTGCTGCTTCGCTTCGCCCGGCACGCGCTGAGCTCAGCGCGTGCGCTGATCAACAGCCGGTTCTCGGAAGCTCCTGCTCGTGCCGTCTTTGCCGGCTGTGCGGCCCACGGAATGTTGCCTCTCGAACGGCCGTGCACAAGCGCGTTCGGATTGGTCCTGACGATCCTCGCCCACAGCAGCGGCTGGCCGTTCATCTCGGGCGGAACGCAGCGAATCAGCGACGCGTTGGTAGCGGTGTTCCGGACTTATGGGGGTGCGATTAAGGCCGCAAGCCCGGTCGCCAGCCCACACGATCTCCCGTCGAGCCGCCATGTGTTTTTTGATCTGACGCCGCGCCAGATCGTCGAGATTGCGGGACCGGACTTGAATCCCAAATATCGCGCCCGCCTCGAGCGGTATCGCTACGGGCCGGGAGTCTTCAAAATCGATTGGGCCCTGTCAGAGGCTATCCCCTGGAAGCGCGCGGATTGCTGCCGCGCGGGAACCCTGCATCTCGGGGGAGAGTGGGAAGAAATCGCCGAGGCCGAGCGACTCGTGTGGCAGGGAATCCATCCGGAACGCCCATTCGTTCTGCTGACCCAACCGAGCAGGTTCGATCCCACACGTGCCCCCAAAGGAAAACACACTGCGTGGGCTTACTGCCACGTTCCGGCCGGGTCGGACCGCGACATGACCGAAGCAATCGAAGCGCAGGTCGAACGCTTTGCGCCCGGTTTTCGTGACTGCATCATCAGCCGGAGTACCCGGTCGGCGGTACGCATGGAGCGGGAGAATCCCAACTATGTCGGCGGGGACATCAACGGGGGCGCGCAGGACCTGCTTCAGCTTCTGTTCCGGCCTGTCCGGACGCGAGATCCCTACCGGATGCCGGGCGGCAGGTTCTTCGTCTGCTCATCTTCGACGCCACCGGGCGGGGGCGTTCACGGGATGTGCGGCTACCATGCAGCGCGCTCGGCCCTCCGGCATGCCCGGTAGCACCATCAGCCTGAGGTGGAACCCCGTGCGTTCGCTGCCCGCTAACGAGGGAAGATCCGGTACTCGATCGAAACTGACGCGGAAACCGAGACCGAGCCGGGGGCGACCGGAGTCGGCGCCATCCCCTGCGCCGCCATCGCCCGCGCCCCCATCTCCATGACGGGTTGCTGGACGAACACGCCGCCCTCGTTGACCCGAAGGACACCCGCCAGATTGACACCCAGCGCGTCGGCCATGGCCTCGGCCTTCCGGCGCGCCTCGGCAATTGCCATCCGGAGCGCCTCTTCTCGTGCCGCAAGATCGTCCTGAAGTCCGAAACTGACACCCTGCAGCTGATTGGCTCCGGCTTCGAGGCCCGCATCGATGATGCCCCCGACGAGCCGCACGTCCGTTACACGGACAGACACCGTGTTCGACGCCCTGTAGCCAATGATCTCGGGCTCGCCGTCAGCCCTCATCCTTCGGTAGAGCGGCGTCAGGTTCAATCCTGCGGTCTGAATATCGTCGTCGTCGACGTCGACGTCCGCAAGCGCATCGAGGATAGCGGCACCCACAAGGTTCGCCGCGTCCTGGGCCACACGGGCGGTTCCCGCCTGCCCGACGATCCCGAGCCGCACGGTCGCCAGGTCGGGCTCGACACGCACCTCTCCGTTCCCGCTGACGGTCAGAACCGATTCGGTGCCGGTTTGCGCGAAGGCAGGCCAGGCGATGAGTAGGGTAAGAGCGATGGGAGCTATACTTTTCATGGAAAAACCTCCATAGCGACTATTATTTGACGTTGGAGATTGCCCGAGGATAGTCATTGTGCCGTGCAGGCCACGCTTTGCGGAGGTCTAGCAGCGCACGCCATCGATTCGTCGCGTCCGAACGCCACGAACGCGCAGGCGTTGCCCGTCGCCGTCTGGATTGCGTTGGGTTCGTTCGTGGCGGAGGCGGACCGGCAAACCACTTCCCCGTTGAACGCCACACAGACCTCGCACGTTACCGAATCGAGGCCGATCGAGGAATAGATCAGCAGGGCGAGAAACCCCGCGACAAACATTACGATTATGGCGACCTTGGCAGACTTCGACATCGCAGCCGATTATAGCGAGGATAATCCGTCCGTAGGGACGGATTTAGCCCGCTTTTCTCCCCGGTTGTCGTCGCGAAGCCCGCCGGGCCACTTCGTGGCCCGGTAAGATGCAGACGCCGCCAGGGCGTTTGTCTGCATGGCCCTCGATGGGGCCATGCCGGGCGCGCGCCGGGAGGGCGACCGAGGCGTACTTGACAGTACGTTGAGGCGTGGGGGGACCGGCCCGGCCCAGGAGTTCCCTCCGTTCCTGCTTGACGCACGTGTCAGGGCACTCCGAAGAGCTTGGCGAGCGCGGGGACGGTGGGGCCCGACGCTAATAAATTGAGGAGCCCGACCAAGCGCAACGCAGTAATGGCGGATGGATCCGGCGCTGCAGCAGACCACTGGTGAGAAATGCGGGCTAGTTCTGGCTGGGCCTTTCCGCGGGAGACGTCTCGGCGACATCGGACCACCAGGCCGGCGACTCCATGTCAGAGTCTTCTAAGGTCGCGCGTCGCCCCTCGAGGATGTGTTGGGGTGGCAGTCGCAGGTCCCAGACGAGACCGAACCAGCTGAGGACCTTGAGCACGTAGTAGCTGGAATCTACCTCCCACCAGAAAAAGCCATTGTTCGCCGTCGTCTCGTAGTGATGGTGGTTGTTGTGCCAACCCTCGCCGCCGGTGACCAGTGCGATCAGGAACGAGTTTCGACTTGTGTCGGTGGTCTCATACCGCCGCCGGCCGAACACGTGGGTCAGCGAGTTGACGATGAAGGTCCCGTGGTAAAGGATTACGGTCGACAGCAGGAAGCCGCCCACCAGCGCGCTGGCACCCCCGATGGCGTAACACAACCCGGCCAGCAGGACCGGCGGAACGAGATGATACTTGTTGATCCAGCGAATCTCCGGATACTTCTCGAAATCCTTGATGTGTTCCACTGGAGTCCGTGCATATTTCGGGCAGAGAATCCAACCGACGTGGCTCCAGATGAAACCCTTGCGGGGAGAGTGAATGTCCTTGGGCTGGTCTGAATACCAATGGTGATGGCGATGGTAACCGGCCCACCAGAGCACACCTTTCTGGGCGGACGTTGCTCCGCCGAAGGCCATCAGGAACTGCATGACGCGTCCCATCTTGTACCCGCGGTGCGCAAAGTAACGGTGATAGCCCGCAGAGAGGAAGAACATCCGGAAGAAATAAAGGCCCACGCACAGCGCGACGTCAACGGGCCGAATCCCGGTCCAGAAGACAAGCAACGGACTCAGGTGGATCACGAAGAAAGGAATAGAACCGACCCAGTCCACCCGCTCGTCAGCTGCACGCGCAATCTGATCGCTCATCGGGGAGCACCTTCCGTAGCGTGGTTGTCCAGCAGTTCCCCGATCCATGTACCAACAGAGCGAAACGACTGGAGATGATAGCGGCAGCGAACAGCTGCTCGGAAAACAAAAAGGAAATTATAACATCAGGGCCGCAGAATGTGGATTCCGGAGCGATCCAGGTAACAGTTTCTATAAATTACTTTACAATACAAAGTCACATGCTAGACTTCAATTGCCACCTCAACCAATCGATGCAACACAAGCGTTGAATCGTTCTGCTGGAGTTTCAAACTCCAGCGTCTTACGCGGCCGTTCATTGAGCTCACGTGCCACCTTGTTCAGGTGCGCCTGCGAGTGCACCGATAAGTCGGTTCTCTTTGGGAAGTACTGTCGGAGCAGGCCATTCGTGTTTTCATTGGAACCACGTTGCCATGGACTCTGCGGATCGCAGAAGTAGACGTCGATGTCGGTCGCCAGGGTAAACCGCCGATGATCTCCCATTTCCTTGCCGCGATCCCAGGTCAGCGATTTATACAGCTCGGTCGGTAGTTTCTTCGCGTGCTTGATCAGTGCAGACACGACGGTCTTGGTCTGTTTATCCGACACTTTCACCAACATCACGTAACGGGTATGGCGTTCGACCAGGGTCGCAATGTAGGTGTTGTTCGATCCCACTATCAGATCTCCCTCCCAGTGACCGGGAACGGCACGATCTTCGACCTCGGCCGGGCGCTCACGAATCGATACGATATCGGCGAGATCCCCTTTCCCGTGACCTTTGTGACTGGAATATCGGGATCGACGAATCGTTCGTCTCGACCTCAGATGTCTAAGTAGTTCTTTCTTAAACACCCCGCGCGCCTGCACGAATAGGCTGCGATAGATCGTCTCGTGGGACACGTGATACGACTCATCCTCTGGATAGGATCGCTTCAGCCAGCCGGCGATCTGTTCGGGCGACCAATTCCGCCGGAGCTTCCTCGCCACCATTCGCCGTAACCGCGGATGGCGACCCAACTGACATCGCTTCGGGCGACGGGCCCGGTTCCAAGCCTGTTCATCGGCGACAGACGCCCGGTAGTCATCATAGCCCCCATTGCGCTGGATCTCCCGGCTCACCGTCGAGGGTGAACGCCCCAGACACTCTGCGATCGAACGCAACGACTGCTCGGCCGCGATCCCGCGGGAGATCTCCTCACGTTCCGACAGGCTCAAAGCCAACCTCGACCGTCGTCGTGGTCGAGGACGAATGCCTCCGGTATGCGCCAGCTGACAATATACAGACGATGACAGCTTGCCAAACGCTCGCCCGATCTCATGCAGAGATTCCCCTCGCCGCCACCGATCCCATACCTCCGCCTTCTCCGCCGCCGTGAAACCGAATCGCATCCCTTTCCGCATACACTCCACCTCTTCCTTTTAAGATAAAGTGTTGCGTCGATCCGTTGAGATCAGCATCGAACAGAGGGAAACGGTGAACAGATCTTTCCTGGCACTATTGATCGCCACAGCTTTGGGCCTCGCCGGTTGTGGTGGGACGGATGACGCGACCGAGCCAGAGCCTGTTCCAGTGCGGGTCGATGAATTCAACGAGGAGGGTGAGACACCCCTGATCGGGGCGATCAGGGAAGGAACGCCGAATGCCATCCGATCGCTTCTCGATGCCGGAGCGAATCCGAACGCTGCCGATCGCACGAGCCGGACGTGGACGGTTCTGATGCATGCCATTCATCAGGGACGTGATGAAGTCGTCGACCTGCTACTGGAGCGCGGCGCCGATCCGAACGGGATTTCCACGAACGGAAAAACCGCGTTGATGATGGCCGCAGGATATGGCCACACGGCGATCGTGGAGACTCTGTTGGACGCCGGCGCGGATCCCTACACGCAATCCACGGACGGAACGACGGCGCTCGCCATGGCGGTCGGGGGCGTGATTGATATTGACGGCATGAGTTTCGGCAAATGCCAACTCTCGACAGTAAAGGCTCTGAAGACGGCCGCCCCGGATCTCAAGCTCGATGAGGCGGACCGTTTTTCGCGCCTGTCCGCCTGGTGGGGTGGCTGCGACGAAGTGATGGCGATGGTCCGATAGCCTGGCTGAATGGGGGAACGGGGGACTCGGGGGCAGTGGAACGGGGATTACCCGGGCGCTACCGCTTCCGGTTCTGGCTGGTGCTTTCTGTTACGCTCATTTTCATGGGCATCTATTCCCGCTATCTGTTTCCGCGGGTGATCAACTTCATGATGGCCGGCGACAACTTCGTCGAGCAACGGCGTGCCCTCCTTGCCAACGTGTCCGGCAAAACCCTTGAAATCGGTTTCGGCACGGGGCTCAACCTGCCCTACTACCCGAAATCGCTCGACCACCTGACGATCGTCGACGTCAACCCGGGCATGCTGGAGCGTGCCCGAGGGCAAATCGACGCGTCGCCGATCGAGGTGGAGGCGAAGGTCCTCAACGGCGAATCGCTCCCGATGCCTGAGAATACGTTCGACAGCGTTGTCAGCACATGGACGCTGTGCAGCATCCCCGGAGTCCGCCGCGCGCTTTCGGAAATACTTCGCGTCCTGAAGCCCGACGGCCGGTTCTTTTTCATCGAGCACGGCCTCGCTGAGGAGCCTTCCCTACGGCGGTGGCAGCATCGCCTGACACCTTTCAACAAGGTGATCGGAGACGGCTGCCATCTCGACCGGAACATGGAGGCGCTGATACACGATGCCGGGTTCGAGATCGAGACACTCGAACGCTTCTACATGAAGCAAGTCCCGAAACTCGGTGGCTACCAGTACCGTGGAATCGGCCGACCGATTGTCCGGCATTGACGCTCCCCCGGACCGACGATACACTCCCCCGAAACCCTCAACAGGAGATCTACAATGATCATTTATCGGATGCGCCAGGCCACGCTTTTAATCCTAATCATCGCCCTGACGTCCCTGTCTGCGATCGCGCAGGGCGGTGGAAACCGCGAACCGGAGATCGGTCCATCGAACGGATCACTGGTGATCGTCGGCGGCGCGATGCGCGACATGGCCATCGTCGAACGAATCATCAATCTGGCGGGTGGCCCGGACGCCCCTCTCGTCTTGATTCCAACCGCTGGCGGAGCGGCGCATTACGACCAGTACTGGAACGGGCAGCGTCTCTTCCGAGCGGCCGGCGCGACGAACATCACGATCCTCCACACCTACGATCCCGCCGTCGCGGATACCGAGGCGTTCGTGGCTCCGCTCCGGACGGCGCGCGGCGTCTTCTTTGGTGGCGGCCGGCAGTGGCTCCTGGCCGACTCCTACCTGGATACCCGTACACACCGCGAACTGAACGCGCTGCTCGAGCGCGGCGGCGTCATCAGCGGATCCTCGGCGGGGGCCTCGATCCTGACCGACTACATGATCCGGGGCGACAGCGGAACGAACACGATCATGATGGGCGATCATCTGGAAGGCCTCGGCTTCCTTAAAGGCGTCGGTGTCGACCAACACCTGCTGAAACGGAACCGACAATTCGACATGCTCGAGGTGATCGACGCGAATCCCGACCTGTTGGGCATCGGGCTGGATGAGAACACGGCGATCGTGGTCCAGGGGGACAGTTTTAATGTGATCGGCCAAAGCTATGTCGCCATCTATGACAACGAGGCGGCGATCCCTCCCTACGGGCGCTTCTACTTCCTTGCGCCAGGCGACCGCTTCAACATGGCCACACGCGAAGCGACGCGGGCCGCTCAATCCCGCAGACCTATCGACAGGGTGGAGAAGAAGGGCGGCGGCAGCAATCAAGACAAGGATTGATGAGTACGTTTGCGAACCTGATCGGGGGCGAGTGGCGCACGGCGGCCGAAGCGATCGACAACGTCAACCCATCCGATCTGACCGACCTGATCGGTCAGTACAGCATGGGAGATGGCGTCGCGGTCGATGACGCGGTCGCCGCCGCCCGGGGGGCGTCCACCGAGTGGGAGGCGGTAACTCCGCAACGACGCTTCGACGTGCTGGACGCGATCGGCACCCAGATCCTCGCTCGCAAGGCCGATCTCGGGCGCCTGCTTGCACGCGAAGAAGGCAAGACGCTGGCCGAAGGCACCGGCGAGGCCGCTCGCGCGGGCATGATCTTCAAGTTCTTCGCCGGCGAAGCTCTCCGTATCAGCGGTGAGAAGGTGGACTCGATCCGGCCGGGTGTCGATGTCGAGATCACCCGAGAGCCTCTGGGCGTCATCGGAGTCATCACTCCCTGGAATTTTCCCATTGCGATCCCCGCCTGGAAGATCGCACCGGCACTGGCCTACGGCAACGCGGTCGTGTTCAAACCCGCTACCCTGGTGCCCGGATGTGCGTGGGCGATGGCCGACATCATCCAGAAGGCGGGACTACCGGACGGCCTCTTTAACCTCGTGATGGGCAGCGGCCGGGTAGTGGGCGAAGCCATCCTCGACCACCCCGACATCGCCGCGGTCAGCTTCACCGGCTCGGTCGATACCGGAGCGCACGTGGCCGAACGGTGCGCGGCCCGACTCCGAAAGTTTCAGCTCGAGATGGGCGGAAAGAATCCCCTGGTCGTGCTGGACGATGCAGACATTCCGACGGCCGTCAACTGCGCGGTCCAGGGCGCCTTCTACTCGACGGGCCAGCGATGCACCGCGTCTTCGCGGTTGATCGTAACCGAAGGCATCCACGATCGCTTGGTCGATGCCGTCGTCGAACGGATGAAGTCGCTCAAGGTCGATGACGCGCTGGCCGAAGGAACCGACATCGGGCCCGTGGTCGATCAGAGCCAGCTCGATAAGGACCTTGGTTATCTGGAAATCGGGAAGGCCGAGGGCGCCCGGCTCGTAACCGGAGGCCGAACCCTCGAGCGTGCGAAGAAGGGACACTATCTGGAACCGGCTCTCTTTACGGAAACCACTCCGGGCATGCGGATCAACAAAGAGGAGATCTTTGGCCCCATCGCGAGCGTCATCCGGGTTGGCGATTACGCCGAAGCGCTGGAGATCGCGAACGATACGCCGTTCGGCCTCTCAGCAGGGATCTGCACGACCTCTCTTAAGCACGCGGCCCATTATCGGAAGACCGCCGAGGCCGGAATGGTGATGGTGAACCTGCCGACTGCGGGTGTGGACTATCACGTCCCGTTCGGCGGCCGGAAGGGCTCCAGCTACGGACCGCGCGAACAGGGACGCTACGCCGTAGAGTTCTACACGACGGTCAAGACAGCGTACATCGCGCCGGGATGAGTGGAAGCAACAGAGATCGTTCATTAGACAGCATCCGATCCTCGGACAGCATCCAATCCTCGATCGGGCGATTTAACGTCCTTTACAATACTTTTCCTCGCGTTAACCACCGCCTCCTTGCGGGCGCGTAACCTCGAAAGTGACCCTGCGATTCATGCAGGCGAACCGAAAGCACAAGGAGTGGTGATCATGATGATGAAGCGAGTTCTAGGAGTTCTGGTGGCTGTTCTGGTGGTAGGGAATGTTGCGTGGGCGCAGGGGACCGGCGATCACGAAATACGAATCTTTCAAGGTCAGGGTACGGACGGACGGCACTTTGAGTGGCGCAGCGGTTCCCATTCCAGCCTCGGCCGCGTACAGGAGTTGCTGGATCTGACCGAAAGCCAGGTCGTGGGCCTGGAGGCCCTGCTCGAGGAGCGGAACGCGGAACGGGACGACCTGATCTCCCAACTGCGAGACCGGAGCCAGGAACTTGAAACGCTCGTACCCGAAGGCGATGCGAGGGCCGTCGGCACGGCCTACCTGGCCCGGGTAGCCATCTCCGCCGAGCTTCGGGGATCCCAGGAAGCGTATCAAATAGCTTTCGAGAATCTGCTGACGACGGACCAGAAAGAACTGCTCGAAACGCTGAAAAAGGTCGGTGGAAGCACGATCTTCAACATGCTGGGTCTGGGAGAAGGAGGCGGCGAGTTCATCATCCAACGAGATTTCCTCCACGGCCCCGAGTAGGGTATAGAGCGCACCTACAATCGGACCTACTGGCAATGGCTCCACTCTTCTGTAGGTGCGGTCTATGACCGCACTCCTGACAGTCGGACCTACTGGCAGTGGCTCAACTCTTCTGTAGGTCTCATAGAGCGCCGCTACAGCTTTAGGCGGCTTTCTCCACAGTTGCTAGTCCCCTGACGTTGCGCCGCGAGGGGTAGCATCCCTCGCGGCCTGAGCGGTCTGTTCTTCCATGACCCGATGGATCTCGTCGCAATCTGATAGAGACGGTATCCCCCAGCCATCGCGGTACTTGAAGACCTCGAACAGGGACGCAGCGCCGAACCGTCCGTCGAGGATTTCGATGTGCTCGTCGGTCAGCAGTGCAGGGTGGCAGATGCCGCAGGCGCGCGCAACCGAAAGCAGTTCCTTCCGCAACGTACAGATGTAGTTCGCAAGCCGGGCGGATTTAAGGGTTGGATCCAGGCCTCGCACGAGCCACCGGTTCTGGGTCGCTACACCGGTCGGACAGTGACCCGTGTGGCACCGCTGGGCCTGAATGCAGCCGATCGCCATCATCGCTTCCCTGCCCACGTTGATCGTGTCGCACCCGAGCGCAAAGGCGAGCAGAGCGTTTTCAGGAAAGCCCAGCTTGGCGGAGCCGGAAAACACGACTTTGTGATGAATATCCGCCTCGGCGAATTCACGGTAGACCCTGCTGAATCCCTGCTTGAAAGGTAACGACACATGGTCGGTAAAGACAAGTGGCCCGGCACCGGTCCCGCCTTCACCGCCATCGATCGTGACGAAGTCCACGCCACGACCCGTCGTGGCCATCAAGTGCACCAGTTCCCGCCAGAAACCGATCTCGCCGACGGCCGACTTGATTCCCACCGGCAGGCCGGTTGCGTCGGCCAATTCTTCGACGAAATCGAGCATGCTGTCGACGTCGCCGAAAGCCGAATGAGCGGAAGGGCTGAGGCAATCCTCACCGACGGGAATACCGCGAATCCTGGCGATCTCGGGAGTCACCTTCGCCCCGGGCAGCATTCCTCCCAGACCCGGCTTTGCCCCTTGGCTCAACTTGATTTCGATCGCACGGATCGGTGCCGATTGCACAGCCTCCAGGAAGCGCACCATCGAAAAACGGCCCCGCTCGTCCCTGCACCCGAAGTATCCCGTGCCGATCTGCCAGATCAATTCTCCGCCGTTCCGATGGTAGGAGGACACGCCGCCCTCGCCGGTGTTGTGGAGACAGCCTGCCTCGAGGCAGCCGCGGTTGAGCGCTTGGGTGGCTCTCGAGCTAAGGGCGCCGAAGCTCATCCCTGAAACGTTCACGATCGATTGGGGGCGGAACGCGTGCCTCCGCCGACGGTGCGCGCCGAGCACCTTTGCCGAGGGGATGGCATAAGTCGGGTCAAAGCCATCCTCTCCCGGCCGCGGACCGCTGAGGGGAAACGCGGAGTGCTTGATGATCAAATAGTTGGGAGACAGCTCCAGCTCGTCGTCGGTCCCGAAACCGACATAGTTGTTCTGCCTCTTGGACGACGCATAGATCCAACTGCGCTGGTCGCGCGTGAAGGGCCGCTCTTCATTGTTACCGGTGACGATGTATTGCCGCAATTCCGGTCCGACGGCTTCGAAGAGGTAACGAAAGTGACCGATGATGGGAAAGTTGCGAAGGATGGCGTGCTTACGCTGGAGAAGGTCGTAGACGATGACCGCAGTCAAGACTGCGCCGATACCGATCAGAGTCAACATACCCGCAGGAATGGTAAGCCGCGGCCGTAGAGGAGGTCAAACGCCTATAGCCCTCCAGCGTTCAGCTGACAAGTCGTGCGGACTCGTAGGTTTGGCGGAACGGAATCGGACGAGCCAGCTCTTGGCCGCCCATCAGGCGCCTGATCTGGGCCCGGTCGACTTGGGACGGCAGCCCCCAACCGGGCCGGTAGTCGAACAACTCGAACAGCGACGCTGACCCGAAGCGCCCGTCCAGGATTTCTATATGGTCGTTGGTCAGCAGCGCCGGATGGCACACGCCGCAAGCTCGGGCCAGAGCGTCGATTTCTTTGCGCAGGTTGCGGACGTAATTGGCGAGACGGTCCGACTTGAGCGTTGGGTCCAGGCCGCGCATCAACCAACGACTCTGCGTCGCAATACCCGCCGGGCAGTGACCCGTGTGGCACCGCTGGGCCTGAATGCAGCCGATCGACATCATCGCTTCACGGGCGACGGCGATCATGTCGCAACCCAGCGCAAACGCGAGAACTGCGGATTCGGGAAAGCCCAGCTTGCCGGATCCGATGAACATGACGTCCTCGGCCAGGCCGGCCTCTGCGAACTCGCGGTAGACGCGGCTGAAACCATTCTTAAAAGGCAACGCCACATGATCGGCAAACACGAGCGGTGCGGCACCGGTTCCGCCTTCGCCGCCGTCGACGGTGACAAAGTCGACCCCGCGCCCCGTGGTCGCCATCTCGGTGGTCAGCTCGCGCCAGAATCCGCTCTCTCCGACTGCAGACTTGATTCCGACCGGCAATCCGCTCGCTTCGGCGAGACGTTCGACAAAGTCCAGCATGCCGTCCACGTCGCTAAAAACGCTGTGACTGTTCGGGCTGATGCAGGTCTCCCCGACCGGTATGCCGCGCACTCGGGCGATCTCTTAGGTGACCTTCACACCCGGAAGCACGCCGCCGAGACCGGGCTTGGCACCCTGGCTGAGTTTGATTTCGATTGCGCGGATGGGGTTCTCGTCTAGGGTTTCCATGAAGCGATCCATGGAGAAGTTCCCGCGCGCGTCGCGGCACCCGAAGTATCCCGTGCCGATCTGCCAGACCAGCTCGCCTCCAAAGCGGTGGTAGGGCGACACGCCGCCCTCACCGGTGTTGTGAAGGCAACCGGCCTTCGCCGACCCCCTGTTGATGGCCTCAACTGCTGCTGAACTCAGCGATCCATAACTCATGCCCGACACGTTGACCACGGATTCCGGGCGGAACGCTTTGGGTCGGTTGCGAGCTCCGCCCAAGATCTTCGCGACGGGGATAGGATACCGATCGTCGTAACCCGAATCCCCTGGCTGCCGCGTGGACAGCGGAAACGCCGAATGCTTGATGACGATGTAGTTGGGGGACAGTTCCAGTTCGTCGTCTGTGCCGAAGCCCGAGTAGTTGTTCTCGCGTTTCGCCGAGGCATAGACCCAGCTACGCTGGTCGCGGCTGAAGGGCCGCTCCTCGTTGTTGCTCGTGACGATATACTGACGAAGTTCCGGCCCGACACGTTCGAGCAAATAGCGTAGGTGTCCGATGATCGGATAGTTCCTGAGGATGGCGTGCTTCCTCTGCACGACGTCATGAACCACGACGACGGCCAGGATGAGCCCTACTGTGACCAAGATCCACATCTCATCCAGCTCATCGTCAACGCGGAGCGCCGCCTTCAGTGTTTATTGATCGTCGGAACGAATAGGCAGGGCCGCCGGAGCTGAACGCCGCTCAGGCGCTCAACTCGGCGACTTCCCAAGGTTTGTTTCTTCGGGTGGCACTCATGGCCTCAAACGCTGAATGTGCAACAAGATAGACGGTCCGGCTGGCGTGGTGCAGGTAGACCAGATACCAGTCTGTCCCGTTGATGACCTCGTGAAAGCCCTCGTGACCCGGGCTTGGAGAAATTCGACAGTCGGACCCGAGTTGCTGCCGAAGTCTGTCTGCCACCGGCACCAGACCGGGTTTGAGCGGCATCATCCGGTACCGCCAACGGCAAAGGCTTTCAAACTCGCTCCAGACCATGGTCCTCTCCTTTCGAGTGTCGTATCCGTGCGTTCTATATGTAAGACTGCGAAAGGCCGCAAAGCGTTGGCTTGAAAGGTGTAAAGAAAGTGTAAAACGGAGCGCGAGTCCGATTGTGGGAGCAGCTGGATAAGATGCGCTCGGTTCCGGCTCAGATGATAGCCTGTGGTGGCCGTCGGATCTTACCGGCATCGAGACTCCGAGATCAGAAATGTCTTCAATCTACCAGGATTTGAAATGCGCCTTCCGGATGCTGCACGAGCATCCGGGATTCAGCGCCACGGTAGTGTTGACGCTCGCACTGGGCATCGGTGCGAACATCGCGATGTTCGGCGTCGTCAACGGCATTCTGTTCGCGCCCCTGCCCTATCGCGATGCCGATCGATTGGTGATGGTCTGGAATCACCACACCAGCACGGGTGCGGACAACGTCCAGATCTCGGGCCTCGACTTCCTGGACTACAAGGAGCTCGCATCTTCGTTCGAAGCATTCGTGGCGGTGCACGAGGCGAGGGACAACTCGCTCTCCGATGAAGGCCCCGCCGAGCCGATCGCCGTTGGTGGGGTGTCGCCCGATTTCTTTCAATTCATAGGCCGGGAACCTTTTCTTGGGCGGAGCTTCACGAGTGACGACGAGGTTGCGGGCAGCGGTACGGGTTCGGTGATCATTAGCCACGGCTTATGGACGCGGCGCTTCGGGGCGAACCCCGAAGTTCTCGGTCGAACCATCAGCATCAGCGGCATCCCTGCAGAGGTCATCGGGGTGTTGCCGGTGAATTTCGAACTGGTCATGCCGGCCCACGGGCGGGGCTCGGGCGGAGATGGCATGTCCGACGTCGTCGACGCCTGGCAACTCCTCTCGGAGGGCGTTTTCAGGTACAGCCGATTCGATGCGGCGTTCCAGGTGATCGGCCGGTTGCGTGAAGGCGTGACGCTCGCCCAAGCGCAGGAAGAGATGGATGGCATCGCCGTTCGGCTGCGGGAAGAGTTTCCAGTGCACGCGGACCGGGGTACGGAGATCGACCTGATTCCCATGCAAACCGACCTCGTGCGGGACATCCGACCCACCGTGCTTTTCCTCTTCGGAGCAGTAGGGTTCGTCCTGATGATCGCGTGTGCAAACGTAGCCAACCTGGTTCTCGTCAGGTCCGCACACAGGAAACGCGAGGTGGCGGTGCGGGCAGCGCTGGGCGCGGGCCGCGCGCGTATCGTGCAGCAACTGCTCACCGAAAACGCGCTTCTCGCATTGATCGGAACCGCTCTCGGGCTGCTGCTGGCGCAGGCAGGGACCGACGCAATCAAGCTGCTGGCTCCGGCCAACGTACCAAATCTGGAGCATGTCGCCGTGGAGGGTACTGTGGTGTGGTTCGCCGTTGCCCTCGGTGCGTTTACCATCCTGCTTTTCGGTCTTGTTCCCGCGCTCCGGGCCGCACGGCCCGACCTCCGCGGCCAGCTCGCAGACGGCCCTCGGTCCATCGCGGGACGCGCCTACCAATTCCGCGACGCGCTGGTCGTTACCGAAGTCGCCTTGTCACTCGTCCTCCTCGTCGGCGGCGGGCTCATGATTCGCAGCTTTGCTCGGTTACAGGCCACCGAGTTGGGTTTCGAGCCGACCTCGGCAATGACGTTGCAAATCGCACTGCCGCGCGGGGTATATGACGCCGCCGGGCCACGCGTGAACTACTGGAACAACTTCCGCCGGGAGGTCATGTTGTTGCCGGGAGTTGAGAGCGTCGCGGCCGTTTGGCCGCTTCCGTTCGCAGGGAGCGGTTCGGAGATACCCTATTCGTCGCAAGGTGAGTCCTCGAGCGATGTGGGTCGCGACTTGACGACGACAACCCTGGTTTCGCCCGGTTTCTTCCAGACGATGGGCGCACGCCTCGTGGACGGACGAACCTTCACGGAAGAGGATCTCACCCGGAATGCGGCCATCGTGGTGGTCGACGACATCGTCGCAGAACGCATCTATCCGGGTCAGACAGCGGTAGGACAAACGTTGTGGCTGGCACCCGAGGGCAGGGCTGAGAAGATACCTCTCGAGATCATCGGAGTAGTCTCCCACATCCGGCATCAACGCATTGTGGGCGAAGAACGCGAGACGATCTACCGACTCACTGCCGCCGTTTTCAGGATGGCTATGGTCGTTCGGACCAGCGGTGATCCGCGTGCAGCGCTGGGCGGGATTCGCCAGGTCGCAACGAGGCTCGATCCCAATGTGCCGATATTCGACGCACGCACGTTCGACGAATACATCGACAAAGAGATCGCGCCGACTCGTTTCACCATGACCCTGGCCAGTTTCTTCGGAATCGCCGCCTTGGTGCTGGCAGCGGTAGGTCTGTACGGGGTGACTTCATACTCGGTGACCCAGCGCAAGTCCGAACTCGGTGTGCGTGTCGCGCTCGGCGCTCACCGCGGTACGATCTTGCGGCTGGTGCTCGGCCATGCATTGGCCATCACCCTCATCGGTATTGCAATCGGCCTGGTCTTGTCCCTGGCACTTTCACTCGTAATCCGAAACCTGCTCCTGGGCGTAACACCGACGGACCCCGTCACCTTGGTGGGTGTCTCTGTCCTCCTTACCGCAGTCGCCATGATAGCCAGCTACGTTCCGGCAAGACGGGCTGCACGGGTGGATCCGGTCATCGCGTTGCGCGGGGGCTAGGACAAAAGAAATTTCGTGACGGTGCATTAATCCCAACTTAGGGACCCAGTGGACCAGTTCCGGGGTTAATGCACGGCGGGGTTGGCCGTTGCCCGGCAAGCATTCACCCGACTTGCGCCACGGCACCGACAGTTTCATCCCACCCCCGCCTGGGATATGATCTCGGCTGAATGATAAGCGTACTTCTGAGATTCCTGCTCGGTGTCAGCACGGTCACAGGTCTCGAACTGGTTGTCACCAACAGCGCCAGCGAAGTCGTGGCTCAAGTCGCGGCGTCGACGGCTGGGGAATATGTTTTTGACGAACTTGAGGAAGGCCGATACACGGTCCGGGCCGTGGTTCGCGACACCGTCGTCGTAGCGGTAACCGATGTTGATGTTCCGCGGACGGAATCCGTTGAGATCACCGTAACGCAAGAATCTGTCGAACAGCCTGAACAGCAGCAAGCGGAAGCGCCTCGAAACCAGAACATTCAGGTAAACCAGATCGACAACCAGGCGCTCGACGAGGCACTTGCACGCCAGGGAGCTCAGATCAGCCCGATCGTCGAGTTCGCCGCCGCCCGAGGCAACTACGCCGTGGAGCTGGGCGGGATCGGACGGGACCCACAGATCATCCGGGGAGACCCCCGGAGTGCCTACCATGGGGAGATCTACGGAACGCACAACAACCATCTGATGAACGCCCGAACCTTCTTTCAGGTGGGGGAGGTCCTCCCGTCACGCCGGAACCAGTATGGTTTCGGGATCGGCGGTCCGCTGGGAACCGACAAGTTGTCCTTTGTCTGGACCGCAGAGGAAACTCTGGAATCCGGCTTCGTGAACGGCAACATCCGCGTGCCACTGCCCTCGGAACGGACCGCTCTGGCCGAAGATCCCGAGTTGCACGCACTGATACAGAGCTGGCTCGACGCATACCCGAAGGAAGTGCCCAACAAGCCCGAAATCGATCCGCGGATGTTGAACACCGACGCGCTACAGAAGATCCGCAACACCGGCAGTGCGTTCCGCCTCGATTGGAAACCCGGCAACGAGAACCAGTTCGTCACTCGTTACTCCATCAACGATACCTTCATCGACTCTTTCGAGTTCATCATCGGCCAGAACCCGAACCAGAGACTGCGTTCTCAGACGCTGAACCTCGCGTGGCAGCAACAACTGTCCCCATCGACCACTTTGTCGCTGTCCGCCAACTACCTGAGGCGAAAGGTGCATCTGCTGGTGCCACCGGGGTCGGTCGGACCGAATGTGAGCGCGGGTGGTGAAATTGATGGTCTGGGACCGGCGTTCAACATGCCAATCTTCCAGATCGGCAACGACTTCCAATACCTGGTGCGGGGAGCCACGAATGCCGGTCGACATACCTTGGAATGGGGCGGGCAGGTCGTGCGATCCCAACTCAACGAATTGCACAGTGACGGCTTACGGGGTGTCGTGCCGTTCCGCAACAACTTCGGCCGATCTGCTCTCGAAAACTTCCGCTACGGAACGGCGACGCGCTACAGCTTCGTAACGGGAAACCTCTACCGGGCCTGGCGGCGCACCGACTTCAACCTCTTCGTGAACGACCGCATACGGTTGGCGCCCGGCCTGGATCTGACGATCGGGCTGCGGTACGAGTTGGCCGGGCTGCCAGTGGAAGTCCACGACCTCACGATACTGCCCTTCAACTCCGACTCGAACAACTTCGCCCCAAGAATCGGCCTGGCCTACTCGCGAGGCAGAATGGTGATCCGAGCCGGCTACGGAATCTCCTACGGCGATTTCTTCCCGGCTACGTTCCGGCAGGGCCGTCTGAACCCACCGGATGTCATTCGCGCGGACGTCCAGAGCCCCGATCTTCTGGATCCGCTGAAGGACTTCGTCCAGACTCCGGGTGAGATTCCTAGGCATATCCGGAACCTTCTGGATCCGGAATTGGTCGCTCCCTACATGCACCAGTACACGCTGCAGGTCGAACATGACCTGTCGTCGAACCTGAGACTTCGCGCAACCTACATCGGAAGCCGTAACTGGAAACTCTTTCAAAACACCTACACGAACCGGGCGGAGCGAGTCGACGGCATTCCCTTGACCACGAGCACGGTCCACCTCAGGCGACCCGACCAGCAATTCTTCACGGTCCGCAACGTCACGAATCGGGGCCGCGCTTATTTCGACGCGGCGCAATTGTCCGTGGACAAGGTTTTCAGCCAGGGCCTGGCTCTGAGAGCCACATACACGTTCAGCAAGGCTCTCGACACTGGGACCGACTTCTCGAACACGGGTGTTCGGACCCCGGCCCCTCAGGTCGAGGGGCTCGGTATCGCCGACCTTAAGGCACGGAGCCGATTCGATGCCCCTCACAGCTTTCTGATCGGGTATTCCTACGTGTTTCCCCGCTGGTTGGGTGGTCTGACCCTGTCCGGGGCGACAATCCTGAGGGACGGAACTCCGTTTAACGTGGAAGTCGGGACAGATTCGCCGCCGTTTGGGAACGTGGATGGCGAACGAAGCGATCGGCCGTCGATCCTCGACCCCAGCCTGCTCGGTGCAAGTGTCGATCATCCCGACACCGCGCAGACCGTGCTGCGGCCCGAAGCCTTCGACATGTCCGCCGCGTTCCGGGAAGGTCGCGGCAATCTCTCCCGGGCAGCCTTCCGCAAAGACGGCACGACGAACTTCAACGTTTCCCTGTCGCGATCCTTCGCCTTTCCCCCGGATCGGGCGCGAACCATCCTGATTCGCGCAGAATTCATCAACGCCTTCAACCACCCCCAGTTTGCGGCACCAACGTCGAATCTGACCGACTCGAATTTCGGTCAGATCACGAACACCTTGAATGCGGGGCGGATTGTGCAGTTCACGTTGCGGTTCAGTTTCTGAGCGCAACGTCATGGCCGATCTCTACCGAAGGTCGGAGCCTCCGCTCGTTCACTCCTCTCGGAGTGCGACGACCGGGTCGATTCGCGTGGCACGAAGCGCCGGGACAATTGAGGCCATGATTCCAATGCTCAGGACAACGAAGATCGAGGCGATGTAGGTTCCAGGATCTGTCACTTGCATTTCAAAGAGCAGGCTCTGGATCAGCCGAACCAGACCGAATGCTCCGGCGATTCCGATAGCCGCACCCACTGCCACGACCCGGAGTGCCTCGCCGATGATCATTCGCAACGTTTGCTTGCGACCTGCCCCCAAGGCCATCCGGACACCGATTTCCATGGTGCGCCTCGCCACCGCATAGGAAACCACCGCGTAGATCCCGACGGCCGCAAGTAACACCGCACAGAACGCCAATCCGATCAACAACGTCATGTTGAACCGCGGTTGCGCAATCGACGACGACAACATCCGTTCGATACTCGACGATTCGGTTATCGGTTGTGCCGGATCGATCTCCAGAATCTGTGCCCTCACTGCTGCGATCATCTGGGTCGGATCGCTGACTGTGTGGACAACGACATGCATTTCTGCCTGCGGAAAAACGCCGAAGGGTACGAACAGCTCGGGTCCGGCCTCCGCCTGAAGCCCTTCATGAAGAACGTCGCCGACTATGCCGACGATTTCCAGATCTCCCATCATCGGAACCGCCAGTATCTGGCCTATTGGCTCCACTTCACGAAAGTACAGTCGGGCCATCGTTTCATTGATCACAGCTCCACGTCGACGGTCCTCCAGTCCATCGAACTCGTCGAGAACACGCCCCTGTATTAAAGGAATCCCCATCGCCTGGAAATAACCGGGCATGACAATCCGAGTTCCTGCTCGCGGTCTTTCACTGGGAGAGGCAATCTCCTGACCCGGCGGAGTGAACGGCAAGTTGAAATCGGTGCCAACGGCGCTCATCGGCAACGCCGAAACGGCTCCGGCACTCCGGACATCCGGCAATCCGTTCAGACGCTCTACCAGGTCGGTGTAGAACTGTTTCTGCTGCTCACGGCCGGGATACCGTGACGATGGGAGCGAGATCACGGTCGAAACGACATTGGTCTTCCGAAATCCGGGATCGGTATCGATCAGATGGAGCAGGCTGCCGACCATGAGGCCTGCACCGACGAGCAGGATCACCGCCAGCGCCACTTCGGCCGCCACCATGGCATCGCTCAGTTTCCGGCCTGCCCGGCCGACGGAAGCACCGCGGACAGAGCCCTGCAAAACTTCCACCAGATTCGGTCGCATCGTTCGCAAGGCCGGCACCAGGCCGAAAATCATTCCAGCCACGATCGAAATCAAACCGGTGAAAGCCAGGACGGTGAGGTCCATCTCGATTTCGTTCGCCCGTGGCACGCCAGCTGGAACCAGTTGCCGCAAACCGTTTACGCCCCAGTAGGCGACCGCCAGCCCTGTAACCGCACCTCCCGCTGCCAGGAGCAACCCCTCGGCCATGGACAGGCGGACGAGCGCGAACGAATTTGCCCCGAATGCCGACCGGATAGCATATTCCCGGGAAGATTCCGCAGAACGAGCAAGGACCAGGTTAGCCACATTCACACAACCGATAAGCAGCACCAGGGTCACCGCTCCGAAAAGCATCAGAAGGGTTGTACGGATGTCACCCACCAATTGCTCGTGTGTTGGCACGAGCGAGACACCCCAGCCGGTGTGACTATCGGGATTCTCCTGGGCGATATCGAGGGCGATCGTGTCGAGTTCCCCTCTCGCCTGCTCGATCGTCGCGTCATTGGCAAGCAGGCCGACCACGTTGAACATCCTGTGGAACCGGGGTCGCTGGCCATCCGTCAGCATCTGTACCGGTAGCCACGCCTCGGCATCGGCATCGGATGGAGGAAACTCGAATCCGGCCGGCATCACGCCCACCACGGTGTAGGGGCGACCGTCCAGCCGTATAGAGGAATCGATGATATTTGGATCGCTGCCAAATCGGTTGGCCCAGGATGCGTAGCTCAGCATTACAACGGGAGAACTGCCGAGGATCTCCTCTTCGTTGACGAACGCACGTCCAATTGTCGGGCTGACCCCCAACACGCGAAACAACGAGGGAGAGACTTCAAGGCTCACGATACGCTCGGGGTCGTTGTCGGCGTCACTCAAAGTGTGTCCAAGGTAGCGAAAGGCCGCCATCTCGGAGAACGAGCGCGAGCGCTCCCGCCAGTCGAGGTAGGTCGGCGCCGAAACTGCGACCTGTTCCAGGCCTTGTGGCCGGTTGTTTTCAAACATCGAAACGAGGTGGTCCGGTTCCGCATACGCCAATGGCTGTATCAACACCGTGTTGAGCAGAGTGAAGATCGCGGTGTTGCAGCCAATGACGACTGCAAGGGTTGCCACAATCACGAGCGTGTAACCGGGTCGGCGCATGAGCGAACGAAAGGCCGCCTTGAAATCACCTAACACTTGTCGTTCTCCTTTTCTGAACCGGTCGAAAGGTGTTCGAATCCGTCTTGAATCTCACGGCTATTTTGAACACAGGAACGAGCAGATCGCTCTCGGGTACCGGAGTGTGTCTTGCCCATCGGTACCGAGCTTGAACCGGTCAACGGCAGTTGGTCAAGCGGCTTGGGACAATCTGGAGAGTTTTTTCATCACTCGCAGACTATTCGCACGGTTTCTTTGTTCTTGCCCTCAACTTCGATGCATAGATCACCGAGCCCCGCCATGACATCTTCTACGGAACCGAGGTTCTTCTGGAGGTCGTCAAGATCGATCCCTCTTTCCTTCAGCTTGTCCCGAATACGGTCTCCCTTGTCGCCCGGGATGCAGGCCCCCAGCTTGATGCCCGCTTTGATAAAGCTGAGAGGTACGCGAATGTTGGCACTCTCGCTCCCTTCTTCTCCTCCCCCGCCTTTGCCTTCGACCATGATCCGCAGGAATCGTGGCTTCTTACCTTTTTCCTTCGGCGCGGCTCCGGTCCCGCCTCGGTCATCGACCGGGGAACCGAGGGCCCTCAGCAATTGTTCAGCTTCGTCGGCGTTGATCTTTCCTTCGGCCAGCATGTCCAGGACTCGTCGACTTTCTTCATTCATCATCCCTCCTCCTCGTTGTGCCCTTCAGCAGTTCGATGGCTTCGGCCGCGGAAATCTTGCCGGTTTCGAGCATCGACAGGATCTTGGATCGATCCTCGGCCTCGGAAATCTCTACAAACTCGAGTTGATCGGCGATCCGGTTGAGCCGATTCTTGATCGTGGGGTAGCTGACACCGAAAGACTTTTCCATGCGCTTGATCGATCCGTGGCATCGGACGAATGCGACGACGAAAACCTGATCCTCCACCGCAAGTTGGGCCAGGGTCGGCGGCTCGAAGCTACCCTCGACCGCGGTGTCGGTGCCGGCGATTCGGACACGCTCGATGACGAACGGTTGCCCGTGCAAGAGGTCGGATAAGGCTTGCCAGTCAGATGCCATTTGGATGATCCATTAGAATAATATTCATAAATACTAGTCAATATATTATTTTAATCAATATTTATATTAATTAACTCAATTTGCCGAGAATTCAAAAAGATGGGGCTGAGCGGTCGACAATCTCTTCTGGCCAGAAGCTCCTCGGAGCGGGCTGGTCTAAAGCTGTAAGGCGCTCTTATGACGCGAACAATGGGCGGTCATAGACGTCATAGACCGCACCACGGCTACGACGCGACGACTCGATAGCAGGGTTCGTAGGACCCTTCGGCAATTTTCATGCGGCCCTGATCGACGAAGTTTCCAAGAACAGTATCCAACAACCCCATGATGGCGCGATCCCCATGTATCTCAAACGGTCCGTGCCGTCGGATCAGTCGAATCCCATGCTCTTTGACGTTTCCCGTCACGATGGCCGAGAAGGCGTGGCGTAGATTCGCTGCCAGTTCGTGGGTCGGCAAATCGCGGTGGAGCACCAGATTCGCGACCGCCTCGTGACTGACCTCGAACGGACGCTGATAGTCTTCGGGAACGTTCAACAGCCAGTTGAAGTAGAAGGCATCGCCACGTTTACGCCGCTGGGCTCGAACCTCGCGAATCTTTCGCGCCATGTGCCGGGCAACCTCGGGCGCATCGTCGATGATGATCAGATAGCGGTTGCGCGCCTCATCGCCGAGTGTCTCGGCGACGAAATGGTCGAGCTGCTCGAAGTAGTCCCGGCTTTCCTTCGGGCCGGTGAACACGACCGGTAGATACTGATCCACGTTGGCTGGGTCCATCAGCACACCTAGCAAGTACAGAATTTCCTCTGCGGTACCCACGCCGCCGGGAAAAACTATGACGCCGTGGCCGATGCGCACGAACGCCTCCAATCGTTTCTCAATGTCCGGCAGGACGACAAGGTGGTTGACTATCGCGTTCGGCGGTTCAGCCGCGATGATCCCGGGCTCGGTCAGACCCACGTAGCGGGCATCGCGCAACCGCTGCTTGGCATGGCCGAGGGCAGCTCCCTTCATCGGGCCTTTCATAGCGCCCGGACCGCAGCCTGTGCAAACATCGAGGCCACGCAACCCCATATGGTACCCAACACCTTTCGTGTAGTCGTACTCAGTACGCGAAACGGCATGCCCGCCCCAGCACACGACAAGATTGGCCTCGACGAACGGAATCCCGGCAGAAGTTGCCCATTCTCCACCTACTTATGGGCAGCAAGACCGCAACGTGAGCGTGTCCGATGAGTCAGGAACTGGAGTGGATCCGCAGGCTGGAAGCCATCCGAGACAAGCTTGCTTCGAATGAGCCGGCCAGCTGGATGGCAGAGTGGCGATCGTTGAACCGCATCATCGAAGAAGCCGGCACGGTACGGCCCGACATCAAGACCTGGGCGCCCTCCGCTCTTCAGACCTTCGGGGACGACATCGTCCCGTCCGAGAAAGTCCGTCAAATCGCCGAAGACGCGATCCGCCTCCTGAAACCGGGCAGCTGATCAGGAGTCGTCACCTGTGCGGAACCGGTCGATATCTACGCCAACAGACTATCCACGCCGCATCATCTGTCTGACCGAAGAAACGACGGAAACGCTCTACCTGCTCGGCGAGCAGGACCGCATTGTCGGTATCTCCGGCTACACCGTCCGGCCTCCCGAAGCCCGGGAAAAGCCCAAGGTGTCGGCGTTCATCAACGCAAAGTTCGACAAGATTATCGGGCTCGAGCCAGACCTCGTCTTTGCCTTCTCGGACCTTCAGGCCGACATCGCGGCCGAGTTGATCCGGCGCGGCGTCACCGTCTTCACATTCAACCAGAGAAGCGTCGCGGAAATCCTCGAGATGATCGTCACCGTCGCACGCATCGTGGGGGTTGAGGAAAAGGGCCTCGCTCTGGCTGACCGGCTCACCTCGGATCTTCGGGCCATCGAAGCGTCGGCTTCTCGTTTTGACCACCGACCCAGCGTGTTTTTCGAGGAATGGAACGATCCCCTCATCAGCGGCATCCGGTGGGTCGATGAGCTTTTGGAGATCGCAGGTGGCGAGTCTTTGTTTCCGGGACTCCGAGAGCAGCCGCTCGCCAAGGACCGCATCCTCGACCCGAAGCGGGTCGCCGGCAAGGACCCGGAAATCGTGATCGGCTCTTGGTGTGGCGTGCGATTCAATGCCGACTTCGTACGCGAGCGGGAAGGTTGGGCCGGGGTCCGCGCCGTCAGGGACGATCATCTCTACGAAGTGAAATCGACCTATATCCTGCAGCCGGGGCCCGCCGCGCTAACCGAAGGTGTACGCCAGTTGCACTACGTCATCGCACGCGCGACAGGCCACGACGTGGATCGGTCGATCGCGCCCGAAGAAAAAGCCGATCCCTCCCTGCCCGCCCCGCGTTCTCGGAACGCAGAGTGATTTGTTCTACCGGGAAAATGGGAACAGGCGGTCCGGTATGCGATCATGGTGCCCAATCCGAAAACGACATCCATGGGAGAGTCCGATGAGTCTTACCCGTAGCCGCACCGTTGTGTTCTTTCTCAGTTTCCTGCTGGTCGCGGCAGCAATCGGCCCTACACAGGCCGTCGCGCTGGGCCAGCAATCCGGCGCCGAAGAAGTCGCTGACGAGGAGGAAGACGAAGACAATCCGCTCCCGCTCGAGGAAGCGCGGCGGCTGACCTACACCGCCGACGAAATCTCCTGGATGTCGATCGACGTGAGCCCGGACGGAGAGATGATAGCGTTCGACCTGCTCGGCGACCTCTACACCATTCCGATCGCGGGCGGATCTGCGACACGAATCACCGACGGCATGGCCTTCGACGGGCAGCCCCGCTTCAGCCCGGACGGCGCCGAAATCGTTTTCACATCGGACCGGAACGGCGGCGAGAACCTGTGGATTTTTGACATCGCGACCGAGGAGTCCCGACCCCTGACCGAGGCCAAAAGCCACCGGTACCAGTCGCCGGTGTGGACGCCGGACGGCGACTACATCGTCGTTTCGCGCTCGGGCCTCCGGTCGGGCAACCTCAAGCTGTGGATGTTCCACAAGGATGGCGGCGCGGGGGTTCAGCTCATCACCGAACCCGATAACCTGAAAACGGTAGGTCCGGCTTTTGGACCGGATCCACGCTACATCTGGTACTCCGATCGGACTGGTGACTGGCAGTACAACGCGATCTTCCCCCAATACCAGCTGGCCGTCTACGACCGGGACACTGGAGAGACCCACCGGCGCTCTTCGCGGTTCGGTTCGGCATTCCGGCCGACGCTGTCGCCCGACGGACAGTGGCTCGTCTACGGCACGCGACACGACGCCCAGACGGGGCTGCGACTCCGTAACCTGGGCAACGGCGAGGAGCGTTGGCTCGCCTACCCGATCCAGCGGGACGATCAGGAATCCCGCGCGAGCCGTGATGTGCTGCCCGCCATGTCGTTCACACCGGATTCGATGAGCCTCGTCGTCTCCTACGACGGGCAGCTGTGGTCGGTCCCGGTCGAGGGAGGGGACGCCAGAAACATAGAGATCTCAGCCGAGGTCGACATCGGCATCGGGCCGGAAGTCAACTTCGACTACCCCGTCGATGACGCCCCGACGTTCATCACGCGGCAGATCCGGGACGCGGTTCCCTCACCCGACGGCGAACAACTGGCCTTCGTAGCGATGGACCGGCTCTACGTAATGGGCTATCCCGACGGAACGCCACGCCGACTGACGGATATGGACGCGATCGAAGCGCAGCCCACATGGTCGCCCGACGGCGAGTGGGTGGCGTACCCGATATGGTCGGAAGACGGCGGCCATATCTACCGGACACGCGCCGACGGAAGTGGCGAGCCGGAGAGTCTGACCGAGACTCCGGCACTCTACAGACAGCCCGCCTGGTCGCCCGACGGCGCCCGGATCGCATTCCTTCGCGACTCCGCCCAGACTTTCCGTGAAGACACCAGCTCCGGCATCTCCGGAGCGACGGCAGAACTCGCCTGGATCCCCGCCGATGGCGGCGAAGCGATCGGCATCGGACCGGCCGACGGCAGGACGCGACCCCACTTCACGACGGATGCGGGACGCATCCATCTCTACAGCTCGAACCGGGGACTCCTCTCGGTGCGTTGGGACAACACCGACGAACGGGAGCACATCCGGGTGACCGGCGTGAAGCCCCCGGACGCGGAAAACGCGCCTTCGGCTTCGCTAGTGTTGATGGGACCGGACGGCAAGCAGGCTCTGGCTGAAGTCAACAGCGAGCTTTACGTCGTGACGGTACCGTATGTGGGGGGTGACACTCCCAGCGTTTCGGTTGCCAACCCGGACAACGCCGCCTTCCCGACGCGCCGCCTCACCGACATCGGCGGGCAGTTTCCCGCATGGAGCGCCGATGGAGCCAACGTCCATTGGTCGATCGGAAACGCCCACATCGTCTACGACCTGGCGGCGGCGAGGGAATTCGAAGAAAGCCTCGAGGAGGCCGAAGAGGAGGAGAGCGGCGAGCAGGACGAGGAGGCCGAAGAAGAAGACGATCCTCGCTACGAACCCGACGAGATCCGGATCGCGGTCGAGGCTGCCCGTGACAATCCGACCGGTGTGGCGGTCCTCAGCGGGGCACGCGTCATCACGATGCTCGACGACGAGGTCATCGAGAACGCGGATCTGATCGTCCGCAACAACCGGATCGAAGCGGTCGGGCCGCGCGGTAGCCTAGACGTGCCAGCGGGAGCCGAGACGATCGACCTCACCGGAAAGACTATCATCCCCGGATTCGTTGACGTGCATGCGCACCTGCGGCCGAACTGGGAGATCCACAAGTCGGCGGCGTGGCCCTACGTCGCAAACCTGGCGTACGGCGTGACGACAACCCGAGACCCGCAGACCGCGACGACCGACGTCCTGAGCTACGGCGACCATGTCGAAGCCGGCAACATGCTCGGGCCGAGGATCTATTCGACCGGACCCGGAGTGTTCTGGGCCGAGCAGGTCCGCGACCAGGAACATGCCGACCGCATCCTCAAGCGCTACAGCGAGTACTACGACACGAAGACGATCAAGATGTACGTCGCGGGAAACCGGCAGCAGCGCCAATGGATCATAAACGCCGCGCGGGAACAGCGGTTGATGCCCACGACCGAAGGCGCCCTGGACCTGAAGATGAACCTGACCCAGTTCATCGACGGCTATCCCGGTCACGAGCATTCGCTCCCGGTGTTTCCACTCTACGAGGACACCGTCCGGGTCGTCGCAGCCGCGGGCACCGTCTACACACCGACACTGCTCGTTGCCTACGGAGGGCCGTGGGCGGAGAATTACTACTACACGCGCGAGAACCCGCACGACGACGAAAAGCTGGCCCGTTTTACACCGCACGCGGAGCTGGACCAGAGGACTCGACGTCGGGGGCAGGGCACGGGGCCCGGACCGGGAGGATGGTTCATGGAAGAAGAACACGTGTTCGAAGGCCACGCGAAGTTCGTCAGCGATCTGGTCGAGGCCGGTGGCCGCGCCGGAATCGGCAGTCACGGTCAATTGCAGGGACTGGGGTACCACTGGGAGCTGTGGGCGATGCAGTCGAATGGCCTCTCCGAACACGACGCCCTCCGCCTGGCAACAATTGTCGGCGCTGATGCCATCGGCCTGGACGGTGACGTGGGATCGATCGAGGCCGGCAAGCTCGCCGACCTGGTGATCCTCGACCGCAACCCGCTCGAGAACATCCGGAACACCAACACGATCAGCCACGTGATGAAGAACGGCCGCCTGTATGAAGGCGACACGCTGAACGAGGTCTATCCCGAGCAGCGAGACGCCGGACCCTTCCCGTGGCACGCCGAACCCGAGCCGAGCGGTCTTCCCGGCGTCGGACCGCAGTAGCATCCCCTGTAGCGGCGGTCTATGACCGCCGAAGAAACTTCCGGTCATTGATTTCGGCGCTCATAGAGCGCCGCTACAGTAAGGCGGATCTCATCCCCTTTGGCCGGAACCTACTTCTGCAAACGCCAATTCGAAGCTCTACTGTAGCGGCGGTCTATGACCGCCGAAGAAACTTTCCGGATATGATTTCGGCGCTCATAGAGCGCCGCTACAGCTTTGGGGAACGAGCTGCGTAGGAATTGTCGTATGTCGCTTCGAGGTCGATCGCGGCGGGATCGATCGTCGAGTCGACGAGCAGCAGGGTCTCCAGCACGTTGGCGGGTCCGTCAGCGGGCATCTGTCCGTCTCGGCTGAACATGCCGAGGTTCGCTTCCAAGGCCTCCACGTAGAGTTCACGGTCTCCCTCGACCCAGAACTCCGGGACGTGCTCGGCGATCTCCTCCGCCGAATGCGTGGCGATGTAGTCCAGGGCGCGCACAGCGGCATTCACCACGGCCTGAACGGTCCGCGGATTCGCCTCGGCGAACTCCCGGGACAGGTAGAGACCCCCGGCCGGCCAAGGTCCGCCAAACACGTCACGAGTCCCTTCCTCGGTCCGCGTGTCGTAGAGCGGCACGGCGCTGCCGTCGCGCTCGAGCTTGAGTGCAAGCGGATCGACCGTCACACCGCCCCACACCTGGTCTTGCTCGATAGCAGCCACCATCGTCATCGTCCCCGTCGTCACGACGGGGATCGCCTGCGGATCGAGCCCGTTCTTGCTCAGCAAGAACTTGACCATCGCATCGGTAGATGATCCCGCCGCGGTCACCCCAAACGGCTGACCGACAAGATCGGCGATCGAGCGGACTTCATCAGCATGGTTCGCACCAACCATGAGGACCAGGCCGGGTACCCGGTCGAACAGTGCGACCATCACCAGGTCCCTTCCCCGTGCCTGCGCGCGAATCGTGTGCTCGTAGAAGCCGCAGACGATGTCGACCGAACCGCCCATCAGCGCGGCCAGAGCCTGCGAGCCTCCACGCACATCGGCGACCTCTACGGTCAGTCCTTCTTCGGCAAAGTAACCGAGCTTGCTTGCCAGCGTCAGGGGGAGATACACGAACTGGGCCTGCCCGCCGACGGCGACCTGCAGTTGAGGGACCTCGGGCCCGTCGGGCCGAGCGGGCACAGAGGCCTCCGAACACCCTGAGACGACCAGCAAGCAGACAAAGACAACCGATCTAGCAACCTGTGGCAGAACCTTATGCAGCAAGCAACTCTCCCGAGCGCGACGGCTTCCACGCCAGCAGCCGCCGCTCGAGGCGGCTTACTCCGATTTCCACAACGATGACGATCATACACAGGATGGTCATGCCTGCGAAGACTCCCGCCGAATCGAAATTACCCTGGGCCTGCGAAATAACCCATCCCAGACCGCGAGCCGCGGCCAGATACTCGCCCACCACTGCACCGACGAGGGCGAAACCAACCGAAGTGTGCAGGCTGGAGAATATCCAGGTCATTGCCGACGGCAACAGCACGTAGCGCGTCAGTTGGCGGTCCGTTGCGCCCAGCATGCGTGCGTTGTCGACCAGCCTGGGGTCCACGTCGCGCACACCCTGGTAGGCGTTGAAGAACGCGATGAAGAAGACCAGCGACACTCCCAGCGCAATCTTCGACGCTTCCCCGATGCCCAGCAGGAGCACGAAGATCGGCGCCAGTACGAGTCTCGGCAGAGCGTTCAGCACCTGGATGTATGGGTTGAACACGCGCGACCAGAACTCGGAGCGACCGAGCGCAAAGCCGCTCGAAACTCCGAATGCCACGCCGATAACAAACGCCGCGATCATCTCCTCGAGCGTGACCGCGATGTGCTGGTAGATAGTCCGTCCCCCCAGCATCGTGTTCTCGCCCGACACCAGCCACTCCCAGACCCGGCCCAGGAACGCCGACGGTTGCGAGAAGAAGAAGGTGTCCAGCACGCCGGTTCGCGCACCAACCTCCCACCCGCCGATCACCAGGACCAGAATCCCCAACTGGATCGCGCGCACGAGCCCGCGTCTACGCTCCCGAACGACTGCGCTCATAGGCGGTCAGCACCTCCCCTTTCAGTTTCGACCAGACCGAGTCGTAGAGTTCGGCAAAGCCGGGCATCGATCTCGCTTCGAAAATATCCCGCGGCCGCGGCAGATCCACCTTGTGGTCCGCAATCACCCGCGCTCGGGGTCCCGAGCCGATCAGCACGACGCGGTCGGCCAGAGCGATCGCCTCGCCCAGGTCGTGCGTCACGAACAGAACGGTGGCGCCGGTCTCCGACCACAAGTCCAGTAGCTCGTTCTCCATCAACGCCCGTGTCTGGGCGTCCAGCTCACCGAACGGCTCATCCATCAGGAGAAGGGGCCGGCCGTTGACCAGGACCTGCGCCATCGCGGCACGTTTCCGCTGCCCACCGCTCAACTGGTGTGGGTATCGATGCTCCAGCCCGTGAAGGCCGACGCGATCGAGCCACCGGCGTGCATCATCACGGGCGGCGGCGGCGGGCAATCCCCGTAGCTGGGGGCCGAAAGCGACGTTGTCGATCACCCGCCGCCACGGAAACAGAGCGTCGTGCTGGAACATGTATGCGGCATGCGGATTGACGCCTCGAACGGTCTGTCCATCAACGCGAACAGCACCCGAGGTCGGCATCAGCAGGCCGCCAACCATATTCAAGAGAGACGATTTACCGCAGCCGGTCGGACCGACTATCGCTACGAACTGTCCCGGGTTGATCGAGAGAGTGGTGTCTTCGAGAGCAGAGTATTCGCCGAACCGGACGCCGACCGCGTCCAGTTCGACAAAAGGTGTGGCCGGGCTCATGGGCTGAGGCGTCCCCCTCAGGACGCTGCTTGCCGCCCTCGGATCGCGTCGGCGAGGCCGGGTACGCCTTCGGCACCGCTGGGAACTTCGAAGGCAGCACCCTCGAACGTGTCTCCGATCGGTTCGAAGTCGCCGCCCAGATGCTCGGACAAGAACGCCTCAGCGACCGCATAGAACGACATCCGACTCTCGGGTTTGGCGAACCCGTGCCCTTCCTCGGTGAACAGCATGTAGGTGACTGGGATTCCCTTTCCGGCCATCGCTTCCACGATCTGATCCGATTCGGCCTGCTTCACGCGTGGGTCATGCTTGCCCTGTGCGATCAATAGCGGTCGCTTGATGCGGTCGACAAAAAACAGAGGCGATCGGGATTTGAGAAACTCTCTTCCCTCCTCGGTCGTGAAGTCCCCCATGCGAACCTTCATCATCGACATCAACGGCATCCAATAAGGCGGCGGGTTCTCCATCAGCGTGATCAGGTTCGACGGCCCGACGATATCGACTCCGCACCGAAAGACATCCGGCGTGAACGTCAAACCCGCCAGTGTGGCGTAACCACCGTAGCTGCCCCCCATGATGGCAACCTTGTCCCGTATCGCAATGCCTTCTGATATCGCCCACTCGACCGCGTCGATGAGGTCGTCGTGCATCGCGCCACCCGTTTCAAGGTTGGACCTGTTGATGAAATCCTTACCGAAGCCGGTGGAACCCCTGTAGTTCACCGACAGCACGGCATAACCGCGGTCGGCAAGCCACTGGTGCTGCGGGTCGAATCCCCATTCATCCCTGGCCCAGGGGCCGCCGTGGACCAGCAGGACCATCGGCACGGGTTTTGGCGGCCTCCCGGTCTTATCGGGATCGCTCGCGGCGGGAAGAGACAGGTAGCTGACCAGTTCCAGACCGTCCCGTGAGGTAATCACTTCGGAGTGCATCGGCACGAGCTCCAGGTCGTCCAGCTCGGCATGCGCAGTGAACAGGAAGTCGGCATTTCTGTTCGCCCGATCGTAGAGATAGAACCGAACCGGTCCCGTGTCCATCAAGTACGCCACGGTCCAGTAACGATCGTCCAGAGTACGGCTGGTGACCGAGATCTCGCCGTCGGCGACACCCCGCAGGTACTCCATGTCCGCTGCGATATCGGGGTCCAGGACCTGCCATTCCTGGCGTGCATACTTCGCGCTGACGGCCTGGATGCGCCTCTCCACAGGATGCGCGATGACCTCGTCGATGTCCGCGCGTTCGCTCTGGGCGATCAACTCCTCTGCGCCCGTTTCCAGATCCACGGCCTTTAGGGCGCTCTTGTCGCGCCCACGGCTGTCGAGCAGGTAGTACCGATTGCCGGTCTTCTCGAAGCCGATCGGATGCGTCGTCATCGCATCGACCGGATCGATCCGGGTGAATTCGGTCCAGCCACCCTTGCCATCCGGCTTCAGGTACAGGTGGCCGGCCTCGGGTGTGAACGTTAACGCGAAACGCACTCGGTAATCCAGATCGGTCAGGAAGCCCGCGAAGCCGGGGTTCTCCTGAACGAGCGTCCGTTTCCCCGTCGTGATGTCGACCCGGTGCAGATCGTGGAGCTGCCGTTCGCCTCTATCGTTGATTCCGACGAGAATCTCTTCGGGACTCCGGTGACTGACGCCCTGGATGCGCGCGGCGATCTTCTCGATCGGCGTCAGATCCCGCACACCATCGCTGTCGAGATCGACGCAGTAGATGTGCCAGTCCTCGTCCCCGTCCTTGTCTTGCGCGTAGAGCACATGCGTGCTGGTGTAGGCCCAGGAAAACGACCGAATTCCCCGGTGGGTGTCCTTTGTGACGGCTTTCGCCCCAGACAGGTCGCCGACCGATCCGACCCAGACGTTCAGGACACCGTTCCAAGGCGCCAGGTAGGCGAGTTTCCGCCCATCGGGGCTGATACGTGCGTGCGCTTTGTCAGGGTTGCCGAACAGTTGTTCTCGCGAGATCAAGACTTGTTCCTCCAAGTTATGGAAACGGGAAGGGCGGGCAAAAAGAGCTTATCGGGTTTCGACGGGCGGGGTCAAATGGGGCAGGACTTCGGTCACTATTTGTGGCTGCGCGCGTCCTCGATCAGGCGCATCGCCCGGGAGGGATTGTAGACGCCGCAGGGACAAAAACGCGCCAGCGTCGCGACCGCCTGCTCCGGTGTCCGGCGACCCTCGCGAACCATGTCGATCATCTTCTGGGCTAGTCCGAACGACACCATCCCGTGGCCGCACATCGTCGCCAACTCCAGAACCTGGTTGCGGGGTAGATGGTCGTGGGGGTCGATGAACCCGAGCGAATACTCGACGCTGTGCCGATTGATACCACAGGCATGGCCGGCTGCGCGCGCGCCCTCGACCGACGTACTGATGTTGACCGAAAGACCCAGGTCTTCCTGAATCACTTCACCCAGGCAGCCCACGGCCTTTTCGCGGGAATCGAAGACGGCGGAGGCAGGACCGGGCCGCTCCATCTCATCGATGACGCCATCGAAATCGGTCCCCAGGTCGCGCTTCCAGTGAACGTCCGGCGCAAGCTTCTTCGAAGGCCGGTAGCTGCTCCGCCCGGACGCACCGATGTTCGAAGGATCATGGCGAACGCAGATCCTCAGGAACGTCTGCAGTTTCTCCAGCGCGCCCTCGTCGTTCTTGCCTTTGGACGGCATCGCAAAAACGATGTAATCGTCCCGAAACGTCTCGGCGCTACCGTACCGATGCAAGGTGTTCGTCACTTTGCGCCTCCAATATTAGCGTCGGGCCCACCGTCCTCTTCAGCGGCCTTCGCTTCTGAGAGCTCGGTCAGACCGGCAAACGTTCGATTGCGGGAACCCCTCGGGGACGGTCCCCCCACGCCCGCATTACTTGAACGCGAGTGACTCTTCCATTGCCTGCACGTTCGTCACACGACCCAGCCCCATATTCGTCTTTGCGCGTTCGAACGTGTAGCCCAGTTCGCTAAGCAGAGGCGCCAGCAGCGTGTCCTCGCCGGAACCATCGCAACGCGTCGATGCACCGAGCGCGACGACCGTGTCGATGTCCTTCGCCACCCGGCTGACCGTGTCGAGCACCTTCTTGACGTCTGCCAGCGGCGTCTTGACCTCGACGATCGCGGACATGATCTTCTCGTTCAGCAAGTCTTGCTTGAGCGTGCCGACCCCCTTGTCGGTCATAAGATGGGTGATCGGGTTGTTGAGCTCAAACGTGACGCCGATAGCGGCCAGGGCCATCGTCATCGTCTGGATATGATGAAATCGGACGCCGGTGCCGGGGCGGCCGAACTCGACGACGTAGCCGACCTCGCCTATTGCGACACGATGCGCGACGTCGTTCGTCTTGACCTCTTCAGTCCCCCGGCCGGTAATTCCGGTCGATGTGTGTTCGACTAGCGGATCGCTGAAGACCCGGCGCGCAATCCGGGGCCATTCCAGATCTTCCATCACGAACGCGCCTGTCGGGCAGACATCCGGTTCAGGCTCGAAGCGGAAACGAAAGATCTTGGCCAGGCTGCGAACCGTACGTACAAACGTGGGGTTGAGGTGCTCCTGGCTCATGCCGCGGAAGCACGTCCCGCACTCGACGCATTCGTCATAGTCGATCGTCGCGCGGTTCTTCGCGGTATCGACCCAGATCGCACCCATCGGGCAGACCGGGATGCAGTTCGCGCAGGCGACGCACTTTTGAGGGTCTATCTGCATGATGCTTCGCGCCAGTATACCAACAACCAAACTGTAGGTGCGCTCTATGAGCGCACATCGGAGTGCGGTCATAGACCGCACCTACAACTCCTTACCTATAAAGCAGCTCCACCAGTGCCATCGGGACCGCCGGAACGTAGCTGACGAGCAAGAGCACGACAAGAAGAACTGCGATGAAGTACACGTTCACTTTGGTCACCTCCCACACGTCGGCTTTTGCAATGGAGCAAGCCGTAACCAGTACACTCGCCACCGGAGGGGTCTGCTGACCGATCCCGAGGTTGAGCGTGACCACAAGGCCGAAGTGCACCGGGTCGATTCCCGCCGCGAGCACAAGAGGCATGACAATCGGGACAACCAGGATGATTGCAGCCGCCGAATGCAGAAACAGGCCGACGGCGAGGAAAAACAGGTTCAGCAGCGCCATGATGGCCAGCGGGTTTTCGGTCAGACCGATGATCCCGGCCGCGACTCGCTGGGGTACTTGAACCGAGGTCAGAAAGTCGCCGAGCAATGCCGACGTCGCGACGAGCAGCATGACGACGGCGGTCTGCCGGGTGCCGTCGACCATCGCTTCCCGCATCGCTCGCCAGTCCAGCTCCCTGTAGATCAACCCTCCGATCACGATCGCGGCGACCACCGCAAGCCCGGCGCCTTCGGTCGCGGTCACCCAACCGCCGAAAATGCCCCCGAGGATGATCAACGGAAGCGTCAGGGCCCAGGCCGCATCCTTGAACGTTGACGCGACACGTCGCCACCTGAACGCTTCCTCGACGGGAAATCCGTGCCGCACCGAGATGTAGTACGCCATGCCCATCATCAGGAGGCCGCCGAGCACACCCGGGACGATTCCAGCTACGAAGAGCTCGACGACCGAGCTGCCCGACATGACCGCGTACAGGATCATCGGGAGCGACGGTGGGATCACGACGGCCAGGGTCGACGAGGACGACATGACCGACGCGGCGAACTCCTTCGGGTACCCCTTTCGCTCCATGGCCGGGATCAGGATCGACCCGAGCGCGGCAACGTCGGCCACCGCAGATCCGGATATCTCGGCAAAGAACAGTGACGTGCCGATCGTGACCATCGACAGGCCGCCTCGGACAAAGCCCAGAACGGCGGAAGCGAATGCGATCAGCCGCCGCGAAATCCCGGACGCGTTCATGATCGCGCCGGCGAGTATGAACAGGGGAATCGCGATCAGCGTGAACTTGCGGGCACCGTCGAAGAGGACGAGCGCAACGTTCGGCAGGAACGCCACCCCATCGACCACCGCGATCGCGATGGCGGCCACTACGCCAAGAGCGATGGCGATTGGCACGTCGATCAGGATAAGCGCCAGCAGGCCGACGAAGAGGAGCAGCAGGATCATCGATCAATCCGCTCGGACTGAGATCGCAACCAGACGGCGGTCGCGGACGCTTCAGACAGGATGAACAGGATGGCGCCAATGGGTATGACCGACTGTGTCACCTGCGCGGGCACCCACCCAAGGCTCACCAGGTATGTGCCGTCGAGGATCAACAGCACCCTCCAGCCAGCCCAGGCCACGAGCCCGAAGAAGGCGATGACCACGGTCTCGCGGATTATCAGCACCGCAAGGAGGCTGGTTCCCTTCAGCTTCCCGACGAGCTTTGGAAACCCGATGTGGGCGCGGTCGAGTGCCGCCAGGCATGCGCCGTAGTAAGTCAGCCATACCAGGAGGATGGACGCGACCTCGTCGTACCAGACCAGCGCGGCGCCCGCCTTGCGGAACACCACTCCGGCGACGACGACCAGGGCCAGCGAGCTCATCAATCCCAGGGAAAGCCATTCCAATGACGTTCGGAGGGGACGCGCAAGTCTCGTCAGGAATCCGAGCAAGGGAAGGTTATTGGTTGGCCAGCGCCATGGCGGTTTCAATCATTTCCCGTCCGCCCGGGATGGTCGTCCCGAACTCGTCATAAATCGGCTGGCTGGCCGCGAGGAAACTATCCCGGTCGGCTTCGTTGATTTCGATGCCGGTGCCTCGGAGTTCTTCGAGCAACTCCCTGTCGAGACGTTCGGCCTCCGCATAGACCCAGTCGGACATGTCGCGCGCGGTCTGTTCTATCGCACTTCGAATTTCTGCGGGCAACCTCGGCCAACGGTCGGCACCGGTCAGCAGGTAGGCGGGACTGTAGACGTGGCTCGTCAGCGACAGGTACCTCTGAACCTCCTGGAACTTGTAGCTCGTCACCTGAGCGATCGGGTTTTCCTGGCCGTCGATCACTCCCGTCTGGAGGGCGACAAAGACTTCCGAGAGTGGCATGGGCGTCGGGCTGGCGCCGAACACCTGAAAGAGCTTCACACGCCATTCGCCGCGCGGCGTTCGCAGCTTGATGCCGGCCAGGTCCCCCGGCGTTCGGATAGGGAGGACGTCGTTCGTGATGTGGCGAAACCCGTTCTCCCACAGCGCAAGCACCTTGTAGCCCTTCTCGGCGGCTGCCGGCGCCAGCCGCGGCCAGAAGACTTCGTCCGCCACCTGACGTATGTGCTCTCGATCCCGGACCAGGTAGGGCATCTCGAACAGGCCGAACTCCTGGACCATCGACGACATGATCGTGGAGGGAATCGAGAAATCGATGGTCCCCAGCTTCAGCTTCTGGAGCATGACCTCGTCGTTGCCGAGCTGGCTGGAACCGAAGAAGCTCAGGTTCACACGTCCGGCAAGCTGTTCGTTGATGCGCCGGACGAACTCGTCCGCCGTGTTCGAGATCAGCGATCCCGGCGCGCTGACGGCACCCATCCGCAGCTCGATGACGCCCTGCTCGTCAGAGGACCCGCCACAACCGCCCAACGTCAGTGCGAGCACGAACGCCAACATCCGTCCCATCACAGGCAACTTCTTCACTCGGGGAAACATCCTGCGCATTATTACCATGTCCCGAACCTGCTTCAAAGGGGTCAGGGGAGCCTGTCCCCTTTTTTCGGACCGAGTGACCTTATAGTCTTTGAGTTAGGTATGACCGACGACCACATCATCATCGACCCGCGTTTCTGCGGACCGAGAGATTCAGGCAACGGCGGATACGTTTGCGGACTCCTCGCCGCTCACTTCGACGGGCCTGTGGAGGTGACTCTGTGGAAACCGCCCCCGCTCGGTCGGAGCTTACACCTCCAGCCCGCCGATGACGGCTTCGTCCTGATGGATGACGATGAAATCGTCGCCGAGGCCGCACCGGCTTCGATGGACGTGACCGCACCCCCGGCGCCGAGCTTCGAGGCTGCGGTTCAGGCATCGAAGTCCTACCGTGGATTCGAGACACATCCACTGCCCCACTGCTTCGTCTGCGGCACGTCGCGGCCGGACGGCATGCAGATATATCCGGGTCCGGTGGCAGACCGGCAGATGGTCGCATCGCCATGGATTCCGGACGCGTCCGTCTCTCCGGACGGCAAGAACATACCGGATGAGTTCATCTGGTCCGCACTGGACTGCCCGGGAGCTTTCGCGATCGAGGGCTACCAGACACGCTTGCTGGGGCGCCTGACGGCAAGGATCGTGGATAAAGTCAATGTTGGCGACAGGACGATCGTTGCAGGGTGGGCAATCGCCAACGCGGGCCGAAAATCGACCGCCGGCACGGTCCTCTATGCCGAAGACGGCAGCATCATCGGCGTTGGCCGGGCAATCTGGATCGAATTGAAGTAAGTCCACCCAGAGAAGGCGTTACAATCGCTCGATCGATCAACGCACAACCGGGGAAACCATGAAGCTATTCGGCAAGACCTTTTCCGAGTATGTCTGCCACCTCAACCGATCGATGCAACACAAGCGTTGAATCGTTCTGCTGGAGTTTCAAACTCCAGCGTCTTACGCGGCCGTTCATTGAGCTCACGTGCCACCTTGTTCAGGTGCGCCTGCGAGTGCACCGATAAGTCGGTTCTCTTTGGGAAGTACTGTCGGAGCAGGCCATTCGTGTTTTCATTGGAACCACGTTGCCATGGACTCTGCGGATCGCAGAAGTAGACGTCGATGTCGGTCGCCAGGGTAAACCGCCGATGATCTCCCATTTCCTTGCCGCGATCCCAGGTCAGCGATTTATACAGCTCGGTCGGTAGTTTCTTCGCGTGCTTGATCAGTGCAGGCACGACGGTCTTGGTCTGTTTATCCGACACTTTCACCAACATCACGTAACGGGTATGGCGTTCGACCAGGGTCGCAATGTAGGTGTTGTTCGATCCCACTATCAGATCTCCCTCCCAGTGACCGGGAACGGCACGATCTTCGACCTCGGCCGGGCGCTCACGAATCGATACGATATCGGCGAGATCCCCTTTCCCGTGACCTTTGTGACTGGAATGTCGGGATCGACGAATCGTTCGTCTCGACCTCAGATGTCTAAGTAGTTCTTTCTTAAACACCCCGCGCGCCTGCACGAATAGGCTGCGATAGATCGTCTCGTGGGACACGTGATACGACTCATCCTCTGGATAGGATCGCTTCAGCCAGCCGGCGATCTGTTCGGGCGACCAATTCCGCCGGAGCTTCCTCGCCACCATTCGCCGTAACCGCGGATGGCGACCCAACTGACATCGCTTCGGGCGACGGGCCCGGTTCCAAGCCTGTTCATCGGCGACAGACGCCCGGTAGTCATCATAGCCCCCATTGCGCTGGATCTCCCGGCTCACCGTCGAGGGTGAACGCCCCAGACACTCTGCGATCGAACGCAACGACTGCTCGGCCGCGATCCCGCGGGAGATCTCCTCACGTTCCGACAGGCTCAAAGCCAACCTCGACCGTCGTCGTGGTCGAGGACGAATGCCTCCGGTATGCGCCAGCTGACAATATACAGACGATGACAGCTTGCCAAACGCTCGCCCGATCTCATGCAGAGATTCCCCTCGCCGCCACCGATCCCATACCTCCGCCTTCTCCGCCGCCGTGAAACCGAATCGCATCCCTTTCCGCATACACTCCACCTCTTCCTTTTAAGATAAAGTGTTGCGTCGATCCATTGAGACCAGCTCCAGTTCCAGAAAGTTTTTCTGATTGCGACGGCAGTGGTTGGACTCACACGGCTGGGTCTATCCCTGGCGGGTGTCGACAACTCGCTGGCCGTGTACTTCAGCATGACGGTCGTCCTGCTCGCGGGCCTCGTTTACTACGGGATTCGCGTCCACACGACCGGTTTCGGCAGCTACCTTCAGGTCCTGGCCCTCATCGCGATTCAGAGCCTCGTGTCGAGTGTGATCATCAGCGTGGGCATCGCAATAACGGCCATGACCGGAACGATCAACATCTTCAGCACTCCGGAATTTTCCGGCGACATCAACCACTGGGCTCACGCCGCCTCGCATCTGCTCGGTGGTCCGACCCTCTTTTCGGTCATCTTCTGGATTCCGGCATCCCTCGTTATGCTGGTGACCAAGTTGATCGTAAAGTCGCCGCCGGCACCGGCAGTGTAGCGGGTTAAGCCCGGGCCGTCGTCCGGACGCTTTCGAGAATCCTTTCGACGGTCGGCATGTACGCATCCTCGAGTCGATAAGGAAAGGGCGTGTCGAAACCCGTCACCCGGGCAATCGGCGCGTCCAGGTCCCAGAACGAGCGCTCGACGATCGAGGCAGCCAGCTCCGCCCCATACCCGCAGGTTCGGGGCGCTTCATGGACGATGACAACCCGGCCGGTCTTTGCCACGGATGCCGAGACGGCGTCCAGATCCAGGGGCAGAATGCTCCGGAGGTCGATGACCTCGACGTCGATGTCCTCCCCGGCCGCCGAGGCCGCCGCTTTCCCGCAGACCGGAACCATCGCCCCGTAACACAGCAACGTCACATCGCTGCCTTCCCGGACCGATGCCGCCGAACCGATCGGCACCGTGTAGTGGCCTTCGGGAACCTCCGCGTGTGTCGTACGGTAGAGCTTCTTCGGCTCGAGGAATACGACGGGATCGGGATTCTCGAGCGCCGCAAGCAAAAGGCCTTTCGCGTCATAAGGGTTCGATGGGATGACGACTTTGAGGCCGGCCGTGTGCGCAAAGTAGGCTTCCGGGCTCTGAGAGTGATAGTGGCCACCACCAATCCCGCCACCGACAGGCATCCGCATGAGCACCGGGCACTCGAACTGATTTCCCGATCGATAGCGGTACTTGGCCAGCTCATTCACGATCTGGTCGAACGCGGGATAGACAAAATCAGCGAACTGAATCTCGGCCACAGGTCGCAGGCCGTATAGCGCCATCCCAATGGCGGACCCGACGATGCCGGTTTCGGTCAGCGGGGTATCCAGGACGCGATCCTCGCCAAACTCGTCGAAGAGCCCGGCTGTCACCCGGAACACGCCCCCGAGCCGCCCGACATCCTCTCCGAGCACCACCACGCTCTCATTTGCACGCATGCCGACGTGGAGGGCATCGTTCAACGCCTCGATCATGTTCACGCGGCTCACTCGGCTTCCTTCCGAGACTCGAGGTGGCGGAGCAACTCGTCCCGCTGAATCTGCAGGTGTGGCGGCATGTCGTGATAGACGTCCGTGAATAGGGTGTCGATCTGGGGCGCCGGAACAACGGACGCCACGTCGATCGCCCGCTGAACCGCCTCGGTGAGTTCCCGGACCAGTTCCGCGTCCCTTTTCTCGTCCCAAATTCCACGGGCGGTCAGATAGCGCCTGAAACGCGCGATCGGGTCCCGCTTCTTCCACGCATCGGCCTCGGATCGGTCGCGATAGCGCGTGTCGTCGTCGGATGTGGAGTGGGCTCCGTGACGGTAGCTGACGCCTTCGATCAGAGTGGGGCCTTCTCCGGCCCGGGCGCCCTCGACCGCCTTGCTAACGGCCGCGTAAACCGCCAGAGGGTCGCTTCCGTCAACGCGAACGCCATCGAAACCGTATGCTCGGGCTTTGATCGCGATCGTCTCCGATGCTGTCTGGAGGCGCAGCGGCACCGATATCGCGTACTGGTTGTTCCGGCAGACGAACACGACAGGAAGCCGGTGTACTCCGGCGATGTTCATACCGGTGTGGAATCCTTCTTCCGAAGTCGCACCATCTCCGAAGAAGTTCAGGACGACCTCGGGACCCTTCCGGATCTTCGCCGCCCAGGCGAACCCCACCGCGTGCGGAGTGCCGTTTCCCACGGGGCTTGAGATGGACGCAATCTGCAGCCGCCGGCTGCCATAGTGGGTGGGCAGCTGCCGCCCCTTACCGAGGTCTGCAGCCGAGCCGAACAGCTGGGCCAGTGTCTCTTCCATCGTGACGCCCCGCTCGAACAACGCCCCCGGGACACGATAGTCGGGAAACAGCCAGTCGGGCTCGTCCAGGGCCGCTGCCGCAGCGACGGCGATCGCCTCCTCACCTTCCGAAGAGCCGTAGATACCGATCCGGCCCTGGCGGTGCAACCCGATCATGGCTGCATCGAAGACACGGGTCTGCACCATCACACGGTAGATCCCGAGAAGCTGCTCGTCGGAAAGATCCGGTGCATCCGCCTCCAGGCGGACATCGTCGTCGGCCAGCAGGCGGAACATTTCCGTGTCGGACATGGAGGGAAGCTTACACCGAGCGGGACGTCAAACTCACATCCGGAATCCAGCAGCCTGTAACCTTTCCCATAGAAGGAGTCCAACCATGAACGCGATCCGGGCCAGACCCTCGTCGGTGACGCTTACCCCTGCTTGTGCTCCTGACCCTCGGCGCGACCGTCTCCGGGCAGGTGTACCCCAACGCCCGCACCGGTGGCAACTACATGCAGAACTTCTACTTCCCGCCGGCCGGAAGCAGTACCCCGTGGTGGCCTTCCTGGTCTCCTGACGGCGAATGGATCGCGTTTGCGATGGACGGTTCGATCTGGAAGATCCAACCCGGCGATTCCGCCGCGTACGAGATCGCCTCCATCGCTCCGCTGGACCGGCTGGAACTCGTTTCACCAGTTGTCTGCTGCAGCGCCGGATAGATCCGCCGCTACTGCGTTGCGCTTGGTCGGGCTCCTCGACGTACTGTCAAGTACGCCTGCGGCCCTCTCCCGGCGCGCGCGCAGCATGGCCCGTCAAGGGCCATGCCAATACATGCCCCGGCGGTGTCTGTATCCTACCGCGCCACCGAGGTGGCCCGGCGGGCTTCGCAACGACAACCGGTGAGAAAAGCGGGCTCAACCCTCTACTCCTGGTGGAGTACCGAACTCGGATCTACCCGTGTTGCGCGCAGTGCGGGCAGATAACAAGCCACGATCGACGTGACAGTCAGGACGATTGCAACCGACGCATAGGTCGGCGGATCGCTCGGGGACACGTTGTACAGCAGGGTAGCGATCAACTGCGTGAGGCCGAACGCGGCTACGAGCCCGAGAAGCAAACCGAGCCCAACAGTCATCAGACCCTGCATCAGGATCATCTTTCGCACCTCGCCGGCTCCGGCTCCGAGCGCCATCCGGACCCCGATCTCGTGGTGGCGCTGCGTGACAGAATATGAAACGACGCCATAAACACCGATAGCGGCCAACGCCAACGCCACGCTGGCGAAGATCGACAGCAGGAGCAGGTTGAACTTCGTCGGCCCGAGAGCCCGGTCGACCCTCGCTGCCATTGCCTGAACATCGTCGACAGGCTGGTCGCTGTCCAACTCCCACACGGCCGCGCGAACGTCGGGCGCCAGTGCCAGAGGAGCTCCCTCGGTCCGGATGGTCAGGAACATGCCAGCCGAAGGCACCTGGCGGTACGGCATGTATGCCTGTTCTCTGCCGACCGTCTCGAGGTCGTTGGTCCGTGAGTGGGCGACAACGCCGACGACTTCACGCCAGACGGGCGGGTTGAAGGCGATCGAGATGTGCTTGCCGATCGGTTCGTCGTCGGGCCAGAACCGGCGTGCAAACTCCTCGTCGATGATCGCAACGAGCGGCGCGTCCGCGGCGTCGGCCGCAGTGAAGTTCCGGCCGCGAACGATGTCGATACCCATCGTCGGGAAGTAGTCCGCACTCACGTACCGACGGTCCGCCTCGACGTAGGCCTGGTCCTCCGGGAACTGCTCGGTTCGGTCGACTCGCGTTGTGCCAGAACCGCCGGTGCCAGTCAGCGGCAGACTAGAGATCGCGCCCACCGACCGGACACCGGGAAGGGCCTCGGTCCGGGCGATCAGGCGGTCGAAGAAATCGCGTTGACCATTCGCATTGTACGTGTTCCCCGGCAACGACACGCGTACCGTCAGGATGTTCTCGGAGTCGTAGCCGGGATCCGATGCCATCAGTTCCGAGAAGCTCCGAATCATCAGGCCTGCGCCTACGAGGAGGACGATGGCGAGCATGACCTCGGAAACGACCAGCATACCGCGCAAGTGCTTGCCGCGAAGACCCGTCGCTCCGCGGCCGCCCTCCTTGAGAGAGTCCACCAGATCCCCCTTCAAAGTGTGGACCGCGGGCGCGAGGCCGAACAGGATGCCGGCACCGAGGGAGATTGCCACGGTGAACAGCAGCACACCCATGTCGATTCCGATCTCCCCACCCCGGGGAAGAGTCGTCGGCGCAAGCGCCGCTATCGCGCGAACGAGGCCGAAGGCCAACGCCAGGCCAGCGGCTCCTCCCACCACGGCCAGCGTCAGGCTTTCGGTCATCAACTGCCGCACCATGCGCCAGCGACCTGCGCCCAGAGCCGTGCGAACGGCGATCTCGCGCTCGCGGGATGCGGAGCGCGCCAGCATCAGGTTCGCCACGTTAACCGCTGCGATCAAGAGCACAAATACCACAGCTCCGAGCAGGATGAGCAGCGCGGGGCGCGCTTCCTCCACCAGATCCCCGTGGAGCGAGTACACCGTGACACCCCAGCCGTCGAAGTCGTAATAGTCGGGCGATTTCTCCTGCATCCTGATCGCCACTGCGTCCATGTCGGACTGTGCCTGCGCCAACGTCACCCCGGGCTTCATGCGGGCAAATGCGTTCATGAAGTGGGAGCCGCGCGGTAACTGGGCATAGTCTCCGCTGCCGAAGAACGCCGTCACCAACCCAGCCAACGGGGTCCACACATCGATGCCTTCGGGAAAGTTCGAACCTGGATGGAAGACCGTAAAATCAGGAGGCAGGACGCCGACGACAGTGAGCGGGATGCCGTTGGTGTAGATCGTCTGCCCCAGAATAGAGGGATCACCGCCGAACCGACGCTTCCAGAAACCGTCGCTGAGAACCGCGACCGGTGTGGCCCCGGGCACATCGTCGTCGGGTTCGATCAGGCGCCCCTCGGCCGCGTTCACCTTCATGACGCTGAAGAAATCACCCGAGGCTCCGGCAGCCTGGATCTGCTCGGGCTCGCCCGACCCGGTAAACGCCACCGTCGTCGGAACGGCGATGCCGATGCCCTCGAACAGCGTTGAGAACTCCTGCATCTCCAGAAACTCGGGTCCCGAAACCCAGTTCTGAGGAAGGTCCACGCCGAAGTCCGTCCAGATGACGGTCAACTGCTCCGGGTCTTCATAAGGCAGGGGCCGCACGAGGACGGCGTTGACGACGCTGAACACCGCCGTATTCGCGCCGATCCCCAGCGCGAGCGTCAGGACGGCGACCGCCGCAAAGCCCGGGTTCTGCACAAGCAGCCTCAAGGTGTACCGGATGTCCTGGATTAGAGTTCTCATGGGATCGCTTCCTCCTGTTTTCGGTTCGATCGGTTCACGGAGTCCGTGCCACACTCGGAGATTCACTGGCTCCGGATTCAGCTTTTGAAATTCGTCTACGATCGTCTCGTCGCTTCCTATCCGCTTCCGGGCCGCAATGAATGCCTCTTCCTCATTCAGGCCCTGGCTGCGGAGCGTGCGGATCTCCATGCGGAGATGGTCTTCCAACTCCTCAAGTGCTTCAGTGGGCAGTCCTCGTTCGGGCCTCAGCCCGAACAGCCAGTCCCGAATCTGCCGGTCCAGGTCAAACACAGTGCTTCGCCCACGCCCTCTCGAGCGCCGAATGTACACGCAACCACTGGAGGCGCTCTCTCTCGAGAGCGCGGTGGCCCTCGGCGGTCAGCCGGTAGTACTTCCTCCGGCGGCCTTCGTCCGACAGTCGCCATGTGGATTTGACGAGTCCGTGGTTTTCCAGCCGATGGAGGACGGGATAGAGCATTCCGTCTGTCCAGCAGATCACTCCGTCCGAGAGCTCCCGGACGGATGCGATGATGGCGTAACCGTAGCTCTCGCCCTCGTCAAGAAGGATCGACAGGATCAGCGGCGTGGCGGACGCTGCGACAAGATCTTTTGATATCAGCGACATATAGGCTACAAACCTCTCATATGCATCGCGGTTCTATGTATTTCAGGCAAGACGTCTCCTCTCTCATACCTTCTAGAACGGAGCAACTCAGAAAAGGTTTCAACAAAGTCCGAAAAATATTGCGTTCGTCCGAATTGACCTGCCAATCGGCCTCCGATAAGCTGCGTCCTCGATGGGGGGCACGATGAGACTTCAGGACAAGACGGCTGTCATAACCGGTGCCGCCCGGGGTATCGGTCTGTTCACCGCCAGGAGATTTGCCGCGGAAGGCGCACGCGTCGCCCTATGCGACGTGGACGAAGCGGCGGGTCGCAAAGCAGTCGAAGAAATTCAAGAAACCTCCCCCGACAGCCTGTTCTTCTACCTGGACGTCACCGACCGCAAATCGATAACGGTCGCGGTCGAAGGAATCGTTTCACGGTTTAGCGGCATCGACGTCCTGATCAACAACGCCGGCATCAAGGCGGATGCCCAGCTCGGCGGCATGGAGGAATCCGACTGGGACCGGGTGATCGACGTCAACCTCAAGGGGGTCTTCAACTGCACCCAGGTCATCGCGGGTGTCATGGCCCGGGCAGGCGGTGGACGGATCGTCAACGCGACTTCGGTCGTGGCCCACTACGGAAATTTCGGGCAGACGAACTACGTCGCCTCAAAGACCGGCGTCATCGGCATGACCCGGGTGTGGGCGCGCGAACTGGGGCCGAAAGGCATCACGGTCAACGCCGTCGCGCCGGGATTCATCGACACCGAAATGGCTCGCAGCGTTCCGAAAAGCATCCTGGATCGGTTCAAGGAGCGCACTCCGCTCGGTCGGTTGGGCCGGCCCGAGGAGGTGGCGGATGCGTACCTGTTCCTGGCGTCGGACGAGGCCAGCTTTATCACTGGAACGGTTCTGAACGTGGACGGAGGCCTGGTTTTCTGACCGCTACTCCGCGAGGGAGATCATTCAGACTCGGCGCCTTCGACTTTGCTCGCGGAAGTTTCGTCAGGAACGGAATTCTTTCGCCACGTGTGCTCCATCATGCTGGTCGCCATCTCCTTTTCGCGAATCCGCCGACGGCGCTCCACCAGCCACAGCTTGTAGAGCGCAATCAGGAATGCAAGAACCAGAAAACCAAAGCCGATGAGAACGAATGTCATGACCAAGAACCACGCCAGCTTACCGCACCGGACACGCCTGCGGGGTCACCGACCGTTGTTTGGGGAAAAGCGGCGATCAGTCCTAGCAGCCCGTGGCAGAAGTCTGATGGCTCGCGCGCATGGGTCTTCGGAGGCGAAGACGAGGCGCAAGGAGGAAGTGATGCTCCTTCATCATGACGACGAGCAACGAAGTATACGCCTCCGAACCCCATGCGCCCAAAGGGTTACGGCGACGTCACACCATCTCGGTTGTTGCCGCACCTCAACGATGTACCGGCATCGCTGTCGGCGCGGCGCCTAGCAGCTGGCGCGACGTCGCCGTAACGCGGGCCATCAGACTTCTGCCACGGGCTGCTGGAGGCTGCGGATCATCTGACGCATGACAAACAGGTCAAAGCGGACCTCACTTTGCACACCGAGGTTGAGCAGATCGCCTGTCGTGAGCTCAACGATGCGCGGAACGAGGTTGCGAGACAGCGCGGCGATTCCGTTGATGCGGCTCATGTCGCTTTCGACAGGAAGGCGTTCGAGGTCTGGCTCCGGTAGGTCCCAACCCCAGTCGATGAAATCGATCAGGTCCTCGGTCCGGTCGTCGAGCTTGTCGACACGGCGTTCGAGGTCCCGAATGACCCAGGGATCCGACATCGGCGCGAAACGGAAGGCATGTATGGCACGCACCTGGAGACTGAAATCGATCAGGTCGTCCAGGAACCGCCGTAGGCGCAGTTTTACGTAGTAGTTCTCGATCGTCTCTCTGTTGGCCCGAGCTTCAGGGGTGATTGACACCCCAAGTCGGGCCCAGTCGGCTCGCCGGTTCGACTCTACAGCTCTTTCTCTCGCCCGTTCTTCCTCAGCGAGTTCCCTGTCGAGCGGGTTGCCCGTGGTTCCGGGTGGCGGCGGCGGTGGCGGATCCTGGCCATAGGCGGTTCCCGGGCAAAGTAGGGCAAGAGCAACCAGGGGCAACAAGCAAGACTGCAATGATCGGAACATCAATGCTTTGATTCTTCGCCTTCGACCGGGAGAGGTCAACGAAAACTGGACCCGGGAATCAAGGACCGGCCTTCGACTCCAGAGCTTCGATGATCCCGTCGAGCCACCCGGTGTCTTCCCCTCGCCCCTTTCGAGCATCCTGGATCAGCCGCAGGTTGCGCGCGGTGGTTTCCGGCTCCCACTTCTCCCGGATAATCGCCAGAGCGGAGTCGAGCTGATCGTCCGCCGCTTCTTCATCTGAGGCCAGCACGGCGAGTTCGAGCATCGTGGCGTGATCCCAGTAGTCGGATTCCTTCCCTCGGAGGCGCTGTTCAACGGCAAACCGGACGACGGGCACGAGATGGTCGCGCTGGCCCAGCGATTGCGCGTCCCCGCGGATGTCCAGCAGCGTCACGGCGTTGATACCGGGGTATGCGTCCCGGGAATCGGCCTCGAAGCCACGCAGGTAGGCACTGATCGCTCGCTTCAAGTGACCCCGAGCGGTCCGTGTGTCGTCCTCCTGGAGAGCCTCTGTCCAGTAGTCCTTATAAATACGCCCGATCAACCCGCAGGTCTCAGAGCTGGGCCCGCGCTCATCCTCGACGGCTTCCAGAATCTCCAGCGCGCGACTCCTGTCCTGAGTCCTGTCCTCTTCGGCTCGGTTCTTGTCCCCCGCACGGCGGTTCAGGCCGAACGCAAGCTGCTCCCGCACCAGAACCTGATGCCTCAGCGCCTCGGGCATGCTCTCATACAGGTCGATCATTCCGGTCCAGGCCGCCAGCGCCCTGTAAGACAGCATCAGGTCCACGAGAACACCTGCCTCGGCAACATCGAGGCCGCCCAGTCCGGACTCGATCTCTTTGAGCGCTTCCACGCCCTGCTCGGCCGCCATGCTCCGCGCCCGAGCCATCTTCTGTTTGAGTTCGTCGTTGATCCGAACCTGATCGCGAAAGACGTCGGTCTTGAGCCGCGAGATATCGCCGGATTCCCAGGCACCAAGGAGCTGAAAGACAGGGCTGTCGACCGCATCTTCTTCACGGGCGACCTCCCGGAGTTGTTTCAGGCGATCAGTCAACGCCGCAACGAGCGCCGAGGCTTCCCCTGCCCCGAACTCGTTGTTCGCCCCGAGCTCGTAGGGCAGCGCCCGTAGATAGTTCACATCGAACGGTATCGGCTGATGGGTCGCAAAAATCGGAAGAGTGGTGCTGGGGCGTCCGGTGTGACGGACGCCCAGTTCGTAGAAGACGTTCGGGTTGGCGGTGGTCAGGTCAGCGATCGCGTATTCGCACAGCAGGAGCCGCTCGAACATCGGCTTGTGAATGATTCCCCCGGTCTTTTCTTCGTCCGCCCGGATTGGATCCATCCCGGCCGCTTCGATCGCCGGCCGAATTCCGTTTTCGTAAACCGCGTTGAAGTCGATGTCGGGACGCCCGGTCGGATCCGGCTTCGTACCGAAGGGCATGAGGACGAAGCAAAGCGGTTTCAAGTTGTCCAAGCTACTCTCGATCGTGACCGAAGGGGCCGCGGAAGACTGGCCGACGGTAATACAGACATTTCCGAATGCACAAGCATCAATTGGAGATAGGCGATCGGTCCGCGGCGGCCCAAGCCTCAAAAACCCCGAAAGTGATTGAAACTGCAGCACTCAGGGGCTACTCTAACCCGAGAAATACCTGCCATTCATGATGAAGCGGCCGGGCGGTCAAGCCCAACTGGAGTCAAGAGCTCCTCAACGAACAAAGATAAAATCAAAGATGGCCCGAAGTTCGGGAATCCCGGAGAGGGACTGGCGGACCACGCTGAGGGCGATTCGGCGCGGTGAAGTGATTCCTGTCATCGGCCCCGAACTGCTCGTTCTTGGTGGTGACGACGGGGGTGTCACGCTGCATGACTACCTGGCCGGGGAGCTCGTCCAACGTCTCGGCATCGACCGAACGGAATTGGACGATCGGTGTTCCCTGGCGGAGGTCGCCACTCATTACCTGACCCGTGAGGGGGGAAACAGGCCGGACCTGTGCGATGAGATCACCGACATCCTGGAGGGTCGTTCCTGGCCGACTCCGGAACCGCTCCGGCGACTGGCTGACATCAGTCATTTCAACCTGTTCGTCACGACGACTTTCGACTCTCTCATGGAGCAGGCTCTGAACGAGGTCCGATTCTCAGGATCGACTCGTGCCGTCAGTCGAAAGTATTCACTCCGCCGGCCTCACAGTGATGTTTCCCCGGACGCCGGAGCGACAGATGATGAACCGGTTGTGTTCCATCTGTTCGGCCAGCCCGACACCTTGCATGACTATGCCGTGACGGAAGATGACGTCCTGCAGTTCAGCCACAATCTCCAGGCCGCCGACAAGCGGCCCGAGAACCTGTTCGAACTACTTCACAGCCGCAGCCTGCTCATGCTGGGCTGGAACTTTCCGGGATGGCTGACGCGGTTCTTCATGTGTGCCGCGGCGGGCCCCCGGCTGTTCGATCCCGACACACCGTTAGGTGTCCTTGCCGACGACGAGTCCCGTCGGGACCGCATGATGACGATGTTTGTGGGGCGCAGGGACTTGACCATGTACCAAACGGAAGGCGGTGCAGTGAAATTCGTCGAGGAACTCCACGAGCGCTGGAGCAACAAATTCAAAAGGGAATCCGCTGACCACGATGCGTCCGAGACCGCGGCTGTACAAACTACTGCCCACCAGCGCCGTTCCAGGTTCGTCTTCATCAGCTATGCGCGCGAAGACCTCGAACAAGCCAGGAGAATCAGAGACAGGTTGGATTCGGCGGGCATCGAAGTCTGGTTCGATCAGACGCGGCTCGAGAGCGGCGTGAAGTATGAGGACGAGATCAGGTCACGCATCGAGGACTGCGAGTTTTTTCTCCCGGTCATCTCCCGGAGCACAATTCAAGAGGAAAGCTTCTTCTGGAAGGAATGGAACTGGGCCATCAGCCGTACCGAGGGGCAGGCGAAAACCCGCCGCTTCATTGTCCCGGTCGTGGTTGACGACACCTCCGAGCAGGCCGAGCACCTGCCGCCCGAGTTCAAGGCGGTACACATCGAGCGGGCCACCGACGGTGCCTTGCCGTCCGAGTTCGTGGATTCCACGAAGAAGTACATCCGCAACAAGGAGCGGGCGGGACAAGGGCTCCACGCAAAGATCTAGCCGATGAAAACGACCGACACGTCCGCCGCCGAGCAACCCTGGAAAGGGCTCGACTTCTACACCGAGGGCGACTCGAACATCTTTTTCGGCCGCCAGAAGGAGGAACTGGAGCTGCTTCGTTTCGTCCGACGCGAAACGCTTACCGTTCTTTTCGGCACTTCGGGTACGGGGAAGACGTCGCTATTGTACGCCGGGCTCTTCGGCAGGCTGCGGGAAGAAAACTACTTGCCGATACCCATCCGCCGCCTCCAGTTTGGGTCGGAAGTTTCTCTGGTCCAGCAAACAAAGGCGCTGATCGAGGAAGCGCTCACCGGTTCCGGGACAGAAGTCGAACGATCGACACCGCTGACAGGTGACGAGACGCTCTGGGAATACCTCCACCGCTCCGAATTCTGGAACGACCGGAACCAGCTCGTGTCGCCCGTCCTCGTCTTCGATCAGTTCGAAGAACACTGCTGTCCGGACGTCGGAGGGCTAGAGCCCAGTAAGTGTTTGATTGGGAATGAATAACTCATGGTTTTGTTTGGTCTCGATTTGAAACGTTGCTCATCGATTTGCGACCCTGCGAGGAACTCAATCGCGGGAGGCATCGATGAACCTGGGAAAGCTGGTGTTCGCGCAAGTCACACAACATCTGCCGCTGACAACGTTTCGACGGTGCGTGGCCCGGTACGCTGGAGAGCGCAAGGTGAAGAGCTTTTCCTGCCTCGATCAATACTTGTGCATGGCGTTCGCTCAACTGACCTATCGGGAAAGTCTGCGCGACATCGAAGCGTGTCTGCGAGCGCAAGAAACCAAGCTCTACCACATGGGCATTCAGGGCCGAGTGTCGCGCAGCACGCTTGCCGATGCCAACCAAGTGCGCGACTGGCGCATCTACGCCGACTTTGCGCAGTCTCTGATCCGGATTGCTCGGCGTTTGTATGCGGACGAACCGTTTGGCGTCGATCTGAAAGAGACGGTCTACGCCTTGGATGCCAGTACCATCGACTTGTGTCTCTCGGTGTTTTCCTGGGCACCGTTTCGCTCGGCCAAAGCGGCGATCAAACTGCACACGCTTTTGGACCTGCGCGGCAATATCCCTTCGTTCATCCATATCAGCGACGGCAAGCTTCACGACGTGAATGTTCTGGACCTGTTGCTGCCCGAACCAGGAGCCTTCTACATCATGGACCGTGCCTACATCGACTTCCGCCGTCTCTACGGTCTTCACCAGGCAGGCAGCTTCTTTGTGACCCGAGCCAAGTCCAATCTCAAAGCCCGGTGCCGCTACTCTCATACCGTCGATCGGAACTCCGGATTGATCTGCGATCAGACCATCATGCTGACTGGCTTCTACACGCGCCAAGACTTCGAAGCGCCTTTGCGCCGCATCCGATTCAAAGATCCCAAAACCGGAAAGCGGTTGGTGTTCCTGACCAACAACTTCACGCTGCCGGCAATCACTATCACCGAGCTTTATCGATGCCGGTGGCAGGTCGAGTTGTTCTTCAAATGGATCAAGCAGCATCTTCGTATCAAAGTTTTCTTTGGCACTTCCGAGAACGCTGTCAAAACTCAAGTGTGGATTGCTGTCTCCACTTACCTGCTGGTCGCTATCGTGAAAAAACGACTCCACATCTCGGCCAGCTTGTATGAAATGCTACAGATTCTGAGTCTGACCATGTTCGAACGAATCCCATTGGATCAACTACTTAACAACATCGCTACCGATGAGGATCTGTGCTTTTCGACTAATCAACTGAATCTATTCAACTAACGTCCGGACAGCAGTGTTCGAAGAAGTATTCACACTGGGGCATCACCTGCCTGGGACTGAAGCATTCCTGGTCGAGCTCGCGGACCTCGTCGAGAACTACGTCCCCGTGCGATTCCTCGAAAAGATGCAATCCGAGAATACCCGACTGGACTTCCCCTACGAAAAGCAGCGCTACAAGATCGTCGTGGCTTTGCGCGACGATTTCGTCCATCGGTTGGATGGCTTGCGCTCGACCATGCCGTCGATCATGCGAAACCGGTACAGGCTGAAGCGGCTGAGCCATGACCACGCGATGGAAGCTGTCCTGGGACCCGGGAAGACAATCGTCGATGACGGTGTTGCACGGGCGATCGTCGATTGGGTCGCCGCTGCCGACATGAACGAAGCAGGACCGGAAGCACCTCGTCAATCCACGGGTGAGATCGAGGTCGAGCCCGCGATCCTCAGCCTAGTATGCCGTGAGCTGAACCGACGCCGGAGTGCCGCAGGTCACGACCGTATCGAGCTTGAAGACCTCCGCGAATCGCAGACAGACATCCTGACGGATTTTTACGAAGACAGTTTCAAAGACCTCGACCCAAGGGCACGCGTGTTCGTCGAGGACCGGCTGATAACGGGCTCGGGCTTCCGGACGGCCGTGCCGCTCGAAGATGCCAGGGAGATCGGGGATGCAATCGAAGCGCTGATGCAGCGAAGGCTGATCCGGTCTGAGGAACGGTTGGGTATTCCGCACATCGAGTTGAGTCATGACCGGTTGACCGACCTTGTGCTGGCCAGCCGCAGGGATCGTGAAGATCGGAGGCATCGAGAGGAAGAGATCAGCAAGGAGCACGAGCTTCAGGAGGAAGAGGATCGAAAACGGACAGCGCTTCATAAGGCCCGGGAAGCCCGATCGAGTCGCATACTGAACCGCGTTCTGGCCGGAGTCGTGGCCATCCTGCTCGTAGCAGGCGGCATCATCCTCTATCAGATGGGGCAGGTCAACTTTCAGATGGAGCAGGTCAGCATTGCGGCAGACATAGCCAAAGCATGGGAGTTGTCCCTTCAGGCGACTGCCAGCCTTGAAGATGATCCGGAACTCAGCATCCTCCTGGGCCTGCACTCGGCGGCTCTGACGAGGAATCTTGAAGTCGGCGTCCTTCCTGTAACAGTGGAAATCTTGAACCGAGCGTTAGCGACATCGCGGGAGGTGGCTAATTTTCAATTAGGTTCGAGAACCATGTCAGGCGTGGTGTTTGGGAACGAAGGCCAGACGGTAGCCACAGTGGACGCCGCTGGGGTGACGACCTGGGACCTCGAGACGGGGAACGAACTTGGTTTCCAAAGGGGTGAGGAAGGCGCGATCGTCGCCTTGAGTGGCGACGGTACGCGGTTCTCACTGGCCACGGAATCGACGGTCTCGGTGCATGATATTGAAACGGGCGACGAAGAACTCGTTTTGCAGGACCTGCCCGGATCGGTGCGAAGCCTGGCTTTGTCTGAAGATGGAGCGCGGCTCGCTGTCGTGATCGGCTTCCGTGAAGACATGCAAGCCGATATAGGAGTCTGGGAGGTCGGGGGCGCCAGAATCTTCGAAGGGAAAACCCCTAATGATGTGTTCAACGAGTTCTCAGATGCTTCTGTGGTGTTCAGCGCTGACGGTAGACGGATCGCGGCAACCTACTATGATATGTTGGCGACCCAAGCTGAAGGTTACGGCGTCGCGGTATGGGAGATAGGCACCGCGGAACCTTTAAGCGACTTCAAAACAAGGGATCCCATCGCGAGCATCGCGCTCAACTTCGACGGAAGGCTATTGGCCGCGACTCGCGACACAACAGAGAGAGACAGCACGGGATCTGCAAGTCTCTGGGACGTAGACAACGGCAAACCCCTGCTGGTCGACCTGAACAACTTTCCCGCGGGCAACGTAGTCGCCTTCGGTAGGGATGCGACCCGGCATCACCTGGCGATGGCCAGAACCGGCGGGTCCTTTACGGTTTGGAACCTGGAAACGGAGACTGAGGTGTTCACGTTTGCCGGGCACTCCGGTTCGGTCCTCGGGATCACATTCGATCCGGGCGGGAGGAGACTTGCAACCGTGGGCAATGACGGTACGGGACGCATCTGGAGTCTGGACAATATTTGGCTGCCTGTTGTGGGAGACCGCCTCACGCCAGTATGGGCGGTAGCTTTTAGTCCCGATGGGAACCGTCTGGCCACCTCCTACCAAGACGGAGCGTTCCAGGTCGAACCAGAAACGCCAAACGGCCCCGCCGCCGATGATGTCGAAGTGTGGAGCGTGGCCTACAATCCGGACGGAGACCTCGCGGCGGCCGGCGCGGGTATCGAACTGTTCAACGGTATTCTGAGAGTTTGGCTAGATGGAGACTCCGGTCTCGCCCCAATGGAATTCGAAGGTCCATTTGGGTTCCTCGCAGTTGCGTACAGTCCGAACGGGGAACGCCTGGCGACATCCAGTTTTGACGAAAAAGTGAGGGTCTGGTACAGCGACAAGCGTGAGGCGGAACCGTTGTCGACTCCTGAATATGGCGTTTGCGAAGGGCTCACGTTCGATCCTGCTGGAGAGCGACTGGCGGCATCCTGCAGGAACGCAACTGTAGCAGTATGGAGTCTGGATCATTTGGAATCAGACGGTGCGATGCTCACGCTCCAGCACGACGACGCCGTCAACAGCGTCGCCTTCAGCGATGACGGCGAACGTTTGGCAACGGCCGGCAATGACGGCATCGTAACGATGTGGAATTCCCGAACCGGAGACAAACTGTTTGTCATGACCGGTCACGACGCCGGCGTGAGTGGTATTGCGTTCCGACCGGCAGCGGCACCTGACGAACCAACCTGGCTGGCAACATCGAGCTTTGACGGAACGGTGAGAATTTGGGATGTTTCCGAAAGTGAGGACGCCCCTTCGGACGTGGATGACGAGATCATGATATTTGAAGGCGGCCCAGCGGTGAATCACCTCACATTCACCGTGGATGGCAAACAACTGGCGGCGGCTTGGGCGGATGGGACTGTGAGGCGATATCTGTTAGATACTGACGAATTGATCAACCTCGCATGGTCAGCCATTGCGCGACATCCCAAGAGCCTGACCGACCAGGAATGCTGGAGGTACTTTCAGAAGAAAACCTGTGAACCGCCCCACGCGCAACGCGAGTTTCCCGAAGACCGATAAGGACCCAACGATGCAAAACAGCTACATACGTGTGTCACTTCTGGCAGTGATTGCAATGGGCGCATTGATCGCCACACTCGACGCACACGTCAAGCCGCCGCAGACGGGCCGCCTTGTCGTGGTCAACCAATCCAACGAATCTGCCCAGATCCAGGTGATTCGTGGCGACAACTGGGCGCCCGCTGGTGCCGTCGGACCGCGAAGCCAACGGTCATTGAGTGTCACCAACGGGGAACGGTTTCGAGCGCTGGTAGGCGGACAGGTGAGAAGCAGTCACACGGTGAGCCTTCAAAACGGCGCAGATACCTGGGCGATCCGCTGATCGCATTGAACGCGTTACTGATCGGACCGGCTTACTCCCTCGACGGACCGGCGAGCCCCTGTACGATCTTCTTCGCAAGCAAGGTCACCCCGAGCGCATCCCCCCACCAGTTCACATACCGCGCAAACTGCCGCCGCGTCGAATAGATCTCGAACGAATCCGCGCTGACCAGGCCGAGCAGTTCCTCGATGTGCGACTGCGCAAGCTTGGCTATGTCATCGTCCGGCTCCACTGAGGCTTTTAGCAGGTACAACTCCGCAAGACTGCCATGCGCCCAGGGCTTGTCCGACGCGGAGTCGAGCGCGGCTTCCGCGGCAACCCGTGCCGTCGTCCACAAGCCTTCCGGGAATTCCCCGTCCAGCCGGCCGAGTGCCTGAAGATATCGGGTCAGGCTCAGGTACTGGACCGTGACCCAATGGTTGGAGAGGTTGGCCCGCATTCCCGTCTCATACAACGCTCGGGCACGCTCCAGGGCCTCCAGGCTCCTCTCGGCGTATTGCTTACGGTCCTTCTCACCCTCGGCTAGCGTCGACATCCAGTGCCAGACCTCGGCGGCACGCTTTTCCGTGCTGGCCTGCAGCCCGACGCTTTCGACGGCGTCGTCCCCCCTCGCGATCAGCTCCTCGGAATAGTGATCCAACTCCTTCGCGATGTCGTCCAGCCGTTTCTCGGCGTCCTCAGCAGTGCCGTCCTCAATCCGGTCGACGATGATGTCCGCGCACTTGAAAAGGCGGTCGATCTCGCGTTTCGCGACGAGGTATTGGTTGCGGGCGAGCTGCTTCGGGAAATCCGCTGGCAGCGAAGCATAGGCCACAATGCTCGCCCAGTCGTGGGTATCGTCGAAGAGCGTATTCAGTCGCCGCCTGGCGTGGTGGAGCGCGACACGTACATCCTCGGCCTGGAACATCCGGGTGTAGAGCTCCTCGACGACGACAACGGAGCCCTTGATCGTCAGCGGGAACTGCGACGCAACGACGAACGGAATCCCGGCCAGATGGAGCTCGTGGGCGACGCTCCCACCGTGCGTGATCAGGGAGTTGACGTGGCCGCTGTCGCAGCTGGCCAACGTGACGACCACAGGTGTCTCCATACCACCATTCGAATCGCTGGGGTAGCGAAGGGCCGCAGCGAGACGATCCCCCTGGACGACGTCGAGCTTTCCCTTGTCCTCGGAATGGCTCAACGCCAGACCGATTTCCTGGCGGGACGCCCGGTCGGCGGTCGGAATTCCATGAGCCAGGATGTGGACATGGGTGAAGGGAGTTGCCTCACACGCTTTACGGATGGCGTCGAGCGTCGCGTCCGGCAGAAGGGTGAGATACTTCTTCGTCTCCCCAACATGGTGCGCATGTTGGTCCTCGATCCCGCCGGTTCCCGCATACGGCTCGATCCAGCGGTGTAAAGCCTTGCGCAGCGCAAGCAGGTGAGCTTCGTACGGCACCGAACCGACTCGCGACGGAGACGCCCATGCGAACAGGACGCGGGGCTGACTCGGCCACCGCACATGTTCCTCTGGAACGCCCCGGACCTTCCGCGTGATCGTGACCGGCGCTTCGGTCTGGAGGAGTAACTTGCCGTCACCGCGCTCTACTCCCTTTGGAACTACGGTGCTCTCGAACGGCAGGAGCGACAACTCGTGCGGCGTTACGACGAGGCGCAGATGGATCATGTCGCCGCTTGCCTGCCTCAGCGCCTGGACCAGTCCCGGTATGCCGCCGAGCAAGTCCCCCATCTGTCGGCTGAACTCCTCGAGCTGTGCGTCGCGTTCCTCCGGGGAGGCCTTGTATTGCAGCGATTGCTGCCGTTCCTCAAAGTCTGCGTGGTCGAACGGCAGGTGTACGGATTCGGCCTCGGAATCGCCGCAAAGAGCCAGATAGTCGGTCAACTGGGACAACAGTGGATTGTGTGGAGGTCCCTTCCGGACGAGTTCAAGCGTGATCGTTTCGAGATTGTGTGCGGGCTCTGGCATGAGGGTCAGACCGTCCAGGGGTCTCCCTGGGGAACCAGTATCGTCCCGGAGCCATTGACTTGGACGTGGCAAAGTTGTCCGGCCACTCCACCGGATCCGGATTCGATCGACACGACCGTAGGCCTGCGCAGCACGAGGTCACCCTGCTCGTCGAGGGCGTCCATTGTGCCCTTCTCCAGGACCTCATACACAGGACCAAAGTTTTCCGGCTTCAACAGATCCTCGGTCAAACGAACCAGGCGCGCCCAGGTACCGCTGTTGAAGTACACACCCGTTCCGTTTTCTCTCTTCATGGCACGCTCCAGGTGGGTGTGCCCGGTTACCACGAAATCGACTTCAGCTCCGACAACCTTGTCGACCTGTGTGAAAGTGTCGTCGACCGTGCTCGCATCGAAAGTCTTGTCCGACTCCAGACGTTTGGCCAGCGATCGACGCAGCTTTTCTTCCGGAGACAGTTTGCTGAAAACATCGAACGACCAGCCCAGACCCAACGTTTCATCTCCGCCGGCCCCGACGAGTTCCAGGCTGGAGATCCCCGAGACCAAGCGCTCCTCGGCCTGGCGAAACAGGCCTTCTACATCCGACACGCCTTCCTCCAGCCCCGAAACGATCGCGCCGCCCAACACATGTTCGAGCCCCGAGCCCGCCTCCTCGCCCACTGACGGGGGCTCCTGTTCCGCCGATAGCAGGCCGATGCGTTGCCGTACCGCGTCGGTAGCGCGTCGGAGAGCGGAGCGCACAAAGCCGTCGATCTCTTTCGCCTTGGTCGGATAGAGCGCGAGAAGCAGCGGAATAGTGGCGGCGTTCTCCGGCTTCATCAGGTCCACCCAGGCGAACCTCTTCTTGACGTCGTTCATCACGTTGATGACGAGCTCCGATCCGCCGTTTGGGATCCACTCGGCAACGGGGTTCGTCCTGTTGATCGCGGTGGAGATGTTCCGGAGTTTGCGGTAGTCGAGAACGTTCCACGTGTCGACTTCGTTGCCGTGCAGGCAGAGCACCCGGCGGTCCCCCACGAAGCACGCAAAACCTGTACCGTCGAAAGAGAAAATCACGCGACCTCGCGCTTCACTGGAATCGCCGCAAAGTTCCACCAGCAGCCTTTCCCGTACGGTCGGCAGCGCCAGCTCGACATCGTGGTTGCCCAAGATAACGACCAGCGTGCACTTCGGCGTCTTGACGAAACGTTCCAGCGCCTTCCAGACGGGGCTGAACGAATCGTCCTTGAAAATCCGTTCCAGCTTGGCAACCGCGCCTTCCGGGTCAAAACAACGGGGCACGTCTTCAGCGAGGAAGTCTACGAAGTCACCGTTGATGACAAGCGCGATCGGACCGGACGGATCCCTGGCGAGATGGTCGATCAGAGCGGAGAGCACCTCGCCCTGGTCGAAAATCTGGAATTCCTTCGTGTCGCCGCCGATGTGCAGATCCGATACGACGTAGAGCTGGTCAAACGAAGGATACATGGGCTTCACGCTGGGGGCTTCGGGTATTGGAAACGCTCTTCATCGATGCCACAACGCGTCATGCGCGGACTGGCGCGGGTAGATAGCGGGATCGAAGAATTGTTCGTAATACTCCATCTCCACGTGGGAACACTGTAGCCAGATACCCTGTGTATAGAACGCATCGACATGCGCCGGAAAGCGGCCGTAGGTGTCGTACAGGTAGTTGCAGATGTCCTTTACGTACTGGACCGCGTCCTTCGAATAGTTCTTCTCGATCTTGAGATACTCTGCCGCATTCGCCTCATTGCGGTAAGGCCGTTTGAAGATGTTGAAGTCTCCATATGCACCCTGACTCCCGAACTTATCTTCCAGCACGCGATCCACAGCGTCGTCCATGCTGTTCACATAGGGCGGGCAGTTCCCCTCGAGCAGTCCATCGATGCCGACGGGATTGGGCTGCGATGCCGGCGCCGGCGGCATCGGGTGGAGTTTCTTCGGCGTCTCCATGCGGAAGCCCAGTCCGTGCCACCCCTTCGCTGGGTCCACCTGATAGAGGAAAGGCGGAAACACCGAAAGATGAATCCAGGTTCCAAGCCCCATCGACTCGGCCACGAGGTTCAGATTCTGAAGGTGCAGCATCGCGCCGAGGTCGCCTTTCAGGGTCCCCATCATTCCCAGCGGCATGGCGTTGTTCTTGTTCGAGAACCCGTTCCGGATCCACTTCAGGCCACCGATTGGCTGGTAGGGGATTTCCGGCGAAAGACCGAGGGCACCGCCGACCTTTGCGAGAAACTCGATCACGCTTCGGGGACGGAACCGCTGCCAATCGTCAAGCGCGAACGGACGTTGTCCATCGGGCTCGGTCATCGCGTTCAGGAGGACGTTGATGTACTGGTGCGTGAGGTCGACGATTGGAAGGAACAACGTCGTGCCGGGCACGTTCGAGATCTGCTTGTTCCAACCAAAGTAGTAGGGAAACTCACGGGGAAACTCGAGGCGGCGGTCGGAGATCCGGACCTTGACGGATTCGGCGGAGTGAATCCATTCCTCTTGCTTCCAGTCGGCCCAGTTCGGAGGCAGATCCTTCAGGGTCTCGAGCGCCTTCTCTCCCCTGGGCTGTCGCAACAGCCAGATCCCATCGTCGTTGATCATGAAGAAATGGGTCGTCTGGCTGTTGTCCGGACTCGCGGCCGCTCGGCCCACGATATTCATGAACGGGGTACCCAGTTCATCGCCACCGTCGGGCCTGACCAGAGGGCCGTCGTGAGTCACAAGACCGGTCATCCCCATCGAAGCGATCAGGACAGCCTCTTCCAGCGCCGTCAGCGGTTGCGGCTCGTTCTTACTCTCGTAGGTGAGCGGGCCCGAACGCACCGTCATCCCACGGGCGATCCGACGACTACGTCGGGTCGTCATCGCACCGACAAGCGGGCTACGCATCAGGTCTTCCAGACCCGGGTGCCCACTCGGCCCCGGTGCCATTCCGCCGGCTTCGTTCATGGTCCCTCTAATTGTACTTTTCCAGCTCCTCGAGCACGACCGGGTAAACATCCCTCGCCGCGTCCTTCCCTATGAAGCAGTCCATGTGCGCGTAGTTCTGGACGACCCTTCGCACGTAGTTGGCCGGACCGTTGGTATCCCGCAGAAAAGTGTAGGTCTTCTCACTGCCGGCGGGCAGGAACAGGTGGTTGTTGGCACCGTGGAGGAACGCGATCTTCGCTTTAATCTTGTCGGCATTCGGCAGGTAGATCTCCTCTCCCGACGCGCTCACGGCATGCCCTTTTCGAAGCATCAACGACAGGTGCTTGAACGTCGTCATGTTCGCAACCCCGAACATCTCGTGCATGGCGTCGTGCGTTTCCTCATTCAGGTTCTCGTGATCGTAGACGTCGCCGTACATGAACAGGATCCGCCGGCAGACCGGGCTGTTGCATCGTTGCTTGGTGGGGTAGAGCCGGAGCAAGTCGTCCACCAACTTGTCCGCCCAGCCGGACTTCGTCGAAAAGTCCGTCGTCATCGTATCCATGCCCAGGGCCGTCAGTGCGCTCGGCGCGTGCAGTCCCGCCTTTATCTGGTTCAGGGTCGGTGGCACGGGATGAAGCGTCAACTGTGAGGAGACGGCGGAACGGACTCCTTCAAGGCCGAGAGCCATCGACATCAGCATCGTCAGGGAACCCACGCAATGGGCCATGATCTGGACAGACTCCGCACCGGTGGCCTTCCTCACGACTTCTACAGCGGCCGGATAGTCATACTGGGCGATCTCATCGAGCGTGAACTGCCCGCTTGAGGAGGGCAACGCGGGGCTGGCGCGGTAATCGAGGAGCCAGATGTCGTAGCCGGCCGCGTACAGAAACTCCGGAAAGTTCGTATCGGTTGTGTCGATCGTGTAGGCAAGTATGGGGGTCCCGAATCCGGGAGAAACAATGACCGGCCCTCTGGTGCCGCCCTTGTATCGCGTCAAGCGCAACGCAACGCCGTCCTCGGTCTCAAACGGGTGGATCTCGGGGGCCGACATGCGTAGCGGCCGCTTCTCCCGAGGAGGCGCATCCGGGTTGAACACGTTTGCCTTTGCAACGATGCCTCCGTAGATCTCGTTGAGGACACCGGCGAAGAAATTGCCGAAGCGCGCCAGAGCTTTCAGCCCCTCAATCTCGTTGGGAGCATTCACGGCCCGCATCGTCGTCAACTGCTTCATGAAGTAGGTCGGGGGAATTTTGAGGATCCCCTTACCGACGACCGGCGCCTGGTCATCCTCGCCGTCATAGACGGTGATGTAAAGCGTGGAGGTGTCAGGCCACATGTCGAGATGCTTGTCGTGGTGGACGACTTTGAACCCTTCGAAGAAGTACCGCCGACCATCCTCGGCCACGACCGGCATCTTGTAGATCATCCTCCGCGTCATCGCCCGTTCCTTTTCGTCGACGAACAGATAGAACTTGCCGTCCGGAACCTGCAACGTCTCACCCGACAGGACCGGCGCCTTGACGATCCCGGTCATGACCGCCGAGTGATCCGGTTCCGCAATCATCCGGTCGACGTCATCGACGACGATCGTCAGCGTGAATTCAAACGGAGAGCCGTCCTTCTTGCCCTGCACGAATCCAGTCTTGAAATCGTCTTTCACGGCATCCGAAAAAAAGCCGGTCATCGTCTCGGTGAACTCCACACCAATGGGAGACGGTTGCTCTTTAGTCATGTCTGAACCTCAGGTTCGGTCGTTAGCCTTCCCGGCACACAGGTGCCAGACCACAAGAAACTCCGCAGTCGCAAAGACCGCATCTTGCGGACAACTATCGACGTGTGTATCGTTCGTGGAGTTGCGGAGGCATCCCGGCGGCAACCTCATCATCCGTCGACCGACCGTCGCGGGAGTCGGTAGCGCGCATTTAAGCACATCGGGTAGACGGCAACAACCTATCAATCGCGGCAGCACTTAAGGGTCAGCCAATGTTCGCAGGCCATTTCGGAATCAGCTTCATCGCACGACGTATCGACCGCAACGTACCCCTTTGGGTGTTGATTCTCGCCGTCCAGTTTGTCGATATACTCTGGGGGCTTTTTCTGCTCCTCGAAATCGAAATGATGCAGCTGGTTCCGGGCATCACGGCGTCGAATCCTTTCGACATGACCTATATCCCCTACACACACAGCCTGGCCATGAACCTGGTTTGGTTCGGGCTGGCGTTCGTCATCTACTTCTTTTACTCGCGCAGCATCCGTTCATCGCTGATCGTCGCCGGAGCGGTGTTTTCGCACTGGCTCCTTGA
>CBDBIN010000012.1:0-12890 GCA_965206125.1 Terriglobia bacterium
TCGGCGCCCGGCCGGGCCGTGTGTTCAGTCTTTCCCACGACAACCCTGAAACGGTAGCGCCGGAGAGTCTCCGCTCCGACGCGTGCATCGACCTTCACACCGGTGCCACGCCACCGCCCGATATCTCGTTGGACTCGATTGAAGCGGGCCGCTGGGCCGTCTACACGCAACGCGGCCCTTACGACGGCATCGCCGAAGCGTACCGGAACCTGTTCGGGTTGTGGCTGCCCAGCAGTGGCGAAGAGATCGACGACCGGCCCTACATGGAGTGCTATCAGAACTCGCCGCTCGATACCGCTCCCGCGGACCTGCTCACCGACCTATGCCTGCCCTTGCGGGCGGGTGGGGAAGGCTGATGGCGGTGCGATGTTATCACTAACTAAAGGTAGGTCCTGAGGGCCACCAGAATATTTTGCTTAGCACTAAAGCAAAACATACTTTCCCAGAGTAGGAGCCACACCCGAATGGAAGGCCCAGGCCTGGCAGCATTCTTACCGCTCATCTTCCTTGTGCTGTATTTCTGCCCTACGATCATCGCCAAGATAAGAGAACACCCGCGACAAAACTCGATTCTCGCGTTGAACTTCTTTCTCGGCTGGACGATCATCGGCTGGATCGTAGCGCTTATTAGGTCTGTCTCCGAAATCAAAGAGTCGAATTGAATGTCTGTCTGCCCACTCTAGTTCGGCCTGGCCTCTCATCCGATCCAATTCCGACTTCTCCCGGTTTTCACCTTAAAAGGATCTCTTCCGAGTCCGGTCCTTCCGGGGTTCCCGGGACAAGGATCAAGGATTTCACCCCCACCTCCGGTTCCTACTACTTGTTGCTTATCCCCTGCCCCAGGATTTCCTTGGCCAGTGACTCGGGTGTCAGGCGGATTGGTGCGATTTGGCAGGCGAGGCGGAGCCTTTCAGACGAACGTTGGGATGCCGATGGAGCGTCGAGCGGTGGATACCAAACGCTCTGCCATCTGAAGTATTGAGATGACTGGGTCGGCCGTCAGCGCCTCGGCCATGAAGATCTGTTCAGGCGTGAATGCTTGTGGGCGACCGATGGCCACCCCCTGGTTGTGGGCCGCGGCGAGGCCGGCACTGGGAGCCATATTCCTTCGAGTGCTCGAACACGATCCGGGCAGCCCGCTCACGTACTCCTGGTGAATATCAGTTCGGTCTTCCCATGACTCACATCCTCTCCAATAATCGAGTCGCCGGAAAATATTGGGCGGTTCAGAGCGATCCCAGCCGCTAAACCAGACCAAACTTACCGATAATCGTACTCAAGGATGCCACGGTGCTTGGCCCATACTCGAACGTCCTGTTCATGCTTTCTCCAGAATCAGCGAACCCGTTTCCAGAACGAGAGGGGCAGGGAAGGCGATGCGGATATCTTGTAGTGCCTCCGGTTAAACTCGTCCGTAGCAATCGCGCCTGTTGATTTCTACGGCAATGACCGTACTTCTCCCAACTGCGCCGGTATCATTGTGCGCGGGTCGGATTCGACCGCGAATCCGGGAATTCTTGCATGACGGGTCGCTGAATGTCCGCGTTACTGCCCTTCTGACGCGGTCCTTCTTCCGCAACTTCATAGCGATACCTGTATTTCATTTCGTCTTTCTCTTTTTGTACGGACCGCGCGGTCCCTTACAAAACTAAACTCGAAAGTTCAAACCAAGACACTACCCGGCGATGGCGAGCCTTGCGCGAGCCCACCGTGACATTTGTTGTATTTTCGCCCAGTCCTGCAGGGGCTTTGAATTCTTTGAGATCTCTTGTTCGACATGCCCAAAGGGCCGTATGCGCGATTTGAACCGCATGAACAAATCTGTGGAACGGCGCGCGATCAGCCTAACATCCGTATCGGCTCTGACGGCCGTTCATGACTCGATCACCGACAACCCCCAGAGCCCGGAGGAACTCAGAACGCGAGTGAAAGAAGCCGCGCCATCGATGGGCGGAGGAGTAAAAAACCACGGGGGGCCAGAGAAGCCGCGAGGTCTCCGAGCCTTCTTCACGGCATACTAGCGTTCGCGCCCGTGCTCGGGCCTCTCTCATACGTGCTCATTCAAATGGATTGTGCGTGATTCTCGCCGGCACGGTTGACGTGCTGGATCGAGAGAGGTAGGAGAGGAACAATTATGGGCGGTGTAATCATTCCCATTCTCCTCTTGGGACTTGCCATCGCGGCTCTGATCCTCAACCGTAATCGTCATTGGGTGGCAAGATCGCAGCGGAATCGCCAGCCGGGCCGGTCTCGCGACAAGTCGCCATCGGGCAGGAGCCGGGTGCCTCGCGGCGGCATGAACCGAGGGGCGGGCCGGACTCTCAGTGCTGAATTGAGCATCGGTTGGAGTGCAGGCTCCGAGCTCTATCACAGAATGAAAGACGCGCGAGCGAGCGTACTCGTCGTCTCGCCTTACCTGGACGAGCATCTGGTGGACTGCCTGCGCGAGCTGCACGAGCAGGGAGTGCTGGTGGACCTTGTTGTTATGGAGGACTTTACGTCCTCCAGGGTTAAGAAACACAAGATCGCGACGAAACTCGTATCGCAAACGCCTTCGCGCGATGAGGCGGCCGTCACTCGTCGCAGCCGGGGGATGCTGGGGTCCGCGTTGGGCGGGCTCGGCGTCGCAGGCATGGCCATAGGCTTGAACGGCGTGTCTCCTTGGGCGCCTCTCGTGTGGTTCCTGCTGCCAGTGCCCGCGATTGTGTTTGTAATCTATCGGCGCCGTGGTATCTACCGCTACAACTACGCCCGGACCCTTGGTGACACAAAAATCCTGCCATCACACTACCAGTCAGATACCGAGTGCCCGTTCGTTCACGCGAAGGTGTTTGTGATCGACAGCGAGGTTGCGTTTCTGGGTAGCCTGAATTTCACGGCACCTGGAATGTTTGACAACTTCGAGACTTGCCTTCGCGTGGACAATCGCGACGACGTCCGTGCCATTGAAATGCTGATCAAGAGCCAGATCGGCGAGATAGAGTCATGGTCCCTCACGCCCTCAGATGTGGGCGCGTGGCTTGTCAACGCTCGCGTGTGGCATGAAGGCCGCGCGGCCGGCCGTGGTCAGGACGTTGTAGAAGCGGATACGCACAGAGGGGTTCATGGCGATGAAGGTGTGTATCGCGATTAACAATCGGACACGATAAGAAACTTTATCATGTCGCAAACTCGGCGGCAGCGGCCTCTCCGCCCTAACGGAGAAACAGTCCAGATCCTTGCCGACGCGGATTCCGCGGCGCGCCGACTGCTCTTCAGATGTAACCCTGATGGCGGTCTTAGTTCTAGTGCGGAGGTCAAGATCGCGGGGGCATCGGTGTGTATTCGAGGTAATCCAATCGCAACGCCGGGCAAGCATGGAATGAAATAAATATTCCAGGCCTGCCTAGTAAATGCGGCAGCCTATGCCGGAGAATTCGTCCAACAAATCTACCGCAAACGCAGCTACGGACTTATCCTGGCTCGCCGTCCGGCCCCCGATCCGCATCTCGCCGCGGTGCTCTGTCGAAACCGTCCAGCCGTTCGACCGGAGCCACTCCGCCAAACGGAGTGCCGCCGGTTTGTCTTGCGGCTTGCCAATCTGATTTATCGATGGGTCGTTCAAGTCGATGTCAATCATCCTTCCGTCGCTCTTGTAGCGATCGAAGTCTGCTGGTATTCGCATCCTTACCTCCTGATGTTGGATTGTTCCCTTCGATTGGCTGTATTGCAACTTTGGCCGACAGCCATCGGCCGCCGGGTGGGCGTTAGCTTCTGCTCGATCCTCGGCAACACGCATCAGAGATTCGCGGAATATTGGGAGACCACCCTACTCGCGCGACAACGCGGACCGAATTCTATCAAGCAGATTGCGTGCGCCCGAGTCCCCGTCCAATTCCGCGAGGCGTTCGGCCCGCGGCAGAGCCGCCGCCCATTGACCCTCCTGGACATAGAGGATGCCCATCGCGGCGTAACTGGCTCCAGCGAATCAGCCCGCAGATATTTTTTGGCAACATGCTTCTATTCCACCATCCGCAACACCCCATCCAACGGGGTTCGGGTGCGGTGGGTACTGTCGGTCGCCGCGTTCGGTCGGCAGTCCGGATGTTTGCCGTTTCCTTTTTTCAAAATCGTCCCATATTTCTTCAAATCCTACCAATCCTGGTAGTGACTGGAAGCCTTGAAGCCAATACCCTTTGAGGGCTAACGGAAAGAAGCTCCCCAGGGTGGACCTCGCCGCCACCGGCCGTTGCCTCAGTGCGGCGATTCGATGGGGTGCCGGTAACGTTCACTGTTGGTCCCTGGGGCCGGGTGGAGCAATAAGCCAGCAACCTCACACAGGATCTTGCGGCTCTTGAGTCATGGAAGGTTTGTGCTGAATCCAGCTTTCTTCACCCCGGCGTTCCGCCTGGGCACGCGATGTGCGCGGATCTCAATCGCCGTCCTGTGCCGGGGCTCCGTGCTGGCTATCGGCTCTAGAAATGTCCTGGCACAGGAAACCGCAGTGTGGGGCGAAACGCTCGGAACCGGGGAGAGAGTCCAGTGCACGGAGGAGGCCACCTCCAGCAACGCGATCGAACTCAACCGGAAGGGTATCGAAATCGCGGGCCGAGGGCCAAAAGGAAACGGGAACCGGCATTTTCCGGCAGGCTCTGGAAAGGCCAGCCTACGCTTCCTCGATGATTTCAACCGCATGACCCGTGTGTTCTCGGGAACATGAGCGAGCAGGACGCATTCGAGCGCATCCTGCGGTCGTTGTACGAGGCCATGCTCGACGATACCCAGTGGCCGGCCACCTCGGCCCTGATTGACGAGGCCTGCGGCATCGCGGGCAATGCCCTCCTGGTCGGCGAAGGCCCGAAGGACGGTATTCAAATCCTCTTCGTCGGGCTCTACTACCGCGGGCAGCGCCACACCGATGTGGAGCGTGAGTACCTTGAAATCTACCATCCCATCAACGAATGCATACCGCGCTTGCGGCAACTGCCCGCCGGCCACCTGGTGCGTTTCAAAGACCTGCTCACGGCCGAGGAGTTGAAAACCTCGCGTACCTACAACGAGCTATTTCTCCGGGGCAAGTATCAGAATGGCTTGAACGTGCTGCTGGACGGGCCGGGGGGCTCCCGCATGACCTGGGGACTCGGCGATCCCGTCGACTCGGATGGCTGGGGGTCTTCGCGGATCAAGATGGTCCAGGGGCTGCTGCCCCATATTCGACAATTCATCCGCGTCCGGCAGGCGCTGGTCCGGGCCGAGGCTCGGGACACGACCGCGGCCGCCCTGCTGGATAATACCCGGATTGGTGTCATCCACCTGGACCGGCGCGGGCGGATCCTGGAGGTGAATGACCGTGCCCGCAGGATCCTCCGGCGCGCGGGCCGGCTGTCGGACAACAACGGGCTGCTCTCGGCCCGCGAGCCGGACGACCAGTTGCGTCTGGAGCAGCTGGTGGCTGATGCGCTGCCGGCCTCCGGTGCTGTTGCCCTCAGCGGGTCGATGCTGCTGGGCCGCTCGTCCAAGTTGCCCCCGTTCGTGGTGCACGTCAAACCCGTGGGTGCCTCGCAACCCGACTACGGAGCGCGTCCCGTCGCCGCCCTGGTCCTGATTGTCGAGCCGGGGCACCATCATCGTATCGATCCGGGCCTGGTGGCGAGGACCCTCAGGCTGACGCTGGCCGAGAGTCAGGTGGCGGTCAGGTTGGCCGAAGGCAAAAACGTGCGTAAGATCGCCCGGGCGATGGGGCTCACGGAGGGCGCCATCTACTGGCACCTGAAGCAGATCTACCAGAGACTGCCGATCTCACGCCAGGTGGACCTGGTGCGGTTGGTGCTGTCAATCACCGAATTCCGATAGCCACCCCGCTACTGGCATCCTCGTTGGGCGCTCCGGATGCTTGCCCCCCCTTCTTTTTTCTCAAAAAACTGCCATATTTCTTCAAATCCTACCAATCTTGGTAGAGACCATAAGGCCTTGAAAGTACTAACCTTAGGCGCGCTGGAACCGGCGCGGGGATTGGGCTTGCGGGCGGCGAAAGGGAGAGCTGGATGCTAGTTTCGAGCACACAGGCCGAGTCGGGCCGGGAAGGCGCCCGGCGCGGGTTCGCGGACGGCACGGCACCTGATCACGGAATGATGTTGCGCTCCAGTGGGCGGGTAGGCACCTGCACCACCTCGAATAACCGTAGTTGAACAGGGGGAGAATATTCCGCAATCCACTCCCCAGTAACACAGACCGGAGGTTGAAATGGCACCTCAGCCAACACGCATGCTTACGGCGATTGTTCCTTCCTTGCTGGCCTTCGCGCTAATCGCGCCTTGGGCGCTCGGACAGGACCCGGACCGGGTCACTGGAATCCGGCACCGCGCCGAGCAGGGTGATGCCGAGGCGCAGTTCATTCTCGGCGTCATGTACTCCCAGGGCCGGGGCGTGCCCGAAAATGATGCCGAAGCTGTGCGATGGTTCCGGCTCTCTGCCGACCAGAGCTACGCTGCGGCGCAGTACAACCTCGGCCTCCTATACGACAACGGCCGGGGCGTGCCCGAAAATGATGCCGAAGCTGTGCGATGGTATCGGCTCGCCGCCGAACAGGGGCTCGCCGATGCCCAATCCAACCTCGGTTTCATGTATGACAACGGCCGGGGTGTGCCCGAAAACGATGCCGAAGCTGTGACATGGTATCGGCCCGCCGCCGAACAGGGGCTCGACCGCGCCCAACATAACCTCGGTCTCATGTACGCCAAGGGTGACGGTGTGCCCGAAAACGATGCCGAAGCTGTGCGATGGTTCCAGCTCGCCGCTCGACAGGGCCACGCCCCTGCCCAGAACGACCTCGGGCTCATGTACTCCCAGGGCCGGGGTGTGCCCGAAAATGATGCCGAAGCTGTGAGATGGTTCCGGCTCGCCGCCGAACGGGGGTTCGACCGCGCCCAACATAACCTTGGCCTCATGTACGCCAACGGGGACGGCGTGCCGCAGGATGACGTGTGCGCCTATGCCTGGTTGAACCTTTCCGTCGCGCAAGGAAATGCGTTGGCCAGCGTGAACAGAGACCAACTCCGGACGCGCATGACCGCCAACCAAGTTGTGCGGGCACAGGAATTGAGCGCGATCCTTTTCGACCGCATCTTCTAGTCAGCAGCCATTGCTCATCGGCTCCAATCGATATCGGGCTCGCCCGGGACGGAGCCGGAAAGGGCAGGCGCTGCGGGGGAGTCGTTCCGATGTTCAGTGACAGATTCAGTGCATCAACACGCTGTTCGGGGTGGCCACATCAGGCGGAGTCGGGTCGACCCGACCTGTCGTTCTCTTGCTGCTTGTTGAAAATTGCAACACATCTCCATGAAATCACGGGCGGTACAGAGAGGATCGCTACAATCCGGAAAGCTGTTCGAGGACTTTTGGCGGTCATCGTGGCGGGCGTTCCATTGCTGTTGGGTTTATCCACCGCCACGTTTGGCCAAGAGAATGCCACATTGAGTGGAACCGTGACCGACATCACCGGAGCATTAATTCCCGGCGCAGAAGTCACGGCGACCCATAACGGCACCGGGATGGCCACGCGGAGTCTGACGAACCAGCTCGGCGAGTACGCGTTCATGCTGCAACCCGGGCTCTACATGCTCACAGCGGAGTTGGCCGGCTTTGAAACTGGAATCGATAGCAATGTCGCACTGAATGCGGGCCAACAGATCCTACGGAACTTTACACTTGAGATTGGCGTGGTCGCCACGACTATCACGGTTGGGACGCGCGCGGAACCCCGGTCGGTGACCGAGTCGACAGTACCGGTGGATGCCATCTCGCCCCAAGAAATCATGAGTCAAGGCAACACCGACCTGAGCGATCAGTTACGGACAGTCATTCCCTCCTACAACGTCTCCGTGCACCCGATCGCCGATGCGGCGACGATTGTCCGGCCAGCGAGCCTGAGAAACCTGTCACCGGAGCACACGCTGGTCCTGGTGAACGGCAAGCGGCGCCACCGCTCGTCAGTCATCGCCTGGCAGTTCGGACCGACGGTCGGCAATCACGGCCCGGACATATCGACCATCCCATCAATCGCGCTACGGCAGGTCGAGGTACTGCGCGGTGGCGCGTCGGCCCAGTACGGCTCGGACGCCATCGCCGGTGTGATGAACTTTCAGCTCAAGGACGCCAACTCGGGTGGCCGCTTCGAGATCAACAGCGGCAGCTACGGCAAGGAAGGAGGCGGCAGCTACACCTTCGCCGGCAATGTCGGGTTGCCCATCGGCCCGGCCGGATTCGCCAACTTGAGCCTTGAGTACGGCAACACGAATCGGACTGACGTCAGCATTCAGCGTACCGACGCCGCGGGCCTCATCGCCGCCGGCAACAACGCCGTCACTACCCCGGCGCAGCCGTGGGGTGCACCCGATGTTGACGACAACTTGAAGTTTTTCGGTAACTTCGGCCACCTGTTCGCGAACGGCCTGCAGCTCTACGGTCATACCAACTACGCCGGGCGGAAGGTGAGGGGAAACTTCTTCTATCGGAACCCCACCGATAATGCGCTATTTGGCGACGGCGAGCGACTGCTGGTCGGCGACCGCATCCAGGCGGGAGGGCAGGGTTCCGCAGACTGCCCCGCGGTTCCGATCGTCGACAGTGTGCCGGATCCATCGGCCCTCGACCGGCTGAACCAGAACCAGAACTGCTTCGCCTTTGCACAGCGGTTTCCGGGTGGTTTCACGCCGGGGTTCAGCGGCAAAGTAACCGACGGGTCGGTGGTCGCCGGTCTGCGTGGATTCACAACGGGCGGCCTCACCTGGGATGTGAGCACCAGCTACGGAGCCCATCAGACCGATTTCTTTCTGCGGGACACGGTCAACGCCTCGCTCGGGCTGGAGAGCCCGACCGAATTCGACCCCGGCCTCTTACGGCAAGCAGAACTGGGCTTCAACTTCGACGTTTCCTATGCCGCTACTGACCGGTTAAACATCGCCGGGGGTACCGAGTGGCGTCATGAGCGGTTTGAGATCGGGGAAGGTGAGGGGGCATCGTACGCAATAGGCCCCTACGCGAACCAGGGCTTCACATCCGGGTCAAACGGCTTTCCAGGTTTCAGCCAGGCGTGGTCGGGAGGGTGGAACCGCAACAGCCGCGCGGTCTACGGAGACCTTGAGCTACGGGACCTGGATGGTGCATGGACCGTCGGCGGTGCCGTCCGATTCGAGCACTTCGATCTCTTCGGCACCACGACGAACGGGAAGCTCTCCGGCCGCTACCGGTTCACTCCTGCCGTTGCCCTGCGCGGCAGTGTGGGCAGCGGGTTCCGCGCGCCGACGGTCGGGCAGCAATATGCGCAGAACGTACAGACCACGCTCGACACGAACGGAAATCTGGTCGATAGAGGCACCATTCAGTCGAACTCCGCGGTGGCGATGCTGAAGGGCGGACAGGCACTCAAGCCGGAGACCTCGGTCAACTACACCATCGGCATGATCATCGATACCGGGGCGTTCACCCTCACCGCCGACTACTTTCACATCGACGTCGATGACCGCCTCACACTGACACGGGACTTCACCCTCACAGCGGACGAGGCCGCCCAGGTCGAAAGGGCGGGTGTCCAGGGCGCCAGCACCCTGACCTCGTTTAACTTCTTCACGAACGATTTTTCAACCCGGACGCGGGGGATCGACCTGGTTTCGACCTGGACGCCACCTGCCCTCGGCGGGAATACGGTGTTCAGCGCGGTCTACAACTACACCGATACCGAGGTGACGGGTGAGACGGACCTGCTGGGCGAAGGCGACATCGTCGCCCTGGAGCATTACGTGCCCGACACCCGCTGGAACGTCAGTGTCACACAGCGCGCCGGGTGGGTGAGTATCCTCGGCCGCCTGAACTACTACGGATCATGGATAGACTCCTGGGACGCAAAGTTACTCGGGAGGGGCGAGGCCGCCCCCGTCTTCGGTGGCAAGCCGATTGTCGATCTCGAGGTTTCCCTGGCACTCGCCGAAAGGGTCACGCTGGCACTCGGCGGACAGAACGTCTTCAACACATTCTCGGACGAGTATACGAACGCCTTCACCGACATCGGAGGTGCGCCGATCACCATGCGTTTCTTCGGCATGCCCTACAGCCCGTTCACGCCGTGGGGCTTCAACGGCGCCTACTACTATGCCCGGCTCAGTTATTCCTTCGGCACGGGCCTGGGCACACGATGACCGAATACCTGGCCCATGAAGTCCGCTCGATTTTGCTTCGCGATCAGCGAACGGAGGTGCGTGTACAAAGGATCCTTTCTCGAACACTGTTCGGATGGCATTGTCACGTTAACCGTGTTGGGCCGCATAAGGACCGTCGCATGGGTTCCTCTCAGGCGCCCGCACTCGCAGTTTCCCATACAGTGTCATCAACACGGAGCCGGCACGGCTCTACAGTTCGGCGTATGGGCAAGACAGATGACGGCATCGGCGGAAGACATAACCATAATTTAAGGAGGAACTTTCATATGATCCAATCCAAGGTTGTTGCGGCCACCGTGCTGATCCTCATTGCCCTGACGATACCGGCGATCGCACAGGATGATCTGACCGACGCGCAGTACGAGGAGCTGAGCCGCGCCCTCGACATGTCGGTCGAGGAAATCCGGGCCATGAACCTCGCGCCGGACGACCTGCAGATCCTGCTGGAGGGATACACCCAAGCCATCGTTGTCGTGGGTTCCCGCGCCGAGGCGCGCACCATCACCGCTTCGACCGTACCCGTGGACATCCTTTCCACGTCCGACCTCACGCGGCAGGGTGTCTTCAATCTGCAGGAACAACTCCGGACCGTCGTTCCTTCATTCAATGTCAACACGCAGCCCATCAGCGACGCCTCGACCGTGGTCCGGCCGGCGATGCTGCGGAACCTGGCGCCGGACCACACGCTCGTTCTGGTGAACGGCAAGCGCCGCCACCGCTCCGCGATCATCGACTGGCACGGCGGCAACGGCGTGGCCTTCGGCTCCCAGGGGCCAGACATTTCAGCGATTCCGGCCATCGCGCTGCGGCAGGTCGAAGTGTTGCGCGACGGCGCCGCGGCGCAATACGGCTCCGACGCCATTGCCGGAGTCATGAACTTCCAATTGAAAGACGCCGACGCGGGCGGCGCGGTGTCATTGAACGCCGGCACGCATCTGGAGGGTGACGGGGAAACCTACAGCGTGGCAGCCAACGTCGGCCTGCCGCTGGGCCGCGGCGGTTTCGCCAATCTCAGCCTGGAATACGGCAGCGCGAATCCGACCAACCGGAGCGCGCCCCGCAGCGACGCCACCGCGCTCCGCGCGGCGGGCAACACCCACGTGCTGTCGGACACGCCCCAGATCTGGGGATCGCCGGAAGTGGACGGCGATATCAAGTTCTTCGGCAACTTCGGCTACACATCCGACAGCGGTTTTCAGCCCTACGCCCACACCAACTTCGCGCGCAAGCGGGTCACGGGCGGGTTTTTCTTCCGCAACCCGAACACGCGTGGCGGCGTCTTCAGCGCGGACGGCGGACAGACGTTGCTGGTGGGCGACCGGCAGTGGGCCGAAACAGGAATTCCGGACGCTGGCAATTGCCCGGCCGTGCCGATCGTTGACCACGTGCCCGACAGCAACGCGCTGGCCGCCGTCGCATCCGACGCCAGCTGCTTCACCCTCTACAACCGGTTCCCCGGCGGGTTCACGCCCAATTTCGGCGGCGAGGCGCGGGACATGTCGGTGGTCGGCGGCCTCCGCGGCGTGATTGGCGCGAACTTCATCTGGGACGCCAGCGCCACGGTGGGTCAGCACGAAGCCGACCTTTTCATCAACAATACCGTCAACGCCTCGCTGGGATACGACACGCCGACCGGGTTCGATCTGGGCGGCAACCGGCAGCGCGAGATCGGCCTCAACTTCGACGTTTCATACGCCGCGACCGAAATGGTGAACATCGCCGCCGGCACCGAGTGGCGGCACGAACAGTATCGAACCACCGAAGGCGAGCCGGATTCCTGGACGGTCGGTCCCTACGGCCGCGGCCAGGGTTTCTCGGCCGGATCCAACGGCTTCTTCGGCTACGGCCCGCTGGCCGCGGGCACCTGGGGGCGGGGGAACGTCGCCGCGTACACCGACCTCGAATTCAACGACGTCGACGACCGCTGGAGGGTCGGCGGCGCGGTGCGCTTCGAGCACTTCGACGACTTCGGCGGAACGATCAACGGGAAACTCTCCGCCCGCTACGCCTTCGTGCGGGCCAGCGTGAGCAGCGGGTTCCGCGCGCCGACGCCCGGACAACAGAACGGTTTCAACATCTCAACGATTTTTGACCCGGCCCTCAACGATCTCATCAACAACGGCACGATCCCATCCGTCTCACCGGTGGCGGCGTTGAAAGGGGGACTGCCGCTCGAGCCGGAACGTTCGGTCAACTACAGCGCGGGCGTGGTCTTCGACACCGGTCCTGTCGATTTCTCGGCCGACTACTTCCGCGTGAACGTCTCCGACCGCATCGGCATCACCCGCAACTTCCGCCTGACCAGCGGCGAGGTCGACGGCCTGCTCGCCGAGGGCATCGACAGCGCCCGCGACCTGAAGACCTTCCGATTCTTCACCAACGCCTTCGATACGGCGACGGAAGGGATCGACATCGTTTCGACCTACACGCCGGTCGCGCTGCGCGGCAACACGGTTCTCAGCTTCCTCTTCAACTACACCGACACCGCGGTGACCGACAACCAGAAGGGTCTGCTCAACGCGCGGCGCCTTGCCGAGTACGCCTACGCGTTGCCGCGGACACGGTGGAACGTCGGGATCGACCAGCGGATCGGACGGGTCCAGTTGCTTGGACGCCTCAGCTACTACGGCGGCTGGTACGACTACGACAGCGGGTTCGGAGAAGTCTTCATCCCGTCCGGCGGGATTGACCAGGGAT
>CBDBIN010000013.1:0-12985 GCA_965206125.1 Terriglobia bacterium
GAGTCTCTACCGATGTTGGCGTTCCCTGCGGATGTCCAGGGCAAACTCTAGTGGCCTGTAACAATGCTATCGGTACCATCGCCGATGGGTCTTGCGGGCGAGGTCGAGGAGGGAGACGGAAAGCGATGCTCTTTCATCGGTGACGGCTTCCGACAAAGAGATCGCCCGCAACCCCCATCGGCCCGAAGGGTTCGGCCCAACGGCGCCGTCTTCGGTGTCGTAACGCCCTCGCAATGAAACAGCATTGGCTCGGGCGTCACTCCTAGAATCCGACGCCGTTCCGCCGAACGCTGGTACCGATAGCACTGTTACAGGTCACTAGTAGGTTGATTCCGAGTGGACGAAGTGGGCAGTAGAAGGCTCGAACCCGCTTCACCGGTTTTGGTAAACCGTCCCGTTATGTCTGTCGTTCCTCAGAGACTTGAACAATCAACTTGCCCTTGTTCGAGCCGTCGAACAACCTGTTCAGGGAAGCGGGCGCGTTTTTGAGTCCGTCGATGACGTCCACTCGATATCGCAGCTTACCGGTCATGAGCCACTGGGCGAGATCCGCGATGGCCTCTTCTGAACGATCAAGATAGTCGAGGACAATGAATCCCTCGATGCGGGCCCGTTTGATGAGTACATTAGCGAAATTGAAGGGGCCGGGGACGGGCTCGGTGGCGTTGTATTGTGAAATAAGACCGCAAAGAACTATACGGGCTTTCAGATTGATTCGAGCCAGGACTGCGTCGAGAATGCTCCCACCGACGTTGTCGAAGTAGATGTCGATACCGTCAGGGCAATGTCGTTCCAGGCCCTCAGACACAGACTCGGTCCGGTAATTGATGGATGCGTCGAAACCAAGCTCCTCCGTAGTCCAGCGGCACTTTGACTCGGTTCCTGCAATTCCAATGACGCGGCATCCCTTAATCTTGCCGATCTGCCCAACGAGTGAGCCAACCGCACCCGCGCCGGCTGAGACCACCAGAGTTTCACCAGGCTGCGGCTTACCAATGTCCAGCAGGCCGAAATAGGCTGTCAATCCGATATGTCCGAAGATCCCGAAATGGGCCGTCAGCGGAATGGAGGGGTTCCTGGGTAACCTGGTGAGCCCGGCGCCAGCCACGATAGCGTAGTCCTGCCATCCCAGGATTCCCTGGACGAAATCGCCGGGCCGATACTCATCCATCCGCGACTCCACCACAATCCCGATGGTAATCCCTCTCATCACCTCGCCAATCTGGACCGGAGGAAGATAGGTGTCGATTTCGTTGGTCCATGCCCGGTTTGTCGGATCTAGTGACAGGTAGACGTTGCGGACCAGAACTTCTCCCTCTTGAACGTCAGGCACGGTGTCTTCATGCCATTCGAAGTCTGACTCTTTGAGCAGCCCCACCGGGCGCGCCGCAAGACGCCATTGCCGGTTCGTTCTAACTGTCATTGAAAGCTCTCCCTCCTGGCGACTACAGCGATCACCGCCATCACTGCGGTGAGCGAGGGGATCAGTGTCGCCTTGACCTCAAGTCAGGCAAACCGACGCCCTAGCCTTTTGTCCGATACTGTGGATGGGCCTTTATCCTCTCAACGAACCCGGCAGGATCATCAGGTGTAATATTCAGTCTTCGGAGTAAGCCAGACCTTCGATGAAGGGTGACGCCTTTTTTTCGAATGGTTGGCATATGGATCGTATTGGTCCAGTTTTCTCCTCCTACCGTCACACCAATCTCAGCGCCTTCAAAGTCACTGATTGGAATTTTGCGAAAGGCGAATGCACCGACTTTGATTCGTAGATATTGCTCATCGATTGCGTAGTTGATGTTCGAGATTAGATAGCCCAGAGCTATCGCTACGAGCAAGATCGTCGCGATACTGCCGATGACTCCTATCATTTTCAATGCTCTCAACTGGCGCCTAAAGGATGGTTATTCGGCTCCTCGGTGTCGGTCTGCAGGGGTAAGCAGGCAGCCGGTCTTTAACGGTTGCCCTCCCGATCCGCCACTTCGTCTTGATTCAACTCTTCCGACGATCGAAAGACTTCGATTGATCGTTCCCTATCCTGCGCGGCGACGACAAGTCGAATGCCGCCTGACCCGAGCATCAAATGGGGCGCAATGTTTCCCGTGAAAGCTAGATCGATGCAGGCTTTGATACCGCTGCCAGCAAGCACCGAAATGAGATCAGTCGCGTTCTCCGAGGTGTCGAGCGCCAACTCGTGCACGCCGTTCTCCCGCGCACGCTGTTCAACCAGATCTATCAGCAAGGAACCGATTCCGTAGCCCTGGCGAGCCGGTCGCACCGCAAACTGACCGAAACTGGCCACGTCCGCCCGGTCATAAAATGGGCATCCCTTCGTCGAAGCCACATTTGAAAGCGTGATGACGCCGCCGACCAGCCCCTCCTCGAAAGCCACAATTGTTTCGCCTTTCGCTGCGCGCCTCCGGGTTATATCTACGTCCTGGTACGGCACCTGCCTCTCTTAGTTCTCGGGCGCTTCATCCGTCGTGCTCGGCGAGCACTGTGTCTTCCGGGACATCTGTGTCGCTCTCGAAGTCGATCCTGTAGCCGTCGGGGTCCGATAGCGACGTCATCCACATTCCATTTCCGACGACGGGTCTCGACGCCTGAACCCCCCTCGATGTGACCTGGCGATAGATCGCCAGGGCATCTTTGCAGATGAAGCAGATCGATACGCCCTCGCCGACGTTCCCTTCAGGTACCCAGGAATCGTGACCCTCTTTCGGGAACTCCTGCAGCATCATTGACGCGCCTCCGTGTTGAAGGCAGCACCAGCGAAGCTTGCCCTCCACTACCCATTTCTCAGTCATCTCGAAGCCAAGTCCATCGACGTAATAACGGACGGACCGTTCCATGTGCGATACCCGAAGAAACGGCACCGCCTGTTTAACGTTGGCTGAGGTCTTTGTTTCAAGATCCATCGTTCGAAATCGTCGCCCACAGCTGGTCATTTCGAAAGGGGTACCAAACCGGTGTCAGATGAAGCGAACCGTCGACATCCCGAGTTACCAGCACGGTGTAATGTCTTCCCGCGAGGAGCGTTCTCGCCCAGTCACTCAGTTCCTTCATTCCGTTTATCTCCGAAGGGCCGTCAGCTTCAGGGTTTTGAAAGAGTGTACGTCGTCAGGAGCAGCCATTTGTGATGAGAAACTCCGGCCACGGACGATCAGTTTGTTGGATTGAAGGAGATGCGATATGCCTCTGACCTTACGAAATTTGCTGCTTTGCGATTTCCGGCTTCGCCCCAATACCCTATCGCGACGTTGACTACGTAGGCGTTGGGCCATCCCGGCGCGGAAACCAGGAACGGTCCTTCCTCCATATGCCCTTCGCCTGAATATGGAACGGCCACGGACGCCGACCAGACCAGGTCGGAATCAGCGTCGGGACGCACGCCAAATGTTACCTGGTACAGCGCACTTCTATCGTCGGAGTTTTCGAAACTGATCCACTGGGAGTCCGGAATAACGCTGTCGATCATCAAATTCAATTCCGAGAGGTTTTGATAAGGTACAGGCTCATCGAAAAACACTTGGCGCTGTGGAATGGAACCACTGGTGTTCGCCACAGTCAAAGTCCCAATGATCGAATCCCGGCTCTGCGGCGCCACATCCCAGCGCCAGGCCGCGCGGTTCTCGGCAACACTCACTTCGTTTTCGGTAGTGCCAGTGCCAGCCGTCATTTCTTCCGATTGGGGCTTCACGAAGCGCAGGACCGCAGCAGAGCCCAAACCACCCGAATACCTTCCTATGGGAACGTCATAAAGGCCGGCATCTCTCAGGAGTCTGTTTCGGTCAGGGTCTTCGGAGCTGGAGACATACTTCACCAGCAAGTCAGAATCTCGTTGTTCAAATTCGATCTCAAGGTTCGCCCTTCGAAGGTCTTCTGCAAGTTGCCGCTTCTGTCCCGGCACAACAATCCATGCGTAAAAGAGGAGCGCAAGGACGAGAAGAATCGCCACGATCGCCGCAGCCACACCGAGCCTCCGTCCGACTCGAACGGACCTGATCATTTCATCGAAGACCGCATCATGCTGCGGACGCCACTCAGACGTATCCGATAAGAATCGGCGCATGTCAGCAAGGTATGTGTCGACACGTCCGAAGTGTCTGTCCGAATAGGCAAGTAATTGATCGAGCAGCTCTTTCTCAGCTCCCAAAGATGTCACCGTATATACCTCTTTGTCCTTTATGTCAGCTGTTGCCGCGTAACGGATGGTCGGCTCTCCAGCTATAAACCGGATTTCATAACGCTGAGGCCGAATCGAGGGGGACCCTTCATTCATCGACCAGGAACGCGGTTAAGGGAAGCCCCTCCTCATAAATCGCTTTCTTGTACGCCTTGGTCGCCGGATGCTCGCCATTCGGTTCAAGTAGTAACTCGGTTCCGTCCGGCTCCTCAGGCGACACCACGGTCACGTACCGCGTGTCCCCCATAGGGATGTCTCTCTTTTTGACGAAACCAAGTACGTCCGTATAGAACGACAGAGCTTTGTCCAGATCGGATATGTAGACGCTTTCAAGTTTGATCTTCATTGCAAGACCTCGACTTCATCAGATTGTTATTCCAGCTTTGGGCCATGCGGCGTCCAACGTCTTGCTATTGTGGCTCACCTGCGGCGGGCACTCGAACTCGATTCGAGAATAACCGTGGCCGCCGGCTGCTACGGCCGCTTGTTCGGCGGCCCATTCGTGAGCCGGGCATGCCTCACGTCACGGCCTTGGCTGGTGTGGCCAGTGACCGTCGCCACTCTTAGGCTACGAGTTGGTTGATACGCTGCCATACCACAACTCAACAAAGCCGGTCTGGTAAGCAACGACGTCCTTCAGACGCCATCTCTTTTCGATACCGGTGTTACCGAATAGAGACAGCCCATCGCCCAATAGAATGGGCGCAATCGACAATATGATTTCATCCACCAAGCCGAGCCTGAGGAAGCTCTGGCACAACATCGCCCCTCCCACGAGCCAGATGTTTCCGTATCGAGGCGCGAGTCTCTCATCAACCAATCTCTTGAGATCACCTGAATAGAACTCCACGCTCGTCCTCGTGGCCGGCAGTTCTCTGTTGGTTACCACGACGGTCGGCGTCTCGCCATATGGCCAGCCAAGTTGAAGTGCGTGTTCATATGTGCGAGAACCTAGCACAAAGCAGTCTATTGCTTTGACGACCTCTTCGGCACTGTCTGCGGAAACCCCTGCTTCGTAGACATCTCCAGAACTGTTGAGCCACGAGACACTGTTGTCGTTCCTAGCGATGAAGCCATCAAGACTTGAAACCACGTGCAGCGTTACCGTCGGTCTGTTTGAGCTCCTGTCACTGCGCAACATATTTCCTCACCAGTGCGGCCGACATCGACTGCGCCTATGCTCTCTTCGTGATCGCATTCGTGAGTCTCGTCCGCTGAACGGATTTGTCAATGAGCTGCAGGCCGTGCGATGGGCAGCACCGACCTACAGCGTAAACAAAGACTGGCGCTGCCATCGCGTTTTCGGCCGCTTCATGCCGTCGTTAGGCGGTGTCTGTCAGCCCCAATCGGTTGTTACGCCGCCCGTCTGTGCTCGACCAGTAGATCCTCGATCACTCGCCGAGTTCCTTCGTAGAGGGCGACCTGAGACTTGTCGGTCTTGCGAAGTGTGATCGCGGCCTTCCATAAGGCCCATCCTCGCGCCCGAGTCCAAGTCGCATTGTCGAATCGCAGAGGTTCCCGGAACGTTTCTCGACTTTTGCCGGAAAAGAAGGTCCACGCTATCGTCAAATCACACGCAGGATCGCCCACGCCCATACAGCCAAAATCGATCGCTCCACTCAAGCGGCCGCCTGAAACAAGAAGGTTCGTCGGACTCATATCTCCGTGCACCCAGACAGGAGCGCCCTCCCATTCGGTCTTCAAGGCTGAGAGCCAGACCGATATCGCTTCGCCGGCACGAATCACCTCCTCCAGGCTCGAAATCGCGTCACGTGCCTCGCCTTCGTAGATAGCAAGTGGTCCGCCGCGGAAGAAATTGTGAGGTCCCGGTGCTGGGCCTCCGGTAGAATCCGCTCGCTGCAGTGCGACGAGGAATTGACCTAGCATCTTCGCAAAGTCATTGCGATCATCGACGCGTCCAATAGCCGAGAAGATCGCATCGATCCGTAAGAGAAAGGAGACCTTGGAGGGGCATCGGCAGACGCTGGACGATACCGGAGAAGCCCAGCTGTCGCTTACGGATCCGGACTCCCGGTCAATGCATTCCGGGACACGGGTCGGAGTCGGCTACAACGTCCAGATCGCTGTCGACACTGAGCACAACCTGATCGCCGAACAGCAGGTCCATAGCAAGGTCTCGGACCTCGGTCTGCTCGCGGAGACGGCCACAGCGGCTCGGGAGAACTTGGCTGTCGACGAGATCGACGCGGTCGCGGACCGAGGCTACTACAAGATCGAAGACATTGAGGACTGCGAAGCCGCCGGGATCACGCCCTACGTTCCGAAGCCCGACCGGAGCACGGCCAGACGCAGTGGCCACTTTCCGAAGTCCGATTTCCAATACGACGACTCCACGGACACCTACCGGTGCCCCGCTGGTGAGCGCCTGGTGCCGTTGTATCGCGGAAGCGTCGGTAAGTCGCGCACAGGCACGTATCTTGTCAGTTACGCCAACCGCGCCGCATGCAGAGGCTGCGGTCTACGCGAACGATGTACCAAGAACACCTATCGGCGCATCACGCGCTTCGAGAACGAAGCAACGATGGAGCGCATGGCGAACCGTCTCGCCGCCCGGCCCGAGGTGATGGATCGTCGCCGGGAGTCGGTCGAGCATCCCTTCGGTTCGATCAAGCAGTGGATGGGCCAAGGCGCGTTCCTGACGCGCCGACTCGGCAATGTCCGCGGGGAGTTCAGCCTCACCGCCTTGGCCTACAACATGCGCCGCGCAATCAACCTCGTAGGAATTCCCGCCTTGATTGCCGTCGCAGCGGTTTGACCGGGTAATCCGCCCGTTTTTGGCGCAACAATCCGCCTCCATCCCGCGTTTCCCAGTCACAGCAACACCTCACGCCACCGAAAAGGCTGGCAGCCCCGAGTGATCTGCGTCGCCACGGGTCCGTCATCGTGCTTGCCCTTCGGTGTTGCCGGATCAGCGATCCACGACTTGGACTTTTCACACAGTCTGGGTCGCTTTGTGGAGCTGGAGCAAAATCGACTCGTAGTGACGACTTGGCTGACAGGGAAGGGGGGAACAGAAGGGGCGGAGACGATCATCCGTATTGAGCTTACCTCAGAGGATGGCGCCACTCTCCTGCATTTGACACATTCGGGATTTCCAGATGAGGCATCGCAGAAAGGCCACTTGGACAACTGGCCAGAGGCTTTGGAGTGTCTAGACGCTGCTTTATGTAAGTGAGCACTTTTTCCGCTTAATGCGCGCTTACGTTATCCTGCTGGATCCTGCCGGATAGAGTCACCAGGTTAGACTAGGAAATCGAGGCTCCTGACGGCGTTGGGTCCCCGGTTCAGCGCATGGGTGTAGATCATCGTCGTCCGAACGTCGCGATGGCCGAGCGGTTCCTGGACCGTTCGTATGTCGTCGCAATCTTCCAGAAGGTGCGTCGCGAACGAGTGACGGAATGTGTGGCAGCCAATGCTGTTTCATTGCGAGGGCGTTACGACACCGAAGACGGCGCCGTTCCGTCGAAACCCTTCGGGCCGATGGGGTTGCGGGCGATCTCTTTGTCGGAAGCCGTCACCGATGAAAGAGCATCGCTTTCCGCCTCCCTCCTCGACCTCGCCCGCAAGACCCATCGGCGATGGTACCGATAGCACTGTTACAGGCCACTAGCTAGTCGAGTTGCTCGACGACGATCCTGGTTTCGTGGGGACCCAACCGAACGTTGATCTCCCAGCAGCCAGGGCTCGGATAAACGAGATACATCATCACGAACGCGTATCGGTCCATGATCTCCGGGGTGGCCCCGCCCGGCGTGACGGAATATTCTCTTGCGTCGGAGGCCACGACGCGCTCGATCGGTGAACTTGTCGGGGTGGCTTGAAACCGCATGGCCTCGGGTCGATCCAGGCGGCGTCCTTCAACCACAAGGTCCGCGGCGACATCTCGTCCAACCACCCATACAGATTTCACCAGCGAGTCCGGACCGGACCATTTACAGATCCCTGAGGCCCGACCACTCGCCGTCCGCCGAGACATTGATTGATCCACCTCCGTGCCTCTCGTATGATTTGCCGAGCCTTTGGAATCCAGGGGAATCATGAGAGGTTTGACTGAGCTGATGACAGGCCGGCGAGTGGGCTTGCTGGCGGCACTCGCTGTCCTGGCTGGTGCAGCCGTGATCTCGGCTGGCGCGCAGAATTCGTATCCCGCGGCTGGGGAGTGGAGGCAGTGGGGCGGCCCGCAGCGAAATTTCATATCGGACGCGACAGGTCTTGCGGACTCGTGGGGGGAGGGTGGACCTCCCATGGTCTGGAGCCGTCCGCTCGGTCTGGGGCACTCGGCCATCCTCGTCGATGACGGCACGCTCTACACGATGTACCGGCCCGGCGAGGACACCCGGCAACGGGGAGCGTGGGAATCCAGGGAGTTCGTTATCGCGATGGACGCGGCTACGGGCGAGACCGCCTGGGAGTACGAGTACTCCTCCCGACCGCTGCACTTCCAGTTCGGAGCAGGACCCCATTCGACACCGCTCGTGGCCGGGAATCTGCTTTTTACGGCCGGCACCAACAAGCAAATCCACGCGTTCGAAAAGAAGACAGGACGTCTTGTCTGGTCACACGACCTGGTGGCTGACTACGATTCTCCGCCGACGCTGATTCGGCCGTCGGTCACGGCGGGTTTTGCCTCCAGCCCCCTTGCTTACAACGACACGATCATCATCCAGTCCGGTGGGCGCGGTCAGGCCGTCATGGCTTTCGGGCAGATAGACGGCACGCTCGTCTGGAAGAACGGGGATTTTCTGACCGCGCAGGCCGCGCCCCTCCTGATCGACGTCGACGGCCAGACCCAGTTGGTCATCCTCGGAGGGCAGTCGGTCAACGGTCTGGACCCGGAGTCGGGCAGAATCCTCTGGTCCCATCCTCACAATACCCAGGGGGATATGAACAACAGCATGCCGGTGTGGGGATCCGATAACATCCTGTTCATCTCCTCTGGATACAATCAGGGCAGTCGTGGGTTGAAGCTGAGCCGTGAGGGTCGGAACACGCGTGTCGAGGAACTCTGGTTCACCGATCGTCTCCGGCTGATGTTTGCGAACGCGATCCGGCTCGGGGACTACGTCTACGGCACTGACGGAAACTTCGGCCCTGCGTTCCTGACCGGGCTGGACGTCCGCACCGGCAAGATCCTGTGGCAACAGCGCGGCTTCGGCCGTTCCAGCCTGGTGTATGCGGACGGCAAGGCGATCATCATGGACGAGGACGGCGACCTCGTACTGGCGAGGCTGTCGCCGGATGGCGGGGAAGTGCTGGCCCGCACCCAGCTCTTTGACACCACTTCATGGACCGTTCCGACGCTGGTCGGTACGACGCTCTACGCCCGCGATCGAGAGAAGGTCGTCGCGCTCGATGTCGGCGCTCCGTAGCGGTACGGGTCAACTCAGTATCGGGTGTAGGTGCGCTCTATGAGCGCACATTGTTTCGGCTCGACGAATGTGCGGTCACAGAGTCACAGACCGCACCTACACCTCCTCAGGAGATATGCCCCTACCGAAAGGAAGATCCATCATGAGTGAGCGGTCGCTTGCGAGCTTTCGACTAGCCGGCTTGACGTTCGCACTTGCATTGGCTGCCGGCCAAGTCGCGGCCGCTCCGGGGCCGCTCGCTCTACGTCCTGAGGCTCACGCCCGACGGCCGAGGTGTGAGCTCGGTCGAGCGACTCTTCGAGGACCGGTACGGTCGACTGCGGGACGTGCTTGTCGGGCCCGATGGCGCCGTTTACATCGCCACGAGCAACCTCGATGGCCGGGCCGGGGGAGTGGGTCCGTTCGAAGGCGACGACAAGGTGCTCCGCATCACGCCGGTGACGAGGAGGGACTGACAGAAAACCGGCGGCTCCACGACCGCCGGTTCTGAGGGCATAGTTGGCAACGGCTAGTGACCTACTGGTCTTGCCGGCCACCCTCCAGGGTCACAGGCTCGGCACGACCGTAGTAGATGCCGTTGAAGAGGAACTTGAAGGTTCCGTGTGGTTGCGCGCGGAACACGACTTCGGGACCGAACAGGAAAAGCTTTCCCCGGCCGACGTTCGCGTCTATGACTGCGATCGTATCCTCCAGGTAGCCTTCTCCCCAGGCCCATCCGCTGCGGAGCGAATCCGGGCCGAACCACGCGACGGCTTCGACTCCCTGCTTGGCGGCACCGGGATCCAGCCGGAACGCCTGGCTTCTCTGGAAGAACAGGTCGACTTCAGAGGGCAGCCCGAACGCCAGCGGGTTGGAGTTGTCGACCTGCGCCCGAAGGACGGACCCCGGCACGTAGAACTTCTCCCGTGGCAGCGGGCGCTCCCCCCCGTCAGGCAGCTTCTCGACGAGTGCGTCGGAAATGGGCAACCCGAGGTGCTGGGCCAGGATTGTCGAATCTCCGATCGCCAGCACCGTGCCGCCGGCCTCGAGGAACTCTTTGATCCTGGGAACGGTCTGGCTGACGGTCACGGCACCGAGGGAGTCCTCGTACTCTTCGGGCAGAAGCTCGGGGGGGTCGCCCTCGCTCGGGTCCCGGGCGGGAATGCCCCCGTCGACAAAAATCAGGACATCGAATCGCTCCGACAGGTTTTCTTCGTCGAGCGCCTGCGCATAGACGACCTCGTGCGGAAACTCGAAGTTCTCCAGCATGAAACGCGTCCAGCCGGACGGCATCGAGCCGCCGTACCGATCCCACAAACCGACACGCAGGCTGCGCAGCATCAGCGCGTCGCTCTCCGGCTCCGACGCCGTCGCCTCGAAGTTCAGACCGACCTCATCCGCGAGTGCGGCCAGCTTGTCGGCGGTTCCCGCCTTCGCGCGGATATACATGGTGCCCATCGGATAGGTCTTCCCGTTCGCCGCGACGGGCTCTCGCAACCAGTAGACATCTTCGTTTCCACCGGTCAGCCGGTTTACGGCGACGAAAGCGTCGTTGACCGCATGGGTCAGGAAAAAGCCGGAGGCATTGTTCAACTCTGTAATGCGGCCCGAGGGCGCTTCGGCAAAACCTTCGATCTTCTCGAAAGGCCCGTCAAACCCCTCCATGATCCGATCGAATTCCACACCCATCTGGTAGATCAGGGTCCATCCGGTCGTGTCGTAGGGCGGTGTCGGGGGAGCTCCCGGAAAAGCGAAGTCGTTCGGGTAGTCCTGCGGCTCGAACATGTCGAGCACATGGGGCCGGAAAGCCTGGGCCGCTTTGACGACGTATGACCCGGCGGGGTAGCTCTTTCCGTCGACCTCGAAATCAGCTGTCGCACGGTGGATGGCGACGCCGTTTTTGATCAGGACGTTGACGAACTTCGTCGCGGTAAGGAAGTCGGCCTGGTCGGCCGCGATGATGTAGCCGCGCGGGTCGCGCAGCTCCGGATCGCGCATCATCTGGTAATAGCGGCTAAGGTCCGGACCTCCGCCGCGCCCGCCACGGCCTCCGCGCTGAACCTCATCGGCATCCATCTGGGCTTCGACCCGGGCCACACGATCGGGACTGATCGTCCAGCTGTCGCGGTTCCCGCGCTCGATCGAATTCATTCCCATCCGCCATATGTTGAACAGGAGGGTGTCGCGGTTGCGCGACGCGTAGTCGAGGACGGCTCGATTCGCGGTGATCGAATAGTCGATCGACTGGCGGAAATGCCACGTCTGCGGGGCGATCGGGGCGGGATAGTCGCCTTTCGGCAACTGCTTCTCGACGACGAACGGGATCTCCATCGGAGTGGGGTTGCCGATCGTTTCGGTCAGCAATCCGATCATGTTGTGGAAATACGGACTGGTGCGCAGCCCGCCGTTCCACCAGGTCGAATAGGTCGCTCCCGAACGCATCGTCGCGCCCGGCTTGCCTTCGGCCAGAAACCGGCTGTGCATCGCACCTGCGACCTGGTCAAGGCTCGTAACCACGAGGGGGTCGTAGTTGTAGTTGAAGGGATCGCGGAATGGCGGAGCGAACAGAACAGTACCCCGGGGACCTGTCTGGTGGTGATTGTAGACGATCTGGGGGAACCACTCGCGGTAGAGAATCCGGTTGATGGCTTCCGATTCGGGTTGGGACGACATGTAGAAATCCCGGTTGTTATCGTGCCCGGTGTACTTCTGGTAGAGGCGCGGCAGTCCGGAAGTGGAACGTTCCTCCGGCACCGGGTTCCGCATGTACCAGTTCGAAACCAGCTCCAGGCCGTCGGGGTTTACGCATGTCGCCAGGACGATCGTGTCGCGGAGGAAGCGCATGGTCTCGTCGTCGGTCCGGCTGACCAACTGGTACACCAGCTCCATCAGCTGCTGGGCTCCGAGCACCTCGGTGGCATGCAGCCCGCCGTCGATCCATACCACCGGCTTGCCCTCGACCGACAGCTCGCGTGCTTCCCCCTCGCTGACGCCTTCGGCCAGGGCGAGGCGGCGGGAGATTTCCTTGTAACGATCCAGATTGGGTTGGTTTTCCGCTGCCGTGATCGTCGCCATGTATATCGGCCGCCCCTCGGCGGTGTTGCCGATGACCTCCAGCCTCATCCGGTCGGACTCCTCGGCCAGCCTCTGCCAGTAGGCTTCGAGCTGCGTGTAGTTCGCCAGCTGGTAGTCGTCCCCGAGATTGAAACCGAACTCCTCGAGCGGTGTCGTGATGGTCTGGGCCGAGGCGCCGGTCACAAGAAGCATCAGGACGAGAGGCAGGACGGTCGACAGACGATTCGTTTGAGAAAACATGGATCCCCCTTGGATGTTGCGGAAAGGACGTATCGGTGAAGTACATAATTGTAAGGCAGGAAGTGACGAGAGACGAGTGACAAGTGGAGGGAAGACTGGCTAGGAGTCTGCGCGG
>CBDBIN010000014.1:0-43307 GCA_965206125.1 Terriglobia bacterium
GGCAAATTCCAGAACGTCCGCCGCGCTCGCGCCGCCGCGGTTGACAAGAGCAAGTGCGTGCTTGCCCGACAGTGCAACTCGGCCACGTTCGGTACCTTTCGCCAGGCCCGCACTTTCGATCAGCCAGGCCGCCGACATCTTTCGGTCGCCCTCATCCAGAACAAAGCCCGGAAACGTCTCGTCCGGCCCAAGATCACCCTCACGCCTCGCCGCGGATTCGATCGAGGAGAACTTGTCGGCAGTAACGAGCGGATTCTTGAAGAAGGAGCCGGCGCTACGACAGTCCGCGTCATCCTCGACGAGAAGCATGGCCTTGCTCGCGCGAATCTTCCGGACGGCCTCTCGAACTTGGCTCAAGCTGGGTTCGGCCCCACCGTCGCGGAGGTATCGTTGAAGTTCGGGGTATTCGAAGACAGGTCGTCCGTTCCGGTGGAGACGGTAATCTACTCCGAGGACGATATACCGGTTCCGGGCGGTCGTGTTGAACACGCTGGTTCTGTAACCAAATCCGCAGGCTGAGGGCGGAAGGTGGACCTGGCGACCCTCATCCCGGTCAAACGCGCGAACAGCTTCGATCACACCGGCCACCTCTTGCCCGTACGCGCCAACATTCTGAACAGGCGTGGCTCCCACCCAACCAGGAATCCCGCTCATGCACTCCACGCCCGCGAGATTCCGGTCGACGCACTCGCCCACAAGCCCGTCCCAATTCACCCCGGCCCCTGCGCGCACCCGAGTCGAATTACCGTCGTTCTCGAAAGAACATCCCGACACGGTCACCTGGAGGACCAACCCCGGGAACCCGTCGTCGGAAACCAGCAGGTTGCTGCCACCTCCGATGACGGCGACCGGAAGTTGCCGGGAATGGGCAAATTCGATAGCATCTAGGACGGTGTTTACCGATTCTGCCTGAATAAGATAGCGGGCCGGTCCGCCGATCCCGAGTGTCGTATGCGGGGCGAGCGGGATGTGCTCCTGAATAACGAGGTTCACTGCGGGTTCAGTTTAGCATCGTGATCTTAAGGAAATAATCGGGTAATTAAAGGAGTTTGGATTCATGAAGCGGACAATCCTGATACTGATCGCTCTGGTACTCGCAGTCGGCATCACCTACGCTCAAAAGGCTCCGCAGGGTGACGAGTACAAGCAGTGGATGCAGGAAGTCAACCAGAACAACCGCGCGTTCACGGACGCCTACAACGACATGAACATGGCGGACGCTACCGGAGCGATCGACGCCCTCGTCGACCTTTACACGAAAATGGAAGCGCATTGGGCAGCCCAGGAAGAAAAGGACGACGCCGTCGAATGGGCCAGCATGGCCAAGGAAGCCATGACCGAGGCGCAGCAAAAGATGAGGCTCGACGATATCGCCTACTCGCTGAACCTGGTCGAAAAGGCCCAGACCACCTGCCGGCCCTGCCACGAGGCTTATCGTCCGCAGTAGGGACGTGCCGACAGACTTATGATCTAGCAGCCCGTGGCAGAAGTCTGACGGCCCGCGTTACGGCGACGTCGCGCCAGATGCTAGACGCCGCGCCGACAGCGATGCCGGTACATCGTTGAGGGCGGCAACAACCGAGATGGTGTGACGTCGCCGTAACCCTTTGGGCGCATGGGGGTTCGGAGGCGTATACTTCGTTGCTCGTCGTCATGATGAAGCAGCATCACTTCCTCCTCGCGCCTCGTCTTCGCCTCCGAAGACCCATGCGCGCGAGCCATCAGACTTCTGCCACGGGCTGCTGAGCCGGTCCTTTCCGGACCGCCTTTTTTCGCGTTCGACGGTCCACGACTGACATGAGCCTCGAGCTGGCAGTACTGATCGCGTATTCGGCCGGCATCATCGCGTTCGGGCTGTTCGTTTCGCGCAACGTCCGCCAGGCTTCGGACTTTCTGGTCGCCGGACGCCGGCTCGGTCCCGGTCTCCTTTTCACGACTTTCCTGGCAGCAAACATCGGCGCGGGTTCGACGGTCGGAGCGGCTGGCATCGGCTACGAACTCGGCATGTCCGCATGGTGGTGGGTCGGCTCCGCCGGTCTCGGATCGCTCATCCTGGCCAACTTCGTAGGACCGAAGATCTGGCGGCTCGCCAAAAGTCACGATCTGCGGACGATGGGCGACTTCCTCGAGCTGCGGTACAACGGCACCGTCCGCGGCACGATTTCGTCGCTGATCTGGATGGGCACGCTCGCGATCTTCGCCGGACAGCTGATCGCGATCTCCAGGATCCTGGAGATCGTCGTCGGGCTGCCCAAGTGGCAGGGTTGTGTCGCCGGAGGGGTCGTCGTCATCGGATATTTCGCCGCGGGGGGCCTTCAGACAGCCGCACGCGTCAACGTCGTCCAGCTTGTGGTCATGCTGACGGGCTTTGTCGTTGCGATCCCCTTTGCTTTGGATGCGACAGGCGGGTGGACGAATGTGCTGGCACAAGCTGAGGCGTCTCGAGATCCAGGCTACACAGGCCTCACCGGAGTCGGGTTCGGCGGGGTGTTGCAGTACCTCGTCATTCTGGTGCCGGCGTTCATCGTCTCTCCCGGCCTGATCCAGAAGCTGTACGGCGCGCGTGACGAGAAGGCGGTGCGAGTCGGCATCAACCTGAACGCGGCGTGTCTGCTCGTGTTCGCATTCGTCCCTGCCCTATTCGGGATGATCGCCTATGCCAACTTCCCCGACCTGGCGGATCCGGAACTGGCGCTGCCCCTGGTGATGACCGAACTCCTGCCTGCCGGGATCGGACTGCTGGCGCTGGCGGCAATCCTGTCGGCGGAACTCAGCACATGCGATGCCATCCTGTTCATGCTGTCCAGCTCGCTCAGCGTGGACCTGTACAAACGCTTCCTCCGTCCCGAGGCGGACGACGCGCGGTTGCTCCGGATCAGCCGGGTGGCCGCCGTCGCAGGTGGAGCCCTTGCCGTCGGGTTGGCGGTGCTGCTTCCCTCCATCATTTCCGCGTTGACGATTTTCTACGGCCTGCTGGCCGTCGCCCTTTTCGTGCCCACGCTGTTCGGGCTCTACTCGAGCGTTACGTCGGCTTCGACAGCGCTGGGAACGATCATCGTGTCGGTGGGAATCACGATCGCCACTTACGCTTACACGGGCGGTGCCGGCTTCGGGATTCTGACACCGTATGCCGTCGGTATCCTTTGTGCGCTAGCATGGACCATGATCCGCTGGGTGAACGACGCCCGAAATGTGAGGTCTTGAGACGATGGACCGGAGAGTATTCGGGCAGACGATGCTGGGAGGGGCCGCTTTTTTCATGATGCGCACACCGCAGGAACAGGCCAGGGACGGCGGTATCACGGACGTCGGCGGTATCGCGGTCGGTCACTTCACACATCCGGACCGGCCCACGGGCTGCACTGTCATCCTGACCGAAGGCGGGGCCGTCGGCGGCGTCGACGTCCGAGGGTCGGCGCCGGGAACGCGGGAGACCGACCTGCTGAACCCGGTCAATACCGTCGAGGAAGTTCACGCCGTACTGCTTTCGGGAGGCAGCGCGTTCGGCCTCGACGCGGCCGGCGGTGTCGTCCGCTACCTCAAGGAAAAGAACATCGGCTATCCGACGGGTGCGGCGAGGGTGCCGATCGTTCCGGCCGCAATCCTCTACGACCTCGGAATCGGCAACGCCGACATCTGGCCGGGTGCGGACGATGGGTACGCGGCATGCCGAGCGGCCTCGGACGGTCCGGTGGAAGAGGGCAGCATCGGCGCGGGTGCCGGCGCCACCGTCGGCAAGACGATGGGTATGAGCCGCGCGATGAAAGGTGGCGTCGGCACTTCGAGTATCGACGCCGGTAACGGCATCGTTGTCGGCGCCCTCGTCGCCGTCAACTGCGTCGGCAACGTCATCGACCCGGCAACGGGCGCGATCGTCGCCGGCGCGCGCAATACAGATGACTCTGGCTTCGTCGACACGCGGCAACTCGTACGTGAAGGCGCCAGGATGCCTGACGCCGCCGCCCAGAACACGACGATCGGCGTCGTCGCCACCAGCGCACGTTTCGACAAGGCGGGGATGACGAAGATCGCCCAGATGGCACAGGACGCGCTCGCCAGGACCATCTACCCCGCGCATACGCCCTTCGACGGAGATACCATCTTCGCGGTATCGACGGGTTCGGCCGAGGCGCCGGGCAACCTCGGGAGCGTCGGGGCGATCGCTGCTGAAGTGCTCGCAGACGCCATCCTTCGCGCCGTCAAGCGCGCAACGTCGTTGCCGGGGATTCCCGCGTACCGGGATTTCGTGGGATAGCCGGTCGCTACCGCTCCCGGACTGTCGGAACGGGATTTGCCGGTCGCTACCGCTCCCGGTTCTGTCCCTACTCGACTTTGTGTCGCCAGTCGTCCTTGCCGACGGTGCGTCGCCACTCGTCGTACTTGCGGCGCATCTCCAAGAGGGGGTTTTCCGCCCCACGCTCCGCAACCGCGGAGAGGGCCAGCCACGGTGCCTTGTCGGTGCCCTCGTCGGTCATGCCCATGCTCTCGGTAGCGTAGGGCTCGTCCCCACCGCGCGCCACGAGGATGGCCGCCATCGATGTGGTCTGCCGGACATTACCCTGGTTGCAGCGGACGTCGCCTCCGGCGATGGATCCGGCCTCGATCGCACGCATGAGCCGGTCGGGAAGCCCGTTGAAGCCCGCCGGATCGTCCCAACGGTAGGCATCCAGAGGCCACTGGACCACCTCATGGCTCGCGAGGGTGTTCCCCTGCGAGCTGACGCCCCGGCTCGGGTCGGCCATCACTCCGGCGAAGCGGGCCGCGCCGTTCTCGCTCGGGACCAATCCCTGCCGAAGGGGCGTCGTGTAGCCGGCCGCACGGACGAAACCGTCATGTATCGTCACGACTCCGTACTGCCGGCGCTCGAGCTCGCTGTCCCACTCGGGGTCGGTCACCCGCGCGATCACCTCTTCGGCGGTGAGTCCTTCCTTGATCGCCTCGAACACCCGGTTCCGGTTGTCGATGTTGAACCCCGCCTGGGTCGCTGCAGCGCCTTTTCCGGGCACCAGCGCCCCGACCGCATCTGCGAATCTACCGACGCAGGAAGACACCGCCATTCCGACGTCGCCCGTCTCCGGATCCACCGCGACGACCGACCACGTGGTCAAGTCCAGTTCCCTGGGATACTCGGTCGCCTCCGGAGTCGCACAGGCAGCCAGAAGCAGGCCGCAAAGCAGCAAGGACATTGTCTTTAACATACGCACGTCTATTCCTCCAGTCTCCAAGTTTGCATCCTTCTGTGAAAGCTCGGCTGAGCATATACCAGGTAGCCGAAATGAGCTTGGAAGTTCGCACCCTCCACACGACCACGGGTCGTTGACGTTTGGTCTTCGGTTGCTACAAGCTGAGGGGCAGTCTGCGGTCTGCGACCGCCCACTCTTGGGCGCTCATGGAGCGCCCCTACAGTCTTAACGTCGATTTATCCGGACGGATTCGATGACATCGCCCGCCAGGATCCGGTCAACCACTTCCATTCCTTCAGAAACGCGCGCGAAAACCGTGTAGTTGTGGTCCAGGCGCGGGTTGTCGACCAGGTTGACGAAGATCTGGGCGTCGCCGGTGTCCCGGCCTCGGGTTGAGATGCCTACCGTGCCGCGGTCGTGAGAGAGCAGGCTAAGCTCGTCCCGCATGAAGGGCCCATACCCCACGTATTCATCCGCAGCAGGACTGCCGCCCTGGATCACGAAGTTCGGCTCCACTCGATGAAAAGTCAACCCGTCGTAGTACCCCTCGTCCGCAAGACGGGCGAATGTGGCGACGGTGACTGGCGCTTCGTCGGGGATCAATTCGAGCAGGAACGAGCCGCCTCCGCTCATCGTCACCGTTGCGGTCGCGCCATCGAGTGCGCGGAAGAAACTCTCCTCGGGAATGGGCTCTGGTTCGTAACGGGTGTTGAGCGGCTCGACCCGCTCGACCGACCACTCCGACAGGATGTCGGCCGCCAGCGCCGCGATCTCGGGATCAACGTCGTCGAGCAAGGGTTCCAACCGTGATGCCTCGGCGGCGCTGCCGTTCTCTCGGATTAGCTCCAGCAAACGTATTCGCGGGTCTCGCGAGGTCGCAGCCTGATCCGCAGTGATCCGGCCCAGGGCTCCGAGCAACGCCGGGAGCGCTTCGGGCATCGGGTTCTGCCCGAGAATCGCCGTCGCTCGCATGATCAGCCCGTAATCCGAAGATTCGAGCGCCTGCGCCGCATGTTCAGCCGTATTCAGCGCCGCGGTGACGACGCGCGGGTTCGGATCCGCGACAAGTCGGTCGAGCGCCGCGACGTCTCCCACGGCCCGGGCCACACGGGCCGCGGAGGCGCGAACCTGCGGGCGGTTGTCGTTCGCGAAACGATCGATACGTTCTCGCGCTGCTTCCTCATCGACTCCGGAAAGTGCCTCGAAGGCACGGGCACTGCGGCGCCAGTCCGATCGGTCATCGGCAATTCGGACCAGTTCCTGGGCTCCGCAACTCCGTTCGGCCAATTGATCGATTGCCAGCAGAGCGACGTGCTCGCTCTCGTCTTCGAGCGATTCGAGCGCGCGGTCGCACGTCGCCGCCCGCCGCAACATCTCGTAACGCACGATGTAGGAGGGGTCGTCCTCGATCCACTGTCCGGAACCGATGACGGCCAGGCGGCGGACCTGCGCGTCCGGATCGGCAAGTCCGGCTTCGATGGTGTCCGGGTCCCGGTCGCCCACGGAGTTCAGCGCGGCGAACGCAAGCCTCCTCAGCACGGGTTCGCCACCGTCAACAGCAGCTCGACGAAGCGCCTCTACCGTTTCGTCAGAAGCCCCAGCGTTCCTTCCCTGCCCGCGGAAGAACGCTCCCAGACCGTGAGCGGCTCCGATACGCACTTCCGCTGGTTCTTCGGAGAGCCCCCCGGCAAGAGCAGCCTCGTCGGTACCTGAGGCGCGCCCCATCGTCCGGTACAGAACGGCGCGGACGCTCGGGTCTCGTTCGGTTGCGAGGTACATGGCGATATCGTCCGACCTCCCCATTTGTCCGAGGGCGTTGACGGTCTCAGCACGGAGCCCGGCATACAGAGAGTCCAGCAATGGACGAATGAAGTTCGCGAACTCGTCCCGCTCGAACCGACCCAGGGCACGCACCGCTTGTCTTTGGATATCCCCACCGCCACTGAGGGCTTCCAGCAAAGCCGTTGGGTCCTCCGCCCGAAAGTCCTCCACCTGGAGCAACTGGTATGAGAGTGATGCTTGCATCAGGAGCGAAAGAAACAGGAACGCCATGGGCCAGCACGATAGCATGGCCAAAGCGTGTCGGCGCTACGAGAAAATACCGCTCGGACCCCGGATCTTTCTGTAGAATGTCCTCCGATTCCCGGAAGGCACGCACGGAGGGTAGGACAGCATGAGAAAGAAATTATTGGTAGTCGCGATCGCGGCGATCGTCGGTATGTCGGCTGCTGCAGTGGACGGTCTGACCCAGCGCGGACGTGGGCGCGGTCAGGCGCCTCCTCTCGACGTTCGGGAAGTCACCGACGGCCTGTATGTCATCGTCGGCAGCGGGGGCAATGTCAGCGCCCGGGTGACCTCGGAAGGCGTGATCCTGATCGACGACAAGTTCGAGCGCAACTACGCAGAGATCACCGAGAAGATCCGGGCCATCACAAACCAGCCGGTGAAGTACGTCATCAACACGCATAACCATGGGGACCATGTTGGCGGGAACGCGCGCTTCGGCGCGATCGCCCAGGTGCTGGCACACGAAAACGTCCGGGCCAACATGTTGCGGGCCGATCAGGCCGGTCCGCCGGCGATCGTCTACACGGACCGTGCGACGGTGCATCTGGGCGGCGTGGAGGCGCGAGCCATCCATCTGGGCCGGGGACACACCAACGGCGACTCCGTCGTGTACTTCCCGGATCTGCGGGTGGTGCACGCCGGGGACCTGTTCGTCACAGACGGAACGCCGTTCATCGACTACGGGAACGGCGGTGACGCGACCGAGTGGCTCGGCACGCTGGACAGGATTGCCGAGATTGACGCGGATACCGTCATCACCGGTCATGGCGACATCGTCGACATGGCAGTGCTGAAGGGGTTCCGCCAGAGGTTCACGACGGCGCAGACGCGGACACGAGAGGCTATCCGGGGCGGAGCCACGAAAGACAACCTCGCCGAGAGGGTTCAACTCGATGACCTCGGCTGGGCTTTCGAGGGGCGTCTATTGAGAAGCTTGGACGGTTTCTACGACGAGATGGCCCAGCAGTAGCGCAACCCATTCGCCGCCGGGCCCACCCGGCCCCGCGGTTCTCAAATGCAGCTCTCCGACCTCTCCGAAGAATTTCCAGCGTCGACCAACCGGCTCTACGAACGGCTGGGACAAATCCGCACCAACGGTACCGCGGTCGTAGATCTGATGCGCGGGAATGTGGGGGACGTGGGCATCGTCTTTCCGCCCGAGGAGTTCGAGGGGATACTTGTCGACGCGGCCTGGCAGGCGCGAGGGTACCGCCCCGATTCGCTGGGGCAACCGATAGCACGAGACGCGATCGCCGCGTACTACCGGCCGTTGGCCCTCGATCCGGGCCATATCCTGCTGACGCCGGGGACCAGCGTTTCCTACTGGTACGCGTTCAAGGTCCTCTGCAACCCGTCGGACGAGGTGCTCTGCCCGACGCCGTCCTATCCCCTGTTCGACTACATCGCCCGACTCGCCGATGTAGAAACGCGGCCATATCGCCTGTCAGAAGACCGCGGTTGGAGGATCGACTTCGATCACCTCGAGAGCCAGATCACCGAACGGACGCGCGCGATCATCCTGATCTCGCCGCACAACCCGACCGGAATGGTAGCCGATGCGGGGGAGATCGATCGGTTGGCGGATGTGGCCCGGCGTCACGAGCTGGCGATCGTCGCCGACGAAGTGTTCATCGAGTTCAGCTATGGCGATCGCATGCCGGCGCGACCAGCTGCGTCCGATGCGCCGCTGGTGCTCACGCTCAACGGGTTCTCGAAGATGTTCGCGCTGCCCGGGATGAAGATCGGGTGGGTGGCGATCACAGGTGACGATGCCCTGGTTCGGGGAACCGTGCGGACTCTGGAACTGATCTCGGACACGTTCCTGCCAGTCAACGAGGTCGCGCAGTTTTCGGTTCCCGCAATTTTCGAAAAAGGCGGAGCGTTTCTGGGTGGTTACCGTCAGCGCGTCGGAGCATGCCGGAGCGCGGCAATCGACGCGTTGGGTTCCCATCTGAAACACCCGCCGGCGGGAGGCTTCTACCTCGTGGTTCCGTACACCCGGAACGTGGAGGAGGAAAAACTTGCGATGGAGTTATTGGAAGAGGAGCGTGCGCTGGTGCACCCCGGTTACTTCTACGACATCGAAGGCCGTCATCTCGTGATGACGTTCATTCAGCCGCCCGATACTCTCAAAGAAGTCCTGGCCCGCCTCGTGCAACGTCTCTGACCCCGCCCTGTCGTTACTGATCCTGTCCCACAGGGGGCTCGGGTGGCTGTTTCCAACGCTCTCGTAGCGCACGATAGCGGTCGATCATGTTGCGATCGGCGAGCGCGGTGGCAAGTTCCTCGACGCGAGGATCGAGGTAGGCATAGTCCAATTCGGCATACCGATAGCGGAAAACGCCCTCGACATCTTCATGGTCCCGGGCACGCGGCGAGACGATCTTATGGAGGATGAGATCCTCTGGTGCGCAGATCCGAACCGGGCTTCCAAGGTCGATGGTTCGGGCGCGAACGATAGCCGACTCCTCGTAGGGAAGGGCCGCAAAGACAATGTCGACCGGTACGGAATCGATCATGATCGGCAACACACGTGTGTCATTGACGAACCGTGCCGCATCAGCAACGAGCGGGGTGAAAGCCTCCGAGATCGCGATGATCGTGGAATCGAGCTGCTCTGGGGGAACACTGACGGTCACGTTGAGATCACGGGTAAACCGGGGTTCCCCCCATACGGCGACCGCGAATCCGCCGATGACCATGTAGGCAATCTTGCGTTGATTCAGCCACGAGGTGAAGACTTTCAGCGCGTCGTCCAGCTCGGGCATCTCAAGCCGACGACCGAACGTGAGCCAGCCGTTGCCGAACGGTACGAATGTCATCTACCTTAGTGCGAATGTGCTGGTGATCGGGCGAACGTGCCGTCGTGCGAGCAAAGCGCGAGGCCGTCCGATACCAGGCGACCCTGTCCTTGAGGGACAGAAATCGGCCTTCCTGGGCGGCTTTCCACTGATTGAGGGAGTCCCACTGAGCCTGACGTCTCGCCAGAGCTTCCCGGCCCTGAGTCCGCATGCCCATATGGTAACCCGACGGCGGAGCAGAACTTGGCGTCAACCAAGGCCTCCGGGATGCTCGCTACTCGTGCCGTGCCTGCTGATCGAAGAAGGACGCAGTGGTCGGAAGCTCGGGTAATCGCATTTCGTAGGCGATCGAACGAACACTGCCTGTGCGTTCACCCCGAACGATCAAGCCCTCGTAGCGGCTCGGCATGGGGTTGGGCGAAAGCGGCTGGGCGTCTTCCGAGCTGTAGACCGCGATGAAGAGCGTGCGCGGTGCGGAAGAAAGGTTGGACGCCGAGCCGTGCAGCAGCCGGGTATGCATCAGGCAGAGCGACCCGGCGGCGCCGGTGCAATTGACAGCCGCTGGCCGCCGTTCGGCAGACACCTCGTCGGCGACGGCACCAGTAAAGACACCCTCATGCCAGAGTTCGTACAGAGGACCGCGGTGCGAGCCTGGCAAGACCTCCAGCGGACCGTTCTCCTCGGTGACTTCGTCAACCATCAGGAGCGCGGTCACGACATCGTCGTTGCTGTGCGGCGTAAAGAGAAAGTCCTGATGCCACTTCGCCTCGGTGTGGCCGCCGGGTAGCTTCGAGTTGATTTTCGTATGGTGAAGCTTGACGTCTGGACCGATGAGGTCCGCCACGTAGTCGGTCATGCGGCTGTCGCACATGGCCCGGTAATAGGCGTCGGAAACTTCCACGGGAGCGTTCACCCTCCGTAGCGCAGGCACATCCGGGCTGTGACCCGGCTCGAGATCGAAACGTGGTCGCCCGTCCAGAGTGTCGCCGTAAGGCTCTCGATGCTGGCGGCTATCTTCGACCCAGCGTGCGAAGTCGTCACGCAGCGATACGAGCAACCCGGGATCGACGGCGTCTTCGACGACCAGGTAGCCCTTGTCCCAGAAGAAGTCCGATTGTTCGCGGGTGAGTTCCGCCATGACACCATTATCGACAATACCCTTTTCGCCTGGCCAACGCGTGGTGAAAGTCGGGACGGCGTAGTAGGACGGTCTGCGACCGCCCACGATTTGGCGCTCATAGAGCCTCGTATAGCTTTGGGCAACTTTCACCGACGGGCTCGTGGCCAGCACCATCCTATCTCAACGCCCTAACTGCACCCGGTTTAGTATCTCGCCGAAGATCGGTCAAACTGGCGCAGTGTTCGCGATTTCACGGGCGCGTGGGAACGCAAAGCCATGGGTCTTCGGGTTGGACCTGTGGTTCGTGATGTGCAATCTCGCCCTTCGTGAAGGTCCGAGAGGTCATCGCGCTGATCGAACGAAACGGCTGGTATCGGGTGCGGGCAAAGGGTAGGCATCGCCAATTCAAGCACCCGTCGAAGAAAGGACGGGTGACGGTTGCCGGCCATCCCAACGACGAGGTTCATCCGAAAACGCTCGGTAGCGTTCTGGTGCAGGCGGACCTAAAATGAGCTCTGTGAAGTACGGAATCGTGATCGAAAGAGGCGAGCGGAATTGCTCGGCCTACGTGCCTGACCTCCCGGGCTGCGTCGCTACCGGTGCGACAGTGGAACAAGCGAAGGAGCGGATCAGGGGCGCCATCGGGCTGCACCTGCAGGGTCTGCGCGAGGACGGCCAGGCGGTTCCGGCGCCGAGTATCGTCTGCGACTCGGTCGAAGTCGCTTAGATCAAAGCTACATCTCGGCCCTTCGCAACACTTCCAGAGGTTTCTGGTTCAGGATGCGGTAGCTCGCCACCCATCCCGTCGCCACAGCCAGCAGCGCGGTCGCTCCGACGGCGATGACGAGAGGTAGCCATGCCGGAACGTACGTCGCGTCCATGAACTGGTAGGCCACGATCGCCGTGAACGCAACGGCGAGGACACTGCCGATTAATCCCGCAGCCAGGCCAAGGATCAGGAACTCGACCGAAAAGACTCCGGCGACGCGAGCCCTCGTGGCGCCCAGCGTCTTGAGTATTGCGACCTCTCGGATCCTCCGGTAACGTGTTCCCGCGACACTCGAAGCGAGAATGATCACGCCGCCCAAGATCGCGAAGGCGGCTACAAAACGGACCGTCAGGCTCATCCTCCCGACCATCGACTGCACGATATCCAGGATGTCGGCGACGTTGACGACGGTCACGGCCGGGTGCTCAGCAAAGACCGCGCGCTGGAGCGCGCCGACGGCTTCCTTGTCGAATCGAAACGCGCCGTAGTAGATGCCGGGAAACTCGTCGAGCGATCCCGGCGTCAGGATGAACTGATTGTTGGCCCCGGTCTGTGTGGCATCGGTCCGGCGCACGCTCGCCACGCGGGCGGATACGATTCGTCCGCCGATGCTCCACTCGAGGGTGTCCCCCGGATGAAGACGCAGGACGTCGGCGGCGTTCTCCTCGACTGAGACCAGAGACTCGGTTGTGCCCTCTTCCCACCACTCCCCTTCCAGGATCTCTGTTGCCTTCGGCGGCACGTCGGACCAGGTCAGCGCGAACTGCGTGCGGAGGTATCGGCGGCGTCCCTCGGCCAGTCGCATTTCTTCGATCGGCGTTCCGTTGACCCGATAAAGCAGGCCGGAGACGGCGGGAGACGGGGGCTGGGCCTCGATAAGGCCGGGCTGCGCTTCGATCAACCCCCACAACGTGTCCCTTTCGTCCGGTGAGATGTTGATCATGTACACGTTCGGCATATCGGGCGGCGCGCTGGTTTGAAGCTCTTCGATCAGCGTCGTCTGCAGGAGCTGCACCGTGAGGGTGAACATCACGCCGATGCCCAACGCGACCATCACCGCGACCATATGTGTCCCCGGACGGTAGAGGTTGGCGACCCCGTGCCGGACCGATGGATGCCAGCTTTGCGCATACCGGCCCAGAGCTTTGCGGATCAACGTCGTCAGGGCGTAGCCTGCCGCGGCGAGCAGGATCACGCTGCCGACCAGCCCACCGGCAAATATCGATCCGACCTCCCAGGATCCACCGATCCACACGGCCATCCCCCACAAACCGGCGCCAATCGCGGAAAATGCGACGTACGGACGAAAGTCCCGTGATCGCGCTCCGTCCTCGTTCATGTCGCGGCGGAAGATCAACGCCGGACGGATTCGGGAAACGCCGAGCAACGGCGGGATCGTAAACAGGAGCGTCGTCATCATGCCGACGAGGATGCCCTGAAGGATCGGCGCCCAAGCCACGATGATGTGGACATCGACGTCAAAGTACTCGGCCAGGAACTGGGGGAAGACCAATTGCGCTGCGAAGCCGAGCCCGACTCCCAGCAGGCTTCCGGCCAGACCGAGCAACAGCGCCTGCACAACGTAGATGCGCATCACCTGTCGGGATCGGCCGCCCAGGCACTTGATCATCGCGATCGAGTCCATCTTCTGCTTAATGTGGCCTTCGATCGACGTGGCGACGCCGAGTCCGCCGACGATGAGAGCGATCAGGCTGACCAGGCTCAAGAAGGTGGTCGCCCTGCCGATGCCGCGTGACAGCGTACGGTTCTCCTCGGTGAAATCCGACACGCGGGCGCGACGCCCGAACATCGTGGCGATTTCCGCACGAATCGCATCGATATCGGCGTCTTCGGGAATTCGCACGAGCAGTCGCTGCGTCGCTCGACTGCCCGGCACGTTGAGGCCCGCATCCTCGTATCCGGTTGGGGTCATCAGGACGCGCGGACCCAGGGTGAAGCCGGTAGTCATGCGATCCGGCTCGCTGAGCGAGATCGCCGCGATCCGAAACTCTCCGGCACCAACCTTGACCCTGTCACCCACATCGATCCCCAGGCGCATCGTCAGATCGGACGAAACGATGACAGAACCGTCATCCATGACCGCCTCGGGCGGGTCCAACTCGATCGTTCCATAGTATGGGTAGACGGAAAGGTCGGCAGCCTTGATCGAACTCAGCAACGGCTGCTCGCCCTCTGCCGACGCCATAGAGACCGTTTCCCTCACGCGCGTGTAGTCGATACCCCGAGATCGCAATCCCTCGAGAAAAGCGATCTCGTCCTCGGTCGGCTCGACCGACAGACGCACTACCAGGTCGGCGCCCATCAGAGTCCGCGCTTCGGCGAGCAGCGTGTAGTGAACGGATTCGTTGAAACCTTTGACTCCGGTCAACGCACCGACGCCAGCGGCGATAGCCAGGATGACGAAGACAAAGCGACCCGCGGAAGCACGCGCTTCACGCAAAGCCATCCGAAAAGCGAAGCGAAGTTCAGTCGCTGCCATCGGTGTCTTCGACGATGCGGCCATCGAGGAGGAGGATGCGCCGGTCGGCATGGGAAGCCAGTGTGTCGTCGTGGGTCACGAGAACGAGAGTCGTGCCCTGTTCTCGGTTCAGCTTCAAGAGCAACTCGAGGACATGGCTCCCGTTGACGCTATCGAGGTTGCCGGTCGGCTCGTCCGCCAGGAGCACCGACGGGCTCATGACGAATGCGCGGGCGATCGCAACGCGTTGTTGTTCGCCGCCGGACAGCTGCGCCGGGTAATGATCCTCACGGTCGAGGAGGCCAACGCCCCCCAGCAGAGATCGCGCCCGGTCAAGTGCGCCGTTGGTGGATGAGCCGGCCAACTCGGCCGGAAGGAGCACGTTCTCCAGCGCCGTCAGCGTCGGGATGAGCTGGTAGGTCTGGAAGACGAAGCCGATCTTCCGTCCACGAAGCAGCGCCAGTTCGTCTTCGTCCAGTCGGGTCGTGTCGACGCCGTCCAGCATCACGGTCCCCGAGGTCGGCCAGTCCAGGCCGGCGATCAGGCCGAGCAGGGTCGACTTGCCGCTGCCCGAGGGTCCCATGATCGCGACCACCTGCGAGGCGGGTACCTCGAAGCTGATTTTCTTGAGGATCTCGACCCGATGGCGATCGGTCTGGATCGTCTTTGTGAGTTCTTTAACGGCAATCATCAATTCTTGTAGGTGCGCTGATTACCCCGTCGCTACGGCTCCGGGTTCTGAAACTATCGTACACTAAGGTGTGATGCCAAAAAGGAGCCGAGCCGCCCTGATTCATCCCTCGGTCCTGTCTCTGGTGCTGATCGTGTCGGCCTGCGAACCCACTCCCCAAGCGGCTCCGGAGGCGGAACCTCGGCCCGCCACGTCCGTCGCCGCGGCGGTCGATTCCACACCGGACGACCGGCCGGTTATCCTGGCCTTCGGCGACAGCCTGACGGATGGCTACGGTATTGATCCACGAGAGTCCTATCCGGCTCAGCTTCAAGCCGAGCTCGACCGGAAAGGGTATTCCTACCGTGTCGTCAATCAGGGCATCAGCGGCGACACGACGAGCGGTGGGGTTGCGAGGCTTCCCCTTGCGCTGGAACTGCAACCTGCGATCGTCATCCTGGAGCTCGGAGGCAATGACGGGCTGCGTGGCGTCCCTATCGACGTCGCTCGAGAGAACCTGGGAAGGATGATCGAGGCTTTCCAGGAAATTGACTCGCTGGTCGTGATCGCTGGCTTGACCTTGCCAAGGAACTACGGTCCGGAATACATCACCGAGTTCGAGAACATGTTCGTGGAGCTGGCCGAGACCTATGGCACGGCACGGATACCCTTCCTTCTCGAAGGCATTGAGGGGGACCCCGAGCTGCACCGCTTTGGTGACATCCACCCGACCGCTAAAGGCTATGCGATCGTCGTCCGGAATGTCTTGGAAACCATCGAGCCTTTGATCCAGCCCTAAAAAAAGGGGACAGGCTCCCCTGTCCCCCCTCATCCCTATCAGTAATTTCACTACCTGGCTCAGCTTCAAGTCGTAGGAGGCAGTCATCCGGCTGCAGGTGCGCTCTATGAGCGCACACGGGCGGTCATAGACCGCCCCTACAGAAGAGTCGACGAAAAACAGACCGGGCTTGCTGCGGTCTTGGCTGTCGGTCGTAGGAGGCAGTCATCCGGCTGTAGGTGCGCTCTATGAGCGCACACGGGCGGTCATAGACCGCCCCTACAGAAGAGTCGACGAAAAACTGCGTAACTTGGAGAGGCCGCACAATTTTGCACCTCGGTTTGCTAGAGAAGGTAAACCACCAACCTGGCTTGCCGCGAACGGAATGGCCGGAGTAGGGTGCGGCTGCGGCTGCGGCGGTCTTAGCTGCAATTACTGTAGCGCTCCAAGGGGACGGGCGAGCCTGTCCCCTTTTTGGATCGACATGTACTATTGGGCGAGGTTGACCACCTGACACAGGACTGCTCGAACGACAGCAGACCGCGCCTGTTCGAGATCAGGGCTGGTCTCAACGGATCGACGCAACACTTTATCTTAAAAGGAAGAGGTGGAGTGTATGCGGAAAGGGATGCGATTCGGTTTCACGGCGGCGGAGAAGGCGGAGGTATGGGATCGGTGGCGGCGAGGGGAATCTCTGCATGAGATCGGGCGAGCGTTTGGCAAGCTGTCATCGTCTGTATATTGTCAGCTGGCGCATACCGGAGGCATTCGTCCTCGACCACGACGACGGTCGAGGTTGGCTTTGAGCCTGTCGGAACGTGAGGAGGTCTCCCGCGGGATCGCGGCCGAGCAGTCGTTGCGTTCGATCGCAGAGTGTCTGGGGCGTTCACCCTCGACGGTGAGCCGGGAGATCCAGCGCAATGGGGGCTATGATGACTACCGGGCGTCTGTCGCCGATGAACAGGCTTGGAACCGGGCCCGTCGCCCGAAGCGATGTCAGTTGGGTCGCCATCCGCGGTTACGGCGAATGGTGGCGAGGAAGCTCCGGCGGAATTGGTCGCCCGAACAGATCGCCGGCTGGCTGAAGCGATCCTATCCAGAGGATGAGTCGTATCACGTGTCCCACGAGACGATCTATCGCAGCCTATTCGTGCAGGCGCGCGGGGTGTTTAAGAAAGAACTACTTAGACATCTGAGGTCGAGACGAACGATTCGTCGATCCCGACATTCCAGTCACAAAGGTCACGGGAAAGGGGATCTCGCCGATATCGTATCGATTCGTGAGCGCCCGGCCGAGGTCGAAGATCGTGCCGTTCCCGGTCACTGGGAGGGAGATCTGATAGTGGGATCGAACAACACCTACATTGCGACCCTGGTCGAACGCCATACCCGTTACGTGATGTTGGTGAAAGTGTCGGATAAACAGACCAAGACCGTCGTGCCTGCACTGATCAAGCACGCGAAGAAACTACCGACCGAGCTGTATAAATCGCTGACCTGGGATCGCGGCAAGGAAATGGGAGATCATCGGCGGTTTACCCTGGCGACCGACATCGACGTCTACTTCTGCGATCCGCAGAGTCCATGGCAACGTGGTTCCAATGAAAACACGAATGGCCTGCTCCGACAGTACTTCCCAAAGAGAACCGACTTATCGGTGCACTCGCAGGCGCACCTGAACAAGGTGGCACGTGAGCTCAATGAACGGCCGCGTAAGACGCTGGAGTTTGAAACTCCAGCAGAACGATTCAACGCTTGTGTTGCATCGATCGGTTGAGGTGGCAGGGGAAGGCGAACAGAACGTGATGGGTACAGGAACGAATCACCAGGATGTTGACGAACATGCGGGGAGCTACACGCTCAAACCGGTGAACGATCATGAGTCCGAACCGGTTGGCATCCTGCTCATCCACGGGTTCACGGCCTCCCCGACGGAGACGCGCCCGTTTGCGGACTTTCTTCAAAGCACTACGGACTGGCATTGTCTGGGGATTCGATTGGCGGGGCATGGAATTTCGGTGCAAGCGCTCGAAGCTACCGACCGGTTTGATTGGCTCGATAGCGCTGAGGATGGCTATCACCAGCTCTTGAAGGCGGGCTGTCGCCGAATCCTGCTGGTGGGCGTTTCGATGGGAGCCGTGCTCTGTTGCCACCTCGCTTCCAGACATGCCCAAGAGGGATTTGTGAAGGGACTCGTGTTGATGGCCCCGGCATTCGCGCTTCCTCAGCCGCAAGCGGCATTCGTCGGGCTATTGTCTATCGTGAGAAAACGGTTACCCAAAACGAGGGAGACCGTCCGGTACTTGAAGGACAAAGGACTGTTCAGTTATCACGAGATACCCTTGAAGCAGACGTTGGAAGTTAAAAGCCTGGGGAGAGACGGAGCCCGCGAATTCCAGGAACTCAACCTACCGTCACTGATATTCATTGGAGAAAAGGAAGACACGGTATCGATCGCCGCGATTCGAAAGGTCCATGGAAGGCGTGCTGATGTGTCCAGGCTAGTGACTCTGCCGAAATCCGGCCATATACTGACCGTAGAGCCCGAGGCAGACAGGGTTTTTCGAGAAAGTCTCCGATTCATGGAGAGTTGCTTGGCCACTGACTAAGTTTTGGGTCCGCCTGGCATCGAGCGGGCTCGAACCGAACCCAAACGACATCGAGGACTTCGGATACCAGCAGCCTGTGGCAGCTGCTTCGAATCTTCCTTACGAAAGCTTCGCTCCCCGCGATTTGCCGCGACCATCCTTGACTGGGGCAACAACAGCGAGAATGACGCACAGCACCGCAAAGGCATCCCCATAGGTTGTGTACAGCGTTCTGCCCTCGAGTACAGGAATGTCCTGCATGAGGACGGCCTCCATGAACGTGTCCGCCACCGAAACAAGCTCCCCGGTTGGAAACGTCACCGAGGTCAGACCCGTGTTGGTCGCCCGTACCAACGGCACCCGGTTCTCAATCGCACGAAAACGGGAAAGCGTGTAGTGCTGGTGGGGGGCAATGGTATCTCCGAACCAGACATCGTTGGTGATGTTCACGAGTATGCGCGCCCCGGCCCTCACCGCACTTCGGGACAGCGACGGCAGAACATCCTCATAGCAGATCAGCGGGCCGAGGGTCAGACCACCGGGGATCTCCTGGACGATCGGTCCGTATCCATGCGTGAGATCACCGATGCCTGCGGCGATTCCGTTCAGAAACGGAAAGACTTCGCCGAAGGGAACGTATTCACCAAAAGGAAAGAGAACGTGTTTGTCGTAGCGGCCGAGGATCTCCCCATTCGGCGACAACAACAGCGCTGAATTGAAGTCCTCGGTCCGGCCCGCGAGGTGGGAGTATGTGTTGGCGCCGATGTACAGGTACGTCGTCGGTGGCGCCGCCACGACTACTGAGATCCGCTCCTGCTCGACCGGAATCAGGGCCCGGTATGCGGATTCAGGCCAAATGATAATGTCCGCCTGTTGATCGACCGCGGACCTGGTCAAGCTTAGCAACAGTTCATGCTGTTGGTTCGCGAGCCGTTCATCATATTTCTCTGCGAAGCCTACGTTCGGTTGGAGAAGAGCAACCCGAACCAGCGGGGCCGCCTCGACCTCCGCGCGGACTCGGGCCAGCCGCCAGAATCCGTAGACGACGCTCACACCCAACAAAGCGACGGTCAAAACCGCGGTCGGCCATCTCAAGACCTCCGCCCTCTGTCGCATCCGGATCAATTGGTAGACGGTGGCATTGGCCAGGGCCAGAAGAAAACTCACCCCGTAGGCTCCGGTGAGGTCGGCGATCTGGACGATCGGCAACAAGGCGATCTGGGAATATCCGAGTCGCCAGGGGAACACGTGCGGAAAAAGGTATTCGCTCGCGGTAAAGAGGCCGGCGATAAACACGGCCTGCCGCAATGTCCCTCTGCCGCACCGCCCGCCGACCCATGCGAACATCACGCCGAATGGAACGAACATGAACCCAAAGCCGAGACAAATCACGACATAGAGGCCCACGCTCGAAACGAAAGAGAGCTCACCGAAACGCACCATCGTATTGACGAGCCAGTAGATACCCAAAAGATGGGCGACAAAACCGGCGACGAGACTCAAACCTGCGGCCCGCATGCGGGACTTGCCCTCGATGATCAGCAGGAGCGGAACCAGAGCAAACCACGCTGTAAAGAAGAGCCCATCCCACAGAAACGGTGCGATCAACAGTGCGCCTGAAACCACCGACAGGCAGATCTCATGCCCTCGCAGCGTGACCCGACTCCATCTCGATGTTGCTACTCCCATGCCACGAGAATTCTATCGCACAGCCCACTCGGGAGACGGACCACGAGCCTGTTTATTGGATCAGGAAACGAGTTCCCGCAGGTTGGATGCATGTCGAAGGATCACGATGCCGAGTCCGGCCAATGCGAACGCGCCGATGGCTGGGCCGCGGAGGATGAGCACCGTAACCGCAATCACGGTCATCGTCGTCATCGACGAAATCGCGCCCTCCTGAGCCCATCCCATGCGCCTCCCGAAGGCTCGAAGGATTGGATAGAGCGGCAGACAGATGATCGTCACCGTGAACTCGAGGTAGAGCAACGCCCCGGCCATCGTCGCCACTCCCTTGCCACCGTTGAATCCGAGAAACGGTGTCCAGCAATGCCCTGCTACGGCTGCCAGTCCAACGCCCCAGGCAAGCCATTCCGGCTCGCCTGCCGACGTCAGGATGGCCACCGCAACCCCACCTTTCGCGAGATCGCCGAGCAGAGCGATCGCCGCTCGCCATCTCGACGACACGCGCAAAACGTTGTTGAAGCCGGGATTCCGGGATCCTTCTTTCGTAACGTCGATGCCGGTCCCCCACAGGGAGATCACCGCGAAAGGAATAGCTCCGATGGCAAAACCGGCAAGGAGCTTGACTACCGCTATCGAGGGGTTCATCGGTTAATCAGCGAAGCTCGGGGCCCGTATCCTGCGTGCTAAAATCGATTCCATCGCGCCGCAAATGACGATGACAGGCCGTACCGAGGGGAAATGATACGCTATTACGCATCGACCGGTCTTCAATTAGTGGGGCTGTTCATCACGCTGGAGTCGCTGTTGCTTTATTTCGGCGACATGGGACCGATGCTGCGCACGGCGACGGTCGGGATCGGCGTTTTTTACGCCGGTCGATGGATCAGCCCCAGGGACGACTAGATTGTCACGACCCTACTACAGACGTGGCCCGGGAGACAGGCCCAGCCACACCTATATGGGCGGCGGGAACCTCCCGTATGCGATCAAGATCATCCTGATCGTCAATGCCGTCGTCTACGTCCTGCAGACACTGGGCGGCGGCGCCTTTAGTGACTCCCTTATTTCCAGCTTCGGTCTAACGCCGGCTGCTGTTCTCCGCCTGGCAATCTGGCAGTTGGTCACCTACATCTTTCTGCACGGTGGCTTCTTCCACATCCTGTTCAACATGTTCGCACTCTGGATGTTCGGCGGCGAACTGGAGCGCACCTGGGGAACTCGCGAGTTCGTAAAGTTTTTCTTCGTTTGTGGGATTGGCGCCGGCATTGTCAGCGTAATGGCGGATCCGGGAAGCACGATCCCGACAATCGGTGCCTCTGGATCGATTTACGGCATCCTATTGGCGTACGGGATGCTGTTTCCGAACCGCACGATCCTCCTCGTCCCGTTCATGATTCCCGTTAAGGTGAAGTACTACGTCATGTTCATCGGAGGGATGGCGTTCCTCTCCTCATTCTCGGGTGGGGGCGGCGGCATCGCGCATTTCGCCCATTTGGGCGGGATGATCTTTGCATACATCTACCTGAAGGGCGGAAACCGCTATCTGCAGGGTGGGCGTAGCTACGGTTCGAGACTCCGCACCTACTACGAACAGTGGAAACGCGCGCGCCTCCGTCGCAAGTTCGAGGTCTACTACAACAAGAAACAGGCAGAACGGCAGAAGGACGATGACGATTTCCGTTGGAAAAACTGAGACATCGACTCTCGGAAAGGAGGACACCCCTCGTTACCGAACATACAGCTCGTTCTTGAAGGGCATCTTCGGCGAGCGTGTCCATAAAGTCATCGTCGACGCCGGCTTTACCTGCCCCAACCGTGACGGTACCCTGGCGGTAGGAGGGTGCACCTACTGCAACAACAGCTCGTTCCGGCCGCCGTCGGCGATCAAGACCACGCCGATAGCAGACCAGGTCGAAGACGGCATCCGCTACCTCCGCAAGCGCGTCGACGCCCGGAAGTTCATCGTCTACTTTCAGCCCTATTCGAACACCTACGCGGACATCGCTTACCTGCGGGAACTCTATTCCGACGCGCTCCGGCATCCCGACGTCGTCGGTCTTGCGATCGGTACCCGACCCGATTGCCTGGATGAGGCGAAGGTCCGGATGATCGACGAGATCGCCCAATCCAGCTTCGTGGCGCTCGAATTCGGAGTCGAGTCGATATACGACGATACGTTACGCCGCGTAAACCGCGGCCATGACTACCAGGCCTTCCTCAATGCGATGGATCTGGCGCGCGATCGAAGCTTTCACATCGGAGCCCACATCATCCTGGGCTTTCCGTGGGAGACGCGTCGGCAGTGGCTCTCGATGGCGGACGAGATGTCTCGTGTGGGAGTGGACATGCTGAAGATCCACCATCTCCATGTGGTCAAAGGCACCGCTCTGGCGCGACAGCACCGAGAACGTCCGTTCCGGTTGATGGCGTTCGACGAATATCTCGACGTCGTGTGCGATTTCATCGAAAGGCTATCGCCATCCATCGTGATCGAACGGCTGTTCGGCGAGGCTCCCGCGGACATGCTGATCGCCCCGAACGGGGGCCTGAACCGGAGCGCGGTGCTGGCCCGAATCCGGCAGCGGATGGACGAACGTGACGTCGTCCAGGGATCCAGGTATCCGTGTCCGAGCCCAATTCTCTGAACTCGGTCGGCTCAAGCAGCCAAAACATTCTTGCCATCACAAATCAGACGTGGTACAGTCAATCGATATACATTGGGTGTACTGTGTGTGCAGTTCAGGCTAATGAACGAACGAGACTGAGAATGATGCGAGGGAAGTTTCGAATCATAGGCGGTGTCGTCCTCGGTCTGTTGATCGCGGGCCAGTCCCCAGCTGCTGCCCTGGGTCAGACACCGGGCGCCAATCTGATGGCGGTCGACGCCCAGCGCGCGCTCATCCTGAATCACTGTTCCGATTGCCACAACGACGACGCGCGAGTTGGGGGCATGACGCTGACGAGCCTGGATCTGACGCGTCCGGATCAGACCGCCGAACTGGCCGAGAAGGTCATCAGGAAGTTGAAGACGGGCCTGATGCCTCCCGCGGGTTATCCGAATCGTCCGGATCGGGACGACGCCGCGGCCCTCGTCCGGACATTGGAGAACCAACTCGACGCGGCAGCGGCCCTCAATCCGAATCCCGGTGGTCGGCTTTTCCAACGGCTTACGAGTGATGAATATGCCAATTCGATACGGGACTTGCTCGGTATCGAGGTCGACGTCGAGAAATACCTGCCTCCGGATACGGTCAGCGAAGGTCTGGACAATATGGCCGACTCACAGACGTTCTCGGCAGCGTTGATGGAAGGCTACGTCCGGGCGGCGGCGCAAATCAGCCGCGAGGCTCTCGGGGATCCCACCGCGAGCCCGGCATCTTCGGTATTCAAGCTCAACAGGACCGGCGGACAACTGCGCCAGGTCCCGGGCGCGCCCTTCGGGACGCGCGGCGGGATATCGATCGTCTTCAACTTCCCGGCAGACGGGGAGTACAACTTCAGGTCATTGATGCACGGCGATACGGAAGGCACGCTCTTCGGCACTATTCCGGGCGCTGAACTCGAAGTCTCGATCGATGGAGAGCGTGTGGCCTTGATGGAGGTCAACTACGAGGACCTGTCGGAGGGCTTGGCCTCGGGCCTCAACGTGACGGCAGAATCGATCTTCGTGAGGGCGGGGCCGCACCGGGTTTCGTCGGTCTTCCTCGACAAGCACACCCGGATCATTGACGACGTCATCCGGGAGCTCGAGCACACGTTGGCCAGCAACGATATCGGCGACAACCGGGAACCGACGACCTATGCGCACCTGCGGGAGTTTGAGATCACCGGTCCGTTCAACGTGAGCGGCGTCTCAGACAACCCGACGCGCCGTCGCGTATTCACTTGCCGGCCCGTCGATCCCGGCGAGGAGATGTCCTGTGCGACCCGGATCGTCTCCCAACTGGCGCGGCGAGCCTACCGGAGACCGGTGAACGATGAAGACATGGAAGGTCTGATGACCTTCTACCAGCAGGGGCGCGAAGGCGGCGACTTCGAATCGGGAATACGCATGGCTCTGCAGGCACTGCTCGCAGGGCCCGAGTTTCTGTTCAAGTTGGAACCCCCGCGTCCAACGGCTTCGGAAGGCGAGACCTATGCAATCAGCGACCTGGCGATGGCGGCCCGCCTTTCGTATTTCCTTTGGGGAATGCCGCCCGATGACGAGCTGATCGAAACCGCCGCACGAAGGGACCTGACCGAACCCGCCGTCCTCGAAGCCGAGGTGCGGCGCATGCTGGCCGATCCGCGGGCCCAGTGGCTGTCGACCAAGTTCGCCGGCCAGTGGTTGCTGCTGCCGGACCTCGCAAACTTCCGCCCCGATCCTTTCTATTATCCGCAATTCGACCACAACCTGGCGTTGTCGATGGCGCGTGAGGTGGAGTTGCTGTTCGACAGCATCGTCGGCGAGGATCGAAACATCCTGGATCTGATGACCGCAGACTATACGTTCGTCGATGAGCGCCTGGCGCTGCATTACGGAATCCCCGGAATCCGGGGCAACCAGTTCCGACGTGTCTCGCTCGACGAAGATTACCGGCGAGGCCTGTTGGGTAAGGGCGGCCTGCTGACGTTGACGTCGGTTGCCGACAGGACTTCTCCGGTGCAACGCGGCAAGTGGGTCATGAGCGTTCTGCTGGGGACGCCGCCACCGCCACCGCCGCCGGTCGTGCCGCAACTCGATGAGACCCCGGCGCTAACCTCAGGCAAGCTTCTGACGGTGCGCGAGCGCATGGAGATGCACCGGGCAAACCCGGCGTGCAGTTCCTGTCACTCCATGATCGACCCGATCGGCCTGGCGTTGGAGAATTTCGACGTGACGGGCCGATGGCGAACCTGGGACAAGACGTATGCGATCGGCTCGGATGGTGTCCGTATTCACACGGGAGGGATTCAGGTCGACGCGACGACCACGATGTACGACGGAACTCCGCTGGACGGTCCGGCGAGTCTTCGGGACGGCATACTTCAGTACTCCGACGCGTTTATCTCGAACCTGACGCAGAAACTCCTGGCGTTTGCGATCGGCCGGAGGGTCGAACACTTCGACATGCCGACAGTGCGCGCGATCATCCGCAGGGCCGGGGAGAACGACAACCGTTTCTCATCGTTGGTGCTGGGCATCGTCAACAGCCAGGCGTTTCAGATGAACCGATCGGTGCCGGCGACAACCGATACGGCCGAGATAGATTGAGGGAGGATTACGATGTTCATCACTAAGAAGCACATTTCCCGCCGAACGATGCTTCGCGGCATGGGCGCGACCGTGGCGTTACCGTTCATGGAATCCATGCTGCCCGCGATGACGGCCGCGCAGAGGGCCGAGGCGGGGAATCATCCTCTGCGGCTGGCCTGTCTGGAAATGGTGCATGGTGCTGCCGGGTGCACCCGGTATGGCGAAAAGACCAACCTGTGGTCTCCTGCAGAAGTCGGCAACGAGTTCGACCTGACTCCAAGCAGCCTGCTGCCGCTCGATCCCTGGAAAGACGCGCTCACGATCGTCAGTAACACCGACATGCACGGGGCGGAAGCATGGGAACCCCATGAACTCGGCGGCGATCACTTCCGGTCGAGCGCGGTCTTCCTGACTCAGGCGCACCCGAAACACACCCAAAGCTCGGACGTCCGCTCGGGCATATCGTTCGACCAGTTGTACGCACGGACGTTTGGCCAGGAAACACCGATGCCCTCCGTTCAGCTTTCGATCGAGAGTGTCGATCAGGCGGGCGGATGCATGTATGGCTATTCGTGCGCATACACCGACACGTTGAGCTGGGAAACCGCCACGAAGCCACTGCCGATGGTCCGGGATCCGCGCATGGTTTTCGACCAGTTGTTCGGCGTGGGGGGGTCCGAGGAGGAACGCACCGCGCGCCGCCGGGAGGATCGCAGCATTCTCGACTGGGTCTCGCGGAAGGCGTCAGCACTCAAGGCCACACTCGGTGAGGGAGACCGTCAACGCCTCGATCAGCATCTTGAAAACGTCCGCGAGATCGAACGACGGATAACGCGCATCGAGGAGCAGAATGCCGCCGGCGAAGTCCGGGAAATACCGACGGCACCGATCGGCGTGCCGGACGGCTGGGAAGAGCATGTCAAGCTGATGTTCGACCTCCAGGTCCTGGCTTTTGTCGGGGACATCACACGCATCTCGTCGTTCAAAATGAGTCGCGACGTGAACGGACGCGTGTTTTCGCAGGCCGGCGTGGACACCGGGTTCCACAGCGCATCGCATCACGGGGAGAACGAGCAGCGAATCGAGCAGTACGCGTCGATCAACAAGTTCCACATCAGCGTCGTGGCATATTTCATCGACAAACTGAAGAATACCCAGGAGGGCGATCACACGCTCCTGGATCAGAGCCTGGTCTTGTATGGATCTCCGATGGGGAATTCGAACCTGCACAACCACAAGCGAGTCCCGCTGATCGTGCTCGGTCATGCAGGTGGGCGGCTCAAGGGTGGGATCCATGTCAAGCCGCCGGACGAAACGCCTTCGGCGAATCTGTACCTGACCCTGTTGCACAAAATGGGCCTAGATGACCTGGCCAGCTTTGGCGACAGCACAGGAGAGCTCACGCTCTAGGTGAACAGCGGAGGAACCATCATGTTGGGCAGACAATCAAGAACCGCTCTTGGCGCGGGCCTGATCACCATCCTTTCGATGAGTCTCATCCTTTTGGGGGCTGCGGCCGAGACACGAATGGCCGACGCCGCAATGGGACGCGACATCGAAGCGGTGCGTTCTCTGATTCGGGAGGCCGCGGACGTGAACTCGGCACAGGGAGATGGGATGACGGCTCTGCACTGGGCTGCGCTGCACGGCGATGACGAAATGACCCAGTTGCTGCTCTATGCCGGGGCCAACGTCCGTGCGACGACACGGCTCGGTGGTTATACGCCGCTGTTCCTTGCCGCAGAGGCCGGCTTTGCTCGGGTCGTCGATGTGCTGCTGGAGGCCGGCGCGTCTGCGGCCGCACCGGCGAGCGACAGCATCACTCCGCTCATGATGGCAGCCAGCTCGGGTAACACGGAAGCCTTGAGCCTGCTTCTCGAAGCCGGAGCGGACGTCAATGCGGCGGAAACCGAGCGGGGACAGACGGCTCTGGCGTTTGCGGCCGCGTTCAACAGCCCGGCCGCGATCACCTTGCTTCTGGAACACGGCGCGGACGTGGACCGGAAGAGCAACACCCGTCCCCCAGCCCAACGACCCCGACGTCCGGGTCAGCAGCAGCAGCAACAGCAACAGCAACAGCAACAGCAACAGCAACAGCAACCTCCCAATCGCACAACGGGAGCGAACCCGAGGGGCGAGTTAACCCCCCTGATGTACGCGGCACGCCAGGGTCACATCGAGGCGGTGCAAGCCCTGGTTGCCGGCGGAGCCAACCTGAACGAGATCAGCGCGGATCACAGCACCGCCCTCCTGATTGCGACCATCAACGGGAACTTTGACGCCGCAAAGGTTCTGGCCGAAGCGGGCGCCGACGTAAGCATCGCCAGCCTGGACGGAGCCACTCCCCTGTTCGGTGTCGTAACCACGCAGTGGGCGGCGGACATCGACAAGCCACAAACCACTACCAAGTACGAGGAGATTCATTATCTCGATCTGGTGAAGCTCATCCTGGACAATGGGGCGGATCCGAACGTCAGGACGACGAAGGGCCCGTGGTACAGCGCCAACAGGGAGGGGACCAGCGCTGCCGGAGTAACGCCATTCTGGAGGTGTGCAGCAATCGGGGATATCGACTGCATGCGTCTGATGGTCGCCTATGGAGCTGATCCTCGAATCACGAATTCAGACGGAATCACGCCTTTGCTGATCGTTGCAGGGGCTGGCTTCCACGGCAACGACGAGGTGACGACGCCCGCCGGCCGGATGGCCACCGTGAAATACCTGGTCGAAAACCTCAATGTCGACGTGAACGAGAGGGACACGGCTCCTGGCAGCCCGAGAAACAATACGATGAACACATCACGATTCTCCGGCGGGTTCTCCGCGCTCCACAACGCGGCCGCTCGGGGTGACAACGAGATGATCCTCTACCTCGTTTCCAGGGGCGCCAGGGTGGACGCTGTTTCGAGGAATGGGACGACGGTGGTCGACATGGCGAACGGTCCGAGGCAGCGAATTCAGCCCTACCCCGACACTGTCGCTCTCCTGGAAATGCTTGGCGCCGTCAACACCCACAAGTGTATTTCCTGCTGAGAATTCCAGAGTGAGCATCGCGCTTTCGCGCGGGACGCACATCGCTCTGCTTCGCGGTATCAACGTCGGTGGAAAGAACCGCCTGCCGATGAAGGACCTTGCGGCGATGTTTGCCGAGTCCGGGTGCACCGACGTCCGGACTTACATCCAGAGCGGTAACGTCGTGTTTACGGTCGGCCCGAAGCTTGCTGGGCGCGTTCCGGGCCTCATTGCCAAAGCTATCGGCGATCACTTCGGTCTCGATATCCCCGTCATCACCCGCACCGCAGCAGAGATGGCCAAGGTGGCCCGCAACAATCCCTTCATCAAGGACGGCACGGATAAGAAGCTGCTGCACGTGGCCTTTCTCATGGATCGCCCCGGCAAGCAGCGAATTGCAGCGTTGGATCCCGACCGTTCGCCTCCCGATGAGTTTGCATTGCGCGGCAGCGAAATCTACGTCAAGTGCCCGAACGGCATCGCACGGACCAAGCTCACGACGCAGTACTTCGATTCCAGACTCAAGACCACGATCACAGTGCGCAATTGGAACACCGTGCTAAGACTTGTCGAGTTGGCGAAAGGGTAGCGGGGAGTCCCGCGCATCCGTTCGGTGCTAGAATCATCCGCATCGACCCCTAGCCAGGAGCCCATAGTGGAAGTCGCCCAAAGCTGTAGCGGCGCTCTATGAGCGCCGAATAATGGCAGGCCGTCACGTACCGGCCGGTGCCCTCTGATGATCGGACAGACCGTATCCCACTACAGAATCCTCGAGAAAATCGGCATCGGCGGCATGGGCGTCGTGTACCGTGCCGAAGACATAGCCCTGGGGCGCTATGTGGCCCTGAAATTTCTGCCTGAATCCATCGTTGGTGACAGACAGGCAGTGGAGCGCTTCAAGCGGGAGGCGCGGGCGGCGGCAGCACTGAACCATCCGAACATCTGCTCCATTCACGACATCGGAGAATACGAAGGCCAGCCCTTCATCGTGATGGAACTGCTCCGAGGTCAGACGCTGAGGGAGAAGCTGGCCCGAGGCCCCCTACCACCTGACAGGACTGTAAGCGTGGGTATGCAGCTCGCGGATGCGCTGGATGCGGCTCACGCTGAGGGAATCATCCACCGGGACATTAAACCGGCGAACATCTTTATCACCGATCGTCAGCAGACCAAGATTCTCGATTTCGGTTTGGCAAAGTGGGTTCAGAACGACGACACACGACCGGAAATCGACGATGAGACAGCGGTCGGCGAAACCTCAGTCGATCTCACGGCAGTCGGCGCCACCGTCGGGACGATCGCCTACATGGCGCCGGAACAGGTTCTGGGCCGGACGCTCGATGCCCGTGCGGATCTATTCTCCTTGGGGGTTGTGCTGTATGAGACGGCAACGGGTCGTCCGGCCTTCGCGGGCGTCAACCGAGCGGCGACCTTTGACGCGATTCTTCACATGCAGCCGACGCCGGCCATTGAACTCAGTCCTGACATAGGCTCCCCCCTGAACGACATCATCAGCGAACTCCTGGAAAAGTCCCCGGCGTTGCGTTTTCAAACCGCTGCGAACCTGCATGCGTCGCTGGCACGGGCGAAGCGTCAACCCGACACCTTCGGAGTCCAGACTTCTTCCTCCGGTGTCCGAAAACCACGCCGATCCGTCGCCGTGCTGTCATTCGTAGACATGAGTTCACGGCAGGATCAGGAGTACTTCTGCGACGGGCTGGCCGAAGAACTGATCGACTCGCTCGCAAGACTGAACCGTTTGTCGGTAGCGTCGCGAACGTCGACTTTTGCGTTCAAAGGGAAGGACGCCGACATCCGTGAGATCGGCGGGCAGCTGAACGTGGAAAGCGTGCTGGAAGGAAGCGTGCGCAAGGTCGGTGACAGGTTGAGGGTGACTGCCCAACTTGTCAACGTCGCCGACGGGTACAACCTCTGGTCCGAGAAGTATGAGCGAGAGGTCGGCGACGTGTTTGCGATCTATGATGAGATTGCCCAGGCGATCGTCGACAAGCTACAGGTGACGCTCGGTGACACGACCGAAACGCCGATCGTCCGACGGTACACCGATAACCCTGACGCCTACAACGCCTACCTGAAAGGCCGTTATTTTTGGAACCGGCGGAGCCGCGGTCTATTGAAGAAGGCCATCCAATACTTCGAGCAGGCTGCTCGGCTGGATCCATCATTCGCACTGGCACACACGGGCCTGGCGGATTCCTACACGGTACTCGGTATCTATTCCGCGTTGCCTCCCGAGGAGGCGCGTGCCAAAGCCGAGACGGCTGTCATGAAAGCGCTCGCGGTGGATGCCGATCTCGTCGAAGCACGCACCTCCCGCGCCCTGATCAAGCAGTACTTCGACTGGGACTGGGAGGGTGCCGAACGCGATTTCCGGCGGACCATCGAATTGGATCCCACGTACGCGCTCGCCCGCAGCTATTATTCGGTCCTCTTGGTCTACTTGAACCGCCCCGAGGAAGCCCGACGACAAGCTGACGCCGGCATCCAGCTCGATCCGCTGGCCGTGATGGTCAATTCGCTGGCGGCGATCGCCTTCTATTACATGGGAGACTATGATCGGGCGCTCGCGGACTGCAACACGGCTCTGGAACTTGAACCCGACTGCCTGATCGCCCTGTGGGTGCGCGGTTCCAGCCTGTCCGAACTAGGAAAGCACGACCCGGCGGTTGCGTCGCTCGAGAAGGCAGTCGAGATCTCCGAGGGTGGCCGATTCTTCATCGCAGTTCTCGGCCTAACGTATGCTCTGGCGGGCCGCAAAGAAGAGGCCGCCGAAATCCTGGACGACCTGATCGAGAAGGCAAAGAGCGACTTCGTGGACCCTTTGCTCATCTGCCTGCTTCATGAGGGCCTCGGAAATCGCGAGATGGCCTTCGAGCATCTCATGGAAGCCTACCGACAACGTTCCTCTGTGCTGTGCCAGCTCATGGCGATTCCGCATCTCAGAAGTATGCGGTCCGATCCCCGGTATCTCGATCACGCGCAACGAATCGGCCTCGTCAAACCTTCCCGATCTTCGACCGCAGGTCCAGGTTCGAAATCAGCCGGTGCAGGTAGTTTGGATGCAGGTCCAACGTCTTCGCCGCGTCCGTGACACGTCCGTTCGCCGCCGCCACGGCATCGAGGATGAGCTTCTTCTTCAGCCTCACGATCTCATCGTGATACCCGCCGGCCTCTGATGCCGGCGAACTACGCTCGATAACCGCTTCGGGCAAGTCTTCGGGCCGTATCACGTCGTCGGAGCTCATCACAACCGCACGTTCGATCGCGTTCTCCAACTCCCGGACGTTGCCGGGCCAGTCGTAGGAAGCCAGGCGCCGTTGCGCCGGTTCGGACAGGTGAACGACGCGGCCCGACCTGGCTCCGTGTTTTCGTAAGAAGTGGTCGGCCAGCACGGATATGTCCTCGGGACGCTCGCGGAGGGGCGGCATCGTCAGGGAAACCACGTTGATCCTGAAAAACAGGTCCTCGCGAAACGTGCCGGCCTTGATGGCTTCCTCCAGGTCCCGGTTTGTTGCGGTGATGATGCGGACGTCCACCCGGATTGGCCGGGTTCCGCCCACGCGCTCGAACTCCCGCTCCTGCAGCACGCGTAACAGACGGGTCTGAATCCTGGGGCTCAGTTCTCCAATTTCGTCCAGGAACAGGGTTCCCCCATCGGCGACCTCGATCTTTCCCTTCGCCAGCTTCCGGGCGTCGGTGAACGCGCCGGATTCGTGGCCGAACAGCTCGCTTTCGACGACACCCTCCGCGAGCGCGCCACAGTTGATCGTCACGAACGGCTTATCGGACCTGTTGCTGCCCGAATGTAGCGCACGCGCGACCAGTTCCTTACCCGTGCCGCTCTCCCCGCGGATCGCGACGGTGGCGTCGGTCGGCCCAACCTTCCCGATAAACTGGTAGACCTTCCGCATTTCGGCTCCGTCGCCGATCATGCCATGGTCGAGATGAACTTCCTCCCTCAGGCGACGGTTCTCGCCTTCGAGCCAGTCGACATACCGGGCGTGCTCCAGCGCTACGGTCGCAAGCCCGGCAATCCCGGTCAGCAGATGCAGATGATCTTCATCGAATCGAACCTCGGGGTTCGACCCGGCCAGGTAGATTACCCCCAGCGTCTTCCCGAACACCGTAAGGGGGACCGAGAGAACCGACGTTGCCCGAGAGGCAATCAGGCTGTCGGTCGCGGCGACTTTCCCTCCTGCCTGAGGGTCGTTACTCAAAACAGCAACGCCTTCATCCAGAACCTGACGGACGAGCGTTCGGCTGAACCGCGGCGTCGACGCCATCGATCCTTTCTTGCTCTTGTGAACGCCCGAGATGAATTCATCATCATGGTCGCCAACCAGGAGGACCGACCCGCTGTCAGCCGGGACGGCTTCAAAGATCAGCTCCAGGAGCACCTGCTGGAGTGCGACCGGGTCTTGAATAGCGTTGATCGAATTGCTTATGCGCAGCATCGTATCGAGATCGGAGGCCACTCGGCTCAAGGGAGCCAGTTCACCTGGCGAGCGGTCGGTTCGATGGTAGCGAGTGTCCCCGTACTGAACTCGGAGGGTCTCCTGTCCGCTAAAGTCAAGATCTTCCAGTTCGACGCGGTCCTGAGCTTGGTTTTCGTCCCCCAGCAGGACGAAGTGGTTTCCGCCCACTTTGATCCGATCTCCCTTTCGCAATTCGGATTCCGTAACACGCAAGCCATTCACAAACAATCCGTTCAGGCTGCCGACATCACGGATTGAATGTCGGTCGCCATCCGAAACGATCGTGCAATGTTGCTGCGATACGAGCGAGTCCGCAATCGCCAGCCAGTTGGAGGCGGCCCTCCCTATTGAGAGGGTTTCCTCGCCCAGGACGAACTCCTGGCCCTTCAGCGGACCGGCTATGGCTACGAGTCTGGACATCCTTAGCTTCTACGCTCCGTCTCCGGTCAGACAATACCAAAAGGCCTGTTCCATCTGCACGAAGAGTTACGGGGCCTATCCGAAGGGATAGGTTTTTCGTTGCCAAGGTGTGTTCCCGAGAATATCGTTCCATTACAAGTCATTGAACCAGCTAACAGTTGTGGTGCTGCGACGTCGACCCCACAACGGTGGCGATCCGATTGCCATGGAACGACAAGACCAGTGACCACACCGGAGGGTGACAGATGGTTCGAAACCGATTACTGCTGCCGATGATCCTGCTCGTGCTTGCCACAACTAGCCCCTGATCAAGCGTGATTGACGAGGTATTGATAGCGGCATAGCAGCAGAAGTACCCGAAATGCCCCCGTTCCGTGTGAATAAAGACTTGGAAAGAGTCTACGGAAAAGGAGGCATTTCGGATGAACGATTATACGCGCAAGAACATGAAGAACCGCAAGCGGCGAATCGAGCGCCGGCTTGCGGACCGGAATTGGACAGATCAGGCGGCGCCGATGTTTTCGGCGAGCAACATTCATTATGAGATGGGAGAGCGGACGCGCGGCACGGCGGTGGGCGGAATCGGGATGATGCAGTTGGTGGCGCGGCGGACGGGGCTGGTCAAAGCCATCGACGAGAGTGTGCATGTGCTGAAGCGGCACTTGCCGTATCACGAATCGGATCACGTGCTGAACATCGCCTATAACGCGTTGAATGGAGGGACGTGCCTGGAGGACATCGAGTTGCGGCGCAACGACGAAGTGTATCTGGATGCGCTGGGAGCGCAACGGATTCCGGACCCGACGACGGCGGGAGACTTCTGCCGGAGATTTGAGCCCAGCGACGTGGAGTCTCTGATGGAGGCGACGAATCAAGTCCGGCTGCGAGTCTGGCGCCAGCAGCCCGAGGCGTTTTTCGAAGAAGCGGTGTTGGACGCCGATGGGACACTGGCTGAAACCACAGGCGAATGCAAGCAAGGAATGGACGTGGCCTACAACGGGACCTGGGGGTATCACCCGCTGGTGATTTCGCTGGCGAATACTCAAGAGCCGCTGTACCTGGTCAATCGCAGCGGTAACCGGCCCTCGCATGAGGGAGCGGCCGCACGGTTCGACCAGGCCATCGCGCTGTGCCGTCGAGGCGGGTTTCGCCAGATCCTGCTGCGCGGGGACACCGACTTCAGCCAGACCCGGCACCTGGATGGATGGGACGACCAGGGCGTGGGATTCATCTTCGGCATCGACGCCATGCAGAATCTGGTGGCGCTGGCCGATGAACTGGAACCGCACCAATGGACGCGTCTGGAACGGCCCGCCAAGTACGCGGTGGCCACCGAACCGCGCCAACGTCCCGACAACGTGAAGGAACAAGTCGTTCGGGAGCGCGGTTTCGACAATATCCGGTTGCAGGGCGAGGATGTGGCCGAGTTTGCGTATCGGCCCAGAGCCTGCGACCGGGACTACCGCGTTGTCGTGGTGCGGAAGAATCTGTCGGTGGCCAAAGGCGAACAGGTGTTGTTCGACGACATCCGATACTTCTTCTACATTACCAACCGCTCGGATTCGGCCAGCCAGATTGTGCTCCGTGCGAATCAACGGTGCAATCAAGAGAATCTCATTGAGCAGCTCAAGAACGGCGTTCAGGCCTTGAGGATGCCGGTCGGGGATCAGACCAGCAACGGGGCCTACATGGTCATGGCGTCGCTGGCCTGGACACTGAAGGCGTGGTTTGCGTTGCTGCTGCCCGAAACCGGACGCTGGGGCCAGAAGTATCAGGCCGAGAAACAGACGGTACTGCACATGGAGTTCAAGACGTTTCTAAACGCCTTCATGTTCGTGCCTTGTCAGCTCGTGCGCACCGGGCGGCGCATCCTCTTCAGGATTCTGGCCTGGAACCGGTGGTTGCCGGTCTTGTTCCGTGCCGTGGATGTGCTGCATCAACCTCTGCGATGCTGACCCGATCATGGCCCTGAGCCCGGGCGATCGAGGTCCCGGTTTCTGTCAACCGCTCCAACACCATCGAGGCTGAACTGAAACAGATCCAACAGAAACCCGATACCTGGATAAAACGATCCGGGAGCGGGATTCTATGCCTCGAATTTTATGCGCGCAACCTGGCCGTTGGCGGACTGGTTATGCGCTTGTTTTGGGACTAGCGGCTGCTCCATTCGCAGCTACGCGATCAACAAGCTCGGAGACGCCCTCGCCGAGGGCGGCTCGACCTATGAAAGCGACGACGACATCCAGCTCGTCGGCGCAGCGCTCCCGTTCGGACTCAAACTCATCGAGAGCCTTCTGGCGGAATCGCCCGAACACGAGGGTTTGCTGATGGCCGCGGCACAGGGGTTCACGACCTACTCCTACGTTTACGTACAGCGCGACGCGGAACGAATCGAGGAGGTGGACCTGCGGGCAGCCAACACGATCCGACAACGCGCGCGACGGCTCTACCTCCGGGCTCAACGGTACGGGCTGCGTGGCCTGGAGGTCTCGCATCGTAACTTCAGCGAGCAACTGTGGGCCGCGCCCACCGACGCCGTTCGACAACTGGAAAAGAAAGACGTTCCACTCATCTACTGGACGGCCGCGGCTCTGGGTTCGGCGATCTCGACCGACCGGAACGATCCGGTCCTGCTGGCCCGCCTGCCGGAGGTCGAAGCTCTGCTGGATCGAGCGCTCCAACTCGACGAGAGTTGGGAGGACGGTGCGCTTCACGAGTTTCAGGTGATCTTCGCGAGCTCCCGACCCGGGAGGCGTGACGATGCCGCAATCCAGGAACACTTCGACCGGGCGATGGAGCTGTCGAGGGGAACGCACGCGGCGCTCTCCGTGGCGTTCGCCGAAGCAGTCTCGGTCCCGAATCAGGACGCGGACCAGTTCCGCCAAACGCTGGAACGTGCGCTGGCCATCGACCCGGACGCGCACGAAGCCATCCGCCTGGTCAACCTGATCGCCCAGGAGCGGGCGCGGTGGCTTCTCGAGAGGGTCGACGACCTCATCCTGGAACCCGAAACTCCAACAACCGAAGGAGGTGTGTCATGAGGAAGAGATTCGCAGTTCTTGCCGTCCTGTCTTTCGTTCTGGTCCTGGCCGCAAACGTCACGCCGGCTTACGCTCAGCGTGACGTGGTGATCAAGATCGGCACCGTCGCGCCAAAAGGCACGCCTGGCATCAGATCCTGCAGCAGATGGGCCAGGACTGGGCAGAGATTTCCGATGGACGGGTGAAGGTCACGATCTTCGAAGGCGGAAGGTTGGGAGACGAAGGCGAAATGCTCCTCAAGGTCAGGCGACGCACACTGCAGGCGGTCGCACTCTCGGGAGCAGGCCTGTCCAAGGCAGATACCGGCGTGTCGAGCCTGCAGATTCCGATGATGATTTCTTCCTACGAAGAGCTCGACTACGTCATGGAGCGTGTCACACCAACGCTCGAACGGCGGCTTGAGGAGAACAACCTGATCGTTCTGAATTGGAGCGACGTTGGCTGGGTCCACTTCTTCACGAAGGAACCCGCAAGAACTCTCGATGACATCCGGGAGATGAAGCTGTTCACGTCCTCAGGCGACCCCGATACCGAATCGCTATACCGGGAACTCGGTTTCAACCCGGTTCCGATGCCCGTGACCGAGATGTTGACGAATCTCACGACGGGTCTTATCGACGCCATGGACGTACCGCCCCTGTTTGCCCTGGCCGATCAGTCGTTCGGAGTGGCAAACAACATGATCGACCTTCGGTAGGCTCCCCTTGTCGGGGCAACCGTAATCGACAAGGACGCATGGGAAACGATTCCGGCGGATCTGAGGCCGGCATTTCTCGAGGCGGCCCGCGGTGCCGGTGACGAGTATCGCGAAAAGATCCGTCAGATGGGGGAAGAATCCATTGCCACCATGAGGACCTATAACTTGAACGTCATCGAGCTGGACGAAGCCACGCGAGCAGACTGGCAGGCGGAAGCCGAGGCGGCATATCCGAAAATCCGGGGCCGACTCGTTCCGGAGGAACTCTTCGACAAGGTCAAGGAACTCCGTGACCAATACCGCAGGACGCGGACCGCACCAGAGGGCGGCCCGTAGGGTGTCGGAATCGAGAGTTCCTCGAGCTTGGGAGGTCGAACATGAAGGCTCCGACGTGGCTGCGATTCGAACCGATCGAAAACGCCTTCTCGATCGCCGTATTGGCCGCGATGTCCATGATCCCCCTGTTAGAGATCGCGGGCCGATAGACGATCGGCCGCGGCATCCCGGGCTCTATCCCTCTGGTCCAGCATCTGACGCTTTGGATCGCATTCCTGGGCGCAGGTCTGGCTGCCCGATCCAACACGTTGCTGGCGCTGTCGACCCCGGACTTTCTGCCCGCCCACTGGCGAAACCCGGTTCGGATCTTTACCGCCGCCGTTGGTGCCGGGATCGCAGCTTGCCTGCTTCTGGCCAGCATCGATCTGGTTCGCATCGACCGTCCGTTTGGCGACGAGGTGGCGCTAGGCATTCCGGTCTGGGTCGCAAAGACCGTCATGCCGGTCGGTTTCGCTTTGATCGCCGGCCGTATCGTCTGGCATGCGTCCGGGACCTGGAAGGGACGCCTGGTCGCCGGTGCGGGCCTGGTCATCCCGTTAGCCTTCGGCCTCAGCCCTTCCCTCCAGGGAAGCGGGCTGGTGCTTCCCGCAAGTCTGATCGTCCTGGCCGCGAGGGCCCTGGGTCTGCCGATCTTTGCGGCCCTTGGCGGCCTGGCTCTTCTGTTCTTCTGGAACGATGGCGTTCCGGTTGCCGCCGTCCCTGGAGAAGGCTACCGGCTGACCGCTTCGGCGTATATGCCGGCGGTCCCCCTCTTCACTCTCGGCGGCTTCATTCTTTCCGAGGGTGGAGCGAGCCGGCGTCTGATGCGGGCCTTTACCGCGTTGTTCGGCTGGATGCCGGGCGGGTTGGCCATCGTCACCACACTGGTTCTGGCCTTCTTCACACCCCTGACCGGCGCTTCCGGGGTGACGATCCTGTCGATGGGTGGCCTGCTGCTGCCCGTGATGAGAAAGGCAGGTTATCCCGAGGGGACATCGGTGGGACTCGTCACGGTTTCCGGCTCGATCGGGCTGCTGATTCCACCGAGCCTGCCGGTGATCCTCTATGCGATCTATGCCAGGGTGCCGATGGTCGACCTGTTCATCGGTGGAGTGGTCCCGGGCATCCTCCTGATACTGGTCGTTGCCTGTTGGGGCGCCGGACGCGGATGGTGGGCCGGGGCGACTACAACCCCCTTCCGCGCAGGCGAAGCCTGGAGGGCAGTGTGGGAATCCAAATGGGAGCTTTTCCTTCCGGTCGTCATCCTGGTTGCAATCTTCGGCGGGTTCGCGACCCTGGTCGAAACTTCGGCGCTGACCGTGCTCTACGCGCTCACGGTGGAGTGCTTCATCTATGGGGACCTCGGCCTCCGGCGTGATCTCCCGCGAATCGCCGTCCAATGCGCCACCCTGGTTGGCGGTTTCTTCATCATCTTGAGCGTCGCACTCGGTTTCAACGCTTACCTGATCGACGCCCAGATTGACATACGCGCAGTGGAATGGATCCAGGGACAGATCACTTCGCCGATTGCGTTCCTTCTCGCATTGAACGTCTTCCTCCTGATCGTCGGCGCGCTGATGGACATCTACTCGGCCATCTTCGTGGTGGTTCCGCTGATCGTACCGATGGGTCTGGCTTACGGGATCGACCCGGTCCACCTCGGAATCATCTTCCTGGCCAACATGGAACTCGGCTACCTCATGCCGCCGATGGGAGAGAACCTGTTCCTGGCGTCGATGCGCTTCGAACAGCCGCTGGTTCAAATCTACCGGTCGACGCTGCCGTATATCGTCATGCTCATCGTGGCTGTCCTGATCATTACGTATGTACCGGTGCTGACGCTGGGGCTCGGGAACGTGTTCGGAGGCTGAAGCACGGAGGTGTGCATGATCGATGCTCTCGACGCGAAGAAATAGGGACATAGGTGCCTGTCCCCATTATTGAAGGAGTTCGATATGTCTTTCGACAGTCGCATCTCAGAATTGGAATCGCGGATAATTTCCATTGAAGCCCGTCTTGGAATTGGTAGTCATCGCCGCCCGACCGAATCGCTGCGTGAGGGTCCTCCATCAGCCGAAGGTTGGCGCCCCTCTTCCAAACCGGCGTCATCCGAACCTGTCGAGAGGCCAGCCGCCCAGCCGGGCCGCAAGAAAGGAGAGGAGATCCTGTCCGTTACCGGCGTCCTGGGATGGGGTGGCGCCGGAGCCCTGGTGCTCGCCGCCGTCTACTTGATCCGATTGGCGATTGACTCGGGCTGGTTGACGCCGGAGCGACAGATTGGGATCGCAACTTTGAGTGGTCTGGTCTTGATCGCGAGCGGCCTGTGGCTTCGTAAGTCGAATCGGATTTATGCGAGCGTTCTCCCCGCGACGGGCATCGTCATCCTCTTCCTGTCAACCTATGGTGCCCACCTGTACTACGGGCTGATTGGCCCGACCACGGTGGTCGCACTGGTGGTGTCCATCAGCCTGGCGTCACTGTGGTTGTGTGTGGTGTTTGGCGCAGAGTTGTATGCGTTGTTCGCCGTCGTCGGGTCGTATTCGGCGCCGTTCCTGTTGCCGGTTCTGAGCGGGAGCATCACCGATCTGATGATCTACTTCTCGGCTTGGAGCCTGGTGTTCTGCGCCTACGCGGTCTGGATCGGAAAGCGGCGGGTCTACTTGGTTGCGTTATATCTGGCCCTGATCGGATTCGATTTCGTCTGGCGTTCCACCGGGTCGGATCAATGGATTGCCGCTGTGCTGTTTCACGCGGCCCAATTCGTCATCTTCGGTTCAGGTGCCACGTACTTTTCAGTTAAACGTGGTCAACCCATGGACCGCAAGACCGCTCTCGCTCACGTGCCGGCGCTCCTGATCTTCTACTTTCTGGAATATTCACTGCTCGGCCAGCACACGCCGGCACTGGCCCCGTGGATTGCCGCGGCAAGCGGAGTCGCTCTGGCTCTGTTCTATCTGGTCGCCCGTAGATTCCTGCAGATGAGCATGGAAGGGGCCAATCTGTTGCTCGGCATCTACTCTACGTTGGTTCTCCTGCACGCGGGGTACATGGAATCTGTGCCTACACGATTTGGACCGTGGGTCGCCCTGCTGCTAGCCCCAACCATTGCGGGACTTTCCCGGCGATGGACGACGGCGGATTTCTATCGGCCGGTTTGGATCGGTTGCGGGATCGTATTTTCATGGAACTACATGCGCGCCGTGATCGGTGCCGATCTGCCGGGTGTTCCCGCGAGTGAAGTGCTGGTCGTCCTGTTCGCAGTGGAGCTCTACGTCGGATATTACTTCGTCAAGCGGACCAGGAGCCTTGAAGAGTTGTCGATCATCCTGCTTCTCGCCGGGCATGTCAGTGCGATGGCAGCAGCTGTGCAAGTGTTTGATAGCCGGTTCGCGATTTCCATCGGGTGGGGTCTGCTGGCACTCGCATGCCTGTCGATCTCCCTCGTGAACAAAGACGTGGTGCTTGGCAATTCCTCCCTGCTCGTGTTCGCGTTCTCAACCGGGAAAGTATTCCTCTTCGACCTTTCAGGGGCAGCCCCGATCGTAAGGATCGGTTGCCTGGTCGCATTGGGGATCAGCCTGTACGTGGGAGGACTCCTGTACCAGAAGGTCAACGAGGGTTCCGCTGCACCCGGGTGAACATCGAGAATAGCGCAGCGTCATTCGGTGTCGTAGCGACGTCCTGCCTCGCGGACTGACCTTTCGTTTGGAAACGGTCCTACGATCGATTCGCGGTAAACCCCTTCAATAATAGATGCATTGGTGATAGATGTCTTAGGCCATGTCGGAACCTGAGACCTGCCCCGAGTGCGGATCGCCAATACTGGGTGAGGCCCAAGGGGGCCTCTGTCCCCGGTGTCTGCTGAAGTCAGGGGACCAGACACGGCTCGATCCGACGCTCAACGGAGCGTTCTATTCCTCAGATTTCCTTACTGAACCAGAAGAACTGCCCGCCACGCTGTCCGGTCACAAGGTACTCAGCGAAGTCGGAAGTGGGGGGATGGGCAGGGTCCTGCTCGCCAGGGACGAAGCACTCGGTCGCACGGTCGCCATCAAGATTCTGCATCCGCACTTTCGGGATCACGAACAGTTGCGGACGCGGTTCATGCAGGAAGCCCGGGCCATGGCCCGGCTCAACCACCCGAACATCGTACGTATCTACAACCTCGGGTCATCGGACGAGCTCCCGCACATCGTGATGGAGTACATCGAAGGTGCGAGCCTGCTGGAGGTTGCGGAAGCACTGCCTCTAAGGCAGAAGATTGAACTATTGGTCAAAGTCGTGCATGCAGTCGAAGTCCTGCACCAGAACCGAATCGTGCACCGCGACCTGAAACCGGGAAACATCCTCGTCGGGACGGACCTCGAGCCAAAGGTTCTTGATTTCGGCCTCGCTCAATCGGTCGACGAACACGGACGCAGGCTGACACTGGCGGGCGAAGTGATGGGTACACCGGAGTATTTTTCTCCCGAACAGGCCGAAGGCGATCCATCGCTGGACGCCAGGAGCGATATATTCTCGCTGGGAACCATCCTGTACGTGCTCCTCACCGGCGTGACCCCGTTTCGCGCCGAGTCGTTTCGGGACCAGCTGAAGATGTTGCGTGAACAGGACCCGGTACTGCCAAGGCGACTCAGCACATCTGTTCCGGGGGCTTTACAGAACATCTGCCTGAAGGCGCTCGAGAAAAAACCCGCAGACCGGTATGCCTCGGCTCGCGAAATGGCTGCGGATCTGGAACGCTACCTGATCGGCGAAGCGGTGCTGGCGAACCCGACCACGTATTCACGCATGATGTCGGGAAGGGTTGCACAACATCTACAGGAACTCGACGGTTGGAAGCGGGACCAGATTCTCTCGGAACATGAGTTTGAAGCGTTTCGAAAGCTCTACGACAGGCTCTTCGATAAGGAAGACGCTTGGATTCTCGAAGTCCGGCGCCTCTCGTTCACGCAAGTCACTCTCTATTTGGGCGCGTGGATCCTGGTCCTGGGCGCCGCCCTGATCTTCATGTTCCCGTTTGAGCAGCTTTCAGGCACCCCTGCGGTTCTTGTCGTTGCCGCGGCAACGATTCCGACACTCTGGATTGGCATTCGCTCGTGGAACGAGCAGCTGGTTCGTATCTCGATTGCTTATCTATTGGCCTTTTGTCTTCTGCTACCGATTGTCTTTCTTGTGACTTTCGGGGAATGGAATCTCCTGACGGAATACACCCAGGGGAACACGGAGCTGGAGTTCTGGTACATCGCCTCCTTAAGTGAGAGGGAACCAACCGAGTTCACCACGAATTCGCAGATGTGGTGGGCCCTGTTGCTGTCTATTCCCGCCTATATCTGGCTTCGTCGCTTTACGCGCGCGAGTGTCTTCTCTCTGGTCATTTCGGTAGCGCTGGCTTTGTTCTGCCTCACAACGCTTTTGACCCTGGGTCTTCTCGATCTGGAGGTCGGAGAATTTTCTCTTCGATTGATACCGATTGCCGTTTTCTTCTATATCCTTGCCGCATCAATCGAGCGCCTTCGACATTCGGCTGATTCACGCTACTTCTACCCGGCTGCCATTCTCTTTACGTTTGCGGCGTTTAGCGGCGTCGCGCTGTTCCATGAGCCTTACGCAGAATGGCTCGAAGACCTCGCCCCGTTCACACGAGGCCAGCTCGAATACCTCTTCCTTATCAACGGGACCTTCTACCTGGCTTTGCAAGGGTCGGCTCAATCCTTTGGCACCGTGCAGATGCGCACCATGTGCCAGGCGTTCCGATTTGTCATTCCCGGACACATACTGATCTCGCTCCTGCTGTTGAGTCTTGCCGCCAGGGACCGCTGGGATGCGGCGCCGGCCGACGCCTTGCTATGGCTTGAGGCCCGGACGTTCGGGATCCTGTTGCCTTTGGTTGCATGTGCCTTTGTGTTCTGGAGCATTCCCAAGCAAATGAAGAATTACCTGGCGACGGGTCTCGTGTTCCTGGCCATT
>CBDBIN010000015.1:0-17640 GCA_965206125.1 Terriglobia bacterium
AACGGCGGCTACCCGGCCGACGACATAAGCATCCTGGATCTCAATTTCCTGCTTCAGGAGAATTTCAAGAAGCACCCGGAAGCTTTCGACTATGACACGTGGCGGTTTCTGCTCGAGAAGCGTGTCGAGGAGTTTCGCCCGGATATTGTCGCCCTCACATGCATGTTTACGGTCTATTACCGGCAGATGAAGCGCGTTGCTGCCCATGTCAAAAGCATCGACCCGGCCATGCCCGTGTTCGCCGGTGGAACCCATAACTCCGATGCCGCCGAGATCGTTGCCAGAGATTGCCCGCCAGTAGTGTCCGACACGTTTCAGAATAGATTCAATTGGTTAGCGTTAGAGTGTCGATTTGAGATGAGCCCGGATTCGGTAAGCAGCTGAAAAAGAGGCACATTCTCAAATGGTGTGACACTCAAGATCTGTAACATTGAGTGCAACGACAAAGGCAAATTCAGTTCTTTACGCACGATAGCCACCAGCACGTAAACGCTCACGGCGACCCAGACCTGAGTTTTGACGGCGTTCTCGGAAGTGCCGAAGAAACGCTTGATGCGCAGGTGCTGTTTGATCCATTTGAAGAACAGCTCCACCTGCCAGCGCAGGCGATACAACTCGCAGATGGTCCGGGCTGGGAGCGTCATGTGATTGGTCAAGAAAACCAGTCGCCGACCCTCGGGATCGCGATAACGAATGCGACGCAACCGTTCGGGGTAGCCGCGGCGGGAGCGAAATACGGTCAGTTCGATAGTCTGATCGCAGATGAGGCCCGTGTGTCGGTCGACGGGTTGGGAGTAGATGCGCTTGAACGCGAAGTCGGATCGAGCACGGGTGACGAAGAAGCTCCCGGCTTGATTGAAGGTGTAGAGGCGATCGAAGTCGAGATAGCCGCGGTCCATCACGTAGAAAGCACCGGCTTCGGCGATGAGCAGGTCGAGAACGTTGACGTCGTGCAGCCTGCCTTCGGAGATGTGGATGAAGCTGGGGATACCGCCACGCAGGTCGAGCAGCGTATGAAGCTTCACCGCGGCTTCGGTCTTTCGAAAGTGCGCCCACAGCGACAAGCACAGACTGATCATCGTGGAGTCGAGCGCGTAGACGGTTTCGTCCAGGTCGATCCCGAGCGGCTCGTGGGCATACAAGCGGCGTGCGATGCGGATCAGCGCCTGAGCGAACTCTCCGTAGATGCGCCAGTCGCGAGACTCGTTGGCATCGGCCAATGCACTGCGGCTGACCTTCCCGTGCAACCCCAGGTGGTAGAGCTTGGCGGGTTGGGCTCGCAAGCAGGCTTGAATGTCGCGCAGGCTCTCCCGATAGGTCAGCTGAGCGAAGGCCATGCATAGGAACTGGTCCAGGCAACTGAATGTGCGGACGTTGAAATTGCCGCGGTACTTGGTCACCAGACGACGGAACGTATACCACGGCGCGAACTCCATGACTTGTGCGAAGACCAGCTTGCCAGCGTGCATCGGTGCCTCCCAGAAACCTCTGGAAAGGCTGCCGCGAAGGCCGCACAGAAATCAAATCGTTAACACCTTGACAAGCGCGCTACATCGCGTCAGTTCTAACTTTAGGACCGGGAGATCCTAAATCTGTCGGACACTACTGATTGCCCGCAAGTAGACATCGTGTGTCTGTTCGAAGGAAACGCGAGTTTCGTCGACACGCTGGATTTCGTCAATGGAGCCGTCGGAAAGGAGAAGCTGACCCAACTTGGCATGTTGGACGGCGAGCGGTATGTCGCGTTGGAACAGCGGGCCCCCAAGACACCGGAATCGATAAACATCATTCCGGATTATCACGATCTTCCCATCGACCAATACTCCCCGGAGCATGGGAGGATCGGGGCATTTCACTGGTTGTGGGCGGACAGGACTCGGGCCGCGACCGTCCTTTCCAACGTCGGATGCCGTGCTCAATGTACCTTCTGTTCGGTCAGAACTTTCAACGGGTACGGCGTTTCGATGAGAGACATCCACAACGTCGTCGATGAGATCGAGTTGTTGCGTGACCGTTACGGGATCGGGCACATCATGTGGCTTGACGACGACCTGTTCTACAACGCGAGCCGGGCCGTCGGTCTTTTCTGTGAAATGGTGCGGCGCAACCTCGGTGTGACGTGGGATGCGTCGAACGGCATCATCGCCTCCGCGATGACGCGGGAAATCGCGCAGGCCGCATCGGAGAGCGGTTGCGTTGCGCTGAGCGTCGGCATCGAATCAGGAAGTCCGGAGATCCTTGCCGCTGTCCGGAAGCCGAGTGGAGTTCGACATTACCTGCAGTGCGCCGAAATCATGAAAGAATTTCCGAACGTCTTTGCGAAAGGTCTCTTGATGGTGGGATTCCCCGATGAGACGATCGGACAGGTCTTGCAGACCGTGAAGCTCGGAGTGGACATGGGCCTCGATTGGTACACGATCCAGCCGCTGAACTTCATACCGGGGGTGGAACTGACGAATCACGCCCTCGCAGCCGGCCTCCTGACCGAAGAGGAAATGATCGACGGAACCGAGAGGCCTTTCGTCGGTTCTACCGGCGGCCAGATCCGGAGGGAGGCGAACGAACGGATGTCTGCCGACGATTTCATCAACATGCTGGAGTGCGATCCGACCATTGTTCCCGAAAGGGCAGACATACGAGACGTCTGGATGGTCATGGATTACAAGGTCAATTACGAGAAGATATGGGCGCTGGAAAGTTCAACCAAGCTGCGGATGCTGCATCGACTATTCACCAACATGTGTGACCATACCCACGCCAACAACGCTCTCGGGAACCTTTATTTCGCTCTGATAGAAAAGAAGTCAGGAAATCACGAGGAAGCCTGAAGGCGCCTCGATCTGTCGCGGCGCTTCGCCGAATCGTCGACGTATTGGCGGATTCGCTTCGAAGCGCTCGACCTGTTTCCGCGGCTTGAGACAGTGGAGAGCCAGTTGGCTTAGGCGTACGCGCGACTCAGGGCATTTTCACGCGGCCGGCTGCTACCTCGAAACGACCCCGATTTGACCAGCCTGTTTGATACTCCTGAAGCGCGAGTGCGAAAGTACGTTCATCCGGTGGCGTTCAACTGCGGCATGGCCGGCTGACCTCGAGATCCTCGGCGCGGCCCGTTCCCCAGTTGGGCAGTCGTTGTAATGAGCAAGAATCGTGTTCTTGTCACCGGCGGCGCCGGTTACCTGGGCTCGATCCTGTCGGAGCGGCTGCTCGACGCCGGCTACAGGGTGACGGTCGTCGACAACCTGCTCTTCAATCAACAGAGCCTGTTCCACCTCTGCGCAAATCCGGACTTTGCTTTTGTTCGCGGTGATGTGCGCGAGCCGGCATTGATGCAATCTCTCGTGCGCCACGCGGATGTCGTGATCCCGCTGGCCGCTCTCGTCGGTGCGCCGGCATGCGATCGCGATCCGTGGTTGGCCGAGGAGGTCAATTTCTGCGCCGTCGAGGCGTTGAACAAGATGCGTGACCCGGGCCAGTTGGTCGTCTTTCCCACAACCAACAGCGGATACGGCACGAAATCCGGGGAGACGTACTGCACCGAGGAGGCCGCGCTCGAGCCCATCTCCCTCTACGGGAAGACAAAGGTCCGAGCCGAGGCGGAACTGCTGGCCTCTCAGAACACGATCACGCTACGGCTGGCTACCGTGTTCGGAATGTCTCCCCGAATGCGGACTGACTTGATGGTGAACCACTTTGTGCTCGCCGCGATGACGGATGGCTACCTCGTGATATTCGAGAAGGACTTCAAGAGGAACTACATCCACATTCGCGATGTGGCCGATTGCATGGTTCACTGCATTGAAAATGCCGGCAGCATGGTGGGCAGACCCTACAATGCAGGCCTGGATGACGCGAACCTCTCGAAAGAGGAGCTCGCGAACAAAGTCAAAGAGTATCTACCGAGTTTCTACATCCATTTTGCGCCGATCGGCAGCGATCCCGACAAACGCAACTACATCGTCTCGAATCAACGTCTCCGGGAGGCGGGCTTCGAAGCCATACGGGGCCTGGACGACGGAATCCAGGAACTGATCAAGGGCTACCAGACGCTCGGCAGAGCCTCTCTGTCCAACGTATAGGCAGGCCCCTCAGAATGGCTAGTGGCCTGAAACAGTGCTATCGGCACCATCGCCGATGGGTCTTGCGGGCGAGGTCGAGGAGGGAGACGGAAAGCGATGCTCTTTCATCGGTGACGGCTTCCGACAAAGAGATCGCCCGCAACCCCCATCGGCCCGAAGGGTTCGGCGGAGCGGCGCCGTCTTCGGTGTCGTAACGCCCTCGCAATGAAACAGCATTGGCTCGAGCGTCACTCCTAGAATCCGACGCCGTTCCGCCGAACGCTGGTACCGATAGCACTGTTACAGGTCACTAGCAGGGTGCTGAAAAACGATTTTGACGGACTCCGGAAGCGTCAACTGCGCCCATAAGTCATTGACTCTTGGTCGAACAAATCGCTGGAAACGTCCTTTCAGCACCTGTTCGGAGAGTTTTTCAGCAGCCTGCTAGTACTCGGTTGTAGTGAGCATGAAGACTGTGGACCACTACCGCGTTTCATTCGGTCATATCGAGATCGGCGAGACCGCCCGCAAGTACCTCCAGAAGGCGATAGACAGCAACTGGGTGTCGGAGGGTGAGAACGTCAGAGAGTTCGAGGCCGCGTTTCGAAGTCGGTTTGGCTATCCCTACGCCGTCGCCACCAGTTCCGGCACGGATGCGGGAATGGTCGCCATGGCGGCGCTTTTCGACCGGGGTGCGGACAGGGGTGACGAAGTGATCACGCCGGCGCTCGCGTTCGTGTCCACAGCCAACGTGATCCTGGCGGCAGGTTTTGTTCCCCGTTTCGTGGATGTGGAGCTGATCACTCTCAACATCGATCCGGCTCGCATCGAGGAAGCGATTTCGCCGCGCACCAGGGCGATTCAACTGGTCCACACGATGGGCAGACCCTGCGACATGGCTCCCATCCTGGACATCGCCGCGAGATACGGCCTGACGGTGATCGAAGACTGTTGCGAGGCGCATGGGGCGACACTCCATGGGAAGGTCGTCGGCTCATTCGGAGCCATGGGTCTTTTCAGCTTTTATACCGCGCACATCATCTGCAGCGGCGAAGGCGGGATGGTCGTGGCGAATGACCCGCAGTCCGCCGACTCGTGCAGATCCATACGCAGCCATGGGCGCCGGGGTGGCGAGTTGTATTTCAACTTCGACCGCATCGGATTCAATTCGAAGATGAACGACCTCGAAGCGGCCATCGGCATCGAAGGCATGCAGGATTTCGATCGCACATTCGAGCGGCGACGCCGGCATCTGCTTCGGCTGCACGAGAGACTTTCGGCGCTGGATGACCGTTTGATCCGCTATCCTGACGGAGCCGGTGAAGTCATCTGTCCCCACGCGTTTCCCCTCGTCCTGCGCGACGATAAGGCACCCATGAATCAGCTATATGACAGCCTGGAGCAACGAGGAATCCAGTGCAAAACGCTGTTCGGATCTCTGCCGACCCAGCATCGCGCGTTTCGTTTTCTAGGCCATGGTGAAGGGGAGTTTCCGGTTGCGGAACGTATCGGGCGTACGGGTCTACACTTCGGCGTTCACCAGTACCTGTCCGATGACGACATCGAATACGCGGCCGAAGCGGTGGAGTCATACTTCGCTTGATCGTAGTCCGCGGCGCTACCTTTCTGAGCGGATCGCGGACGAGTCGGGGCTTTGACAGACTCGATCCTCCGTTCTTCGACCTAGAAACTTCGTTGCCATTCGACCTCCAGCCATGCTTCCAATGAGCGATAACCGGCCTGCTTCTGCAGAAACGGGCACGATCGCCTTCTACTGGCGAATCATCATCCGTCCCCATTTCTGGGTGGCGTTCCTCATCGCCGCACTCATGGCCACCGCCGCGGGACTCGAGACGGCAACGATCGGACTGACGGTGCCGATCATCGACGCCATAACCAGCGCGGATGAAGCAGCAGACAACCCCGTTCTGAATATCGCCACCGGAGTCCTTCGGTCGCTCGGGTCTTCGGGAGACCTCAACGTTGCGATACTGGCGGTGCTGGCTGTGGCGGTGTTGCTTTTCCTCCTCAGCGGTGGGTTTTCTCTTCTGCACCAGTACCTCACGGCAGCGATCGCGCACCGGCTCCGTCGAGAAATGAAATCTTCGTTGTTCGAAAGGCTTCTGTACGCTCGCTACGAGAACGCTTCGGCGAGGAATCGTGAGGAAACACTGCACGATATCAACGTGCCGGCCGACGCGGCTTACTCTACGATCCGCAAGCTCGGAGTCTTGTTCACCGGGATATTCAACAGCGTCCTGATGCTCGGCCTGATGTTGTACCTGTCCTGGTGGGCGACTCTCGTGATCGGTCTGCTGGTTGCCGTCGGTGTTCGGGGACTGAGAAAGCTTATGGATCGAAAGGCTGACGCCCACGGACGGACGATTTATTCTCTGCAGGGGAATCAGAAGAAAGTCGAAGGCGACGCGATCGACGGTCTGCGAGTCGTCAAGGCTGAAGGTCTGGAGCCTTCGATCGTAGAACGGCATCAGGGACTGTTGCTTGCCGAAGTCGTACCCACAATGCGGTTGACACTCTTCCGGCACGCGCCGACTTTCCTGAACGAAGCGGCGGCAGCAGTAGTCGTGCTCCTTCTCGGTGCGGCCACGTTTCTGTACCCCTCGCTCGGGATGGGCTTCCCGACGCTGACCGCCTTCCTGCTCGCGATCCGAAGGGTGAGTCCGGCGGTGGCGAGCATCAACACCGCGATGGTCGAGCTGAATGTGTCGCGGAAAAGCGTCGAGGTGATCGACGAAATACTGAACCGGACGGTCGCGGAAGAACGAGGGAGCAAGCCGATCCAGACGGTCGAGGAGATGAGGTTCGAAGATGTGGGCTTTGTCTACGCTTCGAGGGCGGACAACCCTGCTCTGCACGGGATCGAAATGACCCTTCCACGGGGGACGATCAGCGCAGTCGTCGGGGCCACCGGTGCGGGAAAGAGTACGATTGCGGACCTGGTCCTCGGTCTTCATAGGCCCACGTCCGGCCGAATCCTGATTGATGGCGAGGATCTCCGGGAAATCGACCTCGGTTCCTGGCGAAAACGCATCGGGTACGTGCCGCAGGACGCGTTCCTTTTCAACGCGTCCATACGCGACAACATCATCGTCTGGACGTCAGATACTGCGGAGGAAGAGCTCGTCCGTGCGGCTAAGCTTGCAGACGTCTACGACTTCGTGTCTGGCCTTCCGGATGGTTTCGATACCCCGATCGGGGACAGAGGAATTGCGTTGTCGGGAGGGCAGCGTCAACGAATCGCCATCGCAAGGGCGCTGCTGCGAAGACCGGATATCCTGGTCCTGGACGAAGCCACCAGCGCGCTGGACAACCGGACCGAGAAAGTGGTGTACGACACGATCACCACCCTACGGGACCACGCGATCATACTCGTCATCGCGCATCGCCTGAGCACGATCCGTCAGGCCGACCAGATCTTCGTGCTGGATTCGGGTCGAGTGCTCGAGCGCGGCACGCATGAGACCTTGATGGCTACCGGGGGGGCCTATTCCAGGCTCTACGGAATCGACGCCGCCGACGATGCCGCGGAGAGCTCTGTCCTGTCCGGCGGACAGGAGCACGGCTAGAGGATGTCTGCCCCCAATTTGAAACCCCGGGTCCTGGTGGTCTGGAGCAACGCGTACACGTTGCACGAAGAGATCGTCCCGCTTCTTCCCCGCCTGGCGGAAGAGTACGAAGTCTACGTGCTCCTCAGAGATTTCCATACCCGGAACATCGTGCTGGAATCCATGAAATCGCTCCGTGACTCCGGCGTCGTCCGCCGGTACTGGCTGGCTCCGGGTTTCGGCGACCGGTTGAGAGTCGTCTGGTATCTCCGGCGGCACCTCCAGGAACTGCGATCGTACGAGTTTGATCTGATGCTGGCCGGCACGGAAGAGGAGCTGATCGAACGTTGCATGTTCGAATGCGTGGCCTCGGATGCTTGCGTCCGGGTGACATATTGGCCTCAGGCCACGTACCTGTTCAGAAATGAGGAGCTGACGCGCGGCCTTCTCGGTGAGGAAGCTTCTCCGAGGGCCGGTCGTCGAATGCGGCAGGGCTTCTCCGGCTGGAAGCTGATCGAGAGGCTCCGTAAGGACAGCATGTCGATCCTCGCCTTGAAGACCCGTCGTCTACTGTGGGCGCGTGCGCGAAGGCTCGTTCGGCCGATCCTCGAATACTACGCGCGGGTTCTGCTGCCGTCGATCTTCCTGCGCCGGACGTTCCGGTTACGCCCTCTTGACCGCCTGACGCATGTCGGTTGCGGCAGGTCGGACGCTGTCATCTTCGTCGACGAGCTCGAAGCCAGAGCGCACGACGCACTGTTTGAGGAGACCGAAGTCCGTGTGGCCGAGCACCCATCCCACGGGAACTGTCGCTGTTCCGGTGAGGTTCCCAGAACCGGTGCGATTCTCTCGCCGCTGAGCGTATTCACGGATGAGGACTTCATCCCCGAAGTGTTCCTGGACTTTTATCGTCGGGACACAAAAACCGTGATGGATGAGACGGGGGCCAACAACGTGCATCTAAGGCTGCATCCGCGTGAGAGCGGGAAGTGGCCATACCGGTTGAGGGATTACCTAGCCGAAGCGGGAATTCCGGCTCAGATCGTCGGCAGCGACTGCGCGTTGCGCGAAATCGTCTGTGACTACGCGGCTGTGGCTGGACCTGCCTCGAACTCACTACGGGTTGCCAGCGCCAGCTGCGATCACGTGCCGGTCATCGGTTTTGTCGCCTTCTCGAAGAACCACAGGAATCCACGGTTCGCTGACGGAACCTCCGCAGGAATCGGATGGATCGAGAAAGATGGATCCTACGATCCTCGGATGTTCAAGCCGCGACTCTTCGATCGGCCCCCCAACCCGAGCATCAACCAGGTCTTACGCGAGGTGTCCGTCCGCGTTCAACGGTCCTCGGCGTCCGCCAGTGGCGCCGATACCTCAGGCGAGCTGTCATCGACACTCTTGTAGCGGCATGCAATCCAAACGTGTCCTGATCGTCGGTTGCGGCGAAATCGGAAACCGGCACCTGCAGGCGATTGCCGCCGTGCCTCAGGTGCTTGAAGTGGAAGTGGTCGAACCCCGCCCGGACGGGTTGCAGAAGGGCCGGGATCGCGTTGCCGAGGTTCCCGACAGGCAAGCGGGAATCACCTTCCGTTGGTTGCGATCCCTCAGTGACGCGTCCAGGGACGGCGATCTCTGTATCGTCGCGACTCAGGCGGACGTGCGATGCCAGGTGGTTCGCGACGTCGCCAACCAGCTCGGGTATTCGTCCTTCCTGCTGGAAAAGATCGTGGCCCAGTCAGTGGGGGATTACGAAAACCTGATGGAGTGTGCCGAAGGCAAGGCGTTGTCGATATGGGTAAATTGCCCAAGACGGGCTCACGAGTCCTTCAAACGAGTTAAGCACAATTTGGATCCAGAGCTCCCCGTGGCTTTTACTGCAGTCGGTGGGAACTATGGTCTTGCGACGGTCGGCGTGCATGCGGCGGACCTTTTCCTTTTCTACGATGGATCCGGCTCGATCGAGTGTGCTGGACAGCAAGTCGATCTGGTCCTTCGGCCCTCGAAACGTGGCAACGATGTGTTTGACCTGAGCGGGGCCATCTACGGGTCGAACGAAAAGGGAAGCAAGTTTGTTCTGTGCTCTTCAGCAGAGCACGACGCTCCGCTCTATTTTTCGCTCGTCACGGGAAGTTACCGCGCTATCGTCGAGGACCTCACGGGAACCTTCTACGAGAGTACTCCCGACGCCGGTTGGGCCTGGACACGAATTCCGTTCGAAAGTGACCTGCTTGCCAGTCGCATGACCCGTATTTTTGCTAAGGACATCCTGACCGAAGGCCGGTGTGATCTGCCTACGTTGAAGGAAAGTTTTCCAGCCCATCGGTTTATCTTGACCTCCCTGCAACCCCATTTCGACAAGTTACTTGGTGCGCCGCAGACGAGGTGTCCGGTTACCTGATTCACGCCGCCCGCCGGGTTTTATCGGGCGTCATCGCAGTCGGAGGTCCGTGTCTTCCGAACGCGTAGCCGAGCTCATTTCGACGGTCGACTTTTCTTCCCGTCCGATCACACTGGTCGGCTTTGGCTACATGGGGCGGCATTTCCTCGACGCCCTGAAGGCCCTAGGGGTGGGACGCATCCGGATCTGCCCGCGGTCCGACCATGCGATTCCTGAGGACCCTGGAAAGGTCCAGGTCGTGTCCGGTGGTTTTGAGCGGCTGAGTCAAGACGCGGAGCCGGGCGAGTTGGGAATCGTCTCCACAACTGTGCGACCCCGACAGCGGTAACGGTCGCCGCGGCGGAACGACTGCTGTCACTCGGGTTCCGGGACATCCTGATCGAGAAACCGGTGTTTTACCAATCGGACGTGATCGACTCTCTGGGGGCGAAGGCGGAATGCCGCGATCCATGATCCAGATGCGGTCGGAAAGAAAGGGATAAACGTGCGGTGTGCCTATAACCGACTGGCCTACCCCTCCTTCCTTGAAGTCGCGGCGCAAGCTGCTGAAGAGGGGGGGATCCGGTCGTGCACTTATACCTTTACGGAGATGGTTCAGGCCGATTGGGTTGAGAGGTCCCTTGCGGCTTCCGCCCGTAGAACTATCTCGGTGGGGAATCGCCAACAGCCTCCACGTGATTGGCATGGCCTACGGATTGATCGGAATGCCTGAGCGATGGAAAGGATACAGCTCCGGTGAAATGGGCCAAATTAGATGAAAATCGTGCCGAACCGCGGAAGTCGGGCTAGGGGTGGGACGCATCCGGATCTGAGTGGCATCCGGCTGGGGACGTTTTCGTCGGCAGTGGAATTACCGCGGCCGGGATTCCTTTTTCCTACCACGCTGACTGGCGTTCCAGCTGCTGAAGAGGGGGGGATCCGGTCGTGCACTTATAGAGCCGGTGGTCGTATCATGGCCTACGGATTGATCGGAAGTGCATTCGGCCCTGGCGTCGTATCGATTGTGTCCGCTCGAAAGGGCTTTTCGAAAGAAGTCAGCTCGCGGCGATTGGGAAGAATTGCCGCTCGTTGTATTCGCGCCTGGGGTCAAGCATGGGATTGCGGAACAGGTGGCGACGATGCTGAAACCGGATCTGACAAGACTTGTCTCTCTGCCTACTTTGAAGGATGCGGCCACCCTGACCAGACATGCGGAAGATCTGTTCGGTTACGGGATGGCTTGAATCTTCGCTTTGCCGTCTACCGACCGATCGTTTTCGACTGTCGAGTCTAGAAGCAGTTCTTTGAGCGAATCGCAGGATCAGTACGTGGCAGTACAGGGTACGGGCAGCGCCGGTATGAGGCATATGTCCGTCTTGGCGCAGATGGAGCATGTCTGTCCTATCGCCATACCTAAACGACCAGGACGACGTAGTGAACTGGATACGCTGGGTTACCGGACGGCTCGGAGCGTGAAGGAAGCCGCTGACCTGGGAGCCGGGCTCTGTATCGTCGCGACGAATACGGACCAACACGCTGCCGACGCGCATTTCGCAATCGAGGCCGGCCTCGACGTGTTGATCGAGAAACCAATCTCGAGCACATCGTGTTCCGCCGCCGAGTTGGTCCGAGCCGCTTCCGGCGCCGAGCGAAGCGTGTTCGTGGGTTGCCAGTTGAGATTCTCCGAATCACTCGACCGGTTCCGGTCGCAGCTCTCTGCTATCGGTTCAATCCACAGGGTCGGTATTGAATGTGGATCGTTTCTGCCCGATTGGAGGACCAACCGTCCGTACCGGGAAAGTTATTCTGCGCAGCCCGAACAAGGTGGGGTCTTGCGCGATCTCATCCATGAGATCGACTACGCGACATGGCTTTTCGGCTGGCCGGACGCGGTGGAAGCAAGGATCAGGAATCTCGGCCGGCTCGGCATCGAATCGGACGAAGTCGCGCAATTGAACTGGGAGGTCTCCGACGGCTGCCTGGTGTCTATCGATCTGGATTACCTGACGCGCCCCCCGAGACGTAACACGACGGCGTTCGGACAGGACGGCGTACTCGAGTGGGATGCAATCGAGGGTACGGTCCGGCTGACCAGACCGGACGGGTTTGAGCAAAGCTCTCATCCTGAGCGGCATGACGACTTGTTCGCGCTGCAGGATCGAGCGTTTTTCAATACTCACACCGCCCAGGTCGACCCGAGACTGGCTACTGGCGCGGATGGGGTGAACGCACTCGCGGTCTGCGATTCGGCCCTTCGGGCCTCCGAAGACCATTCCGCCGCTGCGGTAGCTTATTCATGACTTCGAGTCACGACCTACTGGCGGTCATACCCGCCCGAGGCGGCTCGAAGGCTCTTCCAGGCAAAAACACCCGGAGTTTCCTCGGACTGCCGCTGGTCGTCCATTCGATCTTGTTCGCGAAGATGTGTCCGGAGATCGATCGCTTGATCGTCTCCACCGATTCCGCCGAAATCGCGGCCATCGCCCGGGATTTCGACGCTGAGGTTCCTTTCACAAGACCGGCGACCTTGGCCGAAGATACCACCCCGATGTGGCCCGTCATCCGGCACGCGCTCTGTACCATGGAACAAGAGGAAGGCGGCCGGTACGATTTGGTGTTGTTATTGGACCCGACTTCGCCCGCCCGCGTGAGGGACGACGTCACGCAGGCTTTGGCCAGGCTGAGGGCCGAACCCGAAGCTGACGGCATTATCGGCGTGTCTCAGCCTCCCTTCAATCCGATCTGGCATTGTGTCGTCGAGCGCGAAGGGTTCATGGCCGATATCGCGAGCGACGGCATACAGTTTGACCGAAGGCAGGATGTTCCTCCCGTTTACCGCATCAACGGTTCACTTTACCTATGGCGAGCGGAGTTTGTGCGAGCGCAGGGCGAATCCTGGCGCGAAGGACGCCACCTCTTGTATGAGATGCCTGAACTCCGTTCGATGTCCATCGACGACCGACAGCAGTTCCAACATGCCGAGTTGCTGGTCCGAGGCGGTTTGATCGACTTTCCGTGGCTGAGCAGAGTCGATGATGCGACAGGTTAGTCAACTCCTGCTTGTCCGGTTGCTTCAGCTCGGCACCATATCTTGGGGTCAAGCCGCTGTGGGCTGTCGGACCCATGGTAGTTTGCTGAAAGAAGCGGATAAGCACGAGTCAACTAATCAGACTCGACGGCAGGAAGGCCATCGTCAGTGGGGGCGCGGGTCACGTCGGCCTCGCCGTCGATGAGGTGTTGCTGGAGCTGGGGTCGGAGTTGACCGTGCTGGACCAGACCTCTGAGGATTGCGATCGGCGCGTTGAGCTCCTGAGCAGCTACCCGGGTGCGGTGCGATCCGTTTCTTGCGACCTGTTGGACGAGGATGCCACCCGTGCTGCCATTAGAAGCTCAATCCGAGGGATGGGGGGACTGGACATCCTGGTGCACTGCGCCGGATATGTAGGCACGACCAGGGTGGCGGGATGGGCTGTCCCGTTCAACGAACAGACCGTCGACGCATGGGACCAGGCTATGCGTGTCAACGTGACCTCGGGGTTCGTCATGGTGCAGGAAGCGCGGGAAGCCCTCGTCGCTTCCGGATGCGGATCGGTGGTCTTCGTCTCGTCCATTTACGGTGTTGTCGGACCTGATATGAGGCTCTACGAGGGCACGGAGCTCGCCAATCCGGCAGGATACGGTGCGTCAAAGGCGAGCCTGATCCAGCTGGCCAGACATCTGGGAATGATCCTGGCGCCGAGGGTGCGGGTCAATGCGATCACGCCGGGGGGGATCTGGCGCAACCAGCCGGAGCTTTTCGTGAATCGCTATCGGGAACGCACGCCTCTTGCCCGAATGGCTTCTGAAGAAGACGTCAAGGGCGCTGTAGCGTACCTGACCAGCGATCTGTCGTCTTACGTCACCGGTCAAAACCTGGTGGTCGACGGCGGGTGGACGGCTTGGTAGATTGCATCAATATCCACGGACGGCAGATCGGGGAGGATCAGCCTTGTTTCATCATAGCGGAGGCCGGAGTAAACCATAACGGTGACGTTGGGATGGCCCGGCGCCTGATCGATGTGGCCGTCGAGGCCAGAGCCGATGCCGTTAAGTTTTAGACCTTCAGGGCTGAGAATATCGTTACTCGACACTCACCGAAGGCCGACTACCAGGTTCGCACGACCGGCGCAGCGGAAACTCAATTTGAAATGCTTCGGCGGTTGGAACTGGACGCGGCCGCCCATCAGGAACTCCAGGACTACTGTCGTGAGCGTGGGGTCCTGTTTCTGTCGACTCCGTTTGACGAGAACAGTGCGGACTTTCTCGAAACGTTGGAAGTGCCTGCGTTCAAGATACCATCCGGCGAGCTCACGAACCTGCCCTTTCTTTCCCACGTCGCAGCCAAGCGCAAACCGATGATCGTTTCGACCGGTATGGCTACACTCGAAGAAGTAAGAGAGGCCGTCCGTGCGATCGATGGTTCCGGGAACCACCAGATACTGCTCCTGCATTGCGTCAGCAACTACCCGGCCGATCCGGCTGTGGTTAACCTGAGGGCGATGCGGACGATGCGCGATGCATTCAATCTGCCGGTCGGGTACTCGGATCACACGTCCGGGATCCAGGTCGCGCTCGCCGCGAGAGCGCTTGGAGCGAGCGTGGTCGAAAAACACTTCACGCTGGATCGGTCGTTACCCGGGCCCGACCACGAAGCGTCTGTCGAGCCGGCCGAACTGGGAGCGCTTGTAGCAGGTATTCGGATCGTCGAGTCGGCACTGGGCAATGGCCGCAAAGAGCCGGCGCCAAGCGAGGCCGGTACGGCCGCGGTCGCCAGGAAGAGCCTCGTGGCCTCGCAGTCCATTCCCGCGGGAACGATGCTGACCGAGGACATGATCGCCGTCAAGCGACCCGGTACCGGTCTCCTACCGTCGCTACGCGGCGAGCTGGTCGGGCGACGCACGGTTCAGGACATCGCTGAGGGTGCGTTGTTCAGTCTGGACATGGTGTCGTGAGAACACTCGGGGTGGTCACAGGAAGTCGCGCTGATTACAGCATATACCGGCCGCTCCTCCGGACCGTACGAGCCGAGTTATCGCTGGACCTGAAGTTGTTCGTGACGGGGATGCATCTGTCTCCTGAGTTCGGGGAGAGCGTGCGTGACATCGAAAAGGAGGGTTGGGACACCTCGTTGCGGGTCCCGATTCCACTGGCGTCGGATAGCCCCGCAGGCATCGCGGAATCGATGGGGCAGTGCGTGTCTGGGTTCTCCAGGTTGTATGGCTCGGTCAGTCCCGACATGCTGGTGGTGCTGGGAGACCGGTTCGAGATGCATGCGGCTTCGCTGGCAGCTCTTCCGTTCAAGATCCCGATCGCGCACATTCATGGTGGCGAGGTCACCAGCGGAGCGATCGATGATGCCCTCCGGCATTCCATGACGAAGTTGAGTCATCTACACTTTGTTTCGACCGAGCAGTACGCTCGAAGGTTGATAAGGATTCTACACCATGCTGGGAACGGCCCTCGGGCCGATCGAGCGGCTGGCGAACGCCAACCAGTCGATCCAGGACGCAATGGTCGCTGCTGAACGTCTGGGAGAAATGTTTCAGGCCGAAGGCGAGAAGAGGCGTAAATCTACTTCAACAGTTGAACGCAGACTGGCGGGATCGATCGAATTTCGCAACGTGGGCTTCCGGTACGGGAGCCGCCATCCTGTTCTCGAGGGCATCTGCATGAGAATCGAACCAGGGGAGTGCGTCGGGATCGCAGGTGGAAGCGGAAGCGGGAAGACAACGCTTGTTCGCCTGCTCGGCCGATTCATTGAACCGTCGTCCGGACGCGTTCTCATCGACGGGATCGACGTCCGAGACTACGACCTGGAGAACCTCCGCCGGCAGGTGGTCTTCGTCTCGCAGGACGCCGACCTGCTCAGTATCTCGATCGCCGGCAACGTCAGCCTGGGTCGTCCGTCCGCCGATGCACAGGAGGTGCGCACGGCCGCCCGTCTGGCACACGTCGATGAGATCGTCAACCGGATGCCGCTGGGGTACGACACCGTGATCGGCGAGCGCGGCATGACGCTATCCGGGGGCGAGCGCCAGAGGATCGCCCTGGCGCGCGCGATCCTTCTCGAGCCGCCTATCCTGGTACTCGACGAACCGACAAACCACCTCGACCGCACGTCGACAGCCGCCGTCCGCAGCCTGATCGAACGGCGCCGCGGACACCGGACGACGCTCGTGATCTCCCACGAGCCTCTGCCCATCGACCGGACCTTCCACATCGAGGAACGTGCGTACGCGCTCGGGGCCTGACCTCAACCTGGGACGATCCCCGTCCCTCCTGGGTGCAACCCTGTACATGCTGGCAGGCATCCTGGCCCTCGCGACACTCTGGGCGCACTTCACGAAGATCGACGTTACCGTTCGCGCACTCGGTGTCGTGCGACCTGAAGGTGGAGTCGTCCGGATCGTCACGGAAGTTGCAGGGATCATAGCCGCTGTCTCTGGCAGAGAACGTGATCACGTCAGGGCCGGTGACATTCTCGTCCGGCTCGAAGACCGAGAGACCCGATCGCAGATCCAAACGCTCCAGGAGCAGATCCTCCTCGTACAAGAACAACTCCGCGAAACAGGCCTCAGGAAGGCTGACGCGAGGCACGTGTTCGACCTGGAAATGCAGCGGCTGGAGCTCCAGATTCAGGCCGAGAGGGAAGCGATCAAGCGACGGCGCCAGGAACATCAGATCCAGTTGCACGCCGCCGAGCTGCGCATATCGGACGCCCTGGAGCGACGCGAGATGAACCGACAACTGCTCGAGGAAGGCGTCGTATCTCAACAATCCCAGTCCGAGGTCGAGCGAGCACTCCGACTGGCCAGAGCCCAAAAGGAGGAAATCGAAGCTCGCCCACCTGAAGAGGCGGTTCTCGAGGACCTTCGTCAAGCCCGCGTTCTCAAACGTTCACAGTTCAAAGGCCGCCAACGACAGCTTGGGAGCGAACAGATCCCGATCGAGAAACAGCTCGCCGACCTCAGGCTCCGGGTAGACCGTGCCGAAACGGACCGGCAACGGTTGATCATCCGGAGCCCGGTGACCGGAACGCTGGTTTCATTCGCCGCCCTCCACTCAGGCGAACACCTTCCCGCAGGAACGCTCGTAGCGACGATGGCACGCACGCCGACGGTCCAGGTGATCGAATCCTGGCTCCCGAACCGGGAGGCCGAAAACGTGTGCCCGGGGCAACAGGTCCGGCTCGTCATGACTGGCCCGGAAAGTCTCGGGGGAACCGTTCTCTCCATCGCTCCCGACGCCCGGATCGGAGACCCAGGCTCCGGAGCCTACCGTGTTCTGATTGACTTTGACGAGGCCCAGGATCTCCCCCTGGGCCTGGCTCTGGAGGTTCGTTTCACTATACGGACGGAGAGTCTGTTGTCGCTCTTGTTCAGCAAGTTCAGGAACGTACAAGCGTCGGAGCCGGGCCGCCACACCTCTGTCACGAACCCAGAGCCTTGAACTTTAATATGACTAGAATAGTCACTCATATTAAACTATATTAGTCTCATGTCGACCACAACCGTATCCAAGCTAAAAGCGACGCTCAGCGAATTCCTGGCACAGGTCAAAGCAGGCCAGGAGGTCGTCGTAACGGAGCGCGGCAAACCGATCG
>CBDBIN010000016.1:0-35356 GCA_965206125.1 Terriglobia bacterium
CAGCGTGGATGGAGGCGAGGCCAACGATTCGGGCGGCGGGGTTCGACCGACGCTGAGCCAGGAGGCCGTTCGAGAATTTCAGATCAATCGATCCAATTTCTCGGCCGAAATGGGCGGTGCCAGCGGTGGAGTCGTCAACATCGTGTCGAAGTCCGGCACGAACTTCCTCCATGGTTCAGCATACGGTTTCTTCCGGCACGACGGCATGGATGCGGCGGATCCGTTCGCGCGGGACATCGTCGACGGCACCCTCCAGCAAATCAAGCCGAAAACGAACCGGCAGCAGTTCGGTTTCACCATGGGTGGACCGTTGGTCCCCAACCGCACGTTCTTGTTCGCCGCGTTCGAAGGCCTGGAGCGCGATGAGTCGACATCGGTCGCTGTGTTGACCGACACGTCGATATTCGAACCGACGCCGACCCAGGAGGCGATCCTGGCGGCGTTGCCACCCGCCGCGGCGGGGGCGCTGCGGCCGGCGCTGACCAGCCCGCCCCAGCACGCGTGAGCTTTTTCGAGTGAACAGCGGCGTGTTTCCGTTCAGCGGTGACGACTACAAGCTGTCCTTCCGGGTCGACCACCAGATCAACGCGGAGAACCAGTTGATGCTCCGCTACAACAACGCAAACGTCGACGCAACCAATCCGAACACGCGCGCGCTCATCGGCGCCTCGCGCGGCGTCGAAACCAGCCGGCTGGATCACGTCGGGATCATCGACTGGACACGTATCCTCAGCCCATCGACCGTCAACCAATTGCGTCTCCAGTTCAACTACGGGGACTTTCTCGTCAACACGCAGGAGAAGTTCGGGCCGGAGCTCAACATCAACGGGTTCGGCTTCTTCAACCGCGACATCGTCCTGCCGAGCAACTCGATCTGGCGGCGCTATGATGCCGGCAACCACCTGACGATGAACCGTGGCTCGCACCTGATCAAGCTGGGAGGGCAGGTCCTGGTCCGTGGCAACCATGTCGAATCGCAGACCGTCTTCTCTGGAAGGTTTAATTTCGGTGCGCTGCCTGGGGGCCTGATCCACCCCGTTTTCGCGTCGACCACGATCAACGCCATTCAGGCCTTCAACCTCGGCCTGCCGCAGGCTTACCAACAGGGCTTCGGCGACCCGATCGTCTCTTCAACCGAGACCTTCCTCGGCATCTATATTCAGGACAGTTGGCAAGTGACTCCCAGCCTGACGCTCGACATCGGTCTGCGCTACGAAATGGACGATCTGCGCGATCCGATCCGGACCGACAAGAACAACTTCGCGCCCCGGTTCGGCTTTGCCTGGGACCCGTCGGGGGATCGGAAGACGACCGTTCGGGGAGGATACGGAATCTTCTACGCGCCGACCAATTACGCGCTCGTTCACGTGGCGAACACGCTGGGGGAAATCGACGGAGTCCGGCCGATCGCACAGGTGTTGACGACGATCCAGACCCCTGGCGCGGCCAGCGCCGCCAATATCTACCAGACTCTGCGCGCTCAGGGAGTGATCACGTTGCCCGCACCGACGCAACCGATCACGCCCGGACACCTTGAACAGTTCGGGATCACGATCGCCCACACCGGTCCGCGGCCACCCCTGAGCGTCCTGTTCCGGGCTTCGGACGACTTCGCCAGTGCGTACTCGCAGCAGGGTAGCCTCGGGGTCGAGCGTGAGATCACACCGGACGTCCTGATTTCGGCGAATTACCTGTTCTCACGCGGCTTGAAGATACTCAGGGCGCGGGACGACAACATGCTCGACGCGCCGATCGATCCGAACCTCGGCATCCGGGTTTGGAATCCACTCTTCTTCAAGGATCCCCTTCTCCTGCAGGACAATGTCTACGAGTCGACAGGGCGGAGCTTCTACCACGGCTTGACTCTCGAAGTCCGTAAGCGATTCGCCAACAGCTTCAGCCTGAATGCAAACTACACGTTCAGCAAGGCAATCGACGAGGTCGTGGATTTCAACACGGACTTTCAGGCCATGGATCAGCTGAATCTCAATGCCGAGCGGGCGTTGTCGTCGTTCGATCAGCGGCACAAGTTCGTCTTCTACGGAGCGGTGGAAACCCCGGTCGTCAACATCAATCCGATCGTACGCTCAAACAGCGGTCGGCCCTTCAATCTCCTGACCGGATTCGACCTGAACCAGGACCGCCACTCGACCACGGATCGTCCCGCCTTCGCGGGCCGGAATACCGGCCGCGGCCCGAACTTCTGGACCGTCGATCTGCGGCTGACGCGGCGCATCCAACTCGATGACAGGTTCGAACTGGAACTCATGGGGGAGGCCTTCAACCTGTTCAACCGGCTGAACTACCGGAGCGTGAACAACACGGTGGGAAACATCTCCGGGCCGTTCGATCTGAAGGGAATCGAAGGCGTCAGCCCCAGCACACCGCTCGGCTTCACGTCTGCCTTCGAGGCGAGACGCGTACAGCTCGGCGTCCGGTTCACTTTCTAAGGGGATCGGCCGGCAAGGATCACGCGTCAGTCTCCGCGCGCGCGGAGACGGGAACGAGCCTGTGGCAGTACGGATATCCGACAACCTACCGGGATGACTTCGGGTTCGACGAGGGACCCGCGCGCCGTGCCCGTGGTTGCCAATGGCGTAGTGTACACCTTCGGCGCGCAGGGACAGTTGCACGCTGTCGATCTGGAAACCGGTGAGCGGATCTGGAGCGAAGACACGATGCGCCGCTTCAGCGTCTCGAAAGGCTTCTTTGGGGCAGCGGGCTCCCCACTGGTCGAAGACGGCAGGGTGATTGCCAACATCGGCGGGCAGAACGCCGGGATCGTTGCGTTCGACGCTAAGACCGGCGGCGTTCTTTGGCGAGCAACCAGCCATGGGGCCAGCTATTCGTCTCCTGTAGGCGTCACAATTTCCGGACGCCGCTATGCAATCTTTTTTACACGCAACGGTTTGGTTGGACTCGACCCGGAAGGTGGCGCGGTGGCGTTCGAGCAGCGCTGGCGGTCACGGTCGGCCTCGTCGATCAATGCGGCGACGCCTGTGGTCATCGACGACCGGATCTTCATTTCGGCTGAATACGGGCCGGGCGCTGGAGTACTGCGTTGGGATGGGAACCGATTGACCGAGCTATGGTCGTCCAACGACGCCCTGTCGAACCACTACGCCACCAGCGTCTACCGCGATGGATACCTGTATGGATACCACGGCCGGCAGGAGTTCGGCCCGAGCCTCCGCGCAGTCGAGTTTCGGACAGGTAAGGTCGCCTGGAGCGTGGACCGGTTCCGTGCGGGGAGTATCGTGCTGGCCGGCGATCGGTTGTTGCTGGTCCGTGAGGGCGGCGAACTGATCCTCGCCGAGGCGTCCCCCGAAGCCTTCACGCCCATCGCACGCGCCCAGATCCTCTCGGCAACCGTTCGGGCCTATCCGGCATTGTCCGATGGCTTCCTGTATGTCCGGAACGACGACACGCTGCTTGCGCTCGATCTCCGCCAGTGAGGGAATAAAATGCTGCTGCACCCACTCTTCGCATTGATCCTGGTTTTGCCTCTCCTCGCACAGTCACCACAGGCGGTCTTCAACCGTGCGGTGGTCGATTTCGAAAACGGACGCATCGATGAATCCGCAGCGGGGTTCGACACGCTGGCGGCGCTCATCCCCGAGGCAGCCCCCGGGCTCTGGCAACGAGGCATCGCGCTCTATTACGCCGGGCGCTACGAGGACTGCCGCAGCCAGTTCGAATCGCACCGCACGGTGAATCCGAACGACGTGGAGAACGCCACCTGGCATTTTCTATGCGTGGCCCGAGCGGAATCCGCGGAGCAAGCCAGGGACGCACTGCTACCTGTCGGCCCTGATCGGCGAGCGCCGATGGCGGAGATCTACGAGATGTTCCGTGGCGCCCTCACGCCGGAGGCGGTCCTGGAAGCAGCGGGCGGGGGGACCTTGGCGCAGTTCTATGCACACCTCTACATCGGCCTGTACTTCGAGGCCGTTGGAAACGACGAACTCGCGCTCGAGCACATCCGAACCGCCGCGGCGGAGCGATACGCCTCTGGCGGCTACATGCACACGGTAGCGCGGGTGCATCTCCGCATTCTCGAACAGAACCGTTAGCCAACTCTCACGAGTTTTGGTCGGAAGCGCGCCTCAAACTCGCCAGACTCCCGACATCCCGCCAGGAATACTCGTCAGCCCGAAAGGCGATGATCTTGCAGCCACTCGCCGCAAGCCTCAGGTAAGCATCGATGATGGGAAACACTCCTTGTTCGGAGATCATCGGAAACAGGCGGGGAGAAACCACGTGGAGGCCGGAGAACGCCAACTCCTGGAGGTGCGGTGATGGCCGAGCGATTTCCTTCGTTCCGTCGGCTTTGGACAGTCGCCCGCACAGTTGAAGCCCTTCGTCGAAGAGCAAGTACCGGGAAGTGTCCCGTTGGTGAACGGCAAGCGTGACGAGCGCCTCATTGTCCCAATGAAACTGCAGCATCCGCTGGAAATCGATCGTGCTCAGGACATCGACGTTGTGGAGAATGAACGGTTCGTCGAGTCGGTCCGGGTCGTCCAGAAAGAACCAAGCCGCCTTCTTCAAGCCTCCGCCCGTATCGAGCAGTGTTTCTTCCCGAGACACTTCGATCCGCATTCCGAAGTTGTCGTTGGCTTCGAGATACTCGACGATCATGCCCGCCATGTGGTGGACGTTCAGAATTACCTCGCGCACCCCGGCCTTGCGCAGACGTTCGAGTGTGACTTCCAGCAGCGTCCGGCCCGAGATCTCGACCAGAGCCTTGGGTCGGACATCGGTGAGCGGCCGGAGGCGCGTTCCGAGACCGGCGGCAAGGATCATCGCCCTCACTTGCCGAGCCTTTCCAATCCCAGATGGGAGACGACCACTTCGACGCCTTCCCTCCCGGAAAGGTGCCCGGCCAGCCGCTCCGCAAGGAAGACCGAGCGATGCTGCCCGCCGGTACAGCCGAACGACACCATCAGGTCCGTGAAGCCCCGGCGTCGGTAGGCGCTGACGCTCGCGTCAACCAGCGACGTCACACCGGCGAGATACTCATGGACACTGTCCTGCTGAAGCAGATGGTCCGCGACCGGGGCTTCTTTGCCGGTAAGGTCCTTGTACCGCTCTTCGCGGCCGGGGTTCGGAAGGCCGCGCGCATCGAAAACGAATCCGCCTCCGTTTCCGACTTGGTCTTTCGGAGTGTCCTGGTGAAACGAGAAACTGAAAACCCTCACAGTCAGGCTCTGTCCGGAACTCTCGGTCGTTGAACCGAGCCCCTGCAGTTTCCGAGAACCCAGCATGTTCTTGAAGGTCTCGAACAAGGCGGGTGTTTCGATCGGGAGTTCGACGTTGTGCATCAGCCACCGTAAGTTCCCGAGCGCATAGGGCACGCTCTGGAGAAAGTGAGGCTTGCGTTCGAAGAAGCCTCGATGACCGTAGGCGCCCAGCGCCTGAAGGATTCGGATGTAGACGTAAGCGTAGTAGTGCCGCATGAAGGCGGCCCGGTCCAGCTCGATGAAACCGGAGAGCGCGTCGAGGTAGCCCTCGAGTAGTTGTTCCCGCGTCGCGGTCTCTAGATCGGCCTTCGCATCAAACAGAAGAGACGCGATGTCGTACTGCAACGCACCCTTCCGGCCACCTTGATAATCCACGAAGAACGGGTCCCCGTTGCGCAGCATGATGTTGCGGGACTGAAAATCCCGGTAGAGAAAATAGTTCTGGTCCGCGCCGAGAAGGAAATCCGCAAGGCGGCTGAAGTCGTCTTCGAGGGCCTGCTCGTCGAACCGAATGCCGGCAAGCTTGAGGAAGTGGTACTTGAAATAGTTCAGGTCCCAGACGATGGACTGCCGATCGAAGCTGTCCCGCGGATAGCACACGCCGTAGTCCAGATCACGCCCCGCTTCGACCTGGAATCGCGGCAGGATCGCCACGACCTTCCTGTAGGCGGCCATGACATCGTGAGCGATGTCCCCACCCTGCCGATTGCTCCAGAGGAACTCATAGAGCGTCGTGTCCCCGAGGTCTTCTTCCAGGTAGGCATTGCGGTCCAGATCTGCAGCATAGATTTCAGGAACCGGCAGACCGTGGCGACGAAAGTGCCTGGAAAACTCCAGAAAAGCGGTGTTCTCCTCGCGGACGTCATACAGAACGCCGATCGCACTGACCCCGCGGCCGGCGAGCCGGAATAGTCTCCGCCTGGAGCCACCGAGCTCACCCTGAAGCGGCTCGATGGCCTCGGCCGGCGAGCCGAACCGTTGCCCGAAGAGCCTCTGGAGTTCGTCCGTAGACATAAGCCCTTGAAAGATAGCAGAGAGAGGTTAAATAGGGACAGACACCTATGTCCCTATTTAATTCGAGAGCCGGGGGTCAGCAGGTCGGCAGCTTCAGCTGCGCGCGCAGGCCTTTGACGGGCGAGTCGTGCAGCGAGACCGATCCACCATACAACTCCGCGAGATCGCGCGCGATGGCCAGGCCAAGCCCCGACCCTGACGCTGTTTCGTCTGCGCGGACACCTCGTTGGAGGACGACAGCCCGTTTCGAGGATTCGATGCCGGGACCGTCGTCGTCGATGGTGATGACCACCGAGATGTCGTCTTGTGACGATGCGACCGACACCTTGGAGCTGGCCCATTTACAGGCATTGTCGAACAGGTTTCCGAGCATCTCGTCGAGGTCTTCGCGCTGGCACTGCACGGCGTGTTCTGCCGGTACATTCACGTCGACTGCAAGGCCACGGTCGGCGTAAAGTCGTCGCAGCGTGCGAGAAAGCCCCTCCACAGACTCCAGCACCTCGCAACGCGCTCCCCCTGCGGCACCCGAAGCGGCGGCGCGGGTCTGTGCGAGGTGATAGTCCACCTGCCGGCGCATCCGCTCCACCTGTCCGTTGATCGCCGCAGCCAGTGCCGGATTGCCGTTCGCGGCCGCCTCCTCCGCCTCCCGGACCAGAAGCGACAGTGGCGTCTTCAGGCCGTGGGCAAGGTCACCGGCCTTTGCCTGCGCCCGTCGCACGGCCTGTTCCCGGTGGTCCAGGAGCGCGTTCAAATCATCGACGAGTGGCTGCACTTCGTTGGGATAGCTGCCTTCGACACGGGAGGAGCGACCATCACGCACCGCAGACAACCGTTCACGCAAATGGGTGAAAGGTGATACTCCGCTACGCACGTACGTCAAGCCGACAGCCATGAGGCCCACGGCGACTATCCCCACGCCGACACCGTGTGCCAGGTTGGCCATATTCGGAAACATGTTCAGAAGCACCGCGGAGACTATGTGTGCCAGACCCAACGCCCCGATCGTCCAGAGCGTCATACCGAGAAGCAGCCGCAGACGGAATGAGTGGTGGCTCACGGTGACTCCCCGGTGCGATAGCCCAGACCCCGAACCGTTTCGATGATTGACGACCCGAGTTTCCGGCGGAGTCGGGCGATAAACACCTCGACGGTGTTGGAATCCCGGTCCAGATCCTGCGCATAGATGTGTTCGCTCAATTCGCTCTGAGATATGACACGTCCGCGCTGGTGCATGAGATAGGACAGGACGCGGAATTCGTGGCTGGTCAGTTTCACCTGTACGCCGTCCAGGGTCACTTTCGCAAGCCGTGGATCGAGCGTCACCCCACCGCAACGAAACTCGGGGTTGGCCTGGCCGCCTGCCCTCCTGATCAGTGCGCGCAGCCTTGCGAGCAACTCCTCCATCTGGAATGGCTTTGCCACGTAATCATCGGCACCGCCATCCATCCCCTGTACCGTTTCATGCCAGCTTCCGCGGGCGGTCAACACCAACACGGGTACGGTCACGCCAGCCTCCCGCCAACGACCCAGAACCGTTAATCCGTCGATTTTGGGGAGTCCGAGGTCCAGCACAACCGCATCGTACTGCTCGGTCCGTCCGAGAAACTCGGCGTTCTCGCCGTCCTAGGCGCCGTCCACGGCGTAGCCGGCCTGTTCGAGCGCGGCGACAAGCTGGCGCGACAACAGCGCCTCGTCCTCGACGACCAGAATCCGCAAATCGGACCTCCCTCCGGCTCTTTATAACCCAATCGGACCTGAACGCCGCCTGAACAACCCATTCAAGGGCCGTTCAGCCCGCCACGCCTATGATGCTGCGTATGAGTTCAAACGTCACACACCATCGAAGGAGAGACCGTATGAACAAGAGAGTCATCGGATTCACGATCACAATCGTCCTACTCGCGGCCGGGTCGCTGTACGCCCAACATGCCGACACCAGCAGCGTCGCAGGCAACTGGAACATTTTCGTACCCGACCACGACATAACAATCCGCATGGAACTCGAGCAGGAAGGACACCAGCTTTCAGGCAACTTCCTGATCCCGGAACATGGAGACCTCTTCGTGCTAGGCGAGTTCAGCGGAGACTCGTTGTTGCTCGAAGCCGTCGAGGGCAGCTACATGCAGCTGACGATCCAGGCGCAGGTCCAGGCGGACGGAACACTTGCCGGAACCTTCAGCGGCGATATCGGTGAAAATGGAGTGGACTGCCTATCGAGTCCATAGGAAGTAGATCATGACGCGGCCTCTTTCCCGGCGGCATCTGCTACGAGGGCTCGGCGCGAGCGTCGCCCTGCCATTCCTTGAAGCGATGGTGCCGCTGGGAACTGCGGCGGCGAAAACAGCGACAACCGGCCCGGTGCGCCTCTCCTGTATCGAGATGGTGCACGGCTCAGCGGGAAGCACCGACTACGGTGTCCGGAACAATCTGTGGGCGCCCGCGATCATCGGAGACGGATTCGACTTGTCGCCAACCAGCCTCAGTCCTCTCGAGCCGTTTCGCGAGTACCTGACCATCGTCAGCAACACGGACGTCCGAAACGCTGGAACATTCGAGCGTAAAGAGGTCGGTGGCGACCATCTCCGCTCGAGCGCCGCGTTTCTGACCCAGGCCCGACCGAAACTGACCACCGGTCCCGATGTTCGCGCCGGAACCTCCCTCGACCAGCTTGTGGCCCGGCAAGTCGGTCAGGGTACGCTACTCCCATCGTTGCAGCTGTCGATCGAGGACGTCGACACGCCGTCCGGGTTCGCTCAGAAATACTCCAACCTATACCGCGACACCATCAGTTGGGCCAGCCCGGCTCGGCCGCTTCCGATGGTGAACGACCCTCGCGTCGTCTTCGACCTGTTGTTTGGAGGTTCCACATCCAGCAGACAGAGGGCAGCGAATCGGAAAACCGATCTCAGCATCCTGGACTGGATCGTGGATGAGATCCGCCGCCTGTCTCGGAATCTCGGCCCATCCGACCGGAACCGGCTCGATGAATACATGGACGATATTCGGCAGGTCGAGCGGCGCATCCAGAAGATCGAAGCGTTCAACACCAGCGGCGAGCCGAGATCTCTGCCCGATGCACCTGCCGGAGTGTCCGACGATTTCGAAGAACACGTGAAACTGATGTTCGACCTCGAGGTGCAGGCGTTCGCCGGAGACACCACACGGGTGGTGGCGTTCAAGATGGGGCTGGATGGGTCGCCGCGCGTGTATCCGGGAAGCGGCGTCACCGAGGGGTTTCACGCCGTTTCACATCACTCCCAGCGCGAGGATAAGATCGAGAAGTTCGCCCGGATCAACCGATACCACGTCAGTCTCGTGCCCTATTTTCTGGAGAAGTTGAAGAGCATCGGAGAAGGAGACGGTACGCTCCTGGACAGGACGCTGGTTCTCTACGGGTCACCGATGGGAAACTCGAACTTCCACACTCATAAGCGCTGCCCTCTGTTTCTAGCCGGACGGGCGGGCGGCCGACTGAAAGGCAACGTGCATCTGCAGGCGCCCAAGGGTACGCCAATGGCGAACGTCATGTTGACGGTGCTTCATGACTTCGGCCTCGATCACCTCGAGACCTTTGGGGACAGTACCGGAACTTTCGATCTCGCTCGTGACTCGTAACAGCAACCTTGACTCCTGGACAAGGACACACTACTCCGTCGATTCTCCGGTCCGATCACAGGCCTCCGCATGTCGCCTGTCCCCCTCCTCTCCCGCACATCGGCAATCAAGGTCTCCCAGCTGGCCAGATCGACCGTAGATGATCAATCGATCGCGTGGATGAATCCGAGTGACAGCGTTCGGCAATCCCTCGTAGACTCCGTCAACCCGGTGAACACCGAGAACAAGAAGGCCTTCGCTGTGGAGGCCGGCTTCTCCGAGCGTTCGATTCGCCAGCCAGTCCTCGGGCTGAATCTGCAGTTCCGTTACTCCGTAATCGCCGGGCAATGAAACCAGGCGGGCATAGTCTCGGGGATGAAGCGAACTGAACCGCTCGAGCACGAACTCGATGAAACCTCGCGACGATGCAAGTTGCAGTCGCGGTAAAGGCTCCAAACCAAGGTGAACGTCACCTAGGGAGATCCGTCACAGCTGGTCCCGAAGCTCGTTTCACTCCCCGATGAAGCTTGCTGGGAGGCAGAACTTGGAAGCATAGACCTCCACCATGTCCATCCCCATCCAAGTCGATGCGTACTCCGGCTACCGCGTCAACGAACGGCCCCAGCGGTTCACCCTCGACGGCGCCGCCCACGAGATCACCGCTATAGAGGACCGCTGGTACGAACCTGGCGCCGAGTACTTCAAGGTGCGCACGGCGGACGCCCGGACCTACATCCTCCACTACGACCTGGATGAGGACGAATGGACGCTCCAGGGTGGGCCCGCAGAAAGGATCGAGCGGAGGGATTGCGGTTCGTAAGAGTGACGGAAGCGCGCGACGTTTTGAGGGTGGCGGATTCGAGCAGAACTCGCACGCTGTCGTCTTTCTATTGTGATCCTCGTTTGTTTTGAAGATAATGCTCCCACACCAGCAGAACTCAGCGAGAACTACCTCGAGCGGACCTCTTTCACTTCGCTTCGTAGGGAGGAACATTATGTCCACAAGGTTTCTTTCACTCTGCCGGGCGGTCCTGTGTCTGTGCCCCATTCTGTTGCTAGGCTGCGGAGGCGAAGATGACTTCTTCCAGCAGCGGGAGGCAGCGAGATTTGCGCAATTCGTAGACGAGTATTTTGAGGGGTACTTCCAGAACAACCCGGTCCTGGCCACAGAAATGGGCCTGCATCAGTACGATGATGCCATCGGTCCGATCGACAGGGACCAGATCTTTGGAGAACGAAGTCGACTACAGGAACAGCTCCTGGCTCTGAAAAAGATCGACGTGAGGTTTCTGAGCCAGGACGATAAGTTTGACTATCAGATACTCGATTATCACATCCAGGGGAGCCTGCTTCAGTCGAACCGGGTCGCATATTGGGCCCGTGATCACGGCTATTACGACGAGCTGATCTGCCGGAGTATCGATGCCCTGATTCAGGATGAGTCGCTGCCGCTCGAGACCCGGGTGCGTTCCATCATCGCGCGTGAGAACCTGGTGCCCGCAATCCTGGAGGGGGCCCGGGATATCGTCGAGATTGCTAACATCAACCTCGCCGAGATTGCGGTCGATCAATTCGAATCCAGCCTGATCTACTTCCAGGAATTTCTACCTCGAGCGGTGGAAGGTTTAGAGGACCCTGCACTCCTCGCCGAATTCGTGGCGGCGAACGACGGTGTGATCGCGGCGTATGAGGATCATCTGACATTTCTCAGGCAGGATGTTCTCCCAGACGCTGACATTAGACCGCTGCTGATGGGCAGGCAGGTATTCGAAGAGAAAGTGCTCTTCGAGGAGATAACCCAGGTCTCCTTTGACGACCTCCTGGCGTCCGGAGAAGCAGAGCTCACCAGGCGGCAGGAGGCCCTGTTGCAGGCAGCGAACGAAATCGATGATCAGGGAGATCTTCGGGCGATTCTTGGCGAATTGGCCAACGACCGACCGGCCGATGATGGATTGTTCGCCGCGATGGAACAGGCAATGGATCGGGCGGCGCAGTTCATCTCGGACCAGGGTCTTCTGACATCTCCTCCGGGGATGGCCGCGAAGCCACGGGAGATGCCGTCTTACCTGCGACCTGTGATGCTTGTGTCGCTGAGCACACCGGGTCTCGAAGAAGCAAGACCGCTTGACGCCTACCTGCGCCTCAGCGTTCCCGAAGCGGGATGGAGCCAGAGTCAGGTTGACCAGCTTATGCGGTCCTACAGTTCCAGCGCCCTGCAGATGATGGCCATTCACGACGGGGTGCCGGGCCGCTACGCCCTCGCGTCACGCGCGAAGGAAAATCCGTCGAAGATCCGGCGATTCCTTCAGGGATCGTCGTTCGGGGACGGCTGGGCGCTCTACGTCGAGGAAATGATGTTGGATCAAGGTTTCCTGGATAATGACCCCAGTCTTCGATTCGAACAACAACTACGGGCTGTGACTGCCATGGCGCGGCAGGTCGCGGGAATGAAGCTCCATGTAGCGCAACTGAGCTTCGACGAAGCGGTTGAATTTCTGATGGAGGAAGCCTACCTGGAACAGCCGGTGGCGGAAAGCGAAGTCCGGCGCGCGATCCGCAAGCCCATGAGTGTCTTGGGCAGTATGGCCCGGCTCACAATCGTGCAATTGAGGGACGACGCCGAAGAACAGGGGGTGTCGCTGAAGGACTTCCATGACCAGTTGTTGCGAGACAGCTTGCCGCCCGGTGTCCACACTCTGCGAGTCTGGTCCAGGCCAGAGCTGAGGCCACCTCTGGCGGCGACCGGGGGTTGAGCGAGATTTCGGCGGTCATAGACCGCCGCTACAGAAGGTTCCGCTTCCGATAGGTGGATGATTACTTGTAGCGGCGATCTGTGATCGCCGATCTCTTCTCGGTTCGCAATACTGGAGAAATAAATGACTTCCGTTTCGAGGCGCCCCGTTCACCCGCCTTTGCTTACCTGCGCGGTTGCCATCCTCGCGACGATTCTGACATCGCCCACGGCTGCTCTTGCACAAGGGGTCAATCCTCCGAGCGAACCGCCGGCACATTGGGGCCCCATTTCTTCCACCATGGAAGAAATACCCTATCCCCATCCAGTTCAGTATTTGGACATCAACATCTTCGGGCAGGACCTGAAGCTTGCCTATATGGATGTGAAGCCCGAGGGAACAGCGAATGGCCAGACCGCCATGCTCTTCCACGGCATGAACTTCACGGGAAAAGCCTTCGAGGTGACGATCGACGCTCTGACCATGGCGGGTTTCCGCGTCGTCGTTCCGGATCGAATCGGATACGGGCGCTCATCAAAACCGGACATCCCTTATAACCTCCACGTGTTTACCTCGAACGCGAAAGCCCTGCTGGATCACCTGGAGATTCCCGAAGTCGCCATCATGGGACACTCCATGGGAGGAATGGTCGCCACCCGATTCGCCATGACCTACCAGGACACGACGACCCATGTGGTCATGGTCAACCAGATCGGCATGACCGATCAGCGCCAGGGTCGGGCCTGGCGGGATATCGAGGAAGTTTATCGAGGGGTTCTCGGCACAAGCTACCAGTCCATCCTACGCAACCACATGCGCTACTATCCCACGTGGAAGCCGGAATATCTGGCATGGGTCCGGCTGCAATACGGCCTAACGCTTACGAGTGAGTGGCCGTTGCTGGCAAGAATTCGGGCGTGGCAGACGCAGATCCTTTTCTTCGATCCGGTGGTCTATGACTGGCAGCACATCAAAACCAAAGCACTAGTCATGGGAGGAGCGGCAGACGCGCTCACGCGGAACTACGCAGCGGCTGCGCGGCGGGTTGCAGAAACGCTCTCCAACGCGGAACTCGTGCTGTTTCCGGGAGTCGGACACAACCCGCACTTCGAGATTCCGGACGAGTATCACGCGGAGCTGATCCGTTTCCTCCGCTCGGATCCGAACGAGCCCGCGAAGTCCGATTGAAGAGTGGGAAAATGGGGACAGGCACCTATGTCCCTGTTTTCGATGTCGTGATCGGCAAACCTGAAGGTCAGATTTACGGGATGGCGCTTATGGCGCTCCAGGGACTGTTTGATTGCTATTACTCCCGCCTTTCGTATGCTTTAGCGAGTTGTGACAGAATAGGACGTTGAGCCGCTTGCGGTCGCGGGAAAACGCCCATGGACATCACCAACAAGACTCGAAAGCCTCTGAGACTTCCCTTACCCGGCGGGAAACGACTGTTTCTCGGACCCGGAAAGACCGGACAAGTGTCGCCCAAAGCTCTCGAACACCCACTGCTGGTAAAACTTCTCGAAGCCGGCGATCTCGAAACAACCGCTGAGGGACCCAAACGTAAGCAAGGGGGCAGCGGCAATACCGGGGCGGCTCCTGGTCTCCGTCATGGCGGCCGCGGTGCCAAGCGCCAATCCGGTGACCGTTGATCTGCTCCGGCGCTGTCCGGGCCTGAACGAGCTGTCGGGCAGGTAGGGTCAAACGATGCGGACCAGGAAGCCATGCAGGCCGGAGATCACAAACCGCAATCGGGTGTTCGTCGCTGCTGAGGCTCAGAACATCGTGACGACAACCGTGACTGACAATGCCTCCGGAGAAGTCGGTTCAGATCGCTTCCAGAGAGCGGATCTTTGAATATTCCTTCCGATTAGCCTTCTCGGCTTCCCACAGATCAACTTCCCTCTGCAGATTCATCCATAACTCTGCGCTGGTACCCAGGGCTCGAGCCAGTCGGTGCGCCATATCGGCGGAAATGTTGCGCCGGCGGCCAAGCAGCTGGGCCACCGTCTGCCTGGACACCCCCAACGCCTTCGAGAATTCGTCCTGAGTCAGGCCGATATCGTCCCACATATCCCGGAGTACCTCTCCAGGGTGTGCTGGCGCAAGACCTCTCTTCCTTGCAGTGCTCATGTCGTGTCTCCGCTATGTTGATCAGAGCGTTTCAAATCAGTGGTAGTCCTCCAGACCTACATCGGTCACCTCGCCGGGCGTGTGCATTCTGAAAACGATTCTCCAGTTACCCGTTAAGTTGATGGACCATTCTCCCTTCCGGTTGCCTTTGAGTGGATGTAAGCCATAGCCGGGAAGCCCCATGTCGGCAACTTCATTTGCCGCATGGAGCACCGATAGTCGCACACGGATTCGGCCGGCCAACTGAGCTGGTATGCCAGCCTTGCTGCCAGTCTCCCAAAACCGTCTCAACCCCCGGTGTTTGAATGCCTTGATCATTTGAGTCAACAGTAACGCATAACGTTACAGTGGTCAAATGGAAGACGGTCTAGAACGCCGAATCACAATCCGAACAGCCATTCGCCGATGACGTGAGAATCAGAGGGGTCGCTATGACATCAACCTAACCACCGAGACGATTGATGGTATCGAATGCCTCGTACACCATGTATCCCAGAGCCGCCCGTGTCGTCGCTTCAGCCCCCATGCGCAGTCAGGAACGAACTACTTTCTAACCGACGAGTCCGTTGGCTGTACAATCTCTTCGCCCGTCGAAGCTAGGCGATAAGTTTAAGTATCGAATCGGATGATACGGGGGCATACGACAGAGCCGCCAGGCCGCTCTGACTGAGGATCTGGCTTTTCGTCAGTTCAGCGACCACCTCAGCAATATTGGCATCGCGAATACGAGATTCCGAAGCCTGTAGACTGACCGAAGTCTGCCGGGATTGAGCTGCGGCATAACTCAACTGGTTCATTGCGGATCCGGTTCGGGCCTGAACCGTGCCGAGAGTACCCACCGCATCCTGGAGGTTCGAGATTGCCGCCGCAGCGTCCCCCTGGCTCAAGATGTTCTGCGTGTCGATACCCAGCCCTTCCGTGTCCACACTGTCGTTCGCGGCAACGGAGACATGGCTGACGCTATCGGAGGTATTGGTTTGCGTGTTTCCGACGAAGACTTTGCGGGAATCCAGGTTCGTCCCTCCGGTTTCCAGACCCGCCGCAGCGGCGGTCCTCGATATTTCCGCCATGACCGACTGGAACTCCTCGTTCAGAATCGCTCGGTCACCAGTGAACGTGCCTGACGCCGCCTGACTGGCCAGTGTCGTTGCGCGGTCCACCAACGATGAAATGTTGTTGAGGGCTCCATCTTCGACCTGCAGTTGGCTGACCGCGTCGTTCGCATTCCGGATCCCGACGGTATGACTGGTGTTGTCCAATCGATACCGGTTGGCCCTGGCCAGGCCAGCCGCGTCGTCCGCAGAACTGTTGATGCGTGATCCTGAAGTCAGCTGATGCAGCGCCTGACTGAGGTCGGACCGAGCGCTGCCTAACATGGATTGAGCATTGATGGACGATAGATTCGTGACCACTGAAAAGCTCATGACATTTTCTCCATTGGTGCAGTTGGAACCTGGTTGTCCCCAGGGCGTAGGCCCCTCATATCCTGTTATCGGCCTGACGGCCGCAGAACATTAGTTCGATTTTTGGCAGGAGTGGTCCTTTGACGGCGGAAGCAGGACAGGAGGAGAGGACTCTAGTGATGAGACACGTGTGGGTAAATGGCAATTCCGGCACTCGAGCAAGCGGAGTCCGACCGGCGGCATGAACTGATTCAGCCACGAACTTGTTGAAGTCTGTGGAAGTTGGGTGTCTTGACGTCTACGATTTTATCTACAGTCGGCGGCGATCAACGTGTTTGCTGTCCGAAATCACGATGGGCGACCTCTCAAGCGGTAAAGCGTTCGACGTCGATTTCCCCTTCCCTATCCCTGGTCGCCGCAATGTCGAAAGCAGTCTGCATTCTCAACAGCGTATCCATCTTCGCGCCAAATCCTTTTTCGATCCTCAACGCCATATCGGAAGACAGGGATGCGCGGCCATTCAGCAGAGCCGACAACGCAGGCCTCGTCACGCCAAGAACTTCCGCCGCCTTCCTTATCGATAGGCCGAGCGGATCAATGATCTCCATCCTGATGAATTGTCCCGGATGAGCCGGCCGCAGCGTCTGCATCGGCTTTCTCCTGTCAGTGGTAGTCTTCATAATCGAGGTCATAGATCTTTGATGTCTTCTTGTCGATCCTGAACGTGATAGTTGCGGGTCACAGTGAGACTCCATGTTCCTTTCCTGCCACTCTGAGATGGTGAACCTTCCAGCCCGGAATGTCATGTAATTCGCCTTCGTCGTTCATGTCCTGCAAGAAAGTCACGATTGTAAAGAGAAGACCGACACAGGAAACACTACAGCAGTTCATGCGAAGCATCGCGGCAGTAACTGAGCACGGCGGCCCAAGCTGCGGATCGTGTCCCGACTGCTCCGGACTCGCACATGACAAAGTTTCGCCAGAGTCACGGGATCGCGTTCGCAAGCGTACCCGACCCCCGTCGATCTGAGGACACGAAGCCCGGCCGCCAGGTGTACGAGGCATACGGCGACGGACTAGAGCCTTGAAAGGTACCTCACACGGAGCGTCGGCGAGCGGACACCGACGTGTTGCACATGGCCAGAAGCACGCGTTCCGAATTCCGCAATGGGCGTTTAGCCGAGCCACGAAACGAGGATCGAAAACAGCAGGAACGACACCGTCGCGAGAGTCCCGATGCGATTCGCTTTCAGTAGCGGTCTGAGCGCGGCGCTGAGCTCTGCGGTTCTTGCGGGATTAGAGACCGCAGCCAATCTTTGAGCAGGGGGCAGAGCTGTCTTGGCCATGATAGGGACAAAGACGATGCCGTACAGCACCAGGCCCTCGCAGGGAAACCAAGTCCCCGCTCCGAAACACCAGGATCGCCGAACAAATGGTTCCCGCCACAAAGGAGCTCTGCCTTGATTTGCGGTACTCGAGCAGCCAACAACTGACCTAGCACGTTCTTGGTTTGCATGAGCTGAAGCCGGGTCTCGGGTGACTCCGGCATGTCCCCCCGAAGGCCTGTTAGAAGAACATATGCTGGCTTTTCCACAACAGGCAGGACAAAGACCATGCCCGAGGCAAACGCAAAACAAGCTATCGACGCGACGTCAAGAAAGAGCGGCATCAGGGTACCTCCGATCTGAGGCAGACCCATGTCGAACGACTCGGGTGAGCATCAGGCAACGTCGAGGCCCTCGATCTCCACGCATGCTGCAAGCGTTGGTGTCGGGCCACATCTCTATCTTATCCAACGGAACGGGAACGCGAGGGGATTACTCCTGATAAACGATTCCGCGCGGTGACATCAGGCTAACGTGCGGCCGGTCAGAAGCGGACTGTGAGACACCGAAGCGGGACAAGGACTTCTCTAGCAGTTGCCGTGACTACTCACTTGGTTCGATCAATCGAACCTCGATGATCAGGCCATCTCTGATTGTGTACACACCAATATTGTGCTCGGTATGGTCGTAGACAGTGGCGGTTTCATCACTAAGCACCACGTTTTCGAGAGCGTGCTGGGAATGAACTGCGATCGATCCGTCGTTTTCGGCGAATTGAGGTCCGAATATACGACGCATGCGATCTTTGCCCTCGCCAAGAAAACTATCTGGGAACTCATAGATGCGTACATTCTCATCGTAGGTCGCGAGGAACGCTTCAATATCATGGGCATTGTAAGCAGCCGTTCTTCGCGCGACGACCTCCAGTGCCGACTGCTCGGCCGATGAGACCAGCTGTGTGTGGACAGTGTCAGTTGACTGCGGAGTGGGCGAACAGGCAGAAAGTAAAATCGATGTTGCGGTAACAAGCGCGGTACGAACAATCTTTAAGGACATAATGTTTGCTCCCGTCGGCGTCCTACTTTCGCCGGAAGCATAGTCTAATCGCAGGCCCGCCTTTCGCGAGTGTTTCGTTTATTTCGCTAAGCGACAGGCTGATCTCAACGGATCGACGCAACACTTTATCTTAAAAGGAAGAGGTGGAGTGTATGCGGAAAGGGATGCGATTCGGTTTCACGGCGGCGGAGAAGGCGGAGGTATGGGATCGGTGGCGGCGAGGGGAATCTCTGCATGAGATCGGGCGAGCGTTTGGCAAGCTGTCATCGTCTGTATATTGTCAGCTGGCGCATACCGGAGGCATTCGTCCTCGACCACGACGACGGTCGAGGTTGGCTTTGAGCCTGTCGGAACGTGAGGAGATCTCCCGCGGGATCGCGGCCGAGCAGTCGTTGCGTTCGATCGCAGAGTGTCTGGGGCGTTCACCCTCGACGGTGAGCCGGGAGATCCAGCGCAATGGGGGCTATGATGACTACCGGGCGTCTGTCGCCGATGAACAGGCTTGGAACCGGGCCCGTCGCCCGAAGCGATGTCAGTTGGGTCGCCATCCGCGGTTACGGCGAATGGTGGCGAGGAAGCTCCGGCGGAATTGGTCGCCCGAACAGATCGCCGGCTGGCTGAAGCGATCCTATCCAGAGGATGAGTCGTATCACGTGTCCCACGAGACGATCTATCGCAGCCTATTCGTGCAGGCGCGCGGGGTGTTTAAGAAAGAACTACTTAGACATCTGAGGTCGAGACGAACGATTCGTCGATCCCGACATTCCAGTCACAAAGGTCACGGGAAAGGGGATCTCGCCGATATCGTATCGATTCGTGAGCGCCCGGCCGAGGTCGAAGATCGTGCCGTTCCCGGTCACTGGGAGGGAGATCTGATAGTGGGATCGAACAACACCTACATTGCGACCCTGGTCGAACGCCATACCCGTTACGTGATGTTGGTGAAAGTGTCGGATAAACAGACCAAGACCGTCGTGCCTGCACTGATCAAGCACGCGAAGAAACTACCGACCGAGCTGTATAAATCGCTGACCTGGGATCGCGGCAAGGAAATGGGAGATCATCGGCGGTTTACCCTGGCGACCGACATCGACGTCTACTTCTGCGATCCGCAGAGTCCATGGCAACGTGGTTCCAATGAAAACACGAATGGCCTGCTCCGACAGTACTTCCCAAAGAGAACCGACTTATCGGTGCACTCGCAGGCGCACCTGAACAAGGTGGCACGTGAGCTCAATGAACGGCCGCGTAAGACGCTGGAGTTTGAAACTCCAGCAGAACGATTCAACGCTTGTGTTGCATCGATCGGTTGAGGTGGCAGGTGTTTTGTTGAAAGGCCGCCGATTTGTCCCACCGAGCCTTGAGCAATCTTCTCCGCCTCGTCAAGGCATTCGGCATCGATGACGCAGTAGCCGGTGATGGGTTCCCCATGCCACCCGAAGCTCCTTCATGCCGCTTTTTGAGAATTTTCGGGCAACGATGAAGTGACCGCCTTTCTCAGCAACCTTGTCTGCGAGTGAGCCAAACCACCCATCCCACCCGGCCATGATCTACGGCGTGAGTTCCCAAAAGACAACAAAGGTCAATGACCATGGTCATATTTGAACTCTAGGAACTATTCTCTTGACTTCCATAGTGGTCCATATGTACCATTCGTGTGACTGGTACAAAATGGTACATATGAATTATACTTCACCAGACATCGTCATCGACCGATTGGGCGCGATCCCGCTGGTCTCTCAGTTGACCGGCCAGATCAAGCAGGCCCTGCTTCGCGACCGGCTGGGATCGGGATCGGCCCTGCCGTCGGTCCGGCAGCTCTCGAATGACCTCGACCTTGACTCCGAGACGGTGGCGAGGGCGTACGGCCTGCTGGCACGCGATTCGATCATTCGACCCAGGCACTCCGGCGGCCCCGTTGTCGCCCGCGAGGGTAAGGCGACCGTCTGCCGGCTGGCCACGCTATCGATGGCCCGCCAGGTCCACGACGCACTGATGTCGCCGGTCAGCGTCACCACGGATCACGTGGAGGCTCTCGGACGTACGCGCCCGCTGATAGATCTGGGAGGGGATCTGGTCGACGCGGTCGATCATGGCGACACCACCGAGCTGTTTCTGGGCGACGTGTCCGGACACGGAATCGGAGCCGGCATCGTCATGGCCATGGTCAAGTCGGCGGTGCGCATGGGCCTTCGCAGAGGCGCGAGTTTGTCGGAGCTGCTCGGCGATCTGAACGAGGTATTGATGGACACGACCGGTCCCAGGATGTTCGCCACGCTGGCATGTCTGCGGATCGATCGGGCGGGCCGGCTCGAGTACGCGCTCGCCGGCCATCACCACATCGCGCACTGCCGGGAGACCACCGCCGAGGTGCGGCGGTTGAGCCGCGGAGACTTGCCACTCGGCCTGTTCGAAGGGGCTACCTATGGGTCGGCTGTCATCGACCTCAAGCCGGGCGATCTCCTCGCGGTGTACACCGACGGCCTCAACGAGACCGCCGACCATTTGGACTTCGAGCTGGGCCACACGGCCATCGAGCGAACGCTGATCGAACTCGCGTCGCAACCGCTCGAGGCGATTCACGAAGCTGTCTTCAGCCTTGTCGAAGGGCACGGGCCGCAGGCCGACGACCGGACGCTGCTGCTCGTGCGCCGAACGAACTGAGTCCATGGACATCGTTATCAACATCGACGCGCCGGTTCCCGTCTTCACCCAGCTGATCGATCAGGTCAAAGCCGCTGTGCTCAGCGACCGGATCCGTCCCGGGGACGCCTTGCCGTCCATTCGGCAGCTGGCCAACGACCTGGACCTGAACAGCAAGACGGTCGCCAAGGCCTATCGCTTGCTGGAGCGCGATTCCGTCGTTCAGACCAAGGGGTATCGCGGGACCTTCGTCCATCCGGATGCCAAGACCAACAGCACCGTTGACCTGAGCGCGAAGGTGGTTTCAACCCTGCGCCAGACCATCGAGGCCTTCAGAGAATCAGGCGTGACGGATTCCGAGATCCGGATCGCCTTCGGCGACGTGATGAATCGTCGCCGCCGGTAGGGAGAGAACCATGCTAGAGCACATGCTGTTTCACGTCGTCTTCCTGGGCCAGGTGATCCTGGTCTCCTTCGTCCTGCCCCGGAAGATTCTAGCGCGTATGACGTTCGTCTTCGAGACGTATCCGCCGGAGACGCACCCAAAGCTCTACCCGAGGCCGATGGAGCACTACGGGAGCGCGCGCCGCACCTACCGCATCTTGAACCTAGTTGTCCTCGTAGCGGGGTTGTTGCTGCTCGCGGTCCTGCTGGGGTACCCACGTAGCGGAGAATGGGATCATGTGATCGCGATGTGGTACTTCCTTGCCCAAATGGTTCCAGTCGTGCTCCTCGATGTCTCGGCGCTTCGAGATGCCCGGCTCATGCGGAATCTGACCACGACCCGCAAGGCAGGCCTGCAGCCCCGGCGCGTGTCCGATTTCATCTCGCCCGTTCTGGTCGGGCTGGCCATCTGCACCTATCTCGCCTTCGTGCTGCTGGTGCTGTATGTCCGCCAGTTCGAGTTTCCCTGGTTCGGCGGGTACTGGAACATCGTTATCCTGACCATGGGCAATCTGTTCCTCGCGGCGGTCGTCTCCCGGCAAGTCTACGGCAGGAAGCTGAATCCTCATCAGGCCATCGAGGATCGACTCAGGAGCATCGGGACGGTCGCTCACATCTGCGTCCTCATGAGCATCGCCGCGACCCTGTTCGTCGGGCTCCACATCACGTTGGCCGCGTTCGACCAGCGTGCGCTCCAACCGGCCGTGCAGAGCCTGTTCTTCCAACTGCTGGCGGTGATCAGCTTTCGGATCTACCTGGTGCAGTACTCGAATTTCGATGTCTACAAGTCGGACTCCGCCCCCGGCGACGAGGAGCGAGCTCCTCGTCCTCCCGCCGGTTTGGCAAAGGACACCGCACTATGATCACGCGAATCATACACTCCCTCGTCGTCAGCTTTCTCGGCCTCGTACCGGCCAATGTCGCAGCACAACACTTCCCCGCCAGTGCGGATCTCACCGCCTTCATCCGGTCTCAGGTTGAGGAAGGTCGCGCGGGCGGCATCGTCGTCGGTGTGATTGAGGCCGATGGCAGCACCCGTGTCGTCTCGTTAGGGAGCGCTGGCCTGAACAGGCGCCCTCTTGGCGCCAAGTCGCTCTTCGAGATTGGATCGGTCACCAAGGTCTTCACAGCAACGCTGCTCGCGGACATGGTCGCTCGGGGGGAGGTCGCCCTCTCCGATCCCGTCGCGAAGTACCTGCCTGACGAGGTGAGCATGCCTGTCCGGGGTAGCCGGCAGATCACGCTGCTCGACCTCGTCACGCATCACTCGGGCTTGCCTGGCGTCCCTGACAACATGCCGAGGTCAAATCGGTTGAATCCCTTCGAGGACTACACGGTCGAGCACCTCTACGCGTTCCTTGCTGCCTATGAACTTCGGCGGGAAATCGGCGCCGACTTTGAGTACTCGAACCTCGCGGTGGGACTGCTGGGACACGCGCTCGGGCGCCCGAAGGGTATGGGCTATGAGGCACTCGTGCGGGAGCGTGTCCTGGAGCCTCTCGGAATGGCGATGACTGGCGTCACGCTGGAGGGGGAGCTGTCCGACTGGATGTCGGACGGTCACGACGTGGTGGGTAACGTGATGCCGCCCTGGCAGATGCCTGCGCTAGCGGGTGCTGGGGCGCTCCGATCCAATGCCGAGGACATGCTGAGGTTCCTCGCGGCCAACATGGGGCCGCCAGCTTCGTCACTCGCGCGTTCGATGCGTGTCACCCATGAGATCCAGAAGCAGATCGACTCTCGGGGAGGCATCGGGCTGGCCTGGAGGGTCGAACGCGTCGGCGACGGGACCATGGTTTTTCACACCGGAGGCACCGCAGGTTTTCAGAGCTTCATTGGATTTGATCCCGATAAGGGTGTGGGAGCGGTCGTGCTGACCAATTCGAACCCTGTCGGTTCGATCCAGCTCGCCGGCGCCATCGGCCGGCAACTCATCTACCCTGAGCCACCGGGACCACCCAAGTTCGAGGTTGCCGAGAACGTCCTGCGAAGCTACGCGGGCACGTATGAAGTCCGGCCGGGTCGCCTCATCTCGGTGACGCTGGAGAATGGCACTCTTTTCGCGCAGCCCCACCGGCCAACGGAGAGCTTCCCTCGTCGCGGTGTCGGAAGCGAGGTTCGCTCTGAACGGCACCGAGGTCTACGTCTCGTTCGCCAAGGACGAATCGGGGACGGTGACGGGACTGGTCGTGCATCAGAACGGGACCGACACGCCCGCGCGGAAAGTGTCCTGATCGAATGTAGGTAGAACTGCGCTCGGACTCCGCCTAATCGCGTAGCGGCTCAGGCACCCACGGGGACTGGCGCCCGGCGAACGTTGCGGTTCGAGTTCGACATGTCCAGCGATGCTTTTTGAATGTCCTAAGTGGCGGCGCACCGCGAACGCTCAAGTGGTTAACGCGTTTCCGGAAAGTGACCGGGTACCAATCACAATTGAGCAAGAATGCCGCGACCTCGATGATTACTCCCGAAAAACGCCGTAGCGTTTACTGATCTATTCTCAACTACCCAGATGTCTTCTGGAAAGTTGACCCCTCTTCCACGCAGTCACGGTCAAGTGGATGTGTGAACCGCCCCGGGTTTTCCGGCGACTCCATTTCTTGAGAGGATGGGGTTATGGGAAGACCAAGCAGATATTCACCAGAGGTTCGTGAACGTGCAGTGCGGATGGTATTTGAGCACCAGAGAGAGTACGACTCCCAGTGGGCGGCGATGGCGTCGATCGCGTCGAAGATCGGGTGCACAGCTGAGACGCTGCGAAAGTGGGTGCGGCAAGCCGAGCGGGACACCGGGCAGCGTGCGGGCCTGACGACGGACGAGAAACGTCGGCTGAAGGAACTGGAACGGGAGAATCGTGAGCTGAAGCGAGCGAACGAGATCCTGAAGAAGGCATCCGCGTTTTTCGCGCAGGCGGAGCTCGACCGCCGAGGGAAGTGGTGACCGAGTTCGTCGATCGGAATCGGAGCCAGTATGGGGTCGAGTCGATCTGCAGGATGCTGCCGATTGCCCCGTCGACGTACTACGAGCATGAGGCACGGCGGAGGGATCCGGAACGATTGCCGGTGAGGGCGAAGCGGGATGTCGAACTTCGCGTCGAGGTGGATCGGGTCTGGCGGGAGAACCGCCGGGTCTATGGCGCCCGGAAAGTCTGGAAGCAGCTCAACCGTGAAGGACAGAAGGTGGCCCGCTGCACCGTGGCCCGACTGATGCGGGACATGGGCCTTGCGGGTGTGGTGCGGGGCCGGAAGTTCAAGACGACGGTGCCGGATGAATCTGCGCTGCGACCGCCCGATCTTGTCGATCGCAACTTCAGTGCGACCCGACCCAACCAGCTGTGGGTGGCCGATCTGACTTACGTCGCCACCTAGCGTGGATTCGTTTACGTTGCCTTCGTCATCGATGTCTTCTCCCGCAAGATCGTCGGCTGGAGGGCGACAAGCTCACTGAAGACCGACATTGCCCTGGATGCGCTCGAACAGGCCCTCTGGTCGCGTTCAGACACGGCCGGCCTGGTCCATCACAGCGATCGTGGCGTGCAGTACCTGTCGATCCGATACACCGAACGATTGGCCGATGCGGGCATCGAACCCTCCGTCGGAAGCATCGGGGATTCCTACGACAACGCCCTCGCTGAATCCATCATCGGCCTGTACAAGACTGAAGTCATTCGCCGGGAGGGACCCTGGAGGGGGCTCGACGATGTCGAGTTCGCAACGCTGGATTGGGTGTGCTGGTACAACGACAAACGATTGCTGGAGCCGATCGGCGACATCCCTCCGGCGGAGTTTGAGCAGATGTATTATAAGAATCAGCCGTCCAGCCTCGTCGAGGCCGGACTCAACTAAAACCGTCTCCGGGAAACCCGGGATGGTTCAGTGTAAGAGTCAAATTGGACGGGGCCTCTGCTCGACATGGGCAGGTTTTCCTCCCGCTCAGAGCACGGAATCACAACTCTCTTGTTGAAGTCTGTGGAACTTGGAGGATATTTCGTCTACAAAAACGTCTACAGCCCGTTTCGGAACGAGTTCGAAACGGGCTGTATCTTGTTGATTCTAAAATTCAGGACGAGAGGATTTGAACCTCCGACCCCCTGGTCCCGAACCAAGCTCCCCTCTACTTTCAATGGTTTACACGGATTGTGACTATTTGGGATTCAGTATTATTCAGTATTCTTTTCTAGCACTTAGATGGCTCATGCAAACCACCCGTATCACTCAGTCGATACAGGGGGTGGGCACAGTATTGGGCACAGTCCACTCCTACGGCTTGCTGCCTGTGCCGATCAAACCCCGTTTTATTGTCCGGCTGGCACAGATCGTCATGTTCTCTTATCCGACCTTCTATGAGGTTCGCAAAAAAATTCAGAAAAAAATTGACGTTTAAAAGGTTTAAAAGCGCCGAATGCACTCCCGACCAACGAACCACCCCAGCGATTCACCCCCGACGACATAGCCGTTATCTAGGACCTCTGGTGCCAGCCGGATGCGGAGCACTCTACGTTTCAGATAGCCCTGCGGATTTGTACAGCATATGCTCTGCGAGCCGTTGGATCTCAAACACCTGATCCTCCCGCAGGCTCAAAGGTGCCGCCGGATTGGCATGCGCGGCAACAGCGTTTCGGAGGTCGAGGTAGCGCCCGATGAGCTCCTTGTAGTCCCACCAGATGCGTCTGGAGGAGAAAACCTCGTGATAGCTTGGCCATCGCCCGCTGGCAAACGAGGTACCAAATTGTCCGTCCATCTTCTTCAAGAGCTTCGGAATGTCTCTCTTCTTGATCTGTGGCTTGCCGAGCAGCGACTCAAGAGCTCGAAACGACGACAGAAAAGCTAGGTCGTACCGCGTTTTCCCCTCAAGATACTTCTTTTCTCGCACGTATGCCGATTCGTTCATGCGGTAGTGTCGGTAGTGATGCCGGTAGTAGGAAGCTGTCATGTGTCCAGCGAACAGATGGTGGCTTCGCTCTAAATGAAGTAACGCCCACGCCAGTTTTTCTTGCAAAAGAACACGGTCCACGAAGGCACACGCCTTGGCAATCTCCGGCTGGCGCAGTATGGGACCGGAACGAATCGCGCTGCCGAGCAGGACGGGATCAACAGGAGCCTGCCAGATGTCGGCGCACAGAGCCGCAATCTGGCGCGATGTCTCTCGTGGAGTCGGGAGGCGCTTGAGCTCGACCAGAAACTCGTAAGGGCTTTCGTCGACAGGGTTTCCCCAGTACACGGCGACGCATGCACGAAAGGGCGATGCCAGAGCGTAGGCCTTCCTCTGGGAGCGGGCTGAGACGATGAACAGAGCGTCGTAGACATCATGGACGAACACCGAAAGTCTCCCTACGCCGGGTTTGCGCAAAACGACGCGATACCCTTCATCTGGGAGCGGTCGCCCATCGTCCGTCCACCTGCTGATTCGTGACTGACGTACCGTTAGGGTCTGGCCCGCGAATAGCGGGGCGTCAGCCGCGGGCTCCGGCAACAAGCCGCGCAGAATATAGTGTCTCATCGAGTGCCCGTCATCCTAAAGAGGTCACAAGGCCAGTTCCGCAAAGCAACACAAACTCCTTCTGCCCAAGCGTCAACCTCCAGCGACCCTTCGCGGGTATAGCGGCGACAGACAGCCGTGAACAATACTAACGTCATCCATGAAGCAGGTTCTACGAAGTTTGATTGCTTCCAACCCCCTCGTTTCGTAGTATTTACCCCAGTCCAAGGGAATAGCTCAAAACATAACGGGGTGCGGTGTGTCACTCGCGGAAGGAACACGGCTAGGCCCATACGAAATCGCGGCGCAGATAGGCGCAGGCGGTATGGGAGAGGTGTATCGAGCCACGGACACCCGTCTGGACCGAACCGTAGCGATCAAAGTCCTCCCAGAACACCTCGCAGACGACCCCCAACGCCGGGAACGCTTCGAGCGTGAAGCCCGCGCCGTCAGTAGCCTGAATCATCCCCATATATGTGTGCTGCACGACGTGGGCGAACAGGACGGGATTCATTTCCTCGTCATGGAGCTGGTGGACGGCGACACTCTCCAGCAGCGGTTGGAGAAGGGCCGCTTGCCTCTCGATCAGGCCCTCGAATACGCCATCCAGATCGCTGACGCACTGGACAAGGCGCACCGGCAGGGAGTGGTGCACCGGGACCTGAAGCCCGGCAACATCATGATCACGAAATCGGCGGGCGTGAAGTTGTTGGACTTTGGGTTGGCGAAGCTGAGAGTTAAACCCGTGTCTACACCGAGGTCACAATGGTCAACTCTCGATGCCAAGGAACGTCTGACAGCGGAACACACGCTGGTGGGAACCCCGGCCTATATGGCACCAGAGCAGCTTTCAGGCGAAGACGCCGACGCTAGAACTGACATATGGGCTTTCGGTTGCGTCCTCTACGAAATGCTGACGGGACAAAGGCCGTTTCAAGGGCCGGGACTATCGGCACTAATGGCGGCGATTCTGGGCGACGTTCCGCCAAAGGTATCGAAACTGGAACCAAGCTCTTCTACCAACCTTGATCGTGTGGTGGAGACAAGCCTGAACAAAGATCCTGCGGATCGATGGCAGACCGCTCACGACCTGATGCTGCAATTGAAGTGGGTCAGAGAAGAAGAATCACAGGTTGGGTTGCCTGAATCGTCTGGCAGCAAATCTCGCGAACGCTTTGCATGGGCATTCGCAACTATCGCAGCACTTTCTTTCCTGATCGCCTCGGTTCCTGCAACCCGTTACTTCCTGGATGACGGACTGAGCCCACCAATGGGCCGTTTTTTGGTTACGACTCCGACGCCCCCCGTTGGATGGGCTGAAGTCTTGACGGTTTCACCCGATGGGCGTCACGTGGCGTACTTGGCCCCAGCCCAGGTGGGTAACATGATCCAGGTCCTCTGGATCCTTCCCCTGGATTCTACGGCCAGTCCACGAAGTCTCCCTGAAACCGAGTCCGCCTTCGATCCTTTCTGGTCACCCGACAGCCAGTCGATAGGATTCGTTAGTGGGCGAACGCTCAAGACGATTGACATCGAAGGAGGACCGCCTCAAGTCCTTACCGACTTGTCCGGCGGGGGTTTTCACGGCGGCACTTGGAACTCGGAAGGTGTGATTGTGTTTTCAATGGATGGTCGCCTGTACCGCGTTTCAGCGGATGGCGATGAAACTACACCTCTGCCTTTGGACGAATCACCACCAGAGATTTCAGAGCGATTCCCTCAATTCCTGCCGGACGGAGACCACCTTCTATATGTGGGCTGGAGCGACCAAGCCGAAGATCGGGCGATCTATGTGAGATCCTCGGACTCACCGCGTAAGAGCCGTCTACTGGCAGTCGAGTCCCGGGTGGCATACTCCCCATCAGGCCATCTTCTTTTTCGAGCGCGAAGGAACGTTGTTCGCACAGCCTTTTGATACAGAGCGACTGGAAATCGCGCCCGAGCCAGTGCTTATTGCTGAGGATATTCCGTTTGGCTACGGGCGGTCCGCATTCGCGGTCTCCCAAAATGGTGTTCTTGTTTACAGGAGTGGCGCCAACGCTAGTTCCCGAGGTGTGGTTGGTGCAGCAGCCGACAAACTGGTGTGGTTCGACCGAAACGGGAGCCAACTCGGCTCCGCAGGGGAGATCGGAACCTACCTTAGCAGTGTCGAACTATCACCGGACGGGAAGAGATTGTCTGTGGTTAATTTTCAGACGGGGCAAATCGAAGTGCTTCTGTTTAGCACCAATGTCATGTCGCCTTTCACATTCGACGGCCGCAGCGGTTTCAGCCCTGTTTGGTCACGTGGAGGTGAATGGATTGCTTTTGCATCAAGAGGCGATGGGGATATCTATGACCTCTATCAGAAGAGATCTAGTGGCGCAGGGGTTGAACAACTTCTTCTTGGAGGTGGCGGCGACAAGTACCCCAGCGATTTTTCAGTTGACGGCGGATTAGTCTTTTTTTGGATGAAGGAGGAGACCAATGTTTTTGAAAACCATTCGTGGATTCTGCCGCCGAATGGCGATGACCCCGTTCCATTGGAGGGAGTAGGCTACCATCCAAAGCTGTCACCGAACGGGAAATGGATTGCCTACACTGCTTATACGGAGTTTGAGGGCGCAACGGGCACAACTGGAGTCTTCGTCCGGGCCATGGACCCGGATGGCGGCATGTGGCAAGTCGCGAATGGCGGTATGTTTCCCAGGTGGCGTGGGGACGGTCAAGAGTTGTTCTATGTTACGCAGGGCGACTCTCAACTGATGGCGGTCGACGTGACGACAGATGGGACATTCGAGCATGGCGTTCAAACACCCCTTTTTCCGACGCCCATCCAGACAGAGCTTCTTTTCAACGGGTTTAACCACAACTACGACGTTACGCCTGATGGTGAACGCTTCATCTTGCCGGTTCCGGAGTCCCCTCGCCCCATTACAGTAGTCACGAACTGGCCTGAGCTCATAGAAAACCAATGACCCCCGGCACCCAACTCGGCAGCTACGAAATCCTCTCCCCGCTCGGCAAAGGCGGCATGGGAGAGGTGTGGCGTGCACGTGATCAGAAGCTCGGGCGTGAAGTCGCCATCAAGACGCTGCCCGAGGAGTTTGCCCAGGACGAAGAACGTCTGGCCCGGTTTGAACGTGAAGCGAAGCTGCTGGCGTCGTTGAACCATCCCAACATAGCTGCCATATACGGCCTGGAAGAAGACAACGGCACACGCTTTCTCGTCCTCGAACTCGTGGAAGGCGACACGTTAGCCGTACGACTGAAGCGTGGTGCCATCCCTGTCGAAGAATCCCTCACACTCGCGCTCCAGATCGCCGAAGCACTCGAAGCCGCGCATGAGAAGGGCGTCATCCATCGGGATCTGAAGCCCTTGAACATCAAGGTCACACCCGACGGCAAGATTAAGGTATTGGACTTTGGGCTGGCCAAGGCGTTCATGGGTGACGGTGCGGACGTGAACCTGTCGCAGTCACCGACCCTGAGCATGCAGGCAACGCAGCAGGGCGTGATTCTCGGGACGGCGGCGTATATGTCACCGGAGCAGGCGCGTGGCGTCACGGTGGACAAGCGTGCCGACATCTGGGCGTTTGGGTGCGTCCTCTACGAGATGCTCACGGGCCGCCAGGTGTTCAAGGGCGAGTTGATGTCGGACGTGATGGCGTCGGTGTTGAAGTCCGACCCGGACTACAAGGGATTGCCGCCGACCATTCATCCCAAGCTGCGGGACGTACTGCGTCGATGTCTGGAGAAGGAACCGAAGGATCGCTGGCACGATGTCGCGGATGTCCGGCTGGAGTTGGAGCAGGTATTGGCGGACCCGAGCGGGACTTTGGTCCAGCCTATTGGTGATCATTCACCGCGACCGATTCTGCCGTGGATTGCCGCTCTTATTCTGTCCGTCGCCGTGACGGGGTCCGCAGTCTGGGTTCTAAAGCCCACACCGACCGTCGATCCGAGGGTTGCGATGCGGTTCAGTCACCTCCTCGGCAACGAAGGCTTCACCCGTACTGGCCGCCCATTGGTTGCGGTATCCCGGGACGGGACTCGCGTGGCCTACGTTGCAGACTTGCAACTTTACTTGCGCAACTTAAATGAGAGCGAGGCCAGGCTGATTGCCGGAACAGACGAAGACCCATCCACACCATTTTTCTCCCCAGACGGCGAGTCTATCGGCTTCTGGGCAGGAATAGACGGCGAGTTGAAGCGGATTCCGGTGGCCGGAGGCAGGTCGGTCATGTTAACCCCTGCGGCGATTCCTTTTGGGGTCACTTGGGGAACTGACGGGGCGATTGTATATGGTTCAGAGGAGGGCGTGTGGCGGGTGTCCGAGAACGGGGGAGTACCCGATTTGATCGTCACAGCAGCGGAGGGCGAACAGGTCCACGGACCCCAGATGCTTCCCGGCGGAACGCACATTCTCTACACAGTGACCCTGGCCACCGGGGAGACGCGGTGGGACGAAGCCCAAATCGTGGCCGAGTCGCTGGAATCCCACGAGAGAACGGTTCTGGTCACGGGCGGGAGCGACGCTCGGTACGTGTCTACGGGACACCTCGTCTATGCGCTGGAGAGCGATCTGATGGCGCTACGTTTCGATCCGGATACGCTCACGACCACGGCTGGACACGTGGTCATCGTAGCTGACGTTCGACGAGCAGAAGGCATGGGAACTACAACTGCTAGTGCCAATTACGAAGTAAGCGATAACGGCACACTTGTTTATGTTCCTGGCTTGGGGGGATCGCCACGGGAACTGGTCCACGTCGACGAACAGGGGGCCAGCACGCGTCTCACGGATGAAACCCGGAACTACCAGAGGCCAAAGGTTTCCCCTGATGGCACGCGTATAGCCGTGACGATCAACAGTCCAATTGGTGGCACTCAAATATGGATTTTGATACTTGAAACAGGAGAGATGCATCAGTTTACGTTCGAGGGCACGAACACGATTGCGTCGTGGACTCCAAACAGCGAAAGACTCATCTTCCAGTCAACCCTAAACGGCCCCCCCGGTCTGTTTATCCAGGACGCGACTGGCATCGGCAATAGTCCCGAACCCCTGCTCCAAAGTGAGGATGTCCCATGGTTGGGCAATGTATCTCCGGAAGGAATCCTAGCCTATTACAAGATCACAGGAGGGCGTGAGCGGGATATTTGGACTCTCTCTCTGGAGGAGCGAACGGAGACGGAGTTCCTCGTTACACCGGCCAATGAGAGGAATCCGGTCTTTTCGCCCGATGGCCGCTGGATTGCCTATATGTCCGACGACTTAGGGCAAGATGAAGTGTTTGTCCGCCCCTATCCTCCGACCGGTGGCAGCCCGTTCAGGATCTCGGATTACGGTGGCGAACAGCCTCGTTGGTCCGGGGATGGCCGGGTCTTGTACTTCATCGATCCCGCCGGGCAAGTCATGATGGCCTCAGCGATTGAAGCCGACCCAGTGTTCTCCCGTGGACAGCCAAGAGACCTGTTTTCTGGGCTGGGGCGGTTCCGACGTGAGGCCAATAACGGTGGCTATGATATTCATCCCGATGGCGGCTTCGTGATGACAACGCTGGTCGACACGAGTCTTGATTCTTCTCCGGGGGTCTCGGCTCGAATCAACATCGTGCTCAACTGGTTTGAAGAACTGAAGGAACGGGTGCCGGTGCCATGATCGGCCAGACCATATCCCACTACAAGGTCCTCGAACAGATCGGGGGCGGAGGTCAGGGTGTCGTTTACAAGGCCGAGGACACCTCCCTCCAGCGTCAGGTCGCGTTGAAGTTCCTGCCTCCCGACATCGTCAACGACCGACAGGCCGTGGAGCGGTTCAAGCGGGAAGCCCGCGCGGCGTCTGCACTCAATCACCCCAACATCTGCACGATCCATGAGATCGGCGAACACGACGGCCAGCCATACATCGTGATGGAACTGATGCGCGGCCAGACGCTCAAGGAGAAGCTGGCACGCGGGCCGCTAAAGACCGACGAGGTGCTGGAGCTGGGGATTCAGTTGGCGGATGCGCTAGATGCGGCGCACAGCGAAGGGATCGTTCACCGGGACATCAAACCGGCGAACCTGTTCGTGACTGAACGGGGCCAGGCAAAGATCCTGGATTTCGGGTTGGCGAAGACTGCCAAGAAGAAAGTCGAGTCTGGTGCGGATACGGAGACTGGCACGGACCCTGATCTTGACCTGACGAAGGCAGGTTCAACCGTCGGCACCGTCTCGTACATGTCGCCTGAGCAGGCCCTCGGTGGGAAGGTCGATGCGCGGACAGACCTGTTCTCACTCGGGGTGGTACTGTACGAGGCCGTGACGGGCCGTCAGCCGTTCACAGGGGCCACTTCAGCGGCGGTCTTTCACCAGATCATCAGTCAGGCACCAGTAGCGCCAGTTCAGTTGAACCCGGATGCTCCTGTGGCGCTGGAGCAGGTCATCAATAAGGCGTTGGAGAAGGATCGAGATCTGCGTTGTCAGAGTGCTGCGGAGCTAAGGACCGATCTCAAGCGGCTGCTTCGGGACACCGATTCGAGTCGAACAGTTGCAGTGAGTGCGGCGAGCATTCCCGTGGCAACGCCGCAGCGCAACATGGCCAAACAGGCACTTGTAGTCGTCGGTCTGTTGGCGGTAGTCGCGTTGGCTTACTTACTGATTCTTATCGGGAGGCCGGCTCAACCTGATCTTGTGCGCTTCTCCGAGTTGAATCCTACCTTCAGGCCACTCACCTCCCAGCCTGGACAGGAGATTTACCCAAGTCTGTCTCCCGATGGCCGCTTCATCGTGTACGCGAGTTCCGCTTCCGGCAATTGGGACATTTACTCAAGAAGAGTCGCCGGCGAAAACCCGACCAATCTAACAAGATCTTCGGCGGACGATGACACCCAGCCCGCTCTATCATCGGATGGTGAAAGTATCGCCTTTCGGTCCGAAAGAGACGAAGGCGGGTTGTTCACGATGGGCGCTACGGGTGAACGGGTCACGAGTTTGGCGGTGGACGGCTACAACCCTGCCTGGTCGCCAGATGGGCAATACGTAGCGTATGCAACTGCTAGCGTAAGTCCCGATAGGCGCGGCGGTGGATCCAATAGCGAACTCTGGGTTGTTGAGGTGAGCACGCAAGTAACCGAGAGGATCGCGCAAGGGTACGCGCTTCAGCCGAATTGGTCCCCGAATGGCCACCGCATTGCGTATTGGGGATCATCCTTTGACCCAATCACAGGCACAGGTCGGGGAGATTCGAGCCAGCGAGACATTTGGACCGCAAAGCCGGATGGAAGCCGGACCACCCAGGTGACGACCGAGGCCTCTCTCGACTGGAGCCCCGTATGGTCTCCGAACGGCGACTACTTGTATTTTTCGAGTGACCGAAGCGGAAGCATGAACCTGTGGCGAGTTCCGATTGATGAAGAAACGGGCTTGACCTTGGGCGATCCTGAGCCCGTGACGACGACAGGCGGCTCCGACGAAAACATCAACCTCAGCATCTCCTCGGATGGCAAGCGTTTGGTCTATTCAACCTGGGAAAAAGAGCGAAACATCATGAGGGTTGCCTTCGATCCTGTGTCAAATACGACTTCCGATCCTGTTCGGGTCACACAAGGGGCTGTGAAGGCTGCCAATTTCGACGTGTCGCCGAACGAAACGACAATCGTTTTTATGCGAGAGCTTGGCCAGAACAATGACGATCTCTACACCGTTCACGCGGATGGCACCGAATTGAGCCCAGTCACGGACGGCCCCTTCCTCGACCGGCGACCTCGTTGGTCTCACGACGGTAGCCGGATTGGTCTGCAGAGAAGCTGGTCATCGGAATGCTCTGGGGATCCACGCCCTCCGTCGTCTTGAAAAGTATCGCTAGGAGCCTGTCGGGAATAAGAAATCTGCAACCAAGAATCAACAACTTACAGACCAGGGATGGCTCGTAAGTTGTTGATTCTTGCTTCGAGGGAGCCAATTCCCGACAGGCTCCTAGGATATTATCCGTCACCGAGTCGCGGATGTTTATCGCAAGAAACTGACGCGCAGAGCTGCCGTCTGGATTAACCGACCAAATCTGAAAAGTGCCGCTGCGGTTGGAACCGAAGCAGTTTGAGCTCGAAGCAGCGTTCACACTCGGGGGCACAAGTAACGGAATTGATCCGACCGCCGAGCCCGTGACGCTGGAAGTAGGAACCTTCAGCGTAACCATCCCTGAAGGGTCCTTCGAGGAGACCGATGATGGATTCGAGTTTGAAGGTGTGATCGGGGGAGCTGAGGTGGAGGTGACGATCAATCCCATTTTTGGCATGATGTTCGCACTCGAAGCTGAAGTCGAAGGAGCGGAT
>CBDBIN010000017.1:0-83920 GCA_965206125.1 Terriglobia bacterium
CGGTGTTGAAGGTCACGTCCAGAGTCAGGCTGGAGTTCAGGCCGTACTTGATATCGACCCCGGCGTCCGCGTCAAACCTATCCTCTTCGAAGTCCGGCCGGTAATTGCTGACGGCGAAAGGTTTGATCTGCAGGTTTCGGCCCTGCCGCAATCCTTCCAGACCGGTCATCGACCCTCCCACGAAAACATCGAAAATACGCAATGGACGGCGCGCCGGGGTCCACATCATCCACTCGTTCTTGTGACGAATGATCCGCAGGAGGTTCAGCCCCCACTGCTGCTGGGGCCGGTCGTCGAAACGCAACGTCGTGAACGGAATGGCGAACTCCGCGTACCATCCCTCCCCGTCGATGCGGGTGGCGACGTCGTAAACTCCGTCCCATTCGTTGCTCCGGACACCGCCCGCGGTCTGCTGGTCGCGCTTGGCGCCGCCCGGGTTGGTTATGAAGAAGAAAGCATCACGATCGTTGTCGAACGTATCGAACATGATCGCAACCGCATCTCCGTCCGCCGGCGGGGTGAAATCTCTCTGGAGGCCGCTCGTGATCACCGGGCCTTCCTGGTAGCAGACGATGGCCACATAGATGTAATCATCGTCGTAGACGAGACGAAACTCGGTGCGTTCGGTGGCCGGCACGCCTTCTCCCGGATCGACCTGGAAGAACTCGTCCTCGACCTGGATGCCCTCCCAAGCCGGGTCGTCCAGGAACCCGTCGAGTTGGATCGGACCGCGGGCGCGGGTGATCTCGTAGATCTTTTCCCGGCGGACAGCCTCGTAGTCGGTAACGCGACCGATCGAAGCGTTCGACCCTGTGGACTGTTGGGCAACGGCAGGCTGGCCGGCGCAAGAGAACGCCGCCACGAGCAGGGCCGGGACGAGGTAGCGGCGGTTGGTTCTCATCCGACGCAGAATATCAGAAATAGGGAAAACACTGGAGGACTGTCCAACCGGCCCGACGGAACTCCAACAGGGACGGCCCCCCTACGCTCTCCTGCGGGCAAACGGGCTGCCGGACCCGCGGATGACCCTATGCTACAATTTCCGAAGTTATTGATCCAAAAGAGTCTGATGAGCACAACGACCAGCCCCACGCACCAGAAGATCGTGGATCTCCAGTCGTCGGTCGGCAGAATTATCAAGGGGAAAGGAGAGACGATCGAACTTGCGATCATCGCTCTTCTCGCCGAAGGACACCTGCTGATCGAGGATGTTCCGGGTGTGGGCAAGACGACGCTCGGCCACTCGTTGGCGATGGCCCTGGGCTCGACCTTCCACCGCTTGCAGTTCACGAGCGACTTGCTGCCGTCCGACGTGCTGGGCGTCTCGATCTACAATCCGAACATTCACGAATTCGAGTTCAAACCCGGACCGATCTTCGCCAACATCGTCCTGGCCGACGAGATCAACCGGACGACACCGAAGACCCAGAGCGCACTGCTCGAGGCGATGAACGAAAGCCAGGTGACGATCGACAACGTTACCCACGAACTGCCGCGGCCGTTCATGGTTCTCGCCACGCAAAATCCGGCAGAACATCACGGCACCTATCCCCTGCCCGAGTCGCAACTGGATCGATTCCTGATGAAGATAGAGGTGGGCTATCCCGACCCTGTCGCCGAGAAGGAGATCCTGAATCGCTACACGAACGGGAACAACCTTCAGGAACTCCCACCTGTGCTCAACCCGGGCGACGTTCTCGCATTACAGAAGGAAAGCCTGGAGGTCCACGTCGGCGACCCCCTCGTGGAGTACATGATCGAGATCGTGAATCACACGCGACGCCATCCCGAAATAGAACTCGGGATCAGCCCGCGCGGCACCAAGGCATTGTTCCGCGCCGCTCAAGCAACCGCCCTGGTCCAGGGACGGAACTTCGTGCTCCCCGATGACGTCAAGCGGCTTGTATCCCCAGTCTTCGAACACCGCCTCGTACTTTCCCGCGCCGCCGCCGGAGCGCGTCTGAACGTCTCGGGTGTGCTCTCCGACATACTCGAAAACATCCCGGTACCCGCATAGTGGCCAAGGGGCCAATCGGGAGACGGCTCCGGAACTGGCTCGAAGAGCTCCGGCAGGTGCAACACCGACAGATGGCGCGGCACTTCGCCAAGTCGATCATCCTGCTCGGCATCGCAATGCTGGCAGCTCTGTACTCCAACAGCTCGGCACGGGATGGACGGATTGTGCCCTCAGCCATCGGCGCGTTCTTCGCCCTGTCGATCGCGGTGTGGGTCGGTTGGCGCCTGGTGCCACGCCTGGCTGCCGGAGTTGACTGGGACTGGCTGCCTTTCTTTACACAGTACCGGCTCACACGGGACGGCTGGATCTTTATCGCGGCGACGACCGTGGTCACGTCGGCGGCGATAAACACCAGCAACAACTTGCTCTACATGGTGTTGTCGGCACTGCTGGCGGTCATGCTGCTGTCGGGTTTTCTTTCCGGGCTGAACTTCAGGTTTATCCGTGCGGACGTGCATGCTCCCGAGAACTGCTTCGCGAAGAAGCCTTTCCAGATGTCGGCAACAATCCGGAACCCGCGGCGCATTTTCCCGGCCTTCTCGCTCCAGGTGCTGCCGATCGACGACTCCCTGTTCGAATTCGCTCCATACTACATCCCGTTGATACGGACGCGGGACCAGGACACACGGATGATCGAAGCGGTACTGCCGCGACGGGGTCGCTATTCGCTCGAGGAAGTCAGAATCCGGTCCCGATACCCATTCGGATTTCTGCTGAAGGGACGCCCATTCCTCGTGGAGTCGCAAACGATCGTGTTTCCGGAAATCGTCCCGCCCGAGACGCTCGACATAAAGGTCGAAGACATCCTCGGGGCGTCAGAGCGCTTCGAGCGTGGACACGGCATGGACCTGTACATGATCCGGGACTACCAGAGCTTCGACAGCGCGCGGCACGTCGACTGGAAGGCCTCGGCGAAGACGGGATCGCTCAAGACACGTGAGTTCGCGGCCGAGGAGAGCCGTAGTATCGTCCTCGCATTCGACCGCTACGGATCCGAAGCGGATTACGAACGGTTCGAGCGGCAGGTATCCCAAGCGGCATCGCTCGCGTTCTACCTGATCCGCGACGGCATCGAACTGTCGTTCGTGGCCGACGACTGGCGCTCACCGACCGGAAGCTCGGACAAGCTGTTGGAGTCGATCTTGAGTTATCTGGCGCTGGTCGAAATAGACCCGGCGGCGCCACGACCCGACATTCGTGAACGCGATGGAGTTCTCGCGCTTTCGCTCCGCGCACCCGTCCCGGTCTGATCAAGATGGAACGTTATTTCCAGATTTCGTTTCATGCCCTGGTCCTGACGGCGTTCATCGCCCTGGCGGGGACCGGACGGCTCGACATCCCGTCGATCGTCCTGTTCCTGATCTGTTTCGGGATCACCGCAAACCGAGCGCTCAGGGGCCACCCGGCCTTCCTGACGGCGCGGGCCGCGTTCCTTATGTCGCTCGGCTACATTTTCTTCTTCGTTTTCGATGCGGCCATCCTGTCCCGTTCGTTCATCACGGCCAGCATCCATCTGGTACTGTTCCTCGAACTCGCCAAACTAGCCCAGGAAAAGCAGGACAAGGACTACCTGTACCTGATCATCCTGGCCTTCCTGCAGGTCCTCGCCGCGTCATCGCTGACGATCGACATGTCGTTCATCCTGACGCTGTTCCTGGTCACGCTGGTGTCGACGCTGATGAGCTACGACATCTACCGGTCTCAGCGCGAGAATGACGAAACCCGGGATGTCCGGATCGACGGTCCCCTCGGAGGCATGAGCCTGTGGGCCACCACATGGATCGTGATCCTCGGCGTCGGGCTGTTCTTCGTAATCCCCCGGATTGGAACGGGATACTTCAGCCGCGCGGCATCCCAGGCGCTGCTGCTTTCGGGCTTCACCGAGAGCGTTCAGCTGGGAGAAATCGGCCAGGTCAAGCTCAACTCGGCGCTTGTCATGCGCGCGCGATTGCTTGAGGGCACGCCCTCGGCCGTGCCCAAATGGCGCGGCATCACGCTGGACACGTTCGACGGCCGGCGATGGTATCGGACGAACCGTCGACGCAGACGCTTGGCTGGCACACCCGACGGCCGTTACCTCGTACGCGCGCCCGACGGTGTCGGTGAGAGTGTCCGATACGAGATTTTCCTCGAACCGCTCGCGACCACGACATTATTCGGACCGCATGCAATCCGGAGCGTGACGGGAAACTTCAGGGGTCTTGAACGTGACGATGCCGACTCGGTCTACAAGCGCACCTCGTCGGCACGCCGCAACGGATACGAGGTTGTTTCGGAAATCCCTCGCCGGACCTTGGTCGCCGAAAACGGCGACGAGGTGGTTTCGAACGAGGCCGCCTACCTCCAGTTGTCCGACGACCTCGATCATCGAATCGTCGAGTTGGCTGAAACGATCACCCAGACCGGGACGACGGTCCTCGAGAAGGCGTCCCTCGTCGAAGCCTACCTCAAGGGCAACTATGCGTACTCACTCGAGCTGACATGGGATCCAGGAGACCAGCCTCTGGCCACGTTCTTGTTCGATGCACAGTCGGGACACTGCGAATACTTCGCCTCGTCCATGGCCATCCTCCTGCGGGTTGTCGGCGTGCCGACCCGGATGGTGAACGGCTTCCTGGCAGGAGAATACAACGCGGTCGGCGGCTCCTACATCGTCAGGCAGTCCGATGCCCACAGCTGGGTCGAAGCCTACGTGCCCGGCCGCGGCTGGGTCGAGTTCGACCCCACCCCTCCGGACCCGAATCGGGGGGAGATCAGCCTCGCGGTCCTGCTATCCCACTACGTGGACGCGGCCGAGTTGTTCTGGAACGCATACATCCTTACCTACGATTCGGAAACGCAGCTACAGTTCTTCACAAGCGCCCAGGAAGCGATCCGGTCGGCACGGCAGAGCCTCCGGCAACGATCGGACCGGTGGGTAGTCCAGGGACAGGCGGCCTCGGACCGGCTCGCCGCCGGGATGCGGGGGATCGTCGAGGCACCCTGGTTCTGGGCCGCCGTTTTCGGGCTCGTCGTGCTGGGCTTCGCCTTCAGAAACCGGCGCAAGATCCGGACGCGCTGGAAGATCTGGCGCCTCGGTTCCGGTCAAGGGACAGCCGTCCTGGATGTCGTCACTCGGATGTTCTACCGGGCTGCGGCACTGGCTGCGCCGCGCGCCGCAGCCCGGAAGCCTCACCAGACATGGAGGGAATGGGCGGCCCGTCTGCCTGACGAAGGACGTCGCGTCGTCATCTCATCAGCACTCGTCGTCTTCGAGCGGGCCCGGTACGGTAACGGGCCCATCACGACCGAAGACTACACGGCGTTGGAACAAGCCCTCCAGCAGCTCCGATCCTGAAACCGATGGATCTCGGTCACAATGCCTGAGCGCGTCAAGAGAAACCGAGAGGCCGGCTGGAAAGTTCGAACGATCGGTTAGACATAGATGATGCCAGCAACCATTCGGGTCATAGCGATATGCGTATTTCGTTCTAACGATCGCATTCTGGTGTGCGAAGGATTCGATTCGGTCAAAGGCACACAGTTCTATCGACCGCTTGGTGGCGGTGTCGAGGCCGGTGAGGCGACCCGCGACGCGATCGTCCGTGAAATCCGGGAAGAGATCAACGCCGAGATTGCAGACTTGCAGCTCCTGGGCACGATTGAGAATCTCTTTAGTCTTGAGGGTAGACCGGAACACGAGATCGTTTTCGTATACGACGGCCGATTCGTTGACGAAACGATCTACGAGCGTACTGAACTGACTGTAACTGAGGACAATGGCGAGACCGCCAGAGCCGTTTGGCGCTCGCTTGACTCGTTCGATGCTCATCACCGATTGGTCCCGGAGTCGCTGGCGGCGATCCTTGACCGTGGCGCCTGACTTGATCTTGCAAGGATCTATTGCAACGCCAGGTCGAGGGCTTCTCCGTTCGCACTGAAGAACCGCACGATGCCCGACGACGCTTGACCCGGCAATCCCGAGAACAGAATAAACTGCGTGGTATAGCCGCCGGAATCTGCGAACTGCGGGAACAGAAATTCTGCCGTTGTTGACGCCCCCGATTCATCCACAGGAGGAGTGGTCGCGATCAGGAAGTCGCCTCGTTCGTTGTAGCGACCCCGAAGACCCACCACGGACAATCCAGATGAAGATCCGGTCGAAATGCGCAGCACTCCCTCGAAGGGCAACGCCAGTGACTCGAAACCCTGGACCTGATTCAGAAACAACGCCACCTGACCCTGCCCCGGTACGGTTGCCACTCCGGTCAATCCCGTCGACGTACCGTCCAACTGTGTCAATTCAAACATCACCGTCGCTGGTTCGGAGTCAGGATTGGCAATCGCTACGCCGGTCTGAATCGAGCCGACGTCGCCAAACGACCCGGAGGCTTCGGCATACATGCGAAAGGCCGAACCGGTCGGCAAGGCAGGCACTCCAGATTCTGAGACAGTAATGCCTTCCGTCTTGAAGGAAAACACTGCTAAACCTGAAGGAGCCACATCGCCCTGGGACGGGCTGATTCTGATCGCACCCACCTGGACCACGGAGCCCGTGCCCGAGGTTCTCAATCGTTGAGAGCTGCGGGCTGGGATGGAGTAAGGGAAGTTACCCCCGATCTCACCTTCGACCATCAGGCTGCCAGGATCACCATCCGGTTCGAAGAACTCGACCGTACCTCCAATCGTCACGTCCGACGGATTGACCAGGACCAACTGCGTCGTCCATCCGCCACCGGCGGCGAAATGGGCAAAAAACACGGGATCCGTCGATGTCGCCCCGAGATCTGCCACCGGCAGTGTGGTCATCAGGAATTCGGATCGTTCGTTGGTGAAACCCCGCAGGGCGATTACCGACACTGGTGCCGTCGAAGTGAAAGTCAGCGTCCCGGCGATCGTCGAACCCCCATTGAAAGGGTCTTCGTTCAGGAACCTAGCGATCTGACCGTTGGCCGGTAGATCAAAGCTATCCTGTCCAAAGTTGACACCATTCTCATCGGTAAAGAAGAAGTTCACGGTGACCGGTTCGTCGTTGGGATTAGCGATGGCGAGGCCCGTCTGAACCACATTCTCGACTTCGGCGTCGATCCGGCCGCTGGTTACGAGCGGAGACGCCGGAACGCCGGCCTCGCTGACCAGGACACCGTTTTCCCGAAACCCGAATATCGCCAAACCTGAGGGCGTCGTACTGCCGACATCAGCTTGAATACGGCCATAACCGGTGACGGTTGTGCCGGCCCCCCCTTGGCTCGCGAACGACAAGCCACCACGGTCGGTCATCGTGAAGGCTTGGGTTGAGCCTGTAGATGTCTCGTCCACACCAATATCTACCCGGAGACCAGCCAGGCGCGGTTCACCGTCGATATCAACAACTCCTGAGCCCGGAACGTAGGTGGGGTCACCGCCCTCGACCGCAGGCGAATCACCCTTGAGATGGAAATCATCCAACGCGGCGTCCACGAACAGCGGGTCCGCAAAGAGCGAGTTGGCATCCTGGCCCGTCGCGGAGCGGTAGGCAGAGTAGCTTTCGTAGGTAGTTTGGTTCCAGACGAACGTCGCGCCCTCAGCGCCGGCCTCCACGAACCAGACGTTGTAGTCGAGAGTGTTGTCGATGTTTCCGTCTTCGGAATACAACAGCGCCCCTCCGGCGATTCCCACAAAGACGTTGTTCTTTACCACGTTGTCTTCCGCAAACTGGATCCAGAGCTGACCGAAGCCACCCCCGAGCCGATCGTTCATGTAACAAACATTGTTGATGAAGGAAGATGACCGCACTCGCCCCCTGTCCGCGTCAAAGCCACCGAACACAAGACCGGCCTTATCGTTGTTGAAGATCAGATTGTTCCGAACGATGATTCCACTGGTCACCCCCGGATTCTCGGCGCCTATCTCGATACCCAGGTCGGATTCACTGACGACGTTGTTCTCAACGATGATGTCCATCGCACCGTCCACGTAAATCCCTGCTCCGAACCCGCCGCCATAGTTGGCTCTCGAGCGATAGACGCGGTTTCCGCTGACGAGGCCGTCCCGCGGCACGAAGACCGGATTGATGACGGTTTCGCCACCGATGAAATCTATCGCAATGTTGTTGACATCGTGGACGGTGTTGTTCGTCACCGTGAAACTCTGGATGTTGCCGTTCAACGTGAGCGCTTCGCTTTCGGCCGGATCGGAGTCGAATATTTCGTTGCCGTCGATAGTGAGGTTCGAGATGGGTGCGGACGTGGAAGTGCCATACACCGTGATTCCCATCGCATCGATGCCGCGAATCTCGTGGATCTGGTTGTCACGGATTTCGATATTAGAGCCCGAACCAGTAATCCGTACTCCGGATCCGTCATCGACGCCCAGGTTGTCGCGGATCTCAAAGCCAATCAGCTTCACGTAGCTTCGGTCCTCGATCAGCACCATGTTGCTGCCGGAAACATTCAGGCCGCTCAGGATCGGCAGCTCGCCTTCAAAAGCTTGAAGAGTGATGTATCCAGAATCGGCATTTCCGCTCGATGTAAAACGGATTTTCTCGTTGTAGGTGCCGGCCCTGACCGTGATCGTGTCACCGGCTACAGCAATATCGAGCGCCGACTGGATCTTTGTGAAGTCACCACCGAACGGCGCCACAACGTAGTCACTTCCGTACGCTGATAAGCAGAAAAAACCGCTGACGAGGACCCCACAGGCCTGCCTCCAGAGTGTGATGCTCGCCAAACGCATATTCTTTCGACGAGTCCTTCGTTCAAGTGACAGTGGCATAACCATCATCAAGGATACCGCCACTACCTCTCTGCTAGTAGCCACTCCCACTCAGTTGTCGGAGAACGAGGCTTCATTCGGCGCAACCAGGTAGGTGCTATCACGGGCGCGGATGAGCGATCATGGTCCGCGTTCCATGTCGGCCCCCCGCACGACCCTTGTGTTACGATTGCTCGAGGGGGAGCCCCCAGCCTCTGTCCCGCTACATGACTGAAAAGACAGCGACAAAGAAAACCCGGATCGGGTTCGTCAGCCTCGGTTGCCCGAAAAACCTGGTCGACAGCGAAGTGATGCTCGGAACCCTCGACGAGAGAGGATACGAGATCACCAAAGACCAGCAGTCTGCCGACGTCATCGTCGTCAACACGTGTGGCTTCATCGACTCGGCCAAGCAGGAATCGATCGATACGATTCTCGAGATGGCCCAGTTCAAGGAGGCGGGCAATTGCAGAAAGCTAGTCGTTGCCGGGTGCCTCGGCGAGCGTTACCGAAGCGAAATCCAGAAAGAAATACCGGAAATCGACTACGTCTTCGGTCCCGACGAGCTCGGGAAGATTCTGGAGGCGGTTCGGCTCGACGGCGACACGACACCTTCCCCGAACCTTTCGATAGACGCCCTCTACACTTCCCTGGAAGTCCCGACGATCCCTCGCATTCTGACCACGCCCAGCCATATGGCGTACCTCAAGATCTCGGAGGGTTGCGACCACACGTGTGCGTTCTGTGCGATCCCGGGATTCCGGGGCAGTTTTCGCAGCCGGAATGTCTCCGACCTTGTCGCGGAAGCTCGGCGGCTCGCAGACGGGGGCGTGCGGGAGTTAGTCATCGTGTCGCAGGACACGCTCGCCTTCGGAAAGGACCTGGGAATCGAGCGCGGAACGATCAGATTGCTCGAAGGCTTGCTCGGTGTGGACGGCCTGCGATGGATCCGCCTGCTCTACTGCTATCCAAACCTGTTGTCGGACGGACTGGTGGAGATGATCGGGAACCAGGACCGGCTCTGCAGCTACTTCGACATCCCTTACCAGCATGCGAGCCCACGCATCATGGAGCGGATGCGACGTGGCGGCGGACGGGAGATGTTCCATCGGCAGGTTGAAAGTATCCGCGCCAGGGTCCCCGGAGCCGGCCTCCGCACCTCGTTCATCGTGGGATTTCCTGGAGAGACCCCGGAGGACTTCGACGATCTCCTCGGGTTCGTCGAGGACGTACGTTTCGACAACCTGGGCGTATTTCTCTACTCGGACGAGGACGGCACCTCAGCCTACAACCTGGACGGCAAGGTCGACCGGGACACAGCGATCGAACGGCGTGACCTTCTGATGCAACGACAGGCCGTCATCACCGGGGAGCGGCTGGAAGGCATGGTCGGTCGGGAAATGACGGTCCTGCTCGACGGATTGTCTTCCGAGACGGACCTTCTGCTCGAGGGCCGGCTGGAAACGCAGGCGCCCGAGATCGACGGACACGTGCTGATCAACGACGCCAACGGGATCGAACCGAGCGCCGGGAGATTCTACAAGGTCGAAATGACCGAGAGCCTCGAATACGACCTTATCGGTCGGATCGTCGAGGAAATTTAAAGTAAAGCAACCGGTGGCAGAACACTGTGGGGCCTCGTTACGGCCAAACGGCGCTGGATTCTAGGAGACGAGGACGAGACAATGCTCTTTCATTGGGAGGAGTCGACGACAACGAAGACGGCGTCGTTTCGCCGTAACCCTTCGGGCGCACGGGGGTTCGGGCCTCGGGCTTTGTCGTTCGTCGGTTACGATGAAATCGCATCGCTCCCTCCTCACTTCGCGCCCGCGACCCGAAGACCCGTGCGCGCGACCCCACAGGGTTCTGCCACAGGCTGCTAGCTAAATGAAATGCCCGACATGCCGGAAAGAGACCAGCTATCAGGGCAACCCGTTCCGCCCGTTCTGCAGTGGCCGGTGCAAGCTTGTTGATCTGGGGAAATGGGCCACCGACGTCTACCGTGTGCCGTCTGAGAAGCAGCCAACTAACGAAACCCCGGCCGATGAAGATGGATGACGAAACCAGAAAGCCCCAGCACTAGCGGTATGAGTTGGAGCGCCCTCGACCACATCGCTGTCGTCGTGGCCACGGCGGGTGGGGCCGGATTTGTGCCGCGGATGCCAGGCACGATCGGCTCCCTGGTCGGTGTCCTGATCTATCTCGCTATCGTGGCCCTTTCCCTGGAAGCTTTGTACATACCCATCCTGGCTGCCCTCTTACTCGTCGGCATCTGGGCGGCCGGGCACGTCGAAGGAATCTACGGCCATGACGCGTCGCGAATCACGATCGACGAAGTTGTCGGACAGCTTGTAACTCTAGGGTTCGTCGTCCGTTCCGGCGCGTGGGCGGTGGGGGGCGCAGCGATTCTCGGCTTTCTGCTTTTCCGCTTTTTCGATATCCTTAAGCCCTTTCCGATTCGCCGGCTCGAACAACTTCCCGGCGGCATTGGAGTGGTGGCCGACGACGTCGGAGCGGGGGTGTACGCCCTCCTGGTTCTGGTACTGACGGAATCCCTCGCCGGTAAATACCTGTGAACGACATCAAGATCAATCGGGTGCTCCCCAAGGCCGCTCTGCCCGGCGGCGAAGTCACCATCGAATACGGAGGCATACCCACCAACGGCAACCATCGGCCCGAGGTACGCTTCGGCGAGCATGACGCGCAGGTGATGATCGCCTCCGATTCCCTGATCGTCGTGCAAGTGCCGGAGTCCTCTTCAGAGACCGGGACGTCGGAGCTTTTCGTCGCTGACAACGGTTCGGCGAGCGACCCGTTTCCCTATGAAGTCGGCAAACGTCTAGCCACAAACCTCCACCCGGTAGCGAATCCGGCCGTCGACAGCGACGGGAACATCTACGCCACATACAGCGGCCGCCGGGGCCAGAAGACGCCGGTCTCGATCTACAAGATCACGTCGAGCGGGGCTGTCACTCCACACGCCGTGGAGATCATGAACGCCACGGGCCTGGCTTTCGGTCTGGACGGGGCGCTCTACGTATCGAGCCGCCATGACGGGAACATCTTCAAGGTCGACTCGGAGGGACGGTCCGAAACCTACATCGAAGGAATGGGAATAGCTACCGGATTGGCTTTCGACCGCGCCGACAACATGTACGTCGGCGATCGAAGCGGAAGCATTTTCAAGATCAGCCCCAGCAAGGAGATCTTCGTCTTTGCAACTCTGGAACCGAGTCTGGCCGCATATCACGTGGCTTTCGGTCTCGACGGCTATCTCTACGTGACGGGACCGACCACTTCCAGTTTCGATTCGGTATACCGCGTGTCGCCGACCGGGGAAGTCGAGAAGTTCTTCACGGGTGTGGGCCGGCCCCAGGGTGTCGCATTCGATATCGAAGGCAACCTGTATGTCGTCGCCTCCTACAGGGGGCGCCGCGGTATCTTTCGTTTCCAACGCGATTCGAGAACACCGGAGTTGTTCATATCCGGGCTGGGCCTTGTGGGCATGGCGTTCGACTACTCGGAAAACATCATCGTCGCGGACGGATCGTCCGTGTATCGGGTCGCGGCGGGCATCATGGGAAAACCTCTACCCTGAGACATACTGCGTCCTGCTCTGTCGTTCGATAGGATCAGCCTCAACGTCTCGTCGAGCAGCCGGTGGCAGAACCCTGTGGGGTCGCGTTGCGGCCAAACGGCGCTGGATTCTAGGAGACGAGGACGAGACAATGCTCTTTCATTGTGAGGAGTCGACGACAACGAAGACGGCGCCGTTTCGCCGTAACCCTTCGGGCGCATGGGGGTTCGGGCCTCGGGCTTTGTCCCTCGTCGGTTACGATGTACCCGCATCGTGCCCTCCTCACTTCGCGCCCGCGACCCGAAGACCCATGCGCGCGGCCCCACAGGGTTCTGCCACAGGCTGCTAGTCCATGCTCTCAGCGGAGATCATCGCGATCGGTTCCGAACTGCTGACCCCGCAGTTCCACGATACGAATTCGACGTTCCTGACCGAGCAACTCAACCTCATCGGCATCGCCGTCAAGGTACGCACGATTGTCGGCGACGAGGAAGCCCACCTGGAACACACACTCCGTGCGGCGATGGAGCGCACCGAGATTGTCGTCACGATCGGCGGCCTTGGCCCGACAGAAGACGACATCACGCGCAAGGTTGTCGCCCAAGCGACCGACCGGCGCCTCATCCTCGACGACAAGGTCCTGGCGAAACTCGCAGCGCGTTTCCGTGAGCGAGGCATTCGAATGTCGTCGAATAACGAGCGCCAGGCCGTGGTTCCCTCTGATGCCGAGGTCCTCGACAATTCCAACGGCACGGCCCCGGGTCTCTGGCTCTCGACGGGCAAGAACACGTTGATCCTGCTCCCGGGACCGCCCGCGGAGCTGCGACCGATGTTCGAGAAACACTGCTGCCCGCGTCTGGTTCAGATGTCCGGCCCTCTGGCGCTGGCGCGACAGGTCTTCCGGACCACGGGTCTGGGCGAGTCGATGCTCGATTCCCGCATCGCGCCGATCTACACCAAGTACAAGAATCCGGCCACGACGGTTCTTTCCAAGCCCGGACAGGTCGACATACGATTGACGGCCCGAGCCAAGACCAGCGCGGAAGCGGAAGCTATCCTCGCTGAAGTTGCCGACGAGATCGACAAGACTCTGGGCGACTATATTTTTACTCGTGACGAACAGACGCTCGAAGAAGTCGTCGGCATGTACCTCGTGATGAAGGGCGCGACGGTCGCCGTCGCCGAGTCCTGTACCGGCGGTATGCTGGCCGAGCGGCTGACGAGTGTCCCGGGAAGCTCTCAATTCTTCCAGTCGGGCATCGTCGTCTACAGCAACGAGTCCAAGATCGACCTCGCAGGAATTCCCCCTCTGGTGCTCGAGATGCAGGGCGCGGTGAGCAAGGAGGTCGCCATCGGGCTGGCCGAGAGCGTCCGGGAGAAGATCGGAACGACCATCGGTATCGGCATCACCGGCATCGCCGGACCGACAGGCGGTTCTGAGGAAAAACCGGTGGGTACGGTCCACATCGCCGTCGCGGGCCCATTGGACACCAATCACCGGCAGTTCGTGTTTCCGGGCAGCCGGGACAAGGTTCGCTGGCAGTCCTCGCAAGCGGCGCTGGACATGGTACGCCGACATCTGGCTACTCTCTAACAACTGAACAGCGCCATGCGTCTCTTCCTCGGCACCGACATCCCAACTGCCGTCCTCGAATCCGTGTCTGCAATGCGGCACGAACTGGAACCGCTCACGGATTCCGCACGCTGGGTGCGGCCGGCTTCGATGCACCTCACCCTCAAGTTCCTCGGAGAGGTTGCGGAAGGCCGGTTGTCCGGCATTGACGAAAGGTTGCGAGGCATCCGGTGGGACGCTTTCAAAGTGTCGGTTTCCGGTGTAGGCTTCTTCCCGAACCGGCGGGCGCCGCGCGTTTTCTGGGCCGGTGTGTCATCGTCTCAGCTGGCGGAGTTCGCCGGCCGGATCGACCGCTGTATGGTGGAGGAAGGCTTCGGAGGCGAGAAGAGGGATTTCAACCCGCACCTGACACTGGCGCGCAGCCGCCGAGAACGACGGATCGATCGGGTTCTGGTCGAGGCAGCGGGGCAATTCACCAACCACGATTTCGGGTCGTTCGAGACTGACCGGTTCTTCCTCTACCGAAGCCGCCTCGAACCGGGCGGCGCCATCTACGACAGGATGTTCGAGTACCCGGCCGGGGCAGAGAGGGATCCGTGACGCCGTGGAGACCGAACGGAATACGAGATTTCGAATCTGCGACCTCGAACGTCAAAACACAGATGGAAGATCGGTCATTGGAGATTCGAAGTTGGAAATCGTGAGGGGCCCTCGGCGCTGAGGATCAAATGACATCGATCGCAATCGTTGGTGGAGGCGGCTGGGGCACTGCCCTGTCAATCGCCCTGACACGCGTTCATAAATCGATTCGGCTGTGGGTCTTTGAACCAGAGCTTGCCGAGACGATCCGTCGCGACCGGACGAACCCGATCTATCTACCGGACGTTCCGATACCCGAGACCGTTACGGTCTCCGAGTCTCTGGAAGAAGTCCTGACCGGAGCGGGCATCGTCATAGGCGCCGTCCCATCGCATGTCTGCCGCGCCGTCTACGCCGACATGCTTCCCTTTCTCGAACGCAATATGGTGTTCGTGAGCGGAACAAAGGGAATCGAGAACGAAACGGTGATGCGGATGTCGGAAGTGATCGTGGACGTCGTTGGATCAAGTTTTCAACCGAATGTGGCGGCAATTTCGGGACCGACCTTCGCCCTCGAGGTCGCAAGGAACGCCCCCACCGCACTCGTCGTCGCCAGTCCGGACACGGAATTGTGCCTTCGGCTCCAGAAGGAGCTGTCCGCGCCGCGCTTTCGCCTCTACACGAACCCCGACATCATCGGAGTCGAGTTGGGGGGCGCGGTCAAGAACATCATCGCTATCGCGGCAGGCGTCGGGAACGGCCTGGGCCTTGGACACAACGCGACGGCAGCACTGATCACCCGTGGACTGGCCGAGATCAGGCGCCTTGTCGAGGCCAGCGGAGGACGGCGCGACACGCTGTCCGGACTAGCCGGCCTCGGCGACCTTGTGCTCACGTGCACCGGTCATCTCAGCCGCAACCGCCAGGTCGGTGTGTCGCTCGGCAAGGGACGTAAACTCGATGAGATCATATCCAGCATGCGCATGGTGGCCGAGGGGATCAAGACCTGCCGGTCGACCGTCGCACTGGCGGCCAAACTCGGCGTGGATATGCCCATCGCTCAGCAGATCTACGCCATGCTGTACGAGGACAAGAATCCTCAGGACGCGATCGGCGAACTGATGGAACGGGAGCTCAAGGCGGAGTGAATTGAAGCGATGGAATTCATTACCCTGTTCGGATCGGAAAAACCAAAAGACCCGACGATCGTCGAGAAGCTGCGTGGCGCGGTAGCACGCACAACCAGGGATCTTGGCGAAAAACTCCAGGATGTTGTCGAAGGCAAGAAGGAAATCGACTCGGAACTGCTCGAGGATCTCGAGGCCGTGATGATCGGCGCCGACATCGGCGTCCACACGACTGCTGAAATCCTGGACGGCATCCGGGACCAGGTGTCTCGCGATGCACTTCGAGACCCGGCCCAGCTACGGAACGCGCTTCGGGAGGAGTTGCGCAAGACGCTGACCGTCGCCGAGAAACCGACGGCTCAGGCCGCCGAAGGCAACCCATTCGTCATCCTTGTCGTCGGCGTCAACGGCGCGGGAAAGACGACGACGATCGGGAAGCTGGCCCACCGCTTCGTATCGGACGGCCGGAAAGTCATGCTCGCGGCTTCGGACACGTTTCGGGCCGCCGCGATCGACCAACTCCAGGTCTGGGCCGATCGCGTCGACATCCCGATCGTCAAGCAGAAGCCCGGGTCGGACCCGTCCGCGGTCCTGTTCGACGCGCTCCGATCGGCCAGGGCTCGCGCCGTGGATTATGTGATCGTCGACACGGCCGGTCGGCTCCACACCAAGCGCAATTTGATGGCGGAGTTGGAAAAAATGACCCGCGTCGCGGCTCGGGAAGTCCAGGGCGCACCGCACGAAGTCCTTCTCGTGCTCGATGCGACCACGGGGCAGAACGGCCTGATCCAGGCGCGCGAGTTTACGAAAGTCGCGAATCTGACCGGGCTGATACTCACCAAGCTCGACGGCACGGCCAAGGGCGGGATCGCCACGGCTGTCGTCCGCGAACTGGGCATTCCGATCCGTTTTATCGGCACCGGGGAGAAGATCGACGACCTGGTGGAGTTCTCGGCCGACGACTTCGTGGATTCGCTGTTCGCCGCGTAAGGTGTAGGGGTGGCACCTGTGGCCACCCGACATCATCAACGTCGAAGATCTCGATGCCGATGGACCGAGCAGGAAAGCCGTCGGGCGGGCACAGGTCCCGCCCATACACAAGATGAACGACGAACAGTTCATGAAACGGGCCCTGGAGCTTGCCGAACAGGGGCGCGGCCTCACCAGCCCGGGGGCAATGGTAGGCGCCCTCGTCGTTGCCGACGATGAAATTGTCGGAGAGGGCACCTACACGTTCGACGGCGTCAAGCATGCGGAGACCCTGGCTCTCGAACAGGCCGGTGATCGAGCCGAAGGGGCTACGGTTTTCGTCAGCCTGGAACCCTGCACCCATGAAGGCCGCACCGCGCCGTGCGTCGACGCTTTGATCGCTGCCGCCGTCGCCCGCGTCGTCACTGCGATCCGAGACCCCGACCCGCGAGTTGACGGCGCTGGATTGGCGGCGCTCGGTCGAGCCGGCATCCGTGTCGAGAGTGGTTTGCTGGCCGACGAAGCGCGCACCATCAACGAAGCGTTCATCCACGAGAGACGAAACGGGCGGCCGTTTGGAATCCTTAAAGTTGCGATGTCACTCGACGGCAAGATCGCAACAGCATCGGGAGAGTCGCGGTGGATTACCTCGGACGAGTCCCGACAGCGTGTCCAGTTCCTGCGCCATTCCGTCGATGCGTTGCTTACCGGAAGCGGAACGATCCTCAAGGACGATCCCAGGCTGACAGACCGCACCGGCCTTCCGCGCAGACGCCCTCTCCTGCGTGCGGTCATCGACCGGCGTGGACGCCTGCATTCGCGGCTCAAGATATTCGAAGCGCCGGGCGTCCGCATCTATACCGAGGCACCACATCTAGAGACTTCCGGCCTCCACGAAGTCTGCATTGGGATTAGTCACCTCCGGGACGTGATGGCCGACCTGACCCGACGCGAGATCCAGAGCTTCATGCTCGAATGCGGGCCGGACCTGGCTTTCGATGCGCTAAGGGCGGGAATCATTGATAAAATTGTTGTCTTCATCGCACCACGCATTCTGGGTGGGCGGGAAGTGCCGGCGTTCGGATCCGGAGGAGTCCACTCGCTCGCCGAAGCCGTCGGTATCGACAATTGGAAGGTGGAACGCGTGGGACCGGATCTGATGGTTACGGGTTATGTTCACCGGGATCGTTGAGGAGGTCGGCGAGATCGCCGAGGTTACCAACGCCGGTGAGTTCCGCCGCATCCGTGTCCGCGCCGACCGCGTACTGGAAGACGTCGCCGTCGGCGCGAGTATTCTGACGAGCGGCGTATGCATCACGGCCAGCGCTGTAGGCGAAGGCGATTTCACGGCCGAACTGTCGCGCGAGACGCTGCACCGGACTACGTTCTCAGCCGCCACGTCGGGGCAGCACGTCAACCTCGAGCGGTCGATGCGCGCCCAGGACCGTTTCGGGGGCCACATTGTCCAGGGGCATGTCGACGGTGTAGGCCGGATCCGCCGTTTTGATCGGGAGGGCGACGACTGGATTCTGGAAGTAGAATACGATCCCGACGACAAGTCGCGGCTGGTCCCGAAGGGCTCGGTGGCCGTGGAGGGAATCAGCTTAACGGTCGCGGACCTGACGCCGCAAACCTTCTCGATCGCGGTCATCCCGTTCACACTCGAGAACACGAACCTGAAATATGCGAAACCGGGAGACGCTGTAAACCTGGAGTTCGACGTCCTGGCGAAGTACGTCGAGAAGCTGGTTCAGCCCTACATAGAACAATTACAAAAAGGCCCGTCGGCAACAACTTAGAGAAACGTAGACATGTTTGCAACAGTCGAACAAGCAGTCGAGGAACTCAAACAAGGAAAGCTGATCATCATCGTCGACGACGAGGACCGTGAGAACGAAGGCGACCTGATGATCGCGGCCGACAAGATCACGCCCGAAGTCATCAACTTCATGGCGACAAACGGACGAGGTCTGATCTGTTTGCCGATGACCGGTGCGCGGCTCGATATCCTCGGGCTGCCGTTGATGGTTCCCGACCCCTCCAACACGTCACCCTACGGAACGGCATTCTGCGTTTCAATCGAGGCGCGCCTCAATGTCTCCACGGGTATCTCCGCGTACGACCGGGCCGAGACTATCCGCACCGCGATCAACCTGGACACGCGGCCAAACGACCTGGTCCGACCCGGCCACATCTTTCCCCTTCGAGCCAAGGACGGCGGGGTGCTCGTACGCGCCGGCCAGACCGAAGCTTCGGTAGATCTGGCCAGGATCGCCGGTTTCGACCCCAGCGCAGTCATCTGCGAGATCATGAAGCACGACGGCACGATGGCGCGCACGCCCGACCTCATAGAGTTTGCGAGCGAGCACGGCCTCGAAATCGTCACCGTCGCCGACGTCATCAAGTACCGCCTGCGCACCGAGCGTTTCGTCCGGCAGGTCGCCGAGACAGTCCTTCCGACGCGGCACGGGGATTTCCGGATGATCGCGTTCGAGAGCGTCATCGATGGAGAAACACACGTCGCGTTGGTCCGCGGCGATATCGAAGATGGGGAGGACGTGCTCGTCCGCGTCCACTCGCATTGCTTGACTGGAGACGTGTTCGGCTCGGGCCGATGTCACTGCCAGCAGCAGGTCGATCGCGCCATGGAGGTCATCGCCGCCGAGAACCGCGGGGTGCTGCTATACCTCCACCAGACGGGCCGCGGGTTCGGCCTGGCCGAGACGGTTGAGGGCCGCCAGCTTGAATACCATGGCAAGCATGATGTCGGCGTCAACGAGACGATCGGGTTGCGGGGGAAGCAGCGGGAATATGGGATCGGAGTACAGATTCTTTCGGGACTCAATATTCGGTCCATGAGAATCCTGACCAACCACCCCCGGAAGTTGGTGGCCCTCGAAGGGTACGGCCTGAAGGTGGTAGCCCAAGTCCCTCTGGAAAGCTCCATTACCTCAAATAGTTAGCCTCGCATCGTGCGCCGAACGGGGTGCTTATTCGGAAGCTATCTTTTGATCAAAGGCCTGCGTAAGGTATGGTAGGCTTACGCGAATTTATTGATAGGAAAGCACATATAGTGTAGATGTCCGATCGGGAAACCATTGTTCAAACCTTAAAGGCGGTTGAATCCCGGATTCGAACAAACCGGTCGATCAGGCGGATCGCGACGGGGTTGTGTGTCTTCGTCCTGACCGCTTTAGTCGTCAAGGTGTTGGATCTCGCGGCTCCGTTCCCCAGTGCGGCGATCCGGGCGTTCTGGGTCCTCTGGTTCGCAGGGCTGGCTGCGTTCGTAATCTGGTGTGCCCGAGAGCGGGGTAGCCTTGCCAACGCGGCTGCCCAAGTCGATCACAAGGCACGGCTTAAGGACGAAATCAGCAGCGCGTACTGGTTCCTCGGCCACGGCAAGAAGAATCCCTGGATCAACCTGCAGATCCATCGCGCGGCCGAGACGGCCCGGCGACTGGATCCGAGCGGCCTCTATCCGAGAGTCATTCCTCCGGCTTCCTACCTCGCTGCCGTGGGCATCGTCCTGCTGCTGATACTCAACTTCACCCCCCTGCCTTTCGGCTACAGCTTCGTGTTCTCCCGGGAGGCGCCGGAACTGACCCTGCGCGACCGAAGCGCCGAATTGCTCGATGAGCTGGCCGAGATGATCGAAGACGCCGAAGCGCTCGAGCAGGACGAGGTCGTCGAGCAGCTCCAGGAATTGATCGCAGCGCTCAGGAGCGGCGAGTTGACCGCAGCGGAAGCCTTGGAGGAACTCGCCGAGATTCAGGACCGGTTCGAAGAAGGTAACCTCGACATCGCCAGCATCATGGAGGGGCTTGGGGAAATCGGAGCCGAGTTGTCACAGTCGGAGGATACCGAGCCTGTCGGTGAAGCGCTGGCCCGTCAGAACCTCCAGGGCGCCGCCGATGAGCTGCGCGAGCTGGCCGAACAAATCGGCCAGGGAGAACAGACCTCGGCCAACCTCGAACAGACTCTGGAAAACGCATCCGAAAACGCTCGTTCGGGACTCGAAGACCTGGCCGAACAGCTGGGACAGGCCGCTGAAGGCGTCCGCGAAGACGACGAGCAGGCGATAGAAGATGCGCTGAACGACGCTGCGCGTGAGCTCGAGGAACTCGCCGACATGGTCGAGAGCCAACAGCTCAAGAACGACGCGGCCGAACAGTTGGCAGAGCTCGAGGAGGCCCTCAGAGAGCAGCAACGCGAAGATCAGGAAGCAGCCGCCGCAGAGGGACAGGACTCACAGCCGGAACAGGGTGGCCAGGCACCGGGCGATCAGCCCGAGCAAATGCAGCTGGATCAAGGGCAGCAGGGTGAGCAGGGTCAGCCGGGCCAACCCAGTCCGAACGAACCGATGGGCGAAATGGGTGCGGCCGCCGACGATCTGAACGCACCCCCCGAGTTTGCTCCGGGCGAGGCCGGAACCGGTCAGATGGGCCAGCAGGTTCAGCCTCCGGACGCCGATGCGGCGATGAACTTCGATGCCACCGGGACAGGCCAGATGCCCTCGGGTTTCGGATTCTCACCGGACGAAAAAGAAGGTGCGCCGACCAGCCTCGACGTACTGCTCGAGGAAGAAACGACCGAGGCGCAGTCGGCCGAGATTGAAACAGAAGAGGATGCGGAGAAAATCGAGGAGGCCAGCCGGGAGCAACGGTCGAAGCTGGATTACCGCAACGTACCGTCCGAGTTGACGCCCGCACAGCAGGAGTTGCTGCATCAGGACCGGATCCCGCGGGAGTACCGGAATCTCATCAGGGAGTACTTCCAGGCTATCCGGCCGCGCCCACAACCATGATCACCGAACTCGACCAGCAGATCGAAGTCTTCCAGAACCAGTTCTCCGTGGTGAAATCGGAGGTCTCGAAGGTCATCGTCGGACACGAAGAGATCATCGACGGCATCCTGATGGGCCTTCTGGCTCGCGGCCATGTCCTGCTCGAAGGCGTTCCAGGCCTGGGAAAGACCAAGCTCGTCCAGACCTTGAGCGATGCGCTCCATTTGAAGTTTTCCCGCATCCAGTTCACGCCCGACCTGATGCCGGCCGACATCACGGGCACGAACGTCGTACAGGAAGGACCGGATGGCGGGAAGATCCTCCAGTTTCAACCGGGCCCGCTGTTCGGCAACATCATTCTGGCCGACGAGATCAACCGGGCGACACCCAAGACGCAGTCCGCGCTGCTGGAAGCCATGCAGGAAAAGACCATTACGGTCGGCAAGGAAACCTACGAGCTGATCCTGCCGTTTTTCGTATTGGCGACGCAGAACCCGCTGGAGATGGAAGGGACCTACCCCCTGCCCGAAGCGCAGCTCGACCGATTCTTCATGAAGCTGAAGGTGGATTACCCGACTGTCGGGAACATGCACACGATCCTGAACAGGACGACAAAGCGAGAGGAGCCAACCCCGGAGCGCGTTCTGGACGCACGGCAGATACTCGACATGCGCGAGACGGTGCTCGCGATACCCATCGCCAGGCCGGTCCAGGATTACGCAATCCGTATCGTTCTTGCGACGCACCCGGACACGCCGCACTCCCACGAAATGACGAACCGTTACGCTCGGTATGGGGCCAGCCCGCGAGGTGCTCAATCGCTCGTGCTGGGGGCTAAGATCCGCGCTCTCCTGAACCATCGTGTCCACGTTTCGACCGAGGATATCCAGTCGGTCGCTTTGGCGGTCCTGCGGCACCGTGTGCTCCTGAACTTCGAAGGGGAGGCCGAGCAGGTCGATCCGGACTCGATCGTCGAAGCCATCCTCAAAGACACGCCCCAGCCCAGGCAGTCCGTGGCATAGATTCGCGCCCAGGTCTCGGCCGCGAAGGCCAGGAGCGAGGGCGGATCGATGCCGTTGCTTATGTCCACGAAGACCATCGCCCCTTTCGACGAAGACTTCATGCGGAAGCTGGAGTACCTGGCGATCGTTTCAAAACGGTTCGCCGGCCAGTACAAGGCCGAACGCCGGGCCCGCAAATTGGGGTCGGGCATCGAGTTCGCCGACTACCGAGGCTACGTGCCGGGCGACGACTTCCGCTACCTCGACTGGAGGACATACCTCCGTCTGGACAAGCTGCTGCTCCGACTGTTCGACGAAGAGGAGGATCTCCCGATCTACTTGTTCATCGATGCCAGCCAGTCGATGGCTTTCGGCTCGCCCTCTAAGCTTGATTACGGACGCAAGGTCGCCGCGGCGCTCTGCTACATCGGGCTGGCAAACCTCGATCGAGTTACGATGATCGCATATGCCAACGGCGTCAGGCAGCAGCTCTCGCCCCAGCGCGGAAAGAACCAGATATTCCGGGTGTTCCAGTTTCTATCGGAGATCGAGTCGGGTGGAGAGACCGACGGCAAAGAAGCCTTCAAGGTTTTCTGCACGGGCAAGCGCCGTCGGGGATTGGCCGTGGTGCTCTCCGATTTCTTCGATCCCGCCGGCTACGAGCACGGGCTGAACATGCTGCGGTATTTTCGACACGACGTGTTCGCAATCCAGGTCATGGCTCACGAAGACACCGAACCGCGGCTGCGGGGGCAACTCCAACTGGTGGATTCCGAGGACCACAGCAGCCGCCGAGTCACGGTGACGGCCGAGCTGCTCGAAGCCTACAAGAAAGAAATGATGCGGTTCTCCGAACAGCTGCGACAGTACTGTGCCAAGTACCGGCTCGGGTACGTGCGGACGGTGACCGATTACCCGTTTGAAGAACTGATTCTGCAGGTGTTCCGGCAGGGCAGGTTTCTGAAATGAGTTTTCTCGCTCTGTCCACGGCTCAGGCACTCCTGCTCGCAGGTTCGACCGCGCTCGTAGTCATCGTGCTGTTCTTCATGAAGCTGCGGCACCGCCGGATTGTGGTCGGGTCGGCGCTGCTCTGGCAGCGGGTACTGAAGGAGCGCAACAAGAGTTCCTGGACAGAGAAGCTTCGGCACTGGATGTCGCTGGTGCTGGCTCTGGCGATCGCGCTGCTGCTGGCTCTGGCGCTGGGAAGGCCACACATCGCTGCACTCGGGGGGCAGATGCGACCCGTGGCGGTCGTGCTCGACACCTCCCCGTCAATGGCGACGCTCACATCTTCAGGAAGGACGCGATGGGAATTGGCCGTCGATCACGCACGGAGAATCATCGAAGGCAGCAGCTCCGCGGCGAAATTCATGGTGACCGACACGGCCGGACGGATCCAGACGGCGCTCAGCGAGGATCGCGCGCAGGCATACGACGCCATTGCCAGGATGCAACCGTTCGTCGAGGACTCGCCATTCCCCAAAGTGCCCGACGACGCGAACGTCCATTTTGTAACGGACGGCGTGGAGCAGTACCAACTGCCCGCGAATACCGAGGTTACGTCCGTGTTCGAGCCGGCCACGAACGTTGGCATCACAGCCTTCGACATCATGGTGGATCCAACGAGCCCGTCCGGCTACGCCGCGTATCTCGAGATCGTGAACTACTCCCCTGAGGGCAAGAACGTGGCTCTCACGATAAGCGGAGCCGGTGCCCAGCGCGTAAACAGGACGGTGCGGCTCGAGGCCGGAGGGGTGCTGAAGCGAGAACTGGATCTCGCCGAGTTCAGGGGCGGCGGGATGCGGGTCGGCATCCGGGCGGCCGGTGATGCCTTCGGGCTGGATGATACCGCCTATGGATACCTTCCCGTACGCAACCACACGCGGGCGGTTCTGGTGACGGTGGAAACCGACGGCTACCTGGAAACGCTTCTTCGATTGTCACCCAATGTGGACGTGACCTTAGTCCGCCCAGCCGAGTACAGGGAGACACCGACCGTCGATGCCTACATCTTCGAGGGCGTGGTGCCGGCTGCGGCACCCTCGAAACCAAGCCTTGTCTTCGGTGCCGGCGCTGCGGGCTGGTTGCCACCCCGAAGCGGAATCGAAACCGATCCCGCGGTGGCCTCATGGGACGGTGAGCATCCCGTGATGCGGCTAGTCCCCCTATACGACGTCAAGATCGAAGGCGCCGGGATTTTGGACGCCCGGGACTACCGGATCGTGGCATCCTCGGACAGGACGCCCCTGATCCTGGTCGATGAGACCACACCCCAGAGAGTGTTCGTCGGCTTCGGCCTTGATGAGTCCGACTTCGCCTTGCACCTCGGCTTCCCCATTTTCGTACAGAACGTGCTGAACTGGTTTTCCGGAGAAACGCCGGCGGAACAGGGAGGCCTCGGCGTCGTAGAACTTCCGATCGCCGCGACGACCGTGACCTCCCTCGATGCGGCGAACGTCGAGACAACGGAACGCTTCGGCCGCAGCGTGATCGAGGTAACGGAACCCAACCTCTTCACCGCAACGGGCGACGGGAGGCGGATTCGGGTCGCTGCAAATCTGACCGACCCGGTCCGATCGAATATCAACGGGAGCTCTCTGTCCCGGGGCGCATCCGGGGCGGCGGCGAGTCTTCCAGCGCTCGGCAACGAGCTCTGGTTCTACATGATCTTCGCCACCCTGCTGCTGGTCGGGTTGGAATGGTGGACCTACCACCGGAGGATCACTTTGTGATCCTATTTTATCATTGGATTTTTGAGACTGATCAACTTGACCTTTTCCGACACACGACAGATTGCGCAGATTCGGATAAGCGATTCGCGATTCAGGCATTCCGAGAGTAGATGATCACCTTCGAACGATATTGGCCACTGCTGTTCGTCGCCGCGATCCCATTCGTCTTTTGGGTGCGGGGTCGGACGCTGACCGACTTCAAGACGTCCCAACTCAGGCTCGCGACCCTGATTCGTTCGTCGTTGGTAGTCCTGCTCGCACTCGCCATGATGCAGCCCGTGGTAAGCCGCTCCGGAAGCTGGTTGTCGGTTGTCTACGTCCTCGATGTTTCCCAAAGCGTTTCGCCGCAGGCCATCTCGTCCTCCATCGACTGGATCGAGGCCGCCAATGCGACTGGCCGGCCGGACCACGCCGGCTACGTAGGGTTCGGGGCAAACGCGATCGTCCATGACAGCCTGGACGCACTACGGACGATGCAAGTGGCCGACCGTCTGGTCTCCGGCTCCGTGGATCAGAGCGGCACGAATCTGGAAGAGGCTCTCAACAGCGCTATCGGAAGTTTCTCTCCCAATCACATCAAGCGCGTCGTCCTATTGTCGGACGGCAACGAGAATTCGGGAACGGTCAAAGACACCATACTCCGGCTGCAGCAGGAGGGCGTCCAGGTGTTTGCGCGCCCAATTCAGGCACGCCTCGCGGCCGATGCCTGGGTCGAAGATCTCCTCGCTCCCACACGCGTTACCTCCCACGAGTTGTTCCCCGTGGAAGTCCACGTCTTCAGCCACAGTCAGACGTCGGCAAGGGTGGACCTGCGGTTGGGCGACGAGGTGCTCGAGGGCCGCGATGTCGTACTGGTCGAAGGCATCAACCGGATCGCGTTCGAGGTCCGGGTCGATGATGCGGGACCGACGACCCTGGAAGCCGAAGTCAGGGCGGGGAGCGACAGCTTCGCCGGCAACAATCTCTACCGCGAATCGATCGTCGTTGGAGGCAGCCCGCGCGTGCTCTACATCGAGGGCAGACCCCAGAGCGCCGGCTACCTGACCGATGCGCTCGAGATGGAAGGTCTCGAAGTCGTCGGGGGAACGCCGGCCGACCTGCCTCGCGTGGTCGAGGGTCTGGACGGATACGAAGCCGTGATCCTGAGCGACGTCCGCGCCGACGCGATGTCCCCCGCACAGATGGAGGCTCTGGCGACCTACGTCGAGGACCTGGGTGGCGGCTTCATCCTGGCCGGGGGCGACTCTGTTTTTGGGGAAGAGGGTTATTCGATGACGCGGGTTGAAGAGATTCTACCCGTCAGCTTCGACTTGGAAGAGGAAGAGGATTCCGTCTCCCTTATCATCGTCCTCGACAAGTCCGGCAGTATGGGTGGACAGAAAATCGAGCTCGCCAAGGAAGCATCCAAGGCCGCCGTCGACGTCCTCCTCGACGATCACATGATCGGCATCATCGCCTTCGACTACAACCACTACTGGCCCGTCCAACTCCAGCCCGCCGCCAATCGCAGCGAGATCAACCGCAGTGTGAGCATGATCATCGCCGGCGGAGAGACGAACATATACCCGGCACTGCGAGAAGCCAGGGCATCATTGCTTGGAGTCGAGGCGAAGGTGAAGCACGTCATCCTGCTCTCGGACGGCCGTTCGCTGCCAGACGACTACCAGGGGCTGGTCGATGAAATGGCCGATGCGCAGATGACGGTCTCGACGGTCGCGGTCGGCAACGGGGCCGACCGGGAGCTGCTCGAGGATATCGCCGAGTGGGGCAAGGGCCGCGCCTACTTCATCGAAGACGCAACGATGGTGCCTCAGATCTTCACCGAGGAAACCGAGCTCGCGACCCAGGGGACACTCGAGGAGGAGCCCTTTCAGGCGATCGTGGTCAACGACGCTGAAGTGCTGAACGGGATCGACTTCCTGAACGCCCCCCTTCTTCTCGGCTACGTGTCGACGCTCGCAAAAGACACGGCTGAAGTCCTGTTGGAGTCGGACTCCGAAAAGCCAATTCTTGCGCGATGGCAGTATGGCCTGGGAAAGACCGCCGTATTCACGTCGGACGTCAAGGATCGCTGGGCCGTCGACTGGCTGGCCTGGAACGGTTATGTGAAGTTATGGCCGCAGCTTGTCCGAGAAACGATGCGTCGGCAGGACGACGAGGATCTGGACATGCGGATCGAGAAGCAAGGGGGCGAGGCAAGGATTACGATCACTGCGCTGGACTCGGACGGTGGATTCCGTAACGAACTGGATTCTCAAATTCGGGTCATCGATCCCGACCAGAGCGCCGCGGTCATCGAAGTCAGGCAGTCGGGGCCGGGCACCTACGAAGCCAGATACCCGATCGACCAGGACGGCTCGTTCGTGTTCCGGCTGATTGGCGATGAAGCCGGCGTTTCCAGAATACTGCCCTACTCCTACCCGGAGGAGTACCACTTCTATCCGGCCGACGTCGACCTGCTTCGTGAAGTGAGCGAATCCACGGGCGGCCGGTTTGGAGCGGACGAATCCGAGATCTTCTCGACCGGTTCGGCTACGGTCACTGCGCCAACACCGATATGGCCATACCTGACGGCGATGGCGCTCCTCCTCTACTTGTCAGAGCTGTACTTGAGGCGAGTCCGTCTGTTCGAAAGTCGGGACGCTGCCTCTGTTGGGCGGCAAGCTCGGACCACACCGCGCCGCGGCTCGCTTGGGATCTCGTAAAGCAGCCTGTGGCAGCACCCTGTGGGGTCGCGTTTCGCCGTAACCCTTTGGGCGCACGGGGCTCTGCCACAGGCTGCCAGTCGTATATAATGCGCGAGATCAACCTGACTTGCCTCATAAGGAGTAGAAAATGAAATCCCGCTTGATTCTGACAACCCTTGTCGTCACCCTGCTGGCCGGTATGGTACTCGCGCAGGGTCCAAGCCGGCATCTCAACCCCATGATCGATCTCATGGAACAGGGCCAGCCCGTGTTCGGCCTCTACATGCCGCGCGGCCCGCGCGGCGCCCGGGGCGCTCCGCCGGTACCGATGGCCGAAGCGGCTCGCCAGGCGGCCGAAGCGGCACGAGAGGCGATCGGCAACAAGCAGATCGACTTCCTGTTCAACGGCGGCATGCCGGCCGCCTTCGGAGACTTCATAGGCGGCCTGAAGGCCGGCGGCGTCCTCCAGAACGGTCGGCTGACGCATCCGATGATGCTCAAGATCCACAAGATCTCGGAAGATCCGATCGGAGCGGTCGAGCTCATCGGCGAACAGCTCAACTACGGAACGAGCGGACAGATGTTCGTCGAAGCTGAAAGCGCCGAAGAGGTCCTGTTCGGGCTGACGGCGATGCGGCTGGCTTCACGAGGCGGCACCCGCCCTGACGACGTCGGCAACGCTCCGGCGTATTGGGGCATGAGCGAGGCTGAGTATCGGGAGAAGGCCGACCTGTGGCCGCTTAATCCGAATGGCGAGCTCGTCAACTGGACGATCATCGAGAGCGACAAGGGCCTCGTCAACACCCGCGAGATTGCTTCGGTCAAGGGTATCGGGGTCCTTTGGCCCGGCTCGGGAACTCTCCGGGGCGTCACCTCACGCCGGGATGAAAACGGCGAGCGCGTAGCCGACCCGGTCGCTCACGAGGCTGCGATCCAGAAAGTCCTGGCTGCCTGCATCGAGTTCAACATCGCCTGTGGTATTCCGGCGAACCCCCAGGATATCGAGAAACGGATGGCCCAGGGCTTCAGCGACTTCGTGATGAACTGGGGCGAAGCAGGATTCGAGAGTGTCGAGATCGGCCGTCGCGCGTCCGGACGGACGACGATGGACCAGCAATAACATCCTTCCCGGCAAGTCTGGTAAATCGGGCAGGGAACCGTTCCTGACGGGATGGTTCCCTGCTCGGATCACACGGCGTCTTCTTCTAGCTTCTACCCGTTTCGATGCTCTACTGTAGCGGCGGTCTATGACCGCCGGAAAGCTCACGCGATCACATAGGCCCCCGTTCCAACTGCGATGACTTCGCCGGTCTCATTGGCCACCTCAACGCGCGACACTGCGATACGGGTGCCCGTACGGATGTTGTGCCCGGTTGCGATGAACTCCTTTCCCCTGCCCGGTCTCAGATAGTCTATTCGGAGGTCTATCGTCCCGAGTCGACCGAACTGCCTGAACCTCTCGTCGAGTTCCTGATCTGTCAGGTTGTGCTGCATGCCGAGGAAGGCGGTCAGACCGCCCGTTACGTCGATCACCGATGAGATCACACCGCCATGCAGCGTCCCCCGAACGTAGTTGCCGATCAGCTCGTCCCGCATGCGGAACCCGACTTGGGGACGCTCCTTGTCGAGGGTTCGCAACTCGAGCCCAAGCACCTTGTTGAACGGAATCTGCGCAAAGATCTCGCGGATCCGTAGGACCAGTTGTTCGTCCGTTCTGTCTGATGAGTTCATGAATAATTGCGCCTCCGATTGGGGGTGCGGTCTATCGCCGCCCATTGGCTATAATCGCTGCGAGCGTTTCAGGGCGCCCCCGTGTCTGCGGAGAGGACTGTGTCCACCTGCGAGTGGCCTTTGCCATAGGTGACTGACGACGTCATAGGCCACTCGATATTACCTCAAGTCTGATGAGCTTCTTTCAGCCCGCGGCAGCAGACACCGGGCCATGACACCTGGCGTTTTGCCAGTCGAAAGGAGATCATCATGTCCCCCGAACAAGACTCCCCTCTTCGCCCCGACGCTCTCAAGGATCTTTCGCAGCTCAAACGGCGCGCGAAGGAACTGCTGCGTGCCTACCGCGCGGGTGATCCTGACGCGACCCGGACCGTCGAGAAGCATTTCGACGGAGCGGATCCGGAACGCATTCGGCTTGCCGCGACCCAGCTTGTGCTGGCCCGAACGTTGGGCTTCCGCAGTTGGGCGCGTCTCGGCGCCGCGGTTGATGAGGCGTCCGGCGAAACGGCGAAACGGCGACGGCGATCCCGGCCCGAGCGCCTCCGGGGAAAGCGCTACGTCTACGATGTCGGCGCCCTCGACAGCGACCAGGCCTGGGCTTTGTTCGAATCCTGCCGTGACGGAGACGTCAAGGCGGTACGTTTGTTGCTCGAAGCCGACCCTAACCTGGTCCACGCGCAGCATTGGTACCAGCAGCCAATTCATCTGGCGATCTATGCAGATCAGCCCGAGATCCTGCGCCTCCTACTCGAGGCCGGCGCCGAACCTGGACGCTCCCGATTCATGTCCAACGGCTGGAAACCGTTGCTGAAACGCACCGAGCAAACCGGTTCCGCGGAGTGCCACGAGATTCTTGTCGACGCGGTGCGGAAACGTTACGGATTCCAGTTCGAGTTTGCCCAACTCGAGGAAGCGATGCGGTCACGAACGCGGTCCGAAGTCGAAAGGGTCCTCGCGAATCGGCCCGAACTCGCCCGGGCAAGCGACGTGGAAGGAAACAGTTCCGTTCACTGGGCGATGCTGACACGACAGCCGGAGCTTGTCTCAATGCTCAGCGATCTCGGGGCCGATCTCGATCGCCCCCGAAGCGACGGGCAGACTCCCGCCCAGGTGCTGATCAACGGTGACTACGATTACAGGACGCGCCGGGAGCTGGAGGGCTTGAAGTACCCGGACAAAGCGACGACGCTTCGAGCCCTTCTGGACGCGGGCGCCAGCTACGATCTCTCGATCGCTTGCGCCGTTGGCGATCACACTCGAATTCAGGCCATACTCGCGGAAAATCCGGGAGCGGCATCAAGGCTCGACTCCGGGCGTCGCAGCCCATTAGCCTACGCGTCCAGGTTCGGTCGGAGCGAAATCGTCCGCACCCTGCTCGATCATGGGGCGGACCCTAACAAGCCGGAAGAGTTGGCCGAGTCCGGTGGGGCGCTGTTTGCGGCCTGTAGTGCCGGCCATGTCGATGTCGCCGAGCTTCTGCTCGAACACGGAGCGAACCCCAACGCCAGCGTCGACTCCTCGGGGGACTGCGCCCACATTGCCCGAACCTGGGCCGGCGACAAGGCTGATGCCATCGTCCGGCTGCTCGGCCGTTACGGAGCCACGGAACCGGAATGGGCCATGACGACTGAAGCGATCACCCGAGCTCTTCGGAACAACCTGTCGATCAGTCACGACTTTGATTTCGCACTGGAGGCCTTGGCGCGCAACGATCTCGACCTGGCGAAACTCTTGCTCGCCAGGCGCCCGGGAATCGTCGATCATTTACACGGTGGCTGTCTGCGGCTGGACAGCCCCGATGTCGCGATCACTGAAAGCTCCATCTTGAGACTACTGATCGACGCCGGGTTCGACGTCAATAGGCCCGACTGGCTCGGCAAGACACCGCTGCATCACTTCGCGGGCCGGGGCGAGACCGGCAATGCGTTGCTGATGGTCGAACACGGAGCCGACGTCGACGCGATCGATGACGAACTGCATGGTACGCCCCTGGCCTGGGCAGCGGCTGAAGGGCATACGGAAACAGTCCGGCTGTTGCTGGAACACGGGGCCAACCAATGGCTGCCACCCGACAAGTCATATGCCACGCCGTTGGGACGGGCACGGGCCGGTGGGCATGGAGAGGTTGTCTCAATTCTCGGGAAAGCGGGATAAATGGGGACAGGCACCTGTCTCCCTACTTTCTTTCGAAGGCTGCTGATCTCAACGGATCGACGCAACACTTTATCTTAAAAGGAAGAGGTGGAGTGTATGCGGAAAGGGATGCGATTCGGTTTCACGGCGGCGGAGAAGGCGGAGGTATGGGATCGGTGGCGGCGAGGGGAATCTCTGCATGAGATCGGGCGAGCGTTTGGCAAGCTGTCATCGTCTGTATATTGTCAGCTGGCGCATACCGGAGGCATTCGTCCTCGACCACGACGACGGTCGAGGTTGGCTTTGAGCCTGTCGGAACGTGAGGAGATCTCCCGCGGGATCGCGGCCGAGCAGTCGTTGCGTTCGATCGCAGAGTGTCTGGGGCGTTCACCCTCGACGGTGAGCCGGGAGATCCAGCGCAATGGGGGCTATGATGACTACCGGGCGTCTGTCGCCGATGAACAGGCTTGGAACCGGGCCCGTCGCCCGAAGCGATGTCAGTTAGGTCGCCATCCGCGGTTACGGCGAATGGTGGCGAGGAAGCTCCGGCGGAATTGGTCGCCCGAACAGATCGCCGGCTGGCTGAAGCGATCCTATCCAGAGGATGAGTCGTATCACGTGTCCCACGAGACGATCTATCGCAGCCTATTCGTGCAGGCGCGCGGGGTGTTTAAGAAAGAACTACTTAGACATCTGAGGTCGAGACGAACGATTCGTCGATCCCGACATTCCAGTCACAAAGGTCACGGGAAAGGGGATCTCGCCGATATCGTATCGATTCGTGAGCGCCCGGCCGAGGTCGAAGATCGTGCCGTTCCCGGTCACTGGGAGGGAGATCTGATAGTGGGATCGAACAACACCTACATTGCGACCCTGGTCGAACGCCATACCCGTTACGTGATGTTGGTGAAAGTGTCGGATAAACAGACCAAGACCGTCGTGCCTGCACTGATCAAGCACGCGAAGAAACTACCGACCGAGCTGTATAAATCGCTGACCTGGGATCGCGGCAAGGAAATGGGAGATCATCGGCGGTTTACCCTGGCGACCGACATCGACGTCTACTTCTGCGATCCGCAGAGTCCATGGCAACGTGGTTCCAATGAAAACACGAATGGCCTGCTCCGACAGTACTTCCCAAAGAGAACCGACTTATCGGTGCACTCGCAGGCGCACCTGAACAAGGTGGCACGTGAGCTCAATGAACGGCCGCGTAAGACGCTGGAGTTTGAAACTCCAGCAGAACGATTCAACGCTTGTGTTGCATCGATCGGTTGAGGTGGCACTGGAAGTCAGCAATTCAAGAATCTAAAAATAGGGAGACAAGTGTCCTGAAGATTGAAGGCGTCGGGCGGGCACAGGTCCCGCCCCTACACTCGACCGGGTGCGCGTAGCTCTGTCACAATTTCCCGGAGCACACGCACGTGGTCCCGAGTCCAGGATTGTGGGACATCGGGGGATTCGTCTCCCAGGCCGGCGGTTGTCGACGACTGGGCACGCTCCATGATCAACCCGCGGATCTCATCCGGGTTGCCGATCCCTTCCATGATCGTTTTGTTCCCGACTGCAAACTCGTTCTCCTCTCCCTCCGACGCACCCGCGGTCTCCACAGTGATTGTCGAGATGCCGAAAAGGTACTGGAGTGGGCCTCGGTCCACGTGAACGTTCTGCACGTTCTCGAACGTGATCGTGTGCTCGAGGATGATCCAGATTCCACGCCTGCATCGCAGGCTTCGGTCGGACATCACGTACCACATCGTGTCGTAGCGCAGATGAATCGCGACGTACGCCAGGATATCGGGCACCAATGCCACGACGAGCGCCGGGCCCGCAAGCAGCATCCCCAGTTGCGGGTCCCGGACAAACAAGAGCGTCCAACCCAGCAGAATCGCCCCGTCGAGTACGCACAATGCGATCCAGAAATACAGCTTGATGTAGCTCAAATACCGACGCGAGGGATGAAAGTTCAAAATGAACTCCCCCTCCCGAACGGGAAGGGTCGGTGGGTGTTGAGGAACCTTGAAGCAGTCCGACAGGCCCCGCCAGATCCCGCGGTATACCCACGCTGCCGCCTTCTCGGTGCCTTGGTTTACTACCCCCCCTGACTTCACCGATCGTCTCGCAGCAAGTCGCGGATCTCGACGAGCAAGGCCAGCGCCTCGTCTTGGGCGGGCGCTTCCTGGTCGATCTCGGCGCGGGCTCCGCGCATGCGTTCGTAGAGGAAATCCCGCAGCGGTTCGGGATTCCGGATACCCACTATGCTCATCGTTGCGCCGCTGGTCCCGGACGCCGTCTGGATAGGCACTTTCGCCAATCCCATCCACCGTTCGACGAGGTTCCGGGTGACGTGGATATCCTGGATGCGCCGGTATGTGAGATAGACCTCCCTGTGAAACAACAGTCCCCACGACATCGCGACGCCGTCGTCGTCAAAACGGTAACGCATCGTCTTGAACCGAATGAATAGCGGCAGGAAGACGAACGGAAACGCGAGGAGCGCCACGGCGGAGACCAGCACATAGTAGGTCAACAGCGAATCGTGGGGCCGCGTTATCGAGCGCGGATCGCCCGTCGTAGCCTCAGGCGGGGCGGCCGGGGTGTCCTTCATTGCCCGAGAGTATATCTGACCCGTATCCCCCGATCAGGCACGGTCGACCGAAACGGGGCGGCCGGCATCAAGATGGACGAAGAGGCCGGGGGTTCGGGAAACAGGAACCTCGGAGGGGATGCCCCCACCGTAGGGACTGGCCGGATCGCAGGAGTTGATGCGCAAGGCGTCATCGGCCGAAGCGGCGCCGACGGAACGCAACGATTCGACCGCTGCGGGCAAGGCGTACTGCAGTCCTGAAATGCCGTCAACGAACAGGCCGCGACGGACTTCGCCTCGCCATTCCATCCGTTCGAGCGCCTTGGCGGCGACGGCCCACGTCAACGGAAGCTGTTCGCGGATGAACCATTCGCGAGCGACGACGCCGAAGCGTCCGAGGACGATGCGAACCAGTTCGTCCACGCGCTCGTCCGCTGTGCCCGGCTTGCCCAACGCTCCCTTCGCCCGGATCAGAGACCAGCGGCCGGACCAACCCGGCAGGTTCTTCCAGGTGCGCCGGAACTCCCGCATCTTGCGCGGACGGTCCCGAACCTCCTCCTTATCGGCCAGCGACGTCCGGCGCAAGCGCATCACTTCGGCGAACACATCGTTCGTCACGACGCCCGCCCAGAACAGTTCCGCCAGGCCATCGATCAGCACGGAGAGCCGCAGATCCACATCTTCCCGAATGTCTTCGAAGAACGAAGCACCATGCTCTTCCAGAAACCGGACCACGAGTCGGGCCGAAGCAGACAATTCCGGGGGATCGGTGACGAACAACCAGCCGCGACCGCGGCCGACAAACCGCACCTTCCCGCTTTCGGTACCGATGGCGAACACCTTGCCCGAGGACATCAGGTGTTCGAGCCGAGACGAGGCGTATTCCTCAACGCGTTCCGGCAGGATCTGGCTATCCCACACCGCGGCAGGCGCGGGATAGCCCTCCAGTTGGCGGAGCACATCGTCCAGCACACTCCGAGGCCCGGTACGCGACTGCCATTCGAGCAGGAACCGTGTGAACTCTGACAGCGAGCTGGGCTTTACCTGGCTGCGCAGGATCGAAAGTGTCGCGCGGTAGATCTGTTCCAACGACGACGGGTGCGCCCATTCATCATCCTCCGACACGAAGGAGCCTCGAACTGCGGATCCTTCCACCTCCAGGGCCTCCAACGCCGTCATCACGTCGAATCCGAACCTGTCTTCAAGCTCTCTGGCCGTCACCGCGGTGTGGGTCTGAAGGTACCGGCGCAGGAGCGTCTTACGGGATTCGGAATTCTCGGCGGCGTATAGCTCCGCCTCTTCGGCCAGGATCCAACGGTCTTCGAAGCGTTGAATTCGTCCCTGTTCGCGAAGCGCGTCGACAAACGACGGATCGGCGGCGCGCCCTGCCAGCTCCTTCGTGGTCAGATCGCCGAGCTGGTACAACATCTCGGCCAGCTCCTCGGGAGAGCGGGCCCGACGTTCCTCGGCCCGGAGTTGCAGACGATCGTCGACCCGCCGGACGGCGGCGGGTTGGACCAGATCCCAACGCGCCGCGGGGTCGAGCACTTCATCGAGCAGCGACCGGTTCACCTGGAGTAGCTGCGAGTGCCTCTCGGCTCGCGGACGATCGTCCTCGTACATGTACACGCCGATGAAACCGAAAAGCAGGCTGGCGGCGAACGGCGACGGTACGTCGGTCCCGAGCACATGGACGGCGATTGTCCCACTTTCGATGTCGGCAACGACTTTGCCGAACGCATCCAGGTCCATGCGTTCGGTCAAACAATCGCGAATCGTCTCCACAATCACCGGAAAGTCGTCATAGCGTTTTGTGATTTCGAAGAAGTCACCCGCGCGCAGGCGTTGCATCCAGAGCGGGGTCCGCTGGCCCGGCTTGTTACGCGGCAACAGAAGGGCGCGCATGGCGTTCTCGCGGAAACTTGCGACAAACACCGGGGACCTAGCGATCTCCTGGACGATCCATTCCCGGACTTCATCGCCGCGCAATTCGCGAAATATACGCTCCAGGGTTTCCGGCTCCACTGCCTCGGCAGAATCGGGGATCTGAAATAGGATGCCATTGTCCTGCTGGATGTGTGGGACGTCGACCCTCAAGGCGCGGCGCAGCCTGTGCCCCAGCACGAGCGCCAGCAGATCGTTGACTCGCCGCCCGAAGACGGAATGAACAGCGACACGGGGATTTCCGATCTCGTCTCGGAAGATCTCGGCGACGATATTTCGATCGTCCGGCACGACGCGGGTTGCCACAAGCTGGGAACCGAGGTAGGCAACGATGTTCCAGGCGCTCCGGGAATCGACGGCGTACTCCTGCTCGAGCCACACGGTCACGTCCGGCTCCTTGACCCGCTCGGTCACCTCCCGGTGAAATTGGCCGACCTTGAGGCTGAGTTCGTAATCGCGGCCGATCCCCTCCCCTTTCCAAAATGGCATCTTGGCCGGCTCGCCGAACGCCTCCCTGACGATCACACGATCCATCCGGATCTCTCGAATGCGCCACGACGAGCTACCCAACAGGAAAACCTCGCCGACGCGGCTTTCGAAGACGAACTCCTCGTCGAGCTCACCTACCTTCTTGCCGTTTTCGAGGTATGCGCCAAACAGACCGCGGTCCGGGATCGTGCCGCAACTCGTGATCGCCAGCGTCTGGCTTCCGGGCAGCTTTCGGATCATGTCCGCTTTGACATCCCACGAGACCCGTGCGCGCAGGTTCCGGAAATCGCCATCACCGTAACGACCCGCGACCATCCTCAGCACGCTCATGAAAACGTTTCGGGTGAGGTTCTCGTAAGGGTAGGCGCACCGCACTATCCGGTACAGGTCCCCGGCATGCCAGTCCTCAACCGCTACCGACGCGACGATCTGCTGCGCCAGGACGTCGAGAGCATCTTTCGGAACCACGGTCCGCTCGACCCATCCACGGTGCATTTCGCGGACGATCACGGCGGTTTCGATCAGGTCGTCACGAAATGTCGGAAACAGGCGGCCCTTGCTCGTGGAAGAGATCAGGTGGCCGGATCGGCCGACGCGCTGCATACCCGAGGCGACCCTCTTGGGAGATTGCAACTGGACGACGAGGTCGATGCTGCCGATATCGATACCGAGTTCCAGCGCCGAGGTTGAGACCAGGCAGCGAATGTCCCCACACTTGAGCCGGTCTTCCATCTCTCGTCGCGCTTCGGCGGACATGCTGCCGTGGTAGGCCAGGGCCAGTTCCTCCCCGGCCAGTTCGTTCAGGCGGGCGGCAGCCCGCTCGGCCAGTCGGCGGTTGTTGATGAAGACCAGCGTCGTCCTGTGGCGTTGGATGAGGCTGTAGACCTCGGGGAAGACCAATCCCCAAACACTCTGGTCCGGGAGGTTGGCAAAATCAGGAGCGACCGAGACCACTTTGACGTCCATCTCCTTGCGTCCGCCAACATCGATAACCGTGACGGCCCGGGGGCCCGAGGCGTCCTGTCCACCCAGGAAACGCGCTATCTCTTCGAGCGGACGCTGTGTGGCGGAGAAGCCAATCCGCTGCACACGATGCCCCGCGAGTCGTTCGAGTCGCTCCAACGTGAGCGATAGATGGACGCCACGCTTGCTTCCCGCAACGCTGTGGATCTCGTCGACGATCACAGTGCGCACATCCCGAAACACTTCTCGGGCCTTCGATGTCAACAGGATGTAGAGCGACTCGGGAGTCGTAATGAGGATGTCGGGCGGACTCCTGACGAAGTCCCTGCGTACCCCGGCAGGTGTGTCACCGGTTCTCAGGCCGGTGCTTATCGCAAGCGTGCGGCCGGATCTCTCGGCAGCCCGGGCAATTCCTTCGATCGGGATCTGGAGGTTCTTTTCGATGTCATTCGAGAGTGCTTTGAGCGGGGACACGTAGACAACACGCAGGCCTTGGGAGCCACCGCCGTTCATCCGGCTCTGAACCAACCGATCGATCGCGGACAGAAAAGCCGCTAGTGTCTTTCCCGAACCCGTGGGAGCCAGGATCAGCGCGCTTTCGTTGCGCCCGATGACGGGCCATCCGGCTACCTGTGCGGGGGTCGGCTCGTCGAATGCCGAGCAAAACCATTCCTGGACCAGCGGATGAAATGAGGAAAGGGACATTGGGGAGGAAAAGCGTGACGCGTGAGGAGTGACAAGCGGCGAGCCAGGGCGCCCGCCGACCACTCATCACTCGTCACTCACCACTGAACGCCCGAGGGGCGTGTTACGCCGCGCCCTGCCGCACCGTCCCTTCGGGCATCACCTGCTTCAGAGCAGCCAAGACCTTCAGGTTCTCTTCCATCGTTCCGTAGGTGACACGAACGTAAGTGGGCAGATCCCAGTCGACACCCCGGCGGATGAAGACGCTGTGCTCGACGAGCGCGTCAACGACCTGCTGACCGTCACCGTGCGTATTGATCAGGAAGAACGGCGTCCAGCTGGGCAGATGATCGATGCCCGCGGCGTCCAGTTCCTTCTTGTAGAAATCTTTGCCTTCGCGCAGAAGGTTCCTGTACTTCTCCATGTGGTCGGTGTCGTCCAGCGCCGCGATCGCGCCGACGAAACCGACGGTGTTGACGTTGTTCCGCACGCCGTAGCGCCGGAGCTTCCCGATCATGTCGGGATGACCGACGGCGTAGCCGACGCGGATGCCTGCCATGCCGAATATCTTCGAGAACGTTCTCAGGATCAGCACGTTGTCGAACTCGCGCACGAGGTCGCTGGCCTCCTCGTCTGGGGCGAAGTGGATGTAGGCCTCGTCGATCAAGAACACGCACTCGGCGGGCACCCCTCGGGCGAAGGCACGCAGGTCCTGGACCGGGAGCAGCGTGCCGGTCGGGTTGTTCGGATTTGTGACGTTGATGATGCGGGTCCTATCGTTGATCGCGTTGGCCATCGCACCCAGGTCATGCGTGAGCGAGCTGTCGAGCGGCACCATGTGGGTCGTGATCCCCATCTGCTGCGACTCGTTGGGCAGGTCGCGGTATGCTTCCTTGCCCGTGACGATCTCTCCCCCCTGCGCGAAGCCCCAGGGGGCGTTCATCAGCAGTTCGGTCGAACCGCAGCCGAAGGTAATCCAGTCGTTGTCGACTCCGTGCAACTTGGCAAGCTTGTCGATCAGCGTGGACGACCGCAAGTAGCGGTTGCCGTGGACGACGGCACTCAGCATCGCGCGGGCGGCGACGGGGGACACGCCCAGTGGGTTCTCGTTCAACCCGACGCGGACGGCGTCTTCGGGAAATCCCCAGTCGATTCCGAGGTTTCCAAGCTGCGGTGGGGCCGCGACAGCCTCTACACCCGGCAGCAGGGCAGGCGCGGCGACCGCGCCGGCGGCCGTCGCGAGAAACTGACGTCGCGAGGTCTTCATCTTCGGTTTCCTCCTCGGACCGACGGTCGTAAGCGCCGGCTCAAGATATGATTTTTTGAAAAGTCCGATCGCTGTAGATGTTAGCCCGGCAGGTCTAAAATATCCAACACTTACAACCATTTGAAGCTCGTCGGGAGATGATCCGATGTTCGGGGCATCTTTGTCCTTACCTGGCAGCCTGTGGCCGAACCCGTTTTGACTTTTGAATCCGCCACATATAGCCTTCAGTCGATCATCGCCCAAAGTGTTCTACGATAAGGAGACGACGTTCAACCATGAAACTGAACAAACAGGTCCTGGTCGCTGCACTTGTATTCGCTACCGCAAGCGTATTGGCTTTTCCGCAGGCCAAGAGGATTGTGGCCCCACCGGGCTCGGCCGTTCCCGGACTCCCCTACAGTCCGGCGGTTCGATCCGGAGACCTTCTCTTCGTCGCCGGACAGGTAGCCACGGATGCCGATGGCAACCTGATCCCCGGAGGCATCGCCGAGCAGACGCAGAAGAGCATCGAGAACCTGCAGACAGTCCTCGCCGCGGACGGTCTCGGTCTCGCTGACGTCGTCTCCACGAAGGTATATCTTTCGGACGCGCGCTACTACGCCGGCATGAACGAAGCGTATGCGCCGTTCTTCCCGGAGACTCCCCCGGCACGAGCCACGATCGAAACGGACCTCGCGCTCGAAGGCAGCCTGGTCGAGATCCAGGCGATCGCACACGCGGATGGACGGAACGCCCAAGTCGTCTCGGTTCCCGGCGAAGGCTCCAACACTCGGCCGTACAGTCGGGCTCTCCACATCGGCGACTACCTGTTTATCGCGGGATTGGTCTCTCAGAACTTGAGCGATGGCAGCATGGTCACCGGTGACATCGGGACGCAAACCGCTCAGATACTCGACAACGCAAAGGCCTTCGCCGAAGCTGCGGGGTTCGAGATGTCCGACCTGGTTTCGAGCCGCGTTTATCTTGCCGACACGCGTGACTTCGGCGGGATGAACCAGGCCTACCGGACGTACTTTGGGGACGTCCCTCCGACGCGGGCGACCGTCCGAGGGCGGCTCATGAGCCCGGAAACCAAAGTGGAAATAATGCTGATGGGCGTCAAAGGTGAAAAGGAGCAGATCGGTAGTGCAGGCGAAACGCTGAGCTCCGGTATCAAGGTTGGCAATATGCTCTTTATGTCCGGGTTCGTCCGCGGCAGTCGGGAGCTCGAAGGCGACATGCCCGGGCAGACTCGCGCCGTCATGGAGCAGATCACGAGTGTTCTGGGCGAGGCGGGCATGGACTTCACCGATGTCGTCAACTCGAGCGTGTTCATTACCGACGTACGAAACTTCGGTGCGATGAACGACGTGTATCGGGAGTTCGTGGTGGAGGGCCCGCCACCGCGGGCGACTGTAGGCGCGGCGTTGATGTCGACAAGGGGGCTCGTCGAAATCGAGATGTTTGCAGCGAAAGACTGAGCCAGTACCGGGAGCTGTAGCGACCGGGTAATCCCGGTTCCGCCGATAGTCGTAGCGACCGGGAGCGATCAAGCCGGAACCGGGAGCGGTAGCGACCGGGTAGTCCCCGTTCCGCCAATAGCGGCAGCGCATGACGCCATACCAGTAGCGGGCGACCGGTTGCCAGCGGTCCGGCAACTCAGCCCGTGCCGAAGGTGTCCGTCAGAGCTCCGGTGGACCGGTTACCTCGATCCGGACGTCGACGATTCCAATCTCGACCCGTCGGTTCTTCGCACGCGATTCCGCGTCGATCCCGTCAACTCGGGGGCTGGACTTTCCATAACCCTTCGTGTCGATGATGGCCCCGTCAATGCCGGTCTCGACCAGGTAATCCCGCACGGCCTCGGCGCGCCTCTCCGACAGTTCCAAGTTGTAATCGGCCGAGCCGACATCGTCGGTATGGCCATAGACGTAGAGCGAGTACCCTTCCGAGCTCAGCAGGATTCCCACGATACGGCTCAGGAGCTCACGGTTTTCGGGCCGGAGTTCGGCACGGTCAAAATCGAACTCGATGGCATCACTGCCGAGGTTCATCACCAGGCCGAGCGCAGTGCGCCGGGTCTCGACGATACGGCTCAAGGCCTCCTGCAGGCGGTCGAACTCTGCCTGACGTTCGCGCCTCACGCGCTCGGTCTCGGCGCGGGCCACATCGGCTTCCTCGATCGCAACGGCCGCCCTCGCCCGGGCCTCCGCTGATTCGACTTCGGCCTGACGTTGCGCCTGCTCCGCCTGGGCGCGACCGCCCGCAGCCTCTAATGCATTCTGCTCGGCCTCGGCTGCCCGATCCAGAGCCTCCTCGGATTTCCGGACCGCTTCGTCGGCCGCACCAACCGCACGATCGACCTGATCAACCACCGAAGCAACGTCGCCACCGATCTCGATGAGCCGCTGCTCGATCGCGCCAAGCCAGTTCAACAGCACGTAGCTGCCTACGGTTCCGACAACAGCAACCAGGGCCAGGCCTGTGATAAGCCAGCGCTTGTACGATTTCTCCATCAACGACAATCCGAGAAGATGATCGATCGATCAATTTCCAATGAACGATGTCCAATTCCCAATCTGCAATAGTCGATTTGCGATGGCTTCATATACCGTTCGGGCGGCCCAGGTCTCCATTTCCGCGGGCGGTTTCGGCGATGCGCTTCTGGTGAATCTGCTGCTTGAGGCGTTCGTTGGCGTGCTTCAGGTACTCGATAAGCGTGGTCAGGCGCTCCTCGGTCGAGGTCATTTCCAGCAACCGTTGCTTCTCCTCGAAATCCATGTCCAGGACGTAGGCGACCATAAACGAGAGGTCAGACGGAGAGTCCGGGAGCTCCAATTTGCCGGGCCGTTCGCCAGTCAGCGCCAGCCCCTTCCGGTAGGCCTCCAGGTACAGGCCTCCGAGCGCGTTGCGGAGCGAGGAGAGCCGCGGTTCCGGTTCGGAGCGGTCGTCGAATCGCTCCACCTGGGCGCGCCAGCACGGCTCCTGCCCCGAGAAGCGAACGATGCGGAACCGGGTTTCGCCTTCCGCATAGATATTCATGCGTCCTTCATCCAGGCGTTCCACCTGGGCGACACGAGCCAGGACCCCGGCCTGTTGGATCGTCGTGGCGTTCTCCCCGTCGCCGTTGCGCCATACGACGCCGAACGGCGCATCCTCGTCGACGCACTCATTGATCATCGTCTTGTAGCGTTCTTCAAAAATGTGCAGGGGGAGCATGACGCTCGGGAACAGAACGACGTTCGGCATGGGAAACAGCGGAATTTCGATGTTATCGGGCTGCGACATGGGCGATCCGGGCGGAACAGAATAACAGCGGCGGACGGAGGGCTGAGAACGCCGCGCTTGCCGCGATCAGATGAAGAGTTCTTCGTCCTGGCGAGCCTTATCTACCGTGCTGCGGTCCTTCCGGTGCAACAAAACGTCGAGGCCGCGCGTGATGCCCCGGGCGAGCGCGCCGACCTCACGAACCGGGCGGATGATGGAATCCTGAACGACATCGACCGTTTCGTTGACGCGCTCGGTCACCTCGCGGCTCATCTGGTCCACTTTCTCGAGTTGTTGCTGGAGCGTCTGTCCGGTTTCCCCGATCATCTCTTCCACCCGGGCGAACTGCTGCCTCGCGGCCTTTCCGATCTCGACGGCGTCCTCGGACACGGTCTTCAGATTCTCGGTGATCGTCTTGAGCGGCGGCGCCAGTTCGCGCACCTGCCCTAGCGTCGACTCCACCTGATCTGCAACCCTGCGGGACAGCAGGTAGAGGCTGATCAGGATGCCGGCCTGCAGCATCACGGCGGCGGCCGTGAGACCTACGAACAGAGTCATCAGACTTTCCAAAACGGCCTCCGCTCAGTCCGAACTATCCTTGTCGTGAAGGTATGCTTCCTTCCCGGCTTCGAAAGCGGCGGAAAACTGATCCTTCTGCCGCTGCACGACGGTCTTTCCCTTGTCGAGGAGGCCGTCGACCTCTTCTTTACCGCGATCGACTATCGAAGTCACTTCAGTGTTAACGCGGCGGCGGCTGTCTTCGACGAAGTGCCGGCCTTCTTCCACCTTCCGGTTCAGAACCTCGCGGCTTTCGGTCGCGCGGCGGCTAATCTCCTCGCGGGTCTCGCGACCGGACTTGGGCGCAAACAGCAGCGCAACCACGCTGCCGACACCGGCACCGACAAGAAAGTAGAGAAACTTATCTCCAAAGCTATCACTCATGTAGACCTCCGTTACTCTCTTAAATGGTATCACAGGAGCATGGGGTCCCCCAGTGCCGACCCACACCCCTGGAAACGCTTTGAACGACTCGGGGCCCGATCTTCAGGAGGGTGGTTCGTTTGGATGAAAATGCTTCCAGATCGCGTCGACCTGCCGCCGATTGACCACCTTCCGGAGTTCATCCGGCGGTGCCGCGCGGACCTTTTTGAGGGATCCAAAGTGGTCGAGCAAGCGACGGGTCGTCCGCTCCCCGACACCGGAAATCTCCAACAGTTCGCTTTCCCTCTGACGGCGTGCACGCCGACTCCGATGGAAAGTGACGGCGAACCGGTGGCTCTCGTCGCGGATCTGCTGGATCAGGCGAAGCACCGGAGACCGGGGATCCAACTGGATCGGCTCGTCCTCCCTGCCCGCGATGTAGATGGTCTCTTCTCGCTTCGCGATACTGGACAGCGGCTGGTCGACGATGTTCAAAGCATCGAGCGCCGCCTGCGCGGCGTGGAGCTGACCGACACCGCCATCGATGAGAATCAGGTCCGGCATCCGCTGGCCCGCTTCGGTAACCCGCCGGTACCGGCGCTCCACGACCTCACGCATGCTGCGGAAGTCGTCGGGCATCCCAGAGACCGACCGGATTATGAAGCGTCGATAATCCGCCTTGCTCAGGCCCCCATCCTTCCACACGACCATGGATGCGACGATATCGCTGCCCTGCAGATTGGAGATGTCGAATGCCTCGATGCGCCGCGGTGTCTTCTCGAGATCCAATGTCTCTTCCACTTCCTTGGCGATCGTCGATCCCGAAGGGGAGGCCGAGCGAAACCGCTGCTGGAACGAAAGCCGGGCATTGCGCCGCACTAACTCCACCATCTCGCGCTTGCCGCCCCGCCGGGGCGTACGGATCTCCACCTTCCGGCCTTTCCGTTCCGACAGCCAGACTTTAAGGAGTTGCTGATCCTCGAAGGAAACAGGCACGTGGATCGCTATTGGGATAAACGGAGCGTCCACGTAATACTGCTTGAGCAGCGAACCGAAAAAATCCTCGGCCTGGAAGTTCTCCTGATCCTCCCAGAACATCTCCTTCTTGTTGACCACGCGGCCGCCCCGCATGTGGAATGCCGACACGGCCACCTGCGACCCGTCGCGGTGGTAACCGAAAATGTCGACATCGTCGGAGCCTGTCGAAGCCATTTTTTGCCGCTCGGCGATCTGCCCGACGGTCCGCATGGCGTCGCGGAAGTGCGCAGCCGCCTCGTACTGCTGGTTCGCGGCGGCGATTTCCATTTTTTCATCCAGGCTCTCAAGCAGCGCTGCACTCTTTCCCTCCAGAAACAGCCGCACGTCCTCGATGGCCTCCCGGTACGTCTTCTCATCCGAGAGCTCTTCGACGCAAGGGCCCAGGCAGCGATGGATGTAGTGCTGGAGGCAGGGCCGGCCCCGCTTGCCGTCGATCCGAATGTTGCAGTTGCGGATCATGAAGTGACGTTCGACCAGCCGCAGGGTCTTGCGGGCCAGGCCGCCCGGGAAGAAAGGCCCGAAGTAGAGGGCGCCGTCCCGACGGACTCGACGCGTGATCAACGCGCGCGGAAACGCCTCGTTGACCGTTAACTTTATGTAAGGATAGGTCTTGTCGTCCCTGAGCAGGACGTTGTACTTGGGTCGGTTCTGTTTGATGAGGTTGTTCTCGAGCGCGAGGGCTTCTCCCTCGGTGTCGGTAACGACGAATTCGACATCGGCGATCTGGGCCGTCATCCGGTCCTTGCGCTGGTCCAGATTCCGGGACTTCTGAAAATAGCTCCGAACGCGATTCCGCAAGGACTTGGCCTTGCCGACGTACAGAACGGCTCCTTGGACGTCCTTGTAGATATAGACACCCGGGCCGGCGGGTATGGCGGCCAACTTGGCCTCGAGACCAGGATTCTGTGGAGTGTTCAAGCCGGTACCGCGACGCGCCAGAAGCGGCATGCGAAAAGGCCGCCGACTCCAAGCGCAACAAGGATTTACGGATCTGAAAGGGGATTATAACAAGCTTGACCGTGCTCCGCCTTTCACGTACATTGCCGGCTTAGGAACCTGTGTTAAAAATCGCCGGAAGCTGTAGCGTCGCTCTATGAGCGTGGAATCATGGTCGGTCCAAGACCGCCCCAACAGTGCAGACCCGATTTTCAACATCGGCTGTTGGCCCTAGGAGCCTGCGCCGTAGGAAGTGAATGAGATAATTGTGTCGCAGTTAGGAGGAGATTGCGATGCCGACGACGTTTCGCCCGTACCAGCCGGATCAGGGGTTGCTGCTGGCGCCGGATATGCGGGATTGGTTGGCGGAGGGGCACTTGGCGCACCATGTGAGCGATCTGGTGGACGGATTGGACTTGACGGCGTTTTACGCGCCTTACGAGGGGGACGGTCGTCGCAAGTCGCCGTATGAGCCGCAGATGATGGTGAAGGTGATGATCTACGGGTACGCGACGGGGGTGTTTTCCTCCCGAGGGCTGGCGCGGAAGCTGGAGGAGGACGTGGCATTTCGGGTGTTGGCGGCGGGGAATTTTCCGAGCCATCGGACGATTTGCGAGTTTCGCCGCCGTCATTTGGCGGATTTCAAGGCGCTGTTTGTGGAGGTGGTGCGTCTGGCGCGCGAGACCGGCGTTGCGAACTTCGGCAAGTTGTCGATCGACGGGACGAAGGTTCGAGCCAACGCCAGCAAGCGCAAGGCGATGAGTTACGGTCGGATGCTGGAGGAGGAGCGGCGTCTGGAGGGCGAGATCGAAGCGTTGCTGTCGCGCGCGCGGGAGACCGACGCGGCGGAGGACGCGCGTTTCGGGGAGGCGCATCGCGGCGATGAGTTACCCGAGGAGTTACGCCGCCGAGAGGATCGGCTGGCGGCGATCCGGGCGGCCAGGGCGCGATTGGAGGCCAGGCAACGGGAGGCCGACGAGGCGCGGGGACGCGAGCCCGGTTCGAAGCGCAACCGGAAGGGCGGGCGGCCATACAAGCGGGAATACGGCGAGCCGGACGAGAAGGCGCAGGACAACTTCACGGATCCCGAAAGCCGGATCATGAAGACCTCATCGGAGGGTTTTCAGCAGTGCTACAACGCGCAGGTGGCGGTGGAGGGAGAGAAGCAGTTGATCGTCGCCACCGAGGTGTCGTCGAACGCCAGCGACCAGGGTCGACTGGTCCCGCTGGTGGACGAGGTGGAGGCCACCCATGGGGAACGGCCCGAGACGGTGCTGGCGGATGCGGGCTACTGCAACGAGGACGACCTTGAGGCGCTGGAGGCGCGCGGCGTGGACGGCGATGTGGCCTTGGGCCGGGAGGGCCGGCGCGCGGTCGCGGTGGACGCGGCCAGGCATCCGGCGAAGGCCCGCATGGCCGAGAAGCTGGCGACCTCGGCGGGACGGGTGCAGTACGCCCGACGCAAATGGCTGTCGGAGGCGCCCAACGGGTGGATCAAGGAGGTGCTCGGTTTCCGCCGATTCAGCCTGCGCGGCCTGAACAAGGTCCAGGGCGAGTGGAACTTGGTGTGTCTGGCATTGAACGTCAAGCGGATGCAGGGGCTTCAGGCAGCCTGATGACAGGGATACCGCCCGCAAATCAGGCCGAACGAGGGTCGATTCAAGCACCCGTGGCGCACCCATCGGCGCCTCGGCGTCCAAAACGCCCATTCCCCGGTCACCGATACCGATCGATCGCCATCTCGCGTAATTCGCCGAGCCGAAAATCGTCCTACGGCGCAGGCTCCTAGCTCATTCCGAAGGCGCGTCCGGTCATCGCCGGCGTTGCGGTTTTGACAGACTATGACTAGGCGGCTCCCGGCCCTCCTGGCCATCACAATCACGATCCTGTTCGCGGTTCTGGCAGCAAATCGGCTCGACTAGACCTCGACGGGATTCCTCACGAGCCTCGACATGCGCTGGCTTGATGCCAAGTTCCGCCTAGGGGGCCGCGCACGCCGAGTCAAGACTTGATCATCGTCGGCCTGGACGACCGAACGACCTCGACGCTCGGTTCGGCCCGTGTATTCGAAAGGCACCATGCAGCGGCGCTGGTTGACGCCATCTCATCTGGTGGGCCCGCCGTCATCGGCTTCGACATCCTGTACTCCGATGCGGACGTCAGCGATGAGGCCAACGACCGGATGTTCGCTGAGGCGATCGAACGCGCGGGCAATGTAGTGTTGGGCGTCTATCTGGACCTGAAGCAAACCACGGGCACGAGTGAAGTCGAAGAGCTCAGCCCGGAGCTGCAGGAACTCGTCATCGAGAAGCAGGTCTTTCCCGCCGTCCGCCGCAACGGCAACGACGCGGCAACGACCATGGTCCAGGGCTCAGATCTGTTGATGCCCTTGCCGGAACTCGGGAGCGCGGCGGCCTCCTTCGGCTTCGTCAACTTCCATCCCGACGCGGAGGGCTTTCTCCGCCACCAACCGCAGTTCATCGAATGGGGCGGCCGGCTCTACCCGTCACTCGACCTCCAGATGTTGAAGCGATACACGAACTCTTCTTCGGTGACGGTCACAAAGCAGGACGGGCGGATCGAAAGCGTCCAGGTCGGCGACTACACGATCCCAACGGATCGGTTCGGACGCTACATGGTGAACTTCAACGGCCCGAGCAATACCTACCCTTTGGTGTCCTGGGTCGACGTGGAAGAGGGGAGGGTTGACCCGAGCATCTTCCGCGACAAGATCGTCATCGTCGGCCCGCACGCCATCGGACTCGGAGACGTCGTACCCACGCCTTTCGACCCGGTGCTTCCCGGCGTAGAGCTCCATGCCAACGTCATCGATAACATCATCAGCCAGCGATACCTCGTCCGGAGCACGATGACGACGATGGTCGATCGGGGGCTGATCCTCGTCTTCGGGTTCGCCGTGGCGCTCTACATGCCGAAGATGGGCGCAACTCGCAGCATTTTCTACGCCAGCCTGGCGTTGCTGCTCTTTACGGCCTTCAACGTCTGGGTGTTCCTGCAGTTCAGATGGGTCTTGAGCTACATCTACCCGGGGCTGGCGCTGGCCACGACGAGCGGCTCGCTGATCGCCTACAAGTACCTCACCGAAGAACGCGAGAAGAAAAAGACCAAGCAGGTGTTCTCTCACTACCTGGACCAGGCTGTTATCGATCAGGTAATCGACCAGCCCGAAAAGCTCAAGCTCGGGGGCGAGAAGCACGAGTTGACGGTACTGTTCTCCGACATCCGCGGCTTCAGCACCTTCTCGGAGCGCATGACGCCGCAGGAACTCGTCGGTTTCCTCAACACCTACTTCGACCAGATGACCGACATCATCTTCAAATACAAGGGCACCCTGGACAAGCTTATCGGCGACGCAGTCATGTGCTTCTGGGGACATCCGATCGTGATCAAGGAGCATGCGCTCCGGGCCACGATTGCCTCTCTCGAGATGATGCAGGCCGTCCGGGAGATGCAGCGGACCGTCAAGCTTCCGGGCGGTCACGTCTTCGACATCGGGATCGGTGTAAACAGCGGGGAGATGGTGGTCGGTAACATGGGCTCCCAGAACCGTTTCAGCTATACCGTGATGGGCGACGAGGTGAACCTGGGAGCACGACTGGAGGGACTGAACAAGTTCTACGGCACGAACATCCTGGTCACCGACCAAACTTATGAGGCCATCAAACACCGTGTGTTCTGTCGCGAGCTGGACCGAGTGAAGGTCAAGGGAAAGGACCATGCGGTCACCCTTTACGAGCCGCTAGGGCTTGTTCCACCCGAGCACGACAAGCGCGTCGGCGACCGTCGGGGCAATCCTACGCTTGCGAAGAAGATCAAGGGGACCTACGTTCTGGCCCGCCATGGGGAGCGGCGGCAGGGTTTCGACCGAAGGCAGGGGTCGGCCGAATTGGTCGTCGATCCGAAATGGGACGAGATTCGTACTATCTTTGAGCATGCCTTGGCGTTATATAGGAAGGCGGACTTTGACGCTGCCAACCAGGCATTCGATCACGTGCTGGCACTTGAGCCCGGAGACGGGCCTTCCCTGATGATGAAGGCCAGGATCGAAACGAAGCGTGTCGAGTACGCCGGTGCGACAGCGTCATTCGATTCCGTGCACAAGTTCGACGAGAAATAGGTGAGCGAGACTTACATGACCAAGCTGAGGCGTCCAATCACGGGGATCGCACTGATGGCAGTGTTGGCGTTGTCCCCGGCGACCCTCGCCGCCGCCACAGCGGTGCCCGTAGGTGACATTATCCTGCTCGGGACGATCGAACGGTCGGGCCGGCGCTTGCTCAGCGACGCCACTCTTTTCGAGGGCGATGTTCTCCGCACGCGGACCCGGAGCGGCGGCGTGATGAGGATCGGGCGCGGACGGATCGAGCTCGGCGTTTCAACCGACGTGGCCATCGAAAGCGCCCAGCCTCTGCGGTTGCTGGTTCGCGCCGGATCTATCGCGTTCAATTTCCCGTCGGGCACGGACTTCGTTATCGTGACTCCACAGCTGGAAATCCGGCCGGGTCCGGATCTGGAAGCCGTCTCCGGTGTGATCGCAGCGCTTCCCGAGGACGACCAGGACGTCGTCCAGACGCGAAACGGTCTGCTTGATGTCCTTGAACGTCAGGAACACGGCGCCCTGAGGCGTGTCGAAGGTGGCCAGTTGCTGGTCGCCTCCCTGGTCCCAACCTTCTCAATCCCGGTGGCGGAGCCCTCGTTCGCACTCCCGCAGGCGCAGACCGAGATCGCGCAGTTCCAGGCTGTCGAGGGCGACGTCTTCCTCACGCGTTTCCAGACGACTCTGCGAAACCGGGTCGACGCCCCCGGGGTCCCGCTCTTCAGCGGAGACGAGGTCACCACACTCCAAGGCAAGGCTGATGTGTTGTTCACCGATCAGAGCCTGATCACGCTCGACGTCGGAACGACGGTCGTCATCGAAGAGCAGCAGCAGCCCACCGGCATCCTTCGCAGCATCAGCCAGGGTCTGGGCAGCCTCTGGTTCAACATCCAGCAGGTGGTCGGCACCGAGACCGAGTTGACAACGCCGACTGCGGTGGCCGCGATCCGAGGAACGGAAGGCTCTCAGTTTGTCCCAAACGCGACCCAGAGCACGCACGCCCTGAATGAAGGCATCGAAGACGTCACCGAGTTGATCACCGGACAAACCGTGACCATCACGGACGGACAGATCGTCACCGCTATTCGCGGTGTCGGTTTCACGCCGATAGCGGCCCTGCTCGCCCTCATCCCGAAACCGGGTGTCGGCGTCGGTGGTGGCGGTGGCGGTGGCGGTGCAGCGGCCGGCGGTGGCGCCGGTGGCGGCGCGGCCGGCGGTGGTGGTGGTGCAGCCGGCGGTGGGGCCGGTGGCGGTGCGGCTGGTGCCGGTGGTGGCGCGGCTGCAGGTGCAGCAACTTCCACGGTGTCCAGCGTGGCGACCGTAGCTGCCGCGTCCGTGGCGGCTGGCGCGGTGGCAACAGCCACCGTCGTCCCGCTTGCGACCCGCAACGAGCCGCAGGCCAGCCCGACTAACCCGCTAAGCTTTCCGGGCGGCGATATCGCCACGACGGTTCCATTGGAAATTCGGAGCGAAGCACGTCCGGCCAGCCCGTCAAGACCTGAGGAGTTCCCCGGTCCGCAGGACTTCCCCGGGCGCGGCCGGGACGGATTCCCGGGCATTGGCGACTTCCCGGGTGGGGAAAACTTCCGCGGAAACTCCCGCGGTCGGGGCAACGCCAGGCGATAGTCCCCTCCTGCCCCAGCAATACCCGTGGCAGAAGTCTGATAGCCCGGTCTATGACCGCCGAACCACTCCTGATCAAGCCCTCTGCTAGAATGACCGGCAGATGCTCAAAGACCATTCCGACAAGCTAAGCATCGGAGACGCCGCACCCCAATTTCGCTTGTCGACTGCAGACGACAGGTGGATCGCGCTCGAGAATTTCCGCGGAAAGACACTTCTGGTGGTCTTCATGCGCGGCACCTGGTGACCGAACTGCCAGGAGCAACTGGCTCAGTTCGAGTCGGCAGCGGACGAATTCACCCACCGAAAAGTGGACGTTGTTTTCATCGCTGCACAGAAGATCGACGGCATAACAGGCGGCAGGAAGTTCATCGAGAAGCGCGGGTACCGGTTCCCGATTCTCTTCGACGCGGAACGAGAAACGACGCGAGCGTTCGGTGTCTACCACCTTGTGGGCATCGACGCATTCCGCATCGCTTATCCGGCCGCGTTCTTGATCGATCCGTCCGGCAAGATCCTCTGGATCGCGGTGAGCCGGAGCCAGACCGAACTACCGACTATCGATGAATTCCTGAGCGCGATCGATAAATAGCGCATGTTGGGCTGCTAGCTGTTAGCCAACTGCTAACGAAGCCTCCGGTAGATGTTGAATCCCGCTGTAAACCGGTCCGTCCCGTTAACCATGTATTGCGCGGTCGTCATGGGGGCGGCCGTCGACACGACGAACTCGAACGTGTGGCGAAACGTGGATTTCTGCACACCGAACGATACGGCGGGTCGGTCGAATCGCTCGCCCTTGAAACCGGCCACTCGCGGAATCCATTCGCCGACGAGCGAGACAGTCGGTGTCAGGCGCAACCCCAGTCCCAGACCGACCGAGGCGGTGTAGTCGTGTTCCGCACCGAAGAGAAGATCCGGCGGCAGGAACGTTTCCTCATTCCGGGTATTGAACGCGATGCCCGGCGATATCGCCAGTGAGAATCGGTTCGCAAAGGTTCGATTCGTCGCCAGTTGCAGAAATGGGGCGAAACGATCCTGAAAGTTGTTGCGCCCTTCCACGCCGACCCGAGCCTGGACCGATAGCGGCGCCGAGTCACCCTGACGCGCAATCTGAAACGCCGAGGCAAACTCGATCGTCCTCTCCAGCGCGAGGTTGCCGCGCATGAAGGAAACGCTCAACCGGTCGGTCACGCCCACCTGCAGTCCCAGCGTGGTACGGGAGCCGGCGTCGAACCCGAACAGCCTCGAGGGAGAATCGCGGTCGAACAGCGGAAACGTAAAGCGGTGACCGACGAGAAACTCGATGCCTCCGGGTTCCATCGGCTTTGCGTTGGACAGGTTGACGATTCGTGACCCGAAGAACGCGCCCTCGCGGGCGTAGTCGTCGACCGGTATGGCGGTTGTCTGGGACGGCGCGCCTGGTGCAGTCGGTTGGGCGGGGGTGTCGGAAGTGTCCAGGCCGGGAATACTCCGTGATGCCAGGTCCACAAGGTAGGTGTCGCCTCCGAGTTCGATAACAACCGATCCGTTCTCTGGATCGGCGAAGTGCACGCGCATGCCGTCACCGAGCGCCGTCGTTGGAAACTCGAAGCGATCCGGGAACCCGAACCGCATCAGCGGCGTGAAGCGGTACTGGTTTTGCTCAAAAGCCAGTCCGAACCGATTGCGGTCCCCACCGCCGCGAGGGTCCAGGTGGCAAACGTCGCACCCGTCCACGCCGGCCCTTCGGAACGGATCGCTGCGGAACAGTTCCAGGAAGTCGGGAAAGGCGGCGGCCGGAAGCGCAGAAGCCAGAATGACGAGGAAACACAGAACGATCTTGTCCAAACGAAGCATAGAATCACCTTCCACCGTTTCTTGATGCTGTAGGGGCGGTCTACGACGTTTACAAGCGCCCATTATTCGGCGCCAGTAGAGCGCCGCTACAGCTTTAGACGACTGTCAACACAATAGGCGAACCGCCGCCTTTTCCGCCGGAGTTCAGCCGATGCCGCGACACATGCGGGTTCCCGGCCGCAAAGAACCTCCAGGGTTTATCCGTGAATTCGCCGGCATAGTCGACGCCGATCCGTGGGCTCACCGCGATTCGGCCCGGATCGAGCCTCCGATCCTCGATCCAGATATCCGGACCGGCCAGGTTGGCGGCGTTCAGAGACCGGTCGATCGCCATCGCCTGACAGAGCTTGCCCGGCCCGCTCCCGACATCTACCTCCCGGTCGGCGCGCGGTCGGAGTCGACGCATGCGCTCCACTCCGTCGATCGGTTCGATCGCGCGGATCAGGACGGCAGCCGGGTAGCCTTTTCTTTCCGTCACTGCGTTCAGGCAGTTGTAGACACCGTAGATCATGAACACATATGCGTAGCCCGGAGGCCCGAACATGACCTCCGTCCGGCGGGTCCGTCCCTTGGACGCGTGGCACGCCAGATCGTGCGGGCCCACGTAGGCTTCGGTCTCGACGATCTTGCCCGCCAGGCGTTCGCCATCCAGCTTACGCACCACCACCATCCCTATCAGGTCCCGTGCGACCTCGGTCGAGGAACGCGCATAGAAGCTCTTCGGCAGTCTCATTATTCCGGCTGCGACCTCGCCAACCGAACTGCGGGCATCATCGCCACCGAGACCAATGCCAGAACACTCACTACTGTGCCGACCACAAACGTGTCGTGAAGCGCGTTGCCCAGCATGGACTGAAACGTGGCAATGAGGTCGGGTGAAAAAGCTGCACGGAAGGCCGGCTGGAGAAACGCGTTCGGATTCTCCACAAGCTGGCGGAGGTCTCCGGCATCCGCACCGGACTGAACTAACACCGAAGCCTGCGCGTTCATTCGTTGTGTCATGATCGTGCCCATCAAAGTGACTCCGATCGCGCCGCCGATGCTACGAAAGAACTGAGATGCCGAAGTCGCGATGCCGAGTTGTCCTCGCGGGACCGACGACTGGACCGCAATCAGGCCGGTGATCATCACCAGCCCCATACCGGCTCCGATAAACGCCACGTTGCGCAGGACGAGGCCCCGTGTCACGCCGTCGCCCATCACGTCCATCAGCACGAAACCGGTCACCATCAGAGACATCCCCATCAACATCAAGGTACGAAACGTGACATGCAACAACAGACGGGCTCCGATCACGGCAAAGACGACCCAACCCATGAGGAGGGGTGTCAACACTGTGCCGGCCTCGGTGGCTCCCGTGCCGAGGACACCCTGGACGAAGAGAGGTACGAACGAGATCATGCCGAACATCGCCATCCACGAGAAGAAGCCATTGACCGCGGCCCCTGAGAAAACACGGTTTCGGAACAGCCCGACGGGAATCAGCGGCTCGTCCGCCCGCCGCTCGGCGCGAACGAACAGTCCCATCGCCAGGGCGCACCCACCCAGCAGCATCGCATTCGGCCCGGACAGCCGAAACCCGCTCATACTCCGCATGAGCAGCAGCATCAGGAGCGTGATCGACGTCGTAAACAGCAGAATCCCAGACAGGTCGATGGCCCGCTTTTTCGAGCGCGGATAATCCTCGACGAGTTGCGTTCCGACGATCAACGCCGCAATGATACCGAACGGAATATTCAAGTAGAACACCCAGCGCCAGCTGAGCTGATCGGTGATGATACCCCCCAGCAACGGGCCGCCAATCGATGCCACGCCCCAGACCCCGCTGATGTAACCCTGAATGCGGGCGCGCTCGAGGGGAGTGTAGAGTTCCGCAACAATCGTCATTGCCAGGGGTAGCAACCCTCCCGCTCCCAGGCCCTGGATTGCCCGGAAGACGATCAGCGCCGTCATCGAACGAGCCTGACCGCACAATGCGGATCCGACGACAAATAGCGCGATCGCGAGCAGATAGAAAGGACGGCGACCGTGTATGTCGGAAAGCTTACCCCAGACAGGGACGGTGACTGTAGATGTCAGCAGGTAGGCGGAAAAGACCAGGCTGTAGACTTCCAGGCCGCCAAGGGAGGCCACAATCGTCGGCATCGCGGTTCCGACAACGGTCGCTTCCATCGCAGCCAGAAACATCCCGACAAGAATGCCGATCGTGATCGTGAACCGCTTCGAGGATGCCAGCACCAATCTCTCATTATTCATGAATGGCGGCATTGCTGTGGGCCGAAATCGCGAATTACGCAACGACTCCCGATTCCTGGAGCAAATTGCTCTGACGAGGCTCGAAAGGAGCGCGCCGTGGCGCCTGGTGGCAAACGTGGTTTGGGTGGGAACGATGGAGCTATGGCGTGTCGGGGGTTCGCCCGCAGGCTTAAATTACCTACGGACGGAACGTGCGGCCCGGCAGTTCAGCCGCCTGGACCGCAAGCTGTTCAACCGAATCAGGCAGCCCTGGTACTGCCGTTCTTCGTCTTCCGGGTCCGCTTCTTGATCTTCCAATGAGCGAAAGGGTACTTGTGCGCGCAGTTTGGACACTCCCAAGCCCCAGTTCCGAGGTCCGCGTCGGCTTCATGGAACATGGCGACTACCAGATGGCACTGGAGGCACATCGTTGGCTGGCTGTAACCCTTTGTTTTTTCAATAGTTTTGGCCATTTAAACCTCAATCGGGCAATTCCGCGGACCATCCCGGCCCGCACGGCAGCCCGCTGTCTCTATTGTTAGACGGCCGAAAAGCCAAAACCGTACCAACCAAACGCGTGCTCGGCCCTGATTGACGACTGATTACAGCTTAACTTGTTGTTTTTAATATGATTATGGTCAGCGCCGAAGAGCATCTCCAGACGACCCAAGCGGAGGCTCAGACGGCATGCTCCTCGAATCGCGACACTTTCGGTCACGAGTGCGGGCTGCTAGCCGTGAGCGGCCTCACAGGGTTCTGCCACAGGCTGCTGGCATATGGCGCGACGTCGCCGTAACGCGGGCTATCAGACTTCTGCCACGGGCTGCTAATATCGGCGTCTATGCGCCTCCCGGTAATACCGATCGTCGTTGCCACTACGCTCATTGTGGGCGCGGCTCTGCTGTTGTCACTCACGGGTGAGGTGGAGCGGATCCTCGATGCCCCGAACGTATTCGCTCTGATCGACGTCGAAGGCGTCGAGACCGAATTGGCGATCGCTCCAGACGGAAACCGGATCGCCGTCGTCTCCTCGGGCGATCTTTGGGTGGTCGACCTGGCGGCCGGATCCAGCCGTAGACTGACGGAAACGGAGGTGGCAGAATCCACCCCGTATTGGACACACGACGGTTCTCGGATTACGTTTGCACGCGGAACAAACACGTTCAGCATTGACGACGAAGGCAACGGTGAAGTTCTGGCCCTGGCCAACGCGACCGATATGACGTGGTCCGCAACCGGGACGATGGCTTTCGTGCGCGACCGCGGACTCTGGCTGGGGGCGCCGGACGACGAAGCGCGGCTACTCGTGCCGCCCGACATCAACGTGGACGTTACGATCCGATCGCCCCGGTTCTCTCCCGACGGAGTCGAGTTGGTGTTCGTCAAGTCGATGTTGAACCTACGCGGTGAAGTATGGCGGGTGGATGTGGAAACGGCGCTGCTGCTCCCTGTTATCACCGATCGAGTGGCAGAAAATCCCACCGCGGCGGAGTGGATTACCGACAGCCGGCATATCATCTACCTTACCGACCGCGGCGGTGGCCTCGCGATCTGGTACGTGGACCTGGATGACGCCCTCCTGTTGCCGATGACCGATCCGATGATGGTTCGGTCGGCCGCGCCGCTGGGCATCGCGGTTCACGGGGACCGGATCGTCCTTCCCCGACACTTCATCGAATCCGACATCGAAACATCTTCAGGCCTCACGATCGCGGGGACCGATCAGGCAGAGTTCGATCCCGTCGTGTCTCCCGACAGCACCTCGGTCGCGTACACGGTCGCGAATCGTGGCGCCTTCGAAATCTGGGAAGCCGACCTCGACGGCATTGAGCCACCACGTTACGTCGCACTCGGCCAGCACCCAAGGTATTCTCCGAACGGCAACGAGATCGTCTACGCCCGGATCGATCTGGACGGCAACAAGGATGTCTGGAAAGTCGACGTGCATAGCGGCATCCCGTTTCGGCTAACCGATGCCCGGGAGATCGACGATGCACCCGACTGGTCACCTGACGGACGGACGATCGTTTTCTCGTCGGAGCGCGGCGGTGTATTGAGCCTGTGGACCGTGTCCGCATCGGGCGGCAAGCGGCTTAAGCTGCAGGTCGCCGGCTACGCGCCGCGCTATTCGCCAGACGGAGAGCGCATTCTTTATTGGTACAGGAACGCGCTGTGGACGATTGTCCAGAGCGCCGGAGCGCCGGTAAAAATTGCCGACGTCGGCGGCCCTCGGCCCGGTCTCTGGGTCGGAATCGACCCGACCTATTTCCTCGACAAGGGAATCGTGTATGGCGACCGAGTGACGCCTGCCGGCATCTGGCCCGAATTCGACCGCCTGCCCGCAGGCGGGTGGGTGTGGTCGACCCTCGAACTCGAAAAGTCGGAACTGTGGGCAGTAGATCTGGTATTCACGGAGATAGAGTGATTAGTTTCACCGGCAAGATTGCGGTGGTTACCGGAGCCACCAGCGGCATCGGACGGGCGACCGCTCTGGCATTTGTCAGGGAGGGCGCGACGGTCATGGGCATCGGGCGGCGCGCCGAAGCTCTCGATGACCTGTCTTCAGGTGGTATCCGGACGTGCCGGGCGGATCTGACTTCGGAGGCAGATACCGAAAAAGCAGCCCGAACCACGCTCGACGACCTTGGAGGGATCGACATCCTGGTCAACGCCGCCGGCATCCTCGCGATGGGGAGCGTCACGGACACAACGCTGGAAGACTACGACCGGATGATGAACATCAACGTACGCTCGGTGCTCCACCTCATGAAACTGTTTCTCCCTTCGCTGACCGAACGGAAGGGCAACGTCGTCAACGTGTCCAGCGTCACCGGCCTACGCGCATTCCCCGGCTTGCTGTCGTACTGCGTCAGCAAGGCGGCCGTCGATCAGCTAACCCGCTGCACCGCGCTGGAACTCGCACCCAAGGGGGTCCGTGTCAACGCCGTGAATCCAGGCGTGGTTCGCACCAACCTGCATCTGGGCGGCGGAATGCCGTCCGACACCTACGATGGTTTCCTCGAAAGAAGCAAGTCTACGCATCCGATCGGCCGCATCGGACAGCCCGAGGAGATCGCCGACCTGATCCTCTACCTGGCGTCGAAAAAGGCGGGCTGGATTACGGGCGCCACGTACTCGATCGATGGCGGAAGAGCAGCAACGTGTGCCCGATGATGGTGTACACGACATCCCGGAGGGCCTATCCCCGGGTAGGCAGAACCACTACCCGTCGCCACGGCATTTCGCCCGTACTGTGGGAACCCAATCCCATCTCCTCGATCAACATGTGCTGGAGACGCCGGATCTGTGAAGCCTGGGGCGAGAGTTCAACCGGATCTCCGTGAGAGAGTACGCGATCCACGCCGGCCCGGGCTTCCCGTAGAGCTTCGTCTTCAACGTTGATCTGCTGTTCGAGTCCGAAAGCATCCTCGAGATAACCCTTCATCTGGCTTAGCGTGTTGCTGCGGATGACGGCGATCTCCAGGCCCCGCTCCTCAAGCTCCTGGAGGGTTTTCGGTTGGCGCTTCTCGTGGGATTTGAGCGTCAGTACCTGGTTGGCGTCGGCGGGATTCCTTGCGATCGTAGCGGGTACCTGGAGGTCCCGTATGGCACGCGACAGCCGGTCCTTACTCACACCGTAAGGAAAGATCCGCAGGGTCGTCCTGCCGTCGGAGTTCCGCGTGCGTATGCGGCGTGCACGGGATTCCCGAACCGGGATGGCTTCTTCGCCGGGCAGCGTCTCGGCCTCCTCGACTACCTCAAAGCCATCCTCACTGCGCAAGCGCACCTGGGCCCGAACTTTCTTTCCGCGCAGAAAAGCGTCCACGACACCGGCCGTGTCGTGGTAGACCGACAACCGGTCGCGGGTACGGATCTCTACGAGGGTGTCAAACGTCGGCGGCGCTTTTCGCTCCAGGACCGTCTTCTGTGTGCGGCGTCTTCGGGCCTCCACGTCACCGAGCGTGACCGCGTGGATCCCGCCGAGCAAATCCGACAGCGTCGGGTTCATCAACAGGTTATCGAGCGAGTTCCCATGTGCCGTGGCGATCAGTTGAACTCCGCGCTCGGCAATGGTCCGGGCGGCGATGGCCTCTTCTTCGGTGCCGATCTCGTCGATGACGATGACTTCGGGCATATGGTTTTCCACGGCTTCGATCATTACCGCATGCTGACGCTCAGGCGCTGGCACCTGCATCCTGCGCGCCTCCGCGATTCCCGGATGCGGAATGTCGCCGTCGCCGGCGATCTCGTTCGACGTATCTACGACGATGACACGCTTGCCCAGATCGGTCGATAGCACGCGGGCGCTCTCCCGGAGCAGCGTGGTCTTGCCGATACCCGGCCGGCCGAGCAGCAGGGTGCTCTTCCCCGATTCGATGACGTCACGAAGAACATCGACCGTTCCGAAAACGGCACGGCCGACCCGACAGGTCAACCCGATGATCACGTCCCGGCGGTTGCGCATGGCGGATATACGGTGGAGCGTCCGCTCGATCCCGGCCCGGTTGTCGGCCGTAAACGCTCCGACGCCTTTGACTACATGGTCCAGTTCTTCCCGCCCGACCGGCTGGTCTCCCAGATACATGGAACGGCCCGGAAAGCGCGCCGCCGGTCTTCGGCCGAGGTCCATCAGAATCTCGATCACTTCTTCCAGGTCCGTCACGTCGCCGAGCGATGCCCGGATCCGATCCGGCAAAACAGCCAGCAAGAGGTCGAGATCGTCGGTGATTTCCCAGCCCTGCAAAACGCCCTCCCGTTCAAGACAATCGAATTAGCAGTCCGTGGCAGAAGTCTGATGGCCCGACAGGTCGGTGTCCGGGTCTTTGATATAGTAAGGAACGCGAGGAGTGAAAGGAAAGCAGGCCGTGCTGGGACGTCTTAAAGAATGGCTTGGCGAGTCCGCCACCAGTGGACCCGGGCGTACGGATTCGCCCGGTCAACTGGAACTCCGGAACCGGGAGGACTGGAAAAGGCTGATCGAACTGTCCGGAACCCGGCCCGTCGTCGTCTTCAAGCACAGCACCGCATGCGTGACCAGCGCACACGCGCTCGGGCAATTCGAGGAGTTCGTCTCGGTCGAAAAGGACCTGAAGTTCGCCATCCTCATGGTGATTCAAGACCGAACGATGTCCAATCTGATCGCAGAACAGTTGAACATCCGCCACGAATCGCCCCAGGTCATCGTCATCAGGGACGGATGCAGCGTGTGGCATGCTTCCCATTGGATGATTGACCAAGGAAAGCTGAAGGAAGCTATCGCCTGATCGCACGCGAGCGATTTATCTCTCCGACAACCGAGGTTCCGACGCATGGATGAGCACCGCCACACCAATCATCTCGCGACTGAGACCAGTCCGTACCTGCTCCAACACGCTCACAATCCCGTGGAATGGTACCCGTGGGGGGATGCCGCGCTCGAACGCGCACGCAGCGAGGACAAGCCGATCCTTCTCAGCATTGGTTATTCGGCCTGCCACTGGTGTCACGTAATGGAACGGGAGTCGTTCGAGGACGAGAGCATGGCGGAGTTGATGAACAGGCATTTCGTCAACATCAAAGTCGACCGGGAGGAACGGCCGGACCTGGACCAGATCTACATGAGCGCGGTCCAGTTGATGAGCGGTAGCGGCGGCTGGCCGCTGACGGTCTTCCTGACTCCCGACGGAAAACCGTTCTACGGCGGAACCTACTTTCCGCCGGACGACCAGTACGGCAGGCCCGGCTTTCGACGCGTCTTGAACGCCATCGCCGAGGCGTACCGGGACCGCAGGAACGACGTCGCTTCCAACGCGCGCAAAGTCATCGAACAAATCCAGTCCCAGGCGAACCGCCGAAGCGGTTCCGGCCGGATCGACCTGCCTCTGCTCGAACGCGCGAGCGATGGCATCGCCTCCCAGTTCGACGCTCGATACGGCGGTTTTGGTCAAGCGCCCAAGTTCCCGTCGAGCATGACGCTGGATTTTCTGCTGCGGCAGCACGCCAGGACCGGAGACGCCCCGACGCTCGACATGGTCACGCTGACTCTCCGCAAGATGGCGCTCGGGGGACTCTACGATCAAGTGGGCGGGGGATTCCACCGGTACTCGACCGACGAAGCATGGCTCGTGCCTCATTTCGAAAAGATGCTCTACGACAACGCGCTCCTCGCCCGCATCTACCTGGACGCGTTCCGAGTCACGGGTGATCCGCTCTTCAGACGCGTCGTCGAGGAAACGCTCGACTTCGTAGTTCGCGAGATGCGCGACCCGAACGGCGGATTCTACTCAACGCTCGATGCCGACAGCGAGGGCGTGGAAGGTAAGTTCTACGTCTGGGATCGGGCTGAATTCGACGAAGTCATTGGCCGAGACAGCGGGCTGCTAGCGCGATTCCTGGACGTGACTGATCGAGGCAACTTCGAAGGCAGCAACATTCTGAACATGCCTCTACCCCCAGAGGAGTTCGCGGCCAGTGAGAGCATCGAAACAGCAGTCCTATCGACCGCGTTCGATGCGGCGCGAGGGCGACTCTTTGAGCGGCGTCGCGGTCGGATTCATCCCGGCCGCGACGATAAAATCCTGACCGATTGGAACGGCCTGATGCTCGCCGCGTTCGCGGATGCCGCCGCCTATCTCGGGCGCGACGACTACAGGGTGGTGGCCGAGACCAGCGCGACATTCATCCTGGACACGATGTGGGACGGTCAGCGTCTGTTGCATTCCTTCAAGGACGGCCGAGCCCGCTTCAACGCATACATCGACGACTACGCGAACATCGTCGACGGCCTCTTCCGCCTGTACGAGCTGACTTTCGAAGAGCGGTGGATCATCCGGGCGGTGGAACTATCCGACCACATGGTTGAGGAGTTCTGGGACGATGAAAACGGGGGATTCTTTTTCACGGCCGACCATCACGAAACGTTGATCGCCAGAACCAAGGAGTTCTTCGACAACGCGACACCGTCGGGAAACTCCGTAGCTGCCGATGTCCTGGCCCGCCTCGGCTCACTCATGGACAGAAACGACTTCAGGGTCAAATCGGAAAGGATCTGCGGTCTGGTTCGGGACTTCATCGGACAATTCCCTTCCGGCTTCGGCCGAACTTTGGCGGCTGCGGACTACCTGATCGGCCCTTCGCGGGAAGTGGCCATCGTCGGAGGGGGCGAAGCGTTCATCCGGACCTTGCGGCAACACTACATGCCCCGTACCGTGGTCGCCGCGGGTGAGAACTCGAATATCGCGCTGCTGCGCAACCGACCCGCCCTGGACGGAAAGCCGACGGCCTACGTGTGCGAGAACCAGGTGTGTCACAACCCGACGTCGGAATGCGGGGAGTTCGAACGGCAACTGCGGGCCGAATGAGCTGGAGATGAGAAGCTCGAACTGGGCGAATCGGGAATTCGGCGGTCATAGACCGCCGCTACAGCAAGATGTCAAATCTGAAATGATTTGAATTCTATCCGGCCTGCCAGAAACGTTCAGGAACGCGTCAGAGTGCGTCGCTCCCGACCGTGCCACACAACCTCGGTGACGGTTCGCCTGGAAGGATCTTCCGTCCCCAGGCGGCCCTTGAGGATCTTGCGGATCTCGTCGAGAAGTTGGTCGGGGGTGAACGGCTTATCGAGCTGGGGATCGCTCCACCGAAACCGAACACCCTGCTCGAATCCGCCCGAAATGAACAGTACCTTCACATCGGGACGAATGCGAAAGGCTTCACGGGCGAGTTCAGGACCGGTCATGTCCGGCATACTGATGTCGGTGATCAGAAGCCGGTACGGCTCGGCCGACAACATTTCGATCGCACGCTTAGGGTCGGTCGTGGAATCCACGAGACAACCGGCGTGGCCCAGGACTCGCTTCGTCGTCCTGAGCACAGCAGAGTCGTCATCGACCAAAAGGATGCTGGCTTTCGCACTTCCAGTCATTTAGAGCTCTTTTGATATTCTTTTCCGTTTTTCAGGTAAAACGGGGTTTGAGCCATTCTAGGCAACGGGTCGGACAAGAATCAAGGGAATTTCAGCCCTAGGGGCTAAGCTGAGACAGAGTCGTCTCGCAGATCCGGCTGGCCTCGATTTACCTCGACGATTGGCCATAGCTCACTGCGTGTCAGCCAGATAAAGGGCTTACCTCGGATCAGGCAGCGGCGGTTGCACCTGATGACAGGCATGGTCGTGGGCGGGTCTTCACCGCACTGACGCGCCGGATGGCGACGCAATGGGGATGATAGGCCGGAATCCGGTCTGCGCCCCCGTCAGCTCCGGCTGGGTCGGCACCTTGCGCTTTGGCGGGTCGTTGTCGGGCCCCATCAGTTATTCTAGTCTGGCCTCGGAGTGGCTGGGAAGGACCTACTCCAACGCCAGAAACGCGCCAGATCAAAACTTGATCGCCCCTGCCCGCTGTGCTCAAATAGCCCGCAACTAGTAGCCCCCAATTAACGGAGGACCCGATGAAATCAAACCCGTTTCTGTCCGTTTGCCTCCTGCTCATCATGCTGGTCGCGACGGGCTGCGCCGCTCCGGAACCGCCGCCCGAACCCACGCCGGAACCAGCCACGCCGGAGGTGGTTCGCACGGCCGATCCGTTCGCGCGTGGCTTGTCGCTTGATGACTTCCCGCGCATCAAGGAACTCGGCGACGGCGTCTACTCATATGAAGCGCTGCGATCCTCCGGCCAAGACGAGAACATCGAGTGGTTCACGACGGTCAGCATGTTCGTCGTCACCGACGAGGGCGTGCTCGTGGCCGACGGACAGGGAAATGTCGAAGCGACACAAACGATGGTCGATATGATCGCCGAGATGACTGATCAGCCGATCACTCATGTCGTGATCTGTTCCGATCACGGAGACCACACGGGTGGCAACACCGCGTTCCCGTCGGACGCGACTTTCATCGCATCGTCGACGTCGCAGGCGACCATGGAACGGTCCGCGAACAACCCGAATCGGCGGGAAGGCTCTCCACCGGTCATCGTTCCCCAGGAAACGGTCGACGATCTGATGACGCTGACGCTGGGCGGTAAGGAAATCCAAATCATGTTCCTGGGTCGCGCCCACACGGGCGGAGACCTGTCGGTGTACGTACCCGCGGACAAGGTCCTGTTCATGAGTGAGGCGTTCCTGAACCGCGTGTTTCCCGCGATGCGCTCGGCCTATCCATCGGAATGGAGCGAGGTAACCAACAGAGCGCTCGCGATGGACGTCGACGTCTACATTCCGGGGCATGGGTTCGTCGAAGAAGCCGGCGTCTCACGGGAGGAGCTAGAAACATACCGGGATGCGCTGGACACTGTGATCGCGGAGGCAACCCGGTTACACGGAATGGGGCTGTCCGCCGAAGAGGCTCTCGAGCAGGCGAACTGGGGCGATCTGGCCGAATGGCGACTCTCGGCGAGCCAGGGCCCGACAGCTCTGCGGAAGGTCTACCAGGAGCTAAACGGAGAACTCGAAGACTAGCCCTGCCTTTCCCTGATGACGGCGGGTACGTGTCCTGCCGTCATCAGTTCCCCGACATCATCGCCAGGCTGCGGAGTTCTCGAGTCAGGTCCACAATCGACGCCATGTAGGCGTTCTTCAGGCTGGGATCGATCGGCTTGGGAGGATCGAGGCGCTGCGTGCGCGGATTGACGTTCCGGCCGTTGACCGTCATCCGGTAGTCCAGGTGTGGGCCTGTCGCCGTACCCGTCATGCCGACCCGACCGATGGGCTCGCGCTGCTTCACGCGAGCTCCCACGTTCACAAGAATCCGGGACAGGTGGGCATAAGAGGTCGTCGCGCCGTTTGGGTGGCGTATCGTCACCATCCGGCCGAAACCGCCGTTGGTCCCGGCGAAGGTCACCGTCCCGTCGGAAACGGCCCAGACATCGGTACCCGTCGGTGCTGCGTAGTCAACACCAAGATGCGGTCGAACAGTGTTGTAGATCGGGTGCAGCCTCGCGGTCGTGTAGCCGGAACTAAGACGCGTAAACTGCAGAGGCGCACGGAGGAAAGACCGGCGCGTGCTCATCCCGTTCTCATCGTAGTACTCGTCGGCATATCGGAAGGCCTGCAGCGGGCGTCCTTGGTTGACGAATTCCGCCGCGAGGACCTCGCCGTACTTGACGAACTCACCGCGGTGATACTTAGCCTCGATGATCAGGCGGATGGCGTCGCCGGAACGGATATCGCGGTAGAAATCCACCTGCGCGTCGTAGATATCGACGAGTTCCATGACCAGAGGATCGGGCTTGGGAACGTCCATCAACGCTTCCCAGAGAGAACTGGTCACGGTCGCGGTCACGGTCGTGATCTCGGTCACGAGCGGCAGTTGGTGAACCCTGGCCACAAACCCGTCGTCCCCGCGCTCGACCTTCAGGACACTCTCGTCGTCGATCGTGTATTCGAAGGCGGCCAGAGACCCGTCGGGCTCTTTGACTATGCGGTAGGGATGCTTCGGTTTGAAGCCCCTGACATTGAAGACCGGCCGGACAGCCTCGGCCACGGAGTATGCCACGCGGGCCGACACATCGTACGCATCGAGCGTCGTCGAAAGGGTTGCGTTGGGTTCGAAGATACCCTCGAGAAACTCGTAGGGTGGCGGAAGCGGAGCAGGTACTGCGGCAGCCTCGGCCCGTCCGGCGATCTCGGAATACCGCGGAACACCGGCCAGCAACACCGCAAGGAGCAGCGTCCACATGCAGGTGGCGTGACACTTCCAAACTCCCATTCGACCTCCAAACAACAAAACGCCTGATGCTTGGGAGTTACCAGACCTCCCGACGTCAGGCGCACACCGGATCACCCTCCCGGATAACCCCAGACATTCTACACTCTTTCACCGATTTGTGAAGCCAGGCCAGGCCGGTCGCTGGTCACCCGGTCGAATACGACATGCCTGTCGCGGAGTTACCCGATCGCTACGGTCCCGGTTCTGTTCACCAGTCACCGTCGTGCTCACTTCCCTTCGAGTCCGGCGTCTAACTGACTGAACGGCACAACTCCGCACCAGCAGCCTGTGGTAGCTTTACCCCTGTCACCCACTGCAGCACAAGACTTTCGACGCCGGCAGACGACCAGCAATGTGGGGGTTCGGGACCGTTCCGTAGCGACAGATGCTTATTTTTCCTTGCAATTGTGCTCAGTGGCAGTTATTCGTTTTACTTGGCAAGCATACAAGGTAACTCGGGGGAGGTTGTTTCTTGATGAAAAGGACTGTCTTGGCATTGGCGCTAATCGCCGTATTTGCCATCGCTCCTGCCCTGGCCATGGGCCGGGGACAGAGGCCGCAAGATACGGAAAGGGCCAAGGACCCCGTGTGTAACATCGAGGTCAAGAAGAACCCGGAGCTTTCCGTAAAATACAAAGGGAAGACCTACTACTTCTGCATGAAGGCCGACATGGAAGCCTTCAAGAAGAACCCGGAAAAATATCTCAAGAAGCCGGGCCCGCACCTGCACTGATAAACTTCCAGTGGATCGAGAAAGCGATGATTTCCGATACCGGAGATCATCGCTTTCTTGTTAACCGCCCCCTAGAACCCGCCCGACGAACTCTTCGTCTGCGCCGATCGCTTCATACGCCCGATTCCGAATCAAGCGGTCCCAGAAGGTCCGGAAGTTGTTCGCGTCGAGGCTTCGCGCGCGTTCGAACGCCTCCAGAGCCGAATCGATGTCCCCGTTCAGGTAGGACAAGAATCCCAAGTGCATCTTTGCATTCAGGTTCCCCGGACGATATCGGTCCAGGCGCCGTGCAGCAAGCGTGGCCGCATCGAAATCACCGGCGGCCAGCGAGCGATTGAGCGCCGAAGAATGGTTGATCCCCAACTGGATGTCCAGCAACCGTCGCAACTCTCCGAAGGGATCCTCGTGATCGTCCACATTGATGAACACGTACCTGTCGTTGTTCGTATTCCGTCCCCCTTCTTTCTTGACGACCAGCATCGAGGCCGATTGCCGGCCTCGGCGATCGCCTCCGGCCCGGTCGCCCGCAGACAGCGCAGCGTAGAGACGCTCCGCGAGCTCGCCGGTCGTATTCTCAAAAGCCTGTGCCATCGCCTGAACGACTTCTTCGCCGGCCAGGATGTTGCCCTGAACCGAAAACGTATCGCCCTGGATGTGACCGCGCCAGTCTGAGGCGGCGGGACCCGTGACAACCGCGACGTTCCCATGGCTGTCGACGATGGCGATCTGTCTCCCCTCCTTGCCTCGAAACGTATCTTCCTCGAACAGGCGATCCATCACCTGCTGGGCGGTCAGCCCTTCCTTGAGAAGCTCCAGGGCGCGTGGCCCATATCCCACGTTGACGCTAGCCTGTGTTGCGATCGCTCCGACATCCGCAGCGGCCCATGGAACGACAGCGCCGACGGCGAAGTAGCGTGACGCGACGGCCACACCGAGCTCACCTGTTTCAGGATCGAACGCGACGATCGAGAACGTCGCCGACGCGGGCAAAGCCGCCACGAGCAGAAGCGTAATCAACAGCATTACTTTTTTCATCGAGATTCTCCCATTACGTTTTCGGATTCCCGGGCAACACCATCCAGCCCTCATCTTCCCGACCGATCAACTCTGCGCGGCCTTCGTGGTATAGCTCGGCGAGACGGGCGCATGTGATGGCGTCCAGTTCGTGGCAGGTCAGGCCACGGCCTCGGATCGTGACCATTTTTCCCAAGCCGCGGCGAAGGCCCTTCGGGTCGCGCTGGCGAGGAATCCCCCAGATGTCCTGGGCGGCGCCGGGATAGGTTTCAAGGATCGTGTGTCCCTGCCTCCTCAGGCGCTCGGCCAGCCGGATGCCGCGCATCGTCAGCTGGCGCGTCGGCCCCAGGGTGATCGGAAAGAAACGAATCTTGCGCCGCCTCAGCTCCAGGTCGCACTGCCTGAAGTGGACGTCCCGGGGACACCTACAGTCGTTCCGCAGGCAGCATCTTCCCGCAGGCAGGAACAGCGGTGCGTCAATTCCGATGTAGGTTGGAGCGAGATCGTCCAGGCGTTCGAGCAGCTGCCGGTCGTCGTAGACCACTTCGGTGGCGGCATGGCCTTTCGAGAGAAAACACAACCCGGTCTGGCGCTTCTCGGAGCCTGCCAGGTCCAGGCCCACGAAGGCGGCCGGCGTGGAGCGCCACCGCAGGGGTGCGTTTCGCACTCTCCGGTTTCTTGAGGCTGCAGTCTTCGGCGTCACCGTCCACCGATTATCAGCCCCCATTCGGCCGGCCGCAATCCATTTCAAGCGGAGCCTCTCGGGAATCGATCCGCGACCCACTGTGCTAGAATGGCCGGTCGCTGTGGGGTTTAACCAGTGCGGCCGCCGGACCGATACCTCTCTCACCCATGTCTCGAACGCAAGGAAATCGATGAAGGAATCAGCACTTGCTAACGAACATCCCTGGACACAACCCTGGTATTACGCCAAGGGCAGTAATGTCTGGGTCCTTGTTTACCTGTTTCTGATCCATGGCGGAGCGGTGGTAGGCCTCATACTCTATCCCTTCCCCGGGTGGACGGTCGTCGTCACCGCGTATTTGCTCACCTCGATCGGTGGGATCGGGACGACGGTCGCGTATCACCGAGCCCTGGCGCACCGAGCGGTCAAGCTCAATCCGATCGTGGAGCACATACTGATCTTCTTCGCCGTCTTCAACGCTTCGGGAGCGCCGACGACATGGATCGCGAACCACAGAAATCACCATGCCAAGTCCGACACGATCGACGACGTATCCAGCCCCAGGCACGGCGGCTTCTGGTGGGCCCACCTGCGATGGCTCTACCAGTGGCAGGCCTCTTCGATGGGCCAGTGGTGTCCGGATCTGGATCGACCGAAATACCGGTTCTGGGAAAGGGTTCAGATACCGCTCGTCGCTGTCTCGATGCTGTTCGGGTATATGGTGTTCGGCTGGGCGGGCCTCTTCTGGCTGGGCGCGATCCGGCTGACGTATTCACTCCACGGACAGTGCGCCGTGAACAGCATCATGCACCTCAAGCCCGGGTTGCCCGAAGGTGTGGATTCCTCCCGAAACATCTGGTGGGTCGGACCGCTGTCGGCGACGGCATGGGGTGAGAACTGGCACGGGAACCATCACTCCGAACCGGGTTCGGCCTGCTTCAGCCGCCACTGGTGGCAGGTGGATCTCGGCTGGTACGCGATCCGGATCCTCGAAGTGCTGGGCCTAGCGACCGACGTCCGGCGGCGGGTCAGAACGTAGTTAGAATAGAGCCCGGGTAGTAGTGCGCGAGGATGGCTTCATGCGAGGCGCCGCGATCGGCCAGGACAGCCGCCCCAATCTGACACAGACCCACACCATGACCCCAGCCGGCTCCCCTCAGGCGAAACCCCTCCCGAGTACGATCGACAACGAAAGCTGAGCTGTAGAGGTGGGTGTCGGACAGCACCCGCCGGATCTCGAGCTCCTTCCCAACGGTCAGGGTCGCCGCGCTGCCCCGGACCCTCAGACGGACGATCCGTCCCGACGGCCCCCGCTCTACCGGCTCCAGAGCCTCGACCGAGCCAAGGTCGATGCCCGTCCGCTCCCGGACGAGACCAGAGAGTTCGTCGACCGTGTAGCCCATCCGCCAACGGAAGAAGTCCCTCGTCTCCAGGTCAAAGCCCGGAAGAATCCGCTCGAGCAGATCCACATCACTCGTACCGCAGTTTGCGTCGGGTCTGGACCGAATCCAGGCCTCGTCGACCTCAGGCCCCGCAACGGGCCCGTCAAACACGGACTTCAGACACGGGACATCGCGGTCATCCCACGCGGACCGGTAGACCTCGGTCACCCCGCCGCAACATTTCGAAAAGCGCGTGTCGCAGATCCTGTCACGGAACGTCAGAAACTGTCCCGCAGTCGCCGCTACCGCATTCCGAACACTGTCGAGAGTGGATTCGGGAATGCCCTGGTACCGCTGACAATGATCGTCGGCGCAGACGTCAAAGCCATCGTGTGCTTCACGGCCATACCAGCGGAGGATCTCCCATTCGCCACCGGCCAACTCCACGGCATCATCGAGCTTGCCGCCATCGTCGTTCGTGAGTTGGGCGGCGAGCCAGCTACGCGATATCACGGCGTGCGCCTTGAGAAACTCGGCGGGGCTGGCCGCGCTCATCTCCGATGAGATGACGCTCTCAAGATAGGTCTCGAGCCCGACCTCGTTTATGGCTGTCAGCGCGTTCGGCGTCTCGACGATATTCAACCCACCACGAAAGCGAAGCCTGCGCGGGCGCTCCCAGTGGAAGCCGACGCCGATTGTGACGTCCTCGATCAGGAAAGCAGCATCGGCCTGAACGGGAGACAGGCGCACGGGAGCGGTGAAGCTGTACTCACCGGGCCCAAGGGGGCGGCGGGCTGCATCGACAAAGTCCCCTTCCAGCACGACGCGGATCTCTTTGCGCGCTTGGACCAGGCCGACATCGACCTCTTTCATGCTCCCACCCCGATCTTTCGGGCAACGGCAATGAAGTCGTCGGGTGCGAGCAGCACTTCATCGTATGCCCGCTGGATCTGGTCCGCGGTCGCGGTCGCGAAGTCCGAGGCCACCGGCAACACGGCCACGCCGCCAAGATCGATCGAAGCGGGGCTCAGGGTCAGTTCGCCCGTGAAAAACGCTTCCGGCCGGTGCTTGCTCCGGGGAAACACGACAAGGTGGGGTCGACCTTCGGAAACAAACGCCACCACGTTGATCATCGGTTCGGTGCGCCTTGGATCCAATTCCTCCAGGACCTCGAGCAGTCTGAAGAAGCGGGCTTCCACGTCTCCTCGGTCGGCGTCCGACAGGACGAAGAGGCGTCGAAAGCCGTCGTCGACCACTCCAGGATCGAGGCGCCCAATCTCCGCTACGAGCGGCACTCGGTCATAACGGCAAGCCTGGAAATGCAGGTGGTCCGGTGCGGACGCGCCGCACTCGGCCCCGTTGTAGAGGACCATTGAACCGGGAAGCACCTCCGCAAGCTCCAGCATCACGGGAAAGTCACCGCGTATTGTCTGCGGAACATGATCTCGTCGGACGATGGTCACATGGCGATCCAGGATCGGAAACGGATTCGCAAGAATGACGAAATCGTCGCCGAAAGCCAGACCGCGTTGCGGTTCGGGCAGATTGTCCGCACACAGGAAACACGAACGCTTCTGGATGGATTCCGCGTCGACCGACGCAGTCACACTCGCCATTCGGTGCGGGATGTGGAGCAGATCGATCTGCGATGAACCCACCGAAAGCGTCCGCGAACGCGACCGGGCGGCGTTGTCGATCCCGGTCCGCAGCAGCGGCCATGCCGTCCTCTGTTGGGCGAGCAGGGTATCCACCGCATCCAGGAGCGAGTTTCGGCCACGAGAAACGATGCGGCTATCCCAGCTCATCCATCCGCTCCGCCCGACGAGAGGTTCTTCCGGATCCGGGCACGGATCTCGTCGGTACGAATCCAGTCCTTGTACTGATTGTACCTGTTGAGCTGTTCCACCGTCGGCCGGCTATCGGTGTTGCCCTCCCACCGGCGGCAGAGGTACAGCGAATCATAGATGCGGCCGATCCTGTAATCACGGCTGATCCGCAACCCCATCGCATAGTCTTCGCCGTAGCTCACGTTAGGGAATCCGATCTGCCGAGCCACTCCGACGTCGTATGCGCGTGGGGCCCCGAACCCATTCACCCGCAGCGCGTTGTTGTGGCCGTTCTCCGGCGTCCACTCCCTGTGGGCGACGAGGCCAGGCGCCGTTTTCCGCAGCTCGAAGTCGACCGTCATATACGCGCCCACGAGCATCGCGTAACGGCACTCGCGCATCTCGCCGACAATCCGCGCGAGCACGTCCGCATCGGCAAACAGGTCGTCGGAATCCAGTTGAACCGCGATCCGCCCGCAATCCGGAGAAGAGACGGCGGCATTCCAGCAACCGCCGATTCCCAGGTCCGTCCGTCGAGGCACGATCCGCACAACGCGGCGATCGGCAAACCGGGCAATCACGCCGGCCGTGCCGTCGGTCGAATGATTGTCGACGACGATCACGTTGAACGGAAACTCCGTCTTCTGGTCCAACGCGCTCCGAAGAGCGTCACTGAGAGTTCCTTCGCGATTCCGAACGGGAATGACGATCGAGGCTTCCACGGTAAACCGCTCCGAGGTCGGAGCGACGCGGTTGTCCTCGGCCTCCAGGTACGCTCCAATACGACCGAGATGCTCGGTTGCGACGCGCTCCATCTCGATCTGATAGTCACGGTTCGCGGGATCGACGTAACCAAAGTGACTCTCGTCGGGGAGTCGGTGTAGGCCGGCGGTCTTGTACAGTGGCTCCGGAATCCGAACCAGCGGGTGTCTTGTGGAGAGCTTGAGCCGAAGGTCATACAACGCCCCCCATCTGAGATCTTCCGCGGGAGTTCCGTGTCGATCCCACGCGGCCCGGGCGCGCGGGACGGACAGACCGATCAGGGGCCCGAAGTCGAAGTCGTCGCGGACGCTGCCCACCTGGTAGTCGATGCGGGCCTGATCAGCAGAATCCGAGTAGACGATGCCGGCATCCCAGTCGTCGAGGACGGCGGCCATGCGGTCCAGGCTTCCTTCCGGAATGCCCAGCTCGAATCCCGGCTCGCCGAGGAACACAGCATTCGACGAGACGGATTCCAGAAGATCGGCCAACGACCGAGCGGAGCGTTCGGTCCAGTAATGGACTTGCATCGGTCGAGAATTCAAGCGGCTTTGCCGCCGGCCACAAGCTGCGGGCGAACCAGGATCACGCCGGCCATCCGGTTTCGAACCAGGAAGCCCCGAAGGCCCTCCTCGACAACCCGGCCTCGGCTACGTGCGGCATGACGGAGCACTACCCTGTCTTCGGAGCGCACGAGCAGGCCAACGTGAAACACATCCAGATTCGTCCGTGTGGACGCGAAAAACGCGATATCGCCGGTCTCGGTTTCATCCGCGCGGCGCATGAACTCACGCTTCCGAACGCTGCGGACGCGGACGTTTCGGGCGGGCATCCCCTCGACGACGTTCAAGCGGCGATCCCTTTCGACAAGGCCGGCTCCGCGCGTGCGATTACGCACGATGCCGGCAGACTGGTTGTTGCGAATCCAGGCGGTCATGTAGTGGTTGCGGCGGCGCCAATCGACGTCGCCCCCGGCGTACCGGATGCGCCGAAGATTCTCCACGAATCCTGTTGCGGTGGAAGCGCGAGCCAGGGCCAGAACACTCTCGACGTAAGTCACACAGTCAAAACCTCCGAGTGAAGCCGTCAGTCGCTCCGGCAAAGTCGAGGATCCAACGAGAGGGCCTTCGAGGTAAGGGAAACCGATGAAGTGCCGGCTGATCGCATCAATCCGCGAACCGATCGCTTCGAGGCCGCGCACCTCGTCGAGAATCGCGCGCACCTCGGGTCGGCTGAGATCTGAAGGCTTCGGACCCATGCAGATCCGATTCTAACAGAGCTTGAAATGTGAGATTTCGAATCTTGAATCTCGTATTTGGACTCTTAATATTCTTGAAGAGCTCATCTACATTGACCGCTCCGGCCGCCTCAACACATCGCAGATTTTCTAGTGGAGACTCCACATTGGAGATCTTTCATTGGAAGTTCGAGATTGGAGATCTGACATTTCGCATTCGCGGAGCCGCGGCGGTGGAATGAGAACAGAACCGGGAGCGGTAGCGACCGGGTGGCCCCGACGCTAAGGGACGGCCGTGGGGGGACCGTGCCCGTTTGAGTTCCCGTCATCGCGGGCCAGAATCCCCAATTAGGGCACTCTCAGAGTCGGGCGAGTGTAGGCGCGGTGGGCCCGACGCTAAGGGACGGCCGTGGGGGGACCGTGCCCGTTTGAGTTCCCGTCATCGCGGGCCAGAATCCCCAGTTAGGGCACTCTCAGAGTCGGGCGAGTGTAGGCGCGGTGGGCCCGACGCTAAGAAAAGAAAAGGTGCGGTCCCGAAGAACCGCACCTTCCAGGAGGACAAACCGAAGGGTGCAGAAGTGTTGGAGGTGGTGTTTCCCTTGCTACATCAGCAAGTCGTCGTAGCCGGTTTCGTCCGTATCGCCATCAGGGTGATCCGGAACGAGGCAATAATCTTCACCATCTTCGAAGAGATGCCCATGGTACGGCTCGATGAGCTGGAACTGCTGAGTGTACTTGTCAAATTTTACTCGAATCGGGATCATGTCTGGTCTCCCTCGCCTGCATGGCTGAAAAGTGCAATCCGGCGACCAATTCGAGCGTCGAAGTACGACAGAGTGCGTACACAGTTGATTTCAAATGGATTCGGTCGCGACGCCGATCGGATGGATGCGCCTCTGTCAGAAAACCTGCGCCGGGATGCCGACACTTCACGCCCTGGGAGTCAAGATCCTGAAGGGGATACCGAGTATGATTCCGGATGGGGGTGTACACCATGGCAAGGGCCAGACAATTGAGAATTGAACATTGCAGACTGACGATTGACCATTGATCATCGATTATTTGTCATCGCTGGGAACCTATCGTGAGACCCGAGTCGGAGAGCGGCGCGGGCCGGAGGGCGGCAAGGTCGCAACCGGCCAAGAATCTTGAACGACAATGAGTGTGAAACCATCCATGGAGGAGTCTCCGGAGGCCGAGGCCATCCGGCGCCTTATGGAAGGACAACCCTTCCTGCAGTTTCTCCGAATCGAGCTCCTCGATGCCGGCCCGGGATGGGTCCGGGAGCGGCTGGAGATCCAACCGCATCACTTCCAGCCCGAAGTTGTGCACGGCGGCGTCATCTACGGCCTAGCCGATACTGCCGCTGCGCACGCGCTGCTCACCCACCTGCTGCCGGACGGCTGGGCCACGACCGTCGAACAGAAGATCAACTTCCTTCGGCCGGTCCGGGGTGGCGAGCTCATCTGCGAAGCCAGGATCGTGCACCGGGGACGGACGATCTCCTATGCCGAGGCCGAAGTCGTCGACTCTGACGCGAAGCTGGTGGCCAAGAGCGTGGCCACGATCATGAGGATTGAGCGGGAACGGTAGCCGTCCCACGTGCTCAGTGACCCCGACCTCCTCACTCAGTTCCCCTTGTCTGGGCCGCAGATCCCAGCGCGGCTGTTTCCGCATCGCGGTGGAACTGACGCGAATACAGCTCGGCGTAAGCTCCCTGGCGGGCCAGCAACGCGGCGTGGTTCCCTTCCTCGATCACCCGGCCACCATCGATGACGAGGATACGGTCTGCAGCCCGGATCGTCGAGAGCCGGTGCGCGATGATCAGGCTGATCCGACCTTCGAGTACAGCCTCGGTTCCCTTCTGAATCCTCCTCTCGGTTTCGGTGTCCACCGATGACGTTGCCTCGTCGAGAACAAGGATCTGCGGATCGGCCAGTACCGCCCGCGCCAGCGACACGAACTGCTTCTGGCCGGTCGACAACCGGTCTCCACCCTCACCGACCTCGGTGTCGTAACCGTCAGGGAGATCGGTGATGAACGCATCCGCGCCGACATGCCCCGCTGCGGCATGCACTTCGTCGTTAGAAGCGCCGAGCCGGCCATACCGGATGTTGTCGCGGATCGTTCCGCTGAACAGGTGCGGCTCTTGCAGGACCATGCCCAGGTTCGACTGGAGCCAGTGAAGGCTGCGCCTCCGGTAATCGACGCCGTCGATCCTGATCGCGCCCCCGGTCGGTTCGTAGAAACGACACATGAGGCTCGCTATCGTGCTCTTTCCGCTTCCCGTCTCACCGACCAGTGCGATGCTTTCACCTGCGCGAACCCTGAAATCGACATCAGTCAGGACAGGCTCCTCTTTGATGTAGGCAAAATGAACATGGTCGAAGTGGATCTCGCTGATGGAGTCCTGGCCACCGTCGATGGCTCGCCCGGCTTGCGGCTTACGATCCTGCAGTTCGAGGGCCGCACGCACCTCAGGGGAATCGTCGATCTCTGGCTCCGTGTCCAGTAGCCCCTGCAATCTCTCCGCCGATGCCTGAGCCTCCTGTACGTTGGTGAAGCGCTCGGCCATTTCCTGGATCGGGATGTGGAACAGGCCCGCGTACTGAATGAAGGCCACGAGTTCTCCCAGTCCGAGGACATTGCCCGTCAGCAAGCCGCCGCGCCACAGCGCCAGCCCCATGCCGAGGGCGCCGAGCGTCATGACGATGGGCAGATACACTGCAGCATGCAGCGCGCTACGGAGCGAATATCGGGACATCTGACGTGTCAGGACTTCGAACTCCTTCAGGTTCTCTTCCTCCCGCACCAGTGCCCTCGTCGTGCGCACACCGACGATGCCTTCGTTGAAGCCCGCCGTGATCTTCGAATTCGTCCGGCGCGCGCTGCGTTGCGCCCGGATCAGCTTCCGCTGGTAGATGACGGTGACCACCGACAACGGCGGAACGATTGCCAGAACCACGAGGGCCAGCCGCCAGTTCATCCAGAACATCATTGCCGTGATGCCCGACAACAGAAAGACACCCCAGACCACATCGAGCAGCGCCCAGGGAAGAATGCCCGATATCCGGGCGCAATCCGACGTCATCCGGGCCATCAGCCAACCCACGGGACGCTTGTCGTAGAAGGAGAACGACAGCTCCTGAAGCCGTCGGAACCCTGCGTGTCGCAGGTCGTAGGCGACCCCCGTGGCCACAATTCCTGCCAGGACGATGAAGACCCACACCATCGACGCCATGATGAGGGCCAGCGCCACATAGATGCTGCCGTAGGTCCAGATCCGCTCCCCGCCTGCCGTAATCGCATCATCTATCACCGCGGCGGTGATCCATGGCAGCAAAACGTCCGCGACGGCCACCACCATCCCCGCGAGCGCAAGCCCGCCCAGAGGGGTCCGGTACGGGCGGGCGCGGGCGATGATCCGGCGCCACAGTTCGAGGTCGATCGGGTGATCGTAATAGTCGTGTTCATCCTGATAGGAGTTCATGCTCCCTCCTTCCCGACTGTTTCCGCGGCGGCGTGGATGTCGCGTTGGAGTTCATCCTCGAGGGTATTCTGGATTTGCCAGATCCGTCGATACATGCCCGGTTCCCGGACAAGCTCGCTGTGATTGCCCTGTTGGACCACCCGCCCGCCCTCGAGCACGAGGATCTTGTCAGCATCCATCAACGTCGAAAGCCGGTGCGCGATGACAATCGTAGTGTGCCGGCCCCGCCGCTTCTCGAGCGCCTCGAGGATCAGCGCCTCGGTTTCGGTATCCACCGCGCTGAGCGCGTCGTCGAGGATGAGCAGAACAGGTTCCTTCAAAAGGGCCCGCGCCAGGGCCACCCGCTGGCGTTGGCCGCCGGACAGGGTGACACCCCGCTCGCCGACCAGGGTTTCGTAACCCTTGTCGAACCCTTCGATCGTGTTATGAACGCATGCCGTCGACGCGGCCGCGGCGATCTCCTCATGTACCGCGGTGGCCCGACCCAGTCGGATGTTGTCACCGAGGGTCTTGGAGAAAAGAAACGGCTCCTGCATAACGGACGAAATCCGTTCGCGGACGTCCTTGCGATCCATGAGCGCAATGTCCTGTCCGTCGATCTCGATCGTTCCCTCGTCGGGATCGTAGAAACGGAGCAGGAGGTTGACGATCGTGGTCTTGCCCGAGCCGGACGGCCCCAGCAACGCCAGGGTGCTTCCCGACGGCACCCGGAACGAAACACCCGAAACAGCAGCGCCGCCCGAATCGTGCGAGAACGTAACGTCACGGAACACGATTTCGCCCGGTGTCTCGACCGGCATCGGCGCGGCGGGCTCGACTGGATTCTCCTCACGAGGATGGGCCAGTATGTCGTTCAGGCGCCCGATGGCAACGGTCGCCTTCCCGAGTTCGGTCAGAATTCTGCCCATCATCCGGACCGGCCAGATGAACATATTCACCACCATCAAGAAGAAAAAGAACGTGCCGACTCCCATGGTGCCCGAGGCCATGCGCACCCCTCCGGCCAGGACGACAATCGCGATCTGCCCCATGCAGAGCACGTCCGAAGCCGACCAGAAAGTTGCCATCAGCCGGTAGAGGCCGTAGTTCAAGTCGCGATGTTCGCCGTTTCTTGCCGCAAACTTCTCGATCTCGTAGTCCTGCCGTGCAAACGCCCGCACCACGCGAATCCCTGTCAGGTTCTCCTGTAGGGTGCTCGACATACGTCCTTCGGCCTCATCTACCGCCAGGAAGCGCGCCCGGACCTGGCGGAAGAACGTCACCGAGAAGCCAACGATCGGGAGGATGAGCACCAGTGATACGCCGGCCATCCGGGCATCGATGGCGAACATCAGCGGAAGCGGTATCACCAGCATCATCGACGCGCGGCCGATCTCGACGACCTGGCTGACCAGGAACCCCCGGAGCGTATCCACGTCCGACGTACAGCGCTGGATCAGGTCCCCGGTCTCGGCTTGGTCGTGGAACGAACACGGAAGGTGCTGCAGTTGGTCGTACAGTCGGTCGCGGACACGGCGCGTGATTCGTTCGCTCGCCTGGGCGGACCATCGGCCGCGCAGGTATGTGAAAAACCCGGCCAGAGCGGTAAGCAGGACGATCGCCACAGCTGCGATCCACAGGTTGGCGCCTAAGAACCCCGCTCCGCCCACCGCCTCGACCGCCCACAAGACGAACGGGGACGCTGCGCCAGGGTCCCCGACGAGCACACCGTCGAGCACAATCGACGACACCAGCGGCACCAGGTAGAGGAAGCAGGACGCCACGACCAGCGCGCCGATCGCCGCTCCATAGCGGAAGCGCTCACCCTCTGCAAGTTGCCATATCAGTCTGTACTTAGAAGTCATCCCGTGTCACACACGCCGATCTGCCTGAAACTCCAGGCGGTTCCGGAAACTCGACGAACGGGATTGTCTCGGAATAGAAAACCGGGAGGATACCCGCTCGTCCTCGAGCGGGCAGATGGATCAGAACCTTCTACGCACCCGCTCGGACGGCCGTCGGCCGATTACCGACCGCCCCAATAAAGGGAGATTTGATGGTGTGGATGCGCATCGAATTGCTCCTGAACAATCTATACAAGTAACATCATCGCACCGTCGCGATCCGAATAATATAGACCAAGTCCTCGAGGGAAGGCAAAAGTTTTGGGCCTGGCCGCGAAACTCAATCCTGGTAACCATCTGATACGAGGCCGCGTCAATAGAGAGGAACAAACGTCCGTCGACGTACGTAGTTTGGTCGAGAACGAGAGATAGAGAGAGGATGGCATTACGATGAGCAAGCTTAGGTTCGCTTTCCGAACGCTGATGAAGACCCCCCTGGTGACGGCCGTGGCCATTGCATCACTGGCTCTCGGAATCGGTGCGAACGTCGCTATCTTCTCCATTTTCAATCAGATGATCCTCAGGCCGATGCCCGTCGCCGATCCTTATGAGCTCGTGAACCTCGCCGCTCCAGGCCCGAAACCGGGCTCCAATTCCTGCAACAACGCCGGTAACTGCGAGGTGGTGTTCAGCTACGCGATGTTTCGGGACCTCGGGCGCGATCAGACAGTCTTCACAGGAATCGCGGCCCATCGGGTTTTCGGCGCCAACCTGGCCTACCGGGGACAGACCGCCAGTAGTCAGGGCATGCTCGTCTCAGGCAGTTACTTCTCTGTCCTCGGCCTTAATCCGGCCGTGGGACGGCTGATCGGGACGGGTGACGATTCTGCCGTGGGTGAGTCAGCCGGTTGTCGTCCTGAGCTTTTCCTACTGGCGCGAGCGTTTTGACGCCAGCTCAGGGGTGATGGGTGAGACGCTCGTCGTCAACGGCCAGCCGATGACGATCATCGGTGTCGCACCGGAAGGCTTCGACGGAACAACGCTGGGGTCGAGACCGCGGATCTTCGTCCCGATCACGATGCGGGGCATCCTGTCCGGCGTCGATACTTTTGAGAACCGACGCAGCTACTGGGCCTACCTGTTTGCCCGGCTCAAACCGGGAGTATCCATTGAGCAGGCACGGACCGGGCTCAACGTTCTCTACCAGGGAATAGTCAACGAGGTCGAAGCGCCGCTGCAGGAGGGCATGAGCGAACAGACGTTGGAACGGTTCCGCGCGAAACAGGTCCTGATCGAACCGGGCCACCGGGGGCAGAGTTCCACCCACGCCGATGCCGAGGCGCCGCTCATTCTCTTGCTCGGGGTCACGGCGTTCGTCCTGCTCATCGCGTGCGCCAACGTCGCCAACCTCCTGCTCGCGCGCGCCGCCGCCAGGTCCGGTGAGATGGCCGTCCGGCTCTCGATCGGCGCAAATCGGCCGCAGCTCATCGGGCAACTGTTGACCGAATCCCTCCTTCTGGCCGTTGTGGGCGGCGTCGGAGGCCTGGTCGTGGCGCGCTGGACACTCGATCTGATCGCATCGCTGCTTCCGGCGCAGGACGCCGCAGCGATACCGTTCGGGCTCGATGGCACGGCCCTGATGTTCGCCGCCCTCATCACGCTGGGCACCGGCATTCTGTTCGGCTTGTTCCCGGCGCTGCACAGCACACGGCCCGATGTCGTATCGACCCTCAAGGGCCAGACCGGTCAGCCGTCCGGCTCACGCAGCGCTGCACGCTTCCGCTCCGCGGTCGCCACGGCGCAGATTGCGTTGTCGATGACGCTCCTGATCTCGGCGGGCCTCTTTATCCGCAGCCTGTACAACGTCAGCCGGGTGGACCTGGGAATGGATCCCACCAACCTCATCACGTTCGGAATCTCGCCGCAGTTGAAACGGCTATGCCCCAGAGCAGTCACGGGAACTGTTTGCCCGACTCGAAGAGGAACTGGCAGCCATACCCGGAGTGTCGGGTGTATCGACCGCGATGGTGGCGCTGATCGATGGCAGCAGCTGGGGGACGAGCGTGAGGTCCAGGGCTTTGAAAACGGACCGGACATCGATTCGGGCTCCCGATACAACGAAGTGGGCATCGACTACTACCGAACGCTCAGGATGCCGTTGATCGCAGGCCGCGAGTTCACGGAAGCCGACGCGCTGGGAGCGCCCGAGGTGGCGATCGTGAACGAACGGTTCGCCGAAAAGTTCAACCTCGGCAACGACGTGGTCGGCAAGCGCATGGCGACTGATGGAGATGAACTCGTGGTCGAGATTGTCGGGCTGGCACAGGACGCCAAGTACAACGATGTCAAGGCCGAGGTACCCCCGCTGTTCGTCACCCCATACCGCCAGGATGACGACCTTGGCTTCAACAACTTCTACGTGCGGACTTCGATCGCCCCGGAAGAAATACTCAGCCTGATCCAGCCTACCGTCGCCCGACTCGATCCGAACCTGCCCGTGGAAGACCTCCAGACTATGGAGGGTCAGGTCCGGGACAACGTCGTCGTCGATCGCATCATCGGCGTGCTGTCGTCCTCGTTCGCTGTTCTGGCGACGCTTCTCGCAGCAGTCGGCCTCTACGGTGTCCTCGCATACACGGTTTCTCAGCGAACCTGTGAGATCGGGTTGCGCATGGCCCTAGGCGCCGCTCCGGGGCGGGTGCGGGGCACCGTGCTCCGCCAGGTGGGCCGCATGACAATCGTCGGCGGAACGATCGGCCTGTTCATTGGCCTCGGCCTCGGACGTTTCGCGCAATCGATGCTGTTCGAGCTCGAGGGCAGCGACCCCGCCGTCCTGGCCGGCACGGGCATCCTACTGGCCGTCGTCGCGATGGGAGCGGGATTCATCCCCGCACACCGGGCGTCGAGGGTCGACCCGATGCACGCGCTCCGGTATGAGTAGAGGCCGGCTCGAAGAGCGGCTCGAAATGTTGCGGCAACTGCGGGTGTCCACCCCGGACGATGCCGCGGTTTCGCTCCTCGGCAGCTCGCTCGGCGACCGATCAAATCTCATCGTGGCGGCAGCGGCCAGAATGGTTGCCGAGCTTGGGCTCCAGCACCTGATTCCGGACCTTCTTTCCGCCTTGGACCCGCTTTTCAAGGACCCGGTCAAGCGTGACCCGAAGTGCCGGGGCAAGACCGCTATCATCAAGGCCCTGATCGAGCTGGACTACGCAGACTCCCAACCGTTCATCCGCGGATCCGAGCACGTACAGATGGAGCCTGTCTGGGGCGGACAGGAGGATGCGGCCGCCGAGCTGCGAGGAACTTCGATCCTGGGGTTGATCGCGTGCACGGATCTGTCACGGCACATGATCCTCAAACGCCTGGTCGACGCCCTCAGCGATGCTGCGCACCCGGTCCGTGCGGATGCCGCACGAGCCCTCGAACAGATGAACGGCGATGACGCCGCGCTCGTGCTGCGGATGAAGGCCCGCCTCGGCGACGATTACGCGCCCGTCGTCGGGCACGTCTTCGATGCCCTGCTACGGCTGGAGCCGGACGAGGCCGTCTCTTTCGTATGCGAGTACCTCGGCGCGGACACCCCTGGAGTTGCAGATGAGGCTGCGCTTTCACTGGGCGCGTCGCGCAGACCCGAAGCCGTCGGAAAGCTCATCGAGGCCTGGAACGAGCGTACGGACCGGGGCTTCGGGGGCGTTCTGCTCCGCGCTCTCAGCTCATCCCGGGATGAAACCGCGATCACGTTCTTGCTGGACCTTGTACGAAACGGCCTCAGCAAGGACGCGGAGTTGGCTCTGGAAGCGCTGGCGATTCACAGCGAAACCCCCGAGATCCTGGAACAGGTCGAAGAGGCCAAGAGAGTGCGTAAAGAAAACTAGAGAAAAATAGGGACATCGGTGCCTGTCCCCATTTCATGAGTCACCCTCCCGGATGGTATTCCCGCTCGACATGACCCTCGAGCTGATCCGGATAGAAGTACACCTCTCTCAGATCTCCAGTGGCATACCGCTCCGTCTGGTCGTTGAAATGCGGAGACGCCGGATCGCCACTCTCGCCGCCGGCCGTCACCGCCCTGGCGCTTACGCGGTCACCAAACTCGACAACGGCGACGAAGCTGTTCCCGCTTGTGCCGTACATCTTCACGGTGCCCGGGTACGTGCGAGCCCCGAACGAAGCAAGCGAGCCCCAACGGGACGATGAAAACCCGACCGGACTGCTGGGACCGTCGTCGTTGAACGGCTGAACGATGTCGCCGGTGAGGCGTTGGAAGCGGTTTATCTCGCCCCAGGGGGTTTGCCACTGCCCAAAGTCGTTCTCGAGCGTGGCCGAGGCGGCGGCGAGAGACTCGAGGTGTTGGACGGGGCTCGCAGGACCGGCAATGTAGTCCGCGTTCGACATGCCGGCGCTCCGTGCATCATTCCTGACGCGCCCCATCATCTCAGTAGCCCAATAGATAGCCAGGGAGGTCTCGACGGAGTCGACGCCCCAGCGGAGATCCCAGTCACGTAGCAGGCTGATCTGCTCGGCCACCTCGGTTCTGAGCGCACTCGATGCCGGGGTCCGGTCGTACGCCCGGAGGAGCGCGGGGATGAGGGGCTCGAACGCTGTTTGGTAGCTGTCGAACGCGGCGTCGATGAGTGATTGGAGCGTAAAGTCGGTCTTGCCCTGGAGGACCCGAATCGCGTGAAGCCCTCGTGCGTTCTCACCACTCCTCTGCACGTATCCGGGGTAATCACTCTGGCTGGGGCTGTGCTCACCGGCGGCCGAATAGGGCCAGTTGTTCG
>CBDBIN010000018.1:0-11403 GCA_965206125.1 Terriglobia bacterium
TGAACCCGGCTTCGTGTGACCTCCACCGCCACGATTTCTTTCGTCGTCTCATCGACACCCAGGTGTAGCTTACGCCAGGCTCTGCGCCGACCATGTCGATGCTTTCGGACGTGCCATTCACCCGAACCGTAGACTCTCAGGCCGGTGGCATCCACAACCACGTGCCGAGGCCGACTGCTCGGACTGACGGTCAAGGACGTCGCCAGGGAGCTCTGTCGTCTACTGATAGTGCTGTAGTCTGGAACTGGAAGATCGAGTCTCAGCAGCTCCAGGAGCGAAGAAACGAAGCCCTGCGTCGACCGAAGGCTAAGCTGAAACACCGACTTCAACACCAGTGCGCACTGGATGGCCGTGTCGGAATAGACTTTCGGAGCGCAGCCAGGACCCTTGTGCGGGTCAGCGTTGCGCCAGGCGGCGACGGCGTTCTCATCGAACCAAAAGGTCAGGCTACCCCTGGCGATCAGCGCCCGATTGTAGTCTGGCCAGTTGCGCACTCGATACCGGAAGGTGTATTCATTCGGCGTCATTCCTCATGCTGGCACCTTGGCCCATCGGAGACAAGCCGCCGCGCATCGCCGCGATTTATGCAACAACGCGGCATTGCGATACAAACTGGCGCGCCCGGCATGACGACGGTCGCGCCGTACGATATCGAATCAGAGACGCGACCGAGGCATATCACCGAGCGAATGAAGATAGAGGAGTTCGTCGAGGGAGAGCAGCACGAGCCGGCATACATCAGAGCGCGGCTTCGGACGGTTTGCGAGGACTTCTACCGGCGGGGCGACCCTGAACTATTCCCCAAGGCCGTGAGCCTGGAAGAGATTATCCGCATTCTCAATGGCGCGCCAGAGGACCACCCGTACAAGGGTGTGATCGAGGACCTGCGTGACATCAACGAATACTCTCGTGGCGAACATCATGCACAGGCCGATGACGATCCGAGCGGGGAATCGTCGGAAGAAGAAATGAAGGGTTTTTGCCGCCGGGTTCTGGCACTCACTCGCGGTATGTGAAGTAGCCCAGTGCCGTGTCCCGAAAAGACTCAGGTTTCGTGTCCGTCTTTCTCCTGAAATAGGATGTTGTAGGTCTGGTCGCTACCCTTGCCTATGGCCACGCCGTGGGGCGCTTCTTGGCCCCTTCCTTGCCAGCACCACATCAGGTGTAAGCCCCCGTGGCGGCCACCGGCAACACAAGCTCGGGAAGCTCATGGATCGTGACGTTGGGGCAAACCTCGCGCGCGATTTCGCATAGGTGGCGATGATGGCTCAGGTATATGACCTGCCCCACCCCGGCCATTTCGGTGAATAGACGAAAAGCCTCCTCAGCGCGGAAGTCATCGAAGGTCTCCAAAATGTCATCGGCTACGAATGGTACCGGGCCATGCTGGTCGACGAACTCGAAATAGCCGGCGACACGCAACGCGAGATAGAGCTGGAAGCGCGCACCCTTTGACATCTCGGAAGCGATCTTCGCCCCGCCGCTGGCGCCGATACCCATGAGCACCTCGCCCTTGTCGGTCAACTGCGCATCCAACCGTGAATAGACGCCGCGGCTGATCGTTCGGAAGGCTTCCGAGGCGCGTTTCATCATCGAACTACGATGTTCGTCCCTATACGCGCTCAGGGCGCGCTCCGCGGCCTCGATGCCAAGCTGTGTCCGGAGGTAAGCGAGCGCCCCTTCCTCGATATCGAGAAGAACTGTGCGACGTTGCTCTTCAAGCCTAGCCACTGCATTGTCACCGCCCACCGCACTGATCGCATCCTCGGCGCGGCCAAGCTCCAGATAGAGCTTGTTTGTGCGTCCGGACGCGTCCTTGAGTCGAGCCTTGATCTCGGTGATTTCCCGTTCGAGTTTGTCCGAGTCGGTATTCTCGAGAGCCGATACTGCCTTTTCCAACGATCTCGCCTTCATCGACTCCACTAACTTGGTTTCGCAGTTGGATAGTTCCTTACGAACCGTAGTCCGGCGCGCCACCTTTTTCAGTCTCTCGTCCACCCCCCTGAGGGAATCCACCCTGAATGCCTTGAACATCTCGTCGGCAACGGCGCGCAATTCGACGAGGCTATTCTCGACCTCGGCAATGTCTTTGGCGACGCTTTCCATCTCCTCAAGACATTGGCCGTGCGCCTTTCGATCATGGATTGCCTTGCCGAGACGGTCGCTCAAGCCGTCGTTGATCGCGACGACCTGTCCGGCGTCAAAGGTATCGCCCAACTGCTCCACGAGGCCTCGCACGGCGGCGGTGAAGGCAGCCTGATCCTGCTCCATCTTCCCGATGCGATCGGCCATCGAAGCACGATTCTCGAGAGTCAACTCCAGAACCGCCACGTCTTCGAGAATACGCCGGACCGCCGCGGTGGAAGGCTCCGGATCAGCCTCCCCGAGCCAGCAACGGGACAGCGTTGCGGTCCAGTCGGCATGCCACTTGGCGTGGTCGCTACCCGCCTGTCCCGCATCGTGCTGCCGGCGCTCCAACTCCACCCGCGCCCGTTCAACCTCTTGTCGTGCGGCCCTCGCTACGACGCGTCGTTCCTTGTCCGACTCGACGGCCGCTTGCGCGATCTCGACGAAATCCTCGAGGTTTAACGCCGGATCATGCGCGACCCGCGCGGTCGTCATGGCTTTCGCAAGCCGCCCGTGATATCGGTTCTCATCCTCCCTCGCGCGCGCGATTTCAGCGTCCTGGCGGCCGATGTCTCCCAGCGTCTTGAGGACTTCCTTGCGTTGATCGATCCAGGTCGTGAGCTTGGGAAGCGTGACGGCGGACGACAGACTTTCGGCACCTGTCCCCGCCATGACCTGAACGGCGGCGGACACCTCATCTAGGACCTGCCGTTGTTGCTTGCGCGCCAGAGCGAGCTCTCCCGCGTTCCGCTCGAGTTCCGAGGTTTTCTCCCGCAGGCTCTCACTCGCCTGCCTCAACTTGGCCAGTTCCGTTGCGTGCGCGATACGGGCAGCCGTTGCGTCGTCGTCGTCCTTCAGCCGTTCCTCGAAGGTTTCGGCGGAGGCGGCATCGAGTGTCGCGCGATGAGTCTGCCACGCGTCATCCCGTAGTGCCCGCAATCGCGCGGCCTCTTCATCGCCGATGACCCCGGGTTCAGACCTCTTTGCCTCCATCAGACCGGAGAGCTTGTTCCGGTCGGCCAGGAGCCGCGCCTCTTCGCGTTCAAGTCGGTCGATGTCTTTGACGGCTTGGTCGAGAGTGGATCGCCAGACATCCATCTCGCTCGGCTCCGGCACGCTAACCCCCACGAGAACTTCGGGAGCACCATCCCACGGATGAAGCTGAGCCATCTGCGCGTCGAGCACAGCCTTGATATCGCCTCGTTGCCGCATGTGCATCGCCAGACGCGCATGATGGTCATCCGCATTTACGGCCTTGGTCGCGGCATCCAGGCGAACAAACGCGACAGCGGCATCATCACTAGCTTCGGTACCAGTTTTTTCGACAGCACGGCGCGCCGTGCTGTCGTCGGCCTCTGCCTTCTCCATTTCGGCTGCCGTCATCCTCAGCCGCTCATCGAGACCGGATCGCTGTTCGATCAAGTCATTTAATGAGCCTACGACCCCGGCGGGAACGACGAGAGAAGTGGGATCAATACCGGACGCTTCGCTCAAACGACGCGTTACGGTCCTGATTGTCCCATCGTATTCGCTGAGCCTGGAGCGCAGCTTGGGCAGATCCGCTGCTGCTGTCACATAGCGCGCACGAGCGGTTTTAAGTTGGGCGATGCGGCTCTCGAGACCGAGGATCACGTTGTCGACGGCCAACGACTCCTTCTTCTCGCTCAGTTGCTGTTTCTGGAGATTGAGGTTGTCGAGTCGACTGGTCAACCTGGGTTCCTGTTCAATTAAACTGCCGACCTGCTCGAACCAGACTTGCGGAACCTCTGGCAACGATTCAAGCTCCATGATCTCGCTACGCAGTCGATGGATTTCATCAAGCCATGGTAGCCCTTGAATGCGACGTTCAGCGTCTTCACGCTCGGTCTCCAGTTCGGCCCGCACCGACATGGCCTCGTCGTAGGCCGATTTCGCCCGATCTCGATCCGTGATGAACCGGGCAAAGGCGCTCGCGACGGTGTCGAGCCCCTTCTTCTCCTTATCTAGCTGGAGAATCTCCGCCTTCAATTTGTAAAGTTCCGTGTTTCGGGCCCGGCCCCTATGAAATTTCTCGGCACTCTCGCGAAGTCGGTTCAAGGTCTTGCTCAACTCGACAAGACCGGCGCTGGTCGCAAAAAGCAACTGACCCAGATCACCCTCGCTTCTGAGGATCTCATCACCGCCCCCTTCCAGGGTATCGTCATCAAGCGAGAACATTGCCTTGTAGGCGTCGCGATCCATGCCGCCGAGCGCGTTGGCAATCACGCCGTCGGCGACAGGCTGGTCATGTTCGTCGAGCAGGCTGGCCGTGTGCTTGCGGACTCGAACGAATCGGTGCATCTGCCCGCCTATCTCGAGGTCGGACTCGATCCGCATGGCTTCGTAGCCGTGCAGGAAGCTGTATCGGCTCCGCGGCTCGATCCCGAACAGTAGGTCAAGAAAACCCGCCAAGGCCGTCGACTTTCCAGTTTCGTTTGGGCCATAGACAATATGCAGGTCTGGGCTGCCACCGATTTGCTCGCCAAAGTTGATCATGTGGTCGGTGAACATGCCGTAACGAGACAAACCTAGTCGGCGCAGGCGCATCAGTTCGCGTCCCCCTCGGACGTGCCTTCGTTCAAATGAGCGAGCACCGCTTCGCAACCCTCGGCCGTCAGCGCCTCAATGATTTCAATGCGCGATGTCTGATTGTCTCCGAGAACGCCACGCACCTCGGGCGGCAAAACCGGCTCCAGCTCTTCCACGAGATGGACGGCCGCGCGCTTGAAATCATCCGACCGAGCGATCGGACCCAGCATCTTCGCGGCGAGCTCGCTCACCGGTCCAACGGAGGGATCTGTCCCCGGCCCCACATTCAACTCGACCTTTTCAACCCATGTACGGCCAATCAGAGCGGCACGGCTGTCAGCCTCGGCCTTTGCGACGTCCAGGTCTCGGCGGAGACGCCACGCCAAGTCGGTACTACCCTGCAACGTAAGCCGGACGACCAGGTGCTCCGAGTTGACGGAGTCCCGGACCTGCGTGAGGCTTGAATTGACGCGCTCGACCACGCCACGCCAGTCCTCGATGCCGGTCAGGTCGACCGCAACACGCTCGAACTGGGCGATGCTCGTCGGATACGGCCGGGAATCAACCGAGCCATCGTTCCCAACGGTGACCATCGTCACCGATTTTGGGCCGTCCTCGTTGATGTCTCGCCCCTGCGGCATGCCGGGCATGACGATGAACGGATTGCGGCTGTGAACCTTACTCTTGTGTATGTGGCCAAGGCACCAATAATCGAAACCGGTACCGGACAGTTGGGCGACGCTGCATGGCGCGTAGTCGTCGTGCTGCGTGGAACCGGCCAGGCTCGTATGAAGCAGCCCGATGTTGAATGTTCCATCGACTCGAGCCTTGAACTTGGAAACGAGGTTCTGCGGCACCTGGGGTTTCGCAAAGCTAATTCCGTGTACGACGACGGGAGTCTCACCGCGAGGCCGTTCCAACTCGACCGTTTCACTACGCCCCCCGAAGACCTTCACACCTTCCGGCAATACAAGTTCCTTGGTGATCCGTGACTCTGCATCATGGTTGCCCCGTACGATGAACACTCGAATCCCGGCCTCATTCAGCCGTTGCAATTGAGCGGCGAGAAAGAGAGCGGTCTTCATCGACGTCTGATCGCCATCGTAGAGATCGCCGGCGATCATCAGAGCATCAACCTGTTCGTCGAGGCAAAGATCGATAGTCTGCTCGAAGGCGAGGCGGGCCGCGCCACCAATTAATTCGGCAAGTGCGGGATCTCGAAGGGCGAGAGACCGCAGCGGGGAGTCAAGGTGAATATCGGCGGTGTGAACGAAGCGGAATGGCATAATTGACACGAAGAAAGTTGTTAGAGATCGGGTTTTCATTCGGTACTGGCACGGTTGCAGGATAAATCCGTGACGCTCCCAAGAGCAAGGGGATCATCAGGGCTGGTCGAAACCGGTCAAGATGACCTTCCTGAGAGGAGACGCCCCGGGTTCGACCCCTCGTTTTCGCTTTTGCCATCGTACCGCGCAATGATACGCGGTTTGAGGCGGCGGACCACCTCGGTGTGGCCCTGGAACGGCCTCTGATTTCGCTCTCCGGTCCTTCTGCGAAGTCCGTAAGAAAAAGCTCCCTTATACGATTAAACGTTGAACCACTCGAGCGGTGTCCGCCCGTTGACCTGATACGTGTGCGCCATGCAACAACGCTCTATCCCAGACGGTTCACACTGCCTCTTCTCGGCGCCCGTCGAGGGCCCGCGCCAGGGCAAGACGGTTTCGGTTCACTAACGTTACGCTTGATCATAGTGGCGTATCTCCCTTGGTTGCCTTGAAGTCTGGTAAAACAACAAATCAACCCGATACGCCGCTCTTCTTCAATTCCCTCAAACATTAGATTCGGTTATAACTCTAGCGGATGGGCTTAGCACTTGAGAAACGGATGCCCGATCCGGAATGGGTCTATTCCTGGTGCCAATCCGGTCCATGGATTGGACCTGCTCGGGCTCCGCCTTCCCGTCCAGGTCCTCGGCAACGCCTTGTTCGACGGCGTCACCACGATCACACCTTCTGTCCGCTACCTTTCGGTCCTGTGCTGGACTATCCATGTCTATGGGAACGCGCGACGGCCCGATTCATGGGAGGACTTCACGGAATTTGCCGCACGGGTTGAGGCTGCGGTCGCTGTGGGGAACATGCTCGTGGAGGACACCATTGTCGGAATTATCGGCGCAACTGAAGCAAGAAAGTTTGCTGGTGCGGAAGATGATCCGATTGCCCTTCGAAAGCTCGTATCGCAGTTGGCTACCAGTATCTACTCCAATCCGTCCGAACAGCTCGGCCTGACCGTGAGCCGTGGGGATTCGTTTCCCGGATTGACTCGTGAACGTGGCCTCGTACTCGCAGGCGTTTTTTCAGACAGCGCCATGTCGACGGCTCTTGGCCTCGAGTTGTCGAAAGGGAGCGCTCCGGAATCGGTTGCAAGGAACGCTCTTGAGGAGTTCGGCCAGATTGTGGCGTTTGACAGGATTCCCGATGCCGAAACAGAGGTCTTGATTGAAGCAATTCTTCCCCGGGCTCCGCGTCCTGAGGAACGCCCCCGGCTGCAGACGTACACGTGTCTATTGGCTCTGGCGGAGCAGCTGGGGGCGATTCCCAAAGAAAGGGACTTGTTCAATGAGGCGGAGACTCTGGACCGGACTCTCCCCGAAGTCTTCGAAAGCGTACTGGACGGGTGGCTCCGGTATCGCGTCCGCGATCTCATCGCCTATATCCACGAAGTGGCATTCCGCGAGATAGTTGTAACGCTACAAGAGGAATCGAAGCGGCTATCTGGTGCGATTAAGGCATCGCAGGTGGTGAAACTCCTGATGGCTTCTGCCGATGATCAGACCGAAGCGTTGAAAGACCTCCTTCTGGTCGGTTCTGGAGAGCACGTTCGGGCGCTTTCGTTCCGCACACTGAACGAGCGGTGTATCAATGCTTTTGGAAGCAGTGTCAGTCAACGAGGACTGCAAAGAGGCGACGGACAGCTTCGGGAATCGAGAATCATCGAGATTGCTGCAAGCGCCAGTGCTGGCGTGCTGGCGATGGTCCCCGTGTCCTGGAGCCTTGCTGTTTGGCGTTCCGATTCTTGGGAAGACTATTCGGAGGACTCGTTTGAAGGCGGGACGGCGGGATGGTCGCGAATTGGCTTGTTTGAGGTAATCAGACCGGCGGTCCAACGCTACCTCGAGGAGGATTGGTCTCTTCAGGATGTCATCGCGGACTTGACTTATCGTACTGCCGAACAGCATCTGGACATCGCATGGAGCCGGATGGCGACCGACTCTGCGCGCGATGTCGCCGTATTTCTTTCAGATGCCGACAGCTGGCATGCTCGGAGCAGAGACTTCAGTCCCGGACGAACGGCATCCCGAATCTCGCAAGCCACGAACTGGCTGTGTCAGCTCGGCCTGCTCGATGACGGCCTCACTCCTGCGGGAAAGGACATGCTTGACCGTTGTCTCGAAACGATGCAGTCGTGGGAGACGTCATGAATCCCCGGGAGTTCTGCAGCCTGCCCGGATATACCGCCGCGTTATTTCTCACCTACGATTTCGATCCAGTCTTCTTTGAGCGTGTCGTCCTCCGGGAGTTGTGGGCTGGCGGGACCGGCGACATTGTTGTCGTCGCCGATCGGTCCAGAATTGACGCATCACTTGATCGCTGGGGCGGCGGGGTGGTGCACCTCGGACGACGATACCAACTGATTCCAGCGGCAGTCGAAGGGGCGTTCCATCCGAAAGTCATTCTCAGAGCGGGGCCAGAAGGCGTCATCGCCTGGGTCGGAAGTGGAAATCTGACGTTTGGCGGGTGGGGCGGCAACCGGGAGATGAGCGCTGCCTGGACCCTGGGGGACGACGATTCCGCATGGATTCGGTCTTTGATGCAAGAGATGGACGTGTGGTGTCCTAGCGGTGCGACCCACGATGTCCCACAGCGGATCCGCAATCTGCCGTCGATGTCGGCCCTGATGTTGTCCGAAGGGCCCGGACCCACTCCGGTACTCCTTGCTCGGGCAGGTGACCCGATTAGTGACCAGATTGCCCGACGATGGAGCGGGCGCCACTTCGAAGAGGCAAGAATCCTTACCGGATCTACCGACCGCGCCGGAGCGTTTCTAAACTGGCTGCATGACGTGTTCGGGGTAAATCGTGCGACGGTCGCCGTCGACCCGGGCCGGGCGTCGTTCGATCCGGCACTCCTTAAGGAGCTTCCCGTTCAGGTCGAGACTCTTGAAACCGGTTTCGACTCACCGCTACACGCTAAACTGTGTTTGCTGTCCGGTTCGGGTGGATCCGTTGCGGTTATGGGGTCGGCTAACTGTTCCCGTAGCGCCTGGCTTAGAGATCCGGCGCACGGCGGCAATGTCGAGGTTGTTGCCGTCTACGATCAGGCCTCCCAGAAACTCGTCGGCGAGATATCGGCGATCTTCGACGAGGCCCGAATCTATACGCCACGTCCGCCGGAGCAGCAGGATACTGATGTGCGTGATGGCGTCCCTCGCTATCGTGTGACGGAGATCACATGGGCACCCCGCGACTCCGAACTAACGATCCGTTTCATTCGCGCAATTCCCACAGGAGCCCGCGTTGAAGTCATCGTTGATCGGAAGGTCGAGTGTCATCCCATATCCTCATCTGACCTGTCGATCTGGGTGGCATTCGTATCGCTTGAGGACAACGCACGAACCCGATTCGCAGACGTTACACTCTTTCTCGACGACAGTGGAGAAGAGGAGAGACAGCGGCATTGGGTCAACAATCATGAGGAGTTGATCCATGCGGCACAGGGGCGTCAGATCGAGGACGTGTTCGACGGCATGAGGCGAAGGTTAATGCCGACCGAACAGCGGCGGATTCTTCGTGAACTCCACCGGATTGGCGCAGTGCTTCTTACGGAACACCAGGCGTTTCCGGATCCTGACCGGGCCGTGGGTTCACGCCGCGATCGTGATAAGGAACAGACGGAGCCGAACGCCGAGATTACTCCCGTCGACCCAGAGACCCTTGTGCGTTCGCTCGGTGATGCGCCGGTTCGGCACTGGCCCGCGCACGGAGGTGGCTGGGTTGGATTCTCTCTGTTCGGTGTCATGCGCGCTCTGTTCCCGGAGCAGCCACCGCCGATTGATGACGATGAGGTCGCCGAGGGCGATTCGCCACGGCTGCCCAAGCCTCCCCCTTCTGGTGCTCCGAAGGATCGAGTTCCCGAGCCTGTCCAGGGTCGTCTCAAATTGCAGATGGAACGGTTCATCAAGGGCTTCACCGAGCCTGCGTTCGCGGAGTCGTGTTCCGCACGTCAACTGGTCCAGGCGGCTGCCTATCCGCTCGCTGTCGGCATTGTCGGGACGCAGGGCGGCTGGGTTTCGGGTGGTGACGCAGTGTTCTGGGCGCGACGGATCTTTGACACGCTGTTCCAGAAACGCTCACGGCCTTCCGTCCAGTACAGTGGAATTCTGGAGGGCGTCAGGCAACGACTGGCGGATGAAGGGAAGAAGGAGATCTTCCAGGAGGTCGTTGGAGACGGGACTCTTTGGCTCACACTGTTGAAAAGTCTCTCTCTAGGAGAGTGGTCGGGCAGTGGTGCCGCTTTCGAAAGGGCATTGGCTCTTCGAGATGTATTCAACGCCCGCATCCTCCTCAGTTCGACGGATAACGATAAGATCACAAGGCTGATCGGGCGAGCCGAATGGGATTTAGAGGCACTTCTGATGGAAGCAGATGGAGTCGTAAGAGCGCTTGATGGTCTGGAGAATGCGCTGGAATCGGACTGGGACGCGCTAGTGCAGTTTCAGGAGGACGCAGCCATCCTTCATGAGCCCGGCGACCTGCTCTGGAGTCCGAAGGTGGGATGGGCCGTGGCGCAGGAGAAGGCCGTGGCGGAAAGAGCCGCGAAGTTCAACGTGTATCTTCGGTTGAAGGCACAGGTCGTCAGAGTTGTGGCTGCCGGATTCTACGCCAATGTGACGAAAGCGAAAGACTTCCGCAGCGGGTTGGAGGCGGTGCTTAGCTAACCCGCATGGATCACCGATCGCTTTGACAACGTAAAAAGAGCCTAAGGGGGGGGTTGTGCGTAGCGTTGTTGCATGGATCGGGGCGGAGAAGGAATTCGCCCGTTCCCAAGCGGTAGCGTCAGGCGATGCGTTGGAACACAGGCCGCCCGAGTGCGGTCATTGTGTTCAGAACTTTCTGGCCGACCTGGATCTCCGTGATTTGCCTGGAGAAGCTGCGAGATTTGAGCTTGGGGCCGATCACGCTCTTCCAACGACCGATCTGCGTTTCTATCCGGCTGCGTTGGTTGTACCCTGTGGCCACTTGCCAGGCCATGCGGCCGTTGCTGCGGATCTGGGCAATATGGCGATCCCGAACGGTTGGATCCCGCGCCGATTGCGGTCGGATCACTGCGTTCTTCGGCGGCGGTATAACCACATCCAGGGTCTCCCCATACCGCTGCCTCAGCATATCCCGTATAGACGCTCCATCATAGGCGCCGTCAGCCAGAAAGCCCGTGACAGGAGCATCGAGTTGATCCAGGAGCCCGGGTAAGGCGGTGCTGTCTCCAACCTCATCGCGAGTCAGATCGGCGCAAACAATCGCACCGCTGGCCAGGTCCAGTCCGAGGTGGAGTTTGCGCCAGCGGCGGCGTATTCCCTTGATTTTATGCTTCTGGGCGAGCCATTCCCCCTCGCCGAAGATCTTGAGGCCGGTACTGTCCACCACCAGATGGACAGCCACAGACCCGGCTT
>CBDBIN010000019.1:0-13672 GCA_965206125.1 Terriglobia bacterium
TCGGGGGCGGGTTCGACTGCACCTGAGCGGGCCGACTGGTCCACCTCGCTCGCTTCGCCGCTCTCGGGCATTGCCTTTGGTTCGAGTGCTTGAGCCGTCGTGCTGAGCACCACGATGTCGACGCGTCGGTTCAGGCCCCGGCCCTCCCGCGTGGAGTTGGAGGCGACGGGTCGGTACTGGCCATATCCGACTGCCGAGAGTCGTTCTGGTGGAACCTGACTGCTCGAGATCAGGTGCTGGAGAACATAAGTCGCCCTGGACGTCGACAACTCCCAGTTCGAGGGAAACTGGGCGGTTTTGATAGGAATGTCGTCGGTGTGTCCTTCGACGCGAACATCCCAGGGAAGATCCCGCAGCTTTCCGGCGATCCCGTCGACGACCGGCAGCGCCTTGCGCTGAATCACCGCCGAGCCGGGATCGAAGAAACCAGCCTCCGCCAGACTGATCGTCAAGCCGCGTTCGTCGATATTCATCCGGACCTGTCCCTCGGCTATCTCCTGACCGAGCAGGTTCTCGAGTCGTTCCTGGACGGCTTCGATGTCGTATTTGCCTTCACCCTCGCCGTGACCGCGGCCAGCCGCAACCACTTGTGTCTGGGTGAAACCCGAGTGCAGGTTACCGATGATGCTCATGTTGTGCCTCAGTGGTCACTTCAAAACCGGCCAACGGGGATGGCCCGGGACGGTGTTGTTCTACCTCTTTGGGACTGGACTCGGCAAGCCCGTTTTAGTCCTCCAACTCCGAGGGCCGCATTTGAGGATGTGGCCGTGATGGAGCAGCCGGTCCAGCATGGCTGTGACGGCGGCGCTATCACCCAGTAGTTTTCCCCAGTCTTGGACGGGTCGATTCGATGTCAGTAACGTACTGGTCCGTTCATAGCGTCGCATCACGATCTCGAGGAGTTCCTCTGCTGCAGTGGGAGGAAGCTTCCGCATCCCCAGATCGTCGATGATCAGCAGCGGGACCGTCGCCAAAGCTTCCATGCACTCCTTTCGGGTACCGTCAATGGTGGCTTCGGCGATGTCGTCGAGAAGCGCATGAGTTTCACGGTAGACGACCCGATAGCCCTGCTCAATCGCAGCCAAGCCGATGGCCTGAGCCAGATGACTCTTGCCGGTGCCAGGAGGACCGAGAAACAAGGCATCGTCGTGCCTGGAGATGAAGGCGCCCGTCGCCAGGTCGAAGACCAGACTACGATTCATCTTCTTGTTGAAAGTAAAGTCGAAGGAGTCGAGCGTCTTCTGGGGATCGCGGAACCGGGCCTGTTTCCGACGCCGTTCCAACAACCGGATGCTGCGACGGTCCAGTTCATCCGAGACCAGACGAGAGACCAAGTCGATCGGCGCCATGGCTTCGGTCTGGGCCTGGTGGAGGCGTGTTTCCAACACCTCGGCAATGCCGCCGAGCCGGAGTTGTCGGAGAGCCCGCTGGAGTTCGATCAGATTCATGAGTGTTCCTGCTCCTGGATTTTGAGGTTGATGAGATCGCGATACTGAGTCAGTTCGCGAATGAGAGGATCGACCTGACGCAGGGCGAGTGGAGGTCGCCGCTCCAGATAGCGGCGGACGAAACGATACTCGTAGACGTGGAGTTCCAGTGCCGCAGCCGAAGCATCCTCCACGGCGGAGACACCGTACTTCTTGGCCAGGGAGAGCACACCCAGGATGCGGCGGACCGCAGCTTCCCCTTGTCGGCGGTGAATGGCGTCACAGAGTGTGCCGATGTGGGTGCCAGCGCGGCGGGCTCGGGCCAGCAGTTGCACCGTCGTTAACGGGGTTTTCTTCGGGTTGTCTTCAGCACGGACACGGTATCCACCCCGCTTCTGGACATGCTCGCGGAGGAGTGGATAGGTGTTTGGGTCCAGGATCCGGACGTGAAGCGTGTCCCACTGGACCTTGACACCCCGTCCGATCCAGCCCGGCGGTACACTGTAATAGGCGGCTTCGACTTCGACGCAACCGTCGAGATGGACGACACGTTCACCGAATTGGTAATAGCGAAACGGTTCGATCGGCAGCGGCTTAAGAGATGGTTTCTCTTCGGCGAACATGGCCGCCACCTGCCGCTTGGTCGTGCCGTGGATGCGGGTGTCGGCCCATCGGACTTCCCAGCGATCCAGATACCCCTGGGCCTGGTCGAGGCTCTCGAAGCGCTGTCCCTTCAATGGGGTCTTCTGGGCGTGCCCGACACCGGATTCGACTTTGCCTTTGCGGTCTGGATCGCGCACCCGGCATGGCATGGCCACCACGCCGTAATGGGTCAGGACATCTCGAAACAACGGATTCAGGGTGGGGTCGTAATGGTCCGGGACGATCACGCCTTCGCGCAGGTTATCCAGCACGATGAGGCGGGGAGTGCCGCCGAGTCGGCGGAACGCGGTCTCGTGCAACTGGGCCCAGATGCGGGAACTGGACTTGAACGTCAGCAGCCGGACCGATTTGCGGCTGTAGCCCAACGTCATCACGAACAGCCGCGTCCGTCGGTACTTGCCCGTCTTCGGATCCCGGACCATCGGTCCGGTCCCGTAGTCGACCTGCGCTTCCTCTCCAGCTCCGGTCTGGATGATTCCGACCGCTTCCGGGGATCGCACTCCCCGGAGTTTGCGAACGAAACGCTTGACCGATTCGTAGCTGCCGACAAAACCGTGATCCGTGACCAGGTCCTGCCAGATCGCCATCGCGTTGCGGCCACGCTCCAGCGCCTGTTGGATGGTCTCCCGGTACGGCTCGCAGGAACTGCCCGACGGTGGGCTTGGAGGGGGAGCCGACGACTCTGCCGAGACCGGATTCTCGGCCTCCGGGTCGGTGGTCACTTCGTTGGCCGGTTTTGAAGTATCGGAACCGCCAAACCCCTCAACGACACCATTTACGCCGTCCGGGTCGGTGGTCACCTCGTTGGCCGGTTTTGCCGGTCGCCGGCCCCAACTCCCGGGCGGCCGAATGGGGATTCCGGCCGCTCTCAGATACGCACTGGCCGTCTCACGACGCACGCCGGTGGTCTGTTCGATCCGACGCAGCGGCCATCCAAGCCGCCCCAATGCAACAACTTGCTCTCTCTTTTCTGTGCTCAAGACATTGCTCATGCCGACGGAGCCTGTTTCGGCTTCCCGTCGGTGTCAATGTCCCGGGCTTATCTATGTTCGTTGGCCGGTTTTCAGGTGACCACCATTGGCCGGTTTTGGGTGACCGCCGAGGATGCTCATGTTGTCGGACGGCAGACCTCCCGTATCGTACAATGGAAATACTTTGCCGGAGGGGCTGAACACCGACAGCTCCGAGAACGCCATTTCGACCGCCTGGGCGACCTTTCCGGCCTTCTGCTCGTCGGCGTTGGACGCCGCGAACATGACGAAGAAGAAGGCGAAGAGCAGGGTAATGAAATCCGCATAGGACACCAGCCACCGTTCGTGGTTGGCGTGCTCCTCGTGTCTCTTCTTTCGCGCCATTCTATTCTTCGCCCTTCTTGCCGGATTCCTCGCGGGCTTTCTGCAGCTTTTCGTCGAGGAACGAGGTCAGCTTGCCTTCGATCACACGGGGGTTCTGGCCTTCCAGGATTCCGAGTGTTCCCTCCAGCATCATCTCCTTGATGATAATCCGCTTCCGGGCCTTGAGTTTCAGCTTCGCCGCGGCGGGAAGGAAGAAGATGTTGGCGGCACCAACTCCGTAGATCGTGGCGACGAAAGCCACGGCGATACCGTGTCCGACCTCGTCGATGTTGTCGAGATGCTGCATCACCACTATCAGCCCGAGCACCGCGCCGATAATCCCGATCGTCGGTGCGTAGCCGCCGGCCGCTTCGAATATCTTCGATGAAATCTCCCCCCTCTCCTCCATGTATTGCAGCTCCATTTCCATCGTCTCGCGCAATTCGCGGGGCTCGATGCCGTCGACGGCCATCATGATGGACTTCTTGAAGAACGGATCTTCAACGCCTTCGGCGTCTTTTTCCAGTGAGATGATCCCCTCACGCCGCGCCTTGTTCGTGAACTGAATGACCTGGTCGATCACGCCGTTCGGCTGCGTTTTTTCTTCCATGAAGACATAGATCAAATCGCTCGTCGCCTTCATGAAGGCCGAGAGCGGAAAGCCGATCATGGTTGCACCGATCGTCCCTCCGAACACGATCAAAAACGCTGTCGGCTGCAGAATCTGGAGAATCGATCCGCCTTCCAGCAACTGGCCCAACAGGATTCCAATCAGTGCGAGAGAGATGCCAAGTATGGTTCCGAGATCCATGAGTGTATTCCCCTACAAACCGGCTTCATCCGCCCGAGTCGTGTTCGTTTCATTCCGCAACAGGCTCGGGCGTCTCCTCGTTCTCTTCTGAATGAACGTAGACGTCGATACCGGAACAGTTGATACTTTTCCTGTACTCGATCACTTTGCGCACGATGTCTTCGGGATGGTCGGAGACAATCAGCTTGTCTCCCGTCGTCAGGTGGATGACCGTATCCGGCACGTGCTCAACCGTCTGAATCAATTCGCAATTCAGTACGATCGGCTTCTTGTTGATCTTCGTAACCGTGATCACAACGACAGCCAGCGCGCCGAGTGGTGCCGCTCGATCGAGGTTCTCAGCGGCGGCGCGGCGCTGCAGCAGATGGCGCTGTTTCCCGAGGACCGGCCCGCGCCGGTGTTGGATTGCGATGTCGTGCAGATCCAGCTCGACAAACTGGAACTGCGCGATCCGCGCCAGTGGGGCGCCTGCTGGCTGGCGCTGGCGTTGTGGGACCGTCTCGGGCTGGACCGTTTCTGGGGCCCGCGGCTGCCGCCCAGCCGCAAGGGCACCCGATGGCTCGATATCCTCAAGGTGCAGGTCTGTTATCACCTGATCGATCCCGGCAGCGACTGGCGGCTGCACCGGCACTGGTATGAACACAGCGCGCTACGTGACCTGCTGGGCAGTGACCGCGTGATCTCCGACGACAAGCTCTACCGCTGTCTCGACCGGTTGCTCGACCACAAGCGCGAGTTCTTCTCGTTCCTCAAGGCGCGCTGGAGCACCCTGTTTGAGGCCCGGTTCGATGTTCTGCTCTACGATCTGACCAGCACCTATTTCGAGTCGGACCCGCCCTTGGCGGGCAAACGCCAGTTCGGCTACAGCCGCGACAAGCGTCCCGACTGCGTCCAGGTGGTGATCGCGCTGATCATCACGCCCGACGGTTTCCCGCTGGCCTATGAGGTGATGCCGGGCAACACGGCCGACAACACCACGCTGGCCGCCTTCATCGACCGCATTGAGGCGCAATACGGTCGTTCCGACCGCATCTGGATCATGGATCGCGGCATTCCCACCGAGGAGACCCTGGCCGAGATGCGCGCCAGTGCCTCGGGCCTGCGCTATCTGGTTGGCACACCCAAAGGTCGGCTGACCCGTCTGGAGTCGTCCTTCCTCGATCTGCCCTGGCAGCAGGTTCGCCAGTCCGTTGACGTCAAGCTGCTGTCACGAGACGGCGAACTCTATGTGCTGGTCCGTAGCGAAAAACGGATCTCGAAGGAACGCAGCATGCGGCGGCGACGGCTGAAGAAGCTGTGGAAACGCCTGCATGACCTGCAGCGACAATCCCTCAGCCGGGATGCGTTGCTGATCAAGCTGGGCGCCGCAAAGAAGGAGGCCGGACGCGCCTGGTATCTGGTCCGTATCGAGGTCCCAGAAAGCAATGGGGCACTGGCCCACAACGGCTTTGCCTTCACGCTCCGGCGCGACAAGCTCCGGGCCGCCTACCGGCGCGAAGGCCGCTACCTGCTGCGCTCCAACATGACCAGCGGTGACCCGGCACAGTTGTGGAGCCACTACATGCGATTGACCGAAATCGAGCAGGCGTTCAAGGAACTCAAGCACGACCTCGCGATCCGGCCGATCTTCCATCAGCACGACCACCGCATCGAAGCCCATATCTTCCTTGCCTTCATCGCCTGGTGCCTGCAGGTCACCCTGAAATCCCTCATCCGCCCCCACGCCCCGGGGCTGACACCCCGCGCAATCCTCGACACATTCTCGACCATACAGATGGTCGATGTTCATGTGCCGACCACCGACGGACGCCACCTCGTCCTGCCGCGCTACACCCAACCCAACAGGGACCATCTCTTGCTGCTGCATCATCTCGCCATGACGTTGCCGCAACAGCCGACACCGCGCATCGCCATCTGAGCGCCATGCCACGGCCCCGATCGCCGACAGCCTTGTAGTGCCGACCTTCGGGACCTCGATCTAATTAACTCAACAACTTAGGTCTACCAAACCTGCCGAACCGCGGAAGTCGGGTTAGAGTCACTCCAGCAGAGAGAGATCGGCCTTAAGAAGAAGGACTCCACGCTGGGAACGTTCGGAACGGAAGTTTCCGAAGTCCTGACGCCAGTAGGGGATCTTGTTGTAGCAACGGCATTTACGGCCCTCGAGGCCACTACGACCGATGAAGAGGTCGCAACCGTCACGCTCGGCGACGGAGCGATCGCCGGCGAGTATGCGCTCAACATCACGCAACTGGCCAAGGCGCAGGTCACCGCGTCCACCAACGGCTACACGAACACGACCGATACCGCTGCCGACGGCGGCTCGATTTCGTTCACGATCGGCGTCACGACGACCACCGCGATCAACATCGGCTCGGCGACGAGCTTGACCGAGCTCAAGAACCTGATCAACGACCAGAACTCAGGGGTCGCCGCTTCAGTGGTCAACGACGGGACGAACAACAAGCTAGTCATCCAGAGCCGTTCAACCGGAGCCGCTAACGGTTTCACGATCAACAACAGCCTGACCAACGGCGTCGGCCCGGTCGTCGCGTTCGCCGTAGGCCAGAGCCCGAGCGTCGGCAACAGCCAGGATGCTCAGGATTCGGCGTTCACCGTCAACGGCCTTTCGATCACGAGTGCTTCGAACGCGGTAACCGACGCGGTCCCCGGCGCCACGGTGACGCTGGTCAAGGCCGGCACTGCCTCGATCAACATCACGAACGACTACGATGCGCTCAAGGAACACGTCAAGAAGTTCATCACCGAGTTCAACGGCCTGAAGGATTTCTACGACAAGCAGAGCAAGAACGACATCATCACGGGGAAGCCCGGACCGCTCGCAAACGACTCGATTCTGCGCCAGGCGCTGTCGGACGTCCGAAACACGATCCTGACGGCGAACACCAACAACGGTCAGTACTCCTACCTGACCGAGGTGGGCGTCGAGTTCGCGAACAGGACGGGAAACTTAAACTGGATGAGGAGAAGTTCAACACCGCCCTCGATACGGCCGTGACGGACTTGCAGAAACTCTTCCAAGGAGATGGGTCGGTCGACGGCGTGTTCGACGACCTCAAGTCGGCTCTCGAGAGCATCGACGGCACCGCAGGACTGATCAAGACGACGCGAACCTCGCTCGACACGTCGATCAAGAACGTTCGAGATCAGATCCTTGCACAACAACTGCGGCTGGAACTCCGGCGGCAGGAACTCCAGAGGATGTTTTCAGCGGCCGACCTGGCGATGTCGCGGCTCACGAACCAGAGTAGCGCGCTGTCGTCGATCGCTGGATTCTAGTCCACTGACTACAAGAGGATACTATGAGCTATTTGGATCAATCGGAAGTTTACAAGCAGACATCGATCACGACTTCGAACCAGACCCAACTGGTCGTGATGCTCTATGACGGTGCCCTCCGCTTCCTGCATCAGGGGGTCGAGGCCATCCGGCGGAACGACATCGAGGGCAAATCGACCGCGTGCGATCGCGCGCTGGCAATCGTCCAGCACCTGCATCTCTCGCTCGACATGGAGCGCGGCGAAGAGATATCGAGTGAGTTGGAGCGTCTGTACAGCTTCGTCATCGCTCAGATCGTCGAGGGATCGGGCCAGTTTGACGCCGGAAAGTTGGAAGAGGCGATCAAAGTGCTATGCAGCTATTTGGTCGGAAGTTTACAAGCAGACATCGATCACGACTTCGAACCAGACCTAACTGGTCGTGATGCTCATATGACGGTGCCCTCCGCTTCCTGCATCAGTCGAGGCCATCCGGCGGAACGACTCGAGGGCAAGTCGACCGCGTGCGATCGGCGCTGGCAATCGTCCAGCACCTGCATCTCTCGCTCGACATGGAGCGCGGCGAAGAGATATCGAAGTTGGAGCGTCTGTACGCTTCGTCATCGCTCAGATCGTCCAGTTTGACGCCGGAAAGTTGGAAGAGGCGATCAAAGTGCTAGGTATTCTGCGACCAGCCTGGGCTGAAGTCGCTCAGAAGGAGAACCAGGAGTCGGTCCCCACTGAGCTGCTCATCCAGCAGGCCAACCAACGGGTGGCGTTGCACGGATAAATCGGAACACCAAAGAATCAGGAGACAGAGATGAATTCCGTGGAAATATTGACAACTCTCGAACGTGAGAGACACTTACTCGAAGAATTCCGCAGCCTCTCCGAGCAGCAGCTACGGCTGCTCGAAGACGAGAACATCGACGGCGTGGAAAGCCTGCTGGGCCGCCGAGCGGAGCTGATGGTCGAACTGACGGCGATCGAAGCCACGCTGGGAACGTGGATCAGCCAGATCCGCCATGATCCTTCGGTCACGCCGGAAATGATGCACGAACTGCGAATGCTGAACGATGAGATCGTTCAGATGGCGAAGGAAGTCGTGGCAATCGACGCCGAAACGCACTGGCGACTGGATCTGATCCGGGAGAGGACCCGCGCTGAACTGAAAGAAATCAACACTAGCGCTCAGGCTTTGAACCAGTATGAGCGCACTCTCCGGCTTCCATCAAGGTTCGACTTCGACGCCTGAGCCACGCACACACCAATCGTTCAAACCCCTTGAAAAATCTGCCGTCCCGGCAAAAATTGCACCGATCCTCAGGTATTCCGACAGCCTGAGGGTCGGGCAGACCTTCCTTCTACTTCTTCGACTGGATTTCTCCGCATTGTAGGTGCGCCCTATCAAGCTGTGAACGAATGTCATTTGTTGGAGAATCGGGTGGCGGGGCTTTTCACGAAGAACCTTCGATCCTCAAGTGTAGGTGCGCTCTATGAGCGCACAAATGCCCGCGGGACCACAAGTTGTGCGGTCATAGACCGCGCCTACACTTGAAAAGCCCCGCCACCCGATTTTCCGTTCCCATAATTCGTTCACAGCTTGTACGAGCGCACATCTTCGCATCCCCGTGTGCGGTCATAGACCGCACCTACACAGGGGAAAAAGCGCAATCTCGCGGAATTTCAGCATTCTTCAGCTAAAGGTTCGGATCCGGCCTTCCGATAGAGAAAGTGTAGCTGGTGCACTAGCGCCAGCCCACGCCGGCCAAGGATGGTCCGGCTTTTTAAATCACGGAGGATTGCCGCAATGAGTTTTTCAGTAGTCACTAACCTTTCGTCTATCAACGCCCAAGCAACATTAGACAGTACCCAGATGGGCCTCCAGCGGACGCTGGGACGGCTCACTTCCGGCCTGCGCATCAACAGCGCCGCCGACGATGCCGCCGGTCTGGCCGTCGCCAATCGGCACCGGTTGGACAATACCGGTCTGAGTATCGGAATCCGCAGCGCCAACGACGCCATCAGCAAGCTCCAGATCGAAGACGGCGCGGTCAGCAACATCGCATCGTTGCTCGACCGAGCCCTGACTCTGGCCAGCCAGGCGGCTTCGGACACCTTCACCGGTTCCCGGACGACCCTGGATTCCGAGTTCCAGTCTGTGCTTTCGGAAATCACCCGAAACGCCCAGGCGGCCGGTATCGAGACGGGTAACGTCAACCTGAACGCGCGGTCGGTCTTTGTCGGCAACACGCAGACCAGCACGTCGGCGAGCGTGACGTACGTGTCGTTCGCGCTGACCTCGGCCGCGGATGCTCAGGGGCTCGGTATCAGCACCCAGAACATCACGACCCAGGCCAATGCCGCGACGGCGATCTCGAGCATCCAGACCGCTATCTCGACTCTCGGCACCGTCCAGGGCCGGATCGGAGCCGCCATGAATCGGCTGGGTTTCGCGATCTCGCAGGCACAGACGATGGCGGTGAGCGTACAGGCGTCCGAATCTCGAATCCGCGACGCGAACATCGCCGAGGAAGCGGCAGCGTTGACGAAGTTCAACATCCTGACCCAGAGCGGTCTGGCCGCACTGTCTCAGGCGAACCAGTCGTCGCAGGCGGTTCTCCAGCTTCTCCGGTAATAAACCGCCGTCCTAGTGTCGTGTCTCAGCTATAGCGAGACGCGCGCCGAGAGCGCAACGGCACTGGACTTCCGGAGCGATGTCCTGGAGGTGCTCCTCGATAGCGAGAAGGCAGCGAAAACAGGGATGTCGCGACAGCTGGGTAACGACACAGTATGAGCGATGGTGGGGTCAGGTCGCGCTCCCCAGCATCGCTCCAGCTCCGGTCGATCGACCGGGTGGAAGGGCGTCGGTATGGACGAGGCGCCCTTGAATCTTGGAATACATGCCGGGCTCTCTGTGAGTGCCGTCATGGTGTTTAGATAGAATGGCTTAGGTAGATGCCGCACCCTGTGATCCGTTGGTGGAAAAGGCACCGAATGAGATCTAAAGGTCGCGGAACGGAAGCCCGATAGCAAAGATACCTGGCTTGGATGGCCCGGTTTGGTAATTTCAGGGACGAACGCCGGCCAAGGATGGTCCGGCCCCACATTTCACGGAGGATTAGATTAATGAGCTTTTCAGTTGTAACGAACCTTTCCTCGATCAACGCCCAGGCGACGCTGGACCAAACCCAGATGGGTCTGCAGCGGACACTGTCGCGACTGACCTCGGGACTGCGCATCAACAGCGCGGCCGACGACGCCGCCGGTCTCGCCGTGGCCAACCGGCACAAGCTGGACAACACCGGTCTGACCATCGGTATCCGCAGCGCCAATGACGCCGTCAGCAAGCTCCAGATCGAAGACGGCGCGGTGAGCAACATCGCGTCGCTGCTCGATCGGGCCCTGACTCTAGCCAGCCAGGCGTCCTCGGACACCTTCACCGGTTCCCGGGCGACCCTGGATTCCGAGTTCCAGTCGGTGCTTTCGGAAATCACCCGAAACGCCCAGGCGGCCGGGATCGAGACCAGTAACGCCAACCTGAACGCGCGGTCGGTCTTCGTCGGCAACACGCAGACGAGTACTTCCGCCAGTGTCACCTACGTCTCTTTCGCGCTGACGACGGCTGTCGATGCTCAGGGACTGGGCATCAGCACCCAGAACATCACCAACCAGGCCAATGCCAACACCGCGGTCACTTCCATCCAGACCGCCATCGGTACTCTTGGTACGGTGCAGGGTCGGATCGGTGCGGCGATGAACCGGCTGACGTTCGCCATCTCGCAGGCTCAGACGATGTCGGTCAGCGTGCGGGCTTCCGAATCTCGGATCCGTGACGCCAACATCGCCGAGGAAGCGGCTTCGTTGACGAAGTTCAACATCCTGACACAGAGCGGTTTGGCCGCACTGTCGCAGGCGAACCAGTCTTCGCAGTCCGTGCTCCAGCTGCTGCGGTAATAACAGAATCTCAACAGGGGGGGGGCGACTACCGTCCCTGGCCCGAAAAAGCAAGCTCGCCCCCCCCCCACGCGGTATTCGGACACTGACCCAAAAAAGAGAGGGCTCGGCACAGGCCGAGCCCTCTTCTCTTTGACAAGCAGCCCGTGGCTGCTTGACCCTCCAAAGAACATTTTCGACACTGCAATCGTACTTATCAGCGATCAGCGTTAGAATCAGGCGCCGAGCAACCGGGTTCGAGCGGCAGGTTCTGGGCTGGAAGCTCGACGACCGCAACAATACCCGGCGAGGTGATCAGTGATCAGACTTCGACACGCGTTCAGGACCTTGTTGCAGGTTCCCTCCGTGACCGGCGTGGCTATCGCATCGCTCGCCCTGGGAATCGGGGCCAACGTGGCCATTTTTTCGCTCTTCAACCAGATAATCATCCGCTCCCTACCCGTCGAAGCGCCGGAGGATCTGGTAAACCTCGCGGCGCCGGGGCCGAAGCCCGGCTCCCAGTCGTGTAACAACGCGGGAGGCTGCGACGCTGTCTTCAGCTACCCGATGTTTCGCGACCTTCAGGAACTGGACCAGTCGGTATTTTCCGAAATCGCGGCGCATCGGTCATTCGGGGCAAATCTCGCTCACCGCGGACAGACGATGAGCGGCCGCGGCCTGCTGGTTTCGGGCGGATACTTCCCGGTTCTTGGTCTGACGCCGGCCCTGGGCCGGCTGATCTCGCCACTGGACGACGCGAGCGTCGGTGAATCGGCGGTGGTCGTCCTGAGCCATGCCTACTGGCGCGACCGATTCGAAGCGAGTTCCACCGCCGTGGGAGCGACGCTAATCGTCAATGGTCAGCCGATGACCGTCATCGGCGTCGCACCGCAGGGATTCGATGGGACGACGATGGCCTCCAAGCCCCAGGTCTTCGTCCCTATCACGATGCGTGCTCTCATGCAGCCGGGGTTCGACGCTTTCGACAACCGGCGCAACTACTGGGCCTACCTCTTTGCGCGTCTTCAGCCAGGCGTTTCGATCGAGCAGGCGCATACGGCGACAAACGTGATCTACAGCGGCATCATCAACGACGTGGAAGCGCCTCTCCAGGGTGGCATGAGCGAACAGACCATGGAGCGGTTCAGGGCCAGAGAGATCCGGCTTGAATCGCGACGACGAGGCCAGAGCTCGTTCCACGGCGACGCGCGAGCACCGTTGCTTCTCCTGTTGGGAGTAACTATTTTTGTGCTCCTCATCGCGTGTGCGAACGTCGCCAACCTCCTGCTGGCGCGCTCCGCTGCACGGTCGGGCGAGATGGCGGTGCGCCTGTCGATCGGGGCCAGCCGGCCCCAGCTCGTCACCCAGTTGCTCATCGAGTCGTGCCTGCTGGCCGCGTTCGGCGGGCTGGCGGGCCTTCTGGTGGCCCGCTGGACGCTCGATCTGATCATATCCCTGCTGCCGCCCGAAGAGGCGAACTCGATCGCATCCTCGTCGCCGTCGACGCTCCTGTCGGACGGCGTAAGCTTTGTTTTGGCCCTTCAGCTCTGTAAACACCCGACTTGGTTTTCGTTTCCGAGGCGCTAGGGACCGGGATCCTCTTTGGCCTGTTTCCGGCCCTCGAAAGCTCGCGGCCGGATGTGCTCTCGACTCTCAAAGGGCAAGCCGGCCAGCCGTCCGGAGCCCGGGGCGCCGCTCGATTCCGCAGCGCATTGGCCACAGCCCAGATCGCGCTTTCGATGACACTTCTCATATCTGCCGGGCTGTTCATCAAGAGCCTGTTCAATGTCAGCCGCGTGGATCTGGGGTTGAATGCCAGCAACCTGGTCACGTTCGGGATCTCGCCTGAGTTGAATTCCTACACGCCTGAACAATCTCTCGCCCTGTTCGAGCGGCTGGAGGCAGAGCTTTCGGCCATACCCGGCGTAACAGGAGTAACCGCATCAAGGGTGCCTCTGCTCGCGGGGAGCAACTGGGGCAGCAGCGTCGGAGTCCAGGGCTTCGAGGCAGGGCCGGACACCGATACGGGCTCACGATACAGCCAGGTGGGCCCGGACTACTTCGAGACCCTGGGGGTCCCACTCATATCGGGCCGGGAATTCACTCCCTCCGACGCCGGGGACGCTCCGAAAGTCGTTGTCGTCAATGAACGCTTCGCGCAGAAATTCGAACTTGGACGCGAGGCAGTGGGGAAACGGATGAGGGTCGGGGAAGGCGACGAAC
>CBDBIN010000020.1:0-15931 GCA_965206125.1 Terriglobia bacterium
CATCACCCAGCGGACGCCGGCGCAGATCGATTCCGGAGTGCGCGTGTCGGGCGGACTCCGCGGCCTCCTGTCCTCGAACGAAACCGGGCGGCAGGGAGCCGTTAATCTCGGACTCTCAACCCGGTGGGCGGCACTCCGTTTCAGCCAGAGCCTCGACCGGTTTTCCGATTACCGCAGCGGCCAAACCGGTGAGGCGCCCGCCGATTCCGAGGTGATCAACTCCGCGTACCATGGTAGTAGCAGCCGCGCCGAGGCACGTTTCTATTTCGCGGGAAACCAGTCCGTTCACGTCGGATACGACCGGCGGCGCGCGGCGGATGTCGGCGTCCCAGGGGCCTCGGGCATCTTCACGGCGTGGTTTCCGTTCTCGAACAGGGAAAAGGTTCGACTCGGGTGGCAGGCTGAAAATCCGACTCCCACGCTGGCGCAGATCAAGGTGAGCGGGTACTACCAACTCCAGGAGCGGAACTTTTCGAACCAGTTGACTGTGCCAGCAAGTCCGCCGGCGTTCCCCGGCAGCTCACGCTTCAGCGAGACGGTCACCAACACCGAGACCGTCGGCTTCGATATCCAGACGAACTGGATTCCCGCCCCGACCGACGTGCTGACCATGGGGTTCAGTTTTTTCCGCGACCTCAACCGGGACACGCGTTTCATCGAGAGGTTCGACCCGAATTTTCGGGCGTTCCCTCCATCACTCGTCCGCAGCGAAGACCACTCGCGAAGCGTCCCGAACGCGACGTTTTCGAACCTTGCAGTCTTCGCCCAGAACGACCTTGAACTCACGCCCCGGCTGCGGGTCACGGCTGGCCTTCGCGGCGATTTTTTCGATATCGAGTCCAAGCCCACGGCGGGATTCGATCTCCCGGTTGGCCTCGGTCCGGATGCGACCGAAGACCTGAACGTCTCGGGGCTCGAAGACGGTGTGAGAGTCGACGACATCTCGCTCTCCGGCGATGTCGGCATCGTCGTTCACGCGAGCGAGGCCCTGAGCCTGACGGCACGCGTGGGCCGTTCGTTCCGTGAACCCAACCTGTTCGAACGGTTCTTCACGGATTTCGGTTCTGTGGGGGGATTCGTCGTCGGTAACCCGGACCTGGAGCCGGAGACGGGAGTCAACATCGACGTGGGCACCCGCCTCGACACGGGCCGCTTCAGGACGGCGACGACCGTCTTCTACAACCGGTATCGCAACTTTCTGACTCTCAGGTCCGCGACCGACCGGGATGGCAACGCCATCATGCTGCCCGGCGGCATCGCGCTATCCCAGACCCTCAACGCCGACCGCGTCCGGACTTGGGGCGTGGAAGTCGAGTTCGAGTCGCCGGTCGCGATTCCGCGGTCGATCCTGACGCCGTTCGGGAATCTGAGCTATCTACGCGGAGACGATCTCGCCCGGAACGAGCCGCTCAGCTTCATCACCCCATTGAAAGTGGTTTTGGGGCTGCGCTGGCAAGACGACCGGAACCGGCTCTGGAATGAATACGGCACTCGGATCGTGACCAGTCAGGGGCGGCTGTCCGACGCCTTCCTGGCCGCCAACGAGGGGCCGGAGCCCGGCTATGTCGTCCACGACTGGCGCATCGGGATGAACATTCCCCGGGAGGACTACCGAATCGGAATCACCGTCGGATTGCTGAATCTGGGAAACCGTCTGTACAGCGAACAGTTCGTATCGGTGCCGGCTCGTGGGCGCAGCGTGACGCTCGGACTGAACATGGACTTCTAAATGAACAGGCCCGAGGGAACCGTGATCGAGACCCGGCACGAGGGCGCGGGTGACTACTGCCGGTGCTACCGCTGTGACGCGGGATGCATTCATATCGTCTGCGGTCCGGCCATGGTCCGGCTGACGCCAACTCAGTTCGGCGAGCTACACGAGGCCGTCAAAGGGTTGGTGGCGCAACTGGCAAACGAACAGCTAATCGGGAGGCGGATGTGTTGAGTCGAATCGGATTCTCGCCCTCGGTCGTGCTGTTGTCAATCGCGTTTGCGCTTCCGGCGGCGGCGCAAACGCGGGGCATTCTGCTCCTGGCTCACGGCGGGGACGCGTCGTGGAACGGGCAAGTCGAAAAGCTTGTCGCGGATCTGGACGACGCGATGCCCGTTGAAGTCGCATTCGGCATGGCCAACAAACGGACGATCGAGGCCGCCGTGGGCCGGCTCATAGAGCGGGACGTCACCGGTATCGTCGCCGTCCCGCTGTTCATCTCCTCCCACAGCTCGATCATTCGCGCGACCGAGTACCTGCTCGGAGCACGTGACGAGGCCCCACCAGAGCTGGAGATGTTCGCGCGGATGGATCACGGCGGAAGTCCGGATGACTCCGTCGGCCACGATCCGACCTTCGATCCAACGACGCCGGTCGCCACGTCCGTTCCGATTACGGTGACGACATCGCTCAATAGCCATCCGCTGGTCGCCGAGATCCTAGTCGCGCGCGCGGAAGCCATCAGCCGAAATCCCGAAGATGAGGTGATCATCATCGTCGCTCATGGGCCCACGTCTGACGACGAGAACACCTTGTGGCTCCAAGAAATGGCCGCGTTGGCCGCGCTGATGAGCCGGGGCACCGGCTTCAGCCGAATCGAGTACCTGACTGTCCGCGACGATGCGCCTGAGCCCATCCGGGACCAGGCCGCCGCCGATCTGCGCGCCCTCGTCGAGCTTGTCGGCGCGGGAGGCAAGGACGCATTGATCGTCCCGTTGCTGCTGTCCTACGGAGGAATCGAAGACGGGATCCGCGAACGGCTCGAAGGATTGTCCTACAGCATGACCCCGAAGGCGCTGCTCCCGGACGAGCGGTTGGCCCGGTGGGTGATGTCGGTTGTTGTCGCCGAGTAGCGGATTCGGCGGTCCGCCCGGACTCGCGCCGGGAAAGCGGGCCGTGTCCAGTGCACGCGGTCATCGTCATGATTGATCAATTCCGAACCAAGGAGCACATGCCATGCGTTTCCTGTCCTTTCTAGCGGTCTGCCTAGGTGTCCTGGCCATAGCCGCCAACGCCCAGGTGGGTGTGAACCAGGGGCTCGCCAACCCGAACCTGGCGCCGGTGTCGGAACTCCGCGCCCTGCCCCATGTGACCGACGCCGTGGGAGCGGCCATCGAAAGCAATCGGCCCTTCCTGTCCGCCATCGAGCTCGACCGGGTTCTGGCGCGTTCGCTTAGCGACGCCCAGCGCCGCGAGACATTCGGCGGCCTGTTCCGTCCGATGAATCTCAACAGCGCCAGCGAAGAGGAAATCATGCTGATTCCCGGCATGAGCGCCCGCATGGTGCATGAGTTCGAGGAGTACCGGCCGTACACCAGCATGGAGCAATTCCGGCGGGAAATCGGCAAGTACGTCGACGAAGACGAAGTGGCCCGCCTGGAGCAGTACGTGTTTGCGCCCATGAACCTGAACAATGCTTCGTCCGAGAACTTCATGACGATCCCCGGCATGACACGCCGTATGGTGCGCGAGTTCGAGGAATACCGGCCGTACACGAGCATGGAACAGTTCCGCCGCGAGATCGGCAAGTACGTCGACGAAGACGAAATGGCGCGGCTCGAGAGCTACATCACCCTCGACTGACGCCGGGATCTTGAGAAGGCTGCTCGACGCGTACTGGCCCTGGTGGATCGTCCTGACCGTGCCAGGGGCCTACTGGACTTACGGGTACTGGCGTGGCACGACGTTCTACGGGGAATACCTGCACGCCACAGGGGAACTGGGCGCGGCCTTGCTGATCGCGACGTTGGCCGTGACACCGCTCCGGCTCATTTTTCCGGGGACAGCTCTTGCCGGCTGGCTGCTGGCACGCCGCCGTCAGTTGGGTGTAGTCACCTTTGTCTACTCCATGCTCCACACCGGGGCGTATGTCGTTCGCCAGCCCGTGGAGCGCGTCGTCGAGGAGTCCGCGGAGATCGCGATGTGGACGGGATGGCTGGCACTCGTCCTTATGCTGCCGCTGGCCGTGACCAGCAACGACGTCTCGGAACGCCTGATGAAGCGTGGCTGGAAGACCTTGCACCGGACGGTCTATGCCATCGCTGTGCTGACCTTCGCGCACTGGATCCTGGCAGCGTTCAATCCCATTCGCGGCTACATTTGCCTTGGCGTTCTGGCTGTTGTGGAAGGGTTCCGAGTGTGGCGTACCTCGGTCAATCGGCGAACGGCAGAGAAGAGGCGCGGAGTGCCGGTCTGAAGTGGGCCGAAGGATGCCCGGTGAAACGAAATGAGGGTTCTGGTGCAGACAGCCAACGGGGATTGGCGATAATGGGATATGGCGCATCGCAAAACTGAACGGAATCCTCTATTTGCCGGACGTTGGTTCGAAGACGACATCATTCTCCTCTGCCTTCGCTGGTATTTTCGCTTCAAACTGAGTTACCGAGACCTGGTCGTAATTTTAGGTGAGCGGGGTTTATCGATTTCGCACACCACGATCTTGCGTTGGGTCGTTCGCTATGCGGAAACCTGCGAAAAGCGTTGGAGCCGATTCGAGCGGCCGGTGGGTGGGAGCTGGCGGGTTGATGAAACGTTCATCAAGGTGCGGGGCCAGTGGATGTGCCTGTATCGAGCCGTGGACGGACAGGGCAACACCGTGGAGTTCTATCTGAGTCGAACACGTGGTATTGCGGCGGCGAAGGCATTCTTTCGCAAGGCACTGAAGCATCATCGGGAGCCACACAGCATCACCTCTGGATGGCCACCAGCCGAGCCATAGCGCCCTGCGGTGCATGGGAATGAACGGGGAGTTCAACTTCCGGGGGCGGAACCCGGTGAAGATTCGTTGCTGTCAATACCTGAACAACGTTGTGGAGCAGGACCACCGCCGGGTGAAGGGGCGATTGCGCCCGATGTTGGGATTCAAGACGTTCTACAATGCGCGACGCGTGATTATCGGCATCGAACTGGCGCAGAAGATTCACAAACGCCAGTTCGCAATTCCGATCCCTTGGCAGTCGAATCCCGCGGTGATCTGGCGTCACGTCATGGCAGCATAGTCCGCATCGCCGTAGCGCACTTCCTGTTCTTATCGCTCCGACAATCCTATCTGCACCAGAACCCTTTAGATGGATGTGTTGCAACTTTCAAAGACTGATCCGGCGCATCCTCAGCCCCGCGTCATCAACGCCGACCCGGCACGCCTCTACGGCGCGGCGATTTCAGGAGTGAAAAAGGAAGGAATCCAGCGGTGCCGTTGCCGCCACCGGCCGATCCAATACCGGGAGCCTTGCCGGTGGCACCCACGGTCTCGGGTCCTGGAGGGCGGTGCAGGTTTGGTCCTGCCGCTAGTCCAGACGGCGGACGTGCAACGCTTCGAACAGTTCGAAGTCGCGATCGTTCGTAAGGACTGTATCAATGCCGTGCTCCCTGCACAGGGCGACGATCTGGGAATCGAACATCAGGTTTCCGTGTGCATCGGCCTCGAACGCGGCCGCGAGAAGCCGGTCAAGAAACTCGGCACCGGGTTGGAGGATCTCGCAGTTCGGAGCGGCGGTAATCCCCCTGATGAACGTGGCCGCCTGCGCCAATGTCGACGGCGGGCTGAACACGCGCCTGTGCGTCACCACCCGCATGAACTCCGTTACGCAGAAGACCGGGAGCGCCCACCGTTCCATACCTTCGGCTAAGGTGACGAGTTGCGCCGCTGCGCTGTCATGCAACTCTGTTTCGCCCCGATGCGCGTAAATCAGGATGTTGGTATCGACGGCGATCATGCGCGGTCGATTACGTCATAAAGCGCGTCCCGGTCGGAGACGTCGATTTTGGGAGGCCTGTCCCCGGTCACGGTCTCCAGCCGCAACCGGAACGGCTGCCCGGCTTCTCGCGACGGCGCCAACCGGGCACGGAGCGCGTCCTCGACGAATCGGGTAAGCGTGATTCCGTCCCGTGCGGCCCGACCCTTGGCATGGCGCAGGACCTGATCGTTCAGATTGAGTGTGGTCTTCATTGCAAGTCCGCCATCGTGTTTGCGTATGGCTGAACCATATCATGCGGGAACAGGTAGGGAAAGAGGTCAAGGGGCTGCCCTCACCGCGTGTGAGAATGGGGCGCACCTTGGAGGTACTGCTAGATGTTGAGCGTGGAAAATCGGTAGTGTCTCAGTTTCACTATGGATCGCTGATGGCCCTGAATACGCCCGCGTCTCAAAAGCGGATGGCTCCCAGCGGGTCGAGGGCATCGACGAGGAGGCCAACCTCTACCACGACTTCGCGTCCGGCATACGCGACGACCGGCCCAGACTCGATAGCTGCTTGCGCGCCCTGAGGGAGGGCGACGTGCTCGTCGTCTGGAAACTCGACCGTCTCGGCCGCAACCTCGCCCATCTGCTCCACACCGTGCAGAACCTTGCCGCCCGCGGCGTGGGCCTGCGGGTGCTTGCCGGTCAAGGCGCGCAGATCGACACCACCCCCGCGACACCTCCCGCACTCTGCACTCAACTCAGGATCAGTCCAGTGACGCTCTACAGGTACGTCGGGCCGCAGGGCAAGTTGCGCGAACAGGGCGAGAAGGTACTCGCCACCTGAATCGCAGTGCTTCGACAGCGCCGCCGCGCGGCCACTTGTTGAATGTTGGATTTCGCCCCCTCCCGCAAACAACCCGAAGATGGCGCCGCCGTGCCATACTAAATTCAATACATATTCGTAACAGCCAAGGGGGTTTGAACGATGCACCGTACGCAAGACACCTACCCAATCAGCCACCTTCGGCAGCACATGAAGGACCATCTGGCCAGGGTGAAAGACGGCGCGGTCGAGACCATCACTCAGAACGGCGAAGCCGCCCTCGTGGTGATGAGCCCGGAGACCTACGATTACATGGTCGACGCGCTGCAACGCGGCCACATCTGGGACCGAGCCATTGACCGGATTAACAACGGCGAAGGAGGGAAGGACGCTCGGCAGGCCATACGTGAGCTGGCCGACAAGCTCGGCGTCGAACTGTGAGCCCGATATATCATGTCGTGTATCTCCCTGAAGCCGAAGCAGCGCTTGAGAAAGCCGCTACCTATATCAGGGACCACGACGGTCCAGAGCGCGCAGCGAACTGGCTACGCCGCATGATGGAGAGCATCGACACGCTGGAGACCATGCCGGCGATCTTTGCCGAGCGAGAGGTGCGCGGCGGATGGAAGATTCGCACCAAACCCAGCATGAGCCATATCGCATACTACGTCATCGACGAACCCCGCCGTGTCGTGTTCATTATCGACATCGTTGGCGGCGCGCAGGGATCCAGACGCGACAAATATGAAGACAACGCGTAACGTCGTATCCGAGCCGTCGGCGCCAAAGCGAAAAACCTGACAGAACTTTATAGGAGGGCCGTGGACTATCCTCAACTCAACTGGATCGCCAACTTTATCTGGGGCATCGCGGACGACGTGCTGCGCGACCTCTACGTCCGCGGCAAGTATCGGGATGTGATCTTGCCCATGACCGTGCTGCGGCGGCTCGACTCGCTCCTGGAACCGAGCAAGCCGGCCGTGCTGGAGATGAAGGCTTCGCTCGACAAGGCGAAGATCGTTCACCAGGACCAGGCACTGCGTCAGGCCGCTGGCCAAGCGTTCTACAACACATCGAAGTTCACGCTGCGCGACCTCAAGGCCCGCGCCAACCAACAGCAACTCAAGGCCGACTTCGAAGCGTACCTTGACGGCTTCTCGCCGAATGTTCAGGACATCTTGGAGAAGTTCGAGTTTCGGAACCAAACCCCACGCCTGTCCAAGGCCGATGTCCTCGGCACGTTGATCGAGAAATTCCTCTCGCCGGATGTGAACCTGAGTCCACACCCGGTCCTCCATGGCGACGGCTCGATCAAGCACCCCGGCCTGGATAACCACGGGATGGGCACGATCTTCGAGGAACTGGTCCGCCGCTTCAACGAGGAGAACAACGAGGAGGCTGGCGAGCACTGGACCCCGCGCGATGCCGTGACGCTCATGGCGAAGCTGGTCCTCCTGCCCGTTGCCGATCGGATCGACTCCGGGACCTACCTGGTATACGACGGTGCCTGCGGCACCGGTGGCATGTTGACGGTGGCCGAAGAGACGTTGACGCAGATCGCCGAGCAGCGCGGCAAGCAGGTCGCCACCCATCTCTACGGCCAGGAGATCAACTCCGAGACCTACGCCATCGCCAAGGCGGATCTCCTCCTCAAGGGCGAGGGTGAAGCCGCCGACAACATCATCGGGGGGCCGGAACACTCGACGCTTTCCAAGGACGCCTTTCCGTCCCGCGAGTTCGACTTCATGCTCTCCAATCCACCCTACGGCAAGAGCTGGAAAAGTGATCTGGAGCGCATGGGCGGCAAGGCGGACATCAAGGACCCTCGCTTTCTGATCGAACACGGCGGTGATGCCGAGTACTCGCTCATCACCCGCTCCAGCGATGGTCAGATGCTGTTCTTGGCAAACATGCTCTCGAAGATGAAGCACGGCACCCCGGCAGGGAGCCGCATCGCCGAGGTTCACAACGGCTCGTCGCTCTTCACCGGAGACGCCGGGCAGGGAGAGAGCAACATCCGCCGTTGGATTATCGAAAACGACTGGCTCGAAGCTATTGTCGCGCTGCCGCTCAACATGTTCTACAACACCGGCATCGCCACCTACATCTGGGTGCTGACCAATCGGAAGCCCGCCCATCGCCGCGGGAAGGTCCAACTCATCGACGCCACGCAGTGGTTCAAGCCGCTACGCAAGAACCTCGGCAAAAAGAACTGCGAGCTGTCGGAGGAGGACATCCAGCGCATCTGCGATACGTTCCTGGCCTTCGAGGAGACCGAGCAGTCGAAGATCTTCCCGAACCAGGCCTTCGGGTACTGGAAGGTGACGGTCGAACGGCCATTGCGGCTCGCCGTCGATCTGTCGCCTGAACCACGTGCCCGCTTCCGCGCCTCCTGCGTGGAAGCACGGGAAGACCCGCTGGCAAACCTCGTGCACCGTGTTGCTGAGAAGCTCGGCCCAGGTCCCCACCGAGACTTCAACATCTTCATGGACAGGGTCGAGGAGGATGCTAAGGAACATGGCGTCAAGCTGACTGCCAAGCGAAAGAAGCTGCTTCAGACATCATTGGCGGCGCCAGAGGAGGCGGCCGAACCCGTCATCAAGAAGATCCACAAGGCGGGCAGGATGGAGCCGGACCCGCTCCGTGGCCTGGTCGAATCCGCAGTCAAAGGCAAACGCTGCGTGGTTGAGTACGAGTCCGACACTGATTTGCGAGACACCGAGCAGGTGCCGCTGCTGGAAGCAGGCGGCATCGAGACGTTCCTGCGCCGCGAGGTGCTGCCCTACGCCCCTGACGCTTGGTATGACCCTGCGGGCGTCAAGACCGGCTACGAGATCAGCTTTACCCGCTACTTCTACAAGCCGCAGCCGATGCGCTCACTGGAGGAGATTCGCGCCGACATCCTGGCGCTGGAAAAGGAGACCGCAGGGTTGCTGGGGGAGATTATCGGAACTGATGAAAGCACTACGTGGCCGTCAAAGAATGCTCGCGTCGGGAGGTGAACATCTGTGACGTTGGAAGAACAGATCGTTGCCTGGAGCAAGGGACGCCCGGCGTGGCAGCGCGAGGTGCTGCGCAGGACCGCTACTGGAGACCGCTTTTCCGACGAAGACTACGAACGGCTCGTCGACGACATTGTCGCTCCTGATCCCGGCCCGGAGGTCGCCTTCGGTCTGGAGCACCTTCCGAAGGCCGCAGCCGAAGACCCATCGGTTCGGCTCATATCCATTGTGAAGACCGAACATGTGAATGCTCTCGCTTCCAACCATCCGCTCACTTTCGAACCTGATGGACTGACCATCGTGTATGGCGACAACGGGAGCGGCAAGTCCGGCTACGCACGACTGCTGAAGAGGATCACGCGGGCGCGGGACCAAGAAGAGGTTCTCTCAGACGTCTTCCGAGACACGGGGCTGGAGAAGCCCACCGCAAGCCTTTCGATTCGTATCGCTGACCAGGACGAGACAATTACGTGGCCCGAGCCGAACCGGCCGGTGTTTCAGCGCATGCTCTTCTATGACGGGGCATGCAGGGATGCCTACATCGCCACCGAGTCGGCCTTCCCCTATCGGCCCTCAGCGCTCAGGGTCATGGACGGCCTCATCAGCGCCTGCGTCACTGTGCGAAGCCGTATCGACACTAGACTGGATGAGAACGCCCAATCGGCAGTGCCCCTACCGGTCGTTGCCGGTGAGGTGAAGATCACAAAAGCCGGTAAGTTTCTGGAGCAACTCTCAGGTAGTAGTCCCGTCGATAGCCTGGATGGGCTGATTTCGCGATTCGAGGCGTCGCCCGAAACCATCGACGAACTCAAGGTAGAGCAATCTCTCCTGCGTAACGCAGACACGAACAAGGAGCGGCAGAGTCTAATGCGGCAGGCCGACAAGCTGGATGCTCTGCACAAGCACATCGAGAAACTCCACTCGGTTCTCGGTGACGATGGCCTGGTAGCGCTCCAGAAAAGTCGTGACCAGCTCAAGGCCCTCCAGGAAGCCGCAAACCTATTGGCGCGATCCTTCGAGTCGGAGCCCAGGCCTGGCGTCGGCAGCTCTCCATGGAAGGTGCTGTGGGAGTCGGCGAGGCGCTTCTCGGAGGAGCAGGCCTATCCCGAAAGCTCGTTTCCCGTCGTGGAAGACGAAAGCCGTTGCGTCTTGTGCCAGCAGAAGCTCGACTCAGAGAGCCGCGACCGGCTCTTTAGATTCGAAACGTTCGTCAAGGACGACACCCAGACACGGCTCGACTCAGATCGTCGATTCCACGACGCGCAGGTTGAGAACCTCACGGGGCTGGTTATTTTACCCGAGGCCGTGGCGAGCAACCAGCAGGACCTTGAACCGACCCACACCGACCTAATCAAAGGCTTCCGGGCATTAATCAACAGGTATGAAAAGGCCAGAACGCAGCTGCGTGACGCCTTCGCGGGCACGGAACGGCTTGCATTGCCTCGTATCGAATCCACGGCCATTCTGACCCAACTGACTGAAGCGGCAAAAAAAGCGCGGGAACTTGCAGAAGGTCTTGGTGATCCGGCGGTTGTCCGACAACGACTTGCGACGGCTACAGCCAAGCGGCAAGAACTCGATCTCCTGCAGCAGATTAAGAATTCCCGCGCGGCGATCGTCAAAGAGATCGCGCGTTTGAAAGAACAGGAAGCGCTGGAAGCGGCCAAAACCGCCGCCGCGACCGGACCGATCACGAAGAAAGTTCTGGAACTCTCCGAGGAGAGCATCACCGACGTGGTCCGGGACACCTTCACCCGGGAAACAGATCGGCTCCGGCTCGAACGCGTGACCATTGCCCGCACCCGTGCTGACAAGGGCGCATTGCTCCATCAGCCCAAGCTGGTAGGCGCGCGTCAAGAGGTGAAGCTGCCACGGGTGTTCAGCGAAGGCGAGCGGACCGCACTCGGACTTGCGGCATTCTTCACCGAAGCTTACCTCGAAGGCTCAGAGTCGGTTCTCATCCTGGATGACCCTGTGACCTCCCTCGACCACATCCGTCGTGGTCTCGTGGCCGCACGCTTGGCCACCCTCGCCGCTAATCGCCAAGTCATCATGTTCACGCACGACGTGTCCTTCGTTGCGGATCTCAAGCGCGAGGCCAGCGGTCAAGGAGTTTCAGTTGCCGAGCGGTCGGTGACGCGAAGCCGAGCCGACGAACGCAAGCCTGGTGCGTGCAGCACCAATCATCCGTGGAATACCAAGGATGTGCCCGCGCGCCTGGACGAACTCCGAAGAGACCTAGCTCGAATCAAGAAGGAAGGCACTACCTGGGAGCAGAAGACGTACGAGGACGCCGTGGCTGTCTGGGCAGGGAACCTATCAGAGACCTGGGAACGCATCTTCAGTCAGGAGATCGTCGGACCGATTCTCGCGGAAGGTGGACTGGATGTCCACCCGATGATGGTGAAGGTAATAGCCTGTTTCTCCGATGTCGACCACGCCGAATTCGAAGCTAGCTACAGCCGAGTGTCACGGTGGGCGAAACGCCACGACAAGAGCGCACTCTTGAATTATGTCGCGCCGGATGTCGCCGATCTCAAGACGGAACTTGGAAACGTGGATACGTGGTTCAAGCGCGTGAAGCGATACAAAGCATGATCGCCGATCTCATGCCCTATCCATTGATGAAGGATTCCGGTGTGCCGTGGCTGGGGAAAGTGCCACAGCACTGGGAGGTTGGCGCACTGAAACGGTTCGCTTGGTTCAAGAGCGGCGCAGGTTTTCCCGTAGCAGAACAAGGAAGGCGAAACTACGAGATCCCGTTCCTCAAGGTTTCGGACATGACCCGACCGGGAAATGAGGTATGGACCGAAATGACAGAGAGCACGGTGTCTAGCGCGACGGCAACGAGACTAGGTGCGTTCGTCTTCCCAGCAGGCTCGATCATCTTTCCGAAGGTAGGTGGCGCACTGTTGACCAACAAGCGTCGCCTGCTGCGCAGGCCCAGCTGCATCGACAACAACGTGATGGGTTGTATCGTGAGCGAAGCGGACATCAATTACGCGTTCATCCTGCTACAGCAACTGGACCTCGGCCGGCTTGCAAAGCCAGGACCAGTGCCAGCCATTGGCGAGGGGGAAGTTCGCGCGATAAGGGGGCCCCTCCCTCCTCTCCCCGAACAAGTCGCCATAGTCCGTTTCCTCGACCACGCCGACCGGCGCATCCGGCGCTACATCAGCGCCAAGCAGAAGCTGATCACGCTGCTGGAGGAGCAGAAGCAGGCCATCATCCACCAAGCCGTAACCGGCCAGATCGATGTCCGGACCGGCCAGCCCTACCCAGCCTACAAGCCCTCGGGAGTGGAATGGCTGGGGGATGTGCCGGAGCATTGGAAGATACTTCCACTGAAGCGGTGGGTTTCGACGAAGATAACCTACGGACCTCACGAAACACCGGCCTTCTTTGACGACGGAATCCCCTTCATGTCGGCCGAGTCGATGGTGGGAGGACGCTTGGACTTCAGCCGGCGTCGAGGCTTCATCTCGCGTGAACAGCATGAGGTCTATTGCCGAAAATGTCACCCTCAGCGCGACGACATCTTCATGTGCAAGTCGGGAGCAACAACTGGGAAAGTCGCTATCGTTGACACCACTGATGAGTTCAGCGTCTGGTCACCACTGGCGCTCATTCGCGTCGAGTCCAAAAAGGTCCTTGCTCGCCTGCTGTTTGCTGTCCTACAAACTCACTATGTGCAACGGCAAGTTCAGGATACTTGGTCTTATGGTACACAGCCCAACCTGGCGATGAGGGCGATGGAGCGGCTAGTAGTAGTGCTGCCACCTATCGATGAGCAGCGAGAGGTGCTCGCGCACTTGGATCGGGCCTCAAAGCAACCCTCTGAGGTTATCGGCCGGACTCACCGCGAGATTGATCTCTTCCACGAATACCGCACCCGCCTGATTGCAGACGTCGTCACCGGGAAACTCGACGTGCGCGAGGCGGCGGAGAGGCTGCCTGAAGTCGATCCCCTCGCAGACGAATTCGATGTGCTGACAGAGGCGCCGGAGACCGGCGTGATGGAACTGGAAGACGCCACCGAATTACCATAGGAGTTCGCAATGGAAAATGAGGTGATCATATGACCAACTGGGAAACGTGCCCGGCCGTCGAACGCCGCCCGGGAAAGCTCAGTGGAGCTTGGGTCTTTCAAGGAACTCGCGTGCCCGTATCCGCTCTATTCGAAAATCTCAAGGAAGGAGCATCCACGGAGCAATTCCTGGACTGGTTTCAAGGTGTAGAGGAATGGCAGGTCAAAGCGGTTCTTGAGCACGAAATGAAGGCCTTGACAGATTCGGCTGTCGTGTGAAGATTCTATTCGATCAAGGCACTCCGAGGCCCCACCGGCGCCACCTCGTCGAACACTTGGTGGACACCGCCTCTGAACGGGGTTGGTCCGACCTCGATAACGGAGATTTGCTCCAAGCCGCGGAAGACGAGGGCTATGACCTCCTGATTACCACCGACCAGAAGATCCGGCACCAGCAAGGCCTCGCCAACAGGAATATCGCCATACTGGTACTGCTCTCAACCGCTTGGCCCCTCATCCAGCAGAAGGTCGACGATATCAGTGTTGCCATCAACGAGATGGAGCCGGGGAAGCTGAAGGAGCTCGCCATTTGAAGAGAGCCGAGGCGTGACATGACCACTGACACCAGCGAACGCGGCCTCGAACGGCTTATCTGCACAGCCTTGACCGGCAGTCCCTGCGATGTCACGTTGTCGCCGACAGGTCTGGAAGGCGAAGCCGTCGACCCCTCTGGTGGGGCCGGCTGGATCTGCGGCGCACCCAACGACTACGACCGTGAGTATACGGTCGATCTGGCACAACTCCTGGCGTTCCTCGTCGAGACGCAACCAGAGGTGTTTGAGGGCCTGCGCCTCGAAGATGATGGCCCAGGGCGCCGCAAGTTCCTGGCCCGCCTCCAAGGCGAGGTCAGCAAGCGTGGTGTCATCGACGTGCTCCGCAATGGGGTCAAGGACGGGCCGCATCACGTCGAACTCTTCTACGGTACGCCGTCTCCCGGCAACCCCGCTGCTGCTGAACGCTATGCGCAGAACCGCTTCTCGGTCACGCGCCAGCTCCGCTACAGCCGCGACGAGACACAGCGGGCGCTCGACCTCGGCCTGTTCATCAACGGCCTGCCGATCGCCACGTTCGAGTTGAAGAACAGCCTCACCAAACAGACGGTCGAAGACGCTGTGGAACAGTACAAGCGCGATCGCGACCCTCGCGAAAAGCTCTTCGAGTTCGGCCGCTCGGTGGCGCACTTCGCCGTGGATGACCACGAGGTACGTTTTTGCACCCACCTCAAGGGCAAAGCCTCGTGGTTCCTGCCCTTCAACCAGGGCTGGAACGATGGTGCCGGGAACCCTCCGAATCCGGACGGCCTCAAAACTGAGTACTTCTGGACGCGCATCATCACCCGCGACGGGCTGACCAACATCCTGGAGAACTACGCGCAAGTCGTTGAGACCAAGGATGAGAAGACGGGCAAGAAGAGGAAGGAGCAGATCTGGCCGCGCTATCACCAACTCGACGTGGTGCGGCGGCTCTTGGCCGATACGCACCAGTACGGCGCGGGGAAGCGATATCTCATCCAGCATTCGGCCGGCAGCGGGAAGTCGAACTCCATCGCCTGGCTCGCCCACCAGTTGATTGGACTCAGGAAGGACGGTGCGGGGGTGTTCGACTCCATCATCGTGGTCACCGACCGGCGCATCCTCGACAAGCAGATCCGCGACACGATCAAGCAGTTCGCCCAAGTCGGGGCCACCGTCGGCCATGCCGACCGCTCAGGTGACCTCCGTAAGTTTATCGAGAGTGGGAAGAAGATCATCATCTCGACGGTGCAGAAGTTCCCGTTCATCCTCGACGAGATCGGGAACGAGCAACGGGGCCGGCGCTTCGCCATCATCATCGACGAGGCGCATTCGAGCCAGGGCGGCAAGACCTCGGCAGCGGTCAGCATGGCTCTCTCCGAGGCGGGTGCCGAGGAGGATGACGAAACCACTGAGGACACGATCAACCGCATCATGGCCGCACGCCGGCTCCTCCCGAACGCGAGCTACTTCGCCTTCACCGCCACGCCCAAGAACAAGACGCTGGAGATCTTCGGCGAGGCGTACGACGCAGCAGGGCAGACCCGGCACCACCCCTTCCACAGCTACACCATGAAGCAGGCGATCCAGGAGGGCTTCATCCTGGACGTGCTGCGGTACTACACGCCGGTCGCGAGCTACTACAAGCTCATCAAGAAGGTCGAGGGCGATCCCGAGTTCGATACCAAGCGCGCCCGGAAGAAGCTGCGCCGCTACGTGGAGAGCCACGAACATGCCATCCAGATCAAGGCCGAGATCATGGTGGATCACTTCCACGAACAGGTGCTGGCGCTCAACAAACTCGGTGGCCAGGCCCGGGCGATGGTGGTGACCGG
>CBDBIN010000021.1:0-9860 GCA_965206125.1 Terriglobia bacterium
TGGGCATGACGCTGCGAGTGAGTGCGGCTGACCCATTCGGCCAGCTCACCGGTGCGTCCGTGTTTGTGGGCGGGATTGCTTTGGTGAAGTCTCGGAGCTGAGGCCTTGGGCTGGGCCAACGCGACGATCGCCGGGCGCCGTTTGCCCGGCGCTCCGAATCTAATTTTGGGGTTAGCCGCGCCCGGCTAACTCAGCGTATCGGCGGGTGTATCTCCCCGGTGGGCACCGGAAGCTCGCGCCTGCTCACCCTTCCAGGGTGACTCTGTCAATAGGACATTTCTACTTGGCACATTTAGGACATTTTCACTTGGCAGCGACACGGGTGGAGAAATGGTTGCGCTTCGCCGGGTGAGGGTGTAGACTCGTGCCGTCAGAGGAGCCAAATCGGAAATCCTGGCTCAGACCAACCGCCCATCGCGGGCGGTTTTTGAGTACCTATGGTGGCCGCCAGGACAGCGGAGAATCCGCGATGCCAGGCAAGAAATGGACGCAGCCTGAAAGGGAATCTCTAATCCGTCAAGCCAAACAGGGCAAACGTTTGCCTCAGATTCGCATCCGAGCCAGATCCCAAGCAGCGGTCAACCAGCAACGACAGCGCCTGCGTGAGGCAGGGCTGCTCGGTCAGGACTCAAAGCGAAGCCTGCGGCTGTGGACAATCAGAGAGATCCGCACTATGGGTGACTACACGAACGCCTATCGATTGGGCGCCACTGGCCTTCTACGGGCGGGACTGCTGACAGGCCGCAGCAAGGATTCCATCAGCCAGCAGATGAGGCGTCAGGGTCTGGGAGACCCCCGGCGTCGGGAAGCCTCCCGTGCAGCCCACCGGCTGGACGTTGAGGAAAAGGCAGCCCTTGCAGAGTTCCTTCGGACAGAGGGAAGCAAACTGGCAAGTGCGGAAGTAGCTGACAAGTTCAGGATTTCCCCCAAGACGGTGACCGCGTATCGCCGTCGTATGAAGCTGCAATTGTCATGGCAGGAGGCGAGAAACTCGGAGCGTTATCGGCAACTTGCCGAGGAACTCCGTCAGAAATTCATTCGCCGAACCCGTGCACGATGGAAGAAATGGCGAGTGGAACGAAGGAGGACACTCCAGAAGCTGCAGTGGCGAATGAAGCGACGAACAGCGAATGGCAAGATGCGTCGCTGCATCCGTTGCGGAGAGAGCTGGCTTGAACTCAAGGAGTTCTTTCCTGTTACGAAGCGGAGGCGGAGAGGAATTGTGACCTACACAATGTCTCGAAGCTGTCGAGCGTGCCGCGCGCAGCAGCAAAAACCTTGAAACGGTTCGGTCCGCCGCCCAAGAAACCCATCCGCGCGGAAACTTTCCCGGCAACACGGCAGGTTCGCGCCGGGTAACGGCATCAGCCGTCCTCCCGGCGGCGGATCCCGTTTGTGGATATCCCCTCTTGACAGGCTCCCCCGGCTGCTACCCTAAAGGGTACATAACGTCCTTTATGTACCTTTAATTCAACTACTTACAACCGTCCGTAGGGGCGGTTTTTTCAATCTGCCGCCGGAAGCTTCCCGTCGGGGGAGGAGGAGAGACCAAGGTGCTGGATCGGGTTGTTGACCGAAACTTTGTGGTCGTGGCGGGAGGGATTTACTTCAGGGTTGGATTCGGCACCCCGCGCACCGCTTACGACCGAAACCTTTAGGCGAACCTACGCGGGCAGTAACCCGGCCCCGCCATGGGCGTACCCGGCACTGCGTTTCTGCTGGGCGTCCCGGCTACTAGATAGCGGCAGTCAGCAGCGCGACCCGGATACGGCCGGACCTGGCGACGGTTTCGAACGTGGTATTTGGCTCAGAACCCCCTATGTGTTGAATGCTCCCCCTTAGAGGCGGCGACCGAGGTGGATCACATCGTACCTCTTGAAGATGGAGGAGCGATGTACGATGAAGCGAACCTGCAAGCGCTTTGCAAGTCGCATCACTCGAGGAAGGCGGCACGAGACAAAACGAACCGCCAACGTGCCCCGGTGCTGACGTAGGGGAGGGGTGGTCGAAAATCTAGGGATCGTTCGGCGTAGACCAAGCGGTCAGCTACCTTCACAATTCCGCTTCAGACGATGTTGTTACCTCCACCATCCGCTCCGATTGCTACCGGCTGGAGCGACATTTGCCGGGCGGGATTCGCACCCGCTGAGGAATGGTGCCTTCTCACGGCGCACGGTAGAGTCGAGAGGAGGCGCGTAGCCGGGTTGCTATCGTATTCCAAAGACGCATGTTCTTATCGACACCCAGCCATAATTCTTCTGTCTCGGAGCCAGTTGATCCGCGACTTGTCCCTGACCAAAACAGACCTGCTGGAGATCGCCACGTGTCGTGCGGATCCGCACCGTTTGAGCTTTGCGTATCAGATCGGCTTCGTGCGGGTCTTCCATCGTTTTGCGGTACAGCAGCCGCTAGCGCTACAAGCCGCAACCGGCAGCCTAAGCTACACCCAAGAAGCCGAGCGGCCTTCGGAGCTGAGCTCGCGGCGCTACAATGACAGCTCGCTACGGGGCAGCGAGACCTTTACACCATGGCAAAGACCACCGACACGAACGGCCCCTTCCGCGGACTGTACCTACATTGGGAAGGCAAGAAGATTTACCGCCAGAGCATTCCAACGCCCAGAATTTTTGAGCCTATAGAAAAATACTCGCATGGCGGCGACCGGCCCAATATGCTCATCGAGGGCGACAACCTACAGGTCCTAGCTTCGCTCAAACCCCGCTATGCGGGACAGGTAGACGTGATCTACATCGACCCGCCCTACAACTTGGGCAAAGATGATTTCCGCTACAGCGACCGGCGGTTTCACGATCCTGATGCCGACGACAGCGACGCCGTGTATGGAGCGCTCTTGGCTGAGCGCGTTCTTGATTCTCCTGGGCGGGGTTGCCGTTTTTCCTGGCGCAGGTTTGGGCCTTGGTCTTCTCTGGTTTCGCACGGGCGGCGATGCGATCCAGGCGTTCGTTATGGGGGGCCTTTCCCCCTGGGTAGGCTTTTGGCTCTTGCGCAGATTCCTACGGCAAGCACCCCGGCGGCGGAAGCAGCCGCCGCAAAGTGAAAACGCGATGCTCGAGCCGAGGCCCGAGTCACAGGACATTGCCGAACTTAAGGCAGACCTCAGCGCCCTCAAAGCCGAGATACGGGCGGGGAGGTCTTTACATGGCACGATAAAGGTTGTTATCGTTCCATGTCTCAGGATCGCCCGGTTGCGTCTTCTTGAACCCCCTTTCCCTCGCCACGGATGATTGCAGATCGGTCCTCGCCGTCAAGGGTTCGCTGCGCCGCTTCGCGCCCTGGACGGCTGCGGGCCGATCCGGCAGACGTGGCTGTTTACGAGGGAAAGGGGATGGATGGGCTTGGTTGTCGGGTTTTTCCGGGCCGTGCTTGCCGGGCCGAAAGGGAACCTTTCGGTCATACCAGCCGCCTTGAGCCGCAGCCGAGGGAGCGGAGCTTCGGCCTCGCGCAGAGCATCCCTCTGCAGGTCGAGGCTCTGGGAACCGTCCGCCTTCGAGATCCGCGCGTAGCCGATCAGCACTGGCGTCTCCAAAACGACCGTTTCTGTGACGCCTGAGAACGGAGCGAAATCCGTGCCGTGGGCGGTCTCACAATCGGTATCTTAAACTACGACTCGGAAATGAGAACGGCTCTTCGAGGGGGCGGACCCCCAATGAGTCGACTCGTCTTGCTCCTCGAGGAGTCTTCGATGCAGGAGCCCCTCGACGGACTCCTGCCCCGTCTGTTCCCGGGATTGCTGTTCCAGTGCGTGCCTCACGACGGGAAGACCGATCTGGAGCGCAGCATCCCACACAAGCTCAAGGGATGGCGCGAGCCCGGCGTCCGGTTCGCGGTCGTCCGAGATAACGACAGCGGTGACTGCCGTGCACGGAAGAAGGCTCTGAGAGAACTCTGCTCAGCCGCTCAGCGGGACGATACGCTGATCCGTATCGTGTGTCAGGCGCTGGAAGTGTGGTATCTGGGTGAACCAGACGCGCTCGCGGACGCCTTCAGTGATGAAGCGCTCCGGAATATCCAGCGCCAGGCGCGATTTCGCGACGCCGACTCCGTACAACATCCGGACAAGGAGATCGAGCGACGCGTGCCGGAGTTCCAGAAGGTGTCCGGCGCGCGATGCATGGCGCAGCACCTGAGTCGTGAACGGAACACGTCGCCCAGCTTCCAGGTGTTCGTGGCCGGCATCGAGGCGGTCGCCGCCGACCTCGCGATGGGGAACGATGGGGGCAACGGATAGCGACGAGTGCAGACATTCGAGAAGGTCGAACCGTCACCGGGTTGACCGCAGCGGATCGGCTGCCCTATACGCTGGCGATCCATCGCGGAGACGGCTCCGCTTCGCTGGCCGAAACAAGCTGGTTCACCTGATCGAAGCGGGTGAAGTGGTGGCGCGCCTGGGGCGAGGCGTCGCGGATCGCTTTCACCGGACCGCCCAGATCGGCCAAGGCATCACCGATCGGAACCAACTCGCCGCGTTGACGCTGCATGCCCTATTCTCCCATGTTCCCCAGACAAAACAGGGACACTACCGGCGTCTATTCCTGATCCGGCATCTCCGGGACCGGCACCACCGGCAGCGTGGCGAAGATGCGGTTGCCGGGGTCCATTTCCAGGGCCACGGCGCTGAACAGCCCCTGCTGAGTTTGGCATTCTGAATTGGCCCCTTTCGGCGCCCTGATTTGGCCCCCCTAGAATAATCAACGGATACTCTGTTTGCGGGAATCGCCCGCAACGGAGGAACGAATTGGACTGGAGGAGCAAAGTGGAACTATTCGAAGAGATTCGACGCGAGTACGAATTCGGCGTGGGGACGATCAAGGGGGTGGCGCGCAAGCTGGGCGTGCACCGGCGGATGGTGCGCGAGGCGGTAGCCAGCGCGCTGCCGCCGCCGCGCAAGAAGCCGGCGCGACGGCGCGCCAAGCTGGCGCCGGGGGGGCCTCTTCACCAGGATTTCCATTTTGTCCCTAACACGGCGACAGTATACACCCGCGCTGCCCCGAATACCACGTCTTTTCGCGCTGAACCCTGCACATCACCTCCGCCGGTAGATGCCTTAGCCGGGCATAGCCCCGAAAGACCATGGCCGCACCACTTGCGCACGACATTCGGGAACTATTGTTCTCCAAGCAGAGTGAAAGATCTGATGCGACTCAGGAGATCGCCTCTACACCGCGATAATTCGCTGAGCTCACGCCCCGGAGACAGGCTAGTGATGACCGACTTACCGATTAGATACCGACCAGAATTCGACTCATCCGCCGACTCCGTCTTTAGTCCCCAAATCGTGTGAAACGCCACGGGAGAGCCTTCAAACACTCCCAAATAAAGCATGTTGTGGCCGTCCAGGTTTAAAATTGTACGGAAGGGGACGGCCGTCGCCAAAATGTGCTCTCGCTTTTCGGCAAGCGAGAGTTGCTCAACAGTCACATTTCTCCCTGCGCTAGCTTGGCTCCTCGAATTGCGAGGAAGCGGTAAAGCAAACGGAAGGAAGACGTCCAGGATCGTGGACGAACAGTCGCGATGACCGCCCAATCCACCCCATCCGTAGGGCTGCCCGAGTATTTCGTTGATCACCTTGGCGAGCTGATCCTCAGAGGACGGAAGAGGAAATGGAGCGGCGTCCCGGTCCAACAGACGAACGTGTGTCATCGACGCACGACGGCTTGCATCCGCCACGGGAGCTAACAGATGTACACCGGTTTCAGCTCCTGTCGCCATGGGCAACAGCATGCCGATCCGGCCTTGGAACAAGAATCCAGTCCGGTCGCTTGAGATGGGTATCCGGTCCCGACCTACAGCGGCTAAGTTCGCAGAACGGTACTTCGCGACGAACTCCTCGTCTACATACGCGATGTCTCGCAAATCGATCCAGCCACAGGCATAGGGCGATTCCGCAGCGAGAAATCGTCCGTCCTGAGAGATGTGCGACAGGAACAGGGGCGTTCCCGCCCACACAGCCGAATTTTGGTTGTAATCAAACGGATATCCTTCTCCCGCCTTGCGGAAGTCGTAGAAGAACGGGTCGGCAGAAGGAAGCGCGCGCATCGATGTGTTTCGGACTGTGATCCCGTATACGGCTCGACTGGGATATTGCCCGAGTTGCGCGTTCGCCGTGACGCCTTCAACATGGGAGGTGGGGACTTCCAACAGGTTGGGCCCAAAGATCGGCTGTTTTGGAAATGATTCTGCAGCCCAACTGAACTCCTCTGCTGTACAGATCATCGGCTCGGCTCGCTCCCAAGGGCCGTACCAGTAATCTTCAAACTCTCTAAGCCGCCGCTCATCGACTTCGAGAATCGGGGGTCCTCCGGTTTCCGCAAATGCCGTGGCATCTTGCGGGATTTTTGCCAGGTCATCGAGAGGGCCGGTCGATATCAGTGCAATTTCATCAGGTGCGCAGCCGATGACCGACAAGAGCGCAACTGCAACCACAAACCTGTCTGGAGACATGAGTCGTTCCTCGACCCGGCGCCATTTCACCCAACTCGATCAGGCGGCACAGTTCAGTTGCCGAACAGAAACTTGACTGTAAACGACAGGGTCCAATAACGCGCGCCGGTGAACGTATTATGGTTGGGAAAGTCGGGGTTCCGCTCGTGAAGCGGGTGAAGCGAGTATCCGCTGATGGCTTCAATGTTGCCCGTCATCGAATAGGTTAGCTTCGGCCCCAACAATGTCTTATCGTTCAGGCTGTAGTCGGCCCCGGCATACAGGTGCACTGCCAAGACCGTGTCGGACAAGTCGGCGTCCTGGCGGCTGTTGTAGAACGACAGGGGAGGATCGTAAGCCGGAGCATCGCCCGATGTGTCCTCGTACTCGTTGGAGAACCGCACCCCGGACACCTCGGCGAAGGCGGGACCCAGCCCGCCACCCAGATATGGGGAAATCCCGCCGAGCGCATCCGGAAAATCGTAGTACGCATTGAGCGCAAGGGTACGCACGCTGAGATGGTCGATCGAGGCCTGGGTATAGGATACGGCCGAACCGCCGCGTCGTTCCTCCATGGGCATCCCATCGTAATCGGTGATGCTGCGAAACACCTGGTCGAGACCGTTCTTCCGCTGCGCGAGCGATAGCTCCAGGCGTGTGCGATCGAAAATGCGGCCGGCCGCGATCTCGAACACGGCTCCGGCGGTAGCGTCGATATTGTAACGCCAGCGGTATCCGGAGATTTCAGGAATGGGGTCCACATCGAAACAAGCGTCCGTCGGATAGCAGAGCGGGTCCCGATTCCAGCCCTCTTGGTCTATGTCGGACGCCCAATTCGATCCGATGCCCCCGCCGATATACCACCCGGAGCGCTCCCTGCTCTGGGCCGCCACGTCGGAGATGGAACAGAGCAGCACCAGGATTCCACCGGCGGCGGATGCGATGAACGATGCAAGACGCATGAGAGTTCCTATCCAGGATTTCCGATTTGGCTGCTCTGACGGCACCAGGCTACACCCTCACCCCGCGAAGCACAACCATTTCTCCACCCGGATGTCAGCGGCACGTCCAGCTCGCCAACGTATTTCTGCACATGCACCGTCAGCCCGGCTCCGTCGGCCGGCAGGTTCGGCGTCGTCGCGAAATACAGGTCCTGGGTACCGCCGCCGTGCAACGACGTGACCGTGTAGTCGACGCCGAGGTGCCTGAAGGTGGCGGGGCTCACGCTGCCGTAGGCCGTGTTGCCGGAGTGGGCGTCGTATCCCGCCACGGCCACGTAGATATAACCGTCGTCGTCTAGTTGATGCCCCACGGTCAGCGTGGCGCACCAGACCGTCGCGGCGTCGGAGGGACAGGCGGAGGCGGCCGGCGCGACCGGCAGCGTCGCGACGCTGATCCGCGTCTCCGCGTAGCCGCCGTCGTCGGTGAAGTTCGCCCACACCTTGATTTCCTTGCCATAGTCGGCCGAGGTCAGCGTGTAGTTGCTGCTCGTGGCGCCCGGGATGTCCATCCCGTCGGCTCCCGCGCGGCGCCACTGGTAGCTGTAGCTGACTCCGGTCAGGCCGTCGGCGTCAGCGATGTCGCCCGGCGCCGCCTCCAGCGTCATCCCCACCTGCGCCGTCCCCGAGATCTCCGGATTGCCGGTGTCCGCGGTGTTGTCCGGCGAATTGGTCGTCCCGGTCCCCGAGGGCGACCAGCCGCCGTCGCCCTCGGCGTTGGTGGCGCGCACCTGCACCCGGTATGCCGTGCCGGCATCCAGGCTGCCGATGGCGACGCTGGTGCCGGTCTGGTTCTGGGGACCGGTCCAGTTCGACTCCGTGGTCTTCTGGTATTGCAGGTCGTAGTTGTCGATGGGGGGGCCGGTGTTCGCCGGCGCGGTCCAGCTCACGTCCAGGCTGGTGGTCGATCCGGAGGTCGCCGACACCGAGGGCGCCGCCGGCTGCCCCGGGGGCTCGGTCACGTCCGTGACGGTGTCGGTGCCGCCTTTGGTGTCGGCGGCCTTGACGACGACGGTGTAGGTGGACTGGGCCTCGTGGTTGTAGGTCACGCCCGTCTTGGTGCGGATCTGGGCGGCGGGGTCGGCGGTCGTGACGAGGTCGAAGGAGGCCGCGTCGGTGCCTTCGAGGGTGTAGGTCAGCGCGTCGCCGTCGCTATCGGTGGCGGTCAGCACGGCGCCGACGTCCTGGCCCGCGGCCGTGTTCTCGGCCACGCTGCGCGCCGCCGTGGACGAGGGGAACGTCGGGGCGTTGTTGGCGACCACGGGAGCGGCCACCGCGAAGAGCTCCGAGAGGCCGTAGAAGGGACGGGTCTCGAAGGACGCGGCGCTAAGGTCACTGCTGAGGGGGCCGTGGCCGGTACCGGAGGAATCGGGCCGGCCGACTCTCGTACTGTTATCGCCGAGAACGCTCCTCTCGGTGCCGTCGTGGTCGCAGCCGGTGAAGGGGTAGTTGGCGGCTTGGGATGTATCGGGGCCGTCGGTGCCGGACTCGTTCTTGTCGGCGGCCTCCTCGTCCCAGGACCCGTCGTAGAAATCCGCGTAGTCGTCGGCGGCCTTGGCGCCGTTGAGCCAGTAGATCGGCACGCCCTGGTCGGACGTCGTGTAGAGGGTGCGGGTATTGACGTTGGCATCGGTACTGCTGGTGCAGCCGACCACCCGGAAGCCCGCGCTGTATCCCTGGATGGCGTTGTAGTTACTGATGCCGCTGGTGCTGGCGTCGCGCGTGGTGGAGGAGAGGAACAGCAGCCGGAAGGTGTCGCCCAGGACCAGCCCGGCGGGGACGAGGCCCGAGTTGGAGGGCATCGGGGTCGGGATGGCGGTCCCGTTCACGCTGATCTGGAAACTCTCTCCACTGCTGTCGATAGTGCCGTTGAAGCGCCTGGCATTCTCGATTGCCCACCCCACCCTGGTGCCGCGGTCCTGCGCGTTCGACGCGGTGACGCCGAGAACGAAGTCCGCCGCTACGTCTCCGGTGCCCTCGAAAACGACGAGATAGTCGGTGCTCGCGTCGAGCGTGGTGCCGGCGGGCGAGGTGAACGTGTTCACGGCGTCGTCCGTGTAGCTGGCCGGGGACGTCAGGGTGTGCTGCAGGGTATCCAGCGTGCCGTTGGAGGCCGCGGTGTAGATGTGGACGGTGAATGCCTCCCCGGCCTCCAGGCTTGGAAGGGTGACATAGACCCCGACCGAAGCCAGGCTGTAGCCGCCGGGATTCGGCCCGGTGTCGAACCCCTGGGAGTGGGTCTTGTCCTGGTCGCCAGTTGCCACGCCGGCAGCAATGGCAGGGTCTACGCTCCGCCCGGTGTTGCTGACGAGCACGTTGGCGGCCGCGGTGGTGGCGCCGGAGTTGATGGCGGAGACGCGGTAGTGGCGGGTGTTGCCGGCGGCGAGGCCGGTGTGGGAGTAGGTGGAGGCGGGGTCGCCG
>CBDBIN010000022.1:0-16391 GCA_965206125.1 Terriglobia bacterium
GTTGTCTGGCGCCAAGCATTAGTAAAAGCGAGGATGTCCTTGAGTAATTCGCTCTTGGCCTCGTTGCCCGCTCCTTCAAACGCATACTGATCTCGCTTGAAATCGAGCGCAGCCCCCTCCTCCTCGTGGAGTAGCTGCTCAAGGAGATTAGAATCTATGGGCATTAGAACGACTCCATATAAAGCTTTGAGAACGCGACCCTCCCCGGCTCCAAGTTCTTGACCGGCGGCCCGCGGTGGCCGGCCATACGGGGCAGGTGCAGCAGCATCGTGAACCGGGTAGTGCGCTCAACCAAGGTCCCGATAGCGGAGCTGCCCAGCCCGATGATCAAGTCTCCTTCCCAGTGACCCGGATTGCCCGATCCTCTGCTTCAGGTGGACGGTTGCTGATCATGATCTCGGGGCTGACGAATTTCTGCCCGCGTCCACGGATGCACGCCCTTGGAACTCGAAGCGCCCGCCCAGTCCGCAGACACGCGACCAGTTCCCGCCGCAGTGCACCGCGGTCTTGTACGTAGAGCACCTGGTAGATGGCCTGGTGGGAGATCCGCATCGAATCCTCGGGGAAATCGACTCGGAGCCTGTAAGCAATCTGCTCCGGGCTCCACGAACTTGCCCAGCGTCGCTTCTGCCGGCGACCATGGCGTCGCCCGGTCCAGCGCACATCTGGGCCACGCATACTCGTCCCATCGGCAGCGGTGATGGCGCCGGCGAGTCGGTCTTGCACGTATCGGCGCAGTGCGTTGTTCACGACCAGCTTCGCAACTTTCGGGCGTCTGGAGCGCCGGTCGGCGTGCCACTGGGCCGTTGTGGCTCGATACTGCAGGTCACCACCACGGGTTGCAGCGTTCCGCCGCAGCTCCCGCGAGATCGTTGATGGTGATTCCGAACAAGACCTGGTAGTGAAGCTCAACCCGAAGAGTGCAAAGGTAGGCTGCGAAGAGACATGCTGGAACGCCCCCTAGGGGTCACCTCACGAAACGGAAACAATCGTACGCTAAGGCGAACCGGTCAGGAAGGGCCCCCTCGCTGATCGGGTTTGGATGGGCGATGCGCCGAGCTTGGGCGTCGCGATATTGCCGAGGAACCGCATGCGAACAACATGAAACGGAACCGGACAAGCGTAGCGCTCCAATAGAGCGCGGACCGCCTTAGAACCAACATATTTAAGCGGAGGCTTCTTTCTTAGTTCCTGGTATTTACACCGAGTCGTTTGCAACCGGTTGCCCTGTCGGCGCGCCTGTCTTTCGGACTTGGGTAACATTTCTAGTGAGGCAACGACCCCGTGTACAGTAACTGTTTTCAATGAGTCAATACGAGCCGGAATTTCTATTGACGTTGGACAATTGTCAAAGCAAATGCTCGTCCGTTACGCCTACGTATATTCTGGGAGGACGTTAACCTATAGGAATAGTCGTCCAATGTAGTATGGACAGTGTAGCAGCGAACGGAACAAGGAGAGAGATGACCATCGAACTCGGGCCCAAGGGGCAGCTCGCAAAGATTACAGCTATTGATGTTAGTTATGGCAGCTACCGTGTCTTTGCCGTCTTCCAAAATGGCTATACTGCCGCGTTTGACCAAGCAGATCAAAAGTATGTCGTTGGTGATGTGCTCCTCATTACTGGTGAAATCGGCAACCAACGAGTCGAAAAAGTGCCCAGGAACGCTTGGCCCGAAGAACTCTGGGTCGGGATTGTGAAGATCAAGTTGCCTGACATCACCGTGATCGAGTCGAGCGGGAGATTTCGAAAGGTCAAGACAACGACCGAACCACATTATGAATACGGGAACACGGTTGAGGCCGGAGATGTTCAAGGCGTCACCCGGGTTCTTTCCGAGGCCCCAATCAAGTACATCGACCTTCCTGCTTTGGATGACGATGTAATAGACAAGTTTCGCTGGGCACCTCCGGAAGGGACGAAACTGGGGTTCGATGATTTTGGCGGCCTTGCGACAGTTGTTGCTCGAGCACGGGAACTGATCGAAGTGTCGTTGCAGAATCGTGAAGCGTTGTTAGCGATTGGAGCACGCACGATCAAGGGCGTGCTCTTCACCGGGGAGCCCGGAACCGGGAAGACAATGCTGGCCCAGATCATCGCCTCGGAATCCGAGGCTGCGTTCTATAAGATTTCCGGCCCTGAGATCTTCAGCAAATGGTACGGTCAGAGCGAGGAGTTGCTCCGAAAGTTATTCGATATGGCAGCCAAAGACGACAAGGCCATCATCTTCTTTGACGAGATTGACAGCGTCGCAGCTCAGCGGGCCGAAAATTCACACGAAGCTTCGAAGCGCGTAGTCGCTCAACTGCTGACTCTCATGGACGGTTTCACCTCTAAAACCAACGTGGTTGTAATTGCTGCGACCAACCGCCCGCAAGACCTCGATGTTGCCCTCCGACGACCGGGCCGTTTTGACTGGGAGATTGAGTTCCCGTACCCGAACGAACACGACCGCACAGATATCCTTATGAAGACGGCACACCGACTGAGTACGAAGGATCCACTTCCCCATGGGGCTATTGCAGCGAAATCCGCCGGGTGGTCGGCGGCTGAGCTCGCAGCGATCTGGAGTGAAGCGGCGCTTCTGGCCGTTGAAGACGAACGCTGCAAAATTCACGAAGAGGATTATATCGGCGGATTTCAGCGGGTCTCCCTCTACAGGAATCGAGCCGGAGAGGTTAGCCCGTCCAGCGGCAATGGATGAGCATTGTGCCGCAATTGCGAGGTTGGCTCCGGCGCATAACGCGCCAACGCACCTCGGTGAACTCCCACGGGCCGCTACGGGAGTTCATCTATTTAGACGAGGTCTCCGTCTACAGCATCTTGGCCTCACGGAAGGGCGGTATTGCCACTGAATTCACCGAGAGCCAAACAGCATCTCTGAACAGCGAGGTCAGTAGTTCAATGGGTGTTGGACTCGTTGCTGGCAAGGCAAACCTCAACGCGAAGATGCAGGCCGGCCGCGTTCAGGGATCTCAGGTATTGCGCAAGGCAGTCATTCAGACGAGCTTCAAAGAGCTGTACGACATCGAGCGGGATGGGCTCGGGTTGGGCCCGCTTAGTGCGGGTTGCATACCTACAGTCAAGACAATAACCGACCTTGAGGAAGGACTTGATTCATCTTCCACGCGCAGATGGCTCGTGGATCCGAGCACGGTTCATCGAGGTGAACTCTTGGAAGTCGAGGTGGAGCTCGAGGCTGACCCGATTTTCCGTGTGTCCACGATCATCACAACTCTTTGCGAACTCATTGAGGACAACAACCGTCTGTTTGATCGGGTGATTACCGCTCAACTCGCCGAGATGCGCTCGGTGGCGCAGGTGCTGGAGAGCCTGCTCGTCGGGCTTGTTCCCATCCGAGGGCGCCTGGTCGATTACAAGGCCACAAACATTGGTGGTCGTGACGTGTTGGCCCACCGAGCACTTCTTGATCAGATACCCGCCGATGCTCAACCTGAAGCATACCCCGTGTTTGTGGTTGGCGTTGCTCAGAGTGACCTTTTCTGGAAGGACATCAGGCGGGTACTGTTCTCGGAGGCTCGATACACTGTTTTCTGCCGCCTTGCGACAAGCGGACTGACGGACAGCTGGCGCCCAGTCAAGGTGGCGGACGTCCTTGCCGGGATCACCCCTGCCTTTGATGAACTCATCCGAGAATTCAGCGAACTCGCCCGTCAGGCTATGCTGTCATCGGTTGATGCCTCACCGGCGGATCTAGGGCAGAACACACACATTGGGACGCAAGTAATCAGAAAGTACGCCGCTCTGGTTGCCGACCACCATGGTGGGACCCTCAAGCCTGGGTTCATTGATGACCTGCTTTTAAATATCTCAAGCGATGAGGACTGGCTGGGCAGTATCGATAGCCAACGTAGCGTATTTACTGAGGTGACGCATCGAGTCGATGCGGAGCTAAGAGTCGAAACATCCGGCGAAATTGCATATGACCTCCGATGCGCCGCTAGGGGCAATGCAGGGCTCGACGGCACGCCGGGTTCGAGGAGAATTGATCCCGCTCCCGCGCCAGTTAACAGTCCTGAAAGGTACTTGGACGCTGAGATAGTTGCGATCTATTGGTAAGTGCCCAACGAGCATGTCCCGTCCGAGTTGAGGCACAACTCCTATTCGGAGGCGATAGACAACATCCTGGAGCCCCCGATCATGGAGAGTGTTTGAGTGACCAGAGGAAAGGGAAATTGAACCTCCGCGGGTTTTCCGGAGACAGTTTTAGTTGAGTCCCGCCTCGTCGAGGCGGGACTGTTGCTACAGATAGTGAATCTGTTCGAATTCGGCCGGTGGTATGTCGCCAATCGGTCCCAGGAGCCGCTGCTCGTTGAACCAGGACACCCAGTCGAGCGTGGCGAAGTCGACATCGTCGACTCCCTTCCACGGGCCGTCCTTTCGAATGACCTCGGTCTTGTACAGGCCGATCACCAATTCGGCCAGCGCGTTGTCGTAGGAATCGCCCCGGCTTCCAACCGAGGGCTCGATCCCGGATTCGGAGAGCCGCTCCGTGTAGCGGATCGACAGATACTGCCCAGGTTCAAGGGGTCGTCGCAACACTACTCTCGGGGTAAGCGTAGGTAGGCGTCAAGGACTTCAGTAGGTGTCTTCCATCCGAGAGTCTTGCGGGGGCGACTGTTCAGAGCAGAGGCGACAGCTTCGAGGTCGAGACCCTCAAATAGGCAACGGTTTTCACGGCCTGACCATGGAATATGGCTTCTGGTATTTTATCTGACAGATACGAAACATGGAATGCGTCATGTTCCATGCTACTAAACTGTTCGGTCAAGACGAGCGTTTCTTCCTGACAGAATCCTGCCGGTCTCCGACCCCAACGTCTCTCGCCCCCGTCTGATTCGCGATGCCCGCTTTCTCGAAACCAACCGATGCGAGACCGCCCTGCGGCGGGGCCGCCACAATCGATTAGGTTGCGCCTACATTGATGGCCGTGTTACCCGGCATCCGGGCCGGCAAGGCCGTCGTAGTGTCTCGCTGTGCCTTGATCGAGAGGCTGGAAGATGTTGGGGGAAGGGGTGTGTGGAGGACCGTACAGTGATGCGATCACGCTCAAGCCCGGTGAGAGCGGGGTCGTATTTGACGGAGCCGTGGACCTGGCAGCCCGGATCTTGGAGTTGACCCATGTGATGAGGAATGATTGGATGGCCGTTGAGCGGCGCGTGGAGAAGGCTCCGCCACGATCATAATCATAATGAGGCACGGCTGGGGATCACGGCCATTCATGGCTTCTCGTGCCGAGCCTTTGACTCCAGCCACGGTCCCATGTCGACCACCTTCCCGCCTCGGCGCACTTCGGGCAACGATTTGCCCTCGTTGGCGTGTTCAAAATCCTCCACAACGAGTTGGTGGAGTGTGCGTTTGAGATGAAAGGCCCCACGCTCGGCCTTTATCGCTGTCCTGAGCGCCGGAGCTTTCGGGGGCAGGTGACGGCGTAACTTGAGAGCGACCTCAGACAGGCTCGCGTGGCTCTCGGAGACTGTTCTGAGCAGATCCTGTCGTTCGTCTTCGGTCATATTAGCGAGGATTGTACAAGACTGGGACGACCGCAAACTGATTCGTGGTGCATCGACATCCGCTCACCCCCAACGGTTCTATTCCAGATCCGATCCTGGCTCAGAGAAGGGAATTGCACACTGAGAATTTCCCGTTCGACAGGGAAGATCTATGAGCGGCGATCGTTCAACAGAGAATCAGTGGGTCGTGGCCGGGGTGAGGGAAAGGGAAATCCCCATACGGACGTGAAACTCTACAGGGCACCGCGAAGAAGACCTTTCAATATTTGCAGTCCAGCCAGAAGAATCGTTGGCGAGAAATCCAGTCCGCCCATGGACGAGAGTGCTCGCTGGATCGGCTGCAACAGCGGTTCGGTAAGCCTGTTGACAAACTGGACGACCGGGTTGCCATATGGGAGTTGGACCCACGAGAGTAGCCTAGGGTGTCGCCCACGCGGGCCAGTGCTGTCGTCTCAATATCGTTCGATTGTTCCGTTGCGTGAGGTGCCCCAGGTTGCTAGCGCCAAGTCTTCAGCGACCCCAGGCTTCGGCGTCGGGCATCCCCCGGCTGAAGAGCACGTCGAGACTGTCGAAACCCGTCTGCGGGGCCAGGCCCGCCGCTGCATTTGCCTGCAGGGCCAGGCCCGCCGCCGCAGATGCCTGCGGTAGGTCGCGCAGGATGGCCCTCACCTGTCCGCTGACCGGATCGAGCAGAACGGTCATGGGGAGATCTGTATCGCCGTCCAGTGTCGCCGAGCCGGTGGGTCCTGAGAGCGTGATGCTTGCCAAGTTCCCGGCCCACGCGGGGTCGGCGGGTAGCGCAAAGACGAAAGAACCTCGCCCGTCGCCGTCGGCCGTCTCGGGCAGGGCGAAGTCGAGGGAGAATATCTCGTCACCGTCGGCCGTCCATCCCGAGATCCGGTGTTCACCAGCGGCATCGGGCAGCACGGGCGGGGCATCGACTACGAAGGCGGGGTTGAGATAAAGTTCGCCGTCGGCGTCTGCACCGCCCCACAGGAGGAGGGACTCTGTTTGTTGAGCGATCAGGTTCGCCGCCAGGAGCTCTTGCTCGTCGAAGAGGCGGAAGTGAAGCGCTTTGGAAAAGTGGTAGCCGCTGATCCATTCGGGGTCACCCTCGCAGTAGCCCATCACGTCGGTCCAGCTTGGCGGTACCAGACTGCCGTCGCGGAAGTCGTACCCCCATACGCCGATCGACCCGTCCGGCTTCGGATACGCCGAGTCCGGGATACCCGCCCCACACGACGGCGCGTGCCCAAGGCTGAAGTTGTGGCCGAACTCGTGCGCGGTGACGCGGGCGAAGTGACGGGTGGGTCCGACATCCTGTGCTTTGTCCAGAACGACGAAACTCGCCGCGCCCAGGCCGATGCCCCCAGTGCCGATGACGGCAGTACCGAAGGACCCCGACATCGTGCCCATCCAGTACCCGGACCCGCCCTCCATCACCCGGATCGCCCGGACCTCTTCGACCAGTTCGAATCCGTCGTTGCTCGAGCTCAGCACGGGCTCGTGGGCCTTCACGTCCAGATCGCCCACCGGAAGCAGCATGCGCATGAACCCGAGCAACTCGTGGCCCTCGGGGTCGGCGGCCATCCCGACGACCGGCTCCAGAATCGCCGAGTCCGGATCCGCTGCCCACAGGAACGGCACCAGCGTGAGATCGAGAAGCGGCACGGCCCGCACGTCGACGGCCGCTCGGCCCATCTCCGGGATCCGTCTCGCCACGCCCAGCCCGGAATCTAGCGTCCCGTCCGGGTCGATCTCGACCACCACCTCAAGCCCCGGCCGCACCACCTCCGCCGGAACCACGGCGTTGACCGACGTCGCCAGAGATCCCTCGTCGACCTCGGTCGGGATCGGGCCCGGCCCGTCGGCGATCTCGGCAACGTGCGCGAGGGTGCCGTTCAGGTAAAGCGAGGCCCGCACCGGGGGAAGCCGCTCGTCGTTGTCACGGCCGGCGGTGACGAAGACGCGCAGCAGCGCCTCCTCGCCGGCAACGAGCGGAACCGGGAACTCTCGCGACTGGACGGCCTGAACGAGATAGGCCATCGCGGGTTCATGTCCGCAGAGAGCCACTTGTCGGCTCGCGACGCGCTCCAACCAGTCGAGGAACCCGGCGTCGGAAGGCGCGCAGAGGCCCGTGTCGCCGGTCTGCAACGTCTCAAGAACCGCGAGATTCGTCAGGCTGGCCGGAAGGGATCCAGACATGCCGGCGTTCGTCTGCAGGGCGAGGTGGCGCAGGTGCATCAGGCCGCCCAACACCGGCGGCACCGAACCCGTCAACTCGTTATCGCCAAGGTACAGAGACTCCAGGTCGGCGAGGCTGCCCAGCCCGGGCGGGATGGGGCCCGTTAGGCGATTCGTAGCGAGATTCAGGCTCCGCAGGTTGGCCAGGCCGCCCAGCTCGGGCGGGATCGGGCCCGAAAGGTCGTTTGTCGAGAGATGCAGGGAATTCAGGTTGGCGAGACGGCCGAGCTCGGGTGGGATCGGGCCGGTCAGGCGGTTCTGGTCGAGGGCCAGGTGCCTCAGGTCGGTGAGGCCGCCCAGCTCGGGCGGAATGGGGCCCGTCAGGTCGTTGTTCCAGAACTCCAGGACCTGCAGGTTGGCGAGACGGCCCAGCTCGGGCGGGATCGAGCCGGTCAGGTGGCTGCTCATGCCCATGAGGCGCAGGGACTGCAGGTTGGCGAGGTTGCCGAGCTCGGGCGGGATGGGGCCGGTTGTCCCGTTCAGCCAGATGAACAGCGACCGCAGATTTGCCAGGCTGCCGAGTTCGGACGGGAGCCGGCCAGTCAAGCGGTTCAAATTGAAATACAGTTCGGTGACCCTGCCGTGGCCGTCGACTTCGACGCCGTACCAATCTCCGAGCGGCGCATCCGTAAGCCAGTTGTCGTTGTGGTACCAGTCCGGCCCGCCGGTCGCTTCGTAGAAGACTTCGAGCACCTCGCGGTCCGACAACGGCGCACACTCGGCGTCCGTGCCCTCGTGGGACGGGATCGCACGCAGCCATTCGCGAAAGGACTCGTAGGCCGGGGCACACAGTTCCGTCCCAGCGTAGTGAAGCGTCCGGAGCGAGAGGCGGCCCAGTGAGAATGGAAGGCGGCCGGACAGGTCCGGGTTGTCCGCGATCCTCAGTTCGGTCACGTGGGCCAGTTCGCCCAGAGTGCCAGGAAGCTCTCCCGCGAGCCCGTTGCGGCTCAGGTCGAGCGTCACGACCAGGCCGAGGGTGTCCGCCGTCACGCCGTACCATTCGTCGAGTGCGGGCGTCTCGAGCCAACGACTGGAATTCGTCCAGCCCGGACCCCCGGAGGTCTCGTACAGCAGGTTGAGCACGCCCAGGTCTGACTCGTTGCAGTACGGTCCGGAGGTATCCTCCATCGCTCCCAGCCAGTCGGCAAAGCCGGCAACGCCCGGCGCGCAGAGACCCTCGTTTCCCTGGAAGTAGAAACGCGTGAGCTTGGTAAGATCCAGAAGGCTCCGCGGGATCGTACCCGTCAAGCTGTTTGAGCCGAGCTGCAACCGGGTCAGGCTGGCAAGTTCACCCAGCTCAGGTGGGATCGGACCCGAAAGGTCGTTACCGAAGACATCCAGCGACTCGAGGTCGGCGAGCCTGCCGAGCTCGGGCGGAATCGGGCCCGAAAGGTCGTTGGACCAGAGCAGTAAGAATCTCAGGTTCGCCAGATCGCCGAGTTCGGGCGGGAGCGGGCCGCTGAGTTGGTTCTCGAAGAGGTCCAGCCTGGTCAGGTTGGCGAGACTGCCCAGTTCCGCCGGAATCGTGCCCGTCAGCTCGTTTGCGTTGAGATACAAGTCCTGCAGGTTGGCGAGAGAGCCGAGTTCGGGCGGAATCGGGCCGCTGAGGCCATAGGGGATCCATTCTTGCGCCTCACTGTCCCACCTGCCGGCGAGATCCACCCGCACGACCCGCCCCGAAGCATCCGTAGCCACTCCGTACCAATCCCTCAGCGGCGCATCGGTCAGCCAGTTCTCGTTGTTGACCCAGTTCGGCCCGTCAGTGGCGTTGTAGAGCGCTACGAGCGCCGCGCGGTCCGGGTGGCTGGCGCTGAGTGTGGTGGACAGCTCCCATGGTTCCCCCGCGGTATCGAAGTAACTCAATGTTCCCGACGAGGTCTGGCCCGCGGTCCCGCTGAACAGGATGAACTGCGTGGACCACCCCGCGGAATCCACGATATGCGCGAAGAATCTGTCCTCCGAGGTCGAAGGATCCATCTCATTCGATGGAGATGTTGTCGTTACCTTCAGTTCGCCTCTTTCGTTGATCCGCAATCTCAGTCCAACAACTGCGATCTCTGCGGAGGAAGTGACCCGGAGCACTCCGGCAAAGTTGTCCGGCAGGGTGTCAAATATTTCGTCGAGGAAACGGGCAACCTGCCCCAACGGTGGAAGCGCTAGTGTGGCCGGTGGGGCTGCCAGCGATCCATCGAGGTGCGTCACCTCCAGAGTCACCGTATTGGATGTGGACCCCGTGTTGGTGATGGCCAGTCCGCTTCGGATCGAACCCGCCTGTTCGGGCGTTCCAGACGCTTCGACATAGGCACGGAATGCCGATCCTTTTGGCAACGCGGGCACCCCGGCCTCTGAAACGGTCTTTCCAGCGGGGGCATAAGAAAAGACGACGAGACCGGAAGGCGCCGCGTTTCCGCTGTGGGGAATCGCTCTCACAGAGCCACTGGATGTCCCGCCAGAGGGATTCGAGGTGGTGAATCTCTGGGCGCTACGGGGAGCGATTGAGTAATCGAAGTCCGATCCCGTCCGGCCATCGTCCAGCGTCAGGACCACGGGCGCGGCCTCGGTCTCATCGCTTCCCCGTCCCAGGAACCGGACCGTTCCCGTAATCGTCTGATCCGTTGGATTCACGAGAACGACCTGGGTGGCCCATCCGCTACCATCGGCGAAATGGGGGAAGTAGATCGTATCCGAAGCGGTTGACGACAGGGGCGCGAGCGGCAGCGTCGTCATCAGGAACTCGCCGTCTTCGTTGGTGAATCCCCGCAGAGCAACGACAGCGACCGGCACCGATGCGGTAAACGTAAAGGTTCCCAATACCGAGGAACCACCGTTGAATGGCGCCTGATCCAGGAATTTCGCCGTCTGCTGGTGCGCTCCCAGTTCCAATCTGCCGTCCGCGAAACGGGTGCCGCTGGTGTCTGTGAAATAGAACTGGATGGTGGCCGGCACGTCATTCGGATTGGCGATCGCCAAGCCCGTATTGACGGGATCGTTCACCTCGGCAAAGATTCGCCCCTCTTGGACAGGCTCGGATGCCGGGACACCCGCTTCGGCAATGAGCACGCCGCCCTGCCTGAATCCAAAAATGGTGATTCCGGAAGGCGTGCTCGAACCCGCGTCCGCGCGGATGCGCCCATAGCCCTGTCTCAGGGACTCGGCCGTCCCACTACTCGTGGTGGATCTGCCTCCACGATCTGGAATTGAGAACGATTCGGTCCCGACGGGAGCCGTATCGTTCTGGGACTGCAGAAGCGGACTGCCAGCGGCCAGCAGAAGGAGTGCGGCGAGGCTCCAAACCGCCACGGCGGGGGAGAGAAGGTGGCTATCTTTTAAGGACATTTCGGGCTCTCCTGTGGAACACGCTCACTGCTCGACGGGGGTAAACCTCAACGTCATCAGGGTCCTGTCATCCTTAATCTTATTTCTAGAAATTGCTTATCCAGGACCGAGCGTTCGAGCACGACTGTCGAACCCAGATACGTATCGTCGACAAGAAGATCCGACTCCAGAAGAACGATCTGGAGTTCATCGTTCGGGTATGCGCGCAAAGATGCAGGACTTTGCGGACTGGTCCGCATTTCAACTTGGCGACGCAGGTCGCGGATCTGCTGCAGCAAGTCCGTTAGCCGGCCTAACTCCCACGATTCAGACGAAGAAAGAGGTTCCCTGGATTCGAGCGCCGACAATACTCGCCGTTCTTCAGCCGTCCGAGTTGACACCGCGCCGTCCAGTTGCCCATTTGTGTGAAGTCCGCGACTAGAAGGCGAGATCTCTGAATTTCGGCAAGGATCTCATCATCAAATCTTGTTTAGGTACTCTTTCCGATCGATCCGAAATGCTTCGTAGCCGGCGTCTCCGATCTCTGGCCGGAACCCCTTTTAGAGGCCCCGTGACAGACGCTGCGTTCCAACAGGGTTTTATGGAATCCACTCCCTTACGATGATATGGAGTAGCTAGTAATCTCCCAACTTCCGTCTTGTCTTCGGTTGGTTACAAAGGTGATCAGGTACTGATTGAACCGCGATCCTTGGATATTGTGGCCCGCACCGCTACATAGATTGATGCCTCCTATCCGGAGACATCCGCTTGTGCTGGAAACACTGAAAGTGCCTACAGTGCTACCTCCGACGACTACATCGCATGATCCACCGATCTGAACCACAAACCCAGCAGCGCAAGTAGACGACATTGGCGGAGGCGGTGGATCTGGAGGCGGTGGAAACGCTGTGCTGGTTACCATAGTGCCCCGAATGATGACCCCATTCCCGACCCTACATCCCCCTGCGGCTTGGCAGGTATACCGGGTTCCAGTCTGTAGCGTGATGTATCCCCGTCATCGAAGGTCAAATAGGTGGTTGAATTACCCGCGGTGCCACTGAAGGTCACACCAGACCACTCCGTCGCCCAGCCAGAAACAGGAAATAACTGGGCGCCGGCGGGAACACCTGGAAGTACGGCGCCAACCCCAAAGCTTTCACCCTCGGACTCGGCATCGACGAGCTCAAAGCTGCCTGGGAGCGGCCCCAGAATCACTCCTCCCTCGATGTGGGTGTAGACAAACGTGCCTGCAGTGGCCGATGTGAAGGTAAACAGGACTTCCGACCTCTCGACATTGGGAGCGTTACCCGTCTCGTCGTACGTGTACGTCAGCATTCCCGTATTCGGCCCCGTACGGGCATATCGATAATTGCCCGTAAAGGGTGTTCCGAAAGCGATTTCCCGTATGCGCCCCGCAGCAATAAAGATCAGCCTGTAGTTGTAGGCGTCCTGCACGATTTGTTTTCCGACAACCAAGGTGTCGAATGCGGCCTGATCGGCCGGAGCCAAACCGGCTGGAGTGGTGACCGATACCGGGGTCGTGGAGAGAACGGCCGGTGGCAGAGTCGTAAAGATGGCCCCGGCAAACTGCAGCCCGATAACAGAGACTTGCTGATCGCAAGACACTGTTGCTGATCCTTCGGTGAAACCGTCCGGCACTGGGATGACTTCGGAAAGAAATTTCGCGACGTTGGATTTCGAAGGGACCTGAAGCGTCGCTTGCCCGAGATTCTGGAGTTCGGGGCTTTCGAGCACAAAACGACAAGAGGCCTCCGTGTCCGTATCGTTCGCAATCGCGATTCCGAGTGTGGCTTCCGGCGTCAGAACTGGAAACTGGAAGACCCCCCCAGCCTGTGAGCTGAAGACCGTGGCCATTCCCGTCGTCGTGCCCGACCCGTCTCTCGACCCATACAGTACTTGAGCAACCGTGGGATCCGTGCAATCGAGAGTCGCGTATCCGGTTGCCAATGCCGATTCGTTCTTGGTCGGCCATACCAAATAGCCGGCAGGTGCGATCAAGGAGAATGTTGCGGTTGCCCCGGTCGCCGTGGTGCCGATGTCTTCGAACCTGTCTACGGTCAGTCCGTGCAATTCGAGCGTGCAGAGGTTCGTTGACTGCGAAGCGTTCGTGACGAGCAGGACAGATTGCCACCCACCTCCGTCGGCAATTTGCGGAAAGACATGGAAGCGCTTCGCTGTTTCATCGGATGGTTGTGGGGGCAAATCGAGGATGGTGGGGGGCAGAGTTGTAAAGATGGCCCCTTCGAATTGCAGTCCGATAACAGAGACTTGCTGATCGCAAGACACTGTCGCTGATCCTTCGGTGAAACCGTCCGGCACTTCGATGACCTCGGAAAGAAATTTCGCGACGTTGGACTGCGAAGGGACCTGAAGCGGCGCTTGCCCAAGATTCTGGAGTTCGGGGCTTTCGAGCACAAAACGACAGGAGGCCTCCGTGTCCGTATCGTTCGCAATCGCGATTCCGAGTGTGGCTTCCGGCGTCAGAACTGGAAACTGGAAGACCCCTCCAGCCTGTGAGCTGAAGACCGTGGCCATTCCCGTCGTCGTGCCCGACCCGTCTCTCGACCCATACAGTACTTGAGCAACCGTGGGATCCGTGCAATCGAGAGTTGCGTATCCGGTTGCCAATGCCGATTCGTTCTTGCTGCGCCATACCCGATAACCGCCGGGTCCTGGTATCTCGAATGTTGCCGTTGAACCGGACGCCGTGATGCCACCATCCTCAGGGAACCTGTCCAAACTCAGGCCGTGTAATTCGAACGTGCAGAGGCTCGTTGACTGCCCAGCGTTCGTGACGAGCAGGACGGATTGCCACCCACCCCCATCGGCGAGCTGCGGAAAGACATGGAAGCGTTTCGCGGTTTCGTCGGACTGAGCGATAGCGGGCAGTGCGCACGCCATTGCCACCAGGAGCGTGGCGAGGTTCCTCAATGGTTTCATTGCAACTCCTCTCTGTGTCGGTCGTCTTTCCCGAGGCTCGGATGGATGCCGGCGCCGAAGTGCGGAGATAGTAACAGTATTTTTAGACAGGACACTAAGTAGCCTGCACCAGTTACCGGCCGAGCCGGGAGAGTTCGCTGACGACCAAACGGTCGCCGGGCTGGAGGACGTGCATCAGCTCATCAGCCGGCGGCGCTTTTCTGAAGCCTGTCCAGAGGCGGACGCCTTGATGAAATCGTCGATGCGGAAGTCATGTTTGCGTGCGTACTTGAGGATGGCCAGCCGCTGGCTGCGCACGTCCTGCTGCCGGTCGAGACCCTCAAATAGGCAACGGTTTTCACGGCCTGACCATGGGATGCGTCACAGTCCATGCTACTGAACTGTTATGCCATAACGTCCGTTTGTTCCTAACAGAACCCTGCCGGCAGACTCGTGCATCTGTCTTAGGGATGTGGGAGAATCGGCGGGCTTGATTGTAGTGGCGAGTTCTGATTTGTTGGTATGTGCGCCTTGGGTGCGTGTCAGTCAAATGATCAGATAGTGGGTGCACGGGAATGCGGACAGCGGCGATCCTGATGATACTGGCTACCTCGGCCGCGATGTGGATGTCGGCATCCTATGGTGGGGCAGTCGAGGGATTGCAGGAAGAAGCGCAGTTCGCCAATTGGCTTGAGGGTCTTCGGACCGAAGCGATCATTGCTGGAATCTCCGAAGCCACGGTCGAGGCTGCGCTGACCGGGATCACGCCGCTCGAACGTGTGGTCGAGCTGGATCGGAACCAGCCGGAGTTTCGGCTGGCTTTCTGGACCTATCTCGACCGGGTTGCGTCCGAGGAGCGAATTGAGCGAGGCCGTCGCTTGCTGGAGAGCCATCGGGAGTTGCTCTCCGGTATCACCGCACGCCATGGCATACCGGGTTCCGTGCTCGTCGCCGCCTGGGGCATCGAAAGCAACTTTGGCTCCACCCAGGGTGGCTTCCCGGTCGTTCGAGCCTTGGCGACTCTCGCCCACGACGATCGCCGCTCCGCCATGTTCCGGCGCGAACTGATCCATGCATTGAGGATTCTCGACCAGGGGCACATCGCTCCCACCGACATGCAGGGCTCGTGGGCCGGTGCAATGGGGCAGGTTCAGTTCATGCCTTCCACGTTCATCGATTTCGCCAGAAACGGAGATGGAGACGGCCGCAAGGACATCTGGCAGAGCACGGCGGACGCGCTGGAATCAGCTGCGGGCTTCATGGCGACGGCCTGGCAGCCCGGATACATCTGGGGCCGACAGGTCCAGATACCTTCCGGCTTCGATCGGAGCCTCACGGGACTCGGTACGATGAAGCCCATCGATGAATGGCGGGCGCTTGGCGTGCGGCGGATCGACGGTACGGCGCTACCGATGGCGAACATCCAAGGCTCGATTGTGTTGCCATCTGAAGAGCTGAAGCCCGCGTTCCTTGTCTACCAGAACTATCGCGCTTTCTTCCGCTGGAATCGTTCGCATTTCTTCGCAATAACCCTGGGGTACTTAGCCAATCGGATTGCAGGTCATGGGCTGCTCGAACGCTGATCGTCACCCCGGGCATGGCGGGGTCCGGTCGAACTCCAGATTCCTCTGCAGCAGCTTAAGCCACGGTGTCTGGGTCTCCGGTCGATACGGAAGTGTAGCCGGCCCGGATCGTTGCGTAACGACGGGCGTGATTGCACAAAGGAACGGTTCCTGACAGAACCCTGCCGGTCTCCGACCCCGACGTCTCGTCAACGCACCCAATCCCTCAAACACCAGATTCGGTTATAACTCTGGTCTCCCAAGGAGACCATCTTAGGCAGTTCGACGGCCATGCACGGCGGGCAAATTGCCGCCTTTTCCTCGATTATGGGGCTTAGCTTTCATCTGCGTAGTTCATCCGACAGCCGCACTCGGGACAGAACACGTCCATCTTCTCTTCTACCTGCTCTTGCTTCCCGCAGTCCGGACACCGGAAAAGCACCCGCCTTACTATTCCCGGCCAAGACCTTGTCGGTGTTGTCTTGATTACCCACTGGATCACTTTGACCAGGACCGCCGACTTCCACGCCGTCTGACCCTCCCGACAAACCATTTCCGCGTGAAGCATCGACGCGACTGGCTCTAGCTTTTCCAAGAAGCCGCTGAAGTCGAAATCCGATCGACCCGCCCCACTCTCGATCCAATGCCGCCGACAAGTAGCCTCCAGCTCTTCTACTGTCCACGTCGATTGAGTCTTTCCCGCTTCAACATCCTCTAGCAGCCGTTGCCATCGCTCACTAGAAATGTTCTTGCTCATTGCGAGGTCGTTCCAATCGGTGTGTAAAAAGAGAAGGC
>CBDBIN010000023.1:0-15696 GCA_965206125.1 Terriglobia bacterium
AAGACACCCACCGGGTTGCCAGCAAACGTTTCTCTGGAACAATTGGGTCTTCCGCAGAATTTGTGGGTAAAACCGTCTTCCATCGCCGCTTGAGGAGACCACGGTGCTCGCCAAGCCTCAAGGCTTCCCTCGCAAGCTCGGCGGCTGCGCCGGCCTTGACCCTCGGCTGCGCTCCGCGGTGTCGGCTGGTGTGGGCGATGGGGAACGGGGCCTCCGGCGGGGGCTCCGGGCACCGGGTGTAGGCGTCCGACCGAAGTGGGTACTGGAATATTCGCCGTCGAACAAAAGAATAAGGTACTTTGTTTCAATTACTTATGTGCGCACAGGCCTTTGGACTGCCCACAAATTCTGCGGAGGAGGCGAACGTTGAAGCGCGATCGTCGACTGCGGTCGCAGTGTTTGACTCCGGTCAAACTTGGGACGACTGGAAAACTGGGCTACAGCTCTTCGGAACATGCGCGGTGGCTCGAGGTCGCGATGCCGTAGTAGCAGCTAAACTGTACAAGAAGAGATTCCCGGCGTACGCGGCGTGGCTACATGCAGCCGGGCGAGTCGTCGGGTACAGCGGTGCGCCTCCGTTCTTCATGTTCACGCCCGAATCACTAACACTCCTCCACGAGAAGGTGTTGGGTGAAGAACATTTCGTGACAATCGCGTTATCCCGCGACTAGAACCCGCTTGGGGGGCGTTTACGTTAGCGAAATCAATCGGGATCGTTCGATTCTGATGCAGGCCTACAAAGATGACTTCGTCGGCGTTCTCAATGACCTTGCATTTAGGACCGGCGAATCAATCTGGGCAACTATCGGCGAGCAAGGAATGGCTATTCGATCTGGGTGTGAATGCGGAACTTGATCTAGATGCCGCGGCTGACCCTGAAGAAAACTGAGGTTGGCGATCATGCGTCGGAGAGTTATTGTCAAAAGTGGTGTTTAGGCGACTGAATCAAGCGGCGGCCTGCCCTCTGTGCCAACATGGGTGAGACACTTGCTGGAACGTTAATTAGAGTGCAGGGCGGGAAGGAAGATGAATCAAGCGGCGGCCTGCCCTCTGTGCCAACATGGGTGAGACACTTGCTGGAAGCTGTGTTGGTGATCAAAGAAGAAAAAGATCGAGAAGAATCGCGCGGAACGGAAGGATCCCGGCCGGGACCAGGCCGCCGCCGATCTGCGCGCCCTCGTCGAGCTTGTCGGCGCGGGAGGCAAGGACGCATTGATCGTCCCGTTGCTGCTGTCCTACGGAGGAATCGAAGACGGGATCCGCGAACGGCTCGAAGGATTGTCCTACAGCATGACCCCGAAGGCACTGCTCCCGGACGAGCGGTTGGCCCGGTGGGTGATGTCGGTTGTCGCCGCCGAGTAGCGGATTCTGCGGTCCGCCCGGACTCGCGCCGGGAAAGCGGGCCGTGTCCAGTGCACGCGGCCATCGTCATGATTGATCAATGCCGAACCAAGGAGCACATGCCATGCGTTTCCTGTCGTTTCTAGCGGTCTGCCTAGGCGTCCTGGCCATAGCCGCCAACGCCCAGGTGGGTGTGAACCAGGGGCTCGCCAACCCGAACCTGGCGACGGCGTCGGAACTCCGCGCCCTGCCCCATGTGACCGACGCCGTGGGAGCGGCCATCGAAAGCAATCGGCCCTTCCTGTCCGCCATCGAGCTCGACCGGGTTCTGGCGCGTTCGCTTAGCGACGCCCAGCGCCGCGAGACATTCGGCGGCCTGTTCCGTCCGATGAATCTCAACAGCGCCAGCGAAGAGGAAATCATGCTGATTCCCGGCATGAGCGCCCGCATGGTGCATGAGTTCGAGGAGTATCGGCCGTACACCAGCATGGAGCAATTCCGGCGCGAGATCGGCAAGTACGTCGACGAAGACGAAGTGGCCCGCCTGGAGCAGTACGTGTTTGCGCCCATGAACCTGAACAACGCTTCGTCCGAGGACTTCATGACGATCCCCGGCATGAGCGCCCGCATGGTGCATGAGTTCGAGGAATACCGGCCGTACACCAGCATGGAGCAATTCCGGCGCGAGATCGGCAAGTACGTCGACGAAGACGAAGTGGCGCGGCTCGAGAGCTACATCACCCTCGACTGACGCCGGGATCTTGAGAAGGCTGCTCGACGCGTACTGGCCCTGGTGGATCGTCCTGACCGTGCCAGGGGCCTACTGGACCTACGGGTACTGGCGTGGCACGACGTTCTACGGGGAATACCTGCACGCCACAGGAGAACTGGGCGCGGCCTTGCTGATCGCGACGTTGGCCGTGACGCCGCTCCGGTTCATTTTTCCGGGGACAGCCCTTGCCGGCTGGCTGCTGGCACGCCGCCGTCAGTTGGGCGTAGTCACCTTCGTCTACTCCGTGCTCCACACCGGGGCGTATGTCGTTCGCCAGCCCGTGGAGCACGTCGTCGAGGAGGCCGCGGGGATCGCGATGTTGACGGGATGGCTGGCGCTCGTCCTTTTGCTGCCGCTGGCCGTGACCAGCAACGACGCCTCGGAGCGCCTGATGAAGCGTGGCTGGAAGACCTTGCACCGGACGGTCTATGTTATCGCAGTGCTGACCTTCGCGCACTGGATCCTGGCGGCATTCAATCCCATTCGCGGCTACATTTGCCTTGGCGTTCTGGCTGTTGTGGAAGGGTTCCGAGTGTGGCGTACCTCGGTCAATCGGCGAACGGCAGAGAAGAGTCGCGGAGTGCCGGTCTGAAGTGGGCCGTAGGATGCCGGTGAAACGAAATGACGGACGGTGCACCATGGTGAAGGGTTGTTGAGCTCCGAAGACTTCAAGCGCATTGGTCCTGAGAGCGATTAGTCTCCCCGCCTCGGTCGGCCTGTCCCGCAGGGCGTTTGTTCCGTCGTTCTTCCGACCCAGCTGGTTGCCCACTTGGAATCGAATACGCCTCGTTTCCCGGTATTCATGGGTTTCTAACACTTGAATGACAGGGTACTGACCCGATTTGTGCAGAACTACACGCTAAGGGCTCGGCTTGAGCCCTCGGGTCCTCATAGATCTATAACGGGTAGTACGGGACACGACTGTGATCTTGGGGATTGCGGTCCTTGGAAACGCCCAACGAGCCTTTCGGGCGCCCGAGCTTTCTGCCCGAGGCCCTGGCCTGGGCGAGGCCCTCGCGGGTGCGCTCGGAGATCAGGTCGCGCTCGACCTCGGCGAACAGCGCAAAGAGGGTGGTCATGACTTTGGCCTGGATGTCATGCTTGCCCTCGACGCGGATGTTCTCCTTCATCGCGAGGAAGGCGATGCCTGCCTTGGCGAGGGCGTCGAGGATGGCGACGATCTGACCCAGCGCCCGACCGAGCCGGGAGAGTTCGCTGACGACCAAACGGTCACCGCGCTGGAGGACGTTCATCAGTTCGTCGAGCCGGCGTCGCTTTTCGGAAGCCTGTCCAGCGACGGTCACCGCGATGAAATCGTCGATGCGGAAGTCGTGTTTGCGTGCGTACTCGACGATGGCGAGGCGCTGGCTGCCCACGTCTTGCTGTGCGGTCGAGACCCTCAAATAGGCAACGGTTTTCACGGGCTGACCATGAAATGCGGATTCTGACGTTTTATCTGACAGATACGAAACAGGGAATGCGTTACGTTCCATGCTACTGAACTGTTAGGTCAAGACGAGCGTTTGTTCCTGACAGAACCATGCTGGTCTCCGACCCCGCCGTCTCATCAACGCATCCTGCAGCATGGGTTTTTTCTTCTTATTAGATCTTCATTCCAGATCCGGTCCGAATCAGAACGGGAAGGCTATACTGATCCAGGCGGGCTATCTGGCCCTGTACTGTTCGACGCTCTACTACATCGATCGTCTGGGAGGAGTCTTCAGAGGCGGCGCGTCTCGCGGAGGCCGCACGGCAGAGGGAGCAACGGCAGGAGCATACCCGCGATCACGGGCCAGAGAGGGACTCCGGGCCGTCGTGCTGATATCAGAACGGCGTAGCCCCGTCACTTACGCGGTCTTCATTCCAAATCAGGTCCGCACGGATCAGGAAGCATCGGACCCCGGCCAGAGCCCTCCAGCGCGGTCGCGGCAGGCTTGGCATCGACGTGGGATGGGTGCCGTCCGATCCATATAAATGGATTCGATCATTAGAATTCTCCTTGCCCGACACGACCTCGGCCACCGCCTAGCCCGCATTTCTCATGAATGGTGCCCAAGACTGCATTTAGGAGAAGGAAAAGGCGTCGGAAGCTGGTTGGCGGGAGCAAAGATGCCGACTGAGCTGAGAAAGTGGGCCTGGATGAAGGGTGTTGCAGGGAATGGTGAGGTGAAATCGGATTACAGAGACAGCTATCCCGACCAAAGACGGGAAGGTTGGGATGTCTGAGAAGAAGTGATTAACAGCGCAGAGGGATTTGTTGAAGGTTCGCGTAAATCTGAGCGAACACCGTAGCGTAGGGGTAGCCTCCAGCCATCCGAATCCAGACTCGACGCACCGTGACATGGATCTGGGCTGCGATCTTGAGCAGCTTCAGGCGAATCGTGGTGCACTGCGCCCGCGCGAATTCGGTACCCTGCAAGCCGAGCCGTCGCAAGGCCTGCATCAGCATGTACGCCACCGATGAAAGGTAGAGTCGGAGTTGATTGGCGCGCATGGTGGCCGTGCTGGTCCGATCGGCGAACAATCCGAGTTGTTGCTCTTTGATCCGGTTTTCCATGTCTCCCCGTGCACAGTAGGTCTGTTCATAGATGTGCCTTGGGGATGTTCGTCCTTTCGGTAACGAGGTAACGATAAACCGGGGATTGGCGCCCTTGGCCAGATGTTCGGCCTTACCAATGATGCGTCGCTCACGAGTCCAGCTGTCTCGGGTCTGATACAGAAACGTCTTAAAGACGCGCGCCGGCTTTCCGGTCCTGTCGAACCGCTTTTTTGCCGTCGCCATCGGAGTTTCAATCGCGGCTAGCAGCCGATTGTTCTTCGCCAGTCCGATCACGTAATCGACACGGTGTTGGGCCTCGCACCAGGTCAGGATCTCATCGCGGCAGAAACCCGAGTCCCCCCGAATCACGATTTGGACTCTGGGCCACTTCTGCCGAATCTGTCCCACGATCCGTTCCAGCTCCTCTACCGATCCGTCCGCACCATCGATGTCGGAGCGTCGTAGCCGGGAACACAACACGAACTCCCCACAGAAAATATAAAGCGGCAGATAACAATGGTGCCTGTAGTAGCCGTGAAAGAAGCGACCCTCCTGATTCCCGTGTATCAGATCGTCGGTCGCATCCAGATCCAGAATGATCTGCCGCGGTGCCCGCCGATGGGCCTGGAGGAACACGTCCACCATCAGCCGATCTATCGCCGCTTCGTCCCGGCCGATCTTCTTGGTCGGGTGCTTTGCCGCACCCTCGGTCGACAGTTCCAGTCGGTTCAACGTGCTCTTGCCCGCCAGGGCCTTACCTCGATCTCGAGCTTGTTTCCGTGTCCGGCCCTTCGGATCGGTCTCACCCACCATCACCGCCAGCACCGGATCCGATCGGAGTTGATCGTGGTCGTTCAGATCTTCATAGCCCAAACACAATCCGTACACCCGTTGCGACACCAGTTGTTCGATCCCGTGTTCCACAAATCGCGGGTCCCGATAATCCCGGAAACATTCGGCAAACTGTTTCAGGATCCCGGTCCGTTTTTCCGTTTCTCGTAGCAGCAAACCGCCCGCGTCCGTGCTGATGTCTCCCCCGTCGAATTGCCCCCGGACTTCCCGTGTACCTAATGCGTGATATTGAATCGTTTCTGTTTTACACTCTGTCATGACAAAGGCCGCCTCCGTCTTGGCTTGAAAGTTTCTATTCAAAACCTTCTATGCCAGACAGGGCGGCCTTTTTCGGTCCTTTCCCTTCTTACTCGTTTCGATTTATTTCAAATCTCTTGAGAAATGCGGGCTAGGGCCATCCGCGCGCGCTGTTTGTATAGCTGAGACTCCAGTGACTGAGCGGTTATGACCGCGCGCGAACGAGATACAGGGGGTCGTCTTTTTTCTACCACGCCGTCATTTTTTTTCGGAACCTTGATTCTCCTGCAGGTCATTCCAGGTCAACCACTGTGAGCGGCGGTGTCTGTCTGAAAAGTTGAAGCAACTCGCGATCAGAGTCCTCCAGAAGGACTCTGATACAGGTAAGGCTGATTGGCTATGCAGGGACTTTTGGGGCCTTACTCGTCCAGATAATATCCGGCACCGACGAGGATGGGCAGGCCATAGACCACGACCCTCTTGACGAAAGTCACCTTCCGCTGCAGCATTCCGGTGGCGGGGTTGCGCATCGAGTAGTACAGGAAGGTTTCCCCGAACGCATCGCCGACGCTCACCACATCCCGGCCGCCGAAGGGTCCGTCCAGATGGTCGTTCAACTCGGGACCAATGATGCCATACCACGGGCTGTAGGGATCGCCGCTGAACAGCGTGTTGCCGTAGTTGTCCAATCCGAACAGGTAGATCGAACCGTTCCGCCAGCGGGGATCGCTCGACAGGGCCCGGACGGCGAAGTACCCCTGCGATTCCATCTCCATCGCGGCGCAACGGACAAACTCCTGAAGCCTCTCGCTGGAAGGATTCTCCTCGAGCCCCATGGCGTGGACCTCTTCCACCTCGCACGTGCCGGGAATGTCGCGGCGGTGGACCCCCGCACCGATCGCGGCCGGGTTCCCCTCCCAGTCGATGCTCTTGATGTAGGACGCCTTTGGCTCATCCCGGCCCGTTACCTGATTTGGGAACGAGTAGTAGATCCAGCCCTCGCCAAAACCGCTCACGATACGATGCTGTTCCTTGTAATAGTCGTTACCGAAGGCGTCGATCAACAGTCCTAAGCTTGATCCTTCTCTCGGGCGGGCGGGCGGAAAGACGAAGAGCTGGGCCTGGTCGCTCATTGGGACCGCTCCGGACACGAAGATATAGATCGAGCCGCTTTTCCAACGCACGTCCTCGTTGAAGGCTCGCCGGGCCTCGACAAACCCCACATCTTGGACGTGCTCGTAGGCGCATTGAACGAACGTCTGAATGTCCTCTGCTGTACGCACGGCTCTGGCAACGATGGAGTTATCCGCGCACGACAGCGGTTCGGTGGCCCCCTGGCCCCCGAAAACCGGCGCGGCGACCAGCAGCATTAGTGGAATCAGGAAATAAGGCAGTCGGTGTTTCATCATCTTGAAAATTCTCCAGGATTCGCTGTCTGGCACATCGCGTCGCGCCGCCGGTGGTCTAAGGTTCGGGGATTATACTCAATCGAAGCTCCGATGCGTCCCGGCGCCCCCCCCCGCCACTTCAGTTCAGGGCTGCCTTGTCGGTGGCCGCCAGTTGCTCGATGATTTTTCCCGGGATGTCCTGAATGTGGTTGTGGGCGGCTTCCAGGCCGTCGTGCAGCGAAACCACACCCAAGGCCTCCACTGCCTGCCAGGCGGCGATGCATGCCGGACAACCGGGATCGTCACCGACGATTCCAGCCGCTCCGCACAGCGTCCAGTGCTGAATCTCGGTTCCGTCCTTCGTCAGGTAGATTGCCCCCAGGTGATGCACCGTGAGCATCGCGCAGGTGATGAGGCAAGCCGGGTCTGTGCCTGTCCATCTGGTGGTGGACAGTACCGGCCTCAAGATCTTCGGCGAAGGGGAATGGCTCGCGCAGAAGCATAAAACCAGGGGAATACGCCGCCGCTGGCGCAAACTCCACCTCGAAAATGGCTTAGCCGATCGGAACCCTGCATCATCAGAGATTGGTGCTTATATAACTGGACGCCGCGTCGTCAAGTCTAACGACGCCGCGCCCAGTCTCGAATCCCCTCAGACGGACCCTTGCTCAGAAGGAATAGCTGAGACGGGTGTAGTAAAAGCTGCCATTGAAGCCGAACGGCGAGAACTGACCGTACTGATTGCCGACCGAATTGGCGCCGTACATGTTCACGTCGGGGTGCGTGTTCAGCAGGTTTTCAGCGCCGATCGCCAGCGAGACGTGTTCTCCGAGGGGAATGCCGAGCTCGACGTCGAGCAGCGCCTTGCCGCCGTAGGCCGGGTACAGCCAGGACTCGGTCGCGAAGCCCTCATCTTTCGCATTCCGTCCATCCTCGCTGTCCCAGTATGAGCCGTAGTAGTTTACCCGGCCCATCAGGCTCCACCGGTCGGCGTCATGGTTGACGGTGAAGTTCCAGCGTGTCTTGGGCAGTCCCCGTTCCAGCGTATTGATGCGGAATTCATCGATCACGGAGGATTCGATGTTCTTGAGCTTCGTGTCCGTGTAGTTGAAGACCCCGCTGAACGTTGTGCTCCCGACCGCCAGGGTCGAAATCAGGTCGATGCCCTGGGTCGTCGTCGAGAAGTCGTTCAGGAAGAACCGGAACACCGGGAAATTCCGCGCCTCGGGGATTCCTTCCGCTAGCAGCGTCAGGATTTCGGGCTCCGTCAGGGCGATTTCCTGCGCCAGGGCGAGACGATCGGCGATGTCGATCCGGAAGTAGTCGGCGGTAAAGGTGAACGGGCCCTGCTCGATGACCGCTCCCCCGCTGTAGTTGATTGATTTTTCCGGCTGGAGCTGCGCGCCGCCTCTCGCGACGGCCACCGCGGATGTGGACGGGACGACGCCCTGGTTGGTCAACTGCCCGCCGATGAACGCGGTCGTCACGTTGAACGAGTTCTGCTGTCCCGGGGTCGGCGCGCGGAACCCGCTGCTCACGGCGCCGCGTAGCGAGAACGCGTCGCTCAACTCGACGCGCGCCGAGACCTTGCCGTTCACCGTCGTGCCGAAGTCACTGAATTTCTCGATCCGGCCGGCCGTGCCGAGCGTCCACTGGCCGCTCGGGGCGGTGAACTCGAGGTCACCGTAGACCGCTACGTTTTGGCGGCTCCAGGTTCCCGCCGTCGTATCCTCCCGGTAGCCGTTAAAGCCGTTCGAACCGGAGCTGAAGCCCTGCGCGGCGTACGGGCCGATCTCCCACGAGGGCTGCCCGCCCGCGCCGATCGTGAACTCCTCTTGGCGCCACTCCGTGCCGGCCGCGACGTGCACGACGTCGCTGACCACGTACTGGACGTCGAAGTTGAGGTTGAGCTCGTCCTGCTGGTAGCTGCCGGGCTTGAACGACGTCGGCGTGTCGTAGCCGAGCGACGCGTTGACCGTATCGAAAATGAACTGATCGACCTTGCTTCTGCCGACGCCGATGCTGGCGTCCCAGGTGAGCCGGCCGTTGCTCGTGAATCCGCGCAGTCCGCTGACCAAAGAATGATCGATGAGGTCGCCGCCGAATTGCGGCGTGAAACCGCCGGGGAACCGGCTGTAGAGCGTGAAGCAGTTCGGGTCGGACTCGACCTGCTGCAGGGCGGTCGCATCGGGGACGTTGTTGCTGATCGGAATTGCGGGGCAGTTGCCGGCGCGCTCAACGCCGGTCTCGGCCCAGGCCCGGTCGCCGACAAGCAGTGTCGGGCTGTCGTCGACCACGGGACCGCGGAAGACTCCGCCGCGGGTATGCGGATTCCGGAAGTAGAAGCCGCCGGTTACCGTGCGGCTAGCGAAGTTGGTGTGGGAGTACAACTGCAATCCGTTCTCGAACAGATAACCGAAGTTGCCGAACAGCTTCAGGTCGTCGTCGAGTCTGGGCGATCCCCAGATCTGCGCCGGGTTGCGCAGGTTCCTGTTACCGGCATCAATGATGGCCTGCGCACCATTACGTTGAACGCTGCGGCTGGTCGGTGTTCCTTGGCCGTACTCCATGCTGAGGTTCGCGAACCCATTCGCGCCGAGCGGCAGCCCGACGTTCCCGGCGAACGTGAACGACCGCCCATGTCCGCCGATTCCGTTGCAGGAGTGCTGGATGTCGCCGGTGATTCCCGACCCGCACGTTGACGTGTCGCCCGGGTTCGCATCGCGGAAGAGCCCCGTGCGGAACTCGAAGCGTCCGCCGGACGGGGCATCTTTGAGCTGGAAGTTTATCACGCCGGCGATGGCGTCCGAGCCGTATTGCGCCGCCGCGCCGTCGCGCAGCACCTCGGCCTGCCGTACTGCAATCGATGGGATGACGGAGATGTCCGGTCCCTGCGAGCCGTCCGCGATACCGTTGCCGAGCCAGCTGATGACCGCCGCGCGATGGCGGCGCTTGCCGTTGACCAGGAGCAGCGTGTGATCGGGCGCCAGGTTGCGCAGGTTCGCCGGGCGGACGATGGTCGCCGCGTCACTGATCGGCTGAATGTTTATGTTGAAGGAGGGGACCACGGTCCGCAACTGCTCCGACAGGTCGGTTCTGCCCTGGGCGACGAAATCCTCGGTGCGGATGACGTCAACCGGCACGGCCGACTCAATGGCCGAGCGCGGCTCCGCGCGACTGCCGACGACGACGAGAGTCGTAGTTACTCCGCCGACCACTAGGGTAAAATCCTGGACAACCCGTTGGCCGGACATCAGTTCAACGAGGTGGAGTCCCGTTTGAAAGCCGGCCACGTCCGCTGTTAGCGCATAGAGCCCGGGGGGCAAACCGGTGATCTCGTAATTCCCAGTTGCGCCCGTAAAGACTGTCATGGCAGCGTTGGTCGTTTGGTTGACCGCCGTGACTTCCGCGCCGGGAATCACTGCGGCCCGGTGCTGTCGGTCACAGTCCCGCTCACGGAGGTGTCCGTCTGGGCCAATGCGCCAGTCGATAAACCGGCCAGCAGCACAACACCCGTTACGACAACTCTTAGCAGCTCTCGCATGAGTTTCTCCTTCTAGAACTAAGCTGAGTTGAGCGCAATGTTTATGGCCTCACAACCAGGATTTCCTTTTCCGCACTGGACTCCCTAAGCGCCACAGCACAACTTGGCGGTGATTTCCGTCCGGCCACGGAGCGTCGACAGAGTACCACGGCATGGTAGAAGGGGCGTAGTTCTCGGCGATGAAAGCCTGCGCGATGCGACTTCCCTCCTGGTTTCGAGAGAGAGCAGGGCCAGCTGTCGATAATAACGGACAGATTCCTGGACACCGGGGGCATCCTGCTGGCCTCGGCGAAACTGTGGCTCTTGCGGGACTAGCTTCGAATTCCCGCGCCCCAAGTCATTCTGATTTTCGGGTTATTCACCCGGGCAGCGAACGTCTACGTACTCAGCCTCCTTCCCGATTTCCTGATTCGCTTCGTGTTGTAGCTCCTGACGCACAGCGTCGAGCCGGAGTCTCTTCTTCAAGGAATTGTTGGAGCCGCAGTCGGTGCCAGCAGCAACTCCAGCGGTTGGCCGTCCTGCCCCGTGAATCGGAGCGATCCGGACGATGTGCCACCCGGGGTGCCGCTGAAGAGAATGAACTGGGTCGTCCAGCCGTCGGAATCCACGAAATGGGGGAAGAACAGGCCGGATGTGGTGGGGTCCGCGTTTTCATCCACCGGCGGAGTCGTCGTGCCCAGAATATCGTCGCGCTGGTTGATCGCCAGTCGAAGGCCGACCGTGGCGATGTCGGGCGCCGTGGAAGCGATCCTGAGGATGCCCGAGAACGGCGTGGCCAACGTGGGGAAGAATTCGTCGATGAATCGGGACAGGTGGCCTGATGCGGGAATGGTCAGCAACTCGGTGGATCCGGTGGCGGTTCCGTCCAGGTCCGCCAATTCGAGCAGGACCGTCGTGGGCGCATCCGACGTATTGGTCAGGGCTATGCCGCTCCGGACCGAGTGGGGCTGGCCGGGTGTGCCGCTCGCCTCGATGTAGAGGCGGAAGGCGGCGCTGGAGGAGGATGCCGAGACACCGGCTTCGGACACGGTCATGCCGTCTTTCTGGAACGCGAAGATACTGACGCCCGACGGCGCGGGCTGGGCGGGGTCGGGCACCGCGCGGACCGATCCGGCCTCGAGGGGGCCGGCGGGACTCGAAGTCCGGAGGCGTGTTGCACCCCTTGGGGGAATCGAATAGGAGAATGTCGATCCGCTCCTCCCATCGTCGAGCGTCAGTGTCGCCGGAGCGGGGGCTTCCGTTTCGCTGCCGGAGCCGAAGAACTGAACGCTGCCGGCGATGGGTGTGTGGGCGGGGTTGACCAGAATCACCTCGGTCGTCCATCCGCCGCCCGCCGCAAAATGCGGAAAGTAGACCGTGCCGGTGGTGGGGGCCGCGAGCGGCGCGACGGGAAGCGTCGTCATCAGGAACTCGGAGCGCTCATTGACGAACCCGCGTAGCGCAATGACGGCGACCGGGAGGTCGGCGGTGAAGGTGAATGTTCCAAACATCGCGCTGCCACCATTGATGCTGGGGGGACCGGGCGCGGAGCCTGAATCCGTGCAAAAGAAACCGCCGCACCCGAACCAGATCGTCGATGGACAATATCAACAAGTTTAGCTCTACACCTTTGCTCGGCGGTCCCCTTACCCGGTTCGTCCCAATCCCCAGCGCCTTCGAGGCGTGTGACCTAGATCACGGCGAGCCGGTATTGCCCGCCATGCCCGCATGGGATCGCGGGCCGGGTAAAGTTGCGAGCGCCTTGCCTGAATCCGCTTGGCATCCGAAGGGACCTGTTCTGGTCCGGTTCGATGACGGATCCACGGCGGGTTTCAACCTCGACGAACTACTCTGGACGGGATGACCTGGCCGGGGCGGCGGCGTGGGCCCCGGCCCGTCACCGGAAATGGAGGGAGCCGTGAGCGACAACAGAGAAGACTGGGACGGAACGGCGCATCACCTGGGGGCAATCTACCCGACGAAGGACGGAACCGAGATTCAGCACTGGACGCTGTGCGGAGCGGCTGGAATCGTCGGTGACGATCCCGGTTGTCGGGCATGCATCGCCGCCTGGCAGGCAGTGGAGGCCTTGGGTGTGGTTTCGCTCCACGATGGCTTGGAAGCCGCCCACAACCACATTCAGGACATCCGGGAAAATCATCGAGCAACTGGCGGCCACCGACAAGGCAAGCCTGAACTAAAGTGAATTGACCGCGACAGTGACTTGCAGAGCCACGCCGCACTGATCCGTGCTCGTGACCCCCTAAACCCCGATCCTCAGCTCTGGACGCCGTGAGTGGGCAGCTCGGAGCGAAGCGACGATTAGCGTCTCGGGTTTGGCCCTTTTGAGTCCATATTCTCTTGTTTCATAATTACTAGAACCCTAGCAATTGCTGAAAAATTCCACCCCGGGTACCGTGGCCCCTCGACCGGGCGCCGCAGCCGCGACCGGCTCCGGATAGGCCACGGTCCACGAGAGCGACGGCCCGGTAGCTGGAAGGCGAATAGATCGACTGGGGAGATGTCGATGGCACACAGGATCAAGCACGCCAGCCGCCATGGCGATCAGGGTCCATGCCCTGGATCAAGTCCCATCGCTTCTCTGGCCAACCCGCGAGCAATTTCCGCACAGACATCGTTGTCGTTTCGCTGATCCTCGACAGACGGGACACAGAACACGTCCGGTGTCACTCCTGATCCTTCCAGTTCCTCCCCATCGGGAAGTATGACTCGACCGATCGCAACCTGTACCGCAAAGGGGACGATCCGGTCGACTCCAAGTTTCTTCGGGAAGACTCGAGAAGCACTGACCCTGCCGGCCGTCTGATCGCCAATTACAACAGCCCGGCCCGTGCGCTGAAAGTGACGGGTAAACACCTCGGATGCGCTCGCACTCTGACTGTCTACCAGGATGAAGAGTGGTCCGGAGAGATGTGGATTCCTTGGCTCGGCTTTCACCTCCTCATTTCTCTTTTCTCGCCCGACGACGTCAGCGATATGACTCTCGTCGGTCTCAAACAAACCGCTGAAGTGTTCAAGTACATCGACCGCTCCACCCGAGTTTCTCCGGAGATCGACTATCCGGGCACTGGAATCGCTGGAATCCCGTGCCACGCTCGAAAGAGACCGCTTGCTTGCGAAGAATGAAACTCGCACGTAGCCGATTCCGTCGCCATAGTCTTCGAAAGCGAAATCCTCCTCTTCTTCTAACTCCAGTTCTCGAATCAGGCGGTATATGTTGTTGATATTCGTTAAATCTTCGACAACAAGCCGCTGCACGACGTTTGCCTTGATCCGAATGTCTTGCCGCTGACAATCCCTCATAAGTGCTATGTCCATCTCGACAATGGGCATGAGGATTCTTAGAAACAGCATCATGGGATCGAACGATTCTCGCTCGACCTTGAATCCGTTGATCCCGATAAGCTGGCCCCCAATCTCAAGTCCGGCAGAAGCCGCAGGCCCCTCTTCGTCGATCGAGTGCACGCGCACTTCGTCGCCGATAGGCATTGCCGCGAAGCCGAATCGAATCCTCACGGCCCGTTGTGGAGAGATAAAGTTAGTATGGGAATCCCGAAGCTCGTTCACCAGCGCGTGGATGCTCGTAAGAATCTTGCCTAGCGAATCTGCCTCTTCGATTCGCTGTAGCGTCCGGGAGGTCAAGTCTTTCCAGTCGAGCCCGCGCAGGCCTTCATCGTAAAACCTCTTCTCGATTTCCTCTGCGACCAGTCTCAGCATTATCTTCCCGCGGTTCCGGTCGCGTTCGATGTCCTGCTCATAAGCTTGAGTGTTGTTGCCGTGCAACATCACGACAAGTCCGAGCGCAAGCAAAACGAGCTTCCTTGATCGTTTCATAATCGAACCTCCCCTTCGGTCTGCCACCTCAGCTTCCGCTGGCAGTTCTCGGTAAACTGTGAGGTGGTGATGACCTTCCCAGTCCGTTCCGGCCACAACTCATCGTTCACTACCAGAGCCGACTCCAGAGTGAGGGATTTGGTGAAGTATCCCCGCGGTTGAGGCTGTGGGAAAGGGGAAAACTCGAAGAGTCTTCGAAGGTCCCGGAGGGACCGGGTGTGCCGAGCATGATCGATTGTAGCCCGTCAAAGCATTTCGCGCAGAGACCCCTGAAAAACTAAGAGACACTTTCCAGATCGAAACGATCTGAAGGAGGATCGGATGAGAGGGGTTCTGGTGCAGATAGGATTGTCGGAGCGATAAGGCCAGGAATGCGCTACTGCGATGCGGCCTATGCTGCCAGGACGTGACGCCAGATCACCGCGGGATTCGACTGCCATGGGATCGGAATTGCGAACTGGCGTTTGTGAATCTTCTGGGCCAGTTCGATGCCGCTAATCACGCGTCACTTCACCTACTTTCAGGTCATCCCTTTATGCCCAACAAGATGCACGGTCGAAGCCAGCCTCGTGCGAAGCCACGCCGGGGTGCGCCTCAGAACCGCCGGTAGCGCATCGCTTCCCGGACCCGGCGCTCGGCCATCTCTTCGGGCGCGCGCGGCGCCAGACCGCCGGTTCGGGCCCGTTCGAGCGTTTCGCGGGTGTTTTCACGTACCTTGTCCGTATCGCGTCAGGGCCTGCGTCATGCTGCCTCCTCGATATTCGACTGACGCACAGATCACGCCCCCGCGTTCGCGATGAAGTCGGGTATGCTCAGGACGCCGTTCGCGTGCATCCACTCTTCCGCTTCTTCGGTGGCTGGAATGTTCGCTCCCTGAAGAACCAGGCGGGCCTTCAGTCGCTTGACGTTGTCTCGGTGCAGAACGTCGGGTCGCGCGGCGGGAATCCAGATATCGCAGTCGACCGCGACCAGATCCTCGGTCGGCTGGCCGCCGGCAAACGCCGCCAGGCCGTGGCCGGAGCGCTTGTGAACCACAAGTGCCTCGAGGTCAAGACCCTCCCCGTTGTAGACCGCCCCCTGGCTGTCGGACACGGCAACGATCTTTGCGCCGCGCTCAACCAGGAATCGAGCGGCGTGCTGACCGACGGCTCCGAAGCCCTGGACGGCGACGCGAGCGCCGTCGAGCGAC
>CBDBIN010000024.1:0-16568 GCA_965206125.1 Terriglobia bacterium
CTGCCAGGAGGACGTCGGACCATACGGGTTGTGATCCAGGTAGCTCTAATGGAAATCTCGCGTGGAACCGTCTCCGAGCCTGCCGGCCAGATCCTAAAGAGAAGGGCATGGGGGACCGTCCGGATGGGGTGGCCCCGATGTCCATGAATTGTGAAGGAGAATCATGAATCGAGCCGTTAAAAGCATTCTGTTGCTTAGTCTCTTGGCTGTAGGGGCGGCCCCCGCTTCGGCGTTTCCGGCGTTCCTACAGATCTTTCAGGCCGACCCGTTTCGCAATCCGGAAGTGTCCGGGTGGTCGAGTCGCCCCGGGGAATTTCACCCCGAGGACCGGGTGGCCGGAGGCAGTTGCCCGCCTCCGGCTCCCACAGAACGCAGCGTGCGGATTTCCCGCACTGCGCTCTTCAGAATTGGATTTACAGCACAGCGAGAGACTGGAACTCCCGATAGCGGAGAGCCAACTTGGGACGCTGTAACGGAAAGTGCAGCTGAATCCGGTTGAATACTTCCCACCGGACGAAGCCTGCACGACTACGACTGCTGAGCATTTGGCGCCAGTAACGTTCCACGGCCCGAGCGACGTGCTGCAGAGCCCGGAGGTTCCCGGCAATGCCATAGTAGGCGTAGTGCCCGCGCAAGACTCGGTTCAGATTGTGCACTTGCTCCCGGACCGGCAAGTGACGCATTCGCCTCATCACGCCGCGTAGATGAGCCAGACTGCGTCGAAGTCGAGACTTCTCTGTTCGCAGTCCCACTCTAAAATTGCCTTTGCGATTACGCGTACAGTACAGGGTCATGCCCAGAAAATAGATCGTCTCTGGACGTTTTCTCCCGCGCCGGACGACATCGCGCTGGGCATAGCGGCCGAATTCGACGAGCTTCGTCTTGGTCGGCTCCGGAACCAGTCCAAACTTTCCCAGTCGCTTGCGCAGAACGTTCTGGAAACGAAGCGCATCGTCCCGATATTGGAAACACACGACAAAGTCGTCGATGTACCGCACCAGATACGCTTCACCCTTCAGGCGTGGCCGGACCATCCGGTCAAACCACAGGTCAAGCACATAATGCAGGTACAGATTGCTCAGCAGAACGCTGATCGACCCACCTTGCGGGGTTCCCTCTTCGTTCGAATGCAATTCCCCGTCTTCGAAAACGCCCGCCTTTAACCATCGTCGTATCAGACTGATGATCCGCGGATCTCCGACTCGATGCTCCACAAAGCGGAGTAGCCATCCATGGTCTAAACTCCCGAAAAAGTTCTTCAAGTCCGCCTCCAACACCCAACTCACCTTGCATCCGGAAATCACCTCATGGAGGGTTGCCAGTGCATTGTGGGCGCCCAGCCCAGGCCGGCCACCAAAGGAACAGGGCAAGAAGTCCTGCTCGTAGATGGCGACCAATACCTCGGCCACGCTGCGCTGAAGGGCCCGATCTTGAACACAGGGCACGCCCAGGGGACGTTTCTCCTGCTTGCCGGGCTTGGGGATATACACCCGCCGAATCGGCGGAGCGCGATATCCCTTCTGGTGAACAGACTGGAGCATTGGCTCCACCCAGACTCCGAATTCCTCCTTCGCCTCCGGTACCCTCTGACCATCACATCCGGGAGCCGTGTTGCGGGGCACTTGACACAGGTTCTTCCACACACGCTCTCGGGTGACATGATGCGCCAGTGACGTGAACCGGAGCTTTGGCTCACTCCGAGCTTTCGCCGCTATTCGTTCCAGTTTCGTTTCCATGACTGGTTGTTCCTCTCGTTGCATAGAGGACCGTATCCTCCCGTTGCATGGAGCTCATGTTTCCCAAGAACGAGTCCACTTCTGCTGGCCGCTTCCCCATGTGATCGGCTCTCCCGACCTCGGAGTGTAGAGTCGAAAGTGGTCGGGCATCTCCGCCCTTCCACCGTCCGCTCAATCAAACGGCTCGTGCGGTTTTCCCGCAAGCCGCTTTCCTCAGTTGCTCCTCGTTCGGAATTCGCTGTGTGGCGGCAGGTGGCGGCTTCGTTCGTACCGCGTTTGGGTCTTTCGCTAAGGGAACTATCCAATTCCACGATATCTCCGCGTTTCCCATCGCTCGCACATTCACGACTGAGTACGGGGACTTCCCCCTCCAACGGGCCTTTTGGACCCGCCAGCGCCGCTGCTCGAAGCAACGATCCGAGACCTTATGTTTGCCGTCTCGTTCCTGAGTGTAGAGTCGAAAGTGGTCGGGCCGATCGGCCCTTCCACCGTCCGCTCAATCAAACGGCTCGTGCGGTTTTCCCGCAAGCCGCTTTCCTCAGTTGCTCCTCGTTCGGAATTCGCTGTGTGGCGGCAGGTGGCGGCTTCGTTCGTACCGCGTTTGGGTCTTTCGCTAAGGGAACTATCCAATTCCACGATATCTCCGCGTTTCCCATCGCTCGCACATTCACGACTGAGTACGGGGACTTCCCCCTCCAACGGGCCTTTTGGACCCGCCAGCGCCGCTGCTCGAAGCAACGATCCGAGACCTTATGTTTGCCGTCTCGTTCCTGAGTACTATTCCCCGATCCGATTCCTGACACCGCGTCGGCCGGAATTTCGCTCTCGCTTATATCCGCACCTACCGCGCAGGGCTCTAGGTCGATGTTTGTCTTCTCGGTTGCCCGCCCTTTCGTCTGCGGGTGCCACATCATCTCGACCTTACCTTCCGCTCGGACGATACCAGGCCTCCCTGGGTCACTCGCGTCTCTTCTCCACCGTGTCGCCCGCACACACCTTGGTGCGATGGGGTGGAACCAATGCGCCTTCGCCCCAATAGTGCGGGCTCGACCATTCCCCATCTTTGGCCGACCGGTTCATCCTCGGGATGGCTCCCGTCGATTACGACCCGGTGGTTCTCCTCATGCCCTTCAGACCCCACCTCGCGGTGGGCGCCCTGCCCTCCAAAGTTTCCGTAGCTGGCTCCAGCTTTGCCTTGGCCGTATCCGGCTTTCGCCTTCGTGCCCGTTTAGGCATCTGCACTACCTGTCTACACTTCGGCCAGTGAGGCATTACCCCCACTTGTTGGATATCGACCCGTGGCCTCGGGCCGAGCGGGACTTTAACCCGCCGGAAACGCGTGCTGCCAGGCACGCACTATTCCCCGATCCGATTCCTGACACCGCGTCGGCCGGAATTTCGCTCTCGCTTATATCCGCACCTACCGCGCAGGGCTCTAGGTCGATGTTTGTCTTCTCGGTTGCCCGCCCTTTCGTCTGCGGGTGCCACATCATCTCGACCTTACCTTCCGCTCGGACGATACCAGGCCTCCCTGGGTCACTCGCGTCTCTTCTCCACCGTGTCGCCCGCACACACCTTGGTGCGATGGGGTGGAACCAATGCGCCTTCGCCCCAATAGTGCGGGCTCGACCATTCCCCATCTTTGGCCGACCGGTTCATCCTCGGGATGGCTCCCGTCGATTACGACCCGGTGGTTCTCCTCATGCCCTTCAGACCCCACCTCGCGGTGGGCGCCCTGCCCTCCAAAGTTTCCGTAGCTGGCTCCAGCTTTGCCTTGGCCGTATCCGGCTTTCGCCTTCGTGCCCGTTTAGGCATCTGCACTACCTGTCTACACTTCGGCCAGTGAGGCATTACCCCCACTTGTTGGATATCGACCCGTGGCCTCGGGCCGAGCGGGACTTTAACCCGCCGGAAACGCGTGCTGCCAGGCACGCACTATCAGCCAGTCTGACTTCCGACAGGCCTTCGGGTCTTCCTCGCGTTGTTGGCTTGTCCAACCCTACAAGCTCCGCTTGAACCTGACGGATCTCCCTTGTTCCCATGAAATCCTTGGTTGCATGCCGGCGGTACGAACCCCGGAAGCACCCCAGGGCACTTGCCATTGCGTGCCCTGCGATTCCGCCTTCCCCCTAGAGCGACAGGGTCGGCTACTTCAACCACGTTCGATTTCGGGGCTATCTTTCCGTTCACTGGTGTTCCGGCCTACTCCCTCCCTGTCTACGCTTCGCAGTGTCCGTCACCGACCACCACGCAAGACTCGGTACGTGGCTGCCGGCTAGGCTCTGCCACGGCCGCCATCTCAGGCGACTGGATCTCATGCGCTTGCAAGGCGCAACGCTCACAGAACCGTGCGTGAGCCTCTCAACTCACACGGCTCTTGCCAGCCATTCACCGGCCACTTCTCGATGGCAGGCCGACGCTCGCAGAAGCCAGCTCCTCCCGCTTGCGCGGTTGGCCGATTCCAATGAGCGAGCTGGCTCATCCCCTTCGCTCCGCTCTCATTACAAGAGGTTCAGCACTACTACTGGATGATCCGTCCCTGAACTCCGCGTCCGTACTCTCGCCCTCGTGGTTCTTCCACTTCTGGCTTCTCCGTTAGCATCGGAGTCCAGGTTCCCACGTTCCACTCATCCGCCTCATGGCAAGCTCAGACCACCTCTCATGCCGGATGCCGCTCCGCCCGTAAACAGGTATCGTCGGAACTCTTCCCGCAGCAGCCATGTCTCCGCGGTTTTGGCCATCATTGCATACGTTTCGACACTTCATCAGTGGTTCCCTTGCGGTTCTCTTCTTGCCTGTTACCTGACCCGATCATTGCCCGGCCTTTTCCTTCTGCGCTCACGACCACGGCTTTTGACCGCAGCCGCCGAAGGTGGTTTGAAACCCGCTCCTGCAAGCCGGTTCCGAGGGGCCCTCCCTCATCGGTTGAGTAGTTACGCACTTGAAAGCCTCTCGGCTTTCCGCGCTCGTGGCACACCATGGCCTGTCCTATCGATCCTCTCGGTGGAGGTCCGAGGAACGAATTCGGCCTGGCCTTTGCGGACAACGGGATGACGATTACGCCGCTTCTGAGATCTCAGTTCTCGGACCGCTTCACCTACAACACGGCGCCCCTGGGCGGGTTGACGATTCTCCACTTTTCCGATCCCGAAAACGCTGTTCTTGTGGTGGAAGTAGACGGCCAACGCTATCTCGCGGATCCGTCTCTCCGCGGTATCGAAGGTGCCCCTCGACCGGAACCCGTTGCGGCCACGCCCCCAAGGCCTGCGGCGCAAGTGAGGCCGGTCGATGCCTTTACAGCGGAAGGCGCATTCTTCGGGCCTCGCATCGTGAACCTGCCCAACGGAAAGGCCATGGAGCAGGGGGGCGTCGAGTTTCTGATCGGACACCGCTTCACGTTTCCCGTGTTCAAGAGCGACTCTCCGGCCAATCTCTTTGGCTTCGATTCGAGCGCGTTCGTGACCTTCGGCGTTCAGGTCGGGCTGACCGGTCAGTTGAGCGTCTCGGCGATGCGCAGCAACCTCGACCGAACCATCGAATTGAGCTCCGCGTTTCAGCTGTCGCGCCAGAGCGGCGGCGGACCCGTGTCCACGCAGATCCGGGCGGGCGTGGAAGGAAGGAACAACTTCCGGGAACGGTTCGCGCCGTTCCTGCAGTTCGTCTCAACCCGGAGTTTTGGAGACCGCTTTTCCTTCTCCGTTGCGCCGAGCATTGCGTTCAACACCCGCAACGAAGACACGTTTCTGCCGTCTCACCTGCTTTTTGGAGAGGAATTCACCTACACAGCGGCGATCGGCGTCGGCGCGGGGTTGAGGCTGACTCCATCCGTATCCGTTGTCGGCGAATATGTGCCACGCGTGCGTGGCTTTACCGGAGAGATCTTCGACCGACCGTCTCTATCGGAGTTCAGAAGGCGACATTCCGGCATACATTCGAATTCGTCCTCTCGACGGCACGTCCCTTGACAACGGCACCGATGCCTTCAAGGTGGGATTCAATATCTACCGTCGTCTTCGATAACCGCCTGGAAGGCTTCTAGGATTTCGGCTGTCGCCGGTCATTTACCAGACCGCTGTTTGGGCCCCCTCCAGTTGCGTTGCGGCCTTGCCCGATGCCACGACCGTGGACGAGGTGCAGCAAGTTGCTCCAGGCGATCAAGCACGCCGGCGGACCGGACCCGGCGCCCCGGTCGCTTCCTGCTCACCGGTTCGGCTAATCTGTTGTGCCGGTGCCGAAGGTCACCGAGCCGCTGGCAGGACGCATGGAGATGGTGCAGTTACAACCGTTGACGGGAGCGGAAAAGGAGAATAAGTTGAAGGCCGTCTCTTAGCAAAAACGGCGTTTTGTCCGAAATGTTCTGACGATGTACGAACAGAGAAATTGGAGGTAATCATGAACATCAAGCGAAACGGTCTCTTAATCGGGGCGAAGCTAACCGCAATCGTCGGGCTGCTCTTGATCTTCGCGGTTTCGCAATCCTTGCCCGCCCAGCCAGCCCCTCAGGTGGGAACCGAACCGCTGGCGTGCGCGGATAAATCCATTGTTGCCAGTGCGGTGCGCACAACAGAAGACGTTCATGCGTTCGTTCGATGCGCCTACGAGTTCGTCCAGGAGGTGGGGTTCGAGGAAGCCCAGCAAGCCTTCCACGAGGATGAGCGTTGGAGAAGCGGTCCAATCTATGTCTTCGTCGACGAAGTGACAGAAATGAGATTGGACGCCCGAGCTTTCATCTTCCCGCCCGATCCGTCGCTGGAAGGGCAACCCTGGGGACCGTTGATCGACGCCTTCGGCGACTACTACGAGGAACTGTATCGCGTCATGAGCGCCGTTGACGAAGGCTGGATCTACTACGCCTTCAGGAATCCAGCGACGGGCCGTGATGAGCCGAAGGCTTCCTATGTCAAGAGCATCGACTGGGACGGGAACCCGGCCGCGATCGGCGCGGGGATCTACCGCCGTGACATTCCCGGCACCTGCGAGAGCGAAGAGGTTCACGCCATGGGGCTCGAGGCCGATCCGTCCAGCGAGAGGCTCCAGGAGTTTGTCCGTTGCGCGGCGATGGAGCTTGAATCGCAGGGCTACTTCGCCACCCGGGCGCTGTCGGGCGATCCGCGCTGGAGTAGCGGCTCGATCTACGTGTTCGGCCTGGATACGTACGGCAACACACTGTTCAGCGGCGATCCCGCCAGCGCGGGGTATGGCATCATTGCTTCCGAGTTGAACAACGATCTGGATGGACCCTTCGGCGGCCGGGATGTGGTGAGCGTCGGCGATACGTTCGGTGAAACCTTCCTCTACTACTCGACGCGCAATCCCGCCACCGGGATGGTGCAGCGCAAGGCGACTTTCGTGAAGAGGGTCGTGTCCTATGGCCTGCCGATCCTGGTCGGCTCCGGCTATTATCTCGGGACGGAGCCCCAGTCGCTGCCGGCTCCGAACGCGCAATCGGTCTGGAGCTATCTCGAAAGCGCGCCGTACACGGACTGGCCGCTGTTCCCCGGAACGAGCCGCTTCCAACCGGGGATGTCGCCCCATGGCGCCCTGCTCATCACTTACGTCAACGATACCGCGCGGAACGCATTGATGCGCAGAAGCCCGATTCCTATCCCGCTGCCGGCCGGCTCGATCATCGTCAAGGAGAACTACACGCCGGATCGCACGCTGGACGCCGTGACGGTCATGTACAAGAGCGCCGGCTACAACCCGGAGCACGGGGACTGGTACTGGCTGAAGCGCGCGGCAAACGGAAACGTGGACGCCGAGGGCAAGGTCGTAGGATGCCAGAACTGTCACAGCGCTGCCGCGCGCGACTACGTGCTGACGGAGGTCCAGTAGCAGGCTGTCCGGATGAGGCCGCGGCCGGGTTCGCGCGACTCCGGTACTGGGACCGTTCCGGACCCCTTTTCAGCCGCACAACTGGAGTATGAGGCCGGATCCGGCCGGACGGTTGTGTTGCAACTTTGGCCGATGGCCGGCGCCGTTCCGAGAATTCCGGCCCCTGTTATACTTGTATATAATATGGGTGTCCATGCATACAACAAGCCTGCGCAAGGTCGGCGGTTCCATCATGCTCGCAGTGCCCCCGGCACTTCTCGATCTCCTGGATCTCGGGATCGGGGCTAAGGTGGATATCGCCGTGGAGAAAGGTCGCCTGATCATCGTGCCTAAGGCGCGTCCTAGCTACTCACTCGACGAGCTTCTGGCACAATGCGACGAGCCCGCGACCCTTTCCGCCGAGGACCGTGGCTGGATTGATGCCAAGCCGGTCGGCAACGAACTGTTGTAGTGAAGCGGGCCACCATCTGGCTTGTCAGCCTTGACCCCACTGCCGGTCATGAACAGCAGGGAACCCGGCCGGTACTGATCGTTTCCCCCGCTGCTTTCAACAATCTGACCGGGACGCCGGTAGTCCTGCCCATCACCACAGGAGGGAGCGTCGCTCGTCGGCGTGGCTTTGCAGTTCCTCTTGAGGGCGCCGGCACCCGAACGACCGGCGTGATCCGTTGCGACCAGCCCCGGATCCTCGATCTCGGTGCCCGGAAGGAAAAGCGCCTCGAAACGGTCCCCGAGCACATCATGGACGACGTGCTTGCCCGCCTCGCTACCATCCTCCAATAGACAGCGTCTCTAATACTAAGAGTACCGACCAGATTCGTACAGCAATACACGCTAAGGGTTCGGCTTGAGCCCCCGGGTCCTCATGAAGCTGTAGAGGGTCGTACGGGACACGCCCGTAAGCTTGGCGATGGCGGTCTTGGAAACGCCCAGCTGGAGGAAGCGCCGGATGTCGTCTTCTTTGCCGTTGAGCCGTGAGACGCCCAACGAGCCCTTCGGGCGCCCGAGCTTCCGGCCCGAGGCCCTGGCCTGTGCGAGGCCCTCGCGGGTGCGCTCGGAGATCAGGTCGCGCTCGACCTCGGCGAACAGCGCGAAGAGGGTGGTCATGACCTTGGTCTGGATGTCGCGATTGCCCTCGATGCGGATGTTCTCCTTCATCGCCACGAAGGCGACGCCGGCCTTGGCGAGGGCGTCGAGGATGGCGACGATCTGACCCAGCGACCGACCGAGCCGGGAGAGTTCGCTGACGACCAAACGGTCGCCGCGCTGGAGGACGTTCATCAGCTCGTCGAGCCGGCGGCGCTTTTCGGAAGCCTGTCCAGAGGCGGTCGCCTCGATGAAATCGTCGATGCGGAAGTCGTGTTTGCGTGCGTACTCGAGGATGGCGAGGCGCTGGCTGCGCAGGTCCTGCTGCGCGGTCGAGACTCTCAAATAGGCAACGGTTTTCACGGCATGACCATGGAATACGTCTTCGGGTGTTTTATCTGACAGATACGAAACATGGAATGCGTCACGTTCCATGCTACCAAACTGTTCGGTCAGAACGAGCGTTCAATGAGACGCTTCCCACGCTTGGCAGCGGACTATAAGGCGCTCGCGAAAGTGTTGATCGAAAATAGCCTGCTGCGGTTAGAAATGCCGGGATTTCAGCGGACGCAAGGTGGCTTTGCGACCCCTGCCCTTCCAGAGCCCCGTTCTTAGAAGCGGACGCTGAGCCGCGCGTAGTAGTAGCCGCCGTTGATACCGAACGGGGATGTTCGGGCGTAGGGGAAGATGCCGTGGGACTCCGTGCCCGGGATGACGCTGCCGTTCCAGTCGGTGATGTTACTAAACGGCGCTCCGGCCAGCTCAGACAGGAACGTGCCAAACAGGTCGTTGAACTCGTTATTGTCGGGATAGACATTGAACAGGTTGTTCGCCCCGACCAGGAACTCGGTGTTCTCAGACAAGCGCACGGCAAAATGCGTATCCGTAAGCCATTCACCGCCGAATGTCTGGTGCTGATCCTTGCCAATCAGGCCCAGACCGTCCCAGAGCGTGTAGCTGCCGAAGTACCGCAGGCCCCCGCCGAACCGCACCCGTCCGATCCGATACTCCCCAGTGCCCTGGAGACGGGTATTCGGTTGGAAGTCTTCGAGTATGGCGCGATCGGCGGGCGCGAAGAGCACCTCCTTGATCGACGCCAGCGAATCCGGGAACCGCAGGTCTCCGTCGAGAACGGTGTTGAAATAGGATCCCGACACGCCCCAATCGAACACCCCACCACCGGGGCAGCAGGTGGCGCTGTTGAATGTGAACTCGACTCCGCTCGTCACTGTCTTCGCCGCGTTGGCGAAAAACTGGGCGCCGCTAATGCGAGTGTCCCGCATGACTTGCGCCACCGTGGGCGCGGTGGCTTCGACGGCGGCCGCCGAGAAGTTTGCGCTCAGCACGATGCGGTCGTCTACTTGCACCCGGAACGCGTCCACTGTGAGCGCCGAAGCGTCGCCGATCTGGGCCACGATGCCGCCGCTGAAGTTCACCGCGGTCTCATGCTTGAGAGGAGGGACGTCCAGGGCTTGGACGATCGCGCTGTTGTTGGGAAACGTGCCGACTTCAGCGAGCACCGACGTTCCCTCGTCTGATTCGACCGACAACGTGTCGATCTTGCTGTAGTGCAGCTGATGGAGCGAGGGCGCTCGAAATCCGGTGTTGACACCGCCCCGCACCGCAAACGCCGGGGTGAAGTCATAACGCAAGGAGAGCTTCCCATTGATCGTGGACCCGAAGTCGCTGTAGCGTTCGAACCGTCCCGCAACTCCTGCCAGGAACTTGCCGCCGAAGACCCACTCCAGGTCGGCGTACGCTGCGCTATTCGTGCGGCCCGCGTCCGCCACGTCGCTCGGCCTGTAGCCCGGGAATACCTGGATGCCCGGAGGCGCGGTCGGACGGCAGGCCGACTTGTCGGAGTTCGGATCGTCGAGGCAGTGCAGGTAGGAAACCGGCTCACCCGCGCGGATGCCGTAGCCATCCCGGCGGAATTCGCCACCGAAAGCCAGATTCATCGTCCGCCTGTCGTACTCGAAGAGCCGAGCCACGTCGAAGTTGAACGTGGTCTGATCGAAACGCAGGCCCCCGGCGTCCGCCGCGGTGGGGCTGTTCACGCCATAAGAAGCGTTGTTCGAGTTCGAGATGAGGAAGTTGAAATCGTTGCGCCCGTGGTTCACGCTCAGATCAAACGTCCAGCCCGCGCCGGTCGTCCAGTCGATACCCGCTGCCACGGACAGGTCGTCCACATCGGTGTTGATGAAAGGAAGGAAGCCCTCGGGATGGATTTCGTAAACAATCCTGGGACTGAAGATGAACGGCACGCGGTAGAAGCCCGGACTGCTGTTGTCACTGGTCGAGTAGCCGCCGAACGAGTAGAAGTTTACGTTCTCCCCGAGCGGTAGGGACGCGTTGTAGAAGCCCGTGTAGTGATCGGTCTCGGCGTCTCCGAGCTGGATGAGATGCCGTCCGACCGTGCGTTCGCGCGGATCCAGACAGAAGCCGGTGGAACTGGGCGCCTCGCCCGGACCGCAGTCCACGGGATTGTAGAATGGCCAGCCCCAGGCGCCGGCGCGGTTGGTGTGGCCGCGCCGGCTCGTCTCGAATGTCAGGTTCATGAACGCGCCATCCTCGTTGGCGAAGCCGCCGTGCATGCTGTGCGTGAATACATCGCCGTCCCCTCGGTAGGTCTGCCCCCAACTGGTGTCCATGCTGAATCCGGGAGTGTTCTTCAGGACGATGTTGAGCACGCCGGCGATCGCGTCAGACCCGTATTGTGCCGCGGCTCCGTCCCTCAGCACCTCGATGCGCTCGATTGCCCCGATGGGAATGGCGTTCATATCCGTACCGGCGGTGCCGCGCCCGACCGAGTCGAGGACATGCAACAGGGCGCTATTGTGCCGCCGCTTGCCGTTGACGAGGACCAGGACCTGGTCCGGGCCCAGGCCGCGGAGCGTGGCCGGACGCACCGAGTCGGTTCCATCGGTGATCGCGGAGCTTGGGAAGTTGAACGACGGGGCAAGCATCTGCAAGGCCCGGCCGGTCTCGACATGGCCGGTGTTCCGCATCCGCTCACCGGGCACCAGTTCAACGGGCACCGGGGAGTCGAGGGGTTCGCGGCCCTCGCTTCTGGTGCCGACGACCACGATTTCTGAAGTCAGGATCTCAAGCCGGAGCGCGATCACGACCGTTCCCACACTTTGATCGACAGTTTGCACCACCATCTGAAAGTTGGGAGCCGAGACCGTAACGACATGCGGGCTGTCTCCGAGGTCGCAAAACATTGCCCGGCCGTTGGCATCGGTCGACTCTTCCCGATCGCCTATTGAGACGCTTGCGCCCAACATCGGAGTCGACGAGGGGTCGAGGACCTGGATTTCGAGGCATTGTTGTCCCAACCCCGGAATGGCCGATACAGCAACCGCCGCGAGCAGGAATACGCAAGAGGCGGCTCGGCGCGTCAGGAACTTGCCGTACTCGAACAGGTTTGTTGCTATTCTCATGATCGCAATCCCTGTGTCACTTTCCGCTCTTCCCGATGGTAAGCCACCAAGCGCCTGTCACCAATATCGAAGCCGAATTAAGCCCGACGCTGCAGCCGAGGTTCGCCGTGGCCCGGACCAGCGCCGCCTGGCGTCGTGCGGCGGCCCCGTTAATTTCCAAGCAAGGGCTTTACCTGGGCCGCCCCAAACGGACGTGCGGATCTTTAACCCTGCATCGCGATCATTTACGGCTCGTCGTGTCGAGCCTTTTGCCGCATTAGCAGGTCCACGTTGACCACCTTCCCGCCCCGGCGAATCTCGGGCAAGCGCTCCCGCCCGTTGGCTTGGTCAAGATCCTCAACAACCAGTTGATGGAGTGTACGTTTGAGATGAAAGGCTCCACGCTCAGCCTTTATCGCAGCCTTGAGCGCCGGGGGTGGGTTGAAACTGGGAGTATGGGATTTCGGCAAAAAACGCTAGAGACAACGGACCACGACGATGACGCCAATCACTCCACCCACCAAACACGAAGCAAGCACAGCGGCAACGAACGCAACCAATGTGTCCTGTTCGATCCGTCGAGGTTTCATCCCCGTTGATTCTGGAGGGACGGCGCACGACACAGGTACCGTCAGGCTCGATGTCGGCCCCGGCCTATGGAGGATGTACGCCGCCCCACAGTAGAAGTGGATTCTACCAGAAACACCAAGAGGAGGCCCCGTCGGACCCGCTCTCGATGCAGTCGACTGAAAGCAGATCAGCACTCAAGGAGTCGCTGTCGACGATCAGATGCAGCTCCAGCGCTTCCCACGCTTGGCAGCGGACTACAAGGTGCTCGCGAAAGTGTCTAGCAAACCCTGGGAAGTCCACTTCGTCATGCCTGAAGACGGCGAGCGTGAACGCGCGAGCTTCAGGGAGACCATCCTCACTGGTACCTCGCGCGGTGCCCGATGGGCTGGATCCATGGTTCCGGGAGGAGGCGTCATCCCGTCCGGACCCATGGGGATTCTGGGGCGGCTTGGCCAGGAATCCCAAAGGCGATAAAATGGATTCATGAAAACAACAATTGATATCCCGGATGACGAGCTGTCGGATGCCATGCGCTTCACCCGCGCGAAGACCAAGCGGGAGGCCGTGGTGACGGCCCTCGCTGATTTCAATCGGCGCCGGCGCATGGCTGAACTCATCAAATTCTCAGGCACGTGCCCCGACATGATGACAGCGGATGAGCTTCAGGCGCAGCGCTGGCAACGGGAGAATCTTGTTGATCCTGATTGACACCTCGTCCTGGATTCACCTGCTGCGTCCCGATGGCGATTTGGAGGTCCGAAGCCGTGTCGAGGTCGCGCTGAGAGCCGGGGATGCATGCTGGTGCCCAATCGTGCAACTGGAGTTATGGAACGGCGCGCGGGGCGGCCCTGAGCAGCGGGCGCTTCGCCGTTTCGCGGCGGTGCTTCCGGTCTTGCCCATGGAAGAAGAGGTCTGGTCCGCCGCATACGATCTTGCCCGTCGCGCACGCATTCGCGGCGTAACCGTTCCCGCGGCCGATGTCGTGATCGCAGCCTGCGCCCACTGCCACGGTGCGGTGCTGGAATCCGCGGACAAGGATTTCGGTCTGCTGGGCAACCTGCTGACTCAAGCAGACGGCTCATGACGGATTCGATACCGTGGTAAGTCCGGTTACTGAGCTGGGTTACGCTGATCAAAGCGGGGCAGAAAAGGCTGCGCAAAAAGGAGTGAGGTTCGGACCCCACGTGCATATATTTGGCACAGAACAAGTGGGACCCGGAGAATTGCCGTTTGGCTTTCCCAGAATTGACGTCATACGGCGATACATACCAGCCTGCCAACCCAGATGAAAGACCGACATCAGCGCGGCCCGAAATGCTAGACACCTTCATCGTTATGGCTGTTATGTCGATATGATCTCCTGCTCGCTCTGTGGCACCCGAGGCAAGTGTGGCTCCGAGTCTCCAAGTCAAGGACGAACGATCTATTCGTGTAGAAGAGTTGGTGGAATTTACCAATATTGTGCGCCAGATCATTGTGCAGAAACGAATCGACGATCTTGAACCGCCCCGGGTTTCCCGGAGACTCCACTTCTTGAGAGGATGGGAGTCATCATGGGAAGACCAAGCAGATATTCACCAGAAGTCCGTGAGCGTGCAGTCCGGATGGTGTTCGAGCACCAGGGAGAGTACGGGCTCGCAGTGGGGCCGCAATGGCGTCTGTCCAACGTCAATCAAAATTCCTTCTCGCGTTGCCTCATTTGAAAATGTTACCGGAATCCGGGCGTGTGCTCCAATCGTCGTAGCGGGAGCCGACCGATACAGTCGAGTTCCTCGTTCAGGCGCTGGCTGCGAATCGCATTACGCTGGTCGATCAACTCCACAAGAAATTGTTCGTAGGCATCCCGGCCCTCTTCCCTCCCCCCGGACCCACGGCCTGGCTCTTCCCCACCGCCCAGGGCCCCTCCGGACGCCTCTTAACCCGGCCCATGGCCCCGGCCGACGTCTACCGCATGATCCGCCGCCGCGCCACCGACGCTGGCATCGACACCCAAATCGGCTACATAAAGCACACGTCTGAGAAGCAGTTCGTTCACCGCGCCATCCGGACTGAGTTCCTCGTAGCTCCGAAGCGGAATCTCCCCGCCCGCCACGCTGCGCACTCGAGGCACCCGAACCGGCACCCGCTGGCCCCCCAGCCCCACGGTCCCCGGATTGCTCCCGTGTCGCCGGCCCGCAACGCCGCCTCCTTTCGTGCGTATCGCTCACCCGCCAACGCCTTCACTTCCTCGTCGAGCAACTCCTCCACGTGCATCAACCCCAGTGGGATCAACGCCCGAATCATCTCCACCTTCGAGTCCAATTCCAGTCCCGAGTATTCCTCCCGGCTCAGGACATCGACCTCACCCAGCACACGCGACTTCTTGCGTTTCTTCACCGAACGTAACAGACTGCTCATCTCGGCTCCTTTCTCTTACAGGCTTGATGTTGTTTCTTCCAATACCATCAAACCATAGGGTTTGGAGCCGTTTCAATTTCCAACTAAGAGTGGCACACATTCCGAGATCCACCCACAGGTTCCCAGAGCCAGGACTTGGGAACGGTCCAGGTCCCGTCGATGTTTGAAGTTGACGTTTTCCAGTGAAGCCGGATAGCGGAGCTTGGCCGAGCGGAGACGGCGGGTGAGCTTGCGCTGCTCACGGGCGGTCCATTCCGCATCGACGAGCAGCCCCAGCCGTTCGTCAAAGCTGAGTTTCGGGTACTGGGATGACTGGCGTTGTTGGGTGACGGCCTCGGCCATCCCGGTCAGTTTCATGGCGTGCATCTTCTCCAGGGTTTGTTCAATGAGCATGGAAGAGGTCCTCCTCGGGGTTGGTGTAGTAAGCGGCGCCACGGATGTTGGCGTGATGCGGCGTCGGATCGGTTTCGGTGTCCTGGAACGGCAACCGGTCCTGGGCGGATGCCAGGATGTTCTTGACGGTGCGGTAGCTGTAAGAGTTCAAGCGCAAGGCCCGGGCGCTGGCGGCCTCCAAACGGTCGGGGCCGTACTGGCGGCCCAGTAACCGCGACGGGGTCCACTCGGCATGGGCCCGGTGCGCGCTGGGCATGTGCTCGGGAAGGGTCGAGGGCTGGCGGTCATAGCGGCGGCGATGGGACGCTACCCGCCGGTTCTTGAAGTAAATCTCGACAATATTGGCCGTATAGCGGGCTTCCAGCCCCTCCCCGCGCAACTGGTACGGGACGCTGTAGAGGTGGCTGTCCACGTCCACGTGGTAGTCGATGTTGGCGCGGCAGATCTTCCACTCGGCGGCTTCATACCGGCCCGCCGGTAACGGCTGTAAGGCCGGCCGGTCCAGCCGTTCGAACAGCTCCCGGCGGGATGCGCCGAGTTGTTGCATCGGCCGCCGGTTCAGTTCCACCAGCAGTTCGCCGATGGCGGTGTTGAGCGCCCCCAGACTGAAGAAGGTGCGATTGCGCAGCCGCGCCAGGATCCAGCGCTGGGCGACCAAGACCCCAACTTCGACTTTCGCCTTGTCCCGGGCCTTGCGGGGCCGGGCGGGAATGACCACGGCGCCGTAGTGTTGGGCGGCTTCTTGATACGTGCGGTGGATACCCGGTTCGTACCGGCATGGAACCGTCACGCCGCTCTTGAGCTGGTCGGGGACCCAGATCCGGCCGGATCCACCAAAGCACTCCACCATCCGGTTGTGCGCGCCGATCCAATCGTGGAGTTGTTGGCTCGGCAAGGCTTCGGCGTAGGTGTAGTTGCTGGCGCCCAGCACGGCCACGAACAGCTCGGCGGCAACGGTGTCGCCGGTCCGGGGGTTCACCCAGTGCGGTCGCTTGCCCGAGAAGTCGATAAAGACCTTCTCCCCCGGCGCGATGCACCTGCCGCATTGAGGGCCTCAGCTTCTTGGCCCAACGCCGGTAGAGCAAAGAATGAAAATCGCAATCACCCGAAAGCGCATCGTGTGACCATC
>CBDBIN010000025.1:0-95775 GCA_965206125.1 Terriglobia bacterium
CCTTGTTGATGTACTTGCTCAACACAGCAACCTTGCCGCGAACGACTTCCTGTTTTTTCTCCATCTCCTTTTCTGTTGAATCAAGGATGATCTGACCTTGTTCTGGCCGCTCGAAGTGTCGTCGGTAGACCAGCAAGGCCGCTCCGGCGAGCGTGACGAGACCTTCCAGGACGAGCAACCCCAACAAAATTCCGCTCATATCCGACCTCCTTCTAAAAGGTGGGCTGTCAACTCCGCGAGTACGCTGCAATGGAATCGAATGAAGCGATTGATTTTATTGTTGGACTCGATTGACTCGACTACTTTGCACAGAAGCAACCTGGTCCCTGCGTCAGTCGGACTAGTCTGAGTCGTCGTTCTCAACTGGCCGATTCCACATGTGTCGAGCGATCCTCCATGATCCGTCTGCCTGTCTTTGAGAGACCAGGAACCACTTGCCCCTTACCTCGACTTCCTCACCACCGGCAGTTGGAGTCTGTACGTATTGGTACGTGCCGCGAACGAACGCCAGATCACCTGTCACACTTGTCTCGTCAGTAGTCGCCGTCTGCTGTGCTGCGAACTCATCATGAAACGCCTGAAAGCCCTCTTGGATCGCTTGACGCCCCTCGATGTTCGGTCCATCGGGAGGCATCTGTACTGCGTCCTCAGCAAAGAGGGAGCCAAAAGCTGCTGTGTCGGACGCATTCCAGGCAGCCAGAAACTGGTCGCCGGTTGCCGCGAGAGCCGCGAGGTTGGCTTCGGTGGTGTCTTCTGGTTCAGGTGCCGGTTCAGGCGCTGGCGTACATGCGGCCAGGAACAATAGCGTCGTGGTGAGGCATGCGGATAGCAATCTGGGTTTCATGGTGCGTCCTCCAGTGATCGGGTGTGAGGCGATGCTATCGGGGCAGGAGGCGGGCGTCAATGAATCCAGTCACCCGAAACGGGTTTGCGATTGGCCGACTACTTGAAGAGCCTTTGAGCGAAAATCCGCCAGGTCGATACGCCAGACCTTCCACTCGTGCGCCCCTGGTCTCTCTCGGTACTCATACTGAATCCCGTGGCTAGTCAATTGTTCAGCTCTAGCTCGTAGCCCTGTGGCTCGTGGGTCCTCGCTGCCACAACTGAGCCAGAGGAGCCTGACGTCTTCGTTCACTGCTATGAGGAACTACCAGTTGCAGTCAACGCCGCCAGAATACGACACGGCGCATCTCAACCCGACAGGCCCGCCTCGCGGGCTGACGACGGTTACTTCTGGTCCGCGATTGCTGTCCTGGCTCTCCGCTGGTGTTGCATGTCCCAAGCACGAATCCAATTATCAGGGCGATAGCTGCGGTCAATACCGCGTTTCGCATCTTCATTGTGGCTTACCTCACTTTGGAGGAAGGCTAACACGGCATGGGAAGAATCTTCAGTTGCAAAGAGGGGAGGCGGGCGTCAATGAGGAGCGATGCTCCTCGTGTCCAAAGTGTGCCCGAAGCTGACGGCACTGACGGCGCTGACGGCACTGACGACCACCTTTATTACTTCCTCTCCTATTCCTTCTCTCTGTTTGAACAGAAGAAGTAAGTAATCGAGTGTCAGCCGCGCCGGCCTTGTCAGCCTGCGATTCCCAACAGAACCATTTGGTTTGTATCTCCTTGTTGTTGTTTGTGGTTAGGGGTTGCGGTAAGTTCTAGAACGAATGATCGAATTTTTGGAGCCTTGGATAAGCCCTCTGACCACCGTGATCGCCTGGGCGACCGCCTCTATTGGCTTGGCGAAATGGTGGGACGGTTGCAGGTCTCGCAGGCAGCGTCTCAGCGATGAGATTGAGGACGAGGTAACTAGTTTTAAGGTCAATATCTACAGAGGACACAAAAGAGAAGAAGAGAGACGCAACGCCCACATCGACCCAAAACCCGCCCACGGTCCTCTCTACGGTGTTCTTCCAGAAAACGATGCCGAAATCACTGCTGAGTGGCTTTGCGGGTTTTATGAAGGCGGAGTTCCTGATCGTATCAAGAGTGAACTTTCCGGTGTCTACCAGATCGCCAGGGATGTTGCCAGGAGGGAAGACGAACGAGAGTCGCTTAGGAGGATTCAGTTCTTGGTAGGTGTTCTTCTCGCAGTTCTAGTCTTGACCGGGATATTCGTGGCCCTGGAGCTGTTTACCTGAACAACCAGAGAGTCACAGACGGGCGTTGACCCCGCAACGACGAGCACATCATTCAGGAGGCGTAATCCCTTTCAAGAACGGCGGGGATCGGTGACGAACGATGTTCAGCCGCTACATTGGCATCGACTACTCGGGTGCACAGACACCTACGTCGCGTCTGCGGGGGCTCCAAGTGTACGTGGCCGCCGGTGGCCAGCCCCAGCGAATCGCTCCCCCCGCCCCTCAAGCCACGAACTGGACTCGACAGGAAGTTGCTGAGTGGCTGATCGGGGAGATTCGGTCTGGCCAGAGGCTCATCGCTGGTATCGACCACGGTTTCTCGCTTCCCCGCAGCTACTTTCAGCGCTACGGACTTAAGGAGTGGGTTCACTTTCTGGAGGACTTCGCGCATCACTGGCCGACGGACGAGCCGAACACCTACGTCGATTTCATTCGTAACAGCAAAGACGGCCCTCCGGCGCGGACCGGACAGAGTTAGGAGTTTCGCCTGACCGGCAGTGGACCAGCTCAGCTAAGAGCGTGTTCCAATTTGACGTTCAGGGATCGGTGGCCAAGTCTACGCACGCCGGACTTCCGTGGTTGCTCCGTATTCGTCGAGAAGTCGGCTCTCTCACGCATTTCTGGCCGTTTGATAGATGGGCTGTGGAGGATGACAAGAGCGTTGTAGCCGAGGTGTACCCGTCGATCTTCCGCAGGAGGTATCCGCCCGCGAGAAGACCGCACCGGAGACCAGCAGGACGCCTATGCCATCGCTCGCTGGCTCAAAGAGTCGGATGATGGGGGGATCCTGCGGCGATACTTTGACCCGCCCTTGACCGACGAGGAGCGGCGGATTGCGGACCTAGAGGGCTGGATTCTCGGAATCGGATGACGGCCCGCATCTACCTCAGCTGTAAACGAGTCACCGAGCGAAATCCCCCACGTTGGGGGATAAAAGTGCTGGGCGCACAAAAACCTTTAAATGCAAACACAACTTTCGACCGGCCCGCCATGCACTGGGGTGGTCTGGATCGCAGCCGGTAGCGCTCAGTGGAGCCCAAGAGGAGTCGCCTTCGGTCTGATCTGAACGGCAGCTAGCATGCGGGTGGCCAATAGCCAAATGTATTGATTACAAGGTGGCTTCTTAAAATCATGGGCGTCTTCTATACGGATGCTCGAATCAGCCGGTGTCCGCAGTCGAAAGAACGCAGAAAGTGGCGAGTCATACGAGTTATATATATAAATCAATTACTTATGACCGAGTCACTCGGGCGAGGCACCCCCGAGGCTGTCGAGCCACTGACTCGCACCTGACTCGCCTACCTACCTCGGGGTTATGTTGTTGAAAACATGGCATGACTCGTCAACCTCGCTTAGTTTAGCTTTCCAGCCTTGAAGTAAATGCGCTGGGTGTCTTGCACAAGTAGACGCGCCTGTTTGCACTTCTTGATGAACCTGTTGTACGTTGATGTGGAGCTCATGGCAGGCTTCACAAGTTCTTCCCCCTGCCTATACCTGAAGGTGTCGGGTAGCAGATCCCAAGCCTGCTGCCACTGCGGATTCTTGAGAACAAGCCGCGCCTGACTGGTCGAATCGTCGATGAGTTGGAGGCGGTTCTTGTCGTCCAGCGTGATGTAGCAATAGCTGGCATGCCCTTCTCCGCGTTGGCGACCCCCATAGAACAGAGATAGCTCATCGGTCCGGCTTAGGGCCCAGATCGAGCCCGTGGAGTTGATGAAGTGGCTGGTGCCCATAATCTGCTCGACGTACAACTCTGGATCATCTTCCAGTTTGACTTCGTACTTCTTGTCCACTTTCTTCGGGTGGGCAGGTAGAACGATACTCGCGTTGTGATCGCTGGCCAGACAATAGGCAAAATCCATCAATTCGTGAACGAGCTTTGCATCTGAGTATTCGCCGGCGACTAGATGTGAGAGGTTGTCAAAGGACGATTAAGTCGGGATCATGCTCTTGTACCTGAGCCTTTACTACTTCCCTGAAATCGTTGTCCCTGATGAAAATCCGCAGATGCTGGTCGCGGAAGTCATCTCGCGTCATGATAGCCAGACGACCGCCTAGGTCCCGGTCGCCGACCATTACCTTGAACTTTTCCTGAAATTCGCCCCCGTCGTCTTCCACCATGAAGAGCAGCGAACGAAATGGATTTGGGGTGGCATAACCAAGGAACTCATGCTCTCCAGCGGCCCCGGCGATGGCCAAGTTTGAGACGAACGTAGTCTTGCCAACCCTGCGTCGAGCCCCGAATGCGACTAAGTCCCGCTTGTGAACGAGACCCTCGACAAGGGGTTCCTTTTCTGGGAACGTCCGAGCGAGAAAGTCCTCGGCGGTCTGGACAGGGACTTCGCCGTCGGATGTACCTGCGGGAAATTTGTCATAGGAGGCACGGACCTTCTTACGGGCTTCGTCGGCTGGAAACGGAGGGCCACACTTTTCGGCTGCGCCTAGGACGAACCTTTCCGCCCAGACTTGCGGCACTCCATCGCCCCGGAGCGTGCAAGCCAGCCGGAACACGGCGTCGTCCCGTTGGCCTTGGGGCACTCCGGCAAGAACTGTCGCAACGTCGAAATCCTTCCTTGATCGACTATCTTTAGGTCTCTCTTCGCCATCAATGAGGCACGGAAGCCACTCAGGCAGTTTGGCTGGCGGCGCGTCAATGTCTACAGCATAGGTATTACCGTTCGGATGGACGCTGGGTGGAGCAACCACGTAGCCGCCATTCGCACGCAAGTCTAAACCGCTGAAGCCACCTAGTTGTGAGCAGCTCCCGAGTTCGATGCAGTCGGTCGGGTACTGGAACTCGAGGTGGAGCCCATTTCCCGTGCGAATCCGTGCGCGTCGCTGGAAGGCTGCCGAATCGCTCCTCCAATTGAGCCAAAGACTCCTTGCCATCGTGTCTGAAATCGACGTCTAGAATCACCCTCCCGGTGTCCTTTCCGGTGGGAACTCCGATGTTGGCGTCGGGCCATCGTGACCACCATTTTTCTATGGTGCTCACATCGGTTGTTGCGTTCTTGAAGCCCTTTGCGGTTCGAGGGTGTTTGCCCGCGCTGTTGCAGTCGGACTTACCACAGGAACATCCGTCGGTGATCGGGTTGTGCAATGGGAAGACTGGAGTACCAGCGTCGGCATACTCCAGCGCCGCCTTCTTGAGACTGTCAGGTCCCGACGGTTCGCTAGGTTCTACTCTGTCCGGCGCGTCTGGAACCGGCTCCCCAGCATGATTCATGATGTCGCGTAGCGTGTCTTTAGGCGGCTGCATGCTTACCTCCTTGTGGCTCTGACTCGGTCACTCGAAGGTCCACCGTGTTTTGGTTAATGAAATCCTCAATATCTTCCTGCCGATACCGCACGAGCCGTTCGATTTTTACGAACAGTGGCCCGCGGCCTTCTCGTCTCCAGCGTCGTAGTGCTGAAACCGTGCAGTTGAGTTGCCTCGCTACGTCTTTTTCTGAAAAAAGCATTTGGATAGGTCTCCTTTGAAATTGAATTTGTCTGCACTTACGATTTTATGAAAATCGGGAGGGGAACGATCAGGAGGCGTAAGTGGGGATTTAGTGGGAAAGGAAAAGTTAATTAGAGATTCAGCCGAAAAAAACCTCTGCCATCACCGGCAACGACCAGTTTGTTCCACGCGGGTGAGTTCTTAAACACGTCGCGCATGCGATTCGACTTGATATCGAGGCCCTCTAAGGCCGAATCTTGGTGAAGCGCCGGTATGCCCTTACGCTGAGCTTCCCATAGTTTCTCAACCACACGGGCTTGGTTCAGGCTCAGTGTAAACTCGTCTCCGCGCAGGGAAACCCAACGGAAGTCGTCGGTATGTCGAAAAACAGTTTCGATCTCTGCTAACGGCAGCGGTTCCTCGGTCTTCACAACGTCTGCTGAGGACAGGGTCGATGAAGCGGCCTCAACCTTCGCCCGCTTTCCGGCCCATTCGAGGCCTTCCAAGATAGCCGACCAGAGATCAAAGTACCGTTCTGCCAGCAACCGAGACGTATACTTTGCGTCGAAATAGCATTCCGGACTGGATCCTTCGCCGGGGTCAAACCACGTCGGAGCTAGCCATTCGTCGTCCCAGCGCATTTGAATAGCACGATACATCCAGTCCTGGAACTGGCGGCTGGCTCGGTGCCCATCCAAGAACCAGACATCGAAGGCGGATGGGTCGAAGGGACTTGGCTCACCAAGTTCTCCTTTGAGGAACGATAGGATTTCATTCGTAGCCCATCTTTCGGCATTACTGTCAATCAAGGATTGATTGGCTAAAGCGAGTGTGAACAGGTCGTTAAACAGGGTCTGCGCCATCCTGCTAACATCACTGATGGCAGCCGTGAATATGCCATCGAATACGTGGAATTTGTCATCCTCAGCCTCAGTGGCAAAGACTTCATTTTCGGCTTTCCGTCTGTAGCGCTGCCAGAGATCGACTAGTTGCTCACCTGTAGTTTCGTAGATCGCGTTCCGGGCGTCGTCGAATCTACCCTTTTCAGACATAGAACTCTCCATCAGCGATTACAGCCGTTGACGTGTGAGGTTTACCTAGATTGTATCCAAAGACTGCTCCGTTGTTGCCGATCACCGATTCTTACGGCTTGACAATAACCTAACGATAGGTTATACTAGTATAGTAACGTGGCAGAAAAGATCCAAAAGCGAATCAACAAAGCGGCGAGTCTGCTCGGTAAGCGCAGTGCTGAAGTACGAAAGCGCAAGTGGGGCAAGCGGGAGTTCAACCGCAAGATGCGGGAGTGGGGCAAGCTGGGGGGCAGACCGACCAAGGCAGAACAAGCAAGGAAACGAAAGGAGATCTGATGGCTATTTACAAACGAGGAAATGTTTATTGGTACAAGTTCACTTGGAAGGGTGACCAGATAAGAGAAAGCACGAAGCAAGGGAGTGGGCGGGTTGCCAGGCAAATCGAAGCGGCACACAGGACCTCACTGGCGAAAGCTGAAGTAGGCATCCGCGATCACAAGCCGCCCTTGAGCTTCGAGCAGTTCGCAGAACGTGACTTCAAGCCCTTCCTCAAGGCGACCTTCGCTGACAAGGCGAAGACACTTGAATACTACGAGAATGGACTCAAGAGCCTACTCTCGTTCGCAAAGCTGGCCGGTCAGCCTCTCGACGCGATCACACAGCAAACTATCTCGGGCTTCGTTGCGAAGCGGAGAGCAGCGGGGCTGAAGGTCAGCTCGATAAACCGGGAACTTCAGGTGCTTCGGCGAATGTTCAAGCTCGCCAACGAATGGGGAAACGTTGAGAAGGCTCTACCAGCTGTGCGAATGCTCCCAGGAGAGAACCATCGGGATCGAGTCGTTACGAAAGAGCAAGAAACGAAATACCTTCTGGCAGCTCCGCCGCTGTTGCACGATGTTGCCTCGGTGCTGATCGATTGCGGCCTACGCCCTGAGGAATGCTTCCGCCTTCGTTGGGAGAACGTAATAGACGGGGCGATCCACATCGACTTCGGTAAGACGAAGGCCGCTCGCCGACAGATTCAGATGCCAAAACGGGTAGCGGAGATCATGGCTCGCAGAAGAGACGAGGTTGACTCAGAGTGGGTGTTCCCTGCCCCAACCAAGAGCGGTCACATCGAAAGCTCCAGCGTGAGGAAGCAACAGGCAAGGGCGTTCCGGGTAACCGGGATCAAGCCCTTTCAGCTTTACTGCCTGCGCCATACCTGCTTGACGCGCTGGGCTCCCCACATGGACCCGTTCACTCTCGCCTATCTCGCTGGACACAGCGATATGTCGGTCACGAAACGTTATGTGCACCCGGACAAGGACACGGTACGAGCCGCGCTAGAGCGCGTAAGTGGGCACAAAATTGGGCACAGTGAACAAACACCCCTCCCTGACCTTTCTGCCGAAAAGCCCGCAACTAACTGACCGCATGGAGCTTGTAAAATCGGGACGAGAGGATTTGAACCTCCGACCCCCTGGTCCCGAACCAGGTGCTCTACCAGGCTGAGCCACGTCCCGACGTCAAACCAGACAATTCTAGCATAGCGGGAGTGTTTGGGATCGAAGACACCCCGTCGCTACCGCTCTGGGTTCTGTCGGACGTCAGAACCGGAGGCGGTAGGGACCGGGTGACTCTAAAATGCCAATCTCGGGAACCCGGACCGTGGGAACTCAGAAAAGCCACTACTCGTACCGCAATGCCACCAGGGGGTCGACACGAGTTGCACGTCGGGCCGGCAGGTAGCAGGCCAGGAACGCCACGGCCAGGAGTAGTGCGATCACGCTCGCAAACGTCGTCACGTCGGTTGGCTCAACGCCGAACAGCAGACTTGCGATGACGCGCGCGGACCCTGCCGCGCCGGCCACGCCGAGGGCGGCACCAATCAGCGTCGGGATCATGCCCTGCCCCAACATGAGAGAGAAAATGCTCCGGCGGTCCGCCCCCAGCGCCATTCGAAGACCGATCTCCTGAGTCCGCCCGGCAACTGTCTGTGAGATGACGCCGTAGATCCCCAGGCTTGCGAGAAACAGCGCCACCAAGGCGAAGGCCGATGCAAGCGTGCTCTGGAAGCGCTGCCGGTTCGTTGATTCGATGAGGAGTTGCTCCATCGGACGCACTTCGGGCACCGGGAGCAGAGGATCGACATTCCAGACAGCAGCGCGGAGCGTTTCGCCCAGGCCGGCATCTGCGCCCCCCCGCACGATCACAGCGGACTGACTGTTTGGTGACGCCCAGTAGGGAACGTAAACCATCGATCCCGGTCCGGAATCAAGGTGGAGACCACGGATGTCGGCGGCAACACCGACGACCACCCACGGCTCAGCACTGTCGTCGTCCTCGTAGAACGTCCGGCCCAGAGCTCCCTCCCCCGGCCATAGCCGTTCAGCAAGCGTGGCGGACACGATCGCCACGTCACGGTCGCGGTCCCTTTCTTCGAACGCACGGCCAGCCGTCACCGGAATCGACAAGGTCCGGAAGTAGTCCGGGCTGATGTAACGGTAGTTGGCCAGGGGCCGTTCCAGCAAGGGTCGCGTCTCTCCATCGATGGAAACGATGCTCACGTTCGTCTCACCCATCAACGGAAGGTGCGAAGTTATCGCCACGCTTTCGATCCCGGGAATCGCTCCGACTTCTTCCAGCAGACGGTCGTAGAAGGCAACTCGGGATTCGGAGTCGCCGTAAGTCCCGAACGGCAGGAACAGCTCGATCGAGTGTGCGTTGTCGATGACGAACCCGGTCTCCACCCCGATCAGCCGGAAGAAACTCGTCGTCAGAAGACCCGCCGTGATCAACAGCACGGCGCTCAGGCCGACTTCCAAACTCACAAGCGCTCCGCGCAGGCGCGAAGTCCGACGACCCTCGGTCGTCCGGGCGCCGGCCGCTTGAAGGGCACTCTGCGGATCGATCCGCGTCAGCCTCCAGGCAGGGAGTGCCCCGAACAATACTCCGGTCGCGGCCGTCAGCATCAATCCAAAGGCGAGAATCCGTCCGTCGAGGCCGATCTCATCGATCCGCGGTAGATCCACCGGCACCGCCGCGAGCATGACGTCCAGAGCGACATAGGCAACCGCAATACCGAGAATCCCGCCCCCAAACGCCAGTATCAGGCTTTCAGTCATAAACTCACGGACGAGGCGACGCGCCGGGGCCCCAAGGGCCACGCGCACCGCCACATCCTTCCGACGACGAGCCGAGCGCGCCAGGAGCAGGTTGGCCAGGTTGACGCAGACGATCGCCAGCACGGCCCCGACCGCAGCCAGCAGGACCCACAGGGCCAGCCGCACCGAACCGATCATCTGCTCCTGCATCGGTATGACACGCGCCTCCAGATCCATGTTGAGGTCGACTCCCGCCTGGATCCCCGCCTCGGCCGCGATCCCGGATTCCAGGATGTTGAGCTCGGCCTCCGCCTGCTCCAATGTGGTTCCCTGGCTAAGGCGGGCGATCGCACCGTAGTTGTGGCTTCCGGTCATGTTGAGCGAACCGGGATCCAGTGTGAGAGGAAGGAATAATTCGACCCCGTCTCCAAGCTCGATCATCGGACCCAGCTCTTCACTCTTCGGAAACCGAAACGTCTCGGGCAGAACACCGACAATCTCGGCGGGTCGGCCGTTCAGCGTCATAGTCCGGCCCAGAGCCTCCGGATCTCCGCCGAAACGTCGGAGCCAGAATGCGTGCGTCAGGACGGCGACATCCTCGCTGCCCGGCTCACCCTCGCTCTCGAGAAAAGTCCGGCCGATTCGCGTGTCGGCTCCCAGCATCGGAAAAATATCCCACGAGACGGCCCCGGCCAGGATGCGCTCGGGTTCGCCCTCGCCTGTCATGTTCATGTTGATGGCCTGGACCAGAGCGATCGCATCGAACGACTCGCTCTGCTCTTTCCACGTCAGGAAATGCTGCGCGTTCACGGGAAGCGTCGGATAGAGGGCCGCGATCTGAGGGATCACCTCGCGGAGGAGAACCAGTCGATCCGGCTCACGGTAGCCCAGCGGTTTCAGCAGGATACCGTCGACGAGCGAAAATATGACCGTGTTGGCGCCGATGCCGACCGCCAGGGTCAGGACGGCGGCGGCCAGAAACCCAGGGCTCCGTCGGAGCCGTCGGAGTGCATATCGAATATCTTGAAGCAAGCAACCTCCCGAATCTATCGACTCCAAACTCCCTACGATAAACCCCCGCAGATTGTTCGATTTCAAATCTCGAATCTCGAACCTCCAATTGCAGATTGGGGGCTATCGCCGTTTGAACGCCGTCGTGTCGAGCAGGTCGCTCCAGGTCGACAAAGCCTTGATGAAACGAAACGCCGTTCGGTCCAGTTGAAGCGGCGTGAGCGAGGCGTAGCCTTCGGCCATCGCATCGATGTCGGCCGGCAAATCCTCGTCGCTGTCCCCGGCAAGTTCTTGCGCCTCTTCATGCAGCCAGAAGTAGTGCCGGCCTCGGGGATCGAGGTTTTCGACGAGGACAGTCTTGCCGGCTTTCTCGCCCTGCCGGGTCAGGACAACGTTTCCATTCCAATCGGTCGGGAAGTTGAGATTGAGGACGACGCCCGGAGGCAGCCCTTCTTCCAGAATCCTGTGCGCAAGGATCGACGTGAATTCCGCGGCGGACTCGTAGTCCATCCGCTCGCTGTACTCGAGCGATACCGCCATGCTCGGTATCCCTTGCAGCGCCCCTTCAAACGCCGCCGCGAGGGTGCCGGAATAGAGCACACCGTCACCGACGTTCTTTCCCCGGTTGATGCCGGACACGAGAAGCTCGGGACGCCGATTGAGAATCCGTAGGCAGGCAAGGATCACGCAGTCGGCAGGCGTTCCTTCGACCGCAAAGTGGTTCGTTGCCGTCTCGTGGTAACGAAGAGGCCGGTTGAGCGTGATCGAGTGGCTGGTGGCGCTCATCTCCCGATCCGGGGCAACCACATTCAGGCGTCCGATGCGCCTCAGCGCCCGCTCGAGTGCAGGCAAGGCGGGCGCTCGAATCCCGTCGTCGTTCGTGATGAGGATTTCGGCGGTCACAGGAAGAAAATCGGGACGAGAGGATTTGAACCTCCGACCTCACCCACCCCAAGGGTGCGCGCTACCAAGCTGCGCCACGTCCCGCACTCTGATCGCTAAGTTAGGTCTTGCGATCGAGCAAAGTCAAGATGTCCTCCAGGCCGGACCGCACTTTGCGCAAGACTTTTTCACGATTGTCGGCCGTGGCCGCATCCGACGATTCGGGCCGTCTGAACTGTTTGCGCGCACCTGCAATCGTGTACCCCTTCTCGTAGAGCAACTCCTTGATCCGGATCAGGGTCTCGACGTCCCTCTTCCGGTAGACGCGGTGGCCCGACTCGCTCTTCCTGGGGGAAAGAACGGAAAACTCGGACTCCCAGAACCGCAGGACATAGGCCTCAACGCCGACGATGTCGGCCACCTCGCCGATCTTGAAGTAGAGCTTATCCGGAATCTGGGCGTTACCTTCGGCCACCGCCACTCCTCTTGCGTTTGCGCTGCTTGATTATAATCGGCGCGCCTTCGAATGAGAATCGATCCCGGATACGGTTCGACAGGAAGCGTTCGAACGAAAAGTGCAGCTTGCGCACCGTGTTGGCAAAGATCACGAAAGTCGGCGGGTCGACGCGGACCTGGGCGATGTAGCGCACCTTTACGTCGGAAGGCAGTCCGCCACGAGTCAGGGGCAGTTTGCTCAGGAAATCGTTCAGCTCTCCCGTGCTGATCCGGCGATGCTGGCTCTCGTACACCTGCTCGATAACTCCATAGATCTTCTGGACCCGTTGGCCGGTCTTCGCAGAGATGAAAACGATAGGGGCATAATCCAGAAACTTCATTTTCTCCCGGATTCGCCGCTCGAACTCCGCCGTCACGGCGGCGTGCTTCTCGACCACATCCCACTTGTTGACCGCTATGATGGCCGCCCGGCCGGCTTCGTGGGCGTATCCCCCGATCGTCGCGTCGATTGCGCTGATATCGCGCTCGCCGTCGATGAGCAGAATCGCCACGTCGCTCCGTTCCAGATGCTTGTGCGCCATCATCACGCTGAGCCGTTCCGGCTTCTCGCTGGTCCAGACCCTGCGGCGGATGCCCGCGGTATCGACAAACCGAAAGCGCCGACCGTCTTTCTCGACGAGGCTATCGACAGCATCCCGGGTCGTTCCCGCGATAGGAGAGACCATAGACCGTTCTTCCCCAACAAGGAAGTTCAGCAGGGTGGACTTGCCCGCGTTCGGTCGGCCGATGATCGCAACACTGATCTCGTCGGCATCGGTTCCAACTTCCGCAGCGGGAGGTAGGGATTCTGCGAGGTCATCGAGGAGTTCGGTGAACCCGCGTCCGTGCTCGGCGGAAACCGGAAACAGCTTTTCGAAGCCTAGTTTCGAAAACTCGCCGCCATCGGCCATCTGCTTGTCGGAATCGACTTTGTTGACGATGAGAAAGACGGGTTTTCCGGCCTTGCGGAGCAGCGAGGCCAACTCTTCATCGGCCGGTGTACGCCCGGACCGGGCATCGACGATGAGAAGGAGCAGAGACGACGCCTCGATCGCGACTCGGGCCTGCTCGAAAATCTTGTTGGGAATCTCGGACTCTTCGCCGGGGATGATGCCGCCCGTGTCGACAACCTCGAATCCGACGCCGCTCCACTCTAGGACGCCGTAGATCCGGTCCCGGGTGATGCCTGGCTCGTCGGATACGATCGACCGCTTCCATCCCACCAGCCGGTTGAAGACCGTCGACTTTCCGACGTTGGGTCGGCCGACGATGGCCACAAGCGGCAGGACCGCTCGGACGGAAGCGTTGTTTGCGAGTGGCTCGGACATGAGGGCAGATGGGACGCGACACCCTCGCCGGGGCAAACCCCATCGCGGACGACCGCATGCGAAGGCTCGGAACGGAGCGCAACGTCCCCTATCGATCGGAAATCAACTCCCTCCCGCGATCGACGGTAGTATGGAGATCGTGTCGCCATCCTTGATGGGCGTCGCCAGGTTGTCTCGGTCCTTGATGTTGTCTTCGTTCACGTAGACGTTGACAAACCGGCGAACCTCGCCACTTTCATCGAGGAGCCGGTCCTTCAGACCACCGAATTGGGCCGTCAACTGATTCAGGGCTTCGGCAACGGTACCCGCCTCGACGGCTACCTCGGATTTGCCCGACGTCATGGTCCTCAGCGGTGTGGGAATCTTTACGCTCACAGCCATCGCCTACTCCTGTCCATTCCTCTCATCATTAGCTCCCATCCAGAATTTCAAGTTCTTCCTCCTCGAACGCGCTCCCCGACTGGTCGAGCTCCCAGCTCTGCAGTCTGCCCATCTTCCCTTTCTCGACCGACCCGATGATATAGGAATAACCGGGCCAGGCATGATCGGTATCAAACCCGGATGGCCGCGACGGGTGGTCGGGATGGGAATGGTAGACGCCGATGATGTCCAAAGGCCCCCCATCAAGTTCCCGCTGGACCTTCAACATGTCCTTCGGATCGAGTTCGTAACGGTCGACAGCCCGCTCCGTGTTCAGGTTGCGGCACCGCCTGGACGCTTCGGCCGTCTTCGATTCTCCCATCGTGCCGACGATCAGACCGCAACATTCATACGGATAGGTTTCCTCCATATGCCGGTGGATCTCGTCGAGCAGCTTTCTTGAAATACGCAACATCCTATGGCTTCGCCTACAACAATCGTGGGAGGGTCTGTACTCCTACTCCGACACTCACAGAGCCGCTACAGCGGCAGCATATGCGGCGCGGCGACGTGTCCGCCGTTCCACTCGACCACGGCTTCAGCCAGGTCGTCCAGCGGAATCCGAGATCCGACCGGAGCGATCACGACCCAGAGCAGGTTCCGGGTTTCCGCGTCCACGCGCGTTCGCATCGAATCGGAAACCGGGCTCCCAAACGGACCCTTCCGGTCGACGAGTAAAGGGAAATGATAAAGGTTCAACTCGCTCCGGCCAATCCCCTCGTAGGTTTCCCCTTCCCGTCCGACACGGAATTCGATCGGCGGATCGACCTTGTCGGCGTCGAACAGCCCCATGGGAATCAGCAGCTTCAACGACCAATAGTTGATGAGGTCGACCGCGGAATTGATGAAGTACAGGTCCTTCCCTCGGACCGCGCGACGGAACAGAGCTTCCGAAGACGGGCGGTACCGGGTCGGGTCCAGCCCGGTGTGGTGGAACAGCTTCCGCACCGCCCGGATTCCCTCGACCTCGGAGGGAACGACATCCTTGTACCGTCGAGCGTACTCGGCAGCCAGCTCCGTCAGAAGACTCCGGTGCATGTCGGAAGTCGGCTTCACCGAGACATCGCTCGCCTGGATAACGCCCAAGGTCACCGCGCCCTGGAGGCTGGGATGTATTTCGATCATGGGGCCTGGATGGGTCTGGACCGAGCGTGGTTAGGTTAACATCCACAACCAGCGAAACCGCAGCGTCCACGTAGTCCAAGATCTCGAATCTCGACGGGCCGCCTTCCTGCCCTGCCTCCTCATTGGTTCCGAATCGAAAAGCTCAGGTCGGGCATATGATTGACGAACGGTGAGAGCGCGAAGAACTCCCGCTTTGCGCTCGGCGCTGAGGGTCAACGTCGCCGCTTGCTTCTGAACCGCACCGATATATATCATGCAGAGCGTTCATGGCGGCCCTGTTCACGATCCAGAAAGACTGAGACGGGACGAACGGACTTCTGGCGACACGCGCCAGACGCAACCGGACCATTCTTCGAAGGAGGGCCGGTGTGTGCCTTTCCTGTTTCTGTTGCCACCTCAACCGATCGATGCAACACAAGCGTTGAATCGTTCTGCTGGAGTTTCAAACTCCAGCGTCTTACGCGGCCGTTCATTGAGCTCACGTGCCACCTTGTTCAGGTGCGCCTGCGAGTGCACCGATAAGTCGGTTCTCTTTGGGAAGTACTGTCGGAGCAGGCCATTCGTGTTTTCATTGGAACCACGTTGCCATGGACTCTGCGGATCGCAGAAGTAGACGTCGATGTCGGTCGCCAGGGTAAACCGCCGATGATCTCCCATTTCCTTGCCGCGATCCCAGGTCAGCGATTTATACAGCTCGGTCGGTAGTTTCTTCGCGTGCTTGATCAGTGCAGGCACGACGGTCTTGGTCTGTTTATCCGACACTTTCACCAACATCACGTAACGGGTATGGCGTTCGACCAGGGTCGCAATGTAGGTGTTGTTCGATCCCACTATCAGATCTCCCTCCCAGTGACCGGGAACGGCACGATCTTCGACCTCGGCCGGGCGCTCACGAATCGATACGATATCGGCGAGATCCCCTTTCCCGTGACCTTTGTAACTGGAATGTCGGGATCGACGAATCGTTCGTCTCGACCTCAGATGTCTAAGTAGTTCTTTCTTAAACACCCCGCGCGCCTGCACGAATAGGCTGCGATAGATCGTCTCGTGGGACACGTGATACGACTCATCCTCTGGATAGGATCGCTTCAGCCAGCCGGCGATCTGTTCGGGCGACCAATTCCGCCGGAGCTTCCTCGCCACCATTCGCCGTAACCGCGGATGGCGACCCAACTGACATCGCTTCGGGCGACGGGCCCGGTTCCAAGCCTGTTCATCGGCGACAGACGCCCGGTAGTCATCATAGCCCCCATTGCGCTGGATCTCCCGGCTCACCGTCGAGGGTGAACGCCCCAGACACTCTGCGATCGAACGCAACGACTGCTCGGCCGCGATCCCGCGGGAGATCTCCTCACGTTCCGACAGGCTCAAAGCCAACCTCGACCGTCGTCGTGGTCGAGGACGAATGCCTCCGGTATGCGCCAGCTGACAATATACAGACGATGACAGCTTGCCAAACGCTCGCCCGATCTCATGCAGAGATTCCCCTCGCCGCCACCGATCCCATACCTCCGCCTTCTCCGCCGCCGTGAAACCGAATCGCATCCCTTTCCGCATACACTCCACCTCTTCCTTTTAAGATAAAGTGTTGCGTCGATCCGTTGAGACCAGCGTGTCAGGCACGCAGGTCAATCAGCAGGCTGAGTCGTAAAACCACCTGCAACACAGCAGAGAGAGGAATAATGATTCGCATCACAAGAGTATTGAGAACACTGATTGTCGTAGTGGCGTTTCTGGCCGCAGCCGTGCTGCTCCTTCAGCCCGTTCACGCCGCGGCCCAGTCGAGCAAGTCTGAAAAGTCGGGCAAGTCCAACAAGTCCGGCAAATCGGACAAATCCGAAAAGCCGAGCGCCCAATGGGAGCTGGAGGACGTGCTCTCGGGCCCGGTGCCCTTCGCCTTCGGCCACCGCGGCTTCGGCGCCAACCTGGGCGAAGACCCGAACCGTCCCATTGAGAACACCACGGAGTCCGTGCGCTTGGCGTACCGAAGCGGCATCCGCATCGTGGAGGTGGACGTGCAAGTCACGGTCGATGGCCTGGCGGTGGTCTTTCACGACGACTTCCTGCCAGACTTCACTTGCATCAACGGCCTGACCTACGACGAACTGGTCGCGCTCAATCCGAACATCCCCAAGCTGAGGCAGGTGCTCAACGTCGCGAGCAGGTTCACGCGACGCGGCGACACGCCCCAGGGGGTGATTGCTATCGAGATCAAGACGCCGGCGCCCCTCTGCGATCCCCTCGACCAGACCGAGTTGGCCCTGGTGCAGGCTGTGGTGCACGAGGTGCGGCAGGCTAGGATGACCGACCAGGTGATCCTGGAGTCCTTCTCGCCGGCCATCGTGCTCATCGCGGCGCAAGTGGCGCCGGAACTGCCCCGGGCCCTCGCCGTGTCCATCCTGCAGTTTCTGTCTGCGGAACAGGTGGAGGCCGCCACCGGCCTCCCAGTCACCCCCATCAACAAGGACGTGGGACTGGGATTGCAATGGGCGGAAATCGGCCCCTTCTTCCGCCTGCCGGCCTACGATGGTCCCCTGGACTTCGTGGGCGTGGCCCTGGGTCTGGGGCGCGTGCGGTCGACTTGGACGTGCTTTTCCTCGGCCAAGCCGAGCAGATCCAGCCCGGCAGCGGCGCAGCGCTGGTTAACTCCCTGCACCAGCTGGGCTTCAGTGTGTGGGCCTTCACCGTCAACGATCCCTTTGGCTGGGGCTTTCTGCAGTTCCTGGGCATCGACGGCATCTTCATCGACGATATCCCCCTGGGCGTTGCGCTACAGGCGCCATTTTAGCGGTCCCCATCAAAGATAACGTGACTATCTCCAAAGGAGGGTGCGAACAACATTTCGTTGGGTATTATTTCGGCAGGATATCTGTGTCCGAATCCGTGATGGTGGTTTCCTCCGTGCCTCCTCGGGCCCCAAGGAAACCGCCATCAAGGCACTTTTCCTGACCTCCCCCACTCTTTGGCTCTTCGTGTGGGTGCCGTCCAGCTCGAACGAACTTCATTATAGACTGTGGAGGATATGGAAGATTTCTTCGGGCCCGACGGTCTGCTCGCACGGAAACTCGAAGGCTACGAGGTACGGCCTTCGCAGACCCGCATGGCCCAGATCGTCACCTCCGCGCTCGAGGGCCAACACCACGCAATAATCGAAGCGGGTACCGGCACCGGAAAGACGCTGGCCTACCTTGCTCCCGCCTTGACACACGGCCGCCGGTTACTCGTATCGACGGGGACCAAGGCCCTGCAGGATCAGATCTTCTACAAAGACATTCCGTTGCTCGAGCGGATACTCGACCGACCTATCCGCGCCGCCTATCTCAAAGGCCGGAACAACTATCTGTGCAAGGTCAAGCTGCACACCTATCAGCAGGAAGGACTGTTCAGCCCACTCGAACTGGACAACTTTTCAGAGATTGCCGAGTGGGCCGTTCGCACCGAGACCGGCGATCGGGCCGAACTCCGCGGCATCGCGGACGATGACGAGCTCTGGGCGAGCCTTGATGCCCGTCGGGATCGCTGTATCGGCACGAAGTGCGAGGAATTCGACAGCTGCTTTTTAACCCTGATGCGCCAGAAGGCCATGGAATCCGACATCGTCGTCGTCAACCATCACCTCTTTTTCGCCGACCTGGTCATCCGCGAATCGGAGATGGCCCAGATCCTGCCCGACTACACAGCGGTGATTTTCGACGAGGCGCACGAACTGGAAGACATCGCGACGGGGTACTTCGGCTTCCACGTCAGCAACTACAGGGTGCAGGAGCTGCTGGTCGACACGAGGACGTTGGCGGGCGAAACCAAGGTTTCGATCGAACGCGAAACATCGACGCTCGCGCGCGAGGCCGACCATTTCTTCGGCCGCTTTCTGATCAAACCGGACGGACGGCATGCGCTGCCGGATCTGGAAGGCATCAAAGAGCTCATTGACGAGCTCTACGGCCTCAGGCGCGCCGTCAAGCAACAGATCGACGCGGGGGGCGAATGGGGCAATCTGGCGCGTCGATGCGCCGAGATCGCCACGGAGTTGGAGATATTCCAGGACGGTAGCCCGGACAACTACGTATCGTGGCTCGACCGCCGCGGGCGAGGCGTGTTTCTGGAAGCCTGCCCCATCGACGTGTCGCCACTCCTTAGAGAAAACCTATTCGATCGGGTACCCACCTGCGTGCTGACCTCGGCAACGCTGACCGTGGGGGGTGAGACCGACTACATCCGCTCGCGCCTCGGCCTGTACGACGCCCACAGCGATACCCTGTCGACAGAATTCGACTTTCAAGAGCAGGCGGCACTCTACATTCCCAGGGATCTGCCCGACTACCGAAATCAGAGGTACCTGCCGAGAGCAGCCGACGAGATTCGAAAAATCCTGGAAGTGTCCGAAGGCAGGGCGTTCGTCCTGTTTACCAGCTACCAGCAGATGCAGGCCTGCTACCGCTTGCTGTCGAACGAACTGCCCTACCCGACGCTGCTTCAGGGCCGGGCGAGCCGAAGCCGCTTGCTCGAAAAGTTCCGTGGCACCGAGAACGCGGTCCTGTTCGCGACGTCGAGCTTCTGGCAGGGCATCGACGTCCCAGGAGACCGACTGAGCTGCGTCATCATCGACAAGCTGCCCTTCCAGGTGCCTTCGGATCCGTTGGTTCAGGCCCGGATCCGCGAGATCGAAGAGAACGGCGGAAACCCCTTTTCCGACTACCAGGTCCCGGGTGCCATCCTGAGGCTCAAACAGGGATTCGGGCGGCTGATTCGTTCGCGGTCGGACCGAGGCATTCTGGCCATTCTCGACAGCCGTCTCCACACGCGCGGGTACGGCCGGCTGTTTCTGGAAAGCCTTCCCGACTATGCAGTCGTGGACACGGTCGACGGCCTCCGCGATTTCCTCATCGAGGCGGGCGCAGCAAGTCGATCGGATTCCACTGTCAGGTCCGAAGACACCCCACCCGCATCTCCCTGAAAGAACTGCGGTAATCTCCGTTAACCCTCCCATCCTAGTAGGTTTACAGGCCGACTAATGCTTTGACTTGAGCCATTTCAAAAACTACACTGGAAGTGTCCGGTTTGGACCGGAGGATTGTGACGAGTCGTAAGCCGAAAGCCGTTGTCCTGATGAGCGGCGGATTGGATAGTTGTGTGGCCGCGGCCATCGCAAGCGGGAAATACAGCGTGTACGCGCTCCATGCCGATTACGGCCAGCGTACTGAGCAGCGAGAGCGGGAAGCTTTCGAGGCTCAGGCGGATCACTTTTCCGTCGAAGAACGGCTTGTCGTCGATCTCGGTTACCTGGCCACGATCGGCGGATCGAGTCTCACGGATCGGGACATCGCTGTTCCGGAAGGAAACCTGGACAGCCGCAATATTCCGAATACTTACGTTCCGTTCCGGAACGCGCATTTCCTGGCGGTGGCGACATCGTGGGCGGAAGTCATAGGAGCGGAAAGCATTTTTATCGGTGCGGTCTTGGAGGACAGTTCGGGCTATCCGGACTGCCGTCCGGAGTACTACGAAGCGGCGAACGCGTTAATCGAAGCGGGCACGAAGCCGACGACCCACATCCGGGTCGAAACGCCGCTGATCCGGATGCGAAAATCCGAGATCGTTCGCGAGGGATTTCGGTTGGGTGTGCCGTTTGAACTCACCTGGTCGTGCTACCGGCACGAGGGGAGGGCCTGCGGCACGTGCGACAGTTGTGCGTTGCGGCTCCGGGCGTTCGCCGGGGCCGAACGGGCCGATCCGATCGCCTACGAGAAACCGCAGTATGCAAGAGTCTAAAGGACGGAGGGTAACGATGAAATTTGCGAACCGGTTGCTACCCCTGTTGACGCTGATAGCGGTGTTTGCGGTATCTGCCGTGGCACAAACAGGGTCCATCAGGGGCACGGTGATAGGGCCCGATGGAGAACCCCTCGCGGGCGCAACTATCCTGATCGACCGTCAGGATATCTCTCAGCATTTCGAAACGACAAGCGACGACGACGGAGGATTCTTTCACGCCGGCCTTCCGCCCTACTTGTATCGAATCACGCTGGTCGTCGATGGGCGGGAGTTGACCGCGATCGAGGGCAAGGTCAACCTGGGCGCTCCCACTCCGGTGAACTTCAACCTCAAGATGATAGCTGAAGCGGTGGCCGAGACCCCGGAAGCCATTGCTGCGGCGGAAGCCCGAGCAAGAGTGGAAGCGGCGCGTGGAGCCTTTGATGTCGGCGTGGCCGAGATGGCGAACAAGAACTACGACGAGGCCATTCGGCAGTTTCAACTCGCGCTCGAGTCCGACGACACCCAGCACATTGTGTACGCGAACCTTGCCGACGCCCAGTCTGCCGCTCGCCAGTGGGACGGCGCTATTACCAACTATCGGAACGCTCTCGCCCTGTCGCCGGGGGAGGGGGGCTATTTGATCAACCTCGGGACGGTGTACGCCAGCGCCGGGCAGATAGACCAGGCCATCCTGACGCTCGAAGAGGCATATACGATGGACCCGTCGAGCGGCGGTCAGATTTACTACAACCTGGGCGCTGTGCTGTCGAATCAGGGCCGAGCGGCGGACGCCGCCGCGGCGTTCAACAAGGCTATCGAGGTAGACCCGGACTACGCCGAGGCCTACTTCCAGTTGGGTCTCTCCTACCTGGGCGACCCGAACACGATACCGGAGGCCATCCCGGCGCTAGAGAAATACATCGAACTGGTGCCCGACGGGCCGAACGCCGAAGCGGCGAAGCAGTTGATCGCCTTCGCGAAGGGCGGCGAATAACAGCCCTGCCAATCCGTCCAGTCTGACGAGGGGTCGGGTTCGACCCCCTCGTCTTACCCATGTTCAGCGCAAAGAACATTCACATCGGTCTGCTTGGCATCATTCTGGGAGCCGCGTCCGCCTACATCTACGCGAGCCATCAGGCCGAGGCACGCCGCGACGTCGCTGCCGAGCAAGCCCTCGAGGCCTTCCAGGAACGCGCCGCCGCCGAGCATCCCGACATCAGCGATCAGGAAATGCTTGCCCTGTTCGACCAGGCGCTTGCCGCCAACCCGAACGATCCCGAATTGATGACTCGCTATGGGAATTTCCTTTACAACCTCGGGCGCTTTCCCGAGGCCGTGGGGTTTTACCGCAAGGTTCTTGTGATCAATCCCGATGACGCCCAGGTTCGTACGGACATGGCCACGGCTCTCTACAACATGGGCCTGAGCGAAGATGCGATCGCGGAGTACCGGGCCGCGATCGATACGGACCCGAACCAGATCATGGCCTTGCACAATTTGATCATCGCATGGCTGGAATCCACGGGCGATGTGACAGCCGCTGAGGCAACACTTCGCCGGATCGAGCAGATCGACCCCAACTACGCCGGCCTCGTTACGTTGCGTCAGCGAATCGCAACCGCCCGGGCCGCTTCCGGGTCAGACTAGCTCCACATGCGCTTCTTCCTTCGCGTTGCCGTCATTTTCGTCCTCGTCCTGAGCGCCCTGTCTTTTCTCCGCAAGGCGTTCTCTTCCAAGCAGGGACGGGACGTGCCGAGGAGTCCGTCGTCGGGCCCCAATCGCAGTCGGGCCGGCAAGCTAGTCAAAGATCCGGTCTGCGGCACCTATATCACCCCGGAAGGCGCGATCAGCACCTCCCGCGCCGGCGAGACATTCCATTTCTGCTCGGACGAATGCCGCGAAAAGTTCGTCGCCACCGGAACCTAGCAGACCTTTCAGTCAGAACCGGAAGCGGTAGCGACCGGGTAATTCTGCTCCGATCTCCGGAACCCCGTCGCTACCGCTCTGGGTTCTGTCGGACAGTCAGAACCGAGCCAGAACCGGAAGCGGTAGCGACCGGGTATTCTTGTTCACTGGAAATTCGAGATTGGAAATCGTATCGGGACGGTGGGCCCGACGCTATTTAGATGCAGGTCCCGAGGTGGCGGCTTTTGGGTCCAGCCAATCCCGTATCGCATCTCCGAGGAAGTTGAACGACATCACGGTAACCATCAGGAACAAAGAAGGAAACACCAGCATGTGAGGAGCGTCGAAGAGGTGGTTGCGGGCCTCGTTGAGCATCGATCCCCAACTGGGTGTGGGCGGCACGATACCGAGACCCAGAAAGCTGAGTGTGGCCTCGGCCAGGATCGCCCCCGCCATGCCTATGCTTGCCTGGACCAGGATTGGCTGGATGATGTTCGGCAGGACGTGGAGCGTGAAGACACGCGGGCCGGACCCGCCCATGGCGCGGGCAGCTTCCACGAAGTCCAGCGTCTTGACTTTCAGCACCTGCCCCCGGGCAAGCCGCGCGTAGCCGACCCAACCCATGACCGTCAGCGCGATGATGACCTTGTCGATGCCGGGCCCCAGGAACGCCACGAGCGCGATAGCGAGCAGAAAGCCCGGAAACGCCAGCAGCGCGTTGATCACGATCGCTGTGATCAACGTGTCCACGTAGCCCCCGACAAATCCCGCCACGCCGCCGATCAGGACCCCGATGGACGCCGACAGCAGCACGACCGTGGCGCCAACCCACATGCTGATACGGGTGCCCATCAGGATCCTCGAGAAGATGTCCCGCCCAAGCTCGTCCATCCCGAACGGGTGCTCCCACGAAGGTCCCATCAGACGCGCCGACAACTCCTGGGCGGCAGGGTCGTAGGGCATGAGCCACGGAGCGAGGAGGGCCGATATCGTCAGCACGACAACGATCAGGAGACCCGCGAAGGCCAGCTTGTTTTTGCGGAACAGCTCAGTCATGGCTAATACGTGGGTCGACAACCGAGTAAAAAGCGTCGGTCGCGAGGTTCACGAGGATATAGGTCAGCGCGATCGCCAGGATGCACCCCTGAACCAGGGAGTAATCGCGTGCCCGAATCGCCTGGATGGTCAACTGCCCCAGGCCGGGCCAGGAGAATATGAGTTCGGTAATCACCGTTCCGGTCAGCAGGACGCCCAACTGCAGACCGATCACGGTCAGCACGGGAATGAGGCCGTTGCGCAGCGCGTGACGAAACATGACGGCTTGCTCGGTGAGCCCCTTGGCGCGGGCGGTGCGCACGTAGTCCTGGTGGATTTCTTCGAGCATCGACGATCGGACCATTCTGGTCGTGATAGCCGCCATGGCGCCGCCGAGCGTTATCGCGGGAAGGATCAGATGGGCCAGGCTTTCACGGCCCGACACGGGCAGCCATCCCAGTTCGATGGAGAACAACAGGATCAGCATCGGTCCGAGCACAAAAGGGGGCACGGACACACCGACAAGGGTAAAGAAACCGATGGAACGGTCCGTGGCAGTGCCTCGACGTATCGCCGCGATCACACCCAACGGTGTCGCGATCAGGATCGCAAAGATGATGGCGGCGACTGCAAGCTGGATCGTAGCCGGATAGCGCCGCGCGATTGAGGTCGCCACCGGCTCCTGGTTCCTGAACGACGTTCCCAGATCGCCTCGGACAAGGCCCGACATGTAGGAGATGTACTGTTCGAAGATGGGCCGGTCGAGCCCCAGGTCTTGCCGCAGTTGGTCCACCTCGATCACTGTCGCCCCTTCACCGAGCATCTGCGCCACCGGATCGCCTGGAACGATGTGGATCAGGGCAAAGACCAATGTGACGACGATCCAGATCACGGGGAGGGTCAGCAGGAGTCGACGGAGTAGGAAGGAGCCCATCGGGGGCCAGTATACCGTCGATAGGGCCGGGACAGGGGTGTGGGAAGATTGGGCGGGCGTTTACGTTAGAATGGAGGGTTATTCTCCGGAGGAAAAGCGGTATGAGTACGGCAGAAACCATGCAATTCCAGGCTGAGGCGCGTCAGGTTCTCGACCTGATGATTCATTCCCTCTATACCCACAAGGACATCTTCCTGCGCGAACTGATCTCGAACGCTTCCGACGCGCTCGACAGGCTGAGAGTCGAGGCCCTGACGAACCCCAACCTTCTCGGAAAGGACGACAGATTCGAGATCGTCATCGAAATCGACAGCAATGAACGCACGCTGACGATTCACGATAGCGGGATCGGAATGAGCCGAGATGAAGTGGTCCGGCACATCGGTACGATCGCGAAGTCCGGTACGCAGGAAGCGATCGAGGCGCTCAAGGAAAACGCCGATGATCTGGCCGAAAAACTGATCGGTCAGTTCGGAGTCGGTTTCTATTCCGCGTTCATGGTGGCCGATCGAGTATCGCTTCTGACGCGACGGGCTGGGGAAAGCACGGCCACGCTGTGGGAGTCGTCCGGCGATGGTGAATTCACGGTGTCGGAGGCGGAGAAGTTCCGCCGCGGCACGTCGATCACCCTCCATCTCAAGGCGGTCGACACGGAGGGCGAGGGCGAGGATTTTACCGAAGAGTGGATCATCGAACGCATCGTCAAGCAGTACTCCGATTTCGTCACCTACCCGATCGGCTTCCAGGGCAAAGATGCCGAGAAAAAGGACGGTGGGGATTCGGGAAAGCCGATCAATTCGATGCAGCCGATCTGGACGCGGTCGCCCGAGGAAGTCAAGGAAGAGGAATACAAGGAGTTCTACAAACATATCAGTCACGACTGGAACGAGCCTCTAACGCACTTTTCCTTCAGGGCTGAGGGCCGTATCGAATACCAGGCGTTGCTGTATCTGCCCTCTCAGGCGCCGCTGGATCTGTCCTTCGATGTCGGCAAATTCGGACTCCAGCTCTACGTCCGAAAAGTCCTGATCATGGAGAACTGCGAGGATCTGCTGCCCCGCTACCTGCGGTTCGTCAAGGGACTTGTCGATTCGTCCGACCTGCCACTGAACATTTCGCGGCAGCGCCTGCAAGAAGACCGGCACATCATCCAGATACGCAAGTGGCTGACAAAGAAAATCGTCGATGCGCTGGCCGAAATGCTCAAGAACGACAAGGAGAACTACTTGACGTTCTGGAAACAGTTCGGGCGTGTGCTCAAGGAAGGCGTCGCCTTCGACTTTGAATACCGGGACAAGCTGACACCGCTACTGCTGTTCGACTCGTCCAACGAGGCAGAGAGTCCAACCACGCTCGGGCAGTACGTGACACGTATGCAGTCCGAGCAGGAAGAGGTTTTCTATCTGACCGGAGAGTCTGCCGAGATGATCGGAGCGTCGCCGCACCTGGAGGCGTTCCGTACCCGCGGCGTGGAAGTCCTCTACATGAGCGACCCGGTCGACGAGTTGGCCCTACAGGCCCTGGGCGAATTCGACGGGAAGAAGTTGAAGTCGGTCGCCAAAGGCACAGTCGATCTCGGAGACAAAGAGGAACGAAAGGCGTCCCGGCGCAACCTCAATGCCAAACAGGCAGAGATGGCCGACTTGATGAGTGTCCTCAAGAAGAAGCTCGCCTCGCAGGTCAAAGAAGTCCGAGTGACCAACCGACTCACCGATTCGCCGGCCTGTCTGGTGGTCGCCGAGGAGGACTTCAGCCCGCAACTCGAACGGATCATGCAGGCGCAGCAAGGTAAGGGGCCGAAACAGCTCCGGATCCTGGAGCTGAACCCCGAACACGAGATCGTCAAGAATCTTCAGGCACGGGTTCGAGCCGACGAGAACGATCCCCTTCTGGACGAATACGCCGAGTTGCTGTTCGGTTACGGGCTGATCGCGGAAGGCTCGGATGTCGCAAACCCGGCAAGTTTCAACCGGGCCGTCGCGAAACTGATGTTGGCCGGGATTGGCCCAGCCGCCGCTGAAGAAGAGAACTCATGATCGACCCCAAAGACATTCGATCGAGGGCCGATCGACTCAAGGAGATCGTCAAGCTGCGGAAAGTCCCGCCCGACAAGGCCGACGTGGACCGCTGGCTCGAGTTGGACGTCGAACGGCGTGCACTTCAGCAGCAGATCGAAGGACTGAACGCCGAGAAGAAGAAGATGGCCGCCCTCGGCAAGACCGATCCCGACGCTGCACGCAGCAAGGGACAGGAGCTTCGGGAACGCAGTCGAGACCTGGACAGACAGTTTGCCGAGGTCAGCATCGAGTGGAAGTCGCTGCTGGATTGGTTCCCGAACTGGATCGACACCGAAATGCCGGCGGGTGGGGGCGAAGAAGACAACGTCGAAGAATGCGCATGGGTCCCCGGGACCGGGTATCTGGACGCCGACAAACTGGGCAAGGCAAATCACTCGGCCGAGTTCATGCCCAACGGTCCCATCCACGCCGGCGACACCAACTTCAAGGCGCTGCACTACACGGAGTTGGGGGAACGGCTTGGGGGCGTCGACACGCAGCAGGGTGGCAAGGTTTCCGGCTCCCGTTTCGCTTACATCCTGGGCGATATCGCCCGGATGCAGATGGCGATCCATCGTCTTCTGACCGACGAACTGCTCGCGCGGGGATACCAGCCGATCGTCCCCCCGCTTCTGGTGCGCGAACGTGCTCTGTACGGGACATCGCAATTCCCGGAAGGCCGCGACCAGATATACGAGATCAAGACCGATAACGTCGAGGAACCGCTGCCGCTGTTTCTCGTCGGTTCATCTGAGCCGGCAAATTTCAGCTACTTCATGGACCGCACCCTGACCGAGGACGAGTTGCCAATCCGCGTGTTTGCCGCGACGCCCTGCTTCCGCTCCGAGGCAGGGTCGTGGGGTAAGGACGTTAAGGGGATCAAGCGGGTCCATCAGTTCGACAAGATCGAGATGAACGCCGTGTGCCGGCCCGACGAATCGGCGGCCGTCTACGGTGAATTCCGGGACATCAACGAATGGCTGATGCAACAGCTCGCTCTGCCCTACCGCATCGTCGATAAGTGCACGGGGGACGCGGGATATCTGGCCAGCTACCGTCAACGGGATGTAGAGGTATGGATGTCGGGATCGGGAGAGTTCATGGAAGTCATGACCGACACGAACGCCTCGGACTACCAGGCACGACGGCTGAGCATCCGTTACCGGACGACGGAGGGCGCCATCCGGTTCTGTCACACGGTCAACGACACGGGGTGCGCGATGGGGCGGATGCTGATCGCGATTCTGGACAATTACCAGCAGCCCGACGGGTCGGTCCAAGTCCCCGAAGTGCTGCGCCCAATGATGGGCAAGGACCTCCTCCGGAAATAGGGGACAGGGGAGCCTGTCCCCTATTTCAACCTAGGCGGTGCCTTTGACCAGGATCACCCTCGCCGGAAACCTCAGACCGTCGCTCGAAACATATTCGCGGGCATCCCGCTTGATTTCCTCGGCAACCTGCTTCGCGCTCTCTCCATCGAGTTCGGCCAGCTTTGTGCGAAGAGTGTCGGATAGTTGCGATCGAATCTCCCAGAACCCCTCCACCGAAGCGGGCACGTGGATCTCGAATGCCAGAAGCAGTTGATCGACGGCTTCGGCTCGGGCGGACCGGAATACATCGGCAAGCTTGCCCGATTCCGCATACCGAAAGGCCCCCGGGGCGTCCGGGTCCGGCGGTTCCGACTCCACGACGTATTTCGCGAGCACGCGCGTGACGATGTTGTGGAAAGGGTTGACTTCGCTCGAGTGCCACACCGCAACGACAACGCGTCCACCGGGCCGTGTCACGCGGAGCATCTCGCCGATCCCGGCCACTGGGTCCGTGAAGAACATCGCGCCAAACCGGCACACAACAGCATCGAACGAGTCCGACGGAAAAGGCAGCGACTCGGCAGGGCACTGGCAGTGTGCGATGCGGTCCGCACCAAAACGGCCTGCGTGACGGCGGGCCGCCTGCGCCATGGCGGCTATGGGATCGGTGTAGACGACTGTCCCGTTCCCACCGAGGTGCTCGGCAACAGTCAGCGAAGGTTCTCCCGTGCCGCCCGCGACGTCGAGAACCCGAGATCCGGGTCCTATCCCGCTCTCTTCGATGAGGGCGCGCGTCACCGGCGCGAACATCTCCCGGATTGCATCCAGGTGCAGGTCCCAATAATGGGCAGAGTCCGCCCAGTTACAGGGGTCCTCGGAGGGATCTGGGCTCGGGTTCATTCGCGCGGTAGTCATGCGTCGATCCGATTCGGGCCTGTCCGGCGCTTCGGATAGCTCCGAAGTGTAATCGCTACGAGTGTTATAGCCAAAGGACACCGGGCTTCCAAATCAATCCCTTACGACCGGCCACAGGCCATGTTCGGTTCCGAGCCGACTGTCCCGCAAGTGGACTCGAGCTCTCGGTTCTGCAAGAATCTCGCGTCGGTCAGAACCCAGAGCGGTAGCGACGGGGTCGGAAACCAGATCCCTATCGCCATTGGCCACCCGGTCGCTACCGCTCCCGGTTCTGTTATTAGAGACCACCCGCACTGACCGCTTGTCACTCCCGCCAAACCGCTGCATGATGGACGGATACCAAAGTATCCAAGCCTCGCAAAGAGGAAAGGGGTCCGTGATGTCGAGTCGCCACAAACACATACTGGCTGCGGCCTTAACCCTTCTTATCCTGCCGACGATCCAAACGAACGCGCAGGAGAAACGGTCGCTCGAGGCCGAAGAATACGGGCGGTGGGAGAGTCCGGGCCAGGGACGGCTTTCCCCCGACGGTCGCTGGCTCGTCCAGGACATTCGGCGTAGCGACGGTAACAACGAACTGCGGATCCACGAGATCGCCTCGGGCAAGGTCACCGTGGCCGCGTTCGGCGAGGCACCGGCTTTCTCCGACGATTCCCTGTATCTCGCCTACCGCACGAGCCGTCACGAGGACGAGCGCGCCAGGATGGGGGAGGAAGGCACACCCGTGCGTAACGGCCTGGGGTTGTTCGACACCGAGACCGGAACGACGGAAACAATCGATGGCGTCGCCTCCTTCGCCTTCAGTGAGTCGGGCAAATATCTCGCCATCCATCGGTACCCCCCGGAGCGTTCCCGGCGCAACGAAGACAGAGAGGACGACGATGGGCCGAGGGGCGCCGACCTGATTATCCGCGACCTGGCGCGAGGCGCTGATCTCCACTTCGGCAACGTGTCGGAGTTCGCGTGGCAGGACGAAGGTTCCCTGCTCGCGATAATCACGTCGGCCGAAGGGAGAGTCGGAAACGGGGTCCGGCTACTCGATCCCGCCACGGGTCGTCTGAGGACACTGGATTCGGCCGACGCCGTCTACAGCGGGCTGGCGTGGCGAGAGGATGCCGATGATCTGGCCGCTTTCCGGTCTTTCGAGAATGAAGACTTCGAAGGCGACAGCCACAGCCTACTGGCATGGAGGAACCTCAGCAGCTTGGATCGACAAGACGATGGGTTCTCCCAGTTCGATCCGAACCAGTCGGCCGGCTTCCCGGCCGAGATGCGCATCGTCTCTTTCAGGCGGCCGGAATGGACCGAGGACGGACGAGCGGTTCTGTTCGGAATCCAACCCTGGGATCGAAAGCCCGAACCCCCGGAATCGGACTCCGAAGACGAGGACGAGGAAGACGCCAGGTCCGTCGACAAACCTTCAAACGTCGAGGTCTGGCACAGCCGGGATCCCCAAATCATCCCGCAACAGAAGCTGACAGCGAACAGGGATCGCGAAAAGAACGATCTTTCGGTCTGGCACCTGGAATCGGACACCTTCGTACGACTGGGGGATGAAACGACTGAAACTGTCGTCGCGCTCGGCGGAGGACGGTCCGCCATCGCGCTCGACCTGAGGCGGGCAGAATTTGACGCCATGTTCGGACGTGGACGAAGGGACGTTTACGTGGTCGATCTGGAAGACGGTGCGAGGCGCATGATCCTGGAACAGATCCCGGGCGGATCCCGCTTCCCCGACCGAACGCTCACACCGAGCCCCGACGGGCGGCACATCGCATACCTCAAGGACGATAACTACTGGATTTACGACGTTCGGAACGAGACGCATACCAACGTCACGGATGGGATTCCGACTTCGTTCGTCGACGTCGACGACGACCACACTGCTCCGGTAACCCCACCGTACGGCATCGCAGGATGGCTCGAGGGGCGGGACACCCTGCTCGTCTACGACAAGTGGGATGTCTGGAGCATCCCGGTAAACGGGTCAGATCCGACGAGGCTGACCCGAGGCGCCGAACAGGAGACGCGCCACCGGTACGTTCGGCTCGACCCTGAGGAAGACTGGGTCGATCCTGATCAGGCGATGTATCTGTCCACGTACGGAGAATGGACGAAGGAATTCGGTTTCGCGCGAGTCCCTCCGGGGCAAAGCGCTGAACAACTCGTGCGGATGGACAAAGACCTGGCAAGGTTATCCAAGGCCGAGCATGCCGACGTCTTTGCCTTCATAAGCCAGAACTTCGATGATTCGCCCGACTACTTCGTCGGTGGACCGGACCTCAACGTCCTGGAACAGGTCACGCGGACGAACCCGTTCCTCGATGAATACCACTGGGGGCGATCGGAGCTCATCGAGTACGAGAACTCCCAGGGCGACCGCCTGCAGGGGGCGTTGTACTACCCGGCGGACTACGAACCCGGACGGCAGTATCCGATGGTGGTTTACATCTACGAAAAGCTGTCGCAGTCGGTCCACCGTTTTGCTACACCGTCGGAGCGGAGCACCTACAACACATCCGTGTTCACGACACAGGGTTACTTCGTCCTACAGCCCGATATCGTCTTCCGGGCAAGGGAGCCGGGTGCATCGGCACTGGACTGCATCACTTCCGGAGTCGAGAAAGTACTCGAGACCGGCATGATCGACCGCGACCGTATCGGCCTGATCGGTCATTCCTGGGGAGGGTATGAAACCGCCTTTCTGGTCACACAAACCGACATGTTCGCGGCAGCGGTCGCCGGAGCCGCGTTGACCAATTTCTTCAGCATGTACGGATCGGTCTTCTGGAATTCGGGCGTACCCGAAACGGGTCACTTTGAAGTCGGCCAGGAGAGGATGGAAGTCCCCTTCTGGGAGGACGTCGACGCCTACATTCGAAACTCGCCGATTTACTCCATCGAGAACATGAACACGCCGCTCCTGATGGAATTCGGCGACAGGGACGGCTCGGTGGACTGGCAGCAGGGTATCGAGATGTACAACGCCGCTCGCAGGCTGGGGAAGGAGATGGTCCTGCTGGTCTACCCGGGAGAGAACCATAGCGTTCGAAGAAAGGAAAACCAGATCGATTACCACCGCCGGATCCTGGACTGGTTCGGGCACAAGCTCCAGGGAAAGGAACCTGCGAAGTGGATCACTGAAGGCATGCCTCACCTGGAACGCGAGAAGGAAATCAAGCGGATCACAGACCAGCAGCAATAGACCTGGTGGGGAGTCCCAAATGAAGACCGGCCGCAGGGCTGTCTAAGCGATCAGGGTCCTGACTTGGGATTACTGCACCGTCACGAAATGTGAAAATTCCTCTCTACCAGGTCGATGCGTTTACTTCCCGGGTGTTCTCGGGTAACCCAGCTGCCATCTGTCCTCTGGATGCATGGATCGATGACGATCGGATGCAGGCCATTGCAGCCGAGAACAACCTGGCCGAGACAGCGTTTTTCGCTCCCGAAGGCGACGGGTATCGCCTGCGCTGGTTTACTCCTACCACCGAGGTGGATCTCTGCGGCCATGCCACGCTGGCGACAGCATGGGTCCTGTGGAACCGGCTCGGGAGCACTGCCACCAAGCTGCGATTCGTCACACGTAGCGGAGAGCTGACCGTAGAACAGCGCGACGGACGGCTGGCGATGAATTTCCCGCTGCTGCGGCCGGCGCCGTGTGAGAACCCGCCCAAAAATCTGATCGCCGGGTTGGGTCGGACGCCGGAAGAAATGCTTTCCTACGGAGAGACCGAGGGCTCGGGGAACTATCTGGGCGTGTTCGCGACCCAGGAGGATGTCGAGGGCTTGAGACCGGACATGCGACTACTCGCCGGCGTCGCTGGGATGGGTTTGATCGTCACGGCGCCAGGCAAGACCGCGGACTTCGCGTCGCGCTACTTCGCGCCCGCGTATGGCATCGACGAAGATCCCGTGACCGGTTCGATCCACTGCGCACTGGTCCCCTATTGGGCCCGACGGCTCGGCAAACAGACCCTTCACGCTGTGCAGGTTTCCGCGCGAGGAGGAGATCTCCACTGCGAGCTCACCGGCGACCGGGTGGTCATTGCTGGAGAGGCGGCGTGCTTCATGCAGGGCGAAATAGAGTTGTGAAGTCGGAGCTCACTCCTTATCTGCTTTCGCTTCCGGAACGGGTGCTGCGCTCGGCCTCGGCGCTTGCGGGCGGTCTGCTTCACGAGATCGGGAGCGTGACCCTGCCCGAAGCGGTCCGCAAGAGCCGGCTTTACGTCAACGTGGTTGAGATGACGCTGAGGTTTATGATCGAGCAGGTCGGAGAGGTCGAGGGTGTGTTCCCGACAGAGGAAAAGCTGAATCGGGACTTCCTGGTGAGACGTACGGCCGGTAGTGGCCTCGAGATGATCGGTCTGCTGGCCTTTCGCGCTTCACCGGTCTGGGTTCTGGCGGCCCTGGCCGACGTGACGGGTGCGGGCCGCCAACTGCTCGGCGACATCACGGCCTCCCTCAAGGAAGAAGGGCTGATCCAGCCGGACACCGATGTTCAGACGATGGACCAGATGCTCGATGGTCTGGAAAACAGCGCCGGTCTGGCCGCGAACACGATCAACGCGCCTCCGTTGGACATCGCGGGCCTGCGCCAGGAGTGGGCGAGCCTCAAGACCGAACTGGCGAAGGTACCCCCCAGAGAGCTTCCCTCTGCCGACGTCGTGACAGGAACCTGGAGGTCCATCAAACAGGAAGCCCGGGCGCAAGGTCGTTCGACGTTCGAGATGTCGTCGGTGATGGCGCTGTCGGCCGTGGGAACACTGCCCGAAACGGTGTATCGGCTATCCCGTTCCGCTCTGGTCGCAGGAGAGACGACCGGCCAGATGTTTGCCGGCCCGCTGCTGGAACACTATCGACAGACGCTGGTAGATATTCGCGAGGTGGGCTTCTTCAAGTACTGGACGCGCCAGTTCCGACCGTACCTGCACACCGCTGCAGCCCAGTTCTCGCCGGATCGGGGTTCGCTGACCGAGAGGGTTCTGTCGTTCCGCATGAAGAAAGGGGATAGAAACCAGAAGTGAACCGCAAAAAGTCGCTCCATGCGTGATAACCACAGGCTCGGGAAACGGTATTCAGGGTAGTGAGACCACTAACGGAGGCCCTGATGAGGAAGACAACCTGGATCGCACCGATCGTCCTGACGGCACTGCTGGCGGGGGAAGCAGCCGGACAGGCTACGACACCAGCCGAGCCCCCCGAGCCACCGACTCCTCAGGTCCAGGTGACCGAGATCCGCGACCAGGAAGCGTTTGAAGTTCGTCAGGAGCTGCGGGACGTGCTCAGCCTGTACCCCACGACCCTTAGAGACGTGGTGCGGCTCGACCCGGTACGCCTCACCGATAGTGCGTTTCTGGAGCCCTACCCGGCCCTGGCCGTGTTTGTGGCCGAGCATCCCGAGGTCGCCCATAATCCGGGTTACTTCTTCGGGTCGTCCAGCTCCAGCAACGACTGGTTGGAACCCATAGCGGCGATCATTGTTTTCCTTTCGATAATCGGTCTCCTGATGTGGCTGATTCGAACCCTGATCGACTACCGCCGGTGGAATCGACTGTCCAAGGTGCAGACCGAAGCCCATTCGAAGCTCCTGGACCGGTTCACCGCGAACGAAGATCTGCTCGCATACATCAAAACGTCTGCCGGACAACGGTTTCTGGAGTCGGCTCCCATCGCGCTCGGCACCGAGGCACCGGCGGTTGGGGCGCCGACCAACCGGATTCTGTGGTCGGTACAGGCAGGACTGGTCCTGGCGCTTGGCGGTTTCGGCCTCCATTTCGCGATCCCGCGCCTGATCGACGAAGGGGCAGCTGACGGGTTGTACGTCATGGGAACCCTGGCCATCGGTCTGGGCATCGGATTCGTCCTTTCGGCGGTCGCATCGCTTATAATCTCCAATAGGCTGGGACTCTTCTCTCAGTGGCCGGAGAACCGACCCGACAGGGAGGGCTCCGCACCACGGTTATGAGCGTCCCCTGAGATTCCATATGTCGCTACCGAACCTCACACTTACTGAACTCCAACGCCTCGAGGGCCAACGGGCGGAAACCGTCGACACGCTCCACATGGATCACGACGCATTCCAGGGGTTCTACCAGCAGACGGCGCGGCCCGTGTGGGTGTTCTTGTTCCGGCGCACCGGGGACGAGCAGCTGGCCGATGACCTGCTCCAGGACACGTACTATCGGTTCCTGCGAACTCACCGGGATTTCGAGAACGAGTCCCATCGACGGAACTACCTGTTTCGAATCGCTCGGAACGTGGCCAACGACGCCCTGCGCTGGCGACGAGACCGAAGCTGCGCCCCCCTGCCCGAGGACGGACCGGGGGAGCCGGCCGCCGGGGGCAACGTTGCAGCCCAGAGTGAGAACCGGACCGATCTGATCCGCGCCATGGCGACCCTGAGTCTCCGCCAGCGCGATGCTCTGTGGTTGGCTTACGCGGAGGGCTCCTCTCACCAGGAGATCGCCGAGGTCCTCGGACTGAAGACCGCGAGTATCAAGCTGCTGCTGTTCCGTGCCCGCCGCAAACTGGCCGGCATCCTGCAGGCGGGACGCGGGGAGGCGGGGCGATGAAGCACACCGAATGCCCGCGGGAACCCGAAGTCCTCGACGCCGTGATATCCGGGCAGTGGCCCGAAAGGGCTGACGAAGGTCTGCGACAGCACGCGGCCGAGTGTCCACTCTGCCAGGACCTCGCCGAAGTGGCCCATGCGCTCCAGGCAGACCATGACGTCGCGATGAAGGATGTTCACATCCCCTCATCATCGGTCGTCTGGTGGCGGGCGGAGATGCGGGCCCGGCACGAAGCGGCGCGCGTTGCCGCCCGGCCGATCTCGATCGTGCAGGCATTCGCAGCAGCGGCAACGGTCGGTGTCGGACTGGCGTTGTTGGGACTGGTGACGCCCTGGGCCGCGGAGTGGTTCGGCAGGCTGACAGTGGCGATGAGCGAGTTCGGACCCGCAACCGAACCCGAAGTGGGCATCCTATCGACGCTCGGACTTCCATACAACATGCCGATGCTCGTCATCATCGCGGGCTGCGCGATGCTCGCGTCGGTAGCGGTCTACTTTATTCTCTCGGAAGAGTAGGTTCCTGCTTTTCAAAAAAGAGGGGACAGAGCACGCTGTCCCTCCACAGCCAACACTCACACGACCTTCTACGCTAGGGACAGCGTCCTCAGTCCCCTGTCGGTTCGGAGGGTTTCGTTTGTTCTCGCAAAAGCCTTCGCTGCTTCGCCGTGTGGTACGCCTCGAACGGCATGTAGGCGTAGAAGCCGAACGTGAGGAACCCGAAGAACGTCTCGATCGTGCTGGCGCCGACATCCTGCAGTGCTAGCAGGAGCGCGAAAATCACGAAATGTGCTCCCGCCTTCGGGAACTGAGCATTGTAGAGCGCGCCCACGCCCGGAATCATCCCGAGCAGGAACGCCAGACCGGGTCGCTTGCCTCCCTGGTAGGGGTCGGCAACCGAAACGTCAAATGCAGTGTTGGCGAAGCGCCGGATCATGTCGGGGGCTCGATCGGCGAGCCGCTTTACGGCATCGGGCGATATGAGTTGTTGCGGCACAAGAACAGCCGTCTTCACCGGCACGGACATGCCGGACAGGCTGTCGCGTCGCAGGCGCTTCAGGTCGCTGCGAAGATCACCCGCTGTCTGGTAACGCAGATCAGGATCCTTCTCGAGCGCCTTGGCGACAACACGATCCAGGTCCGGTGGGAGCCCGACTTTCAGGTGAGTCGGCGCCAACGGCTCCTTCGTCAGAATCCCCTCGAACACGACGGCAGAAGTCTCGCCCGGAAACGCCTGCTTCCCCGTGGCCATTTCGTACAGCACGACACCGGTGGAAAACAGATCCGTCCGCCGATCCACTTCCTTGCCCCGGGCCTGCTCGGGGGACATGTAGGCCACGGTGCCGACCGTCGATCCGGGATTGGTGAGATGGTCGTTAACGGTCGTGGCCGTGTCGGCTCCGTGCCGCGGCGCGAGCTTTGCCAGGCCGAAATCCAGAACCTTTATCGAGCCGCCCGACGTCACGAAGATGTTTCCGGGTTTGATGTCGCGGTGGATGACTCCCGCGCTGTGCGCAGCATTGAGCGCGTCGGCGATCTGGAGTCCCATTTCGACGAACCGATCGAACTCGATGGCCTCCGACGCGATGACGTCGTTCAAGGGGCGGCCGTCCAGCAGTTCCAGTGCCAGGTAGGGACGGCCCTCCCACTCGCCGACGTCGTAGACGGTACAGATGTGCGGATGGTTCAGTGCGGCGGCAGCCCGCGCTTCACGCCGAAATCGCTCCAGCGCCTGATCGTTTTCCGCGAATTCTTCCGGGATGAACTTGAGCGCAACCGGACGCCCCAGGCGGGTATCCTCGGCTCGATACACGACACCCATACCGCCACGGCCCAGCTGACCGGTAATCTTGTAGTGAGAGATTATCTGACCCGTTTCCATCGGCTGTTCCCAGTCCAGTATATACGCGGCCGGGCCCCTGGACGTTCCACGTTTCTACCCGCCTCTGATGCCCAGGACGGGTCGGCCGTCGATCCGCTCATCGGTCTTTTTGCATTCTCTTGCAAAATCCGCTCGGCCCCCAAGTTACTATTGTTAGTTTGGAATTCCACCGAGGAGCCGGACACTTCACGATGAAACGTACTCATACAATATTTCTGTGCCTGCTGCTGTTCTCAGGCAGCGCCTACTCGCAGCAGGGATCCGACGGATTTGAGGGCCGAAGGATCTTGAATGCCCTCCGTATGGAAACCAACGACGAAATCAACCTCGACGGAGTCCTGGACGAGGCCATCGGGGATCGGGCCGAGCCTGCCAGGGACTTCATCCAGATCGACCCGGACAACGGGGCACCGGCGACGGAGCCGACCGAGGTTCGTGTCGTTTTCGACTCCAACCGGATGATCATCGGACTGATGGCCTACGACTCGGATCCGAGTGCCTTGAAAGGCAACACCATGCAGCGGGACGCGCCGTTCTTCTCGGACGACCGATTCATGTGGAGCATCGATACCTACCTGGACGAACGCACCGGCTATTTCTTCGAGATCAACCCATCAGGCGCGATGGGCGACGGCATCATCGGTGGTGGCGGTGGTTTCGGGGGTTTCGGCGGCGGCGGCGGCTTCGGCGGTGGTGGTGGCGGCGCTAACAAGGCCTGGGACGGTATCTGGACAGCACGTGTGGTTCGCCACGACCAGGGATGGAGCGCAGAGATCGAGATCCCGTTCCGCACGCTGAACTTCGACCCGAACACCCAGGCCTGGGGTATCAACTTCCAGCGGACTATTCGCCGCAAGAACGAAGAGACACGCTGGAACGGCAACGCCCGGAATCAGAACGTCAGTCAGATGACCAGCGCCGGACTGCTCGCCGGCGTTACGGAAATCACCCAGGGCGTGGGTCTCGATGTCAAACCGTACTTCGTCGGGCGCGCGACCTCGGTCCCTGCCGATGGTAGGGAAGCGACGTATCTCGGAGACGTCGGCGGAGACCTCTTCTATAACGTCACGCCCAACCTGCGTGCCAACTTCACGGTCAATACCGATTTCGCTGAAACCGAGGTGGACGACCGTCAGGTGAACCTGACGCGCTTCCCACTGCGCTTTCCAGAAAAGAGGGAGTTCTTCCTCCAGGGAGCCAATTTCTTCAACTTTTCCGGCGAACGGGACGCATTCTTCAGCCGCCGGATCGGCCTGACCGACGGTGCGGTCCACAAGATCGACTACGGCATGAAGCTGACGGGTCAGTTGGGCCTTTTCGATGTCGGTGTCCTGCAGGTCCGGACCGCGGAACTGGCGCGTCCCGAAGACGAAGACGGCCCCCTGCCGGGTGAAGACTTCACGGTAGTGCGCACGCGACGGCGTTTCTTTCAGCAGTCACACGTGGGCATGCTCTACACACGCCGGTCCGAGCGCGACACGGGACGCAATACCCGCCAGACAGCGGGGGTCGACTTCCGCCTGGCAACGTCGAACTTCCGAGGTGCGAGACAGAACCTCAACTTCACCAGCTACTACCTGTGGACAACGAACGAGGACAGCACCGGCGACAGCGGCAAATACGGCGCCAGCCTGAGTTATCCAAACGACATCTGGAACTTTCGGGTCGCGGCCAACCAGACCGAAGAGGGCTATGATCCCGCCGTGGGCTTCCGTTTTCGGAGCGCCGTTCGAAGCTACAACGGAAACTTCTACTGGAACCCCCGTCCCGGCAACGACTCGCTCATTCGGCGTCTCACCTTCGGAATGAACTACAACTTCAACACCGACACGGCGAACCGGAAGCTGAGTCATCGCTTCGACATTCAAGTGTTCGGGATCAATTTCCAGTCCGGAGACAACTTCCGGTTCAGTATCACGCCACAGTCGGAGCGGCTCGATGGAAACTTCTTCCTGCCGGGGGGCATCACGCTGGCTGAAGGGCAGGAGTTCAATTTCACGCGCTATAGTTTTGGTTTCGGAACCGCAGGGCAACGACCGGTTTCTCTGTTCGGATTTGGCAGCTGGGGAAACTACTTCTCGGGAACCCGGCGGGACCTCAACGGTACGCTGACCGTCCGGCCTCGGAACGGCATTCGGCTGAGTTTCAACGGACAGTGGAACCGGATCGAGTTGGCCGAGGGTAGCGTGTCGACGACGGTGTTCCGCTGGGAAGCCGACACGCAATTCAGCCCGTGGATCTCGTTGAGCAACAACGTCCAGTACGACAACCAGAGCCGCGGCCTGGGCTGGCAATCGCGTCTCCGGTGGACCATGAAGCCGGGCAACGACATCTTCTTCGTATACAGCCACAACTGGGTGAACGATCCGGAGGGGATCTTCACGAGCGACCGGAGCGCGGTCTCGAAGATTGTCTTTACAAGGCGGTTCTGAGAGCAGTTATTACAGGAATTCAGGAGTGGACAGATGGGGCTGCCCACCGGCAGCCCTTTCTAACTCGTAAGAGGCTATCTCTTGAGGATTACTGCCGAACTCGTTGGGCTCCGCCCTCAGTTGCCGGCCGAGCCCTGGATCTCATCAACTTCGTAGACAATCGACTCTTTCGTCTATCAATTTTGTAGACAGGAGCCGGGCCGTTTCTGGCCTGCGTTGGCCTGCCATTCTTCAAATCTCGCGGCCACGATGAAGAATTTCCAGCCAATCTGCATGATCGGAATCTCATCTTCCTCAATGATTCTGCGGAAATGGCGGATGGAGAATCCCGCGAGTCTGGCCGCAGTCGGAACATCCATGAAAGTTCGCTTCCTCGTTTCAGTTGCTGCCTGTTGAGCCATTGGTCGCCTCCTGCCTTGTCTTATGCAAAGAGAGTTCCATTCCAGCTGGCACGGTCCGGAGCGACCCGCGAAGTACCTGAGTCGGTAGTAGAAAGATGCAGATCTGGGCAATTGATGAAATTCCTTCGCTTTTCGGACCGGCATAGAGGGGGCCGAAGAGATTGCTGCTGGAAGGATTGAAGAAGAACGGAGGAGTTTGGGCGAAGTGGACTAGCCTGACTAGTCCCGCGTGCTTTCGATGATGGCTTGGAGGATCCCGTCCGGATCGACCCTCTCGGCCTCGCCCTCAAAATTGAGGATGACCCTATGGCGGAGCGCGGGCAGCACCACCCTACGAATATCCTCGCGCAAGACTTCGCGCCTGCCGGCCAGAAGCGCCCGGACCTTGCCTCCAAGCACCAACGCTTGCGAGCCTCGGGGGCTGGCGCCGTAGCGCAGGTACTTGCTGGTCAGTTCGTGGGCATACTCGGTAGAGGGTTGCGTCGCCATCACGATGCGAATCGCGTAGTCCTGAACTTCTTCCCGGATCGACACGCCGAGGGCAATCTGGCGCAGTTCAATGATCTTCTCGCCGTCCCAGATGCGTTCAACTTCGGGGGGCATCGATTGCGTCGTGCGCTCAATAATCTCGTGGATTTCCTCGATGTCGGGAAAGTCCATCCGGAGCTTCATGAAGAAACGGTCCACCTGCGCTTCGGGTAAGGGGTAGGTCGCCTCCAGTTCCAACGGGTTCAGCGTCGCAAGGACGACGAACGGACGCTCCAACTGGTAGGTCTCATTGCCGACCGTTACGCTCTTCTCCTGCATCGCTTCGAGCAGTGCGGACTGCGTCTTGGGTGTCGCGCGGTTGATCTCGTCGGCGAGGACGACGTTGGCGAAGATCGGACCGGGCTGGAACTGCAGGAGTTTCTCTCCCCTGTCGCTTTCCTGAACGACGTTCGTGCCGACGATGTCGGCCGGCATCAGGTCCGGCGTGAACTGGATTCTCGAAGACTTCAAGTGGAGGACATCGCTCAGGGTCTGGACGAGCTTCGTTTTCCCGACGCCGGGAACCCCCTCCAGGATGGCATGTCCTCTTGCGAGGACAGTGATCAGCACCCCATCGATGACATCCCGATAGCCGACGATGACCTTTGACATCTCCGAGGCGACTCGCTCGAATTCCTCCCGAAACTGGTCGATTTGTTTCTCGTCAAGCTCAAGTACGGATTCTTCCACGTCGCGCCTCACCTGGGTGGGAGTAAATCAGAATCCAGCATTATAAGGGAACAGGACGAGGAGCGATAGCAACCCGGAGTTTCGTGACGGTGCATTAATCCCAAGTCAGGACCCTCGGAACGAGAACGCTTGGACCTAAGTTGGGATTACAGCACCGTCACGAAATAAGGAGGGTTCCGAAGATTGCTTTCACTTGCGGGAGAAGATTCTTCCAATAAAGGACGTTGGCGAAGCGTCCGGCTTCGTGGCGAGTTGCTGTTTCAGATGACGGATCTCAACCGCGCGCCGGTCGCGCTCGGTCTGCCACTCGGCTTCTGCATCTTTGAGACGACGTTCGGATTCAGCCTCAAGGACGTGCCGACGGGCCGCAAGCTCGATCTCCATCATCTGTTCCAGTCTCTGCTCGGTCCGGTGTCCGTTATTGGACCGGTCGAGCAGTTCGACGATCTGGCTCTCCAGATCCTCGATCTTCGATCGCATTCGCAACTCCTCGGCCTGGAGTTTCTGCTGTGTCTCCTGACACTGCACCTCCAGTTGCTTGCTGTATCGCTGAGTCTCCAAGAAGCGTCGCTCAAGATGTCGCCGTCCCTCGGCCTGGCTTCGGAGTTCGTCGACTGTCCCTTGCAGCGCGTCGATTTCCACGCACATTCGTCGGCGCTCGGCCTCCAACCGGCCGAATGCCGCTTCGAGTTCGGCGTCCCGGGTCTTGGCGCCCGGTTCGACGGCCCGGTCTATGTCCTTGTAAGGCTCTCTTCCCAGACACGCGCGAGCTTCGAACAGCGAACCAAACCCGCTGTCTTCGTTGTACTGATCGGGTCCTGGCATCGTTTGATCCTCGAGTTCACCCGATGTTGCCGACCGTCGCAATGCTCGAACCTGAGCCGTCCAGCAAGAGCGGGTGCGTCATTCACATCGAGCGCTTCGGCCCGCGTCCGTGTCGGGAGGTCCACGCCACCCTGGTGGTTGCTAGCATCCACCAATTCGCTCGGCATGGATGAAGCACGCGCAGCTCCAGAGTGCGCTCACGCGGGGTAAGCCTCAGGGGATCAACGAAATGAGCGGCCTTGGGGCGAAACCGAAAGTCGGTCTTTCCACCTAGTCCCTGATCAAGCGTGATTGACGAGGTATTGATAGCGGCATAGCAGCAGAAGTACCCGAAATGCCCCCGTTCCGTGTGAATAAAGACTTGGAAAGAGTCTACGGAAAAGGAGGCATTTCGGATGAACGATTATACGCGCAAGAACATGAAGAACCGCAAGCGGCGAATCGAGCGCCGGCTTGCGGACCGGAATTGGACAGATCAGGCGGCGCCGATGTTTTCGGCGAGCAACATTCATTATGAGATGGGAGAGCGGACGCGCGGCACGGCGGTGGGCGGAATCGGGATGATGCAGTTGGTGGCGCGGCGGACGGGGCTGGTCAAAGCCATCGACGAGAGTGTGCATGTGCTGAAGCGGCACTTGCCGTATCACGAATCGGATCACGTGCTGAACATCGCCTATAACGCGTTGAATGGAGGGACGTGCCTGGAGGACATCGAGTTGCGGCGCAACGACGAAGTGTATCTGGATGCGCTGGGAGCGCAACGGATTCCGGACCCGACGACGGCGGGAGACTTCTGCCGGAGATTTGAGCCCAGCGACGTGGAGTCTCTGATGGAGGCGACGAATCAAGTCCGGCTGCGAGTCTGGCGCCAGCAGCCCGAGGCGTTTTTCGAAGAAGCGGTGTTGGACGCCGATGGGACACTGGCTGAAACCACAGGCGAATGCAAGCAAGGAATGGACGTGGCCTACAACGGGACCTGGGGGTATCACCCGCTGGTGATTTCGCTGGCGAATACTCAAGAGCCGCTGTACCTGGTCAATCGCAGCGGTAACCGGCCCTCGCATGAGGGAGCGGCCGCACGGTTCGACCAGGCCATCGCGCTGTGCCGTCGAGGCGGGTTTCGCCAGATCCTGCTGCGCGGGGACACCGACTTCAGCCAGACCCGGCACCTGGATGGATGGGACGACCAGGGCGTGGGATTCATCTTCGGCATCGACGCCATGCAGAATCTGGTGGCGCTGGCCGATGAACTGGAACCGCACCAATGGACGCGTCTGGAACGGCCCGCCAAGTACGCGGTGGCCACCGAACCGCGCCAACGTCCCGACAACGTGAAGGAACAAGTCGTTCGTGAGCGCGGTTTCGACAATATCCGGTTGCAGGGCGAGGATGTGGCCGAGTTTGCGTATCGGCCCAGAGCCTGCGACCGGGACTACCGCGTTGTCGTGGTGCGGAAGAATCTGTCGGTGGCCAAAGGCGAACAGGTGTTGTTCGACGACATCCGATACTTCTTCTACATTACCAACCGCTCGGATTCGGCCAGCCAGATTGTGCTCCGTGCGAATCAACGGTGCAATCAAGAGAATCTCATTGAGCAGCTCAAGAACGGCGTTCAGGCCTTGAGGATGCCGGTCGGGGATCAGACCAGCAACGGGGCCTACATGGTCATGGCGTCGCTGGCCTGGACACTGAAGGCGTGGTTTGCGTTGCTGCTGCCCGAAACCGGACGCTGGGGCCAGAAGTATCAGGCCGAGAAACAGACGGTACTGCACATGGAGTTCAAGACGTTTCTAAACGCCTTCATGTTCGTGCCTTGTCAGCTCGTGCGCACCGGGCGGCGCATCCTCTTCAGGATTCTGGCCTGGAACCGGTGGTTGCCGGTCTTGTTCCGTGCCGTGGATGTGCTGCATCAACCTCTGCGATGCTGACCCGATCATGGCCCTGAGCCCGGGCGATCGAGGTCCCGGTTTCTGTCAACCGCTCCAACACCATCGAGGCTGAACTGAAACAGATCCAACAGAAACCCGATACCTGGATAAAACGATCCGGGAGCGGGATTCTATGCCTCGAATTTTATGCGCGCAACCTGGCCGTTGGCGGACTGGTTATGCGCTTGTTTTAGGCCTAGTTGGTTGAACACGACAGGAGGAAGAGGACCCGTCGTCAGACAACGCCGTAAGCCAGCATCGCATCGGCGACCTTTACGAAACCGCCGACATCGGCGCCCTTCACGTAGTTGACGTATCCGTCCGATTCGTAACCGTACTGGGCGCAACGCGCGTGGATGTTCGTCATGATGTGCCCGAGACGCTCGTCGACTTCCTCCCGGGACCAGGAAATCCGCTGGGCATTCTGGCTTTGCTCAAGACCTGACACGGCAACCCCACCGGCATTGGCGGCCTTGGCTGGGCCTACCGGTATCTTGGCGCGCAGGAACAACGAGAGCGCTTCAGCCGTGCACGGCATGTTGGCGCCTTCGGCGATCGCTTTCAGACCGTTGTCCAGCAGCACGCGAGCCGCATCGACATCGAGCTCGTTCTGGGTCGCGCAGGGGAACGCCAGATCGACCGGGACGCCCCAGGGCGATTCCTTGTAGTGAAATGTCGCGCCTTCGAACTGATCGACATACTCGCGGATCCTTCCCCGCCGGACTTCCTTCAGCTCTTTGAGGAACTGAAGTTTCACAGTGTCGATGCCGTCGGGGTCGTGGATGAAGCCCCCGGAATCGGACGCAGTCACCGGTCGCGCGCCCTCATCGATCAACTTCTCCATCGTGTACAGAGCAACGTTCCCCGACCCGGACACCGCGCACGTCTTCCCCTCGACGCCCTGGCCCCGGCCTTCGAGCATTCTCTGCATGAAGTACACACACCCGTAGCCGGTGGCCTCGGTCCGGATCAGGCTGCCACCGAAGCTCAAGCCTTTGCCCGTCAGGACCCCGACAAAACGATTCGACATACGCTTGTACTGGCCGAACAGATAGCTGATCTCCCGGGAACCCACTCCAATGTCGCCGGCGGGTACGTCGATATCCTCTCCGATGTAGCGGCGCAGTTCAGTCATCAGCGACTGACAGAAACGCATCACTTCCGCATCGCTCTTGGCCTTCGGGTTGAAATTCGATCCACCCTTGGCACCGCCCATCGGCAGTCCGGTCAAGCTGTTCTTGAAGACCTGTTCGAAACCGAGAAACTTCAGGATGCTCAGCGTGACCGATGGGTGAAACCGCATTCCGCCCTTGTAGGGTCCGATGGCGTTGTTGACCTGAACCCGCCATGCGCGATTCACACGGATCGATCCCTGGTCATCCTGCCACGTCACCCGGAAGGTGATGATGCGATCGGGCTCGGTCATCCGTTCGAGGATCTGTGCCTTCTCGTACTCGGGGTGTTCGAGGATGAAAAGCGCAAGGTTTTCTGCGACGTGCCGAACGGCCTGGTGGAACTCAGGCTGACCGGGATTTCTCCGGATCAACCCTCGCATGAACTTTTCAACGTAGGCGTCAGCTTCCGCTCTGGCTAACTCGCTCATGAGACCCTCGAAACAGATCCTAAAATGTGGTCACGCCGTTTCCCTCAGCGCATCCGCGACCGCGGGATGCACGATCTTCCCGGCCACAACATTGGCAGCTCGAGAAAAAACAGGGTCCTTCAATTCCGGGTCCAAGGCAAGCCGGAGCGTGTACGGCAACAGGACGCTGGAGAGGGCCTCGGAACTTGTTCTCGGAACGGCACCAGGCATGTTCGTCACACCGAAATGGACGACGTCATGAAGGACGTAGGTCGGGTCGGCGTACGTGGTTGGGCGTATGGTCTCCACGCATCCCCCCTGGTCTACCGACACGTCCACGATCACGCTGCCCGGCTTCATCCGCCGGACCATTTCCACGTCCACAGCTTTCGCCGCGCGGGCGCCGGGCGTCAGCACGGCGCCGACGAGAAGATCCGCTTCGCTGACCGCTTCCTGAACAAGACTTCGGTAGGCAGGAAGCCCGGTCACGTTGGAGCCCAGCGCGTGGGCGCGCTCATGGCTCTTCCGGCTCCTGGCGAACACCGTGACGCGAGCGCCGAGCGCGGCAGCGACTTCGGCCGCGTTGATCCCGACGCTGCCGGCTCCGATAACCACCACGTGGCCCCTATCGGCCGAAGGCAGCCCACCCAGCATGATTCCCCGACCTCCGTTATGCCCGTGCAGCAACGTGGTCCCGATCTGAGTCGCGAGCCTGCCCGCAATCTCACTCATCGGCGCAAGGATCGGCGTCCCACCGTACTCTTCGACGGTTTCGAACGCCACTGCCGTCAGGCCTTTGTCCTGGAGTACCCGAGCGAGTTCGGGGACCGCTGCGAGGTGGAGGAAACAGAACAGCAGGTGGTCCGAACGAAGGTGCTCGAACTCTGCTTCGATCGGTTCCTTGACCTTCACCAACATCTCGGCTCGCCCGTATAGTTCGGCGGCGTCCGGAGCGATCTTGACACCCACATCGGTGAACGCTTCGTCGGGGTAGCCGGTCGACAAGCCGGCAAGGGATTGCAGGTAGACCTCGTGGCCCGCCCGCACCAGTTCGGCAGCGGCGGCCGGAATCAAGGCCACCCGGCCTTCTTTGGGTTTGATTTCAGTAGGAATGCCAATGCGCATGTCGACACCTCCCGTAACTACTCTGAATATACCTGACGAAACCGTGATCCGGTGGGTTGTGCGGTCATAGACCGCACCTACAGAAGAGATGCGGGTACGCTCCGCGCGGGGCTACTAGCTAAAACCTCTGGGCCTTGGACCCCTCATCGTGACGCGTAACTGCGTCGGTGAGCATCCGGACCATCTGCGGAGAGCCACCCTGTCGCACCGCGAGATCCACCATACCGTCCGTTGCCACGGCCCCCCGCGCAAGCAACACCTCGACGACCTGTTCCAAGCCGTACCAGACGGCCCAGGTCAACATGCTCCAGTCGTCGGCCTCGGCGTTCGGATCGGCGCCTGAATTGAGCAGGTACCCGACGGACTCAGCATCGCCGGTCTTCACGGCTGCGATCAGATCAGAGCGCAACCCTCTTTCGAGTGCGGAACCGACGACGGCAGGCTGCCAGCGTTTCCACAAGGAGAAGAGGCCGAGGGACGCCACGGCCAGGGCTGCCAGGGTCCACAGCGCGTTTGAACCCGTGATGAAGCTTGCCGGAATCGGCCACCACCGTGCCCAGGAATTCGCCGCCACTACAAGGTCGTCGTAGGACGCAAGGCCGGCCGCATTCAGGACCAGGGACGCATTCCCTCGCTCCACTGCTTCGCGCAATGTCCGGTAGAAGCTGTCCTGACCCAGGAAAGACTCGAGATAGAGAAAGATGCGCTCGTATTCCTCGTATTGGACGACCGGACCGATCCGAAGCATTCCTCCATCGACAGGATTCAGGACGACGTGAGCTCTGCCGCTGCCGCTGAAGTGGATCGCCATTGCCTCGTGAAACCAGGCTGGGAAGTCTTCTGCGGCGCCGAGCCTGGCATTCAGGAAAGCATGAACCAGCTCATGCGAAAACGTCGCCCGCATCGCATCGTCGATCAATCGACCCTCCGAAAGGCTGCGGGGCACCGGCGTCAGGACGGCAACGTAGCGTGAGATTGTGACGGCCTGCGTCTGGGGATTGTCGAACGCCGGGCGAATGTTCTCCGGCATCTGGGATCTCTCGTTGAAATACCGTACGAAGATGAAACCCTCGGGAGGGGCAAGGCCGAGCTCTTCCCGCAACCGGAGAATCGCTGGATCACGGCTGGTGGCGAGGTCGATGGTTTCGGCTGAAGCCGACCCGTCTCCCCCGGTCTCGATCGGAGCCGCGAACGACAGAAACAGTTCAACATGACGCCGCACGGTTGTCGTCCGACCCGAGAACGACGCCGCGGGTCCGGCCCCGGCCGCGAAACACCTCCGAATGACGCGGTATCGTTCGACGGTCTCCGCGACATCCGCGGGTGTCTCCAGCACCGGGTTGACCAGCCGTTCCAACCAGTCCCTGGGCTCGAGAAGCTGCACGAGTTCAGGGCATTCCTCGGTCGCAACGGCCTGAGCGGCAGCGATCGGAACACCCGAGCCGATTCCCGCCAGGGTGATGATCAGCGTCAGAAGAGCCTTTCGAGTGACCAGGTTTGGGAAGGTCTTCATCTCCAGTCACGATACTACCGCCCAGGGAGGCATTGACAACAACGCCTCTTCCCTTCTCCGTCCAAACAAAGCTATTCTTGTGGGTTGGCCCAACATGCTTGGGATCAACTGTCCGGCCTTCGTGAAGGTCGGTTCTACGCTACATCTTTGAGCGACGCTCACCATGGGCGAACGGGACGAGAAATAGAATGAAGCTTCGCAACATCGCCATTGTCGCCCACGTCGACCACGGCAAGACGACGCTGGTCGACGCCATGCTCTGGCAGAGCGGAACCTTCCGGAAGAATCAAGCTGTCCAGGAACGGGTCTTGGATTCGATGGACCTCGAGCGCGAGAAGGGCATCACGATCATGGCCAAGAACACGGCCATCCGGTACGGCGACATCAAGATCAACATCGTCGATACGCCAGGTCACGCGGACTTCGGCGGCGAGGTCGAACGCACGTTGCGGATGGTGGACGGCATCATGCTGCTCGTCGATGCCGCCGAAGGCCCCCTACCCCAGACGCGGTTCGTTCTCTCCAAGGCCCTGGCGCTGTCACTGCCGGCGATCGTCGTGATCAATAAGATCGACCGTAAGGACGCCCGTCCCGAAGAAGTACTGAACGAAATATACGACCTGTTCATCGACCTGGACGCGACCGAAAGCCAGATCGAATTCCCGGTCGTGTATGCGGTAGCGAGAGAAGGCAAGTGCGCGGGGAAACTCGGGGCGGCGATGAACGACCTGAGGCCGTTGTTCGACCTGATCGTGGACCATGTCCCGCCGCCCTCGGGCGATCGAGACCGTTCGTTCCAGATGCTCGTCACGAATGTGCAGCCCGACGAGTATCTTGGCCCGATGGCGATCGGGAGAATCGTGGCGGGAACACTCCGGGGCCGACAGCGGGTGACTCTCTGCCACAGGGATGGCTCCACGACCCGCGCCGGGGTCACCGAACTGTTCGCATATGAGGGACTCGACCGTGTCCCTATCGACGAGGCGGGACCGGGAGATATCGTGGCCGTGGCCGGCATGACCGGGATCGGCCTCGGCGAGAGCATTGCCGACGGCGACGACCCGCACCCGCTCCCGCCCTTGCAGGTCGACGAACCGACCATGTCGATGGAGTTCTCCATCAACAACTCGCCGTTCAGTGGCAAGGAGGGTCAGTTTGTTACTTCCCGACACATCCGGGAGCGACTGATGAAGGAGGCGGAGCACAACATGGCGATGCGGGTGGAAACCACCGACTCGCCGGACCGTTTCCAGGTGTACGGACGCGGGGAGCTGCAGCTCGCTATCCTGATCGAACAGATGCGGCGCGAAAGCTACGAATTTTCGGTCGGGATGCCGCGCGTCATTACGAAGACGGTTGACGGAATTGTCAACGAACCGTTCGAATCCGCTCTGATCGACACGCCGGAGGAATACATGGGCGTTGTCGTTCAGAAACTCGCGACGCGCAAGGGCGTCATGGTGAAGATGATCAATCACGGTTCGGGACGTGTACGGCTGGAGTTCGACCTGCCGAGCCGGGGCCTGATTGGCTACCGGACCGAATTCCTCACCGACACCAAGGGCACGGGCATCCTGACGCACATGTTCAGCGGGTACCGGCCGTGGGCGGGTGACATTGTCCACCGAACCACGGGCGCCCTGGTTGCGGATCGGACCGGCCGGGTCACCGGTTACGCCGTGGTCAACCTGCAGGAGCGCGGCGAGCTCTTCCTGGCTCCGACCGAAAGCGTCTACCGCGGTATGCTCGTTGGCGAAAACAGCCGCGACACGGACCTCGACGTCAACATCACAAAAGAAAAGAAGCTGACGAACATGCGGTCATCTACTTCCGACAACTTCGAAAGGCTTGTGCCTCCACTCCGGATGTCGCTGGAACAGTCGATCGAGTTCATCCGTGGCGACGAGCTTATCGAAGTCACCCCGACTGCCCTCCGGCTCCGCAAGCGATACCTGGATCCAAACGAACGGAAGCAGAAGGCCGGTCAGTAAACCGGTATTAGCTCGACAACCCGATCGATTCCCGGGCTAAATGGTGGGCGATGTTGCCAAATCGGGCAAGCTCTCTGCACCGCTGTTCGCGACGCCTGCTCATTATTCTTACGCTGATCGTGAGCGCACCGTGGGCACTGAGGGCTCAAGGCGCGGAGCCCGCTTCTTCACGCCTTCCTACACTCAAGGACATTCCGGCGGACCTGGCTCGTAACTCCCGCGCACTGTTTTCACACGACATCCTGCTGCCCTTGCTGGTCGGTGCAGGCCTGACCGCTGCTACCCATCCTGTCGACCGAAAGTTGGAACGGTATTTTGACGGCGGCAATCGGCTCGGGGTTCTTGAACATCACTTCGGCCATCAACTCGGGCGAGGACCGATTCTGATCGGGGCAGTCGGTGGCTTCTTGATCGCGGGACAGATGACCGACGACAGCCGGTTCAGGAGGTTCACCTACGACATGGCTCAGGCGACCGCATTGAACGGGCTGCTTACAACGGGAATGAAGTACGCCATCGGGCGTACACGTCCGGACGGCAGCAACCGGCTATCTTTTCCGTCCGGACACTCGTCCAGCATGTTTGCCGTGGCGGCGGTCATCGACTATCACTACGGGCTGCCCGGCACGATCGCTGGGTACGCTGTGGCTAGCTTTGTCGCGGTTTCGCGCCTGGACCGGAGCAAGCACTATTTGAGCGACGTCGTCGCCGGAGCCACGGTGGGATACATCGTGGGACGAACGGTGGCCCGCAGAATGGGGCGGGAAACCGACCTTTCGATCGTCGTGGTGCCGATTCTGTTCGGGGGGAGGGTCGGCGCGGCGGTGTCCCTATCCTTCTAGCCTTGTTTCCGTTCAAACTCCTGCATGAAATCTACCAGCGCGTCCACGCCTTCTTCCGGAAACGCGTTGTAGATCGACGCGCGCATCCCGCCAACAGAGCGATGCCCCTTGAGGCCCTCGAAGCCGGCCGCTACAGCTTGGGCAACGAAAGCCTTCTCGGCTTCCTCGGCCTCCAGCCGAAACGTCACGTTCATCCGTGACCGGCTGTCTTTCCGGGCCGCGCCTCGGTAGAAACCGGTCCGATCAATCTCGGCATAGAGCTTGGCCGCCTTCCTTTCGTTGACTTCGGCGATGCCGGAAAGTCCCCCCTGGGAGAGAAGCCACTTCATCGTCAGGCCGAGGATGTACACGCCGAAGGTGTTCGGGGTGTTGAAGTGGGAGTCGTTGTCCACGTGCGTGCGGTAGCTGAGCATCGTCGGCAGGTCGGCCGAGGATCGCTCGATGAGGTCCTCCCGGATGATCACCAGCGTCACGCCGGAGGGGCCGAGGTTCTTCTGTGCTCCCGCATAGATCACACCGTATTTCGAAACGTCGACAGGACCGCTCAGGATGTGGGAAGACGCGTCGCTGACGATCGGTCGATCGCCCACTTCGGGCAGGGCCGCCCACTCAGTACCGGCGATCGTGTTGTTGCCGGTGATGTGGACGTAGGACGCATCGGGAGTAAGACGGATCTCGTCGGCAGCCGGAATCCGGCTGTAGTTGTCTTCCGCGGTAGTTGCGGCGACGTTGACAGCTCCGACGCGGCGCGCTTCTTTGATGGCCTTCTTAGACCAGGATCCCGTATCGATGTAGTCCGCTGTCTTCCCCGACCCCAGCAGGTTCATCGGAACCATCGTGAACTGCAAGCTCGCGCCGCCTTGCAGCATCAGGATCTTGTAGTTGTCCGGGATTGCTGCGACGTTACGCAATGCGTCGATGGCCGCGGTGAAGATGGACTCGAACGTACCCGAGCGGTGGCTGATCTCGAGAATGGACATGCCGACGCCGGGCAGCGCAACCAGGTCACGCTGTGCTTCGGCGAGGACGGACAGGGGCAGGACGGCGGGACCGGCGGAGAAGTTGAAAACGCGATTCGTAACGGCCATCTATGTGTTCCTAGTGTTGATGCTGGATGAACGACCTCGATCCTTCTGGAACAGCCTCGGATCCAGGAGCCCGTGGCAGAACTCTAATCGTAAACTCTATCAGCGTTCGTGGCATAATTTGCTCTGAAGCAATGAATCAGCGCCCCACAATTCGATCCTGGATTCTCTTGTTCGCGCTCAGTGTCTCTTTCCCTGTCGCCCTCGCCCAGACGCTCGGGTTGCGCTACGAGGTGGAATACGCAGCGATCGGATACTCGACGAACGAGCCGACCGACCGACTTGGCCGGCTTTCCGGACAGATCGAGGAGGGCGCCCGAACGCTGGAATTCGAAGGCGAGAACGGCTACCTGGCTTCGCTTCTGACCGCACTCGGCATCGACGCCGATTCGCAGGTTCTGGTGTTCTCCAAGACGAGTGTTCAGACGTCGCGCATTTCACCGGAGAATCCCCGTGCCATCTACTTCGACGATGACGTCTATGTGGCATGGACGCCGGGCAGCGGCTCGCTCGAGCTGGCCGCGATGGACCCGGATCTCGGGCCCGTCTTCTACACGCTGGACCAGACCGAGGATGCCGGGCCCCGGATCGAACGAAAGACGGCTGTCTGTCTCCAGTGCCACGACTCCTATTCGATGACCGGCGGCGGCGTGCCGCGCTTCATCCTTGGCTCGGGATACACAGATACGCAAGGGCAGCTGGTCTCCCATGAGGCCTGGATCATCACGAGCGACCGTACTCCGCTTAGGAGCCGGTGGGGCGGTTGGTACGTCACGGGAACCCACGGCGAGCAGGGGCACCTGGGCAACCTCGTTGTGCGAGATCCCGCAGAGCTGCAGGATCTCGATCTGTTGGCCACCGGTAACGTGACCGACCTCGGTACGCTGATCGATCCGGAGCGTTACCTCGGCGGGCACAGCGACATCGCCGCGCTGATGGTCGTCGAACACCAGGTTGCGTTGCAGAACACGATCACACGGGTGAACTTCGACACACGACAGGCACTCCACGAAGAACGGGCACGCAACCGCGAAGCTGGACGCGACGAGGCCCTCGTCTCCGAGGATACAAATCGCCTCATCCAAGGCATCACCGAACCGCTCGTCCGCGCAATACTGTTCGTCGACGAAACAAGACTTGAAGGCCCTCTACGCGGAACATCCGGTTTTGCCGCCCGCTTTGCCGATGGCGGCCCGAAGGACTCCCTGGGTCGATCACTGCGACAGCTGGACCTCACGACCCGGCTCTTTCGTTACCCGTGCAGCTACCTCATCTATTCCGAGGCCTTCGACAGGCTGCCGGATATCGTCAAAGACCACGTGTATCGCCGCCTGAGGGAAGTTCTGGGTGGCGATGTGCCTCCTGGAGATTTTGCCCACCTGACAAGCTCCGACCGCTCGGCGATCATGGAAATCCTCGAAGACACGAAGCCGGATTTCAGAGCAGCACGGGCCCGGTAGCTTCACGCCTCCGGTTTTTCTTCTCCACCGCTCTCCTTTTCTGATGGAATACGAATGCGCGAGGCATTCGATTCACTGATTCCAAGTACGGGAGGTAGGCGATGAGGCAGCAAACCGGTGTGGTGGAAAATCGCAGGCGCTTCTTGAGATTCCTTGCCTGCAGTCCGTTGCTGGCGATGGGCTCGCTCGGAAGTACGCCGGAATTGCTTGGACGGTTGATCCAGAATCCGGAACTGATCACCAGGTCGGAAGACGCGATCAACGTGTTCGATTTCGAGGCCGTCGCCCAACGGACGATCCCTCCGGCGCATTTCGGATATATGGCTACCGGCGTCGCCTTCGCAGCCCGAGCTACGGCGATCTCGCCCTCGGGATGGAAGGCCTTCTGGCTGCCGACCGGGCAGAGGATGATCGGGCTGTTCAGGTTGAGCCCGAAGTAGTTCGATCGAGGTATCGATGTTGCTGACGTCGACCAGACGGCGCGGACGTAATCGCAAACTTCGTGAACCCCTCACGGTTGGCCCGGAGTGTGGCGTCGTCGTCGGTGGAAGACGTTACCGAGGCACGTGGAGCGCCCGTTTGGTACCAGCTCTACCCACAGGGAAGCCTTACGGTCTCGCGAGCGCTGGTCGAGCGCGCCGAGGCAGCCGGCAGTCCGGCAATCGTCCTGACCATCGACCTGTTGGGGGGGAGGAACACCGAAACGGATGAGCGGTTTGCGCGGACGGACACGCGGACATGCTCGACCTGCCACCAGCCGGGCAGCTCCAGAAAGCCGATGCTCGCGGGACTCGCTCCGGAAATCGCCGCGGCGCGCGGGCCGAATTCCGCCCTGACCTGGGAGTTCGTTCGGCAGCTTCGGGACGTCGTTCGTGGTCGGCTCATCCTGAAGGGCATCGAAGCGCGTGAAGACGCCCAGCTCGCGGTCGAGAACGGCATCGACGCCATCATCGTCTCCAACCACGGCGGACGCGCAGCCGAGACGGGGCGAGGCACGATCGAAACTCTGCCCGAGGTCGTTGAAGCTGTTCAGGGCCGAATACCGGTGTTGATCGACGGCGGCTTCCGTCGCGGCACGGATGTGTTCAAGGCCCTGGCGATGGGCGCAAGCGCGGTCTGCATCGGCAGACCTTACATTTGGGGACTAGGGGCGTTTGGACAACCGGGCGTCGAGAGAGTCCTCGAGATCCTTCAACGCGAGCTGGAGCTCGTCATGAGGCAGTCCGGTACCACGTCGGTCCGGAACGTCACCGAGTCATATGTCGTCCGGCGTTGATCGGGCAAACCGATGATCTTACACACCTTTACACCGCCCCCAACGACGTAACGGTTAAACTTGTCTCGACGCACTTTGGTCACTAGTATCTGAAGCAAGGAAGTCTGAGAGGTTGAGACTTATGAAGACTTGGAAAATAGTGGTCCTGCTCCTGGTCGTCTCCACAGGAGCAGCACTGGCGCAGAGACCTGCCGGAAGACGCGGTGTCGGCCCGATGCCGGGCGACGTTGCGCCCGAATTCACCCTCAACACCAAAGACGGCAAACAACAGATCACGATGTCGGAACTCGGTGGACGACCGACCGCGCTGGTGTTTACCAGCTACACGTGAGGGCCGTTTCGGCGCGATGTCGGTGACATCGAAAACTGGTACCAGGACAAGAAAGACGAGGCCAACTTCTTCTTCGTCTACATTCGCGAAGCCCACCCGACCGACGGAAACCTCGGTGCGGCCAACGTCATCGAAGGGGTCCTGATCGAACAGCCGAAGACCGACGCCGAACGGGCCGAGGTGGCGGAGCTCTGTACGACGTCGTTGCAGGTTTCTATGCCGACCATCCTCGACAAGATCGATGACCGGGTCGCGAACTTATACGCCGCCTTCCCCGACCGCATCTACGTCGTCGGCTCCGACGGCAGGATCGCCTACAAGGGCCAACCCGGCCCGGGAGGGTTCAACGTTCCCGAAGCGATGGCGGCACTCGAGATCGCGATGGACGGTGAGATTACGCCCTATGGCGAGCAACCCGGTGCGCGTCGGGCGCGACGCGGCGGAGGTGGCGCGCGCGGCGCCCGTGGAGGCATGCCCGGAGGCCGGGGCGAGGGCATGGGAGTCATGGATGCGGATGCGGACGGCAGGATATCGGCCGAAGAATGGGCTGGCGAGAGCGATGTCTTCGAGCGATTCGACGCTGACGGCGACGGATTCCTGACCCTTGGCGAGGTTCAGCGCGGCGGCCGTGGCAGAGGAAACCCGCAGGCTCGATTCCAGGCAATGGACGCCGATGGCGACGGGAACATCTCGGCAGCGGAGTTTCAGGGTCCAACCGAAATGTTCGAGATGCTCGACGCTGACGGCGACGGCTTGGTGTCGGAAGAGGAGATTGGGGCTGGCGCCGGGCGAGGTCGAGGACGCGGACGGGGTGGAGCAAACGCTCCGGGGGCCCTGGCCGAGATGGATACGAACGGCGACGGGAAAGTCTCACGAGAAGAATGGACGGGGCAGGAACAGATGTTCAACCGGAGAGACGCCAACGAAGATGGTTTTCTGACCTCGGATGAAATGCGCCGTGGCCGCGGAGGGCGCGGTCCGGGCGGCTAGACAGTCGATTTCACTTTGTGAGGTGCGGAGTGCTGAAGAAAGTCATTGGGATTGTTGCTATGGTCGCCCTGACCGGCTCGGTGGCGTGGGCTGACGATTTCTGGGACAAGAAGAATTTTCTCGAGTGGGACATCCGGGAAGTTCTGAAATTGAAGTCGGATTCGCCCTGGGCCCAGCGAGCCTCGGTCAAGGTGGGCCGCGGTTCGGCGTTTAACGCCAACGCCGCCGTCGGAAGCGACGTGAGCGCGAGGGATGTCACGGCCGCCGGCGGTGGCGGCACCAGCTTCAACAGGGTAGGCAGTTCAGAAACGATTCCCATCGTTATTTCCTGGCAGAGCGCGCTGCCGTTCAAGAAAGCAATCGTCAAGGGGGAGGTCGGCAACCGGAATCTGGTGACCGACCAACAGCAGCAGTATCTCGAACTGGAGGACGAGCATTACCTGCTCGTTATCGGAAGGCTGCCGCCGGATGTGGCCAAGGGATTCGAAGGCATCGAGGACATCGAATCGAAGATTTCGTTGGACCGAAAGGGCAAGGAACCAATCTTCGTCGCCCAGGTTCGCGTCGATGCTGCCCGGGGCGAGGTCTACCTGACGTTTCCCAAGACCGATCCGGTAACTCTTGCCGACAAGGATGCCGAGCTGAATGTCGATATCGAGGGTTTGAGGTTCAAGAAGAAGTTCAAGCTCTCCGACATGGTGATTGACGGAAAGCTCGAACTCTGACTTTTCATTTACCTCGGCCGCGGAGCAAAGAGGCTTTTCACTGTAGCGGCGCTCAATAGAGCGCCACTACAGCTTCAGGCGGCTAAGACCACTCGAAACTACCCGAGCGCGCCGATCCCCGCCATCGCCACCTGCTCATCCTGTTCTGAGGTCACGCCGCTCACGCCGACGGCCCCGATCACCGCATCGTCGACCACGACGGGCACGCCCCCCTGAACCGGAACGATACCGTCGATCGCCACGAAGGCCGTGCGGCCGCCGGCGATCATCTCTTCCATCGCCTTCGTCGGCCGGTTGAAAGTCGCCGCGGTTCGAGCCTTGCCAATCGAAACGGCGATGCTGCCCATCTGTGTTCCATCCATCTTCTGGAACATGATGAGGTTGCCGGACACATCGACGATCGTGATGGCAACGTTCCAGCTGTTCTCCGACGCTTTGGCTTGGGCGGCCGCCATCATCTGCTTCGCCGTTTCGAGCGTAATGTACTGGGTGGTTCCGAGCATGTTGACTCCCGTCAGTTCGAAATTGGCCTGCTGTTCATCCCCCGCGTTTGAATACCATGAATGATGGACACCCCACCAGCGATTTGACAGGTCCTGTCAGCTAAACAAATCTCTCCGCGGGACCGATAAGACCATTGTGGGACCAGCCCACGTGCGTCCAATCGAACACCCAGGAAGAAACGGGAATGGCTGTGACATGCGCCCACTAAGGCGGGACGATATCGAACCGGGGTTCAAAGGCCTCACCGGCGGCGTCCGGGTACTGCCGTTTTCCCCACATCTAGGTGTCGACGGCATCGAGATCCAACCGGATGCGGACAATCTGCTCGGCCGCCTGGAACAGCTCGTCCAGGTCGGCTTGGCGCTCTCAGGCGAAACCGATATCGACCGGTTGCTCGAGACGATTCTGGTGGCAGCACAGAGTACGACCAACGCCGACGGCGGAACGCTCTACCGGGTCACGGATGAACGCACCCTCCAGTTCGAAATCATGCGCACCGATTCGCTCGGCATCGCGATGGGCGGCACCACCGGTGCGGAACTCCCATTTCGACCACTACCCCTCTACGACGAGGAAGAAAGGCCGATCCATTCGAACGTCGTGACCTATGCCTACCACCACGACGTCTCAATGAACATCGCGGACGCGTATTCGGAAGAGGGTTTCGACTTCTCGGGTACCCGCGCGTTCGACCGGAAAACCGGTTACCGGTCGAAGTCGTTCCTGACGATACCGATGAAGAACCACGAGAACGAGATCATCGGCGTGCTGCAGTTGCTGAACGCCAGGGACCGAGCAGGGACCGTCGTCCCGTTCTCGTCCGAAGATCAGCAACTTGCCGAGTCGCTCGCATCGCAGGCGGCGATTGCGCTCACGAACCGGTTGTTGATCAACCATCTGGAGGTCCTGTTCGAGTCATTCATCGCGCTGGTCAACGGAGCAATCGACGACAAGTCGCAGTATGAAAGGACGCCCCTTATCTGGGGGTTTGTTGAGAGAAAACTCTCAACAAACCTGATCAACGTAACAGCGTTGATCCCAGAAAGGAGCGTTGTAATGAAACGAGACAAGTATATGGGGATGGATGTCCACCAGGCAACGACTGTGGTTGCGGTAGTGAACGCCGAAGGCAAGACCGTGATGGAGACGATCGTGGGGACCGAGGCAGCGGCGATCCGGCGAATGATCGAAGGTGTGAGCGGACCGGTGCATGTGACGCTGGAGGAGACCACGCAAGCCGAGTGGCTGCACGAAGTGATTCGGGATCTCGTTAAGGAAGTGGTGGTGTGCAATCCGCGACGGAACAAACTACTGACTGCCGGGTCGAAGGGAGACAAGATCGATGCCAGGAAGCTGGCAGAGTTGTTGCGAGCCGGACTGGTGGAGTCAGTCTGGCACGGACACGACAAGACACGGAGACTCAAACAAATGGTGCGTGCGTATGAGACGTTCTCCGTCGATACGCAAAGGACGATGACCCGAATCAAATCGATGTATCGGAGTCGTGGCATCCGAACCGCAGGAATCGGAGTGTACTCGGTGAGACAGCGAGAGCAGTGGCTCGGTAAGCTGCCCGAAGCCGGGATGCGTCAGCGTGTGGCGTGGCTGTACGAACAGTTGGACCAGGTCCGGGAGCTGCGGAAGCAAGCCAAAGCCCAGTTGATCGCCGAAGGCCGGCGCCACCGCGCCGTAGGTCTGTTACGGACGATTCCTCAGCTGGGTCCGATCCGATCGGCACAGATCGTGGCTACGGCTGATACGCCATATCGTTTCCGGACCAAGCGGCAGTTCTGGAGCTACAGCGGCTTGGCCGTGGTCACGCACAGCAGTGCCGAGTACGAACTGCGAGGGGGCCGTGTCGTACGGCGATCCAAACCCGTGGCCACGCGGGGACTGAACCGGAACTGTAACCGACGCCTGAAGACCGCTTTCATCTCGGCTGCCACCCCCGGCGGTGTGAGCCACTTCTGGCAGCCGTATCTGGACCGTCTCGAGGGGAAGGGCATGCGACCGGAAATGGCTCGGCTGACCGTGGCACGCAAGATCGCAACCGTGGCTTTGACGATGTGGAAGAAAGGAGAGACGTTCGACCCGAAGAAACTGAATGCAACGACATAGCCGTTTCTGATTCCCTGGCGGCAAAACCTGAACAGGCACAAACCGACAGGAACGGAAACGGACGGATCGAGGGTGAGGATCTGGTATAGGCGTTGTCCGCAGCATCATTTTTGCAGGACACCATATAGTCTCTATCCCCCCTCGCACGACCCGAAACAGCGATAGCCCACCGAGGCTCAGATAGATCTATGGTCGGCATCACCGATCCAAATTATTGCTGTTCAGTTTTCGAACGACTGTCTATTCGATCGACGGCTTGTTCTTGAAGTTGCCCGACTCGGAATTCGCTTAACGGAACAGTGAGGCTGGCTGCCCGACAATTATTCTGTGTCCGGCTGGTAGCCCGTCGGGGAGGTGTTTCTCTTGACATCCCCTTTCATAGATCTCCCTATACAGGCGCGCACTGCGACCGTGTGCCGTTGCTGACCATGATGCTTGCCGAGGCTGTTACCGACTGCAACGTGGGACCGCTCAAGAACTTCTCCATGACCGATGAGGATCGCCATGAGCTGAAGATCGCAGGCCTCCTGCACGACTGCGGCAAGATCACGACACCGGTACATGTCGTCGACAAGGCGACGAAGCTGGAGACAATCTACGATCGGATCGGCGCGATCGATGCTCGTTTTGAAGTGGTCCGTAGAGACGCCGAGATCGTAATGCTCCGGGCCGAGCTGGGCGGCGGACACCGGGCCCCCGGCGCCGAGCGGGACTTTGGGGCGCGTTTGCGCGAGATCGACGAAGATCGTGAGTTTCTGCGTTTTGCCAACATCGGAAGTGAGGCAATGGATCCCGAACACGTGCAGCGGGTAAGGGGCTGATCTCAACGGATCGACGCAACACTTTATCTTAAAAGGAAGAGGTGGAGTGTATGCGGAAAGGGATGCGATTCGGTTTCACGGCGGCGGAGAAGGCGGAGGTATGGGATCGGTGGCGGCGAGGGGAATCTCTGCATGAGATCGGGCGAGCGTTTGGCAAGCTGTCATCGTCTGTATATTGTCAGCTGGCGCATACCGGAGGCATTCGTCCTCGACCACGACGACGGTCGAGGTTGGCTTTGAGCCTGTCGGAACGTGAGGAGATCTCCCGCGGGATCGCGGCCGAGCAGTCGTTGCGTTCGATCGCAGAGTGTCTGGGGCGTTCACCCTCGACGGTGAGCCGGGAGATCCAGCGCAATGGGGGCTATGATGACTACCGGGCGTCTGTCGCCGATGAACAGGCTTGGAACCGGGCCCGTCGCCCGAAGCGATGTCAGTTGGGTCGCCATCCGCGGTTACGGCGAATGGTGGCGAGGAAGCTCCGGCGGAATTGGTCGCCCGAACAGATCGCCGGCTGGCTGAAGCGATCCTATCCAGAGGATGAGTCGTATCACGTGTCCCACGAGACGATCTATCGCAGCCTATTCGTGCAGGCGCGCGGGGTGTTTAAGAAAGAACTACTTAGACATCTGAGGTCGAGACGAACGATTCGTCGATCCCGACATTCCAGTCACAAAGGTCACGGGAAAGGGGATCTCGCCGATATCGTATCGATTCGTGAGCGCCCGGCCGAGGTCGAAGATCGTGCCGTTCCCGGTCACTGGGAGGGAGATCTGATAGTGGGATCGAACAACACCTACATTGCGACCCTGGTCGAACGCCATACCCGTTACGTGATGTTGGTGAAAGTGTCGGATAAACAGACCAAGACCGTCGTGCCTGCACTGATCAAGCACGCGAAGAAACTACCGACCGAGCTGTATAAATCGCTGACCTGGGATCGCGGCAAGGAAATGGGAGATCATCGGCGGTTTACCCTGGCGACCGACATCGACGTCTACTTCTGCGATCCGCAGAGTCCATGGCAACGTGGTTCCAATGAAAACACGAATGGCCTGCTCCGACAGTACTTCCCAAAGAGAACCGACTTATCGGTGCACTCGCAGGCGCACCTGAACAAGGTGGCACGTGAGCTCAATGAACGGCCGCGTAAGACGCTGGAGTTTGAAACTCCAGCAGAACGATTCAACGCTTGTGTTGCATCGATCGGTTGAGGTGGCAGGATATCTCGTCCAAGTACCGGTGGCGTGACGCCGAAGGCCGCGAAACAGACTTCCTTACCGATGACGAGATCGAGAACCTGACGATACGTATGGGCACGCTGAACGCCGCCGAACGCCGCATCATCAACCGTCACATCGAGATTTCAATCCAGATGCTCGAGGCGCTGCCATGGCCTCGACACCTGAAGAGGGTTCCCGAATACGCGGGCGGCCACCACGAACGTATGGACGGCAAGGGGTATCCGCGCGGGCTCACACGCGATCAGATGTCCGTTCAGGCGCGCTGCATGGGGATCGCCGATATTTTCGAGGCGCTCACGGCCAAGGACCGCCCCTACAAGAAAGGCAAGACGCTGTCGGAATCGCTCGAAATCCTCGGGAGGCTCAAGCTCGATGGGCACATTGATCCGGATCTGTTCGATGTCTTTATGTGGGAAGAGATCTATTTGAAGTACGCCGAGCAGTACCTGGATTCCGATCAGATCGACGAACTGGATCTATCGGGTATCACCGGCTACGTGCCTCCACCCGCGGCCCGATTGTCCCTCTTAGGACAGCTTCCATCCCCGACCCAAGATCCCAAAATCTAGCTTCAAGTACCTGGGCTTTCTTATTCTTCCATGGCCCAGTCAGGCCTGATACAATCGCGACCAAAGTTTTGTGACAGTGTGGCGGAGTGCGGGATATCGACGCCTTGCCGCTATAACCCGGGCACGCCGAGCGGCTCGATTGAAGCCTCGGCAAGGCGTTCGCCCTCGGAGATGACATGAAGAAGACAATTCTGGTCCTCGTCGCAGTCGTACTGGTGACCATGCTGGTGTCCGCGCAAGAGCGGCCTGCGCCCAACCCTCGAACGATGGGTGGCGGCAGCTGCGACAATAGTGTGTACAACTGCTCCGACACGCCGAACCCGCTGCCCGCGCCGGACACGGTGTGGCTCGAAGAAATGACATGGATGGACGTCCGGGACGCCCTCGCCGGGGGCGTGACGACGGCCATCGTCCCTACGGGTGGGATGGAGCCGAACGGCCCCTGGCTCGTGACGGGCAAGCACAACTACGTGTTGCGCGCCAACTGTGACGCCACGGCACGCCAGTTGGGGAACGCGATCTGCACGCCCATCATCAAGTTCGTTCCTGAGGGCAGTATCGAACCGCCCAGTGGCCACATGACGAGCCCCGGTACGATGAGTGTCCGTCAGGAGACCTTTGAGGCAGTGCTGACCGACGTCGCCGGAAGCCTGAAAGCGCACGGCTTCCGGAACATCATCTTCATCGGCGACAGCGGTGGAAACCAGGGCGGACAGCGGACCGTGGCGGAGACGCTTAACGAGGAATGGGGCGGCACCGTCGTGGCTCACGTCCAGGAGTATTACGATTACGGGGGCGCCAGCAGGTACATGGCCTACAGGGGTCTGGAAGCGGGCGACGGCGACGGCCTCCACGACGACCCCGTCATCGCGCTAAACATGTTTTACAGCGATCCCAGCTCGATTCGGTATGACGAGCGTGTGGCTGCGGATCTTGCGACCATCAACGGCGTGTCGCTCGCCGATCGAGTTCAGTCTCTGGAATGGGCGAGGGAAATCGTCGAATTCCGAGCGGACGTGACGGCTCGGGCGATCATGAGGGCAATCGCAAACAGGGGGACGATACCGGCGCCCGTGCGCGCCGCGAGAGGTGGCCGTGGCGGCCGTGGTGGTCGCGGGGGCCAAGCCCGACCTGAGCCCAACCCACGGACGATGGGCGGCGGCAACTGCGACGCGAACGAGTACAACTGCTCGGACACGCCCAATCCCCTGCCGAAGACCGACACCATGTGGATCGAAGAGATGACCTGGATGGACGTCCGGGATGCTCTTGCCGACGGCAAGACGACGGCCATTATCTCGACGGGCGGCATGGAGCCGAACGGGCCGTGGCTGGTTACCGGCAAGCACAACTACGTGCTTCGCACCAACTGCGCCTCAATCGCACGGGAACTCGGCAATGCGCTGTGTGCTCCCGTCATGGAACTGGTTCCCGAGGGCAGCATCGACCCGCCGAGCGGCCACATGCGCAGCCCGGGCACCCTGAGCCTCCGCCAGGAAACGTTCGAGGCGATGCTGACGGATGCCGCTGAGAGCCTGAAGGCGCACGGTTTCAAGAACATCATCTTCATCGGCGACAGCGGCGGCAATCAGGGTGGCCAGTCGAACGTCGCCGAGGCACTCACGTCCAAATGGGGCGCTACGGCGAACGCCATCCACATCGGCGAGTACTACCGGGCGCCACAGGGCACTCCCAATGTGCTCCGTGATCTTGGTGTTACCAGAGAGGGTATGCCCAGCGACGGCCTGCACGACAGCCCTGGCATCGCGCTCAACATGATGCTCGACGACCCCGACTCGGTTCGTTGGGCGGCTCGCGTGAAGACCAATCAGGCCACGATCAACGGTGTCTCCATCGCCGACCTCGGCAGGTCGCTGGAGCTTGCGAAAGCCATCTCCGACGCGCGCTCCAAGCGCACGGCGGACGTGATCCGAGAGCGGATTACTGAAAAGACCATGGAACAACAGTAGCAATACGGGCGGCACCGCGCGACGACGGGCGGTGCTGCCGTTTCTGACTGGACAGGAAGGCGGGTCGCTGCGGCCCGCCTTTTCTATTCTGGCCATGTCAAATCGGCCTATGGGGAACTCGACGGTCTGCATATGATCAAGAAGTTCATCTGGGGCGGTTTCTTCGTGGGATCCGCGGTTGGAGGGTACCTGCCCTCGCTGTGGGGCGGAAGCACCCTGTCGCTGTCGGGAGTCCTGCTGTCGTTCGTAGGGGGGATCGCCGGAATCTGGCTGGGCTATCGGCTCGGACGCTGAGTGGGCTGACCTATTGGCAGCATCATGACCGTCGCATCAATCTTCAACCTCGTCGCACTCATAATCACCCTTGCCGCTGTTTTCGGGTGGGTCAACCACCGCTGGCTCAAGCTCCCGCACTCCATCGGTCTGGTCCTGATCGCCCTGATCGTCTCGATCGTCACGCTCTTCGTCGACGGACTCTTCCCCGGCTTGCTCCTCGAAGCAACCGTGCGCGAGACGCTCACCGAAATCGAGTTCCACGACACACTGATGCGGGGGATGCTGAGCTTCCTGCTGTTCGCGGGTGCGCTGCACGTCGATCTCAATCCGCTCCTGGATCGCCGGTGGGCGATCGCCTCGCTGGCTACGATCGGCATCGTGACGTCGACGGCAATCGTCGGTGGAGTCTCCTTCTACGCCCTGCAATGGGCCGGCCTCGACGTGCCGCTGTCCTACTGCCTGGTCTTCGGGGCCCTTATCTCACCGACCGATCCAATTGCCGTACTGAGTATCCTCAAGCACGCCCGCGTCCCGGAAACCCTGGAAGCGAAGATCGCCGGGGAGAGCCTCTTCAACGACGGTGTTGGAATCGTCTTGTTTACGATTCTCGTGGCGCTGGCGACCGGTGAGCAAGCCCTCACTTTCACCGGCGTCACGACGCTCTTCGCCCGCGAAGCCGTCGGTGGAGCCCTGCTCGGGTTCCTGGCCGGCTACGTCGCCTATCGCGCGATGCGGGCGATCGATGAGCACAACCTGGAGGTCATGATCACGCTGTCGCTAGTGATGGGCACCTACGCGCTCGCGTCGATCATCCATGTTTCGGGCCCGATCGCCATGGTGGTCGCCGGGCTCCTGATAGGCAATCACGGGACACGGTTCGGGATGAGCGAGGTCACGCGCGATCACGTCGAGAAGTTCTGGTCGCTGCTCGATGAGGTGCTCAATTCCCTGCTCTTTCTGGCGATCGGGTTTGAAGTCGTGGCGCTGACATTCACTACCGACGTGGTCGGAGTAGTGGCTGCTGCGATTCCGATCGTGCTCATTTCCCGCTTCATAAGCGTCGGCATCCCCATCCGGGTGCTCGGAATCTGGCAGGAGTTTACGACCGGAGCGATTCCCGTGCTCACCTGGGGGGGGCTACGTGGCGGAATCTCCGTGGCACTTGCGCTCTCGCTCCCCGACCTGCCGGTCCGGGACTACATCCTGGCGGCAACCTACGGTGTCGTCGTTTTCTCGATCCTGGTTCAAGGGTTGACCATCGAGCGGGTCGTACGCGCTACGGTTCGCACGTAGACCTAAAACTGTAGCGGCGCTCTATGAGCGCCGAATAGTGGCGATCGTGGACGGCGTAGACCGCCTCGACTGTGGTTCGTCAGAACCTTGGAATGATGTCGAAGAACGTTCCCGCCCTGGTAAATTCGTCCAGATCGCAGACCCATTGGTAGGCGCCGGCCTTCAGGCCGAACTGGCCATCCCGCGGTAGGGGCGGGTCGAAGGTGAGCGTCTCGAGCGAACCTGCCTGAACTTCGGGAACTGTCGCTGTGCCTTCCCAAACGGCGGTACCGGAAAATGTGTCAAGTATCTGACAGCCCACTGCTTTGTTCTTGTCTCTGACGGCGTCCCAGCGGACTTGCAAATCCAGTGCTTCGCCCGTGTAGTAGGCCTGTCGAACGCCACCTCGAAGATCCGCGACCCCCACGTTGAACGGGGCATGACACGCCTGCAACACCAGGAATGCCACCACGGCGAGGATCACAAGTCGTTGAAACTTAATCGATCGATCCACTTGAATAAGACCTCCTTGTCAACTGCATGGAACGCCGGCGTGCTTGGGCGGGCCGCGCCGGGATGCGCAACTGACGCCACAATCGACCCCGTCACGCTCCCGACGGCTATCGATGGCAAAGGGGTCCGACTCTTTCGAATGCGATTCCCCCGGTTAAGGACCTAGCACATACATCGCCAACGCCCAGCCAACCCTTTCTGCACCATTGGCACCGCGGTATCTCGCACGTTCTGGTCATGGGCTTGATCGCACATCTGCGAAAAAACGCTTGAAATACATACAAGTATAGTAGTAATACTGACATGTATAGGAGATCGAAAATGACCTTGCCGCGGCTTTCGAAACTCGAGCTCAAGATTCTGAACATCCTCTGGGAGGAAGGTGACCTGGCGATCCGAGAGGTCCAGGAAGCTTTTCCTAAACGCAAACGCCCGGCCTACACCACAATCCAGACCACCATCTACCGGCTGGAAACAAAGGGCGCCGTCGAAAGGGTGAAAAAGATCGGCAACGCGCACATCTTCAGGGCCATCGCTTCCAGAAAGGAGGCTCAGCGCCGGCTCGTTGATGAACTCTTGGCGCTGTTTGACGGTCGGTCCCAACCCGTGATGGCTTACCTGATCGAGTCGGGCAGTCTGACGCTCGACGATGTAAAGGAAGCTGAAAAAACGTTGCGAAAGAAGACTGCTGGTAAGGAGGATCGGTGATGTTTGCCCTGCCCTCATCGTCGGTCTTTGTAGCCGGCCTGGTGAGCCACCTCTGGCAGACAACACTTTTTGTGGGAATCGTTGCCGCACTGATACTCGCGATGGGCAATAGCCGGGCACGGGTACGGCACGCGATGTGGTTTGCCGCGTCGATCAAGTTCGCCATTCCGTTTTCTATTCTGGTCGCTATCGGCGACTCAGTGGACTGGCCCGGAACGCAGCCGACCGTAGAGCAAGGTCTCGGCGTCGCGATCGCCGAGTTCATGGCGGGCCCGGCCCTGGTGCCATATGCCGAACTGACACCCAGTCTCTTCGTCTGGTTGATCGGGTTCGTCTGGCTGACCGGTTTCATGACCATCCTGCTGGCGTGGTTCAGGACGTGGCGCCGCGCCCGTCGAGCGGTTCAGCTGGCCACGAACCCAACGGACCAACCGCGAGACAGCTTGAAAGCGACACGCGGGTTTGCCGAGGTTCGAATGTCGACCGACGCGACAACCCCCGGAGTCTTCGGACTGTTTCGACACATCCTGCTGTTGCCGGCCGACATCGGGACCCGACTGAGCGACGACGAACTCGCCGCTGTTATCGCGCACGAAGCGGCGCACGTACGGCGATGTGACAATCTCACGAGCGCCTTTCACACCATGGTGACTGCCGTGTTCTGGTTTCATCCGTTCGTCTGGTGGATCGGAAGGCGACTGACAACGGAGCGGGAGCGCGCGTGCGACGAAAACACGCTTGCCCAGGGATTTGCCCCCAAGGTTTTCGGAGAAGGATTGCTCAAGGTGTGCCGTTCCGCGGTCGGAACGCCCCTCGAATGCGTATCCGGAATCTACAGTTCCGACCTGAAGAAACGAATGGAGGGAATTATGGCCTATTCACAGATCCGCAATCTCGATCCGGTGCTCCGGCTCGCAATCGGCGTGTTCGCGATCGCGAGCGTGCTTGGCCCCGTGGCGGTCGGGATGTCGGCACAAGACGGACGAATTCGCGAGTTTGAACGTTGGCTCGAGCAGGAAGTTGTTTACATCATCGAAGATATTGAGCGTAATGCTTTCGAATCCCTCGGTACTCTGGAGGAAAAAGAGCACTTCATCGGACAGTTCTGGGCGCGACGAGATCCCGTTCCCGACAATGTCGAAAACGAATTTCGGAGTGAGCACTACCGTCGCATTGTCGTAGCGAACGAACGATTCGCCCACGACGAAACCGCCGGATGGCAGACTGACCGCGGACAAACATACATTGTCTACGGGCCGCCGGCAGCGATCGAAGCCGGCGTGACCGGTGCTGGCCGGCCGACGTCGTTTGCATTCGAAAGCTGGCGCTACGATTACATCGAAGGACTTGGCGAGGACGTTGAGTTGACGTTCGTCGATGCCAACCAAACGGGCGAATTCCTCCGGGTGGATTGAGGACGCTGGTCGCCGATCCTGGCCGCTGTCTTAAGAGCCCGGAAACAAGGACCTGCCAATCGCACTTGGCTTGCTCGACCAGCAAGGGACCAAAAGATGAGTAGCAGCGGTATCGAGGGTCTCATCGTGGAAACCTACAATCGGGGCGATTCTGTCGCGTTCTGACGCGACCTTGGATACGACCTCGAGGACTCCTCGTGCTCCGCCACCCTGGCGGCGGCCCCTTCATCTACCTCGTAGAGCAACTACCTCGAAGTCATTCCCATCGTCGCAATTGAAGACTCCACGACGTTCATTCCCCCTTCCGCCGGTACGATCCAGGGTGGCTGCGAGCCCCAGCACTGGGGATTGTCCGAACAGACAGCAGCCGCACGTCGCGCGACACCGGGCCGGCCTGTCATCGCGCAAAAAAGTCCCGCCGGCACGGGTGAACACCGGCAGCTCACGTCGAACAGCCTGGACAAAATCTCTTACCGTCCTGTATAGAAGCATGCGAGACCCAAGAACGGCACCTTGCGAACTTGTAACAAGGCTTACACGACCCGAAGGATGATTGATGACAGCCGCGAAGGCTTTCTAGGAAGGCGACAATAGGAGAACGGAAATGGCTACCTTAAGCGACAAGCAACTGGAAACGTGCTCGACGAGCAAGTGGGATTTCTCAGATCTGAAGGCGGTATTTATCAACTGCACATTGAAGCGCTCCCCAGAGCTTTCGCATACGCAGGGTCTAATAGATATCTCCAAGGCGATCCTGGAGAAAAACGGCGTATCCGTAGAGGTGGTGCGTGCGGTGGATCATGACATTGCTTACGGCGTCTGGCCTGACATGACCGAACATGGATGGGAAAACGATGCGTGGCCGGCGATTCTCGACAAGGTGATGAAATCGGAGATCCTCGTCATTACATCACCCATCTGGCTGGGCGAGAAATCATCGGTTTGTACGAAGGTAATCGAACGACTGTACGCGGCGTCCGGGCAACTGAACAGCGACGGACAGTACGCATACTATGGCCGCGTCGGTGGCTGCCTGATCACAGGCAACGAGGATGGTTCGAAACACTGTTCGATGAACATTCTGTACTCGCTGCAACATCTTGGCTACGCCATCCCGCCGCAGGCTGATTCGGGTTGGCTCGGTGAAGCAGGCCCCGGCCTTTCTTATCTCGACGCCGGATCAGGTGGTCCTGAAAACGACTTCACTAATCGCAACACAACCTTCATGACATGGAATCTGCTGCACCTGGCACGCATGATCAAAGACGCCGGTGGGATTCCAGCCCACGGCAATCAGCGTTCGGAGTGGGACGCAGGTTGCAGGTTCGATTTCCCAAATCCGGACTATCGCTAAAACCCTCAGTGGCAGCCATGGCCAAACCTGTTGGTGGGCGCGTTACCTTTGAGCAAGTTGTGGCCGCTTAGCTATTGCGCGCTCAGACAGGACCAATAGCATGGCTTGTATAAATCGTGACGGTGTTTCCGTCGGGATCGAGGATCTGGAAGACGTAATGCCCGTGATACATCTCGTCTTCGATTGGCTTTGGCGCCAGTCCCCTTTTTCCAAGGCTGTCCCGATACTCCTCAAGATCTTCGCGAGAGCCCCCGCTAATCATCAGTTCGAAGTCTTCTTTCCGATCAGGCGCTTTCGCCCCAATCCGTGATGCCGGCATATTCTCCCAGGCCGCTTTTTCGTCCGATAACAGTATGTGCGTACCTCCCAGCAACTCCACTAGCGACATTCGAGGTTGTTTTGCCACGATACGAAGGCCGAGCTTTGAATAGAACTCCGCACTCCTCACAGCATCTGCAACGTGCATGACAAGGTGACCAATCGCTACTTCTGGCTTGTTGTCATCCATTCCATTAACCGTTTGGCCCCGCAAGGAATCAGGGACCTGCGCCGCGATCCGCCCTGGGGATCTATTGAGGTAGTCGCAACTCTGCTCGACGCCGAAAATATCGTGGCAGCCCGGCCATGAGAAAAACGATCGAGCCGACTCCGAACCAGAGCGTCCGCGTAGCCGGGTTGAGAAGCAGCAGGCCACTCCAGAGCATGGCCGCGATAAGGCAAAGGACCCCATGCCACCGGTCTGCCTGCGGTAAGCGCCAGAGGCACAACGCCACTCCCAGGAGATACACGCACAACGTCACTATGTGGGAAGCGTCTGCCATTTCTCAGATCTTCTCACACCTCCAGTCGGCTGAAGCAGCCCTTTCACTCTCGGTTGGCTACGTCTTTTTACAAGTGGGACGGGTAACCATTCCGCCCTTCGAGTGTCTTCTCTAAAGAGGACAACAAACTACGGCGCCGGCTGGCGAGTCCTGGATCCGCTCACGCTGATGCCCCGGGAAATGGGACTAGGTGTGAACTGGAACCTGCCGGCGGACGCGGCGACGATGCCAAGCCTGGAGGGACACTTGGTCTACGGGCTTATCCTCGGTGCCTCGCCGCGTCACAGTGAGCGTGAGTCCGGACAACCAATCACGATGAGTACACAGTGAGTACAAAGGAGAAAGTAATGATGAGTCGAGTAATCGCGGTCGTAGTAGCCCTGACCCTGGCGATTCTCACCGGTGTGACGTCTATCCAGGCGCAGCCCGCGCAGTTAAGAATCCATGTGCCCTACGATTTCCAGATGGGCGATCAATCCTTCCCCGCTGGTGACTATCACCTCGTACGCCATATCGATTACAACGACCGCGTCTACCGCATTCAGGGCGTCGAAACCGTGCATGCCGGGTTCGTTGTCAGTACGGCAGAAGGTATCACCCTGGTCCCTGCACGCGGAGGAACGACCGGCGTCCTGTTTGTTCTGCCTTAAGAATCCCAGAGGCCGATCCCCCGAGAGCAGCGGCCTACACTAACAGGGGCCGCTGCTCTCTTCGGGGCCTGTGTCGATCAAGATAGTGTAGCTCCCGAATCGCCGTGCTGGCTGTACCCATTGCTTCTTGTCGAGGGCTCGCCTGCCTTCCGCTCCGCCAGCGTCTGTAACTTCCTGGTTCCCCTTGCCTTTCCCGTTGTCGAAAGCGTCCGAGTACCTGTTCGGAGCAACCCACCGTCCAGATCACCAAATGCCTGGGACCCGTTGTCGCATTCCAGATCCGCGAAGCGGTTGCCCGAAAGCGTATTGCCCTGCTCGAACCGCACCACCGATACTGATGTAACAGCTTGGCTCCGCCTTCCGCATCGCCATTGATCGTCGCTTCGCGCAGGCGCAGATTGGTCCTCCGCAGCTGAATCACCCGTCCAGTCTCCAACGAGCCTGAAAAATTGTTGACTAGTCGTTCCAGAATATGTAATCCTTGCATCATGGTAGTCGGAAGACCCAGACAGTTTGATCGCGAGGAGGCCCTGGAAAAGGCTATGGGAGCGTTCTGGGCCAAGGGTTACGCGGCGTGCAGCGTACAGGATCTGCTCAACGCCATGGGCATCAACCGCGGCAGCATGTACGATACGTTCGGCGACAAGCATGCCATCTTCAGCGCGGCATTCGAACAATATGTTTCCAGTTTCGGCAATCGATTCGAGTCGGCGCTTAGGGCTCCAGGTTCACCGCTGGGAAACGTTCGGATCATGCTCGATCAAGTTGTAGCGATGGCGACCGACAGAGAGCAGCGGGGTTGTATGATCACCAACAGCGCGATTGAGCTGGCCCCCAAGGACCCGGTCGTTGCGAAAGCAGTGAAGGGGGTCTTTGGCCGGTTCGGCCGCGCTATCCGCAAGACCCTGGATCGAGCGGTGGAAACGAACGAACTTTCACCCGACTCCGATACCCGATCCCAGACCCTCTTTTTGCTCGCCACTATCCATGGACTGATCGTCATGGGAAAAGCGGCGCATTCTCGGAAAGAGCTAAAGGAAATCGTCGATGTTGCAATGTCGGCGCTGACCTAAAAGCATATATATTTTTTGACCTATTTTGGAACGCTGAGTCAACAACTCATCGAAGGAGATAAACCATGAAATTGAAAACTGCAGCAATCGCAACAATGCTCTTCGTCACGCTGGCCATTCCAGCGTTGGCCGGGCAACGGACAGTGAGTTTAGATGGCCCGGAGGGTTTCATCCCACCACCGCTGCACCCAGACGGCATAACGCTGGAAACTGTGCCGCTCGGAAAGGACGTCTACGCCCTGCTCTCGAACCACCCGGGAGTCGACAACAGTGGTTTCATCGTGGGTGAGCGCGGTGTTCTCGTGATCGACGCCCACATTAACGACGAAATGGCGCAACAGATCCAGGACGCCGTCAAACGAGTCACGCGAAAGCCGATCCTCTACCTGGTTAATACCAACTATCATGGTGATCATACGTTCGGAAACTACGCCTTCCCGGATGAGACCCTCATCGTCGCCCACCGCGAGACGGCGTGGCACATGAGACGCTTCGAGGAGGAGCGGATCTTCCTGTTGCCCACGGTCAATGGCGATGCCACCGTTTTCGCTGACGCCACGCTCCGGCTCCCTGATGTGGAGTTTGACGATCACCTCCGGCTCGACCTGGGCGGCCGATACGTCGACCTCCACCACTTCGGTCCAGGGAACACAGCAGGCGATACCGTCGTATACGAGCCACAGACTCAGACCGCGTGGACAGGAAACCTCGTCATCGGTGAAGGAACCATTCCGTTGCTCATCGAGGGCAGGCCTGCAGCCTACCTGGAGACGATATCCAGATTCGCCGCCACCTTGGAGCTCCGAACCGTCATTCCCGGCCACGGAATGCCGACTACCGCAGCAATCTTTGGACGCTATGTTCGCTATCTCGCAGAGTTGATCGAGTTGGTACGCAAAGCGCACCGCTCTGGCTCTTCGCTGGCGACCGTGCTGGAGAACGATTTGGGACCCGGATACACACTTCCTCCAGAGTTCGCAGCAGCACAGCCGTTCATCGTCGGTATACATAAATGGAATCTCCAGAAGGCGTATCTCGAACTAGCGCGTCATTGACACGCGATGATCGGGAGCAACCATCTCGAACGCACTCACAACCCACACCATTAAGGAGAGAGAAACAATGAGCAAGCAATTACCAGAACTCAACGACGCCGATCTGCAAGATCGGGTTCTCGATTCCTCGCAGCCCTTGCTGGTCGATTTCTGGGCCCAATGGTGCGGTCCGTGTCGCTCAATGGCGCCAACCTTGGAGGAAGTGGCCGACAGCTACCGAGGCCGAACGACGATCGCCAAGCTGGACGTCGATACCAATGAATCGTCGGCATCGCGTTACCAGGTCAAGGCGATCCCGACGCTGATTCTCTTCAAGGGCGGAAAGGAGCAAGAACGCTTGATTGGTGCTCAGTCCAAACGGACGATCACGAATCTACTGGATCGATATGCGGCCTGAAGACCGATTGTTAACTTTAGGTCTCGCACTGCGAACGCCGGAGTTCGGCCGCAGTTTCGGAAGCGCGGTGCGAGACACTCACCAATTCGAAAAGAAGGAGACGGTATGGCATTCAGTAGCGAAACAACCGACGTTGGTACGGAAATGGAAAAAGAGCATGACCTGATCGCTGGGGTCGTCCAGCATTACCTGGATGGCGCGAAGTCCGGTAAGGGCGACGATATGAAACCGGCATTTCACGAGGACGCGACGATCTTCGGTTATGTGGGTGAGGACCTATTCGCCGGTCCCATCCAGAAGCTTTTTGACTGGAACGACGCGAACGGTCCAGCAGCCGGGCTCCAGGCACGGATCGCCAGCACCAACGTTGTTGGTACTGTCGCTTCCGTACGGCTTGAACTCGAGAATTGGACTGGTCACCGGTTTACGGACCTGTTCACGCTGCTCAAAGTTGAGGGCGAGTGGAAGATCATGAACAAAGTCTTCCATCTGCACGCCTAGGGAGCAACCGGGATATCGCAGACGCTCTTATCCCGGTCTTCCTTTCCCAATGGGGAGGTCGTGAAGGGCTGTAAGAGAGTAGGGCGACAGTTCGACGACTGGGCTCGTGACGGCTGCGGCCAACGGGCGTTGCAGCTCGCGAACTATCGAAGACCCTGCTGGGTAACGAATGGAGACTTCATTCATCTCTGAACTACAAGGTGGCTGCTGATCTTCAGTATTGGGAAGGCCGCGATGCGTCTTTCGAAGAAACGCCCTTTCACGCTCTCGATGGCCCGTGCCCGGCCAAGCCACACGGGGATGCGCCTGTATTCCAGGCTGTTGCGTCTTATGGCGTCATCGAAGGCGTCTCGGAACAGGAAGAAAGACCGGCGGGCGTGTGCCTCATCCATTCCCCATCGCTCGACGAGGTCTCTAACACCATGTTTCTGGGACCGTACACCGTCCTTCTCGCGCTTGTACCAGGGCGAATCCAGAACGACGATGACCCCCGAAGGCTTGAGAACACGCCGGAATTCGGCGAGGGTGGAGGCAAGATCCAGACAGTAATGCAGCGAACGGCTCGCGACGACGAGATCGAAGACTTGGTCCAGGTAGGGCAGGCTTCCCATAGGGGCCCGCACCCGCTCGAAACTGTCCCCGCAGGAAAGGTAGCCCGCTCCTGCCGCCAGGCCGTCCTGCGGTCCGTCATTGATGTCGAGGGCCGCCGCGGCAAATCCCCAGTGATCCAGATGTCGAGTGAGCCAGCAGTTGCCCGCTCCCACGTCGAGGGCGGTTCCCCTCGACGGGCACTCATTCTGCAACAGGCGGTCCAGTCGATTAAATGTTCGCCGCCGTACCGCCCACACCTCGTGATGCCCCCGAGGCTCAAACGGCAGATCGAGATCCTCCCCACCCCATTGCTGTTCAGCGCGCACCCGCTCGTAGGCTACGGAGAACTCTCCGTGCTCGGCCAACTGGTCGGGCGTCATCAGATCGATGATGCCGTTCGCCATTCGTGGCTCGAATCCGCACGGGCACGCACCGGTTTTCGGCAGCAGCAGGCGGCAGAGGGGACACGCCAGGATCGGCGGTGCTGAAGTGGATCCGTGAACCATCGCAAATGACTGACTTAGTGCATCAAAGGCATTCCTGAAGGTATCGAATTCATTCTACCCTCATTGACCGTGGCCGCCGATGCCGACGAGCCGCGACAAACGTCAACAATCGAGATCATCGAGGCAGCTGTTGCCTGGCAACCCGTGGCAGAAGTCTGTTGGCTCGCGCGCAAGACGTAATAACGGCGCCGCGCCGGTAGTTGCGAATTATGAGGATAACCAGTTAGTCTGACGCCTCAGCGCGCCGCGCTGGCCGCAGCAATGTGGGAGGCCCTATGGGCAGTCCGTACGACGACCGATACGAACAGCAAGACTACTACTGGGGCAAGAAGCCGACGACGACGTCTCTTGAACTGCTCAAACACGTCACTCACGGGAGTGGCTTGAAGCTTCTCGACATTGGCTGCGGAGAAGGGAGGAATGCCGTCTTCTTTGCACGTAATGGGTTCGATGTTCACGCCTTTGACTTGTCGAGCGCGGGGGTGGAGAAGACCAAGGCGCTTGCTGAGGAGGTCGGGGTTGCGATTCGCGTTTTTCAAGCAGATTTGCTCGATTACGAACTTGAGGAAGAATATGACGTTCTGTTCTCAACGGGAGTCTTGCACCTGGTCCCTCCTGCCACCCGTAATGAGTTGTTTGAATGCTATCGAACGATGACGACACCGAACGGATTGAACGTTTTCTCTGTCTTTGTCCAGAAGCCTTTCATACCCGAAGCACCGGATGCTGATCCGAACGCCCATCCCTTCAAGTCGGGCGAATTGTTCACTCACTTCAATGATTGGCGAATTGAGTGGTGCAACGAGGAAATATTCGATTGCATGTCTAGCGGTGTACCGCACCAGCACGCAGTGAATCGAGTTGTGGCCAGGAAAGAACTCACGAAGGCTGCAGACGCCGATTGATACGCCCTGCACCGATGGTTACTTATTATTTGTCTTACCCACTAGACTGGAAGATCAGGAGACCGCAATGCCTAGGGAGCACTGGACGAGCGACCACATAGGGGACCAGACCGGACGAGTCGCTATCGTGACCGGCGCGAATAGCGGAATCGGCTACGAGACTGCGAAGGCTCTCGCGGCCAGGGGCGCCACCGTGATCGTTGCCAGCCGCAACGAACAGCGCGGACGCAAGGCTGTCGAAGACCTTCGCCGGGAACTCGCGGGAGCAACAATCGAATTCATTCTGTTGGATCTGGCGAGCCAGGCATCGGTCCGGGCGTTCACGGAGGCGTTCAACGCGCGGTTCGACCGGCTCGACCTGCTCATCAACAACGCCGGCGTGATGATGCCGCCGACGCGCCAGGAGACAGAGGACGGCTTCGAACTGCAGTTCGGAACCAACCATCTGGGCCATTTCACCCTGACATTGCTCTTGATCGACCGGCTGATCGCCACTGAGGGCTCCCGGGTCGTCAACGTATCGAGCTCCGCGCAGAACCTCGGCAAGCTCGACCTCGACGATCTGCAATGGACCAAGCGCTCGTTCCAACGCATGGCGTCGTACGGTGCGAGCAAGATCGCGAATATGCTCTTTACCTTCGAACTGCAGCGTCGGTTCAGGGAGGCGGGCGTCTCCACCATCGCCACTTCGGCTCATCCGGGGTGGACGGCCACCAACCTGCAGCGGACGAGTCCACTCTTGCGAATGCTCAACCCACTAGTCAGCATGAAGCCGTGGCAAGGTGCCCTGCCAACCCTACATGCGGCGGTTGCCCCGGAAGCAGAACCGGGCGCGTACTACGGGCCACATGGGCTGGGAAACACGCGCGGCTATCCGGTGCCCAACAAACCAGCGAAGGAAAGCCATGACGCACGGTTGGCGGCACGCCTGTGGACGCTCTCAGAAGGTCTTGTCGACCTTCGCTGTCCAGACCTCGCGAAGCGACCGGCCGACCTTAGCGCCAAAGGCACATCGGGTCGGTGATGGACGCCGACGGTTAGGCAAACGTGAACTCGAATCGGTTTGATTTACGCCAGCCAAGTCGCACACGACACGGCCCAACAGCATTTGACCGTGAGGGTTCGAGCTCAGGCTGGAACTCGAGTCGTTCTGGTTCCTGAGGAAATAAGCCGCTGCTTGCAGTAGGCCTTAACTTCTGGGGAACCAGGGGGAACGTCGATTCTCGGCATCACTGTTGAGGTCTTCATTCATGCCGCAACGCTTCTATCGGATCCACGCGCGTCGCCCTGAACAACTGTCATGAACCGGTACCGCTTGGACTTCACCTTGTCGTGGATTTTCACGACAGCTGGAATGAAGCATCCGGTTCAGGTTCAACTCCTAGAGGGAGCGGTGTCGCTTGCTCGCCAACTGCGGATGTGTGTCGGCTCAATCGCGATCAGGGGGCGACCGGCGAGTGGCATATGCTCATATTGGGGATATTTCACGTGGAGGAGCTTGATCCCAGTAGTGTAGGCGTCGCCAGTTGTAATCACTCGCGCAAGTCCGCGAACGTGGATCCAGGCCAGCTTCCGCCAATCCTCAGTGTAGGCATCAATGATGATAGCAACGCGCGGATTGGCATTGATGTTACGGACCCGCTTGAGCCGGGTCGCGGCGACTCGTTTTGGTTTTGCATCCAGTGGGGTGTAGAGGGCGGCACCCTCAAAGGCGTAAACAATCGGCACGACCGCAGTCTGGCCAGAGTCATCCACTGTCGCCAGACGCGCAACCCGTTGATCGTGGATAAATGTGTACTCCCAATCAGTCCCGGCGAATGCTGTCATCGCCAGCGTCTGAAAACGTTGACGCCGGACGGCGTTACGCATGATGTCCTCCATGGAACTCACCGCAACCACGCCGTTGGGTTCCATCTCGCGGATCGCCGTTTCGAACACGACGGCAGCGTCGTCACTCATGCGCACGCCGAGAATCATGCTGTTACCGAGAGCGGCGAACGAGGGCATCAGATCTGAGGTGTATGGGACATGGAGACGCGCCGTCGCACCCTGAGTCATCGAAGTAAGTACGTCGGGAACCATGCCGATGACAGTCATCCAGGGGCCATTGCTTCCCAAACGCATTCGTTTCCCGATCGGTCTCTGTCCCGACCAAAATTGTCGTGCCATGGAATCGCTGATCACGACCACAGGTGCCCGAGCATCTACGTCGTTCTTATTGATCCATCGGCCGGCCAGCAATGGGATGCGCATCACGGTTCCGTAATCCGCACCGATTTCCTGGATTCCTCCCGCGCCCCGCTCCTCGACGCCTTCTGCTCGGAGGCCTCCCATCGTGACCCCGCCTTCCATTGGGAGGAAGTTGGTGACCGTCACGCTGTCGACACCCGGTACGGCCCGGAGTCGTTCTTCCAATTGCCCAAAGAAGCGATCCATGACAGCAGGGTCCGCATACCGTCTCGGCAACGTCACACGAGCGGTCCGGAGGCCTTCCGGGTCGAACCCCGGATCTACCGAGATCAAGAGCCAGAAACTGTGGATCAGCAATCCCGCAGCGACAAGAAGCACGACGGCCAGCGACATCTCGATCATGGTCAGGGTGCTTCTCAGCCACCTCTGTTGCCTTCCCTCGGTCGCGCCCGGCGTTCCGTCTTTGAGAGTCTCGTTGAGATTGGGTCGGGAAGCTCTCAGTGCGGGCACGACACCGATCACGACGCCCGCCACCAAGGACACCCCGACCGCAAAAGCAAAGACTCGTCCGTCAATGGCAATGTCATCCCAGCGCGGTAGCAGCCGCGGTATTCCAACTAGCGCAGCATCCCGCACCAACAAGACAACGAGCAACCCGAGAGCAGCGCCGCTACCGGTCAGCACGATTGCTTCGACGATCATCTGCCGGACCAAACGCGACCGGGAAGCGCCCAGCGCCGCCCGAATCGAGAGTTCTCGCCCGCGTTTCGAAACCCTGGCAGCCTGGAGATTGACGATATTCAACACGCCGATGAGGAGGACAGCACCGACCGATGCCGCCAGAATGAAGATAGTTTGTCGGGAATTGCCAACAACCCTCTCACGCAGGGACCGCACAAGGAAACTTCGGGGCGCGGCGCTCTCGGGCAAACTGGCCGTGATCCGCGCGGCGATTGTGTCTATCTCCGCCTGAACGGAAGCTATCGTCCCGCCGGAACTGATCCTTCCGAACACCTGGAGCCCTCCCCCTGAGCGACCCTCCGGATCGATCCTTCGAGATGTCCACACGGGGGGCGGCAATGTCGCGCCTCCAGGGTTGCGGAACGATGGTGGCAGGACACCGATGATCGTCATCACCGGTTGTTCTTCGAGCAGGATCGTTTCGCCAACGACGTCTACAGAACCACCCCATTTCTCCTGCCACTCGCCGAAGCTGATGACGGCAGGCCGGGTCCCGTCGGGAAGGTTGTCTTCATCGGAAAACAGGCGGCCCAGCACCGGCCGGACGCCAAGAACATCGAAGAATTTGGCCGTTACAGTCGCGAACTGGATCATTTCAGGAGGGCCGTCGTAGGATCGGTTGGCTCTGCTTGAACTGAGACCAGCCAACCCTTCGAGTGTCTGGGTCTGCGTCCGGATTTCGTCGAGTTCCCGCGGCGAAATGCTGAGAGTGGTGATGCCACGCTCCGGAATCGTGCGCGTCAGATTGATCAATTGATCAGAATCATCGAACGGTAATGGCTCGAGGAGGATGCTGCTGATCACGGCAAAAGCTGCCGTACTTGCGCCGATCGCCAGCGTCAATGTGGCCACGGCGGCAACCGTGAAACCCGGACTGCGACGAAGGTTGCGGGCTGCGTAACGGATATCCTGCCAAAGGGTCAGCATGGGTGACTGGCGATCGCCGTCATGGTGCTTCCTCGGCCGTAATGATTCGGAGACTCAGGTTCAACTGGCTCCCCTCTTCGATGACTACTCGCTCGGCTCGGGACTCGAATCTACGGACGAGGTCGGGGTTGTAGTATTCGTACTGTTCGAGGCTCTCCCATGCGAGCAGCAGGTACTCACCTGGCGTGATGCCTCGGAGCGTGAAGTTTCCGTTCTGGTCGATCGAGCTGGTCTTGTAGAACCAAGCCTTCCCAGGCGTATTCCCCTCCGGGATCAAGACGACGGTCGTTCCAAGACGGACCTCCCCGTCGTCGCCCGTGGCCACACCTTCGATTCGGCCTGCCCTCGCACTCAGCAGTAAGTCGAGCGAGCCTTCGGGCGCTCCGGCGACGTCGATCATCTGGTCCGGTAATTCATACCCGGCAAAACGCACCCGCTTGAGGTAATCATCGGACACGCGGTCCACACGCACCAGGTATCGGCCGGAAGCTACGTCCTCCATGACGAAGCGACCGTCACTCTCCGTGATGGCATTTGGAGTGGCCGCTGCGCTGTCCACAGGCATCAGAAGCACGCGGAGGCCCGCCCGATCGGAGGCATCCGCATCCGTAGGAATCTCCGGCTCCTCGACTTGTTCGCGGTACAGGCGGCCGGGCAGATCAACACCCGGACCAATCGTCAGGACCACGTTGTCCAGGTCACGCTCTGGGACCTGGAGACTCATCGTCGTCCGGTAACTCTCGGTGCCCGTCCTCAGCCGGGCGCTCAAACGGTAGCTGCCCGGGGGAATCGCCGGAAGTTCGAAGTTCCCCTGGGCGTCCGGTCTCGCCACGGGCATCCGAGCCTCGATCAGGCCAGTCGACGCGCTACCGGGTCGGATTTCTACGGTAGCCGCGGAGGGGCTCAGGCCCGGGATCATCGTGATCAGTCGTCCTCGAACGCTGACCGTCTCGTTGCCGACGAGTGCCAGGTCGATCCCGGCCAACTCGTCACCCGCCGATAATCCGACGGCTACCGCATGCCCGGGATCAGGGACGCCCGGATAGAACACTGTCCCGATGCCCCCCGGTGCGGGCGCCAGGTTGCGACTGCCCAGAATCGCGGCGATCATGGAACCTCCGAATCCGGCGCTGATGTAATAGCTGCCGGGATTCAGCCAGAAAAGTCGATACTCTCCCCGATCATTAGTCATCACTGCCTGGATCATGGTCAGTGTCCGCAAACCGTCCGGTGTATAGCGTCTGGTTAGCGCCTGTACGGCCGCGCCGGGTACTGGTTCACCATTCTCGTCGTAGATCCGTCCCGCGATCGTCCCAGCCGGCACCAACTGGAACAACACCTCCTGCTCCTGGCCTTCAGCTAATTCCAGAACGGAACCCGTGCGCCCGGGTTGAGACTGGCCATACTCCTGTCGGACGAAACCATTGCGAAACACGACAAACGTGTAATTTCCAGGCTCAAGTTCTTCGAAACGGAATCGCCCACCTGAGTCGGTAGTGGCGTTGATGGGCTGCGGCCGGGCGGTTCCAGAACTCGCGCGGATCAGTCGAAGGGATGCCCCCGGCAGAGGCTCAGCCGTTCCGATTCGGGTGACGATGCCGTATATCGAAGCAAGGCGGTCCTGCCCAGATGGGGGTGATTGCGGAACCTGGCCGCCGACAAGCAGACTAAGTAAGAGCAGTGTCGCTGCCTTCATGGTCACCCTCCGGTCGATGCCCGGGATTCAATCCGCCAACTGATGATCTACCTAGATAAAGAATTAGACACCACCGGGCCCCTCAAGTTCCACATATTTGACCCCCCTCCGATTCACGTTGCCTTCTTGATGAACATCCAGGTCACGGGCCGGTCGTGAATCGGACAGTCGGGGAACTCCTCCCCTTCAACAAGGCTGAGCTCGTAGCCGCAATCGTTCGAACGATAGACGCCGGGTCGCGCGCATTCGGTACCAGTACGAAACATGACAAAACTCACCCCACTACCAAGAAGACGTGAGCTTGGACGGCAACCTTGCAGAAAAGGAAGAAAAAGCTCGATCCGCTTCACAACCTACCTCGCTCGACCCGGAAACAGATCAAACAACCAGATCTAAGAAAAACTCTGCTCGGACGTTACACGTATAGGAGTGTCCTGGTGAAACAACTCTTGCTGCTCACAGCCATCACGCTTTTGTTCTGTCAGAACCTGGAGGCGCAAGAACTTACAGCGACGAGAGCGACGTGCTCACCTCCGAGCGTTGGAACTGACGACTCACCGCCTTCTCCTCCTGCTTTTGCCAATGACGTGCGGCCGCACCCTCCCACTGGACCCAGGGCTTGGGTCCTCCAGATCGCCCGCCAGGGAGGATTTTCCGGTACCGACGGAACCGAGATAGTTATCGATTCTACGGGGAGGCTGACCTGCTATTCGACCGGGCCCGCCTGTGGGGAAAACATCGATGTCGCCACGCTCGCGTATCTGGATGTGATGGTTCGCGCGGCAAAGCCGTCCGACTGGACCGAGTCGATCTCAGTCGTGTGCAGTGACTGCGTTAGGACTGCACTCATCTTGCGGCAAAGGGGCGTAGAAGGCGAGGACCGGAGTCATACGGCCTGTTGGGACCGGGTCACGCGCTCGGTAGCGCCGGACGACGCTGTGGAGATCTACGATTTGATGATGGAAGCGATCGGCAGGTAGCCCTAGCGTGACTGGCGTACTCCTTATTCGTGCCGCAAGGCCACCATCGGGTCGATGCGGGTCGCGCGGATGGCGGGAATGTACGAGGCAACCGCCGCGACGACAATCAGCGCGCCTGCTGAAAGCAAGAAAGTGAGGGGATCGGTAGCACTAACGCCAAATAGCTGGCTGGCAAGGTATCCTGTCGTGGCAAGCGAGAAAGCTATTCCGACCGCCATCCCCACGGCGATTAAAACGAGTATCTTTCCCAGCAACGGCACCAGAACTTGGCGAGGCTCAGCCCCAACCGCCATTCGGATCCCGATCTCCCGCGTCGACTGACTGACCGTGGCCGAAATCAGGGCGAACACACCGACGGCTACCAACAGAAGGGTGATCACGCTCAACGAACTGCTCAAGAAGGCAGTCAGACGGGGACCTGAGAGACGTTCAGCCAAGTGGGCATCCATCGTTCGAACGTCGTAAAGGGCGACATCGGCACTCAGTCTCGTAAGCCGCTCGCGCAGCGGCGGAACGACGTCTGTGGGCACAGCTTCCGAGCGTATCCTCAATACCGCAGTCGAGAAAAGATTGCCCGCCCAAGGCTCGTACAGACAGGGGCTGGGATCATCCAGCAGGCTTCCACAGTTTAGGTCGCCAGAGACGGCGACCACGTGGCGATAGCCGCCCTCCCCCGACGAACGACAGCTGCCTGCCGAGGGCGTCTTCGCTTGGCCAAATCCTATCGGCCATGACCTGATTGATAATGACGGTGCCCCCATCAGATTCGACTCCCCTGAAGTCATTGCCTCGCAGCGGTATGCCCAAAGTGCCGAAATAGCCGCGCGAGACGGACCGTGCGTTGACTGAAATCGGCACGGTGACTCCAGGCGCCACGACCTCTCGATTACTCACTCCGCGGCCGAACGGCGTTCCGTTCGACAGTCCGACGGACGAGACACCCGGCAGTGACAGGATTTCCTCGACAGCCTCGTCCCAGGACCATCCGGCGCCCCCCTCCCGCATACCGCGGGGATCGATCGTGAGGAGCAACAGATTATTCAGGTCGAAACCCGGGTCGATATCCGTCATGCGATTCAAGCTGCGGCTGAGCAGGCCGGCTGTTATCACTAGCAACAGACAGAGCGCGACCTGCCCTACCAATGCGATCTGACGAAGATCGAAGCTCCGTCTTTGGCCCTGCCCTCGCCAACACCGTGGGTCGAAGGGCGCGAACCGAGTCGCCCGCCAGGCCGGGGCGAGTGCGAACAGAAGCACCGAACCCAGCGACACAAACGCCGCAAACAGCAGCACCCGAGCATCCACAGGGACGTCTAAGTCGAACGGAATCATGAACGGACGGGGGAACAGAGTCAGCAGAGTCCGCACGCCCCCAGTGATCCAGATCCCAATGCCCGCCGCGCAGCCTACGAGCACGAGCGCTTCGACGATCAACTGCCGTATCAGCCGAATGCGACTGGCTCCAAGGGCCTGACGGATTGCGACGTCTCCACGCCGCTCTGTGCCGCGAGCCAGCAACAGACCAGCCGCGTTCAAGCACGCGACGATCAAGACGATGCCGGCCACGGCAAGCGTAGATTTGAGAAACGGAACGATGGCTTCGCGATGACCAGGCCAAAAGCGCGCATACCCTACCGGCAAGAGGTCGATCTTCCAGTCCGCGTTCGTGTCGGGATACTGTTCCGCGAGCTGCGCGGCTATCCGATCGGTCGATCGACCGGCTTGTTCCAGACTGACTCCGGACCTCAGCCTAGCGACAGACATGAACGCTGGGAACGCGGGAATCCGCAACCGGAGGAGTCCGTCCCCGCCCATCAGCTTCGGTACGGACGAAGTCGTAACCCAAACGTCGGGAACGTCGATCCAATCTAAAAGGACTCCACGAAACCCTTCCTCGACCACTCCGACGATCGTGAACAGAGACGAATTGAGCGCCAATGTTCGTCCGATCGCAGTCGGATCTCGGTTGAAGTGTGTGTTCCAGAATCGATCACTGATGACAGCGGCCATCGGCGCCCCGGGAACATCATCATCAGCTAGTAGCGGCCGCCCCCGGATAACGTCGGCTCCCACGACTTCAAAATAGTTTCCGGTGACGATCTCGGCTGCGGTGAGAACGTTGTCGACAGGCGTGTCCGCGATGACCGGGAATCGAAGATAGACGGCAAGGTCGCTAAACGCGGTCTGGCTCTGATAGGCGGGATAATCCGGATAGTTGATGCCGCGGTAGTCATGCTCGCGTGTGTCGAGATGATCACCATACAAAGCGACCAACCGATCCGGATCGGTCAACGCGGGCTGGGGGCGATAGAGGACGGCGTCCACTACGCCAAACGCTGCCGTCGTGACTCCAATTCCGAGAGCGAGAGTCAGAACCGTGAGGGCCGTGAATCCGGGGTTGTTGGCCAACCCCCTTACCGCGTACCTGATGTCTTGTAGGAGCGAGGCCATGATGTGGGAAGTGATGTTATTTGGGGGCGCCGGACGAGTCAACGAAAGACGGGCGGAGCCAGGACGTTCAAGCGCCAGAAGTCAGTTCTTGGTGAATAGCAACACCACCAGAAGCATTCCTATTGTAATCCCATACAAGCTTGTGTCTAATATGGCAATCCAATAGGAATGCTATGAAACGGAAAAGCGATGTCTGGCAAGGGACCCTCGCACTGATGGTCCTGACAACTCTCGACTCCTTGGGGCCCCTACATGGGTACGGCATCGCTCGCCGCATTGAGCAAACCAGCGACAACCTCATTTTACTCAACTACGGAACGCTGTATCCTGCGTTGCTCAAACTCGAACAAGAGGGCTACGTCGCCTCGGAGTGGGGTGTGTCTGACAACAACCGGCGAGCGAAGTACTACCGGTTGACCAGAGCTGGCCGTAAACAGCTCCAACACGAAGAACAGGGCTGGAGACGAACGGCGGCCATCATCGATAGGTTCTTCGCATCAGCAAAGGAGTCCTCGTGAGGCAGCTACGCGCATGGCTGGTTCGTTTGGGCAACCTCTTTGGCAGGAAGCGGAGCGAACTGGAACTCTCCGACGAGATCTCTAGCAATCTTCAGTTTCACATCGACGACAACGCTCGAGCTGGAATGTCGCCGGAGGAGGCGCGCCGCCAGGCCCTGTTGAAACTCGGCGGCATCGAGCAGGCCAAGGAGATATACCGAGACGGCCGGGGGCTCGCCGGATTGGAGGGACTCTTTAAGGACGTTCGGTTCGGCATGCGCATGTTGCGGAAGCACTCAGCGTTCACGGCTGTAGCCGTGCTTACCCTGGCAATTGGGCTGGGAACAACCACCGCCGTCTTCACGATGGCAAACTGGATCGCGCTCCGTCCGATTCCCGGCGTTCAAAACTCACAGGCGCTTTCGCTTTTCATGACCGGTGCTCCAAGCCGGCACGGTGGTCTGGCGGTATCCCGGATTTCCTATCCCAACTACGATGATATCGTCGCTCGGCTCCGGACCATCAGACTCGCCGGATACCAGGATTCCGAAACGGCCGTCGCCGGAGACCAACAGGCCGCCAGGTTCATGAGGGCCTCATTCGTTACGGATTCCTACTTCGAGGTGCTGGGCGTCGAGATGCTCGCCGGCCGGCCGTTTACAGCGATGGAAGATGACGCCGGCAACCCTGCCCTGGTAGCGGTGATCAGCGACCGGCTGTGGGCGTCCATGTTCCAACGGGACCTTGGCGCGCTCGGGCAAGATCTCCTGGTCAACGGACAGACGGTCTCGATCGTGGAGCTACCCTCAAAAGGTGTGTAAATAGCATAGGCGGTGATTATCCTTCCGGGTGAAATAAAAACCCGGGCGGAAGAGCCCGAAAGGAAGGAGTCACACCGCCATGAGCAAGAAGAACATTGATCGAAGTGTGGAGTCAAGAGTCTGCTTTGAACAGCTGGAAGAGTGGGTGCGAGAGCAGATCCAGTTTTACGTACAGGAACTGTTGGAGGATGAAGTGACACAGCTGCTGGGACGAAGAAAGAATGAGCGTCGCCGAGAAGTGGACGCGCCCGGTGGCTATCGCAACGGCTACGGTAAGGAGCGGCGACTGACGCTGAGTTGCGGAACGATCAAGCTGCGGCGTCCCCGAGTGCGGGATCTGGAAGAGCGTTTTGAGAGCCGGGTCTTGCCGCTGTTTGCCAAGCGGACGCAAGAGGTACGAGACTTGATTCCAGAACTCTATTTGCATGGTCTGGCCGAGGGGGATTTCGATCTGGTCTTAAGAGGGCTTTTAGGGGAAGAAGCGCCGCTGTCCCCCAGCACCGTAGCCCGGTTGAAGGAGAAGTGGCAGGGAGAAATGGAGGCCTGGCAAAGCCGTCGGCTGGACGATCTGGAAGTGGTGTATCTGTGGGCAGACGGTGTGTACATCAAAGCAGGGCTGGAGAAGGAAAAGGCCGTGATCCTGGTAGTGATCGCCGCTTTAAGTGATGGCACTAAAGTGGTGGTGTCGGTCAGTAGTGGTTATCGAGAATCGACCCAGAGCTGGTCCGAAGTGCTGAGGGATCTCAAAGAGCGGGGGATGAACCCACCGAGACTGGTGATGGCTGACGGGCATCTGGGGATCTGGGGAGCGTTGCGCAACGTTTTCCCAGAAGCCGACGAGCAGAGATGCTGGAATCATCGCATCGTCAACTTGCTGGCTAAGATCCCCAAGGGTCGGCACAAAGCGGCGTTGTTGATGTTGCGGCAGATCCCTTATGCAGAAACACGGCAGGAAGCCGAGCAAGTCAAAGGACGATTCCAACATTGGTGTGGCAAGAGAGGACTGGAGGCAGCGGCTGATCTGATCGACCAGGACTGGGATCGGATGGTGACGTTTTACAACTATCCCAAACAGCAGTGGCAACATCTGCGGACTACCAATCCAGTGGAGTCTCCCTTCTCTGCTCTGCGACTGCGAACCGATGCCGCTCGAAGGTTCAAGAAAGTGGCCAACTCACGGGCTGTCATCTGGAAGATGCTGCTGGTCGCTGAGAAAAGATTTCGCCGTTTGAAGGCTCCGCACTTGATGAAGGATGTCTACCAAGGCGCCCAATATGTCAATGGAGTTCCAGTCAACCAAGTCACCGAGGAGAAAGCCGCCTGATGTCTATTTACACACTTATTGACGGAACCTCTCGATCGTGGGTGTGATGAGCGGAGACTTCACCGGTACCCGGCGCATGTCCCAAATTGGGCTCTGGCTGCCGGGTGCCAGTTATCCAATCCTGACCCATTCCACGGGCCCTCGCTACGATGACCGGGGAACCGGCGGCTACTACGAGTTTGTGGCCCGTCTGGAGGAGGGGGCCACCTGGGAACAGGCCGAGGCCGAACTCCAGATACACACCGGCTGGCTGAGGGAACAGTATCCGGAGGAAAACGCGAAGTTCGACACAGCCGGCTTCCAACGTACCGGAATGATCAATTCTATTGGCCGGGAACAGCTTCTCCGCCTGTTCGGCCTGATGATGGGCGCCAGCGCGCTTGTACTGCTGATCGCTTGCTCCAACGTCGCCAGCCTGCTGCTGATCCGTGGCGTGGCCCGCCGGGAGGAGATCGCCATCCGTAGGGCCTTAGGCGCCGGGCGCTGGCGTGTCCTGAGGCAGCACATCGCCGAGGGCATGGTCTTGTGGGGTATCGCCGGCGCAGTCGGAGTCCTTTTTGTTTGGGCGCTGACGAAGGCGGTTCCAGCCGCGGCTCCGTTTGCCCTGGGTATCCCTCAGCTTGAAGTTCCGCTGGACTGGCGGCCAATAGCGTTTGCCGCCGCGCTGTCATTGAGCGTTGGATTGATGTTCTCGGTGATTCCCGCACTCCGAGCGCTACGGGTTGACGTGATGACGACGTTTCAGCGGGGGGAACCCAACTCGCCGGGATCGCGCTTCTCGACGGGCTCGGTGCTGACCGTGGTTCAACTCTCCGCATCGATGGCCCTGGTGGTGGGGGCGCTGCTGCTGGTATCGACGATGCGGAATCTGACAGACGTTGATCTCGGATTCGACACTGAAGGCCTGACGATGTTTAGACTCGAGCCGCGCTCGGCCGGTTACGGCGATGCGGCTGCGTCCGCATACTACCGGGAATTCGCAGAACGCTTGCGAGAGCAGCCGACGGTCCAGTCGGTCGCCCTGTCAAGAGAGACGCCATACTTCGGTTCTAAGTACAATCACGCGTGTTAGGCGCATGGGTGACCCGGACGAAACTTCGACACTGGAAGTGGCGGTGAATCAAGTGCTATCGCCGGAGTACTTCCGTACGCTGGGCATTCGACTCCTTCGTGGGCGGTCGTTCACAGAGGCTGAGATTCCGGCTCCAGGTCGCGAACCGCAAACGTCGGTCATCCTGGACGAATCCCTGGCGCGACGGCTCTTCGGAACCGTGGACGTGCTCGGACAGTCGCTTGAGATTGCATCGATCAGGGGCCAGGGTAAGCGCTACGAAGTCATCGGAGTCGCAGCGGACGTTCGGTTCTTTGGCCTCACGGAGGAGCCCGAGTTGATCCTTTATGATCCAAGCGGCCTTTCAGTACCGCGCGACGTTGTCTTTACCGTCCGTGCCACCTCAGACCCCGCAGCAACGATTCAATCCATTGCGGCTTCGCTCGACACCTCAATACCAGTCGAAATCGTTCGGATGACACAGGCAATTCGGCGGGCCCGCTTTGAATGGGACATCTTGGGCTGGCTGATGACGGTTCTCGCGGCTGCAGCCACCTTTCTGGCTGCCATCGGTGTTTACGGGCTTGTCGCTTTTGCGGCCGCCTCGCGTCGGCATGAGTTCGGGATCCGCATGGCGATCGGCGCGACACAGAGGGCAATTCATTGGCTGGTTCTGCGTCGAGCATCGAGCATCGCCATCGCCGGACTGATGGGCGGCCTGGTCGGCGCGTTCGGGTTGTCGCAGATGTTGCGCAGCCGCCTGTTTGGAGTCCAACCCTTCGAGCCCGTACTCTGGATCATTTCCGCTGCAGCTCTCGTCGCAATCTTTGTGGCGACTGCGCTGTTTGCCGCACGTAAGGCGACTCGGCTGAGCGTGGCTGACACGCTCCGGACCACTTAGGGCCCGTTTCCTCCCGTCAATCGTGCCCGTCCGGCGTGCGCATGAGGATTTGAGCCGAGGCCGAAAATATGGAGCCCCACAAACGCCGTTGGGAGAAGCTAAGGTGTGCTGCAGCCGCTGCGGCCTATCGTGACTCAGTTGCCATCTTCCCTAGACCCACCCGACGGTTCCCGTTAGACTCAATCCGACTGACTGTTTCTCGCCTGGAGGAGACGAATGCTGGCTGACCTGCGGCACGCCGTCCGAGTACTCCTGCAGTCTAAGGGTTGGACGGCGATTGTGGTCGTTTCCCTGGCCCTGGGAATCGGCGCCAACACCACACTGTTCAGCGCGATCAACACGCAGCTGTTGAGGACAATTCCCGTTACAGATCCCGATGGACTCGTACGCCTGAGATGGTTCGGCGATAACGATATGTCCAATAACATGAGCTCCTACGGCTACGTGGCCAATGCCCCGGGCGGCGAGCGTGCTTCAGCGGCGTTCTCCTACCCCATTTTCGAGCAGCTCCGGGCGAGTAACCAGACGCTGACCGACATGTTCGCTTCCTCATCCTTTGGGGATGTGAACGTGGTGGTCGACGGGCAGGCTGATATTGCCTCGGCCTTCATCGCCTCCGTAGCTATTTCAACGTCATCGGGGTTGGGGCAGCGGTGGGTAGAACGATAACGATGGAGGATGATCAAGCGACGGCCGTGCCCGTCGCGATGATCAGTTACGGCTACTGGAGCCGTCGCTTCGGGGGAGATCCTGGCGTGGTTGGAAGAACCCTGTCCATCAACGACGTGCCGGTTACCATCGTCGGCGTCACACCCCCAGAGTACACTGGAATCCTATCCCCTGCCGGTAATGCCTTTGACGTTCATTTCCCGCTGGCCCTGGACCTCCGTCTAAGCGGAACGGAGCGATTGAATGAACCGACTTGGTGGTGGCTGCAGCTCATGGGCCGGTTGAAGTCGGGAGTCGGTCCCGAACAGGTCCGGGATAATCTCGAAGGCGTATTCCAGCGGGCGTCACAAGCGGGCATGGATTCGTACCTGCAAGACCTTTCCACCGAGGAAAGGGAGATGTCGCGGAATCAGGGTCGGACGGCGGTACCGAGTCTCTGGATCAGCTCGGGCAGGCACGGCATCTATGATGTCGGTTCCGAAAGGACACGCCCCATAGCCATCCTCAGCGCAGTTGTCGTGCTCGTCCTCCTGATCGTCTGCGCCAACGTCGCCAACCTCCTGCTCTCGCGGGCGACGGCTCGCCAGAAGGAGATATCGATTCGAGTATCAATGGGCGCGACTCGCGCACGATTAGTGCGGCAGTTGCTTACCGAGGGCGTCGTCCTCGCGCTGATTGGTGGTTCGCTCGGCATCCTTGTCGCTTATTGGGGCCGACAACTGCTACCTCGGGGTCAGACTGCGGATTTCGACTGGACCGTGTTTCTCTTTGTAGGGGCATTGAGCATGCTGACCGGTTTGGCTTTCAGCCTCGTACCGGCGTTGCGAGCCACTCGTCTGGACCTGGCGTCCACGCTGAATGAGACCAGCCGCAGCGTTGCCCGTTCGAGGACACGACTCAGCAAGGCGTTGCTGGTCGGGCAGGTGGCCGTTTCCCTCGTCCTGCTAATCGGTGCAGGCCTGTTTCTCTCAACGCTGCGAAACTTGCGCAACGTGGACGTGGGATTCGACCCGGACAACATCCTGCTGTTTCGCGTCAACCCGAGATTGATCGGGTACGAGGACGACATGATCGCTTCCCTGTACGAACGGATGAAGGAACGCCTCGGTGTCGTCCCGGGAGTGCGATCGGTTAGCCTATCCGAAAGGGCATTCCTGTCTGGTGGCTTGAGGAGTAGCAGCGTTCACTTTCAGGGCCAGGAAGTGGTTGAAGGGCAGTCCAGCTACGCCCACATGATGATCGTGTCGCCAGAATTCTTCGAGACCATGCAGATTCCGGTTCTCGCCGGCCGTGCCTTCGACGCCTCAGACGATGCGGATGCTCCACGGGTCGCGATGATCAACGACACCGCAGCACGACAGTTCCTCGGCGGAGACAACCCGCTCGGTAGCAGGTTCGGATATCAACCGGAGGAGACGTCCGAAATCGAGGTCGTCGGTGTGGTTCGCGACGTGAAGTATGCCAACGTGCGGGACGCGGTGCCTCCTACCGTATACCTCCACTACCCACAGCGCCCCCTCGGTTCCATGATGTTCGAACTGCGAACGGCGGCCGATCCGCAGGGAATGGTTGCCGAGATCCGCGAGGCAATCCGGGAGATCGATCCGAACTTGCCTGTCACGAGAGTCTCGACGCAAGCCGAGCTAATCGAGCAGCGGTTCTCGCAGGAGCGTTACTTCGCCCAATCCTACTCACTGTTCGGGGGGACTGGCGGTTCTTCTCGCCTCGATCGGTCTGTTCGGGCTTGCTTCGTACAACGTAGGGCAGCGCACGAACGAGATCGGCATTCGTATGGCGCTCGGCGCCCGGCAGCGTGACGTAACCCGTATGGTGCTCGGCGAATCCTTGAAGCTCGTGCTTTCTGGGCGGCGTGATCGGTCTGGGGAGCGGCCCTGGCCGCCGGCCGGTTGGTTGCGAGCCTGCTATTTGGGCTGGCTCCTACCGACGGGCTCACGATCACGCTGGCCATGCTTGTCATGATCGCCGTCTCGTCGTCCGCGAGCTACCTGCCGGCTCGGCGCGCATCGCGGATCGATCCGATGACGGCGTTTACGCTACGAGTAGCGTTGTGGATCGCCCCTCCCAACGGCGTTTGTGGGAGTGACTGTGCCACTTGTTGAAATCCTTTTGTCTCCCGCTCTTTGAGGCTTAGCCTCTAGCCAGATGCAAACCCTCTTCCAAGACATCCGCTTCGCGGTCCGCATGCTCGTCAAGAGCCCGAGCTTCACGATCGTCGCCGTATTGACGCTCGCGATCGCTATCGGTGCGAACGCGGCGATCTTCAGCCAGGTGAACGCTGTCTTCTGGAAAACGCTCCCAGTCTCGAATCCGCAGGAGCTTCGCACGCTGGCCTGGACATCGGCTAATAGCGGTTTTGTCGGAGGCAACAACGCCCTTGCCGGGCCGGTCCTAGAAGTGTTGGCAGACCTTCAACTCCTTCTCTTACCCGGCGTACGCCACCATGCGGGACGAGGCGGTCCTTCTCCGACATGGCGTGTTGGCTCGATCCCGGAGAGAATCGCCCGGTCGTGTTTGGGGATCTCGGCCTGGGCACGCTTCAGTCGTTTCCGGTAACTACTTCAGCACTCTAGGCGTTCCCGCGCGGCTCGGGCGCACGTTGACACCGGAAGACGATCGACGAGGCGCAGGCTCTCCTGTTGCCGTGCTCAGCTCCAGCTTTTGGCAACGTGCTTTCGGCAGCGACAGGAACGTCATAGAACAGACTCTCAACGTCAACGGCACTCCATTAGTCTCGACAAACGACCCGATCACTCTCGTCGGTGCAGCAACTCTGTTCCTTCTCATCGCCGCCATCGCGGCCAGCATCCCAGCGCGCCGGGCCGCGCGCATAGATCCTTTGAGAGCGTTGCGGCACGAGTAAGGCCATCTTTTCCGCACGTCGCTCCCCGGAAACGCCTTCCTGGCTGGCGATCTATTACAATTTAGTTGGGTTGACATTCGACCCAAGCACTCTATACTCGTGTCGTATGTCTACCCGAAAGAAGGAAAAGGATCGTATCACCCTGCTCCAAGGCACGCTCGACTTACTCATCCTGCGCACCCTCATACTTGGCCGTCAACACGGACAAGGTATCGCTCGCGCTATTCAGGAACAGTCCGGAGACACGTTGCTCGTCGACCACGGATCGCTGTATCCAGCGCTACAGCGCCTAGAAGTGCGGGGATGGATCAAAGCGGCATGGGGCACGTCCGAAAACAACCGTAAGGCGCGCTTTTACGAGCTGACGAGAGGGGGCAAAAGCCAACTCGTTAGTGAGACACGCCAGTGGTACAGATTGACGTCGGCGATCAACCGCATCCTCGAGCCGGAGGGAAGTTGATCGTGTGGTGGTGGCCAAAGAAACGAAGCCTCGAGGACTTTGACGAGGAGATCCGCGCTCATCTCGACCTGGAACGAAAACGACTGATCGACGAAGGGACGAGCCCCGGGGAGGCTGAAACAACCGCGCATCGGTCCTTCGGTAACATCGCAAAAGCTCACGAGAATTTCTACGAATCCGGCCGCGTCCTTTGGCTAGATCATCTCTGGCGTGATGTTCGTCTCGCTCTTCGTTCGGCGAGTCGGCAGCCAATTTTCATGGTGGTTGCGGCAGGTTCGCTCGCTGTGGGTGTTGCCGCGACTACGATCATGTTTGCGGTTGCGGACACGATCTTTCTGCGGCCGATTCCGGGTGTCAGCGTGCCGGGACGGCTTGTCGAGATCGGCATCACTCGCCAGGGTTCTGGATTCGGGCCTTGGGACTATCCCGGCTTTCGCGACATGCGTGACGAGGTTGCGCCTCTTGAGCATGCGGCGATGTATGCCGTCGGGCGGATGAGCATTTCGGACGAGGAGTCGGGCGCCAGGATGCGGGCGATGTATATCTCTTCAGGATATTTCGAAGCAGTCGGTGCGCTCCCGATTCTGGGTCGAAGCTTTTCGTCTGCCGAGGACGTCCGCCCTGGAGAGCACCCCGTCGCTATCCTTGGCTACGACGTTTGGCAACAGCGCTTCGACGGGGATCCTGCTGTGTTGGGCTCGTCGCTGAGGCTCAACCGCGAGACCTACACCGTTGTAGGTGTTTCGCGGGAGGACTACAGGGGACACAGCTTCGGAATGGATATCCAGGTGTATGTTCCGATTTCACAACACGCCTTGGCGCGATCGGATCCGGGAGCGTTTATCAGTGATCGGACCGCTCGCTGGGGAGGCGTCCTCGGAAGACTACGGGCGGATTCTTCTCTAGACCAAGTCAACGCGGGGCTGGAAACAGTGTTTTCGCGGCTCCAAGACACCTATCCGGAGACCAACGAAGGGGTCGGCGCACGCGCAGCTGCGGCTGGGCTCGCTCCGGCAGGCGTCCGGGCACTGGCCGCGTTGTGGCTTAGCATCATCATGGGACTAACCTTGCTCGTCCTGTGTGCGACCTGTGCGAACGTAGGCGGCATGACGCTCGCGCGGGCTGCGGCCCGAAAGCGGGAGATGGCGATCAGACTCGCGTTGGGGTCGGGGCGATCTGGCCTGGTCAGGCACCTCTTCGCTGAGTCCATGGTTGTGTTCCTCCTGGGTGGCGTGGGGGGAGTACTCCTCGCGGCTTCGGCCATCCGGCTGGACCCGAATCTGATTTTGTCTCCACCAGAACGGATTCCGGCTTCTTTCGGACTCGCACTGGACTGGAGGGTCTTCGCATTCGGCTTCGGGCTTACGGCGATAGTCAGTCTCCTGTTCGGCCTCATGCCGGCGCTCCAGAGCACGCGGACCGAGCTAATGGAATCCCTTCGCGATCGAGCGGGTAGTAGCCTGAAGACCAGCCGATTGAGGCGGATCTTTGTCACCAGCCAAGTCGCGGTATCTGTGCTGCTCCTAACGTCCGCCGGGCTGTTCATGCGGGCTCTTCAGCAGGGACGAGAAATCCAACCTGGTGATGCCATGGACCGCGTATTCATCACCCCAATCGACCTCTCGCTAGAGGGGTATGGAAGTCAGGACGCAGACTTGTTCACCGATCTCCTGGTTGTCCAGCTTCAATCGATGCCGGATGTGGCGGGAGCGACGATCGCAACCGACATCCCTCTGGACAATCAAAGGCAAAGCACCGCGGTATGGCTGGACAGCCGCCTGGCCGACCCCGAACGCTGGATGCGGTCCAACTACACGAAGGTCACGCCTGGCTATTTCGAGATTCTAGGCGTGGAGCTTCGGCAGGGCAGGAGATTCGG
>CBDBIN010000026.1:0-61713 GCA_965206125.1 Terriglobia bacterium
TGCAGGTCCTCGCTGTAGAGGGTTTTACAGCCCGCGTCGAGCGCGGCGACGACGATCAGGCTGCCGTAAAAGCTGAGTCTGTAGCGGGTTTGCAGATCAAGGGCACGTTGGTAAAGCGTCCGGGTTGGGTTGACCCGCCAAAGAGGCATCAAGATGCGGTCCAATATCTTTCGAGCGTTCTCCGGCGTTGCATCGAGTTTTCGGGTTATGACGTTAATCGTCTCCTGGACAACCTGATAACTGATGCAACCGGTTTCGCTCTCCAAGGCCTGTTGGACCAGACGCTCAGCTCTCTCGCGTTTGTCATTATCGGTTTCATCAAACAAGTTAAACGAAGACATTACTGTCGAGGAAGTTTTCAACGCTCATTCATTTCATCCCGAGTGAACTTCCGCCCTCCGGTGAATATACTGCCTTGCATCTCACGGATGACTTTCATGGGGACTGTCGCAGTATGAAAGGACGCCCCTATCTGGGGTTTGTTGAGAGAAAACTCACAACAAACCTGATCAACGTTTGCGCGTTGATCCCAGAAAGGAGCGTTGTAATGAAACGAGACAAGTATGTGGGGATGGATGTCCACCAGTCAATGACAGTGGTGGCGGTGATGAATGCCGAAGGGAAGATCGTTCTGGAGAACATGGTGCCGACGGCGGCGTCCCGGATCCGTGAGTTGATCGAGAGTCTGAGCGGGCCGTTGCATGTGACTCTGGAGGAGGGCCCGCAGGCCGAATGGCTTCACGAAGTGATTTCGCGACTTGGTTAAGGAAGTCGTGGTGTGCGATCCGAAGCGGAACAAACTGCTGTCGGAAGGATCGAAAGGAGATAAGCCCCGATGCGCGGAGGACTGGCCGAGCTGTTACGGGTCGGCATGGTGCGATCGGTCTGGCACGGGCACGCGCGGACACGTGGATTGAAAACCTGATTCCCCTAAGGCGATGGCATTATAAAGGCTACTATTATCTGCATCATCGCGCTGATGGCGGCATGGGGCCATGCAGGCGTATCCAGCGTCAATGTTTATGACGGATTTGGTGCCTTTGTTTAATTGCGCCCGATGATGAAAGGTCGATTGATGTGCAAGAGCGCCATCCTGCGAAGAATCCCGGTGTTCCCCCTGCTTGTGTTTAGCGCCTTGGGGCTCACGGGCTGCGTCTCGCAGCCGACGCTGGAGATGTTCCAGATCGATGACCCGCCGTGTTACGACCGATCCGTCCAGCCGCAAACAGCGGTTGTGGATACCCACCTGCATTTCCGGCCATTTGGCGGTCCCGCGATCCCGTTCGTGGAGATGATCTCGTACCTCGAAGAAACCGGCGTCCTGTTCGCCAACGTCTATGGCATTGGGCAGATGCTGCCGCCGGCGGGGTCCTGCACCTACTATCTGGACTGTCCCGGCACGCCGGTGACGCCGACGTTGAAGAACGATTTCGTCAATGCCGCCAACTACATCACGAACGCTCCGCCCAGCGTCCATCTGACGCTCTCGATGACCTTCCCGGACTTGTTGCAACCCGAATCGGTCCTCCCAGGGATGCAGCTCTTGGAGGAGGAATACCCCGGTGCGTTCACATGGATGGGCGAGGTCAACCTGGTGAAACAGGCGGTGTTCGGTAACGGGCGCGAACCCGTCCCCATGGCCACACTCACGGAGTGGGACGCTTTCATGGAGGTGCTGCGGGAACGGGACATCCCCCTTGCGATTCACGCGGATTTGGGCAACGACGAAGATCCGACCCGATACCTGCCCCTTATACAAGAAGTGCTGCGTTTGTATCCTGACAACACAATCATCTGGGTCCATATGGGACTGTCCCTGGAACTCGCCGATATGGATGCCGCCCAGCACATCCGCACTATAACGTCCCTTTTGGACAGCTATCCGAAGCTGATGTTGGATATCTCCTGGCGGGTGCTCGACGATTCCTACTTCTCAAACCTGGACAAACGGGCGCTCTATGTTTCGTTCCTGAATGACTACTCAGAACGGATCCTCCCCGGAACGGATTTTCTGGCATCGAGGGACAAAGACATCGATGTCTACCGAACGGAACTGCGCGTCACGAGTCGGATCCTCCGTGATCTGGACGACCACGCCTTCCGGAACATCGCCCTGGGTCAAAACTACTTCCGACTGCTGGGTCTGGACTACACCGCGCCGCCGGTGTGCGTGCGTCAATAAAGGCGTCATCGCAAGGTTTGTACCTGCAATCACTCTAAGGAAGAACAAAGGCCGCACATGCGAGTTCAGTGCAGCGCTTTAGCGATTCTGTAAGCCGTTGACCTGCCAATCCCGAGCTGTTTGGCGGCCTCGCCGGGCGGCAATGCCGGCGCGGGTGCGGTCGGAAATCAGCCGGCGCGCGAAATGCACAATCCCGCCGAAGACATGGAAGACCAGTCAGGGTAGCGCCCAGATTGGTGTTGAAATGTGCGTTCCTCGAAGGCCGGCATGTTCAGTGGGAGACAGGCCCACCGGGGTAAGAGTCAGAGCCCCAAGAGATACTCGGATATCTTGCTACTCCACTGACAGCCGTTTGTTGCTCGGTTAAGCATGGTGGTTCCCTGGCGCATGTAGCGCGAGAGCGTCCGGAGGTCTCCATAGCAGCATCTTCAATCGGGCGCAGTTCTGCCACGGATTGCTAGCCGACTGTCCGCCCAGCGGTTACGCCCAATCCGTCCGCGCCGCTTGGCGAGCCTGGACTCGTCATCGAGCATCCGGACTTCGATTGGATGCCGACCGAGGACGAAAAGGGCGCGGTCTTCGAGGCGGCCGGATGCGACCGAAAGACGCTCCTGCGGCGGATCTACAGCGGCGCGGCCGGCAGGGCGGTCCGGTTCTTCCCGCTGAAACTGTCGATCGCCTGGACCCTGGCCGAGCGCCACTGGACTCGGCGGCCATGGAGACCGGCTTTCGTGGCCTCGTTGTTCTCCTAGCAGCCTGTCGGACTAACACCAAATCGAAAATCTAAGTCATTGATATGACTGTGTTTACAGTTTCGAGCTGAAAAGGGCCGTCGTTGAAAACAAGGGACTTACGCCGAAAGTCCGACAGGCTGCTAGTGTAGTCCGTCACAATTAACGTAACGGCTCTGGCTGTCCCATTTCTGATCATATATGAGGACAATAATGACCATTAGATCGGAAATCCCTGTGCGGAAGGAACTCGAACGGCTTGGCCGAAGCCGCAGTGTGTCGGTCTGGCTCGGGGAACGAGCCGAATAAGGTACAGTCTGTTAGACGGGGACCACTAGTGCTCGTCATCATCCGCCAGCCGGAAGCCGATCGGATGTTTTTTCGGCACGTCAGGAGGCTCCAGTAACCCTTGGATGTGCTCGAAGAGGATGCCGATTGCCTGGTCGTGCTGCGCGATCTTGCGGGCCAGTTCCTCATTGGTCGCCAGCATCCGGCGGAACCGGACGAAGGTGCGCATGATCGCCACATTCACCTGTACCGCAATCTTGCTCCGAAGGACACCCGAGAGCATCGCCACGCCTTGCTCCGTGAATGCGTAAGGGGCGTAGCGTCGCCCACCCCAACTTGAGATGCCAGTCTGGCTTCTCAAGTCGTCGAATTCTTCCTTGCTCAGTTGAAAGGCGAAATCCTCCGGGAAGCGGTCGATGTTGCGCTTCATGGCCCGAATCAGAGCCCCGGTTTCGACGTGATAGAGCTCGGCCAAGTTGGCATCGAGCATGACGCTTTCGTCGCGGATGAGGTAGATTTGCGCGGCGATGCGTTCGACCGGGATGACGCTCTTATCTTTGACCATCCGGTCACTGTGGCGAAGTGCGGATTCGCTGTCAAGGGGCCCTTCCCTTTCGTTTCTGAGCCTAGTCCCGCATCGCCGACAACTGCATGGGCGGCGTCTTCTCGGCGTGGGTGGAGACGCGGGCGTAGAAGCCGGCGCGAAACGCGTTCGCCACCGGTCCAAAAACCCTCCTGGAATCGGGCGGTGGGGCCACCTGTATTTTCAGCGGTTTGGACATGCGATCCGGGCGGGGCAGTCGTTCTCGAGGCCCAAGCCCCCCAGGACTGGCGCTTCTCATAGAGCGGAAGCGGTGTCGGGAATGACTCCAGAAGGGTCACACACGGACCCTTAGAGTAATTTTTCGCACGGCTGCCGCTCGAAGTCCCATTAGGAGCAACTCCACCATCTCGCGGGTCCCACTCTGTTTCCCGTGACGCGCGATCAACCTCTGCCAGAACTGGTCATAGCTGGTCGGTCATCGACCCTGTTGCCGCCATTGCTCCAGAGGCTTGCTCCCGGCCAGCGCGCCCGGCTTCCGCTCCAACACCTCCAGATAGGGGTCATCGCAAGGTTTGTACCTGAAATTACTCTAACAGCCCGTGGCAGAAGTGCCGTTTGTTGACCGGCAGTTCATGAGTTGGGAGGCGGCGAGCTTTCGGGGAAATCGCCACCGGTAGCATTCAAGATCGATGAAACAGGCTTTCATAGTCGCCACAGAGCAGGATAAGGAGCAAAAGGGTTGCCGTAAAGCGGTCCTGAAGGCCCCGCGGGGTACCTTTTCCAAAGCCGTGCCGCAGCAGGAGGCTGAGATTCAGCGCTGCGTATTGAATCAGGACACGTTTGAGAATGTTCTCCCGGCGCCGGAGGTGAACCCGACGCATGCCGCCGGTTTCCAGCGTGTGCGCGAACGGCCGTTCCAGCATCAGTCCCCGCTGACGGAGCAGCTGTTTCCCGCGTTCTCCGCGGATGCGTCGGCGGTTGGCATACACGGCCGTCTGTTCTTCAGACTTGTTCTTCCAGTTGCGCCGTCCCCGGTTCGGCTCCGAGGCGTATGTCCGGATGCCGACGTCTCTGAACACTGTCATCGTATCGTTGCTGTGATAGCCCTTATCGGTCACCAGTTCCGAGAAGTAGTTGTCCCGAAGTTTCAGTTGAGGTTCGGCCGCGAGTCGTTCCAGTTGACGGGCCGCCTCGGTTGTCGTCTCTTGAATCGTCGTCGTGTCGCCCTGGTCGGCGCCTTGAACCGTCACCGCCAGCACGGCTCCCGTCTTCATGTCCACCGCGTGTTCGACCTTGTGCGCCAAGTGCGTCCGGCCGTCCTTCATCTTCGTGATACGCGCGTCGGGATCATGCGGGTGTTCCCAGTCTTCGTTCGAGCCCTTCTTCGCCCGCTTCCGGTCCAGTTTCGCCAAGTCTTCCCGTGTCGGCGTCTCAATACCCGATTCCTTCGCCAACCGGGTCAGAAAGTCGTTGTACGCTTCACCGTTGTCCCGCCTCACGATCGACCGCATCGCCGCGTTGGCTTCCAACGTCGACGCGTCCACACCGACCGTCTTGCCGTCGATCAGCCCGCCACTGGCCAGCACGCGCAGCATCCAGGAGAAGACCTCCGAATGGGTTTCCAGATCGATCAGCCGTCGTGTCCGCGACACTGTCGAATAGTCCGGCACCGATCCGGTCAGTCCCGCTCCCAGAAACTCCCGCAGACTCAGCGAATCGGCGCATCGCCACGCGATACCACGTTCCGAATCCAGGCCTTCGAAGTAGCCGACCAACTGCATGCGGAAGTACACGCCTGGCGCCACTCCGGGGCGGCCCATCACCGGTGCGTAGAACTTCGCGCACGCGTCCTCGGCGAACTGATCAAACCCGTGCTCGTCCAAAACCCGATTCACCCGTTCGTAAAACACGTGGCCACCGGTCCGCGGCAGTTCCTGCGTCGCGACCCAGAGCGAATCTTGTCGACGTTTTCTCCGTCCCAGTCCCATATCGCATTCTCCTGTTCCCATGCTCTTCGCGATACGGACGGGAACGGTCCTTTTAACACTATGGATCTGACTTTAACCTCGGGCTGCTAAGGGAGGAGCTGGCGAACAATTGGACTGCAGAGCACTACGCCCGGTTTTTAGCCGGATTGAGGTGCAACGGCCGGGCGTTGGTGCGTTCAGCGGCCCCGGAATTCCAGTTGAAGTCTCCAGTCAGGATGATGTGGTCCCAACCCAGAGGCGAAACATGTCTGAGCAATTCCGGGTCAGGCAGCCGCCCCTTTCGTCGCAGATAATCAGCGGCTTTGTCCATGTAGGATGTGTTCCAGTAGATAATCGCGGCGAGCACGAGGTTCAGCGCCATGACGCGTTTTTGCTGAGCGGCGTTGGAACGGTCTTGAACGCGGCCCTGCGAATGCGCGAATACGGCCCGGGCCAGGGCGTGACGAGCTTCGCCTTTGTTGAGGCCTGCCTGACACTCCATCCGGAGTTGAGGGTTTTCGATCCAGTCCAGCATAAAGAACGTGCGTTCGATCCGGCCGATCTCGCCGAGCGCGAGATACAGGCGGTTCTGCTGTCGGTAGGCGCCCAGTTTGCGCAGCATGGCCGAGGGCTTTACGGACACGGTTGTGATACTGGCCGTCAACCTCAGCACGTCGCCCCAGTGGTCGAGCACCACATCCTGATTGATCGGTTTCCCCATGATGGGAGCGAGCCCTTTCCACTGGCCAGGCTTGCCGAAACATGCGAGACGGCGATCCGGAAAATCCCGCAGGCGTGGCGCGAAGGTCAGGCCCAGGAGATGGAACAGTGCGAAGACATGATCGGAAACGCCGCCGGTATCGACGTAATGCACCAGCGGATTGAACTGAGCCGCATTGCCCATAAGCCCGTCCAGGACGAAAGGTGCCTCTCCGGCGGTGGCGCCGATCACACTGGAATGAAACGACCCGTATTGCCCCGAAAGGAAGGAATAGATTTTAAGGCCCGGGTCAAACCCATATTTGGCGTTGATCTCTCCTGAGTTGCGTCCTGACGGAAAGAACTGTCCATCCGAAGAGGTTTTATCGGCGCTTCCCCAGACCTTGGCGAAAGGCAATGCGTGGTGGGTATCGATGATCCGCGCCAAGCTATCGGCATAGGTTTCGGAACGCAGGTGCCAGATGCTGGCCCAGGAGAGTTGAGCGTGGCTCACATCCCTGGATGCTTGCGCCATCCGTTCCAGGCCGAGGTTGGTCGCCCCCGCCAGAATGGCGGCGAGCACGGCGGCAGGATTGGAGTGGGTGCGTCCAGACCGCAAATCGGTGAATGCGTCCAGAAACCCTGTTTGCGCATTCACATCCCATAGCAGATCGGTAATCCGGATGCGCGGCATCACTCCATCGATGGCGCGGTCCAGGGTTTCACCGGCGGGCGGCGTGATCGGATCGTAGGGCATGATCTTCAGGCGCCCGCCTTCGAGACGAACGCCTTCCAGATGCCCGCCCACCAGCTTTTGCCGCATTTCGCGCAATCGATGGTGCAGCCTTTCACGCCGTTCATCGAGCCAGGTCGGACCATCGGTTTCCAGTCCGCTGTCTGCAAGAACGTTCTCCGCTTCATCCACCGGCGGAAGGTAGGCGTCGAAGCGGAGATAATCCCGACTGCCCTCGACCCAAACATCTCCCGCGCGAAGCCGGTCGCGCAATGTGGCGATGACAGCCGTCTCATAGACACGCCGACTGGGCCGCCCATCTTCCAGAATCAGGGATTCCCAGTGCTTGCCTGGGAACGGCATCGGCACGATGTCGGGCAACTTGCGCTTGCCGGTTCGGTTTTTCTCCTTCAGCAGCGTCACCGCCCCCAGCAGATCCTTTCCGCCCTCGGGGACGCTGAATTCAAAGGCTTCCAGGAATGCGGGTGCAAACCTCCGCAGTTGCGCGTACCGTTTCGACGCCAGCGTCAACGCGCCTTCCGTCGCCAGATCCCCGAATGCGGCGATCTCGTCACGGGACTGGAGCAGACGGGTCCAGCCAATCTCCGCATCCAGCACGGCAAACGGATCCTGATCCTGCTCGCGGGCGCGCATCATGGCATCGATAGTTCCTCCAAACAGCTGGATAAGTCGGCCAATCCGGGCTTTGCCGGCGGACCAGGACTGGTCCTGCTTGTTCTTTGAACGTGTGAACAACTGGCCCGTCAGTCGTTCGAACATGGCGACCGCGGCGTCGGTCAGCACAATGTCGAGTTCCAACATCTGGGCGGCCAGGGAAGCCATCCTTCGTCTTTCACCGAAGTCGTTGAGGAGGTGTATCGGGGCCACCTCTCCCTCCCGCGCGAACCGGGCCAGTCTGGCCGGATGAATGTTCTGGCCCAGATCCGGCGGCAGCCCGATCTCCCGCAGAAATCGCAACCGTGCCAGAAGGGAATGCAGGCTCGTCGCGCTGGTGGAATGCGGACGGCCGCGCAGCCAGCTCAGACGGGACTGGCCAATGGCGGGATCGTTCTTCAGCAAATCCGTCAACGCGCCTTTCCGCGTCCGGTCCAGGGCATCGTTGAGCGCCTGCGCCGAAATCCGGCGGGCACGCGCCCGCCCGGCCAGACCGATGCGTTCCAATGCGGCAGTGCTCGGAAGCACAAATCGCAGCACCTTCATGTCGTTGATCAATCCGATCAGGATGCTGCGGCCCTCGTCGGTATGGAATGCCGCCCGGGCGGCGAGATCAATCGCCGTTCCCCTGTCGTCGGGCACGAAGGGCCGCAGCCCAAGGTGCCGGATGGCCAACTGCCTGTGGGACGAACGCGTCGCGTTCCGGGTGCCGTAACCAGCCAGGGCCGAGGAAGGCACGGCGACTTGTTCGGCCAGCCAGCGGATGAGAGGTCCGGGCAAATCATCGCCGTCCAGCCAACCTTGGCCGGGGTGACGAAGAAGCGCGATATGAATCGCCAATCCAAGCCGGTTTTCAGCGCTTCTCCGCGTGCAGATCAGATCCAGATCGTCATCGGCCAGAACGTAATTCCGTTCCAGCGATGCGGTGTCGGAGAGAACCCCGAACAAGGTTTCGCGGACGGAGGCCGACACTAGATGTCGTGAAGCCATGGCATGTCCCAAAAATGCTGGGGTCTATTTTGAGACTGCCCATAATATAGAAACGAATAAAGAGACACTTCGAAAGCCCGGAATGGAGGTGAAATGGCCCATCGTGAAACCGTCCCTGAAACGAACGTTAAAGAGACGGACGGCCCGGCCCGCAACGGTGACATCCTCGGTTATGCCCGGGTCTCGACTGCGGCACAGGATGCCGCCAGCCAGCAGGATCGGCTACGGGAGGCCGGCGCCATTCGCGTGTTCGTCGACGTGATCTCGGGCCGACGGTTCCAGCGTACCCGGCCCTGGCGGAACTGATCGACCATGCCCGGCCCGGCGACCGCCTCTCGGTTACCCGTCTCGATCGCCTCGGCCGCTCCCTCAAAGAACTGCTCGATACCGTTGAAAGCCTCAAGGTCAGCAGCATTCACCTGGTCAGCCTCGAAGAACGAATCGACACCACATCGGCCGCGGGCGAACTGGTCTTCCACGTCTTCGGCGCCATTGCGCATTTCGAGCGCCGTCTGATTTCCGAGCGCACACGCGACGGCATTGCCGCCGCCAAAAGACGCGGTAAAAGACCCGGTCGCCCCCCGCTTCACCCGGACACCGTTTCGGCCGCCCAAAAACTCATTGAAGCCGGATTGACGCCCGGCGAGGCTGCTAAACAGCTAGGGATTGGCAGGGCAACGGCTTACAGGATCGCTAGAGCACTGCACTGAACCCCATGTGCGGCCGTTTTTCTTCCTTAGAGTAATTTCAGGTACAAACCTTGCGATGACCCCTGTAGCAACTGGCGCCCGCCGAGGACGTGGGAAACCGAGCTGTCGAGACGGTAGAGGCGCTGGTTGAGATTGGCCGCCGAGTTGATGGAACCCGGCTGGGACAAGACATCCGAAATGGAGCTTTCGTCGTATTTTCCATAGAAACCTCGGAGATTCCATCGGGTTAATGGCGTCAGGCCGATGTCCGCCGAAACGGCGTAGTGCTGGGCGGTGTCGTTCGTCACGCCAGTAGCTGCGCCGAACGCGCTGAGCAGGGAGCCGCGATCCTGATTCACGAAAGCATGGGCCGTCGCCCTGAGTTTCAAACGATCCGAGAATTCGTAGCCGACCTTGCCCAGGTAGTCGTAGCGGCGAAATCCGGGTCCGGTGGTGCCGAAGCTGGCAGGAATGAGGGTGAAGGAGTTCTGCTTGTGGCGCTCGGCTTCGAAAAAGCCGCTCCACTTGTCCTTCACAAAACCCAGGGCGCCGCGCACGTCGAAACGGTTCAGAGAGCCTCCACTGGTAGTGACGCTGGCCTCCAAAGGAAACCGTGGTTCACGTGTGATCATATTGATGACGCCGCCAATGGCGTCAGAACCGTAAACAGCCGAGGACGCTCCCTTGACAATCTCGATCCGCTCGAGGCGGCCTACCGACTGGCGGTCCATGTTTAGAACTCCTGACTTGATGCCCTTGGCACCGACCAGGGGGAGGCCGTCGATCAGGATCAGACTCTGGCGCGAGTCGATTCCTTGAATCTGGGTTTCCGAGCGACTGGCGGAGGAGCCGCTCCGCGTGACGACCCCAGGTTCTTCGGATAAGACGTCCCGCACCGTTTCAGATCCTGAATCTTGGAGTAGTCTCTGCGGGATCACATCGACTTTGATGGTCGAGTTTTCGGCCAACTCCTGCTCGCGGGAACCGGAGACAACCACCACTTGGGTGACCACGGCGGCAGGGGACAGTTCGAGGCGCAGATCAACTGCCCCCGTCTGCGTCAAAGTCAGATCGTGGGTGCCGCGGTCAAAATCAGACCGGGTTGCGGTCACCCGGTAGCTCCCGGGCCTCGCCAAGAACCGAAAGCCCCCTGCGTTGTCCGTAACTTGATGAAGCTCAAGCCCGGAATCCATGTCCCGGAGGAAAACATCCGCCCCTATCAGAACGCGGCCGGACGAATCCACAACGCTCCCTTCAACAGTTGTTCTGTCGCTCTGGGCCACAAGTGGACTTTGAGCGGACAAGGTCATCAAGACAAATACCACCGTGAATCTGACAGCGTTACTCATGATGCTCTCCTTTGCGTGTTCCTGGTTTAGCTGGGGAGAGCCGGAGAGGAGCGTAGTGGCCTCCCGCGTCCGCGCGGTGGCGCCACTCCTGTTCCGAAGCTGGTCGTCTCAGAGCGAGGGACGACTGCTGGATCACGGCTCCGCTCGGATCGAGAATCTCACCGGACATCGACGCGGTGCCCGGAAGTTGAATCGTCAGGACGGGCAAAACGTTCAACCCCATACATCTCTTCTCCTTGACTTCTTGGAAGGGATTCTGGTCGTCAGGGAATCGCTGGATTGACGCGGAGAGGTGGGCTACAATGATGTCTGCGCGAGTCAGCCGATTTCGAACCAGACCGCGTAATCCAAAGGGTGCGCTGCTTCCGGCGGCGCACCCTTTCTTCGTTTCCGTTGAGTTTCCGGCGTATCCGCACCCCACCCGAGAGAAAAGGAGACGGAGTTGCGTCAGGAATCACTTTCGCCATGGCAGCACCAACACACGTTTAGGCCGGACGCGGCGCTGTTGAACGATTCCACCCCGGTGCGAGTGGGGCCTTGCGCTCTCCGGCCCGCACCCGTTGACGGAGCTGGGCCGCCTGCTCCGGCGAGAGCGATTTATTGCGACCCCGGTAGGCCCCGCGCTGCTTGGCCAGGGCGATGCCCTCGGCCAAATGCTTCTGCCGGGCATAGTCGAGAATGCCCAGCTTCTGGTTGCCGAGGTTCTGAGAGCCGGCGGAAACGCGCAGGTAAGCCACGGTTTTTCAAGGCGGCGTCCACGAAAAGGTCAAATGGGGTCTATTTCGGACTGGTAACGACTATAGTATCCAGAACATTATGTGACCAGATAGCGTCGAACAAGACGCTCGTTTGATGAGATGTCCTTCCGCCCCGGAGCAGAACGTCAGATCCAGGCACCGATATCTTCGTCACCCCACCGTTGGTCAGCGGGCCGTGATCGCGGGCGGCTGCCTGGTTTCGACGCTTTACGATCAAGGCGCATCACTTCACCGAATGGGTGACGGCAGCGCTCTCGCGCTGGTGGTCCGGCTACGTTTCACGCAGAGGGCGTGAGCCTTCCCCTTCTTTGCCCCGCGCGGGGTCCCTCCGTCAGGGGGGCGTCGGGAATCCATGATGCCGCTGAATCCGGAAAGGCGGATCGGATTGTTGGATTCCGCACCCTGCTTCAGCCCATACCCGGTTTTCATGCGCATTTGTACCGAGGGCTCGGGCCTCCAGGCCCGAGCCCTCAGGGACTCGCTGGAGGCGTCGTCGGTTTCACGGCCAACTCCAGCGGTTGACCGTTCTGCCCCGTGAAGCGGATTGATCCGGACGAGGTCTGGCCTGCTGTCCCGCTGAAGAGGACGAACTGGGTTGTCCATCCGCCGGAATCCACAAAATGGGGGAAGAACAGGTCGGATGCGTGGGCGGCTGCGTTTTCGTCGGCCGGCGGTGTCGTCGTGACCACAATGTCGAACCGCTGGTTGGTTGTCAACCGCAGGCCGACGACGGCGATGTCGGGCGCCGGGGAGGCAATCCTGAGAATTCCCGAGAAAGGCGTGGCCAATGCGGGGAAGAATTCGTCGATGAATCGGGCGACCTGGCCCGATGCGGGGAGGGTGAGCGACGCGGTGAGTCCCGTGGCTGTGCCGTCCAATGCGGTCAGTTCGAGGGACACCACCGTGGCCGTCTCCGATGTGTTGGACAGAGCGATGCCGCTACGCACCGAATCGGGTTGGTTGGGGGTGCCGCTCGTCTCCAAGTAAACACGAAACGCGTTTCCGGAGATGGAGGCCGGGACACCGGCTTCGGACACGGTCACGCCGGCGTTCTGGTAAGAGAAGATGCTCACTCCCGACGGGGCGGCGTGGCCGGGGTCAGCCACCACCCGGACTGAGCCGGTCTGAATGGGGCCGGTGGGACTGGCGGTCTGGAGCCGCGTCGCACTGCGTGGGGGGATCGCATAGGGGAATGCCGATCCATTATTCCCATCGGCAAGCGTCAGCGTGGCCGGCCCGGCGTTCGCAGTCTCGCTGCCGGGGCCAAGGAACTGAACGCTCCCCTGGATCGGGGCATGGGTGGGGTTGACGAGAATGACCTGGGTCGTCCATCCGGCTCCCGCCGCGAAATGCGGAAAGTAGACCGGGTCAGCAGGACCGGCCGTGAGGGGCGCGACGGGAAGCGTCGTCATCAGGAACTCGGAGCGTTCATTGACGAACCCGCGCAGCGCGATGACGGCGACCGGCAGGTCGGAGCTGAAGGTGAACGTGCCCCACACTGCGTCGCCTCCGTTAAACGGATCCTCGTCCAGGAATTGTGCGATCTGTTCCCGGGGCCCCAGCATGAACGTGCCGTGTCCGGAATCGATGCCTTGGCTATCGGTGAAGAAGAACCCGATCGTGGCGGCGGTGTCGTTGGGATTGGCCATGGCGATCCCGGTCCGGAGAGCACCGTCGGTTTCGGCAAAGATCCGGCCTTCCAATACGGCGGCGGCGGCGGGGACGCCGGCTTCCGAGACGAGAATCCCGTCCTGCCGCAAGCCGAATATGGCCAGTCCGGTCGGCAGCGTCATGCCCGCATCGGCCGCCACCTGTCCATATCCGGCAACGAGCGCGGGGGCGGCGCCCTGGGAGGTGAGGGAAACTCCGCCCTGGTCTGGAATGGAGAACCGTTGCGTGGCGGACGTACCGGTCGGACTCAGCAGGCGGATCCGGTAGTTGCCCGCATCGGCGATGTAGAGGTTGCCTACCGCGTCTACCGCCACGCCCCGTATATGGCTGATCTGCGCCTGGGTTGCCGGACCGCCGTCCCCGCTGAAACCGCGCTCCCCCGTGCCCGCAATCGTCGTGATCACCCCCGTCGAATCGACCTTGCGGAGGCGGAAGTTGCCCGCATCGGCGATGTAGAGGTTGCCAACCCCGTCCACCGCTACGCCTGCGGGAAGCTCGATCTGCGCCTGGCTCGCCGGACTGCCGTCCCCGCTGAAACCGCGGCGCCCCGTGCCCGCCATGGTCGTGATCGTCCCGGTGGAATCAACCTTGCGGATGCGGAGGTTGTTCCTGTCGGTGATGTAGAGGTTGCCCGCCCCGTCCACCGCCACGCCATAGGGAGAGTTGAGCCACGCCTGGCTCGCCGGGCCGCCGTCCCCACTGAAACCGCGGCGCCCCGTGCCCGCCACGGTCGTGATCGTCCCGGTGGAATCGACCTTGCGGATCCGGTGGTTGCGGGTCTCGGCGAAGTAGAGGTTGCCCTCCCCGTCTACCGCTATACCTGTGGGAGTGTTGATCGGCGCCTGGCTCGCCGGGCCGCCGTCCCCACTGAAACCGCGGCGCCCCGTGCCCGCCACGGTCGTGATCGTCCCGGTGGAATCGACCTTGCGGATCCGGTCGTTGACAGCGTCAGCGAAGTAGAGGTTGTCCGCCCCGTCCACCGCCACGCCTGTGGGAAGCTCGATCCACGCCTCGGTCGCCGGACCGCCATCCCCGCTGAAACGGAGCCCCCCCGTGCCCGCCACGGTCGTGATCGTTCCGGTGGAGTCGACCTTGCGGACCCGGCCGTTGCCGAAATCGGCGATGTAGAGGTTGCCCGCCCCGTCCACCGCTATACCTGTGGGAAGCTCGATCCACGCCTCGGTCGCCGGCCCGCCATCGCCGCTGAAACCGAACTTTCCAGTCCCCGCCACGGTCGTGATCGTTCCGGTGGAGTCGACCTTGCGGATACGGTTGCCCCTATCGGCGATGTAGAGGTTTCCCGCACCGTCCACCGCCACGCCTGTGGGAGTGTTGATCTGCGCCTCGGTCGCCGGACCGCCATCGCCGCTGAAACCGCGCTCCCCAGTCCCCGCCACGGTCGTGATCGTTCCGGTGGAATCGACCTTGCGGATACGGTTGCCCCTATCGGCGATGTAGAGGTTGCCTGCACCGTCGACCGCCACACCCTCGGGAGAATTGATCTGCGCCTGGCTCGCCGGACCGCCATCGCCGCTGAAACCGAGCCCCCCTGTGCCCGCCACGGTCGTGATCGTTCCGGTGGAATCGACCTTGCGGAGGCGGTGGTTGCCGGTATCGGCGATGTAGAGCTTGCCTGCACCGTCGACCGCCACGCCTGTGGAAGAGTTGATCTGCGCCTCGGTCGCCGGACCGCCATCGCCGCTGAAACCGAGCCCCCCTGTGCCCGCCACGGTCGTGATCATCCCGGTGGAGTCGATTTTGCGGACCCGGTGGTTGTTCATATCAGCGATGTAGAGGTTGCCCGCTCCGTCCAGCGCCACACCCTCGGGCCAGGAGAGCGTCGCCTGAGTCGCCGGACCGCCGTCCCCGCTGAAATCGCTCTTCCCCGTCCCGGCAATCGTCGTGATCGTCCCGGTGGAATCGACCTTGAGGATGCGATGGTTGTTCCTATGGGCGATGTAGAGGTTGCCCGCCCTGTCCACCGCCACGCCATCGGGAGAGGAGAACCACGCCTGGGTTGCCGCCCCGCCATCCCCGCTGAAACCGAATTCCTCCGTGCCCGCCACGGTCGTGATCGTCCCGGTGGAATCGACCTTGCGGATCCGGTGGTTGCTGCTGTCGGCAAAGTAGAGGTTGCCCACACCGTCTACCGCCACGCCATAGGGAGAGTTGAGTTCCGCCTGAGTCGCCGGGCCGCCGTCCCCGCTGAAACGGAGCTCTCCCGTGCCCGCCACGGTTGTGATCGTTCCGGTGGAATCGATCTTGCGGATGAGGCCGTTGCCGGTATCGGCGATGTAGAGGTTGCCCGCCCCGTCCACCGCCACGCCCTCGGGAGCGGTGAGCTGTGCCTGGGTTGCCGGACCGCCGTCTCCGCCGGAACCAATCACCCTCGGTCTCCCTGCCACGGTCGTGATCGTCCCGGTGGAATCGATCTTGCGGATGAGGCGGTTGCCGGTATCGGCGATATAGAGGTTGCCCGCCCCGTCCGCCGCCACGCCCTCGGGCCAGGAGAGCGACGCCTGAGTCGCCGCCCCGCCGTCTCCGTGGAAACCACTCGCCCTCGGTCTCCCTGCCACGGTCGTGCCCGTCCCCGCGGAATCGACCTTGAGGATGCGGTGGTTGCGCCTGTCGGCGATATAGAGGTTGCCCGCACCGTCCACCGCCACGCCTGTGGGAGAGTTGAGCGGCGCCCTAGTCGCCGGGTCTCCATTCCGGAAAAATTCGGAACCCATCCCTCCCGCCACGGTCGTGATTGTCCCGGTGGAGTCGACCTTGCGGATCCGGTCGTTGCGCTCATCGGCAAAGTAGAGGTTGCCCGTCGCGTCCACCGCCACGCCACGGGGAGAGTCGATCTGCGCCTGAGTCGCCGCCCCGCCATCGCCGCTGATACCGCGCTCCCCCGTGCCCGCCACGGTCGTGATCGTCCCGATGGAATCGACCTTGCGGATCCGGTGGTTATTGCTGTCGGCGATGTAGAGGTTGCCCGCCCCGTCCACCGCCACGCCACGGGGAGAGTCGATCTGCGCCTGAGTCGCCGCCCCGCCATCGCCGCTGATACCGCGCTCCCCCGTGCCCGCCACGGTCGTGATCGTCCCGATGGAATCGACCTTGCGGATCCGGTGGTTGTTGCTGTCGGCGATGTAGAGGTTGCCTGCACCGTCCACCGCCACACCCTCGGGACGGGCGATCCGCGCCTGAGTCGCAGGGCCGCCGTCCTCAAGCACTCGCTGCCCGGCGAAAGTATCGATTCTATAGCTGGTCTGAAGCTGCGCCCAGGCCACTGGAGTGAGTAGTGCCAGGCAGCCGATAAGAGAAGTGAACCTGGTCAGGAAACGCCCCCCGGACCGTCCATAGGCCCGCCGTGGGCGGGGATTACCGGGCCGGTCCGGGAAGAACTCATCGGCGGCGCATGCCCGCCCGCCGCCGGCAAACGCGTAGACTCGCCAACCGCGCGATCGCAGCGCTGAAAGTATGCTGGATAATTGAGTTATGGATGAAAGTAGCGCTCTGCGTTCTGCGGTTAGTGTATCGCTCATGGTTTTGCTCTGTTGTTAAACTCTCACCGGAATATTCCGGTTTTTTTCCGCTGCACATCCATCCCCGCGCCCAGGGCTCGGAGCTTCTCTCGCCTCCGGACCGCGTCTTTGAGGAGATTTCGTCTGGACCTCGGGGCGCTATCATCCTGGACCCGGAGCAATTGTGCGCACTACCCCGGCTTTTCAAGAGTCCTCACTTGAAGAGTCAAACCTGTTTCACGATGCCGGCACTTTGCCAGCTACCGGTGACCGCCGCTGCGGGAGAATTCTGGCGGGAACCCCGGAGGGCTGGGCCGGATCCGTAAGGGCGGGAATTCCTATCTACCGGATGTTCTTGTGGTCGGCGCACGGACACAATATCACGTCGGCGACTCTGCTGAAGTGGGGGCTCCGCATTCATGAAGAATGCGGGCATAACCAGGCGGCGGTGGCGCTCGCCAACAAGCTGTGCCGACGATCTGCGCCGCCTGGAAGCGCGATTCCGACTATCCGGAGGCCAGACCGGATTTCGTTGCAGCAGGCCGCACTGACGTTCCTGTGCTGGCGTATCGGTCGGGCGGCGCGGGCACACGCCGACAAACTTCAGGCCCCTTCGGGGCTGTCATTTGACGCCTGGCGCCGCGCGCGACCTTGCATCGTGGCCTGAAATCCTACAATTCCACTGGAGCGGCTGGAGCTGCGGATGCAGTCGTCGGCCACGCACCCAACACGTCAGATCAGCCCGGTGGACTACATCGTCGAAGAAGACGGGACAGTTGCCCCCCCCCCCCCCACTTGACAAAAGCGTCCAACGCGCCCGATCAGGGCTTCACACTGTGCGGTTCAATTCCCTGAGAGGACGAACTCTGTGGGTCGCTTGACAAAATGAGGGTTCCGAAACAAAGTGCACTGGGTGAGTTGCGAAATGACACGGCAAAACATCTGATCTTTGGCGCTCTCGTCTGAATGGTCGCGACAGACGCTGGCACTGGTTTCTAAATGAAGATCAGGGTCACACTGCGTATTTACTGGGGGCAAAGGTACGGTTGACGCAGTGGCTCGGGGGCGATTTCCACGAACAGAATTGTCTCTTCAAGCTGTTCGCACCGTTAAATCAACAGTGCCACGAGGAAGGACTGGATCTATCGACATGGCCCACATTCTGGGCCTGCGGGCTTGCTGCATTCAACCGCACACACGGGCAAGATCGACCTGTCCCAAGTGATTCAAAGAATGACAAACGCCTCCCGAGTCGGAGTCCTACGACGTTCTCTCGGTGTTGTCGCAATGCTGATCCCGTTGGGAATCATCTCACCGGCTGCCGGTAGCGTCCAAAGCGGTAACATTGACGTATCGATACCAGAATCCGGACTCTTCCTGGCAACGACCGTGGACGACAGCCAGACACCGAGGGTGGGATACGCGGTGCTTGACCCCAGCGCCAACGCGCTCGAGGGCATGTCGATATACGAGTTCCAGGAGCGGGGCGTGCTGGTGTCGGAAACCTCGGCACCCTTGGTGCGGCTCCTGACTAGCGGTCTCGTGTACGCAGAGATCGGAAACGAAGTATCAACAGGACTTGCATTGGTCAATCCTGGGGACACCGATTCCTTGATTGAATGGACCACGAGTTCCGGAGAATCCGGAAACTTCATTCTGGCACCCGGCGAACATCTGTCGCGTTTCCTGTCGCAAGAGCCGTTCGAGTTGACCGCTCCCCGAAGCGCTTTTCGATTCAAAGCGTCAGCACCTGTGGGCGCGATCGCGATTCGTGTAACGATCAATAATCGTTCGGAGCCTCTCATGGCAGCCATCCCGGTCGCAGCTCCATGGGAATCAGACGCCCTGCCAAGGACCATTCCTCATATTCGCAGTGGAGGGGGCTGGTTAAGCGAGATCATCCTTCTGAATCCGACGGACCGGGTCATGGAGGGGCAGGTTATGCTACGGCGAGCGGACCGGCGGCGGGCCGCCATCGAGGAAACGTATGTCCTGGCAGCGGGCTCTGTATTCCAAATCGGCGTTCCGGATGGATCTGAGTATTCGATCACGGCCCGATACGCGCAGATCACACCGAAGGCCGGCTCGCTCGTGCCCTCCACGTTCGCGATCATGTCGCTCGAAAATGGCCCGTCGTACGACCCCGAACGCATTACAGTCACATCGACTTCCGTAACAGCTGACTATGCCGGCAGGGACTTCAGAACCTTTTTTGAGTCCAGAGAGGGAAGTCGTTCTCCCGGTTCCGTGAACACGGGCGTCGCGTTGGCCAACCCGTCGGACAAGACCGTGACGGTCACCGTTGAAGTCCTGACGAAGAATGGAACCTATTCGGGAGTGTCAACAACGTTCGATCTGATCCCGGATGACCAAAAGGTGTTCTTTTTCAATTTGGAAGATCGAATTCCCGGACACTTCGTCGGGGCCCTGAGAGTGTCTTCCGACAGCGACTTCGCGGTGACGGCGTTGCGTGCCCGCATCAACGAACGCCGGGAAACGCTATGGACGCGGATTCCGATGGTCGAACGGGTTTCTCCGCTGCGGAAACTATTCGGGAGTCGGGGACAATCACCGGAGATGCCCTCGACCTTTCCACAACTTGTTGCTGGAGGCGGCTATCAGATGCGGCTGGTGCTCATGTCGGACGACGCCCGCGCTGTCTCAACAACGCTTCGAACGTTCGAGCCTTCCGGCGGCCCGATCGACCTGCCAGTCGAGAGGCCCTCCCCATCGGAGCCTAGTTTTCGCGTCTTCGCCAGCGATGCGGTAGGCGACACGTTGCCGAGTGCGGGATATCCGGCACCGGATTTCACTACCTTTACCGCTGAGGTGCGGGACGGGTTCATTACTTTCATGGTCCGGTACACCAAATCGGACCTCAATAGCTGGGCGGGGTATGTGACGGACATCGACATTGATGTCGACCAAAACCCATCTACTGGTTTTGCAAAGGTAACATCCGGTAACATCGTTGACCCATCCTTCTCCGGAACGGACTTCTATATCGAGCAGATCGGTGGCACGGTGGTATTGTTCACGCACCTCAATCAGTTCAATTCGCTGGCCGGCGTCGGTCTCACCTACGCCAACATACATCCCGATGGCTTCGACGCGACCTTCGCTTTGTCGCTGTTTGGGGCAGAAGAAGATGGCCGAATGAACTTCAAGCTTCGCAGCAGAACCTACGGCCCGACGGGTGCGTTAGGCGAGTATCTGGATTATCTTCCTGACATCGGCGAACTGCCGATCCAGATGAACTGAACGAATTCGGTCACGGAATGCCAAGGCTTGAACCGGGCCAATCTCCCTCACGCGAGTTTCGATTGTTCATCGGGAGTGCCGACCACCGCAAGGCGGGCGCGGTTCGACCAGACCTCATCCGCGGGTGGTACTTTTGCGAAGGCATCCCGACACCCGCGAGGGGGACGGGCGAATGGCGTTTCCACGCTGGCATGCCGGTTCAATAGAGAGGCGAACCGGTCCCATCACTCTTGCACTATTGCTTACGATCGTGCTGGCAGACTGCGCGGGCCCTGCGGAAGACGTCGCCGATACGCCTGCGTCTCCAGCAGAACCTGTCTCGTTTCTGCCCGACATGGTAGTGCCCCTCGACAACCCGATCACCCCGGCAAAAGTGGAGCTGGGCAAACAGCTCTTCTTCGACACGAGACTGTCGACCAGCGGCGAGTTCTCTTGTGAGACCTGTCACCTCCCGGAGATGGGATGGACCGACGGACTCGCCTTTTCCACCAACGCCGCAGGCACCGTGAATACGCGGCACTCCCCAACACTGTACAACGTCGGTTACTACACCGAGTGGTACTGGGACGGCCGAATGCCAACACTCGAAGACCAGATCATGGCAGCCTGGCGCGGACAGGTGGGAGCAGAGCCCAACGAAATCGCTGACGCCATTGGCGCTATCCCGGGATATGCCTCCCAATTTGAGGAGGCCGTGGGGACTGAAGTCACGGCCGATGCCATCGTCGCGGCGCTAGCCACATTTGTCCGGACGCTCGAAGCCGACAATACACCCTGGGACCGTTATGAAGCGGGTGACGACACCGCCGTATCCGCAGCCGCAATCCGCGGTTTCGACGTCTTCGAGGAAGCGGACAAGGCGAATTGCACGCTGTGTCACCTCCCTCCTCTGTACACTGACACGCTCTATCACAACGTCGGTATCGGTTTTGCCGGAGACGAACCGGATCTGGGACGTGGGGCTTTCCTCGCACGTCAGGACGATCCACCCGAGAAAACAGAGGCGATGCAGGGTGCCTTCAAGACACCCACATTGCGCAACGTCACAGAAACCGCTCCATACTTCCACGACGGGAGCGCCGAGACCCTGGAAGCGGCGGTGGACTACATGCTCTCTGGGGGACACGCCAACGACTACCTGGACGAGAAACTGCAGCCCAGGGAGCTGACCGACGAAGAGAAGACGGACATGATGGCTTTCATTCGTTCGTTAACCTCCGAATCCGGAGAGTTCCAACGTCCGGTCCTGCCGGAATAGTCCCTCATCGAACTGACCGGTCCGGCGGCCCCGCTTGCCAGTCACGACCCCGCGCGTTGCTGCAGGGAAAAACCATAGGGATTGGGGTTACGATAGCAACGGTGCAAAATCCAACGCTAAGGGCTGCTGGATCTGAAGCGATCAGGCAGTGTCCGACTTGAAGGGTTCGTTGAAATGATTGGGCTGTGTCCTGATTCTTTGGGGTTACTGTGAGCCCCAGAGTGCCCGATTTGATCGACCGATGAAATCGTACATAATGGCCGGGTGAACCTCCGGGCCATCGCCGTCTACCTCCGGGTATCCACGAGCCGTCAAGACCTCCGATCTCAGGAGCCCGAACTCCAGAGTTGGCTTCAGACCCACGCCGCTGACCGCTCTGTCGTCTGGTATCGAGATCGGCATACCGGCCGCTCCCTAGACCGTCCAGCTCTTGGGCGGCTCGGACGGGACATCATCGCCGGCAAGGTAGGAACTGTCGTCGTCTGGCGCAACGACCGGATGGGTCGGCGCGCCCGCCAGCTACTTGTCTTCCTTGAGGACCTGGACGAGCGCAAGATCGACTACATCTCGGTACGAGACGGGCATCTGACGGGCGACAGTGCTTCAGCCAAGATATTCCGCCATATGCTGGTCGGCATGGCCGAGTATGAGAGTAACCTGATCTCGGAGCGTACCCGTGCGGGCCTGGCCGCAAAAAAGGCTCGGGGTGAGGCGTGGGGCGGGCGAAAGAAAGGACAGCGCTACCGGCTGACGCCGGAGAAGCTCCAGGCAGTCAAGGGACTCCTCGCCGAGGGGCTCTCGAAGGCGGAGATCGCTCGGCAATTGCGGATCGCTCGTAGCACGGTCTACGAAGCGATCACGCTTCTTGTCTGATTTGTCCTCTGCCCGCCGGCAACGCGCCGCATAAATGCCACCGCGGATCCTCTCGGAAGCAGAGCTTGCGCGGTTTGAGCGTTGGCCGTCTCATGTTCCCTCTGCAGAGCTCGTTCGCTCATTCACGCTGACAGGTCCGGACTGCGACCTTATTGCCGTCCGTCGTCGTCCCGCCAATCGGCTGGGGATCGCCATGCAGCTGTGCGCCTTGCGGTACTTGGGATTCGTTCCTGAGGACCTCAAGTTTGCGCCGTTGGAAGCGATTCGATTTGTGGCGGATCAGTTGAAGGTCAGCTCGTCCGCGCTTGAGACGTACGGTGGACGAGAGCAGACGCAGAGCGACCACTTTGGGGAGGTTCGGGAACACCTGGGCTACTCCCTGCCGCGCCCCCAGGACTACGAGGGGCTGCTGGAGTGGCTCGTCGACCGAGCGCTCGAACACGATAAAGCGATTCGGCATTGTCAGAGGAAAGTTCGCAGGGCTGAATCCTCCACCTGTGACAGGAAATTAGGCCGCCGCGATCTGGCGCCACTGGGCGATCGCTGCTGCGCGTTTGATCTTGAAATGGTCCCGTGAGCAGAGGTGTCGCCGCAGATTGAAGTGGTTGTAGACGGAAGAATGAACGCCGGCGAATTTCTGCAGGCTTCGCATCCGCCTGAAACCGAGCATGGCGTGTTCTCGTCGCCGAAACGGCAGCTGTGAATTCTCCGCCCGATTGTTCAGCCAGCGACTGGCTTGTTGCAAACCGGATCCGCCCATCTCGCGCAACGCCGCTCGGTACGATCTCAGCTGATCGGTGACGATCGCATCCGGTCTGCCGTAGCGCTTCATCAGTTTCCTTAGGAATTTCGCGGTGGCCTTGCGGTCTCTCTTCTTCGAGACAAAGGCCTCCAGCACCTCACCTTCCTGGTCGACGGCGCGCCAAAGGTAATGGCGTTCGCCGTTGATCTTTACGAACACCTCATCGAGGTGCCACCGCCAAACCGAAAACGCGCGCTTTCGATCCATCCGCTTCTTGCGGAGCTCTGCGGCGAAGATTGCGCCGAACCGGTTCCACCAGAACCGGACCGTCTCGTAGCTCACCTCAATCCCACGCTCGTGAAGAAGGTCTTCGACATTGCGTAGTGACAGTGGGAAGCGAACATACATCATCACGGCAAGCCGAATGATCTCGGGCGAGGTCTTGAAATAGCGAAAGGGGTTCTTCATCCGAAAACACTACAAGGCACATCTCGCCAACTCAAGCCCGTTTCTTCTGACAGTGCCTCACGGCGCTGTCCCTGCGCGCATGTCACCGGGCCGGTCGACCAAGGCCGTGCCGCGACCAAGCGAAACGGATGTCCTCATTTCGGCCCACTGCCTCCGACCTCGTAGCGCCTAGTCACCGCCAGCAGTGGGCGTCACGGGCGTACGCGCCGATGACACCAGGCCGTTGATGGGGTCGGCAAAGAGAAGAAGAAACTGAAGGCCGCAGTGACCGATCAGGTGATGGACAAGAAGTTGTTGCGGTTAGATTTCAATAAGCTTGATCGATGAAGCCATCTGTGTCCCTAGAGATCAGATCTCGCTTGAAAATGACCCGGATCAAAGAGGCCCTTCCCTCGTATCTGCTGGGCTCTCATGTGGCGAACCGCCAACACGACTAGATAGCCGACAACGAAACACTGAATCCCAAATCCGGGAATCAGAATCATGCAACTGCCTACCGCTCGAACTCCACCCGCGAAAATAGTGGGAGTCATGGCGAGAAAATGTTGGACAATCGCTGCATGGGCGAGCTCCCTGCCGGATCGATTGTTTGTTGCTGAAAAACCAATCCTGCGAGGCCAGACTCAACCTACTCAATTCGCATAACCTGATTTCGGCAAGAGTGGGCGGAAGAACAATGATTGAACGTGAGATGGAAGACCTCCTTTGGGAACATCCTGAAAAGTTACTGGATGAGCCGTTAGAACGATTTCAGCGCCAGCCCACATCTGAGGTTGGCAGAGCGGATCTTGTTTTTCGGGAGAAGAGCGGAGGGCTGCTCGTGGTGGAGCTGAAGCACGGCACTCTTCCGCGCGGTGCGATTGAGCAGGTCAACGACTACTTCGGGATGGTGAAACTGAAGTCTCCGGATAAGCCCGTCGAAAAGATGGTAGTCGCCAACCGGATTCCTCCTGAGAGAAAATTGGCCTGCGAAAATCTTGACATCACAGCCGTCGAAATTCCCGAGAGGAGGTTTCGCAAGGTAGCGGAAGAAGTCGGATATATTTTCAAATCGGAAACAACGAGCACAAGCGGGCCGCCAAATGCGGGGTTGGGGAGACCGGAAGAACCTGAACGGCCCACATGGAGAAAGATATCGCCTGTACGTTCCACATCGAAAGGGTGGTTCCATTGGAGGGATTCAGCGGAGCGAGGTTACTTCCTTGCTTTCGTCAACGCGAAGGGTAGTTGCAGCATGCGGGTGTTTGAAGAAACGAGCGGATCCTTCCTAAGCAAAGAGTACAAGAGCGGAAATTACGAAGAAGGTTTCGCAGAGTACCTGGGCTCTGCTATCCAGCTTCGCGTAAGTCGGCAACCGAACTTGGAACGCGACTGCAGGCACGCACTACCATCGCATACGCTGTCCGAACTCCAAGAGCAGATTCCGTAACGCCAGCGCGAGGCAGTGTTGCTTCACCTGACGGCCTCAGAGCGAACTCGATACACAATTCGGTATCGCCTCTCGACCAAGCCACGCAGATCGGAGCGGCCGGCGATGCAGCCAAGATGAGGAAATCGAAGCCGCCGATCCCGCGTTTCAGGATCGCACTCACAGTCCGGCGTCAGGACCAGCCCTCGACGGCGGCCCGCACCTGGATCAATTGGCCCACCAGGGGCAGGTGCACCCATGTCTCAACATCGGCGCAGCCGGCCGCCTCCCCGACGACGGCCGCGTACAGCGCAAGTTGCGCGGCGTGGCCCAACGCCTTCTTCTCCCACGTGTCGAACGCGCCCGGATAGCTCTTGTGGTCGATCACGACCGCCTTGGCGCCGTTGTCGAGGAGCAGATCGATGCGGCCCGTCAGGCGCTGCCCGTCCCGTCGTCCGAAGACCGGCACCTCGGCGCGGACTGTCATGCCCGGGAACGCCGTCTCGAGATGGACGAACAATCGGTCGCTCATTTCGACGAGGTGTTCGGGCCGGAGACCGCCGGCGCCCCAGCGCGCCAGTGTCTCCGCCGCGCGGTCGCGCCGTTCGGGCGGATCCTGCCCGGGGCGGTCGAAGGCCAGGAACGCGTGCAAGGCCTCCCCTAGCGCGGTCATTTCCGGATTACCCGTGATCGGGATGCGCGCGCCGAGCTCGACTCGGCAAACCACCGCAGCTGAAGCGGCCGCGGATGTCTCCAGCGAGCTGGGCGCGATCCGGTAGGGCTGACGGTCGGGGTTCTCCCGCGCCTTGGGCATTCGGCAGGCCGTCTCGGGTTCGTCGACCCGCAACTCGCGATCGACCGGCTGCGCCTCGGAAAACCGGACGGGCACAGTCGCGCCCTCGGCGGTCACGACCAGGCCCGATCCCGTGCGCGAGAACTCGAGCACAGGCTGCTTGTCCTTGCCGGACAACAGATCCAGCCACGACAGCCGGAGCCTCTTGTTCTTGCCTGTCTCACGCGGCGCCAGCACCAGGTAGTCGCGCGCCCGCGTCATTCCGACATACAGGAGCCGCACGGCCTCGGCACGGTCACGTTGCTCGGCTCTCCGGTGTTCGTCGGTCTCGGAAGCCGATGCGTCGATATGGACGTCCTGGGTCTGTCGACCGTACGGCCATGGCCAGAAACGCACCCACCGGTCCTTCAGCGGCCGCCACACATCGAAATCGCCGCCGGATTCGACGTTGAATTCGAATGCCGACGGGGAACGCCGAACCTTGTCGAGGTCGACGAGTACCACCATCGGCCATTCGAGCCCCTTGGCGCGATGATAGGACGAGACGCTGACGGCGTCTGGATCCGTCGTGGGCGGCAGCTCGTTGTCCAGTCCCGCCGAATCGCCGAGCCAAGCCACGAGTCCGGCCGCCGTGGCCGCGCTTCGAACGGTCCGGGCTTCGTCCTCGTACTGCACCGCGAACCCGCGGAGGGCGTCGAGGTTGCTGATTCGGTCCAGTGCATTGTCCCAGGCGCTGACGCGGTCGAGGATGCCAGACGCGGTGATCGCAACTTCGAGCGCTTCCCGCGGCGTCAGGTCCGCGAGTTCCGCGCGACGGTCGTTCAGGGCCGCAAGCACCGGCAGGTCCGCGGCGAGCACGGCGATCCGGTCCTCGGACAGGCTGCGCGCGAACCAGGACGGCTGATCCTTCGCGTCGTCGTGGAGATGCGCGATCTCGGCGATCGCGAGCGTGTCGCCCGGATCGACGAGATAACGGAGCGCGGCCATTGCCAGGACCGCCTCGGGCGTTTCCAGCAGTCCCGGGCGCGCGATCGAAACCCGGACTCCGGTCGAGGTCAGCGCGTCGGCAATCTGTTCGCAGCGCGCGTTGGTCCGGCAAAGGACGGCGATATCCGAACCCCGGATCGCGCGCAGCGCATTCAGCTCCCTGTCTTGGACGGGGTGGCCGCCCGCGTCGTCCAGCACGCTTCGGATCTTTTCGGCCAGAGCCTTCATCGCATCGGCCACGGTACCGCCCGCCAAGCCCCACACCTCGATCGGCTCCGTCTGGCCGTCACCGTCGCCGCGCCGGACTTCCTTGATCCGAATGTCGCCGGGTTCGAAACCCAGGGCCTCGAACGCGGGACCGAACGCCCGGTTCGTGAAATCGACGATTGCGGGCCGCGACCGGTAGGACGTAGGGAGGGTTTCTCCATGGCCCCCCGATTCGGGAACGATCGTCCGGGCGGCTCGAAGGATCAGATCCGGGTCCGCGCCTCGAAAGCCGAAGATGGCCTGCTTGGGATCCCCGACCCAGAACGACCGTTCGGCGACCTGCGAGACCTTGAGAAACAGGGCCAGCTGGATGGGGCTCGTATCCTGGAACTCGTCGACGAAGATATGCGACAGCGTTTCCCGCAAGCGCTCCGCCACCTCGGCGTTGTCGAGAAGACGAAGCGCCTCGTGTTCCTGATCGACGAAATCGACGAGGCCGTTCGTGGCCTTGTAGTCCGCATATGTCTCGAGCGCTTCCGCCGCGGTCCCATAGATTCCGCGAATGTACGCCTCAAGGTCCGCATGCAGTCGGGGATGCGCCGCATGGGCCATCGCGGCGCCGACGACCGGTTGCACGAGGCCGACGCTTCCCTTTGCCGGTTTCAGCTTGGCCAGCGCCGCCCACCGGCTCCAGGGCAGATCCCACCCAGACGCGAGAACGGCGGCGTCTTCGTCGATCCGTTGCTTGACCGCGGCCGTGGTCCGGGTCGTATCGCCGCTGTCCTTCAGGGCGTCCCGTGTTGTGGCAATGGCGTCCCGAAGGAGCGCGTCGAGCGCATCGCCGGACTCATCCGCCCGCTCTGGAAGGACGGCGCGGAAACCGTTCCAGGAGCGCTCCGCGTGATCCTCGAGCGCGGAGGGATCGATGTCGTTCTGGCGCACGATGCCTGCCAACTCCCGGACATGGTCCGTCCAATCCTCGATATCCAGGCGTTGCGCGATCGGGATCAGCTCGCCCACCCGCCGCGCGATCGCGGACTCCGCCGCAATCGCGAACACGCGCCCTTGGTGTTCTTCCGGAATCACGTCGGTGACGGGCGAACGTCCGGCGTTCAAGGCGAAGTCGCCGACGATGCGCCCGAACACCGAATTGACGGTGCCGACCCGGGCGGATAGCAGGCCGCCCGCCTCATCCGCGTGTCCTTCGCCGATCAGCTTCGACCGGGCGCGTTCCACGAGTTCGGCGGCGGCCTTGTTCGTGAACGTCGTCGCCAGGATCGAGCCCGGGGCCGCTCCGGCTTCCAGCGCCGTCCGAACCTCTTCGACGAGACGGAATGTCTTCCCCGTGCCCGCGCTGGCGATCACGAGATCGACGGGTTTTCGGGTTTCGGGAGGCCCCGTCATGACAGAGCCTGCTTTCCGCAGAGCCGTCCGTAGTCGCAGAAACGGCACGGAGGCTCGACAACGATGGGGCCGGCAGCGTGCCCATCCGTGGGCCCGGATCCGGTACCCCCCGTTTCGACGCCCGCCGCCACGACACGGCCGGCACCCATCTCCTCGAGCGTCCGATTCCGGACCTCGATGATCGCGTCCCAGACGCTGTTGAGGCCATTGCCCTCGATCCGGGATTCCACGGGGAAGGGGGCCGAATCCACGGCGAGCAGACGGCGCTGCTTGATCATAAAGTAGGCCGCCGCCGGAAAGACGTCCCCGTCCTCACCCTTCACGAGGCGTGCGTAGGCGGCGAGCTGGACGGGCCGTCCTTCGGCGATCTCCTCCCGGCGGTAGCGGTCGCGGTTCGACCACTTGAGGTCGACGACGGCCGGCCGGCCGTCACTATCTGTCAATTCGAGGTCGATGATGCCCGCCAGATCGGACTGGTTGTTGAGGGAACACTCCAGCCGCTGCTCGGTCGCGGCCACCGAGAGACCGCATTGGTTCAAAATCCGGGACAGCGCCACAGCGGCCGAGATCGTGCTCCGGCGCAAATCTTCCTGGTCCAGCCGCCGTCCGGGCAGCAGTAGCGGCGACCCGATCTCCGGGAGCAGCGCGTCCAGAATTGCCTCGACGACGCTACGAATGCCGGCGGCGTCTTCCGGGCGCGGACCGGCGAGAAAGCGCGCCAGCACCTCGTGGGCGACGTTGCCCTTCAAGCGGTTGCCTTCCGCCATGTCGAGGAGCCCGGTCTTGCGAAGCCGCGTCTCATACTGGAGGGCCCAGCGCATCGGGCATCCCAGCAGGGTTTCCAGGCTTGTCGCGGACTCCCTCTCGGGTGCGCCGATCCGTTGCTCCGGAACGGTCCACTCGCGGATCGGCCGCGGCAACCGCCGGTGTTCGGCCCGAACCGTGTCCCAGGCGCGCCCGCAAAGCGCGACCCGCGCGCCGCGGCGCACTGCGCGCCCGTCGACGACTGTCCGGCCGAGGTCATCGAGGTTGGCCAACTCATGCCAGACCGGGTGTGTGGCGCCGGTCTCCGTCGCGGCCGCGGCCGGCATGATCAGAAGCATGCGTTCCCCGACATTGAGGAAGGCTTGCCGCTGGGCGTCGAGGCGCAGCGCAGTCACGTCGTCTCGGGGTTGGAGCGAGGCCCCGGCCGCGGCCAGTTCCTCCTGTTCGGCGTGGGTCCACGGGTCAAAAGAGGCCGCGGACCCCGCATCCGAAAAGCCCCACCACAGGACGGTGGGCACGGGGCCCCAGATCTGCGCGGCATTGTCGACGGTCGTCCAGGAAGCGGCGTCCGCGATCGTGGCGGGCCGTTCGATGCCCTCGGCGATCACCGCGTCGATCATGCGGTCGAGCTGCGGCTTGGAAATAGCGTCGATCTCCGACGCGGCGATGGTGGCGGCCAGGTCCGCCGCGGCCGAGGCGGCCTCCATGTAGATCTCGTCCCCGCTGGCGGCACCTCTCTTGAATGCCCACCGCTCGACCTTCCTGCAAATTGCGTCGGCCGCCCTCGCCGTGACGCCCGAATCCCGTTCGAAGCGTTCCGGCTCGAGCCATTCTCTCCATTCCATCATGGACTGTCGCGTCCGCTTCGTCATCTGCGCCTTGTCGAGACCCTCGTCGGCAAGAGCGCCGCTGAACCGGTCGGCGGCGGCATTCCACGCGTCCCGCCAACGCGCCCCGCCCGTCCCCGGAAAATCGCGCAACACATCGGCGAAATACCGGCCGATCCGATAGGGGATCGGGGAGCCGGGCATGACCAGGAGTTCGAGAACGCGCTCGGCGTCAAGGGGCTGCCAGGCGGTTTCGAAAGCGAGGGGCAGCGCTTGCAACGCGCCGCGAAACGGCGACCGGTCGGGGCCGCCAGGCTTCGGCAGTCCCACCCGCTGGCACGCCGCATCCAGAATCGTCGCGTTACCCTGCCGGATGATCACGACGTCCGTGTTGGTTTCCCCAGACGCCGCGAGCCATTCGGCGGCGATCTCGCCAGCCGCGATCGCGCTGTCGTACCGAACGACCGAGAAGGTCCCATCGCCCCTCAGCGCGCCCTGTCTGCGCTTCGAGATCAAAGCCTGCACGGCGGCCAGATCGCCGGACCCTCGGCCGGATCCGGCGGCGGCCCGGTCGACGCTCGTTCCGGAAGCGGCCAGCGTCTCGATCAGGCGGCGCCAGACCCAGGGGAGGCGCTTCGGGTCATCGACGAGCGTCAGCTCGTCGATCGGGTTTGCCGCGTGGATGCGGGTCAGGATCGAGAACGCGCGATCGGGAAGCCCTGGAGCGAGGGCCGGATCTTCCAGGGCTTCCGCCCGTGCCAGGACGTCGAGCCTTTCGCTCCTCCATGACCGGGACGCGGGCGACCCGCCGCCCGCCGCCAACGCGTCGCGCCAGGAAAGCAGCAGCCGCGCCGTCGCCCATGCATCGGCGGCGAAGGAGCGCGAGAAAAAACGGTGGCCGTCGTCGATGGCGCGCAAGCGGGCCAGGTATTGCGCGATGCGCCGGGCCGGAGGCGCGGCCGGACCGTTCACGCCCAACCGGGTCTCGATCAGATTCAGCAACCCCGAGGGGCCGACCACCGCGGCGTCCATCGAGAACGCGCCGCCACCGGGTGTTTCGGGACACGTCGGGCCGTCGAGGTGCCATCCGAAAACGATCTTCAAGAGCCTGATCCCTTGGCGTGGGCCGGCAGGACTTCACGGGCGAACGTGCTTTTGCCGGTGCCGTTCGGGCCGTCGATACCTCTGTAGCGGCGAAGCTTTCGAGCCTCCGTGTGTGCTCGTCTGGGGCTCAAGAGAAACCTCCGGGATGAAGCGGCGCTGACTGATAAAAGCGCCGTTGATGGTAGCAGAGACTCGGCGGAAGGAGCGCCATCAATGTTCACCGAAGCCGTACGGCGAAGAAGACCGCATCACCGCAATGCACTCCTGGTCTTATCGCTCCGACAATCCTATCTGCACCAGAACCCGATTGTGGTGTGTCGTAGAAAGCCGACAATGACGACAAGTTGTGGTGTGCCGTGAAGATTCGGGTTTCTTCACTTTCAGGCGATTGTCAAAAAGGGAGCGCCGTCGCGATACCCGTATCGGCGAAATGATGCTTTAGGTTTTTGATTGATTTCGCGCCGGGTGGTCACTCCGACATTTCAAAGAAATCAAGGGTTATTCGCCTCGATTCGCCCTATCCCCCCTCACGATTTTCTGCAGAAAGCTTCAACTTCAAATCCGATAGCGCCTCGATCAATCCGTCGATTTCTTTGGAGAAAACTCGTCTCGATCTCGATTTCGGATCCAATTTTTCGAGTTCGGCCATTTCGGCCTGCTTCAAATCTCGGTCCGCTTCTTCATCTTCGGTCAGAATAACGAATTGGGGATGGTGAACGCCGGCCTTACCAAAGTCGATCCAACCCTCGACAACCTCGATGAACTGACGTTCATCCTCATCAAGAAACGGGGCAGCCGCATCGATGTCGTCAGGGATACCCCTAGTTTCGGAAATCAGGATAACGCCGTGCGCCACGACAAGGCGGAGCCCATCGAAAATTTCCGCAAGAAGCTTGTCGGTTTCATCCGAACCATGCCACCGGTAGGGCGAGGCTGTTGGACTCAACCGCCCAACTACCGACATGACGGTCTCAAGGTCGTTGAGCGGGTAAGCACCGTTTGGCAAACTTCGCTTGTGCGACCAGATCTTCAGGATCAGATCGACCGCTCGCTCGCCAGCTCTTTATAGCCTTCCTCAGCGTTCTCGGCCTCTTGCATCACCTCGGCCAAGTGATGGGCCATCCAGCGTCCAAGCGTGTCTACACCCGGTTCAAGTCCGAGTTCACGAACGATCCGAGCGCCAAGCCTCAAAACTTCGCTCGGCAGCTTCGACGGCTCCGGATCGCCTGAGGAGGAGGATCCGGTCGAACGCAGCTCTCTTTGAGTCTTCCGTATCATATGACGGTCCTGACCCTCGTTGGTCGCTTCGTGTTATTTCAAGGTCTGCAATTAAATCACTTCCCACCGCATGGAGGAACTCGGCCAAGTCTTCCTTTCTGACAAGCAATCGGCCGCCGGAGCACACGACGATCCCTTCATAAAACCGGTGTGGGTCGTGGTCCCGCTCACGCTTTCCCCAAGTCTCATAGATGAATGACGGCGTGTCGGTGCCTTCGCGAAACCATTTCACGCCATGACGGTATTGTTGCTTCAAACCTAACACGTTGGTCACCGATGATCCTGGCAAGTATTGGAACCGTCCGCCGCCATTGCAGTAGGGGTCCTTGTTATCGTACCGCAGACCGCCATCGGACACCGTCAGCCAGCCCTGCAACGCATAATGTGGTGTGTCGATCTCCAAATCGTGCCCCTCCGGGCAGATGTAAAAGTCTGTATTGTTTTTCGCCGTCTGAAGCGCTCGGACGAGCGCATGGGCTGTATCCGGAGAAACAAGGCCCGTCGAAAGTCTCATCGTTTCTCCACGGTTATCGGACTCTGTGTCGACATCGGCGTTGACAACGATCCATCCTGGTCGATCGACCGGGAACAGTTCACGGAAAAAAGCTGTGTCTTCAATGCCGCCAAGCCAGTCTTCCATGGCCTCATCGGGCGGACGCCATCTATGCGGTTGAAGCGGAACGGGTCCGATAAAATCACTCAACCAATGTGGGGGATGGGTTAGTTTGCCCTCAGATATCTGATATTTGAGGGAATTAAAGTCATCAGCGGACTCCGTCACTCGGAGACGATGAGTCTTGAGTAATTGTCCTGCAGCACACCACATCGCATGCCATTCCAGGTGGTTTCGATAGCGCTGAAGCGTTGGAAATTCACCATGACTATTGCTCGACAGGTTGAAACGTTGTTCCGAAAAGCGTTCCGGACGGGGCTCCGAACGATATGTTGGCTTTTCGGCAACACCCCATTTGTCTACGATCCAATTTTCCGCGGCTTCGAGAAACGCGTCGGGTGCCAGATCTTCGAAAACCGAAAGCCAATGCTTGTACCAATATCTGAGTGTGTCCAAGGCATCGAAATGAAAGCGCCGTGCATCCTCACCCCTGGGGTCAAACTCAAAAGATTCCATTGGTGCGTGTTCAAAGGTGCCCGTTGACAGCAGGCCTTTGTTAACTAGCTCCAGTTTCGCTAATTGCGCGGCGTCAGATTCCCAATGGCCGCTTCCGATCAACTTTCGGCACGCGTCGGCTGCATAGTCTCGAAGAAGCAGATGGGGGAAGCCGTCGTCGAGACAGATTGCGAGTAGGTTCTCACCGTAAGGCGCAACCATCGTCGGCGATTCTTCAGAAATCCGATCGAGCGCAATCGCCAACCATAGACGCGCTGCGAGCCAATAGAAAGGTCCCGTCGTTGCCCTGAAGGCACGCTCCTCGACACGGTCATATTGAGCCACGGTTTCTGCTAGCGTTGCGTCTTCCCCGAGCCGGGCCAATCTTCTCAATGCGTGTGCCGCCCTCCAGCGTAGACGCAGGTCGACATCACTCATGTAAGCGAACAAAAAATACGCCACCGTGCGCGGGGCTGTGAAAGGAATGTCCCTCTCGTTGATCGACTCTCGGTCAGATTCCGGAACGCGCTTCATGAGACGGTCGAGATACACGGTCGAGATACCACGTACATAATCTGGATGAATCTTTGGGAGCCAGATTCGATCCGATGATACCGGCCAAGGCAAAAATTACATTTGAATCGGATTTCTCCACATCACGTTCAAGGCCTTCCAACAGTACGGCCTGGGCTTCCGGACCACGAAGGACGGCCAATTCCATTGCCGAGTCTAGCTCGGTACCTCCCCACGGCAGAAACTGTGCGAAACTCGACAACTGCTCGGCGAGTAGCCGAGGCAGGCTGTTCTTGCACCATTGAGCCACGGCCAACTGGTCGGCCCAAGCACGCGCTGCGCTCAGTATGAGAGCCACTATTTGTGAGTCTTGCTTCTGGGCAAGCATCCCCGCAAGAGCCTCCAGATACCCCGGACGGGACCCGGGCGGTACCGCTTCGCGGGCGCCATTTAGTACATCGCGGAGCGAGCAGGATTTTCCCGCTTCCCTCAAACGGGTAAGAATGTCCGTGGCTTCGTTCAGCAATTTATCGGGATCAGTGAGGTTCGCCTGGTCCCAAACATGGGCGTTAAGGATGGCCGAATCTGCGTGGTCAGGTTCGCTTGTATCGTCCGCCTTTGCCACATCTTTTTCTGGGAAAACCCTGCAAAACTCGAGTTGCTCCTTGAATTCCCTTGTCCATTCGCCTTTGCCATGCTGGACGATCAGCGATTTCAGTTCGTCGTAAGACGGAAGACGGTCGACGAGGCTGTCGTGAGCGAACTCGTCCGCTAAGTCTGAAGCCATGGTCGTACCTTCCTGGACGGCATGCTCCATGACGGATTCCAACAATTTCGAAGGCGTTCGATCCTGCAAGCATAAGACCGCCGCCGCTTGTGCGCTGTTCAAAACATTGGCCTTTAATCCAACAGCGATGGCCGTCGGCAATGTCGTGCTGAGGTTCCCAACCTGGCAGTCATCCCAGCGCGCGACGCAGGCGAGCGCGGTTGGAACATCCAGATGAGCAATTGACGAAACCGCCTCTTGCCATGGAAAGTCTCCGGAGTCTTGCAACCGAATAGCGGCATCGTTGACAATTTCGGCGACGACGGACGCATATGAACGACGATCTTCGGAGAACGCGGTTTGCCCATGAATTATCAGCTTCTCGAGGAGGCGGATCTGATGTACTGCGTCCGTGTCCAACTCGCTGGCGACTTCAACTGCGGTCTGAAAAACAACATTGGCGTCGTCCGAGCTTATCGGGATCAATAACTCCGCGAAGGCTGCGAGCGTCCGGGACTTGTCCATTGCACCGGTTCGCTCACGGCGCTTCTTTGAAGCCGCTGTGCTGATTTTGCTAATCAGATCACCGTGCAGATCCGGTATCGTAGCTAGGCGCTTGCAGAGTTCACCCGCGCCGTTCCCGCCGTCGGGCCAAAACCCGCGGTGAAAACCCAACGCGCACGTCATCACTTCGCGCGCACTTGCGCCGACGGCGATTAAAACGGTCAAACCTTCACCCAACTTGGCACGGATGTTCGACGAACTGTGGTTGCGGTCAAACTTCCATGTGTCGCGGCCAAGGGCGTCGCCAAGTGCTTTGAGATATATGTTCTTGCGTTTGCCGAGACCTGCGCCGACTATGATTTTTGCCCGCTCGGCGTATAGCGGAATGATCGTGGCAATCACCCCGTGCAATTGGCTGTCATGGCTATATTCATGCCGAACGCGAGCACCCTTCGTCGTGTCAGTCGCGTCATCTTCTGGCGTGGGAGGACGGGCTGTTAAGACGTCTGATGCATTAGCTTTTTTCCCGACAATCGCCTCACTCAGGCAATAGGACCGCAGGATCGCATCCAAGAGAGGCGTCTCGAATTCGTGACGCTTGTCTATGCGTCGGAGGTCGGAATTCAGAAACGGTGTCAGGATTTTCATGGAAATGTCTAGATGAACGCCGTGACCAACCAGAATCTCAACTGCGCTCAACACCGTGTCGATGACATAGTGGTCGACCGCATCGTTCTTGCTGTATTTCCCCAGCAGGCCCGCGTCCAATGGGAAATGTCTCTTTAGCGCCGTCAGACCGAAGGCCAGCCGATTCAGGTCGATCTCACGCCCCGCGCGCGCCAGAGGAACAAGAAGGAAAACCGCTTGCCATCGGGGGCATTTCCTGGCGATCGCCTCAGCCAAATCGAACTGACCTTCGACGAGCAACCGGTCCACAAAATTCTTGGCCACATCTATGGCAAACCTGAATGGTCGGAACCGAGAGAAATGAGTGATCGTGGCAGCCGGTCCGTCTAACACGGCCGTCGCTAAAAGGGCCGCGGCCCCGTCCCCGGGACCGACCGACCAAGCCGTTCCATGTCTAAACTTTTGAAGCTGGGCTTTGTAATCATCGTGCCTCGCTTCTGACCAAGCGTGCAGTCGACGCCATCCTTCCCGAACGCCGACCGCGTCGCCCTTCGCGGCGTCTTCAGCAATCAAATGAAAAATTAAAGGTCCATGGTCGGCGACGTGATTTGGGGCGCTGAGGATAAGCCGGCTTGCAGTCTCTTTGGCATATCTGGCGGTCAATCTGGGGAAGGACGCCAGCAAAGACCGTGTCGCCTCGCTGGTTCCAACCGCCTCCGCGCCGATCAATACAAATCGTAAGGCACGGGTCGCATCGCCTGCTTCGCGACAGACCCTGATTGCGGTCAACAACCTTTGGTCGTGGATCTCACGCCTGCGAACCGGGTCCGGGACAGTCGTTGCTCTGGGTTCCGGTTCTTGTTCCACGAAATCCAGCAACTCTTCGCCTCTATCCGCAACAAATAAAAGGTGTGCAACGTTCAAAGCGGCGTATTCATCGCTATGGGCGTTTGCCAGGAAGCGTTTCGCCGCCGCACGTTTGATGTCATTTTCGGCGCTGCTTCCCCTGGTTCGAACGTAAGCTTCGAAGTCTTCATCCAAAAAACTGAGGAAACCTTCCTGGTTGCGGACGCCAGGCGCCAAGTCGGCACAGATGTCGATCACTTGGGAATCCGAAAGACCGAGCACCGGAGAGATTTCCGAAACCGGTACCGGTCTTGGAAGAACGGCCAGTCCAGCGCACACCCGTTCGATAAGGTCGATTCTGCCCGACTTATTGAGCGCCAGTTGGAACTGCTCGTCGAAGATCTGATCGAGATTCTTCCCGACAGGTTGTAAAGATGCCAGGGCATCATGCCAAACTTCGCCGGCCTGTTTGAACGCATAAGCCTGGACCCGGGGACCGCCGCCGGAGAGATGATGAAAATCCTCGATCCAGTCCTGAGGCGCTTTCCAATAGCGCGCAATGTTTTGGACCGTTTCCTCCTTTGTAAACGGTGGGAGCTTGATCCTTCTGAATTCCGGGGATGGCTGCAGTTCGTCAAGACGCCCCGTTCGCGCACTGACAATCACCCGAACATTGGAAGGAAGATCGGCGAATGACATAAGCTCGGTTACGAAGCTCGACTCCGGAGGAGTCCGGCTTTGTGCTGCCGTTATCGAATTGTCCGCCGCGTCAACTGCAATAACCAAAAGCCCTTGTGGATGAGCACTTTCGAGCGCCTTTGCCGCACTGTCCAGTCGTCGCCGGAATGCGCTGGCGAAATTGCGTTGCGCTTTCGGCTCCAGCAGCGCCGGTAACCTGAGCCTCTGTGCAAGATCGTTAGACAATTGCACGAACGCGTCCTGGGGCCGATGGCGCAGTTGGCTGGCATCCAGATACGAACCGGCGCCATAACAATCGAAGGTGATCATTTCAGATCCGTTCGGCAGCAGCGTTGCGATTTCCTGCAGTGTTGTAGTCTTGCCGACGCCAGCAGCGCCATGGAGACAGATTCTCTGTGCGCCCTGCGATATCGCGTCGATCACATCGTTTGACGCGGCCCTCGGTACGGGAGACTTAACAGGTTTAATCTCGGCTGGACAGGGGAAAAGCGCTCGTTCATCGGACACACCGAACTGTATTAAGACTCCCTGTTTGGTGATCAGTTCCCCGGTTGCTTCGGGCAGCATTCGTCTGCGGATATATTCCCGAAGCCGCCTTGCAGTTTCCCTAAATTCGGTATCGGACCACTCGGCGATCGTGCTAAGTATCTCGTTTTCAATCGCAAAACGTGAACCGGTTTTACCGCGGAAATCTATCGCCGTCGCAAAGCACTCAAATTGATCAGGAGAGAGCCCGCTGGCATGGACAATGCGGTGAAGATCCGAATCTCCCGGCTTCCCGGCTCGCTTGAAATTAGCCGGAACGCCAGTTCGCGCTTCTTCGAATATTTTCGCCAACGTGGGGGAAACCGGTTGATTCGTAACAAGCGAAATCTTGATTGTGTCGAGCGGCTTACCTTCACGCCTTTCGATCAGGGCTTTGAAGGCGTCTCCCAACCTGCGGATCAACGAGGTCTGAGGCTTCCCGTTCCTTCCGCGACAGGTACGCGCGACTGTCCATTTCTTGTTTGGGTTTGCGGCGGCGTATTTGAGTTGCTGAAATTCAACGCGCTCGGCCCCTTCCAGATCCTTGCCGCCGAACAACAATGTACAGTCGACCCCGTCCCAGAAGCTGCCGCTGCCTTTGATGGCGGGCACGCCTTCGACAGTAAGGGCCGTGAGACCACTGGACACATCCAACAGTCCGAGTGCTTGGCGAACGGCCCATAGTTCATGAAATTCATCGCCCGTGTTCGATCCACGTGCGCCGCTGTAATCAATCGGAGGACCTTGGATTTCCAATCTCAAATCTCCACGGTCGGTGGCTGCCCCATCGGCGCTGACGGCGGACAACCGATAGAAACGCTCACTATTTTGGAACTCCCCACAAACAACTCACCGGTAATGCGCACAGGCGCTCGCCGAACGTCAGTTTCTGTTCGCCGAAATAAAAAATGATTGAGGTCACGGTCCGGGTCTTGCCCGGACCTTCGCTGGCAAACCATTCCAAATGTCTGAAGTCCTGCCGGCTCACCGAGGACGACGCTTTGACTTCAATGGCGGCCATGTTGTTGGCGCTCTCGGCCAGAATATCGATTTCGCGTCCCCTCTGGTCGCGCCAGTGATAGAACCGAAAACCGTTTTTCTGATACGGCGCGGATCGAAAGAGTTCGGAAAAAACAAAACTCTCCAGCAGTCCGCCAAGCGCGGTGGGGTCCGCGTCAATGTCGAACGAACGCGGTGTCAGGTTTCGGAGCGCCGACGCGATGCCCGTATCGGCGAAATGATGCTTCGCGTTCTTGATTTCGCGGCCGGCTTCCCCCGATGCCCACGCGCCGAGTTTGATAAACAGCCCCAACCGCATCAACACATCGAGATATTGGTCGACCGTATTTCGCTGCACACCGACGACCGCGCAAAGTTTCGCAACGTTGAGTTCCGAGGCTGTGCGGACTGCGAGTTGATCGATCAAACGCCGCAGCGCGTCGCCCTTCCTGATACGGACAATGTCGGCGACGTCGCGGTCCACCATGGTGTCGACGTATTGACGATAGATCTTCTGCCGCCCGCCATGATCGAGATCGCGGATTTCGGGAAAGCCCCCTTTCAGGATGCGATCGATATAGTCCTTCCGGGCCGCAGGTTCCGGTTCCGGTATATCGCTAAGGTCCCGCGATTTGGAGACCGCCCAATCGAGGATCGTGGACGGGCCGCGCGATATGGTTTCGGCCGCGGTCATCGGCCACAGGGTCAGCGTCAGCATGCGACCGGCGAGCGAGTCGGCTACGTGCAACGTTGTGAAAATGTTGGAAGAACCCGTGAGGAGGAACTGTCCCTTTCGATTGCTGAGGTCCACAATTCTCTTGATCGCGAGCGACAGCTTTCTGGAGCGTTGCGCTTCGTCGATAATCAGCGGCCCATCCTTCAATCCATCCATCAGCCGCTGCAAGTGCCCCCACGGATCGCCCTCGATCGCTTCAAGCACCATATCGTCGTCGAGCGAGATGAATCTTCCGGTCTGGAGGATATCCCGAACCAGCGTCGTCTTTCCGACCTGACGGGCGCCCACGATGTTGACTACGCGCGAATAGGTCAACGCGTCTTGCAGTTCAGCGCTCAGATGGCGCGGCAGTATTACTGGTTCATCGGGCATGTGTGGCACTCATGAATGTGGGGAAACCGCTACCAGGAACATGGTGACAATTATAATAGAAAGTGGGTGAAAGTAATAATAGTGCTGATCGAGAGACGATTCTGACGATTACTGCGCATTGACTCATTGATAAAGTTACCGGTCCGGTGCCGCATTTCGGACCCTGTCGTCGGTCCATCTCTTTCCTTGGCAGCTTAGGGGAGATTCGGCTAGATTCACCTAAAACAATTAGGAGAATGCATGCCTGATCAAACCAACATCCTTCCAGGAACCCTGGACGTTCTGATTCTCAAGGCCGTTTCACTGGGACCGCAACACGGATACGGCGTGCTGTTGCGGGTCGGACAGATTACCGGAGGAGCGTTTCTTATCGAGCAGGGGGCGTTGTATCCGGCACTGTACCGGCTGGAACATCGCGGTCTCCTGATGGCCGAGTGGGGAACTTCAGACAACAACCGCCGTGCCAAGTTCTACAGCCTGACCGCTTCGGGTCGAAGTCAACTCCAGAAGGAGACCGGCCCCGTTGGAACCGGATTGCCGCGGCGATGGGGACAGCACTGGGCACCCAGGAAGTCTGATTCCGATATTGTTCGAGCGATTACGTTCGTTGGTTTCAATCCGATGACGGCCTTGCGTCAAGGTCAAAGGTAAGGGAGATCGTCATGCTTCGTTCACGCCTCGGTTCGATCTTGCGGTCTCTGATACGGCACCGGCGTTTCGAGTCCGAGATGACCCAAGAGGTTCAGTTTCACATCGACCGGCGCACGGACGACCTGATGTCGCTGGAGGGGTTGTCCCGCGACGAGGCGTTACGGCGGGCTCGGATGGAGTTCGGTTCTCCGGAGACATACAAGGAAGAGGCACGCCAGGCGTTCGGCCGGCGATGGATTGACGAACTGCGGGCGGACATCTTCGATTTCATTGAGTTGTAGTGTTCGCCTTCATCGCCACGAAGGCGACGCCGGCCTTGGCGAGGGCGTCGAGGACGGCAACGATCTGACCCAGCGACCGACCGAGCCGGGAGAGTTCGCTGACGACCAAACGGTCGCCGCGCTGGAGGACGTTCATCAGTTCGTCGAGCCGGCGGCGCTTTTCGGAAGCCTGTCCAGAGGCGGTCGCTTCGATGAAATCGTTGATGCGGAAGTCGTGTTTGCGTGTGTAGCCGAGGATGGCGAGGCGCTGGCTGTGCAGGTCCTGCGGCGCGGTCGAGACCGTCAAATAGGCAACGGTTTTCACAGCCTGACCATGGAATACGGCTTCTGGTATTTTATCTGACAGATACGGAAGATAGAATACGTCACGTTCCATGCTACTAAACTGTTCGGTCAAGACGAGCGTTTGTTCCTGACAGAACCCTGCTGATCTCCGGTCCCGACCAACTGGTCCACGGCTTGGCGGCGGGCAGCGGGCCTTACCCGTTTTTTGAGAGCAGTTCCTTCAGTGTCGCATTATCCAGGTGCGCATCGGCCAGCAACTGCTTCAGCTTTCGGTTCTCAGCACCGAGTTCCTTCAGCTTCTTCGCATCCGACACCTGCATCCCACCGTACTTGGACCGCCATCAGATACAAGGTGTGCTCGGAGATCCCGTGCTTCCGGCAGAGCTCCTGTTTCTTCGCTCCGGCCTCGGCCTCCTTCCGGATCCCGCGATCTCGGACTACACCAGAGAGGTCTACCCCGAACTCGACCTTGGCAGATCTTCAGGGGCTGACCGACAAAAGATATTCTGGCTCTGCATCCGCCAGCTCAATTTCATGGAAAACGTCTTCGTTCAGGTTCAACTGGACAAGAAACATCAGCGCGAACATCACTTCAATCGGGGCTGGATGAACCTGTTCCGGCGTTGGGCGGCCTCCCCATTCTTTGCCGATGCCTTCCTGATTGCCATCGGAGACTACAGCGTCGGCTTCGAGCGTTTCTGCAGGGACAAGGACATCCTGAACCTCACGCACACCCTGATCATGCTCCCGCTGGCTGAGAACGAACTCGAAACAAATCTCCCGCCAGACCTGTACCGAGTGTGGCATGAGAACAACGGCACCGGCACGGTTTACGTCGGATACGTCGAGGCGGGAGGCCGACTGGCTAGCCGCTTCCCCGTGGGATTCGTCGCGGTCGAGAACCCAGAGACACCGCAAGCAAGCGCACGGATTTACGCGGTCAGCGAAAGATACCGCGGCATGTATTACTTGGCGGCAATGTTCAGGAAGCTCACGCAGGGACCCCAGCCGCCGGAACCGGGGCTTCGGATTCACCTCAATGAAGAGGCCGGAAATACGGCCCCGGTCGTCAATTTCTTCGGGAAGCTGGAAATCCCTGTCCTGCCCCCGGAACCCGCAGACGGGTAGCCGAAGGAGACGGCAGATGATCAAATCCGGATTCTGCACTTCGTCTTGTAGTAGCGAAATGGACTCTGCATCCCAAGACACTTACAAGACCCATCTCGCCGACTCATGCCCGTTTTCCTCTGACACTGCCCAGGAAGTTGTTCGGATAATATTTCATATGGCAACGACTCGATGAGTACAACGGTGTAATCCATAGACAGGCGATTTCGGAAACACGAAAAACCTCACATCGTAAAGCCCCTGTCCGAGATTGAACTCATCGCCAACGGCCTTCAAAACTTTAGAGAACGTGATCCTTTCATCGCGCACACCAACTTGCTCAAGATAAAAGAAAGGCAACGGTGCAAGCACAACTCCGTCCCCCTCAATGTTGTCATTCGTCTTCAGGCGTATAAGGTCGCCCGTTAACCGTAGGTTCTCACCCGTCGCGACATTCAGCCGTGTCAAGAAATGTCCAGGCACTTGCTGACTTGAAATTACCAAGAATGCCCAATCTATTTTGCGGCGACGAATGGATGTGTTCTCGACCGCAGTCTCAGCGATTAGACAACCATCACTTCTCGATATACTCAGCGAGCATGCAATGTAAGCACGGGACCATTCATATACCTTGATGAATGCCAAAACCAAAGCGACGATTGCACCGATAGCAGCAAAAAGATTCATTTCTTCTCCCCCTTCTGGTCACAATAGCAAACAGGGGTTCGGTCGCCGGGGCGCTGAACGGTCATAGAAGCTGATCCGGGGCCGAAGTCTTTGCGTGATCACAAATCCGTACAAACTCGCGTACAATTCGTGATCACTTTCGGATAATATACACCACCGTCACATAATATCCTTAGTAAGCTTGGAAGAACGCAAGCCGTTTGTGTTCGTGCCGCGCTGGCGGCCTTGCATGTGCCGTGGGGGACTTCGAGGACCTCGGGCGAATGCGGGCACCCTCGGGGCGAGTTTGTCGGAGGTTCATCAACAACAAGCCTGTGTTGCAGGGACCTGAGGCGGCAGCCCGAGGATCGGCTTCGGCACGTCGGAAACGCGACGGAACTACCGGCCGGGCTACAGCCTGGGCCTGCTCGGCGAGGAGGGTCTGGCCTTCGGGCTGGGCCTGGATGGCCAACGCCAGGAGCATGCGAAGGCAAAGGAGAGTTGTCATGACCTGCACCCGCATCTTTCTTGGGATCTTGAGCGTGGCCGTGCTGGCCACCCCGGCCCGGGCCGCGCAAGCGGCGCCGAATTGCGAAGAGTGGAACACGGAGGAATTCTTCCGGACAGCGACGGTCGAGGACGTGACCGCGTGCCTGGTGGCCGGGGCCGACGTGGCGGCACGGGATGATAATGAAATCATGCCTCTCCACTGGGCCGCCAGGAACACCGAAAATCCCGCCGTCATCGAAACCTTGCTCGATGCCGGGGCCGACTTGGAGGCGCGAGATGAAAACGGGTTCACGCCCCTGCATCGAGCGGCCAATCTCAACGAGAATCTGGCTGTTCTGCAAGTTCTGCTCGCGGCCGGCGCCGATCCGGTGACCCCAAATAACAACGGTATCGCGCCCGTGCAGAATGCTGCGTGGAACAACGGGAATCCGGACGTACTCGACGCGCTATTTGCGGCCGGAGCGGACCTTGAGGTTCAGGCAAGCGATGGCCGCACCCTCCTGCATCTAGCCGCCCAGAACAACGGGAATCCGACGGTGATCCAGTATTTTCTGGATGATGGGGCGGACCCGAACGCGCGGAGCGACAATGGCCGCACTCCTCTGCATCAGGCGGCCTTTGGTACCGAGAATCCGGTCGTGATCGAGGCGCTGCTGGCGGCCGGGGCGGATGTCAACGCGAGGGACGATGATGTCAACACGCCAATGCATCTGAACGCCGCGATCTCGCCCTATATGAACCAAAATCCGGCGGTGACCAAGGCTCTGCTCGACGCCGCCTCGGACCTGACCGCGCGGAACGAAGAGGGCCGCACGCCCATGGATGTGGTGGCCGATGGGAAGAATCCGGCAGTGATCGCGGCACTGCTAGAGGACGGGGCCGACACGGATCTGGCTCAGATACTGGTTTCGGAAGACGATAACGAGACGCTCCTGCACTATGCGGCCCGATACAACCAAAATCCGGCGGTCATCGAGGCCTTGCTGGCAGCCGGTGCAGAGGTCGACGCGCGAGCTGAGTACGGCCGCACGCCCCTGCACTGGGCAGCCCAAGACAACCAAAATCCGGCGGTCATCGAGGCACTGCTGGAGGCTGGTGCGGACCCGAACGCGCGGGCCATATCAGACAATGCGAGCTACGATGCAACACCCCTGCATTTCGCGGCCCGATACAACCAAAATCCGGCAGTGATCGAAGTGCTGTTGGCGGGCGGCGCGGATCTGGAGGGGCGGGATCAACGCGGCGGCACGCCCCTGCATGAGGCAGCCTCAAGCGGTAATCTCGCGGCGACCGAAACGCTATTGGCACGTGGAGCAGACCCGATGGCCCGGGACCGAAATGGCGTCACGCCCCTGTTTGAGGCGGCCGAAAACGAGAATCCAGCCGTGCTGGAGGCTCTACTAGCAGCCGGGGCCAACGTGGCCGAAGCTCGGATTTACAACGGCTTGACACCCCTGCATGCGGCGGCGGGGCTCAATGACAATCCAGCCGTGATCGCATTGCTGCTTGAGGCGGGGGCCAACCCGAACGCGCGGGACCCTAGCGGACATTCACCGTTGCATGTTGCGGCCGGTGCCGTTTTCAGCGGCGGCACCCGCACCGGGGCGGCAATCCAAGCGTTGCTGGCGGCCGGGGCCAATCTGGAGGCGCGCGACGAAGACGGCAACACGCCCCTGCATGCGTCGGCCGCGTATGTCAACGACTTTGTTCTCGGCGACCAAGACCCCCATGCGGGCGCCGCCATCGAGGCACTACTGGACGCCGGGGCCGACGCGACGTTGCGGAATACGGCGGGCCAGACGCCGTGGGACCTCGCGCAAGAGAACGAGGCGCTCAAGGGGTCTGACGCCTATTGGCGCGTCAACGATGCGCGCTTCAACGCGCCGGGGCCGGATGCGCGCCGCGCCCCGGCAGGCGGCCGGACACCCGCCGCCGTCCCAGGCGGTGGCATTGCCGGTGCTCCCGCTGGCGCTGTGGGCGCCGATGCCAGCGACGGGCAATGCGAGATTCCCGGCTATCCGAGCCCGCCAGGCGGGGTGGCAAACGTCGGCCTTGCCTGGTGTCCGGCAAGCGTCGGCATCCAGGTTCGCGCCTTCGCGCTCCAGGCTGCGGGGGCGCAGTGCGCGATGGCTACGGGCAGTTCATCGACGCCGGAACAAATCAACACGAGGCGCGATGAAATCCAGGCGGCGTGCGATGGGCTGGCGGCGATGGGCGTGTCGAACTGTCAATGCCCCGCGAGTGTGAGGCCATAACCCGCACTTGCAGGTGCTGGTCTGGACCGAAAGCCCATGCAGTGGAGAGCAAGGCTTACTTCACGGGTGACAGAGCCGAGTGAACACGGGAGGTTCATCATGATCCGTCGCATGTATTCGGTGGCATTCGTTGCACTGCTGGCGTTGCCGGCCGGGGCGCAGGCGCAGCAACTACTTGAAACCGACGGCATCGAGCTGCACGGCACGGCGCGGGTCGTGACCTCTGCCGCAGGCACCTGCAACGTCCTGGAGGCGTCCCATGCGGCGGCCGAGTATGAGCGTATCCAGGCGAATCATGGGCAGCCGCTGGATGTCTGGCAACTGGATTTCTCGGTTCGCAACGGGTCGGGGCGTTGGCTGGATCACCTGATCGCGCTGTATGGAATCGAAGCCAGGAGGCCGGATTGTACGAATTGGACCGGGCCGACGGGAACGTATACCGAGCCGGTCCAGTGGACCAGCACCCTTGGCCATATCCAGGAGACGGGCCGCAATGTGGTGGCGCCGGAGGCGACCCGGACCGCCACGGTGTTCATCCTTGCGCTTCAGGGCGACCCGCCGCCGCGGTTCGAGAACTGGTCGGTTAATTTCGATTTTGCTGCCGCTCCGGCGGCGGCGGGCGTAGGTTCGTCAGCCACGGCCACGGCACCGGCGCAGCAAGCGGCGGCAGCCACCCCAGAGCAGGAAACCGTGTTCTGGCAGTCGATCGAGGACAGCACGAACCCGACGATGTTCGAGGCGTATCTGGAGCAATTCCCGAATGGGGTGTTCCGGGCGCTGGCCCAGGGCCGCCTGGCGGAGTTGCGCGCCCCGGCGGGCGATGCGCCCGTGGCGGGCGGGGCGCGAGGGGGTGGCGCCGCAGCGGGCCGGATCGCCTCCACGCCGGCGGATGCGGCGACGCGGGCCGGGGAGACGCGGGTGTTCGACGGGATGGAGTTCGTCTGGGTGCCGGCGGGAGAGTTCCAGATGGGTTCCACCATCGCGGAAGCTTCGGACTGGGAGCAGCCGGTGACGCAGGTGCGCATCAGCCGGGGGTTCTGGCTGGGCCAGCACGAGGTGACGCAGGCGGAGTGGCAGGGGGTGATGGGGAGCAATCCGTCCTACTTCGACGAGTGCGGCCGGAGCTGTCCGGTGGAACAGGTTTCCTGGAATGACACGCAGGAGTTCATCGGGAGTCTGAACGCGCGGTCGGGGGGAAATCGGTACCGGTTGCCGACCGAGGCGGAGTGGGAATACGCGGCGCGGGCGGGGACGACCGGGGATCGCTATGGGAACGTCGATGCGATCGCATGGTTCATTGAGAATAGCGGGGACGGCCCGCTACCGGTGGGGGGCAAGGCGGCGAATGCGTGGGGGTTGCACGACATGCTGGGGAACGTATGGGAGTGGGTCGAGGACTGGTATGGCGACTATCCGGGCGGTGTGGTAACGGACCCGCGGGGTCCCGGGTCAGGCACGCTCCGGGTTCTTCGGGGCGGCAGCTGGTTCGACTTCGGCGGGGTATGCCGGGCGTCGGTGCGCTTCTACCTGTCGCCTGGCGAACGCGCACGCGGCTCCGGCATCCAGGGCTTCCGCCTCCTGAGGACCGAGTAGCCCTTGGTTTTTACCCTTGTACCCCTACTATGCCGCGTAGCGACATGAAAGGCCAGCGCGTAGAGACGTACAGGTAGTGAGAACGGTCGGGAGGCCAACCAGGTTGGACCGGAGTTCTGGCTGATCCCGGAGTGAAGCTCTGGGTGCTCGTGCAGGGCTCCTGGACGGACCTGGAAGGACGATTCGTAGAGAGGGACGTGGACACCGCGATCATTCGGGCCCGTGACGGCCCTGGCGGAGCCAGCGCGGTGGAACGATAATGCGGACAATACTCGTAGTCCATTCCGTGGACACCTGCTCAGCCAGGGTGTGGCTCTGCGTCACCGACGTCAGCGGCACCCCGCCGGCTGTCTCGATCCGGCTGTCAAATGGCGCTTCGAGGACCGTTCGGTCAAACGCGTGGAGACCCGTCACAGCCGGCAACGTGATTCCACAATCTGAAGTCCGGACATTTTTCCAGGTTGTTCTTTTCACTGGGCTTTCCGCAGGCACTACGATGATTGCATCTGCGAACAAGGCGCGGGCGAAGTTCTCGACATTGCCTGCCACTCTTCCTCGTTTCGGCCAGCGGCCACTTTCGGTTCTTCTGGGTTCCTGTTACTTCAAAAAAAACGATCACGGAGTGGAGTCGCTGATTCGGGCGATCACGCGTGAAGTTCAGCCCGATCTGAAGTTTCTCTGTGGAGATCAAGTCTACCTGGACTTCCCGTCACTCTTGCTTGGAATCCCGTTCACCAAGTGGGGCCAAGCAAGGCTGTTCCTCTCGAAGTACCTCCAAAACTGGGCCTACTCGAATAGCCTCAGATCGGTACTCAAGGAAGGCGCAACATGGTTCACCGCTGACGATCACGAGTACTGGAACAACTTTCCTAACTGGGCGACCCTCATCAGCGCAACTTGGACCCAGGGTGCTCGAGATCGCTACCATCCGATAGCCAGGAGCTTGTACGACACTTTTCAGAAGGATTCGGCGTCGGACGGACTATGCCGTGTGTTCCGCATCGATCCCCTGGAATTCATGGTGGTTGACACACGCTCCGGGCGTGAGCCAGGCGATGAGAAATTCATGACCAGCTATGGTCTTGCCACGCTTACCGACTGGATCGAGGGGCTTCGGGGTCCGGGCGTGCTTGTCACCGGACAGCCGCTCTTCGTGGAGCCTCATACGGGGGTTTGGGGCTGGTTTCGGCGACGCTTTTCCGATAGGAATCTGGCAGATTACCAGCAATACGACGGACTGGCAAAGAGTCTGATCTCCGCTCCACACTCGATTCTCGTGCTTACCGGCGATGTGCACTTCCCCCGCCTGGCACAGGCGATGCAGCCTGCGGATACAAGACGGGGCATATACGAGGCTATCGCTTCGCCGTCCGCATTAATTTCCTCGCCGTCCGCATGGGTATTCGGCAACCCGCAGACCAAAGATGCACCCGCTTATTTCCCGGCAAATCCCAACGCCCAAAGTCGGTTGCGGGTTCGAACGTTCCAAGCATCACGCTACGCCGGAGATAACCTTGCCACGCTGGAGTTTACTGAAGTACCCGGCCAAGTCCGGGTGAAATTGAAGTACTGGTACGTTCAGACGGCGGGAAAGCCCGATGGTCCGACTATGGAGTTCACGCTAACCTAGGAGTCTGCGCGGCAGAAGAAAGGCGGCACTACATATCGACGCTAAGCGCTGTATACCCACAACATACTGTGGACCTAATGGCCTAAAAACGTTCCGCCGCGCAGACTCCTAGCCGTACCTCCAATTGAAAGGCTAAAGGAGATCTTCTAATGAAAGTTCATTCGTCCGAGGCTTCGAAGTCCAATCCGAACGTAGAATCGCTACCGCGAGCAAAGGGTGAGAAAAACGTCGATTGGATGAAGCGCGCCCAGGAAAAGCTGGGGAATAATGTCGCGGAGGATCTCATCGGGTCGGTCGTGCTCATCGGAGGAGCCAGCCTCAATCACTTTCGAATGAGAGTGGCTCAATCACACGCTAGACACGACCTGACGCCCAGCTATTGGTCCCATGCGGCAATTTTGACTGACGGGCAACAACTCTCGCTGTGCGAAGTGAGCCTGGAGCCCGCAGGTGGATTCAAGGCCGTGCCCCAGTCACAGGGCATTCAGTCGGGGCAGTTCTCGACCTATGACAACCCTAACCTGTTCCCGAACGTTGCCCTGCTGCGCTTCACGCTCAGCAAGGATACCTTTCCGGATTCATTCGACAAGACCCTCAATAATCTGATTCAGCGACTGCACAAGGACCGTGGAACCATAGATATCCTTTCGCCGTTGTGGACATGGCTCGGGTACGTCTGGGGAGTCCAAGATCGACCGAATCCACTTCTGCAGGGTGTGGGCTTACCCTCGGCCATCGTGGTCGAAACAGTTTTTTCAATGATGGGAGTGGAAGTCACTCCAGGGCTCGCCAGCCAGTCCAGTTGCCCGGAAGCTATCTGGCAAGCCGTCAAGTGGTGGGGTGACTATTACGACTCCGAAGCAACGCTCACAACACGACCGCCGAGCGGCTGTTACTGTTTAGACCAGCCCGCGGCGGCGGTGACTTCATAGGACAATGCGAAGCGGTAGTGTCTCGACGTGGCATCGTTCGCGCTCTCGAACTTCGAGGTGCGCGAGGACAGTTCGCGGCGTTCGTGGAGGCGGCGGGCTATGGCACCTCGGGTGGAGGTCTCTACGAGCCTGGAGCGTGGCGCGACCAAGGTTGGCAGAGCGATGACCGTCCAGTGGTGTGTGTCAATTGGGAGGACGCCCAAGCGTACGTTCAGTGGCTCCGTGAGGAGACAGGGCATCCGTACCGGTTGCCGACCGAGTCGGAATGGGAGTATGCGATCCGGGCCGGGACGAAGACGCGTTTCTATTGGGACTATCGGGCGCCGGATCTGTGTACGTATGCCAATTCTGGGGACTGCGACGACGGATGGGAGAGGACGGCGCCGGTCGGGTCTTTCAGGGGAAACGGGTTCTGGTTGCACGACATGGCGGGCAACGTCTCTGAATGGGCGGAAGATTGCTGGCACGAGAACTACGACGGCGCTCCCCGAGACGGTTCGGCGTGGACGCGCGGTGGCGATTGTTGGTCGCCGTGTGGTGCGGCAACTGGGGGCCCTCCTTGCCGAGGCATTACCGCCCTGCGGACCGCAATGAGTACGACGTCGGGTTCCGGTTCTTCAGACTCGGTTTCCGCGTGGCGAGAGCCACCGGTGCGCCGTGAGACGGCACCGTTGTTATAGCGGGTGGGAATCCCGCCCTGCGACCGTCGTACCAGCCGGAATCACTCGGAGCGGACTGATAGAGGCAACGACCTGTTGGGAACGCCGGAGGTGCTGACACATCCTGTGTTCAAAGTTCTGTCGGAACCGCCGATATTGGACTCGCTGGTAATACGGCCGGCGGTGTCGTCAGCGGGCACTGACGCAACCGCCGACCCAGCTGGCTGCGATGCAAGATGTCTTCGACGACACGGTACAGGGTCGAGTGAACACGGAAGGCTCATCATGATCCATCGCATGTATTGGGTGGTACTGGTTGCACTGATGGCGTGGCCGGTCCGAACAATTGTTGGGGAGGGACAGGATGAGCTGTCGCGCTGGGCGGTCCAGTAATCGGGAACGGTCGTGGATGGCGTGTCATCAATGTATGAGGTAATGAGTCGGAATGCGCGCCCGCGATATCGGTCGCGCGGAGGGAGGGTGTGAGGGTGTCGGTGTTGAAGGGATATGTCTGCCGTCGGGCGTGGCCCGTGCTGGCGGCCTTGTTCGTTTACGCGAGTCTTGCGGCCGACGCCGGTGCGCAGGGGAGTGCGGCGACGGATCGGGCGGCGCTGTTGGCGCTGTACGAAGCGAGCGGTGGGCCGAGCTGGCGAGTTCGTACGAATTGGCTGAGCGGTGAACCGATCGGTGACTGGTACGGAGTCGTTACCGATGATGGCGGTCGGGTCAGGGAACTGCATCTCCAAGACAACGGGTTGACCGGGACGTTGCCCCTTGAGATCGGTAATCTCTCACGCCTTTCGCACGTGCATTTCTGGAGCAACGCGTTAACTGGGCCGATTCCGCCGGCCTTCTGGAGCCTGCCCCTTGATCTCGTGGCGCTCACCGGAAATCAGGTGACGGGAACGTTGCCGCCGGAGGTGGGGGACCTGATCGATCTCCGGTGGGTGGACCTCGGTTATACGGCAATGACGGGACCGTTGCCGGCGAGCATGACCAACCTGTCACTCGAGTACCTGCGCATCACCGGCAGTTACTTGTGTGCTCCAGCGGACGACGTGTTTCAGGCGTGGCTGAAGACGATTGGTGAGTTCGACGGCGAAACCTGTATGCCCGAAACGGGAAGTGTCGGCACCGACCGGGCGGCGCTTGTCGCGCTGTACCACTCGAGCGACGGCGCAAACTGGCGAAACAACACAAACTGGCTGAGCGCCAGGCCGCTTGGAGAGTGGTACGGGGTCACGACCGACGGCACCGGTCGCGTTGCCGAGCTGGATCTCGGCTGGGGTGGCTTGACCGGAACGCTGCCGCCGGAGATCGGCAACCTGTCCCGTCTGCGTGAACTACACTTCTACGACAATTTCGACTTGACGGGACCGCTGCCGCCCGAGGTGGGCAACCTCGGGCGTCTGGAGAGCCTCGGGCTCACCAGCACGGCGATCTACGGGCCCCTGCCGGCGTCGGTGTGCAATTTATCCAATCTGGTGTACCTGGGACTCTCTTGGTCGGAGATGCGGGGACCGTTGCCCCAGTGCCTGACAAACTTGTCCGAGCTTGATTCGTTCGGCACCTGGGAGACCTTCCTCTGTACGCCGGCGAATGCCGCGTTTCAGACGTGGCTGGAGGGCTTGAGCGACACGCATGGCATCCATACATGCGCGCCCGCCACGCTCGCGGTAGCGCCGGACGAGATCTCGTTGCGAGGGGCCGTTGCCCAATCGATCGCGGTGGCGCAGACGGGTGGAGGCGATCCCGTCATGTGGACCGCCGCCGGGACCCAGCCCTGGCTCCGTGTCACGCCGGCGGCAGGAATGGGGACGGGGCGAGTCATTGTGAGCGCTGACTCGGTGATGCTCCCGGCCGGCGGCGGCGCGGCGACCGCCGCCGTCATGGTGACCGCAGACGGCGCGTGGGTGCGGGTGCCGGTCACGGTTGTTCGAGAGGCGGCAGCCGCGGAGCTGTCGCTTCCCGCCATAGAGCCGACCGGCAGCCGCGGGCTGGACGGCTACGCAGAAACCGGCCCCCCTTCCGGCCGTCGCGCGCCTGCACGCACAGAGCGCCGCGCGACCGACCGGCTGCCCGACCGCGATCCACTGCAGTACCGGATGACGCTGGAAACGGATGACACGCCAGCCGGCGACCGCGCCGCCCTGACGGCGCTCCACAACGCGACGGCCGGAGACAACTGGTGGCGCAACACGCACTGGCTGAGCGACCGGCCGCTCGGGGAGTGGTACGGGGTGACGACGGACACCGACGGCCGCGTGACGGCGCTGGAGCTGTCCGACAACCGGTTGACCGGGGCGGTCCCGGAGGCCCTGGCGAGCTTGACTCGCCTCGAACTGCTGGACCTCAGTCGGAACGCGCTGACCGGCAGTATTCCGGCCGCGTTGGGAGACTTGGCCGGCTTGCGGCAGTTGAATCTCAGCTTTAACGCGCTGACGGGCGCCATCCCTCCGGGATTAGGAGACCTGTCCAACCTCGAGTTGCTGAATCTCCAGAATAACGAGTTCAGGACGCCGATCCCGCCCGCGTTAGGGAACCTGAACAAGCTTGAGGTGCTCAACTTCGACTTCGCGTTGGTGACGGGACCGATCCCTCCGGCACTCGGGAACTTGAGCAACCTCAAATATCTTGATCTCGCGGACAACTACTCGCTGACAGGGGCGATCCCTCCGGCGTTGGGGAACTTGACCAGTCTTGAGTTCTTGAGCCTCGGCGGCAATAGGCTGGAGGGATCGATTCCGGCGGAACTGGGGAGGTTGACCAACCTCAGGGAGTTGCGTCTCCAGAACAACTTGCTATCGGGAGAGATTCCGCCTGAATTCGGAAACCTGCTCAACCTCGGGGTTCTTGCCCTACATAATAATTCTCTCACGGGAATGATCCCGCCGGAACTGGGGAGATTAAGTCTCCTTTTTTATCTAGGACTCCATGAGAATGCGTTGACGGGACCCATGCCGGCATCTCTGGGAGGCACCAGCCTGCATTGGCTCTATCTTCACCAAAACGACTTGACGGGTGCGATCCCGCCGGAACTGGGCGAGCTCGATAGCCTCCGATTCCTGCAGTTGCAGGACAACGCCCTGAGCGGCTCGATTCCTTCGGCATTGGGGGAGCTCGACAACCTTGAGGTGCTCGACCTCCGAAACAATGCGCTGGCAGGACCGATTCCGGCGACGTTGGGACAATCGAGCACCCTGGAGGTCCTCGACCTCAGCGACAACGAGCTGACGGGACCGATACCCAACGACCTGGGAGACCTGTCCAACCTCTGGTGGCTGGACCTCAGGGAGAATGCGTTGACCGGGCCGATCCCGTCGGCATTGGGCAACCTGTCCGAGCTTGTGTGGCTCGATCTCGCGGGGAACCGGTTGAGCGGGCCGATCCCGCCGGAGCTCGGCGCCCTGGAGCGGTTGACGAAGCTGTCGCTCTGGCGCAATGACCTGACGGGATCGATTCCGCGCGGGCTGGGTGCGCTGTCGAACCTCGAACAGCTGTACCTAGGCGAGAACGCGTTGACGGGGTCGATTCCCGCCAGGATGGGTGAACTGGCAAACCTGCGGCAACTGTATCTTGCCGGCAACGGACTGAGCGGCCGGATCCCCGAAGCGTTGGGCGAGCTGGCCAGTCTCGATGTCCTGCACCTGCGCGAGAATGCCTTGACGGGATCGCTCCCGATCGGGCTCGGAAGCCTGTCGAACCTCACGTGGCTGGATGTCGCTGCGAACGCGTTGACGGGGACGCTGCCATCGGCGCTCGGGAACATCGCCACGCTTCGAGCGCTCTCCCTCAGCGGCAATCGGTTGACCGGCGTGCTTCCGGGCGAGCTGACGGCCCTGTCCGAGCTCGACTATCTCTGGATCGACGAGACGGGGCTGTGTGCGCCGACGGACGCGTCGTTTCAGGAGTGGTTGGCGACGATTGAAGATTTCTTTGGATCCATGTGCCCTCAGGTACCCGCATCGTTCTCCATTCCGGATCGTGGGGGCCAATCCACCACGATCAGCGGAACGGGGGAGACCCTGCGGGTGGGCTATGGGCGCATTCGCGCCGAGGCAGGTTCGACCACGCCTGCCGGGGTCGCAATCTTCCAATTCAGGAACAGCCAAGGCGTACTCATTTCCGAAGCGGGTGTTCCGGCCGCCGCGCCTGTCCGGGAAGGCCGGATATTTGTCGAAGTGAACGGTCCGGTCAATACCGGGCTGGCGATCGCCAATCCGAACGACATGCCGGCAATCATCCGCTTCTACTTCACGGACACCACCGGCACCCGTTTTCCTTCCGGCAGCTTCGAACTACCTGGGTACGAGCAGACTGCGGCGTTCCTGAATCAGCCGCCATTCAACAGTGGAAGTCCGGTATTGGGAACCTTCACGTTTGAATCATCGGCCCCTATCGCAGTCACCGCTCTCCGGGGACTGTCTAACGAAGCTGGCGAGTTCCTGATGACAACCCTCCCGGTCGCCCCCTGTCGCCGCCCGCTTCGGGTACGGTCTACTTCCCGCACTTTGCAGATGGTAACGGATGGGCGACTCAAGTCATTTTCGTGAATCCAACGGAATCAACGATCACGGGAACGGTCGGGTTCCTTGGACCGGGCAGCGGCACGGTTCCGGCCTCTCCTGTGGTCTTGGCGCTGGACGATGGCCGGACGGGAGCAAGCTTTGATTATTCGATTCCGCCCCGTAGCGCTCAGAGATTTACAACCTCGAATCCCTCTGGCGAAGTCTCCAGTGGCTCTGTACGAGCGACTCCCAGCAGCGGAAACGCCGCCCCCTCCGGTCTCGTCGTTTTTTCTTATGCCCAAGATGGAAAGACCGTTTCGGAGGCCGGGGTGCCCGCGTTGCCAAAAGGCATCGGCATTCCGGGCTTATGTCGAAGCGTCTGGAACGCCCGAACAGGCGGGCTCGATCCGAAGCGGACTGGCCATCACCAACACGGCGGCCACATCCAACACGGTGACGCTGGAGGTGACCCGTCTGGATGGATCGCTGGCGGTGCCTCCGGCCACACTAGCGCTTCCACCGTCGGGCCAAGTTGCCCGTTTCCTCGACCAGATCTTTTCACTGCCAGACAACTTCTCCGGAGTGCTCCGTGTCACCTCGACCGCCGAGATCGCAATGGTTGCATTGAGATTACGCGTCAACGAAAACGGCGAACTGAAGATGACGACGACTTCGCCATCGAACGAGATGGACCCTTCGACATCCCAGGACAGATTCTTCGCGCATCTGGCGGACTCGGGGGGTGGTCCACACAGTTCATACTGTTCAGCGGAACCGCAGGCCAGAACTCATCTGGAACACTCAGTCTTACTGATGCGTCGGGGAAACCGCTGGAGCGATCCCCGTAACCCTGAGCGGCGGGAGCGTATAGGGGCTGCACCACGCCAGGTATGCGGTAGCCTACGATGGCGCGATGTTGCGGCGGGGTCCGGCATAGCCCGCGGGCGTTCTTACGTCTTTGGCAGTTCGCGGCGGTGGGACGCCGGACTGCGGGGAGCTGAGTCTGGAACAGCAGGGAGGTGAAGTATGGCGTCGCCGCTAAACGATCCCAAGCTCAAGCGACTGCTCGATCGTCTGCACACGCAGAGCGACGTGGAAATGGAGGCGATCAACGCACACCTCGCGCAACGGGCGAAGGAAGGCACGCTCGACCAAGGGCGCCCCTTCGATGATGAATTGCATCGCTTCTTATCAGACAAGATGGTGGCGCTTGACCGGGAGAAGGCGCAGTTCTGCTACCTGCTGTGCCGGTCCCTGCGAGCGACCCGCGTCGTGGAAGCGGGCACTTCCTGCGGCGTCTCTACTCTCTATCTTGCGGCCGCGGTGCGCGACAACCAAGTCGAGAACGGCGTGGTCATTGGAACGGAATACGAACCGAAGAAGGCGGAATCCGCACGGACGAACTTTGAGGAGGCGGGGCTCAGCGAGTTCATCGAACTGCGCGAGGGCGACCTCCGCGAGACGCTCCAAGACGTTGGCGGTCCCGTGGACTTCATGCTGGTTGACATCTGGGGAGTCGCACTGCCCGCTCTTCGGCTCGTGTCACCGAGCCTGCGTCCAGGGGCCATCGTGGTAACTGACAATACCGTGGCGCACGCTGACCGTTACCGCGACTACTTCGAGTACGTGAACGACCCGAAGAACCGGTTCCGCACGCTAGTGGTCCCGTTCGACGGCGGGTTCGAGCTCACAGTGCGCATCTGACTGGCATTCCGTTCGCGCCTAGCTCCCGCAGGTGATGAGCAGCGTTACTACGCCTCCACCACCCAGGTCATTCCGGTCAACCCCACCCACGCCCCCATCAGTGGGAGCGTTCAGTTCTTCGGACCTGGCAGCCAGCCGGAAGCCGCCGCGCAGGCGTATCTGGCGCTCGCCGATGGACAGACCTGGATCGGAATTCACCTATTCGATCCCTCAAGGAGTGCGACGCGCCTCGAAACCGCCAATCCCGCTGGATCGACCCAGCAGACCGGGTCGATCCGGGGGGTTGCCGACAGCCATGACGAAGGCTCCGAGACGCTGACGCTGTCGAACGCCTCGGGCGCGCGCATCGCGGACGCGACCGGGACGATCAAGAACAGCGACCCGATGCCGCGGGCATTGATGGCGCGGTTTGGACGGACGGTGGCCGTGCACGTGGTCGAGCAGGTCGAGGATCTGAGGTCGGCGGGGCGCGGTCGGGCGCGCTTGCCGGAGGTCAGGGCTCGCCCGGGTCGCCGGGGCGGGGCATGCGGTAGCCGACCCCGCGTTCGTTGAATATCCAGGTCGGTCGAGCGGAGTCGTCGCCCAGTTTGTGGCGCAGCCGCTTGACGTAGGCGCGCACCTTCTTGGGGTTGCCGGTGCCCCGTCCGGCCCAGACCTGGCGCAGCAGGGCCTCGTGAGTCAGGACCCGTCCCGCGCCCTCGGCGAGCACGCGCAGCAGATCGTACTCGGTCGCCGTCAGCGTCACCCCTCGTCCGGCCACGCTGACCCGGCGCCGGTCGTAGTCGATGGCGAGCTCGCCGAGTATGAAGGGGGCCGGGTTCGACCGCCGGCGCAGGGCCGCCCGGATGCGCGCCGTGAGCTCGGTCGGCGAGAACGGCTTGACGACATAGTCGTCGGCTCCGGCCTCCAGCGCCCGCGCGATGGTCTCGTCGCGCCCGTAGGCCGAGATGAAGATGACCGGCAGGTCGCCGAGCTCCGGCACGGTCCGCATCAGCTCGACGCCGTCGGTCCCGGGCAGCATCAGGTCGAGCAGGACCAGCCGGGGTTTTTCGGTCCGGATGAGGCGCGACAGATCCCCGGGGTCGCCGGTGACCAGCGGGGCGTAGCCCGCCTCCTCCAGCGTGTCGCGGACATGACGGAGCGTCTCCGGATCGTCGTCGACCACCAGGATGGGCACCGCGTCCGGTGCGTGGCCCGGCGCGACGGGGCGGTCCGGGGTGGGACCGGCGTCGGACTCCGCGGCCACCGGGATCGTGAAGGTGAAGCGCGCGCCGAGGCCGACACCGCCGCTCTCGGCCCGGATGCGCCCGCCATGGGCCTCGACCAGGCCCTTGCAGATGGCGAGTCCCAGCCCGCCGCCGATGCCGCCCTCCTGGTCTCCGGCGGTGGTGTACTTGCGGAACAGCTGGCCGAGATGGTCCGGCGCGATGCCCCGGCCCTCGTCGGCGACCGAGACCGCCACCTGCAACCCCTCGCGCGCCGCCGCAATCCGGATGGGAGTGGAGTCCGGCGCGTGGCGCGCGGCGTTGGCGAGCAGGTTGTTGAGCACCTGCACCAGGCGCTGCCGGTCGGCCATGACCCGGGGCAGGTCGGGCGGCAGATCGATCCCGACGGTGTGTCGCCCGCCGCCGCTGATGAACGTGCCGCGGGCCTGGTCCACCAGCGCGGCGAGCTCGGAGGACTCGGGCGCGACCGAGAGCGTTCCGGTGTCGATGCGCCCGGCGTCGAGCAGGTCGCCAATCAGGTTGTCCATGCGGTTGGCCTGCTCGTCGATGATGCGGAAGAACTGCGCCACCTCGGCCGGACCGAAGATGCGCGAGGCGCGGAGCACCGTGGCGGCCGAGCCCTTGATCGAGGTCAGCGGCGCGCGCAGCTCGTGGCTCACCATGCCCAGGAACTCGGTCCGCATGCGCTCCAGCTCCCGAAGCGGCGCCAGGTCCTGCATGGTGACCACCACCGAGACGAGCGCTCCGTCCGGGCCGTCCGGGTCGTGGATCGGGGTGGCGTTGATGAGCGTCGTGACGCTACGCCCGTCCGGGACCGAGAGCTCGATCTCCTCGGCCCGCACCGTCTCGGCCCCGCTCAGCGCCCCGGCCATCGGCAGCCGGTCGAGCGCGATCTCGCGGCCGTCCGCCCTCCGGCAGGTGATCGTCTCCAGCAGCTGCTCCGCCGACTGGCCGGGGCCGCACAGGCCCTCGACGATGCGCCGGGCCTCGCGGTTGAGCGAGACCAGATCGCCGGTTCGCGCATCGAACACCACGACGCCGACCGGCGAGGTCTCGATCAGGGCCTCCAGGCCCGCGTGAGCGCGTTGCTCGGCGCGGTAGATACGCGCGTTGGCGATCGCCGTCGCCGCCTGTGAGGCGAACAGCACCAGAACCTCCTCGTCCTCGTCCGTGAACGCCTCCCCGCCCTCCTTCTCGACCAGGTAAAAGTTGCCGACATGGTCGCCCCGGTGGTACATCGGCGTGCCCTGGAAGGTCTTCGAGGGCAGCCGGTCGGTCGAGAAGCCGAGCGAGCGCACGTAGGCCGGCACGTCGGCCAGCCTCAGCGGTCCCGGCAGGTCGCGGAAATACTCGAACAGCCGCGGCCCGTCGGGCCATTCCACCAGCTTGCGGTGCTCCTCCGCGGTGAAGCCCGAGGTGACGAAGTCCTGGGGGACGCCGGCATCGTCGATGGTGGCGATGGCGCCGTAGCGCGCGCCGGTGAGCGCCCGGGCGCTCTCGACCACCTCGTTCAGCACGGTCTCGAGGTCGAGGCTCGCGTTGATGCGCAGGCTCGCCGCGCTGAGCGCGGAGATGCGGGCGCGCAGCGCCGCGTTCTCGTCCGCTGTCCGGTCGCGATCGCTCATCCGTTCTCCTCCCTTACACACACCGCCCCGGCCGGCGGGTGATTCGGCGCCGGACCGCGGCCCTGGCGGTGCGATTCGGTCCGGCTCCTGGATATCACGCCTGGTTCGCTCTTAATTCGCGCATATACCCCAAAAGGGGACGGTAGTGTCACACCTTATTACCTAGAATTACAAGGGGAGTTTATGTCCGGACCGGCGGGGAATCCGGGCAGGCCGCGTGGACGTTATCTGCGCCCTCGACGGTCGGAGCCATGCGCGCGGGGCGAAAGGCCGCCTGGAAGGCAGGGGATTGCGTGACCGAAATGGATCGTTCGTCGGATTGGGGAGATATCGCCGGGAGCAATGAAACGCGGGTCTGCCGGGCGGACACCGCGCCGCCGGACGGCCGGAGGCCGGAAGAAGCGGGGCGGCGCGCATGGACGTCCGGTCCGGCCGCCGCCGGGGGTATCGGCCCGGAGGGTATCGGGGAAGCGGGCGACGACCATGAAACATCGGGAGAGCCGGGCGCCGAGCCCTGTCCGCCGGGGCGTTCCATGACCCGGCGGAGCGCGTCCTGGACACCCGGACCGGACCGGCCGTCCGAGCCTGCCCGGCGGCCCCGGGGCGGCTCCCCGTACCAGGATCGTTCTGGCCCCCCTGCCCGATGGGCGCGCGTCCCTTCCCCGGACCGTGCTTCCCCCGCCGCATCGGCGACGCGACGGACCTCCCTGACCCGCCGATCCTTCCTGCGGCGGCGGCTCCGCCTGCGGGAGAACACCGCGACCCTGCTGCGTGGCGCGCGGGCGGCAGCCCTGGCGCTGGCCGCCCTCGCCGCCCTGGCGCTCGGCGTGCCGGAGCAGGCCGCGGCGCAGACGGCGACGACGTTGGTCAGCAATTTCAATCAGCTCTTCGACTCTTACATCTATAGGAGTGGGGACACGGCGCAAGCCTTCACGACGGGCTCGAACACGGCCGGCTATACGCTGAGCAGTGTCGACGTGAAATCTGGAAACGTCCGTCGTTTCTCGCTGTCTGTATGTGCGACGGATAGCAACAGCTATCCCGATACGACCAGTTGCACGCCGCTTGTGGCGCCAGACAATTTTGCAATTGCGACCCTCTCCTTCATGGCGCCGCCCGGCACCACCCTCGATCCCGATACGACCTACACCCTACTGTTTTCGCGCATCTCATCTTCGAACCCTGGGCAGTGGTCCGTGACAACCTCCGACAATCAAGACACGGATTCATTGGCCGGGTGGGAGATTGCAAACGAATATCATTTCCTGAATGTTTTTTCGGATGTGTGGGGAGTAACTTTTAGCCGAGCCTCAATCCAAATCGATGTCAAGGGCACCGCCGCAGGCGGCACCACCAACACCGCCCCGACAGGCGCGCCGACCATCACGGGCACGGCCGAGGTGGGCCAGACGCTGACGGCGGTCACCACCGCCATCATCGATGCCAACGGGTTGACCACCCCCGGCTACACGTACCAGTGGATCCGGGCGAACAGCTCGGATGCCAACATTTCGGGCGCGAATTCCAGTACCTACACCCTGCTCGACGACGACCTGGGCAAGACCATCAAGGTGCGGGTGACCTTCACCGACGACGATGGCTATTCCGAGACGCTCACCAGCGACGCCACGGCGGCCGTCTCGGCGGTGGCAAACACCCTCGCGACGGGCGCGCCGACCATCACGGGCACGGCCGAGGTGGGCCAGACGCTGACGGCGGTCACCACCGCCATCATCGATGCCAACGGGTTGACCACCCCCGGCTACACGTACCAGTGGATCCGGGCGAACGACTCGGATGCCAACATTTCGGGCGCGAATTCCAGTACCTACACCCTGCTCGACGACGACCTGGGCAAGACCATCAAGGTGCGGGTGACCTTCACCGACGACGATGGCTATTCCGAGACGCTCACCAGCGACGCCACGGCGGCCGTCTCGGCGGTGGCAAACACCCTCGCGACGGGCGCGCCGACCATCACGGGCACGGCCGAGGTGGGCCAGACGCTGACGGCGGTCACCACCGCCATCATCGATGCCAACGGGTTGACCACCCCCGGCTACACGTACCAGTGGATCCGGGCGACCGGCTCGGATGCCAACATTTCGGGAGCGAATTCCAGTACCTACACCCTGCTCGGCGCCGACCTGGGCAAGACCATCAAGGTGCGGGTGAGCTTCACCGACGACGATGGCTATTCCGAGACGCTCACCAGCGACG
>CBDBIN010000027.1:0-33023 GCA_965206125.1 Terriglobia bacterium
AGTGGATTTGAAACAAGGCGGCGAATCGGAGAGTCCGAGTGAAGGTACCGGGCAACTCTACTCGGCCATAAGCGCCTATGATTGTGAGTCATGCTAAGTCTTAGATCAATTTCGCCGGCTCGCTGGCTCGAGCAAGTTCAAACACATTTCGATGAAGTGCTGATCGATCACGCTCACTGCGAGAAGAAAGCCGCAGGCAATGCGATGAAGCTGATCTTTGCCTACGTCGACAATGAAGAACTGTGTCGCGAGATGACGGTAATCGTTGCCGAAGAGCTCGAGCATTTTCACATGGTGCTGGAGCATCTCAAGCAACGAGGAATCCCTTTTTGTCGCAACAAGCCGACTCAGTACGGGCGGAAGCTGCACGATCTTGTTCGCAAGTCTGAACCCGACCGCGCAATCGATCGGTTGCTCGTCGCAGCCCTAATCGAAGCACGATCGTGTGAACGCTTCGGCCTGTTGCGTGAGAACCTCAAGGATAAAGGGCTGGCCGATTTCTACGACAGCCTCTTTGAATCCGAAGCCCGCCACCACACCACTTTTTTGCGGCTCGCCAGGATGTACGGTAGCGAAGACACGGTTCTACAACGACTTGATGTTCTAGCCATTGAAGAGGCTAAGATCATCGAAGCCGGCGACGATTTGCCTCGGATGCACAGCTAGCGAATTCAATCCAGGCTGCAGGGCAAGAGACACCGGATGGTGGGGTTCGGTGACGTCGAATCGAGGTTCCGTCAATAAGTGTGTAAATAGACATCAGGCGGCTTTCTCCTCGGTGACTTGGTTGACTGGAACTCCATTGACATATTGGGCGCCTTGGTAGACATCCTTCATCAAGTGCGGAGCCTTCAAACGGCGAAATCTTTTCTCAGCGACCAGCAGCATCTTCCAGATGACAGCCCGTGCGTTGGCCACTTTCTTGAACCTTCGAGAGGCATCGGTTCGCAGTCGCAGAGCAGAGAAGGGAGACTCCACTGGATTGGTAGTCCGCAGATGTTGCCACTGCTGTTTGGGATAGTTGTAAAACGTCACCATCCGATCCCAGTCCTGGTCGATCAGATCAGCCGCTGCCTCCAGTCCTCTCTTGCCACACCAATGTTGGAATCGTCCTTTGACTTGCTCGGCTTCCTGCCGTGTTTCTGCATAAGGGATCTGCCGCAACATCAACAACGCCGCTTTGTGCCGACCCTTGGGGATCTTAGCCAGCAAGTTGACGATGCGATGATTCCAGCATCTCTGCTCGTCGGCTTCTGGGAAAACGTTGCGCAACGCTCCCCAGATCCCCAGATGCCCGTCAGCCATCACCAGTCTCGGTGGGTTCATCCCCCGCTCTTTGAGATCCCTCAGCACTTCGGACCAGCTCTGGGTCGATTCTCGATAACCACTACTGACCGACACCACCACTTTAGTGCCATCACTTAAAGCGGCGATCACTACCAGGATCACGGCCTTTTCCTTCTCCAGCCCTGCTTTGATGTACACACCGTCTGCCCACAGATACACCACTTCCAGATCGTCCAGCCGACGGCTTTGCCAGGCCTCCATTTCTCCCTGCCACTTCTCCTTCAACCGGGCTACGGTGCTGGGGGACAGCGGCGCTTCTTCCCCTAAAAGCCCTCTTAAGGCCAGATCGAAATCCCCCTCGGCCAGACCATGCAAATAGAGTTCTGGAATCAAGTCTCGTACCTCTTGCGTCCGCTTGGCAAACAGCGGCAAGACCCGGCTCTCAAAACGCTCTTCCAGATCCCGCACTCGGGGACGCCGCAGCTTGATCGTTCCGCAACTCAGCGTCAGTCGCCGCTCCTTACCGTAGCCGTTGCGATAGCCCCCGGGTGCGTCCACTTCTCGGCGACGCTCATTCTTTCTTCGTCCCAGCAGCTGTGTCACTTCATCCTCCAACAGTTCCTGTACGTAAAACTGGATCTGCTCTCGCACCCACTCTTCCAGCTGTTCAAAGCAGACTCTTGACTCCACACTTCGATCAATGTTCTTCTTGCTCATGGCGGTGTGACTCCTTCCTTTCGGGCTCTTCCGCCCGGGTTTTTATTTCACCCGGAAGGATAATCACCGCCTATGCTATTTACACACCTTTTGAGGGTAGCTCGTCGAATCCGTGAGAGCAGGAGTTCCGTTGACGACCCGCTCGGTTGTTGCGGAGGGTGCGATGCAAATCTTAGCCGGAGTCCCCATTTCCGTGTCGTCGGCCGTACCTGCATATGGTTTCACCCAATCAGGAAGCCACTTGGTTGTATTACCGCATACACGGAAACCTGGGACCCGCCTGAAACGGGGCTTTCCCGACGAGATCCACGTTTCCGTGTAGGCGACTTTTCGGGATATGAATCCATCGCTTCCAGCAGCCTCCCTACGATAGAATGCGACCGAGCGTCAGGGTTCAACGACGGTCTCTCGGAGAGGCTGCGACCAGTTGGTGACGACACGCAGTCTCGATCGGATTTCCGGTTCAGCACGCTTCACCACGTAGAGTTCCTGTCCGTCTGCAGAAACGGCGTATGAGACGCCTGGAGTATCTATGAAATCCGTTTCGAAAACGGGAACCGGTGGCCGAAAGGTGAACTCTGGGTCGGTTGTGATCGCGCTCGCAAACCATCGGTTTCCATCCCGATAGAACAATTCGCCGCATGCGCACCAGCGAGTCTCGATGCCGCGGTCTGAGATCAGCCACTTGTCTAACCCGTTGGGGTACGAGGCAACCCAGATCTCCTCACTCGGCGAGGTATAAGCGAACCAACCTCCGTCGGGCGAAAAGCCGAAGGGAAAGCCCTCGATGTTAGTCAGGACGGGATCCTCACCCGCGGACGCGAAGGCGATGAGATTCGGAGAAGTTGCTCGCTCAACGGCAATCACCTCGCCGTTCGGATGCCAGGAACCGTACAACCAGCCTTCACCGAGGAATTCGTCGAACCGATCATCCTGACCCGCGTTACCAACGAGCATCCGACTGGGCGCCAGCACGGAAACCAACATCCGCAGACCATCTGGGTGCCAGATGGGATAACCTTGGCTCTCGTCTGCAGAAAGCCGACGTCCGTTGCCCTCCTCGATGTCATGAATCAAGACATAGTCCGTGATATCTCCGACGTGAACTGCCAACCGGTTCCCGTCTGGAGACAGGTCCAGCACGCCGTAGGTTCGGGGAGTGGCTCCTTCCAGAAACTCTTCGACGCCGGTTTCACGATCCACTTTGGCTAGCCGGCCGATCGTGCGGTCGCCACCAACGGCATGAACCAGCACACCGTTCCCGGATGCAGCCGCATGGACCTGGCCAAACAGCGATTCCATACTCACACCTGACGCCACGCGAACTTGATCTCCAAGGACTTCGACGCGATTCGCATCGAAAGGAACGGCCATGAGACTACCGCCACGCGCGAAGAGAAGGTGTCCGGGTGCGATGTAGCGCGCACCGTAGGCATTGGGGATCAGAGGTTCCCAGGCCATAGTGTCCGGATCGATGATAACGACTTCGGCGTAGTCGCCACTGACGCTTCGCGTCCATCTGGTCGCCAGCACAGCTCGGCCCCCGGGAAGAACCTCGCTGTATCTCGCCATCGCCTGTGTGTCCAATAGCTCGGTTACCCTTTGTCCGATAACGGGGCTTTGCCGCCCGACACTTTCTGCCGGGACACGTGACAGCAATAAACCCTGGTTGTGCGAGAAGTAGATGATGTCACTTTGGTCCCACCACGCCTGGACCAACCCACCGGCGTCCGCCAAAACCTCAACATCGCGGACATCGATGGAGGCCTTCTTGACCTGACGATCGGTCAGGAATCCAACCCACCGGCTGTCGGGAGAAAAGAACGCGTGGATCGCGTCCTCGCTTCCCTCCACCGGCGCGATATCACCCGTTGCCATCTCGCGAAGATAGACCATCGTGCCCGACGGAAATTGACCAACGTAGGCCAGCCAGGCTCCATCGGGAGATACTGCGACCGCGGGGCTATCAAAACCGTGGAGGGGTACAGTCGTTCCGAGCGCAAGAGGAGCTTCGTCTGGAAGATCGACCACTGTGACCGTTTTGGGCGCGACCGTCATGTTCTCGATCACGGACAGGGAGCTTCGCCCGGCAAGCCAGCCGAAGGAAGCGCCCATACCGAGCAGAAAGGCAACGATCAGACCAGCGACGGTTCGCGATGGAGCCCATGCAACACGCTCGGCCCCTCTCCCCCCGGATTCATCCAATGCCGGCTCATCGAGCGCAGCTTCGATCTCCAGTCGCACATCGGCCACATCGTGCAGACGATGACGCCGATCTTTCCTCAGGCAACGGCGAAGGACGCGCCCGAGAGCGCCCGGAGTTTCGAGCGGCAGTTCGTTGAACTCGGGCTCCTGCGTCAAGATGTAAGCCAGAACGTCGGAAACTTCCGCTCCGTCGAAGGCCTTCCGCCCAGTCAGCATTTCGAAGAGGACGCATCCAAAGGCCCATACATCGGTCCGTCTATCGACTTCATGCCCACGGGCCTGTTCTGGGGACATGTACGCGGCAGTTCCCAAGATGATTCCTGCCCGGGTCGCCTCCATACTCAGAGTAGGCGAACTCGACACGTTCACGTCTGGTTGATCGCCAGCTAAGACCTTCGCCAGCCCGAAATCCAGGACCTTGACTCGACCTTCAGGTGTGACTTTGATGTTCGCGGGCTTCAGATCCCGGTGAATCACGCCCTTTTCGTGGGCAGCTTCGAGGGCTTCAGCGATCTGGAGAGCCATCTCCAGGGATTCGTCCACCTGTATCACGCCCTGCGCGATACGATCGGCGAGCGTATAGCCCTCGACTAGTTCTAGTACGAGGAAACGTGATCCTTCGTGTTCTTCCAGGCCGTAGATCGCGGCGATGTTGGGATGGTTCAGCGATGCCAGGAGTTTCGCTTCGCGCTCGAACCGGGCCACGCGGTCCGTGTCTTCGGCGAATGCGCCCGGCAACGTTTTGATGGCTACCTCGCGCCCCAGCGTGGTGTCGCGGGCACGCCAGACCTCGCCCATGCCGCCCTTTCCCAAGGCGGAAACGATTTCGTAGTGAGCGACCTTTGTGCCGGGCTGAATCACCGCTACATAAGACTACAGGAAGGAGTTGTGGTCAATTATAAGGTCACATGCTTGGATAACCGCATATCCGGTAACTGGAGAGGCCCGTGTTCAGGGGATCGCCGCGAAAAATCCACCTTACCGGCACGCGTAGCCTCCAAAGTGTAGAAGGCCCGTAGAACGACTCTCTTCGACAGAATCCACTTTTGGGGTAATGGCAACTGCTGGCAGCCACCCAACACATGATCCACTTTCACCAACTGATTGAAGTGATCGCGATGATGAATCGCTTCCTTGATCAACAGATCGGGCTCAGAGAGGCGGACCTGCCTGTTGTCCGATCAGTCTTGATCCTGAAATTCTGCAGACCAGTTCTGCACGACAACGATGTTGGATTCCCCCTCTCCGGCTTGTGGGACTTTCTGCACGAAGACGAAGCGCTGGCCGTCGAGATCAACGTCATAGGTCGGGAACTTCAGACTCCAGTTGAGTTTCGGTGTCACGCTGGCCGCCTCGGTCGAAAACAATGGCATCGGATCAGCGAAATCCAGGACGGGCTCCGTCTGGATAGGGACCGACATCAGAGTGTTGCCTTCGAGGTAAAAGAGTTCATCACCTCTCCAGACCGGGTGGACACCGGCGTTCGGTGACACGATCCGACGATTAGCACCTGAAGGAAACTCCGCGATATACACTGCCGTGGTGCCCGGTTCGTTTGATTGGTAGGCGAGGTACCGCCCGTCCGGCGAAAAGGTTGGCAGCATCTCGTCGAAAGGGGAATTCAGAAACCGTACGGGCTCACTGTCGCCAGAGACATCCGTGTACCAGACGTCATGGTTACCGACGTCAGGGTCCAGCGCGTGGTACGCGATCAGGCTTCCGTCGCTCGACCAGTCGGGTGCTCTAAAATCGGCGGGACCTACAACCAGTGCCCGGGCCGACGTCAGGCCGCTCAAGCTCCGAATGAAAATGTCCGATGTTCCATTCCGGTTCGATGCGAACGCGAGCTCGTCTCCGGAAGGGGACCATTCCGGTTCGTATTCCGCCGAGGGCGTGGTTGTGAATCGTTCATTTCCCGATCGGATCGTCGAATGGACGTAGATATCGTTGATTCTTGAGTTTTGACCCTGCAGAGCGATACGCCCCCCGTCGGGCGATACGGCAGGTTGCCACATGGCTCGATGAGGTTGCCCGATCGCGTCCAGGACATCCCCGCTGCGATCGAGCCAGACTAACTGTTCGCTCGGGGCATATGTGCGGTAGACCAGCGTTCCGTTTGAAGACACGCTGGGCATATACCCACTCTCAGCCACCAGAAACCGCTCACCCGTAATCTCAAAAGTCGCGGCATCAAACGGTACCGCCCAGATGTTCCCCTCCCACCAGTCGTTCTGGTAGAGGATATGACCTGATGGCGAATATCGTGCGACAGCAATATCCGTCGTCTCGAATAGCTCAATTCGACCTTTTGTCGTCTGCACAACCACCTGAGCGGTGCCATCAGCCCGACGCACCGAATGCAAGAGGGAATTCCCATCCGGCAGGAATTGGGGATTGCCGACGAAGAGTTCTTCGGGCTCCTTGCCGATGAGTAAGGTCGCATCTCCACCTGGAAAAGACACCATACTCAATCCGTTCTTCTCTTCTCCGAACACGATCCTTCCGTCAGGGGCCCACGTGGCCCCAGCGATGCTCCCCCGGGCATCGACGAGTTCACTAGCCGGTCCTCCATCAGCCGATACATACATCAGCTTTTCGGCTTCAAAGTATCCGACGTATTCACTATCCGGTGACCAGAACGGAAACGATGCCACGCGGGTTGCCGTGATTTCGACGGGGTCGAGCGAATCCAGACTCTGGATGAACAGACGCCCGTTTCGGACATAGGCCACTTTTCGGCCGTCAGGGGAAATGGGCGGGGATTGCCAGTGCCCGATCGGGGCAGATAAAGGAAGCATGGACTTGATCACCGTGTCAGTCGCCGGACTCGAATCGCGCGAAGCAACGACCGCGAAACCAGACACGACCGCCAGACTCACCGCGAGCGTGATCGCCGCTGGCCTCCAGAAGCCTACCGTCGTCGAGACCGGTTCAGGACTACCCCGGCCCGACTGAATCTGCTCGAGGTCGAAACGCGCGTCGGCGATATCCCGAAGCCGCTCGGCCTTATCCTTCGCCAGGCACCTGCGCAGCAGATGTTTCAGAAGGAACGGTGTAGCTGGCCCCAGTCGATCCCAATCCGGTTCGGTTTGGATGACCGCAGCCAGGACATGGGTCGCTGTCCGTCCATCGAACAGGGGCTGCCCGGTCAGCATTTCATAGAGACAGCAACCAAACGCCCAAATGTCGGTCCTCTTGTCGACCTCTTCGCCTGAGGCCTGTTCGGGTGACATGTAGGCCGCTGTTCCCAGAATCACTCCCTGTTGCGTCGCGGCCATGCTCAGCGTTGGGGACTGCGACAAGTTTACATTTGTCCCATCCCCGCCAAACGCCTTCGCCAGCCCGAAGTCCAGTACCTTCACCTTGCCGTCGGGCGTGACCTTGATATTCAAGGGCTTGAGATCCCGGTGAATGACGCCCTTCTCATGTGCGGCTTCGAGAGCCTCGGCTATTTGCAGGGCCAGTCTGAGGGATTCCCCGACCGGCATGGCACCTTTCCTAAGCCGATCCGCCAGTGTGTCGCCTTCGACGAGTTCAAGTACGAGAAAACGTGTCCCGTTGTCCTCCTCTAGGCCGTGGATCGTAGCGATGTTCGGGTGGTTCAACGAGGCGAGAAGTTTGGCTTCACGTTCGAACCGGGCGAGACGCTCTTCGTCCTTGGCGAACTCTTCGGGAAGTGTCTTGATGGCGACTTCACGACCCAACTTCGAGTCACGCGCCCGCCACACTTCCCCCATGCCACCTTTCCCGAGGGCAGAAACGACTTCGTAGTGAGCAAGTGTTGAACCGGGTTCGATCACCGGTAAATAAGACTACAGGAAGGAGTTGGGGTCAATCAGAAGATCAGGTCCTGGTAAACCGCCTACTCGGAAACTGGACCCCCCCCCTGAAACGGGGCTCTCTGAAAGCAATTCACATCTCCGAATAGGCGTGCCAGCTCAACCGGTCGATGCAACACAAGCGTTAAATCGTTCTGCTGGAGTTTCAAACTCCAGGGTCTGGAGCGGACACCGCGAGCGCGGAGCGGGCGACGGAGCGAATCCTCCCGGTCGGTGGGTATCGCGACGGCGTGCGGGTCGACCTCGTCGAAGGGCTGAGCGACGACGTGTCGTTTCGTTTCTTCGACCGTAATGAAGCCGCCAACTGGTACTATTTGCGGGTGGAGCAGATCGACGGGCATCTGGCGTGGTCGAGCCCCTGGTGGGTCGGCGGCGAGCGCCCGCGCTGAGTCTGTAGGTTCTTGACCGATGTTGTGTACGATACCGATCGGTCTACTTTTCGGAGGTTCCTGCTTATGAAGGCTGTCTTTGGGCTGGCGCTGGCGGTCGTCGCGATGACGACGTCACCCGGGGCGTCTCAGGAGCCGAGCGCGGACGCCCTCTTTCCCTTCGAGCTCCAGCAAGTCTCGATTCCAATGGCCGACGGTGCTCGGCTGTCCGGCGTTCTGTATGTTCCTGGACCGGGGCGGTTTCCGGTCATCGTCACGATCACCCAGGCCTCGTTCGAAAAATGGCGCCAGTCTCACTTCCCCCGTAGCTCGTTCTCCCGCTCGGGCGACTATGCGGTGGTCGTCGTCAACACTCGCGGCAGAAGGGCCTCACGAGACAACCCTCCGAGAGGGGGCGTCAACCCGTTCGGCCAAGACGGGTACGACGTCGTGGAGTGGGTGGCCCGCCAGGATTGGAGCAATGGCAGGGTCGGAATGTGGGGAGGATCGAACGAAGGCAAGAACCAGTACGCGACGGCACAGGCCGCTCCCCCCCATCTCGTCTGCATCATGCCGGCGCTGACGACGCCCGACACCAAGGAGGACGAGCGTCTCCCCCGCAGCTACGAGCAGCTCTATATGGGCGGAGTGTTGCGGCGCGAGCTCATCGATCGCCTGCCCACCTCCAGCCCGGCGGTCAGGCAGGTCCTGAGCCATCCCCTCTACGACCCATCGTTCTGGGGGCGGGAGGATCCCAACGCCCCGACCGTCGCTGACATCGAGGTCCCGGTCATGGCTGTCGGCGCCTGGTTCGACAACGACGTCAACCGGGCCGGTATACGAACTTTCGAGGCACTGCGGAGCGCGGCGAGCGACGAGCTGCGCGAGCACCACAGGCTGCTCATAGCGCCGTGGATCCACAATTCGATGTACAGCGATGGGCTCCACGGTGAGCTGCTGTTCGAGAACACCGCCGAGCACTATCGGAAGTTGGAGAAGCGGTTCTTCGATCACTAGCTGCGGCGGATCGACAACGGGGAGTTCGGGGCCCCGGCGATCTCCTACTACCAGATGGGCTCGAACGAGTGGCGCACGACCTCGACCTGGCCCCCCTCCGGCTCGAGTGAGGTCTCGTTTTACCTCGAGTCCGACAGCTCGCTGTCGGTCGAGCTACCGGCTGCCGGCGCCGACCCGGTCTTCTTCAAGAGCGATCCCGACAACCCGGTCCCTACGGTGGGTGGGCAGAACAAGACCAACGTCGCCGGCAAGGGACCCCACGACCAGCGCCACAAGGTAGAGAGCCACCCCGACGTCGTCGTCTTCTCCTCCGCTCCGCTCGAAGAGAACCTCGATATCGCCGGCGATCTCGAGCTGCGCTTTCACCTGTCCTCCGACGCCGAGGACACCGACCTCGCCTTCCGCCTGACCGACGTGTATCCCGACGGGCGCTCCATGCTCCTTCGCGACGGCATCCTCCGAGTCAGTTTGCGCAACTCGTTTGGGCGCTACGAGTTCCTGACCCCCGGCGAGATCTACGCGGGGGTCGTAGACACGATCCCCGTAGCCCACACCTTCCTGCGCGGACACAAAGTGCGACTGATCCTCTCCGGTAGCAACAACCCTCGATGGGATGTGGGCGGCAACACACGCGACAAGGACGCTCCTCCCAGAGTCGCGCGAAACGCCCTGCACCTCGACCTCGAGCACCCCACTGCCCTGGTTCTGCCGGTGCGGACGGTCTCGAGGCTTCCTAGATGAAGAACTCCACGGCCCCGGGAGTGCCAACCGATTCACTCAAGAGAAGCTGGCGGGGCTTCATCGCGTTAACGGACTGGAGACTTCCTTCGAAAAAATGGACACCCAGAAGTTAGCTGAATGCGCACTCGAACTCCACTGGTGTCTTGTAATCCAATGAGGAAGTGAAGGCGCTGTCGATTATAGAAACTCATATAAGAAGCAATCTCGCCGCGCAGCTCCCCGTCGCTGTTGAATGTGAAGGGAAAACAAAACAGGAGCCGCGTCGGGCTCCTGTTTTTACTGTGATGGGGGAAGAACGACTACCGCTGGCCGCCCTTGCGGTTCGCGTTGATGCACAGTGAAGCGCGGCAGTTGTTGGAGTTTTCCGATCCGAGGCTCTCCAGCAGCTTGATGGTCCCCGGATAGATGATGGTCTTCTGGCGGGGACCATTGGCCATGTCGACGACACTCTCGCCTTTACCCTTTTCGACATGTTTGTCCGTCGCACCTTCCGCCAGCACGACGTCCGCGCGGGCGGTGGGGTCTGCTCCGTAGGCAACGAGATAAAGAACAATGTCGTTGTTGCCGACGACGGCGGTGCCATGCAGCGGTGTGAAGCCCTGGGCGTCGCGCGAATTCACATCAGCGCCGAGCTCTTCCACAAGATATCGGATGACTTCAAGCCGCGCGTCGGGGACGAATTTGCTGCCGCGGTCTTCGATGCCCCAGCCGGCGGCGACTTGAAGCGCCGTGACGCCTCTTCTCGATGTGATCGATGGATTGGCTCCGGCGGCAACGAGCATCTTCATGGCGACGAGGTCATTCGCCTGGGCGGCGCGCCAGAATGGCGTCACAAGGTCCGCGTCGGCGTAATCGCCACCGTCCATCGTTCGGAAGAACAACTTCGCTCCCATTCGCACGTTCGGGTCTGCTCCACGATCGAGCAGCGCTTTCAGAAGATCACGGTGCCCGGTCTTCTGGCCCGCCGGACTCGGCGGCGGATAGGCGGTTTGCACGGCGAACCGGGCGTCCAGCACAGCGAACAGCGGGTTCAGCCAGCGTTGGCCGACCAGATTCGGATCCGCACCGTGATCCAGCAGGAATTTTCCGATGTCGAAGTTCGCGTTGATGGTCGCGATCGTCAACGCGCTGTCTCTGTCGGATGCCGAAGGCAGATTGACGTTGGCTCCAGCCTCGACAAGCGCGCGCGCCGCATCGAGATGACCCTGGCGCGCAGCGAAGTGAAGCGCCGTGAAACCGCCCATCTCCGTGGGGTCCGAGCCTAGTCCGCTTCGCAACGCGTTATCACCATCTTTTTTATTTGAAGGGAGTTTGTTCACCTTCGATGTCGCATCCAGGTCGGCGCCATGCTCGGCCAGCACCCTGATGACGGCAGCCCGATTTTTCGCAGCGGCGAACGTTAGCGCAGTCTGCTCGTTGGCGACGTCTTTCGCATTCACGTCCGCCTTGTGATCGAGCAGCGCCTTCACGGCTTCCGGCCGGCCGGAAGCCGCGGCCAGCATAAGAGGCGTTGTTCCGAGCGAGCTTGCGGCGTTCGGATCCCCACCGGCCTTCAACAGGAGGTCGAGCATCGCCGCGTTGCCGTTCATGGCGGCCATAAACAGCGGCGTCATTCCATCGATACGGGTTTTCTTTCTCAGATCCGCACCGGCCTGGACGAGCATCCGGGCCATCTCCAGATCGTCTCTGTAGACGGCCCAATGCAGCGCCGTGGCGCCGTCTCCCTGCGCGGCGTTGACTTCGACCTTCTGCTGAAGCAGCAAGCGAACGGTGTCTCTGTCGCCCTTCATCGCCGCCTCCGACACGCGGGTGTCTTCATTGCCTGCTGCAAACGTCACCTGTCCGCCGGCAGCTGCAAGTAACGTCGCCACCAGAACTGCAAGAACGAATCTCGGGCCCATCATGACTTGGCTCCTTTCAAACTCAGAACGCGAGAGGTCCGGTGCTGTCGCCGAATTTCGTGATCTCCACGCCGAGCTTCCGCATCATCGTCAGCAGGATGTTTGCGGCCGGGGTTCCTTCGCTACAACGAAGATGCAGATTGCCTTTCAACTGGCCGGAAGCATGTCCAGCCAGCAGGAACGGCTCGCGCTTGTGGTTGTGCGTATTCGAGTTCCCCATCGGACTGCCGTACAACACCATCGTGTGATCCAGCAGATTGCCGTCGCCGTCCGGAGTGTCCTTCAGTTTGTCCAGAAAGTGCCTCAGGACGCCGATGTGGTAGGTGTTGATCTTCGCCAGCTCCAGGATGGACTGCACGGTTTCTCCATGATGCGAAGCCGAATGGAACGGAGTGGCGTTGCCGCTCTCCGGGAATGTGCGATTGCTGGCGTCGCGGCTCATTTTCATGGCCGAGACGCGCGTGACGCCGGCTGAGAACGCGAGCGCCTGCAGGTCGAACATGAGCTTCACGTGTTCTTCCCAGGAATCCGGCACGCCAACGGGAGCTGTGGGTATCTCCCTGTCCGGGTTCGACGCGTTGTACGATTCGATCGCCTCGATCCGTCGCTCGGTCTCGCGGACGTTCTCCAGGTAATCGTCCAACCTGCTCCGGTCCCTGGCATCCAGCTTTACTTTCAGCCCGGCTACAGCGCGGACGATCCCATCGAGGATGCTGCCCTTGACCCTGCGGCGTGTCGCGCGCTCCTCCTCGGTGCCGCCGACGCCGAATAACTCCTCGAAAACCATACGGGGATCCAGGGTCATCGGCAGCGGTGTTGTGGGGGAAGACCAGCTGATCGTGTCGGAATACACGCAGCTGTACTTGCGGGCGCAGCTGCCCGTTGCGTCAAAGTTCTCGATCATTAACTGGATCGAAGGTACGGGCGTGTCCTGGCCGAACGTCTGCGCATATAGCTGATCGATCGATATGCCGCAATAGACGTCGGAGCCTTCGGTCATCTTCGGGTGAGCGGCGGTCAGGAATACGGCGCTCGATCGGAAGTGGTCGGCGCCGACCTCCTCCGGTATGACGGCATCGGCCGGATCGCTGTCCACCATCGTGACCACTGTCAAGTAGTCGCGCAGCCCTTCGAGCGGCATCAGAATCGGCGTGAGCTCGAAATCCGATCCCTCTTTGGCCGGCATCCAGAGATGATTCTCGGTCCCGTAAGGAGTGCTGCCGGCGGAACCGTGAACCATTTCGATGCAGGCAAGCCGGCTGCGCGGAGATGCCGCGGTGTTTTTCAAGGGAGTCTGCGCCGGCGCCATCGACTCCAGGAAGGGCAGTGCAACGGCTGCTCCCATACCCCGAAGGACCGTGCGCCGCGACAGATGCTTTTTCGTAATGAACATGATGCTGCCTCCAAAATCCTCATACAGGCCAGCTATTGAGCGCTGGCGGTATGCACCCTTCTCATCTGAAATGCCGCACTCTCGACGACACCCGAGACGAATGCCGAGAAGCGGTTCCCGTTTCCTGCCGCTTGTCGCGTGATGGCGCGAACGGCAGGCATATCGCGATAGTCGAGCACCCGGCCTATCCCATAGGCGAGAAGGCTTTCCGCGAAGCTTCCAAGAAATGCATCGGACCGGTTCAGTACCGCTTCGCGCACACTGTGCGGCCCGTCCAGTTTGCTTCCGTCGTACATCGTGCCTGTCGCGTCGATGGGCGTACCGTCGTCATCCACACGCCATAGACCGATGCCGTCGAAGTTCTCCAGCGCCAGGCCGATCGGATCCATGATCTGATGACACGCCAGGCAGGCGGCGTTGTTGCGATGCTGCTCCATACGCTGGCGTACCGACGGATTCGTCTGGTTGAATACCGCCTCTTCTAGTGGAGGAACCACCGGCGGAGGAGGCGGAGGAGGCGACCCGATCAGAACCTCCAGCACATACTTGCCGCGCACAACCGGCGACGTTCTGTTGGCCAGTGACGTCATCGTCAGGATGCCGGCCTTCCCCAGCAAACCGAACCGGTTCGGATCCGTCAAGGGCACGCGCTGGAACCGGGTTCCGATCACGGCCGGGATTCCATAGTGCTGGGCGAGAATTTCATCGACGAAGGTGTAATCCGCCGTCAGCAGATCCAGGACATCGCGGTCCTCGCGCACGATGCTGTCGAAGAATAGTTCGATCTCGTGCCGCATCGACTGCGCCAGATTCCTGCTGAAGTCACGGAATACTTTGGGTTCTGGAAAGACGTCGTTCAGGCCGCCCAGGCGGAGCCACTGCGTGGCGAAGTTTGTCGCGAGTGCATCCGAGCGAGAGTCGGCGAGCATCCGCCTCACCTGCTGTTCGAGAACCACCGGATCCCTCAGCTTGCCTTGACTGGCCAGCGCAATCAGTCGCTCGTCGGGCGGACCGCTCCACAGGAAGTAGCCCAGACGCGTGGCCAACTCGAGATCACTGATGCGATTAGCGCCGCCAGGAGGCACATTCGCCGGCGCCTCCTCGACTCGAAACACGAATTCCGGATGCGAGAGGATGGCCTGCAGCGCGCGCCGGATGCCGTTATCGAAGTCGCCATCTTTGCGGCCGCTTTCGTAGTAACCCACCGACCACTCGAGGTCTTCGGCAGATGCGGGTCTGCGAAATGCCTGTCGCGTCAGGTTCGTGATGATTTGTGTGGCGCACGCTGTCTCTTCGCTGCTGTCGGGCGCCCGGCAGACAAAAATCTTCCGGCGGCTGGCCGTTTCGGAAACTCCGGTAACGTTGAACGGGCCCGCGATCGCGAGACTTTCCAGGTGCGGCAAATGGCTCAAGCCTGGCTGATTTCCGCCAATGGGATCGGCCAGGGTTTGCTCCGCGGGTTTGAAAAGGTCTTGCAGCGGGCCGTCGTGCTTCGCAAGGAACGCGGCGGCAACCCTTCGCTGGCCGGCCTTGATTGCGATGGGAGGCGTGAGCAGCGCATCGGCGGGCGATTTCTCGGTTGGCGTTTCATTGAGTTCGGGAAAGAGCGTAAACAGTGCGACGCGCTCGCCGTCGACGGAAATTTCGATCTGCTGGTCCTTCAATTCCTCCGCCAGCATGGTGCCGAACAGTTGGCCCGTGTATCGGAAATGAGGCAGCACTCTGAATGTGTATTCGGCGTCGGCCGGGAAGTTGTGCGTCACGCCAATGCCGCCGCGAGTGCCGAACGGCGTGCCCTCAACGTGCCGCGTCTGGTTCACGACCTTCGGCACCCGGTAATACGAGACCGAAGCGGAAACCTGGGGATCGCCGACAGCCAGGCTGCTGATCTTGCCGGCGGCGCGGAGATAAGCCTCCATGAGCGCCGGAGTAACGGTCAGCGCGTCGGACATGTTGTCGAAGCCGCCGCTTCTCGGGTCGGGCGGCAACAGCAGCGAAACGTCCACATCGATGCCGAGAAGCTCTCGCACGGAGTTGCGGTATTCAAGGCGGTTGACGCGGTGCAGCTCAGGCGACTCGATGTGCGGTCGGTTGGCCGCGGCCTCATCGATTCGGCCTTCAATCGCGGACGCGAACGCTTTAAGCTTTGCGAGCTCGGGACGCGGAGCGCCCGCAGGAGGCATCATGCCGGAGCGTACTTTGCGGATGACACGCTCGGCCATCTCGGCGTTTTGCTCGATATGGGCGGGGTCGAGCTCTGCCCAGGAAAAACCGCCGGACAGAGTGTCCTCGTTGTGGCATCCGGCACAGTATCGATCGATAAGAGCGCGTTGGGATTCCGTCGTCATGCGGTCGCTCTGGCCCAGTGACATCGCGGTCACAAACACCAGACCGGCACCCACCAGCAATATCCTTTTCATCGCACTCTCCTTCAGTCCGGTGAGCGATTTGGCTTCTGAAAGGCCCTTTGGAACTAATCGTTTGCAACTCACCGTATGAGCACTCACTCGCCCACGTCAAGTGTTTTCGCGCATAGGAAGTAAGGGGCCCTTTGCTAGCGAGGCTCGAGGATCGCGGGAGTAAGTTGAAGGCAACCGCGACCCGACTGGTCTGAAAACTGTGTGTGGCCGAAACTTCAGAGTCCAAAGTGGGCGTCACGCGCTGTCCCGCATGCAGGCCGGTGGCGATGCGGCCCGCCACCGAAGCGCTGCAGAGAGACGCCAGCACGCCGGCTCCGAGAGCATGCGCTTAGTTCTAACCGCCTTGTCGGAGAACTGAATGCACCTGTATTCATGGGGTTGTCGTGGGAATCCACTGTTCCGAGAAGGCGACTTTACGTCCGAGTGGATTGAAACTTCGAGCGAATCGGAGAGTTCTGCGGGAGATTGGAAGGCCCGGTTAGCGAGGGCTACGGCACCGGTACCTTGTCCTTCAGTTCTTCAAACCAGTTGAGGACAACGTTGATTTGGCTGAAGTCATCACCAGTTTGGACCATCACAAATCGGTCCCCACTGGGCTCAACATCCGAAAGGATGAAAGGAATCGAAAGTTGGAACAGACTCACCGGCTCGCTGCGTCTGAAATCCGGTTCCGTATCAATGGCGGAACTGAAAATTTGTTGGCTGGCTCGATAGTACAAGGTCTGCCCATCCGTAGACCACAACGGCCACGTGCCTCCGTCACCTGTAATCTGGTTCGCGATGCCCGGACCTGGATAAGGGGCAACCCACACCTCTGACCGCCCCAGACTGTAGGCAATCCACTCTCCATCAGGGGAGAACACTGGCTCCACTTCCTGGGAGGGCGTGTTTAGAAACGGTTCCGCTGAACGGTCGTCAGCAGACAATACCCAGATATCCCTCCCGGTTTCGGGATGGTTCTCTTCGAACACCAGAAACCGTCCATCTCGCGACCAGGAGCGCGGAGTCGCCGAATATTCGCTTTCCCACAGGAGTTCTGCCTGCTCGCTGGCGTCGACACGTTGCCAGTAGATGTCGGGGCCATAGCGGAAGGTGATACGCTCGCCGTCGGGCGTCCAAATCGGATTATTCTTGGACACACGATCATCAGTAAGCTGACCGCGGCTGCCGGTGGCGATGTCGTAGATCCAAATGTTGCTCCCCTCCGTTTCATCGACCAGAACTGCTATTCGTGACCCATCGGGCGATACACGTGGCCAAGCGTACAGGCGCTCTTCCTCAAAGATGGGCGTGAATGTTCCCTGCCTGTCGACCCAGATGAGACCAGATTGTTGGTTGCGGGGTCCCCCAGCTAGCTGGACCAACACACCTTCATCTGAGATGTCAAAATTCGCGGTGCCAGTCACCCATGTGCCGCTCATACCCGCCAACAACGGTACAGGTCCGCCTGTTACTCGAAGGCTGTCCAGGTCAAAAGGCCTTGCATACAACACCTCCTCGATCACGTAAACGAGATGCCCGGTGGGCACGTATCGCCCATCCCTGCCGGCCTCAATGAGAACCTCTCGCTCCCCAGTATCGAGCGACTCCACGATGATTAGGGCAGTATCCCAACTCCCGCCTACCCCGGGAGTCACGCCGACGGGGTTGGCGAGAATGTCGCGAAGCGTGAACAGCACGGATTCTCCGTCCGGCAGGATTTGTGGGCCGAAAACTAGTTCGCCTTCCGCTGTCTCAATGAGCGGTTCGGGTGTTCCTCCGTTCGCTGAAACACGCATGATGCCTTCGGGCTGGCCGAACACGATCGTGTCGTCGATACCCCAACTCACACCAAACGGGTTCGTGGCATCGCATAACGTCACGGGCGCTCCACCGCTGACGGCAATCTTTTTCAACTGCCCGTCTGTATTGGACCAGTAGCCCACCCATTGCCCATCAGGCGAGAAGAACGGGTTCCTCAGATCCTCCTCGCTGACAAGTCTGGCGTCCAATTCGTCCATTGAGCGCAAGTACAGTCCTTCGTTCGTGTTGTAAAGAAACTCGCTGCCATCAGGAGAAACCGCAATCACGGGCCGACCCGTTCCGGTGAACGTCCGCCCCTCGGGTAAGACGTGGTAGAAGCGGATGACGGGACCCAGTTCGGACGGTTTCAGGTACCAGCCTGCCACCCCCGCGACTATCACGCTAGCAACGGCGGTAACTGCGATCCATCGCAGTAGCGGCCTCGGCTTTGCCTGAAAGACATCGGCAACCGGCTGGACCAACACCCCACTGGGATCAGCGAGAACTTTCTGAATGTCCACACGGGCGTCGGAGATGTCGTGGTATCGGTCTTTGACCTCCTTTTCCAGGCAACGTTCCAGCAGGAGTCGCAGTCGCGGATGGAGGTTCGGAGGCAGGCTGTTCCAATCGGGTTCCGTCTTCAAGACCGAAGCCAGTACGTGCGGGGCGGTCTCTCCGGCGAACAGCCTTCTCCCGGTTATCATCTCGAACAGCACGACCCCGAAGGCCCAGATGTCGCTGCCGCGGCCCACGTCACCACCGGCGGCTTGTTCGGGAGACATGTACGCCGCCGTCCCAAGAATCACGCCCTGCTGCGTCGCGGCCATACTCAATGTGGGTGACTGCGAAAGATTCACATCCGCACCGTCACCCAGGAACGCCTTCGCCAACCCAAAGTCCAGTACCTTGATCTTGCCCTCGGGAGTGACCTTGATGTTCAACGGCTTGAGATCGCGGTGGATGACACCTTTCTCGTGTGCGGCTTCGAGTGCCTCTGCAATCTGGAGGGCGAGTTTCAGGGATTCTTCGACAGGGATAGCACCGTGCTTCAGCCGTTCCGCCAGCGTGTCGCCTTCGACGAGTTCAAGGACGAGGAAGCGTGTGCCGTCGTCGTCTTCGAGGCCGTATATGGCTGCTATGTTCGGATGGTTCAACGACGCCAGCAACTTGGCTTCGCGCTCAAACCGGGCTAGGCGTGCTTCATCCTGAGCGAACTCGTCGGGCGGAGTCTTGATGGCGACCTCGCGCCCGAGTTTGGAATCTCGCGCACGCCACACTTCGCCCATACCGCCCTTTCCAAGGGCAGAAACGATTTCATGGTGTGCGAGTTTAGAACCGGGTTGAATCATCCGTACATATAACTACATAGGGGGGTTAACAGCAATCAAACAGTCACCCGGACGTATAACCGCATACTCGGAGAAGTGACCTCCCGCCATCCGAACAGAGCGTGACCGTATTTCTGAAAACGATATGCGGGAACATACAAGTAAGAACAGGCCCCGCGTCAAAGGGCCACTACCCCCAAGGTGCGTATAGGGGTGCGCTATCATGGGAGTCGTGCGATACATCGGGCCACTTTTCCGCCCGCCCAGCGAGGCTGATAGTTACATTCTGCAGGCCACCATCGGCTGCTCCTGGAACCACTGCACTTACTGTCACATGTACCGCACCAAGGAGTTTCGCGTTCGCGACCTGGATGACGTGCTGGCTGACATCGAGATGGCTCGGGAGCATTACGGTGTCCGGATCGACAAGGTGTTCGTCGCCGATGGCGATGCCCTGTTCATGGATCTGGATCAGTGGGAACCGATCCTCGATGCTTGCAACGACGCCTTCCCCGCGCTACGCCGTATCAGCTGCTACGCGATGGCGACGAACGTCCTGGCCAAGACCGACCAGGAACTGAAACAGCTGCGGGAAAAGGGTCTCGACTTGCTCTATGTCGGGCCCGAATCCGGTGACGACGTGACGATGAAGAGAATCGCCAAGGGGTCGGATCACGCAGCCCATGTCGAGGCGGCACAGAAGGCGCGAGCTGCCGGCATGCGCATGTCGGCGATCTTCCTGCTCGGCGCTGGCGGCATGGAGCGGAGCCAGGAGCATGCGAAGGCTTCCGCCGCGCTGGCAACTGCCATGGACCCTGAGTTTCTCGCCGCGCTGACGCTGACCGTCGTGGAGGACACCCCGATCGCCAAGCTCCAGGCGTCCGGTCGCTACGAACTCCCCGACGTCGAAGCTCTGCTCCGCGAGTTGCGCACCTTCATCGACCTGACGCGACCTTCGGATGCGCTGTTTCGGACGAACCACGCAAGCAACTACATGCCCCTCGGCGGTCGGCTGCCCCGGGATCGCGAGAGACTCCTGTCAGTCCTCGACGATGCGCTGAGTGGTCGCGTTCCGCTGCGCCCGGAGTGGACCAGGGGCCTCTGACGAAGGAACTGGAGGCCTACGAGCCGCTCGTCCGCAGACGCGCCACGTTCGTGTATCTCATTTGTCTCGCCGTGCAAGGTGACCGCCACCGGGCCGGGGACAGTGTTCAGGAAACCGTGGCGGTGTTGTGTAATAGTGCACGCGGCCAGTCAGGGTTAGTGACCGTATTTCCAAACGACGATGGGCGGGGACGTACAAACAAGAACAGCCCCCCGGCAAAAGGGCCACCCCCATCAGGGTGCGGATAGGGTGCGGATTTCGAGGACATTCCGGGCCCTGTTCGACATCCGCATCTGTGGATCGAGTTCCTAAATCCACATCTCCGAGAAGGCGACTTATCGCGGATGTGGTGTCACCGCGGCCAGCTCCGATTTGATGGACATCGGACGTGCAAGCGATGATCCCGAAGGTGATCTGATCGACAATGACTCTGCGGGAGACTCCTTCGGGCCGCCAATCAGCCGAGGGCGCCGATCTCCTCGGCAGCGCGTTGGCCAGACAACAGGGCGCCCTGAATCCAGCCGGGAAGTCCCCCGATGTGGTCTCCTGCGAAGTAGATGCGACCTTCGGGCTTCTGGATGTACGGGAAGAACGCCTCGATCTGACCGGGTTTGAAATAGGCATAATCACCCAACGCCCACGGGTCGTTGTCCCAACTGACGGAGTAGCCGCCCTCGAGGTACTGCGGCAACTTCGGAAACAACTTCGTCAGATCCCTCGCCACGGCATCCAGTCTTTCGTTAGGATTCATGACTGCAAACCGGCGTGCGTGGGCACCGGCGCTGTACGACTCCAGGATGCCGCGTGGGCCTGGCTGCCCCTGGGTCGGGTGAAACACCGACATGATCGGCAGGTCGGTGAATGCCATGCCACTCAGACCCTCAGCTTCCCAGAACCGCTCCCGGCACTGCAGGTACACGCGTGTTACCGAGGTGGATTCGATTTCTCTCAGAGCGCGCTGTCGTTTCGCAGGAAGAGCCGGCGTGAAGTTCAAATGGCGGAGAACGGCAAACGGCAAAGTGCAGACGACGTAATCTCCCGTCACCTCATGCCGCCCGGACCGATCCTCGATGGTCACCTGCGCCGCACCTTCCTCTTGCCGAACCGCGACGGCAGGCGATCCGTACCGGATTTTCGATCCGAGACGTTCGGCAAAGGCCCGCGGAAGCAGATCATTGCCGCCCTCTATCAGGTAGTAACTACGAGACGTTGCGCTCGCGGCGAACTCGTGCATACGCATCAATGCGCTGTAGGATTGCGGCCCTTCTCCCAAACCACCTGTAAGCCCCGGCAGACTCATCAAGTGAACGGCGCCTTCAGAGGCCCCGCGGCTTCGCCAGTAATCGGCGAGCGCGACCCGATCGTATTCGAGGTGCGATGGATACGGCCAATCGCTGGCGTCAAGTCCCATTTCAGCCAGATGCGAGTACCAGTACCTGTTGACGAGTTGACGGATCGATTGCCCGCGTTCGTCCTCATTCAGGGGAACCGGCCAAGTCAGTTCCTGGCCACGTCGGACGACGATGCGCCGGCCCGCAACGTGAACCACCAATCCTCCCTGGGCTCCTTGAGTCGTCAACGGAAGGTGAAACTCCCGTAAGTAATGCATCGTCAGGTTGTGACCATCCGGGACGGACATCGCTCCGGCCTCCGCATACAGACCGTCGGCGAAGGGCGCCCTCACCGTATGAATGCGCCCACCCGGGATCATCTTTGCCTCGAAGACAAGCACGTCGTGCCCGGCACGATCGAGTTCATAGGCGGTACAGAGCCCGGCTGCACCGGCTCCGATAACCAGTACGCGCTTCGACTGCTGGGCTGATCGGGGGAAGCGGAGCCGAACGGGTGCTACCGCAGCTCCGGCGAGCAATGAGGCACTCTTGAAAACAAAGTCTCGTCGCGAAATCGTCATCTCACAATCCTTCGTCGGCTGGCATCTATTCCGACAGCCACGACTGACGTCGGACCCCGATTAAGGAAGAGCGGCCAGTATCCATTCTGCTGTCTGGAAGTAGCTCGCTAAATACTACGGACGGAAAGGCTTGATAGCAATCAGAAGGTCACTACCCTGGAATATCGCCTGCGGTCCAATGTGAACACCCGAAAAACGGGGGTGTTCGACAAGAGCCCACTTTGGACACTAGCCGACCTTACATCGTGCGCCGGGATAAACCGGCATGTTGGAGGGGATGAAAGAGCCCTACAGGAAAGGAGAACAGCGAATCCATCCTGGCCTCGAGTCTTGCGAGCGGCATCGTAAGGTGTCGATCGAAGCGTAGACAGAGGTATCGGTGGCAAGTTGCTCTCAAGTTCCTCCCCGGAGAATTCTCACGCGACCCGACAGCCATCGAGAGATTCCGGCGTGAGGCCCGAGCCGCATCCGGGCTGAATCATCCTCATATCTGTACGATCCACGACATCGACGAGCACGAGGGCCGACAGTTCCTTGTGATGGAGCTGCTTGAAGGTCAGACATTGAAGGACCACATCGCCGGCCGAAAACTGTCGAGTGAAAAAGTGGTCGAGTGGGGCCTTCAGCTGGCCGATGCTCTCGATGCTGCCCACGATAAGGGCATCGTCCACCGCGATCTGAAGCCGGCGAACATATTCGTAACAGCTCGCGGCGAGGCGAAAATCCTGGACTTCGGCCTGGCTAAGCTGACTGGGCCGAGAAGGGAAGAAGCCGAAACGCGGAGCCTGTTAACCGAAACAGATGCAGTGACCGGCACGCTTCCCTACATGGCCCCGGAGCAAGTGCGGGCGGAGGAGATAGACCCACGTACCGACCTGTACGGATTGGGCGCCGTTCTGTACGAGATGGCGACCGGCCGCAGACCGTTCCCCGAAGCGATCTCTACTCGATTGGCCGACGACATCGTGCACAGATCGCCAGCACCCCCAAGCAGGACCAACACAGATCTGCCGGTGCGATTGGAAGAACTCATCCTGAAGTGCCTTGAAAAGAACCGCGAACATCGTTATCAGTCTGCTCGGGAGATTATGGCCGACTTCCGGCGCATGGGCGCAACGGAGGCTGTTTCTGGAGATGGGGGACCACTGCGTTGGAGACTACAACTGATCGGCGTCGCGATCGTCCTGCTGGTGGTAACACTACTCGTATGGGACGTCGGGAACTTGCGGGAGAGGATCGCAGCTGTCTTCGATGGAGACGTCTCGCTGTCTCCGATAACAGAGGAATCTCCTTCTTTAGCCGTGTTCCCGTTCGAAAACCTGAGTGCCGACCCTGAAAACCAGTATTTCAGCGACGGGATGACAGAAGAACTCGTCAGCAAGCTATCCCGAATCCAGGGTCTCCAGGTTGCTTCACGGAGATCCGCGGCCCACTTCAGGGAGAGGATCGGAAGCATTACGGAAATTGCTGAGGAACTCGGTCTTACGCACGTCGTCGAGGGGAGTGTCCGCAGGGCTGGAGGTCGCGTCCGCGTCAGTGCGCAGTTGATCGACGCCGGAACCAGTTTCCAGCTCTGGTCAGACGATTTCGAGGGAGAGCTGGACGATGTGTTCGGTCTGCAGGAAGAGGTGGCATTAGAGATCGCCGCGGCCTTGGATCTCCAATTGAGCCCCGAGGAAACCGCGAGGGTCAGCGTCCGCCATACCGAAAACTCCAAGGCCTACGATACATATCTTCGAGGTTGGTCACTGGTACAGTCGGCCCATACTGTTCTCGACTTCCCTGAGGCGCGGATTGATGCTGCCCAGGAATATTTCGAACAGGCTCTCGCGTTGGACAGCAGGTATCCCCTGGCCTTGGCGGGTCTGGGCGCCGCCGAGTGGTTATATCGCTATTTCGGATACGACCGCAGCCCTGAACGTTTGCAGAGGGCGGAAGAGTTTGCTCTCGAGGCCCTCGCTCTCGACCCGGAGCTCTCGGAAGCGTACATCGTCCTGGGGCAAGTCTTTTTCAGCAGACGGGATTATGGACGCTCCATCGATGAATACGAGCGGGCCGTAAGTCTGAACCCCGACGACGCGTTCACTTGGTGCGAGCTCGCTGCGGCGTGCAGCGGGGGGAATGAGTTCGAGGCGGCGGAAACGGCAGCGCGCAACGCGATTCGGCATGACCCGGATTACTTCGAGGCGTATCACCAGCTCGGCCGCGCGCTTTTCGAGCAGGAGCGCCACGAGGAAGCCATAACCGAGTTCGAACATGCTTTGAGACTGGAACCAGGTCGTGGCGTCGCTTGGTTTCGGCTCGGCCTAGCACACCTGGCTTTGGACAACTACGAACAGGCCCTGGGGCCGTTCGAAAGAGCTCGCGAATTGGGTGGTCGCCCAGGGTCAGCGCAGGTGCGAATGAGCGCCGTCTATGCCGGCCTGGGAGACACGGAACGCTCTCTTGTCGAGCTAGAAGGGGCTTTGGCCGACGGTTTTGATGATTTCACATTCTTCGATGAAGTCCATTTTGATCCTTTTCGCTCCGATCCGCGATTCCAAGAAATCCTGAACCGTTACCGTCCTTAGGTGCTTCTTGCCAAGACGTAAGAAATTCCCGACCGACGTTTAGCGCAGGCAATTTCAGCCGGCTGTGTAGACGGGGACCTTTCCGTTTGTCGGACAATCCGGCGCAGCAGTCACGGACACTCCAGAAACCCTCGGACGACTAGCCGGCGCCACCCCCGCCGCCCCCCGCACCGCCACCGCCGCCTCCGCTCGCACCACCCCCGGCGCCGGACGCGGAGCTCATCGACGTCGATACCGACGTGACCATCGAGGAAACGCTCGAAGCCAGCGACGAAACGCTGTCGCCGAACGAATCTCCAGGCCCGCCGACGAAGAACACGGGACTCGCAGGCTGGCCGTGCTCGTCGATCGGCTGCAGTTTGGGCAGGAGTTTCTTGTGCATGCCGAAGACCACTGAAGCCGCAAGGTACCGTCCCCAGGTGTCGGCATCGAGTGAAACGGATCCGAGGGATCGCCCCAGCGACTTGAGATGCGAACGGAACCCCGTCCAAGCGAGATAGAGCCGGCGGCCTTCGACGGTTCTTCGGTTCAGGGTCGCGGTGAGACCGGCGACGAGGACGCCTCCAATGATCGCAGGAAGACCCGCCGGCGACTGCGACACCACGCTAAAGAGAATGCCGGCGACCACCATCGCCACGCCGATCCCGGCGTTTCGAACCATGGAGCCGACCGCGTACGGTTCGTAGAAGTCGAGCACTTCACCGCTCGCTTTGACTTTCTTCAGCCAGGCCGCGAACCACTTGTGGAACTCCCGACTTCGCTTGGACGCCGTCTTCCGGATCACCGACACCGCGAACCCGGTCGACGAGTCGCTCTGGCCCAGGAGGAAGTCGACGAGATCGCGCTCGAAGGGCTGCAACTCGTCGAGTGGCTTCTCCGTGCGTTCAAACCGGTAGTCCACAGCACGTTTCTCGCCGAAGAAGCCGCGCCTGATCTCGACCGTCTCACGAATCTGGAAGTGTCCCCGATGCGCCAGATCCAACAGGGTCGCGACGATACACGAGGCGCCCACATTCCGGGACATGAGGTAAGCGAGGATGGCGGGTGTGTGATCGCTCGGGAACTCGCCGGGAACCGCGTGCACGGGAACGTCGTGTGGGCGGTCGTAACGCCGAAAGGCCAGAAACCACGCCAGCAGGCCCACGGGCACGAGTGCCAACGCGAGCGGGAAAAACCGTCCCGCCAGCTCGTCGCGGCTGGCTCTGAGGGCCGCTTGTTCCTCGAGTCGTCGCTGATTGGCTTCGCGCCGGGCATTGGCTTCTTCGACCCACACGCGCTCCTCGTTCAAGACCTGGTCGACTCTAGGATCACTGGAGGCGAGCGCCAGGTCGGCCACGAGGGTCGCGGGAAACAGGAGCCGACCTTCCCAGAACTGGCCGGCGGGCAGAGGCGATACGTCGAATGCCACGGTGCCGTCCGCATTGATCCGTGCCGAGCCGTTCAGGGGGCCGTGGGCCCATGCCCGGAGATCGGTAAACGCGGGCGGAGACGGGAACCGGACCGTCGCGCGCACGTTACCGATCGGGCGATCCCAGTCGTCGCCGACGAACTTGTAGTAGAACTCGGCCGTGTCTGGATAGCGCCGAACGCCTCCCGCGATCGTGTAGGCGAAGTCGAACGTCCGGCGCTCGCTGTCCGCCCGGTAGTACCACGTCACCCGCGTCGTCGCAGCTTCCTGTGTGATGAAGAACGTGCCGGGTTCGTTCGAGTCCGATTCGCGGTAGTCGCGTCCGTTTTCGCTGACGCGAGACTTACCGAGCTCCCTCGCCGGAGGCGCCCCGAGGGATGTCGCGAAACGCGAAGGTGAAGCGGCCGCGGAAGTCGTAGGAGAGGGCCTCACGGATCTCCATCGAGCCATCCGCCTGGACGGTCACATCGACGACGATCGCCTCGACCGCATACCGCCGTTGCGCGCTCGCCGTTTGCGCGAGGGCGAGGAAGCTCAGCAGCAGACAGGCCGCTCTGATGCTCTTGGATTTCATGGGTTGATGTCAATGTTATACCCGCGGCCCGTGCCACCGGAAACAGTGAATGTGTCCCGGTGCTGCCGGCCGCTACAGCTCAGGTTCTGCCAATCGTCGATGTGATCAAACCGCTCCGCCCGGTGGATACCATGGGAGGAAGGAGTTGGCGCTCAGGGAGCTGTTGGAACTCGGCTTCGAGGTTGCGGTCGTCAGGGACGCAACCGCGGCCGCGAAGATCCCGGATGGTGATGGCTATCTTGCCGCCATCACGAACTTCCGTTTCATCGCGAATGCCGTATGGAGCACAGACGAGGCAATCGCTCAGTTGGGCACCTAGCAAACATGGCGGACTGAACCGGGCGTTTGTGAGCTGGCTGAAGCCCACGGTGTCTTGTGCCCCTCATGGCTGGATCAGATCCGTGCCCTCAGGCCCCGATACCCGTCCACGGTGGAGGTGATAACCTTTCCCACGACCAAGCACATTGCCCGGCTACGCAGCCCCTGCGCTGGCGCCGAGCGACAGGAGCGCGCTCGCCAACTCAGCGGGCACAGATAGCAGAGGGAAGTGACCGGCCTCGAGGGTCACGACCTGCTCGACAGGCCAGTTTCGAATCATGCGCTCCTGGAGCGCCGGCGTGAGGATGCGGTCGATCCCGGTGCGGACGTAGAACTTGGGTACGGAGCCGAAACGCTCGTCGGTGAGCTCGAGGTTAGCAAGGAAGGGTTCGGTGGCCTGCTTCTCGGCGAGCCTGGGCAGCGCCGCTTCGATAGCGGCAGCCGGGGCGTCGTGGAACGCGACGTCACGCCATACGTCTTCGGGCACCGCCGCGTAGGACTCGTCCTCGGCGAAGACAAGCTTTGGCAGGAGCTGACCCGCTGGGTCGCTCTGCATCGTTTCAAGCGCGTTTTCGCCGCTCTTGAGCAAGAACGCCGTCACGTAGACGAGCCGCTCGATGCGTTCCGGGAACCGCTCGGCCACCTGGGAGATGATCGTGCCGCCCAAGCTGTGGCCGACGAGCACCACTTTTCCGTCGATGTTTGCGAGCACCTCCGCGACCGCTGTCACATAGGCGTACTGGGTGACCTTGTCAACCGGTTTCCTGTTGCTCGAGCTGCCTGGAAGCTCGACGGTGACGACTTCGTGCCCCTTCTCCTCAAGGAGAGGGACAACCTTTTCCCAAGACCAAGCACCTTCCCAGGCGCCGTGAACGAGTACGTAGTGACTCATGATGCTACTCCCTTCAGCCCTTCCCCGTTGAAGGCTCAGAGCCCCTTTGTCATTCGATAGAACGTCAATCCCGGCATAGAGAATCGCTTCGGCCACTGCGACTCGACGTTCATCCCGCGGCGCTCGTAGAATCGGCAAGCTCCCTCATTCCTAGCTGAAACGTCGAGGGATAGTCGAGTCGATCCGCTGGCGCGGGCCCGCTCTTCAACGAAGTCCATCAAGACGGAGCCGACGCCATCGCCGCGAAGTTCCTTATCAACAGCGATGGACAGGAGGTAGAAATCGCCATCGGCGATTGAATCGACAATCCGCATCATTGGAGCAAACAGTATTTCCACGATCCTCATTCGTAGATTAAGCCTTCCGGCAGCCCGCTTCAGGGGCTGGCGCGAGGAGCGGCGATGCTGCGCCGCCGTGTACGCCAATACCATTCCCACGATGATGTCGTCACGTTCTGCGAAAGTCACATACTGGTGGGAGAGGTCGTGGTCGGGCTCGAGGAACGCCGTGGCGATTATGTGCCCGGCGCGGCGACCGAGCATTAAACGAAAGAACCCCTCGGCTGCTTCGTCAAGGTAGTGGGCGCATGCCAGACCTTCATCGAACGTGGGGTTGGCGGCCCTTAGGACTATCGAGTGCCGATCCATATGGTCCTTCTATGCCGAACGTTGTATAGGCGGACAGTGCCAACTCGCCTCAGTTCCATGACCAGTGCGTGCCGTCGTTTTCCTCGAACCCATGGATACTGCGATGTTGGGATGGTTCAACGACGCGAGCAGTTTAGCTTCGCGCTCAAACCATGCGAGCCTGTCGGCTTCTCGAGCGGACTCGGGAGGGAGGCGGCACGACTACTCGTCCATATAGAATCAGGTGCCCGCCTCCAGGCCACACCGGGCGTCGAGCGACATCGGTGCGGCTGGAGGGTTGATCGGTCACCGGCGCTGGCGCGGCCCCCGTCGGTACAACATATTGGGGCCGTCGGAGTTCGCGGTAGCGATTTCCGGAATACCGTCACCATCGATGTCGGCCAGGGCGATGCCGTAGGTCACGAGTTTCGGATCACCGAGCGTGACGGCCTCGAAGCGCCGTCCCTGGTCACGATTCAGGAACATCGTGTTGGCTTGCCCGGCGTTGCCGACGACGATATCGAGCGCGCCGTCGCGATCCATGTCAGCCACCGCCAGCGTGTATGTACGGCCGTCGTCGCGCCCGAACGTCACGCGACGCTCGAAGCTCCCTGCCCCATCGCCGAAATACACCGCGTTGGCCTCCTCGATGTTGCCGTTGATGATGTCGAGGTGGCCGTCGCCGTCGAGATCGGCGACCTCCACGGCGCGGGTCTCGTCGCTGCCGGTGCCGTACGGACGCGAGGTCGGGAAGGAGCCTTCACCGTCGTTGAAATAAACCACGTTGGGCTGGCCGTCGCGATTGGCCAACGCCAGGTCCAGGTAGTCGTCGCCGTTCAGATCGGCCGCGGCGACGTCGATCGTCGAGTCGGCCCGGTTGCCGAACGATCCCCGTCGCTCGAAGATCGGACCCCGATCGTTAAAGTAAATGCCGTTTTCCATGCCCCGGTTGTTCACCAGAATGTCGATGCGCGCATCGCCATCGAGATCGGCCAGCAAGATGCTGCGCGTGCTGTCGATCCCACCGAAAGACGGACCCGGCGTGAAGCGGCCGTCGCCGTTGTTCCAGTACACGAGGTTCGGAGCGAGGTCGTTGCCGACGGCGACGTCGAGATCGCCGTCGTAGTCGAGGTCGGCAATCGCCGTTGCGTAGCTGGTGGCGGCATCCTCACCGAGCGGGCGCTCGACGGTGAAGCCGCCGGTTCCGTTGTTCACGAATATGCGGCTCCGGCCCGGCCAGTGCCGGCCGTTGGCAACTACGATATCCCGATCTCCATCGCCGTCGATATCGCCGAAGCTGAGCGATGCCGACCTCTCTTCGTGTATGCCGAGTTGATCGTAGGCGCGGTAGTTCGGCGGTTCACTGGATTCGCCGGCCGTCGTCGCCGGCGATGCGCTTTCCGCAAAGGCAAACAGGTGCCGCGTCGTGCGCACGAATACCTGCCCCTCCGAGATGGCGGGCGTTGCCAAGATCACCTCGCCGACCGGGTTTACCGCCAGAAGTTCGTGCTCATCGCCGGCCTTGAACACGAACACGTCGCCATCCTCGCTGGCGGCATAGATGCGACCCTCGGCGGCAATCGGCGAGGCGGTGTAGGCACCGCCGACGTTGCCGAGCCGCGCCTGATACACGCGTTCGCCACTGGTGGCTTGAAACGTGGTCACCACGCCCCCGTCCGAAACCACGTACAGCTGATCGCGATACACCAGCGGCGTGGTCATGTAGGGGCCGAAGCGCGGCGAGCTCCAGGCGACGAACTCGTTAGCCCTTTCGTCCTCCGACAGCGAGATGTCGCCGTTGGCACCGGGGCGGATCGCGAAAATCGGCCGGATCCGATAGCCGCTCGCCACAAAGAACAGGCCGTCGCCGATGACCGGCGTCGGTGTGGTGTTGAACGAGCTGCCGCGCAGCATCCAGAGGAGCTCCCCACTGAGGGGGTCGTAGCCGTAGATTCTCTCGGGACCGTTGGTGATCAGCTCGGTTCGGTCGTCGCCCTCGTATACCGTCGGCGTGGAGAACGACGAGATCACATCGCGCGCCGTGCGCCACGCCTCGTCACCGCTCACCACGTCGTAGGCGGCGATAAACGAATCCTCCTGCTGATCGGCCTGCACGATGACCAGGCCCCGATAGATGATCGGCGAGCTGGCAGACCCCCAGTGATAGGTATCGTCGTATGAAGCGCCGCCGTCGATGGGCCCCAGATCGCGGCTCCACAGCAATTCACCGCCGAGGTCGTAGCAATAGAGCCCCTCCGATCCGAACATCACGACCAGGCGCTCGCCGTCGGTTGCAGGTGTCGCCGAGGCGTAGCTGTTCTTGGGGTGCCGCTGGATTCGCGGCACGCCCCGGAAGGCCTCGTGTTGCCACAAGACCGCGCCGTTGTACCGATCCAGCGCATACACCGTCCAGATGTGCTCGGAGGTGTCGGTGCGCCGGTCGATGCTTCCGTCACGGCCGAATTTGAACACCGAATTCAGATCCGAGCTGACGGCGCTGGTGACGAAGACGCGGTCGTTCCACACCACCGGACTCGAATGGCCGAGACCCGGGATCGGCGTCCTCCAGGCGACATTTTGCTGCGTGGCGGCGTTCCAGCGAACCGGCGGTGCCTGGCCGTCGGCGATTCCTGAGGCGTTGGGACCCCGGAACGACGGCCAGTTGAAGCGGCCACCGGACTGACTCATTGAAGCCCCGGGTTCTGCCGCCGCTTGCACGCCGGGTTCGAGCAACAAGCGCCCGGCCGGGCCAGAGAAAAGAACCGCGGCAACAGCAACTAGAAGCGTCAGGGCTTTCATGTGGCCTTCCTTCCTGAAGGGCAGTTTAGAAGAGGCGGACGCGGTTACCTACCGCCCCGTCGGCACCCGCTGCTTCGAGCGGATAGGCAGAATATGAGGCCCAGGCATATGAAGATGGGGTGAGTGTAGGGCAATTCCGAGGCTCCAGTAAACGGAAATACGATCCATGTCGTGCGCGCGCCACGTGAATCGAGCCCGGTGGGTGCGGCCCGCGCGGGCCGATCCCGAGCGGGCCGCTTATTACACGACCGGTCTCTGGTACAGTCCCGATCCCGACGTCGCCCTGGAGCCGCGCGATCTGATCGTGAGCGTGCACGTAGGCGACCGGGTAAAGGGCTACCCGGCGACGCTCCTGGCCGAACAAACTCCGCTCCAGGACCGGGTCGGAAACACGCCGATCGTCGTGCTCCTGGCCGCGGACGGACGGTCCGCCCGAGCATTCCAGCGGGTGGTCAACGGCGCCGAGGCCGAACTCTACGGCCTCGAAGATTCTGAGACGCTGACGCTGATGGACGCCGACACCGGCAGCCGATGGGATTTCTCGGGCACGGCCGTCGCCGGCCCTCTCACGGGCACCTCGCTTCCCCGACTGCAGACAGTTCTCGACTACTGGTTCGACTGGCGCCAGTACAACCCGGATGCCCCTGTTTACATGCGCGGCAACTGATGGCCTGTTCGAGGCACGTTGCGCGGTGCGTCCGCTCTTGTCCGGGCTGCCGCCTTTCCACAAAGGGTGCCTGCCACAGTGCCCTGGCGATAAAGTAGGTCGTTCGTCCCCACGTTTCGGTAAACCTATTCTCATCCATTGTGTCTACTTGGCCAGGACCGAAATCACTGAGCCTCATGGGTAAGAGCGGCAGCATGAGAGAAGTGGGGCGTATCTAATATGATGAAGAAATCAGAGAGGTGAGGAACGCGGTGACTGGAGTGAATGATTAGCTTCGTGGAGCCCGGTGGGCTGTACCGGCCAGATTAGGCCTGCTTGGAGTGATGAGTTGTTCCATTGCGTTTGCGCAGTCGCAAACCCACACCGTGACGGTGAATGTCGACGGGACATTCACACCTCAAGTGACCTATATCAGGAGCGGTGACACCGTCCGTTGGGAGCAACTCACGCGCGTGGACTCGATAATTCCAGCCGACGGCGCGCAAGGCTTTCCTGCCATGTGTACCAGCCTGAAGGCCTACGGTCCATCCGATCCGAACGAGTTTACCGGACCGATGCCCGTTGCGCCTTCGGGCGTTTACACGCTGAGCCCTCTCGATGGGGGTTACATCGAAGCCACTGGGACTTGCCCGCTCGAAGGGGCTACGATTGAGACCGGCGACAACGGCAAGGTACTGTGCCGTGGCGGCGCATACCAGGCAACTGCGGACTCGATCTGGCAGAGTGCGAACGTCTCCGGAGTGTTCATCCGGTTGTTGTGGAGCGACATCAACCCCGCGCCTGGTGTGTTCGACTTCACTATTCTCCGGCGCGAGATCGAACAGGCGGTGCAGAACGGCAAACTGTACAGCCTGGGTATCAAGGCAGGCAAGGACGGCACTCCCGACTGGATCTTCTCGACCAACACCGATGACACACCGCGGACCGGGGGTGGCGGCGGCGTCACGCGTCTGCATTTACGAGATGTGGCTGATGGGGGCGCCACGGGCTGCGGCGTGCGAATGGACCTGGGCAACCCGACCGGCCTCAGGTACAGACAGCTTTACGCCTCGATGCTGACTGAAGTGGCCGAGTTCATCAAGAGCCGGGCGGACTGGTACCGCGCCCTGGCTTACATGAAGATCTCGGGTGCCAACCAGATTTCTCACGAGAAC
>CBDBIN010000028.1:0-20845 GCA_965206125.1 Terriglobia bacterium
GTTTCTCCGAGCGACGCAACTGTTCGAGGAACATCACGAGCTGGCCGGGTGTACATTCGAACCCGAGCGTCATCGTAATCTCATTGAAAAACTCATCCTTCTGCACGGCCGCGGACATATTCCGCTGACCCAGCTCGACTCCCGTGGCCGCGGCGATTCCTTCGATGATCGTCTGCAACTCGGCAGAGGCCAGCGACGGGTTATCGCCGCGGATCAGGAGCCCCTCGCCTTCTTCGACACGCCGGCGGGCTTCTTCGAGCAGCGGCCCGTAGTCCGCCTTCTGCACGGCCGCGCGGCGATACCGGCGCAACTGGTCTTCCCGGTCCCGGGCGGTATCGCCGGCCGCGGCCAGTCTGTCGTAGGCGGGGAAAGCAACTTCGGACAGGACGAAATACAGGCCCAGCAAAACGCCCAGCAGGAGAAGCGCCCGACGGTCCCGCTGTCGAATCTCCAGCTTCACGACCCCCCCCCAACACCGAACCGCAGGGTGAAGCGGTCGCGTCCGGCGTCATCACGCGTAACGGAGCTCGCGAACTCGGCGTCTTCAAACAACGGACTCTCTTCGATCAGTCGCTGGATCTCGGAAGCACTGCCGGAAAAACCCGTGATCGTCGCAGCCCCTTCCTGTAGCGAAACCGCGCTCAACCAGGTGTGGGGAGGCAGAACGCGAACCAGTTCCAGGAGCATTTCCAGCGTGGAATCGCCTCCCGCCAGGTGCACACTCATTGCCCGGTACTTCTCCGAGAGCGCGTTCAACTCCGTTTCCTGATCCGTCAGGTCCCGGACCGTCGGGGCCACGGCGCGAATCGCAGTCTCCAGCTCCGAAGCGTAAACGGACCATTGGTAGGGCCCGCGCAGCCCGAGAGCGGTGCCGACGAGGATCAGCAGCAGAACGAGCACGAAGGTCGGCACGAGCTGCGCCTGATTGCTCCGGTGCCTCCGCTCCGAGGGGATGACATTCACCGCAAACGGGCTTTCTCCGGTGCCGGACAGGGCAGCGGCCAGGGCTCCGAAAAGACCCCTCGGACCCCCGACTGCCCCCTCGAGCGGTAGCCGCGGATTGTCTCCATCCAGATCTTCGAGCTTTGAGCCGTGGGCCATGGTGCGGGCGTCTTCAAGGCTCACGACCCGGGCCAGGCTGGCGAGTCGCGCGATCATGGACGCGGCTCGCTGGTTGGACGAACCGGCCTCGGTCGCCGTGAGCGACGTCATCCGGCCATCATGGACGAGACAGCCCTCGGCGTAATCCGGCTCCAGGCCAAGCAGCACCATCGGCCGAGCGTCGGGCCACAATTGGGTTGCCGCGTGAGCACACGCGAGGGTTGAAAGCGTCGCGCCTGTCAACGGAAGATTCGCCGAGGAGAACAGGTCGATCCACGGATCGAGTCCTTCGCGCGTGATGATCGCGATCGTCACACCCAGAGTTTTGCCAGGCTTTACTCGATGGTTCGACGACATGTCCCAGTAGATTTCCTCCTTCGGCCATGGCGAAAGACTCTCGACCTGGAACTCCACCGCGGACCTCAGGCTCTCCCGAACTTCAAATGGTAGTTCCAGGTACCGCGCCATCCCGCTCGACTCCGGCAGGCTGAGGAATGCCCTGGCACCACGGAGGTGGTGCCGTTCCGCAACCTTCTCAAGCTCAGCTCTTCGCTCGTCGGTACCCATCCCGACAAAGCCTTCAACGGCAAAAGAAGAGATCAGGCGCCTCTTCTTGAATGCCGCACGAACGACAGTGACACGGAGATCCTTCCCGGCGACCTCGAAGCCGGCGACCGTCTTGGGCAGAAAGCTATTCATACTGCCACCGGTCGAGCTTCAGCTCCTGTAACCTGCCGTAGAAGAGGGGATTGAGACTCAGGATCTGCAATCGTTCTTCTGGCCGCAGAACCAGACGAACGGTACGCGACACGCCGGAAGGGATCGCCCGGCCTCTCGAAACGATCGTGACCGGACCGTCGCGCTCGAATGTGAAGTGACCCCGAACGTCGCTATCGGACAGTACCGGTATCCTCTCGGCCATGTCGGCCAGATCGTCGAAGAATCCGTCTTCTCGCGCCTCGACGATGGCATGGGCAAGGATCGCGTCGATTCCCGGCAGCGCCCTCAAAACGGCGACGGATGTCTCGTTCGGATTCACCTGTGCCGTACCGGACTCGGTGGTGACCAGTTCCCGAACCCCGGGGACCCGGCGGAAGACACCCGAGGTCGCGTCCATGCTCAATCGGCCGTAGAACAATTCCGGCGTCATTCCCTTCACGAACAGGATGTCGTCGACAAACCGAAAGACGCCGTTCGCGGGCAAACGTCTCCCGCCGGCGGCATCATAGTCGGCGATCTCGGCTCCGTAGAGATGCGGTATGTCGTCGTCGTCGATCCAGTCCAGGATCGAGTCGACCAGGCGATTGCGGGTATCCTGGTCCAAACCCAGGGAATCGAACATCGAAGCCAGCACCCTGTCCGACGCCTGGTTGATGTCGATGCGGCCCCGACCGGACTCGAGCCGGACTCGAACTTCTCCCGTATCGAACGGGAAAACGTACTCTCCGTTCACCAATTCCACCGGTGAGTCCGCAAACAGATCCCCGCCCGCCATCAGGTCCTGGAACATCACCTCCGCGGCTCCACGCGCCATGAAAAAAGCCCGTTCCGAATCGAAGCCGCCCCGCAAGCTGGACATCTCCGTCCGCACGGCGGCCGCCAGCGACAGCGAGATCACCGACAGGATCAACACGACCCATAGAACGCTCAGCAGGATGACGCCGCGGTTGTTCATCGGTAAATCAGGGGAACGACGACATAGTCGTCATCAATCCGAACCTGGACGGCGCCGGGCAGGCCGGCCCCGGATTCCCACTCATCGATCCATCGCAGTCTCCCGTCCCGATCCGAGCCCAGGTAACGGAACGCGACGTTCTGAAACTGGGCCAGCAGCTGCCCTTGACGATTCGGAATCTCGTCCGGCTCATAATCAAACAAGAATTGCTCGTCGTACACGAACCCTCCATCCTCGACGGCATAGTCGATCTTGCGAGCCTGGACCGCTCCATCGATCAACGAGTAGGCGGCCACGAACTCGAGCCTCCGGTTATCGCCGGCAAAAAGGATGCCCGCGCCATCGTCGCCTTCGAACTCCATCGGAGAGGCCAGCGAAAGCTGGCGTCGGATGAGCCCTTCCACGCGGGCCCGATTCTCGATCTCTCGGATCTTCCCGGAGCCGCGCTCCCAGGTATCCATCCCGACGCTCAATCCGGAAAACATGAAGGTCATGATCAATCCCACGATCGCGAGGCTGACCATCACCTCGATCAGCGTGAACCCGGCCTCTGCCCGGTGCCTGGGATCGATTCTCACAAGTCTCAGCCTCGATTCATTCCGGAAACACATCATCGATCGCCCGTTGGAAGTCCTGAGGGGCATAGGTCAGCGCGGACGGCTTCACCGTCTCCAGGCGGATGTTTCGCCGCCCGGAACGCCCATCGAATTCAATTTCGACGACAATTTTCACGATCGCCTGCTCCGGACGCCCGTCGAAACTCTCGGGAATCCAGGGCTCCACTCGCACCCTCCAGTCCGCATCGATCTGGCTCAGACGGCCGCCGGTCTGGCCGGATGCCGGAAGAACGGGCAGCAGAAGGACCCGATTCATGACTTCATCGGCGGCGAGTTGGTAGCGGTGCAGTTCCTCGATCCGTCGGAGATTGTCGACCGAGGTACTGAAAAGGCCGAAAAGGGCACTCGAAGACAACCCCAGAATGGCAACGGCGACGACGACCTCGATCAGGGTGAAGCCTCTCCGGTACCTCACTGGAAGGCCACCTCGAAGGGGCCGAAACGGGATCGCAGCCGGATCCGCTGCCCCCGGAGCAGGCCTGATGGAGGAACGTCGATCGACTCGATGCCCCCCTCGGAATCGATGACGAGCTCCACCGAAGAAGGCAGTTCGCGTTCTCGAAGGATGCTCATGTCGGGTCCTACGAGCACCACCGTCGGTCCACGGCGATTCAGCACCACGAAATGGGCAAGATTGGAGCGCTGAGCCCTGGAACGGGCCATCTCGACAAAGCTTCGGATAGCCTGCTCGGCCTGGTACATCTCGAGCCGGGTCATGCCGGCACCGATCCGCGGGCCGACCAGCCCCACCGACAGGGCAACGATCGCCATCACGATCATCACCTCGACCAGGGACAATCCTCTCGCACGGTTCATGTCAGTGATGACGCCTGCTGGGCCGAAAAGGACGAACGGGCAGGAAAAATACTGAAATTCAGCGGGATACGCGTACGGGATGCCCTGGCTGGACGGGAGACTACTGCCAGCTCACGATGTCCAGGTTCTCGTCCTCGCCGCCCTGTTCCCCGTCGGCTCCAAGCGACAGGATGTCGAAGTCTCCATGCTCGCCGGGGTACCGGTAGAGGTAAGAATTCCCCCACGGATCCATCGGGACGTTCTTGCCCAGGTACGGGCCGTCCCAGTTCCGGATACCGCCGGGGTCGACCCTCAGGACCTGAAGCCCTTCCGACGCGGTCGGGTAACGGCCCACATCGAGACGGAAGAGATCGAGCACGGTCTCGAATCCTGAAATCTGTGCCTTGGCCGTTGTCTGGCGGGCCTTGTCGACGTTGCTGAAAAGACGCGCCCCGACCAGGGTGGCGAACAGGGAGATGATGACCATCACGACAAGCAACTCGATCAGTGTGATGCCCGACTCCCGACCCGCCGCTCGTCGGGCATGTCGATCGTGCTTCGTTTTGAAACGGCCGGACCTGTTCACGGCTTCCTCACTCCTTAGAACGCGATGTCGTTGATGCTGAAAATCGCCATCAGCATCGATAGCACAACGGTCCCGATCAGTATACCCATGACGAGTATGATCAGGGGCTCGAAGACGGCCGTCAGCGCCTTCACCGAGGTCTTGACGTCTTTCTCGTAGACGTCGGCCAGCTGGAGCAGCATCGCGTCCAGACGCCCGGTTTCCTCCCCGACGCCGACCAGGTGCACGGCCAACCCTGGGAAAACCCCCGCCTCGCGCATGGGCCTGGACACTCCTTCGCCGCGCTTTGCGCCGTCGGCAATCTTCGATATCGCCTCCGCCAGAATCTGATTATGGGCGATGTCCTGGACGATACGGACGCCCGCAATCAAGGGGACGGCGCTGCTGATCAGCGTACCGAGGGTGCGCGCAAAGCGTGCTACTTCAACTTTGAGCAGCGTCGGACCGAACAGCGGCATCCTGAACTGAACGATATTCCACATCCGCCGCCCTCTCGATGTCCGCAGCCAACCCCGCATTGCCAGAACCATCAAACCAAGACCTGCGAGAATCGCCCACCAGTAGTCACGGGTGAGATTAGACATCGTCAGCAGGGCGAGCGTCGTCGCCGGCATCTCGGCGCCGACATCCTCGAAGATCGTCGCGAAACGTGGAATCACGAAATAAAACAGGATCCCGAAAGACCCGAGCCCGACCAGCGTCAGGAGAATGGGGTAGACGAGCGACGCGATCAGATAGGAACGGAGCTCGTCGGCGGAACGTTCGAACTCCGCCAATCGGTCCAGGATCACATCCAGAACACCGCCGGCCTCGCCGGCGCGGATCATGCTCACGTGAAGACGGGTGAACTGTTTCGGATGTCCGGCCAGAGCCTCGGCCAGCGATTTGCCGCCTTTGATCTGCTTCAGCAGGTCGTCGATCACTTCTTTCAGGGCCTGTTTCGGCGCCAGTTCGCGAGTGATGCTGAGGCTGCGGTCCAGCGGCAGGCCCGCGCGTACGAGCGTCGCCAGTTCCTCGGTAAAGAAGAGAATGTCTTTGCGTGTGACCCTTTGCAGCCGGAGGGTGGGCAGGCTTACACCGGACCGTTTTGTCGAACTCTCATCGATCGACACGGGAATCAGTCCCATGTTCCTGACGCTGAACGCGGCCGCGGAAACGTCGGCCGCCTCGACGCGACCCTGGAAATGCTTCCCCTGGGGGTTGACCGCTTTGTATGCGAAGGTTCCCATCAGACTTCCTGCGTCACCCGGAGGACTTCGTCCGGCGTGGTGGTCCCGTCCCGCACTTTCTTCCAGCCGTCTTCCTTGAGCGTGCGCATGCCGGAACGAATCGCCTGCCCCCTCAGTGCGTTCGCGTCGGGATTCGTGATGATCACTTGGCGAAGAGCCTCATCGATATCGACGAGCTCGAATATGCCCAGGCGGCTTTCGTATCCCGTATAACCGCAATCCTCACAACCGGGCCCTTTCTGCAACTCGACAAAACCCTCGGACTCTTCCAACGGAAAATCCAGATCGCGGGCCGTCTGGACCGATATCCGCTCGGTGCGGCGACACTTCTCGCAGTTGGCACGAACGAGACGCTGGGCCAGGATCCCGATCAGCGAAGAGGCCAGCAGGTAGTCCTCGACCCCCATGTCGATCAAGCGCGTGATCGCACTGGGAGCGTCGTTGGTGTGGAGCGTGCTGAAAACCAGATGGCCCGTCAGCGCGGCCCGGATCGCGATCTCTGCGGTTTCCAGATCCCGAATCTCGCCGATCATGATCACGTCCGGGTCCTGCCGGACGATATGACGCAGGCCGGCCGAGAAAGTGAGGCCGATCTGGGAGTTCACCTGGATCTGGTTGATGCCGTCCATCTGGTACTCGACCGGGTCTTCGATGGTGATGATCTTTCGATCGGGAATGTTGATTCTCTTCAGCGCGCTGTAGAGGGTCGTCGTCTTCCCGCTGCCCGTCGGTCCAGTGACCAGCAAGATTCCATGGGGTTTGGAGGTCATCCCGCAGATCTTCGAGTAGAGGTCCTCCGGAAAACCGAGTCGGCGGAGATCGATCAGGTCGGTGTTCGATTTGTCCAGAATCCGCATCACGACGCTCTCGCCGTACATCGTCGGAAGCGTCGACACTCGCAGGTCGATCTCCTTCCCCAGCACCTTCAGCTTGATCCTGCCGTCCTGCGGAAGGCGGCGTTCGGCGATGTTCAACTTCGCCATCAGCTTGATGCGCGAGATGATCGCTCCCCGCAGCCGATTGGGCGGGGCATCGACGTTCTGCAACACACCGTCGACGCGGTACCGGAGTTGAAGCTCCTTCTCGAATGGCTCGATGTGGATGTCACTCGCACGCGACTCCACCGCCCTTGAGATGATCAGGTTGACCATCCGGATGACGGGCACTTCGGATGCAAGGTCTCGAAGCTGGTCGACGTCGTCATCGCTGAGCGCATCGCCGAGCGTTTCGATCAGCTTCTCATCGCCTCCCTCTTCGCCGTAGAGGCGGTCCAGCTGCGCGGTGACGTCCGACTCGGACCCCAGATTTACCCTCAGGTCATAGCCGGTCCGCAACCGGATCGTGGAGAGGGTTCCCGAATCCAACGGATCCGCCATCACCAGCGACAGGACGTCATCCTCGAGGTGCACCGGCAGGACTTTGAACGGCCGGAGAAAACGATAGGGGAGCTTCTCGGCTTCGATCGGGACCGCCGGGTATTCTCCGCTGAACAGCGGGACGTCGATCTGTTCGCTCAGTACCGACAGAACATCCCGTTCGGAAACGAATCCGAGATCCGTCAGTATTTTCCCGATTCGTTCGGACCGCTCGGCTTGCAGCGACAGGGCGTTATTCAGGTCTTCTTCGGAAATCAGGCCGCGCTCCTGGAGCAGCCCGCCCAGAAGCCTCCGATCGAAAGTCAGTAGCGCCTTCATGGGATCTCAGTATTCCCGGATGTTCACGCGGGCGCGGAACGCGGCCGGGCTGATTCGGCGCGCCTCGAGGTCGGCCGCCGCCTGCTTTCCGACGGAGACGACAATCTGGGTGGGCAGGTCGGGCAGGTCGGCGGGATTCGTGTTCAGCAGGTGAATGACGATCGCAACGCGCTCATCCAGACCGACCGAGGACAGTCCCGCCACCCTGTTCTGTAGCAGCTCGACCGCTTTCTCCTTGAGAGCTTCGCGGCGATCGCCGCTCGACCGACGGATCTCTTCGGGTTGCTTCACTCCGCTAAACGGATTCCGCGGGGGCTCCAGCGCAACCTCGACCGTGACCACGAGACCGTAACCGTCCAGTTGCGTCGCCTTGGATCGCTGCAGCAATGGTCCGGGAACGACGGAAGAAACGGCATCGTCCAGGGCGGCGGCGATCGCCGCGGATTCCTGGCGGAATCGGGAAAACTGGTCCGTGCCGGCCTGTGCGGGAAGGATAGCCGGAACGATCATCAACAAGACCAACAGCCGGAGTGTTCTCATTCCTGAACCTCCGTCCGCGCAGCCAGAAGCTGGATCGAAGACGCGTTCACGAGCGTGTCCCGCAGCCCGACACGCTGCAGGTCGGACAGGTACGCCATTTCCGCCCTCAGGCGCTGGACCTCCCTGCCGTTCGCGGCTGAGATTCCCTGAATTCGGCTCTCCAGCTCGGACTCCAGCCAGGCCTGCTGTTCAGAGGTGACCCGTGCTACGACGAGCTCGTAGTCCACCGGTTGCGGGGGGACAACGACAGGCTGGGCAGCCACCTGTAATGGTTCGGCTTCGGGCAACGCGCCAAACGCGATCGTCATGCCGGATTCGTGTCGGTCCAACCGAATCGGTCCACCGATCACGAGCGCAAGCACCAGCGCCGCGGCCGTCGCGGAAGGAACGAGCCACCGGAGCGGCACCCACGTCCTCGTCGCCGGTTTCCGGGACCCCACGAAAACCACCCGCCTCGGAACCTCGACGTCGGGAACCGACTTGAGGAAGTGCTGCACTTTCTGGAACTCCGAGACGCGCCCCTGGCACTCCAGGCACTGGGCAACGTGCTGCCGGGCTTCCTCCATCTCCGACGACGGCAGTTCTTCGTAGACGAACTCTGCGAGTCTCTCCTCCAGATGCGACATATCAATCACCCTATGATGTTTTTTGCCACCTTACGATGGTTGCGACCGGTTGAGCGGTTCGCCGCCCAGGACCGACTTCAGTTCCGGCCCTTGAGCGATCGAAGCTCGCTGAAGGCCTTCATGAAGGTTTCCTGACAGAGGTCCACGGCTTCGTCGGTGTTCTCAACCATCTTGAAGATATAGTTGTGGATAGGCTTTTCCAGCCGACAGACGAGCAGGTTGAAGGAGTGGATATCTCCTTCCAGGACTCGCTCGATGATCCGCCGGTCTCCGGTGCGCTCTAAACTCAAGTCCGGTCCTCACATAACGTAAAGACGCTGCGGGTCCCCGAAAAGACGAGTGGCCCACGAACACGGCACCCATTTCTGGAGGTTGGTGGCCCGTTCGTCGTTATGTCCGCCCCTCCGCGATGCGCCGCGAGGGCACTGTCAGAGGAAAGCGGCAGGGCTGAGTTCTCCGCTGGCGAGAGGGAATGAGGACGCTCCGAGCGGACGCCACTGGGCGAGTGCGGCGACGCGGGTGAGCGTGAAATGGTCCCGTGAGCGGAGGGGGCGTCGCCGATGGAAGTGGTCGTAGACGGAAGAATGAACGGCGGCGAATTTCTGAAGGCTTCGCATCCGCCTGAAACCGAGCATGGCGTGTTCTCTTCGCCGAAACGGCAGGTGTGAATTCTCCGCCCGATTGTTCAGGCAGCGACCGGCTTGTTGCAGACCGGCTCCGCCCAGTTGGGGCAACGTCGCTCGGTGCGATCTCAGCTGATCGGTGACGATGGTTTCCGGCCTGCCGCAGCGCTTCATCAATCTCCTGAGAAATGTCAAGGCGGCCTTGCGGTCTCTCTTCTTCGAGACAAAGGCCTCCCGCACCTCGCCTTCCTGGTCGACGGCGCGCCAAAGGTAATGGCGTTCGCCGTTGATCTTCACGAACACCTCATCGAGGTGCCACCGCCTAGCCGAAAACGCGCGCATTCGGTCCGTCCGCTTCTTGCGGATCTCGGCGGCGAAGATCGGGCCAAAACGGTTCCACCAGAACCGGATCGTCTCGTGGGTGAGTAGCCCGGAGGAATCGCACCCCCGGGACCGGGTGGCCAGAGGCGGTCGCCCGCCTCCGGCTCCCACAGAACGTAGCATGCAGATTTCCCGCACTATGCTCTTCAGAAACGGATTCACAGCACAGCGAGAGCCTGGAACTCCCGATACGGAAGTGCCAGCTGTGGCCGCTGCAACGGAAAGCGCGTCTTGATCCGCTGGAATACTTCCCATCGGACATGACCGGCTCGACTACGGCTGCTCAGCGTCTGACGCCAGTAACGCTCCACAACCCGAGCGACATGCTGGAGGGCCCGGAAGTTCCCGGCAATGCCATAGAGGCGTAGTGACCGCGCAAGACCCGGTTTAGATTGTGAACCTGCTCCCGGACCGGCCAGTGCCGCATTCGCCTCATCAGGTCGCGTAGATGGGCCAGACTGCGCCGAAGTCGAGACTTCTCGGTTCGCAATCCGACCCGGAAATTGCCTTTGCGATTATGCGTACAGTACAGGGTCGCCTCGATCCCGCGTTCGTGGAGAAGGTCCTCGACATTGCGTAGCGACAGCCTCCCGGGCCTCTATCGTTGGCTAGTTTTGGGTGACCGCCGAGGCCAGCCTCCTCCTCCCCTTGTGGCTCCGGCATAAGGCCAGGCCTGTCAGTAGTGTGTGATTGGTTCTAGGACCAGACAGGGTCGCGGAGCAACCGTCCGTGCGTTCATGGTAGTAACCCGCATAAACGCCTGATGTGAAGTGAGTTCTCATGCCTGAGAGACGCTGCACCGGACTTCTTATCAGGTTCAGTCCGCGAGCTTCAACACGGGAATGGCCGTGAACTGGCCCAGCGCGATTCCGATTTCCAAAGCGGTCGCCACCAGCGAACCCTGGAACGTGCTGATTACGAGCGAGCCGTGGAAGTCATCGGTATCGGCATCCGGAAACAGTTCGTCCAGGAAGCGTGCGAGGTGTCCACCCGCAGGCAGGGATGGAATCATATGCGTCCCGGACGGAACCTGAACGCCGGCGGTGTCGAACAGGGTCAGCGTCACCCACACCGAATCTTCACCCGGATTCATGATCGCGAGACCAGTGTTCAGGCCATCCGGGCTCCGACGCATCGGCACGACCATGTTGCTCAGGGGCGTGCCTTCGAGGACCGCGGCCGTACCCACTCCCGGAAACGTGAACCGGACGACACCGCCAAGATCCAGGTTGGACGACACCGTAGCCGAGCCGGAGACGATCTCACCCTCTCCGTCGGTCTCGATCGAAAAGGTCCCCAGCGGCGGTATCGAGAAGCTCATTTCCGATAGAGGGACGCCTCCGAAATTCAGTGGGAGCGGGAGGCCAGCGTCTCCACGAAACACGACGGTGCCCGTAGCGGTTCGACTCGCAGAAGGATTCGTCAGCACGAGCTCCGAGGTGAATCCCTGACCTGCAGCGATTTGAGCGTAGTGCCCGAGCACCTGAGGTTCGATCTCGTTCAGGTTTCCCGCGCAAACGATGTCGTCGGACTGAATGACGTAGTCCTCTCCGTTCGGGAGGATATCGAAGGCATGGATCGACGACATGGTGCACGGCGTGGTGATCGAACCGACCAGCGTATACGTGGTCGTCTCATAGACGGAGATCGTATCGGGCGCTTGGGCGACGTACACGAGCGAACCGTCGTCGCTGACCCGCGGCACGCCCGCGCCCACTTTGCCGACCTGGATGAACGAGCCGGTTCTGAGGGCCTGTCCATTCGCCGTATAGATGATGTTGCCGTCCGGGCTGACCGCCAGCTCGTGAGTTCCGTACACGGAACCGTGATCGTCTTCCAGGATGATCCGTCCCACCGTTGAACTAGAGAATGGATTCTCGGAAATATCCAGCTTGTAAAGCGAGTTCGGCGAGAAACCTTCTCCGACATAGACAGCTGCCCGGTCGGGACTGCTGGCGAATACCGGTCGCGCCCGAATGATCCGGCCGTCGGCGACACGTATCGCCGCGTTGTTTGCATCACGATTGATCATCACGATGTAGGAGAACCCTCCGCTGGATGCGTTGGCGGACGCAAACACGCGGCCGGGGCGTCCTTCAATCACGTCCCAGGCGCGCGGGCTACCCAATTCCGCACCGATCACCACTTGGCTGAAGTTGAACGTTTCCAGATCGAGGAAGACGACGGAACTCGCCCCGTCGAGTGCAACGAACAGCAGGCTCCCGTCGATGCTGATGTCGATTCCGCGCGGCCCAGGTCCAACCGTTACCCGTTCGATGATCTCGTAGGTCTCGGTCGAAATGACCACGATTTGGTTGCGGGAAGGGACGGATACGTACAGACGCTGTCGGGCCGCGTCCACTTCCATGTCCGCCCCCAGGTCGCCCAGAAGCACCTCGGGGCCCTGCGCCTGGGCTCCGACTCCGCAGGCCATTACGAGCCACAGGGCAGTAGCCATCACTACTGTTCTTTTCGCCATTCGTTGTTCTGTCGAGTTGTCCTGAAGGGGCGTCGAGTATCGACTTCGGCCTTTCTACCCCTGGCTGCGTATTCCGGCGAGTGAACACCGATTCCGATGGTGGTGGACACTTGTGGGAGCGAAGCGACGAATAGCATCTCCGTTTTTGACCTCCAGAGTCCATGTTTTTGTTTCGTCCGTCCCAGAATCGTGAGTGAAGACCGCCGCCGTGAGGTTTTAACCGTCGTCTCCGCCCTTCCCGCTCCAAGTCCTGCAGGGTGGCCTGGAGCTTCTCCGTGCTCTCGATTATCGCGTTTGTGCCGCGCCTCGGAGGCCCGCACCCGATCCATCGCATCTGTCATCGCTCATCGACTCCAATCGATTGATATCGGGTCCGCGATCGTGTTCGATGCTGTGGCGGTTTCGTGCCCATTAGCACCGGCGATGATGGGCCACATGTGCGCGAGCGCGGAATCCTTGAGGACGCCCCGGCCATTGGCGTACATGAGTCCCAGGTTGAACTGCGCGTCGGCCCCGAGCTTGAACCGCGCGTTGACCTCACCTTGCTCGGCCGCTAGGCGGTACCACCGCACAGCCTCTTGGTCGTCCTGTGGGACCCCCCTCCAACCATTGGAGTAATCGAGCCCAAGGACGAACTGCGCGTTGGGGTCCCCCTGCTCGGTGGCTTGACGGACCGCTTCGAGATCATCCTGTGCCAGAGGATTACACGCAGCAAGGCCAGACAGCACGATCCCGGAAGCGGCTGCACAGAGCAGTCTGGGTATCTTGTCCATCGGCTTCACCTCCGTTTCCTGGCGTACATCGAAATGGCCTACAAGGATCGCCCAAGAGCCGACGAAACGCGGTCCGACCCGTGTCTCAATGGCTGGGCGAAAGGACTCTTGCCTCAGAGGCCCGGTTCCCATTCTTAACCCAACGATAAGGAGCTTTATCGTTGGTTGTTGTTAGTGCGGGTTGCCCGAACTGTAAAGTCTCAACCCACAACCGATCCTCCGGAAGAAGTTGCGCCGCGGCGGCGCCAGAGGGGTAAAATCAAGTCGTGAACTGGAAGGAACACATCTCCCTCGATCCGGCAGTGCGTAGCGGCAAGCCGTGCGTTAAAGGAACACGAATTACAGTGTTCGACGTTCTTGAGTACCTCGCTGGAGGTATGAGTGAGGACGAGATCCTGTCGGATTTCCCATCTCTGACCCGTGAACACATCCGGGCCTGTCTGTCTTTTGCAGCCGCTCGCGAGCGCCGTCTGACCAGTTCAGTTGCGTGAAGCTTCTGTTCGACGAGAATCTGAGTCCGAAGCTGGTTCGCTCTCTGGAACGAGACTTCCCCGGCAGCACACACGTTGAAGATCTCCACCTCCGGGGCATGGTCGATGAAAAGGTTTGGGATTATGCCCGGGAGAACGGCTTCACGATTGTCTCGAAGGACACCGATTTTCGGGAATGGAGCACTCTTAAAGGTATTCCGCCAAAGGTAGTGTGGTTGGACGTAGGTAATGCGGGCACGAGAGCGGTCACGCACCTCCTGAGTCGGTCACGGCAGGCCTTGCTGGACTTTGAAGTGAACGACGACGCATCCGTATTCGTCCTATCTCCTGGAACCGAAGGCAGCCGAACAAGCGGCTGATTTTATTGAGAGAGGATGACGTTCTTCTACTCGATCGGGCTGACATGGCGCAGCCGGTCGGGATCGAACGGGAAGTCCGGCGCGGCGGCAATCCGCGAGATCTCCCTGGCCTGCTAGCAGACGATGCAGACAAGGATCAGGGTCGGAGACCGGCTCGGTTCTGTCCGAAACAAACGCTCGTCTTGATCGGCGCTATATGGCTATACAATGATCTGGATAATATAATCGCTAACAGTCGCAAACAGACCGTTTTGCACTTTTTCTTGGACGCTACCTTGAAAACCGTCGCCTACCTCCGTGTCTCCACTCGTTCGCAGGATCTCGCCAACCAGAAGCTCGCCATCCTCGAGTTCAGCCAGAAACGCCGCTTCCCGATCGACCAATTCATCGAGTCCCGGATCTCGTCGCGCAAGAGTCCGCTCGAGCGCCGCATCGATGAAATGTTGGGGACGCTGCAGCCCGGCGACCGCCTGCTGGTCAGCGAGTTGTCGCGGCTCGGGCGCAGCCTCGGTCAGGTGATCCAGATCGTGGAGACCCTGGTCCGGCGCAGGATCCGCTTCATCGCCATCAAGGAGGCGATCGAGTTCGACGGCAAGCAGGACCTGCGGACCAAGGTGATGATCGCCCTGTTCGGATTGTTTGCCGAGGTGGAGCGGGATTTGATCTCAGAACGAACCAAGGAAGGACTCGCCGCCGCCAAAGCCAAAGGGAAGCGGCTCGGCCGGCCCAAGGGGGCCTTGGGAAAATCCAGGCTCGACGGCAAGGAGCAAGACATCCGGGCGCTGTTGGGCAAGGATGTCTCCAAGGCCTCGATCGCCAAGATCCTGGACGTCTCCCGCTCCGCCCTCTACCACTTTATCGAGACCCGCAAGATCGCTCCAGGCTGACCCCAAGGCTCGGGCCGCCCTTATGTTGTATTTCAACACCTATATGGGCGCTACCCTCCTTCCCCGCACGTGGGCCTCAGCCTGTATCTCCAAGACTCTCGCCTCGGCCGCCGCCTCCGCGGTTCTCGCCTGTCCTTCCCTCCGGGCCTTCCAGGGAGCCAGGAATGGACCAGCAACTGCGCCGAGCCCACTGGCCGCGATTTCCAACAGCTTGTTCAACCCAGGGATGATGTCCACGCGACTGTTGTCTCCTTGCCCACCCGACCGGTTGAAGCTGCCGCACTCGGCGGAATCCAACATCCCTTTCGATCACGTCGTTTCAAGTCCATATGTACGGTCCGTCGGCGTTCTGCCCTTGGCTCAAGACCCTGGAGGGGTGTATCTTACTTTTGCTTTACTCGAACGTAACGCGAGAAACCACTATGCCCATGCCTGAACAGCTCACCACCACCATCTCCACAAAGGGCCAAGTCATCCTGCCCAAGGCCATCCGCCGGGCGCGACACTGGGATGCCGGAACGCGGCTGGTCGTGGAGAACACACCTGAGGGCGTCTTGCTCAAGCCAGAGCCCGCGTTTGTCGAGACCCGGCCGAAGGATGTGTTTGGACGCCTCGCCTGCGACGGTCCGCCCAAGTCTTTGGCGGAGATGCAGGAGGGGGTTCTGGCGGAAGCTCGGCGGCGCCATGCGGGCGATTGATACCAATGTTGTCGTCCGATATCTGACCGGCGCCGAGATGGAGCAGGCCGCCAGGGCGAGAACCGCGATCGACTCGGAACATGTGTTTGTGAGCACGACCGTCCTGCTTGAAAGCGACTGGGTGTTGCGTAGCGTCTACGGCTTTGCCGGAGAAGAGGTTGCTACCGCCCTGCGCGCGTTCTCGGGACTGCCGGGTGTTTCGGTGGAGAGTCCCACCCTCATCGCTGAGGCGCTTGATCGCACGGAGAAGGGTATGGACTTCGCCGATGCGCTACATCTTGGTGCTGCCTCCCACTGCGAGACGATGCTCACATTCGACCGCCGGTTCATTGAAACGGCCAAGGATACGTCCGTCAGGGTGACGGAACCTTGAGAGCTCATTTCAACTGCTGCGGCACCCGAGCGGTGCTCCCTACACGCCGCGTTGTGGCAACGCCGACTTCGCCATCAACACTTCGGAGGATTCCAGGCAGGGGCCGCCGAAGGACTCCGACTCCGGCGCGATCATGCCTCGCAGTTGATCATCGACGACTTCCAGAACGAATTTACCTTCCTGGGCGCATTGACTCATTGAAAAAGTTACTTTGCGGAGGGCTGTTGCCTCACTAATGTTAAGCATGTTCACCGTTCTCTGAGAGGATTCGGACTATGCAATCGATATCATCACCCGAGGCTAGGGGGCGTCGATGGAGGGCGGTTCTCATCCTGGTGCTGGCTTGTGCCCCGGTGTCCGAGGCCCAGACCGACATCGGCAGCATTCGCGGCCGCGTCGTCGACCAGACGGGGGCGGCACTGCCGCGCGTCACTGTGACAGCGCTGGATCAAGCGCGCGGTGTGGAGCGGCAAACGGTCAGCTCCCCGCTCGGCGAGTACGTCCTCAGTCATCTCACGCCGGGCCTCTACACGCTGCGGTTCGAGGCCGAAGATTTCGCGCCATATCAGATCGAGGATTTCGAAGTTCGCGTCGGAGAGACAGCGCCGTTTTCCCCCGAACTGATGGTGGGCCGAGCGGCCGAGAGCATCGTCGTCTCCGCCGTTGCGGCCCGTCTGGTGATCGATCCGAATCAGACCGCGCAGGCCAACCATATGGATTTCGTCGGCATAGAGAACCTTCCCATCAACCGGCGGGACTACTTGGATCTGGCCCTGTTGACTCCGGGAGTCGTCGACACGAACTATATCGTCGATGGCCGGGACAGCCGGATCGCTGCGACGCCGCAGTCCGGACTGGGCATCGGCGGCGGCTCGGGGCGGGGCAACACGTTCATGCTCGATGGCCTGAGCAACGTCCTGGACACCGGTACGGTCCGATCCACGATCAGCCAAGATGCCGTCTATGAGTTCCAGGTGAACCGCAACTCGTTCTCGGCTGAACTGGGCGGCGCGCCCGGCGGCGCGGTCAACATCGTCACCAAGTCCGGTACGAACGAACTGCGTGGAAGCCTGTTCGGAGTGCTCCGCGACCGTCATTTCCAGTCCCGGAACTTCTTCGATCCGGACAAGTCCGCCTACACGCGAGCGCAGAGCGGCGTCTCGATCGGCGGCCCGCTCGTCCGGGACCAGACGTTCTTCCACGGTGGCTACGAACGCCTCGACCGCCACGAATCCGTCTTCGTCCCCCTGCTCCAGGACGATGCGTTCCTCCATGAGCTGACACCCTCGCAGCGGGCCCTGGCGGCGGCCCTCAACCAGGCGGGGCCGGCCTTCCGCCCGCTTGTTGCCCAGCTTTCCGCGGCCCTGACGCCGGGCAACTATCCCCATGTCGTTTCCCTATTCGAGGAGAACAGTGGCGTGTTCCCGTTCTCGGAAGAGCGCCAGCAGGTGTTCGTGCGCCTGGATCACACCCTGCGGGATGGACACAACATGTTCGCGCGGTTCAACTGGACCGGCCAGGACAGGGAGAATACCCAGTTCGGGTCGCTGGTGGCCTACAGCCGTGGGCGGAATTCCCATATCAACGATTTCGCGCTGGGATTCGGTGATACCTTGCTCATGGGCCCGCAGTGGATCAGCGAGACGCGCCTGGGACTCACCTATCACGACTTCAGCGTGTTCCCGACCGACCGGCATGGTCCGTCGATCGACATCAACGGCTTCGGTCTGTTCGGACGGGACCTCATCTTACCGGTCCGCATCGTGGAACGCGGCGGGCAGGTGCGGCAGAACTTCACCTATTTTTCCGGGCCGCACACCTATAAGTTCGGCGTCGACTTCAACACCGCGCGCTCAAGCGTCGAAGCGGAAACGTTCTTTGGGGGCCGATTTATATTCGGCGAGGCCGTGCCGCTGTCCGCCGTGATCGACGAGGCCGTCGGCGACGGCGCGGCGCAATTGGTCCAGGGCTCTCTCTCCCGGGCCGGCTTTCCCGGACTGGCCACCGCGGTCGACGAACCCATCTCGGCGCTCCAAGCCTATGCCTTAGGGTTGCCCATCGTCTATCAGCAGGGCTTCGGCAACCCCTACTGGCTAGGATGGAAAACCTATTACAACTTCTTTGCCGAAGCCTCCTGGCGCCTGAGGCCCGACTTCCTGCTGACGCTGGGCGGCCGCCACGAGTTCGAGATCAAGAGCCGGTTTCCGACCGACAAGAACAACTTCGCCCCGCGGCTGGGATTTGCCTGGAGCCCGGACGATCAGACCGTCCTCCGCGGGGGCTTCGGCATCTACTACGGGAGGATTGAAGGCCAGATCACCTACATTCGGGATCTGCTCGGAGAGCGAGGTCAGGTCTTCCAGGTGTTCATTCCTCTGACCGGCCTGGAGGGAATCAACAGCGCGCTGACCGGCGAGCGGCTGACGTCGGCCGAGATCTATCAGACCGCCTTGCGGCGAGGCATCCTCGGAACCCGCACGATCCGGCCCGAGGACTTGGCCATCCACGGCATCGACCCGGGTCCGGGTCTCCCGCTACGCGTGCAGTTTCGGGTCGCTCCCGATACGGTGAACCCCTACTCCCAGCAGGGCAGCCTCGAGATCCAGCGCGAGGTGGCCGGCTATACCCTCTCGTTGGGTTATAACCTCAATCTGGGCGTCCACCTGATCCGTCCCCTCGATACCAACATCTACCTCGCGGGGACCGACCCCGAGGGAAGGCCCATCGTGGGCTTTCACAATCCGTTGCTCCTGCAGGACAACGTTTACGGCAGCTGGGGAAATTCTTCCTATCACGCGCTGATCGCCCAGTTCCAGAAGCGCTTCTTCGACGGGTTCACCTTCTCGGCGCACCACACCTGGAGCAAGACTATGGACGAGCACACGGACTACAACTCGTCCTTCCAACCGCATCTGCAGTGGGATGCGAAGGCCGAACGCGCGCTGTCGGCCTTCCACCGGGCACACAGTTTCGTTGCCAACACGGTGATGGAGCTGCCCTGGCGGTCGCGTGAGGGCAGCGGGCATGCCGTGGTCCGCGACTTCACGCTGTCGGCGATCCTGAGAGCCCGCTCCGGTGCCCCGTTCAACCTCAACGCCGGCTATGACAACGTAGGCGACCGCCACACCGACACGCACCGCCCGTGGGGTGTGGGCCGCAACACCGGCATCGGGCCCGACTTCTTCTCGGTCGACCTCCGCCTGAAACGAGAGCTCCCGTTGGGAGACGGCCAGAGTGTCGAGTTCATCGCCGAGGCGTTCAACCTGTTCAACCGGACGAATTTCAGGCACGTGAACAGTACGGTCGGCGAGTTGAGTCGGGAAGAGCTTCCGGACCGCCCTACGGGGCGACTGGCAGCCATCACCGAGCCATTCTCCTATACCTCGGCATTCGATCCGAGGCAGTTCCAGTTCTCGTTGCGCCTCAATTTTTGAGGGATGGTAACGCACCCCGCCTGGAGTGCCACCATTGTTCGGAAGAGTGTGGCGGACGGCGCTCGGATTATGTTTCAGAAGTTTCCTACACCTCCAACTAATCCATACAGCCCTCCGCCAACGGGCAGGTAACCGCTAGGAACTACGGCACCGCCTGGAGCGTGGTGACCCGGGCCCGAGATCCGCCGCGCGACCGAGCTAGCGTGCACATGCACGGCCTCGGACTACCAGGACTGCGATCCGTTCGCAAAAAAACGGCGGGGGGTACGGCAACGGGATATTTACAATACGATAAGAGGCTTTATCGTAGAGTCTTGGACTTAGCTAACGGTGGGGTTGGTGGCTGGCGGCATTAGACTCCGTCCGGCATCGAAGAATTTCCCGTGGCAAATATCGTTTCGGCATGTTGGACCAGCGGGGGCATTTGAACAGGATGTTGCGGTTTTGGGCGCAATTGGAGTGCGCAACCGCCTTCTCCCCTAGCTTAGCTATTCTCGAGAAAGTACGAGCCATTCGGTAGGACATGCCGGAACGTCGGGTTGGTTCACACTCGCCCCCCTGCTGCCATCGTGCGATGACAGGCGTGAGCCAACGCGTTCGTGGGAGTTAAGAAAACGAGGGTTTTCTTAACATGGGCCCCCCGCCCCCGCCTCAGCCGGATATCCACCCCGCTCAGGGTAGATAAACTCAGTCAACTTTTCAAAGTTAATATACAATCGGATGCAACGAGAATGTTAACCCGCTGAGGCTCTTGCGATGCTCATCGGCTATGCCCGCGTATCCACCGACGATCAAAACTTGAATCTGCAGAAGGACGCCCTTACGCGGGCGGGCTGCGAACGGATTCTTGAGGACCGGCAAAGTGGGGCCAAGGCGGATCGGGCGGGATTGAGAGACGCCCTCGATTATGCGCGAGATGGGGATACGCTGACTGTATGGCGACTGGATCGGCTCAGCCGATCTCTCAAGGATCTTATTGACTTGGTCTCGCAGCTAGAGGCCCGGGGTATTGGTCTAAAGAGTCTCCACGAGTCCATCGACACGACATCGAGTTCGGGCAAACTAATCTTTCACGTGTTCGGCGCACTGGCAGAGTTCGAACGCAATCTTATCCGCGAACGCACGCAGGCTGGACTTGCCGCGGCACGCGCCCGGGGCCGCAGGGGTGGCCGCCCAAAATCCTTGGACGCTGCGAAACGCGCTATCGCCGTCAACCTGTACGACGAGAAAAAGCACTCGGTGAAGGAAATCTGTGAAGTTATGGGTGTATCCAAACCCACACTCTATAAATACATCCAAGCAGCGCGCACTGAAACGACTTGTGATTTCGATAACGTAAAAAGGACCCACCAAACGGGGTTCTGATCGAGGAAAAAGGACCCACCCCTGATAGCCTCCCCCGGCGAGTGCCTGGATGAACCGGCATGGCGGAGGGAGGATAAGGAGTTGTTAGGGATGGATCAGTACGAGATGGTCAGGACCGC
>CBDBIN010000029.1:0-11981 GCA_965206125.1 Terriglobia bacterium
GTCGTCCGACACGGATGTCCTCGTCATCAGCCGCCCTCCTTTTGTCATCGCTTCGGCCGCGTTGAGCACGACATTCAGGAGGGCTTGTTTGAAACGATCGACATCCAGCAGCGTTTTTGGCAAATCGCGCTGGAAGTTCCGGAAGACTTCAATCTCCCTGTGTCGCAACTGCAAAGCCGTACGGTCCAGAACCTCCCTCACGCACTGATTGACGTCGGCGGCGACGAGCCGGAGTTCTCCGGGCCGGGCCAGTTCCAGAAGCCCCTTCACGACCCACTCGACGCGGTCGATCTCCCGCAGAATCGCTTCGATGAGCTCCTCGTCCCTCGTCCCGGGTTCCAGTTTTGTCTGCAGGAGCTGCCCCTCCATCTTCATCGACAGGAGCGGGTTTCGGATCTCGTGGGCGATCTGGGCGGCCAGAAGACCCGTCACGGCCAGCTTTTCCGACTGCAGCAGCTTGTCTTCGTACTCCCGAAGCCGCTCGACCATGTCGTTGAACGACTCGGCCAGGCGGCCGACTTCTTCGCCGCCCGTCACCGGCGCGCTGGCCGAGCGCTCCCCGGATGCGACGGATTTCGTGAACGTCACGAGCTGGTCGATGGGTGAACCGATGCCACGGGCGATGAGCTGGCTGATGAACGCCATCATTGCAATCATCGCCAGGCCGATAACTGCGAGCGTCCGCGCGATGGCTGAACGTGCGGCGGCGACGTCGGTCGTGTCGACGACGAACGCGATGACGGTTTCCGCCTGTCCGGGGATGGGGCGGTAGGCCACGGTGTAAGGCATCGCGTCGTGTTCAAAATCCGCCAGGACCAGGCCCGTGTCCGAAACCAGCGCCTCGCGGGCCAGCCTCCCCGAACGGATACGCGCGAGCAGATCCGCATCCTGCACTTCGTCCAGGGTCGTCGCCAGGACCTCTTCATCGAGCGTGTACGTGACGATATCGGCATTGATGAGCTGCTTCAACCGCTCGAGGATCGGGCGGTTCAGGGCGAAGTCGCTCAATGCCATCACTTCAGAGGCGCGCTCGACCTGTTCGTGCAGACGGGTTTCGAGAGTTCGCGAAATCAGCGACTGCGAGACGACCGCCGTCGCCAGGATGGCCACGATGAACAGAATCGTGAACGGTATGGCGATGCGGTGCTCGATCTTCCAGGCTGGGAGCTTCATGATGGACTCGGGCTTCGTCGGCCAAGTATAGCTAATAAAAGCGTGAGCCAGCGAGGTTCTCAATCCCGGCTTAGGGCGATCAACCAGAGCCAGGTTACGTCGGACTGGCGTCGCAACCAGACAGCTCATGCAGTATAAATAAAGGTTCTTCCGTGATCATGCCTACACACCCGACAATGGATCCCCCATGGTACGCCGAAGAGACCGGTTTTTTCGGTGCGTCTTATCTCGAGGAATACGCGGATTGGATCGGCGAGCAGACTACCAGCAGACAGGTCGATTTCGTCGAGACTCTCTTCCCGGATCGGTGTCCGGGGTTCGCGCTGCTCGACTTGGCCTGTGGGAACGGCCGGCATTCTGTCGAACTTGCCCGGCGCGGAAACTCTGTGACCGGTTTGGATCTGAACCGATCGTTGCTCGATCGCGCCCGGGCCGCGGCGCGATCCGCGGATGTCGGGGTGCCCTGGATTCGCGCCGACATGCGGTCCCTCCCTTTTGCGAACCGGTTCGACCTGATCCTCAGCCTGTTCACTTCCTTCGGTTTCTTTCCTGCCGAGGATGAAGATCAGCAGGTCCTTGTCCAAGTTGCGCAAGCGTTGAAGTTGGGAGGACGTTTTGTTCTCGATGTCATGGAGCGGGATTTCGTCCTCGAAGGTCTCATCGAGAACGAGACCACGCAGTTTTCAGATGGAACCCCTGTTGTACATCACCGCCGGTTCGACCCGGCCACGAAGCGACTTCATCACTACCGTGTCGTTCGAGCGAACGGGCGGTCTCGATCGTGGGAATCGATCGTTCGTCTCTATTCTACGTACGAGCTCGAACGGCTCTGCAACCGAGCCGGTCTTCGAATTGTGGCGATGTACGGCAATTACGACTCTGACCCCCCCGTCCCGTCAAACCCCCGATGTATAGTCGTCGCCGAAAAACGATGAAGGACCTGACCGGGATGTCCGCCGCACGGATGGCAGCACTTATCCAAAACAAAACAATTTCGCCTGTAGAGCTGGTTGATGCGCACCTGGAACGGATCGAACGCCTGAACCCAAAGCTCAACGCGTTCATTCATGTGGATGCCGACGGCGCCCGTGCCCAGGCGCGCTTAGCCGAGGAAAGGGTCGCATCCGGCGAACCTTTGGGCACGCTCCACGGCGTTCCGTTAAGCATCAAGAGCGCGATCGAAGTCCGCGGCTTCCCGTGGGAGTGCGGTTCGAAGCTTCGAGCCGGCCTGGTGGGAGAGACCGACGCCCCGCTGGTCGAGCGCCTGAAGCGGGCCGGCGCGATCGTTCTTGGGAACACCAACGCGCCCGAGTTACTGATGGCGTGGGAGACGGACAATCTCCTCTACGGGCGGACGAACAACCCCTGGGATCTGGAACGGACGGCCGGCGGCTCGAGCGGCGGGGAATCGGCGGCGATCGCGGCCGGGCTTTCTGCGGGTGGTGTGGGAAGCGACGGTGGCGGGTCGATTCGCGTACCGGCCCACTTCACAGGCATTTGTGGGCTAAAGCCCACACCAGGGCGCGTGCCGACCACGGGTCATTTTCCGGCTTCCGCGGGCCCGTTCGCTGCGACGGGGGTCGTCGGTCCGATGGCGCGGAGGGTCGAGGACGTGCGGCTTTTGTTTGAAGTCATGGCCGGGCCGGACATTGGCGATCCATATGCAGCTCCTGTCCCGGTCCGCGACGTTCCGGAGGGACAGCTCCAGAGCCTGAAGATCGGTTACTTCGAAGATGACGGCCGAACGCCGGTGACGGCCGAAACCCGTGCCGCCGTGCGTCAGGCGGCCCAAGCTCTCGAAGCCCAGGGGTTCGCGGTCGAAGAGTTTCGACCGGAGGGTCTCGAAGAGATCCGCCAGTTGTGGTGGAACCTGTTCGGCCGCGCTGGCGGCGTCGTGCTGGGACCGATGCTCGAAGGCCGCGAAGACGAACTCTCCCCGATTCTCAAGCAGTTCTCGGGATACGTCGCGGAATCTCTCCAGTTGACCCTGGATGATTTCATGGACACGCTCCTCGAGCGCGACCGAGTCCGGATCCGTTTGCTTCGGGAAATGGAGGAGTTCCCGATTCTGTTGTCTCCGGTTGCGGCCGTCCCCGCCTTCCGTCACGGTGAGCGAGACTGGGAGGTCGATGGTCAGAGGGTGGAGTATCTGGACGCCTGGAGTTACAGCGAGTGGTTCAACCTGACCGGTAATCCGGCGGTCTCCGTTCCGGTGGGCCGTTCCAGTGAAGGACTACCAATCGGAGTACAGGTGGTGGGCCGGCCTTGGGAGGAGGAAGTTGCCCTCGCAGTTGCGGCAAGACTCGACGTGTCATTCGATCTGCCGCCTGTGTCCATGGCGTAGGAGAATAAGGAAGAGCACGATATCGTATCCGAGACCCCGACCCGGTGGGTGTAGGGGCCATTTCACAGAGGTGGGGTCAGAGAAGAGTGATGGATCGAAGACTGAGACAAATCCGCACGCCCCTGGTCGGGTTCCTGCTCGCCAGCGGGGCCTACCTTTACGCTTTCCCGACTGCTTCGCTGGTCTTCGTGGCCCTCGTCCTGGCGCACGTGGTTGGCGGCTTGGCACTGACCACGCTGCTGGCGCGATTCCTCTTCAGGGAGTTCCAGGACTGCTCGGCCCAGGCGCGGGCCGGCTGGATACTGCTCACTCTCGGGGCCGTGCTGGGAGTCATCCTCATCTTCACGGGAGCGTTGCGGCCGTACTTTCCGCTGATGTATGCCCACATCGGCGTCAGTTTGCTCGGCCTGCTATTCCTGTCGGCGTCCGCGCTCCGGGTCCCCGGCGAGGGACGGACATCGGCAACGGTGCGAGTGATGGCGCTGATACTTGTAACCGGGCTGGCATCCGGTGCGGCTTGGGGGCTGCGCGAAAGCTGGCACGACGATCAGGTCTTCGTGATCGAGAATCCCGATCTGCCACCCGCCAGCATGGATTCCGAGGGCGATGGCCCGGCCGGCCCGTTCTTTCCGAGCTCTGCCCAGACCAGCACGGAAGGCTACGTCCCGGTCGACTTCTTCACGGAATCCCAGAAATGCCAGCGATGCCACGCAGACATCTACGATCAGTGGTTCTCATCCGCACATCATTTCTCTTCGTTCAACAACCAGTGGTACCGCAAGAGCATCGAGTACATGCAGGATGTGATCGGCACAAAGCCCTCGAAGTGGTGTGGCGGCTGTCACGACCCGGCCATTCTCTTCACCGGCATGATGGACACGCCGATCCGCGAGATCATCGACACGCCCGAGGCCCAGGTCGGTCTGGGCTGCGTCATGTGCCATTCGGTTTCGGTCAACAGCACGATGGGGCAGGGAGATTACACTATCGAGTACCCGCCGCTCTACCAACTGGCGACGAGCGAGAACTTCCTGGTCCGGGCGGTTCATGACTTCGTCGTCAAGGTGAGCCCGGAGCCTCACCGGCGCGCGTTCCTGAAGCCGTTCGTCCGCAAGCAGACGGCGGAACTCTGTTCCACATGCCACAAGGTGCACCTGGACCTGCCGGTCAACAACTATCGATGGATCCGCGGGTTCAACGACTACGACAACTGGCAGGCCAGCGGCGTGTCGGGGATGGGCGCCCGGTCGTTCTACTACCCTCCCGAGTCTCAGAAATGTACAGACTGCCACATGCCGATGGTCGCCTCCGATGACTTCAGCAACCACGATGGGCTCGTGCGCTCACACCGGTTTCCCGCGGCCAACACGGCCCTGCCGGTTGCCAACCGGGATCAGGCGCAGTTCGACGCCACCGAGGAGTTCCTCAAGAACGACATCGTCAGCGTCGACATCTTTGCCGTGTCGCCGGCCCGTCCGACCCAAGCCGGTCCCGGTGGCCTGATGACGGGCGAGCTGTCCACGACGTTCGCTGTCGGTGAAGAGGCCGAGGCCGCGGCGCCGGTGAGCTTCCTGGAAGCGACGCCGATCACCGCGCCGATCGACCGGGCCGAACCCGTCGTCCGCCGGGGCGACTCGGTCCGCGTCGATGTTGTCGTCCGGACGCGGAAGGTCGGCCATTTCTTCCCGGCCGGAACCGTCGATGCTTTCGACGTGTGGGTGGAGCTGATCGCGAAGGACGAGACGGGCCGGGTGCTGTTCTGGAGCGGGATGGTCGAGGATGAAGGCAAGGGGCCCGTCGAGAAGGGCGCCCATTTCTACCGTGCGTTGCTCGTCGACTCCCGTGGCAACCCGATCGACAAACGGAACGCCTGGGCTGCGCGGGCAGTCGTCTACGTCAGGCTGATCCCGCCGGGCGCGGCCGATACGATCCATTACCGGCTGGAAATCCCCGAAGATGCCGGTGACGAGATCCATCTCAAAGCGAATCTCCATTACCGGAAATTCACATGGTTCAACACCCATTTCGCCTATGCGGGGGTGCGCGAGGGCGAAGAGGGCGACCTGTCGCCGGACTACGATGACGGGACGTGGCGTTTCGACGGCGACACGTCGGGGGTGTCGGGCGAATTGAAGGAAGTTCCGGACCTTCCGGCCGTGACGCTTGCCGAAGATCGGACGACGCTGCGCGTGATCGACGGCTCGGCCGACGTCCCCGAACCGCGGGCAGTCGTGGAAGCTGCCGATTGGGAACGCTGGAACGACTACGGCATCGGGCTGCTGCTCCAGGGCGACCTCAAGGGAGCCGAGGTCGCATTCCAGAGGGCGACCGAAGCCGATCCCGCGAACGTGGACGGGTGGGTGAACATCGGCCGGGTTCGCGTGCGTGAGGGCAACCTGGATGGGGCCCGCGAGGTTCTGGAACGGGCGCTCGAAATGAGCCCGGCCCTGGCCCGTGCCAACTTCTTCTACGCTCGCGTGTTACGCGAGGAAGGCAGCTTCGACGAGGCGCTCCGGCATCTGCGAATCGTGACCGATCAGTACCCGCGCGATCGGGTGGTTTGGAACGGGGTCGGCCGGATCCGGTTCCTGCGGCGCGAATATGCGCTGGCCGTCGAGGCGTTGGGGCGTGTGCTGGAGATTGATCCCGAAGACCTCATGGCGCATTACAACCTGATGCTCTCTTACACCGGCCTGAACCAGGAGGAGAAAGCCGTGGAACACCAGCAGCTCTACCTGCGTTTCAAGGCCGACGAATCCGCGCAGGCCATCACGGGGCCGTACCGGCGCGACCATCCCGAGGACAACCGGGAGCGGCAGCCGATTCACGAGCACCCGTCGGTGGATCTGAGTTTGTTGACGAACGAAGAAGCGAACAGTCCGACAATGGCTCTCTCGAATACGGCACCGGGAAGACCCGGGTCAGGAGGGGGCCCTTGAAGAGCGTTGAAGGCTTTGTTCTCGGCGCGATGCTGATGTTGCTGATGCCCGCCGGAATCCTCGGCGCCCAGGCCGGGCCGGACATCCAGTTTACCGACATCACCCGATCCGCCCGCATCGATTTCGCACACAACAGCGGGGCGAGGGGCGGAAAATACCTGCCCGAAACTATGGGGTCCGGATGCGCCTTCATCGATTACAACGGAGACGGGTGGCCCGACATTTTCCTGGTCAACGGGACGAACTGGCCTGGTGATCGTGCATCCCGATCCACGCCCAAGCTGTACCGCAACAACAAGAACGGCACCTTCACGGATGTCACGCGGGCCGCGGGACTGGCCGTGGAGTTCTACGGTCTGGGCGCGGCAGTCGCCGACTACGACAACGATGGTGACGAGGACCTGTTCGTCAGCGCGCTCGGCGCAAACTACCTGTTTGCGAACGACGGCGGGACTTTCACCGACGTGACCCGCGCCGCGGGTTTGTCCGGTCCGGAAGAATTCAGCACCAGTGCAGCGTGGTCGGACTATGACAAGGACGGCGATGTGGACCTGTTCATCGCCAACTACGTCCAGTGGTCCGTCGAGGACGATCTGTTCTGCACGCTGGACGGCACGCGGAAGTCCTACTGCACGCCCGAATCCTACCCGGGGGCCTCGGCGCGCCTCTGGCGCAACAAGGGCGACGGAACCTTCGAAGATGCGACCCGTCCGTCCGGCCTGTTCGATGCCACCTCCAAAGGCCTGGGAATCGCCATCTTCGATTACGACCGGGACGACTGGCCCGACGTGATGCTGATCAACGACACCGAACCGAACAAGCTCTACCGCAATAAGGGCGATGGAACGTTTGCCGAGCGCGGGATGCTCTCGGGCGTGGCGTTCAGTGAAGACGGCGTGGCGAGGGCGGGCATGGGAGTGGATGCCGCCGACTACGACCGGTCGGGCTACCCTAGCGTCATCATCGGCAATTTTTCGAACCAGATGCTCGCGCTCTACCACAACGAGGGGAACGGCCTGTTCATCGACGACGCTCCCCGCTCCGAGGTCGGCCGGCGCAGCCTGTTGACTCTGAGCTTTGCCTGCCTGTTCTTTGACTACGATCTTGACGGCTGGCTCGATATCTTGGTCGCGAACGGCCACATCGAAGAGGAAATCGAGCAGATCCAGACGCGAATCAAGCACGCGCAGCCTCCCCATGTGTTCCGCAACCTCGAGGGTCATGGCTTCGAGGAAGTCACCGCGTCGCTCGGCGAGGCGTTTGCCTCACCTCGCGTTGCGCGCGGCGCCGCTTTCGGAGACATCGACAACGACGGCGATCTCGATCTCTTGATGACGACGAACGGAGGCAGGGCGACCTTGTTTCGCAACGACGGCGGATCGAACCGCGCCATTGGTTTGCGGCTCGTCGGAACGCAATCGAACCGCAGCGGTCTCGGTGCGAAAGTCACCGTGACGGCCGGTGACGAAATCCAGACCCAGACGCTGCACAGCGGTGCAGGATATCTGTCCCAGGGCGAACTGCGCCTGACGTTCGGGTTGGGTGGCCGGACTCAGGCGGATGCCATCGAAGTCCGGTGGCCCAGCGGGCAAGTGGATCGGCTGACAGGTGTCGCCGCGGGGAACTTGATCACCGTCGAAGAAGGTCGTGGGCAGACCGGTTCGGAAGCCTTCGGGGAGCCTCAGTAGAAGTCCATCCTGCGGTATCCTATCACCTGTATGAGAGCACACCTGGTATGAAGACCAGAGTCCTGCAAGCTATCGCGATGATCGTGGCCGGTTGCTTCGGCCTGTACTTCGTCGAGCCTACCATCGCGCGCTTCGGGCAGCAGACAGAGAGCGAGAGCGCTGTCGAAGCCGTGCGCCGCAACACGCTCGGCGTCGCCTACATGAATCAGCAGCGGTCATCCGAGGCGCTAGGACTCTTCGAGCTGGCGTTTGAATCAGACCCTACGCTTGCCGTTGCCCGGTTGAACCAGGTGATCGCGCTGTTCAACATGCAGCGGTTCGATGAAGCGCTCGAGATTCTGGATGCCTTCACCATCGAACACCCGGAGAGTGCGCGCGCCTGGTACAACCTGGGGCTGACGTATCGCAACCTCGGGCAGGCCGAACCGGCGGTCGAAGCGTTCTCGAGAGTCATCGAACTGGACGCCGAGGATGCCGACTCTCACTATCTTCTCGGATTGATGCACGCGCAACTGCGCCGGCACACCGAGGCGATTGCGGCTTACGAACGTGCGTTGGCACTGGATCCATACCACGCCTCCGCCGAATTCGGCACCGCCCGGGCCTACCAGGCGCAAGGGCAGATCGATCAGGCTCGCGAACACCTGGCTCGCTTTCAGCAGATCACACGGGACAATCTCGGAGTCCCGATGGGGCTGGCGTACGGCGACCAGGGTCCGTACTCGCTGGCCGAAGACGTGTCGGGTGTGACCGCCCGGGCCCCCGATCCGATCGAAGTGCGGTTCGTTGCTGCCGCAGCCGAAGCCGATCTCGATTTCGTCCACGATTCCGGGACGGTCGACCAGATGGCCGGAACGAGCGCGGCTCGCTTCCTCGGCGCCGGTGCCTGTTTTCTCGATTACGACGGGGACGGTTTCGCCGATGTCTTCCTGCCTAACGGCGGCGCTGGAACCAGCTCGCTATACCGCAACCGCGGCGATGGGGGCTTTGAAGACGCGACCGAAACTGCCGGGCTGGCCTTCCGCGGATACGCCCTTGGCTGTGCGGTCGGCGACTACGACAACGACGGCCGCGTAGACCTTGCCGTCAGCCTATTTGGCGGCGTCCAGCTTCTTCGGAATGCTGAAGCCGGTGCGTTCGCCGACGTCACCTCCGATTCGGGAATCGAGGTCGACGGGCTGCCGCTGGGTTTGACGTTCATCGATTTCGATCATGACGGGGACCTCGACCTTTACGTGTCACGGTTTATCGATTTTGAATGGTCGGGAGAGCCGCCCGAGTTCGAACCACCCGCCGATGTCGCCGCGGCAGGCAACATGCTCTGGCGGAACAACGGCAACGGCGCGTTCATCGACTGGACGGACGAAACGGCACTGGCAGGGTCAGGCCCAGGGATCGGTGCCGTCGGGACGGACATCAACAATGATCGGGCGGTCGATTTTGTTCTGACCGGGTGGAGCGCTTCACCGCAGATTCGCCTGAACCCGCGCGAAGGGGCTTTCTCCAGCGTGCGGTGGGAGGGCTCCATGCCCGCGCCACCTGCCGGCGTGGTCGTGGCCGACTTTGACAAGGACACGTGGATGGACCTGGCGTTCACCCACTGGGGGGCGCCCGGACTGACCTTGTGGCGCAACGTCGAAGGGCGCGGCTTCGAATCGGTAAGCCTCCCGGACCTGGGATGGGAGAGAGGCTGGGGCATTGTCGCCCTCGATTACGACAACGACGGCTGGATCGACCTGGCAGCAGCAGGCGAGCGTGGCGAAGAAGATGAGCTTCGTCTGCTCCGGAACCGGGGCTTGGATGGGTTTGAAGACGTCAGCGACTTCGTCGGGTTTGATGGGGTCAGTGTCCGGCGGCCGCGGGCCCTGGTCAGTGCCGACTACGACGGGGACGGCGACATCGACTTGCTGGCGACGCAGAACGGCGGCCCCATCCTGTTGCTGCGCAACGATGGGGGGAATCAGAACGCCTGGTTGAGGATCGCTCTCGAGGGCCTGAACGACAGCAAGAGCGCGATCGGAACGAAGGTCGAGGTGTTCGCCGGGACCCACCGTCAGAAGATGGAAGTACACGGGGCTTCGGGCTACCTCGGACAAAGCGCCCTGACGTTGGTCGCCGGCATCGCCGCGAATACTGAAGCCGATACCGTTCGGATGCTGTGGCCGACCGGTGTCCTGCAGGATGAGGTGCAACTGCAGGCTCGTGAAACCCACGCCCTCGTCGAGATCGATCGCCGGGGCAGTTCTTGCCCGGTCCTGTTCGTCTGGAACGGAGAGAAGTACGAATTCGTCACGGACGTGATCGGTGCCGGCATCGTCGGGCATTGGGTTGCGCCGGGTCAGCGGAATATTTCCGATCCTACCGAATACGTGAAAATCGATGGTTCTTCCGTGGCCGTCAAGGACGGCAGGCTGAGCTTCCGCTTTGTCGAGCCGATGGAGGAGCTTGTCTATCTGGATCAGGTGCGACTGCTCGCAGTGGACCATCCGGCCGATGTCGATGTTTACCCGCACGAGTATTTCTCTGCGATTCCGCCTTTTCCCGAGTTCGAGGTCATCGCCACCCGGGGCGCCCGGTTGCCGGTCGGAGCCTGGGACGATGCAGGTCGGGACGTCCTCCGCGAATTGAGGGACAGGGATCGCCGGTACGTGACCGGGTTTCGAGACACCACGTTTCGCGGCTTCGCCGAACCGCATTCCCTCGAGTTGGAGTGGGGTGAGATCGACACCTCCGGGCCGGTTCGCCTGATCATGCATGGCTTCGTCGACTATTTCAGCGCGACGTCCGTGTTCGCCGCACACCAGGCCGGAATCACGGCGATCCTGCCCTACGTCGAAGCCATGGATGCCTCGGGGCGCTGGACTCGTGTGATCGACGATCTCGGCTTCCCGGCTGGGCTCGCGCGAACGATGACACGCGACATCAGTGGCCGTTTACCCGACGGCACGAACAGGATCCGCATCACGACGAATCTCAAGATCTACTGGGACCAGATCCTTGTCGACACCTCATCGGAAGGTCTGCCGTTTCGTCTGACGGAGGTGCCAATCAGCGGCGCAACGCTCGGCTGGCTCGGTTATCCCAGAGCTCTGGACGGCCAGCCGAAGGCCGATGTGGTGTACGCGCATGGGGATGTCAGCCCGACCGGTCCTTACGCGCGGCATGCGGGTGCATACACGCAATTCGGCGACGTCCGAGCGCTGGTTATGGGCGCAGACGATCGCTTTGTCATTTTCGGTTCGGGTGAGGAAGTGGCCATCGAATTCGACCCGTCGGGGCTGCTCGGGCTTCCCACCGGATGGGAGCGGGACTATTTCTTCTATGCCGACGGTTTTGCCAAGGACATGGATTTCTACGAGGCGTATTCGGCGACGGTGGAACCCCTGCCGTTCCACACGTTCGAGCCATACCCCTACTTGCCCGAGGCCGTCGCTCCACAGGCTGGCCGGGATCTCGACTACCTCCTGAACACCAATAACCGGCAGGTTTCCGGCCGCGGAGCACCGGGGTTCCGTTTCATTTACCGGAGTGGGCCTGTCCAGCCTCGATGATCTAGGGGCGGGTCAAAACCTCAGCCCCGGTGGTAGGAGAATCCCTGCCGGTCGATGGTAGGAATGTTCAACGAATAGGAACAATCGCCGCCGCCGTCTACACTTGGGCATACAAATCATCAGCCGTCAGCGGCTTCGCTTTGCCACATAATTCATTGATCTTACAGTTAATTAAGTACCATGATCCAGTAAGTGCACGATGATGTGTATTGTATGCTCATTTAACTTGACTCCCCCAATTGGCACCGGATAGCATGCCTTTTACTTAGGAGAATGTCCAGGGGGG
>CBDBIN010000030.1:0-11283 GCA_965206125.1 Terriglobia bacterium
TGCGCGATCTGCCGGCACCCGACAGCAAGAACTGGATAATCGTCCCTCGCCGGCAAGCCTGCTCAATGTCGAACAGGTCTCGCCCCTCGACCCAGCCGTCCGGCCAGAGCCTTGTCCCAGGAGCGGGAACCCTTCCTCTGTCCTACGATCACTTGAAAGCCGTTGTCCTTCAGGTTCAGCGCCTGGCCGGGACCCTGTACTCCGTAACCGATCGTCGCTATGGTCTCTTGCTTGAGGCAGGCCTGTGCCGTGGTCATCGGCCATTCTTCTCGCGTGACGACGTCTTCAGTGACGTCGCCGAACCGTATTCGTGCCATCAGTTCTTGTCTCCTTTTGTTGTTTCGCTCGATTTCTCGACGTATGAAAGCAGCGTTCGCGTCGGCTTCGTGATCGCGACCCGGCCGGACCGGACGAACTCCATCACGCCGAACGGTTCCAACCTGTTGAGCAACTCGCGGGTGTCATCCTTGTGTCCGGTCTTTTCGATCACGACATAGTCCGGATCGATCGCTAGGATTCTTGCCTGGGAGCTACGTACGATGGTTTCCAGGCGGTCACCGTCCAACATGGTCTGAATCGGAAGCTTGTAAAGCGCTATCTCCTGGTGCACCGTCTCTTCGTCGGTGTGGTAGAAGGCCTTCAACACATCGATACTCTTCTCGATCTGCTTCACGACCTTCCGAATCTGTTCGTCCCTCGCTACGAGAACGACCGTGAGCCGGTACACCCCTGGAACCTCGCACTCGGAACTGGTGAGGCTCTCGATCCGCAATCGGCGTTTTGAAAGCGTGTCGACGAGCCGATTCAGCACGCCGTCCTGGCTTTCCGTGAACACCGAAACCGTGAATTGTCGTTCCAACTTCCGACCCCTGGTTCGCAACGTTCGCTCTTACTTCAAACGTATTTCGGAAACGGACGCGACCGCCGGCACCATCGGAAATACGTTCTCTTCCTTTTCGACGACCACTTCCAGCAGGTAGGACGATTCCGCTCGAAGCATTTCGTCAATGGCGGCTCCCAGTTCTTCCCGCCGAACGACCCTCGCGGCGTCCATGGAATAGGCCTGTGCGATGTTCATGAAGTCGGGATTCGTCAGTGCCGTCTCCGAGTATCGGCTCTGGAAGAACATCTCCTGCCACTGCCGGACCATCCCGAGGAAGTCGTTGTTCAGCACCAGGATCTTGACCGGGGCTTGGGACTGGAGAATCGTGCCCAGTTCCTGGATGGTCATCTGAAAGCCGCCGTCGCCGACGATCGCGACGACTTCCCTGTCGGGTCTTCCGATCTTGGCCCCGATCGCCGCCGGAACCCCAAACCCCATCGTTCCGAGTCCTCCGGAGGTCACGTTGCTGTCGGTATCGCTGAACCGGTAGTAGCGGGCGGTTGCCATCTGGTGTTGGCCCACGTCGGTGACGACGATTGCCCGGCCCTCGGTACGCTCGGACAGTTCATGAATCACCTCTGCCATCCGAAGCCACGCGGAATCCGGTGCGAGGTCCTTTCGGATGACCTGGTCGAGCTCGATCCTGTCGCATTCATGGAACTCGGCAAGCCAGCCCGGGCGAACCCTTCGCCGGACCCGATCCGTCAGGGCCTCGAGGGCTTCGCGAGCGTCGGCAACGATGCCGACGTCGGCCCGGACGTTCTTGTCGATCTCGGACGGATCGATGTCGATGTGGATGACCCGTGCCTGGGTCGCATAACGGGACAGATCGCCGGTCACCCGGTCGTCGAACCTCATGCCGACGGCCACCAAGAGGTCGCATTCGTTCGTCTTGACGTTTGGACCGTAATTCCCGTGCATGCCCAGCATGCCGGTATAGAGGGGATGGCGGCTCGGTAGGGCCGACAGCCCCAGCAGCGTGCACGCGAAAGGGAGGCCGGCCTTTTCGACAAAGGCGGCCAGTTGGTCCTGCGCTTTGCCTAGCAGGACACCCTGGCCGGCCAGGACGAGTGGCTTGTGGGCCTGGTTTATCAACTCCGCGGCGGCTTCGATGTCGGAGAGATGCAGGAGGGGCCGAGGGTGGTAGCCCCGTATGGCGACGGCTTCGGCCGGCAAGAAATCCAGGCGGCCAACCTGCGCGTCTCTCGTAATATCCACCAATGCGGGACCAGGCCTTCCGGACTCGGCGATGTAGAAGGCTTTGGCGATCACTTCCGGGATTTCTTCGGATCTGGTGACCTGATAATTCCACTTCGTGACGGGCCCACTGACCCCGATGATGTCGGTCTCCTGAAAGGCGTCGGAACCGAGTATGCCGGAAGCCACCTGGCCCGTGATGCAGACCAGCGGCGTGCTGTCCATCTGCGCGTCCGCCAGTCCAGTGATGAGGTTCGTGGCGCCCGGACCGGAAGTCGCCAGGCACACGCCGGCTTTCCGGGTCACGCGCGCAGCGTGGATCGCGCCCTGCTCGTGGCGGGTCAACACATGCCGGATCCGCTCCTGGTGATCGAAAAGGGCGTCATAGACGGGCATGATCGCGCCGCCGGGATAACCAAAGATCGTCCCCACATCTTCGGCAAGCAACGACAGAACGACGCCTTCCGCACCATTGACTATTCGCGGCGGTGTGGTCGAAATCTCCTGATTCTTAACCAGTGTCTGCATTTCCCACTCTCTTGAAAGCTTCGCAGCCACGTCTTGGGGCCGGGTTTCGAAGCAAAAAAAATCCCCTCGCCGCGATCGCGGGAGGGGTTCGGGTCGATTACGCTTCAGACGCGCCTAACCGGCTCCTCGCGGAAGGTGGCTGATAATTACTACAGCAGGCATAGGTTCGGGCGTCAGTCGCATCGCTATTAACGTAGCAAGGAGTCACAAGCCTGTCAACGCCCCCGACTCCGCTGATCCTCAACAGGCCCCACGTGTCGCGGGCTCCGATGCATTCTGCACCGCGCCGTCGAGAACCTCCTTGAGGGCTTTCCCGACGCCAGCGAAACGGCGAGGCCGAGCGCCGGCTGAACCGCGACGGCGATAGCCGTCGCCCGAGAACGGCGGAATCGGCGGACCCGAAGGCGTATGTCGACTTCAAGTATTCAGAAACGCGGGCTAGGGCAGCCCGTGGTGGAAGTCTGTAGGGTCGCGCGCAGGGGTATCCGGGTCTCAGGCGCGAAGAGAGGAGCGGAGCGATGCTTTGTCATCGTGACCGACGAACGACAAAGCCTGGGGCCCGAAGACCCCTGCGCCCTACGGGTTACGACGGCATGGGGCCATCTCGGGCGTTGCCACTCCTAGATCGATGAAAGGCATCGACGTCGTCGTGGCGCCTTCGAGCTAGCCCCATGGCGCTCGTAACGCGACCCTACAGACTTCCACCACGGGCTGCTAGAAGCTGAAAAGATTGGTGAGCTTGATGATCAACGCCCGTTCGAGTGCGTCGTTGCCGCTGACTCCGCGCCGTTCGTTGTAGACGATGAAGAAGTCGCTCAACGGATGGTGTAGGAACCGGAACCGGATGTTCGAAGAAACGGTGTTGGAGTCGGTGTTGTACTGGATGAAGTTCTCGAAGAACATCCGCGGAGAAAACGCGAAGTTCAGCCGCAACCCGATCAGATCGGTAGTGAACGACCCTTCATCCAGCTCGATTTTGTTCCGAGACCAGTCGACCTGGGTCGTAAAATGGATACTCTGACGGTATCGCACACCGAAACGCGTCTGTCGTTGTGTCCCGGTCCAGAAATCTCCTTGGGTCAGACTTGCATCGCCCGTGAGCTTCCGGCCTCCAGACCCTCTGAAAGAGACATCCCAATCGTTGAAGGCATAGTCGCCTGCAGGGATGTTGACGCCGCCCCTGATTCTGAACTCCTCGTCCAACCGCTCGAAGCGCATGTTGCGGTTGAGCGTGAAGCGGTCGCCATCACGGAATTGGATGCTGATGCCGGCTCGATGGGTCCGGGTCAGGAGCCGATCCTGCTGGTCCGTGACGTAGTTGGTGTCGACCTGAGGAAAGATTTCGCGAATCAACCCCCGACCACTGTCGGGCCTCGGGCGAACGCCGGCAAACACGGTCGTCTTTCGTATCGCGCCTCGCCTGATGAACCCGAAGTCATTCTGAAAGTCCTCCTCCACAGTCATGAACGACCCACGAAATGTGTAGAAGTCATCCCGATAGGAAGTCTGAAACTGCCCGGCGAAGTTTTTGTCATCGTCTGCCGGTGTGTAGGTCTTCATCGCGAAACCGGACAGGGTCAGACGGCGCTGGAGGAACCTGAGGTTCACATCCGCCCCACCCGAACGGTTCCAGTACCCAGTTCCCCCGCCCTGGTCGCGGTTGAAGAGATAGGTTCCGATGTCGGAGTTCGACCCGACGTCGCGTTTGAAGCGGAATACCGACCAGTTGTCGGACGGCGTGTCCGCGTCTCGGCCGACCTGCATGTTCATCACGCCCACGTCGAAGCCTGCCAGACGACCCGTCAATCTCGCGCCGGCCACGATCGGAAGCGCCGTACCGCTGGTCGACAGGCCGATCCGCCGGCTGAAGAACGGGATGACATCCCGACCGCGGCCGCCAATGGTTCCCCCTCCCCCAGGTCCTCCACCTGCGTCTCCGGCGCCCACATCGAACAGGCCCTGGTTTTCGAGAAAGAACTCCCGTTGCTCGGGAAAGAACAGGCTGAATCGTGTCAGGTTCACCTGTTGGGTGTCGGCATCGACCTGTGAGAAGTCCGTGTTCGCGGTCAGGTCGAGGGTGAGGCTGGACGTCACGCCGTACTTCACGTCGACTCCGACATCCGGATCGTATTTGTCTTCGGCGTCGGGCGTGTAGTTACTCACCGCAAACGGCTCGATCTTGAGGTTGCGGCCCTGGCTTAGCGCCTCGAGCCCCACCAGCGTCCCGCCGACGAAGACGTTGAAGATGTTGAACGGGCGCGGGCCCGGCGACCACATCATCCATTCGTTGGTGTACCGAGCAATCCTTATCGCATTGAAGCCCCACCGTTGTTCCGGATTGGTCTCATCGAAGCGGAGCGTCTTGAACGGTATGGCAAACTCCGCGTACCAGCCAGCGTCGTCGATCCGGGTCGCCACGTCATACACGCCGTCCCACTCGGTGCTGCGGACGCCGCCGGAGGTCTGCTGGTCTCTCTTCGCCCCTCCCGGGTTGGTCTGGAAGAAGAAGGCGTCCCGATCGTTGTCGAAGGTATCGAACATGAACGCAATGACGTCGCCGTCGGCGGGAGGGTTGAAATCGCGTTGCAGGCTGCTGGTGATGATCGGGCCGTTCTGGAGATTGATCGCAGCAATGTAGATGAAGTCGTCATCGTAGACCATCCGGAACTCGGTGTACTCGTCGGCCGGCACTCCGCGAACCGGTTCGAGCTGAAAGTACTCGTCTTCGGCCTGGATCCCTTGCCAGGCGGGCTCGTCGATCACGCCATCAAGACGGATCGGCCCTGTCGCCCGCGTGATCTCGTAGACCTTCTGCCGCTGTATGGCTTCGTAGTCGGTGATGGGAGCGACGTCGGAATCTAGAGACTGCTGGGCAAAGCTATCCCAGGGCGTGAAAAGCGCGAAGAGAAGTGCCAGGCACAGATGACCTGGACGGCTGCGGGCAAGATCGTTCAAAGGGTCTGTGAACCTCCACCAAGACGCGTGACGGCGCAAGCATACCAGATGTCGCCATCTAGAAACGGTGGTATAGGCCGTCCCTCCGCCAACTGACTATTTAGTACTGATTACTAACCTGACTTTCGCAGTTGGGCCACCTTCAAGACGAATTTTCACGGTTTCAAAAGCGTAAGTAGTTGTGTCCTCAAGCGAGGCCTTTCGAGAACGGCTGCGGTGAAGACCTACCCCCTGTTTTTCTGAAGACGTTTCTGTGATTCTGTGTGGGATGTTTCTACGACGCACGAATCGAAAGAAGGACGGCAAAGACCATCGATACTTCAGCGTGGTCGAGAATCGGCGGTTGAGCTCGGGAAAGACGGTGCAGCGGACCGTGTTGTACCTGGGGGAAATCAATGACAGCCAGGAGGCCGCGTGGCGCAAGACGCTAGATGTGTTCGACGAGAAAGATCAACGAAGCCGAACCTTGAGTTTGTTTCCCGAGGATCGAGAGATTCCCTCCGATGCCCTCGATAGTTTGCAGTTGAAAGTAAGCGGGTTGGAGTTGCGGCGGCCGCGGCCATTCGGCAACTGCTGGTTGGCATGCCAGGTGTGGCGGGATCTGGGATTGGAGGAATTCTGGCGCCAACGGTTGCCCAAGGGCCGCGAGGCGGTCGGTTGGGAGAAGGTGTTGCGGCTGCTGGTGGTGAACCGGTGGATCGAGCCAGGCAGCGAATTTCGAGTGCACCGCCATTGGTTTTCCAATAGCGCGATGGACGAGTTGCTGGGCGTGGATTTTGAGGTGGCCTCCAAGGACCGGTTGTATCGCTGCCTGGACCGGCTGTTGGCGCACAAGCAAGAGTTGTTCGTCTGGCTGAGACGCAAGTGGGCGGATCTGTTCGACGCCGACTTCGAGGTGCTGCTCTACGATCTGACCAGCACCTACTTTGAAGGCGAGATGGAAAACAACCCGAAAGCCAAGCGGGGCTACAGCCGGGATGGACGGCCCGATTGCTTGCAGGTCGTCATCGCGCTGGTCATCACGACCGACGGCTTTCCGTTGGCATACGAGGTGATGGAGGGCAACACATCGGATCGGACAACGCTACGGGATTTTCTCAACAAGATCGAAACCACCTACGGCAAAGCGAAACGGCTATGGGTGATGGATCGCGGCATACCGACCGAAGAAGTTCTGGCCGAGATGCGGGACCCGGACCGTCAGGTGTCCTATCTGGTGGGAACACCGAAAAGCAAAATCAAACAAACCGAACAGAAGTGGCTGGATCTGCCGTGGCAGCAAGTCCGCGATTCGGTGGAGGTAAAGCTGTTCGAAGACGACGGCGAACTCTATGTGCTGGCCAAGAGCACGGGCCGTCAGGCCAAAGAGAGGGCCATGCGCCGGAAACGTCTGGTCCGCCTGTTGCGCAAACTCCGTGCGATGCGCCGCAGCTTGCCGTCACGCGATCAACTGCTCATGCGCATCGGCGCGGCGAAAACCCAGGCGGGTCGTGCGTTTGGTTTTGTCCAGATCCAGGTGCCCGAGGACGGACAGCCGGTGACCCGCCAATCCTTTCGATTCCGCGTCAACAAAGCCAAACTCCAGGCCGCCCAGTTGCGTGACGGCCACTACCTGCTGCGCTCCAATCTCACCGCCGAAGACCCGGCCGTGCTTTGGACGCGCTACGTGCAACTGACCCAGATCGAAGCGGTGTTCCGCTCACTCAAGAGCGAACTAGGCGTCCGCCCGATCTATCATCAACTCGAACATCGCGCCGATGCACACATCCTGATTGCGTTTCTGGCCTACTGTCTTCAGGTCACGCTGAAACATCGTTTGATGGCTCATGCTTCCGGACTCACGCCCGCTTCGGTAATGGAAAAACTCGCCACGATTCAAATGATCGATGTCTGTATTCCCACCGTGGACCAGCGCTGGCTGATCCTGCCCCGATACACCCAGCCTGACACCGACACCAAAATGCTGCTCCACGAACTCCGCATCGAACTGCCCACTCAACCGCCCCCACGCATCACGCTCAACCCCGCCCGATCCGCTCCGGTTCTGGCCCTCTCCCGGTAGCATCCCGCCCCCCCTGTGGTGAAGACCTACGGGTAACCTCGACTGAATCTAAAAGACTTAACTGCCTCTATACCCCTCAACTGCGAAAGTCGGGCTAACAAGCCCGTCCCTCGGCAAGCTTGTTTCAGATGTCGCCCTAGATCGGGACGGTCCAGATTCTCGGAGCGTGCGCACAAGCTCGGTCTTGGACACTACCGGCGGAGACCACCGAAAAGGTTCGACAAATGTCCCTATGCTACAATCGAGCTATCCGAAAACATGAGCACCCTGGCCAATTCCACGTCCCAGAAAATCGTCGACCTGAAGTCGGCTATCGGTAACGTTATCAAGGGGAAAGACGAGACGATCGAGCTCGCGATCGTGGCTCTTCTCGCCGAAGGTCACCTCCTCATCGAGGATGTTCCCGGCGTCGGCAAGACCACGCTCGGACACGCGATGGCGATGGCCCTGGGATCCACGTTCCACAGGCTCCAGTTCACGAGCGACCTGCTGCCTTCCGACGTCCTTGGAGTGGCGGTTTACAACCCGAACATTCACGAGTTCGAATTCAAGCGGGGACCGATCTTCGCGAACATCGTGCTGGCGGACGAAATCAACCGGACGACCCCGAAGACTCAGAGCGCGTTGCTGGAGGCGATGAACGAGAATCAGGTGACGATCGACAACGTGACCCACGAATTGCCCCGCCCGTTCATGGTGCTGGCCACGCAGAACCCGGTCGAGCATCACGGGACCTACCCGCTTCCGGAATCCCAACTCGACCGGTTCCTGATGAGGATCGAAGTCGGCTATCCCGACGCGGAAGCGGAAAAGGAAATTCTCAAACGCTACACGAACGGAAATCACAAGAAAGCGCTCGGCGCAGTGCTGAATGCCGCCGAAGTTGTCGACCTGCAGAGCGAGAGTCGCAGGTCTCATGTCGATGAGCCGCTCATGGACTACATGATCGAAATCGTCAACCGGACGCGCAGTCACCCAGAAGTCGAGCTCGGCATCAGCCCGCGCGGCACGACTGCCCTGTTCCGGGCCACGCAAGCCATAGCGCTGCTCGCGGGGCGGGCATACGTCCTGCCCGACGACGTCAAGAAGCTCATCGAACCGGTGTTCGGACATCGAATCGTGTTGACCCGAACCGGTACCCGCGGCCGTAAGGACTCGTCAGGCCTCCTTCAGGAAATCATCGACAGCGTGCCGGTACCCGCCTGAGACAGTCCATGGCCACCGCCAAGCCCCCCTTCCGCGATCGCTTCCGTAGGTTCGTCGGAGAACTGCGCGAACAGGAACACCGGCAGATTGCGTGGAATTTCACCAAGTCGATCTTGCTGCTGACCATCGCCATGATCGCCGCGCTCTACGCCAACAGCGCGGCTCGAGGCGGGAGAGTAATCCCGTCGGCAATCGCCGCCTTTATCGCACTGTCGATCGCCGTGTGGGTCGGCGTCCGTTTTGTTCCGCGAATGGCCGCCGGCGTCGATTGGGACTGGCTGCCGTTCTTCACGCAGTACCGTCTCACCCGGGACGGCTGGATTTACATCGCGACCACGATCGTGGTTGGGTCAGCAGCCATCAACACCAGCAACAACCTGCTCTACATGGTGCTGTCGGCCCTGCTGGCGGTGATGCTGCTCTCGGGGTTTCTCTCGGGCTTGAATTTCCGGTTCCTGCGTGTCGTCGCGGGGCTCCCGGATCACTGCTTCGCCAGACAGGTGTTTCCTCTTGCCCTGTCGGTAAAGAATCCCAAGCGGGTCTTCCCGGCTTTCTCACTCCGGGTGAGCCCGGTCGATGAAAGCCCGTTTCAATTCGCGGGGTACTATGTGCCGCTGGTCGGGACCAAGGACCGGGACACGCGCACGGTGGAGGCTGAACTGCCCCTGCAGGGTCGCCACAGACTCGATGAAGTCCAACTGCAATCCAGATACCCCTTCGGGTTCCTGCTCAAGGGACGGCCGTTCCCCCTCGAGGCCGAATGCATCGCCTTCCCCGAGATCATCCCGCAGGAAAAGATGGACGTCGCGATCCACGACATGCTGGGTGCATCGGAACGATTCGAAAGGGGACAGGGCATGGACCTTTACACGATCCGGGATTATGTGACCTCCGACAGCGCCCGACACGTGGACTGGAAGGCAACGGCCAAGACTTCGTCGCTCAAGACCCGCGAGTTTGCGGCCGAAGAGAGCCGCCGTGTCGTTCTCGCTTTCGATCGCTACGGCTTGGCCGGAGATGGGAATCGCTTTGAATCCCTAGTGTCGTACGCGGCATCGCTGGCGGTGCATATGGCTCGTGACGGAATCGAGTTGTCACTGGTGTCGGACGAGTGGTCCTCGTCGTCCGGTCACTCCGAAACCTTGCTACAATCGATCCTGACTTATCTGGCACTGGTAGAAATGAACCCGTCGGCCTGGTCGCCGCCCGTGGAACAGTCCGACGGCACCGTTATCCTCTCTCTGAGAGAGGGTTCCGACTCGTTATGGAACGCTACTTCCAGCTCTCATTCCACGCGTTGATCCTCGCCGCGTTCGTCGCCCTTGCCGACACTGGTCGGCTCGACATACCGTCGATCTTCGTCTTTATTTTCTTCTTCGCATGGATCGCGCGACGGACCGTGATGGGACGAGGGCCGCTGCTGTCCTACAGGATGGCATTCCTGCTCTCGGTCGGATACATCTTCTTTTTCGTCTTCGATGCGATCATGCTGTCGCGATCGTTCATCTCGGCGATCATCCACATGGTCCTCTTCCTCGAACTCGCCAAACTGGCACAGGAGAAGAAGGACAAGGACTATCTCTACCTGATCATCCTGGCCTTCCTGCAGGTGCTGGCGGCATCATCGCTCACGATCGACATGTCGTTCATCCTGATGCTGCTGCTCTTCCTGGTGGCGCTGGTGTCCACGCTGATGAGCTTCGACATCTACAGGTCCCATAGGCAGGAGCCGGGAGCCCGGAGCACCCGGATCGCCGGGCCCCTGGGCGGAATGAGCGTGTGGGCGACGATGTGGATCGTCATCATCGCCCTCGGACTGTTCTTGGTCATCCCGCGCATCGGCACCGGCTATTTCAGCCGGGCCGCGTCCCAGGCGTTGCTGCTGTCGGGTTTCACCGAAACGGTCGAACTTGGAGAGATCGGACAGGTAAAGCTGAGCTCGGCGCTTGTGATGAGAGTGCGACTGCTGTCGGAAACGCCATCGGCCATACCCAAGTGGCGCGGGATCGCGTTGGATTCCTTCGACGGACGCAGGTGGTTCAAGACCAATCGCGGGAGACGACTGAGACGCTCATCCGGCGAGAACTTCTTCAGGATCAAGTCGTTCGAGGACGTCGGTGAGCGCACCCGATTCGAGATCTTCCTGGAACCTCTGGCAACGACCACTCTGTTCGGACCCCATGCGATCCGTTCGGTGACCGGCCCCTTCCGCAGCCTCGAGTTGGACGCTGCCGATTCGGTATTCAAGCGCACACAGTCGGTACGTCGTACGCGTTACGAGGTCGTCTCGGAGATCCCATCGAAAGCACCGGCCGAGGAGCCCGAAGGCGCGGGAGGTCTGCTCCCGGAACAGCTCGCTCTCCACCTCCAGTTGCCCCAAGACCTGGATCCGCGAATCGCAGAGCTGGCGGAAACGACCACGGCTCGAGGCGATACTGTTCTGGAGAAAGCT
>CBDBIN010000031.1:0-33990 GCA_965206125.1 Terriglobia bacterium
CGCCGCACGTCGCGGGGTGGCCAGCGGAGATACTCGGATCTGGCTATTGAGACATGCCTGACGCTGCGCACGACGTATCGGCTTGCGTTGCGACAAACGCAGGGGTGATGGACTCCATCGGCACGCTCATGGGGCTGGATATACGGGTGCCGGACTTCTCCACACTGTCGCGTCGTGCAAACGGCTTGAGCATCGCTCAGGCGGTGAGGCAAGCCGGGTCTGTGCCTGTCCATCTGGTGGTGGACAGTACCGGCCTCAAGATCTTCGGAGAAGCAGGATGGCTCGCGCAGAATCATAAAACCAGGGGAATACGCCGCCGCTGGCGCAAACTCCACCTCGGACTGGACCTGGCCAGCGGTGCGATTGTTTGCGCCAATCTGACTCACTATGACGTTGGAGACAGCACCGCCTTACCCGGGCTCCTGGATCAACTCGATGCCCCGGTCACGGGCTTTCTGGCTGACGGTGCCTATGATGGAGCGTTTACACGGGATCTGCTGAGGGAACGGTATGGGGAGACCCTGGATGTGGTTATACCGCCGCCGAAGAACGCAGTGACCCGACCGCAATCGGCGCGGGATCCAACCGTTCGGGATCGCCATATTGCCCAGATCCGCAGCAACGGCCGCATGGCCTGGCAAGTGGCCACAGGGTACAACCAGCGCAGCCGGATAGAAACGCAGGTCGGCCGTTGGAAGGGTGTCATCGGCCCCAAGCTCAAATCCCGCAGCTTCTCCAGGCAGATCACGGAAATCAAGGTCGGCCAGAAAGTTCTGAACACAATGACCGCACTCGGACGGCCTGTGTTCGAACGCATCGCCTGACGCTACCGCTTGGAAAGGGCGAATTCCATCTCCGCCTCGATCCATGCAACAAGGTCACGGCAAGACGAATGATCTCGGGCGAGGTCTTGAAATAGCGAAATGGGTTCTTCATCCGCAGACACTACAAGGCACATCTCGCCAACTCAAGCCCGTTTCTTCTGACAGTGCCCAGGAGAGTCGTCGGTGTGATACTGTGTCCGTGCGCCGACCACAAGACAGAGCGTGTCCTGTGGATCCGCAACATCCGAAGACAGGAATTCCCGCCCTTACGGATCCGGCCCAGCCTTCCGGGGTTCCCGCCAGAATTCTCCCGCGGCGTCAGTCACCGGTAGCTGGCAAAGTGCCGGCATCGGGAAACAGGCTTGACTCTTCATGTGAGGATTCTTGAAAAGCCGGGGCAGTGCGCACAATTCCTCCGGGTCCAGGATGATAGCGCCCCGAGGTCCAGACGAAATCTCCTCAAAGACGCGGTCCGGAGGCGAGAGAACCTCCGAGCCCTGGGCGCGCGGATGGATGTGCAGCGAAAAAACCGGAATATTCCGGTGAGAGTTTAACAGCAGAGCAAAACCATGGACGACACACTAACCGCAGAACGCAGAGCGCTGTTTTCATCCATAACTCAATTCTCCAGCATACTTTCAGCGTTGCCACCGCGCGGTTGGCGCGAGGCGCGTTTGTGAGCGGCGACCGGGCGGGCCTCGCCGATGAGTTCTTCCCGGACCGGACCGGTAATCGCCGCCCACGTCGGGCCTATGGGCGGTCCGGGGGGCGTTTCCTGGCCAGGTTCACTTCTCTGATCGGCTGCCTGGCGCTACTCACCCCAGTGGCCTGGGCGCAACTTCAGACTAGCTATAGAATCGATACTTTCGCCGGGCGGCGAGTGCTTGAGGACGGCGGCCCTGCGACTCAGGCGCGGATCGCCCGTCCCGCGGGTGTGGCGGTCGACGGTGCGGGCAACCTCTACATCGCCGACAGCAGCAACCACCGCATCCGCAAGGTCGACTCCACCGGGACGATCACGACCGTGGCGGGCACGGGGGAGCTCGGTTTCAGCGGCGATGGCGGGGCGGCGACTCAGGCGACGCTCGCCGCTCCCACAGGCGTAGCGGTGGACAGCACGGGCAACTTCTACTTTACCGATACCGGTAACTACCGGATCCGCAAGGTCGACTCGACCGGGACGATCACGACCGTGGCGGGCACGGGGGAGCCCGGTGACAGCGGTGACAGCGGACCGGCGACTCAGGCGCAGATCGACTCTCCCTATGGCGTAGCGGTGGACAGCACGGGCAACCTCTACTTTGCCGATGTGCGCAACGACCGGATCCGCAAGGTCGACTCCACCGGGACGATCACGACCGTGGCGGGCGGGATGGGTTCCGAATCTTTCCGGAATGGAGACCCGGCGACTCGGGCGACGCTCATCTCTCCCACAGGCGTGGCGGTGGACGGGGCGGGCAACCTCTATATCGCCGACAGAAGCAACCACCGCATCCTCAAGGTCGATTCCGCGGGGACGGGTACGACCGTGGCGGGGATACCGAGGGTGAGTGGTCCCGGCGGAGACGGCGGTCCGGCGCGTCAAGCGACGCTCTCCTGGCCCAGAGGCGTGGCGGTGGACGGGGCGGGCAACCTCTACATCGCCGATACCGGCAACGGCCTCATCCGCAAGATCGATTCCACCGGGACGATCACGACCGTGGCGGGGGGAGGGGGGCTCGGTTCCGGTGGAGACGGCGGACCGGCGACTCAAGCGCAGCTCACCGCTCCCGAGGCCGTGGCGGTAGACGGGGCGGGCAACCTCTACATCGCCGACAGGAGCAGCAACCGCGTCCGCAAGGTCGACTCCACCGGGACGATCACGACCGTGGCGGGCACGGGGGAATTCGGTTTCAGCGGCGATGGCGGGGCGGCGACTCAGGCGGAGATCAACTCTCCCTATGGCGTGGCGGCAGACGGAGCGGGCAACCTCTACATCGCCGATAGCGGCAATGATCGTATCCGCAAGGTCGACTCCACTGGGACGATCACGACCGTGGCGGGCACGGGGGAGTTCGGTTTCAGCGGAGACGGCGGTCCGGCAACTCAGGCGTGGGTCAACTCTCCCGATAGCGTGGTGGTGGACGGGGCGGGTAGCCTCTATATCTCCCATAGGAACAACAACCGCGTCCGCAAGGTCGACTCCACCGGGACGATCACGACGATTGCGGGCACGGGAGAGCGCGGTTTCGGCGGCGATGGCGGCCCGGCGAGCCAAGCGCAGATCAACTGTCCCGAGGGCGTGGCGGTGGACGGGGCGGGCAACCTCTACATCGCCGATAGCGGCAACCAGCGTATCCGCAAGGTCGACTCCACCGGGACGATCACGACCGTGGCGGGGACGGGAGAGCACGGTTTCGGCGGCGATGGCGGTTCGGCACGTCAGGGATGGCTCTCCTCTCCCACAGGCGTGGCGGTGGACGGAGCGGGCAACCTCTACATCGCCGATGCCGGCAACCACCGCGTCCGCAGGGTCGATTCCACCGGGACGATCACGACCGTGGCGGGGACGGGAGAGCACGGTTTCGGCGGGGACGGCGGACCGGCGAGCCAAGCGCAGATCAGCTCTCCCACAGGCGTGGCGGTGGACGGAGCGGGCAACCTCTACATCGCCGATGCCGGCAACCACCGCGTCCGCAGGGTCGATTCCACCGGGACGATCACGACCGTGGCGGGGACGGGGGAGGCCGGGTTCGGCGGGGACGGCGCTCCGGCAACTCAGGCGGGAATCGACCGTCTCACAGGCGTGGCGGTGGACGGAGCGGGCAACCTCTACATCGCCGATTGGAACAGCAACCGCGTCCGCAAGGTCGACTCCACTGGGACGATCACGACGATTGCGGGCACGGGAGAGCGCGGTTTCGGCGGCGATGGTGGCCCGGCGAGCCAAGCGCAGATCAGCTCTCCCACAGGCGTGGCGGTGGACGGGGCAGGCAACCTCTACATCGCCGATTGGGACAACGGCCGGATCCGCAGGGTTGACTCCGCAGGGACGATCACGACGATTGCGGGCACTGGGGGGTTCTATTTCAGGGGGGACGGCGGTCCGGCACGTCAGGGATGGCTCTCCTATCCCACAGGCGTGGCGGTGGACGGGGCAGGCAACCTCTACATCGCCGATGCGGACGACCACCGGATCCGCAAGGTCGACTCCACCACCGGAACGATCACGACGGTGGCGGGGGGTGTGAACACTTTCGGTGGCGACGGCGGACCGGCGAGCGAGGCGCAGATCAGCTCTCCCACAGGTGTGGCGGTGGACGGGGCAGGCAACCTCTACATCGCCGATAGGAGCCACCGGATCCGCAAGGTCGACTCCACCGGGACGATCACGACGGTGGCGGGCACGGGGCGTCGAGGCTTCAGCGGGGACGGCGGACCGGCGAGCCAGGCGCGTCTGAACTTCCCGACAGGCGTGGCGGTGGACGGGGCAGGCAACCTCTACATCGCCGATAGAACCAACTTCCGTATCCGCAAGGTCGACTCCACCGGGACGATCACGACGGTGGCGGGCACGGGGCGTCGAGGCTTCAGCGGGGACGGCGGACCGGCGAGCCAGGCGCAGATTGAGCTTCCCACAAGCGTGGCGATCGACGGTGCGGGCAACCTCTACATCGCCGATGCGGGCAATGACCGCATCCGCAGGGTCGATTCCACCACCGGGACGATCACGACGGTGGCGGGCACGGGGCGTCGAGGCTTCAGCGGGGACGGCGGACCGGCGAGCCAGGCGCAGATCAGCTCTCCCCGTGGCGTGGCGGTGGACGGGGCAGGCAACCTCTACATCGCCGATGCGGGCAATGACCGCATCCGTCTGCTGAGTCCGACCGGTACGTCCGCCACGCAACGGTTCTCCATTCCAGAGCAGGGCGGTGTTTCCCTCACCTCCCAGGGCGCCTCCCCCGCGCTCGTTGCCGGATATGGACAGGTGGAGACCGATGCGGGGATGACCGCGCCGGCCGGACTGGCCATATTCGGCTTGCGGCAAAACGGGATTCTCGTCTCGGAAGCCGGCGTCCCCGCCGCCGCCGCCGTGCTGGAAGGACGGATCTTTGCCGAAACGTACGGCGCTCTCCGGACCGGGGTCGCCATGGCCAATCCCAACGGCACCGCCGCCACGATCGCATTCTTCTTCACCGATAGCCAAGGCATTGACTCCGGCCCCGGCACGTTCACGCTGGGGCCCCGGGAACAGATCGCACAATTTCTGGACGAGGATCCGTTTAACGGAGGCACCGCAGTGGGGGGCACGTTCACCTTCAGCTCCGACCTGCCGGTCGCCGTCATTGCGCTGCGCGGGCTCGTCAATGAGCGCTCCGAGTTCCTGATGACGACGCTTCCCGTCGCGCCACTCACTGCAGGCACCGCCGACACGGTCTACTTTCCGCATTTCGCGGCGGGCGCCGGATGGACGACACAGGTCATTCTCGTCAATCCCACGCACGCCCCGATCCAGGGGAGCGTTCAGTTCCTCGGCCCCGGCAGCGAGACCGCGAACGCCGGGCCGGCAATGCTGACGCTTGCCGATGGGAGGGATGGATCGACATTCCCCTATGCGATCCCCCCACGCAGTGCGACGCGCTTCCAGACCGCCAGTCCCGCTGGCCCCATTCAGACCGGCTCGGTCCGGGTGGTGGCCGACCTCGGCCACGCCCGCCCCGTCGGGAGTGAGCATCTTCTCTTACCAGAACGCCGGCGTGACCGTCTCCGAAGCCGGTGTCCCGGCCTCCATCTCCGGAAACGCGTTCCGTGTTTATGCGGAGACGAGCGGCACCCCCGGCCAGCCCGGCTCGGTGCGCAGTGGCATCGCCCTGACCAACACATCGGAGACGGCCACCGTCGTGTCGCTTGAATTGACGGCACTGGACGGCTCAGCCACGGGACTCACCGAGTCCCTCACCCTCCCCGCATCGGGCCAAGTCGCTCGATTCAGCGACGAATTCTTCCCCACATTGACCACACCATTTTCAGGAATTCTCAGGATTGCCTCCCCAACGCCCGACATCGCCGTCGTCGGCCTTCGGCTGACAACCAACCAGCGGTTCGATATTGTGGTCACGACGACACCGCCGGCCGAAGAAAACGCGGCCGCCCACGCATCCGACCTGTTCTTTCCCCATTTTGTGGATTCCGGCGGATGGACGACCCAGTTCGTCCTCTTCAGCGGGACGGCAGGCCAGACCTCGTCGGGATTAATCCGCTTCACGGGGCAGAACGGGCAACCGCTGGAGTTGGCCGTGAAGCCGACGACGCCTCCAGCGAGTCCCTGAGGGCTCGGGCCTGGAGGCCCGAGCCCTGGGTACAAATGCGCGCATGCCGGTACGGCGTGGAACAGTGTGCGGACTCCAGCAATCCGAGCCGACTTTCCGGATTCAGCAGCATCATGGACTCCCGACTCACCCTGACGGAGGGAAACCGGACGGGCAGAGAAGGAGAAGGCTCACGCCCTCTGAGAAAAACGCGTCCGGACCGCCAGCGGGAGAGCACTTCCGCCACTCATTCGGTGGAGAGACGAGCCTTGATGGTAGAGCTTTGAAACCAGGCAGCCGCCCGCGATCACGGGCCGCTGACCAACGGTGGGGTGACGAAGATATCGGTGCCTGAACCTCACGGCCTGCTCTGGGGCGGAAGGACATCGTCTCATCAAACTGTGAATTGGCTAGACAGCTCTTGTCTGAAATGACGGACGTTATTTTAGACATCCGGCCATGATTGTTCCGTCTTGAAGCCAATTGGCAAGCCAAGCAGATCACGCGGACGGGGCGAGCCGGGGCTGTCACCAAGGAAGGCGTTGACGCAACCCTGCTCCAGCACGTCAGCCCGATCGAATGGTTCTCTACGGTCAGTACGTTCTTGATCGCGCCCTGGTCCGCTAAACAACGGATCCTTATGTTGTATTTCAAACCAATATGGGCGCTACCCTTTCAGGCGCGAGAGCGTCTTACTCTCGCGTCGGCGGCTTGATTATGGTGAGTTCACTCTGTCCAGGAAATCAGGGTCAGTACAGGTAAGACTCCGGATTTTCTCTCCGAAGTCTGGGGAGCACCTCCAACACTTCATCTTGATCGGTATAGCATAATCGTATGAGTCCGACGGTCTTTCGTGAGAGCGGATTGCGCTTTTACTTTTTCTCTCGCGAGGAAAAGCGAATGCACATTCACGTGCAGGGGGCAGACGGAGAAGCGAAGTTCTGGCTTGAGCCCGCAATAGATCTGGCTCAGAACTATGGTTTGAGCCAGCGAAGCCTCAAAAAGGCGCTTCAACCTACCAAGGAACACAATGAACCGCCCCGGGTTTCCCGGAGACCATTTTAGTTGACTCCGGCCACGGTGACTGGAGTTGCTTCGTTGCGATAGTACACCTGCTCGAACTCGACTGGAGGAATGTATCCGATCGGTTCGAGAAGGCGGTGCTCGTTGTACCAAGACACCCAGTCGAGTGTCGCGTACTCCACATCGTCAAGACCTCGCCAGGGCCCCTCTCTTCGAATGACTTCGGTCTTGAATAACCCGATTACAGATTCGGCCATGGCATTGTCGTAGGAGTCCCCGATGCTCCCAACCGACGGCTCAATTCCGGCCTCGGCCAATCGTTCCGTATACCGCATCGACAGATATTGGACGCCGCGGTCGCTGTGATGAATCAAACCTTCAGTGTCAGGGCGCGACCAGAGGGCCTGCTCCAGCGCATCCAAGGCAATGTCAGTGTTTAGCGAATTCATCGTTCGCCAACCGACGATCTTTCGGGAGAAGACATCGATGACGAATGCGACGTAAACAAACCCTCGCCATGTTGCAACATACGTGAGATCCGCGATCCACAGCTCATTGGGACGGGTCGCGCTGAAGTCCCGATCCACAAGATCGGCGGGTCTGAGAGCTACTTCATCCGGGATCGTGGTCTTGATCTTCCGGCCCCGAACCACGCCTTCAAGCCCCATTTCCCGCATCCTTCGTTCAACGGTACAACGGGCAACGTCTGTGTTCTCGCGATTCAATTGCTTCCAGACCTTGCGGACGCCATAGACCTGACGGTTTTCCCTCCAGACCCGATCGATCTCGACTCGAAGCTTCGCGTCGCGCTTCGCACGCGCGGGCAATCGATCTGGATTCTTTTCCCGTGCCTGGTGCTCCTAGAACGTCGATGGGGCGATCGGCAGCACACTGCAGATCGACTCGACCCCATACCGGCCTCGATTCGTCTCGATGAAATCCGCCATCACCGGGGTCGGCGGTCGAGTTCCGCCTGTGCGAAAAACGCTGACGCCTTGCGCAGGATCTCGTTCGCTCGTTTCAGCTCACGATTCTCCCGTTCCAGTTCCTTTAGCCGTTGTTTCTCGTCCTTGGTCAGGCCCCCACGTTGGCCCATATCACGCTCTGTTTGCCGGACCCACTTACGCAGTGTTTCTGGGGTACAACCGATCTTCGCAGCGATCGACGCCATTGCCGCCCACTGTGAGGCGTACTCCCCCTGGTGCTCGGCCACCATTCGTACCGCACGTTCCCGAACCTCGGGTGCATATCTGCTTGCTCTTCCCATAATGACTCCCATCTTCTCAAGTAATGGAGTCTCCGGGAAACCCGGGGCGGTTCACCCCTCGCCTGACGCTACGGCTTGAGGAAAGGGGGAATTCCACCTCCGCTCCGGTCCATGCAACAACGCTCGTCAAGCGCTGGATTTCACGACCACGTGGCGTGCGGTAGTCGTCTGTCTTGGCGCGTGGCTGGCCGTCATCATTCCGGCAGTTCTGCTTATCAGCCTGCCGGGACCGGCAGCCGGCGGTTAGCTGGGCATAGGCGCTTGACGCGACGGGCGCTCACCGACAATATGGAGCCCCCCCCTTCCCTAAGGTCTCGGCGTTCCTGGAAAAGGAGGAACCACCACATGGAAGCATAGCGAATCGTAGAGCGCAGCGACAGTCAGTCGTTGGCGAAATACCTGACTGAGAACGGGCAGATCTGCCAGGGTATTTAGAGAGTTCTACATCATGCCGGAAGATTTAGAGACGCAATATGGGGATGAACCGGTAAGAACCCTCTCACTCATCCTGAAATTGGGCAGGAGCGCCTGCACACAGCGAAGTGACCTGCCCCATTGGGGCGGGAGGGAATAGAGCAGGCCAAGGAGATCTCACGGATTGCCGCCGCGCCGGACTTCCCGTTCGATCCCGACCTGCTGCGCCATGTCAGCCCGATCGAATGGGACAATGTCATTCTCTACGACCAGTACGCCGGAAAACCCGGGGCGGTTCAGGTAACTATTGTCCGGCTCCAGAACGACAACACGCCGCCTTGACTGCGGCTTCTCCAGTGGGCACCCCTGCCTTGCAGTCCGGCCACGGCTATCCGCTGGCCGTTGTCCCACACACGCCTTAGCCTCTCAGGGTTGGGCTCGGGTGATGGGTAGATCCAGCGGTTGACCGAACGCATCGATAAAAGTGAGTGTTCCCGACGAGGCCTGGCCTGCGGTTCCGCTGAACAGGATGAACTGTGTGGACCAGCCCCCGGAGTCCGCGATATGTGGGAAGAATCTCTCCTCTGAGGTCGAAGGATCCCTCTCGTTCGATGGAGCGAGCGTCGTCACCTTGATCTCGCCCTTCTCGTTGATACGCAATCTCAACGCGACGATCGCGACATCGGCGGTCGAGGTGACACGGAGCACTCCGGAGAAGTTGTCCGGCAGTGAAAAGAACTCGTCCAGGAAACGGGCAACCTGGCCCGACGGTGGAAGCGCGAGTGTGGCCGGGGCGACAGCCAGCGATCCATCGAGGTGCGTCACCTCCAGCGTCACCGTATTGGATGTATCCGCCGTGTTGGCGATGGCCAGTCCGGTGCTTATCGAACCCATCTGGCCTCGCGTACCGAAAGCTTCGGCATAGACACGAAATGCCGATCCGTTGGGCAGCGCGGGCACGCCCGCTTCCGAAAGGGTCTTTCCAGCGGGGGCATAAGAAAAGACGACGAGACCGGAAGGCGCCGCGTTTCCGCTGTGGGGAGTCGCTCGCACAGAACCACTGTTCAGCGCTCCAGAGGGATTCGAGGTTGTGAATCGCTGAACGCTGCGGGGAGGAATGGAATACTCGAAACTCGATCCCGTCGAGCCATCGTCAAGCGTCAGGATCACGGGAGGGGCCGCAGTCGTGCCGCTGCCCGGTCCAAGGAACCCGACCGTTCCCGTGATCGTCCGATCCGTTGGGTTCACGAGAATGGCCTGAGTCACCCATCCACCACCCGCTGCAAAGTGGGGGATGTAGACCGTCTCCGTAGCGGCCGGCGACAGGGGGGCGACCGGGAGCGTCGTCATCAGGAACTCACCGGCTTCGTTGGTGAATCCCCGAAGAGCGATGACCGCGATGGGAACCGATGATTCAAACGTGAAGGTCCCCAATACCGCACTTCCACCGTTGAATGGGAGCTGATCCAGGAATTTTGCAATATGCTGGTGCGCCCCGAGCTCGACGGTCCCGCTACCTGCATTGGTGCCGCTGGAGTCGGTGAAATAGAAGCGGATGATTGCCGTCTCGTCGTTTGGATTGGCGATGGCCAATCCGGTATTGACCGGACCGTTCACTTCGGCAAAGATCCGGCCCTCCCGAACAGGCTCGGCGGCCGGGATACCCGCTTCGGAAATGAGTACGCCTTGATTGTCCCTGAATTGGAAAATCGCGATCCCGGAAGGAGTGGTCGAACCCGCGTCAGCGCGGATGCGCCCATAGCCTATCTGCACGGCCTCTGCTGAGCCGCCACTCGTGATGGATTGGCCACCGCGATCCGGGACCAAGAACGATTTACTCGCCGGACGCCGCAGGCTCAGGGTTCCCGTGCACACGAAGTCGTCGGCCTGAATGACGTAGTCCTCCAAGATCGAGTCGTCGGCCTGAATGACGTAATCCGCTCCTTTCGGAAGGATGTCGAAGGCATGGATCGAGTCCATGCTGCACGGTGTGGTGATCGAACCAATCAGGGTATATGTGGTTGTCTCGTAGACGGAAATCGAATCGGGCACCTGGGCGACGTAAACCAGGGAACCATCGTCGCTGACGCGCGGCATGCCCGCGCCAACCATGCCGACCTGATTCAACGAGCGGGTGCTGAGAGCGTGTCCACTCGCCGTATAGATGATGTTGCCGTCGGGGCTGAGGGCCAGTTCCGACACGGAACCGTAAAACTTTTGCAGGAAGAACGGTCCCACCAACGTCGGATCCGAGAACGGATTGTCGGGAATATCCAGACTGTAAAGCGAGTTATACCCTCCGACATAGACAGCGGCCCGGTCGGGACTGCTGGCGAATTTTCGGTCGACCCTGAGCAAACATGTTGCCGTCAACCCGTACCGCCGCGTTGTTCGCATCACGATCGATCATCGCAATATAGGAAAACCCTCTGAATTCGTCGGCGGACGCAAACACGCGACCGTGGCGCCCTTCGATCACGTCCCACGTACGAGGGCTACCCAATTCCCTGCCGATTTCTACCTTGCTGTAGTCGAGCGTTTCAAGATCGAGGAAGACGACGGAACCGCCCCCGTCGAGTGCAACGAACAGCAGGCGCTGGTCGGCGCTCATGTCGATTCCGCGAGGCCCCGTACCAACCCTTACCCGTTCGATGATCTCGTAGGTCTCGGTGGAAATGACAACGACCTGGTTGAGGGAAGGGACGGAGACGTAGAGACGCTGCCGGGCGGCATCCACTTCCATGTCCGCACCCAGTCCCCCCAGAGAATCCTTCGGGAAGATGTCGTCGGTCGGAGGTTCGATTTCGTCCAGGGTTCCCGTGCACACGAAGTCGTCGGCCAGAATGACGTAGTCCTCTCCGTTCGGAAGGATGTCGAAGGCATGGATCAATTCCATGCTGCACGGCGTGGTCATCGAAGCGACCAGCGTATGCGTGGCCGTCTCATAGACGGAGATTGTATCGGGCACCTGGGCGACGTACACGAGAGAGCCATCGACGCTGATGCGCGGCACACCCGCGCCAACAAGACCGACCTGATTGAACGAGCCGGTATTGAGAGCCTGTCCGGCCGCCGTATGGATGATGTTGCCGTCGGGGCTGAGGGCCAGTTGGTAGGTTCCATACACGCCGCCTTGCAGGACGATGGGCGCCGCCGTTGTACCCGAGCCCGGATTCTCGGAAATATCCAGCTTCAAAAGCGAGTTCCACGTGTAACCCGCTCCGACATAGAGAACGGTCCCGTCGGGACTGCCGGCGAATTTCGGGCTACGCCCACTGATCGTGGCGCCGGCGGCGACACGTATCGCCGCGTTGTTCGCGTCGCCATCGATCATCACAATATAGGAGCTGCCTGCGCTTCTAGCGACCGCAAACACGCGACCGGGGCGTCCTTCAATCACGTCCCAGGTGCGAGGGTCATCCAATTCCGCGCTGATCTCTACGTTGCTGAAGTTGAACGTTTCAAGATCGAGAAAGACGACGGAACCGGCCCCGTCGAGAGCAACGAACAGCAGCCTGCCGTCGATGCTGATGTCGATTCCGCGAGGCTGCGCTCCAACCGTTACCCGTTCGATGATCTCGTATGTCTCGGTGGAAATGACCACGACCTGGTTGCGGGAAGGGACGGATACGTACAGACGCTGCCGGGCCGCGTCCACTTCCATGTCCGCTGCCAGTCCCCCCAGAGAATCCTTCGTGATGACGTCTTCGGCCGGAGGTTCGAACGCGTCCAGGGTTCCCGTGCATACGAAGTCGTCAGCCTGAATGACGTATTCGGTTCCGTTCGGAAGGATGTCGAAGGCATGGATCGAGTCCATGCTGCACGGCGTGGTTATCGAACCGACGAGCGTATACGTGGCCGTCGCATAGACAGAGATCATATCGGGTGCCTGGGCGACGTACACGAGAGAGCCATCGTCGCTGACGCGAGGCACGCCCGCGCCAACAATACCGACCTGGTTGAACGAGTCGGTTCTGAGAGCCTGTCCACTCGCCGTATAGATGATGTTGCCGTCGGGGCTGAGGGCCAGTTCGCCGGTTCCCGATACGTAATCGTGCCTGTCTTCCAGGATGATCGGTGCCAACGTTGTACCCGAGCCCGGATTCTCGGAAATATCCAGCTTGTGAAGCGAGTTCGGCGCGGAACCATCGTCTCCGACATAAACAGCGGTCCCGTCGGGACTACGGGCGAATATCGGGCGATCCAGAAGGAGCCAGAAGTCGGTTACCCGCGTCGCCGCGTTGTTCGCATCGCGATCGATCATCGTAATGAAGGTTGACTGTGTGAATCGGTGAGCGGACACAAACACGCGACCGAGGCGTCCTTCGATCACGTCCCAAGTGCGAGGGCTACCCAGTTCCGTGCCGATTTCTAACTTGTTGAAGTTGAACGTTTCAAGATCGAGGAAGACGACGGCACCGCCCCCGTCGAGTGCAACGAACAGCAGGCCGCCGTCGACGCTGATGTCGATTCCGCGAGGTCCGGTTCCAACCGTTACTCGTTCGATGATCTCGAAGGTCTCGGTGGAAATGACCACGACCTGGTTGCGGGAAGGGACGGATACGTACAGACGCTGTCGCGCCGCGTCCACTTCCATGTCCGCTCCCAGTCCCCCCAGAGAATCCTTCGCGAAGATGCCGTCGGTCGGAGGTTCGATCACGTCCAGGGGTCCCGCGCACACGATGTCGTCGGCCTGAATGACGTATTCGGTTCCGTTCGGAAGGATGTCGAAGGCATGGATCGAGTCCATGCTGCACGGTGTGGTCACCGAGCCCACCAGGGCATACGTGGTCGTCTCATAGACAGAGATCGTATCGGGCGCCTGGGCGACGTACACCAGGGAACCATCGTCGCTGACCCGTGGTACGCCCGCGCCAACCTTGCCGACCTGATTGAACGAACCGGTTTCGAGAACCTGTCCACTCGCCGTATAGATGTTGCCGTCGGGGCTGAGGGCCAGCGCGTGGGTTCCCGACACGTAACCGTGCCTGTTTGCCAGGATGATCGGCGCCGCCGTTGTACCCGAGCCCGGATTCTCGGAAATATCCAGCTTGTAAAGCGAGTCCGAGTAGTCACCCGCTCCGACATAGAGAGCGGTCCGGTCGGGACTGCGGGCGAATATCGGGTGATCCCGAATGATCGCGCCGCCAGCGACACGTATCGCCGCGTTGTTCGCATCACGATCGATCATCACAATGTAGGAAAACCTGCCGCCTCCGTTAGCGGACACAAACACACGACCGGGGCGTCCTTCGATCACGTCCCAGGTGCGAGCGCTACCCAATTCGGTGTAGATTTCTACCTGGCTGAAGTCGAACGTTTCAAGATCGACGAAGGCGACGGAACTGAACGCGTCGAGAGCAACGAACAGCAGGCTGCCGTCGATGCTGATGTCGATTCTGCGAGGCTCCGTTTCAAACGTTATTCGTTCGATGATCTCGTAGGTCTCGGTGGAAATGACCACGACCTGTTCGCTGGAAGGGACGGATACGTATAGACGCTGCCGGGCCGCGTCCACTTCCATGTCCGCACCGAGGCCGCCCAGAAGCACCTCGCGTCCCTGTGCCCGGACTCCAATTCCGCAGGCCATTCCGAGCCACAGGGCAGCAGCCACAAATACTGTTTTTTTCTTCATTCGTTGTTCTGTCGAGTGGTCCTTAGGTGATGTCGAGTATAGACTACGCGCTCGATCATCCCGACAGATGACGTCGAACGTGTTCCAATCTTAGTTGGAAATTGAAACGGCTCCAAACCCTATGGTTTGATGGCATTGGAAAAAAGAAGATCAAGCCTGTAAGAGAAAGGAGCCGGGATGAGGAGTCTGTTACGTTCGGTCAAGAAACGCAAGAAGTCGCGTGTGCTGGGTGAGGTCCAGGTCGTGAGGAGTACACGGGACTGGATGTGGACTCGAAGGTGGAGATGATCCGGGCGTTGGTCCCGTTGGGATTGATGCAGGTAGAAGAGTTGCTCGACGAGGAAGTGAAGGCGTTGGCGGGGGAGCGATACGCGCGAAAGAAGGCGTCGTTGCGGGGTCGGCGTCACGGGAGCAATCCAGGGACGGTGGGGCTTGGGGGCCAGCGGGTGCCGGTTCGGGTTCCCCGGGTTCGCAGCGTGGCGGGCGGGGAGATTCCGCTCCGGTCCTACGATGAACTCAGTCCGGGTGGCGCGGTGAATGAGCTGCTTCTCAGACGTGTGCTTTATGGGATCTCCTGCCGGAACTACGAGTCGGCCGCGGCAGCGATTCCAGGAGCGATCGGACTGTCGAGTTCGACGGTGTCTCGAGGTTTTGTCAAGGCGAGTGCCGCGAAACTGCGGGAGATGCAGGAGCGGGATCTGTCGGGCGAGGACGTCGTGGCGATCTTCCTGGACGGGAAGGCGTTTGCCGACGCCATGATGGTGGTGGCCCTAGGCATCACGCTTTCGGGCGAAAAGCGCTTCTTAGGCTTCGTGGAGACGGACACGGAGAACGAGCAGGTACTGACTCCGTTTCTCCGTTCATTGATGGAGCGGGGCCTGGACATCTCTGAAGGCGTGCTGGTGATTGTCGACGGCGGCAAAGGTCTGCGGGCGGCAGTCAAAAGGGCATTCCACAATCGAGCCCTCGTCCAACGCTGCCAATGGCACAAACGCGAGAACGTCGTGAGATACCTATCGAAGACCGAGCAAGCCGTGTGGCGACGGCGGCTTCAGCGGGCCTACGAGCGCCCGGAGTACAACGAAGCTCGGGCGGCCCTCGAAGAGCTCCATGGAGAGCTCGAAGAGCGAAACCAATCGGGGGCTGCGAGCCTTGAGGAAGGCCTGGAGGAGACCCTCACGTTGCATCGCCTCGGCGTGTACGGGGTTCTGGGCCGATCGTTCAAGACGACGAATTGCCTGGAATCGGTCAATGCCCTTGTCGAGGAAAGGTGCGCGAAGGTCGATCATTGGAAGAACTCGAGTCAGCGGCAGCGCTGGTTGGCGACTGCACTCATCGACATCGAACCGCGTCTGAGGAAGGTGATCGGCTACCGTCATCTTCCGAAGCTCCGCGAAGCCCTCAAGCGAGAACTGAAGATTCAGGCGAACACGTCGACGAAATCGAAGAAGAAGGTTGCGTGACCCATCGTGAGCCGTGGAGAGTTTCAACTAAGAATGGGCTTGACTCGATGACGTCTGCTTGCGTGAAGTTGCAGGACCGCACCTTTGGGCAAACTGGTCCTGGGCGAGTCTTCAATCTAGCCGTTCGAAGTTCGTGTCAGGACAGCTTCGATCGTTTCCTTTGCGGTGCGCGGGGTTCTGGTGCAGATAGGCAAGAGGATTGGCGGTAATGGGATATGGCGCATCGCAAAACTGAACGGAATCCTCTATTTGCTGGACGTTGGTTCGAAGACGACACCATTCTCCTCTGCCTGCGCTGGTATTTTCGCTTCAAACTGAGTTACCGAGACCTGGTCGTGATTTTAGGTGAGCGGGGTTTATCGATTTCGCACACCACGATCTTGCGTTGGGTGGTTCGCTATGCCGAAACCTGCGAGAAGCGTTGGCGGCGATTCGAGCGACCGGTGGGTGGGAGCTGACGAGTCGATGAAACGTTCATAAAGGTGCGGGGCCAGTTGATGTACCTGTATCGAGCCGTGGATGGACAGGGCAATACCGTGGAGTTCTTTCTCAGTCGAACACGGGGCATCGCGGCGGCGAAGGCATTCTTTCGCAAGGCACTGAAGCATCATCAGGAGCCTCACAGCATCCGCACGAACTCAGATGCGTAAGCTCAACAAGTAAATGGCTCGATGTATTGTCGATTACATGAACGAGTGGGTTACAGGACTGAAGGACCCACGGAACCTGGGCAAGGCACTGACCGGCCTGCTGAGTAAGTTGTAGCGTTATCGGGTAGGGGATCGCTGCGTGATCTGCGACATTCAGGACGATGCTTTGCGTGTCCTGGTGGTGAGGGTCGGTAGCCGCGACAAGGTATACCGGTGAAGGGTCATACTCGGCTCCTCAACCTCCGCTATGCCCCTCATGCTGGTCGCGCGGCCGTAAACGCAGCATGTGCCTGGCTCAAGATCTCCTCGACGACGAGCAGCAGGTTGTCCTCCGCTGAACAGGGCGGGCTGGTTTTCGGCGATTGTTTCGCCTACGCGCTCGGGAAAACGACAGGGGAGCCTCTCCTGTTCAAGAAGGGTGATTTCGCCCGTACCGATATCGCCCTGGCGTGATTTTATTATGACTGCCACGACCGGTGAGCCTCCCGGTTCGCCCGCGGACGGATCGTCCAATCAGGAAGTGCTGGCCGGCCTGGTCGAACGGGTGACGTTCCACAATGCCGATAATGGGTTTTGTGTCCTGCGCATCAAGGCTCGGGGCCATCCCGACCTTGTGACCGTTGTCGGCCACGCCGCCATAGTCTCGACCGGGGAATGGATTACGGCATCGGGGGAATGGGTCAACGACCTGACCCATGGCCAGCAATTCAAGGCGCGTTTTATGCGCACATCCTCGCCGTCGTCGATCGAGGGCATGGAAAAATACCTCGGCTCCGGCATGATCCGCGGCATCGGGCCGGTCTACGCCGGGAAGATGATTCAGGCGTTCGGCGAGAAGGTGTTCGATATCATCGAGGGGGAACCGGAACGGTTGCGTGAGGTGGCCGGCATCGGGCATGTGCGGGCCGCGCGTATCACCGCGGCCTGGGCAGCACAGAAGATCGTCCGCGAGGTCATGGTTTTTCTGCACAGTCACGGTGTCGGCACGGCGCGCGCGGTACGGATCTACAAGACCTACGGCGTGGATGCGGTCCAGGTCATGAGCGAGAACCCGTACCGCCTTGCACGGGATATTCGTGGCATCGGGTTCAAGACCGCCGACGCGATTGCCATGAAGCTTGGCATTGAGAGAACAGCCACGATCCGGGTGCGCGCGGGGATCTCTTATGCGCTCACCGAGGCGATGGACGACGGGCATTGCGGCCTGCCGGCCGAAGAGCTTGCGCCGCTCGCCGTCGAATTGCTGGAAGTTCCCGAAAAATTAGTGCAGACCGCGCTGGATCTGGAACTGGCCGAGGGGACGGTCGTTGCGGACACGGTGGCCGGGACCCGCTGTATTTTTCTCGGCGGCCTGTACCGGGCTGAACGGACAATTGCCGAGAGGTTTCTGCGGATTGCGGGCAGCAGGCTCCCCTGGCCGGATATCGATGCCGGGAAGGCGCTACCCTGGGTCGAGGGGAAGACCGGCCTGTCGCTGGCGGCAAGCCAGGCCGATGCGGTTCGACAGGCCCTGATCTCCAAGGCATGGGTCATCACCGGCGGTCCGGGCGTGGGCAAGACGACCCTCGTCAACGCCATCCTGCAGATCCTGGCTGCCAAGGGCGTGACCCTTCTGCTCTGCGCGCCGACCGGCCGCGCCGCCAAGCGGATGACCGAGGCGACCGGTTTCGCGGCAAAAACGATCCACCGGCTGCTGGGAGTCGATCCCAGGAGCGGCGGGTTCAAGCGCAACGCCGACAACCCTCTCGACTGCGGCCTGCTGGTCGTTGACGAAACCTCAATGGTGGATGTCATGCTGATGCAGGCCTTGCTGAGGGCCGTCCCCGATGAGGCCGCTCTGCTGATCGTGGGCGACATCGACCAACTGCCTTCGGTCGGACCGGGCCAGGTGCTGGCCGACATCATTGCCTCGGGCGCGGTCCCGGTCGTGCGACTGACCGAGGTTTTCCGTCAGGCGGCGCGGAGCCGGATCGTCACCAGTGCGCACGGGATCAACCGGGGCTCCATTCCCGATCTTTCCAGACCTCCCCACGACAGCGACTTCTACTTCGTCCTGGCAGACGATCCGGAAACCGCTGTCCAGCGGATCATCGAATTGGTGAAGACGCGCATCCCGAAGCGCTTCGGGTTCGATCCGTTCCGCGACATTCAGGTGCTGTGCCCGATGAACCGCGGTGGCGCCGGTGCCCGCTCGCTCAACATCGAGCTGCAGGCCGCCCTTAATCCCGCTGGTGAACGCAAGGTAGAACGCTTCGGCTGGACCTTCGCGCCCGGCGACAAGGTCATGCAAATCGAGAACGATTACGACAAGGAGGTCTATAACGGGGACATCGGTTATGTCGAGGATGTCGATCTGGCTGCCGGCGAGCTGATCACAAGTTTCGACGGGTGCGCCCTCACCTATGGCTTCGGCGAACTGGACACCCTGGTTCCGGCATACGCCGTGACCATTCACAAGAGCCAGGGCTCGGAGTATCCCGCCGTCGTTATCCCCGTCCTGACCCAGCACTACGTGATGCTCCAGCGGAACCTGCTCTACACCGGCGTGACGCGTGGCAAACGGCTGGTGGTGCTGGTCGGCCAGAAGAAGGCCGTGGCGATTGCCGTGCGCAACGTTTCAGGAAGGCGGCGCTGGTCGAAGCTGGACGAATGGCTCGGCGAGCCGTCCCAGGCCGCGCAATGATATCCGGGTCCGTTGTGAATTCCATCAACGCTGTACCGGGTGGCCACAGCAATCAAAACAATTCCAAATGTTAACGAATTAACTTCTTTCAGGACAGACTCTAAGCTCTAATGCGGACTTACACACCAATCGTTTGCCTGGATTTCTTGGAATGTCCATAAGAGTTTCCGTTCTGAGCAGTGGAAGCCGGGGTAACGACGCCTGCCTTGGCGAGGGCGTCGAGGATGGCGACGATCTGACCCAGCGACCGGCCGAGCCGGGAGAGTTCGCTGACGACCAAACGGTCGCCGCGCTGGAGGACGTGCATCAGTTCGTCGAGCCGGCGGCGCTTTTCGGAAGCCTGTCCAGAGGCGGTTGCCTCGATGAAATCGTCGATGCGGAAGTCGTGTTTGCGTGCGTACTCGAGGATGGCGAGGCGCTGGCTGCCCACGTCTTGCTGTGCGGTCGAGACCCTCAAATAGGCAACGGTTTTCACAGCCTGACCATGGAATGCATCTTCGGGTATTTTATCTGACAGATACGCAACATGGAATGCGTCATGTTCCATGCTACTAAACTGTTCGATCATAACGGGCGTTTGTTCCTGACAGAACCCTGCCGGCCTTCGATCCCGACGTCTCCTCAACGCATCCTTCGGCATGGCTTCTCCTATTACTCAGATCAGTTCCGACACAGCAGCCCGAAGATTGGCCGTCCGGGTTTTCGATAGGATGGTCGCAGGGTTTAACTCTTTTTGGCCGGGTGATCGGCTCTCAGGGGGGCATGAATTATGAATTCATACAAGAACATTTCCCTGTGGGAAAACACGCAGCGGCTCCGAGTCTTGGGAGAATTCCGCAATGATGTCGTCAATTATTTCAACAACAGCCGTTACACGGAAACGGTAGGAAGCCGGACAGAGAACGCTGAGGCTGTGCAGGCGCGGGAACGAATCAACCACACAGTTCTTCAAGCTAAGCGCATCATCGAAGCGGCAGGCATACCCCAGACCGCAACGTGGACGCCACCGCGGCGGTCGATGGAATACAAGCAGCAGATCCACCTAATTTTTAATCTGTTCGAGTTCGACAGCTATCAGATACCACCCCGAAATGCAATTGATCTCATAGAAAGGGCTATTGGTTTTTACGAGTCTGATAGTCGAGCGGCATTTTTCCGTACGATCAATCCGTTCTGGTGGCTGTGGCGCGGGTTCCTGTGGTTGACCCGGATTCCGTTCGTTTTTCTGGGGGCAGTGGGTTTTGACGCAGGCCGAGCGGAAGGAAGCACGTTGGGGAAGTTCTTCAAGGCGATCTTCGCATTAGTGTCAGTGACGGCAGGGGTGCTGACGATCTTGAACTATCTGGGCTGGCTGCCGGCTGCGAGGGCGCTGCTTGGCATCGAGTGATCGAGCCGGGGTGGACCGGATGAGAGGTTCTCCAAAGGTGCAGAGCGATCACCGCGGGGTTCATGGACAACCAAATTATCGCCCTGTTCGAACTGACGCTACAGAACGACGGGTTGTGTTGCAACTTTGGGCGTTTGGCGGGTCTGGTTCGAATCGGCTCCGCTCAAGAAACACGGCAAGGGCGGGCTGCCCCCGAGGCCGATCGCCGCATCGGACGAGAGCCGGCGATCGGTTCTCCGAGCCATTCGCTCGACGTATGCAAGACATAGAATCAGACATGGGATAAGACACACAGAGGTGCTGGCAGGAAAGCGCCATCGCCCGCGTCTCACAAGCGGCTGGCTCCCAGTCGCTAGACCTGCAGCGCGACGCCCTGCGGGCCGAAGGCATCGACGACCCAGCCCACCTTTACCACGACTTCGCTTCCGGCGGTCGCGACGACCGGCCCGGATTCGACCGCTGCTTCGGCACCCTGAGGAAGGGCGACGTGCTCGTGGTCTGGAAACTCGACCGTCTCGGCCGCAACCTCGCCCATCGGGTCCGCACCGTGCAGGATCTGTCCGCCCGCAGCGTGGGCCTGCGGGTGCTCGCCGGTCAAGGCGCGCAGATCGACAGCACCACCACGGCCGGCCGCCTCGTGTTCTGCATCTTCGCGGCGCTGGCCGAGTTCGAACGGGAGCTGATCCGGGGCCGAAGCCTTGGCGTGATCACAAATCCGTAGAAACTCGCGTTTAATTCGTGAACAATCTCAGATAATAGACACCACTGTCACATAATATCCTTGGTAAGCTTGTAAGAAGGCAAGCGCGCCGCTTGGGGTCGGTCAATTCTCGACGGCGGCGCTCACAAGCGCATTCGAGGAGGTGTTCCATGGGTTGCTGCGTATCGCCGCGTGTCTTGGTTGGTGTGCTGACCGCAGTTCTTCTGGTCTTGACGGGGTGCGTTGCGCGCACACAGCCGCCGCCAATCGCGCAGACGTCTCCCTCTCCCGCGCCGCCGGCTCCTCCTCCGCCGCCCCCGCCGGGTGGAGCGCTCCTCGGACTCACCGGCGCCCCGACAACTGATTTCAACACCGAGGAATACGGCGTCATCGACGCGCCCGGTTTCGTGGACGTCACGAGGGCGCCGCTGTCAACCTTCTCGATCGACGTCGACACGGCCGCCTACGCCAACGTGCGCCGTTTCCTCCGCGCCGGTGAGTTGCCGCCCACCGATGCCGTGCGCATCGAAGAGATGATCAACTACTTCGACTACGACTACCCGGACCCGGACGGGGGCGACCCCTTCGGGATCCTCACCGAGATCGCCGATTGCCCGTGGGCGCCGACCCATCAGCTGGTCCACATCGGATTGCGGTCCAGCTCCGTGGCCACGGCCGACCTGCCGCCCAACAACCTGGTCTTCCTGCTCGACGTGTCCGGGTCGATGGAATCCGCCGACAAGCTGCCGCTGCTCCGGCAGGCGTTCTCGCTGCTGGTCGCCGAGCTCCGGCCGCAGGACCTGGTCTCGATCGTTGTCTACGCGGGCGCGGCGGGAACGGTGCTAGAGCCGACCTCCGGGCTGCACAAGGCGACGATCCTCGACACGCTGTCACGCCTTGAAGCCGGCGGCTCCACGGCCGGCGGCGCCGGAATCCGCCGCGCCTACGACTTGGCGCGGGCGAGCTTCATCGAGGTGGGCAACAACCGGGTCATCCTGGCGACCGACGGCGACTTCAACGTCGGCGTGTCGAGCGAGGGCGAGCTGGTCGAGTTGATCGAGCGGGAGCGGGACGCCGGGGTCTACCTCACCGTCCTCGGTTTCGGGACCGGGAACCTGCAGGACGCGACGATGGAACAGCTCGCCGACCACGGCAACGGCAACTATGCCTACATCGACAACCTGCTCGAGGCGCGGCGCGTGCTCGTCGAGCAGATGGGTGCCACGCTCCTCACGGTGGCCAGCGACGTCAAGCTGCAGGTGGAGTTCAATCCCGTGCAGGTCCAGGGCTACCGCCTGATCGGCTACGAGAACCGGCGCCTGCGCGACGAGGAATTCAACGACGACGACGCGGATGCCGGCGAGCTGGGCGCCGGACACAGCGTCACGGCCCTCTACGAGGTGATTCCTGCCGGGTCGGATGAGCCGGTGCCGGGCGTCGACGCGCTGAGGTACCAGCAGATCGGCCCGCGGCCCGGCGTCCCCGCCGGGGAAGTGCTCACCGTCAAGGTGCGGTACAAGCGGCCAGAGGAGTCGGAGAGCCGTCTGCTGGAGAGAACGCTGACGGCGGCGGCAGCCGACGACGGCCCATCCGACGCCTTCGGCTTCGCGGCCGCGGTGGCGGAGTTCGGACTGCTCTTGCGCGAGTCCGCCTACCAGGGCGAGGCGGACTACGACGGCGCCTACGACCGCGCCTTCGCAGCCCTGGGTGATGATGAAGACGGCCGCCGCAGCGAGCTGCTCTCCTTGATCCGGACGGCCGAGAGCTTGGCGGCGAAGTCCGGTGTCAACCCGTCGAGGACGCCGTGAAGCGAGGGTGAACGCCGGGCATCTGGGACTGCCGCGTCGCGACGCGCGAGGAGGACCGTGAACGACACGCCCCGGCTCGCAAACATCCGGCCGCGGGACGGCGGATTCCACACGCATCCGGCGGTCTCCCTGGTCTGGCCTCGCCGGGCGCCGCAGCGACGGCGCGGCCCGTCGTCCGGCGGCATCCGGGCCGCTTGGCGCACGCGAGCGGAGGAATCTCGACAGTGCCGGTGACCCGTGATAGAGACGCTGGCAAATACGAAGCGGCTCCTCGCCGCCCGCCCATGGGATCCCAACCGGCCCGCGCATCGAGGCCCCCGGCCGGATGCCACGGCCGGTCGTTCAGGAGAAACGACCATGCCTCCATTTAACGCAACAGCGATTTTGACAACAGTGGCGCTCATCCTGTTTCCGGCGCTGGCAGCGCCCGCGCCCGCGCAGCGGCTTCTGGAAACGGACGGCATCGAGCTGCACGGCACGGCGCGGGTCGTGACCTCTGCCGCGGGCACCTGCAACGTCCTGGAGGCGTCCCATACGGCGACCGAGTATGAGCGTATCCAGGCGAATCATGGGCAGCCGCTGGATGTCTGGCAACTGGATTTCTCGGTTCGCAACGGGTCGGGGCGTTGGCTGGATCACCTGATCGCGCTGTATGGAATCGAAGCCAGGAGGCCGGATTGTACGAATTGGACCGGGCCGACGGGAACCTATTCCGAGCCGGTCCAGTGGGCCAGCACCCTTGGCCATATCCAGGAGACGGGCCGCAATGTGGTGGCGCCGGATGTGACGCTGACCGCTACGGTGTTCATCCTTGCGCTTCAGGGCGACCCGCCGCCGCGGTTCGAGAACTGGTCGGTTAATTTCGATTTCGGGGAATCTCCCGCCGCCGCGACGAGCGCAGCGGAGCCGGCCGCATCCGCCGCGGCGCAGCCAGCGCCGGCGGCCACCCCGGAGCTGGAAGGCCTGTTCTGGCAATCGATCATGGACAGCACGAACCCGTCGATGTTCGAGGCGTATCTGGAGCAGTTCCCGAACGGAGTGTTCCGGGCGCTGGCGGTCGCCCGTCTGGCGGAGTTACGCGCGCCGGTGGTGGATCGAACCGCGGCTGGCGGGCCGGGAGGGGATGTGGCCGGGGCATCGGCATCCAGCGCCCCGCCTGTGGCGGATCGGGATGCGCCACCGCGGGCCGGGCAAACGCGGGTATTCGACGGGATGGAGTTCGTCTGGGTGCCGGCGGGGGAGTTCCGGATGGGCTCGACGAGTCCGGAAGCGTATGACGACGAGCAACCGGTCACGCAGGTGCGGATCAGCCGGGGCTTCTGGCTGGGAAAGCATGAGGTGACGCAGGCGGAGTGGCAGGGGCTGATGGGAACGAACCCCTCGGAGTTTTCCGGTTGCGGGCAGTGTCCGGTGGAGAAGGTTTCCTGGAATGATACGCAGGAGTTCATCGGGCGGCTGAACGGGCGGGCCGGGGGGAATCGATACCGGTTGCCGACCGAGGCGGAGTGGGAGTACGCGGCGCGGGCGGGGACGACCGGGGATCGCTATGGGAACCTCGATGCGATCGCGTGGTACGACGGCAACAGCGGATGGCGCACGCATCCGGTGGGACAGAAGGCGCCGAATGCGTGGGGGCTCCACGACATGCTGGGGAACGTTTATGAGTGGGTCGAGGACTGGTACGGTGAGTATCCGGGCGGTGTGGTGACGGATCCTCGGGGTCCCGGGTCAGGCTCGGACCGGGCGTATCGGGGCGGCAGCGGGCTCATCTTCGACAACTACAGCGGGTCGTCCTTTTGCCTCATCGCCGGGCTCGACTACAGTCGCAACCAAGACCTCGGCTTCCGCCTCCTGAGGACCGAGTAGCCCTTGGCGCTTTTACCCTTGTACCCTATGGCGCGCAGCGATCCGAAAGGCGGGCGGGAAGCCGCGACGGCGGGCGCGGCAGCGCCCGAACCGAGCGGCGAACCGCCCGCCCGGCCCAGGGCATTTTCCCGAGTGAGGGCGTCATGCTGGCACGTGTGGTGACGCTGCGCTTCGACCCGGCGCTGAGGCGTTTTCGGGCCTGGAAGGCCTATTCAGGGAGGATATGGGACACGGCCCTACGGCGCGACCCGTGGGTTGTCCAGATTATTTGCCGATTATTTTCAAAGGACAGTTGCCATGACCTGCACCCGTATCTTTCTTGGGATCTTGAGCCTGACCGTGCTGGCCACCCCGGCCCTGGCCGCGCAAACGGCGCCGAATTGCGAAGAGTGGAACACACGCGAGTTCTTCGAGACCGCGACGGTGGAGGACGTGACCGCTTGCCTTGATGCCGCTGCCGACCCGATGGCGGGGAGTAGCAGTGTGGAAGCGGGTGAGTTGGGATCGGGCGACACGATTAGATCGAACGGTGCATACGAGGACGGCTACAGTTACGTCGGTCGTGCGGGACAGGAAGTGGTCGTGGAGGTGCGGTCAAGCGATTTTGACACCTATCTCATCGTGGAAAGCCCTTCGGGCGAGCGTTTCGTTAACGACGACTACCAGGGAGATACGGGGCGATCGCTCTTGTCGCTCTCCCTGGACGAGACTGGCGAATACCGGCTCCTGGTTTCCAGTTACTCCTCGGGCGAAAGAGGCCTCTACACGCTGCGCATCGGCCAAGGCGACACGCCCCTGCATTGGGCGGCGTTCGGGAACCCGAATCCGGTCGTGATCGAAGCCTTGCTCGCAGCGGGCGCCGAAGTGGATGCGCGGACGAATGGTGGCTTTACACCCCTGCACCGTGCGGCGTTGAACAACGAGAATCCGGCGGTGATCGAGGCCCTGCTGACGGGCGGGGCCAATCTGGAAGCGCGCGACGAAGACGGAAACACACCGCTGCATTGGGCGGCCCGGAACAACGGGAATCCGGTGGTGCTCGAAGCCCTGCTCGCGGCAGGGGCCAACCTGGGAGCACGGGATGATAGTGACAACACGCCCCTGCATTGGGCGGCGGTGGGGAGTGATCGGGGAGAGTACTATGATCCGGCCAATCTGGACGCCCTGATCGCGGCCGGGGCGGACTTGGAGGCGCGGAATCAAGATGGTAATACGCCCCTGCATTATGCGGTCGGATTCAATGAGGATCCGGCGGTGATCGAGACCCTGCTCGGAGCCGGGGCCGACCCGATGGTGCGGAATGCTTATGGCCGCACGCCCCTGCATCTGGCGGCCGTGTCCACCTGGAGTCTGGCAGTGATCGAGGCCTTGCTCGTAGCCGGGGCCGACCCGATGGTGCGGGATGCTGATGGCCGCACGTCCCTGCATTGGGCGGCCTGGACCAACTACAATCCAGCGGTGATCCAGGCCCTGCTCGCTGCCGGGGCCGACCTTGAAGCACGGGATAGTAATGGAAATACTCCCCTGCATCTGGCGGCAAGCTATAGCTATAGAGGCAACAAGGATGCAGCGTCCGCAATCGAGGCCCTGTTGGATGCCGGTGCCGACGCGGTGGCGCGGAATGCTGCGGGCGAGACCCCGTGGGATCTCGCAGAAGCCAATGAACCGCTTCAGGGGACCGACGGCTATTGGCGGTTGAATGATGCGCGCTTCGAGCCGCCGGGACCGGACGCGCGACGCGCACCGCCGAGCCGCGAAGGGGCGGAAGCTGCGTCCTCGGGTGCGGATTCCGCCGAGGGGGGGATCGGAGGACAGCCCCCTGATGGAGGTACGAGTGCTCCCGGCGTTGCCGCTACTGGCACCCCGGGCTTCCCGGCTCGCGGAGGATCGTGCCAGATTCCTGGTTTTCCGAATCCGGGCGATATGACAAACCTGGGGCTTGCATGGTGTCCCGCGAGTGAGACGTTCCAAGTGCGAGCGTTTGCGTTGCAGGCGGAAGGGATGCGATGTGCGGTTGCGGCAAACCCGAGCGAGGCCACGCCTGAGGTCGTGAGTCGGGTGAGAAGCCAGATTAGCGAAGTGTGCGCCAGGCTGGAAGCCCTGGGTGAGAGACTGGGCGGTCCAGGTGATTGTCGCTGCCCCGCCGGTTTTGGGCCATGAGCCACTCCAGGCGGCCCTAAAACAGAACTGTACGCTTGGGCCGGGGTGTGAAGTCTCCGACTCCGCGCCAGGACCGCTTGACGGAATGGGAAGGGCGATTCAGGGAGGGTCTGGACACGGGTCCTGGCAATGCCACGGGGCTAATCGCGTTTGGTGGACATCGGCGTGATGCCGGGGGCCAGAGGCCAAGCGCCGGGGGCGGATGTGGCGCCGCTGTGGGCCGGGGAATTGAGGGTGCTCGGTATAGAAAGCGGAAATCATATATAACCACGGAACTGCCAATTCTGGGAGGCATGTGTGCTATCCCGGGGGAGGGGACATCATGAAATGGAATCGAACGAGCCTGGCAGTTTGGGTGGCGGTTATCTGCCTGTGCGCCCCGCTGATGGGAGTGCAAGCGACGCCGACTTGCGAGCAGTGGAACTCCCTGGACTCCTTCGTAGCGGCGAGCCTCGCCGACGTGGAGGAATTCTTCCGAGCGACGAGCGTGGAGAACGTGATGGCTTGCCTTGATGTTTGGGCCGGTGCGATGGCGCCCTTCGACAGCAGCCGCACGCCGTTGCATGAGGCTGCCTGGTACGGGGCGAGCACGGCCGTGATCGACGCGCTGCTGGCGGCTGGAGCCGACCTGGAAGCGCGTAGCGACCGAGGGTACACGCCGCTGCAGCAGGCGACCAACGGATTCTACCACCAGAATCCGGCCGTGATCGACGCGCTGCTGGCCGCTGGCGCGGATCTCGAAGCGCGGGATGAGGGAGGGCGGACGCCGCTCCATCACGCGGCGTTCAACCGGAATTCGGTCGCGGCGGCGGTCCTGCTGGCGGCAGGCGCGGCCCTTGAAGAGCGGGATGGGAGGGGCCGGATGCCGCTCCATCACGCGGTGTCTCACGACTATTCGGCTGTGATCGAGGTTCTGTTGGCGGCCGGGGCCGACGTCGAGGCGCGGGACGAGGAGGGCCGGACGCCGCTGCACCAGGCTGCCAGGAGCGTCGGAGATCCGGATGTGCTGGAGGCCCTGCTGGCGGCTGGCGCGGACCTTGAAGCGCGGGACCAGGCCGGCCGAACTCCCGTGTACGGAGCCATCGCCGCAGACGTCTACAACTACATTATCTCAACGATGGTGGAGCCTGGGCGCATGGGCACCACCTCAACCCTTATAGGCGCCGGCCCAGAACTAGTTCCAGCGTTTCTTGAAGCCCTCCTTGCCGCCGGGGTGGATCTGACCACACGGGATGAGAGGGGGCGCACCCCGCTGCATGAGGCCGCAGGGTCCGCACGCCTGGGAATTGTCAAAGCCCTGCTGGCGGCAGGCGCGGACATTCAAGCGCGGGATGATGATGGCCAGACCTCGCTGCACGATGCAGCTCGGAGTAACGACAATCCCGACGTCGTCGAGACCTTGCTCGCCGCTGGGGCCGATGCGGCCGCGCGGAATACGGCGGGCCAGACGCCTTGGGACCTCGCGCAAGAAAACGAGGCGCTCCGAGAAACTGACGCCTATCGGCGGCTGAGCGAGGCGCACGTCAATCAGTAGCGTCGAGTGAACACGGGAGGCTCATCATGATCTATCGCATAACAGAACCCTGCCGGTCTCCGACCCCGACGTCTCTCGCCCCTGTCTGATTTGCGAAGCCCGCTTTCTGGAAGCCGACCGACGCGAGATCGCCCTGCGGCGGGGCCGCCACAATCGACTGGGTTTCGCCTACCAGGTCGCCTTCGTGCGTGTGCTCGGTAGATTTCCCCAACAGGCGCCCTTGGAGATTGACGGGGAGATCCTCAGGTTCGCCGCCCTGCAGTTGGGAGCCGACGCCGAGACGATCCCCGCATATGCCAGTCGGCAGCAGACGGTCTCCGAACATCAGCAGCGCATCGGCGAGTACCTGCGCCTGGGTGCTTTCGATGTCGCCGGCAGCGAACGGCTGGCGCGGTTCCTCGAAGACGAAGCGCTACGGCTGGAGCGTACGGCCTCGCTGCTGGCGCGGGCGGGCGCTTGGCTTCGCGACGAGCACGTTCTCGCGCCGGCCGCCGCAGAGTCGGATAACCCGGACAATTTGTACGAACGTTGGCTGTCGACGCGAATTGATCCAGCAAATCGTCGGCCAGACTTCTTAGGGGTCGAGTCCGGTAGGGGGCGAAATCCTACGAGGCCCACGACGCCGCCTCGTGAGAACGACCCAGAATGTGTGAAAACCCACAGGCGGCTCTTCTGCCCGGTGGAAGTACGATGGGGTATGGCAGACTTCGCTGGGGAGGGCGCTTGGCAACGAGTATGTATGCCTAAGTCGTTAAAGCTTGCCGCTCCATTCCGTGCCGAGTTTCTCGAAATGTTCGTATCTGGAAGAACGCGCTCCGGTCGAAGACTTCTTGTCCACAGATCGCCGCAGACACACGTATTTCTTGGCTTTTTCCCATTCAATCCCGTAGCCAGTGCCATTCCAAGCCTCGTATAGCTTTTTGTCCATCGTCTTGTTTTGGATGGCGACGGCAATGAACTCGTAGTGACTCAGGTAGGCACCGAGCTCAAAACGCATCTCTAGGTACTTCGCCTTTTGGCTCTCGGCAATATTGTCTAAGTCATTTGAGACGAAGAGTTCCCGAGCCTTGTGTCTCAGTTTTCGCCACTCCACGTGACCCACTTCTGATTTCAATATGAAATCCAGTGTTGCCCTGCGGGCCGCGATCGTTCGGTGGTAACGCCAAGCGCATAGCGCGTAACGAGAATCACAGCAGCGGCAATCAGGTCCCCCAAATCAGGTTCGCGCCCAAGCATAGTCGATTCCTCCTCGGTCATTCCTTGAACCGCCCCGGGAATCCCGGAGGGTGTTTTAGTTGAGTCCGGCCCCAAAGAGGCCGGAGTGTTGCTCCCGATCATACCCACCAGGAATCCCGATCGGAGCGCTACCGCATGAAGGTCCGAGAGCAGTTTCTGCGTCTGATTGGCGCTAAAGGTATCTCGGATCGTCGACTCTCCATGCACGCCACAGGCAGCACCGACAGCACCACCGCAACCGGCCGCCTCGTGTTCGGCATCTTCGCGGCGCTGGCCGAGTTCGAACGGGAGCTGATCCGGGGCCGAAGCCTTGGCGTGATTACAACTCCGTACAAACTCGCGTACAATTCGTGAACAATCTCGGATAATAGACACTACTGTCACATAATATCCTTGTAAGCTTGTAAGAACGCAAGCCGTTTGTGTTCGTGCCGCGCTGGCGGCCTTGCATGTGCCGTGGGGGACTTCGAGGGCCTCGGGCGAATGCGGGCGCCCTCGCGGCGAGTTTGTCGGAGGTTCATCAACAACAAGCCTGTGTCGCAGGGACATGAGGCGGCAGCCGTCGGTGCGCGGATCGAGCGGTGCCCGGCGCGGTCGCCGGGAACGCTTTGACCGGACTACCCCGAGGATACGGCTTCGGCACGTCGGAAACGCGACGGGACCACTTTTCATAGAAAAGCCAACCTGATGCATAGGAGAGACACCATGAGGGGAAGGCTCAACTGTCGTTGCAGTCCTGTTTCCTGCGTCACGTCCGATTTTCAAAGGAGAACCCGTCATGACCTGCACCCGCGTCTTTCTTGGAATCTTGAGCGTGGCCGTGCTGGCCACACCGGCGCGGGCCGCGCAAGCGGCGCCGAATTGCGAAGAGTGGAACACACGCGAGTTCTTCCAGACAGCGACGGTCGAGAACGTGACCGCGTGCCTGACGGCGGGAGCCGACGTGGCGGCGCGGGATGACAATGCCATCACGCCGCTGGTCTGGGCGGCCTTCGGGAACCCAAATCCGGCCGTTATCGAGGCCTTGCTGACAGCGGGCGCCGAAGTGGATGCGCGGACGAATGGTGGCTTGACACCCTTGCACGGTGCAGCTCAGGGCAACGAGAATCCGGCTGTGTTGGGGGTGCTGCTGGCAGCCGGGGCGGAGGTGAATGGCCGGAGCTGACAATGGCCGCACTCCCCTGTATGCGGCAACGCGGTTACAACGGGAATCCGGCTGCGTTGTTCGAGACGCGCTGCTGGCAGCCGGGGCGGACGCCGAACACCGCAGGACGAATGATGGCGACACACCCCTGCATTGGGCAGCTCGGATCAACCCAGGTGTGGCAGTGGTCGAGGCGTTGCTGGCGGCCGGGGCCGATCCGAATGTCCCGATGGAAGACGGCGCCACGCCCCTGCATTGGGCAACCGAGTACGGTGCCAACCTGGCGATAATCCAGGCTTTGCTCGCAGCCGGGGCGGACGCGACGGCCCGGGACGACAATGGCAGCACGCCCCTGCATCATGCGGCGGGTAGGTGGAACGCGAATCCAGCCGCGATCACGGCGCTGTTGGCGGCCGGAGCCGATCCGAATGTAGTAGCGAGATTCTACGGCACGCCCCTGCATCGGGCAGCTTCCGGCACCCATGTTTCGGAGTTTCGCAACGCGAATCTGGCGGTGATCGAGGTGCTGCTGGCCGCCGGGGCGGACCCGATGGCAAGGACTGATGATGATGGCGAAACACCCCTGCATCGTGCGGCGAATTCAAGCTACACAAGTCCAGCGGTGATCGAGGTGCTGTTGGCCGCCGGGGCGGACGTTAACGCTCGGGCCGAATTTGGCGGCACGCCCCTGGATGCGGCGGCCGCGTTCGGCAATCTGGCGGTGATCAAGGCCCTGCTGGCTGCCGGGGCGGACGTGGATGCGCGGATAAATAGTGACCGGATTGCCGGTGGCCAGACACCCCTGCATTCGGCGGCGACGTTCGCTAACAATCCAGCCGTGATCCCATTGCTGCTTGAGGCTGGCGCCAACCTGGAGGCGCGGGACGGTTGGGGACATACAGCGTTGCATAGTGCAGCCGATTACCGAGACACGGGGGCGGCAACCCTAGCGTTGCTGGCGGCCGGGGCCAATACGGAAGCGCGCGATGAAGACGGCAACACGCCTCTGCATGTGGCGGCCGCGTACGTCGACGATTTTCATGAGGACGACGACCTCCGCCATGCTGGCGCCGCCATTGTGCCGTTGCTGGACGCCGGTGCCGACGCAACGGCGCGCAATGCCGCGGGCCAGACGCCGTGGGACCTCGCGCAAGAGAACGAGGCGCTCAAGGGGTCTGACGCCTATTGGCGCCTGAACGATGCGCGCTTCAACGCGCCAGGGCCGGATGCACGCGCAGCGCGCCGGCAGGCGGCCGGCCAACCGCCGCCGTCCCAGGCGGTGGCATTGCCGGTGCTCCCGCTGGCACTGCTGGGCGCCGATGCCAGCGGCGGGCAATGCGCGATTCCCGGCTATCCGAGCCCGCCCGGCGGGGCGGCAAACGTCGGCCTTGCCTGGTGTCCGGCAAGCGTCGGCATCCAGGTTCGCGCCTTCGCGCTCCAGGCCGCGGGGGCGCAGTGCGCGATGGCTACGGGCAGTTCATCGACGCCGGAACAAATCAACACGAGGCGCGAGGAAATCCAGGCGGCGTGCGATGGGCTGGCGGCGATGGGCGTGTCGAACTGTCAATGCCCCGCGAGTGTGAGGCCATAACCCGCACCATACGCTCTGGTCTGGACCGAAAGCCCATGCAGTGGAGAGCAAGGCTTACTTCACGGGTGACAGGGCCGAGTGAACACGGGAGGCTCATGATGATCCATCGCATGTATGGGGTGGTATTCGTTGCACTGCTGGCGTGGCCGGCAGGGGCGCAGGAGCGCGGCGTCCTGGCCATCGACGAGGCAGCGGCGCGGCACGCGTTCTCGTTCGACTCGGAGGCCGACGCGTTGAACATGTGCGGTACCACCGGTTGCGAGGTCGTGGCGACGTTCTCGGCCTGTCTGGCCGTGGCGTACTCGAGGGTGACGCCCAGCAGGAGCAGTCCGTATGGACCTGGATCGAAGCGGACACGGAGGGATCCGCCCGACGTGAAGCGCTCGACGAGTGCGAGCGATCCGGGGGTGCGGCGTGCGAGGTGCTCAACGTCTACTGTGCAGCGGACTCGGAGAACTCGCGCGCCGCATCCACTGCGGGGCAGCAACCGCCGCCGGCCACAGCACCCGCCCAACTGCCGCCGGAAATCGAAGCCGACCGTTTCCTGCTACAAGTGGAGACGGCGATCCAGGAGCAAGATTTCCAAGGCGCGAAGACGACAATAGACCGGATCCTGGAGCTCCAGGCTGAGCATGACCTGGAGCTTCCGGAGCAATTCTCTTTTCAGTACGCCCAAGTCTTGGAGCGACTCGGGCTCTACGATGAAGCGATGGAAACCGTGACGCGCTATCTGACGCGGGTGGGCCGTGCAGGCGAGTTCTACCGCGAGGCCTTGGCATTGCTAAACGACGCCGAGTCGGCGAAGGCCACGGCCATAGAGGCCGCCGCCGAAGCGGCAAGGAGGCCGGCCGGGGAGACGCGGGTCGTTCGACGGGATGGAGTTCGTCTGGGTGCCGGCGGGCGAGTTCCGGATGGGCTCGAACAAGGTCCGTTGGCGTTAGCGTATGGCGACGAACGGTGATGGTGACGCAGGTGCGGATCAGCCGGGGTTTCTGGATGGGCAAGTACGAGGTGACGCAGGCGGAGTGGGAGGCGGTGATGGGAACGAAGCAACCCTCCGTCCAACTATGAGAGCTGCGGTGCCCGCTGCCCTGTGGAAGATGTTTCTTGGGATGACGTGCAGGCGTTCATCGGGAGTCTGAACGGGCGGAGCCGGGGGGAACCGGTACCGTTTGCCGACCGATGCGGAGTGGGAGTACGCGGCGCGGGCGGGGACGACAGGGGATCGCTATGGGAACCTCGATGCGATCGCGTGGCACGACGGCAACAGCGGGTATCGCACGCATCCGGTGGGGCAGAAGGCGCCGAACGCGTGGG
>CBDBIN010000032.1:0-150389 GCA_965206125.1 Terriglobia bacterium
GAGGGGTACGTGTTCGAGGAAGACCACAACGAGACCGTATCCGACCATGGGCATTCCTGGACCGAACTGCTGACGGGCAACCGGCTGCAGAACGGCATTCCACTGCACCCGACGCCGCCGCACTACGTGCGGAAGGCCTACGGGGACGCTGCCACCAACTACTGGTATGTCAACGGCGTGAGCTATTACCGCCAGTGGCGGTACAGCCAGAAGTACTTCACGACGCATCCGGACTACCGTGAGGACTCGCGTCCAATGTCGCTGACGGCGACGCACATCTACTGGCCGGACATGACCCGGACTCCTGCCGAGGTGGTTGCCCAGGAGTTTCCGGATATGGGTGTGACCGACCCGGAGCGGGCGCAGCTCGAAGAGTTCATCGAAGCGACGTATGCGAAGCGGTACTGGGAGTTCAACCTGAAGAACCAGCCGATCCCCCGCGACCCGTTCATCGGCGATGCGCTGGGTCTGGCGGTGATTCCGGACTTGCTCCAGGCCTTCAAACCCAAGATGCTCCTCTTCCAGCAGGTCGGCCATGACACGGGTCACGGCAACGGCGGGTACCTTCGTCAGCAGACCGGGTACTTCGAATACGAGAAGGTCCACAAGACAACCGACGAGCAACTGGGCAAGATCATCGACTTCGTCAAGAACGACCCGTACTTCTCGACGAATACGGCGATCATCATCCGGCCCGAATTCGGACGGGATGACGAGGTCAACCTCTACGGTGCGGTCAACCATAGCACCGGCTACTACCAGTGCCACCGTTCGGCCTCGATCTATTGGGGACCCGACTTCAAGCAGGGCATGACAACCGAGCTCGTCGACCGGAAGGATATGGTCCCGACGCTGACGGGCCTGTTCAACGTGAAAGCGCCGTACGCGATCGGGCAGATGCGAACGCAGATGCTGTCCGACGAGTTGAGCGACGTTCCGGAGTACAAACCCTGGGTTACCGGTTAACACCGGTCCTTGAGACCACGAAAGAGGGCGGCCGATTGCGGCCGCCCTTTTTTTCGTCCCAGGTGTAGGGGCGGGACCCGTGCCCGCCCGACATCTAGATGTGTCGAAACAGAAGATGTTTCGAGAAAAGGACGTTTCAAAACAGAAGATGTTTTCGAGAAAAGGACGTTTCGAAACAGAAGATGTTTCGAAAACCGCAGCCGCCGGGTGGCCACAGGTGCCACCCCTACACTCAAGCCCACAGGTTCGCGACGCTTACCCAAAGCTGATATCCTGCCAGTCATTCCTTTGCACGGAGACCTTATGAAGAACGCTTTCCTGATCTCGGTGATTCTGCTCGCGACATTCGGGCTGATGTTCGCGCAGGAGACCGGCCCGAGTGATGCCGAGCAGGTTGTGCTGGACTGGTTCGAACGATGGAACGCGCTGGACGGGTCTGATGAGGCGACCGAGCGCGTCGTGGCACTGTACCTCCCGGATGCCATGCACCAGGTCGGCCCGAACCCAAGACAGATAGGCCCCGTCAGGTTCGATGGAGCGGCGGCCATCCGCAAGATGACCGTCGACTTTGCGAGAGACCACACGGATCTGACCTACCGGATCCAGACCGTGACGGCAAACGAGCAATCGGCGGACCTGCTTCATGTGGCCGAAGGGCCCTGGAGCGGGCTGGGCGTGGCCGTCGAGTTCGTCGCCGCTTACACCGAGAAGGCGAGCGGCACACGGTTCATGCACCCCGGGGCGATGTTTTTTCAGATTCAGGATGGGAAAATCCGCAGGGCGCGTACCTATCTGGGGCACCGTGAACTGACGCCTATCGTGCCTTAGGATCCGTAATCGCCCAGAGCCGTAGCGTCGGTTCTATTCAGCGCCGAGCATGTGATGTCTCAAGTAGTTCTATGAGATCCCTCTACACTCTTCTCCTCGTTCTCGCGACGGGGGCCGGGGTTGTCCCGGCTCCCGCGCAGAGCCCCTCAGCGTCCGGGAACATGGTCCTCGTGCCCGACGGCGAGTTCTGGATGGGCCGCGCCAACTTCTTTACGGGTGACGAGATCAGCTCGATGACACCCGAGGGGATGGACGATTCGCCGGCCCACCTGGTCACCCTTGACGCTTTCTACATAGATCAATACGAAACCACCAATGAGGAGTACGCCGCCTTCGTCGAAATGACGGGGCGCCCAGCGCCCGACTATTGGGTCGCTGGGCAACATCCTGGAGACCGCCTCGGCATCCTGTACACAGCGTGAGTTGGCACGACGCGACAGATTATTGCGAATCGGTGGGGAAACGACTCCCGACCGAGGCGGAATGGGAGAGAGCCGCGCGTGGGGGGCGCGACCGGCAGCTGTTTCCCTGGGGCGATTTTCTGGTGCCGCCCGGCGGGGGGGAGTCTGTTAGAGATCTGCCCGATATCAGGCGCGGACACTTTGCCGATCCGGGCGGTCCCCTCGACGTCGGGGGCTTTCCCCCGAACGACTACGGCCTCTACGACATGATTGGTAACGTATGGGAGTGGGTGTCGGACCGTTACGAGAAGTTCTACTATGCGGTGAGCCCCGCGGAAAACCCGGAGGGGGGTGAAGGCTCTGACAGGGTGCTGCGCGGCGGATCCTGGTCCGACTCCGATGCCCGAACTCTCGCCGTCAATAACCGCGGCCACGCCGACCCGGATACCCTTTCACCGACCTACGGCTTCCGCTGCGCGATGTCGATCGACGCTGAGCACTAGGCTTCCATCTCTCATTCCTACTTCGAGTTCGAGAGGGCTTCGGCGACCCGGCGCAGCAATTGTGCGGGTGTGAACGGCTTCTGCAGGATGTCTTCGCTCAGGATCGACGCCCGGCCCTCGAGGGCGTTGCTTGTGTAGCCGGACATGTAGAGGACTGTTACGTCCTTGCCCCGAGATCTCAGCCGGTCGACCATTTCCGGGCCTGTCATGTGAGGCATGATGACGTCCGTCAGCACCAGATCGGGATTGAGATCCCCAATCTGCGCCAGCGCGTCTTCGGGATCCGCGGCATCCGCGACCGTGTAGCCGCCCATGACCAGGATTTCCGCGGCCAGCTGGCGAAGCGTGTCGTCATCTTCGACGATCAGCACACTCGCATCGCGTCTAGGAACAGCCGTCGCTGCGGCGGGGATGACCGCAGCGGCGACGGATTTGTCCACGGCGGGGAAGTAGACTTCGAATGTCGCCCCCTGGCTGGGCGCCGTCCGGACCCTGATCGACCCTCCGCATTGACGGACGGCCCCATAAGATGTCGCCAGACCCAGGCCCGTGCCCTTGCCGTACTCCTTGGTTGTGAAGAAGGGTTCGAAGATGTGCGACTGGGTCTCCGGATCCATCCCGATCCCCGTATCGGTGATCGACATCAACGAGTAGCCTCCGGGACGCACCCCGAACTCGTCTGCGGTCGACTCTTCGACCAAGACGTCGGCGGTCTCGATCGTCAAGCGCCCGCCGCCGGGCATCGCGTCCCGTGCGTTCGTCGCCAGGTTGATGACGACTTGCTCGAGCTGGGCCGGATCGACTTCCACGTTCCGCAGGTCCACTGCCAGGCTGCTCTCCATCTCGACGGCTTCACCGACGATGCTTTGGAGCATCGGAGTCATCTCGGTGAGCAGGCTGTTGAGGTTGAGGACCCTGGGCTCGACAGGTTGCTTTCTTCCGAACGCCAGCAGACGTCGGGTCAGATCCGCGGCTTGCTCGGCTGCGCGTCCGATCGCCTCCATCTTGGGCCGGGCCGGATGATTGGGACTCATGCCGTCCGCGAGTAACCCGCTGTAGCCGGTCACCACCGTCAAGAGGTTGTTGAAATCGTGGGCGATGCCTCCGGCCAATCGGCCCACCGCCTCCATTTTCTGTGCTTCATGAAACTGCCGCTCGAGCAGTTTCTGCTCACTGACGTCCTTCGTCACGCCCGTGATGCCGGTGATCCGTCCGTTCTTGTCCCGCACCGGCGATAGTGACACCGAGACGTCGATAAGCCGGCCGTCCTTGCGTATTCGGACCACGTCGCTCAACGTGAAACGTCGTCCCTTGGCAACTTCGCTCATCGCGTCTTCCCGCTGCGAGATCGCGTCTGCAGGGAAGAGAACCGACACGGATCGACCGACCATTTCCTCGGCAGAATACCCGTAGGTTCTTTCGGCTCTCTGGCTCCAACTCGTGACAATTCCCTTGAGTGTCGTGGTGATGATGGCGTCCTGGGTCGCGTCCACGAGCGCTGCCAGCTCCAACTGCGCCTCGATCTCCTTCAATCGCTCTGTCAGGTCTCGGGCGACGAGGATCGTTGAATTCCGACCACCGACCTGAAACGGGCTGAGATGGATTTCCGCGGTGAACGTGTCTCCGTCACGTCGCAGTGCCGAGCATTCGAGCCGTCTTTCGGCCCTTGACGGTTGCCTTAAATCTGGTTTGGAATCCGTGTTCGCAAGGAGAGCTTCGATTTCAAGTCCAATGAAATCGTCACGCTCGTACCCGAACATCTGAATCGCTCGACGGTTGACCAGCGTGATTCTTCCGTGCGGATCGAAGACGACGACGCCGTCGGGGGCGGACTCCAGGAGTGTACGGAACAACTCTTCGCTGGCAGCCACCTTGCGATGCGCAATCCGAAGCTCGTCTTCGCTCCGCTTGCGTTCGCTGATGTCGGTGATCGTCCCGATGTATCCCGTGATCCGTCCTGCTCGGTCGCGCTCCGCGATGGCCTGCCCGTACAGCCAGGTGCTCGCGCCGTCGGGCCGACGAAACCGGAACTCGGACCTGTACGTCCGTTCCTCCCGGTCGGCAGTTTCCCACTCAGCGAAGACCCGGTGGCGATCCTCCGGATGGAACGCCCTCAACCAACCACGGCCGCGCGACTGCTCGGGCGTGAGTCCGGAAAGATCGCACCACTTGCTGTTGACGTAGAGGCAGAGCCGCCGAGAGTCGGCGCGGAGGATGCCGACCGGAGACACCGAGGCCAACGTGTTCAACAGATGAGAGTCCAGCGCCTCACGTTTTGCGGCCCCGCGTTTGGGCTCGGCTGGCTTCGAGCCGGCATCCTTGCCGGGATGGGATCGACGACTGTCCGGTTTGCGGGGCATCTGGCGCAACGCCTCCTGCGTACTCCCCCATTTCTACCACAAGGGCAGTTTGAGCTTGCTAGGCACCGGCCGACTTACGGACCTGGGAGACGACCATATCTCCGATCTGGTCGGTCTTCAGACCGCTCTTGGCGTCGATAGAGGGGATCTCCCGGGATGAGAGCAGTTCGGCGATTGCTTGCTCCACGGCCTTTCCGGCGGCTTCCTCACCGAGGAAGTCGAGCATCATCGACATGGCGGCGATAGCTCCGAGCGGGTTGGCCACGTTCATGCCGGCATACTTGGGAGCCGAACCGTGAATGGGTTCGAACATTCCGTTCTTGCCGGGGTGAATGTTGCCCGAAGCCGCGATACCCATCCCGCCCTGGATCATCGCACCCAGGTCCGTGATGATGTCGCCAAAAAGGTTCGTCGTAACGATCACGTCGAACCATTCCGGGTTCTTGATCATCCACATGCAGCAGGCGTCGACGTAGGCATGATCGGTCTCGACATTGGGAAACTCCACTCCCACCTCTGCGAACGTTCGCGTCCACAGGTCGTGAGGCCGGATTGCGTTTGCCTTGTCGACGAGCGTCAACTTGGCACGACCGTCGCCGGCTCGTTTCTTGGCCCGCCTCACCGCGGTTTCGAAACCGTAACGGATGGCCCTCTCGACACCATTGCGCGTGTAGACGCCCACGACCGATGCGACCTCGTGTGGCGTTCCCTTTCGTGCGATGCCGCCCACCTGGGCGTAGAAACCCTCGGTGTTCTCGCGGATAACGACGAAATCGATGTCCTCGGGCTTCTTGTCTTTCAGTGGGCATAGGTGTTCGGCGTAGAGCCGAATCGGCCGCAGGTTGACGTAGAGGTCCAGTCCGAACCGTAAGCCCAGGATGACCGACCGTTCGACCAGCCCGGGTTCCACATCCGGATGTCCGATGGCGCCGAGAAAGACGGCGTCGAGCTTTCCCCACTCGTCGATGAGGCTGTCAGGAACGAGTTCCTTCGTCTTTAGGTAGTGTGCGCCGCTGTAGGGGTAACTAACGGTTTCGAACTTGAAATCGTGGATTTCAGAGATGGCCTGGAGAACCTTGATGCCTTCGTTGGCGACGTCCGGGCCGATGCCGTCGCCTGCTAAGAGTCCGATCTTGTGTGTATGCATATATGCACTTCCTTTCGATTAAGCAAAACACCAATAATAAACCCATGGGCCGGAAAAGGGTCGCCTGAATCGCACCTGGCGGACCTTGGGCCGCAAACCCGCGATGGAACAAATCAGTAAACTACCGCATTTCGGGCCGAGTCGCATTTGCTCGACCCGGCGGGTAGAATACAGATTCGGGTAAACACACAAGAACCACAGAGGGGGAGCATGGCAACTGAAGAGCAAGTGCTCGGCGAGTTGAGGAAAGTCCTGGATCCGGATCTGCAGAAGGACATCGTTTCGCTCGGCTTCATCCGCAACATGAAGATCGAAGACGGGAGGGTCGCCTTCGATGTGAACCTGACGACCCCGGCTTGCCCGGTCAAGGAGCAGATGCGCGACGAGGCGACCGCCCTCGTAGCGGCGCTGCCGGGCGTGAGCGAAGTGAACGTCAACATGACGGCCGAGGTTCGTCAGTCGCCGCAGAGGGGCAAGGGTTCGATTGCCAACATTCGCAATATCGTGGCCATCGGCAGCGGTAAGGGCGGCGTCGGGAAGTCCACGATCTCGGTGAACGTGGCCGCGGCGCTCGCCCAGTCAGGCGCGCGTGTGGGACTCCTGGACGGGGACATCTACGGCCCGACGATGCCGATCATGTTGGGAGTGGATGGCCCTCCGGATCACACCGGCGGCAAGATTCAGCCGCGGGAGTCGGCCGGGCTGCGGTTCATGTCGATGGGCCTGCTCGTGAAGTCGTCGGACCAGCCGCTGATCTGGCGCGGCCCGATGGCGCACAAGGCCTTTCAGCAGTGTCTTTTCGATGTCGACTGGGGCGAGCTCGACTACCTGATCATCGACCTGCCGCCCGGGACGGGCGATGTCCACCTGACGCTCACACAGTCGGTTCCGGTCACCGGCGCGGTGATCGTGTCCACGCCCCAGGATGTCGGTCTCAAGATTTCGATCAAGACGCTCCGGATGTTCGAGCAGACGAAGGTTCCTATCCTGGGCATGATCGAGAACATGGCGTACTGGGTATGCTCGCATTGCGACGCGAAGGACTACATCTTCGGAGAAGGTGGTGCGCGCCGGGCGGCCACCGAACTCGGCATTCCGTTTCTCGGAGAAGTTCCCCTGGACATGCCGATACGGGTTCAGTCCGATGCGGGCGAACCGATCGTCGTTGCCTCTCCGGATGCGCCTAGCAGCGTCGCGATGCGACGAATCGCGGAACAACTCGCCGCGCAGGTCAGCATCCGCACCTTCGAAGCTCCGCTACTTGAGGTCGAGTAAAGGATGCCCCCAAGCTCCGGTTCGACCGATCCGACCAAGATCAAGAAACTCGGCCCACAGGAGCTGATGATCCACTGGAAGGATGGTCACGAGAGTCGCTATATGGGACCGGTGTTGAGGGGGCTCTGCCCGTGTGCAACGTGCGAGGATGAGAACACGGGCCAACGATTGATCCTGCCCATCCACATCCCGGATGAGCTCGAATTTCGCAAGATCGAGCTCGTTGGCCACTATGCGCTCCAGTTTGAATGGAGCGATGGACATCACACCGGAATCTACAGCTTCGACCGGCTCCGCAAGCTCTGCCCGTGTGAGAAGTGCCGGCCCGGCGGATCCGGATGACGCGGATCGTCGTCGGAATTTCCGGGGCGTCGGGAGCCATCTACGGCATCCGTCTGCTTGAGGTTCTTAAAACGCAGCCCGACGTCGAAACCCACCTCGTAATCACCGAGATGGGCCGGGTGACGATCTCCATGGAGACGGACACCTCTGTAGGAGAAGTGGAGAAGCTCGCCGATCACACCTATCCGATCCGCGATCTTGCCGCGCCGATCTCAAGCGGTTCGTTCTTTGCGGACGGGATGATCATTGCGCCCTGTTCGGTCCGGACCTTGTCGGCGGTGGCGCGTTCGGCCAACGACAATCTGCTGACGCGCGCTGCTGACGTCACGCTGAAGCAGCGCCGGCGACTGGTCCTCATGTTCCGCGAGAGCCCGCTGCACGAAGGACACTGCCGTTTGATGGTGGACGCTTCCAGGATGGGGGCAATCCTGATGCCGCCGGTCCCCGAGTTCTATTCGCATCCGAAAACGCTCGGAGACGTGGTCGATCAGACCGTCGGTCGCGTCCTGGACCTGTTTGGACTCGACGTCCTGCCGAAGCGTTGGGGCACTCCGAGGCCCTCCGACCGATAGGGGACGGAGGTACAGCTCCGTCCCCTCTTTCCCGATACGTCCCCTCAGCCCCCCGTCTTCGAAAATTGTATGGTCTTCTGTGCCTGATACTTTCCCTTCCGGTCCTGATAGGAGACGTCGCACGGCTCATCCGACTGAAAGAAAAGGAGCTGGCAGAGACCCTCGTTTGCGTACACGCGGACCGGCCGGGGCGTCGTGTTCGCAATCGACAGCGTGGCATACCCCTCCCATTCCGGCTCGAAGGGCGTGACGTTGACCAGGACCCCGGCCCGGGCGTAGGTCGACTTTCCAAAGCAGATCGTCAGGACGTCACGGGGGATCCGCAGGTACTCGAGGGTCCGTCCCAGGATGTAGCCGTTCGGTGGGATATCGCATTGAGAACCTTGGTGCTTACGGTAGTATTCTGTCGGAATTGCCTTGGGATCGATGATCCCTTCCGCCGGCGGCGTGAAGATCTGAAACTCGTCGGCCAGCCTCAGATCGTATCCGTAGGATGACAATCCGTAGGAAATTGTCCCCGCCGCAACCTGGTCCGAGCTGAACGGTTCGATCATCCCGTTCTCCTCGGCCATCCGACGAATCCAACTATCTGGTTTAATTGCCATTGCCTAACGCCCCCTATGGATGGTAAAAGTGGTAAGAATATGGTTACAAAAGAGATAGCTCAAGCGACTGGAGGTTTACTGTGATCAAGGTCGATCTTGTCAATCAGATCGTCGCCAGAACGGGTGTCAGCAAAACCAAAGCCGAGCAAGCGGTCGACACCATTTTCGCCTCGATGAAGCAAGCGCTCAAGCGCGACGATCGGATTGAGCTCCGGGGTTTCGGCGTGTTTTCGGTGAAGCCGCGGAAGACCGGAATCGGACGCAATCCCCGTACCGGTTCGGAAGTAAGCATCCCTCCCGGCAAGGCCGTCCGCTTCAAACCCGGTAAGGACCTGCAATCGTTGTAGTAACGGCTCCGCCCGGGCCGCAGTCTCGATGGACACCGACATCGTCAATGGGGTGCCGCCCAGCCTTGCCGAAGACAGACAGCCGTTCCCCTGGGTAAACGTCGCCCTCTTCGTCGCGACCGTCTTCACCACCCTCTTCGTCGGCACCATGCTGATGGGCTCGTTCAACCAGACCCTGGGCCCGCTGGGGCCGGGCGACCCTATCCGGAGTATCTGGACCGATCCTTCTATCCTGTTAAGCGGACTACCTTTCTCGATTGCGATCATGTCGATCTTTCTGGCTCACGAGATGGGTCACTACTTGACGTGTCGCTACTACGGGATTTCGGCGACACTGCCCTACTTTATCCCGGCGCCCACGCTTTTCGGCACGTTTGGCGCATTCATCCGCATCCGATCGCCGTTTCCCCGTCGCGCCGAGCTGCTGGAAGTGGGTGTCGCCGGCCCGATCGCCGGCTTCGTTCTCTCCATTCCGATTCTTGTAGTCTCTCTGACGTTGTCCCGGTTCGTCGTGATCGAGCCCGACTCCGGCTTCATGTCGCTGGGCGAGCCGCTGATCTTCAAGTTTTTCGCCGTCCTCATGCAGCTGACCCCGCCGCCAGGCATGGATTTGTACCTCCATCCGATCGGTTTCGCGGCGTGGGTCGGGTTCTTCCTGACTGCCCTGAACCTGATTCCGGTCGGGCAGCTCGACGGAGGACACATCTCTTACGCGCTGTTCGGGCGCCATCACCGTCGGATCTCTCAGGTTGTCGTGTTCGCCCTGCTTCCGCTTGGGATTTTCGCGTGGCCGGGATGGCTGGTGTGGATCGTGCTGCTCGCCCTGCTCGGAACCCGTCACCCGCCGACGGTCGATGACACCGTCCCGCTCGAATCGCGGCACGTCGTGCTGGGCTGGATCGCCCTGGCGATGCTGGTGTTGTGTTTTACGCCGTTTCCGTTGACGATCACGTAGTTGTCAGTTGTACAACTGATAACTGACTGACGACTACTTCCCAACCCGGTCTCCCGGCCGGTACCTCTTCAGAAAATCCAACAACGCGGCTGTCGTGGGGTCGAGCAGCTTCTGCCTCCTGTGGACGATGCCGATCGGCCGCATCAACTCGGGCATGTCGATCGGTACGGCCGCCAGGACACCGTCCTTCACCTCCCGCCGCACGCTGGGCCGTGGAAGGATGCTGACGCCGGATTGAGTCGAAATCGCTTGTTTGATCGTCTCGATATTGTCGAACTGCATCGCGATGTCGGGTTTGACGCCCCTTCCGCGGAGCGCTCGGTCGACGGCCTTCCGGATCGCCAACGTCCGATCGAACGCGACGAACCTTTGTCCGGTGATCGCGGCGGCTGTCACCTTGCTCTCCGATGCGAGAGGATGATCCGATGAACAAACGAAGACCATCGGTTCGGAATGCCACGGGATGATCGTCAAGGAACGGTTGGGGCTGGGAAAGGAAAGGATTCCCAGATCGGCGCCGTCCGAGACTATCGCCTCGACGACCTCGTCTGGGTGAAGATATGCGAGCCGTACCCGTGCCCGCTGGTGCAGCGAGGTGAACTGCTGCGTGTACCAGCCCATGTCCCCCAGCCCTACCGAGTAGATCACCGCGACACGGACCGTACCCTCGATACGCGTCCGGTTGGAGTTGATTTCGTTCCGCGCCTTCTCAAGGCAATCGACGATTTCCTGGCAGGCCTCGAAGAAGATACTGCCTTCGGTCGTGACCATGAACGGTCGCTTTGTACGGTCGATCAGCTGGACACCCAACTCCTGCTCGAGCTGCCGAACGGACTGGCTTGCCGCCGACTGCGAGACGTGGCTCGCCGCCGCGCCCAGCGAAAAGCTGTTCGACCGGATTACATCGCAGTAAAGGTAGAGGGTTTCCAGATTCATTCTCAGTCTCAATCTACAGAATAAGTATAGCTTATGTAAAGTAAATATGATTTTTGAGATGACTTATTTTCTGAAAACGAATACAGTGTATTCAAATCCGAGTCGAGACAACCTGCCGGTTTTCGACCTAGAGCCGCAGAAGGGGAGCCTTCAGCCCTGATCGTGAAGGGGTTGTCCCGCCACCGTAGGTGGCCGGGATGGGCCGCTTCGTTATCGGCATCCCTCAGTGGTCACTGCGCGGCCCGATGCCGCGACGTCCGGCAAGGAAGCCTCCTGGCTCGACAGCGAGAATGAATAGACCACCAAAACGGGGGTTGTACGACCCGAGATTCGAGCACGATGCCTGCGGCGTCGGCTTTGTCGCCGACGTCGGCGGTATCCGTTCGAATCGGATCGTGCGACAGGCTCTGGAAGTGTTGCTGAACCTGGGGCATCGGGGAGCCAAAGGTTCTGAGGCCAACACGGGCGATGGAGCCGGAATCCTGCTCCAGGTGCCCCACGAGTTCCTGCGCGCGGTCTGCCTCAAGAACAGCCTCCGTCTGCCTGGCGCCGGCGACTACGGCGTGGGTATGGTGAACCTCCCGACCGTGGACTCCGAGGCGCAGAAGATCCAGGCGTTGGTCGAGGACGCGGTCTACCGGACCGGCCAGCGGCTGCTCGGTTGGCGCGACGTTCCGGTGGACAACTCCCCGATCGGGAACACGGCGCGCGCGTGTGAGCCGCGCATACGACAGGTCTTCATCGGTCGCGGAGAAGGGACGGAACGATCGGATTTCGAGCGCAGACTTCTTCTCGTCCGCAAGCGAGCTGAAAAGGCTGTCGCCGGTTCCTCTATCGAGCATCGCGAAGATTTTTATGTAGCCAGCCTGTCCTCCAATACGATCGTCTACAAGGGAATGCTTTCGGCCGAGCAGGTCGAAACCTATTTCCCCGACCTCGGAGACAGCAGGATCCTGTCGGCGCTGGCGCTCGTTCACCAGCGGTTCAGCACGAACACTTTCCCGAGCTGGTCGCTTGCACATCCGTTCCGCTACCTGGCCCACAACGGCGAAATCAACACGCTCCACGGGAATATCAACTGGATGCGGGCCCGGGAAGGACTGTTCCGTTCTGACCATTTCGGCGACGACCTCCGGGACCTGTGCCCGGTCCTGGTCGAAGGGGGCAGCGATTCGGCCGTCATCGACAACGCCCTCGAGATGCTGATGCTGTGCGGCCGGTCGTTGCCGCACGCGGTGATGATGCTCATTCCCGAGGCGTGGGACGGGCACGAAAGCATGAGCGACGAGAAGAAGGCGTTCTACGAGTATCACGCGTGTCTGATGGAGCCCTGGGACGGCCCCGCGTCGATCGCGTTTACCGACGGCACCGTAATCGGCGCCGTGCTGGACCGCAACGGCCTTCGCCCGTCGCGCTACTACGTAACCAAGGACGGTCTGGTCGTCATGGCTTCCGAAGTCGGCGTTCTGGATATTCCGCCCGACCAGGTGCAATACAAAGGCCGGCTGGAACCCGGGAAGATGTTCCTGATCGACACGAGCGAAGGGCGGATCATCGACGACGCCGAATTGAAGCAGCGGATGGCCACCGAGAATCCGTACCGCGAGTGGCTCAACGAACAGATGACGCCTCTCGCCGACCTGCCCGCGATTGCCGCACCACCCGAACCGGACCGTTCGATTGTCCTGGAAAAACAGCAGATCTTCGGCTACACCCACGAAGATCTGCGGATCTTGATGGCGCCGATGGCCGTCAATGGCCAGGAGGCGCTGGGTTCGATGGGTAACGACACGCCGCTTGCGGTGCTGTCGGACCGGGCTCCCAGCCTGTTCAATTACTTCAAACAGCTCTTCGCGCAGGTCACCAACCCTCCCCTGGACGCGATACGGGAAGAGCTGGTCACGTCGACGATCAGTTACATCGGGGCCGAGCGAAACCTGCTCGAGCCGTCACCGGAGAACGGCCGGCAGATCAAGATCCTGTCGCCCATTCTCGCGAACGACGACTTCCGAAAGCTGGCCGGAATCGAGATGCCGGGATACCAGACCGCGACGCTCGAGATGTTGTTTCCGGTGAGCGAGGGCAGTGCCGGCCTGCGGTCCTCCCTCGAAAGATTGTGTGAAGCCGCGTCCGCTGCGATCGACGACGGCGTGAATATCGTCATCTTGTCCGACCGTGGCGTCGGCCGGGGGAATGCGCCGATCCCGAGTCTGCTCGCTACGGCCGGCGTCCACCATCACCTCGTACGGGAAGGGAAGCGTACGCGTGCCGCGATCATCGTCGAAACCGGGGAAGCCCGCGAGGTTCACCACTACTGTCTGCTGATAGGCTACGGTGCGACCGCGATCAACCCGTACCTGGCGTTCGAAACTCTGAACGACATCATCGACCAGAAGCTGATCGACATCGCTCACGCGGCGGCCGTCAACCACTACATCAAGGCCGTCAATAAGGGCATTGTGAAGGTGATGTCGAAGATGGGGATCTCGACGCTCCAGAGCTACCGGGGCGCCCAGATATTTGAAGCGATCGGCTTGAACAGAGCGTTCGTCGACCGTTACCTCACATGGACGGCGTCGCGGATCGACGGTATCGGCCTGGAGGAGATTGCCCAGGAGGTGTTGGCGCACCACCAGCATGCATTCCCGTCGCGCCCGGTCCGCGAGCCGGACCTGGAGTGGGGCGGACAGTACCAGTGGCGTCGTGAAGGGGAGTACCACATGTACAACCCCGACAGCATCCACAAGCTGCAGTACTCGACGCGCAGGGACGATTACGGACTCTTCAAGCAGTTCAGCGAGGCCGTCAACCAGACGGACCGGCAGCTGTGCACGCTGCGCGGCATGCTCGATTTCAAGTTCGCCGACGAACCGATCCCCCTGGCCGAAGTCGAGAGCGTCGACAAGATCCTTACCCGTTTTGCGACCGGCGCGATGTCGTTCGGGTCCATCAGCAAAGAAGCCCACGAGACGCTTGCAATTGCGATGAATCGCATCGGCGGCAAGAGCAACACGGGCGAGGGTGGCGAGGATCCGGCGCGTTACATCCCCGACGAGAACGGCGACTCGCGCTCGAGCGCGATCAAACAGATCGCATCCGGCCGTTTCGGGGTGACGAGCGAGTACCTGGTGAGTGCCAAGGAACTCCAGATCAAGATGGCTCAGGGAGCGAAGCCGGGCGAAGGCGGTCAATTGCCCGGCTATAAGGTCGACCGTATGATTGCGCGTGTCCGGCACTCGACGCCGGGCGTGGGATTGATCTCACCGCCGCCGCACCACGATATCTACTCGATCGAAGATCTTGCGCAGTTGATCTTCGACCTGAAGAACGCCAACCCGCGGGCGCGAATCAGCGTGAAACTGGTTTCTGAGGTCGGCGTCGGCACGGTGGCGGCGGGTGTGTCCAAGGCGCACGCCGACGTCGTGTTGATCTCGGGCGACAGCGGTGGCACCGGCGCCTCTCCACAGACCAGCATCAAGCATGCGGGGATTCCCTGGGAGCTCGGGTTGGCCGAGACCCACCAGGTACTCGTCGCCAACGATCTGCGGAGCCGGATCATCGTCCAGACGGACGGGCAGATGAAGACGGGGAGAGACGCGGTGATTGCGGCGCTGCTCGGTGCCGAGGAATACGGTTTTGCCACGGCTGCACTGATCGTCTCCGGCTGCATCATGATGCGCGTCTGTCACCTCAACACGTGCCCGGTCGGCATCGCCACGCAGGATGAGAGGCTCCGCGGCAAGTTCGACGGAGATCCGCAGCACGTCGTGAACTATTTCCGTTTCGTCGCCGAGGAGATGCGCGAGCTCATGGCCCGTCTTGGTTTCCGGGCCATCGACGAGATGATAGGCCGGATGGACCGGCTGGACCCGTCGCGCGCCGTGGAGCACTGGAAGGGAAGAAAGCTGGATCTTTCACCGTTGCTCGAGCAGCCGGAAGTGTCTGCCGAGGTCGGGACGAGATGCATCCATGAACAGGATCACGGGATCCACAAGATCCTGGACAACCGCCTTATTGGGCTTGCCAAGGACGCGCTCGAACACAGGCATCCCATCGAGATCCGTCTGCCGATCCGCAACTCGGACCGTACGACGGGAACGATGCTCGGCAGCGAAGTCACCCGGCGGCATGGCGCTGACGGTCTGCCGGAAGACACGATTGGCATCCACTTCAAGGGTTCGGCCGGGCAGAGCTTTGCGGCGTTCGTGCCGGCCGGCATGACGCTGACTCTTGAAGGTGATGCGAACGACTACCTGGCCAAGGGCCTGTCCGGTGGCCGGATCATCGTGTTCCCGCCCCAGAGCGCGACTTTCGTGCCGGAAGAGAACATCATCGCCGGCAATGTCGTGCTCTACGGCGCTACGGGCGGCGAGATGTTCATCCATGGAGTCGTCGGAGAGCGTTTTTGCGTCCGCAACAGCGGAGCCGTCGCCGTCGTCGAGGGTGTTGGCGATCATGCCTGTGAATACATGACCGGCGGACGCGTGGTCGTGCTGGGCCGGACCGGCAGGAACTTCGCGGCCGGCATGAGCGGAGGGATCGCTTACGTGCTGGACACCGCAGGTGATTTTGCCCAGCGCTGCAACCTCGGGATGGTCGACCTCGAGCACTTCGAAGGTCCCGCCGAGGAAAGCTTCGTCCGTTACCTCATCGAACGCCAGGTCAATTACACCGACAGCGACTATGCCCGCAGGGTCCTGGCCGACTGGGAGACGAACCGCATGAAGTTCGTCAAGGTCATGCCGCTCGACTATCGCCGCGTGCTGGCAGAGCAGAAGAGGGGTGGTAGCCGCCAGATGGTGCAGCATGGGTGATCCTTCCGGGTTTCTCGAGATCGCCCGCGTCCTTCCCGACCGTCGTCCCGTTCCGGCACGCGTCCGGGACTGGCAGGAGGTTTACCGCGACTTCCCCAAGGACGATCTCAAGAAACAGGCCGCCCGTTGCATGGACTGCGGCATTCCGTTCTGTCACGAAGGTTGCCCTCTCGGAAACATCATTCCCGACTGGAACGACCTGGTCTACCGTAACCACTGGCGCGAAGCGATCGACCGCCTGCATGCGACGAACAATTTTCCCGAATTCACTGGGCGTCTGTGTCCGGCGCCGTGTGAGGGTTCGTGTGTCCTGGCGATCAATTCCGACTCCGTCACGATCAAACAGATAGAGGTCACGATCATCGACCGCGCGTTCGCGGAAGGATGGATCCGCGCGACGCCGCCCACCAAGCGTACGGGTAAGAAGGTTGCGGTCGTCGGTTCCGGACCCGCGGGCCTTGCCGGGGCGGACCTGCTGAACCGAGCCGGGCACACCGTCACGGTCCTCGAGCGGGCTGACCGGATCGGAGGGCTGCTGCGCTACGGGATTCCGGAATTCAAGATGGAAAAACGGATCCTGGACCGCCGGCTCGAGCTACTCGTCGCCGAAGGCATCGAGTTTCGGACCAATGCCGAGGTCGGCGTCAACGTCACGGTGGAGGAATTGCACCGCGACTACGATGCGCTGTTGCTCGCTGGAGGCGCGGAAGCGCCGAGGGACCTCAAGGTTGCCGGCAGGAAACTGGACGGCGTTCATTTCGCCATGGAGTACCTGCCGATGCAGAACCGGCGGTGCGAGGGCGACGCTATTCCCGACGCGGAATTCATCTCGGCAGCCGGTAAACGGGTCGTCATCATCGGTGGCGGTGATACGGGCGCCGACTGCCTCGGGACGGCCCATCGTCAAGGCGCCCGATCGATCCATCAGTTCGAGTTGCTCGATCGTCCACCCGACGACAGGGCGTCGGACAACCCGTGGCCGACGTGGCCCGTGATCTACCGGACGTCGCCCGCCCACGAAGAGGGCGGTGAGCGGGCTTTCAACATCTCGACGAAGAAGTTCACCGGCGGCGGCGGCCGTGTGGAAAAGCTCCACGCCGTCAAGGTCAACATCGAGTCTGACAAAGCCGGGCGCCTGCGGATCGAGGAGATTCCGGGGAGCGACCTGGAGATGGAAGTCGACCTGGTCCTGCTTGCGATGGGATTTCTCGGTCCTGAGAAGAACGGGATGCTGGATCAGCTCGGCGTCGAGTTCACCGACAGGGGCAACGTCCGCGTCGATTCCGACCATCAGACCACCGTTCCCGGTGTGTTCGCTGCGGGCGATATGTCGCGCGGACAATCCTTGATCGTGTGGGCGATCCGCGATGGACGTGTCGCGGCTCGGGGCATCGACAAGTTCCTGATGGGAAGTACAGAGCTCCCGTAGGTTTTCCGCCGATACCCACTCTCGAACCTTTCTCCCCGCTTGGTCACTTCCGATGAACTGCCTTTGTGCCGCGGGCCCATCGGTATGCCATACTCTCAGCACCATGACGATCCCGAAGACTCGTATAGCGATGACCCTCGCGCTGACGCTGGCCCTCGTCGGTTGTGGAACTCGAGAATTGCCGACCGAATCGTCCCAGCTTGAGTCGGCGAGCTTCGTCGAAATTCCCTCTCCCGCGCGGAACGGCGCTGGGGAGCCGAACCTCGCCATCCGAAGTGACGGATCCGCCCTCCTGAGCTGGATCGAGCCGGGGGATGAGGGGCATTTGCTTCGGCTCGCATCCCTCCCACCCGGCGCCGACGGTTGGAGCGAACCCGAAACGGTGTCGACCGGCGACAACTGGTTCGTGAACTGGGCGGATTTCCCCTCGGTTGTGCCCCTGGCAGGCGGCGGTCTCGCTGCGCACTGGCTGGCGAAGACAGGGCCCGGCACCTACGCCTACGAGGTGAAGATCGCTCTTTCGGGTGGGTTGGGACAGCAGTGGGGAGAGCCGATCGTTCCCCACGGAGACGGAACCCAGACTGAACATGGATTCGTCTCCTTGCTGCCGATGAGCGATGGTTCGATGTCCGCCGTCTGGTTGGACGGACGTCAGATGGCTGGGCCCGACGGAGGGGCCATGTCTCTGAGGCAAGCGTTCATCGGTCCCGATGGCAGCGTCGGCGCGGAGACATTGCTGGACGACCGGGTGTGCGAATGCTGCCAGCCTTCGGCCGCTGCGATCCCTGGCGGATTGCTTGCCGTGTACCGCAATCGTACCGAGGGTGAGGTTCGCGACATCTCACTGGTTCGTTACCACGACGGCGTTTGGTCAGAGCCGCGCGATCTCTCCGAAGATGGTTGGCAGATCAACGGCTGTCCGGTGAACGGCCCATCCATTTCGGCTTCGGGAAGCCGGGTAGCTGTTGCCTGGTTTACCGCAGCGGGTGACGAACCGGCCGTGTGGGTGAAGCTTTCCGACGACGCCGGAGAGACGTTCGGGAGTCCGGTCCGAATAGACGATGGGGGACCGCTGGGACGCATCGAAGTCGTCAGGCTTGGCGCGATGACCTATGTCATCTGGCTGGAGCAGATCGAGAGTGGAGCCGAGATTCGGATTCGCGAAGTGCGCGAGGACCATACGTTCGGCCGGTCATGGCAGGTGACGGACACCAAAGAATCCAGGTCCAGTGGTTTTCCTCAAATTGCTGCAGACCGGAACAGGCTTGTCGTGGCCTGGACTGATGCCGACGAGCCTTCCACGATACGAACGGCGATATTGCGTTTGGGTGGTAATTCATCGGATTAGGTAGGAGGACAGGGGTATGAAACGGTTATTCGTGTTGGTCCTGGTCCTGATATTGATGTCGGGGTTGGCGTCGTTAGCCGAAGCGCAGCGCGGGCGGGGCCGCGGCAACCTGACGCCTGAGCAACTCGCCGAGCGGCAGGCCGCGCAGCAGAGGGCGCTGGAAGAGCAAATGGCATCGCCGCGTCCGATCGACATGCTGGATTCAGTCTGGACCGAAGAGCTGACCTGGATGGAAATCCGGGACCTGCTGGCCGAGGGCAAAACGAGTTCATGAACGATGAGTTGGGCGTTGTCGAGGGCGAGAGCGACGGGTTCCATGACGACTTCGTCATCACGTCGCTGATGATGGTCACCGATCCGACGTCGGTCCGCTACGACCAACGTGTCGAGGCCGATCGGGCGACGATCAACGGCGTCAGCATCGCGCCGAAGGAACGGGCGATCGAGATCGGACAAAGGATCATGGAGTACCGGGTCAGTGAGACCGTCAAGGCGATCCACACTGCGATCGCCACGTCGATGTCGAACCAGAACCAGTAGTCGTTCCATCCCCGGGGACAGAGGCACTGTCCCCGGGAGCTCCTCAAATAGCGAACCCCGCCGGAGTTGTGCCTTTCGCGCGCCGAACGTCCCCGTTTATACTCGACTCCAATGCTCGGACGTAAGAAAGAGGGGGCCGTTGTCTGCCCGTCCTGCGGCCTGCTGGTGGGCGTCAACGACGACGCATGCTACAACTGCGGCCGCCGGAACCCCGGACTGTGGGGATTCGGGTCTGTCCTGGCAAACCTCATACGAGGCCACGTCGATTTCGACCAGTTTGTCATCGTTGCCTGCGCCGTCCTTTTCGCAATCTCTTTGCTGATCTCGGTATTATTTGCTCCCTACCAAATCAGAATGGATGGATTCAATTTCCTGGGTCCGAGTGGCCCGGCCTCATTCTTGTTGGGCGCAAGCGGTGGCTATCCGATCGGGACCTTTGGCCGTTGGTGGACCGTCCTGAGCGCTTCCTGGTTACACGGCAGTCTGATGCACATCCTGTTCAACATGATGTGGATCCGGCAGTTGATTCCAGCAGTTCAAGAGCTGTATGGACTCAGCAGAATGTTCATCATCTACACGATAGCGGGCGTCGTTGGATTCGGGATGAGCAGCATGATGTCCAACAACCAGACGCTAGGAGCCTCAGCTGCCGTTTTTGGTCTTCTCGCCGCCATGGTGTACTACGGGCGTCGGGGAGGAAGCAGCATGATCGGCCAGCAGGCGAAGATGTGGGCGATCTTCCTGTTTGTTTTTGGGCTCATTTTCCCCGCAGTTGACAACTGGGCGCACCTGGGCGGCTTTGTCGGCGGCTACGCTTCGGCGATGTGGCTGGATCCGCTGAAGCCCGAACGGATGGATCACCTCATCGGAGCTCTCGCATGCCTCGGCCTCACTGCCCTGGCTATCATCTTTTCCGTGATCCACGGATACAAGTTCATGCCCTGATCTGTATTGGGGGAGTGGCCCACGATGTCCGCCTTCCTGCCACGCGCACTTTCCGTCGCCGTCCCGCTGCTGACGTACGCGGCGTTGGGCCTGCTCGCATGGGGGTTCTGGCAAAGCCGCCGTCTGCTGGATCGATGGGTACTCCCGGTGGTTGTCCTGGCGCTTCTCGCCAGCTTTGCGATCGTAGATGACGGTCACAGGCTCTTCTTCGACGAGGACATTTACATCCAGATTGCCTCGAACCTTTCCGATCTTCCCGTGGCTCAGCTAACCCTTGTCGGGGACCCAGAGCAAGTGAGTGTTTCGACCTATTACAAGGAACCTGCGGGATACCCGACGTTGCTCGGCTTGGTCTTTGCAATTGCGGGAGCATCCGAGGAGGCCGCCTTTCTGTTCGCGCGAGTGATGTTCGCACTCGCCGCGGCCGCCGTGTACCTGCTGGCTCGCGATCAGTTTCGAAGTAGATGGATGGGCGGGATGTCTGCTCTGGTGTTCATGTTCGTTCCTGCGGTTCTCGAACACTCGGCTTCGGCGGCAATGGACATTCCGTCGCTGCTGTTCGCTGCCGTGGGCTTCTGGGGGCTGGTCTCCGGGGGACCGGCGCTTGCCGTGGCCGGTTTCGCGCTGGCGGCCCAGATCCGGCTGGAACCGATCGTGCTCATCGCGTTCGTCTTCTTTGACCCCGCCATCAGCCGGCGGTGGAAGGCCATCGGCGCCGCCTTGGTCTCCGCCCAGGTTCTGCACGTTGGGTGGCTGTTGGCCGGTTCGTCCGCGTACGCCTCCGCCATCGGTATCGAATCGGCGTTTTCCTTCAAGTACCTGATCGGCAACTTTGTGGGTTCCCTCGGATACCTGCTGGACGGCGGCCGCTTCCCGTGGGGGGTTACCGTCCTGGCCATGATTGCTCTGTCGGCATGGGGCATCGCAAGGCTGCGCCGCCACGCCCGGGAGGCGGGCAAGGGCTCCTATCGAGAGTTTCATATGGCGGCCTGGATAGGCTTGCTGTGGGGCGTGTATCTGGTCTACTACGCGGGAAACCTCGGGACGAACCCGCGGTACGTCCTTCAGATCATCGTGCCTCTGATCCTGCTGGCGACGTCTGCGTTCGCGTTGCTGACCCCACTGCCGCGGATGGCCGTAGGCGCGGGACTAGCGCTCTCTCTCGTGTTTGCCATCGTATCCGTGGAGTTGGCGGCGGAGGGCGAGACCGTCCTCACCGTGGACCACCGGCAGATGGCCAAGATTGCCGGCACGATGGGACCCGAAGATGTCGTGCTCGCGACCGAGCCCGAGGTCTTTCTCAACCATGGCGTGGCCGCAGCGAACGCGGTCTACGTGTCGGAGCGACCGGACGTCGTCGAGACGCTTCGCAACGAATACCGCCGGGTCTGGTACTACGCCGGCGCGCGCTCAAACGATGTAGGTGGCGAGCAATGGCGCGCCGACCGGATCATCCGGTCGACGCTCCCACTCCGGCTTGTCGATTCCTACGACGTCGAAGGATCAACTACTGAGCTGTTCGAACTTCTAATCGATCCTGACGATCGGAAAGGTCGCTTGATTTCCCCCTTCGAAAACCAGCGCAGTCGCCGCGATAGTCGCCACGTCCGATGAAAAGACCATGTGCGAGAAACTGCGGTCCGAGATCTCGTCGGATTCGCTGAAGAACTCCCTGGCGAACTGGGCCGAATGGCTCCGAGCTTCCAGATTGAGCACACCGCTACCGACGACCGCCCCACCACGGTACAGCGTCACATCGATCGTCACAGCGGCGTCGCCGGTATTCACGATCGCGAAGGCGGTGCTCACGCCATTATCGGCGTTGCGTAGCCGCGGGATGAGTAGCGTCTGAATGTCGCTGTCGCTGGAGGGCACGCCCACCCGAGAGATGTTGTTTTGGCTGTCGGTCTGCCGGATTTCGAAAATCGTCGACACCGCGACCGCGCTGTCCGTGATGATGCGCCCCCAGTTGACAACACCCGCATCGGAACCCGCGCCGGTCAACAGGAGCGAGTCGTTCGCGGGAATCATGACGTCGGATAGAGACCCGGTAAATGACGGGACCGTATCGTTGTCCGTCGTGAAACTGACCGTCGAATCGGTTCCATCCGTGTTGAAGAAGTCTGCCGACGACAGCGTAACGGCGTCCGAATTACCGTTGATGATCTGAATCGTCGTCGTGTAGTCTGTCGCGCCTCCGTCATACGATCCGACTCCGATCTGGGGGACGATATTGGTTACTGTATCTCCCGGTTCCTCGCCGCCACCGCCGCCGCCACCGCCGGTCTGGCCGTAGGCTATGAACTCGGTGTCGAGCGCGTTTGTCCAGTTGCCGATTCCCGTGATGAGGAATAGAACGCCGAGTGTCGCCAGCGCGATCGTCAGACTGTACTTGATCATTGTCGTCTCCTTAAGTCTCAGTAAAGCCCATCCATTGGAAGCTAGAGGAACTGGCAATGACAAGCGGAAAAAACTTCCGAGTGGCCTGTACCACCCATATTCGGCCCGAAGGGTTGTGGCGAAATGGCATCGTCTTCGGCGTCATCGGCTTCTCGCAATGAAAGGCATTTCCTCGGCGCCGATTCCTTGAATCCAATACCATTTGGCCGCAACGCTGGTTCCAATATGGGTGGTACAGGCCACTATGTGAAAGTGTGTTGGCGGCGAGACTGGTAAGATCCTTCACCTATGCAACGAATCCAGAGACATCACATTCGGGCCCGAACTGGCTTGGGTTTCGAACTCGCCCGGGGCGAGTCCCTGCGGGTGATCGACACGGAAGGCGGACAGGTCGCGGATCTGGTCACCTTTTGTCGCGACGACAACGCGGAGTGGTTGTCGAACGGCCTGAGCTTTCACTACAACGAGACCATCTTTCTCACCGAAGGGCACGTCCTGTACTCGAACCGGAGCCGGGCGATGCTGACAATCGTCGAGGATCAGGTCGGCCGTCACGATTTCCTTTTCAGCCCATGCTCCGAGGAAATGTACGAACGTCAGTACGGGCTGGCAGGCCACGAAAACTGCCTGGACAACCTTGCTCAAGCGTTCGAGGGGTACGGCATTCCTCCCGGGATGATTCCAACCGCGTTCAACGTGTTCATGAACGTGGAGGTTTCGGCCTCCGGCAGCCTGGAGATCCGCCTACCTCTGTCGGGAGCTGGTGATGCGGTGACGTTCCGGGCGGAGATGGATCTTGCTGTCGGCGTCTCTGCCTGTTCGGGGAAGCGCTGCAACTCGGGAGGTACGACTTCCATCGACGTGGAGGTCATCTCGCCGTGAAAAATGCAGCTAAATAGGGACAGGCACCTATGTCCCTATTTGTTTGAGTGGTTCGACTTGCTGTATGACGACGATTCGAATCGAGACCAGGACCGATCACGATGAGATCCGGCGAGTGATTACGGCAGCTTTCGGCGTACCCGGCGAAGCCGCCCTGGTCGATGCCCTGAGGACAAACGGAGGGCTGACGTTGTCGCTCGTGGCGGAGTTGGACGGAAAGATAGTCGGTCATACCGCGTTCAGTCCGGTCACGGTTGGCGACAGCGTGAAACTCGATGCGATCGGGCTGGGACCGATGGCGGTCCTCCCGGAGTGCCAGCGGCAGGGAATCGGGAGTCGGCTGATAAGGGAGGGTCTGACGCGGTTGCGGAATGACGGTCACCGAATCGTGGTCGTCCTCGGGCATCCCGACTACTATCCCCGGTTTGGATTCGTGCGCTCGAAACCCTTGGGAATCGAGTGGGAACACCCCGCACCCGAAAACGCCTTCATGGTCCTGCCACTGCGACCCGGGGCACTGTCCGGCGTTCGCGGGACAGTCCGCTACCGCCCGGAGTTCGACAACGTTTAAAAAGGGGACAGGCTCCCCTGTCCCCCCTGGCGCGCTACATTTATTTTCACTCTTGGGGCGGATTTAAATAGGGACATAGGTGCCTGTCCCTATTTCTTACCGACCACAGCGAACGCCAGCGCTGCGCCGATAATCCCAGTGATCCCAGACGAAATCGGTCCGAAGGTCAGCAGCATCCAGGGCTGGTCGCCGATCAGGATCGCCAGCAGGATCCCGACAAGCGCACCGACGAAACCGACCCAAAATCCGCCCCCGACGGCGTCTCGCATGCCCTCGGGTCTGGCCGCGCCGTAGAAAGCGCCGAGGACCACGGGAATACCCACGCCCAGCAGGGCCGAGAGGTTGAGCACTGCCTCGACGTAGTGCCCGGTGATGACCATTGCGCACTGCAGAACGATTCCGGCGATGATGTATGGTGTCATGTCGATCTCCTTGTCAGTCTTCGCCCAGGACGACGTGATCCTTCGACGCCGTACTGGAAACGTTGCCGAGCGGCCAGAGTTCCGACCTGCATTTTGCCGGCGTGAAGCGTTCGGTCAGCTTGCATATCAGGATGATGAATCTGGACTGGAACGGAAGGCTGCGTTTCTCGACCACTGCCTTGAGCGTCTTGACGATGTAATCGCCACCCCCGGTCATATACTTTTCGGTCTTCGTGCCGGCCGGAATACCGTCGGCAATCAGCTTGAACTCGACTCCACCGGCCACTTCTGTCAACTCGTACGTCACCCGGCAGGGCGGATCGTTGAGGTTCGTGAAGCGGAACGTGTGCGCATAGCGCGTCGGTGGCGTGTATTCGAGAATCTCACCGATTACGCCCGTGTACTTTCCGCTGGCTGACTGCATCCGCATCGGGGCGCCGACCTCGAGTCCGGGCGTTTCCATCCTCGAGTTGAAGAAGAAGGGCAGCAGTGCGTCGGTCCGCGTCAACTCCCTCCAGACATCTTCGATCGGCGCTTCAATCAGCACCTGAAACACGGCCTTCTTCGTCTTGCTCACGCCCGATTCTTCCTCGCCCGTGACCTGCTCCCGGCCTCGAGCTTGTACTTGAACTTCGTGATCTGCTTTGCCCAGAGAGCGCTGTACTCGTCCGTCCATCGGTCGTAGATCATCTGGATCGGGATGACGTTGAAATACAGCCGGCGAACGCGCCCTTCCTTTTCCGAAACGATCAAGGAAGCCTCCTCGAGCCTGCGGATATGCTTCATGACGGCGATTCGGCTGCTCGAAAACTCCGACGACACGTCGTTGATGCTCGCACCGGGGTTCTCTTTGACGTAATCCAATATCTGGCGCCGGTCGGAGTGTGCGAGAGCTCGAAATGCTGGATCGAATAGCGCGTCCATAATAAGTAACCAAATGGTTATATCACTGCTGTCCGGACGTCGGAGGGCTAGAGCCCAGTAAGTGTTTGATTGGGAATGAATAACTCATGGTTTTGTTTGGTCTCGATTTGAAACGTTGCTCATCGATTTGCGACCCTGCGAGGAACTCAATCGCGGGAGGCATCGATGAACCTGGGAAAGCTGGTGTTCGCGCAAGTCACACAACATCTGCCGCTGACAACGTTTCGACGGTGCGTGGCCCGGTACGCTGGAGAGCGCAAGGTGAAGAGCTTTTCCTGCCTCGATCAATACTTGTGCATGGCGTTCGCTCAACTGACCTATCGGGAAAGTCTGCGCGACATCGAAGCGTGTCTGCGAGCGCAAGAAACCAAGCTCTACCACATGGGCATTCAGGGCCGAGTGTCGCGCAGCACGCTTGCCGATGCCAACCAAGTGCGCGACTGGCGCATCTACGCCGACTTTGCGCAGTCTCTGATCCGGATTGCTCGGCGTTTGTATGCGGACGAACCGTTTGGCGTCGATCTGAAAGAGACGGTCTACGCCTTGGATGCCAGTACCATCGACTTGTGTCTCTCGGTGTTTTCCTGGGCACCGTTTCGCTCGGCCAAAGCGGCGATCAAACTGCACACGCTTTTGGACCTGCGCGGCAATATCCCTTCGTTCATCCATATCAGCGACGGCAAGCTTCACGACGTGAATGTTCTGGACCTGTTGCTGCCCGAACCAGGAGCCTTCTACATCATGGACCGTGCCTACATCGACTTCCGCCGTCTCTACGGTCTTCACCAGGCAGGCAGCTTCTTTGTGACCCGAGCCAAGTCCAATCTCAAAGCCCGGCGCCGCTACTCTCATACCGTCGATCGGAACTCCGGATTGATCTGCGATCAGACCATCATGCTGACTGGCTTCTACACGCGCCAAGACTTCGAAGCGCCTTTGCGCCGCATCCGATTCAAAGATCCCAAAACCGGAAAGCGGTTGGTGTTCCTGACCAACAACTTCACGCTGCCGGCAATCACTATCACCGAGCTTTATCGATGCCGGTGGCAGGTCGAGTTGTTCTTCAAATGGATCAAGCAGCATCTTCGTATCAAAGTTTTCTTTGGCACTTCCGAGAACGCTGTCAAAACTCAAGTGTGGATTGCTGTCTCCACTTACCTGCTGGTCGCTATCGTGAAAAAACGACTCCACATCTCGGCCAGCTTGTATGAAATGCTACAGATTCTGAGTCTGACCATGTTCGAACGAATCCCATTGGATCAACTACTTAACAACATCGCTACCGATGAGGATCTGTGCTTTTCGACTAATCAACTGAATCTATTCAACTAACGTCCGGACAGCAGTGTCTTGAACTCCATGTGCAGTACCGTCTGTTTCTCGGCCTGATACTTCTGGCCCCAGCGTCCGGTTTCGGGCAGCAGCAACGCAAACCACGCCTTCAGTGTCCAGGCCAGCGACGCCATGACCATGTAGGCCCCGTTGCTGGTCTGATCCCCGACCGGCATCCTCAAGGCCTGAACGCCGTTCTTGAGCTGCTCAATGAGATTCTCTTGATTGCACCGTTGATTCGCACGGAGCACAATCTGGCTGGCCGAATCCGAGCGGTTGGTAATGTAGAAGAAGTATCGGATGTCGTCGAACAACACCTGTTCGCCTTTGGCCACCGACAGATTCTTCCGCACCACGACAACGCGGTAGTCCCGGTCGCAGGCTCTGGGCCGATACGCAAACTCGGCCACATCCTCGCCCTGCAACCGGATATTGTCGAAACCGCGCTCCCGAACGACTTGTTCCTTCACGTTGTCGGGACGTTGGCGCGGTTCGGTGGCCACCGCGTACTTGGCGGGCCGTTCCAGACGCGTCCATTGGTGCGGTTCCAGTTCATCGGCCAGCGCCACCAGATTCTGCATGGCGTCGATGCCGAAGATGAATCCCACGCCCTGGTCGTCCCATCCATCCAGGTGCCGGGTCTGGCTGAAGTCGGTGTCCCCGCGCAGCAGGATCTGGCGAAACCCGCCTCGACGGCACAGCGCGATGGCCTGGTCGAACCGTGCGGCCGCTCCCTCATGCGAGGGCCGGTTACCGCTGCGATTGACCAGGTACAGCGGCTCTTGAGTATTCGCCAGCGAAATCACCAGCGGGTGATACCCCCAGGTCCCGTTGTAGGCCACGTCCATTCCTTGCTTGCATTCGCCTGTGGTTTCAGCCAGTGTCCCATCGGCGTCCAACACCGCTTCTTCGAAAAACGCCTCGGGCTGCTGGCGCCAGACTCGCAGCCGGACTTGATTCGTCGCCTCCATCAGAGACTCCACGTCGCTGGGCTCAAATCTCCGGCAGAAGTCTCCCGCCGTCGTCGGGTCCGGAATCCGTTGCGCTCCCAGCGCATCCAGATACACTTCGTCGTTGCGCCGCAACTCGATGTCCTCCAGGCACGTCCCTCCATTCAACGCGTTATAGGCGATGTTCAGCACGTGATCCGATTCGTGATACGGCAAGTGCCGCTTCAGCACATGCACACTCTCGTCGATGGCTTTGACCAGCCCCGTCCGCCGCGCCACCAACTGCATCATCCCGATTCCGCCCACCGCCGTGCCGCGCGTCCGCTCTCCCATCTCATAATGAATGTTGCTCGCCGAAAACATCGGCGCCGCCTGATCTGTCCAATTCCGGTCCGCAAGCCGGCGCTCGATTCGCCGCTTGCGGTTCTTCATGTTCTTGCGCGTATAATCGTTCATCCGAAATGCCTCCTTTTCCGTAGACTCTTTCCAAGTCTTTATTCACACGGAACGGGGGCATTTCGGGTACTTCTGCTGCTATGCCGCTATCAATACCTCGTCAATCACGCTTGATCAGGGGCTAGTCGTCGGGCTCAGGCCAACCTTGGTAAGATGCCGACGATGGAGTTCGAAGGCCACATCGTCGAATTCGTCGACTCCGGAGCCTTGCGCATGGGGTACGTCCGCAAACGTGAACTGCGCAAGGTGCACATTATCGACAGGCGCGGGCGACAGTCCAACGTTCCAGCGAACCGAATCGTTGTCGTCCACACCGCTACGACCGAAGAGGAGTTTCCCAGGGTCGGACAAGCGATATTGGACCGCGTCCTGGTCCGGCGCTCGGAGATCGACGCCGAACTATTGTGGGAGTTGGTCCACGGCGCCGAACGAGAGTTCCGGGCGGCCGAACTCGCCGAGACCTATTTCGGTGAGACCTCCCCGGAGGCCGAATCGGCCGTCTTTCGCGCACTGGACGAGGCGCCGATCTTTTTCAAGAGAAAGGGGAGCGAGTTTCAAGCCCGCTCCGCCGACCAGGTGGCATCGGAACGGGTTCGGCGCGCACGGGAGCAAGAGCGGGAACGCTTCCGAACGCGTGTAGCGGACTTGTTACGCCCCGTTCTGAGGGGCAGTCCGCTACCGGACGACCCGGATTGGGGGCCACTTGCAGACCGGATCGAACTCTGGTTCCGCTCCGGTGGTAACGACGAAGTCGGCTCGATACTGGCATCCCTCGCAGGCGAAACGCGAGCGAGGGAAGCGGCCTACGAACTGCTGATACGGTCGGGTCATGTCGACGACGCCGAAGATCGTTTCCTCCTGATTCAGGGTGTCTCCATCGAATTCCCAGCCGAGGCCGAGGCCGCCGCAGAGAAGCTCCGGCCATACGGGGGAGACCCCAGCCGGGAAGACTGGAGCGACAAAGGCGCGATCGCTATCGACGATGACGACACGCGGGAAGTCGACGACGCGCTGACCATCGATATCGGCGAAGTCGAAACCGTCGTCGGCATCCACATTGCCGATGTCTCGGCTTTCGTGGAAAAGGGCGACCCGCTGGACTTGGAGGCCTCGAGAAGATCGACGACGATCTACCTGCCCAATTCCACAGTCACCATGTTCCCGAATGAGCTCGCTGCGGACCTCGCCAGTCTGATCGAAGGCCAGGTCCGGCCTGCGATGAGCCTCGAAGCGCGTTTCGATTCGGACGACTCGCTTTCGGGATTCAGGATCTTTCGATCCACGGTACGGGTCGGGATACGATTGACCTACGAAGAGGCGGATCGCGCTCTGGAGGGGGGGGACCCGGACCTGGGTCGCCTGCACAGAATTGCCTGCCGGCTCCACGAAGATCGGGCCGAAAAGGGCGCGCAGACCTACCGCCGGCGCGAGCTGAAGGTCAAGGTCCGGAACGGGTCGATCGATGTGTCCATGATAGACCCGAACACGCCCTCGCGAGTATTGGTGAGCGAGATGATGATTCTCGCCAATCGTCTCGCGGCGGATCATGCTTCCGCGATCGGACTGCCGGTCATTTTCAGGACGCAGGAAGCCCCGTCCGAGGCACCGCCCGATACGGCCGGACTCCCCGAGCCGCTTCGGTTTGAGCGTCTCAGGAAGACGTTCAAGCGTTCGCGACTATCGGTCTCGCCAGCCCCGCATGCCGGGCTCGGCCTGGATGCGTACACCCAGATGTCTTCGCCGATTCGAAGGTATGCCGATCTGGTCACGGAACGACAATTCGGTGCGGCACTGACCGGCACCACGCCACCGTACGATCGCGATGAACTGCTGCATATCCTCACAACCGCGGAGATCGCGGAGTCGAAAGGGCGCAGGCTGGAACAATCGTCGACAACCTATTGGGTGCTGACGTATCTTTCGCGTTACGCGCGAGAAGCACCGCTTGAGGCGATCGTGATGGATCATAGAGGAAACGTGGCACTGGAAGACTACGCTGTTCGCGGCAAGGTGGAGGCGCAGCACCACGGTTGGAGCACAGGAGACAGGGTGGTCGTGACGATCGAAGATGTCGATCCGGCGAGCGGATCGATCCGGTTTCGGACGGAGTAGCATGGGGGAACAAAAACATCGCAAGAAGGTCCCAGCCGAAATACGATTCGAACGCGCCATGGTCGACAGCACGGACCTGCTCGCCGATCTGATCGCGGACGTGGAGTTGCCCATACGGCCGGATGATTTTCAGGTCTTCGAACTTGCCCGCCTGATCCAGGACGGGCAGCCGTCGTTCCGCGACGAGGAATTTCGGTCACTCGTGGAGCTCAGCATCCGACTTGACCTGAACAACGCCGTCGACGTCCGCGCGGAGATGGTCGACAGGATTCGCCGCGCTCTTCCAGGAATGACACCGGATGCGCGACGCATCGCGCCGGACGTCATCGGTGCCATCGAAGACGTGGAGTTCTCGCTGGATCGGGTGGGCGCAGTCGTGCGCAGCTACACGAACCAGCTCTTCGGCAGGCTCGAGGAAATGCCGGACTCGGAGCAGCCGACCATCGACGGCCGGAAAACACTCGAACGATGGCGCGCGGGGCAGATCGATCGGGCAGTCATGTTCGAACGGGTGCGCAAGCTCGGAGCAGAAACTGTCCCCGCGGTGGCGGACATGCTGTTTGAGTCGCTGGCCGATCGGTCTATCGTCGAAACCGCCATCGAATTGCTCTCGATGTACGATGACCGCGTGTCGGCGCGGGTGCTTGCCTACCTCGTTTCCGAGCCGATGCTCGAAGAAGACGAGGAAGCGAAGGTGCGGTCGATACTCAAGGAGCAGTGGCCGGCCTCGCGCAACTACATCCTTTACAAGCTCAAGGCGCATACCCATGAAGACATCCCGTTCCGTTGGTTTGAGCTACTCGTCGAAACCGGGGAACCGCGCGCCGTCGACCGAATCCTTGAAGAGGTTGCCGTCCACGGGACTCACGAACACCATCAGGAGGATCTGAAAGCATTGCTGGGACTGCTGGACCGGTCGAAAGATCCGGGACTCACCGGAAAAGTCCTGAACCTGATGACGGAAGAAGCCATTCCGGAAGCTGCCCAGGAACTCGTCGAGGAGTGGGCCGAATCATCCGTAATCGCGGCCGACCTTGCCGAAGCGCTCGATCGCTGGAACGAAGGGCGTGCGATCCTCGTTCGAGGACCCGAGGACTTCAATTCGTTCGCCTCCGGCCAGCTGGACCGGGGATTCGACGAAACTCGGGCCGACTGGAACGCGGCCTACCATGAATCGCTCGGATGGCAGCGGCGCGCCGACTTCCCCCGGGGACCGATGGAGGCCGAATTCGAACAGGAGCTCGGGGACGCCATGATGGGCGGGCTCTCCCTGAACCCACGGCTGGACGAAGCCGCCTTACGGCATCAGGTCGAATCTTTCCGCGAGAATTGGCTGATGACGCCGAGGGACGGTGTCATCCCACTCGTGGCGATCTATCTGGAACGCTCCCGGGAGAAGCCCTGGCTGGAAGAGATCTACTGGTCCGAAATCAACAGCTGGTACGTCAAGGCCGCCCAGGCGTTCGACGAGGGGAGCGCCGACAAGGCGCGACAGTACCTGGACGTCCTGCTCGGGATCGAGCCCGATTACCCCCTGGCGATCGTTCTCGACCGAATCATGGTCGAGGATTACGCAGATTGATAGGAAGGCAGGAAAAAGGCCACGGATTTTCACAGATTGAACGGATTATGACAGTCATTTTCGGAGAGCGGTCCCAAGACAATGCCTGCTCCTCCATCCGTTAAATCCGTGTAATCCGTGGCTAACTCCCCTCCCTCCCCCAATCCGTGCAATCAAAAGTCGGAACAGGACTTGTAGAAGCCGCACCGTGGACAGAACAGCTTGCACTTCAATTCGTCTAGCGGCAGATCGCAGTTCGGGCACGTGCGCTCGATAGCCTCGAGATCGGTCTTCGGGTCTTGCTCCAGGCTCATGGTTCCACGTCGATGAGGATCGGAGGACGATGGGCCGCCGTCAGCACCACACCGCCAAATATCAGAATGGCTGCAACGCCCATGGTCCAGGTTATAGTTTCGCCGAGTAGAGGAACGGCCAGGATGGCCACCAGAATCGGCTGGGTGCAGATATACACCGCCACCAGGGTCGCAGAAGCCTGCTTGAGCGCCACTCCCGTCAGGTAGTAGGCGACGATGCTCGCCAGCACGGTCAGGAATGCCAGCGAGACCCAGGTCGAGCGGCCGAGGCCGGGGAAGTACGTCGCCCGAACGTCGCCCCAGGCAAACGGAAGCATGGCGATCGACCCGAACACGAAGACCCACGTCACGACCGTCATCGGGTGGTAGCGGGACATGATCCTGCGCGCCAGAACCAGGTAAGCCGAGTACCCGAACGCACCGCACAACAGCAGGATATTGCCGAGCGCGTGCTCGGTCTCCATCGATATCATGCCGGGGCCAGCAAGCAAGAACACGCCGACGAAGGCGAGCACAATCCCCGCGACCTTCAGGACGCCGGCATCCTCTCGGCGGAGCGCCAGAGCCATGAGGAACGTGAAAACGGGAATCATCCCGACCAGGATCGTGGCGTTGATCGCCGTCGTCAGCGACAGTCCCTTCAGGTAGCAAAGCTGGTTGATGGTGACGCCGAACAGGCTGAACAGGGCCAGCTTTCCGTAATCGAACCGGGTCACGCGATCGCGCGAGAACACCCCGAACCACACGAGCAGAATGACGGACGCTGCGGCCAGCCGCACCCAGGCCACCGACCACGGCGACATCTCCCGGAAGGCGATCTTCGCCGCTATCGGAAACACTGCAAAGATGACCTGCACGGCCATCGAGCTCAGATGCGTCACCATTGTCTGGATAAATGCAAGCCTGCAGACCTAAGGCCGAGGCGCTGCCAGGCCGGCGAGAAAAGCGGGCTAGCGATATTTGTCGTCTTGTTGGGTGTCGTCCGGCTGTTCCTTACCAAAGTACTCAGCCAGGTGACCCAGAATCGCAGCCGCATCGGCGGGCCGGCCTTCGAAGGTCGTGATGCAACGCGAACGCCTCCAGCCCTTGCCGTGTTTGACGCCGATGATGATGTACTGATCGAAGAACCCGGTGTCCTTCAGGAACCGGACGGCGGACTCGGGCGTGAATTCGTTCGCACGAAACTCGCAGACACTGATGAGATCCCGCAGACGCTCCGTCTGCTCCGGCTCGAAGCTCTCCATGAACGGTTCGAGTCCATGAACCTCGCAACGAACCGGGGGCAACCCGTCCAGGGACAGAGCCTCGAGCTGAGCGCGAACGAACTCACCGAGAGCACAGTCGATGAAGCCTTCGATGACCGGACCGTTCCGCGGATGGGAAAGCGAGAAGACCTGGTCACGCGGAACCACCTTCCCCCCGCCGTCTACAGACGCGAGCAGCGCGGCCTCCTCGAGCGTTGGGAAATGAAAAGTAATCGGTCGAATGGAAGTTCGGCGGCTCCGCCCACTGTTGAAAACGGTGTTTCGAATCCGAAACGGCAACTCAACCATCGACTGCCCCCCTCATCTTCGTCCTGTTATCAGGGATATAGAGGCCAGAAGTGGTCCACCAAGCCAGAACCGGAAACGGTAGTGACCGGGCAATTCCTGTTCCTTTCAGAGGACCCCGTCGCTACCGCTCTGGGTTCTGTCGGATCGAGACCCCGTCGCTACCGCTCTGGGTTCTGTCGGATCGAGACCCTGTCGCTACCGCTCTGGGTTCTGTCGGATCGAGACCCCGTCGCTACCGCTCTGGGTTCTGTCGGATCGAGACCCCGTCGCTACCGCTCTGGGTTCTGTCGGACCGGGACCCCGTCGCTACCGCTCTGGGTTCTGTCGGACCGGGACCCCGTCGCTACCGCTCTGGGTTCTGTCGGACCGGGACCCCGTCGCTACCGCTCTGGGTTCTGTCGGACCGGGACCCCGTCGCTACCGCTCTGGGTTCTGTCGGACCGGGACCCGTCGCTACCGCTCTGGGTTCTGTCGGACCGGGCGAATCAGCTCACTCGACCAGGTAGCCTTCGCGAGCGCGCACGGTAACGTTGCGCCCGGGGACCTCCACGCGAATCGAATGGTAGCCGGGCTCCGAAGAAGCGTGGTAGCCGAGGTAATACTGGTACCGCATTTCCTCGCGAATCTGCATGAGCGCATCGACGACATCGTCATCGCTGCTTGCGGGTACAACACGGCCTCCCGTAATGGAAGCCAGTCCGCCAATGGTGTGCAGGTCGACCAGGATTCGGGGACCCATCGCGACGAAGTAAAGCATCACCATGCCGCCCTGCGTGTCCTCGACGACTGCCGTGTAGCTGGACTGGCTGCGGTTGTCGTTTCCGTCGGTCAGCACGACGAGCGCCTTGCGGGGATGGCTGCCGTCGTTCGCCTTGGAGGTACCGAAACGGAGCGCGTCGAACAGAAGTGAAGTGCCCAGGGAACGGAGTCCCTGGAGCGAGGCCGCCAAGTCCTCAGCTTCGCTGGTGAAGCCGTGGATCGTCCGCACCTCGGTCGCGAACGACACCACGAAGGTTTCGTCAGCGGGCGTGAGCGTTGAAATAAATGGAACACACCCGACTTGATCGCATCGAGATCCGCGGCCGAACTGCCGCTGTTGTCGATAAGCACTCCGACGGTCGTCGGAAGATCGTCCTGCCGTTCAAAGACGTCAACCGATCGCAGCTCTCCGTCCTCGTAGAGTTCGAAGTCGTCCAACCCGAGATCCGTCACGTACCGCCCCTCCTCGTCCTGGATGGTGGCAAACACGTTGACGAGGTTGACGTCGACCGTGATGGCCGTCTGCAACGGCCACCAAGCCACAAGAGTTATCAATAGTAAGAGTCGGCTCATCTCAGATATCGACCGATAACCAGGTCAGAACGCCTCGAGTCCCCTGCGCATCTTGTATATCTCGGTATGAGTCGGAAAAACTCTCGCTCCCTTTTCGAGAACTCTCCGAGCGTCGGCCCGGCGCCCGGCGGCCGTGTAGATACCCGCCAACCGCGTGTAGATCCGAGCGTCCCGATCCACCGCGTACACGCTCAGGAACTCCAGATGCGCGATCGCAGCTTCCGTATCGCCCCGATCCTCACGTATCTCAGCCAGGCGAAGGTGCGCCAGGTAAGAATACGGCTCGAGACTGAGTGCGGTCTCGAGCGCGCCAACCGCCTCCTCATCGCGTTCGGCTTCGAGGAGATACTCGCCGAGCATAGCCCAGTAGCGCCCGGCGGCGTATGGCGAGGTCTGGACATAGCGCTCCATCCACCGACCCGCTTCGTCCCAGTCTCGCAACAGCGCGAACATCTCCGCCAGTCTCTCCAGGGCTTGGGTGCGCTTCGGATCCAGAGAAACCATGCTGCGGTAATGCTGAACCGCGCCGACTCGGTCTCCCGTCGTCTCGGCCAGCAACGCCCAAACTTCCTCGCGCTCGGCGCCGTAGACGTCATCTTCACCTGCCAGTTCCGCTGCTCGGATCAGCGACTCTTCAGCGGCGTCGTACTGGCGGGAATTCACGTTGAGACGCGCGGCGGCGATGTAGAGGCTCTCTTCTGCATCCCGTTCCAACTGTGCCAGGTCCTGTACGGCGACGCCCGCGAAACCGGTCTCCCCCATCGCGATCAGCGGCTCCATGACCGCCAGATAGGCGCGCTCGCGGAACCGCTCAGGCAGGTTGTCCGGAAGCAAGACGGTCTTGTATTCGTTCAGGAGCGCCACGTTCAGGTCCCACGTCTCGGAGAACATGTTCCTCGGAGAGTGAAACTCCAGGAGCGGATGGTCGTCCGTGTTGCGAAGGTTGGTGACCGCGAATTCCCGTACGCGTTCGACGGGCATCACGTAGTGCGCCAGAATACCCAGTGGGTCATCCAGCAACAGGTGCTCCCGAAAATCCTTCTCCACGGTGGAATCCGTTTCAATGATCCGGTCCATCCGTTCGACATCCAGGACGAGGGGCTGCCGGCTTCCGAGTAGAACCAGGTCTCCCACGCCCATATCCCAGACGGTAACTTCAGGAAATTTCCTCTCGAACTCGGCGAGGATCATTCGCACGTCCTCGGGCGAAAGCTCATAGAGCTGGACCCATTGGGCAAAAATCCCGTCGTCGGCGAGCGCGGCGGCAGCTTTTTCGTAGAACTCGGCAGTGAAAAGGCTGCCTACTCCGGCAATCCATGGATTGGACGGTTCGGAAATGATTATGTCGTAGGTCTGGTCGCTGACGTTCAGGTAGTTACGCGCATCCCCCTCGATGATGTTGACCTTGAGGTGGTCGTAGCTGCGCCGGTTGACATCTTCGAACCACGGCCCTGCCGCCACGACTGCCGGCTCGATCTCGACACAATCGACACGCACGACCTCCGGAAAGACAGCCGCCGCGCCGGCGGTGACGCCGGATCCGTACCCGATCACAAGGATGTTCTCTGGCGCCGGATGGTGGAACCCGGGCAGGTAAGCAATCATCAACTGGGTCGTCATGTCCTGGCCGTTCGACGCATCGACCTTGCCGTTCGTCCGCAGACCGACGTAGCCGTCACCCCGCCTCACGGAAATGCTGGCGTTGTTCCCCTCGGCAAAATAGACGATGTCGGTATCCGCGTAATGTTCCTCGACCAGCAGCCCGGGCCGCGCCTCGAACTGCCGCGAGTAGATCAGGACACCGCGGTCCAGCATGCCCGGGTCCCAGAAGATTTCTCCACGCATGGAAACCGTCGCGACAAGAAGCATTCCTACCGCCGCCCAGCGTGCAGCCGCGAAGACGCCGCGCTCTTCAGCCAACAAGACCAACGCCAGGGCGGAGTTCAAGAACAGCCCCGTGAGAATCGTCCTTTCGGTGCCGATCATGGGTAGCAGAAGAAAACCGGCGATCAGAGAACCGAATATCGCTCCGACCGTGTTGACGGAATATGCGTTGCCGATGCTCCGGCCGAGAACGATCAGCCGACTCGAGTAGAGTTGCGCCGCGATCGGAAACGTCGCCCCCATGAAGAACGTGGCCAGGATCATCAGCGAGGCGCTCATGATGAACTGGATCGTGAGAACCGCGGGAAACGAGTAGTAGAGCGCACGCACCAGGCCGAGCAGGAGATATGGGGCAAACACGTACCCGACCAGAAACACGAGTCCTCCGAGGGCAATCAACAGCTGAAACAGACCCAGCATGCGCAAGCTCGCCGATGGCCGGAAGCGGCTCGCCCACGAACTGCCCGCAGCAATTCCGATCAGAAAAGTCACCAACATGATCGAGAAGGCGTACGTAGAACTGCCTAGCAGCGCGGAAAGCGAGCGGGTCCACGAGACTTCATAAACCATCGCCACAAACCCGGAAACCGCCAGCGTAGCCAGCACCAAACGGTCCGAGGCATCGGACGCGGTTGGGTTCTCGCGCGCGGGCTCCTCGGTCACCGCCGCCTGGTGTTCGGCAACGAAGGGATCTTCAGCAAGGTCCAGGCGGATGGCCAGGAGGCCCAGGCCGATGTTCAACATGGCGATCCATACCGTCGTCAATTGATTCCCGAGGCCGGGGATCAGCACCAACGCCGCGGCCAGGGTACCCATAGCCGCTCCGGCCGTGTTGAGCGCGTACAGGGTTCCCAGTCGCGATTCCACCTCGTCTGTGGCACGGACGAAGAACCGCGCCAGGACAGGCAGAGTCCCTCCCATCAGGAATGTCGGGACGAGCATGATCGCGAACGACATCACGAAGCGGAAAACCAGATCCGCACCCGCAATCACTCCGAGATCCGGCGCCACTGCCCAGTAGGTGGAGTCCAACGCTCCGAACGCGTACGGCACGACGACGGCAGAGAGACCGATCAGGATTTCCAGAATGCCGTAGAACCGCAGCGGGCGGGATTGCCGGTCCGCGTAGCGGCCCAAAGCCCAACTCCCCAGCGCCAGACCCGCCATGAAAGCGCCGAGTACTGTCGCGATGGAAAAGGAAGTGTTTCCGAACACGAGCCCGGTCAAGCGAACCCAGATCACTTCATAGACCAGGCCGGTAGCACCCGAGGCGAAGAACACCAGGTACAGGATGCGTGTCATTGTCACCGACCGGAAAGGCACGGTTGAATCCTCCGAAAACAGCTTTCGAAAACTGGCCTGCGGCTTGTTGCAAGAGTTGCGGCCGCCCGAGGGGCGGTCGTCGACGTTCCCTACAGTTGTGGACTCGACTCTCGCCGCAGATCACAGGACGAATCATTCAGGGTAAATCAGGATGCGAGGATGCGCTATCCAAAACGCGGACGGATGGTAGTGGTCAGACGCGGGGAAGCGAGAGCGTGAACGTCGTGTTGCCGGGGACGCTGTCGGCCGAAATCGTTCCATGGAGCTCGTCGATGACAATCCGGCGGGTGATGTAGAGACCCAGCCCGTTCCCCAGTTGCCCTTTGGTCGTGAAGAACGGCTCGAAGATACGCAGGGTGTCGGCGGTAGCGATTCCCCTGCCGGTGTCGGTGACACGGAGTGTCAGCCGGTGCGTGTGCAGCCGTGTCTCGACGATCAACCTTCGTTCGAAACGATCAGTCATCGCGTCCGCCGCATTCTGGAACAAGTTCACAAGAACCTGGATAAGCGGTATACGGTCAACCCGGAATTCGGTCAGATCGTGCCCTGGCTCGAACTCGAAGGAAATCCGGCACAGGTCAAGATAGGGACGGACGAAACTGTAGGCGTCCTCGATGATCCGATCGACTCGGGCTTGTTCTTCCGCCGCTCCGCCCTGACGTGTGAAATCAAGTGTGCGGGAAGCAATCTTGCCGATCCTTTCGGCTGCTTCATTGACGGCCTGGATGCTCTCACGCACACCACTGTCGGCCGGCAGTTGATGGTCGACCAGTCTCAGGTGCCCTTGTATCAACATCAAGGGGTTCGATACCTCGTGCGCGAAACAAGCAACCAGCTCTCCGACCATGGCCAGGCGTGACACACGCACCAGTTGATCGAAAGCATTTGCATCTGTCTCTGAAGCCGATGCGGCTGTCTGGGCCAAACCCGCGGGCGGCGTCGAGCGTAGGCGAGGTTCCGTCATCGCCGGAGCCTTTTTCGCATTCTGCTGAGAACTGCTTCGATCCCGGAAACGCTGAGCGAGAATCCCGGGAAGGCCGCCAGTTCGGATGCGGTAAATCCGTCGATGTAGTGGAGTTTGAAGATCAAGAGGTTCCGGGTGGCGTGTCGACGGTCGTGGTCGCCCTCCAGAACGCGTTCAACATCGATCCAGGAAAGAAGAGCGCCGATCGCCGGGGAGTCCAGGTCCTTACCCTCGACACGCGAGCTCTCAACCATCTCTCTGGCATGATCAATTGAAATCACTTGTGCCTGCCTCTTTTCTGCCGCTAGATAGCGGAAATGGTCGGATACGACACTCGTGGCGATCCGGGCCAGAAAGGCTTTGACCGCGAAATCGGTCTGACCCCGGAACGACTGCAACATCCGACCTTCGTTCTGAACGAGACGGACATACACTTCCTGTGCCAGATCCAGGACGATTTCGCGGATCTCATCCTGGTGTCCTCTTGAGATGCGGCATGCGCGAAGCACATAGAGAAATATCCTCTTCTGGAAACGCTTCTGGAACTCTTCCCACAGATCGGTGTCTGTCGGGTGAACCCCGCATTCGCGCAGCAGTGCGGCAGACGAAACCTCTTCGTCGCCGGCCTTCTGACTTGATTCAAGATGGGTCATCGCCTGGCAGCCTGTGGTGGAACTAATCGACGTCCAGCAACCTACGGAGTTCGTCGGCCCATTGAGAATCGCCATCCAGGTCGATGTACGCCTTCGCCCTCGCCTCGGCCTCAGCCGCCAGGTCCTGCCTCGAAAACAGGATAGCCAGGTTGAAGAGAGCGGGAGCGAAGCGACTGTCAAGTGCGAGTGATGCCTCGAACGACTCGCGGGCAATATTCATGTCCATGACCTGCTGGGCGAGGGAATCAAAATCCCTTTCGAGGTGAGCCACGCCCAGGTCATTGTGGACCGCGGGTTTGCTTGCGGCATCGGCTTCATCGACAGCCACTTCAAGGTGATCGATCGCCATCTCGAAATTCTTCTCCAACAGGTAGAACATCCCCAGCGAGTAGTTTCCCGCGCCGGCGCCGCCCAAGAGGTTGAGGTCGAGCCGCCGGGAGGCCCCTGCGTCCATGTTGGGGGCGCGCGTGCGAGGTATGTACTGCTGGAGGGCCAAACGTGCCTCGAACGGCCGCTCCTCGGTGAGCAGGCGCTCCAGGACCTCCCCGGGGCTCGGACCGGGATTCCAGTTGACGCTCACAAACAGCGTCAACGTCGCCATGAGAAGCACCGATGCGGCGATTGCCAGACCCTTCATCGAGCTGAACACTCGGCCCGAAGTGGATGCGGGCACGGATCGGTTCGACCAACGTTCCAAGGCTGCCTGGACAACCGACTCCTCTTCTTCGCGAACGTCTTCATCCAGAATACGCATATAGAACGCAAGCTGGCTCCGGCAGCTGTCGCAGCCGACCACATGCTGTTCCACAGCCGCCCGGACCGGAGCATCCAGCAAGCCTTCCAGGTAGCCCGTCAAAGTCTCTTCATTCAAGCATTTGCGTTGAACCATCGGTTCCCCTTGTTATTCGAAGGCGGGTTCCTTCTGACCCGCGGTGGATTTGGTCCTTCCTCGAGTTAAGAAGACGTAATAATCGGCCCAGACCCCACAAGAAACTTTTCTACAAGTCTGGACGGGAAACTTACGTCTCTTAGAGTCGTAAAGCCCAATATTTTTCTTCACAAGGAGATACGATGAACAGAAGAGACTTTCTTGCCATAGCCGGCGGTGTCAGCGCAACTTCGATCCTGGGCGCCTCTCCCCTCCTCGCGGCCGAACAGATCACCCCGTTTTACATTAGGGGTCTGGCCATGTTGTCCTTGAACGATCCGGACTACCTGCGAATCGGACTGCCGGAGGCGCCGCACCACCGTGCGACGCTGAGCGTGGTCCCGAAGGCGGACGACCGGTATGCGGTGGCCATCAGGGGCAACGGGGAGCTTGCGGGCATCCGAGCCGCCGGCGGCAACCCGGACCTTTACCTCCGCGACGTGGTCCACGTCCGGGAACTCTACAAGGATGCGATTTCCCTGATCGATCGCAGCCCGTCCATGATCTCGATTCCGTGGACGGCTATCAAATCGGTGGAGACCCATTCCCTCAGCAAGGAGCGTTGGACGTTCGTGCGAAGGGAGACCGACGAGGAGGTAATTTCCTTCCGCCCGCGGAAGATTGCCGATTCGATCAAGATTGAACTACTATCGACCGGTACTCTCACGATGAACGATGGGGCGATCTCGGTGCCTCTTAACGAAGCGAGCGAGGTGTGGACGGATTTCGTGCCCGAGAGCGACAAGGTGGGTGATTTCACGCATCACTTCCAGCACTACATGCCGTACGTGCAGACTGCGTCGGCGGTTGAGGTTGAACCGAAAAAGCTGGGAGAACGCACCGAGAGGGCGCAGGCGATGGGAAACTCATTTGCACCGATGGTCGTTCCATGGCCAGTCTGCTTCCTGATGATCCTTGCCTGACTGAGGGGCACCAGTTCTATCCCGACAAGTCCACGCTCTGATCGTTGCTGCGATTGGCGTAGTCGTCGTCGGGATCACCCTGGCGATTCTCAATCTGCCACCGTTCGAGTCGACGGAGTCTGCGATCGAGAAGATCATACTTGACTCGCTCGCAGGCTCCCCGCCGACTGAGGGCCGGTTCTTCGGAATCGCATTGCACGCGAATCGGGCCGACCGAACAAAAGAACTGACGAGGGCCCGGGAGATGCTTCACGGGCTGGATCAAGGTCCGGCTTCCCGAAGAATCGAAGCCTACTTTCACATTGCACTAGATCAAATTAGCGAAGCCGCAGAGGCGCTCGAGCGGCTCGTGACCGAGTTCCCGGAAGACGGGCGGCTGGTCAACGATCTTGGGGTCTTGTACCTCAAACTTGGTCGCGACGACGTGACGTATCTATTCGCCGCAGTCACACGGTTCAGGAAGGCCACCAGCCTGGCGGCAGCCGCTCCAGAGCCCAAGTTCAACCTCGCTTTGGCGTATCGAGAAGTTCATTTGCCGCTACAGTTCGACGAATCGATCAAAAACTATATGCGAACCGAGCGCAACGCGTTGTGGGCTCGGTACCTCCTTGAAAGCCCACCGGGACCGGATACCGAGCCTCTCAGGCGAGCACTGGAACAGGGCGACAACGAGGACGCATGGAGACTGACAGAGGACGATCCGGAAGCATGGTGGCAACTCTTGATGGAAGTCCTCGAGAATCCGGACGAAAGGTCCCGTGCCCAACTTGATTCCTACCTGACGAACGCAGCTCGTTACAACGACTCCACGAGTACGGCTATGTTGCGGCCGCTGCTGTCAGAAGACCGTGAACGGGTCGTCCACGCTCGGAGGCTCGTCCAGGAGGGACTCGAGACATACCGGCAGGCCAGGTTCGAAGATAGTGTCCAGATGTTCGACCAGGCGTCTCGACTGTTGGTTGGCTCGGAACTCGAGTTCGACCGGTTCTGGGTCGCGATCAACCGTGCGGGGGCACTCGTGTGGAACGGAGGCGTCGCCGAGGCGCGGGCCGTGTACGAATCCGTCGCAGATTCCGGGCGAGATCAGAACCTGAATTGGATCGTCGGCCGAACCCTTTCGGCTTACGGTTCGGATCCTGCATTGGCCGCACGACGTGTGGTGACCATCGACCGCCTACGCGAGGCGATCCGCCTTTTCGAGACCATTGGCGCACGGCACGAGTCGGCTCGCGCTCGGTTCTATCTATCGACATACCTGCTCCTCGAAGGCAGCGTCGTCGAAAGCCTCGCCGTAGCCACGGCAACCTTTGACCTGGTTGCCCAGGATGACCACGCCAGGCGACAGCAGTTGCACTGGGTCACGAGCCGGAGCCTCGCGGCTTTAGGCAGAGCGGACCAGGCCCTGGATCACCAGGTTGAAACGATCCGGCGAGCAGACCTCGGCGGAGTTCCGGCGAGCCGTCTTCAGTTCAACGTCGAACTCGCGCAAATGCACGAAGCAGCTTCCGAGCCGGATTTGGCAGACGCACGAATGGCGGTCGCCGAGGCCGTGTTCGAGGAGATCGAAACTTCAAATGCTGTCAAAGGCATGCTCGATGTGATTCTCACGTTCGGCAAGGCCAAGATTCAGGCAAGCCGGAACCAACCCTCCGAAGTCATCCAAACGCTGACCCCCAACCTCCCTCTGCTTACGCAACCATCGTTCGACGTGTTTTACAGGCACCAGTACCGCCTTGCGCTGGCCGAAGCCAACCAGGCACTTGGCCGGGCGACGGCCGCGGCAGGCCACTTCGCATCAGTGGTGGAAGCGATCGAAGGCGAAGACGACCAGCTTGCGCCTCGCGCGAGACTGGCGTTCGACCAGAGCAGACGGTCCGTGTACGAGCAGGCGATCGGGTTTCTCCTAGATCGGGGCGATATCGAAACGGCCTGGCGGGACACGCAGGGATACCGACAGAAGCTACTGACGGAGATGCTCGATCAATACGTTGAGGACCAGGGGTTCGCCAACCAGTTGTCTCGATCCGGTCGTGGGGACGCGCTGGAAGACCATGTAGTCCTCGAACACATGATTCTGGACGACCGAGTGCTCCTCTGGGTCGCCTCCGATGGTTCGTTGGAAGTTCGCGAGCACGCCGTTCGGCGCGATGACCTTCAGGAGAAAGTCGAGCGTTTCGGGCAACTGCTCCAGGCCCGGGCAGCGCCGGAGAAAATCGACACACTCTCGGAGGAGCTATACCGCATTCTGATCGAGCCTGTAGCCGACCTGATAGACGGTTCCGATTCCCTGACGATCGTTCCAGACGGGCTGCTGAACCGCCTGCCTTATAGGGCGTTACTATCCCCGGCGGGCCGGCACCTGATCGAAGACTTCTCAGTTATGCAGACACCCAGCCTGGCCTACTTTCTGAACACGCAGCTTCCCGGACGTGAAGGCAAGTTGGTTTCGCTGGGCTCCCGTGATCAAAGCGTTGCGATTCAAGCCGAACTGAACACTCTGGGTCAGCTCTACGACAGCATTGAAGAATTCGATGGGGTCGAAATTGACAAGGCAACTTTCCTCGACGCTCTATCAGACGCGTGGTTGGTGCACTACGCGGGCCATTCGGCCTTCGACGGCAACAATGCCCTGTCCTCTTCGATCCGGCTGGACGGAAGCGCGGAAGGTCCCAACCTGGTGACGGCCCGGGAAATCGCAGACCAACGGCTGGCGCCGAACGCGCTGGTCGTGCTCTCTTCCTGTGATTCCGCCGTGGGCAATTCGACAGGCGGAGCCGGGGTTCGTGGCTTGACGTCGGCCTTCATCATTGCCGGGGCCGGCTCGGTCGTCGGCTCGCTCTGGCCGGTCGAGACAACCGCCACAGCACAACTCATGGGGTGGTTTCACGAAAGCGTGGCGGCGGGAGTGCCAATCGCACTGGCCCTCCGCATGGCCCAGGTTCGGATGATCGAGCGAGGCGACCACCCGTTTTACTGGGCCGCTTTCACGATCAACGGCAACCAGACAGCACTCGAGTCCGCCCCGTTTGCCGCGCCTGTTGCGGAATCAGCAGTACTTTCCCAGTAGTCTTCCTGCCTTCCAACTGACGATGGGCCTCGGCCGCCTCGGAAAGCGGGAACGTGTGCTCGGACCGGAGCTTCAGGCGCCCGGCGGCATGCCAGTCAAACAGATCCTTCGACCGACGCACCACCTCGGCGCGTGTGGCCGCGTAGTTGGCGAGCGTGGGACGCGTGAGAAACAGCGAACCTTTGGCCGAAAGCAGGCCCGGGCTGAACGGGGCGAGCGCACCGCTGGACTGGCCGAACGACACCAGGTATCCGCGTGGCCTCAGGCTGCCGAGGCTCTTTTCGAACGTCGACTGCCCGACCGAATCGTAGACGACATGGACGCCCTCCCCATCGGTCAGGCGCCGCACTTCGGATTCGAAGTCCTGTTCGGTGTAAAGGATGACTTCGTCGGCGCCGGCATCGCGCGCTAGTTCCGCCTTGGCTTCTGTGGAAACCGTGCCGTAGACGGTCGCGCCGAGCATCTTGGCCATCTGGATCAACAAGAGCCCGACACCGCCGGCGGCGGCGTGGACCAACGCAAGGTGGCCGGACCCGAGCGGAAACGTACTGTGGCACAGATAGTGGGCTGTCATCCCCTGGAGCATGATCGCTGCGCCCACACGAGCATCCACGCCGTCCGGAAGCGGAACCAGTTTCCATGCCTGGACCACCGCGGATTCAGCGTAGGAACCGGGGGTCATTGCGTAGGCAACGCGGTCGCCCACTTTCACGTCGTCGACATCGGGCCCCACTTCGGCCACCGTCCCTGCCGCCTCCATTCCGGGCGTGAAAGGAGGCTCGGTGGGGTAAAGACCCGTCCGGTGGTAAACGTCGATGAAGTTGACGCCGATGGCTTCAGTCCGAACCCGTGCCTGTCCGGATACGAGTTGCGGCTCCGGGGCATCTTCGTATTGGAGGACTTCGGCTCCCCCATGGTTGTGCACGCGAATAGCTTTCATGGTCCGTAAACTTACGGCAGACACCGGGTTCGGGTCAACCGACGCTTCCCGACGAGCGAAAAGAAGTGCGTCACATAGGACGATCCGAGAAATTGCATTTCGCCGGGGGGTTCGAGTACATTCCTCTCAGCATGCGGACCGACGGTATCTGGGCAAACATCTTCCGGCTCGGCCGGACAAAAGAAGGCGTAGCGGAAATTCTCCGGCAGGTTCCAATTTTCCGGGAACTGAACGACCGCGAGATGCAAATCATGACCCGGATAGTCCACACTCGCACCTTCGAGCCCGATGAAGTCATCTTCATGGAATCCGAGCCCGGCGCCGGCATGTACGTGATCGAGTCGGGCGGCGTTGACATCGTGCTGGACCACGACTCGAACAACCCGCTCTTCCTGGCGCAGTTGGAACCGGGAGATTTTTTCGGCGAGATGGCTCTGCTGGGGGATCCCGAGAGGTCCGCCACGGCCAGAGCACGCGAGCGTTCCGAGTTGATCGGCTTCTTCCACCCGGACTTGCTCGACATCATGAACCTGCATCCGATCATGGGGGCCAAGATCACGATGGGCCTGTCGAGGACGCTGGCGGAGAGGCTGCGGTACACCAACAGCCAGCTTCGGAAGCTATGGGACGTCCAGAGCGAATGAGCACGTTCAGCGACTTCGTGACGCGCTTGCTCTTTCTCGGAGCGTTGGTAATCTTCCTGGGGCTGGCGTACTTCACGGTCCGAATTCTCCTCGTCCCGTTCATAGCCGCCTTGTTCCTCGTCTACCTGTTCGAGCCTGCCGTAGTGCGCCTCGGGCGGCGCGAATTCAGTCCCGGAACCGCGTTCCTCATTCTGTTCGGAGGCATGGTTCTCGCCCTGGGAACGTTTGTGGCCTTCGTCCCCGGTTGGCTCAGCATCGACGAGGAACGTGAGTTTCAGTCGGTGGTCGCAGAATCTTCAGAAGACGAACCGTCCGAGTTCACCGCGCGGCTGGAATCTCAATTGAGAGCTGTGGACGACTCGATCAAGGCGCGATTTCCCTTCATTGAGTCGTTCGACATCGCCGGAGAGATCACCAACCGCGGAACGTCCTTTGTCCTGGCGTTTTTCGAGAGCCTCCCCTCCATCGTCGGAAGCCTCACGATCAACTTGATGCTGGTTCCGCTGCTCGCCTACTTCATAGTCCGGGACGGCAAGCAACTGCAGCGTCGACTGGTCCAGATGGTACCCAACCGCTACTTCGAGATGAGTCTGATGATGCTCCATCAGATCGACCGGCAGGTCGGGGGCTACTTCCGGGGCCGCTTTATCGAATCGGTCCTGGTAGGGGCTTCGATGATGGTAGCGATGGGAGTCGTGTCGCTGTGGACAGCCCAGCCGTTCATCCTGCTGATCGCAGTCGTTATCGGCACGACAAACCTGATCCCGTACGTCGGGCCGCTGATGGGCCTCGCGTTCGGCGCCCTGCTGTACCTGGGACTGGGTTTTCCGATGGCCTCGATCCTGGGGCTTGCCATCGCCGTCGCCATCGCCCAACTCCTCGACAACGTGGTCTTCGCGCCGGTCGTGCTATCTCAGAACGTGGACCTCCATCCGCTCACGGTAATCCTGGTCTTGTTGATCGGGGGAGAGATCCTGGGGGTGCTGGGTTTGTTGATTGCTGTGCCCGCGGCCGCGAGCGTCAAAATCGTCGCCGAGGAGATGTATCGGAACTACAGTTTGCAGGTGCGTTGAAAAATGAACGATGGTCGATGCTCAGTGGTCGATGTCAAAAACCAATGCCCGATTGCCCGTTTTATCTGTCATTGAGAATCGAACATTGCACACTGACCAATGACCATTGATCATCGTCAGGACTCCCAAAGCGCGGTGCTCATGTACCGCTCCCCGACGTCATTCAGCATCGTAACGATCACGCCTTCGCCTATCCGCTTCGCGGTCTCATAGACCCCTTGTAGGTAGGCCCCGGACGACTGGCCCGCGAATAGCCCGTGCCGGGCCAGTAAGGCGCACATCCTCGCAGATTCGTCGCTGGAGACGGGAACCTTGTGATCGGCGATACTCAAGTCGAGTATCTTCGGAATGATGTCGCCGGGGGCTTCGAGTGGCTTAAGCCCTTCGATGCCGGGAAAGTCTTCGGGGACGATTTGAACGATCTCGACACCGGGGACATCGTCCTTCAGCCGCCTGCCGATTCCTGTAAGCGAGCCTCCCGTCCCGACGCCCGTCACGAAATGCGTGATCCGGCCTTCGGTTTGCGCCACGATCTCCGGCCCGGTCGTGTAGTAGTGCGCCAGCCAGTTATGATCGTTGGAGTACTGGTCGCAGTGGAAAAAGCGATCCGGCTCCGCTCGAGCAATCCGGTGGCACTCCCGAAGCGCCTCGTCGTAGCCTTCGATGGGATCCGTCTCAGTCAGAGTCGCGCCGTGGGACAGTATGCGCAGTTTGCGCTCGCGGCTTGCGTTACCCGGAATGACGATGTGAACGGGAACTCTCATCATCGCGCCGATCATCGCGTATGCGATACCGGCGTTCCCCGAGCTCGAATCCAGTATCGCGCGACCGCCTTCTAATTCGCCGGCCAGCATGGCTTCGAGCAGCATCCGGCGGACCGGCCGATCCTTCAGACTCCCGCCCGGGTTCTGGTATTCGGTCTTGGCGTAGACACGCACTCGGGGAAACTCGTCCCTGAAGACGGAAAGCTCCACCATGCGGGTATTGCCGATGAGGTCGAGCGCGGGGTAGCGCGCATGCAGCTCCCGGTAGCGCTCTTCGACAGCGATCTCTCTGGACAGATCCATGATCATAGGTAAGTTACCTGATTAACTTGCTGATCTCAACGGATCGACGCAACACTTTATCTTAAAAGGAAGAGGTGGAGTGTATGCGGAAAGGGATGCGATTCGGTTTCACGGCGTCGGAGAAGGCGGAGGTATGGGATCGGTGGCGGCGAGGGGAATCTCTGCATGAGATCGGGCGAGCGTTTGGCAAGCTGTCATCGTCTGTATATTGTCAGCTGGCGCATACCGGAGGCATTCGTCCTCGACCACGACGACGGTCGAGGTTGGCTTTGAGCCTGTCGGAACGTGAGGAGATCTCCCGCGGGATCGCGGCCGAGCAGTCGTTGCGTTCGATCGCAGAGTGTCTGGGGCGTTCACCCTCGACGGTGAGCCGGGAGATCCAGCGCAATGGGGGCTATGATGACTACCGGGCGTCTGTCGCCGATGAACAGGCTTGGAACCGGGCCCGTCGCCCGAAGCGATGTCAGTTGGGTCGCCAGCCGCGGTTACGGCGAATGGTGGCGAGGAAGCTCCGGCGGAATTGGTCGCCCGAACAGATCGCCGGCTGGCTGAAGCGATCCTATCCAGAGGATGAACGTGAGCTCAATGAACGGCCGCGTAAGACGCTGGAGTTTGAAACTCCAGCAGAACGATTCAACGCTTGTGTTGCATCGATCGGTTGAGGTGGCATTAGTAAAGAAAAAGTTTAGCGCAAAAAGCGCGAAAGTTTGCAGGGAAGATCGGGGGTCGGCCGCCGAAGAGTGGGTACTACGTCCGGTAGGAGGCCACCACCTCCTTCAGTTCGAGTCGCATGAGTATCCGCGGCAGGCGGGCACTGCGGGCCGCAGTCTCTACGATCGACCGGAAGCCGGCGGCCTCGAACATGGGCGTGAAGCCAACGTAGCCGGAGGTGACGTCGATACGACGGCCCTCCGGGTCGATCGGGTAGGCCTCGATCGCCGGGACGCCGGCCTCGCTGGCGAAGTCAATCGCACCTGTCAACAGCGCCGCAGCAACGCCCTTCCGGCGATAGCCGACTCTGACCTTGAAGCAGACGATCGCCCAGACCTCCCGGTCGTCGATCTTCGGGATCGTGCGCGAGCGGACCAGCCGCTCCATCCGGTCGCGCGGCCAGAAACCGAGCCAGCCGGCGGGCTCTCCGTCCAGATAAGCGACCATGCCGGGTGGTGGCCCTTCCCGCACCTGACGACGGAGATCTCCGGCTCCTGCACCCGGTTCCTTGTCACTGTATGCAGACGACGACTGGCGCCAATATTGGCACCAACACCCATGTTCACCATCGCCCCGAAACAGCGTGAGCACATCGCCCCAGCACTTGTGGGTGGCCGGAATAACATCGATGGAGGGTTGCGATTTGCGTGTCCGGACGGTCACAGAGATGTCCGCCCGAGCGCGGCCCGAATCCGCTGCCACAAGGACGGTGGAGCGGGCGGACGGGGCGCAACGTCGGGAAAATAGGCCCGTTTCTTTGCCAGTTGCTTGACGGTCTCCTGATAGGCGAGGACATCGCAGCGGACACAGCGGAGCAATGGAACCTGGACTTCCAGAAGCGGAAGGAAAAGATGTTCGTCGGACTTACAAACAGGAGGCTCGTCCATGTTCGCCCCGAATGGAGAGAATCAATTGCCGAACTTCTTCAACTGGTCGCGCAGTTCCCCGACGTGATCCGCGGAACGGCGCAGCAGGATCAATTCATCCACGGACAGGTCGAGTTCAACGACTCGTTCAACTCCGACGGAACTCAAGATGCACGGAACGCCCACGAACACACCGTCGATGTCGTATTCCCCTTCCAGCAGTACGGAACAGGGGATGATCTTGTGCTCGTCGCCATGAATCGCATGAACCATGTCGACGATCGCGGCCGCGGGTGCAAAGGACGCGCCGCCTGTCCCGAGGTTGCCGACTATCTCCGAACCTGCGTTGCGGGTTCGGTCTAGCACGGCCTCAATCTCGTCCGGCTCCATCAACTCTGCCAACGGCGCGCCTGCAGCGGTGGCGAAACGGACCAGAGGCACCATGCTCGGACCGTGACCGCCGATGACGGTCGCGTCCACGTTCTCGATCGACACGCCGAGTTTGTGGGCGATAAAGGTCCGGAAGCGCATCGTGTCGAGCATACCCGCCATGCCGATGACCCGTTGCTTCCCGAGACCGCTCGCATCCAGGGCGACATGACACATGGCGTCGAGCGGGTTCGTCACGACGATCAGGAACGGCTCAGACGAATGCTCCAGGACCGAGCGGACGCATGAGCCTACGGTCTCGGCGTTCTGCGACAGCAGATCCGCACGGGTCATCCCCGGAAGCCGCGGCAAGCCGGCCGTAATAATGACGATGTCGGAGTTTGCCGTGAGCGTGTAGTCGGACCCGCCTTCGATCCTGGAATCCGACAGCGTCATCGCTCCGACCTGCTGGATGTCCAGGGCTCGGCCTTTCGCAAGACCCTCCATCGCATCGATCAGAGCGATGTCGAATATATCCATCCCGGCAAGTCGAAGGGCCGTCGCGGCTCCCACGTTTCCGGCTCCAATGACGGATACCTTTCGTCGCTTCATGGTGGGTTCCCTACCCCCCTGTTCTACGCGCTCCTGTACAACTTCGTCAGCACGAACTCCCGATGGCCGAGAACCTCGGCCGCGACAAGACGTCCGTTCAAGGTCCGGACCAGCATGTCGATCAACAGGTCACCGGCATCGTCCAACGTCATCTCACGCCGCAGGATACCGGTGATGTCGACGTCGATGTGCTCGGACATAGTCTCGGCGGTAATCGGGTTGGCCGTGGTCTTGATGACGGGGATGATCGGGTTGCCTATGATATTGCCCTGGCCGGTCGTGAAGAAATGCGCGACAGAGCCCGCCGCCGCCCAGAGCGTCACCGCCTCCGCGGCGGCCGATGAGGTGTCCATGAACCAGAGGCCCTTGCCGCTCGCCGGTTGGGCCGGCTTCAGGACGCCGACATAACGGGTGGTCCTGCCGATCTTCTGGAGATTCCCCAGCGCTTTCTCTTCGATCGTCGTCAGGCCTCCGGCGATGTTGCCTTTCGTCGGCTGGGAGCCCAGCAGGTCGGCCCCCTGCTCCTCGATGAAGTCGTTGTACGCCTTCCAGGTGTCATAGAACGCCTGGCCGACCTCCGGCGTCGCACCCCGGGCCTTGCAGATCTCCTCGGCGCCCGTGATTTCAGAAGTCTCTCCGAACAGGATGGTCGCATCCGTCCCGATAAGCCGGTCCACGACGTTGCCCACGGCCGGGTTTGACGCCAGGCCCGAGGTGGTGTCGGACTCCCCACATTTCATCGAGATCGTCAGGTCCGCGAACGTGCACGGCGTCCTTCCCAACTCCGAGGCCCACTGGACGAACTCGGCAGCCTTGCGAGAGGCCATCTCGACGGTCTTGAGGTCCCCGTTCCGTTCGATCGAGAAACCGACAACGGGTTTTCCCGTCTTCCGAATCCCCTCGACGATGAGCTCGGTCCAGTTCGGTTCGATGCCAATCACAACCACGGCGGCGACATTCGGGTTCGCTCCGGTCCCGATCAGCGTGTCGAAAAACAGCTCGAGGTCCTCCCCGAACTGCAGCCGACCATAGGGATGCGGCAGGGCCATCGTCCCTTGAATATGAGCCGCAACGGCCTCGCAGGCAGCGTTCGACAGGTCGTCGAGCGGCAGAATGATCACATGATTCCGGATCCCGACCGCCCCGTTCTCCCGGCGGTATCCCATGAATTCCAAGCTGCTCACTGTTGCCACCTGGCACTCCGGAGGTTGTGAGTGTGGACATGGTCGCCGGTCCCGATGTCTGCTGTCGCAAGCCCGATGCTCACACCGTACTTGATGATCGCGTCTCCCGGCGGCACAGTCACCCAGGGCGATCTTATGGCCCAGCGGGACGTCGGTTGTGGCACGGATCGACATCGTGGAATCGTCCTCCATGCACCAGCCTTCAGCCTCTTCACCGCGCGTGAGAACGCGGACAGCGACACCGACGCGATCGCCTTTGTTGTGGACGATGAACCCAACCATTCCAGTTTCTTCGTTCTCTCAGCAGCCCCTGGGAGCACCCGCCATTCGGTGCTCATACAGCGCCGCTACAGCTCTTGGCGGCTTTGACCACGGGTCCTCGGGGGATATCGAGCGAGAGTCTACCATAACGGGTTGTAATGAGAATTGTGGGGACAGACGCGTCAACCCTCGAATTCATAAGTGGAGGGATTCGGGAGTTCTATTCGCAGTTGACGGGTCCGTCCCATGACTTACGGTCTCCCTGATCAACTTAGGATTAACGCTGAGATTAGCACCGGAAGTACTTGCCATTTTGAAGGCACGGCCCTAAGGTAGGAAAATAACCCCAGCGAGAGGCACAAGTTCGTGGATCGTTTCGACGGAAACCTGAAAGGCCTGAAAAACCTGATACGCGTCGCCGGCTACAACGGAAGCTGGTCGATCATCGCCCACGGCTACGAGTTCCTGTCCAGAGACGGCGCCGTTCTCAACTGGTTTCCCGACTTCAGCCGGAAGATCTACTACAAGGGTCCGCCCGACGCCGCCGGGAGGCTGCGGCAGGCACTGGCAGTGGGAGACACGACCTCGCTCCCCCCTACCCCACCCGATAGCCGGAACAAAGCGGCTAGCCGTTAGTAGTAGCCACAGGTTTCACTGATTGAGCGGATTGCCTTCGGAAACCCGCCCCCAAAAGCCTTTCTTATCCGCGCAATCCGTGAAATCCGTGGCCTTCCTAATCCGGGCTGCTAGAGGGGCCGGTTCGGATTGATCAACGTCCGCCACATATGTGCCGTCGGACTGTTGTCGAAACCGAGCCCTTCCTTCGGCTGCTTGAAATGGCGGCCGATGATGTCGGTAAAGGTCTCAAGCTGCGGCCTGGCATCCCGGTCGAAGCTGTACTCGTCGTTCATCGTGATCAGCCGCGCTCTCATGTACCACTTGTGGTTGCGGGCAAACTTATACGCATCATCGATGTAGGGTTCGGGCACATAGTCGGCTCCGAACATTCGGATGTACATCTCCGGGTATTCGAACCCCACTTCCGGATCCGGGTAGAACCGTAGCGGCTGATGGTAATTGATCGCCCAGCTCACCTGCTCGGACACGTAGGGTCTGAACAGTTGCGCGCCCCACCATCCGTGATCCGGCCGGATCAGCGTCAGCACGAGGTCGTGCAGGAGGCACGACAGGATGACTTCCTCGTCGTGGCCATTCTCCATCGCGCGCGTCGCGCTCTGCATGACATGGCTGGTCGACCGGAACCTGTGCTCGAAGAAGTCCGCGAGCGTGGGCGCCGCGGGCATCTCGGAGAGTTCGGGTTCCTCCCGGTTCTGCGGGGGTTCCAGCTCTTCGATCATCATGTGCTCGAGCTTTTCGGCCAGAGCCGACGTCGGAACGACGGTCGTCGCACCCGCCGCACCGATAGCCGCAAAGAATTTTCTTCGATCCATGGGGTCTCCTTGGTTGGGAACACTGTATTGGCGTCCCGCCGAAGCGTCAATGAGATTCGGTGGATGACCGCCCTCAGAGGTTCTCGTCGCCGTTACCCTGAAGGTGGGTCAGGAACAGGATCAGGTCGGACTTCGTGATGATGTCGAAGCCCGTTTCAGACTTCACGAGGACCGCCGTAGCGTCGCCTTTCATGTGTTCTGAGATCGTGTTGATGGGCGCGTCTTCGGGAAGCACAGCGAACGGGCCTTCCATATACTCGGCCACGGGCTTGCTGCGTGCCTCCGGGTCCGAAACGAGGATTTCCAGGATCCGACCTTCGCTGATGCTGCCCACGAATTCGTTGTTTTCCAGCACGGGGACCTGCGAGATCTGATGCTCCTGCATCAGGTCGACGGCCTGCTCGATCGTCGTCCCCGGCGGCACCGAGGCCAGGCCTCCCGCCCTGGGGGTTTTCTTGCCCACAACCTGGTTCGCCCGAACGTTGAGCATTGGTTCCAGGTACTGGTTCTCCCGCATCCAGTTGTCGTTGTAGATCTTGCTGAGGTAGCGGGCACCGGAATCCGGAATGATGACCACCATCAGCGCAGATTCGTCCAGGTCCGCCGCCACGTTCAACGCGACGTTTAGCGCCGATCCGGCCGAGCCCCCTGCGAAGATCCCTTCCAGGCGCGCCAGCTTCCGTGTCATCAGAAACGAGTCTTTGTCTGAAACCGGGTACAGTTCGTCGATCACGCTGAAGTCCACGTTCGCGGGCTTCTCGTCCTGGCCGATACCCTCGACAGTGTAGGGCTGCGGCTCGGGCCGCTTGCCGGTCTTGAACATCTCCGCGAATATGGAACCGATCGGGTCGACACCGATGACACGAATGTTGGGATTCTTTTCCTTGAAGAAACGAGCCGAGCCGCTGATTGTGCCGCCCGTTCCGACACCGATGACGACGTGAGTCAGCCTGCCCTCGGTCTGCTCCCAGATCTCGGGGCCCGTTGTCTCATAGTGGGCCCTGCTGTTGGACATGTTTTCGTACTGGTTGGGGAAAAAGCTGTTCGGGATTTCCTTGTTCAGCCGTACGGCCACAGCATGGTAGCTGCGCGGGTCATTGTGTTCGACCTGGGTGGGCGTGACGATCACTTCCGCCCCGAGCGCTCGGAGCGTGTTGATCTTTTCCTGACTCATCTTGTCCGGCATCGTGAAGATGCACTTGTAGCCCTTGATGGCAGCAGCCAGCGCGAGCCCCATGCCGGTGTTACCCGAGGTCCCTTCGATGAGTGTTCCTCCGGGCTGGATCTTCCCGTCACGTTCCGCATCCTCGAGCATCTTGATCCCAATCCGGTCCTTGACGCTCCCGCCGGGGTTCATGAACTCCAGCTTCGCCAGGATCGTCGGTTTCAATCCTCGCGCGATGCTGTTCAAACGCACGAGAGGAGTGTTTCCGATCGTTTCCAGGATGTTTTCGTGCCACATATAAGAACCTCTGAAACCAATCTCAGGAGGCGGCCGGGGCGCCTTCCAGCCGCTCTTCGATGCGGCTCAACCTGCTTTCGACGTCGATCATGGGAAGATTACTGATGTAAATATTCCTGACTCCGCGCCCGAGCAGCGCCCGGACGCTCTCGGCGCAGACCTGTTCGGATCCCTTCCCGGCCGCAAAATCCCGGGTTAGCCCGGCGTCAGCGACCGGAAAAAACTGCCGTAGCATGCCCAGCGTCGTTCTATTCGCGCTCCTGTAGTAGAAAACGCCGAAGACGCCGGGTATTTGTACACCCCGAGCGGCGCACTCGTCCAGAAACTTGTCCAGGCCGGCCGTGTCGTAGTGGGAGACGATCTGCGCCAGGTAGAAATCCGCACAGAACTCGGGGTCCGCCATGAACTCGACCTGACGGACGCCACCGTGGGGATTGGCCCAGCCACCGAGGGTCAAGCCCGGAACGCTCTGACGGATCAGCTGCCGCAACTGGTATGCGTGTTCGACGCAACGCGGGACGCCGTCGAAGCGGTCGCCACCGAGAACGACCAGGGAACGAAAACCGAGCTCGTAAACACGCTCGGCGAACTCGAGGCAGTAATCCAGCGTATGCTTTGCCGTCAGGATGGGAACGATCCGCAACGGCTCTACTTCGTCGCCAAGGTTGGCGATCACGTGGCGCAGATTCTGCTCCTCACGACGGCCCGTCGAGCCATCGGTCATGAAGACGAAGCGATCCAGCGACGTGATTTTGCGGAGGAAATGATTGCTGTCGATCCATGCATCGAGGCTCTTCTCGAGAGACATGTCCAACTGCGGCGGACACCACTCGACGTTCAAGGTCGGACGTTTGGGATCGTGGAGAGAGGTCAGCAGCGACATCTGGTGGGTAGAGGCCTACCTCTTCCCGACGCCCTGTGATTTGCCGACCTTGCGCCTGGTCTTGCGCCCGGTCGGGGCCACCGTGACCTCGACGCGGTAGCTGTCGAGCGTGCGTGCCAGGTCGGTTTCGATCCGGCGGCGCAGCTTCTCGGGAGAGAGCACCGTTGCCGACGGACCAAAACTCATGATCCATGCCCCCAGCTCGAACTCCCCGCCGACATGCATGCTGACGACGATTTCGCCATTCCCCACATCCTTCACCTTCTGCGACGGATGCCACAATCGCGAGCGCACGTAAGAGGCTACGTTCGGCTTGAAGTGGATCTCGACGTCGAACGGGTCTTCCTTCACGAGACCGAACGACGATTCCAGGTAGGACTCAACAGAAAAATCGGACGGCTTCTCGAACGTGTCTGTCAACTTCTCCAGCTCTTCGATGCGCTCGACGGCAAACGTCCGAATCTGATCGTACTCCTCGACGTAGCCGAACAGGTAAAGACCTCCCCGGAAGTACATCAGCCGGTAGGGATGCACGGTGTAGGCTTTCTTTTTCTGGCTGTGGACCGAGTAGTACCCCATCCGGATAAGACGATCCTCGCCGATCGCATCCATCAGGGTCTGGATGGTTTGTTTGTGCTCGTCAAGATTCTTGGGGGCGTCGGCTCGCACCGAAATCATCGCATCCAGGTCGTCGAAGAATGAGATGTTCTGCTCGGGCAACGCCCCTTCGATTTTCTTGAAGGCCGAATCGATATCGCCCGAGAACGGGGGCGCGGCAAGCGCGGCTACGAGGTTCCGGCTGAAATAGAGCGCCGCCAGCTCCGACAGCGAGAGGTTAGCCAGCGGCAGCCCCTTGTATTCTTCCGCCAACCGCCAGTAGACCTTCCCTTCGTACCGTTCGTCGTAGAGCGGAAAGCCGGCCTCCATCAGGGCGGCCAGGTCGCGCCGAATGGTCTTGGTCGAAACGTCATGGCGGGAAGCCAGGTCGGGAATCGTACTCCACCGAGTGCTCTCGATCAATTTGAGGATTGCCCACTGACGGATCAACTGTGCGTTGCGTCCCATTCTGTAACCTCAGTTCCTGGACCGACTCCTTCGTTCGTTGGAGCCGTACCCTATGGCGGGTAGCGAGACATTTTTCATTGGACGTTGCTCATGGGTCATTGCAAACACGAAGTTCTTCCCATTTCCGACAACGACAAATTGAGCAACTTCGAATGACCAATGTCCAACATCCCCGTTCTACGGTCGCGGGGTCATGAAGACAAGCAGTACGACGTTGTCTTCGCTGTCGTTGCGAACGCCGTGATCTTCGTTAGGCCGGGCGATCACGGTTTTCCCGACGCCGAACTCACGCTCCTCACCCGCAATGTGAAACAGCGCACGGCCTTCGACCACATAGTAAATCTTGTCGGACCCGGGATGGCTGTGGATCCGCTGTTCCTGGCCGGGCTTCAGGCAGTATAGATCGCAGAAATACTCTTCCGAATCGAACAATGGAATTTTCCGCATCTTCGCATCGGAGAATTCCACCAGGGCGCGCGTATCCTTGGCTTCCACGGAGCCCTATTGTAGTGGATAGACCTTGGCAGACGGCACAATTTCCTGGATGAGTTCCAGCAGGTGCGGATGGCAGGTAAAAAGCAGAATCTGGTGCGTCTCCGAGAGGTCCCGGACCGCATCGATCGACCGGCGGGTCCGGACGGGATCGAAATTGACAAAGATATCGTCGAAGACGATCGGCAGCGGTTCCACATGCCGGGAATACTCACCGACCAGCGCGAGCCGCATGGCCAGGTACAGCTGTTCGCCGGTCCCACGGCTCAGGTTCGCGGGATTCACACGCCGGCCGGCCTCGGATTCCACGAGGATCTCGGTCGAACCGAGAGGGGCAATCACGCGAACCCAGCGCCCGTCAGACATGTTGCAGAAGAACTTCGATGCCTGCCGGAGAACTTCAGGCTGCCGCTCGGTCTCATAGACTCTTCGAGTTTCGTCGAGCAGCGTCCGGCACAACGTCAGGACCGCCCATCTCTCGGATGCGTCGTCGATGCGAGCCAGAATGGCCTCTTGCCGCAACCGCGCTCGCGATCGCTCTTCGCTACGTCCGAGAGAACCTATCCGCTCCTCGAGTCTGCCGACATCCGCGCGTGCCTGGCCGAGCAATTCATCCATGCGCACGAGCTCCTGAGCGGCTTCGCTGAGAACTCGATCGTCCGAAACATCTGCTGGATCCACGCCTTCGACGGGCGCCACGTCCCCCGACGGTGTCCGGGCCAGGTTCGTGAGCAGTTCCTGGCGTTGCCGAAACAGCTCCGCCCGCCTGAAGAAGTCACTCTCCGATGGCGCACCAGCCTCTACCAACAGTCCAGCAACACTCTTGCCGTTATCGCGGATCCGGCTCCGAATCCCGTCCCCCGTCCGGTCCTCGCCGGCCATCGCTTCATCGATCACCCGGATCCGATCGGCGATCTGGTTCAACCGCTCGGCACGCTCTTCGGCCCGGCCCAGGTCCCCCGGAGTGAAGTCCACCTTCCCGGTCAGACCCGAGATGGTGGCCAGCAGCTCCGCCCTCCTGGCCCCGGCTTGACCGACTTCCCCGGACGCCGCGCGGAGTCGGTCGGTGGCCCGGGCAAGCTCGGTTGAGATCCGCCGCACATTGGCGAGCTTGCCGCGATACCACCACGCCAGAACAACGATGATGCCCGCCACGGCGGCCGCTATCTCAGGTCGATCGGCATAGATAAAACCGGCGGAGACGATACCCACCAGGGTCATGAAAGCGCCCATTGCGACCGCCGACGGCGGTTGGGCCGCCTCTAGCCGGGACATCACCGCGGCTCGTTCGCCGGCGGCGGCATCGCGTGCTGCGGACGCCGCCCGGACGATCTCATCGGTGGCCTCCCTTCGCGGCAGGAGGGTGCGCAGAGATTCCACCGCCCGGGTACGTCGTATCAGTTCCTGCGGGTTGTACTCCGAGGCAAGGTCCACGCGCTCGGATCGCTGTGCCCGACATTCGCTCTCGTGTTGGGCGAGTTCCGCGTCGAGAAGGCGACGCTGATGGAGCAACATGTTCAGCCGCTCCACGCCTCCGTCCGGGAATCGTTCTACGGCTTCCACCGAATCCAGCGCTCGCTGGATCTCTTCGCGTCGGCGCCGGTGCGGTTCGGTCTCACGAAGCTTCTCGTAGTAGGCGACCTTCTTGCGGAGACCCTCAGCGGACGCCCCGAGTTCTGCCACCTCGGCGTCCAGTCTGGTCCGCTCGTCGTGGGCCTGGATGTAGGCCTCCGGCTCGCCTTCGGTCCGGTCGAGTTCATCACGCACGGATTCGAGTTCCTTCAGGGCGCGGTTGATCGTCGAGGTCTGACCACGGGGAAGAAACAAACTGCTCCGGCGTTCCTCGAGGTCCTTCCAGACCGCACTCCATCGCTTGGCACCGACGCCCAGGCCCGCTCCGGAAATATGAGCGGCGACTTCGCTGTCTTCGAGGGTCCGAAAGTGCTCGAGTTCCTCCAGGCCGAACGCAAAGACGTTGTGATACAGCGTGCGGGTTGTCCCGCACATCAACTGTTCGAGCATCCGCTCATCGTCCGTGCCCCCGTCGTGGTGTACCAGAACTTTGCCACGGACGTGACGGCCGGCGGTTCGCTCGATGCGAACGCGGCCTTGGGCGCATTCGACCCGGAGCCAGCCCCCGTGATTCCCCCCGGCGAGTGGTTCATAACGGCGGGGATGGTTTCTCCGCTCGAACCCGAACAGGACCGAACGGATGAAACTCATCAAGGTCGTCTTGCCGGCTTCGTTTCCGCCTACAAAGACGTTGAAGTGATCCGACAGGCCTTCCCACTGGCGGTCATGCCAGACGCCAAAGCCATCGACCAGGATGTCTTGGATCTTCATCGGGGACTCGTCAGTGGCTAATCGAGCAGCATGTCGACGCCCAGTCCGCCTGCCTTCTCGATCCATTCGGCAATGCGGACGTCGTCGGGAGCCGACAGCCCACGCTTCCTGAACAGAGGGTGCAGGCTCACCGCCAGCTCTTCACGGTAGGACGGATCTTCTCGGGCACGTTGGACGAGTTTCAAAAAGTCGCCGATGATCGGTTCGTTCTCGATGAGTCGGTCCCGGCTGAGGCCGGGGCCGGTCGCGATACGCACCGCCTCGACTTCTACGAAGGGTTCCATCACGGCGGACAACTCCTCGGCCATACCCTCGCGTTGAAGGTCGCCGTGAAGCGGGCCCGAGCCGCTGAGGCGACACCGGACGACGGTCGGTCCTTCAAAGCCTTCCGCAATCCGGCGCGCGTTCTCGCGGAGGCCCTCGGCCAGACTGTCCATCCGTGTGTGGTCCGCGATCGAAAGGTTCAGCGTCGCCCACCGGACGACGGCGGTCTCGATGAACTTCAAGCGGGTTTGCCCTTTAGTCCCGACGTCGACCTGGAAGCAGCCCCGCGGGCCTGTTTCCCGCGCGTGACGCCCTTGCGGATTCCCCGGGTAGACGATTGCCGGCGATGCCGAAAGCACGGCACGGTTGTGCACGTGACCGAGCGCCCAGTAGTCGAACCCGGCCTCCATCAGATCCTCGACAGGCGCCGGAGCGTAGTCGGCATGACCAGTCTGGTGACCGATGTTCGCATGGAGTAGCGCGATCGAGTAGACGTCGCCCAAGGTCGGCCGGAAGGAACGCGCCAGGTTTTCGGTCACACGTTCCTTCGTGTAGCTCATTCCCGTGATGCGGGCGATCTCACGCCCCTTGCGGACGACTGGTTGCGCCCGGGCCTCGCCGTCGAAGACGAGAACGTTCGGAGGCATGCTGAATTCGGCGCCCCAACCATTAAGAGGGTCGTGATTGCCGTGGACGATGTAGGCTCCGATGTCGTGCTCGGCCAGTCGCTCCATCTGACATCGAAACTCGACGAGCGCGCGCAGACTCCGATCCCGCGAGTCATAGAGGTCCCCGGCAAACACGACGAAGTCCGCTCGGGACTCGACCGCGTGGCCTACTATCCGTTCCAGGGCCTGGAAAGTTGCCGAGTGGAGGGTGGAACCGAGCCGAGGAGAAGTCTCTGCCAGCCCCCGGAACGGGCTGTCCAGATGCAGGTCGGCGGCGTGGATGAAGCGAAACGTTCTCATTACCTTAAGTCTGCTGGGAAAACAGGACAGAACTGGTCCGAGCGTGCCCCACGACGGTTGCGGTAAACTAGACCAATCCGTCTCTTGTAGCGGCGCCCTATGAGCGCCGAAATCGGTGGACCTGCAATTCGGCGGCTACCTTCGAACACCGCCACAGGAGGAACCGAAGTTGAAGCACCTGGTCTTGTTGCGTCACGGCCAAAGCACCTGGAACAAGGAGAACCGGTTCACTGGATGGACGGATGTCGGGTTGAGTGAGCAGGGCGCCGATGAAGCCCGCCATGCGGGCCGGCTGATGCGGGATGAGGGCTACGGCTTCGACATTGCCTTTACATCCCTGCTCCACAGGGCGATCAAGACGCTTTGGCTGGCGCTGGAAGAGATGGATCTGATGTGGATTCGGGTCGAGCGATCCTGGCGTCTGAACGAGCGGCACTACGGCGACCTTCAGGGCGCCAACAAACTGGAGACGGTGGAACGCTTCGGCGCAGAGCAGGTTCACATCTGGCGCCGGAGCTATGACATCCCACCTCCGGCTCTCAACCCTGATGATGACCGGAACCCGGCAAAGGATCCCAGGTATTCCGGTTTGAAGCGCGATGAGATTCCACTGACCGAGAGCCTCGCGCTAACCGTGGAGCGTGTCCTGCCATACTGGCACGAGCGCATTGCGCCGACTCTCAAGACGGGTCAGCGCGTCCTGGTGGCTTCGCACGGCAACAGCCTGCGTGCTCTGGTGAAGCACCTGGACGGCATCTCCGACGAGGACATCGTCGGACTGAACATCCCTACGGGAATCCCGCTGGTCTACGAACTGAACGACGATCTGACCCCAATCCGACACTTCTATCTGGGCGACCCGGACGCCGTCGAAGCCGCCACCCGGGCCGTGGCAAACCAGACCACAATCCGACAGAACCGGGAACGGTAGTGACCGGGTAGAAGTCACACCCAACCAACGCTGTCACCGCTCTGGGTTCTGGAAGGGGGATTACCCCGTCGCTACCGCTCTGGGTTCTGGCTTTGGAAGGGGATTTACCCGGTCACTACCGTTCCCGGTTCTGGCTGGGCGCTTGACAGAACGATCGTTCGTTTGTATAATTCGTACGATCGTTCGTTGAAAGGAATGAGCGCAGTTATGGTCAAGATATCGCATCGAGGAACCCAAACAAGGCAGGAAATACTAGAAGTCGCGGTTGATATTGCCTCGGCCGAGGGTCTGGAGGGATTGACCATCGGTCGACTGGCCAAAGAGACCGGGATGAGCAAGAGTGGTCTGTTCGGCCATTTCGGCTCCAAAGAGGACCTGCAACTGGCCGTAATCGACACGGCACTAAACATTTTTGTCACCCGCATCGTTGAACCTGCTCGGGATACCGAACGCGGGATCACCCGACTGCGCAAACTGCTCGACGGCTGGCTGGCCTACGTCGAGGGCACGGTGTTCCGAGGGGGCTGCTTCTTTGCGGCCGCGGCCGCTGAGTTCGACGGCCGACCGGGCCCGGTCCGGGACCGCATCGCTCACCTGTCGGGACAATGGGTTTCCCTGCTCGAAGAAGAGACGCGCCAGGCCCAGCGTCGCGGCGAAATCGATGCGGGGCTGGACCCCGGGCAGCTGGTCTTCGAGCTTCATGCCTTCGCGCAGGAGTCAAACTGGGCACACCAGTTGATGGATGCGTCGGATGCCTTCGACCGGGCGCGCCTCGCGATGGCCGACTGTCTCCGAAGGGCCTCCACTGGGGCCCAAACCACACCAGAGGGACCACAATGGATATAAAACTGCTCCGCCGGGCACTCGGCGCGAATGCCGCCTTCTCGGCACTCTCAGGAACCATTCTTCTAATCTGGTCGTCCTGGCTTGCAACAACCTTCGGCCTGTCGAATCCCATCTTTATTAGCGCCACCGGCGTCGGCCTGCTGTTGTTTTCGGCTGGCCTTGTCCGCAACGCTACTCGTCGAAGGGTCAATCTGGGAGAGGCCCGCATGACGGTCGCGCTCGACGTGTCCTGGCTGGCCGGCAGCATCCTACTCCTTGCCGCCGGTGTCTTGAACCGCGAAGGCAACTGGGCACTTCTGGTCGTGGGTGACATCGTCCTGGCCCTCGCGATCCTCCAGGCGATTGGCATTCGGCGGGCGGACGGCGAGCGTCCTTGGCGCGTTATTTGACCTAGCCCCTGTTAACCAAAACAGCCAAACGGCGTCTTATATACAGAGCGCCGGAACACAATGCCGACGCCGGATGCACGACGAACAAACGCTAGAGGTCAGGGCTATGAGAACTGGAACAAAAAAGATCGAACAAACCACGACAGACTACCGGGTCGTCGCTCTCCAACCCGAGTTGGGCCAGGCAGCGAACGAATTGGAAGCAGTCCTTCCGCTCGGTCTCCGGTGTGAGCCTGACCGGAAGCGCCCCGGCTTCTACACAGTCCGGATGGACCGCAGGAGCTACTACATCCACGTGTACGAACCCGGAAAGACGGTGTACCTGCTCGGCATCGCGCCGGCCGCAGACCAGGTGCCGGCGAACGCTTTCGCCATGGAACCGGCCGTCGCTTGTTGCCCGTCCGCCTGAACGGCCGACGGCGGTCGCGGCGGAACGGCGACACCTGGGGAAAAAGAGAAAAGGCCCGGAGGAAATCCTCCGGGCCTTTCTCTTTTCTCAGGCGCGGTGGGCCCGACGCTAAGAAACAGACTGCTAATGCGCCGGCTCTCTCTCGGGCGCCAGAACCGGAGTACACCAGTGACGGTATTTCGGCTCCCGACCACGCACGATCGCGAAGAACAGATCGCGCAACTTCGCCGTGATCGGCCCCATTTGACCCGTGCCCACGTTGCGATGGTTGACTCGGGTGATGGCCGTTAGTTGAACGCCGGTGCCGCAGAAGAACGCCTCGTCGGCGATGAACAATTCGGTCCGGTCGATCGAACGCTCCTCGACTTCGACGTTCAACTCGTCGCGGAACAGCTGCATGACTGTCCTGCGGACAACGCCCTCGAGAATGTTGTCGGTCACCGGGGGCGTGATCGCCTTACCCTCACGGATGATGAAGACGTTCGCGGCCGAACCTTCCGACACATGGCCGTCGGCGTTCAGGACAATCGCTTCATCGAAGCCCGCCCTTTCCGCCTCTGTCTTGACGAGTGCCGAATTCACATAGGCCCCCGTCACCTTTCCCCGCGCAGGAATCGAGTTGTCGTCGACCCGCCGCCAGGAAGAGACCGACACATGGCAGCCCTCGTCGTTCTCGACGTAGAGACCGAACGGCACGGCGACGATCGAGAGCTCGGGCGTCATGTCGTGCAACTTGACGCCGATCACGTCTTCCGGAAAGAAGGCCAGAGGACGAACGTATACGTCTTTCCGATGCCCTTCCGTCCGTAGCAGTTCGATCGTTACGTCGGTTAGATCCTGCAGCGTGTAGGGTAGCTCCATACATAGCAGCTTCGCCGACTGCAGAAAGCGCCGGTAATGATCCGCCGGACGGAAAATGAACATCTGCTCTTCGTCGTCGTTCCAATACCCGCGAAGTCCTCCGAAAACGCCGGTACCATAGTTCAGCGAGTGTGCCAGAACGCCTACGCGCGCTTCACTGTAAGGAACGATGCGGCCTTTGAAAAACGCATAACTCGGTGTTGTAACCACATTCGTCTCCTGTTCTTCGGATCAAAAGGACCCGAATCGTATTCGTTCCCAGTATGACTCAAGGACTTGAGTTTAAGGAGTTTTATCGCTAATACGCAGAATCTGCGCGCAGCGGGGCTTCAGCCTACGAACTTATAGCCAAGTCCGTGAACCGTAAGGATGAACTGCGGGCGGCGAGGGGTCGTCTCAATCTTCTGACGCAGCCAGGCTACGTGGACATCGACGGTACGGGTGGTCGGCATCGAGTTGTAGCCCCAGACCTGGTCGAGCAGTTCGTTCCGGGACAGGGCCGCGCCACGATGCTGGATGAAATGGCGAAGGAGTTGAAACTCCTTTGCCGACAACTCCACGGCCTTGCCGTCCTTGTGGACTTCCGCGCTACGAAAATCGACCTGGACATCTGCGAAACGATACCGCTCGGCCGTTCCCGACACCGACGAGGACGACCGCCGTAGCAGGGCTTCGACGCGGGCCAGCAGCTCAATCATCTCGAATGGTTTCGTCAGGTAGTCGTCGGCGCCGAGCTTCAAACCGACGACCTTGTCGGTGATCTGGCTGCGCGCCGTGAGCATGAGAATGGGTGCCCCGAAGCCTTCGCGCCGGAGGTCACGGCAGATGTCGAACCCGCTCTTGTGGGGAAGCATCAAGTCGAGTATGACGAGGTCGTAACGCCCGTTCATCGCGCACGCTTCGGCTTCGTTGCCGTCGACAACCGTGTCCACGGTGTAGCCCTCGCTCGAGAGGCGATCGACGAGAGTCAGCACGAGGCCGGGCTCGTCTTCGACAAGGAGGATCCGCGCCAGTTCCTGTGACTGTGTGCTCTTTGGGGCCGACATGTTGCCCGCTGCGGTGGTCGAAGTTCCCGGCTCAGGCATGGGATCCCTCCGCTACCGGAAAGCGCAGGATGAAAACGCTGCCGTCTCCCGGCTTGCTCTCGATGCGAACCTCACCCCCGTGCGCGTCGACGACGCGGCGCACGAGACTGAGACCCAACCCGTTGCCGTGGATCTGCGAATCCACCGCCTCACGGCCCCGGTAGAAGGGCTCGAAAACGCGATCCACCTCCGCCTGGGGGATGCCGATGCCTCGGTCCTGGACTCGGATCTCGACCCACCCGAGACCGCCCTCGACGGCAAGCCGGGCCCATGGGTGCGAACCGCAATACTTCATCGCATTGCTCAGCAGGTTCCCAATCGCGGACCGGACGGCACTGGGATCGGCCGCGATTTCCGGCAGACCCTTTGCGATGTCTGTCTCGAGGGCAAAACCCTTTTCGGCCATCAGCGGCCGGTAGTCCGACAAGGCACCGTCCAGGACTTCTTCCACGGAAACCGGGCGGATCTGATACCGCTTCTTTCCGGAAGCGTCTCCAGCAAAGTCCATCACCTGTTCGACCATCGCCGACAGGCGTTTCGCTTCGTTCCGAATGACAGAACCGTACTTGCGCGCCCGCTCCGAATCTATCAGGCCATCTTCGAGGTTTTGCCCGGCGGAGTTTATGACAGCCACAGGTGTACGGAGTTCGTGTGAGATGTTTGCCACGAAGTCCACCTGCTGCTGTGCCAGCCGTTGGGCGCGCTGGCTCGACACCATGATGATGACCATGCTCACACCGAGCATCATCAGGATGCCGAAGCTGATCATCAGGTTGCGAGAGCGCACCTGATCGACGGCAGCTTCGAGCGATCCGGCGCGATGCTGCACAAGAAGGTGCCAGGAGCCGGCAGCCGCAGAAGTCTCGAAGGTGCGCATTGCGATTCGCGGCCCCCTCCCGGTCTCTTGTTCGGAAACGATGGCCGTCGCGGCAATGACGTCGGAGGTAGGGGATCGACCACCGACCAGCCCAGCTACTGCGCCCGCTGTACCGAAGCCAATCCGCTCGCTGATCCGGGTGGCATCGAAGGTCCAGAAGTTGACATCTCGCCCGAGATCGAACATGGGCACCATGGCGTCGGGATGCGACAGGACGTCCGCCGACTGGCCCTCTTCAGATTCGTAAAAGACCAAGTCAGAGTCCGTGTGTGCGACGGCGACCCGGTAATCCCCTCCGGAAGTGTCCGAGAAGTGGCGCTCGACAAGTTCGGGCAAGAAAGCGTCGCGCAGATAGGCTTCGTCGAGTGCAATCACGACCCAACCATCGAGCTGAACATCGGTAACAAGCTCCGAAAGGTGCATCTCGTGGTCGCCATCCGTTCTGATTAGGAACTCAGCTCGTGCGGTCGACATCTGCGGGAGGATCAGCGTCGGGGGATCGTCCAGCACCCGTTGATCGGTCGGCAGTCTCCGAATCCGCGAACCGGAAGGAGCTTGTTGGTCCAGCGTGCGGCGAACGTTCTCCAGACCACTCCAATCGACATCGATAAACTCACCGTGAACCTTATTGAAACGTCGAATCCTATGGCCGGCAGGCTCGCGCTCAATCCGGAAGAAGGATTCGATCAACTCCGGTCTCGGTGCAGTCTCGGACCACATACCCAACCGCTGAATCAAGTCGGCCTCGCCGTCGGCTGGCGCTTCGAGCGAAACAATGCCTCCGGAAAAGGCAAGCGAGAGGCGTGCCAGTTCGGTGTCGAATTCCTCGGCGAAGCGGTCCGCACTGACCCGCAGGTTCGACTGCATGCGCACGCGCTCGTTTGCGCTCAACTGCCCAAGCCACTGGTACTGGAGCCACGCCAGGACCGGAAGCGAAACGAGCAGGAGAACGGTGACGCCAAAGGCAAGCGGTCGCTTCTGGAAGAGATCCACGAGGTAATTTTAACATTGTGCACACCTCGCGGGATCCATCCCACCGTGAATTAACATCCTTAACAAACAGAACCGGGAACGGTAGTGACCGGCATCTTCGCAACCGATCCATCTCCTGTAGCGGCGGTCTATGACCGCCGAAGAGTTTCGGACATGATTTCGGCGCTCATAGAGCGCCGCTACAGAAGAGCGCCGTACTCTACCCCTACAGATCCGGTTGGCTCTTCTTGATCGCTTCGTACAGTGCCGGCAGCTGATGGGAGGGCAGCACCAGGGGAAGGTTCAGCCGGCTGCGCATTTCGATCCGCAACCGCGTTTCGCCACCCGATTCCCGAAGCGTCTCCACATCGATGATGTTCTGGTACAGCGCCTTTCGCAGCAGGAGTCCGGTGCGGCCCGTCGTCACGAAGTACTCCGGGTACAGGCCGACGGACTGCCGGGTCAAAAGGACGAACCCAAAGACGTAGAACAAACCGGTAATGAGAAAGCGCATGGCGACCAGGGCGGGCTCGGGAGCCGCTCCATAGTAGGCGTACCGGATGAACACGGTCACGATCACGGTGATGATCGTGATCAGCCCGAGGTTAGCCCAGGCCGGCCAGGGCCGGTGAGAGAGCACGACGGGTTCGGGAAGGTCCCGCAAGACGCGAAAGACCCACGTCAGTGGCACGGTGGCGACGAGGCTCGCGATGGCGATTGCTGCGATCCAGGAAGGCATCTGGTCTAGCTACCCCTCGAACGCCCACTCCCGCCAGCCCTGGAGCATCGGAAAGTAGAGCCCGAGGCGGATCGGGCCGGGATCGACGTGTCGCATCGCGCCGGCGTAACCCTCCAACTGCGCCCGGTAGCGGGCCTGTTCGTTATCCAGGAAAGCCTCCACTCCGCCGCCCCCGTGTGTCCCCGTCTTGTAGTCGATGATCCAGCGAACGTCGCCATCGATGAACGTCCGGTCGAGCACGACGCGGCGGGGGCGCCCCCCGATGAGGGTCGAGAGGGCGTATTCGCGGTGGTCGTCTTCGTGATCGCCAAGCACCCACCGACCCCGTTCATCCTGGGCCGTCGCCTCGAGCGCCTGCTCGATGCGGCGGGCCGCCTCGATGAGCGTGTCACCCGCCAGACCTTCCGACACCAGCGCTGCCCGGATTGTTCCAGCATCCCAGCCTTTGAAACCTTCAACGCTCGTCCGTCCAAGCAACGCGTGGACCACAATGCCCACCCGGCGCCCAAGTTCACCGGCCCAGTTGAACGTCGGGTGAAGGGAAACTTCCTCGACCTCGTCGGCGGCGCCCGAGGCGGCGACGTCTGGTTTCCAATCGATGTCTGCCCGAAGCGGCGGCGGTGTCCAATCGCGGCCGAGGCGGCGGAGCGGAACACCGATCGGTTCGTCCATTCCCTCGTCTCCCGCCTCAACGGCACTCGTCCCGACTACATCGCCGTCCATCAGAAGCGCGGACTCGAACTCCGGTTCCACGACGCCCCAAATCTTTCGGAGCAGCGTGTGCTTCCCCGGAACTCGGACGTGACCGGCGCCCGCCACGATTCCGATGTGCCCCATCAAGTGCAGGCGTTTGCGTGCGCGCGTGGCGGCAACATACAGCAGACGCATGCTCTCGTGTTCCGCCTTCTTTGATCCCACGCGCCGGAGGTATGCATACAGCGGGTCCTCGTCGCCGCCGGTCTCGCCAATCGGCGCCATCAGAAGTTGCGAGGCGCCGCGGCGGTCGATGTACTCGAGCCACATCATGAGGCTGGGTTCTTCGTGACGGGTCCCGCGTCCGAGTCCGGGCAGGATGACCGTGTCGAACTCGAGTCCCTTCGCCTTGTGTATCGTCAGAAGTTGCAGTTCGCCAGGCTCACCGACGTTCGGCGCCTCCACATCCGGCCGCGCAAAAAGCCTGGCGACGTCATCGATGAACTCACGCTCGTCTTCAAGGTCCGCTCCCGCCGCCGATTCTTCCAGCAGGTCCAGGTAGACGGCGGCGTCTTCGAGGTCTGTCCTGTTCCCGAGACAGGCGGGTCCGCCAAGACGCACCCAGGTCGCCTCGACCCAGCGTCGAATCGGCATCGTCCCGATCCGTGGAAGCGCATCGGCCAGGATGCCGCGGACCCTGCCCAGGCGCGCGGACCCGTCCGGAGACATCGACGCCAACCGGCCGGGGTCGTCTACAAAATCCCAGATTGACGAGGCGAAATCGCCAGCCACGAGCGCGTCCAGATCAGCCAGCGTCAACCCGCACCAGGGGGCGCGAAGGATCGACAACCATGCCACACGGTCCCCCGGGTGCAGCATCGCTCGCGTCAGAGCGGCCAGGTCCCGGACCACGGGACGTTCTCCCAACGCATCGATTTCGACAGCCCGAAATTTCTCACCCGCACGCCTCAGGGATCGGACCACGGCAAACAAGTCGCTACGCGCGCGCACGAGCACCGCGATGCTCCCTTGCGGGTCCACCGCTCGTGCTTCCTTAATGACGTCGAGCACCCGCATGGCCTCGGGTTCCAGGCTGCCCTCGAAGAACGGATGCACGGTTACCGCTTTCGCCTCGGCGGCGGCCTCCGTCTCCGGCGCAAATGCGACGGAGGGCTCATAGGTCACCGCGCCCGTGAACATGTCTTCCACGTCGGGAAACGCCGGGCCAAGTCCTCGATTGACCCACTCGACGATTGCGGGACTCGAGCGAAAGTTTACCGACAGCGTGAGGGGGACCAGCCGGACATTTCCGATCCCCTCCTTCCTGGCCTTCAGAAAGAGCGCGACTTCCGCCTCGCGAAAGGCGTAGATCGATTGCATCGGGTCCCCAACGAGAAACAGAGTCCGCCCGTCGCCCTCCTGCCATTCTTCGGTCAAGCGCACGAGCAGCTCGTACTGGCTCTGCGACGTGTCCTGAAACTCGTCGACGAGTAGATGCCCGATGCGACAATCGAGCGCGAATGCAAGATCGGTAGGGTCCTCGGGCGGGCCGAGGGCCGTCTGCGCGGCCATGGCGATCTCAGTGAAGTCCACCATCCCCTCTCGTCCAAAGACCAGCCGCAACTGGGCGGCCGCCATCGGGAGCAACGCCATCAGCCCCGACAGAATCTCTCCCTGTCGTTCGTCGAGAACGAGCGGCGGTAGAGACCGAAGGGCACCGAGCTTCGCGATCAGCCGATCATCGAGAGGTAGCGCCTTGAATCGGCGTTTGGCCGCCTTACCCTGTTTCGTCGGCGGGAACCCCTGTCGCTTGTCGGGCTGACGGCGTCGTTCCCCGTTCCTGGTGAGGAACATCTCCGCCAACCCGAGCCAGGGTCCGAGAGATGTCCAATCTGAACCCGGCAAGCTGCCCAGATCCAGACAAGCGATCAACGGGCTGTCGGCCTCCTCTTCCCCGAGATTCGCCGCCGCAAAACGGACCAGGATGAGCGTCTCGGCCACGATGTCTTCCGGAAACAAGGTGACCAGCTCTTCGAGTTCATCGGTGACGATCCCGGTCAGCGCAGATTCCAGCACCCCGCCGAACTCGGCGGATCCGGCGTTCGGCACTACATGGCGCAACCACTGATCCCTGCGGGCAAGCATGGCGCCGAACAGCTGCTCCACCGCCCGAACGTCGTTATCGAGGTGGGCGAGGAGTCGAGCCAGGACGTCGGCGTGGGCGCCCCCGGAATCCAGCAACTGCAACGTTTCGCGCGCGGCCTTGCGATAGAGATGGTCGACGTTTTCTTCCGGGCGCGGCGGCGCGCCCATGCGGGACACCCAAGGCATCCCACGGACCAGGCTCCCGCACAGCGAGTCGATGGTCTGGATTCTCAACCGGGAGGGATGTTCGAGCAGCCGCCACCCCTGCTGTTCGTCGCGAGCGAGCGCCCTGGAGGCCAGCACCCAGGTCTGCCGCTCGTGATCAGACTGCGGCTCCGGACCCGACGCGCTCTCGAGCGCGCCGATCACGCGGTGACGCATCTCACCGGCAGCCTTCCGCGTGAACGTGAGCGCGACGATCGACTCGGGCTGATCCACGCCGGCGAGCAGCGTGAGGAACCTTTGGATCAACAGCTCGGTCTTTCCCGAACCGGCCGGCGCCTGCACAATGATCGAAGCCCTCGGATCGAGAGCACGCAGCCTTTCGGATCGGTCGCGGACGGGCGGGTCGACGCGTTCAACCATCCCAACCCTCCGCATCTTCAGACAAGGTCGCGGACTCACCGATCCGGCACAGGGACGACAGGCTGCAGTAACGGCACGTCTCACCCGGCTTTTTCGGGTCGACCCGCGCCTTGCCTTCCCGAAAATCGCGTCCCAATCGATCGAGAACGCCGCGCCAATCCTCGATCACGTCGTGCAGGGGAAGGTCCCTTTCCCTGGGTTTCACTCCGGGGACGATGCAGTCGGAAGAAGCGAGGCCTCGGAACCGGGTCCCGCCAGTTTCGAGTATTCCGAAGAAGACCCCGCTCAACTGTTCCGCGGTCGTCGTTGCGTAGAGCGGAAGCTGGGGCTCGGCGGGACGGTCCCCATCCCAATCCGAAGGCGACCGCTCGGAAGACTTGTAGTCGATCACGACCAGCGTGCCGTCGGCCAGGCGATCCACCCGGTCGGCGCGGACGGCGAGATCGATGCCTCCAACGTGGATCTGACGCTCCTGCTCGAGAGCAAGGACCGTGAAGGGAATGCGGGCCTTCTCTTGTTCGAGCCAGCCGGCGACAAGATGTTCCAACCTGGCCTGCTCAATCCCGGCGAAACGAGCCTGCCGCAACACCCGCCTTGCCGGCGCCATCTCGGAGATTTCGGCCCGAACCGCCGCTCGGATCAACCTTCCTAATTCGTCGGCGCTCTCCGACATCAAAGCCTCGTGGGAACCAAGCCGGGCCCATACACGCTCGAGAACGGCATGGATGAGCATGCCCCGGTCGAGCGCACTCAACCCGGGCTCGGGCACATTCAGCGATCTTGCGCCGAGCCGGATGTGGGCGAATGCCCGGAATGGACATGCCGCCTGGTGGGTGAAGATCGCGGTGCCGCCACGGGCGAGCGCTCCCTCCCACGCCGGAGCGTCATGATCCTGGACGACCTCGATTCGAGAAGACAACCGGAGCGTTTCCACGTACGGAGGCACCGATGGCAGACCTATCGCAGCCGGATCGACCATCGGAAGGTCGGCAAAAAGAGGACTCGGTCTCAGATCGGCATCGGCCTCGCGCAGAGGATGGCTGACGACGACGTCGGGGGCCGATCGAAGCAGCCGGACGGTCAACCGCTTGGCAAACTCCAACTCCCGGCGCGGCGAAGATTGAGGCAGGTCCAGCTGCCTGCCCAGCCGCAAGGGCAGGAACGGGTCCGGTCCCCTCGAGCGCGGCCAGGCACCGTCGTGCATCCCCATGATCCAGAGATGATCGAAGCGAAGGCCGGATGCTTCGAAGACGCCCAGGATCTGAACGGGCGCCCGAGTTGCTTCCGCCTGAAACTGCCGGCCGGCGGCCAGCCGCCCGAGGACGCCCAGAGCCCCACCGATATCGAAACGACCCGCGACGCCATCCAGACCGGCAAGTTCGGCCAGCAGTTCCTTCCACACCGACATCGCCTGGTATTCAGCGCTGCTCAACGCGCGGTCCCCAGGCCATCCGATCGCCTCGAGCAGTCCCGACAGCGACACGGCCCACTCACTCGGGGCCTGCAGGGGCGGCAGTCCGGCCCAAGCCTCGCTCCACCGCGTAAGATTGGCGATGAGTTCCGGGCACGCGAACCGTCCTGTCGGGCCGCTGCCGAGGCCGAGGAGCGCCATCACGTCCAACCGGGGCTCCCTGGCCCGGCCGAGAACTGCATCGAGAAGCGCGCGACGCGTGCGTTCCCGGGCCGCACCCTTAATAAACGGAGACCGCAGCAGACGGCTGGCCGCATCGACGCCGATGTCGTTCGGGTCCATCTCGAGAACCGCCAGCGCCGCATCGATGACCGGATAGTCCGCCAGCGCCGGACCCAGGGAAATGTTGAAAGCGCGTTCCGCGTCGTGGTCGGGCGCCAGGGCGCGCGTCGGATGAAACTCTTCGGCGAAGATGCTCTCGATGGGGCGCCGGTACTGTCCGAGGTCCGGCACGATGATCCCGATGCGACAGTCGGCGGAAGAAGCTTCTTCGACCTGCCGGCGCGCCCAGCGAGCAGAAGCGCGGATCTCGGTCTCCCGATCGATCAGCGCGACGCGCGCAGCCTCGGAGGCCGTCGTGTCGTCGGTCCTCTCTTCGACCCGGATACCTCTCGCCCGAAGGCTCGCGAACAGAAGCTCGTCGGCCGGGGTCAGCTCGATGAAACCAGCGACGACAAGCCTGTCGAGGGGTGTGATGCTCCCCTCGTCGATCCGATCTCGGATGAACTGGGAGAGAAGTGCCCCGGGCAACCAGCCGTGCTGCTCGGACCGCTCGAGGAAACGACCGACCCAGCCACGGAACGCCTCGCTGTCATTCGCATCGTTCCACTCGGGTGCGTCGAGCGGCAGTCGCCACGCGCAGGCCAGCTTCCAGGCATCCATCGCCGCATCCGCCGTGGCGCCCACGTCGAGCAACTCGCTTCCTTCGACAGATCCGCGAATGATGTCTTCCCAGATTGCTCGCTCCTGGGCAGGGCCGAGCAGCTGGACCGGGCGCAGCTGTGCTCCCGAATACAACCAGTCCCGCCAGAGGCGGACGAGCCACGCCCCGAAGGGCAGAATGTCCGGATCCCGCCACGCCCGGCGCCCCTCGGCAATGCGAGCACGGTCGTGCTGAGCCCGAAGCTCTCGGGCCAGCCGGCTCGTCGCCGTGACGATCGTCGTCCGGGTTTGCTGGGAGTCGATAGCATCAGCCTGCGGTAATACGAGTTGGCGAGTCATACACGGTCACTATTTCGGGGAATGGCTGGGCAGACCAGTGTCCTATGAGCAGAGGACAGACCGGGTCCGGGAACCCGGTCACTACCGTTCCCGGTTCTGTCGGGTCGATCAGAACCCGGAGCGGTAGCGACGGGGTGGATAAGCTGGCCGCTACTTTTCTGTAGAACCGCTACAGCGGAGCAGGCTCGGTGATCCACTGGACGGGTGCCTACCCGCAAGCCGACTCATAAGAGCGCAGAACAGTGCAAAGCGTTACCAGATGGGGCTTTCATGGGAGGGCCCATTCTGTCTTCGTGTGCAGGAAAGCGCACAGAAGCGCAGGATGTTTAGGTAGGGTTGATAAGGGTGGCTACAAAGTGGAGACTTCAGTCATTCACTCACCCATGGACTTCAACTTTCCCCCGATCGGATTACCTGTTCGCGATGAGATCCATCATCAACTCCATCTGCAGCTTGGCGTGCTCGAGGCCTCCTTCTCCGGCCTCCAGGGTAATCTCCCCATCCCCGTTGGCATCGGCCCCGATGTTGAGCTGCGTGGCCACCGCCTCAAGCTCATCGGCGAGGGGGTCAGCCTCCTCTGCAGAGTTCGCCTCCATGATCCCTCGAACCAGTTCGATGATCCGCTGGGCGCGCTCCGCGGTATTCCGGGCCAGGGTACCCACGCGCTCCGCGTGGATCCGCACGTCTTCGCTACCGGCGTGATCGGAGGCGGCGGCAATCTCGATGTGATAGATGATCCGCGCTGCAGCCTGCTTCACCCCGAAGCCGAAGCCAGGCCCTTCATCGATGGCCTCGGGGTCGATGGCGTGCAGTACGTGGGCTGCGTGAATCTGCATGGAACCGAGATCGCCCGGGTTTTCCGCGCCCCCGGCAGCGTAACCGGCATGTAGTCGCGCGACGGCGGCCTCCGCCAGAGCCGCGTTGAGAAAGCCGGCTTCATCGAGCGTTTCAAACTCTCGCTGCATCACCTGCCGGATGTGAACGTCCTGCTCTTCCGGAGACGCCATGGTCTCCTCCGAGACGGAGGGGGCCTCGTCGCCTTCCTCCGCAGGCAGCTCTGCCCCTGCCTCAACGAGGAAGCCGACCACCGAGTCGAACTGCTCCTCCCTGGCATGGACGATTGCGGGCACGCCTTCATGGTTGACTGCGTTCACCTCGACTCCGAGCTCTACGAGCAGTCTGGCCTTTTCCAGGATCTCAGCTTCGTGTTCCTCGGTGCTGGGGAACTCGTAAACCCACGCCCTTCCGGTTTCGCTCATGCCGACCGCCGCCATCAGCAGCGTGGTGACGTCTTCTATGCGGTCCTCGAAGATTCCGCCGCCGAGGGCTGTGCCAAGGAACCCATTCCCATAGTAGATCCCCCGATGCACGAAACTCGGATCCGCACCGCGTTCCACCAGACGGCGGAGGATGTACGGCGTCCCGAACCTGGCGGCCAGCCAGGCCGGCGACGCTCCGACCCATCCGCGATGGAAATAGAAGGCCAGATTCGACGAGCGTTGGATGGGGATGAACGTCCCGAGCGAAAGGTTCGGATCGGCGTCATGCTCCAGAAGAAGGTCCACCGTTGCGTCGTCGCGGCGCATGATCGCGGCGTGCAGCGCCGTAAACTTCTCCGCTCCCAGGTCGGGATCGGCGCCTTGTTCGAGCAGGAACTCGACCAACCCGGTGAACTGGTCCGAGCGGAACCCCTCCCGGCCTCCCAGATAGAACGGGCCGCCTCCGGCGAACGCCGGACTCGCAACGAAAGTCCGGAAATTCGAATAAGCCGCCATCGCTACGGTGCTCACACCCCAGGCATTCGTGTCATTCACGTCGGCGCCGGCGGCCACCAGATGCCGAGCCGAGGCGAGGTCGCCCACGCGGGCGGCGAACATCAAAGCCGTGTTGCCCCCGTGCTCGAACCACGCGTTGTTCTCGGGGTTGGACTGCTCGGCGTGCGCCATCAACTGCGTCCACACTTCCGAGCGCGCATGGACGTCGGCTCCGTGCTCGAGAAGCACGGCGACTACGTCCGGATAGCGATCCGCCACGGCCCACATCAACGCTGTCTGGTCCCGCGGGCCGGTAGCGTTCGGGTCGGCGCCGTGCTCGAGAAGCATCTCGACTACCGCAGCATTCCCGGCCTGCGACGCGACCAGCAGGGGCGTCTCACCGTGGAGCAGCGACGCGTTCGGGTTCGCGCCGGCCGCCAGCAGGGTTTCAACCATCACCTCGCTGCCGTTCATGCTGGCCGCCCAGAGTGGCGTGGCGCCCAGATCATTGGCCGCATTCACGTCCCCGCCGGCGCTGATGAGCAATCTCACGCTTTCGACGTCGTCGCGGTGACTCGCCCAGTGGAGCGCCGTGGTACCGTCCCCCGATGCGGCGTTGACGTCGGCCCCCTCCTGGATCAAAGTGCGCAGCAGGTCTCCATCGCCGGTCCTGGCGGCCTCGACAACGTCCTCTGCCATGCTTGCAGCGACCGCCGGTCGCAGGCTTCCCATGCCGGCCGCGAGGAGAGAAACAAACAGAACCCGCGCAATCAGGCGTCGCCACGGTGATCTAACTCCCATGGTCACCTCAATCCCGTTCCTGGGGGATCCACCTTCGGTCGTGATGCCCATATGGACCCATCGCCTTACAACTCGCCGAGCGTTTCCAGCGTAAGCTCGCCGGTGCTACCGCCGACGTGATCCAGCGGAAAGTCGAGCTTGTCCATCAGCGTAGTAAGGAGATTGGCATGCGTCGGTTCGCCCTCGTACTTGATATGCCGGCCCCCTCGGAGCTTTCCGTTCCCACCGCCCACGACGATGAGGGGAAGGTTGCCCCCCGAGTGCCTCTGACTGTTCGAGATACCCGACCCATAGAGCAGCGTCGTGTGGTCCAGGAGCGAACCGTCGCCGTCGGGCGTCGCGCGTAGCTTCGTCAGATGCCTGGACAAGAGGTCGACGTGGTGGCGGTTGATCTTCGACACGTAAGCGATCAGCTCCGGAACGTTCCGGTGGTGCGAGGTCGGGTGCCACGCTTCGGGGACGCCGATCTGCGGATAGGGACGGGCGTTCACTTCGCGGCCGATCATCATCGTGGACACGCGCGTGATGTCTGCCTGGAAGGCCAGGAGCTGCATGTCGAGCAGGAGTTCCAGATGATCCTCCAGTGCAGCCGGTATGCCCTGGGGCTGATCCATGTCGGGCAGATCCAGGTCCAGCCGCTGCTCGGCCACCTCGATGCGCCGCTCGACGTCGCGAACCGCTTCCGTATACTGCGTCACGTTGCGCTGGTCCTCGGGTCCGAGCTCTCGTCTGAGTGCGGCCAGCTTGTCCGCAACCGAGTCCAGGAGACTCTTCTGCTGCCGCAGCCGCTGTTCTCGCCGTTCCCGCGACGTGGACCCAACGTCGCCGAATAGCCGCTCGAACACCGTCCTCGGGTGGTTCTCCATCGGCAGGGGCTGAGTCGGAGTTCGCCACGAGATCGTATGGGTGTAAGCGCAGTTCAGAACGGCACAGGTTCCCGCGTTGGGTGGGCCGTCCAGGGAGAGCTCGAGCGATGCGAGCGGCGTCTCTTTTCCGAATTCCCGGGCGAGGATCTGATCGATCGACGTTTCCGCCAGTAGGGAGGCATCGTTCTGCTGCCCGGCCTCTCCGAGTTTCTTCCCGGTCACGCCCGTCAGGAAACACGTCGGTCCCCCGGCGTGGTTGAAATTCCAAGACGCCTGGAGGCCCGTCGGCACGATCAATTGTTCCTTGAACGGCTCCAGGGGCGAGAGGATATCCGAAAGCTCGAAGTCTCGTCCTTCGCCTTTGGGTGTCCAATGCTCCATAGCCTGTCCGTTCGGCGTGTAGTACCCGACGAAACGATGCGGGCGCTTGCGCCCGGACTGCGCAAGGGACCCGGCCGAGAGCCGGGCCGGGGACATGGCACTCAGGAACGGCACTGCCAGCGCCGCTCCCGCTCCCCGAAGAAGGGTCCGCCGAGACATGTTCTTGCCAGTGATGAAATGCATTGTGATGTTCTCCAGGTTCCAGGTGTCAGGTTCCCGACCGACGCCGGGCGTTACTCCCTAATACGCAGTCGAACTCTCCAAATCTACCTTCCGGACTCTGCCGGGCCCGCCCGATTCAAGAACTGCGGGCTTTCGACAATCCCGAGAATGATCGACGACCACGGATAATGAGCCGCCGAGGCGTCCCGGACGATGGTCCGGACTGCCGGCCAATCGTAGAACTCCAGTTCGCGCCCGAGGGCATATTGCATGAGCTTTCCCGTCAGCGTGCGCACGAATTGCTCCTCCTGCTCCAGCAACTTCTCGCGGAGCCCCGGGAGGCCAACCACCTGCTCGCCGGTCGGCCAGGCTCCAGTCTCTTCAACCGGATTGCCCAGTTCGTCGACACTCCGGCGGCCTCCCGCAGAGTCGTAACCTTCCAACGCGAAGCCGAGCGGATCCAGGAACGAATGACAGCTGGCGCATAAGGAGTTGCTCCGATGCATCGCAAGCCGATCCCGGATGGACTTTGAGCCCACGGCAGCGCCACCTTCTTCCGAGTCCAGGCTCGTATCGATATTCGGAGGAGGGGGCGGCACCTTCACGCCCAGCATGTTCTCCAGGAACCACTTGCCTCTCAGAACCGGGGCCGTCCTGTCCGGATAAGAAGTGAGGGCCAACAGGCTGGCGTGACCGAGCAACCCGCCCCGCTCGGCCGAATCGGGAAGCTTGACCCGGCGGAAATGACTGCCCGTCACGTTCGGGATGTCGTAGTGACGCGCCAGCCGCTCGTTGAGATAGGTGTAATCCGCGCTGAGCAGTTCAACAACACTCCGATCCTCGCGAAAGGTGCTCTCAACAAAGAGCTCCGTTTCGCGCTCCATCGCCTCTCGCAGGTTGTGGTCAAACTCGATATAGATGTCGTCCTGGAGATCGAGACTGTCCATCAGACGCAGATTCAACCATTGACTAGCGAATCCCTGGACCAACGCGCGAGCTGCCCGTGGGTCCGCCAGCATTCGCCGGACCTGTTCCCTCAGGATCGGCGGGGCCGTCAGCCGGCCCTCTGCTGCCAGCTCGAGCAGGGTCTCATCCGGAACGCTACCCCACAGGAAGAACGCCAATCGGGAGGCGATCTCGAGATCGCTCAGGGCATACGGCTCGCCCTCGCCTGCCACGTCCGAGACGGGGTCACGTACGATCCGCAACAGAAAATCCGGATCGACGAGGATCCGCTCGAGCGCAAATTGAATCCCGTGGTCGAAGCTTCCGCTTTCTTCCCGGCCGAAATCGAAGAATCTGAGGAGGGTCGTGATGTCGTCGGACGTCACGGGACGGCGATAGGCTTGCCGTGCCATCCGGGAGAGGACTTCGGTGGCGCAGGCCTCCTCTTCCTCGTCGACCTCGGGCTGGCAGGTGAATATCGCATTGCGACTATCGGTGTCGGTCGCCGTGCCTCCCGCCTCGTACGGTCCATCGATGTAGACCTCAAGCACCCCCGCCAGGCCCATGTAGTCATGGTTGAAAGCATCGATCTGGCCTCGCACCTGTTGCGGCGGTTGCGGAACCAGTTGTTCATCCTTCCTGATATCCCGGACGAACGATACGCCTAGCACTCGCCGGCCGGCCTGGATGGGCACACGGACCTCCACGCCCTGGTTGGCGTGAATCTGCATGTACGCTTCCCATTCCGGAGAGCCCGCCCAGCCGAAACCCGCGCCGGCCCCACCGTAGCTGTCGGCGGCAGGCCGGAACGCCCGTGCGCCCCCGCCCACGGTGAACCGTTTGATCAGTGTTCCGTCGAGGCGAATGTCGAGCTCCTGCGGCCATCCCATGCCTCGCACGTAGCCCGCGTAGTTCTTCTGGAACCGAACCGAAATCGCGTACTCCCCGTCGACCGGGAAGTCGTGGTGAACGGCCAGGCCACCGCGGGATCCGAACGGGAGATCCTCGTCCATCCGAACATCTTGCGGCTTTACGTCGTCGGCGACATAGCGCTCCGAGCCAGGGCCAAAAGGAGGCAGACCCGTCGCCAGACGTGTGACTCTACGGGCGACCGACAGGTACCGTTCCATGTGCAACGGCGAGATCGTCAGGGCATCCGCAACGTTGTCAAAACCACCGTCGCTGGTCTCGTCACCGGGCAGTTGGTCCCTCACGTCCACCTGCAGGCCAAGCAGGTCGTTGATCGCGTTGTTGTACTCGGTGCGGTTGAGCCGGTGAACCGCGTTGACCCGTCCCGGGTTGGGTCTGGGATCGGCAGCCCAGGCCTGGTCCAACTCCGCCTCCAGCCATCCGGCCACTGCTTTGTAGGACTCCGGATCGGGGCGCGGCGTCACACCGCCGGGCGGCATCATGCCGGCTCGAAGCTTCGTAATCACCCTCTCCCAGGTCTCCGGATCGGCGCTCGGATTCAGGGCGTCCACGGTGTCCAACGCCAGGTCGGCTGTTAAGAGAGCCTGATTGTGGCAAGCCACGCAGTACTGATCGAGGACACCTCGAACGTCGGGTTGTGCGGTCGAGAGCCCCCCTTGCTCTAGCGGTGAGGGCGAGCCCAAAGCCGCCGGCGCCAGCCACCCGAGCCATCCGCCGAGGAGCAGCGCGTAGACAGCCCGGCAGTTCCGGGCCGTACGTCTTGGCCTTGTCACCGACATTGCACCCCCTTCACTCTCCGTATGGCGCCATCGACGGGTCTTGAAACAGAGCCAGGATTCTCATGTCGGACACCGTCGTACGACTTTTATACTTCAGCTCCCTCAAACAGGCCAACTCTTTCGTAGGTCGGCTCATGTGGCGGGATCGGCGCGTTTTCATCCGGAAACAGATGGAAAGGCCGTTCGCGTCTTCTTCGAGGCCGTGGATCGTGGCAAAGTGCGGGTCCAGCGAGGCCAGCAGCTTCGTATCCCGCGCACGCCACACCTCACTCATACGGCCCTTCCCGAGGGCAGAAACGACTTCGTAGTGCGCAAGTGTTGAACCGGGCTGGATCACCCGTAAATAAAACTACGGATGGGACTTGAGGTCAATTCAGGAAGGCACTTGGTTGTAGTACGCCATGTTGGCAAAAGGGGCTCGAACGAAAACACGAACGGCCCAGTATTCAAGTGCACGATCCGGCGTCGGGCCAGAGTTCCCCGCGTGATTCTGTCCCGATGGGAGAGGATGTCCTGCTGACGGCCGAAGAAGACATCGGAGGAAGCTGCTCAAACAACAACCACCTAGGTCAGCTAGCTCAGTCGATAGGAGCCTCGGTGATCCACTGATACTTCGTGTTCCGGAACAGCTCCGGGTGCGCGACCATTATGAGCTTGCGGCGCGCTCGGGTGATCGCCACGTTGAAGCGGCGGTCGTCGAAGACGAAGTTCGTCCCGCGCGATCGGACGAACGACATGATGATCACGTCGCGCTCGCCGCCCTGGAAGCGCTCGACCGTGTCCGCACCGACACCAGTACCCTCGAGCAGACGGCGCAACAGGACGACCTGCGCGCGGAAAGGCGAAATGACGCCGATGTTGTCGGGGCCGACCTCGGCCACGAGCGACTCCACGATCTCGACCACACGTTTGGCCTCGTCCAGATTCGACCTACCCTCTTCATCGGACTCGACAGGAACGAAAGCCAGCGGGGCGCCCGAGGGCGGGGTTCGGTCCTCCGCATTCACGCCGGCAGAGAGTAGGCCGTCGTAATACAAGCGGTTGGACACGTCCATGATCTCCGGGTGCATCCGGTACTGGACATTCAACAGCGTCAGCGAGCCCGGCGCATCGGTCGCCGCGGCACTCTTCAAACGCTCGAACGTCGACGCCGCGAGCGCATCGACACGGACCACGGGTGGCAGCTGGCGATCGTCACCGATCAGGACGAAACGGCGCGCCCGCATGACGAGACCGAGCGTGAGCGGCTCTGTGAGCTGGCCGGCCTCGTCCACGATCGTCATCTCGAAAGACCGGCCCCTCAGATAGGGATGGGCCGATGCGCGATGCGCCGTGGCCGCGACGATGGGCGTCTCATCGAAGCGCACGCGCAACTCGCTTGCCGTGGGAACCGAGGCCGCCAGGTCCTCGCTGAAGTAGTCGCCGGCACCGGCGCCCAGGCGGGCCGCAAGCTCGGGAGAGTCCTTGGACCGTCCGAACCGGAGGAACCGGACGTCGGGATCGGCATCCAGCATGGACCCGAGCATCTTATCGACGGCCGTGTTCGTGAACGCACCCAGGAGCACGGACCCAGCGGCGTTCCGGACTATTTCGGGCACGACGACGGTCTTTCCCGTGCCGGGCGGTCCCCAGATCAGGTGGAATACATCGGCCGCGACTGCCCGCCGCACCGCTTCGCGCTGGCTCGGGTTCAGTCGGGCATTGTCATCGATCGACGCCGGAACCCCACGTTCCGAATCCGGATACCTGGCCCCGAGTTCCCCGAGGATGACTCGCTTCCGCGCATCGCCGGTCGAGTCGAGAAAGTCGGACAGCGCAGTTTGCGACGCCACCGAGGTGCGGTCCGATGGCAAACGGTCGATCGTCCACGACGCGTCTCCGAACGTATCCGCCGTCAGATTCTTGAGTGGAATCGCGACCCGCGCGCGAGTGCCCTCGACCGAACGGATGTATCCGTGATAGCTCGTGGAGCTCGAGATGCGTCCGCCGTGAATCAGGACGCGATCGCCGGCGCCGAGATCCGACCGGTTCTCTTCGAATCGGAAGACGAACTGACCGTCTTGCTGCCCGGCGCAGTGCGCGTCGCATATCGTCCGGAAGTTGCGCACTCGATACCCGAGCCGGCTGTCGTCGAGCAGATCGCCCAGGTCCCGATCGACGGACCACTTCTCCCGCTGCACCAGCGTCGAGAACTTCCGGAAGAAGGCCAGGTCCGCCCCCTCGTCCGCATCCGGCAGGTCTCCAAACGTTGCCGAAGCCTCCTTGCAACGCTTGCGGGTCCATGGAGGACAGGCGCCGCAGATGTCCGCGTCATAATCCACGTAGGGCATGGCGACGTGCCGTTTGGCACGCCCCAGCGAGTAGGAGAGCGCGACCAGGCGATTCCGGACATCCATGACATCGAGAAAGCCCACGTCGGACCTGAGGGGAGTGCTCATGCCGTCAACGGACGACAGCAGGCGGGACGTCAGTTCGACGGGCCGTCCGGCGAGCAGGCGCGTCCGGCGAATCATGTCCGACAGCAGCAGGCGGTAGATGAACAGCTGGGCATGGTCTTCAGCACGGATGCGCTTGCCGGTCTTGAGCTCGACAACGTCGAGACGATCCTGGTTCTTGAAGACTGCGTCGATCCGGCCCTGGATTCCCAGCGTGGCGGAGTATCGGTGCAACTCCACCTGCGGGTCGATCCTCATGTGCGGATTGAGGTCGACGAATTCCTTGAGCGTGCGCGCGTGGCGGAGCGCCTCGGCACGGAACTCGCCCTCGTCGAACAACGCATCAGCCAGCGCGGCCATCTGCGACCGGTACCCGGGCACGACGGCTTCGTAAGACCCTCGGACGTCGTCTTCCCCTTCGATGATCCGGTCGAGGATCGCGTGAACGATCATCCCCTTGAGCGTGTGGACGGTCAGGTCGCCCCGACCCTGGCGGATCTGATCGATCTGAGGTTTCGGGCAATTCATGCTGCGCGCGATGGACGTCGCGTTCACCTGCTGGAGCGGTTCGAGGACGAAGAACGTATCGTTCCGCGCTTCGAACTTCGCCGGCGCCGTCCGGTCGAGGTTGTACATCGCGACGGTCGCATGAACCCAGAGGTAGGAGGTGATGAAGCACGCCTTGGGGTTGACGTCGGAACGCACGCGGACCTCGATCTCGGTGTCGTGCAACGGCCCGCTCGTGACCTGCGCTTCGAATCCGGCCTCCCAGCCGTCATCCAATCGGACAGGCTTTTCGATACTGAGTATCCGTGCCTCCGGGACGACGAACTTGCCCTCGTCCCTAGCATGTCCCGGGTCGCGCGATTCCAGGGTCGGTGGGTTGCGGTCGAGGATGCCGTACAGGCCGGCGACGACCTCATCGAGCGTCTCGTAGTCTTCGGCGAGCGCCCGCCAGATCACCTGTGCAAGATAACGCGAGACCCCATGGTCCGGCCCCATGAGCCGATGCGGATCGTCGCGGAAGACGTCGGGCGACAGTTCCCCATCGGACAGTATGCCGAGGATCTCCCGGCCGGCGTCGGGAACCGACATGGCGGGCCGCGCGAGCAGGGATTCGATCAGGCTGGCAACAGGTTCGCTCATCCAATCCGACTAAATAAACAGGGACAGAGGTTCCTGTCCTTATTTAAGAGCCATCGTCGGCCTGAGCGCAGGCTCCGGCCTGTTCCTTGTCGGCGAGCCAGAACTGCCCGGTGATGACTTTGTGGGGAGTGACCCGCTGGTAGAGCGCTTCGCGCGTGCCTGCGTTCCAGACCGTCACCGGTGAGGCGCCGACGTCGAGGTTCCACGCCCCCTCATCGTCGTAGGCAACGCCTGGTAGCGGGTACCGGAGCGCAGGGGTGTGTGAGCCGAAGGGCACGGCCGGTCCCATGCCGTAGATACCCCCCAGAAGCTGCACCGTGTCCCCGAACGTCTGGCCGTCGTTGAACAGCACCTGGAGAGCCGCGATCCGACCTTCACAGAAGATCAGGTTGACCTGCTCAACGCTGAAGTCTTCCTCGAACAGCAACGTCACGAGGCCCTGCCCGTAATTGTCAGTCCCAAGCGCGAGCGTGTTCGAGTCGGGAATTTCCGTGGGTAATTCCATGCGCGCACGCATCCCGTCCGCCTGTCCCGGCTCCAGCCGTTCGGTGGCGGCGAGCAGCATCTCGTTCCACCGGTCGATCGCCTCGAGAGCGTCGTCGAACTCGGAGCCGACCAGGCCCCCGAGTATGTCCATGTCGTTGATCTGCGCGCCGGCCGTTGGCACAAGGCTCCCGGCCACCAGCAACGTCATCACAACCACAATGGGCATCCTCATCGTCTCACCCGTACCCTTCCGTCGAGAGGCATCGGAACGGCCTCGGAGCCCGCGATGTAGGCTTCCAGCGCTTCGCGAAGCAGCATGCCCGTGTCCTCGATTTCGATACCGGACGCAAACTCGACGAACCCGTCGCCGCCCGCCAGTAGGAAGTCGTTAGCCGTCACCGAATACAAGGCGCCGTCCTCGACGGAGGTCCCGTCGGACAGGGCCACCGAGACGAGGCGATCTCCTGCGGGTCGACCCATATCGACCTCGATACGCAGTCCGCTGACCGCCAGCAGATCATGCGCCAGAAGGCTCTTGAGGTTACGCCCCGAAAGCTTCATCGTGACTAGCGTGTTCTGGAACGGAAGGACTTCAAACAGCTTCCCGCGCGTGATCGGTCCCGGCTCAAACCCGGCCCGGATCCCACCGAGGTTGGTCAGGGCGATCTGGGTGCCGCCTTGAGCCCGGACGGCATCGGCGATCAGGTTTGCCAACGGAGATTCTTCGAAGTCCGAAGACTGCAGGCGCTCGGGCGCATGCGCGACGACCATCGAAAACTCGGCCGAGAGCGCAGCTTCGTAGGGCGCAAGGATGTCGGCAACCTCGGCATCGGGGTCGGCCTCAACCGTGGGGATGAGGCGATACGTCATGTTCCGGGCTAGCGTCCCTTGGAACTCGATATCGACGCGGCCGATCCACTGTCCGTAGTGGCCGGTTCGGACGATCATCGTTTCGCCGACGAAGATCGGCTCGGTCAACTCCTGATGGGAGTGACCGCCGATGATGAGCCCGATCTCGGGGAAGGCCTGTGCGACGCGGATCTCCTCGGCAGGGGTCAGGTGTCCCAACACGATCAGGAAGTCCACCCTGTCCCACATGCGCGAAATGGTCTCTTCGAGCGACTCCACGATGTCGCGGACTTCGATCAAACCGAGGTTGCGCGGATGCGTCGTCGTCTTCAACTCTTCGGTGCTCAGACCGACGACGCCAAACTGGATCCCTGCGCTGCTGAAGATGGCTCCGTCGTGCAGGTCTTCGAGGGGCCCCCCCACGTTGGCGGACAGGAACTGGAAGTTCGCCTGGGCCATCCGCTGCCGGAGCACGTCGATGCCGTAGTCGAACTCGTGGTTCCCGAGCGCGACCGCATCGTAGCCGATAGCGTTCATCACCTCGATGGTCGATCGGCCGCCTGAAAGATCGGCGATCGGCGTGCCGGTGAACAGGTCGCCGGCATCGAGCATGAGGTTCGGCCGCATCTCGCGCACGATCGAAGCGATGCGCGCGCTTCCACCCGTAACTCCATCCGGGAGCAGGTGCCCATGGATGTCGTTCGTGTGCATGATGACGACATGGGTTTGCGGCGCGGCGCCGAACGAAGTAACGAGAAGGAACGGCAGGACCGCGACGAAGCCGAGAAACCTTCGGCGGGGGAGGATCCGGGACATGAACGAATTTTATCATGCGGGCCTTCCCAACTGGCGTCCTACGGAACCGGGAGCGGTAGCGACCGGGTTCCCCATCCCACCCCATCGCTACCGCTCCGGGTTCTGTTGTAGTCTCCCTCACCCGAAGGCCGGTATAATCCTTGTTGCAAGCTACCTATTGCCCGACAGGACCGTCTGAGAGTCAGGAGACGCGGACACGTCCCCACAACGGGAGGCTACAGTCATGAAACGAAACGGCATCCTGATGACCCTGGCGCTGTTGATCGCTCTACCAGCGCCGCTCGCGGCGCAGCGTATCGGCTTCGTCGTCGGCGTCGGCGGCTACCCGAATGCGATCGCCCCCCGCACGACGCACATCGTCCAACCGTTCGGCTTGGGCAACTTCATCGTTCCCCGACCCCATCGCGTGCCCACGGCCCAGGTGGTTCCGAGAGGAAGCGGCGTGATATTCATCGCACCCGGCAACGTCAAGATTGCCCCGGGGTACGAACGCAGGACGCCGGCGCATTTCAACGTGCTTCCCAGGGTCCATTACCCGATCGACTACACGGGTGTGACCCCGCGTCCGCGAAGGCGGCAGGGAGGCGTTCAGGTTGTCGATCCCGGCTATGGGGGCGTCGTCTACGGACGTGGACAAGGCCGGCGCGGTTCGAATGTCGTCGTCATCGACAACTACGGACGTGGAGCCGCCGGTGTGTCGCCGATCGTTGTGGGCACACCGCGCGCTGACGTCATTCAATACTACGGCCGGCCGCGGGTAACGATCCTCGAGGGGCACAGCGAAACACTGGTCTTCGGCGGCGGGACCACCGTCATCATCATCAGAAATGGCATCGTGGCCGTCGTGCAATGAGATTGTGGACTGCCGGCGCTGCCCGCGCCTGGTATCCCACAGGGAAGAGATCGCCCGCACGAAGACCCGCCGTTTTGCCGACCAGGAGTACTGGGGCCGCCCGGTTCCCAGTTTCGGCGACCGCCGGGCTCGCCTGCTTATCGTCGGCTTAGCGCCCGCCGCACACGGCGCCAACCGCACAGGACGGATGTTCACCGGAGACCGGTCCGGCGACTGGCTCTATCGAGCCCTCCACAAGGCCGGCTTCGCCAACCAGCCGACGGCCGTCGACCGTAACGACGGCCTGAAGCTCATCGATTGTTTCATGACGGCAGCGGCCCATTGCGCTCCGCCGTACAACAAGCTCACGCCCGAAGAACTGACCAACTGCCGGCCGTACTTTGCCGATGAACTCGACCGCCTGAAGCGACTGCGCGCCGTTGTCGTGCTGGGCAAGATTGGCTTCGATGCTTACTTAAGGACGAGACAGGAACTCGGCCTGGTGAACCCCCGCCCAAAGCCGAAATTCGGTCATGCGGTGAGTATCGACCTGGGTGACGGCGTCACCTTGATCGGTTCCTACCACCCTAGCCAACAGAACACCTTTACCGGCAAACTCACCGAACCGATGCTGGATCACGTGTTCCAACTCGCCCGAAAAGTGATCGAAGGTTAGAAACATTCCACTTTCCTGTAGGTGCGGTCTATGACCGCACGCGGCCGCTCATAGAGCGCCCCTACAGAAGAATTCTTAGGGAACGGTTCTTGCAGACGATTGAGGCAGCCCTTGCTCCGTCGCGCAGGCTCTCGTAGAATCCATATTGGAACCATAATGGAACCACGGACAACCGAGGGGGCCTGAATGGCGACTCTGACGATCAAAGGCATGCCGGACGAACTCTACAAACGGCTCAAGAAGCGCGCCAACGAAGAACGCCGGAGTATCAACAGTCAGGTGATCGTTTGCCTGCAACTACAGCTGGCGACGCCGCGTCGCGACCCGAAGGCCATCTTGAAACGCATCGACGCGCTTCGAGAGCGGCTCAATCTTCCTGCGATGACCGTGGAAGAGTTTCGGAAAGCCAAAGAATCCGGGCGCCTATGATCGTTGTCGATACAAATGTGGTCGTCGATGCCTCCGTTGTTGGACCTCGCACCGCGAGCGCCAGGGCAGCTTTCCTGAAAGACCCGGAATGGTGCGCTCCGCCGCTCTGGCGGAGTGAATTCCGGAACGCTCTTGCCCTGTATGTGAGAAAAGAACTGCTGACGATCGACGACGCGCTCAAGCTGCTGGCCGAGGCTGAAAGCCTGGTCGAAGATCGCGAGTTCCCGCCCGACTCTGCCCGCATCCTCCGCCTCGTCGCCGACTCCAACTGCTCGGCCTACGACTGCGAATTCGTCGCGTTGGCCCAGGAACTGTCGACTTACTTGGTCACCTCCGACAAGAGATTGATCCGGGCGTTCCCCGAGACGGCAGTCGCGTTAGAAACTTTTTCCTCGATATAAGCCCTACTACACTCAGGTCTGGCATACTCGGGAGCCAAAAGGAGGCAACCATGGACCTGACCCTGCGTCCGGGAACCAGCGCCGACGCGGAGCGGTGCGGGCAGATCTGCTACGACGCGTTCAAAACTCTCGCCGACGCCCACAACTTTCCGTGCGACTTGCCTGACCCGGAAACGGCGACCGGGTTTTTGTCGCTATTCCTGTCGCACCCCGGTTTCTACGGCATCGTCGCCGAAACCGACGGACGTATCGTCGGCAGCAATTTCCTCGATGAACGTTCGAGTATTGCCGGCCTCGGTCCGATCACGGTCGACCCGGGTGTCCAGAACAGCACGGTCGGACGCCAACTGATGCAGCACGCACTGGATCGGGTCGCCGAGCAGGACCGGCCCGGAGTCCGGCTGGTTCAGGCTGCGTACCACAACCGTTCTCTCTGTCTCTATGCGAAGCTCGGGTTCGAGGCTCGTGAGATGTTGTCCAACATGCAGGGGCCGGCGCTGAACGTGCAGATTCCCGGCTTCGACGTACGACCCGCTACCAAAGAGGACCTTGCCGCCTGCAATGACATGTGCCGGCGCGTCCACGGGAACGACCGCAGCGGCGAGGTAGCCGACGCGATCACACAGGGCACGGCCACAGTCGTCGAACACGGCGGCCGCATCTCGGGATACGCGACCGGAATCGGGTTTGTGGGTCATGCCGTGGCAGAGAACAATGAAGCGCTGAAGGCACTGATCGGTGCGGCTCCGGAGTTCTTCGGACCCGGATTCCTGTTGCCCACCGGCAACGGAGAACTGTTCCGTTGGTGTCTGGACCAGGGCCTTCAGGTTGTGCAGCAAATGACTTACATGAGCCTCGGGGCGTACCAGGAACCGACCGCTCCCCATTTGCCGTCGATCCTGGCCTGACGGAGTTCGGGTACGGGTCCCGCAAGGTAGAGAATGAAAACCAGATCAGAAAGCCATCGACTCGTGAAGGCTCTCGTGGCAGCCGCACTGCTCTTGGTCACGATCAGCGTCTCGGCGGCAACTCGCGAGGTCGCCAACCGAAGGCAGGCCGATCCTCGCTTCGAGGAGTTGGCGGCGCTCGTCACCGAGAAGATGGTCGAGTTCCGGGTGCCCGGAGTCGCGTTTGGAATCGTCAAGGACGGACGGGTGCAGTCTCGGGGTTTCGGGGTAACAAACGTCGACAATCCTCAGCCGGTTACGACCGATACCATTTTTACGGTCGCGTCGATCTCGAAGACCCTCGTTGCAACGGCATTGATGAGGCTCGTCGAGGGGGGCCAACTCGATCTCGAGGCTCCGGTCCGCAGCTACCTTCCGGACTTCAAGGTCCAGGATGAAACGGCCACGCGCGACGTTCGGATCTGGAATCTCATGACGCACACGCCGGGCTGGGAAGGGCAACTGGGCGCACCGGATCGAGGAGCCCTTTCCCTCGCCGCTTTCATGGAGTCGATGGATGATCTGCCGCAGATTGCTCCGCCTGGAGCTGTCTGGAGCTACAACAACGCCGGCTTTGCTCTCTCGGGTCGGGTGATCGAAGTCGTTACCGGCAAATCGATACACGAAGCGCTTCGGGAAGGCGTCATTGAACCCCTGGGCCTGAGGCGGACGTTTACGGACCTCGGGAACATTGCGACGTACCGATTGGCCGTCGGACATCGCGAGCGCGGTGGGCAGACGATGGTCGTTCGGCCATTCCCGCGTGGGTCGAGCATCCCGTCAGGAGGCGTCAAGATGAGCCTCGATGACATGCTGACCTATGCCGAGTTCCATGTCGGAGACGGAACCGCCAGCAATAGCCAGCGGGTGCTCAGTCACGAGACGCTGGAACAGATGCGGGTTCCTCGAGTCCCGAAACACGGGACAGACGACGAGATGGGGATCGGATGGCACCTTCGCAACATTGACGGGGTGATGACGGCCACGGGCGGAGGCACATCGGGCGGTAACTGTCTGCTGATCGAACTAGTGGCCGAACGAAACCTGGCCATCGTTATCCTGACCAATCATAGCGATGGCTGGCGGCTGATCCAGGACGTCGAACGCGCCGCCCTCAGGCTGTACGAAGACCTCTCGATGGATCCGGCACACGCGATCACCAACCGTGGCGTGCATGAAACGATGCCGGACTTCGAACTGCTGGCGGAGCAGCCGGATGCGGCACAGTACCTCGGCGTCTACCGGCGACCGCCGCTCAACTCGGTGACAAGGGTCCGCGAGGTTGACGGGCGCCTGATCCTCGAGAATGGGAACGGAAACGAAATATCCCCCATTGCGTTCTATGCCCCGGATCGTGCGGTGATGACGTCCGACAACCGACGCGGAAGTCCGGTCGAGTTCATCCGAGCCCCGGACGGCGTGGTCCGCTGGATCCGGTCGGGTGGCAGGATCGGGCGCAGAGAGTAATCGATAGGGACATAGGCGCCTGTCCCCATTTTTCTTCCGTTCCCCTTGTTTACCGAGAGGAGTCGTCGTATCCTCTCGGTAACCGAGGGATCAACATGAGCAAGCCGACTGACCTGGTCCAGGGAACCCTGGACCTTCTGATTCTGAAAATGGTGGCCCTGGAGCCGATGAACGGCTGGTCGATCAGCCAGCGGTTGAAACAGGTTTCCGGGCAAGTGCTGCGCGTCAGCGACGGCTCGCTTTACCCAGCCTTGCACAAACTGGAACAGGGGGCGTGGATCCGGGCCGAATGGAAACGCTCCGAGAACAACCGCCGCGCCAAGTTCTATTCTTTGACACGAATCGGCCGTAAGGAGCTGGTGCGAGAAACAGCCAACTGGGCACGCCTGTCCAAGGCCATCACTCACGTCGTTCAGCTCAGCGAGGTGTAGGTACATGCGATTCGAACGCTGGATCTACGTGCTTCCGTTGAGAGTGCGGTCCCTGTTTCGGCGACAGCAGGTGGAGCATGAACTCGACGAGGAAGTGCGCTACCACCTCGAACAGCAAATCGCAGAGCACGTCGCGAACGGTATGAACCCGAAAGAAGCTCGCCTTGCCGCCACCCGGGCATTCGGAGGTGTCCTGGGGCACAAGGAAGCAGCCAGGGACACACGCCGCCTGAACCTGATCGACAATCTGTTCAAGGATCTTCGCTACGCCGCCCGAGCGTTCCTCAAGAATCCGGGCTTCACCACGGTCGCGGTGCTGACTCTGGCTCTCGGCATCGGCGCGAACACCGCCATATGCAGCGTAGTCAACAGCGTCCTGTTGCGGCCGCTGCCCTACGAGAACCCTGAAGAACTGGTCATGGTGTGGGAAACCGAGCTGGCGGAAGGGTATCCGACGAACGTGGTATCCCGCGGCAGCTACCTGGACTGGCGCGATCAGAACGCTGCCTTCGAGGACATGGGAGCCTACATGCCGGACTTCGGTGTCAGCCTGACGGGAAAGGGAAACCCGATCAAGCTCTCCCAGGCCACCATGACGCCAAGCTTGCTGGACGTGTTCGGTGTCCGGCCGGTACTGGGCCGTGGCTTTTCCGCCGAAGAGGGCGTCACCGGGCGGGGCGATGTCGTCCTGCTCAGCTACGGCCTCTGGCAGCAACTGTTCGGTGGGGACGAGGGTGTACTCGGCGACGCGCTGACGATTGACGACTCCCCGTACACGATCGTCGGTGTGATGCCCCCGAGCTTCAACGTTCCCACTGAAAGAACCGAGCTCTGGATTCCGTTCACCTTCAGTCCGGAGGATCGGGAGCGGCGGGGTTCGCACATGCTGACCGTGGTTGCACGCATGCGGGAGGGCGTCGACCGATCCGCCGCCCAGGCAGACACCGATCGGATCGCTGCCGCGCTGACCCTCGAGTACCCGGAGGTCATGGAGGGGTGGGGTACGAACGTGGTCCCCCTGCACGAGCACGTGGTCGGTCGAATACGCCCGACGCTGCTGGTCCTGTTCGGCGCAGTCGGCTTGATTCTGTTGATCGCCTGCGCGAACGTCTCAAACCTGTTGCTGGCCCGCTCGGTGGCTCGAGAACGTGAGATCGCGGTTCGAGCGGCCCTCGGAGCAGGACGTTGGCGCCTGACGCGGCCGCTGTTGATCGAAGGGTTGCTGGTGGCTCTGTCCGGGGGCGTGGGCGGCTTACTGCTCGCGGTCTGGGGGACCGATCTGTTGATTGCGGCCGCACCCGACAATCTGCCGAGGCTGACCGAGGTCGGCGTCGACGGCAACGTCCTCGGGTTCACCCTGGCGATGTCGGTGTCGACCGCATTGGTTTTCGGATTGTTACCGGCTCTGCGGGGATCGAACCCGAACCTCACCAAGGCGTTGAAAGATGGTGGGCGCGGGACGGCTTCGGGTCGACATCATCGGTTGCGCCGACTGCTGGTCGTTGGCGAGATCGGGGTCGCTCTTTCGGTATTGGTCGGCGCCGGGCTCCTGATCCGCAGCTTCGAGGGATTGCGCAAGATGGACCCCGGCCTGGACGTGGATCGTCTACTGACGGTTTCCCTCAACGTTCCCTTCACCCGATACCCGGACTCTTCCGCACACAACTCCTTCTATGAAAACCTCAACGAGCGTATTCGCTCCGTCCCGGGCGTCGAGGCCGTGGCGGCGACCTCGGAACCGCCCCTCGTCGGCTACGAGATGACGCGGAACTTTGCCTTGGAAGTTGCGCAGGAAAGGGCGGCGGACGAGAAAGGGTCGATCCACTATCGCGCGGTGACATCCGACTATTTCGACACGATGGGCATTGATCTGATCCGGGGTCGCCCACTCACACCGCGAGACGACGTCGACGCGCCGAGGGTCGTCGTGATCAACGAATCGATGGCGGGAGAGTTCTGGCCAGGCCAGGATCCGATCGGCCGGCGCATTCGCTTCGGAGATCCGGATGATCCCTGGTACACCGTCGTCGGACTCGCCGCCGACACGAGCCACTACGGCCTGGACTCCGGGGATCGTCCCGCAGCCTACGCGTCTCACCTGCAGAAGGATTGGGAATGGCTCAGCTGGATGACGCTGATGGTGCGGACCTCGAGCGATCCGACGGTTCTCGCCGATCGCGTGCGGAGCGAGGTATGGGCTCTCGATCCCGAGTTGGCGATTGAAGACCTCCGCCCCATGTCGAACATCTTCGCGACGTCTATCGCACAGCGACGGTTCAGCATGCTGTTGCTGACCATGTTTTCTCTGGTCGGCCTCCTGCTGGCCGCGGGCGGGATCTACGGGGTGATTTCCTACTCGGTCAGCCAGCGCACGGGCGAGATCGGGACGAGGATTGCACTGGGCGCAAGGGCGGTCGATATTTTTCGTGTGGTGATGGAAGAAGGACTGGCTTTGATCGCGATGGGTGTCGGCGCCGGCCTGATCGGTGCCCTGGTCCTGACCCGATCGCTGTCGACGCTGCTCGTCGGTGTAGGCGCCGCCGACCCATTCACATACATCGCGATCGTGGCCTTCCTGTCGTCGGTCGCGATGATCGCCTGCTACATCCCCGCCCGACGCGCCACCCGCGTAGATCCCATCGTCGCGTTGAGATCTGAATAATAGGGACAGGCACCTATGTCCCTATTTATAAGTCGCTGAAATCATGATCGCAAAAATAGGGAAATAGGGGCCTGTCCCTACTTTCACTATTTTCGATTCCTGCCTTGGCTCCAGGATCATACGGTTCCGCGGGTAGTCGAAAATGACATTGAAGCGTTCGAGGACTCGCAACCCCAGCACGCCCTGACGGCCGCCTGCAGTCGCATGTCCCCTGGTCTGGAACTGGTGGCGACGCTCTCGAGCGTATGGGCGCCCAATCTGAGTTCTTCGACCAGCCCGCGGTAGCCTTCGACACGCCCCGACAAGCCGAAGCCATCAGCCCGGGTCGTATCGGCAGGCACGGTGATCTGTGGAAGAGAACCCGGAATCAATGAAAGCGCGCCCCGACTACCGAGGTCCACGTGGAGCTTCACGGTCACATCCGGACCATTGGGCAGCGTCACCGCCGCCTTCGTGTAGGGCTTCCGCTGGTGCATTTCGAGAGGGAGCACTTCTCCGTTTCCCCGATACTCGTAGGAATCCGGTTTGTACAGGGTGAGGACGCTCTCATCGAAGTCCAATCGAACGACGTACCGCTTCAACAGGTCGTAACCGATGATCCCCTGGAAGTCGGGAACCTCGTCCAACTCCAAGAAGGAAATTTCGCTCCATGGGACCAGGACCGCCGTTTGATTCAACAGGTGCGTGTCGCCAATCGAAATCGTCAGGTCCTCGACGAGGCTGCCGGTCGGGGACTCTCCATAGCCTGAACCGCCGACCGAAACCGGCCGACCCGTGTCGATACCGATCCTGTCGATGATGTCTGTTCCGAACAGGCCGATCGCGGGCGCGCCCGTGTCGAGCACAAAATTCATCGTGTCCGAGCCATTGACCCGAACTGGAAGCGTAACGAAGTCCTCTTTCTCGAACGAAATCCGGATCTCGTCGATCGGTGACTCCCACCGGTCGGCGCTGCCGTCGTTTGCGTAGTAGAGGCGGAGCATGTCGACGGAACTGCAGCCGCTCAAAGCGAACAAACCAGCCAACAGCAGGTATGCGGACATGATGCTCCGCGCTCGCGAAGTCGTTTTAGATTGAATAGTCATGGGTTCCCTCCAGCGCTGCGCAATGCACCTCATAGCGCTTTAGTGTGATAGTGTACTAGTACACTAGAAGCATGAACCCCGTCAAGTCGACACGAGTGAGTATTCACTTAACTATAATATAATATGTAGTTTATTGGGATATCCTCCGGACCCGTCCGGAAATGGGGTTGCATCTCAAAGGCTCAAGCCGTAGACTGTACTAGCTGACTAATACACCAATGATCATCACGCTCAGCGATTCGGATCCGAGACCGATCTACAAGCAGATCTGCGATCAGGTTCTGCGCGGCCGCGCTCTGGGCACGATTCAACCCGATGAGTGCCTGCCCTCGATCCGGCAACTCGCCTCGGAACTCCGGGTCAATCCGAACACGGTAAAGCAGGCCTACCGGGAGCTCGAGCGAGAAGGAGCGGTCTATGTGCGACGGGGTCAGGGAACGTATCTGGCACGACCCGAGGCCGCTCGCAACGAACGTGCGGAAATTTTCCGAGCGATTGCCCGACGCGCGGTCGAGGACGCCGAGCGGAGCGGGCTCTCTCCCGAGGACCTGATCCAGGCGATTCGCGACCTGCCCGAACCGGAAGCGACCGGAGAACCCGCAGAAGTCGAAGGAGGTGGCGATGAAGTCGACAATACCCAATAGCCTGTCCGCGTCCTCCATGGCAGTGCAAACGGACAATCTTACGAAGTCGTACTACGGACGAAACGTGCTCGACAACCTGGGGTTGACCGTCCCCGAAGGCTCGGCTTATGCCCTGGTCGGACCCAACGGCGCCGGTAAGACGACGACGTTCGAGGTCTTGCTCGATGTGGTTCGCGCCGACGCGGGCCATGCCACGGTGTTCGGCCACGATGCTGGCTCGGACGGCCCCAACGTACGGGCACACATCGGCTATCTGGCCGAACGGCCCTCTTTCGGATATGGCTGGATGACGGTGGAGGGGTTGCTGGAACATCACGCCGCCTACTACCCCGCCTGGGATTCGACCTACGCGCAAACACTTGCCGGGGCGTTGTCCATCCCACTTCGGTCTCGATTCGGCCAACTGTCGAAAGGGGAAACTCGTCGCGTTCAACTGGTCATGTGTCTGGCGCACCGCCCGCCGCTCATGCTTCTCGACGAAATGACCGATGGGCTGGACCCCCTGATACGGGATCGGGTTCTGGGGTTGCTCATCGAGCACATGGCGACGACACCGACAACCGTACTCATCGCCACTCATTACATTCACGTCGTCTCCCGGCTGGTCGACCACCTGGGCGTGATCCACAACGGGAGGATGCTCGCCCAGGTCAGCTGCCAGGATCTGGATTCCAGGTTGCGCAGGTATCGAGCCCGCGTGCCCGAAAAGTGGCAGGCGCCCGAACTGTTGGGATCGAACGTTGTCCAACGGAACGGCAATGCTCGTGAGATCTCGTGGACGATATGGGGAGAAGAACCCCTCGTGGTCGGCATGCTCAACGAATCGGGCGCCGAGGTCGACGATGTTTCGCGCCTGTCGGTCGAGGACGCAACGCTCGCGCTGCTGAAGCGCGAGGAGGGATGATCATGGAGAACAATGTAAACCGGGTCCCGGTCGGCTGGCGGATCGCGGCTAAGGAGCAGTTTCGTATCATCGGCCCGCGCCATCAGCGCGAGCTGCTGGTCTTCATGGGCATCGGCACGCTCCTTGCTCTGTTCGGAACGATCAACGTATCGATGCGGGTCTCCGTAGGTGGAGAATCGATTCTCGCGTTTCCGCGCCTCATGGTGGTCTACCCGTTTCTGCTGGCCTTTGCGGTGATCTGGCCTCTTTCAGTGTGGGGGGACAAGGGTTCTTCGTGGCGCGCCTACCATCAGGCGATGCCGATCGACCGGCGGGTTCACGACCTGGCACGCATCTTGATGGGCGGTGCCTGGATGTTCATGGCGATCGCCCTGATGGTGCTTCTGGGATCCGGCTTCATTCTTCGCTCGGACACATCGGGAATGATCTCCGACCTCGCACCGTGGTTCTGGATCGCCTTTTTCACCGGACCGGCGACCGTCTACCTTGGGAGTTCGATCGTCGCCCTTGCCAGCAAGCACCCGTTAGCATGGATCGTGGGTATCCCGTTCGGCGCGCTCGGCCTCGTTCTGGCGGTAAGACCGCTCGGATCGCTCGGCCAGATTCTCTCAGGGCTCGTGACCGGTCCGATCGGTCTCGGGTTCGCGCTGACACGGCCGGTCCTCCCCGCTTCCCCGTTCTTCGGAGCAAGTCCCGGCATCGGGTGGTTCGCTGCCGCACTGGGATGGCTCGCCCTGGCAGGAATCGGAATATTCTACGCAGCAGGCCGGACGGTCAAGAAATAGGGGCACAGGTGCCTGTCCCCTTTTAGTCCTGGCGTAAGACCTCGATCGGCTGGATTCGTGACGCCCGGATCGCAGGAATCGCGGTCGCGCTGACAGCCACCAGGGTGAGCACTGCGGCTGCCGCCACGAGGGTCGCTGCATCGGTCGAGGTCACTCCAAACAACTGGCTCTCTACCGCTCGACCGAAGACGAGCGACAGCGCTGCGCCGGCCACGACGCCCAGCGCGGCAAGCCGGAAACCCCACAGGACTACCATCCGAATCACGTTCGAGGCACCTGCGCCCAGCGCCAGACGGATTCCCATTTCGCGGCGGCGCTGTGACACGGAATACGAAATGACGCCATAGATCCCGATCGCTCCGAGCACCAGCGCCAGAACCGCCAGGCCACCGAGAAGTTGAAGCATGCGCCGCTCGGTTCCAAGCGAGCCTTCCACGACCTGATCCATGAGCCGGACCTGGGTGATGGGGACGTTGGCGTCGAGCTCATCGACTTCGAGACGGACGGCCTCGGCGATCGCTTCGACCGGAATCGTGCTTCGGATCATGAGGGCCATGTCGCCACGATGGAATGACGACAGCGGGTAATAGGCCTCGGGTCTCGGTGCAAGCTGCAATCCCCGGTGACGTGTGTCGCCGACGACCCCGACGACACGCCGCACCCCGGATCCATCGACGACCTTCCCGATAGGATCCTCGCCCGGCCAGTACCGCCGCGCGAACGTCTCGCTCACGATGATCTGCGAATCGGCATCGGTCCCGGGCAACCCGAACGTGGCGCCGCGCACGAGCGGGATACCCATCACCCGGAAGTACTCGGGCGTGACGATCTGAAACCCGACTTCCTGAGATTCGTCCGGCGGCACGGAGGGATGGTCCGGCAACCGAACGGTCGTGATCGAATTGCTGCCGCTCAACGGCACGTGGTAGCTCAAGGCGGCAGAGGTGACGCCCGGGATGCTCCGGCTGCGCTCGATCAACCGATCGAAGAACGAGTGGAGCCGCTCGGTATCCGGATACTCCGCCGACAGGTTCACCGCCAGAACATTCTCGGAACGGAGGCCGGTGTCCCGGCTCCGCAGTTCCTCGAGGCTTCGTATCATGAGCCCCGCCCCGAACATCAGGACCAGCGCCATTGCAACCTGGCCGACGATGATCATCTGCTGGAACCGACGCGCAGGGCCGGCGCTGGTCGAACGAGTCGTTCCCGTCGAGATCAGGTCGTGCAGGTTGACCCTGCCGAGCTGCCATGTGGGGACGATCGCGAACAGGGCCGCCGCCGCAACCGACAAACCGAGGCTGACCGCGAGTACGGTTCGATCCAGCCGAATCTCGTCGAGTCGGGGGAGGTCGGGCGGGAGCAGGGCCAGCATCAGGTCCTGGCCCCACATCGACACGAGGACTCCCAGAGTGCCACCCGCCAGCGCCACCACCAGGCTCTCCGCCAAGACCAGACCCGAAATCCTGCCCAAACCGGCGCCCAGCGCCCGGCGCACGGCAAACTCCCTGGTCCGCGACGTGGAGCGGACCAGGACCAGGTTGGCCACGTTGGCGCAGGCGATGAGCAGCACGAACGCGGATGCGCCCATCAGCAGCCACAATGTCTCCGCCCGGTCTCCGACAACCCGGTCGTGTAGAGGGATCACGGTCACGCTGGGCTGGTAGCTCTCCCGGTAGTTCCCGGCCTCCAGCATGGCGGGTATCAGGACGTCGAACTCCTCCTGAGCCTGGACAACGGTGATCTCCGGACGGAGGCGACCGATCAGTTGCAGGCTGGCCCTCTTCGACGTCAGGTCCAGGGTCAAGTCCAGCGGAAACCACACGTCGGCGTCAAAGGTATATAGATTGGCCGATGGAGGCAGGACGCCCACGATCGTCTGGATCGTCCTTCCCTGCTCGCCATCCAGAGTGATGCTCCGGCCGATGACGTCCGGGTCCGACTGCAGGGCCGACTGCCAGAAACCGTAGCCGATCATAACCACGTCACCCGAAGTCACCTCAGACTGTTCGAACAACCTGCCCAGCTCCGGCGTCACACCCAGCATCGGGAACAGGTTCGCCGAAGCCTGGGTCACCCTAATCGCGCGGGCGTCGCCCTCCCCGATAAGAACGGCCCCTCGTCCCCCGGCCTTTGCCCCGATGTCGACGTGGCTGGTGCTGTTCTCCTGAAGAAACATGAACTCGGCACGGGAGTAGATCGGAACGCGGGCTCCCAACTTCAGAAACGTGAGTTGTTCCGGGTGGTCAAACGGCAGGTCTTGAAGAAGCACGCCGTGGACGACGGAAAACACCGACGTGTTGACACCGATCCCGAGGGCCAGTGTCAGGATCGCGGCGGCCGCAAAGCCGGGCCGTTTCGTCAACGTGCGCAGAGCTTGGGTCACATTCATCAAAACGCAGTCCTCCCCAAGGCGAGTGATCCGCCTTTTTTGAAAACTGTCCCGATCCGGAAAGGTGACAGGAAAATAGGGACAGGCACCTATGTCCCCATTTTTGTAACCTTAGCTGCTTCCGCCAGTCTTACCGTTTCACAAGCCCCCAATACCCGGAAAGGAAGGATCTGGCATGACACTTCGATATCTTCTGACCATCACCCTGATGCTCGCCGCAAGCGCCTGTGCGACAGCCACCCAAGTCGCTTCCGAAACCTGGTCTGGAGGCATTGGCCAGATCCAGGGGGACCGGCCTCACTGGGCACACTTCATTGCAACCCTGACCTTCAGCGAAAACGGGCTCACCGGAGAGGGCGAGTTCACCGCCGGCGAGTCGAGCTACCGGGGGATGTGCGTCGACCTTTCCGGCACCGTGGATGGGGAACGCCTGACCCTGTCCGTGCGGTACGACGGACAGGAGTTGGCCTGCGACGGGACGATGACCGGCGAGGAAGCAGTGGCCACGTGCGGGAGCGGCACCGACGAAATGGATTTCCGCATCGTTCGTGCGGAAGTGCCAACGGACGAAGACATCGATCGGATCACGGGTGCGTACGCCCTCGCGCCCGACCACCGATTCCAAATCGCAAGGACGAGCAACTCCAGCCCGTTCATGATCGACCTGAAGTCGGGCGAGTTCCGACGCCTCTTCTCAAAAGGCAACAACACCTGGGTCGCCGGACCCCTCGTGCTCGTGGGAGCGCCGGAACAGTGGCGCATCCGATTTGAGAGTGCCGGAGACGGAGGCGCGAGTTCTCTCTGGATCAGCAAGGACGGCGAACCCGAGCGCCATGCCGAGCGGACAGCGAAGCCCCGCCGCGAGGAGTTCACGTTCGAAACCCAGGACGGTCTCGAAATTCGCGGTTCCCTGACCTTGCCCGAAGGGGCAGGTCCCCACCCGGCGATCGTCTGGGTTCACGGCTCCGGACCGGTGACGCGCAACTCGGCGACGTTCTGGCCCGACTACTTCGCCGGCCTCGGCTTCGCAATGCTGGCCGTCGACAAGCGGAGTGTCGGGGAGTCGGGTGGTGATTACCGGTTGCCCGACGGGGGGCGTGACAACATCCCCCACATGCAGCGGCGCGCGAAGGACGTCCTCTCGGCAGTGCGGGCTCTGAAGCAGGACCCTCGGATCATTCCCGACCGGATCGGCCTGACTGGCATCAGCCAGGCCGGATGGATCATGCCGGTCGTGGCTTCGGCCGGCGAGAACGCCTTCACGATCACGCTATCGGGCGGTGCGACCCAGATCAGCCGCGAAGGTCTGTTCAGCAGGCTGGCCGGTGAAACCAGATCCGATGCCGGCCTACCGAGCGTCGAGAAGATCCTCCCCGAAGTCCGGGCACTCAACTCGAGGGACTATGACTGGAGCCGGGATTTCCGCAACCAGACATCCCCGGGCCTTTGGCTCTACGGCCTGAAAGACAGAAGCAATCCATCCCTACTCTGCATCGAGATGATCGAGGGAATCGCCGCAGAGTACGGCAAGGACTTCACGGTCGCCCAGTTCCCAAACGGAAGCCACGGCCTGTTCGAAAGCCGGGTCTCCGGCCCGTCCGAGCGAAATGTCGTGAGCCAGTACGTCCCGGGTTTGTTCTCCACCATCGAAGGATGGCTCTCGGATCAGGGATTCCTGAGCAGTCTGTAGGTGCGGTCTATGACCGCACAAGGGCGCTCGCAGAGCGCCCCGAAAGAAAAAGCTTCCGAAACTCATCTAGACCCAAAACAAGCGCATAACCAGTCCGCCAACGGCCAGGTTGCGCGCATAAAATTCGAGGCATAGAATCCCGCTCCCGGATCGTTTTATCCAGGTATCGGGTTTCTGTTGGATCTGTTTCAGTTCAGCCTCGCTGGTGTTGGAGCGGTTGACAGAAACCGGGACCTCGATCGCCCGGGCTCAGGGCCATGATCGGGTCAGCATCGCAGAGGTTGATGCAGCACATCCACGGCACGGAACAAGACCGGCAACCACCGGTTCCAGGCCAGAATCCTGAAGAGGATGCGCCGCCCGGTGCGCACGAGCTGACAAGGCACGAACATGAAGGCGTTTAGAAACGTCTTGAACTCCATGTGCAGTACCGTCTGTTTCTCGGCCTGATACTTCTGGCCCCAGCGTCCGGTTTCGGGCAGCAGCAACGCAAACCACGCCTTCAGTGTCCAGGCCAGCGACGCCATGACCATGTAGGCCCCGTTGCTGGTCTGATCCCCGACCGGCATCCTCAAGGCCTGAACGCCGTTCTTGAGCTGCTCAATGAGATTCTCTTGATTGCACCGTTGATTCGCACGGAGCACAATCTGGCTGGCCGAATCCGAGCGGTTGGTAATGTAGAAGAAGTATCGGATGTCGTCGAACAACACCTGTTCGCCTTTGGCCACCGACAGATTCTTCCGCACCACGACAACGCGGTAGTCCCGGTCGCAGGCTCTGGGCCGATACGCAAACTCGGCCACATCCTCGCCCTGCAACCGGATATTGTCGAAACCGCGCTCCCGAACGACTTGTTCCTTCACGTTGTCGGGACGTTGGCGCGGTTCGGTGGCCACCGCGTACTTGGCGGGCCGTTCCAGACGCGTCCATTGGTGCGGTTCCAGTTCATCGGCCAGCGCCACCAGATTCTGCATGGCGTCGATGCCGAAGATGAATCCCACGCCCTGGTCGTCCCATCCATCCAGGTGCCGGGTCTGGCTGAAGTCGGTGTCCCCGCGCAGCAGGATCTGGCGAAACCCGCCTCGACGGCACAGCGCGATGGCCTGGTCGAACCGTGCGGCCGCTCCCTCATGCGAGGGCCGGTTACCGCTGCGATTGACCAGGTACAGCGGCTCTTGAGTATTCGCCAGCGAAATCACCAGCGGGTGATACCCCCAGGTCCCGTTGTAGGCCACGTCCATTCCTTGCTTGCATTCGCCTGTGGTTTCAGCCAGTGTCCCATCGGCGTCCAACACCGCTTCTTCGAAAAACGCCTCGGGCTGCTGGCGCCAGACTCGCAGCCGGACTTGATTCGTCGCCTCCATCAGAGACTCCACGTCGCTGGGCTCAAATCTCCGGCAGAAGTCTCCCGCCGTCGTCGGGTCCGGAATCCGTTGCGCTCCCAGCGCATCCAGATACACTTCGTCGTTGCGCCGCAACTCGATGTCCTCCAGGCACGTCCCTCCATTCAACGCGTTATAGGCGATGTTCAGCACGTGATCCGATTCGTGATACGGCAAGTGCCGCTTCAGCACATGCACACTCTCGTCGATGGCTTTGACCAGCCCCGTCCGCCGCGCCACCAACTGCATCATCCCGATTCCGCCCACCGCCGTGCCGCGCGTCCGCTCTCCCATCTCATAATGAATGTTGCTCGCCGAAAACATCGGCGCCGCCTGATCTGTCCAATTCCGGTCCGCAAGCCGGCGCTCGATTCGCCGCTTGCGGTTCTTCATGTTCTTGCGCGTATAATCGTTCATCCGAAATGCCTCCTTTTCCGTAGACTCTTTCCAAGTCTTTATTCACACGGAACGGGGGCATTTCGGGTACTTCTGCTGCTATGCCGCTATCAATACCTCGTCAATCACGCTTGATCAGGGTCTAGAGCGATGTCAAAGGACAGAATCTATCCTAAGATGGTCGGAGAAAGTCGGGAGATTGACGTGAAAGATTTCCGGCCAGCGAAAACAAGAATCGAAGTCTCTGTCGGGGAATCGGTACGAATCATCCGGGAACTGCAGGAGTTGAGCCAGAACGAGCTCGCCGGGTTGACGGGCATTCCACAGTCCACAATATCCGCGGTCGAGAACGACAGGATCCGCATGGGAGTCGAACGCGCAAAGGTGCTGGCGCGCGCCCTCAAATGCCACCCTGCCGTCCTGGTCTTTCCCGGTTGGGAAGTTGGAGACGGCTCAGCCGCCTGAGGGAATTGGACTCTCCCTGTAGCGGCCGTCTATGACCGCCGAAAAACTTTCCGGACAAAGATTTCGGCGCTCATAGAGCGCCGCTACAGAAGACTGACTCCCGAGCACCCTCAAAAGGTGTGTAAATAGCATAGGCGATTATCCTTCCGGGTGAAATAAAAACCCGGGCGGAAGAGCCCGAAAGGAAGGAGTCACACCGCCATGAGCAAGAAGAACATTGATCGAAGTGTGGAGTCAAGAGTCTGCTTTGAACAGCTGGAAGAGTGGGTGCGAGAGCAGATCCAGTTTTACGTACAGGAACTGTTGGAGGATGAAGTGACACAGCTGCTGGGACGAAGAAAGAATGAGCGTCGCCGAGAAGTGGACGCGCCCGGTGGCTATCGCAACGGCTACGGTAAGGAGCGGCGACTGACGCTGAGTTGCGGAACGATCAAGCTGCGGCGTCCCCGAGTGCGGGATCTGGAAGAGCGTTTTGAGAGCCGGGTCTTGCCGCTGTTTGCCAAGCGGACGCAAGAGGTACGAGACTTGATTCCAGAACTCTATTTGCATGGTCTGGCCGAGGGGGATTTCGATCTGGCCTTAAGAGGGCTTTTAGGGGAAGAAGCGCCGCTGTCCCCCAGCACCGTAGCCCGGTTGAAGGAGAAGTGGCAGGGAGAAATGGAGGCCTGGCAAAGCCGTCGGCTGGACGATCTGGAAGTGGTGTATCTGTGGGCAGACGGTGTGTACATCAAAGCAGGGCTGGAGAAGGAAAAGGCCGTGATCCTGGTAGTGATCGCCGCTTTAAGTGATGGCACTAAAGTGGTGGTGTCGGTCAGTAGTGGTTATCGAGAATCGACCCAGAGCTGGTCCGAAGTGCTGAGGGATCTCAAAGAGCGGGGGATGAACCCACCGAGACTGGTGATGGCTGACGGGCATCTGGGGATCTGGGGAGCGTTGCGCAACGTTTTCCCAGAAGCCGACGAGCAGAGATGCTGGAATCATCGCATCGTCAACTTGCTGGCTAAGATCCCCAAGGGTCGGCACAAAGCGGCGTTGTTGGTGTTGCGGCAGATCCCTTATGCAGAAACACGGCAGGAAGCGAGCAAGTCAAAGGACGATTCCAACATTGGTGTGGCAAGAGAGGACTGGAGGCAGCGGCCTGATCGACCAGGACTGGGATCGGATGGTGACGTTTTACAACTATCCCAAACAGCAGTGGCAACATCTGCGGACGACCAATCCAGTGGAGTCTCCCTTCTCTGCTCTGCGACTGCGAACCGATGCCGCTCGAAGGTTCAAGAAAGTTCACGGGCTGTCATCTGGAAGATGCTGCTGGTCGCTGAGAAAAGATTTCGCCGTTTGAAGGCTCCGCACTTGATGAAGGATGTCTACCAAGGCGCCCAATAGCGCCGCTACAGAAGACTGACTCCCACTTCAACGCAATAATCGCCTCCGCTGCCCTCCGTCCCTCGGTGAGCACACGAGGTGGCACTCGAATTGCATCTACCCCTCTGCCTGCCCTTCCTTCTTGCTCCCTACGCAATGCACAGCAATACGTGTATCGTTACGAGCGAGGGGCAAACCGATATGAGATTCCACGGCAAAGTCTATCGGGACGAGGGCTTCTGGTTGGCAGAGGTACCGGTGTTTGAAGCGTGCACCCAGGGACGCACTCGCAAAGAAGCCCTGGAGATGATCCAAGACTGGTTTCGAGCCATGATGGATCGTCAGAGTCTCCCCATCGATGTCCATCTGGGAGCGCAGGGTGAGTTCGAGATCAGTTCGCCGGACCTCCGGGCCATGATCCCTTTACTCTTGCGACGACAAAGGGAGCGAAGCGGCCTTTCTCTGGCCCAGACAGCGGAACGACTGGGCGTTAAGTCGCGCAATGCCTATGCTAGGTATGAGCGCGGCGAGTCCTTACCCACCATCGATAAGCTCGATCAGCTACTAAAGGCAGTATCCAAAGATCGGGACTTCGTCTTGAGGGAAAGCGTAACCAGCTGACGGCAAGATATACCGTATACGTATACGGTACCGATGCTGGTATACTTGGTCGTGCCCTCCCAACAGAAGAAGGTAACAATAATGCTGCCCGATAATCTGCTCGAACGAGCCCAGAAGACGACCGGAACCGGCGTAACCGCCACTATTCGCAAGGGATTGGAGTTGGTCGCGGCTCAGGACGCTGCCAGAAAGCTGCGCGCACTTCGGGGGAAAGTGCGTTTCTCGATCCGACCCGACCAAATCCGCGAGGATCGTTCGTGATCGCGGTCGATACGAGCTCCCTGATCGCGTACCTTGAAGGAGAAAGCGGGGCCGACGTCGAGGCCGTCGACGCTGCGCTGGAACACGGACAGGCCGCGCTGCCACCCGTGGTCCTGACCGAGCTGCTCAGCGATCCAAAGCTGCCGCGGCCACTCGGAAAGCTGTTGACCACCCTCCCGCTGGTCGAACTCACGGACGGTTACTGGGTGCGGGCGGGCCGGTTGCGCTCCGCCGTGATCGCAAAGAAACGAAGGGCACGAATCGCCGACTCGCTGATCGCGCAGACCTGCATCGACCACGACCTGATGCTGGTCACCCGCGACACCGATTTCCGATACTACGCCCGCATTTCGAAGTTGAAGCTGTTGTAGGTTCACATGTCCGCCAAGATCCCGTGGCAAGGGCGCATCATCTCGGTCCAACCTCGGATCCGCCTGTCCCGTTCGTTCGACGAGCGGCACCACTCCTACCTGGGTTACGCGCTCGTGGTCGAAGGCCGTATTGACGAGAGAGACGATACGTTTTCGTTGGGCATCGGAAAGGCCGCCGAGAGCAAGCATCAGTTCCGGCGCGGCGACGTCGTGTGTGGAGCATCGCGGGAGGTCGCCGATCCCCGGATGGAAACCGTGTCCCTATACAAGACTTCGGGTCTCGAGGTCCTCGCACGCGGCGGACCGGACCCGCATTCCCCACCTCCATGGCACGGTGTCCCGCCGGAACTGGAAGTCTATCGGGAGCGGGGCCATCGCCGTCTCAACCGCCGCACCTATGGATCAAAGTGTACGAACTGCATCTGGGGATGTCTGATGGCCGTCGAGATGATCATCGACCAGTGGAATCCGGAACAGAAACGGTATCAAGTAGAATCCTTCTGCTACGGCCCAAAATCCTGCAAACTCTACAAAGCCGGTCCGACCCGAAAAGTACCCGGTCGTGGAATGACTTTTGAAGAGGAGGAATGGGTCGACGAGCAGGAGACGGCACACCGCGCCCCGGACGAATAGGCAGTCCCGACCCATCCGGCGCGCAGCGAGGAACCCCATGACCAGGAAACAGCCGGCGCGAACATCCACGGACCTGAAGGTCTTCATCTCTACCAAAGATTCTCGGTGTGACGAATGTGGAGAACAGCTCGGCCGAAAGGCGTGGATCACGCTGGCCGACAAAGGTGCTCTGTGTCTCGCCTGCGGGGACCTGGAGCACCTGGAGTTCCTCCCGGCAGGCGACGCGGCGCTGACCCGACGCGCTCGAAAGTATTCCACGCTCAGCGCCATCGTGTTATCGGGTCAGCTCGTCCGGAATCCAGATTGTGGCCGTTGCGCACGCTAAGCGCCGGACCGGATATTGGCAGGAACGTTCCTCTCCCCTGTAGCGGCGCTCTATAACCGAAGTGCGCCGATAAGGTGCCCAGTGGCGAAAGTCGGCACTACGTGCACCTGCACCTATGAGACAATTTGCCTGTGAGTGAATCGACAAGAAGAACTCCAATGCCCGATTCAACAAACGACCTGAAACAGCGAATCCTGGCTCTGCCGGCAAACCAACGCGCCGAACTGATTCGCGACCTGATCGACAGCCTCGACGCTGTCGACGATGGCGACGTGGATTCCCAATGGATCGAGGAAGCCGAACGTCGTTACAAAGAGTACAGAGACGGTAAGTTGAAGGCCCGCCCTGCCGAAGAAGCCCTTCAGTCTGCAAGAAACCACATTAAGTGACAATCTCATTCCTCGCGTCAGCGGAGGAAGAAACGGACTACGCGGCCGCGCTCTATGAAAGCGAGGTTCCCGGTCTGGGCATTGAATTCCTCGATGAGATCGAACGAACGTCCCGGTCGATCGTTGCCCATCCTCGCTCGGGCACCCGTCTGAGCCCAAACATTCGGCGCAGGATATTGAATCGATTTCCCTACGGCCTGCTGTACGCCGTCGACGCGGATGAGGTCGTCGTAGTCGCCGTCATGCACCTCCACAGGCAACCCGACTATTGGCAAGATCGAATCCGCTAACACCGCACAAAATAGGGACAGGCACCTATGTTCCTATTGCTTCCCTGTCGCAACCTGCCGACCACTCCAGCAACCGGTGGTATCTTGTTGTACGGCCGATGCGCCACGCGCGGGTGCGCGGATCCTGCTCGGAGTGAGGCAACCCGATGACGATCTGGACTGAATTGCGAAGGCCTGCAGCTGTGGGTGCGCTTGTCATGGCGCTACTCATCGTGTGTCGTGGCGATAATCCTGTCTACGGCCAGTCCGGCGGTTCGGAACCGCGCAACCTGTTCATAGAAGGCGAGCTGCTCGAAGTCGAACTCGAGATGGCTGAGGCGGACTGGAACCTGCTCCGTTTGGAGGGGCGTGCCCTGACGGACATTTTCTCAGGATGCTTCGCCCCCGACTTTGAATACACCCGCGTCCCCGCACAGGTATCGATCGACGGCGAGAGCGTCTCCGATGTCGCGGTGCGCAAGAAGGGTTTCCTCGGCTCGTTGTCGGATTTCAGGCCGTCGCTGAAGCTGGACTTCGGACGGGATGACGACGACGGGCGCACCTTCCACGGTACCCGGCGCCTGACCCTCAACAATAATCGCCAGGACCTGAGCAACGCGAAGCAGTGCGTCGCGTACGAACTTTTCGAACGCGCGGGGCTCCCGGCGCCGCGCTGCGGTCTGGCCCACGTGTCGGTCAACGGGATCGACAAGGGTTTCTTCACCAATGTGGAGCCCATCAAAAAGCGCTTCCTCCGCCGCGTGTTCGGTAACGACGAAGGCAACCTCTACGAACTCGTTGTTGGGGACTTCACGGCCGAACTCAAAGAAGGCTTCGAGCTGAAGACCAACAGCGGCGAGAACGACCGCAGCGACCTGGACCGCGTCGAACGCGCGCTCGCGGTGCCGGACGATCAGCTCGTCGAGGCGCTCGGAGAGGTGTTCGACTTCGATGAGCTCATCACCTTCTGGGCGACCGAGGTACTGACAGGCCACTGGGACGGAATGACCGGAAACCGGAACAACTCGTACATCTATCACGATCCGGCCGACGATCGCTTCCACGCCATCCCGTGGGGCACGGACGGCGCCTTCCAGCAACATCTCCTGATTCCCAACGTCCCCGAGTCGGTCTACGCGTTCAACACTGTCAGCGCCCGGCTCTACTCCATTCCAGAGACTCGAAGGATCTTCCAGGCGCGCCTGCGAGAGCTCCTCGACGACATCTGGGACGAAGAGCGCATCGTCGCCCGGTTCCGTGCGATCGTCGAACAAACGGACGGGAACGCGGACGCGTTGGCGACCGTTGAGGCGTACGTGCGCGACCGACGACAGGCGATCGAAGTGGAACTCGCCAGTAACGACGGCAAGGGCCCCGAGATCACGACCGGACGGGGACCCGGCGGAGGCTGCCGCGAGCCGCTGCCCGCGAGTGGGATCATCGATTTCACTTGGAACGACGATCCGACGGCCTTTCGACCCGTCGCAGACGTAGACACGCTCGAACTCCAGATCCCGCTACCCGACGGCACGGTCCAGTACGCCCAGGGCCAGGTCGCTCAACTCGCAACGATAAACGCGGAGGGGCTCGTCCAGTTGACCCTGGCCGGCCTGGATGCGGGCAGGGGCGCTCCGCTGGTCGTGAGTCTCTCGATGCCTGCCGAGAACTACCGGGTTGGCGAGGTGGTGTTCCACGGTGTCGAAACGTTTGGCGTCGTCGCCCAGCCAGAGCCGGGCGGCGGCCTTCTCGCGTTCATCGGCGGGGGGACGCTGACCTTCACCGAGGTCGGACGCCAGAACGGCGATCCGGTTCGCGGACACTGGGAGGGCCACTTGGCGCCACTCGGGGCGGCACCATCGCCCTAGGAGCCCCTGGCTCCTCTCCCCTGTAGGTGCGGTCTCTGACCGCACTCGGGCGGCGATGAGATGCCCTTTGGCGAAAGTCAGCACTACTCGCACCTACACCTATGAGACAATTTGGCTGTGAGTGAATCCGCCATCGACGTCAGCAAGCTTGCGCCAGAAGAGCGCTTGCGGCTTCTCGGGGAGCTCTGGGATAGCCTGTCCGATCAGGACTTGCCCGTGACCAGCGCTCAGAAGAGAGAGTTGGATCGACGCCTGGATGATCTCGATCGCGAAGGCCCTCGCGGAATTCCCTGGGAGGACGTCCTCGAACGCCTCCAAAGCAAATCTCCTTGAACCTGATCCTTCGGCCCGCAGCCGCGAACGACATCGAACACGCCTACGACTGGTACCTGGAGCGGAACCGAGATTCCGCATCGAGGTTTCTCTCAGCTATCAGCCGTGCCTTCGATCAGATTGAAGACAACCCGAAGGCCTATCCCATTCTCTATCGAGACGTCCGGAGGATCCGACTGAACCGATTCCCTTACGGTCTCTACTACCGACTCTATTCCGAGACAATCGTGATCGTTGCCTGCATGCACGGCCGCAGGGATCCGAACCGGTGGCAATCAAGGGAGTAGCAGGAGTCACTCCCCTGCCGATTTCTCTTACTGTAGGTGCGGTCTATGACCGCACACGGGCGCTCATAGAGCGCCCGTTCACCCCTATTCACACCTCACCGCAACAATCGGATCCACCCGCGTCGCCCGCCGCGCCGGGATCAAACTCGCCACCAACGCCACAGCCACCAGCACCACCGGCACACTCACGAACGTCACCGGATCCCGCGCTTCCACCCCGAACAACATCGACGACATGACGCCCCCCCACGCATACGCCAGCCCAATCCCCACAACGCACCCCACCCCCGCCAACAGCATCCCCTGCCGCAATATCATCCCCAGCACACTTCCCCTCTCCGCCCCCAGCGCCATCCGGATCCCGATCTCCCGGGTCATGTACGACACCGCGGACGACAACACGCCGTAGATCCCCACCGACGCCACGATCAACGCCAACGCCGCAAACGCGCCGATCAACAACGTCTGAGTCCGCCGCTGGAACACCTCGGCGTCCAATATGGATTCCATCGTCTGGACCGCGGCAACCGGCTGGGCCGGGTCGACCGTCCAGATCTGCTCCCGGACCGCGCCGGCCAATGCCAGCGGGTCCCCGGTGGCGCGGACCGCCAGATCGCGCGGGTTGAAGTAGCCGGCGGTGGGCCACTGTTCCATCGGGATGTACATCTCAGGGCGGGCACTTCGAGACCCATCTGCCGCACATCGCCAACGACGCCCACGATGGCCTTCCACGGCGAGGTCGAATCGAACCCGCCCAGCTTATACCGTTTCCCGAGGACGTCCTCGCCGGGCCAGTACTGCCGCGCCATCGTTTCGTTGACGATCGCCACTTCGGCCGCAGCAGCATGATCCCGCTCATCGAACCCGCGCCCGGCGCGCATCGTCATACCGATCGTCCGGATGTAATCCCGGCTGACCGCCCGAAAATTCGCGTCCGCCTGCTCCCCGTTCGCGGGCTCGGGCCGCCCGTCAATCGTGAACCCCAGCGATCCGCCGCGGTTCGTCAGCGGGACGAAGGAGGTGTACCCCACCGATTCAACCGCTCCAGGTCGTCCCTCGTGAAAAAGCCGCTGCGTTGGGTTCACGATGTATCCCGATGTCGAATCCCCGATCATTTCGTTTCGGCCCGTGTTGCCATTCACGATGTGCAGTGCAAGATAGCAACAGATTGTTGCGTCGAGAAGATCTTCGTAGGACTTGAGCTCCTGTCCACGCAGATCCATTGGGTCGCGTATGAGGGCGTCTATCCCGCTCAGACTGGGCTGGGCTCGGCCAAGGGTGCCCAAGTAATCGCCGAGTTGCCTCAGGCCTAGCCGCTTGTCATTCACTGAACCTTTCTTGTACTGAAGACGTTCGGCCAGGCCGAACAAGACGATCAGTGCGGGATGTGGGTAAACCTCAGTTACCATGCGCTTGCCGCGTGTGCGGCACGCCGCACTAGGGTGTCGGTATCCTTGCTCTTGCAGCTTGTGGGCCAATCGAACTGATGCTGCCTCGGGATAGAGGTTCAGGTTGGTCGTGTGTGCGGACGCCTTGCGCGCACCACCAAAGCGTCGGCCTATGAGCGTTTCACAAGGGCGCTGTCCTGTTTGGTTCTCGATTATCAGCGGAGCATCGATCGCCACGGCGGTTCTACCGCTCTCCTGCGCCCGCACGAAGCTCCACACTTCGTTGATACCTCGAAGCGATGCTTCCGCGACGGCGATTCTAGCCCCCCGTTTACTACCAGTCGCAGCAACGGCAGCGGAGGAGTTTCTGGAACTTTGCCAGGCAAGATCAATGCCGATGAAGGTCGTGGTCATACGCCAATTAGTTCAGGTGAACAGGGGCGAGCGGACGGTTGATCATCTTCCAGTTCCACCTTCAGTCAAAGCCCGTTTGCGCAGAAGAGAGAAAGTGAAGGCCTCGATGGACGCCCCGTGCCCAATCACAAGTTCCGTGCAGGTCTCTGTGCACTGCGACGAGAATTGAATGTCCGCCATTGAATTCAGCATCGCAAGAGGTACCGCGCGCCCCACCAGCACTCGCACACGCTCATAGCGTACGCAAATCCAAGTAATGGCTCATAGCGTACGCAAATCCAAGTAATGGGCGGACCGAGGGCAAGCAGGGCCAGATAGCCGTCCTCATCGGGTGACCGGGGACGGATGCCTTCGGCATCTTCTGCTGCCAGACCGAAAGAACGCTGCCGTGTCGCCTTGACCTGGATGAGCAACACGCGGCCACCCATTCGGGCTGTCACGTCAGGATGGCCAACGCGAGCGACGGAGTCGATGCCGGCGCCCATCTGGGCCAGCGTTTCGGCGAAGAGCGCTTGGACGCGGTAGCCGAGCTCACTCGGGCTCACGCTGAGATTGTCCATGATGCGTGCCGCCTCAAACCCCGAATCATGTGTATTCAATGGTCGGCCCTCGATCTGGACGAAAGTCAGTTACGCGAATAAGGGTGAACGAGTCCCGGGAGTACAGTCGCTCTAGGACCGGTCGAAACCGTTCTTCTTCGTGCGTGGCCAGCAAGAGTTGTGCGTGTTCGCTAGCCCGATGCAGTTCCTCCAGAAGAAGCTCCACATGTGTTGTATCGAAACTCTGAGATGGGTCGTCGACAATCAAGATGTTCATTTCCGCCTGTTCGGCGTGGAAGCCTGAAAAGACAAAATGCGGAATCAGGCCCAGGGCCGCATAGGCCCCACCGTTCAGCACATCCTCAGGGCGCGACCACGGCACTGGAGCACGTGTCGAACCGACCCGGACCAAGAGCTGGTCAGGCCCCTGGGCACGTTCAACCCGCAATTGGTCGAAAGCTGGATGATCTGTAAGCCGACAGAATGCCTCAGTAAGTTGCGAGGAGACTGTCGGCAACGCACGGTCGACAGCGGCGTCAAACTCCTCACACAGCACCTCATGAATACGGAACACAACCGAACGGAAATCTTCGAACGCCCTCAGCCGATCCCGGGCGGGCTCCAGTCCCTCCAGCAGCTCTCCGCGCAGGCGTTGCTCCTCCGCTCGAAGCTGGTGGTACTTCCATTCCTCGCGGAGTGTCCGGATCTGTTGAATGTGCTGTGCGCCGTGCTCAGCTGCGTTTCTGCCTTCCTGCTGGAAATCGTCGAGCCGCCCCTTGAGTTCCCTCAAACGCGCCTCAGCCGGCCGTTCCCAGGCGTCCGATGAGCAGCTGAGTCCTTCTGCCACCTGTTTCACGAGCTTCTCACAGTCCGTGTGGGCAATCTTGGCTTCTTGGTTCGCCAGGTCCCGTTCCCGAGTGAGCCGTTGCGCTTCCGCCTTCCGGTGCTCCAACGTCTGCACTTCGCCCGCAGCTTGCCCGTGAGCTCTGTCGCCTTGCTCCAAACATTGCGTCACACGGGTCAATAACTCGCCGCCATCGCAGGGAACCCCACAGATTGGACACTCGCGAGCGTCAGGTCCGAGGAGTGGCGCAACCGTCCTCCGCGCACGCAGGAACTTAGCCTCTTTGCTAAGCTTCGATGCAGCGGCCTCGAAGCGTACTTCGAGTTCGCTAAGCTGAGCTCCTTCACAGCAGACGGCGAGGCGCTGCTCCAGATGGGAAAAAACCGGCGGCAGGCCGGAGACCGGGGAAAGGCGTCCGCAGATGCCGCATTCGATGCCTCGCGCTCTTGGGCCGCTCGGATGTCATGGATCTGTGCAGAGAGCAGGCGAAGCTGCTGTTCAATGGACGCGACCATTCGTTCGCGTTCGGCGGTCCGCCTCCCCGATAGTTCATCAACCCAGGTATGGGCGTTGTCTAACGCCTCAGGGCACTCCCACGCGGGATTGACGGATCTGCCCACCTCGTCGCCAAGATCGGTCACGAGCGAACGGATGCGCTTTTCCGACACTATCCGGGTCGGTGGCTCGTCCAAGTAGGCGGGTTCCGATCGTGACGCTCCAGATTCTGGGCACCGCCAGGTAAGCATGGCGACCACAAATTGATGTCGAAACGAAACGTGATCACTCTCGGCGTGGGCGTGGCCTTGATGTTTATGGCTGCAACGAGCCTGGAAGCGGGGCAGGCAACGCCCCAATCCGGAATGCCCGTTGCATCTCAGCAGGCGCTGGTCGATCAGTACTGCGCGGACTGCCACAACGACGCGCTGCGTGCGGGCGGATTCTCTTGGGCGGACATCGATCTCGCCCATCCGGAGCGAAGCGCGGCGCGCGTGGAGCAAGTCATCCGGAAGTTGGGTATTGGGTTGATGCCTCCCGTCGGCAGCCGACGCCCTGATCCGGAGGCGGCGCGGTCGTTCGTCTCCACGCTCGCCGCGTCCATGGACGCTGAGGCTACCCTTCGCCCGAACCCCGGCTCGCGAGGATTTCAGCGGCTGACGCGGACCGAATATGCGCGCTCTGTCCGCGACCTTTTCGGCATCGAACTGGACGTTGCGGCCGTGTTGCCACCCGACTCGCTCAGCGGCGATGGGTTCGATAACCTGGCCGACGCGCAGGGATTCTCGGCGACACTGACCGAAGGCTACCTGCGCGCGGCCCGGGAAGTCACGCGCGCCGCCCTGGGCGACCCCAAGGCCACGCCCGCCTCGGAAGTGTTCCAGGTGTCCCGTAACGCGGCGCAGATGGAGCGTGTCGAGGGCGCGCCCGCTGGAACGCGCGGGGGGATCTCGGTCACGTACAACTTCCCGGCCGATGGCGATTACAGCATCCGTTCGATGCTGTATCCGGATTCGGTCGGCGGGGTCCTCGGGTCGACGATCGAAGGCGAGCAACTCGAGGTCTCCCTCGATGGCTACCCCGTGGCTCTCTACGACATCGATCAGGGCATGCACGAGCGCGATCCGGCCGGAATGAATCTCACTCCGGTTCGCGTTTTCGTCAAAGCCGGTCCTCACCGTGTGACGTCGGCGTTCATCGCCAGCCATTCGGGACTTCTCGACGATCACATCACGCCGCTGGAAAACACCCAGGCCAACATGGATTCAGGCCTCACCGGCATGATCACGGTGTGGGCCCACCTAAGGGAGCTGGAGATTTCCGGTCCGCTCAACGTTACCAGTGTCTCCGACTTCGAAGGTCGCCGGCGCGTCTTTCTATGCCGGCCGATCGACCCGAGCGGGGAATTGCCATGCGCCACCCGGATCATCGGTGACCTTGCCGGGCGGGCGTTCCGCAGGCCTGTCACTTCCGAAGATCTCGAGGGCCTGATGACCTTCTACGATCGCGGCCGGGAGGCGGGCGATTTCGAGTCGGGAATCCGCATGGCCACGCAGGCCATCCTCGTGAGTCCGGACTTCGTGTTTCGATTCGAGCAACTCCCTGCCACCGCGGTGCCGGATCAGATCTATCCGGTCGGCGATTTCGAATTGGCGTCGCGGTTGTCGTTCTTTCTCTGGAACCGGGGCCCGGACGACGAACTGCTCCGCATGGCGGCTGAAGGAAAACTGCAGGACCCGGTTGTTCTCGAAGCCGAGGTCCGCCGCATGTTGAAGGACCCGCGTTCGGAATCGCTGGCGATGAAGTTCGGCTCCCAGTGGCTGCACCTCGACGAGCTGGATGCCATGACTCCGAACCTGTTCCACTACCCGGAGTGGGATCTGACGCTGACCGAAGCGATGAAACGCGAGGTCGAGCTCTTCTTTGACAGCATCGTGCGTGAAGATCGCAACGTGCTGGACCTCGTCACCGCGAGCGACACCTTTGTCAACGGACGCCTGGCGCGGCATTACGGACTGGGGCACGTGTTTGGCACAGATTTCCAGCGTGTCGAATTGCCGGAAGACTATCGCCGCGGCCTGCTGGGGAAGGGCGCGATCCTGACGCTGACGTCTCTTGCCGACAGGACATCGCCAGTGTATCGAGGGAAATGGGTGATGGTGGTCCTGTTCGGCACGCCTCCCCCGCCCCCGCCGCCGTCCGTTCCGCTGCTGGAAGAGACTTCCGGTGTGTCCGCCGGTCGCGTGCTGACCGTGCGCGAGCGGATGGAGTTGCATCGGGCGAACCCGGCGTGCACGTCCTGCCACCAGTTGATCGATCCCATTGGACTGGCGTTGGAGAATTTCGACGTGACCGGAATCTGGCGCACGATGGACAAGACGGCCTCCTACAACGAGAAGAATATTCGCGTCAGATCGCCCGGCATACCGATCGATACGAAGACACAGCTTTTTGACGGCACGCCGCTGGATGGACCTGCCAGCTTGCGCGAAGCCATCCTGGACCACTCCGACGCTGTGATCCAGAACCTAACCGAAAAACTGATGGCATACGCGCTGGGGCGGCGTATCGAGCATTTCGACATGCCGGTGATCCGGGCGATCGCGCGCGGCGCGGCAGAGAACGACAACCGCTTTTCGTCGCTTGTGCTCGGTATTGTGAACAGCCAGGCGTTCCGGATGAGTCAATTCGAGGCGGCCACGGCCGACCAACAAGAACAGTAGGGAGCAACCATTGTTCATCACCAAAAAACACCTCTCACGTCGAACGATGCTCCGCGGGTTGGGCGTTACGCTCGCCCTTCCGGCTCTTGAAACGATGCTGCCCGCGATGACGCAGGAGGCGCAGGCCAAGACGCGCCTAGTCTGCATCGAGAACGTGCATGGCGCCGCAGGCAGCACCAAGATCGGCGGTGAGAAGAACCTCTGGGCGCCGGCGGGTGAAGGCCGCGATTTCACCCTGACCGCGGGCAATCTGGTCACGCTCGAGCCCTTGAAGGATTACGTCACGGTCGTCAGCAACATGGACTTCCAGACTGCCGAGGCGTGGACAATTCCCGAAGCCGGCGGCGACCACTACCGCTCGAGCGCCGTCTTTCTGACCGCCGCCCACCCACGCCAGACCCAGGGCTCGGACATATTTTGCGGCACATCGATGGATCAGTTGTATGCCCAGCGATTCGGGCAGGACACACCGCTGCCCTCGATCCAGCTCTCGATCGAAGGCCAACTTGCCGGAGGCTGCTCCTACAACTACGCGTGCGTTTACATGGACTGCATCAGTTGGGCCGCTCCGGACAAGCCGCTTCCGATGGTCCGCGATCCCCGGCTGGTATTCGACATGATGTTCGGCGGCGGCGGCACGCCCGAGGCTCGAGCCGAGCGTATGAGCACCGACCGCAGCCTGCTCGATTTCGTGAACCACAGAGTTGCCGCGCTGAAGCCCACGCTGCCGCCTTCGGATCGTGCCCGTGTCGACGACTACCTCGGCAGCGTTCGCGAAGTCGAGCAACGCATCCAGAGAATCGAAGAACGAAACCGGAGCGGGGAGGTTCGCGAACTGCCGAGGGCGCCCGTCGGCGTTCCGGATGACTACGACGAACACGTGAAACTGATGTTCGACCTCCAGACGTTGGCGTTTGCCGCCGACATCACGCGAGTGTCGGCGTTCAAGATGAGCCGCGACGTCGCCGGCCGATCGTTCCCCCCGAGCGGCGTCACGGACAGCTACCATGGCGCCTCGCACCATGGCGAAGACGAGCAGCGAATCGATCGATTCGGCAAGATCAACCAGTATCACGTGGGCCTGGTGGCGTATTTTCTGGACAAGTTGAAGCAGACCCCGGATGGCGATGGCAACCTGCTCGACAATTCGCTCATCATGTATGGGGGCGCCATGGGCAATGGCAACCTGCACAACCACAAGCGAGTTCCCATGTTCCTGGCCGGTCATGCGGGAGGGGCCATCCAGGGTCGTCTGCACCTGAAAACACCGGATGGAACGCCTGCGGCAAACATGCATCTGACGTTGCTGAACAAGCTGGGGTTCGACGACATGTCGTCGTTCGGCGACAGTACCGGCACTCTGGATCTGTAAATGAACGCTTTGACGAGACACCTGATGTTCTTCTGCGTGGCCGGGCTGCTTACGGTTCTGTCGGCAACCGGAACCATGCGTGGCGCGGCAAGCGACCTGCGCGTCGTCACCGCGGCGATGAACGGCGACCTCGAGGCCGTCCGCAACCTCATCAGGGAAGCGGCCGATGTGAATACCTCCCTCGGCGATGGCACGACGGCCCTTCACTGGGCCGCGGAAAAAGACGATGCGGAGATGGCGCAGTTACTCATCTACGCCGGCGCGAACATCCGCGCCACGACACGCATCGGGGGATACACCCCGCTGTTCATGGCGGCCCGGCGAGGCGCGGCGCCGGTTGTCGATGTTCTCTTGAAGTCGGGTTCGGACGTGAATGTGGCCGCGATCAATGCCATGACGCCTCTCATGTTTGCGGCACTCTCGGGCGACCGTGAATCCGTCCGGCTGCTCGTCGAGGCCGGCGCCGACGTGAACGCCAGAGAGGCCGAGCACGGACAGACAGCGCTGATTTTCGTAGCGGCGTACGATCGGGCGGAAGTGATCGAAGAACTCGTCGAACATCAGGCCGACCTCGACCTCGCGACAGAACTCCAGGAGCCGGCGAAGCGTCCCGAAAGGCCCGACCAGGTTGAGCCCGTCGGAGTACGGCCTCCTCCGCAGAATGCTCCGGCACCGGCGCGGGATCGCCGTCAACAACTGCAACAGGCTCTGCTGGCCGAGGATGGGCGGAACCCCCGCAGCCCGCGCGGCGGACTGACGGCCCTAATGTACGCCGCCCGCGATGGGAGCGTTCACGCAATCCGGGCACTCGTGGGAGGCGGCGCGGCCATGAACGCGCTCAGCGCAGACGACAGCACTGCGCTTTTGATCGCGTCGATCAACGGCCGTTTCGATGTCGCGAAGTATCTGGTCGAAAGCGGAGCCGATCTCAACCTGGCGAGCATGGACGGCGCGACGCCACTCTATGGCGTCCTCCACGTTCAATGGTCACGTGAATCGGAACAGCCGCAGCCGTCCATCAAGCACGAGGAGACGTCCTACCTGGACCTGATGAAGCTCATGCTCGAGGCCGGGGCAGATCCGAACCCGAAGCTGACGCGCCAGCTCTGGTATACGTCGTACGGGGTGGCGCGCGACGGCGCCAGCGATATCGGCACGACGCCTTTCTGGAAAAGCGCCTCGGTTGCGGACATCGACGGGATGCAGCTTCTGCTGGCTCACGGCGCCGATCCGATCATTGCCAACAAGGACGGAGTGACGGCCCTGCTGGCGGTTTCCGGAGCGGGTACTCACGGTAACGAAGACATCGAGGCGCCCCAGGGGCGCATGGCTTCGGTGAGGTACCTGGTCGAGCAGTTGAGCGCGGATGTCAATGACAGTGACAACGGCGACTCACGCCGGGGCCAGCAATCGGTACAACCGAAGCAGAACGCGGCCGACCCGTCCGGGACGATCGGCTACACGGCGTTACACAACGCGGCGTCGCGCGGAGACAACGAGATGATTCTGTATCTCGTTTCCCGGGGCGCCAACGCGGGTGCCGTCACCAAGTACGGCGTTACGGTCGCGGATATGGCCAACGGTCCGCGCCAGCGCATCCAGCCTTACGCTGCGACGCTAGCCTTGCTGGAGTTGCTAGGCGCGAAAAACAGCCATCAATGTGTATCGTGCTGAGAATGGTAGTGCGGTCTACGACCGCACATCTTGGGCGCTCATAGAGCGCCCCTACAGCTTGATTACGCCACTCTCGCCGCCCGCAACGCAGCAAGCACGCGCTCATCTCTAAACGGTAGCGGCGCTCTGTGAGCGCCGAAATCCATGTCCGGAGGATCTTCGGCGGTCATAGACCGCCGCTACAGAAGACGGTGCGCTTTTGAGCCAGCGGCCGGCGGACATAGGTGCCCGTCCCTATTCCCCTGCCCTCTGTAGGTGCGGTCTATGACCGCACATCTTGGGCGCTCATAGAGCGCCCCTACGGCTGGATTACGCTACTCCTGCCGCCCGCAACGCAGCAAGCACTCGGTCATCCCTAAACGGAACCCGGCGCATCCGGACCCCCGTCGCATCGAAGATGGCGTTGGCGACAGCCGCGATGCTCGGCTTGATCGACGCTTCACCGGCTCCATAGTGAGGCAGGTCGGGACGGTCCGGATTGGGATCGCCGTTGACCAGCATGATGTCGATGGCGGCCGGGGCGTCGGTGTGCCGGAGCGTGGGATGGGAGATCCAGTCCTCGCTGGTCACCTTCTCGCCGTCGAACTGCACCTCCTCGTGGAGCGCGCGGCTCAACCCGTGGAGCATGTTGCCTTCGATCGTGTTGCGGAGTCCGTCCGGGTTGATCACCAATCCGCAGTCGTGGCCGCAGACCAGGCGCTTCACCCAGACGTGGCCGGTGGTGCGATTCACCTCGACCTCGGCGATCTCCGCTACGACCGTTCGGCCGCGATAACAGTAAGCGATGCCGCGTCCTGAGAGGATCTCTCCCGTGCCGAGCGGTTTCGGTGAAGGCCGCGTATCCCACCCACACAGGTCGGCCGCCGCCTCGATGACGGCAAGCGAACGCGCGCGAGTGTACCGGGCATCGTCGTCCGTAGTGGCGCTGAGAAGCTTCAGGCGGAACTGAACCGGGTCGGTGTTCGCCGCCGCGGCCAGCTCGTCGATGAACGACTCGCCGGCAAACGTCGTCTGCGGACCGTTCGGATCGCGCAGGTTCCCCGTCCTCAAAGGCGTCTCGAACACCTGGGGGAAGCGGATGACGTGGGTTTCCTGGAGCCGGTTCGGGATGACATACAGTTCCGAGGGCGGGGACGCGCCTCCCGGAGCAATCCGTTGCGGCCGGATCCCCATGAGTTGGGCAATCAGCACGGAATCGGGCTGGTTGTAACCCAAGTGCGCGTAGTCGGCGGTTCGGGCCCGGTACTCCAGCGCGACCACGTTGCCGTCGGCATCCAGACCGCCGCGCAGGTTGAACGTAAACGCGGGGCCCTTCGTGTCCCAGGCGGTCTCCTCGTGCCGCATCCACTGGACGCGGACCGGGCGCCCGATCTCATTGGCAATGTAAGCCGCCTCGAAACCGGCATCGTCGGCTGCCGTACGGCCGTAGACCTGGGGCCCATCCATGTAGACCACGCGGACACGTTCCCGCGGCATGTCGAGAAATTGGGCGACACCATTCCGGAGGCCATAGGCTTTCATGTCGTTCGAGTAGATCGTCATCTGCCCGTTGGATGGATCGGCCATGGCATGCGCCGGACCGATGGCCGTGTGTCCCTGGAACGGGACATCGTATGCGCCCTCGACGACGGTCGCCGCGCTCGCCATTGCCCCTTCCGGATCCCCTTCGATGTTCGGGACAGGCTCGGGAACGGTGCGGGAGCCCGTGTTCCGGGTGCGCGACGTCGGCGGCTCGTTCCGCATGTAGTCGAACAGGTCTTCCGATGTCGGGAAGGGTGCGGTGTCCGGCGCCCGCCACTCGACGTCGAGCACCGCGGCCGCGCGGATCGCTTCTTCTTCCCGCTCGCAAACTACCGCGACGTAGTTGCCACGGCTGATGACCTGGATGAACCCCGGGATGTCGCTCACCGAGGACTCGTCGATCGAGACCAGCGTGCCGCCGACCATGGGAGGCCGGACGTTGCGCGCATGGACCATGCCTGGAACGCTGACGCCGGTGGCCCACTTGAGCGACCCGTCCACCTTGGGCGGGATGTCGTAACGCTGGAATGACTGGCCGACGAGCTCGAGGTCCGGGACCGACTTCATCTCGGCCACGCCTCGGGTGTCGTTGATACGGTTGCCTGTCAGCGTGATGTTGAAACGCCTGTCGCCGATCAGTTGTCCGTAGGTAACGCTGCGGCCATTGCCGATCGTAATCACGCCTTCGCGGACACTGAGCTGATCCACCGGCACGCGGAACCGCCTGGCTGCCATCTCAAGCAGGACCCGGCGGGCTTCGGCGGCGATGCGCCGCATCGGCAGGCCGTCGGTCTGGATCGCGTCCGAGCCGCCCGATCCACCTTGATCGACCGTGCGGTCGGTCTGGCCCATGATGAGGTCGCTCTGGTCGAACGCGATGTCGAGTTCATCGCACATCATCTGCCGGAACGCGGTGCCGGTTCCCTGCCCCCCGTCGGTCTTGCCGACGTAGAAGGTCGCCGTCGAGTCTTCATGGATGACGATCCAGGAATCGAGCTGGTGGAAGTCGGGGTCGGGATAGAGGTCGGCTGCCTGCGCGGGGGCGGCACCGATGCCCGAGGTGGCTGCGTGGGCCAGCGACGGGGCACTCATGCTCACGACGAACAGACCCGAGCCCTTGAGGAAGTTCCGCCGGGAAGTCGTCCCATTCCAGTTTGCGAGCGCTTCTTCGATCTGTTTCGGGATGCGAGTGAAGGCCGTCATCGCGCCACCTCCTCGGTCGCCATCGCTTCGGCGGCGAGCTTGATGGCTCTCTGGATGCGGTAATACGTGAAGCACCGGCACAGGACGCCGTCCATCCCATCGCGGATCTCCGCGTCGCTTGGGTTCGGATTCGCATCCAGCATCGCCTTGGCCGTCATGATCTGCCCGTTCTGGCAGAAGCCGCACTGCGGGGCCTGCGCCTCGATCCAGGCCTGCTGTATCGGGTGCAGTTCCCCGTCTTTCGCGAGGCCCTCGAGCGTGGTGATCTCGCTGTCTATGCCCGAGACCGGCGCCAGGCACGACCGGACCGCCACACCGTCGACAATCACCGTGCAGGCGCCGCACTGCCCCAGGCCGCAACCGAAACGCGGGCCCTCGAGGCCCAGATCATTCCGCAGGATATAGAGCAGCGGGGTCGACGGGTCGACATCCACGGTGTGCGTTTCGCCGTTCACGTTCAGGGTGACTTCGCTCATGTTGTCTCCTTAAAGGCCGGGTGGACATATCTCGCGAAAAAGAGAGGGAGCGGGGGTGACCGCCCAGGCTGACTGATGATAACGATAAACGTTGCCGGACGCACGGAATACGGTGCCCAAAAAGTGAGGACTGGCGGCGGGGGCGATAGCGATCCGGGAGACCCTGGCGGCAATGCAGGGCAGCCTCCGACAACCGTTGCAGTTGGCACATTCTGTACGTGTTGTACAATACGTACAGGACGTACACGGTTAGGGTTGACCGTGCGGCCCAGAAAGAGATTCGCAGTTTGGACCGCCGAATTCAGCGGCGGATCGTGGACGCACTGAAAGCGTTGGCCGACGACCCTTTTAGGCGGGGCGTAAAGAAACTCGCCGACACCGAGAATTTCTACCGGTATCGGGTCGGTGACTACCGCATCCTTTACACCGTGGACGGAAAGCGCATACTCGTCGTGATCGTTGGTGTTCGACACCGCAGCAAGGCTTACCGCTAGACTAGGTGTATCACTTGTTTGAAAGGAGAGAGCAGATGAACGGAGAAGCTCCGAGAATCAGCGCATCTAAGGCCCGGAGCAACCTGGCCCGCATCGTGGACGCAGTAAAAGCTGACGATGAAAGAGTTGTCCTGACACAGTACGGTCGAGATGTGGCAGCCATTATCCCCGTGGCAGATCTGAAACTATTGGAAGAAATGGAAGACGGCCGAGACGCCGCCGAGATGCGCCGGCGCCTGGCTCGATCGAGTGGTACCGTGTCGCTGGACGATCTCATTTCGGGCCTCGACGTGGAAGAACCCCGTCAACGCAAGGTCGCCGCGAAGACGAAGAAGTAGGCAGAGAAGACCATTGCAACCGCTACAAGCGCGTGTGAGGCACGGACATCGGTGCTTGGTTCATACGCGTGACGCACTCCGGCCAACCCGACTCCAGCGATACGCATTGCGCGGTAAGACTTCCTCAGTGTATATAGGAGTCCCCGAAAATCGACGTGTCTGACCACCGCAGACATTAGGAGGAACGTATGAGGAATCTCCCGCGCATCCTGACGTTTAGCGTCGTGTCCGCTGTGACACTTGGAGTCCTGGCGGCTCAGCCACAGCGTGCCCCGACACCCGCAGCCGGAGACTCCCCGCCGCCATGGGCGTACCCTGTCCGGGACCCGGACACGCCCCGAGCGCCGCGTGCTCCGGACGATGGCACTCCTCAGCGCGTTCCCGGCAGCAGCGTGGCTTTCACGCTGAGCGAAACCAGGGATTTGTTCAACCCACCCGACTGGCATCCTGACGGCCACCCCCCGATGCCCGAAATCGTGGCCCATGGCAGAAGTCCCGAGGTGCGCGCGTGCGGGTACTGCCATTTGACTAACGGGCAGGGTCGTCCCGAAAACGCCAGCCTGGCGGGCCTGCCTGCCGCTTATATCGTGCAGCAGATGGCCGATTACCGGAACGGCCTCCGAATCAGCTCAGAGCCCAGGATGGGACCGCCGAACGCCATGCTCGCCATCGGAAAGAGCGCGAACGACGCTGAAGTACGGGCCGCCGCCGAATACTTTTCCAGTTTTGAATTCAAACCATGGATCCGGGTCGTCGAATCGGCGAACGTGCCGAAGCCCTATGTCTCTGGATCCATGTTCGTCGCATCGGAGGACGGCTCCGAGGAGCCGATCGGCCAACGCATTGTCGAGTTGCCGGAGGATCTGGGCAGAACCGGGCTTCGTGACGGAGCGTCCGGGTTCGTTGCGTACGTGCCACCCGGTAGCATTCGCAGAGGCGAAGAATTGGTCACCACCGGTGGCGGCGGCAGAACGACCGCGTGCGGGATTTGCCATGGCCCGGATTTGAAGGGCCTGGGTCCCGTGCCGGGGATTGCAGGCCGTTCCCCCAGTTACAGCGCCCGCCAGCTTTACGACTTCCAGTCGGGCGCGCGAAACGGGGTGTGGGCGGAACTGATGCAGGGCGTTGTGGCCGAGCTGACGTTGGAAGACCTGGTGTCGATCGGCGCTTACACGGCTTCGCTGGCCCCGTAGAAAGCTGTCACGGCGGACGAGGAGTTAGGATTTGGTTTCGGGTAAGAGCGGAGCGGCTTGTCGTGCTCTACGCCCTCGGTCATAATACCCGCGATGCGACACGCCCATCTGGCACTCCTCTGGATCCTCCTCCCCACACTCGCGATGGGTCAGTCTGGCTCCAACGGCACACGGGACATCGATTACGAGGGGATTCGGGCGGAGCGGATCGTGCAGGCGGTAGCGATCGAAACTCCGATCACACTGGACGGAAAGCTGGATGAGGCGGTGTGGGAACTTGCCACTCCGGCCACCGGTTTTCTCCAGTGGCAGCCGAATCCCGGAGCGCCGGGCTCGGAAAGAACGGAGGTCCGGTTTCTCTACGACGACAACAATCTCTACGTCGGCGCGTTCTGCTTCGACTCCGATCCGAAAGGCCCCATCGTCAACGAGCTGAAAGAAGACTTTCAGGGCCAGGAAAGCGACGGACTGCTCCTGGTCATCGACGCGCTTCATGACCTGCGATCTGGTTTCGTCTTCACCACCAACCCTGCAGGCGCCAAGAGGGATTTTCAGGCCTCGAACGACGGCGCCACCATGAACATCAACTGGGATGGCGACTGGGACGTCGCGACCACGATCAACGAGCAGGGATGGATCGCGGAATTCGTGATTCCCTTCAAGACGCTGCGCTTCTCGGATGCGGAACGACAGGAATGGGGCCTGAACATAGTCCGCCGTATCCGCCGAAAGAACGAAGACGCGTACTGGGTGCCGGTCCCATGGCCGTACCGGGCCAACAAGCTCTCGATGGCCGGGACGCTCGAAGGACTGGAAAACATCCGGCAGGGACGGAACTTCAAGGTGAAGCCTTTCGCGATCGGGGGGATTCGGCAGACCCGTGATGCCGACGGCGTACTCGGGCGGGATGGGGATTTCGACGGCGGTCTGGACATCAAATACGGCATCACCTCCACAATGACGCTCGACCTGACCTACCGTACCGACTTCGCACAGGTCGAGGCCGACCAGCAGCAGCTCAACCTGACCCGGTTTAACCTCTTCTTCCCCGAGAAGCGGGAGTTCTTCCTCGAAAACGCGGGGTTGTTCAACTTCGGGGAGACGACCCAGCTGTTCAGCGCCAGCGGTGCCGGGGGCCGTCGTCCCAACAACCTGATTCCATTCTTCAGCCGCCGGATCGGTTTGGATGGGGGCGAATCGGTACCGATCGTCGGTGGCGCCCGGGTCACTGGCACGATGGGGAGCTACGAGCTCGGCCTGATGACCATGAAGACCGAAAGTCACGAGGGAAACCCATCGGACACCTTCATGGTCGGCCGTGTGAAGAAGAATCTGCTGGGGAACTCTTGGATAGGCGCGCTGTTCACGAACCGGGAGGCGACCGGAGAGGGCGACAACAACCGCGTGTACGGCACGGACGCCCGCTTTCGGTTCCTCCAAAAGATGGAAGTCGCGGGTTACCTGATGCAGAGCCAGACGCCGGGTCTCGAGGGCGACAACCAGGCCCGACAGCTCGAAGGCGGCTGGCGTGGCGAGACCTTTTCCGCCGGCGCGCTCTATCACCAGGTGCAGAAGAACTTCAACCCGGAGGTGGGGTTCCTCCGGCGGCGCGATACCACGCTCTATTCCGGAGCCGCTTCGTGGCGGCCCACCTTCGAAGGCGCCTCCCAGATCCGCAACCTCGGCTTTGGCACCTCACTGGACTATTACGCCGACGGGACCGGAAACATCGCAACCCGCGAACACACGGTCGACATGGGTCTGTTCTTCCAGAACAGCGCGTCGATAACCTTCAAAGCGTCCGAAAGCTTCGAACGCCTGTCGCGCGCCTTTACGATTGGGGGCCTCGGGATTCCGCTCGGTGACTATCAGTTCCGCGGATATACCGCGTCGTTCACTTCTAACAGGAGCCGCAAGATTTCGGGAAACGTCCGGCTGAATTGGGGAGATTTCTGGACCGGCAGCCGGCGGTCGATGACTGGAAGGATTCAGTTGCGCCCGAACTACCATCTGAACATCGACCTCGATTACACGCGCAACGACATCACTCTCGCAAATGGCGAGGTCAACTCCAGCCTGGTCGGGATGCGGGTGCTGTACGCGTTCACGAGCCGGATGTTCTTCAACGCCTTCATCCAGTACAACACCGACACGAATCAGGTCAGCTCCAACATCCGCTTCAACATCATCCACCATCCCCTAAGCGACCTCTTCCTCGTCTACACCGACACGCGCGATACGCTTACGGGGGAACTGCTGGACCGCGCGTTCGTCGTGAAGTTTACGCAGTTGTTTAATTTTTAGGGGATCGGCAGGAATGCCCCTGTAGCGGCGCTCTATGAGCGCCGAAATCTATCAGGTGGTCTCCAGATTGCCGGGCGAACGAGAAGCCTTCTGCTTCGAAGACCGCCACGAGCTTCCGGTAGTGGACCGAACGGATGGGGGGCATTAATGGAGTGTGAGCGTTTCGTGATCGAGTGAGACAAACTCGGGGCCTTGCCAGACCCCTCGGTCGAAGTGACAGCCGGCTTCTTCCAGGATCTCGTTCAGATTGCCTTTCTCTTCGCAGACTTCGAGAAAGCCCCGCACCGCGTCGTGGATGTTCCTGCGTGCCTCGTCGGGACTGCTGCCGCAACTGGACACGTCCAACTCCGGAACGTGGGCGACATAGGCATCATCGTCTTTGAAAATGTGGGTCGTGAAAGATACCTGGATACTGCCTTCACTCGTCGACATGTGATTCATGCTAGCAGAAGATCACTTCTCGAGTCATCGATCCACTTCTCGAACGAGGACTTGCCTTCGGCGGTCATAGACCGCCGCTACAGAAGAAGGGTTCGCTATTGTTCCCAGCGCACGTTGCAGATTTTGCAGGTCCACCATCCCTTTTTCCAGTGTTCCAGTTTGGAGACCGTGAGGTTGCTGCCGCAGCGGAGGCATTTGGGTTTCTTCGAAGTCGAATGGGAAGTCTTGGTGTCCGCCATCTGCGAATTGCTCCTGGGAAAGAGTGTGTGGACAATGCCGGCCGCAAGGCACGACCGCGAAGTCTGACAGTATACTACCGCCCGCAACCGCATGCCATGGGGGCGGGGTTGGGGTCTTCGGCGGTCATAGACTGTCATAGACCGCCGCTACAGCAAGACGCGCTGTTAGTCGACCGCGGGGGCTCGAGGCATCTTTCCTTCCCGCATAGCGGCGTGGTAGAGGATCGACGCCATCACGACGGCGGCCTGTTTGAGATCTTCTTCCCCAACCCGCTCGAACGTGTCGGCGTTCGTGTGGTGCGTACGCACATCGTAGTCGGTGTAGTCGTGGATCGCCTGGAAGCCGGGCAGGTCGGCCCGGATGAACGACAGGTGGTCGGTGCTTCCGACGCCCTGGAGCGTCGAGATCGTCGCCCCCAGATCGTTGAACGGTGCCAGGAACGACTCCATGATGTCCCGCGCCTCGCGGTTCCCTTCCATGTAGAAGCCGTAGATGGGCGCGTATCCGTTGTCGAGGTTGAAGTAGACGGAGAAGTTGTCGTGCGCTTCCTGGTTGTCATCGCCTGCCAGGTTCTGGGCGACCCACTCGCGGGAGCCGAGCAGGCCCTGCTCTTCCCCGCCCCACAGCGCAACCCGGATTGTCCGCTGCGGCTCGACACCCAGGGCGATCAGGATGCGGAGGGCTTCCATCGCGATTGAGCAGCCGTCGGCGTTGTCGGTCGCGCCGGACGCGGAGTGCCAGGAATCCAGGTGCGCACCGACCATGACGACTTCGTCACCAATCTCCGGGTCCGTCCCGGGAATTTCGGCGATGACGTGGTAGGCGTTCGTGTCGTCCGTGTAGTAGGTCGCGTCAACGTCAACGGCAAGTTCGACCGGGATGCCCTGCTCGATCAATCGCGCGACAAGGTTGTAGTGTTCCGACGCCAGGACGACGGACGGAACGGCGTCGGGACCGCCATCACGGCCGGTGACAAAGAGCGTGCCGTGCTCGCCGATGTTTGGCTCCAGAATGACCCCCGCCCCTTCGGCCTGGAGCATCTCGGTCATGGCCCGGCGGACTTCCTGCTGACGCTGCCGTTCGGCACGCTGGGCGGCCTGGTTCGGTGAGCGCGGCGCGTTGTTGGGCGGGGCCTCCATCAGCGCGTTTTCGAGCAACGGTTGCGGTCGATCCGCGCGGACGAAGTTCGTCTGCACCGGGCGAGTCAGAACGATCTTCCCGGAAAGCTGGCCGGCGTGGCTCTCTAGTTCTTCCATGGAAGCGTCGCCCAGGAACACCGGTGCGCCAAGCAGGCGGCCCTCAGTCGAAGCGGACCAGCCGCGGGGATAGCCGATCATCGGCAGGTACCTCGGCTCGACCATTTCGACGGAGAACCGGTCGAGGGTCCATCCTCTTCCGAACTCCCAGCCCTCGGCGCGGGCGTTCGTCATGCCCCACTCGTCCATCTTGGCGCACGTCCATTGGACGGCTTCATGGTAGGCGGGTGACGCGGTAAGACGTGGCCCGATGACGTTGGTCAGGTGGTTGAAGACCTCCATGATGCGGGAGTTCTCCATGCCCTCTCATCGAATCCGGTCGACCATGTCCTGATCGATGGGTTCCTGGGCGATCAAATGCGTGGGGATGGCGAGAAAGCTCAACAACAGGAATACTGTGAGACGCTTCATCGGATGTCTCCTTCTAGTTAAATCGGAACAAGAATTACCCGGTCGCTACCGCTTCCGGTTCTGACTGGGCTGCTCCGACAGAACCCAGAGCGGTAGCGACGGGGTTCCGGCGCCGATCGCTACCGCTCGCGGTTCTGACTGTCTCCGATCGCGAACAGGCTCTGGGACGAACGGACATACATGACGCCCTCCGACAGCGCCGGCGTCGCCATCAGCAGTTCCCCGATGGGGTTCGTCGCGATGTGTGTCGGTTCCGGACCGGCTGCAAGGACCAGCATCTCGCCGTCCTCGCCCGAAAGGTAGAGCTTGCCGTCGGCGGCCACCGGCGATGCGCTGAAGCCGCTGCCGAGGTGCTCGAGCCGCTGGCGATAGATTTCTTCTCCGGTAACCAGGTCGTAGGCGTCGAAGATGCCGTTGTTCGCGAGCACGTACACAAGCCCCTCGTAGATCAGAGGCGGCGGCATGTAGGAACCCCGCTGGGTCCGGCTCCAGGCAACCGCGTCGCTGCTCCGGTTGCGACCGGTCAACGTGATGTCGCCACGGGCCCCGGCACGCACGACGAAGATCGGCCGTTCCGGTGCGCGGCCGCTCGCGACGACGAACAGGTCATCGCTGTAGACCGGCGTCGGTGCCGTGATCTTCGAACTGCCTCCGAGCGTCCACAGTTCTTCCCCCGTCCGCGGGTCGTATCCTCGGATGAAGTTGGGCGCGTTGGTAACGAGTTCCGGCCCAGCGGAAGTGACCGCGACGTTCGGTGTCCCCCAGGAGGGCAGTTCATCGCGGGCGGTCTGCCAGACCGTCTCCCCGGTCTTGGCATCGAGGGCAATGATGAACGAGTCGGCCTGGGTGTCGCTCTGTAGGATCACCAGGTCGTTCCAGATGATGGGCGAACTGGCCGGACCCCACTCGAACGTCGGGATGTCGTAGGCCCCGAGGTTGACGCGGCCCAGATCGACCTTCCAGAGGAAGTTGCCATGGACGTCGTAAGCATGGACGCCATGCGACCCGAACCAGGCAACGACGATGCGGCCGTCGGTGACGGGGGTCGAACTGGCATAGGTCGACTTGATGTGCCGCTTGTCGATTGGCGTGCCCTCGTAGGCGACGCGTTCCCACAGGATTTCCCCGGTCCCCTTGTCAATGGCGTAGATCATCCAGCGGTGATGGGAGCGGTCGGCAGAGGCGTCGCCGTCTCCGTACAAGCCGGGGCGGAACGTCGCGTTGGGATCGCTGCTGACGGCGCTGGTTACGAAGATGCGCTCGCCCCATACGACGGGGCTGGAGTGACCGAGGCCCGGAATCGGCGTGTGCCAGAGGATGTTCTCGCCCGTCACGCCGTCCCAACTGTCGGGCAGGTTCTGGTCTTCTGCAACACCCGATGCCTGGGGTCCCCGGAACGACGGCCAGCTCCCGGATGCAGAGGCCGCCTCGGGCAGTGAAATCACACCATCGCCGCCGGTGCGCACGATGCTGCGCTCGGGAATGGCCTCGGCCTCACCGACGGGCCGCCAGTCGCTCCCATCGAGAATCATGCGGCGCAGCTCACAGTCGTCGGAAACCAACTCGAGGTGGACACGGGTTCCCCCGATACGAAACGCGTACCGACCGGGCCCGTCACACCCGCCAGGGTCCTGTGAGGAGCGGAGTTCGACCTCGGCGCCGTCTGCCGTCCATGTGCCCGCAAACGGTGGCCACCCCTGGCCGGCGAGCGCGAATGCTCGGTCGGGGCCGAACTGTGCGACGAAGTCCCCGAACACGAGCGGGTAAGACGGGAGCTGCGCTTGCTGAGCGGTAGACGCCGGAGCGACGACGAAGACCAGCGCGAGTGCGATGGCAACTCCCGGAGCAAGCCCTTTCACGACTGTCAATTCCCTCCTCCCCCGCCGCGTGGATTGCGAACCGGGTAGGGCGGTCGGACCGGCTTCTGCGGCGGATTCCGCTCGAGCTCCTCGAGAATGACTTCGATCGCCTTCTCGAGCTGAGGATCGCGGCCGGCTATCACGTCTGCCGGCCACTGCTCGACTTCGATGTCGGGCGGCACGCCGACGTTCTCGACGACCCAGCCGTCCTCGGTCCAGATCGCCAGGTTCGGCGCCGTCACGCTGCCGCCATCCATCAGGATCGGGAATCCGAGCGTGCCGACCAGGCCGCCCCAGGTTCGCTTTCCAACCAGGGTGCCCATCTCGAACTTCCGGAACATCCAGGGAAGAAGATCTCCGCCCGAGCCGGCGGTCTCATCGATGATCATGACCTGCGGGCCCTGGATCGAGGCGTTGGGCGACTTCAGGTCCGCACCGTAGCGCATGTTCCAGTAGGAGATCTCGTCGCGTCGCAGGTGGTCGATGTAGTAATCCGCGATCGAGCCGCCCCCGTTGAACCGCTCATCGATGATGATGGCGTCCTTGTGAGCCTGCGGGAAGAAGTAGCGTTTGAAGTACTCGTGGCCGGACGTGCTCGTGTTGGGAACGTAGACGTAGGCCACGCGCCCGTCGGTGGCCTCGGTCACCTTTTGGAGGTTCCCTTCCACCCAATCACGGTTCCGCAACGCGGATTCATTCCGAACGGGAACAACCGAAACCGTGCGGGAGTCGGATCCGTCCGGGTTCGGACCGACCGTGATCTCGATAATCTTCTCGGCGGTGTTCTCAAAGAGGCTGTACAGATTGGTCGGGGCGCGCAGGTCTCTGTTTTTCACTGCCAGGAGATATTCCCCCTCCTTGACGCCGACCCCGGGTTCGGTGAGCGGTGAACGCATGTCGGGATTCCAGTTCAAGCCTCCGAAAATCTTCTCGAAACGGTACCGGCCGTTGGCGATGACATAATCGGCCCCGAGCAATCCCCCGGGCAGGCTGTCGGGCTGCTCGAGCCGGTCTCCCCCGCCGACGCGGTGGTGACCGACGGCCAGTTCGCTCGACATCCATCGAATGACGCGGTCCAGGTCGCTGCGTGTGGCCAGGTCGTCGAGGAACGACCCGTACTTGTCGTGCATCGCGTTCCAGTCCACGCCGTGGTAGTTCGTGGCGTAGAAATAGTCGCGGTTGATCCGCCAGGCCTCGAGGAAGATCTGCTCCCATTCTGCCTTCGGATCGATACGCACCTGGAGATCGTCGATGTTCAGCCGGCCTTCCTGGCCGTCGATCTTGCCTGCATCGGCGATGGACCAGTTGTTTCCGGATCGGTAAAACAGCTTCTTGTTGTCGGCGCTCAGGCTGTAGCTGCGGACACCCGCACCGAGCGATTCGGCCTCACGCTTCGCCAGGTCGTAGCGTTTGAGCGTCGAACCGGGCCCGTCCGAAAAGGGCGGGCGCTCTAGAAAGTAGATCTCCCCCGTGTTCCCTGCATGGAGGCTGGCGTAATCCCGGGCGGGTAGCGGTACCGCGATGATCCTCTGGTCGAGCCCTTCAAAGTCGATCCGGAACGGGGTGTCGTCGATTTGCTCGTCGTCTTCGGACTCTTCGGTAGCTCCGTTCTCTTCGTCGCTTTCCCTAACGAGTGGGGACGGGAGGTCGTCTCGCAGGACCGCGAGGTAGATCGAGCTGGTCATGTCCATGTCTATGACTGACTGGTCGAACCACTGGCGGACCGGACCGGCGTCCGTCGATCCGAAGAAATACAGATACTTGCCGCTGGCGTCGAACACCGGCTCGTTGACGTCTGAGAGTCCGTCGGTCACGGCGTAGGACTTGTCTTCGTCGAGCGAGTAGACGTGGACCGTGCGGATGTAGGTCTCGCTGTCCAGGGTGTAGGTGATCCACTCCGAATCGGGCGACCAGCGGAAGCGCTGGCTCCGCCCACGGCCGGGCCCGTAGAGATATTCTTCGCCGAACTTGGTCACTTCCTCGGAATCGAGGTCCAGATAGTAATAGCTGAGCGAGTTGTCCATGAAGGCGATCTTGTTGCTGTCCGGGGACCAGCTTGGCGTCTCGTAGAAGCCCGAACCGCCCAGCGAGAACTGGCGGACTTCGCCTTTCCCGTCCTGACTCCGGACATGGAGCTGGTATTCACCGGACTCGTCGGAAAAGTAGGCGATCTGCCGGCCATCCGGAGACCACACGGGAGACCGCTCGTGTGCCGCCGGGGTTTCGGTCAGGTTACGCGGATCGCCCTTGGCGGCGGGGACCGAGATGATCTCGCCGCGAAACTCCATCACGGCCCGCGCCCCTGAGGGCGATATGTCGGTGTTTCGGATGAATCGCGCGCCGCTGGCGAAGCGCGGCCGGGTCTCGCGAAGTTCAGCCGCGACACCGACCCTCAACCGTTGGGTGGCCCCGTTGTCGGGGTCGAACAAGTGCAGGTAGCCGGCCTGCTCGTAGATGATCCGGCGCCCGTCGTGGGACGCGCTCAGGATCGGGAAATCCGTGTGGTCGGTAAGCTGGTCGATCCGCTGCGAGGGGACGTCGTAGGAAAACAGGTTGAACTCCCCGTTCCGGTCGGACAGGAAGTAGACCGTGTCGCCGATCCACATCGGATCGGTTTCGTTCGAACGACCCTCGGGCTGTGCGATCTGGACGACGCTGTGGTCGGAGGCGTCGTAGAGGAATATGCGGGAGACCGTCCCCCCACGATAGTTCTTCCACTGGTTGAACCGTTCACTGATGGGCGTGTACGCGATGTGCGACCCGTCCGGACTGTAGGTGGCCTTGAAGGCGTTGGGAATGGGCAGGCGTTCCGGGAAGCCACCATCGAGGCGGACCGTGAAGAGCTGGGTGTAGCGATTCGTGAATACCTGCCGTCCCGACCGGAACATCACGGCGGAGCCGTCGGGCACGAACGCCTGCACGGCATCGGCGGAGGGGTGCCATGTCAGCCGCTGGGGTACGCCGCCCGCAACCGGGATCACGTAGACGTCGGTGTTGCCGTCGTAGTTGCCGTTGAACGCGATGAGGCTCCCGTCGGGAGAGAAGATCGGATTCGATTCCTCGCCCCTGGCGGTCGTCAGCCGTCGCGATCCGGTGCCGTCGACGTTGGCGACCCAGAGGTCGCTGTCGTAGAGGAAAGCGATGTGCGTGCTGCTCATCGCCGGGTCCCGGAGCAGTCGTGTGTCATCGACATTGACACTCAGGATTGTTGACGGCACGAGGGCAAGAATGAGCACCAGCAAAAAGAGACCTTGCTTCATGGGTTCCTCCAGCAATTCCCGCGGTAAGCCAGGGTTCAGAGTCGACACGGATTGGCGGTTAGAGGTAGCTATGATCCTGCAAATGGCGGCGGGCGGCAACAAAAGACATTTCGGCACTCATACAGCGCCGCTAGAGAAGAACGACGGAGAATCCCGTAATAGCCGTACAATTAAAGTAAGGAGGGCCCCATGGGAAAGAAGAAGAAACTCGTCATCGGAGCAGTCGCGGCCGTGGCCGGTGCTGCCGGAGCCGTGGCCGTCCTCAAGAAGTCCCGGCTGAAGAGGGGCGCGTCATCCGGCTATCGTGGAAACAGCAGGTCCCAGACGGTTCACCGGTCCGGTTGCCGCTATTTCCCCGCAAAGAACCTGGCCCGCGCCTTCAAGAGCCTGAAGGAAGCCACGGGTGCCGGGTATCACCCGTGCAAGATCTGCCTGTCCTGATTCGCAACGGAGGTCACCGTTGAAAAGAATCGTTTCGAAGCTGACACTTTCAGCAGTGATCATCGCCTCCCTTCCTCTCGCAGCCTCGGCGCAGTCGGAATACCGGTACGGGTACATCAGCGCGGCAGCCAACGAAATGATGGCGAACGCGGCCCGAGCCGAGCGTTCTCCGGCGGTCGCTGCAGAGGTCACTGGAACCGCCTGCCTCGCGGTCCGAACCCTGAGGCAGGACAGCGACTTTCTCGACGAAGTCATGAGCGCAAGCGAATCAGGCATCGAAGAGCGCGAGCGATTTGCCAACGATGTTTACCAGTTCGTTGAAGTGTTCCTCCAGGCCGAGCGCACCATCTTGCGCAATGCCGGCCTGTCTCCAAGGTCAATCGAAAAGATCATGGATGTTGCCACGTCCTTCAAAGACACCTTGCACTCCCCGCCGCGCGGGGAAGCCGTGCTCGAGCTCCTCGGGATATTCGAATCGAGGCTCTGCAACGCGGCCGACCGCCTCCGCGACATGGAAGATGCTCACCAACGGCGGGAGTTGTACGGGAAGCTTTCCTGGGGAGTCCTCGCCGTAGCTATGTGCGCGGCCGACGCGGCCGTTGCGCCATCAACAGCGGGTGTCAGCAACGCATCGTTGTCGATCTGCGGCGGATTCCTGGCGACGCTGGTTTTCGATCTGCTCGACGGCGGCGAGCGCGACTAGCCTAGACAGGACCCCACGTTGACTCCCGATTACGGGCGGTGTTACGTTTCTTGCTCCGCGCACCACCGGCCGGAGTGGCGGAATGGCAGACGCAGCAGACTCAAAATCTGCCGAGACTTAGTCTCGTGGGGGTTCAAGTCCCCCCTCCGGCATTCCAATCGGTTGAGACGGTAGGGGCAGTCTATGACTGCCCAACCTCAAGAAAAGGGGCGGCCGTGTGGCCGCCCAAACGCGCTGCCATGGACTCTTCCGATCAGAAGGCGCTTGCTAGAGCGCTGCCAATTGCTCCACCCAGCTGTTCGGACTTTTCGACCAAATCGTTCGCCGTTGATTCTGCTTCTTTCCTGGCAGCATTGATCGCCTTCTTCGCGTCGCCTGAAGCTTCCTTTGCCGCAGCGGCCAGGTCTTTCGCAAGCTGATCGGCCTGGCGTCGCCCTTCCTCCGCCATGTCCCGTGCATTCTTGAGAATTTCGATGCCGTTATCGACGGCCACCTTGATCGCATCTATGGGCTCAACAACGACTCCGGGAAGGAAACCAGGCGGGCTACCACCTCCACTGGCACCGTCGCAATCCATACTCGCGGCCAGGCACTTGATCAACTTGCAGGGATCGAGACCGGGTATCGGTGGCGTTGGAAAGGGGAAACCGGGAATTGGCATCGCCGGCATTGATGGCATGCCAGGCAAACCAGGGACGCCGCCTCCAAGCAGTGCTCCGAACTGCCCGATGACTGCCGACGCGTCTTTCGGGGTCAACGCGATGCTACCGGTGGCCACGTCCGCGAGAAAACGCTGCAGGTTGCCGATCGCGGTAAGCTCGGCCGGACCTATGGGAATGGCAATGTCGCTGCCGGGAACATTTTCAAACATGGTCCGCAGATCTTCGCCGCGACTCGCAGCATCGGCGATTGCCGCGGAAAGAGCATCGGCGGCAGCCTTACGTGACGATGGGCTGGTCGCAGTGGTCAGTGCTTCGACAAGAGGTCCAAGAGTAATGGCCATAGTCGTGTCTTCCAGTTATTGAGTTACCAAATGTTGCCTGCACCAGGCGTGTAGGATGAACTTACTGTTGAATTCGCAATCACAGTATCGGCCTGGACGACGCCGCTGAATCTGGTCATACCTGCATCCACAATCAGCATGCCGGCGCTGACTTTGACTACGCTGCCGGCGTTCACCGTAATCGCCCCCGAGGCTGTCACCGTGATTCCGGAAGACTCCAGCTTCACCGAGTTCCCATTGCTGTCCTCGATTTCGACGCTGCCTGGGCCGTCAGTCAATCTTAAGTTCTGGCCACCAGGGGTTTCCAAAACCAGCTGCTCCTGGCCGTCTTGATCGTCCAGGGTAATCTGAACTCCGTTACGCGACCTGAGGACCTTGATGTTGTTCTCACCGGTGCCATCCATCGTCGCGGGAGGAGCATCCGTTCCGTTCCACAGGGCACCAATAACGCAAGGGTGATCCGGATCCCCCCCGCGAAGGCAACCAGCACTTCGTCGTCGACATCCGGTATAAACCAGCTTCCCCTGTTGGGGCCGGCCATCAGCGTGGCCAGGCGTGCCCACGCCTCGTAGCCTCCCCCTTCCGCATCCGGGGACCAAGGCAAAGAGACCTTGATACGACCTTGTGAGTCCGGATCCACGACATCACGGACAACCGCACTATAGACACCGTACCAGCGCGTAGGAACCTGAATGGCGGGGGCGATTTCGGATTCCGAAAGATCAGTCGGCATAATTGGTCCTCATCCTGATTCCAGGTAGGCTCGCGCAGCGACGAATTCGGTTCGCGCGCCCGTTCCTGTATCAAAGAAATGTCTGACTTCAGTCAGGAAGTATTCACCCGCCAGCATCGCATCAATGCCCTGCACGTTCACTGGCGCACCGGCGAGCAGGTTGGCATTAAAATCCGCAACACCTCGGGCGGTCACAAATTTCCGTGCGTTTTGCCCGAACATGTTGTTGGCCCGTTCCGCTATCTCCTCCCTTGAGCCAGGATGCTCACTCACAACGGTTTCGGTGTAATCGCGAAACGCCGCCTGCAGCAGTTGTGGGCCTGTTACCCCAGGGACATTCAGGGCCGATGGCGCACCTGCCGACTCCGAAATGGCGGACTTGGCTGCCACATCCCATCCGGCACACAGTAAAGCGGGTGCGCTGCGTGGTCAGGTCTGCATTGACCCTGAACTCCCGCAGGGATTCACCCCAGTCCAGGGTCTGGGGGGCTCCTCTGTCGGGGCTGACATGCAGATGCTCATCTTCGATCCAGACGAGCGCGCCGGTCTCGGACAGTCGGCTGTGTAGAAACTCGAGGTCTGTCTGGTTGAGCTGCGCAAGCTGCCTGAACGTGGGGCCACTGACACTGACATTGTGAATCATCCCGTGATCTCCGGCGATTCGGCCCACAACATCGTTCAGCGTCACGTCTTCGAAGGTGCGCGTTCGGCGCACCATTCGCATCTCTTGCAACCTGTCGAACGCGGACACGGACAATTCCGAAGGAAATGTGGCTTCAAGCCCGTAGATTCTGCCGCTGAACAGGGTGAGGTCGCCGGGGGCTAATACGACAGTGAAGTCTTTTCCGAAATCCAGCACCTGTCGATCGAGATACAAATATCCGATGCTGCCGTCGTCACTTGATCCCCAGTTATTGAATGTCGCAGTGCAGCGGGATGGCTCACCGCTATGTTGAATGATAGCAAAGCCTTTCAGGTCCTGCGTCAGGGCGTCGTTGACGGCACCATCAACCTTGAGAATAAGTTCTGAAAGATCTATGAAGGTTGGCATAGATTTCGAAGCCCGGTCGTGAAGTTCATACAGCTACAGATTCTGGCCCGAACAGGAGCAAATTCCTAGGGTCTTGACAGTCTTCGGTGGCAAAAGGCGAACGTCAGGAGCATAGGTAGCATCAGGGGCCTTTCCAAAACAAGGGCGTTCTCTATACTGAAAGATACTGAAAGCGTCACGGGCCGCCGATGACGCCCCAGCCGCGAGCTCTGGTATTTCTTTGAGCTGCCGCTGTGTCTCCCGTGTCTCCAGCTCGACATCGGTAGCTTTCGGTAGGAATCGGACCTGGATTTGGCGGAAAACCAAGTCAGCGTTACGTTTTCGGTTGCCACCTCAACCGATCGATGCAACACAAGCGTTGAATCGTTCTGCTGGAGTTTCAAACTCCAGCGTCTTACGCGGCCGTTCATTGAGCTCACGTGCCACCTTGTTCAGGTGCGCCTGCGAGTGCACCGATAAGTCGGTTCTCTTTGGGAAGTACTGTCGGAGCAGGCCATTCGTGTTTTCATTGGAACCACGTTGCCATGGACTCTGCGGATCGCAGAAGTAGATGTCGATGTCGGTCGCCAGGGTAAACCGCCGATGATCTCCCATTTCCTTGCCGCGATCCCAGGTCAGCGATTTATACAGCTCGGTCGGTAGTTTCTTCGCGTGCTTGATCAGTGCAGGCACGACGGTCTTGGTCTGTTTATCCGACACTTTCACCAACATCACGTAACGGGTATGGCGTTCGACCAGGGTCGCAATGTAGGTGTTGTTCGATCCCACTATCAGATCTCCCTCCCAGTGACCGGGAACGGCACGATCTTCGACCTCGGCCGGGCGCTCACGAATCGATACGATATCGGCGAGATCCCCTTTCCCGTGACCTTTGTGACTGGAATGTCGGGATCGACGAATCGTTCGTCTCGACCTCAGATGTCTAAGTAGTTCTTTCTTAAACACCCCGCGCGCCTGCACGAATAGGCTGCGATAGATCGTCTCGTGGGACACGTGATACGACTCATCCTCTGGATAGGATCGCTTCAGCCAGCCGGCGATCTGTTCGGGCGACCAATTCCGCCGGAGCTTCCTCGCCACCATTCGCCGTAACCGCGGATGGCGACCCAACTGACATCGCTTCGGGCGACGGGCCCGGTTCCAAGCCTGTTCATCGGCGACAGACGCCCGGTAGTCATCATAGCCCCCATTGCGCTGGATCTCCCGGCTCACCGTCGAGGGTGAACGCCCCAGACACTCTGCGATCGAACGCAACGACTGCTCGGCCGCGATCCCGCGGGAGATCTCCTCACGTTCCGACAGGCTCAAAGCCAACCTCGACCGTCGTCGTGGTCGAGGACGAATGCCTCCGGTATGCGCCAGCTGACAATATACAGACGATGACAGCTTGCCAAACGCTCGCCCGATCTCATGCAGAGATTCCCCTCGCCGCCACCGATCCCATACCTCCGCCTTCTCCGCCGCCGTGAAACCGAATCGCATCCCTTTCCGCATACACTCCACCTCTTCCTTTTAAGATAAAGTGTTGCGTCGATCCATTGAGACCAGCGTGCTTTTCGGTAGTTATCGTTGCAGGTGTTCAGAGACTCAAAATCTGCCGTGACTTAGTCTCGTGGGGGTTCAAGTCCCCCCTCCGGCATTGATTCTAGGCTACTTACCCACTTGGGCAATTCCCCGCTGACCCCCAAAATCGGCCAACTTTGCCCGTAGCTCGGTCCAGATACTGTAGGCAACCCACTGACCACCGGGGTAGGGCGGTCTATGACCGCCCGTGTGCGCTCACAGAGCGCACCTACAGCTGGATCGCGCTATGATCGGCGAAACACTCGGCAGCTACGAAATCCTTTCTTCTGTACGGGCGGTCTATGGCCGCCCATGTGCGCTAATAGAGCGCACCTACAGCCGGATCGCGCTATGATCGGCGAAACGCTCGGCAGTTACGAAATCCTTTCTTCTGTAGGGGCGGTCTATGACCGCCCATGTGCGCTCACAGAGCGCACCTACAGCTGGATCGCGCAATGAGCACTCAGACGCTCGGCAGTTACGAAATCCTTTCTTCTGTAGGGGCGGTCTATGACCGCCCGTGTGCGCTCACAGAGCGCACCTACAGCCGGACGACTGAATGATCGGTAGGACACCAGGCAGATATCCCAATAACTACAGGAGACGAAAATGAGCGATAAGGATCTTACGGAACAACGTCAGGACGGACAATCGAGACGAAAGTTCATTCAGACGGGCAGCGCGCTCGCCGCCGCGACCCTCGCGCACCATGTCGCGTCCGGCCCGTCTCTCGCTTCAGCCGAGACGCTGAGTCCGGCGTTCCAATCGTCCGGCGCCGATTCACCCGGCGCAAAGTTTCGAAGGGTGCTCGCGGACCCGGAACCAGGGATGGCTCCGGGCGCATATGACATACCATCGGCACGGCTGATCGAACATCACGGCTTTGACGCCGTCGTGGTCGGCGGCAGCGCCTGCGCGCTGGTCGGGTACGGTCTCCCCAATACAGGCCTGGTAACCCTGACGGAGTTGACGGAGTTTGCCGGGCACATCGCGCAGTCGATGAGTCTGCCGGTCCTGGCCGACGCGGACGACGGCGGCCGCACCCCGCTCCAGACCTATCGGGCAATACAGGGTTTCGAGAAGGCCGGGCTGGGGTGCGTGATGTTTGAAGATCGGGATCTCGGCCCGGGCGGGCGACTTGTATCAGTGGATCTGATGAGCGACAAGGTTAGGGCCGCGGTGGATGCACGGCTAGATCCGGATCTCGTGATCATGGCCCGCTGCGACGCCGTATCACTCGGAGCCTCGGTCGAAGAGGCTCTCGATCGTGGCGCGGCCTATGCCGAAGCAGGGGCCGACACGCTCTACTTCTCGGGCCTGGGGATGGAGGAATACGCCCGCGCTACCGATTTCGTCAATCGGCCGCTGATCAGTACGGTGAACGACACGCCGTTGGCGGACCTGAAGCGATACAGGATCAGTCTTGGCCTGTACGTCGGCCATGCACTGAATGTTGCGCTTGGAGCCGCGCATGAATCCCTTGGCGAATTGAAGAGGACAGGGCGGGTCGCAAACTTCAGCGATCGGAGTCTCCCCCGGGATGTAAGCCGCATTCTGACAACCAGGCGGTGACGAAGACCTGGGACAACCCGTTGAAGCTCCCTCACCGGGAAGGCGGTTCACCAAGTTTTGGAGGGACTCTTCTGTAGCGGCGGTCTATGACCGCCCGTGTGCGCTCCATAGAGCGCACCTACAGTCGGATGACGTAATGATCGGTAAGACGCTCGGTACATACGAAATCCTTTCCCCGCTCGGCAAAGGCGGTATGGGCGAGGTATGGCGTGCGCGGGATTCCAAGCTCGGGCGTGAGGTTGCGATCAAGACCCTCCCTGAAGAGTTCGCCCGCGACGAAGAGCGACTGGCCCGGTTTGAGCGTGAAGCAAAACTGCTGGCATCTCTCAATCACCCGAACATTGCCACTATCCACGGGCTGGAGGAAGACAAGGGCACGCGATTCCTTGTCCTCGAACTCGTCGAAGGCGACACGCTGGCCGACCGACTGAAACGTGGGGCCATCCCCGTCGAAGAATCCCTCAAGCTCGCCCTCCAGATTGCCGAAGCACTCGAAGCCGCACACGAGAAGGGGGTCATTCATCGGGACCTGAAGCCCGCGAACATCAAGGTCACACCTGACGGCAAGGTAAAGGTGCTGGACTTCGGGCTGGCGAAAGCATTTGCGGGCGATGGTTCTGATGTGAACTTGTCGCAGTCGCCCACCTTGAGCATGAAGGCGACACAGCAGGGAGTCATTCTCGGGACCGCTGCGTACATGTCACCGGAGCAGGCCAGCGGTGAGACCACAGACAAACGTGCGGACATCTGGTCTTTCGGTGTTGTCCTTTTCGAGATGGTGACGGGACGCCAGACGTTCGACGGCAAGACGGTGTCGCATGTCCTCGCCGATGTTCTCCGGGCTGACCCCGACTGGAACAACCTTCCGCCCCATCTCCATCCCAGAATTAAATTCCTCCTGGAACGCTGCCTGGAGAAGGAATCGAAAGACCGGTACGGTGACATCTCCGATGCCCGGGTAGACATCCAGCAGGTGCTGGCTGATCCTGACGGCGTTCTGGTCCAACCCGTTGCTGAGGTTGTTCAGGCAGCACCGCAATCGAAACTGCCGTGGGTCGCCGCCTTCGCGTTGGGTCTCGCCCTGGCCGGCATCGCGGTCTGGAACCTGCAACCTGATGCGCCCGATCCAGTGGTCCGATTTTCTCAACACCTCCCCGAAGGCCAGCAGTTCACGAACCCCGGTCGTCCGCTGGTTGCCGTTTCGCCGGACGGTTCTAGAATCGTGTACGTGGCCAATGAACGACTTTATATGAAGGCCATGGACACGCTCGAAGCGAACCCGATTCCCGGGACGAACGAGAATCCAACGGCCCCGTTTTTCTCGCCGGATGGTCAGTGGATTGGATACTGGTCTGCAGCTGACGGTCAGCTCAAGAAGATCGCTGTTAGCGGTGGCGCACCCATCATGCTCTCGGATGCCGAGAATCCTCGGGGTGCCCCGAGTTGGGAGGAGGACGACACGATTGTTTTCAGCCAGTCCGAAGGCATCAAACGAATCTCGGCGAGTGGCGGCGAAGCGGAGCTACTTGTGGCCGGGACCAACCTGACCAATCCGCAAATGTTGCCCGACGGGCAAACGCTGCTTTTCGACGTTGCCGACGAAATCGCCATCCAGCCTTTGAATTCAGATGAGCGGACCTTACTGTTGCCCGGTGAATACCCGAGATATGTTTCGACTGGACACATCGTCTATGGAATCGAGGATGTTCTTTTTGCGGTTCCATTCGACGTTCGGTCGCTCGAGCTGAGGGGCGGATCGGTTTCACTAGTCGAAGACCTTCAAAATAATCGGCATTACGCCATATCCGACTCGGGGGTGCTCGTTTACGTCTCCGGAACGAATTTTTTTACTGAGCCAAGCGCTCTGGTCTGGGTCGATCGAGAAGGGCGTGAAGAGACCCTGGAGTTTGAGCCACGGTTGTTTCGCGGTGGTGTTGCGATATCCCCGGACGGGAGTCGCCTTGTTGCGCCCGTTGGTCCTTTAGGGTCCCGTGACCTTTGGATCTTCGGACTCGGGCGAGGGAGTGAGACGCGTCTCACCTTCGAAACGGGAGCCGAGATCGCTCCCATGTTCACGACCGATGGGGAGAGCGTGGCCTTTGTGAGCGACGCTGATGGAGTGTTCCAGGGCGGCATATTCCTGACACCAGCGGACGGGGCGGGCGAGCCCGAGTTGCTGGCATCGAGCGCAGCCGGTGGGCTGCAGCCGCAGTCGTTCACGCCCGACAACGCGAGCTTGATCTTCAAAGAGGATGGGGCCGCAAATGCGCAAGAAAATCTCGGCGTTCTGGATCTGGCAACGGGCGAGATGAACCTGTTTCTCGATGGCCAGTTTCGGGAACGGAGCGCAACGCTTTCGCCGGACGGTCAATGGCTCGCATACCAGTCCGATCAGACGGGCGAATTCGAGGTGTATGTCCGACCATTCCCCGACGTTGGCGCCAATCGGCAGACTGTTTCCGTTGGCGGAGGATGGTGGCCCTTGTGGAGCCGCGACGGGAAGGAGCTGTTCTACGTAAGCGGGCAGGGAATGATGCGTGTCTCGGTGGAGTCGGGTGCGCGCCTGGAGTTTGGAAGACCCGAATTGGTGTTCTCGATGGATGCGTATGTCACGGCCCCTCTGACGGAGCCGCGCATGTACGCCATCTCGCCGACCGACCAACGGTTTCTGGTCATTCGGCCCGAAGGACAAACGGAGGGGACGCAACCACAGATTAACGTCATCCTCAACTGGTTTGAAGAGTTGAAGGAACGGGTGCCGGTTCCTTAGTCCCCAACTCCCTGAAACTCCCCAAACGGTCCCGCGGGGATCAACCTCGCATACCTGGCAAGTCGCCGACCCTTCCATGTGGATCTCGTCGAGAAGGCTCCCTCCTGGGCACCGGAATCGGCCGATATTCGTCCCATCATTCGGCTCGCTGAGGCCTCATACTTCGCCTATACTCCACAAGGGTACCAACTGGACTTCTACCCGTCAGGCCGCCAGGCCTTCGTCGAAGGCGTGGTGATCGTTGGTACAAGGAGCACCAAGACCATGAGAAATCGGATGAGACTTTCGAGTGTTGCAGCCTTGCTTCTCATTACCGTCGCTTACGGCACCGAGCTTTCCGAGCAGTCCGCGCAGCTGACATCGGCTACAGCACCAGAGTGGGAAGTGGACCCGACGTGGCCACCGACCCTGCCCAACGACTGGATCCTCGGCGACATCAGAGGGCTCTTCGTTGACGACAACGACCACCTCTGGGTGGTTCACATGCCGTCGAGCCTGACCCGCCAGGAGATCGGGGCCGCACAGGATCCACCGATCGCCGATTGTTGTTTTCCCGCTCCCCCGGTTCTCGAACTGGATCCCGAGGGCAAGGTCCTCCAAGCCTGGGGCGGTCCGGGCGAGGGCTATACCTGGTTTGATCAGGAGCACGGGATCTATGTCGATCACAACGACTTCGTCTGGCTCGGCACGAGCAATGGATTCCACGTGATGAAGTTCACCAGGGAAGGTAAGCACGTTCTGACCATCGGTGAGCCCGGCGTGAACATGGGCAGCAACGATCCGACTCATCTGGGCGGCCCGGCGAACTTCTTCGTGGAACCCAGTACAAACGAACTCTTCATCGCGGATGGATACCGCAACCGGCGCGTCGTGGTCTTCGATGCCGCGACCGGGGAGTATCTCCGTCATTGGGGTGCGTACGGCAAGCCACCGGATGACGACTACTCATATGAGTATCCGATCAGGCTCGACGACCCGCCGCTGCAGTACCGCACGGTCCATGGGATCATTGGCGCGAACGACGGCCTGGTCTATGTGGCCGACCGCCGTGGAAACCGCGTTCAGGTCTTCCGACAGAACGGCGAATATCTGATGGAGCGTTTCGTCGCGCCAGAGACCGGCGGATCGGGGACTGGATTCAGCCTTGGGCTGTCGCGGGATACCGAGCAGAGCATCCTTTACCTCATCGACGGCACGAACCAACGGGTCTGGATGATGCAGCGGAACGACCTGGAGATTCTGGGCAGGTTCGGCAGACCCGGTCGCCAGGCGGGCGAGTTCATCCGGGCACACATGGTAGTGCTCGACTCACGGGGCTACCTCTACACCGGAGAGGCAGGGAACGGGAGGCGAATGCAGCGGTTCAAGGTGAACGCTGACGATTAGCCCGAGTGGCCGGCAGTTTGCGTCTTCTACGACTGGCTTTATCGATGAGGCGCTGTCAATTCAGGTGGCACAGCGCAAGTGAGGAGTGTGGCGCACACCTCACGGCGCCGTTACCTCGACCCACGCTCTGGAGTGACTCTTCTACGGCAGGAGATCACAAGATGTGATCACCGAAATCGAACGACGTTCCGAGGCGCCGGCGCGCTAGGACGCTCACCCCCACCGTCAAACTTGTCGGCCGCAGCAATCCGTCGTCAGGGAGTGCTCTCGTCAGCTGTGAAATGCTCGGCAAACCAGTCGAACATGCGTTGCCAGTGATCGACGAAGTCCTCGGACGTGCTGGCGCGCCCGGCGCCGTGCCCGCCGCTGGTGTAGTGCACCCATACCACCTCTTTCCCCAGGCGGCGCAAGGCGTAGTACATCTCCCGCTGGTTGGTGGCCGGAACGTTCCAGTCGCCTTCACCCGAGAGCATGAGCAGGGGCGTTTCGATTCTGTCGGCGAACATCACCGCGGAGTGCTCGATGTACTTTTGCGGCTGCTCCCACAACGTCGCACCGATGCGGTCCTGGCCGACCTCGGCCGCCGCGTAGTTGCGCGTCGTGATCTTCGGTGAGTCACCGAGAAACGAAACCATATTTACCTTCCCCGACACGTTTGCCGCGGCGGCGAAGCGGTCGGTTTGGGTGATGAGCAGATTCGCGGCGTAACCGCCGTAGCTCTGTCCGTATACGCCGACCTTTTCTTCGTTCACGAGGCCGCGTTCGATGAGCTTGTTGACGGCGCTGGGCACCGCCTTGAGCCACGCCTCGCCGGGGTAGCCCTCTTCGAACTCCACCGACGGACGGAAGCCGAACCAGCCCTGGGCGGTGATCAGGTTCATGTTTTCGTTGTAGCCGTTGTCGAAGAACTGCTCGTAGATCTCAGCGACCAGCGGGTAGGTACGGCCCTCTTCGTAATCGGCCGGGTAATAGAGGATGCCGTAGAGCGTGTTGCCGTCAAGGTCGAGGTAGTCGACGAGCTCGGTGCGGGCAAGCGCGACGTCCGCAAGGTCGGGATTCGAGGAAGTCAGTGCCCTCGGCGCTGCGTGGTCGTGACCGGTGACCCAGATCTCGTTGGGGCGGTCACCGTCGGACATCGTGTAGACGATCGTGTTGCCGTCATCGGAGATGTTCCACGAGCCGTAGAGGGCCTCATCGAGCAACAGCGTGTCGATTTCACCGGATTCGACATCGAGGCGCTTCAAGCCGCGCTCCCAATGATCGTGCGCCGAGTAGCTGAAGAAAAGGTAGCGCCCATCTTCGCTCCACGCACGCACACTGCGACGGGGGCGGGCATCCTCGTCTTCTTCGAGCACGAGCAGGTCCCGAATCGTGTCGGTCTCGAGATCCAGAAGATGCCAGCCCTCCTCGGTCGTGAGCAGGAGCTGGGTACCCGAGGAGTTCCAGCGGTTGACAGAGAACTGGGGTTCCAGATCGCCGCGATCCGGCTCCGACTCTACCTCCGCCGTTTCGGCTTCATCGTCCTCCTTGGGAGCGCGATGCGCCTCGGTAACGTCCACCCCTTCTTCTTCGTCGAGATGCTGCACGAATACGGAGCCGTCTTCGCTGTAAGCGAAGGCATCGCGCGCCTCCGTCCACGACACGTTGATGCGCTCTTCACCGGGACCACGGAGCGACGCGGGCTCGCCACCGTCCAGGGCGAGCATGAGAAGCTCGTAGTCGCTGCCATCGCGGCGCGTGTACGACGTCTTGGTGCGGGTCGTCGTGGAGTAGGTGATGTAGGCGCCGTCCTCGGAGAAGCCCACGCCCCGCGGCGTTCGATCACTCAGGATTTCGCGCACCGTGCCATCGGCCACGGACACCAAGGCTGTGACCTGCTGGTCGGCGATGTTGCGGACGCGATCCCAGGCCAGGAAGTCGTTGCGCGAGTCCTGCACGATGACCGCCGCCGCGGTGAGGGCGACAAACGCCCGGCTTGCCCTGTCCGCCCAACCATCGGGGCGCAGTCCGATGAGAATCGTGGTGCCGTCGGGCGACCACTCCAGCAACGACGACGACGCGATTTCCTTGTCGGTGTTCACCGCCACGGCTGTCGTATTTCCCGAAGCCGCATCGAAGATGCGCAGTGTGTAGCTGTCGTTTTCGACCATGAAGTAACCGAGGCGCATGCCGTCCGGCGACCAGGCGAATCCTCGGATCCGCGCCGGCTCCTCGTGCACCCACGTTTGATCACCTGAACGAGTGTCGATGACCATCAAGCGGGTCGAGACCGGCGAGATGTACGTCGGATCGCCGTATCGCTCGTGGTCGACGTCCGTGCGCTCGCGCCGCGTTTGCACCGTTGCGGCAACGCGGCTGCCGTCGTCGGCGACCGCCGCGATCCGCGCGGTCCGCACGTCGAGGGCGATCTCCGGGCTGAGGGAGCGCATCTGCTGGGCGCCCGACTGGGCAGAAAGCAGGGTGAACACGAAAACCAGGAGGAAAGTACGTCGGTAGTTCATCATTGGCTCCTTCGCTTTGAATCTCTCGAGAGAAAGAAACGCCAGGCGAGTCTGATGGAGTCCGGACCTTTCAGAGTCACGCCAGCGGATTATAGGCGCATTTCCGGGACGGCCGCCAAGGAAAACTACCTTCCGCCGTGCCGGAAACCGTCTTCTGTAGGTGCGGTCTATGACCGCACAAATTCTTTCGGCCGGGAGACGTGCGGTCATAGACCGCACCTACAGCCGGATGAAGACGAATGGAGGGACTCGCCGCGATACCCCTCTTCTGTAGGTGTGGTCTATGACCGCACAAATTCTTTCGGCCGGGAGACGTGCGGTCATAGACCGCACCTACAGCCGGATGAAGACGAATGGAGGGACTCGCCGCGATACCCTCTTCTGTAGGGGCGGTCTGTGACCGCCTGTGTGCGCTCATAGAGCGCACCTACAGTCGGAATTCATCCTTCTCGGAACCACAAGACTGGTTTTTACACCTACCTGATTTCATAGACCCGGATGCTAGCGATGTATGGATTGTCTCGTGCGATCTTTTCTGCCGCGTCGAGGTCTTCGGCTTCGATGATGTTGTAGCCGGTGATGGACTCCATGCCCCACGGCAAATCCTCGGTTCCACTTTTCGAGACTTCCCTCCCATCGCTGAAACCACCCTGGTCGACCTGCTTGTCGGCGATCGACTCGAACCATTTTCCCCAGGCCTCCATGATTTCAGGAGTGGGCTTCTCGAATCCGAAATGCAGAATCATGAACTTCTTCATTGCTTCTCCTCGGTGGTGGACTCGCTGAGCAGAACGACTCTATACGGTTTTGAGGGCGTCCGCGGG
>CBDBIN010000033.1:0-23446 GCA_965206125.1 Terriglobia bacterium
TAACCTGCCTGCCAATCCTTGGTGGTCATCCCTTTCCAGTGCAGTTGGCAAAACCGAGGGCAACGATTGGCGCGTACTGGCCGACACGCCCTCTGGCCCACCTTATTCGATCGCTTGGGACGGTTCGTCGATCTGGGGAGTCGCCGGATCGAATCCGTACTCGGTGTTCCAATCGTTTGATCTGGGCTCCACCTGGCTTCAAACTGAACTCCCATCGGACCCCGCGCCCAATGCCGCAGCCACCCAACGCCTTGCTGCCTTGAACGGAAATCAGCAATTGCTGTTTGGCGGAGGAGGCAACGCCTTTCTGCGCGATGGTGGAGGCGTATGGCGTTTGTTTCATGGCGGTGCAACCTTGGGAGGTGATCCTCTCCGTGCGACCATCGGACAGCATTGGGACGCCAGGATTACACTGGATCCTTCATCGAGCGATGTGTTCGCGTCCGACGGGAATGGAATTTTTCGCCTTGACGCCGCAACCCGAGCGCTGTCAAACGTGGTCGCCAGGCCCGACATCGATCGTGATGGCGTACCGGACGCTCGCGATGCGTTTCCGTCCGACCCCTTGGAATACCTGGATACGGATCGTGACGGCATCGGCAACCATGCCGACAGCGATGCCGATGGGGATGGGGTCGATGACGATGCGGACGGCGTTCCATTCGATCGGTATGAGGTCGTGGATACGGACGGTGATGGAGTAGGTAATGGAGCCGACCTCGATGACGACGGCGACGGTGTGTTGGATGTCTTCGATGACTTTCCCCTCGACGAACAGGAGCATGCGGATACCGATGGCGACCAAATTGGCGATCGCTCGGACGCCGATGACGATGGGGATGGCGTAAGCGACTTGACGGATGCTTTCCCGCGCTATCCGCGCGAATGGCTCGATACCGACGGGGACGGCATCGGCGACAACCTGGATAGCGATGATGACAACGACGGCCTCGCCGATCATGCCGATCCCGATCCGCTGGACGGTCCCGAAAAACCAGGTTTTCTCCGGCCCGCCAACCATGCGCACCTGTGGAAAGTTATAGGTTATCGCGACGATCGCATGATTCTCCCGGTGCACCAGGACAGACCGTCACAAATCATTTATCCGGCCGATCTTGGCGATGCGCCGAGCTTCGGCTATATCCGGCTTGGCGATAAGTCATCTTTTGAAATCCAGTTCGCCGTGGACGAATTCGCTTGGCGTGACGACAACAACTCTCTGGCAAAAGTTTACTTTGATCTAAACGGCAACGGAGACCTGACGGATGACGGACCGCCTTCGGTCATTTCCATCGGTGCCACTAACTCGCCGGGCATTAGAATCTGGCCCCTGGAAATTCCCTATGCTTCAGGCGAGGTTGTTCCCTACGGAATCAGCATTGATGGCGCAAGGCTGGCGCATGGAGGATCAACTACGGCAGGCTCGCAAATTTCTTCCGTCCCTGTGAATTACGGTGGCTCTTGGGTGGGTGAGGTCGCCACGCCGAACGGTTCCATGATCCTTGTTCAAACGGTCGATTACGACATTGACGGCGTGTTCAACCGATCGCCGGAAGACTTTGTGTGCATTGACGTGAATCGCGACCGTGTTCTGGATTGCGGTCCGGATGGCGCCGAGCGATTCCGTCACGAGGAACCATTCACTCTCGATGACCAGCAGTTGCGCGCGCTCGTCGCTACGTCGGGTCATCGCGTAGAACTGGTGCTGGGCGAGTCACCGGGCCCCACACCACCCTCCGATAGCGAGCCGTTCTCAATCCCAGATCGTGGGGGCCGATCCATAACCAGTAGTGGGACGGCCGAGTCCTTGAGAGTGGGTTATGGGCGAATTCGCGCGGACGCAGGCTCAAGCACGCCTTCCGGGATCGCGATTTTCCAATTCAGGGACAGCGACGGCGTGCTGATTTCCGAAGCGGGTGTTCCAGCATCCGAGCCTGTCCAAGAGGGGCGGATATTTGCCGAAGTGAACGGCCCGGCCAATACGGGCTTGGCGATCGCCAATCCGAACGACGTGCCGGCAACCATCAACTTCTATTTCACAGACACCAGCGGCACCCGTTTCGCGGACGGCAGCTTGGAACTGGGAGCGCACCAGCAGACTGCGAAATTCCTGGATCAGGAGCCATTCAACAGTGGTTCCTCGGTACTGGGAACCTTTACGTTTACCTCATCGGTGCCGGTCTCTGTCGTTGCCCTGCGGGGATTCACCAACGAAGCCAGCGAGTTTCTGATGACGACCCTCCCGGTCGCGCCCCTGTCGTCAACCGCTTCGGATACGGTCTACTTTCCCCACTTTGCCGATGGCAGCGGATGGGCGACCCAGATCGTTCTCGTGAATCCGACGGATCGGACGATCACGGGAACGGTCGCGTTCCTGGGACAGGGGAGCGATACGGCGGCGGCCTCGCCCGTGGTCCTGACGCTGGACGATGGTTCGACGGGATCGAACTTCGATTATGCCATTGCGCCCCGCAGCGCTCAGAGATTCACTACCGCGAACCCTCCCGGCGGAGTAGCCGTGGGTTCGGTGAGAGCGACTCCCAACAGCGGAAACGCCGCCCCCTCCGGTCTCGTCGTCTTTTCTTTTGCCTCGGGTGGAAAGACTGTTTCAGAAGCCGGAGTGCCCGCGTTGCCCAAAGGGTCGGCATTCCGTGTCTATGTCGAAGCGTCCGGGATGCCGGGCCCGGCGGGCTCGATCCGAAGCGGACTGGCCATCGCCAACACGGGAGACACAGCGAATACGGTGACGCTGGAGGTGACCGGTCTGGATGGATCGCTGGCGGTTCCCCCGGCGACCCTGGCGCTTCCACCCTCGGGCCAGATTGCCCGTTTTCTCGACGAGATATTTTCACTGCCGGACAACTTTTCCGGGGTGCTCCGGGTCACCTCCACGGTTGAAGTGGCCATCGTTGGACTGCGATTGCGCGTCAACGAGCGAGGGGAGCTGAAGGTCACCACGACCCCACCATCGAACGAAACGGGACCGTCGACCACGGCGGAGACATTCTTCCCGCATATCGTGGACTCGGGAGGTTGGTCCACACAGTTCATCCTGTTCAGCGGAACGGTCGGCCAGGCCGCGTCCGGAACATTGCGTTTCATCGACGCGTCCGGCCAACCGCTGGATCTGACCACTCAACCCTGAGCGGGGGGCGCAGACGGATGCGTGGAGCCGTTCGACGGCCCGCAGGGCGTTGCGCTGCAAGTCCAGCGCCTGAGAGCCATCCGCCTTTGAGACGCGGGCGTAGCCGATCAGCATGTATCGCAAACGTTCCTTTGAGACAAGGGTACTGACCCGATTCGTGCAGAAATACGCGCCAAGGGTCGCGCATTTTGAGCTTGGCGGGGTCAATCTTGGTTTCGCCGTAGAGGATGACGTTCTTTCATCTGCCGAGCACACGCACGAAGGCGACTGGGTAGGCGAAATCCAATCGATTGTGATGGCCCCGCAGCAGGGCGATCTCGCGTCGATCGGTCTCGAGAAATCTGGCATCGCGAATCAGACGGATGCGAGAGACGTCGGGGTCGGAGACCGGCATGGGTTCTGTCAGGAACAAACGCTCGTTCTGACCGAACAGTTCAGTAGCATGGAACGTGACGCATTCCATGTTTCGTATCTGTAATATAAAATATCAGAAGCCGTATTCCATGGTCATGCCGTGAAAACCGTTGCCTATTTGAGGGTCTCGACCGCGCAGCAGGACGTGGGCAGCCAGCGCCTCGCCATCCTCGAGTACGCACGCAAACACGACTTCCGCATCGACGATTTCATCGAGTCGACCGCCTCTGGACAGGCTTCCGAAAAGCGCCGCCGACTCGACGAGCTGATGAACGTTCTCCAGCGCGGTGACCGCTTGGTCGTCAGCGAACTCTCCCGGCTCGGTCGCTCGCTGGGTCAGATCGTCGCCATCCTCGACGCCCTCGCCAAGGCAGGCGTCGCCTTCGTGGGGATGAAGGAGAACATCCGCATCGAGGGCCAGCGCGACATCCAGACCAAAGTCATGACCACCCTCTTCGCGTTGTTCGCCGAGGTCGAGCGCGACCTGATCTCCGAGCGCACCCGCGAGGGCCTCGCCAAGGCCAGGGCCTCGGGCCGGAAGCTCGGGCGCCCGAAAGGCTCGCTGGGCGTCTCACGGCTCAACGGCAAGGAGGACGACATCCTGCGCTTCCTCAAGTTGGGCGTTTCCAAGACCGCCATCGCCAAGCTTACGGGCGTGTCCCGTACGACCCTCTACAGCTTCATGAGGACCCGAGGACTCAAACCGAGCTCTTAGCGTGTATTTCTGTTCAAATCTGGTTGGCACCCTGTCACCGGCTCAGGGGAGACGAATGGATTGCGGGTTCCAGGCGTCATAGCTGTCGATGGGATGCCGGATTTAGGTCGGGGTTCTCAGCTGCGCCCGCAGGTTGCGGAAGTGCTGTATGACCCCACTGAGAGGGTTCCTGGGGCGGAATTGCCGGGCGGGGGTGGGAGGCGCGGTCCGATGATGCGGGACTCTGGAACTTGGCCGATCCCCCCCCCTGCCCCGACGCATGGTTTGTGAAGACAGTGGAAAGTTAGACGTCGCGCCGGCCAGCGCGGGCACGGCGTGTTGAGCTCGCTCATCGGGAGGCGGCGGGGAGCTGGAGCTGGCGGGGCGCACCGGGGTGCTGCTCGGCCCACAGCTCTTCCAGGATGTCAGGGACCCAGCGGTCGATCGTTCCCAGCCGGTGCAGCCGGGCATGGCAGGCCCGGCAAAGGGTGATCAGGGCGGCCGGGAGGTTCGAGGGCCGGCGGTGGTGGACCACAAGCGGGGTTCGTGTGCCGCATACTCGGCAGAGGTGGTGGTCGCGGGCCAGGACTTTCTCGCGGCGGCCGGCGAAGCGGGCGCGGTCCCGGTGGCGGCGGTGGTAGCAGGCTTTGCAAAGGCCGCAGTAGTAGAGCTGCGTGTCGCCGCATGGGCAGAACAGCGGGAGCTGTTGTTGTTGACGGCCAGCCACTGCTGAAACTCCTTGATGGACGCGATTTTTTCGGGAGGCCAGAACTTCGGAAACTAAAATCGTCCGGGGTTACACGACGGGGCGTCCCGATCCGTCCTCGCCCGGGTCAGGCCGGCCCACACGTGCCGATGCAAGACCCTCCACCACCCGGAACAATCTTCCCGCGCCTCCCCGTCGCTCCAGGTGAAGCGGTTGACCTGGAGCCGCCCGGTGAGGCCGACCAGCCCGCCGGCCAACGCTGATCGGTTCATCGTCGCCGCGATAGACATCATCCCGCCTTAGCTCGCTTGGCTCTCATAAGTCTTTGCCCTTGGTGTTGCCCCGATTCGCCGTGCTGTCACCTTCCACAGCGGTCCATGGCCGGCCTCGTATCCCGCAATCGCGTGGGCGATCTCGTGGAGCACGGTGTCCCGGATCTGCTCCTCGCTTCCTTCCAGGGCATGGGTGCGGCTGATCCGGATCATGCGGTCCTGGAAATGGCAGTGGCCAAGGCGTCTCCTGGCCTCGCCGAACGCGAAGGTCCAGCCTGTAAGCCCATGCGCGTCCATCAATCGCCTGGCCATTCCCGCAACGCCGTTCAGCCGCTCCGCACCGTTCCTCGCGCTTTCCCTTCCCGCCCTGCGGAGTCGGCTATAGGAGACGTTCCAGTATGCCTCTTTGCAGCGTACCTGTGCACTCTTCGGGTTGAGCTTCACAATCTCGCCACGTCTTGGGCCGTCGGGACTCGTGAACGTCACCGCGTCCCCCACGCGGTAGTCAGCGCGCGCTCTGTCGTGCCGCGTGACGATCGTGTCTAGTCGCGCTCCTCCCGAGTGCTTTAACGCGGACTCTGGGACTTTCCAGGTCTGCTCTTCGGTGTCGACTACCTGCGCGAAGCGGCGCTGGCCCTGCCTTCGGAGGAGATGTCCGTGGATTGTTTTCCCCTTGTGGGTGAACTGTACGGCAGACCCGACAGATAGCGGGCTCTTCTCCTGATGATTGGTCATTCGACCTTCTCCTCCTGTTCTTGGGGTTGATCAGTCCCTCCAGAGCTTCCTTGTTGAAGCGGCGCGTCCAATCTCAGGAGGTCTCTCGGTCACCGCCGCAGACCTTGGACACTTCGGTCCGAGAAAGGTCCACATAGTCGCTCGGCAGGACTCATCGTGAACAGAGTTTGGCATTCGCGGACCCTAACCGCACGAGCAGACTTGAGGATTCGTGGTGTTAATCCCGGACCGTTATTTGGTTCTTGGCCTAGGGCTGCGAATAGGTCAGTCCAAAGACGTTATCCGTCATCCAGCGCCGGAATGACTCGTTGTCTGTGAACGGGTTCTGGTGCAGATAGGATTGTCGGAGCGATAAGACCCGGAATGCGCCCCGGCGATGCGGCCTATGCGGCCATGACGTGACTCCAGATCACCGCGGGATTCGACTGCCATGGGATCGGAATTGCGAACTGGCGTTTGTGAATCTTCTGGGCCAGTTCGATGCCGATAATCACGCGTCGCGCATTGTAGAACGTCTTGAATCCCAACATCGGGCGCAAGCGCCCCTTCACCCGGCGATGATCCTGCTCCACAACGTTGTTCAGATACTGGCAGCAACGAATCGTCACCGGATTCGGGCCCCGGAAGTTGAACTCCCCGTTCATTCCCATGCACCGCAGCGCGCTATGGCTCGGCTGGTGGCCATCCAAGGTGATGCTGTGTGGCTCCCGATGATGCTTCAGCGCCTTGCGAAAGAATGCCTTCGCCGCCGCAATGCCACGTGTCCGACTGAGAAAGAACTCCACGGTGTTGCCCTGTCCGTCCACGGCTCGATACAGGTACATCCACTGGCCCCGCACCTTGATGAACGTTTCATCAACCCGCCAGCTCCCACCCACCGGCCGCTCGAATCGGCTCCAACGCTTTTCGCAGGTTTCCGCATAGCGGACGACCCAACGCAAGATCGTAGTGTGCGAAATCGATAAACCCCGCTCACCTAAAATTACGACCAGGTCTCGGTAACTCAGTTTGAAGCGAAAATACCAGCGAAGGCAGAGGAGAATGATGTCGTCTTCGAACCAACGACCAGCAAATAGAGGATTCCGTTCAGTTTTCCGATGCGCCATATCCCATTATCGCCAATCCCCTTCCCTGTCTGCACCAGAACCCAAGAGACGGTTGTGTTGCAAGTTTGGTCGACGGCGGCGGGTAGCCTGAAGCGATCATGAAATAGACAATCCGACCGGCGATCTTCAAGTGGCGACAAACCGAGCCCGAGCTGATTCTTTGCGCCGTGCGCTGGTACCTGCGGTACTCGCTCTCGTTCCGCGATGTCGAAGAGCTGTTCAGCGAGCGCGGCCTGGAGGCGGACCACACGACAATCTGGCGCTGGGTCCAGCGCTACGGTCCGGAACTGGAGGCGCGGCTGCGCCGTCATCTCAAGCCAACCCACAAATCTTGGCGTGTCGATGAGACCTACGTTCGTGTCAAGGGCCGCTGGTGCTACCGCTACCGAGCCATCGATTCCACCCCGGCGCCACGATCGACTTCGTGCTCTCGAGGCTGCACGATGCCGCTACGGCCCAACGCCTGCTCCGCAAAGCACTGACGGATCCGTCGCATCGACAGCCCCGGGTTATCAATACGGACCAAGCACGCCTCTATGGCGCGGCGATTGCAGGAGTGAAGCAGGAAGGAATCCTGCGACACCGTTGCCGTCACCGGCCTGTTCAATACTTGAACAACATCCTGGAGCAGGATCATCGAGCGATCAAACGACGCGTAAAGGCCAAGCAGGGCTTTCGTGAATTTTACGCGGCACGGCGAACGATCCAAGGATATGAGGCAATTCACATGATCCGGAAGGGCCAGGCGAGGTGGGTGAGCGGTTCCGATGTTCGGCGACAGATTCAGTTCATCAACCAGCTGTTCGAGGTCGCTGCATGAGACGGAGCCTGGTCGACCCAACCGGTCGCTCTCTTGTTGATTTTTGAAAGTTGCAACACATCCCAGTACCGGGAATCGGAGTCGGAAGGAACCCTTTGAAGGTGAAGACCGGGGGTAATCGGAATCCTCCGGGAGGCTATCTCCTAACCAGTGACGACCCTGTAAAGCAGGCCGAAGACGGTCGTGGCGAGCAGACCGATCAGCGGCCAGATCACCCGCTGTAGAACGTCAATGCGGCTTCCCATCGCGTCGATCCGCACGGTTTGGGATTTGAGTTCCGCCTCGATCCGGGTCAGACGAGTGTCCAGTTCGGCCCTGAACTCAGTGAGCTGGGCTCCAATAACGGTGATGACGTTCTCCCCGGCTTGGCGGCGGCTTTCCTCGGCGGCTTCGTAGGCTAGGTCGGGGTCCACATCCACACTTCGAAGAGCGCGAAAGATAGCATTTGTGGCGGGTTCAGTCTGGGTTGCCATCAGCATTCATATCAATCAGCAGCGATTGTATTTAGTGTTCTGACCTTTACCGCAACTGCCGCACGGCGGTAAACGGTCCGAGTCGTCGTCTAGCGTCACCCGCCAACTGCAATTCGTACAGCAATAGCTACCTTTGCCCGGTTTCTCTCCAATGTCATACATCTACTCAGTTCCTCCACGGTCTTAGTACTTCCAGTGTAACATCCGCGAAATAAAGCGCCCCCCGGCATCGTCCCCAGAGAATCCCGTCGGGGCGATCCGGACTGCGGCCCGCACCGCATCTCCCGCAGGTGGGGAATACGCGCCATCAGCACCGCGTACCAGTTCAAGCTCAATCGCGCCGGCGCGCTCGCCCAGTGGCGTCAGCTTGAGGCGGCCTAATTCCCTGTCGTCGGTGGAGAACTCAGACCTGCCAATTTCCTCTGACAGTGCCCGATGACAGTGTGAGTGTCATCCACGACACCAGCCCTCTCGCTGGGCCGCAAGCACGATACGCGCACAGGCTTCCGCGTCCGACCCCGCGTCGTGGTGACGTAGAGGAATGCGGATTCGCCGGCAAACATCGGGCAACCGTGTTGGGTAGATGCCCCACTGCGCGCGCGCAAGCTGGACCGTACAGGTGAACGGTACCCCCGGCGCACGGATGCCGTACGTGGCGCAACATGCGTGAAGGATGCTGTTGTCGAACGGTGCGTTGTGGGCGGCAATGAACTCGGCGTTGTCGATCCACTCGAGCAAGGTCGGCCAAAGTTCGCCAAAAGTCGGTGCATCGCGCACGTCCTCCCAGCCGAGGCCATGGATTCCGGTGAACACGAAGTGAGGTGAGGGCGGGCGGATCAGGAACGACAGCGCAGCCTCGATTCGGCCGCGACGCACCGTAGCCAATCCAACCGCGCACGCGCTGTCCTTGCTATGATTGGCGGTTTCGAAATCGATCGCGACAAAGGAACTCATGGCTTCAAGCTGTATCATAAGGCAGCTCCTCAAGCACAAGGACAAGGCGTCGAACGGCGGTTATTTCAAACATGGATGCATGGGGAAAATTCCAACCGCCTGACAACTACCATCGTCTCGAGAACCACTGCGCGGACGTTGCCGCGTGTTTTGAGGCGCTGCTTCTGGATCCTGTACTGAAGGCTCGCTTCAGGCAGGCATCAGGTTCTGACGGTTTTTCGAGCACCACGGCGGCTCGCTTGACTGTTCTGGCGTTTCTGCACGATCTCGGCAAGCTGAATACGGGGTTCCAATTCAAGGTGCGAGACCGGAAAGAGTTCACCGGTGCGCCGCAGAAATCCGGTCATATCGGTGTGGCGCTGCTTGCACCGAACGAGATATGTGAAGCGCTCGGCCTTTTCGAAATCTACCGTGCTTGGGGCAACGCCGTAGACCCGTTGCTGCACGCCGCGCTGTGCCATCACGGGCGTCCGGCCCGCAGGCAAACGGTTTCGGGCCGGGGTCCTCAAGATATTTGGAAGCCGTTTGCGGGTTACGATCCTGCCGCGACGGCCGCATTACTGCGGGAGCGGATCCGCTCCTGGTTTCCGGAAGCGTTTTTCGACGGGCCGATTTTGCCCGATACGCCCGAGTTGCCGCATCTGTTTGCCGGAGTCGTCGTACTTGCCGATCAGATCGGGTCCGACGAAGAGTTCTTCGAATTCGAACCGCGTGCCGACGCGCAGTATATCGACCGTGCGCGCCGAATCGCAGACGATGTCGTCGAGCGGAAGGGTTTCCGGAGAAGGGACCGCATTTCGAACGCCGCGACCGCCGACGTCAAGACGTTATTCGATTACGATGAGCCCCGCCCTGCACAGAAAGCCGTGGCCGAGGCACCCCTCGATTGTCCGCTTCTGATCCTTGAGAGCGAAACCGGTTCCGGGAAGACTGAAGCTGCCATCCTGCGTTTCGCGGCGCTCTGCCGCGCTGGATTTGTTGATGGGCTGTATTTCGCCGTGCCGACACGAGCGGCGGCCAAGCAACTCCACGTTCGGGTGCGTCGCGCGTTGGATCGACTGTTTCCAGTGAATCGACATGTTGAGACAGTTCTTGCCGTTCCCGGCTACTTGGTTGTCGGCCACGCACACTCAGGCAAACGCATCGGCCAATTCGAGGTGTACTGGGAGGATGAGCCTGACGAGGCGACACGCCTGGCCCGCTGGTCAGCCGAGAGCGCCCGCAAATTCCTGAGCGCTACGGCGGCGGTAGGGACAATCGACCAGGCGTTACTCTCAGGGCTCAAGGTCAAATGGGCTCACTTTCGAGCGGCCGCTTTGGCGCGTAGTCTGCTGGTCGTGGACGAGGTGCATGCGAGCGACGCTTACATGACGGAAATTCTACGCACGGTGCTCCACGGACATCTGGATCTTGGCGGACATGCGCTCCTGATGTCGGCCACTCTGGGTACTGTCGCGCGGCATAGGTTTACAACACGACAAGCACGGAACGCTCCGATGTCCCCAGCCGAAGCGGAAGACGTTCCCTACCCGGCACTCACTATTGTGAGCAGCAGCGGCGATCTGCAAACTCAAAAGATCTCCGGAGCCCTGTCGAACAAACGGGTATCGATGCACCTGGAGCCGATTCTGAGCGAGCCGATGGAGATCGCGGTACGAGCTTTCGATGCGGCGCGCGATGGGGCGAAGGTCCTGGTCATTCGCAACACGGTCGCTACCGCGCAGGACGTATTCAATGCGGTGATCGAACAGGGTGGAGAGCATCTGATTCTGAAGGTCGGAGAGATTCCGGCGCCGCATCACGGCCGTTTCGCCGCAGAGGACCGAAGACTACTCGACGACGCCGTGGAGGGGGTTCTCGGCAAGGACAGTCCGGCGGGTGGCGTGGTGGTCGTCGGCACTCAGACTCTGGAACAATCCCTCGATATCGATGCCGATCTGTTGATCTCTGACATCTGTCCGGTCGACGTGCTGCTCCAACGAATAGGCCGGCTCCATCGGCATACACGAAGCGACCGGCAGCAACGATTCACGAATCCAAGTTGCGTGGTGGCCGTGCCGGAAGCAGATCTCGATAGCGGCCTCGACGGAGGACTCCTTCGCCACGGTCTGGGCATCTCGTATCGCGGCGGCGGTGTCTACCGCAACCTTCTGAGCATTGAAGCCACGCGGCGTCTGATCGCCGATCAGCCCGTCTGGACCATCCCTGGCATGAACAGGAACCTCGTCGAGCGCGCCACTCATCCGGAATTGCTCTTCGAGTTAGCGCAGGCTCTGGGGGACCGTTGGCTTTCCCACGAGACGAAGACGTTCGGATTGCCGGCCGCGGAAGCTGGGGTCGCGCGAAACCATGCATTCACCCGGAAGGAAGAGTTCAATGAAGAATTCCTATTTCCCGATATCGACGAGGATGTGCGCACGCGACTGGGCGAGGACGGGCCGCGCATCGAGTTGGCCGAGCCCGTGCCCGGACCCTTCGGAACACCTGTCCGGACATTCAACTTGCCGGCGCATATGTTCCGAAACGGAATGCCGGCCAAGGAAGACATTCAGAATGCGCGAGCAGAGCCACGAGAGGGTCGGTTAACCCTGTATATCGGGAACTATAGGTTGGAATACGACCGGACGGGACTGCGACCGGGATGAACACATTGAAAAATAAACTTATGAGCTACAAGTAAGCTTCGACAATTGCATGTTACATTGCTTTCATGCATAAACGACAAACGTCGTGAAACGAAGGCGGCCACCGAGGGTACATCCTCGGTGGCCGTGGCACTATGGCTCCGTCGTCAAATGTGTGAAGACGCACCTTCTTGCAAAAGGTGATTGCCGGTTTGATTCCGACCGGAGCCTTACCTTAGGCAGCAGCCAGACTGCCCGAGGATGATCCCGCACCCGGAAGCACGAGAAGCACACTATGGATTATAGCCAAATTGATCAGAAGGAACCTCAGGTTTCCACTAACGCCTCCGATCACTTCGGAGATAGACCCTTATGAGGCACAAGTAAACCCGTTTCCCCGCCCGAGCGGGGACAGATCGCGTGAATAGATGCACCATGCATAATTTGATTGAAGAACCGCTGATTCGCGTTCGCTTGACCGACGCCACAACCCGACCGATGTCACTGCCGGCAGTGTATGACGCGATGTGGGCGCAGCGAGTCGCATCTTTCCCGGCTCTGCGGTCGCATCAACGCCATGCCTGGCATGCCTTTTTGGCCCAGTTAGGCACCGTCGCGCTGTACCACGCCGGTCATGAGGAGCTGCCGTCGACGGGGTTGGACTGGACGGCGCTACTCCGAAATCTGACGCCCGCGTTCGGCAATGATGAACCCTGGTGTCTGATCGTCGAGGATCCTGCACATCCCGCCTTCATGCAGTCTCCCGCGCCAAACGGTGTCGACGCCTATCGTGGCCGGGCAGAAACGCCGGACGACCTCGACATTCTCGTCACGGCGAAGAACCATGACGTCAAAAGGACCGTTGCGGCGGTCAATGCGCCCGACGACTGGATCTTCGCACTGATTGACCTGCAGACCATGGCCGGCTTTCTTGGCGCCGGAAACTACGGGATCGCCCGTATGAACGGCGGGTTCTCCGCCCGGCCTTGCCTGGGCCTCGCCCCAGTCGACGGCGGGCCGGGAGCGCATCTATTCCACGATATGGGCCGAATGCTTGCCGGGCGGGTTGCGCTGCTGGAGGGCTACTCGGATTACTTCGACCCGGATCACGGGTTGGCGCTGACCTGGATCGAGCCCTGGGACGGTACGGATTCGCTCGATCTGCGTCGCCTGGACCCGTACTTCATTGAGATATGCCGCCGCGTGCGGCTACTCGTGGGAGACGGCGAGATCTTCGCCAGTAAGGCCGGCTCGAAGGTGGCCCGCATCGCGGCCAAGGAAGCGAACGGCAACCTCGGCGACTTCTGGACGCCGGTCAGCCAGGACGGCAAGGCGCTGTCACTGTCTTCCGTTGGTTTCCGTTACGACCGGCTGTACAGTCTGATCCTCAAAGATGCCGACTTCATGGCTCCGCGGGCGATGCAGGTCGACGCAACGCGGTCGGGACGCTGGCGTCTGGTCGCGCGCGGCGTTGCCGGCGGCCAGGGCAAGACCGAGGGATACCATGAACGCAGGGATATCGCCTTCGCCCGGGCGATGGTGTCCGCCCTGTTCGGAGGCGCGCAACGCGACGAGTTGGCACAGATTGGGGCGGAGCAGATCGAAGAGATTCAGGAAGTCGAGAAGGCTCTGCGTTACGCTGTGGCAGTGGCGGCGAGCGGCGGCAAGCCCCCGTCGGCACTGACCAAGGCGAACAGGGCGTTCGCCAACCCCTACGCCCGCCGATTAGACGCTGCCGCCGACTCACAATTCTTCGCGGCCCTCGAAGATCGGTTTTTGGCGGTTGAGCGTTCCGCGAGAGGCCAACGCCGAGCGGAGTTTGCGAGACGCATGATAGCGGTTGCGGAAACGCTCCTGCAGGAGGCGGTCACCGCAGTTCCCTGCCCGGCGATCCGCCGCCACCGGGCACGGGCGCGGGCGACCAGCGCCTTCTGGGGACGGCTTCGCCGACCGCAGAGCGTCTTCAGCGATCAGCCCGAGATCTTCGATGCGAAGGAGGCGAGCAATGTCGCTTAAGGAAATGCCGGCGCCGCAGGCAAGCCGGACCGCACCGGGGCACCTGCATGAAATCCTGCCTCGACTGGCATTCGAAATCACGCGGCTCGATCCGGGGTCGGCGGCGGCGCTGCGCCGTGGGCCTCTCGGCGGTGCCGGCGCGGCCGCATTCTGGAAACTCATGGCGGAATACGTTCCCGACGTGACGGACACGCAGGAAACCGGCTGGGCGACGATGGTTCAATGCATCGCACTTCTGACTCCGAAGGGCCGCGAACCGTCCAAGAAACCAGCGCACGATCATTCCGTGCCCATGGGCCAAGCGCTCCAAAAGGCCGGTTTGTCCGAGGTGCGTCTCGCCCGCCTGCTGGCTGCGCCTCACGATATGCGTCGGACGCTCTCGATCCGGCTCTGCCGGTGGCTTGCGACCGGCGACCAGAACCGGTTCAATCTCGTGACCCTCGGACACTTCATTCTGTTCGATAACGATCCAACAGACCGCCGAATCGCTCGCGAATACTACCGCGCCGACGCCACCGCGAGAAGGCGCGAGGCTCAAGACAAGGAGACCACCACCGATGCCTGACGCTCGTTTTCTCCAGATCCACAGCCTGCACGGCTATTCCGCCGCCCTGCTGAACCGGGACGACTCCGGTCTCGCCAAACGCATGACCTACGGCGCCACGACGCGTACGCGTGTCTCTTCGCAGTGTCTCAAGCGTCATTGGCGCGTCGCCGACGATGTCCATGCATTGCAACGGATTGACGGCGCCACCGCCGCGGTCCGCTCCCGGGAAACCGTCACCCGCCGCGTGATCCAGCCGCTGAAAGACGCCGGCCACGATCCCGACACGATCCAGGCCATCGAGACCGCGTTCCAAATCGCCGTCTACGGCGAGAAGGGCGATAAGCGATCGAACCGCCAGCCGTTGCTGCTTGGCGAACAGGAGATTTCCTATCTCGCGGATGAAGCCCGCAAAGTCGCGGAGGCTCACCCTGCCAATCCGAAAGAAGCTGAAACGGCGGCGAAGGAATGGGCCAAACAGTCCAAAACGAACATGAAGACCCTGCGAGAACAATGCTCGCTCCCCGGCGGGATCATTGCCGCCCTGTTCGGTCGAATGGTCACATCCGACGTCGAGGCCAATATCGAAGCGGCGGTCCACGTTGCACACGCATTTACCGTCCACGCGGAAGAGAGCGAAAGCGATTACTTCACTGTCGTCGACGACCTGCAACGTGCCGAGGACGACGCCGGCGCCGACCACATCGGCGAGAGCGAGCTGACCTCGGGTCTCTTCTACGGTTACGTCGTGCTCGATCGCAACATGCTGATCGACAATCTCGGGAAGGACACCGAGATGGCGGGAACGGTCGCGGAACGGCTGGTGCATTTGATCGCAACGGTTTCGCCGGGAGCGAAGCTGGGCCCGACCGCCCCTTACGGGTATGCGAGCTGGATGCTGGTCGAGGCCGGCGACCGGCAGCCCCGCAGTCTGGCCGAAGCATTTCGCAATCGCTGCCCGCCCGTCACCAGCGAGGCGGAGGAACGGGTGCACCAACATTTGAGACAGCTCGACTCGGTTTATGAAACGGGCGAGTCGCGGCGATTGATGAGCCTCGACGAGAATGCGTCCATCCCCGGAGCGGACAGGCTCTCGCTGACCGAGCTTGCTCGATGGTCGAACGATGCGATCCGGACGGGTCACGCCTGATGCGGTGGATGCGTCTGCAGCTTCGGGCGCCGCTTGCGGCTTTCGGCGGCGAGACGATCGACGCCCACGGCGTCATTCGCGACTTTCCGGCCCAATCGATGCTGACCGGGCTGCTCGCCAACGCACTCGGCTGGACACGGTCGATGCGTGAGGAACACCAGTCTCTGCAGGACCGGATCGTCTTCGGCGCCCTGTGGGAACAGGAGGTCGGACTGAGCCGGATGACGGACTATCAGACCGCTCATCTCGGCAAGAACGACCAGGCTTGGACTACTCGCGGCACTCCGGTCGGGCGTGCCGGCGGACACGCAACCTACGCGGGGGCTCATCAACGCTGGCGCGATTACCACACGGATTTACGGGTGGCTGTCGTGTTGAGACTCGAGCCCACAGACGCATCGCCAACTCTGAAAGATTTGGCAACAGCGCTCGACCGCCCGGCCAGACCGCTGTTCATTGGACGCAAGTCCTGCTTGCCGTCCGGGCCGATCTTCGACGGCTGGATCGAGGAAGCGGCTAACGTCCGCGCCGCACTCCAAGAGGTCGCACCGCAGGGCGCGCCCCCCCTGCCCGCATTCTGGTCCGAATCCGAAGGCACCGATGGTTCTCACCGGACGACCGACGTGACGGACGAACGGAACTGGCTAAGCGGACTGCACGGCGGCGCGCGGCGCGTGTGCGAAGGCCGGATCGCGGCTTCGAAAGACGGAGAATGACCACCCATCTCATTCACGCGTTGATCAGCATGCCGAAATTCAACCGATGGGCCGGAGAACGAGGCCTCATCCGGCACGGCTCGTTCGACGAGGGTTACGCCCTCCACATCCTGTTATCGGTCATGTTCGGCAAGGCCGTCCTGCAGCCCTTTCGGCTATTCGCGTCCGAACGCCGCCCAATCGCCGCGCTCTACGCCTACGCGGCCGTCGACGCGGATGCGCTCCGTCACACAGCGGCAGTCGTAGCGCCGCCCGACTGCCTCGCCGTGATCGATCCACAGAAGATTCGATCGAAGCGGATGCCATCGACCTTCGAGCCTGCTCGACGTGTCGGCTTCGATATCCGGCTCCGTCCCGTGCGTCGACTGGGTCAGGACATGACCGACCCACAGACCGGACGGGTGCTATCGAAGGGCCGGGAGGTGGATGCCTTCCGGCTGGAAGTCATCCGACGGTTCCCGCAAGGCTGGTCCGATCCTGACGTAGCCGCCGCGAGCAACGGCGTAACACGCCAAACGGTCTACACCGAATGGCTCATCGAGCGATTTGGGGATGCGGTTTCCGTCGAGCAATGCACCATCGCCGCATTCAGACGAAGCCATGCGATTCGAGGGACGGAAGGTGCTCCGGAGGGACCCGACGCGACTCTGCACGGAACGCTGGCGGTTTCGAACCCCGTGGTTTTCGCCAAAATCTTGAGAAACGGGGTCGGACGTCACCGCGCCTATGGCTATGGGATGCTGCTCTTGCGGCCGCCCGAGACGGCGTCTCACACGTCGCCATGCTGAAGGGACGTCTCGGCCTCGAAACGGCTCGGATCCCACACACGAATCGAAACGGGCTTCTCTGGCTCTCGCGCGGCGCCCTGACCGCCCGCGACGGCACCCTCTCCTTTGAGCGTGGTCCAGAGCCAGCTGAGAACGATCCTCTCGACCCGGGGCACTACGCTATCCCGTTCCAGGGCGTCTCGATAATCCTGCTCGGTCCGGGCTCGACCGTCAGCCATGATGCCCTGCGTCTGTTGGCCCGTCACGGCACTGCTCTTGCTGCCGTTGGCGAAGACGGAGTGAGGTGCTATACCGCACCGCCGTTGATCCCCGACCGCTCAGGACTCGCGCGGGAGCAGGCGCGTGCGTGGGCAAACCCGCAGACCCGACTTCATGTGGCGCGCCGCATGTATGCATTCCGGATTGGCGAAGTACTGCCCCATCGCGACATCGCGGTGCTGCGCGGCATCGAAGGCGCCAGGATGAAGGAAACCTATCGTTTAATGGCGCGAAAGATTGGCATCAAATGGCGGGGACGGATCTACGACCGACAGCGACCGATGGAGACCGACCTGCCGAACCAAGCGTTGAACCACGCATCGAGCGCCGTCGAAGCCGCAGCGGCAATCGCCGTGGCCGCAACCGCGACGATCCCTCAACTGGGCTTCATCCACGAAGATCCGGGGCAATCGTTCGTTCTGGACATCGCCGACCTCCATCGCGACACCGTGACGATTCCTTACGCATTCCGAGCTGCCAAGCGCGTCACAGAGCAACCGGCAGAGAACATTGAGCGCGTGACCCGACGTCTGACTGGACAGGCGTTGACGCAGGAACAGGTCATCCCTTCGATGATCGATCGAATCAAGTCATTGCTCACCGAACAAGCCGAACGGAAGTGAACGCACGATGCCGATGGCCATAGTTGTCACCCGCAACGTCGAGGACCGTTATCGCGGATTCCTCGCATCACTGATGCTGGAGGTCGCGCCGGGCCTCTACCTTGCACCTGATTTATCTGAGAGTGTCCGAACGCGGATGTGGAACGTGTTATCCGCGTGGTGGGCCGCACTCGGCACGGGGTCGCTCGTCTTGATTTGGCGCGACACCAAGGCTGTCGGCAACCTCCGTATTGAAAGCCTAGGTGAACCACCGAAAGAGATCGTGGACGCCGACGGAATTCTTCTCGCGAAACGGGGATAGGCGCGGTTCGGTTCGCTCTGGGTTCTTTGAAAATCAATAAAGTCAAAGACTTATCAACAAGAGGTTCCCCCGCACACGCGGGGATAGACCCGGTCGCTCTCAAGAGCTTCCACCAGCTCCAGGGGTTCCCCCGCACACGCGGGGATAGACCCTCTGTGGCGCGCGGGGTTGACGTCGCCGGCCTTGGTTCCCCCGCACACGCGGGGATAGACCCCGCTCAAGGTTGCGCCCGGCCACCGAAACGGTAGGTTCCCCCGCACACGCGGGGATAGACCCGCGATCCGAAGTTGGCTTGACTCTCATTGCTTTCGACGGTGGTTCCCCCGCACACGCGGGGATAGACCCTACTGGCCTAATCGAGGGCCACGTCCTGGACCTTGGTTCCCCCGCACACGCGGGGATAGACCCGCGATGAAGTTGGCTTGATCCTTTTTCGACGTGGTTCCCCCGCACACGCGGGGATAGACCCTACGGCCTAATCGAGGGCCACGTCCTCACCTTGGTTCCCCCGCACACGCGGGGATAGACCCGTATTGGAGTGCGTGGGAGCCACCTCCAGGGTGGTTCCCCCGCACACGCGGGGATAGACCCCAGCCCAAGCACATCTTCTCGGACGCGGCAAGGGTTCCCCCGCACACGCGGGGATAGACCCATCCAATGATCCAGATGAGACCCGAAACCTACGGTTCCCCCGCACACGCGGGGATAGACCCATCACATGGCGTTCCATCCGGCTGGTTTCATTGGTTCCCCCGCACACGCGGGGATAGACCCGCGTTCTGGTGGCATCACAGACTAGGCATACCGGTTCCCCCGCACACGCGGGGATAGACCCTAAGTTTTCCAGGTGCTCACCGAACGTCGGCTGGTTCCCCCGCACACGCGGGGATAGACCCGTTTCACTCTCTCGGTTGAAGAGTCTGACTTGGGTTCCCCCGCACACGCGGGGATAGACCGCGTTCATCGGCTGACGGTGGTGACGAGGAATGGGTTCCCCCGCACACGCGGGGATAGACCCGATTTCGGGGAGATTCATCGCTTCAGCCCTCGGGTTCCCCCGCACACGCGGGGATAGACCCTATGGCTTGATCGAAGGCCACGTCCTGACCTTGGTTCCCCCGCACACGCGGGGATAGACCCCACTTCGGCCTGTGGCGGGCTAGCACCGTTAGGGTTCCCCCGCACACGCGGGGATAGACCCTCGAAAAGGAGACGCATGATACATCCGACAAAGGTTCCCCCGCACACGCGGGGATAGACCCGACTGGATGGAGCGCGGGAAGATGCTGGAAGGGGTTCCCCCGCACACGCGGGGATAGACCCATGCCGTTGATGACGTGGTGTCCTGGCGGAATGGTTCCCCCGCACACGCGGGGATAGACCCGTGTCCTCGACCGGCGGGGAAGCGACCGAGACGGTTCCCCCGCACACGCGGGGATAGACCCGTGTTGCGCACGTCCGGGGGGATGCCGCTCAGGGTTCCCCCGCACACGCGGGGATAGACCTTAGTCGTAGGTGTCGATCGCGTCGCCGAGTATCGACGCTTCTACAATCACGAACGTTTACACGAAAGCCTGAACTACCGGACGCCGGCGTCGGTGTATTCATCAACCATGGCCCAGCTCATCTCTAACTCATCCGCCGGTTGAAACTGTTCCGAATTTCTGGGGCGCGACATGGGGCCGATGACACTCTTCCAACGGCCGATCTGCGTTTCTATCCGGCTGCGCTCGTTGTACCCTGTGGCCGCCTGCCAAGCCATACGGCCATTGCGGCGGATCTGGGCAATATGACGATCCCTCACGCGCAAGCGCTGTTCCATGACTTGATGGTCCAGCGGGTCGGCGTCCTTGCCCCACAAGACGGAGACAATTTGGGAAGTCAATGAAAACCGGCAAGTTGGGGTAGGCAATGGGGATTCCTCCGGTTAGTACATGTTAGGAGGAGGGAAGATTAGCCATGGAAATCTTGAACGAATATGCCGCGCTCATACAAGCACTGGCGTCCGTTGGCCTAATTCTTGTCACCATTGGATTACTGTTGGCGACTGCGAAGATGGCGAAATCATCGAAGGAAACGAGTGAGGCAACGCGACTCCTTACAGACGAAACTCGTATTCTCCGAGAAGACGCGAAAAAACCTTTGATTTCAGTGAAACTCAAGCCAATGCCCGAACACGGAGACTTTATTCAAATCGTTTTGCGCAACTTGGGGCAGGGGTCGGGGTTGAATGTGAGATTCCGGCTGGATGGGGATGAAGAGGATTTTGTAAAACACGAGATGATGCCTGTTCGAGGAACCGCGGAACCCATCACATTTATGTCGCCAGGGGAGTCCGAGATATATGAGTTGGGTGCGGGTCGCACTCTTTTTAAACCCTCTACAATGAAGCCTTTTTCAGTTGTGATCGAATATGAGGATGTAGACGGCCAGTCGTATGAAAAACGCATCGTGCTCGATGTAAAGCAATTCGATGGCCTAGCATGGCCGGGAGCGTCCGTGGCGTGGCGTCAGATGGCGGCGTTGGAAAAAATTGCGAAGCATTTTAAGAGCAGGTGAACGACCCCCGGCAAAGCCGGGGCCTTATTTCTCTGAGCCCCTCAAAGGGGCCTGTCAAGAGCCGCCTGAAGGCGGCTGCCCCCACGCCATGTTCAACTGCTCCTGGGGCTGGGCTTGCCGTTCTTGACGTTGAATGTATTCTCGAACCATCTCTTCCTCCAGCCCCACCGTCGAGACAAAATACCCTCGCACCCAGCAACTCTCTGAGGTTGCGTGTCCGGCCGAGACAGTTCCGCGCAATCGAGATTGCGCTCTTCCCTTTCATGCATCCCACAACGCTGGACACCGCATGTTTCGGTGGAATACTGACCCACATGGTCGGCCATGGCACTAGCGGTACAGCGCAAATGTGAAACCGATGAACACCTCCAGTGTGCTTCGATTCGATACGAGCCGAGAAAGAGTGACAGACTCCCGGTTGTTCTGTGAATCCCGGTCCCGAAACGCTTCGTTCGACCATAGCGTGTAGCGAAGTTCAGGAGATAGCCGAAACGATCCGAAACCGATATCTGTGCCACCGGTAAGCACGAGTCCATGGGTCCACTTGTTGATTAGATTGCCATCGGGCACGAAGCCCTCGGAAGCAGGCACGAACAGGCTTTTGTTGACGACGCGATAGGTTCGGAACGATGCAAGGCGGAACGCAGTATCAATTCGAAGAAATGGGTGGATACGCTGGAAGTCGAAAACGTATCGCTTCAGGACAAATGGGACCTCCACAGTGTTGATCTTGCTATCTTCCGTGTTGCGGTGGCCGCCAGGGCCGGCGTTTCGTTCGATGTACCGATAGTGCTTCAATATCGCGCCAGTCTCGACTGCCGACTTCCAAGGCAGCCCGAACTCGACGGTCGGTCCACCTGTGAACTGCGGCATCCGTGTGATGAATGGCAATTCGGCACGGTTCGCACCCACCTGGGTCCCATCGCTGGTCAGCAGCGGATCTTCAAGCTGGCCACCGAGCTTCACGCCGAGCCGGACCGTGTCCTGGGCGGCCGCAGCTGCGACAAAGACTGACGTGACGAGGAGCGTCACAGCGAAGCGAAGACCAAGGCTAAACGGCTTCACGATCTGGCTCGGCCACACCGAGTAATGACATAACTAAAGATGGGGCCTGCTCCTCGCCACCTGCGAACGGTCCCAGCTGTACAGTTCCCGCCCGGCTCAAAGTTCGGATTCAAGTTGGATGAGCGGAGGCGGCCAAAACCGGCCTCCAGCGTAAGCGGCGTCAACCTCGCAGGAAACATCTTCGGCCCGGATGCTAGTGAAGCTCCGGGAAAACCGCTCGTACTCGGCGACGAGTTCTTCACGAAAGGCGAATACGTCCATCACCTCTCCCTCAGCTGCGTAGCATTGGCCCGCGCCGCGATCGCGGCGCATCGCTCCATCAACGCACCAAACGGTTCGTTGTCGTCATGCAGCATCCCGTCGGCCAGCATCTTCGCGTAATCATCGGAGAGCACCTCATGTGCAGCCCCTGCGGGAACGAGTTGCAGGCCGCCAGAGATCGCGGCCTCATAGTCGATCTGCTCGCCGTGGGCGTCGTTCTCCGCGAAGAACATGGCCTTGTGGCGTGCAACCAAAAGAGCGAGCGCACGGTCGGCAAGGGCGCTCGCCACGGTCCCCGCCTCGTCAAGGCGCGCGAGATCGTGCCAGTGCCTCGACAAACGTTCGCCCCGGCGCCGCTCTTGGCGGCAGAAGACGTGGATGGCGGTCGCCTTCTCCCAGAAAGTCCGCTCGGCCAGCATGACGGTCGGGCGTGTCTGCGGGAAGATTAGATTGGGCAGGTACGCCGCCGCGTTACACACGACCGGCAGGACCTTGTGCGGTTCGCCTGTGGAACGCGCGCCGAATTCGACCATGACCTCCGGGCGCACGAAACCGGTCTCTTCGAACAGCGGCTCGTAGCCGATGTAGAGCCGTTCAGCCACCGCACGGACCCGTGCCACGTGACCGGCGCGTGCGAGTTCTTCCTCGACGATGGGACATGCATGATCCCGGACCCATTCGGCGAGACGGGCACGGATTGCCCGTGTCCAGCGTTTCTCCTGACTGCGCGTGGGCGGAAGCGCATCGTCGCCGGCGCCAGCAACGAGGTCCGGCGCGAAGGCGCGGATGTCGTAGGTGATGTCGACATCTTCCGAGAAACGACGGATTGAGCCCCACACCTTCGACAGCGACGTGCCGCCCTTGAATACCAGGTGGCCGGCGAACGGAGCGTCGAACAGGACGCACAGTGTCGCAACAACCCAAACGTCCTTTTCCAGAAGATGCGCCTTTTGGCTGCTGCTCCTCTCCGCCACCTCCAAGGCGTCACGCCTGTCGGTGGCGGAGAGGTCCTGGTACCGCGCGTCAGCCATGCGAGAGGTGCGCGCTCACCGGTTCCGCCATCCAGATGGGCATGAGGGCCCGTGCGGCGGCAAGCTCCTTCCGATCCTCGTCGGAGAGCGTAGGCAGAACCGCTTCGAGGCTTTCCTTCACCTCTTCGGGACCGAGCCATGCCAAGGCACGGATGACGTCCCCCGCCTTGCGATGTGGGGCTACCAGTTGC
>CBDBIN010000034.1:0-115135 GCA_965206125.1 Terriglobia bacterium
TGTCCATCAAGGGAAGCGTCATCGGCGTGCTCGACCTGGAGAGCCGCAGGCAGGGACAGTTCACCGAGTACGACGAGCGCCTGTTGATGACGCTGGCGACACGCGTGGCATCGGCCCTCGTCAACGCCGAGCTTTTTGAGCAAGTCGTCAAGAACGAACAGCAGCTCGACCACGAACTGGAGATCGCTCGCGAGGTCCAGCGACAACTCCTGCCCGACGTCGTTCCATCGTTCGGATCGCTGGCGCTGGCCACATCCTTCACTCCGGTGGCCCACCTCGGAGGCGACCTCTATGATTTGATCCGCTACGACGACGGACGGATCGCAATCACGATCGGCGACGTCTCCGGCAAGAGCGCTCCGGCAGCTCTCTACGGAGCGCTGGCGAGCGGGATCATCCGCACGAGAGCCACACGCAAGTCTGGGCCGGCCGAAATGCTCGAACTCGTGAACAAGTCTCTGCAACAGCGACCGATTGCGACTCAGTACATCGCGTTGACCTATGCGGTATACGATCCGGCGGGACACAAACTAACCATCGCCAACTCCGGACTCCCCTACCCTATTCGAGTGGCGAAGGATTCGTGTGGGTTCCTGAACCTGGCGGGCATCCCCCTGGGGCTGTTTCCGGACTCGAAATACGAGGAACAAGACATCACACTCGTCCCGGGAGACCTGATCGTGTTCTACACCGACGGGATAGTTGAAAGGCGGAATAGCGATGGCGAAGAGTTCGGATTGCGGCAACTGTCTCAGGTGGTCGGTGACCACCGGGACAAGAACCCTGCCGACCTCATCATAGCCATTCAGGAAGCCGTCGAGGTCTATGCAGACGGCACACCCAGCGATGACGATCAAACCCTCTTTGTGGTGAAGATGACTTCGAAAGAGGGCCATTAGCAGCCCGTTAATGGCGGTCAGGATCAGACCTGTTCAGCTCTTCGACGATGACGTGCATCATCTCGTCGTGAATTCGACCGTTGGAGGCAAGAATCTCGCGGTCGTAAACGGAGAACGGTTCTCCCCGGAAGCTTGTCACCCTTCCGCCGGCTTCTTTGAGGATCACGCTGCCCGCAGCCGTGTCCCACGGCTGCAAGTCCAGTTCCCAGAATCCGTCACACCTGCCGCTCGCCATGTAGCATAGATCGAGCGCCGCTGAACCCGCGCGCCGGACCGCCTGGGAAGCCATCAGAAAAGCGCGGAACAGGACCATGGCCCTGTCTACTTTCTCGCGGAAGTCGTAGGGGAACCCTGTCAGCAACAGGCTGGCGCCGAGGTCCCGGGTGCCGGAAACTTCAATCGGACTGCCGTTGAGGAACGCGCCGCCGCCACAGTTCGCGCTGAACAGCTCGTCTCGGACGGGATCGTAGACCGCGCCGCACAGGCTCTCGCCGTGCTGTTCGAACCCGACCGATACCGAGTACATCGGAAACTGATGCGCGTAGTTGGTCGTTCCGTCCAGGGGATCGATGATCCAGCGACCACGATCCAAGTCGGCCTCCAGATCGACCAACCCCGACTCTTCGGCCAATATGGCGTGCTCGGGAAATCGAGCCTGGATCTCGCTGATGATGAGTGCTTCGCTTTCCTTGTCGGCCACCGTGACAAGGTTCGCTCGGCCCTTCAACTCAACCTGTTTGTCCCTCGAAGCGTAATGTTTGAGCACGTCGCCAGCGGCACGAGCGAGGTCACACGCAAACTCGAGGTATTCCAGGTTATGGCTTTCGGTGTGGGCTCTCACCGGGTTGGACAGGGGCCCCAGTCACAGGGTGAGGACGGATTAGTGTTGGCCGAACGAGCCGAGCAGTCGGACAAAACGCTCGTCCTCGGCGAGGATTTCAAATACTGGATCGTTCAGCAGATCGGCCTTGTCGAATCCTTCTTCCACCGCACGGTACAGAAAAGACATCGTTCGATCCAGATCTCCGGAACTCGCGAACGCCTTCGCGAGATAGAAATTGACCATCGACTCGTTTCTTTGCGCGGTCTGGATCAACGTCCCGAACCCGCTCCTGGTGTCGAAGAGCGCAGGGTCTAGCCGAAGGGCGTGGATATAGGCCCTGAGTCCCTCCTCCCAGAGTTCCATGGCGAAAAAACACGAGCCGATATTCTGGAGGATCGTCGGGGACTCAGATCGAACGTCAAGCGCGTCAGCGTAGTATTCCACGGCCCGGCGGTAGTTTCCACGGGAGTACTCGATAGAACCAAGGTTGTTGAGCGCCTGCACGTAGTATGGATTGATCCTCAGGGCGTTCTTGTATTGCCTCTCGGCGTCTCTCAGGCGCTGGCTCTGGTGGTACGCGATGCCAAGCCTGTTTGTGAGAGAAGCGTTGTATCGGTCCAGGTCGATCCCTCTCCGGTACTCGATGATCGCGTCCTCATACATCTTGCGCGCAAGGAAAGAGTCCGCTCTCTTCGATATCAAATCGGCCTCGGCCAAGACATCCGCGGGCATCAGGATGGTCACCTGCGCGATATCGCCCTCGCGAAAATCGATCAGCAGCGGATCCTCGGCCCGTTCGGCGGCTAGCAGCGGGCGGATTCGCCGGCCGTTCTCTCGTGCATACTTGGCCGCCCTCAGGTTGTGTTGCAGGATCCGATTGTCGGGGTCGTGCTCGAGTGCGTCCTTGAAACGTCCCTCGGCATCCTTGAACTCCTGCTGGGAGTAGTCGAGCACGCCCAGGTTATTGAAGCCCGCCGACAGATCTTTTTCGCGGCGTGTCGCCATGCGAAGAATCGAGCCGGCTTCCTGGAACCGGCTGAGCATGAACAGAGACAACCCGAGCCGGTTCTGGGCGTACGACGGAAGACCCAACGTATTCAGACTCATGTACGCATCGACCGCAGCCTGGTAATCGTCTGACTCGAACGCGCGGTTGCCCTCGATGGTCGTCCTGATTTCCGGCGTGATTTCCTGGGGTTCGGCCCGCTGGGTGTCGGGTGCGTCGGGGGTCTGACCGAAGAGGCCCGTCGCCAGCATCCCGATGCAGAGGAAGACGCTCATCCTGAAGACGTGTTTCATCGTGGACTCCTTTGCCAAATTTTAACACCTCGAGCGCATCTTAGCCGAGAGATTCCGGACTGTGGTCGTGTCCGAGGCCGAAGAGTCCTAAGGATTCTGGCGGGACGTCGGCCCGGATCAAACATCCGGCTGTTTGGGGGATGCCAGCTCCATCTGGCTTACCTTGAGTGCTTTAGCCCGATCGCGGAGCTCTGCCGCTCGTTCGAACTCGAAGCGCCTAGCGGCTTCCCTCATCTCCTCCTCCAGACGGAGGATCGTCTCCCCGATGTCGGCTGGATCGACTCCGTCCTCCTCGCCGACGGCGTCGATCGACGGGACCGTGAAGTAGTCCGCCTCCGACACTGCGACCATCGCCATATCCACGGGCTTCACAATCGTCTCGGGTGTAATGCCGTTGGCTTCGTTGTAGGCCACCTGGATTGCTCGGCGGCGGTCTGTCTCATCGATCGCGCGTGACATTGAATCGGTGACGATATCCGCGTACAGGATCGCCGTGCCATTGATGTTCCGAGCGGCGCGGCCAATCGTCTGGATTAGCGACCCGGCCGAACGCAGGAAGCCCTCCTTGTCTGCATCGAGAATCGCCACCAGCGAAACCTCTGGCAGGTCGAGACCCTCTCTCAACAGATTGATCCCAATCAACACATCGAAATCTCCACGCCGCAGTCCACGAAGAATCTTGACGCGCTCAAGCGTCTCGATCTCGGAGTGCAGATACCGGCAGCGGACGCCAACCTCGGTGTAGTACTCGGCCAGGTCCTCGGACATGCGCTTCGTCAGGGTCGTGACAAGGACTCGCTCCTTTGCCGCGACGCGCTCCCGGATCTCGCCGAGCAGGTCGTCGATCTGCCCCCGCACCGGGCGCACCTCCACCCGCGGATCGGTCAGACCCGTCGGACGGATCACCTGTTCGACGATGACGCCGTTCGACTGGGTCAGCTCGTAAGGGCCGGGTGTCGCCGACACGTAGACCAGTTGCTCGACACGTTCCTCGAATTCATCGAAGGTCAGGGGACGATTATCCAGCGCGGACGGTAGCCGGAAGCCGTACTCGACCAGGTTCGTCTTTCTGGATCGATCTCCCTTATACATCGCGCGGAGTTGCGGGACGGTCTGATGGCTCTCGTCGATGAACATCAGCGAATTCCCAGGGAGGTAATCCAGCAACGTAGGTGGCGGCTGGCCCGGGTTGCGCCCTGTCAGGTGTCGCGAATAGTTCTCGATCCCGTGGCAGTAGCCGACCTCCTTGATCATCTCCAGGTCGAAAAGGGTCCGTTGATGGACTCGCTGCGCTTCGAGCAGCTTGCCCTGCCGTTCCAGCAACGCTTCCCAGTCTTTGAGTTCCGCCTTGATACGGGTCACCGCCTGTTCCAGCCGCTGCCGCGGCATCACGAAATGACTCTTCGGATAGACGGTCAGGCGATCCAGTTCCTGAATCAGATCTCCCGTAAGAGGATCGAACGTACAAAGCCGGTCGATATCATCACCCCACAGTTCGATCCGATAGCCGATGTTCTCGTAGGTCGGATGAACCTCCACGGTGTCGCCGCGGACCCGGAAAGTTCCGCGCTTGAAATCCTCGTCGTTGCGCTCGTAGAGAATCTCGACCAGCTTGGCCAGGACTTCGCGGCGCTTCACCTTCTGGCCGCGCTCGACCATCAGCAACATTCCGAAATAGGCCTCGGGCGAGCCCAGGCCGTAAATGCACGAAACGGACGAGACGATCAGGACGTCCGGGCGCTCGAACAGCGACCGGGTGGCCGACAACCGCATGCGGTCGATCTCGTCGTTGATCGTCGACTCCTTCTCGATGTAGGTGTCGGTAGAGGAGATGTAGGCTTCCGGCTGATAGTAATCGTAGTAGCTGACGAAGTACTCGACAGCGTTGTCGGGGAAGAACCCGCGAAACTCCTCGTACAGCTGGGCAGCGAGGGTCTTGTTATGGGCGAGGACAAGAGTCGGACGATTCAGGGCCTCGACAACCTTGGCCATCGTGAATGTCTTTCCCGAGCCGGTAACCCCGAGCAAAACCTGGTGTGCCTCGGCGTTGCCCAGGCCCCGGACGAGCTCGGCGATCGCGGTTTCCTGGTCTCCTTTCGGGCTGTAGTTTGAAGCGAGTCGGAAGTCCATGAAAACTCTGTATTTTACCAGTCACGGGCGCAAGAGCCCAAAACTGCGAGACCAGAGCTTGCGCTGCCTTGCCGCGCAGGATCGCCGCGGTCACGCAACGTCAATCGCATCAGTCGCTTGACAGCCTGAGCCCCATCGCCTATCTTCAAGTGGCCCAAGCAGCCCGTGAGTAGAAATACAGGCAGAGATCAATAACACTTCCATCACCACGGTAACTTATTGAACGGCGCACCACTATCGGAAGTCCTGGAGATTATCCTCTGTCCCAAGTGCAGGTCGGATGACGCGCACTGGACCTCGGGAAACCGGGTCGGAGCGAATTCGGGCGTGAAGTGCGACGGCTGCGGCGCCCACTTCCCGTTCCGGGACGGCTACCTCGACCTCTTGCCTGACTTCCAGGAGAAGGTCACTCCCATTCAGCACCTGCTTCAGTTCACGCCGGCTATTGCCATCTATGACAACCTGTGGCGCCCGCTGGGTTATTTCATTACGAGCGCACGCTCTTTTCCCGAGGACCTTAATCGCATCACGAATATGATGGTGCCCACCAGTCGCAAGATGGTACTCGACCTTGCCTGCGGACCGGGCAACTTCACGCGCAGCGTCGCGCAATCGGGAAACGGAGCCAAGGTCATTGGGTTCGACCTGTCCAGGCAGATGCTCGCTCGCGCCGTCCGGCTGACAAGAGGTCGGCCCGAGGCGTCGAATGTCGCCTACGTGCGCGGCAGCGCACTGACCTTGCCGTTCCGGCCCGGTGTGTTCGACGGGGTGATGTGCTGTGGCGCGCTGCAGCTGTTCACCGACCATGACCAGGCGCTGGGGGAAATCTCGCGTGTCCTACAAGTGAACGGCCACTTCGTGTGCCAGACGATCGTCGGTCCTTCCGCCACGCCGTTCTGGCTGAAGATGGCCGACCGCATCATGCGGTTCGGTTATTTCCACTACGAAGACCTCGCCCGCCGATTGAACCACCGTCGACTCTACGTGCGCGATGAGGAAAGCTCGAAGGTGAGCTACATCTTCCGCGCGGAGAAGGTCCAGGCCTTGGGAGTGACGAGTGGTCAGTGAGTAGTGGCCTGTACCACCCGTATTGGGACCAGCGTTGCGGCCAAATGGTATTGGATTCAAGGAATCGGCGCCGAGGAAATGGCTTTCATTGCGAGAAGCCGATGACGCCGAAGACGATGCCATTTCGCCGCAACCCTTCGGGCCGATGGGGGTTCGAGGCGATCTCGTCGTTGCGACCCGTCGTCGATGAATGAGCATCGACTTCCGACTCGCGCCTCGACCTCGCCTCGAAGACCCATCGGCGCTGGTCCCAATATGGGTGGTACAGGCCACTAGCGCGTTCCCAAGCCCTTGGTTTCAGTGGGCCGACGCCCGCGGCTTGCGACGGGGGAAAGTCACATCGGTGGTTGTCCGTTCGCGTCCCGCGGAGCTAGCAGGATTGACCCGCCGGCTGGGATGGCATACCTAAACGTGCTACGGGTCTGACCGTTGAAAGTGACCGCCATCGGGGATCCGCCAGGATCGAAGATGTCCACCCGGCCCGCGATTACCTCGTCGGTGTTGTTGACCAGCGCAATCTGGCTGGACCAGCCGCCACCCAGGGCAAACTGGGCGAACGGAACTGCTGCGCCTCCTCCGATGGTTCCTTCGTCCGTAATCGCTGAGCCCGACAACTGACGCGTCGGCAACGGTGTTGAAGGATCCCCGAGGCGGGAATCTACGGTACTGAAGCTCGATCCGTTGAACGAAAAGCCGAGGCCGACGAACGGGATAGGGCTACTCAGGATGACGCTGCCCTCGAATGGCTCAGAGAATATGTCGCTCGAAAAGACCTCATCCACGAAGCTGGCAAAACTGTCAAAAGCGTCGAGGCGGATCTCGGCCCCGCTGCCAACCACCGAACCCGAGTTGTTCTTGAGCGTCGCGCTGACCACGTTCGTGATGGACGTTGGATTGAGCAGTCCAATACCGAAACGACGGCCAATGTCCGTGACCGTGTCCAGGTAAAAAACAACCTCTTCGGCCAGCTCCGAAGGCGGCACCGCAGCCTGGGATTGCACGATTCCGTTTCGGACTATTCCATAGGTAATGGAAGCGACAGGGGGTGGTGAGAGTTCGTCGGGTGTCACGATAACGTAGCCGGTTCGGATGGGACCGGATTCCACGTCCGCAATTGGCAAGGGGGCAACCGCAGAGCGGGCGATTTCGGGGGATAGGATCGTGAAATCGTTCAACGCTGCCGAACCTCCCGGTGTCGTGACCGTAACAGTTCTTGCGCCCGGGGCAGCATCTGATGTGATCTCGAGCAATACCGACAACATGTCGCCGGTCCCTTCGGGTTGAATCGTTGCGGATACGCCGCTGCCGCTGAACGACACCAGTGTCGCGCCCTCCAGACCGGTTCCCGTCAATGCGACCGCAACAGTGCGGCCGGCCGCAACCCCCGAAGGAGTGATACGGGTCAATGACGGTACAACCGTTCCTGTTTCGAGTGCGAAGGCATCGCTCGCGCCACCGCCGGGACCTGGGTTCACTACATGAAGGCTTCTCTGGGCACCAAGAGCTATTTCCACGGAGGAGACAAACGCGAGGAGTTTGTTCTGGCCGAGATAAATGGTGTGTACCGCCGTTTCCGTCGGAGTGCTGAAGGGGGTACCATCGTCGTGGACGAAGCGGACGCTGGAGTTGGCCACGAAGTCCTCACCTCGGAGGTACACGCTGACCAGCTCTCCATCATCCACGACTGCTTGGTCTATCGCGACGAGTGTCGGAACGGGATTGGCGAAACCAGGATTGTACAACAGCGTAGCTTCCCCGAATACGGCTCGACCTGTGTCCAGGAGTATTGCGTTTGCGACGCCGAAGAACCTGTCCACTGGACCTTCCTCAATCCATGACCTGTCGCGCCAGTCAAACAGGTGGGTGGTCCCCCTATCTCGACCATCGGCGACAAGAACTCTACCTTCCGGCAGCAGCACTGCATTGGACAATGGGCCGGGGAAACCCGGTTGCGGGTCGGTTGCCGTCCACACCACTTGAACAGGGTCGAAGACCTCTGCGGCGCCGTCTCTGGTCGGGCCACCAGTGAACAGTACATTGCCATCCGGCAGCAGGGTTGTCTGGCCCGCAACGTGTTCGAAGTTCAAAGGAGACGTTGATGTCCAGAGTTCGGTCACAGGATCGAAAATCTCGACGCTTCGACCTGTTCCGCTCGAGATCAAGACACGTCCGTCCTGAAGCAGAGTCGTCGCGTGTCCCCTTCGTTGGGCAAGCATTCCCGGAACCTCGCTCCACACCTGGTTCACGGGATCGTAGATTTCCGCTCTGGGTAGCGTGGTAGCTTCAACGCCCCCTGTGACCAGCACCCGACCGTCGGGTAGCAGGGTTGCAGCGTGACCCCGCCTTGCGGCGCTCATCGGTTCGGTCGGTGTCCAGCTTTGGGAAGCGGCGTCCCATAGTTCGGCAGTCCTTCCGGTTGTCCCCAGAGCTCCGGCGATCCGACCGCCAACAATGAGGACGCGGCCATCGGGCAAGAGAGTCGCAGTGTGCCCCTTCCGGGGCTCGGTGAGAAACCCCGCAGCGGACCAAGTGTCGCTGTCCGGTTCATAGAGTTCGGTTGCCAGGGACCTGTCACTTCCACCGGCCAACAGGAGACGGCCGTCCAACAGTTTCGTCAGGGTTCCTCCATCGCGACTCACGATGGGTCCGCCTTGTGACTGCGACCACTTACCGCTTACCACTGAAAAGATGACGAAATCAAATCCTGCAGCGAAAGTGTGCCAATCTTAGTTGGAAATTGAAACGGCTCCAAACCCTATGGTTTGATGGTATTGGAAGAAACAACATCAAGCCTGTAAGAGAAAGGAGCCGAGATGAGGAGTCTGTTACGTTCGGTGAAAAAACGCAAGAAGAGGCGAGTACTGGGTGAGGTCGAGGTCATGAGCCGGGAGGAGTACTCGGGACTGGAATTGGACTCGAAGGTGGAGATGATCCGGGCGTTGATCCCACTGGGGTTGATGCACGTAGAGGAGTTGCTCGACGAGGAAGTGAAGGCGTTGGCGGGTGAGCGATACGCGCGAAAGGAGGCGACGTTGAGGGGCCGGCGACACGGGAGCAATCCGGGGACCGTGGGGCTCGGGGGCCAGCGGGTGCCGGTTCGGGTGCCTCGAGTTCGCAGCGTGGCGGGCGGGGAGATTCCGCTTCGGAGCTACGAGGAACTCAGTCCGGATGGCGCGGTGAACGAACTGCTTCTCAGACGTGTGCTTTATGGGATCTCCTGCCGGAACTACGAGTCGGCCGCGGAAGCGATTCCAGGAGCCATCGGATTGTCGAGCTCGACGGTGTCTCGAGGATTCGTCCAGGCGAGTGCCGCGAAACTTCGGCAGATGCAGGAGCGGGATCTGTCGGCCGAGGACGTGGTGGCGATCTTCCTGGACGGGAAAATGTTTGCCGACGCCACGATGGTTGTGGCCCTGGGCATCACAATTACGGGCGACAAACGCTTCTTAGGCTTCGTGGAGACGAGTACGGAGAACGAGCAGGTACTGACTCCGTTTCTCCGTTCATTGATGGAGCGAGGCCTGGACATCTCTGAAGGCGTGCTGGTGATCGTCGACGGCGGCAAAGGTCTGCGCGCGGCAGTCAAGCGGGCATTCGGTAATCGAGCCCTGGTCCAACGCTGCCAATGGCACAAACGCGAGAACGTGGTGAGCTACCTGTCGAAGACCGAGCAAGCCGCGTGGCGCAAGCGGCTTCAGCGTGCGTACCAGCGCCCGGAGTACAACGAAGCCCGGGCGGCCCTCGAACAGCTCCATGGAGAGCTCGAGGAGCGAACCCAATCGGCCGCTGCGAGCCTTGAGGAAGGCCTGGAGGAGACCCTCACGTTGCATCGACTCGGCGTGTACGGGGTCCTGGGCCGTTCGTTCAAGACGACGAATTGCTTGGAATCGGTCAATGCCCTCGTCGAGGAAAGGTGCGCGAAGGTCGATCATTGGAAGAACTCGAGCCAGCGGCAGCGCTGGTTGGCGACGGCGCTCATCGACATCGAACGACGCTTGAGGAAGGTGATCGGCTACCGTCATCTTCCAAAGCTCCGCGAAGCCCTCAGGCGGGAGCTGAAGATTGAGGCGAAGACGTCGACGAGATCGAAGAAGAAGGTTGCGTGACCAATCGTGAGCCGTGGAGAGTTTCAACTAAGAATGGGCTTGACTCCCTGCAGCCGCCATCACCGACAGTGTCACTCTTCCAAATGCAGCATCTGGCGCGGTGACGATCGTTAATTCCACGGCACTTCCGCCTACAGCGACTATCGATGCGGAGATACCTTCCTGACTTACAGCCACGGCCGTAACATCCTGGAGGTTGGTGCCGTCAATCAGCGCAGTCGTGGTTGCGCCTCTAAGAAAAACGCTCGGAGATATTTTCGCGATACGCGGAGGGACGATCGACTGCGGTGACGCTCCGTGCCGCTTCCCGTGAGCGTGGAGACTCTTCGGGACCGCGATGAAGACGAGAACGGCTACCAGAACGATCTTCGCTATTCGCATTTCAAACTCCAGGCTTCGGACGCGGCGCTATCGACGAACGGCCAACGACGGGCGACGAGCTTCTTTGGTCGCTGCTCATTACTGATTGCTGACGACTGATCATCTGAAGTCTTCAGTTATCAGTACTTCGTTGTTGGCTGTTGGCCACTAGCTCTTGGCAAGAGTGACCACTGATGGCTGACGACTGCTACTCACAACTAACTAGTAGCCAATCGTCGCCAATCCCGGAGTGAGTCCGACTTCCTCGATTCCCCACGGTATCCGGAACGAGGAGTCCAGATCGACTTCTGGGAAACGGGGCGTTACGAACCGGCGGATCAGCGCTTCGATGACGAGCAGGGGTACGGGGAAACCGTCGACCCGAACTCTTTGCAGTTCAAATCGTCCCTGACCGGAATCCGTTGTCAACCTGCCCTCTATGAACAGGCTGTGCGTCCCACCGAGCAGTGCGTCGACGATCGGGTTGCCGCTCCCCTCTTCGGTCTCGAAGGTCAGTTCCGTGGCTGCCGAAATCAGGTCGTCTCCGATCGCGATGTCGATTGTTTCGACTTTGGCAGGAATCTCATCCGCCATCGAATAGAGAACGAAAGACTCCAACTCGATCTCCGAGGCTATGAGGGCTTCGGGCTCGGTTCGGCCCGCCTCGCCCTCGGCACCGCGAATTGCTGCAATCTTGCGACCTAGCGAAGCGGCGGCTTCGGGCGAGATGTCGTCGAATTGCTCGAGGGCTTCAGCGGTCGGCTCTTCGGCTCTGGTCGAAGCCCCCAACCAGAGCCCCCCGGCGAACGCGGCGGCCATAAGCAGAACGGCAACGACGACCCACAGGCGGGGAGGCATCGGACCTATCGAATGACCATGAACGTACGGGACCAGCGCGTCTTCCGGAAGAAGTTCGTCCCGAGATCGATGATCTGCTGAAACCGGTCGCCGACGCCGGTGCGCCGGTACTCTGCGGAATCTGTCTCGTACGACCAGTAGATGACCAGGGCCTTGCCGACGATGTCTTCCCTCGGAACAAATCCCCAGTAGCGGCTGTCGGCGCTGTCATCCCGGTTGTCGCCCATCGCAAAGTAGTGCCCCTCGGGTATCAGAATCTCAGTCTCTCTGAGGAACTCCTCGTACCAGTACGGATCCTGATTGACGCCGCTGTAGCGGCGACCGGGGTGCGGCCGGGGCGGAAAGTAGTCCCGGAACGGGTCCGCATACCTCCCGGGCGGACTTCGGTGAATCTTGTAGGGTTCCTCGATCGGTTCGCCGTTGATGAACACCTGCTTGTCGACGATCTTCAACCGCTCGCCCGGAAGGCCGACAACACGTTTGACGTAATGCTTCGTCAGGTCCCCCGGGTAGCGGAAGACGATGATGTTGCCACGCTCGACATCCTTGAACGGCAGAATTCTGTCGATGACCGCGCCGGGCGTTCCGAACGCAAACTTGTTCACGAGTAGATGGTCGCCGACCAGAAGGTTATCCTCCATGGAAGGCGTGGGGATCTTGAAAGCCTGGATGATGAACGTCGTCCCAAAGAGCGCCAGAATGACGGTGATCACGAGCGACTCGAAGTACTCGCGGCCGGTAGATTTCGTGTCGTTGGCTTCGTCGGACATTTGCGTATAACTCGTTAGCAGCCCGTGGGGCTCAGGAAAAGGCCACTATAGCGTGTCTATAGCTTTAATTCCAGCCACCCAGCCAGCAAGGACGCCAGATCAATTCTAACTCCACCCACGGGAACGTCACACTGTCGAGAGATGCTCCAGAGCGCTCATTGCGGCCGCCTGTTCTGCCGCCTTCTTGGTCAGGCCGCGCCCTCTGGCAGCCACTTCCCCTCCGATCACCACCTCCACCGTAAACAGCTTCTGGTGGTCGGGCCCGGTCTCATCTGCCAGCCGATACCTGGCTACATCCTGTCCGCCCGCCTGCAGCGTCTCCTGAAGGGTGGACTTGAAATCCGATACAGGTTCGGCCGATTCGGTGATTTCGGCAATCTGGCGGCGGAAGAAAGCCAGCACGACTTCGCGTGTACCCTCGATGCCGCCGTCCAGGTACACGGCCGCGATTACCGCTTCAAACGCGTCCACCAGGAGGGCCTGCTTTCTCCGGCCCCCCGTCTTCTCTTCGCCCTTCCCCAGCCGAAGGTACTCCCCGAGTCGAACCTGCTCGGCATACCCGACGAGGTTCGCCGCACTCACAAGGAACCCTTTGAGCTTAGACAGATGTCCTTCGTTAAGGTTGGGTTGCGCCCGGCACAAGAAATCACTGATCAGAAAACCCAGTATCGCGTCGCCCAGAAACTCCAGGCGTTCGTTGCTGTCCTGAGCGCCCATGCCCTGCTCGTACGCATACGAGGTGTGGGTCAGCGCGCGCAGCAGCAACTCCGGTTCCTGAAACCGGTAGTCCAGGTCTCGCTCCAGTTCGTCTACACTCTTCATCTCTAGCCCGCTTTTCTCACCGGTTGTCGTCGCGAAGCCCGCCGGGCCACCTCGTGGCCCGGTAGGATACAGACGCCGACAGGGCATTTGGCATGGCCCTCGACGGGCCATGCTGGGCGCGCGCCGGGAGGGCGACCGAGGCGTACTTGACAGTACGTTGAGGAGCCCGACCAAGCGCAATGCGGTAGTGGCGGATGTATCCGGCGCTGCAGCACACCACTGGTGAGAAATGTGGGCTGGCGGCGGATGGGAACAAAAAAGGCGGTCCCGTCGGGACCGCCTTTGGCCGATCGTTCAGGATCGTTCCTGGTGGGCTGCTAGCCCGCTTTTCTCACCAGTTGTAGTCGCGAAGCCCGCCGGGCCACCTCGTGGCCCGGTAGGATACAGACACCGCCAGGACATGTATTGGCATGGCCCTTGGCGGGCCATGCAAGTGCGCGTGAGGGAAGGGCGACCGAGGCGTATTCAAACAATACGTCGAGGAGCCCGACTGAACGCAACGCAGTACTGGCGGATGTATCCGGCGCTGCAGCACACCACTGGTGAGAAATGCGGGCTAGTTGCTCCCGATCTTTCCACCCTCTTCCTGGATAAACTCCTCCATGGCCTCGGGAGTCCGCTCGAGGCTCTCCCACATCTGCGTCAGGATGTCCCGAGCTTGCCCTTCGGTCACGCCCTTCAGGAATATGGACCGAGCCAGTGACTCTAACGCCTCTTCAGTCTTGTTGTCTTGGGCGTATGCCAGGCCGAGACGGAAGTAGGCGATCGGGTCGTCGCCTTTGGCTTCCAGAGATATCTGGTACTCTGTCTGGGCATCCCCAAACTCATCCTGGTTGAGGTACACCAGGCCGAGCGTGGAATGGACGGCCGATAGCAGCTCACCCTTCTGCCCCGGGCTCATTTGGGCACTGTCGGGGCCGTTGACAATCGCTTCGACCATCATGACCGCGGTCTTGGCATGCTCCTCGGCGACTTCCATCTGCGAATCGCGCTCATCCCCATCGTCGGCCGGCCGCTCCGCGAGCGTCGTCGACAGCGTGATCAGGGCCAGCAGGTCTTGAGGATTCGTATCGAGAGCCATCTGTGCATACTCGATCGTCTTGTCGGAGTTGTTGGTCTCCTGATACGCCGCCATCAGCGTCTGTGTGAAGATCACCCCCGTTTGGCCGTGTTGCTGGAACGCCTGCTGGTACTCAGGCGATCCTTCTTCGACCGTGGCGATGTACATGTCGTAGGCTTCCTGCTCCGCTGCAACGGCGAGCAGGCCCGACTCGATCACCATTGGCATATCGCCCATCCTGTTGTGCGCGTCGAGTATCGTGCGCAGATAGGATGACTTGGCGTTGGTGAAGGAAATCTGGAAGCCGGTCCAGTCTTCTGGCGGCTCAGGCAAGGCTTCGACCGCCACCCTCTTGGCCTCGAAGAAGGCGGTGTGCGCGGCGATCGTCTGTTGGGCGACTGGAATCGCCGAACGGAAGTTGCCTGCTTGCATGAACGCCGCCATGCGCAGTCGCTGAACCACGTAGGTCAACTCGCTGTCAGGAAAGGCCGTCAGGAAATCCGCCAGCAGCGTCAAACGGGCCGCAATACTCTGTTCCGCTTCGATCGCGCGATACGCATCAAGTTCTTCCTCGGTCTGCGCCTGCGGTGAGAATGTCACCGTCGCCGGGGGCCGTCCTCGGCCTCGGCCACCGCGGCCGCCGCGGCCGCCACGGCCGCGCTGCTCGGCCAGGGCAGTCTGGGCGAGAAGCAGGCACAATACTCCCGCGACACACAAGACCCGTCTATTGATCATCATCACAGATATCTCCTTCAGTACTTATCGTATAGCGAAACTCTAAGGATATTTGGCCCATTCGACACTGTCAAGTTTCGTGGCAGGATGGTAGTGTCTCAGTTTAACTGAGGCACTACCGGCAGGATCGTCACCGAGAATCAGTTACATCCGCCCCCAAATGGTCCTTCCAACCCAGCCGTGGCGGCCGCAAGCGCCGTTTCGGTATCGTCGCCGGACCCGAGCGCCGAACGGTACTCGGCGAGCGCGGCCTCACGGTCGCACTGGATATCGTAGATCCTCCCCAGGTACACGTGGGCCCATATCCTCATCGACGGTTCCACCGAACTGCTCTCGACCGCCCTCCTGAAGTACTCGAGCGCCCGCTCGGCATCCTCTTCCCTGCTGGCCAACAGGCCGAGGCCATACAGCGCAGGGCCGTTGGTCTGGTCGAAACCATCGATGACTCGCTCGAAAGCCGTCCGCGCCGCCTCGTCGTCGCCGGAGTTCATCGCGTCCTGTGCCTCGAGCAGAATCGGGCGAACCGGGTCCGGGGGCAGCGGCACCTGCAGGATCGTTGGGACACTCTCGCTCAAAGAGATCTCGTGAAAGCGTTCGTCGAACCGCTGCCTTTCCCTACCGACGTCTATCGCAGCCAGCAGATCCGGAAAGTACTCCCGCATGCCACGCCCTGAACCCAGAAAGTCGTCGAATTTCTCGGAAAAGAATGGCGTCAACAACAAGCCCTGGCGGTAGGCTTCCTCGATCAGTTCGCTGTCGGATCGTTCCGAATCGGTCGTCAGCCTCAACTCCACTGCACGGATCAGCGACTCCGTCACCAGGATCTCGAAATCGTTCGCGAATTCGCGCTGTACGCCGTCGACATCCTGGATCCAGTCGAGCATCGTGCTCCACTGCCGGAATCGAGGACGCGCCGCTGCGATAATGGGCCCGAGTTTCAGGTGCAGATAAGCGGATCGAACGATCCCGACAGGAGCCGACGCGGGGTAGCCCAGCAGGACGTACAGGTTGTCGCGATAGTTCCGTACGTTGACACTTCCGACAGGGGCTGCGAGTTCCAGCAAGATCACCAGACGGCGTGAGGTGAGATCGCCCAGAGGGAGCCGAAGAAAGGCGTCGCTCCCGACGATCGCTTCCCGGAGCGCCGGCACCATCGCCGCGAATGCTTCGTCATAATCGGAGGCGAGACTTGACCAGAGCACTGAAATCCTGGCCTCCCGATAGAATTCGTCCAATAGCGGAACGAAATCACCGATCTCTCGTGCGTCGTTGGGCCGCAGTTCCTCGCGCATCATGAACCGCATCCCCGGTGGGTCGGTCAGTGCTAATGCCAGCGAGACATACTTCGCAAGCTGGTCCGCGTCGGATTCGTCGCCGCGCTCTCTTTCGTAATACTGCCTGAGACGAGCCAGCAGATCTGGGTCGATACCAGCGACGCGCTCCCGAACGGCCTGGCGAACCGGGTGGTATTCGGGGCCTAGATCGACATCGAATCCGGCCGCGTTGAGAGCCGCCAGCACAGCAAACACTCGGAGATCCCGATCGATCGTAGCCGTCAGTGCTTGAGCTCGGGCGCTGGCAAATACGCCCGAGATCAACAGGATCAAGACAAGTCCCGAAGATTTACGAAACATGCAAAAAATCATAGCATGACAAGTCGCTTTGGGCAGCACCCTCGAACCGGTGTCCCCGACGAGGGGGAGGGCCGTATGGAGTTCGGAATATCAACGTATTCGTTTCGCGACGAAGAACTTACGCCGCGTCTGCTCGACAGGCTGCGTCGGGCAGGCTTCCGTCAGCTGGAGCTCTATGCCAACCGTCCCCACCAGGACTACCACGACCGCGCTGTCCAACGGTCGATCGCGGGTTTCTTCGAAACCCATGCTCTGCCACCGCCCTCGCTGCACCTACCTACTTCGAACAGGTCGGACCGAAATCCGCCCGACCGATCTCCCCGCTGGCCACCGGACAGCTTCAGCGGCGCGAGGCGATCGACGAAGTGAAGCGTGCCCTCGAGTTGACCGACCGCATGCTGGTCGCGCACGTCGTCGTCCATCTGGGAATCGCTGGCGAACGATTCAACCCCATCCATTTCGACCGCGCGTACTCCCTGATTCATGCGATCTCTTCGTTTGCAGGTGTCGGCATCCTGATCGAAAATATCCCGAACGAAATTTCATCCCTCGACCGGATCCGGGAGTTCCTCGATACCGCTCGGGTGCCCGACGTCGGGATTTGCTACGATAGCGGCCACGGCCGGCTCGCCGGATCGGCCCCCGAGCTGGAGCGAGTCGGCGCAATCCACCTCAACGACAACAACGGCCAAGAGGATTCGCACCTCTGGCCGTTCGACGGCGCCGGCCGCTGGGCCGCGTTTGTCGAAAGACTCGTCCACGCCGACTACCAGGGGCCGTTCATCTTCGAGGTGGCGGGCGACGAATTCGATCGCGGCCACGAAGCCGGGCGATGGCTCGCCAGCCTGGTCGAAGAAGCGCGGACATCGCTCGAGGAATTCCGGAAAAAGTACTCGATCGACGGTTCGGAGGAACCATGACGACGACATATATCGAGAGCGTTGGAAAGCACGTAGGCGAGGAGGTTTCGATCCGCGGGTGGCTGCACAACAAGCGCTCGAGCGGCAAGCTCCGGTTCCTGACCCTGCGGGATGGTACCGGCTACATTCAGGCAGTCGTGTTCAAGAAAGCAGTACCCGAAGAAACTTTCGCAATAGCGTCGGACCTGACTCACGAATCCTCGATTGTCGTCATCGGAACGGTTCGTGAAGACGAGCGGGCGCCGAGCGGCTTCGAGTTGGACGTGACAGGCATCGAGCCGGTCCAGATCGTCTCCCAGGAGAACGAGTTCCCAATCACGCCGAAAGAGCACGGCATCGAATTCTTGATGGACCATCGCCACCTGTGGATACGATCCCGCAGGCAGCGCGCCATCCTGCTCATTCGCCACGAAATCGTGCGCGCCGTCCGAGATTTTCTGGACGACGACGGCTTCACGCTCTGCGACACTCCGGTCCTGACGCCGGCGGCCTGCGAGGGCACGACGAGCCTGTTCGAAGTCGGCTACTTCGACGATCAGGCGTACCTCACGCAGTCCGGCCAGCTCTACAACGAAGCCACCGCGGCCGCACTGGGCAAGGTCTACTGTTTCGGGCCGACCTTCCGGGCGGAAAAGTCTAAGACACGAAGACACCTGACCGAATTCTGGATGGTCGAACCCGAAGTCGCCTACGCGACCCTCGAAGACATGATGGATCTTTCCGAACGGTTCATCAGCTTCATTGTTCGGCGAGTCCTTGACAGGCGAGGCGACGAACTTGAGGCGCTCGAACGGGACGTGTCTACGCTGGAATCGATCGTCCCGCCGTTTCCGAGGATTTCATACGACGAAGCGGTGGAGATCCTCCGGAAGAACGGGTCCAAGATCGAGTGGGGAGGCGATTTCGGCGGCGGGGATGAGACGATTCTGTCTGAACAGTTTGACCGACCAGTAATGGTCCACCGGTACCCGAGCGCCATCAAGGCGTTCTACATGGAGCCCGATCGGGACCGACCTGACGTCGCGCTCTGCGTCGACGTGCTGGCCCCGGAGGGATACGGCGAGATCATCGGTGGAGGCCAGCGGACGGCCAGTCACGACCTGCTTCTGGAACGCCTGGACGAGCACGGCCTGTCAAAGGAAGTCTTCGGCTGGTACCTGGATTTGCGCAAGTTCGGCGCCGTTCCGCACTCCGGATTCGGCATGGGGATCGAGCGGGCCGTGGCCTGGATCTGCAAACTGGATCACGTTAGAGAGACGATTCCCTTCCCGCGCATGTTGAACCGCTTGACGCCCTGAAAGTGAGCAAGGCTCCCCGTCTCGGAATCCGCGAGAATCTCGCGCAGTTCTCCCTGCTGGTTCTCGTCAACGCCTTCGTCGGCGCTATGGTCGGCATGGAGCGGAGCATCCTGCCAGCCATCGCGGAGGAGGAGTTCCACCTGGCGGCACGTACCGCCGTTCTCTCCTTCATCGCCGTCTTCGGCATCACCAAGGCGCTTGCGAACTACTTCGCGGGCCGCTTTTCCGACGCATTTGGCCGAAAAATCGTCCTCGTTGTTGGGTGGCTCGTGGCCGCACCTGTGCCCTTCTTTTTGATGTGGGGACCTTCGTGGTCGTGGATCCTCGCGGCCAACGTTCTGCTCGGTGTGAGCCAAGGGCTCACCTGGTCCACTACGGTGGTCATGAAAATCGATTTGGCCGGACCGAAAAATCGCGGCCTTGCCATGGGACTCAACGAGTTCGCCGGCTACTTCGCCGTGGCGCTGGCCGCCCTCGGCACCGGCTGGATCGCTACGAGATACGGCCTGCGGCCTGAACCCTTTTACCTCGGTGTCGGCTTCGTAGCGTTGGGCCTTGGTCTCTCGGCGCTGGTTGTTCGCGAAACCAGGCATCACGTCACGGAAGAATCACGACTCGCCCGGAATCTTCCACCCAACGACACTCCCTCACCGCGTGAGGTCTTCTGTCGGACGTCACTCCTCGACAGGAACCTCTCCTCGGTGAGCCAGGCCGGTCTGGTCAACAATCTCAACGACGGCATGGCGTGGGGACTCTTCCCCAGCGCCTTCGCCGCAGCGGGCATGACCCTGGAGCAGATCGGCGTGCTCGCGGCGATCTACCCGGCGGTCTGGGGCCGCGGACAGCTCTTCACCGGAGCGCTCTCGGACCGCATCGGCCGCAAGTTGCTCATCGTCACCGGAATGTGGGTGCAGGCAGCCGGGATAGCGGTGATCGCGATGTCCAATGGGTTCGTTGGGTTCGTGGTGGGCTCGGTGTTGCTCGGCACGGGAACCGCGATGGTCTACCCGACGCTGCTCGCAGTGATCGGCGACGTGGCCCGTCCGACGTGGCGGGCGTCCGCGGTGGGTGTTTACCGCCTATGGCGCGACCTCGGGTACGCGGTGGGCGCCATCCTCGCCGGCGTCGTTGCCGACGCCTTTGGCCTCGGTGCGTCGATCTGGACGATCGCTGGTCTCACCTTCTTCTCCGGAGCCGTGGTGGCGACGCGCCTCGGCGAAACGCTTGGAAGCTCGGCAGATTGACGGGCCTCCCGCAGAGGGAAGGTGGTCGACACTCGATCCTTGTCAACCGAACCATTCGAGGCGTAGCATCACAGTTCATCAGGATCGAAATGCCGATCCGGTAGAGGGAGGATCTGATGCGATTGAGGTTCTTGGTAGTTGTGCTCGGGCTGGCCGTCCTCGCAAGCCCGTCGATAGGACAACAGGCTCCAGGCATGGAGCGGTTGAATCCGATGATCGTGCTTCTCGAGCAGGGGCTGCCGGTGTTTGGGGTGACACATCCGGCGATCAGCGCCAGACGAGGCGGCGGTCCGAGGGGCCGGGGACGCGGGCCAGCCAACCGTGGGGGCGAGGCAACGACGCCACAGGCCGAGCCACAGCCACAGCCCGTACTGGCAGACGTCGCACGGGAAACTGTCGCCAATAAACTCAGCGACTTCGAGTACAGCAGTTACTCCCCCGCTTCGGCCGAGAGATTCATGGGGTACATGGCAGCTATGCTCGCCGCGGGTGGGTCGATGCGCGATCATGCATATATTTCAAAGATCCCGATCATCCACGGCGACGAGCAACGCGCCACTGCACGCATCGTGGACCAACTGAACGCGGGCCACGCGGGGATCATGATGCAGGAGGTGGAGAGTGCCGCCGAGGTTCGGCAGGCGATTGCGGCGATGCGCTTCCGCTCCAAAGGCGGCACCCGACCCGAGGAGGGTACGGGACTTGCGGCCGCTTACTGGGGCATGACCCCCGAAGAGTACCTTGAGCGCGCCGACGTGTGGCCGATCAACCCGAACGGAGAACTGGTCCTCTGGGGCATCGTTGAGAGCAGGGAAGGTATCGCGAACGTACGCGCGATCGCGGCCGTTCCGGGCATCAGCAGCTTGATCGTGGGCGCGGGAACGCTCGGAGGGGTGTTCTCGCCCAGGAATGCCGACGGAGAGCGAGTGCGCGACCAGAAGGGCTTCGACGCCGGTGTTGCCGCCATTCTTGCCGCGTGCAAGGAATTTGAGGTGGCTTGCAGTTATCCGGCCAACAACACGGCGGACATCGAGCGGCTCATGGGGATGGGGTTTGAGGTATTCACCATGCAACGGCGGAACGAAGAGGCCTTTGACGCCGTCAGAACCGGAAGACGCTCATCCGGCCGCCCCCTGACAAACTGAAACATGCCAATCCAAACTGCAGGGGCACCCACAATGGAGCGCCCCTGCAGTTCTTTGGCAGCTCTAGTGGCCTGTACCACCCATATTGGGACCAGCGTTGCGGCCAAATGGTATTGGATTCAAGGAATCGGCGCCGAGGAAATGGCTTTCATTGCGAGAAGCCGATGACGCCGAAGACGATGCCATTTCGCCGCAACCCTTCGGGCCGATGGGGGTTCGAGGCGATTTCGTCGTTGCGAGCCGTCGTCGATGAATGAGCATCGACTTCCGACTCGCGCCTCGACCTCGCCTCGAAGACCCATCGGCGCTGGTCCCAATATGGGTGGTACAGGCCACTAACTACCCTCACGAGCCGGCCGCTTCACTCAACTCACCGTATATCACCTCCACCTGCCGCCGTGTGTCTGTGAGAGTTCCGGAATTGTCGACGACGAAGGCAGCGTATCGCGCCTTCTCATCCATGGGTATCTGGGACTCGATCCGCGATGCCACGCTTTCGGCCGACAGGCCACGTGCCAGCAAACGCTCACGTTGCTGTTCGGGGCGACACGTGACGACGATCAGGCGCTCGTAGTTCTTGTAGGTCCCCACCTCAACCATCAGCGCCGCATCCACAATCCCAATGCCATCGGAATGTTCCGCTGAGATACCCTCGAGGAATTCATTCTGACGACGAATCACCGCGGGGTGTACCAGACCATTCAGCGTTTCGCGACGTTCCGGGTGGGCAAACACGATCTCGCCGAGGGCCGCTCGATCGATTCTTCCGTCGGGCGTCGTTATCTCCGGACCGAATTCCCTGATGACGGCCCGATGGACCTCCTGACCGGGCTCCAGCAGTTCGTGGGTGATCTGGTCGGAGTCGATCAGGTGGCAGCCCAGTTCGACGAACATCGCGCCAACGGTCGTCTTTCCGCTGGCGATACCGCCGGTCAGGCCGACACGCAGCATCAATCAGGTCTCCGCAGCCTGGCCGCCGACAGCGTGTTGCGCATGAGCATGGCGATCGTCATGGGCCCAACGCCGCCGGGCACAGGAGACAGCATGGATGCAACCGGAAGGACTTCCCGCTCGTGGACATCACCAACCCAGATGTATCCTCGTTGGTCGAACTGCTCGAGGCGGGGCGAATCGGCCCCGAACAACCGAACGACTTCGGCGCGCTCGGCAACCTGGTTGCTGCCCACATCGATCACGACGGCGCCTTCCTTGATGAACTCCGCGGTGACCATCGCCGTACGACCGATCGCGGCGACAACGATGTCGGCTTCCCGGGTCACCGCTGCGAGATCCTTCGTCCGCGAATGGCAGATCGTTACGGTCGCATTGGCGTGCATCAGCAGCAGCGCGAGCGGCTTGCCAACATCGTCGCTTCGGCCCAGGACGACGGCACGAGCACCTTCCAGGCGAACGTCCGACGCCCGGAGGATCTCCATGATCGCGGAAGGGGTGCAAGCGACTAAAGTTTCGCGGCCGAGCACGAGGGAACCGATGTTGGCGGAATGGAAACCGTCAACATCCTTGGCGGGTACAACCGACTCGAGAACGGCGTACTTGTCGATTCGGGCGGGCAGCGGCAACTGAACCAGGATTCCATCTATCCCGTCGTCCTCGTTCAACGCACGCACGGTCGCGAGAACGTCCGCAGTCGTCGACTCCCCAGCCAGTTCGACCCGGCGACTGACGATGCCCAAACGTTTGCACATCCGCGCCTTCATGCCGACGTAGGACGCTGAAGCGGGATCCGCCCCGACCAGCACGACGGCCAGACCCGGATCGATTCCCTTCGCTTTCAACGACTCGACGTCTGCCGCAACACCGTCCCGGATGCGTCCCGCGATCGCGGTTCCATCGATGAAACTTGCTGTCATATGAGTTCGTGTCTCCTATAAAATAGCTTCATCATACACCGGGTCATGATTTCATCGTTGCTACCACTACTGATCGCATCCAGCATGCTGTCACCCACTATCGAGCGTGCTTTTGACCGATTTGAGAGCCACGATCTCGCCGGCGCGGCCGAATTGCTGGATGAAGCGGCGGCAAGCGACCCGGAGTACTTTGACCGCAATAATTTGTATTACCTGCGTGGGCGGATCGCGGAAAGCCTCGAAGACTGGCAAGGTGCCCGGGAGGCGTTCGGTGAGATCCGCAGGACGAGCGTCCTGCACCCGCTGGCCCTCTGGCACCTGGCATTGACTTCCATCCACACGGGTGACACGGACCTGGCCGTTCGGTACTTCGACCGCCTACCTTCGGACTTCCCTGCCGACCTCCGAATGCGAGTCGCCGACGAGGCGCCCGACGCGATCGCCATTCCGATCTACGCTTCGCTGGGAGGGCGCGAAGCGCGCTGGAAGCTGGCCCGGATCCGGGACGACCAAGCTGCGATGTGGCGGCTTCTCGCCGAGAGACAGACCGACGAGATCGCGCTCCGCGCGGCGAGTAGTCTGGACGGACGGAGCGGGCTGGCAACGGCGCGGCAGCGTCGGTCGCTCGCCCGCGCGTTCTATGCCCACAGGGTTTTCGACCGCGCAGCCGCGGCCTGGACGACCTTGCTGGAGGACCAGAATCTCGGACCGGAGGCACACTACGAACTCGGGCGGACCTACTTCCAACAGGGGCGATACGACGAAGCGATCCGCGTGTACCGGACGACGGTGAATCGTTTCCCGGGCACGGATTGGGAACGCGATGCTGATTATCAGATCGCCAGCTGCTACTGGCGCAAGGAAGACTTCCCCGCTTCGGCGGCCGCTTACCTCCATGTAATCGAAACCTACGACGACCGCAACCAGCGACGGTCAGCTATCCGAAACCTGATCGACGTCTACCGGGTGATGGGACAGCATGGTCTGGCGCATGAGTGGATCGATCGCGCGCTTGGGGAACAGCCGTCTACTTCCAACCGCCAGGTCCTGCTGTTCACCCGAGCCAAGCTGCGCTACGTCGATGGGGATTACCGGACGGCGGCCGATCTGTTTGCCGATCTGGCCGGCATGCGCCTTCGAACGTCTCCCAACGGAACCGACCGCACCGAAGTGCGCTTCTTCCAGGCCATGAGCCTCCTGAAGCTGGGACTGGGCTTGGAGGCGGCGGGCATCTGGGAAGATCTCGCCCGCTCCGATCCGTTCAGCTACTACGGACTGAAGTCCACCGAGATGCTGGGCGACACTCCGAGCGCGGCCGGCGACCTTCTCGGCATCGTCCGTCGAACGACGCGACGACCCGGCCCGGAGCTTTGCGGGGCGGGCGACAGTGTCCAGGTCGCGGAGGCGGCCCGGGGGCAGCGGCTTTCCCGAACCCGCACGTTCCTGAACCGAGGAGAGCTCGAAACGGACCAGGTCGGTGAGCTCGTGTTCCTCCATCTCTGGGACGAGGCCTTCTACTGGGCCGACCGCGTGGCCGCGCGCTGGAAGGACGAAGCTCTTGCCGACCTGGCATATCTGGCCTCGGACTTCCGCAAGGCAATGCTGTATGCGGACCGGTTGCGCCCACCCGATGCAGCCTTTTTCGACCCGAACGGGGACTACGACGCCGACGACCTGTAACTGCTGGGCATACTCTTCCCCACAGCCTACGCCGATGACATCTGCCGCGAATCGGCCGACGCGGGCGTGAACCCGATCTGGCTTCGGGCGATCATGTGGCAGGAGAGCCGTTTCGACCCGAACGCGCGATCGGGCGCGGCAGCGCGCGGTCTGATGCAGTTCATCCCGGAAACCGCCGCGCGCGTCGCCGGTCAGGTGGGCATCGTCGATCTCGAACCGGACGACCTGTACCGTCCCGAAATCAGTATCCGATTGGGTGCTTCCTATTGGGCCGAACTGATCGAGGAACTGGAGCACCCGGAACTGGCACTGGCGGCTTACAACGGCGGCATCGAAAACGTGCGGCGATGGCAGGCAAAGTCAGGCACGGACGACACGGTGGTGTTCATATCCGACATCGGATTCGTTCAGACGAAGGCCTACGTCCGCGATGTGTTCTCCATCTACGCCAAGTACGCCCACCTCAGCCAGCGCCAGTAGCCTCAAGCCAGAACCGGAAGCGGTAGCGACCGGGTAATCCCCGTTCCGCTATCCCCGGAAGCAATAACGACCGGGTAATCCCCGTTCCGGTACCCCCGAAGCGGTAGAGACCGCGAAAGCATGGCGTGGGGGGACCGGCCAGCGCGAGTTCCCCCAGTTTCCGCTTTGCAAGTAGTCGGAGCACTCCGGAAAAAATGGCGTTCCCGTGGGCCGGTGGGCCCGACGCTAAGGAATGGCCCGTCGTTTTCCGACCCCGTCGCTACCGCTCCCGGTTCTGACCTTCAGCGGACTACTCCGTCCAACACGGGTGACCGATAATTCTGTGCGAGAATGGGCCGCTGGCCGATGACCGCAGCTTGGAGTACGTCGCGGCGTTTGTCCGCTCCGTCTCCAATTGTGCAATCGGGTGACGACAGCTGCTGAAACATGAGAAGAGAGAACGTCATTTTCGGTGTCGTCTTCCTGATCATCGGGATCCTTTCGATCCTCGTGATCTGGCCCTTCGTGTCGTTCATCGTCCTGGCCGGAGTGTTGACCTACACACTATTTCCCATCTATGGGTTCCTGAGGAATCGGACCGGCCAGCCGAGTGTTGCCTCCGCCTTGTCGACATTGATCGCTCTGCTGCTGTTGGTCGCACCGTACTTCCTGCTGGCCCAGCGCCTGGCGCGAGAGGTAAGCGGGGCGTTCACGACGTTTGAGATGTCCAACGTACAGCGCCTCGGGGATTACTTGAGCGGCGTAATGGGCAACCAGTTTGATTTCCAGGAGATGCTTGCCTCGTTCTTTACCCAGCTTCAGGCGTCGATCGTCGGCATCGCACCCGACGTGCTCGGGTCGTTGACCGAACTGCTGCTCGGCCTGTTCATCATGTTCTTCGTCATGTACTACGCATTCCGTGACGGAGAAGCTTTTCTCAACCACTTGAAGCAGCTCCTGCCGCTCGACCCAATCCTCAGGGAAAAGCTCTTCATGGAGGTCCGTAACGTGACTCAGGGCGTGCTCTACGGACAGGTGATGACGGCAGTCATACAGGGATCCGTCGCAACGGTTGGATTCATCATCTTCGGGATTGGCAACTGGGTTTTCTGGGGCTCGATCATGGTCGTCCTCGCGTTCCTGCCTGTGTTTGGAACCCCGTTGATCTGGGTCCCGGCCGCGGTGGACCTGATCCTCCAGGGAGAGACCTTCGCCGGGATCGGTCTACTGGTCTACGGCATCGTCATCGTGGCCAACATCGACAACGTTGTCCGGCCCAAGCTGATCAGCGAACGCTCCAAGCTCCATCCGGTTCTCGTGCTGGTCGGTGTGCTCGGCGGACTTAAAATGGTCGGCCTCAGCGGAATGCTGGTCGGCCCGCTGGTACTGGCTCTGCTGGTCGCGCTGATTCAGTTCTGGGAAGACGTCTACATCGACAAGAAGGTCGCCGCGTAGCTCGGCTTGACCCAAGAACGACTCCCCTGTCAGACCCGTCATTCAACGCGAAGACGCGGAGGCTCGCGGAGACGCGAAGAAGAAGGAACCGAACTTCGTGCCTTCGTGTTGAAAACGGAATAGGCAAATCCCCGTCGATTCTGGTTACAGAAGCCTATTGGATACGCTTGATCTGGGCGGATGCGAGCGAGCGCTCGATTGCGGGGATGTCAGATTCGGAAGGGTTCGTTACACCGACCAGGATCTTGCCGTCCGACACTTCCGGGTCGTAGAGACCTCCACCACGGCCCAGCCGGGCAGTCACGACAAGTGTACCGACAGTCGCAAGCACGGCGCCCAGCATGGTCATCTCGAATAGAGGCACCATGACCGGATACACAGCAAGAATGGGCATACCACCAGTATTGAGGGGCCAGGCCTGCTGCGCATAATCCATCAACGCGTAGATCGCGCTGAAGCCGATCACTGCACCGGTCACGGCAAGCCACGGCATCCACGTTTCATGATCCCTCTGGCCGAACGCGTACTGCTCGAACGGCTCGGAAGACACGATCTCGATCTGTGAGTCGGCGATGCCGGCTGCCTCGAGATCGTCTACCGCCTGCTGCACCTGGTCGGGTTTGAAGTACAGTGCGTAGATCGCTTTCATGCGAGTTCACCCTCAGCTTCCGCATCAGCGAGCGGCTGATCGGTCTCGATCTTTGGCTGATCGCCCACCTTGAGCTCCCAGATCGAGATGATCGGAACGAACTTCGAGAACAGCAGGAACAGGAGCGCTATGCCGGCGAAGGTTGCAGCCATGATCGTCAATTCCGCCCAGGTCGGTGCGTAGCTCCCCCACATGTACGACAGCTGCTTGTACGACAGCGACGGAATTATGATCAGGAAGCGTTCGAGCCACATCCCGACGACAACGCCACACGACGCGATCACAGTACCTGTGATGGTACGGAAGCGGCGAATTCCTACCAGGACGATGGGAACAACAAAGTTGACGATCACCATGGTCCAGAAGAATGGCGCATAGTCGCCGGCCTGGGTCGCCCAGAAGACCCCAGTCTCGTGAGACTCGTTGCCGTACCACACCGTCAGCCGCTCGTTGAAGACGAAATATCCCCAGAGCAGGCTCAAGGTCACCAACAGCTTGCCCATGTTCTGGAAGTGGATCGGCCTCAGGTAGTACTCCAGGTGCAGCAAACTCCGAAGGAGTGCCATCGCAATGATCAGTGCGGCAATGCCGCTGAAGATCGCGCCCGTGACGAAGTACGGGCCGAAGATCGTCGAGTGCCACATCGGGACAACGGCCATGGAAAAATCGAACGAGACCACCGTGTGGACCGAAACCGCGATCGGGAGGATGACGATAGCCATGATGTGCATGCCCGATTCCAGCCGGTGCCAATGCTTCGGCGTTCCCCTCCAGCCGAAGCTCAGCAGACCGTAGATTCTGCTCCGGATGCCGGTCGTCTTATCCCGGACCAGTGCGAAGTCGGGGATCATGGGCAGGAGCAGAAACAGAAGGCTCGACAACAGGTAAGTGGTGATCGCAAAGAAGTCCCACACGAGCGGCGACCGGAAGTTCGGCCACAACCCGCGCTGGCTGGGGTAGGGCAGGAGCCAGTAGAACAGCCACACTCGGCCGAGGTGGATCAGCGGGAACAGGGCTCCAATCATCAGGGCGAATGCCGTGATGGCTTCGGCACATCGAGTGATTGGACGCCTCCACGTCGCGTTCACCAGCCGAAGGATTGCTGAGATCAGCGTGCCCGCGTGGCTGATTCCGATCCAGAAGACGAAGTTGACCAGGTAAAAGCCCCAGAAGACCGGGGAATTGATCCCGGCAATACCGATACCCGTATAGATCTGGTAGCCCCACGTCGCGAAGCCTGCCAGCACGATGGAGCCAAAGAAGGCGACCGCCGCGTAGAACTTCCAGGTTGTGTGGAGTAGTGGGCGGAGGAAGTCCTCCGTCATCCGCCTATCGGCTTCCGGATTCATGCCAGGTTTCCCGGTTCAAGTACGTCACCGAGGGCTCGGTGCCCAGCTCATCGAGCAACTTGCTGCCCCGTGGCGAGTGGGCAAGGCGCGAAACTTCGCTTTCGGGATCGTTCAGGTTTCCGAACACGAGCGCGTTGGCCGTACAGGACTGGACACACGCAGTCTGAAGGGATCCATCCTGGATCGTCTCGTCGTTGGCCTTCGCATCGATCTTGGCTGTGTTGATGCGCTGGATGCAGAACGTGCATTTCTCCATCACGCCAACCTCACGGACGGAGACATCCGGATTCAGCTGTAGATGGAGCGGCTTCTCCCATTCCGGGTTGTAGAAGTTGAAGAACCGCACGTTATAGGGACACGCGTTGGCGCAGTAGCGGGTGCCGATGCAGCGGTTGTAGACCTGCGCGTTCAGGCCCTCTTCGGTGTGGTGGCTGGCGTAGGTCGGACAGACCGGTTCGCACGGAGCGTTGTCGCACTGCTGGCAGAAGACAGGACGAAATTTGGCTTGAACGTCTGGAAACTCTCCTTCGAAATACCGCTCGATGCGCATCCAGTGCAGCGTCCGGCCGCCCGAGGCCTGCTCCGCGCCCACGGTCGGGATGTTGTTCTCGGCGTGGCACGCCGTCACGCAGGCCTCACACCCCGTGCAGCGGTCCAGATCAACCGCCATTCCCCATCGGTATCCTTCGTTCTGTTCCGACTGCTGAGCTTGTTCTTCCTGCATTTATTTCCCTAGTACCGAATTGCTGAGACCTCGTTCCTCGAAACTGATTCCGTATCGGTAACTACCTCGAGTGCTCCGGATGCTCTCTGAGCGCGCCGCCATACAAAATGAGACCGCCGTCACCTTCAACCTTCGCCACACGTACACGCGTGGCCGCCCATGCCAGCGCACCGGTGGTCGGCTCCTCCATCGGAGCGAGGATAGAGATCGGGTTCGCGCCCCGGCCACTCGCATACCGGGTAAACGTCTCATGTCCCTGCCCGACCGGCATGGCGATGACGTTGGGCGCAATGGCTGGTGAAACGAACACCGGCACACGCACGGTGCCGTGATCGGAGGTGAGCTCGACCAGGTCTCCCTGAACAACCCCTAATCCGCTTGCCGTTCCCGGATTGATCTCTACCCAGCTCGACCACATTGCCGATGACATAACATCGGGCAGTTCCTGGAGCCACGGCAGGTGCGCCAGCGATCCATCCAAAAATGCCTGGGATGCGAACGGGAGAAAATGGAACGGGTACTGCCTCGGATCCCCGTCAAACGCTGCTTCTTCGAATGCCCTCGGGCCCTCGTCCAGGACGGAGGGAGAGGGCGACGCGGCAGGCATCTCGCTCCACCAGCCGCCCTGTCGCTGCGCTGTCGTCCAGCTGGCCGACGACCCATCCGGCTCCTGCAACGCCTCGAACGCGGCCCTCAGCATCTCCTCGTAGGATCCCGGAAGCGCCGGTTCCAGTGGTTGCCCCAGGCTGCGTCCGACCGTGAGCAGGACGTCGGGCATTGCCCGCGTCTGATGTAATGGTCTCATCACCGGAGGCGCGAGGCTGGCGACCGACATCGTCGAGCCGGACTCGGGCGCCGCGTCGACCCATGACTCCAGGAACGAATGGTCCGGCAGGATCAGGTCGGCGAGGTTGCTTGTTTCGTCGATGAACTGGCCGAAGCTGGCGATGTAGGGGATGGCCGACAGGGCTTCGGCGACTCGCCAAGCCGGCGGCGCGCCGAAGATCGGATTGGTGTCGTTGATCAGCAGAACCTCGGCCGGTGCACCGCCGTCCAGGATCCCGGACGCAACGTCCTTGATGGACGCTCCCTGGGCGCCGCTGACGAACCCGGCCGGCCTGGGCGTAAAGAAAACGCCTCCCGGCGCACCAATGCTTCCGATCAGCGCGTTCAACGCGTTCACGGCCAGCGCGTGGAACAGACCGTTGGTCTGCGCCAGTGGCGCGCCCCCGATCAGCGCGACCGATGGACCGTACTCTGCGAATTCGCGTGCCAACCGCTCGATCCGGGCGGCATCCACTCCGGTAATGCGCTCAACTTCCTCAGGTGCGTAGTCGGTAAGCCCTTCCGACCATCCAGCGATCAGGTCGCCGGCGCGTCCGGCATCCCCCGGATCCCGGGAACCCGAACGCATGATGACGTGCGCAATACCCAAAGCCAAAACGCCCTCGGTGCCCATGGATGCCGGGACCCATTCGTCCGCGTTGGCTCCGGTCTGGGACATGCGCGGCTCGACCTGAACGAACTTCGCACGCACACCCGGACGGCCACGCCGCATTTCGCCGTACGCCACGTTCTGTGCGACAGGAGAGTTCCAGGTCCCGAGAAAATCCGCGCCGAAGCCGATGACATAGCTCGAGCGCGCGAGGTCGAACGTCGGCAGCTGAGAAAATTCGAAGCTGGCTTCATTGGCCCGACGAAGCACCTGTTCTCCGAAGAACTCGAAGGTGGTCGCAGCCGGTGCGCCGAATCTGCTCAGAAACTCTCCGACCAGAACACTCCGCTGGCCGGTCAGAGGCCGCGTGAGGAACCGTAGCGCGCCCTGGTTACCCGCGCCAGCCAGACCGTCCAACTGGGCGACGAGCTCCGCCAACGCCTCCTCCCAGCTTACCGGCGTAAACTGTCCCGATCCCCGCTCGCCGGCCCGCTTGAGCGGCCCGGTGATGCGATCGGGATGATAGGTCACCTGGATGGCGGCCTGCCCGCGGACACAGAGCTTGCCCTGGCTCACGGGATGTTCGGAATTCCCTTCCAGTTTCTTGGCCACGGGCTTCTGCATGACGCCCAGTTGACCGTCCTTGACGACTTCGACGTCGCTGTCCATGACACGGACCTCGATGCCGCACCCTGCCGAGCACAATGTACAGACGCCGGGCTTCTGGATGGCGATGCCGGGCGTGATCTGTTCCTCGGGGATGAACCGGATCAGCTGGTTCTCGGGGCTGCCGCAACCGGCGAGCGTCGCGGCGGCGCCGCTGGCCGCACTGACTTTTACGAATTGGCGACGATCCATATTCCTAGTAGTGACAGACCAGGCAGTCGTTCGATGCCTGCCGCTGCTCATGGCACTCGATGCAGAAGCTCATGGTGTGGTCCACCGCACGCTCGGCAACCGTCATCTGTGCCACATCACCGTGACACGTCGCGCACTCCACCTCTGCACGGATGTGCGGCGCATGGTTGAAGCGGACATGAGCCTCTTCATACCACCCATAGACGCGCTGCCAGGGCGGCTCTTGACCTCGGTCGAAATAGGCGGTGAGCTCCTGAATCAGTGGGCTCTCGACCGCGATAATTGAATGGCAGTCCATACAGACCTGCACGCTCGGGATCTGTGCGACCGGTCCGCGGGCGACCATCTGATGGCAGTAAGTACAAGCCAGCTCCACATCATTGATGTGCGTGTTGTGCGGGAATGGGATGGGTTGCACCGGATCGGGTCGGATCATCAGAAAATGCCGTACGGCCTCACCGACGCTCCGGTGCGCGGGTGTGAAAACCGACGAGGTCTCCGACGGCGGGATTGGCGAGTCGGACTGCCCGCGAAGGGTCGCCGCCCCGTCGACCAGAGCCCACAATACGCCCGCGCCGGCAACGGCCGCGACCAGCATGACCATCCACCTTTGCGGCGTCTTGTTGTCTCGTTGTGCCTTCACGTTGAGGCTTGGAAGCAGTGGAAAGCGTCGGCCCTCGAATCGGGCCCGAGTTCGCTTCGCTCTCGCCGAAGGTTAATGGGAAGGGTCTCGACGGCAAGCACTTCTTTCTTTTCCCATCAAAGACAGCGCCAATCGGCGCGTGAAACTAGCACTATAATGGCCTCGCAGAGCACGTGCAAGTGCTCTTTTCCCATCTACATGCGCGGAAACGGCCGGCCGGAGACCGTCGGCCCGATTTAGGGCAGCACCCTGTCTGGACGTAGAATCGGGACCATGCTCCTTGTTCGCTGGTTCGGCCTGTTGCTCACAATCTGGAGCCTCCAGGGAGGGGCTACGCCGGCCTATGTGACGAGCGGCGATGGTGTGGAGCAGCAGTTCCGCGCTTATCGCAGCCGTCTGGCCGAGTTCCGCACCTCGCTTCGGGTTCTAGTCGCCGAAGGCGCACCGGACCTCTTGGAAGAACTGGCGGATGCGCCCCCGCGAGCCGTCGTCTATGGATACCAGATCCTGCCCTCGTTAGTGGATGCTACACCGGGTGGCAGCGGTGGTTCTGTGTCCTCGTTTACATACAGTTGGCCGACAACCGAGGGCTATGTCGATGGGGAATCCGAAAAGCTGGCCCGGGCCACGGCAGGCTTGGAAAGGGTGCGCACCGCCCAGGCCGGTAGGCGGCGGCAGCTTCTCGTTGCCCTGGTCGATGAATACCGCACGCTGATTCATGATCAACGCACCGTCGAACAGTACATCCAGTACAACCGGTTCTGGCAACAGGCGATCGCCGAGGATCGACCCCGATTCGATCAGTTGACCACGCTCTACAATTCGATGGTTTCCGGCGATCCGGACACCGTTCGGGCAATACGCGACGTCCTGGCCGACCCGAACGTGCCCCCGTTCGTGGAGGCCGAGCTTTCAGGCGACAACGTCGTGCTCCACGTACCCCTCTACACGGACATCGAGGACGCGGACTTCCTGGAGCGGGCGGAGGCGGCGATCGAACAGATGTGGCAGGCGGCGGATTCGGCAAGGACTTACCGCGTCGAGGTCGAGCTCCGCCAGGTTGTCGCGTTGGAAGTCTACGGACAAGATGCCGCGCCCGACTACGGCGAGCACATCGACATCAAGGCGCACGCGGCACGGTTTCCGCCCGACGGCGCAGTCCTGACGACAGGGGCCGAAACGACTCATGCCTTCGTCGGCGGCCACGTGGCCCTGGGCCCTGGTGAAGTCTCCGCTCGCACGATCGCACACGAATTCGGCCACCTGCTGGGGTTCCGCGACGGTTACATCCGCGGCTACAGGGATCTCGGGTCCGACGGTTTCGAGATCATGGAACTGACCTCCGTCTTCGACGACATCATGAGCGCGCCGCGCGAGGGCGACGTGCAGGTGGCGCACTTTGAGTTGATACTAGAAGCGCTGGGAATGAGGTAAGCGGTTGGCGGTTGGCCTTTGGCGGTTGGCTCCGTGCAGCCATCAGTTGTCAGTCGTCAGTCATGGACTGCGCACAGTGCTTCTGTAGCGACCAGAGAATAAGAAGCTTGACCAAGCTGCGTTGCACCAAACTGTATCCCATAACCCCTCTATATCTTGATACTTGATCCGCTCGCGGTGGGTTTAAGAAGCCTGGACAGGCAGGGTTTGGAGTGCCATAGGAACTAGCTAAAACTTATTTGGGCCGACGAAGTACAAGGAGTGCTCATGGAATACGGTGGAATCAGTGGTTTGCTGTTGCTCTTTATCCTTATCGACGTGCCACTGATCGAGCGGAAACTGCGGCGAATGATGGACGAGCAGAAGCGACACAACCAGGCGGTCGAGACTCTGCTCTCGGAGGCACCCGACCGTTTGCATCCGGGTGCATGAAGCCCCGGATACCAAAGCGGGGCCTAACGAATAACAAAACACCCGAACCGCGCGTCGCGGAAACCGCGCGCCTCAACTTTCCGCTCAAAGCCCAAAACGTGACGCTCGACAAGAAAAAAGCTACGAAGCTACGACTCTTTCGATCCCTGGTAAAGGCGGCCCAACAAGCCGCTGCAGCCGCCGACTCGGCGCGCGAGGATTGCGCGAACCTTTACAAACTGCTGCGCCGCAGGCGGCTGAGCGGCAGAGCCGTTATACCGGCGAACATTGAACAACAGTCACTCCTTCGGATAGCATGGAATCCGTGCTATCGTGGTAATGCGATTCATTCGTTTCGCGACGATGGCACGGAAGATGTTTTCAATGGATCGGAAACTAGGCGGGCCCGTCAGGTCTGCCCGGCAATCGTTCGGAAGGCCGCGAGGCGGAAGCTGGAGCTACTCGATTCGGCCAGCACGCTACGAGACCTGCGGGCACCGCCTCGCAACCAACTGGAAGCCCTGAAGAAGGATCGAGCTGGTCAGCACAGTATTCGCATGAACGATCAGTATCGCGTCTGCTTCGTGTGGACGGAGCTTGGTCCAGCGAATGTGGAGATTATCGACTACCAATGAGCCTACGTCGCAACTGAATTAGGAGGCTTCATGGTCCGAATCCCAACACATCGTCAGCCTACGCACCCTGGCGAGATGCTCTTAGAAGAGTTCCTGAATCCGATGGGTCTCAGCCAGCGCCAGTTGGCTGATGGCATCCGTGTTCCGTATCAACGCATCAATGAAGTGGTAAACGGTCGACGTGGGATCACCCCAAGCACAGCCCTTCGACTGGCGAAGTTCTTTGGGACTACCGCCGATTTGTGGATGAACCTCCAACTCCGTTGGGATCTCTATCACGCGCAGGCGGCGGAGTCGGCAGAACTCAGGCGTATCCGGTGTGTGCAGGCCAGCTGACCTTAGCGGCGGCATAACAAGTGGCACCAGACGGCGGCCACGGTATCGTCTTGAATTGAAAATAGGTGTGGCCGCCGCAGGTGAGCCACAATCCGTTAGACGAACAACGAGCGGGTGTTTCGCATGGTTGTGCTGAGAGCAACTCGGAAGGTGTTGAGGAGCCTGCCGGAGTCCGCGCAAGACGGGGATCTGTCCGATACGGTCCTGGGAGACTGGTACGTCAACCGTATCGTCATCGACCGCCGCCCCCTGCTGCTCTTGGTGAGTTCAGCATCGTTGCTTGCCGCACTCGCCCCAGCACGTGCAGTGAAGAGCCTGTCCGAATGGTTCCCGGAGATCGTTTTCGATCGATTGAAAAGGCTGGACGTTGATTTGAGTCTGATCGAGTCCGAGATGGAGGCCATGAAGACCGTGCTTGTCGGTAGGACGAAAGACCGATCGGTGACAGGCCAGATGGTCGATTTCGCCAAGGCACTGCCGTACTACCTCCCAGTGGATGCTTGGGACGCGGCGGCGGTTCAACTGGCTGAAGAGCGGTTGGCCGAAACACCATGTCGGGGCGGTCGCGGATTCGATGAAATGATATTTCCCCGAGAGGAGACCGTCCGATTGCTGCAGATACATTCGCTGCCGCAGAAGCCCGCCTACAATTAGAGATGTTGTCGCCTAGCTCGCCGCTCCGGAGGGCAACATTATCGGAATCTGGAAATCCGAATGAACTTCAACCGGCTGCAACCGGAGCGTGGAGCGGACTAGACGACTGCCAGCATGGAGATCGTCAACTTGGCAGATCAGCCGGAGCGAATCCGGCGGCAGGCCCGCGAGGTTGTTGGTCGAGGATTTCGACGAGCCGCGAGGCTGGCCCCTTACTGGGGTGGAAAGCCAAGGCCGAAGCGTGAAGCTGACCCGATATTTCGGGCACACGGGCGGTCATCAGTCGTCAGTCTTGCCAATGGCTAACTGCTAGCAGCCAATACCTGAGTACTGATAACTGATGACTGAAAACTGATAACTACAGATACTCGTACCCCGGCCCGCCGCCGCCCTCGGGCGTCTCCCAATTGATCACCTGGTAAGGATCCATGATGTCGCAAGTCTTGCAGTGAACGCAGTTGGAGGCGTTGATCTGAAGGCGTAGCTGCCCGGCGTCGTTGGGTTCCATCTCGTAGACCGCAGCCGGACAGAAGTACTGGCATGGGTTGCCGTACTCCTCGGTGCACCGCTGATGGCAGATGTCCGGCTCGATTACCACCAGGTGCGCGGGCTGGTCTTCCTCGTGCACGGTCCCGGAATTGTAGACGTCGGTCACCTTGTCGAAGGTGAGCTTGTTGTCGAACCCGAGTGCGGGCGCTGGCGGCGTCCCTTTGAAATAGTCGCTCAACCGACGCATCCGCCGGTGCCCAGGCTCGTTCATATAGCGGTCCCTCAGCCCCCTGCCACCGGTCACCATCTGCAGACCCGTGTGGATCATCCCGGACCAGAAGCCGTTCTCGAAACCCTGATGGAAGTTCCGAACCTTCCACAGTTCCTTCTTGATCCAGCTCTTCTCGACAAGGCCTTCGAACCGACGCAGCTTCAGCGCCGTGTAGTCGTCCGACTCGATAGCTTCCGCGGCGGCCTCGCCCGCAAGCATGCCGCTCTTGAAGGCCATATGAATGCCCTTCAGACGCATCGAGTTCAGGAATCCGCCGGAATCCCCGATGATCATGCCGCCCTCGAAGTAGCACTGCGGCATGGCCCAGTATCCGCCCTCCGGGATGGCCTTTGCTCCATACGACACGAGGGTGCCACCCTCGAGCAGGTCTCGCACGAACGGATGGGTCTTGAACTGCTGAAACAGCCCGTGCGGATCAATCTGCGGGTTCCGGTAATCGAGGCCAACGACCAACCCGAGAGACACACGCCCATCGGCCATGTTGTAGATGAACCCTCCGCCGAACTCCTCGCTCGACAACGGATAGCCCATCGTATGGATCACGCGGCCCTTCTGCCCCTTCTGCGATGGCACCTCCCAAACTTCCTTCACGCCGGCCGCGTAGACTTGGGGGTTCCGACCCTGGTCCAGGTTGAACCTGTTGACGAGCTGCTTGGTCAATGAACCTCGAGCCCCTTCCGCCAGTATCGTCAGCTTCGCGCGGATGTCGATGCCGGGTTCGTAATTGCCTTTCCGGTTGCCTGCCTTGTCGATCCCCTTGTCGCCGGTACGGACGCCGACAACCGCGTCGTCCTCAATGAGCAGCTCAGAACCGGAGAAGCCGGCAAAAATGTCAACGCCACTCTCTTCAACGACCTCGCCGAACCAGCCGATGAACTTGTTCAGCGAGATGATGTAGTTGCCGTGGTTCTGGAGGGGCGGAGGGATGATCGGGAACCCGAACTTCCCCTGACGCGTAAAGTAGTAGACGTAATCCTCTTCGACCGGTTTCTCGATCGGGGCGCCCCGCTCCTTCCAGTCGGGCATCAACTCATCGATACCCCGAGGATCGAGGATTGCTCCGGAGATGATGTGGGCGCCGACTTCCTTGGACTTTTCCAGCACGGCGATGGCAACGTCGTCGCGGCCCTTTTCGTTCAAGGTCTTCCGCAAGTGATAGGCCGCCGCCAGCCCCGCGGGTCCCCCGCCCACGACAAGCGCGTCTACTTCGAGCACCTCACGTTCTTCCGGCATAACGGAACAGGATATCAGATTCCATTTTTAGCGTCGGGCCCACCGCGCCACGCTTTCCCTCCCCAGCCGAGTGCCCGCACAACCCGCTCTGCCCTGTCTCCGGGAACTCAGACGCCGGCACGGCCCCCCCCACGCCCTTCTTTTTGCGTCGGGCCCACCGCGCCACGCTTTCCCACCGCAACGTGACGACTCGGCGCTACCTTGTCTCCGGGGACTCGAACGCCGACACGATTCTCATGCCGTTGGGGGCTCTGGGTGGGTGGGCTTGGCCTACTTGTATCGCTTGAACAGAAGAGCCGCGTTGGTTCCGCCGAAACCAAACGAGTTCGACAGCACGTAGTCGATCTTCATGGGGCGGGACTCGTTGGGAACGTAGTCCAGGTCGCAGTCCGGATCCCGATTCTCGAAGTTGATCGTCGGAGGCGCAACCTGATGCCGCAGAGCCAGAACAGAGATGCCGGCTTCGACCGCGCCCGCGGCGCCGAGTAGATGTCCGACCATGGACTTGGTTGAGCTGATGGCGATATCGCCTGCGCGGTCTCCGAAGAGCCGCTTGATCGCCATCGTCTCGAGGCGGTCGTTCTGGGGGGTCGACGTGCCGTGCGCGTTGATGTAATCCACCGAGTCAGCATCAACCCCCGCGTCCTTCAAGGCGTTCTGCATCACGCGGAATCCGCCGTTGCCGTCTACCGAAGGCAGGGTGATGTGGTAGGCGTCGCCGCTCATACCGTAGCCGACGAGTTCGGCCATAATCGGTGCGCCCCTCTTCTGCGCCATCTCGAGTTCCTCGAGGATGATGACTCCGGCGCCTTCACCCATGACGAAACCATCACGTTCCTTATCAAAGGGTCGTGATGCGCGCTTGGGTTCGTCGTTTCGTGTCGACAGAGCACGCATGGCCGCGAATCCGCCGACGCCCATCTGCGTAATCGCCGCCTCGGACCCCCCCGCGATCATAACGTCGGCTTCTCCTCTCGCGATCAGCCGGTAGGCATCGCCGACGGCATGCGAGCCGGAAGAGCAAGCAGTGCAGGGGGCGGAGTTGGGGCCTTTGGCTCCCAAGCGAATCGAAACCTGCCCGGCAGCCAGGTTGATGATGCTCGATGGGATGAAGAACGGAGAGATCTTGCGGGGACCACCTCTCAGCAGGTTGTTGTGCTCGCGCTCGATGACGGCAAAACCACCGATGCCGGAACCTATGAAGACGCCGGTTCGTTCAGAAAGCTCGGACGTGACCTCGAGACCGGATTCTTTCTGAGCGAAATCAGCGGCGGCGATCGCATAATAGATGAACGTATCCATCTTCTTGAGCTCTTTCTTCTCGATCCAATCGAGAGGTTCGAACTCCTTCACTTCCGCCGCAATCCTGGTCGAAAACTCCGACGCATCGAACCGGGTGATCTCACCAACCCCGCTTCGGCCTTCGCAAAGTCCCTTCCAGGTCTGATCCGTTCCCACACCGAGCGCGGTTACAAGGCCGACGCCGGTGACGACTACACGCCTTTCCAAGTTCCTCCTCCTGGCCGCTGCTCTACTTCTTCGGCAGATGGGCTTCGATGTACTCGATCGCGTCCTTCACAGTGGCAATCTTTTCGGCTGCATCATCCGGAATTTCGACGTTGAATCCCTCTTCAAGAGCCATGACCAACTCGACGGTGTCCAGTGAGTCGGCGCCCAGGTCGTCGACGAAAGAAGCCGTCGGACTCACCTCCGATTCGTCGACGCTGAGCTGCTCCACGATTATCGCTTTTACTTTTTCTTCAACAGAAGAAGCCATCTATCAAACCTCCATCATGAGAATGTCCAAACTACGCACAGGATTCGCGCATACGCTGAAACTCTGATCGGGCGTCGGCGGGAGAGCGGCCCGCCGTTACTGCAGCGCGGCAAGGGCTTGATCCAGTGAATTCTCGTCTTCCGCATTGAGCATTGTAACCGACTTGTCGAGGGAACGAACGAGGCCCCTCAAGACCTTGCCTGGACCGACCTCGACAAACGTATGCACGCCTTCGTCCAGCAACAGCCGAAGCGTTGGCTCCCAGCGGACAGGTCGAGATACCTGAAGTTTGAGTGCTCGGCGCGCCTCCGTTCCGAGAGTGATCGTCTTCGCTTCGACGTTCGTGACGAGCGGACACTTCAAATCCTTGAACTCCGTCGCATCCAGATCCGCACCCAGGCGTTCTTCGGCAACAAGCATGAGACTGCAATGAAAAGGAGCGCTGACGGGCAGCAGGATCGCCCGCCGAGCCCCAGCTTCCCTGGCCAGGTCCAGGGCGCGCTCGACGGCAGTCCGGTTCCCGGCGATCACGATCTGCTTGGGCGAGTTGATGTTCGCAGGAGACACAACGCTGTCCTCGCCCGCCATGTCGCATACCCGTCCGACTGCATCGATATCCAATCCCAGGATCGCCGCCATCGCTCCGACTCCGACAGGGACGGCCTCCTGCATATACCGTCCTCGTTTGCGCACCAGGACGACTGCCGTGGCAAAGTCGAGCGCGCCTGCGGCTACCAGGGCACTGTACTCACCCAGGCTATGACCGACGACGAAGTCCGGCTTCGCTCCGCGGGCCGACAACGCACGAAACGTTGCGACCTCGGTCGCCAGGATTGCGGGCTGCGTGTTTTCGGTAAGTTTCAGCGTCTCGGCCGGACCCTCGAAGCAGAGCCTCGATATCGGAAACCCCAGAGCGCGGTCGGCCTCCTCGAACGTCGCGGCCGCTTCGGGGAAGTGGTCTGCCAGCGCCTTCCCCCATGCCGGCGTACTGCGAGCCCTGACCCGGGGAACATGAAAGCGACTCTAGCGGCTGGCATCAGTCTCTTTTGATATTACTAAGAGGTGGGGTTCAGGTCTGGACTGCCCGGGACTTGCCGGTAGGCGGGTTATGGTCGGCGGACGCCCTCCGGGCTCCGGGGATCGGGCTTGATGAGGCCCAGCTTGCGGAACTCACTCTCGATCGCATCGTTGACGTTGTGCTCACAGAATTCGTGGGCGACCCGGATTGCGTTTCTTCATCGCGTTGGCATTCGAGCGGCCATGACAGACGATGGCAATCCCTTTGATACCGAGCAGGGGTGCGCCGCCGTATTCGGAGTAGTCGAATCTCCGTTTGAACTGCTGGAACGCCTTCTGAGCAAAGATGTAGCCGACCTTGGCGGAAAGCGTTTTCTGGATCTCCTGGCCCAGCATCGTGGTCGTCGTCTCTATCAGCCCCTCGCTCAGCTTGAGCGCAACGTTGCCCGTGAAACCATCACAGACGATGACATCCACCTCGCCTTTGAAGATATCGCGCCCTTCAACGTTGCCGACGAAGTTGAGCGGCGCCTCCCTCAGCGCCTTGAAGACTTCCTTGGTCAGTTCGTTGCCCTTAGAGTCCTCCTCACCGATGGACAGCAGGCCGATCCTGGGCCGGCGGATCCCGAATATCACCCGGGAGTAAATGTCGCCCATGATCGCGAATTGTTCCAGGTGCAAGGGTTTGCAATCAACGTTGGCACCGACGTCGAGCAGTATCGACGGCTTTCCCTTCTGCGTGGGTAACACGGTACTCAATGCGGGCCGGTCCACGACTGGAAGCGAGCCGGCGACGAGCTTGGCTGTCGCCATCACGGCGCCGGTATTGCCGCCGCTGACGATGCCGGACACGCGGGAATCTCGCATCATGTCTGTGGCGACACGAATCGATGAATCCTTCTTCTTCCGGATCGGAGTGAGGGCGGGCTCATCCATCCCCACGACCTGGCTCGCGTTCACCAGCTCGATGGGCAGACCGGCGTGGTCATGGCGTGCGAGGGCCTTGCGAACACGCTCCTCGATGCCGACCAGCACCACGTGCACTCCGTACTCGGCGGCCGCGCGAACAGCCCCCTCGACTTCGACCTCGGGAGCCTGGTCGCTCCCCATGGCGTCTACGGCGATCTTGATCATCGGCGAATGAACGATCTATTCCTCTTCGGTCTCGATCACTTCACGGTTGTTGTAGTGACCGCAGTGCGGACAAACCCGGTGAGGCAGCCTCAACTCGTGACAGTTAGAACACTCCGAGAAGGCTGGTCCGGTGATTGCGTCGTGTGAACGCCTCTTGTTCTTACGCGCCTTCGAATGGCGACGTTTCGGATTTGGCATGGTTCCTCATTAAAGATAACCCGGTCGCTACGGCTTCCGGTTCTGGCTCATTACCCGGTCGCTTCCGCTTCTGGCTCACTGCTCCCGGTTCTGGCTTAACGCTCCCTGTGGCGTTTCATTGTTCGAGCTGCTTCTTCAATTCCAACAACTGTTCGAAAGGAGAGTTGATCTTCTCTTTCGGACAGCCGCAGCTTCGGTCGTTTAGATTCGTGCCGCACGTCGAGCAAAGTCCCTTGCATTCATTCCGGCAGACCGGCTTCATCGGACCAGCCAGAAGAATCTGCTCCCGAAAAATGTCGGCGAGCGCAAGTTCAGTGCCCACGATAAACGCCGTACTCGTGTCGGCTTCTTCCAGCTCGATTTCTTCGTTCTCGTCGAATACCAAACTATCCCGTTCGCGGAAGAACAGATCGAACTTCCGGTTCAGGATCTCTTCCACAGGCTGGAGGCATCGGACGCATACAAGCTCGAATTGCCCCTGGAGCCATCCAGCAAACCTCACGTGAGAACCCGACCGATCCACGCAACCCGACCACCGTACAATGCCAACCTGGCGAATCTGGTCGGCCGACAGATCGATGTCACTCGGCTCGAGGGCGCCCTCCAACTCCAGCCTGTCGCCATCCAGCGCAGCAAGATCAACCGTCAGATGCTTCAGAGTTCGAGCCATCAGAGGAGGTATCGAACCTGCTCGAGACGTCAGGGACTCGCCTCGGACGCCGACGAATCGGCAGGACTTTCTTCCGAACCCATCCGCTCCAACGCCCGGTCTGCTTCCGCTCGGAAGGGAGAGTCCGGGTACTCGCCGATCACCGACTCGTAGAACCCACGGGCTTCGTCGGGTTTGGAGATAGCCTCATGCAACCGGCCCAGTTCATAAAGGACAGCACCCTGGGAATACCCGCCCGATTCCACGAGGCCCTGGTAGGCCGCTATGGCGCTTTCCAATTCCCCGCTGCTGGTGTAGGACTCCGCTAGAGCAAAACGGGCGACCTCGGAGATAGTCGAATATCCGGATTCGACGAGCTCATTCAGGATGCGGACCGACTCGGTCGTGTTGCCCAACCCATCCTGGCTCAGCGCGACGTAGTATTGGGCAATCCGGCCGGCGGAGAGGCTTGGGTAGGCAGCGCTGACGAGTTCTGCCTCGGCCACAGTCGCCTGGAAACGGTCCGCGTCCGAAGCGTAGCCTTCGATGTCGCCAAATATGGCAATCACCCGGGAGAGCTCAGTCTGAGAGTCGGCCTCCCGATTCGCCGCATACACGCTCCAACCCACCGCAATCACGGCCACCGCCAGGACAGCGCCGGCGCCAGCCAGGACCATGTTCCGGTTCCTGATAAGGAACGATACTGCTTCTTGTAACTTCGTTGTGATCTCGTCCTTTTCGACGAGTTCACGACGAGTCATTCTCTTGCGTACCAATGAAACGGCCTCCCCGGAATCAGCCCTGTTCGACGGGCCCCACGTGGTCCAAACTTATTGATTTTAAGCTAGCATACGGGCAAACACAAGCGAGGGGACAGCGCGGTCGACGCATCGAGGGATTTGTTCTCCCTGGTGCCTGGGCCGAAGAGTCTCCACGCAGCATTCTCCATCAATCGGGCGGTCGAGATGCCGCTCGGACGCGAGTTTCGAGGCGAGGACGACAAAATGCCCGCGGACTAATCCGCCGACTGGTTGGGATAGCCCTGGAGGGGCAGGGATGGCAACGGGATTCGGCGGAGGCAAGGTTGATCTCGCAGCCGGAAAAAAGGGCGCCCGGCCACGAGATGGATTTGAGGGAATTAGTTAGATCGCCTCAACCAGGCGCATGGAGTCCGTCCTACATGCCGCCGCAGGCTGACACCTCCGGATGGGCCGTCCATGTCTCGAAATCCTGTCCTTCCGCAGACAGGCGAACAGCAGTCTTTTCCCCAGACGGCACATCCGTTCGCTCCGTCGGGCCTAGCTCAGGACCATCGCCCAGGTGGACCTCGACCCGAACGGCACACAGCGTCCGTTCGGTCGTGTTCTCAACCGTCCCGACGAAGGCGTTGGCCGCTGCATCGAACGACAAGACAAGTCTTGCTCCGCGCCGCGTCACGTCCCACATTTCCTCACGGGCGATGTACACACCTGACTCTTCTCCCTCTTCGCCTTCCTCACCGTGCTCTTCGCCGTGCTCGCCCTCTCCTTCCTCGCCGCCCTCGTGCTCGCCTTCTCCTTCTTCGCCACGCCCTTCACGGCGCTCACGTTGTTCGCCGCGTTCGCGAACGGGTGGACTGGCCTGCTCAACGGCTTCTTCGCTCGTAACGCTGGACTCATTCGCCGCCTCGGCAGCGGTTTCTCCTGAGAACACCGCAATTCCCAAAGCCATGAACACGACGGCACCAATCGCCAACCACCAGTAACTTTGTTGTCTCATGTCTGCTCCCCTGTACTCGGGCAGGCCAACCTGCCCAGTCGATCTTCCAAATACCTGATGAAAAATATGGATTGCGCTTTCTCTCCTACACCAATCCCGATGTTACAGCGAAGTCCAATGCACTTCAAAGTTACGTGGCTCCGAGAAGAATTGGTGTCAAGAAAGTGTTAAATCAACCGCAACGCCAGTTCCGCAACCACCGAATCTTCGACCTCTGGATGGCGTGCTGGACGCAGCAGGAGATCGCGGAGGCTACTGGAGTCACTAAGGAAACTGTCAGTGAGGTTTGTCAGAAATCGGCGAAGCTGCCGGAATCTGACAAAGCCGCCGCCGCTCACGCCACGGACTTCAGCCCCCGATCTACAACACCTGGAAGCAGCGGGAGCGAACACCGGTCATTGTCGGGCGAGGCGAGGTCTCAGGCGGGCGGGTTGAGCCAACTCTGAATGCGAGAGCGTTGCGCGTCGTCAATAGCGACAGTATGGGAATGCTCGCCCATCACATTACCGGCCTCATCCCTTAGCCGGTGAAAGACCGATATTTGCCCTGACTCAACGGCTCCTTCCAAGTCCTTCCTGTGGTAGTCGAAGATAATTTCTCGCGAACATTCTGGGCATATCACACCATACACTGTGAGCCGATCGGTGGGATCGAATGCCGCCCCCATCTTCATACCTGTAGCGTATCGTTACCGATTGCTCTCGGCAAGGAATCAAGGACCTGCGCCAGCGGCCGTTTCAGGTCAGGGGGAGAGAGAGTGGGTAAGTCGATGACAGGTGGCTGGAACTGGACTCAGGTTGCTCTGTGGCTTGTCGGCGCAACGATGGCGTACAACATCGTTGAGGCTGTCATCGCAATATGGTCGGGCGTGGTTGCAGACAGCGTTGCCTTGGTCGGCTTCGGTTTGGACAGCGTGATAGAGTCTTTCGCCGCCGGCCTTCTCCTATGGCGACTCGCCGTGGAAGCAGGAGGGGCGGATCGTGAGGTGGTCGAGCGTGCGGAGCACCGAGTTCATTACTTCGTCGGGATCACCTTCATCGTTCTTGCGATCTACGTCACGGCACAGGGGGTTTGGGTCATCCTGCAAAACGAAGCGCCACGGGAAAGCCTGGTGGGAATCATCTTGGCGATTGTCTCCTTAATTGTTATGCCCCTCGTGGCATGGGGCAAGATTCGTGCTTCGCGGGAGATTCGAAGCGCTGCTTTGCTTGCAGAAGCAAAAGAAACGCTGGCATGTTCCTACCTCTCGTTGACCTTGCTAATCGGGTTGTTGGGCAACGAGCTCGCGGGTTGGTGGTGGGCAGATCCGGTTGCGGCGGTGGTAATGGTGCCCTGGCTGTTGAAGGAAGGTGTGGAGGGCGTGCGCGACGAAGAGTGCGACTGATCGACACCGTCGAGGCTAACACCGCGCCCGGCTGATCTGCCAGAGTCGGGACCGCCGAGCTTCTCGCGTCTATCACACCGCGCGATCCACTCGACGACCCCGCGGCATGAGTGGTGCCGTGTTCAACCTATACCACTGACAGGCCGGGGATTCCAAATGGTAGTTCGTCGCGGTTCAGGGGTGTCTCGCGGGCATTTTCCACTGGTAAAACAGCTCGCTCCCGTCGGGCGACCACGCTGGAGCATAGACGCCGCGAAGTTTTTTCTCCGCGTCGTTGAGGAGCTGCAGATCCCGGTCGACCCTCAGATTGAAATCAACATCGATATTGGCGATCACGGTGACCCTTCTGCCGCTACTATTGGGAAGTTCGCCATGAGGGGGATCTGTGGATTGATCGGCAACCGGCAAAGCGAGTGCCGGCAGGATCAGCTTAGCGGAACCCGTGCATCCCAGGCGGCAGCTTCTTCAGTTGGACGGCGATCAGTCTTTCGGATTGCCGCTTGATTCCCGCATGCGCTACGCTGGCCATCGTTTTCGCTCTCCCGGCGTTTCCCACCGTTTTTCCCACCATTATTATCAAGATTTCCGTGGACAGAATCGGACCACCTCGGACAAGAAACGGCCGGATCTTGTTGTTTCTCTACTGTTTTACTGGACGCACGTGGACCGTGCTGGACGTGGAAAGTATAGCCCTGGAGGGAATTGAACCCCCGACCTTCGGTTTAGGAAACCGCTGCTCTATCCTACTGAGCTACAGGGCCGTGAATGAATTCTAAGAGCTACACGGCCCCGATGGCAACGGTCGGGATTCCACAGATCACTTCTTCGTCTTCGGTATGAGTTGCGCTGCGAACGACTGAGCCACGATCTTCGGAGAGGTGGGAGCGACTGAGGGTCCGCAGGATCGAGCCGGCAATCAACCGGCCCGATCCATCCTCACCTGCAGGAATCGTCTACTGCGGCCGGCGGAACAACCCGACGTAAGAGCCCTTGCCAAGGACGTGTCCTTCCATTCCCCCAAAGACAGCGGCCCGTGCGTTGTCCGCAGGACTCGACTGTCTTGGGACTCGAGGGACGACCTCGACGTCGAGCATGGTGTCGAGAGCGTAAACCTCCAGGACATAGTGGTGGACCGAACCGCCCGCCATCGCCCCAGGCCCGCGGTATCGTGGGCCGCTTGCACTGATCTGACGGGTCCCGTTGTCGAGCTCAAACAATTCCGGAAGATTCTGTGGGATGTTGGTAGACCCACCCGGAATGTTCCAGAGCAGCCAGTGCATCAGGGCAGTCGTTCCGTCACGGTTCGTCGCATCCAGGTCGCGCATGATCAGCACGAAACTCTCCGTGCCGGGAGGCACGTTGCTCCACCCGACGCCGGGTGAAATTTCCGGCCCGACCTGGGTGTACCTGAGCGGGATATGGCCGCCGTCGGTCCACGCCGACAGCGCAACTGTCATCGAGACGACGGCAGGCCGTCGTCCTCGGCCCCGCCCGCGTCCACGGCCACCTCTGGCCTGGGGCGGGGGCGCTCCTCGCTGGCCGACTTCGGCCTCGCCTCGCAGCCTCTCCGGCGTGTTCCCCGCGGTCGCGTCGACAAAAAGCACAGCGAGCGCAATCGCCAGAATCGTCATCGATCGCATCAAACGCATTTCTTGTTCCTCCAGGGTATCGGTCCCGCTAGCGCTGCCTGACAGCGCCCACGAGAACACCCTATCTCTTGAAGTCAGGGTGATCTGCCAGCCATGCGTCGTACCGCATGCGGAGAGTCTTCACGGGATTCAGATTCTCGCCAGCTCGGATCGAGGGCGTAGAGAGCGTGACGTACATCGCGTAGTCGCCGTTGTTGTGCCAGTTGAGCGCATCCATCGGGCCATCGGGATCCCCCGGGTCGGCCGCAAGGATGTAGGCCACCAACGATGTTCTGCCCTCGCAGGCAAGGCCCTCTTGCTGCCCTTCCCGAGCCGCCGGCGCTTCACAGGTACACCGGCTGTCACCTCCGGCGTCATCGGCAGCTTCCATGGCTGCCATCACCCGATCCGTGATCCCGCCATCGTCAGCGATAAAAGCGCTGACGGCATTCGGTACGACGTCATGCATCCGCAGTATGTTGCCCTGAATCGAATAGAAAATCTCGGTCCCCGGAACCTGGCCGTGGACGTTCTGCGTCACGAATCCGTTGCCCAGTCCGGAGTGTCCGGCCATGCGGCCCTGCAGGTCGACGATTCCGAACTGGCGGCTCTGGAACCGGGGGTCCTGGCTCAGCAGTTCGATGATTCGATTTGGATCGGTTCCCTTCTTGAGTTCCTCAAATACCAATGTCTGGTTCTGGTGAGTGCCGTCCGCACCTGCCTGGCAGGCTGCGACACCAAAGCCTGGAACGACGACGGCCTGGAGGTTCTTCAGGAAGTCGTCCGAGTTACCGGTGCAGGTGGCCGAAGCGATCACGACGCGGCCCGTGGCCCTGTCTACGGCGATCACGGACCAGGTGGCGAACGCGGACGACTCCAGTGCAAACATCAACACCAGCAGGAGAAATATTCGACGCATATCAACCTCAATGTTCAGTTGCCGGTCCGCGCCAACCATCGGTTGCGAAATCGGCATGGTGTAAGTGTTGGCTTGTTCTAGCCCGCCCCGGTGGTCTGCCGGAGCGCCGGATCCATTCGACGCTTCGCGACGACAACCGGTGAGAAAAGCGGGTTAGTTGCTCGGACGGTACGATACTTCAATGCTCGGGGAACGGCAATCTTCTTCAATCGCCGTCGATACGACCGAGAACCGGCCGAGGCCGAGACGTGGGACGGCCTCAGTAGGTGATGAGCGAGAAGACGTTGTGACCGGCGAGCCTGTCCCTGCCGTTGAGGAACTCCAACTCGACGACGAACGCGAAGCCGGCGACCACGCCCCCGACCTTCTCCACAAGGCGTGCGGCAGCCTCGGCGGTGCCGCCCGTAGCCAGCAGGTCGTCGACAATGATCACACGGCTCCCTTTCGGGACGGCATCCGTGTGAATTTCGAGCGTGTCGGTTCCGTACTCGAGGTCGTAGGTGTGGGACTCCGTCGTCGATGGCAGTTTCCCTGGCTTGCGGATGGGAACGAACCCGGCGTTGATGTTGTAAGCGAGCGCCGGGGCGAAGATGAACCCGCGCGCCTCGATGCCGACGACAAGGTCGGCATGAATCGGTCGCAGGTTGAGCGTCATGTGGTCAACCAACCGACAAAACCCTTCCTTGTCCTTGAGCAGCGTCGTTATGTCGTAGAAATTGATGCCGGGCTTGGGAAAGTCCGGCACCTCGCGGATCAGCTTCTTGAACTCGTCCATCAGGTCTAACCTCGGATTGAAAAAGACGTGAGGGCCCCTGACAGCAGGGCCTCCTGCTCGACGACACCCGCAACTTGGGCCGCGAAAGGGCCGCGTTCGAGTTCGGAGCGGAACTTCCCAAGAGCATCTGGGTCGGCTTCGGCGCGGACTTCGACGCGGCCGTCCGACATGTTGCGGACCCAGCCGCGGATACCGTAGCGCACGGCGACGGTCTGAGTAAAGTATCGGTAGCCGACGCCTTGAACCAGTCCGGAGACGTAGTAGTGTCGAGCAAACATGGGTTGAGCAGCCTGTCGGAGGAACGTCCCGAGCGCCCCTGTTTGGCGCTCATAGAACGCTAATCGGTGATCTCCAGCATCCGGTTCAGGGAAACCCGGGCCCAACGGGCCGTTTCGGCCGGGACCTCGATCTGGTTGACGATCTCGCCGTCGCGCAATTTCTCCATCGACCAGAGAACGTGCGCCGGATCGATGCGCAACATGGTCGAACACAGGCAACCACAATCGTCGAGAGGAATGATGAAGCGGTCCGGATTCTCGTTCCTCAGCCGGTTCACCAGGTGGATTTCGGTCCCGATCGCCCACTTCGTGCCGGCCGGCGACTGGGTCACACACTTGATGATGTGCTCGGTCGAACCTACGGCATCGGAAGCCTGGACAACCTCGAAGCGGCACTCCGGATGGGAAATGACACGAATACCGGGGTAGCGCCGACGTACCCGGTCCACATGATCGGGCAGAAACCGGCCGTGGACCGAGCAGTGTCCCTTCCACAGGACGAAACGGCTGTCCAGAGGCTGCTTCGGATCATTGCCTCCCATCGGCTCGTAAGGATCCCAGACCGACATTTCCTCGAGCCGGAACCCCATACCGGAGGCCGTGTTTCGCCCCAGGTGCTGGTCAGGAAGGAACAGGATCTTATCGGCACGTTCAAGAGCCCATCGCATGACCGCAGGTGCATTGGATGACGTGCAAACGGCGCCGCCATGCCGTCCGCAAAAGGCTTTGATACCGGCGGCGGAGTTCATGTAGGTGATGGGGATGATCTTTTCCGGAGTGACGGCGCCGAGCTCTTCCCAGCAGGTCTCGACCTGGTCCAGCGCCGCCATATCCGCCATCGAACAACCCGCGTTCATGTCGGGCAGGACGACTTTCTGGTATGGAGCGCTGAGGATGTCTGCGCTCTCGGCCATGAAATGGACGCCGCAAAGCAGAATGTATTCGGCGTCTTTCTGACCGGACGCCCACTGGGCCAGTTTGAAAGAGTCTCCCCGGACGTCCGCGAACTTGATGACTTCATCCCGCTGATAATGGTGTCCGAGCACGACCAGCCGCGATCCCAGCTCGGCACGGATTTCCGCGATCCGGCGGTCGGTCTCGTCCTCCGATAGACGGGTCAAGCGGTCGGGCAGTAATGATTGCAACATATGAAATAGCTCGTTCTCGATCCGATCCTCGTGAGACAGTTCGCCGTGCGGCCCCTGTACCCACGTTATTGATACCTAATCATCTAATTCTGGGTCAAACCGGGCCGGTAATCAACCGGTGGCCGGACCGCACGGCCCCGCAGGCGGTCACGGCGGCGTGTCGCCTCCTTGACGGCGTCGCTTCGTAGCACGTAGTATTTCTCTTTCGCGTAAATAAGTCACTGAGGAGCAAAGCCTTTATGGCCAACGATGGCGCCAAGGACAAATGGCCGTCCTACACCATGGTCGAACCCCGGATGCGGAGAATCTATTTTCGCTTCTATCAGGAAACCTACAAGAGTTCGGTCCTGGACCGGAAGACCAAGGAGTTGATCGCCATCGCGGCATCTCTCGCAACCCACTGCAACGGGTGTCTGGAAGGCCATATTCGGAAAGCCATCAAGTCCGGAGCGACCGAACAGGAGTTGAGCGAAACGATCGCCATTACGATGGGCGTGAACGCAGCGGCTATCGTCGATTTGACCGACCAGGCGGCGGAGGCGCTGCGCATCCGGCATTTCGACGAAGACACCGTTACAGCGACCGGAACAGAAGAAAAACCCGAGAAAGTTGCTTCTCCCGCCGACGAGTGACGATTCGATGAATCGGAATCGCCTGATCTTGATCATGGTCGTGCTCCTGGCCGTAACGACGGCCGTGGCCCAACGAGGCCGACGGGGTCGCGATCGAGACACCGTTCCCGAAGGGTCACGCGTCCAGTACAAGACTTTCCGCAGCGAGATACTGGGACGCCAACTTGGCTACTCCCTCTACCTGCCGCCGTCCTACGAAGGAAGCGATCGCGACTATCCGTTCCTGCTGTTCCTGCACGGAGCCAACGAAAACGAGCGTCGTTGGAGCACACGTGGGATGACCGATCTCATGCTGGACCGGATGATCGCCGAGGGCGAACTCGGTGAGTTCATCGTCGCGATTCCCTTCGGCGCCAACAGCTTTTACACGAATTCGGCGTCGGGCCAACGTTGGGAGGACATGATCACGGAAGAGTTCATCCCAATGATCGAGTCGACCACTCGGACGCCGGGCACGCGAGCGTCGCGAGCGGTCAGCGGTATTTCGATGGGGGGCTACGGTGCTCTCAAGCTGGCGATGAAGCATCCCGACACGTTCGGCGCGGTCAGCGCTCACAGCGCGATGCTGATTGACGACTTCGCTCAGGCAGCGGCGACGATCAGGCGGGCACAGGGCTATTACATGCTCTTCGACGACATCTTCGACATATCGAACGACCTATCGCACTGGGATGAGAACAATCCCCTGGGGCTCGCTCGGGAGAACGATGGGCTGGATTCGCTGAAGATCTACTTTGACTGCGGTACCGAGGACGAGTACGGGTTCTTCGTCGGCGCCAGGCAGTTGAGCCAGGTTCTCGACGACCGCGGCATCGAGCACGAGTTCCATCTGTACCCGGGCAGGCACGGTTGGGACTATGCGCGCCGGCATACGGCCGCATCGCTCAAGTTTCATTGGAACGCGTTTAGTCGGTAGTGATCGAGCGGGTCCCGACCCGCTACCCCTCGCGGCTCCGACCCCGTCGCTACCGCTCCGGGTTCTGACCATCTGAACAAGAACACGCCTATAATGGCCCGGTTGTGCGAGTCGTCGAGTTTCAGTTCCAACCTATTGAGTTCGATCCAACGGCAGACCGCGCCCAGCTCTTTCGAATCCCTGCCTCGACGATCCGGCGTCTTCCGGGTCTTCGACCTCCATGACAATCTCATCCTCCTGGAGAAAACGCACGACCTCGCCCGCCGAATAGATCGTTTCTACAATTCGGAGCAGCGCGACGGACGGACGCTCGACCTTCGGAAGATTACCGGGCGTATAGAGTTCTGCCGGACCGACTCGCCGCTGGAAACGCTCTACTTGCTCTACCTTGAACGGCGGCGGTGGTTCCCCGACACCTACCGTAGGATGAGGACGTTTCCGCTCTTCCGGCTGATGAAGATCAACCTGCGTCAGCGGTTTCCGCGCATCTATGCCAGCAGGCAGATCAAGGACGGCGTCGACTACTTTGGCCCCTTTCTCAGCCGCGCCCAGCTGGAGAACCTCAAGACGACACTGGAGCGGACGTTCAAGCTTCGCCCATGTCTCTACAACATCCGCGGCAACGATCCGTACCCCGACTGCCTCTATTTCCAGATGCACACATGTTCCAGGCCGTGCAACGGAGACATCGACCGAGCCGCATATCTCGACGACGTGAAGGACGCCATCGCGTTCGTTCAGGGACGGGACGACGACGTCACCGGACCAATACTCGAACGGATTCGTATGTTGTCGGAGGCGACCCGCTTCGAGGACGCAGAGCACGCGAGGCGGCGGCTGGAGAGGATTCATCGTGCCAGAAAGCAGCACCGCGACACGTTCTTCGACGTGCGCCGGTTCGACTTCGTCATCGTGATGGAATCGGACTCGGTCAAGCGCCGGAAGATAGCCCTCGTTCGAGCAGGCCATATCGTCAATCTCGAGGAGCATACGACCGATGAACTCGCCAGCGGCTTTGAGGATTGGCTAGAAGATCGCCTGAGACAAGAAGTCCCGGAGCGGGGAACGGATCGGCAGTACGATGAGTTTTGTCTCGTGTCCAATTACATTATCCGTCCCGTCAAGAGCGTTCAGATCGTCCGGCTGGCCGGAGACCCCGCCGAAACCGCGGCCGTCATAACCCGAAACCTCAATACACGGAAGAAGAAGAAAACCGATGCTGATATTGTCGCGTGAAGACGTCATGAAAGTGCTCCCGCACGCGGAACTGTTCGGGGCCCTCGAAGAAGGGTTCGGGATGCTCACCGCCGGCGAATGTGAGATGCCCCTGCGAACCGTCATCGAAATGAACAAGTTCGACGGCGTGTCGTTGTTCATGCCCGCCTACGGGGAAACCGTCGGGTCGACCGGTCTCAAGCTCGTTACGGTCATGAACCAGAATCCGTCGAAAAACCTGCCTCTGATCCATTCCGTTTACGTCTACGTGAGCACGGACACGGGCGAAGTGCTCAGCCTGATGGACGCGGAGTTTCTGACATCAGCACGGACGGCTGCGGCCTCCGCGCTCGCGACCGATCAAGTCGGCAAGTCGGACGGACGCGTTTTCGGTATTTTCGGGACGGGAGTGCAGGCGTGGGGACACGTAGAGGCTTTCACAACGCTGTTCAATATCGACGAAATCCTGATCTTCTCCTTCACTCCGGAGCTGGGGGCAGAATTCAAGAACCGTCTCGACCAAAGCTTCGACATCCCGACATCCGTGGTCGAGCGCGCTGAGCTCAAGCGGGCCGACATCGTGTGTACCTGCACGACCAACCCCGAGCCGCTGTTCAAGCTCGAGGACCTCAAGCCTGGCGTGCACATCAACGCCATGGGCGCGTACCGGCCCGACACGCGAGAGATCGGGACGGATGTCGTCGCGGCTTCGACGCTGATCGTGGACTCGTACGAAGGCGCGCTGGCGGAAGCCGGCGAACTCGTCATTCCGATCGAGGAGGGAGCCATCACGCGCGATCACATCTACGCTTCCCTCGATGAACTGGTGTCGGGAAAGAAATCGGCCCCGCCCGACGCCGCTTCAAGGGTCACGCTGTTTAAATCCCTCGGAATGGCGATGGAAGACCTGGTTGCCGCGAACCTCGCCTACCGGAACGCGAAGACGAAGGGCATCGGGACTGAGATCAGGCTCTAGCAGCCAGCGGCAGAAGTCTTGATGGCCCGCGTTACGGCGACGTCGCGCCAGACAGAACCGGGGGCGGTGCGCAGGGCTCGGTCGATCACAGATTCTCGTCCCACCATCTTTCAATTTCCTGGTAGCCGATCAGGAACTTCGCTTTGAGTTCGAAGGGCGTCAGGACCGCAACAGCCCGGGAGCCGGGCAGGAAAAACGGCGACAACTGAGAGGCCCGCACGACATCGGACTGGACTTCGAAAGACGTCAGGACCAGAAAAATCACAGAACCCAGCAGCCACCCCCGAACAAAGCCGAACCCACCACCGAGCACACGGTCGACCCACTCGATTCGTGCAAACTCGAAGAACTTGTATGTAAGCCGGATCAGGGTGAATCCTAGGATCAGAACCCCTACGAACAAAAGCGAGAATCCAAGGAATAGGGCAAGGTTCTCGGTCCTGGCCACATCCTTGAACAACATCCCGAGATCCCTGTACAACCACGCCGCCAGCAGGATAGCCGCGACCAGGGTGATCAGTCCGAGGACTTCCCGGACGAACCCTCTCATGGCGCTCATCACCACGGAATACAGGACGATCCCCAATACGATCCAGTCCAACAGATTAAAATCCACGATCGACATCGTCAGCTAACGGAGTTCGAGTCCGGTCAGGCGTCTGAACGCTTCCACGTACTTGGCGCCGGTCGAGGTGACGACACCTTCGGGCAGTTCGGGGCCCGGCGGCTGTTTGTCCCAGTCGACCTCTTCGAGGTAGTTGCGAACAAATTGCTTGTCGAACGACGGCTGCGATCGGCCGGGCTCGTATTCGTCGGCGGGCCAGAAGCGCGACGAATCCGGGGTCAGCATCTCGTCGACGATGGTGATTCTCCCGTCGATCACCCCGAATTCGAACTTGGTGTCGCAGATGATGATCCCACGCTGAGCAGCGAACGCTGCCGCCCGGTTGTAGACATCGAGCGACAGGTCTTTCAGTGCCTGAACGTTGTCTGCGCCGATGATATCCGCAGCCTGGGACTCGGATATGTTCTCGTCGTGCCCCGTCGCCGCCTTGGTTGCCGGCGTGAAAATCGGCTCGGAAAGCTTCACCGATTCGACAAGGTCGTCAGGCAGCGTGATGCCGCATAACTTGCCCGTCTTCTTGTAATCCTTCCATCCGGATCCGGTCAGGTACCCCCTCACGACGCACTCGACCGGAAACACTTCGGCTCGCTTCACGAGCAGGGATCGTCCCTCGATCTGCTCGCGGAAGGCGCGGACTTCCTCCGGATACTCCTCGACATCGCTGGTGATGACGTGATTCGGAACGACGTCCTTGAAATGATCGAACCAGAAACACGACATCTGCGTCAATACCTTCCCCTTGTTCGGAATAGGCGTCGGAAGCACGACATCGAAGGCGGACAATCGGTCGGTGGCGATGAACAGCAGCGCATCGCCCACATCGTAAATATCGCGGACTTTCCCGCGAGCATGGAACTTGAGGCCGTGAAGCTCGGTCTGAATCAGAATCATGGGATCTAAGTCGAATCCTTCCAGAATTATGGGTGAGTCAAATCTGCGAGCGCCGCGGAAAGTCCAGCGGCGCTCTTCAAATGGTGGACGGCGCCGGTGTCGTTGTCAATTCAATCTTACGGAAACGACCTTCGAGATTCCCGGCTCCTCCATCGTGACACCGTACAGCTGGTTGGCCGTTTCCATCGTCCGCTTGCTGTGCGTGACGACGATGAACTGAGTATCCTGGCTCATCGTACGTATCATGCCGGCAAAACGATCGATGTTGGCATCGTCAAGGGGCGCATCGACCTCATCCAGAACACAGAATGGGCTGGGCTTGAACTGGAACAGCGCGATCACAAGAGCTAACGCTGTCAGCGCTTTCTCGCCGCCCGAAAGCAGCAGAACGTTCTGGAGCTTCTTGCCAGGTGGCTGCGCAATTATCTCGACTCCCGCGTCGGCTGATTCCGCCTCCTCGATAAGACGCAGCTCTCCCTGCCCCCCGCCGAACAGACCGACAAACGATTCCTTGAAACGCGCGTTGATCTGCCCAAAGGCGTGGCTGAACTGCTGTTGGCAGACCGAGTCGATCTCGTCGATCGCCTGGGTCGTATCGCGGATCGAATCCAGCAGGTCCTGGCGCTGGCCTGTCAGAAAGTGAAACCGCACGAGTGCTTCGTCATACTCTTCGACGGCCATCATGTTCACGCTGCCCATCGCGTCGACTTTGGAGTGGAGTTCCTGGCTCTCGGACTCGCGGGCGGCCAACTCTTCGGGATTCAAGGTGTCAAAACTGTCCAGGCAGACCGACTCGATGGACTCGCCCAACTCGCTGTGACAAAGACTGATTAGATGCTTGAGATCCGAGTCGATCTGGTTCCGCTCGATCTCCCGCTCGTTGTGTTTGTCCTTGAACGAATCCATCCCCGAACGGGCATCGTCCCACTTGGCCTCGGCCTCGTGAAGCTCTTTCCTCAGGTCGGCCAGCCGGTCTACGGCAGACTCGATCCGACGGGCAAGGTCGTCACGCAAGGCCGCCAGACGTTCGCGGGACTCCTCGTCGGATGCGATCGATGCGAGCGCAGCGGCCTTTTGCGCGGCTGCGCCCGAAATCTGACCCTCGATGTGCCTGTGGCGTTCCTCCAATTCGGCCGTCCGTTCCCGGACGGCGGCAAGGTCACGTCCCTGGCTCTCGTTGCGTTCCTCAAGGACGGCCAGGCCCGAGCGAAGTTCCGTGAGCTTCGACGCCTCCAGCTCGATTTCTTCGCGCAGGGACTCGCTGTTGGCCGTGCGAGTCTTCAGTTCAAGTTCGATAGCCCGCTTGCTGGCGGCAACCTCCACCGTCTCGGCCTCGGCGGCTTCCATGGCGGCCACGAGGTCTCCACGTTCCTCGACGAACCGTGCGATCTCGGATCGGACGGTCGCCAGCCGCTCCTCGGTGCGCTCGAGCTCGGTTCCGAGCGCACGCAATCCATGATCGAGCCCCAACGCTTCTTTCTCCGCCTCCTGAAGCCTCGTTTCCAGATCGTGCCCGAGTTGTTCGGTAGTGTCGACCCGCTCGGCGAGCTCGCCGACCTGGGCCGTAGCCTCCCGGGCCTCGCGTCGCGCCCGCTCAATTCGGCGGTCGAGGTCGCGAATTTCGCGTTTCAAGGAAAGCGGCCCGTGTCCGGAGCGCTCTCCCCAGCTAATCAGGCGGTCGCGGACGACCTCTCCACTGCGCGCCACGAAGGTCTTGCCCGCGTGCCGTTCCGACAGTTCCCAAGCTCGTTCGAGGTCGTCAACGATGTACATTCCGGAGATCCGGAGAGCAAAGGAGTGGAGCCGCGCATCCAGCCGAACGACATCCGCAACGGGCTGCGCGCCGGGAACGGCGTCCGGCGTGTAGACAGAATCCCGGTCAGGGTCCAGAACGAAGAAATCCAGACGGCCACGCGTCGCATCGCGAACGATCGAGAGCGATTTTTCCGCATGGAGCAGATCCTGGACGACGACATACTGCAGCTCGGCAGGGAGCAAGTCCTCGACGATCGCTTCGTAATCGCGTTCCACCTCGACGAAGTCGGCAACGATGCCCACCGGTTCCCACTCTTCGTCGCGGATATGGTTGAAGAACTGCTGCACCGACTCGGTGCCGTAGGCCCGGTCGAGTGACAGTTCGCGTATGGTCTCGAGGCGATGGCGGATTGCCTCCTCCCTTGATCGTGCCTCGTCGGCGGCCCGTTGGCCGGTCTCCAGCTCGACCCGAAGCGTATCGAGACTCTGTCGCGTCTCGGACCGCTCCCGCGCCAGATGCCCGATTTCGGACTGTCGCGTGGACCGTTCCAGCTCGGCCGCCTGCAGTTTCGCAAGGCAGCCTTCCTCGGTGTCTCGGGCTTCCTGCTCTTCGGCGCGCACATGGGAGGCCTGCGCATCGAGACGCCGCAGAAGCTCTCGACGGCTCGAAAACTCGTTGCCGATCTGCGCCTCCCGGCCGACCACTTCGAATTGCCGTTCCCTGAACTCAGCGATCGACCGCTCCTCATCCTTCCTCCGGGTCGACAGGTCGGCCAGGACATCCCGGCAGCGCTCGAACTCCAGGCGGACCTCCTCAAGGTCCCGGCCGATCTCTTCCAGCTTCCGGATGCTTGTCTCGATCTCTGAACGGCGATCCTCCAACTCGCGGCCGCTGCGATCACGCTCGATGTTGAGCTCGCGGTTTCGCTCATCCAGAGACCGGACCTGGTCCCCGGCCCGCTCGATACGCTGTTGGGCTTTTTCCAGATCCAGTTGGGAAGCCAACTGCTTCTCCCGGGTTTCCTCGAGGAGTGCTTCCTGGTCTTGGAGCTCGCCGCGGCAACGGTGGACATGGCCGTCCAACTCGCCGATCGCTTCTTCGAGCTCCTGTCCCTCTCGGGCCATCCCCGCAAGGGCCGCCGACACGCGGTCCTGACCATCGATCAGCAGTTCCGCCCGAGTCGAGAACACGCCGGCCAGCAGCTCCCGCAAGCGCTTCTTCACTGTGCGGAAACGACGGGCCTTCGATGCCTGACGCTTGAGTGAATTGCACTGACGTTCGACCTCGACCAGGATGTCGTGGACCCGTGCCAGGTTCCTTCGGGCCCCTTCGAGGCGTGATTCGGCCAGCTTTCGCTTCGCCTTGAACTTGGTGACTCCGGCAGCCTCCTCGATCAGGGTGCGTCGCTCGGTCGGGCGGGCGCCGAGGATCTGGCCGATACGTCCCTGCTCGATGATGGCGTAGCTGTTCGGGCCCAGACCGGTACCCATGAAAATGTCCTGGATGTCGCGCAGGCGGCACGGACGTCCGTTCAGAAGATACTGGCTCTCGCCGGAACGATACAGGCGGCGCTGTACCATCATTTCGATGAGCCCCGGCGGCGGACCTCCGTTGCTATGCGGAGGATTGTCGTCCACCAAAGAGATAGTGACCTCCGCCATCCCCAGCGGCGCTCTGCTCTGGGTGCCGTTGAAGATGACGTCCTCCATCGACTTACCGCGCAGGGAACGCGCCCTCTGTTCTCCCAGCACCCAGGCGACAGCATCGGAAATGTTGCTCTTGCCGCAGCCGTTCGGGCCGACGACCGCGGTGATGGCCTGGCCGCTGACAGAGATCTCCGAGCGGTCGTAGAACGACTTGAACCCTATCATCTCGATGCTACGCAGTTTCAACACGGCCCGTCCCTGCTCCCTTCAGTGGCAACATCCCAAACGCACAGCCAGCGCCGGGACACGCTCTGAAGCGGTCCTCTTCTAGTCGACCGACGACCTCGAACGACAGGTTTCCTGTTTGTCCGGCTCATAGCTAGCATCTCACCGGATAAGACAGATCGGGTCCCTCCCGGCCCCGGGACACCGACTCGTCCGCAATCTCGGGAAACTGCCTTCTGGAATGCATCACACAGACCCGTGAACCTCATTCGAGAATAATATATTCGGTATTGGTAACGTTTTCTCGGTTCCAGGTTCTAACGGTCTTTACAAGGTTCGACGTTCAGGGAGGAGAGATGAACAGCGGTTATGCACGGGTAGTGGAAATCGACGGTCGCGAAATACGGAGGAAATCAACGGTGCCTGAAAACCCGACGCGGCTCCTCGCGGACCGAATCTACGAGAAACTCAAAGCCGAGATTATCACCTGCAAGTACAAGCCCGGGGCCTCGCTGACGGAGATAGAACTGGCAAGCAAGTTCAACGTCAGCAGGACACCGATCCGGGAGGTCTGCAACCGGCTCCTCAAGGAAGACCTGCTACAGTCCATTCCGTACAAAGGCTACATCATTAGCCCACTTAACCTACAGGATTTACACGAGTTATACCAAATCAGAGCGATCCTGGAGCCTCACGCCGCCGAATCGGCCGCACGCAACCCCTCTCCCCGGTTTCTGGAGGCACTCCGGGCCAACCTCGAGGAAGCCGACTCGTTTTCGACCGAACAGGATTTCGTCCGGTTCGTTGAGATCGACCTGGATTTTCACCACCTGATCGCCGAAGGGTCTGGCAACCGGCGACTTTCAAAAGTGTTAGGGGACATCCGGAATCAACTCGAGCGGCTCGTCTACGTCATTTTCGAGCACCACGGCCCCTACAGCAACGTGGCGTTCGACGAACACCATCAGATCCTCGAAGCTATAGAGGCACGCGACAGCGCCCGCGCCCGGCAGATCATGTCCGACCACATCGACAGCTACAAGGAGCGGGCGCTCCAGGCTCTCGCAAGCGAGCGTCCAGCGTGAGGTCGGGGACATAACCATAGACGACGCATTGATTTAGGGCCGTTCGAGGGGATCCACGGTCGGGCAAACGCGACCGACCGGCCTTCGTGCTATAGTCTGCGGACATGAAGGTCTCCGCCAAGGAGGAGTATGCCTGTGCCGCAGTGCTGGAGTTGTCGCTGCACTACGACCCGAACGTGCCCATCCGGGTCCAGGACATCGCCGACCGCCAGGGCATCCCACCCAAGTTCCTCTTCCAGATCATGCAAATCCTGAAGCGCCACGGCATGGTCCGCAGCAAACGGGGCACCGAAGGCGGCTACATCCTGGCCCGACTGCCCGAGGAGATCACAGTCGGCGACGTCGTCCGGAGCATCAGCGGTCCCTTCGTCCAGCTGTCCTGCCTGGAGTCGGGCAACTTCGATGACGACTGCACCCACGAGGAAGCCTGCGACTTCAAGCTGATATGGGGAAACGTCGATCGCGCTATCGGCGCTGTGCTGAACGGCGTAACCTTCGCCGACCTGGTCGCACGCGTCCGAAGTCGCGAACGCCAGGTGATGTACCACATTTAGTAGCGGAATGCGGCGGATCTTGCACGTCGATATGGACGCGTTCTATGCGTCGGTGGAAGAGCTGGACGACCCGACGCTGAGAGGCCGCCCGATCATCGTCGGAGCGGACCCGAAAGGGGGCCGGGGCCGGGGTGTCGTCGCGGCCTGCTCTTACCCGGCGCGGAAGTTCGGCATTCATTCCGCCCTGCCCATCAGCCGCGCCTGGCAGCTATGCCCGAGCGGCGTCTACGTCCGCCCGCGTTTCAAACGGTACCAGGAAATATCGCGAACGATCATGGCGATCCTCAGTCGCTACACGGACCTGGTCGAACCCTTGAGCGTAGACGAGGCCTTTCTCGACGTCTCAGGCTCAACTGCACTGCTCGGTCCGGCCGAACAGATCGCCCGGGACATCAAGGACCGGATTCTCTCCGAGACCGGCCTGATGGCCTCGGTTGGTGTCGCTCCGAACAAGTTCCTCGCCAAGATCGCATCCGATCTCGAAAAACCGGACGGATTCGTCGTCGTTCCCGACGACGGTGTCCGTGACTTTCTGAACCCACTGCCGATTTCAAGGCTATGGGGCGTCGGCCCGAAGACCGCCGCTCGCCTCGGAACCCTGGGGGCAAGAAACGTCTCCGACCTGGCCGCGATCCCAAAGGAGACCCTGATAGACACCCTTGGTGTTGCGGGCGAGCACCTCTGGCACCTGGCGCGAGGCCAGGACGACCGGAAGGTGACACCAAACTGGGAACCGAAGTCGATCAGCAGCGAGACGACATTCGACAAAGACACGGGCGACGTGAACCTCCTGATCGACACGCTCCGATCGTTGTCGGATCAGGTTGCTCGAAGGCTGCGGCGACAGAAGTTCCGGGCGGGGCTGGTGACGTTGAAACTGCGCTATGCCAGCTTCACGACCCACACGAAACAGACGTCGGTTGCTGAACTCGTCGAAACGGGCGACGATGTTTTTCGGCTCGCCCTTCGGATGTTCAAGCAGTTTCCCCTCGCCGAGCGCGTCCGGCTGATCGGCGTTGGCACCGGGATGCTTACGCGCGAAGGAGAAAACCCGGAACAATTGACTCTGTTCTCGGGCACCCGAACCGGCGAGCGCCTTGCGCGCACGGTCGATGAAATCCAAGACAGGTTCGGTGACGAAGCGTTGCGCCGGGGATCGCAACTGTCCTGATAACATCCGGTGCCTGACGCTTTCGATTCCGACCGTTCAGGCCGCCACAGAGGCAGACATGCACATTTTCCTCTCGCTGTTCCTGATCCTGTTACAGCAGGGAGCCCAGGACGCCGCCCAGACAGTAGACTTCACGGGGTCGGAAGACCCCAATGAACTTCAGGCGGTGATCGAAACGACCAGCGGCGAGTTCATCATGGAGTTTTACGCGGAGCTTGCGCCCAACCACGTAAACCAATTCATCCGGCTTGCCCGCGAGGGGTTCTACGACGGTACGATCTTCCATACCACGTTTCCTCATGGGATCGTGCAAGCCGGAGACCCGCTGACCCTGGAGCTGGAGCGTCGCGCCGAGTACGGATCGGGCGGTTTCAACATGGGGTTGGAACCGGAGTTCAGCGAACTGGAGTTCACCGCAGGCACGGTCGTCGCCACCCTGCTGCCAGGCGAACCAGCCAGCGCCGGGTCACAGTTCTTCATCTGCATCGGCGACCAGCCGCAGTTCACGGGACAGTTCACCGCGTTCGGCCACGTCATCGAGGGGATAGAGGTCGTCGACGAGATCTCAATGACGCCGACCGACGACAAGCAGATCGCGACCGAACGCGTGGAGATCGTCGGCATCACGATCCGCCCCATTCCTCCGCCACCCGTGACTCCGTTCACCATGGAAACCATCGAGGAGCTTGGCGAATACCGTGTCGTCATGGAAACTGCCTTCGGCGACATCGTGATCGAGCCCCTGCCCGAGAGCGCACCTAATCACGTCCGCCATTTTCTCCGACTGACGTCGCTCGGCGTGTACGACCAGACGGCATTTCACCGCATCGCGCCCGGCTTCGTGATCCAGGCCGGGGACTTGAACACGCGAAGCGAACCCTACCCCCAGGCCGCCCAGGAGTACGTCGTGCCCATTCGAGCCGAGATCAACCCTACACCGCACACCGCGGGAATCGTGTCGATGGCAAGGGGCGAGGAACTCGACAGCGCGCTCACGTCGTTCTTTATCGTCCTGGCGGATCAGCCACCGTTGGACAATTTCTACACGGTGTTCGGCCGGGTCGTAGACGGGATGGATGTGGTCGAGCGAATCGCCGCTGTGGAAACCGACGGAGAGACCCCCGTCGCCAGGGTGGACATCTACACGATGCGGGTCGTGCCCCAGAATTGATCCCTACCCACCTCGAGATCTTCGATCACCAGGTCCGCCCCGGTCACGCGCAGTGCTTCGGTAGAATAGTTTCCCGTGCCGACAGCGATCGTTCGGAATCCGGCAGCCTTTCCGGCCAAGACGTCCCGAGGCGTATCCCCGATGACAAACGTGCGGTCCGGGGTCGCGGACGCTCCCAGGGCTGACGCACGGCGAGCGGCGGCGGCCACGACCTCGGTACGATCCTCCGAGTCCGAACCGAACCCGCCGAAAGAGAAGTATCCGTTCAGCCCACCGCGCTCGAGCTTGATCCTCGCCCCGGCCTCGACATTGCCCGTCGCCAGGCCAAGCATGACGTCTTCCCGACGGCCGGCCTCGTCGAGGATGTCCCGGACACCGGGAAGGACACGGTACTTGTCGGACTGCACCACCTCGTCCTTGAGGAACTCGACGTAGCTCCCGAGTACCCGGACGGTGAACGCGTCCAAATCGCCTACGTCGGCCAGCTTTCGTTTCGAACACACTTCGCGGACGATCGCTGGGTCTGTCTTTCCATGGGGCCTGACACCCTCGATGGCGCCAGGGATTCCGAGAATCTCCTCGAACGCACGATCGAGGGCCCGCAAGCCCGCGCCACCCGTGCTGACCAGCGTCAGGTCCACGTCAAAAAGCAGCAGTTTCATGGTCGACCTCCATCTTGCCTTGTGTCGCTAGTCGATCTCAATCCGTACCGTCGTCGAAACAGGAACCAAAGCAAAGCAAGCCGCCAGGGCCCGACCGCGGCTTTGACGGTTTCCAACTCCAACCTTTTTGATCTATCCTTGTCACTCTTCGAGTAACCCTGAAGTCTCGAAACTGGCGGCCGTCTTCCGGCCGAAAGGAGTCTGCGGCATGGTGGAAGTCTCTGCGGTGTCCCTTGAAAAGCTGTGTGTGTTCTCGGGCCAGACACAGACATTAATCACCGCGGATGCTCCTCTTTTCGGCAGCCTGCTCGTGCTCGACGGGAAGGTTCTCAAGAGAAAGTCCGCAGTCAAGGGTAAGAAGAGCGAGACCGATTCCCGCTTGCCATCCCCCGAGAGCATCGTTCGGGAGGCATCCCGTTTCTGGATCCAGGACCACAAGGGCGTGCGCGATCTCAAGAACCGCGAGGAAATGGCGGCGTTGCTCGAGAAGATTTAGGCATTCAAGGAGGCAGCATTGGAAATCGATCCCGTGTGTGAGATGCCGGTCGACCCCGACGTGGCCGAGTTCAAGACCGAGTACAGAGGCAAGGAATACTACTTCTGTTCTGCCGGCTGTATAGACAAGTTCAACCGCGACCAGAAAGACTACGTGTAGCACCAAAATGGATCAGACGGTCCGCCGATTCTCCCTGTCCGAGCGGATCAAGATCTCCATCCTTTCACGCCTGGGCTACTGGGCGATCGCTTTGCTCGGCGGGAGCGTCCGGTGGAAGCTGGTCGGCCCCGATTCGGTGCGAGAAATCCACGAGGCGGGAGCCCGCGCAATTTACACCTGCTGGCACGGCCGCATCTTCCCCGCGACGTGGTACTGGAGAAACCGGGGGATCGCGGTGATGACCAGTCTCAACTTCGACGGAGAAATCATCGCCGGCTGTATCCAGAGGCACGGCTACCGCGCGCCTCGCGGGTCGAGTTCCCGGGCCGGTGCACAGGCACTGGCCGAGATGGTTCGGGATGTCCGGAACGGCTACGACGTAGGCTTCACAATCGATGGCCCGCACGGGCCGCGGCATGTCGCCAAACAGGGACCGGTCATCATCGCCCGCAAGACCGGCGCGGGAATCTTTTGTTTTCATATCGCGATGCGCCACCGCATCCAGTTCAACAGTTGGGATCACTTTCAGGTTCCGCTGCCCTTGACACGGGCGATCGTGCTCCAGGCTCCCCCAATCTGGGTACCTGCGGACGCGAATGAGGCGGAGGTTCGCGAGTTCCACCAGCAGATGCAACAAGTCCTGGACGGGCTCAGAGACAGGGGCGATCGGTGGGAACGGACGGGAAGCCTCGATTCCTGAACAGGACAGGCACTGATCTTGAATGTCCCTATTGAGTATCGAGTTTCAAACTTTGGAAAGTTGAGTTATTCTAAGGGTTTAGAGTACATGATAAATTCAATCCAGTAAGACCACTTCAGGTTGACGAGGAGAACCGATGAGTCCGAACTTCAAGGAAATGCTTGCCGAAGTCAAACAGGGTATCCGCGAGGTAAGCGTCGACGAAGTCCAAAGCCAGTTAAGCGGAGACAGGAACTTTACCCTGCTCGACATCCGCGAGAAGGACGAGTGGGACGAGGGACATCTCGATGGCGCCGTCTTCCTGCCGCGAGGCTTTCTGGAGGTCAAGGTTGAGAAAGTCCTGACCGATAAGGAAAGGCCGGTCATCGTCTACTGCGCGGGCGGCGTGCGGTCCGCGCTCGGCGCCGAAAGCCTGGGAAAACTCGGCTACAAGCACGTGGTCTCCATGGCTGGAGGCATGAGCGGATGGCGAAACCAGGGCTTCGAAGTCGTGGTCCCCGAGAAGATCGGCGGCGATCAGATGGCCCGATACAGCCGGCACATGAAGATTCCCGAAGTCGGTGAAAAGGGTCAGCTCAAGCTGCTCGCCAGCAAGGTTCTGCTCGTGGGCGCGGGCGGGCTGGGCTCCCCGGCCGCCGTCTACCTGGCGGCTTCCGGAGTGGGCACGCTGGGCCTGGTCGACAACGACGTCGTCGACGTGACGAACCTGCAGCGGCAGATCCTTCACTGGAGCTCCTCGGTCGGGATCCTGAAGACCGATTCGGCCCGGCGTACGCTATTCGAGGTCAACCCAGACGTGAAGGTCAATACCCATTCGGTGCGCCTGGACGCATCCAACGCGCTGGATATCTTCGAGAATTACGATGTCATCGTCAGCGGCTCGGACAACTTCGCGACCGCATACCTGGTCAACGACGCCGCCGTTCAGCTTGGCAAACCCGTATCGTACGGGAGCATCTTCCGCTTCGACGGACAGGCCTCCACGTTCATCCCAAACGAAGGGCCCTGCTATCGATGCCTCTACTCTGTGGCCACGCCTACGGACCTGGCTCCGAGCTGTGACGAAGCAGGCGTCCTGGGCGTCCTGCCGGGTACGATAGGGCTGATCCAGGCCACCGAGACGATCAAGCTGCTATTGGGCATCGGTGAACCGCTTTCCGGACGGCTGCTGGTTTATGACGCGCTCGGGTCGAGGTTCCGCGAGTTCAAGATTCGACGGGATCCGGACTGCCGGACCTGCGGCAAGAACGCGGAGATCGACCTCGCCTCGATCCCGGACTTTGTGTGCGCTACAGGCTAGCCGACGGGTTTAGCGGCCCGTGGCAGAAGTCTGCCACAGGCTGTTAGACTGGCTCTTTGACAACGAAAGCCAAACGGATCGGAGTAGGCGACTTCGTCTACTGCCGGTCGCCCTACCACCGGACTCAACTCGGAATCCCCACCGAGGCGGGCCTCGTGCTCGAGGTCAAGCGCAACAACTACAGGCTGCTGTACGGCATCGATCATTTTTGCTGGCTTCCAGGTCAGACTATCGTGAGGGTAGACGGCGAGGTCAACATCCGCACGTTGGCCGGCCGATTGCATAAGATCATCCGAAAGCTCAGCCCGCTGGATTGTGAAATCGTCTCCGATGGAAACGAACATCGGGCAACCCTGCGCATCGACCACATCGATGCGGGAATTGTTGACGGTGTGCGGGAGTTCCTGGGCGAGAACTACGTCTCGCTCTCAGTCGTCCCCGAGGGCATGGCGTTCATGCTGGTGGAGGTTCGGTTCACGTAGCAGCCCGTGGCAGAAGTCAGGCGGACGTGCGTGGGTCGATCTGGTCCGCGAGCCTCTGGAAAAAGTCCACCATCATCTTTCGTGCCGCCACTTCGACCAATCGGGATCCTACCGCGGCGATTGTTCCACCGACGATCGCGTCTGCCTCCGCTTCGAGTTCGGTCCCGCCGTCCTGGGCCCTCAACCGGATGTCGGCGGAACCGTTGACGAACCCGCCCGATCCCTGGCCTTTCATGGCCAGGGTGAACGATTCGGGAGGCTTCTTGTTCCGGAGCTGAACCGTTCCCTTATAAGTCCCCTTGATCGCGCCGATTCCGATCCGGACCCGAGCCTCGAACACGTCATCGCCGGCCGGGACGAGTTCCTCGCAGCCACCGATCGCCTGCCGAAGGATTTCCGGGTCGTTGAGCGCAGCGAAAACCGTCTCAGGCGACGCCCGGAATCGATGCGTCGCTTTCAGCTTCATTTTCGCGAAAGGGCCATCTCGAGGGCGCGCACGGTATACACCTGCGCCAGGTGCGCGCGGAACTCCGCCGATGCGTGGATGTCGCCGAGGGGTTCCACATCGTCGGCCACGTGGCGCGACGCCTCCTCGATCACCGCGGCCTTCAGAGACCGCCGGCCGCCCAGAGCGGCCTCGACGCCCTCCGCGCGGTACGCTATGGCGGCCACCCCGGTGATACCGACGGCCACCCGGCGGCCTTCGATCCAGACGGCGGCGCCGGCGATGGCAAACCCGCTGGCCTTCTGTGCGAATTTGGCGTATGCGATACCTTTCCTGGTCACGGGCACGGTGATCGAAACCAGGATCTCGCTCGGCTTGACGGCCGTCTCCATCATGTTCACGAAGAAATCCTTCGCGGCTACGGTCCGGATCCCGTCGCGACCCGCAATCTCCATTTCCGCATCGAGGGCGAGTATGGCGGCAGGCCAGTCCGCCGCCGGATCGGCATGTACGAGGCTCCCGCCGATCGTGCCGCGGTTCCGGATCTGCACGTCGCCGATCTGGGCGGCAACCTCTGGAAGCAACGGACACTTGTCGGTAAGCAGCTTCGACGACTCGATCTCATAGTGCGTGGCCAGCGCGCCCACGGCGATCCGACGTCCGTGTTTGCTGATCGAGCGCAGTGCGCCGATTCTCCCGATGTCGATGACGACGCCGGGCTGGGCCAGCCGGAGCTTCATCGCCGGCAGCAGGCTGTGGCCGCCTGCCAGCACCTTGGCGTCTTCGCCGTGTTCGGCAAGCAGGCGCAGCGCATCGTCGAGCGATTCGGGACGTTCGTAATCGAATGCAGCAGGAATCATTTCCGGCCTCCTTTGCGATCCTCATCAGGAACCATGAGCGAAACCGGAGGATGGCTCTCGGCCGCCTGGATGACTCGCCACACACGCTCCGGCGTCAGTGGTATGTCCACGTGCCGGACTCCAAGCGGCGACAGTGCGTCGATGACTGCATTGGCCACTGCGGGGGTCCCGCCGATCGTACCGGCTTCCCCGACTCCCTTCACGCCGAGCGGATTGCTGGGCGACGGAGTCTCGGTGCTCCCAATCACGTACTCGGGAGCGTCAGACGCACGGGGCAGAGGGTAATCCATGAATTCACCCGTCAGGAGCTGCCCGCTCTCGTCGTACACAGTCTGTTCCATGAGCGCATGGCCAATCGCCTGGAGAACGCCTCCCTGGACCTGGCCCTCGACAAGCAGCGGGTTCACCTGCTTGCCGCAATCGTCGACGGCAACGTACTTGAGGATTTTCACCTGGCCCGTATCCCGGTCGATTTCGACAGCGACGATGTGCGTCCCGAACGGGTAGGTGCAGTTCGGAGGCTCGAAGAAGCTCGACGCTTCCAGGCCGGGCTCGAAACCGGCGGGAATGTTCTTCGCGATGTACGCCTCGGCCGTAATCTCGGCCCAGCCGAGTGCGTTTCTCTGCCGGCCCTTCACGAAGAAGTTCCCGGCCTTGAACTCCATCTTCTTCGGTTTGCTCTTGAGTAGGAGCGCCGCGATGGCCTTCCCCTTCTCGATGACCTTGTCGATCGAGAGAACGATCGCGGTGCCTCCCAACGCGGTCGCGCGGCTGCCGTAGGTGTCCCGGCCGAAATGCGACGTGGCCGTGTCGCCGCTGTAGATGGTGATGTCGTCGATTGGAATCGACAACCGATCGGCCGCGATCTGGGCGAAGCTGGTCTCCTGGCCCTGGCCGTGCGGCGTAACGCCCGTGGCGATGGTCACCTTGCCCGAGAGCTCAATCTTGACACTGCCCCATTCCCAGCCGCCCGCAGCCATGATCTTCGACGGGCCCAGAGCGCAGATCTCAACGTAAGTGGAGACGCCGACACCGAAGAGCCGGCCGGCCTTCCGGGCCCTGTCTCGCTGTCTCAAAAGCGCCTTCCAGCCGGCCAGGCGCTGCGCCTCTTTGAGCGCGCGCTGGTAGTTTCCGCTGTCGTAGGTCAGCCCTGTCGCGGTGTTGAACGGAAACTCCCGCGGCTTCGGCATGTTCTTGAGCCGCACCGCGACCGGGTCGAGGCCGAGCTCGTCAGCGACGATGTCCATAATGCGCTCGATTGCGTAAGCGGCCTCCGGACGTCCTGCGCCACGGTAGGCGTCAGTCGACATCTTGTTCGTGTGAACACCGACCACGTCCATCCGCACGCCCTTGATTTTGTAGCAACCGCCCAGCATGAGGCCGGTCAGCGTCGGGACGGCCGGTGTCAGGAGTTGAAGATAGGACCCGAGGTCGGCGATGGTGTGCGATCGGATGGCCAACACCATGCCGTTCTTCTGGACCCCGACCTCGTAGGTTCCGATCTGGTCCCTGCCGTGGATGGTCGCGGCGGCGTTCTCTCGACGTGTTTCGATCCACTTCACGGGTGCGCCCAACCGTCGCGCCAGGTGGCAGACGAGTAGTTCCTCGGCATACACCTGGAGCTTGGAACCGAAGCCGCCGCCAACTTCCGGTGCGATGATCCGCGTCTTGTTCTCCTCGGCGCCGACAAGGCCGGGCAGGAGCGTCCTCACAAGGTGCGGCACCTGCGTCGACGTCCAGAGCGTAAGGAACCCCTGTCCTTCGTCCCACGACGCCACACACCCTCTCGGCTCGATCGCCATCGGTGTGAGACGCTGGTGCACCATGCGCACCTTGATGACGTGGTCAGCTTGCTCGAGCAGCTTCGTCGGATCGTCTCCGACACTCCAGGTGAACGCCTGGTTCGTGCCCAGATCGGGATGGGTGAGGGGCGAGTCCTTCTCGAGCGCCCTCTCCGCGTCGACGACGGCTTCGAGCGGATCGTAGTCCACCTCGATCAAGTCGAGGGCGTCACGCGCGGCGTACTTGTCTTCGGCGACGACGACCGCCACCGGATGGCCGACGAAATACACACGGTCACCGGCCAGCACCGTGTGGTCGGGCGAGTTCTGGCCAGGCAGCGGCGAGGCGCAGGGAATCGTGCCGCAGTGGGGGTTCACGTCCGCGCCCGTGAGGACGGAAACGACGCCCGGGTGGGATTTCGCTGCCACCGTGTCGATACTGCGCACTCCGGCATGAGCGTGAGGGCTGCGCAGTATGGCAGCGTGCAACATGCCGACCAGTGTGATGTCGTCGACATAGGTGGCGATGCCCTTGATGAGGCGCGGGTCCTCGACCCGCTTCATCGCGCGACCAAAGTAGGGCTTCTCCTTTACTTTCGCCATGATCGCCCCCCCTGCTTCGCCGCGTGCTCGATAGCGTCGATGATGTGGCCGTACCCGGTGCAGCGGCACAGGTTTCCTTCGAGCCCGTGCCGGATGTCGTCCCGCGATGGTTTGGGGTCGCGGTCCAGCAGCTGAACCCCGGACATGATCATGCCGGGCGTGCAATATCCGCACTGCAGGCCATGGCACTCCCAGAACCCCTGCTGCACGGGATGCAGTTCCCCGTCCGTTACGAGCCCTTCGATCGTTTGCACCTCGGAACCGTCCGTCTGGACTGCCAGGATTGTGCAGGACTTGACCGCCTGTCCGTCGATCAGGACGGTACAGGCGCCGCAAGTCGACGACTCGCAACCGACGTGTGTTCCTGTCAGACCGCACACGTCGCGCAGGAAATGGACCAGGAGCACGCGGGGCTCGAGCGATTCTTCGTGAAGCGTGCCGTTCACACGCACCTTGACCGGGATCGTCATGGAAACCCTCCCTATTTCGACCGCTGGCATCCAGGAGACCGTGGCGAAATTCGCCCAGACTGTGGCGAAAACCGCCTAGAGCTCTAGCGGCGCTCTCGGAGCGCCGCATAGTAGGCAGTCATAGACCGCCCTACAGTGGCAACCGACTTTCACCACAGGCTCCCGCCACAGGCTGCTGGCGGCAGGCGTCCAGTATCCGTCCGCTGTCGGCGACTGTGAAGAAAAACCTTTCTCAAGGACGGAGGAAACGGGGCGAGCCCTGTGTCCAGGCCACATCAGAGATTCCGCTATTCAACCAGACCGGCCGGATTCTTCTCGAACACTCCACCCATTTTGTAGAAGCGGGCGAGTTTCTCCAGAGCCGGTACGGCTTTGCGCACGGTGAGGCCGTCGACCATCAGGCTGCCGTAGAAGGCGGGCAGGGCGGGGCGTGACGCCTGGCAGGTCTGGCACAGAGGGTAATCGTTGAGGTCGCCCGAAATGTGGGCTTCCCTCAACCGAACCATTCCCGGCGAGTTCCAAACTTCCATGACGGACTGCTCCTTGAGATCGCCGATCGGCTCCTCGTCGTACATGTAGCAGCACGGAAAGGCCTTCCCGTCGTAGCGGACATAGAGCGGACCGCGCCACAGCAAGTGGCAGGGATTCCGCCGTTGCCCGCCCAGGCGGTCGTTCGGGATGCGGGAACCGTCAATGTGAATCTCGTCCCGTTTGAAGCGGACCTCGTCGATGCCTTCGATGTCCCAAAGCTTTCGGTAAGCGTCGACCTCCTGGGAATTATCCTTCAAGAGAACCATCTGGACGACGGTGAAGATGGGCGAGCCGCGCTCCCGCTTTTTTCTCAGGAAATCCAGGATGTAGCTCCGCGTCCGATCGAAGTCGGCGCCGACCCGGTACTTCTCATACGTTTCTTTCGATGCGCCGTCGAACGCCAGGATCACGTAGTCGAGGCCCGAATCCAGGAGCATGTCGGCGCGCTCGTCATCGAGCAATGTGGCGTTCGTGGACATCCCAGTCCGTACGCCTGCATCGCGCGTAATCCTGATCATCTCGAAGATGTTCGGATGAATCATGGGCTCGCCGATACCGTAGGGCCAGACGAACTCGACGTACTCCTTGCAGTCGGCGACGATTTTCCGGTAGAGGTCCAAATCCATGTTCTCGTTGTCGAACGTGTAGATATGACGGGGACACATCGGGCAGTAGAGATTGCACTTCGCCGTGCTCTCGAGCGTGATTTCGAGAGGGCCGCCCCCGAGCACGCTCTTGTGGCGAAAGTACGCTGCGGCGATCTTCAACCGGTTGGAAAGCTTGGAGTTCATCGTTTCTAATTCGCAAGTCTACGCTCGGGCATTCCCGATCGCAAGATGGTGGGCCCGAACCGCCTTTTCAGCCGGAGGCACGGACGTTCGATCAGGTAGTAGGACACGCCGGCCGCGGCAAACACCGAGCCGACCATCGCGGACAGACGCACCGGCTGAGAAAACTCCATCAGATCAATATAGTTGAACAACGGGTAGTGCCAAAGGTAGAGCCCGTAGGAGATTCGGCCGATACCGACCAGCACCGGAAACTCCAGCGCACGGCCAAGACCGGGCGCCCCCTCCCCTACTAGCCCCAAAACAAGCGCATAACCAGTCCGCCAACGGCCAGGTTGCGCGCATAAAATTCGAGGCATAGAATCCCGCTCCCGGATCGTTTTATCCAGGTATCGGGTTTCTGTTGGATCTGTTTCAGTTCAGCCTCGATGGTGTTGGAGCGGTTGACAGAAACCGGGACCTCGATCGCCCGGGCTCAGGGCCATGATCGGGTCAGCATCGCAGAGGTTGATGCAGCACATCCACGGCACGGAACAAGACCGGCAACCACCGGTTCCAGGCCAGAATCCTGAAGAGGATGCGCCGCCCGGTGCGCACGAGCTGACAAGGCACGAACATGAAGGCGTTTAGAAACGTCTTGAACTCCATGTGCAGTACCGTCTGTTTCTCGGCCTGATACTTCTGGCCCCAGCGTCCGGTTTCGGGCAGCAGCAACGCAAACCACGCCTTCAGTGTCCAGGCCAGCGACGCCATGACCATGTAGGCCCCGTTGCTGGTCTGATCCCCGACCGGCATCCTCAAGGCCTGAACGCCGTTCTTGAGCTGCTCAATGAGATTCTCTTGATTGCACCGTTGATTCGCACGGAGCACAATCTGGCTGGCCGAATCCGAGCGGTTGGTAATGTAGAAGAAGTATCGGATGTCGTCGAACAACACCTGTTCGCCTTTGGCCACCGACAGATTCTTCCGCACCACGACAACGCGGTAGTCCCGGTCGCAGGCTCTGGGCCGATACGCAAACTCGGCCACATCCTCGCCCTGCAACCGGATATTGTCGAAACCGCGCTCCCGAACGACTTGTTCCTTCACGTTGTCGGGACGTTGGCGCGGTTCGGTGGCCACCGCGTACTTGGCGGGCCGTTCCAGACGCGTCCATTGGTGCGGTTCCAGTTCATCGGCCAGCGCCACCAGATTCTGCATGGCGTCGATGCCGAAGATGAATCCCACGCCCTGGTCGTCCCATCCATCCAGGTGCCGGGTCTGGCTGAAGTCGGTGTCCCCGCGCAGCAGGATCTGGCGAAACCCGCCTCGACGGCACAGCGCGATGGCCTGGTCGAACCGTGCGGCCGCTCCCTCATGCGAGGGCCGGTTACCGCTGCGATTGACCAGGTACAGCGGCTCTTGAGTATTCGCCAGCGAAATCACCAGCGGGTGATACCCCCAGGTCCCGTTGTAGGCCACGTCCATTCCTTGCTTGCATTCGCCTGTGGTTTCAGCCAGTGTCCCATCGGCGTCCAACACCGCTTCTTCGAAAAACGCCTCGGGCTGCTGGCGCCAGACTCGCAGCCGGACTTGATTCGTCGCCTCCATCAGAGACTCCACGTCGCTGGGCTCAAATCTCCGGCAGAAGTCTCCCGCCGTCGTCGGGTCCGGAATCCGTTGCGCTCCCAGCGCATCCAGATACACTTCGTCGTTGCGCCGCAACTCGATGTCCTCCAGGCACGTCCCTCCATTCAACGCGTTATAGGCGATGTTCAGCACGTGATCCGATTCGTGATACGGCAAGTGCCGCTTCAGCACATGCACACTCTCGTCGATGGCTTTGACCAGCCCCGTCCGCCGCGCCACCAACTGCATCATCCCGATTCCGCCCACCGCCGTGCCGCGCGTCCGCTCTCCCATCTCATAATGAATGTTGCTCGCCGAAAACATCGGCGCCGCCTGATCTGTCCAATTCCGGTCCGCAAGCCGGCGCTCGATTCGCCGCTTGCGGTTCTTCATGTTCTTGCGCGTATAATCGTTCATCCGAAATGCCTCCTTTTCCGTAGACTCTTTCCAAGTCTTTATTCACACGGAACGGGGGCATTTCGGGTACTTCTGCTGCTATGCCGCTATCAATACCTCGTCAATCACGCTTGATCAGGGACTAGCAAAGACAGTACCCCAAGGGTTACTAGAACGACCGTCGCGTATCCGGCGATGAACATGAAGTCATCATTCCATTCCGAAGCAAGCGTCATGATTACGGCAGGAATCACCAGAATCGACACGGCGACAGCGAAGCGGCGGATCCGCATAGAGACGGGAATCCCGAAAGCGAAAACTACGCCGAGAGCGCAGCCGGCCAGGAGGCTATCGGCCCGCGTATCCAGACCGTTGTACAACCGCTCGGGACTGCTCCCACCAAACAGCATCACGACGCGTAGCACCGCGGAAGCGACGACGCCCCCGGCGAGCAGACCAACGAGACGCGCCGGGGACCACTTCATGCGCAGCAGGAGGATCAGAGTCGCTGGCCAAAGCAGGTAGAACTGTTCCTCGATCGACAGCGACCACGTGTGGCTGAGCCCGGCCATTTCCACGTCCCAATCGAGAGCCCTTGCCCAGTTTGCGCCGTAGAAGAATGCTACGGCGCCGGCCCTCGCGCGTTCCACGAACGCGATGGGGTTCAAAGGAAGCAGCGAGGCCAGGATCAGTACGACCAGCGCAGGGAACAGCCGCAGGACACGTCGGACGTAGAAGTGGGACAGCACGATCTTCCCGTTGTCGATCCACTCCTCGAGCAGAACCGTGGTAATCAGAAAGCCGCTCAGAACGAAAAAGACATCTACCCCGAGATAGCCCCACTGCGTGTAGGGGAGCTGGGAGTGGAAGGCCATCACGAACAGGACGGCGACGCCACGGAGACCATCGAGCGACGGGCGATACCCGATCCGCTTCCTACCGGACAATCGAGGAGACCCCATCGACGGGGTGGTAGAGCGTATCGCGCTCGATGGGCGTGTAGCCTGCATCCCGAATCAGCTGCTCGATCCCGGATCGGGTCATGCCCAGACTCGTCGAGCTACCGGCGCCGTGAATGATCCGCTCCTCCACGATGGTGCCGTCAAGATCGTCGGCGCCGAAGCGGAGCGCGACCTGGGCTAACTCCGGTGTGATCGTGACCCAGTACGCCTTGATGTGCGGAAAATTCTCGAGCATGAGCCGCGAGACCGCGATCGTCTTCAGGTCGTCCATGCCGGTGGTGGGGGGCAGGTCCTGGTAGAACGTGTTCTCCGGATGAAACGCCAACGGGATGAAACAGTTGAACCCTCGGGTCTCGTCCTGCAGTTTGCGCAGCTGGATCAGGTGATCCACGCGCTCGGGAATCGTTTCGATGTGGCCGTAGAGCATCGTCGCGTTCGAATGGATGCCCTTGCTGTGTACGGCCCGCGCGCACTCGAGCCACCGGTCGCCAGACAACTTGTGACCGGCTATCAACGGGCGGGCGCGCTCGGCAAAGATCTCCGCGCCGCCTCCCGGACAGCTGCCCATCCCCGCATCCCGTAGCTGATCGATGACCCATTCGAGCGGACGGCGTGTGAGCTTAGTGAAGAAGTCCAGCTCGACCATCGTGAACGCCTTCAGGTGGACACCGGGAAAGCGCTGCCGCAACCCCGCCAGCATGTCGAGGTAGTAATCGAACCCGAGTTCCGGGTTGAGGCCTCCGACGATGTGAAACTCCGTCACCGCGTCGTTGTACTTCCCGGCTGCGTAGTCGAAAACCTGTTCGAGAGCCATCGTGTAGCCGCCCTCTTCCCCGGGTTTTCTCGCGTAGGCGCCCTGACAGAGCTGGCAATCGATCACACAGACGTTGGTGTAATTGATATGCCGATTGACGTTGTAATAGGCCCGGTCCCCATTCAGCCGGACACGCACGCGGTCGGCCAGCCGGCCCAGGCCGTACAGGTCCGTCGTTTCGTAGAGCGCAATACCCTCGTCGGCGCTCAGTCGCTGGCCGTTCTCGACTTTCTCGGTGATGGCCGGGTCGATCATAAACAGTTGATTATACAACAGCCCCTCGGCGGTACTCGGCGTTGATGGCCGATGTAAAGGTGGAGGTCGCTACCGCTCCCGGCTCCCACGGAAGCGCAGTGGAGAGAACGCCTCTTCTGTGGCATTCGACTCTCTGCCTTCCACCAGGTCGGCGACAACCTCAGCAGTGAGGGGTGCGAAGAGAATCCCGTTGCGATAATGTCCAAGGGCGTAGAAAAGCCCGTCGAGGGCCGTTGTCGCGATACTCCACGTCAACGCCCGTTTCGTCGCGCAATTCGTCGACAAGGCTACGGTAGCCGCAAAGGCTACGCACTCCGAAACGAAAGAAGGCGTCCGGCGAGGAAGCCTCGCTGTGTGGGGTCAGCATGCCCGCAGCAACCCAGGAGGCTTCCCTGCCGGTAGCGCCCTTCTCGACCACCAGCACGGCACCCAAGCCTGCCAGTCGTCGAGCTATCGCAAGTCCGATGGCTCCGGCTCCGATTACGATGATGTCGTAGCTATTCATCCGCCCCTCGGTCGTCGAGCTCGTCGTCACCCCAAACGAACCATGCTAACGTAGTTTGGTGAGGAAAACGGAATCGTGACGACGCGTTCACGCCGGACATTCGAAGAGTTGATCACGCTGCCGGACCTGGGAATTCCCCTGGCCGAAGCGGCCCTGCTGCTGGCATGTGAGGAATATCCGCAGCTGACACTCGCCCCTTACCTGGACGAACTGGACCGGATGGCTGGAACCGTCCGAAAACGCCTTCAGGGTTCGGAGGCCCCTTCCGAGGTAATCGGCACGATCAACCGCGTCCTCTTCGACGAATATCGGTTCCGGGGCAACACCGAAAACTATTACGACCCACGGAACAGTTTTCTGAACGACGTAATCGACCGGCGCGTCGGCATTCCCATCACGCTCTCGGCGATCTATATCGAAGTCGCACAGCGTCTCGGGGTATCGATCGAAGGAGTCGGCATCCCCGGCCACTTCGTCGTGCGCTATCGGACGCCCGACGGGGAGATACTCCTCGATCCATTCAACCGGGGATCTGTCGTCACGAGGGAGGAGTGCCGGAGAATCGTCGAAAACCTGGATCTCGAGATTGACGAAGGCGACGAGGGCTGGCTGCGGCGGGTGTCGAATCGCCAGATCCTCATCCGCATGCTCAACAACCTGAAGTTGATCTACCTGAAGGCCGGGACCTTTGACAAGGCGCTCGTCATGGTCGAATTGATGGTGCTTGCCGAGCCGGACGCGGACGAACTCTACCGTGAACGCGGCCTGCTCCGGCTCCAGATGCGGCAGTTCAAAGATGCGGCGCGCGACCTGGAACACTACCTCAAGAGCCGCGAAGACATCGAAGACCGCTCCGAGATCGAGGGCTACTTGATAGACCTTCGCCGAATCCGCGCGATGATGAACTGAGCAAACTTGAAATCGGAGATTGGAGACTTTTCAATTTGGCATTTGCGGCATGAATCGGGCAATCCGAATTGGCGTCATGGGATCCGGCTCTTGTAATGACCAGACTGCCCGTATCGCTGAGGAGGTCGGGCGACGCATCGCTGAGGCCGGAGCCATTCTGATCTGCGGTGGGGGCGGCGGCGTGATGGAAGCCGCCTCGCGCGGGGCTGCCCGCCGAGGAGGCACTGTCGTCGGTATCCTGCCCTCGGACGACGCACGGACTGCGAACGCCTTCGTCTCGATCCCGATCGTTACCGGTATGGGAAACGCCCGGAATGCGATCAACGCGCTGACTTCCGAGGCGCTCATCGCCGTGGCCGGCGGTCCCGGAACGCTTTCCGAAATCGGCCTTGCTCTCAAGGTCGGAACTCCGATTGTCGGTCTCGGCACATGGGAACTTTCGATCGCCGGCGAATCACCCGATGACATCTACCGCGCCGAGGACCCGCGCGATGCTGTGGAAAAGGCGATTGAATTGGCCCACGCTCGCGTATTAGATTGACCGGTTCCGAAAACGCGATGAAAGAAACCACCAAAAATGCCTTGCGCGGCGGCGGCTTCCTGTTGGATGGAACCGCTTCCATCGACGTCTTCACCCCCGAAGATTTCTCCGAGGAACAGCAACTGATCCGCGAGATGACCCAGCAGTTCGTCGAGGGCGAAGTCGTCCCCCGGCTTGAAGAGATCGAAAGCAGGGACTGGGACCTCACGCGGGCACTCCTCGTGAGCGCCGCGGAGATTGGCCTTTGCGGCATCGAAGTTCCGGAAAAGTTTGGCGGCGCGGAGCTCGACAAGGTATCGGCGATGATCGTCACCGAGCAGATGGCACGGGTGGGATCCTTTGCCGTCACCTACGGCGGTCACACCGGTATTGGAACGCTGCCGATCGTCTACTTCGGCACGGAGGATCAGAAGCAGAAGTACCTGCCGGCCCTCTCGCAGGCGGAGATGCTCAGCTCCTACGCGCTTTCGGAAGCGGGCAGCGGCTCCGATGCGCTCGCAGCCCGGGCTTCGGCTTCACGAGATGGTGCGACGGGCGACTGGACGCTCACCGGGGAGAAGATGTGGATCACCAACGCCGCGTTCGCCGATCTCTTCGTGACGTTTGCCCAGGTCGACGGCGACAAGTTCAGCTGCTTCATCGTGGAGAAAGCGTTTCCGGGTGTGTCCACAGGAGCAGAAGAACAGAAGATGGGACTCAAGGGTTCGTCCACGCGGACGCTGCTGCTCGACCGAGCCAGGATCCCGGGAGAGAACCTGCTCGGAGAGGTCGGTAAGGGGCATCGTGTCGCATTCAATATCCTCAACACGGGCAGGGCCAAGCTGGGAGCGAACGCCGTCGGCGCCAGCAAGACGGCTCTCAACTCGGCAATCGGCTACGCACGGGTGCGCGTGGCCTTCGGCAGGCCCATAGCTTCGTTCGGAGCCATTCGCCACAAACTTGGGGAGATGGCGATCAGGACGTGGATCACCGAAGCGATGGTGTACCGAACGGCCGGGCTCCTGGATCGTGCGCTCGAGACAGTCGACACCGAACAGCCGGCGGAAGCCATGAAAGCGATTGAAGAGTACGCAATCGAGTGTTCCGTACTCAAGGTCTTCGGCACCGAAGTGCTCGACTACGTCGTCGACGAGGCCGTCCAGATCCACGGTGGCTACGGCTACAGCCAGGAGTATGACGTCGAACGCTACTATCGCGACGCTCGAGTCAACCGGATCTTCGAAGGAACCAATGAGATCAACCGGTTGCTGATCCCCACGATGCTGGCCAAGAGAGCCGAGACCGACAGGCTGCCAATCCAGGAGGCCACCGGCAGCGCCATGGAAACGGTCCTTTCGGGATCGGCGGCCGCCCAGGCCCCCACGGCGGAAAAGACAGCCGTCATTCAGGCACGGACGGCCGCCCTGTTTGTGGCCGGATCAATCTTGGCGGCACACAGCAGCGATTTCCGGGAGCAACAGGAGTTGCTCATGCATCTGAGCGATATCGTCATCGAGACCTACGCCATGGACACGGCAGCCGCCAGGCTCGAGAAGACTGCCGGCGATTCGCTCTCTATCGATATCGTTCAAACCTTCATTACCGACGCCATGGTGCGCATCGAGGGCTCGGCCCGCGCGGCCCTGGTCGCCCTCGCCGGCGGGCAGGACCTCCGCGACCGGCTCGAAGGGGTCCACCGAATGCTCCGCTGGGAGCCGACGGACGGCATCTCCTCCAGGAGAAGGATCGCCGAAGCGCTATCGGACGCCGGCCGCTATTGTTTCTGACTTCCGACTTCCGGCAGGGCCCCGCGATGAAAGTCGCTTGAACCTGTAGCCGCGCTCTGTGAGCGCCGAACAATGGGCGGTCGTAGGCCGCCCTACCGTACAGACTCGACTTTCATCACGGGCTACTGGGAGTCCGCTATGAAAGTCGCTTGAACCTGTAGCGGCGCTCTATGAGCGCCGAACAATGGGCGGTCGTAGGCCGCCCTACGGTACAGACTCGACTTTCATCACGGACTGCTAGTGTGCGTATAATGGCTAGTTTGGAGGTGGTTCATGGTTACAAGTCTGTTGCTGACTCTCGCACTTCTGGCTCCGACCGGTGGAGCTAACCAGGCCGCTCACGAGTACTCTGATTTGATCCGGATCAATGCCATCGAGTTGTACGAAGAGTACCTGGCTCAGGCCCCGGGTACGTCCGAGGCCGACATGAAGGAACTCAAGGAACTGTTTCGGTTCCGTGATTTCATCGGCACCGCGCTGGACGGGAGCAAGATCAACCATCATCTTCCGTCCGAACCGGACTACACGCCGGCGAAGCTCCTCCTGCTGTCCTACACGGCGGAGTGGTGCGAGAACTGCGCTTACGAGGCCCCGTACCTGAACGAACTCTACGAAAAGTACCATTCCCGCGGGCTCGAGATCGTGACGCGGACCGAATACAGCGCGGTCGACAAGGTTCACGAGTTCATCAAAAAGCACGACATGAAATACCCGGTGATCATAGGCAGCGTCGTGGCGTACGACGAACGGGAAACCGTTCGCATGGAAACGTTCCAGTACCTGCTGCGCAAGACAGTCGGCGACACGCGGAAATGGGGAACTCCCTTCAACATCATCATCGTCGATGGCGACGTCGAGAATCCTTATGTCGTCGTCGGGGAGATGATCTCCGACCAGGTCAACAAGCTGATCGAAGACACCCTGTCGGAAGAAGAATAAGAAACACCTGCCTCCGAACGGAGTACCGATTTCAGTGAAAGAGTTCAAAGCGCCCTTCCGAATCCTGATGGGGCCGGGCCCGAGTAACGTCCATCCCCGGGTCAGCCGCGCGATGACCCACAACTTGCTCAGTCACATGGATCCCGTTTTTCTGGGCGTCATGGACGATGTTCAGGAGGGCCTTCGTACGATCTTCGAGACCGAAAACCCGGTCACGCTCCCGGTCTCGGGAACCGGCACCGCAGGGATGGAGGCGGCGATCGTCAACATGGTTGAACCCGGGGAACGAGTCGTCGTCTGCGCAGCCGGATACTTCGCCGACCGCATGGCCCAGATCGCGACGCGCGTCGGAGGCGATGTCCGGACAGTCGAAGCCGACTGGGGCACCGTCGTCGACACGTCAGCAATCGAACAGGCCGTCGACGAGCACAAAGCGACGGTTCTCGCGTTCGTCCACATCGAGACGTCGACCGGTGTCGTCCAGCCGTTCGAGCCAATGGCAGATCTCCTCGGGCGTGACGATCTGATCACTCTGGTCGACGCGGTGCCTTCGCTTGGAGGCCAGCCGGTCGCCGTCGACCGGAACCGTCTGGATTTCGTCTACAGCGGTTCGCAAAAGTGTCTCAGTTGTCCCCCGGGGCTGGCACCGGTGACGGTCTCGGAAAAAGCTCTCCGAAAACTTGCCGACAGAAAGACTCCGGTGCAGAGCTACTATTTCGACCTGTCTGTCCTCAGCCAGTACTGGAGCGACGTTCGCGCTTACCACCACACGGCGCCGATCTCGCTAAACTACGCCTTGCGTGAAGGCCTGCGCCTGATCGAAGAAGAGGGTGTGTCCAACCGCTTCGAACGGCATCAGAGGAACCACCTGGCATTTGTCGCAGGCATTGAAGCGTTGGGGCTGAAGATGTTCGCCCTGCCCGAAGTCCGTGCCTGGACGGTCAACACGGTCGCGGTGCCGGAAGGTATCGACGACGCCGCAGTCCGTGCCCAGCTGCTCGAACGTTACGGTATCGAAATCGTGGGCGGTCTCGGACCGCTCAAAGGCCGGATCTGGAGAGTCGGCCTGATGGGATCCTCGTCTACCCGCAACAATGTCATGCTGCTGCTGGGCGCGCTGGAAGACATTCTGTCCGGAATGGAATGGGCGGGTCTCGAAGGCTCGGGTATCGCAGCGGCAGCGGCCTCCTACCGCAACCTCGACTGACGACGGGTGGTGTAGGGGCGGGACCTGTGCCCGCCCGGCGGCTTCAATGTATCGGAGATTGATGCCGTGGCCCGAGGACACAATGTCCCGGAGGTTCATGCTGTCGGGTGGCCACGGGTGCCACCCCTACACACCAGCCCTTACGGCAATCGGATCGTCAGGCGATAGGCTCCCGAATTGAAGACCAGGTCGCCGGTTTCCGCTGTCGTGTAGAAGCTTCGAATCTCGACGAAGTACCGGCCTGCGGGCAGGAAGGTCGAGATCAACTCGGACTGGCCGTTGAGACCGCGATCCGAACGGCCTACGACCTGGCCGGCCCCGTCCAGCAGGAACAGGTCGAGATCGTTAGCGCCGGTGCTGCCGCCCGGACCGAGGCCCGTAACATCCAACCTCAACGAGACGGCCCCGCCGGCAACATCAAAGGAGTACAGGTGGACCGATTGAGCCAGGTTGTTCCTGCGCCGCGTCAGCGAGTCGACCTCGCCTACGACCGAGCCGGCGCCTGTCACGAGACGCGGGAAGGGGTTCGACACGGTTGGATCCGCACTCGACGCAAAATCGATCGATCGCTGCCGGGCGATTTGCTCCACTGCCGCGATGTCGATCGCCTCGATCGCCACAAGGCGCTCGAGGTAGGTCGGCGAATAGACGAAAGGCACCGCATCAGCCAGCCCTCGGAACGCACTCCAGATAGCGGCGAGCGGAATTTCCACTGTATCGCCGTCTTCGACATCATCATCGAGGAAGTCCCATAGCATCGAGTGCACCGAGAACTCGCTCCAATAGCCGGGCTGGTCGCCCGGTGGGACGTTTTCTTCCAGGTCGTACTCCAGTACGTTCGCACCGCCGACACCGTAAGAATCCCGGTACATCGACTCATCGCGAACGGCCGCAGAAAAGAAGTTTGCCCAGCCTTCCGACCACGCAACTCTTGGATCGAGCACGTCGCCCAGAACGTGTTCTCCTCCCCGGGAGTCGTCCCGAGAGAACCGCGCCGCCAGCAGATGGGCGTACTCATGCAGGAGCACCGCGTCGTCGAATTCGTCGGAATCGGTGCTCCGATCGCCCAGCACGAATGCCGTCCCGTCGGAAACACTGAAGAAAGTCCCACCGATCTGACCCTGGGTAACGTTGCCGCGAACTGATGTGTTCAGGGGACTCCAGAAGATCGTCAGCTCGGGCAAGGGCAGCCTCGGATCGAGGGTGTTCAGAAACACGTCGCCGCGTCGGACGACTTCCAGAATGTTGAACGCCCCCGATACACGATCCAGATCGGTCGCGACCAGCAGCGCTGGTAGTTCCGGGTCCAACGCCATCGCTTCCAGGTAGACGCCACCCCCGCGAGTGTTGTCGGCTACGGTCACACCCCACACGTCGGAATGGCTCAGCACCCTCACGCCATAGTTGGCACCCGCCGGCGCAACGGTCTGGAAGTTCCCCCGGTAGTCGGTGGAGGTAGAGGTGAAAACGCTACCCGTCACTTGGTCGAAGACCTCAATCCGGGCCGCCCGGATCGGAATCATCACGGTTGGCGCCCCGGCCAGTCCCGCCTCGGTCACGAGGACCTTCTCGTAAAATGCCCTGCCCTGCACTTCCACCAATGGCGTCAGATCCGCGGACAGGATCAGGATGCTTTCCGGAGCCGATTCCAGCCCGTCGGAAGTCCGAACCACGAGGTCGACAAACCCCGGTCCCAGATCCGGAACCTCGAGGGCCCGGATAGAGCCGAAGGGAGACAACAGCCGGTCCTCCACCGGTTGGCCGGCGAGTAGCAGCACGCTATCGGTGGCGGCGCCCGACGTGCGGATCTGGATGATTTCGCCCGGCCGCACCTGCCGGGGCTCAACCTGGGTCAAACGTGGACCATCGACCGCGGGAATGGCAGCCGCGAAAACGGCAGGGCCTTGCCGCGGCTCTACGGCAGCAAGAAACGCTCCCCCGGCATCGTCTATGAAGGCCACGCTGAAGAGCGGGACCGACGACGTCAGGTGCAGCGTCCCCTGCCCTCGGGCCGCGCTCCCGACGAGATCGCCGAGAAGGACAAGGTGCTTCGAACTCGGTCCGACTTCCACCAACTGCTGGATGAGGGCCACACCGTCATCACCGACAAGCGTCAACTCGACCTGGGCCGTAGAAGGCGACGGGTTCGTCAATGCCAGCGATAGAAATGTACCGCCAGCATCGACTGGACGGACGTAGCTCATACTGCCAAGCTGATCGTCCTGGAGCGGATACGAGGTACTGCCCCCGCCGCCTGAAACGACGAGCACGCCGGCAAGCGCCGCGGTGGGTGTTTCGACCTGGATCCAACCGTTGGCCGGAGGTGAGAAAAGCAGGCCGGTCAGGCTGGCCGCGGATGCCGAAACCAGGCCGTTGGCAGGGATCGTCAACGCCCGACGGACGGGACTGGCCAAAGCAGGGCTGACGGGGCCGCCATCCTGGTCGAACACAGTCGCGAAAACGGTCACGGCATCGGACGTGGGGTTCGCCAGGACCAGGGTCGAATCGAAGCCGCTGCCGATGATCACATGTGGCGCCACGAGCGACGTTACACCCGGCGCGGAAGCCGGCCGACCCGCAACGAGCATGACGGAATCCACTGTCCGCACGGCCGACTGGGCCACCACGGGCTCACTCGAAGTGACACGAGCGGCGAGAGCGAGGTCCCCCAGCGGCCCCAGGGCGATCTCGGCACCCTCGTTCGGGCCCAGATTCGCCTGCGACGCATAAACTGCTTCACCAGCGCGGTTGAAGACCGTGATATCTGCGCTGACGAACCGGCTCGAAGGATTGACCAGCCGGAGCGACCGGTCAGCGGACGAGCCGCCTGACGGGATCAGCACAACCTGATCGAATGAGGCTTCGGAACCCCGAACCCCGTCCAGCCGAGCTTCGAAGTCGCCGGAAAAATAGACACCGTGGATTCCCGAACTCGGGCTCGTAACCCGGACCCAGCCGTCGAGGGCGTCGGCCGCAAAAACCTCGCCCGCGGACATGGACAAAGCGCCACCGGGCTCGATGGTGTACCGGACGGGCTTCACGAGCCCGGGAACGACGCTTCCGTCCAGGCTATACAGGGTGAAGTCGACCTCGGCCGCTTCGGTGGAACCGTTCGAGATCTCGAATCGGGCCCCGGCACCGGCGGATTGAGCGACGTACGGAAAGTGCAACACCGACTGGGCCTGGGCCGGCACGAGGGACAGAGCCCAAACCAAGGGTGTGAACGCAAGTACCCGCAATGTGTTCAAATTGACCACACGTCTCCTGAGCGCAACTCTAACCTGTTGAAAAACCAGAATGATATGAGTCGCCTGTCTTAGTCAAGCAGGTAGCTTGCCATTTAACACTTCTTGAACCCTGTCGACATCGGCCGGAACCTCGATCGGCAGGTTGCGGAAGGCATGATCGGTCTCTGGTATTTCGCCGCCGTGGAGCTTGAGTTTGAAATCCGTAAACTTCAGGCCGTGCGCCGTGCTGATGACCACGACTCGGGAGTCTGACGCGATCTTGCCCGATCCGATCAGTTGTCGCACGGCTCCGAGCGCCACGCCGGTGTGGGGGTCATTGAAGTAGCCATAGAGGTCGCCGAACGCGGCCGCCTCGGCCAGCTCGGGCTCCGTCACCTGGGCGACAATCCCGTCGGTCGCACGAAGAGCCTCGACCGCTCGGGGATAGCTCACCGGGTTCCCTATCCGGATCGCAGTCGCCATCGTAGGTCGAGCCGTCATGGGTTCGAGCCTGTCGAATCCTCGCCGGTAAGCTTCGTAGAGAGGGTTCGCTCGCTCGGTCTGGGCACAGACCAGGCGTGGCACACGCTCGATGATCCCGAGCTCCCGCGCCAGCAGAAAGCCCTGGCCGATAGCCGAGACGTTGCCAAGGTTGCCCCCGGGGACCACGACAAAGTCGGGCACCTGCCAGCCCAGTTGCTGGACGATCTCCAGGCTGATCGTCTTCTGCCCTTCGATTCTCAGGGAGTTCATCGAATTGGCAAGATAGATGGACCGGTCCTCTGTGATTTTCCGGACGATTTCCATGCACCCGTCGAAATCGGTGTCGATCGACAGAGTGACGGCGCCGTTCGAAATCGGCTGCACCAGTTGCGCCAGGGAGACCTTGTCGCGCGGGAGGAAGACGACCGCCGGGATTCCGGCGGTGGCAGCATATGCGGCCATCGCAGCAGAGGTGTCGCCGGTCGAAGCACACGCCACCGCCCGAATGCCCGAGCGGATGCGATTGACCATCGAAACCAGCACGGTCATCCCCAGGTCCTTGAACGAACCGGTATGCGAGGTGCCGCACTGCTTGATGAAAATCTCGCTCACGCCCAGGTCGGCCGCCATCCGCGGACTCTGGATCACCGGCGTGTTGCCCTCTCCCAGAGACACGATTTCGTCCCCGGCGATATTAGGCAGTAGGAGCTCCTTCTGCGACCAGACCCCGCTCGGACTCCCCAGTCTGGAATCGAACAGATCACGCCAGGCCTGTCCGTCCCTGCGGCGGAGTGCTTCAAGATCGTGTCGGACTTCGAGAAGCCCATCGCACTCCGGGCAACGGTAGACGACCTGTTCGAGCGGAAGCCGTACATCGCACCCGGAAAAGCACGCGAACCAGGCATCGAGCGCGGGCTCCTCCCGAGAGGTGTACTTCATGGGATCGCGTTCTCTTCGGTCCTCATATCTTCTCCGAAGACCCGTGCGCAGACCTGCCGACCCGTGTCACGAGCCGGAAGCGATCACCGTTTCGGCAAACGCCAAGGCCAGCACATCATCGATGGTATCGACGTAGGACACCTCAATCGAGGCCAGCAGTTCCGCCTGGATGTCCTCGGTGACGTTTTTCTCGTTTTCGGCCGGCAGGATGACCGCGCGAACACCGGCCCGGCGAGCGCCAAGAACTTTCTCCTTGATGCCTCCGACCGGCAGGACGCGGCCGCTCAGCGTGATCTCACCGGTCATCGCAAGCCTTGGCCGGATGGGCTTGCCCACCAGTGCCGAGACGAGCGCCGTCACCATAGTCACCCCGGCCGACGGACCGTCCTTCGGAATCGCCCCCGACGGAACGTGGATGTGAACGTCGTGTCCCTTGTAGAAATCCTCTTCGAGCCCCAACCTGTCGACGACGGACCGGACCCACGTCAGAGCCGCTTTTGTCGACTCCTGCATGACGTCGCCGAGCTGCCCTGTCATGGTGAGGTTTCTGCCGCCGCCGGCAAGACTCGCTTCGACGAACAGCACTTCGCCGCCGACCGGCGTCCATGCCAGACCGACGGCCACTCCGGGCCGGCTCACCCGTTCCTCCAGCTCTTCGGCAATCCGAAACTTCGGCGCGCCCAGAAGTTCGCGGACGATGGCGGGCGTCACCTCGGGGTCGGGCATGACTCCTTCGAGGCTCTTGCGAGCGTACTTCCGGCAGATGTTGCCCACCTCGCGTTCGAGGTTGCGTACGCCCGCCTCCCGCGTGTAATGGCGGGCGATGCTCTCGAGCGCTTCGGTCGAGAACGCGATCTGTTCGGGCTTGAGGCCGTTCTCTTCGCGCTGCCGAGGCACCAGGTAGCTCGCCGCGATCTGGACCTGCTCCTCCTCGGTGTAGCCGGACAGCTCGATCGTCTCCATGCGATCCCGGAGTGCGGAGGGAATCGTATCGATGACGTTTGCTGTCGTGATGAAGAAAACTCGGGAGAGGTCGAAGGCGACGTCCAGGTAGTTGTCCCTGAAACTCACGTTCTGTTCGGGGTCGAGGACCTCGAGCAAAGCGGCCGCAGGATCCCCCCGAAAGTCGGCTCCGAGCTTGTCGATTTCGTCGAGCATCATGACCGGATCACGCGCCCCGGCGCGGCGGATATTCTGGATGATCTGGCCGGGCAATGCGCCGATGTACGTGCGTCGGTGGCCCCGAATTTCGGCTTCGTCACGCATTCCACCGAGGGACATGCGTATGAACTTGCGCCCCATCGCCTCGGCGACCGATCGGCCTAGCGAAGTCTTGCCGACACCCGGTGGGCCCGCAAAGCAGAGAATCGGAGCTTTGCCTTCGGGCCGTAGCTCCATTACCGCCAGATATTCGAGGATGCGTGCTTTGATCTTTTCCAGGTCGTGATGATCACGGTCCAGAATCTCCTTCGCGCGGGTGATGTCGACCGCATGTTGGGTCAGGACGTTCCATGGGAGCGTCACGAGCCAGTCCAGATACGTGCGCGTGACCGTGTAGTCGGCGGCGGAGGGTGACATGCGCGCGAGCCGCTTCAGCTCACGGTCGGCTTCCTTGCGAGCCTCCTCGGGCAGATGCGCTTTCTCGATCTGTTCCCTGAGCTCCTCTATCTCCTGTTGTGAGTCGTCGGCCTCTCCGAGTTCCTTTTGAATCGCACGGAGCTGCTCCCTGAGAAAGTACTCTCGCTGCGTCTTCCCGACTTCCTCTTCGACCTGGCTCTGGATCTTCGTCCGCAGTTCCAGGACCTCGAGTTCTTTCGCAAGTTCGGTGTTCAGGAACTCGAGCCGCTCCCGGGTATTGGTCAGCCCGAGGACGAACTGCTTGGAGACGACTGAAAGACTGGGAAGGTTGGTCGCGATGTAGTCGGCCAGGCGCCCGGATTCCTCGATGTTGATGATGAAGGTGAGGAGTTCGTCGGGTAACTGGGGCGACAGCTTGATCACGTGTTCGAACTGATCGAGGACGCTCCTCCGGAGTGCCTGGAATGAAACTTCCTCTTCATCCTCGTCTGCTTCGTCGGCCAGGACTTCGATCCGGGCCCGGTGGTAGGGCTCGGACTGCGTAAACTCGGTCACACGCATTCTGGAAATCGCCATCACGATGACGAACAGGTTCCCTTCGGGCGTCCGCATGACGCGATGGACGACCGAGACAGTGCCGGTTTCGTACAGGTCATCGGGTCCCGGGTTCTCGACTTCCTTGTCGCGCTGGGTCAGCACTGCGAGCAGTCCGTCGCTCTCCTGCACATCGTTGATCAGCTGCACGGATCTCTCGCGCCCGACAGTCAGCGGCATCACGGCGGTTGGGAAGATGACCGCGTCGCGCAGGGGAAGGATGGGCAATTCATCGGGAATCGACCGGATCTTATCCTGTATTTCCGCCGCGTCTCCGAACTCGTTTTTCAAAGGCATATATCTGGCTTCCCTCGCGCCCCGCTGCCATGCTGCCCCGGGGCTGGGCCCGCTGTTTCGCTATGGTAGAATCCGCCGGTGACCGTCCCGCCGTCCACGTCCCCTGGGTCGTCCGAACACACAGCAAACCCGTCCGGAACGGAGTCCGAATTCCGGTGGCGCGCGGCTCTCGTCCTGTTCGGCGTCCTTTTCGTAGGCGTCTCCGACGCTCAGATGATCCCGCCCCTGCTGCCGTCCATCGCCGGGGACATGGGCACTTCCGCCGGCCGAGCGGCTGCGATCGTGACGACGTACGCGCTCGCGGCGGCAGCCTTCGCACTCCTGGCCGGAACCGCTTCGGACAGGCTGGGCCGCAAGAGACTCATCTGCATGGCCCTAGCCCTTTTCAGCGCCGCTTCATTACTCACTGCCTGGAGTCCTTATCTTAGCATCCTGCTCGTGACCCGCCTGCTGACGGGCTTCGCCGCCGGAACGCTGTCGACACTCGCGCTCTCCTACGCCGGCGATCTTTTCAGTTACGAGCAACGCGGGCGGGCAATGGGGATCATATCGATGGCCTACTTTCTGGCCTTCGTGATCGGGATCCCGACCGGGGCCTACGTCACAACCCGGGTGGGCTGGCGCTGGGTGTTCGTGGGACTTGCCGTCGCGAGCGTTCTGATGCTGGCGGTGACAGCCAGGTTTCTACCGCTGGACCGCAAGCGGCCGGCCCCGATCGCGTTACGAATGCTCACCGCACATCTTCGAGTTCGCGAGCGCGTCGCGGGTATCGTCGCCGCTTTCCTGACCTCAGGCGGGCTGGTGGGCTTTCTGACATACGTCGGAGCGTGGATGGCGGCCCAGAACATCGGTGTTGAGCGTATCGGCCTGCTGTTCATGGTGGCGGGAGTTGCGGCGACCGCGGCTTCCCCGGTGTCGGGCTGGCTGTCGGATCATTTCGGCAAGAAGCGCGTCATCATCCTGGCAAACCTGGCCCTGGCCGGCCTTTTCGTCGTCGTCGCGGGGATGGAGTGGGGCGGGTTGCTGTTCGTCGCCATCGGCCTGTTGAGCGTCACGGCATCCGCCCGCCAGGCCCCCTTGCACGCGCTGACGACGGAACTGGTCGGACCCGAAGCACGGGGCTCCTACGTCGCGGTCCGTAACGCAGGATCGCAGCTCGGCATCGCATCGATGGCCGCCCTCTCGGCCTTCGCTTTCGATTCCGCGGGGTTTGGAGCCGTAGCCTGGATCGCCGCCGTTGCGACATTGCTGATCGTTCCGGTCTGTGGCTGGATTACCGAACCTACCGAATCTTAGCGTCGACCTCTCACCAAACCGCTGGGGAATAGCCACGGATTGCACGGATTTCACGGACAGGCACAAGCCAGGGGGCTGCTGTCCGAAAGACCATTCCTGTATCCGCTAAATCCGTGTAATCCGTGGCTACCTCTTCCCCCACATTCGGTAGACTGTTGTGAAATGCCCGCGAACCTGACCCCGCAGTACCTTGAGGCAGAGAGACACTTCAAGGAAGCGCAGACACACGAAGAAAAGATGGCCGCCCTCGAGGAGATGATGGCCATCATCCCGAAGCACAAAGGGACGGAAAAGTTGCGGGCCGAACTCAAGAAGAAGCTATCGGCGTTGCGGAAGGACTCCTCGAAAAAACACTCACCGACCAGGCGCGATCCTTTCCACGTCGAGCGGGACGGGTCCCGCCAGCTGGCGCTCATGGGCGCTCCGAACTGCGGGAAGTCGAGCCTGATCGGACGACTCACGAAAGCGACACCGGAAGTCGCCGATTACCCCTACACCACGCGGGCCCCGATCCCGGGCATGCTCATCTACGAAGGCGTGCATATGCAGATCGTCGACATCCCCCCGGTCTCGGCCGAACACATGGAAAGCGGCGTCCCCCAGGTCATCCGCAACGCCGATGCGATCCTCTGGGTAGTCGATCTGTCCGACGACGACCTACTCGATCAGATCGAGACGACCACAGCCATCCTCGAAGAACGAAAGGTCGACCTCAAGCAACGACGGGTGCTCATGATCGCGAACAAGGACGATGCGGCGGGTGCGGCAGACCGCGAAGCGATCCTGCGCGAAATGTACGGTTCGGATTTCAAGATTGTTTCGTTCTCAGCCATCGAGGCCGGCCCCGACCGGGTCCACGCGCTTTGCAGAGAGGTGTTTGAATTCCTGGAACTGATCCGCGTCTACACGAAGGCTCCGGGCAAGAAGGCAGAACGGAGGGATCCGTTCGTACTCGCCAGCGGCAGCACGGTTCTGGACCTGGCGGGTACGATCCACCGGGATCTGCAGAAACGGCTCAAGTTCGCAAAGGTGTGGGGCGAGGGCAAGGTCGACGGTCTGATGGCAGGCCCGGACTTCGTCCTCGATGACGGTGACATCGTCGAACTGCATGCGGCATAATCTCGGATAGGCCGACGAAGGAGGCCTATCCGAGAGTCCGTTCAAGCAGACCCGTCCGGACCGGGCGGCTTAACGGCCCAGGGGCTGGGTGAAACAAACCGTTCTTTTAGCCATGAAGCTCATATTCAAAGTCGCGTTCCTCACCTCAATCGTCACGGCGACCCTTGTCTACGTTGTACTCGAGTGGCGGCCTCTGTTGCGGCCTCCAATCCAGACGGTGGACGGGCAAGGAGGCGCAACCGGCGCAATCAGCGAACCGGTCCGCCCGGACGCTGCCCTGGCGGCGGCCGCAGAACCCCTCGAGGCACAGGACCTGAGCGGCGACGAGCGGAACAACGTCGATATCTACCGGCGCTACAGCCGCGGCGTGGTCAACATCACGTCGACGACGCTCAGTTACGACTTCTTCCTGCGGCCCATCCCGGAATCCGGTTCGGGTTCGGGAGTCGTCATCGACTCCGAAGGCCATATCGTCACGAACTTTCACGTGATCGAGAACGCCCGCCGGCTGGAGGTGACGTTGTGGGATCAGAGTCGCCACGACGCGCGGGTGGTTGGCTTCGACACAAACAACGACCTCGCCCTTCTCCGGATCGATGCGCCCGGAACCGAGTGGGTTCCGGTACCGCTGGGTACGACCGACGGGCTCCAGGTCGGCCAGAAAGTGCTCGCGATCGGGAACCCGTTCGGCTTGGAAGGGACACTGACAACCGGCATCATCAGCTCGCTCGGACGCTCGATCGAAGTGAGCAACGGCCAGGTGATCGAGGGCGTTATCCAGACGGACGCGGCCATCAATCCGGGCAACTCCGGAGGACCGCTGCTTAACGTTCGCGGAGAGATCATCGGCATCAACACGGCCATTGTTTCCCCGGCAAACGCCGGCAGCGTCGGGGTCGGTTTCGCCGTTCCCGTCGAGACGGTGCGCCGCGTCAGCCAGGACCTGATCACGTACGGGCGCGTCCGGCGCGTCTACATGGGCTTCCAGGGTTACGACCTGGCCCAGATGGGCCGGCTCGCCGATGCCCTGGACCTGGGAACCGACCACGGGGTCCTCGTGACCGACATATCAACGGGAAGCCCGGCGGATCGCAGCGGACTGCGGGGATCGACAAGGACAGTGAACGTCGGCAACTACAGACTTCGCGTTGGAGGCGACGTCATCGTTTCGATCGAAGGACGGCAGGTCTATTCAACGGTCGAGATCCGCACGATCCTGGACCCGTACCGGCCTGGAGACCGGATCGACGTCACGGTCGTCCGGGGTGGCGAACGGGCAGAACTTCAAATGACCCTCGAAGAGCAGCCGAGTGGCCAATAGCTCACGCTACTGGCCCATCGTGCGTCGCACGGCGCTGATCGCCATCGTGTTGGTGCTTGCGTACCGCAACTATGGTGACGCTCTGGTCGGCCGTTTGAGCGGCCCGGATCCATCCGGCGATATCGTTGTTACGCGATTTGAATTCCGGGCCGACCTGGGTGGTGAACGCCCGGTGTGGATCCTGGAACTGAGGAACAGGAGCACGCGCACGACCTACGACAGCATCACGATGGAAGCCACATATCTGGACGCCGGAGGACAAGTGCTCGAGACAGACAGGATCGTCATCGCTCAAAGGTTGGTCCCGGGCGACGTCCAAAACATCGCCAGTCCAGATCCGAAGCAGCGGGCAGGAGCGGTCGACGGTGCTCTACGGGTGATCGACGCCAAGGTCATCGATCGATGATCATCGACACCTTTCCCGTCGGTCTCCTTCAGTGCAACTGCACCATCCTGGCCGACCCTCGGTCGGGGGAGGCGATCGTAGTCGATCCAGGGGATGAACCGGACGCTATCATGGCGCGGCTCGAAACTCACGGACTGACGCTGGCCCGAATCGTCTGTACACACGCGCACATCGATCACGTCGGCGCGATCCACGAGTTGCAACAGCGTACGGGCGCAACCGCAGCGATTCACGAGAAGGACCTGTTCCTGCTCGACAACCTCGATGCCCAAGCCTCCTGGATTGGCATGCCGGTGCCAGCACGGGGCGAGATCGAACGGTTTCTAGAGGATGGGGACGAGGTTTCGGCTAGGGACGTGAAAGTCGACGTAGTATACACACCGGGGCATACGCCCGGCAGCGTAACGTTTCATCTCGCCCGAGATCGCCCGATTCTCTTCACTGGAGACACGCTGTTCCTGAACAGCATCGGACGAACGGACCTCTGGGGAGGATCGCTGCCCGATCTTCTCGGGGCTATCCAGAAGAGGTTGATGGTGTTCGACGATGACACCCTCGTGATCCCGGGACATGGCCCGAACACGACCATCGGGCGGGAAAGGTCCGAGAACCCGTTCCTGCAATGAACAGAGCCCGGAACGGTAGTGACGGGGTAACCTCCCCACCGACCCGGAACGGCAGTGACGCGGTATTCTCCCCACCGACCCGGAACGGTAGTGACGGGGTAATCTCCCCACCGACCCGGAACGCTAGTGACGGGGTATTCTCCCCCACCGACCTCGGAACGGTAGCATCGGGATAAGGCAACCCGGTCACTACCGTTCCCGGTTCTGATCAGGTCGTCGGTAGCGAAGGGGTGAGCCTGTTCGTACCAACTGGAGCGGTGGCGCCCGGCAGGGGGCAGTAGCTGACGCAAAAGATTGGCCCGGTGGGGGGACCGTGCCCGTCCGAGTTCCCACCATCATGGGTGACACGGCTCGGGGTACTCTATCAATTGCCAGGCCAGCCCAGGGCGCGGTGGGCCCGACGCTAAGGATGGAAAAACATATATGAGCGACCGCATCCCGGCGATTAAAGTATTAATGCTGCCGAGGGATACAAACCCCATGGGCACGATCTTCGGCGGCGTAATCCTGAGCCATCTCGACCTGGCTGGTGGCGTAGAGGCCCGCAAACATTCGAATAGACGCGTCGTGACAAAGGCGATGCGCGAGGTCGATTTTGTCGCCCCGGTGTTCGTCGGTGACACCGTCAGCTTCTTCACACGGACAGTACGCGTCGGACGGACCTCGATCACTATCGAGGTCGAAGTCGAAGCAGAGCGATGCAATCCGGAAGGAAATCGCGAAACGGTCCGCGTGACTGCGGCGACGATCGTCTATGTCGCCGTGGATGATCAGGGCGGGCCAACACCCTTCGTGGATTAGCTAACAGTCGCAGTATGAAAGGACGCCCCTTATCTGGGGGTTTGTTGAGAGAAAACTCTCAACAAACCTGATCAACGTAACAGCGTTGATCCCAGAAAGGAGCGTTGTAATGAAACGAGACAAGTATATGGGGATGGATGTCCACCAGGCAACGACTGTGGTTGCGGTAGTGAACGCCGAAGGCAAGACCGTGATGGAGACGATCGTGGGGACCGAGGCAGCGGCGATCCGGCGAATGATCGAAGGTGTGAGCGGACCGGTGCATGTGACGCTGGAGGAGACCACGCAAGCCGAGTGGCTGCACGAAGTGATTCGGGATCTCGTTAAGGAAGTGGTGGTGTGCAATCCGCGACGGAACAAACTACTGACTGCCGGGTCGAAGGGAGACAAGATCGATGCCAGGAAGCTGGCAGAGTTGTTGCGAGCCGGACTGGTGGAGTCAGTCTGGCACGGACACGACAAGACACGGAGACTCAAACAAATGGTGCGTGCGTATGAGACGTTCTCCGTCGATACGCAAAGGACGATGACCCGAATCAAATCGATGTATCGGAGTCGTGGCATCCGAACCGCAGGAATCGGAGTGTACTCGGTGAGACAGCGAGAGCAGTGGCTCGGTAAGCTGCCCGAAGCCGGGATGCGTCAGCGTGTGGCGTGGCTGTACGAACAGTTGGACCAGGTCCGGGAGCTGCGGAAGCAAGCCAAAGCCCAGTTGATCGCCGAAGGCCGGCGCCACCGCGCCGTAGGTCTGTTACGGACGATTCCTCAGCTGGGTCCGATCCGATCGGCACAGATCGTGGCTACGGCTGACACGCCATATCGTTTCCGGACCAAGCGGCAGTTCTGGAGCTACAGCGGCTTGGCCGTGGTCACGCACAGCAGTGCCGAGTACGAACTGCGAGGGGGCCGTGTCGTACGGCGATCCAAACCCGTGGCCACGCGGGGACTGAACCGGAACTGTAACCGACGCCTGAAGACCGCTTTCATCTCGGCTGCCACCCCCGGCGGTGTGAGCCACTTCTGGCAGCCGTATCTGGACCGTCTCGAGGGGAAGGGCATGCGACCGGAAATGGCTCGGCTGACCGTGGCACGCAAGATCGCAACCGTGGCTTTGACGATGTGGAAGAAAGGAGAGACGTTCGACCCGAAGAAACTGAATGCAACGACATAGCCGTTTCTGATTCCCTGGCGGCAAAACCTGAACAGGCACAAACCGACAGGAACGGAAACGGACGGATCGAGGGTGAGGATCTGGTATAGGCGTTGTCCGCAGCATCATTTTTGCAGGACACCATATAGTCTCTATCCCCCCTCGCACGACCCGAAACAGCGATAGCCCACCGAGGCTCAGATAGATCTATGGTCGGCATCACCGATCCAAATTATTGCTGTTCAGTTTTCGAACGACTGTCTATTCGATCGACGGCTTGTTCTTGAAGTTGCCCGACTCGGAATTCGCTTAACGGAACAGTGAGGCTGGCTGCCCGACAATTATTCTGTGTCCGGCTGGTAGCCCGTCGGGGAGGTGTTTCTCTTGACATCCCCTTTCATAGATCTCCTGTACGAACATGTCGACCGCAATGCCTGTCAATTCGCGTCCGGTCTTCTTGATCGACTCGATGAACTACATCTTCAGGGCCTACTACGGGCTTCCCGACACGATCACAGCGCCATCCGGCATGAAGACCAATGCCGTCCTGGGCTATCTGCGTACGCTGCTCCGGATCATCAAGGAGCAGGATCCTCCCTACATAGCCGCCGCCTTTGAAGGAGCCCACTCGTTCCGGCGAGAGCTTTTCGCGGAGTACAAGGCCAACCGAGTCTCTCCACCGGATGATCTCAAGGTACAGTTCGGATACTGCCAGCAGATCACCGAGGCGGTGGGTATTCCCGCGTTCCAGGTGGAGACCTTCGAAGCCGACGACGTCATCGGCTCGATCGCGGTTCAGATGGCGGAACTGGGACATCCGGTCGTCATCGTCAGCGGAGACAAGGACTTGGCCCAGCTCGTCGACGATCGGATCCAGATATACGACCTGGCCAAGAACCTTTGGCTCGACGCTGCAGGAGTCAAGGGCAAGCTGGGGGTTGAGCCGAGCCAGGTTCCGGATCTACTGGCTCTGCTCGGCGATCCGGTCGACAACATACCCGGCGTCCCGGGCGTCGGCGGAAAAACGGCGACCAAACTGTTGTCGGTTTGCAAGACGGTCGAGGACATAGCGAAAGCCGACTTCGACGGAGTGAGTATCCGCGGCCGGGAAACGATCCTCCGGCGTATCGGCGAAAATCTGGACACGGTGCGGAAGAGTCGCGAGTTGGCTCGCATCCGCTGTGATATCGATCTGGGCATCACTCCCGAAAAGATCCGATACCGGAAGGCCAACCCGTACCTCGTCGTGGATCTGTGCAACGAACTGGGGTTCGAAGCGATCCTGGACGACATCCCGATGCGGCACGAACAGCCGGGGCTGTTCGATTAGGACCTGAGAGATTCGAGATTTCAGATTTCAGATTTGGACGGTTCCAATCGGCAGTCACAACGGCTGGATCGATAGATCCTTGTCCAGCCGTTCCACCAGGAACGCGTGGGCTTTGTCCAGGTATGTCTTGTCCTTGGACTCCAGCGTCAGCTTGACCGTGTAGTTCGGGTTGCTGAAGGTGGGGTAGGACCCGAGAGACACGTCGGGAAACCGGTCCAGGACTCCGTTCAACACATCGGCGATGCCGCTTTCCTCCGCCCTCAGGAATACCTCCAGGACAAAGTACGGATCCTGACGGAACATTTCCTTGATGCCCTCAAACTTAGCTACCAGGATTTCCGGGACTCCGGGGAATATGTAGACGTTCTCGACAGCGATCACAGGAAACAACATCCGTCCGCGGGTGACCAGTTGGGCGCCTTCGGGGACATCTGCCATCCGGAGCGTGGCCTCAGTGACGATCTCTTGGTAGTATCGCCGGAGGATAGACTCAAGTTCGGGGCTGCGTTCTATCCCGCGCCTGAAGGCCGCAGCGATTCCGGCGATCGTTACATCGTCATGGGTCGGTCCGACACCGCCAGAGGTGAACACGTAGTCGAAAGCCTCGGCGAACTCACGCACCTCGTCGCGGATCGATTCGAGTTCATCCGAAACGACCGAGACTCGGCGGACGTCGACGCCCAAATCACGCAGCTCGGTAAGCAGATATGGAGTGTTTTCGTCCCGCGTCCGACCGGAGAGGATCTCGTTGCCGATGACGACGATTCCCGCAGTTTTCGACATGATATGCGCCAATATACCACGTCCATGAAACGGCCCGATGCGCGCCTGATCGTCGCTTCGAGCGATACCAATGCCGACATGTTTTGGGCCACCCACCTGTTCGCACCCGACCCGTTCGTATTCATCATGAAGGGGCGCAAACGATACCTCGTAATGAGTGATCTGGAGGTCGACCGTGCGCGCGCCCAAGCTACCGTGGATGTCGTTCTCCCTCAGAGCGAGTACGCCGCTCGCCTCGGCGCTCGTGGTGTGGAGTTCCCCTCGATGGCCCATGTCCTTTGCGAAGTCTTCGCCGACCTCGCGATCGGCAGCGTGCAGGTTCCAGCGAGTTTTCCCACTGCGCTCGCCGACGCGCTGCGGGCGATGGGTGTGGGAGTCCAGCCCCGACCAGACCCCTTCTGGCCGCAGAGGGAGATCAAGACGGACAGCGAGGTTCGCGCCATTCGGAAATCTCTCCGAACTGCTGAAGCAGGGATGGAGGCGGGTATCGAAACGATTCGACGGACCAAGATCGGTAAGGATGGCTATCTCTACCTGGATGGAACCCGGTTCACATCCGAAAGGCTGAAGTCCGCCATCAACACGACAATCATGGCGCTGGGATCGGTCCCCAGTCACACGATCGCGGCCTCCGGACCCCAGTCCGTCGACCCGCACAACGAAGGCAGTGGACCGATCCGCGCTCATTCGCCCATCATCATGGACATCTTTCCACGGTCACAGAAGACCGGCTACTTCGGGGACATGACGCGCACTGTCGTTCGCGGCCGAGCGTCGGAAAGGCTGAAGCACGCCTACGCAGCCGTCGAAAACGCCCAGAAAATCGGGTTCCGAAAGATACGGCACAACGCCGACGCCTACCGCATCCACAACGAAATCCTGCAGTATTTCGAAAACGAGGGCTTCGGGACGGGGACCAAGGCCGGACGGATGCAGGGCTTCTTCCACGGCACGGGCCACGGCCTGGGCCTCGACATCCACGAGGCACCCGCGTTCGGCCTGCGATCCCGTAATCGACTTAAGAAAAACCATGTCGTGACCGTCGAACCCGGGCTCTACTATTCCGGCATGGGGGGCGTCCGGCTCGAGGACGTCGTCGTCGTGACCGATGTCGGATGTCGCAATCTTGTTCGCTACCCAAAGTCTCTTGAAATATGAGATTTCTTCTTTTTTGCTATATACTTCCGCATTCCTGACGGAGGGAACGCTGGATGCGGGTTCGGTTCTGGGGCGTACGAGGCTCGACGCCGACGCCACAAAGAGATCACCTTGTTTACGGCGGTAATACCTCCTGCGTGGAGGTACGGACCGACGGTAACGAGATCCTGATCCTCGACGGCGGCACCGGCATCCGACTTCTGGGCAAGGCTTTGGAGGAGGAATTCAACGGAGCCCGAATACGAGCCCACGTCCTCTTCAGCCACTTCCACATCGACCATATCCAGGGGTTGCCGTTCTTTACCCCCCTGTACTCCAAGGACAACCACTTCACGTTTTACTTCGCCGGCCGCAAGGACGCGAACCTGGTGAAGGACGCGCTGGCCGGAATCCTGGCGAACCCCTACTTCCCCGTGGACATGTCCAAGCTCCCCTGCATTCGTGACTACATGGATCTGGTCGAAGGCGAGTTCCGGGTGGCGGACACCCAAATCCTCGTCAAGAAGCTGAACCACCCGCAAGGTTGCGTCGGGTACCGCATCACGCAGAACGACAAGGTGATCTCCTACTGTACGGATATCGAACGCGGTCCAGAGTGGAGCGAGAACAACTTCCGGGAGCTGGCCCAGGACGCGGACTGCCTGATCGTGGATGCGCAGTACACTCCCGAGGAGTTGCCGGACCACGAAGGATGGGGCCACAGCACGTGGAAGCAGTCGGTGGAGAGCGCCGTCGAGGCCAACGCCAAGAGGGTTGTCCTGTTCCACCACGATCCCTACCACAACGACGAAATGATCGAAGCCATCCTGAAGGAAGCCCGGGAACTCCATCCAAACGTCATCGCGGCACGCGAAGGCGAGGAAGTCCCCATTTAGAAGCCTTCTAAAAGGGGACAGGCTCCCCTGTCCCTGCCTGTCCGCTATAGTTATTTCATATTTCAGGATCAATCAGCCGTCCGGATACTGTAATTGCTGTAACGAACGACCAGGGACAGGGGAGCCTGTCCCCAATTTCGAACGATGCCGGTAAAGTTTAAGGACTATTACGAGACCCTCGGAGTTGCACGGACCGCGAGCGACGACGAAATCAAGAAAGCCTACCGGAAGCTCGCCCGCAAATACCATCCAGACGTCAACCCCGACGACAAGAGCGCAGAGGATAAGTTCAAGGAAATCCAGGAAGCATACGACGTCCTCGGCGATGCCGAGAAGCGCAAGCGCTATGACCAGCTCGGAACCAACTGGAAAGCGGGCGCCGACTTCACTCCTCCACCCGGATGGCAGGGCGGATTCCCGGCCGATTTCGACCTGGGTGAGATGTTCGGAGGGGGCGCCGGCCCGCGGCGGGGCGGTTTCAGCGACTTCTTCGAGTCCATCTTCGGGCAGATGGGTGCCGGGCAGGCGGACCGTTCGCAGAGGGGTGGCCGCCGGACCGGAGGTCGCCGCAAGGTGGAGACGGAACTGCGGCTACCGCTCGAAGACATGCATCGCGGTACGACCCGCAAGCTCAACCTGCGAATCGACAACACCCAGAGATCGGTCGACGTCCGCATCCCTCCTGGAGCCCGCTCCGGAAGCCGCGTACGGGTGCCTGGAGGGGGCGTCAACGGTGGCGATCTCTACATTCGGCTCCTCGTGCAACCGGGCTCGCGATTTGAAGTCGATGGCGACGATACCGAAATCGAGATCCCCATCAGCCCATGGGAGGCCGCACTAGGTACCGAGATCGAGGTGCCGACTGTCGACGGGAAGGCCGACATCAAGATCCCCACCGGCGTCGGAACAGGTCAGCGGATACGGCTCAAGAGCCAGGGTCTCAACATCCGTGGCGGAGGCCGCGGCGACCATTTCGTCCGCCTCAAGATCGTCGTTCCAAAGGACCTGACCGAAAAAGAGCGCGAACACTTCGAAGCATTGGCTGCCGAGTCCAAGTTCGACCCCCGTGGGTAGACCGGGTTCTCCGTACTACGTTCAAACACGAAGGCACAAAGGACACGAAGCAAGAAACGATGAGTTCTTCTTCGTGATCTCCGCGGATCTTCGCGGCCTCCGTGTTGAAAACGGGTTAGCGATGACTGACGAAAGGGAGGGCGGTAACGACGGCGGGGAGTGAGGATTCCCCTGAAACAATGCGCACCTCGGTGCCGGCCTTGTCTGATCCGTACCGGACGAAGCCCAGCGCGATGGCTGAGTCCACCGAAGGCGAGACAACGGCGCTCGTGATGCGGCCGATCTGCTTGCCGTCACGGTCCACGACGCTGTTCGGAGCGGGCAACTCGTTCCCATCGAGTGTGAAGCCCACGAACCGCCGGTTCACGTGCCCGATGTACTTGATCTTGGCGACCACTTCCTGCCCGACATAACAGCCCTTGTCGTAATCGATGGCCGCCTCACCCAACTCAGGTAGCGTGGTCGTGGCGTCGATGTCGATGCCGTATTCGGGCAAGCCGGCTTCGACGCGGAGAACTTCCCAGAATCGGGAATCGGCTGTGCCCGCACCGGCTTGGACGAGCGCCCGGGATGTCTCGGCGGCCCGCTCGGCCGGAACGATCACGTCGAAACCGACCTCGAAACGGACAACCCTGGTGCCTTCGACCTCGGCGTGCCGGTAGAGTTGGAGATCGAGGGCTCGCCCGGCCCACCGATCGATGACGGCCCACGCTTCGGAACCAACAACCGACAGGACTGCGACTTCCCCGGACCGGTCGGCGATCTGGGCATCCTCCATGATCAGAAGCCTGTCCATCGCCTCGGCCGCGGTGGCGGCGTTGGCGGACTCCAACTCCAGGAACAGCGCTTCATCGGTGGCAAGGACGAGCATCTGGGCGAGGACCCTCCCCTGCGGGTTCAGGTGGGTCGCATAACAGCCCTCTCCCGGTTTTAGGCTGGCGACGTCGTTCGACACCATTCCCTGAAGCCATGAAACCCGGTCGGGTCCACCTACTTCGACAAGGCCCCGGCCGCGCGTCAGAAGCGCGGCAGCCGACCCGTTTGAGGAAGTCGCGCTCATGTCGTTACTATCGCATAGGGGTTGAAAACTATGAAAGTTGCCGTCCTGGATTCTGGAGCCGTACCTTCGGGGTACCGCCACTGGAGGCAACAATCTGCAGGGTCGTTCGGTCCACGCCTCTAAGTCGGTCGTGGGCCAAGGAGCCCGTGGTGAAAGTCGTCTGGAAGCTGTCGCGACGCTCTATGAGCGCCGAATAATGGCGGTCAAAGAATAACCCTCCAATGCAGACTCAACTTTCACCCCAGGCTCCCGGAGCAGGGCTAGTGTCCGGACTCGGATTCCCGCGCGGCCAGCTTCGTCAGCGTCTCGACAAAAGTCTGGGCCGGTTCGGGAATGGCTGTCTGCCCGTCGATCAGCAGTGTACGGGCATCGACCTTGCTCCCGTAGAGCGCCTCGTTCGCCTCGGTATCGGGCTTGAGCACCGATCCTTCGAGTGAAATGCCCGCAAACAGACCGCGACTCCTGCCGTACGTCAGGATCTCCGCCCGCATCGTCGGGTTCGTCGCGGCCGAAACCTCCCGTCCCTTCGGACCTGCGGCCACGGCTACATCCGCGCCGAGCGTCACTTTGTCCCGAAGCAGAAACTCGATGCTCTCGGGGCTGACGAACAGCATCAGGACGTCGGTCGACTGACCTCCGATCTGAAAGCCGAAGCTGCCTCCGCCGAGCGAAATCATCGAGGGTGGTCCCCAAGGCCCGGTACCGCCATCCGTGCGGCAGATAACCAGTCCGCGGCCGTAGGTGCCTCCGATTCCGAACGCGGCACGTTTCACCGCGGGAATGACGCCCACGCACTCGGACCGCTGCATCAGATCCTGCGGGATAGCGCCGTCCGGTGCGCCGACGAGTTGCTCGAGGATCTTCGTGGATTCCCAGAACCGGTCGGCGACCTTGTCTTCGAGTTGGGCCGACGCCGGCAGGACCCCGATCAGAACCAGCGCGAATGCGATCGACAGGTACCGCATGAAACCTCCTGGATATCGTTCGCTGTTATTAGCCAAAAAGTCACACTACACCCATTGTAGCCTTCACAACATAGACGGGCCAGTGGACATAAAGGGTCCGACAAACTTGAGATTGTTCCTTGGACGTTGGAAATCGGGAATTGCCGGAACGATTGGCACCTCAGGAGATGTGCTTTAGCAGGAAACGAGCGACCTCGTCGGCGACCGCGTAGCTGTCGTCGGCAAACAGGTGATCCGCGTCGGGGAACATGCGGAACTGCTTGACCCCTTTCCGCTTCTCGTACCATTCCCGAAGCCTCTCGGGATCGACGATTTCGTCGGCGCCGGCGCCAATGACGAACGTGGGCTTCGGAGAGTCGGGTGGTGGGGACGATGTGAACACCGCAACCGGGGGCGCCACGGCCACCAGAACCTCCACCTCGGGCCGCTCTGAACCCACATCCAGAGCAACCATCGCGCCGAACGAGAAGCCAAAGACTCCCAACCTGGCTTCGGGCACTCTTGCCAGGATGAAATCGAGAGCCGCCCGGAGATCGTCACGCTCTCCGGTCCCCCCCGACCAGGTGCCCTCGCTCCGGCCCACACCCCGAAAGTTGAAACGGAGGGTTTGGAAGCCCGCGTCGCTCAGCCTACGCGCAGTTCGGGCGACGAGTTTGGTTTCCATGGTGCCGCCGTACAGGGGGTGCGGGTGACATAAGACGACGGCACGCGAGAGTTGTGCCGTCCCGGCGGGAAGCCAGAGCGCTTCGAGCGCGCCAGCCGGACCATCAATGACTGTCTTTTCGCTGCCGCCCATCTCGCGTCCTGTTCACGCTACTCGGCCAGAATGGGGATGACGTGCTCCTGGATCGGGCCCCCTGTAACCAGCGGACCGTCTGGGGCAAGATAGACATCCACCTCGCTGCGGACACCAAAATCACCCGTCAGGTACACGCCGGGCTCGATCGAGAAGCAGGTTCCCCTCATCAGGCGCCGGTCGTCCTGAGTCTCCAGGTTGTCGATGTTGGCCCCGTTGCCGTGGTCTTCGGTGTGGATGTTGTGGCCGGTTCGGTGGATGAAGTAGTCGCCGTAGCCCGCATCGGTGATCGAACGCCGAGCGGCATCATCGACCTCCCAGCCATGCAGCGTCTTCCCTTCCCCGATCCCGGACCGGACGAGTTCGATCGCCGCATCCCGACCCGCACGGACGACCTGAAAGATCTTCTCGTTCCGGTCGGGCACGGTGGCCCCGACAAAGCCGGTCCAGGTGATGTCCCCGTAAACAGCCCCGGCACTCGGCCGTTTGGCCCAGATGTCGAGCAGCAGGAAGTCACCCGCGACGATCGGTGATTTCCTGTCGGCCTCTGGAAGGTAGTGAGGGTTCGCGCTGTTCGCGTTGACGGCGACGATGGGTCGATCGGAAGAAATCAGATCGCGTGCCCCGTACTCGGACCAGATGAATTCCTGGATGTCGTATTCATCGGTCGCCACACCGTCAGATATGCGCCGGCGAACCTCCGCGAAAGCCACGTCCACGATTTCCCGCAGGTTCTTTGCAGCGTAGAGATGCGTTTCCAGTTGCTCGTCGGTCCATACAGCTTCGAACACCTGTACGAGGTTTGCCGACGAGACAACCTCGACGCCGAAACTTCGGATGAGCTCGACGGTGCCGGCATCCACTCGCGAAATGTAAGGGATTGAGTTCATTGGCGAGTACTGCATCGCGACCCGCTTGTTGCCCGACAGCGAGGCGCTGAGGTGCTCGTGAAACTGCTGCCAGGGCAGATAGGCCCGGACGGCACCGGGCAGGGCGTCCAGGACGTGAGGCTCTATCCGGTGGACCACCTTCTGCGGTTCCCCGTCTGCCGGCACGAAGTAGGCCCAGCGGCGCGTGGTGATCTGGGAACTGTCCAGGCCGAGTATGTTTTCCGCGATAGGATCGCTGCCGCGGAAGCTGTAGAAAAGCCAGCCGTCGAGCTCTTCGGATCGAAGGGCCTGCTGGATGGAATCAATCAGGGAGTCATTCATTATCAATACGTTCCGGCTGCGCTCGGACAGCCACAGTGGGCTTCGGGGGTTCGGGCCCATCGGTTGAAAACATGCACAAAGTCCGTCAGAATACCGCTTTTGTCCCGCAGAGGAAAACATTGACGAAAATCGAGGGGATTAGTCAAGGGCTCGCCCTGGTGCCGAGCGGCGTGTTCGTGCTCGTGGCGAGACACGGCGGAGAGACGGTGGCGATGCTTGCCTCGTTTGTACAGCAGGCGGGGTTCGACCCGCCGATGATCGTGGCCGCGGTTCAGTATTCGCGGCCGGTCCGGCAGATGATCCAGGATTCGGGCGCCTTCGCCCTCAGCGTCATGAGCACCGACAGCAAGCAGTCGTTGAAGCGGTTCTGGACGCCGCCGGAGGGGGCCGATCCGTTTGACGGATTGGAGACCCAGAACCACGCGACGGGCCTGCCGATCCTGTCCGACGCGGTCGGATTCCTTGAATGCCGCCTCCATAGTTCGACCGACGCCGGAGATCACGTCTTGCTCATCGCGGAAGTCATCAACGGTGGCCGTATCGGGAAGGGCGACCCGATGATACGTATCCGAAAAAACGGTTTCGATTACTGATAAATTGTAGGTGCGGACCCAGGCCGCACATACAGACCCCATGGCCCATAACCATCGCTTCCTTCAGGGCAAGAACATCGATCCACCCGAGATCCGCGCCGACATGCCACTTGTCGAGCTGATCGACCAGACCTTCAACGCGTACAACGCTGGGCGTTTTCGGGAAGTCTGCCACCTCTTCGTGGATCGTGTTCTGGCAGATGACGTCGTCATCGGCGTGAGCATGTCCGGGGCCATGACCCCGGCCGGCCTCGGCATGTCCGCGATCGTGCCGCTGATGCGGGCCGGCTTCATCGACTGGATCGTTTCGACGGGCGCGAACCTCTACCACGACATCCATTTCGGCATCGGCCTGGAGATGAAACAGGGTTCGCCCCACGTGGACGATCGTGAACTACGCAGGGAAGGCGTCGTGCGGATCTACGACATCGTCTTCGACTACGAAGTCCTGGTCCAAACGGATAACTTCATCAAGCAAACCGTCGAAGCTCCCGAGTTCCAGAGGACGCTGAGCTCCGCGGAGTTTCACTATCTGCTGGGCGGTTACGTTCTGGAACGGGAGCGCGTCCTCGGAATCAAGAACAGGTCGCTCGTTGCCGCCGCCCGCGAGTGCGCCGTTCCCATATACACTTCCTCGCCCGGCGACAGTTCCATCGGGATGAACGTGGCGGCGAACGCCCTTCTCGGGGGAAAGTGCCTGATCGACGTCAACGCGGACGTCAACGAAACTGCGGCGATCGTCTACGACGCCAAGCAGAAGGGCGGCAAGAGCGCGGCAATCATCGTCGGCGGTGGCTCGCCCAAAAACTTTCTGCTGCAGACCGAGCCCCAGATCCAGGAGGTACTCGGCCTCGAAGAAAAAGGGCACGACTACTATGTGCAGTTCACCGACGCCCGGCCCGATACCGGAGGCCTCTCGGGAGCCACTCCGGCCGAGGCGGTCAGCTGGGGAAAGGTCGATCCGGACGGGCTGCCCGATGCGGTCGTCTGCTACGTAGACTCAACGATTGCCGTACCGCTTCTGTCCGCCTACGCGCTCACCCGCCACGAAGCGCGTCCCCTCCGCCGCCTCTATGACCGGAGACAGGAAATGCTGGAAAACCTGAAAGAGATCTTCTCGCAACGCTGGAGCGACACGTCTGATCCAAGAACAATAGCCGCGGAAGGCGATTGACTTTTCATCCGCAGAGCCTGCAAATAGAACACTATGGATGCTCTTCTACGTGACATCTCGTTCGCACTGCGCTCGATCCGGAGTAATCCCGGATTCAGCATCGTCGCAGCTCTGACGCTGGCGCTCGGCATCGGAGCGACGACCGCGATCTTCAGCGTCGTCGACACCGTGCTGCTCCAGCCGCTGCCGTACAGAGATCCGGACCAGCTCATTCGTATCTGGTCGTCCAACAACGAAGGCGGCGTCGAACGGGACCTGATGTCCTCGCCGGACCTGGTGGATCTGGAGACAGGTAGTCCCAGCGTGGAGCGTCTCATCGCGCATTTCGAGTACGACGCCACGATGAAGGACGACGAAGGGAACGCGTTCAAAGTCCTCGCCAGGGGTGTTCCTCCGGACTTTTTCGACGTTCTCGGCGTCTCGGCGATAGTCGTCCGTACGTTTACACCGGACGAGGGCAATCCGAACGAGACCTTCGTCGCCGTGATCAGCAACATTCTCTGGCGCAGCCGCTTCGGCAGCGATCCCAATATCGTCGGAAGGTCCGTCACGCTGGAAGGAGGCCCGCTTACCGTAATCGGCGTGGCACCGCCCGGCTTCAACTTTCCGGGATCGACCGTCGCCTGGCTCGCAATGGACCCGAACCAGGAAGACCTGCAGTCCCGCGCCATCCGGATCTGGGATGTCTTCGGACGGATGAAGCCCGGAGCAGCCGTGGAAACGGCCCGCCGGGAACTTCAGGTTGTCGCGGATCGACTCGAAGAAGAGTACCCCGCCACAAATCGGGGCTTCGGTACGGCGGCAATCTCGCTCCATGAAGCAACGGTCGGCGACCTGGCGTCGACCATCCTGATTCTGTTCGGCGCGGCTGGCGTCCTGCTGCTCATTGCGTGCGTGAACGTTGCCAACCTGATGCTGGCGCGGGCGGCCGCCCGCAGCCGTGAGATTGCGCTCAGGGCAGCACTCGGTGCCGGTCGGTGGCGGATCGTCCGCCAGCTGCTGACCGAAAGTTTCGTCCTGGCGGTGGCGGGAACCGTGGTCGGACTGCTGATCGCCTTCGGCCTGATCCAGGGTTTGAATGCATACGGTCCGGACGGGTTGCTCCTGTTCGGCGAGCTGGGCATCGATTCCGGGGTGTTGCTGTTCGCTCTGGCGACCACGCTGGTCACGAGCTTCCTGTTCGGCCTCGCTCCGGCTGTCCGCATGGGAAGAACGGACCTGAAGGAAGCACTGCACGACGGCGGCCGCGGCTCGACGGGAGGCGCTTCCCGAAACCGAGTCCGGACAGCTCTGGTCGTGTCGGAGTTGGCCCTGGCAGTGATGTTGGTCATCGGTGCGGGTCTGCTCGTCAGGTCGTACTCGAACCTGGCCGGGACGAATCCCGGTTTCCGGTCCGACGGCGTTCTGACGTTCGATCTCGCACTGCCGTTCACTCAGTATGCGGAATTGTGGGATGTCGGCAGCTTCTTCGACAGGATGCTTGAACAGCTGGAAGCGCTTCCCGGCGTGGAAGCGGCGTCGTCGACTTCGACCATCCCGCTCGGCCTCCAATTGGACTATCAGGTGCCGATCGTGATCGAAGGGCAGCCCGCTCCGGAGCCGGGCCAGGAGCCCAAGGTATATTCCCGCCAGGTTGGCCCGGGCCTCTTCAGGCTCATGGGGATCCCACTGCTGCGCGGGCGGGATTTCGAAATCCGGGACAATCGGGAGGCGCCCGGCGTCGCCATCATCAACGACGCGGCAGCGAAACGCTACTTCCCCGGCGAGGATCCGATAGGGAAAACGATCACGGGTATCCAGGGAGACTACGGCCCCCTTGGACGGATTTCGAAAGAGAGGGTCGAGATCGTGGGTATCGTCGGCGACGTGCATTACGAGAACCTCGTGGACGAGCCTCTGCCTTCGCTGTACTTTCCGATGGGCCAGGCGCCGTTCCGCCGTATGACGATGACGCTCTCTACCCGGGGCGACCCAGCCAGCCTTATAGCAGACGTGCGTTCCGAGGTCGCCTCGATGGACGGGGACCTGGCGCTCGGCCAGACCACGCCGCTCGACCAGATTTTCGCTTTCTCGATCGCACCGCAGCGTTTCAGCATGTTTCTTCTCACCGGGTTCGGTGTGGTGGCGCTGATGCTGGCGTCGATCGGCGTTTACGGTGTGATCTCCTACAACGTGGCCCAGAGGATGGGAGAGATGGGAATCCGGATGGCATTGGGCACCCAACCCGGAGACGTGCGGGCACTGGTCATGAGGCACGGGTTGATGGTCGCCATGCTCGGTGTGGGAGGCGGGCTGTTCGCCGCCTGGGCCTTGCGTCAGGTCGTGGCATCCCAACTTCACGGGTTGAACGCAGCCGATCCCTGGACCTTCGCTGGTGCCGCTGTGCTGCTTTCGGCTACGGCGCTCGCTGCGACGTTCATCCCAGCCGTCCGGGCGTCTCGAGTGGACCCGATGGTGGCCCTCCGGCCCGAATAGCGGCCGGACTATTCATTAGCGTCGGGCCCACCGTCCCCGCGCTCGTCAGACTCTTCGGAGTGCCCCAACCTGCACTTCTAATCAGGAATGGAGGGAACTCCCGCGCCGGGCCGGTCCCCCCACGCCTCTCGGTACTGTTAGGAACGCCCCAGGGCGGCGTCTTCGGCGCTTCGCGACGACGACCGATAGAAAGGCGGACCATCTCTAGTCCATTGAGTACATCGTCAATCCGGACAGGACTTTTGGGAAGAAGTCCGTCGACTTCTGCGGCAACACTTCCCCGGCGAAGGCGATGTCCCGGACCTGCTCGAGTCGCGTCGGGTTCAGCAGGAAGCACGCTTCGGCACGCCCGGCCGTAACCTCTTCGACCGCGGCCGATGCGCCGCGCACGTAACCGAGATAATTCTCACCCCGCACGTCCTCTTCAGAGATGTCCATGAACTTGTCGAGAACGAGCCGATGCAGGATGACCACATCCAGCCCGATTTCGAGGGGCGAGACACCGGGAAGGATGGTGGAGAAGTCGAGCCCGTCGCGTAACGCCAGCACTCGGAACCCGTCCCGACCTGCCGTCGCAAGGCCGATCGTCGGCCGGGCCCCGGCCTCGGCCAGTATCTTTTCGACCGCTTCGAGATCGTCCGCCATCGACACTTCGAAATAATCCCGTGCCCGATCCAGGAAGCTATCGATTTCGAAGGAGGGCAGGTTCCGGATGACGCGATGGGTCCCGAGGACCGTCATGCCGGGACTGTCCATATTGACGAGCGTCGTCATCAGCCATTCCGCCGTGCCGGCATCGTCGGAACCGGCGGCTGCCCGCATCTCGTCTCGGAAGGCCAAGGCTGTCTCGTAGCGATGATGGCCGTCGGCGATGACGAGCTTTCGGTCCGCCATCTGGCGACGTATGGCGCCGATCGTCGTCGAATCGCTGATCGTCCACATCATGTGTTCGACGTCGTACTCGTCTCGAATCGAAATCTCCGGTAAACGTTCTGAGACGCGGTCGAGCAGGGCGTCCACTCCTCCGTCCGGATCGGAATACATCATGAAGACTTGGCCGAAATGCGTGTGTGTATGGCGGAGCAATTCGAGTCGGTCTTCTTTCGGTCCCCTGAGCGTACGCTCGTGAGGATAGATGACGCCGTTTTCGTAGTCTTCCAGCCGGCACAGCCCGACAAAGCCTTTCCGGACACGCGTTTCATCCGTCCCAGGAACTCGGAACCGCTCGAAATAGGCAAACAGGGACGGCTCGCTGACTTTCTCCAACACGCCGTCTCGACGCCACTGGCGGAGTATCGATGCGGCGCGTTCGTAGGGAGACTCGCCTTCCTCCTGCCCGGGTTCGCTGGCCGGACGCAGCACGCGGACCAGGTTGTTGGGGTGCGAAGCGCGGTAGCGGTCCTGCATCTCGGACGAAATCTTGTCGTAGGGCTGGGTGACGACCTTCTCGATGGGCACCCTGTCCCTGAAATACTGCACCGCTCTGAAAGGGAGTATTTCTGCCATGACGAAAAGGAGAGATTCTAGCATGCCCGGTACGATTGAAACCTCCCACGTCAACCTGTTAAAGTTCGCTTTCTTCCACCAGGGGGATCGGCCCTGGGTCGGAGTCGGATCCGTATGGCACTATCCAGAAAACTCCGTGTGGCGGTCGCCGGCACATCGTTCGCCAGCGCGGTGCAGCTTCCGGTTTTCGGTTCGCACCCCGGAACCGAGGTCGTCGCCGTGTCGAGCGGCAGAAGGGAACGCGCCGACGCGGTCGCCGAAGAGCACCACATACCATCTGCCTACACGGACTTCGAGCAGATGCTCGACGAAGCCAAACCCGACCTCTTCAGCATCGCGACCCCGCCGGACCTCCACTGCCCCATGGCGCTGGCCGCGATCGACCGGGGCATTCATGTCCTCTGCGAAAAGCCGTTCGCGATGGACGCCGAAGAGGCGAGAGCGATGTATGACGCCGCCACGAAGGCCGGGATCGTCGCGATGGTGGACTTCGAGTTCCGGTACCTGCCCGCCAGAACATTCCTGAGACGGCTGCTCCGGCAGAAGTATGTCGGCAAGATTCGAATGGTGGATTTCATGATCCACTTTGGATGGCGCTCCCGATCCGACGACGTGGGATGGAACTGGTGGTCCGACAGTTCTCGCGGGGGCGGAGTGCTCGGAGCTCTGGGCTCCCATGCCGTCGATTCGATGCGGCTATGGCTGGGACAGCCCAAGCGCGTCCTGTGCGACCTGGCGACGTTCGTCGACGAGCGTGAAGGGAAGGCAGTCACCAGTGACGACTCCTACGTCATGATGCTTGAGTTCGAATCCGGGGCGCGCGGGATCGTCCAGATGAGCGCGGTGGCGGGAGTCGAGGCGGCCCACATCGGCATCTTCGGCAGCGAAGGCCAGTTGGTGATCCCCAACTACCGCGGCTCGAGCATCATCGGTGGCAAGCGCAGCACGCGCGAGGTACGCTCGCTGGAAATCCCGGAGCGCTACCAACTAGCCAGGGAATCGGGGCATTTTCTGACGGCACCGTTCCGGATCCTGCTGAACAGCATGGTGACGGCAATCGAGCAGAACCTGCCCTCCCCATCGCCGAATTTTGCGGACGGCCTCGCCGGGCAGATCGTCCTTGACGCCGCACGGTTGTCGTCGGTTGAGCGACGCTGGGTCGAACTCTGATCGCCCGCACATAAGTCTTCGACAACCTACCTCCCATACGGCTATCCTTTCCGGCATCCATAAAAACAGGAGGCACCACATGGTCACCTACGTCTCGCTGATAAACCTGACCGATCAGGGTATCCAGAACATCAAGGAGTCCCCGTCTCGCTTGAATCAGGCGAAGAAGCTCGCCCGCAAATACGGCGTGAAATTCAAGCAAACTCTGTATACGGTAGGCCCCTACGACATCATCTGCATTCTTGAAGGCCCGGATGACGACGCGATCAATGCGTTTGCACTGGCAGCCGCACAAAACGGCAATGTGAGGACCACAAGCATGAGAGCCTACACGCCCGCGGAAATGACGGAGTTGACGAAAGGAATATGACGGTCGGAGCCGAGTGCATCATACCGATCCTTAGCGTCCGGAACCTCACCGACAGCGTGCGCTTCTACGTGGACGTACTGGGCTTCGGGCTGGACTGGGAGGCGGGGGACACGGCATCCGTGTCCTCTGAGGGGCAGGCCATCATGCTATGCCAGGGAGCTCAGGGACACGCCGGGACGTGGGTATGGATCGGTGTCGAGCCAGGAATCGAGTTGCTACACGAAACGTATTCGGCACGGGGAGTCTCCATCCGACTGGAGCCGACCAACTTCTCCTGGGCGTACGAAATGCGTATCGAAGATCCTGACGGACACGTGCTGCGTTTTGGGTCGGGGCCGAAGGCGGACATGCCGTTCGAAGACACTTGAGCTCCAGCGGAAAGTGAACACCCGGGGGCGGGCGGGGATCGTCGCGTTCGCCGTATCTTCGAACCGTTCAGCCATTTTCAGGAGGCACGATTTTTGACCACATCCGCTAGGGTTGCCATCGTCACAGGAGCCGGCACCGGCATTGGCAAACGAACGGCGCTCGCCCTTCTACGTGAGGGGTATTCGGTCGCGTTGGCCGGGCCGACGCCGGGAACTGTTGGAGGCGGCTGTAATAGAGGCGGGGCAGGACCGGTTCAAGGGCGCTGGCCTTACCCACGGACGTTGCCGATCCGACTTCAGTTCGCAACCTCTTCCGCGGGACGAAGCAGGCCTTCGGCAGGCTCGATCTGTTGTTCAACAACGCCGGCATCGCCACAGGATCGACCCTCCTCGAGGACCTGACCTACGACGAGTGGCGAGGGGTGGTGGACACCAACCTGACGGGCGCGTTCCTGTGTACGCAGGAAGCTTTCAAGCTCATGAAGGATCAGGAACCACGCGGGTGGCCGCATCATCAACAACGGCTCGCTGTCGGCTCACGTTCCGCGTCCCAACTCCGCGCCCTACACGGCAACCAAACACGCGATTACCGGCCTCACCAGATCCACCGCACTCGATGGACGCAAATACGACATCGCCTGCGGCCAGATCGATATCGGCAACGCCGCCACTGAGATGACCGAACCCATGAGCGAAGGTGTACCGCAACCGGACGGGTCCTTGCGGGTCGAGCCCAGGATGGACGTCGACGATGTGGCGCGGGCGATCGTCTACATGGCCAGCCTCTCGCTGGACTCAAACGTTCCGTTCATGACCGTCATGGCGACCAAGATGCCTTACATCGGACGCGGTTGAATGAGAGAAGCCACGGACGGATGCGTTAGTCTTTAAGTAGCCGAATCGAAGAGGGGGTGCGTCTGGTGGTAGATGTCGTCGCCGACAAACTGACCGCAATCGTGCATGAGACAGCGCTCCGAATGCGCGCACTCGATGACGCTTCAGTAAGCGTGAGACGAGACGCTGACGCCTGGTCGATCAAGGAAATCATCGGACACCTGGTGGACTCGGCTGCGAATAACCATCAACGCTTCGTCCGTGCCCAGCACTCTCCGGCGCTCGACTACCCGAAGTATGAGCAGGACGCCTGGGTCCGTTCGCAGGACTATCAGAGTTGGCCCTGGGTTGAACTGATCGAGTTCTGGAGGCTCTACAACGTCCACCTGGCGCATGTCATTCGCAGGGTACCGAAGGACAAATTGAACGTGGAGTGTCGCATCGCCGGGAATGCCACCCGTAACTCTGGGAATATCTGATTGAAGACTACCTGGTCCACCTGCAACACCATCTGAAGCAGATCGAGGAACGCGAGGCGGATGTCAATCCATGAGCGACTTCGGCGGAAGCGGAGGTGTCCTTGAATCTGAGGGCGTGCGAAATCTTGCCAAGTGGCGGGCGTTTCCGAGGGCAGATGGTAAGTAGGCAACACGCCCCGAGACCTCGAAGCAATCCTGGGCCGGCGGCACGATAACGGAGCCGACTACTGGGCTACAGTAGACGGCCGCTTTGGAGTCGGCGGTCCCTTCAGCACTCTCGAGTCCCTCTTGATCCTCAGCGAGCTGGGAGTTCCCAAATCCCACGAAGCTGTGCGAGGCGCCACCAACCTGCTCCTTGGCGCCTGCCGGGACGATGGTCGCTTTCGAGTCGCCCCCAAAGGCACTATCTACCCTTGCCACACCGCGATTGCTGCCGCAGTCCTGTGCCGGTTCGGCTTCGGGAAGGATCGTCGAGTTGGGCGACTGCTCGCCCATCTGCTCGACACGCGTCACGACGATGGAGGATGGCGGTGCAGGAAATTCTCCGGAGGCCGGGGACCGGAGACGGAATTTTCGAACCCTGGCGTCACGC
>CBDBIN010000035.1:0-25931 GCA_965206125.1 Terriglobia bacterium
CCACCAGCCGAGCCATAGCGCGCTGCGGCGCATGGGAATGAACGGTGAGTTCAACTTCCGGGGGCGGAACATGGTGACGATTCGTTGCTGTCAGTATCTGAACAACGTTGTGGAGCAGGACCACCGCCGGGTGAAGGGGCGCTTGCGCCCGATGTTGGGATTCAAAACGTTCTACAATGCGCGACGCGTCATTATCGGCATCGAGTTGGCGCAGAAGATTCACAAACGCCAGTTCGCAATTCCGATCCCATGGCAATCGAATCCCGCGGTGATCTGGCGCCACGTCATGGCAGCATAGGCCGCATGGCCGTAGCGCACTCCTGAGTCTTATCGCTCTGACAATCCTATCTGCACCAGAACCCTTCGGATGAACGTGGTGCTTCGAGGCAATCTCCTGCAGCGTCCGATCGCCCCGAAGCGCTTCTAGCGCGACCTTCGCTTTCAACTCCCCAGAAAACCTGCGTCTCTTCGTCATAGCGTATCCCTCCTCAGTCGGTGGAATACACCTTAAACAACTGCCCGATTTTCCGGGGCCACCTCAATTGGCCGGATTAACAACGGCGAAGGAGGGAAGGACGCTCGGCAGTCCATACGTGAGCTGGCCGACAAGCTCGGCGTCGAACTGTGAGGCCGGCATATCAGGTCGTGTATCTCCCTGAAGCCGAAGATGCGCTTGAGAAAGCCGCTACCTATATCAGGGACCACGACGGTCCAGAGCGCGCAGCCAACTGGCTACGCCGCATGATGGAGAGCATCGACACGCTGGAGACCATGCCGGCGATCTTTGCCTAGGGAGGGGTGGCGGCAGATGGAAGATTCGCACCAAACCCGGCATGAGCCATATCGCGTACTATGTCATCGACGAACGCCGCCGTGTCGTGTTCATTATCGACATCGTTGTCGGCACGCAGGGATCCAGACGCGATAAATATGAAGACAACGCGTAACCTCGTATCCGAGCCGCCGGCGCTAGAGCGAAAAAACTAGTAGCGCTTTATAGGAGTTCTATGGACCAACCTCAACTCGGCTGGATCGCTAACTTCATCTGGGGCATCGCGGACGATGTGCTGCGCGACCTCTACGTCCGCGGCAAGTACCGAGATGTGATCTTGCCCATGACCGTGCTGCGTCGGCTCGACTCGCTCCTGGAGCCGAGCAAGCCGGCCGTGCTGGCGATGAAGATATCGCTCGACAAGGCGAAGATCATCCACCAGGACCAGGCACTGCGTCAGGCCGCCGGCGAGGCGTTCTACAACACATCGAAGTTCACGATGCGCGACCTCAAGGCCCGCGCCAGTCAACAGCAGCTCAAGGCCGACTTCGAGGCGTACCTCGACGGCTTCTCGCCGAATGTCCAGGACATCCTGGAGAAGTTCGAGTTTCGGAACCAGATCCCCCGCCTGTCCAAGGCCGACGCCCTCGGCACGCTGATCGAGAAATTCCTCTCGCCGGATGTGAACCTGAGTCCACATCCGGTCCTCCATGGTGACGGCTCGATCAAGCACCCCGGCCTGGATAACCACGGGATGGGCACGATCTTCGAGGAACTGGTCCGCCGCTTCAACGAGGAGAACAACGAGGAGGCCGGCGAGCACTGGACCCCGCGCGATGCGGTGACGCTCATGGCGAAGCTGGTCCTCCTGCCTGTCGCCGCCCGGATCGACTCCGGGACCTACCTGGTATACGACGGTGCCTGCGGCACCGGCGGCATGTTGACGGTGGCCGAGGAGACGCTGACAGAGATCGCCGGGCAGCGCGGCAAACAGGTCGCCACCCATCTCTACGGCCAGGAGATCAACTCCGAGACCTACGCCATCGCCAAGGCGGACCTCCTCCTCAAGGGCGAGGGGAAAGCCGCCGACAACATCATCGGGGGGCCGGAACACTCGACACTCTCCAATGACGCCTTTCCGTCCCGCGAGTTCGATTTCATGCTCTCCAATCCGCCCTACGGAAAGAGCTGGAAGAACGACCTGGAACGCCTGGGCGGCAAGGCGGACATCAAGGACCCGCGCTTTCTGATCGAACACAGCGGTGATGCCGAGTACTCGCTCATCACCCGCTCCAGCGATGGTCAGATGCTGTTCCTGGCGAACATGCTCTCGAAGATGAAGCACGGCACACCGGCGGGGAGCCGCATCGCCGAGGTTCACAACGGCTCGTCGCTCTTCACCGGAGACGCCGGTCAGGGGGAGAGCAACATCCGCCGCTGGATTATCGACAACGACTGGCTCGAAACTATTGTCGCGCTGCCGCTCAACATGTTCTACAACACCGGCATCGCCACATACATCTGGGTGCTGACCAATCGGAAGCCCTCCCATCGCCGCGGGAAGGTCCAACTCATCGACGCCACGCAGTGGTTCAAGCCGCTGCGCAAGAACCTCGGCAAAAAAAACTGCGAGCTGTCGGAGGAGGACATCCAGCGCATCTGCGACACGTTCCTGGCCTTCGAGGAGACCGAGCAGTCGAAGATCTTCCCGAACCAGGCCTTCGGGTACTGGAAGGTGACGGTCGAGCGGCCATTGCGACTCGCCGTCGATCTGTCGCCTGAACCACGTGGCCGCTTCCGCGCCTCCTGCGAGGAAGCGCGGGAAGAACCGCTCGCCAACGTCGTTGACCACGTGGCCGCGACATTGGGTGGCGGCCCTCACCTCGACTTCAATCGCTTCATGGCGGCCGTCAAGACGGACATCTCCGAGCATGGCGTCAAGTTGACGGCCAAGCGAAAGAAGCTGCTCCAGACGTCTCTTGCGGCGCGGAACGAGGCGGCCGAACCCGTCATCAAGAAGATCCACAAGGCGGGCAGGATGGAGCCGGACCCGATCCGTGGCCTGGTCGAATCCGCAGTCAAAGGCAAACGCTGCGTGGTTGAGTACGAGTCCGACACTGATTTGCGAGACACCGAGCAGGTGCCACTGCTGGAAGAAGGAGGCATCGAGGCGTTCCTTCGCCGCGAGGTGCTGCCCTACGCGCCTGACGCCTGGTATGACCAGACGAGCGTCAAGACTGGCTATGAGATCAGCTTTACGCGGCACTTCTACAAGCCGCAGCCGATGCGCTCGCTGGAGGAAATCCGCGCCGACATCCTGGTGCTGGAGCAGGAAACCAAGGGGCTGCTCGGCGAGATTCTCAATGTTTCTGGGAGCAAGCGATGAAGGACGGGCCAAAGGTCTATCTCGCCAGAGCTGGTCGCAAGGGTGAAGACGAGGACTACGCGCTTGACAACAGCCTCGCCATGATCGGCTTTCGTGATGTTCCGTCTCTGGAAGGCGCACGAGACTATGACGCGGTGGCCCAGCTCGTGAAAAACGCGTTCCCTGGTGGGAAGCCGCGCACCCTCGGGAACTTTGCCGGACAACTCTGGGCCTTTGCGGTTGCGATGCAGGAGGGTGACATCGTTGTCCTGCCACGGAAGCTCACGTCGCAGATCGCCATCGGGCGTGTGACGGGGCCGTATCGATACGAGCAGGTGAACACGGCGTTTCGGCACACACGGCCCGTGGAGTGGTTGCGGCCGGACGTACCACGCGCCACGTTCGAGCAGGACCTGCTCTATTCGTTCGGGGCGTTCATGACGGTCTGTAACATCTCCCGGCATGATGCCGACCGGCGTGTCGCGGCGGTCCTCGAAGGCCAGCCAGACCCTGGCCCCTCTGTCCTCTTGGAAGGCTCCACGAAGGCGGCCGGTACGACGGATGTCGAAACCGCAGAGGTGCCAGACTTGGCGCAGCTGGCGCACGACCAAATTGTGGCGCACATCCAGTCACGGTTTTCCGGGCATACCCTGACGCACCTGGTGGATGCAGTACTGCAGGCCGACGGCTGGGTGACGAAGATATCGGTGCCTGGGCCTGACGGTGGCGTGGACATTCTTGCGGGACGTGGCTCACTGGGGTTGGACACGCCACGCCTATGCGTGCAGGTCAAGTCACAGAACAGTCCTGCCGACGTCACGGTGTACCGAACCCTGCAGGGGACGATGCAGACGTTCAAGGCGGAGCAAGGGTTGCTCGTCTGTTGGGGAGGGTTTAACAAGGTGGTTCTGGCGGAGTCAAGGCAGGGACACTTTATGGTGCGTCTGTGGGACAGCCGTGACCTCGTGGGAGCCATCTATCGAAATTACGAACGCCTTCCAGCGGAGATCCAGGCGGACTTGCCCCTGAAGCGGGCGTGGATGCTTGTTGCCGAGGAGCCTGCAGAATGATCGTCGACCTCAGGCCCTATCCCTCCTACAAGGACTCCGGCGTGGATTGGCTGGGGGACGTGCCGGAACACTGGGAGATTATGCGGTTCAAGTATCTTCTGACAGAACCGGATGCCAGATCAGATTCCGGGGCCGAACAGCTACTGCAAGTTTCACAATACACGGGAGTCACCGAGAGGAAACACACAAACAGGCAAGATGAACCTGATACGCGTGCTGCGTCACTAATCGGTTATAAGCAAGTGCAGCCTAGGGAACTGGCAGTCAATATTATGCTTGCTTGGAATGGAAGCATGGGAGTTTCCCCATTCACAGGGGTCGTAAGCCCAGCCTATTGTGTTTATCGATTCGGAGCGAACACTGAGCCCTGGTACTTTCATTATCTGCTTCGCTCACCGTCTTACAAAGTCCGAATCAAAGAGGTTTCCACTGGTGTGGTCGAAAGCCGGCTGCGACTGTACACTGACGATCTCTATCGACTCGAAGGCTTGCTCCCACCTCTCCCCGAACAAGCCGCCATCGTCCGTTTTCTCGACCACGCTGACCGGCGCATCCGGCGCTATATCCGCGCCAAGCAGAAGCTGATCAAGCTGCTGGAGGAGCAGAAGCTGGTCCTCATCCACCGCGCCGTCACGCGCGGCCTCGATCCCAACGTCCGCCTCAAGCCCTCCGGTGTGGAGTGGCTGGGGGAAGTTCCAGAACACTGGGAGGTTGTAGCACTGAAGCGTGTGCTCCGCCAACTGGTCGATTGCGAGCACAAGACGGCTCCGGCGGTTGGCGAAAGCGACTATCGCCGTGGTTCGGACTACCGCCGTCCGTTATGGGCGTCTAAGGTGGAAAGGTACGTACTGCACGAACGCGAATGCATTCAGAGATTGGACAAAGAGGGGCATACCGGAGCCAGGGGATGTCATCTTCACGAGAGAGGCGCCTGCTGGTGAGGCGTGTATTGTGCCCGAAGGCAAGGCAGTATGCCTCGGGCAGCGCACAGTGCTTATGAAACTCCAGAAAGGCCAGTATGACTCTCACTTCCTGGTTCACATGATCTACGCTGGACCACCGCGTGAACGTGTCCGACTGGCATCGCAGGGATCTACAGTTGGTCACTTCAATATGGATGACATAGGCTGGATGAAGGTTCTCAAGCCTCCTTTCTCCGAGCAACTGAAACTTGTCAAAGCGATAAACGATCAGACACGCGTTCTTGAGTTGGCGGTTACTCGCGCGGAAAGTGAAATCTCTCTCCTCCGCGAATACCGAACCCGCCTGATCGCCGATGTGGTCACCGGCAAGCTCGATGTGCGAGACGCGGCGGCGAGGCTGCCTGAAGTCGATCCCCTCGCAGACGAATTCGATGCGCCGATACAGGCTGCGGAAACCGGAGCGATGGAACTGGAAGACGCCAACGAGTCGCCAGAGGAGCTCACAATGGAAAATGAGGCAACCGTATGACCAACTGGGAGACGTGCCCGGCCGTCGAACGCCGCCCGGAGAAGCTCAGTGGAGCCTGGGTCTTTCAGGGAACTCGTGTGCCCGTATCCGCTCTATTCGAAAATCTCAAGGAAGGAGCATCCACGAAGCAATTTCTGGACTGGTTTCAAGGTGTCGAGGAGTGGCAAGTCAAAGCGGTACTTGAGCACGAAATGAAGGCCTTGGCAGATTCGGCTATCGTGTGAAGATTCTATTTGATCAAGGCACTCCGAGGCCCCTCCGGCACTCCCTGGCCGAACACTCGGTGGACACCGCCGCTGAACGGGGCTGGTCCGACCTCGATAACGGGGATTTGCTCGAAGCCGCGGAAGACGAGGGCTATGACCTCCTGATTACCACCGACCAGAATATCCGGCACCAGCAAGACCTCGCCAACAGGAATATCGCCATCCTGGTGCTGCTCTCAACCGCTTGGCCCCTCATCCAGCAGAAGGTCGACGCTATCAGCGCTGCTGTAAACGATATGGGGCCGGGGGAGTTGAAGGAGATCGCCATTTGAAGAGATCTGAGGGTGACGTGACCACTGACACCAGCGAAAGGGGCCTCGAACGACTGATCTGCACAGCGCTCACCGGTCATCCTTGCGATCCGCCGAGAGAAGGCCACGTCGCGGAAGTGCCTCGCGGCGAAGGCGGAACTGGCTGGATCGGCGGCAATCCCCAGGACTACGACCGCGAGTTCTGTGTCGATCGGGTCCAGCTCGCGGGATTCCTGAAGGCCACGCAGCCGGAAGTCGCCGAGGCGCTGCGCTGGACGAAGGGGGTCCGACGCGGCGCAAGTTCCTGGCTCGGCTGCAGGGCGAGGTCAGCAAACGCGGCGTGATCGACGTGCTCCGCAATGGGGTCAAGGATGGGCCGCATCACGTCGAACTCTTCTACGGCACACCGTCTCCCGGCAACCCCGCGGCCGTTGAACGCTACGCGCAGAACCGCTTCTCAGTCACGCGCCAGTTCCGCTACAGCCGCGACGAGACCCAGCGGGCGCTCGACCTCGGCCTGTTCATCAACGGCCTTCCGGTCGCCACGTTCGAGCTGAAGAACAGCCTCACCAAGCAGACGGTCGAAGACGCTGTGGAACAGTACAAGCGCGATCGCGACCCTCGCGAAAAGCTCTTCGAGTTCGGCCGCTCGGTGGCGCATTTCGCCGTGGATGAGCACGAGGTGCGGTTCTGCACGCACCTCAAGGGCAAAGCCTCGTGGTTCCTGCCATTCAACCAAGGCTGGAACGATGGTGCCGGGAACCCGCCGAATCCGGACGGCCTCAAAACTGAGTACTTCTGGACGCGCATCATCACCCGCGACGGGCTGACCAACATCCTGGAGAACTACGCGCAAGTCGTTGAGACCAAGGATGAGAAGACGGGCAAGAAGAGGAAGGAGCAGATCTGGCCGCGCTATCACCAACTCGACGTGGTGCGGCGGCTCTTGGCCGATACGCACCAGTACGGCGCGGGGAAGCGATATCTCATCCAGCATTCGGCCGGCAGCGGGAAGTCGAACTCCATCGCCTGGCTCGCCCACCAGTTGATCGGACTCAGGAAGGACGACGCGGGGGTGTTCGACTCCATCATCGTCGTCACCGACCGACGCATCCTCGACAAGCAGATCCGCGACACGATCAAGCAGTTCGCCCAAGTCGGGGCCACCGTCGGCCATGCCGACCGCTCAGGTGACCTCCGCAGGTTTATCGAGAGTGGGAAGAAGATCATCATCTCGACGGTGCAGAAGTTCCCGTTCATCCTCGACGAGATCGGGAACGAGCAACGGGGCCGGCGCTTCGCCATCATCATCGACGAGGCGCATTCGAGCCAGGGCGGCAAGACCTCGGCAGCGGTCAGCATGGCGCTCTCCGAGGCGGGTGCCGAGGAGGATGACGAAACCACCGAGGACACGATCAACCGCATCATGGCCGCGCGGAAGCTCCTCACGAATGCGAGCTACTTCGCCTTCACCGCCACGCCCAAGAACAAGACGCTGGAGATCTTCGGCGAGGCGTACGACGCAGCAGGGCAGACCCGGCACCACCCCTTCCACAGCTACACCATGAAGCAGGCGATCCAGGAGGGCTTCATCCTGGACGTGCTGCGGTACTACACGCCGGTCGCGAGCTACTACAAGCTCATCAAGAAGGTCGAGGGCGATCCCGAGTTCGATACCAAGCGCGCCCGAAAGAAGCTGCGCCGCTACGTGGAGAGCCACGAACATGCCATCCAGATCAAGGCCGAGATCATGGTGGATCACTTCCACGAACAGGTGCTGGCGCTCAACAAACTCGGTGGCCAGGCCCGGGCGATGGTGGTGACCGGCGGCATCGAGCGCGCGATCCAGTATTACCACGCGATCCGGAAGTACCTTCTGGAGCGCAAGAGCCCGTATCAGGCCATCGTCGCCTTTTCAGGGGAGCACGAGTATGACGGGGTGCAGGTCAGTGAAACGTCCCTCAATGGCTTCCCGTCCAACCGGATCGCCGACGAAATCCAGCAGGACCCGTATCGGTTCCTCATTTGTGCCGACAAGTTCCAGACCGGGTACGACGAGCCGCTGTTGCACACGATGTACGTGGACAAGATCCTGGCAGGGATCAAGGCGGTCCAGACGCTGTCGCGTCTCAATCGGGCGCACCCGAAGAAACACGACGTGTTTGTGCTCGACTTCATGAACGCTGCCGATACCATCCAGGAAGCCTTCGCCGACTATTACCGGACGACGATTCTCAGCGAGGAGACCGACCCCAATACGCTGCACGACCTCAAGGCCGCGCTCGACAACTATCAGGTATATGCCGACACGGAGATCGAGCGGCTTGTAACGCTCTACCTGGATGGGGCCGACCGCGACCGGCTCGACCCCATCCTTGATGCCTGTGTCACGATCTACAAGGAGCACGACGAGGACGGGCAGGTGGCCTTCAAGGGCAAGGCCAAGGCGTTCATGCGCACGTACGGCTTCCTCGCAGCGATCCTTCCGTACACGAACGCCGAGTGGGAGAAGCTCTCGATCTTCCTGAACTTCCTCGTGCCGAAGCTTCCCGCGCCCGTGGAAGAGGATCTGTCCAAAGGCATCCTTGAGTCCATCGACATGGACAGCTACCGGGTCGAGAAGAAGGCGGCGATACACGTCCAACTGGCGGACGAGGATGCCGAGATCGAGCCGGTGCCGACCAGCGGTGGCGGCTCCAGACCGGAGCCCGAACTCGACCGCCTCTCGAATATCCTCAAGATCTTCAACGACCAGTTCGGGAATATCCCATGGGAGGACCAAGACCGGGTTCGCCGCCTCATTACGAATGAGATCCCATCCAGGGTTGCCGAGGACACCGCCTACCGCAACGCCCGGGAGAACTCCGACAGGCAGAACGCCCGGATCGAGCATGACGAAGCCCTGAGGCGTGTGATGACTGCCGTGATCAACGACGACATGCAACTCTTCAAGCAGTTCACAGACAACGAGTCGTTCCGGCGCTGGATGACGGATAACATCTTTGAACTGACCTATTCGCAGCCCCAGGCCAAGAACGAAACGACGATCCGGGATTAACAGCGCCCCCCGAGCGTCTAGGCACGGCCAATGCCAGACTCTGTTCACGATGAGTCCGGCCGAGTGCCTATGTGGGTCTTTCTCGGGCCGAGGTGGCCAAGTTTCTGCGGCCTTGACCGAGAGACCTCCTGAGATTGGACGCACCGCTTCAACAAGGAGGCTCTGGATGGGCTGATCAACCCCAAGACAGAGGAGAAAGTCGAATGATCAATCAGCAGGAGAAGCGCCCGCTATCTGTCGGGTCTGCTGTACAGTTCACCCACAGGGGGAAAACAATCCACGGACATCTCCTCCAGAGGCAGGGCCGCCGCCGCTTCGCGCAGGTAGTCGACACGGAAGAGCGGACCTGGAAAGTCCCGGAGTCCGCGTTAAAGCACTCGGGAAGAGCGCGACTGGCCACGATCAAGTCACGCGGCACGACAGAGCGCGCGCTGACTACCGCGTGGGAGACGAGGTGACGTTCACAAGTCCCGACGGACCAAGGCGTGGGGAGATCGTGAAGCTCAACCCGAAGAGTGCACAGGTACGCTGCAAAGAGGCATACTGGAACGTCTCCTATAGCCGACTCCGCAGGGCGGGAAGGGAAAGCGCGAGGAACGGTGCGGAGCGGCTGAACGGCGTTGCGGGAATGGCCAGGCGATTGATGGACGCGCATGGGCTTACAGGCTGGACCTTCGCGTTCGGCGAGGCCAGGAGACGCCTTGGCCACTGCCATTTCCAGGACCGCATGATCCGGATCAGCCGCACCCATGCCCTGGAGGGAGCTCGCCCGCAGCGAGGAGCAGATCCGGGACACCGTGCTCCACGAGATCGCCCACGCGATTGCGGGATACGAGGCCGGCCATGGACCGCTGTGGAAGGTGACAGCACGGCGAATCGGGGCAACACCAAGGGCAAAGGCCTATGAGAGCCAAGCGAGCTAAGGCGGGATGATGTCTATCCCGGCGACGATGAACCGATCAGCGTTGGCCGGCGGGCTGGTCGGCCTCACCGGGCGGCTCCAGGTCAACCGCTTCACCTGGAGCGACGGGGAGGCGCGGGAAGATTGTTCCGGGTGGTGGAGGGTCTTGCATCGGCCCGTGTGGGCCGGCCTGACCCGGGCGAGGACGGATCGGGACGCCCCGTCGTGTAACCCCGGACGATTTTAGTTTCCGAAGTTCTGGGCGACCGGAAAAATCGCGTCCATCAAGGAGTTTCAGCAGTGGCTGGCCGTCAACAACAACAGCTCCCGCTGTTCTGCCCATGCGGCGACACGCAGCTCTACTACTGCGGCCTTTGCAAAGCCTGCTACCACCGCCGCCACCGTGACCGCGCCCGCTTCGCCGGCCGCCGCGAGAAAGTCCTGGCCCGCGACCACCACCTCTGCCGGGTATGCGGCACACGAACCCCGCTTGTGGTCCACCACCGCCGGCCCTCGAACCTCCCGGCCGCCCTGATCACCCTTTGCCGGGCCTGCCATGCCCGGCTGCACCGGCTGGGAACGATCGACCGCTGGGTCCCTGACATCCTGGAAGAGCTGTGGGCCGAGCAGCACCCCGGTGCGCCCCGCCAGCTCCAGCTCCCCGCCGCCTCCCGATGAGCGAGCTCAACACGCCGTGCCCGCGCTGGCCGGCGCGACGTCTAACTTTCCACTGTCTTCACAAACCATGCGTCGGGGCAGGGGGGGATCGGCCAAGTTCCAGAGTCCCGCATCATCGGACCGCGCCTCCCACCCCCGCCCGGCAATTCCGCCCCAGGAACCCCCTCAGTGGGGTCATACAGCACTTCCGCAACCTGCGGGCGCAGCTGAGAACCCCGACCTAAATCCGGCATCCCATCGACAGCTATGACACCTGGAGCCCGCAATCCATTCGTCTCCCCTGAGCCGGTGACAGGGTGCCAACCAGATTTGAACAGAAATACACGCTAAGAGCTCGGCTTGAGGCCCTCGGGTCCTCATGAAGCTGTAGAGGGTCGTACGGGACACGCCCGTGAGCTTGGCGATGGCGGTCTTGGAAACGCCCAACTCGAGGAAGCGCCGGATGTCGTCCTCCTTGCCGTATGTGCTGAGCCGTGAGACGCCCAGCGAGCCCTTCGGGCGCCCGAGCTTCCGGCCCGAGGCCCTGGCCTTGGCGAGGCCCTCGCGGGTGCGCTCGGAGATCAGGTCGCGCTCGACCTCGGCGAACAGCGCGAAGAGGGTGGTCATGACTTTGGTCTGGATGTCGCGCTGGCCCTCGATGCGGATGTTCTCCTTCATCGCCACGAAGGCGACGCCTGCCGTGGCGAGGGCGTCGAGGATGGCGACGATCTGACCCACGATCTGACCCAGCGACCGACCGAGCCGGGAGAGTTCGCTGACGACCAACCGGTCGCCGCGCTGGAGGACGTGCATCAGCTCGTCGAGCCGGCGGCGCTTTTCGGAAGCCTGTCCAGAGGCGGTCGCCTCGATGAAATCGTCGATGCGGAAGTCGTGTTTGCGTGCGTACTCGAGGATGGCGAGGCGCTGGCTGCCCACGTCCTGCTGTGCGGTCGAGACCCTCAAATAGGCAACGGTTTTCACAGCCTGACCATGGAATGCATCTTCGGGTATTTTATCTGACAGATACGAAACATGGAATGCGTCACGTTCCATGCTACTAAACTGTTCGATCATAGACGAGCGATTTGATAGTCCGGGGAATTCGGTCTCCGTCCCCGAATTCCCCAACCAATTTGAGAAGTTCGGGCTAGCCGCTACGCCGACGCTCCGAATCCGGGACCAGGATTGCACCCCACACCTGGGTCTTGAAGCCGTTGACGTCGACGCAATTGATACCGAGGCTTCCCGTCACGTCCCCGTCTGGCTCGATCATCCTGCGCCGTTTCAGCTCGGCTTCCACGTCGGCCGAGACGTAGTCGGCGATCGTGTAGGCCACGTGGTCGAGCGACTTGAGCACTGCCGAGGTCTGTCGTCCTTCCCGAACCGCGGTGGGGATACAGACCGAATCGCCAAACCATTGGTAGACATCCCGGCCTGCGTCGCTGGTCTCTCTCAGGTCGAGCAGTTCCCCATACCAGTCCCCTGGCTTGCGGTAGTCATTCGAGGTCACGACGATGTGGTTGGCGCTCAACGCCTGCCACACCTGGGGCGGGGAGGGGGAAGCCATCGGCCGCTCGACGTAATCTTTGGCAAAGACGCCGACCTCGTTTCCATCCGGATCGTTGAACCAGAAGCCCTTGTGATCGGGGTCGGCTCGTGCCTGGCCCCCCGGCGTCGGAGGGCGGCCTGGACGGTGTTCCCGTCCCAGGGGTCCACCATGAAGGCGAAGCGTTCCAGGCGCGGCGCCCCCTCGCCGGCCCTTGCCTGGCGCACGATCATCAACGTGTCGCCGCCGGTGGCGCCGTACCACAGGTGGGCCTCGTTTCGATCCTCGTACCCCATCTGCATCCCGAACACCTCGTGATACCAATCCCGAGTCTTTTTCATGTCGGGCGCGACATAGGTGTAATGGCTCACCCAGGTTGTCTTGATGCCCTGTCGAGCGGCCGCCTCGGTCGGCAACGAAACTGCGGCTGCGGTGGCTGCGAGTGCCAGATCGCCCTGTACGAACTGCCGCCGGTCGATTGTTCGGCCCGTCTCTCGAAACAGCTTCTCAATCATAGATTCCATTCCTGATCCTCCAATGCGCGGCCATGATCGAGCGGCGTTGGTCTTGCCGTATTCATCAGGCCAAAAGAATAAGGAGCCCGACTTGGCTCTTTTCCTAGCAGCCCGTGGCGGAAGTCTGATGGTTCGCGCGCACGGGTCTTGCGAGACGGAGACGAGGCGCGAGGAGGAATTGATGCGGTTTCATCATGACGACGAGCAACAAAGTATCCGACCGCTACCCCCGTGCGCCCGGAGGGTTACGGCGGCGTCACACCATCTGCGTTGTTCCCGCACCTCAACGATGTACCGCATCGCCGTCGGCGCGGCGCCGAGCCTCTGGCGCAACGCCGCCGTAACTCGAGCCATCAGACTTCCGAGGCTGCCCCATTTCTAGTTGAAGGTTAGATGGCGGTTCATCCGCCCGACTCCGTAGAATCGGGTTGGGCAAAACAAAGAAAGGAAGAACCGCCAATGAAAGCATACCGAATCGTGAACCGTGAGGACAGCCGGTCGCTCACGGAATATCTGACAGAGAACGGGCAGTTGTTGCTGCCGATGGTCGAGTTGATCGAAGCGGCCCGGATGGCCATCGACGAACTGATCGACGTGTTGGGCCGTGCCAGCATCGAGGCCGTGTTGGGGTTGTCGGCGCGGGGCGTGGCCGGCGAGAAGCAACAGGGCCGTAAAAAAGAATCGATCCGCTGGTATGGAAGCCAAGCTGGGAGCGTGCGATTGTCGGATCGCAAGCTGCGGGTTCGCAAGCCGCGGTTGCGGGAGAAGGGGCCGGGGAAGGGACGCGAAGTCGAGGTCCCGGCTTATGAAGCGATCAACGCCAACAGGAAGCTGGGAAACCGCGTGCTGGAGATTCTGATCGCCAACGTCTCGACGCGGAACTACGAGCGAGTGATTCCAGAGATGGCGAACACGGTTGGGGTCAGCAAATCCTCAGTCAGCCGGAACTTCGTCGAACAGAGTGGCCGGGAGTTGAAACGGCTGACCGAACGACGATGCGACGAGAGAGAGTTTCTCGTGATCTATCTGGACGGGGTCATCTTCGGCGAACATCACGTTCTCTGCGCCGTGGGTGTGGACGTGGAGGGCGAGAAGGTCGTCCTGGGAATAAAGGATGGAGCCAGCGAGAACGGAGCCACCACCACGGCATTGTTGGAGGACCTGATCGAGCGTGGTATCGATCCTCGCCGGCGATACCTGTTCGTCATCGACGGCTCGAAGGCGTTGCGCAGCGCGATCGACCGCGTCTTCGGCAAATCCCATCCGGTCCAGCGCTGCCGGAACCACAAAATCCGGAACGTCACCGCAAACTCCCCGAGGACCTGGCCGACCAGGTTCGTTCGGTCATGAAGGCGGCATTCCGGTTACCGTGGAAAGAAGGCATCGCCAAACTACGGAAACAAGCCCAATGGCTGCGACCGCACCATCCCGACGCGGCAGCCAGCCTCGAAGAAGGTTTGGACGAGCTGTTCACCATCAATCGGCTCAAGCTCTCCTCTTCGCTGCGACTCTGCCTGGGGACGACGAACATCATCGACCGTTCCCACTCCGGAATCCGTATCCGAACCCGTCGGGTCGGTCGATGGCGGAACGGCCAGATGGTGCTACGATGGGCCGCCTCCGCCTTCCTGGCTACCGAGAAGGGCTTCCGTCGAATCCAGGGATATCGCGATCCTTGGATGCTTCAGGCCAAGCTCAACGACGCGGTCACCGACGACGAACAATCCAAGGTGGCTTAACTGATGACCCGAACCACCATCGAAAGTTTCAACTACGTTCGGGACAGCTTCAGACTTCCGCCACGGGCTGCTAAAGGGAGTTGAGAGTCAATTAGTCTACCGCCGGATGTGTCTCGTCAACACGGACTTTCTCGCGGGATGTAAGAAGGGCGGCCCACAAAGGGACCGCCCTTTACCGGAAGCGGGTTTCCCACCCGCTCAGTGCTGTCTTAGAACCTCCAGCGCATTCCGAGACGGAAGATGCGCGGAGACAGGATCGGCGATGCCGCAGCCGCATCGATCCCACTCGTCGCCAACGGCAGCAGGTAGTTCGGGCCGTTGCGGTTCTCGTGCCGGATCACCGCTGAGGAGTTCAGTGTGTTGTACAAGTCGAACATCGCTTCGATCGAATGCCGGTCGTTGACCTGGAACGTCTTTGAGATCCGGTTATCCCAGAGCCGAACCGGGTCGTAGCGGCCGACCTGGCCTTCGACCTCGACGGTCTGATTCCGGCGCTGGGCGTCTCGGATCCGCGTCGTCCGGTTGAAGTACGCGCCAGACTGCATATTCAGCGTCGTCGAATAATGCAGCCCGAACGGCAGGTCATACACGCCGTTGACCTTGAAGACGTGATCCCACTCCGGGAACTGCTGGGCGAAGCTGTAAAGCAGCTGGTTCGGGTTTTGTGGGTTCGCATCCCGCCGCTTCGCAAAGCTGCTCGTGTGCGTCACGGTGAAGGTGTAGCCGTCCGCGAACCTCCTGCTGAACGCAAAGTCGAAGGCCGTGTACATGTCTCGGCCCTCATCCTCATCGAAGTTCTGGAAGATCTCGTCGACCTGACCAAATCCCGGGTGGGACCGCGGCACGGACCAGATCTCGATCTGCCGATCGTCGGCAGTGCCGGCGATGTTATCCCGTCCCACGTCGAGGCCAAACCTCTGGTCCGTGAACGCGGAGTAGGGCAACGCTCGGTTGACGGTCTTGTACCCGCCCTTGTCCTGCTTGCGGATTCCGGTGAACCGCAGGACATAGTTCGTGCCGAGCGCCATCTCGATGCCGGCCGTGTACTCGTCCATGGTCAGGTTGTCCAGGTTCGGGTCCAGGTCCCGCACCGAAGCAAGACCACCACCGCCCGAGATCGACTGCAGCCCGGGGTCATCCGAGTTCCCGAAGATCCCGTCCGGACCGTTGTCCGGCACGAAGGGAATCGTGCCGTCCCACGCGTACCGCCACCGGGTCCGTGCGTTCGGGTTGACCCTCCGCGCGTCGCGATTCTCGCTGGCGTATTTGCCGTAGCTGAACTTCAGGGCCAGTGTTCCCTCACCCTTGATGTCGTAGATCACCGACACGCGAGGCACGATGGAGGTGTAGGACGGAAACTCGCCCCGCTCCCGGGAATCAAACGTGACACCTGACGAGAAGGGTCCGACGGTAATTCTGCCCTGCCGGGGCAGTGACGAACCGTACCGCTCGTAACGCAGGCCCAAGTTCATCGTCAGATTGCGGTTCACCGTGATCTTGTCGTTGAAGAACACGGTGTCGTAGTAGTTGTTGTACCGCTCCGTGTTCGGGTAGTCGTAGACTTCTACCCGATCCGGATTGTTGAAGTAGATCCCAGCGGCCGCTTCCGCGTCCGTGGACTCGTACTGGTAGATCTGCTGGTTCGGGTACCCCTCGGTATGGTTGGTCCGAGTCCCCCACCAGGACATGTAGCCGACCTTGATCTCGTTGCTGGTCTTGCCCACGTTCGTGAACCAGCTGAAGTTGACTGGCCACTGCCACCGGATCGGCCGCCGGTAGACGTTTCCGTTATGGCCTTCGGTCCAGCCGCTGTTCCGGTCGACCCGCCGGATGTCGTTCGTGTGCGAGCTCGACGGCCACCAGTACCCGCCACGCTGAATCGCCGCATCGAGCGTCATCGTCGGGCTGATGATGTAGGTCCACTTCAGTGTCGGACCGATCCCCGACCAGGAGAGCTGGTGCTCGGCACCGAGGGGGTGCAACTGGGTGGCCGCATCGCGCCAGGGCGTGTTCTTCCGGCTGAACTGGTGGGCCGCTTCCAGTTTCTGGTTGCTCGTCAACTGGTATGTCCACTTCGACGTCGTGAAGTCCAGCCGCGTCGTGTAGGGCTGCAACTCTCCCGTGTCCGGGTAGTCGAAGCCCGGAACGTTCGTCGACGTGAACATGTTGCCGTGCGCGTAGTAGAACCATAATTTGTCTCGGATGATCGGACCGCCCGCATCGCCGTTGAGGTCGTGGTAACGGATGAAGGAGTTGTCCGATGGCCTCAGGCCGCGGTCCAGCAGCTCCTGGTTGATGTTGTCGCTCTGGAAGCTGTCGTTCTGGATGGCCGCCATGATGTTACCGTGCAGCTCGTTGCTGCCCGACTTGATGATGTGGTTGGCGTTGACTCCCGGCGTTCGGGCTTCCGCGCCCTTGGCCGAGGTCTCGAACTGGATCTCGCTGTACGTTCCGTAGTCGCCGAAGGTCGATCCCCAGTTCATGCCTTCGTAGTTGATCTCGTCGCCGCCCCGGCGACCGTACAGCTCCGCACCGAAGCTGGCCGACCCGCCGGCCGTGTTCCCGCCCACGTCGAAGTGGGTGATCGTAAAGCCGGGAATCAGCCGGCTCAAGGCACGGATGCTGCGGCCGTACGGCAGCTCGTCCATCAGCTTCTGGCCCCAGTTGACCACGGTCGTTGCTTCTTCCAGGTCGATCGTCGGTACCTGGCTCGTCACGGTGATGGTCTCGGCTACCGTGGCCACCTCCAGGGGCCCGTTGATCGTCGCGGCTGCGCCGCCGGCCACGTTCACACCCTCGACGATGAGGGTGCGGAAGCCGGGAAGTGAAAAAGTAACCGTGTATACAGCGGGCGCGGGAAGCTGCGTCACGCGATAGCTGCCCTGTTCGTTGGTGATGACCAGCCGCGAACCGCCGCCGATGATCATCGCCGGGCTCGAGACCGTAACCTCAACGCCTGGTATCAGGGCGCCAGAAGAATCCTGGGCTCGACCGGTGATTACTCCCGTCGTTACCTGCGAGAAAGCGGCAACGGACACCAATAAAACGAGCAACAGGACCCCCAGGGTCATGCTCAGTCTACTCTTGTTCATATTTGCCTCCACTAAAATGTACCCATCCACAGATTTAGCAAGCCGGATGCACCCACCGTCCACTCCACGGGAACCACTTTCCGAAATCCTCTGGACGTGGCTGTTACCCACCTAACTCGGTATTTGTATGTGCCAATTGCCTGTCTCGGATGTCACGTGGAACCAACCTTAACTAATTTTTACCCACCATTCAATACCCATATTGATGCTGCGCTTTAACCGTTTCAGGCCTCGGGCGGATAGGAAAAAATAAGAGGCCTTTTGCCGATGAAACCGGTGTGAGTGTATGGCAATTCGGGCGCTCGAACACAAGGCATCCGGTCGGTGGCATGAACTGAAGAGCCAAAGAGCGGGAGAGGTAAGGAAAAGTGCCTTGATGGCGGTTTCCTCGGGGCCCGGGCAGCGAAGCATTCTTTGGCCGGTCTTGATCTATAGGAAAATCAAAAACTCATTTCTGTGGGTCCACCGCACGCTGCAATGGGGAGGGGAGCGCCGCGGCTCAGGGAAAGGCGAAGACCGGAGGCAGTGCAAACTTTAGCGTCGCCCGAATCCGCGTCAGGGGTTATTCGTTGTCAAGATCCGACTTGCTGAAAAAACAAGAGTGACTAGTGGCCTGTAACAATGCTATCGGTACCATCGCCGATGGGTCTTGCGGGCGAGGTCGAGGAGGGAGACGGAAAGCGATGCTCTTTCATCGGTGACGCTCGAGCGCATCAGGAAAGCGCTCGACGGACTGGCTTCCGATCAAAGAGATCGCCCGCAACCCCCATCGGCCCGAAGGGTTCGGCCCAACGGCGCCGTCTTCGGTGTCGTAACGCCCTCGCAATGAAACAGCATTGGCTCGAGCGTCACTCCTAGAATCCGACGCCGTCCCCCCCCCACGCTGGTACCGATAGCACTGTTACAGGTCACTAGTGTGAATAGATCATCCTTGGAGCCATGTCCCTCCACCCTGAATTTCTTAGTAAGTATTCGGAACCTTCGAATCCGATCGGCGCCGCTATCCGCGCTAGACTTGTACCGTGAACCGGCGGTCCTCCATTTTCTTGCTCCTATTCTTCGTCTCCGGCGCCTGCGGCCTGATCTACCAGATCGTCTGGGTTCGTCTATTCACACCCATCATCGGTAACACCGTCTTTTCCGTCAGCGTCGTGCTGGCCGTCTTCATGGCGGGCCTCGCCCTGGGGAGCCGCCTGCTCGGCCGGTTGATCGACACACGGCCCGTTCCGCTGGTGAAAACGTATGCGGCTCTCGAAGCCGGCATCGGTATCTACAACCTTCTACTGCCCCTCATGCTCGTCCTAGCCGATCCCGTGTTTGGTGCTCTCTATGGATCGGCCTACGATTCGTTCGCGCTGCTGAGCCTTGGCCGGCTGCTGGTTTCGTTCACCCTCCTGATCGTTCCGGCGACCCTGATGGGCGGGACCCTGCCCATCCTGATCCGCTACTACACCGAGAACATCGAGACCATCGGACTGCATGCCGGCCGGGTCTACACGGCGAACACGTGGGGGGCGGCATTGGGCACGGTTGCGGCTGGATTCCTGCTCATACCGACCTTTGGGGTCTGGGCTGCTCTGGCGTTTGCGGCCGTACTTAACCTGCTGATCGCAGGAGTGTCGTGGCGCCTGGCACGGTCGGCCGATGCGCCATCGACGACGGGAGAAGATTCCGGCCCGGCTCTTGCGGGACCGAGGATCGTTCTGTTTGCGATGCTCCTTTCCGGTTTCGCGGCGCTCGCCAACGAAGTCGCATGGACTCGCGTCCTCAGTCTGATCGTCGGGCCGACCACATACGCATTTACGCTGATGCTGACGGCCATGATCGCCGGCCTGGGACTGGGGGCCTGGCTCGGTTCCAAATGGACCGCGCGCGGGGAGACAACAGTCGGTGGGTTAGGTTGGATCGAGATCTGGGTTGGCTTTACTTCTCTCGCCCTGGTACCCCTGTTCGGTGAGCTGCCGGTCTGGATAGGCGGGCTCGTCACCCGGTACGTGGAATCCTTCAGGGCCATCCAGGCTGCGGAGTTTCTGCTCTTCTTGGCGATCATGCTGGTCCCGACGGCGCTACTCGGGATGACGTTTCCGATTGCGTCGAAGCTTTATGCCCGGTCAGATTCTCTGCTCGGCACGGAAGTGTCCGCCGTCTACGCATTCAACACTGCGGGCGGCATCCTTGGGTCCCTCGCGGCCGGTTTTCTGCTCGTGCCCGCGATCGGAACCCAGTACACGCTCGTTCTGGCGGCGGCGTTGAGCGTGCTGGTCGGGGTGGCTCTGACGTTGTCGGCAGAGAAACCAGTGATTCCGCGGACAGCTTTGGCGGGTACGGTTGCCGTTCTGGCCCTGATTCCGGCTATCTGGTTGATGCCGCGCTGGGATCCCGAGTTGATGGCGTCGGGCGCCTACAAATACGCACCCCACTACGCTTCGAACCTCGACCTGGAATCCGTCCTGAAGAGCGGCGACCTTCTGTATTTCAGGGAGGGCACAACGACGACAGTGTCGGTCAAGCGCAATGGCGGTAGCACGACGCTCGCCGTGGATGGGAAGGTGGATGCGACCGATTCCGGAGACATGCTGACGCAGAAAATGCTGGGCCATCTACCGCTGCTTCTCAGCGACCAAGCGGGTACCGTCGTCAACATCGGCTTTGGGAGTGGAGTTACCGCGGGAGCGGCGCTCCAGCATCCGATCGAGAAGCTGGACGTCATCGAGATCTCGCCCGAGGTGATCGAGGCCTCGCGCTTCTTCGAGCATGTGAACCATCGTGCCCTGGAGGACCCTCGCGTCGAGGTGATCATCGGGGATGGTCGAAATCATCTACGCTACACGACCACGGTGTACGACGTCAGTATCTCTGAGCCTTCCAACCCCTGGATGTCGGGAATGGCTTCGCTTTTCACCCGAGAGTTCTTCGAAGAAGTTCGCGAGCGACTGTCGGAACACGGGATCCATTGCCAGTGGGTGCATAGCTACAATATGTCGACAGAGGACCTGCGAACGATCGTTCGGTCCTTCCGCTCGGCCTTTCCCCACGCCGCACTGTGGGCACTCAACGACAGCGACTTCCTGCTGCTCGGTTCTCCTTCGCCGATCGAGGTCTCCGAAGCCGTCGTCCGCGCCAACTACGAACGGGTCCGGTCCGATCTTGAAGGTGTTTACGTGCAGGACTTGTACAGCATCCTTTCGATGTTCATGATCGCCGATGACGATCTCGACCGGTTCGCGGGCGACGCGGTGATGAACACGGATGATTTTCCCGTCCTGGAATTTCGGTCCCCTCAGTTCATATACGCGAACACGACCGACGAGAATCTGCGGGCGGTCCATGCCGTGGAGCCTCGGATGCCGACGCCGTCCTTTGTCGAACGCGTCAAGGCAGCACCCACGGCGGCGAACCACCGCCGCAAGGGCGAGATGCTGCTCTTCGCCGGAAGCTACGAACTGGCCACCGATCAGTTCCAGCTTGCCTTGGAGTTGGACCCCAAGGACGAGGAAGCGTGGAGTGGGCTCATTCAGACCGGGCGGGGCCGAACCCGTGATCGAGTGACGACCTTCGTCGAAGTGATGGTCGACGATTACCCGGAGCCTGAGGTCCTGTCGGCGGCGGCCGAACACTACATGCTCGGGCAGGAACACCGCCGGGCGGTGGAATTGCTGGAGAGAGTCCTCGAGAATGACCCGGGAAACGTCGAGATACTGGTGCAACTCTCGGACGTGCTTGCCTCGGAGGGCAGCCCTGAGCTCGCCGGAGTACTCGACCGCCTGCTGGCCCTCGAGCCTGACGATGCTCGGGGACTGTTCCATCTTGCGACGATGAGGCAATACCAGGGCCTCTACGATGAGGCGATCGAAATCATAGGCCGGTCTATCGAGATCGATCCGGGTAACATGCGCGCCCGCAACCTGCTCGCCATCCTCTATTCGTTAACCTTCCAGCATGACCGGGCTGGGGCCGAGTTTCGCGACGTCATCGATGCGGATCCATCCGACTCGATTTCGCTCAACAACTACGGCCTCTTCCTAGTCGAGCGTGGCCGCCACGAGGAGGCGCTGGACCAGTTCGAACGTGCAATCGACATCGATCCGGAGAATGTCCATGGCTTTCTCGGAGTCGCCGAGGCGTTGCGGCAATCCGGGAATCCAGACGAGGCCGAGGGATGGTACCGGAAGGTCCTTACGCTGTCTCCAGGACATCCGATTGCCAGCACGTATTCTCCAAGAGAGCCGAATTGACCCCGTGCAAGCGGGCTATCCCTTATTTCGTTGACAGAACACGGGTTTAGGCCTATCTAGTGGTCCCCGTCAAACAGAGTGCACTTTAACCAGCTTCTTTCGAGCGCGTCGGACTTTCTCAAGAATATCGGAAGCCTGCGCGGTCCAGATGAACGGCTTAGGGCTCTGATTGTGACCGTCGACATAGTCCTCAACGGCCTGGATTAACTCTGGAACCGAATGGAAAACTCCGCGCCGAAGCCGTTGCTCTGAAAGATCCCGGAAGAAACGTTCGACCATATTCAGCCACGACGCACTGGTCGGTGTGAAGTGCACATGAAAGCGCGGGTTGCGCTTGTGCCAGTCGACAACTTTCTGATGCTTGTGGGTCGCATAGTTGTCACAGATTATGTGGATCTGCTTGTCTTTAGGCACGGAGCGTTTGATCTGATTGAGAAACCGAATCCATTCCTGATGCCGATGCTTCGGCATGCAAGTCCCGATCACAGAGCCGTCCAGGGTATTGAGCGCGGCGAACATCGTGGTGGTTCCGTTGCGTTTGTAGTCGTGGGTCAAGGTGCCACACCGCCCCTTCTTCAGCGGTAACCCGGGCTGGGTGCGGTCCAGTGCCTGCATCTGGCTCTTCTCATCACAGGACAAGACGATGGCGTTTTCCGGTGGGTTCAGATACAGACCACATCCTCCAGCTTCTCGGCAAATTGTTTGTCGTTGGACAGCTTGAAGGTTCCTGACAGGTGTGGCTTCAGGCCATGGGCCCGCCATATTCTCCCGACCGTCGAATCACTGACTCCGGTCGCCTTTGCCATCGAGGTACGGCTCCAATGCGTGGCGTTTGGGGGCTTCTCTTCAATCGTCTTCTTTACAATCCGGGCCCGCTTCCGTGCGCTGATGGAGGGAATCCGGCCGCTTCGCGGCGCGTCCTTCTCAATGCCTCCCAATCCATGTTTGGCGAAACGAGCACGCCATCGGCCAACCTTCTGAAGCGTCATCTTCAGCCGTGCTGCAATCTCCTCGTTCCTCAGACTCTCAGCCGCCAGCAACACAATTTGGGATCGTTCCGCCAACCGTACCGATGTACTACGGCTTCGCCTCAGTCGTTCCAGTTCCTTTCGTACCTGAACATCAAGATCAACCCTCGGTGCTTTCCTCATATCTATATCAGACGTTGGACAAGCACTTACATCTCATTACTTCTGGCGGACTACACTAGGAGCCTGCGCCGTAGGACGATTTTCGACTCGGCGAATTACGCGAGATGGCGATCGATCGGTATCGGTGACCGGGGAATGGGCGTTTTGGACGACGAGGCGCCGATGGGCGCGCCACGGGTGCTTGAATCGACCCTCGTTCGGCCTGATTTGCGGGCGGTATCCCTGTCATCAGGCTGCCTGAAGCCCCTGCATCCGCTTGACGTTCAATGCCAGACACACCAAGTTCCACTCGCCCTGGACCTTGTTCAGGCCGCGCAGGCTGAATCGGCGGAAACCGAGCACCTCCTTGATCCACCCGTTGGGCGCCTCCGACAACCATTTGCGTTGGGCGTACTGCACCCGTCCCGCCGAGGTCGCCAGCTTCTCGGCCATGCGGGCCTTCGCCGGATGCCGGGCCGCGTCCACCGCGACCGCGCGCCGGCCCTCCCGGCCCAAGGCCACATAGCCGTCCACGCCGCGCGCCTCCAGCGCCTCAAGGTCGTCCTCGTTGCAGTAGCCCGCATCCGCCAGCACCGTCTCCGGCCGTTCCCCATGGGTGGCCTCCACCTCGTCCACCAGCGGGACCAGTCGACCCTGGTCGCTGGCGTTCGACGATCTTTGTCCGCTTGAACGGAAATCTGGAGATCGAGTTTGACACGGACCTTACAACCGCCACGCAGGGCCTGACGCTGAACGTCGACGGCACGGCCTTCGACTTCGAGGACGCCGATAGCAAGCGGGCCGCAGCCAGGGTATGGTTCACTTCCGGCCAGAGCTGGAGCGCCGGAGACGCCGTCACGCTGACGCTGATAGAGCCCGCCGACGCCACCCTGAGCGATCTGGAGTTGGAGGACAACACCGCCGTCGGGATCACGCTGACGCCGACCTTTGTGACCGGGACGAGGTCCTACACGGCGTCGGTGGCGAGCAGCGTGAGTGCGATCACGCTGACGCCGACGGTGAACGACGCCAGTGCCACGGTCGAGTATCTCAATGCGAGCAACGCGGCGATCACCGATACCGATACGACCACGCCCGCGCTGGACGCGCCGCTGGTGGTGGGAGCCAACACGTTCAAGGTGAAGGTGACGGCGGGGAACACCACCCCCACCACCAAGACCTACAGGGTGGTGGTGACGCGGGCGGCTGACACCACCCCCCCGAGCCCGGAAAGCGCGCTGGTGTCGACTGCCGGCGACAGAGTCACGTTCAGCTTCGACGAAGACTTGGACATTGCAGTGGAATTTCTGCCGGCTGCGGTGGTCGCTGCCTTCACGCTCACCGCCGACGGTGTTGCACTCAATATAAACAGCATCTCCGCGACCGGCTCGCCGGAGCTGCTCATCTCCCTACCGACCGGGACCACAATCTACCAGAACCAGACCGTCAAGGTCAGCTACGACAAGACCGCGGCCGGCGCCGACGCGCTGGAGGACGACGCTGGAAACGGGGTCGCCAGTTTCACCGATTTCGCGGTCATCAACGATTCCACCGTGCCCACCCCCGTCAACACCCCCGCCGAGGGCAAGCCGACCATTTCCGGACCGGCGCAGGTGGGTCGGACGCTGACGGCGGCGACCGCGGGCATCACCGACGACGAGGGGCTGACGATGGTCAGCTACGAGTACGAGTGGCTCGCGGCAGGGACGGTGATCGGGGGCGCCACGAGTGCCACCTACACTCCGACTTCGAGCGTATAGGGCGACAAGATCGCGGTCAGGGTGACCTTCGACGACGACGAGGACAATCCCGAGACGCTGACCAGCGACGAGACCGCGCCGGTGGTGCCGGACGCCGCCTCCTGTCTCGGGTCGGCGGTCTGGTGCTCCACGCTGACGGTGGAACATGGCACGCCGGACGGAGGGGATTGTTCCCTGGGACTGGGCACGGGTTTCGGTTCGGCCATGGAGGACTTCGGCAGCCTCGTCGGCGCCACCTTCACCCACCTGGGGACCGGCTACACGGTGACGCAGATATTGGCGGATGGATCGGCGCTGAACTTTGCCACCAGCCCCAACCTGCCCGACGACGGCGCCGGGCTCACGCTGCATATTCAGCGCGTCTCGGGCACGCACGCGTTAAAGCTGAGCGATCGCGACAGCTACGACATGCAGAATGGATACCCCACGGGTACAAGGATCTGGTATTTTGTCGGGTCACTGGCCACCGGCCCTGCGAACCCGCCGCTGCTCCGTGGCTTTGCGAATCCCAACGGAGACTACCGTCAGGATACGGACGAGGGCACGCTGCTTGCCGTATCGCTGTTCCATGAAAACCGTGACGCCACGGGCGCGCCGACGATTTCCGGCACGGCGCAGGTGGGCGAGACGCTGACGGCCGCAATTGGCGACATCGCCGACACCGACGGTCTGCCGTCCACCTTCCCGGACGATTACACCTTCCAATGGCTGCGGGTGGATGCCGACGGCATGTCGAACGAGACGAGCATCGGTGCCAACGCCGTGACCTACACGCCGGTGGCGGCGGACGTGGGCAAGAAAATCAAGGTGCGGGTGAATTTCACCGACGACGGGGGTCGAGCAGGACGCCCGATTGCCTCAATTCGCAAGGTCACATACCTGGAAACCGACAGAACACTCATCACCGAGACGCCATGATTACTCATTTGCGCGAGCGTGAAAAAAACCTGGAGCCGTTCGGGTGGAACCCGCAAGACGCCGAGTGGGTGGCCCTGGTCTGTCTCCACAGCGGCATATTCACACGCTCCCAATACATGGCGTATTTCAAAACGTACCCATCGCGCGCCCGGCGCTTCGTTCAGGGCCTCCTGGACCTGAAACTTGCCGTGGAAGAACCCATTC
>CBDBIN010000036.1:0-22794 GCA_965206125.1 Terriglobia bacterium
GTCGATGAATGAGCATCGACTTCCGACTCGCGCCTCGACCTCGCCTCGAAGACCCATCGGCGCTGGTCCCAATATGGGTGGTACAGGCCACTAGATGATCCATGGCCGTGAGCATCCCTCATTTGGCACGCTGGTTGCTAAACCTGGGAACCAAGGAGGCACACAATGAATCGACTGACGATGACCATGTTGGTTATCCTGACCTTGTTTTCGGCCGTAGGCTGCAACTCTGTATTAGTCGAAGAGCCCGTTGGCGCGGAACCGATCAGGATCGAACCGGATGAATGGGAGGGCTACTGGATTGGGCAGAGCCAGCAGGATGGAGATGGACACGGCCGGCAGGATGGAGACGAATCCCTTGTGGGTTACATCGATGTCGTCGACGCCGAGAACGGTGTAATCAACGTAACGTGGCTTAACGAAGGCAATGTACGCGTCACCCGGATTTACCTGCGACAATCGGGCGATTGGACGTTTGCCAGCGTGCCGACTCGGGTTGAGGACATGCTGTTCGGCTTTGGGCAGGGCGAGCAGATCGACCCTTCGGACGAGACGCTGTATTGGTGGGTACGATTCTCCAAGGTGGATCGGTCAATTCTTTTCTGGGAACCCGACGTTGAAAAGTTCAGCCATCTTGTGGCTGATGGACTGATTCCAGGACGCGTGGACCGGAACCGGGACGTCTTTCTGGGTCGTCTGGAACCGGTACACTTCGAGCTTCTGGCTTCGGATCTGGCCAGTACCCCCTTCCTCTGGGATGATCCGGTAGTGTTGGTCCGCGTTGACTAACAGCCCGCCCATCATGTTATTGACAGCGCTGTAAGAACCGGTGCCGGCGCCGTAGCGTCATTCGGCCTCGCGGACTGACCTTTCGTTTGCTCAGGTCTATGGGTAGAATGGCTTGGGTCCTGACCACAAGGAGCGTGTGGTGAGAGTCGGGTTTGTACGGTGAGGCGGTCCAGGAAGCCCATTATTCGGCGCTCATAGAGCGCCGCTACAGCTTCAGGCGATTCCCTATTAGCAATGAATCGATTGTTACTGATCATCGGCGTCGCGCTGCTCCCGCTGCCCCTGCTTGCGCTCCAGTTCTTTCCGTCGCAACAACTGGGCGACTACGGTGGACCGGACGGTTCTGAGTTCGTGTTTGCGCGGTTGATCTACAACGAGGGATTGAGCAACTTTGGGCGAAGAGGACGCAGCAGTTGGGCTACCGACTGGCCGAAAGCCGACAAGCAGTTCATATTTGCCATCGACCGGATGTCCAATGTTCGGGTCGTTCTCGACAGGGATGTTGCGATCGAAATCATGGACCCCAATTTGTTCAGCTATACGTTCATCTACGCGCTGGAAGTCGGAAGGGGCATGAATCTCAGCCAGCAAGAGGCTGAACGCCTGCGCGAATACATGCTTCGCGGTGGTTTCCTTGTGATCGATGATTTCTGGGGAACGTATCAGTGGCAGAACTTCTACATTCAGTTGAAAAAGATCTTTCCGGACAAGGAACCCGAAGCGATCCCGATGTCGCACCAGCTCTTTCACTCGTTCTTCGACATTGACGAGGTCCTGCAAGTGCCAAACGTCAGGAGGGGTTGCAGTGGGGGTCCGACACATCAATCAGATGGCTTCGTCCCGTATGCTCTGGCGATTTTTGATGACGATCGCCGTCCGATGATGGTGATCAATTTCAACACCGACATAGGCGACGCTTGGGAGTGGGCCGACCTGGAATGCTATCCCAACGAATATGCCGGGTACGCGTTCCGTATGGGGATTAACTGGATCGTCTATTCGATGACCCACTGACCGCAGCCATGCGCTGAGACGCATGGGATGCCCCTTCATCCAACCGACGCTCGCTCCGCCCTCTTCGGGCCTCCACTAACCGGCGGCCAACAATCCGATCAGGAAAGACCAATGACAAATCTAGGCGATAAATCATTCAGCACTCGCACGGTCCATGCAGGCGAAAGACTTGATCTGGGCGGGGTAAATCCGGTCGTGTCTCCCATTCACCCCTCCGTGGGTTATACCTTTGCGGACTCAAACGATCTGGATGCCGTGCTGGGCAACACAAAAGCAGGGTATGTGTACTCGACCCGGTATGCCAATCCAACGGTGACGGCCTTTGAGACGGCCGTGGCTAACCTCGAGGGCGCCGAGACCGCTCACGCTTTCTCCTCCGGTATGGCTGCTATTCACATGGCGCTGCTGGCTGCCGGTGTTCGGGCCGGAACGTCGATCGTTGCTGCGGCAGATGTGTATGGAGCGACCCACACGCTCCTGGGGACTGTCTTTGATGCGTTAGGAGCAAAGGTTCACCTCGTCGATGTTCTGGACCTGGAAACAATGCACGAAACCGTCGCCCGGGAAAAACCGGTCGCCGTATTAGTGGAAACGATTTCCAATCCCCTGATGAAGGTTGCAGACCTTCCCCGGTTGGTCGAAATCGCCCATGGTGAGAGAGCTCTTTTGCTGGTGGACAGCACCTTCAGTTCTCCCTATCTCTGCAATCCGATCCAATTCGGCGCAGATATGGTTATCCACAGTGCCACGAAGTCTATTTCAGGTCACGGGGACGTGATGGCCGGCATCGTCGCGACGACTGCGGCGCTCAAAGAAAAGTCTTTCGCGTTAAACAAGCTCGTCGGCAGCAGCATCGGCCCATTTGAAGCGTGGTTGGCGTTACGTGGCTTAAAGACCCTGTCCTTGCGCATGCGGCAACAATGCGACAATGCACTCACTCTGGCAAAATGGCTCCAAACCCACCCGAAAATCGGACATGTCAACTACGCCTTCTTGCCGGACCATCCCCAGTACGAGTTGTTGCACCGTTTGACCGGAGGCAAAGGAGGAGGAGGCGTTTTCTCGTTCGAGATCCTTGGGGCTGGCCGGGCGCAAGTCTTCGCTTTTATGGACGCGCTGGACTTGATCCAACCGGCGACCTCGCTGGGCGACATCTATTCTCTGGTACTCTATCCCGCCATTTCATCCCATCGCACACTTACGCCGGAAGAACGGGCCAGGTTAGGGATCGGAGATGGCCTCGTTCGAATTTCCGCCGGCATCGAAGATGTCGCCGACATCAAGGCTGACATTGAGCGTGCGCTGGCCGTACTATAGCGCTACATGCCGTCTCAAGAAAATGGGGACATAGGTGCCTGTCCCTAATATGAGTGGCCCTGATCCCCACATCTGCGATTGATCTCGCGTCCTGCCTGTGTTCTATTTGCGCGTGATCGAGCACGGCACAACACAAGGCGGCCCGGTGGACCTGCACGAGACGGGTGCGGAGGTTCGGGCTCCCGCGCAAAGGAGGGAATCATGTGCGACGAGAAAACACTTGACGACGCGAACGAATACCTCGGTGGCTCCGGGGGCCTGACACGGCGGCAGTTCGGCTCACTATCCGTCGGGATGGGGTTGTCGATGCTTTTGCCGAGGGCTGCCAATGCACAGGCTGTAACGGAGATGGATGTCGATGTTCCCACACCCGATGGAACCGCAGATTGCTATTTCGTGCATCCGTCGAGCGGCGAGAATCCCGGCGTAATCATTTGGCCCGACATACTTGGCCTGCGACCCGCCTTCAGGATGATGGGTCGTCGGCTCGCCGAATCCGGCTATTCCGTTTTGGTGGTCAACCCGTTCTATCGGGACAGCAGGGCCCCAGTTGTTCCCGAAGGCGCAAGCTTCCAGGATGATGAAACCCGCAACATCGTCCTGCCATTGGCGCGCTCGTTGAACGCAACGACACACATGACAGACGCCAGGGCCTTCGTGACTTTCCTGGACCGGCAGGAGGCCGTCGACACGAACCGGAAGATCGGCACCACGGGCTACTGCATGGGTGGCCCGATCACCATGCGTACGGCAGCCGCGGTACCTGAACGTGTCGGGGCAGGCGCATCCTTCCACGGTGGCGGGTTGGTGACCGACGCGCCCGATAGTCCGCACTTGCTGGTCCCCGATACGACCGCGCATTTTCTGTTCGCAATTGCCGAGAACGACGACGAACGCGATCCGGAAGCCAAGAATGTGCTCCGGGAAGTCTATTCCCGAGCCGGACTCCCCGCAGAAATCGAGGTTTATCAGGATTCCCTACATGGCTGGTGTCCGCCGGATTCGGCCGTGTACAACGAGCCCCAAGCGGAACGAGCGTGGAGCCGGTTGCTGGTCCTGTTCGATGGCGCCCTGGCCTGAGGACCGAGCACCGTCTGATTGAGGTCGATACCAGGGACGATCGCTCGCCCGGCCGCGCGGATCTTCGCCTAGTTGATGACCATCGGTGGATATTCGAACCACGTGGCGGGGTTGAATGCGCTAGGCGGGCTCCCCTCGCCGTTGGATTCGCCCACGTACGGCACGTCGCCGCGGTCTGATGAAGGCGTTACTGACCGCTCAGCCAATCGCCGACACCGCCCACCGATGTCAGGCAACCGCTCGTCGATCTCGGCTTTGACTGCCTGCGGGAATCGGTAAGACTGGAACCGGAGTTGTCCATGTCGACATTCGTCAAGAAATGGCATCTCGTCTGGTTCATCCTCACGATTGCCGCAGGTTGCACCGGTCCGAAATCCGACCCGGCGTCTTCGATCGGAGAGGCAGAAGCCGCACACATCCGACCAGACCTGCTTGAAGCGGTTCTCAACGATGAGGCTTCGTCGGCCGAAGAAAGAGCGGTCCTCGTTGCGCAGGAACAGGAAGTCGATCAATACGTTGCGCTGGTTCTGGCGAACCAGGGCCTTCCCGGCATGTCCGTCGCGGTGCTCAAGGGAGGCAGAATCATCCTCGCGAGAGGATACGGCTATGCGAGCGTCGAGCTTCGCGCCCCTGCTACAGCTCAGTCGTTGTACGGGTTGGGATCAATCACCAAGCAGTTCGTCGCCACCGCAGTGATGATGCTGGTCGAGCAAGACGGCAAAGTCAGCTTGGACACGCCTGTCGGCCAGTATGTCCCAAACTTGCCAGATGCTTGGTCACAGGTCGCGGTGCGTCACCTCTTGACACACACGTCGGGAATCAAGGAGGAGGTCTGGGAGTATGGGTTCATCGAGTTCGATCGGCATGAGTACGATCAATACGAAGTGCTTAAGACCTCGTTCGGACCACTGGAGTCGGCTCCCGGAGAGCGCTGGGCCTACCGGAATGTGGGGTACCGTCTGCTCGGCATGCTCATCGAGGAGGTGAGTGGGGATTCGGTTTGGGATTTCTTCGAACACCGGATCTTCCGGCCCATCGGGATGAACGCGACCAGGAACAGCGGTCCCAATGCGATTATCCCCCATCGGACGCGGGGATATGGGAGGGATCCCTGGGGAGCCGAATCTGGACCAATCCTGAACCGGGATCCCGTTACCGCGAGCGCTGCTTTCAGTCAAGGGGCGCTCATGTCGTCGGTTCTCGATATGGCCAAGTGGGACCTTGCCCTCCGCAGTGAACAAGTGCTCCCCCGGGAACTTCTCGAGCAGATGTGGGCGCCGACGGTGCTGAATGATGGAACCGAGTATGCCTACGGCTTCGGCTGGGAACTCAGTCCGACGAATGGTCAGACAACCGTCTCCCACGGCGGAGGGCTCCCCGGATACATCAGCTACATCATGCGCGTCGTGGACAGCGAGCTGACCGTGATCACGCTCACGAATTGCGACTGACTCAAGGACTGCGGGGCATCGCGCAGCGTATCGCGAGCTTCTACGATCCCAGACTTCTGGCATCGTCTCAATGAGGACCCAGCAGCCAAATCGGTTTCACATGCTTGGTGAATGCCTACTCTTCCATGTGAATCGCTTTCAGCGGCCCCATTTCATGGGGGTTCCAGTTTCCGTGTACGCGTGCCACCTCAACCGATCGATGCAACACAAGCGTTGAATCGTTCTGCTGGAGTTTCAAACTCCAGCGTCTTACGCGGCCGTTCATTGAGCTCACGTGCCACCTTGTTCAGGTGCGCCTGCGAGTGCACCGATAAGTCGGTTCTCTTTGGGAAGTACTGTCGGAGCAGGCCATTCGTGTTTTCATTGGAACCACGTTGCCATGGACTCTGCGGATCGCAGAAGTAGACGTCGATGTCGGTCGCCAGGGTAAACCGCCGATGATCTCCCATTTCCTTGCCGCGATCCCAGGTCAGCGATTTATACAGCTCGGTCGGTAGTTTCTTCGCGTGCTTGATCAGTGCAGGCACGACGGTCTTGGTCTGTTTATCCGACACTTTCACCAACATCACGTAACGGGTATGGCGTTCGACCAGGGTCGCAATGTAGGTGTTGTTCGATCCCACTATCAGATCTCCCTCCCAGTGACCGGGAACGGCACGATCTTCGACCTCGGCCGGGCGCTCACGAATCGATACGATATCGGCGAGATCCCCTTTCCCGTGACCTTTGTGACTGGAATGTCGGGATCGACGAATCGTTCGTCTCGACCTCAGATGTCTAAGTAGTTCTTTCTTAAACACCCCGCGCGCCTGCACGAATAGGCTGCGATAGATCGTCTCGTGGGACACGTGATACGACTCATCCTCTGGATAGGATCGCTTCAGCCAGCCGGCGATCTGTTCGGGCGACCAATTCCGCCGGAGCTTCCTCGCCACCATTCGCCGTAACCGCGGATGGCGACCCAACTGACATCGCTTCGGGCGACGGGCCCGGTTCCAAGCCTGTTCATCGGCGACAGACGCCCGGTAGTCATCATAGCCCCCATTGCGCTGGATCTCCCGGCTCACCGTCGAGGGTGAACGCCCCAGACACTCTGCGATCGAACGCAACGACTGCTCGGCCGCGATCCCACGGGAGATCTCCTCACGTTCCGACAGGCTCAAAGCCAACCTCGACCGTCGTCGTGGTCGTGGACGAATGCCTCCGGTATGCGCCAGCTGACAATATACAGACGATGACAGCTTGCCAAACGCTCGCCCGATCTCATGCAGAGATTCCCCTCGCCGCCACCGATCCCATACCTCCGCCTTCTCCGCCGCCGTGAAACCGAATCGCATCCCTTTCCGCATACACTCCACCTCTTCCTTTTAAGATAAAGTGTTGCGTCGATCCGTTGCGATCAGCCGGTATATCAGGCATGTGACCTCTTCATTGACCTCAAATCCTTTCGCCCATAGTATTTAGCGAGATTCTCAGCTTCTCACGGAGCCGTTAGGTTTCGCGGGCACTATGGCGCTATCAGCAGGCACAAAGCTCGGTCCCTACCAAATCGCCGACCAACTCGGTGCGGGCGGTATGGGAGAGGTGTATCGCGCCACCGACACCCGTCTGGACCGCACGGTCGCCATCAAGGTCCTTCCTGAACACCTTGCCTCCGACCCGCAACGCCGGGAACGCTTCGAGCGTGAAGCCAAGGCCGTCAGCAGCCTAAACCACCCGCACATCTGCACGCTCCACGACGTGGGCGAACAGGGCGGCGTTCACTACCTCGTCATGGAACTGGTGGAGGGCGAGACGCTGCAACAGCGGTTGGAGAAGGGGCGCCTGCCGCTCGACCAGGCTCTGGAATACGCCATCCAGATTGCGGACGCACTGGACAAGGCCCACCGGCAAGGTGTCGTGCATCGGGACCTGAAACCCGGCAATATCATGATCACGAAGTCTGCCGGTGTGAAGCTGCTCGACTTCGGTCTGGCGAAGTTGAAGGGCGATACGGCTGAAGTCTCACCGCTCTCGCAGATGCCCACGCAAGATCCGTCAGCACCACTAACAGCGGAAGGCACGATCATCGGTACGCTCCAGTACATGGCACCCGAGCAGTTGGAAGGCAAGGAAGCCGACGCCAGGACGGACATCTTCGCATTCGGTGCGGTCGTGTACGAGATGGTGACCGGGAAGAAAGCATTTGAAGGACCGACGCAAGCGAGTTTGGTTGGCTCGATCATGAATCATCAGCCTGCGCCGGTCGCCGAGGTTCAACCAGTCTCTCCACCGATGCTTGACCACGTCATCACGGCATGCCTCGCCAAGAATCCTGAAGATCGGTGGCAAAGTGCTGCGGACCTTAAGCGCGAATTGAAGTGGCTTGTCGAGGCAAGCCCTGACAGGACAGCGGCCCCGACAGGATTTGGCGGGCGTGTGCATGTGGTGTGGGCACTGGCCGTGCTGATAGTCGCCGTGGCGACCGCGCTCCTCTTCCGTCCTGTGCCATCAACGCCCGAGATGCGCCTCGACGTGAACTTACATTCTTCAACTGGCCACTTCGCGTTTTCACCGGATGGAAGCAAGCTAGTCTTCGATGCGCAAGGACAACTCTGGCTTCGGAGTCTCGAATCGGACACGGCCCAACCACTGGCGGGAACGGATGGCGGGACTAGCCCGTTCTGGGCTCCAAACAGCCAGTCTGTCGGGTTCTACTCGCAAGGCCAACTGAAACGGATCGACCTTGAGGGCGGGCTCGTACAAGAGTTGACTGCCGGGGCGGCAATCCCCAATGGAGGCACGTGGAATGAGAATGGAGACATCTTGTTTCCTCGATCCAGCACGGGACCTCTGTACCGCATCCGCGAGGGTGGGGGTGAGGCTACACAAGTGACGCGCGTCGCACCGCCCGAGGAAATGGGCCACCGCTGGCCCCAATTCCTGCCTGATGGCCGCCGTTTTCTCTTTTTTGTGCTTGGACCTGCGGAGCGCCGAGGAGTGTACCTGGGTTCGCTGGATTCACCAGAGACCCGGCGCCTTTTCGATGCCGAATCGGCAGCTGTGTTTGCACCACCGAACTACCTGTTGTTCGCTCGGCGAGGTGCGCTCGTGGCTCAACGAGTGGACCTGGATACGTTTGACACTGTTGGGGATGCCTTTCTGGTGGCGGACAGAGTGGTTGTGGCTCGCACTGGCTATTTCCAGCTCAGCGTTTCCGCATCGTCGTCCGGCCCACTGGCATATCGCCGGAGCCCAGGAGTTCGCCAGTTAGTCTGGCTCGATAGGGATGGCCGCCGGATCGGCACAGTCGGGGAAGCTGATCCGGCAATGGGTAGAGGGTGGGTCACGTTGGCGCCTGACGGCATTACTGCTGCGATTCTCCGGATCGTTGGCGGAAACTTGGACGTGTGGCGGATAGAGATCGAGCGGGGCCGTCTTCAGCCCCCCCTCACAACAGATCCGGCACCGGATGGCGAGCCGATTTGGTCAACCGACGGCACACGAATCTTGTTTGCCTCCGTCCGAAACGGCCTTCCAGACATCTATGAGAAACCGGTGGACGGGACGGCGAATGCAAAGCTAGTGTTCGCGTCCTCCGAGTTCAAAAACCTCCAGGACTGGTCCCCCGATGGCCAGCACATTCTGTTTGAGAGCCAGCCTCCGGAAGCAGGTCGGGATCTTTGGGCTTGGCCGATCTCTGGCGAGGGAGAACTGATTGCTGTTGCGAATACAGACTCCGAAGAGACCAATGGGCGGTTCTCCCCTGGTGGCAGCTTTGTTGCCTATGTGTCGAACGAGACGGGAAGGCCAGAAATCTACGTTCAGCGATTCCCCGAACCGGGCCGGAGGATTCCAGTCGGCCCGGTACGCGGGGGAAGGCTCTCGGGGCCCGTTTGGCGAGGTGATGGGCAGGAGTTGTTCTATGTCGCGCCGGATGGCTATCTGACGGCTGTCCCCATCACTCTGGAGGGGGCGGAAGCAGTTGCCGGACCATCCCGCCAGCTGTTCTTGATGCCACTTCGAGCAGGCTTTGACGTGTCGCCCGATGGTGAACGATTTCTCGTTAACATGGTCATCGAAAATGATTCTTACGCCACGCTGAGTTTCAACTGGCAACCGGAAGAAGACCAATGACCCCGGCACTCAACTCGGCAGCTACACGATCCCCCGAACCAATCCACTCGGACGTATAGTCGCAGTATGAAAGGACGCCCCTTATCTGGGGGTTTGTTGAGAGAAAACTCTCAACAAACCTGATCAACGTAACAGCGTTGATCCCAGAAAGGAGCGTTGTAATGAAACGAGACAAGTATATGGGGATGGATGTCCACCAGGCAACGACTGTGGTTGCGGTAGTGAACGCCGAAGGCAAGACCGTGATGGAGACGATCGTGGGGACCGAGGCAGCGGCGATCCGGCGAATGATCGAAGGTGTGAGCGGACCGGTGCATGTGACGCTGGAGGAGACCACGCAAGCCGAGTGGCTGCACGAAGTGATTCGGGATCTCGTTAAGGAAGTGGTGGTGTGCAATCCGCGACGGAACAAACTACTGACTGCCGGGTCGAAGGGAGACAAGATCGATGCCAGGAAGCTGGCAGAGTTGTTGCGAGCCGGACTGGTGGAGTCAGTCTGGCACGGACACGACAAGACACGGAGACTCAAACAAATGGTGCGTGCGTATGAGACGTTCTCCGTCGATACGCAAAGGACGATGACCCGAATCAAATCGATGTATCGGAGTCGTGGCATCCGAACCGCAGGAATCGGAGTGTACTCGGTGAGACAGCGAGAGCAGTGGCTCGGTAAGCTGCCCGAAGCCGGGATGCGTCAGCGTGTGGCGTGGCTGTACGAACAGTTGGACCAGGTCCGGGAGCTGCGGAAGCAAGCCAAAGCCCAGTTGATCGCCGAAGGCCGGCGCCACCGCGCCGTAGGTCTGTTACGGACGATTCCTCAGCTGGGTCCGATCCGATCGGCACAGATCGTGGCTACGGCTGACACGCCATATCGTTTCCGGACCAAGCGGCAGTTCTGGAGCTACAGCGGCTTGGCCGTGGTCACGCACAGCAGTGCCGAGTACGAACTGCGAGGGGGCCGTGTCGTACGGCGATCCAAACCCGTGGCCACGCGGGGACTGAACCGGAACTGTAACCGACGCCTGAAGACCGCTTTCATCTCGGCTGCCACCCCCGGCGGTGTGAGCCACTTCTGGCAGCCGTATCTGGACCGTCTCGAGGGGAAGGGCATGCGACCGGAAATGGCTCGGCTGACCGTGGCACGCAAGATCGCAACCGTGGCTTTGACGATGTGGAAGAAAGGAGAGACGTTCGACCCGAAGAAACTGAATGCAACGACATAGCCGTTTCTGATTCCCTGGCGGCAAAACCTGAACAGGCACAAACCGACAGGAACGGAAACGGACGGATCGAGGGTGAGGATCTGGTATAGGCGTTGTCCGCAGCATCATTTTTGCAGGACACCATATAGTCTCTATCCCCCCTCGCACGACCCGAAACAGCGATAGCCCACCGAGGCTCAGATAGATCTATGGTCGGCATCACCGATCCAAATTATTGCTGTTCAGTTTTCGAACGACTGTCTATTCGATCGACGGCTTGTTCTTGAAGTTGCCCGACTCGGAATTCGCTTAACGGAACAGTGAGGCTGGCTGCCCGACAATTATTCTGTGTCCGGCTGGTAGCCCGTCGGGGAGGTGTTTCTCTTGACATCCCCTTTCATAGATCGCCTACACGGAAAACTGATTTCTTGCGAGCCAGCCCGTATACCTCAAAAAGTTGATTTTGTCGTACCCCTATGGATAGAGGGCTTTCAGGTTTCTGGGTATGCGTGCCACCTCAATCGATCGATGCAACACAAGCGTTGAATCGTTCTGCTGGAGTTTCAAACTCCAGCGTCTTACGCGGCCGTTCATTGAGCTCACGTGCCACCTTGTTCAGGTGCGCCTGCGAGTGCACCGATAAGTCGGTTCTCTTTGGGAAGTACTGTCGGAGCAGGCCATTCGTGTTTTCATTGGAACCACGTTGCCATGGACTCTGCGGATCGCAGAAGTAGACGTCGATGTCGGTCGCCAGGGTAAACCGCCGATGATCTCCCATTTCCTTGCCGCGATCCCAGGTCAGCGATTTATACAGCTCGGTCGGTAGTTTCTTCGCGTGCTTGATCAGTGCAGGCACGACGGTCTTGGTCTGTTTATCCGACACTTTCACCAACATCACGTAACGGGTATGGCGTTCGACCAGGGTCGCAATGTAGGTGTTGTTCGATCCCACTATCAGATCTCCCTCCCAGTGACCGGGAACGGCACGATCTTCGACCTCGGCCGGGCGCTCACGAATCGATACGATATCGGCGAGATCCCCTTTCCCGTGACCTTTGTGACTGGAATGTCGGGATCGACGAATCGTTCGTCTCGACCTCAGATGTCTAAGTAGTTCTTTCTTAAACACCCCGCGCGCCTGCACGAATAGGCTGCGATAGATCGTCTCGTGGGACACGTGATACGACTCATCCTCTGGATAGGATCGCTTCAGCCAGCCGGCGATCTGTTCGGGCGACCAATTCCGCCGGAGCTTCCTCGCCACCATTCGCCGTAACCGCGGATGGCGACCCAACTGACATCGCTTCGGGCGACGGGCCCGGTTCCAAGCCTGTTCATCGGCGACAGACGCCCGGTAGTCATCATAGCCCCCATTGCGCTGGATCTCCCGGCTCACCGTCGAGGGTGAACGCCCCAGACACTCTGCGATCGAACGCAACGACTGCTCGGCCGCGATCCCGCGGGAGATCTCCTCACGTTCCGACAGGCTCAAAGCCAACCTCGACCGTCGTCGTGGTCGAGGACGAATGCCTCCGGTATGCGCCAGCTGACAATATACAGACGATGACAGCTTGCCAAACGCTCGCCCGATCTCATGCAGAGATTCCCCTCGCCGCCACCGATCCCATACCTCCGCCTTCTCCGCCGCCGTGAAACCGAATCGCATCCCTTTCCGCATACACTCCACCTCTTCCTTTTAAGATAAAGTGTTGCGTCGATCCATTGAGATCAGTCGGTTTACCAAGCATGTGACTGTTTGATTGCTGTTAACCCGTGACTGTAGTTATATGTACGGGTGATCCAGCCCGGTTCCCAACTCGCACACTATGAAGTCGTTTCTGCCCTTGGAAAGGGCGGCATGGGCGAGGTGTGGCGTGCGAGGGATCAGAAGCTCGGGCGTGAAGTCGCCATCAAGACCCTCCCCGAGGAGTTTGCCCAGGACGGAGAGCGCCTCGCACGGTTTGAGCGCGAAGCGAAGCTGCTTGCGTCGCTGAATCATCCCAACATCGCCACCATTCACGGCCTCGAAGAAGACGACGGCACGCGGTTCCTCGTCCTCGAACTCGTCGAGGGCGACACCCTGGCCGACCGGCTCAAGCGTGGTGCGATCCCTGTTGAAGAATCCCTCCAGCTCGCACTCCAGATCGCCGAGGCTCTCGAAGCGGCCCATGAAAAAGGAGTGATCCACCGGGACCTGAAACCCGCCAACATCAAGGTCACTCCCGACGGCAAGGTGAAGGTGTTGGACTTCGGACTGGCGAAGGCGTTTGCGAGCGATGGGAAGGATGAGAGCTTGTCGCAATCGCCCACGCTGAGCCTGGCGGCGACGCAACAAGGAATCATTCTCGGGACCGCCGCCTACATGAGTCCCGAACAAGCCCGGGGGAAGGCGGTCGGCAAGCGCACGGACATCTGGGCTTTCGGGTGCGTGGTCTACGAAATGCTGACTGGGCAACGTGCCTTCGAGGCCGAAGATGTGTCGCTCACTCTGGCAGCGGTGCTACGGGGGGAGGTCCACTGGAAGGCACTGCCGTCCGATCTGTCGCCCACGCTCCGTGTGTATCTCAAGCGGTGCCTCGAGAGAGAGCCGAAGCAGCGGGTCTCCGACATGGCCGACATGCGGCTGGCCCTGGAAGGCGCGTTCGACACGGGCGGCGAGCTGGCGGCCTCGACACCGGAGGTGGGACGCTGGAATCGGCTGACGGTCGCGACGACGGTTTTAGCCGCAATCTTCGCCGTCGTCGCCAGCTGGTCGCTGCTTCGTCCTGCGACCGAACCTTTGCGTTCGGTCGCCCGATTCGATACGCCGTTCCAGGACGGGCAGGCACCGACCGGCTGGTTCGAGTTGACACGGAATAGTTCGGCTCTCATCTATGTGGGTCCCGGAGAGACGGGCGTAGGGTCGCAGCTGTGGATGCGGAACTGGAACGGACTGGAGGCACGGCCGATTCCGGGAACTGCAGGAGTCCGAGCAAACAGTTTCTCTGCGGTTATTTCACCGGACGGGAGGGAGGTGGCGTTCGTCCAGGGATCTCCGGGCCTGCTGCGGGTGGTGCCGGTTGCCGGGGGACCGGGCCGGGAACTGGCAGAAAGTGCTGGCACTCCGGCCTGGTCCGACGATGGATGGCTCTACTTCACGAACCCAAACCTAGCCATCAGCCGCGTGCCGGATGCCGGCGGCGAGATCGAAACGCTGACCCAGCTTGCGGAGGGAGACCTCGCCCACGCCCCCCATCCCATGTCCGGTGGGAAGGTCTTGCTGCATACAGTGGTGCGCGATCCATCCGGCAGTGACGCAGCCATTTGGTCGATGGACCTGGAGACGGGCGAGCGGAAGATGCTGACACCGGGAACGATGGCGCGTTACGTGGCGTCCGGGCACTTGCTGTTCGGTACCGCGGACGGGCAGCTGATGGCCGCGCCGTTCGATGTGACGCGTGCGGAGTTCACAGGGAATGCCGTTCCTGTTGTGGACGGCCTGGCGGCGATCGGCCCCTTCGGTATCGGGGCCTTTAGCGTGTCGGAGGACGGCAGTCTCGTCTATCGTGCGGGCGGGAGTCTTGGCGAGCGCGAGTTCGTGTGGGTGACCCGTTCGGGTGAGGCGAGCCCGGTCAGCCCGGGCGAAACGCTCCGTTGGACATTTCAGGGGCAAAATGATGGCCTGCGGCTGTCTCCGGATGGCGGCCGGGTGGCGTTCACGAACGAAACGAACGGGAATGTGGACATCTGGACCAAGGTACTGCCGGATGGCCCGATGTCCCGCCTCACCTTCGGTGAGACTCTGGAACAGGGACCGGCCTGGACGCCCGATGGCCGGGAGATCACGTTTGCATCGATGCGAGGGAGCCCGGACTCCGTCCCTGGCGCTTCGCGGTGGCGCGTGTGGCGGCAGCCGGCCAACGGCACGGCGGAGGCCGAGTTCGTCTACGGAGACCCGGACTCCCCGGGTGGGGAAGGTGTCTGGAGCCCGGACGGGTGGCTGGTGGTCCGAAGGAACGGCTCGCCCGAACACCCCACCTCAGACATCATCGGGCTGCGACCCGGCGAGGACGGCGAAGCGGAGCCGCTGGTCGTGAGCGACAGGTTTAATGAGCGGTACCCTGCAGTCTCGCGGGACGGCCGCTGGCTGGCGTACATGTCCAACGAGACGGGCCGTGATGAGGTCTTCGTGCGGCCGTTCCCGAACGTCAAAGACGGGAAGTGGCAGATTTCAGACGGCGGTGGCGTCGAACCCGTCTGGGCGCATAACGGGCGGGAGTTGTTCTTTCGGAACCGTGCCACGAATGAGATCGGGGTGGCGACGTTTTCGACAACGGAGAACTCGTTCGAGCTTGGGTCTGTCACACCCCTGTTCCGGATGCCGGGCGACGATGGCGACAATGGGCAGAATTCTGCGAGAGTGTACGACGTCGCACTGGACGACCAGAGATTCCTGACGACCCGGCCAGTCGCCGCGACCTCAGTGATCCTCATCCAGAACTTCTTCGAAGATTTGAAGCGTCTGGTGCCGACGGACAACTAGCAGTAATGCCCCGGCAATCCACTCGGCAGCGAACGAGGTCCTGACGCCGGTCGGTCAGGGCGTATCAATCCACATGACTGTATCGTCGCCTTATCGTAGATGTGAATAGATGTGATAGTTTGATTGACCTCGATTCCTAGCTGTAGTCTGATTTAGAGCTTCGGGGCCAGCGGTCTAGGGCTGACTCTGAGATAACCAAAACGTGCTCACGGTCCGTGCAGACGTGGTCGGCTCCCTGCTTCGTCCGACAGAACTCCTAGAAGCCCGAAGGGACGTCGTCTCCGGCGCCATTTCTTCCGAAGAATTCAAAGCTATTGAGGATGGAGCCGTGAACCGGGCCATCGCCTTGCAGGAGGCGGTTGGCTTGGAGGTGGTTACGGACGGAGAGCAGCGGCGACTCTCGTTCCAGAGTCAGATGGCCGAGGCGGTTGAGGGCTTCGGCGAGTGGAACCTGGACGCTTTTCTCTGGGGCGACTGGAAGGGGGACGAGCGCGTCGGCGACCAGCGTACCAAGCGGCCCGACTCGCTGGGCGTGGTCTCGAAACTGAAAAGGAAGCGGTGGCTCTCCGTGGAAGAATTCACCTACCTCAAAGATCGAACTGAGTGTATCCCCAAGATCAGCCTACCGAGTCCAAGCCTCTTCGCCAATTTCTGGTCTAGGCAGAAATCCTCGAACGCCTACGCCACGCTGGAAGTGTTCTTGACGGATGTGACCGACATCCTCAAAGAAGAAGTGGACGAACTCGTGCGTTGCGGGGCCACCTACATCCAACTCGACGCGCCGCACTACCCGCTTCTCCTCGACCCTCGGGTGAGGATGTTCTACGAATCGCGTGGTTGGCCCCTCAAGAAGTGGCTCGAGGCAGGGATCGAAATGGACAACGCTGTGATTGGAGATCATCCAGGGGTGACTTTTGGTTTCCATCTCTGTCGGGGCAACCAGGGCAGCCGATGGCTCGTGGAAGGAGGCTATGATCTCATTGCCAAACCGATCTTCGACAAGATCGCCGCCCATCGCCTCCTACTCGAATACGACGATTCCCGCTCCGGCTCCTTCGAACCTCTCAAGGAAGTGCCGGAAGACAAAATCGTCGTCCTCGGCCTGGTGAGCACGAAGTCCCCACGCCGAGAAGCAGTCAGCGCTTTAACCAAACGCATCCGAGAGGCGTCACGCTTCGTCCCCAAAGAACGCCTTGCAGTGAGTCCCCAATGCGGCTTCGGAACATCGATTATCGGCAACGCCTTATCCGTCGAGGAGCAAAAACGCAAACTCCAAACACTGATGGCGACTGCCCGTGCCGCGTGGTAGGGCAATCCCGAAGCGGTTGGGCATTCGTGGCGGTTGGAAGCTGCTCGATATTCGTGAAGCGACCTCACGCCCAACGCGAACAAAAGGTGTGATGGCTACGATACGGGAAGTTGGAGCCCGAGCCGCCGTTGTCGTTTCGTATTGGAACCAGTCCAAGCATCCCCTTCGCCGCACGCATCTCGGTTGAGTTCGTTAGCTGTGCATGCGTGGCAAATCATCACCGGTTTCGATTATCTTCGCCTCTTCTGCAGCTAAAGCATCGAGACGTTGGCGAACCGTGTCTTCGTCACCGTACGCCCTGGCGAGCCGTACGTAGATGGCGTGGTGGCGGGCTTCGGATTCAAAGAGGCTGTCGTAGAAATCAGCCAGGCCCCGATCCTTAAGGTTCTCACGCAGCAGGCCAAAGCGTTCACACGAACGTGCTTCGATCAAGGCTGCAACGAGCAACCGATCGATTGCGCGCTCGGGTTCGCACTTGCGAACAAGGTCTTTGAGCTTCCGCCCGTACCGACTCGGCTTGTTACGGCGAAAAGGGATTCCCCGCTGCTTGAGAAGCGCCAGGACCAAGTGAAAATGCTCAAGTTCTTCGTTGACGATCACCGTAAGCTCGCGACACAGTTCTTCGTTGTCGACATAAGCGAAGATCAGATTCATCGCGTTGCCGGCCGCTTTCTTCTCGCAATGAGCGTGGTCGATCAGCACCTCGTCGAGATGTGTTTCGACCTGCTCGAGCCAGCGCGTCGGCGACGGCGAACTGAGGTTGAGCCTTACCAAGATGACGACATCATGCCTGACGGGGACCGATTCGTCATGGTCTATCCTGCAAACAGTGCCAGCCAAGCCCGCCGAGAATCAGCATCGTCCTGAAACTGGTTGAAAGACCGAAGGATCCGGACGGCGTATTACCGAACGCTCTGGCACGTTGCGGGTCTCATTGCACGACCCGAACCGAATAGCCCCTCCATCCCGCGATAACAAGTCTTATTGCATCAATAAGTTAGCTGTACAGCAAAACTTCATACAGTATCCACCTCTGGTACATCAAGAGTCGATCGCGCGTGCATTGAAGCTCTAACTCCCCTGGGGCAGGATGGTCGCTGGATCGAGGCCGCCGAGCGTGCGGATTCGAAAACTGGAAGCGGTTTGTCTCTAGGAGGTGTTTTCATGAGTCGTTCGGTATCAATGTCCGTCCGTAGCGCAGACATGGAGCGTCAGCATGGAAGTCTGCTGGCGGGTGTCGAAAAACAGTGCCTCGTGTGGCTGGCCGAACGCATGCCGTCGTGGGTCCAGCCGGACCAACTCACCCTGCTCGCTTTGGCGTCGATGTTCATGGCCGGCTTGTCATACGCGGTGGTGCCATGGTGGTCACCCGGTCTCCTGGTGGTCAATGCCTGGCTCGTCGTGAACTGGTTCGGAGACAGCCTGGATGGGACTCTCGCCCGGGTTCGAAATCGGGAGCGGCCCCGTTACGGATTCTATGTCGATCACATGGCCGACTCCTTCGGTGTCCTTTTCCTGGTGGGAGGCTTGGCTCTATCCGGTTATATGACGCCAGGAGTTGCCCTGGTCCTACTCATCGTCTATCTGCTGTTGTCGATCAACCTGTATCTGGCGGCGTATTCACTGGGGGTCTTTCAGCTTTCATTCTGGCTGCTCGGCCCCACGGAGATGAGGGTTCTGCTCGGCGTGGGTAACGTCGTAGCCTGGCTACGACCCACTGTGAATATCCTTGGGGTTGAACAGCGCTTCTTTGATGTAGCGGGCCTGGTCACGGTTGTGGTGATGGCATGCGTACTAGTGGGCTCAGTAGCGCGCAACACCCTGGCGTTGCACCGAAGAGAGAGCGTGTGATGCGCTGGCTGAAGTTCAATGCCGTCGGTGCGATGGGTATGGCAGTCCAGATCACTACCCTTTCTGTCGGCGTACATCTACTCGAATTGCATTACATCCTGGCAACGATGCTGTCGGTGGAGGCGGCGCTGCTGCACAACTTCGTGTGGCATGTGAACTGGACCTGGCCTTCGCACAACAACGAGCAACGCTCGCAACTCCGTGCCCTTCTGCGCTTCCATTTGATCTCGGGAACTGTCTCCATGGCGGGCAACACCGGACTGATGTGGGTTCTTGTCGGAACGGCACAAATGCAACCCGTCCTCGCCAACCTGGTGTCAATCGGGGCATGTTCGATTGTGAACTTCGTCGTGTGCGAACGCGTCGTGTTTGGCTCGCCCCCGACTTCGGGTTCGGTGAGCCCACAGGGAAATGCGCGCACAGGTTTCGACATAGGAGGAATCGTCATGCCTCGGTTTCGTACCAGTTGGAAGCGCTCCTGCATTTACATCTGTGTCGCCTTTGTTGGACCTCTGGCGCCGCTGCACGCCCAAGGACTGCGGAGCGACACAATTCAGGCTTGGAACGAATACGTCCTTCTGACCGAGGGCCGGATCAGGAAAGAACTCCACTCGGATGCCGGTTTCCTGGCGCTGGAATTTCAAGCACCCACTGAAGCCGGCGCGGAGCGCGCGGCCGTTCTGTCAGGCCGTCTTCTGGTCCTGAAAATGAAAACGACTCTGCCAGACGGGACAGATATCAAAGTGCCGGGCGGCATGATCCACCACTGGAGAGGCGTCGTGTACATTCCCGGCGCCACGCTCGAGGGAACACTCGCGATGGTCCAGAACCCCGATGCCGATGCGCAAGAGGACGTCCTTGAAGCCAGAGTCCTCGAACGAGATGGGAATTTCCTCCGCGTCTTCCTCAAACTGGTGCGATCGAAAATCGTCACGGCGACCTACAACACCAAACACCTTGTCCTCTACCGACGGCATGGCCGAGGACAGGCTTCGAGCCGCACCATCGCGACCAGGATCGCCGAGCTTCAGGATGCAGGAACACCGGAGGAGCGCGAGAAGCTGCCAGGCAGGGACCGCGGATTCCTGTGGCGTCTGAACTCGTACTGGCGTTACCAGGAAGTGGAAGGCGGCGTATTGGTCGAGTGCGAGTCGCTGACATTGAGCCGTAGGATCCCCGTTCTTGTGTCGCTGTTCGTGCGTCCGATCGTTGAGGGCGTGGCGAAAGAGTCGATGAACCGCACGCTTCGATCGATGAGGGAGAGATTGAGAGATGCCGGATAGCGTGACTTCCAGTTCAGCCATGACAGCTTCGACCGTGAAGGCAAGGTGAACCCTATGATCCGACAGACAGACAGAAGCAGATCGTCGCAACCGACGAAGAGCGATAGGTTCTTCCAGATAAGGGTGCTGATGGCAGCCTTTGCCCGTGTTGCCATCATGGCCACTCTCGGAATACCGGTCTGGCTGCCGAGCGATGCCACCGCTCAGCAGCGACCCGGAGTCGCATTGGAAGGCTCCCTGGGGTGGGCAGGGTTCGTCGACAACAGCACGAAACACCATCGAGTAGTTGGTGGTGGGGCGAGGTTCTATCTGACGCCGCGTCTCGCGCTGGGTCCTGAAGTGGTTTACATGCGAGGGCCCAACACCGACCGCGACTTGATGCTCACGGGGAACCTGACATTTGACCTGCGACGATCCGGGGCTGCCGGGCCGCCTCGTCTGAATCCGTTTCTCATCGCCGGCGGTGGCTTGTTCCAACACACGGACGACTTTAATGGCGTAGCCTTCACGTCAACCGAAGCGGCGTTCACCGCTGGAGGAGGGCTGCGTGTCTTCCTGACCGACAGGGTGTACATCGCACCGGAAGTGAGGATCGGCTGGGAGTTGCACCTCCGAACGAGTATTTCGGTCGGATTTCAATTTTGAAGTTAGAGACGGGGTTGGTCTATGCGCTTGGTCCCCTGAGCCAGTACCATCGCGAGGGGGGGCTTGGCCGTCCAATGGGAGGTTGGTGATGAGAATCTCAGGCACGGTGGGTACGAAGTTCGTTCGTTTCGGTTTCCGCTTCATTTTGCTTTCAGTAGTCTTAGCATCCGCTGGACCCGTTTGCGGGAGTCATGAGCAGGCTGGCCAGAGATCAGAGGCTGTCGGTCAGTACATCCTGGTTAGCGCGAACCGACAGGAACTCCCAGCCGTCGTCTCAGAGAACGGATCCCGTAGGCAAGAGGTCATCGGAGGTTCGGTAATCCTTGAAGCGGACGGTACGCATGTGTGGCGGACGCTCTACCGCTACACCGGAGGTGGGGGCTTCGCCGATAGTGAAAGCTCGGGCCGCGGGAACTATTCACAGCAGGGCACGAGCATCGTCTTCTTGTCTGAGGCGAATGCCCTCCTTTTCGAAGGTACGCTGGAAGGCAATACGCTGACGATTGAGGTGGACGTACCCCTGGTCTATCGGAAGATTTTCCGTCAGGACGCGATGCCTCGAGGCTCCGCCCGACCCGTTGCAGTACCCCCTGGGCCGGATCCACCGCCACCGCCCCCGCCTCCTACAACCGGTATTACGTTCGGCCTGTCACTTGCTCTTGGAAATGTGCCCGGGTCCTTTGAGGATCTATGCGACTCTTCGATACTGATCGTCGAGGCTCATGTGCAATCGGTTCTCGCTCCGACCGAGAATCTCAGATATTTCGAAACAGATTCGATATTGTCGGTCGACCGAGTGCTTAAAGGACCCGAATCGATTCGACAGGTAGTGATCTCTCAAAAAGGGGGCGTGCTCGGTCAGTTCAGGCAGTTGCCGCATCAGTACAACCTGATGCAACCGGGAGAGCACTACATCCTCTTTCTTGCCGAAGAGACTGAAACCCATCTCCCCGATGTGGCCGGGATCCCTCGCTACGCCCTCAACGGCGCCTGGACAGGAATGTTCCGGATCGATGAAAGTGGCGTCCACTTGAGTCCCGACACTGCTGATGTGATCCGCGAACAGTTTGACGGCAGGAGTTCCGAAGACGTGATCACCAGGATTCGATTGTGTTCGCAGGCAAGCTAGGTCGAATGGCTACGCTACGTGTAAAGCGACGAACGTCCCTGCTCGCGTCTACTCCTGCCGCAACGTCCGAGCCGGATCGAGGTACGCTGCTCTGCATGCCGGAACAGCGGTCGCAAACAGCGCCGCCACTCCCAATGTGACAAGGCACACGAGCAGAACGGAACCCGGTAGTCCTCGCGTACCGGTGAAGATCACTCCGATGAGGTACGAGAGGGGAATGGCCAAGCCCACACCCACGAGCCCACCCAGTCCAACGACGGCTGCGTTTTCTTTCAAGAAGAGACGCACCACCGAGAAGCGCCCGGCGCCCAGCGCCATCCGAATGCCCACTTCGCTGACCCGCTTGGAGACCTTGAACGAAACGACCGCGTAGATCCCTAGCGCTGCCAGACCGAGCGCGAAGGCGCCGATGACGAAGAGCACCCGAGCCACGAGGCGCTGGGGTGCCAGGGTTCCCGACAAGTACGAGTCCATCGTCGTGGCGGTCAGGATCGAGATTCGAGGATCGAGCTCCCGGGCTCTCTGGCGCGCCATCGACAGGACCGCACTCGCGGGGCCGTCCGTCCGGATGAGGAGATTCATCCTTGTCTGGGCGGATTCCTGCCCGTCGAAGTAGACCAGTGGCGTGGGTGCTTCTGCCAGGGAGGTGACCTTCGTCGCCTCTACCACGCCGATGATTTCAACGGCAACGTTCGGGGCATTCTCAGTGTGGTACACCTCGCCCACGACATCGCTATGGCCCCAGAAAACCTCGGCCATGGCCCGGCTGACCACGACTCTCGGCGGAGCTCCGGCTCTGTCACCTTGATCGAAGAGCCGGCCGTGCAGGAGGGGGATCTCCATCAAAGAAAAGAAGTCGCCGCGGACCAGGTTCCAGGGGACCTCCACGGGGCGGCGCCGACCATCGATCAGGTCGCCCACCAGTAGTGTGGTGGTACCGCCGGAGGTCGCGGGCAGGTTACGCGTATAGCTGGCGCCCCGAACACCGGGAAGTCCTTCGATCTGCTCCTCCAAAGCGTCGTACGTTGCGCGTACCCCGTTGGCTTCGAGATCAAGCGAGTTCAGGTCTACTCCGATGATCGCCAG
>CBDBIN010000037.1:0-170983 GCA_965206125.1 Terriglobia bacterium
CCAAGCGGGATGAAGAGCGAAAGAAGAAAAAGAAGAAAGAAGAGGCGCAGCAGCAGCAAATGCAAGCGTCGATGCAGAGCCTGGAGGACCTGGAACCGGAAATCCTCGGCGGCATCGAGGTTCAGGACGAGGAAGAGGAAAAGCCGTCCGATATGGAACTGCAGACCGCGTCGGGCGACGCGCCGGTCGTACGGCTCGCCAACAACATCCTTGCTCTGGCGATCAAACAGGGCGCCAGCGACATCCACATCGAACCCCAGGAGCAAGGCGTGCGCCTCCGGCTCCGGATCGACGGCGTGCTGCGAGTCGAAAACATCCTGTCCAAGAAGATCATGCTCCCCCTGACATCGCGCTTGAAGATTCTCTCCAGGCTGGATATTTCCGAACGCAGGATGCCTCAGGACGGCCGGATCTCGATCAAGATCGATGACCGCGCCATCGACTTCCGTGTCTCCACGGTGCCGGCGAAGTACGGTGAGAAGATCGTCATGCGCGTCCTGGACAAGAGTGCGTCCCTGCTGCCGCTCGACGTGATCATCAACCATCCCGAGACCATGCAGAAGGTCCGGGACATGATCAAGGAACCTTACGGCATCATTTACGTCACCGGGCCCACGGGCTCGGGAAAGACGACAAGCCTCTACAGTTCTCTCGGAGAGATCAACGACCCGGGCACGAACATCTCGACCGCGGAAGACCCGATCGAGTACGACCTGGAAGGCGTCAACCAGATCCAGACCCACAAGGCCATCGGGCTGGACTTCGCCCGCGTCTTACGTGCCTTCCTCCGTCAGGACCCGGACATCATCCTCATCGGCGAAACCCGTGACCGTGAGACCGCCAAGATCGCCGTGGAAGCCGCGCTGACCGGTCACCTCGTATTCACGACGCTACACACAAACGACGCCCCGGGCGCGTTCACACGTCTGGATGAGATGGGCGTGGAGGGCTTCATGCTGGCCAGCTCCACGATCGGCATCATGGCGCAAAGGCTGGCGCGCCGGATCTGCACCAAGTGTAAAGTCGAGGACATTCCCGAACCCGCCGTGGCCGAGTTCTTCGGCTACGACATGGACAACTTGCCCACGTTCTACAAGGGAGAGGGATGTGAAAAGTGCGGCGGGACCGGCTACAAGGGTCGAGTCGGCGTCTACGAAGTGCTCATCATGAACGAGGATCTCCGCAAACTGGTCGCCGGGGGAGCGAAGAGCGAGGAAATCCGGGATTGCGCCATCGCGTCCGGAATGATGACGCTGCAGAAGTACGCCGAATTCCTTCTTGGGAAGGCCTCACCACCGTCGACGCCGTCATGGCGGTCGTCTCGGTATCGGAATAGACTTCAAGAGCTAAGATTTCGATTCTCGAATCTCACGACAACCGGTGAGAAAAGCGGGCTAGCTGATCGCAGCTTTCTATCGAAGACTCCCGCAATTGGAATTCGAGGTTGGAGATTTGAGATTCGCGGGATCACACCGCGTCGGCGGTCCCGCAGAACTCCAGGTACTTTTCGACGTCGTCGTGGCTGCCGAGGATCAGGGGCACGCGCTGGTGGAGAGAGGTGGGCTGGATGCCGAGGATTGACTCGGCCCCGGTCGTCGCCAGCCCCCCCGCCTGTTCGACGACCATCGCCAGAGGCGCCGCTTCGTACAGCAGCCGAAGCTTGGCCTTCGGTCCCGGATACAGAAAAATGCCGCCCTTCAGCAGGTTTCTGTGGAAGTCCGCCACAAGCGAACCGATGTATCGGAGTGAGTACGGCCCTCGCGGTTGCCTCGTCTGTCGCCTTGAGGTAGTCGACGTATTCGCGGGTCGCATCGTCCCACTTCTCCCGGTAGCCTTCGTTGATGCTGTACATCCTGCCCTGCTTGGGGCTCTGAATGTTCTCGTGCGACAGGAGGAACTCACCGAGGGCCGGGTCGAGTGTGAAGCCGTGCACGCCGTGCCCGGTCGTGTACACCATCATTGTGCTCGAACCGTAGATGAAGTATCCGGCGGCCACCTGCATGTGGCCGGGCTGGAGACAATCCTCAACATCGCCGTCGTCACCCGAAGTAATCCTCCGGTGAATCGAGAAAATCGTACCGATGCTGATGTTCACGTCGATGTTCGAGGAGCCGTCGAGCGGGTCGAACAGCAGGACATAGTCGCCTTTCGGACTGCCAGCGGGTAAACGCAATGATCCCTGCCGACTCTTCCGACGCCATCACGCAGAGCATCCCGCAGTCTCCCATGGCCCGGTAAACCGTATCCTGCGCAAACTCGTCGAGCTTCATGACGATCTCTCCGTAGACGTTGACGCTGTCGGTCGCACCGAGGATAGTCCTGGCCAGGCCCGCGCGGTTGACGTCCCGCGAGATGATCTTCGCCGCTACAATCAGGCTCGTCAGAAGCGACGTGAAATCGCCGCTCGCTCCCGGATATCGCCGCTCTTCATCGAGAATGTGCTGTTGTACCGTCTTTAGTGAACTCATGCCCTTCTACTCAGGATGGCAATATAACATCCGCGGCCGATGGCTGTGCGCGAAACCCGGTGTCCGCTTCATTGCTTCCTCCCAAGGTAGTCGAGCACGGCATCGCCGGTTCGATGACCGTGCTCCATGGTCGCCGGCACCGACACGCCATCCAGGTAGTTGCCGGTCAAGAAAACACCGGGCAACCGCTCGAGGGAACGCCGGACATTCTCGCGCCAGGCCCGATGGCCGAGTTGATACTGCGGGATCGCCCGGCGGTGCCGGAAGAGCCGGAGCGGCTCGATTCCGCCAGAGAGGCGTAGAACACGGGTCAATTCCGAACCCACCGTCTCCCAAACCTGCTCGTCGGGCCAGTCGACGATCTCCGGTTCGGTCGCGCCGCCGATAAATGTGGTGAGCAGGGCCTTGCCCTCCGGCGCGCGGCCGGCAAACAGGCTGGAGCTGAACAGCGTTTCCGAGCGTGCGTAGCCCTTCGGTCCGGGGCACGAGAAATCCGAACCCCCGTGGTGGAGCCTCCCGGGACAAGTCGAGTGCCGAGGTGACGACAAGAATGGGCGCGTAGCGGACCGATGCGAGCACTTCCGCAAGTTCTCGGTCGGCAGACTCCAAAACGGGCGGCGGCGGCATCAGCCGGCACAGCAAGAACCACGGCAGCCGGAGCAGCCTCCCCCGGCCTCCCACTTTACGCGAGGGCCGGAAGCTACTTCGATGTCCTGGATTTCATAGAGAACCTCGAGGCCCTCGGCAAGCCGACCGGGAAGCGTCTCCATGCCTTTCCGGAACGACGACAGCCTGGCCCGCGGGCCGGGGCGTCGCGCTCGAAGCGCGCCCACGGTCAGGCTCCCGTATCGGGTCTCGAACTCCGCCAGGCGCGGGAAGGCCGCCCGAAGACTGATCTTGGAAGGGTCGCCGGCCCAGACGCCCGACACAAAAGGCGCCGCGAGCCGGTCGTGGACTTGCCGGCCGAGACGCCGCGTGACGAACGCGGAAAACGACTCGTCCCCGTCCTCGCCGATCGGCCCGCGCCGGACAAAAGGCTCGGCCAGAGCGCGGAGGAAACCGGAGGGTGACAGCACCCACGGCGCTTTCCGCAGACGTCCGCCGAGGTAAATGAAGCGAGACAGCCCGGTCGGGGCGGTGACGACCTCCGTCCGAAGCCCCGCCGTAGCGATCAGCCGGGACGCGAACGGCGTGGGCAGGATCGTGCTCGGACCGGACTCGATAAGAAACCCGTCGGACGGGTGAGAGCGGATCACGCCCCCCGACCGGGTCCGGGACTCGAGGACCAGTACGTCCACACCTGCGCCGGAAAGCCGGCGCGCGCAGCACAACCCCGCGATTCCCGCCCCGATGACAACTACATCCGGCATGTCGCTGGCATGCGGCCCTCAGCCCTGAACGGCGGACTCCACGATCTCCCGTAAAGCTCTGATGAAAGTCGGGTCGCAGTTGAGTGCCGGCACACGGCGGAACTCTTCGATACCCGCGTCCGCAGCCACTTTTCGGTACTGGATATCGAGTTCGTACAGCGTCTCGATGTGCTCTGAAACAAAACTGACGGGAACTACCAATACGTGCCTGACGCCGTTCCGGCCGAGTTCCACGATGACATCGTTGATCGGGGGACCAAGCCATTCGACCGGTCCGATCTTACTCTGGAACACGAGGCGGTACGGGTTCTTGCGGCCGAGTTCCGTCGCGATCAGCTCGACGGTCTCCCGTGTCTGATCCAGGTAAGGATCGCCCTCCTCGAGATACCGGGTCGGGATGCTGTGCGCGCTGAAGAGTACCTGGACCTCATCGGGATCCTGAAACTTCGCCACCTCCCGCCGTATCGCGTCGGCGAAAGCGCTGATGTATGTGGGATGATTCTGCCAGGAGGACACCCAGCGGATGTCCATGTCTCGAAACCGCTCCCGGCCTTCGAGCAACGCCCGGATGATCCGAAAACCTGAACCCGTCGTCGTCATCGAGTACTGAGGAAACAGCGGTAGGACGACGAGCCGATCGATGTCGCTCTGCTCCACGCGTCGGAGTGTCTCCTCGAAGAACGGCCGCCAGGCGCACATGCCGACAAAAACATCGACCTGGGTTCCGGCCCAACGAAGTTCGTCCGACAGGGCCTGAGCCTGCTCGGTGGTGATCTTCCGGAGCGGCGAGCCACCGCCAATCTGCCTGTAGTAGCCCTCGGACCGTCTCCTGCGGAGCGTGGCGATCGCATAGGCCACGGTCTTTCGGATAACGTCGGAACGAATGCGGATAATTTCCGGGTCAGAGAACAGATTGTAGAGGAACGGCTTGACGTCTGCCAGCGTCTCGGGTCCGCCCAGGCTGAAGACGATGATACCCAGCCTAGACATTTCGTTGATACGTCTTCACGGACTCGACAAACGCCCGGGCGTTCTCGACGGGCGTCGGCGGCAGGATGCCGTGGCCGAGGTTCATGATGTGGCCGGTCGGCCCGGCCTCATCGAGGATCTCCGCGGTCCGAGCGAGCATGCGCTCCGGGGAGCCGAGCAGGAGGCACGGGTCGAGGTTGCCCTGGATCGCAATATCGGGTCCCACCCGCCGTCGCACCTCTGCGATCGGGATGCGCCAGTCCACGCTCAGGACCTCGGCACCCGAGCGGGCCATGGCCTCCAGAAGATTAGCCGAACCGTTGATGAAGAGAATACGGGGAACAGCATCGCCCACAATTCCGAAAATTTTCTGTGTGTAGGGAAGCGCGAACTCCTCGTAGTCGGCTCGGCTGAGTTCGCCGGCCCAGGAGTCGAACAACTGAACGATCTGGGCGCCCGACTCCACTTGGTAGCGCAGGTATGCGCCGACCGTATCGGCGAGCTTTTCCATGAACGCGTGAAACACGAGCGGCTCGCTGTACGCCATGGACTTGATCACCGAAAAGTTCTTCGAGCCGCCACCTTCGATCATGTAGGAACCCAGCGTCCACGGTGCGCCGGCGAATCCGATGAGGGGCACCTTGTCGGCAAGCTCCCGCCGGAGCGTCCGGAGGATCTGGGCGACGAACGGTACGGCCTGGTCGGGCTCCGGTACGTTCAGCCTATCGACGTCGTCCTTCGATCGGACGGGGTTGCCGATCTCGGGCCCTCGGTCCGTCAGCGCGACATCAATCCCCATGGCCTCGGCAGGGATGAGGATGTCGGAAAAGAAAATCACCGCATCGACTCCGACGATGTAGTAAGGCTGCATCGAAACTTCCGCGGCAAGATCGGGCGTCTTGCACAAGGTCAGGAACGGCGTGTTCTTCCGGATATTCCGGTACTCGGCCAGATAACGGCCGGCTTGGCGCATCATCCAGACGGGTGTACGCGATACTGTTTCTCTGCGACAAGCGCGAATGATCAGATCGTTCATTTGGGGTTAGAGGACGTCGTTCTGTTGATCGTCGGACGGCGTTTTCGTGACGATGGGAGCAACCGGACGCACCCAGGTCGCGACGAAGCCGTATGATACAATACAGCCTCTATGGAAACATCCGAAACCGGGCGCCAGGGCCCGGTTGAGGCGGCGATAGATCCCTCCGTTCCAGTAGTTTCGGTCGTCATACCCGCGTACAACGAAGCACGCAGAATCGGCCCGTCGATCGAAAGCATCTTCCGCTACATCGAGGACCACAACATGCCGATGGAGGCCATCGTCGTCGACGATGGATCGACCGACGGCACGGCCGACATCGCCGCGTCTTCGAAGAGCGCCAACCTAAAAGTCGTTTCCAACGGAACCAACCGTGGGAAGGGATACAGCGTACGCGAGGGCTTCCGCCACGCAAAGGGCACATGGGTGCTGTTCACCGACGCCGATCTGTCGGCGCCGTTCGGCCAACTGGACCTGTTGCTGGACGCTGCCGAAGCTGGCGCCGACGTCGTCATCGGCTCCCGTGCCCTCGACCGGAACAAGATCCTTGTCCACCAGTCCAGGTTCCGGGAGTTCGGGGGCATCTTCTTCAACTGGACGGTCCAGGCGCTGCTCGGGCTGCGTTTCAAGGATACCCAGTGCGGGTTCAAGCTCTTCCACCGGGAGAAGATGCTTCCGATCTTCGAAGAGCAGACGATCTTCGGATTCGGCTTCGATCCGGAAATCCTGTTCTTAGCTCACCGACGCGGTCTACGAATCCGGGAGATCCCGGTGGCGTGGAGCCATGACGCGGGATCCAAGGTGCGGTTCGCGCGCGACGGCTCCGAGATGTTCAGGGATCTCGTGCGCATCCGATGGAACTGGATGCGCGGCCGTTATCGCTAGTGTCCTGAATCAGCAGTACGGTTGCTTGACCGCACCTACAGTCGGACCTCACTGGCAGTGGCGCAACTCTTCTGTAGGTGCGGTCTATGACCGCACACCTGGGAATTCCTATGAAGTGCGCTCATAGAGCGCACCTACAGTCGGACCTCACTGGCAGTGGCGCAACTCTTCTGTAGGTGCGGTCTATGACCGCACACCTGGGAATTCGGATGAAGTGCGCTCATAGAGCGCACCTACAGTCGGACCTCACTGGCAGTAGCGCAACTCTTCTGTAGATGCGGTCTATGACCGCACGCCTGGGAATTCGGATGAAGTGCGCTCATAGACCGCACCTACAGTCGGACCTCACTGGCAGTGGCGCAACTCTTCTGTAGGTGCGGTCTATGACCGCACGCCTGGGAATTCGGATGAAGTGCGCTCATAGAGCGCACCTACTGACCTCAAGACTCTTGCCTCGTGCTCTTCTTTTCCGGATTTGCTCGTGCGGTTCGATCCTGCAGTGCTTTCCGGAGTTCCCGGCTACGTTCTCTCATTCGATATTTTGCCTTGCGCAGACGGTTACAGCGCGACTTGTCACCATTTCTCATAGACATTTGTCACCTCACATAATTCAGCATTCAGATTCTCCAGCAGTCTGTGACAGAACCCTGTGGGGCCGCGCGCACGGAACCCCGGCCTACCAAGCGTTCATCGGGGTACGCAAAGGATATCGTAGTGCTTGCGGCTCATGACGTCACCGACACGCAGTTCGGACCCGCACAGCCTCGAATCGCTCTCGACCAGATGAGTACGGTAACCGAGTCCGTGCAGGAAGTCGAAGAACGCCTTCCTCTGATCCTCTCGGGTGTGCTTGAACACTTCGGCCTTTATGAACGGTTTCGCTTCAGCCAGGACGTCGTGCATGGTCGTCAGCACCGTATGATCGTAGCCCTCGGCGTCGACCTTGATAAATCGGACTTTCGGAATCAGGTCGGGATAGTGCGCGGCAAGGTACGCGGGAAGATTGCGGCCCTCGACAGTTAGCGTGAAGGCATGGCCGTGACGCCATCTGCTGACGCCTTCGTGCCGCCCGCCGTTGCAGAAACCCGCGTCCGAATATTCGAACTCAAGATCGCCGTCCTCGGGCGTTGCCGCGAACTTGAGCGGAATGATCCGGGCTTTTTCCTGGTTCAGCGAGGTGTTCTTCTCGAGGACTGGAAACACATACGGATTGGGTTCGAGGGCAAGCACGCAACCGGAGGGGCCGGCAGCCAGCGCCATCGGAAGCGTCGAGTCGCCCGTGTGAGCGCCGATGTCGATGGCGACATCGCCCGGTTTCAAGTAACGGCGCAGCTCATCGACCGCCGCCTGCGCGATCTCCTTGGGACGCTCACCGGGGTGAAGCCACTGCGCGTATTCGACGATGCCTTCCGAAGGCAGATCGAATCGAACGACCTTGTAGGGATACCGTTTCGGCTTCGGGCGAAAACCGAGCAGGTATGGAATGTCCTTCGGCTTCATCTGAACGTTCAATCCCAGACGTGCTCGGCCTGGGCCACGTGCCGCAGCTGGTGCCGGCCCAGAATTACGAACGTCGAGTAGAGATTGTAGTGCACCCTCGGGTCGAAGGGAGACGAGATGCTGGCGCGATCGAGTCGCTTGGCTTCGGAGGCTCGCACCAACCCGATCTGCTCGTCCTGAAGTACATCGAACTCCCGTATCAAATCCGCCTGGAGCAGGTCACCCTGCGGGACGAACGGCCGAGGCGTCCGGACCGCTCCTATCCGGAACCTGCCGAAGCGAGGGATTGGACCGACGAGGATGGAGAAGAACCATCCGACCCTATCCCGGCGGAAGCGCATGCGGGCGGGATCGGGGTGCGGTTCAACTTTGTCGAGCGCGGTCCGGATGAGAGGTACGAACGCTCGGCTTGTGATGTTGAGATGAGCCACACACTCCGCCACCGACCACCGCTCCGGATTGCTGCGCGAGGCCCAGCGTTCACCGGGCAGGCTGTCCACCAGTTCGTGAATGCGCCGTTCGGCAGTCTGAAACCGACCGATGACTTTGGATAGTTGGGCTTGCAATGCTCCGCCTACCGACTCTGCCAGTTCTCGTCAGCCAGCACCACCGAAGTTGCGATCTGCCGTTCTGGAATCGTCCAGTACTTCTTCAGGACTCGGCGCGTCGCTTCTGGCGATAGAAGTCGAAAACCATGCCGCCGGTAGAAGTCGATCGCCCAGGTCGCGGCTGCCCAGGTCCCGACAAGGTACGGACGCTGACTCGTCTCTCGCAAGCGCTCGAGCAGTTCACCGCCCAGCCCCTGCCTCCGGTTTCGGGTACGAACGTACGCGTGCCTGATCAGCGTCACATCAAGGACGTCCTGGACTCCCATGACGCCGGCCAGTTGCGAACCGTTCTCGGTGCCCCAAAACGCAACCCCGCTCTCGATCTCGTGCCGGAGCTCGCCCTCGGACATGTAGGGCTCCTTCAGACGGTCGGCTGGGATCACACCGCGATAGGCCTGGGCACCATCGTTGATGATTTCGAGAATCGAGCTGAAGTCCGACTCCACACAGGGACGGATCATTGTGGGCCTTTTTCCTCCCCTGCCAACACATCGTACTCATATCGAGCAACATGGTAGGGACCCGCGCGCTTGTCGCTATGGTACCGAAACCCGAATTGCTCATAGACGCCGCGCAGCTTCGGGCGCGCCGCCTCACAGTCCAACCGTACGTATCGTCGTCCCAACGCCTTCGTTCGCTCCAATGCCCATTGGAGCAATGTCCCTGACACCCTGCCGCCGGCATACCGGCGTCGTACGGCTACGCGATGAACGAACGCGGCGTCATCGCCGGCGACGTCCGACCAGAAAACTTTGTCCTCGAGCTGGTACTTCATCGTTCCTGCAGCCTCGCCGTCACACCGAGCGAGAACGAACAGCCCAGATTGCACGTCCTCTCTGATAGTCTCGGCCGAAAGCTCGCCTGTACGCCACAGACGAATCCCCTCGTGCTCCAGCCAGCTCGCCGCCTCTGCCAGTATGCCCGAGACGGTATCGAGGTCTGCCATCCCTGCCGGCTTCACTATGATCTCCATTTGGGGGTCACGGAGTGCCCTTCCTCAACCACATATACATAGGCAGACCGGCCAGCAGAAGGACGACTCCGTAAGCCAGCACTTCGATGCCAGCGCCGATCATTGCGAAGACCGAGAAGGCCAACGCGATGGCGGCCACAACGATGGCTTGCCACCGGACGGGTTCACCCTGTCTTATGTCACGGCGTTGCAGAGTCAGATCCGCGGCCGCCGACACAGCGTAGGGCGCCAGCGTCGTCAGGGTGGATAAAAGGATCAACGTGGTGAAAGCGGCGACGAGACCCCGGGAATAGTTCATCAGTATGAGCACCGAGGACAAACCCGCGGACACGAAGAGGGCAACAGAAGGGGCATCGTTTGAATTGAGGCGTCCAAATCGGGAAGGAAACAGTCCGTCGCGAGCCGCGGCTCTGGGTATCTGACCGCAGACGAGAACCGCAGCGTTCAGCACACCTGCGATCGACACGAGTGCGGCCAGCCCCATGAGGATCGCGCCGTTCGGGCCGAAGAGCACCCCAGCTGCATCGGCGAACGGGGAGGACGATTGGCCCAGTTCCGGCGCCGGAACGAGGGCCATCACTCCGACGGTCGCCAGAACATAGACAGCGGTCGCCGTCAGCGTTCCGAGCACGAGCGCTCGCGGAATCGTTCGCTCCGGAGCCAGAACGTCCTCGGCGGGAACCGTGGCGGTCTCCATCCCTACATACGCCCACATCGTCAGTGCGGCGAGACCCGCCACCAACAGTCCAAGCGGCTCGTTGTCGGGGTTGGTCGCCCGAATTGCCGTCACGTCTCCGAACACAAATCCGAGTCCAGCGATGAGAAGCAGGGGGAGCAGCTTGATCAGGGTCGTCGCGAGTTGCACGAAGCCAACCGCTCGGATTCCGAACGTGTTAACACCGGTCAGAAGCCACAGGATGGCGATGGCGCCGCCTGCCCCGGCTGCCGGGACGCTGGCAAACGATGGAATGAAAACGCTCATGTAACCGGAAAACGCAACGGCGAGCGCGGCCACGGCCGACCAGACTGCAATCCAGTATCCCCAGGCGATCAGAAAAGCGGGGAGGTCTCCGAAAGCGGCCCGAGTGTAGACGTAGGGTCCTCCGGTCCGGGGTATGCGTCGCGCTAGAGAACCGAGCGAAAGCGCGACGAAAAGGGTACCGGTCGCGGCGACGGCCCAGCCGGCCAGGCTGAAGCTGCCGTAGGGAGCGAGCACGGCCGGGAGCAGGAACACGCCGGAGCCGATCATAGCGCCCACTACCAGCGACCACGTGCTCCAAAAACCGAGGCTCTTCGACATGCGGTTATCGATGCGGAAGAACGGCCGGGTCCGCCCACGAACTGCGCGCGCCAAGGAGGCCGTCACGACGGCTTCCGCATGCTCGACCGTACGGACCGCACTTGGTCATTCCACCCTGCTTCCGAAGCGTCACCTATTCCACGTTGATCCGGCCGGTCTTCCTGTATTGTGCGAGCGTCACCCGTGCCCGACGACGGAGTTTGCGGTCCGAATCATTCGCTATGTCCTCCACCGCCTGGATGACTTCACGCTCCAGTGAGCGGGGTGAACCGTCGCACAGCGAGTGCAGCACGATACTCCGCACACTCGCTTCAGGATCGCTTCGCATTTCCAGCAGTCGCTCCCAGACGATAGGGATGTCCGAACGCACCCTGCACGGGCAGAGTTCGAGCAGGGCGGAACGCCTGATTCGAGGGTCCCGGTCGCGAGTCCGGTCGAGGGCGTCCTGGAGAGCAGGTTTCATTGAGTCCTCAATGCGTCAGACCGATTGTGCCCCATGTCGGGCACGACACCAATAGTCCGGCTCAGGATCGTTCCATCTCGACATCGTTACTTCAATCCTAGCTTCTTACCTGCCTCCAGCAGTTCAAGTGCCTCGCGAAGCCTCCTCTCTTTCGTCTCGGGTCGCTTGGCCGAGTCTATCCAACCGACGAATGCTCGCCTGTAGGATGGAGCAAGCTGTTGGAAGAATCTCCACGCGGCGGGATTCGCTCGAATTCGCCGCTCAGCGTAGCCCGGAACGCCGTCAGGTGGTCGTACAGCGCTGCTCCTGCCCGTGGGCGCACGCCTGGCCCCGGCCGGCTCCAACAACCCACTCTCTTCTAAACTGGCATACCGGCGACGGTTCGTCGGCGACCACTGGCTGTCGGCCTTTCGGGGCGTGAACTTGCGCACGTAGCTGACATCGTCGATGCGGCGGACGATACTGTCGATCCAGCCGAAGCAAAGCGCCTCCTCGACCGCATCGTCGTAGCTGAGGGGCTGGCGGCCCACGCTCCGTTTCCGGAAGATCACCCAGATCTCGGATTCGGACTCATGATGTTTCCTGAGCCAGGTACGCCAGCTTCCACGGTTGCTCAAGGTGAGGGTCTTGATGGTCTTCGCGGCCATTGGCGTGATGCGAACATCCAGGCCAGCACGCCCGGCGCGGACACTGGGCGACTCTGCTCTACGCGCTCGAGGCTACCCGGCGCCGCCGCCCGAGACTGTGAACTTCTGAACGCGGCGGCCGGTAGAGGCTTCTCCCACATAGAGGTTGCCCTGGGAGTCGATGCCCATGCCATGAGGACGCAGGAACTGACCTACCTGGCGGCCGCCTCGGCCAAATTCACCCACGACTTCCAGGCTTTCGCGCCGGAGCACCCAGACTTTGTGGTTGGTACCATCCGCCAGATACAGCCACTGTTGGTCGGCGTCCCGCGACAGAGCGATGACGAAGGCCGATCCGGACGACCGGGTGAGAGGCGCAATAATTCTCTCCGCTACGAACTCGCCGCTCTGTCGAAAGGACTGGATCCGGTTCCCCCGGCGGTCTGCCGCGTAGATCATACCGTCCGTCGAGCCAGTGAGACCGTGGACGTTGGAGAATTGGCGCGGGGGCGGCCCATCCGGATCGCGGTCGCCGTAGTCGTATTCGTCGTCTGGCATCTCACCGTAGGCGCCCCAATGCCGGAGGTATTCGCCCGTCTCGCCGTTGAACACCACCACGCGTCGATTCCGGTAACCGTCTGCTATGAAGACTTCGTTGGTCTCCGGATTCACCCAGATTCCAGCGGGCCCGCCCAGAAGTGTCGTGTCGCTGCTCCCACCGTTCTCGTCGTATTCGCCGATGGTCATTACCAGTTGGCCGTCCCTGGTGAACTTCATGACGCGGTGATGCCTGTAGGTGCCGATCCAGACGAAGTCATTGTGGTCCACGAAGATCCCGTGGGGATTCCTGGGGAATACGGAAATGTCGTCATCGGGGTCTCCCCATGCCTGGACCAGGTCACCCTGGGCGTCGAATTCGATCACCGTAGGTGCCGGCACGCAGCAGGTCCCGATGGGTGGATCCTGCACAACGGAAGTTTCCTCGGGAGTCAAGGTTTCCACGAGATGGGTGACCCAAACATGATCCTGCGAGTCTACAAAGACTGCAGTCACGGCACCCATAATCCACTTGTTGGGCATCTCCCTGGGCCAGGACGGGTCGACCTGGAACGTCGGCAACCCACCAGTGGCGACGGCCGCCGGTGCGTCGCCGGCGTCTGCGGCATCCGACCCCGAGCCGCACGCAACGAGGAACGCCGGAAGCACCAGAACCAAGGCAAGAGCTAGTATTCTTCGAGACTGCTGCATTCTTCTCATCTCCTTCATGGACCGACAGACTCGACGTCCGCCGCCAGACTCGTAGCTGTGTCGATTGGGGACACGTTACCTCATCAGGAGCGCAGGCCCAAACGATCGTTTTGATCGTAGACCGCCGCTACAGATTAGAGTCGCACTCGGGCAAATTAAAAATGATCGATGTCGCTGATCAGTGGTTGATCTTCAATCCCGAAATGATTTGAGATCGCAGATTGACCAGTAACCATTGACCATCGACCATTTGAAATCACCCATGATTCGAGGATCCTCTGTAGCGGCGGTCTATGACCGCCGGAATCGAGCGAATCCGGAATTGGTCTGAACTCGAGGAGGGTAGGTCGAGAAGAAACTGCGGACATCCGTCGCCGTTGGGCTCGCTTTCTGGTTAGCCGCCACTTTCCGCGCCATCAACTCTAAGTGAGTCAAGCATCCGATCCAGTTCCTCGCGTGGGAACCATTGTCCTTTTATCATCACGCCCGCAGGTTGTCGTACGTTCTCAATATTGTCGAAAGGGTTGGAATCCAGGAGCAACAAGTTGGCCTCCTTGCCCCGTTCCACAGTGCCCCAGTCATCCAGGTCGCCGAGAAAGCGTGCTGCCTCGCGGGTCGCTGAGATCAAAGCAGCCTCGGGCGTAAAACCCGCCGCAACAAAGTTCTGAAGCTCTTCGTGAATAGAGAAGCCTGGAACGACGAAAGGATTGGGCGTATCAGTGCCTACGAGCAGTGAAACACCCGCTTCACGCATGATTCGTGTCAGTTCGATTCTATTTCTTCGACCTTGCTCTATCAGTTCCCAGTCAGCGCTGTCCATTCGTCGAGCGGTCTGCTGACTCTGCTCCTCCCAGTATTCAAGTCCCTCCGCTTCGACATAAGCCATCTCTGAAGCTTCAAGCCAAGTCCGCACTATCTCCGGTGACGCAACTTCCTTATCGGCCTGCACAATTGTGGGGACCGTCCAGACATCAGCCATTACCTGCCGTTCGATAACCGATCTCGCACGATCCGCATTCATCGGCATCCCAAGGAATCGCTTGGACCAGTGCCAGCCTTCTGTGAAGGGAGAATCAACAGCCTCGATGCTTTCCGCGTAGTCGCCAAGATGCTCAATTGCCGATTGTCCACCACGCTCGAAAACCTCGATCAGATTCACGTCGTTCGGCAGATGTCCAGCGACTGGGAGGCCGTGCTCTGCGGCAGCGACCAGAATTTCGGCGTACGCCTCGAAGGAAAGATTCGTATACACCTTGATGAAGTCGTAGCCGGATGAATACTGGTCCATCACCGCCGCCCGTGCCTGGGCCGGACTGCGGACGACGGTGTTGTCGGGCCTCAGGGGCGGATCGCCATCAAGCAGGGGCCCCGCCGTATAGATGGCTGGGCCTAGAAGGTCGGCCTGAGCGATCTTTCGTTTCCATTCGAGGATGTACGGGCGACCATCCATGTTTCGCACGGTCGTCACGCCGTTTGCGAGGAATAGTTGCAGTATCGCTGGATCGTCAAAGTACTCCAGATGAACGTGCATGTCTGCCAGACCCGGCATCAAGTATTTTCCTCGGCTGAGAATCTGCACTGTCTGGGGAGACACATCAACCGAACCACTTGGCTCAATGGCGGTTATTCGATCGCCTTGTACTATGACCGTCTGATCCTCGAGCACGACACCCGTTTCGGCCATGGCCAGGACGTTCACACCGACGAACGCCACCGCAGAAGAGGCGGGTTGCTCAGTAGAGCCATCATTCGCACAAGAGGACAGCGCAAGTACGAGCAAGATCAGTAGCGACCTCGCGGTCCGAGAATGCATTGAATCCGAACTCTGCGCGAAACGATTCAATGTGAAGACGACGACCTTGCTTGTTCCTTTCAAGTTATGCCTCCCTTGAGCCGACGGCGCGGCGGCCGGTCTGATCACCCGGGCGCAGAGCCACATCACCTGAGTCGACGAAGTTCGTAAGAAAGAAACGGCATTTCATTGCGATCGGGCGTACGCGTGTCCACAAGCAGCGTTTCGATTAATACTTTGCCATCAGACTGGACGTCTAGAACGATCACGAACTCCTTATCCAGTCCCATCGATCGCATCACAGGATCCTCGTCCTTGCCGTACATCATGATCCGTCCGCCCGTCGCCATACCTCGGGCTGTGACCGAATAGGTGCCCGAGTCATCGAACGCGACGACGGTATAGACACCGTGCCTTCGGTCGAAGCCAAAGGTGTAGATCGCATGGCGGACCGGTCCTGAATCGGAAACGAGTTCTACCTCAAGAAAGCGATCGCCGAGACGAAGACGTGCGGTTGCCGAACCGACGATCTCGTCCTTCACGAAAACCTGCCAGTCTCCTTCGAGAGAGTGAAGGATCTCGTGCTCTGGTCCCGGCGAAGCGGGTGCAGGCGCTTGCCCGTCCGTGGTTGCCGGGCAGAGCAGGAAAATCACCGAGACGAAGACAACCCAAACGTTGAGAGGGACCGCGATATGGACTTCTGGATCTTCTCGAAGTTTCATCACACACTCCCTACTGGTTGCGCCCTGCCATAACGCCGCCGTCCACGTCCCAGATTGCGCCCGTCACCCAACTCGCATCGTCCGAAAGGAGAAACTTGATTACCGACGCCACGTCGCCAGGCTGTCCAATCCGGCCGATTGGGTGAAAACCGTTGAAGCCTTGGAGGGCCTCGTGAACTTCGTCGGGTTTGATGAAGGAGCCGTAGATAGGGGTCTCGACAACGGCGGGCGCCACCGCGTTGACTCGAATGCTATGTTCCGCGAGCTCCATCGCAAGATGCTGAGTCAAGGAGTGGAGCCCGGCCTTGGCCATGGAATACGCCGACGAAGGTGTCGCTTTGATTGCCTGATGGGCCCACATGGAACCGACATTGACCACTGAGCCGCCGCCGTTCGCCACCATGTTCTTCGCCACCCGTTGTGTCACAAAGAAGGTAGCGCGGTTGAGATCCAGGTAAGCGTCATGATCCTCTTCAGTGTGGTCCAGAAAGGCCTTGGGAGAAAAAACGCCCGCAGCGTTGACAAGGTATTTCACATCCTTCATCTCTTCGGCAATGTGACGACTCAATCGATCGACATCCTCCCTGCTCGTGAGGTCGCATTGGAAGGTGCGTACGTTATCAGGGGTCTCGAACGTTTCGCGTGCGCTATCCAGTTTCTCCTGCCGGCGACCGACCAACGTCACTGACGCTCCAGCTTCCACCAATATTCTACCCGCCTCGAGACCCATTCCACTTCCGCCCCCGACGATCAGTGCTTGCTTGTTCGAAAAGCTCACCGTTTGCTCCTCCTATTCAGTTATCAATGCTGCTCCTGTTGCAATGCATCTTGGGTGTCCAATTCCAAAACTCGACCAACTTAGCATCAACGTCAGGCAAGTCGGAAGATACCTTTCATCCGCCCAGCATCTCGAGATACTGCTTCACGACCACCGCATTGTTGCGCTCTTCGTCTCTGGAGCTGAAGATCAAAGTGACCCGCTCGTGATCGGCACGCTCTGCCAGCCGACGAAGCTCATCCCGGTGGCTCTTCAACTCCGAAAGGTAGCTCCTTCGAAACCCAACCCAACCCAACCCAACCTACGATCGTGGAATGACCTCCGGAGCTGATCCGACGGGGCCACGTCCTTCATCCATTCGTCAACATGGACCTCTTTTCTGGTGAGACCTCGCGGCCACATCCGATCGACGAGGACACGATACCCGTCCTGGGAGGTTGGCTTTTCGTATGAACGTTTCAGAACAATCGGCATACTCGATACTCCTGTAGTCCACCCGACGGATCGTGGCAACCTCAACGCTGGTTAGACTTCGAAGTGTTCCATGTAGTAGGCGCACTCTCGTGAGTGAAATAGCAACGTGCCATCAGGGGCGCGGCTTTCCCACGTCCGCGTCATGCGATTTCTGTTCAATCTTCGTCTTCTGCAGCTTAAAAGCGATCGAATACGGCCGGCTCTTGCTATTGTCGAGCTCTTTGTCATTCTCGACAAGATGGTACCGGTTCTCGACAAGCCTAGGCTCTTCAAACTCTACAACGTCGAATCCCGAAGCCTTGAACGCCTTCCAATAGTCCGACAGCGGACGATGAAACCAGATGAACTCAGATGTGAAGTGTCCCCAGGGGGATCGATACACTTTCGCTTGCTGATCTCAATGGATCGACGCAACACTTTATCTTAAAAGGAAGAGGTGGAGTGTATGCGGAAAGGGATGCGATTCGGTTTCACGGCGGCGGAGAAGGCGGAGGTATGGGATCGGTGGCGGCGAGGGGAATCTCTGCATGAGATCGGGCGAGCGTTTGGCAAGCTGTCATCGTCTGTATATTGTCAGCTGGCGCATACCGGAGGCATTCGTCCTCGACCACGACGACGGTCGAGGTTGGCTTTGAGCCTGTCGGAACGTGAGGAGATCTCCCGCGGGATCGCGGCCGAGCAGTCGTTGCGTTCGATCGCAGAGTGTCTGGGGCGTTCACCCTCGACGGTGAGCCGGGAGATCCAGCGCAATGGGGGCTATGATGACTACCGGGCGTCTGTCGCCGATGAACAGGCTTGGAACCGGGCCCGTCGCCCGAAGCGATGTCAGTTGGGTCGCCATCCGCGGTTACGGCGAATGGTGGCGAGGAAGCTCCGGCGGAATTGGTCGCCCGAACAGATCGCCGGCTGGCTGAAGCGATCCTATCCAGAGGATGAGTCGTATCACGTGTCCCACGAGACGATCTATCGCAGCCTATTCGTGCAGGCGCGCGGGGTGTTTAAGAAAGAACTACTTAGACATCTGAGGTCGAGACGAACGATTCGTCGATCCCGACATTCCAGTCACAAAGGTCACGGGAAAGGGGATCTCGCCGATATCGTATCGATTCGTGAGCGCCCGGCCGAGGTCGAAGATCGTGCCGTTCCCGGTCACTGGGAGGGAGATCTGATAGTGGGATCGAACAACACCTACATTGCGACCCTGGTCGAACGCCATACCCGTTACGTGATGTTGGTGAAAGTGTCGGATAAACAGACCAAGACCGTCGTGCCTGCACTGATCAAGCACGCGAAGAAACTACCGACCGAGCTGTATAAATCGCTGACCTGGGATCGCGGCAAGGAAATGGGAGATCATCGGCGGTTTACCCTGGCGACCGACATCGACGTCTACTTCTGCGATCCGCAGAGTCCATGGCAACGTGGTTCCAATGAAAACACGAATGGCCTGCTCCGACAGTACTTCCCAAAGAGAACCGACTTATCGGTGCACTCGCAGGCGCACCTGAACAAGGTGGCACGTGAGCTCAATGAACGGCCGCGTAAGACGCTGGAGTTTGAAACTCCAGCAGAACGATTCAACGCTTGTGTTGCATCGATCGGTTGAGGTGGCATCAAAATACGGAAATTCCCAAGTGTAGTGTCTGCCTTTGCATCCGTAGATCCGGTAGCGCTGCCTTGTGGGAAACAAGGATGTGAAAAGATGACGATAGCTGTACCGTCACTCTTCAAGACTCGCCTGAAGGCTCGCATGGTTCCGTCGAGGTCGGGAGTATCCATGAATTAGCAATCAGTGGTGTGCTACGGCGCCGGATCCATCCGTGGCGTTAAACACAGGTGGGTCGGCCCTTGAGATCGATTTCTTTTTCCAAGCTCATGCCAACTTTCTCAGCGACGCGTCGTGAGGGCGCGTTCTGCGGGTTGATCAACGAAACAAGGCGTGCGAGCTTGAGCTGGCCTAACCCATAGTCACGACAAGCGCAGGCTGCCTCGGTAGCAAAGCCCTCGTTCCAATGCCTTCTCAACATCAAGTAACCAATCTCGACCTCATCCTTCCCATCGATGTCGGCCTGCATCACTAGGCCACATTGCCGTCAAGGAACTCGTTGGCTGGCCAAACAAGATGCAACGTCGGAAGTCTCCCACGAGCCTCTATCGGATCGTGGTTGAGCTGCAGCGGTCGCTCAACCGTTCGATCAGACGATAAACTGCGGCCGCTGCCAGCTCCACGCGCTTGTTAGGCGACACTTCCCGCGTCCACGCCCGTGTCGCCGGTTCGGTCGTCAAGACACTTACGTCATCAGGACCAATCCAAGGCAGATCGACGCTCCAGTCACGCCCATCCGAGTTGCTTGAGACTGATGCCATCGTTCCATATCTTCGTCATGTGCCGGATCTTGTCACCGTCGAACTGCATCACATAGACGTAGTCCGCTTCTACCTGCCTACCGGTCGGGGGAACCGGGCCGCCCTCTCCAGTGTGAGTTCCCCTGAACACTCCGTACGCGGCCACGTTCTTGCGATTCTCGTCGACTGCGAACGACCGCACCTCGTACCCCCCGTCGGGAAGGGGTGTGAGCAGACCCTTCATCCACTCGGTATACCCCTCCAGCTTGTCGACGCCCGCCAGAGCGTCTGCCTGGGAAGAGAACGTCGCGCCGCTGTGGCAGTACTGATGGCAGACCTCCCAGCCTTTTCCCGTTTCGCAGGCTTCGAAGAACCGTTCAGCCATTTCCTTCATCGAGCCCATGTGTGATGCTCCTTTCCATGCCTTTAGGCCACTCATTTTAGCGCGCACAAAACCTAGGCCTCAACCCGTGATGACGAAGTCACAACCGCCAGACGCCGCCGCCTACGCCGGGCATGGGCTGCGAGTCAGCTCCATGCCTTTGTTAGACGTCACATTGACTTACCTTACGGATGCGACCTGCATCTGGCCTCGATTGAGAAAGCATGCCTTATCGAACAGTGTGAGATCCAGTGGGTTGGGCATGCGGACATCAGCCAGATCGGGACAAGGCTTTAGTGCAGGATCATAGTGCCGATCGATCTGGGAGAGGCAAACGATGATCAACTGACGCGCCTGAGCGAAGCGCTTCAATGCCGCCACTTGACCCATAAGGCTTGGATTCTCTCTCCTCTGATCCAATAGCTGAAGGTAATCGATGACTACCAGCATGTCTGGCGGCGCTGATGCCAACTGCTGAATTACGTACGCGGCGCTAATCCGGTCAGAAGCATCGATTAGCAGTTTGTCGCGGAAGCTGTCGAGATTCCGATTGAGGATGCCGAAACACCGAGCGACATCTGCCTCGGTAGATTCCAGTGTGAAGAATGCGGAAGGAATACCGCGCGACATGGATTCGATGACGAGCCCAATGCCGAGTAGCGTTTTCCCTTGCCCGGGCCGCCCTCCCAGTAGTACGAGATTCCCAGGGCTCAGTTGAGAGAATAGCGCCGTGGTCGGCTCATCCTCGCTCCATCGGGCGGCCAATAGACTCCAGGCACTAAATCCCTCGCGATTTGCGATCCGGTCCAACGCTTGATGCAGAGGGATCTGCTCGCTGCGGGATAAAGCCTTGGCCTGCTGCTTCAGGACGTAGATGGGGGCTGAGAGCTTCATACAAACCTCCGATTTCGAGCCTTTGTCGCAGTCCCTCCTTATGCGAACGGTCGAATCCAAGGTTCGAATCGATGGCTAGCCCTGCACGTCGAGTACTTCCCCTGAGGAGGGGGGTGGCACGGGCTTAGTGCCGACGCCAGTATGTAACAAAGTGAACGCTGATGGAACCGCATGTTCGTGTTCTCGGAATTTCCGTTGTGTCGTTGCGCGCGGCTGTAGTGACGCCTAACGGATTGTGGCTCACCTGCGGCGGCCACTTCCCTTTCAAATTCAAGACCATATCGTGGTCGCCGTCAGCAGCCACGTGTTAGACAGCACGCGAAATGCGGTCCATCGTTCCCTGCGGGTGAAGCCGAACGGTTGCCCCTGTGTGCTTCTCCAATCGCATTCGTGCTAGACGATGATACCCGTCGATCATGACCCAGCGACCACCGTAACGAACCAACTCCAGTGGGCGTGTGAGATCCGCATCCTGGATGCGCCTCCAGTGCTTCGGATGTGACTCCGGCTGTGCCAGGACGGTTACAGGCGCAAGGTCAAATATTCTGTGCGGCGGATCGCTCGGCCAAACTGGCAAGTCCAGATGCCACCACAATTCCTTCGTTGCCATCGACAACGTTGGCGTTGAAAGCCTCCACAGCTTGGACTGATCCCAAGAACAGGCCGGAAAAACACCCTCAAGCGTGGAAGGTAATGTCACCGGATCTGTCATAACTCATCATCTTCGTCTGGCTAACGGATGGTGCCTCACCGGCGGCGGCCACTTCCCTTTCAAATTCAAGACAATACCGTGGCCGCAGCGGCCTCATACCGATTGAACAAGGATGGGAAACGCCTCAGCGCGACCCGCCAAACGAATCCCCGGATTCTGCAATCGTCCTAGAGCGTGCAACCTGTTCAGGGTTCAGTCGGATCTTGTCGTTCGGTTCAATGCCCGGCTGCCGTCCGGCCATGAGGTTGTACAGTTCTCGCGAATGTTGGAGACCGAGCGAGTGGCCTAGCTCATGGGCCAGGATCGAAGGATTGAGGTCCCCGCCGGGACTGGTTTCTCCAATCAGGACTGACTTCGTTTGTGGGTTGTAGACGCCACCGCCGAAAGCCATGCGGTTGATGAAGAAGATGTTCCATCCGGGAGCTAGCCTCTTATCCAGTGGATACGTGGAATGCACCACCGAGCGACGATCCCCAGGATCCGCATCTCGTCCCAATTCCACAATTCGGTCGAACTCCGATGGGTGGTTTGCCTCCTCATAAACGAAGGACTCAAGATCCCAGCGGATGGCGGCGGAGCTCCATATGATGTTCGCCCGGTCGAACCATGCGGTTATCTGTCTTTCTGTACACACGCAGTTCAGATGGCTGCTTTCTGCGGAACGCAGAATGTGCACCCGAATCGGGATGACGATCTCCTCGAGATCCAGTTCCGTCGAACCTTGGGCTTGAACAGTGGTCGAAGGGAACGGCATCAGCATCGCATAGAGCCATACCGAGGCCCAGAAAGGTGTTTTTCGACAGAGTCCGATGGGCCCATGCCAAGACGCCGTGAGCTTTGCCGTGATCACATCGACTCTCAAATTCATCTCCTCAACTTTGTTCAAGTGACATCTAACGGATTGTGGCTCACTTGTGGCGGCCACTCGTTTGAAAACCAAGACGGAACCGTGGCCGCCGTCTGGTGCCGCCACGTGTCAGGCCGATCGCTTATCCCCAGTCCACGGCTTGATCTTCTTGAGTACAGGCGCAAGTTCATCCTCTGCGATTTCCGTGTCGTATGCCACCTGTGCCCGCAGCCAGTAGCCATTCGACAGACCAAAGAACTTGCATAACCTCAGGTCGGTGTCGGCTGTAATCGAACGTCGACCAGCTACGATTTCGCCGATTCGCTGGGCTGGAACATCAGTTTCCTTGGCCAGACGATACTGCGAAATGCCCATCGGTCTGAGGAATTCCTCAAGCAGCAGCTCTCCTGGAGTCACAGGCTTCAGCTTCACCATGTCATCCGCTCCCTAGTGATAGTCAATGATCTCGACCTCCTCGGCACCCGCAGCCGTCCAGCGGAAGCAGATGCGAAACTGATCGTTCACCCGGATACTGTATTGACCTCTCCGGTCTCCCTTGAGTGCTTCAAGTCGGTTACCGAGTTATAACCGAATCTGGTGTTTGAGGGATTGAAGAAAAGCGGCGTATCTGGTTGATTTGTTGTTTGCGAGACTTCAAAGCAACCAAAGGAGATACGCCACTATGAGCAAGAGTACCGTTATTGAACTGGAAGATCGAGAGGCGATTGCAGACCCGGTGACCGATCTGCTACGAGTTGGGGCTCAACAGCTGATCCAACGCGCCGTGGAAGCCGAATTAGCAGAACTGCTATCCCAGCACGGTGATCGACGAACCGAGACGGGGAACGCTGGGGTGGTGCGCAACGGTTATCTACCTGAACGCGAGCTGCAGACCGGCCTGGGTCCTGTAACGGTGCAAATTCCGAAGGTCCGTGCCAAGACGGGCGAAGCTGTGACGTTTCGGTCGGCCCTGGTACCACCCTACATTCGGAAGACGAAGTCGATGGAAGCGGCCGTGCCGTGGTTGTATTTGAAAGGCGTCTCGAGCGGCGAGATGGGTGACGCCCTAAAAGTTCTTGTTGGTCCGAAGGCGCAGGGGCTGTCAGCGAGCACGGTATCGCGCTTGAAACAGGTCTGGGCCCAGGAGTACCGCATCGGGTGCGACCAGCGTTTGGACGCCGACCGCTGGGTCTATGTCTGGGCCGACGGCATCTATAGTGGACTTCGGGCCGAACAAACCAAGTTGTGTGCGTTGGTCGTGATCGGCGTGAATGAACGCGGAGAGAAGCGTTTTCTGGCGATCGAAGACGGTGTCCGGGAATCCACGCAGAGTTGGCGTGAGGTCTTGTTGAAGCTGAAGTCCCGAGGGATGAATATTCCCGAGTTGGCCATTGGTGACGGGGCGATGGGGTTCTGGGCCGCACTGGAGGAAGTCTATCCCGAGACACGCCAACAACGCTGCTGGATGCACAAGACCATGAACGTGTTGAACTGCCTACCCAAGTCGGCCCAGGCGAAAGCGAAACAGGCCCTGCACGCGATCTGGAAGGCGGAAACAAAGGCAGACGCCGAGAAGGCATTCGATCTGTTCATTGAAACCTATGAGCCGAAGTACCCGAAGGCCACCCTCTGCCTGCAGAAAGACAGAGAAGAACTGCTGGTCTTTTACGACTTCCCGGCCAAGCACTGGCAGAGCATCCGGACGACCAACCCCATTGAGTCGACCTTTGCCACCATTCGCCACCGGACCAAGCGATCGAAGGGCTGTCTGACACGGGGTGGCATGCTGCACATGATGTTCAAACTAGGGCAGTGTGCCGAGAAGAACTGGCGACGATTACGAGGATTCGATGATCTGGCCAAGGTGATTACTGGAGTGAAATTCAACGACGGAATCGAAGTGACAAACGTCGATCAGGCCGCCGCTTGAATCAATCTCCTAAACACCACTTTTGACAATAACTCTCGGTTACCGGGTGGAACACGGAGATCTTGCAATCGAGCCGCGATCTGCAGCTGGCGCAACTTGCGCCGCCCGATGCCCTCGATCTTCTGAAACCGCTTGACCCTACGACCGCCAGCGAGCGCCTCAGTATCGGCATTCCTGAACGATACGATCACCTGAACATAATAACGCATGACGTGATTAACGTCACGCGTTATTATTCCGACGGTGTGGATATTCGGCCTAACGGACTGCGGTTGAGCTGCAGCGGCCGCTCAAACCGACAATCAAGAAAGTAACTGCGGTCGCTGACAGCTCGAAGCCCTAGTTAGGCAGTGTTTCGATTCAGGCGGAACCGCGAATTCACAGTCTTCTGAACGCGTTGGTCCGATCGCGCTGTCGTCCCGGTCCGAACCGGCGTCAAGCCCTACCCATGTCCTGGCCAAAACACAGCCGATAACCGTTGCAGTCCTCTACATCAAAATCTCGACCGCCATAAGGTTGGTCACAAACGTCACGGGTGATTTTGACGCTCTTGGACTTGAACTCATCACGTAGGGCGTCGGCGTCGTCGATCCAGATATACGCGTCCCAAGCTTCTCCTTCCGGATCGGCCAGACGGTTCGGGCGCATCACACCGGTCTTCTCGAACTGGCTCAGCATGACGACGACACCGTTGCGGGACACCATGCAGAATGATGGTGGCTCACCCCAAAAGCGGTCGTACGAAAAACCCAGCCGGTCCCGGTAGTAGTCGGCTGTGGCAACCACGTCATCAACAATGAAATACGGCACCACAATCCAGCGTGGCCGAACGGAGACAAGATCATCCGCCATTCTGCTCCTCCGCGAACCCTCGCTGTCCAAATAGTCGTGAGAGCTGACGCTGCCTGACGGTTTGTGGCTCACCTGGCGGCCACTCCTTTTCAACTCAAACGAATGCCGTGGCCGCCGTCGGGTGCAGCCACTTGTTATGCCGCACGTCCGTGATCGGCGAGCACTTCATCGATTACTCGGCTGGCTCTTTCGGCTTCGACGCGGTTGGTCTTTGTGTGTTCGCGAAGCGTAATCAGGCCTTTCCACAGCGCCCAACCGCGACCTCTCGCCCAAGTTGCATCGTTGACCCGAAGAGCTGCGCGGAACGTGTCTCGGCTTTCACCGGAGAGCGTCCATGCAATCGTCAGGTCGCATGCGGGATCGCCCACACCCGAACACCCGAAGTCGATTACTGCACTCAAATCGCCCCCTCTGACCAGCAGGTTCGCTGCACTAACATCTCCGTGGAACCAGACGGGTGGACCCTGCCACGCTGCCTTGAGAGCAGAATTCCACACCGCTATCACTGCGTCTGTATCGATTGTCTCGTGCAATGACCCAATCGCATCCCGCGTTTCACTGTCGTAGATCGAAAGCGGTCCTCCACGAAAGAAGTTGTCTTGCCCAGGTGGCGGCCCACCGGCGGTATCGACCAGCTGCAGGGCAGTGAGGAATCGAGCTAGTGTCGTCGCACACTGGTTCGGGTCGTCCATGCGCTCCAGGGTAGCCGTCTCCCCTTCCATCCATCGGTAGACCGACCAATGCCAGGGACAACCACCGCCGGGGACTCCCATTGCTAAAGGGACAGGGATTGGAAGCGGTAGGAGCGGGGCAAGGGTCGGCAACCACCGATGTTCCTTTTCCACTTGCCTGGAATAGCACTCGGCGCTCGGTAGTCGAACGGACATCTCCTCGCCGAGACGAAAGGTCCAGTTGTCCCATCCATCAAGTGCAACTGGCTCGATGGACAGGTTCGCCCATTCGGGAAACTGCTCCGCCACCAACTGGCCAACGAGAGATACGTCGATGTTTACCTTTGTCACAGACGCTTCACGAGAAGACATCAGGATCCTTCGCTGGACTCTGTGGCCTCACGGACTTGTGGCTCACCTGCAGCAAGCCACTCCTTCAGAAACCAATAAATACCTTGGCTGCCGACTGGTGCAGCCATTTGTTAGGCGTCATCTAGCATGCCCTTGTCTTGACCGATCCAGAGACGATTGCCGTCTGGATCCTCAATGCGAAATTCGGTCATACCGTAGAACGTAACGTCCAACTCTGGGACAGACAGCCCGTTCTCCCGAGCAAGCCGATGGAACTCCACAACGTTCTCCGGATAGAGGTAGAGAACAGCGATTCTGGGAATGCCGGCATGAAGATTGATGGATTGGTCGAGCATAAGCTGGCAGTCGCCGCAACGCAGCGTGGCCCAGCCCCATTCGTCGTTTCTATTCTCAACGAAGAACCCCAGCTTTTCGTAGAACGCCACGCTGGCCGACATGTTCCTGACTGGCTGCATTGGGACAAGACGGTTGAGCTTCATACGACCCCGACCTCGGTGACGCCCAACGGATTGTCGCTCACCTGCGGCGGCCACTCGTACAGAATTCAAGAATTACCGTGGCAGCCGTCTGGTGCAGCCACTTGTTAAGCGCCTACAGACACTTCCTTGGCTCCCGTAGCATGCCTGTCGCACGTCGAGTGTCAACTTCTCAATGACATTTCCCAAATGCGGAACGTGAACCGGCAGTAGTAACCGAATCTAGGTTTCTCGATGACGAAAATTGGGATTCTCACTTCGTGCCTTCAACCCTCTCGCCTCAAAGTCGAGATATCGTTCCGTTATGCTCTTTGTCATCCGTCCGAATACGCTGCCGAATGCACCCTGGAAATCAAGCGATAACGATGCCTGGCTCCCATCGCCGGTCGGCTTGACACAATGCTGGGCTACGACCCGTATCCCCGGGCCGCTACTCATCCAAGTAAAGCTCAGGCCCGGATCGAACGCCGTAATGCTCCACCGTGCAGGTGGAAACTTGGGCTGACGGATCACGAGCCGACTCCCAACAACCAACGGTCCACTATCGAGTCGTTTGATGCTGGTAACCGACGGAGTCCATTCGTTCCATCGATCTATGTCGATCATCACTTGCCAGACGCGCTCCGCGGGTGCGTCAATCCCGATCGCAATGTCGAATGTCTTCATGGGATCGTGGAACGAACGATCTCGCCTTGGACGCCGTCAACAGATTGCGCCTAATGGATTGTGGCTCACCCGCGGCGGCCACTCCTTTTCATGTCAGAGAAATACCGTGGCCGCCGTCTGGCGCAGCCACTTGTTAGATGGCGTCGCCCTTCATTTAACGGCGTTCAGAAAGACAGCAGCAGTCGAGTCTGCCAGCTCGCCGGCATCCGCTGAAGCGTTCGACAGGACAATCACCGTTAGTCCCTCTTCGGGGAACCTGACAAGAGATGTCTTGAAGCCGACCCAGCCACCGTCGTGGTGGATGGCCTCGCGACCCAGTCGGTCGGAGACGCGCCAACCGAAACCGTATGGCGATTCTGTCCCATCGTTGAGTCTGGCCGGAGCAAAGGCCTCCCGGGTCCGATCCCCGGTTTCCGCCCACGCGTGCAGAGCTTGATCCCACCGGTAGAGGTCGTCGAGTGAGGCGTACACTCCGCCCGCTCCGACCAGCCAATTTCCCCAGTGGTCATCGTCCTCCTGCCACCCTTCGGTCTCCTGTTGCGGGGAGTACCCGATCGCTCGGCCGGGAATGACGGTGCTCGGCTGGTCGCGGACCGCCGCCGTGAACATGCCGAGCGGGTCGAAGATCTGAGTGTCGAGAAACTGTGCGAACGTCATGCTCGACACGCGCTCCACGATAAGCGCCAGGACTTCATACCCGGGATTGCTATATTCATAGCGATCTCCGGGAGGGAAGACGGGCTCACCCCATGCCTCGTAGACCGAAACGGCTTCAGCGTTCTGGAGTGGGATCTCACGGTCGGCAGCCGTGGCCATCTCTTCAAGGGGGCTGCGATCGTAGTAGTCCGGGAGACCCGACGTGTGGTTCAGCAGATGGCGGACAGTGATCCCGTCGAACCGAGCGAGTTCGGGAACCCATTCCGTAACCGGTGAGTCATAGCTAAGATCACCACTCTCTTCCAGGATGACGACGGCCATCGCCGTGAACGCCTTGGTCACCGACCCGAGGCGGACGGGCGTTGACGGCTGCAGAGGGGCCCCATTGCTCAGGTTCGCGATGCCGTAGCCAGCCGAGTGGACGACGGCACCGTCGCGTATGACCATGGCCGACGCACCAGGCGAACCCTCCACCGCGAATTCGGCGAAGATGGCGTCCACCTCCGGACCCAAGTCGATCGTACCCGTTTCAGGAGCGCCTCCGCACGATACTAAGGCCAGGACTGCGAAAGCAGCGCAAATGATCGGCCAGGATCTGGACAGGTCTCGTCTCAGTAGACTACCTTGCAAGCCTCCCTCCCTTGACAGTAACGCCCGCGACCCACAGGTGCGTGGAGGTTCGGCCAGGATCTTGATTGCTGAAAACCGTTCGCCATCAGCCGAGTCATCCGGCGGCCTCCTCCATAGCTTCGCGCACAGCCGCCAGGACGTGCTCATCAGTTGGCCAGGGTCTGCCCAAGAGCTTGGCGAGCAGTCCGCTCTTTCGGGAAACCACCGGTCGGTCGTCGACGATGATGTCAAACTGTCCGCGCCGACCCTTTTCGAGCTCGACCCGAGCCCCCAGGGTGTCATGGATGAGAGCAGCGAAACTCGCTGCCTTTCTGGCGATCGTACCTCAGGTTTTGCAGTAGACGATCCGGATGCTCATAGCGACGGTAGTCCTCCATGGGTCTTCAATGTTGAAAGAGTGACCTCTCCCTTGAGTATTAGCTAGTTCCGTATAGCACTCCAACCCCAGCCTGTCCAGGCTTGTTAGCTCCACAAGCAGATGGAGCAAGGATCAAGTATAGAGAGGGTTACAGGATGGCAGTTTGTTGTTACTCAATCTTGGTCAGGCTCCTATCTTCGTCGACCGGAAGAGACAGTTGGTCGGCTGGGCTTTGGACGGCGCTGGGACCGCGATTGACGACGTCGGTGTAGATCATGTTCGTGCGGACGTTGGAAGCCGACGGGCGGCCACGGGTGCCGCCCCTACACACCAGCCTGGGTGATTGCGAGGTATCTGCGGAGTGTTTCCTCAAACCCGTGGTCGAAGGACTCGACGACGATGGCGTGGCCGATCGACACTTCCAGAATCCGGGGGATCGTCAGGAAACGGGGCAGGTTGTCGAGGTTCAGGTCGTGCCCCGCATTGACTCCGAGTCCGACCTCCCGGGCATACGCTGCCCCGTCGGCAAAGCGCTCCCACTCGCTGTCTTCTCGGCCGGTCCCGAACGCCTCGGCATATGGTTCGGTGTAGAACTCGATGCGGTCTGTCCCGACAGCGCGTGCCCGATCGATGTCGTCACCCACCGGGTCGAGGAAGAGACTCACGCGGATTTCCGCGGCCTTGAGCCGCTCGATGATCGGCACGAGTGTGTCGCCGTGGGCTTCAAGCTGCCAGCCATGATCCGAAGTCAATTGGTCGGGCGCGTCGGGAACCAGCGTGCACTGGTCCGGTCCAACTTCCACAACGAGATCCAGAAACTCCCGAGTCGGGTAGCCTTCGATGTTGAACTCAACATCCTCGTGGGCGGCAACCAGTGCCGACAGTTCGGGAACGTCCGATCGGCGGATGTGACGTTCGTCCGGCCTGGGATGGACGGTGATCCCCTGGACACCGGCCCCGATGGCGCGCCGTGCCATGCCGACAACGCTCGGATAGTCGCGGCCGCGGGAGTTACGCAGCAGGGCGAACTTGTTGACGTTGACGCTAAGGCTCGTCATTCGCCGACAACCACTCGCAGGAAGCGTCTCTTCCCGACCTTGAACAGGTATTCATCCCCGGCCGACAGTCGCAATTCTGCGCGAGTATCAGTCGCCTTCTCGCCGTCGATCGTGACGGCCCCCGAACCGATCAGGCGGTTCGCCTCCGATACAGAGGCCGCAAGGCCCATCGACGCCAGCAGCTTCGAAAGCTTCACCTTCTCGTCGGAAAGGGAAAGCTCGCGTGTCTCGATGTCCTCGGGAATCTCACCCTTCCGGAAGACCTTCGCGAACGCCTCGCGTGCCGCTCGGGCCCGATCCTGATCGTAGTAGTCCTCAATAATGCGGACCGCAAGATCGCCCTTGAGTGCCATCGGGTGCCTGTCGCCCGAAGCGACTTCCTGCTGCCACCTCTCGATGTCGCTCATCGGCACATCGGTCACGAGTTCGAAGTAGCGGTACATCAGTTCGTCGGAAATCGACATCACCTTGCCGTAGATGTCATTTGGCGGCTCGTCGATGCCGATATAGTTGCCCAGCGACTTACTCATCTTCTGAACGCCGTCGGTGCCCTCGAGCAGCGGCATCGTCAGGACGACCTGCGCGGGCTGGTCGTACTCTCGCTGGAGATCGCGTCCGACCAGCAGGTTGAACTTCTGGTCTGTGCCTCCCAGCTCGACGTCCGCTTCGAGCGCCACCGAGTCGTAGCCCTGCACGAGCGGGTACAACAGCTCGTGCATCGAGATCGGCTCCTGCGCCTTCATCCGCTTCTCGAAGTCGTCACGTTCGAGGATCCTCCGGACCGTGTAATGCCCGCACAGGCGGACGAACCCGGCGGATCCCAGCTTCGACATCCACCGGCTGTTAAAATCGATAACGGTCGTCTCCGGGTCCAGGATCTTGAATATCTGTTTCTTGTAGGTCTCCGCGTTCGCCCGGATTTCGTCGGGCGTGAGCTGCTTCCGGGTGATAGACCGCCCGGACGGGTCGCCGATCATCCCCGTGAAGTCCCCGATCAGGAAGATCACCGTGTGGCCCAGGTCCTGGAAGTGCTTCATCTTCCGGATCAGCACTGTGTGGCCGACGTGAAGGTCGGGTGCGCTGGGATCGAAACCAGTCTTCACCCGCAACGGCTTTCCCGTCTTGGCGGACCTCTCTAGCCGCGCCTCGAGCTCTTCTTCACGAATGATCTCGACCGTGCCCTTCCGCAGATACTCCATCTGCTCGGCGATGGATAGCGATTTCAGTTCTTCAATCATGAATCAGCACGCGGCGGTCGTGAATCTCGCAACGGCCGGACAGAACCCTTCCGATCGCCTCTGAGTAGAGTTTGTGCTCCTCAACCAGGATTCGGGCCGACAGGTCGTCGACCGTGTCGCCGTCGAGTACGGGAACCATCGCCTGTCCGACGATCGGTCCTCCGTCGAGCGACTCGTCGACGAAGTGGACCGTGCAGCCGCTCAATCTTACTCCATGCTCGAGAGCCTGGCTCTGCGCGTCGAGGCCGGGAAATGCGGGAAGCAACGAAGGATGGATGTTGAGGATGCGGCAGGGAAACGCGCGTATGAAAGCGGGGCCTAGTGTGCGCATGAAGCCAGCCAGGCATACGAGGGCGACGCCGTTTTCCCTTAGCAGTTCGACGGCATTCCGGTCGAACTCTTCGCGCGACACACCTTTGGAAGACAGACAGACGGCGTTCAACCCGCGCCGGCGCGCCTCTCTGAGGCCTGGCGCGTCTTTCTTATTACTCAGGACGATCGCGATCCGGGCATCGAGCCGACCCGCCTCGATATTGTGTGCGATGGCGTTGAAGTTCGAGCCTCGACCCGAGAGAAGAATACCGATGTCGCGGTTGCCCGGTTCGAGCCTCATGACACGTAGGTAACGCGCGACTCCCCTTCGATGACGTTGCCGATCATGAAATGTTCCGTGCCGATCGCGTCCCCGAACTCGTCGACCTGGTCGGGCCGGATGACGGCGATCATGCCGATACCCATGTTGGTCGCCCGCAGCATCTCTTCCCTGACGACGTTTCCGATTTTGGACATCAGATCGAACACGGGCAGTACCGGCCAGCTTCCAAAACGCACCTGGGCGCCGCAGCCTTCCGGCAGGATGCGCGGGAGGTTGTCGGTAATCCCACCACCGGTGATATGAGCGAGCCCGAGGACGAGGTTCCGCTCCAGCGCGGGCCGCAGCACAGGCTCGTAGTTCAGGTGGGGTTTGAGCAGTTCGTCACCGAGTGTGATGCCGAGGATGGGGACTTCCGTGTCGACGGTCCAGTGCGCCGTGTCGAGCAACAGCTTCCGAGCCAGCGAATATCCGTTGGTGTGCAGCCCAGCCGACGGCAACCCGACCAGGGCGTCGCCCGGTCGTATGTCGCGGCCGTCGATGATTTTCGACTGGTCGACCACACCGACGATGAAACCCGCAATGTCGTATTCACCGTCCGCGTAGAAGCCGGGCATCTCGGCTGTCTCACCGCCAATCAACGCACATCCGGCCTCTCCACAAGCGCGAGCCACGCCGTCCACCACCGAAACAATCACGTCGGGGTCGAGGCGGCCGGTCGCAATGTAATCCATGAAGAAGAGGGGACGCGCCCCCTGTACGCCGATGTCGTTGATGCAGTGGTTGACCAGATCGCCACCGACCGTATTGTGTCGTCCGGTCTGGAACGCGACCTTCAGTTTCGTTCCAGCCCCGTCTGAGCTGGAGACAAGTACCGGATCAGCCAGATCTGGAAAGTTGGCCCGGAACAGGCCACCGAACCCGCCGATGTCGCTGAGCACATCCCGAGTAAACGTCTTCTTCGCGAGATCGCGAATGCGTCTGGTAGCGCTGGACGCGGCATCGATGTCGACGCCGGCATCGCGGTAGGTAAAGGACCGCTCGCTCATGGGCGGACGTGGGTCCCTGGCGTCCGGTTAGTCATCGCCAGCCCTTGCCGGAACACTCATGACGGGCCAGTCTTCCTCTGCAGGGTCCGGGTTCTCCCACAAGTCCAACTGCCGGTCGTTCGCCTTGGCATCGAAGACCTCGTCGGTCAGGTCCAGCGGATAGACGCCCGTGTAGCACGCCGTGCAGAAATCGCCCTCGGTGCCCTCGACAGCCTTCAACAAACCGGGCAGCGAAAGGTAGGCTATCGAGTCCGCCTCCGTGTACTTGCGAATTTCCTCGATCGTATGGCTCGAGGCGATCAATTCCTTTCGGTTGGGCGTGTCGATTCCGTAGAAGCAGGGGGACACCGTCGGAGGACAGCTGATCCGGAGGTGGACTTCCCGCGCCCCGGCTGCGCGGACCATTTTTACGATCTTCCGGCTCGTCGTCCCGCGCACGATCGAATCGTCGATCAGGATGACCCGCCGTCCTGCGAGCAACTCGCGGACCGGGTTTAGCTTCACCTTCACGCCGAAGTGACGGATCGTCTGCTTCGGCTCGATGAACGTCCGCCCGACGTAGTGGTTTCGGATCAGGCCGAACGAGAACGGGATGTTCGCCTGCTGAGAGTAGCCGATCGCTGCGGTCACACCGGAGTCCGGAACCGGCACGACGATATCAGCATCCACGGGCGCCTCCTCGGCCAGAATTCGCCCCATCCGATCGCGGCTCCCCTGTACGGTCTTATCGAAGACTATGCTGTCGGGCCGGGAAAAGTACACATGCTCGAAGATGCACCGTGCCTGACGCGTCACCGGGAGAACGTTGAGCGATCGGATCTTATCGCCCTCGATGACCACGATCTCCCCGGGCTGCACTTCCCGGATGTAGCGGGCGTTGATCAGGTCGAACGCGCACGATTCCGACGCCACAACGTAGGAACCGTTGAACTTGCCGAGACAGAGCGGTCGGAACCCATAGGAATCGCGGGCGGCGACCACCGTCCCTTCGTTCAGAAGGATCAGCGAAAAAGCGCCCTGGACACGAGAGAGCGCGGAGGCCAGCGCGGCGGGAAGATCCTCGGCATCGGCTCGCGCCAGAAGGTGCAGGATGACCTCGCTGTCGCTGCTCGATTGGAAGACGGCGCCGCTCTCCTTCAACTCCGAACGCAGGCTGCGGGCGTTGATCAGGTTTCCGTTATGACAGAGTGAGACGTGGCCGTACGCGCTCTTGACGACAATCGGCTGAGCATTGCCCGCCGAACTTTCGCCGGCCGTCGAGTAGCGAGTGTGACCGATGGCGTTCTTACCGACCAGTTGGTGCAGCGCCTTCTCGGTGTAGACCTCGGCCACATGCCCCATCGCCTTGTGCGTCCGCACGAATTCTCCGTCGGAGGCGGAAATGCCGGTGCTTTCCTGTCCGCGGTGCTGGAGGGCATACAACCCGAGGTAGGTCATTCGCGCTGATTCGGGGTGGTTGGCGATGCCGAATATTCCGCACATGGTCTAAGGAATCCTAGTGTAGCCGAATGGCGGTTGGTTTACACGTTAGCGTTCCGCGATTGCCGTTGGCTGTTGGCTGTTGGCAATTAGCTCTTGGCCTGTGGCTGAGACAATTCAGCCAATTCCCAAAAGCCAAAGGCCAACGGCTAACCGCCTCCCATGAGCTCCGGGAGCGCCCCTTCCCACAGACGTTCCAGTTCGTTGATATCCATGTCCATGGCCACTGCCCCTTCATACTCCACGACAAGGCGGTCGCCACCGACGCTGCCGATGTCGTGGGCCCTGAGCCCGAACTCCGTGGCCCTCGATACGACCGTATCTGCACTCTTCGTGCTCACCAGCACTCGCGTCGGAAACTCTCCGAACAGGTCCGTGCAGACCTCCATGCTCGACGGCGTGCGCACCTGGGCACCCGTGGCAGGCCGCCGCTGCGCCCCGAAGCAGCACTCCGCCAGGGCGACGGCAAATCCACCTTCGCTCAGATCGTGGGCCGACTCGAGGAACCGGTCGGCGATCAAACCCGAGATCAGGTTATGGAGCGCCCGCTCCTCTTCCAGGTCGATGTCGGTCCTTCGTGAGTGCGGCTCGATCAGAAGAATCCGGTGGCCCGCTTCCTTGAAGGCCGCGCTCATCGCCGTATCGACATCGTCCAGCAGCCCGACCATCCCGATGACCGGTGTCGGGAAAATATCTTCGTCGAAGGTCTCGTTGTAGAAGCTGACGTTGCCTCCAGTCACCGGAGTCCCGAAGGCCTCGCAGGCCTCCCTCATTCCATCGACGACCTCGCTGAACTGCCACATGACCTCGGGGTGCTCGGGATTGCCGAAGTTCAGACAGTTCGTAACGGCCACCGGCCGGCCGCCCGAGCAGATGACGTTGCGGCACGCCTCGGCCACAGCCTGTCGAGCGCCCTCTCTTGGATCGCGCGCCACGTGCACGGCGGGACCGTCCAGAACCATCGCCAGGGCCTTGGACGTTCCCTTGAGCCGAATCACAGCGGCATCGGAACCGGGACCGACCACAGTGTTCGACTGCACCATGTGATCGTACTGTTCCCATATCCATCGCCGGCTCGACAGGTTCGGCGAATTGAGCGCTCGTCGGAGCAGATCGGCGTAATCGACCGATCCCGGGTTGGAGTCCGCCTGCCGAAATGCCTCCATGGTGGACGCGGGCGATCCGTCCAGAAAGCTGTAGCGTGTCAGCCAGCCGTCCACGCGCGGCTTGGAGGGCGAAACGATCGGACGGTTGTAGAGCGGTGCGTCGTCGGCCAGGGGGCCGTTGGGAACCTCGGCAAACGTTTCACCGGACTGGCGGACGCGGAGGAGGCCGTCACCGGTGACCTCACCGACCTCGACCGCGTCGAGCCCCCACTTGTGGAAGACAGCCAACAGCTCAGCGGTGCTTTCCCTTTCCGAAACGAGAAGCATTCGCTCCTGCGATTCGCTGAGCATGATCTCGTACGGGGTCATGCCGGTCTCACGCTGCGGCACCTGGTCGAGATCCAGCTCCACGCCGGTACCGCCCCGAGCGCCCATCTCGCAGCTCGAGCAGGTCAGTCCGGCTGCGCCCATGTCCTGAATACCGACGACAAGGCCCTTTTCCATCGCCTCAAGGCAGGCTTCCAGCAGCAGCTTCTCCACGAACGGATCGCCGATCTGTACGTTGGGACGCTTGGCACCGGCGTCCTCGCCGAAGCCGGCCGATGCCATCGTCGCGCCATGGATCCCGTCCCGGCCTGTCTTCGCGCCGACGTAGATGACCGGATTGCCGACCCCGGTGGCCTTCCCGAAGAAGATCTTGTCCTTTTCGAAGATCCCCAGCGCGAAAGCGTTGACGAGGGGGTTCTGCGAGTAGCAATCGGAGAAGTAGACTTCGCCGCCGACGGTAGGCACGCCAAAGCAGTTTCCGTAGTGGGCTATCCCTCCGACGATCCCTTCCATGATCCGTCGATTGTCCGCCTCCTCGAGAGGACCGAATCGCAGGCTGTTCATGGTCGCGATCGGACGCGCGCCCATCGTGAAGATGTCGCGCAGGATGCCGCCGACGCCCGTGGCCGCTCCCTGGAAAGGCTCGATAAACGAAGGATGGTTGTGAGATTCGATCTTGAACGCAACCGCGAGACCGTCGCCGATGTCGATGATGCCAGCGTTCTCTCCGGGGCCCTGCAGGACGACGGTCCCCTCGGTGGGCAGCCGTTTCAGGTGGACTCGCGAGCTCTTGTAGCTGCAGTGCTCGCTCCACATCACGCTGAAGATGCCCAGCTCGGTCTCGTTCGGATCCCGACCGAGGATCTCGACGATCTTCCGGTATTCGTCGCCCGTCAGGTTGTGTTGTTCAAGAACTTCGTCGGTGATGCTGCTGGACATACGTTTCGTGGCGGCGGACTTCGCCGCTGCGGCTTCGGCGGTCACAGACTGTCACAGACCGCCGCTACAGCATTAGACCCTCGACAGCGCGTTCACCATCGATTCAAAAATCAATCGTCCGTCTTCGCTTCCCAGGATGGCCTCGAACGAACGGTCCGGGTGGGGCATCATCCCGAGAACGTTGCGGCCTTCGTTGACGATTCCGGCAATGTTTGAGACCGAACCGTTCGGGTTCGCCTCCGCGGTCGGTTCGCCTGTGGCGTCGACATAGCGAAACGCGATCCGGTCGCCGTCTTCGAGCTTCGCGAGCGTTTCTTCATCCGCCGCATAGTTGCCGTCGCCGTGGCCGATCGGGATGTAGAGCAACCGACCCTTATCAATACCGGAGGTGAAGGGTGTGGCCGACGTTTCTGTCCGAAGGTTGAGGTAGCGACAGACATACCGAGTTCCGGCGTTCTTCATGAGCGCACCCGGCAGCATGCCCGATTCGGTCAGCATCTGGAAGCCGTTACATATGCCGATCACGAGGCCCCCGCCCTGGGCAAACTCCCGCACCGAGCGCATGATCGGGGAGAATTTTGCGATGGCTCCGGCGCGCAGGTAATCCCCGTAGGAGAAGCCTCCGGGCAAGACCAGGGCGTCAAACCCGTCGACCCCAGTCTCCTGATGCCAAATAAACTCGACGGGCTTGCCCGTAACGGTCTGGATTGCGTAGTAGCAATCGTGATCGCAGTAGGCACCGGGAAAGACGACGACTCCGAACTTCATGCTAGTGAATAATTACTGACGACTGTTAACTGACAACTGAATACTGACAACCATCTCCCCACTACTCCCACACAATCCGGTAGCTCTCGATCACCGGGTTGGCGAGCACGTCTCTGGCCAGGCGCTCGACGAGCGCTTCGCGGTCCGCCTCCCCGAGGTCGTCGCCGACCTCGACGTCGAAGTACTTCCCCTGCCGGACGTCCGTGACCCCGGATATTCCGGCCGACTCCAGGTTTCTCTGTATCGTGATGCCCTGCGGATCGAGCACCGTGGGCTTCAACGTCACTATTACCTTTGCGTTCATCCCTTCTCCCCGAACACCCGGTCGAATACCCGGTCGACGTTTGATTCGAGCTTCGCCGAATCGAACACGCGGTCGATGTCCCCCGCTCCCAGGTGTGCCTGGATATCGGCATCCGCCAGGACCGCTTCCTTGAACCCGACGTCGTCGTCCCAGACCCGCGTGGCGTTTCGCTGGACCCACAGATAGGCGTCCTCACGCGTGACGCCGTGCTCGACCAATTCCAGCAACAACTGACCCGAGTAGACCAGGCCGTGCATCATGCCCAGGTTCTCCCGCATCCTCTCCGGGTAGACCACGAGACGGTCCACGAGGGTTGCCGTTCGGTCCAGCAGATAGTCCAGGACGATTGTCGAGTCCGGGAAGATGATCCGTTCGACCGAAGAATGCGAGATATCGCGCTCGTGCCAGAGTGCCACGTTCTCCATGGCGGCGACGACATTGCTCCGGAGCAGGCGCGCCAGCCCCGATATCTGCTCCGATGTGATCGGATTGCGCTTGTGCGGCATGGCCGAGGAACCTTTCTGGGATGACGAGAAGTATTCCTGCGCCTCCCGGACTTCCGTCCTCTGGAGGTGCCGCACCTCGACGGCAATCTTCTCGAGGGTCGCGCCGATCAGGCCGATCGTCGAGATGTAGTGGGCGTGCCGGTCCCGTTGCACTACCTGTGAAGAGGCCGGAGCGGCCTTGAGGCCGAGTCGCTCCATGACCTTCTCTTCAATGTCCGGCGACAGGTGCGCAAACGAACCGACCGCGCCGCTCAGCTTGCCCACCCGCATCCCTTCGCCGGCGTCTTCCAGCCGGCGCCGGTGGCGCCGGACCTCGTCGTACCAGATCGCCAGTTTGTGGCCGAACATGATGGGCTCAGCATGGATGCCGTGCGTCCGGCCCACCATCATCGTGGTCTTGAACTCGTGTGCCCGCCGGTCGAGGACCTCGAGAAGCCGGTCGACACCTTCGATGAGGATCCTCGAAGCTTCCTTGACCTGCAGAGCGAGGGCCGTGTCGAGGACATCCGAAGAGGTCAAGCCATAGTGGAAGTAGCGAGCCGAAGTCCCGACGTGCTCGGCGACAACAGTCGTGAAGGCGATGACATCGTGACGGACCTCCGCTTCGATTTCTTCGATGCGTTCGACTGAGAAGTTCGCCCGCTGTCGGATCTCCTCGGCGGCATCGGGCGGCACGACGCCTTCGGCTTCGAGCACGGTCGTCGCCGCCAGTTCGACGGCAAGCCACTGCCGGTACTTGTTTTCTTCTTGCCAGATTCGGCCCATCTCGGGCCGCGTATAGCGGGGAATCACTCTCTATTGTACCTAACCCAGCTCAATCGGTGTGCTCGGTTCATCCTGACGAGCCAGTGACACGGTGTCCGCATCGAGGCCCCGTGCTTCGAGCGCGGCCCGGGCCTCGAGTCGTGCGATCTCCGGGTGGTTGTTCTTCGAGCTCAAGTGGGCCAACACGACGTGAGCGGCTCCGCCGTCGTATGACCCGCCGAGAAAACGGCCCACCGCAGCGTTCGACAGGTGGCCGTATCGGCTCGTAAGCCTCTCCTTCAGGCTCCAGGGATACGGCCCCATCCGGAGCATGTCCAGGTCATGGTTCGACTCCAGGATCAGGACATCGCTCCCGGCGGCCGAGGTCGCCACGTCGTCTGGAATCCATCCAAGGTCGGTCAACTGGGTCACCTTGATGCCGCGGTAGCGGATGGAAAACGCTACCGGTTGCTCACTATCGTGGGGCACGCTGAACGCGTCCACCTCGACGTCGCCAATGGCAAAGCTGCGGCCGGGGACGATCGGCACGATCGCCGAACCGTTCGTTTCGAAGGTCTCGGCACGGCTTTTGTCGATAGTCCCGCACGACAAGAACGCCTCGATCGAGGCGTTCTTGAGCATGACCGGCAGTCCCCCGATGTGATCGGTGTGCTCGTGCGTAATCAACACGGCATCGAGGCTGTCAGGGTCCTCCCCGATGGCCCGCATGCGCTTCTGGATCGTCCGCCGGCTGAGACCACAGTCTATCAGCAACCGGACTGTTCCAGCCCGGACGAAGGTGGCATTACCGCGGCTGCCGCTGCCGAGAACCGAAACACGTATGGACATTGTCGAAAAAAGGAGACAGGGCGCTCCGCGCACCTTCCCGGGATGCGCCGGAACGAGGGCGGGTGCAGAACGTCTGCCCCGCCGGATGAGTATCGGTACACCCGAGGACAAGTCGGGGGAACTTGTGGATATTTTTTCGCCTCCCGGGCAAGTATCGGTACAATGGATTCATGCGTTGGAAACCCGCCATCTTCTTTGCCGCGGTAGGCTTAGTGGCCGTGGCCGTGATCCTGAACACCGAGCCGCCGATCGGCGTCGGTTCCCAGGCTCCGGACTTCGAGCTCAAGGACGGCGATGGGGAAATCGTTCGCTTGAGCGACTTCCGGGGCAAGCTCGTGTTCTTGAACTTCTGGGCCACCTGGTGCAAGCCGTGCATCGAAGAGATGCCGGACATGATGACGATGAACAAGGCTTTTGAGGGCAAGCCGTTCCAGATGCTCGCCGTCAGCGCCGACACGCAGTGGAGCGCCGTGGAAGACTTCTACGAGAAGTACGAGCTCGACCTTCCGACCCTGCACGATCCGGCCCAGCAGATCGCCCGCGGCCGCTACAAGGTGACCGGTTACCCGGAAACCTTCCTGATCGACGGCAACGGCTACATTATCAGCAAGCATTGGGTCGAAGCCTGGAGCAGCCCCCAGTGGATGTCCCAGATGGAACGGCTGATCGAGGAACGGGCCTTGGCGACCGACGCCACCAGCGATTAGTGGACGATCCGTCCGAAACTTCCGCACCGCCATCATTCTTCGACCTCACACGGGCCGAATTGTCCGAGGGTCTGGACCGCAGCTTTCGCGCAACTCAACTCTTCGAAGCCGTCTACCGGCACTGGATCGACGATCTGGATCTGGTCACGAACCTGCCCAGGCCGTTGCGCGCATCGCTCAAAAGCCGTGTCGACATCAGACCAAGCCCGGTCGCCCGCAGGTTCGAGGCCGAAGACGGCACCCGACGCTACCTGATACAACTCGCTGACAGGGAACTGGCCGAAGCCGTCTTCATACCGGACGGAGCGCGAAACACCATCTGCGTGTCGTCCCAGGTGGGGTGCGCGCTGGCTTGCCAGTTCTGCCTGACCGGCCAACTCGGCTTCAGCCGCCATTTGACAGCTGGCGAGATCGTCTCCCAGGTGATCGTCGCCCAGCGTGACAACGTCAGTCCCGACCTCAGAGACCACTTCAACATCGTCCTGATGGGGATGGGGGAGCCCCTCCACAACTACGACAACGTGATGAAAGCGCTGGGGATATTGCACGACGCGGCCGGGCTCAACATGTCGATGTCTCGGATCACGCTGTCGACGGCAGGCCTGGTTCCCGAGATCGCTCGGCTGGCCGCAGAGCCGCTGATCCCCAACCTTGCGATCTCGCTGACCGGAGCGACCGACGAGAAGCGCGACCGGCTGATGCCGATCAACCGGACCTACCCCATCGCCGACCTGGTGGGAGCCCTTCGCCGGTTCCCTCTCAAGCTGCGGCAACGCATCACCCTGGAGTACGTCCTGCTGGCCGATACCACCGACTCGGGCGACGACGCACTCGCTCTGGCACGGATCGCCGCAAGTATCGACGCCAAGGTCAACCTGATCCCGCTGAACGAATCTCCCGACCTGGTCTTCAGGAGGCCGAATGAGGCCGTCGTCGCGCGGTTTCAGGGGATTCTGCGTCAGCGTGGCGTCGATGCCTTCATCCGAAAGAGCCGCGGAGACGACATCTCGGCGGCGTGCGGCCAGTTGAAGAAAAAGTGGGCGGATCAGCCTGAAATCGACCTCGAGGCGCTAAGGCTGTAGCGGTGGTCTACTGACCGCCGACTTTCTTTTTCGGCGCTCATAGAGCGCCGCTCAAGAAGAACTTAGAAGTACGTATCTTTTAGCCAGCGGAGGATTTCGTCGATAGTCTCCCCTGCCGCCAACCATGCACCGGTCCCCTCGAACTCCGGGCGAACGACCGTGATCCGGGAAGCGCCGGTGACATAGGCACGGATACTCGAACCGACCTCCTCGTCGGGAACGATCAACTGGGCCATACGGGGAGTGAAAGCACGCGCCGTGCCGGCCAGCTCTAACGCTTCGGCAAGGTTTGGGTTGATTGCAACGACCGTACCCACCTCCGGAAAGCGCCCGCCGGCGATCAACGCCAGGTTGGCGCCGACGTCCGCGCCGATCACCGCAATGCGGTTGGAGTCCAGTCTGGCATGCGACTGCAGCCAGTTCAGCGCGGGTTCGATGTCCTGCGGGAACCCCCGGGAGTCGGTTCGCCACTCTTGCTGCGGCGTAATCGCTTCCATGTTGCGAGTCGTGCTGAGGCCATGGCCCCGTAGGTCGATGGCCATCACGGCCCAGCCCTCGGCCAGGAGCCTTTCTTCGAGATCCTCCCAGACCACCCTGCTCTCGCCGAAACCGTGGAGCAGCAGAGCGGCCGGAATCGGGGCCGGGAGGTTCTCGGGCATCTCAAACGATCCATAGATCCGCACCCGGTCGAAGGTTTCCACGACCGGATCGTCTTCATCCTGGCCAAGGGCGTCGGCGGCAGGGATGATGGTCATGTTGAGTTCGAAGTTCAGGACGTTGTCCTGTCGATCCAGAAATCCGCTGACGATCTTCGTTTCGGAAGACTCGCCGCGAAACTCGGCATGGATTTCGTAATCGATCGTAGGCGGCAGCCCGAAGATCGAATACAACCCCTCCCGGTCGGTTGGGAGCGTCCGGATGACGTTGTCTTCCATGTTGCGGACAAACACCCGGGCGTCCGCGATCCCCTGTCCTCTCAAATCGCGAACGACACCGCGTACGGTCTTCGGGCGCGGCGGCGGCTGCGCGGCCGCGGGAATGGTGGTCCATCCGAGGGCCAGAACCAGCAGACCGAGTCTGCTAGCGGCCTTCAGGTTCGAGGAGTATCGTAAAGTCCACACGTTCTTCTGCGAAGATCTCAAACTCACGTCGATTGACCTTGAAGTGATCAGCGCGAACCGTGACCTCCCATCGGGACGGGCCGGGAGGCAGCCGGAACGCGAATTCGCCCTGGCGGTTGCTGAAGGCCCGCTGGCGGGTGTCGTCTCTCCTATCCTCCTCGATGTCGATTCGCATCACTTCGACCTCGGCACCGCCCAGCGAGAACCCCTGATTGGTGAATACCGTCCCTTTCGCCAGGGCATAACCCTCTTGCCCGGCACCCCGGAGCCCACCGGAGGCGGGCACGCCCACCGTCAGGAGGGCAAAAATCACCGTCAGGATGAGGACAACTTGGCGCACCGCACGCGGCCTCTTACCCTACCGGTCCGAGGCTTTGAGGAGCCGTTGGATGACTTCCTCGGTTTCTTCATACCGGCCAGTACCAGTATGGCTGAGCTGGATGATGCCGTTCTGGTCGACGACGAAATGCGTCGGCCAAGCTGCGCCGAGGTAGTCGGTCCAGGTCAGGTACTCGTGATCGATTGCGATCGGATACTCGATTCCCTTGGCCGCCGCAGTCTCCCTTACCTTTCCGACGTCCTTCTCATAGAGCGCCCGCGGGGTATGGACACCGATGATCACCAGTCCCTGATCGGAATACTTCGCGTGCAGGTCCTTGAGATGGGGCAAGGTCTTTGAGCACTCGGGACAATCCCAGGCCCAGAAGTCCAGAAGGACGACCTTGCCTCGGAGCCCTTCCAGAGTCAGCGCCTCGGAGTTGATCCATTCGCTGACCTTGAGTTCCGGGGCGGGCTGCCCGACGAAAGCGTCGTCGGCGTGCTGGGCGATCCCGGGAACTGCAGCCACTAGAACCAGCGCGAGTAAGCCGACAGTAGTTCGAAGCATATGTTCTCCAATCGACTGAGGAATTAGTTCGATCTCCAATTCTGTCACAGGTTGCCACCGTCAAGCCACATTCTGGTCACGTGTAGGAGCGGGGCCTCGGCCCGCCCGGCTCGATCAAGCAACCGCTTTCCGTCCCACAAGCGTCGCCATAGCCCGGCCCCCGGTCACCGCTTCGGCATAGTGCACGATCTCCAGCTCCGGAAAGGATCCGCGCAATTCCCCGGGATCGAGCAGGAATCCTCTGCCGGGCCTCTCGTTGCCGAGGACATCGATATTGTCCGTCGTAAACGTCCGAAACAACAGCACGCCGCCTGGACGCAGGGCGCGGACGTAAGACGCGAAGAGCGGCCGGTAGAGAAAGAGAGTGTTGACGATCGCGTCGGCACACCCGTCCAGCAGGGACATGGACTCGACATCGACCTCAAAGGCGTCGACGGAAAGGCCCAGCCGCCGAGCTTCGGCAGCCAGTTCCTGGATACGGACGGCGTTTCGATCCAGGCCGACCACATGGTGGCCCAAACCGGCGAGGTAGAGAGCGTGCCGGCCCCGACCACAGGCAACGTCGATCACATCGGCGGGACCCTCTCCGAGCGTGCCGGCAAAACCGACGATGAAGTCTTCCGGTTCGGACGTCGTCATCGTCGGGAAAGATAACATCCGTACGGCATGCCACGTGCTTTGAGGTTGAACGATGGAACGGACGCTGGCATACCTCCGCCTGCACCTGGCCCGGGGCCTCAGCCTTCGCGCGGCGCACGAACTTCTCGCCGCCACGGGCGATCCTCGAGCCGTCCCAGCCATGAGACCAGCTGATCTGGGAGCAAGGTCAATCCCGGCCGACGCGATCTCGGAATTGACTGCGGTCACCTCACTCGAAGCCGCCTCGAGGGAGTGTGAGCGTGCATCCGAGCACGGCATCCGTATCATCCACCTGGAACACGAGGACTATCCACTGTTGCTGCGCGAGACCGCCACGCCACCGCTGGTCCTTTATGTGCGCGGGGCGGCCTGGGACCCCGCCCGGCCCCACATTGCCCTGGTCGGCGCCCGACGTGCGAGCCCCTACGGCATCAACGCCGCCGAATCCCTGGCCCAGGACCTCGCTCGGTCGGGCCTGGTCGTGACCTCAGGACTCGCGCGCGGCATCGACGCGGCGGCGCACCGGGGAGCCCTGGCCGGTGGGACGACGGTGGCCGTCTTCGGGACGGGCCTGGACCGGATCTACCCTGAGGAAAACTCCGCTCTCGCCAAACAGATCGTCGCTAATGGCGCGATCATCTCGGAGTTCTCTCTGGGAGCTCCTCCCCTACCCGCCCACTTCCCGCGCCGAAACAGGATACTGGCGGGGATGACTCTGGGGACCGTTGTGGTCGAGGCCAACGAACGATCGGGCTCCCTCATCACCGCCCGCATGGCGCTCGAGGCCAATCGCGAGGTGTTCGCCGTACCGGGACCGATCCAGTCGGACAAGAGCCGTGGGCCGAATTTGTTAATCCGGCAGGGCGCCGTCCTCGTGTCCAGATGGCAGGATATCGTTGAGGAGCTGCCAGGAACCCTCCCCGGACCCACCGGCAGGGCGAACGACGGCTCAGAGTCCCCGGCCCGCTCGCTCCCCGCTCCCCAACGTAGAGTTCTCGATGCGCTATCGGAATGGAAGGAGGTGGCCATCGACATGCTTCTTGGCGGGCTGGACTTGCCGGCCGGCGAGGTGTACCGTGCGCTCTTTGAACTGGAATTGGCCGACCGTATTCGAAAACTCCCGGGCGAACTTTACATCAAGAGGCGATGACGGGTCGGCCGGTCCGCAGGAAAAAACTTATCGCCGTCTAGCCGGCTCGAAACAAGGCGTTTAGGAACTCAGCCGGAAATGGAGAGGTTGATTTTTATCGCGACACGACTTAATAACTACATTGTCTCGCGACGGAGTTCCCTTCGAGGTATTGAATGGCAGCAGCAAAAACGAAAGCAAAGACGAAGGCAAAAACAAAGCTCGTCATAGTCGAATCTCCCGCCAAGGCGAACACGATCCGAAAGTATCTGGGCGCGGGTTACGTCGTCAAGGCCTCGGTCGGACACGTTAAAGACCTGCCCAAGAGCAAGCTCGGCATCGATGTCGACAAGGAGTTCCAACCTAGTTACGAGCTGATCCCGGGAAAGGAAAAGATCGTCAAGGAACTGCGCGCGGCGGCACGGTCGGCGGACAAGATCTTCCTCGCGGCCGACCCGGATCGAGAGGGCGAAGCGATATGTCAGCACCTCAAGGAACTCCTCGAGGGCAAGGGACGGGAAATTCTCCGCGTCCTTTTCAATGAGATCACCCCGAAGGCCATCCGAAGCGCGATAGAGAGCCCGTCCGAGATCAACTCAAACACCGTCGACGCCCAGCAGGCCCGGCGCATCCTGGACCGGATCGTGGGCTACCAGGTCAGCCCGCTGCTCTGGGACAAGGTCCGGCGCGGAATCTCCGCCGGGCGAGTCCAGACGGTCGCCCTGCGCCTCATCGTCGAGCGAGAACGAGAAATTCAGGAGTTCAAGACCGAAGAATACTGGTCGATCGCGGCGAAACTCGAAGGCGCAAAGCCCCCCGCTTTCGAGGCGCGACTGGCAAAATTTCAATCCAAGAACATCGAGATCCATAACGAAGCCGAGGCGACCCACATCGTCAAGGCGGTCCGGGATGCGGGCTTCACCGTCCGCTCGGTCGTCAAGAAGGAGAGGAAGCGTCGCCCGGTCCCCCCATTCACGACCAGCAAGCTGCAGCAGGACGCCTCGCGGCGGTTCCGCTTCACCGTCAAGAAGACGATGATGCTGGCGCAACGGCTCTACGAAGGAAAAGAAATCGGCGACGCAGGTAGCGTCGGCCTGATTACCTACATGCGTACGGATTCGACACGCATCGCGGGCGAAGCGATGGACATGGTGCGCGCGCACGTCTCGGAGAAATTCGGCGGTGACTACCTGCCCGAAAAGCCGGTCGTCTACAAGAGCAAAAAGGATGCCCAGGATGCTCACGAGGCCATCCGGCCGACGTTCGTCGAACATTCGCCCGACAGTATCAAGGGGTATCTGAGCGCCGACGAGTTGAAGCTGTACAAGCTGATCTGGACGCGGTTCATCGCCTCCCAGATGAACCCGGCGGTCTACGATCAGACAACTGTCGATATCGAATCTCAGGACTACATGTTCCGCGCAAACGGCCGCGTTCAGAAGTTCGACGGCTTCCTGAAGGTCTACGAAGAATCCTCCGACGAGGACACGAAAGCGGGTCCCGAGGATCAGAGCGTGTCGCTGCCTCCCCTGACGGAAGGGGAGCAGTTGCGGCTGCTGAACCTGGATCCGGTGCAGCACTTCACGGAGCCGCCTCCCCGATTCAGCGAGGCCGGCCTGGTCCGGGCACTCGAGGAACAAGGTATCGGCCGGCCGTCGACCTACGCCGCCATCCTGACGACCATCCAGGATCGGGAGTACGCTCTGAAGAAACAGAACAAGTTCCGCCCGACGGAGTTGGGGACGGTCGTTACCGATCAGTTGGTCAAACACTTCGCCGATATCTTCGACGTCGCGTATACAGCACGAATGGAGGAGGAACTCGACGAAGTCGAAGAGGGCAAGAGAACCTGGGTTGAAGCGCTGGATGAGTTCTACACCAAGTTCGCCAAGGACCTGGACCTGGCCAAGGTGAACATGGAGAACATCAAGCGACAGGAAATCCCCACCGACGAGAAGTGCGAAAAGTGCGGCAAGCCGATGGTCATCAAGTGGGGCCAGTTCGGCAGCTTCCTCGCCTGCACCGGGTATCCAGACTGCAAGTTCACGAAGGAACTGGCGTCGGACAGTGACGACGAGGGAGAGGCCGCAAAGACCGAGGAAGAGGAAGAGATTCCGCCGTGCGAAAACTGTGGCAAGCCGATGGCGCTCAAACGCGGTCGCTTCGGGCCGTTCCTGGCATGCACCGGGTATCCGGACTGCAAGACCACGCGTAAGCTGGGGCCAGGTGAGAACAAACCGAAGGTTCCGGACAAGATCCTGGACGAACCCTGTCCCAAGTGCGGGTCCAACCTGGTCCTTAAGGAAGGACGTTTTGGTCCGTTCACATCCTGTTCCGACTACCCGAAGTGCAAGTACATCAAGCCGAAGACGATTGGTGTGCCCTGCCCGCGGGCAGACTGCGGTGGCGAGCTGACCGAGCGCCGGACCAAACGCGGGAAAGCTTTCTACGGCTGCGCCAACTACCCGGACTGCGACTTCGTCGTCTGGCAGAAGCCTATTCCGGAGAAGTGTCCTCAGTGCAACTCCCCCTACCTTCTGGAGAAATCCACGAAGAAAGAAGGGCAGATCCGGTACTGCAACGAAGAGTCCTGCGATTACAAGGTACCTGTCGAAGCCGCCTAGCCGCCTGCAGTGAACAGTCGGGCGACACAAGTGGCCTGTACCTCCCATATTGGGACCAGCGTTGCGGCCAAATGGTATTGGATTCAAGGAATCGGCGCTGAGGAAATGGCTTTCATTGCGAGAAGCCGATGACGCCGAAGACGATGCCATTTCGCCGCAACCCTTCGGGCCGATGGGGATTCGAGGCGCTGGTCCCAATATGGGTGGTACAGGCCACTAATGGGCGGGTGCCTCCGACCGCCCATTATTTGGCGCCCATAAAGCGCCGCTATTGCCTTGGCGATTTTTCACTACGGGTGCCAGGACGGTCTGAATCCCGTTGATATAATTGCCGTGTGAGTGGCGAGGAAATTACCGTCATCGGCGGAGGGCTGGCCGGTTCCGAGGCCGCCTGGCAGGCGGCGCGGCGTGGCGTTCGGGTGCGGCTGTATGAAATGCGGCCGGTCTCGGCGACGCCCGTCCACCGGACCGACCTACTCGCCGAGGTCGTCTGCAGCAACTCCCTGAAGTCCGATCAGCCTCACAACGCCTCATGGCTCCTCAAGGAGGAACTGCGTCTGATGGGCTCGCTCCTGCTCGACGTCGCGGAACAAACACGCGTTCCCGCCGGCGGGGCGTTGGCCGTCGACAGAGAAAAGTTCGCTCGCGGCGTGACCGCCGCAATCGAAGCTGAGGGAAACATCACGCTCCACCGCGAGGAAATGCCCGACATTCCGGATTCGGGGATAGTCGTCGTGGCCAGCGGACCCCTGACCTCGGACAAACTCTCAGAGTCGATCCAGCGCTTCTGCGGCAGGGAGCACCTGTACTTCTACGACGCCATCTCGCCGATCATCGACGCCCAGACAATCGACCGCGATCGCGTGTTCGCGGCCTCCCGGTACGGAAAGGCCGACGACGATTACCTGAACTGTCCCATGGACAAGGGAGAATACGAGCGGTTCTACCGGGCGCTCACCGACGCCGAAGACGTGGTCCTCCACGACTTCGAAGAGACGTCGTTTTTCGAGGCATGCCTTCCCGTCGAAGAGCTCGCCCGTCGCGGCCCGGACACATTGCGGTTCGGGCCGATGAAGCCCGTCGGCCTGGAGGATCCCCGGACCGGTCGGCGGCCATACGCCGTGGTCCAGCTCCGGCAGGAAGACCTGATGCAGACGTCCTACAACATGGTGGGCTTCCAGAACCATCTCAAGTTCCCCGAGCAGCGCCGCATATTCCGGATGATTCCCGGACTGGAGAACGCGGAGTTCCTGCGCCTTGGGCAGATCCACCGGAACACCTATATCGATGCGCCTCGAGTCCTCGAACCGACAATGGCGTCGAGGTCCCAAGCCCGCGTCTTCTTCGCCGGACAACTCGCCGGGACCGAGGGCTATATCGAGAACGTCGCAACGGGTCTGGTCGCCGGCATCAATGCGGCAAGAAGTGCCGCGGGAAAACCGCTCTGGACGCCGCCGACAGACACCGCAACCGGTGCGCTGTGCCGATACGTCTCCACTCCACAGAAGAACTTCGCACCGATGAACATCAACTTCGGCTTGCTGCCCCCGGTTGCGGACACAGGAAAGAGGATCCCGAAGAAGGAGCGGCAGCGCCTGATCTCGGAACGCGCAATCGAGAGGCTCAGACAGTGTCAACCCGAGTAAATATCGACGGAACGATCGTCGAACCGGAAGACGCCCGGATCCCGGTCTTCGACCACGGGTTCCTCTACGGTGACGCTGTCTACGAAGTGCTCCGGACCTACGAACGCCGGCCCCTGTTCCTGGACCGGAACTTCGCGCGCCTCGAGCGATCGGCGGCGGGGGTCGCGTTGACGATTCCTTGGGACCTGGTGCGTCTCGGAGACGAGGTACGTCGCACCCTGGAAGCCGCCGGGAACCCGGAATCGATGGTCCGCATCATCGTCACCCGGGGTGTGGGCGACCTGAACCCCGACCCGGAGGAATGCCGAACGCCGGCGATGGTCCTCATCGTGTTCCCGCTGCGGTTGCCTTCCGAGGAGGCGTACCGGGACGGCGCGGCGGTGACCCTGTCGAACCTGCGCCGGGATCCCGAGATCGCGATGATCAAGAGCGGCAGCCTCATTCATCAGGTCCTGGGCGCGCGGGCCGCGCGGACCGCCGGCGCGATCGAGGCGATCATGCAGACGCCCGAGGGTAATCTGTCCGACGGGACACGCTCCAACGTCTTCCTGGTCCGCAACGGAGAAATACTGACGCCATCCGGGGACGCCGGCATCGTGTGGGGAATCCACAGGAACATCGTGTTGGAGATCGTCGACAAGCTCGGCATTCAGTTGGTAGAGGGGAAATTCAGTCCCGCCATCATTGCCGAGTGCGACGAAATGTTCCTGACAAGCACAGCCAAGGGCTTGTTGCCTATCACTCGGGTCGATGACTCGCTGGTCGGGGACGGTAAGGTCGGGCCTATTACCCGCCGCGTCGGTCAGGCTTTCGGCGAGGAGCTTTCGCGATTGATCGCCGAGGACCGCCGACGCCAGAACCCATGATTGGCCGGGAAATCGAAGCGTTCCTCGACGAACTGCGACAGCGCTCTCTTTCGGCACACACCCACTCAAACTACAAGCGCGACCTCAATCGATTCGATACCTTTCTGGATGAGCGCGGCGTCGCGCTCGCCCGGATCGATCACATTCTGATCCGGGATTTTCTCAACACGCTCTATCTCGCCGATCTCGGGAAGAGTTCAGTCGCGCGGACGCTGTCGGCTCTTCGCACCTTCTTCAAGTTCCTGGTTCGGAGGCAATACCTGGAACGAAACCCCGCCCAACTGGTGTCCTCGCCCCGCCTGACGAAGCGTCTCCCATCCAAGCTGAGTGAGGCGGAAGTTAAACAAATGATAGAGGTTGTCGGCGAGCCTGACATGAAACACCTCCGGGACCGCGCGATCCTCGAACTGCTTTATGCCAGCGGCCTGCGCGTCAGCGAGTTGGTCGGGCTGAACGATCTCGATCTAGACCTGGATGAACGGCTGGTCCGCGTCCTCGGCAAGGGCAGCAAGGAGCGGATCGTCCCTTTCGGCAGCTATGCGGCCGAGGCGATACGAACGTACGATTCCGAACGTCTGCGGCGCTTGCCGGGAGGGAAGATAGTCCGGGACAAGGGCGGCAACCGACCTTTTTTCGTGAACTTGCGCGGCTCCCGCCTTACCGTCCGTTCAGTCCAGCGCTTGATTGAACGTTACCGGGTTCACCTGGGATCGGGCAGAAAGGTGACCCCGCACACCCTGCGGCACAGCTTCGCCACCCACCTGCTCGAAAGCGGCGCCGACCTTCGGAGCATCCAGGAACTGCTGGGGCACTCCAGCCTCTCAACAACGCAGAGGTACACGAACGTGAGCCTGGAGCACCTGAAAGCGGAATACTCGAAAGCGCACCCAAAAGCCAAGAGATAGCCGTACCGAGAGTGGTAGCGACCCGGTAAAATTAGATAGGTGGAGGGTCCTCCGCGCCGGGTTGACACTCACGCGTAACCCTATGTACACTTGGTGTTTGTCTTTGTAAGGGAGATCCCTGCTATGTACGCAGTCATACGTTCCGGCGGAAAACAACACCGGGTCCAGCCGGGCGGTAAGCTCCGGGTCGAGAAGATCGACGGTGACGTGGGCGCCAAGGTCGAACTCAAGGAAGTCCTGATGATCGAGAAGGACGGTGAGATCACCGTCGGCGACCCGCTCATCGCCAAGGCCAAGGTGTCAGCGAAAATACTGGCCCAGGACCGCGCGACAAAAATCATCGTCTTCAAGATGAAACGAAAGAAGCAGTACCGCCGGAAGCGGGGCCACAGGCAAGCATTCACCGAACTGCTGGTGGACAAGATCAAAGCTTAGGAGTCTTCGTCATGGCACATAAAAAGGGTGTCGGAAGTTCACGTAACGGCCGCGACAGCAACGCGCAACGCCTCGGCGTGAAACGCTTCGCCGGCCAGTTCGTGACTGGAGGATCGATACTGGTCCGTCAGCGCGGCACACGCTTCAAGCCGGGCGTCAACGTCGGAAAAGGAAAGGACGACACGCTGTTTGCGAAATTGACCGGTGTGGTCGAATTCCGTGACCGGGGCCGGCACGGCCGCTTCATCAGCGTCAGCCCGGTCGAGCAGTAGTATCAACAGAGGAACCCGAGCCAGGAACGCCGGACGGCATCCGCCGCGCCGGATCCTGGCTTTTTTGCGTTTACCCGGCTGGTCTCAACGGATCGACGCAACACTTTATCTTAAAAGGAAGAGGTGGAGTGTATGCGGAAAGGGATGCGATTCGGTTTCACGGCGGCGGAGAAGGCGGAGGTATGGGATCGGTGGCGGCGAGGGGAATCTCTGCATGAGATCGGGCGAGCGTTTGGCAAGCTGTCATCGTCTGTATATTGTCAGCTGGCGCATACCGGAGGCATTCGTCCTCGACCACGACGACGGTCGAGGTTGGCTTTGAGCCTGTCGGAACGTGAGGAGATCTCCCGCGGGATCGCGGCCGAGCAGTCGTTGCGTTCGATCGCAGAGTGTCTGGGGCGTTCACCCTCGACGGTGAGCCGGGAGATCCAGCGCAATAGGGGCTATGATGACTACCGGGCGTCTGTCGCCGATGAACAGGCTTGGAACCGGGCCCGTCGCCCGAAGCGATGTCAGTTGGGTCGCCATCCGCGGTTACGGCGAATGGTGGCGAGGAAGCTCCGGCGGAATTGGTCGCCCGAACAGATCGCCGGCTGGCTGAAGCGATCCTATCCAGAGGATGAGTCGTATCACGTGTCCCACGAGACGATCTATCGCAGCCTATTCGTGCAGGCGCGCGGGGTGTTTAAGAAAGAACTACTTAGACATCTGAGGTCGAGACGAACGATTCGTCGATCCCGACATTCCAGTCACAAAGGTCACGGGAAAGGGGATCTCGCCGATATCGTATCGATTCGTGAGCGCCCGGCCGAGGTCGAAGATCGTGCCGTTCCCGGTCACTGGGAGGGAGATCTGATAGTGGGATCGAACAACACCTACATTGCGACCCTGGTCGAACGCCATACCCGTTACGTGATGTTGGTGAAAGTGTCGGATAAACAGACCAAGACCGTCGTGCCTGCACTGATCAAGCACGCGAAGAAACTACCGACCGAGCTGTATAAATCGCTGACCTGGGATCGCGGCAAGGAAATGGGAGATCATCGGCGGTTTACCCTGGCGACCGACATCGACGTCTACTTCTGCGATCCGCAGAGTCCATGGCAACGTGGTTCCAATGAAAACACGAATGGCCTGCTCCGACAGTACTTCCCAAAGAGAACCGACTTATCGGTGCACTCGCAGGCGCACCTGAACAAGGTGGCACGTAAGCTCAATGAACGGCCGCGTAAGACGCTGGAGTTTGAAACTCCAGCAGAACGATTCAACGCTTGTGTTGCATCGATTGGTTGAGGTGGCAAGCCAAAGCAGAATTGATGTAGAATTTACAATCGAAAAATTAGAACCTAGATTCTAAAAACGAAGGGGAACCATGCCAACGATTGTCACAGCCACTCCGGGCCGCTTGGACGACTATCAGGCTTTCTTTGAAAACTCGCAGGTCGGCATGTATCGATCAACGCCGGACGGACGATTCCTGGTGGCCAACTCCGCACTGGCTGAGTTGCTGGGATACGAGAGCCCAAAGCAGCTGATGGGCGAAGTCACCAACATCGGACGGCAGTTGTTCGTCGAACCGCAAGCGCGTCACCGTGCGGCCGAGGAAGCGCACCAGGATGGCTCCGTCCGCAACGTCGAGTGTCGGCTGCGACGAAAGGACGGAACGACGGTTCTTGTTTCCATCCACTCGCGCGTCGTCTTCGACAAGTCGGGCGAGCCCAGCTACTACGAGGGCGCGATGTTCGAGACGTCCCAACAGGACAAGCCAGACCAGGCACCCCTGCCGCTCGGGCAGGGCAATGGTTCGAACGGCGGACCGGATACCAGGCTCCGCAAGCAGGTGACCAAACTGGAATCGGCGCTCCATCGCATCGCGGGCGAGTTGGCGTTACTCGGTATGGATCAATCCATCCAGGTTGAACAACTCAGCCCCGAGGAACTCGACGGATTCAAGGCTCTGACCCGGCGGGAAACCGAGGTCTTGCGGGCTCTGGTGAGCGGCGATCGCGTCCGAACCATCGCAAAGAACTTCAACCTTGCACCGAATACGGTGAGGAACCATCTGAAGTCGATTTTCGTCAAGCTCGGCGTGCGGTCGCAGACGGATCTGGTCGAGAAGCTGAAGAAGAGGATCTAAGCGGAGCTAGTGGCCTGTACCACCCATATTGGGACCAGCGTTGCGGCCAAATGGTATTGGATTCAAGGAATCGGCGCCGAGGAAATGGCTTTCATTGCGAGAAGCCGATGACGCCGAAGACGATGCAATTTCGCCGCAACCCTTCGGGCCGATGGGGGTTCGAGGCGATCTCGTCGTTGCGACCCGTCGTCGATGAATGAGCATCGACTTCCGACTCACGCCTCGACCTCGCCTCGAAGACCCATCGGCGCTGGTCCCAATATGGGTGGTACAGGCCACTAAAGGTCTTCGTCCAGACCGTAGACGCGGCGTAGGATCTCCCTGTCGTTCTCCGACAATCCCGAGTGGAAGCGGATGTCGGACCGGCCGTCCAACAATCTGCGGTATCGCTCGAAGTATTCCACGATGTCGCCGCCGAAGCTGAACGAGTACATGATGTCGGCGAAATCATCGGTGTGGGGCAGCCCGACGGCATGGCCGAGTTCGTGGATCGCGGTCAAGTAAACGATCGTGTCCCGCAGTAGCGGATCCTTTTCTGAGGCGGTCGCCAATGCCGGCCCCAGAGCTGCGATGTCGGGCATGACGAACACCAGCGCGCCAGGTCTGCCGCCGACACGAATCCGGCGAGTCTCGCCGAACCGCCCCTGGTTTCCGCCAACCCAGCTGATGCGGATCAGCGCTCGTTCCTCCGAGGCCGCTTCGACAAATCGCAGCAGCCCGTCGCTCTCCCGCGCCCACGCATCGAGAGCTGTCCGCGCCAGATCCTGATCGGTGGCCTGATATCCCGAAACACCCTGCCCGTCGGCTATCCAGAAGGTAACGGGCTCGCTCGGATCGAGCGGCCCCATGGTCGTCAGGAACAACTGCTCGGGTGCAGGCGCCGACCGGGCGACCAGCACCGACAGCAACACCGTCAGCAGGGCGACGTAGGGAAGACGTATCACGATGCCGGCACCACGCCTTCGGGAAGCAGTTCGTCGACGGTAAACAGCGGAAAGAAAGGATACCTGGCGGCGATCGTCTCTCCGCCGCCCTCCAGTCGATCGACGACGCACATCGTGGCAACCACACGGTAGCCCGCCTCCTCGACACGGTCGCAGGCTTCCAGCATTGAACCACCGGTGGTGCAGACATCGTCGACGACGATCACCGAGGCACCCGGTTCGCCGCTCCAACCCTCGATCTGCCGACCCCGTCCGTGCTTCTTGGATTCCTTACGGACGATAAATGCTGGGAGGGGTGTCTGCTCGATCTCGCTTACGACGGCGACGGCCGAGACGATGGGGTCGGCTCCGAGAGTCAGACCGCCGACCGCTACCGCATGGATACCATTGTCGCGGATCGACTTGAGCATCAATCTCGCCGTCAACAGCGCCCCTCGGGGATGGAGCGTCGTTACGCGGCAGTCGAGGTAGTAGGACGCCTTCTTTCCGGAGGTAAGGACGAAATCGCCCATTCTGAGCGAATGCTCACGGATCACTTCGATCAGCGCCTGCCGGTCGGCATCCATTCCCGGGAGTATAGCACCGCGGCTTCAGTGGGCCGGTGGACCTCCGGGTGGTTTGGCCTTGGTGGCAGGAATCCGGATCAGGATGGGCTGAACCGGCTCCGGCTTGTCCTTGTCTTCTTTCTCATCATCTTCATTTTCTGCCTCATCATCTTCCGCGTCCGGATCGGTCTGTTCCTTATCCTCGTCCTCTTCCTCGGGGTCATGCTCTCGTCGGGATTCGTGTTTTCTCCTGAGTCTGGGCTCGTCTCGATCCTGTTCGGCCTGCTCCTCCTCCTTGTCTTCCTTGTCTTCCTGGTCTTCACCCTCGCTCCGGGATTGTTCCCGCTTAGACTCGAAGTACTCACTGAGGACGTGCCCGACAGTCGAACTGATGATACCCAGGGTCCGTAGCGTGGTGGCGGAGCGTGCGCTTCGGTGGGCGCTCTCGGCCATCGCAGTCTTAGCAGTGAGCGCCGGGTGGTTCACGTCCAGACGCGCGGCCTCGCCGTAACGCTGGAGAGACTCCTTGTACTTGCCGTCGTCATACAGCGCGTCACCGGCCCTGACGAAGGATGCCGCGCGGGAACGCTGGTCCTCGATGCGGTATTTCAGCGATTCGTATTCAGCGGGGGTCAGCCCCGACAGCAGGGCTCGGTTGAGCGTCTGATCGGCAGCGCTCAATTCTCCGGCGGACAGGAACCGCACGACGTTGGCTCGCATCGCCCCCAGTTCGGCGATACGCCGGCGTTCGGCATCCAGTGCAGTCTTCACCCTGTAGAAGTTCAGGCCGGAATCGTTTTCGGCGCCCGCCTCTTCGAGTATGGTGAATGACGCCTCCAGGAAGCCGATGCGTTGGGGCCCTTCGGCCAGCTCGAACAAGTGGATGGCTTCGGCGATCCTGTCGTCTCGCCACACCAGAAACTCCTCCCAGCCCCGTTCGATGTCGGACGGAGTTGCTCCGACCAACACCCATGAGAAACCGTCCTCGAACCCCTGCCGGATGAAGCTCGGCTGGATCATGCTCGATGCGCGCAGACGGAAAGTGCTTTCGAGCGTACGCTCGGCCGATCGCGCGTCACGAACCCGGGTCGAGTCCCGCACTACCTTGGACACGAGCAAGGGGCCGCGGGTCAGCAGGTCGTCGAGCGCTTTCAAATGTGCGGCGCGGCGCGCCACGTCGGGCTCGCCGCGCACCTTCTCCACACCGTATCCCCATGCCAGGTCCACTGGAACCCCGGTCGGCGGCCCCAGCTGCACGGGCCGGACACCCGCGCACGAGACCGCTAGCAGGGAAACAGCAATCGCCAGGACGGGACGCGACATTTCTTTCCAAGCCTCCATGGGGACACTCTCTCAGTTCCGGTTGCCTCGGTTCTCCGCCTGGGCCCGGCGCAACTGTTGTTCGTGGAACAGCGTGAGGCTCTGGATATCCGCGCTGACGGTCCCATGACCGGAAAGGGATGCTGTCAACTGATCCTTGATAGCAGTATCGATCAGGTCCTGGCTGAGCTGGACGAGCCGATCCATCAGATGCTCGTCAACTTCGCTCTTGGCCATGTAGACGCGGCAGTAGACGGTGCCGGTGTTCTGGCCGATCCGGTATTCGATGAACTTCTTGCCGACAAGCGGGACGCTCGTCGAAAGGTTGCGAACGGCGGTAAACAACGATGCGTCGGAACCACGGCTGCTGATGACCTCGCTAACCTGGGACGTAACCGTCTCGAAGATGTTCGAGCCCAGATCGGACATTGCCTGGCTGCGGGCCATCTCCTGGGCAATTCGGAGGTCCTTATGTTTGGCCAGGCCCATACCCTCGTACGTAGCCACTGGGATCGGCTCGAAAGGATAGAGGAGCGAAGTGGGTTCCAGAGCGGGGTTGACCGAACTCATGCTCTTGCCGCAACCCGCGGCGGTCAACCCGATCAACAAAACCAGCGAAAGAGTACGTAATCTCATGGACAAATCACCTCCGCCGGACCGCGGCATGGCCGCACCTGTCCGGAATGAGGTGTCTCCAACAATCGAGGGAGACACCTCAAAAAATCATTGCCGTGAATCCAGGGATCCGTAACTACTACCGGCTTCGACGGGGGGGTGCGGAAAGGCGAGAAGAAAAACACGGTGCATAGCAGCCCGTGCCCTCTTGGCCACCGCCCTGTATGGAATGGGAGAGCCTCTTGTGGTACAAAAGAACTTCGTTCTTATGACACGGATTCCACGTCGTACCTGCCCGTTCACGCGGCTTCATTCCACATACAATCGCGCATGAGACACTGGGGGACTCGATGAATGAAGGAATCGTCTCGCGCCGAGTACGCGACATCCACCGCAATCTGACGACACCCGTGCTCTACGAGCACATCGTGCGGCGAAAAGAAGGTCTCATCGCTCATATGGGACCGATCATCGCCCACACTGGAGCGCGCACCGGCCGATCGCCGAAGGACAAATTCATCGTCCGGGAACCGTCCTCGGCCGACAAGGTCTGGTGGGGTCCAGTCAACACCGCGATCGACATCGAACGCGCCGATGCGCTCCTGAATCGCATGGAGGGCTACCTCCAGGGTCGTGATGTCTACATCCAGGACTGCTACGCCGGAGCCGATCCGGAACATCGACTGGCAATCCAGGTCATAACGGAAACGGCGTGGCACAGCCTTTTTGCCCGTAACGTCTTCATCCGCAGGACGACCCGGGAAGTCCCGGATTTCACGATTCTGAACCTGCCGAATTTCCACGCGATACCGGAAATCGACGGTACGAATTCCGAAGCGTTCGTCCTCGTCGACTTCGCGCGCAAACTGGTCATGATCGGGGGCACGAATTACGCCGGGGAGATCAAGAAATCGGTCTTCACGATCATGAACTTCCTGCTCCCCGAAAGGGATGTCTTCCCGATGCACTGCTCCGCGAACATCGGTGCGAACGGCGCCTCGGCGATCCTGTTCGGCCTGTCGGGAACGGGCAAGACGACGCTGTCGGCCGATCCGGACCGACGCCTGATCGGAGATGACGAACACGGCTGGGGGGACACGGGCGTGTTCAACTTCGAGGGTGGCTGCTACGCGAAGGTCATCCGTCTTTCGGGCGAGGCCGAGCCCGACATCTACGCGGCAACACGACGGTTCGGTACGGTCATCGAGAACGCTGTGATCGACCCGGAAACCCGTGTGGTGGATCTTGATGACGACACGATCACCGAAAACACGCGGGCCGCTTACCCGCTGTCCTACATCCGAAACATCGAGCCCAGCGGCCTGGGAGGGCACCCGAAAACGATCATCATGCTAACCGCCGACGCATTCGGCGTGCTGCCGCCGGTCTCGCGGTTGACTCCGGAACAGGCGATGTATCACTTCATCTCCGGCTACACGGCGAAGGTCGCGGGCACCGAAGCCGGAGTCGGCAAGGAACCGCAAGCGACGTTCAGCACTTGCTTTGGTGCTCCTTTCATGGCGCGGCACCCTCACGTCTACGCAAACCTGCTGCGCGAACGAATGGAGAAACACCGGTCCTCCTGCTGGCTCGTCAATACCGGTTGGACCGGCGGGCCCTTCGGAACCGGGCGGCGGATGGAGATCGCGCACACGCGCACCATGGTCAAAGCCGCGTTGGATGGGCTGCTCGACGACGCACCGACTCGAACCGATCCAGTCTTTAACCTCGAAGTCCCCACAGTCTGTCCGGGAGTGCCGGAAGGCGTCCTCAATCCGCGGGATACATGGGCCAACAAGAACGCCTACGATTCCAAGGCCGGCGAACTGGCTGGAAGATTCAAGGAAAACTTCGAGGACTACGCCGCGGGCATCGAAGCAACTGTCGCAACGGCCGGACCGAGGTAGGACGGACCGATGCTGTTGGAAGGAAAGACCGGCCTGGTGATGGGTGTGGCCAACAAGCGCAGCATCGCCTGGGCCATCGCTCGGTCCGCGCACTCCGCGGGCGCCCGCCTCATCCTCACTTACCAGAGCGAACGCCTCGGCGACAACGTCAGAAAGCTCGCACCGGACCTGGGTGACCCGTTGCTGTTGCCCTGCGATGTGGCAAACGACGAGGAAATCGACCGGATGGCGACTCGGATCCACGACGAGGCCGGCGGCCTGGACTTTGTCGTACATGCCCTGGCGTACGCGCCGCGGGAGGAACTGGGCGGATCGTTCATGACGACCTCGCGCGAGGGATTCCGGATCGCTCTGGACGTCAGCGCGTACTCGCTGATTGCGGTGGCCCGCCGAGCGGCTCCCCTGATGAAGGGCAGGGATGGAAGCATCATCACGCTGACCTACCTCGGCAGCGACCGGGTCGTTGCAGGCTACAACGTCATGGGAGTGGCCAAGGCCGCTCTCGAAGCGTCGGTGCGTTACCTGGCGAACGACCTGGGACCCGACGGTATCCGGGTCAACGCCATCTCGGCCGGGCCGATCCGCACGCTGGCCTCTTCGGCCGTGTCCGGCATCTCGGGCATGGTCAGGCTCCACTCCGAACGTGCCCCGATGAGAAAGCCTACCGAAACAAATGAGGTCGGCGATGCCGCGTTGTTCCTGGCCAGTTCCCTGTCCCGGGGAGTGACGGGCGAAGTCATCTATGTCGACGGCGGATACCACATCCTGGGAGTCTGACTCGGGCGCAACATCAGGCGGCCAAGGTCCCGCCCTACCGACCGTTCAAAGATCTCACCTCCACATTGGCCGACGAACGTTCGAAAGCTCTAGCAAGCCTGAATCAAACCGTCCAGCAGCCCTTCGCGATAGTCGGGTTTACACTATGGTGCGGACTACGACGTCTACGACTGCCATTCAGAGCCCTGCTAGGGCTTTAGGCGACTTTCACCATGGGCTTCCCGGGCGGCAAGGGGAAATCATGAATTGGGGGAAGAAGTGAGACACATCTTGCACACAACCCTCGTCTCGATTGCGCTAATCGGAACGGCTCTTTCAGCAACAGCGACAAGCCGAGGGGACGACGACGATCGCACTCGGGCGGCGGCACCGTTCGAAGAACGGATCGTAACTCTCGAAGCGCGCGTCGACACGCTGGAGCGGTTGATCCTGGACCAGGCCCAACTGCTTACCGAAGCGCTTGCCGAACTGGCTCGGTTGCAACCTGCCAGGGAAGCGGCGGAATCTGAAACGGCCCTCGCCATCCGTGGCGCCGGGGCGACGACCTCTACCGGCACCGATGAGCCGGCCCCTCAAGGCGCCTCCTCGCTGGCTGGCTGGACCAGCAGCCATCCCTATATCAACAGCGCGAGCGGCGATTTCACGATGCAGTTCTCCGGACGGGTACACCTGGACTACCGGGGCTACAGCGGTAGGAACACTCCCGGATCGACGTTTGTCCTGCGGCGTGCCCGCCTTACTGCCGAGGGACGCCTCTTCCAGAACTACGGTTACAGGGTGGAAACGGACTTTTCTGATAGATCCAGCGCGATCCTGCGAGATGCCTACATCGACGCTCATTTTACGGACGCCTTCGAACTACGGTTCGGCCAGTTCAAGGCGCCGTTCAGCCAGGAACGGTTGAACTCCAGCAACCGGATCAACTTCGTCGACCGGTCATCCGTCGTCGAGTTGTCCCCGGGACGCTCGCCGGGAATCATGGTACACGGCTCGCTTTCCGACACGGTCGAGTACGGTTTCAGCGCATCCAACGGCCAGGGTATTCTCGACAGCAATGACACGCCAACCCCGGAAGTTGTCGGCCAGCTCCGGCTCACACCTGTTCCGGACTCGGAACTGTTCGGTGGGCTCCGGTTCGGAGGGGCTTATGGGCATGGGCGTAGCGACCATGGTTCCAGCTTCAGAGGCAGGACCGCCAGTCGAAGCGTGACGTTCTTTTCGAGCGTTCCGATCAACGGGAAAGTGACACGCGCGAACGCTGAATTTCAATGGCTGTACCGCGGTTTCGCACTCCGCGGTGAATACGATCAGGCAAACCAGTGGCGGGAGGGCCTGGCGGACGGGGGAGGAAACCTACCGGGAGTCGTGTCCAAAGGCTACACGGTGGACACCTCATACGTGATCGGCGGCGACATGCAGTCCAACACGTCGCTCGTCCCCCGCACAACCTTTCTGCAGGACGGGGGAACCGGAGCCGTCCAGTTTGTTTTCCGTTACGAAAACCTGCAGATTGACGATCTGGCCAGCGCCAACCGTGGGGAGGCGTATACCGTCGGTGTGAACTGGTGGCTCAGCCGGTTCATCCGCTACCAATCGAATGTGGCGTTCGAACGCTTCCAGCACCCCGATCGCACGGGCCTCTTCAACAGACGAAGCACGATCACGTTCCTGGGCCGGATGCAGGTCATGTTCTAGCTTGCACCGAACAAACGCCAAAAGTCAGTCCGCGGCCAGGACATGTCCTTGTTCGGTCTTGTCGGGAAGCGATGAGGACCTGTCCTGTGGCGCGCGCCAATGGTCGATCACTGAGACTCGCTGGACGCAGCTGACCGTGCAGCCGGGCGCGCACGGCTTCTTCGAGTAGAACTCCCGTTCGATGTCCTCGGTGGTGTAGTCGGCCAGAGGTGTGCCGGGATAACCCCGCTGCTGGGAACAATAGTGAACGAGGCCGTCCTCGCAGATGTAGAGGTATCGCGCACCGGCCCGACAGCTCCAGTCATTGGTCTTTCCCTTCGCCAGGTTTTCCTGAAACCAGTCCAGCCGGGTGTAGCTCGTGCTGCCGATGCTTCGAATCTTGCGATAGACCCGTTCTTCCCTCTTCTTGAGAGGCTTGACCTGGCCTCCGCCGTCATGGATGATCCCGAGCGACGTCGAAAAACCGAGGTGCTGAGCCAGTTCCGTGATGTGCAGGGCGTCCTCGGGCTGCTTGATGCCGCCGCCGATGACCGAGTTGATGTTGACGTCGAAGTCGGCGTACTCCCTCAGGTACTGCAGTTTTTTCTCCAGGACCTTAAGGCTCTTCATCGATACTTCATCGGGTTCGATATTATCGATGCTGATCTGCAGGTACTCCAGGCCACACTCGTTCAGGGCGCGGATTCTGTCGGGAACCAGCAGGTATCCATTCGTGATGATCCCTGCGATCATCCCACCCGAGCGGATGCGGGCGATGATCTTCTCGATCTCGGGATGCATCAGGGGCTCGCCGCCGCTTATCGTGACGATCGACGTGCCCAGATCCGCCAGTTTGTCCACACGCCGGAACATCTCCTCGGTCGATACCGGAGGGGAGAAATCGTCGTACTCGTTGCAGTACGTGCAGGCGAGGTTGCAACGCCGCATCGGGATGATGTGTGCCAGCATCGGGTGCCGGGTAGACGTCAACCCCCGCACGATCATCCGCGTTTCGCGCCATGCGAGTCGAAACTTGGTCCTACGGTTCATGGGTCCTGGGGGCCGTCCCCGGAAGGCCGGGTGGACGTAACATTAGAACACAACAAGCGATCATGCCGGCGGCGATGCGGTCAGGGGCGAAACCGAATCACGACTCGAACCTTCTGTGCCCGGGCGTCAAACTGCCAGTGACGGACTGCGTTCGTCGCCAGACCACCGAAGATATCGGGTCGGGCCGAGATCAGCCACAACCCCACCACCTCGCCTCGGTCCGAAATCTGCACATCCACGGTCACCTCTCCCGCTACCCCACCGCGGCGCAGTTCATCCGGATAAATGGGGCGCACCAGCGATCGGATGCGGGGGCCGTCGTCGGAATCGGACGCGAGCTCGTATTCAAGGTACTCGTCGCTACCGGAAGCGTAGTAAGTCAAAGCTGCCGGGGCCGTCGACGACGGCTCGGTCCGCGAAGATGGCTGGGACAGCGACGTCCCGGCGGCGGGCGGGGATGTCGGGCGGCCGGCGGCAAGCAGAACCAGTTCGCGGAGCCGTTGAAGCTCGTCGAGATAGATTTCAGAAAGCGCCAGGTACACGAGCGGATCGCGCGTCCGTTCATGGGACGCGCGTTCGAGCGTGGAAAGGACCTCGGGTATGCGGCCTTCGCCCATCTGGACAAGGTGAAACGCTGCCAACGGCCCCATGTCGTCGTCGATCAACGCGTCCACGAAGTGCTCCCGAGCCTCCTGGTAACTCCCGACCATGCGCGACATGATTCCTCGGGAATAAGCAACGCGGGGGCGAACAGCGTCGTTGCCGGCAGCCGACGCGAGATACATTGCAGCCTCTTCGTCACGTCCGGTCGACAACAGCATCTCTCCGATGCTGACGTCGACCCACGCCCGGTCGATCGCCTCGGTTCGAGAGTGCGCGATCTCGACGTCCCCCTCGAAATTGACCAGCGATCGGGCGTGGATACCGTGCCGAAGATAGCCGGCCAGCTCGACCTCCAGGTCGCTCATCGTCACGGGCAGGAAGTCCATCAGCTCGACGTCATGCCGCCGCAAGTCTTCCTGGTAGATCCCGAACTGCTCGGCGTATGGGCCGTGCTTCAGATAGTGCACCAGGGCCCAGGCCTGGGTATAAAAAAGGTTGGCCTTGTCCTGTTCATTGTAGTGGGGCGAGGTCGGATCGACGTCGAACAGCTCGGACAGGGGCAGCAACGGACCGGCGATGAGAAGATTCACCTTCTCTCTCGGCGTCTGTCCAACCGTCATGGTGTTACCGCTGATCACGGCCGAAGCGAAGTATTCGCCAAGCCCCTCGTTGAGCCACGTCGGGGGGCTTTCCAGCGCCCTCGAAATCAGGTAGTGCGCCAGCTCGTGCTGGATGATGCGTGTCGAACCCCGGGCTAGCTCCGAGGAGAGCACGATGTAATCGCGGTCGATGCCCTTCTGGTAATAGCCTTCGACGGAGATCGCTTCCCCTTCGTACAAAGGGCCGAGCCGCTCCATCTCATGCGGCTCGAGGATCAGGACGTCGAGGGGGAGTTCGGGTATTCGCATGTTCTGGAAAGCATGCCTGCCGACCAGTTGATAAAAGGTTTCCAACTCCTCGAGCACCTCCAGGGCACGCTCTTCGCCCACGGGCGACTTGACCACGAAGGCGTCGGAGCGGACCTGGACCCAGGAGGTTACCAGGACCATGGCCAGGACAAGATTCATCAGTTCAAGTCTACACCCACGGTACGGACAAGACCCATAACAGAACCGGAAGCCCACGCATGAACCGAGAGCCGTAGCGACCGCGTATCCCCGTTCCGTTTCACTTCCCGACTCCGCCGCTACCGCTCCGGGTTGTGCCACGGGCTGTTAAGCATGAAGCGCTGCGGGAACGATGCTCACTTGCGTGGGCGGACCGTGCCCGTCCGAGTTCCCTCATCATGGGCCACGGATCCTCTTTTAGTGGCCTAGGGCACTCTTCATTCGTCAGGCCGGCCGAGGGCGCGGTGGGCCCGACGCTAAGGAAGATTAGACAGCTTATAATCTCCCAATGGAACTGAACTTCCGGTGGACGCTGCACCTGAAGTCACCGCCTGACCGGCTCTGGCAATACATCGCGGACACGGGCAGTCTGAATCAGGCGGCCGGTCTACCCGAATGGAAGCTCAGCTACGTCCCTGAGGCCGACGGCGGATCGCACCAGTTCGGAGAGGCGCGATACAAGGGATGGCGTCTCCGGTGGGATGAACATCCCTTCGAATGGATCGAGGGGCGTCAGTACTCGGTCCTTCGCGAATACCACAACGGGCCGATGCGCAGCTTCCGAATGTCGGTCCGTTTGGAGCCCGAAGACGGCGGGACGTATCTCGAAGAAACCATCACGATAGAGCCACGGTGGGTCTTGATCGCGCCCGCGATCTACTGGGAGGTCGGTTTCCGTTCCCGACGGCGGTTCAAGCGAGTCTACCGGGAGATCGACGGCTTCGTTCAGGGCAAAGCGCCGATGCCGTTCGCTCCGGTGGATCGCCGGATGATGTCCCTCGAACGGATGGCGGAACTCCGGGCCCGCCTGGGCGTCGCTGATACCGAGGGTTGTCTCGCCCGGCTCATCGAAGTGCTCGAAACTTTCCCTGACAAGGACCTGGACCGGATGCGCGCATATGCCTTCGCGGACCGATGGGGTGCTGGCCGAAGGGAGGTTCTCCGGCTCTTCCTGAACGCCGCAGCCCTCGGGCTGTTGGATCTTTCGTGGGACGTCATTTGCCCCAGTTGCCGCGGAGCGAAGGTGCGTGAGGGTCGCCTTCGCGACCTGCGACTGGAAGCCCATTGCGACGCGTGCAACATCCGCTACACGGCGGATTTCTCGAAAACTGTGGAAGTGACATTTCGCCCCGGTTCGGCGATCCGCCGACTGGAGGTGGCCGACTACTGCAGCGGCGGACCGATGAATGCACCCCATGTCGTGGCCCAGCAACACGTCACTGTCGGCGAATCCCGGACGATCCCGCTTCGACTGCAGCCATGGCGATACAGATTGCGGTCGTTGAAGCTGGATGAAGAAGGGCTGATTCAAGTGAAAGATGGGGCCGGGATAGACGAGGTCACGATGACTTTCACATCCTCAGCAGTTGTGCCCGGCGCCGAAGCGTCGATCGAGCCGGAAGCCTCACTGACGATCCGGAACGCGTCCGACAAGCCGCACACGGTGATGCTGGAACGAAGCGCGGACCGGCACCAGGCATCGACGGCCGCCGAGGTCACGACCTTCCCGGAGTTCCGCAGCATGTTTTCCGAAGAAGTGCTCTCACCCGACACCGAAGTCAGCGCCGGCACGTTGTCCATCATGTTCACGGACTTGCGGTCGTCCACTGCGATGTACGAGCAGGTCGGAGACACGTCGGCATACGCCCGAGTTCGGCAACACTTCGAGGTCCTGCGTGGCGTCGTAGAATCTCACGACGGCACGTTCGTCAAGACGATCGGGGACGCCGTCATGGCGGTATTCGCGGACCCCGCACGCGCAGTGGGCGCAGCCCTGTTGATGCATAAACGCATTGAGGAAGACAACCGGGAACAAACGCCTTCACTGACACTCAAGATCGGCATCCACCGAGGTCGGTGTTTCGCGGTGAACCTGAACAAACGCCTCGACTACTTCGGCACCTCGGTCAACATAGCGGCACGGATACAGAAGGAAAGCCGCGGCGGCGATGTGGTTGTCAGCGACGAGGTGCTCGGCGACGGGGAGGTAGGACGGCTCCTCGAGTCCGTGCGACACACGAAGGAGTCGGTTGAAGTCGAGATAAGGGGGCTGTCGGGAAGCCGCCGGGTTCATCGTCTGGTCGCGAGAGCGGATCCTCGGGACACGTCTTGATTTCCCAAAGGGGTTCCCTGTAACGGTGCCCGCTGCCGGTATGCCGGCTACGTCCGACGTGTTCCTGATGTTGTTTAAGGGACCGACCTTGTCGTTCTCTGGCCGCTTCGAGCACGCAGGAGAACCCAGCGAAGCCGGATTCGATGTGTCAGTCGAGGCCTTCGCCCAAAAGCCGACGGTGTATCTGGTGGTCGGTGATGGTGCCGCCTTCTTGCTCGGAATCGATTTCACCTCGGGCACGCTACCGTAACGGTAGCTCTTGTTGTAGAATCCGCGACCATGCCCGTATCCGAACCGAATTCCAGGATCATCTTCGATGCGTTGAAGGGCTCCGGCGTGGAGTTGATGTCGGCGTTACCGGAAACATGGCTCGTCCACATCATGGACATGGCGGACGATGACCCCGGCACGACTCTGGTTCGCATCACCCGGGAAGAAGAGGCCGTCGGCATATCGGCCGGCGCCCATCTGGCCGGTGTCCGATCGGCGCTGCTGATGCAGAACCACGGGTTCCTGGCCTCGATAAACCCGATCGTCTCGCTCGCGCTGCTCTACAAAATCCCTCTCTTGATGCTGATCAGCTACCGGGGGCACATGGGCGAGACGCACCCGTGGCAGACCATGGGGGGACTGATGACCGAGCCTCTGCTGACCGCTCTGGATATTCCCTACGACCGACTGCACGATCCCGCCGACGTGGATCGGCAGATCCGGGCGGCCCAGACGCTGGCGGAATCCGCGCTGACCCCGGTTGCGTTGTTGCTCGAGCGCCAGTTGATGTGGGAGGAGTCGTGAAGCGAGCCGAGGCGTTGGCCGCCCTTTACCCGGACATTCAGGACGACGCCGTCGTCACGATCATGGGCGCCGTTGCCGTGGAGCTTTACACGCTAGGCCATCGTCCGAACTTCTTCTACCTGGAACACGCCATGGGTCTGGCGTCATCGATGGGCCTGGGCCTGGCTCTGTCCAGGCCGAGCCGACGTGTGACCGTGTTCGACGGCGACGGGTCTGCCCTGATGAACCTGGGAACGTTCAGCACGCTGGCCTGGCACGCCCCCAACAATCTGACGCACGTGATCTTCGACAATGAGAGCCTGCTCTCGGTCGGCGGGTTTCCGACGGCTACTTCCGCCGGATCGGATCTCGCCGGGATTGCGGAGCGTTCGGGAATCGAGGGTGCGGTCACGGTTCGCACGGTCGAGCAATTGAAAGCCGCATGGGCCGAAGCTCGGGCACGTCGGAGGCTGGCCACGATCGGCGCGAAGGTGGAGGCCGTCGGCCCCGCCTCGTTCGACATGGATATCACGATGCTGGAAAATCGATTTGAGTTCCAGCGCTGGCTTCGGGAGGTCGAATAAGCGATGTCGATATTGAACAAATTGATCGGCGCTCTGGTGGACGGCGAAATCGAGGTCATCGATCTGACGTCGGATCTCGATGCCGACTCTCCTCTGCTGCCGTTGCCGCCCGAATGGCCCAACACGCCGGCCTTCGAGCTCCACGAAATCTCCCGCTACGACGAGCGTGGTCCGGCCTGGTACTGGAACTGGTTCAAGACCGGAGAACATACGGGGACTCATTTCGACGCTCCGGTTCACTGGGTCAGCGGGAAGGACCTCGATTCGAACAGCGTGGGCACTATTCCGGTGCGGTCGTTCGTCGGGCAGGCATCGGTTCTGGACGCCACTGCCGAATCCGCCGAGAACCCTGATTTCCTGATCGACGTCGACTTCATCAGGGCCTGGGAAGGGCGGCACGGGCAGATTCCGGAGCGGAGCTGGGTTCTGCTGCGAACCGACTGGTCCGGAAGAACGGGCGAGGAGTTCCTGAACATCGACGACAAGGGCCCTCATACGCCGGGATGGAAGAAGGAGGCCTCGCTGTTCCTGGCCGAGGAGAGGGATGTGCTGGGCGTCGGCGTCGAGACAATCGGCACCGATGCCGGACAGGCGGCCGGGTTCGACCCGCCGTTCTCGAACCACTACGTGATGCACGGCCACGGCAAGTTCGGGCTGACCAACCTGATCAACCTGGATCGCCTCCCCCCGACGGGTTCCGTCGTGATCGCCGCCCCGCTGAAGATCGTCGGGGGTTCGGGAAGCCCGTTGCGGGTCATCGCTCTGGCACCAAAGACGAGCTGATATCCCGCGCCCTGCTCTACTCGACGCGCCCGAAGCGCATGTCGTAAACGCGCCCCAGGCCGAGAGACAGGCTCGTGATGCGACGGGTTCCATCGCGGCGGAAGCGGACGATGTTCCCGCACATGCGAAGAGCGTCACGGTAGAGGGGCTCCACCGTCCGTGTCCGGTTGGGTCGCTGCCATACATCGAACACACCGTCATCCAGACCTATCACCAAGGTCGTCTCGGCATCCTCGCTCGGCGCATGCGACGAACAGCCAGAGGTTGAAACATGTTTCGAATCCATCCCCGTTGCGGCATCATGATTGAGCCCACTTTGCACGCGAATTTCCAGGAGGTATCTCGATGAAAGTCGCCTACGTGTCGGCTATCGTCCTAGCGCTCGTGACCTTGTCTGCCTGCACCGGGAGCCCGGAGCCGTCCGCTGGCTCGGGCCTCCGGATCGACTTCGAGAAATACGAACTCGACAATGGGCTCGATGTCGTGCTTCACCAGGACGATTCGGACCCGATCGTTGCGGTTGCCCTTCTTTACCACGTAGGATCGGCGCGGGAACAGCCCGGTCGCACCGGTTTCGCACACCTGTTCGAGCATCTGCTTTTTCAGAACTCCGAGAATGTTGGAGAGGGCGGCTTCATCAACGGCATTCCGGCTCTGGGTGGCACATTCAACGGCGGTACCTCGAACGATTCGACTGTCTACTACGAGGTCGTGCCGAAGGATGCGCTCGAACGTGTGCTGTGGATGGAATCGGACCGCCTCGGGTTCTTCATCAACACGGTCGACGAGCCTAATCTCGAGAACGAGAAGCAGGTCGTGAAGAACGAGAAGCGGCAGAGCGTGGACAACAACCCCTACGGACACACGAGCGACGTGCTCGACTCGAACCTCTACCCATCGGATCACCCCTACCACTGGCAGGTCATCGGATCGCTCGAAGACCTTCAAGCTGCAACGCTTGCCGACGCCCGGGAGTTCTACGACCGGTTCTACGGTCCTCAAAACTGCACCCTTGTGCTCGCCGGGGACTTCGACGTAGCCGCGGCGAAGAGGCTGGTCGAAATGTACTTTGGCGAGATCCCTTCCGGTGAGGACGTGACGTCGCCCGACGTGCCTCGGGTCGCCCTGGAATCATCGCGGAAGCTGTATCACGAGGACAACTTCGCGAGCTTGCCGGCGCTGACGCTCGTGTGGCCCACGGTCGCGCAATATCACCCCGACTCCTATCCCCTCAACGCCTTGGCCCAGCTGTTGACCGATGGCAAGAGCTCGCCGTTCTACGACGTCGTCGTTCGGGAAACCAAACTGGCACCGGGGGTGTCCGCCTTCAATCAGACCGCCGAGCTCGCCGGCAAGTTCAGACTCGGGGCGAGAGCCTTCCCGGGAACGGACCTGGACGACCTGATGGGCTCCTTCGACGAGGCTTTCGCCCGTTTCGAGTCCGAAGAAATTGCCGAAGCGGACCTCGATCGTATCAAGGCAGGGCTGGAGACGGGCTTCTACAACCGTATCTCCAGCATCCTCGGCAAGTCATTCGAACTTGCACAGTACAACGTATTCGCGGGCGATCCCGGGTTCGTCACCGAGGACCTGGCCAACATCATGGCAGTCACCATCGACGATGTCCGGCGGGTCTACGAAACCTACCTCAAGGACCGACCGTACGTCGCCGCGAGCTTCGTTCCAAGGGGCCAGGCTGACCTGACGCTTGCAGATTCCGAGAGGGCGGAGGTTTACGAGGAACAGATCGTGGAGGGAGCCGAAACCGCCGTTGTTGCGGCAGAAGCGACGGCTATCGAGAAAACCCCGTCGGCCATCGATCGCTCCGCGCCTCCAGCGCTCGGCGAAACGCCGACCTCCAGCATGCCCGAGGCCTGGACCGATGAGCTTGCCAACGGCTTGCGGGTCTACGGCATCGAGCAGCGGGAGCTGCCCCTGGTCCGGTTCAGCATCCGTCTCGACGGGGGACATCTGCTGGACGATCCCGAGATGGTCGGCGTCGCCAACCTGATGACCGACATCCTGATGGAAGGCACGGCGGGCCGGACGCCCGAGGAACTGGAGCAGGCAATCGACGACCTGGGTGCGTCGATCAACATGTTCACCTCGAGCCAGGCGATCACGATCACCGGTAACTCCCTGGCTCGGAACTACGAACAGACTCTGGGTCTGGCCGAGGAGATACTTCTCGAACCGCGGTGGGACGCCGAGGCGTTCGAACTCGTCAAGGGGCGGACCATCAGTGGAATACGGCAGAGCTCCTCATCACCGCCGGCGATTGCGAACCGCGTCTTCAACAAGCTCCTTTACGGCAACGGTCACATTCTCTCGAGCAGCGTAGCGGGTACCGAGCAGGAGGTCGATTCCATCACAATGGACGACCTCAAGGACTTCTACGATACGAACTTCTCGCCTTCCGTTGCTGCCATCCACATTGCTGGTGCCATCTCCCAGCAGGACGTGATGCTTTCGCTCACGAGCCTGGCCACAAGATGGGAAGCGAAGACGGTGGCGATTCCGGAGTACGAACTTCCTCAACCGACGAACGAAGCCGCGGTCTACTTCGTCGACATCCCCAACGCACCGCAGTCAGTCATCGTGGCCGGAAGGCTCGCGCTGTCGCAGACCGATCCCGACTACTATCCGGCAGTTGTGATGAACCACCAGCTCGGCGGCGGCATCACGGGCCGCTTCTTTCAGATCCTTCGACTCGAGAAGGGCTACACCTACGGCGCCGGTTCCGGCTTTGCCGGTACGGCCATCCCGGGCCCCTTCACGGCATCCACCAGCGTCCGTGCCAACGTGACTTACGAGTCCACCGCATTGATCAAGGACATCATGGAATCGTACGGCTCCGGTTTTTCTGAGGAGGACTTAACGGCCACCAAGGATGCCCTTGTTCGGAACAACTACAGGGCTTTTGAGACCCTCGGAGCACTGGTGGGGATGTTGCAGAACATCAGCCTCTACGACCTTCCCTTCGACTATATCCGGCAGCGCGAGCAGGTCGTCACCGGGATGACGATTCCACGCGTCCGAGATCTTGCAGAACGGTACGTCGACCCCGGCCAAATGATCTATGTCGTGGTAGGCGACGCCGCCACCCAGCTGGCAAGGCTTTCCGGACTGGGGTATGGGGCACCAATCCGCCTCGACCGCAACGCGAATCCGGTGGAGTAGCTCGGTGGATGATCGCCGGCGGCCCAACATCACGCATTAGAAAGGCCACGGCGGTTCGTACCAGTGGATGGCTTACTGCGGGTCGACCGGGTTCCCGTCCTGGTCGTATAGCTCGACGGTACCGAACTGCTCCATGAACTCCCGAATCCGGCCGGCGTCGCCGACGGCCACGATCTGGAGCCGGTCGGGACCAAGATACTTCTCGGCCATGCTCTGGACGTCTTCGGAGGTAACGGCCATGATCTGGGACGGGTAGACGTCCCAGTAGTCCGCATCGAAGCCGTAGATCGCACGCAGGGTGGAGTATCCAAGCAAACTCGAGGGCTGTTCGAGCGACAGCGCGAAACCGGCCACGATCGAGCGCTTCGTCTCGGCGAGTTCGCCTTCGGGAACAGGCTCCTCGCGAATCCGGGTAATCTCGTTCATGAACTCATTCATCGCCCCTTCGGTGACCTCCGTGCGGACATCGCCGAACGCACGCCATGCACCCGGGTACTTGAGCGCCGAAAAAGTACTGTATGCGCCGTAGGTGTATCCTTTTTCCTCTCGCAGGTTGATGAACAGGCGCGCGGCCGCGCCGCCGCCCAGAACCTCGTTCATAACGGTGAACGGCACGTAGTCGGGATGGCGCCGGTCGATGGCCAGCGTGCCGATGTAGATCGTCGTCTGCTCCGAGTTCGGCCGATCGACAAGGACGATCCGGGTTTCCGACGGCGGCGTCGGGTCTGGGGGCAGTTCTTCGACGAGATCGGTCCGTTCCCATGCGGCGAACCACTCGTTCAGCTGGGGGATCAGCTCATCCGGATCGACGTCGCCGGCAATACCGAGGATCGAGTTCTGAGGGGTATAGCGGTCACGGTGCCACCGGGCGATCGTCTCGGAAGACATCGCGTCGAGCGACGCCTCGGTCTCGGTGACAATACCGGCGGGATGGTCGCCGAAGACGGCGGCATTGAACCGCTCGTCGGCGAGGAAGGCCGGCGAGCTCCGCTGTTGACGCAAGCCAACCTTGGCCTGTTCCCTGAGGCGATCCAGCTCCGATTCAGGAAAGCTGGGTTGGAGCAGGACGTCCAACACGATCTCGACCCACTCGTCCATGTTGCGGGCAAGACCCGAGGCGCTCACCGACGCCTGGGCGGAACCGAAGTTCGACCGGCTGGAAAGCGTGGCGCCCAGCCGGGCGACCTGTTCGAGGATCTCCTGGTTGGACCGGGTCGACGTACCCTCGCGCAACATCTGGGCCGTCATTGTCGCCAGTCCGGGCAGGTCCTTCGGCTCGTAGATCCCTCCGGCCCCGCTGATGCCGAGCTCCATCGACACGATCGGTACCCGATGGTCTTCGAGGATCAGCACCTTCAAGCCGTTATCCAGAACGGCCTCGACGGCCCGGGGCAGCGTCACTCCGAGCACTTCGTCCGAGACCGGGGCGCGGTTTTTCCGGACGATCGATGAGGTGTCGGGCGCGACGTCCTGCCCGTAGGCAATCGACGCCGCGGGCATCGCCAGGGCTGCGGACAAGCCGAGGATCAAACCATGCTTCATCGTCCACCACCACCTGGTAGCGGAAGCGTGATGACAACGGTCCGATTCTTCGCCTGAAGGTAAAGCTCGGCCGCCCTCCGGACGCCTTCCTTGGTCACCCTGTTGTACCGCTGCAGAGAGGTGTTGATCAACCCGGGGTTGTTGTAGAAGACCTCGTTCTCGGCGAGCGACATCGCGCGCGACAGCGTACTGCGCAGGCTCTGGGCGTTCCGCCTCTCGATCTGCATCTGGACCTTCTCCATCTCCCAGTCCTCGACTAGATCGGTCTGGAGCTTCTCCATCTCCTCATAGATGATGGCTTCCAGCGTGTCGAGATCCGTTCCCGGAGTGGGCAGCGCGACAAACTGCACCAACGATGGGCCGCGCCGTTCGGTGAGACCGCCGCCCGCGTTCACCGCCACACGTTCCTCCCGTACGAGCCGCTGGTATAGTCGGGACGATGTGCCCCCGGCGAGGATATCGGCCATCACCGCCAGGATGTACCAGTCCCCGGTATTTCCGGGAGGCGCCTTGAACACGATGTCGAGCCGGGGCAGTCTCGCGAACGGATCGCGAACAGTAGTTCGCCTCTCTGACTCCTGAGGTGTGTCGAAAGCCAGCATTTCGGGTTGCATCATGCGGGGTTGGATGTCGCCGAAGTACTCCTTCACCTTCCCGAGCACCTCTTCAGTGTCGAAATCGCCAACCAGGGCCAGAACCGCGTTGTTCGGCGCGTAGTACTCGTCGAAGAACTCCTGTACGTCTTCCAGCATCGCGGCGTCCAGATCCTCCATCGAGCCGATCGTCGAATGTCTGTAACCAAAATTGTCGTACGCCGTCTCGGCAATGACTTCGAAGGTTCGTCCGTACGGGGCGTTGTCGACACGCAACCGGCGCTCCTCCTTGACCGCCTGACGCTGGTTCTCGAGGTTCACATCCGAAATGTCGAGCGAGCGCATGCGGTCGGCTTCGAGGAACAGGCCCAGGTCGATCTGGTTGGCGGGCAGGGTCTGGTAGTAGTTCGTCCGGTCCGTCGTCGTCGTTCCGTTCATCCCGCCGCCGTTTCGCTGGATCAGGATGAAGTGCTCTCCTTTTCCGACGTTCTCCGATCCCTGGAACATCATGTGTTCGAACAGATGGGCGTATCCGGTCTTGCCCCGGGCCTCATCGCGCGAACCGACATCGTAGACCACGCATATCGAGTACGTTGGTGTCGAATGGTCCTCAGACAGGATCACGGTCAGGCCGTTGTCGAGCGTGAACAGCTCAAACGGAACCTCATAGGAGTCCTGTGGGGGCTCGGGTGAGGCCCGGGAGACCAACGCCAACAGGCCGAACACCAGAACGAGAAGAGCCTTCTTCATCAACATCGGGACACCTCAAGACAGGACGAGGACGGTGCGTCAGCTCCGTCCTCGAGCTCAGTCTATGCGACGCGCTTCATCCATTCCACACATTCCGTGACCTTCTCCCGCATGAGGGCGTACGGATAGTGGGCACGGCGTCCGTGCCCGGGCAGGACCCATTCGAAACGATAGTCGAGCAGTCGTTCCATCGATCGAATCGTCTCGGGCCAGGAATACCAGTTATGCCGACGGAAGGCGATCAGGCGCTCGTAGTTCGGAGACCACGCAAGGTGGTCGCCCGTGAACAGGAAACGCTCCCGGTAGAGCAGGACGGCGTGACCGCGGGTGTGCCCTGGCGTCGGGATGATCGTCAGCCCGTCGCCCAGTTCGATCGGGGCCTCACCGTCGAACCGGGTCTCCGCCGGAATGCGGCCCGATTCCGCCTTGTGGATGATGCGTTCGCAACCAAAACGATCGTGGAACCGGGCGTGATCGGCGACGTCGTCGCGATGGGACAGAAACATCTTCGAGACACCGCCCATTTCGTCGAGTCTTCGGACCAGCGGGCCTGCGAACCGCGGGGAATCGATCAGGACGTTTCCCCCGTCCCGGACGATCAGATAGCTGGCGGCGCCGAACGAGTCCCGGGATGCGTAACCACAGAAGTAGACATCGTCTTCGATCGGATCCGGGTAAGCACGGATCGCAGGGCCCAGATCCATCTTCTCCCGAGTCCCGATCGAACCCGTCGGACAGACAACGAGCGCCATCGAAGCGAGACGCAACTGGTCGGAAGTTTCCGGTTGGCGGCCGACGACCGAGAATCCATCAGCGGCAACGAACGAATTGGGTGCTATCTGTCGACAGAGGTCGCAATCGATGCACGTCGAATCGACGAAGAAGTTGCCTTCTACGTTGCCCGACAGGACGGCTTTGGGATCTGCCATGGTTAGCAGCCTGTGGCAGAACCCTGTGGGGCCGCGCGCACGGGTCTTCGGGTCGCGGGCGCGAAGTGAGGAGGGCACGATGCGGTTTCATCGTAACCGACAAACGACAAAGCCCGAGGCCCGAACCCCCGTGCGCCCGAAGGGTTACGGCGAAACGGCGCCGTCTTCGTTGTCGTCGACTCCTCCCAATGAAAGAGCATTGTCTCGTCCTCGTCTCCTAGAATCCGGTGCCGTTTGGCCGTAACGCGACCCCACAGGGTTCTGCCACAGGCTGCTCCCCTCACCCCATCGTCGCGACGCGATCGGGACGAACCTTGTAGATCACCCGGACTTCGTCGGGGACGCGGAAGGGATAGGCATCTTTGTCGAGGTACTTCTTCGCCAGCTTGTCGATGTGGTCGTCGGCGCCTTCGAGCGTGATCTCGTCGACGGTGCCGCGTATCGCAATGTGGCGGTAGGGGTTGTCGACATCGACGATCATGAGCGCCACGTGGGGATCGCGGCGCATGTTGCGGTCCTTGATCCGGCCCTCGGCGCTGTTGATCACAACGTGCGACCCGTCCCAGTCGAACCACACCGGAGTGACCTGGGGACTCCCGTCCGCCATCACCGTGCCCAACGCCGCAAGCGCCTTGCTGCTCAAGATGTCCTGGAATGCCTCGGGTATCGCTGCCATTGGTTGTCTCCTCTTACGATCCAGTTGTATCCGGCTGGCCCGCCGCCAGGCCTGCTCCGCTACCGGCGAGTGCCGTGGCAAAATCGGTCGGCGCCTGGAATGCGCGCAAGCCGAACTCGGGAAGAATTGAAAAGATGTGATCGAAGATATCCGACTGAATGTCCTCGTACGCGACCCAGGCCGTGGTGTTCGTAAACACGTAGAGCTGAATCGGCAGTCCTTCGGGACCTGGATCGAGCTGACGGACGATCAGTGTCATGTCCTGACGAAGGCTGGGGTGCCGCCGCAGATACTCGACCAGGTAGGCGCGCAACGTGCCAACATTAGTCAGTCGGCGCAGATCGGCGCCGCTGCCGGGTTCGGTCGGGTGTTGCCTGTTGTGTTCGGCCAACTCCTTCCGCTTCTCGAGCACGTAGTCGCCGAGGACGGCCAACCTCTCCAGACGATCGAGTTCCTGGTCGGTCAGGAACCGGATCGAGCTCATGTCGATGTGGAACGAGCGCTTAATCCGCCGACCTCCCGACTCCTGCATTCCGCGCCAGTTCTTGAACGGCTGCTCGATGAGCTTGTTCGTCGGTATTGCCGTGATGGTCTTGTCGAAGTTTTGGATCTTGACGCTGTGGAGGCTGAGTTCGATGACATCGCCGTCGGCGCCATACTGGTCCATCTGGATCCAGTCGCCGACACGAATCATGTCGTAGCTGGCCATCTGCAGGCTGGCGACGAACGACAGAATCGTGTCCTTGAAGACCAGCAGGATCACGGCCATGAGCGCGCCGATTCCGCTCAGCAGAATCAGTGGGGAGCGTCCCGTCAACGTCGCGATAACGAGGACACCGGCAAGGATATTGAGGGCGATCTTGGCGATCTGGAGGTATGCCTCGATAGGCCGTCCCTGGGCGACCGGGCTCGTGGCATAGGTTTTGCCGACCGCCGTCAGAAAAGATCCGAGCGCGGACACCCCGACCAGGATCATCGCCGCCTGTGCTGCATGTTGGATCAGCGTATCGACGGCGCCGGAAGTGCCGGGAACAAACTGGATGCCAAAGTAGAGGGCAACGGCCGGGGCCAGGTGTGCAAGCTTCCCGAATACGTTGTATTCCATCAGGACGTCGTCGAACTCGAACGACGTCTCGCGCGCGACGCGGCCGATCACCGCCAGGAAAACCCTTTTGGCGACCCTGTCGGCCACGTAGGCCAGGAGCAGGACTACCACGAGCCCCATTGCTGTCTCCACGAAGGGGTACTGGTCGAGGAATTGAGCGACGTCTTGCATAGCGGGAAGCACCATTCTAGCAGCCTGTGGCGGAAGTAGGGTCCACACTGTACGGGCGGAGCGAAACTGCCGTGAATGCCGCCGCCCATGTCGGACCGAGGCCTTAACAAAGACTTTACGTTCTTGACACTATAGTGCTGGCACAGCGCGCGAGGTTCTGTTCAAGATGGGTGAGTTCGAGATCCGCGGCGTCACCCCGGGGTCCTACGATCTCATCGTAAGCCTCGGAGTCCAGACCTTCGTGTCGACGGGCGGAAGCGGACAGGCTTCAGTGTTCATCACAAGGTCATCGGTAAGGAGGGAACCGGAGGGCTTCCGGACGATTCACGCACCGGCCGGGTTGGCGGTGTCGTGCGAATCGACGTTGGGAACGCCGACGTCGAGAACATAACCGTCGCCCTCCAGGCCGGGGTCGACATCACAGGCCGCGTGAGCATCGATCGAGGGCCCCTTACTGCAGGGGATCCGGACGTGGGTCGCATTCGCGTATTCCTCAGACCGGAACCGGTGATTCCGCAACTGACCCCGGTTCCTTCCCGTACCGACCCGGACGGAACGTTCACCGTTAGCGGAGTCATACCTTTTGAGTACCGCGTGCAGGTTACGGGACTGCCCAAGAATCACTATGTTCGGTCTGCTCGTCTCGGAGAAGCCGACGTCCTCAATGCCCTGCTTCGTCTGGACGGTCCGCCCCGAGGAACGCTGGAGGTCGTCATCGGAACGGATCCAGGGAGCCTCGACGCCATCGTACGCGACGATCGTCAGAACCTCGTTCCGGGGGTGCGGGTGGTTCTGGTCCCGGATCCGGCACGGCGCGTGCGGTCCGACCTGTTTCGTGCCGTCAGAACGGATGCGGACGGCCGGATTCACATGGAGGGCATCCCGCCGGGTGACTACACACTGTTCTCGTGGGAGGAAGTAGAAGAGGGCGCCTGGCAGGACCCGAATTTCCTGAGCATCTATGAGCCGCTGGGGAAAACGGTTCGAATCGGGGAGAACGGAAGGGAGAACGTCGAACTGCGGTTGATTCCCTTCAGGTAGCGCTAGCGTTCAGGTCCACTGGTCACTTCCGGCAGCACCTGGGCATCTGCTTCCTTCGTAAAATCAATCCCCAGCAAGGCCGCGAGCGTAGGCGCGATATCGATCGGACTGGCGTCCCTGACGATACGTGACGGTTCGATGCCTCGGCCCACAAAGATCATCGGGACATGGCGGTCGTATTCCCACGAGGAACCGTGCCGCGCTCGATCCTCAGTGGAACTGTAGTAGGAAAACTTCTTCGGCAGGGCCAGCAAGTCGGCAGTCCGCGAGGGATACAGCGAGTTCTCGAAATAGGGCCGATGCGGGTGGTCCGGACCGGACCGGGCCCCTAGATCGGTGCGCCGGAAGACGGCTTCGATTTCCCCTGTGGACATGAGGGTATCGACGATGACGTCTTCGACCTCTTTCTGCTCCAGGCCGTGCTGAGCAATGACCGCGGGGTTCAAGTACCAGGTCTCGTCGTCCATGTAGGCGATGAAGTCCGAGGCGCCGGTGAAACGCTCACCGAGCGCGTCCTCGACCGCCCCTCGCAGCGCAACCTCGTCGATCCGGACCGCGGATTCGCCTCGGGCAACGGTTCTCTCGACGAGCGGCGCTATCCCGTGGTCGGCCGTCACGACTATCAACACGTCTTCTCGTCGGATGTGTTCGAACACCGCATCGAACAATTGACCGAGGATTCCGTCTAGCCGCAGAATCTGATCCAGCGCTTCCTGGCTAGCCGGACCGTACTGATGTCCGACCGTGTCGGTCCCGGAAAAACCGATTCCGAGAATGTCGGTCGTCTCGTCCGATCCCATTTCGTAGGCCGCGAGCACTTCCAGAGCCACGTCCAGCGTCAGCGTGTCGATGAAGGGAGTGTCCTCCAGATACTCGTAGTAGGCTGCTGGCTCTGCCGGAAACATGTGAGGAAACGTGCGATCGGTCGGCGTCCGCTCGCCAGCGACGTCGTCCGCCCCGGCGTAGGTTTCGTAAAGCTCAGCTTCTTGGGCCCGGGTCCAGGTCCCCCCTAGCCATGCGTCGGATCGTCCGCTCCCATTCCAGCGCTCGAGCCAGGTGGGCGCCTCATCGGTGTAATAACTCGTCGTGATAAATCGCCCCTGCTCGTACCAATAGGCGGCGTCGCCCCGCCGGCCCGCGAGCATGATGGCCGATCGAGGTTTCTTGGAAACGGCGACGACCCTCGAACCGGGGGACTCGACCTTGAGCACGTCCCCAAGGGTGAAGCCGTCCAGACGTGCCGGCGAGGCCGAATCCCCAGGTCCGCCAACTGGCGGGTAAAGAGGATCGTCGATAACCCGCACTTTCTCTCCCAGGAAGCGGTCGAACCAATCGTTGTCGATGATCCCGGAGTGAGACGGATGTCTCCCGGTTGCGACGACCGCATGACCGGGACCGGTGTTGGTCGTCGCGTGCCGGTAGTACGCGTTCGTGTAAAGCGCTCCTTCGTCCAGCAGGTGTTTCAATCCGCCATCGAACAGTTCACCGTAGCGATCGATGTAATCCCACACGAATTGGTCGATGACGAGGAGCAGGATCAGACGCGGTCGCTCCGAAGGCACACTCTCCGTAGGCGTGGTGCCTCCACAGCCGTATAGGCAGACCGTCAGGATGCTACAGAGCGCGGCAGGTGTCCGGGATATCGCTGTTCGACCTAGTATCGCGGCCCGAGTCATTCCCGGATCTTATCAGAGCATCTTGCCTGGGATATCATCCCTATCCTGTGACCGATCGATTACAGCGTTCCAAACCCTTCGGATGGCGGAGCGTCGGTATGCTGGCGTCTGCCGTCTGCCTGGCTCTGTTGACCGCGGGGTGTGGGCCGGCCGGAGAGTCCCCGCCAGCGGATCACGTCGTCCTGATTTCGATCGACGGGCTACTGCCCGAGTACATCCGCGACCCGGGGGCGTACGGACTGGAACTGCCCGCAATTTCCCGCCTCCGCGTTGCGGGCAGCCACGCCGATGCCGTCATCGGGCAGTACCCTTCCGATACCTACCCGTCGCACGCTTCGATCGTCACGGGTGTGACGCCCGCTCTTCACGGCATCGTCGCCAACCGGATACTGGGGCCCGACGGCGACCAGTCGCGCTGGTTTCGTGAGACGTCTCATTTTCGGTCGCCTCCCATCTGGCGTATCGCCAAAGAGTACGGGCTGACGACCGCAGTCGTGACATGGCCGGTAACCATCGGAGGCAACATCGACTACCTGCTGCCCGAAACAGGAGCGCCGCCGCCTGGGCGGCCGTGGCCCAGCCATCTGCCGACTGTGTCTAGCCAAGGACTAGCCGAGTTCGTGTTCACGAAGATGGGTATCGGCCTGGAAACTCCGATCACCCCGCAACTCGTGGACGCGTTTTCGAGCGAGGCGGCCGGGCACATCATCGCCACATACAAGCCGTCCTTGTTGTTGGTCCACCTTTTCGCAACAGACTCCGCACAGCACGCTGGAGGGAAGCACTCGTTGGAATCGCTGGATGCGTTCCGAGCGGTCGATGAACATATCGAAAGGATCGTCACGGCCGTCCATGACGCGGGTATCGGCGAACGGACGACCGTCGTCATCACGGGCGATCATGGTTTCTCGAACATCGACGGTGCCGTGCGTCCGAATGTCCTGCTGCGCCGAGCCGGACTGATCGAGACCGACAGGGAGGGGAACATCGTTTCCTGGAGAGCCATCGCCCACGGAGGGGCTATCGTCACCGCTCAACCGAACGATACGGAAGCGGAGACGGCAGCCAGGATGGCGCTGTCCGACTGGGATGAAGTCCCGCTTCGCATCGTGGAGCGGACAGAGCTGGACGCGCTCGGTGCAAACCCGCGTGCCGTATTCTTCGTGGAGCCCGCCGAGGGCTATGCGCTGGATGTCGGCTGGACGGGCGAGGCCGTCGTCGTCCCGGCCGCCGGCGGCGGCGCACACGGCTTTCTGCCGGCACAACGTGGAATGCCGACCGGGCTGATATTCTCCGGGGCGGGGATTCGGGCGGGAGGCACGCTCGGAACCGTACGGCAGGTCGACATCGCTCCCACTATCGCCTATCTGCTCGGTTTTGAAATGTCCGGCATCCAGGGAAAGGTCCTGGAGGGCGCGCTCGGAAACCGCTGAGGTCCTGTGACCGCACTGGCAGCCATCGACATCGGAACAAACGCCATCCGCATGGTCATCAGCGACGTCGACATCGAGGGAAACGCGGTGGTGTTCGAGGCCGTCCGCGAACCGATCCGTCTCGGTCGAGAAGTATTTGCGACAGGAGAGATGAGCGAGGACGTGATCTTCCGCACCATCGACGCTTTCGTCAAGTTCCGGAAGCTCATCCAGAAAGGTGCGGTCTCCGACACCCGGGCCGTCGCGACAAGCGCCGTTCGGGAAGCTCGAAACAGAGAGACGCTTGTCGATCGCGTCTTCGATGCAAGCGGCATCGCGATCGAGGTCATCAGCGCAGCGGAAGAGGCCCGGTTGATCCACATTGCCGTCTCCCACACGATGGATTTCGGGGACCGGCTCGCGATGCTGGTCGACATCGGCGGCGGTAGTGTTGAGGTCACCGTGGCGACCCAGGACGTCATCGTGCTGACCGAGAGCTACAAGATGGGCAGCGTGCGGCTGATCGGGAAGTTCCATGAGGACGGGAAAGAGTTCGACCGGATGGTAGTCGATCATATCGACGCCACACGCCGACGGATAGAGAGAGAGATCGGCCAGCGGGAGATCGAATGTTGTTTCGGAACAGGAGGCAGCATCGAGAGCCTTGGCGAGCTGCGCCGAACGCTCTATGGGAGGAGCAGCAGCACGAAGCTCGGTGCAGACGAGCTGGCCCGGTTGGTCAAGGACCTGGAAGCCCTGACGAACGAGCAACGCATCGAAGAACTCGGGCTGCGGGCAGACCGGGCGGACGTGATCGTACCGGCCGCGATCATCCTGAAGGCCATCGTCGACCGGACCGGTATAGACGAGATACAGATTCCTCATGTCGGCCTGAAGGAAGGCGTTCTGCTCGACCTGGCGACGAGAGTGATCGACGCTCAGCTCCCGAGCGACGGCGAGATCTGACGCCGGGGATCGACCTTGCGAAAGCGCGGTGGCCGCCTCTTTTTACGTTCGTTGACCCCCATTTTGATTGACGTCAGTGCCGATCCAACTTATTAAGTAAGGATGGTTTATTTCTTCATGGCCCTTTTGTTTGTCCAAGGACCCCCGCGAACAACCCCGTTCGAAATCCAGCGTGATCAGATCCTGCCCGGAGCTGTACGTCAGAGCGTCATCGGCGGCCTTCCGCTGGAAGGGCAGATCATCTGGGAGGCCGGTGCCGAACCGGCACTGGTCGACGTCGAGTTGCGCGGTTCGGACGAGACTACGGTGATCGGTAGCATGCAGGCGACCACCAACGGCCGGTTTCGTTTCAACGGTGTGCGGTACGGCGTATATTGGATTGTGATCGAAAGCGAGCGCTTTAACTACGTCCGGCAACGCTTGCTCGTGGACACGTCCACGTTCGGGATGATCCAGGTGTCCGTCTCGCTGTTCCCGAGGACCCTCGAGATCGGTGGCGATCCGGTCGTCGATCTGGCAGCGCTGCGCGCGGATATACCGGAGGAGGCCCTGGAAAAGCTCGAGGATGCCCTCGTGGAATTTCAGAAGGAGAACGAGAACAGGGGGATCGACCGCCTGAACGAGGCCCTGGAAATCGCCGCTGATTTCTACGATGCGCACCTCGAACTCGGGTTTGCCCACCAACGGGCGGGCCGGTTTGCGGATGCGATCGCCTCGCTGCAAAGGGCCGTGGAGCTCAACCCGTCATCGAGGGACGGCCTGAGCTGGTTGGGGCGGCTGTATTACGAGTCCGACCGATTCCAGGACGCCGTGGAGTCTTTGTGGAAACGGATCGAGCTGGGAGCGGCGACTGGCGACGATAACTTCTACATCGGATCGTCCTACTACAAGCTGGGCGCTTTCGGGGAAGCCGAGGACAACCTGTTGCGCTCGGTGTCGATATCGTCCGAGATGGCCGGCCCCGCGCGACTCCAGCTCTTCAACGTATACATGCGGTCCAGACAGCCCTTCCAGGCACTCGAACAGATGGACGCGTTTGTTGCCGAGAACCCGGACGACCCCAACCTCGAGGCGTATCAAAAGCGGGCCGACGACGTACGTGCGATGCTGAATCAGGGTCCGCCGGAAGGGTAGTCACGCCAGAACCGCGAGCGGTAGCGACCGGGTTCCCCGCCCACAGAACCGCGAGCGGTAGCGACCGGGTTCCCCGCCCACAGAACCGGAAGCGGTAGCGACCGGGTTCCCCGCCCACAGACCCGGGAAGCCGTAGCGACGGGGTTCCCACGCGCCAGGGAACCGCGGACCGTAGCGACCAGGTGCCCCCAACACCAGAGCGCCCCGACAGTCGAGTCACACCAATCGCCTGAGCCTATGCCTCTTTACGGGGATAGCTTCATGGCACGCACTATCCCACGGCATCCGAATTCGCGCCGGGACGGGCTCCTACCCATGCGATGCCAACGTCGAGGGCTGAACGCAGACGATCCGCGAGCTGGGCCGTATGATGCTGAATATGCCGGATGTTGACGAACTGATGCTCCAACTTGGAAACGTCATACCAGCTGAATCCACAGTCCTCGGCATGGAGGTCGAGCGCATCGACCGCGTCGTCGATCATCGCGTCGCAGACATTCCAGTACTCCAGGACCTGCGCCCGAGTGTACGGTTCAGGTATCAGCGGGAGATTGCTGCCCGGTAGCGGCGGCCCTGCGATCCCATCCGGGTGCTGCACATCGGCCTGGTGATGCTCCCAAGGCCGAAACTCGGCCTCGTTGGGCGAGATGTAAGCATGGCCGATGAACAGTGTGTGGTAGGCGAGTTGCCAAAACGCGTTGACGGGGGCCTTATCGATCCAGACATCCTCGGGACACCGTTCGAGCGTCTCCCGCAACATCGCGAGGGCAGCATGATATTGGCTCTTCAACACCGACCGCAGTGTTCCCGTCGCGATCGTACTCTCGTTCGATTCGATCTGACCCATAGTGCGACTCCCAAACATTAAGGGCACCCGTCTGATGGGACAAGCACCCCGTCATATCGCTACGACTATCGACCAACAATCCGGTGGCCCTTGGCGATGAATAGGCCGGCATCTTTCGCAACCCGGAAATGGCGCTTGCTGGCGATCTCTCCATCGATCAAGTCGACCAGGTGGTGTCGAACATCGGACCACAGGGAACGGCAGGACTCGATGTACTCAATCAAGGCGGCCGACTCGGTAACACGCAGTTCGTCCGGGTACTCCTTCTTCATAACCTTCCGAAAGTGCCGGCTCAGACAGGCTCCCCCGTTGTCGAGGGAAAATGGTTGGCTGGTCAGTTGTAGACGGCGGGTCCCAGGCGCCACGCGTGACACCAGTTCGTCTATCTCCCAAAGGTGTCTCTGCCCATTAGTGGCAGCGTAGAGTGTGCCATCGTCCTTCAAGACCCGTGTGAATTCGGACAGAGCGAACTCCAGGTTCGGAACGTGATAGAGCATGTGATTGGCCAGGAGGGCGTCCATCGAATCACTTTCAAACGGAAGGGCCTCTGCATCACACACACAAAACTTGAGGTTCCTCCCGGACCGCCCGAGCGTTCGCATGGCTTGGGTCAACATCCCTTCCGACAGATCTGTCATTAAGACCCGCCATGAAGTTGGCGTCCGATGCTGATTGGTTCTCCAGAACCAGCCAGGCCCGCCACCTACCTCCAGAATAACGGCGCCCTCAGGCACGCTCAACTGGTCAAATAGCCAGTTGACGAAACCGGTGGGATTCACGCTGAATCTCTGATGAAGACGAACGCGAGCGTTCAGGTTAGTCGCGTCAGCGTACTGCTCACTTGGCGAAGCTTCTTCGGCTGAATGTCCGGTCATATAGTCACCCGCAAAGGTCGCTGGTCGACCAGTTCGCCCTTCGAGCAGGCACGGCTCCCGGTTACAGCCAACTGCTTGGAACTATTCGATCGAAAGACCTGAGCCTTGGACAATTCCGCCATCGTATATGCGTTGACGGGATTATTGCGAGGAACGAAAGTGACATGCTGACCATCGCTCGTCAGGCTTGGCCGGGAGATTGAAGATGTCGGGCGGGCACAGGTCCCGCCCCTACACACGAAGAAAAGAGCTAAACCTGATCCCTGTTCCTGCCGATGAAGAACAGTGAAGCGGGGGACGCTACACCCCCGCCGCGAGGAGAGCGTGCATGTCGATTGCGTTGCAGGAGTTGGAAACCGACACGATTCTGATGAACAGCGGAGCGTTCGCGAATCTGCTGAGGATGCGGGACCGTTTCGTCGGCATTCACAGCGAACGGATTCGGTCCCTCAGCCGGAACGTCTGCGAGAGGTTGGATCTGTCCTGGACGGAAGGCCGGCTGATCGAAACCGCCGCACAGCTTCACGACCTCGGAACGATTGCAATCCCCGATCCGATCCTGCACAAGAATGGCATCCTCACCCCGGAAGAACGAATCATTATGCAGGGACACGCTCAGTTTGGATATGAAGCCCTGGAGAAGGCGACCGAGTTCGCTCCAGTGGCCGAGATCGTGCGCCATCACCATGAGCGGTTCGACGGCACGGGCTATCCGGACGGTCTGGTCGGCGACGACATCCCTCTGGGCGCGAGAATAATCGGAGTCCTCGATGCCTATGATGCCATGACGAGCGAGCGCGTGTACCGACGGTCGAAAACGGACAGAGAAGCGGCCGAAGAGTTGATCCTCGGCAAGGGGACGCAGTTCGATCCAGCGGTGGTGGATGCGGTCCTGAAAACGATCCGGTTCGGCGTGCATTAGCCGACGGGTGGCCACAGGTGCCACCCCTACACACTTGAGCGAGAATTTAGTCTTCCGCGGCTTCCGGCGCGGGCTCTTCTATCGCAGACGCGGCCTTTGGGGCCGCCTTCTTCGTCGTCTTGCGGACACTCTTCTTCTTGGCGGTCGTTTTCTTCTTTGCCGCCTTCTTCGTCGTCTTCTTCTTGGCTGCGGTCTTCCGCTTGGTGGCCTTCGGCTTGGACTTGGGTGCGGCCCCCTCGTCGGCAGCGGCGGGGACTTCGGTCACAGCAACTGCGTCGACATCGGACGTTGCCGCTTCAGGCGCCATCGCTTCGGTTGGGGTATCGCTGGTTTCGGTCGGAGGTTTGAGCATCCGCTCCAGCTCATCCCCCGGGAAGATCCGCAGCACACCCTGCCGGTTGCGCTCCAGCCGAAAAAGTCCGGCTTTCTGCGCATGCCGTGCCAGATCCTGCAGGCCGGAAAACCCGAAGGCTCTCTCATCAAAGTCCGGATCAGAAGCCTTGATAAACTGCTTCATGCTCCGCAGGTACAAAGGCCACTTCGGCACCTTTTCCGACTTGTCGAAGGCCTTGCGCACCACCTCGACACCTTCCTCGAAGCGTACCGCTGCATTGCCAACGTCGCCTCGTACTGCGACGTTGCCCTCGTCACCGGGTAGTGCAACGTTCCCATTTACTTCAACCGGCTCCGCCGCCGGCGTCTCTCCGGATGTTCTGGACCGGGGACGCCGGGTACGGCTCGGTTCACGGTCGTTCTCGCGGTCCTCGACCTCGTCGGGCAGCTCGACGATGATGCTGCGGTCCAGGTGTTTCAGCTTGACCCGGCCCGTGCGTGCCAGCTTTTCCATGAAGTCGCGGAACGACGACGTACCGTAGTTCCGCTCCGAAAAAGTCGAATCCAGCTGCAACAACGTGCTCTTGAGCAGGCCGAGCTGGGGGGATACCTCGCGGTCGTTCAAGATCTGGACGGCGCGCAGGACCAGAGGCAGCGCCTTGTCTGGACGGAGCTCGCTGGTTCCCGTGCGGGACCGTCCGCCCGACTGCCGGCGGCTCGTGCCACGGATCAGGTTCTCGTATGCGATGAACTCATGGCAGTTCTTCTGCATTATGTTGCTCGTAAACGCACGCCCACCGACGACGAACACCTTCTTGTCGTACTGCTTGAGTTTCTCAACCAGCGTGATGAAATCGCTGTCGCCGCCCACAATCACGAAAGCGTTGATATGGTTCCGCGTGAACGCCATCTCCAGGGCGTCGAGCGCCAGGTTGATGTCGGCGCCATTCTTGTCGCCGCCGGGCGTCAGATTCCTCTGGACCATCTGGATGGCATGCTGGCCCATCTGTCGACCATAATCGCCCGCGCGTTTCCAGTCGCCGTAGGCGACCTTGGTCACGATCTCACCGCGCTCCCGGATGGCGTCCAGGACAGCCGCAATCTCAAAGTTTCGATTCAGGGTGGTCTTGACTCCAATTTCGATGTTGTCGAAGTCGACGAACACCGCGATTTTCAAACGGTCTTCAGTCAAATTGGTTCCTTCGTCCGCGTGATGCGGGTCCGGAGGGCGCACCCATCGGGAGCGCTCATCGGACCTGGCCTACACGGGGACTGTTCACAGTTATTCTTTGATTCTTGGTCTTCGTTGCCGGAACAATTCGCTGCCGGAACGGGGAATCCGCCTACCGGAACAGGTCGTCGAACGCGCTCCTGGCGTCCTTGTGTGTAGAAGGGGAACGCCGTTCACCGCCGTTCCCATTGCTTGAAGGGGATGTGGTCTCGCGTTCGATGGTCGTACGCACTTCGAAGAATTCGCACTCGTTCCGTATGTCCTTCGGAATGCGTTTTGGAATCGCCTGCGTGCACTCGAACTGAGCGCCGGTATCAAAATGGCGGCAATGTTTGCAACTCCTCAGATCGGTCTGGCACTTCGGACACTGGCTGTCCACGGAGATGTCCATGGTGGAAGAAATGATGTGGCCGCACATGCTGCACCGCAACAACTCCTGGAACCCTGGCATCCGTGGCGAACGAGGTCCCTCGCGGGAACGACGAGGCTCTTTTTTCCCTCGTTCCTCCGAACGCTCACGTTCCTCTTGTTGATAGCCGCGTTGGCTGTATTGTCTTCCCATGAGGTTTCCTCTTAGACCTGTCGAGAAGTGTGGGTAGTCGAGGGGTCAGAAAAGGGGATTTCTGATAGGACCCTACTATTATATTCCCGTGTCGCCTAAAAAGAGAACAAGGACTATTCCTCGACAGGTTGGCCGACCAATTTGGCGACCGCTTCCTTCGCAACCCGGTTGATCTCGCCATAAGGGTCCTGGAGGTCCTGGAACCTGGCGGGAGGAATCGGATCTCCGATCACAATCTCGACTTTGTGGGCCTTGAGGCGGCCCCCCCGAGGCCACGCCTCGAAGGTTCCCCGCATCCCGACGGGGACGATCGGAGCGCTCAGCTCGACCGACAGGATGGCCGGACCTTTCTTGAACCGGGTCAGACGGCCGTCCATGCTGCGCTCGCCTTCTGGAAAGACCAGCAGGATTCGCTGCTTCCGCAGTCCCACGGCGGCCACCCGCATCGCGCGGGTGAGGTTCGCGTTAGGGTCGACTGGGACGATGTTGACAGAAGCCGCGAGCCGGCTCATGACTGCCCCCTCGAAATAGTCGGTATAGCCCAGGATGAAAATGTCCCGGATCACGCGAAACGGAAGTACCGAACACAGCAGGAACGGATCCAGGTAGGACACGTGGTTCGGACAGAGCAGGTACGGCCCCCGATCTGGAAGCTTCTCCAGGCCGCGCACCTTCGTGCGGAACGGTATCTTCGCCAGCAAACCCAGCATCCGGATTGCCGGAAAGCCGAAAAACGTGAGGCTGGTACGCGATTCCTTGATGAAGGCCGCCGCGACCTCGTCATATCCGTCGGCGGCAAGCTTTTCGGCCCAGCTTATCGTTCCGCGGCCGGTTCCTTGACCGGCCTGTTCCAGCACCGCGACCAGGTCTTCGATCGTAAATACCTGACTCGTCTTCTCCTCGGGCAACTCCAGCTCCAGCTCGGCCTCGATCGTGGCCAGAGCCTCCACTCGCCCAAGGGAGTCGAAGCCCAGATCGAACTCGAGGTTCATGTCCGGCGCCAGGGCCCCGAGGTCCGGCTTGGCCTCGTGAATCACCCTGGCGACGACAGCTGCGACGCCATCCCGGAGGACGGGATCGTCCTCGGCCGGGGCGTCTACGCGGCCCTCCCGAAGACGTTGGACCTCTTCTTCATACAGCTCGAACCGCTTCAGCTTCCGGGTGACGGTCCGAGGCAACGGCTCGTTCCGGACCGACAGTGACAGGACCCGCTGGTAGGAGGCCAGATCGATGGAGCGGTTGTCGAGCTCGTACTTGATCATCTCTGTTATTGCCGTCTGGTTCCGCCTGCGAAACTCTTCCAGGTCCGGCACGACCACGGCGTGCAGCTTGTCGCCGGGACCGGAAGCGTCGGGCATGCCCATCACGCAGATTTCCTTGATGAATGGGGACTTGTCGTAGTGTTCCTCGATTTCATCGGGATGGATATTCTTGCCGCTCGCAAGAACGATGACATCCTTACTCCGTCCCGTGATCGTCAGGTTCCCGTCCGCATCCAGTCGGCCCAGATCACCGCTATGGAACCAGCCGTCGCGGATCGCGCCGGCCGTTGCCTCCGGATTCTTGTAGTAGCCCTGCATGAGGATGTCGCCGGCGATCGATACCTCGCCGATTCCATCTCCGTTCGGCTGATCGATGCGGATGCGGACGCCCCGGAGCGGCCGGCCCACTGTGCCGAGGGCGTTGGCGCTGACGGGCGTCATGGTCGCGGCGGCGCTGGTTTCGGTCAGGCCGTAAGCCTGGACCATCGTGTAGCCGAGGGCCGCAAAGTCTTCGGCTATCTTCGGCTCGAACCTTGAGCCGCCCGTGATCAGGAGAGACAGGTCGGGCCCGACGCCGTCATGGACTTTCGCGAACAACCTGCGGCTGAGCGCTGGTTTCTTCATCTTTCGCGACAACCCCATCAGCACGGCGAAAACCTTCTGTGTGAGCCAGGGGCCCGCGGCCACTTTCCCAAATACCTGCTTGTGAACCGCGTAGAAGAACTGGGGAACACACACGGAAAAGCTGATGTGATGCTGTTTAAAGGCCTCCACTATTCGCTGCGGCGAGATCTGACCGAGGAACACGACCCCGCACCCCGAGGCAAGCGCGCCCAGCCCGTTGGCCACCAGCGGCAGCACGTGGGAGAACGGCAGCACTGAAAGCATACGGTGGTCCGGCGACAGCTCCAGCATTTCGATGAGACCGTAGACGTCGTGGGAGATCCCCTTGGCGGAAATGCGAACGCCCTTGGGATCTCCCGTCGTCCCGGATGTGTAGATCAGCACTGCAGTCCCGTCGGGCGAGGCCGCCGACGGGGGCTCGGCATCGCCGCCACGGGCGATGAAGGAATCCCAGGAGACGACGCCTTCGGGCGGCGTCTCGCTTCCTACGATCTCGACCGAGCCCCCGCCGACCGCTTCAGCGGCGGTCGCGACGTTTCCCTCATCGGTGAACACGACCCGGCACTCGGCATGATCGGCAAGAAGGCGGACGGCAGCGGCGGGCAGCAGCGTGGAGAGCGGCACGACGACGGCGCCCATCCTCAGGGTCGCCACCAGGACGAACACCCACTGGGGGCTGTTGCTCATCAGGATACCGACACGGTCCCCCGGCGCGATGCCACCCGCGGCCAGCGCGGCCGCCAGCCTCCCGGATGTCTCGACGACGTCTCCGTACGAGTACTCCTCGATCCGGTCGGAGTGATCCATGGCCAGCGCAAACCGTCCGGGATCTTTCTCAGCCCTTTCGAAGAAACGCTCGAGAAACCACAGGTCGGAAATCGGCGCCGGGGATGGGCCGGATACTTCAGTTCTGAAAGTCATCGTGGGAAGTTCAGAGCGATCCCGATTCGGAATCCCTGCCGGAGCCTCCCATGCTAGCATACGCATCGATGCATTCCCGGCCCTGTTTTGCCCGCCCAGAGGGGACGAAGACCCGGCTGTTGACCACTGCCATCGCTTTCTGCCTGTTCGGTTGCTCCGCCATCGATCCGGACCGTCAATTCCTCAACCAAATCGCCACGGCGATGGGCGGCGAGTCGCGAATCCTCGCCGTCGAGACGCTGGTGCTCCAAGGCTCGGGGCAGCAGTTTCGGCTGGGCCAGAACGTGACCCCGGACAGAGATTTGCCGCAATACCGGGTGCGTGAGTATCGGCAGGCGATCGACTTCGCGAACCGAAGGTGGCGCGACCAGATCGTGCGCATACCCGAGTTCCCCACAGCGAATCCCGGACCCGTAATGCGAATCTCCGGAGTCGATAACGGCGTCGCTTTCGACGTCGGCAGCGACGGCACCGCAAGCCGTTTGAGCGACCTCGAAGGAGAGGCTCGCCGCATGGCGCTCTACCACCATCCCGTCGGCATCTTGCAGGCGGCCCTCGACCCGGCCGCACGCGTCGTCAGGCGGCGGGAGAGCGGAAACGCCGAAGCCATCGACATCATGACGTCGGACGGAACCGAGCTGACGCTGTACGCCGACATGGGAACGAAGCTGCCGGCACGCGTGCGCTCGTCAGCCTACAACCGCAACCTGGGCGACGTGTTCGTCGAGACGGTGTTCGAGGACTACGAAGAGGTCGACCAGATCATGCTCCCGACGCGCCTGACGACGCGGCTGGATCGCTTCACGACGGCGATTTTCGAGGTAAGCTCGTCGGTCAACGCAGACACGGGCAAGCTAGAGGCCCCGGTCGGAATCAAGTCCGCTCCCACTCCGGTCTCGATAGCCTCGGTCGAGGTCGAGCAGGTCGCGCGGGGCATCTGGTACCTGACCGGGGGCTCCCATCACAGCGTCGTCATCGAGTTCGATGACCACTTGACGTTGATCGAAGCCCCCCAGGGGGACGTGCGGACTCTTGCCGTGATCGAACAGGCACGGCAGCTCAACCCGGACAAGCCGCTGACCGAGGTCATCAATACACACCATCACTTCGACCATTCGGGTGGTATCCGGGCGTCGATCGCGTCCGGCCTGACCGTAATCACCCACGAGGGCAACCGGCGGTTTGTCGATGACATCGCGGCGCGCTCGCACACAGCCGCTCCCGATGCCCTCGATCAGAAACCGCGCCCGTTGAGGATCGAGACCGTCGCCGAGAAACACACGATCAGCGACCGCGTCCGGACAATCGAGCTGTATCCGATTCGGGGAAACGCCCATTCGGAAACGATGCTGATGGTTTACTTTCCGGCCCAGCGGATTCTGACGCTCGCCGACGTGTACACCCCCCCGGCCGAAGGAGAGCCCATCCAGGGTAGTTTCCCTTTCGTGACCAACCTGATGGAGAATATCGAAACCTACAGCCTCCGGGTCGACCGGGTCATGCCCATCCACGGTCGCGTCGTACCGTTCAGTGAGGTCCGCCTGGCGGCGGACCGAGAGGCCGGGAGGGACGAAGACGAGATGCGGTAAGGCTTTCTCATGGCTCTCGATAAGAACAACCTCCCCCGAATCGGCCTGGCAACCCTGATCGGCCCGGGACTTATGGTCGCCGCCACCGGTGTCGGCGCTGGGGACCTCGCCGCAGCGACGGTGGGCGGCGCAAACTTCGGCCTTGTGCTGCTCTGGGCCATCGTCATCGGCGCTTTCTTCAAGTACGTCCTCACCGAGGGTGTCGCCCGGTGGCAACTGGCGACGAACACGACGCTGCTGGAAGGATGGGGCGCGCATCTACCCGGATGGATCAAGGCATACTTCGGCGCCTACCTGATCCTGTGGACGGTCTCTGTCAGCGCTGCACTGGCGAATGCGTGCGGTCTGGGAATATCCAACCTGACCAATGGCGCGGTGCCGAGTTCCTGGGGTGCGGTCCTCCACAGCCTGATCGGTTTCGCTTTCGTCTGGTTCGGCGGGTTCAGCGGTTTCGAGAAGCTGATGCGGGCGCTGATCGGGCTGATGGTCGTCACCATCGTCGCCTGCGCCGCGCTCACCCTCCAGGACATTCCGGGCACGATCAGCGGCCTGGTCATACCGATCATCCCCGAAGGCAGCACGGGCTCCCTGCTGGCGCTCATCGGAGGCGTCGGGGGAACGATCACAATCCTCAACTACAGCTACTGGATGCGGGAAGAGAAGATCGATGGGCCGGGGTACCTCCGGTACGTACGGGCCGACCTGATCGTCGCTTACTCAGTGACTGCGATCCTGGCCGTCGCCATCGCGCTGCTTGCCAACCAGGCATTCTTCGTCACCGGGGTCGAGTTGACCAGCGAATCGCTCGTCACGCAGATGTCCGAGATGCTCGGGACGACGATCGGCCCGTTGGGCAGCTTTGCCTATTCGATCGGCTTCTGGGGAGCGGTGTTTTCGTCGCTGCTGGGTGTCTGGCAGGGAATCCCGTACATGTTCGCGGACTTCTACGGGATCGTCAGGAAATATCCGCACGACGTCCGGCGCGAGATGACCCAGGTGACGAGCACACACTACCGCGCCGCGCTGATCTTCATCACCCTGGCGCCGATTCCGTTCGCATTCCTGGCCCGACCGCTCTACCTGCTGGTGACATACACCGTGCTGGGCAGCCTGTTCATCCCATTCCTCGCCGCCACGCTCCTATACCTGAACAACCGAGTGAAATGGGATTCCCCGCTCAAGCGCAACGGCTGGGGCGCGAACGTCGTGTTGGTGCTCGTTCTGGTGTTCTTCGTCGTCGTGGCCGCCCGGGACATCGTCGCGCAGTTCTAAATCACCCCGTCGCTACCGCTCCGGGTTCTGGTCTTAGGAGGCCTGTAGGTGCGCTCTATGAGCGCACCTACAGAAGAACTAAATCATCGCCTCATCGTGAAGGAGTTCCCCTCGTCGGAACCGCTCCAGGCACAACTCCGACGCGTCGATCGAGGCGAACCTGCCCGTTCGGATGAACTCCGACATCAACAGGCCCGCCGCCGGCGCCATCATCAGGCCGTGTCCGCTGAACCCCGTCGCCCAGTAGAGTCCTTCGATCTCGTCGCCTCCGCCAAGGATGGCGTTGTGGTCGGGCGTCATTTATATAGGCCGCCCCAGCCGGACTCCAACCGAACATCCTTGAAGGCCGGGAGCCGACGACCGAGGATGGGGAGAAACTCCTCGTCGAACCTTCGCGTGTCACATTCGAATCGTTCTCCGGGGGGCTCGTCGTGGCGGGTTCTCGCCGCGACGATCGTCGTGGGCGTTTCACTCCGCCAATGCAGGCCGCTCGGATCGACGACCATCGGGAAGTCGTATTCCCATTGCCGCGGCAGCGTACACCGGAACAATTGCTGCCGGACTGGCGTGACGGGTAGGTCGATTCCGGCGGTCGCCGCGATCGGGGCCGAGAATGCGCCGCACGCTATTACGACCTGCCGGGTAGGGCTCAAACCGGACCGACAAGCCACGGCGCTGACTCGCCCGCCAACAACTTCGATGCGCCGGACTTCATCCGACACGAACCGGGCTCCCGCGCGCTCGGCCCTCCCCCGCAACGCCTCCAGTGCTCGTCGCGGCTCGAGATAGCCATCCTCCGGTCCGAAGACGCCGGCGACGATGTCGTCGGTATTGAGATCCTGTACGAGCCTGCGCACACCGGCCGCGTCCATCCACTCGACCGGCACGCCGATTCCCCGCATCGCTTCGAACCGGCGCCGGAAGAGATCCGCACTGTGGGCATCGACGAGAAACAGGTAGCCCAGCCTCCGGAAGCCGATCTCCGCTACGTTCTCGAAAAGATCCGCACTGTAGCGCACCATTTCAAAGCTTACACGGGAGGCAAACTGATGCCGCACTCCACCGAGCGCCAGGGCGCTCGATGCGAAACGGTAGGAAGGGTCGCGTTCGACGACACGAACGGTCCCGTCGAAGCCGGCCTCGAGAAGGTGGAATGCAATGCTGGAGCCGATGAGCCCACCGCCGATGATGACGACGTCGGCGGATTCGCTCATAGCCCTTTCGAGGCGAGGAATTCCCCCACGACCTCCTCGACACTGCGCCCGGCGCCGTCGACAGCGTAATTCATCCGCCGCATCTCGGTTTCGTCGATCAACCCTCCCAGCATGCGGATCGCATCGGCCACTTCAGGGTACCGTGCGAGAATCTCCTTCCGGACGATCGGGACGGCATCGTAGGGCGGAAAGTACCCCTTGTCGTCTCGGAGATGGACCAGGTCGAGCGCTTCAATCAGGCCGTCGGTCGAATTGCCCGCAATCAGATCCACCTGGCCGTCGGCCAGGGCCTGGTAGGTCAGGCCGAGTTCCATCACTCGCGGCGGGCGTGAGAACCTTAGTCTGTAGGTCGCGGCCAGACCGGCGTAGCCATCCTCCCTTTCCCCGAATTCATAGCCGAAACCCGGGGTCCACCTCGAGGTGTATGGCGCCGCGTCGGAGATCGTTTCCAGATCCAGTTCCTCGGCGTCGCTCCGGCGGACGATGATCGCGAAGGTGTTATTGAACCCGAGTGGAGGCATCCACTGGATGTTGAAACGGCTCTCGTACTCTTCCTGAATCTGCATCAACACGACATCCGGGTCGAACTGCGGGGGTTGCTCGAGAATCGCTGCCAGCGCCGTTCCCGTGTACTCGACGTACATATCCAACTGGCCGGCAACGATTCCCTCGTGACAGATGAACGTGCCGCCCAGGTTCAACCGCCGGTCGACAACGAGGTCGGTATGATTCTCGATCTGCTGGGCCAGCATTTCGCCGAGGATGACCTGCTCGGTGAAGTTCTTCGATCCGATGACGATCGTGTCCGGCGCCGGCCCACAACCTGTCAGAACCACGACCGTTAGCACTACGACTATGAGTCTTGTTTTCATCTTGCTCGGACGCTCGATTGGACCCTGGCCCCGCGCGTTCGATGGCCGCCGAGCCAGCTCTCGACCAGGCCGAGTCCAAAGTCGGCCGACAATGCCATCGCCGCAGCGGGAACGGCTCCGACCAGTATCCGCGACGGGTTGGCCATTGCGACACCCTGAAAAATATAGGTCCCCAGGCCACCGGCCCCGATCGCAGCGGCGATTGTCGCCAACCCGACCGCGATGACCGTCGCGACACGGATGCCGGCAAAAATCACGCCTAGGGCCAGTGGGATCTCGACCCTGGCCAGAACCTGCCAGTCGGTCATGCCGATACCGATCGCAGCCTCTCGGATGGCTGGATCGACGTGCATGATCCCGGTGTAGGTGTTCCGGATGATCGGAAGCAGCGAGTAGAGCAGCAGCGCGACGATCGCCGTCCGCGCACCGATGCCGCCGATAAAGGGAATCGGGATGAGAAAGCCGAACATCGCGAGGCTCGGGATCGTCTGCATAATGTTGGCAAACGTCAGTATCGGCCGGCTGAGGCTCTCCATTCGCGTCATCAGGACGCCCAGAGGAAAGCCGATTATGATCGCAAGCAGTGTCGACAAGCCGACGAGGACGAGGTGCTCGCCGGTCAGCCGCAGGACTTCGTCTCCGTTCGCGGCCATGTACTCGAAAAAGTTCATCCGAGCGACTCCACGAACAGACGGGCTTCGGGGTGATCGAGCATCCTGAACTCGTCCGGCGGCGCCAACACCGCGAGACGGCCGTCCTGCATCAGTGCAATCCTGTCGCCCAAGGCGAACGCCTCGGCGACATCGTGCGTCACGAAGACCATCGTCTTGTTGAGGCGCGCCTGGAGGGCACGAAACTCCCGCCGAATCTCGGCTCGGGTAATCGGATCCAGGGAACCGAACGGTTCGTCCAGCAGCAGGATCGGTGGGTCCCCCGCCAGTGCTCGGGCCACACCGACACGCTGTCGCTGGCCGCCGGAGAGTTCGTGCGGATAGCGGCCGGCAAACTCGGCAGGGTCCAGCCCGACCAACTCCAGCATCTTCTCCACGCGAAGGCGGGTTTCATCGGCGGACCAACCCTCGAGCGACGGGACAAGGCCCACGTTCTCTCCGATCGTGAAATGCGGAAACAGGCCGACCTCCTGGATGACGTAGCCGATCTGGCGACGCAGTTGGATCGGATCCCAGTCCGCTACGGCCTCTCCGTCGACAAGAACCCGACCTTCGGACAGTTCCACGAGCCGATTGATGAGTTTCAGCGTCGTGGTCTTGCCCGAACCGCTCCTGCCAAGCAGGACGAGGGTCTCCCCCGGTGCGATCGACAACGTGAGGTCATGGATGATCGGGTGATCGGGATCGATGCGGTAGACGGCGCCCTCGAACTTGATACTTGCGGCGGCCTGAGCGTCGGGGAGCATCGCGTAAGGATACCGTATAATCGGTCACGCATTTCCCTATGGCGGCGGTCCATGATCACTGAAACCGTTCCGGACACCGACCGACGAGGAGTCCATTCCACTTGAGCATCAACGCTTCCTGGCTGGAGATCAGTGGCGACGCACTTCGCCGAAACGTGAAGACGTTTCGCGACGTGTTGACCGCAGGGACCAACCTGATGGTCGTCGTCAAAGCGAACGCATACGGCCACGACCTCGAAATTGTCTCCTGGGAGATCGCCGCCGCCGCCGACTGGTTCGGCGTCGACTCATTGGACGAAGCAATCGCCGTCGAGGGCGTCGCCCCCCGGAAGCCCATCCTGATCCTCGGCTACTCCGAGGCGGCCAGCGCGGACACGATCGTCGGGAAGGGATTCCGCCAAGTCGTGTACAGGATGGATCAGGCCCAAGCGCTGTCGCGCGCGGCCACAGCCGACGGCCAGGCCGCACGGGTCCACCTCAAGATCGAAACCGGTACGAATCGACAGGGAGTCCCCATGGCCGAGGCTGCCGAGTTCGGCAGGTCGGTCGCCGCGCTACCGGGCGTCGAGGTCGAGGGTATCTATACCCATTTCGCGAACATCGAGGACACGCTGGATCCGTCGTACGCCGAACTGCAGCTAAGACGGTTCCGCAACGCTGTAAAAGCCCTGGACGAGGTGGGGATCCGCCCCGCCCTGATCCACGGCGCTGCCACTGCAGGAATCCTCCTTTATCCCGAAACCCACTTCACGATGGTTCGGCTGGGGATCGGCGCCTACGGTATATGGCCGTCGCGTGAGACGCGGATCGCCGCGCGCGAGCGGGGGCGGGCAGTCGCGCTCGAACCCGCGATGACCTGGAAGACGCGTATTGCGCAGTTGAAGCGGATCGAACCCGGCGAGTACGTCGGCTACGGCTTGTCCTTCCAGGCCTCCCGGCCGACGACGCTGGCCGTCATCCCCGTGGGATACTCCGAAGGCTACGATCGCAAGCTCTCGGGTTCAGGCCACGCCCTGGTCCGCGGCAAACGCGTCCCTGTCGTAGGGCGTGTGGCGATGAACATGACGATGCTGGATGTCACCGACTCCGAACCCGAACCCGATGACGAGGTCGTCCTGATCGGTCGGCAGGGGGAGGCCGAGATTACGGCGGACGACCTGGCAGATCGCATCGGAACCATCTCCTACGAAGTACTGGCTCGCATCAACCCATTGCTCGAACGCCGCGTTTCTCCGGCAAAAGGAGTCCACCCATGAAACGGATTACATCGAAGATTGTGCTCGGCGCCCTGGCGGCGCTGATCGCATCGATGCCGCTGCTGTCTTCGGGAAAGATCGCCGAAAGCCGTCCGAATAGAACTCCGATCCAGGAAGGTGGGATGCAACTCGTCATGCTGGGTACCGGCACCCCGAACGCAGACCCGGAACGCTCCGGTCCCGCGGTTGCCGTCGTCGTCGACGGACGATCCTATCTAGTCGATGCGGGTCCCGGCGTGGTAAGGCGCGCAGCCGCGGCCATGGCCGACGGCAACCGGGCGCTGGGCGCAGCATCCCTGGAGAGAGTGTTCATCTCCCACCTCCACTCGGACCATACGCTTGGTTTGCCGGATCTGATGTTCAGCCCTTGGGTGCTCGGACGGAGAGTGCCGCTCGAGGTCTACGGCCCTCCGGGAATCGGTGCGATGACGGAGAACCTCGAAGAGGCGTGGACCGAGGACATTCAGATGCGCCTGTTCGGGCTCGAACCCCGGAACAACCGAAACTATCGCGCGGTCACTCACGAAATCGAAGGCGGCCCTATCTACGAGGACGATGGTGTACGGATCGAAGCTATCTCCGTAACTCATGGATCCTGGCCCGAAGCGTTCGGCTTCAGATTTGAGAGCTCGGACCGCGTCATCGTGATATCCGGCGATGCGGCTCCCAGTCCGGCTCTGGTGGATGCCTGCGACGGTTGTGACATCCTGGTGCACGAGGTCTATTCAACCGAACGCCTGCCAACGCGGCCTCCCGAGTGGCAGACCTACCATCGTTCGTTCCACACATCCACTGTCGAACTGGCGGAGCTGGCACAGAGGGCGCAGCCGAAGCTGCTCGTGCTGTACCACCAGTTGTACTGGGCCGCGACCGACGATGATCTCATCCGTGAGATCAGGGAGGCCGGCTATGAAGGCGCGGTGGTTTCCGGGCGGGACCTGAGTGTCTATTAATCACGAGGAGGATTCATGTCATCTCAACCGACACATGTAGACGGTTCTGTGCGATCCCTCTGGCGTTATCCGGTCAAGTCCATGCGAGGCGAGGAGTTGAATTCCGCGCGGGTGACCGAGGGTGGAATCATCCACGATCGAGCGTACGCGGTGATCGATCGGTCCAACGGGAAGGTGGCCAGCGCCAAGGTCCCAAGCAAGTGGGGCGGGCTGGTCCAATGCAGCGCGTCGTGTGAGACCGCGGAGTCGGACGATCGCGTACCGACCGTACGTATCGCTCTGCCGGACGACACCGCCGTTTCCAGTGTCGACCCGGATCTCGGCGCGCGGCTATCGGAAGCACTCGGCCGCCCTGTCGATCTCGGTGCGTTCCGTCCGGAAACCCCGAGCGTCGAACGTCTGGATCCGTTCGCTGACGATGAGACCATCGTCGACATCGGCGAGCTCATGATGGCAGGGCGGTTTTCCGACTACGCTGCCGTGCATCTTCTGACGACGGCAACGCTCGAACGACTCGCGGAGCTCTACCCGGAGGGTCAGTTCGATGTCCGGCGCTTTCGCCCCAACGTCGTAGTCGAGACTCCGTCGGGCGTGAACGGCTTTGTCGAGAACGATTGGGTCGGACGGACGATCGCCATCGGCGACGAGGTTCGCCTGCGGATCAGCGATCCCTCTCCGCGTTGTTCCATCCCGACGCTGGCCCAGGGGGACCTTCCCGCGGATCGCAGAATCCTGCGGACGATTGCCGAGCACAACCGGGTGGGTATTCCTGTCCTGGAGGGAGAAGTCCTGCCGAGCGTCGGAGTCTACGCTTTCGTCGTACAGGCCGGAATGGTGGGGCGTGGTGATACGGTGCGGATTGAGTAGACGGCGGACCACAGGTTGTGAACTCTCAAGGTAACTGGACTGACGGTTGCTTGTCGTTTAAATGTCAACGTGCCGCTACTCACCCACTTTGCTTTCGACAACGTTCATCATACGAATTCAAAAGCAAGACCCGGAGTGCCTTGCCGGTCGGCGACAGCTAAACTCAAAGCATCGGTCAGGAAAGAATCCAGAGGAAGCAGGTGAACATGACCACCAAGGATGAATTGTCGGCGACGGTGACGGTGAGCGATCCTCGCTGGGCCGCCGTTGTTGCGCGCGATCCGGAAGCGGACGGCCGGTTCTTTTACTCGGTCAAGACCACCGGCGTGTACTGCAGGCCGTCTTGCGGGGCACGCATTGCGAAACCAGAGAACGTCGCCTTCCACCTCAACACGGCGGACGCGGAGGGCGCGGGCTTCCGCCCCTGCAAGCGATGCAAGCCGGATCAGCCTAGCCTGACGGAACAGCGCACGGCCAAGGTGGCTGAGCTATGCCGGTTCATCGAGAAGGCCGAGCAATTGCCTACTCTCGACGAACTGGCCCGGCAGGCGGGACTCAGCGCTTACCACCTTCACCGCGTGTTCAGGGATATCACCGGCCTGACACCCAAAGCCTACGGTGAGGCGCATCGGGCCAAGCGAGTCCGACAGGAACTCGTTCGCCAAGAGACGGTGACCGCAGCCATCTACGGCGCCGGCTACGGTTCCAACAGCCGGTTCTACGAGGAATCCAATCAGATACTCGGCATGACGCCCACCCAATATCGTGCCGGTGGGATGGACACGGCAATTCGCTTCGCCATCGGAGAATGTTCTCTCGGGTCGATCCTTGTCGCACAGAGCGATCGCGGCGTCTGCGCCATTCTCATGGGTGATGATCCGGATGGGCTGGCACAGGATCTTCAAAAACGGTTTCCCGAGGCCAACCTGATCGGAGGCGACGCCCAATTCGAGCAGTTGGTTGCCAAGGTGGTGGGCTTCATCGAGGCCCCCGGTTTAGGACTCGATCTACCGCTTGACGTCCGCGGGACCGCGTTTCAACGGCGCGTCTGTCAGGCATTGCGCAAAATTCCGGCTGGCGAAACAGCGAGCTACACCGACATCGCAAGCGGCATCGGGTCGCCGAAATCGGTTCGCGCCGTGGCACGGGCCTGCAGCGCCAACGCTCTGGCCGTCGCGATTCCTTGTCATCGCGTCGTGCGCAATGACGGCAGGCTGGCCGGCTATCGTTGGGGCGTGGAGCGCAAGCGAGCGCTGCTCGAACGAGAGAGCGGTGGAAAGCGGTAGCCTCCGGTTCCGGCCGAAGGGCAGGCGATTCACGCGGGTGGTAACATTCGGTTCACCCAGGAGAAACGAACGTGAGGCGCCGGATTATCGTCTACATCGCGACGAGCGCGGACGGGTTCATCGCCAGGCCGGACGGCGACGTCGGCTGGTTGGACCGTCCGCCTGTTCCCGGGAGCTACGGGATGGCCGCGTTCCTGCGGTCTATCGATACGATCCTGTGGGGACGGAAGACCTACGAAAAAGGACTCGACCTGGGCGGCAGTCCGGAAGGCTTCGGTAAGGGCATCCGGAACCACGTCTTCACACGGAGGCCAACGCCCCCTGCCGCGAAAGGTGTCGAGTTCGTGAACGAACCGATACGCGCCTTCGCCCGCCGACTACGCCGAAGGAAGGGCAAAGACATCTGGATGATGGGTGGCGGCGAGATCATCGCATCCTTCCTTGACGAAGGCCAGATCGACGAGTTCGTCATCCACGTCATCCCGACGCTCATCGGCGAAGGCATTCCGTTGGTCGCTCCCCGGCATCGCAACATCCCGCTCGAGCTACGGTCGACGAAACGTTACAAGGACGGGGTCGTGCGGTTGCACTACAGAATCGGAAAACGCCAGTGGCAATCATGAGCTTTTTGGACGATGAAACCGGACATGGCGAGACCCAATCCCACCACGTCGCTGACGTGGGGGCGTAGCGCCCCCGGAATCTCCAATCTCGAATCTCGAACTTCCAATCTCGAATGACTGTCAGTCCTCGTCCGCCCGGATGGTGAAATCGTCGGGCGGCGTCGCGCCCAGCAGGTGCTCGACGAAATAATCCCACCGGCGGCGTACCATGTAGGGTTCGTTGCCGAAGCCGTGGCCGCGGTTGGGGAACATGATGAGATCGAAATCCTTGTTCGCCGCGATCAGCGCATCGACGACGACCAGGGTGCTGTAGAACGGAACGTTGGTATCCATGGTTCCGTGCGCCAATAGCAGTTTGCCCTGAAGATTCTCGGCAAACAACTGGTTGGCCTGGTTGTCGTAGTTCGTTTCTCCGTCCTCGTTGACGGTCAGCAGGCCCTGCCACTTTTCAGCCCAGTCGTCCTCATAAAGCCGATTGTCATGGTTCCCCGCCTGTGACACGCCGACTTTGAAGAAGTCCGGATACTGGAACATGCCCGACGCTGTCGCGTAACCGCCGCCGGAGTGGCCATAGATGCCGGCACGATCGATATCGATCCAATCGTAGCGCTCGGCCAGCTGCCGCATCCCGGTCACCTGATCCGGAAGCGTGTTGTCGCCCATGTTGCCGTAGTAGGCCTCGTGGAATTCCTTTGATCGCCAGGGCGTCCCCATACCATCTATCTTGACGACGATAAAGCCCAACTCGGCAATGGCCTGGGCGTCACCGCGCGCCGTCGAGAAATTCCGGCTGCCGACGCTTCCGGTCTGTGGACCGGGATAAATACTGTTGATGATCGGGTATCTCCGTGACGAGTCGAGGTTCGTTGGTACGAACATCAACCCGTAAAGATCGGTCACGCCATCGCGGGCCTTGACCCGGAAAGGCACCGGCGGCCGCCAGCCGGTCTCCCGAAGCCGGGAGACATCGGCCGTTTCAAGCTCCATGATCAACTCGCCGTCCGCCTTGCGCAGAACGGCGGTAGGGGGCATATCAGGACGGGAATATCTGTCGACGAAGTATTCGCCGGACTCGGACAGTGCGATCGAGTGATTGGCGTCTTCGGGCGTGAGTAGTTCGGGTTCACCCCCGTCGAAGCTGACGCGGTACAGGTGCAGGAAATAGGGGTCGCGACCCTCGCGGCCGACACCCTCGATATACAGCATCCGGTTCTCGCGGTCGACGCGGACGATCTCAGTGACGTTCCATTCGCCGCTCGTAATCGCGTGCTTTACGCGTCCGGTTCCGAGATCGTACATGTAGAGATGGCCCCAGTTCGTGCGCTGGGAGTACCAGATGACCTCGTTCGAGGCCGGAAGAAACCGCCAGTTCACTCCCCCGTTACCCGATTCGAAGAACGCTTCCTCTGTTTCTTCGAGGATGTCCTGCACGATACCGGTCGAAGTGTCGGCGACTCGCAGCTGCTCCTGCTTGTGGTCCCGCGACGTCGATACGAACGCGAGCCGTTCCCCGTCAGCGCTCCACTGCACGTCGGCCCATTGGCCTCCGCAAACGACATGGTCGCAGTTCGTCGAACGGTGCGGATCCGGCGCCATCTGAAATCGCACCATCTCGCCTGATTCGACGTCGATGACGACAGGCTCGATCGTGAAGATGTGTTCGTCGCCAGGAAGCGGGTACTTCCATGCCTCGAGGTTGGGATGCCCCACCTGAGTCCCCACCAGGTACATCTCGCCTACGTTCCGCCCGTCATGCTGGAATGTGGCGATCTTCGTTGAGTCGGGAGACCACACGACGACGGGCCGGTCGCTCTTGGTCCAACCCGCGTTGTTCGTCGCGTAGCCGTAGTCCAGGATGCCGTCGGTCGTGAGCTGTCGCTCTTCATTGGTCTGGGTATCGCGGACCCAAAGGTTGTTTTCACGGGTAAACGCCGCTAGGGCGCCGTCGCGTGACGGTGCAATCGGGGGCCCCCCACGCCCGCCGCGACCGCCGCGGCCTCCCCGTCCACCGGAACGGTCTGCGGCAACTCCACGACATGCGTAACTCTCGAAATCGCACTCAAAGCGCCCGTCCTCGACGTTGATCGAGATTCGCCGCATGTCCTCGGAGAACTGGATCTGGTTGAACGGAAGATCGTAAGCGGTGTAGTTGGTACCGGTGACACGAGACAGCCCGCCGGCCAGTTGCTCATGATCGAACGCGGCATCACGCGTCCCATTCGCCGGATCGACCAGAAAGAACTCGTTTCCCCTCTCGGTCGTCACCCGATACCAGAACCGCTCATCAGGCAGCCAGTTCGGCTGAACGCCGGTCCGGAGCACGAGGTCGTTCGTGTTGTAGCTCATGAACTGTTCTGCGCGGGCGTACTCCTCGGCGGTCACGGTGTCAGGCCTGAAGGCCTCCTGGGCGCCCAGGGGCAAGGCAAGCAAGAACGTCGCTATCAGAACGAACACATGGATGGGCTTAACGGACGGTCGCATTTTGGTCCTCCGTGGGGGAAAATGGTCGGAACCGAGAGTATCAAAAACGAGACATATGGAGACAGGTTCCAGACATTTCGTGACGGAAGCCGTTGTGCGAACTTTCGAGACGGATGGCGTCGTCCTTCTGCCGGGCGTCATCGATTCGAACTGGCTGGATCGACTCCAGGCGGCGGTCGAGCGTGACATCGCCCACCCCGGACCGCACTTCCACGGATACCGGCCGCGGGATGGCCGCGGTGGTTTTCATGGCAGCATGCGGCTCTGGGAACACGATACGGACTTCCGCGACTACTGCGAGAGCTCACCGCTTCCGGCTATGGCGGCCGCGCTGTTGAAGACCGACAAAGTGAACCTGTTCTACGACCAACTGTTCGTCAAGGAACCCGAGACGCCGACACGCACGCGGTGGCACAACGATCAGCCGTACTGGCCTGTTCGTGGATGGCCGGTCATGTCGTTCTGGCTGGCGTTGGATCCGGTTACCAGCCGGAGCGGTGCGCTGGAGTTCATCCGGGGTTCCCACCTGTGGGACCGCTGGTTCCAGCCTGAGGCGTTCGCCCCGGGCGGGGCCGAGTACGAAAAAGGCCCCGGGTATGAACCGATACCCGACTTCGAGGCGGAAAGAAAGACACACGATATTCTGTGCTTCGACATGCAGCCCGGCGATGTGGTTGCGTTCCATGCGTTGATGGTTCACGGAGCCGGGGGGAACGACCGGTCCGATGTGCGTCGCCGCGGGTACGCGGTCCGCTACTGCGGTCGCGACGCAACGTACTATGCGGGCCCGGGTACGAATGGCGACCTCTGCAATCCGGGGCTGACAGACGGAGACGCACTCGACAGCGACCAGTACCCGGTCGTCTGGAAACGGATGCCCCGATGACGGAAGTTCATGTCTATATCCCGACAAGCGCTTCCCAGGTCGGGGCGATGTACGGGGCCGGATCGGAAGCGCCGGGGAGTCCCGTCATCACACTACTCCGGGCCCGGGCTGCAAGACTCCTTGACGCCTGGATGAACGGGAACCACGCTCCTCATGTCGTCCTGGGCAACTGGCATCCCCGAATGGTTGGCCTGGGTCCCGAGGAGATTCTCGAGACTGATCCCACCCTCGGAGACGCGCTCCTGGCGGTCGTCCGGGAACATGGATTTAACGACATCGAAGAAGCGGAGCGCGAAGGAGCAGAAACCCTGGACCCTGAATTCGAACGGGCGGTGGACCAGACGGTGAACGGTGAGGTCGACGATCTGTCCGATGCGATTGACCGGCAGCCGGATCTGGGGAACCGAACATCGGCCTACGGACATCGCGCCACGCTGCTGCACTACGTCGCGGCCAACGGGGTCGAGACCGTTCGGCAGAGAGTGCCGTCCAACGCCGTCGACGTCGTGAACCTGCTGGTCGGGCGAGGAGCCGACGTCAACGCGCGTGCGCGCATGTACGGCGGTTGGCACACCCCACTGCCGCTGCTGACGTCGAGTGCTCATCCGAAGGCTGCAGGGCTGATGGAAGCACTTGTCGACGTGTTGGCAAAACACGGAGCGAACGAAGAATGACGAGCAAGAAACAAGAAGACGAGAATCGACAGACCCAGTCCATCGGGCTTGGAGTTGCGCTGGGAACCGCTTTCGGCACGATAATCGGGGCAGTGATCGGCGCGACGACTGGCAACGTGGGCTTCTGGGTGGCCATCGGTGTTGCGACTGGGGCGGGAGTCGGCGTGGCGATTGGCGCGGCGATTGGCGCGGCAATGGGCCAGAAAGAGTAGGCGCTCGTGTGATCGATTGGGAGGAGCTCCGCCGGGAGAATCCGGACCTCGAATTGGGGACTGAGCAAGCACTCGGCGAGGGCTGGGTCTCGCGCTCCTTTGTCGTCGACGACGCGCTCGTGTTTCGCTTTCCGAAACGAGCTGACTCATGGCCGGAATACGACCGCGAGATCAAGTTCCTGGACTTCGCCGCCGACAGCCTCCCATTGGAGGTACCGCACTATCTGAGGACTCGTCGGGAGTCTCCCGGCTCGCCGCACGGATACGCCGTCTATCGGTATCTTCCGGGAGAACCGTTTGATCCCGCCTCCCTGTCGCCGCATAGGCGGACGGAGGCAGCGACGGCGCTGGCGTCCTTCCTCCGTTCGCTCCACAGATTGGACCCACCGGTTGAACTGGCGGGCAAGATGCCTTCGGAGGATCTTCTGGCCTACGCGCGATCCGGGCGCGAGGCAGCCGAACGGGAAGTTATCCCCTACCTCAGCCAGGAGGAAACCCGGGCGCTGCGCCAGCAATTCTCCTGGTTCATCGAAGATTCAGATAACCAACCCGTCAGAAGAGTCGTCGTCCACGCGGACCTGTCCCGTGACCACCTCTTGGTTCGCAATCAGCGCCTTTGTAGCGTCCTCGACTTCGGGGACGTGTCCTGGTGCGACCCGGACTATGACTTCACCTACATCTACGAAGACTTTGGTGCGGAATTCACAGTCGAAGTTGCGTCGGCCTATGGTCACCCCAACCCGAAAGGGCTGTTGCTCAAGACCCACTACTTTGCGATCGCGGATGAGATCGACGCGGTCGTCAACGGCCCTGGGCGAGCGCCCGCGGAATCGATCGATACCGCGTGGGCCCAGTTAAGGAGCCTGCTGCATACCGATGCGACCTCATCATAGGGATGGACGCGCTCAGGACCACTACAATAGAAGCTGGCCAACATGATCGGCACTACGGTATCTCACTATAAGATTCTCGAAGAGTTGGACCGGGGTGGCTTCGGCGTTGTCTACAAGTGCGCCGACGTGCGTCTGGGTCGCTTCGTCGCCGTGAAGTTTCTCCACGAGAAGTGGTCCCAGGAGAGTGGCGCACTGAAGCGCTTTCAGCAAGAGGCACGGGCCGCCTCGGCGCTGAACCACTCCAACATCTGCACGATTCACGATATCGACGAACACGAAGGCCGGCCGTTCATCGTAATGGAGTTTCTGGAGGGTGCGACTCTGGCGCACCATCTTAAAGACGAAGTCGGCGGACGTGACTTCGAGGCACCTACGCTCCCTCTGACCATGCAGCAGATCTCCCTCGTGGGATCCCAAACCGCCGACGCGCTCGACGCGGCGCATAAGGCGGGAATCCTGCATCGCGACATCAAGCCCGCAAACATATTTCTTACGACGAGTGGACAGGTCAAACTACTCGACTTCGGCCTCGCAAAGTTCACCCACCCGGTTCGACGTGCCCCGGACGCAAATACTTTGTCACAGGACCTTACAGCGGCGGGCATCGCGGTGGGAACGATCGCTTACATGTCGCCCGAACAGCTTGAAGGTGGCCACCTCGATGCGGGCACCGATATCTTCTCGCTCGGGACGGTGCTCTACGAGATGGCGGCCCGACGCCATCCCTTTATCGGGCGCAGCACGGGCAGCACGATCGCCAATGTCCTGAAGGAGGAGCCACCTCAGCTTGCCGATATCGCTCCCGAAGTGCCGCAGTCACTGGGACGGATAATTCTCCGGTGCCTCCGAAAGGATCGCGACGAGCGGTACGCGTCGGTCGGCGAACTGGCAAACGATCTCCGAAGCGAGCCGACCCGTTCCAACGAGGCAAGAGGGGAGGCAACACAACCGGAGCTTCGCCTGTCCGGATCGACTGCCCGTGTCACGTTCCTTCTGATCCAATGTGGCTACCTGGCGCTGTACATCGCGACGCTGTTTTATGTCGATACTGCCGCCGCTGGGATCGGGAGGGACTTTGGAATCGCCCCAGGCGTTGGCCTGCCGGTGTTGATCGTGCTCGCTCTAGTCGGGATTGCCGTGCGCCTTTATCTCGCGTCCTCAGTCGGGCTCGATCACCCGGAAGCCGGGACAAAGTTCCGAACGCTGTTCCCCTTCCTGCTGGTGTTCGACGCCGTTTGGGCGGCCTCGCCTCTGCTACTTGCGCATCGGATCGGTCTTGGCCTGGCGATGGCCGCCACCGCCGGACTGGCGTACGTCCCTTTTTCTCAACGGACATTGATCCGCGCCGCGTATCGTCCTCCCGGCGGCGACTAGGAGCCCGTGGCACAAGCCAGCGGGTTCGGTTTCTCCTGATCGTTTTCAGCGAATGACCACTCGATAAGCTCTCAATAAACGACCGGACAGCCGCAACCAACCCACATGAAGGAAACTTCCTGTTCTTGACATGCAACCCTTAAGTTGCATATTATCCCCCCATGTTCGATGTCTTCTCAGCGGTCGCGGATCCGACCCGACGACTCATATTGGAACGGCTGCGCTCTGATGGCCCGCAGTCGGTCGGACAGTTGTCCGCACCCCTGCCTATGAGTCGACAGGCCGTCACAAAGCACTTGAACATGCTTACCGAGGCGGGACTCATCGCCCAGGAGTGGCGGGGCCGTGAGCGCTTTCACCGGCTGCGCGCCAAGCCGCTCCGAAAGGTCGAAGACTGGCTCGCACCCTACGCTGCGGCTTGGGACCGCCGGCTCGCTCGCCTCGAACAACACCTGGATATGGAGACCGACGATGACGTTGAAAATTGATCGCACACTGGAACTCAAGGCGTCGCCCGAGCGTGTCTGGAAGGCGTTGGCGGACCCTGCGGAGCTCTGCCGCTGGTTCCCCCACCGGGCGGAGTTCGAGCTTCAGCCCGGGACCGAAGGCTGGTTTGAATGGGACGACCATGGCCGTTATCCCCTTCGGATCGAGACGGTCGAACCTCCCCGCCGCCTGTCCTGGAAGTGGACCCACAAACCGGGCGCACCCTTCGACCCGGAGAACGCGACACTCGTCGAATGGACGTTGACGCCACGCGACGACGGTGGGACGACACTTACGATGAGCGAGTCGGGCTTCAAGACCGAAGAACATCACAAAGACAACACCGGAGGATGGAACGCCGAGCTTGCCGAGCTTGAAGAATTACTGGCGGCGTAAACGGGACAAGTTGTTGCATGTCTCGGCCAACGCCTTTGCGTATACTCGATCAAACATCTAGTGGGGGATCCAGTGATGCGCAGGTTCTATCTGGCCGCTACTCTGACGGCAACCCTGGGCGTCGGTTGTCAGCCGGCATCGACGTCCAACGACACTTCGTTCTCGATCGATTTCGAAAAGTACACGCTCGCCAACGGCCTGGAGGTCGTGCTGCATGTTGACCGTTCGGACCCGATCGTGGCGGTCGCAATGACATACCACGTCGGTTCGGCCCGAGAGCTTCCGGGCAAGACCGGTTTCGCGCATTTGTTCGAACATCTGCTCTTTCTCGAATCGGAAAACCTCGGCCGCGGCGGCCTCGACATTCTGATCAACAACGTCGGAGGCACGCTGAACGGTTCGACAAGTCGTGACCGGACCAACTACTACCAGGTTGTCCCACGCGACGCACTCGAGAAGATCCTCTGGGCAGAAGCGGACAAGATGGGCTTCTTCATCAACACCGTCACCGAAGAGGTCGTCGCCAAGGAAAAGCAGGTCGTCAAGAATGAGAAGCGCCAGGGCGTGGACAACAACCCTTACGGACACACAAATTACGTCATCAGTCGCAACTTGTACCCCGAATCCCATCCCTACAACTGGCAAGTCATCGGTTCGCTCGAAGATCTGGACAGCGCGACCCTCGCCGACGTCCGTGAGTTCTACGAAACATGGTATGCGCCAAACAACGCGACTTTGGCCCTTGCGGGCGACTTCGATATCGATCAGGCGAATGAGTGGGTCGAAAAGTACTTCGGGGAGATCGAGCCTTCCTTGATGCCCGCCGCTCCCGACGTTCCTGAGGTTGCCCTGAACGAGTCGAAACTACTCTTCCACGAGGACAACTACGCTCGCGTTCCCGCTTTGACCGTCGCATGGCCAACGGTGGAGCAGTACCATCCGGACTCATACCCCCTCGAGGTTCTCTCCGATCTGCTGTCGGACGGCAAGAAGGCGCCGTTCTATAAGGTGCTCGTGGAGGAGGAACGGCTCGCACCATCGGTGAACTTGTCGAGTTCGGGTTCCGAACTCGCCGGCCGGTTCACGGTATCGGTGAGAGGATTCCAGGGGACCAACCTCACTGAAATACTTGAAGCGACCGAAGCGGCATTCGCGCGATTCGAGTCGGAAGGGTTCACTGAAGCGGACCTCGCCCGGGTCAAGGCAGGCGCTGAAACATCCTTTTACAACGGCATCGGCAGCGTCCTTGGCAAAGCGTTCGAGATGGCTCAGTACAACATCTTTGCGGGCTCGCCGGGGTACATCGAAGAGGACATCGCACGGCTGCTTGCGGTCACGTCCGAAGACGTGATGCGCGTCTACAACACCTATATCAAAGGCAGGATGTTTGTCGCCACGAGCTTCGTCCCACGGGGTGAGGCCGCACTCGCTGTCACGGGCTCGGTCGAGGCCGAGGTCGTCGAGGAGCCGATCGTCGTAGGTCGTGAGGCCGAGGTGATCCTGCCTCCCAAGGGCGATATCCCGATGACCGCGTCGGCATTCGATCGAACTATCGAACCACCCTTCGGTGAGGCCGCTTCACTGCCGATTCCTGAAGTCTGGACCGACTCACTGGCGAATGGGTTGGAGGTCTACGGAATCGAGAACCAAGAGCTGCCACTGGTCCGGCTGACGATTCAACTCAATGGGGGGCTCCTGCTCGACTCACCGGACAAGGTTGGAGTGGCCTCTCTCATGGCAGGCTTGATGACCGAAGGGACGGCCAATCGAACGCCCGAAGAGCTCGAGGAAGCCATCGATTCGCTCGGTGCTTCGATAAACGTATCCGCAGGCCGCGAGACCCTGACGATCTCGGCCAACACGCTAAGGCGAAACTATGCTCAGACAATGGCGCTGGTTGAGGAGATCCTGCTGGAACCCCGCTGGGACGCCGACGAGTTCGAACTGGCACGCCAACGCACGACCAACACGTTGCGGCAGCAGCAAGCCAATCCGAATTCCATCGCCGCAAATGCCTATAACCGGCTGCTCTATGGGCCCGACCACATCCTTTCTAACAATACGCGCGGCTCCATCGAGTCGGTCGAATCCATTTCCATCGACGATCTGAAGAGCTACTACGTCCGCAACGTGTCGCCCACCCTGGGAAGGGTGCATGTCGTCGGGGACATCGGCCGCGAGGAAGTCACGAGGTCGCTCGCCGGAATCGTCGAACGATGGAAGGCCAGGGACGTTGAATTTCCCAGCTACACACTGCCTCCGGCCCCGGAGAGATCGCGAATCTACTTCATCGACGTTCCGGACGCCAGCCAGTCCGTCATCCGTATCGGCGCTCTTGCGCTCGCAGTCACCGATCCCGACTACTATCCGGCGACGGTCATGAATTTCCGGCTGGGCGGTGGCGGGTTTGCATCCCAAATACTTCAGGTTCTTCGGGAACAGAAGGGATACACCTACGGTGCGGCGGCGTTCTTTTCCGGAACTGACCTGCCCGGCCCCTTCACGATTGCGACTGGCGTTCGGTCCAACGTCACGCTCGAATCGATCGAGAGCATCAAGGGCATCCTTGAAGCGTACGGTGAGGGGTTCGACGATGCCGACCTGGAAGCGACGACCAGCTACCTGCTCCGCGCCAACGCCCGGGCCTTCGAGACGCCCAACGCCAAGATCAACATGCTGCAGAATATCAGCGCGTACGGTCTACCCCATGACTACGTCGTCGAGCGGGAGCAGATTGTCCGCGAGATGACCGGGGAACGGGTTCGGGAACTCGCAAGCCGATATGCCGACGCCTCCCGAATGATCTACCTTGTCGTCGGTGATGCACGAACACAGTTGGGGCGGCTCAACTCCCTGGGCCTGGGAGGGCCGATCGCGATCGATCGTGATGCCAACCCCCTCGGTGCGACCCGGCAGTAGGATCACCCGTGGTATCAGTCGTGCCGAAGCGCCACGAGCGGGTCGACACGGGTGGCTCGACCTGCCGGCACGCGGCATGCGACGAAAGCAACGGCGAGGAGCAGGGCGCTGATCGTGGCGTAGACCAGCGTGTCGGTGGCCACGACACCGTACAGCAAGGACTCGAGGAACCGCGTGGCGATCAGCGCGCCGATCAGACCGGCCACAATCCCTCCCATCGCAAGCACCATCCCTTCCCTGAGGATGTGTCCCAGAACTTCGCCGCGGCCCGCACCAAGAGCCATTCTAATTCCGATCTCGTGTGTCCGCTGGCTGACGGAATATGACAGTACTCCGTAGATGCCAATGGCCGCCAACAGCATCGCTATCAGCGCAAAGCCACCTAGTAACAGGGTCACGAGACGATCGCCGGCTACCGACCCAGCGACCACGTCATCGAGCACCCGCACGCGGGAGACAGGCTGGTTGGGATCTATTTCGTAGACAATGCTCCGAACGCTCGACCCCAACGAAGACGGATCGATGGACGACCGAACCACGACCGAGAAGCTGGATATCGATCGCTGGGCCGAGGAAACGTAGATTGTCGGCTCGGGCTCGAGTCCAAGGGACAACTCTCGAACGCTCCCTACGACACCGACGACTTCCTGAAGACCGTCCATCGACCAATCGAATCCGACACGTTTGCCGATCGGGTCCTCCCCTTGAAACACCGCCTCGGCCAGTGCTTCGTCAATGATGGCTACGGCTGGGGAGTCTGCTGTGTCCGCTACGGTGAAGTTGCGCCCCTGCAGCAACGGGATGCCCATCGCCTCGAAGTAGTGCTCGTCGGCTATGCGTTTGTGCGCCACCGGCCGGGCCTGCTGATCCCAGCCGTCTACCGTGATGTCCCCGTTCGTGTCGTTCCCGTCCAGGGGAAGATCGCTTCCGATGCCTACGGCTTCGACGCCGGGTAACCCAACGAGCCGCTCAACTAAAGAGCGTGAAAAGCGGAGCCTCTCCTGGGCGTCCGTATACCGACTGCCGATGCTGAGGTCGACACTCACCGTTCGCTCGGCATCAAATCCCTTGTCTTCGTCGAGCAGCGTGAAGAAGCTGCGAACCAGCAACCCGGCGCCTATCAGAAGGACGAGGGAGAGCGCCACTTCGGTCACGACGAGCGCCCCTCGCAGCCTTCTCGAGCCGCTCACCGCGCCGGTCGCGCGACCGCCGTCACGCAGCGAATCACCCAGAGCCGCACGCGAACCGAACATAGCGGGCACGGAACCAAAAAGCATCCCGGTAGCCACCGAGACACCCAGTGCAAAGAGCAGCACTGGGACGTCGATAGAGACTTCGTTCATCAGCGGCAGCCATTCACCGTCGAGAGCCCCAACGATCCGAATGCCCCAATAGGCCAGAGCCAGACCCGCCAGCCCACTCCCGAGAGCCAGCAGGCCGCTTTCGGTCAGATGTTGGCGGATAAGCCGTCCGCGGCTCGCGCCGATCGCGGCACGGATCGCGCTATCCCGGTGTGATGCGTTCGCACGCGTGAGCAGGAGGTTGGCAACGTTGGCGCAAGAAATCAGCAGCAGGCATGCCACAGCCCCCAGCAGCACGAGAACCGTGGAATCGCGATCGCCCACGACGAACTCTTCGAATGCATGAACCGAGATTGAAATAGGTAGTTATGCCGTCGTCGATAAGCTGTTGGCCGAGCTGGCTGATCTCCCCGCGCGCTGCTTCGAGCGTCACACCGTCTTCGAGTCGGCCTACTACGCGTAGAAAGTGCGCCCCCCGCGAAACATCGTCATCGAGACCCAGCGGAAAAACCAGGTCGCGCACACGACCACGACTCAGGTCCGCGGGCATCACTCCCCGATACGAGTCTGGCAGAACCCCGATGATTGCCGTGGGACGGTTGCGCAACGTGACCGTCCTGCCGACAACGGCTGGATCCTCATCGAACTTTCGTCGCCACAGGCCGTGACTGATAAGCACGACGTCGTCTTTGCCTGGAATCTCTTCGTCCGCGGTAAAGGCGCGCCCCAGGATGGGTTCGATCCCCAGCGTGGGCAACAAGTTGGCGGTCGCACGGATGCCCCAGAGTTCTTCGGCCAGGCCCTCACCGGTGAGGCTTGCACTGTCATTGAAATAAGTTGCGAGCCCCGCGAATGCCCTTGAGTTCTCATCCCAGTCACGGTACTCGGGGAGGGAGGCCGGGGCATCGAACTCGCCCTGCCCGTCGCGAAGCATGACGAGACGATCCGACTGCTCAAACGGGACCGGGTTCAGAATCGCGCTGAAAACGCTGAACACGGTGGTCGTCGAGCCAATTCCGAGGGCAAGGGCCGCCACGGCGACCGCCGTGAACGTCCGCTCTCTGGCAAACGTGCGAAAAGCTTGACGTATGTCGTACAGGAATTCACCAAACACCATCCACCGTCCTTTCTCAAAAACTTGATCGTTGAGCGGCGTAGAGCCGCGGAGAATAGTCGAACCGAGGGGACGCTCCGCCCTGCTGAGGTCGCCCGCCAGTTTGTGCCAGCGGGGAACCTCGGAACACACGATAGCTTCAGCTCGTTCTGGATCGATTCCGCCCGAGAGGAGGGCCGAGTAGTAGTCCTCCATGTGATGAGCCAGTTCCTCTTCGATCTCGGTAACGCGCTCCGGAGTCAGGGACAGGCGGGGCAGATTCTCTCGGACGTAGCGCTGCCAGTTGGGACGTTGAGAGGCGGACATGACTACACCCCAGCAACCTGTCCGACGGCGGTGATGAATTCCTTCCAGTTGCTGCGCTGTTCCGCGAGGACCTTGCGACCGCTGGCTGTGAGGCGATAGTAGCGCCGGCGCCGCTGTCCCCGTTTCTCGACCCACCGGCCTTCCAGCCACCCTCTCCTGTCGAGCCGGTATAGGAGTGGATAGAGCGAAGCGATGTGGTAGCGGAGGACCCCGTTGGATCGCTCCTCTATTAACTGGCCGATTTCGTAGCCATGCCGGGGAGCGTCCTCCAGCAGAGCCAGAATCAGCAGTTCGGTACTTCCCTTCTTGATCTCACGGTCAATCATCTGGTCTCCTTGCTACTCTGTCATCGCCATATGTGTTTATACCATATATGGAGGCCCCGTATAATGTCAACACGGCTTGTATTACACTCCCCAGATGACGCCTCCGAGGTTCGCCGACCCGACGTTTGAGGAGATGAACGCGGAATGATATCGGCACACGATGCCCAGGAGCGCCTCCGGGAGGGGAACCGGAGATTCGTTTCCGGGGGTGGGACCCGCGATAGGACCGCTGGCCACGCGAGGCGATCTGACAAAGCACAGGAACAAAGGCCCTTTGCTATCGTCCTTGGTTGTTCAGACTCCCGCGTACCCGCGGAGATCGTGTTCGATCAAGGCCCCGGAGACCTCTTCGTCATCCGAGTCGCGGGCAACATCGTTGCCCCTTCTCAAGTCGGCAGCGTTGAGTTTGCGGCCGCTCGGTTCGACACCCGACTGGTGGTGGTTCTGGGGCATTCCAGGTGCGGAGCTGTCCTGGCGACGTTGGAAGAACTCCAGCACTCGGCCGAGATCCAATCAAGAAATCTGCGATCGATCACGGATCGTATCCGACCCTCGATAGAACAGTTCCTGGAAACCGAGATGCGGCACGATCCCGATGCCCTCGTGGACCGCGCCGTTCGCGCAAACATCAAGGCGTCGGTAGACCACCTGCGTCGTGGCTCTGAGATTCTGGAGCAACTGATCCAGAACGAGGACCTCCGCGTTGTCGGCGCGGAATACTCGTTGGACACCGGCGAGGTCGAGTTCCTGGATCGCGAATAAAACGAGATCGGCCCCCAATGAGTTGGCCGAACCGTGCTTGTATTACACTCCCCCGATGACGTCTCGAAGATTCTCGGGCCCGACGTTCGAAGAGATGCTCGATCCCGGCCGGATCGATGCCGGAGTCCGGGAAAAGGCTCTCGAGGCTCAAGAGTCCGACCCTCTCGACCCCGTCAATCTCTATAACATCGGCTGGACCGGTCCGGACGGACGCATCCGGTACGAGGTCCTGCCATCGGAACTGACCCGAGTCGAAGCTCCCATCGTCGCCCTTCATTCGGTCGACTTCCCCACCGGCTCGCACAAGGTCGGCGCCGCGTACGCGGTGGCAGTGGAAATGGCTTTGAACGGCGACCTCGATCCGACCCTGCACACGCTCGTCTGGCCTTCAACGGGCAACTACGGCATCGGAGGCGCCTGGGTTGGCGGCCGGTTGGGGTTCTCCAGCGTCGTGGTTCTTCCGGAAGGGATGAGTCGGGAGCGCTTCGATCAGATCGAGTCCTATGGCGCTTCGGTCATCAAGACCCCCGGCACCGAGAGCAACGTCAAGGAGGTCTACGACAAGGTCCGCGAGCTTCAAACGGACCCCGGCGTGCGGGTCATGAATCAGTTCGAACTGATGGGCAACTATCGGTTCCACTACGCTGTGACGGGAAACACGGGCATCGCACTGGCGGCGGAACTGGGAAGGAACGGCGTCGGAAATGGCCGGCTCGCGGCGTTCGTGAGCGCGATGGGATCGGCTGGGACGATTGCGGCTGGCGACCGGCTGAAGCAGGAGTGGGACGATCTGAAGATCGTCGGAGCCGAACCTATCCAGTGCTCAACGCTCTTCAACAACGGCTACGGAGCTCACGAGATCCAGGGCATCGGCGACAAGCATGTCACGTGGATTCACCACGTCACGAACATGGATGCGATCGTCTGCGTCGACGACAGCGATTGCTTGAAGGGACTCCAGCTCCTGACCGCCAAAACCGGCATCGAAGTTCTCTCCCAGCGATGCGGCATCCCGCATGAAAGAACGGCAGCGATGGCCCGCATCTTTGGCATCAGCGGTGTGGCGAATGTCCTGGCCGCGATCAAGACCGCGAAATTCTACGGATTCGGTTCGAGCCAGCCCATCCTCACGGTGTGCACCGACGCCGTCGACCGGTACGGGTCCGTGATGTCGGAAATGCCCGACAGGTTCGGGGTGATGGACGATGTGGAGGCGCATCGACGCACGCGCATCTTCGCGGACCAGGCGACGGACTGGATCAAGGAAGGGACACCCGAAGTCCGCCGCCAGTGGCACAACCTCAAGTACTTCACCTGGGTAGAGCAGCAGGGCAAATCCGTCGAGGATCTTGACGCTCAACTCGACGAGGCCTGGTGGCGGGCCGAGCAGGGGAAGGTCGGGGAAATTGACGACCGGATCAGATCAAACCGATCAAGCTGAAAAAAGCGTTGTTAACGATGAGGGCTCACCCCCGTCTCCTAGATAGCGCATGGGTAAGCCGTCCGGATACGCTGTTGCCGGAACCATCAATTTGATGACTCCGGCGACAGGTCACGTGTCCGGGCGGCGGGCCCTACGCTATGCACCTCTCCCGATTGAATCCGACGCATCCCTCAGGAACCGTGCCGTGTCTTCCGGAATCGACGGGTTGATGAACATCCCCGAACCCATCTCGAACCCGGCCGTGCGTGAGACGTGCGGGACGATCGACATGTACCAATGATAGCTCCGGGGGTCGGTGCGGTCTCCGAATACCGACCGGATTACAAAGTTGAAATCCGGGCCGAGCAGGCCGATCTCGATCTTGCTGAGAACGGCCTTCAGGTGCTGGGCCAGGTCGGCGAGGTCGCTGTCGGACAGCCTGCCGAAGTCCGGCGAATGCCGCGTGGGAAACAGCAGCATATGGAACGGCGAGAGCGCGGCGTACGGAATGAAGCTGACGAAGCCTGTGGTCTTGTGGACGACGCGTTCTCCGAACTCGCATTCGTCGTCCATGACCGTGCAGAATAGGCACGTCGAGTTCTCGTCGAAGTAACGGACCGCGTCCCAGACCCTCCGACGCACGTCGGCAGGCATGATCGGCGTCCCGACGATCTGGATGTGCGGATGCAGAATAGACGTGCCCGACGAACGCCCGTGGTTCTTGAACGGCACCACAAGCTCGACCCTCGCATCCTTCCCCAATTCGGCATGGCGCCGACGGATCATGGCCAGCACGTCGCATATGCCGCTCGGATCCTGGCGCCAGAGCCAGCGGTTGTGCTCGGGATGTTCGATGATGACGTCGTGAAATCCGAAACCGGTCATGGATCGGCGCATCGCGGTGCCGGCCTTCCTCTTGTCGATCGAGGGCGATAGGGCTGGGAACTTGTTCCGAACCAGACGTACGCCCCAGGATGTGCCACGCTCGGTCGAAGCGATGGTTTCAGACTCGGCTTCGTTACCCGGACAGAACGGGCAGTCGCTCTGTCGTGTCGGCGGGTCGCTGGTGTTGCCTTTGGCGACGAACTCTTCAGGACGGAACGTGCGTTCCTTCGCGATGATCACCCAGTCCCCGGTGATTCGATTGAATCGCAGTTCGGACACAGATTTCCTCTCTTTTTTCCTAAAATACAGGAATTCTATTTAGTCTGGTGATTGTAGCCTGAGGTCCTACAACCCCCTCCACTTTAATGGGGCATCGTGGCGGCGAGGCGGAATCCATAATCCGTGTAACGGTACTCGGGAGGCAGACTGCTGCGTTGGGTGATTCGCGTGGCACGGACCTGATGGCGCCAGGAACCCCCGCGGGAAGCGCGGCGAGTTCCGGACCGGGGTCCGGAAGGGTTGCGGCCCACGGATACTGCGTAGTAGCCAGCGGAATACCAATCCGCGCACCACTCGTGGACATTGTCCCCCATGTTCCACAGCCCGGAGCTGTTCGGCCGCCACTCGGCCACGGGCCGCGGCCCGGTCCAGTTGCCCTCGAAGTAGGCGATCTCGGCGGGCGACTGGGCACCCCAGGCGTACGGGCCGTCTTGCTCGGAACCCCGGCAGGCTTTCTCCCACTCGGCCTCGGTGGGCAGGCGGAACGAGAGTTCTTCGCCACCGCTGATCCATTCGCAGTACCGACTGGCATCGAACCAGTTCACCCCGACCGCGGGCTGTTCGGGAACGCCAAACGCCTCTTCGTCCCACCCCTTGGGCGGTTCATATCCCGTCTCGTCCAGAAACCGGGCGTACTCTCTCCGGGTCACCGTGGTGCGGGCGATCCCGAAAGCGGCGACCCACACGCGGTGACGGGGTCCTTCCGATGGATGATGGTCGTCTGAACCCATCCAGAACCAGCCTTCGGGGATCGAGATCAACTCGGGTGTCACGGTTCGTTCTGTTAGGAAAACGGGATCAGAACTCAGCCACCAAATGCCGGATGACCGCGGCCAGGGCATCGAGATCGCTCTGGGCGATGACCTCCACAGGAGAGTGGGAGTACCGGAGGGGCCAACCGATCGGGATGTCGACGGTCCCGTAGGGCGTAAATGCCGAGCCGTCGTTGCCGCCGTTGGTGGTGCCGACCTGTACGGGGATGTTGTGCCCCCTGGCGATACCGATGACACGGTCCACAAACTCGGCTGGCGTCACACTGCTCGTGTCGAGCGCGCGGATAACGAAGCCATCACCGATTGGCGCATCCGCAAACCAGGGGTCTTCACGGGGAGAGTCCGACGACACGAAAGTATCGACGGCGAAAACGAAATCGGCCTCGGTTCGCGCCGCAAGCTCGCGAGCTCCGATGAGACCGATTTCCTCCTCGACGACCCAAGCAAACGTAATCCTCTTGGTCACGGTCGAAGGATCGATTCCCATCAGGGCAAGCAGGAGGGCCGTGCATCCGCTACGGTCGTCGAAGGATCGCGCGGTCGCGTAGCCGTTGGCAACGGGCACGAGCTGCTTGGGTACGGTGATTGAATCCCCGGTCCGAATCCCGATGCTCTCGGTATCTTTTCGGCTGTCGGTACCCAGGTACACACGAATGCTGCGAGCTGTAAACTCGGCCTCGGCCTCGCCGCGCCGCGAATAGCCCGACCGGGGCATTACGATCCCCGACACCGGGCCTCGGCGCGTATGGACCAGGACGGCCCGAGCCTCATAGTACCGGTCGTAGAATCCACCCCGTTTGTCGACCAGCAGTGTCCCGTCGTCCTCGATGCTCGCAACGACATAGCCGGTCTCGTCCAGATGGGCGACGAAAACGAGATGCTCGTCGCCGCTGCCGAACGTGACGGTGAGATTCCCCTTGTCGTCGACTTCGGGACTTGTCCACTCGGGCAGGTACGCCCGGACTTTCTCTCGGACGGGCCCTACGTAGCCGGACACGCCGTAGGTCGCGATCAGGTTGCCGAGGATATCGAACGAATCGGGCGGCACAGGTTCCGCCCCCTGTCGGGCGAAAGCCGACGCCGGAACGATGACCAGCAGCAACGCGAGCGTTCCGGCGAGACGGAGGCTCACGACTGTCCCCCTGTCATCAGGATGCGAAGAAAGTCCACCACGTGACGAAGATCTTCCAGGTCCATCACCTCAACGGGCATCAGATGGAACATCACCGGAACACCGATCCGCACAAGCGACGTATCCGGCCCCCAATCGGGCATCTGAGGCGCCGGGCCCAGGGAATCTTCCCGCATCACGGACTCAAAACGTTCAATCCGGCGGGCGAACTCCGGAGCGGCGCCGGCATCAACGCCGATCCCGGTTCCGAGCCCGGTAAGCCGGTTATCGCCATCGAAGTTCATGGCCTCGAGTACGTACACCTCCTCGAACTGGAACCTTGTGGCAATCTGCGCCAGACCGTGGCGTCCGAAGTGCTCCTGGGTCACGAGAGCGACGGTGACGGTGCCTTCGATATCGGACACCGGAACCCGAGCCAGTACCGAGAGCAGAGCGGCCGCACCGATCCGGTCCGACAGAAAAGGACCGGCGACGCGGTCACCTGCGAGACGGCGGACGGTCTTTTCAAGGGAAATGGGATCCATCAACCGAATCCCTAGTTCCTCGATATCGACAACCGATCCAGCGCCCAGGTCGATGTAAGCTTCAGAAAGGTCGAATGGACGTTCGGTGTCCGGGCGGCCGCGTCTGAGGTGTGTCGACGGTATGGACGTCACTCCGGTGACGATGCCCCGGGATGTCCGGATCCGCACACGCTGTCCCTCGAAGTACTGATCGATGTAGCCGTGTGCGGCCGGCCCGACCCGCGCCATGCGCAGATAACCATCATCAGTCCAACCCGACACGACATAGCCCGGCTCATCGATATTGGCGACGATCAATCTTCGGGGCGTTCCAGAACCGAGGGCAACGGTGACGTTGGACGTTCGATCGATTTGGGGCGTCAGTCCGCTCTGCCTCAATCGGTCGGCAATCTCGGCGGCAAGCTCGTCCTCGTGCCCGGAAACTGCGGGAATCGCGACGAGCTCTTCGAGCAGTGTGCGGAGCTGGTCCAGGGACTGGGCGTTTCCGATTGGGCCGAAGCAGAGAAAACCCGCAGCGGCGAACAAGAAGACGCGGATGGATTTCATCCCCAAAAGCTAATCGAGACTTCGGGAAGCATCAAGAAGAAACGTCGAGATCGGTGTAGGGGTGGCACCTGTGGCCAGCCGGCGGCATGTGTTTCCGGAGTCGGGCGGGCACGGCCCCCACACTCTAAGGATCGAGTCGGATTTCGAAGAGATTGGGCCAGAGCTTCCCCGTGATGAACAACCGATCGCCCTCGGCATCGTAGGCAATCCCGTTCAGCACCCCTTCGGGATCGCGCACGTCGACCCTGGAGACCAGTTCGGTCAAGTCCAGGCGGCCGAGGACCTCTCCCGAATCGGTGGAGATACGCACGATCTGGTTCGAATGCCAGATGTTGGCGTAGATATCTCCCTCGATGTACTCCAATTCGTTCAGCTGGTCGACGCTACGGTCCCCCTCCCGCACCTCTATCCGGCGTATTTCCTCGAAGGTCTCCGGATCTCTAAAAAAGAGCGACGCCGAGCCGTCGCTCAACACGAGGTGCGTTCCGTCCGTCGTCAGCCCCCAGCCTTCGGTCGGGTAACTGAATCGGCCCGTGACCTCGAAAGTCTGCTTGTCGTAGAGGAAGCCGAAGTGGGCCTGCCACGTGAGCTGGTAGATGTGGTCTCCGAAAGTAGCGATACCTTCTCCGAAAAACTGGTCGGGAAGAGCCACCTCACGGAGAGCGTCGCCGGTTGCGATGTCCACTTGCCGCAGCACGGAACTACCATTGAGACCTGTGCCTTCGTAGAGAAAGCCGTCCTCGTAATAAAGGCCCTGGGTGTAGGCGTCAGGGTCGTGTGGATGAACGGCGGTGACTTCGTAGCCGATCGCGTACGGCCGGGCCGTCCGACCTCGAGCGCCTGTCAGCTCACCCGAGGTTACGGCGGACGAAGACAGGTACCACGCAAGCATCGCCACGGCGACGACCCCAACCAGCCCGGCGATGATCTTCCGGCTACCGCCGCGCGACGGGGTTTGTGGTGGGGGTATCCGCGCTGCCTTTCTTTTCTTTCGGCCCATTGTGTTTAGTGTCCTCGATGTCCTCGGTCAGAACAGATTCCACGGTCCCAGGTACACCCAGTAGACGAGCAGCTTCTCGAACTCCACGAAGAAAGTTCGGGCGTGCCGAACCTCGGTCCACCATTGGTTCGGACGGAACTCGCTGTAGCGCGAGCTCACGACCGCGATATCCCAGCCGTCGTCGAACACGTAGCGCACGACGAGCGAGGTGCGACGCGTGTGGTAGTTCGACGTCACGATGATCAGGCGCCGCCACCCGTGATCCTCGGCGTGTTCCCGGATCTTGGTGACTTCGTCGATCGTTTCGGTCGCCGGATTCAGAACCTGAAAGACCGCGTATTCGGGCACACCGAGGCCGCGAAGCACGCGTAGGTAGTTTTCATGCGGCAGCACCAGATCGACCCCGAGGCGTGACAGTTCGGCGTAGCCTTCCGGGGCCTCCTGGGTCGTGATCAGAACCCGTGGCGCAAGGCCCGTCCGGAACAACTCGGCCGCCTCACGCGGCCGCGCCGGGCCACCTCCGGCCAGGACGACAATAGCGTCGGCCGCGGACGGTTCGACTTCAGCGATGAGCAGGCCGCCCGACCAGACAAGGATTTCGGGAACCAGGAAGTACGACGCGATCGCTGAAAAGACGAGGAGGAACCCGAGGACGCCGAGGCCGCGACGGCCGATCCGGATGCGAACCCGCTTCTTCATCGGCGCTTTCGCGGGCGGCGTCCCCAACCTCCGCCGCCCGGGGTTTCGACCAACAGGGTATCTCCTGCGTTGAGCGATATCGTGCACTTGGAAGGCAGGTTCTCAACACGTCCGCCGGCTCGACGGATCCGGGTTCGTCCGGGACGCCCGGATTGGCCACCCTCGAGACCATAGGGCCCAAAACGTCGGCGGTCCGCGAGCACGGTCACCTCAGCGGGTACCAGGAACCGGATGTCTCGCTTGATCCCGTCTCCTCCCCGCCATCGGCCGGCACCGCCGGAGTTGCCCCTTAGGGTGTACCGTTCGATGCGCACGGGATACGCCAACTCGATCGCCTCGACGGGCGTGTTCATGGAATTGGTCATGTGCGTATGCACACCCGACAGGCCGTCCATGCCGGGGCGGGCGCCCATCCCGCCGGCGATGGTTTCATAGTACGCAAAGGCCTGGCCCTCCTCGGGACCGGAAGCGTGGACGCCGCCGAACGTGATGTTGTTCATCGTACCCTGGCTTGCGGCCGGTATCCGGTCGGGCAGGGCCGAGGCCAGACACCGGTACAGCGTGTCGACGATTCTTGTGGATGTTTCGACGTTTCCACCACAGACAGCTGCCGGAGGCCGGGCGTTCACGATCGTCCCTTCCGGAGCGACGATGGTGAGCGGCCGCATGCCACCGGCGGTGGACGGGATGGATACGCCGACGAGCGTCCGGAAGATGTAGAACACGGCCGATGCCGTGATCGAGTAGACGGCGTTTACGCTGCCGCGGACCTGGGGATCGGACTCGGAAAAGTCGACGCGCGCGTTGCTGCCCTTGACTGTGACCTTGACACGGATAGCGATAGGACCCGTTCCTTTGCCGTCGTCGTCGAGAACGTCCTCTGAGGAGTACGTTCCGTCGGTGATGCTGGAAATGACGTGTCTCGTCATGCGCTCGGTATAGTCGAGCAGTTCATCAATGTAACGGGTCACCTCTGCCCATCCGTACTTGGCGACGATGTCCCCAAGGCGCCGCTCACCGGTCCGGTTGGCCCCGATCATGGCCGCCAGGTCTCCTTCACGTTCTTCCGGGGTCCTGACGTTCAACAGCACGATGTCCCAGACGTCTCTGTTGATCTTGCCCCGCTCGAGGAGCTTCACAGGCGGGATGCGGAGGCCCTCCTGATAAATCTCCTCGGCCACGGGCATTGATCCGGGTGACATGCCGCCGACATCGGAGTGATGCGCTCGGGACGCGACGTAGAACTCCAGCCGATTCCGCCGGAACACGCCCGAAACGAGGGTGATATCGGGCAGGTGCGTGCCGCCCTTGTACGGGTCGTTGAGGACGACCATGTCGCCCGGGCCGATCTTCCGGTGCTCGATCGCCGCCGCAACGGACAGGGGCATGGATCCGAGGTGAACGGGCATATGATCGCCCTGCGCCACCATCCGGCCCTGGGCGTCGAAGATCGCGCAGGAATAGTCGCGCCGCTCCTTGATATTGGGCGAGAAGGCCGTGCGCTTTAACGTGGCGCCCATCTCTTCCGCGATGGAATGGAAGAGGCTCTTGAAGATCTCGAGTTTTACCGGATCAAAGCTCATTTCCGACCAGGGGACAGGCTCGGGTGTCCCCCCTCGCCTCCTATAGTAATTTCACTTGTCGTACCGCGCCCAAAACTGCAACAACTGATACGGACAGCAGGGGACAGGGGAGCCTGTCCCCTATACCGATAGCACCAGGTTCCCAAAGCGGTCTACCTCAGCCGAAGAGCCCGGGGGCACGAACGTGGTCGAACTATACTCTCCGATGATCGCCGGACCACGGACCACGTTACCGTAACTGAGCAGAGTTCGGTCGTAGACTCCTGCCTGGACCCAGGAATCGTCGAACCAGACACGGCCCACCTCCAACGGCTTCCCGATCCTGGATTTTCTGGATGACTTGCCGAGCCGGGGTTTCCGAGTCGCGCCCAGGAGCGTCGACCGTGCGCTGACGACCTCGAGCGGCTTGTCGGGATTGGAATAACCGTAACGCCGCTCGTGTGTCCGGTGAAAACTCTTCTCCCAGTCTTCACTGAAAGGGATTGTAAGTTCGTAGGACTGCCCGCGGTAGCGCACATCCAGAAAGTCCAATGTCGTCACCTGCGATCGCTTGAACCCTTCATCCCGCAGATCCGTGAGGCCGATTCGGTGCAACTGGGAAAGTGCCTTCCGGACCTTCGTCAGGGTCAAGCGGGTCCCGAGCAGGGTTCGCGCATAGTCCTTCCTCGCGTCAGCGAGGAGAAGGCCGAGGGCGGACAGCGCGCCCGGATGCGGCGGCACGACAACGCGCGGGATACCGAGACTCTTGGCGACGCTTACGGCATGAAGCGCGCCGGCGCCACCGAAGCACACAAGAGTAAAATCTCGCGTATCGTAGCCACGCTCGATTGATATCAGCCGGATCGCCTGCTCCATGTTGGCGTTGACGACGTCTACGACACCCTGGGCCAACAATTCCGGGCGGCGCCATCGGCTCGCCCAGTCCAGCCGTTCGAGCGCAGGAACGACGCGTTCGGGTTCCAGGCGCATCTCTCCACCCAGGAAGAACCGCGGCAATAGACGGCCAAGCACGACGTTGGCGTCGGTCACTGTCAGGTCCATGCCCTTGCCGTAGCAGATCGGCCCGGGGTCGGCACCGGCACTTGACGGACCGACCTTCAGCGCGCCGCCGGCATCGACATGGGCGATCGATCCTCCGCCGGCGCCGACAGTGTGGATGTCCATCATCGGGATACCGATCGGGAGGCCATCAACTTCGCCTTCATGGGTGACTTTGATGTCCCCATCGAGGAGCGCGACGTCCGTGGAGGTCCCTCCCATGTCAAACGTGATCATGCGCGAGTACCCGCCGCGCTTTGCCACGAAGAAGGCGCCAACCACGCCGCCGGCCGGACCCGAGAGGATCGTCTTTACGGGCGCGGCCATCGCCGACCGCGCGGAGACTGCGCCTCCATTGGACTGCATCACGCGCAGAGTGCGTCCGGAAAGCTTCGATTCCAGCCTGCCGAGGTACCGGCTCATGACCGGAGCCAGGTAAGCGTTGATCGTGGTCGTCGATGTCCGTTCGTACTCCCGATACTCTGGAAGAATCTCCGAGGACAACGAAACCGGGACACCCGTTTCCTCGAGGGCGGAGGCGATCGCGCGTTCGTGCTCCGGGTTGGCGAAGGAGAACAGAAGGGACACTGCCACCGACTGCACTTTCCGGCGAACGAGTTCGGCGACGACTGCGGAAATCTCAGCCGGTTTGAGCGCGATTTCGACCGAGCCGTCCGACAGCACCCGTTCGCGGACTCCGACACGCAGCCGGGAGGGGACCAGTGGCGCGGGTCGGGTCGTGAAGATGTTGTAAAGCTCCCTACGCGTCTGACGTCCGATCAGCAGCACATCCTCAAAACCTGACGTCGTCACCAGGGCGGTCCGGGCGCCCTTTCGTTCGAGCAGCGCGTTGGTCGCAACCGTCGACCCATGGATGATTTCCCCGCCGGACCCACCCATCCGGTCCAGTCCATTGAGAATGGCCTGCTCGGGTCGCCGGGGAGTCGACAGGTCCTTGAAGATCTCGATCCGACCGTCGCGGATGAGGACGAAGTCCGTAAAGGTTCCGCCCGTGTCGATGCCAATTCGCAGCTTGTTCATACGTGTCGCGTGCCCGGAAGCACTAAATGGTAAAGCATGTTGGGGAAGGAGTCAGTAGTCGTCAGTCAGTGGTGGCTCATTGGTGTGTTGACAAACGCGACGCACCGCGTGTGAAATGCATGTTGGCAGAGATCATGGAGTTCCAATTCAAGCCGCTATCCTCCGAGACCATTCCCCGAGCGCTCGAACGTGCGAAGAACTACCGACTCCTGAACGAACCCGAACAGGCCGAGAGTATCTGCCTGGACATTCTCCGCATCACTCCTGACGATCAGGAAGCAATCGTCGTGCTTGTCCTGGCCCTCACGGATGGGTTTACGCACGCGGAACGAGCGACCTACGCTCGGGCCCGAAAGCTGCTGCCCCGGCTTCAAGACGAGTACCAACGGACCTACTATGAGGGCATCATCTGTGAGAGGCGAGGCAGGGCCCACCTCAAGCAGGGCTCGGAAGGGTCCAGCTACGTCGCTTACGACTGGCTTGCTCAGGCCATGGGCTGCTATGAAAAGTCCGAAGAGATTCGGCCGTCGGGCAATGAGGACGCCGTGCTGCGCTGGAATGCTTGCGCCCGGACTATCCTGGAGCACGATCTTGAACCCGCCGCCGAAGATCCGTCGCCCTCCTTTCTGGAATAGTCACGATGCACTGGATGCTTCGTCCCTACAACTCTTCGGTCGGGAAGAAAATTATCATGGCCGTGACGGGGGTCATCCTTTTCGGGTTCATCATCGGCCACCTCATCGGAAACCTCCAGATATTCGCAGGTGCCGAAGTACTGGACTCCTATGCCAGATTCCTGAAGGAAAAGCCGGAGATAATCTGGACTACTCGGGTCATGCTGCTTCTGTCCGTCGGCATGCATATTCTTGCCGCCTCGCAATTGGCGGTTCGTAATCGCTCGGCGCGGCCAATCTCTTACCGATTGCACAAATACGACGAGGCCAGTTACGCAGCACGAACGATGGTCTGGAGCGGCCCGATCATCGGCTTGTTCGTCATCTATCATCTGCTGCATTTTACGGTGGGAACCGTTCATCCGTCGCAGCCGGATTTCCGTGCGGACGCCGTGTACTCAAACATCGTCAGCGGGTTCCAGCAATGGCCCGTCGCGCTGTTCTACATCGTGGCGGTCTTCGGCCTCGGGCTTCACATCGCCCACGGCATCTGGAGTATGTTTCAATCCATCGGTCTGAATCACCCGAAGTATGAGCTGATGATTAAGCGGAGCGCCATGATCCTCAGTTCTCTGATCGTGGCGGGCTACGTTTCCATCCCTCTCGCTGTACTCATCGGAGTCGTCCGTTAGATGAAACTGCGTGCAAACTCACCGTCCGGCCCTATCGAAACGAAGTGGGACCGCCGTCGATCGCGGCTGAAGCTGATCAACCCGGCAAACAAGCGAAAGTACGACGTGATCGTCGTCGGCTCGGGTCTGGCAGGAGCGTCGGCGGCCGCATCCCTGGCTGAACTGGGGTACAACGTCAAGTGTTTCTGCTACCAGGACAGTCCACGTCGCGCCCACAGCATCGCGGCTCAGGGGGGCATCAATGCCGCGAAGAACTACCAGAACGATGGCGACAGCGTGTTTCGTCTCTTCTACGACACGATCAAGGGAGGAGATTACAGATCCCGTGAAGCGAATGTCTACCGCCTGGCTCAGATCAGTCTGAACATCATCGACCAGTGCGTCGCACAGGGGGTGCCCTTCGCGCGCGAGTATGGTGGCGTTCTGGCAAACCGGTCATTTGGAGGTGCCCAGGTGTCGCGGACCTTCTATGCCCGCGGGCAAACGGGCCAGCAACTGTTGCTGGGTGCCTACCAGGCCTTGTCGCGTCAGATCGCGGCCGGCCGAGTCGTGATGAATTCGCGTACCGAGATGCTGGACCTCGTCGTCATCGACGGCCACGCCCGCGGTATCGTCACCCGCGACATGGTCACCGGAGAGATTCAATCCCACGCGGCCGACGCTGTAGCGCTGTGCACCGGGGGCTACGGCAACGTCTACCACCTCTCGACGAACGCGAAAGGATGCAACACGACCGCCATCTGGCGTGCCTACAAGCACGGCGCGGCGCTCGCCAATCCGTCCTTCACGCAAATCCATCCGACCTGCATTCCCGTATCGGGAGAGCACCAGTCGAAGCTGACGCTGATGAGCGAGTCGTTGCGTAACGACGGTCGTATCTGGGTTTCACGGGAAAAGGGAGACGCGAGACGTCCGAAGGACATTCCCGAAACCGAGCGCGACTACTACCTGGAACGCAGGTACCCGAGCTTCGGCAACCTCGTCCCTCGCGATGTTGCTTCGCGGGCTGCAAAAGCCATCTGCGACGAGGGCCGCGGAGTCGGCCCGACCGGACTGGGTGTCTATCTCGACTTTGCGGCCGCGATCGAACGGCTCGGCGAGACGACGATCCGCGAGCGCTACGGCAACCTTTTCGAGATGTACAGTCGTATCACGGACGAAGATCCCTACCGGGTTCCGATGCGCATCTACCCCGCCGTCCACTACGTAATGGGTGGGCTGTGGGTGGACTACAACCTGATGAGCACCATCCCGGGACTGTTTGTCCTCGGAGAGGCGAACTTTTCGGATCATGGTGCCAACAGACTCGGAGCCAGCGCCTTGATGCAGGGTCTTGCCGATGGCTATTTCATCATCCCGTACACGATCGGCCACTACCTGGCCAGCTCCCCCCACAACCCGGTGGCACAGGATCACGACGAGTTCAAACGAGTGGAGAACGAGGTACAGAAGCGAACCCGGAAACTGCTTGCGATCGATGGCGGAAGAACTGTCGACCAGTTCCATCGCAAGCTGGGAAAGTTAATGTGGGAATTCTGCGGCATGTCTCGCGACAAGCGGGGCCTGACCGAAGCGCTCGAGAAGATCCCGGAACTTCGGCAAGAATTCTGGGAGGACGTCCGGGTTCTCGGCGCCAACGAAGAGCTGAACCAGTCACTGGAAAAAGCGGGGCGGGTGGCTGATTTCCTCGAGCTGGCCGAACTCATGTGCCAGGACGCGTTGGAACGAGACGAGTCGTGCGGCTCCCATTTCAGGGAAGAACACCAGACGCCCGACGGCGAAGCCCTGCGCAACGACGAAGACTTCTCACACGTCTCCGCGTGGGAGTACAAAGGACCGGACCGGGCGCCGGTGCAGCACAGAGAGTCGCTTATGTTCGAGTTCGTCACACAGACACAAAGGAGCTACAAGTAGTGGATCTTACCCTCCGAGTTTGGCGGCAGACTGACGAGCGGCATCGCGGACGCTTTCGGACTTACAACGCAACCGACGTCAGCCCGGAAATGTCGTTTCTGGAAATGCTGGATACCGTCAACGAAGATCTGACGATCAAGGGCGAGGACCCGATCGCTTTCGATCACGACTGCCGGGAGGGAATCTGCGGAACGTGCGGCATCGTCATCGACGGACACGCACACGGTCCGTCACCCGCGACGACGACCTGCCAGTTACACATGCGGTTGTTCAAGGACGGCGACACGATCACGATCGAGCCGTGGCGCGCCCGGGCCTTTCCGATCATCAAAGACTTGGTGGTCGATCGTCGCTCGCTTGACCGGATTATCACGGCCGGCGGTTACATTTCCGTTTCGACGGGCAGTGCGCCGGAAGCCAACGCCATACCGATTCCGAAGGAAACGGCCGAGATGGCGATGGACGCCGCGGCTTGCATCGGTTGCGGCGCCTGCGTCGCGGCCTGTCCCAACGCCTCCGCAACGCTTTTCACCGCAGCGAAGGTGGCTCACCTCGGGTTGCTGCCGCAAGGCCAGCCCGAACGCCACCATCGCGTATTGAGCATGGTGACTGCCATGGATGACGAGATGTTCGGAGCATGTACGAATACGGGCGAATGCGAGGCCGCCTGCCCGAAGGAGATATCCATCGAGTGGATCGCGCGGATGAACCGCGACCACGTGAAGGCAACGATTCTGTCCCGCCCATAGACGAGATAACACACCCTGTGTTCGCGCGGGTCTTCGTCTCGTGCCTCCTTGACAGACCGATGATCAACGTGTAAATTCGCGACGGCTTTTCGCTCGAAAATTTTCCTCTGAAGAATTTTTCTGGAGTGGTAGTGGACGTCTCTTCTCACGATGTTCTCCTCGTTGGCGGCGGCGGTGCCGGTCTCCGCGCTGCGATCGCCGTAGCGGAATTCAACCCGAAACTCAGCGTTGCCGTCGTCTCGAAAGTCTATCCGATGCGGAGCCACACGGTCTCGGCGGAGGGTGGTGCGGCAGGCGCTGTAGCCCCCGACGACAGCCTCGATGAGCACGCCTACGACACCATTTCCGGCGCGGACTGGCTGTGTGATCAGGACGCGGTCGAGCTGTTTGTGGACGAAGCCCCCAAAGAGCTGATTCAGCTGGAGCACTGGGGGTGTCCCTGGAGCAGGACACCGGACGGACGCGTCGCGGTACGACCGTTTGGCGGCATGAAAAACAAGCGGACGTGGTTTGCCGCAGACAAGACCGGCTTCCATATGCTCCACACCCTGTTTCAGACATCGCTGAGGTACGACCCGATCGTCCGGTATGACGAGTGGTTCGTCACCAAATTGCTCATCGACGACGGTCGAGTGCAAGGGGTGGTGGCCCTGGAGCTCATGTCCGGGAAAATCCAGGCGATAACCGCGAAGTCGGTGATTCTGTGCACGGGCGGCTGCGGCAAGGTGTTCCCGTTCACCACGAACGCCAACATCAAGAACGGCGACGGAATGGCGTTGGCTCTCCGGGCGGGGGCGCCTCTGAAGGACATGGAGTTCATCCAGTACCACCCGACGGGCCTTCCCTTCACCGGAATCCTGATCACGGAAGCCGCGAGGGCTGAGGGTGGCTTCCTGGTGAATCAGGACGAGTACCGCTATCTGCAGGATTACGATCTGGGCAAGCCCGAGCCTGAACCCGTCCTACGCTCGATGGAACTGGGACCACGCGACCGCCTGTCCCAGGCGTTCGTCAAGGAACAGGAGAAGGGACGCACGATCGAAGGCCCGTACGGTCACGTCGTCAACCTCGACTTGCGGCATCTGGGAGAAAAGAAGATCAACGCCAAAATCCCGTTCGTCCGGGAACTCTGCCTCAAGTACCAGAACATCGATCCCGTCCGCGAGATGATTCCCGTCCGTCCTGTGGTTCACTACGTGATGGGGGGCGTTCATACCGACAAACAAGGGGCGACACCGATCGAGGGCTTGTTTGCTGCCGGCGAGGTTGCTTGCGTCAGCATAAACGGGGCGAATCGCCTGGGATCGAACTCTCTGACCGAGTTGCTCGTTTTCGGAGCCCGTGCCGGGCAGGCGGCCGCATCGGTCGCATCGGAACAGAAGGAGCCTTCGAGTTCCCTCATGGCTCAGGCCAACGATGAGCGTCGGCGGCTGGAAGAGCAGTATCTTCGCAAGACAGGCGGCACTGAGCGGATCGCGACGATCCGGGAAGAAATGCAGGCGACGATGGAAGAGGGGGCAGGCATCTACAGAAACGGCCCGGCCCTCCAGAAATCTACGAACACGATCCTCGAACTGCAGGATCGTTTCCGAAACATCTTGATCGAAGACGACAGCCGGACCTTCAATACCGAACTCACCTCAGCACTCGAGCTTGCTTACATGCTCGACGTTGCCGGTTCGATCGTCCAGAGCGGTCTGAAACGGACCGAATCCCGTGGAGCGCATCAAAGGACCGATTTTCCGAGCCGGAACGACGACGATTTTCTGGCGCATTCGCTCCTATACCGAAATGAAGACGGCTCTTCCCGAATCGAGTTCCTGCCGGTCACCATCACGCGTTGGCCGCCAGGGGAACGAGTCTATGGAAAGTAGGCACGCATGACAAAAAAGGTTGTCCTCCACGTCACTCGTTACCGGCCCGAGCAGGAAGCCGAACCGACGATTCAAGAGTACGAAGTGCCGTTCACCGATGACTGGGTTCTCCTCGACGCCTTGAACTACGTCAAGGACAAGATTGACGGATCGCTGTCGTACCGATGGTCCTGTCGGATGGGAATCTGCGGCAGTTGCGGCATGATGGTGAACGGGGAACCAAAGCTGACGTGTGCGACGTTCGTTTCCGATTACACGTCCGGGCCTGTCCGCATCGAACCGCTGCGTTACTTCCCGATCATCCGCGATCTCACAGTCGAGATGACCGACTTCATGGAGAAACTCAAGAGTGTCAAGCCGTGGATCATCCGGGAAGACGAAAAGCCCATCTCAGAGGGAGAGTATCTTCAGAGCCCGGAGGAACTGGACAACTACAAACAGTTCAGTATGTGTATCAACTGCATGCTGTGCTATGCCGCGTGTCCTGTCTACGGACTGGATTCGGCTTTCACGGGGCCGGCTGCGATCGCGCTAGCCCAACGTTACAACATGGATTCACGGGATCAGGGTTCGCCCGAACGCCTCGGAGCGCTGTCGGACCACGAAGGAATCTGGGGCTGCACTTTTGTCGGGGAGTGCACCAAGGTTTGCCCGAAGAAAGTCGATCCGGCCGGGGCGATCCAGCAGTATAAGGTGACCGCAACCACGGACTGGTTCAAATCCTTCATCATGCCGCGGGGAGGCGAATGAAGAGCAATCCGGAATACAGGGAGTTTCACCCGAAGTGGCACCGCACGCGTGTGTCTACCTACTGGTGGCTTTCACAGTGGTCCTACACGAAGTTCATCCTGCGGGAACTGAGCAGCGTGTTCGTGGCCTACTTCATCGTGATTACTTTGATGCAGGTTCAAGCATTGGGCCAGGGCCCAGCAGAATACGCGGGGTTTCAGGAGTTCATGGCGCATCCCTTCGTCGTTCTGCTGAATGTTGTCGCCTTTCTTTTCCTGCTCTTGCACACCATCACCTGGTTCAACCTCACGCCCCGCGCAATCGTCCTCCGATTGGGTGGAAAGCGCGTTCCCGACTTACTGATCATCGCGCCTAACTACGTGGCATGGCTCGTGGTATCGGGCGCCGTCGCCTGGTTCGTCCTCGGAGGCTAGAATGGCGGAGAGATCTTACGTTGCTTTTTTCTGGGCGCTATTCAGCGCGGGAGGCGTCGTAGCAGCTTTTCTCCTACCGGTGCACGTGTTCCTCTTCGGCCTGGCCTTTCCCTTGGGCTGGATCGAACCTCCCAGCTATGAGAGCCTCCGCGGCTTGATCCAATCTCCGGTGACGCGGCTCTACCTGCTCGTCCTCTGCGTCCTGTCGCTGTTTCACTGGGCTCACCGATTTCGCTACACGCTGTACGACGGCGCACAGATCAAGCATCTGAATGAAGTGATCCTGGTCGGTACCTATGGAGGTGCTTTCGCAGGATCGGTTGTCGCGGCCTACTTGCTGCTTGTCGCAATATGAGCCGCTCCGGGCGGGGCGATCCTACAATCTCCGGTTTCGAATCCCGAGAATCTCCAAGCTCAAAGGACAGTCGGCGACGTGGGAGGATGGGTAGATCTGTCAATCATAGATTGGAAGTCGGACGTTTGAGATTTTCACAGGACCGATGTCCAATGCGCATGGGCGGCTACCCAGGCGCGGGGGGCCCGACGCCAAGCAAATAAAACTGTTGCATGGCGTTTTCGATCGGTAATTTCTCAAAGTATTCGAAGCCGGCTTCGTCGGCCAGGTCACGCGCGCCCTTCTCTCCGATGATGGTCCCCAGGCCCGCCCCTCCTGCGGCAAGCGAGACCGTGAGACAGTGAAACGGGCTGAGTGTGGCGCGCATCTTCCCTACAGGATTTCGGTTTTCCAGCGGGTTGTGGGACCCGGTGGGCTCGGACCAGAACAACAGCCCTTCGGCGGGAGCGAGCAGAGTGCGTATTCCCCTCAGCGCACCGATCGGATCCGGCATGTCGTGGATGCAGTCGATGGCGAGGATCAGTCCGTAGGCTTCCGAGTTCGCAATCTCTTCGAGCCGCACGACTCTGAAATCGACGTTCTTCAGGCCTGAATCGGAAGCCAGCCTCCTGGCGCGGGCGATGCTGTCTTCGTGAGGATCGATCCCGAGGACGCGAGAATTCGGATAGGCGCGGGCCACAGCCAGGCTCGCCCGACCGAGGCCGCAACCAACGTCCAGAACCGTCGTTCCCGACAGAAGCCTCTCGTCGACCCTGGGCACAGCGGGCAGCCAGCCCGTGGTGAGTCGGTGTTCGAACCAGGGCCGGTGCATGCGATCGATTGCCTCGAAAATCTCCGGATCCAGTTCCGAGTACGAAATGCCACCCCCGTCTTCGAATCGTTCGATCAGCCTGGGCGTGAGCAGTAGGGAAGGCAGGGCGAACTGGAACGCACCCGCGGCAAAGACCGGAGAATCTTCCTGCACCAGCACGGCCACCTGCTCGGGGGTCATCGAATACTCCTGCTCCTGGGCGTCGTACTCCACATAGTTCGCGCTGACCATCGCCTTGAGCCATTCCCTAACGTACCGTTCGTCGAGGTCAATCGTCCTGGCGAGTGCCCGGCTTGAGCAGGGTCCCGAGGCCGCTAGCGCCCTGAAGAGTCCGAGGCGATCGCCGATGTAGCCCAGGCCCGCGGAGAAGGCTCCACCAACATCCGCAACCACTTGCCGGATAACTTTATCGGTCGCGTCCTTGTTCATCGCTCCTCTCGGTAGTAGTAACGCACCATCTCCAGAAATCGCGCAAGTGACACCGCGGATGGCGGTGTGATGGCACCGCCCGGATCACGTTGCCAGAGCAGGATCGCGAGATCTCGGCGAATCCTTTCGAAGTATCCGAGGGCCGCCGCCCGAACCAGTTCGAACTCCGCTTCGTCCATCCCGCCATTCACGATTTCCTCGATCCACGATCGCACCTGGCGCGCGCGTTCCGGTTCGGCGTCGACCGAGAGGCGGGACCCTTTGGTCGCGTCTACTTCCACCCGCACGGAGGTCCACCCTCCTGCCTCGATCAGTCTTGCGTCCAGCCACATCTTGAGGATGAGCAGGCTGGGAATGTCACCGGTGGCGACTTCGCCTGCAGGCAGGCTGGGCGTCGAGTCCATCGTGTCGCTCGCTCGGTCTCGGAGGCGTTCTCTCAAGGCAGACAGTTGTCCGGGCGGACCAAACACAAGGATGCGGTCGGGCCGCACACCGGCAATGACCTCCCAGACCGTCGGTGGCGGGGCGCCCGAGAAAGTCCACAGGGAGCCGTTCGGACCCGAGGCGACCAGGCCACCGCGGTCGCCCTCGAACCGACCCGCCACGAATACAGCAAGGCTCGGACCCTGGGCCTGCGTAAATCCCGACGGCAACGGCTCGACACGAACGGGCTCCGGGTCCGGTATGAACGTCGGGGCGAACCGAGGAATCGAGATTCGGCGCGGCAGATGGTCGAACAGAACTGTCGGCCTGGGCTCGAAGGGGCGGGCGTCGAGGCTCTCCATGGTGACCGCGGACGGGCCCAGTACGGGCCGCCATATGCCGATAACCCGGCGGGCGGAAGCGAAGCTGTCCGCAGCCGACCTCAGATCGTCGGCGGTCATGTGGAATATCGCTCCCCAACCGTCCTCGAGCGCCGTCCATAGATCATGCGCGGCGAACCACTCCAATGTCTTCGGCTCCAACAGATAGGACAGGGCTTCATGCTTGACGGTCTGAAGGCGGCTCGGACTGGGAGGGCGGTATCGAAGCTGGTTCAACAGCTCGAGCAACCGGTCGCGCACGCCCTCCGGGGACTCGGGAACACCTACCGGTATTTCGATCCGATGAAAGAACGTATCGAGGTAGGGAGCGAGCTCGGAAATCGCATCCGCACCGAGGACATACCCAAACAGGCGGTCCAGCACCAGGGTCATGAACCAGGACTCGTAGTGGACACTATCGAGGGCCGTCGCCACGACGACACCGCCCTCGGCTTCGGAGGGAAACTCCAAGCGCGTCTCGTGATCCTCCGGCAGCGACGTTGGAGCATATGCGTCTCTCGTGATCCTCGAACGGATTCGAGCCAGGGATTCTTCCGCCTCATCGGGCATCAGGCCGGAAACGATGACGTACATACGGTTGCTGAAGATGTGGTCGGCGATGAAACTGGTCAGGTCGGAGTACTCGATACTGTCAACGGCGGTGCGGTCCAACACGGAGCCCACATAGGGGTGCTCGCCGAGGAGCGCCGATCGAATGTCGCGCTCGATTTCTGCGCGATAGCCGGCCACAGCCGGTGCTTCCTCACGGATCAAGTCGTGGGCATAGTTGAGCGGCGCAATCACGGACGAGAGGCGGAAGTACTCCCGAACCTCGGCCATCAGCGGAGGCAGCAACTGGGTCGGTACACGAACGCGCATGCCCACGCGATTGGGTTCCTCGACAAACTCGAAGGTGCCGCCGCTCAAATGCGCGATGATGGCCACTGCCCGCGCCGATGGAGAAACAGAAAAATACCGCGCTACTACCCGCGCAGTTCCGGACGGGTACCCCACTTCATCGCGAACTCCGAACGTATAGCCGAAGGCAACATCGGTCCAACCCTCGAGATCGGAGCCGGGAGGTGGGGGCATGAGAACGACGCGCACCCCGTTTTCGAGACGGATCGTCTGAACAGCCGGAAGCTCCGACGGAAAATCCGCATCCGGCTGGGCAAACAACAGGCAGGGAACAGTCAGGGCAAGAGCGATCGAGAACAGAGAGGGCGCGAAGCGTCTCGGGGCCGGCACGCACCGAGCCTACTGGCTGGAGGGTAGTGTTTTCAAGGATGATTGTGCTAGATTTGGCAATTCGAATCAGCAAGGCATTTTCGCATGGTTTGCCCCACCGGCCGGCTTGAGCAGCCCGTGGCAGAAGTCTGATGGCTCGCGCGCATGGGTCTTCGGAGGCGAAGACGAGGCGCGAGGAGGAAGTGATGCTGCTTCATCATGACAACGAGCAACGAAGTATACGCCTCCGAACCCCCATGCGCCCGAAGGGTTACGGCGACGTCACACCATCTCGGTTGTTGCCGCCCTTCAACGATGTACCCGCATCGCTGTCGGCGCGGCGCCTAGCATCTGGCGCAACGTCGCCGTAACGCGTGCCATCAGACTTCTGCCACGGGCTGCTAAGCTATTTCCGACACAATTCGGAGCGTGGATGAGCGATCGAACCTTCGCGAATGCCCCTGTCTGCACGGGTTTCGTGCTGAGGATGCGAGGGGCCACCAAGTACCGAACAAGGAGCAATTCGTGAACGTCTACGAGGGCAAGAATATCCGCAATATCGCGTTCGTCGGGCATGGCGGGACGGGCAAGACTTCTCTCGTCGCCGCGGCTCTGTTCTCCACGGGAGCGATGAACCGGCTGGGAAGCGTCGACGACGGCAACGCGCCCACTGATTACGACGAAGAAGAGATCGAACGCAAGATGACGATCTCGACGAAACTGGCGTTTTGCGAATTGAACTTGCACAAGATCAACATGCTCGACACGCCCGGCTTCGGGAACATGATCCAGGAAGCCCGGGCGGCCCTCCGGGTAGCCGACACGGCGGCGGTCGTCATCGATGCGGTGTCCGGCGTCCAGGTTCAGTCGGAGAAAGTCTGGCAGTTCTGCGAGGAATTCGATGTGCCTCGATTCGTCCTGGTCAACCGCATGGACCGCGAACGAGCAAGCTTCGAGCAGTCACTCGCCTCGATACAGCAAGACTTCGGCAGGACCTGCGTCCCCGTTCAGATTCCGCTGGGAGCCGAGCAGGGCTTTCGTGGGGTCGTGGATCTGATCCGCATGAAGGCGTACACCTACGAGGGCAACGCCAGTGGGAAGTTCTCCGAATCGGACGTCCCCGACGACGTCAAGGGCCAGGCAGAGGAACACCGGGAAAAACTGATCGAGTTGGTCGCCGAGAGCAGCGACGCGTTGATGGAGAGGTTTTTCGAGGAAGGATCCCTGTCCGATGACGAATTGATCGAGGGGCTGAAGGCGCAGGTAGTGAAGCGGGCCATCTATCCAGTCCTGTTTGCCTCGGGAACCCGCAACATCGGAGTTTCGTCGCTGCTCAGTTCGATCATCGACTATTCGCCGAGCCCCACACAGCCGGGATCGGTCTCCGGCAAGGACGCTTCGGGGAGCGACGTGGATCGCGCCATTTCCGACAGCGAACCGTTCTCCGCCTATGTCTTCAAGACGATCTCGGACCCGTTCACCGGCCGAATTTCGCTGTTCAAGGTGTATTCAGGCACGTTGACATCGGACGTGCAACCTTACAATGTGCGATCGGAATCCACCGAGCGCATCGGCCACGTCATCCTGCTGCAGGGCAAAGAGCACATCCAGGTCGCGAAGGTTCACGCCGGTGACATCGCGGCCGTCGCCAAATTCAAGGACACGCACACCGGCGATACTCTGTCCGACAAAGCCGTGCCGATATCCTACGCCGCGATCGAATGGCCGGAACCGATGATTTCTTTCGCGATCGAACCCAAATCCAGGGGCGACGAGGACAAGATCAGCACTGCCATCCAAAAGATCATCGAGGAAGATCCAGGGCTGCGTTATGAACGCGAACCCCAGACGAAACAGTTCCTGATTTCCGGCCAGGGACAGATGCACGTCGAAGTCTCGGTCTCGCGTCTGAAGAAACGCTACGGCGTCGACGTCAACCTGAAACCCCCGAAGGTTCCCTACAGGGAGACGGTTCGAGGCAGGGCCGATGTTCAGGGACGTCACAAGAAGCAGACCGGAGGGCACGGCCAGTTCGGCGACTGCAAGATCAAGGTCGAGCCGCTACCCCGTGGCTCGGACTTCCAGTTCGCGGACGAGATATTCGGCGGTTCGATCCCGAAAACCTACATACCTGCCGTTGAAAAGGGCATCCAGGAAGCCCGAGCGCGGGGGCCGCTGGCCGGGTTCCCGACCGTCGATTTCAAGGTCACCCTCTATGACGGCTCCTTCCATGCCGTCGACTCGTCGGAAATGGCCTTCAAGATCGCCGGCCGCCTGGCGTTCCGTAAGGCGATGCAACTTGCAAAGCCGGTCCTGCTCGAACCCGTCATGAACGTCGAGATCGATACGCCGGAAGAATACGCCGGCGATCTCATGGGCGACCTAAACAGCCGCCGGGGACGCGTCCAGGGGATGGACGTGAAGGGCAAAATAACGGTCATCCGGGCCCAGGTCCCGCTGGCGGAAATGCTGACCTACGCTTCGGACCTGACGTCAAAGACTGGCGGGCACGGCAACTACACCATGGCGTTCGATCACTACGACGAGGTGCCTGCCAACATCGCCGAAAAGGTCATCGAGAAGGCGAAGGCCGAGGCCGCCGGGCATGAGGAAGAGGACGACTAGCTAACAGAACCGGAAGCGGTAGCGACCGGGTAATCCCCCTTCCGCACCCGGTGTCGCTGCATGGAACGGGAGTCTACCCGGTCACTACCGTTCCCGGTTCTGGCTTACTTCCGCTCCCGGTGGTGGCTTAGGGTGGTCCCGACGCCATAGCTTCATGTGTACCGAATATCTCCCACGCCCATATCGGCTCGTCTGAGGTCAACCGGATGTAGCCGCCGCTCTGACCCGCCGCTTCGGGCACGAGTTCGCTGACGAGGTTCGCCAGATAGCCGTCCGCGTCGACCTTGACAACGGCGATCTTGGGCGTCTGTCCCGAAGGTGGAAACACTTCGACGAGGACCTCTGTCTCCGTGGAACCGGTGGCAATCGCGATACCCGTAAAGAAACCGCCACCGTCGGCAACCTGCGGAAATAGAAACTCGGTTCGCGACGCCGATGCCTGGAGCGTCACGAGCGAGGCATCCGTCTCGATATCGATGACACCCACCAGGCTCGCGATCGGGCCAAAAATCGAGGAGATCGTCACGCGAACCGCGTCGGCCAGGATTTCGGTTGAAGAGAGACCGAACAGATCGCCCAGTGAGAACCGGACGACGCCGTCTCCCGGCACCTCAACAAATCGGTTCGCGCCACGGAACGCAACCTTGGCATTCCGGGCGCTGCCCGACACATTCGCCAACGTGATCCATGACCGGTAGCCGCCACCGACGACGGCCTGTGGGAAGACCAGGGAGCGAAGAGATTGGGGTTCGATTGCATTGCCGATCGCCAGGTCGAAGTCTGAACCGAAGAACTCTGCGGCAGCGACCGGAGACGGCGAGGATATGAGAACAGGGGTTTCCAGGGGTGTCGTTCGCCTCGAGCGCGCCGGTATTTCCAGGGGAAGGCTGGTTCCGTCGTCAAGCCGTGTGATCGTGACCGTCGTCGTCTCGCTGCCGGGATTGACCAGAAACGCGGCAGCGCCGGCGTGCAGCAGGTAGAAACTCGTAGACGGAAGGCTCGGACGCACGCCGTCGACTCCCCGAAGATCTTCCCGTCCGGAGGCAGCGTACGCATCGAGGCCCTCGGACGACGCATCCAACTCGATCCAGCCGTTGAATGATGTGAGACCGATCAGTTCGCCGACCAGCCGGGCGAGTTGCTCGCCCGCTTCCAGATGGATCGCCGTCGGATTACGTACGCCGGGCGCCATCGGCAGCGTCCCATCGGTATTGATTGCCCGCAATACGACGTCCATCTCACTGGCCGCGACGAACGCGAGACCGCCAAAGCTGCCGTTCCCGCTTGGCAGGGATGGAAAGATCTTACGGGGCGGGACGAACGTCGGATCGAATACGATGCCGTCCGATGTACCGATTTCGCTCGCCAGGCCCGTCGTGTTCACGGCGCGAACAGCAAAGTAGTAACCCACCCCCTCGGCCAGGGACAGACCTTCGACGACGACGGAATTGTTTTCGGTCGACGCGAAGGCGAGGACTTCCTCACCGCCCGGTGTCGTTCCGATCGCGTACTGAAACTCGCGGATCTCGGACTCGGTTTCGTCCGCTACCCAGGAGGCGAACAAACCAGTCGCGTCGGAGGTCCGCTCACCCCCGTCCGTCACGAGGGGCGTCGTCGGAGACGTGAAGTCGCTGATCTCCTTGAGGTACTCTCCCGCCACGAAACGGTAGGTGACTGCGACACCTGATCCGACAATGCTCTGGTTGAAGCCGCTCTGAACGGCCAGGTTACGAAGCAGACTCTGAGCTCCGATCGTCGCACTGGAGCCGTCCGACTGCGGGCCGAGCATTTGCTGGTAGGCAAACTGGATGTCGTTTGAGCCTTCAAAAAGAACGGCCTGGAATGTCAGATCCGCACCAAGGTCCGTGCCTGGGTTCTGGTGCAGATAGGATCGTCGGAGTGATAAACCAGGAGCGCACTGTCGCGACGTGGACTATCCGGCCATGACGTAGCGCCAGAGCACTGCGGGATTCGACCGCAATGTGATCGGAATTGCGAACTGGTCTTTCTGAATCTTCTGTGCCAGCTCGATCCCGATGATCACGCGCCGCGCATTGTAGAATGTCTTGAATCCCAACATCGGCCGCAATCGCCCCTTCACCCGGCGGTGGTCCTGCTCCACCACGTTGTTCAGGTATTGGCAGCAACGAATCTTCACTGCGTTCTGGCCCCGGAAGTTGAACTCACCGTTCATTCCCATGCGCCGCAGGGCGCTATGGCTCGGCTGGTGGCCATCCAAGGTGATACTGTGCGGCTCCGGATGATGCTTCAGTGCCTTGCGAAAGAATGCCTTCGCCGCCGCAATGCCGCGTGTTCGACTCAGATAGAACTCCACGGTGTTGCCTTGTCCGTCCACGGCGCGGTACAGATACATCCACTGGCCTCGAACCTTGATGAACGTCTCATCGACCCGCCAGCTTCCACCCACTGGCCGCTCGAACCGGTGCCATCGCTTTTCGCACGTTTCGGCATAGCGAACCACCCAACGCAAGATTGTGGTGTGCGAAATCGACAAGCCCCGCTCACCAAGAATCACGACCAAATCCCGGTAGCTGAGTTTGAAGCGAAAATACCAGCGAAGGCAGAGGAGAATGATGTCGTCTTCGAACCAACGTCCGGCAAATAGAGGATTCCGTTTCGTTTTGCGATGCGCCATATCCCATTATCGCCAATTCCCTTGGGCTGTCTGCACCAGAACCCTGAAAGTTGGGGGCCGAGACCGTAACGGCATGCGGGCCGTCTCCGAGGTCGCAGAACATCGCGCGGCCATCGGCGTCGGTCGATTCTTCCCGGTCGGCTATTGAGACGCTTGCGCCCAACATCGGAGTCGACGAGGGGTCGAGGACCCGGATTTCCAGGCACTGTTGTCCCGACGCTGGAAGGGCGGAGAACGCAACTGCCGCGAGCAGGAACATGTAAAAAGCGGCTGTGCGCCGCAGGCGCTTGCCGTACACGAACACGTTTGTTGCTATTCTCATGATCGCAATCCCTGTGTCTCTTCCCGCTCTTGCCGATGGTAAGCCACCAAGCGCCTGTCACCAAGATCGAAGCCGAATTAAGCCCGCCGCTGCATCTGGACTTGCGCAATGTCAGCCGTTGGGAACGGATCGCTGCCGTGACCCAATAGTGAAAGGTCCGGCCATGGCTGGGTCAGGTGACAGGCAGGAAGAGGGTCGCAAGGGAACCACTGATGAAGCGTTAAAAAGTGTAGCAGTGACCCTTGTTAGTGTCCCCCTCGGGGATGGGTGAAACCCCTCGCCTTTAGGCGAAGCCTTCGGAGGTCCCGAAGGGACCGGAACCTCCGAAGGGCCGCCGCCGAAAGGCGGCGGTCTGGGCGACTGCGAAAGCCGGCTTCAGCCAGCCGAGCATGTTTGTGTCGCCCGAACCCATCGCCTTCAGGCGATGGACTTTCAGTTGAGAGGCTCCCGATCCTGCATATCCATCAGCGCCCCTACCGCGCCGAGCGTCTCCATCTTCGCTTTTACCTCGGAAGGCTCGATCACCCGGAGCGTGTCAAATAGCTCGCGCAGGCTCTCTGGTCCCAACCCGCAAACTTTCAGGGCCTCGCCGACCTGGGCGCAGTCGGGGCAGAGTGTCGGTCCCGTCCCGATCTCTTCACCCTCGACGCCGCACAGCGTGATCGACCGGGTGGACGACTCGCCCACCCAGTCCACGCGCATGTGGTGATAACGTCCCGGATTCTTCATAGCATTCAGATTACCTCAGCTGTGCTTCCCGCCCGGGGAAGGATTGGTACAGCTTACCGGCGATCATTTCTCCAAGAATTGCCGCTCTTGCCCTTGGACGCACCAAGGGCGATGATTGGAAGTTTGCAGACTGACCGGGGACCGCTACCAGGGGAGAAGTAAGTGACATCATCGGTGCGAAGCGTGAACGTTGACAATATCAACCGGCTGGTGGAAGCGGTCCGAATCGGGGGCGTGTTCGACATGGAGAAGATCCTTCGGGTGGCATCCGATATCGGAGGATACGTTCCTGAAACGGATCCACGCTACAAACCCGCTGGCCGGGATGCGGCGTCTGATGATACCGAGAGATTTGAGTGGGTTTCCCGGTGGCTGGGTCTGAAGGAACCGGAAGCCGAAGTCCTGTTCGATCTCGTCGGGCAAACGTACACGCCTTCCGATATCACGCGGGAACATCTGTTGGCCGTCCTGGATGCGATCCGCAAAGGTGAGCCGGTGGATCGGAATATCTGGATCAGGAACGATCCGGAGAGGAACCGGTAAAACACATCACGTTGACAGGTTAGATCTGGAAGAGTTCCTTAACCAGGGTCTTCAGCTTTTCCCTCTTCTGGCCCAGGCAATCTCCGCTGCAAGAGGCTCCACGGGTGTCTCAAAAAACGAACGTTATTCTGGTCCCCGCGGAGCCGGCGACACCCCTCTTCGCAGGAGTACGACGGGTACCCTAAACCTCCCTCACCGTGGCCGAGCTAGGAGTCTGCGCGGCAGAACGTTTTTAGGCCATTATCTCCACAGTATGTTGTGGGTATACGACGCTTAGCGTCGATATGTAGTGCCGCCTTTCTTCTGCCGCGCAGACTCCTAGCGGAGGTTTAGAAGTGCCGCCGCCATCACCACCGTTTGAGGTTCGCCCCACCAAGTAGGAGCTTAAAGGATATTGTTGCAGCAGTCTGGGCGGTACCTTTCTATAAGGGCCTGCTCAAAACAGGGGCACCATGCTGCCGTTTCTAAAACGTCAACCGCAGCGTGAACTGGAACTGGCGGGGATCGAACGCTGACGCGAACGAGAGTGGCTCCGTGATCGGACCGCGCCGCCCAACGAGCTTTGCCGGAAGGTCTTCAATAGAGGCGTTTCCAACGACGCCGTTCACCGTCTTGAAATTGGTACGGTTCAGCAGGTTGAACCCTTCGCCGATGACCTGCAGGTTCACTGTTTCCGACAGCGGGATCGTGCGGGTGAGCCGCATGTCGACGCTAAAGAAATCCGGGCCTATCCCGGCGTTGCGGCCGAGGCCCCACGGGCGGTGGGTGTCGGTATGGCGGTCGCCGAGCGAATCGAAGCCGGTGGTCAGGTTGAATGGCGCGAACGAGTTCGCGGCCACGATTCCGGACAGTGTGAAATCCGCTAGCAGGTTGTGTCCGAAGCCGCGCCCCCGGACGGCCTCCCACGGGGACTGGGCGACTACATTTGCGACAAAACGGTGTCCGCGGTGATAGGCGGAGAGGGCGCGTTCGTTCCGGGCGTCCCACGGGATGTGCGGTTCGTAGGAGGAATTGTAGTCGGTGGCCTCGTCCATGGCCTTGCTCCAGGTGTGATGCGCCGAGATCGAGAACCCGTCCGAGAACCGCTTCTCCAGCTGCACGATCAGCGCATGGTAGTCCGATGTTCCCCAACTGCCATACACGTTGTCCTGATAGATCAGTGGGTTGTGGAAGCCCGGAACCGGTGGCCCGCCCACCGGGCCGCGGCCGGTGTCGTAAATGTTCGGGTCCAGGGGCCGGATGAGGTGGAGGCCACGGTTGAAGTTATAGGCCGCCGACACGGCGTAGCCGGCCACTTCGCGCTGGATTTCGAAACTGCCTTGCAGGGAGTACGGGTTCACGACGTCATCCGCGACCCGGAAACCGATGCGCAACGGGTATCCCGGACCCGGCACGATACCGTGGGGCGCCAGGTCTTCGGGCAGGATGCCCCGCTGTCCGAGGACTCCCCGGGCCAGAAGGGTCTGGTAGATTTCCGCCGAAGTCAACCGGCCGCCCGTCAACGGGCTGTTAATCCCGGCCAGACCCGTCAATGGAATGAACACCTGGTTGATTTGTTGCGTCTTTCCCAGCAGGTCGTTGACGAACCCGATGTGGCCCTCGATCCGGGAATAGTAGATTCCGAAACCGCCACGAACCACTGTCGCCGGGTCCGGGCTCCAGGCAAATCCGGCCCGGGGCGCGAAGTTGTTGTGATCGCGCGGGAACCTTGACTTCAGTTCCAGTTCGTACCGCAGTCCGAGCGTCAGCAGGAAAGCCGGCGAGACCTGGACCGAGTCCTCGATGAAGAAGTTCATCCGGTTGGTCCAGCCCACCCAGTGTGGATTCCCGAAGCCCTGCTGGTAGACCGTTGGCAAGCCGAGAGAGAACGCCTGCAATGCCGAAATGGGAGCGTCGACGGCACCCGCCAGATGCGCCGCGCCGACACCGGACAGCAAGCCCTGGAGCTGCCGCGACGTTCCCGCACCCGCCACATTGTCGATAATGTTGCTGAGCGGGACGGCCTCTCCAAAAACAAATCGTCCACTGAAGAATGTTTCAGCGTGCGCGCTGTCGCGGATGGGATTGATGTCGGCACCGAACCGGAGTGTCTGGCGGCCGGACATGCGCATGAAGTTCTGACGCACCTGGAAGAAACGTTCCAGGTTTCGCACCGGGAGAATGAAGTCCCTGCCGAAGCTGATCGCGCCGATATCGATCGCGGGGCCGAACGTGTCGGTCGGATACACGCCGAAGTCGTGATACCCCAGACCCACGCGCGTCTCGCTGACCCAGCGGGGGCCGATCAACCAGGTATCCCCGAACGCGAGCGCGAAATCCTTGACGGTCGAGTTGCTGCCTCTGCTGCGCGCGGTGAGCGCCCCGAAATTGATGTTGTCGCTCTCCTGCCCCGTCCAGTTTCCCCGTAAGAACATCGTGTGGCCGTCCCCCCGTGCGTGGTCGGCACGCGCGATGAACTGCTGCCGCAGTTCCCCGAACGGGAAGACCCCGCTGTTCGCTTCGAACAGGGACACCACGGCCGGATTATGTGCCGGGACAAGCGCATAGGCGAGTTGATTGACCAGGGGCCGAAGGGCCGGCGCCGCGGCCCGGAGCGTGTCGGCCAAAGACTGCTGGGACTGGGTCAGCGACGTGAGGAACGACCGGTCGGCCAGCAGTGGAACGATCTGGGACTCGTGGCGGTCCAGGCGTTCATAGCCGAGGTAGAAGAACGTCGTGTTCGGTTTGATCGGACCGCCAATGGATATCCCGGACTGCGCGCGCGTATAGGCCGCCTTGTCGGGGTCGAAGTAATTGCGTGCCTGGAAACGGCGGTTGCGCAGCACGCCGAAAAGGGTTCCATGCACCTCGTTCGTGCCCCCCTTCGTGACGATGTTGATCGTCCCGCCCGGCGCCCCGCCTTGTTCGGCGGAGAACGAGTTTCGGTTGACCTGGAACTCCTGGATGGCATCCTGGCTGATCGAGGATCGAACGCTTCCGGAGTTGTACAGGTTGTCCAACCCGTCGATCATGAGCGTGTTGCCGCGTCCGTTTCCCCCGCCGATGCCGAGTCCCGACGTGGGGGTGGGGGTGATGCGGCGATCAATCGCGTTGGCGATGTGGTTGGTATTCACGACCCCTGGGGTCAACAGCGCCAGGTCCAGATAGTCGCGACGGTTGATCGGGAGGCACCGAGTCGATGTGATCGGACTGCTGCACGCGCGCGGGTTCGATGGCCGGGCGCGCGGATGCCGCCACAACGACCCGTGTTTCAGTTGCAGCGACCTCAAGTTGGGGCGAAAACGTTGAAATCTCGCCCACCCGCACTTCGAATCCCTCCACCGTGAGGGGCGCGAAATTCGATGCCTCGAAGCGTAGCGTATACATTCCCGGCGCGAGATGGCTGAAGACAAACCCGCCACTATCGGTCGCCACCGCTGCCTGTGCCACCCCACGGCTCTCATCCAGCGCCGTGACGGTCGCTTCCCGAATCACCGCCTGGGTCCCGTCGTAGACGAAACCCCGGATACTGCCCGTGTTTGTCTGCGCGTACACGGCCAGGCTGCCCATCAGCATCAGCGATACGATGCTGAAGAAACGAAACGGGATTGCTACGGCACGGATGAACCGGGAATGCACTTTCACGGCTGCGTTGCAAGGAGCGGTATGTGGGGAAGTGTGCAACATAAACGGGCGTTATTCTAGTCCACGCGGAGCCTCTATGACGCCCCCCCTCTTCTCGCGAGGACAACGGGGCCCCGAAGCCTCCCTGACTGTGGCCGACCTAACAGAGGTTTAGAAGTGCCGCCGCCATCACCGTTTGGGGTTCGCCCCACCAAGTAGGAGCTTAAAGGATATTTAAGCAGCAATCGAGTTATTGTCAAGAGTGGTGTTTAGGAGATTGATTCAAGCGGCGGCCTGATCGACGTTTGTCACTTCGATACCATCGTTGAATTTCAGTCCAGTAATCACCTTGGCCAGATCATCGAATCCTCGTAATCGTCGCCAGTTCTTCTGAGCGCACTGTCCCAGTTTGAACATCATGTGCAGCATGCCATCCCGCGTCAGGCAACCCCTGGATCGCTTGGTTCGGTGGCGAATGGTGGCAAAGGTCGACTCGATGGGATTGGTCGTTCTGAGGCTCTGCCAGTGCTTGGCCGGGAAGTCGAAGAAGACCAGCAGTTCTTCGCTGTCTTTCTGGAGGCAGAGAGTGGCTTTCGGATACTTCGGTTCATAGGTTTCAATGAACAGGTCGAATGCCTTCTCGGCGTCTGCCTTTGTCTCGGCTTGCCAGATCGCGTGCAAGGCCTGTTTCGCTTTCGCCTGGGCCGACTTGGGTAGACAGTTCAACACGTTCATGGTCTTGTGCATCCAGCAGTGTTGTTGGCCTGTCTCGGGATAGATTTCCTCCAGTGCGGCCCAGAACCCCATCGCTCCGTCACCGATGGCCAACTTTGGGATATTCATCCCACGGGACTTCAGCTTCAACAAGACCTCGCGCCAACTCTGTGTCGATTCCCGGACACCGTCTTCGATCGCCAGAAAACGCTTCTCTCCGCGTTCATTCACGCCGATCACCACCAATGCACACAACTTGGTTTGTTCAGCCCGCAGTCCGCTATAAATTCCGTCGGCCCAGACATACACCCAGCGGTCTGCATCCAGCCGCTCCTGGCAGCTTTGGCGGTACTCCTCGCCCCAGACCTGCTTCAGGCGCGATACCGTGCTCGCCGACAAACCCTGCGCCTGGGGACCGACAAGAACTTTTAGGGCTTCACCCATTTCGCCGCTCGAGACGCCTTTCAAATACAACCACGGCACCGCCGCTTCCATCGACTTCGTCTTTCGAATGTAAGGAGGTACCAGCGCCGATCGAAACGTCACCGCGTCGCCAGTCTTTGCACGGACCTTCGGAATCTGGACCGTTACCGGCCCCAGACCGGTCTGCAGTTCACGTTCAGGTAGATAACCGTTGCGCACCACCCCGGCGTTGCCCTTCTCGGTTCGCCGATCGTCGTGTTGAGATAGCAGCTCCGCCAATTCGGTTTCCACCGCCCGTTGGATCAGTTGCTGAGCTCCAACTCGTAGTAGCTCTGTTACCGGGTCCTCAATCGTTTCTCGACCCTCCGGTCCAATCACGTTACTCTTGCTCATAGTGGCGTATCTCCTTTGGTTGCTTTGAAGTCTGGTAAACAACAAATCAACCAGATACGCCGCTTTTCTTCAATCCCTTCAAACACCAGATTCGGTTATAACTCGCAGCAATCTGGTCGGTACCCTAATTCACGAAAGCCCTGCTTGGCCTTCACGCGTCGTTTGATCGCTCGATGATCCTGTTCCCGGATGTTCTTCGAGTATTGGACCTGTCGGTGGCAGCAACGGCGTGGCAGGATTCCTTCCTTTTTCACTCCTGAAATCGCCGCGCCTCCAGCTCGGGACCGTAACGCTGGACCCAGCGCCAGATTGTCGTGTGGTCCGCCTCGAGACCGCGCTCGCCGAGCAGTTCTTCGACATCACGGAACGAGAGCGAGTACCGCAGGTACCCGCGCACGGCGCACAGAATCAGCTCGGGCTCGATTTGTCACCACTTGAAGATCGCAGGTCGGATTGCCTTCTTCATGATCTCTTCAGCCTACCAGCCGCCATCGGCCACAGTTGCACCGCAACCGCTTATTTCTTATTGTGATAACGGTTGGGGTTCACACAATAGTTGGGCTCAAGGAAACGAGAAACGATCAGCGATGGCATGTCCCGGACACGGGGCAGTCCGAGTAGGAGATCTCCATGCGTTTTGCATCCTTCATCACATCCGCCGTCGGTGGATTCCTGATCCTTTGTCCCATCGTCGGCGTCGCGGCTCAGGGGCCGTCGCGTTCCGAGTGGTATGTCGGTGGGGGCATCGGATCAAATTGGGCGTCCGACATGAGCCAGGAGGGCTGGAATCGGGAGACGACCTGCTATCCGACGGACGGGTGTTTTGATGCGGACCCGGTTCCTGAACTCTCCGGATACCGGTGGCGTTACGATATCGCGGCCGCCGCGGGAGCTGTCTTCGAGGTTTCAGCCGGCCGTTTTTTCGAGCGCACCCGCCTGGAGTTCTCGCTCAGGCAACGGAAAAACGGACTCAACCAGATGTTTCGGAGCATTACCGAGTACGACGGGACGCCCCTGCGGGAACGAAGCGGCAGCTCGGTCGTCTCCACAAGTCAGGCTTCGATCGACCATCTCACCGTGCGCACGCTGACACTCAATGCGTACTACGAGTTTCCAGAGACCTTCGGCAGGATTTCCCCATACCTGGGCGGTGGACTTGGTCCCGCGTTCGTCACGCTGTCCGGGTTGCACTTCTCCGCGGAGTACGAGGATACGTCTGGCAATGCTCCGGCGTACGATCCACCCCTGTCGTTCTACAACAGCCGCCAGGACGCTGACCTGCCCGACACAGTCTTGGCCGGCCACCTGCACGCTGGTGTCGACTACAGCCTCACCGACAAGACATTGGTGGGGCTGAAGCTGACCTACTCGATGATGGGCAACATTGAAGCCAGAGGCGCATACTCGCTTCACCCATTTCACGAACGGGACCCCGTCCTCTCCAACCACAACGCGTTCACCGGCACGCGTTCCTGGACGCTGATGTTTACAGTCAAACGCCGGTTCGCCTACTGAGCCGGCCCATCGGATCGCAGGTCGGATTGCCTTCTTCATGATTGACCCGGCCGGAGATCTTTGTACTAACCGAAGTGAGAGAGAATCTCATAGAGCAGGCCATCGAGGCCGTCAGGCAGTGGCGCTTTCGCCCCGGAACGGCGAGCCGGTAGATGTCGCGCTCACGATTGAGGTCAACTTTAATCTCCGCTAAGGAGCCTCTACTTCACGACTGGTCTCACGGTGATAGCGGCTCGAGGTGGCGCTCAACGTGGCAGGCCGCTGGCTTCAACAGATTTTGTCATTCATGCAGTACCCAGTAGAAATCTGTCTCAATTCATTGAAAATCTGACTCAACCGGATCTCGCTTGTTCCAGATTGGGCCTGCACCACGGCAGGCTGTACGAACGGAACAATAGCGTTCAAAAACAGGCCCAGGGCAATCAGGGCGAGTAATACTTTCGTTGTTCTGTCGGTCGTCATTGTATTTTCCTTTCCGCTTTGCGGTCGTCGCCGGCTAAAGAGTTAAACCCTACGGCCATCCTATCGAAAATCCGGACGGCCAATCTTCGGGCTGCTGTGCCGGGCCTGATCTGATTGAGAAGAAAAGCCATGCCGAAGGCTGCGTTGACGAGGCGTCGAGGTCGGAGACCAGCAGGGTTCTGTCAGGAACAAACGCTCGTTATTATAGACACCCAGACATACTCTTTCCGTCTCGAAGCCAATTGGCAAGCAAGCAGACCACGCGGACGGGGCGCGCGGGGGCTGTCACCAAGGAAGGCATTGACGCAACCCTGCTCCAGCACGTCAGCTCGATCGAATAGGACAACGTCATTCTCTACGGTCAGTACGTTCTTGATCGCGCCCTGGTCCGCTAAGAAACGGGTCCTTATGTTGTATTTCAACACCCATATGGGCGCTACCCTAATGACATCCTTCGGCAGGACGACGCCGAGTGAGTTGCCGAATTTCCGTGTGCCGGTTAGAGGTGTTCTTAGTTGACAATACCTTCGGAACTGACGCTGGTGGTGACACCACGCGGACGGCTCCGTCTCGTCGAATCGGAGCGCTCTTCGGAAAGCAGTCCAGATCGACCGGCCTTGAAACGTATCCGCGATGCGTTCGCCAGAGGCGGCGGCCCGGGTTTATTCCACTTAGGCGCGGTGGAAGCCACCAGCGTACTGCCGCCAGTGCCGGCCTATTGGCGCGACTTCGCCCGTCTCTTCATGACCGCGTTGTGCGCGGTTCCGGATCTTGAAGAACGACCCGCCAGGTTGCAAATCCCAATTCCGAACGATGCGCTTACCGGCTTGACCGAGGCCGCGCCGCCGATGTCGGGTGGCGAATATCTGTCTGTCGACACCCTTCGCGCTCTCTGGTCGGAGATGGAGTCCGCCTGCGGCGTGGAGATGGACGCGTTTACCGGGACGATCAGGGAATTCCTGCAGTGGAAGAATCCGGTGTGGCACTCGGTCGGCCGCGTCCACTTTCATCTGGCCGAGCAGAAGTCGAACGACGCTTCACCCTTCGCGTTTCTGGCCACCTACACGGCCCGTCTCGGGCAACACAACAAGGCACAACACTATCCGCTCGGGAAGGCCCTTCACCAGTACGCCGGCGCACGGAACAAGCAGGCCCTGCTTGCACTTCTCAAGCCCGTTCATGAAGCCGCGGACCGCAGCCTCTTTCTGCGAGAGCTTGTCGATTCGGGCCGTGTGTTCCATCCCTTGGGCTGGACCGCGGCCGAGGCGTATCGGTTCCTGAAGGATATTCCTGCTTTCGAGGCGAGCGGCATCCTGGTGCGCGTCCCCGACTGGTGGAGGGCGGGGCGCGGCCCAAGACCGCGCGTGCAGGTTCAGATCGGCGGCAGCCCACCCGCCGGACTCGGCCTGGACGCCTTGTTGGACTTTTCAGTCGATGTCGTGCTTGGGGGAGAAGCGTTGAACCCGAAGGAGCTGCGGGAAATACTGGAATCGACAGGAGGTCTCGCATTGATCCGCGGCCGGTGGGTCGAGATCGACAGGGGAAAACTGGACCAGGTGCTGGCCCATTGGAAAGCCCTCGAGGGCGCCGCGGACGAGGGCCTGTCTTTTAGGGATGCGATGCGTCTGCTCTCGGGCGCCGGCGCTGGCGGTGCCGAGGATACAGTGCCCGGCGAGGTGGTCGAGGAGTGGTCGAGTCGCGTGTCCGGCGAGTGGCTGTCTAAGGCGCTCGAGGACCTCGCCGAGCCTGTGTTCGATGAAACGGATCTCGAAGACGAGCTCCAGACCACACTGAGGCCGTATCAGAAGGCCGGCGTGGGCTGGCTCCGGCGGTTGTGCGAAATGGGGCTGGGAGCTTGCCTGGCCGACGACATGGGATTGGGCAAGACGATACAGGTGCTCGCATTACTTCTTTTCCGAAAGAAACGGGGAATTGGCACGACGAGCCTGTTGGTTGTTCCAGCTTCGTTGATCGGTAACTGGTGCGCCGAGATCGACCGGTTCGCACCGGGGCTACGCGCGCTGGCGGCCCACCCATCGGCCATGCCACAGAAAGAGCTCCGCGATCTGACTGCCCGGACAATCGCAATGCACGATCTGGTCGTCACCAGCTACGGGTTCCTGTCCCGGCTACCGTCGGTCCAGTCGTTCCAGTGGGATCTGCTCGTTCTGGACGAAGCGCAGGCGATCAAGAACCCGGCGGCGAAGCAGACACGTTCGGTCAAGCAATTGCGGAGCCGGAATCGTATTGTCCTGACCGGTACCCCGGTGGAAAACCGGCTATCGGATCTGTGGTCGATCTTCGACTTCGTCAACCCCGGCCTGCTGGGGTCCGCCAGGACGTTCAAGACCTTCTCGAAACGGCTCGACCAGAGGGAGAAGTCGCGGTACGCGCCGCTACGAAAACTGATTCGGCCCTACATCCTGCGTCGGCTCAAGACCGATCGCAACGTCATTGCGGATCTGCCTGAGAAGACCGAAGTGGTCGCCTACTGCACATTGACCAAGATACAGGCGGCCCTCTATGAGGAATCGGTGAATCTGCTCTCCGAGCAACTTACTCGCCTGGACGGCATCGAACGCCGTGGCATGGTGCTGGCCTTTCTGACCCGCTTCAAGCAGATCTGCAACCATCCGTCGCAATGGCTTGGCGATAACGGATACCGGCCCGGGGACAGCGGCAAGTTCCACCGGATTGGCGAACTGTGCGAGACCATGGCTGCGCGGCAGGAAAAGGTTCTGGTATTCACGCAGTATCGCGAAATGACCGGACCGCTGGCGCGCTTCCTGGCCGGAATATTCGGTCGTCCAGGCGTGACCCTTGACGGACAGACACCGGTAAAGAAACGTGCCGCGTTGGTGCGGCGCTTCCAGGAAGACGACGACGTGGGGTTCTTTGTTCTTTCGCTCAGGGCCGCAGGCACCGGACTCAATCTGACCGCCGCTTCGCATGTCATTCACTTCGATCGCTGGTGGAACCCGGCAGTCGAGAACCAGGCCACGGACCGGGCATTTCGAATCGGCCAGACAAAGAACGTGATGGTGCATCCTTTCGTATGCCGCGGGACCGTGGAAGAAAAGATAGAATTGCTGATAGCGGACAAGAAACAAATGTCCACCGAACTGCTGGAAGGCGGCGCCGACAAACTGTTGACCGAACTGGACGACAAGCAACTTCTCGACCTGGTCTCCCTGGACATCCACAGCACGCTCGAAGAAATGTAACGCTTCGGGAAAGGAAACATGGGCTACGACGACAACCACGGTGGCTGGCGTCCCTACATCACTGTCGCCCAGCGCCGACGGCAGGCGGCTCGCGAGGTCGCCGCGCTCCGGAAGAAGGGCCGATCGGTCGATCCGGTGAACATCGACGGACAAAAGATCGCACGGACGTTCTGGGGTCAGGCATGGTGTGGCAACCTTGAGTCCTATAGCGACTATGCCAACCGCTTGCCGCGCGGCCGCACCTATGTCCGAAACGGTTCGGTCATCGACTTGAGAATCGACAAGGGACAGGTTGCGGCGCTCGTCAGCGGGTCGTCCATTTATGCAGTCGACATCGCGATCCGACGGGCCCGGAAAGCCCGCTGGAAAGATCTGGTAGGCCAGTGCGCGGGCAAGATCGACTCGGTGGTGGAGCTGTTACAGGGGAGGTTCTCGAAGGGGGTGATGAAAATTTTGGCGCGGCGCGATACGGGCCTGTTCCCGTCACCCCGCGAAATCGAGCTGACCTGTTCGTGTCCGGACTGGGCGGCAATGTGCAAGCACGTGGCGGCCGTGTTGTACGGAATCGGAGCCCGCCTCGATCATGCGCCGGAGATGTTATTCGTGTTGCGTGGTGTGGATCCGATGGACCTGGTGGCCCAAGCGGGCCGCGGCGGGGTATTGAGTGAACTCACCGAAGGTTTGAAGGCGCAGATCCTGGATGCCGGCTCTCTGTCCAGTATTTTCGGAATCGACATTGCCGATTCCGACGACGAGGGAGTCCGTGAGATGCCACGTTCCGGCCCGAAAGTCGGCGGCTCTTCCTCCCGGCCGGATAAGGGTTCGAAAAAAGCGGACAGACCGGCGAAGCGTTCCGTGGCCGGGAGTCGCCGGCAAACAAAGAGTCGTCTGAAGACTGCAATGACGCGGCAAGCGAAATCGCCGCTACGGAAACTGAAACGACGGCCCCGCCGGATCACCGCCCGGGAGCTTATCGAGCACGGCATACCGCGATCCACGTTCCAAAATTGGATTGCTTCGGGAGTGTTGAAACGGACCCCGGAGCGGGGCGCTTACCGGACCACTCCCACGGCGGAAGAACGGATTCAGGCTAAAAGGGCTTGATGCGCCTGGGCACCCCAGATTTGAACTGGGAATCTTCCTGCCCCCAAAGCGCATTCCAGTGTTTTTCGCAGTTCATCTTAAAAGGGCGCCGTGCGATTGTATTTTATCGCCCATGCCTGTGAGTCGCTGCATTTAAGGCACTTCCCTTCGAAGAAGTAGGCCCCCTGAATGCCTCCTTTCACGTCTTTCCAAAACGGTTCTATTCCAACAAAGGCACGCGATGCGACATAGGATCGCGTGTAAACCCTTCTGAAAACGGAAATCTCCCTCGTCTTGCCCGCATTGTCTCATTGGCGCGCTTAGGAATCGAATTTCCAAGACTATGAATCATGAGATGGCCTATTGAGACTCGGAAGTGCAGAAACTACACGCCCTGCTCCGGGGCGAAAGGACATCTCATCAAACGGCCTTTTGATGAGACGGTTTCATAGACGATTGTTCTCTGTCGGACCGATGCGTCGAGGGGGCGTTCGCAATGCGAAGCGAAATACCATGAATCTGGCGGACGCGCCCCCGATCCTGCCCCATTCAAACGGTACTTATTCATTTATTGACCGCGACCCTGTACGTCTTCCCGCCTGTTCCCGGTTCTATTCCGGACCCCCGAGCGGAGGTGATGCAGGCAACACGCCGTCCTTCAGCCATCGCACGAATGCCTTGTCGGGTTCGGCGATTTCTTCAACCGAATCGTACCAGTAGGCTTCCCACCCCGTTTCTGGCAGACCCGTAAACAACATCAAGTTGAGGGGATAGACCTCGCTGTCGGTGCAGCGGCGAAAATCGTCCCGGAATAGGAACACCGGCTTCTCCCAGGCAATCGCCATGCCCAGTTCCACCATCACTCCCTCGTCCGGGGGACAACCGTTGACCACCGCGAACATCCCCTCGGCCTGCCGCACGTCCCGCAGATCCGCCTGACCGATCTCATAAGCCCAACCCGGGCCGACCCGGTCAATCTGGTTGTTGCGCCCGAACGGCTCCCAGACTTCGGCCCCCAGCGCCTCCAGAGCCGCTACAATCCCTCCCAACGGCCCCCCGCGCTGTTGTAGGGGTCACCTCACGAAACGGAAAGAATCGTACGTTAAGAAAATTTTGGGGCGGCAGGAAGGTGTCGGGTTGGAGTACACCCTAGCCTAACGTCAGGGACGGGGTGCTGAGGCGTCAGAATAGAGTTCTATTTTGGATTGATGGACACATCCCGTCCAGGGTTATAGAGTTCTTCCTGACAGACTGGGTTCAGGAGAACGCCATGCACGGTCACCGCATCGGCTACGTCCGGGTGAGCAGCTTCGACCCGAACCCGGAACGCCAACTCGAGCATGTCCCGGCCGATCAGTTCTTTACTGACAATGCTTTGGACCATAGCTGGCGGCTGAACAAGCAAGTTGAACAGGGCGAGTCCCGGCCCCGCCCGCCGCTCAATCGGCCTTAGCGTACGATTTTTTCCGTTTCGTGAGGTGACCCCTTGTAGGGAAAAACCATAGGGATTGGCCAGATACAGCGTCTTCTTCGATGTCATGTCGAGCCCCTGTACTTGAGCGTCCACGAATTCATCCGCCAAGCGCAACGGGTAAGTCGCGGGCGGCGACCGTCCCAGATCGACAAAATAGGTTTCAGAATATCGTGCCTATTATCTACAATTCCGGCAAACATGACTGAAGACGAACGACAGGGCCTGCTCAGAACGGTCGCCCAGACCCACGCGAGCCTGTCCGAGGTCGCCCTCAAGTTACGGCTGGGATTGCCGCCGAAAGCCCCTGCGCTGAAGGCCGCGATAAAGGCTGAGCGTGAGGCCTTTCGTCTCAAGCATGAACTTCAGCGGCTCGATATTGAGGACCTTGAACAAGCAAACGGGCGCGAGTCGTTACCCGCGGTTCGCCGGGGCGGGAAGGTGGTCGACGTGAAGTCGTTAGTGCGGCAAAAGGCTCGCGACGAGCCATGAATTGCCGGGCGGCCGGTAAAGGGAGCACAGACGAAGAATGGAGGAATGGCCCCAATCGGGATTGCCGCCGCCGTCCGGAGAACAGGTATTGACGAAACCCGTCAAGACGTTATCATTTGAGCAAGGAGAAGTTCCTTGAAAAGTTACGTTTTCAAAGTCGCCCTGGAGCCGGATGAGTTCGAGGATGGGCGCAAAGCGTTTAGTGTGCACTGTCCCGAACTTCCTGGTGCCCTGACTTGGGGCTACACCGAGGCGGAAGCCCTTGAAAAAATCAAGGAAGCGATCCAGCTTGTTCTCGAAGAACTCCAAGACGAAGGCAAGCCGATCCCGCCAGCCGCCATCCTTGCTGAGACCGAATCCCCAGCAGTCGTGGTGAGCGTTTGAAGCGAGGCATCACGGCTCTCCAGCTTACCCGTGCCCTCAAGAAAGACGGATACAAACTCAAGCGAACCCGCGGGAGCCATCACGTCTTTTCTCGCCCTGACGGCCGTGTCGTGGTCGTTCCCTATACGAAGGATTCCGACACATTCCCCCACGGCACACTCCGGCAGATCGCTTCGGCGGTCGGTTGGACGGACGACGATCTGCGACGACACGCCTTCTTATGACCACTCCCTGTCCTGACCTTCGGCGGATACGGCGCACAACCGATCAGCATTGCACAAAGGTGTCGCCAATCGAATCAGTACTGCAATACCGTTTCGCAACGCTAAAACGCTTGAAACGCCGGTCGCCATCGGATTGTTGCGAAACCGCTCCTTTGTGCACCCGGTCCCAGTGCGTTTAAATGCACGAGGTTATCCTTACATACGGTCCGGCCCAGGCATGAAGCAACACGGAGAGGGTCCTGACCGACAGATACAGAGAATAAAGTGTACTCAGGATCTGCCGAGCCAGAGAAACACGGTTTAGATAACCATCGGAGTTGACTGATGGACGATGTGCTGATTCAGAAACTATCTCTTCCACGGTTCCTCTTCAGAGAGGCACAATCCGCACTGCAACGTTCCGGCCCGTTCTCAGGTGGGATGGCCACTTCACTCTTCCAGGATTCGGTTGAGATGTTCCTCCGTATCCTAGCTGAGCATGGAAGAGTTAGAGACGGTGATTCGGTGGCCTTCGACAAGCTCCTCAATGTGGTCGGTGCGAAGTTCAGCCCTGTTCTAGAACGTAAAGCAGAAATCTCCAGAATGAACAAGGCGCGAGTGGCCTTCAAGCATCATCGCCTACTGATCTCGAACGAGGAGGCTCTTATTTTCGCGAAAAGTGTAGAAGCGTTCTTGACCGAAGTCAGCAGCGACGTTCTGCAACTCGACTTCGGGACCGTCTCACTAGTGTCCGCCATTGGCCATCGTCGCACCGAGAACTGGTTACATAAAGCAGAGAGCTTCGCCTGCGAAGGCAACTACCGAGAGTCTCTGGAGTGCTCCGCCAAAGCATTCGCCATCTACAGCGCCGCCATGTCGGCAGGCCAGTGGCAAACCAACAACCACAACATGCCACCACTGTGGCTTGACTTCGGTAATGACCTTCGTAAGCTAAACCATTCATTGACGGAATTCGCGAATTGGGTGACCGATAACCTTGATCAAGTCCACACACACATCGATCTCATCATGAAGGGTGTGAACCTTGTCTCGTACAGGAGGTTCCAGGCACTTACCCCCTTTGTTCGGTTCTCAGAGGTCAAGACGATGATTTCGGTTATATGGAGGGCGGGGTCGCCTGATAATCCTTCAAAGGAGGATGTGGGCTTTTGTATCAATTTTGTTGTTGAGTCAGCGCTCCAAATCCGCGACAGCCACCTGCCCGGCGGGCCAAAGTTTTACACAGAAAAGATGCCCCAAGATGCCGTCGTCGAGAACGACTGCGATGTTATTGTGTATCCAAAAGAGAACCCGCAAGAGGTCATTCGTACGGCTTTGGTCGGGGAAACCCTGGAGGTCGTATCGAGTTCGTTCAAGGAGGTGCCAGGATATGTGGCTGTCTTGCAGGACGGTGAATCGGCCTACGTGGCTAGTGATTGCGTCCGCGTGCTGAGTGAGAAAAGAGGTGATGGTCCCACCATGGAGTGACGCGTTGTGTCTCCAGATCGAAGAGCGGCATAAGGTCCATGAAGTTAAACGCGGGAAAGACAGTAGAATTCGATAATGCCCGTCTGGACGGAAGTATGCCGCATACCACTCTTGATCTTCGCATTTGGGAGGAGTTCGAGAAGAAATTGAAAGAACTCCAGGAGAAAGCGCCGGACGATCACCGCCCAGAACCCCGCCCGAACGCAACCAGCCGGGTATCACCTACCCCACGCCGTATGTGGTTGTACGAGTCCGTGAGTGGGGTGCATAATCGCTCGTTATGACCGGACGGTTTAGTAGCATGGAATGTGATGCATTCCATGTTTCGTATCTGTCAGATAAAATATCCGAAGCCGTATTCCCTGGTCAGGCCATGAAAACCGTTGCCTATCTGAGGGTCTCGACCGCTCAGCAGGACGTGCGCAGCCAGCGCCTTGCCATCCTTAGAGTACGCACGCAAACACAACTTCCTCATCGGCCCGCAGGGCGCTGAGCGGCCCCAGGAGCCGCTTTTTTGCGCTGGCTAGCTAGAGGGATGCACGGCCCGCCCCACGCCAGGGCCGATCCGTGGTTCCCGAAGAAACACTGGCGTCGTACCGTCCTCTTGAAGATCCCAATAGCGCGGTTGAACTAGGACGAGCTTTCCTGCGTCCGCGCTGCATGTGACCGCGAAGAGCTCCCTTTCGATAGCGGCCAGCTCGTCCATGTTCTGCTTTGCAACTTCTGGAAAGTTAACTGTGCTGACCTTCGGGTTCATGTGGTGCACGTCATTCCGAAAGCTGCCCCATATTCTGACGAACGCTGCAGCGCACTCAGTCGAGATGATCTTCCGCTTGACGAGTATTGCCCCAATGGCTGGGCGATTTATCTTTCTATCGCCGCCCTTCAACTCTTTCAGCTGAATCTGATTTCTTTCCAGCACGAAGCGCCATATGCCTTCGGTGACAGATTGCGACACCATCACTGCACTAAGCAGATACCCGTCGCGGTACAACTTGATGCACTCAGACGACGCCACTGCGAAATGATGATTCGGGATGACGCCTTGGTGCGCTACCTCGTTCGGTGTTTCCATGATGGTGTGCTCCGTTCGCACCCTGCTGCTCGAGCTAGACCCCGAGCCCTGAGCCGGGATTTCCATTTTGCCTGCCTCCGGATGGACCGGTTATACACCCGAAAGCCACAGAGCCCACGGAATCTTCTTCATCGCACATTCGTCCAGTTTTTGAGACCGTCATTTCAGCCCGCTCGCCCGAAACACTGAAACGGTTTTAAACGGGCTCACTCGCGACCAATAGAGCGTAAACTCTTGTGCCATATAGTTTACAAAGTGACACTACCCTGGAGGTCAAAACAACGATTGAATACGAACCGATTCCTCCCGGCGTGGAGGCCACCGATCTGCACATCGGCGAACCGGTTTGCCTGGTGCGGCGGGGACGGCGAAGGGAGGGCATTATTGACGGGATTCAATTCGCGCTGGCGCCCTACGGGCGTGACACGATCATTGTCCGGCTTGATTCCGGCGGCCGCGTTCATGCGATCCCCGAAGAACTGGAGTGGGTCAAACGAATGGAAGAATGAAGGATGCAATCACCCGAAAGCGCGTCGCACAGTAGGCGAGTCACACCCATCTGTGTGGACTTAACAGGAATCCGCCGCGTCCGACAGTAGAATGATTGAGTGAGACCCGCCTCAACAGTCCTATTCGAGGTTCAAACACCCGTCGGGTTTCGCGTTAAAGTTACGAGAATTCGCTGGAATCTGATCGTTGCGGAGAAACACCCCGCAATGGCTGGCAAGGAACAGGCTGTGCGAACAGCGTTGGAAACGCCAGATGAAGTGAGACAGAGTCGGGCGGATCCTGCAGTGTACTTGTTCTACAGCGTTCAGCACGCAAAACGCTCGGTTTGCGCGGTGGCAAAACGGAGAGATGGTGATGGCTTCCTGATAACCGCATATCCAACCGACGCGATCAAGGAAGGTGAAAGGGTATGGCCGAACTAAAGGTACTTTACGACGAAGAGGGCAAGACATTGACCGTCTGGTTCACAGAGTCGCGGAAAGAGTACATCTGTGAAGAAACCGGAGATGAAGTTGTCCTGATGAAAGATGCAGAAGGACACGTGATCGGATTTGAGAAACTCAACTTCTCTTCTCTGAGTCCAGGGCCGCTGAGCGTCTCTGTCGAGACAGCTACTGCCTGAAATAAGAGATGGGCTCCATTCGAACGGGTATTCCGTCCCAGCCTTGAAGGCAGTCCCGCCGATCGTCTTATCGCCGAACGACGGTGCGTCATCGCACGCCCCATGGTGGGGGTATTACGGCAGCTGTAATAGATTCCAGACCGTAGAGGGGCTGCCAGGAAAGGACTAATGTCGTTTCGAGAAAAGGTTGCTCAGCTGAATGTGTGGTCTTGTCCGATGAGTCGGTTGACGAACAATTGAAAGTCAGTCTGAAGCAGATCGACGTGATGGAAGTGCTCGATTCGGTGGGTGAAGGTGATTTACGGCGAAAAATTTCGTACCTGCTTGGTGTCCGACGGGCAACCAGCCGTTCTGTTTTATCGACCGCTCCAACTCGGCAATCTTGTATCGTTCACGATCCATCTTCGCTTCCGTCAAGCCCGCATTGTCCTGTTCGAGGCAATCGTCCGGAGGGATTTGATCCTGCTTCCGCGTCGTGAAGCGTGGATTATTCGGGTCCAGAATGAGCCGGTCATAGCGGACTGAGATCTTCCTCAACTTGGGAGACAGATGTTCGGTCATTACGATTCCCTCTTAGTCCAGCTTCCAGCCGTATTCATCATCGTCCCTCGCGAGCTGCACCAGACTATCGGTGTGCGCGATCTCGATTGGCAAGATCGAGTCCGAGACGAGCAGACGCATGTCGTGTCGGTGATCTTGCTGTCCCCGTTCTTCTCTCAGGGTCCGCAGACTGGAGACGACCTCGTCCACTGCAAAATACTCCGTCGGAGTAACGATCTTACCTATCGTGGAACGCAGCGGAAGCGGGAGCCGAAGCAGATACGCCCCAGGCGGAAAGTCCCGAGACCTGACGGCGCTCAGGATCTCTTCACGATTAACCATATCGGCGACGAATTCGAGCAAACCCGTGGGGATGCTCGACTGATGGAAATGAAACGCCACGAAAGTAAGCCACGGGGAGCCGGCCTCAGCGTATTCGTCGGGTGCGTCGATCGAGTCCGCCGGCACAGCACACTTCATCGCATCGTAGATCCACCGACGGGGTCGACCCTCCTTCACCAAAGCTGTAGCGTCACGACCTAACATCTGGAACGCTGCTTCACTCACGACGCCTCGCTTCCTGAAGCCGCTCATACGCTCTGACAGGAAATTGAAAAAATTCGAGACCTTGAGCCGGTTCTCATTGTTCACCACGAGAGGAAAATGCCGATACTGGTCTGGGCCGAGGTACCGCTTGAATAGCAGCATCGTGTAACGGTCGTCCGGATCGAAAGAGGAAAACACTCGGTGTTCTTCCGGAACGTCATACTCGTCATAAACCTCACCGAAACGATCGTGCAGATCGGCTTCGCTTCCGTACTCGTAGTCGATCACAGCTGGCTCGAGCGCATCGGAAACATCCGAGAACAGCCAGCGGTTGTCGATCCGGTAGCGAATGTTCGGAAGTGTGTCGGCCACTTCCACGCAGAAAGCGGTCTTGGCACCATCGTCTGGATCATGGCGGATGGCCCGCCCCATCGCCTGCATGTAGTAGAGCTTCGAGTGACTTGGAGTCGCCATGACAACAGTGTTGACCGCTGGGTCATCGTAACCCTCGCTCAAAACCATGACGTTGACCAGAATCGAACGACGGGACATCTTTTCCTCTGAGAAGAACTCCGCGCGTTCTTGGTTACGGCTGTTCTCTGGTCCAGTAACGAAGGCGATCGACTCATAGTGGCTTGCCAGGGCTGAGTCCAGCAGCTGCTGATACAGGGCTTTAACGTGATTTACCGTCCCTACGTAAATGATGACTTTCCGGTAGTCCTCAGGGTGATCCTCCAATTCCTGAATGATCCGCTGGTTTCGCTCATAGGTATTCAGTTCTTCGAGGGCGGCGTCGTCATCGATGCTGGCGATCTCAAACGTGCCTCCGAGCACCGTCCGGATTTTCGGCTTGAGAACGATGCCCAGCTTAACGAGGTCTGGGAAACCAATCGAGAACGACTCGCGGTCGAACTCTAACGGAGCCCCATCGTGACGAGACGGAGTGGCGGTCAGGCCGAGAATGCCGACATCTTTTTTCTCGAACAAGGGCCCGTAGTTAACGTTCTTGAGCGCAGCGTGGTGTGCTTCATCGATCACTACGATTCGTACGTTGGCCTGCTGACCTAGCCGGCCGGGGGCCGCAGAAATCATCAAAAAGTCGACACAATAAGCGAAGGTCGGCTTCTGAGGATAGAGTTCAACAAATCGTTCAAACGTCGACTGGGCCTGTGCGAGCAGCTCCTTCCGATGCGCTGTCCAGAGTACACGGTCTTGACCTGGATCGAGGATGCCGCAGCCGTACAACTCATTAACCGCTTTCACGGTAGTAAACGTCTTTCCCCCGCCGGGCGGAATGACGAGCAGAAACCGGCCGGTGCGCCGTGTCCCAAAATCGGAGACGATATTCGAGACTGCCCGGTCCTGAAAGGCGTCATACCGGCTTTGGGTCGGGGTCGTTCCGGCGCTGAGGTCCTTGGTCATCAATACCGTCTTTCGCTGAAACGCATGCCGGAACCTAAACAAACTACTGCATCGACCTCAGGCGCGCCCCGGTTCGCCCGTTACCGCACCACGGCGGGTACTTTCAAAAGGTAGCATAGTCCTGTGCCGCAGCGAGATGGAGCTTGACCGAGGGCGCCGCCGCCGGCTTCGCCGCCTGGGTCGAAGAGCTCCAACGCCGGATGGCGGCGCCCTCGGTCAAGCTCCATCTCGCCGGGATCCGGATGCTGTTCGACTGGCTTGTGGTCGGCCAGATCATCCCCCGAAACCCCGCAAGCGCGGTACGCGGGCCGAAACACTCCGTCAAGAAGGGCAAGACGCCTGTGCTCACGGCCACAGAAGCCCGCGACCTGCTCGATTCAATCGTGACCGATACGCTCCCGGGGCTGCGCGGCCGCGCCCTGATCGCCCTGATGATCTACACCTTCGCCCGCGTCGGGGCTGTCGTCAAGATGCGCACCGGGGACGTGTTCATTCAGGGGCGCCGGACCTGGGTGCGGCTTCAGGAGAAGGGCGGCAAGCACCACGAGATGCCCTGCCACCACAAGCTCGAGTCCTACCTCCAGGACTACGCCGCCGCCCTTCCCCCAGACCCCATGGCCTGGCTCTTCCCCACCGCCGAAGGCCCCTCCGGACGCCTCACGCACCGGCCCATGGCCCAGGCCGACGTCTACCGCATGATCGGCCGGCGCGCCCGCGCCGCCGGGATTGAGACGAAGATCGGCTGCCACAGCTTCCGCGCCACCGGCATCACCGAATACCTCCGCAACGGCGGCAAACTCGAAATCGCCCAGCAGATGGCCAACCACGAAAGCTCCCGCACTACCGGCCTTTACGACCGCCGCGCGGACCAAGTCTCCCTCGACGAGGTCGAGCGCATCCTTATCTGACCCCACCTTACCTCCGCTCGCTGCCGACAAAAGACGATCCCATCGTCCACCGCCCCCTGCTGTGCTGGTGTGTGCGCCACGGCGGGTGACGCTTGCAGCCACGCGGACTTCACCGCAAAGAGCAACGCCACGGCGATCAAGGCTGGCGAACACTCACTGCGGCGTCCCGCCATCACCTTGATTAACTTGATCAACACGTAGATGAGAACGCCGAGGCCGTCAGCGATGGAGAACGTCAGCGGGATGGCGATGACGGTCGCGACAGACCTTCGGGAGGACGTAACAACTGACCCGGAGCGGCTAATATTAGAGATAACGATAGGATTAACTATAAAGTTAAAGTTGACATTAGTATTCTATGCGGTCATCCTTAGCCCCATGTATGTGATTACCTTCGCTAACCCGAAAGGTGGTTCGGGAAAAACTACCTCCGCTATGCTGCTGGCGGAGCAGATTTACATTGCAGGTGGCAGTGTGGCTATTCTGGATCTTGATCTGAACGCCAATATCGTTGCTTGGTCACAATCGCGCCAAAAAGAGGGCAGGAACGTCCCCTTCTCTGTTCATGCACGCCCACAGGCCGAAGAAACCGTTGCATTGATCGACGAACTGACCAATGAAGCCGAGTACCTGATTATCGATCTTGAAGGTTCAAGAGATCAGATCGTGACTTTCGCCCTATCCCGCACCGACCTTTGCATCATCCCGCTTGATGGTTCACCGATGGAGGCACGTCAGGCAGCACAAGCTGTCAGGCCTCGTGCAAACAACATCAAGCATGATTCGCAGTCCTATTCAATATGCGCTTCTATTCACGCGGACAAATGCCGCTTTTCAAACCACGGATGAACGCGAGGTACGGCAGGAAATGGAGCTGAATAGCATCTCTTTGTTGCCGGTTAGACTTGCCAAGCGGGCACCTTACACTAGAATATTTAGGGACCATGTTCTTCTGTCAGAGTTGCCCGCCCTCGTAACGGCAGAAATGAAAATGAAAGGAAAAGCCGCATCCACAACTGCTAAGGCATTAAAGCAGGTCACAACGGCCATCGACAACGCGCGTGACTATGCGCAAGTCGTTATTAACACCCTTACCAAAGAGAGGGTCGCATGAGTGGTAAATATGGATTTAGCGGCGCTATAAACCTGCCGACAGAAGGTGAGCCTACGCACCGCGCACCTGTCGATCGCACTGTTCTGAGAGAAGCCATCAGAGCGGGCAATGAATTGGGTTTCGTGGACCGTGACCCCTCCGCTAGACGCAAGCCAGGTCCGAAGCGCACAGAACTACAGGGCAAGGTTCGATCCCTGGGCCGAAGCGTATTATCGACCGATATCGGGATTTCTGTATTGAGCGGGATGTCACCCTTTGGCGGGGTCTTGAACTTCTTCTTAGCGAACGGCAAGCCAAAAGAGGCTAGAAAGCCATCCATCACCGCGCCAGCAGTGCCACCGTCACAGCTTCCATGCCCACAGTTATTTCGCTGGAGACGGCTTTTCGTTCCGGCTCCGTCTGTTTCCGCAGCAGGGGAGCGCCACACCAGTCGCATACATCGCTCAGGGTTAACTCTACTGTGGGTGCGGCCTGCGTGAGACTCGCGCCGGTACCGTCGGAGGTGTCCAGCCGGCACTGCTCACAGACGTAGGGACCGCCGGACGGGTGACTGTTTCGCCAAGCCCCGCCTCTTGCATAAGTTTCCCTCGTGTTCATGGTGACCTTTCCGCTGCCATCTGCGAAACGATGGTTAGATTGGAGATCCAGCGGACTTTCTCGATGTTTACGGTTGTCGCACCCACAACGAGCCTGAGCCTCGATGCTCATTTTATCAAGCGGCCCGCATCGACGTTCTTTGTCACCGCTGAAGGCGACGGCATGGCCGGGGAGGGGATCCTTGCCGGCGATACCCTGGTCGTGGACCGCTCGCGCACGCCTGGCCTGCACTCGATCGTCGTAGTCGCTATCGATGGGGAACTGACCGTGCGGCGTTTCACCGCCGTTGACAGGGAAGACGCCCACGTGTGGGGCGTTGTCAGTGGGGTGGTACGGACTCTGGCATGATGGTTTACGGCCTGGTCGATTGTAATAACTTCTTCGTCTCCTGCGAGCGGGTGTTCCGGCCCGCGCTTGAAGGCTGCCCCACTGTGGTCCTCTCGTCGAACGACGGCTGCATTGTTGCCCGGAGCGACGAAGCCAAGGCTCTTGGCGTCCAGATGGCGCAGCCGGCGTTTCAGGCGAAGGCGCTTATCGCACAGCATGATATCGCGGTCATCAGCGGCAACCTCGAGTTCTACACGGACATGAGTCACCGGGTGATGCAGGTCCTGGCGGAGATTGCGCCGGCGACGGAACAATATTTCATCGACGAATGCTTTGTCGACCTCACCGGGATACCGGAAGATCCGGCGGACTTCTGCCAAAGGGTAAGACACACGGTACGGCAATGGACCGGATTACCCGTGAGCGTGGGCATTGCCGAAACGAAGACGCTCGCGAAGATCGCCAACCGGCTTGCGAAAACATCGGCGCGGACGGAAGGCGTGCTCCATCTCGCCGGCGCCTCATGGCGCGACAAGGCGTTGGAAATGACGCGGGTCGAAGACGTGTGGGGTATTGGCCGGCAGTTTACCCGGAAGCTGAACCGCAACGGTGTCATGACGGCCCGGGATCTCACACTCCGGCCCGATGGCTGGATCCGCAAGGAAATGGGTGTGGTCGGACTGAAGACGGCTTGGGAACTGAGAGGGGAAGACTGCATCGGGTTCGACGATATGCCCCAACCCAAGCAGACGACGATGGTCTCGCGTTCCTTCGGCACCGCGGTGAGCGACCCGGATGAGCTGGCCCATGCGATCACCGTGTTTGCCACGGATGCGGCGCGATCCATTCGCAAGGCGGATCGGGTCAGTTCGGCGGTGAGCGTGTTCATCGAGACGAACCGCTTCTCGAAGGCCCCGTGCTACGCGCCATCGCGATCGGAGGCGCTGTCGCCGGCGACCCACAACACGAAGCATATCGTGCGGGCGGCGTTGAAGGCTTTGGAGGGCATCTACCGTGAGGGACAGGCATACAAGAGGGCGGGTGTGATGCTGCTCGACCTGGTGGATGCCGGGCAGGCGCCGCAATCGCTGTTCGACCGGCCCGATCCAAAAAGACGACAAGCTGATCGAGGCCTTCGACGCCATCAACGACCGGCTGGGGCCGGCGTCGATTCAGTTCGGGCGCGCCGCACAGGCGGCCGGGTGGCAGTCGAGCAGTGCGTTCCGGTCGCCGTGCTATACGACGCGGTGGAAAGATATCCCGCGGGTGAAAACCTGACATTATGTGGGACGGCGTCGCTGTGTCCGCGATTCCCGCTTCCACTTTCTTAATTGGATCCATGATTCACAAGATCCACCGTGCCGAATATATGGTCAATATAATTATTTGAATCTTAACTACTTGAGTGTAGGGGTGTTTCACCGGAACATATTCGGTTTAGTAGGGTGTTCACCGGAACATATTCGGTTTAGTAGGGGGGTTTCACCGTGGAATAACTCCACGAAATTGCATGTGTGTGGAAAACTCAGGACATTCTAGGACCGGCGGGTGGCAATTCTGAGCCATCAAAGGCGGCCTGAGGGTTATTTAATGTGTGGAAGGCGGGATCGCCGGTTTGGATGGTGAGAGGATCAGCACTCCTTTGCCCGTTGCATAGTTCAGCGTAGGCCATGCGGTCTTGATCTTATTGAGCTCCCGCAGGCAATCCTTGCGGAAATCATTTACGATGAGCTTCCTGTCCGCCTTCGTAGGGTCCACTCCGAACTGGCGGTATACCTGCCGCCAGGAAAGCCGCAGCGGGCCTCGAAGCGAAAGGTTCGGTAGGTGAGCCAGAGATAGAGGTCCAATCCCAGTGAAGAGCGTTTGAGTGCCTGGAGGATGTTCATGTCCAGGGGTACCGGGTGGCTGATGATTTCGTTGAAGAAGTCCCCAGCCTAACTCGATGGAGCTCTCCCACAGCACAGGGGCGTCTGGGTGTCTGGGATTCCAGGCAAGGTGA
>CBDBIN010000038.1:0-160774 GCA_965206125.1 Terriglobia bacterium
ACCTACATCGCCAGCCCGACGATGACACTGGATATCTCGTTCCAGCGTGGCGGGTACTGGTGGCCGGACACTCCGCATACCTTCGACATCCGGCAGATGGATCGGAACACCGGCTACACCCAAGGCCAACGAGTAATCGTCTACCGTCGGCCGATCCGGTGGCAATGGCCGATCAACTTCAGCTGGTTCCGCGATGTGGCCGGATCCAACAACGAGATCAAGATCGGCTACATGGGCTGGTATGGGACGCGGACGACCCACACCGACGGTTATCCGAACCAGCAGGTCTACCAGTACGAGTCCACGGATGCGGAAGCCGCCGCGGGCATCTACTACAACAACCCGGACCGGGTGGAGATCTACGACTACCCGAACACGAACCGGTACAACAACTACTACGACGTGTTCTTCCTGAACGACAAGATCACGGTGAACCGCCATCTGACCCTGAACCTGGGATTCCGCGCGGAGAAATACGGCTCGTCGCTGCCCGAACAGGGCAATGTGAACCCCGGACCTTTTTCTTCGGCCATTGTGTACCCGTCCCGGGAGCGGGATGAGTTTCCGTCTTACACGTCCGTCGTGCCTCGCCTGTCGATGATCTACGACATCACCGGCGAGGGAACGCTGGCGCTCAAGTTCAGCTACGGCAAGTACGCCAGCGAGGGCCGCGATGCGAGGAGAGTCAATCCAAACGAGCGGACCCGGTGGCGGTACGAGTGGGACGGGACGATTCCCTTCGTGCCGAATAATGGTCCGGACGGGATCTTCGGAAACTCGGATGACCCCGAGCTGCAGTCGATCTCGGGCGGCGGCGGTGCGGGTTCGGTCCGGGAACTGGATCCAAACCTGGACAACCTGACCATGGACGAGTACACGGCTGGCATCGAGATGGCGTTCGGCCCGAACTACGTCTTCCGGTTCAGCACGATCCGCAAGCAGGACAAGGGCGGGTTCAAGACTGTGAACCGGGCGCTGCCCTACTCCGCCTACACGGACGTGGCGTACGGCATCGACGTGGGCCGGGACAACATCCTGGGCACCTCCGACGACGCGCAGATCGAATTGTGGGCGGTTCCTCGCGATCATCCGGGGTTCGGCCTGGTCGACGAGATCTACCAGAACTTCGATGATGAAGAAGGTAAGGACATGTACACGGCGTTCGACTTCGCCTTCAACAGGGCGTACGCGGAGGGCTACACCTTTACCGTCACCCATACCAGCAGCTTTGCGAAGCGGCGGAATGCGGATCCGCAGAACCCGAACCAGCTCATCCACGACTTCGCACAGCAGTTCACCGAGTGGGACCACGTCTTCAAGGTCAACGGCGTGTACGACCTGCCTTTCGGGATCAAGTATTCCGCGACCTTCCTCAACCAGGGCGGCGCATATTTCAACCGCACGACACGGATGCGGGATGCGCGGAACCGTAACCAGACCGTCTTGGTCGATGGCCAGGTCGGCCGCTACGACACGGTCCGGCTGTGGGACAATCGCATTTCGAAGACGTTCCAACTCAACGACCGTCATACGATCGAGGCGATGTTCGACCTGTACAACACGCTGAATTCCAGCGCGATCATCCGGCACGAGAACCGCAACGGCCCGAACTACCTGAAGCCGTTGGCGTCGAGGGCCATCGATGCGGCAGCAGCATCGCCCATCCTGTCCCCGCGCATCTTCCGTTTGGGAATGCGCTGGAGATTCTGACAGCATGGTCTCGGGGACGGAGGTAAAGCTCCGTCCTCGACACCGAACAGACCTTTAAAGAGGGCGGCCATCGGGCCGCCCTTTTTGATGCTCAATAGTCACAGAACCGAGAGCGGTAGCGACCGGGTTCTCTTGGGCAGCTTTAGCTGGAACAACTCCCGACCGACACCGAACCGTACGCCCTGGATGGAGCGGGAGCTCCGTCCTCAACAGCATTCCTTAGCGTCGGGCCCACCGTCCCCGCACTGGCCCACAGCGCAGGGGAGTGCCCAGACTACCCGCGCACCAAAAGTCCGGGGAACTCGCACGCCGGGCCGGCCCCCCCACACCTAGTCCACCGAACAGTCTCAGGGGGACGGAGCCAGCGTTCCGTCCCCTACCAGCTTCCTGTCGAAGAAATCGTCGATCGCCTCGAACGTATTAACCCAGCGCCTGAACACCTGGAAATAGTGCGTGTCGTTCGGGTAGACGATCAGTTCGTAGGGAACGTCATGGGCACGCAGAAGTTGGACGAGACCGACGGTCTGGTTGAAGTTCACGTTTCGATCGTCATCACCATGGAACAGGATCACAGGCGATCGCCAGGTTTCGATTTCCGAGACGGACGACGCGCGGTATGACACGCTTTCCGGATCGATCGAGTTGCCCCAAAGATGAAGCCCGCCGATGTCGGCTCCCGCCGCAAAAACGTCGGAATTGCGAGCGAGCGCCTGAGCGGTAAGGATTCCCCCGTAGGACAATCCCCACACGCCGACGCGATCCGGATCCACGTCCGGCCGATCCCTCAACCATAGCCCTGCTGCCAGAATGTCCCTGTATTCGGAGTTGCCTGCTGCTCCGCGCCCGTCCACTTCACGGAACTCGCGGCCGTAGCCGATGCCGCTCCGGTAGTTTATTGATAGCGTGACATAGCCCTTGGCTGCAAAGTACTCGTTCATCGCGTAAGCAAGATGGTAGAAGCCGTGCGGCGCCTGGTAGTGGTAGCCGAGTAGCGTCTGCTGCCGGGATCCACCGTGGATGAACAGGAGCGCCGGACGACGCTCTTCCGGTTCGAGGTCCGGCGGCAGAAAGAGCTGAGCGTGGGAGCGAACACCGTCGGCTGCAGTGATGACCACTGGCTGTGGCTGGACATGCCGGTCCATCGGAAACTCGGCGGGCAATTCCGGCGCGATGATTTGTGGAGTACTCCCTTCGGCATCAACCAGGGCCACCGACAGCGGTTGCCGCGGCCCCGCGTGCATGACCGCGACCTGTTCACCGGAAGCCAAAACGGCCGGAAACGTCTCCAGGCCCGGCGCTTCCGTCAGCTGCTCGGCGCGGCCTCCTCCCACTGGGACACGCCAGAGATTGCGCCGGTCCAGGTCCCCGATGTTCGATGCGTAATACAGCCATTGACCATCGCGGGAGAAAGCAACGTGTTCGACGATCCCCTCGCCAGGAGTAAGCAGCAGCGCTTTCGGCTGTGCCATCGACGTATCTAGCGAGAGGGAATGCCGCCAGCCGCCCGGCTCGGCGACGAAAACGACGTGATCGCCGGCCCAGTGAAGCGTGTCGCGATAAAGGGTGTAACCATCCGGCGGGTTGTGCCATAGCTCTCGGCCCTTACCGCTCTCCACGTCGGCGACCCAGATGGCTTCGGTGTAGCCGCCGCTGAACTTCGAATCAAGAAATCCAGCCGGCAGCGCTTCGGCGCCTTCGGGCCCGGGTCGTTCCGCCCAGGAGCCGAACGGGAGGCCCGGCCGCCGCAGGAAGGCGATTTCGGTTCCGTCGGGCGACCAGACGGGAACCGAATCGTTGTCGACGCCCGGAGCCATGTATGAGATACGCCGGCTTTCGGTGTCATAGACGCCGATGAACGCGTGGTCGATTCGAACACTTACGAAAGCGATCTTCTTTCCATCGGGCGACCAGACCGGGTTGCTGTTCACGCCGAAGTCACGGAAAAGAGGCGGCGCTCCGTCGATGCGTGCCGTGTCCGTCACTCCGGGATCTACCGGAGCCCGGTGAACCTGGCCGTCTTCGGTGTAGAGCACCCAGTGTCCGTCGGGAGACAGTGCGAAGTTGCGTGCCGCTACGACGCGCCAAGGCCGGCGGTCTCCGCTGGTTCTTGCGGCCCAGACCTCGTTCTTCCCTCCTTCGGGATCGCTTGCTGGGCTCGCAATCCAGCCGGGCATTACGGTTCGCCGCCCGACTCCCGGAGCATGCCCGCGGATGAAGACTACGATGGAGCCGTCGTCGGAGATCTGCATCGGCCGGAGGTCGACGCCGTCATCCTCCACCGAGTCGGTCAGCCGCACGGGTTTGAAATCGGGTGCGCCGGCGGTGTACACGTTCCGTCTGCCTCGGTCGTTCTCGATCCACGCGATCGTGTCCACCGTTCGTGCCGACACCAGGTTGTACGGGAAGGCCGGGCTGAGCACCTGTTCCACGGTAAACGGAGCATCCAGAACCTGAGAGACGACCGTAGGCGGCGCAGCGAGCGCCGCCACGACCACCGTAAGCAATGCAATCGTCGGTATTCTCACGACCTCAACCTCCTTTCAGTCTTCCATCATTGACCGATGATCCGAAGAAACTCCGGGTCGGTCCGAATCGATTCAAAGTTCGTATTCTGGGGAAGCCTTCGTTTGTTCGCAGGGTTCAGCTCCACGGCCTTCCGAATCGCCTCCAACGCGTCCGTCTTCCGGTCCATCTTCAAGTACATGTTGGCCAGCGAGACCCAGATTCTGTCACTCCCTGGCATTTCGTCACGAAGGCCCTCGACCACGCGCAACGCGCCCATTCGATCTCCCTCGTTGAATCGCTCGTCCGCCGATGTCAGTTCCTGCCGTGAGCGGACGATCCTCAGGAGGCGTCGCAGCTCGACCAGTGGCTCAGGATGGTCATCCGTGCGGATGTCGATGACGCTGTCGGAGAATCCTCCGGCACCGCCCAGTGGCTTGACGACGATCAGGGAGGCTCCCTGCATCCCACGGATGTCCCCACCGGCTGCCTGGGCCGCGTCCAGCGCTGCGAGCAAACGTTCGGCAAGGGGCTGTCCTTCGGTCGCTTCGAAGGTTCGTGCCATGCCCTCGACGACCTCTGGCCCGGCAAGCGTGTTGCCTTGCGCACAGTAGTTCTCACCGCACGTGTGACCCTTCCAGTCGCTGGCGCCGGATCCTGTATGTGCCGCTGTCCGCCCCTGTATGTCGATGATCGCAACCTGGCGACGACCGCTCATGTCGTCGCTCTTGACCAGTCTGTCCAGAGCTTCTTCAGGAGACAGGCCCGCTGCGAGAAGTTCAAGCCCGATCCGACCGTAGTAAGGATTCGAGGAAGCCTGATGCGCGAACACTGCGAGGCCTCCTTTGGCTGTCCATGTTCGATTACCCACCGCGAACGCCCTGCTTTGAACACCCATTGCGAGTTCACCGGTGTCCGGATCGCGCGCGACGATCGAATAGGTCCCCGTGTAGTCCGGGTCAAAATCCTGGGCAAGGCTCTCCGCCTGAAAGGCGAGCACACTTGCGAGAATAAAAACTGTAGTTCGAATCATCGATACACCTCCCTCAGGGGTCCTCAGAGAAATCAGTTTCGTCGATCGCCGGGTCAGGGCGCCTCTCCGATTCCGTAAACGTGGCCCAACGTTCGGAGGATGATGAGTCCGTCCGAGATAGCGGGCGTTGCCATGATCACTTCGTCCATCACGTTCCGTGCGATTTCGATGTATTCGCGGCCGGCTTTCAGGACGAAGACATCGCCGTCTTCGCTCGCAACGTACAAGCGACCATCGGCCGCGACGAGCGAGGCCGCAAAGGAACCTCCGGCTCCAACGCGCGCGCGGTACGCTCGCTCCCCGGTCGTGGCATCGTAAACAGTGATGATGCCATTGTTGTTCAACATGTACAGCAATCCGCGGTAGACAATGGGTGTGGGAATGTAGGTGCCCTCGCGATCGGAACTCCAGGCGATAGCCTGGTTGGATCGCGCGCCACCCTCCAGGGAGATGTCGCCAGTGGCTCCCGGTCGGATGGCATAAATCGGACGCGTCGGCGCGTATCCTCCGGTCACGTACACGAGATCCGGCCCGACGACCGGTGTCGCTACCGTGACCTCAGAGTTCGGTGCGAGTGTCCAACGCAGCTTGCCCGTTTCCGGATCGTACCCACGGATCTTGGTACCGTTGGTGATCAGTTCATCGCCAGCCGTTCCCGTCGCGATTGTCGGAGTACCCCAGGTCGGGATCTCGTCATCCCGATTCGTCCGCCAGCGTTCGCTTCCCGTCCGGATGTCGTATGCGGCCACGAAGGAGTCCGTCTGACGATCTACCTGCAAGATGACGGAGTCCAGGTAGATAATCGGTGATGAGCTGTGGCCCCACTGAACGGCGGGTGCGTAGAAATGTCCGCTGTCGAGAACTCCAAGGTCCTTTTCCCAGAGCAGCTCCCCGTCCATTCCGTAAGCGACGAGCAACCCCGCCGTGCCGAATAGTGCGACCACATGCTGGCCGTCGGTAACCGGTGTGGAACTGGCATGACTTCCTTTTGGGTGGCGGGTCGTCCTCGGGATGCCCTCATGCACTTCCCTCTCCCACACGATTCGACCATCCCCGCGGTCCAGCGCATAGATCTTGAACGTGTGCTCCGACATGTCGTTGACGGACGCGGAGTTTCCGTAGTCCCCGATGCGAAAAGTCGTATTTCCCGCACCGCTGATTGCCGTGGCGACGAACACGCGATCCCCCCACACGACCGGACTGGCATTGGCAATGCCGGGAATGGGTGTCTTCCAGCGGATGTTCTGTCCGGTGGCGAGATCCCATTCAGCGACGGCCCCCTGCCCGTCGCCGATCCCCGATGCACCGGGTCCCCGGAATGAGGGCCACGGCCGAGGTGTTTCTCTCGGGCCCGGAGCCACGTCCTCAAGGGACACGTTCGCAGACGAGGCCTCAACCGTCGTTACCTCGGAAACACGGACGTAAGGAGATGTCGTGTCCTCGCGGGCCCGTACCGGCCGCGTCACGAACGCCCGCTCGACGATATTTGCCTCCAGTTCGAATCGGAAATCGGCCTCGGGCATCTCCGGTGCAATAAAGGTCAATTCCGAGGTCGCAAACAGGCGCACTTTACGCGGACCCAGGGCGGCGGTGAGTTGAGCGTCTTCGAGAGCGAAGACGACCGTGTGGGCATCAGAATCCGGGAAATAGGCGTTGCTGTCCTGCCGGTACGTGCCGGTCAAGCTGTCGAGTACAGTCAGAGGAAGCGTGAGCAGCGAATCGCCGACACCGGGGCGGCCTTCCATTGCCTCTGCCAGGATACCCGCGATCTCCGTGTCAGCCGCATCGCTGTGGATCTGGAGGGTGGCCGCGAGCATCGCATCGGAGATGGCACCCCGAACGAGTACGGCTCTGAGCAATGGCGGGTCCTTAGCCTCGATTGCGAAGACGAGCGTGTCCGCCCCGGCCGGCGCTCCTCTCTCGACAAGGTAGAGCGCCATCGGAACGCTGTCATTGCGCAGCGCGTTCGTCAGAGCCGTCCTGCTGTAGAAGGTGTCCCGTACGGTCACACCCGCACCACGATCGACGAGGAGCCGCACCATGTCCAGATTCGCGTTGCGAGTTGCGAAGAGGAGTGCGGTCCTTCGGTAGCGCTCCTCGGCGTCGACGTCGGCCCCCTGGTCGAGCGCCCGGATGACCCCAGGTAGGTCGTTGCGTTGGGCGGCGTCGAGCAATGCTCCGTCGGCAACCGTGTTCGGCGCCGGCGCCTGAACGCCGGTCAGGAGCACGACTGTGAGGATCGCTCTCACGGCCCAGAGCGTCATTGGCAATGGTTCCTCCTATGCTCGGGAATGTGGCGTAAGCATAACCCAAGCGGGCCAGATCTTTCGAAGACTTCCGGGCGTTCGAAGGAGAGTCTTTCGTGAGCTATAACACACTTACTTTAAACGGCTTATATGTTCGGTTCGAAATAGATTGAGTAAGCGTTTGGAAAAAGCGTATACATGTGATCCAGAAAACCAAGTTTGAGTGTCGAGTTCAACCGAAAATGGGAAGAGTGTGCCTGGCCCAGACGACTGTGCCCTTTCCCAGCATGATGCTGAACGCGCGGTTCCGGACGACGGGATCGTGGAGGATATGCAGCGATGACAAGAACTAAGCGGATGGTGTGGCCAATTCTGGCTCTCATGATGCTCATTTCAATCCCGGCACTCGCTCAACAGGCGACGACCGGAGCGGTGACCGGACGGGCCATGGATACGACCGGCGCGCTGATCCCCGGAGTTGACGTGAGCGTCAGCAGTCCCGCGATGATCGGCGGTTCACGCGCCGCCGTCACCGACGAACAGGGCAGCTTTCGTTTCGCGCTGTTGCCCCCGGGGACCTACACAGTGACCTTTGGGCTGCCGGGCTTCAAGACCCTGAACGTCGAGGGTGTGATCGTACCCGTGGGTAGAACCATGACGATCAACGGCACGCTGGAAGTAGCGACCGTTGCCGAAACGATTACCGTCACCAGCCAGGCGCCGATGATCGACCTCCAGGATGCGACGAAGTCGATCAACTGGAGCCAGCAGGGGCTGGAGAACCTGCCCTACGGTCGAGCGGTCCGGGGCCTGGAGCAGATGCTGCCAGGATTCCAGACGAACAACTTCGACGTAGGCGGCAATACCAAGGGCGGACCCGCCGGACTGGGTGCCCGTTCCTACGGCCGGAGCGGTGGAAACGTCGTGACCTACGACGGCGTGGTCTGGGACCAGACCTTCGGCGACTACGGTTCGTTCGAGGAGGTTGAAGTCATCACCGCGGCGAAGGGCGCCGAATCGATGAACCCGGGCGCGACGATGAACTTCGTGATCAAGTCGGGCGGCAACGTTGTCCACGGCACCGCCTACATGGACTGGCAGGACGACAGTTTCGGCAGCGACAACATCAATGACGACCTGCTGGCGCAGGGCCTGACTCCATCAAGCAACAGTTTTACCCGGTTCAACGAATTCAACTTCGACATCGGCGGTCCGATCATCCGGGACAAGTTCTGGGTTTACGCCGCTTGGGGCGATATGTACTCCGGACTGCTGGTACCGGGTTTCATCAGTGTGGCGACGGGGGAGCCTGCGACGTTCTTCACGAGTCTGAAGACGCCGACCGCGAAGTTTACCTACCAGCTCACCAACGACATGAAGCTGGAGGCGCACACGTCGTGGAACCGGAAGTGGCAGCCGTACCGCAATGCGAGCGAGTTGACGCCGCTGGAAGCCACGCACGACCAGTTGTCCTGGACGGGTACGGGCCCGACACTGAAATGGACCTACATCATCAACCCGTCGATGTCGACCCACGCGGCCTTTCACCGGGCCGGCTACTATTGGCCCAGCGGCGCACATACGACCGACGTCCGGAGAATCGACCGGAACACCGGACAGACGCGCGGCTCTTGGAACCAGCGCTACCGGCGGCCGATACGCTGGCAGTGGGACGGATCCTGGAGCGTGTTCACCGACATCGGTGGGCGGGCCAACGAAATCAAGACCGGGTTCCTGGGCTACTGGAACAAGAATTTCACCGAGCAGATCGGGTTTCCCAACCAGCAGGAATACCGCTACCGGTCGACGGACGCGGAAGCGGATGCTGGGATGTACTTCTTACGGCCCAATTCGGTCCGGGTCTACGACCTACCGGCGCAGTTTTCCGACGTCGAGCGTTACTCCTCCTGGTTCGTCAACGACAAGATCACGGTGAACCGTCACCTGACCCTGAACGTTGGATTGCGGTTCGACCGGTACGCTTCCTGGCTACCGGAACAGGGAAACCCGGGGACGGGTCCCTTCGCGACCAAAACGACATGGGCCGAAGACCATGATTTCCCGGTCTACAACTCGTGGGTGCCGCGCTTTTCGGCAGTTTACGACGTCACCGGCGAAGGCCGCCTGGTCCTCAAGCTCAGCTACGGCCGATACACCGGAGGCGATTCGGGAAGCGGTACCAGCCCGGCGCGGGGCGCCCGGGACGTGAACCCGGCGGACGATACCCGCTGGACCTACGACTGGGACGGCAGTATTCCCTTCGTGCCGGACAACGGGCCGGACGGGATTTTCGGAACCGGGGATGACCCGGAGCTGCAGTCGGTGAATGGCCCAGCCGGCAGCACGGGTGGAAGTGGGCGGCGTCTGGACAGCAACCTCGACAACCCGTACATGGACGAGTATACGGCGGGGATCGAGCTGGGGTTCAACCGCGATACCACGTTGCGGTTCAACGTCGTGCGCAAGATGGATTACGGCGGGAGCAAGTTGATCAATCTGGCGCTGCCCTTCGAAGCGTACACGGATGTCCGCTACGCTACCGACCCGGGCCGGGATAACATCATAGGAACCTCCGACGACGGCGTTATTGAAGCGTGGTCGGTCCCCCGGTCTCACCCGGGTTTCGGCAAGGTCGACCAGATCTACACGCAGCTCGAGGACGGCGAGGGGAACGACCTCTACACCTCTTACGAGGCGACGCTCAACAAGCAGCATGGCGACGGCTGGTCGTTACTGGCCAGCTACCAGGCGGACTTCGTCAAACGGACCTCGAACTTCGCGCAGAACCCGAACGAACTGATCTACGGTCCGTCGCTCAGCACGCGGCAAGGAAGGCGAGCCAACTGGGATCCGACCTGGAACTATGCGGTCAAGTTTCATGGCCAGTACGATCTGCCGGCCGGGTTTATGTATTCGGCATCCTACCGGATCCAGAGCGGGGAGTGGTTCGGCCGGGAGACGCTGATGCGCAACGCGCTCAATTCGAATGTCACCATCCAGACCGAAAGTTTGGTCGACCGCTTCGACTGGGTCCGGCTGTTGGATCAGCGTGTCTCGAAGACGTTCGAGCTCAACGACCGCCATTCGGTCGAAGCGATATTCGACCTGTTCAACTCGCTGAACACGAGCGCGGTCCTCACCCGCGTGACGCGGAACGGGTCGAGTTACCTGAAGCCGCTCTCTACGGGAGCCGGCGCGACCGTGTCCCAGCCGATCGTGCCTCCACGGATCTTCCGGTTGTCGATTCGCTGGAAGTTCTAGAGATAGCTATGGGGACGGAGCGCGAGCTCCGTCCTAGAAACCGAACAGCATCTCTCACGGGGACGGGGCGTGCGCTTCGTCCCCCCTTTTCATTGCGGCTACGTTTTCGAAATAGCGGACGAACATCCGGATACCACCGGATGCCTGTTCCCAGTCAAAGTTTTCGTTGGGCGCGTGGTAACCATGCTCGGGCAGACTGAGGCCGAGGAAGACGATCGGCGCCTTCAGGTAGTCTTCCATCGTCACGACGGCCCCGATCGAACCACCCTCACGGACCGAGGCAGGTTCCTTGCCGAACGCAAACCCCATCGCCTCGCTTGCCGCCTCGGCATACGGCCCACTCTTAGGTCCCAGAAAAGGCGCGAGGCCCGCGTCGAACTCGACGCGAACGTCGGGGTTCAGCTCATTGACGAAGGAACGCAGCAGATCGAACTGGCGCATGGGAGATTGCTCCGGGACCAGGCGCATGCTGACCTTTACTTCCGCGCGCGGCGGTATCGCCGTCTTCACTCCGGGGCCGGTGTATCCGCCCACGAAACCGTGCACGTCGAAGGTCGGGCGCGTCCAGATATGTCGGACGAGTGTGAGCGCATCGTCCGACCGCAGCTTCTTCAGTTCGTGGGCCGAGCGAAACACGTTCGTGTCGAATCCGGCTTCGAGGAAGCCGCGGAGCTCTTCGTCAGTGATGGGCAGAATGTCTTCGTAGAACCCGGGTATTCTTATCGTGTCGGTCGCCGGGTCGTAGCATTCGCCGATCAGAGCAGCCAGTTCGGTCAGCGGGTTTCGCGCCGCGCCACCCGTGAGGCCGGAATGGACGTCTTTTGTACCGGTCTCGAGAGTCAGGCGGGCAGAGATCAGGCCGCGGAGCGCGAATGGTATTGCCGGGCACTCGCGGGAGATCCAGATCGTGTCCGAGACAACGATGGCGTCGGTGGAAAGCTGAGCGACGTTGTCTTTGACAAACATCTCGAAGTTAGGGCTCCCGATCTCTTCCTCGAGCTCCCATATAAACTGGAGATTGACGCCGACGTCGTTGCTGGCGGCATAACTTGCGGCCAGCAGCGCGGCCAGCGCGGGCCCTTGTCGTCGGTGGTCCCCCGGGCGAGGTATTTGTCACCGTCGATTTTCATGCGGAAGGGCTCGGTGTTCCACTCCGGTTCGTTTGCCGGCTGGACATCGAGATGGTTGTAGATCGTGACGGTGGGCCGGTCCGGCCCGGTCCGAAAGCGGGCCCAGACCACGGGATTGCCCGGGGTTTGGAACTTGGCTGCCTCCGCGCCAAGGGCTGTAAGGTAGTCCACCGCCGCATCGGCACCTCGATCGATGTCCGGCTTGTGGTCGGGCACAGAACTGACCGTTGGAATTTCGACCCATTCCCCGAGCCGTGCCTCAAACTCGGGCCGAATGGATTCAACGTAGGCGTCTAACGAACTCGACATGGTGACCGCCTCGGGCGAGGGCCCGCTATCCGTGTGGGGCGCCGTGTTGCTCTTTCTGCTGGGCGAGCGAGAGCGCCAAGCCATCCGGGTCGAGAAACACAGCCAGGTAGATCCCTTCGTCCCCACGGTCAGTCGGCGGCATCACGAAGCGGACGCCCTTGCCTGAGAGATCCTTGTGAGACTGCTCGATGTCGTCGACATCGAAGCCGATGGTGGCGACGCCGGCTTCAGGCGCTCCGGACCTTGGTCCCGCCGGCTTTCCTCCGCTGTGTAGGGCAAGAGTCGTGCCACCGATATCGAACGAAGTCCAGTCGGGGCTCTCTAAGGTCAGCCGCAAACCCAGGGTATCCCGGTAGAATGCCGTCGAACGCCCCATGTCGGAAACGGTGACCATCGTCAGCATGGAGTTCATCGCAGGCATCCCCCTCTGTGTCGGTGAAGTTGGTGCGTGACAGTCTATCAGAGACACTATTTGGCCAGACGACATTCCCAAACCCCATGCGGTATCATTTAGAAATGGAGCTCCGAGATCACGCGGCAGATTACTTCATGTCGCTGCAGGATCAGATAACAGACGCGCTGTCTGCTACCGATGGCCAGCCGTTTCGGGAGGACCTGTGGGAGCGGCAAGGCGGCGGTGGCGGCCGAACGCGCGTGCTGGAAGGCGGGAGTGTGTTTGAGAAGGGTGGCGTCAATTTCTCGCGAGTTCACGGTAACCTCCCCGAAGAGTTTGCCGACGAGATTCCACTGGGGAGCGGGACCGACTGCTTCGCGACAGGGATATCTCTGGTCATTCACCCACGAAACCCCTACGTCCCGATCGTCCATGCGAACTTTCGGTACCTCGAGAAGGGCGACGTTGCGTGGTTCGGAGGCGGTGCGGACCTGACGCCCTGCTACCCGCGCGAAGAGGATGCCCACAGCTTTCACAGGACGTTCAAAGAGGCGTGCGACGCCCACGATCCTGAGTATTACTCCCGGTTCAAGAAGTGGTGCGACGAGTATTTCACGATCCGGCACCGGTCTGAGATGCGGGGCGTCGGCGGCATTTTCTTCGATTATCTGAAAGACGATCTCGATGCGGTCTTCGCGTTCGTCCAGTCGGTCGGGGCGGCGCTACTGCCCGCGTATCTGCCAATCGTCCAGAGCCGGATGGAGGAACCGTACGGCGAACGCCAGCGCCGTTTCCAGGCGATCAGGCGCGGGCGGTATACCGAATTCAACCTCGTTTACGATCGCGGCACAGCGTTCGGGTTGAAGACCGGCGGGCGCTCCGAGTCGATTCTGATGAGCCTGCCGCCCGTTGCCGAGTGGGTGTACGATTACACCCCGGAGCCCGACAGTCCCGAAGCTTTAGCCGCCGGGTTCTTTCAACCGAGGGAGTGGGTCTGATGTTCTGCCGCTTTTGCGGGTCCGATATTCCTCCCGAGAGCTCCTTCTGTCTGAAATGCGGACAACAACTGGTCTCCTCGGCCCCGTCGCCGCGATGGGATGCCGTCAGTCGCAAACTCCGGCTCAAGACGCCCTATCCGTACGCCGTAGTGCTGTTCCTTGCGTTCGTGGTCTGGGCGGTCCAGCCGCGCCATAGAGTCGATTACTCCAACGTAAGCTTCACGCTCGAACTTGAGGGCCAGGCATCCATTCCTGAGGACAACCTGTTCCGTCACAGCCTCAGTCTCGTCATCGAAAATATCGGTGCAGATTCCATCAGTGAGGTACCGATCGAGTTCACTGCCCGCTTGGACCGCGACCAACCGGTCGAAGTCGTGTCGGACTTCTTCGGACGCCAGCTCATCATCTTGAAGGACAAGCAGACCCTGCCACTCGTCGTCGTCCTGAGCGGTGAGCTCGCGTCCGGCGAGAAGCGGCGTTATGCCGTCGATGGCATCGTCACGACACGCCCCCCCGCATCGATTATCTATGAGGTTTTCGGCGAAGACCTGGACGAGGTGCTGGCGAGCCTCTCGATGGAAATTCAGTCGTCGTCTGCGTCGCAGTCCGGTCCTGTGGCTGGAATATTTCCATGACTCGAGCCAGGGTGAAAAAGTGGGCCAGGCGTCTTGGCGTCTTTGTCCTGGTGATGGTTTTCCTCGTGCTCTTCGTCGTGCTTCCTGTCGGTGGCTCGTTCCTGATCACGAACAGCTTCCGATTCCCGGATCGCGGTCCGTCGGACCCGGCCCAGTTCGGTCTGGAAGTCGAAGAGGTGGAGTTCCAGTCCTCCGACGGGATCCGATTGACCGGATGGTGGAACTCGGGGGAGGAACTCTATCCGGTCATCGCCTTCGTGCACGGTCTGAACCGTTCCCGCATCGAGCTACTCGAACGAGCGGCCGAGAGCCGAAACAGGGGCTACGGTGTCCTGCTGATGGACCTGCGCAACCACGGCGCGAGCGGCGACGCCTACACGACGCTGGGCGTCCACGAAAGCCGGGATGTCTGTGCCGCTTCCGAGTTCATCGCACGGGAAGCACCCGGCAGGCCGGTGGTCCTCTGGGGTGTTTCGCTCGGAGCTTCCACCGCTCTTCTTGCGGCCTCACGGTGTCATCAGTACCGTGCGGCGATTGCCGACAGCGCCTTCCTGTCCTTCGAGGAGACCATCACGCACCACTTTCGTCTGATCTTCCCCCTTCCGGCTTTTCCGATCGCGAACATGATGATCCTGATTACCAGACTCCGAATGGGTTTTGATCTGGAAGAAGGTGATGTTGAGGCGGCCGTGCGTTCACGATCGGACATGCCCGTCCTGTTCGTCGCGGGTGGCCGCGACGTACGCATGCCATCGGAGCTGGCCGAGCGGCTGTACGAGGCGTCCGCGCACGCCGAGTCCCGGTTACTCGTCATTGAAAGCGCCACTCACGGCCAGGCATTCCGGGAAGACCGGGAGAAGTATCTCGACACGGCTTTCGGGTTTCTCGAACGAGTTCTGCCTACACCTCCCCCTGCCGATCCCTGATTCGACGTTGAGCCTAAGAGATACGAAATGATCAATGGTCGATGGTCAGTGGTCGATGTGCGATGTTCAATATCATTGACCGCTTGTGAACGTTCCTCGGGGTGGCTGATGACGGGGGCGATTGACCATTTATCATTGCGGAGTCTTGATCGACCAAACACCATCGACCATTATTCATTTCAAATGTCGAAGATACGAGTGTACTTCGTCGTTCCCGAATCCGTCTGAGGTTGACGAGGGCTCGTCTCAACCGCGGCGGCCACCGGGTATACTAGTGTCCTCGTACTATCGGAGGTTGTTCGCGTAGATGAGTCACATCACGGTCCTGGCCGGCGGCACTGGCGCCGCCAAGTTTCTCCTCGGCCTGGTCGACGTTGTCGCTGAGGAACAGGTTCACGTAATTGTGAACGTCGGCGACGATCACGATGTATGGGGGCTCCATGTGAGCCCCGACATCGACAGCATCATCTACGCACTTTCCGGGGAGCTCGACGCGAATCGGGGATGGGGACGGCGTGATGAGACCTTCCGGTGCCTGGACACGATGCGGAAACTGGGGATGCCTTCCTGGTTTCGGATCGGGGATCGAGACCTGGCGACTCATCTGGTTCGTTCACAGTTGCTGCGCTCGGGTGCGACACTACAAGTCGCGACGGCGAAACTGGCCGATCGCTTCGGGCTCGGCGTGAGGTTGTTGCCCGCGACAAACGACCCGGTTCGCACAGAGGTCCACACCCCCGAAGCAACGCTTGCATTCCAGGAATACTTTGTACGTGAGCAGTGCGCCCCCGAGGTGACCGGTGTGAGTTACAGTGGTGCCGAGACGGCAAAGCCAGCCGACGGAGTTACCGAATCCATTCTCGGAGCGTCTCGGATCGTCATCGCGCCGAGCAACCCGATAACCAGCATTGGGGCGATCCTCGCGGTGCCCGGAATACGGGATGCTCTCGTCCGCACCGAAGCCGGCGTTGTCGCGGTCAGTCCGATCATCGGTTCGCAACCGGTCAGCGGCCCTGCCGGAACCCTGATGCGGGCAACGGGCTCGGCGGTTGTTTCGGCTCAAGCCGTCGCTGAACGCTACCGCGATTTCCTCGACTCCATCGTTATCCACACCTCCGACTTGCCCCAACTCGACGACGTCCGTAGCGTCGGGGTCAGCGTCTGGGTCGAGAACATACTGATCAATAGTGCGGACGACAGCGCTCGGCTCGCGCGGCGAGTGACCAATGAAGATCGTTCTGTTGCCCGTAAAGGGGTTTGATCGGGCCAAGAGTCGACTTACCTCAGTCCTTGAACCGTCCGAACGCGCCGCGCTGGCGGCGGCCATGTTTCATGACGTTGCGGCCGCGCTCGCCGGTTCTCGCTCTCTTGACAACGTAATCGTGGTGACAGCCGATTCAGGGGTTGCCAAACTCGCCGGGCAGTTCGGTTTCGAAATTGTTGACGAACCGAATGTGGCCGGCCACAGCAACGCGATAAACCGGGTCAGCCGGGAGCTTGCCGGCCCCGGCGTTTCACTGCTCGCCCTCGCGGCGGACCTCCCGCTGCTGCGTGCCGACGAGGTGGATCAAATCCTGGCCTTGAACACCGAAGGTATCGTGCTGATCGCAAATCGCGAAGGCACTGGAACGAACGGACTGCTGATGCCTGACGGCCGCGTGATCGAGACGGCCTATGGTGCAGAGAGTCTTGAACGTCACCGGCGACGAGCTGTCTCCGCGGGGATTCTGGCCGAGGTTGTCGAGGTTCCCGGAGTGGGGTTTGATGTCGACACACCCGAAGACCTCAAAGACCTGACCGAACTTCTCAATCCCTCTTCCCACACGTGGCGATGTCTGGTCGCGTGCGAACGGCTTGCCACTCCGCGATCGGTATCGTGAAGCTGGAGTTTCATCCGCTCGAGGGAATCCCGGAAATACGGCCCGGTGACGACCTTGGCGGGGCGATTCGCCGGTCTCTCGATTTGGCCGGGCCTCGGGCGGCGACCGATGATGTGATCGTTGTGGCTCAGAAGGTGGTTTCGAAAGCAGAGGGCTGTGTCGTGAGGCTGGCCGATGTTGAACCAAGCGACAAGAGTCGGCGCATCGCAGACTCGGGCGGAAAGGACCCCCGATTTGTTGAAGTCGTTCTGTCCGAAACGAGGCGAATCGTGCGCGAGCGGAATGGTCTCATCATATCGGAGACGAGGCACGGATTCGTCTGTGCCAACGCCGGGGTCGATCAATCTAACGCTCCCGCCGGATTCGTGACAATTCTGCCGGCGGACCCGGACCGGTCGGCGAACCTCCTGGCAGACCGATTGGGATGCGGCATCATCATCAGCGACACGTTCGGTCGCCCGTGGCGGGAAGGCCTCGTAGACGTGGCGATCGGTGTAGCGCGGGTTCCGGCTCTGCTAGACATGAGGGGTCAGACGGATCGGGCTGGGCGCAAGCTATCGGCGACACTTCTCGGTGTGGCCGATGCTCTGGCCGCTGCGGCAGGCCTGATGATGCCGAAAGGAGCTGGCGTGCCCGCCGTCCTCATTCGGGGCCTGGAGTGCTCGGATGCGGACTCGCGCATCAGCGACGTGATACGTTCGCAAGAAGAGGACCTGTTCCGATGAAACTGGGAATTGTCGGTGGTACCGGAAGACTTGGGCGTGCGCTTGCGCGACGGGCGATTCGAGCCGGCCATCGCGTGACGATTGGCTCACGCGATCCCGCACGCGCGCGGGACACAGCCGTCCAAATCGATCCCGAAGTACTCGGAGCCACGAATCTCGAATGTGCGCAAGCGGCGGAGGTCGTGATCCTGACCGTTCCCTATGCTGCGCATGCCGCGACCCTCAAGCCTTTGCGTGATGCTCTCGAGCGCAAGGTGATCATCGATGCGACGGTTCCGATCGATCCGTCGGCCCCGTCGGGTCTCAGAACGTTGTCAGGACGCTCTGCGGCAGAGGAGACCGCGGAACTGATCGGAGCGAAAGCGGCCGTGTTCGGGGCGTTTCAGACGGTGTCGTTCCATACGCTGGCCAAGGACGGTGGCTCGGATATCCTGCTGGCTGGCCCGGACGAGGGTCGGGTAGAAGTAATGGATCTCATTGAAAGTCTTGGCTTTCGCCCTGTTCATGCGGGTCCGATCGCAACCTCCGCAAGGTTGGAGCAGCTCACTCTGCTACTGATTTCGATAAACCGGACGCACAAGATCAAGGACAGCGGAGTGAAGATTCTTGGGGTGGGAAAGGACGGAGACTGAATATTTGTCATTGCGGATTTTTTGATCTGCCAATGACCATCGACCAGCGACCATTGATCATTTGAGATTTGGAAGAGGGAGAGTCTAACGCCGAGAGCGGAAGACTACATCTTGTACTTGCCGAGGTCTTCGTCGTCCAGCCAGCGCTTCAGATCTTCGTTTGTGATGCGCTCGGGCGCTCCCGATTGACCCTTTGAACTGCGGAGCACTTCGTCCTCGACGAGGATCGGGCAATCGATGCGGAGGGCCAGTGCGAGTGCGTCGCTTGGGCGGGAATCGATGGAGATGAGCCGCTCGTTCTGCGCGACCCAGATGACCGCGTAGAACGTGTCGTCCTTGATTGATGTCACGACGACCTTCTGCACGTGGCTCTCGAGGCCGATCAGCACGTTCTTGAGCAGGTCGTGAGTCATCGGCCGTGGAGTGACTACCCTCTCGATCTCGAGGGCGATCGCGTTGGCTTCGGACACGCCCACCCAGATCGGAAGAATCGCGTTGCCAGAAGCTTCCTTCAGGATCACGATCGGCATGTTTGTGATCGGGTCCATCATCAGACCCCGGATTTTCATTTCGACTTCCACACCAGGCTCCCGTCGGTCCAACCGCTACTCCTTGGTTGCTAGTTGCAATGTATATCTCGGTCGCTGCATTTGCAAATGATTGGGGACTGGTAATAGCCCGCTTTTCTCACCGGTTGTCGTCGCGAAGCGTCGGAGACGCCGCCAGGACAAGGGGCGCGACGGGAGGGCGACCGAGGCGTACTTGATCGTACGTTGAGGAGGCCGACCAAGCGCACCGCAGTAATGGCGGATGGATCCGGCGCTGCAGCAGACCACCGGTGAGAGATGCGGGCTAACTCTCCTTGAGAAGTTCCTTGACATGACGTCTCGCCGCGGCGCTGACGCTCGACCCGCTCATCATTCTCGCCAATTCATCGACCCGCTGGTCGCCACGCAGCGATTCGACCCGCGTCACGGTACGACCCTTCACCTGAGCCTTTTCTATCCGGGAGTGATGATCGGCAAACCGGGCAACCTGCGGCAGATGCGTCACACAGAGCACCTGGTAGGATGAGGACAGGTCCTTGAGCTTGCGCCCTAGCGTTTCCGCGGCCTCGCCGCCGATCCCGGCATCGATCTCGTCGAAGACAAGCGTCTTGTCCCTTCCGTCGACGGCGAGGACGGCCCTCAAGGCAAGCATCGTGCGCGAGAGTTCACCTCCGGAAGCGATTTCCGAGAGGATCGCAGCCTCTTCACCGGGATTTGGTGCCAGGAGAAGGGCGGGCCGGTCGATGCCTGTGGCGCGGCCGGGGTTCAGCGTTTCCCAGCGGATGTCGAAGTCGGCCTGGGGCATCGCCAGCGAACGAATTTCTTCCCGCACCGCGCGGCCGAATTCCCTGCTGCGCTTGCGCCTCGCCACGCTCAGCTCGCGCGCAGCTTCTTCGTAGTCTTTGCGGGTCGCGGCCAACAGTTCTTCCACCCCGGATCTCTTTGTTTCTGTAAGACCTATGCTGTCCAGTTCCTCAAGTACCTTCCCAAGATGGTGGAGTAAGTCAGGCCCGTACTTGCGGTGAAGGCGTTCCAGTTCAGCCAGACGAGCCTGTCCGTTTTCCATCTCTTCGGGATCGGTGTCGAGACGCTGCATGTAGTCCCGGAGCGAATAGGCGGCGTCTTCGAGGATCGATCGGGCAGAAGCGATCTGCTCGGTGGTTGCTCCCAGGCGGTTGTCATAGGCCTCGGCTTCCGAAAGTGGGCGTTCGATCGCGGCGATCTGGGCGAGGATCGACGATTCGGCCTCATAGAGCGCTTCGTAGCCGCCTTGGACGGCTTCGGCCAGCTTTCCGGAGTGCTCCAGCCTCCGGATGTGCTCACGGAGGCGTTCGGTTTCACCGGCCTGCGGGCGGACCTGCTCGATTTCGTCTCGCTGATAGCTGAGCAGGTCAGTTCTTTGCAGGCGGTCCGCCTCGGCGCCGGCAAGCTCGGTGAGTTCGTCTTCGAGGCGGCGCAGGGAGTCATAGAGATTGTGGACCCGTTTGGCGAGGTCGGTGACGCCTGCCGCGCGGTCGATCAATGCGAGCTGGCGTCCCGTGTCGAGCAGAGTTTGCTGTTCGTGCTGGCCGTGGATATCGACCAGGTCGGGCGCGATTGCCCGTAGCGCTGAAACGGTGCTGGGTTGACTGTTGATGAAGACTCGGTTGCGGTTGTCCGAGGAGATCTCTCTGCGGATGACGATTTCGTCGGCCGCATCGATACCGATGCTTTCCAGATCCGGACCGCCGGCCTGTTCGAAAACTGCCTCGATGACGGCTCGATTTTCACCGCCCCGGATCGTGTCGCCGGACGCCTTGGCGCCGGCGATCAGCGCGAGCGCATCGACGATCAGCGATTTGCCGGCGCCGGTCTCGCCCGAGAGCAGGTTGAAGCCGCCCTCGAATTCGATCTCGATCTCGTCGATGAGGGCAAAATTTCGGACGCGCAGTAGGCGAAGCATACGGAACGGGTTATATGCCAAGTTCGGGCGGCTTTCAACGTCGAAGATATGGCAGTCGCGGGTTATGTCCCGTCCTTGGCTAACTTCGTTGGAGCCGGACAGTCTGATATGTTGATTTCGAAGCGGAGCGACCGCATCCCGCGGTCGTTTCCGGGTATCATGGAGGAATGAAGAAAGCATGGATTTGGGCGTTCTGACACTCTCCGGAATCGCGATCCTGTAAGTTGGCGGTGCCGACGTCATGCAGCTCTTACTCGAGACCGGTCCGCTCGCACGTATAGTGCTGCTCATCCTGCTCCTGTTCTCGATCGCATCCTGGGGTGTGATCCTGTCCAAGGGCTTGATGATTCGGCAAATCCGGGGTGAATCCGAGGTGTTCTGGAGAATCTTCCGGAAGGCTCACGGACTGTCGGAGATCAGCACTGCGTGTGAGACGCTACGTGTGACACCTCTGGTCCCCGTGTTCAATGCTGGCTACGAGATGATAGGGTCCGTTTCTCCGGCCGACGGTTCGGGCGTTCCGACGAAGGTACCGTCCGCGGCGACGATCGAGCGCGCCTTGCAGCGCGCAGCCTCGGCACAGTTGACCGAACTGGAGGCAAGGATGACCTTCCTGGCGACGACCGCGGCGGTGACGCCCTTTATCGGGCTCTTCGGCACGGTATTAGGGGTGATCGGAGCCTTCGCCGGGCTTGCGGCAGCAAACGTATCCACCGTGCAGTCCGTGGCTCCCGGCATCGCCGAAGCGCTCATTGCGACTGCCGCTGGGCTTTTTGCGGCGATTCCAGCGGTCGTGGCCTACAATCATTTTGTAGCAGCGATCCGCAGCCTTGCGGCACAGATCGATGACCTCCAGGCCGAGTTCATGGCGCTGGCCGAGAGGAACGAGTAGCGTGGCTTTTACAACCCAGAATCGGCGGACGCAGACTCAGCTGGCCGAGATCAACATGATTCCGTTTATCGACATCATGCTCGTCCTGCTGATCGTCTTTATGATCACGGCGCCCGTCATCCAGTCGGGTATCGAGGTGACTGTTCCCCGGACGCGCTCGGTCCGTCAACTCGCCGAGGACAGGTTGGTGGTGATAATCGACGCGGCTCAGAATATCTATCTCGAGAACGAGGAAATCAACCTCAATGAGCTTGGTCCGAGGATCCTCGAACTCCAGCCTGACTCCGCGGTGGTTTATCTTCGGATAGACGAAAACGTGCCTTGGGGAACGATGGCCCCGGTGATGGATCGACTGAATCAGTCCGGAATCGTGGACATCAATCTGGTAACGGAACCCTTGAACGAATCCGGGCAATGAATAGCGACCGAGAGCGATTCGACCGCGGCATCGTGATGTCGGTGGGACTTCACGGCGTCCTCCTGCTGTTCGCCCTTTTATCTCCGATAATGTTTCCGGCTTACGGAAGCGCCGACTGGGGCTCGGACACGGGCGGCGGCGAAGGGATCAGCGTCGAAATCGTATCCAGCATCTCGGGCGTGCCCCTTCCCGCGCCCGAGGTCGTCAACGAAGATGCCGTTGCGAACGAGTCTGCGGGTCTCTACGAATCGGAGCCGGAGGTCGAGGAAGCGCCCGTAGAGGAAGAAGTCGCCGAGGCGGAACTCATTCCCGAAACGACAGCGCCGGTGGAAACAACCCCGCCGTCTCCGCCGCCCGACCCGGCGCCCCCGCCGCCGCCCGCTGATCCGGAGCCTGATCGAGCCGAATCCAGCCAGCCCGACAACGCGGTCCCGTTCGGCCAGGGTGGACGCCCGGCGCTCAACTACGGGCAATTTCAAGTTGGCGACGGCACGGGTGGGGTCGAGCTCGGCGCCGGCGCTTTCGGTGAGCGATACGCTCGCTACGTCGAGGGGCTGCAGCGGCGAATTTCGCAGAACTGGTTACAGTCGACTGTGAATCAGCAGATCCGGTCGGCGCCCCGGGTGTACGTCAGCTTCGACATCCTTCGTGACGGCACGATCGCCAACGCGCGTATCGAAGAGTCGAGCGGCATCCGGACTCTCGACAATTCCGCGCTGCGCGCGATCTATGTGTCGAACCCTCTCGAGCGGCTCCCCGCCGATTTCCAGGGGCGGAGCGTCAGTGTTCGGTTCTGGTTCGAATTCAAGCGATGATGTCCACGAGAAGACAAGCCCTCGTCTCTGTGGCCGCGTTGATGCTGGCCCCCGCCCGGGCCGCCCTCGCCGCTCAAGCCCAGATCGTGACAGGCACGCGTACCGGGGCTGCATCCGTACGTCTGGCAGTACCGGAGTTCCCGCCTAGTTCGGGGATCCCCGGTGATGTTGCCACGGCCTTCAATGACACCCTGTGGGCCGACCTGGAGTTTGCCGGCGTCATCACGCTGGTCAGCCGCAGCTACTATCCTCTCGGCCGCTTCGGGGATCCTTTCGACGTCACGCCTGCCGAGTGGACAGATCCTGCGGTCCGCGCACAGTTTCTCGCGTTTGGCAACCTCCAGGTCCAGTCAGGACAAATAGCGCTCGAAGCGCGGCTCTGGGACCTGGAAACCCGGATCGAGGATCGCGAGACCGATAGCCTGCGGTACCGTGGACTGCTTACCCCCCAGTCGGCGCGTGTCATTGCCCACATACACGCCGACCGAATCATCCGATTGCTGGGCGGCGGTATCCGTGGCGTGTCCCAGACGAAGATAGCGTTCGTGTCCGATCGGAATCACGGCGGCAGCGGCCCGGTGACGAAGGAAATCTTCGTCATGGACTATGACGGCCAGAACCAGTACCAGCTGACGACGTTGCGGTCGCTCGCCTTGACGCCCGCATGGTCCCCTGACGGCGAGCAGATCGGTTTTACGAGCTGGCGTCGAGGCATTGCTGACGTGGAGCTCATCTCACCGATCGATCGCCGAGGGTTCTATTTCCCAACATTCGATGCGACGACAACGACTCCGGCCTGGTCGCCCGACGGGGGCCAGATCGCCTTCGCCTCGAGCCACTTACGGGTCCGCAACACGCCGGACACGGAGCTTTTCGTGGCAGACAAAGATGGCCGGAACGTTCGGCGGCTGACCAATTCCAGAGGGATCGACATGTCTCCCACCTGGAACCCCCCGGGAGACCAGATCGCGTTCAGTTCAGATCGTGGACGTTCGAGCCAGATCTACATTATCGATGCCAGCGGGGGCAACGTCCGCCAGATCGTGTTCGGTGGAGGCACGGCCGTGAACCCGGCATGGGCGCCCAACGGCCAGACGATCGCGTTTGCGTGGCAGCAGCGTGGTCGAAGTTTCGATATCTACCTCCACGATCTGGCCGGTGGGCGAAACATCCTGATGACACGAAGTACAGGCAATAACGAGCGGCCGACCTGGTCCCCTGACGGACGGCACATCGCGTTTCAATCGAACCGCGGAGGCTCGACTCAGATCTATTCGATGCTGGCCGACGGCACCAGTGTTCGACGCCTCACCGCTAGTGGCAAGAACGAGGGTCCCGCCTGGTCGGGATACATGGGACAATGACGGTTGATCAGCGCTCGACGGGCGCTTCTGACAAGGAGACTCTTCGATGAACACTGGTTTTTCAGGGCAGAACTTAGGCCGAACACGTGTTGGGCTCCTCTTGTTGCTAACGCTCGTTTCCGCATCCTGCCGGAGTCCCGCCGTTCCACCGCCTCCGCCTCCACCGGCCCCCGTCGCCCCGGAGCCGCCACCCGCTCCTGCCCCCGCGATCACGTTGGAGGTTTCCGTCTCGTCGATCGAGCAGGGTGAATCGACGACGCTGAGCTGGCAATCACGCAATTCCAACGCCGTGCGGATCGAGCCCGGGATCGGCGGAGTCGATCCGTCGGGAAGCCAGCAGGTTGGCCCGGGCTCCTCGGTCACCTACACCGCGACCGCGACCGGCCCCGGCGGACAGGCGACCGACATCGTGCGCGTCACGGTAAGGGCGCCAGCGCCCCCACCGGCCGCGCCCCCACTTCCGAACCGGCCCGCACCGACACTTGAGGAGCTGTTTCGCACGAACGTCCAGCCGATCTATTTCGACTACGATCAGTCACAGATCCGGGCTGACCAGGTCGGCCGGTTACAGAACAATGCGCGGTTCCTCCAGAGCAACCCGCAGGTTCGCTTTACGATATCGGGGCACGCGGACGAGCGCGGAAGCCAGGAATACAACATCGGCCTCGGCGACAGCCGGGCCAATGCGGTCCGTGAATTTCTGGTGCGTCAAGGTATCGACGAGTCCCGGATCAGCACGGTCAGTTTCGGCGAGGAGCGGCCCGTGTGTTCTGCCGAAACCGAAGGGTGCTATCAGGAGAACCGCCGTGCGGAGTTCGTCACCCGGGGGCAGTAGCTCTTCGGTTGGCATGTCGGCTGAGATTTCACGATGAAGAGAACGATCGCCATCGTCTTCGCGCTGCTCTGGATGAGCGGCCCGGCCTCCGGGCAAAGGCAGGAGATCATCCAGTTGCAGGCAGATATTATTCGTCTGACCCTGCAGGTCGGGGAGATTCAGAACAGTCTGAATGAAAGGAACACCGTGGTTCAGGATCTTGTCGAGCAGCTTTTCGATCGCGTTGTGGCGCTATCGGAGACATCCGGCCGGATTGCCGGTGCGCTCGAGGACGTTCGCAACAGCAATCAGCAGCTAGGTGGGGAAATGCGCGTCCTCATGTCGAATCTGAGAGACGACGTCGAAATCATGGACCGGAACGTCGAGGACCTGAGGACGGATGTGGCTGCGATGTCGCAACAGATGACGGCCATGAGCACGACAACGAGCGATCTGGAATCCCCCGAGGGATTGATGCGGCTGGCGGTGACCGACTTCCTGGTGGGCAACTATCAGCTGGCGATTGAAGGATTCCGCGAATACCTGGATTCGTTCCCGGCCAGTCCGCGTGCGGCTGAGTCTCAGCTCTATCTCGGGGATGCCTACTTCAGCCAGGACGCTTTCGATCGAGCGATTCTCGAGTACGATTTGCTGTTGCAGAAGTATCCCGAGAGCGATAAAACAGTCAGTGCCCTCTTCAAGAAAGGCCTCGCCCTGGCTGAGATGGGACAGACTCGGGACGCTTTGACATACCTTCGGCAGGTGGTTTCCGACTATCCCGAGAGTACAGAAGCAACTGGTGCCCGACAAAAAATAGATGAGTTGGACTAGCCCCTGATCAAGCGTGATTGACGAGGTATTGATAGCGGCATAGCAGCAGAAGTACCCGAAATGCCCCCGTTCCGTGTGAATAAAGACTTGGAAAGAGTCTACGGAAAAGGAGGCATTTCGGATGAACGATTATACGCGCAAGAACATGAAGAACCGCAAGCGGCGAATCGAGCGCCGGCTTGCGGACCGGAATTGGACAGATCAGGCGGCGCCGATGTTTTCGGCGAGCAACATTCATTATGAGATGGGAGAGCGGACGCGCGGCACGGCGGTGGGCGGAATCGGGATGATGCAGTTGGTGGCGCGGCGGACGGGGCTGGTCAAAGCCATCGACGAGAGTGTGCATGTGCTGAAGCGGCACTTGCCGTATCACGAATCGGATCACGTGCTGAACATCGCCTATAACGCGTTGAATGGAGGGACGTGCCTGGAGGACATCGAGTTGCGGCGCAACGACGAAGTGTATCTGGATGCGCTGGGAGCGCAACGGATTCCGGACCCGACGACGGCGGGAGACTTCTGCCGGAGATTTGAGCCCAGCGACGTGGAGTCTCTGATGGAGGCGACGAATCAAGTCCGGCTGCGAGTCTGGCGCCAGCAGCCCGAGGCGTTTTTCGAAGAAGCGGTGTTGGACGCCGATGGGACACTGGCTGAAACCACAGGCGAATGCAAGCAAGGAATGGACGTGGCCTACAACGGGACCTGGGGGTATCACCCGCTGGTGATTTCGCTGGCGAATACTCAAGAGCCGCTGTACCTGGTCAATCGCAGCGGTAACCGGCCCTCGCATGAGGGAGCGGCCGCACGGTTCGACCAGGCCATCGCGCTGTGCCGTCGAGGCGGGTTTCGCCAGATCCTGCTCTTCAGCCAGAGCACCTGGATGGATGGGACGACCAGGGCGTGGGATTCATCGGCATCGAGAGCCATGCAGAATCTGGTGGCGCTGGCCGATGAACTGGAACCGCACCAATGGACGCGTCTGGAACGGCCCGCCAAGTACGCGGTGGCCACCGAACCGCGCCAACGTCCCGACAACGTGAAGGAACAAGTCGTTCGGGAGCGCGGTTTCGACAATATCCGGTTGCAGGGCGAGGATGTGGCCGAGTTTGCGTATCGGCCCAGAGCCTGCGACCGGGACTACCGCGTTGTCGTGGTGCGGAAGAATCTGTCGGTGGCCAAAGGCGAACAGGTGTTGTTCGACGACATCCGATACTTCTTCTACATTACCAACCGCTCGGATTCGGCCAGCCAGATTGTGCTCCGTGCGAATCAACGGTGCAATCAAGAGAATCTCATTGAGCAGCTCAAGAACGGCGTTCAGGCCTTGAGGATGCCGGTCGGGGATCAGACCAGCAACGGGGCCTACATGGTCATGGCGTCGCTGGCCTGGACACTGAAGGCGTGGTTTGCGTTGCTGCTGCCCGAAACCGGACGCTGGGGCCAGAAGTATCAGGCCGAGAAACAGACGGTACTGCACATGGAGTTCAAGACGTTTCTAAACGCCTTCATGTTCGTGCCTTGTCAGCTCGTGCGCACCGGGCGGCGCATCCTCTTCAGGATTCTGGCCTGGAACCGGTGGTTGCCGGTCTTGTTCCGTGCCGTGGATGTGCTGCATCAACCTCTGCGATGCTGACCCGATCATGGCCCTGAGCCCGGGCGATCGAGGTCCCGGTTTCTGTCAACCGCTCCAACACCATCGAGGCTGAACTGAAACAGATCCAACAGAAACCCGATACCTGGATAAAACGATCCGGGAGCGGGATTCTATGCCTCGAATTTTATGCGCGCAACCTGGCCGTTGGCGGACTGGTTATGCGCTTGTTTTGGGACTAGCTCACCGGGCGAGGCGAGGAAACAGCATGGCAAGATCTATTAACAAAGTGACACTGCTCGGACGTCTCGGCCGGGACCCCGAGTTGAAGTACACGTCCGCTGGTACAGCCTACTGCCGGTTCTCTGTCGCCACCGATGACTCCTGGACGGATCGGAATAGCGGTGAACGTCAGGAACGCACCGAATGGCACAACGTTGTCGCCTGGGAACGTCTGGCCGAAATCTGCGGCCAATATCTCGCCAAAGGACGCCAAGTGTACATCGAAGGCAGTATCTCCTCGCGTCAGTGGGAGGACAAGGACGGCAATAAGCGCACGTCTTTCGACATTCGAGCCCGTGACATGGTGCTGCTCGGCAGTCCGGCAGGTGAATCCGGACGATCCACAGCCACCGAAAAACCCGCGGCCGCCGCGGGCGGTGGGATTACCGACGACGACATCCCGTTCTAGGGACACCATCGCCGAGTTACCAGGGGCGCCGAGGCGCCCCGTTCGATCCGTTCACACTCATGGCAGCTAACAGTTTCGACATCGTATCCAAGATCGACCTCACAGAAGTCGCAAACGCGATCCAGCAGGCTCGCAAGGAAGTTTCTACCCGATTCGACCTCAAGGCCTCCGGTTCGTCGATCGAGCTCAATGAAAAAGAGCACAAGGTCGTGGTCGCCAGCGTGGACGATTACAAGCTCAAGGCGGTGAACGACGTCCTCGAGGGGAAGCTGGTGAAGCGTCAGGTGCCTCTCAAGGGTCTGACATACGGAGCCGTGCAACAAGCGGCAGGCTCAACCGTGCGTCAGGAGATCGACATCCAGAACGGCATTCCGATCGAAAAGTGCCGAGACATCGTCAAGAAGATCAAGAACCGGAAGATCAAGGTCCAGGCCTCGATCCAGGGTGATCTGGTCCGCGTCAGTGGCAAGAGCCGTGATCTGCTGCAGGAAGTCATTCAGCTGATCAAGGAAGAAGACTTCGGCATCGACATCAAGATCACGAATTACCGGACCAACTGAGATTTCTCTTGAGCCCGAGCGTATCTGGCCGCACGAAATGGATCGCGCTCGCGCTGCTCTGCACCTGCCAGGTCCTGGCGATGACGCTTTGGTTCTCCGCCTCGGCGGTCGTCGGATCTCTCAGAATTGAGTACCCGCTGTCTCCGCTTCAGGTCTCCCTGTTCACCAGCGCAGTCCAGATCGGCTTCGTCGTCGGCACGTTGACGAGCGCTGCGCTCGGTCTTGCCGATCGGATCGACCCCAAACGGTTCTTCATGGTTTCGGCGTTGGTGGCTTCGCTCGCGAACGCCGGCATTCTCTTGCTCGACCCGACCGAAGCATCGGTTCCCGCGATGCGTTTCGTGACCGGCATCTGTATGGCCGGTATCTACCCCGTCGGCATGAAGATCGCATCGACCTGGGCGCGGGGGGATATGGGGTTGATGGTTGGGTTGCTTGTCGGTGCCCTGACGTTCGGGTCGGCGGCGCCACACCTGATCAACGCATTCGGTGGGTTGGATTGGCGGCTGACGATTCTGGCGACGTCATTGTGTGCGGTGGCGGCCGGTCTGCTCATCAACCTTATCGCCATCGGGCCCAATCGCGCCGCAGCGCCCCCGTTCAGCCCAACGCTCGCCCTCAAGGCATGGACTGTGAGGGCGGTCCGTTTTGCGAACCTCGGTTACCTCGGACATATGTGGGAACTGTACGCGATGTGGGCGTGGGTGGCGGTCTTTCTCGAGGCCAGCTTCCTGGTGCGCATGGGGGCGGAACCCGCGTCTTTCTATGCCCGGATCGCGACGTTTGCAACGGTGGCGAGCGGCGCCGCAGGATGCCTTGGAGCGGGTCTGCTGGCCGACCGCTGGGGGCGAACCGGTGTCACGATGGTGGCGCTGGGCATCAGCGGCAGCTGCTGCCTCACCGCCGGATTCTTCTTTGGTCGAACCCCGCTGCTCGTCACGCTGTTTTGCGTCGTATGGGGTATCGCCATCGTGGCCGACTCGGCTCAGTTTTCGGCCACTATCGCGGAATTGTCCGACCGTTCCATCGTTGGCACGATGCTCACCGTTCAGACCAGCACGGGTTTTCTGCTCACCATGATCACGATCCATCTCATGCCGTACCTCGTGGATCTGGTGACCTGGAGGTATGCGTTCGCTTTCCTCGCGATCGGTCCAGCGATGGGAATCGCCGCGATGAAGAAACTCAGGGGTATGGACGAATCGCTCAAGCTCGCGAACGGCAACCGGTGAAGCGGGGCACAAGAACGTTCACCGCAAAGACGCAAAGGCGGTGAATCCCCCTTCCCGCGACGCGATTACACGTCGATGGAAAATGGAGTGAAGTCGGTGCCGTAGTCGTAGTAGTCCTCGTGCTCGGCCCGCTTCAGGAAGTTCACGACCTGGTAGGTAAGTGGCGTGATCACTGCCTCCCACGCCACCTTGATGACATAGTTGCCGAGCATCACCTGAAGGAGGAGATCGTTGGTCCACACTCCGTAAAACGCGACAGGATAGAACACGGCGGAGTCGACGCCCTCTCCAACAACCGTAGATCCAATCGTCCGCAACCACAGGAAACGGCCCTTTGTCTGGATCTTCATCTTCGCCAGGACGTAGGAATTCGACAGCTCACCGACGAAGAAGGCGGCAATCGATGCGAAGACGATCCGCGGAGTCTGACCGAATACCGTGTGGTAGGCCCCCTGGTCCGGCCAGTCGGGAGCGGGCGGCAGGGCGACCACGACATAACTCATGACCGACGCGAAGATCAGCGCTCCGAATCCCGCCCAGACAACCTTGCGGGCGCGCGCATAACCGTAGACCTCGGTCAGGACGTCGTTGAAGATGTAGCTGATCGGAAAGAACAGGACCCCGGCGCCGAACGCGAACCCTCCGACCGATGCGACCTTGGCGGCGCCGATGACGTTCGAGCAGACCAGAACTGTTACGAACGCCGCCATCACGAGGTCGTAATACTTGTACCCGCCCTGTCTCGTGGATTCGGCCATTGCGAGCGTCAGACTTCAGCGCGCTTCCCTCTTGCCGCGGCCCTGATCGCGATGCGGGGCTTCAGGTGGACTACCAGCCGAAATCCGAGCAGAATCGCCAGGACCGTCGCGTACCTCAGCGGGTAAAGGGTGTCCGCCTTGACGATCCAAAGATAGTGCACCACGCCCGCCGTGGCGCTGAGGTAGATCAGGCGGTGGAGAAGCTGCCACCGCTTACCTCCCAGACGCCCGATCCACCGCCTGGTCGAGGTCAGCGCCAGTGGGATCATGGAAACGAAGGCCGTGAAGCCCGCCGTGATGAAGGGACGCTGGGGAATGTCCTTGACGATCTCTGCGATGTCGAAGAACTGGTCGAGCCAGATGTACGTCATGAAGTGCAGAAAGCCGTGGAAGAAGGCAAACAGGCCGACCATGCGACGGAACCGCATGATGTCGTGAAAACCGGTGATCTGACGCAGAGGGCTAATCGACAGGGTGATCAGCAGGAAACGCAGCGTCCAGCGCCCGAGAGAGTCGGTGATGTCGTCGATGGGGTTGGCGCTGAGGCCGCCGGTGAATGCATTCCAGGTGAGGACCGCAATCGGAACGAGGCAGAGCAGGAATACGGCGGGCTTGGCCACCCATTTCAGGAACTGACTCCTGCTCATTCTTGCTCGGTCAGGCGCTCGGAGCGAACTGTCAGTAGAATTTCCGAAGATCCATGCCTTCGTACATCTTGGCGACGTGCTCCCCGTACCCGTTGAACATCAGGGTGTCTCTCTTGAAAACTTCACCCAGCCGGCGCTCTCGCGCCTGGGTCCACCGGGGATGATCGACGTTTGGATTGACGTTCGCGTAGAAGCCGTACTCGCGGGGAGTCTGTCTCTTCCACGTATTCAAAGGCTCTTCGTCAACGAAGCTGATCTTGACGATCGACTTGATACCCTTGAACCCATACTTCCACGGAGTCACCAGCCGGATGGGAGCGCCGTTCTGGTTGGGCCCCTCCTTGCCGTACACGCCGACGGCCATCAGGGTCAGCGGGTTCGTGGCTTCGTCCATCCGGAGCCCTTCGACGTAAGGCCACGGCAGGACGCCGCGGGTCTGGCCCGGCATCTGCTCGGGATCATAGAGCGTTTCCATGCGGATATACCGGGCGCTCGCCTCGGGTTCGAGCTTACGGATCAAGTCTGCCAGAGGAAAGCCGTACCACGGAATCACCATCGACCAGCCCTCGACACAGCGCATGCGGTAGACGCGGTCCTCCATCGTAAACCCTTCGAGCAGATCGTCCAGATCCCAGGTCGCGGCGTTCTTAACCAGGCCGTCGACTTCTACCTTCCAGGGTTTCGGACGCAGGGTGTGCGCGTACATTGCGGGCTGTTCCTTGGCAGTTCCGAATTCATAGAAGTTGTTGAAGTTAGTGACGTCTTCGTAGGGCGACTTTTCTTCGTCCGTGTCGTAGGGACCGTTCTGCGGCGCAGAGAAGCCTTTAGGGATCGCCATGCCGGCGGTGGAGGCCACGGTCGCAATGGCCGCGGCTTTCAGGAATTGGCGACGGTTTCGGTACAGGCTCTCGGTCGTGATTTCCGATGACTTGATGTCGGCAGGCTTTTTGATCAGCATGTCCTCTCCTCAAAGACAGTAATAGTCATATCTTACCACCAGAATTGGGGGGACAGACGGCTCAACTTGCGAACCGCAATCCGCCCGATTCCGCGGATCAAGTCGCCTTCAACCGGAACTATTGTAGTTATTGGCGGGTCGCCACGATCAGCGCTTCCATGTGCTCGAGATACTTCTCAAGCGCGCGCCGGCCGCCGGCGGTAATCTTGAACTCTGTCTTGGGTGTGCGGCCCTCGAAGTGCTTCGTACATGAGATGTACGCTGCATCCTCGAGCTTCCTGGCGTGAACGCTCAGGTTGCCGTCGGTCGTCTCGAGAAAATCCCGCAGATCGCGGAACGACAGAGTGTCGTTGACTGCCAGCGCACTGACGATTCCCAGCCGTACGGGTTCATGGACCAGTCGATCCAGATCGGATGCCGGGTTGCCTCCAGGCAGTGCCGTGGGACTCGCTGGAGCCTTCGTTGCGGGCCGGACAGTGCGGCGTGTCGCCGCAAGACTTCTTCTAGCCACCGTGCCTCCTAGCGATGATCCAGCCGAATACGACGTGTAGTCCTCCGAAGCCCGCGGCCATCAAGCCCTGTGCCACGGCAAACGACGTGAACAGGCCCACGGCCCCGAGGATCATGAAGCACATCCCGAGAACCGGGACGATGCGCACCGAATACGTGCCGCCGGTCACGACTCCAGCGCCGTAGAGCAACAGCCAGGTTCCGGGCAGCAGGTCCAGGTTCGCCGATCCGTAGAGGGCCACGGTGATCGCGCCGGCCGCGATCATGGGCGGGAGCAGGCCGAGGACAAAGCGTTGGCCCGAAGCGCTCCAGAGAGACACGTTGACCTGACGGGCCTTGCGCCCCATGGCTATCCCGCCGATCATCGTCGCGACGACGGCCGTCCCGATCCAGGTACAGAACCAGTTCTCGACCGTTGCCCCCATACTCGCGAGAGCCGCAGCCAGGGCGACCAATCCCATACCGACTCCACCCCATCCGGGGACAGCCGTAAAGGAACTGGCCCGTTCCATCGTCTGACGGATGTACCGCAGGTCGGCTGCGGCCTTGATCTCGATCGGAACCGGTCGCGCCTGCCTTTGAGGTGCTGGACTGGACATCATATCGACATTAGCCTCCCGATCTTGCCTTAGTCAAGAACTTTATATCGCAAAGGTTAGGACTTTCGTGCTGGTCTCAACGGATCGACGCAACACTTTATCTTAAAAGGAAGAGGTGGAGTGTATGCGGAAAGGGATGCGATTCGGTTTCACGGCGGCGGAGAAGGCGGAGGTATGGGATCGGTGGCGGCGAGGGGAATCTCTGCATGAGATCGGGCGAGCGTTTGGCAAGCTGTCATCGTCTGTATATTGTCAGCTGGCGCATACCGGAGGCATTCGTCCTCGACCACGACGACGGTCGAGGTTGGCTTTGAGCCTGTCGGAACGTGAGGAGATCTCCCGCGGGATCGCGGCCGAGCAGTCGTTGCGTTCGATCGCAGAGTGTCTGGGGCGTTCACCCTCGACGGTGAGCCGGGAGATCCAGCGCAATGGGGGCTATGATGACTACCGGGCGTCTGTCGCCGATGAACAGGCTTGGAACCGGGCCCGTCGCCCGAAGCGATGTCAGTTGGGTCGCCATCCGCGGTTACGGCGAATGGTGGCGAGGAAGCTCCGGCGGAATTGGTCGCCCGAACAGATCGCCGGCTGGCTGAAGCGATCCTATCCAGAGGATGAGTCGTATCACGTGTCCCACGAGACGATCTATCGCAGCCTATTCGTGCAGGCGCGCGGGGTGTTTAAGAAAGAACTACTTAGACATCTGAGGTCGAGACGAACGATTCGTCGATCCCGACATTCCAGTCACAAAGGTCACGGGAAAGGGGATCTCGCCGATATCGTATCGATTCGTGAGCGCCCGGCCGAGGTCGAAGATCGTGCCGTTCCCGGTCACTGGGAGGGAGATCTGATAGTGGGATCGAACAACACCTACATTGCGACCCTGGTCGAACGCCATACCCGTTACGTGATGTTGGTGAAAGTGTCGGATAAACAGACCAAGACCGTCGTGCCTGCACTGATCAAGCACGCGAAGAAACTACCGACCGAGCTGTATAAATCGCTGACCTGGGATCGCGGCAAGGAAATGGGAGATCATCGGCGATTTACCCTGGCGACCGACATCGACGTCTACTTCTGCGATCCGCAGAGTCCATGGCAACGTGGTTCCAATGAAAACACGAATGGCCTGCTCCGACAGTACTTCCCAAAGAGAACCGACTTATCGGTGCACTCGCAGGCGCACCTGAACAAGGTGGCACGTGAGCTCAATGAACGGCCGCGTAAGACGCTGGAGTTTGAAACTCCAGCAGAACGATTCAACGCTTGTGTTGCATCGATCGGTTGAGGTGGCAGTCGAACACGAACACCGGCATAGGACAGGGTCTGTTGCACGACTGTTGGTCAATACCGAAGGACGCGTCTGTTAGTGCTCCGCCTCGCCCTTCTTCACTGCCGCTATGCTCGCCAGAATGGCAACGATGACGACAGGAACAAGAATTGCCGCACCTGTAGCCATCGCGGAAACAATATCAGACATGACGCCTCCATTTATTCGGCAAACACCCCCATCGCTCTGAACTTCTGGTAACGCTCATCGATCAACTCGTCCGGATTCAGCCGGGCGAGTTCGGTCAATTGGTCATCCAGAACGCGGGATATGTTGATCGCTGTGCCGCCCGGGTCGGAGTGGGCACCGCCTTCGGGTTCGACGATGATCTCGTCCACCAAACCGTACTGCTTGAGGTCTTCGGGAGTCAGCCGTAGGGCTTCGGCGGCTTCGGCGGCATGCTCCTGGTCCCGCCAGAGAATTGCCGAGCAACTCTCTGGAGCGATTACCGAGTAGATCGAACAGCCCAGCATGTTGACGCGGTCGGCCACGCCGATTGCCAGTGCACCACCCGAACCTCCCTCCCCGATAACGGTCGCCACGATCGGAACCCGGATCCCGGCCATCTCCCGCAGGTTGCGCGCGATCGCCTCGGCCTGGCCCCTCTCTTCGGCATCGATTCCCGGATAGGCTCCAGGTGTATCGATGAACGTCAGGATGGGCCGTCGGAATTTCTCGGCAATCTTCATGACACGGAGCGCCTTACGGTAACCCTCGGGCTTGGGCATCCCGAAGTTGCGGAAGAGCTTCTGCTTGGTATCTCGTCCCTTCTGCTGCCCCACGAGACAAACAGGCCGGCCCCGGAATAGAGAAAACCCGGAAACGATAGCCGGATCATCGGCAAAATTACGGTCGCCGTGAATTTCCTCGAACTCATCGAACAGCAGCTCGATATAGTCGAGAAAGTAGGGTCTCTTGGGATGACGCGCCAGACGGACCTTGTCGTAGGCGGTCATTCCCTGAAGGTCCAGGGCCTCATCCTTGTCGTTCGATGGATCTGTCATTTACTGAACCGGACCGCTTCGGGACCGCATACCTCGTTGATGAAAGCGACGAATTCCCTGTCGGGATGAACCTTCAGGTAAGGGTTCGGACGAATGAAGGCAGTATACCGCCCGTCGTACCTCAATTCGAAGACGAGCTCGGCTTGTCCGCTCTTTCCTTCGATCATCGGGCGAAGTCGCTCGGCCAGGTCGGCGGGCGCCGTGCCCGCATCGACGGCTACAGTAACCTTGGTGGCGAGCCGTTCGTGTGCCTCGTCGATCGGGAACACTTCAGCCGCGAGAACACGTACCGAGGACTCGTCGCTGTCGAGCTTCCCCTTTACGAAGATCGGTGCATCGGGTACCAGCAGGTCCTGTGTCCTTTCAAAAGTGTCGGGGAAAACGAGAACATCGACGATGCCTTCCAGGTCCTCGAGCACGACGGCCGCCATGCGGTTGCCCTTCTTTGTGCGCATCGTACGAATCTCGACGACAATGCCTCCGATGACGATCTCTGTGCCAGCCGGTTTGCCGGCCAAACTGACCGTCGTTGCGTTTCCGTATTTCCCAAGCTCGTCCTGATGCTGGCGAAGGGGATGTTCGGTGATGTAAAAGCCCAGCGCTTCCTTCTCGTTGGCCAGCTTGAGTGCCTCCGGCCAGGGTTCGGCAGGATGGAGCATGACGTCGTCGTCTATTTCTTCTCCCGGAGCGGGCGCAAACAGTCCTCCCTGCCCCACCTCCACTTCATGCTGCTTGCGCTGTCCCCATTCGATCGCCCGATCCACGTTGTTGTACAGCAGTGCGCGGTCGGTGCCGAGGCTGTCGAGCGCGCCGGCCTTGATGAGGCCTTCGATCACGCGTTTGTTAAGCGTCCGTAGGTCGGCTTTCTCAGCGAGGTCAAACAGTGACCGAAACGGCTTTCTCTCCGCGATCGATCGGATCGCCGTCTCGCCGACGTTTTTGATCGCGGCCAATCCGAACCGGATACCCTCGCTGGTCGGAGTGAAATTGACGTCGCTGACATTGATGTCGGGGGGTCGGATCGGAATGTTCATTCCCCGACACTCGTTGATGTACTTGACAATTTTGTCGGTGTTTCCGCGCTCACTCGTCAGGACTGAGGCCATGAAGTGATGGGGGTGGTGCGCCTTCAGATAGCCGGTACGATATGCCAGAACGGCGTAGGCCGCCGAATGCGACTTGTTGAAGCCGTACCCGGCGAACTGTTCCATGAGGTCGAATATTTTCGCTACTTTCCTCGAATTGTTGAAACCCTTCGCCTTCGCACCCTCCAGAAACTTTTCACGGTGAGCCGCCATCTCCTCGACTTTCTTCTTGCCCATTGCTCGTCGAAGCAAGTCTGCTTCGCCCATCGAGTAACCGGCCAGCACGTTGGCGATCTGCATGACCTGTTCCTGATAGACGATGACACCGTAGGTCTCTTCCAGCAGTGGCCTGAGCTCGGGGAGCGCGAAAGCCACTTTCTTGGTGCCATGCTTGCGTTTGATAAAGTCGTCGATCATGCCCCCACCGATGGGTCCGGGCCGATAGAGCGCGTTCAGGGCGGTGAGGTGCTCGATGCTCGAAGGCTTAAACCGACGCAGGATGTCCTTCATGCCGGAGCTTTCGAACTGGAAAACACCGCTGGTCAGTCCGTCCGAGAAGAGCTGGTATGTCTTCTCGTCATCTAGAGGCAGAGCGTCGATGTCGAGCTCGAGTCCCTCCAGCTGACGCAGCATCCGGAGCGTGTCGTCGATGACGGTCAACGTTGTCAGGGCGAGAAAATCCATCTTGAGCAGGCCGATCTTCTCGACGTCGCTCATCGGGTACATCGTCATGATCTCGTCCTTGGTCGACTTGTACAGTGGGACGAGTTCGGTCAGGGGGCGTGGTGAGATGACGACTCCGGCCGCGTGCATAGACGCGTGGCGGGCCAGACCCTCCAGACGCTTTGCGGTTTCGATCAGATCGCGGACCCGACCGTCCTTCTCCACGAGTTCCTTGAGATCCTTGTTCTGGCCGAGCGCCTTGTCGAGCGTGATGTTCAGTTCGGCGGGAATCATCTTGGCGATGCGGTCGACCTCGGCGTAGGTCATTTGCATACCCCGGCCTGTATCCCGTATGACTCCCCTTGCGGCCATGGTGCCGAAGGTGATGATCTGCGACACATTCTCGCGTCCGTATTTTCGGGTCACGTAATCGATGACATCTGCGCGGCGGTTCATGCAGAAGTCGATGTCGATGTCCGGTAGGGTCACACGTTCCGGATTGAGGAACCGTTCGAACAGGAGTCCGTACTCGAGGGGGTCCAGATCCGTTATCCGAAGACAGTAGGACACGAGGCTGCCGGCTGCCGATCCCCGTCCCGGACCCACCGGGATCTCGTTCTCACGGGCGTAGCGGATCAGATCCCAAACGATCAGGAAGTACCCGGAATAGCTCATGCCTTGGATGATGGAAAGTTCGTCCTGAATCCGCCGTTCGTACTCGGAGATGGGATGCTTGAGCATCGCGGCATCATCCCGATCGCGAAGATGCCCGAGCCGCTCGGCGAAGCCATCTTCGACGACCTTACTCAAGTAGGTGTCGACCGTGAATCCGGGTGGCACGTCAAAATCCGGGAAGGGATTGTCGATCTTCTTGAGTTCGACGTTACAGCGTTCGGCGATGCCGACAGTTCGACTGAGCAGGTCCGGGTAGTCCCCAAACACGCGATGCATCTCATCGTACGACTTGAAGTAGAACTGATCCGTGTAGAACTTCATCCGGTTCGGGTCATGAACGGTCTTGCCGGTCTGGATGCAGAGCAGCATGTCGTGTGCTCGGGAGTCGTCCTGACACATGTAGTGGCAGTCATTCGTGGCTACGGCCGGAATCCCGGTACGTTCTGACATGCGGAGCATGTCGGGGATAATCTGCCGCTGCTTCGGGATCCCCTGGTCCTGGATCTCAAGGAAGAACCGCTCCGGTCCGAAAATGTCACGCAGTTCGCCGGCAGCCTCCTCGGCCGCGTCGTAACGGTCTGCCAGAAGGTTCGCTGAAACCTCACCGTTCAAGCATCCCGACAGAGCGATCAGGCCCTCGCTGTGAGCGGCGAGCAGCTCCTTGTCGACACGGGGCTTGTAGTAGAAGCCTTCCAGGTATCCGGCCGACACGAGTTTGATCAGGTTTTGGTAGCCCTTCTCGTTCTCGCACAGCAGGATCAGGTGGCGGGATCGTGCGTGCCGAGGGTCCCTGTCGTGGCGGGTCGTCTGCGACACGTACATCTCGCAACCGAGGATCGGTTTGACACCGCTCTTACGCGCCGCATCATGGAAGCCGATCGCGCCGAACAGATTCCCATGGTCGGTGACCGCTACGGCGGGCATGTTCAACTCGGCGGCCTTCTCGGCGAGGCGCTTGTGATCGCACGCACCGTCGAGGAGGCTGAAGCCGGAGTGAAGGTGCAGGTGAACGAAGTCATTCATAAAGGTGTCAGCGACTCGCTATCGCTCGTCGGCTGGATTACCCGGTCGCTACCGCTCCCGGTTCTGTTGGGGCCGATCGATCTGGAGCAATTTGCAATCTGTCCCCTGTGCTCGGTGTCTTTCGGTCATTGCACGGTGGCTATCGAGCAATCCACATTGGACAATCGAGATTGGAGATTCGAAATCTCACGTCGCGGGAGCCCATGACGAAAGTCACTCCCATTCGATCGTCGACGGGGGTTTTGACGTCACGTCATAGACGACCCGGTTGACGCCCCGGACCTCGTTGACGATCCGGTTGGCGATGGTGCCAAGAACGTCGTAGGGCAGCCGTGCCCAGTCGGCGGTCATGCCGTCGGTGCTGGTGACCGCTCGTATCGCCACGGTGAATTCGTAGGTTCGCACGTCCCCCATCACGCCAACGCTCTTGACCGGAAGCAGCACGGCGAAAGATTGCCAGATCTTCCGGTAAAGACCGGCCGCCTTGATCTCGCCGACCAGGATGTCGTCCGCCTCTTGCAGGATTCGGATGTTTTCGCCGTTCACCTCGCCCATTATCCGAATCGCGAGGCCGGGGCCGGGAAACGGCTGCCTCCAGACCATTTCTTCGGGAAGCCCGAGTTCACTTCCGAGTTGCCGGACTTCGTCCTTGAAGAGCTCGCGGAGCGGCTCGATCAACTGCAGTTGCATCTTCTCAGGCAGGCCACCAACGTTGTGGTGGGACTTGATCGTCTCTGAGGGGCCCCGAACCGAAACCGACTCGATCACGTCGGGGTAGAGCGTTCCCTGGACGAGGAAGTCTACTTCCCCTATTCGCCCGGCCTCTTCCTCGAACACCTTGATGAATTCGTTGCCGATGATTTTTCTCTTTCGTTCGGGATCGGTGACCCCTTCGAGCAGATGCAGAAACCTGTCGGAGGCATCGACTCCATGGACGTTCAGGTGCAGGTTGTCGCGTAACATCCCGAGCACCTTGCCAAACTCGCCTTTGCGGAGGAAACCGGTGTCGACGAAGATGCCGGCGAGCTGATCGCCGATCGCCCGGGCGACCATCGTGGCGGCTACGGTCGAATCCACCCCACCGCTGATCCCACAGATCACACGCCTGTCCCCCACTCGCTCCCGTATTCGGGGAATCTCTTCCTCGAGGAAGGATCCGAGGGTCCAGTTGCCGGAACATCCGCAAACATCGAAGGCGAACCTGCGGAGCAGCTCCGAACCGTTCTCGGTGTGGACCACTTCGGGGTGGAACTGGACGCCGAATATTCGATCCTCGGCAGATTCCATGGCGGCCATCGTCGAACCGGTCCTCGCGGTCACCTCGAAGCCGGGCGGTGGCTCCAGAATACGGTCGCCGTGACTCATCCAGACCCGCTTCATGCCGTTGAGCAGCACCGAGGAACCCACCCGCTCCAGCTCGCCGTGGCCGTACTCGCGCTCGGCCGCAGGCTCGACCTTGCCCCCCAGATCCTTGGCGATCAGCTGCATCCCGTAGCAGACTCCCAGGATAGGAATACCCATCCGGAATATCTCGCGGTCGCAGGCCGGGGCCCCTTCTTCGTAGACGGATCCAGGTCCGCCAGATAGTACCAATCCCTTCGGGTTGCGCTTTCGGATTTCTTCGATCGGAGTGTGGAAAGGAAGGATTTCCGAATAGACCCGGGCCTCTCGAATGCGGCGGCCGATCAGCTGCGTGTATTGGGAGCCGAAGTCGAGAATCAGGATTTCTTCGGAAATAGTCGTCATCGGTGTGCGAGTTTGTCCTCCGCTTGGTGCCGCATTATACCAACGGCCGAATAACGCACCAGGAGCAGGTAGCTGTGCACCACGCTCAGCCCGGACACGGTAATCCCAGTTCCCAGCAGGACCGGCCCCCCCGGACCTGCCACATCAAGGGCCACTGCCAGGCCCATCGAGGCCGAGGCGATCAGGGCGATTTCGAAGAACGCCAGCGCGCCGATGACGCCGGCCACTTTCGGCAGGTCTTCGGCCACAGCGTTCCACGCATCGCCACGGACAATCGTGTCAATAATCAGCAGGAAGATAGCCAGAAGGGCCAGTATTCCGACCCCCGCGATCACCGGATATCGAAGCTCGGGCCACGCCTGGCTCCATTGTCCGATGGGAGTCGTCAGGAGAGGTCCCAGCGAGACCAGTCCCACCAGGACCGAGGCGGAGAGCAAAACCAGCCGCCGTACGGTGCCGGTGATCAGATAGCGGGGAAAATGCGTTACCGCATCCCTCAGAAAGGACCTTCCTGTAACCGGGAGAATCCCGGCACGGATGAAGGCTTCCAGGACAACCCACAGCAGCGCGGACAGCGCGAACGCCGCGAACAGGCTACCCACGAGCAGGCTCTGGTGCGCCACAAGCAGGCTCAGCATGGCCCCAAACGCCAGGATGGGAACTCCGCTCTCGAACGCGGCTATCGCCTCAGCTCCAACGGTAATACGCGAGAGCGCCCAGTTCGTTGCCAGTGCCAGGATCACTGCGCTGGCGGCGAGCCACAGAAGCTTTGCGGCAGAATCCAGGAGGACGAGGTGGACGCTCCTGGTCGCAAGACGGAAGCCTTCCGCCAGGCACTCCGATGGGGCGCTCATTTCGATCCGGGACGCGGATGCGCCGTTCTGTTGAGCGCGAAGCCGTAGGTCGTGACGATGGCGATGCGGGGTCCGCTCGGGGAACCCCGCCCGTCGGTCACGTCAGATCCCCGTGGGAGTCGGGCTGCGGGTGTCCAACGTCGGCTGTTTTCCTTCCGGTGACAAGGCGTCGGACCGCATTGGACAGCTTCGTGACAGGTCCCGACAAGGCGTACGTAGTGGCAATCACCAGCAGGACGATTTCGGAGAAAAACACGATCAGGCCGATCAGCATGGCCGTGGCCACGATCGCGGTACGCGGAAGAAGCCTGCGAAAATCGGCATCCTTGAAGCTCGGATATCGGATCCGACTGATCATCAGGAAGGCCAGTGTGCCCATCAGCAGGCACCATATCCCTGCGGACTCGAAGCGAGCCAGCGGCGTGGGCGAGAAGTGAACCACCGCGGCAACGACGCCGGCGCCGGCAGGAATCGGCAGGCCGACGAAGTGCCGTTTCGACGCGGTCGCGTCCGGCTTTCTTGCCAGCAGGTTGAAGCGTGCCAGCCGGAGGGCGCCCGCGATCAGAAAACCAAACGTAGTCAGCCATGCGAACTTGTCGACATCATAAGCTTCCAGGGGGTCTCCCGGCAGCGAACCCACGCCCCAGTTCAGGGCCAGAAGTGCCGGCGCGATCCCAAACGTCAGTACGTCGGCAAGCGAGTCCAACTCGACACCGAATTCGCTGGCCGTATCGGTCATCCGGGCGATTCGGCCATCCAGCATGTCGAGAACCGCCCCGACGCCGATCGCTATCGCGGCGTAGTCGTAATTTCCGCGGAGAGTTGAGACGACGGAATAGTACCCGGCAAACATGTTGCCGATCGTGAAGAGACTGGGCACGATCGACAACCCCATCCTGAGGCGGGGCCGATTGTGCAAACGACTCTTCTTCTTTACGGCAGTCTTCATGAGGCGATCTTGATAACTCCAATAGCGGAACTGCCACCGAAAACCTTGTCGCCGATTCCGACGTACAGTTCGACATCGGCCGGCAGAGAGATATCAACCCTCGAGCCGAACCGGATCAAACCGATCCGCTCTCCCTTGGCGACGGCGTCGCCCGCCTTCTTCCAGCAAACGATCCGTCGCGCGACGATTCCGGCGATCTGGGAAAATCGGATAGCGATACGATCTCCCTCGAGCGTCAACGTGTTCTGTTCGTTCTCGACGCTGGCCAGGTCGTTGAACGCCGCCCGAAACTTCCCTTTGCTGTACTCAATTTCCGTCAGGCAGCCGTCCATCGGCGCCCGGTTGATGTGAACATTGAAGATCGACAGGAAGATGCTCAGGTGCGTCAACGCGCCGTCCCTCTCTATTCTAACGACAGTCCCGTCAGCGGGAGACACAATAACAGAAGGATCAGTGGGGATCGATCGTTCTGGATCCCTGAAGAAATACAGCACGAAGACGGCAACAGCGAACAAGCTGATTCCTGCCGCGGTCCAGCCGGCCCAGATTGCCGCCGCTGTAGCGGCGATCAGGGGGGCCTCAAAGCGTAGTGCGTCCCTGGCTATCGGAAATTTTGACATGCGGTGATGTGCTGAAGGACGGGATGGCTCTGGGGAGAGGTGGGGGCATCGCAGCCCCCTCCCCCTGTCGAATGTGCTATGGATGCTGATGACTCAACTGGTCCTGACGGTACTCCTGAATCATCCGAGTCATCTGATCCTTGAGATTGAGCTTCTTCTTCTTGATGCTGACCTCTTCGAGCTGATCCCCGCCTGAAGCATGCGGCCGGTTGTTCAGTTCCCGCAGCTTGTCGTCGTAGGATCTGTGTTCATCGGCGAGGCGACGGAAGTCCGCATTGTTGGAGAACAAAAACTCTTTGATCTCCTCGTCTTTCGTCATTGTGGCGCTCCTCCTAGGATGGCTGGAAGGTTTTCGAGGGATGATCCAACGAAACCGTACCACACGCCTCGGGCCCCTTTCAAGAGAAGCACCGGCCCCTCTACCGCAGTTTCCTACAGACTCAGGTCTCTCTCCATGACGAAGGCATCCTCGAGCGGGTTTGAGTAGTAGTTGTGCCGCTCCCCGACAATCCCGAAGTCGAAGCGCTCATAGAAACGAATCGCATCGCGGTTCGACTTCCGAACCTCAAGGATCAACTTGTGGGCACCCTGGTTCCGGGATGCGCCGAGGGTGCCCCGCATCAAGGCAGCACCGATTCCCGCCCGGGCGTGAGCGCTCTCCACGGCGATGTTGTAGATCTCCGAAACTCGATCGGCGACGTGATAGATGACGAACCCGGCGATCCTTGGACCACCATCCGACCCTTCGATCTCCGCCACGAGACTGGAAGTAAAACTGCCGATCCGGAGGAGCCGGTTGTAAGCGTCGACCGACCAGTGTGACAGGTGGGGCCAGGAGCGTTCGATCGCGATAATGCGCTCGATGTCAGGCTCCGCCGCCGCGCGCAACGCTGATCGAGATTGCCTTCATCGTTCGATAAGGGAATCCTGCCTTTGGAGGTCCGCGTCGCAGGGCCGCACGTACAGGGGTTCGAGAGGCTCTTGGTTTGAAGTCACCGCCATCCGTCCAATCGTCACCGCCAGGTAGGGATCGACCGGGACCATGCGCCTGTGGGCATCGCCGAAGTGTGCTTCGAGTCCACTGGTTCCACAGAATACGACGCCTTGGGCCGGGAGTCGGGAGAACCAGTCCCCGGGCGGTAGCACGACGGGGCGTGTCTGTTCGACCAGTTCGTCGCCCTTACGCCTGAACAGTGCGCAGTAGGCATCGCCGCGGCGCCCATCAAGCATGGGCGAGATCAGGTTCTCCGTTTCCCCGACCTGCCACGCCACCGCAGCGAGAGTCGAGATACCGACGGACCTCCGGCCATTCGCAAACGCAAAGCCGGCCATCGCGGCAAGTCCCACGCGCAAACCCGTGAACGAGCCCGGCCCCCTGGCTGCCGCGAACAGATCGATCTCCCCCATTTCGATGCCGAGGCTTCGAAAAAGAAAGTCGACCGACGCGAAAAGGGTCTCGGAATGCCGCATGGACGATCCAAGACGCACCTCCCCCTCGACATGGCCATCAGCGAGGATCGCCACGCTTCCCTCCTGGGAACTTGTATCGACGGCGAGGACGAGCATCTGCCGTATTATAGATGGCTCCCGGCGCCACGGCCGGAAAGTCATCCACAAACATGAAAACGAACGCCGACCAGACGCCGATGATGCGGCAATACCACTCCATCAAGGAGGAGGTGCCCGATACCCTGCTTCTGTTCCGGCTCGGCGACTTTTACGAACTTTTTTACGACGACGCTGTCACCGCGGCGCGCGAACTCGAGATCACTCTGACCGCCCGCCATAAGGAAAAGGGGGCATCGGTGCCGATGTGCGGCGTTCCCCACCATGCCGCAGAAGGCTACATTGCCAGGTTGTTGAAGAAGGGCTACAAGGTCGCCGTGTGCGACCAGACCGAACCACCGAAGAAGGGTGTCAAGTTGGTGCCCCGGAGTATCAGCCGCGTGATTACCCCGGGCACCATCACCGACATGAACCTTCTCGCGCCCGGACAGAACAACTTTCTGCTCGGTCTGGTGGAGCGGGAGAAGACCCTGGGCGTTGCGTTTCTCGACCTTTCAACCGGCGAGTTTCGTGTGTCAGAGTCCGGCGGTGAGGACAGATGGGAGCGTCTCCGTCTCGATATCGATCACTTCAGTCCCAAGGAAGTCGTCTTCCCTGCTTCTGCCGGCGGTGCGCTACCTGAGCTCGAGGGCTGCGTCCGCAGTCCACTCGACGACTGGGTGTTCAACGAGGACTCCGCCGCGCGTGTTCTCCGGGATCAGTTCGGGACCAGCAGCCTGGACGGCTTCGGATGTACGGACAAGCCGCTGGCCATGGGGGCGGCAGGGGCTGTTGTCTATTACGCACGAAAGACGCAAAGATCCAACCTCGAGCACATCACCGGCTTCCGCTGTGATCAGAGAGCCGACTACATGATCCTCGATGCGGACTCCATTCGAAATCTCGAGCTCCTCGCCTCGTCCGGCGGTGGTGGCAAGAGCGAGACGCTGCTCGGTGTGATGGATCGGACGGCCACGGGAATGGGTTCCCGGTTGCTCCGGAACTGGATGGTTCGGCCGTCGATAGACCGGGCCTCAATTCTTCAGCGCCAGGACGGAATCGAAGAACTCGTAGGGAGTCAGATTCTGCTCGACGAGTTGACGGAGTGTCTCGACGGCATGGCGGACTTCGAACGCCTGCTCAGTAAGGTGATCGTCGGTACGGCAAATCCACGCGACCTCGTGTCTCTGGGGGCGGCGATCGGACGGTTGCCCGGAGTTGCCGCCGTCCTGGCCCGATTGAGGGCGACACGTTTCGCTAACCTGGGTGACTCCCTGGATCTGCTGGACGACCTGACTAAATTGCTTGGGCGCGCCATCGCGGACGAACCGCCCCTGACCCTGGCCGATGGTGGGGTCATCCGCGACGGATACAACCCGGAACTGGACGAGTTGCGTCGGTTGTCACGAGACAGCAAGGGCTATCTGGCTCGACTGGAGACGCGAGAAAAGGAACAAACAGGCATTGCATCCCTCAAAGTCCGGTTCAACCGCGTGTTCGGCTACTACATCGAGATCTCGAAGTCGAACCTCCCCCTCGTTCCAGACGGCTACGTCCGCAAGCAAACACTGGTAGGCGCCGAGCGATTCATCACCGAAGAGCTCAAAGAATACGAAGAAAAGATTCTTACCGCCCAGGAGCGGATCGTCGCGATCGAGAAAGACCTGTTCGCCGGCGTGCGGACGGCCATTGCTGCCGAGGCCGTGCGAATACGCGATTCGGCGACCGTCGTTGCGGAGTGCGATGTCCTGATGGGTCTGGCTGTCCTGGCCCGAAAGCTTGGGTACGTCCGACCCGAACTGGCCTCCGACCGGACGCTGCTGGTCCGCAAGGGCCGCCATCCCGTCCTCGATGCTCTAGCGGACCAACATCGCGCCGAGCGGTTCGTTCCCAACGATCTGTACATGGATGATGAGGGCGCCATTCACATCATCACCGGGCCGAACATGGGCGGAAAATCGACCTTTCTGAGACAGAACGCTCTCATCGTCATCATGGCACAGATGGGATCCTTCGTCCCGGCCCGGCTGGCCCGTGTGCCGATCGTAGACCGCGTGTTCACCCGCATCGGCGCCTCCGACAACCTGGCCCGGGGACGGTCGACCTTCATGGTGGAAATGATGGAGGCCGCCATCATCCTGAATTCAGCGACGTCGGAAAGCCTGGTGATTCTAGACGAGATCGGACGCGGAACTGCCACATTCGACGGCCTGTCTATCGCATGGGCCGTCGTCGAGCACATCCAGTCCGAGATAGGGGCAAAGACACTATTTGCAACCCACTATCACGAGCTGACCGAGCTCGCCGACTTGCTTTCGGGCGTCCAAAACTTCCACCTGACCGTTAAGGAGGCCGAGGGCAGAATCATCTTCCTTCGGCAGGTTGAAGAAGGGGCTGCGGACCGCAGCTACGGAATCGAAGTTGCCAGACTGGCAGGAATGCCTCATTCCGTTACCGCTCGTGCCCGCGAGATTCTCAAAAAACATGAGGAAACTGAGCACGAGTTGTCAGATAATCTCACCCGAGCCAGACACAAGAAACGGATCGTTATCAATCAGCTAGCACTCTTTTCTCCGGAAGAGGAAGATTTGAGGGCTCGTCTGCGGGAGCTGGACGTTGACAGCATCCCGCCGATCGAAGCCCTGAGGATTTTAGCTGAGCTCAAGGACCGTGCGGATAAGGCCTGATTGCGAGGGCCTGTCTGCGGGTGTCCCGGGAGTCCGTTTGTGCTCGGCCGGTTGGACGCATGAAGACTCTCGCACGCCTCACGCTGGAAGAACGCATCGGACAGCTGTTCTTCGTCGGTTTCCAGGGACCGGCGCCTGACACCGATGCGGCGGCGATGCTGGATCGGATCCGGCCAGGCGGGATCGTTTTCCTGCAGCGCAACATCGAAAGCCTCGACCAGATCTACGACCTCAGCCTTGAGTTCCAGGGTCGGGCCAACGTCCCGCTGTTTCTTGCCATCAATCAGGAAGGCGGCGCGGTCGATCGCCTGAAACATGTCATCGCCCCCTTACCTTCCGTCGCCGACCTGGCCGATCTGGGCACTTCGGCCGTTCGTGCCGGTGCCCGGCTGGTTGCGAGCGAAATCGAGGCCTGTGGATTCAACACCAACCTGGCGCCGGTGCTGGATCTGGGCATAAAGGACGCTGTCGTACGGGAGCGTACCCTTGCTGCGGGGCCGGCTGAAGTGGCGCGGCTCGCCGCGGTCGTTGTCGACGAGTTCACGAAAAAGAAGATACTTGCCTGTGCGCGACACTTCCCGGGTCTTGGTGGAGCCGGACGGGATCCTCACTTCGTCCTGCCGCGCATCGAACGGACGCGCCGGGAAATCGTGACCGAAGACATCGTCCCATTCGATGCCGTCGGCGATTCCGTCGACATGATGATGGTTTCGCACGGACACTATCCAGCACTCGGCGACATCCGTCCCTTGCCGGCAACACTATCCCACCGGGTCATCGAAGGTCTGCTCCGGGAAACAGTGGGTTTCGAGGGGTTGGTGATCACGGATGATCTGACGATGGGCGCGGTCACGTCGATAGGCCTGAAGCCGGCCACCTTCCTGCGAGCGATCAACGCGGGTAATGACATGGTCCTGTTTTCGCAGACGACGCCGCTGCTCGAACAGGCGTTCAATTTCATCGTCGAGGAGGCGCGAAGCGACCGGAAGCTGCGGAGTCGAATCGACCAATCAGTCGAACGCATCCTCGGGCGAAAGCAAAGGATCGAGTTCGCCCCGGTTCGCAATCGGCCCCATCTGCGGGCACGCCTGACCAGACAGATCGAAAAGCTGCGCCAATCCATTCCCACAGTCGAGAAGGTCCGCGTTCGCTGATCCACCGAAACGCTCGACTTGGGCCCGAGTTCGCATGCGCGCCGGGGCGGCCGGCCCCGGAATTGCCCCCGCCGGTGCTACCATCACAACATGAAATCCTGCCACAGGCTGGCTGGCCTTCTCGTTCCAGCGTTGCTTCTGTTGTCGGGTTGCGCCGACCGGGCTGCCGCGGAGGACATCGTGACGCTCGCGCTCGACGTCCCGCCAACCAACCTTGACCCCAGGATCGGAATCGACGCAACGTCCGAGCGCCTGGCTCAACTACTCTTCAACGCGCTGGTTCGGCGAGATGGAACTTCGAACCTGGTCCCGGATCTCGCCGAGTCGTGGGAGATGCCCGATTCGACGACGTACATCTTCCACCTGAGAGACGATGTCCGCTTTCACGATGGAAGACCGCTCGAAGCCAAGGACGTGGTCTACACTTTCCGATCGATCCTGGATGGCAGCCTGCAGACGCCCAAGGCCAGCGCATACCGAAAGGTCGCGTCCGTCGAGGCCCTCGATGAGGGCACCGTTCAGTTCCGCCTGAGCGAGCCGTTTGCTCCGTTCCTATGGAATCTGGCGCGAGGTGCGATAGGAATCGTGCCCGAGGGGGCGGGGCCGGAGATGGCCGAGCACCCGATCGGTTCGGGTCCGTTCGTCTTCGATCACTATTTCCGGGATGCCGAGATCCTCCTCCGGGCGAACCCGGATTATTTCGGAGAAAGACCGCGATTGAGTGCCGTGCGTTTCAAGATCGTACCCGAGGCCATCATCCGGGCCCTGGAGCTCCGCAAGGGAACGGTCGACATCGCGTTGAACGTCCTGCCCGCGGACATGGCCGAGGAACTCCGGGAGAGCCCGGGGCTCCGGTTGATGGACAGCGAGGGGACCAACTACCAGTACCTGGCCTTCAACCTTCTGGATCCGGCGTTTCAGGACGTACGGGTGCGCCGGGCGATCGCTCATGCCGTGGATCGGACGGCGATCATCGAAAGCCTCTGGCGCAACCACGCCCGCCTGGCCGACTCCATCCTACCGCCGAACAACTGGGCCTATTTTGACGGCGTCACCCGCTACACTTACGACCCTGACCGTGCGCGCGCCATACTCGATGAAGCGGGAATTTCAGGTCTGGGGTTCACCTACAGTACCTCCACCGACGAGACGGGCTTGCTCGTCGCGTCGGTGATCCAGCAGCAGTTGCGCGAGGTCGGTATCGACATGGAAATCCGGTCGAACGAGTTCGCCACGTTCTTCGCCGACGTTCAGGACGGCAATTTTCAGATGTATTCCCTGCGCTGGATCGGAGGGAACAACGATCCGGACATTTTGAACTATGTGTTTCATTCCGGCATGACGCCGGTCGATGGGGGCGGTAACAGGGGCTCCTATGTCAACTCCGACGTCGATGGGTGGCTCGACACTGCGCAGAGTGTCGTCGATGTCGAAACCCGCATCGAGAACTACGCCCGGATCCAGAAGGCCGTATCGGACGACCTCCCCTACATCAGCCTCTGGTACGTCAACAACGTCTGTGTTTACAACGAGCGGATACAAGGAATGCAGCTCTATCCGGCTGGAGACTACGAATTCCTGAATCACATCTGGGTTGAAGAATAATCCTTCTTCGATTTCGAAGCTCGGACCAGCCACGGATTGCACGGATTTAGTGGATTGTTAGGCAGGGTGAATCGGCAGCAGACCAAATGCCCTCCTCCTTGTCCGTGTAATCCGTGTAATCCGTGGCCTTCTTCTTCCGAAATCAGGAAATCGGCTTCAACCAAACACTCGGCCGAGACGGTAAACGGAAAGGAGCGCGACCTCACGCAGGCTGAACCAGACGCGATTCACGGGCGAAAGCTCGATGGGGCTGTCGGGTACCGGAGATGTCAGCGCCTCGATTCCTTCGTCGGCGAAGATACGTTCGAGACGGTACAGGTGAAAACCGTCGGAAACCACGAGTGCGCGCGTCCAACCGTTCGAGCGCATTAAGCGCGAAGCGGCCTGCACCGTGTCCAACGTTGTCCCGCTTCCCTGTTCAGTGACGATCTGTGAGGCGTCTACGCCGTTCTCGGCGAGATACAGCGCGCTGACATGAGCTTCGGAGAAGTTGGGGTCGGGACCGAATCCTCCCGTCGTGATGATCACGTTTGCGAATCCTCGGGCGAACAGGTCCAGGGCGTGATCCAGGCGGGCCTTGAGCACGGGCGACGGCTTGCCGTTGTACTGCGCGGCGCCAAGCACCACGATAGCGTCACCGCCGCCGGCCCGATCGACGCTCGCGACTCGGCGGATCCGCCGGTAGGAATCGCCGGCATAGAGGGCGGTCAGTCCGACCATCGCGGCCAGAATCAGAATGACCAGCCGCAAGCGGGAGCGGATCATGGCGAATGCCTTTCGAGGCGGCCCCCGAAAAACTCCAGCAGATCGTTGTAGCTGATCACCCCCTCACGGAGAAGCTCCGGCGGATCGCACGTCAGGTCCAATACCGTCGACGTCGGACCAGCCAGCGTGCCGCCCTCCACCAGGATGTCGATGCTGTCTCCCAGTCCCTGGGCGACTTCGGCGGATGATCGCGCTGGTGGATGCCCGGTCCGGTTGGCGCTCGTCGCCGTCAACGGTCCTCCCAGAGCCGAAATCACATCGAGCACCCAACGTGGAGAGGCCGGCTGTCTGAGTCCGACGGTGCCCGTACCGGCCGTTACGGAAAGCGGAAGGTTTCCCAGGGCGCGCGCAATCAGAGTCAACGGTCCGGGCCAGAACGAACGGGCAACCCGTTCGAACACGTCGTCGGTGTGGGCCACCGATCGCGCCATGTCCAGCGAGTCGACCAGGAGCAGGATGGGCTTTCCGCTGTCACGGCCTTTCAGTCTAAAGATACGCTCCACCGCTCGGGCGTCGAACGGATCGACGCCGATCCCGTAGGCCGTGTCGGTGGGAAACCCGATCACTCCGCCTTTCCGGAGACTCGACAGAACTGCGTTCAGGCCGTTCTTTCCGCCGGACATGTCGAAAACACGCATTCCTTCTCCTAAGAATATGAACCGCATCCCAAGCGCGCAAACCTTAAATAGGCATGCGCGGTCCACCCTTGCGATAATGACGGGCTGATGGACCGTGAACACCTAGGGCGGCAGCACCCTCGCATCAAGGAGATCCGCCGCGCCTTCCGCGATGGGACGCTGACCGAAGATGGATTGATGGCCATCGAAGGCCCCAGGATGATCAGGGAGGCGCTACGGAGCGGGCTGGAGATCGTCGAGTGCGTCCATCGAGAAGACGAACACTTGGAATTGCCGCCCGGGGTGAGGCAGCGTATCGTGGCTGCCGGCGTCATGGATAGCCTCGCCCTGACGCAGTCTTCGCAGGGTGTGGTTGCCCTGCTGCGGCCCCCTGGATTCAGCTTGGAAGAGATGCTGCGGTGCGAGCATCCCCTGGTCGTCGTGTTGTGCGGCCTGCAGGATCCGGGTAACCTCGGCACGATCATTCGGTTGGGAGAAGCATTCGGTGCTACGGGCTGCGTGACGACCCCGCGAACAGTCGGTCCGTACAACGGAAAGATGGTTCGCGCGACAGCGGGCAGTCTCTTCCGGCTTCCCAACGTCTGGAACGCGGACTTCGCTGGCGTGTGTCGAGCGCTGGAAGATCATAGCGTGCGGCTCGTGGGGGCGGGAGCGGACGGGGCGGTTCCAATCGATCGGTATGACTTCCGCGGGCCCACGGCCATCCTGCTCGGCAACGAATCGCGGGGCTTGGACCAGGTCGAGCGCGCCGCTTGCGATACGATCCTTCGGATTCCACAGACCGGACAGGTCGACTCGCTGAACGCCGCAACGGCCGCCGCGGTGATTCTCTACGAAGCGGCCCGGCAGCGCTGGAGCTGAACTGATGTCGATGGATTCACTCTTCGAGGAACCACGGCCTGAGAAGCCGGATGAAAACGCCCCGCTCGCCGAGCGCATGAGGCCCGAGACCTTGGACGACTACGTCGGGCAGCGCCACTTGCTGGGACCGGGCAAAGCGCTCCGAACCGCGATCGAGCGTGACCGGATTCCGTCGATGGTCCTGTGGGGACCGCCCGGTGTGGGCAAGACCACGCTGGCAGCGATCATTGCCCGGCTGACGAGTTCCACGTTCGTCAAATTCAGCGCCGTCCTGTCCGGCGTCAAGGAAATCCGCGAAGTCATGGCGACGGCGGAGCGGCATCTACGAAGCGGCCGGCGGACGATCCTGTTCGTCGACGAAATTCACCGTTTCAACAAGGCCCAGCAGGATGCCTTTCTACCTTATGTCGAGAAAGGCAGCATCACGCTGATCGGCGCCACGACCGAGAATCCGTCTTTTGAAGTCATCGCCGCTCTGCTATCACGGGTCCGGGTATTCGTGCTCGAAGCGCTCGCCGATGAGGACGTGCGGTCCCTGGTCGAGAGAGCGCGGCAGCGTTTCGGGTATCCGGTATCGGACGAGGGACTCGGGACGCTGGTCGACCTGGCGAACGGCGACGCCCGCGCGGCGCTGAACATTCTGGAGCTAGCCGTTGGGCTGGCCCCCGCGGACGGACGAATCGGCAAGGAACTGGTCGCGGAGGCCGCCCAGCAGCGAGTACTGCTCTACGACAAGGGTGGCGAGGAACACTACAACATCATTTCCGCGCTGCACAAGTCCATGCGCAACTCGGATGCCGATGCAGCTCTCTATTGGTTGGCTCGCATGCTTGATGCGGGCGAGGACCCGCTCTACGTCGCGCGCCGGCTGGTGCGTTTCGCATCTGAGGATGTGGGCCTGGCCGACCCAGCGGCGCTGGACCTCGCCCTGGCAGCCACCGAGGCGGTTCGGTTCATCGGTATGCCCGAGGGGCAGCTCGCCCTGGCCCAGTGTGCGCTGTACCTGGCGGCGGCACCTAAGTCGAACTCGGTGTATGCCGCTTATTCCGCCGCTCTCGACGAGGCGCGGAACACCCGTGCGGAGCCGGTGCCGTTGCACCTGCGCAATGCTTCGACACGTTTGATGAAGCAGCTCCGTTACGGCGAGGGCTACCGTTACGCTCACGATGAAGAGGAGGGTGTTGCCCAAATGGACTGCCTACCGTTGCAGATCCGCGGACAGCGCTACTACGTGGCGAAGGATGTCGGGGCCGAATCGGAGATCAAGCGGCGGCTGGATGAAGCTCGCCGCCGAAGCAAAGACACTTAACTGTCTATGCTCAAGTAGTATAGCTAAGTAAGTCTGATGTGTTCCTTTAGGATGCAGCGGTCCATGACCACCTCCAGGCCGGCCTCCTTTGCGGTCTGGGCGGCCTCCCGATGCACGACGCCCTCCTGCAGCCACAGCACCCGGGCGTTAACGGCGATTGCAGCGTCCACGATTCCAGGAACGAACTCGGGACGGCGGAACACATCGACGATCTCAATCCGGCTGGGCACCTCCTCGAGACTTCCGTAGGCCTTCTCGCCGAGAACCTCGTCCTCGTTCGGGTTGACCGGTACGATCTGGTACCCGTTGGCTTTCAGGTATTTGGCCACCCCATGGCTGGGTCGCCCCGGCTGTGACGAGAGCCCGACCACCGCAACGCGTGTGTAGGTTGTGAGAACCTCGGCGATGGTCATCGTAACTGGTCCAGCGCACGCAGGAATTGAAGGTTCTCTTCGTGCGTACCGACGGAAACACGCACCATCGTAGGAAAGCCGGCCCCGTGCATCGGACGCACGATCACACCAAGGCGCAACAGTTTGTCGAATGCGGCGTCCGCGGGCACACCGACATCGACAAGCATGAAGTTGGCGACCGAATCGACCGACGGAACCGACCGTGCGCCCAATTCGGTCTTCAGGAAATCGAGTTCCTTCGCGTTCATCTCGACGCTTCGCGTGACCTGCCCGGCATCTTCCAGCGCAGCCAGGGCGGCAACCTGTGCGATGGACGGCGTGTTGAAAGGGGGCCGCACCTTATTGAGGACGTCGATGACATCCTGCCTCCCGATGCCATAGCCGATCCGGAAGCCGGCGAGGCCGTAGGCCTTCGAGAACGTCCTGAGCACCAGGACCGTCCGTCCCGCGCGGAGGTACTCGAGAGCATCGGGATAGTCGTCGCGACGGACGTACTCATAGTAGGCCTCATCGAAGACCACCAGGACATGCTCGGGCACTCGGTCCATGAAGCTTCGGACTTCGGCGGCGTTCACCATCGTGCCGGTCGGATTATTCGGATTTGCCAGCAGTACCACGCGCGTTTGCGGCGTGATTCGCTCGGCCATCGCCGACAGGTCGAACCGGTAGTCGCGCATAGGGGGCGCAACGATGCGAGCGCCCGTTGCCTCGCTGAACAGGTAGTAGAGAACGAACGAGCCTTGCGACGTCAGTGCTTCAGCGCCGGGAACCAGGAGCGCACGCGCGGTCATCGAAAGTATGTCGCTCGAACCGGCGCCGATGATCACCTGATCCATCTCGACATCGTAACGTTCGGCGATCTTGCCGCGCAGGTAGTATCCCGTGTCGTCCGGATAGCGACCGCCCTCGTCAAGAAAATCTCGGACTGCCTCTATTGAACGTGGTGATGGACCGTTCGGGTTCTCATTCGACGCCAGCTTGACGGCCTGAATTCCGAGTTCACGTTCAACCTCCTCGACCGGCTTGCCGGGCTTGTAGGGTTTTATCGACCGGATGTGGTCCGGGACTCCATCAATGAACTTCATCGCTGTCTGCCGCCTTCTTGCTTCGTCCGGTGTTTGTCCCCACCACCCGCCGAGGTCGTGCTCCGGGTGCTCGTTTCCGGGCCTTCTCCGGCCCGTATTGTTCGTAGAACCGTCTGACTTCCCCTGCCGTCAAGTAACGCCAATCGCCCGACCCGATCCGGGAGTCCTCGAGAAAACCGATTCGGGTTCGACGAAGCTTCAGGACCGAGTGGCCAATGGCTTCGAACATTCTTCGGACCTGTTGATTTCGTCCCTGGGTCAGCGTCATCAGGAACCATGGGTTGGCTCCGGGACGCGCTGCCTCGACGCTCGACGCCACAAGACGCTCGCCGTCGACCCGGATGCCCCGCGTCAGCCGGCTCAATTGCGCTTCGGTCGGGATCCCGGAGACCTTGGCCTTGTAGACCTTCGGGACGCCCCCCGCTTTCGTCATGAAACGGGTGAACTCACCGTCGTTGGTCAGGATGAGGAGTCCCTCGGAAGCGAAATCCAGACGTCCGACAGGATAGACCCTGATGCGGACTTTCTTGCGGATCAGGTCCAACACGGTCGGCCGGCCCTCCGGATCGCTGGCCGTAGACACGACGTTCCGAGGTTTGTTCAGCAACACGTAGGTCGGAGCAGCCGGGCGGCGTATCTGTTTGCCGTCGACGGCGATTGTGTCGGAGTCGGGGTCCGCCTTCGTCCCCAACTCCAGCACGACATGTCCGTTGACGGACACCCTCCCCTGCTGGATCATTTCCTCGGCCTTGCGGCGGGACGCGATGCCGGCATGGGCGATGATTTTTTGCAATCTTTCCATTTATTAGCGTCGGGCCCACCGTCCCTGCAACAATTTCCACTCTCGAATTTCGAATGAACGATGACCCATGCGGAGTGTCCAATGGAAAATCTGCAATCCGCTAGATTTATCTGATCAACCTGGAATGACTATCGAAAATCCACATTGGACGTTCAAAATTGCGAATTCGAGATCTTATCATCTGACGAAGGAAACTAAGACGATAGGTATCTACTCGGGCAGCTTCAGATTAGTCTTCAAAGCAGTTTTTGCGCTACGATTCCACGCTTGGAGGTCGAGATCGGAGTTCCGATTTAGAAAAACACACCATGAAAATTGCCATCATAGGACCGGGAACCATGGGGTTGATGATCGGCCAGCGCGCCGTGGCCTGCGGACTCTCCACCCCCGAGGACATTCGTTTCAGTCGAGTCCGGCAGGAACGCCGTGAGATTATCGAGACGGCCTTGTCGGGTTCCCGGATACTCACCGAGAATGCAGCGGCTGTCGCAGACGCCGAGCTGGTCGTGCTTGCCGTGAAACCGAAATCGTTTGGCGTCGTCGCCGACGAGATACGCGATGGCCTTCGCGAAGATGCGCTGGTCGTGTCCGTGGTAACGGGCGTGGACCTCGAGCGGCTCGGAGAGCGTCTTGGCGTAGGTAATGTCGTCAGGACGAGCACGAACATCGGGATCGAAAGGGGCATCGCTACCACATACTGGATAGCGGGCCGGGATGTCTCTCCAGCCGCTCGAGAACGCGCCATCGAAATCGTGCGTTCGTGGGGGGACGAGTTCGAATGCAACGACGAAGCCCTGCTCGACATCGCGATCGTCGGCGTAGGTTGCGGACCCGCCCTGGTCATCGAGTTCATCCAGGCGCTGACTCGGGCGATGGTGACACAGGGTATGCCCCACGACCTGGCTGAGAGGGGAATCCTGTCGCTACTTCACGGCACGCTGGCCTTGCGAACGGCCGCTACCGACCGTGGGCTGTCTCAGTTTCAGGAGGAGGTCATCACCCCGGGAGGCATTACCGCCGAGGCCCTGCTGGCGATGGAAGAGGGTAAATTTCGGGCGACGGTGATCAATGCGTTTCGGCGGGCCCATGACAAAGTATCGCGCCTCGCACCGCCTATTGGCTGAAGCGGTTCAAATTCCTTGCGGGGCCACGTGCCCACAGGCCTCTTGGACAATCTCCAATCTCGAATTTCGAATGACCAATGACCGATGCGGAGTGTCCAATAGAAAATCTACGATGCTTGCCAGGTCGTTGCAGAGTGACTATTGAAGAATCCACATTGGAGGTTCGAAATCGCAAGGTCGAGATCTGATCATCAGTCCGCAGAGACCCGGTCGCTACCGCTCGCGGTTCTGTTCTGGGACACCCTTCCCCTGAAGCCCTCTCCTACTCCCCTGAATCCGTGGCGACCTCTTCTTCCCCCATTTCGAGGGGCAATTCCGCCTGTTCCGCATGCTGGGAGCGGATGATGTCCTCGAACTCCTCCATGCTCGGCAGGTCGTCGAGGCTGTTGAGGCCGAAATGCACCAGGAAGTTCCGGGTACTCTTGTAGAGAATCGGTCGGCCTACGACATCCTTTCGGCCGGCTGCTGTGATCAGCTTGTGGTCCAGCAGTGTCTTGATGACACCGCTGGCGTGAACGCCACGAATCTCTTGTATCTCAGGAATCGTGATGGGTTGCCGGTACGCGATCACGGCAAGTGTTTCCAGAGCGGCCAGAGAAAGTCGGGTCGGCGGTACGAGGCTCTTGGCGAACTTCCGCAGGACCTCGTGGTGCTCCGGCTTCGTCGAGAAGCGATACCCTCCGGCCACCTCGCGGACCTCGATGCCATGTTCGCTTGCCTGAAATGTCCGGACCAAGCCGTCCAGATGTTCTCTCAAATCCCGAGGCGACACGTCGCGGAGTGCCTTTTGAATCTGATCCAGTCGGACCGGTTCGTCGGCCAGGTAGATGATCGCCTCAAGTAAGGCTGAAAGATTGGGATCGCTCATAGGTGGGGTTTGCGCGCACCTCGATGTCCTCGAGAGCGTGGTTCTGTTCCAGGTAAATGGCGCACAGTCGCGCGAGTTCCAGGAGGGCAAGAAACACCGTGATCAAGGCTTTGCGTGTGGAAAACCTCTCCAGAAGTTGCGTAAACCGGATGCCGGCGTCGGCGCCGGACAGTTCTTCCATCACATAGTCCGCCATCTGCTCGATTGAAAATTCCTCCCGAAACACGTCCAGCGGCGGTCGCTCCTCGAATCGCTTCAGCACGTCTCGGAAGACGTCGAGCATGTCGAAGAGCGTCGCTGTAACCTCCGGTTCCAGGTCCGCATCGTCGATATCGATCACCCCCGCGCGAGTCCACGCTGCCTTTTCGACCTGTTCGCGCTGGTAGAGCATCTCCGCGGCGTTCTTGAATTGTTCGTACTCGAGCAGACGACGCACCAACTCACCGCGCGGATCGTCATCTTCTTCCGGGTCGGCATCAGGGTCGGGAGGCAGCAGAAGGCGCGACTTGATGTAGATCAGCTGTGTGGCGATGACGAGAAACTCCGCCGCGACGTCGACGTTCATCTCCTTCATCAGGTGTAGAAATTCCAGATACTGCGAGGTGACCTGGGCTATGGGAATGTCGTAGATGTCGATCTTCTGTCGCCGGATCAGGTCGAGAAGCAGATCCAGAGGCCCTTCGTAATGAGAAAGAGTGATTTTCAGTTCGTCGGCCATCAAATCTTCATCGCACTTCGGACTTCGCCCATCGTCTCACCTGCCACCTTGCGGGCACGACTGGCGCCGTCTTCCAGGATGTCCATCACTTCGGACCGGTTCCCCTCAAGTTGGATCCGACGTTCGTAGATCGGCCCGATTTTGCGCTGATGGCCCTCAAAGAGCCACTTCTTACATTCGACACAGCCTATTCCAGCGGTGCGACAACCTTGGTCCACCTCGGCAATCCGGTCGCTGCCGGAAAATAGCCGGTGGTAGTCGAAGACCGGACAGATCTCCGGGTTTCCGGGATCGTCACGTCGCTTTCGCGCGGGGTCCGTCTTCATGGCCATCACGGCCGCCCGGACCTGGTCGGGTGGATCGCCAAGGGCGATCGTGTTGCCGTAGCTCTTGCTCATCTTGCGCCCGTCGGTTCCGGGGAGCTTCGGGATTTCCGTTAGCAGCGCGCGCGGCTCAGGGAACACCGGGGAGTAGAGTCGGTTGAAACGGCGTCCAATCTCGCGGGTAAGCTCGACGTGTGCCACCTGGTCCTGGCCGACCGGCACCGCGTCGGCCTTGTACATGAGAATGTCCGCCGCCTGCAGTACCGGATACCCCAGGAAGCCGTACGTATTGATGTCGTGGTCGATGTTCTCCTTCATCTCCTTGTAGGACGGCACCCGCTCCAGCCACCCGAGCGGCGTCACCATTGAAAACAACACGTGCAGTTCGGCGTGTTCGGGGACGTCGGACTGGATGAACATCGTCGTCCTTTCCGGGTCGAGCCCGGCCGCCAGATAGTCGATACCCACTTGAATGGAGTTCTCGCGAAGATCCTCCCCGCTCTCGTAGTGAGTCGTCAGCGCATGCCAGTCAGCAATAAAACAGAAATTCTCGTATTCCTCCTGCAGGCGAACCCAGTTGGCCAGCGCGCCGAAATAGTTTCCCAGGTGGACCCGGCCGGTCGGCCGCGTCCCGCTCAGGATTCGCTTCTTTCCCATCTTTAGTTCTGCTTCTCAGTATATGAGGACGGAACGGACCGCTCCGATCACCGGATTGAACAGGTACCAGGGGATCCCGAGGTAGAGCAAGCCAATGAGGATCACGAAGCCAAAGCTCTGGATGCGTTCCAGGGGGCGAGCCAGCACCTCGGGCAATAACCCGGACAGGATCGCCGCCCCGTCGAGCGGCGCCACGGGGATCAGGTTGAAGATCGCCAGAACAAGGTTGATCATCAGGCCGAAATACGCCATCGACGCAAGCGGTACCAGCAAAGTGTCGCCCGATGACACGCCTCGGGCCGCCTGCTTGACCAGTAGTTCCATTGACGACGAGGTTGACTTCAGGACAAACAGAAGGACGAACAAACCGCCTGCCATCAGGATGTTGCTGACAGGTCCGGCTGCCGCGACGAGCATATAGTCCCTCCGGGGATTCCGAAGTCTCGCCGTGTTCACCGGAACCGGCTTGGCCCAGCCGAAGATGAATCCACTGAACAGGCCCATCAGCGGAAACAGGAACGTCCCGAAGAAATCGGCATGCACCAGTGGGTTCAAGGAGATGCGGCCCAGATGGCGAGCCGTAGGGTCACTGAGCCGGTCGGCCGTCCACGCGTGGGCCGTCTCATGAACGCTCAGGGAGAGGAGCAGCACGGCAAAGGACGAGATCACCTGAAAAAGGTCGATGTTCATGCTGTAAGTAATGCTAGCACACCGAGTTGGGCATCACACCGGTACTGTTCCTTGCTATAATTCACGGATGCACATCGTGCTTCTGAGAGTCGCCCTGGCCCTCTATTCGGTGGGATTGCTGCACTCCATCGTTACGGTGTTGAACAAGAAGTACACGCTCTTCAGGGCAGGCCTCGTTGCCGTCGTCGCGGGCTTCCTCTGCCAGACCGCTTCGATCATCCTTCGGGCGGTGGAACTCCAGTACATGCCCCTGACCCAACACTCCGAGGCTTTTTCGCTCTTCGCGGCCCTGGCGGCCCTGGGTTTCATGATCGCTTACTGGCGGTACCGGATTGCCTCCCTGAGCGTGTTCGTGTTTCCCCTGATCTTCATCGTCACGTTCATAGCCAACGTGGCCTACGATCCTTCGGACGTGATTCCCGCTGCGCTCCAGAGCAATTGGATTTACGTCCATACCCCACTCATCTTTCTGGGTTATGCGGCGCTATTCATCAGTTTTGCCGGCGCAGCGATGTACCTGGTCCAGGCGCGGGAGCTCAAGTCCAAGCATCACACGATCTTCTACTACCGCCTGCCATCGCTCGAGATTTGTGATGACTTGTCCTACCGTTCGCTGGCCATCGGGTTCCCGTTGATCACACTGGGCATTATTTCCGGCGCGCTCTGGGCCCAGGACGCCTGGGGCACGGTCTGGGGAGGCGATCTGAAGATCCTCCTTTCCCTGTTTACCTGGTTTATCTACCTCTTGCTCATCCACTACCGCTTCATCGCAGGCTGGCAGGGCAAAAAGGCGGCCTACCTGGCCATTGCCGGGTTCATCAGCGTCATGGTCTCCTTTCTCGGAGCCAACTACTTCGGAGGCCTCCATACCTTCACCGAGTGAAGGATGTGTGAAGATGGGCGATCAGGAAGAGAGATTTGGAGACGACAACGGCCGGGCCGGAACCATGCGGCTGGCCCTGGTCGGTTTGAGCCACAAAACTGCCCCCGTCGAAATTCGGGAGAGGTTCGCCTTCGACACGGCCGACCTCCCAGACGCTCTGCGCTCGCTCGTCGCCTGCGATGGGATCTCCGAAGCGATGATCCTGTCCACCTGCAACCGCGTGGAAGTTGTCGCCGAAGCCCACGACGAGGGCGCCATCCGCGACTTTCTCTGCTCCTACCACCGTGTCTCGAACGAAAGCGTCACGAACTACCTTTACACGCTCCGGAACAACGATGTGATCCGACACATCTTCCGGGTCGCGTCGAGCCTGGATTCGATGATCGTCGGAGAGCCGCAGATCCTCGGGCAGGTCAAGGAGGCGTATCGCTTCGCGAACGAGGCCGGAACGGTTGGGATGCACCTGGGTTCGTTGATGAGTCGTGCGTTCGTTGTGGCCAAGAAGATCCGGACTGAGACCGGCATCGCGCATTCCGCAGTGTCGGTAAGCTACGCGGCGGTGGAATTGGCCCGGAAGATCTTCGGGGACCTTCGAGGCAAGAGTGTGATGATCATCGGCGCGAGCAAAATGGGTGTGCTGGCCGCCCGCTACCTCAAGCGTGCCGGGGTTTCGATGGTCATGGTCACGAACCGCACGTTCGAACGTGCCGTTGAAATGGCTCGCTTGTTTGAAGGTACGGCAATCGGGTTTGAGCGGCTCAACGACCACATCGACCGCGCGGACATCGTGATCAGCTCGACTGGCGCGCCACACTTCGTAATCAGCAAGCAGGAAGCGGAGCACATCATTCGGCTGCGTAAGAATCGACCTATATTCTTCATAGACATCGCTGTTCCACGCGACATCGACCCCGCGGTGAACCAGATCGACAACATATTCCTGTACGACATCGATGATCTCCAGCAGGTCGTCGACGACAACATGGCCGAACGGGTCAAGGAAGCAAGCCGCGCCGAAGAAATCGTCGACTCCGAAGTCGAGGCGTTTTGCAGCCGGATTCGCGCGAGGGAAGTCGTCCCGACGATCGTCGCGCTGCGTGACCAGCTCGAAAGGCTGCGTCGGGACGAGATCGAGCGCAACCGAAAGCATCTCGCTCCGATGACCCCGGAACAGCAGGAAGCCGTCGATCGGATCACGCGGTCGATGGTGAACAAGATCCTCCATCACCCCATATCCCAACTGAAAGACCTGGCTCATGACCCGAGGGCCTCCGAGTACATCGAGTTGGTCCGGAAGATTTTCAACGTCCGTGAACAATAGACGAACGCTCAGCGTAGGAACTCGCGGCAGCGCGCTGGCTCTCTGGCAGGCGAACTGGACCCGGGAAAGACTGCAGTCGGCGAGCGGTGATCTCGTCGTGGATGTCGTACCGATCAAGACCACCGGTGACCGGTTACTTGATGCGCCTCTGGCTGAAATCGGGGGAAAGGGCCTCTTTACCAAGGAGCTCGACCAGGCGCTTCTGGACGGCAGGATTGACCTGGCGGTCCACAGCATGAAGGACCTTCCTTTCGAAGTAGCTCCCGGCACTGTCATTGGAGCGATCACCGAGCGGGAAGATCCGCGGGACGTGGTCGTGTCTCCTGTTGGAACATTGGATGAGATGTCTCCGGGCTCCCGCATCGGTACCGGCAGTCTGCGCCGGGCGGCACAACTCCGGCAGAGGTTCCCTCATCTGGAGCCGAGCCCTGTCCGCGGGAATGTCGGCACGCGGCTCCGAAAACTCGACGACGGCGAGTTCGAAGCCGTACTGCTCGCGGCCGCCGGTCTCCGGCGATTAGGTTACGGAGCGCGCATCACGCAGCATCTCGAGACGGATATCATGCTTCCGGCGATCGGTCAGGGTGCGCTCGCCATCGTCTGCCGCGCGGACGATCCGGAAACACTCGCTTTGGTCGCCTCGTTGAACCATCGGGACACGCGGATAGCGGTAGAAGCGGAACGGGGTCTGCTGGCGAGTCTGCACGGGGACTGCAGGATTCCGATTGCGGGCCACGCAACGCTCGAACAAGACGCGATCGTCCTGCATGGCTTGATATCCAGCGTGGACGGTCAGCGGGTCCTCCGGGACAGCGTGCGAGGCGGGACGGAAGATCCGTGCGCACTCGGGTTCGGGTTGGGCACGCGCCTGCTCGGAGCGGGCGGAGACGCGTTGCTTCGCGAGATCCAGGCGCATGACGCTTGAAGGAAGGACGGTCCTGACGACCCGCTCCGGGTCTCAGTCGTCTGAACTTCGGGACCTGCTTGCGCAGCTCGGGGCCGCGGTCGTCGAAATCCCGACGATCGAGATCGTTCCGCCGCAAACGTGGGAGCCCGTCGATCGGGCGATTTCCTCCCTGGCCGATTACGATTGGGTGGTTCTTACCAGTGCGAACGCCGCGGAAGCTTTTTGCGGCCGGCTCGAAGGGCGCCCTCTTCCACCTCTTGCCGCCGTCGGGGGCAAGACGGCGCGTAGGCTCGAGGAGCTTGGTCACCCGGTCGCGATCATTCCTGAGGACTACCGAGCCCAAGGCTTGCTCAAAGCTCTCCCCGAAGATCTCGGAGGCCTCCGGATCCTCCTACCCCGCGCTCTGGTCGCAGGTGAGGACCTACCCGCCGCGTTGCGCGGCCGCGGCGCCGAGGTGGAAGTCGTTACCGTCTACCGGACCCGGCGGCCGAAGGAAGGCGCCGAACGGCTCCGTCGGTTGATCGGGGCGGGCAGGATCGATTGCGTGACGATAACCAGCGGCTCGACGGCGAGAAACCTTCTGGAGATGCTCGGGAGCGACGATCCGACGCGCCGTCTCCAGGGCCTTACGGTGGCGTCGATCGGCCCAGTCACGACCGCTGCGGCCAGGGCGGTCGGGATCGAGGTCCATGTCGAGGCTCCCACCGCGACTGCCGAATCCCTGGCAGGGGCCATCTCGCAGCACTTCCGTGACCGTACCGAGAATGGCGACGGCCACCACCGGAAAGCTAACCTAAACGACGATGAGCCTCACGGAAGCTGACTACTCGAAGTGTGCCGACCGGATCGCAACGGCATTGCGATTTCAACCCGGGGAGAGCGTGCTGCTCAAGGTGGACACCCGCCTGTTTACACCCATCGTCGATCCGCTCCGGGCTCGGATTCGTGCGGCCGGGGCATACGTATCGGGAGCGATCCTTTCCGAGGAGACCGATGCCGCGTCCGATCGCGAGCTGCGGTCCATGCGCCGCATGTTCGACGACGCGGATGTCTTTATCTGGTTACCTGAACTGTACCAGGGAAGCACAGCCTCGGTCCGACCTGCGCTCGATGAGTGGCTCGACGCCAAGCGCGGCCGTTCGGTCCACTTCCACTGGGCAAGCGGCACCTATGGCCTCCCGGGGCTACCCGAGCCCTCACCCGACATCGTTGACGGTCACTATCTCAGAGCACTGGACGTTCCGTCGGCGGCGATCGAAGCTCAGCACGACCGAGCGATCCAGATGCTTCGCTCGGCCGGGATCCGCGTCGCGACGCCCGAAGGTACCGACATCCGGTTTGAAGTCGGTGACCGTCCTTTCTCGAAACAGACCGGCGATGCGAGCCTTGCGGCGGCTCGCGCCTGGACCCTCCGTATTGATCGAGACGTGGAGATTCCTTCCGGCGTCCTCCGCGTCGCTCCTATCGAAGAGTCGGCGAACGGCAGAATATTGCTGCCGGCCTGGACGCCCCGAGGACGGGAACGTCAGGAGCTGATGCTCACGATCCGCAACGGGCGAGTGACGAGCATCGAAGGGACGGGAGCCGAGGCTGTCGCCGAAGAACTCGATAACGCCGGCGGCGACGCCCGCAGGTTCCGCGAGTTTGCTCTCGGTTTCAACCCGGCGCTGGCAATCGATGCCGCCCTTCCCTACATCGGCTACTACGGCTACGGCGCCGGCGTTGTAAGGCTCAGCCTTGGAGACAACCTGGAAATGGGTGGCGCGAACCGAGGTGGCGGTGTTTACTGGAACTTCTTTCCCAACGCCACCGTTACCGCAGGAGACCACACGCTGGTCACCGACGGCGTGCTGAGTGAAGACCTGCGAGTCCGCTATTGATCGTGAGCCATTTCGGCGATCATAGACCGCCGCTACAGAAGACACGAGTCCTTCCCCGCCCCAAAGACATGCCATTCCGAAAGTTTCGAGGGCGGTCGAGACGCCGCGCAGCCGAGGAAGGCGAGCGAGGTTACCGGAGGCGTATTGAAATACGTCGAGGATAGCCGAGCGAAGTCTGACGAAGGCTGCGTGGTGTATCGACTGCCCGTGCTACAGCGGGAAGGGGAACATGATCCATCCCACCACGAAGGCCACACCCAGGAAAGAAAGAAAGACCAGCACGCCGTACTGCAGCTGCTCCATCGGTCGGCTCTTGTTGATCAGCGCGAAGACCACTGAGACGATAAGTGCGAAGATCGCCAGCGCAGTGAAGTGGGAAAACATCAAGGCTTTCGCCCCCGGGCCACGTCGAAAGCGTCGAGGACGATCAGGTAGTTCAGCAGCCCAGCGACCCAGAGGTACGTGTTCCCGTAATCGTAGCTGGGACTCGACAGCACACCGACACCGTAGCCGAGACGCTCGGCGGCCATGTAGGGGATTCCGACACCGACATTGGCGAAGAAAGCGAGGATGTGCAGCGGTTGTTCCGGCGTGATGTTGTAGAGCCTCCCTTCCATGGCGAGCCCCAGCAGAAACATCGTCAGTATCGAAAGTGCGAACAGGATCGCCCGGCGCCAGCGTCCGAGAATCAAGTGCGCCGCCCCGGGGACCAGCCAGCCTGTGGCACACACCACCAAGCTGATACCTATACTCTTCGGCTCCGTTGGAACGGGTATCCGTTCCGGTACAACTTCGCCGCCCTGCGGCTCATGGGTGGTGCTGGACATGGATTGACTTCGACTAGACGGTACCGAGGAGACCGACGAGTTTTGCCCGGATCTCGCCGGAATCCAAGCCTACAATTTCGATTTTTTTGTGTCTACCCTTTTCTCCGGACAGCAGACGGACCGCCGAACGGGATACTCCGAATGCGCGTGAAAGGTAGACGACCATCGCCCGGTTGGCCTTGCCTTCACGTGCCGGCGCGGTGACGCGCAGGACGATCTCATCGTTTCGCATTCCGGTGATCGCCGTTTTCGAAGCGTTCGGGATCACTCGAAAGTCGAGGATCATGCCCGGGTTCCGAACAGCGCTGTGCCGAGCCTGACCATGGTTGCTCCTTCCTCGATTGCAACCTCGAAATCGTGACTCATTCCCATCGAGAGATCGCCCAGTTCGTAGTCGTCGGCCAGTTGTCGGAGTTTCGCGAAGTACGGCCGGGCTCGTTCCGGGTCCTCTTCAAAAGGGGGAATTGCCATCAGCCCCCGAAGTTCGAGGTTGGCGAGCGAGCGTACGTCTCCTATGACAGCGCCCAACCTGGCCGGATCAAGGCCGGACTTGGTCGTCTCGTCGCCCAGGTGGACCTGGAGCAGGATCCCCAGGCGGTTGGTTGTCAACCGATCCAGGCGGCGGGCGAGCGAGAGGCTGTCGACGGATTGGATCCACGAGAACAGTCCAACAGCTACCGCGGCTTTGTTGGATTGGAGATGACCGATCATGTGGCAGACCACACCGGTGTCGGAGAGTTGAGGAAGCTTTTCCTCTGCCTCCTGAATTCGGTTCTCGCCGATATCCTGGAGGCCGTTTTCGATAGCCTCGCGGACCCGGCCGGCACCGACACGCTTTGTGACACCGATGAGTCGGACCGCTTCGGGTGGTCTGCCGGAACGTAACGACGCCTCCCCGATGCGGTCGAGGAGGCGCCGGTACCTTTCACGAACTTCCTGGGTCATCCAGTCTTTCGTTTGGCCTTGGCTGGGGCCTTCTTCGTCGCTTTCCGCTTCGTCTTCCCCGTCGACCCGGTGGCCATCGTCTTCTCACGAAGCGGTTTTGCTGACGATCGCTTGCTTTCCTCCAGGCTCTTTTTGAGAACCTCCATCAGATCCACGACCTTGCCGGGAACCTTCGGGGACACTCCGGCTATCGCGGGCGCGACCCCATCGATCTTCTTCTGAATGATGTCGAGTAATTCTCCGCGGTACTCGTCCTGGTACTTGGTGGGCTCGAATGCGTCGCACATCGCCTCGATCAGAGTATTGGCGAGCGCCATTTCTTTCTTCGTGGCCTCGTCGGTCTCGGGAACATTGACGTCCCGAGCATCGACGATTTCGTGGGCAAATCGCATTGTCAGCATCATGAGAAGTTTCCCCACAGGCTTCACCGCCGCCAGGTGCTCCTTGGATTTCAGCACAACCCGGGCGATGCCGACCTTGCCCGAACGCGCCAGGGCGTCGCGCATCAGGGAGTAGGCGCGTTCACCGCCCTTCTGTGGCTCCAGGTAGTAGGGCTTATCGAAATAAATCGGATCGATCTGGGTCTCATCGACGAACTCGACAATCTGGATGGTACGGCTCAGTTCCGGGTTCACACGCTTGAAGTCCTCATCGGTGACCTCGACGAACCGCCCTTTCTCGAACTCGTATCCGCGGGTGATCTCTTCCCAGGGCACCTCCGCCCCGTCCAGCTCAGACACCCGTTTGTAAGAGACCCGACTCAGATCCTTCTTGCGGAGGTACTTGAACGAAACTTCACTCTTCCTCGTCGCGCTGAAGACAGAAATCGGTATCGTCACCAGCGCAAAGCTGATGTTGCCTTTCCAGATGGCTCTCATGATCTATCCTTTCCGGCAGAGGGCAACCTCCCTCAGATCTCCGGCGGTCCGTCCCAGTTTCAATCAAAACCCCAACATACACCGACGTGGACTCATTTTCTTACCACATTTGGTGCACAATTGCCTAGCAGCCTGTGTCAGAGCCCTGGGGCCGCGCGCATGGGTCTTCGGGTCGCGGGCGCGAAGAATGAGGCGGGCGCGATGCGATTTCATCGTAACCGACGAGGGACAAAGCCCGAGGCCCGAACTCCCGTGCGCCCGAAGGGTCAGGGCGAAACGACGCCGTCTTCGTTGTAGTCGACTCCTCACAATGAAGAGCATTGTCTCGTCCTCGTCTCCTTGAATCCAGCGCCCTTTGGCCGTGACGCGTCCCCCACAGGGTGCTGCCACAGGTTGTTACACGTACCGATCTTCCGACTTTCCGCTGCAAACCTATCCGTGAGACCGCGTGGCGTTACAATAGCCGCTGGAGAACGCCGCAACATGCAATCGATCTTCGTCATCCATTATGGCGAGTTGGGCCTCAAGAAGGGCAACCGGGACTACTTCGAGAAGACCCTTTGCCGAACCATCGAGGAAACACTGTCGGGCTGTGGCGCGGGAAAGGTCCGGCGTATTTCCGGACGTCTGATTCTGGCCCTCCCGGCGGACGCCGATATCGAGCAGATCAAGCACCGACTCGGACATGTGTTTGGAGTGACGTATTCGGCCGAGGCGCGATCGGTGGAGTGGGACATCGAGAACCTCTGCCGGACCGCCTGGAGCATGATCGAAGGCCGCACGTTCTCATCCTTCCGGATCGATACGCGACGCCCGGACAAGAGATTCCCCCTGACCTCAATGGAGGTCAACGCCGAGGTGGGAGCTTATGTCCAGAAACGGAGCCAGGCCCGTGTGGATCTGAATCACGCGGATCTTTCATGCCAGATCGAACTCGTCGAGGGACGGGCACTGATTTCGGTCGACCGCATTCGGGGTCCGCGCGGATTGCCCTCCCACACAGGGGGTAAGGTCGCGGTGCTGCTCTCCGGCGGAATCGACTCCCCGGTGGCCGCCTGGCGGATCATGCGTCGGGGATGTTATGCCGTCTTTGTCCATTTTCACAGCTTTCCCCACACGAACGTCGAGTCGCAACATAAGGCGCGGGAAGTCGCGACCCTGCTGGCCAAGTATCAACTCCGATCGCGAATTCATATGGTGCCCTTCGTCGACATTCAGCGCCGGATCATGGTCGAGACGCCGCTCGATACGAGGGTCATCCTGTACCGACGCTACATGCTGCGCATCGCGGAGCGGATCGCGATCAGGGAAAAGGCGCGGGCGCTGGTTACCGGAGACAGCCTCGGGCAAGTAGCGTCGCAGACTCTCGAAAACATCGACGTGATCAGTCGGGCTGTCCCGATGCCGGTCCTGCGCCCGCTCGTGGGCATGGACAAGGAAGAAATCATCTCCGTGGCCCGCCAGATCGGGACCTACGAAATCTCGATCCTGCCCGACCAGGATTGCTGTTCCCTGTTCGTGCCCAAGCATCCGGAAACACGCGCCAGGCTCGCCCGCATCGAGCGTATCGAGCAGGATCTCAACGTTGAGGAGGAGATTGGGCAGGCCTTGGGCGCCTCGGAGGTTCTGGTACAATACCCGGCCTATGAAGCCGGGCCTGTTCGTCAGCTTTGAAGGAATCGAAGGCTGCGGCAAGACGACCCAGATCGCTCTGCTCTCCGAACAACTTACAGCAAAGGCCATTCCGCATACGATCACGCGGGAACCGGGTGGCACGCCTGTCGGTGAGGAAATCCGCCCTATCCTTCTGAATTCCGACACCACTGATCTGACCGCGGCAGCAGAGCTCCTGCTCTTCTATGCATCCCGCCATCAGAATATCGTTGAGAACATCAAGCCCGCGCTCGAACGCGGCGACGTCGTGATTTCAGACCGCTACTTTGATTCGTCGCTGGCCTATCAGGGATATGGGCGAGGATTGCCCCTGGATTTTATCGAGGGACTGACCGACCAGATCTGCGGGACATGCCGCCCCGACGTGACCTTCTTGCTCGACATCGAGCCCGAGACCGGGTTGACGCGTGCGAAGGAAAGAAACAAGCAACAGTCCGAGGACGAGGGACGATTCGAGGCCGAAACGCTGGAATTCTACGGTCGTGTCAGGCATGGCTACCTGGAGTTGGCAGGCCGGCCGGGCGGGCGCATCCGTGTCATTGAGGGCAATCGTCCGGTAGAGGCGGTCGGGTTGGACGTCCGGCGCATTCTGGAGATCGACTGAATGGAACTGGGTTTCGAATTCTTCGGCAACAGCGGCGTGATCGCCCTACTCGACGAAAAGCTACGTTCCGGGCGTCTGCCGCACGCCCTGGCTTTTGCCGGCCCCGAAGGCGTTGGGAAACGCACATGCGCGCTCAGGATCGCTCAGGCACTCAACTGCATCCGTGGGGATGGCGTCGCGTGTGGGTCATGCCCACAGTGCCGCAAGGTAACCGCCCATACCCATCCTGACGTGTTTGTCGTCGAGCTTGAGGACGACGCCCGGCAGATCAAGATCGAACAGGTGCGTCGCCTCCGCTCCAGGCTCGAACTCCAGCCCATGGAGGGAGCCGCGACGGTGTTCCTCATCGACCCGGCCTCGCGTATGGGACCGGGCGCCGCCAACGCGCTCTTGAAAGCACTCGAGGAGCCGCCGGAGGGTACCTATATCATCCTCATCGCCACCAATATCTACGAACTCCCCATAACGATCCGGTCACGATGCCAGATCTACCGGTTCGCCCCGTTGACGCTCGCTGAAATCCGCCGGGCAGGGGTCGAGGACGAACTGCTGGCCCGTTGGTGTCAGGGCAGCGTCGGGCGTGCTCTTGGGCACGATGTGGACGATCTTCGTACCGGTCGGGACGCCGCTCTCGAATTCCTGACGGTGGCGGTTTCGGCGACGGCCGACGACGTTGCCGGCCTGTTGGCCGCAAGCGCTGAGCTGTCGCGATCGAAGGAAGACTACGGCGATCACATACGTCTACTTGGCGTGCTGATCTCCGACCTCGTTCACGTTCAGGCGGGAGTTACCGGCCGTGTTGTCAACATTGATATTGCGACGCAGTTGCGCGACATTGCCGATCGTATGGATCTGGAAAGACTCATTCAGATTGCTGATGTTCTGCGGTTTATCGAGTCAAATATGAAGTCTTACCTGAACCGACAAATGATGACCGATGTCCTCGCCCTCGCATCCGGCCCCGGCACCGCGGAAATACTGAATGACAAAGCCTGGGCCGCTCGCTAAAATATCGATAAAGGTGGAACGCCGAGACCGGATCGCTTGAATCCGACCCCAAAAAACTAACGACCGATGCGGGAAGAACGTGTCCGCTCGGCGACGAGCTGTCGAAAACCCGGAATTCATACCAATACGCTGAGATTCCCGAAAGAGGACCACTATGGCCAATCGAAAGCTGATTCGACCGAGCCTGTCTGATCTCAAAGAGCAACTGACGGTGCGGCAAACACGGAGGAAGGCGACTCCTACCGACCAGACGAATGCCGAGAATTTCTACTACGTCAAGCAGATGCAGAACCGCACACCGATGGTCGTCGTCCTCCAGGATGGCGAACAGCTCGAGGGCGTGATCGAGTGGTACGACAAGAACAGCATCAAGCTCAACCGGACCGGCGAGCCCAACCTTCTCGTGCTCAAGCACTACATCAAGTACATGTACAAGGAAGGCGAGGACGGCGATTAAGGTCCGAATTTCTGGCAGTCCGGAACTGCCAGCCTCTTCCCACCCATGATCACCATCGGGATCACCGCGGGCGATCCGGCAGGCATCGGTCTCGAGGTGATACTCAAAGCCCTCGGGCCCTTCCTGGGCGAGGCGCGCTGGATTCTCTACGTGGACCAGCCCTCGTTCGAGGCCAATCACCAACGCTTTGCACCTTCCCTGGAGTGGGCGGCAACTTCCACGTCCCCGGAGCCGGGCCTCTCGATCGAGGACCTCGGAGGACCCCTGGTGGTCCCAAGGGAAGGTAGCGCCGCAACGGGACGCCGCGCGCTTGCTGCCCTCGACGCGGCCGCTCGAGATGCACTCGCCGGACACCTCGATGCGATCGTCACCGGTCCGGTGAGCAAGCACCTGATCGGTCCGACGTTTCGGGGCCAGACCGATTACCTCGCGGAACGAGTCGGTGCGGACCAGGTTGCCATGTCCTTCTTCACACCCACATTCAAGGTTGTGCTCGCGTCGACCCACGTGTCGTTGCGGGAGGCGATCTCCGCAATATCCCTGGAGCGGTACGAGGACATTCTCCGTCTGATCGACGAACAGTTCCGCCGGTTCCGATATCCGGCGCCCAGGATCGCCGTCGCCGCGCTGAATCCCCATGCGAGCGAGGGCGGCATGTTCGGGTCCGAGGAGGAGGAGATTCTCAGGCCGGCAGTCGAGCGATCTCGATCCGGGGGGATTGACGTTTCGGGCCCCCATTCCGCCGATAGCCTCTACTACCGGGCGCATACGGGTGAATTCGACGTCGTGCTTGCGCCCTACCACGACCAGGGGCTCATCCCGGTAAAGCTCATCGCCCACGGAGATTCGGCAAACGTAACCCTTGGTCTGCCGTTCGTCCGGACGTCACCGGACCACGGCACCGCTTTTGACATCGCGGGCGCTGGGCGGGCGGAGCCCGAAGGGATGGCCACATCCCTCCACTGGGCTCTTGAACTAGCCCGCCGTCTACTGGCGACCGGCACTTAGCCCACGATCAATAACAGAACCGGAAGCGGTAGCGACCGGGTGATCCTGCAGTCGAGATAATGAAATCTCGAACTTGCAATTAATAATCCGGATTGCAGATTTCCTATTGGAAAGTCCGCATTGGTCATCGTTCATTCGAAATTCGGGATTGGAAATTAACCTGCGGGTGGACCTATTTATCGGGAGGAGGTCAGAGTCAAGGAAACTGGAAGAGGTGAATAACCGCCAGGCACTATTCATACTGCGACAATGCGTTTCCATTCCTCCCGATCTACCGTCGTTAGTGTGACCTTGAGATTATCGAGGACAGTATTCCTCTTCACTATTTGTAGCCGAGGCGATACCCGGTGATTGCCTGGAAAATTTTGGTTAGGCGGTGATAGGATACGCAAAAGTCTGTCGATCGCGCCTCTCAGGCGTATCGGCAAACATTCTAACTCACGGACAACGGCCATCCGGCTACGAGCACGCGAGAGTTCATGTGCTACCTTCAGCCGCTTCAGTTATTCCGTATATCAGCCGAAGTTTGCCACATGGTGGCCGCAAGAGCGGTGCCGCTCTGCCGATGTTCGTGAGATCTTTCACACCAACTCACTAGTGTCCGGAACACGGTGCGACAGCCGCCGGCAACTTATAGATGAACAGTGAGTTGAATGGCATTCTGCGATTTTTCGATTTGAACCTGCCGATCACACTTTTAGCAATATTACGGTGAGAGGGGTGATACCAATGGCGCATGAACTCAGGCCAAACCGTCCTCTCACAAGTCATGGATTACGCGCCCCGATACGAGTTTCAGAAGTGTGTCGCCCGCTATCGGGGCGATTACCAGCAGAAAGGGTTTTCCTGCTGGGATCAGTTCCTGGCGATGGCATTCGCCCAATTGACCTATCGTGAAAGCCTCCGCGACATCGAAGCCTGCTTACGCGCCCTCGGCAGAAAGCGTTACCACATGGGATTCCGAAGCAAGGTGGCGCGGACGACACTGGCCGACGCCAACGAGCGGCGCGACTGGCGGATCTATGCGGATTTCGCACAGGTCCTGATCGGCATGGCGCGGCCGTTATATGCCGAAGACCCCATCGGCGTCGAGTTGGATCAAGGTCTATATGCCCTGGACTCGACCACCATTGACCTGTGTCTTTCACTATTCCCATGGGCCCGGTTTCGCCGGCACGAAGCCGCGGTCAAGATGCATACACTGCTGGATTTTCACGGCAACATTCCCGCGTTTATCCACGTCACAGACGGGAAAGTCCATGACGTCAACGTTCTCGATGAGATCGCACCCGAAGCGGGTGCCTTCTACGTCATGGACCGCGCCTATATCGATTTTGAACGGCTCTTTCTCTTCTCCCTCTGTTCCGCTTTCTTTGTGGTGCGTGCTAAGAAGAACGTCGTCCTGCGGCGGCGGTACTCCCGTCGGGTGGACACGACCACGGGATTGCGATCCGACCAGACGGTCATCCTCACAACGAACAAATCCGCCAAAACCTATCCCGATCCGTTGCGGCGTATCAGCTACTTCGATGTCGGGACGAACAAGCGGTTGAAGTTCCTGACCAACAACTTCGCGTTGCCTGCACTCACCATCACTCAGATCTACAAGTCGCGATGGCAGGTGGAACTTTTCTTTAAATGGATCAAACAACACCTTCGAATCAAGTCCTTCTACGGCACCAGCGAGAATGCGGTGAAGACCCAGATCTGGATCGCCATTTCGGTTTATGTTCTCGTCGCCATCATCCGGAAGCGCCTCGGCATCGATAGGAGTCTTTACCAAATCCTACAGATTCTCAGCATTACGATTCTTGAGAAACAGCCCATTTTGCAGGCCGTTCACGCGCCTGATTCCCAATTCAATGATCTCCAAGATCCTAACCAGCTGGTTCTATTCGACTTCTAACCGGACACTAGTGACACCAACTATGAAGTGAGTGAGGTTTCCTATGAGCAGACTAACCCGAGAGGAGAAGAAAAACAGAAGTCTGACGAGGCTGCTCGAGCCTCTGATGAACCGGCGAGAATTTGTCGTGGCAACGGCTGCAACCGGTCTGGTCGTGACGACTCCATTGGGACTGGTCGCAGCGATCGACAATTCCGACGACGCCTTAAGAACAGCGTACTGGGTTCTCTGGGGAGCGGTCGACGGGAACATTGTCGGTCATGATTCCACCTTGGAAGACCCTCTCGATGGAGTCGGTGAAGGGTACAATCGTGGCAGTGCAGACGTTCCGCGACCAGATCGTCCAGGTCCTCACGGGTCCAATGCCCGCAGGTGGCTGATGTGGAGATTGAGGAAGACATTCATGGACAGATACAACCACGAGAGTGAGCCTTGGGACAAAGAGAGCCAGTATGTATTGCTCAACTCCGCAAGAATCGGCGTCAAAGCGCGAGATCTGGCCGGGGCAGGCCGCATGGTGAACGTAGGGCAATTGAGGATGGCCTTTGACGCTGTTAAGAAGGATCCAAAGAGCAAGCCCGGGATAGACATAGACGATTACTGGGCTGGTCTCAACGGATCGACGCAACACTTTATCTTAAAAGGAAGAGGTGGAGTGTATGCGGAAAGGGATGCGATTCGGTTTCACGGCGGCGGAGAAGGCGGAGGTATGGGATCGGTGGCGGCGAGGGGAATCTCTGCATGAGATCGGGCGAGCGTTTGGCAAGCTGTCATCGTCTGTATATTGTCAGCTGGCGCATACCGGAGGCATTCGTCCTCGACCACGACGACGGTCGAGGTTGGCTTTGAGCCTGTCGGAACGTGAGGAGATCTCCCGCGGGATCGCGGCCGAGCAGTCGTTGCGTTCGATCGCAGAGTGTCTGGGGCGTTCACCCTCGACGGTGAGCCGGGAGATCCAGCGCAATGGGGGCTATGATGACTACCGGGCGTCTGTCGCCGATGAACAGGCTTGGAACCGGGCCCGTCGCCCGAAGCGATGTCAGTTGGGTCGCCATCCGCGGTTACGGCGAATGGTGGCGAGGAAGCTCCGGCGGAATTGGTCGCCCGAACAGATCGCCGGCTGGCTGAAGCGATCCTATCCAGAGGATGAGTCGTATCACGTGTCCCACGAGACGATCTATCGCAGCCTATTCGTGCAGGTTTCGCTCTGTTTGCAGGCACGTTCCCACGGGTCGTGGGGCGTGTAAATGCGTCGCGTGGTCGAGATTCGCCTCCGGCCGCCAGCGGTTTTCAGTCGAGAGAGTCGGGCTCAGGATGGCTCCCTACGCTACTGTTCGTGGCAAGTGTCTTATTGTTTCTGCCGAACGCGCTGGCGGTCGTGGTGTCAGTGGATTGGCTTCCCGGCGCGCTACTGTTGCTCGAGCCTGATTCGGAAGCGACGTCAGGCTACTTCTGGCCGGTTCTTTTCCTTCTCCTTCCACCTTCAGTTGCGGCCGCCATCATTAGAATTTTTCGAGAGACGATTCGGTCTTTCCGGAAGTCGGGTAAGGGCCCGCGGCGAAAGCTTCTCTTCTTCGGCGCGATCGTGATGTGCATCGTGCCGATCTTCATCGCTTTGCTCCTGCAGCGGGCGAGTCCCTTGTTTGATCGGCTTGTTCGCCGCGAACCCCCGTTTGACGTGATCGCAAACATCATTGTCTATGGTGGGCTGCTTTCGATGCCGGCGGCGGCCATATACGCAGTGGCCGTCCTCCGCGTGCTCGAAGTGCGGGCGTTTGTCGGTCCCCTGATTGAGCGAATGGCGCGTTTTCTTCGTCGTAAGGAATACGACCTGGAAAAAACGCTGGCGAAAGTAAGGAACGGTGACCAGGTTTTCGACATAGTTCGGCTCCTACGGGATGCCGCAGAGAAGGTGGTGCGCCCGGAATCGTTAGCCATTCTGCTGCTCGACAATCGATGTTTTCTTCCGCGTGATCCTCGCGATGATCCCACGCTGTACCTCGAATTGGAATCGCTGGACACCTCGCTAGGTGCGACGTCATCCGTACGGGGATTGAACGTGGACCTCGAAGATCCGGATTCAGTCGCGGGGTCCATTCGTGGGATCGAGAAGGAATGGCTGGGACAGAGAAACTTTGTTCGGCTGGTCCCACTCTTCAGATCCGGCGATGAATCCAGTGTGAATCGCCGGAATAACGGTCCAGTGCTGGGGTTGATTGTACTTGGAGGAAAGGACAGCGGGTTACCTTACTCAGAAGAAGACGGGTTGTTGCTGGCAAGACTGGCCAGGGTCGCCGCAGAGGCCATCGAAGGACAACCGGCGATGGAGTGCGACGGATGTGGGCGCATGTCTCGTCCCGAGGTGGCATCCTGCTTGGATTGCCGAGATAAGGATCCCGCCCCCGTGGTTCGCCCCGCTCCCGTGCCGTATCTTCTCGAGGGTCGGTTTCGATTTGAAAGGAGGTTGGGCAAGGGTGGGATGGGCGTGGTCTACAAAGTGACAGATGCGTTCCATGGTGACCTGGCCTTCAAGACCATGAGGAGTCTGGCTGGGATGTCACGGGTGGAGGCAGAGGAGGCGAAGAAACTAATAAGTGAGGGTGTGACACAGGCGAAAATCAAACATCCGAATGTCGCGACGATTCACGACTACAAGATCTGGAACGAGAGGCCGATGTTGATGATCGAACTCCTGGAGAAAGGCACACTAAGCGCCAGGCTGAAAGCCGCTGGGCCCTTACCACCAGACGAAGCAATCGAACTCGGGATCACGCTGGCCGGAGCCCTCGAGAGCATACATGCTAAGGGTCTCTTTCACCGCGATATCAAACCGAGCAACATTGGGTATAGCCGTGATGGCGTACCCAAGCTGATAGATTTTGGCCTCGCTGAAATAATGCCAATCGCACGGGTTGACAATTCCGCCGATCTGGAAATGGATCCCGACGCGACACAAAGCGTCGAGACGATCAATGGTTCCATAGTTGGAACGCCGGCGTATATGCCGCCTGAATACTACACGGCGAGGCCCGGTGTATCGTTCGACCTCTGGGCCCTCGCCATGACGTTGTATGAATGCATGACGGGAAGGAATCCCATGCAGAGAGACAATCTCCTGGAAACGCTCCGTCTCGTGAGCCGGGAGGAAGTACCCGACATCAGGCAAAATATAAAACCGTGTCCGGAGCCTGTGGCCCTTCTGATCGAACGGGCACTGGCAAAGGAACCTTCGCTTCGGCCCGACAGTGCGGAGGACCTCCGACACCGACTTGAGGAGACGAGATCCGTTTTGTGACCCCGCAGTCCGAGTTTGCGGCCTGGCGGCAGGTCGAACAGCATACCTCCAAAGGCCAGATGCTCGGTCGTTTGTCGGCCTCAGCACTACGGCCCTGCTCTGAGGCACATAGGCTGCTCTGCCGAGAATAACTCCCTGTTGGGTATACAGAAGCGGAAGCAGTAGCGACCTGAGCGGGCGTCGCTGCGGCCACGGACCGCTCTGGCCACCGCAACGGCGTACCCGTTTTATCCGTACCGTTGGCCCGCTTTCGAGCGAGATACATGCTCAAGGCCGCTAGCGAACCTCAGGCACAAGGAGGACACCGAGATTGACCATATTGGTGGTTGGAGCCACTGGCCAGACAGGACAGTCCCTCGTGAAACAGCTGCTGAGCAGGAATCACAAGATTCGCGTCGTTGTACGCTCGTCTAAGAAACTCCCCACCGAGGTTGTGGAAAGCTCGAACACAACGATCATCGAGGCCAGTGTTCTCGACTTAACAGATGGGCAGATGGCAGACCATGTAAGGAACTGTCAGGCAGTTGTCTCGTGCCTGGGACACGTCGTGGATTTCAAAGGAATATTCGGAGATCCGAAACAGCTGTGCACAGACGCAACCCGGCGCCTATGTAACGCGATCAAGAACAATAGCCCGCCCAATCCCACCAAATTCATCCTGATGAATACGGTTGGGGTCCGCAATCCCGATCTCGATCAAAGGAGGGCCTGGTTCGAACGGGGACTCCTTTTCCTCTTGCGTCACACTTTGCCTCCGCATTGGGATAATGAAACTGCGGCGGAGCATCTACACCGACATGTGACGAAGCAGAACGAGCACATCGAGTGGTGCAATGTCCGTCCAGACTCGTTGATCAACGCTGAGATTTCTCCATACGATATCAAAGAGTCTCCGACCACCGGGCTCTTTACTGGCCGTCCTACCGCACGTGCCAATGTCGCTCACTTCATGACTGAACTAATCGAGGATGCGGAGCTTTGGAAGACATGGAAGTTCAGGATGCCGGTCATCATGAACTCCAAAGAGAGCATCCAATAGCATCAGAATCTTGAAGGAATGGCCTGTCTGGGTGGGGCGATACCTATGGAGGATTCGATGCGGGAGCTACCTCGACCGGCGGCACTGCTGGTGGCCACAATGACCATGGGAATTTAGGCGGCCTCTTCCAACTCTATCGCCGTTGGTTCCGAACGGAGCGCCACCGCCAGAGCCGAAGCGCTCCGACCGGGTCAGCCGCGAACTCCAGCAACTACGGGCGGGCGGCCTGGTGGTCGTTGGGGCCTGTTCGCAGCGACAAAGAATTGCTGCTCGATCCGGCTGTGACCATCTTCAGGAACGACGACCACTCCCCTCGGTCCGATCGCCTGTTCCCACGAGGCCTTCATGGCCACGTCACCGAATCCAAGCAGCGACAGTGCGGCTAGGGCCGCCATGCTCAACCGCTGGATGACACGGAAACTGCGATGGGTGCGTATGCTTTGCGGTCTGTCAGTGAATTTCATGTGCCTCCTTCATAAAGCCCGCCGAGGCGGGTCGGTTTGTTGTCTCTATTGGTGAAGGCGCAGTCGGGCCGGGGCAACTATCATGTGCGGACGAAAAAAAACGACGAGGCGTGAGAAAGGCCGTGGGTCTTGCCGGCAAAACGGAAAGGCTGCCCGTGGCTGGATGGCGGCTGTCAGGGTGAGAGTTAGATTCGCTCTTGGGCGACTTAAACGGCGCTCCAACAGGCCACTAGTTCACGCGCCTGACACGTGTGTCGTTAAGATCGCAGAAAAGCTCGGCGAACTTCTGGTTTCTGAACATCATTTCGTGGTTGGGTCCCCAATTGGGAATAAACGCGTTGCATTTCGCGACATGGCCGCGCAGATTCGCTTTCGGCCTCACGGCGTAACTCAAAAGCAGAATAAGTAGGAAAACGGCCGCCCCTATTGCAGTAACGGTCTCCGGATCCATTCCTGGAGAAAGGGAGCCGGCGGCGTATGCTCCCCCCATCCCCCCCAGCCAGCCCAACCATGCGAGCAGCCCCCGGCCGAATCGCCGGTTCTTGCAGCGGTCGCACCAGGGGATCTGTATCACCCCTCCCGTGGGAAGTACTTCGTGTTTGTCGATCTGTTCCGCTAGGGCGAGGCAACAACAACACAGCGTGGGGGTTTTGTATACGCTCGGACTGGGGCATTGGATTCTCTTCGAGAACATCGCACCAACCGCTGGGGTCCCGCAGCTCGGGCACTTCTTCGCCTCATATCCCAGGTCATGGGCGCAACCAACGCATAATGGCCGTGGCGGTCGAAGTTCCTCAGACATCGCTAACTCTCCATCATGCCCCGCACTTCCCTCCCGTTCCTCTCCCCCGCAGTCAATGAGAGATTTCGAATTCGCAATTTCGCAGTTCCAATGCGGATCTTTAATAATCACTCTGCATTAGCCAGGCATTCCGGCGGATTGCAGATTTCCAATTGGAAACTCCGCATTGATCATCGTTCATTCGAAATTCGAGATCGGAAATTGTCAAGGGACGGTCGGACCTACGCTATGAGATCAGCTACGGCACTCGTTGCACAGACCGTAAATATGGAGCTTGTGGTCCAGCACCTTGAAGCCCAGCTTGCGTGACGCCCTGTCCTGGGCTTTCTCTATTGCCTCATTCAGGAATTCGATCGACGTGCCGCATTCGGTGCACACCAGGTGGTCGTGGTGGGTGTGATTGTAGAGTTGCTCGTACCGCGTAACACCGTCGGCAAGATCGATCTCTCGCGCCAGGCCGCACTCGCTGAAAAGCCTCATTGCACGGTAGACGGTCGTATATCCGATTCGGGGATCCGCCGCCTTGACTTCTTTATGGACGTCTTCGACGCTGCGGTGCCCCTCGCCGGTGAGGAATGTGTCCAGAATCAAGCGCCGGTGGGGCGTCTCCTTGAGCCGCCTGCGTTCGAGGTAATCCCGAAACACCAGCATCTCCGGAGAGATCTTCTTCATGGCTGCTACTGGCTTGAAGGAATGAGTTTGACGACATCGTTGTAGAGAACGAAAACCGTCAGCACTATCAGGAACACGAAGCTGAACTGGACGATGCGCTCCTTGACCGCGAGGCTGAGATCGTGACCCATGATGCCCTCAATCATCAACAGCAGCATCACACCGCCGTCCAGGATCGGGATCGGCAGCAGGTTCAGAATGCCCAGGTTCAGACTGATCAGCGCCATCAGACTTATCAATGGCGCCAGGCCGAGCTGGAATGCCTGTCCCGACACGCGGACGATACCGATCGGTCCGTCCAGTGATCTCATCGAGGTTTCGCGTTTGACCAACCGGCCGAGGATTTCGAAGATAAGCATCCCGTTTGCCGCGTTCGTACGGATCGATCGATCCAGCGCGTCGATCACGCCCAGTTTGATCATGACCATCGGCATCATCGGCATCTGGATGCCGATCATGCGTTGGCCGTCGTCGTTCAATTCCGGGCGAACCTCGAGGTTGATCGCTTCGCCGTCGCGGAGGACCGTCAGCGGAATGATGTCTGACGGCATCGACTGGATCAGTGCCTGGATCGTGCGCCCCGATGTGCTCAGCCCGATGTCTCCGATCTGAACGATTTCGTCTCCGGGGAGCAGGCCTCCTCTTTCCGCCGGCGTGTTCTGACCGGTGAAGGCCGCAACGAACACCCGGAAGTGAGGTCCCATCCCTGCATAGCCGCTCTCGCTGGGCCCTCGTTGCACCGGAGTCACGGTTGTCTCGATGATTTCCCCGGACCGCTCCAGCCTGGTGAGGATCGGTTGTTCCGCGCTGAGAATCGTCTTGATGTCGACCTCCTGCCAGGTCGGGTTGACTTCGCCATCGAACTCGACGATCAGATCTCCGGGCCGGACTCCCGCCTCTTCCGCGGCCGAACCCGCTTCGACGATGCCCACGCGCGCCTCGCTCTCGAGATGTTCGGGAACCTCGCTGCCGTACACATAGAGGCCTGCCAGCAACACGACCGCGAGGACGATGTTCATGGCCGGGCCCGCGGCTGCTACGAGGAAGCGCTGCCACTTGGGCTTGGACATGAATTCGTCGCTGTCTCCAGTGACTTCGTCACCGGGATTCTCTCCCGACATCTTTACGTACCCGCCCAGAGGGAACGCGCTGATGCGGTAGTCCGTGTCGCCGTACTTGTAACCGACGATTCGGGGACCAAACCCTACAGAGAAGGTTTCCACGCGGATCTTGAACAGTTTGGCGACCAGGAAGTGCCCCAGCTCGTGGAGCACGATAATGACGCCCAGAACGACAAGGGCAACGGCAATGTTCGAGAGTACGCTGATCATGAATCCTTTCCGGTTGCAGTCGTAAACAGCTGGAAACTAGTGTCCTGCAATTCTAACAGTCTCGACTCGATGCGGAAACCTCCGAGTCCCCGGGCACCGATATCCAAGGTTGATAGCCGTTGGACGTTCCCTCGGCCGGTCGGTTACAGATCTGTAGCAGACCGTCACCTTTAAGCCATCGTTGTTCGGGCTCGGGCGATTTCGCGGGCGCTTCGGTCCGCTTCGAGAATCGCCCCAACACTATCGGCAGGGGTTGGATCGTGCTCGTCGAGGACACGCTCGATGATCCGGGGAATTTCGGTGAACGTCACACGCTTGGCGAGGAAAGCTTCGACCGCCACTTCGTCGGCAGCGTTCAGAGCCGCAGGAGCGGTGCCTCCCATGTCGAGGGCACGGTATGCAAGAGGGAGGCAAGGGAATTTTTGACGGTCCGGAACACGAAACTCCAGCGCTGGTATCGCCGACCAGTCCAGGGTCTCGATCGAAGAACCGACCCTGTCCGGGTAGGTCAGCGCGTATTGAATCGGGCCGCGCATATCGGCAGTGCCCATCTGGGCGATTACAGAGCCGTCGACGAATTCGACCATCGAGTGGATGATCGACTGGGGGTGAACGACTATGTCGATCGATGTGGCATTGATGCCGAACAGCCAGCGCGCTTCGATGACTTCCAGGCCCTTGTTCATCAGAGTTGCCGAGTCGATTGTGATTCGGGGACCCATTTTCCATGTGGGATGATCCAGGGCCTCGGCCTGAGTGACCGATACAAAATCCGACGCGGGCCTGTCAAGAAACGGCCCGCCCGATGCGGTGAGAATCAGGCGCCCGACTTCCGAACCTGACCCGGCTCGGAGGCACTGATCGATGGCGTTGTGTTCGCTGTCGACCGGCAGGATGACGCCGCCGGAACCTGCCGCTGTTTTCCGGAGCAGCTCGCCTGCCAGTACCATCGCCTCCTTGTTTGCGAGGGCAACCGTGTGTCCCGCTGCGAGAGCTGAATATGTGGGCTCGAGTCCGGCGGCCCCTACGGCCGCGGAAACCACGACGTCCGCTTCCCCAAGAGCGGCGAGCCGCGCCAGACCCTCGGTTCCCGTGAACAGCTCGGGCACGCTGAGGCCGCGTTCTCCACAGGCTTTGACAAACGGCGCGACCGACCGAGAATCCGCAATCGCGACGATTTCAGGACGATGTTCCGACACCTGCTCGGCGAGCGTGTCGACCGACGAATGAGCGCCGAGGGCAAAGACCTTCAGGCGGCCATCCAGGTGCTTGACAACCTCCAGCGTGTTCCGTCCGACCGAACCGGTAGAGCCAATGATCGTAAGACGCTTCATATTCGGAGAAGCCAATAGAAAGCCGGAGCAGCGAACAGCAGGCTATCAATACGGTCCAGAAAGCCACCGTGGCCGGGCAACAGGACTCCTGAATCCTTGACGTTCGCTCCTCTTTTGAGCGCAGATTCGGCCAAATCGCCAACCTGGGCGGCAATGGCCGTGACGGCCGCCACTGCGGCCATTCGAGAGTAAGATATCCCGAGAATCTCAGCGCCCAGCAATGATCCGATCAGGATTGACGCCGCGCCGCCAATCAGGGCGCCTTCCACCGTCTTGTTGGGGCTCACTCTTGCCAGCTGCCGGCGTCCGAATGCCCGGCCTCCGTAGTATGCACCAGCGTCCCCGCCCCACACGATTCCCAGAAGGACGAGAACGGCCGACCGATCGAGAAGCGCCAGGAAGCCGAGCAATAATGAAGTGTAGAGGAGACCGAGTGCACCGGCGCCCAGACGGGTCAGCACTGACGGTGAGGGGACGGCCGGTATCGCCGAGATCAGGAGCGCAACGAGGGCCGCGACGATCGTGCCCACCGTCCACAGGGGACCGAGAATGAAGGAAACCGTGACGACCGCACCGAACGGCAGCAACCAACGGCCCGGTCGTTCAAGCGAACCCCCGGCCGACAGAGCGCAGAATTCCTCCAGGGCAAGTACGCCGACGAGTGCGACGGCGGCGGCGAACATCCAGTCCGGACTCCAAAGCGTGAGCGTAACGACGAGGACGATGCCGACGACGGCGGTCAGAACGCGGGTCATTCTATGACGTCAGGGTTCAGGGCCGCGGGACCAGAGTTGCTACCAGACCACCGTAGCGGCGCTCCCGCTTCTGAAAGGCGATGATCGCCTCGAAGAGATGCCGCTTTCTGAAATCCGGCCAGAGAGTCTCCGTCACCCAGATTTCGGAATAGGCGATCTGCCACAGGAGAAAGTTGCTGACGCGGAGCTCACCGCTGGTCCGGATCAGCAGGTCCGGATCCGGAAGGTCGGCAGTATAGAGATGGCGCGCAATGTCGGCCTCGGTCACGCCGTCGAGTAAGCGGGGGTTGTCGCGCGCTTCTCGCAGGATTTCGTTCATCGCGTGCAACAGTTCTGTGCGGCCGCTGTAATTGAGCGCGACATTGAAGCGCAGCCCGGTGTTGCCGCGTGTCTTTTCGGTGGAGTGGTCTAACTCGACACGGATCGATCGGTCCAGCTTCCCGATGTCTCCGATAGTGCCGAAGCGGATGTTGTTCTTATGGAGTGCGTCGAGCTCCTTTCCGAGGTATTCCTTGAGCAACTCCATCAGCGTCCGCACTTCGGCCCGGGGTCGCTTCCAGTTTTCCTTGGAGAAGGCGTACAAGGTGAGGGCCGGAACAGCTAGTTCCGCTGAAGTTTCGATGATTTCGCGGACCGACCCGATACCCGCCCGATGACCGGCCACCCGTGGCAGGTTTCGCCGGCTCGCCCATCGGCCGTTACCGTCCATGATTACGGCGATATGCTTGGGCAGGCTCTTGGGATCGATCAGGCTGCCCAGTTCCTTTTCCGCGCTCGACATCGGCGCATATGGTACCACTTTATGCTGAAAAGTTGATGGATCTAAAGCGTTTGACGGTGTAGGAGGTTCTCGTATCAGTAAACCACCGACACCATATGAAGTCCCTTCGCGGGCGCGGATGGACCCGCAGCGGCCCGGTCGGCCGCCTCGAAAATCGAGGAGATATCCCCGGCAGCAATGCGGCCGCGGCCGACCTCGATCAGCGTGCCGACGATCGTTCGAACCATGTACTGGAGGAACCCGTCCGCTTGTATCCGGAAAACCCACTCGTCCGGCCCCCGGTCCCAGCGGGCATCCAGGACATTCCGGACCCGGTCTTCCGCCGTGGTGGACGTGGCCGTGAACGATGTGAAGTCATGGCGCCCTACGAACAGAGCGGTCGCAAATTCGACCGCCTCGACATCGAGTTGATGGCCGACGGGATGGACGTACCGAGTGTGGAACGGGGACACGACCGGAGATGTCCACACATGATATTCATATCTTTTCGACTTAGCCGACTTTCGAGCATGGAACTCGAGGCGGACTTCCTCGACGGAGAGAACACGGATGTCTGGTGGCAGCAGGGCGTTCACGCCGCGGTCGAGTGCATCGAGGTCCATCGTCATTTCCGCGGTGAAATTCGCGATCTGACCGTGTGCGTGCACGCCCGCATCAGTACGTCCCGAGCCGTGTACCCTAATGGGTTGGTTCAGGATGCGACCGAGGATTTCCTCGAGCCTGCCCTGGACTGTAGGGACGCCTGGTTGGAACTGCCAGCCGTAATAGTCGGTCCCGTCGTACGCGACGGTGAGTTTCAGGTTGCGCATCAGATCGAGGCGCCGAAATATAGCATAGTAGTCCCTGGCAGGCAGGGCTGGTTTGATTGGACATTTCGGATTGCCAATCGAGGGTCGTTCACCGACCTGACCATTCATCATGACGACTCCCATCAGCGCGATCATCATCACCCGCAACGAGGCTGATCGCATTGGCGAGACGGTACGTTCCCTCTCCGCGCTCTGTGACGAGGTGCTGGTAGTCGATTCCGAAAGCACGGACCGGACTGTGGAGGTTGCACACCAAGCGGGAGCACGGGTGCTGGTGCGTCACTGGACCGGTTATTCCGACCAGAAGAATCACGCGGCCACGGAAGCTGCCAACGATTGGGTGATCAGTATCGATGCGGATGAACGGCCGAGCCTCGCGCTCGCGAACGAGATCGGCGCATGGAAAATGCGCGTGCCGGATGAGGGGCCCGTCGCATGGTCCATGCCGAGACTGGTCTGTTACATGGGCCGTTGGATTCGGCACTCGGGCTGGTACCCCGACCGAAAGGTACGTCTCTACGACCGGCGACGCGCCGTATGGGAAGGAGACTATGTGCATGAGTCGCTGCGGGTCGACGGTGCGGTAGGTCGCTTCTCGGGAGACCTGCTGCACTTTCCATATCGATCAGTCGAGGACCATCATCGACGCATCGACCGCTACACGGCCCTGGCGGCCGAAGAAGCCCGCTCCCGAGGCCGCCGCTTCAACCCTTTGATGTTGATCCTGGGCCCTCCCGCCTATTTCCTGAAGACGTATCTACTCAAAGGCGGCCTCCTCGATCGGTCCGCAGGACTGAGGATCGCCTACATGGGGGCCCGCTATGTTTTCATCAGGGAGTTCCGTATACTTCGCTGATGGAATTGGCGTTTGCCCTGCTTTTCGGCCTCGCGATCGGCAGCTTCCTGAACGTCTGCATTGCCCGCCTTCCTGCCGGTGAATCCATCACACGGCCTCGCTCACGGTGTCCCAAATGTCGCCACCTGATCGTCTGGTACGACAACATTCCCGTGCTGAGCTACGTGCTGCTATGGGGGCGTTGCCGCCGGTGCAGGACATCGATTTCCGCGCGCTATCCCGGTGTCGAGGCCGCTACCGGGATTCTGAGCGTCCTCGTCTACCTGCAGTACGGACTGGGTCCAGCATGGGGAATCTATCTGGCGTTCGTGGCATCGATGATCGTCCTGGTCCTCATCGATCTGGACCATCGCATCCTGCCCGACGTGATCACGCTCAACGGGATCTGGGTCGGTATGATCGCCAGTATCTACCTGGCCGAGCCGAGCGGTCTCGCCCAACGCCTCCACGCCATGGTCGGGACCGGTGTCACGAACCCGCGTCTGCTCGCGTTGACAGCAAGCCTGGCAGGAATTGCGTTTGGGGGCGGGCTTCTGTGGGCCGTACGCGAAGCTTTCTACCGACTCCGCGGCGTTGAGGGCATGGGGCTCGGCGACGTTAAGATGATGGCGATGGTCGGCGCCTTCCTGGGTCTTCCTCTGACCCTGATGACGATCCTCCTCGGGTCGCTGCTCGGATCTGTGATCGGTCTGGCGTTTATGCGTCTGTCCGGCAAGGCAAGAGACTACGAGCTTCCGTTCGGTACTTTTCTCGGAGGCGGGGCCATTGTGGCAGTGATCTACGGCAACGACTTGATCCGCTTCTACCTGGAGACTTTTTTTTCGCCACCGGCATGAGTCCCCCGTTGATTATTGCCCTCGGCGCCCTGGTTCTGGCGGGCATCGTATGGCTTATCGTCGTCTATCGGCGGGCCCAAAGCCGGCAGCGTCTCCTGAGCGAGTACATCACCAACAACATGCCGAGCGGCCTGGTCACTGTTGGTGCCGACGGTCTCATCACCGGACACAACCCGGCCAGCCAGAACATCTACGGCTATGAATTGAGCACGGGACGTCCCCTTGCCGACCTGGTCGTGGAAAGCAGTCGGTTCGCGTCCGTGCTGGAACGCTGCCTGGGCAGTGGCGAGACTTTCACCCGTCTCGAGTTCAACGTCCCCGAGCCATCCGGCGCGCTGAAACGCATCGGAGTCAACCTGTCTCCCATCACGAGTCCAAGCAGCCAGATCGACGGCGCGATCTGCTTGTTCTCGGACCTCACCGAGATCGTGAGATTGCAGGAACAGATCCGGCTGCAGGAAAACTACGCAGCTCTGGGAGAGATGTCGGCCGGCATCGCGCACGAATTCAAGAATTCCCTGGCGACCATCTCCGGTTATGCGCAGATGCTGGCGAAGGAATCCGATCCCGACTCCATCCGCTCGTACGCCTCCGAGGTCGAGCGCGAGACCCGGTCCCTGGCTACAATCGTAACGGACTTCCTCAATTTCGCGCGGCCCGTCAATACATCGTTGCAGAGCATCGACCTCGCCGAACTCCTTCGCGAGTCGGTCGGTGAGCTGGAGAACCTGCGTCCGGGCGAATACACCGTGTCGCTGGATGCGCCAGAACCGATTGTCCTCCAATGCGATGCAACCCTGTTGAAACAGGCCGTGATGAATGTACTGATCAACGCGGTCGAGGCGCTGGAAGCGGCTGGATCGGTCGACGTGGCGCTCGAACGCGTCCGGGGAGGAAAGACGATCGTCGTCCGAGTCGAAGACAACGGACGCGGAATCGAGGGCGACGTATTTTCGAAGGTGTTTATTCCTTTCTTCACCACGAAGACGGACGGCACAGGCTTGGGCCTGCCGCTGGTTCAGAAAATTGTCCTCGCCCACGGCGGGCGAATCGAGTTCGAAAGGCTGGACCCCGGAACCCGTGTGTCGCTGCTGTTACCCGCATCCAGGGCGGAGGATGACCCCGTAGTATCATCCGGCTGACAGCTGTGGTGGACTTTCCGGAGCCGATAGACTCTTGCCTAACATTCTCCTGGTAGAGGACAAAGCCAGCCTCAGGAAGATGCTCGCGACGGCCCTCGAAAAAGAGGGGCACTCCGTCACCGCGGCGCCCGACGGCAACCGGGCGTCGGATCTGATCCGACAACGAGATTTCCATCTCATTCTGACGGATCTACGGCTTCCTCACGGGAGCGGCATCGATGTGCTCAAGACCGCCAGGGAAGCCGACCCGAGCGTTCCAGTACTCATCATGACCGCTTACGGCACCATCGAGGAGGCCGTCCGAGCGATGAAGCTCGGGGCGTTCGACTTCATCCCGAAGCCGGTCGACATTGCGCATCTTGTGTTGCTTGTCGAACGGGCGCTCGAACGTCGTCGCCTCGTCCTCGAGAACACGATCCTCAAGGACGAAGTCGCCTCGGCCCTGGGCCTGCCCGTATCATCGGCGAAAGCCCGGCGATCAAGGATCTCGTGCGACAGATAGGGCAAGTCTCGGCAACCGACGCCACGGTCCTGCTCGCCGGGGAGAGCGGCACGGGCAAGGAAGTCTTCTCCCGGGCGATACACCTTCTCGGAAAGCGACGGGATCGTCCGTTCGTGACGGTCAACTGCGCCGCCATTCCCGCGGAACTCATCGAAAACGAACTCTTCGGACACGAAAAGGGAGCCTATACGGGGGCCTCCGAGCGAAAGATCGGAAAGTTCGAATATGCCGACCAGGGAACCATCTTTCTGGACGAGATCGGCGACCTGGACATTTCAGTGCAAGCCAAGATCCTCCGGGTCATCGAGGACCGCATCTTTGAGCGAATCGGCGGCCTGAAGCCTATTCAGGTCGACACCCGAATCATCGCCGCGACGAACCGCGACCTCAAGAAGCTGGTCGCCGAAAAGGCATTTCGCGAGGATCTTTTCTTCCGGTTGTCGGTCGTCCCCATCGAGGTGCCGCCCTTGAGAAAGCGCCTCACCGATATCCCGATACTCGCGCGCTTCTTCGTGGACAAGTTTGCGGGGGAACTCCACCGTCCGCCCATCGAATTGAGCGACGAGGCTCTGGCAGCGATGGAGGCATACAGCTGGCCGGGCAACGTCCGGGAGCTGCAGAATTCGATCGAGCGCGCGGTGATCCTATCGGAAGGCCGGGTTATCGGGGCCGATGACCTCAGCTTTGCATTCGTCACGGTGCCGTCGGATGGGTCCGGGCAGTTGGGGGAGTTGGACCTGGCGGGATCGCTGGGGGATGTGGGCCGCCGGGCAACGCGGGCGGTGGAGAGCGCAAAGATCCGCCAAGTGCTGGAGCGGACGAAGTGGAACAAGACCCAGGCCGCTAAATTGCTGGGAGTTTCCTACAAGACCCTGCTGAACAAGATCAAACGCTACGAGTTGGGATAGGCGAGTCTCGCCGCGGACGGCTCGTCCTTATTCGAGCCGCATCAGCTTCGTCAATGTCTCGACGCCCTCTTCGTCGACCTGAGTCAACCACAGCGTTCCCTGTTCAATACGGTACCGGTACTCGGCGGTCTCGCCCACGAAATTCGGGACCCGTGCGACCACCACGTGCGTGGTGATCCGGTTGCCTTCCATCTCGTAAGTGCCGCTGTTGGCCACGAACGTCCGATACGATTCCAACATCTGCTCATCGGTCATCTCCGCGAGCTCCGGCGCATCAGGCCGCGGCGCCTCGCCCGGGACGAACATGATGCTGTAGTGTTTTTTCGCGAATATGTAGATGCTGGGCTGCGGATTGGCATTGTCACCGGCGTTGGGGCCGCCCCGCACCGAAACGCCTTCCACTCTCCATGCACCCTGAATGCGGCTCGTGTTCTCTTCCTGGGCCTCGACGGCGACGACTCCCAAGATCGCGACGCAAAAGACCAGCATCAATGTGACAGCTTTCCTCATGAAGAAGCCTCCTGGAGCAGCCCGCTCCGGTCCGGTATGTTATGCGGGGAGGGAGACGCAGTCAACGAATCCTAACGACTAGTGTCCTGAATCAGAAGTACGGTTGCTATATTTAGGAGCGCACGGGGTGTCGGGTTTGGCGGAGCGACGAGGAGCAACGAAGTATACGCCTCCGAACCCCCATGCGCCCAAAGCGATACGGGCGACGTCACATCTTCGGCAGTTGTTGCCGCCCCTCACCGATGTGCCCGCATCGCTGTCGGCGGGCCTGGCGCGATGTCGCCGTAACGCGGGCCATCAGACTTCTGCCACGGACTGCTGGGCTTCGATCCCCAATGAAGGGCGGCGATGCCTCCAGTTAGATTCCGGTAACCGACGTCCGTGAAACCAACCGACTCGATTATCCGGACGAGCCATTCGGTCTGCGACCAGAAGCGCCCTACCGAACTTGGCAAGTACTTGTATGGACCCTCGGTTCCCGACACCCACGCCCCAATCCTTGGGAGCACGCGCGCGAAATAAAACGCAAACAACTCACGGAACACCGGGATTTGAGGCTTTGAAAACTCCAGGACGATCAGCCGGCCGTTCGGGCGGAGAACGCGGAGTATTTCGTCGAGCCCCTGCTCCAGGTGCTCGAGGTTTCGGACTCCGAAGGCAACGCTGACGAAGCGGAAAGTGGCGTCCTCGAACGGCAACTGCAAGGCGTCAGCTTCGATGTGACGAATCACACGCTCCCTTCCCTGCTGCCGAACCTTCTCGACCGACCGGGTCAGCATCGGATGGCAGAAATCGGAGGCGAGGACATTGATGCCCAGCCGGCGCACAACATTCAGGGCAAGGTCTCCCGTACCGCTGCACAAATCCAGGCAGGTGTCCCCTGGTTCGAAACCGGCGGAGGCCATCGTGTCGACGGCGCGACGTCTCCAGTAACGATCGATCGAGAGTGAGAGCAGGTGATTCAGCAGGTCGTAGCGGTGCGCGATCGCGCCGAACATGCGCCGCACCTCCCGGCCGTCAGGTCCCGGATGCGCGGTGCCGGCCTCGGACTCGTCACTCATCCTGCCACCAGTGTCTCGACGATCTTCCGGACCATCGCCCGAGGGACGTTTGCCCGGATTTCCGTGCGGCCGACGCCCCGAAGCAGGACGAAGTGAACGCTGCCGTTCCGAACTTTCTTGTCGTGAGCCAGAGCGTCGACGACGTCGTCGGCGGAGATTCCTGCCAGGGAGGGTAGCGGACCGATCGATCGGATGGCTGTTTCGATACGGTCTCCGGCCCTTGAAGAAAGGCGTCCCAACCTCTCCGATAGGCGCGCCGCGGCGATCATGCCGTACCCAACGGCCTCTCCGTGACGGATGCGGCGATATCCGGCGGCCGTTTCCAGCCCGTGACCGATCGTGTGACCAAAGTTCAGGACTCGGCGGAGGTTCCCTTCCCGTTCATCGGCCTCGACAATGTCCGCCTTGACCCGCAGGCAGCGTGTGATGAGCGTATCGAGCACCCTCGGATTCCGTTCGAGGATCGGTTCGAGGTCGCCGGTGAACTGTTCGAACACCCGCCGGTCCCGAATCAGGCCGTACTTGAGCGCTTCGTACAGCCCGCAACGGTACTCCCTGTGGGGTAAGCTGGCGAGCAACGACGGATCCACTACTACCAGTCTCGGCTGGTGGAAGGCGCCGATCAGGTTCTTCCCGGCCGGATGGTTGACCGCAGTCTTCCCACCCACGCTCGAATCCACCTGCGCGAGAAGGGTCGTGGGTACCTGCACGAGGGGTATTCCCCGCAGGTAGAGGGCGGCAGCAAACCCAGCGACATCGCCGACGACGCCTCCTCCAAGCGCAATCACCCCGGACTGACGCGTCAGTCTGAGCTCGACCATGCGGTCGATGAGCCGGCGAACCTGGGTGAGGGTCTTGGCCCGTTCACCATCCGGGAGTAGCGCGATCTCCCGACCGCGAAGGGGCGCCGGCTCGAGCGCTTCGAGCACACGGGGTTGCGTGACGACGAGGAGGGGACCCGAAATCCGCGACCTCTTGAGGTGTGCATCGAGCTTCGCGTAGGCACCCGAGGAAATGACGATGTGGCTGGTCGATGAACCGGTGTCGATCGTGATGCGGTGCATATCCCGTTGCCTGGAAATGGAACGGGCGGCCCAGGAGGCCGCCCGTTCAGAAAGTTCGATGTTGCTCGTCTACTGGTTGCGGGATTGGGCCGCCAGCTCGCGTGCTTCCGACATGAGTTCGAGAGCCCGGAGGATCTGAACATCGCCTCTCAACCGAACACGCTGCGCATCTGCGACACCGATCCTGTTGTAGAAGACCTCATGCTTGATCATCCGCTTGAGGTAGTCCGCGTTTGCGACAACTTCCCCGTGGGAAATCTCGATGTCACGCTCGATGGCGTGAACTTCAAAGTCCGCAAGCATCTCATCTGAGACCTCAAAGGAAGGATCAATGGTCGGATTGTCAGCGAGGAAGTCCCGTACGAATGTGTAGAAGACGAAGTGCTTCGCAATCCGATCCTGGAAGTCGTTCAATTCCGCAGCCGGCACGATATGGTCGGGCGTAATGCCGCCACCACCGTAGACCACACGCCCCAGATCGGAGTACTTGATGTCTGCCTCTGAGGACTGGCGCTGCTCATCCCGGTTCTCGTTGTAATAGTCGAAATCGGAAATCTTGGAGTAGTCACGCTGAATCAGCCGTCCGCTGGGTGTGTACCATTTCTGAGTTGTCAGCGCGAGACCTGCCTGTCGGCCCAGCGGGTAGACCGACTGTACCAACCCTTTTCCGAAGCTGGTTTCCCCGACGATCAGGCCACGGTCATGATCCTGGATCGCGCCGGCCACGATCTCTGAAGCGCTGGCGCTCGACGTGTTGATAACCACCACGAGCGGATACAGGTCCGTGTTGTTGACGCGCTGAGAAATGAAATCCCGGTCCGAGTTGCGCGCCCGCCCCCGCGTTTCGAGGATCAGTTGCCCCTTCTGGAGGAACATCTCCGAAACCTCGATTGCTTTCTGCAATAACCCTCCGGGGTTGTTGCGGAGGTCCAGGACCAGTCCCTTCAACGTTGAAGAATCGAGTTCTTTGAGGGCATCAGGAAGTTCTGTCCCCGTCGTTTCGGCGAAATTTTCGATCTTGATGTATCCAATGCCGTCGGCGATCTCGAACGCATTGCTGATGGTGAACTTCGAGATCTCGTCGCGAATGATGTCGACGTCAAAGGGTTCGTCGACACCCGGCCGCACGACGGTCACGCGTACGGGCGTGCCCTTCGGTCCTTTGAGCTTGTTCACGACGATGTTCAGATCGATGCCCTCGGTCGGCTCACCGTTGACGCCGGCGAGCACGTCTCCAACTCTCAGCCCCACTTTCTCAGCAGGCGCTCCCGGGAAGGGCGGCGAAACCACAGTCACCTTGCCGAAGCGGCTCGTGACGGTGATGCCGAGTCCGTAATACTTGCCGCGTTGGTCTTCGCGCAGACGCGTAAAATCTCTCGGAGTGAAGAACTTCGAATGGGGGTCCAGGGTTCGAAGCATTCCGTCGATCGCGCCGTAGACGGCAGTTTCGGGGTCGACTTCAGTCGCGTGGTTCGACTCCACGAGGTCCAGCAGGGCTGTGAACCTCCCCCAGGAAGTTTCGAAGTCGTACTCTTCCTCTTCGGCAGTCGTGGCCTCTACCTGGGTGCCGTAAAGGCCGCCGAAAAGTGCCGTGACCACGAGGACCACGGTCCAGAAGAGAATCGCACGTGAAGGCTGCAGCGTCATTTGAACCCCTTTCAGAACGAATTAGACTGATTATAACAAAACGCCCCTCGGAAACTCTTGTAAATACAACAGAAAGACACCCGGTACGCTCCCCGACCGGGCCGACGGCCCCGGGAACTTTGCGTTGCGCCCCTCCAGGGCACTCGCTATCATTAGATCGAGCAACGCCGGGCATAGCACCGGAATAGGAGTTTGTAATGGGCCAGTTAGGCTTTCAGGAGTTGGCAGTGATCTTCTTGGTCGCCCTCCTGGTGTTCGGGCCGAAGAAGCTTCCCGAGTTGGGCAAATCCCTCGGCAAAGGCCTCCGCGAGTTCAAGAAAGCGACAAACGAACTCAAGGCCAGTTGGGACGATCAGGTCAAGGACGCAAGCAACGAGATCAAAGATACGGCCAAAGACTTCAAGGATATCGAACGAGACCTCAACAAGGACCTCAAGGACACCGCCTCGGGACCGGATCGAAAGAACGAGTTCTACGCGTCTCAGCGTCCAAGCCCCGCTGGGGACGAATCTGAACCCCCCTCGTCGGCCGAGCCACAACCCGCACAGGAAGGAAAACCGGAAAAGACTGAAAAGCCCTCGTAGATGACCACGACACCCCCAGTAGAGGCTCCCGAAGAACAAAAACACAGCGGTCAAATGTCGTTCCTCGACCACCTCGAGGAACTCCGAACGCGAATCATTCGCTCGCTGATAGCAGTGGCGATTACTTTCGTCGTCTGCTGGACGTTCGTGGATGAGATCTACCGGATCGTGTCGGTCCCCGTGCTGGACGCTTTAGGGGACCAGCCGCTGGTCTTTACCACTCTCACCGGTCCTTTCAATCTGTCTGTCAAGGTGGCGTTTGTCGCGGCCTTGCTGCTCGCTTCACCCTTCATAATGGCTCAGGTATGGCTCTTCATCGCACCCGGTCTGTACAAACACGAAAGGCGCTACTCGGTCCCGTTTATCTTTTCCGCAACGATCCTAGGGGCGACCGGTGTGGCTTTCGGCTACTTTATCGCGTTCCCTTTCGCCTCCAAGTTTCTTGTTCTGTGGGGATCTTCCCTGGGCCTTGAAGCCATGCTCAATGCGAGCGACTACTTCAACTTTTTCCTGACGATCATGACGGGATTGGCCGTCATCTTTCAGATACCGCCGATCATCTTCGTCCTCAGCCGGGTTGGCCTCGTGACGCCCGGTTTTCTGCTTAGAAACACGAAGTACGCGGTCTTGCTGTCCTTCGTGGTCGCGGCGATCATCACGCCCACTGCCGACGTCCCGAATATGATGATCATGGCGGGCCCTATGGTCTTGCTTTACCTGGTGGGTGTGGGCGTGGCGTTCGTTTTCGGCAAGCGAAAGTCCTGAGGTTCCTTCTATTAAACCCTAACTGTTAAGACTCAGCAATATGCGGATTTATACTAAAGTTCGCATGCTGCTGATTCCATGAGACAACGGAAGGAAGGAGACTTAGCCCGCTTTTCTCGCCGGTTGTCGTCGCGAAGCCCGCCGGCCACCTCGTGGCCCGGTATGATGCAGACGCCGCCAGGGCATGTATTGGCATGGCCCGTGACGGGCCATGCTGCGCGCGCGCCGGAAGGGTGCCGCAGGCGTACTTGACAGTACGTCAAGGTGCCCGACCAAGCGCAACGCAGTAGTGGGGATGTATCCGGCGCTGCAGCAGACCACTGGTGAGAAATGCGGGTTAACGCTGGTTTGAGGCCAAATGACGGTCGATCGCCGGAAGAGCGTTGAAAACGACGTCGCCCACGATTTTAAGGCTGGCTGCGCTGGTCTTGTCCAGGGTGTCCCCGGTTGTGTGCCACTCTGGGTAGTCGAAATCGATCAGGTCAACTGCGGGAATCCCGGCCCTCAGGTAGGGCACATGGTCGTCTTCCACAAGGAATCCTCCACCGTTGAAGCTGCTGGCATAGCCCAAACGTCCCGCGGTATCCCAGATGATGGCCCGCAACCAATCGGTGGAGCCCGACTCCTGGAGTATTCCGAGGTTTCGGTCGCCAATCATATCGACCAACACCAGAGCCTTCAGGTTGTCCAGCGACCCTTCCTCGATTCGCCTTCCAACGTCGTAGCGACTGCCGTAGACGCTATCGGTCGCTGTCCAATCGATGACCGCCTCTTCCCCGTCGAAAAAGATGAACTCCAGCGAGTGTTCCAGGTCCATCCCGTCCGAAACACGAGCCAGTTCAAGGACGACCGCCGTGCTCGAACCCCCGTCATTAGCCCCGACGAACGGTTCGTCGAACAGCTTCGTGTCATAGTGGCCCGAAACGACGATCGTCTCGGAACTCGAACCAGCCCGAACAGCACGGACGTTTACCATGTCGACCGGGCCAAGCGGAGTCTCCGCGGTGAATGCATCGAGGATTGGCTCGAGCCCGGCGGCAACCAACTCGGCCACGATGTATTCCCGGGTACGCTCGATGTTGTCGCTACCTGCCGGGCGTGGCCCATATCCCACAACGGTCTCGAGATCTCGAAATGCGCGTTCGCCGTCGAAGGGGGATTGCCCGGTTCCTTCCGGGGCCTGCCTGAAGCCGGAGGCCAGGAAAGGGACCAATAGTAGGGAAAAGACGATTGAACCGAACCGGATTTGTCTTCTCATCGGATTTGCACGCACCCTTTCATAAAAATACGCCGTTTCCGGATCGGTGTCACGACCCTCTTCGCTCGGCGCACGTGATTTTAGGGGCGGTCTGCGACAGGGTGGTACCATTGAAGCAGGTAATCCGACCGAAAGAAGGGGTGCAACATGCGCGATAAGAAGGCGGAGGTCATCGGCCTTTTCATTACCGGCGCGATGCTGGGTGCGACCGTTGCGTTGCTCTTCGCGCCACGTAGCGGCGCCCGGACCCGCAAAGCGATAGGAAGGCAGGCAGGCCGACGGCTGGACCAGCTCGACGAGCTTCAGGACGAGTTCAGAAGCCAGGTCCACGACTGGGTAGAAGACGTCACGGATGTGATCGAAGATGGCGTCGGGCGCGGACGCAAAGTGACCGTCGCCGGCCGGGAGCGGGTATTAGGGGCCTTCGAAGAAGCCAAGGACTACGTGGAACACGGAAAAAGCCGGATCGAGCGCCTGCTCAAGGGCTGATCATCTTGGAGTGGACGGTAAGGGGATCGAACCCTCGACCTCGGCGTTGCGAACGCCGCGCTCTCCCAACTGAGCTAACCGCCCAAGTGCCAATGGATCTCCCAGCTTACCAGATCCGATGCCGATTCCCCTCGAACCGACGATCAGGACCAGAACAGGCCAAGTCTCGTGCCACGATTGGCGCGTGAAACGCTGGGCCACACTACTCCCTGCCCTGCTCATCGCGGCCCCAGTCCTCGCACAGGAACCAACCGCCGCGGAATTCACCTTGAACGTCAATGTCGACCTGGTCGAGCTCCGCGTAACTGTCCTCGATGAGCGGGAACGCAACGTCGTCGACCTCGCCGAAGCGGACTTCAGCATTTTTGAGGACCAGATCCAGCAGCGGATATCGTTGTTTCGTCACGAAGACATGCCGGTAAGCCTCGGGATCGTGATCGACAACAGCCGGAGCATGGAGCGGAAGAAATCTCGCATCGACACGGCTGCCTTGTCGTTCGTGCGGCACAGCAACCCCGATGACGAAACCTTCCTGATCCACTTCGACGACACTGTCCGGCTGGCGCGGGATTTCACCTCGGACATCACGGTGATCGGCGAGACGCTCGCCTCGATCAGCCCATACGGGCAGACCGCACTGTTCGACGCAATATTTCTGGGCGTGGAAACGATGCAGGGGGCGATCTACGAGCAGAAGGCAATGCTGCTGGTGACCGACGGCGCCGACAACGCCAGCCTCCACACGTCGGCCGAAGTCCTTGAGCGGGTAAGACAGTCCAACATCGCCGTGTATCCCATCGGACTACTGAGCGACTCGGAAGCCGGGAAGGCTGCCCGAGCGATCCTCGAGGAGATCGCGGACCTCAGTGGCGGCAGGGCGTTCTTTCCGTCCTCAGTCGATGAGATTCCCGCCCTGACCGAGCAGATCGCACGTGAACTGCGGGAGCTCTACACGCTCGGCTACATCCCGACCAATGCACGGAGAGACGGCATGTGGCGGTCGGTCCGTGTTTACGTCGAAGCGGCGCCGGAAGCTCCGCGCTACGACATCAACTATCGCCACGGCTACTACGCTCCCGACGATTGATTCCCGCCGAACCTTCGGCATTGGGGAACATTTGTGCCGTCGGGTGGCCACGGGTGCCACCCCTACACGCGTCTCATAGCTTGGTCAGGATTTCCGGGCCGTTCTCGGTCAAGGCCACGGTGTGCTCGAAGTGTGCGGAGGGTTTCTTATCCAAGGTGACGACGGTCCAACCGTCGTCGAGCGTGCGGACTTTTTCGGAACCCAGGTTGATCATGGGTTCGAGCGCCAGGACGAGGCCGACTTTGAGCTTCGGTCCCCGGCCGTTCTGGACATAGTTCAAGACCGGCGGATCTTCATGCAGCTGGCGTCCGATTCCGTGACCGCAAAACTCGCGGACGATGCCGTATCCGTGGGGTTCAACCGCGTCCTGGATAGCTCCCGACACGTCCGCAAGAAAATTGCCTGCCTGAAGCTGCTCGATCCCCCGGTGCAGGGACTCTTCGGTCACTCGAAGCAGATCCAGGATGTCGTCGCTAACGTCCCCGATCGGCACGGTCATGGCGTGGTCACCGATGAACCCGTCGTAGGTGACGCCGTAGTCGATGCCGATGACGTCGCCGGACCGGAGGACCCGCTTTTTCGACGGGATGCCGTGGACGACTTCGTGGTTGATCGACGCGCACAGCGACGCTGGAAAGCCGCGGTATCCCTTGAAAGTGGGCTTTCCTTTCCGCTTAAGCGTCGCCTCTTCCGCGATCTGATCCAGGTCCCAGGTCGTCACACCATCCAGGCAGTTCTCCCGGACGATCGCCAATACCTCTGCATCGATCGCGGCCGGAGTACGCATCCGGTCGATCTCTTGGGCGCTTTTCAGTTGAATCATGACAGTGATGACACTCCGTCGTTAGTAGACGATTCTACAGGGTATAATCGCTCGCTACAACGGAGGAGATATTGATGGCAGACAAGCGGATCGAGGGGAAGAAGGTCCTCCTGGTGGCTCCCCAGACGCAGTTTCGGGAGGAAGAAGTCTTCGAAACCAAGCGCATTCTAGAGCGCGAAGGCGCCGTAGTGGGGATCGCGTCTACAGAGGCACGCACCTGCCGCGGTATGCGCGAAGGCACGGTCGAAGCAGAAGTCGCCATCGCCGATGTCGCTCCGGATGGGTACGATGCCGTTGTTCTGGCGGGCGGATCGTCCGTGCCCTCTCTGTTCTGGAAGGACAAGGCGCTCGGGGAACTCGTATCCGCTATGGCCGAAGCGGGTAAAGTCGTTGCGGCGATCTCGTTGTCGACCGTGGTTCTGGCGAAGGCGCAATTGCTCGAGGGCCGGGCCGCGACGGTCTACTTTCTGCCCGAAGCTATCGATGAGCTCGAGAATGCAGGCGCGACCTATTCCGAGGAGAAGCTTATCGTCGACGGCAAACTGATCATGGCGGAGGGTCCCGAGCAAGTACGGGGCTTTGGCGACGCAATCGTTTCAGCTCTGGCTGGATGATCCCGTCGCGTTCGGTTATCCCTCCTCTAGTTGTTTGAGCACTTCTTCCCGCGCCCGCTCCAGCAACGGCGCGGGGCTCTCCAACCCCGGCACGCCCCCTTGTGCGATCGTCCCCCTGCCCCCACCTCGTCCCCCGAATTCCTCCAGGCACGTCTTGAGAACACGACCGACGTCAACAGAAAGATCCTCAGCTCGTGCGAAGACCAGTTGCGCCGGGTCACCAGCCACCGCAAATAGAGCCACAGCCGTCCGATTCCGGCATATTGCCTGGGCGAGACGGCGGACGGCCTCTTGGGAACGATCCTCGAAGACCCGAACCGCCACGCCCTCATCCAGCGGAAACGACGACGCTTCCGTCTCGCTAAGCGCCCCTTCGAGATCCTCGATCCGCTTCGAAAGTTCGCGCAGTTGATCCCTCAACCCCTGGACCGCGGATGCCACCTTCATCGGAGGTACGGAAACAATGCGGCTGACCTGCTCGAGCGCCTCTTGGGCCTGCCGCGCATAGCGACGGGCCCAGACCCCGCACCGAAACTCCAGACGCGTCGTTCCGCGGACGCGCTCGGATCGGGTGACCATGATTGGCCCGATCTCACCCGTGGCCCGGACATGGGTGCCGCCGCACGCGGAGCGGTCGAAACCCTCAACGTCAATCACACGAATCGACCCGCGGCGGTTCGTTTCCTTCCGAAGGCCTGCCTCGGCGATCTCTTGCTCCGAGAGGTAGACGATCGACACGGGATGGTTCTCCTCGACCGTGCGATTGGCGAGCTCTTCCGCCTGTTCGACCTGTTCCCGGCCTATCGACCCCACTTCGAGGTCAAGAGTCGAGTAGCCTTCCGACATATGGAAACCGACCGTGGGCCAGTCGAACAGCGACAGGAACGCGCGGGACAGGACGTGCTGGCCGGAGTGCTGCTGCATGTGGTCCCGACGTCGCTCCCCATCGATCACACCATGGACCCGGTCGTCTTCGGGTAGCGCATCCAGGACATGCACAACCCGTTCCGCCTCATCTTCGAAGCAGTCACGGACACGGATTCCTTCGAGGGTGCCGGTATCATGAGGCTGACCGCCGGACGCCGGATAAAATGCGGTGCGGTCGAGTACAACACCCTGTCCGTCATCGAGCCGGACGCGGCCAACGATCGTGGCCTCGAACTCGAGCAGATGGGGATCGTCGTAGTAGAGCCGTTCGGTTTTCACCGCCAAGTCAATCACCTCCGAGCCAGGACTCGCGAATCCGAAGTTGCTTTTCTGTGGGCCTCCGGAGTTCACGAACCTCGAACTCGCCCCCTCCCAGGTCGAGCAGTTCCAGGCCGGCATAGGCCAGATGTTCGGCGTAGGGCAGCTCCACTGGCCGATGGACGAAATCCGTGTACATGTCGTCGAGGTCCAGGCCCGTAACAGCCGTGATCACCCGCGCCACACCGTAATCGTCGTCGAAAAACCGCCCTTGCTGGGCGTATTCCACGTTCAGATATCGGAGTACGTCGTCCATTGAATGGGTGTTGTCGGTGGCATCGCGGATCTCGAGGTCCAGAAGAAGGCCGATGAGCAGCCCCTTGTTGTAGTACGAGAAGCTGTTTTCGGGGCGTCGGTAGAACTGGGACGTGTCGAACCAGGTCAGCGTACTCGTGTCCGCCGCCGACAGTTCCAGCCGACCGGCTCGGCCCTGTAGGGTCTGAATTTGACGGGCGAGTGAGCCATAGTATGCCTCACGTGACGTCAGGCCCACTCTATGACGAACCAGATCTCCGTAGTAGCTCGTGAATCCCTCGCTGAACCAGAGAGCGCTGGAATAATCTTCCCGAAAGTAGTCGATCGGCTCCATACCAGCCGGACGGATGCGTTTGACGTTCCAGAGGTGGAAGAACTCGTGAGAGCTGACACCGGCGAGCGAGGCGACGGATCGCTCGTCGGGGCCAAAAGATCGATGAATAGCGGTCGAGCTCCGGTGCTCCATCCCGCCACCGGCGCGCTCATTCATGAAGTGATACAGGAAATAATACTCGCTAAACGGTACATCTCGTACCAGTTCAAAGTGCCCCTGAACGATGGGCTCCAGCATCGAGACGAGCTCTTCTGCGTCGTAGTTTCGGTGTGTACCGTCGACGATCACATGGATCAGCGCCCCGCCGGTTTCGAAGGAGTACCGGTCGAGCACTCCGATGTCGACCGGAGAGTCGACCAGATGGTCATAGTTCTCGGCTTCAAAAGTGTTGGGGAGCTGGCCCTGGGGCAGCGCCGTCGCCACGCTCCAGCCGGCGGGAACATCGATTTCCAGGGTCAGGGGCAGGTCGCGCTGTTCCTTCCAGAGAAGGAGCAGGTTGGCGCTGTTGAAGAAGGCGTGCTGTTCGTTCAATTCGCTCGAAAACGGGCTGGTCTGGTCGGCGAAGACCTTGTAGCTCACCAGAATCGTGCCGACCCCCGGTTCGGGCTCGATCCTCCAGGTCTGCTTGTCCACGCGTCTGGCCGGGACGTTCGCCGTAAACTCCTGAACATACTGGGCGAAGTTGCGGATGACGTAGGTAGCGTTCCACGCCGGAAGACCCAGGTTCAGGGGGGCCGCACCGACATCTTCGATCGTCATCTCGACATGGAACAGGTGCGTTTCCGGCTCCGGCATGTGGATACGGTAGTGCACAGACTGCCCTGAAACAGGAGCCGCCCAGAGCAGAATCGCCAGAATCAATCTCGTTCTCATCCGAATGCCTCCTCAAGTGCCTCGATGAGCCGTCGATGAATGTCGTCGAAGCTTCCGTTGGACATGACGACGATCCGATCTCCTTCGCGGGCCTCGCCCGCCACGAATGAAACGATCTCGCGGGCGGTCCCGAACGTGTGGGCGACGCCCCAGGAGGCCCGGATTGCTCGAACGACCCTTTCGGGTGAGAGCACCTCGTCGGGCCCGAGGCCGGCGGGCGTCCGGAGGGCCGAAATCACCGACACATCCGCCAGGCCGAGACTTCGCGCAAAATCCGCCTCGAACACGCTCCTCCGGGCCGTCTGGGACTGCGGTTCGAACACCGCCCAGACCCGCGAATCCGGAAAGCGTGCCCGGACGGCCCCGAGCGTCTCGCGAACGGCAGTTGGATGGTGTGCGAAGTCGTCGTAAACGGTGACACCTCGCACCTCACCGCGTACTTCGAGTCGCCGCCGCACGGATTTGAAGCCGGACAGCGCCTCCTGTATCTGGTCCGCGGCCAGGCCCAGCTCCTCGGCCGCCACGATCGCGCCGAGGGCATTCCGTACGTTGAACTCCCCCAGCATCGGCATATCAAAGCGATACCAGAAGCGGTTCCGGAGGACAACATCAAACCCGGTCCCCGCGTCCGTCGGCGCGAGATTGTCGGCACGCCAATCGCCCGAGTCGAGACCATAACTGGCGACCGGGCAGGGAGCCTCTCGAACCAGTTCCCTGACGACGGGACAATCGGTGCCCGCAACGATCAACCCGGACCGTGGCACGATGTTGATCAACCGCCGAAACGACAAACGGATCGCATCCAGGTCCACGTAGATGTCGGCATGATCAAATTCGATGTTCTTAATCAGCGCGATCCGCGGCAGATAGTGGAGGAACTTCGGACCCTTGTCGAAGAACGCCGTGTCGTACTCGTCCCCCTCGATGACGAAGTCCTCGCCCTGCCCCAACCGAAAGCTGCTCTGGAAGTTTTCCGCGATGCCTCCGAGCAGGAATGAGGGATCCCGCCCCGCCGAATGGAGCATCCATGCCAGCATCGCCGTCGTCGTGGTCTTGCCGTGAGTCCCGGTCACCACGATGGACCGCCGGCCACGGATGAAGAAGTGCTTGAGCGCCTCGGGGAGCGAAATGTAGGCGAGGTCGTTGTCGAGCACATACTCAACTTCAGGATTCCCCCGGGAGAGCACGTTTCCGATGACCACCAGGTCCGGTTCCACATTGCGCAGGTTGTCTTCGTCGAAGCCTTCGAAAAGCTCGATGCCGAGGTCTTCAAGTAATGTGGACATCGGCGGATAGACCGCGGAATCGGAGCCCAGAACCCGGTATCCCGCCTCCTTCAGCATACCGGCAAGCGAGGCCATCGCTGTCCCGCAGATTCCCGACAGGAAGATCGTCGCCCCGTTCTTGGCCGGAAACAAAGCCTTAGCCGGTGTCAACAGCGGCTTCCTTCAATTCGAAGACGGGTGGGGCGCCTAATGACAGGCGGGCTCGGACGCCGAAAGGGACGATTGCGTGGGGTCTCGAAGAGTGACCTGTCGGAAAACCGAACAGAACGGGGATGTCGTAGTCCGCCAGGGCATCGAGGATGACGTCCTCGATCCGGTACCCCTGCTCGGGATGCTGTGTGCATCCGACCATCTCTCCGAAAACGATGCCCCGAAGGTCATCCATCTTTCCGGCCTGGGCCAGGTGTTTCAACATCCGGTCGATCTGGAAGGGTTTAACGTCGACATCCTCAATGATCAGAATCCGATCGGCCGTGTCCAGCTCCCACCGCGTACCCAGGGTTGAAACCACCAGTGAAAGGCACCCACCGGTCAGGATGCCTTCAGCCTCTCCCTGCCTCAGCACCACACAACCGTCCAACGGAAACCGCACGGCCTCTCCTCCGACAAGCATGTCCGTCAGGAGCGCCCGGTCATAGCCTTGATCTCCTTTTCGGAGGCTGGTGGCGACCATAGGGGAGTGGAATGCGGCGACGCCAGCACGGGCATAGAGCGCCAATAGCATCGTCAGATCGCTGGCGCCGCAGAAGATCTTCGGCCGGTCGCGGAGTTCCGCAGGATCGATTGCCCCGAGCAGGTGGCCGCTACCGTACCCCCCGCGTGCCGCAAAGATCGCCCGGACGTCCGGCGCGCGTAGCATTTCGAGGAACTCATCCCGGCGTCGCTCCACACCGCCGGCCGTGTAACGGTGACGGGAGTAAATGTCGTCCCGGTAACGGACCTGGAAGCCCATTGCTTCGAGCTCGGCACAACCCGCCGAAAGCAGGTCGGCCTTGATGTCGCTGGCCGGCGCGACGATGCCTATCGTGTCTCCACGACAGAGTGCCGGCGGCTTGACTACGTCCGCTGCTGTCTTCTGTCCCATGCGTCGACATTGACCAGGTTCGGAGGCCGCTCCCCGCGAAGCGCAACGAGGATGTTCTCGGCTGCCATCATACACATCCGTAGCCGCGTTTCGTGCGAGGCGCTGCCGATGTGGGGCGCCAGGACCACGTTCGGCATGGAGAGGAGTGCGGGGTCGATCTCCGGCTCCCGCTCGAAAACATCCAGTCCGGCTCCGGCAATCGTTCCGGATCGGAGGGCGCCCACGAGCGCCTGCTCATCCACCACGGGCCCGCGGGAAGTATTGACAACGATACAACTCGGCTTCATCGCTGCGAACGCCGCTTCGTTGAGCAGGTGGTGGGTCTGGGCGTGAAGTGGGACATGCAGGGTGATGAAATCGGCCTCGGCGTAGATCTTCTCCAGGGGAGCCTTCTCGACACCCAAGTCCACCACCAACTCGCCGGGAAGATCCATCGGGTCGTAGAACAGGATTCGCATGCCGAAACCCGCCGCCCGCCGGGCCATTGCCCGGCCGATCCGGCCCAGGCCGAGGATGCCCAGCGTTTGCCCGTAAACATCATGGCCGAGCAGCATTCGCGGACCCCACGCCTCGAAACGGCCATCGCACACGAACGAATCGGCTTCGACGATGCGCCGCGCCGCTGCCAGCATCAAACACCAGGCCAGATCCGCGGTGGTTTCGGTGAGAATGCCCGGCGTGTTCGTCACCAGAATTCCCTTCCGGGTGGCCGCACCCAGATCGACGTTGTCGAGGCCAACGGCGAAGTTTGCGACGATTCTGAGCTTCGGACAGGCGTCGAGCACCGCACTCGAGATCGTATCGGTCACCAACGCCAGCACTCCGTCGGCGTCCCAAAGCCGCTCGCACAGTTCATCTCGGGAGAGAATCCTATCGGTCGAGTTGATGTCGACCGAGACATGCTCTTTGAGGGCATCGACGGCTTCGTCAAAGACCCGGCGTGTGACAAAGACTTTACCCAACCAGCTGCACCTCAAACGCCGATCCCGCACGACCCGTCGACGAAAACGTCGGCTCCGACCCGGAACCGCTATTCAACTTGTAGTCGAGGGAGCGGAATGTCAAGCGTATGCTATACTTCGGGGTTTTGGCGAACCCCCTTTCTGAAATAGGAGCTTGGTGGAATGAATCGTGTCTGCTTTCTAGCTTTGGTCCTCCTGGTAGTGAGCGCATGCGGCGCCCCTCCAGAGGTCGCGTCGGACGAGCCGGAAATACTCGTCACATACTTTGAAAACGGAACCCTGATCCTTGGCGATGGCAGCGATCCGATCGAGAACGGGGCCTTCATCGTGGACGACGGCATCATCACGGCGATCGGCCCCGCGTCGGAGGTCGAACATCCGCCCGGGGCGGAGCGTTTTGACCTGTCCGAGCACACGGTCATGCCGTTTCTCCACAACCTCCACGGTCATGTCGGTCTTCTCGTCGATCGCCTCATGTCGGCTGCGAACTACGACCGGGACAACATCCTGCTGGATCTGGATCGGTACCTGTACTACGGCGTGGGGTCCGTTGCGGTGATGGGGACCGATACCGGTGACATCGCCTTTCAGATCCGCGAAGAGCAGGCCGGCGGTCGGACGAGCGCTCGACTGTTGACGGCAGGCCGAGGTATTACCGCCCGTGGGGGCTGGCCGACGAACATCCCGGCGGCCGCTGAGATCCCCTACGAGGTGGGAACCGCGGATGAAGCCCGGGAGGCGGTTCGCGAGCTGGTCGCAAGCAACGTGGATTTCATCAAAATCTGGGTTGACGACGGCCGCCAGGTTTCCGGACAGATCTTCCGGGGCGGGCAGCTCGCGAACAACTACTCGAGCGTACCCAAGCTCAGCACCGCCCTGTACACGGCCGTCATCGACGAAGCGCATCAGAACAACACGCGCGTCGTAGCCCACGTCCGCTACTTGAACGATGCCAAAAGCCTCGTCGATGCCGGCATCGACGGCCTTGTGCACAGCGTCCGTGACCGCAACGTCGACGACGCTCTGATCCAGGCGATGCTGGCGAACGATGTCTTTTATGTTCCGACGCTAACGGCTCACGAGGCCCAGTTCATCTACGCGGACGAGCCGGACTGGGTCGGCGAGAGCTCGATGCGTGAGACCGTGTCGGCGGCAGCGTTATCACTGGTCTCCAGCCCGGGCTTCGTCGGTACCCTTCAGCAGGATCTCAACCTTCCCGGCTGGCGCAGCGAGTTCGATACGGCGACGCGCAATGCGAAGGCCATGTTCGATGCGGGCGTGCGGATCGGCCTGGGAACGGACTCCGGCACGACCAACCGGTTCCCCGGATACTTCGAGCATCGCGAGATGGAGCTTCTCGTCGCGGCGGGTCTGACGCCGCTTCAGGCTGTCCAGATCGCCGTTGAGACCGGTGCCCAGATTCTGGGACTGGAAGACACGGGCGGACTTGCTGTCGGCATGCGCGGTGATTTCTTTCTCACACCGGAAAGTCCCGCCGACGCGATTACCAACTCACGGAGCATTGCCGAGGTCTTCTTCGGGGGCCGGCAGGTCGAACGGTCCTCGATGATGAGGCGCTTCACGCAGTAAACTGGTTCTCAAAGTCTTCTGGCCGGGGAAACGCCCGTCGTATTGATGTTTCCCCCGGCCGGCGACGTCCCCTCGGTTCACTTTCGGCATCATCCAAGACCGAGCTCGCTTCGGACCGACCGCGCGACCTCTGCGGGGGCATCCCGGCATTTCCCATCTCCTGCCATCTATCGGACAGGTAGCCTTGACTCCGGACGGATCGAAGTGCGAAAAAGGGTGCTCGACGCGAAGGACGTTTCCCATTCATGTCGGACACGAAGCGCACCGCACTCCATGACCACCACAAGCGCCTGGGTGCGCGCATGGTCCCGTTCGGCGGTTGGGTCATGCCAGTGGAATACACCGGCATTTCCAAAGAGCACACTGCAGTGCGGACCCGGGCAGGGCTGTTCGACGTCAGCCATATGGGGGAGTTCTTCGTCCGCGGCCCGGCCGCGCTCGATTTGCTCCAGTTCGTCACGACCAACGACGTATCGGCGCTCGACGACGGTCAGGCTCAGTACTCTGCCCTCGCCTATCCCGAAGGTACGGTGGTCGACGACCTCCTCGTTTACCGGATCGATCCAGAGAACTACATGCTGGTCGTCAACGCCTCCAACATCGGGAAGGACTTCGAGTGGGTGGCATCGCACAATCGGTCGGCCGCGACTCTGGAGGACGCAAGCGACCGAACGACGTTGCTAGCCCTGCAGGGACCGCAATCCGAGGACGTAATGGCGAAACTGGTCGACCATCCCCCTGGGGACATCGCCTACTACCGCTTCCGGACCGAAACTGTGGCGGGGGTGTCGGGTCTGTTGTCCCGGACCGGATACACCGGCGAGGATGGATTCGAGTTTTATTTCCCGCGCGCCGAATCTGAGTCCGTGTGGACCGCCATCATGGAAGCCGGGGCCCCCTTGGGCGTGCTCCCGGCGGGCCTTGGCGCGCGAAATACGTTGCGGCTCGAAGCGAAGTTGCTTCTCTATGGCAACGATATTGACGAAACGACGAGCCTTATCGAGGCGGGTCTCGGGTGGATCGTGAAACTCGATAAGGGTGATTTTATCGGTCGCGAGACGCTGACCCGCCAGAAGGAAGCCGGTGTAGCGCGAAAACTGGTCGGCTTCGCAACCCTCGACCGAACCGCCATTGCCCGCGATCATTACCCGGTGGAGATCGACGGCCGGGAAGTCGGACAGGTCACCAGTGGAGGACCGGCGATCACGCTCGGGAAGAACATCGGATTGACCTACCTGCCCACCGAACACGCGGTCCGAGGCACACGCTTCCAGGTTCGGATCCGAAAACGCCTGGTCGATGCCGAAGTCGTGCCAACCCCTTTCTACAAACGGAGACGCTCGGAATGAACCCAGAGGACCTGCAGTACACGAAGGAACATGAATGGATTCGCCTCGAGGACGATAACTGCACCGTCGGCATTACTGCTCACGCCGGGAGCCAGCTCGGAGAGGTCGTCTACGCCGAGCTACCCACTCCGGGAGACAAGTTCGAAGCCCATGAAGCGTTCGGCACGGTCGAGTCGGTCAAGGCGGTGTCGGAGCTCTTCATGCCGGTTTCGGGCGAAATAATAGAGGTCAACGAAGCCCTAACCGACGCTCCCGAGAGTGTCAACGATGATCCCTACGGCGAGGGCTGGATGGTGCGGATCCGGTTCACGGACCGGGCCGAGCTGAAAGACCTGCTCTCCGCCGAAGACTACGCCGACTACACAGCAGACACAGCCGAAAACGGAGAAGAGTAGTCCTTGAGGTACATCCCGAATTCTCCAGCCGACCGCGCGGCCATGCTCGCCGCGATCGGAGTCACGACCATCGAGGACCTGTTCCGAGGTATTCCCGACGAGCTCAGATTGAAGAGTCAGCTGGACCTTCCTGCCGCGATGTCCGAGCCGGAGCTGCTGGAGTACTTCGCCTCGGCTGCGGCGAACAACCAGACTGACCGGCTATCGTTTCTCGGAGCCGGTATCTACTCCCACTACGTCCCCTTGATCATCGACGCGCTGATCTCCCGCTCCGAATTCTTCACTGCCTACACCCCCTACCAGGCTGAGATCGCGCAGGGCACGCTTCAGGCGATCTTCGAGTTCCAGACCTACATGGCGCAGCTGACGGGCATGGACATCGCAAATGCATCGCTCTACGACGGAAGCACGGCGCTGGCGGAAGGCATCCTGATGGCTCATCGCATCACGCGAAGGAGCCGGTTCATCGTCGCCCGGTCGGTCCATCCGGAATACCGGGCAGTGGTCGAGACCTACACAAGCAGGCTTGGCCTGGAGATTGAGTCCGTCGATTTTCTCGAGAACGGGCGGATCGATATGGAGATGTTGGAATCGGGTCTCACGCCGGATACAGCGGGAGTCATCGTACAGTCTCCGAACTTCTTCGGAACGATCGAAGCACTCGACGCGGTGGCCGCGCTGGCGCACTCCAAGGGCGCCCTGGCGATCGTCAACGTCGCCGAGGCGATGTCGCTGGGGTTGCTTCGCCCACCGGGAGACGCTCCATCGGAAGAGGGACGCGCGGACATTGTCGTCGGCGAGGCACAATCGCTCGGCGTTCCGATGAGTTTCGGTGGTCCGCACGTCGGGTTTGTTGCCACGCGCCATCGCTTCCTGCGACAGATTCCCGGCCGCCTTGTCGGCATGGGTCACGACGGCAGCGGCAAACGGGGCTTCGTCCTCACTCTGGCCACCCGGGAGCAGCACATACGACGCGAGAAAGCGACATCCAACATCTGCACCAATCAATCGCTGTGCGCCCTGATGACGACGATCTACCTATCGACGGTGGGACCAAAGGGACTTCGAGACATCGCGATACAGAACATCGAAAAGACCGCCTACGCCACCGACCGGATAGAGAGCGACACGAAACACAGCGTCCGCTTCCCCGGCCCTCGTTTCAACGAATTCGTCATCAAGCTCGACGGTGGAAGCGTCGATGCGATCGATCGTCTCTCGCAACAGGACATCGTGGCCGGGCTTCCGATGGGCCGTTTCTTCCCGGAACTGGACGACTCGCTGCTCGTCTCGATTACGGAAGTGCATAAGAAGAGCGACATCGATCGGCTCATCGAAGGACTCGAATGACCGATTCCTACCGGCGCGCCGAAACTCACATCAATCTAAACGAGCGCCTCGTCTTTGAAGAAGGATCACCCGGCCGGTGCGCCTTTGATCTCCCCGCCTCGGACGTTCCGCGGCAGAACCTCCAGGACCTTGTCGGCGCGGAATTGCTGCGGGATGGCATTGCGGGCATGCCGGAGCTGAGCGAACTGGACGTCATCCGTCACTTCACACGCCTATCCACCTGGAACTACCACATCGACCTCGGGTTTTACCCGCTCGGCTCTTGCACGATGAAGTACAACCCGAAGATCAACGAACAGGTTGCCCGACTCCCCGGTTTTACCGCAAGCCACCCCTACATGCCGGACACGATGGTCCAGGGCTCATTTGAAATCCAGAAGACGCTCGAAGAGTGCCTCCTCGAAATCACGGGCATGAAAGCCCTGACCCTGCAGCCTGCCGCCGGCGCCCACGGTGAGTTGACCGGGCTGCTGATGATTCGCGCCTACCACGAGGCGTATGGACAGCCCCGAACACGGATATTGATCCCTGATTCGGCCCATGGAACCAACCCGGCGAGCGTGACTATCTCCGGCTACGAGTGTCAGAACGTGCCTTCAAGCCCATCGGGCAGCGTCGATCTCGAAGCCCTGCGGCAGCTAGTCGATTCGGATGTCGCCGGTATCATGATCACGAACCCCAACACGCTGGGAATCTTCGAGGCTGACATTGCCGAGATCGCCGACGTGATTCACTCCGTGGGTGCGCTGGTTTACATGGATGGCGCCAACCTGAACGCCATGATGGGCGTCACACGGCCTGGCGATTTCGGTATCGACGTTCTGCACATGAACCTGCACAAGACCTTTACGACGCCCCACGGCGGCGGCGGACCCGGAAGCGGACCCGTCGCCGTCGGCTCCGCGCTCGAACCGTTCCTTCCCTACCCGGTGATCGGGCGCCGGGACGATGGTTCCTGCTACCTGGATTACCAGCGGCCGGACTCGATAGGCAAGGTGAAGGCGTACTACGGTCAGTTCGGTATGCACGTCCGCGCTCTGTGCTACATCCTGGCGAACGGGCCACAGGGTCTTCGAGAGGTTACCGACGTCGCGGTCCTCAACGCGAACTACATCCGGGAGCGGCTAAAGGACGCGTACCATCTTCCCTACGACGGTCCGACGTTACACGAGGTCGTCTTTTCCGACCGAATCCAGCTCCGCAACGGTGTCGGTGTCGGCGATATCGCAAAGCGCCTGATGGATTATGGCTTCCACCCTCCGACGGTGTCGTTTCCGCTGATCGTACACGGGGCCATCATGATCGAACCGACTGAAACCGAGAGCCGACAGGAGCTCGATGCCTTCATCGACGCTATGCGGGCCATCGCCCGGGAAGCGGAAGACGATCCCGAGCTCGTCAAGAACGCCCCCCACACGACTCGAATCGGGCGCATCAATGAAGCCGCCGCTGCCCGCAAACCCGTATTGCGATGGACCGCGGCCCGCGGAGAGGAGAAAGTCTAGCGGCGGATCAGATGAGGATCTTCAGATCGTCGGAATCGGTCGTGCGGTAGCCGGCAGCCATCCGGGTGGTCGTGTGTGCAACCCCGACGTTTCCTTCCCGGTCGAGCAGGATCAGGCCGCCTTTTCCCGAGGTCCGCTGCATCATGCAGCCCATGGCGGTTTCGGCGACACTCTGGGCTTCGCCCCCGCGCGAGATCAGGTCCGAAGCCATCTTCGACAGGATAACCTTCATGATGGCCTCCCCCTCACCGGTTGCCGACGCCGCGCCCGAGGCATTGTCTGCATAACAGCCGCACCCGATGATCGGTGAATCTCCAACCCGACCCGGAAACTTCGCCGCGGGCCCGCCCGTCGACGTCGCCGCCGCCAGGTTTCCGTACATGTCGATTGCTACGGCTCCGACAGTCCCTTTTCCCCCGATCCTGCCAGCTGAAGCCGATTCCGCCTTCCAGCCCTCCCACAGCTTGCGTTCCCGGTCAATCACCAGATCTTCCGGATCGCACAACTCGATGCCGCCTTCGAGGGCAAACTGTTCGGCGCCGGGCCCCACAATCATCATGTGCGGGCTGGTTTCCATCACCAGCCGGGCAAGCCGAATGGGATTCCGGACGCGCTCGACAACGGCCACGGCTCCGGCGTCGAGCGTCGTGCCATCCATCAGAATGGCATCCAGCTGCACCCTGCCATCCCGGTTGAGATGTGCGCCTACACCGGCATCGAACGACGGCCAGTCTTCGAGCCTCATGACGGCCCGTTCGCAAGCGTCAATGGCCGAACCGCCCTGCTGAAGCAGCGACCATCCATCGATCAGGGCGGTGCGCATCCCGGTCCGACAATCCTCAACCATGTGGTCTGGAATGTCCCAGGCCCCGCCGTGTACGACAAGCGCGATCTTGTTCATCCGTCCTGGCCCTCGATCCAGACCTCGCCGTCGGCGAAATACTCCTTCTTCCAGATCGGTACGATCTTTTTCAGGCGATCTATCGCATAGTGGCAGGCATTGAACGCGGCACGGCGGTGCGCGGACGTGACGACAACGGCCACGGATGTTTCACCCACCTCGAGGCGGCCCAACCTGTGCGCGATGCCGATCGAATCGATATCCCAGGTTTCGCGCACTCTCGCACCGATCTCGGCCAGTTTGGCGAGCGCCATGTTTTCGTAAGACTCATACACGAGGTAGCGCGTCTCGCGGCCCTTCGAGTTGTTCCTGACGACGCCTTCGAACGTGCAAATCGCGCCGTCGCCTCCGTCGAGCAAGTCCCGCCCGATTCTTGCCGCGTCAATGACGCCGTGAGTGATGAGGTAGAACTGATTCGACAATTCGCGGATTCGGTCCTCCCTCGATGCGCCGCCCCCACTGACCGGCGGAAATATCGCGACCTCATCGCCATCGGCCACTCGGTGGGTCCGGTCGACGTACTCTTCGTTGACGGCTGTCAACAGGAAGGACCGGTATTCCCGCATACGGGGGTGTTTCGACTCCAGGCGTGTCAGAACATCATCGACCGTGCCCCCTTCGACCAACTCAAGCTCGAGATTCCGGGAGCCGACAATGTCCGCCAGGGACGCAAAGAACAGAACGTTTATGCGCAACGATTCCTCTCATAGGAGCGCGGATGCATGCCTCAGTACCGCATGACGCCGCGCCGGATCGCGCTGGATATTATCACAACGTGATAGACTCCCATTTTCGCATGCGAACGACGCTCCTGACCGCTCTAATTGCCCTACTGGCAACGCTCTCCGGCTGCTCGGGGGGCACTCTGTCAACGCGCACCGCGCGCCAGCAGATCGCCACGCTGGGCGATGCGACACTGATTCCTTCCGACATCGAGGTCGCGAGAATCGACACCCAGACCGAGAGTCGAGCGATTGCCGAGACCACCGTGAAGATGACCTTCGCGTTCGAAAAGAACTCCGCCGGCGAGTGGCACATCGTGTCGGCACGCTTGGGAGACCGGCAGTGGATCGACATCGAAACCCTCCTGATCGCGTTGGAGCGGCAGCAGAGCGAGGAGACTGATGAAGGATTTCGCCTTCTTGTCGCAGGCCTCGAGAAGTACCGCCTGGAACGCGGCAACCTGCCCGAGTTGTCCGAGGGCGCGCACATCTCCGATGTGCTCCATCCAATCTTCATGTCCGACCTGGTGCGGGAAGACGCCTGGGGAGGGCCGATCGTCTATGAACCCAGCGGCGATGGCGGATTCCGGCTAAGCTCGGCTGGTCCTGACGGCAGGTCCGGCACCGGAGACGATATCGTCGTCTCCCGACAGGGCGGTTAGCAGCCAGACCCACAGGGATCTGCCAAAGGCTGCTAAACTGACACCCGTATGAAGATGCGCCGAATAGCCCGGGCCGCGCTGCCGACCCATTACGGCACGTTTACGATCTTCGCTTTCGAGGAAGATGCGGGCCAGCGCGAAAGCGTCATCGCTCTCGTTATGGGAGAGCCCGCCTCGCAGCCTGCCCCATTGGTTCGGATCCATTCGCAATGCCTCACCGGCGAGATCTTCGGGTCTTCGCGTTGCGACTGCGGCGATCAACTCGACACCGCACTTCGCAAGATCGCCGAAGAAGGTCACGGCGTCCTCATCTACCAGTTTGCGGAGGGCCGCGGAATCGGGCTCATGAACAAGCTGATGGCGTATGAGCTTCAGGACTCCGGCCACGACACGGTTGAAGCGAACCACCAACTCGGCTTCGACGCCGATTCCCGCGACTACGAGCTTTGCGCTGCCCTGCTGCTCGAGTTCGGTATCCGCAGGATCCGCCTTATGTCGAACAACCCCAAGAAGTTGCAAGGGTTGGCAGCGGCGGGGATCCGGGAAATCGAGCGGGTTCCCATCGAGATCCCTCCATCGGATTCCAGCGAACGCTACCTCCGGACCAAGAAGGACAAGCTCGGCCACATCCTCAGCCAGGTCTAAGCCACACGATGAGCGTGTACGGGCGGGACCTGTGCCCGCCCGGCGGCTTTATATTCGTTCAAACATCCTCGTCAGACTTCATCTTCTCCGCAATCGCCTGCGCATCGGCGATCGTTTCGGAAGCGTCTATCCGCACGCGCTCACCCCCGAGGAAAACGGCGCGCAGGTTAGCCCGGTTTGCCGAAAAAACGATCGCATCGACCGGATCGAAGACCGGCTGCGTCGCGGCACTTTTCAAGTCGACAACGACCATATCCGCCAGCTTGCCCGGCTCGAGGGACCCCAGATGTCGATCCAGCCCGAGGCTCCGCGCACCCCCGAGAGTCGCCATCTCGAGTGCCCTGGCGGCACCGATGGCCGCGGGATCTCCGGTCCGGCTGCGTTGCAGAAGAACCGCGGTCCGCATCTCTTCGAACATATCCACCGTATTGTTGTTCGCCACACTATCGGTTCCCAGTCCGATCACAACACCCGCATCGAGCAATTCGTCGACCGGCGCGATTCCATGGCCCAGCTTGAGGTTCGATTTCGGACAATGCGCGACCCGAGTCCCGGATCCTGCCAGGCGTTGGATGTCCCCAGCTTCCACCTCGATAGCGTGGATGGCCAGTGTCCGTTCGCCGAGGATTCCCAGACGCTCCAGGTAGGCCAGCGGTCCTACACCCTGCGCGCTCACCCCAATCGTGCGAGCGCGCAGGGCGTCCGCAAATGGCCCGGCTGCGTCGCGAACGAAGAGCGTTTCGGCGGCAGACTCTGCCACGTGAACGGCCATCGGCAACTCTTCGGCATCCGCTATCTCGCGAACCAGTCCGTATAGCCGCGGGGACACTGTGTATGCAGCGTGGGGTGAGACCCCAAAGCGCTGCAGGTCGGACTGCTCTGGGGCGAGGGCTGCAATCTTCCGCCTCAGATCCGCGGCCGATTCTTCCGCCGAGTCCTCTCCGGGACCGAAGACCTCCTGATACGCCACACCGCGCAAGCCCGTTTCGCGCATGGCATCCCAACCCGAACCGATGTCCATCACTTCGCCGACGCACGTCACTCCGGCCTCGAGGCACTCCAGAGCGCCCAACCTGGCCGAGACCTCAAGGTCATCCCGGCTGAGGCATTCGTACTTGGTCCGCGTGAGTTGACGAATCCACGATGCGAAGGGCAGGTTTTCCAGGAAGCCGCGCATTACGGTCAATTCCAGATGGGTGTGGGTGTTGACGAAACCGGGGATGAGCGCGCAGCCGGAGAAATCCTCCACCGGCCCTTCGGGAGCGGACGTCTCCACCCGAACGATTCGGTCCCCGTCCACAACGATGTATCCGTGGGCGATCGGTGGCCCGGATACAGGACACACCCAATCGGCACTGAGGACTCTCATGGCGCGAACAAACGGTGGCGGTGGGTTATCGAGTCTATAAAATCGATACGCGGCCGAAAACCGATCCCCGGCCCGGTCGGCATCCCGATGCGGCCGTCCGGCGTGACTTCAACTTCGGGGGCGATCAAGTCCTCTTCCCAATAACGTTGGCTCGCCGACACGTCGCCCGGGAGCGTGAAATTATCGAGACTCGACATCGCCACGTTATGAGCGCGGCCGACGCCGGATTCAAGCATTCCGCCGCACCATACCGGAACGCCTCGATCCCTGCAGATATCGTGGACCGCGCGGGCCGACCGATGCCCTCCGACGCGTCCCAGCTTGAGGTTCACGATGTGACATGCACCGATCTGGATTGCCTTGCGGGCATCATCGGCCGAGTGAATCGATTCATCCAGGCAAATCGGCGTCCGGATCTTCTTCCCGAGTGCCGCATGATCAACGATGTCCTCCCAGTGCAGCGGTTGTTCGATCATCATGAGGTCATACCCATCGAGTTTCTTGAGAAGTTCGAAATCGTCGAGCGAATACGCCGAGTTGGCGTCCGCCATCAACAGGAGGTCCGGAAATGCATCCCGAACCGCCGCCACATCCTCGACGTCCCTGCCCGGTTTGATCTTCATCTTGATACGCCGATAGCCCGCATCCACCTCGGTCTGGATCTTCTCGAGCAGCCGGTCGACGGAGGATTGAATCCCGATCGACACGCCGCAGTCGATCTCTTCCCGCTGCCCGCCCAGAAGCTTCCACAACGGAACCCCCGCCTGACGTGCTTCCAGATCCCAGAGCGCGGTTTCCACGCCCGCTTTCGCCATGTTGTGGCCGCGAATACCGTGCACCACCGAGGCGAAGTCCGCCGCGCATGCAAAGTCGCGCCCGACCGTTCGGGGAATCACGAAGTCAGAAAGTACGTGCCAGGCGGTCTCCGGCGTCTCGTGGCTGTAAAACGGTCCCTCCGCGGCGGTGACCTCACCGTAGCCGATCGTTGCTCCCTCGCGCACTTCGACGATCACGATTCGACGGTCCTCGGTGACGCCGAAGCTGGTTTCGAAAGGATGGAGGAGTCGCATTCGGACCTCGCGTAACGTGATGCTGTCGATATGCATGGGTTCTCCCTGGGTCAGCGCCGCTTCGCCTGCTGCCACAACGCCTCCATCTCTTCTACCGACGCGTCGGTGGCCGTCTTCCCTTCTAGCGAAAGTTGCTCCTCGACGTACCGAAACCGTGACCGGAACTTCCGGTTCGATCTCTTCAACGCCGACTCGGTGTCGATATTCAAAAACCGGGCAACGTTTACCATCGTAAACAGGACGTCACCAACTTCGTCCGCCACTGCCTCGGATGCACTTCCATCGGCGATTGCCTCGCGAAGTTCCGCGATTTCTTCCTGGAGCTTGTCGAACACCGCGTCGATCTCTGGCCAATCGAAGCCAACCCGGACGACCCGGGATGAAATCTTGTGCGCCTCGTGAAGAGCAGGCAGCTTCGATGGGATGCCTTCGAGGACCGAAGGCGGCCGGGTGGGATCGCCTTCGCCTTTCTCGGCTTTCTCCCGCTCCTTGATCGCCTCCCAGTTCGTGACAACCTGATCCGCGTCGGCGGCGGCTTCATTACCGAAAACGTGGGGATGTCGCCGGACCAGCTTTTCGGAGATCCCCTGGATTACGGTGTCGATCGTGAACTTGCCGGCCTCTTTTCCCAATTGCGCGTTGAAGAGGATGTGAAGAAGAACGTCGCCCAGTTCCTCGGCGATACCCGGGTAATCCCGATCGTCAATGGCGTCGATCAATTCGTAGACCTCCTCGATCAACATCGGCTTGAGCGAGTCGAAATCCTGCTCCCTGTCCCACGGGCAGCCTTCGGGTGCCCGGAGGGTGGTCATGATTTCAACGAGCCGTTCAAAGTTGCGGCCGATCATCCTCCCCCCCTGGAAATTGGTTATTATAACGGGTTGATCCGACCATCACCGGGCACGGGTATACGGACGGACCAGCGAATATACATGAAAGTCATCCGCAGCCTTCGGCAAGCTCCGTCTTTCGACCGGAGCGTGGTCACGATCGGGAACTTTGACGGATTTCACCGTGGGCATGCCGCAATACTCCACACTCTGGGACGGCGCGCACAGGATGCGGGATGCCCCTCGGTGGCAATCACCTTCGATCCCCATCCGCTCGAAATCCTCGCCCCCGAACACGCGCCGATCGCGCTGAGCACGCTCGATCAGAAGATCGCCCTGCTCGCCGAAACGGGCCTCGACGTCCTGATCGTGGAGCGTTTCGACGATGCGTTTTCCCGGCTGAGCCCGGAGCAGTTCATTCAGACCTTCCTGATCGATCATCTTCGCGCGCGGTCGGTCTGCGTTGGTGACAACTTCCGGTTTGGTCATGGACACCGCGGCAATATTCGGACTCTTGAAGAACGAGTGGATGACTTCGAGGTCATCCCGGTCGCGGCGGTCTTCGAAGGCGGAGAGCCCATCAGCAGCTCCCGCATCCGACAGCTTGTTCTCGGCGGAGACGTTCGCAGCGCCCGGAGGCTGCTCGGACGTAGCTATCAAATCGACGGACGGATCGTCGCCGGCCGGGGGCGTGGCGCCAAGGTCACCGTGCCGACCTTGAACCTGCTGCCCAACAACCCTCTCGTTCCCGCCGATGGCGTTTACTTGACACGGATGGCCCTGGACGGAGGCGCCTTCATGGACGCCGTCACGAACGTGGGCATCAGACCAACCTTCGGTGAGGTCGGAAGAACCGTCGAAACCCACCTGCTCGATGACTCACCCGGATCGGGAGAGGGCGTGGCCCGTCTTTGCTTCATGCGGCGCCTCCGAGATGAGCTGAAGTTTCCGGACGCCCACGCGCTCAAGCGCCAGATCGGCGCCGACATCGCGTTCGCGAACAAGTTTTTCCGGCGGCTCAAGGCGCCTCAGTGTGACGCGCGGGGAGCGGTCTTCACGAGTCGTTCTCAACATGGCTGAGGTGCGGATCGAAATGTACTCCCGGCCCGGCTGCCACCTCTGTGACGAGGCCAGGGACGTTATCGACCGCGTTCAAACCCGCTACGCGTTCGACTTCGAGGTTGTCAACATCGCCGAAAACCCGGAACTGGAGTCCCGTTACGGAACCGAGATCCCTGTCATCCACATCAACGGCAACAAGGCCTTTAAATACCGGGTCGACCCGATCGAATTGGAAAGGAAGCTGGAGCGTCTATGGAGCCGGTAGATGTTCTGGCCATCGCCGCTCACCCGGACGATGTCGAACTGACGTGTGGCGGCACGCTGCTGAAGATGGTCGAGCGTGGGTATTCGGTGGGGATTCTGGATCTGACGCGCGGCGAGATGGGTACCCGTGGAACCCCGCAACTGCGGGCGGCCGAGGCCGAGGCCGCTCGGAACGTTCTTGGGGCGCGGTTTCGGGAGCAGATGGATCTGGGCGATGCCCGCCTCACCGCCTCGGTGGAAAACCGGCTGGCGGTGGACGAACGCATCCGACTGGCGCGCCCGCGAACCGTCATTCTGCCCTACTGGAGCGGACGGCACCCGGACCACTACACGGCGGCCACGCTGGGATACGAAGCCTGCTACGCCGCCGGACTCAAGAAGGCCGAAGTCGACGGCGCTCCGCATCGGCCCCACAAAATCCTCTATTCGACGATCTATTGGGACGTCGCACCTTCATTTGTCGTCGACGTCAGCCCCTAATTTTGACAAGAAGTTGGAAGCAATCAACTGCTTCGCCTCGCAATTCCAGGGGGACATGGGAGAAATCGAGAAGCTCTTCCCCGCATGGGCGAGACTGATCGACCGGGTTCGGACCCAGATGAAGTTCTACGGCCACCAGGCAGGCGTGGAATACGCAGAACCCTTTGTTATTAAAGAGCTTATTGCCATCGAAGACGTCGTCGGCATGCCTGTTCCATCGATTTGAACTCGACAATCAGCCGCCGAGCGGTGCGAATCGCGCTTTGACCTTAAACCCAGTTGGCCAAACCCTTGTCTTTTCTATTGATAGAGATGCATCCAAACGCTCCGCGGCCCGTCCAAATACCTTGACACCGCGCGCGCGCGGTCATTACGATGGATAAACCGTATATCTCGGAGAGAATCACTATGATCCACAAGTTGATCCGGGTTGCAATGGCCTTCGTCCTGCTCGTTGTTACCGCCAACCCAGTGTTCGCGGCCGAGCAGAAGAAGCCCAAGAATTCCGACATCGAGAATATCGGAAATCGCGACATCAACGGCGGCATCTTCTCTAACATAAACTTCTCCTCACTCGAGGAGGAAATTTCGCTCGGCCGGCAGCTCGCCGCAGACGTGGAGCGTTCGGTAAAGCTTGTCGACGACCCGGTCATCACCGAGTTCGTTAATCGCGTCGGCCAGAACATCGTTCGCAATTCCGACGCCCTGGTGCCGTTCACCTTCAAGGTGATCGACGATGACGGCATCAACGCCTTTGCCCTGCCGGGCGGGTTCGTCTTCGTCAACACGGGCATCATCCTGAATGCAGATGAAGAAGCGGAACTGGCCGGAGTCATGGCGCACGAGATCGCGCATGTCACGGCGCGACACGGCACCGAGAACGCCGCGAAAGGAACGATCATCAACTGGGCGACATTGCCCCTGATTTTCCTGGGAGGAGTGGCTGGTTTCGGTATTCGGCAAGCAGCGGGGATCGCGATCCCCATGCAGTTCATGAAGTTCTCCCGCGGGGCGGAAGAAGAAGCGGACTTCCTCGGCATGCAGTACCTGTACGCGACGGGTTACGATCCGGGTTCCGCGGTGACGTTCTTTGAGAAGATCCAGGCCCGCGAAACCGCCAAACCGGGATCGATTTCTTCACTTTTTGCCTCCCATCCTCCGACCGAGGATCGGATCGAAAAGACCATGAGGAACATGGATCTGGTCCTTCCCGGCAAGGATCAGTATGTCCTGACCACATCGGAATTCCAGGATGTGCAAGACCGACTCATCGCTTACGAGAACCGCAAACCTCTCGAGGCGGACGAAGAGGACAGCCGGCCCAGCCTGCGGCGGCGAACGGCTCGTCCCGATACGGAGTCCGGGGATGACGAGGTGATAACCGAGAGTCCGGACGACGAACGTCCGCGGTTGGAGCGTAAGGACGGCAAGGACCCGGACCGGGCGCCCAAGGACGACGATCGTCCCAGCCTGCGGCGGCGTCCGGGCGGTGGTGGTATCTAAACTTCCCTTCAGACTGATGAGCAGTAGGGCGGCCCCGGCGGGCCGCCCTTTTTTCTATCCTCGGGCGCTGGGCGTGGATCATTCGACTTTCCCATTCGCGCTGAGGACGAAGCACGTCGCGGCCGAGAAACATGAAATGTCCAATGTTCAATCACCAACGTCCGATACTCCCCGGCGCCGTCTAATACCGACTCAATCCCTATTGCGAAGCGTCTCGCGTAGCGGTTATCATCTTCAATTGTCCACGGGGTCGTAGTTCAGTTGGTTAGAACGCCGGCCTGTCACGCCGGAGGTCGCGAGTTCGAGTCTCGTCGGCCCCGTTTAGATACAGCAAGTTAGCCCGGGAGTACTCCCGGGCTTTGCTGTTGGGTGCGGATAGGGTGCGCATTTCGAAGCGATTCGGTGAACCGCTCGACATCCATTCGGAGGATCGAGTGCTTGAGTCCACCTCTCCGAGTACGCGTGCCACCTCAACCGATCGATGCAACACAAGCGTTGAATCGTTCTGCTGGAGTTTCAAACTCCAGCGTCTTACGCGGCCGTTCATTGAGCTCACGTGCCACCTTGTTCAGGTGCGCCTGCGAGTGCACCGATAAGTCGGTTCTCTTTGGGAAGTACTGTCGGAGCAGGCCATTCGTGTTTTCATTGGAACCACGTTGCCATGGACTCTGCGGATCGCAGAAGTAGACGTCGATGTCGGTCGCCAGGGTAAACCGCCGATGATCTCCCATTTCCTTGCCGCGATCCCAGGTCAGCGATTTATACAGCTCGGTCGGTAGTTTCTTCGCGTGCTTGATCAGTGCAGGCACGACGGTCTTGGTCTGTTTATCCGACACTTTCACCAACATCACGTAACGGGTATGGCGTTCGACCAGGGTCGCAATGTAGGTGTTGTTCGATCCCACTATCAGATCTCCCTCCCAGTGACCGGGAACGGCACGATCTTCGACCTCGGCCGGGCGCTCACGAATCGATACGATATCGGCGAGATCCCCTTTCCCGTGACCTTTGTGACTGGAATGTCGGGATCGACGAATCGTTCGTCTCGACCTCAGATGTCTAAGTAGTTCTTTCTTAAACACCCCGCGCGCCTGCACGAATAGGCTGCGATAGATCGTCTCGTGGGACACGTGATACGACTCATCCTCTGGATAGGATCGCTTCAGCCAGCCGGCGATCTGTTCGGGCGACCAATTCCGCCGGAGCTTCCTCGCCACCATTCGCCGTAACCGCGGATGGCGACCCAACTGACATCGCTTCGGGCGACGGGCCCGGTTCCAAGCCTGTTCATCGGCGACAGACGCCCGGTAGTCATCATAGCCCCCATTGCGCTGGATCTCCCGGCTCACCGTCGAGGGTGAACGCCCCAGACACTCTGCGATCGAACGCAACGACTGCTCGGCCGCGATCCCGCGGGAGATCTCCTCACGTTCCGACAGGCTCAAAGCCAACCTCGACCGTCGTCGTGGTCGAGGACGAATGCCTCCGGTATGCGCCAGCTGACAATAGACAGACGATGACAGCTTGCCAAACGCTCGCCCGATCTCATGCAGAGATTCCCCTCGCCGCCACCGATCCCATACCTCCGCCTTCTCCGCCGCCGTGAAACCGAATCGCATCCCTTTCCGCATACACTCCACCTCTTCCTTTTAAGATAAAGTGTTGCGTCGATCCATTGAGACCAGCCGGTTTCCCAAGCATGTGACTGTTTGATTGCTTCCAAGCCCCCTCTTGTAGTTAGGCTTAACTGGGATTTCACCTCGTTTCGACACACACGGAACATGCAACCAAGCACCCATAGGGACTCGACCCTTCACCCTGGAAACCAGACTTGGGGGTGAAGGGTCGTTTGCTTACTAACTGTGGATCGAAGCGCGACTTAGTCGAAAGCAGAGCACTGGTCTTCCATATTGCCGGTGACGGAATTGCCCCCACCGACCGGCGGAGGTGTATTCTCTTTGCACTGCAGATTCCCACCGATGGTGTTGCCGAAGATCCTTCCAATAGGAAGGTTCCTAGAAGAGCTGTCGCTCTTTTCCATCTTCAGGTCCCCTCCAATAATGCCGCCACTGGCGAGCAGCCGCATGGAATTCTCTTCCCACTGAAAGTCCCCGTCGATTCGGGTTCCGGTAAGGTATCCGGCGCTTCCGGCGTTACGGGTGTTGACGCCCTGCTTGATCTGGACATTTCCGTGAACGACGACCCCAAGACCAAAGAGCCGCACCCAGACATGGCCGGGTTCCCCATCGATGTTTCCATGGATCGTGGTTCCAGCACGCGCATTGTAACGGCCGTAGACCTTGACACTACCCGTAATGGTGGTGGCCCCAGCTGCCCCAGGGGTGCAGAACGTGCCTGCCGGCACGATCACGTTATCGTGAGTCCCGGAGATGGACATGTTTGCGCAGATCGTATCGTCGGCCATGGCTGTCGACGGGAAGGCCGCCACAACGACCAAGACCGCGAGGTAAGTTAGCTTCTTCATGATTGAACTCCCCTTTTGTGCTGATGATCGGGAACAGATTGAACGAAGGAAAAACCCGACGGATTGATGCGCTTGCGATTCCTTCGCCTGTCTCCCCTGGAATCCTGCTCCGGGTACTCCGCCTCATCGCAGGGCCAAAGATCGGAACGCGTCCAAGCGTGCCGGAAATTGTCTGGAATCGGCGGCATTGTAACAGGGGCTCATTCTTTGACCTAGGGAATCGGCGGTGGATTGGTCAGGCAATTCGGGTGCCGGAACGCCGGCTCAGTGAAACTCCGCTCCTATTTGTGGGGGATTCTTGTGGGGACTCTGCCGTCACCGGTCGAATCCAGTCATCTGCTGATTGCCATAGGTTGCCACGGTTGCCGTTTTCTGGCCGCGTGTGGCCGCTTCTGACCACGGCAACTTGTTGAAACAATTGAAAACGTTGTACTGGAATGGGCCTGTCACGCCGGAGGTCCCGAGTTCGAGTCTCGTCGGCAGGAGAAGCCGTATGAGTCTGCCAACAGGAGAAAGTCTCGGTGGTCGTTTACTGGACATCGTGAGGCGTATTGACCTCTTCAAAGTCCTCTCTCACTATGGAGTTAGCAGTTCCGCGCACGCATATCTGGAGCAGAGCAATAGCTATAGATGATAGGAGTCGTGATTCTTCGATCGAGAGGCAACCGGTCGGTCATTTGGCCCCCAATCAAGGACACGGCAGTCCGAGAACGTCGCCAGCCGACCGCTCATTCCTAAAGCATGACAGAATGAATTCGGATCTGAGAACCGGCAATGGAAGAAACTTTCTTGTTCGACTTAACGATTCTGTTCGGCGCTGCGGTCGTGGTGTCGTATGTATTCCGCGCTGTTCACTTGTCGACGATCACGGGTTTCCTCGTCGCCGGCATGCTGATCGGACCGTCGGGTCTCAGCCTGATCGCCTCCACTGAGGAGGTTCGCGCGATGGAAGAGATCGGCATAATGCTGCTGCTATTTTCCATCGGCGTCGAGTTTTCGATTGCAAAGCTGAAGAAGTCCATCTGGGTTGTTCTGGTCGGCGGTGGTGCGCAGGTGTTGGTGACCGGTGCGATTGTAGGTCTGATCGGTTCGTGGCTCAGCGGTTCGACATGCATCGGAATCTTGATCGGAATGCTGACGGCGCTGAGCAGTACGGTTATCGGACTACGCCTACTCCACGAACGGGGGCACTCGATGGCACCTCAGGGCAATGTCGCCCTGTCCATTCTCATCTTCCAGGACATCATTGTACTGCCCATGATGCTGTTTCTCCCTTTCATCACGGGCCGCACGGCAATCGATCCCAACAGTTTGATCCGAACCGGCGCGCTTTCGGCTGGGGCCATCGTCCTGATTCTGGTCGCAGCAAGAGCGGTGGTTCCCAGGTTCATCGCACGAACAGTCGAAGCCAGAAGCCGCGACATCTTCATCCTCTCGGTGATCGCAACGGTCGTGGGGATTGCTTGGCTCAGCACACGATTCGGTTTTAGTGCCGGAATCGGAGCGTTTGTCGCCGGGCTCGTGATCTCGGAATCCGAGTACAGTCACCAGGTCCTGTCTGACGTTTTGCCCTTCCGCGAGACCTTTACTAGCCTGTTCTTCGTATCCATCGGGATGCTGCTGGAACCCGCATTTATCTTGGACAACGCGGTTGCAATCGTTGGTATAGCGGTCGCGATTGTAGTGCTCAAGACGCTGATCGGAACCGGAGTGGTGCGTTTGATCGGATATCCCTTTCGCATCGCCATCGCGGTCGGACTGCTGTTGTCCCCGGTCGGCGAGTTCTCGATCGTTCTGCTCCAAGCGGCGCAAGTCGATGAATTTCTGACGCCTGAAATGCAACAGATGTTCCTGTCGATAATTCTGTTCACGATGGTCCTGTCCACTTTCGCCCAGAAGTTCTCGGCGTGGATTCCGACGAGTCCGACCGGGGATGGTGGCACTACGGCCGACACCGAACTGGAAACCGTGGCCCATCTGTCGGACCACACCGTGATCGTTGGATACGGCCTGAACGGACGTAATGTTGCCGCGATACTCCAGGCATCGGACCTGCCGTATGTCGTACTTGAAATGAACCCGCGAACTGTGAGCAAGATGCGCAAGGAAGGCGTTCCGATCTTTTATGGAGATGCCATAAGCGACACCGTCCTCCGGTGGATGGATGTGGCACACGCACGCGCCGTGGTATTTGCGATCTCGGATCCCGTGGCGACGCGCCAGGGAGTGGCGGCGGCTCGTCGTCTGAATCAGAACACGTTCATCATCGCCAGAACTCGCTACGAACCGGAGATCGAACCCATATACCAGGCAGGAGCGGATGCTGTGATAACCGAGGAGTTCGAAACCTCGCTCACGATCATTAGGCGCCTTCTTGCCAGGCTGGGCATCCATCCCTCCAGGATCGACCACACGATCCTTGATATCCGGCAGCAGCATTACGAGCCATTTCGCCAGGAAGACCTGCGGGGCCTGGCCGTTGACGAAGCAATCCGAATGTTCGAAGCAACAGTCCGAAGAATCGCCGACGGGAAATCGATCGAAGAACTGGGTATCCGGCAGACATCCGGAGCAACAGTCGTGGCCGTGGAACGGGACGGCGGAGTGATCAGCAACCCCGGACCACAATTCAGATTGCAGGAAGGAGACCGGGTGTACCTCATCGGAAGCGAGCAGGAAGTAAGTTTGGCGATCAGCCTCATTTAGCGCACATCTATCACGAGCTGTCTGCCACAGCATCGAGTTGTAAGAGGGATCGAAGAACGCCTCCGTTCGCATGTCGGGTCTACAGGCCGGAACTCGTCCTGAACTCTGGTTCGAAGAACTGAAGAAACGGGTGCCGGTGTCGTAGTACGCCGGGATAAACCGGCATGTTGTCGCGAATGAAAGAGTCGTGCAGGAAAGGAGGTAGCGATTCCATCCTGGCCTCGAGTCTTGCGGGTGTCATCGTGAGGTGGCACTTGAAGTGTAGACAGAGGTACCAGCGGGCCGGCCATTGAGCTGCGAAAAGGCACAATTTTCAGGACGCCGACGTTCTTACGGCCTGCGGAAGGGCAATACGGTGAGCCGCGTAAATCGCGAGTGGCCCGCCGGTCCTGCGTAGTCTGAGACCCCGCGCACGCTGGGAAACAACATGCACGAGAACCGGGAGGTCTCCTAGGAGCCTGTCGGGAATAAGAAGTCTGCAACCAAGAATCAACAACTTACAGACCAGGGATGGCTCGTAAGTTGTTGATTCTTGCTTCGAGGGAGCCAATTCCCGACAGGCTCCTAGGGAGGTTGAGTGTCAATTCGAAAGAAGCGCAACGGGAAACCGACGGGAATCGGCAGATGCGCAATGATACAACTCAGCGCTGCCGGTGTGGCTGCTTTTGGTGCGAGTCGGACGGTTGAAGTATGGGCAGCCCCCACGCAGGGGCCCGGTACGGGCCAGGGCGCACAACCACCGCAGGAGCCCTCACCAGAAAATGTCGTCAATCCGACGACGCTCCTGACCGATGACTGGACCGAACCCTGGGTGTGGAGACCCGCAGACTGGCCCGACGCCGCACTCGATCTGCATGTTGTTGGAAACGCCCATCCTGCTCGCGGTACGTCGACAGGCAATCCGTTCACTCCGCTGTTCAGCTTCAGCGGTTCGAGCCCGGAACCGACCATCCGGATGCGGGGCGATGAACTGCTGCGGATCAAGCTGCGCAACATGCTCCCCCGAAACTTCGGAGCAGTCCCCGTCGGAGCCTCGCCCAATGTCTTCGAACTCCCCGACGGAAAAGTGCAGGCTGCGCTCTGCGCCATGCTGGATCAGGATGCCGAGTGTGAATTGCCTCCCAGCGGTGTCCCAGCCCCGATACTCGCGGACCGCTTCGACGAGTTCTACAAGTACCTTCAGGTGGAGTTCATCGACAACGCGTTGTTAAGCACACCCGCCAACGCGCTCCACGCCTCACACACGACGAACCTTCATACGCACGGTCTGCATGTCGAGCCCGAGATGAACCCCAACGGCACGGCGGGCGATAACATCATGCTGCGTGTCATTCCCCGCGCAGACTTCGAGTATTGGCAGCAGGCTGCCGATCCGCAGTTTCGGCAACTCGGTGAAAACGAGCGCGTGGGTGAACTTGACTTCGAGCATCCGTTAGGCGACGTCCAGAGGACCCAACGTCTCGGGAACGGGAGTCCAGTTCAACCCCATCCGCCGGGAACGCACTGGTACCACCCCCATGCCCACGGTTCGACGCACGACCAGGTGGCCGGCGGAATGGCCGGTTTTCTCGTGGTGGAAGGGGACGTGGACGACGCGATCAACCTCCGGATGACGGGACGGGCACGGCCCGACCTCACTGAAAAGACGGGCCCGTTCGACTATCGAGAACGGATGATGATGATCCAGCGGGTCCTCGTGTCGTCATTCGATTTCGACCGCGGCCCACGTCGAAACCAGTTTCGGGCACCCACTCCAACAGCAGTCAACGGCGAGTTCGCGCCGGCGACGATCTTCATGAGACCTGGAGCGGTCGAGCGCTGGCGTCTCCTGAACGCAAGCGTCGACGGTCGCGGCTTCAAGAACTTCATGGTTCTTGAAGGCCAGTTCGTCTTCAACGACCGTCAGCTCTGGCGCGTCGTCGCTGGAGAAGACGGCGGGGAGCGGACGTTCGAGCCTGCCAGCCGTCAGGAGGTCGAAGACGCCAAGGTCGGCATTTACCAGCTTGCATTCGACGGCATCACGCTCGTCTCGGTCGAAGGGGGCCAGGCCCGCTATGTCATCAGGGACCTGTCCACTCAGAACTCGGGGACACTGAATCCGCTCGACAGGGAGCCCGAGCCCGGTGAGGACCCCACACGAGCCCTGCTGCGCAACGTCGAGGACTGTTATCGCGACGGTGACAGCCTCCGCAACGTCTTCGTCCGTCCCAACCAGATCTTCATGGCCAACGCCAACCGGGCCGACGTCATCTTCAAGGCGCCGGCCGATGCGACTGGAAAGGTCTATACGATCTTCGCCCAGGAGTTCAGACTCCAAACCGACAACTACCAGCAGCGCCTGCAGGTCGGCATCGCAACCGGAGCATCAGGATTCGCTCGGGGCAACCCGGCACCGGTGGATGTCGTCGTGGGCTACGTCTATGTCTCGGGTGAGCCCGTCGAAGGCGGCGACTTCGACGTCATGACCCTCAACTCCGTTCTTCCTGAAGTGCCGTCCTATCTGCAACCGGTCGAAAATGAAGAACTGCGCGTCCCTGCGGATGAAGCCGCGCGGCGAGGCGTTCCCACCGGAAGCGCACGCACCCGAGTTGTCAGCTATTCCGGCACCGGGCCGACGGACTTCCCGTTGATCGAAGTCCCGGAAGCGTTCGCAACCGCGAATTCCGATCTTCAGGGCCTGCTGTGGGAAGAGATCAATGGCACGCCTGTCCTGCTGGCGCCGGCTTTTGGTACGATGGCGATCCACCCGGACTTCGATCTTGCGGCAAACCCGAACCCGGCCTCTGCCCACAAGTTCGGTCACTCGGAGGACGACACCCACCCGATGCCTCTGGTAGAGACTGCGGAAGAATGGGTGGTCTACAACTGCTCGGCACCTCTCTGGAGCCCCACGGACGCTGAACGCTTCCCCCAGCCAGGCCAGAACTTACTGCACTACACGGCCTATCCGATGACCCGTGCGGAGGGACAAGCGCGGTTCGAGGTCGACCCTGAGTTTCGGATCACGACTAAAGGCGCCGACCATCCGTTCCACATCCACGTAAACCCGTGCTGGGTCTTGCGCGTTGAAGTGCCCGACGAAGAGGGGCGCCTGCACAACATCCTCTCCGAGCCTCGCTGGATGGACACGGTGTCGATTCCCCGAGACGGCGGCCGGGTTGTCTTCCGGTCGCGGTTCGCAGACTACACAGGAAAGTGGGTAAACCACTGTCACATCCTGGCCCACGAAGACCAGGGCATGATGCAGATGGTCGAGTCGGTCCCGCGCGCAGAAGACGCGAACTATCACCCGCGTCCCGAACCTGTGTCGACTGCGATGTCGTCCGAGGAAGTCAGCACCATCTACCCTCGCCCGTCACGCGAACTGATGTACCGGCAGAACATTTCGTTCGTCGACACCCATCCGTTGCTGGGCCAGGTGTTCCCTGGCTTCGACGTTGAGGTACCCGAGTTGGACGACGAGGAACCTGCGTGAAGCCATTCCCAGCTTGTGCCAGGGACATCTAGTAGCTGAATCAGGGAGGCCTTCACCCACGATGTCGTTTCTGGCGACGGACAGCTCGTTTCCGAGCAACCAGAAGCTCTTGTGGGTCTGAGTGCACTCATGGAGCCGCAGATCGTTGTCGTGCAACACTGAACCGAGGAACTGAAGGAACTGGTGCCGGTGCTCTAAGCGGCTGGGATTCGTATTCTCAACTCCCGATAAGTCGGGTGGTCTCAATAGATCGATGCAACACTTCACAAGAAAGGACAGGTGAGGTGTATGCCCAAGAAACGAAAGAGGCGGCCGATGAGGAAGCGACGATGGTTCACTTCCACGGAACTCGCCGAGATGTGGGATCGATGGCAGCAAGGGGAGTCGACCAAAGCGATTGGCCGTGTGTTGGACCGGGATGGCGTGACGATTCATGGTCGATTGGCGGTGTACGGCGGCATTCGCCCTCGGGTCCGATCCCGTTCCTGCCGCGTGCTTACTTTGGCAGAGCGTGAAGAGATTTCCAGAGGCATTGCGGCGAGACGGACGATCCGATCGATAGCGGTCTTGCTGGGTCGCCCGCCCTCAACGGTGAGTCGGGAAATCGGGCGCAATGGCGGCTATGATCACTATCGGGCGTTGGTTGCGGATGAACGAGCCTGGGAGAGAGCGCGTCGCCCGAAGCGATGCCGGTTGGTTCGCTATCCCCGGCTTCGGCAGCTTGTCGAAGACAAGCTGCGACTGGACTGGTCGCCTCAGCAGATCGCGGGGTGGCTGAAGCACACCTATCCGGCAGACGAGTCGCTTCACGTGTCGCACGAGATCATCTATCGCAGTCTTTTCATTCAGGCCCGCGGTGCTCTGAAGAAAGAACTGACTCAGTGTTTGCGCTCGAAGCGAGCGATCCGTCGATCCCAACATGCAACCCGGAAGGGCCATGGCAAGGGTCAACTCGCCGACATGGTATCGATCCGTGAGCGTCCAGCATCGGTGGAAGATCGCGCCGTGCCGGGTCACTGGGAAGGTGATCTTCTCAGTGGCTCCAAGAACACTCACATCGCGACCTTGGTCGAACGTCACTCGCGTTACGTCATGTTAGCGAAAGTGTCGAGCAAGGAAACAGAGACGGTCATTTCGGCGCTGATCGAACATGCCAGCAAGCTACCCACAGAACTCTACAAATCACTGATCTGGGATCGTGGTCGGGAGATGGCCGATCACAAGCGGTTTACCCTGGCGACCGACATCGACGTCTACTTCTGCGATCCGCAGAGTCCATGGCAACGTGGTTCCAATGAAAACACGAATGGCCTGCTCCGACAGTACTTCCCAAAGAGAACCGACTTATCGGTGCACTCGCAGGCGCACCTGAACAAGAGAAGTGGACCCAGAAATTCGGACAGCGTTGTAAGGTAGATTCCGCACAGATGAGAGGACCTTACGACAATGGCGAAACGACGGAATTTTTCAGCGGACTTCAAGGCGAAGGTCGCACTCGCCGCGCTGCGGGGAGACGGGACTGTGGCCGAACTGGCGTCACGGTACCAAGTACACCCTAACATGATCGCGAAGTGGAAGCGCGAGGCGCTGGACGGCGTGAAAGAGACGTTCCAGCGAGGTAAGAACCCAGCGGACCGAAACCACGAAGACGGGATCAAACGGCTACAGGCCAAGATCGGGGAACTTGTGGTGGAGCGGGATTTTTTGGCCGGAGCCTTCGATCGATGAGCGCGGATCGGAGGCGACGGATGATCAGACGCCGGAACCGGAAGCTGAGCGTGGCGCGACAGTGCGAGTTGGTCGGAATGAGTCGGTCGAGCTGGTATTACCGGCCACGCGGCGAGAGTGAGCGGAATCGGGCTCTGATGCGTGTCATCGACCGTCTGTATCTGGAGATGCCCTGGTACGGATCGCGTCAGATGACGCGCGAGCTGCGCCGCGCTGGACATCGTGTGGGCCGGAAGCGCGTCCGTCGCCTGATGCGGCTCATGGGCCTGCGATCGGTCGCTCCACGGCCGTTCACGTCCCGGCGCGCCCCCGGACACGTCGTGTACCCGTACCTGCTCGGCGACATCCGGATCACTCGGGTGAATCAGGCGTGGTGCGCGGACCTGACCTACATCCCGATGGCTCACGGCTTCCTGTACGTGGTTGCCATCATGGACTGGCATTCCCGAAAGGTCTTGGCTTGGCGACTGTCCAACACGCAAGACACCGCGTTCTGCGTCGAAGCTCTGGAAGAAGCCATCGAACGGTATGGCTGTCCAGAGATCTTCAACACAGATCAGGGCAGCCAGTTCACCAGCACCACCTGGACCAGTGTTCTGAAGCATCACGGCGTCCGGATCTCGATGGACGGTAAAGGCCAGTGGATGGACAATGTATTCATCGAGCGCCTCTGGCGCTCACTGAAATACGAATGCGTCTACCTCAACGCCTTCCAGGACTTCAGGGAATCGGCTTTTCATATCAGGGCGTGGATGGATTATTACAACGACCGCCGGCCCCATTCCGCTCTCGGCGATCTCACCCCAGGCGAGGTCTACGACGGGATCACGCTGGTGCCTTCGGCAGCATAATGAACCGCGGAATCCACCTTAGAATGGCTGCCGCGCTGTCCAACGATTGGGGTCCACTTCTAAGGTGGCACGTGAGCTCAATGAACGGCCGCGTAAGACGCTGGAGTTTGAAACTCCAGCAGAACGATTCAACGCTTGTGTTGCATCGATCGGTTGAGGTGGCACGGTTATCCAGGCATGTGACCTTCTGATTGCGTCCAACCCCTTCCTTCCGCAATACTTACCCAGTTCTACGGGATAACCCAAAACATAGCGGGGTGCAGTGTGTCTCTCACGGAAGGAACGCGGCTAGGCCCATACGAAATCGCCGACCAACTCGGTGCCGGTGGTATGGGGGAAGTGTATCGAGCCACCGACACTCGCCTGGACCGCACCGTTGCGATCAAAGTCCTGCCCGAACACTTTGCCTCCGACCCCCAACGGCGGGAACGATTCGAGCGTGAAGCCAAAGCTGTCAGCAGCCTGAACCACCCCCACATCTGCACACTCCACGACGTGGGGGAACAGGACGGGATTCACTACCTCGTCATGGAACTGGTGGAGGGCGACACTCTGGCCGCGAGGTTGGAGAAGGGTCGTCTGCCGCTAGACCAGGCCCTCGAATACGCCATCCAGATCGCAGACGCGCTGGACAAGGCTCATCGACAGGGTGTGGTGCATCGTGATCTGAAACCCGGCAACATCATGCTGACGAAGTCAGCGGGCGTAAAGCTCCTCGACTTTGGATTGGCAAAGCTGCGAGTAAGACAGGAGGTTACACCGCTGTCGGAAATGACTACTGCCGGATCAACCCAGCCGCTTACGGCAAACGAGGGCGCTTGGGGAACACTCCGCTACATGTCTCCGCAGCAGCTGCAAGGTGAACGCACAGATGCCCGAACCGACATCTGGGCGTTCGGTTGCGTCCTGTATGAGATGCTCACCGCCCGAAAGGCGTTTGACGGTGACACGCGACCAACAATCATCGCGGCCATTCTCGAACGAGAACCACTCCTTCTCACGGATGTCCGTTCCGATTTGCCGGAGTCGATAGAGCACCTTATCAACCGCTGCCTCGACAAGGACGCGGCTGAACGGTGGCAGTCCATCCACGATTTGATGTTAGACCTCAGATGGTTGGGAGGTCGGCATCGGCTTCCCGATAGGCAGCCCGGATCTCGTTTGGCTGTGCCACTGACACTAGCATTGACGCTGTTAGTCGTTGCTATGGCCGTCTATCTAGCTCGCTACGCACTCGAACCAGAAGTTTCGGGCATACAGACGCGTTATGCGTTCACGATTCCGTTGCCGGAAGGAATCTATTCTGCCTGGTCGCGTACTCTTTCACCGAACGGGGAGTGGATTGCGTTTATGGCGATGTCGGACGGTGGTAACGCTGAGACAACTAACCTTTGGCTGTACAACCTCGATTCTCAACGATTCAGCGAATTACCGAGAGATGAGGTTAACCTTGCCAATCCAGCCGAAATTGGCGTGCGAATGCTCTTCTGGGCGCCTGACAGCCAAAGAATCGCATACTTCACTGATCAGCAGCTTCGAACCGTTGACATCGCATCCGGTCGAGCGGTGACTATCGCCGAGATCGAATTTGGATCTTCATCCGGTGGGAGCTGGAACGAAGAGGGACAAATCATCTTTAGCACGGGAGACCCTTTGACAATCTACCGGGTTTCCGAGACGGGAGGAACTCCCGAATCTGTTGTCGTTCGGGACCTTTCACTACCTTACAGTCGCTCTCCCCATTTCCTGCCCGACGGCCACCACTTTATCTATCTTGAATCTGTTCCCCCGCAGGAGCTTGAACCCGGTCCCTCGCAGGGGTCGTCCCAGTTCCTGTGTATCGGCACGCTTGATGCAGATCCTTGCAAACGCGTTGACGTGGAGTTCGCAGACTTTCGATCAATTTATGCCGCTCCGGGATACATCGTCTCCGGGGGCACTGATGGTCTTGTCGCGTATCGTTTCGATGCCGAGACGTTGAACATCGTGGGCGGTCCCCAGCCGATTACTGGTAGCGGAAACTTTGAAGACATTTCAGTCTCTAACAATGGCTTGCTTGTCGCCGACAGGGGTTTAGCCGGTACACCGGCGTCCACTTGGCGTGAGATCAACATCGTCCTGAATTGGTTTGAAGAACTGAAAGAACGCGTGCCGGTTCCGTAAGCGGCCCGGATTTGCATCCTAACTCCCGTATAGTCGCAGTATGAAAGGACGCCCCTTATCTGGGGGTTTGTTGAGAGAAAACTCTCAACAAACCTGATCAACGTAACAGCGTTGATCCCAGAAAGGAGCGTTGTAATGAAACGAGACAAGTATATGGGGATGGATGTCCACCAGGCAACGACTGTGGTTGCGGTAGTGAACGCCGAAGGCAAGACCGTGATGGAGACGATCGTGGGGACCGAGGCAGCGGCGATCCGGCGAATGATCGAAGGTGTGAGCGGACCGGTGCATGTGACGCTGGAGGAGACCACGCAAGCCGAGTGGCTGCACGAAGTGATTCGGGATCTCGTTAAGGAAGTGGTGGTGTGCAATCCGCGACGGAACAAACTACTGACTGCCGGGTCGAAGGGAGACAAGATCGATGCCAGGAAGCTGGCAGAGTTGTTGCGAGCCGGACTGGTGGAGTCAGTCTGGCACGGACACGACAAGACACGGAGACTCAAACAAATGGTGCGTGCGTATGAGACGTTCTCCGTCGATACGCAAAGGACGATGACCCGAATCAAATCGATGTATCGGAGTCGTGGCATCCGAACCGCAGGAATCGGAGTGTACTCGGTGAGACAGCGAGAGCAGTGGCTCGGTAAGCTGCCCGAAGCCGGGATGCGTCAGCGTGTGGCGTGGCTGTACGAACAGTTGGACCAGGTCCGGGAGCTGCGGAAGCAAGCCAAAGCCCAGTTGATCGCCGAAGGCCGGCGCCACCGCGCCGTAGGTCTGTTACGGACGATTCCTCAGCTGGGTCCGATCCGATCGGCACAGATCGTGGCTACGGCTGACACGCCATATCGTTTCCGGACCAAGCGGCAGTTCTGGAGCTACAGCGGCTTGGCCGTGGTCACGCACAGCAGTGCCGAGTACGAACTGCGAGGGGGCCGTGTCGTACGGCGATCCAAACCCGTGGCCACGCGGGGACTGAACCGGAACTGTAACCGACGCCTGAAGACCGCTTTCATCTCGGCTGCCACCCCCGGCGGTGTGAGCCACTTCTGGCAGCCGTATCTGGACCGTCTCGAGGGGAAGGGCATGCGACCGGAAATGGCTCGGCTGACCGTGGCACGCAAGATCGCAACCGTGGCTTTGACGATGTGGAAGAAAGGAGAGACGTTCGACCCGAAGAAACTGAATGCAACGACATAGCCGTTTCTGATTCCCTGGCGGCAAAACCTGAACAGGCACAAACCGACAGGAACGGAAACGGACGGATCGAGGGTGAGGATCTGGTATAGGCGTTGTCCGCAGCATCATTTTTGCAGGACACCATATAGTCTCTATCCCCCCTCGCACGACCCGAAACAGCGATAGCCCACCGAGGCTCAGATAGATCTATGGTCGGCATCACCGATCCAAATTATTGCTGTTCAGTTTTCGAACGACTGTCTATTCGATCGACGGCTTGTTCTTGAAGTTGCCCGACTCGGAATTCGCTTAACGGAACAGTGAGGCTGGCTGCCCGACAATTATTCTGTGTCCGGCTGGTAGCCCGTCGGGGAGGTGTTTCTCTTGACATCCCCTTTCATAGATCACCTACTCGTAGATGTGGATTCTCAGGAAGACCCCGCAAACAAGGGCGTTTCACTTCTCCGACTGTGCGGTTACACCTCCGGGTTACTCACAGTCTGGGGGAGGGCCCCGTCAACTGCTCCGACTTCCGGGCGCTCACCTGGCAGTTCTTCAAGAAGGTCGCCGTACTCGGTCAGCAGCGCACACTCCATCTTGAGGGTGATCGAGAGGCCACCTCGGATCGATCCCAACACCTGCCGGAGTTCGTCTCCTCGACCGCCGATGCTCGCGATATTTGTCACAATCTGGTCCTGGCGGTCCAGATACAATTGCTGAGTCCGATAGACTTCTGAAATCCGGCTCACCGTGTCAAACTCGATGAACTGCACCGCACCTGTAGTTTGCGCCGTTTCCCACGCGACTAACCCCAACAGAGAGACCTCGTACCGCACGCCTGAGATTCCCAAGGCCTCACCCGCGGCGTAGCGCGCGACCGCGGCGTCGAGGTCTGCAAGCAATGCGACGTTGTCTTCGCGGACACCCAGTAGTCCTGTTCGATTGGATCGAATCTCTGTCTCGATCCGGTCGAGAGCGGTTGCGGCTAATTGCCGCTCCTGTCGATTCTCCCGGTACTGATCCACTCCAAGGGCCACAAGCACAGCGAAGATGATCAGCCCCACCTCGAATAGCGCTTCCGGTAGCAACCGTATCGTCCCAGTTCCCAATCTGCGGCTCACGCTTCTGAATAACTTCATCTTGAGTTCCGACGACCTCACAGGTACTAGGCGGGACCTCGTAACGACACGACGCGTTTCGTTGCCTAGCCACGCCGGTCAGGGGTCATTCAAACTGGTACTTTCAGACGAGCGCTATGCTGACCGATTCGACGTTCCATGTCCATCGAATCGGACCCGGCCCGAAGCTGGTCGTGAGGTGAACCACATGCATGTATAGTCGCAGTATGAAAGGACGCCCCTTATCTGGGGGTTTGTTGAGAGAAAACTCTCAACAAACCTGATCAACGTAACAGCGTTGATCCCAGAAAGGAGCGTTGTAATGAAACGAGACAAGTATATGGGGATGGATGTCCACCAGGCAACGACTGTGGTTGCGGTAGTGAACGCCGAAGGCAAGACCGTGATGGAGACGATCGTGGGGACCGAGGCAGCGGCGATCCGGCGAATGATCGAAGGTGTGAGCGGACCGGTGCATGTGACGCTGGAGGAGACCACGCAAGCCGAGTGGCTGCACGAAGTGATTCGGGATCTCGTTAAGGAAGTGGTGGTGTGCAATCCGCGACGGAACAAACTACTGACTGCCGGGTCGAAGGGAGACAAGATCGATGCCAGGAAGCTGGCAGAGTTGTTGCGAGCCGGACTGGTGGAGTCAGTCTGGCACGGACACGACAAGACACGGAGACTCAAACAAATGGTGCGTGCGTATGAGACGTTCTCCGTCGATACGCAAAGGACGATGACCCGAATCAAATCGATGTATCGGAGTCGTGGCATCCGAACCGCAGGAATCGGAGTGTACTCGGTGAGACAGCGAGAGCAGTGGCTCGGTAAGCTGCCCGAAGCCGGGATGCGTCAGCGTGTGGCGTGGCTGTACGAACAGTTGGACCAGGTCCGGGAGCTGCGGAAGCAAGCCAAAGCCCAGTTGATCGCCGAAGGCCGGCGCCACCGCGCCGTAGGTCTGTTACGGACGATTCCTCAGCTGGGTCCGATCCGATCGGCACAGATCGTGGCTACGGCTGACACGCCATATCGTTTCCGGACCAAGCGGCAGTTCTGGAGCTACAGCGGCTTGGCCGCGGTCACGCACAGCAGTGCCGAGTACGAACTGCGAGGGGGCCGTGTCGTACGGCGATCCAAACCCGTGGCCACGCGGGGACTGAACCGGAACTGTAACCGACGCCTGAAGACCGCTTTCATCTCGGCTGCCACCCCCGGCGGTGTGAGCCACTTCTGGCAGCCGTATCTGGACCGTCTCGAGGGGAAGGGCATGCGACCGGAAATGGCTCGGCTGACCGTGGCACGCAAGATCGCAACCGTGGCTTTGACGATGTGGAAGAAAGGAGAGACGTTCGACCCGAAGAAACTGAATGCAACGACATAGCCGTTTCTGATTCCCTGGCGGCAAAACCTGAACAGGCACAAACCGACAGGAACGGAAACGGACGGATCGAGGGTGAGGATCTGGTATAGGCGTTGTCCGCAGCATCATTTTTGCAGGACACCATATAGTCTCTATCCCCCCTCGCACGACCCGAAACAGCGATAGCCCACCGAGGCTCAGATAGATCTATGGTCGGCATCACCGATCCAAATTATTGCTGTTCAGTTTTCGAACGACTGTCTATTCGATCGACGGCTTGTTCTTGAAGTTGCCCGACTCGGAATTCGCTTAACGGAACAGTGAGGCTGGCTGCCCGACAATTATTCTGTGTCCGGCTGGTAGCCCGTCGGGGAGGTGTTTCTCTTGACATCCCCTTTCATAGATCGCCGATACTTCCATGTGGATGTCGTCGGAAGGCCTCTTTCAAGCAGTTCCCGGCTCTTCTTGTCCACGGTAGTACAGGCACGTGATTGATTGTTTTTATGAACTCTGACGCTCTGGCAGGTTCGCGACAAGAGAGAGAACGGACCGAGAAAATCTAGTCCAGCATCGGCAGGTCCAAACCGCAGCTTCGCGCACAGTCGATGGCCAGATCGTAGCCCGCATCGGCATGGCGCATCACCCCGCTGGCTGGGTCGTTCCAAAACGTGCGGGCGATTCGCGCGTCGGCTGCTTCGCTGCCGTCTGCGACCACCGCGATGCCGGCATGCTGCGAATACCCGATTCCGACCCCACCGCCATGGTGGAACGACACCCAGGTTGCACCGTTGGCCGTGTTCAGGAGTGCGTTGAGGATCGGCCAATCCGAGATGGCGTCCGAGCCATCCTTCATGCCTTCAGTCTCGCGGGTCGGGCTGGCGACCGAGCCCGAATCCATGTGGTCGCGACCGATCACCACCGGCGCGCTGAGTTCGCCAGTGCGGACCATCTCGTTGAAGGCGAGGGCGATCCGGTCGCGGTCGCCGAGACCAACCCAGCAGATCCGCGCCGGCAGGCCCTGGAACTGTATATGCTCACGGGCCTTGTTGAGCCAGTTGTGCAGTGCCGGAGCGTCGGGCATCACCTCGCGCACCTTGGCGTCGGTCTTGTAGATGTCCTCGGGATCGCCTGACAGCGCCAACCAGCGGAACGGGCCCTTACCCTCGCAAAACAGTGGCCGGACATAGGCTTCAACGAAGCCGGGGAACGCTTTGGTATCCGTTGCACCGCCCTCGGCGGCCATGCCGCGCAGGTTGTTGCCATACTCGAACACGACGGCGCGGCGCGCCTTGAACGCCTTCATCGCTTCGACATGCCGGCCCATGGCCGCCTTCGCCGCCGTAGCGACGCCTTCCGGATCACTCGCCTGGCGCCCCTCCCAGTCCTCCACGGTCCAGTCCAACGGCAGGTAGCCATGGACCGGGTCATGCGCCGACGTCTGGTCGGTAACCACGTCGGGGGCCACGCCGCGCTCCAGCATATCTTCGAGCACCTGGACCACGTTGCCCAGCAACCCGACCGAGACCGGCTTCCCGCGTGCTCGCGCCTCGGCAACGATAGCCAGCGCCTCGTTCAGCGTCTTGGCCTGGCAATCGAGATATCCGGTGCGGAGACGAAACTCGATCTTGCTCTGCCGGCATTCGACCACGATCGCGTTGAACCCGGACATGGTCGCGGCCAGTGGCTGCGCTCCCCCCATGCCGCCCAACCCTCCGGTGACGACCAGCCGTCCGGTCGCATTGCCGTCGAAGTGCTGCCGCGCGATTTCCGTAAACGTCTCGTAGGTTCCCTGCACGATGCCCTGGCTGCCGATGTAGATCCACGATCCCGCAGTCATCTGCCCGAACATGGTCAGGCCCATCCGGTCGAGCTTATTGAACTGTTCCAATGTCGCCCAGCGCGGCACCAGATTGGCGTTGGCGATCAGTACCCGGGGCGCCCAGGCGTGGGTGCGGAACACGCCGACCGGTTTGCCGGATTGGATCAAGAGGGTCTCGTCGCCCTTGAGCCTCTTGAGGGTCGCCACGATGCGGTCGAAGCTGTTCCAGTCGCGCGCAGCGCGTCCGAGGCCGCCGTAGACCACCAGATCCTCCGGGCGCTCGGCCACGTCCGGGTCGAGGTTGTTCATCAACAGTCGGAGCGGTCCCTCGGTGTCCCACGACAGGGTGTTGAGTTCGGGGCCGCGCGGGGCGCGGACGACTCGCGGCTTGGCGCTTTCGGTCGGCATGGCGATCTGGCTCCGTCAGATAATCTTTCGCGCCCGAAGTTTCTCTCGCGCGTCGTCGTCGAGGCCCAGTTCGTCGGCAAGCACCGAATCGGTGTCCTCGCCCAGCATTGGCGTGCGCGGTGCCTCGGCCGCATCGACGTCTGAGAACTTCACTGGCTGGCCCACCAGCGGCACGGCGCCAAAACGGCTGTGCCTGCCCTCGACTACCAACCCACGCGCGTCGACATGGTCGGACTCGGCGAGTTGCTTGAGGTTCCAAACTGGTGCGGCGGGAATGTTGGCGCTCCCGAGCGTCGAGAGCACCTCTTCGGCGGGCAACGTGCCAGTCCAATCGCCAATGAGCGCCCGCAAGTCATCTTCATGGACGTTGCGGTCGTCATTGGTGCGAAAACGCGGGTCGTCCGCCAGCTTCGGCTGGCTCATCACCTCACATAGCGCCCGGAACGCCCCCTGCGAAAAACAAACCATCACGATGTCGCCGGTCCGGGTCGGGAAGCTGTCGACCGGATAGGTCACCGGATGTCGGTTTCCGACCGGCTTCGGCGTGTCGTCGAAGTAGAGCTGTCGGCTGAGTCCAGTGAGCTGCATCGCCATCATCGAGTCCAGCATCGACACGTCGACCTGCCGCCCGGCGCCGGTGCGCTCGCGGTTGAACAACGCTGCGACCACGCCGAAGGCGGCGAACATCCCGGTGCACACATCAGCGACCGACTCTCCGACCGCGGTTGCCGGGCCACTCTTGGGGCCGGTCAGGCTCATCAGCCCGCTCATTGCCTGGATGACCAGGTCGAAGGCCGGAAGGTCGCGCAGTGGACTCTCCTGCCCGAAGCCCGAGATCGAGGCGTAGACGATCGCCGGGTTCACCGCCTTTACGACCTCATAACCGAGGCCCAGCCGATCCATCACCCCGGGACGGAAGTTCTCCAGAAGCACGTCGGCCGAGGCGGCGAGCTTCATCACCAGTTGTCGGCCCTCTTCGGCTTTCATGTCGATGGTGACGCTCTTCTTGCCGCGGTTGAGCATCATGAAGTAGGTGCTCTCGCCATCCCGGTAGGGCCCGAAGGCGCGGCCTTCGTCGCCGCGACCAGGCATCTCGATCTTGATCACCTCGGCACCCAGATCGGCCAGCATCGACGAACAGAACGGTCCCGACATCACCCGCGAGAGATCCAGCACACGGACGCGGTCGAGGATCTTGCGGGGCGAAGTTTCGGAGTCTTGGGTCATCGTGGTATCCGTCACAGGTCCGAGACCTGCAGTGCGAGCTTCCCGACGCTACGGCGGTTCTCCAGATCGTCGAGGGCATGCGGGAGGTCTTCGAGCGCATAGTCAGCGCGCACCACAGGGTCGATGCGACCATCGGCGAGCCACGTCACCAGCGTCTCAGCCAGCCGCGCAAGCATCGGCCCGTCCTGATCGTGGGTCCAATAGACTCCCTTGGCCGAGGCCCGCTTGAGCAGCAGTCGGTTGGCCTCCAATTTCGGAATGCGGCCACTGGCGAAGCCCACCACCAACAGCACGCCATCCCGGGCGATGCAACGCAAGCTCTGTTCACCGATGTCGCCGCCGACCGGGTCGACAATCACCTCGGCGCCGCTTCCGCCGGTCAGGCGTTTGACTTCGTCGATCCAGCCGTCGTTGCTATAGTCGATCGCCTCATCTGCGCCGTGCTCTCGAGCAAGCGCCCGTTTCTCGGCGCTACCGGCAGTGCCGATCACCCGCGCTCCCAGTGCCGTGGCGATCTCGACCGCCGCGATCCCAACGCCTCCCGCCGCCGCGTGTACGAGAACCGTGTTGCCCGGGTTCACCACGGCGCACTCGGTTAGAGCCACCAAGGCGGTCATGTAGGCGACCGGCAGCGCTAATGCCTTGATCAGATCGGCGCCATCGGGCACCCGGATCGCCATGTCGGTGCGGACATGGGCACGCTCGGCGAAGCCGCCCCATTCGAGCTTGCTGACGATCCGGTCACCAACCGCAAAGCCCGAGCCCTCGGGTGCCGCCTCGATGACGCCAGCGATTTCCTGGCCGGGTGTGAACGGGCGGGGCGGCCGCACCTGGTACTTGCCGTCGATCATCAGAGTGTCGGAAAAATTCAAAGCCGCTGCGACGACGCGGACCAACAGGTTCTCGCCATCCCAGTCAAACGTTGGGCGATCTTCGAGCCGGAGCGAACCTCGCCCAGGTGGCTCGCCGCTGATCCATGCTCTCATGCCGAGGCTTCCGCCTCCAGTGCGCCGCCGGCGGGGCAAAAGTTGTTGCCGATCAAAACACGCTCGAAGACGTTGCTCCAGCTCTGCCGGCATCGTGTCCAGGTGGGCCAATGGCTATTGCCGTCAAGCGTCAGTTGCCCAATCTGTTGCTCATTACGTGTATTGCGAGTCCGGTTGCCTCTGGCGCTGACGAGCGTATGCCTTCAGCCGACAGGCCTGACTAGCCTTCGAGTTTCCCTACTTCCTTTTCGACCGCGTCGAGAATTTCGCCTGATTCGACCAACTCCTTCATCCGATTGTGGTCGGGGTAGAGGGGACGGTCTATTTCAAGGTGGTCCACGTACCTGCGAATGACGTCATGCGCCGTACGGGTTCCCCGACCGGCGGTGAACTCCCGAAAATCCAGCGCCTGTGCCGCGGCCATGAACTCAATCCCCAGCACCCCGTAGGCATTGTCCAGAATCTGGCCATTCTTCAGGGCCGTGTTCAGTCCCATCGAAACGAAGTCCTCCTGGTCGGCCGCCGCGGGAATGGATTGAATCGACGCAGGCGCCGACAGGATTCGCTGTTCGACGATCAAATGGTCGGCCGTGTACTGGCTGAGCATGAGACCCGAGTAGAAGCCGGGCTCGTGTGCCAGGAAGTCGGGCAATCCCTGCGACAGCGCGGGATTCGTCAGCCTGTTCAGACGGCGCTCCGACATCACCGACGCCATCGTAATGGCCGCTCCCACCATGTCCATCGGCAGGGCCACGGGAGTTCCCTGGAAGTTGGCGCCCGTCAGCGTCGTTTTCGTCTCGGGTATGAATATGGGATTGTCCCCGACGCCGTTCAGCTCGATTTCGACCTGCGAACGTCCGTACGCCAGCGCGTCTCGAACAGCCCCGATCACTTGTGGCGTGGAACGCATCGAGTACGCGTCCTGGACCTTGGTCTTCACGTTGCCGGCTATCAGGTCCGAGCCCTCGAAGATCTTTCTCAAGTTGTTCGCAGAAGCGACCGCACCGGGAAAACCTCTCAGTTCATGCAACCTGGCAGTGTACGGTTTCATGTTGCCCAGTAGCGCCTCGATTGTCATGGCGGCGGCGATCTCGGCCTGTTTGAGCCAGCGTTCCATGTCGAATACCTGCAGGGCCGACATGGCGGTCAGGAGGTTCGACCCGTTGATGGCTGCCAATCCGTCGCGCGCCTTCAATCCCGGCACCTCGATTCCGGCCGCCCCCATGGCTTCGGCCCCCACCATCCGCCGGCCCTGGTAGAAGGCTTCCCCCTCCCCCATCAGTAGCAGCGCCATCTGAGCCATCGGCGCCAGGTCGCCGCTGGCTCCCACGGACCCCTTTTGGCAGACGACCGGCGTCACGCCCTTGTTGAGCATTGCCACAAACGTCTGCGGAATCTCCGGCCGGCAACCGGAATTGCCGTGGGCGATGACATTGGTTCGGGCGGCCATCGCAGCGCGGATATGTTCAATCGGCGCGGGCTCCCCGATTCCCGCGGCGTGATTGTAAATTACGAATCGCTGGAACTGATTCACCTGTTCATCCTTCAACACGACCTCGGCAAACTCACCGATCCCGGTGTTGATGCCGTACATGATCTCTCCGCTGGCGAGCTTTTCCTCCAGCATGGCCCGACAGACCTTGATTCGGTTTGCCGCATCCGGAGTGATTTCGACACTCTCTCCGGAGCGTGCGATCGAGACGAGTTTTTCGACGGTCAAACCTGAACCGTCAATGCCAATGGTCATGAAACTCCTCGTAGAGTCAGGCTTACGGCGGACGCCTTCTCATTGCTTCGGTTGTGGCCCAAGCTTACGACGAAAGTCTATTCGGATGCGACTGCCCAACTCGCGCCTCGTGGAGCCGCGGGCAGCTCCCCGATCGCCCGACGGGCGCTGGATCGCTTACCGGTCGAACGAATCGGGACGTAACGAAGTCTATGTGCGACCGTGTCCCGCAGTGAGCGATGGACTGTGGCAGATCTCCATAGGAGGCGGTTCGCAGCCTCTATGGGCGCCAGCCGGAAGACATATTGAACAGACACAGCATCGACCACGAATTCATTCACACCGGGGTGGGCACACCTGGCTGAACAGACGCAGTTATCTGCGCAACCTCACCCCAGAGCCGTTTCGTTGATTCTCCGGAGCCATCCAACGTCACAGCGATAGCTCCGGCTCGTCCCGGACCGATCCCCGCTTACTGGCATTGAGCACTGTCGGCAGTCTCTAAAGAGAGGGGCTCAGCAGCTGGATAACGCCTGCAAAATGGAATGGTAATTGCTATACAAGCATTATTAATAAGAATAACTATATTGTCTGATCTTGGGCAACATCCACCACAAAGGGGGTAACTATATGAGATTGGCCACCTTAAAGGAACATTGGAACCGGTTTGTCGAGGAAGATCCCCTGTGGGGAATTCTGACATGGCCCGACAAAAAAGGCGGACGCTGGGAACCGGAAGAGTTTTTCCAGACGGGTACGGGAACTGTTGACCGCTTGATGGAGAGTATCGGCAAGGTAAAGCCGGATCTGTCGATGCAGCGCGCTCTGGACTTCGGCTGCGGCGTTGGCCGACTGACTCAGGCTCTTGCTCCACGATTCGAGTCTGTAGTCGGAGTCGACATCGCGCCTTCGATGATCGCTACAGCCAAAGCCTTCAACCAGTTCGGATCGAAGTGTCGCTACCAGGTCAACGACCGGCCGAACCTGAAGTGCTTCGGAGACAATGAATTCGATTTCGTCCTGACTCTTATCGTTCTCCAACACATGCGTCCGCACTATGCGAAGGGATACTTGCGGGAGTTCGTGCGAATCCTCAGGCCGGGTGGTCTTCTGGCATTCCAGCTTCCTTCGGTCTCCCTGACTCCCGACGGCGCTCAACTCGATTCGAGATGGAACGAGCCCGTGGCCGAGATGTACGGCATACCCAGAGATGAAGTCATCGAATTTGCCGGAGAGATCGGCAGCTACGTCCTCTACGTTTCAGAGGCCGCGAACGGCGGGGCGGAAAAAAGCTACACGTACTTCCTGGAGAAATCGAAGTTCGGGCCTGCGTAAGGAGCGCGCCACGGGAAGGCATCGTCAGGAAGGTCGAGTCTAATGACACGCGGCGTGAAGCACGATGGCGCGGCTGCTGTCGTAATTGCTGGACCTGATCTTCAACGCTCAATCCGTCGTCGTTTTCTGCGATGAGTTCCGACTGGGAGTCGAGAAGACGGAGCATTGTGTCGGCGGATAAGTAAAATAAGCGCGGTTCGGGCTAACCCAGAGGCAACAGGCAACACGCAGTCGGCTGGTGGGAGTTGGCACCCTTCCGATAAGGCGACCATACGTCCAAGTGGATTGAAACAGTCTGGCGAATCGGAATTGCGGGGCATTGAAGAACTCGATCAGCGAGGGCTACGGCACCGGCACCCGTTCCTTCAGTTCTTAGTCAGTCAATCCGTTGAGTCGGAATCGACGGCCACGCACGGCATGTCGATCGCTTCGTCAAGCCGCCGAAATGAGCGCCGGAACCGTCCCCGGCGGACGGTCCTGAGAGGGAAAAGCATGGCGGTCGATCGCACCCGTGCACCCTCTCGACACCACACCTCATGCCACGACAAATCCTTGGAACCTTCCATCCCCTGCTTCCGTAAGGTCGAATATGTGCAAACTGATCTGCATCGGCCTGTGCGGCGTCTGCTTCCTGGCCTGCGGGGCCGTCCTGGTAGTTGGTGCCGCGGTTGATGCCGCGCTGGCTTTTCTGTTCTGACGCCTGCGAAGTGAGCTAAGCCAGGGCGGGGACGGGGAAGCGCCCTGCTCCCCGCCCAAGTTGCTGAGGTAGTTGGCATTAGTTAACCTGACAGTACCCTATTCACGTAGGGCGCTGGCCGGATCGATGCCGGCGGCGCGACGGGCCGGGAACGCACTGGCCCCCACCGCTGTGGCGGCCAGCACCAGCACTGCGGCGCCGACCGCAACCGGGTCGAGCGACCCTACGCCGAACAGCTCGCTCTGTATGACGCGTCCGAGCCCTGCTCCGGCCGCGACGCCGAGCATGACGCCGCCGCCCGCCAGCGCCAGGGTGCGGCCCACGATCATGAGCAACACGTCAGCCGCCGTCGCGCCGAGGGCCATCCGGATACTGATTTCGTGCGTCCGTTGCACAACGGTATAACTGGTCACTCCGAAGATGCCGACGGCGGCGAGGGTGAGCGCCACGCTGGCGAACAGGGTCATCAGTGCCGCGAATACGCGCGGGCGGGCGACCGACGTCGCGACCAGCCCGTCGAGCGATATGAACTCCGCGATCGCAAGATCCGGATCGAACGCGCTCACCTCGGCGCGAATCGCCGCGGCCAGTGTTGACGGATCGACGGTAGTGCGTAGGACGAATCGGAGGGGGCCACTCTGAAGCTGCGCGTGCGGGGCAAAGAGCTGTGGCCTCACCGGCTCCCCGGGATACGACTGCAACACATCGGCAACGACGCCAATGACCTCGAGCTCGACGCCCGTCCTCACGTGCTTGCCCACCGGATCCTCGCCCGGAAACCAGAGGCGAACGGCCGCTTCATTGACCAGCGCGACGTGTGGTGCGGGAGCGTTGTCCCGATCGGTGAAGAAACGTCCGCTCCGCAGCGGTGTGCCGATCGTTTGGAAGTAACCAGGTGTCACACTGGCAAAGTGGATCTCACGGTTCACGTCGGCGGGCGGCGGCGGAGCGTCGACAACGTCGAATCCGTATATTGAGGTGGGACCGCTTAGCGGCAACTCCGTGGTCGCGCCGACGCTAGAGATACCGGGGAGCGTCCCCAAACTTACCAGCAGCTCGTTCACCCGGTTCACGGATTCTGGGCCGACTGCGTTTGAACCTTGCATCAGGCGGAACGCCATCACCTGTTCGGACTGGAAACCAAAGTTGACGCGCGTCATCTCGACGAAACTTCGGATCAGCAAGCCCGCACCCATTAGCAAGGCAACGGTGAGCGCCACCTCGGCCACGACGAGCGTGGCGCGTGTGCGGTGCCCGCCCCCTCCGCCGCGGGCGTCTTCGCGCAGGGCTCGAATCAATCCTCCCCGGGTCGCCTTCAGCGCGGGGACGGTGCCGAAGACGAGGCTCGTGACGAGCGTGACTGCCAGCGCAAACAGCAGCACGGTGCCGTTCAGATCGACCTCGTCGAGGCGAGGCATGCCTGCCGGTTGCACGACGACCAGTGCCCGCGTGCTCCAGTAGGCGATCGCCAGCCCACCCACGCCACCGGCCAGACCGAGCACAGAGGCCTCTGTCAGTAGTTGGCGCACCAGCCGACCGCGTCCCCCGCCCAGCGCCGCACGGACCGCCAGTTCTCCCTGGCGTGCCGATGCGCGAGCCAGCAGCAGGTTGGCAACGTTGGCACACGCCACCAGTAGGACGACGCCGACTGTCGCCAGCAGAATGAGCAGTGGTTGTCGGACGGCGCCAATGATGGTGTCTGCCAGCGGGACCGCGTCGAACGTCCGCCCCTCGTTTCCCCGTGGGAACGCGACCTGCAACTTGGTCCCGATTCGGCGCAGGTCCTCCTGAATCGGGTCGCCCCCCGCAGCTGTCGCTCGCCCGAGCACATGGAGAAAAGTGTTTTCTCGCCCCTGCGCCCATTCGGCGCTGTAATCACGACCATACTGAAGCGGCCTGTAAACATCCGGCTCTCCGGGCATCCGCGCGCCGGGCGCGAGCACCCCCACAATCGTGTAGGACTCTTCCCGGCCATACTCAAGGAACGACAACGTGTGGCCGACAACGCCCGGGTCGCCACCAAACGCGCGTTGCCAGAAGCCGTTGTCGAGCACCATTACATACTCGTTCCCACGCTGGTTCTCCTCCGGCCCGAAGCCGCGACCGATCGTAACCTGGAGGCCGAGGAGATCGAACAGTCCGTCGCTGATCGACACACCTTGAGCCTCCTGCGGTTCGCCCTCCGTGAGAAGCGTGAGCATCGAACGGTTGTCATACGCCTCGACCTGTTCGAGGACACGGGTCTCCTCACGGATGCTCATGAAGTCTGGTGGAGACATCGGATAAAGCGTTCCGTCCGGAAAGACGGTGCTGATCTGGTGCAGGCGTTCCGCGTCGGGATACGGCAGCGGTTTCAGCAGGACGCCGTTGACCACGCTGAAGATCGCTGTCGTAGCCCCAATGCCCAGCGCGAGTATCACTATCGCCACTGCCGCGAAACCGGGCGCGCGGCGCAGCGTGCGCAGGGCGTAGCCCACATCCTGCCGTAGCTCTGCCATGTACTCCGTGCGTACCATGATGCGTCTCCTCCGCTGATCTCCACACACTGGCGACGCGAACTCTCGTAGTCGCCGAACCGGCGCTGCGCCATCTCACGGGCCCGCCCAGGCGTTTCGCCGCGCGCTACAAGCTCACGGACGTGCGTTCGATGTAGAAAGTCAGTTCGGCTTCGACGTCGCCTTCCGGCTCGAGTCCGAAAGTACGCCGGAAGCGCGTGAATCTCGTCATCGGATGACCTCGCGCATGCCTTCGGAAGAGCACTTCGCCCTCCCTAACACGCAACTGCCTGAAGACGGACTCGCCGGACTGCAGCAACTTGACGCAAGTCAGTAAGATGCGTCTGGACAAGCTTTTCTTGCGGGATCCTGTCAGGCCGGAGGCGGCACGGCCGGACCGGAGTGGTTTGGATAGGAGGCTATCTGAAGAGATAGTGTCTTAGTCGAGGTCCTATCGCGTCTGGTTTGGCCGGGGCCGTCGTCGTTGTTTCGTTGTGTCCAAGTCTCGACGAGCCGGCCTGAATCACTCGTAAGTAAAACTAGAGTAGCAACTTGAGGTCAATCACAAGGTCATATGGTCGTAAAACCGCCGATACGGAAACCTGGAACCGCCAAAACCGGGGCTTTCCCGACTAGATCTACAAGGAAGCTCGAGCAGGCCCGGAGAATTTCACTCCGAGCCTCTCACAGAATCGTGCGTGAGCCTCTCAACTCACCGCGATCCCAGAATCTGTCGGATCTCCCAGAACATCTCCCTGCCGCGGTTATGTTTCATGAACTCGCCCATTCGTTCCTGGATCGCCCGCTCCTTCCCCATCGTGTCGAGCCAATGCCAGTACAACCTGGGCCGACCGCCGACGAATCGGCCGAATTCATTCCAGTCTTCGTCGAAGAATCCGAAGGCGGGAATCGACATGCTCTGCTTTTCTCCGTGAAGGTACAGACTCATTAAGTCGTGGTTCTTGAACCGCTCCACGTCGGGCGTCTTCCCGACTTCCTGATACGGGGTGGACTTACCATCCTTGCGCTCGTCGCGTGGGAATATTCGCACCACGATATGTTCGGGGTTCAGCGATGCGATCTTCGGTACAACTGGCAGGTTCGTGAACACATCCGGGCACCAGTCTTCCCCGATGCCGAGGACGTATGTTTTGCGTTCGAGGCTTCGAATCCACGCTTCTTCGGCGCCGGTGAACTCCAGTGCTTCGTAGTCTGCGATAAACTGATCGCGGTTTCTCTCGACGCGATCGAGATACTCTTCCCACGTGTATCCCGACATGAATCGATCGTTATCGACCACGTTGGTCCTCTCAGCCGTTGGCTTTGGCGGCCTGCATCTCGGCAATATGCTCCTCGATGCGACGTGTCAGGTGGGGCACGATGCCGACCAACCGTTCTGCAAGCATGAGTTGTCCTCGATGATGCATTTCGTGTTCCTTAACCGACAGCATCATCTCGAAACGGCTCTTACTTGGCGGCTCCGTGCCGGCGGGCATGCCGACGGTTTCTGCCAGAAGGTCCTCAGACACCCCATCGACAAAGCCGGCCCAGACATCCCCTTCGGTCTTGAGTAGCTCGATGATCTCAGCCTTGGTTCTGGGTTTGGCCGCTTCCGCGCCCAGCTTCTCCATCAGTGCCGGAAAATCAATCCCTTCGAGGGTATCTCGCTTTTCCCCAGCATGAATCAGGTATTGAAACTTGTAGGACAGAGCGATGTGGACGAGAGATTCAGCGATGCTCTTTGTACCGTCCGCCGGGACGAAGTCGTACTTGTCTTCAGGAATGTCTTCCGCGATTTGGATCGTGTTGCCGCGAACCGTTCGAAAGCTTGCAGCCAGTTCCTTTGCTCCGTAGTAGTTCATCGAGATGCTCCTTGAGGATGAAAATTGTCGAGGGAGACGAGTCCGCCTCGGATAGCCTGCATTTCACCATAAGTATTTTCGTCGGACGTTTCAATTTGTAATACCGCCGATACGGACATCTGCCAGAGGGCAGGCGGCAGCGAATCCACATCTCCGGTATGGCGATCTATGAAAGGGGATGTCAAGAGAAACACCTCCCCGACGGGCTACCAGCCGGACACAGAATAATTGTCGGGCAGCCAGCCTCACTGTTCCGTTAAGCGAATTCCGAGTCGGGCAACTTCAAGAACAAGCCGTCGATCGAATAGACAGTCGTTCGAAAACTGAACAGCAATAATTTGGATCGGTGATGCCGACCATAGATCTATCTGAGCCTCGGTGGGCTATCGCTGTTTCGGGTCGTGCGAGGGGGGATAGAGACTATATGGTGTCCTGCAAAAATGATGCTGCGGACAACGCCTATACCAGATCCTCACCCTCGATCCGTCCGTTTCCGTTCCTGTCGGTTTGTGCCTGTTCAGGTTTTGCCGCCAGGGAATCAGAAACGGCTATGTCGTTGCATTCAGTTTCTTCGGGTCGAACGTCTCTCCTTTCTTCCACATCGTCAAAGCCACGGTTGCGATCTTGCGTGCCACGGTCAGCCGAGCCATTTCCGGTCGCATGCCCTTCCCCTCGAGACGGTCCAGATACGGCTGCCAGAAGTGGCTCACACCGCCGGGGGTGGCAGCCGAGATGAAAGCGGTCTTCAGGCGTCGGTTACAGTTCCGGTTCAGTCCCCGCGTGGCCACGGGTTTGGATCGCCGTACGACACGGCCCCCTCGCAGTTCGTACTCGGCACTGCTGTGCGTGACCACGGCCAAGCCGCTGTAGCTCCAGAACTGCCGCTTGGTCCGGAAACGATATGGCGTATCAGCCGTAGCCACGATCTGTGCCGATCGGATCGGACCCAGCTGAGGAATCGTCCGTAACAGACCTACGGCGCGGTGGCGCCGGCCTTCGGCGATCAACTGGGCTTTGGCTTGCTTCCGCAGCTCCCGGACCTGGTCCAACTGTTCGTACAGCCACGCCACACGCTGACGCATCCCGGCTTCGGGCAGCTTACCGAGCCACTGCTCTCGCTGTCTCACCGAGTACACTCCGATTCCTGCGGTTCGGATGCCACGACTCCGATACATCGATTTGATTCGGGTCATCGTCCTTTGCGTATCGACGGAGAACGTCTCATACGCACGCACCATTTGTTTGAGTCTCCGTGTCTTGTCGTGTCCGTGCCAGACTGACTCCACCAGTCCGGCTCGCAACAACTCTGCCAGCTTCCTGGCATCGATCTTGTCTCCCTTCGACCCGGCAGTCAGTAGTTTGTTCCGTCGCGGATTGCACACCACCACTTCCTTAACGAGATCCCGAATCACTTCGTGCAGCCACTCGGCTTGCGTGGTCTCCTCCAGCGTCACATGCACCGGTCCGCTCACACCTTCGATCATTCGCCGGATCGCCGCTGCCTCGGTCCCCACGATCGTCTCCATCACGGTCTTGCCTTCGGCGTTCACTACCGCAACCACAGTCGTTGCCTGGTGGACATCCATCCCCATATACTTGTCTCGTTTCATTACAACGCTCCTTTCTGGGATCAACGCTGTTACGTTGATCAGGTTTGTTGAGAGTTTTCTCTCAACAAACCCCCAGATAAGGGGCGTCCTTTCATACTGCGACTATACATTCTTGTGGCCGTGCCTATGGCGCAAGACCGAAATAGAGCAGTAGGGCCGCGATCACAAACAGAATTATCCGAACGAACACCACCCAGTCTTGGAAGTGACTCTCGAGTAGGTTGACTGCCCAGTTCCAGTGGAGCCATCTGAAAAATCTGATTCTGAGTCGCACCAAGCTTGGCGCGAGCGGAACCAGGATCAGGGCCAGAATTGCGAGTACGAACAGTAGCCACGTATACATGACGCCTCCTGCCTGCAGAGCCGTTCATTCAAGGTTTGGTCGCTCACCGCATTCACTCTGCGATATGCCTACTATCAGTAAATGTTACATCGCACAAGCTGGCAGCTGGCTGCTCATGGTTGCCTCGAACATCTGCGGTGGAGTGACTTCAGGGAATCCACATCTCCGAGAAGGCGATCTATACATGCATGTGGATTGAAACAGGGCTCGACAGAGAGGACTACGGCAGCGGCACGCGTTCCTTCAGTTCTTCAAAGAAGTTCAGGACGACGTTGATCTGTTGCGAGACCAACCCCTGCCCTGAGGCGATTGCCTCAGAGGTAATGATCAGCAGCCGATCTCCGTCGGGATGAACGTCGGAAACGACAAAAAGGCCGCCGGGCACCGTGAACAGAGATCGCGTCTCGACTCTTCTGAAGTCCGGCTCCGTTTCGACCTGGACGGCCATCATCGTTACACCGTCCGGGCCGACACCGCGAATGTAGAGCCGCTTCCCGTCTGGCGACCACTTGTTCCAACCACCACCGAATCGACTCGATGAAGTATACGCCTGCCGGGCCAAGCCCGGTCCGGGGAAAGGCGCAACCATCACCTGGAGTTCATCGCCTTCAAATCGCGTATATGAAATCCATTCGCCATCGGGTGAAAACCTCCCTCCGACTTCCCTCAAGGCCGTATCCAGAAACGGTTCTGCCGTTGCGTCTTGGACTGAATAGATCCAGATGTCACTCAGTGTTTCCGGATCGGATCGGTTAAACCCCAGGAATTGCCCATCCGGCGACCATTCGATGGGCACTGCTGGTTGATCACTCTCCCACAGCAGATCGGCTGGCGCACTGCCGTCGACCAGTTGCGAATAGATATTGCTGCCTCGCCGGAATGTGACGCGCTCACCGTCGGGAGTCCAGATAGGATTGCTCTTGAACTGGTCGTCATCGGTCAACTGCGTCGGGGTGCCGGTCGCTAGGTCGTAGATCCAGATGTTGGTGGCTCCCGCCTCGGTGATAGCTGCGGCAACACGGTCACCGTCCGGCGAGACCTCGGCCCACTCGTAGCTCTCACGCTCAGCCTCCAGTGCGGGCACAGCTTTTCCGTCCGTGTCAAACCAAAATAGTTTTTGCAACAACCTTGCGGCGGCCACCCCTACTGCGGGTATGTAGGCGAGATCGCCCGAATCGGCAGAGAAACTGAAGTGTCCGGTGCCGGATCGGAATCCTGGAGCCGGCGTCCTGGCCGTACCCTGCACGACGGAAACCGCTTCTCCCGACACTTCAAGAGTGGTCAGGTCAAACGGGACGGCGAAGAGCACGTCCTCCAGCACGTAAACCAGGTGTCCCGTCGGAACGTAACGTGCGTCCGACCCTCCCTCTACGACAACCGTCCGCTCTTCCGATTCCGATTCCAATGACTGCGTCACGATCTGGGCTTCGTCCCAGCGACCCGATCCCGTCCCGCTCGCAAGCGTAAACAGGATCGATTTCCCGTCTGGGAGAATTTCGGGACCATGGACCAGTTCGCCTGGTTCTGTGGCGATTAGCAGCTCACACGAAGCTTCGCTTCACGCTCGAACCGGGCCAGACGCTCTTCGTCCTGCGCGAACTCTTCGGGAAGCGTCTTGATCGCGACTTCGCGCCCGAGCTTGGAGTCCCGCGCACGCCACACTTCGCCCATGCCGCCCTTTCCGAGGGCAGAAACGATTTCGTAGTGTGCGAGTGTCTTACCGATCATACAGCCATCCGGTTGTAGGTGCGCTCTATGAGCGCACCTGGGCGGTCATAGACCGCCCCTACAGAAGAGTCGCCAAAACTGCGTAAATACTATGGCAGGAAGGGGTTGGTAGCAATCAGAGAGTCACTTGGTTGTAGTACAACCGCGTAGTCGAAAGAGTGGAAACCCTTAAAAACGGAGGTTTGCGGCCGCGATCCACTGTACCGGTATGGCGACCATTCTTGTGGTCATGGAGACTGAGGTGTCAAGAAACGCTTGCATTTCTATTGTCCCAGATGTACCATGTCTCCCCATGGGACACTTGGCACAGGATGCGACATGCACATAGTGATTCACATCGACGACCCGAACCCACCGTTCGTGCAGCTGATTGAGCAGATAAGACAAGCGGTTAGCAGTGGTCAGCTCGGTCCGGGCGAGCCGTTGCCGTCCATTCGGCAGCTGGCAAGCGACCTGGAGTTGAACAACAAGACAGTGGCTAAGGCTTACCGCCTCCTCGAACGCGACTCGGTCATTCAGTCGCGCGGTTATCGAGGGACTTTCGTCCATCCCGACGGCAGGGCGAACAGCGCCGTCGACCTGAACGCGTGGGTAACGGAACAGTTACAAGAAACGGTTGCGACATTCAGGAAAGCGGGGGTCACCGACCCCGAGATCAATAACGTTTTCCGGACTGTCATGAACGAACAAAGCGATTAAGGAGCCTGACGTTATGGCCTGGTCAAACAACCTTTTTTACGTTGCTTTCTTAAGTCAGATATATCTGATGTCTTATTACCTTCCGAACAAGGTGTTGGCGCGGATGCGGTACGTGCTCACAACCTATCCGCCGACCGCCTATCCCAAGCTTTATCCGAAACCGATAGAACAATACAAAATGGCTCATCTTGCATTCAAATACGTGAGCCGATTCATCCTGCTGCTCGGTTTCTTGATTTTGTACGCCACCATTTTCTGGGTGGATCACAGTACGTTCGCCGATGACGGATATATTTCCGAAATTTGGCCGGCGCTTTACGGAATGATCCAGTTTCTGCCACTCATCGTTGTAGAGCTTTCGGAATGCAGCCACTTCAAGCAAATGAGGAATGCACACATTGCGTCGAAACGAATCGCAGAGCTACGCAGGCGCGGACTAACGGATCTTGTCTCCCCTGCACTCCTTGGCACAGCCGTGCTGGCATTTGCTGGCGCGATCCTGTTCGATCTTTTCGTGCACGATTTCGACGTGAGCTGGGGTCATGACACGGTCCAACGAGCTTTGGTGATGGCCGGCACCAATGGCTTCCTGGCCCTGGTCGGTGCCTGGCACCTCTACGGTCGCAAACAAGATCCGCATCAGTCACCTGAGGACAGAGCACACAAGGTAGCGGTTAACCTAAAGGCGGGGCTCTACGTCAGCATCGTGCTGAGCATTTTCATCGCTGCAACAGCTGCCGATGACATTTACAGACTGGACTTCATTGACGCAACACTGATCAGCGTCTACTTTCAGGCCATCTCCCTGTTGTCGCTCGGCCACGTACTTCGTAGCATCAAACTCGAGGACATCGACTTCGACGTTTACAAAAACGATGCGGCAGTCACGTAACTTGCACCGAGTATCCGCGACGATTCGGACGCCAGTTCGAGCAGTGGCATTGTTTCTCGCGGTGCTCCCGGACGGACTCCATCGGGAAGAACGGATCAACACTACGTAGTTTGAAGGGAGGTTAACAATGACCGTGATGACGCAAGATTCGACCGTTGGATTGATGTCGAGGAAATACGATCTGGTCGCGCTGAACCCGGCATTGTTGCCACACCTGCCCGACCTTGATGAGGCGCTCGGCCTAGGGCGCGTGATACCGGACAGGAAGCGCACGGGTTTCTTCGACATTCTGCACGCCCGCCAGTGGTTCTACGTCTACATTCGACAGCACACGACTACGGCCTACCTTGTCGCGCACCGGATCACGTCTGGGAGTGTGTCGGGGCAATGATACAAGTCTCGGCCGTCAGGTTATCAGCTCGAGTGCCCAGGACCGTGCGGTGTCCGTGCCGCCAAATCCGAACATGACACCGTACAGTAAGAACGCTGCGGCGAATCCTCCCAGGAGGACCCAGGGTGGCCGTCGTCGGATGAGCCAGTAGCCCCCGATGATCAAGACCGCCAGCGCGTTTTCCGTCGCAGGGAACCAGAACTCCATCGCATTCTCAACGCCAGACCATAGCCATATGCGAACGATCGCCGGTGGGATGATGAGCATCGACGCCACCAGCATCAGCTGCTTGTGCGTTTCAGGTCTGCGCCGATAATAGGCCGCACCGCCGACGGCGACAGAGAAGGCCATGAAAACGCCGACGTCTCCGCTGAAGGAGGGCAGATTTTCCGCGATGACGATCGAAGGATCTGGTGGGTTCGCCAGAGCGATGAGACGCGGGATCGCGAGGAGGATCGCCGTGACGCCGGATACCGCGACGCCGGCGGCCACGAATAGGCCGGCAACTCCGAGCTTCTGGTGCACGGCCCGGCGGTCAGAGGTGATTAACAGCGTCTGGACGAAGAACAAGACCATCCAGGCAATCGAGAGGGCGCCGTGAGCTACCACATGAAGGGGCAGCTCGGATACGCCCAGCCCGTTCCCTTCTTCGTCCCCCCGGAGGAGATCTGCAGTCTGAACGATCATGCCGGGGTCTTCGAAGAGGATCTTGAGAAAGAAGCTGGGTGAGAACCCGGTCAGGGCGATTGCGAGCAAGACGCCTGATGTCACGACGAAGAATCGATGACGCACTTGTGCGGCACCGATCGGGTCTCGCGGGGTGGATAGCTTCTTCAGTTCAGCGAGTCTCTCAGGGCGACTTGCCCTCGTCGGGTGAAATCAATGGATTCCACAAGGATCCGGGTCGCTTCCTGTGGGGCGTGGAACCCGGAGGAGTTCTCGGCTTCGACGAAGTCCAGGTAGAACTGCGCCCGCCGCTGAAAGTCCCGCGCTGAGGCAAGCTGCTGTTCGGACGCTCCACTCTCGACGGCTCCACGAATGTCCTCAATCAGATCCATCAGCGCATCCATCGCAAGATTGCGAGCGTTAAACAGGGTCGTCTGTATGGTCTCCACGCGTTCATGAAGTTCGTCCTCCTGCCACTTGTGACAGGTCTGGCACGCGCGGCTGATGTTCAGAACTGGACTGCGGAGGTGATGATCACTGATCTTCATGGCGCCCTCCCTGGTGCAGGGCATGTGACAGTCTGCGCAGGTCACCCCGAAACGGGCATGAATCCCCTGATTCCACATCTCGAATTCGGGATGCTGAGCTTTAAGCACTCGAGCACCGGAATCGGCATGTGACCAGGCGGCGAAATCAATCTCGTTGTAATAGGCGAGGATATTTTCCACACGAAGCCCATTCGCCCAGAGATATACCAGGCGCTTCTCGTCGCCCTGGAAGTAATACTCCACGTGACACTGACCACAGACGAAGCTCCGCATCTCCTGTCGCGTTGCGTCGGTGTTGACCGAGTAATCCAGAATACCCTCTTGCGCCTTCAGGGTCCGAATCCCGTCGATGAATGCCGGCCGTGTCACACGAAGCTGCATCGTTTCTGAATCGTGGCAGTCGATGCAGCCGACCGGATGCGACACCAGTTCGCGCGCTTCGGGATATGTCATTTGGTTCATCCGCTCAAATCCCAGGATGATGTCCCCTTCACCAAGCCGACGGTAGGGCACGTAGGTGGATGCGTGGCAGTGAATGCAGGTGCCGGGCTGAGGGGATGCCTGTTGCCTCCCCGTGAAGGTCTGGTCTTCGAGCATGAACGCATGTCCACGCTCTTCACGAAAATCGACGGAAAACGAGCTGATCTCAATGGATCGACGCAACACTTTATCTTAAAAGGAAGAGGTGGAGTGTATGCGGAAAGGGATGCGATTCGGTTTCACGGCGGCGGAGAAGGCGGAGGTATGGGATCGGTGGCGGCGAGGGGAATCTCTGCATGAGATCGGGCGAGCGTTTGGCAAGCTGTCATCGTCTGTATATTGTCAGCTGGCGCATACCGGAGGCATTCGTCCTCGACCACGACGACGGTCGAGGTTGGCTTTGAGCCTGTCGGAACGTGAGGAGATCTCCCGCGGGATCGCGGCCGAGCAGTCGTTGCGTTCGATCGCAGAGTGTCTGGGGCGTTCACCCTCGACGGTGAGCCGGGAGATCCAGCGCAATGGGGGCTATGATGACTACCGGGCGTCTGTCGCCGATGAACAGGCTTGGAACCGGGCCCGTCGCCCGAAGCGATGTCAGTTGGGTCGCCATCCGCGGTTACGGCGAATGGTGGCGAGGAAGCTCCGGCGGAATTGGTCGCCCGAACAGATCGCCGGCTGGCTGAAGCGATCCTATCCAGAGGATGAGTCGTATCACGTGTCCCACGAGACGATCTATCGCAGCCTATTCGTGCAGGCGCGCGGGGTGTTTAAGAAAGAACTACTTAGACATCTGAGGTCGAGACGAACGATTCGTCGATCCCGACATTCCAGTCACAAAGGTCACGGGAAAGGGGATCTCGCCGATATCGTATCGATTCGTGAGCGCCCGGCCGAGGTCGAAGATCGTGCCGTTCCCGGTCACTGGGAGGGAGATCTGATAGTGGGATCGAACAACACCTACATTGCGACCCTGGTCGAACGCCATACCCGTTACGTGATGTTGGTGAAAGTGTCGGATAAACAGACCAAGACCGTCGTGCCTGCACTGATCAAGCACGCGAAGAAACTACCGACCGAGCTGTATAAATCGCTGACCTGGGATCGCGGCAAGGAAATGGGAGATCATCGGCGGTTTACCCTGGCGACCGACATCGACGTCTACTTCTGCGATCCGCAGAGTCCATGGCAACGTGGTTCCAATGAAAACACGAATGGCCTGCTCCGACAGTACTTCCCAAAGAGAACCGACTTATCGGTGCACTCGCAGGCGCACCTGAACAAGGTGGCACGTGAGCTCAATGAACGGCCGCGTAAGACGCTGGAGTTTGAAACTCCAGCAGAACGATTCAACGCTTGTGTTGCATCGATCGGTTGAGGTGGCAGAGTAACCTGCCCACATCGTCCGCAAGCGCGGGTCTTCGTCAAGCTTCGATTGAGCGACAACCGAACGCGGGTCCGCGTCGGTGGGTGTCCGCGGCATCGCTTCGCTGCCGCCGTAGTGGGTCCGAACCTGGTCCACGGTGCGCTGATACGCATCGTACTGCAACGGGAAATTCATGCCCCAGACGGCTGGATCTTCGGTTTCATCGGTCAA
>CBDBIN010000039.1:0-206636 GCA_965206125.1 Terriglobia bacterium
GGCCACCCGCAACGTCGCGCTTGGCGATCTGCTGGGCGTACCAGGCGCCGGTCATGCCCGGGCGTTCCCGTTTCAGCTGCAGGCAGGCTTCTCTCAAGGCTTGATCCCGGGCCTGGATGGCACGCTTGCGCGCGGCCCACCCGGTCCGGCTCGGCGTGTAGCGGGCGTTGGCCATGGCGGAGGTGTCGATGAGCCGGCGGAGCCGGGCCTTCTTCAATCCGTAGCGGCCTCGGTTGAATTCGACCACCTCGGCCAGGGCGAGGGCGCCTTCCCCCGCCACCAGTTCCAATTCCCGGCCGGCGCGGAGGCACAGCATCTGGCGGCGCTTCCGGCCGTTGGCCATGCCGATTTCCATCAGTCCGGCCCGGCCGATGCGTTTCCCGCCCGGCCGCAACCCGAGACAGCCGGCCACGAAATCGCAGATGGCATCGGGACCGGATTGCCACCGGGTCAGTCGATCCGCTTCCACGGTGACCCGGTTGATGTCGTCGCGCTTGTCGCAGACGATAAAGCTCCATCGATCGGTCTGCCCGCCCGATGCGCCAGCACCCACCACCGTGTACACCGGCATGCCGCACTGCTGCTCGCATCCCGGACATACGACGCTGGTGGCGGGGCGCGACCGGCGCAGGAGCCGCTGGGACTTCAGGGCCGCCACCGCATCGGCGGGCCAGGCAGCCAGTTCACGGGCGCTGATCCGGGTCGTGTGATCCCGGGAACCGGCGACCCGGTCGAGCACCTCGATCAGGACGGCCTCCGGACTCCTGGCACGGGGTCTCATGCCGGAGCCTCCCCGGGCGGTTCCTCAAGTTCAATGCCGGAGGCTTCCAGCATCGCCCGCAGCTTCAGGTCCCGCTCGTCGTATTTGAGCGAACAGGAATTCGGGTGGGCGATGCGGATCGGCACCTGGGTGGCCGGTTTCTCCCCGTCCGCTGCGATCCATGCCGCCAGTTCCACCTCGGAGACGCGGTACCGATTGAACGGCATCGCCGGGGCGACCTGTTCCAGCAGGTCGTAGACCGCCTCGGGATTCTCCGACGCATCGGCTTCCACCGTGATCCGATCGCCCTCTCTCTCGAGGGAGGACAACCCCAGTCTCATGACCCTTACCTTCTCGATCCCGCTGCCGATGTCGTAGACGAACCCGAAGCCCCGCCCTCCGAGCGGCTCCAGGTCGTAGACGCTCTGGTCGGTGGGATCGGGCGGGGGGCGTTCCAGGTTGAGAATCGCCGTCGCGAACATGCCGTGCAGCGGCTCCACGGACCGGTACGGCCCATCGAAGTTCAGGTCCAGCGTGCCCTCCTCGCGCGAGTAGACGAAGACGACCTCGAAGGCGGGATTGTGGGGCCGCCGGCCGAAGGCGCCATCCACCCATTCGATCTGTTGCCGGGAGTAGTCCTCCGGATAGGCGAAGAAGTAATCGAGCGCACCGCGCCGGTAGGATTCCACCACGCAGTGCTTGCCCCGGCCCTCGCTGCTGTGAAAATAGGTGCGGATGAGCTCAGCCAGATGCTCGAGACTGTCGGCGTCCACCACCGCCGGCCGGTGCCCCAGGTTCTTGCGCTTGCGCCAGTAGGGCAGCGCGTCGGCATGATAGAAGCGCGTGGCCCCGGTCCAGCATTCCGGGTGATCGAGGTAGGCGGCCATGGCCCGGTCGTAGTGGTCCGGCAGGGCGGACAACGCTTCGACGAAAGCCCTCACCCGGTCGGGATCCCTCCGCCACTGCCAGCGCGCTTCGTCGACAATGGCCAGGACTCCCTTCTCGCAGCCCATCTCGAAGATCTCGCGAAACTCGGCCTCCATGGCGTTCCGATCGTCGTCGGGCAACTCCAGCCAGGCCGCGAACAGCGCTTCCGGTTGGGGTTTCTCGAGGGTCCCAAAGCCGAAATCTCCCAACAGCCCCCGGCGCTTGAAGTAGCGGGCCAGCAAGTCGTTCGGTATCTGCCGGAAGAAACTCCGGGTGGAGTAGTGACCGGCCATGCCCGGACCTTTCGTTTCTTGAAGGCCTTCCAGGGCCGGGGGCTTGCCGGTCGTCTACAGGAAACGTCTAGACAGGGCGGGGAAGAATTCGGGAAAGAACCTCGCGGAGGCCATTGCCGTGCGGGATGCGCATGAGGAAGGTTCAGGGAGGGTGTCCCAAGGCGTTGGAATCGGTCGCCCGGGGGCACCGTGCCGGGGCCAGCCCGCCGCCGGGGGCTGTGGGTGCGGCCTATCATGATGATCAGTGGAGCCGCCGGAACGGCGTTCGTCGGTACCCGCCACCGATGCCACCTCCCACGATCGGGTGCACCGGCCGGAATCGCTTGCCGAATCGGGCGTCTCTGATCCGGACCCGCGAGGGCCGGGGTACCGGTGGGTACCGGCCCCGCTGTCGGCCTGGACCTTCTTCCCCTTGAGACGAGCATCGTCAGCATCGTGCCTCCGCCGTCTATTCTGGAGGCATCCGTTCTGGAACCGGCACCACGGGCAGGGTGGTGAAGATGCGATTGCCCGCATCCAGTTCCAGGGCCACGGCGCTGAACAGCCCCTCCCCTGTCGCGGTGCAGCGCACTGACCCTGTAAAGTCGGACGTGTCGGTGCCGGGGAATGCCGCGTCGATGAACCAGGAGGTTTGCCCGTTAGCGGCCAGCGGGATCGTCTCGTCGTCGAGCAGGACGCCCGCTTGCCTCAATTCGCAGCGCACCAGCTCTGGACTTGATTCCAGGTTGTGGAGCGCCACCCCCGTCGTGATGCCGCCCTCCTGGCGCCGCACCGGGAAGATGGCGTCGCTGACGGGAGGGCTGGCTCCCACCCCGGCCACCCCAAGGGCGGGGTGGGCAAAGCGGAGCATCCCGCCGACGGGACCGTCGGAAACCACCTTTACCGATCCGCTCACGATCTCCCCTCGGCCATGCGTCGAAATCGTGAGCAGGCTCAGCGGCTCCATGTCCGTCTGGACGGTCAGGGCTCCGTCCTCGGTGACCATCAGATCGCCCGTGAGGTCCACCACCGATGTGGGGACAATCGGGTTGCCCTCGGTGTCATAGAAATAGATAGCGGGTCGGGTCGGAGGGATCGCCGTGTGGAAGGGGGTGAGGGGAGGACCGCTCTGCCGGGTCTCCAGGTTCACGAACACCAGATCGGTGATCCAGGTCCCGTTGGCGAAATGCGCAAAGTCCAGAGTGGTCGCCTCGGCTCGGCCGCGGTTCACCGCCAGGACCGGCAGCGTGGTGAAGATGCCCCCGGCGGCATCCATCTCCGCCGCGATGGCGGTGAACCGTCCCGCCCCGGATGCGGTGCAGCGCACCGACCCCGCGAAGTCGGACGTGTCGGTCGTGGTGAACGCATCATCGATGAACCAGGAGGTTTGCCCGTTGGCCTCCAGGGGGATCGCTACCGCTTCGAGCGCGACGCCCCCGCGCATCAAGTGGCAACTCACCCCCATCGCTTCCGCTTCCAGGTTGTGGAGGGCCGCCGCCGTGCGGATGCCTTCCGCCTTGCGGCGGGCCGGGAACAGGGCATCGCTGAAGGGTGGGCTGGCTCCCACCCCGCCAACCCCGAGGCCGGGGATGTCAAAGCGCAGGCCCCCGCCGATGGGACCGTCGGCCACCACTTTCAGCGATCCCGACACCAGTTCCCCTTGCCCATGCGTTGTAATCGTGAGTTCTCCCAGCGGTTCCATCGCCGTCTGGATGGTCAGAGCGCCGTCCTCGGCGACCATCAGATCGCCCGTGAGGTCCACGACCGATTCGGGGGCAATCGGGTTGCCCGCGGTGTCGAAGAAGTAGAGGGCGGGTTGGATCGGATAGGGGGCCACATTCACGAGCACGATCCCGGACGTGGTACCGGCCCCATTGGCGAAATGCGTAAAGTCCAGAGGCGCCGGCATCCTCGGTGTCGCCTCGACCCGGTTGGAAGCCCGGCCTTTGCGGTTGCGGTTCACCGCCCGCACCTCGAACGTGTATTCCGTACCGTTGTCGAGCCCGGTGACCGTATGGGTGGTGCCGGTGGAGCCAATCGAAATCCAGTCCCCCTTCCCGTCGATCCGGTATTCGTAATCGGTGATCGCGGAACCGCCGTCGTCTTCGGGCGCGTCCCAGGTCAGCGTCACCTCACCGTCTCCAACCTCCAGCAGCAGATTCGTTGGCGCGCCCGGCCGGGGGGCGCGTGGGCCATCATCGGTGCCGCCACCGCCACCACCACCTCCGCCGCCGCTGCCGGTTGACCGAGATGGCGTGGCTTCGAGCGTCACCACACCACCATTGCCCTGGGCGTTCACCGCCCGCACCCGGAACCTGTAGGTCTGACCGTTGTTCAGATCCGTCACCGTGTGGCTGGTGGCCGTGCTGCCCGTGTTGATCCAGGTTCCGGACCCGTCCACCTCGTATTCGTAGTGCGTGATCGGGTCCCCGCCGTCGTTGCCGGGCACCCTCCAGCGCAGCGTCACCTGCCCGTCTCCGGGCGTGAAGCTCAGGCTCTGGAGCGCGTCCGGCACCGTGGTCGTGGGCGCGGCCGACCGCGAACCCGAGGCCCCGCTTGCCCCGGCGCTGTTCACCGCCCGCACCCGGAACGCGTAGCTCTGGTCGTTGGTCAGGCCCATCACCGTGGTGCTGGGGGCCGCGCTTCCGGTGGAGGTCCAGGTGCCGGACCCGTCCAGCTCGTATTCGTAGTGCGTGAGGGCCGCCCCGCCGGAGGGCTGGACCCAACCGAGCATCACCTGCCCGTTGCCGGGCGTGAGGCTGAGGCCCGTCGGCGTGTCCGGCGCCACCAGCGTGGCCGTCGGCGTGTCCGACTGCGAATTGGAGGCCAGGCCCGCCCCAACGCGGTTGGCCGCCCGCACCCGGAACGTATAGCTCTGGCCGTTGGTCAGGCCGGTCACCGTGTAGTCAGTGTCCGTCCCGCCGGTGGAGATCCAGGTGCCGGAATTGTCCAGCTCGTATTCGTAGCGCAGGATCGTCGCCCCGCCGTTTGAGGCGGGCGCCGTCCAGATCAGCACCACCTGCTGGTCGCTGACCGTGGCGCCCAAGCCCGTCGGCGCATCCGGCGCCCGTGCGGGTGTGACGTTCGCCGAGGCCGCGGAGGCCGCCCCCTCCCCGACGCTGTTGAGGGCGCGCACCCGGAACCTGTAGGGCTGACCGTTGGTCAGGTTGAACACCGTGTAGGTGGTGTCCGTGCCGCCGGTGGAGATCCAGGTGCCGGAACCGCTCTGCTCGTACTCGTAACCGGTGATCGTGTCCCCGCCGTTTGACGCGGGCGCCGTCCAGCTCAGTTCCACCTCCCGGTCGCCGCCCGTGACGCCGAGGTTCGTCGGCGCGCCGGGGACCGTGGCCGGGGTGACGCTCGCTGAGGCGGTGGAGGCCGCGCTCCGCCCGGCGCTGTTCACCGCCCGCACCCGGAACGTGTAGCTCTGACCGTTGGTCAGGCCAGTCACCGTGGTGGTGGTGTCCGTGCTGCCCGTGGAGATCCAGGTGCCGGAAAAGTCCAGCTCGTATTCGTAGTCGGTGACCTCCGCGCCGCCGGATGGCTGGACCCAACTGAGCATCACCTGCCGGTTGCCGCGCGTGACGCTGAGGCTCGTCGGCACGTCGGGCGCCCCCAGCGCGCCGGTCTGCCCCGAACCGGGCAGCGACCAGGGGCTGTCGTCTTCGGCGTTTCTCGCCAGCACCTGCACCTGGTAGGAGGTGCTCTCGGTCAAGCCCGAGATCGTCGCGCTGGTGCCGCTCACGTTCTGGGGGCCGTTGGTCCAGCTCCCGCTCGTGCCTTCCCGGTACCGCAGGTCGTAGTTGTCGATGACGGGACCGGTGTTCGACGGTGCCGTCCAGTTCACCGACAGGCTGGTGGTGTTGCCGGCGATCGACGACACCGAGGGGGCCGCGGGCCGGCCCGGCGGCTCGTTGACGTCGGTAATGGTGATCGTCACCGCGAGGGTGTCGCTGCCGCCGTTGTCGTCCTCGGCCTTCAGCGTCACCGAGTAGCTCGGCTGGGTCTCGTGGTCGTAGGTGATGCCGGATTTCGTCGAGAGCTGCCGGGTCGTCGCGTTGAAGCCGAACGATGCCGCGTCGGCGTCCTCCAGGGTGTAGGTCAGAGGGTCGTTGTCCCCGTCGGTCGCCGCCGGCAGCGCCGTGCCGATGTTCGTGTTCGCCGCCGTGTTCTCGGGCACGCTGCGCGCGGCCGTAGTGGGGGAGAAGTCCGGCGCTGCGTTGGGGATGATCGCGTTGGTCACGCCGGTCGCTGCCAGGGCGAGGTTGCCGTTGGTCGCGGCGTCTTCGACAGCGTCGGCGGCGAGCGCCACGGTGAGCGTCACGGTGTCGTCTATGAAGGTGCTGAGTTCGAGTTCGACCGTGGTATCAGCCACGATGTTCGCCGTGCTCGTTGACGCGACGTTGCCCCCCCCGATCCCGATGGTGATCTTGGTCCGATCGACAGAACCGATGTCCTCGCTGAACGTCAGGATCACCTGCGTGCCGTCGGTCGACGTCGTCGGCGCATCGCTGCCGGTGGTGACGAGCGTCGGGCGGATGCCGTCGACCGTGTGCCCGGTGTCGATCATCACCGCGCCGTGGGTGAGGTCGGCGCTGGTGGTCGTGCTGCCGGTGGCGTAGATCGTGCCGCCGGTGAGCTTGTTCGCCCCGATCGCGATGCCGTTCGGGGCCGCGTCGCCCACCGCCACCGTGTAGCTGCACGCCATTGTGGTCGTGTTCGTGCCGATCGCGCAGGCGGCCGCTTTCGCGGTGCCGTTAAAATCCAGCTCCAGCTGCGGGGTGCCGGAGATGTCCACCGCCGCGTCGAAGGTCACCGTGGCCGCGACACTGTCGCTGATCGCGTAGGTGTTGTCGGAGCCGGGGTCGGAGGTCAGCGCGACCGACGAGACGGCCGGGCCGTCGACCGTCAGCGCCAGGCAGATTTGGTCGTATTCGTTCCAGGTGGGGATATTGGTGAACCAGCTGTAGCTGTTTGCGGCTGCATTGTGGGTGGCGTCCGACAGGGCGTAGGAGTTGGTGCCGATGTGCAATACGAGGTCCGCAGCGTCCGTGCCAAGCGTTATTGCGGTGTCCAGAGACAAGGTTATGAGGAGCCCTGGGGACACCGCGGCTTGGTCGATGGTGAAGTTGGTGCCGCGGAACGTGAACGTCGTGTCGTCCAGGGAACCGTAACTGGTTCCGTAGCCCAGAGGTATCGTTAGCGATTGGCCTACGGTTACCGTCCCCGTCCACACCTGGTTCGTCATCGACGCGGCGCTGCAGGCGGTGAGCGATCCGACGCGAACCACGTTGACGGTGTAGGTCCCTGTGGTCGTTGTGTCGGGCGCGGTCACCTTCACCTTGACGGTGTTGGTGCCGACGCTGAGGTTGACCTGGAGGCCGGCGGTCATGGTGTCGGCGTCCGTCAGTGTGGCGTCCGAATTGTCGAGATACTCGACCGTAGCCGTCGGCTCGCTTGTCGTCTCGGTGACCGTGACCTGGCTCACCGCATTCGCCACCACCACCCCGTAATCTGTCGTGGCCGCGTCGAACGCCGGGCTGAGCGTCGCGCCGCTCACCGACAGGGCGCTCAGCGTCGCGTCGGTGGTGTCGACCGTGACCGCATAGCCATTGACGATGATGCGGAGCGCCTCGTCGGACCCGGACTTAACCATCCAGGTGCCGCTGTTGTTCCAGTAGAACGTGTTTTTGATGCTCCAGTCCGAGAGGCCGAGCGCCGCATCTTCTCCGCTGGAGGTGGTGGAGTTGAGCTCCACGCTCCCGGTGCCGCGCTGCTTGATCACCACCACATAGTTGGTGTTCGCCGAGAGGGCGAGGCCGGTGTGGTCGAAAAACAGGAGCCCGGCCGCGAAGCTGGCCGGCGCCGTCAGGACCGTGCAGTCGGAGGCGGTGGTGGAGGGAAACTCGTTCGCGGTGCCATCCTCCTCGCAGATCTCGACGTCGAAGTCGTCGCCCTCGGCGTCCTCGGAGCTGACGTGCATGCTGGTGAGGATGTAGCCGTCCGTGTTGCCACCCGTGTGGAACAGCTGCGCATGGTCGTTGCCACTGGTGCTGGCGCTGTCATCGGCCATTTGCGCTTGGTTGCTCACGAGGACGCGCGGCGTCTGCGCCTCCGCCGGGGCCGCCCCGAGGAGCGCCAGGCCCACGACGAGGACGGTGGCGGCGGCGCGGACTGGACGGGCTGGGCGACGGGACCGGTCTCGATCCCGCGCCCCGGCGGGCGCGGCGGAGAACTCAGGCGGAGAGGGGGAGCTTAGGCAATAGCCGACGCTCGGCTCGGCTCGGCTCGGCTCGGCTTAGGATAGCCAGTTCAGAACATGCGTCGGATGTCAAGTCTTTTGTTGAGCCATCCATGACTTTTCTCCCGCGGTGCCGTTCCGACGGGGAACCGCGAGCACCGCCGCACACATCAAGAAAAAGTGGAGATCTATCCAGACCGACCACCGCCGTTACCGGAAGACGTCCTTGGGGCTCCTTGCGCCCGGTAGATCCGTTGCAGCACGCTCGTCTCCCGACCCACAACGCCGACAGTGCATCGGCTGTAAGCCGGACTTTCTACTGCCACTTACTGGCAATGATCTGGGCAGGGGAACAGGGAATTTACGCCTTTGTCGGCGGGGTTTGTCAAGGCGCTGCCGGCGGCGGTTTCCGGCGCTTTACTAGTAGTTTTCAAGTAGGGGCGGAGGGCAATCTTCAAATATAGGAATACTTGAGGGTTTTTTCGGTCAGCAACTAGTAATTATGCTAGTGCAAAAAAAGTCGCGCGGCCGTATTAATAACAGCGTACGGATACCCGGATCCTTGACCTGCCGCGCAACCGGTCGCCCCGTTTTTTCCGCTGGCGGACCCCCGTCTATTTCTGAGACATCCGTTCTGGAACCGGCACCACGGGCAGCGTGGTGAAGATCCGGTTGACGGGGTCCATTTCCAGGGCCACGGCGGTGAACAGCCCCTCCCCTGTCCCGGTGCAGCGCACCGACCCGCTGAAGTTCGCCGTATCGGTGCCGGTGAACACCTGTTCGATGAACCGGGCATCCTGCCCGTTGGCCTCCAGTGGGATCATCGCGACGTCGAGCAGTACGCCGTTTTTCCTCAATTCGCACCGAACCAGCCCCGGACTCGATTGCAGGTTGTGGAGCGCAACCCCCGTCGTGATTCCTCCCTCCTGGCGGCGCACCGGGAAGATAGCGTCGCTGACGGGTGTGCTGGCTCCCATCGCGACCACCCCGAGGGCGGGGTGGTCAAACCGGAGCATCCCGCCGATGGGACCGTCCGAGATCACCTTCACCGATCCCGACACCAGCTCCCCTCGCCCGTGGGTCGAAATCGTGAGCACTCCCAGCGGCTCCATCTCGGTGCGGATCGTCAAAGCGCCGTCGTCGGTGACCTCCAGATCACCCGTGATGCCACCACCGATTCGGCGGCAATCGGATTGCCCTCGGTGCTGTAGAAATAAATAGCGGGACGGGTCGGAGGGATCGCCGTGTGGAAGGGGGTGAGGGGAGGACCGCTCTGCCGGGTCTCCAGGTTCACGAACACCAGACCGGTGATCCAGGTCCCGTTGGCGAAATGTGCAAAGTCCAGAGTGGTCGCATCGGCTCGTCCCCGGTTCACCTCCACGACCGGCACTGTGGTGAAGATGCGCTGGGCGGCATCCAGTTCGGCCGCGATGGCGGTGAAGCGTCCCGCCCCGGACGCGGTGCAGCGCACCGCCCCCGCGAAGTCCGACGTATCGGTCGTGGTGAACGTGTCCTCGATGAACCAGGAGGTCTGGCCGTTGGCCTCCAGCGGGATTGCCACCGCTTCGAGCGCGACGCCCCCGCTCATCAACCGGCAGTTCACCCCCATCGCTTCGGCTTCCAGGTTGTGGAGCGCAACCGCCGTCGTGATGCCTCCCGCCTGGCGGCGCACCGGGAAGAGGGCATCCTGAACGGGCGGGCTGGCTCCCACCGCGGCGACCCCGATATTCGGCACGCCATAGCGCACCAACCCGCCGAGGCGACCGTCCGAGACCACTTTCACTGATCCCGACACCAGCTCCCCTTGCCCGTGGGTTGAAATTGTGAGTTCGCCCAGGGGTTCGATCTCCGTGAGCACGCTCAGGCCGCCGTCCTCGGTGACCTCCAGATCTCCCGTGACCTCCACTACCGATTCCGGATCAATGAGATGGCCCTGCTGATCGTAAAAATAGATCGCGGGCTGGATCGGATGGCTCCCCACATTCACGAGCATCATTTCGGAGGTGATGCCGGTCCCATTGGCGAAATGCGCGAAGTCGAGAACTTCCGGCGCTTCCGGCGTAGCCTCGGCTCGGTTGGAAGCCCGGCCCCTGCCGATCCGGTTCACCGCCCGCACCTCGAAGACGTAGGCCGTGCCGTTGACGAGTCCGGTGATCGTATGGGTGGTTTGGGTGGAACCGATGGAGGTCCAGGGATTCCTCCTGTCGATCCGGTACTGGTAATCCGTGATCGCCGCCCCGCCGTCTCTCGCCGGAGTGTCCCAGCTCAGCACGACCTCGCCGTCCCCGACCACCGCCGTCAGGTTAACCGGCGCGCCGGGCACTGTTGTGGAGCTGCCACCCCCGCCGAAACCACCGCCACCGCCACCGCCGCTGCCTGGCGATGACGGCGGACCCTCGACGGTGTGCTCCAGTGGAGACGACAGCCGCCGTCCGTTACTGGTGCAGATGGCACCGGGGACCGTACAGCGGCGGTTTGCGGCCAGGGCCAGCCTTACGTCCGCATAGGAATCCGGCGTGACATCAATCTCCCACCGGTCCCCGCGGCCGTCCAGGCGTCGGGCGTCCGTCAGCGCGCCGCCTGTCACCGCCACCGCGTGGTCCCGGAACTCCTTGTAGGAGGTCAAGAGGTTGTCGCTGAACCGGAACCGAACACTGAAGGCGTTTCCATCATGCGTCGCGGGTGGGTCGTCGAAGCTCGCCGTCAGAGCATTGCCCGTGCCCACCGCGAGGCCCCCGCTCCCGAGCGCGCCGTCGCTGAAGATCCAGGGGCGGGCCTGTTTGATCGCCAGGATATTGTCGCTGGTGATCTTGAACTCGATTTCCATGGCGAACGGTTCATCGGGGCCGGGGTTGTACAGCACCGCGGAGTGGTCATGGATCACAGTGAGGTGATCGCGCAACTGATCCAGTTGATCGTTGCTCATGAGAAGTTGCCCCCGCAGCACTTGGTTGGAGATCGCAACAACGGTGTGTGTACCGTACGAGTTCAACAGGATTTCCTCCGGCACCGATAGCGCGTCGGGATTGGTAACCAGATCCTCACCGATCTGACTGTTGACGTAGTAGCTCCCGTCTGTGCTGTAGGCGGGGTCAAAGCTGACGGCGACGCCGTTGACCAGTTCGTCGGAGTAGTTGGGATGCACCAGGACCCCCATCGCAGCCTCCAGGTGGTCGATGCGATGGAAGTCGCGTTCGATGAAGGCGCGGAAGTTCCACAGGCTGGCGTACACCTGTTTGAGGGATTTGGCGATGCCATCCTCCTCGGTCTCCTCGGGATGCTGGGTCTTGGAGTCGTACAGGCCCGCGCCGTTGAACCCGGGCAGATCCTCGTTGTTGGTGCTCGACCGGTAGCGCAGGGAGATCCCCACGGGAAACGTCGCGTGCATCGTGGTCAGCGCCGTGGTCATCCACTCGGGCGTCTCCGCGTCTTTGATGGCTCTGCGCAGCTTCTTGAGCTCGGACTCCTGGGTGTCGAAGTCCGTTTGGAAATCGGAGTCGGCCAGCATATCTTTGATGTCGTCATAGAGCCCGCTGTCGGTCATGAACTTGTCGTAGAAATAGAACGGGACGGCGAACCCGTCGGGCACAGTCCCCGCGGGAAAACCCAGCGTCCCCAGCACGGCCACGTTGGCTGCCTTGACGCCGAACGCGGCCCAGTCCTCGAAGCCGACCTGACTGAGCGGGCTGATCGCTGTGACCGTGAGGTCGCGTTGCGGGGTCTGTGCCTCGGCGGGCTGGGAAGCGGCGTAGTAGGCATCAACTTCAGCGGGGGTGGCTGCGTGGATCGAGTATCCGGTCTCGGTCACCTCGTAGCGGACATAGCTGCCGACCAGAGACGCGATGTCGGGCTCGTCGAGGGCGTCGCGGATGAAGGCGTTGGGAATGCCGTCTTGAACGGCGCGCAGGTTAACATGCGACAGCGGTGTCTGGGGCACGGTGCTGACGATGCCGGCGACGCGGGGCAGCTCGTTGGGCAGCGCCTCGTAGATCACCACGTCGCGGGGGTGGGGATGCTCGTCCGGTTCCCTGACCTGCAGAAGGCCGTACCCTTCCCCCGGGTTCAACGCAACGTAGCTGGTTTCGGCGAAGACGTCTTCGTCGAACACGAGGTTGATTCGGGATGCCTGGTACAACGGCAAGTCGGACTGGGTATCCAGAAGCGCATCATTTCGTATCCACAAGACCAGGTTGTCCTCAAGCAGCGGCATGCTGGCTGCGAGCAGAGTATGGGTGCGCGCCACAACGCTGAAGGAGTCATCATGTCGGTCGGCTAACCAGTAACGGTAGACTCCTACACTGCCATCGGGGGCAACGAGTTCCGGGTCATAGATCATAGCCCCGCGGACCAGCCCGCCCGCCCCGGTGAGGCCTACGGCATCCAGTATGGCTATATGGGGCCGGACCCTCTCGGTGTTCTGGAAGTAGACAAGCGGCCGGTCAGTGTCCATGTCAATCAGAAGGAACTTGAGGAACAATGTGCCGCTGGAATCTTCAAAAGAGAGCGTCTCAACTGCATCCCGATCGGGAAGGACCACGGCGCCGTCGCTGAGCTCGATCGCGGCGGCGGGGTTCACCGGGTTCATGCTCCCCAGGGTGTCGAGTTCGGTGATGTCGTCGACGCAATCTCCGTCGACGTCGGCGGGGTCGGCGATGAGATACTTCTCCACCCGGTAGCGCTCCTTGGGCAGCGCCTCCACGTTCTCGGCTAGCGTGGTCGTGCCCGCTTCGCCCCGCTTCACCAACACCGGAATCTCAAAGCTGGTGTCCGCGTCCAACTCGTGCCGGACATAAAGCACGAAGTAGTCCGCAGTCGTGGACGTGACCACGATGGGCACCCCCGTCACTGCCACCGGCGTCGGGTTGTAGCCGCCTCCTGGACACGGCTCTAATTGTGGTTCGTCCTGCGCCTGTGCCTGCGCCGGCATGATCGCCAGCAGGGCAGCGAGTGTCAGCAGCAGTCCTGGCGCCGTGGGGGCAGTCCGGGATCGGGCAAGGCTTCGAAGATGGGTGCAGCGCCCCTGATAGCGGAGGTGATGCTTGCAGCACATGGCGTCACACCGCCCGGCCCGACGGGCGGGGCCGGGTGGAAGGTCTGACGGATGGAGTGAGGTGCCTGATTGTTCGGCCGTGCCGGCCTGGAGATTCAGACCATAGCTGCGGTGCTCGGCGCTCGACTCTGATAGCCCAGTCAAGACGCTGGTTGGATGTCAGAGCTTTTCTTGAGCCATCCATAACTTTTCCTTACTCCGTGCCGATCCGCTCGGCGTAACCGCACGCGCCCCCCTACATCACGAAAAGTGGAGATCTATCCGGAGCGACCACCCCGCCACCGGAAGACATGCTCTGGGCTCCTTGGGCCCGGTCGATCCGTTGCAGCACGCCCGCCTACGCCGACAGTGCATCGGCTGTAACCCGGACTTTCTACTGGCATTAACCGGCGATGATCCCGGCGGCGGAATGGGGGATTTATGCCGTTGTCGGTGGGGTCTGTCAAGGCGCTGCCGGCGCCGGTTTCCGGCGCTTGACTAGCAGTTTTCAAGTAGGCGCGGAGGGCAATCAGCAAACTGGAATACTTTGGGTTTCTTTCGGTCAGTTACTAGTAATTCTGCTAGTGAACAAATTATCGCGAGACTGTATTAATAACAGCGTACGGATACCCGGATCTCGCCCTGCCGCGCAACCGGGCGGGGCGGTGAGCGAGGGCTGGAGCCCGGCCCAGGGGTGGGCGCCGCCGAGAGCGAACTTCCGTGCCGTTGGTCCCCGAGCGTCGTCCGGAGAAGAGGCGGAAATCGTCATGAACAGCCAGGACGCCTTTGAGCGGATTCTGGCGTCGTTGTACGACGCCATGCTCGACGATACCCGCTGGCCGGCCACCTCGGCCCTGATCGACGCGGCCTGCGGCCTGACAGGCAATGGCCTCATGGTCGCTGAAGGCCCGCCCGACGACGTCCGGGCTCTCTTCGTCGGGCTCTACTCCCAGGGGCAGCGCTGCGAAGACCTGGAGCGCGAGTACCTGGAAAACTACCATTCCATCGACGAACGTGTACCGCGCTTCCGGCAACTGCCGGTCAGTCGCCTGGTGCACATCACCGACCTCTACACGGCCGAGGAGTTGAAGACCTCACCGACCTACAACGATCTGCTGTCCCGGGCCGGTATGCAGGACAGCCTGAATGTCCGTCTCCCCGGGCTGGACGGCTCCCACATCGGCTGGACCGTGAACGATCCCGTCGACTCGGATAGCTGGGGGTCTTCGCGGATCACGATGGTCCAGGGGCTGCTGCCCCATATCCAGCAGTTCGTCCGCGTCCGGCAGGCGCTGGTCCGCGCCGAGGCGCGGCACACGACCCTGACCGCCCTGCTCGACAACACGCAGATCGGCGTCCTCGAACTGGACCGGCGCGGGCGGATCATGGCGGCGAATGACCGCGCCCGTAGCATCCTGCGGCGCGGCGATGGGTTGTTGGACCGGGACCGGGTGCTGCGCGCCCGCGCGCCGGCCGACCAGGTCCGTCTCGAACGGCTGGTGGGCGACGCGCTGCCGGGCACGGGCGCCGTCGCCCTCAGTGGGTCGATGGTGCTCCGCCGCTCGTCCGTGGTGCCGCCGTTCGTGGTGCACGTCAAGCCGGTGGGCGGCCCTCAACCGGACCACGGAGCGCGACACGTTGCCGTGCTGGTGCTGATTGTCGAGCCGGGACGCCGGCATCGCATCAATCCCGAACTGGTGGCCACGACCCTGGAACTGACGCCGGCGGAGACTCAGGTGGCGGTCGGGTTGGCGGAAGGCATGAGCGTCGGCGACATGGCCGATGCGACGGGCCATACGAAAGCCGCCATCTACTGGCACCTGCAGCGGATCTACCAGAAGCACTCCATCTCGCGGCAGGCGGACCTGGTGCGGTTGGTGCTGTCGCTGGCCGAGCTCGGGTGAGGGCGGCGCTGCTGGCGGTTCCGGGCCGTCGGGTCGCCAGCGATCCGACGACGCCATCGACGGAAGACATAACCATAATTTAAGGAGGAACTTTCATATGATCCAATCCAAGGTTGTTGCGGCCACCGTGCTGATCCTCATTGCCCTGACGATACCGGCGATCGCACAGGATGATCTGACCGACGCGCAGTACGAGGAGCTTAGCCGCGCCCTCGACATGTCGGTCGAGGAAATCCGGGCCATGAACCTCGCGCCCGACGACCTGCAGATCCTGCTGGAGGGATACACCCAAGCCATCGTTGTCGTGGGTTCCCGCGCCGAGGCGCGCACGGTCACCGCTTCGACCGTACCCGTGGACATCCTTTCCACGTCCGACCTCACGCGGCAGGGTGTCTTCAATCTGCAGGAACAACTCCGGACCGTCGTTCCTTCATTCAATGTCAACACGCAGCCCATCAGCGACGCCTCGACCGTGGTCCGGCCGGCGATGCTGCGGAACCTGGCGCCGGACCACACGCTCGTTCTGGTGAACGGCAAGCGCCGCCACCGCTCCGCAATCATCGACTGGCACGGCGGCAACGGCGTGGCCTTCGGCTCCCAGGGGCCGGACATTTCAGCGATTCCGGCCATCGCGCTGCGGCAGGTCGAAGTGTTGCGCGACGGTGCCGCGGCGCAATACGGCTCGGACGCCATTGCCGGGGTCATGAACTTCCAGTTGAAAGACGCCGCCTCGGGCGGCGCGGTGTCGTTGAACGCCGGCACGCATCTGGAGGGTGACGGGGAAACCTACAGCGTGGCAGCCAACGTCGGCCTGCCGCTGGGCCGCGGCGGTTTCGCCAATCTCAGCGTGGAATACGGCAGCGCGAATCCGACCAACCGGAGCGCGCCCCGCGGCGATGCCATCGCGCTCCGCGCGGCGGGCAACACCCACGTGCTGTCGGACACGCCCCAGATCTGGGGCTCGCCGGAAGTGGACGGCGATATCAAGTTCTTCGGCAACTTCGGCTACACATCCGACAGCGGTTTTCAGCCCTACGCCCACACCAACTTCGCGCGCAAGCGGGTCACGGGCGGGTTTTTCTTCCGCAACCCGAACACGCGTGGCGGCGTCTTCAGCGGGGACGGCGGACAGACGTTGCTGGTGGGCGACCGGCAGTGGGCCGAAACAGGAATTCCGGACGCTGGCAATTGCCCGACCGTGCCGATCGTTGACAACGTGCCCGACACCAACGCGTTGGCCGCCGTCGCATCCGACGCCAGCTGCTTCACCCTCTACAACCGGTTCCCCGGCGGGTTCACGCCCAATTTCGGCGGCGAGGCGCGGGACATGTCGGTGGTCGGCGGCATCCGCGGCGTGATTGGCGCGAACTTCATCTGGGACGCCAGCGCCGCGGTGGGTCAGCACGAAGCCGACCTTTTCATCAACAATACCGTCAACGCCTCGCTGGGATACGACACGCCGACCGGGTTCGATCTGGGCGGCAACCGGCAGCGCGAGTTCGGCCTCAACTTCGACGTTTCATACGCCGCGACCGAAATGGTGAACATCGCCGCCGGCACCGAGTGGCGGCACGAACAGTATCGAACCACCGAAGGCGAGCCGGATTCCTGGACGGTCGGTCCCTACGGCCGCGGCCAGGGTTTCTCGGCCGGATCCAACGGCTTCTTCGGCTACGGCCCCCTGGCCGCGGGCACCTGGGGACGGGGGAACGTCGCGGCGTACACCGACCTCGAATTCAACGACATCGACGATCGATGGAGGGTCGGCGGCGCGGTACGCTTCGAGCACTTCGAGGACTTCGGCGGAACGATCAACGGAAAACTCTCCGCCCGCTACGCCTTCGTGCGGGCCAGCGTGAGCAGCGGGTTCCGCGCGCCGACGCCCGGGCAACAGAACGGTTTCAACATTTCAACGATTTTTGACCCGGCCCTCAACGATCTCATCAACAACGGCACGATCCCATCCGTCTCACCGGTGGCGGCGTTGAAAGGGGGATTGCCGCTCGAGCCGGAACGTTCGGTCAACTACAGCACGGGCGTGGTCTTCGACACCGGTCCTGTCGATTTCTCGGCCGACTACTTCCGCGTGAACGTCTCCGACCGCATCGGCATCACCCGCAACTTCCGCCTGACCAGCGGCGAGGTTGACGGCCTGCTCGCCGAGGGCATCGACAGCGCCCGCGACCTGAAGACCTTCCGGTTCTTCACCAACGCCTTCGATACGGCGACCGAAGGGATCGACATCGTTTCGACCTACACGCCGGTCGCGCTGCGCGGCAACACGGTTCTCAGCTTCCTCTTCAACTACACCGACACCGAGGTGACCGACAACCAGAAGGGTCTGCTCAACGCGCGGCGCCTTGCCGAGTACGCCTACGCGTTGCCGCGGACGCGGTGGAACGTCGGTATCGACCAGCGGATCGGACGGGTCCAGTTGCTTGGACGCCTCAGCTACTACGGCGGCTGGTACGACTACGACAGCGGGTTCGGAGAAGTCTTCATCCCGTCCGGTGGGATTGAGCAGGGATTTTTCGACGGCCGGCCGATCATCGACATGGAAGCCAGCATCGCGCTCCGCGAGGACACGACGCTCGTGATCGGAGCCCAGAACGTGTTGGACACGTATCCGCAAGTCAGCGCACGCGCCGCCTCGGTCGGCGAGAAGTACAGCGAGTACACACCCTGGGGATTCAACGGAGCGTATTTCTACACGCGCATCGCCTACACCTGGAGCCGGTGACGCTGCAGTCGCACAATTCATAATGAGCAGAGACGGACCGGATCAAGAATCTTTTGTTTCAGCGCGCGGCCCTGGAAGGTGACTCTGAACGACACCGGTTTTACACGCGGTCAAATCGCGGCGTTCTGCAGGGCCTTTCCCGAAGACGGTGTTTCACCGGGCACGGCTCTAGCTGTGGGGACGCCCCTGAAACGCAATCCTGGGCGAAATTCCGGGGCCGAAATACGCGCTGCGGGCGAGTAAGTTGTGGGGCTTCTGATCTTCGGTGCTGTCGTGTCCGTCGCGGCTATTGCGGGTTCGCTGGCGTGGTTCTATCGGAGTACCGGGCCAAGTCCCCCGACTCAAAAGAGCAACTGGCTCAGATCGCACGGCTCAAGAAGGAACGCAACGCCGATGATTTGTCCGCGATCGAACCGTCGACCGTCGAGGGCGCAAGCTGGCTGATCCACCGGCTAAAGGATCGGCCGCGCTGGAAATGGGGGGAATGAATCGCGGGCAATCCTGGCGGAAAAGCGGTGATCCGATAAACAACGGGCCGCTCCACCATGACCCGCTTGTCAGCGTCACGTCGCCATAACGCAACACGACAAAGACGAACGGTCGAGTGAGTCAAGGAGATTCCGAATCTTGGAAGGCCGCCAGACACAATTTCGTTAGAATTGAGTAAGAGGATCGCACCTGCGGAGAACCCCTCGACCAATTCGCGCAGGGGCTTAGTTGTTGTCTGAAATGTCAACGCGGCGATTCAGTGTGGGATGCTCATTCGCGCGATTCCGCAAATAAGTTACGGATAAAGGATTTGGTGTTAGCCATTCAATTGTCCTTGCCGTCATCGGTAGGCGTCTTTTCGGTCACGGAATGAATGAAGAACGACTTCGCGACCCGCGATGTCGTACCGGGCGCGGTAGTCGCCGAACCGGATGCGCCATTGCCCTTCTCCGGGTGCGACGCCGGAAAGTTTCTTGATCGTGTGCCTTCCCGTAACATTGTGTGGATCGGATCGGAGTGCAATGAGGATTTCTTCGATCACTCCGGTGAGTTCCTGTTTATTGCGCACAGCCTTTCGTGCCTGACGGTCGAATGCCGGAGTCGTGAGAACGTGGAACTTGCCGGCCATGCGGCGTAACGTTATCGGTTCGAGTGTTTCAGCGAGGCGACGAGTTCATCCGCGTCACGAGCCCCCCCGCGACGATACTGTCGTACGCTCTCGCGGATCTGACGTTTCACAGTCGGGTCACGTAACTCCAGGTAATCTTCCAGCTCGTCGACGTCGATAATCCCGGCGACCGGAATTCCATCCTTTTCAAGAACGAAGTACTCCTTGTTGACGTGCACGCGGCGCACGATCTGACCAAGGTTAATGCGGGCTTTGGTGATGGGGATGCGCTGGATCGTGATGGTGTCTTTCTTTTTGTTGCTCAATGAAGCCCCTTGGCATATCAATCATTATTGATTGATATAAATGATTATACTCCTCTGAGCGGAGTTGTCACATGCACTACAGGGGACGGCGAGCGGTTTGAGTGGATTCTGGTGCAGATAGGATTGTCGGAGCGATAAGATCAGGAGTGCGCCGCGGCGATGCGGCCTATGCTGCCATGACGTGACACCAGATCACCGCGGGATTCGACTGCCATGGGATCGGAATTTCGAACTGGCGTTTGTGAATCTTCTGGGCCAGTTCGATGCCGATAATGACGCATCGCGCATTGTAGAACGTCTTGAATCCCAACATCGGGCGCAAGCGCCCCTTCACCCGGAGGTGGTCCTGCTCCACAACGTTGTTCAGATACTGGCAGCAACGAATCGTCACCGGATTCGGGCTCCGGAAGTTGAACTCCCCGTCCATTCCCATGCGCCGTAGCGCGCTATGGCTCGGCTGGTGGCCATCCAGGGTGATGCTGTGTGGCTCCCGATGATGCTTCAACGCCTTGCGAAAGAAGGCCTTCGCCGCCGCGATGCCACGTGTTCGACTCAGAAAGAACTCCACCGTGTTGCCCTGTCCATCCACGGCTCGATACAGGTACATCGACCGGCCCCGAACCTTGATGAACGTTTCATCAACTCGCCAGCTCCCACCCACCGGTCGCTCGAATCGGCTCCAACGCTTTTCGCAGGCTTCGGCATAGCGGACGACCCAACGCAAGATCGTGGTGTGCGAAATCGATAAACCCCGCTCACCTAAAATCGCGTCCAGATCTCGGTAACTCAGTTTGAAGCGAAAGTACCGGCGAAGGCAGAGGAGAATGATGTTGTCTTCGAACCAACGACCGGCGAATAGAGGATTCCGTTCAGTTTTGCGATGCGCCATATCCCATTATCGCCAATTTCATTCGCTGTCTGCACCAGAACCATCGAATCCGAGTTGCGCTCTTTAGAAATGGCCGCAGTGGACCAGGCGACATACGTCCGGCTCGCCGAGACGTTATCTCACTTTCGTGGCAAACTTCGTACTCGATCCGGTACTCTCGATGTGGTCGAGCGACAGAAGATTCTCCGGCTGGTCGTCAAAGAGATTCTAGTGGGCGCCAAAGAAATCCGAATCCGCCACTCGATTCCAGTGTCCGATTCCGGTCCTGGAACCTCTGGAACGGGCACGCCCGAACGAACGTCCGGCTCAACCCAAGGCGGGGCTGAATCTGGAAGTTGCCTTTTGCGTACGGGGAGTCATTTCACCATTGCTCAGCAATCTCTACCTCAATGAGGTTGACAAGATGCTGGAGAGGGCGAAGGAATCTACCCGACAGGGACGATACCACTACGTCGAGTACGCTCGATTCGCCGACGACCTCGTGATTCTTGTCGACGGTTACCGCCGGTGGCGGTGGCTTGAGAAAGCCGCATACAAAAGGCTTCTGGAGGAACTGGCCAAGCTCGATGTTGAACTCAATCGTGACAAGACGCGTCGTGTTGACCTCGCAAAGGGCGAGAGCTTCATCTTTCTGGGGTTTGAGTTCCGCCGTGTGAAAACGCGTCGGGGCAAGTGGGGGGTCAGATATGTGCCGACAATGAAGGCACGCACGAAACTCCTGCGCCGACTCAAGGAAGTATTCCGGAGCTACCGCTCGCAACCGGTCGAGAGGGTCGTGGACCTGATCAACCCGATCCTGCGTGGATGGGTGAACTATTTTCGCGTAGGGATGGCGAGCAGATGCTTCAGTCACATCAAAGATTGGGTCGAGAAGAAGATACGGCGACACCTGATGCAACAGCGCGGCCGTCGGGGATTTGGCTGGAAGAGGTGGAGCAGGCAGTGGCCGTATGAGCGACTCGGATTGTTCTCTCAATACCGGGTCCACCATCTCCCGCTGAAAGCGCTCCCCAGTCGATAGGCCACATAAGCCGTGGGTTGAAGGCAACAGGAAAGCGCAGTGCGGGAAGGAGCAGCCGACAAGGCTGTCATCCAGCTGGTGGAAGTCCAGCCCTGTCAATTGCCCGTTTTGGACAGGTAGCGATACCACATCCCGGTCTGGGTAACCAGCCGGGCGATGCGTGGTGTAAACGGCCTGGCCGCCCAGTCGAGAGACTGCGGTGGGAGCGATCTGGAGGTCTAGCGAGTGTAGGAGCCTGAAGGTTATCGAATGACTGCAGCATCGAAAGTACGCTCCCTGTAGAAGTCGTCTTGCAGGGGTAAATCCGTGTGTCGAACGTGTTTCCCGTGATGTGAGGCCATTGTCGTTGGGGAAGAAATGGGCAAGCGCACCCGACGGACCCGGCGCGGTATGGGTCCAAGCACCTACACAAGGATGGCAGAGATAATGTCGGGAAGGGGCACTCTCCAGCAGAGACTTGCAACAACCTGTAAAGACCGGATGACCGAGGTCAAGACCGAGGCGTACGGAGGAGGGTGGTCTGGCGCATGAGCCCGTAAGAGCGATGAAGGAGGAGTAATGTCCTCTGAGGCGACCCACGAGGTGGCCCGGGTTGTGGGTAATGTCCACGCCAGGCAAAGGGGCTCTGAGCACTCGGTGGTCTCGATGATCCCATGGGTTCCCGGACACAGTGCTGGGCAAAATGCTTGTTGGGAGTCGGGGCGAAGGGACAGGCAAACCAGACGTCGGTGGGGTGTATGTGAGCAGGCACTTCAGCCTCACCGTGTACGGAAAGGCCTGTCGCCGATAGATGGCGTGCAGGGCCGAGGCCAGAACCGGATTCGGGAAATCCGACCGTCCGGGATCGTAGGGGGGCTTGCGGAAACGTGAACCAAGGTGGAACTAGGAACCCGTTGCACAACCGAAAGGGTGCAGGTCGGAAACTCTCCACCTAACGTTGCGCGCGCCGCATTTCTATCCCGAAAGCCGCATGCTGCGTTTGACGAGGTGGGAACTGGAAACGTGGTTACGGGAGCCGGACTGAGGCCCAAAGCGAAAGCAATGGAACAGCCACCCGACCCTACCGATGAGCGGCGACTGGAAACGAAGCCACGGCGAGGAGTGAGGCACCGGAATCGGCGAAAGCCACCGGCAACAGCTACCTCCTTTGCCTACCGCCACCGCGCCAGTCGTCGACTCTACAGCAATCTGGTCGCTACCCTAAGTCCGCCCTCAGGCTGCTCCATATCGCGGTAATGGCGAAAAGACCAGCAGTTATGGCTATTGTCCTGTGGCTCGGGTTTGGCCTGCGGAGTCGGGGCCCGGGCGCAGGGACGCGAGCTACTTCTGGGGGGCCTAGGGGCGGACATGGAAGTGGACGTCGCGCGGCAGCGTCTGTACGTATCGGTGCCTTCCCGCAACCAGATCGTTGTTATTTCGACTGAGACCTACGAAATCCTCGAACGGGTAACGGTTGGAACGGGGCCGCGGGGAATTGACATCAGCATCGACGGGAGCCTGTTGTTCGTTGCACTCGATGGGGGCGGTTCCGTCGTCTTTCTCGATCTGGAAACGTTCAGCTTTAGCAAGGTAGTGATCGGTGCGGAATTGAATAGCTCACGCACGCGGGACGTGATTGAAGGCCGCCCCGGCCGCGTGTTTGTATCCGCCATCAACGACCGCGGGCCCTCCTACGTCGTAATGATCAATCGTGATGCGAACAACGCGGCGACACGTGTCGCCGACGGTCGGATCATTTCGTCGTGGCCGGTATTCGCCAGCAGTCCCGACCAGGTCGCTGTATATATCGGAGAGGGTTTCTCAACGACGACGGACTGGCTTTACAAGCTGGACATTTCCGAAACCCCGGACTCGGGTCCAACGGCAGGACGGATCATACTGCGTAACGTTTTCGGTTCCGTGTCGGGAACCGAAAAGCTGGCGGTCAGTCCTGACGGAAACTTCATCTATACGGGGAGCGGACAGGTTCTCAGAACGAACTCGTTCATCCAAGTCGGCAGAGTGGGCAGGGGCGTGCCACGGGTCAGCGATGACGGCTCGCTCGTGTACGTCGCCCAAGTGCCCGATAAGATCTCCGTCTATGAGACGGCTACCTATTCCCTGGTTGGTTCGATCACCATACCGTGCCGCATGTCGTCGATCCAGGCCTTCGATATCCTCCCGAACGGAGAAGACTACGTCATTCTGGCCGACGACAGCGTGTGCACGGGCAGCCTTACGAGGACGGATCGGGTGGCGCTGGAGGCGTTGTACGATGCGACATACGGTTCGATCATCTGGAAAAACAGCACGAACTGGAAGACGGCTGCACCGCTGGGCGAGTGGTACGGGGTGACGACAGACGCTGCTGGCCGGGTCACGAAACTGGATCTCAGCGGGAATGAGTTAAAGGGGCGGATACCGGAGTCACTGGGGAGTCTGTCCAACCTCCAAGAGTTGAATCTACGAGACAACGAGTTGAGGGGGCCGATTCCTGAGGTGCTAAGAATTCTGTCCAACCTCCAAGTGCTGGATCTCAGTGAGAACGTGTTGGCCGGGCCGGTGCCGGCGTGGTTGAGGAATCTGTCCAACCTTAGAGAGCTATATCTCAGTTTCAACGAGTTGAGGGGACCGATACCGGAATCACTGGGGAGCCTCTCCAACCTCCAAATGCTGGTTCTCTCCTACAACTGGGACGTGTCCGGACCGCTCCCGGCCAGCCTGCGACGGCCGCATCTTCGTGTACTGGATATTGGGGTGACGCAGGCCTGTGCGCCGCCAACCGCTTGGTGGGACTGGGTCCGGACGATCGATTTCTTCTTAGGAGCGGTGTGCGGGGTGGAGGCGGCTGTGACGATCGACGTGGCGGTCGTGTATACGCCGTCGGCCCGCGAGGCGGCGGGCGGTACTGCTGCGATTGAGACGGAGATCGACCTGATGATCGCCGAGACGAACACGGCCTACACCGCGAGCGGGGTACACCACCGCGTGGCGTTGGTAGGCAGGTCCGAGGTGCGATACACGGAGACGGGCGATTCTTACATCGATCTGGACCGGCTAAGGGATCCGGGGGATGGACACATGGACGGGGTCCACGCTATGCGCGACCGGACCGGGGCCGACCTCTTGCATCTAATTTTCAAGCGCGAGAGCGACGTTGCCGTTTTGGGCCTTGCGGAACTCGGCGGCCCGTTCGGCCTTACTTGCCAGGGATGTGGTGGCGACGTCTTCGCGCATGAGACGGGGCACAACATAGGGCTCCTCCATGATCGGTATGATGAGCGCCGTTTGGGCAAGACGTTGTTGCCACATCCGGCGTACGGCTATGTGAACCAGCGGGCGTTCGGCGCTTCCACCACTCCGTCCAGTGCTTGGATAACGATCATGGCGTACAATGCACAGTGCGCCGAAGCCGGAAAAACGTGCTCGAGGTTGCTCCGTTTCTCGAATCCGCGCCAGACCTGGATGGGTGACCGATTGGGCGTGCCCTTACACTCTGGAGGGCAGCGTGTGAGCGGCCCAGCCGACGCCGCGACGGTCCTCAATGCCACGGGTCTCGCCGTGGCGGCGTGGCGGGGCGGGGTGCCGGGCGTCGCCAATCCGCAGGCGGTTGGGACCGAATCGTTTTCAATTCCGGACCGTGGGGGCCGATCAATAACGAGTAGCGGACTGGCGGAGTCTTTGAGAGTGGGCTATGGGCGAATTCGCGCGGACGAGGGTTCGACCACGCCTTCCGGGATCGCAATCTTTCAATTCAGGGACAGTGACGGTGTCCTGATTTCCGAAGCAGGTGTTCCAGCCGCCGAGCCGGTCCAGGATGGGCGGATATTTGTCGAAGTAAACGGGCCGGTCAATACGGGCTTGGCGATCGCCAATCCGAACGACGGGCCAGCCACGATCCGCTTCTATTTCACCGACACCAGCGGCACCCGTTTCGCTGACGGCAGCTTCGAACTCAGTGCGCGCCAGCAGACTGCGAAATTCCTGGATCAGGCACCATTCAACGGTGGCCCCTTCGTATTGGGAACATTTACGTTTACCTCATCGGTGCCGGTCGCTGTCGTCGCCCTACGGGGATTCACCAACGAAGCTGGCGAGTTTCTGATGACGACGCTCCCGGTTGCGCCCCTGTCATCCACCGTTTCGGATACGGTCTACTTCCCTCATTTTGCCGATGGTAGCGGATGGGCAACCCAGGTCATCCTCGTGAATCCAACAGACCGAACGATCACGGGAACAGTTGGGTTCCTGGGACCCGGGAGCGACACGGCGGCGGTCTCGCCCGTGGTCCTGACGCTGGACGATGGCTCTACGGGATCGAACTTCGATTATTCCATTGTTCCCCGCAGTGCCCAGAGATTCACCACCGGGAATCCCACAGGCGGCTTGGCCGTGGGTTCGGTGAGAGCGACACCGGACATCGGAAACGCGGCCCCCTCGGGACTCGTTGTCTTTTCTTATGCCTCAGATGGGAAGACCCTTTCGGAATCCGGCGTGCCCGCGTTGCCAAAAGGCTCGGCATTCCGTCTCTATGTCGAAGCGTCCGGGTCGCCCGGCCAGGAAGGCTCGATCCGAAGCGGACTGGCCATCGCCAACGCGGCGGTCACGTTGAATACCGTGACTCTGGAGGTGACCCATCTGGATGGATCGCTGGCGGCCCCCCCGGCGACACGATCGCTTCCACCCTCGGGCCAGATTGCCCGTTTCATCGACGAGATATTTTCGTTGCCGGACAACTTGTCCGGGGTGCTCCGGGTCACCTCCATGGCCGAAGTGGCCATCGTTGGATTGCGGTTACGCGTCAACGAGAGAGGCGAACTGAAGGTAACGACGCCCCCACCATCAAACGAGACGGACCCGTTGACTACGGCGGAGACATTCTTCCCGCATATCGTGGACTCGGGGGGATGGTCCACCCAGTTGATCCTGTTCAGCGGAACAGCCGGCCAAGCGTCGTCGGGGACATTGCGTTTCATTGACGCGTCCGGACAACCGCTGGATCTGCCCATCACCCCAGCCCAACCCTGAGCGGCTGGGGTGTGTGGGATACCGGCCGCAGTTAGCCGTGACTGGAGAGAAAAGGAGGTAAGTTCTAATGGATCACGCCGAACAGGGTTCAAGGTCAGCGCTCGATGGTACTGGGCGGCGGCGTGCGGCTCTGGTCGCTGTGCTGTTGGCAGTGGCGTTGGCGGGCGAGGTGGCGGCGCAACCGGCTGGTCTGTTCACGCCCGTCGAGCAGACCTCGTCCGTGGCCACGGCGCTTGTTTCCCCGACCCCGCCGGATCCACTGACCTTACGTAGCCGGCTGGTCACGATCGACCTCGGGCATCTCACCCCGTCGACCACCGCGCTCTCGTCAGCTGCCGAGCTCCCGTCGGGCACGCCCGTTCCGGTTGGAGTGCTCCGGTTGAACCTGTTCGACGAGGCGGTGTTCACGGGCATCGTCGAGCGGATGGCACCCACCTTTTCGGGCGGCTACGTGCTGTCGGGACAGTTGCTGGGCGTCGAGGAGGGCACGCTGACGCTGGTGGTGAACGGTGACGTGGTGGCCGGCACGGTTCGGACACTGGAGGCGACTTACCGCATCCGGCCAGCCGGGCCCGGGCTGCACACCGTCAGCCAGATCGATCCGTCGCAGCTGCAGCCTCTGGGCGAGCCGATACCCCGGCGACCGCCCGGAGGCGGCCCGCCGCCGCGCTGAATCCGTCCGGCGAATATACCCCGCATTCTTCAAAGATGTCGAATTGTCTTGCAGGATCAAGATCAAATTCCCTGGCACCTTGGTAGAATTCAGCATAGAAGGCCGAGAATGGCGCAAGCCGTCGCGCGTATTCATCCAGGTTTGCGACCTTGTACAGGCCGAAGTCTTGCCACGACCAGCGGAGGCTTGAGCCGGGGTGGAATAACTCAGACACGAGCTCGTTCTTGCCGTCGGCAGCCAGTTCGATGGGTTCGAGGGTCTGGATGAAGTGGCAGACGCTGACATCGTGATTTCCCGGTACGAGCACGAGGCGCTGGCGGTCGCCTCCGAGCAATCGGTCAGTCAGGGCGGTAAGGAATTGCAGTGCCTCCTGATGTTGCTGGCCTAGATTCGCTTCGTAGTCCTCGGTGCCAGGCGGAACACCGCGAACGATGTCGCCGCTGACAACGATGATGTCCGGTGAGCGGATAGGGGCGCTGTCGCGTCCGGTGGCGTAACGGGTCCGGTCGTTCTCCAGGGAGTTTAGGAGAACGTCATTGCGGATCGAGCTCAGTGGCTCACGGTGAAGATCCGAAATCTGGAGAACGCTGACCGACGGGATCATGGTCGGCCTCCGTCGCGGTCTGAGTAGTCTGATCGGCCCGCGCCGGCACCCGGAGAACCCCCGAAATCGACCCTTAGAGTAATTCTACGAACAAACCTTGCGATGCCCCCTACTACACGCTCTTTGTCGGCCGAGCACGCACGGTAATGCAGACCAGTAACCTCACCATATCCCAATGTGTTGCGCGCAACCCTGGAACGCGCGGATTGGCCCAATTGTCAGGAAACTCGATATATGTGTATGTGAATCCAAATTTGATTACAGGCAACACGCAAGATATGGCAGCATTTCTCCTGCACGAAGGGCTCCATAATAATCTGACTGGATTAACCGATAGTGCGCTCATGAGCCAACGCGCCATTCCACTCTTTGTAAGAAACCAGGCAGGTCAAATGGTCCGAAACCCTTCAGCAGAAATATCCGAACACCTGAAAAGGGAGTGTTTTTGAGGAAGATTACTTTACTTATGTCAATCAGCTGGTTCCTGTGGCTGTGTTCACTAATCACCGCCGCCCAAGTAGGCACCCAGCCGGTTTCTACAGTTGCAGTCCTTCCGGTAGATGGGGCTGGCGATGAAATACTTGGAGCAACGATTCAACTGAAAGCACTGGAAACCGAGGCTTCCCACGTAGTCTATGGCCCGAATTTAGCGATCACGGATGTTGCTCCTGGCCCCTACGAACTTCAGGGCTCAGAAAAGTCTGGCCTATTCGGTTCAAAACATGTTGTGGTCGATGAAGGTTACAATTTTTTCGTGCTCAAGATGCATGCTGTTATCGAGTTGCCAGGATACTCATGGTTGATTGGCAAAGTGGCGGCTCCTCCGAGCCTAATCGAGCGCCTATGGGTTAAAGCCGTTAGTCTGTATGGAGGCGTCAGCCCGTATGAACCTGAAGTTGTTTCAGATTCAGTAGACCAAAGCGGCCGATTCGAGATCAGAAAAGGGATCTATGGTGGCAGATTTGTATTAATGACTTTCCACGGTAGCGATCTCTGCGACATTAGGATTGTCACAATGCCTAACTCTGAGGTTGAGATCATCGTATCGGATATCGAACAGTGTCAGATGACCCCAGCGCTTAAACTTCCTCCTCCCTGAAGCTCTCTACCAGCACGGTTCTGGATGGCTTGCCCGGCTGAATGAACCGCAAGGTCACGCCGGTTTGTTGAGACTAGAGGTGATTCACGAACTGTCCCGAAACGATGTCCACGCTGCGCCCTATCGCCCCAGGGGCCTGATCCGGCGGTTGCGGAGTCGGCTTTCTCACCGAGGCCGAGCATTACGCTGGCGCTCGAGAATGTGGCGTCTTGGCATGCGATGTCGTCCCAGTTGAACATTAGTCTGTTCTGGACAAATATTGCACAAGCAAAATCAGTCGGTTACCGACCACGGAGCCGAGGGGGTTCAATTGGGAGAGCGCGCCGCCATCTAGTCGGGGTCTCCACCACCGATCAGTCCTGCCAACGGCAGATTGCCGAGCTCACCGCAGGGTCCCGGCCAGCGGTGAAGTGGTCCGGAGGTGTTTTGACCCGCGATGCCAAGCGGTCAAAAAGTCCAAGGTCGCTTTGCTTCGCTACCATCGTGGTGGGGATGCGGAACGCGCCCGAAGACGGAAGCGATACGCGGCCCGTCGCACGACCGCCCCCGCTTGAGACAGAGCCAGTTCCGCCCACGGTAACGCAGGAGACCTCTGAGCTACCCCAACGGCCCGGCTTCGACCGGGCCTTTTCTTGGGCAAATCTAGAGAACCAGATTAATCTGGTGATGCTGGGCCTTGTATGTACCGGTGGCGTGGTAGCTTTGCAGTCATGATTAAAATTTATTTTCAAATGGATGAGCGAAGCGAAACGACCCGGTGAATGGCAACGGCAACGTCGGACGGAAAACCTCTACCCCATGGCGATATCGGGGTATACGGTGGCCCGCCGGACCACGGGGTTGCAGAAATAGGCGACAAGCTGTTTGGGGTGATGGCGGAACGGCTGAAAAGTCACGAGCACCCGGTGCCCGACCATTACTGGATGCGGAGATTCCCTTCGTCCTCCTGACCGTCCTCAACCTGCGACTGCACGAAAAAGATGAACCGGGAGAAGGGAACGTAGATGGCGATCAATTGGACGATGGTTTGGTATCAGTGTCCCATTTGGAAGGGATTCGAACAGCAAGCAATGGGCTTCGGCATTGCGGCGGATAAGTTACAGCACGAGATCACTGTGTTGGCCCAATCGAAGTCTGGGGACGACGTTCGGATTTCGACGGCAGCCTATACTATCTCCGTCGCGGTGCTGAGAGGGCTGGCAACCGAGTGCGCCTTAAAGGCTGTCGTCAGGAGGAGCACTGGCGATCATCTACGCATTCACGACCTTGCGAAACTCTATGAAGACCTGCCGGTAGACGTGACGAGCATGATGGAGAATTTGGTACAAGACCAAGGCATCTTGCCTCTGGAAATTCTAAAACGCCATCGGAACGATTTTGTGGATTGGCGGTACCCTTCACCTGAACCCGTGATAAATAACCTGCACGATTTGCAGAAGGTGCTGCGTCTTCTAATTTGGACCCTGCATCACGAGGACTTCATCGCGCTTTGCCCTCAGGACGATAACGGCGGCTCGCCGCCTCCAGCAGACCAAGTGCCGGAGTGAATCTCGGACCACCGCGAACTTTATCTGCCTCAACCGGCTGGTCTGTGATCGCCGGTCGCACCACAAGGAGCAAGCGAGCAATATGCCAACAGAAATCATCAGAAAGCTGACCGCCCTACTGAACGACGGAATCACAAGCGAGATTAAGGTCGTTTATCTATTGGTTGGGATTCGGAAACTCATCGAGGCTGGCACGACTGGCTCTAGCTATAGCTAGAGGTGTCCCGGGCTGGGGCAGGTCCGGGGGGGCCGAGACTAGTCTGCCGGCCCCGCGCACGAGGCGCGAAGCCGGCTTCGCTGCAAGATCAGGAGCCCGTGACCGCAAGGCGCGACGGGCTCCGGGCTACGTCAGTTGCCGTTCGTCGAGGCGATGAACTCGCGCGCCTCGGCGTAGCCCGGATCGTCGGCCGCGCCAATCCAGAAGTCGGCGAGCGTCGCGTAGCGCTCGCGGGCGGTGGCACGATCCCCGACGGCCGCGGCAGCGCGGGCCGCGCCGAGCAGCGAACGCCTCCGGTTCGGCATGCGGAGCAGCGAGGTCTCGAACTTCTCGAGCGCGTCGTCGTGGCGCCCGAGCTGCAGCAGGATCTCGCCGTACAGCTCGTACGGCGGCTTGACCGGGCTAGCCGCGCCGTTCGGCCGACGCAGCGTCTCGACGATGGCGATAGCCTCGTCCATCGAGGCGATCGCCGCCTCGGCGTCGCCTTCGGCCGCCTGAATCGAGGCGGTGACCTCCTTGTGGGCGATGCGATCTTGTGCGCCCCCGTTCTCGGCCCGCGCCGCCAGCGCCGCCTCGGCCTCGTGCGCCGTGGCCAGGTCGCCGCTGCGGACCGCACTCAGGCCCGTGGCCAGCAGCTCGTGCATCGACGAGTCGTCCGTGATCGGCTCGACGCGCCACTGCTCGGTCTCCACCACGTAGCGGGCGTTGACCAGGGGCAGCGCGCTGACGGCTCGCGCCTGCCCGTCGCTGTCGGCGATGAGCCGTTCCAGCCTTTCGATCCAGACTCGGGCCTTGTCGTAGTCCCCGCGCTGCAGATCGCCGTACTGACCCCAGTCGAGCGAATGGACCGCGTCGGCGACGCTGTCGTCGGGCTCCCACAGAGCGATGGCCGCGTCGTGCGCCAACTGGTTGTGCTGCGAGACGAGGTCCCACATGCCGTGCTGGATGAAAATGTGCGTCGGCATGTGGCGCGCGTGCGAGACCGCCGGCGCTATCTCGGCGTAGCGGTGGGCCGCGTCGAGTGCCAGCGGGGCATGGAGCGGATCGTCGAAGGCGTGAATGGTGTAGTGCACCGCTCCGGGATGGTCGCGGTTCTCGTTGAACACCTTCATCGCGATCGTGCCAGCCCGCACCTCAAGCCGCAACGACTGATCGCCGAGTGCACGGGATCCGGACAGCATCGACAGCGCGTAGAACGTCGCCACCTCGTCGTCATCGGGGTAGCGCTCGTAGAGCCGCTCCATCGCCTCCATGTAGCCGACCCGCCGCTCGTTGTAGGTTCTCTCGTCGCTCCACAGGACCTCGATCGCTTCGAGGAAGCCCCTCTCGCGATCGGTCGGGGCCTTGGCGGCCCGCGCCGCCGGCGTCGGACCGAGCCGCGCGAGCACCGCGCGCGGATTCTCCTCGTCGAGGCCGGGTCCGCCGCCGAACAGCGGGTGATTGTAGCTTAGCGTCTCGCCCCAGTACGCGAGAGCGAAGTCCGGCTCGATGGCCTGCGCGGCCTGGAACTGCTCGATGGCCTGCTTCCAGCCGAAGCTGTGCAGGATGGCGACGCCCCGCAGGAAATGGCGCTGCGCCTCCTCCGAACGCGCGGACGTCGGAAAGTCGAGCGACCCGACCTCGGCGAATTGCGCGGCGGTGGGCGCCGCGAGCAGGAGCGTGACGATCAGATAGATGGCAGCCTTCATGGGATCCCCCGTTCCCGAGCAGCCTAGCACAATGCGGCGCGGTAAGCGCCTGAACGTACCCCGCGACGACGGCAGGAGGTCGCTGGCGAAGGAGTACGTGATGGATGGACTCTCTCGTTTCACTACAGGGCAGTACTCGGAGAATCTACCCGTGGGGTTCATGCTCGGCTACGTCCTCAACGGCGATGTGAAGTACGTGGCTTCGAGCGTTCAAGCGAAGATCATCGAACATCGTGAGCACGTCGCGCTGGTCCTGCATCCGCGACGCGACATTTCCTGAAATCCACGGCGGCGGCAAGTTTGCGCGTTGGTTCGCTGCACATTTCTAAGCTATGCGAGGCAGCATGGATTCAGGACGCTCGCGGGCCCGCCCGGCGCGAAGATGAGACAAAGCGGCTGTTCGCAGCGTATGGGGTGTCAGGCAAATTGGTGCGATTTTGCACGCTAAGGCTGTGAGGCGACCGCCGTAAAACCTTTTGCGACAGGTAACGGGGAAGGCTCACGACGCAGGATCAGGACGCGGATTGCGTTGCAGAACCCTGTCGCATAAGTCATTGTTGCAATTCTACGGGGTCGCGGGCTTTCTGCGACACCCAGACAAGGGGAGGGTGATGATGCTCATTGGGTATGCACGGGTCTCCACCCAAGACCAGACGCTGCAACTCCAGCACGACGCGCTCACCGACGGTGGCTGCGAGAAGCTCTTCCGCGAGAAGCTCTCCGGCACCAGCACGACTCTCCCGGCGAGAGAGAAGCTCCTCGCCTTCGCGCGCAAGGGCGATGTCGTCGTGGTGTGGAAACTCGACCGCCTTTGGGCGTTCCATCCGCGATCTGATTGATGTGGTGAACTCGCTCCAGGACCGCGGGGTCCGATTACGGCCCCTCCAGGAAGCCATCGACACGACAACGCCCGCCGGCAAGCTCACGTTTCACATCTTTGCCGCACTCGCCGAGTTCGAGCGCGACATGATCCGTCGCATCCTCAGCCCCGCGTCATCAACACGGACCCTGCACGCCTCTACGGCGCGGCGATTTCAGAACTGAAAAAGGAAGGAATACCTGCGACGCCGTTGCCGCCACCGGCCTGTCCAATACTTGAACAACATCCTGGAGCAGGATCACCGTGCGATCAAACGACGCGTGAAGGCCAAGCAGGGCTTTCGTGAGTTTCAGGCGGCGCGACGAACGATCAAGGATACGAGGCAATGCACATGATCCGGAAGGGACAGGCAAGGGGGGTGAACGGATCGGATGTTCGGCGACAGATTCAGTTCATCAACAAGCTGTTCAAGGTGGCTGCATGAGATCGAGCCTGGCCGACTCGATCAATCGCTCTGTTGCCGCTTTTTGAATGTTGCAACACCTCCCTTCGACTTCATCGACGACCCGCGATCGGCGTGGAGAATCAGTTGATCCCGGTCGATCCGTTGCTTGTCGCAGCTTTCACGAATCAACTGGGAGGCGGGCGCGACAGGCGTTTGGCCAGACTTGCCGATTCGCAATCGGCCACCATCCAGCCCACAACCTGGCGGCTGAAGATGTCCAGAATCACGTACAGGCAGTAGTAGGTCCACTTCCGTGGACCCTTCAGCTTCGGTTGAGTAGGGCATGCGCGCCGAGTCGCTGTTAACCAGCGGAGGTTTCGCATGCCCTCTCGCCGAACCGGACGTGCACCTTTCGTTATGCATCCGGCTCTCCAGAAGTCCATGTAAAGTCGGGGGCTCGCATCCAGCCGCGACGGTAGCGCTGAACCGTCAGCCATCCCATCTGAAACTGTTCGGATCGGCCGTCTCGCCAGACCCGCCACGCAGGACGGATCGAACTCGGCTTCCGAAACCGCAACAACGATGAGACTTGCGCCTTCGGCATCTTCTTCCGTAGCCAACGCCAGAGCCGATCTCGAACATACCAGTCGAGACTGAAGAGAATCTTCTTGGCCCCGGTACAGTAACGATAGAAGTGCGCCCAACCACGGAGGATGGGATTCAGCTTCCGAAATAACTTCGGCAAAGGCCAAGGCGTCGTTGCGCGACCGGTCCACTGTTTGACCCGATAGCGCAAATCGGCGACTTTGTGTTTCGGAATCTCGACGCGCGGCGTCCAGCCGTATCGAGGATCCCAACGCAGTCGCACGCGGTGTCCGAGAAACTCGAATCCTCGCGTTAAGGCAGTGATTCGAGTCTTCTCAGGTGACAGAGTCAATCCCATGCTGTCCATCAGCACTGCTTCCAATGCTGTCCGTTCAGCCTGAGCCTGAGCTTCAGTCCCACAGACGAGTACGACGAAATCATCAGCGTACCGGATCGGGAAGAACACGTTCCGGCCTGACCGGCGATCCGTGCTCCGAGCCTCCAGCGCCGCCTTGATCCCGCTCGATGTCCGTCGTGCCTGACGCTTGGTCTGGTGGTTCACCCACCGCTCGTACCGCTCCTCGATGATACTGAGCGCGATGTTCGCAAGCAGCGGCGAGATGACGCCCCGAACACAAAAGGTAACTTCCGTTTTGAACGTCAGATCGTGGCATGGAGGAATCGTCTCCTGGTTGAGTTACGTCGTAAACGGTAATACTCTAATGGCAAATGGTTCGGTCCACACGGTCCCAGAAGATCAAGCGGCTCAACGCCGCTTATTCGCTGCTCGCTCAGGGCGTCACGGCGAGCGAAGCCGTACACCGGTTGTCGCAACGCTTCGGATTGTCGCAGCGTCAGTCTTATCGCTACGTTCAGGACGCGCGCGCCATGGGCCAGCCGGCCGAGCCGGCCGAGGCGTTGATCCCGATCACTATCAAGATTCCGGGCACCTTGGCGGTGACCTTGCGTGCACATGCCAGGAGCAGCGGGCACTCTATCGGGGAGATCGTTGCGCGGGCCATGAGACGCTTTTTCTCAGACGCGGATCGCCATGGTTGAATACCGCCCGAACTCGCGGACCGCTGTTCACCTCGCATATGCCTTCGATCGCCTGCTCGACGCCAAACTCCAGAACGCCTACGCGATCTTGGTGCCCGATCAGGCTCACAAAATCCCGGCCCGGGCGCAGGGCATAGGAGACGACCATGAAGATCGCAGCCCTTTACGCACGTGTCTCGGGCGAGCAGCAGAGAGATAGCAACACGATCGCCAGCCAGACCGAGGCCCTGGTCGACTACGCCGAGCGCCACGGTTACCGCGTCGCGCCCGACATGATCATCGAGGATGACGGCTATACCGGCGCCGTTCTCGAGCGGCCGGGGCTCGATCGGGTCAGGGATCTCGCCGCGGAAGGGTGCATCGACACGGTTGTGGTCCATGCCCCGGACCGCTTGAGCCGCCGCTATGCTTACCAGGTGCTGATCATCGAGGAACTGGCCCGACAGGGCGTCGAAACCGTGTTTGTGAACGCGCCGTCGATGGAAACCCCCGAAGATCATCTCCTCGTCCAGTTCCAGGGCATGATTGCGGAATACGAGCGCGCGCAGATTCTGGAACGTTCCCGGCGAGGCAAGCGCCATCGGGCGCGCCGCGGCGAAGTGGCCGTCCTCGGCAGCGCGCCCTATGGCTACCGTTACCACAAGAAAACCCCGGACAGCGATGCGTTCTACGAAATCATCGAACCGCAGGCATCGGTGGTTCGCGATGTCTACCGCTACTACACCTGCGATCACATGAGCATCGGCGCGATAGCGCGCAAGCTCAATGAACGCGCGGTCCTCACGTCCACCGGGCGTTCGCGCTGGGAACGGTCGGTAGTATGGGCGATGCTGCGTAATCCGGCGTACAAGGGAAGGGCGTGCTTCGGCAAGACCCGGATTGCCCCGCGCCAGCGTGTGACCCGCCCTTTGCGCCAACGCGACGGGTTCGCCAACCGCAACAGTGCCAGTCATGGGTTCTGGTGCAGATAGGATTCTCGGAACGATAAGACCAGGAGTGCGCCGTGGCGATGCGGACTATGCGGCCATGACGTGACGCCCGATCACCGCGGGATTCGACCGCCATGGGATCGGAATTGCGAACTGGCGTTTGTGAATCTTCTGCGCCAGCTCGATACCGATAATCACGCGTCGCGCATTGTAGAACGCTTTGAACCCCAACATCGGGCGTAAGCGCCCCTGCACCCGGCGGTGGTCCTGCTCCACAACCTTGTTCAGGTATTGACGGATGTGTTGCAGCCCACAGATAGAAAAGACGGCGGCATAGAAAGCGCCACCGCCTTTTCTTTCAAATCACGAAGAGTTCCACGTGATCTCACAACACGACGCTCAATATGAGCCGCCAGTCAGAAGCTCGACTATTTATCGTGTCGTTACGACCTTGCCATTACCGTTCCAGGTCGAACCGATCCAGGGTCATCACCTTGGTCCATGCCTCAACGAAGTCATGAACGAACTCTTCCGGCGCGTCGTGAGCTGCATAGAACTCAGCAACTGCGCGCAACTCAGAGTTCGAACCAAAGATCAGGTCCACCGGAGTACCTGTCCACTTGAGCTCGCCCGTCGCACGATCACGACCTTCGTAAATGCCATCTATGGACGACTGGGTCCACACGGTTGACATGTCGGTGAGGTTCACGAAGAAGTCGTTGCTCAACGTGCTGGGACGGTCTGTGAACACGCCGTGGGCTGAGCCGCCGGCATTGGCATTCAGCGCACGCATGCCGCCGACAAGTACCGTCATTTCGGGAATTGTGAGGTTCAGCAGAGCCGCTTTCTCTACCAGCATTTCCACCGGAGATCGGGAGTTACCGTTGGCGAAGTAGTTGCGGAACCCATCGGCGGCCGGCTCGAGCACAGCAAGGGATTCCACATCGGTCTGCTCCTCGGAGGCGTCCATGCGACCGGGTGCAAAGGGCACATCGACGTCGATCCCCGTGTCTTGAGCGGCCTGCTCGATGGCCACGGCACCGCCCAGAACGATCAGGTCTGCAAGAGAGATGCGCTTCTCGCCGGATTGCGCGCTGTTGAAATCACTCTGGATCTCCTCCAGGGTCTCTAACACGCGGCCCAGTTCAGGTGGGTCGTTTACAGGCCAGTCCTTTTGGGGTGCGAGACGAATACGGGCTCCGTTGGCTCCTCCGCGCATATCGGTCCCGCGGAAAGTGGATGCTGAGGCCCAGGCGGCCCGGACCAATTCAGCCCTCGACAGCCCGGAGTTAAGAATGTCAGCTTTCAGCTCGGCCGCATCCTGCGCATCGATCAGCGTGTGATCCACTTCAGGAATCGGGTCTTGCCATACGAATTGCCGGTCCGGCATCAGATCACCCAGGTAACGTGACGTCGGACCCAGGTCGCGGTGAGTCAGCTTGAACCAGGTCCGGGCGAACGCGTCTTGGAACTCCTCGGGGTTATCGAGCCACCGCGAAGTGATCTCCCGATACGCCGGGTCCACCTTCAGCGCGAGGTCGGTGGTGAGCATCATTGGCGCATGCTGTTGGGACGGATCATGGGCATCCGGCACCAAATTCGATGCAGCACCTCCAGCGGGCTCCCACTGGATTGCACCGGCGGGACTTCGAGTCTGCACCCACTCATAGGCATACAAGTTTTCCAGGAAGTTATGGGTCCACGCTGAGGGGTTGATCGTCCAAGCACCCTCCAGGCCACTGGTGATCGTCTCGGTGCCATTGCCAGCGCCGTAGCTGTTTTGCCAGCCCAATCCCTGTGCTTCGATATTGCCGCCCTCTGGCTCAACACCAACGTACTGGGACGGATCAGCGGCGCCATGGGCTTTACCGAAGGTGTGGCCACCCGCAATCAGTGCAGCCGTCTCTTCATCATTCATGGCCATGCGGCCGAAAGCCTCACGTGTGGCATGAGCGGCCGCCTGCGGATCCGGGTTGCCGCCTGGACCGACAGGATTCACATAGATCAGGCCCATCTGCGTCGCACCGAAAGGATGATCGAGTTCTCCGTCCTCATTGCGTCGATCGGCGGCGAGCCATTCGCCTTCAGGGCCCCAGTTCACTAATTCCGGTTGCCAGGCATCGATACGACCACCGGCGAAGCCCAGCGTCTCGAAGCCCATCGACTCCATGGCGACCGTGCCTGCCAAAATCATCAGGTCGGCCCAGGAAATCTTGCGGCCGTACTTCTGCTTGATCGGCCAGAGCAATCGGGTCGCTTTGTCCAGGTTTGCGTTATCGGGCCAGCTGTTGAGCGGCGCGAGGCGTTGCAGACCCCCGTCAGCGCCACCCCGGCCGTCGATGGTTCGATAGGTGCCCGCACTGTGCCAAGCCATACGAATGAAGAACGGCCCGTAGTGACCAAAGTCAGCGGGCCACCAGTCCTGAGAAGTCGTCATCAGCTCTTCAAGGTCTGCCTTCACAACATCCAGGTCGAGGCTTTCAAATTCTTCCGCATAGTTGAAGTCTTCGCCCAGAGGATTCGATTCCGGAGAGGTCTGGCGCAATGGATCGAGGCTCAAGCGGTTAGGCCACCAATACTCATTGGTCGGCGCACCCTGCTGGGCAACCGCCAAGTTGACTGGCAAGCCTGGAGAGATCGCAACCGCCAGAAAGGTAATCACAGATATGGTTCGTTTAAGCATCTCAGTTGGCTCCTGGTAAGTCAGAAATTCAGTACATTTGCTTCATGCATTGGTCTCACTCTTTCCTGATATCTCCAGTCAGTCTGAAACGGACCTGGTTGATACGTCCAAGACATTATTTCTATAAGGATGATAGGATTTTACTATCAATGATGAAACCCTACAACTTCTCACTTCGGCAGATTCAGTACGCAGTGACCGTGGCCGATACGAGGAACTTTCGCCGGGCTGCGGAGCGGTGCCATGTGTCTCAACCCTCACTGAGCGTGCAGGTGGCGGAGCTAGAAGCCGGGCTGGGCGTCCAGTTGTTTGAGCGCGATCGTCGTGGCGTGATGATTACCACGGCAGGATCTGAACTCATTGACCGTATGCGGCGCGTTCTCCTTGAGGTAGACGATGTGAGAGGCGCCGCACGGCGGTTCCTGGATCCTCTAGCAGGCACGCTACGAATCGGGGTGATACCGACCGTTGGACCCTACCTGCTCCCGACCGTCGCACCGCTACTACGCAAGGCACTTCCGCGCTTGACTCTAGCTTGGCTGGAGGACAAAACCGAGGCACTCGTTCGCCAGATCCGTCATGGAAACCTCGATGGCGGGTTGCTTGCTTTGGAAGCCGACATCGGTGACCTCACCTACGAGACGATCGGAAGAGATCCGTTCGTGCTTGCAACGCCACCGGATCACCTCCTTGGGCGGTCGTCCGCACCGATACCCTTCAGCCGATTGCGGGGCGAGCACATTCTTCTGCTTGATGAGGGACACTGCCTTCGGGATCAGGTTATCGAGTTTTGTAGCGGAAGAGGTGTTGAGGAACTCAATTTTCGGGCAACGAGTCTGCCGACGCTTGTGCAGATGGTCCGCGCCAACATGGGTATCACCTTGCTGCCACGCATCTCTGTGCCTACCGAAATTCTTCGGTCCGGCCTTAAGACCCGTCCAATATCACGACCGGTGCCATACCGCACCATCGTTCTGGCCTGGCGGCGGCGATCGTCTCTATTTGAAGCGATGCGGAAGATCGCCCAAACTGCGCGGCTCGCCGTTCATCGTACCCATTACAGAAAAGTACGCGGGGAAAAGAAGCAAGATCCGTGACCATCCCCGGGGAACCTACTATTGCGGGGCTTCTGTTGATCCTGCGTCCGGAGAATCGGGTTCTGGTGCAGATGTCGCGTTCGCTGAGGCTTTTCTTCTCCATCGTGATTCAATCACCCGCGAGGCGTACCGGAAGAAAGGCATTCTCCACCTGAGCGATGTTAGCCCACCGCCTTCTTCCATCGGCGCCGCCCCATCTCATTGACCTTCCGGAGCGTCCAATCATGCGCGCCTGACCGCGGTCTCCGCCGGAATAGCCTTACCGCCACGCCAGTGGAAACGCGGCCCTTCGCGCGATGCTCGCTCGCCACGTTGTAGAGGGGGTCACTGGGTCAAGGCAGTCTTTCGAAGGGGTCGGTGGCCGGGATACCCAAGGGGACAAAATGGCGCAGGTTGCGCGTCAGAACGGTCAGGTTATGGCTCCCTGCCGTGGCCGCGATAGCGACATCGGCAAAGCCGGGCGAATGCCCCGTCGCACGCGCCTTGTCCATCAATTTTCCCGCCAAGCGAGCCGCTGAGACATCGAACGGTAGCACCCGTTCCCCGTAGAGATGCAGCACAAGTTCAAGCCAATCCTTGAGAGCCCCAGCCCTGGAAGCGGACCCAGTCCGTTCCATCTTAGCAATCCCGTCGGAGATTTCGGCCACGGTCACCGCCGATAAGAAAAGACCGTCCGAATGCGTGTCCATCCATGTGACTAATGCCGCGGATCGTTCGGGGCGGCCAGGAGCCCCGGACGATAGCACGTTGGTGTCTACCAAGTACAAGCGGCGTTCCTAAAACGCGACATCCCGTGATGGGCTTGTGTCTCGCGGCGGCAGGTTTCCATCTTCCAAGGGCGAAGACAACAGCAACCGGCCGAAGGACGGCACCCGGCGGAGACGATTCCACTCATCGATCCCCAGGATGATGGCCCGGGGCTTGCCATGGCGGGTGATGACCGCTGTTTCACCGTGAGCAGCCTCTTCCACAAGTGCCGACAGCTTGGTCTTGGCCTCGCGTAACTGCACCTTTCGCATGACAACCTCCTAAAAGAACCAATGTGGTCATTTTAAACGATGTCGCATAGCCGGGCAACAGCTCGTCCGAGCGCACCACAACCGAACCCGGTTCACGAAGGTGGGGCATCGGTAATCACAGACGAGTCGACGGTCTCGTGAAACGGGCATGAATAGCGCGCCACAAATATATATATCCAGTCTCCCGGGTATATTTACTTCACGCAGCGTCATCATATTGCGGGTTTGGGCGGTGGCATCCTTGACGCAACCATGGGGTCTGAAAACGAATCTACTTCCGGGCGATTGCGATCTTTATTTTTCCTTCCGCTTGATCCTTGTGCCGAAGTCGGCAGTCAGCGTGGCGTAGTACTCGAACAAGCCAAGAACAATCCCACCTCGAATTTATGGAAACCGCGAACATTCCTCGTCACTACCGTCAGCCGATGAACCCGAGCCGTGGCGGCGATCATCGCATCCTCGAAACTCTAATCCGACTGCCGGTGCACGAAGTCTTTGAAACCAAACAATTTGGGCAGTCACCGGGAACCCCTCTTATTACTCCATGTGAGGGCGCGATCCGGCATTATATGATTTTCCGGAGATTGAGGCGGGAATTAACGATGAACGATAAAGGATGCCAGCTCAACCGGTCGATGCAACACATGCATTAAATGTTTCTGCCGGAGTTGCGAACTCCAGCGTCTTGCGTGGCCGCTCGTTGAGTTGCCGAGCAACCGCGTCCAAATGTTCCTGTGAGTGTAGCGACAGATTCGTCCTTTTGGGAAAGTAGCGACCGTGCGCACCTCCAGGGCGTTGGTCACCACCAAGGATGCGTTCGAACTCTTAGTGCTGACGGCGGCGCGGTCCGGCGAGGTGCGCCTGGCGACGTGGGATGAGATGGACCTGCACGCTGACGTGTGGATCATCCCCGCCGCGCGCATGAAGGCCAAGCGAGATCACCGTGTGCTGCTCTCCGGGCGGGCGCTCGCGATCCTGTACGACGCACGGAGACGCAGTGATGGCACGGGCTTGGTGTTCCGCAGTCCACGCGGGAAGCCGCTCTCTGACATGACGCTGTCGAAATTGATCAAAGAACTCGGCATCGCCGCCGTGCCGCATGGGTTCCGGTCGAGCTTCCGGGACTGGGCCGCGGAGCAAACGAATACGCCTCGTGAGGTGGTCGAAGCCGCGCTCGCCCATACGGTGCGCAACCCGACAGAGGCGGCCTACGCCCGCAGTGATCTCTTCGAGCGTCGGCGCCGCCTGATGGACGATTGGGCGGCCTATCTCGAAGAGTGCCGATCACAGGTTCGGGCGACAGATGGCCGCCGCTCCAGCCTGTGAACGGGACAGCGCCTCCGATCACAGCCGATCCTGCCCGATCCGCGACTCTTACCACAGCCTGCCTAGGTCAAATGCACCGAGCGAGGGTCGACGAAGAGGTCGCCGGCAGGATGCGGCTGCTCCACACGCTGTAGGTACCCCTTCTTCTGCAGCGAAACCAAGCGGTTTCCTGCTGCCGTTTTCTCGATATTGACCCGTTCGGCAAAGCCAAAAGCGGTAACGGTCCCACCAGCTTGCGAGACCAGGCTCAGGGTTTCACGATCCTTCGCGGTGAGTACACCGACGGGTTCTGCGTCCTTGAGGTCGGCGGAAGAGGAGCATACGAACATGGCAACGTTCCTCGACTCAGCGACATCGCGAATCACGCTTCGGGTGTCCTCATCCTCACTGCAAATGAACAACGAGAAATTCCCGTATCGCCCGGCTTTCACGTCTTCACCGACGGTCACAACGATATTCAGCAGGACCCCCGGTGCCGGGCGAGCGGCGTCCATATGGAGGACACCGAGCATAGGTCCGTGCTTCCGATCGTGTGGCATGAACCTGTGAATGAGCTGATCAACGCAAGGATCATCCACAACAGTAGGACCACTACCCACAGGAGCGAATTTGACCTCGAACGGAATCGTCCCGGACATAATTATTTCCCCCGTCGAAGTGAAGGGTAGCAGGTCTGAACGGGATTTGGATAGGCACCATGGTCTCGGTCGGCGTCGTGGTGCCCGTCCTGCGTCAGTCGCGGCACTAACTCCTCGGCCGCCGCCGTCAGGCCGAACTGCTTCAGCAACGTCGTCAACGCCGTGCTCGGCGATGTCACCCGCGCAGACCTCCAGTCAACAGCGCGGGAACGGACTGGCCTCTGGTCCGGAGACTTGACAGCCATGGCACACATGCGCATAATATCCACTGTGCATCGTGGACACCCTGGGCAAGGAGACAAGAAATGAGCGACAAGCGTTTTGAGATCACATTCATTATTAATGGCCAGCCGTTTGAGGTCAAGGTCGGTCTGGACGAACAGATCGGGGAGGCCGTGGAAGAGGCGCTGAAGGTCTCGGGCAATTCCGGACAGGCCGCAGCGCGGTGGGAGCTGCGGGACGAATCCGGCCAACCCATTGATACCGGGAAGAAGATCGGTGAATCGGGCATTGTTGCAGGCGCCAAACTACTCCTGAGCCTCAAGGCCGGCGTTGGCGGTAGCCGTGTCTGAGCCGCAGTTCGCGGACCCGGCTGTTTCTCGACGGAAATTCGACAGGGAAATAGCCGAGTTTCGGTCGCAGGCCGACGAATACAGACGCCGCGGCTGGTTGCTCGAGGAAGCCGAATTCCCCCATGCGCTGGTGATTCTGACAACCGCCAAGACGCAACCCATCTCGATCCTGTGCGGGGTCTGGTTCGACTACTCGAACTATGACGCGGCACCGCCATCCGTGCGTCTCGTCCACCCGTTGACCCGTGAGCCTTACACATGGTCGGAGGTGCCAACGCGGTTGCCGCGAATGCCAGCGCCGCCGGGCGTCGCACAGGCGCTGCCGCCGGGCGTCGCGCAGGCGCTGCCACCGGGCGTCGCGCAGGCGCTGCCACCGGGCGTCGCGCAGGCGCTGCCACCGGGCGTCGCGCAGGCGCTGCCACCGGGCGTCGCGCAGGCGCTGGCGCAAGGTGTCGCGCAAGCGCAACTGGTGGTGCCGATACCGCTCATGCAAGCCTACGGCGACGACGACATTCCTTTTCTGTGCCTCGCCGGCGTGCGGGAATACCACGAGCATCCTGCCCACAGCGGCGACCACTGGTTATCGCACCGGACTTCCGGCGCGGGGCGTCTTGTCCGGCTTCTCGAGGTCATCTCCAAGTACGGCCCGGAGACCATCCTCGGTTTTGAGGTCGAGATGACACCGAAAATCCGACTCCGTGCGGCCAGTCCACCGGAATGAGTACTTTCGAGTTGATTCGAGAGTTTGTTGTTTCGGGTGACCTTTGTGACGCGACGGACCGGCAGTTACGTGCAGCTGGACTCGATGGAAACGAGCGCTTCATACTCTGGACCGGCATAGTCCGCGACGACCGCTTGCTTGTCAGGACGATGCACTGCCCGAAACAGACTGCCTATCGCCTGGCCAGCGGGTTGTGCGTGCGCGTCGAGGCGGACGAGCTTCATCGGCTCAACGTGTGGCTGTACGAGAACGCCGAACGGCTTGCCATACAGGTGCACTCGCACCCCACCGAAGCCTTTCACTCGGATACCGACGACGCCTACCCCATGGTGACGACGCTTGGGGGGTTGTCTCTGGTGGTGCCCGACTTCGCCCGGTACGGCGTTCGGGGTCCCGAAACCGCGCTGTACCGCTTGTCGATTACGGGATGGCTTGGGCTGTCGCCAACGGAGGCCAGGCGTGTCCTGCGCCTGGAGGATTGACCATGGCGATTCCGGACTACTTTCAACGTAATGCCGTCGCCATTTCTCAAGCCATTTCCGGCCTCGACGAACAGCGTCTTGAGGCGCGGTTGGCCGATGTGTGTATTGGCGTCACACTCGGGCCTGACGCTGGCGACGAAGAGGGTCAGGCCATGGCCGATTTGCTGGTTCGCTTATTGGCACGGCTCTATCCGTCGCTAGTCATTCGCGAGGAGGGAGCAGGTGGCGTCGGGGACCAGGTCAGTGCGTTGGCGCGCCGAATCAACCCGCGTATCGACCTGTCGGGGCAGCCGACAATAGAGGTGGTCGTCGGCACAGCGCGTCCGCGCTGGAAGACCGCTCGAACCGTGTTCGTGGGATCCAAGAGCTGGAGTGCCAGGCTGTCGACACATGACACGCAAGGATGCGGGGCGAGCAACAACCCGTTCGGGGCGGGGTTGGCGTCCTGTCTGGCGGCGGCCGACGTGTTCAGACACGTGTTCCTTCCCGGAGCAGAACAACTGGACGGCGAATACGAGATCGCCGTTCCAAATGTCGGCGAATGGGCTACTGACGACGAGGATGTCCATGGGAACGTCGGCAGCGTCGTTCTGGCCGGCGCCGGCGCCATCGGCAACGCCGCCGCATGGGCATTGTCCCGCACTCGGGTGGAGGGGTCGATCGAGATCGTCGATCACGAGTCGGTGGACCTCGGCAATCTGCAACGGTACGTACTGGCGGAACGTGACGACAAGGAGAAGCCAAAGGCCTCTTTCGTCGCCGGGGGATTCAATGGCACGCTCAGCGCGAGTGCCCATGAATGCACGCTTGCCGAGTTTCTGCAGAAGAAGAATCACAAGGTCGACAACCTCCTGCTGGCGCTCGACTCCGCGAAGGATCGTTGTGCTGCTCAGGCGTCATTGCCCCGCCGAGTAGCCAACGCGTGGACCCAGCCGGGCGACCTGGGTGTTTCCTCGCACGACTTTCTGGAAGGCGCTTGCGTCACCTGCCTGTACCTGCCGGATGGCGAGCAGAAGAACGAGGATCAGATCATCGCGGAATCCTTCGGTGTGCCGGATCGGTTGATGCAGGTTCGGACGCTGCTGTACCAGAATGCAGGTGCGCCAAGGGATCTGCTCGTGGCGATTGCCACGGCACGGGACTTACCGCTCGCAAAGCTCCTGCCGTTCGAGGGCCGCCCGTTGCTGGCCCTGTACACGGAAGGCTTTTGCGGCGGCGCCGTGATCCCGCTAGGTGACCTTGGAAGGCCGGCGAATGACGTCCATGTTCCCTTGGCCCACCAGTCGGCGTTGGCCGGCGTGCTGCTGGCCGCCGCCGGTGTACGCATGGGCCTGAGCGGACGTGTGGACAGTGTCGTCACGCGGTATGACGTACTCAAGCCGCAGAAACGGTTTCAGGTGTCTCCAGCGGCAAAACATGCCGGGGAAAGGTGCATCTGCCAGGACGCAGATTATCGTGAGGTGTACCGCAGAAAGTACCAGTGAATGACCCAACCGCCGGGATCCCCCGCGCGGGTCTCGTACTGCTCGGTCCGCGATTCCGCGCCGGCCGCGATGTTGATCATGTCGGTGGCGGCGTAGGACACGTCGGCGTGGAGCGCGACCTCCCGCCGCCGGTTGCTGCCGAGCTGCCGGTCTGTATCGCTGAGGTGGACGGGACGGGGATCGGATGTGTGCGACAACAAAGGAGCACAACGGTGGGTGGCACTGAGGGCAGCGATCTCTTGTGGTACGAATCACTGTCGGACGACGAGTCGTGGTTTTCGCTGTGGAGCGGGTACATCCGCTGCGTCTGCAGCGGATGTACCCGCTCCACAGCGGAACAATGCCCCGTTTGCGGCGAGGACCCGCCGAATCTGGACTGGAAGGTCGTGCGCGACACTGACGGCAACGAATACCGTGTGCCACCTGCCTTCTGTGGGGCCGAGGGCCGGTACGAGGATTGGATCTACCTGCGAATGCTGGAACGGGAGTGGCTAAGGCCCGTCGAGGCGGAACTATATGACTCGATCCCAGAGGACCATCGCCCTTCCGCGCGAGCGATTGTCGTGCTGATGTTTTGGAGTTACTTCGAGACGCGTATCGAAAGGTTGTTTCGGGAGACGGTGAAGGCGGTGCCTGAGAAGGTGATGGACCACCTTCTGGATCGCTATTCCTCCGTCGGTGCGAGGATGGACAGGCTCTATAAGATTGTTTTTTCAACGACGTATCGGGCCGATCTCAACGATCTCGGGTATGGCAAAGTAGCGGCGCTCCTAGGAAGGGTGCAAAAGTGTCGAAATAAATTTACGCACGGCCACCCGGAAGCGATTGACGATGCACTGGTCGAAGAGCTAGTGCCAGGTCTGAAGGACGAACATGAGGGTTGGATCGCCGTCTTCAACAGGCGCCTGAAGGAAGTGCGCAAGTAATCGGGAATGCAGCACGGCTGATCGGGCGCGGTGACAGACGAACGAGGCGCACACCGGTTCGAGCGCGGCACTCCACCGGCCGGCACGGTGATTCCGTCACCTGGACGATTTCGGGCCGACCAGCGTGCGGCAGTTCGTCGACCGGCCAGACGTGCTCGGAGAGCGCACCGCCGATCAAGGGCAGCAGGACGCCTTCGGGCAGGTGGACGCTTGGCTCTCGGTGCTAGGCTTGAGGTGATTCGTGACTGCGGCGTCAAGTGTCAAGATTCGCTCCATGGACATGCCGATCATCGATAGGGTGTTCGGCATGGAGGGCGGCTTTGTGCTCGATTTCTCAAATCGGACTTTCGCGGAGTTCTTTCACGACGAGGTCAACGTCGACATCGACAATCCCCATTGGGCGGTTCAGGGTGGGAGCAAGGCCAAGCGCCTTCGCTACTACTTGCGCCAGGCAGACCGTCCAGAAGCCCTCGACACGCTGAATGCATTGTGGGAATACCGCGAGGCGAGCAGGGTTACCGCCGACTATCCAGAACTAGATGACTCGGTACTCACGGCCTACTTCCGGATCATCGAACGGCTCGGGGGCAAGCCACCAGAGTCTGCGGTGCCCACCGCCGCGCATCGAGAACTGCGTATCGATGTCGCCGCAACGTCTGCGCTCGCCGCCCAATTGCTCGCCGTTTCCACCATGGACCCGCAAGCCCGTGGCTATGCCTTCGAGAAGTTCCTGAAGGATGTGTTCGACGCCTATGGGATGTCCGCGCGCGCCTCCTTCCGTCTCACGGGCGAGCAGATCGACGGCAGTTTCGTGCTCGGCGAACAGACCTATTTGCTCGAAGCGAGATGGAGGAACGCGAAGGTCGATGTGGAGACGCTTCGTGCCTTCAACGCCAAGGTTGAGGACAAGGCCAGTTGGTCCCGCGGCCTTATCATCAGCCAAAGCGGCTTCACAGCGGACGGACTGCACGCATTTGGACGCGGCAAGAGTGTCGTTTGTATGAATGGACTCGATCTGCACGAGGTCTTGTCCGGCCCGCTTGATCTGGCTGAAGTCATCGCATAAAAGGTCAGGCGCGCAGCAGAAACCGGCGTGGCGTTCGTACCTGTGCGCGATCTCAATGTTCCCGCAACCCGAGCCCCTGCGAAGCCAGCGAGCGATTGAATACAGCAGCCCAGACGAAGCTCGCATACTGAATCCATGGTTCCAAACGCTGGGCTCTGGACCGACTACTGTCGGCAGGTCATTCGAACGATCCAAGGGTTTCGTGCCGGAGCACTTGAGAAAGCGGTTCCAGCCTTGGGCCAGATTCGACGACGTGACCCACGACTGTCCTATGTTCATAATAGGGAGTCATGGTCCCCCACATGGTCCCCATATTCCCCAAGCCCGCGTGGGAAGCTGCTCTCCGACGCAACGCTGAGCCAGCTGATCAAAGAACTCGGCATCGCCGCCGTGCCGCATGGGTTCCGGTCGAGCTTCCGGGACTGGGCCGCGGAACGGACGAACACACCCCGCGAAGTGGTCGAGGCCGCACTCGCCCATACGGTACAGAATCCCACAGAGGCGGCCTACGCGCCAACTGATCTCTTCGAGCGTCGGTGCCGCCTGATGGACGACTGGTCCGCCTACCTCTGTGGAACCCTCGGGCCCGTGATGTTATGACGTCGGTGACCGTACGGCGCAGTAAGCACAGGATGCAGAAACTGTCCACACTGGCGGCAGCGAGCAATAGCGGTCTTCATCCAACCCCCCTAGCTACCTCATAATACGAGCATGTGGCCACAAGACGATGAACACGACGTGCTCTTGATTGACCGTGCAGCCGCGGCGCACGTCCCTCAGGACTCGGACGTCCGGGAGTAGGCCCTAGACAAGCGGGTGTTCATCTCGAGCGTCATGGCGGAACTTGGCGAGGAGCGCGCGGCCGCAGCCAATGGTGTTCGCTCGCTGGGTGCGAAGCCCGTGATGTTCGAGGAATTCGGCGGACGCGACGCGGACCCGTTGGACGCCTACCTGGGTGAGGTCGAGACCAGCCAGATCTACGTCGGCATTCTCGGCCAGAGCTACGGCAGGCCCCTACCTACACGCTTCTCTGCAACGCACACGGAGTTCCGACACGCCGAGCAGCAGGGGCTGCGGATGGCGGTCTGGGCGCTCGCTACGCAGCATCGTGAGGGGCCACAGCAGTCGTTCCTCGACGAGGTGCGTGTGTTTCACGTGGTCCCTGCGTTCCGTTCTCCTGCGGATCTCGAGCGGCAGGTTGCCGAGCGGCTTCGCGGTATCGCGGCGGAAGATCTTGCCCCGTGGACCAAGCTGGGCTCCATTGTGTTCCGGGCCACCAAGGTCGTGCACGTCGGAAACGAGATTTCCGTTACAGCGCGTGTCCAAAGCGATGACGTAGCACACGCTTTAGAGACCGCCGCTCCGAATGATTTCGGTGCAGGAGAGGAACACCGCTTCACATGGGCCGGGCGCTGTCGCTGTGTTCGAGTGGCGAGCGTCGGGAGCACCACGACGACCGCGCGGTCCAAGTTGATGCAGCTGCAATTGGGGATCGTCGATGGGCACCAAGACCACATGCTTGAGTTCTCATTCGATGACAAGACGCCAGACGACGTGACCGACGTGGCGCTTCGCACTGCCTTGTTCGGCGAACCGAACCCGTTGGCCAGACAGCACATGGACTTCATGGTCGAAATGCCGGACCCTCTTGAGCCTTTGCGCGATGCAAGCGCACCGGACGAGATCGTGCGTTCGCTAGCCGAAGTGATGATCATCGACGAGTTGGTTGGCTCCGGCCGGGCGGCCAGAGTGACGCAGTTCAAACTCGGGGCCTCCGTAGGAGGCCTGCGGAAGCTCGAACTAGAATGGGAACCGCGGCGCCGGTACGTTAACGAAAAACGCGGGCGCAGACACTTGGTAGAGGGACGGGTGCGACTCTAACATTCCGAAGTGGGCCGCCACGAAACACGGTGGCGGCGGCCGGCGTGGCTGGAGGAAGCTCCACCTTGGCTGCGATCGACCGGGACTTCGCCGCCCCCTGGAATCAGCTGTGTGGCGCGAACGTTTTGCTGGTAACTAAACAGGAGGCTTGCGGCGCGATGCCAAGAAAGACGTTTATTTCATAAGGCTTGGCGGATTCGGTCTCGCGCGATCGATCCGACGCGAGGTGCGAGATTACAAACCTTCGGTCAATCAGCTTAGTACTGTTCTCTCCGATAGCGAGAAGCACCGACTTGGTTTCTGACCGAGGTCGACGAGGTCGAGATCATCAGACTGCGCAGCTCTACCGATAGCCTGAATAATGCGGCACTTCGAAAACACGTGATGGTAAAGGACACCGCCTTACTGAATCTCGTCATCGAGGTGCCAGATAGATGACCCGTGTCTTTGTGAGTTCCGTGTCCGTCGGCCTCGAAGCCATTCGCGCACAGATCATTGTCGATCTTCAAACGGCTAACTTCGACTGAAGCCGGGCGCTCACGGATCGAGATCATGTCTTCGATCTGTCCCTTTCCATGGCCTTTCCGGCTCGCTTTTCCAGATCGGCGAATCGTGCGTCTTGTCCGCAGATACTGAGTCAGTTCTTTCTTCAAAACCCCGCGGGCCTGGACAAAAAGCCTGCGATAGATCGTCTCGTGGGACACGTGAAGCGACTCGTCTTCCGGATATGAGTGTTTCAGCCAACCGGCGATTTGCTCGGGCAACCAGACCTGCCGCAGCTTCTCTTCAACAAGCTGCCGTAAGCGGGGACTGCGGGCTAACCGGCACGACTTCGGACGGCGCGCCCGCTCCCAGGTCCGCTCATCGGCTTCCGATGCCCGATAGCTATCAGAGCCCCCGTTTCGGCTGACCTCCCGGCTCACCGTCGATGGCGACCGCCCAGTCGCACGGCAATCGGCCGGATCGATTCTTTGGCCGCAATACCTCTGGAGATCTCTTCACGTTCGACCAGAGTCAGTGCCCGCGATGACCGGCAACGGGACTGCGGACGGATGCCCCCGTACACGGCCAGTTGACGATGAATCGCCGATCCCCCTCTGTCCAGCACGCGTCCGATCGATTGGGACGACTCCCCCCGCTGCCAGCGATCCCACACCTCCACCCGCTCGGTCGCTGTGAACCATCGCCGCTTCCTCATCCGCTTGTTCTTTCCTTTCTTGGCCATACACTTCACCTCTCTTCTTATGTGAAGTGTTGCATCGACCCCTTGAAATCACCGACCTTATCATTCATAGAATGCCCCCTGCTCCATCCAAGGATCTGTCCGTAGACGCGGTGGTGCGGGAGCTTTCGTGGTTGGCCATTTGCTGAGCGACCGGATCGGGCGCCAGCAGGGCCGGGAGACGGCCGTCACGGATCCGCTCCACAGGTATTGTCGTGGCGGTGCGGAGGACAGCCAGCCAGGCAAGACACCTCTCATGGCTCCTTGTTTTTCTCTGCTGGCCGCATTACCCTTGTAGTCATGTCGACACGTCGACTAAGCATCATGTTGATCACTTGATATATCGACATGTCATCTTGAAACTTGAGGGGTAAAAATGGACGTTATCGCGGTCATAGCTCAGAAAGGCGGTGCAGGGAAAACGACCCTAGCCCTTTCGATAGCTGTTGCTGCGCAGCGGGAAGGCCGCACGACCGCGATTATTGACCTTGACCCGCAGGCCTCAGCAAGCAACTGGGGTGATCGCCGCAAAGCCGATCGACCGGCCATTGTTTCAGCGCAGCCGGCCCGTTTGCCTCAGATCCTTGATGCAGCCGAAGAGAGCGGCGCCGATATGGTCGTTATTGATACTCCGCCGCGAGCTGAGCGGGCCGCCATCGTCGCCGCCCGCGCTGCTCATTTGGTGCTTGTTCCGTGCCGCCCCTCAATTTTCGATCTCGAAACTTTTTCAACAACACTTGACCTCATCGCTGCAGTTGGCCCAAAGCCACTCTCCGCCGTACTCAATGCAGTGCCGGCGCGTGGCAGAAAACGCCAACAAGCAGATCAGGCGTTAAAAGAGTTAGGCATTGCCGTTTGTCCAGAAGTCTTTGGTGCCCGCGTCGCTTTTGACCACGCCAATACGGTAGGGCTCAGCGCCCAGGAATATGAGCCAGCAAGTCAGGCGGCCAAAGAGATTCAGGATGTCTACACATCAATCTGTCGTCTTATCGACATGTCGACACGACGAGGAGATGCTCATGCCAAAGGCCGACTTGCTACAAGCAATGCGTGAGAAAGCCAATCCTGTAGCGCCCGCACCAACCAAACAGGCGCATGGTACAGCAGCGCAGGCGAAACAACCACCAAGCCGTAACGGTAAGCGCCAGGTGGCCGCCTATTTCCCCGTACCTGTGCAGAAGCAACTCAAGCTCTTGATGGTCGAGCATGACACGACCGTGCAGAACCTTCTCGCCGAGGCTCTAAACGACCTCTTCGCCAAATACGGTAAACCCGAGATCGCACCAACGGTCGAACGAGGGATCTGAGCTGTATTAACTCGGAAGCTGCCCGACAAGCGGCAGCACCAGCCGGCGGCCACGGTATTCTCTTCAATGATCAGTGGAGTGGCCGCCGCAGGTAAGCCACAAGCCGTTATGCGCACTCACTTGATCTATGACTCGTAAGCGGAAGACAAGACGGGAACTGAAGGTTATTTTCGATACCAGCATCCTGTTTACGCGGATTGCGGACGATCTGACGAGACCTGACGTTCGGCAGCTAATAGAAAAGAACTCCTCGCACCCCGATCTGGCATTGAGTTGGTATCTGCCCCGAGTAGTCGTTGACGAGCGGCAGTACCAAATGCAACAGCGAGCACTTGAGTTGCTGCCGAATCTTGAGAAACTCGAACGACTTCTGGGTCACAAATTGAATATCACCCCAAACATACTTGCAACTCGCGTTGAGGCGGCGATTAACGACCAGATCGAGAAGATGTCAATCACTGTCCTGGATCTGGACACTAACGCAGTCGACTGGCCAACTGTCATCACCCGAGCAGTCCGGCGCGATCCACCTTTCGAAGCTGGAAACACTGAAAAAGGATTCAGGGATTGCCTGATCGCCCAGACGTTCTTTCAGTTGGTCCGAGACTCACCAACGACGCCCGGTCATTGTGGGCTGGCAGTTGTGACCAGTGACGAGCGCCTAGCTGAGTATGTCCGCGAAGGAACTGACGAAGCAAGGAACGTCCGAGTGCTAGGGAGTGTTGACGATCTGGAAAGCCTTATCAATACGCTCGTTTCACAAGTCACAGAGGAATTCGTTTCTGATCTCAAGTCACGAGTCAAGACGTTCTTCTTCGAAAAAGAAAAGGAATCTAGCCTGTATTACAAGCAGGGACTGCGGGACAAATTGAGGGAAGCATTCGGACACGAACTGGAGGCGGTCCGCAATGAGGGCGAGCATAGAACAAATGGCACGTGGCGGATCGCTGCTCCGGTATTCAACCGCAAGGAACGACAACGGACCTATTGGATCACGCCGATCACCGTTGATGCTAAGCTCTTCAAGTACCAGGACCCCACAGTACTCACCAGCTCCGAGCCAGCGACCCTAGTGGTCCCCGTCTAACAGACTGCACCTTATTCGGATCGTTCCCCGAGCCAGACCGACACACTGCGGCTTCGGCCAAGCCGTCCGAGTTCGTTCCGCACAGGGATTTCCGATCTAATGGTCATTATTTTCCTCATATATGATCAGAAATGGGACAGCCAGAGCCGTTACGTTAATTGTGACGGACTACACTAGCGAGTCTTGGGCTGATAGCGTCGGAAGTCGACTGGCCAGGAATTCTGGCCGGAAGCCCTCAGAGGCCCGAAAAACAGAAGATTGGGACTGGAAGGACCAAGTTCCAAGTGCACTGGAGCGTGAACATCACTCAGGCCGGCCGCCTCGCCTCGCCCCGAATTGAAAACCTTGAACTGATCGGCACTGAGTGGGACGGCGCATAACACTTATGAGGCCCACTCCAGTCAAGAGACAAGACTCCCCACAGCACTGAAGAAACGAACAGGTCGCCGGTCAGCGAAGAGGAAACGCGGCGATCGGTAGCGGTCTCTATCTTGATTTCCCAAAGGTCGGGATAGCAGTTCGTGCTGCACCAGAACCCCCTTGACGCCGAACAGGCGACTGCCCTGTGGTCTGCTGCTGCTCCGCTCAACGTGGCGCGGCGTCACCGATCTCGGCTTCGAGGATGAGAGCAGCCTCTTTGCCGACGAACGTCGATGAGAACACGGTCATGCCGACGAACTCGTATTCCGGTGGCGCCTCGTTCATCTCACGTTCCATGGTACCGGTGCGGTTCGTCGCGAGTAGGCTGTAGCGGAAATGCCGGCCTTCGGGGGCGCTTTGACAACGTAAAAAGAGCCCGTCTTGATCTAGTAATTAGATCGGGAGGTTTGATGTAAGTTGTTGGAATATCGAGCTGTGATGTGCACGACGTAGTCGGACAGTCAGTGCTCCTATTGTAAACGTTCCCGGAGAGCTTCATAAGGGGTTGGCCGCCGAAGGCGCTATAGGGTCGAGTGAGGTTGCAGAAGCGCTCCCATTGCGCCAGTTGCTTGTTCAGATCGACATCGTCGACGTAGTCGAGCGGCTGATAGAACTCTTGCAGATCGGTCCGGTGGGAGCGTTCGAATCTCCCGTTGATCCTGGTCCATCGATACAGCCTCCTTCTGGTAGAAAACTCAGAATAAGGCTGTCCGACAGGCTCGTACATATCTACATGGTGCTACTTGTACCAAGCCATCGATTCCACCGGGGCCCCGATCGACTTCGTCCTCTCAAGCTTGCGCGATGCCGACTTTATGACTAACCGGGGCCACCTCAAGTGAACACTGGAACTCTTACTTATCGGAACTTGGTCGCATAATCTTGGCAATCCGCCGTCTTCTTTTCTCACTTTCTCGCGTCACGTCCGAATTCCATTGTTCGAGCTTAAAGTCCCCGTCTCTAACCTGTCGGCGAAGAACCTTCAAAAACGCCAAGTGAAATCCGTACCAGGTGTTGTCATACTCGGCATTACCGATGCGCACCGGATCGAGCAACGGTATACATAGGCCGAATCTTTCCAGTCGGACGTATAAGGACTTCAGCTGATGTTCAAAGTGTTCCACATTGGTTTCTTCAATCGCCCAGCCAATCCGCTCCAAGTTTTCTTGAAGGTTCCAGACGAGCTTCTTTGTGATGGGGATGAACGGCAGAATCATACGCACCCACTTCCAAATCCGCGTAAGAAGTCCGCGAAGTAGATCAAAAACAATTCCCCATTCCACCACGACATGCTATCGGCCTCTTTTCAGTTCGTCACGCGCATAATGAAGAATGAAGTTGATGTAGGCGAGATGCTATTTTGCTCCGATGCTCGACGCCTCTGAGAGTTCCTGACGCCCTGAGGGGCTCTCTACGTCTCCGATGCCATAGACGAGGTGAGCCGCTGAGCAGAGATTTTCAGTGGCGCGTTGAAAGAGCCATCCTCGAAGATTTCTAGAATGGCCAGGAGTCTGCGTGGCAGAAGAAAGGCGGCCGTACATATCGACGCTAAGCGCTGTATACCCACAACATACTGTGGTCATGGTGGCCTAAAAACGTTCTGCCGCGCAGACTCCTAGGCCGCATATTTCAGCAATCGTGAATGAAGCACGTTTTCGTGCGGAAGAGTGGGCGTTGGGAGAGTCTGGGTTCCGGTAAGGCACGGATGGGGGCAATCAGGGTGTCGCTGGCCATGAGTGGGTTTGTTTCTGGGGTTTGAAGGAGGCCTGGATAAGGTAGTCAGGCAGAGCTCTCCGTCGGAGAAAGAAACAAGTCTATTTTGGAGCCGTGGATCGGGGTCCTGTGTCAGCACCGCAGAGGAATCGACTGCAGGTTGCGAAGGATGGTCGCAAAGACTTCGGCGTAGGGATAGGCCTCCGACATCGAGATCCAGACGTTGCGGACCGTCAGGCGGATGCGAGCGCCGATCTTGAGAAGCTTCAGGCGGATGGTCTGGCATTGAGCGCGGGCCAGCGGGGTATCCTTGAGCCCCAGACGACGCAGTGTATGTATGAGCATGTAAGCGGCTGAGGATAGATACAGCCGGAGCTGATTGGCACCCATCGTCGCCGCGCTGGTGAGGTCGGCAAACAGATCCAGTTGTTGTTCCTTGATGCGGTTCTCCATGTCGCCCCGTGCACAGTAGAAATCTTCCTAGAGAGCTTGGGCGGCGAGGCGTTTTGTCGGTAATGAGGTCACCACGAATCGAGGATTGGCACCCTTGTCCAGGAACTCGGCCTTGGCTCCGACGCGTCGGGTGCAGCTCCAGCTCTTCAGGGTCCGGTACTGAAAATCCTTAAACACCCGCGCCGGTTTTCCGGTGGTGTTAAACTCCGCTTCGGCCTGAGTCATTTCTTCCGCAATCTCTCGCTTGAGACGGTCGTTCTTGGCCAACCCGATCACGTAATCGAGCTGATGGGCCTCACACCAACGGAGTAATTCATCCCGGCAAAAGCCGGAATCGGCCCGGATGATGATCGACACTCCCGGCCAGCTGTGACGGATCTGGCCGATGATACGTTTCAACTCATCCACCGCTCCATCGGCACCATCGATATTGGATCGGCGCAGACGGGCGCACAACAGGTGTTCGGCACAGAAGATGTACAAAGGCAGATAGCAATAGCGGCGGTAGTGGCCGTGAAAGAACCGGCCTCGGAACGTGTCAACAAGTTTGAGAGTGCGCCGTGAAAGGTGAGTCAACGCAGCCGGTGAAAGTCCGGTCCAAGGAGGTGTCGGTAGACCTTGGTAGCTACCCAGGCGGTGGCAAGGGCGACCAACCCATCGAAGCCCTGGGGACAGAGACCCGCCTTGGGCGGGTTTGCAAGCGTGCGGGCCGCAACGCGAGTGAAGCCTGAGCAGGCCTCGAAAGGTTGAATGCGAGCGCCGAGTCTCCTCTCATTAGACGAAGGCCCATGAGGGTGGCCAGATGAACCGACAAGAGACGGTCGCCCTGCTCGCCGGGGTAGTGGGCGCAGCACGTACGCACGCGGGGACTCGCAACACGGGAAACCTGTTGTGCTGCCGGGGAGACCTGGCAACGGCTCCAACTGGGAGGCGGGCGCGACAGGCGTCGGAGGGGCTCATACTACCGATGAACCCGGGTAATGCCGGGGGAGGGAAGGAGCCCTAGTTCGGGGTGCGTTTGAACGAGTTGAGATGAGGAGATTGGCGTGAGCCTGGCAACTCCAGAAAAGATTCGGAAGCTCCAACGAGCGCTCTACGTGAAGGCCAAGCATGAGCCGACACGGCGATTCCACTTCTTATATGACAAGGTGTGGCGTGAAGACATTCTGACCCACGCCTACGCGCGTTGCCGATCCAACGGTGGGGCGCCGGGCGTGGATGGGGAAACCTTTACGCACATTGAGGGATATGGGGTGGACCGCTGGCTCAACACGGTACGGGAGGAGGTGCGAACAGGACGCTACAGACCGCAACCGGTCAAACGGGTGATGATTCCAAAGTCTGGTGGCGTGGGCCAACGGCCGCTGGGGATTCCGACTATCCGTGACAGGGTAGTGCAAACCGCGGCGAAGTTGGTGCTCGAACCGATTTTCGAAGCAGACTTCGATGGGGCGGTCTACGGGTATCGTCCCAAACGGAGCGCGCTGGATGCGGTTCGAACCGTTCATCGGGCAATTGATGAGGGGCACACCAAAATAGTCGATGCCGATCTATCGAAATACTTCGATACGATTCCCCACCCCGAGCTGATCAAGTGCGTTGCACGACGTGTTAGCGACGGGAAGATGCTGCATCTGATCAAGATGTGGTTGAAGACGCCGGTCGAGGAGACCGGCGAACGGGGACATCGGCGGATGAGTGGCGGCAAGAAGGCGACGCGGGGAACACCGCAGGGTGGAGTGGCATCGCCATTGTTGGCGAACATCTACATGCATCGTTTCATCAAGGCGTTTCGCAAGCATGGTTTGGATCGTCGGTACGACGCGGTGCTGGTGACCTACGCGGACGATTTCGTGGTCCTGTGTCGGCATGGCGCCGGTGAGGTCCTCGAAACGACTCGGCGATGGATGGCCAGCATCGGTCTCACGCTGAACGAGACCAAGACGCGTGTATGCGACGCCCGATGCGAGCCCTTCGACTTCCTCGGCTATACCTTCGGGCCGATGTACTCTCCGCGAACCGGCGGACGCTACAACGGTGCGCGGCCTTCCAAGAAGGCTGTGGCCTCGGTCAAGGAGCATATCCGGCGACGCCTGCGGTCCGGTAATCACGCGCCATGGGAAGACGTGGCGCGGGGCCTGAACCGCATGGTGCGGGGATGGTCGGCCTACTTCAGCTATGGGTCGGTGACGCAGGCGCGACACGGGGTGAAACTGTATCTCTATCACGCCGTCCGTCGCTTCCTTCGGCGTCGGCACAAAGTGGCCGGGTCTGGTTACCGGCGGTTCCCCACCGATGAGGTATTTGGGAAGCTGGGCGTGCTGTCTCCCGAATCCTGTCCGCATGAGGTCTGGTCGGCAATGCGCACGCCTTGACGTGAAACCCGTCCGAGAGCCGGGTGCGGGAAATCCGCACGCCCGGTTCGATGAGCGGGGAGGAGAAACGGAGCGATGGACTTCTCGGCGAGACCAGCAACGAAAGACGCTGGCCGCTATCGGCGCCGCCGGTCCTGTACGCCACCGCGCTTCTCCTCGACTCTACCACCTGCCTAACCGTTAATTAGTGAGCAGGGCGGGAAGGAACTGAGCCTAAACATTCTTCACACCGACCTCTTGTACGCGGACTTCAATCGGCCCGCTTCAACAACAAAGTTCCGCAGGGCACCCACGAAATCATGACTCGGAAGCTTGCCAACCTTCAAGAGTTCGGAATCCCGATCTCCATCGGCGGCTGAAATCCAAGTACCGTTAAAGTTAGAACGCGTGAAGGCATTCGGAATCCGTCCGCGAAATGCGTTGAAGTTGCCGCGGTGCAGTACATAGAGTTCGCCTCCGTCCTCGGCGAACGCGCCCGCAGGCCGACGATCGATCCCCCGGACGGGCGGATTTATTTCGCACATGATGCTAACCGAATCAGACGGTTTCTCCAGGCCAAATACATTCCAGTAGCTCTTGCCCGGAGACTTCTCATCCGGGGGAAGACCGAAGTACGCCCAGAGACCGACGCTGGACACCCAATACGCCTGAGCCTCAAGATGCCCGTTTGGATGTCCAATATCAGTCTGTATACGCTCATCCGCGACGCTCGAGACGGCTTGCTCGAATGCTTTCTGCGCTCCCGTTATCGCATCTTCGTCAGCCAGAATTCTCATGGTCGTTCCTCACGTTCCTTTTCGAAACTGCCGGAACTCGACTCAATCCCATCGGTAATTTTGCGGCTCATCCCATCAAGAGTGAGCACACTGGCGAGGTGATGGAAGTCGAGCCCGGCGAGTCTGAATGGCTTTTAGAGACCCTAGAGAGTTTATTCGACTTTTATTTCGTGCAGCCCGCGAAGTTGAATAAAAAAAGAGACGCGATAAACAAGAAATTGAAGGAAGCAGGCAAGCCGCAGTTGAAGGGGGCTGCTGGTGAGAAATAGGAGTCGACCTGCCGTCATGAGCCTGCCTAAGATGGTGTGGGACACCTGCGAGAAAAGGACCAGACGCACTCATGGCTGGAGATTAGGAGAGATGAGAGATGAGGACTTTAGCGATAGCGATACTGTTAACGATCCTCGGCTTTACGGCGGAGGCACGAAACATCTACGAACAACAGGCCCCGGAAGCGCCGTCGCTCGAAGAGGACCGCCTCGTGCTGTTGAAGACGCATGAGAACGCCTTCGGATCAGCCCGTTACAGCAGTTGGGACAATCGGAAGATCCACGACGCGCAAGTCACTGTTCGCTCAGGTGTTCGCATAAATGGTGCGATTGATTGGCGACTGGACTACGTGGTTACCGGGAAGGAGTTCCGTGTCGAAGACTTCGATGTTGATGAGGATGACGATCAGGTGAAGATCAAGCTCCAAGCTACCGACGTCGATGTCGGAACGGAACTGAACCTGACGATTCCGGGTATTGACAATTTGCCTGTTATCGCAAGTGCTCTGTTCTCTTCCACGAGGGGAGGCATCGAGGATTACAGGTCGGGGATCGAACCTGAGATGATCGACCGTCATATCGATTCCGCGTTCGACACGACGGGCGTGACCGATGAACAAAAACAGCGCCTTCTGGCCGCGATAACGGAGTTGCCTATCGACCGCATTCAGGTTGAGGCCGAGGACGAAGGACTGTTTGTCCGGCTTCCATTCCGACACGGGACGCAGTACAACACGCGCGTCGTGAACAAGTCTCAGAGGCTTGCCAGCACAATACAGGAGGTCCTTCGCGCTGCGAGATCTCTTATCTCTGAAGATCAGATGCGCAACGAGTTCTTGGCGGGGTATACGCTCTATTGGACTTCGTTCTTTAGGGACTTCGTTGACGAGGAGTCGGCTTCGTGGGAGTCCATCGAACTTTCCATGGATCGCTTCGACTTCGAGGATTATGCGGACGGAGACCTGAGCGCCTTCGATCTAGTGAGTCGATCGAAGCTGCGTGTTGCTAAAGAGCTCTACACGCTCACGTCGTGGGAGCCGATCCAATAGAACAAAAGATTACGACATCCCTGCGCGCTGCGGCTGCGGTGGCCGCTACGGCGCCGTATCCCATACATTCTAATATGGCAATCCAGCGCCTCCTTCTACAACCGATCCCCATATTCTTTAATCGCGATGGCCAACGCCGTGTCCAGCCACCGCAAGAACGAATCCTCTATCTCCTGCTCGCTCGTCCGATGTGTGAAGACGAATGGCTCCATGGAGCACACTTGAAATTCCTGTGAAACCACGTCCCGGTCTTCGGAGTTCTCGTAAGATTCCAGCTTGGCAAACGCTGTGGCTTCCATGATTCCCGAAAGCTCCCGTCCAACGTGATGGAATGAGGTGACGAACACGAGCCTCTCGCGGTCGACCCATACGCTGGCTTTCAGGAAGTAGTGAGCCTCTACGAAGTTCGCAAACTTGCCTACCTCATTGGCCGTCTGGACGACTTCGAATTTGTACCAATGTGCGTTATCGTGATCCGGCCCACCGTTCGCAATCCTGATGGTTGGTTCGCCAACCGTTGCCAGTGGCTTTGCCAGTTCACTGAAGATCTTCTCGACATGTTCTCTGGCGTTTTGACGTAGCCTGATCGCGACGTCGTTAACCTTCCTAAGCTCGGTCAGCTTCGCCTGACGCCGTCGGCTGAACTTTTCGGTAAGGGTTTCGATGACGGCTGAAGTCAGGATGCGCTCGTGAGCTACTTCTGCTTCCGCATCGACACTCAGGGCCTGAACAATTGCGGTTCGTTCCAGGCGCGCAAAAAGCTGTGCAAGAGCGCGAAGGTCGCCGTCGTCGGCCTTTTCCAGAGCACCGAGGTATTCGATGCGGAGATCGCGATCGATAACTAGCGGCAGCAGGTCCGATCGAAGCAGAACATATGTGATGAGTGCCCTCGCAACGCGTCCATTCCCGTCCTGGTACGGGTGAATTTGAGTGAAGCGATGGTGAAGCCATGATGCGACAATGACCGGATCGATTGACTCGTAATTCGAAAAGGACTCCAAAAGGCGCTCCATCTCGGAATCCACGTGTACAGTAGGACAGTACTCATGAACGGATCCGTCGGGGCGCTTCGGATTGTTTGCCAGTTCTTTGTAGACTCCTTTTCTCAGTGGAATGTCGATCCGGTTACCGAACTGATCGACTGCCACAGTCGTATCTTGGTGCCTGGTCAGAATCGTGTGAAATTCGTGTATTACGCCTTTGCTCAACGACCGGTTGCCGGCAACACAATCCATCACCAGTTGAATGGCTGCCTCGTGGTCCCTCAGAATGTCAATCAATCGTGACGGTTCGATGTCCGTGCTCGAACTGGAAATCAGATCTTCGATGAAACCCTTGGCAACGAGCGCTTCGGTTGTTCCGCGGTCGAGATCGTAGAGGCGTTCGAGGATGCCGGTTTCGACGCTGAGCTGCCGGACGAGCTTTGTCGTAAAGCTCTTCAGCGCCGCAGTGCCTGAGGCCTTCAGGAGCGCTTTCGATGCGTGCCAGGACTCATACAGGGGGGTCGTGGCCGCCAAGTCGATCGCCCTGTCCTGATCGGTCAGTGGTTCAATCGGGTGCCACTTATAATTTGTCATCCTCAATCCACTCCAAAGTTGGTTGCTTATCGGGTCTCACTCCACGACCGCACGGGGCCTGGACCCGAAGCAACCGGGGAGTCGATGTGGCACATTCGAAGACGACATACAGCCAGTAGCGGTTCCGCGCGTTGCAGGTGCGCTCCCACTCGTTTTCGCTGATCTTGATGTCACGGCCGCGTCATTCGCCATCCGAACAGTTCACGCCAATGCTCCACGGCGGCACGTTCCTTCCCGTCGTTCTCAAGGAGCAGCGCTTCCTCGGCCACCGTCAACCATTTCCGTACGATGTCTGCTATCTCTCCGCGTCGCGCACGCGAGACTCCACCGTTAACATCAGGGCCAAGTCCGGCAGGATCGGGCCAGTCGTCTGTGATGCGGTCGGCAACAGAAGCTAAGAAGAACCGGATCTCGTCACGATAACGTCCAAAGGGCTGGAGTACGAGTTCCAGAGCCATGACTTCTAGAAGAAACGAAGGATCTATAGGCTCTCCGGCTTCGCGATTGATCCCCTTCACCATCTTCACGAACGGAACGAATTTTTCGTCACATTCCTTGTTCTTGGCCGTTACCAAGGCAGCGTGCTCTTGTGGATCCGTATCCATCCATCTCGCCCCATTCGGCATGCGATAGCCGTGCCCTTCTCGCGGAAACACCGGGGCAACTTCGTACGATGCAACGTCCTCATCGCCGTATTTGATTGTCACCACATTGTCGTCGGTATCGAGATCGCTCCAGCGAGTCGCGAGTACGTCGCGTAGGGCGACGATTGCAGCCGTCCCTGAGCCCTTCGCCAACGATCCCTGCGGTCCAGCCGGGTCAAGCACTGCGAAGATATCGACATCCTTCAGCTTCTTCGTCTTGGTCTGCCGATTATAGCTTCCGGTCAGGAAATGATCTGTCAGTTGCCAAGAGGATTCAATATGCTTGCGAACCAACTTGTGTCGACTCTGCGCGAGTTCGCTCTCGGTCTTCGTGATTTCAAGATTGGATTTCAAGTTATCAAACGCATCGTCAATGTAAGCCATAGCGTTTCTATTCACCTTCTAAGGTAACGGAGACCAGCGCTCGCGTGCGGTCCGGCTGCAAGTGTGCCGAAACTGTGGGACTGCATCCCGGAAGTGGATGCTCGAATATCCGGACTCCATCCTGGTTGGGCTGAATGAGTTCCCTTGAAGCTGCAGAACAGGCGGTAGGTGGTTCTCCTAGGAACGCCCTGTAGTTTCGCCAAGTATCGCGCCAGCGCCGCTCGATCCGCGGTGAACTTACGATCACCCTCCCCAGTGGCCGTGTACGACACCGGGAACTCCATAATCGGACTTACTGTTCCGTTTGGCTGCTGACACTCCAATACTACACACCTGAGTGAACCCTCTTTGATCCAGTTCAAAATCGCACGTTGGTCCGTATCCCAATCAGCAAAGAGATATGTTGCGTCGAGGCCCAGCGTCCCGAGAATGTCAGCGATGGACCCAAGTATGACGTCGGCCAGATGAGTGGCAGTGTGAGTGCGCGTATACGTCGTCGTCGTCGTTGCCGTGTAGGTCATTGCTTCATCTCCATCTTGCGGAGCGCCTCCACATCAATAAGCGAGTCCCTAGAGCTGCCCTTCGCTTTAGCGGAAGGTGCTGACTTTGGCGGCGGGTATGCCGATAGATGCGCCGATTTCTTCACTACTGCCGCGATGCTCGCATTGAGCGGCCCTGCCTGGGGCAAATAGAGAGTCCATTCTGCTGTGGCACTTGCACCACCTGGCACCGGGTTGGGGTTCTCCTCAACTTCGAGCGCAGCATCGGCCGTCATCACGGAAACCGTAAGATGCAGGTCGACGTCCACCAGCACCAAGCCCTTGGATTCGAAGTGCCCTCCTGCGATAAGTGCGGGTGCAAGGCCATAGAGTGGCGCGAGTTCCTGGGCCACACTCCCGACAGGAATTGCCGGGCTGCTTTCAAGCGTGTCGGCAAGAAGTGTGGAAACAACCTGCCATGCTTCAGCCGCACTCCGAACTGGTGCCGCCGCGATCGTCCTTTGTCGTTTCATGTCAGTTTCCTCGTCTCTTCTGACCGGGGGCGAGTGGCCTGCTTCAGACGCGCCGCAGCTGTGAGCAAGTCCTCCACGGTCATGCAGCCTGGGTCCACCACTGTTTCGTGGCGACCGAGCATCGCCTCAGTGATCGTCTTGCGAATCCGCCTCCCGTCGGTGCCCGCCAGCTGTTCGGCAACTTTCTTAAGTCGAGGCTCGCGGGCGAGCTGAGCAAAGGGTGGGAACGCGGACGACATCTCTTCAAGAGTGGCTCTCAGAATCGCGACGGCGGCGCGTTCATCCGGTGCAGGGACGTAGATCTCAACATCCACTCTCGAGAGGAACGCTTCGTCGAGAGCGCCGGTGAAATTACTTGTCGCTACAAAGATGACGTTGGGAAAGTTCGATGTATTCGAATCGAGGGCAGCCAAGACGGCATCGGTGGCGCGGTGGACATCGGCTGGGTTTGCGGCGAGTGAGGCCTCGCTCCGCGCAACGGCCATGGATTCGACCTCGTCGAGGAGAACTACCGTCGGAATTCCGTCCTCTGCTAGGCTCGGCACATATTCGGTCAGCAGTTCCGTGACCTTTCGCTGGCTCTGACCATGTTCTGCGCTCATGAGCCCGTGCGGATTCACTTCAATGAACCGAACCTTCTGCCCCCGGGTGAAAAGTGCCAACTGGTGTGCGAGGCCACGGCCGAGTGTGGTCTTGCCGGTCCCAGGCGGCCCGTGGAGCAGAGCAAGCCCGTGCAGGGCGGTGGTCTCGAATGGCAGTTCGGCGCGTAGGCGCAGGGCAAGAGCTGCAGATCGAAGAAGGCGTTCCTTGACCGATGGCAGGCTAATGATGGAATCCCACAGCTTGGCGTACTGTGGATCTGGCATCATGCGCTCGACCCTCACCATCTCAGCCGCGTATATCGCGTGTGTGAGTTGCATTAATGCAACTATAAGTTGCATTATTAAATATTGCAAGGAGTGATGGCGAATCGATACTGTAGGTGCATTCTTCGGGAAGGCACTCCAGAAGCGGGCCTCTCCCCGGATTAAATGACGGTCAACTACATCATGGGCAATCTAACGAGTACCCACCCATCGGACAGGCCGGGATCAACAGGCCAAGGTCCTGCGGGCCGCGACAAATCGCCACAGGTGGGCAAAGTGCTACGACGGGCACGGACGCACAGACAAATGTCACTGCGGGAGGTCGAGCGACGGATCGGAAGATCCAACGCCTATTTGTCGCAGGTCGAGCGGGGCCTCATTAGGCAACCGGATCCGGTTGTTCTCTTGGAACTGGCTGAGCTTTACGGGTTGAACTTCATGACACTGACGACTTGGGCCGGATGGGTTTCAGAAGGAGGTTCCGAGCCAGACCCTGACCTTGGCAGCTCGACCAGCGTTCTAGTGCGCCGGGTACTGGAACTCGACGACAGGCAGCGCACACAGGTTCTCAGCTATGTCGAGAGCCTTCTCCGCGAGAGCCGAACCTAAGGTACCGAGACGTCCTGCATCCAGGCCATAGACGCGACCCAGGAGTGCGTTCAGACTTTGAGTACGCGGTTGCTGGCAGCCAGTCTTCGAAACCATATCGTTCATCCATGGCGGATATCTCCACCACTCAGAACTTACTACCGAACATCCAGCGACTGGCTGCCCAGCGGTACCTATACTCGTGTGCCAAATGCCTTTCGACCATTCAGGCGCTGCTAGCTGGAGCGACGCCAGTCGCAAGTGCCGTGATAGTTGTGTTCTGGACGGAAGCACAGCCATGGGCGGCTCTTGCAGGCGTCCTCGTGCTGTTTCTCGGTACGCTTTGGCTCGATCCTTGGGAAGACCGCCTCCGTGAGGCTGCTGCCGGCATGCAAGAGGATTTTGACTGCAACGTGCTGGATCTTCGGTGGAATGAAGTACTGGCAGGGCGGCGGCCGGCTGCTGAGGAGATCCACGAGGCTGCCAAGAAGAACAGGCCAGTGCCCCAAGCCCCACTCGAAAACTGGTATCCGACTATCATCGACTCTCTGCCTCTGCACTAGGCCCGGCTTATCTGTCAGCGGACTAACTGTTGGTGGGATTCGAAACTGCGGCGGCGATATAGAAGCAAGGTACTGATCGCGTTGAGCCTCATCAGTACCATCGTCTTCGTTCTGGGCTTGTTGACGGAAATAAACCTGCAGAAGTTCGTCCTTGCGGTCGCTGTACCACTTTCACCGACTCTCGTTTGGGGGATGCGTGAGGCACAGCGCCAAGAGAAGGCAGCGGCCACTCTTGATCGCCTCAAAGATTTTGGAGAAGACCTTTGGAAGGGAGTCGTCCAGGGTGAGGTGATGGAACCCGAGGCCACAAGCCGCTCACGCGAACTGCAAGATGCGATCTTTCTACGCCGCCGTGCGAACCCCTTCGTCTTCGACTGGCTCTACCGGCTGGTGCGTCGAGACAACGAGGAGCAAATGAATGTCGGCGCGGAAGTTATGGTGGCTCAGGTGAATAAAGGGTGAGTTATCAGAACAGTGTCGGAAGTGGACCCCATCGGTTGGACAGCGCGGCAGCCATTTTCGTGTGGATTCCACGGTTCATCATGCTGCCGAAGGGACCGTCGTGATCCCGTCGTAGACCTCGCCTGGGGTGAGATCACCGAGAGCGGAATGGGGCCGGCGGTCATTGTAGTACTCCATCCAATCCCTTATATGAAGATCCGCATCCTTGAAGTTCTGGAAGGCGTTCAGGTAGACGCACTCGTATTTCAAGGAGCGCCAGAGCCGCTTGATGAACACGTTGTCCATCCACTGGCCTTTGCCATCCATCGAGATCCGGACGCCGTGATGCTTCAGGAGGCTGGTCCAGGCGGCGCTGATGAACTGACTGCCTTGGTCCGTGTTGAAGATCTCCGGACAGCCGTAGCGTTCGATGGCTTCCTCGAGAGCCTCGACGCAGAATGCCGTGTCTTGCGTGTTCGACAGCCTCCAGGCCAGCACGACGCGCTCACCGACGGTGGATGCGAGAAGCTCTTCCGCGAGAAGCTCTCCGGCACCCGCACGACCCTCCCGGCCAGAGAGAAGCTCCTCGCGTTCGCGCGCAAGGGCGATGTCGTCGTGGTGTGGAAACTCGATCGCCTTGGGCGCTCCCTCCGCGATCTGATTGATGTGGTGAACTCGCTCCAGGACCGCGGGGTCGGATTACGGTCTCTCCAGGAAGCCATCGACACGACAACACCCGCCGGCAAGCTCACGTTTCACATCTTTGCCGCACTTGCCGAGTTCGAGCGCGATATGATCCGTGAGCGCACCCGAGCCGGCCTCGCCGCCGCCCACAAGCGGGGCGTGGCCATCGGACGGCCGCGAGCACTCACGCCTGAGCAGATCCTCATAGCCAAGGCGATGACGGCCGACCCATCCATCTCAATACGTCAGGTGGCGGAGCAGTTTGGTATCCACCGCTCGACGCTCTATCGGCACCTCAACGCGCGTCAGAAACGCTCCGCTTAGCGTGCAAAATTACACCAATCTGCCTGATACCCTGAAGACTCTCGCAAAATATCGGAAACCCAGTTCATGGGCCTCAAGGAACGCCTGTTGCGTCGCTCGCGGATAGGCCCGATGGAACGCTCCACCACTGCCCATGCTCCGCATGCAAAACACCTGGACCTTCTGATGCTCGCCATCCAACTCCGCGACAGATTCGTACCAGTCAATCTGCGCCTCCTGACCCCAGGCGTAGCTCTGCGGCACGAACGTCTCTTGTCGGATGAAACCCATCGCGCGCTTGCGCTGTCCGACATACCGTCGCACGGTCGATTCTCCAACCGGATGTTCAGGAAACTCGCCCCGAATCCGTTCCTAGATCCGGTAACTCGTGTGCCGCTGTTTCCGCGGCGCCTTCCGGTCCGCCTCCAACACCTCGTTGATAAATCCCATCACCGGCTCCAGCCGCGGCTTCTTCCGCTCCGGGCTCTTCCTCGCCGGGGGCACCGCGTCACCCAGTGCCTCACCATCCGCCGATGCACTCCCAGTTTCCGGGACACACCCTGGATCGTTCCAACTCCGAACTCGTGCTCCCGTCGGATCTCTTCAAATAATTTCACCTTTGATCTCCTCGACACCCGGTCCCTCCGTTCCAACTTCATGTTTGGAACAGATTCTCCGGGTCAGTTGCCAGGGGTGGACCAAATCAAATGATCAAATGTGGGCCAATTGAGAGTAGCGAAATCAAGTGGTTGAGTCACGTCACCGAGACACCACAATTATGTGGAGCAAAATCTGAATCCCGAGACGCTATACCAACGATCGCTCAAAACCGAGATCTCAACTTCACATAATTCGGAGCTTCATATGACATGCCCATATACTTGTCTCACTTCATACTTCGCTTCTTGTGGATTCAACGCCTCAACGTTGAACGGTTGCCGTGATTCTGTCCCGACAACCGCCACAAGGGCGACCTTTCTTGTAGCGTTTTGAAGTGATCACTGAGGGCTCTGGAAAAGGAGAACCGATGAATGCCGATCAAACACTCTCTTGAAGGAGGAGAAAATGGCCGAGTTCAAGCCCACTGTCGTAGAGAGACTGATCATCGGGATGCTGTGCGACATCTACAAGCACCTAGAACTGAAAGGCGGTTACGACGCTTCCCTGCTTGAAGAGGCTGTCGTCGGACCGCACCATTGGGCACTAGCTTGGAAGTACTCGTTTCAAGATCCTGTCGACGAAGAGGTCGCCGATGAAGTTAGCCTCATCCTCAATATGTGGGAAATGCTCGAAGTGGGCTACGAACGGCTGTCAGAGGAAGATCAGGCTGATCTGGAGGCACCAAAGTTTCCCGGTTTTGATCTCAATGAGGAGACGAATCACTATAGTGTGGCCGACGTGATGATCAACCGCTTGGACCGCTTTCAGCGTTTTAAAGAGCGAGACCTCAATTCACATTACCCCATGCTTCACGAGCACAGAGACATGCTGCCTCGGTATCAGGCGATCAAGAAGGACTTCCTGAAGACCAGGGAAGGCTGGCCGCCAAATAAACAGCAAATCGAGCAGATCCTGAAAGGGTAACGATAACGCCAGTCCGTCGCCTTCTAGCTAACACGACAAAGCAACGACTTAGCTAGCATGTCAATCAGTGGAACCTCCAGGAAATCAGTTAAGTTGACAGTGCCCCCCCACCCACGACTGGTGGTCCCTGCTACGCAGCTGCGGTTCTGCCCCCGCTCATGCCTTGCTGAATCGCCTCAATGATGGCTTGGGTGACGGGGCCACGGACGCCATGCGTCACCTCGGCGAGCGCCTCTGGAATCGAAAAGCCTAGGGCAAGAATCTCAGCGCCAGCGGATGTCTGCGCGTTCCGGACCCGGAGCCGAACCGACTTGCTCGACCGCGTCGATGACGGATATATGAGGAGGGCCGCCGGGACCGCTTGGCCGCCGGATCCACCGAACGCGTAGGCGTAGAGGAAACCCTGGTACACGTCCCTGCTCTCGAGCTTCCGTTCGTCGTAGAGCTTGTACTTTGCATCGACGGCGACACGAGCGGACACGCTGGGATCCTTCGCCTCAATGAGAAGATCCGGAACCACTCGAGCGTACGGCTGGTTGGTCGATGCGTTCACAATGATGGAGCCATCGCCTCGCTGGTAGTGCACGTGAAATCCAGTACCGACCAGGGACTGATCGACGAGGCGGAAGACGAACATCTCGAAGAGCCGGTTCATATCGATCAGGAAGGCAAAGCAGCGCGTCTTTCCGGTGGAGAGCAGGTCTCGTGTGCCGAGACCGTCGAGAAGCAACCATGCCAGCACGTGGGCGTTGCGATAGTGGTCGTTGAGCCGGTTGTAAGTGACCCCGCGGTACCGAAGGGCGCGGAGATCAAAATCCTCGGTTTGGCAGACCTCTTGAAACACGGCCAGCAACCTTCGCACGCGCCGCCGTACAGATTCGTGGGTGATATGTGTCGAGCACCAGCCCAACGCCGCCGCGAGGAGCTGGTTTTCGACGATGTCCTGCTCGTGCTCATCGAACCGGCAGACGAGTCGGTCGATCTGTCCAAACCGCCTCAGTACTTGCTGATCGCCAAGGAGGCGGCCCCGTAGAACAGGGAGTTCGTCTTCACGCTCGACGTAGTCGGCGAGGATGCCACCGCGCAAGATGGCCTCAGTGGCTTCTGCGAGCAAAAGTGCCAACAAATCCACGAGGCCAGCACCTTCTGCGTTCAATGTCCGTGCGCTTGGGGCTCTGCGGAGTGCCTCGATCCCGGTGGTGAACTCGATCATCTCGACCAGTCCACGGTTGGCGCCCGCCAGTTTAGGAACGACGCGCACCTCGAAGCGCTCGAAGCGCACGACTCCGACCCACGAACGTGCCGTGATTCGCACCCCGCTACGCAACTCATCCACGAGGAGGCGACCCTCCTCTCCGGGCTTGAGGTTCTGCCTAATAAGTTGCTGATCAGCTGGGGTCAGGGTCTCACCGTCAATGAGTCGGCTTTGCCACTCCCCCAACTCGAACGTCGGCAGGAGAACGTCAGGTCGGTTCATGCAACGCCTCCATCGCTTCGGCCGAATTCATCCTCGAGCGCAGCCAACAAAGCGTCCGTGTCGGTAAGCGTTTCGTGGTCTAACGTTTGCGATTCCTTGTCGACCAGCTTGCCGCCGATGTACGACGCCAGAGTCACATAATCGTCGTAGCAGTACTCCTGCAGAAGCGGCAGGATTTCCTGCCGGAACCGTCGCGCGAACTCGTCCGGATCGCTAACCGGCTCATCTCCCTCGAGGAGGAACGAGTGCCCAATCTGTTTCTCTCGACCCTCGGTCCTCGCGATCCGACGGTTCAGTTCGTCCAGAAAGTCATCGAGCGCGAGCGTGCCTACCTTCGCGGCCCGGAGTACGTCGGTATTCGGCATCAGCTCAACGAACGCGAATCGGCGGCGCAATGCTGTGTCGAGAAGCTTCACGCTTCTATCAGCGGTGTTCATGGTGCCGAGCAAGTAAACGAAAGTGTGCCAATCTTAGTTGGAAATTGAAACGGCTCCAAACCCTATGGTTTGATGGTATTGGAAGAAACAACATCAAGCCTGTAAGAGAAAGGAGCCGAGATGAGGAGTCTGTTACGTTCGGTGAAAAAACGCAAGAAGAGGCGAGTACTGGGTGAGGTCGAGGTCATGAGCCGGGAGGAGTACTCGGGACTGGAATTGGACTCGAAGGTGGAGATGATCCGGGCGTTGATCCCACTGGGGTTGATGCACGTAGAGGAGTTGCTCGACGAGGAAGTGAAGGCGTTGGCGGGTGAGCGATACGCGCGAAAGGAGGCGACGTTGAGGGGCCGGCGACACGGGAGCAATCCGGGGACCGTGGGGCTCGGGGGCCAGCGGGTGCCGGTTCGGGTGCCTCGAGTTCGCAGCGTGGCGGGCGGGGAGATTCCGCTTCGGAGCTACGAGGAACTCAGTCCGGATGGCGCGGTGAACGAACTGCTTCTCAGACGTGTGCTTTATGGGATCTCCTGCCGGAACTACGAGTCGGCCGCGGAAGCGATTCCAGGAGCCATCGGATTGTCGAGCTCGACGGTGTCTCGAGGATTCGTCCAGGCGAGTGCCGCGAAACTTCGGCAGATGCAGGAGCGGGATCTGTCGGCCGAGGACGTGGTGGCGATCTTCCTGGACGGGAAAATGTTTGCCGACGCCACGATGGTTGTGGCCCTGGGCATCACAATTACGGGCGACAAACGCTTCTTAGGCTTCGTGGAGACGAGTACGGAGAACGAGCAGGTACTGACTCCGTTTCTCCGTTCATTGATGGAGCGAGGCCTGGACATCTCTGAAGGCGTGCTGGTGATCGTCGACGGCGGCAAAGGTCTGCGCGCGGCAGTCAAGCGGGCATTCGGTAATCGAGCCCTGGTCCAACGCTGCCAATGGCACAAACGCGAGAACGTGGTGAGCTACCTGTCGAAGACCGAGCAAGCCGCGTGGCGCAAGCGGCTTCAGCGTGCGTACCAGCGCCCGGAGTACAACGAAGCCCGGGCGGCCCTCGAACAGCTCCATGGAGAGCTCGAGGAGCGAAACCAATCGGCCGCTGCGAGCCTTGAGGAAGGCCTGGAGGAGACCCTCACGTTGCATCGACTCGGCGTGTACGGGGTCCTGGGCCGTTCGTTCAAGACGACGAATTGCTTGGAATCGGTCAATGCCCTCGTCGAGGAAAGGTGCGCGAAGGTCGATCATTGGAAGAACTCGAGCCAGCGGCAGCGCTGGTTGGCGACGGCGCTCATCGACATCGAACGACGCTTGAGGAAGGTGATCGGCTACCGTCATCTTCCAAAGCTCCGCGAAGCCCTCAGGCGGGAGCTGAAGATTGAGGCGAAGACGTCGACGAGATCGAAGAAGAAGGTTGCGTGACCAATCGTGAGCCGTGGAGAGTTTCAACTAAGAATGGGCTTGACTCAAGTAAACATTCGGTGGGATGCAGAAGCTGTCCTTGCTCTGCGGCAGCGTTAACAACAGGCCGCGCTTATCCATCTCAAGGAGTGTGATCATCTCGCCGAACACTTTCGCCACGTTGGCACGATTGATCTCGTCGATGAGCACAAGAAATGGCTTGGTCGGATGCGCGAGAGCTGCGAGGCAGACGCGCTTGAACATGCCGTCCGCGAGACGAAGCGACAGCGCTCCGTCGCCGACATCATGCGGTCGAAAGCCTTCGACAAAATCCTCATAGCTATAGGACGGGTGGAACGTCAGACGCGTGAGGGGGCCCACCGCATCACTGTCGTCATCGATATGGGGCTGGAGGCCGGGGTCGCGCTCGGCCAGGAGCGACAGAGCGTAATCTGCTTCATCGGCGGTGAGCTCGAAGAGTGTTCCTTGGTTGCGGAACCGCATGGGCTCAGACCCCTGGAGCACACGATCTGCGGCCAACTCATCGTAGCTGAGTCCGTTCTTGATCGGGGCAACCGCCTCGACCTCGATGCTTGGGTCCTTCCCATCGCGCTGGCCAAACGCCTGAGTGACGCGCGCGAGCGCCACGACCCGTTTGTCCGGGGTGGATTGGTACCCGATCACGAGATCGCCAATCTTCACATGCGGGTAGTTGCGCCGAAGGCGGCCGTACCGGTAACTGACCCGCTTCTCTTTGAAGAGCCTGTCCCAGTTCCACTCTTTGGGGTTGGCAACGATCCACCAGACACGCCGTGATATTTGGCTAGTGGACAGGCGACGCTCCGCAGCGTCAAATTTCTCAGGGTCGGCGAGAGCTGCTTGTACCTCTCCTGCCAGACCCTGGCGCTGAAGGAGCCAAGCGACGGCGAATCGGCGTGCGCGGTAAGTCTTCCCGGTCCCGGGTGGGCCGTACAATATCACTTGGCCCTTGCGCTCTATCGCTTCTTCGATCTCGCGCAGAAGCGGCTCGGCCGGGGTCACCAATGCCTCACCAACGATGGCTCTATGGAGGGCCGCTGGCACGGAAGCCACGGTGACAAGAGCCCACCGTTTCTGCGGCGGGATTTCTTTCGCGTACGAGGTGTTCCACTTGATCCGCACCGTATGGCAGTAGTCCGGACGCTCCGGTTTCCACATGTACCCTGGCTCGGCGACCTCCCCTAGAGCAAGGATTTGCGACGTGCCCTTGTTCGCGACCACGATGTCGCCTGGCTCGAGTTCCATCAGTGTCCAGAGCTCATTGGCCTTCTTGCTGATTGCCGGCCTGTGGTTGTTGTATGTTCCGGCGAATTCTTTCTCGAACCGTGCGCGGAACGCCTCCTTGGATGGGAACTCGCGAAGGTCTCCAACCTCGCCCCAGCCGACGCAGATATATCCTTCATGTAGGCAGTCGTCCCAATATTTCGCGTCCACTCCAGGCGCAATCTTGACAATGCGGCGTTCCGCACGTGGATCCGCCCAGCTGTACAAGAACCGCACGACTTCTTGCGTCGACCAGCCCTCAAACTCCGGGCGTTTAATCACATTCGTGAGTAGCGCTCGATTGAGGCGCACCGCACCGAGGCTGCGGTCGCCGGCCTCGGGTCCCTCGAGAAGCCGCAGAAAGTGCCGAATGTGTTGCTGGGAATATACAGGGAGGATCGCGTCAGGAAAATACAGGTGGAGCGCCTTGAGGCACAGCGCGGGGCCGCCAGCAAGCGGCGTTAAGTTGTCGATGGTATGCCAATCACTGACACCCGCGTCATGGAACGCCTGGACAAATGCCTCACGGACTCTGAGCCAGGCCTCCTGCTCGTCTCTGTACTGTGGGTCGAAATACCAGCCGGGCTTATCCTTGTGCTTGTAGATGATGTGCTTGCGTGCGGAGCCGCCTCGCATACTGCCGAGGTGCTGCGTGCGGAATTCCATCCAGCGGGAGAAGGTGTCCTCGGACTCTTTTTGACCAAGGGCATACCGCTCAAGCGGCATCGTGGGCCAGTGATTGAGCGGGAAGCGAGCGACGGCTTCTTTCCGCTCGCGTTCGGCCGCGGCGAGGAATTCGTTTTCGACCGCGCGGTCGTAGGAGGCAACGGCCTTCTCAAGCGATATAGGAGGATCAGGCATGGGTGTTGATGCTCGCCAACAACGGCAGTGTCAAGTTAACCGGAATTCACCCTTTTTTGACGCGAAACCAATTGTAGCCAGGACGAAGAACCAGCGACCTAGCTGGCATGTCAATCATTGGAACCTGCAGGAAATCAGTTAACGTGACAGTGCCCGCGGCGGGCTGGTTCCCATTGCCGGAGCCTTGGCCGATCTGCCCGGCCCGCGCGCGCCCTGAGGTCAAGGTTCCGCATGCATACCGCTTGCAATTCTACGGACTGTCATTCACGCCGCATCTTCCCAATGCTTCGCGCGGAATCAATCCAGCATCGCAGGCATTCGCCTATTTCGGCAGAGGCGCATTCTTCGACAATATACAAGAGATTGTAGTTACTCCATCCTTTCTCCCACACCGTGAGCACTGGTTTCACATCCTCGCCTTCCTCTACCTTCACTGCTAGTGTGCGGAACCACACATCGCGGTCGCGTGGGCCGTCGAAGCCCCGATTCTCCAGGACTCGGTACCCGTCCTTTCTGGCTGCTCGCCACAACGTGTTCAGACGGCTCCCACGCGAAGTCGGGTCGCCGATAGGGGTTGCGTCTGGGGGCGACGCGTCCTGAGAGCGTGTTTGCAGGGGCCACTGGACCGCATCAAACCGATTACTGTTCGGGTTCCACCGGATGCTCGCTCCATCGGGCCAGTGACCGCGCGCGCGTTCTACGAAGGCTCTGAGCGTTACCGGTCCTATAGTGATTGGGCCCGCCAGAGCTCTCCTCGCCCAGCTAGTTAGTGTGTCTGAGAACCAGTCCGATATGTCCGTCACCCCATGAATTTCGTACCTGTCGAAGTGCCACAGAACATCAGCAAAGGCATTCAGCGGGTGGCCAGACTTCCAGAGCCAACTCTGGATTTCCGCCTCGATGTCATGGAAAGCTTCACCTCTGTTCTGTCGCTCGACTGACACGGCAACCCTGAGGCCTTCCAGCCGGTGGTAGAACTCCTGCGACAACATCTCGTCGGGCATGCGCACCAGATTGTCGGGCATGCGCACCCGCTGGTTCTTCCGGTGATCAGCGACAATCGAAATTCCCGGCCAACGACAATTAAAATTCCCGTTGCCTCAAGATAATGTTACCGGGCCAAGTTATTGATTCTGCAAGATGCTTGGATGGTAACGGATCAACAAGTGAGACGACTGATGAAGCTGACACAAAGCGAGGCGACGCTGACCCATGCGGCCTCGAAAGCGGGAATGGACGAGAAGACGGCGCGGAAGTACCGGCGGGCCAACCAGGTGCCCAGCCAGACGCGGAAGCCCCGACAAGGGCGAACCCGACCGGACGCGTTCGAAGCGGTTCCAGCGCTTCTCACACGTTTCGGCGTAGCGAACGACCCACCGCAAGATTGTCGTGTGCGAAATCGACAAGCCCCGCTCACCAAGAATCACGACCAAATCCCGGCAACTCAGTTTGAAGCGAAAGTACCAGCGAAGGCCGAGGAGAATAATGTCGTCTTCGAACCAACTTCCGGCGAATCAAGGATTCCGTTCGGTCATGTGATGCGGCATGACCCATTATCACGATTTCCGGTCGCTGTCTGCACCAGAACCGTCTCCGTCGGATGGTGCAACAAGTGCTTGCTGCACTATCGACTTTTTGAACCCAACCACCGTCCGTCATCGAAACATCTAGGACATCTGCGATAGCTTCTTTGGGGAATCTGACTGTGTCACATAGAAGGCGCAAAGCCTGTCCCCCCCTGTCCCCGTAACACCCGAAAACTCCTCGATTTGGTTCGACTTTAGAGGCCCCATCGCGTTATTCTCGCACTGCCGCCACAGCGGCCCGGTACATGGAGCCTAGCAGCGGACGGGACTGCACAAAGGAGCGATTCTGCAACTCCCCGAACCCGGACGTGTTCTCAAGGGTCTAGGAGTTGCGAAACGGTATTGCGTTAGTGAATCGAATGGCGAGGAGTTTGTGCAACGTATTCCCCGGCCTGGCCTTGGAGCTCCGCTCGAAGCCGGGCAATCGCGGCGCGAATCTCGGCCACTTCCTCTTGGCGTTCCGGGTTCTGGTCGAAGCCGCTCACCAGTACCTAGCCGATGCGGTGACCGTGCATCCAGTCTGTCAGGAAGAACTCTATAACCCTGGACGGGATGTGTCCCGCAATCCAAATGAGAACTCTATTCTGACGCCTTAGCGCCCCGTCCCTGACGTTAGGCTAGGGTATGCCTCAACTGGAATCCGGATAGTCATAAGTAACCCGGTAATTTCGCTTTCCATTCACTCATGAGAATCAACGTACATTGCACGGTCTCACCGTTGCTCTGGACAAGCTCCAGCTCACCGGCTGGGATGTAGTCGTCCCATGCAAAATTGTCTGAAAGGAAGGTGAGCACCTCACGCTTGTAGGCCGTATCGAGATTGTCAAGTTGGTCGCCCTTCGTCTCCAGTACGGCAAGCCGATTGGCCGCTCCCTCTACCTGAACGGCGAAAATAAAGTCAGGGTAGATTTTGGCTCTATTCCAACCCTGGATTCCATATTGCGTCCGCGCAACATTTCGGTGCCACCAGGACAGCGCTTGTTCTCCATCCAGATAGACTGCAACATCACGTTCTTCACTGTTCAACTCGTTTTCGTAAACTGGCGCAAACAGGCTCTTCTCCAACGAGCCGCCCGTCTTACTGAGAAGCTGTCGGGCGTTTTCAGGCTCCATGGTGTCCATACTGAAGGGCATTCGCCAGTTGCGACTGTCAAGGCGCAAGCGGAACTGGATGCGACCTGCCACCACCTCGGCCTTGAACAGCGCCTCGGCGCGCGCGGCGCATTCACTGTCGAGCCCTTTTCGCAGTTCTTCGACGATGAGATTGGCGAGATTACCAAGCTTGACGTCATCAAAGCCCCGTGTGTGGAGCGCGGCCAAGAGGTTTCCGACAATCTCACGCCCGACAAACGGATTGGGCACAATATCGGATATCATCCGAACGGCATGGGAAGGGTCAAAGGCAAGCGTTTCGGAGCTTTCCGCAACGGTCTCGCCGACGAACAGCTCATCGCCGTTATCCGCAAGCTTGATCCGCTGCAGCTGGCTTTCCGCAGCCCGAGCATTCTCAGGAATGCACACTGCGATGTCTTTTGGATCGAAGCCGCGCCAGTCGATGCTGGAAAGTACGTCGGTTTCGTAGTCCAGACCCCGCGCCTCGCCACCGTTGACGCTCATGACTTTCGGCAGATAAATTTCAGCCGATGCAAATGCCGGTCGCCGGTCGATCTTCCGCGCCACTCCGCCAGTACCGGACGTGTCGTCCTGAGAAACCTGCAAAAACATGTCGCCTAGGCCGTCTTTTTCGAGTCCGTCCTTGATGGCTTCCACCACGCTCGCGGTGTCGGTGCGATGTGTGATGACGTGGCATTCGTCGAGTGCCGAAACCTCGGTCTTGATCGCTCCCGGCTGGCGCAGGATGCGCCCGACAAGCTGGGTCATGGCCTTCAGGTTCGAGTTGGCTGCAAGCGCGCAAAGCACATAAGCGAAAGGACAGTCCCAGCCTTCCTGAAGCGCCTGTTTCGTGATGATGGCGCGAACGCGGTTCGTCGGGGACAAGAGATCCTGGTTTTCCGGCTGGCTCAAGTCGTTTTGTTCCGCCGTTTTGATGGCGACCTCGGCCTCATCGAAGCCTGACGTTAGAAGCCAATCCCGCACATCGTCAGCGTGGATGTGACCGCTCTCGCGTTGGTCAGCCCCGGTCCGCTCCACCTGAATTAGCATGATGGGCCGAATATACCGCCCTGTGTCAGCCCGAAGCTTCTGAGCATCCTTGTCCAGATCGCCGAGCTTGATCACGGCGGCGTTAAGCGTCGCCTTCCAGTCGTTTCCCTGCCGGGGTTCGAGGTTGAGGGGCATCTTGATCATTCCCTCTCGGTCCAGCTCCCGCCCGGTGACTTCGACAAGCACGTTGGCATAGCGCCCTTCACGGGGGTTCTTGCCGCCTCGCGGCTGCACGTCCTGCGGTGTCGCTGTCAACTCCAGCACGAAACAGGGATTGAACCCGTAAAGGGTGTGGAAGGCGAGGCTGGAAATTGCGCGATGGCCTTCGTCCAGCACGACAACGGGCCGGATGATCCGCAAGGCATTGCCCAAGGAGTCTTTCACCATCGGGAACATGTCGCTATAGACGGAAAGATTGGGCGTGCGGTCGAGTGCGGCCTTGTGCGCCTGCTGCTCGCCCTCGGGCGGAAAGAAACCGTGCACATCGCCCCGGTCCCTAAACATCTTCAGCGAGTCCTGGGTTTCCCGGTTGGCCGATTGCAGCATCAAGAGCATGACGCAAAGATGTGTTTCCACATCGCGGGCATCAAGCCGGTCGGCCTTCTCCATAATCCGCACACGGCCAGCGGCAGCGCGGTCGAGTGCCTGCCGGTAGGGGTGTTGGCGATCCTTCATGTGCTTCAGAGTTTGCGTGTAGATCGCCTCGTTCGGCACGATCCAGAGAATGAAGCCGGTGTTGCGGTCGAGATAGCGCCCCATAATCCGGGAGACGGCGGAAATGGCGAGCCAAGTCTTGCCGCCGCCCGTCGGCACCTTCAGCACGGTGTTCGGCACGGGCCGGTCACAGCCGTCCATGCGCGGCGAGAACGGAATAGCGGCGCGGGACGTTGGAAGTTTGCTGTCGTTCTTCAGTGCGTCCCATGCCTCTTTGGCGAAATCGGGGATGGGAAGGCCAAGATCGGGGTCGCCTGCGGCTAGCGTAGCGATGTTGTCCGACCGGACCTTCTTGTCCTTCAGAAGATCGAGATAGGTTTCTAGTGTTGTCAATACGCGGCCTTGATAGTCGAGCTGGCGGAACATGCGGTCAGCTCCGGTCTATGCGATAGAGCGCAAAGGGCAGCGGCACGAATTCAACGGGAATGTTTTGTTCAGCTAGCATTTTTTGGCTGACGTAACGAGCCGGGGCAAAGACAAGGTGCTGCTTCTCTGGATCGGTCTCAGCGAACGCCTTGGCTCGCGTCAGTGTCAGCGCGGCTTCGGGCGTCTTCAGCCATTCCAGATCGGGCCGGTAGATTAGCCAGACATGTTGGCCCTCCGTCGCGCCCAGATAGCAGTCGTTCTCGCGCACGGTAGCGGGATCGAGGGCGTGATTGGTCGCCATGTGGAACAGCGCCGCGCCGATACCAGCATAGGAAGGAAGCGTCTCGCCGCTCAGCACCCTATCTAGTTCGACCGGGTCGCCAAGGTGCAGTAGGTAAAGGTGCCACCGAGACCCTCGGTACGCTCGGCGACGGACTTCTCGCCGGTGACGATCAACTCGCCGTCTTTGACCGCCTTCTTGATCCGGTCGTACTCGTGGCCGTGCAGGTTCTGGATTGCTTCGACCGACTCCATTAGCCTGCGGCAGCCTCTCAGCGTCCTCCAAGTAATCTTCTCCCGCATCAACTCTGTCGTCTGAGTGCCGGTGAAGGCATACCCGTTGATCACGCTCCGGACGCGCTCTGCCGTCAGGCGATCAGCGTAATCCTCCATCTCTACGAGGATGAATCGACGGTTGCCGCTGTCCCGTTTGTTGGCTTCGAGTACGGCGTGTGCTGTCGTTCCTGATCCAGCGAATGAATCCAGGATGATCGCCTTCTTACTTGCCGCGATGTTTATGATTCTGGCAACAAGTTTTACGGTCTTTGGAGTGTCAAATAGATCGGAGGTTCCGAAAATACGCCTCAACATAGCTTTGGCCTGGCGCATTGTATCAACATCGGCCCATATGGTAGGAAAGGGCCGCGTTGGATCGCCCGTCGGTGCAAACTCTCGTGTGTAGGGCTCCCATACTTCATGACCGAGTTTTTCTATTCTCTTCCAAACCAGTGTCCCTGCATCCTTGTGTTTTGCTATACCCTTCTTGCCCATCGACCAACGAGCTTCTTCACCGTTGCCATGGATCGGAAGCACCTCGTTCCCATCAGGATCCTCCAGAGGAAAGAACATTGTTGGCCGGTCACGCCGGAGACTGTTACGACCATTCTTCTTAAGCAATCGATCACGGTACGGTCGCCCATCCTCATCTGTATTTCGGAATGCTTTCAGAATTGAAGGGGCAACCATCCGCTTGAATCGAGCCGAGGAAATGTCACGGGCAAAGCAGATCACATAGTCGTGGTCGGGGGTAATGGCGACTTTGTTGTCGTTCGGACTGTCAACCTTCCGCCAAATGAAGGTGGCCACGTGATTCCCGACTCCAAACAACTCAGAACACATGCTCAGAAGCCTATGGGCTTCGGTATCGTCAACCGTGATGAAGATCACGCCATGACCAGCCAGAAGCTCATGGAGCATCCGCAACCGGGGCCACATCATCGCGCACCATTTGTCGTGGCGAAGGCCGTCTTCGATCCCCACGGGGTTCGAATCCAGCCATTCCTTGATCATCGGCGCGTTAACGTTGTCGTTGTAGCACCAGCCCTCATTGCCGGTGTTGTAGGGCGGATCGATAAAGATGCAGTCCACCTTGCCTGCGTAAATAGGCAAGAGTGCCTTCAGCGCATGCAGATTGTCGCCGTGGATGACCAGGTTTCCGTCGAGCGCGACCGGGCCGATACCCTTGTCTTCGTGCGGCACAAGCGGACGGAAGGGCACAGCTAGATGATGGTTGTAGACAAATTCCTTGCCCTTGAAATTCAGCGCGGGCATTCCCACTCCTCATTGTGCTTTTTGTTATCTCGCACCGGATGTGTTGCAACTTTCAAAAATCAGCACGAGAGCGACTGGTTGGGTCGACCAAGCTCCGTCTCATGCAGCCACCCCGAACAGCTTGTTGATGAACTGAATCTGTTGCCGAACATCCGAACCGCTCACCCACCGCGCCTGACCCTTCCGGATCATGTGTATGCCCTCATATCCTTGGATCGTTCGCCGCGCCGCGCGGAATTCACGAAAGCCCTGCTTGGCCTTCACGCGTCGTTTGATCGCTCGATGATCCTGCTCCAGGATCTTGTTCAAGTATTGAACAGGCCGGTGGCGGCAACGGCGTCGCAGGACTCCTTCCTGCTTCACTCCTGAAATCGTAGCGCCGTAGAGGCGTGCTTGGTCCGTATTGATAACCCGAGCCTGTCGATGCGACGGATCCGTCAGCGCCTTGCGAAACAGGCCTTGGGCCGCCGCGGCATCGCGCAACCCCGAGAGCACGAAGTCGATCGTGGCGCCGGTGGAATCGATGGCTCGGTAGAGGTAGCACCAACGGCCCTTGACACGAACGTAGGTCTCATCGACGCGCCAGGACCTGTGGGTTGGCTTGAGATGACGGCGCAGCCGCTCCTCCAGTTCAGGACCGTAGCGCTGGGCCCAGCGCCAGATTGTCGTGTGGTCCGCCTTCAAGCCGCGTTCGCTAAGCAGCTCTTCGACATCGCGGAACGAGAGCGAGTACCGCAGGTACCAACGCACGGCGCAAAGAATCAGTTCGGGCTCGGTTTGTCGCCACTTGAAGATCGCCGGTCGGATTGTCTTTTTCATGATCGCTTCAGGTTACCAGCCGCCGTCCGCCAAAGTTGCAACACAACCTTTTCATCTCAATCGGCCGGGCTTACAAATTTGCTCATGGTGGTTTCACTATTGCATCATGGTGAAACCACGTTACGATAGTCTGCGTGCTTCATATACCACTTCCCAGGACATCGCGGCTGGGCTTCAGAAACTCCCGTATACGGTCCTGCAGGCCAGTATTCCCATCTGCCTCGCATTTCCAAGCCATCAGCACTTGCCAGCCCGATTCATTGAGTGTCGCGGCGTGTTGCCCGGCTCGGGCAGCATTGCGTTCCAGCTTCGGCAACCAGTAGCTCCGATTGGACCGCGGGGACAGGCAATCTTGCCGTTCTCATCGCCGTGTCGAACTCCCCCCGGGACCGTCGAACTGGAGTTGAGGACAATCCAAGACCGAATTGGCCGGAATAAGCCAGAATTGGCCAGACATCGTTGGCTTACAGCCGTTTCCATCGCGCACCACGGCCGTCACCAGTCGGCGTGATCAGTCCCCTCGCCTTCAATCCCGCCAGATCTTCCCGCAACCGGCGCTCGTTAACCCGTTCTGCCAACCCGGCGCGTATTTCGCGCAGCGCCAGCGGCCGCCCCTCACGCTCCAATAACACAAGAATCGCCTCTAGCCGCTCCTCTGAGGGCGACATTCTGCGCTGGCCAGACGGTGCGTCAGAGGTTTGGCCCGTTGTCCTGACACCGATGAGCGGCTTGACGGCGGGCGGCGGGCGGCGAAATCGCACCGTCACACAGCCGCCGGCGTCTTCAATTTCAGGACGCGGAAGACCGGCGGACGCAGTCGCCTCAGCCATCTTGACGGTTCCCCGTCCCCATTCCTCGATGAGGCCGCGTCGGTAGAATGTACGGGCGATGAGTGGATTCCAGGGCAAGGATTCGTGCGGTGCGAAGAGCTTCTCAGGCGTCAACCCGAAATGCAGCGTCCCAGACGAGGTTACCTCCAAACGGTCATCGTAGATCGCCACGCCGACGGAGCCGCCCCCAATGGCGTAATCACGATGGCACAGCGCATTCGCCAGCGCCTCGCGCATGGCCACAGCCGGATAGAGAGGCTCGTCGATGCGGTCGAACCGCCCCGCCTCGATGCGCCCGGCGATAGGCAGCGTCTCGCGCAGAAAGCGCTCGGCCACGCTGAGAAGCGCGAAGGCGTTCCCGTAGAACTGTCGGTTGTCAAGGAACTCCGTGCGGTCGAGACCTCGAAAACGGGCGACACGGAGCAAGCACTGCGGCATCTCGAACTCGATACGTTGCGCATCCCCGAAAAGCACGATCGCAGCACGCCAGAGAAAGCCATCCCTGTAGAGCCCAAGCCCGCGAAGCAACTCGACGGGCTCCCGCGTGCCCGGATCGTCTAACCGGCCCCGTCGGATTGCTTCTTGAACGGTTCGTCTAATCTCGGTCTCATCAAGATCCTCGACAGACCACTCGGCGGCGGACTGGTTCTCCCAACGTTGTTCGCTGTGCATGCGCTCGAAGAGTGCGCGGTTGTACTCGTCGGCTCGCATGGCCAGCGTCGTGTTGCCCACGCGGCGGTAGGCCGTGCCGCGGTACTGGTAAGGCCTCGCAGGGCCCTGACTCCCGCCGATCATCACGACCTCTCGCTCCTCCGCGATCGGTATCCGTTCGACCGCCGGGAAGGCCGGGGGGTCGATTCGCTGAAGCTCGGCGCTTACCGCCTCGATCGTCCGATCACTCACCTGCTGGCCAACCGCCTTACCATCCGGGGTAACGCCGAACAGCACATGCCCGCCGCGATGGTTCAGCATGGCACACACGGTAGCGGCCGCCTCCCGGCGTGCGCCGGTTGTGCTCTTGAACTCAAGCGTGTCAGACTCCCCGGCCGCCACCATCGCCCTGATCCGCGCCGCTATCATATCTGTCCACCGCCATGGTCCGTGTCCTGATCGGCGAACGGTTCGGGAAGACTGGCGTCGATGCGTGTCGTTTCGACACTCAGATGCACGATGCAGCAGATCGCTGTGCCTAAACCCTGAGGATTGTCAAACCACCCATTGGGATCGTTGACGATGCCAGTCTTCCAGTCCTGCGTGATTCGGCATCGGTCGATAAACCATTCTCGGGGTGTCCGCCCGTTGACGTGATATTGCTGCACGTCTGAGGGAATGTTGTCCAATCGTATGTGCTCGTTGACACGGTGCTGCCATCGTCGCCTCCAGACCGCACCCCGCCGGCGTCGAGTTGTTCCTTGTCCGAAGATTATGGCGAGCACATATTTCCTCACCGTCCTGTGGTCTCAACGAAAAGAGTATTCAATACCTAGGGGTCCCTTGAAGGATTTGTATGTGCCTTCCAACATTTCGTTGATCGTCTTTTTTGCTCTGGATTCAATCGCTTGTGTACTGCTCCGCGCATGCGTCAAATGGAATACTTTACTTTTCTGAAAGTTGAGTAGTAGGGCCAGAATGAAGACCGAAGAGTCAATCCAATCAACGTTGTTCTTGAATCCTATTGCACCCAATGAACCGGCCGTGGTACGAAACGATTTCACACCTTTTCCAACTTCGCAGGCATCCAACACGATTACGCTACGCTCGAGCGTGCCAGTAAGATGGCGAATATCAATGCTAATGTTTACTTCTCCATCGAAAGCCGTGAGCTTTCGCCGGTGTTTGTTCCTCCTGGAAAGTGTGTGGGATCCGTGAGCGCTGAAGATTATGATATTAAGGCCTTTCTGGTTACATTTGAGACTGACAAAGTTTCGGATGTCATCCAGATATGTAACAGATACCAAGGGGCGCTGGATCATTCGAACAGGTTGAGGATCAACATGAAGCAATGTTTCCGCAGAGGCATAGATTTCGCGTGTTGCTTGAGTTTTTTCGATATCGTCATGCCAGGGAGCCTCAAGAATCAGAATTTTCTCGTTAGCCATGGAATTTTCCTTTGGGGGCGAACACTTGTCCGGGGCCAGCCCGGCCAAATATAAGTACCATTCATTTCGTTTTCCTCAATAGATCCAGCCAATCCGTCTATGTTCAAGTGAGCGCAGTTTTCCCTGGCTGATCCACGAGGCGCCCTGCGCCAAGGCTAGCGAACTGACCGAGTGCTTATAGAACACCATAGGTGGCATTGTCAGAGGAAAACGGGCTTGATTCGGCGAGATCCGTCTTACCCCAGACCGGATGCGATCGTACCCGACACCAGGGTCTGCGGCGTCTAATCACGCGACTTGCTTGGGCACCTCCTTTTCCTCGATGGGAACGACGGGGACATTTTCCACCCCGAACAACCCCCCAATCCACGCAATTGCTACGACCCAGAGCACAGTTGGTGATCTTCCTGTTTGCCGGCCAACCGCAGCTGCTCTTGGACACGCAACCGTGACCTAGAATAGGGAGCCAAGAAAAGGGAAGACACAAGACGAAGGAACGGGTGCACATTATCATTCATATTAAATGGACACTGATCCATCCGAAGACCTGCCGGTTACCCGCAGCTCCGCCGCCGCACTCCAAGACGGCCATCCCTCAACTCCTCGACCTGAAGGAACTTATGAATCTAACTTCATTTGAAGGAATGAGTCTATACCTGCGCCTCCCAACTAACCCCGATCCGGGCACTAACCGTCTGTAGTAGCCACAGCATATAGCCTCATAGATTCATTGCTTCATTTGAAACAATGAACGTATGATACTTATAGCCAAAAGGAGGCAACATGCCAGTCATCGCGCTGCTCAACCAAAAAGGCGGCGTCGGCAAGACAACCCTGAGCGTTCATCTCGCCATGGCTCTCGCCACCAACCACAAGGTTCTGCTTGTGGACGCAGACCCACAGGGGTCTGCTCTCGACTGGTCCGCCCAGCGCGAAGCACAACACGCTCCGGTTCGCTTTCCTGTCATCGGACTTCCAAAGGCTACCATTCACCGCCAGATGGCAGCCATCAGCCCCGATTATGAATGGATCGTTATTGACGGCCCGCCGAGGGTAAATAAAATCGCCCGCTCCGCCATCGTCGCCAGCGACTTCGTTGTCGTCCCCATCCAACCATCGCCCTTTGACATCTGGGCGGCCGAGGACGTTGTCAGCATCTTGAATGAATGCGAACCCATCAAACCCGATCTTCTGATCCGGTTTCTCATTAATCGCAGTGTGTCGAATACGATTTTGAGCGGGGAAATCAAGGATGCGCTAGCAGATTATCCTCACATTCAACATTTCTCGACGACGATCCACAATCGCCAGGAATATGCAAAGGCTGCACGCCGGGGTTTGACCGCGCTCGAAACGTCGCCACAGGGTCCCGCAGCGGCCGAGATCCGCGCTTGGGCGGTTGAAATTGTCACAGTCCTTGACCATGCTCACGAAACTACCAAGGAGAGCCCGAATGTCGCAGCCCGCTAAGTGGGGTCAACGCCCGACCAAAGCCAAGAAGACGTCACCAACAGCAACCAAACTCAACTCTTTTCTTAACGGTGGGAAGGAGCAGACAAAGCGTTTAAACGTTGAAATACCCGCTGCGCTGCATACCCGTTTGAAGGCCACTTGTGCGTTAGAGGAGCGAGAGATCCGCGATGTCGTCATTGAGCTTCTAGAACAGAGATTCCCTGATTAACTATCAGCCAACTTATGAAGCTAACTTCATTTGAAGTAATGAGTCTATATCTAGGGAGCCTCCGCCTCAGACCGGCGAGCATGTACAGTGTGCTTGTTGGAGAAGGCCCGGAAGCCGTCGCCCTCTATGCGGGGCGCGGATTGAAACATACGGAGTGAGTTGGCTACAGCAGCGACGACTTGTCCCTCGCCTCGCGCCTTTGCTTCAGGCTCCGCCTCGCGACGACGCCCTTGCGCTTCGCTAACCCTTTACCTCCATCAGGTTGGGTAGGGGACTCTCACCTCCAAGCTGCCGAACATGGTCAGCACACCGAAAAAAGGCGACAGGGTTTAACCCGCCGCCCGAAGGTGCCGCCGTGTCAGGCAGCTTCGGTGTTGTCGTCGCCCGTCTCGGACGCGCTGGTCGGCGATCTCGGCGAGGTCGCGGCTGCCCTGACCGCGACGAATCGACCGCTCGATCAATGCCACTTCTGTAACCCAGGTAGCCCAGCCCGGGAATGCGGGCGAGCGCTACGTAGCCGAAGGCCAGTGTGGCCAAGGACAGGCCGCCGTAGAGCAGCAGTTATGGCCAATCCTCGCGGAGTATGAACGGGCGCACAGGGCCAGATAGTCGCGCCGGGAGACCACAAAGAAGAAGAGATGATCATCCGTTATTCGTTCACACGGGGATTCCGGAAGTGGTGGGGGCGACCATGCGGGGTGTGGAATCTTCAGGATAGCAGTGTGGGTCCGGCCGTCGGGCCGACCCTTCTTACTTGACGAGGTGTTTTCGAATTTCCTCGTATTCGGGAAAGCGCCCCGACGCCAGCTTCGAATAGATCAAGGCGCCGTCCAGGCTGACTTCAAAGCGGCCGCCGTCGGAGGGAACCAGTATCAGCCTCTTGATCCGGGCCTTGAATTCGGTGATGAGCTTGTCGGTCAAACTGACCGCCCGGGGTTCATAGTTTCAAGTCTGACAATAAACGAGTTCTATCTCCATGATCTCCCTTTGCCTGTCTGTGTTTCTCTTCAGAACGACTCGTCAATAGCGGCCGCCTTCCGTTGGCCCGGCCGCGATTCTCACTCCCCCTCTCCGCGGCGCTTCCAACGGCCGACCCGGAACTGCCTCAACTTCGTATTCGGCCACGTTGTGACCGTCGATCTGTGGTTGTCCACTTCTGGGGTCATCGTCATAGCGCACTGGCATCTACCCATTCTCCCATGGCCGCAGGGTAAGGAACACACGGCTCGGCGGCGGGTTCGCCGTTCAGTTCAGAACGGGAAATCTAATTGTTGTTTCAGGATGAGTATCGATTGATCGTTCGACAGTTCAGAGGGAAACAATGCGGGGGCAGATTGAAACCATCTCCGTGAATCGCACATCTGATGAATACCCGCCGACGGCGGGGCTCAAAAAACGCCATGAGGGGACTCCCGCGGCCATTACCTAGGCCTCTGGATGCTACGCCGCGTATGTATCCCATCGCTCAGGGCCTATTCTGGCGGGGCAGGCAGAGGGGCGTTTTCCGCAATGATGGATCTCGCCTGCTTCATTAGAAGTTCCTTCTCCTTGGGCGTAAAGCGCCTGTCTCCGCTAACCCATTGTTTATCTATGACTCGAAGGTCGCTGATGAGCATCTGCTCCCCACCCAGTGTCACGGTCATGCCAAGAGTTGTCATGTCCCGGCCACGCGCAATCTGAATTGCCCTTCGGCAATCACTGATGGATCTCTTCGCCATGCTCTCCTTCCCCCTGTAGGTTCTGCCCGGCCTCGGCGTCCAGACCGAACGGGTCACCCGCCCCAGTCGCTTAAACCCACGGTTTCTCCTCAAAAGGGTCTTTTCTGGCCTCGGAATCGTCTCTCAGCGAAAATTATCACTTCACTGGGTACGTCCCAAAACGCTCAGGCGCCCTCCCTTACCCCTCGGTGGGAATGATCCCGCCGCAATAGGTGCAGGTTTGGGCTCGCTCTTTCCGCTCCGTGTAATCGCGCTCAGTCGCGAAGTCACTTCGTGAAATACGTCTCAGCACCGGACTATCATTCTCGATAGCATCCACGCCAACGCATTCCCGGTGCCACCGCTCACTCTTGCCTTCAATCGTCCGTACTATCACGCCGGCAAGTTGCATAGTCTCCCATTATCCGTACCGTATCAGATTACCCCTGTCCACGAACTCCTCAGAGGCAGTGACAGGAGAATTCTTCCGCAGCTGTTCCAGCCACCCGGATCCGCCCCAACGCCACACCCATCATCTTCATCGAGTGCGCGGGCGGGTCCTGCTGCAAAGCCGATTCCCGGTCCTGTATTGTCCTGAAAGGGTACAACCGGCGCAGCCGGATAGAAACGATGATCGGCCGTTGGGATACCAATGGACACGAACGGATTTCGTGCGCAGATCCGCACGCGCGTCGGGACATTTCCGGGGATCGAGCGAAAAATCCCGCCTTAGATTGCGCTGTGCCGGGCTTTCGCGGCCCGGCCGATAGGCGGAGTGCCTGCCGAAAGATCCTGCGCGGTGATCGTTTCTGAAAGCGCGTGCCGTCCTCTCGCCGTCACAGGCGGCCACGAAAAAAGGCGACGGGGTTTAACCCGCCGCCGGAAGATGCGGCGCTTAGCCAGCTTCGTTATCGCCAGCCGCCGGGGCCGCCTCGGCGTTACGCTCGGAAATGAGCGTGTGCACCTGGTCGGCAAGCTTGGCGAGCACGAGCAGGTTGTTGAGGCCGAAACTATGCGAGGTCTTCCACTGGTCGCCGTCACGGTAGATCCGCGAAAAGGTCACGTTGTGGCGCGTGATGCCGCCGACCTCGTTTTCCCAAACAGTCGCCTTGACGGCTCCGATCCTGAGTTCTGCGACGGGTTTATTGTTGGTAGCCATTGATTGAATCCTCCTGGTTTAAGGGTTTGGAGCGTGTGTCGCTCATCTGAACAGGCGACACCGGCCAAACCCGGCCAGGGGGTCTGTCGCCAAGTGCGGGAAGGTGGGGAATTACCGGCGAAAGAGCTGGGGCCGTCACAGACGCCCCCAGGGCGAGTGTAGCGGTCTGGCCGCGGCCCCTGCGCCGGTCCCCGCCGGAGCAAGCCTAGGCTACGGGAAAATGGCGAGACAACATTCGGCGCGGTGGATCGCGGGCCCGTCAGTCAGAGCGAATAACCGGAAACGAGGATCCTCCCGGCGGCCTCCCGGCACCACGAGCTGCCCGAAGCGGCGATCCAGGGACAGTTGGTCCGGACGTACTCCTGAGGATGGCCTGGATGGGTGCGGTGCAAGGAACAGAGCCGGCAGGAGCCGCGGGGTTCCTGCGCCGATTCCTGGCTCCGTATTATCATCTCTAATCCATACGCATACGACGGTTGCAATCGATCGGTTGACCGGACAGCACTAAGGGCGGAAAGAACGTCGGGATACAAGACCTGAGAGCACTGAAAGGCGTTCTGGATCATGATCAGGCTGTCATGGCAGGCCTGATCGTTATGGATCCACTCGGCGCAACGAAAGCCCGCCACTTCCACCAGTTCATGGCAGGGTCCGGTGACCTGAAAGTTCAGAACAAGCACTACCCGAAGATGCAGATGCTATCGGTTCCTGAGATTCTCGAAGGAAAGGTTTTCAAAACTCCGGGAGCGGTGGGGCGTGGATTAGCTCAACCGTCGCTGCCGCTTGGTTGATCGGACCTCAAGCCCATAACTACTAATAGCGTTATTCTTTGAAGAGATCGGAATGAGTGCCGGTGCGAACCAGCTGCAATTCGTCGCCTTTGATGCGGTAAATCACTAGCCAGTCCGGCTCGATATGAACCTCCCGGTAACCCTTCCAAATGCCCCGCAGCGGATGGTCGCGATAGCGCGCGGCCAACGGCTCCTGGTCGATCAACGACGCGAGGAGCGCTCGCAGCTTGCTCAGATCTTTGCCTCGCACCTTGGCTCTTCTCACGTCACGCTTGAACTGTGAGGATCGAACAGGGGTCAGCAAGTTAGATGTCCAGGTCGCGGAACAGCTCCTCAGCGCTGCCGAAACGCTGGCCCTTGCCCTCGTCCAGTTCCTTCATGGCCCTAACGGTGGTTGGGTGCGGCACTTGGACGGCGAAGGGCAGTCGCTTCTCATCCGCCACGCGTAACAGCAGCAGGCGGATCGCGTCGGACACCGACAAGCCCATGGCTTGAAGCGCCTCGGTGGCTCGTGCTTTGGTGTCGCTGTCGATTCGAGCGCGGACAACAGTGTCGGTACTCATCTTGGGTTCCCTCCAATAACGTAGCTTCAGTGTAGCTACAACTACTCCTTGTGTCAAAGAAAATCCAGCGCGAATCAGGCGACACGGGCGGAAGGAGACGATCTGGACCAGAAAGACCGGAGGCTTCGGTCGACGGGTTCTACCTTTCCTACTTCCTTCCGTGCTCCCAACCGAAAGCATAATTCGTGCCGAGAGCTTGGTCTGAATTCTTGGAGCCATCGCCCTCTATATCAGGGTTGACAGCATCTGCTACAAACAAGTGGGTTTTGAACGGATGATCAACCTGGACAGCGACGGTTGCGGGTGTAAGGAAATTTGCCGACAGGGAAACGTCATCGTTCCGACGCATTTCAGGTCGTGAGACCCCCTTGAAATCACCCAGCGCGATCACGGCTATAGTCTGCATCATTTCCTCCCCTGAGTTGATCCAGGTTCTCAACGGGACGCCATTCTATCCGTCGGTTTCGTCCTTCTGCCACAAGGAGTTGTATTGTAGAGTCTGAAAGCCTTGTTGAGGCATTGATTTGACGAGTTGATTGGTCACGATATTGGTTACCTCCTGCATTTGGGCGCGAATTACTGGCGCAACCAATTCCTGCAGGTACTTGTTTATCTGTTGCTCATCAATCGCTGCACCTTCTGGGAGAGGCGGAATTCCTAGTTGTATATTCGGCAGATTAACTTCCACTTGGGGCGGAACCTGCCGAAGTCGCGTAACTCGAAGGTTGGTCTTATAGACATCTCTCGCATGGGTGCTTTCTATGGTTGCCAACTTTAGGTCTTCCCAAATCCCTTCTTCAAGATCCTTTGTAATCAATTCTCCCTGGCCATCAAATGGAATCTGTAATTCAAGCATTTCAACGTATTCGGCTAAGAGATTCAGCAGTTCATCGCCAATGTCCTCGTCTTCAGCATTGACGGCGAAGTTAATACCGATCTCTCGGGCCTCAGACCGGCGTATCACATGCGAGTGACTACCAATCTCTGAAGCTAAAGCGTCGACAATTCCCTTTATGTCGTCATCACCCAGCTTCTCTTTCCGCGTTCGGAGCAACTGCTCGGCAACCCTTCTGGTTTGCGACAACAGCCGGTTTACCGCGCCCAGCCCTAAAGGTGGGACCTGCTTTGCTAGGTCAGAGAACGCTTGGATTCTTTCTTCAGCATCGTTAAAGCGGTAGAGATCCAATAAATCCATGTAGCCACGCACATCTTCCACAGACATTGGAAGAGGTTGGCCCGAACTCGGATCACGTGGGTTGTGGGGCCCGCCTTGGATTGTGGCGTCAATCGGTCCTAGTTCCGCCATCGGAGTCATGACGATCTGATCCGCACCTACTGCAATCACCGTCGCTGCACTGTGCGCTCTCGAAGGAATGAGTACGCCGAAATCTCGTTTGTCCAAAAACTCCCTGACGAGGGTAACGATGCTCCAAGGCGTGTCGCTGTGGCCGCCGCGACTATAAAGGAACAGATCAACTCGTCTGGGATCGTCTAGAAGCAGGGCACGGAGATGGTGTTCGATAATCGGCAAGACGTCTGGAGCAATATGTGCTGCTGGTACGCCATGTCGATCGCCGGTAACGTACACCAATACCTTCGATTGCCGCTTCCGCTCAATTTCCGATATCAAATGAAGCCGTTCTGACCTTGGCACACTACCCTCGTTCGATTTTCGCTAAGCGAAGGGTTCTTGCTGTCGTAAGAAACAGCAACAGCGGCTAGAGGCGCATCGACATAGGCGTCCCTGTCTTGGATGGTCCCAGATCCGTACCCTCAACGTAGCTACATCGCTCGCCTATGTCAAGTGAATTCCAACGCAACTCAGGCGATGCGGCCAGAGGCGACCCGCTCCAGCACGGACTGGGCGCAGGCCTCCGCCGAGGGGTATTCGTCAGTTTCGACCACAGTCCCGCGCATGCCACGGTAGGGCGACAGCGTCGCCTGATGGTAGGCTAGGAAATCCTCGGGCAGTGACCGGACGTCATTTTCCACCAGCCGGTTGATGATCCACTCGGCCTCCTTTTGCTCGGCGTGCCCCGGCAGGAATTCGATCACCAGATCGAGGCCGGGCCCCGGTCCTTGGACCCAGACGACAATCGGGTCGTAGCGCGGTTCCCGGATGCGGTCCCGCAGCGCGTATTCGATCATGTAGCGTAGCTTCATTCCCAGTTCTCCGCGATCTTGATGTGCTCGGCCAGCAGCTGCTGGTCGATCCGCTCGAACATCTCCCGGTTCTCCGCCTTGAACTTGCGCCAGCGCTTCCAGTCGGCGCCCAGATCCCGCTCCAGTTCCGGGAAGATCAGCTCGATGTGAAAGCGCCGCTGGCGATCGTCCACCAGGTCCAGCAGATAGGTGTCCTCCTGGGACCAGCGGAGCACCTTGAGGGTGTGTGCGTGCTGGAAGCCTTCGTGGTAGCCGAGCGCCTTGTGGAACAACCAGAAGTCCACCCGCGTGACGTTCCCTCCCGCGTCGAAATGAGGCGCCACACGGGTCACCAAATAGCCTTCCATGATGCCCAGGCGCAGCGGCTGCTCCCGGCCCTCGGCCAGGCTCATCCACGATCCGCGCTCATTGAACGGATCGAACAGCCCTTGCAGCTGGGTCTTTTCCTGGTTGACGAGTTCGTTCATCGGGTCACCTCACCAGTACGATGTCTTCGACCTTGCGGCCATCGGGGAGCTTCAAGATGTGGCGTTTGCGGAACACCTCCAGCAGCCGGCGGCGTTGCTCGTCAGTATTGACGACGATTAGCTCGATGTTGTCCAGCAGCGTGATGGAATGCTTGAGGATCGTCTCGTTGCTGTCATTTCGGGCGAACTGCTTCCACTGGGCAGACGTGCTCCCGCGATGGCTGGGGACGTAGTCGTCCTGCACTTTCCCATACGCATCGTGGTTGTAGCTGATGGCGTCCTGGCGCCGCAGCAACCGCTTCTTGAAATAGAGCCCGGGCTGTTTCGATCTTCCAGCGGTCGGGAGCTTGCGGATGTGCGTAAACACGTAGGACGCGCCGCCGGTACCCATGTCCTCCGCCGGCGACATCCCCCGCACGGGGATACCGATTCGCATCTTCTCCACCGTGCTCACCATGGCGCCGTTATTTGCAAGCACCGTGTCGATGAACGAAGGCAGGTCTTGCCCGTTCGTCAGCGAGTGATAGAGTCCATATCCCTTCATCTGCTTCTCGATGTCTTGATCCGAAAGATCGAACCGGTATTGGTGTCGATAACCGGCCGTCTTTCCGGGGAGGCGAAAGGCCGTCTGGTGCTCTCCCAGCGGTTCGTAGCCCGCCATGCGCGTCAGGTCTTTCACGCCCAGCCTCCGCTCCCAGAAACCGCGCATGGTCTGGATGCGCTCCTCCTTGCCCACCGCCCGGCGGTCCAGCCCCTGGATCAGTTGTTGGTATTCCGGCTCCCGATCCACCTTGCTTAGATAGGCCTGTTTGTGAAGATAAAGCAACTCGGCGTCCTGGGGCGTGGCTGCGCCGGTCTTCAGACCCAGGGAGTCCATCTGCTCCAGCGCCCGGTTCAGGCTCTTGGCGTCGGGACGATCCGGCAGCATCAGCTCGAGCTCGCCCCGTTGTGCGAACAGGTTCTTATCGGAGGAAGGCCGGTAGACGGCGCGCACGCCGTCGCCGAAGTCGATCTCGTACTGCTCGCCGGCTTTGAGCGATGCTCCCTGAAACAGTGCCTTGTTGTCGGCAGCCTCCTCCACCACGACCAGGTCACCGCCCTTGAGCTGCCGTTTGGTATGGAGCACCTTCGTCCGCCGGACGGTGAAGGGGACATCTTTCCGCTTTTTCTTCCTGGTCGCACGCTTCTTGAGATAGGCCTCGAAATGTTCCTCGATAGGCGTCTTGTCACGGGCCGCCTTTTGCACCTTCTCGATCCAGGCGATATAGGTCCCGGCCATCTCCTTGACGTCCGCGTTGTCCGCCTGGCGCAAGCGCTTGAGCGCCGCCATGTGATCAGCGAGCTTGCCAAGCGTCGTCTGGTTGTATTGCGCGTCGCTGGTGTGGTGGTTGACGGTCTTTACCGCGGCCAGGATATCGTTGGCAAACACATCCTCCGGGATCGGCTGCCCGACCTTGGCCGGCGTCGTCTCGATCCCGGCTTGGCGCAGGACCGTGAGCAGCTTCTCCTCCGCCTCGGGCCGAACCTTCATCTTGACGACGGTGCGCTGCCGGCCACCGAAGGTCTCCGCGAAGACAAGCGCGTTCTGGTCCTCGATGTCGCCTTCATCGAACCTCATGGCCTTGCCCTGCCAACCGAGGTCGCGCACCTCCTCGAGCAGTTCTTGCTCCGCCGGCCCGAGCTTTCCCTGGGCGAGGGCCTCAACCACGTCGTCGAAGCGGAAGTCCTTCTTCCCCAACATGTCGGTGTAGTAGACCTCGAAGTCCAGGCGCAGGTTCCGCTTGCGTTCCAGCGCCGTGTCGTAAAAGGCCCGTCTTTGGGCTTCGTTACGACCAAAACGACCTTCGGCATAGGGACGAAGGATGGCCAGGTAGTCCTCGTCCGGTATCTTCTCGACCTCGCCGATCGTGCGAAGCGTCACGGCCGGATCAACCTCGACGTCGCCGCCCTTCACGGCGCGGAACAGGGTGTTGTAGAAGGGCTCCTTCTCTCCGAACCCGCCGTTGGGGTGGTAGTCGATGGACAGGCGGTCCTCGCCCAGGTGCTTGAAGGCTTGTCCCTTGTCGATGCCGTAGACCGTGCCGTCGCGGGCCCGCAGGAACTGTTTGGCGTGGCCGTCGTGGTTGGCGATCAGCCAGTCGATCACGTGCTCGCGCTGAACTTGCTCGACGTCGAGTGTCGTCAGCTCGACTGGATTCACGCCGTCGAAGTCGATCTTGCGCTTGAGATCGGTGCGCCATTTCTGGATGGAACCCACTCGACCGTTGAGCCGAATGGTTCGAACCTCAATAGCGTCGGGCTCAATGAGCCGGGCGATCTTGTAGGCCGCTTCCTCTCCGTGGGGAATGAAGGCATCAGCGGCGCCTTCCTTGGGCTTGAACAGCCACCGGTCGCCCGCATCGTCCCTCCAGAACTCCTTGCTGTGGGCGCCGCCGACCTTGGCCTTGCCGGCGTAGGTGAAACTGTCCGGCTTGCCCTTGTCGGCCCAGGCCGTGTCCACGGCTTCGAACTCGCTGCCTTTCTTGGTGAAAGCGGGTGGTGCGTCGGGTTCGGGCGCCTTGAGCGCGGGCTTGGGCGTTTTCGGCGCCGTGGGCTTGGCGGTCTTTTTCTTGCCGCCGTGTTTTGCCAGCCAGGCGGCGTGTTTGGTCTCGATGCTGTCGAGCGCCGCCTGCACCGTGTCCGGATCGGTCTCGGTGAAGAGCGTGACCAGCTCGTTCTTGTTGGTCCATTGCCAGTGTTTGAGCTGGGTTTCCTTGGCCAGGTTCTTGAGCTGGGCGGCCTTGAGCGCCGCCACCTGATCGTGGAAGAGCTGCTTTTTGAGGAGAATTTCCTTGGCCTGGGCTCCGAGCAGCTGCTGGGGGAGACCGGAGCCTCCAGCAAGCGCAGCTTCGGCATCCTTCACGGCTGAGAGGAAGTTCGCGTAACCCGAAGGTGATTCGGGCACGACCACCTTGGCAGTGGCCTGCTCCAGCGCGTCTTTGGCCTTGTTGAGCGCTTCTTTCTTGGCGGCCTCGACGGCATCTTGGCTGGCTTGCTCAGCCAGCTCCTCGCCGGCGGCTTTCTCGATGGCCTGGATCAGCTGTTGCTTGTTCTTGAGCGGCCCGATGTGGTGTTTCTTCTTGGCCTCGATCAGGAGCTTTCCCTTGAGGCCGGAGTGGTCCACGCCCGGCTCCAGTTCGTCGAGCAGCGCGATCACGTCCTGCTTGGTCAGGTTGAGCGAGACACCCTTGGCCTTGGCCATCTCCTTGAGCTCGACCACGGTGAGTTGGTCGAGCCCACCTGGCGCCGGGACCTTCTTCAACTGCTCGGCCAGCTGCTGGGCGTGTTTGAGTGCCGCCTGCTTCTCGGCCAGCAGTCCGACCAGTTCGTACTTCGAGCGCAGCAGACCGATCTTGTGTTCTTTGAGCTTGGCCTTGAGCGCCGCTCCCGAGAGGTCGGTGTGGGGGATGCCCGGCTCGACCTGGTCGAGCAGCTGGATGAAATCGGCCTTGGTACGGGCGATGGAGACGCCGTTTTGCTTCGACAGGGTCTGAAGCTGCTTGACCGTGAGGTCGGAAAGGTCTCCGATCTGGCCGCTCTCGAAGGCCGCCTTGAGCTTGGCCGTCTCTTGGGACTTGGCCTTGGCCTGCTCCTCGATGGCCTGTGGCGGGAGGATGCAGGCGGAGCTGGACTTCGCCGGGGCCGCGATCGCGGTCAGGGGACCGAGCGACGCCTTCGCGCCCAGCTCGCCGCCGCAGATCTCCAGAGGCCAGGCCACCACACTGGTGCAGCGGCAATTGGGGTGGGCGGGCTGTGGCGGGAACCGGCCCGTAGCGAAGCGCCTGCCGTCGAGTGGACCGCAGACCGGGCAGACCCGCTCATCCTCCATCGTCATCCATTCGAGCTTCTCGACGCCGACCTCTTGGTGGAACTTGATGCGGCCCTGGTTGTGGGCGCGCAGCACCTCGGTGCGGGCGATCACCTCCATGCGGACCTGCACCTTGCGGAACACCTTGGAGCCGGCGTGCCGGAACGATTCCGGGTCCTTCACCACGTGGCCGAGGTCGCGGACAATGCCCTCGACGCCCTTGCCCGTCGCGATGCCGCTCATCACGGTGCGCCGGATTCCGTCGGCCAACTCGCGGTGGACGTCGCCAGTGAGCACCAGGTTGTACTGGCTCATGAAGTCGAGCGCGTCGGTGTCGACCAGGGTGAAAGCCCGGGTGGCGAGCTGGTCGATCCCCTCTGAGGTGAGGTCGCGGTAGAAGGGCAGCTGGGCGGTGGCGAAGTCCTCGATGCCGCCGGAGATGCCCTGGCGAAAGGACGTCCGGGCCGCCTGGCGAAAGCGCAGGGTCTGCTCCCGGCCGAGGCGAGTCATGGTCTCGCGGATGTCGGTCTGGAGTTTCTTGAGGCCAACGAGCGCCGCCAGCTGGTTGTCAGGGAGCGAGCCGAGACTCTTGTAGCGCAGGATGGCGCCTCGCACCTCGTCCTCGGTGTCCGAGAGCATGCCGGTCAGCTCGGCGACCGTTGTTTCCGTGTAACGATTCCGGTGGCGGACGCTCCTGGCCGTGGCTTGCCGGATGGCCTCGGCCTGGGGCAGGGGTGTGGAGGCGGCAAGTGCATTGAGCATGACCTACGTCCCTCTGTCGAGCGTCGGGGTCTTGGGATCGAGGAAACGGCAGGCTGGAGTGTCGAACGTCACCTCGCTGCGGTGCACCCGGCAGTGGTTGCGCGCTTCTTCAAAGTGCACGCAGTCGTCGCAGACCGCATCGCCGACGTCACCGCGGGCGCTAGGTCCTCCCCAGGCGGCCTCGATGTCGGGGTCGAGGTCCATCTTGAGCTGGAGGCTGGAGCGGCTGATCAGCTTGCGGTCGTAGAGCTCGATGAGCAAGCGCTTGAAATCGACGGCGTCCGAGGGATCGAGATCGTTAAACAGGAACTGGAGCGTCTTGCCCTTCCACCCGTTCAGTTCGAGCCAGTCGTCAAACACCCAGTCGAGAATCGTCTTGGCGGTCTGGGTGATCTCCCGGATCATCACCAGCATCTTCCTGAGGCTCACCGAGGCGGTGGCGAAGTTGGGACCGTCGCCGGTGACGAGCGACCGTGAGAGTCCCAGCGCCACCACGATGTCTTCCTTCACCTCCTTGACCTTGTCCTCGACATTGAGAACCTGCCCGTCTGTGCCGTGGGTCTCGACCGTGACGTAGAAGGGCACCACCAGGCCGCTCTTGAGGTCCATCTTGTTGACCCGCTCGCGGACCTGATCGAGCATCTTCTGGTCGGGCATGACCATCTTCTGGCCGAAGGCCCCGCCCACCTTGATGAGGCGAAACGGCGTGGCCCAGCGCTTGGCGATGGCCTGCTCGGCCCGGCGGTAGTCCCTGAGCAGCTCGATGGACTGAAACGCGGGCAGGACCAGCGAGTTGCCGCGCGGCGAAAAAGACGGCGCGTCCCACTTGAGGTGCAGCACCTGCTCGACCGGGAGATCGAGACCCTCGCCCGTACCAGGATGCTCCTCCGGGAACTGGCGCGCCTCGACCAGTTCGCCCTGGGCGTACTTGACCTTGACTGAGACGGGATTGACCGAGACCAGCTCCTCCAGCGCCTTGCCGTCCCTCGTGTAACGCTTGAACCCGACCCCGTCGCCCTTGACCAGGAGCTGCAACACCATGTCCTTGACGAAGGCAAAGACCCGCAGTTGGGCGGCGAGCTCTACGGCGCCGGACTTCACCTCCTCGTCGTCGCTCGCGATCTTGATCTCGTCGCCCACGGCGAAGGTGCGCCAGGAGTTGACGCAGTTCTTCACCAGCGGTTCTTCCAGGTAGTACTCCCAGGCCTTGCGGGCCCGGTCCTCCCAGGAGGCGGGAACGGCTTCGGTGGCGTTGATAGAATGGAACGCCGATGCGTCCAGCGCGTCGGCCGTGGCCAGGGGGACGAGCACGTCGGCGTCGGCTGCAAGCGACGGGGGATGGCTGCCCGCCGCTGCGGCCGAAGTAGCGGGTTGTGGGTCGGTTCTTGTTTCCATCAGGGTCCTCCCGGTCGTGTGTTGCTCTTGAGGGCGCGACATTCGCGCCGTGTGGCGAGAACACCTCGCCCTAAGGGTTACTTACCGGAGGCGGAGGAAAAACGTCGGGAGGGACGGATTCAGCGCTTTGTCAAAAATCGAGGAGGCAGGAAAAGTCTTGATAAAATCAAGGGCTGGGGACCGTCTCGGTCGAAGATGCGGATTACGATGGATTGGCATTGCCGAGGCAAATCGGGCGCAATCTTCGCGCCTGCTAAACACGAGAGCAAGGACTATTGGTGGAATACGGGGTGCAACTTGCAGAGAAGTGCAAGAAGGCTCTGGCTGCCGTGCTGCGGTTTACCCTATCGAGTACGTATTCCTTGATCCGCTGCCGGAGAAAGCTGTTTACACAAACCACACGGAGTCATGTAGTGAATAGTTACTTCCTGATTGCAGATGTACTCGGTTTCTCAAGCATCGTCACGAATTTGAAGAACGATGAGCTGAACGCACGCATCCACGCCTGGATAGGCTTAGCCGAAGAGACCAAGTCCAAGACAGGTGTGAATGACATGCAGTTGATATCCGATACGTTGTTTGTGAGAGAGGATGATTCGAACGATGGCCTTGGGCGCTTGCTACGATTCGCGCAGCTATTGCTCGAAGGAGGAATCGAGCGCTCATTCCCGATTCGAGGAGCGATAACCCATGGATGCGTGACCTGGGGCAAATTGACCTATGGCAAACCTGTGATCGACGCTCATCGCCTGGAAGAAGCACTCGACTGGATCGGTATTGCCTGCTCACCGAACTTGCCACACATAGAATCCTTCTGGTCTTGGGACCTGGTTTGTGTCTACCCTGTGCCCAAGAAGAACGGTTACATTCAGCTGTTGCCCGTGGTCGTATGGAGTATTCCAGAACCTGATACGTTGGTCACCAAGTCTGGCGGTCCGGGAATGTACAAAGGCAGGAGATCCTATTCTGTGGGAACATCATTCCAAGGTAGAGCGTACTGTCCTCTTTGCGAAATATCTCCGCCATGCCATTCAAGCCAGATTGCACCCTAACCGCTTCGACTTAAAAACGCCAGCGCACTTTCTTGGCAACCTCAAATAAACACGGGGTCGGTCATCACCGGGACTAGGGAAACCGTCTCTTCGCCCACCTGATCCAGGTTGGCCTGCTCCCGAACCAGCATGGCGCACCGTACGGCGTCGACGATGTGATCGTTGCCCTTGGCGTAGACCACCCGACCGTCGTGCAGCGTATAGGTGTGGGTCGTGAACTGGTCCTCGATCTCCAAGTCCTCGACCGGGAACACCACCTGCCGGCGCTGCAACGCACCGTTGATGAGGCTGGTCATGAATTCCTTGGTGCGCTTTCTGACCTGTTTGCCGTCCCGGACGGCCAGGGTCGTCATGCCACCGAAGTCGTAACCCCGCAGCCGCCCGTCCAGCTGTAGGTCCCGGTATTTGTCCAGGGTCAGTAGCTCCTGCACAACCGCCAGGCCGTTGCCGCCGTTGTCGACGCCGATGCCCGTGGCCGCGTAATAGCGGTCCAGCAGCCCGAGGGCCTGGGCAATATGGGGATAGGCGACGTGCTCCATGCGCACGCGAAGGATCAGCTTCAGAACGCGACGCTCCGGTAGCTCGACTTCCTGGAAGACCACGATCTCGGTCGGGTCGTTGGTGTAGCCCAGGTCGCCGCCGATCCAGAACACGCCGGTCTGCGGCATCAGGTTCAGCAGCATCTCCAGCCGGTCGTGGGAGGCCTCCTCAGTCTCGCAGCCCCGTAGCTCCTCTCCCGTGATCACGCATTTCTGGTACTCGATGACGTCCTGGCGGCATAGGTTCAAATGCTCGACGTTAAATGCCCCGTAGGAGGGCTTGCCGTGCTCGCCGGCCACCTCGTGCTGCCAGCCGGCGCTGTCCTTACCGCCGTAGAACTCCTCGAGTTCCGCCTCGCGCTCCTCGTTCCAGATCGGGTTCAACCAGGACGGCCAGCGGAACACTTGGAACTGGGTCGAACTGGTCAGCCGGTAGTAGGTGGTGTCGCGCAGTCCGTTGGGGGTCGAATAGATGCGGAGCGTCCCGCCGGCCTTGAGACACTGGCGTAGGGCCTTCCACGCCCGCTCGGTGAGCCAGGCGCCTTCGTCCACCCAGACGCGGTCCACGTGCAGAGACCGGAAGGAGTCGCCATAAGCGCCCGCCGGACGGAAGTAGAGGATGGAGCCGTTGGTGAACTCCAGGCGGAAGTAGGGTTTGCGGTGGATCTTGGGCTTGCCGTACTTGCTCAGCGCAATGCTCGACATCAGGTCCGGGTTCGCGTCGAGCTGGAACTCGAACTCTTCGATCAGCGTGTCCAGGTGCCCCTGGTGGGGCGCGCCGACGAGGCCCTGGCTGCCCCGGTGCGTGAAGGCGAAGTGCAGCGCATCGGTGCTGATGCACACGCTCTTGCCGACGTCGCGTCCATCCAGGTGGATGATATTGCGCACCGCGCACCGCAGGTCGTCGATCTGATGCGGCCAGTAGACCCTCTCTTGGCCATCCCGGTTGCGCAGGTAGGCCTGGCCCCAGAGCACCGGGTCGGCCAGGGTCTTAGCCACTTCACGTTCTCTGGTGGATAGCGGAGCCATTCAGGGCAGCCTCGGTAAGAGCGCCGCCCGGATGATCGTTCCCAGCAACTCGGCTAACTCCTGCCGCGTGGCCCGCATCCGCTCCCGGTCCCGGATCACGCCTTCGATGTCAGCGCGCGCTTGATCTAGACCCTGATCAAGCGTGATTGACGAGGTATTGATAGCGGCATAGCAGCAGAAGTACCCGAAATGCCCCCGTTCCGTGTGAATAAAGACTTGGAAAGAGTCTACGGAAAAGGAGGCATTTCGGATGAACGATTATACGCGCAAGAACATGAAGAACCGCAAGCGGCGAATCGAGCGCCGGCTTGCGGACCGGAATTGGACAGATCAGGCGGCGCCGATGTTTTCGGCGAGCAACATTCATTATGAGATGGGAGAGCGGACGCGCGGCACGGCGGTGGGCGGAATCGGGATGATGCAGTTGGTGGCGCGGCGGACGGGGCTGGTCAAAGCCATCGACGAGAGTGTGCATGTGCTGAAGCGGCACTTGCCGTATCACGAATCGGATCACGTGCTGAACATCGCCTATAACGCGTTGAATGGAGGGACGTGCCTGGAGGACATCGAGTTGCGGCGCAACGACGAAGTGTATCTGGATGCGCTGGGAGCGCAACGGATTCCGGACCCGACGACGGCGGGAGACTTCTGCCGGAGATTTGAGCCCAGCGACGTGGAGTCTCTGATGGAGGCGACGAATCAAGTCCGGCTGCGAGTCTGGCGCCAGCAGCCCGAGGCGTTTTTCGAAGAAGCGGTGTTGGACGCCGATGGGACACTGGCTGAAACCACAGGCGAATGCAAGCAAGGAATGGACGTGGCCTACAACGGGACCTGGGGGTATCACCCGCTGGTGATTTCGCTGGCGAATACTCAAGAGCCGCTGTACCTGGTCAATCGCAGCGGTAACCGGCCCTCGCATGAGGGAGCGGCCGCACGGTTCGACCAGGCCATCGCGCTGTGCCGTCGAGGCGGGTTTCGCCAGATCCTGCTGCGCGGGGACACCGACTTCAGCCAGACCCGGCACCTGGATGGATGGGACGACCAGGGCGTGGGATTCATCTTCGGCATCGACGCCATGCAGAATCTGGTGGCGCTGGCCGATGAACTGGAACCGCACCAATGGACGCGTCTGGAACGGCCCGCCAAGTACGCGGTGGCCACCGAACCGCGCCAACGTCCCGACAACGTGAAGGAACAAGTCGTTCGGGAGCGCGGTTTCGACAATATCCGGTTGCAGGGCGAGGATGTGGCCGAGTTTGCGTATCGGCCCAGAGCCTGCGACCGGGACTACCGCGTTGTCGTGGTGCGGAAGAATCTGTCGGTGGCCAAAGGCGAACAGGTGTTGTTCGACGACATCCGATACTTCTTCTACATTACCAACCGCTCGGATTCGGCCAGCCAGATTGTGCTCCGTGCGAATCAACGGTGCAATCAAGAGAATCTCATTGAGCAGCTCAAGAACGGCGTTCAGGCCTTGAGGATGCCGGTCGGGGATCAGACCAGCAACGGGGCCTACATGGTCATGGCGTCGCTGGCCTGGACACTGAAGGCGTGGTTTGCGTTGCTGCTGCCCGAAACCGGACGCTGGGGCCAGAAGTATCAGGCCGAGAAACAGACGGTACTGCACATGGAGTTCAAGACGTTTCTAAACGCCTTCATGTTCGTGCCTTGTCAGCTCGTGCGCACCGGGCGGCGCATCCTCTTCAGGATTCTGGCCTGGAACCGGTGGTTGCCGGTCTTGTTCCGTGCCGTGGATGTGCTGCATCAACCTCTGCGATGCTGACCCGATCATGGCCCTGAGCCCGGGCGATCGAGGTCCCGGTTTCTGTCAACCGCTCCAACACCAGCGAGGCTGAACTGAAACAGATCCAACAGAAACCCGATACCTGGATAAAACGATCCGGGAGCGGGATTCTATGCCTCGAATTTTATGCGCGCAACCTGGCCGTTGGCGGACTGGTTATGCGCTTGTTTTGGGTCTAGCTCCTCCCAGGCGCGGTAGGTCCGCCGGGCGGTTGCGGCCCGGGTCCGCACCTCGTCCATCTTTCCTTCCGCCAGCACGGCGCCGATCTCCATGAGCCGGCGCCCGACCGCGCGGACGGCTTCCCGGTTCTCTTCGAGAATCGTGTTCATCGCTTCTCCTTCTTCTTCTGCGGTTCCGCTTCGCTCCGCTCTTGCGGTGGCTTCTCACCCTGCGCCCAAGCGTCCAGTGCGGCCAACGCCTCGGCCAGTCGCTCGCCGATTCCCTTAAGCCGCTCCCGCTCGGGGTGCTTCGCCTCCTCCAGGGTCTGGTTGGCCTCGGCCACGTATTCGGGCATGTGGCGGTTCATGGTTTGGATGGCGTGCTGGATGCGCTGCGGCGGCCGCTTCGCTGCACAGCCTGCCAGGGAGGCCGCCAGGGTGAGGATCAGCACCGTCCGGGTCACGGTTTCTATCGGTCTTTTCATGAGATTCCTCCCCGCCCGCGTGTATGGCCTTGACTTCCGATCGACACGAAGCGTCCATGGTGTCGAGCGCATAAGCGTTTGTAGATCAATCATTTCAACCCACCGAAAAGGAGAGTCACATCATGACCGACACACTGCACGAGGCTGGGCAGGCCTACCTCGAACACCTGAAAAGCCAGGGCAAGAAGGAGCGCACGGTCTATACCTACGGCAAGGACTTCGAGCAGCTCGAAGCCTTCTTCGGGGCCGACCGGAAGCTCAAAGGCATCTTGGCCCCCCACGTAGGCAAGTTCTTCCGCTCCGACGCGCTTCTGAAACTCGCGAGCGGCAAGCAGCGCGCCGAGCCCACCGTCAAAAAGACCATGCGGGTGCTGCGCATGTTCCTGGTCTGGGCCCACGAAACCGGCCGGATCGACAAGCTGCCCCTGCCCAAGGGGACAGCCATGGGCCGGAACGTGAAAAAGGAAGGAGACCAGCAGCATGACGACGAGCGCGCTTCGGCTCCTGCCAAGGCCTAAGCCCTTCGAGCAAGCGGTCGAGGCCTTCGCCAGAAGGCTGGCTGCCGAGGGTCGCTCCCCGAACACCACAAGTGCGTACCTTCGGGACCTGCGGCAGCTGGCCGAGGTCCTGTTGGAGCGCCACCCCGGGCTCACCCTGGGCCGCGTGACCAGTGCCTTGCTCGACGAAGCGCTGACCTCACCGGCGGTCGTCAACTCGGCTGCCGGCACCCCCCGGTCCCCGGCCTCGCTACATCGCTTCAAGGCGGCCATCCGGTCGTTTTTCGCCTGGGCGGAGGAGACCGGGCAGGTCGCCGAGAACCCGGCGCGCTCGGTGACCTTGAGACGGCTGCCGCGCACCACACCCACCTTCCTGACCGAGGCCGAGAAACGGCGGCTGTCGAAAGAACTGAGGGGCTGGTCCTCTAAGATCGCCCGCCGAGACCGGCTCATCATCGATTTGTTTCTCGGCACTGGCATCCGCCTGCGAGAACTGGTCAACCTCGACATTGACGACGTCGACCTCGACGCCAAACATCTCCGGGTCCGTGCCAAGGGCGGCGTGCCCCAGGTGAAGTTCCTAAAGTCCACGCTGCGCTCCCTCCTGCGTTTCTACTTGAACGAGCGCCGCTGCCAGGGCAATGGCGAATGCCGGGCGCTGTTCCTCTCCAACCGCGGCTCGCGCCTGTCTGCGGGGCAGGTCGCCAACCGCGTCAAGCACTGGCTGCGAAAGGCGCGCATCCGCAAGCGCATCAGTCCCCACGGTCTGCGGCACACCTTCGCCACCCACCTCTACAGCCGCACCGGCGATATCCTGGTGGTCAAACGGGCCCTCGGACACCGGGACCTCTCCACCACGGAGATCTACACCCACCTGGTCGACGACGCCCTCGAGGAAGCTATCGAACGACTCTAGGCCACACGCCCATCCAGAACCCCAGCAGTCCTTCGGGGCCGCTTTCCTATTTCGGCTCCGGGACGGGTACTCACAGAAGCTGGAGACCGTCTGCTGAGAGTCCCCTCGCTGAACACAATGGCCGAATGTGAGCTGTCGATCATCGGAGCCCCCCCAATCCGGTTGTTCTCAAGAGATACTTACCGGAGCGAGCCGTAAAGTGTCGGCCTCAAAATTTGGGACGGTCGAGGAAGCCGCAGGTCCGAACCTTCCCACGGACCTAACGCATTGATATTGAGATAGATTGGAAATCGTGATGGGGAGGATCGGGAAAGAACGATTGACGAGAGATTTCCCTGCGTGAGATCCCCCTGAAGGTGTCCTTTGGGCGAACCGGAAATAGATGGCGCGGTCTTGCCAGATCGCCTACGGTGACGTCTTCCAGGTGTAGCCCAGGCGGATGTAGTAGTAAGCGCCGTTGAAACCCCACGGCGTGTACTCGCTGTACCGCTCTCCAACACTCCTCGCGTTGGGCGACATATCGGGAAACGTGTTGAACACGTTTTGGGCGCCGACCGCCAGCTGGGTCCCCTCCGAGAGCGGAACGCTGACCTCGACATCGAAGACCGGCTTGCCGCTGAATAGGGCCTGAGCGCTGTCCCAGTCAAACCAGGCACCGTAGTAGTTGACACGCCCGAGGAGTTCCCAGCGGCCGACCCTCTGGTTGACGCTGAGGTTCCAGCGGTTCTTGGGCAGGGCTTCCTGCAGCTCCCGGATTCGCCGCGACACGTTGAGCAACTCCGGATTGAATTGCTTCACCTGGGTGGTGGTGTGGTTGAAGACGGCGCCGAACACGGTGTTGCCGTTCAGGCTGGAGGGCGCGTAGCTAAAGACCAGATCGACCCCCTGCGTCTGGGTGGAGATTTCGTTTGTGAAGAACCGGAAGCTCGCCAGGCCGCGGGCGTTCTCGACCCCCTCTTCCACAAGCTGATCGACTTCTTCCGGTGTGAGGGTGAAGTCCTGCGTCACGGCGAGGCGGTCGGACAAATCGATGTGGAAGTAGTCCGCCGTGAAGATCAACGGCCCGTTTTCGATGACCGCGCCGACGGCGTAGTTGACCGACTTTTCGGGGTCGAGCGGCTGCCCGCCTCTCAGTCGCGCCATCGGGAAGATCGACGGGATCGTGCCCCGTTCCACCAGGTCATTGACCGTCGGGTCGAAAATCGTGGACAAGTTGAACCCATTCTGCTGACCGGGCGTCGGTGCGCGGAACCCGCTGCTCACGCTGGCGCGAAGCGAGAAGGCATCCACCAACCGGTAGCGGCCCGACAGTTTGCCGTTAACCGTAGTACCGAAGTCCTCAAAGTTTTCTATGCGCGCCGCTGTGCCGATCGTCCACCGGTCTTGGGGCCCAGACAGTTCGACATCGCCGTAGGCCGCGATGCTGCTGCGGCTCCATTTCCCCGCGGCAAGCGGGCTGTAGCCGCTGAAGCCGTTGGAGCCGACGCTGAAGCCTTGTGCGGCGTAGGGGCCGATGTCCCACGACTCGCGCTGGCCGAGCCTGCTCTCGTACTGCTCCTGCCGCCACTCAACTCCGCCCGCGATGTTGACCCGGTCGCTAATAGCATAGGAGACATCCAAGTTGAGACTCGTCTCCTGCTGCCGGTTACTCCCCAAATTGAAGTCCGTCGGAGTGTCCAGGCCGAGCGAGGCGTTGACCGTGTTGACGATAAACAGGTCGGTCTCGTGAGCGCCGACACTGACGCTCGCGTCCCAAACGAGGCCACTGGCCATAAACCCGCGTAGGCCGGCGACCACCGAGGAATCGGTCGCGTCCCCGCCGAAGTTCGGGGTGAACCCGCCGGGGAACCGTTCCTGGAAGGAAAAGCAGTTCGGGTCGGAGCGCACCCGTCCCAGGGCGTCCGGATCGGGCACATGGTTGGTGATCCTCACCGTGGGGCAGTTGGCGGAGCCCTCATTGCGCGCCGCTAGCACGTCGCCGATGAGCAGGGTCCGGCCGCCGTCGGCGCTGAAGACACCCCCTCGGGTGTTGGGGTTGCGGAAGAAAAAGCCGCCGGTCACCTTCTTGCTAGCGTAGTTCGTGTGTCCGTAGAACTGCAGGCCATTACCGAACAGATAGCCGAAATTGCCGAAGAACTTGAGGTCGTCGTCAATCTCGGGAGAGCCCCAGATCTGGGCTGGCTGTCGGACATCGTTATTACCGGCTGCGATCAGAGCCGCCACGTCGCTGCGCTGGATGCTGCGGTCGGTCGGATTCGAGCTCCCATACTCGAGGCTGAGGTTGGCGAAGCCGGTCTCGCCGAGCGGCAATCCGACGTTGCCGGCGACGGTATACGCTTTGCCGTCCCACCCTTGGCCGTAGGCCCCCGTGGTAAATTCGAGGCTGCCGCCGGAACGATTGTCCTTGGGCAGCAAATTGATCACGCCGGCGATGGCGTCCGAGCCGTATTGCGCCGCCGCGCCGTCCCGCAACACTTCCACCTGCCGCAGGGCAATCGACGGGATGGACGAGATATCCGGACCCTGTGACCCGAACGCCACGCCGTTACCCCCGTGCCAATCGATGATCGACGAGCGGTGGCGGCGCTTCCCGTTGACCAGCAGCAGCGTGTGATCGGGCGCCAGGTTGCGCAGCATCACCGGCCGCACGATCGTCGACGCGTCGCTGATCGGTTGGATGTTGACATTGAACGAGGGAACGAGCGTCCGCAACTGATCTCTCAGATCGGTTACGCCCTGACTGCCCAGCTCTTGGATGTCGATGGCGTCGATCGGCACCGTCGACTCGGTCACCGACCGTGGCTCCCCCCGCGTTCCAACCACGACGACCGTGTCCACCGCGCCTAACTGGAGGGTAAAGTTCAGCAGGGCCGGTTCCTCTGCTCTCAGTTCAACATCGCTGTAGATTCCCGTTTCAAAGCCGGGCACCTCGGCGGTGAGCGTGTAGAGCCCGGGTGGCAAACGAGTGAACTCGAAAGTTCCCCTCTCGTTGGTCATGCGGGTCGTGACCATCCCGGTCGTTTCGTTAGTCGCCGTGACGACAACACCGGGGATGACGGCTCCCGTGCTGTCGGTCACGGTTCCACTCAATGTGGCGTTCCCCTGGGCCAACGTGCTGGTGGAAAAACCCAATAGCAAGACAACACCTACGAAAACAACCTGATGCATTTCTCGCATGACTTTTCCCATCGTAACCCCTTGGCTCGCCCGATCAGGACGAGGTTATATACTCATCGTTGTGAGAGATAGTTTAGGTCACAGCCCGAGCCTTGTAAAAGTGTGTTCCAGGGTGTAAGAGTCCTGCCGCTCCCGGAGCATGCCCGCCAGCCCGGCGTGCGGCCTCACCCTGTTGTATTGCGGCTGCCACCCGGTCACGATGAGGGACCGCCTTTTCCGTTCCTTGCCTCCAGACAAGCACTCCCAAGAAGCTGGAGACAGTGAGCTGACAGTCCGCTCGCTGGCCTCCCTGAACACAATCGCCGAATGTGAGCTGGCGAGCCGCGGAGCCTTCCGGTGAGGCCCGGAAGGATTGATTGACGAAAGTTTCCGCCGCGTGGGATTCCATGGCCAGCACCCGACCGTACTTGTCCGCGCGAGGGTCCGTTTTGCACACTTTTGGGCCGGTTTTTGCACCCAATCGACCCCTTTTTGCATCGTTTTTCCTGCGATTCTGCGCCCAGTGGGGACACAAATCATCCACCCCCCGAGCGAAGCGACAGACCGCCTCCGGCGAGCGGTTCCCAACCGCCACGGGGAGGTCCACTGCATCTCTGCCTGACCTGCTGGGGGCGTGACGCCGATAGTCGCCGGTCGCCACAGCCCACTTGCGTGTGAGCGCCAGCAAGGCCTCGCGGGGGAGGTCCCGGATAGGCGGTTCGACCTGGGGGCCGAGCCGACGGGATCGTCTCCGCAGCTGCCGGGACTGGGCCATGGAAGCGTCGATCGTTCCTCGCCTCCGGGGTGGCCGCCTTTGCTCGCCAGGTCCGCGACGTGGCGGACGCGGTATCCCATTCCCCGCTTCCAACCGAGGGCTGGGCGTGATGCTCGTTGGACGCCTACGGGAGAAGTCGAACGAACACGTCTTATGCTGGATTCCGCCAGAACGGATCGCCGTAAGTCTTTGGTTCTTCGGGGCCGGGTCCTCCCGCCGCCTGGTGTTATCCTCAATCATTTTCGCGTTTTCCGCCTCTTGCCCCGCTTTCGGGCCGGTTTCTTCTCCGACTCGGCCAGCTTTTCCAGCAGGGTCGTGGCCCACTCGGCCGGTGTGGTTCCAGGACCGCTGGGGACCTCGCCCTCGCGGGCGATCTTGGTGGCCTTCAGATCCTTGAGATGGCAGCGGATCATCCGGTCGAGTTTTTCCGAGGCGTCGATGTCCCCGTTGATCTGAGCCCGCACCAGCTTCACCGAGTACACCGCCACCAGCTCGACCTGGAGGAAGTCCGAACTCTTGTTGAACACGAAGTCGGTCCAGAGGCGGTCGATGATCTCCTGAAAGAGTTTCCGTTCCTCATCGTCCAGGCACTGATTGGCCCAGATGCCGTGGGTCATGGGGTACAGGTTGTTCGGCTGGGCGCCGGCGCGCTTGGGTGGCTGGGCGACCCCTTCTGCACCGTGCCAGCGGTCCAGGTTCTGCTGGTCTTTCTTATTTAATGGCACGACCTGCTCCGACGATGTGTTCAACGGCAAGCCTCAAGCGTCCCCACCTCGGGGTTCGGGGGGGAAGATAGATTTCGCCCCCAAAACGAGAAAGCCGTCTTTGGTTACTTACCGGAAAGTTTCGGAATGTGTCGGCGGTGATGCGCGGTCCTCGGCCAGGATTTGACGCACGCGGCGCGTTGTGACACCGGCCAGCTTGCCGATCTCGCGGGTGGAGACGCCTTGATCCGTCAGGGCCAGCACGAGCTTGCGACGCGTCTCATAGAATTGCGTATGGGCCGGGACCCACAGCAGGCCCGTGAAGTGTTGCTGGACCTCGCTGAACAGCTCCGGCGGCAGCACATCCTTGGCGTTGGCATATCGGCATTTCACGCTTCGGGTGTCTTTTTCTTGATCCATGGTTGATCTACCTCCGGGTTATAAAAGCGCAGACGGTTCTCCTGGGGAGGCGGGCCGACGATCTCGATGGACTGCCGAGTCACCTCACCGATGCGCTTGTTCTCGTCCAGGAAACAGACGAGGCCATAGTCCTCGCCACAGGGAAAACGGAATCGTCCCCGGTTCTGGTAAAGCCGAGCCTCACTCCATCCTAGGGATAGCGCCTGGTTGCGGATGGCATCGACCTGGGGCACGGCTGAGGACCGAACTCGCTGGATAAAACGCCAGTCGCCGTCTTCGGGGAAGAGATACGGTGGGACGGTCGGTGTCTCCTTCACTGGAGGGCGCACACGATCAGATCGGCCATCGAGCCTATCGATCCGAGGCGGTGCATAGGTCTTTGGCTCGAGCGACTGGACGGCCGAGCGGAGCGCCTCGTCTCCCAAGTGCTCGATGGCCCAGGCGTGAATCTCGTTGAACCGGGTGCGTAGCATATCGAAGGCCTGGGCCGAGAGACGTCCTGAGCCCACTCTCTTCTTGGCCAGGTCCATCCGGTGCCGCGCGTTGCGAAGTGATCGGGCTCGGCGGTCTCCCAGGACTTCAGGCTCGTGGCTGCGTAGAGCGCGATTCCCCGTTTGCTTGCGTCCGGGTCGGCAACATCGTTTTCCCCAACCGTCTGTCTCTCGAGTATTTCTAGAAGGCTCACGTCCCGCTCTCCAGTTCGTAGGTTCCCCTTGGGAGATACTTACCGGAGCGAACCAATAGTGTCGGATCGAAGCTTTGTGCCGGGGGAATTCGATGGCTGCTGTCTAGGCGCTGCTGGTCCCCGGTGCCGATCCCCTGGCCCATGTCGAAGCGCGAACCGTAACGCCAGGCTGGGAAGGTGGGAAGGGTCACCACCATGTTTTGAACCTTCCCAGGACCCTTCCCAAGCCTATAACTTATTGATATTAATATAGATATAAATAAATAATGGGAAGGTGGGAAGGGTATAGGAAATATTACTCCTCGTGTGGCCAAAAAAATAAGTGGGGGGGGCGTACATCGAATTACCGGCCCATCGCGGTGTGTGTTTTTTATTTTTGTCTGAGGGGGGGAGACTCCTGAAACCCTTCCCACCTTCCCAATGTCTTCATAACACCTGTAAATACAGCTAGTTACAGCTGGGAAGGTACCTTCCCGAATTGGGAGGGACCTTCCCACCCTTCCCGCTGAGTCCGAGCCGAAAACGGTGATTGCGGTTTAGAGGAGATAGGCGATGTCGTAGGTGGCCGTGGAGTGACCGGCCCGTTCGACACGGTTCACGGTGATTTGGAACCCGGCCTGTTGGATGGTGTCCAGATCGTTGGCGAATCGCTGGGCGAACTGCTGGACGGATCGAAGGTGGAAGGTAAGGTTGGACTCTTTGGCCTGTCTGTTGAGCGCGATGTAGAGGTCTCGCGCCAGAACGCCTTCGATGTGGGTCTCGTCCTGGAAGTCGATCAGGCAGCGCTCCAGGAATTTGGCCTTGTGGCTGCTGTCGTTTGCCACCGTGCTCTCCCGGTCGATCTCCACGGCGCGGCGGTAGGCGTTGAACAGCGCCACCAGAACGGTTGCGATGGGATTCGATTCCCGCGCCGTCTCCAAGCTGACCCGGTTGAGCAAGACGATTTGCGTGAGAAACGTCGGGCGGATTTCCTCGAACCCCTCATTGATTACTTCGGACGGTTCCCCAGCCAGCAGCATCAGGTACATCAGGCTCAGGTAATCATTCGAGCGACGCTTGTCGTGATCACCCAGGGTACTGGCTAGCAGATCCATGACCTTCCCCTGCGCGTCGGCACGCCGCATGGCCAGCACTTGGCTGGTGCGTCGGATCAGGGCCGAGACAATCAGATCACGGTGCTCGGCGATAGCAGCCAGAATATTGGCCTCGAGGAAGCTGTTGCCGGCCCGCTCCTCCATGTCGAAGCGGATGATGAAGGAGCGAGACAGGATCTCCGAGAGCTCCCCGCCCAGCGGCTCGATGCCAGTGGTATTGAGCAGGCACTTGGTTTTCTCGATGACGGTCTCGGTGTCGGTGCCGCTTTTGCGCTTCTCCTTGGCGATGCCGGTGATGCTGGTGAGCATGAAGGTGGTCAGGTCGTCGGTCATCTGCTTGACCTCGATGTTGTCCAGCACGATGAGCGGGTTTTGGGAGCCGTCGGTGTAGTTGGCCGCATCGGTGCTTTTCTTCTGCTGGGGTTCACCGTAAACGAGCGCCGAGATGAGTTTGCTGGCGGTGGTCTTGCCCGATCCGGCGGGTCCCTCGAAACGGGTCATGGGCTTGGTGCCGGCGAAATCAATCAGGAGGAAGCAGGACAGCCACGAAAGGATCAATGCGCGCTCCCCTGGGGCGCAGGTCATGTTGTCAACGATCAGCGTCGAAAGCAGCCGCTCGGCCTTTTTCAGATCGGCATCGGGCAGGAACCGGAGCGGCTTCATTTTCCGGGAACCCTCGAGAATAACGCCGTCGGCGTTGCCTCCGTTCTTGAGAATCTCGATGCCGTCGGGCGTGATCTTGACGATCTCGTGGGCGTCGTTGTTGAGGTTGAAGTAGACCGTGTTTTTCGAGACATCGGTGTGGAGCCAGGAGAAGTGGTCCCGCATCTGCCCGTGGATCAGGGCCAGGCTGGACAGGACCTCGAAGAAAATGCGCCCGCTACCCGTGGGCGGCACCAGACCGGTTTGCTTGTAGAGCATGGCCGCGTACTGGCGCTTGCGCCCCCGGTCGGCCGAATCCATCCAGTAGATGGTGTTGTCGAAGTAAACGAACGGCTCTCCATGGCGGGTAAAGAAGAACTGCGCGGCGCCGTGATCGGTGAACCACTGGTAGGCGGCCTCGGCGACCTCGGTGTAGTCGGGGGGGCCCTCCCTGGCCTCCATCAACACCTCCGCGATGCGAGCCCGACAGGAGCCGGCTGGCGCGTTGGTGAGATGTTTCTTGCGGATATTCTGGCTATGTTTTTCTTGCCGGGCTTGTTCCTTGAGCTCCTTTTTGACGGCCCGCACCTGGGCGCGCAGCGTGGTGAGCGAGAGGCTCGACTTCCCGAAACGCTCCTGGATGCGCTTCAGGTGACGGTTTTGCTCCAGGGGCGAGAGCGCCGCCACCTCGCCCAGGACCGGATCGAGCAGCTGATTGCGTGCTGATTCGGCGACATCGGTCGGCAGCCGGTCGATGCCGAATTCAAGCGGCGTGGTGGCCTCGCCAAGCAGCGTTTCAAACTCCGTGGCCGAGTGGCCGGAGGCGAAGTAGTCGTTGACATCGATCTTGGCGGCGGCGAGCAGGCACTCGGCTTCCTCGACGTCTTCTTGTGTACGACCTTCGAGCAGCTTGGTGAGATCTCCCGCTCCGACGGCCGCATCCAGATCAAAGCGTTCCCGTAGCTCTCGTCTAGCTTGTTGTTGTTTCTCATCCAGGGGCAGAACGACGAGCTTCGTCTCGATCTTGTGCCCGGTGAGGACGCTTGCGGTCTTGAGTGCGCCGTTCAGGCCCACCTCCGAGATCTCGTTGTCCTGGCAGATGTAAACCGTCTTTACGCCCTGGAGCTTGGGCAGCAGGCGACCCCAGTCCGATGCTCGAATGCGCACCGTGACCGGGGAGACAACCGGAAAGCCGCGCTCCATCAGAGCGATACAGTCGGTCACGCCCTCGGTGATGATGACGCGCTCGGGCCGGGTGAGCAGGCAGTCTTCGTTATAGAGGTGGCTGTTGTTGATCGAGGGCGCGATGTAGTGGTTTTTGCGGTCGTTGTGGACCCGAAGCTTCTTGTATTTGCCCCGCTCGTAGTCGTTGTCGGGAGTCCAGGGCGTCTGGCGTCCGATCATGAATACGACGCGGCCACGGCTCCAGTAGGGGAAGATGATGCGCCGATCGAAGAAGGGGTACAAGCTGTCCTGGCTGGTTGGATTAAACGCGCCGGTGGCGCCGAGCTCGCGCAGCGTGAAGGGGTCCTTTCGTTTGGTCAGGGCGGAGAGGACGCCACGGTATTTTGTTCCGTTGTCTTGGCAGGCGCCATTGGTGGCAAAGCCGATTTGGAGTGAATCGATGGTCTCGTCGGAGATCCCGTAGTGCGTGTGTAGCCAGTCCAAGACTTTCGGTGCTTCCTTGAGCCGTCGGTGATAGAACTCCGCCAGGGCGGTCAGCGCTTCCTGGACCCGCACCTCCAGTTTGCGCGCTGCTTCGACCTCCTTCATTTGCTCGGGGGAAAGCCCGTACTGGCCGAGCGGCGGCAAAGAGACCTTGGCGGCCAGAAAGTCGCGGGCGCGCTGGTGGGTCTCGGGCATGGGACCGGATCGCCCGGTGGTGACGGTCCTGGATTGGATGAACTCGACCAGCTGTAGCACGTCGCCCCCCTTGCGGTAGGCATGGCAAAAGAAGCCTTGCTTGTCGAGCCAGACGTGCAGCGAGAGGTGGCTCGTGCTCTTGTGGTGGGGGCAGTCGCACTGCAGGAGGCCGTTGGTTTCGGCCGTGATGCGGGGACCGAGGATCTCGCGGGCCACCTGACCGATGTCGACCTCGGTGATCTGCCGGTAGTATTCGGTGACGTTGCCCGGTGTCGTGTTGCTCATAAGGGGTGCTCCTTTCCGACGACTCGCGCCCCCCACCGCTGCTTCAGCAACCTGCGGGCAAACCGGTCAATCTCCACATACAGCAGGGGCGTGCAGCCGAGTAGCGCCCAGGCCGCGCTGACCGCCTCGATGCCGCTGCACACGGAAACAAACGTGAACGGCCCTCCAAGGGCCCCGACCAGGCGTCCCCCGATCCAGCGCACGACCGGAACCGCCATGGAGTTGCCGAGTGCGCGGTAGCGGGGGCCGTCGGCGGCGCCGGGAATGGCGGTGTAGCCGTCCGGGAAACCCATCAGCCGCTCGCACTCCACCGGCGTCAGGCGGCGCACCAGGGTCTGATCCAGCACATGCGGCTTGTCCGCGCCGCCTTGGGACGCCCGCAAGGCCGATGGCAACTCCGAACACTCGGCGGTCGCTCCGCCCTCGCGTCCTCGGAGGGCCACGGCCACCGCAAGCTGACCGCCGCCGTTGTCGTGTCCCTTGCGGCTCGGCATCGAACGCAGGGTGGGCGCCAAGTTCACGGTTGCGGACGGCGTGACGTCTTTGCAGCCGAAGGCGACGGGCAGGGGCGGCGCGGCGGATTTCGGTAACGTGTGGCAGAGTTCCGGGCGTGGGTTGCTGTGGTTCTCAGGACTCGTGACTTGAGCCGGGTCGGCTACCGCCACAAGTGGCGTGCCGCGTCCGGTGCCGTCCTCCGAGGCGTCGAACCCATCGCCCCGCAGGGTGTGCGCGACGTGGGTCTGGCGCGTCGGATCGTGCCGCTGGACCGAAGCTGTTAGGGCTTGTGAAACGACCCGGCCTGTACCTTCGAAGTCGCTGCCGAGTCCGCCACCCGCTCGAGAGCGAGCCGTAAATGTTCCGGCAACTTCTTCCCCCGCCTCTCGGCGGGGCGGAGTATCCCGGCGCACGCCTTGGGACTCAAAAAGTATTTCTCTGGGATGGATGCTCCCACCTCGAGGGCTTGCGACAACGAACACACCCTTGCGTCGTTGGGCCAGGCCGAAATATTGGGCATCGAGACACCGCCACGCGACTGCCCTGCGGGGTCGAGCAACCACACCCGCGTCTGTCCATCGCCGGCTTGGAACGAGGGGCCGATCAGATCCAGCCAGGCCTGCAAGAAAGCACCCGAAGGCGTTATCTCGGGAACTGAAGATGCCGGGGACGTTTTCCCAGACGACGAGGGGGCCGTCCTTCCCAAGATGGCGTCGAAGATTGTCAACTGCATTCGTAAACCTCACGAAGGCCAGGGTCAGGTTGCCGCGCGAGTCGGCCAGCCCCTGGCGCAGACCGGCCACCGAGAACGATTGGCAGGGCGTGCCGCCGACGATGACCTGCGGCATGGGGATGCCGAACCGGCGAAGGTGTCGGACACGCAGGGCCTCGAAGTCGCCCCATAGCGGTGTCGTCGGCATGCGGGCCGCCGTTGTCATAAGGCGCCTCCCGAGCTGAGCAGCAGGGAGAGAAAGGTCTTGCGCGCATTCAGATGGCGCTTCTTGGCGCAGTTGGCGATGCTCCAGTGATCCCCGACGATGACGACCGCTTCCTTGGCCCGGGTCACGCCGGTGTAGAAGAGATTGCGGTGGTGCATGAAGGAGTGGGACTTGTGCACGACGACGACGGCGCAGGGGAACTCCGAGCCTTGTGCCTTGTGGATGGTGAGCGCGTAGGCCAGCTCGATATCGGACCGGTTCGGCGAGCCGGATTTGATATTGACCGGCATGCCCTCAAAAGTGATCCGCAGTGAGCCATCGCTGGCGACTTCGGTGACGGTGCCTACCGCGCCGTTCATCACCCCAAGGGTGTAGTTGTTGCGGGTCTGGATGACCTTGTCGTGAACCAACAACTGGGGTCGGCGCCCCGGCTTTGGAATGGGCGCCTCGACGCCCCAGAGCTTGGCCTGGATCAGCCGTTGCAGCGCCAGGTTGAGCGCCCGGGTGCCGAGCGGACCCTTGTGAGTCGGGGTCAGCACCTGGATGTCGTCCCGCAGGTCGAACCCGAGGCGCTCGGAGAGCACGGTCTCGAACAGCTTGAGCAGGAAGTGCTGCGCGTCGTCTGGCTCGGTGAACTGATCCACCAGGTACCAGGCGCGGCGGCCCGAGGCCTCCAACTCACTGGTCTTGCGAACCTGGCCGGCCAGCACGGCAATGCTGTTTTCCTTCAGCACCCCGGCTTGGCGGACCACCTGGTCGAGCACAACGGTGGGTACGGCCCGGGTCTCGACCAGATCGCGCAGCAGGCTGCCCGGACCCACGGGCGGCAGCTGATTGTGATCGCCCACCAGCACCACGGCGGTCCGCTCGAGATGGATGGACCGGAACAGGTGCCAGGCCAGCGGAACGTCGACCATCGACACTTCGTCGACGATGACGACGTCGGCAATGATGGGGTCCTCGGGTCCACGGGCGAACGACTTGCCGTCGAACCCGAGAAGGCGGTGGATCGTGCTGGCCCGGCGGCCGGAAAGCTCCTCAATCCGCTGGGCCGCCTTGCCGGTGGGTGCGGCCAGGACGACTCGTAGGTCCTCCTCCCCGTAGATTTTGGTCAGCGCCGCGACTGTGTAGGACTTGCCGCTCCCAGCGCCGCCGCTGATCAACGTGATGGTGGACGAGAGTGCCGTCAGGACGGCCTCGTGTTGGCCCGGAAGGAGCGTCGGCGCCAGCTCGTCGATGAGATCGGGCAGTTCCTCCGGCTCAGGGAAATGCGGGTTGGGCGCTTTGCCCTAGGCGAGCGTCTTAGCCAGGTCCTCTTCCATCCGGCGGATGTCCGGTCGCGCGACGAGAAATCGGCCGCCGTGGGACGCGCAGGTGAGCGTGCCTTCATCGATGAGTGCGCTCAGTGAGGTCTCAATCTGATCCCGGCTGTCCAGCGTGTCCATGACGAGCAAGGCGTTGGCCTGCTCGATCAGCTCCTCAAACTCGATCCAGCAATCCCCCCGAGCGAGCGCCTCCGTAACGCAGTCGAGGATGCCGGCCCGGATGCGGGACGGATCGTCCTTGGCCGTCCCCATCCGGCGGGCGATCTTGTCGACCCGCTTGAAGCCGAAGCCTCGGATTTCCCGAACGATGAGATAGGGATCGTCTTGGAGCAGGCCGAGGGCATCGTTGCCGAGCTTCTCGACGAGATTCGTCACCTGATAGTGGGTGAGGCCGTAAGCCGCCAGCTGAGTCAACGCCCGGTTGACCTCTCGGGTCTTGAGCCATTCCTCCCGCAGCCGCTCGACCGTGGCCAGGGGCAACTTCACAGCCTTAGCGACGGCCTCCGGCTCTTCGACGATGACCCGGTCGAAATCCTTGCTGAAGCGTTCAGCGATCCGTTTCGCCTTGACCGGTCCGATCCCCTTGATGTCCGGGTGGTGAGCCAGGTAGTGCGCCAGTCCCTCCCCGTCCAGTTCCAGGTCGTAGACCACGCTGTCAACTTCCAGCTGCTGTCCGTACTGGGGATGGGTGACCCAATGGCCTTCCAGGATCACCTGATCCTGCTCGCGGGCGTAGAGCTTGCCGGCGAAGGAAACTTCATCGCCGTCGGAGGTGATCAGCCGCCCTGCGGAGAAACGAGCGCCGGCGTAGTAGACGGCGTCGATCCGTCCGCGAATCTTGGTGACTGTTGACGTTAAGGTTGTGGTTGCCATTGGGTTAATGCGATTTGGTGGACCCGGCGCAAGTAGCCTTCGACAAATGCCCGGGCCGATTGCCGGTCGGAGCAGAAAAAGACCGGGATACGGAAGTCGACGACGATGGACACGACCGAGCCGAGCACGGCGTTGGGGTGCGCTCCGGAGCGGTACGATCGCGCGAGGATGTCGCCGAGGTTGGCCTCGACCACGATGCAGGCGGCCTTATAACCGGCCAGACGCTCGAGCTCGGTGCGGAACCTCTGTCGAGAGCGAATAACGGTCGAGACCAAGTCCTCGAGCGTCTTGCGCTCCACCGCCACCTGGTGCTCCCATCCTTCGAGGGAGTAGTCCCCGGCGGGCAGGGCCCGGCGCGTGGCCGTCACGCCTTCCGAATCGAAGGTGTAGGGCTCCTGTTCCCGCGTGTCGACAACGACCGTGATCCGATCTGTCCCTGCCTGCCGCTCAGGACCCGGCGCAAGCCGGTTAGAACGGGGCGAGCGCATCCTGGGCCCCAGCCTCGGAGTTCTCGTCGTCCTCAATCACCAGGCGCCGGTTGAGGTAGACGTTTTCAAAATCCCCATTGGTCCGCTTGGTCACTTCGAGCTTCACGCCTGTGAGCTGGCCGAGGTGCTTGTACAGATCGGAGAGCTTTTCGAGATCCAATCCGCAGGTGTGCAGATCCGTCTTGAGCCACTTGATGTTTTCGCGGCTGGCAATGATGTTGTTGCGCCACAGCAGGCGTCCCCGGAACCGGGGCGCGAGGATGCGCAGGGTCCACTTGAGCATCGGATTACCCGAGCTCTTCGCCCGGACCAGCTCCACCTGGTCGACGTTGACCTGGTACTTGCCGTCCGGGACCGGCTCGAACTCCCTCTCTTCAACTTCGGCTTCGGTATAGTCGTCCGCGAAGTCGGTCAGATCGATGTCCGCGCCAGGCGGGGTGTGCTGTTCGTACTCTTTGTTTGGCATGGTCCTTATCCTCCATTTCGGGGTGTGTTGGGCTGGGGCTTCGGATCGCCAGCCTTGGCCGCGGCCGCCGGCTTGGTGGCCTGGGCGGCGGGCCGGTTGAACGCTTCGGTGAACTTGGTGAAGTCGAGATCGATGGTCTCGGGCAAGCGGCCCGTGCGATCCCCGGCTTCGTAGTGCGGGCTGGGCTTGGTGCGCATGACCCGGCGGTAGGAGGTCTTGCCCTCCTCGTCGGTCACCGCTTCCAGATCGCAGTAGAGAATGAGGTCGACCATCCCCAGCACGATCTTTCGCGCTTTGTCGGGCAGGGTCGGAACGATCCGGGTGTACTTGCCCGTGCGGGTCTCGATCTCCCGCTCCACCGAATGGGAGACCAGGAACAGACCGTAGGGCAGGAAGGCCAGCTTGGTGAGGACGCGGTGGAACTCGTTGTTGATCAGCGCCCAACCTTTGCCGTAGCCGAGATCGGACTCGTGCTCGATCTTGAACTTGGCGCAGACGTGCTCGGCGCACATCCGGTAGGCGTTGTCGATGGTGTCGATGATGATGGTCTTGAACGAGTGCTTGCCCTCGGCGATCTCGCTGCAGGCGGCCAGCAGCTGGTCCCAGGACTGAATCGGCGCCTGGTAGACGTCCAGGGCGTTGAGTCCCGGCTCGGTGGCCAGGAACAGTGCGTTCTCAGCCTGGCTGCACCAGCTTGAGTTGTGGACGATGAAATCGTTCGCCACGAAGTTGTGGCTCTCGTCGATCGTCAGGTCGTAGACCGGCTCGACGACGGTCGGTTCGATGCCGACGACGCGGTCGAAAAGGATGGGGCCGACGCGGTCGAGCTGCGTCTCGGCTCCACGCACCTGGTAAAGCGCTTGGCGCACCGCCTCGGCCCGCACCGCTTTCTCGCCGATGAACCCGATCTGGTCGAGGTAGGCGAGCACGTTGGCCTTACTGGCGATGAGGATCTCGGCGCCGTAGGGCTCGCCGTGGAGCGGGCGCTCCCGCATCACCGACACGATCCCGAAGCGCAGCAGAAGGTGCTGGATCTCGCGCACCAAGCGTAGGGACGTCGAGCTGTAACTCACACGTCCGCTCGCCTCGACCGATCCGTCGCATGTGAAGAGCCGGTTGAGGAAGAGCCGCAGTTTGGGCTTCTTCAGCCCGAAGACGAAATCCGGGACGAACTTCTCCCCAGAGCGCAGACCGTGCAGCCCGACCTGCTTGAGGTGCGCGATCACGTTGTTGCGGCTGCCCGACTTACCGCGCACCCGCACCTGCGGGACGCCGGCCTTGTTGGTGAACTCCACGCACTCGTCGCCCTTGGCCTCGACCGCCGCCTCGAAATCCATGCGCACTTCGGGATCGACCTTCGTGAAGACCGGCGACGAGCCCTTCGCGAGCGACCCGTCGGCCATCAGGTAGGCGAGGATCTTGACCAGTTCGTCGTCCGTATCGCCGTGGCCGGAGAGGTTCGGGTACTCGGCCACGACGGCCACGCGGTCGCTCACCCTCAGTTCCTCAAGCGGTTTCCATCCCTGGCGCGTGAGAAACGGATGGCTCGCCGTCGCCTCGATGGTGCGACCGGTCTGCGTCGTGAGCCGGCAGAGCTGCTCGGGCTCGTTGGTGAGGTAGGCGCGGGGTCGCTCGGCGACGAGGAGGCCCGCCTCCCTCATGGTCAGGACGTCGCCCGTACCCTTGGCGACCAGATCCCGCAGTGAGATGGGGCGGCCGCTGTGCGCGTCGATGAGCTGCGTATCGCCCCTGAGGCACTTGCCGACCTTGCTGCGCCCGTAGGCCAGGACCGTCAGGTCGGCCAGGTTCTGTTTTTGGGGTGTGGTCTTGTTGGGTAACACGATGTGTTCTCCTTTCATCTGGGTTCTCAAAATGGGAGGTCGTCGATGGATGAGGATTCGTCTCCGCCGACGGCCTCCCGTAGCTCTTCATGCGGGGGGACCTTCTGGTAGAGGTTCTCCGCAACGACTGGACTGCCGCCCGCCTGACACAACGGCAGGTAGGCGCAGGGCCGCCGGTAGTGAAAACAAAACGCCGTGTTCTGGTAGAAGACGCCGCGCCGGCGCGCGTCGAGATACGCCTGGGTCAGCTCCCAAAGCTCGGCCTGCAGTTCCTCGAAGCGGTCGCGGGAGAGGTAGAGCCGCTCCCGGTGGAACATCTGCGGCTCGGAGTACTTGGCCGCGAGCCGCTCCTGGAAGGCCGCATCGCTCTCCGGGAGCTTGCGCTTGGCCGAGGTCTTTCCGGTCTTCGATTTGGCGACGAGCGCCGCCCGGCGGGCTTCATGCTCGGCTTCGGTCTCGCCGTGGCTCTGCACCAGCCGTGCCTTGACGAGCACGTTGTAGAGGACGCCGGCGAGCCGTATGCCGAGGGTCTTCTCGACGTAGCGGGAGTAGAGGACGATCTGAAAGTCGGTCCACAGACGCTCGAGATAGTCGCCGCCCAGCTGAGAAGCGGTCTTGTGTTCCAGCAGGTAATGCTCGTCGCCGATCCGGACGACGCCATCGACCTTCCCGGCCAGCGTGAAGCTGCGGGATGAGGCGCCGGTCGCCGGATTGACAATCTTCCCTTCGAACGTCTTCTCGAGCGCAACGACCTCGAACTCCTCGTCGGTGTAACGGGTGGCGTAGCCTCGCATCATCGCGGTAGCCAAGTGCCAGTCGCGCTTCTGGTCGGCTTCTTGGTCTCGGTTCGGATAAGCCCGGTCGATGGTGTCGAGGACCGCCTCCAGTTGCCGGGTGGAGTGCCAGACTTCGAGGCACTGGTGGATGACCGTCCCCAGGGCCAGGTTGCGATCCCGCTCTAGCGGAACCAGTTCTTGGAGATAGCGCCACTCGAAAGCCTTGCGGCAGTTGCGGAACAGGCTCCACATCGAATAGGTCGAGATCACCGGGGCGCCCATCACACGGCCTCCCTGGCATTCATGGCCGCAGTGATCGGTGGAGGACCCGCGATCCGTTCGACCTTGAAAGCCTTCTCGCCGAACTCGCGGGTCAGAAAGCCGGTGAAGATACGGGCGATGGCCCGGCCCACTTCGGTCGCCGCATCCACCACGCAGGAACGCTTGTCGTTGTCGAGACAAAAGGATGCGTCCAGGCGCACCAGGGACCGTCCATGCAGGCATTCGGTGGCCAGCACGGCCAACAGCAGCGACTGCTCGACGTCCCCAAGCGGCACCGTGGCGGCGAAGTTGTAGCGATACAGTTCTCGATTCATTGCTTTGCCTCCTTCAGGTCTTGATCCGTTAGGAGGGCGCCCACATTGGTTACTTACCGGCGCCGAACGAAAAGTGTCGGGGGGCGTCACAAATAGTCCTTCAAGCCGGCGTCCTCGAAGATCTCGCGCAGCTTCTTGACCGACTGGTAGAGCGTTGCGCGCGGAACGCCCGTGTCGCGGGAGATCTCCGTGACCGATTCGGCCTTGAGGCGGCGGCATAGCTCGCGGAGCTCGGGCGGGAGAGCTTCGACGACGGCGGCCACGTCGAGGGCCAACGCGCGCAGCTCCTCTGGCGCTCTCGGCTCGACACCGATTCGCAGCAGGTAGTCCTCCTGGTCAAGGGTCTCTGCCCGCTCGACCGAGCGGCCCTCCTCCTCTTCCTCGAAGCGCTCGTTCAGCGAACACGGGCAGCGCCGGTAATCCCGTTTGTGGGCCGTCTGCTTCTCGATGAGAGTGGCGATCTTGTGCTCGACGACGCGGGCGATAAAGGTGTTCCGCTTCGCGCGGCTGGGGTCGTACTTCGGCAGCCGGCGCAGCAGATCAAGGATCAATTCCTGCTCCAGATCGTCACGATCCGCGACCGTAAAACCCGCCTGTCCCACCAATTGCCTTGCTTTGAATCGGATGATCTCGACGGCATATGCATCGACGTCGTCGTACTTGTTGCGCCCCATCGAGCCTCCTCGGGGCCGAGGAGGGGATCGCGTGGGTGTCGACCGGTGCCGGACGGGCCGCTCTCAAACGAAAAGAGCGGAAAAGCGCTATGGAGGACGCCGGTTTCGGCGACACCCACAACGACCTCCGCTCTGCGGCCAGCCAGCTGTCTGGTGTAGGGACCGTGTTTGTTACTTGTCAGGCTCGGGCTCAGACCCGAATCCCGTCCGCCACGGCCATGCGGACGGGAAGCCCGTTGTCAATCACGAGTTCCAGGATCTGCAGCGACCGCTCCCGGTCGAAGACCTCGAACAGCTCCACTACCTTCTTCTTGAGCGCAAAACTGTTCGTAGCCCGGCGCGAATTTGCTCCGTTGGCCTTCCCGAACACGACTTGGCGCACCACCCCGGGCGGTGGATCGAGCACGGGCTCCCAGTCCCGTACTTCGAGCCGTTCGATCCGCCCGAAATTGACTTCCTGCATCAGCTCGACGAGGCGTCTCCGGGCAGGAGTCAGAGCCGCCTTGGTCGTCCCTTGCCGGGGGATGCTTTGGGGATCAATAGCGCTCCCGGGCTCCCCGGCACGATCTTGTTGTTTCATGCACTTACCTCCGTTGCCGAAGGCTTGATACGCTTCAAGCCTTTGAACTGAGATAAGTGTCAGGTTTGGGAAGATTTATGTTGAGGACAGGTTGAAAACAAATCAGACAGATTGGGCCGGGGCGCTCGGGGGAAACCCGCGCAGGAGCAGGGGTTTCCGAACCCTGCGTCAATGGGATCGGACAGGTTGAAAATAAATGAGACAGGTCTTCCGTAAAATGGCGATCTGCAGGGATTTTCAAGAACGACGGCAAGCGGTAGCCGGCTCAGGGGCTTGAGATCGACAACGCGTTTGAGGGCGATTCGTTAGAGGACGTGACGCAGGAATTGATTCACTGACTGCTACTCAGGGTCCTCAAGACCTGTCAGGCAGGAATGGACGAGCGGCGACGGTGAAGGGGTTGATGCGGTATCCGTGATCGTCCTCGCCCTGACCCTTCCAGCGGCAGGTTTGGACGATGTCCTCCCGGTCGATAGGCAGGCCGAGCTTCTTTTTCACGGTGGTTTCGATGTCGGACTGCAGCCGGTTGAGGGTGCGACGGACGCTGGTCTCGTCGTAGACATACTCCCCCGTGCGCGTATGAAGCTCCTCCATCAGGCCCGCGAGATCGATGGGGCTGTGATCTTTGAGGGGCGTGGCGCTTCGCAAGTCGTCAAGAAATCGATCCCACAGAATACGGAATACCTCGAACCGTATTCCCGCCTGAGGGGACACTACGATCTCTCCCTCAATGCGGGCGGTATGGGGACCGCATTCGACGACGAACAGGCGCCCCGCCTGGTGGGGGGCCACCGGCTCAAAAAGGATCGGCAGCGCCCCCTTCGTATAGACCGGGATCGAGGCATGGCGCAGGGACGGCGGCGGACCGGACGTGGCGGGCGCCTCCGATCCACTCCTTGACGTCGACCTCGCCACATACGAGATCGGCCAGGGAAGCCCGATGAATCCAATCCTCGTCGAGGAAGCGCTCATCGATGTCCGTCGGGTTCACGACGAGATAACACGTCGCTTGGGCGGCCGCCCAGTCGCGGGTGAGGAATGGCCGTTCCGTGCAGTAGTCGGCAATGCACAGGGTCACACCCAGATCGCCGATATCGACCCGGAATACCCCTCGGGAGATCTCCTTGACGTTTGACTTGAGTTCGGCAAGCCGGCTTCGGACAAATGCCAGAACGCCCTCCCGATCGACCTTGACGCGGAGTTCCCTGCGCCTCCGTTTCCTGTAGCGGAAGGGAAAAACCGGCCGTTCGCACTTCGGGCACCGAAAGTCGTGCCCAGCCTCGTCCAGTGCGTCATCAATGTAAACCCGGCCCGGACAGTGCCGGTTCTTCGGAGGAAAGTCCCGATCTTGGGGATCGGCGCAGAGCACGTATTCACGGATGCGCGTCTCCAGGATTCGGGTCTTCTCCAGGTCGGCTGCCGTATGGAGCAGCGGCGGCGGCGGCTCCCGATATACAGACCCGTCCCGAAAGAGTCGATCAACGTGTTCCCGTTTAACGCTTGAACCGCTTTTCCGTCGAGAGGACAGGGATGCCATGGATGTCTCTCATGTGATCTTCGAACGATTGCCGCTCCGACGCATTCAGCCGGTGGTCCGAGTACCGGACGATGTAGGCATCGTCGGCTTCCTCAACCTCGTTGAAGATCAGGCTGACGCGCTTCTTGTGGTAGTAAACCTTGATACTGTCGATGCTCTCGATGCCGCTCAGGACACCGCCCACGGCTTTCTCGAAGTGCCCGATGGCAACGCCAATCGCGTTCGAGTCGGGATCGGTGATCTTGATCTTGGGAGCGCCTTCCAACGGCGAGTTCGAGACCACCAACTCCACAAAGCGAAGTTGTTCCGCCTGGTCGTCCTTCAGGATGCTCAGAAACCGCCCCAGCTGCCTGCCGTACGTGATTCTGCTCTCGTTCTCGTACTCGCAGGGCTTGTCGAAGTATCGGGAGGCGAGGCGGTTGGCGATCTCGAGCGGAACGCTGACGCTCACCGAGGAGATGTTGACGCGTTTTCCACCGTCCTGAAAGTCGAGGATGATCCACTCGGGCCGATGGCCGTGAACCACGCCGCCCGACCGCAAAATGAGATCGGGGCGTTCCGCACGGCGTATGAAAACCAGCTGGGAATCTCCGTGGGTCACCACCTCCTTGAACTCGCTCCTGCGCCCATCCCTCGCAGTCGCGTCGAAGTCGGCGAGCGTCCCCTTGACGGTGTCGGGCCGAAGGAAATCTTGGAAGGACTCGTTAGGGCGCCGAGCCGTCTCCCGGAGTTTCATCCGGGCGAAGCCGGACTTATGAATCTTGTCCAGGTGAAACACGACCCGCAGATCCTCCGGACGCCGGTGATAGATGGCAAAGAGCAGCGCTGTCTTGTCGAACTCATCGTCCTGGATACGGCAGGTCTCCAGCGCGTCTTCGGTCAGTACGCCTTTCGCAAAATCGATGGTGGCGACCTTGGACTTGAACTTGGCGAACTGATCGACGAGCAGATAGGGCACAAGATCGTCGTCACTGGTTGCCCGCAGGACGTTCTTTTTCTCTCGGACCGAGCCGTTTACATCCGTACCGAGGTTGGCGCACAGGACGTTGACTTGCCTGCCTGTTCGCTTGCCGATCCACTCGTCCATGGCGCCGTTCCGGCGGGCCCGCGCGAGGAGGGGTTCAAGCGCCGTCTCCAGATCATCCTCCCAGAACTCCCGGGCAGCGGAACCTGCTTCTTGGAGGGAGTCCATGGTGAACAGGGTCATTGGCTCTCGATCTCCTTCGGCCGGGGCTACTTGTGGTGTGTGGCAACCACCTTCCCCAGAATCCTGAGCTCGTCTTCCGGCCCGACCGTGATCGGCCTGTGGCCGGGGTTCTCCGGTCTCAACTCGATGGTCTCGTCTCGAATGTAAAGGCGCTTCACGGTCGCCTCCTCGCCCAGCAGCGCCACCACGATGGTCGCCGGCTCGTATGACGCCGATGATTGCGGGGTCATTTCCCAGATGCCATTTTCGCCTTCTGATTCCAATACTGTTTATCGACGCCAATGAATTCCAGACGAGCAGGGTCGATCCACGAAATGAAGGAGGACGACTTCTTCCATTTGCCAGCGAAGTTACGGGTACGGATTAGAGTGCATTTCTTGCGAGTGCGACTGAGCGCTACCACGAACTTGCAGATCTCAAGGTCCTTGATTGAAGCCGAATCATATGGAAATTCGCCATCGTGCAGGCCTGCGATATACACGTGCTGTGCGGAAAGGCCCTTGGCTCCTTCGAAGGAAGTCACTCTGACAACAGGGACATCCGCTCGAGGGGGAGTCTTTCCGTCAACCTCTACTTCTTCTGATGGCACGTAAGCATCGACCTCAGCTAACACGTCCTCGCAGTATTCATCTGAGAGCACGTCGACAAGGCGGCAGGTGCCATCTGCGGTTGCGACAACAGCGTCCTCAAAAATGGAAGGGGAGTCTTTGCCGAGGACGATTCGCCATCCAAGATTGGAGGCGCGATCCATTTTCAGCATCGATATGCCCTCTTCTCGAGTGATCATGTGGCCTGACTCGCGCCTCGTATCGACAACGTGCCCGGCGCCTTCAAGATGACTCAGGATTTGATCGCGGTAGGGCTGCGCCACGATGACCAATGCCGCTGGGTAGCCGTCGTCCGCAGCTGTCTCAATCTCATCCGTAGGGATTTCAGCAATTGCCTGCACCAGATAGCGCCCCATGTAGTTCACGGTCTGTCTCTGGACCGACGTCACCCTCGTGTGCCCGGTACACGGTGTCGTCAAAATCGACCGCGTCGTAGTACTCACCGCGAGCTAAGTAGAACGGAATCTGGTTCTCCTCTGAGAGCGCACGCATTTCGCCAACAAACTGAGGGGCGTCGCTTTGTGTGATGAGCTTCCAATCTTCTGCGATGACGCTCGCAAGCCCGGGACAGCACCGAAAGTCTGGCGAAAGCGAACCTCTGAGTGCGACGTCGCTGTGCAATAGGCCTAGGCAGTACGAGTGAAGTGTAAATATCCGAGCGAGTCCGCCCAGATCGTTCTCCAGATCGTCCTTGAGGTTGTTGAGGAATGTGAGGACAATCCGTTGATCGGGGTTTCCAGGTGCAAGTTCAAGCAACTGCTTGAAGAGCGTTGTCTTGCCGGTACCCGGGCCGGCAATCACCAGTTTCCTGTCGCTGGGGGAACCCACCACGGCCTCGATGGCAGCTCTGAGTTCAGCTTCTTCCGCACTCTGCGGTTTGTCCTCTACCATGGACCTCCCACCGACCCGTTCCCATCCGAGTAAGTCTAGCGCCACAGGCCCTTGCCGAAAAGGCCTTCTCCAGCTCAGCCCGAACTCGCGTCGGTTGCCTCGATGGATTGCGACCTAGTCGAAACCTCGACCATCAAAGACCAAAACATTTCACTGATCTTTTGGTCTCTGAACTTTGAATAATCGGGGCAATCCTCAAATCTCGATCACTCTTCTCGTGATTGTAGTAAACGGGACACGCTGTCTTCGCTTTTCGTGACACTGAACACTGGATACGCCCATTCCTCAGTTGGGTCGTTTCTCAGACGATCCAGATATACATCGCGGGAAGCAAGTCTGTAGAATGGACCAACAAATTGAAGATCCTCCGCCAACAACGCGACCAACCCTTCGACATTTCCGGCGCCGATGGGATCAGTCCGAGACGAAACCGAACAGGACGCGCTGTTGCTCCCAGTCCATGGGGAAGGTCCGGGTCAGTTTGGCCAGCGACAGGCCGGCCGGCTCCTCGCCGTTGAGGATCGCTTCGGTGATTTCCGGGGCCAGGGTGGTCAACTTCAGAATGCGCACCACATAGGAGTTGTCTACAGCCAGACTCCTGGCCAGATCCGAGACGGAATGAAACTCCCCACTCTCAATCACTTGCGCCCAGGAGAATGCTCGGCACAGGGCCTGAACGATGGCCGTCTGGACTTCCGCCGGGCTATCGGGAACATCGCCATCCAGCGCCTGGGGAGCCAGGATCATCTTCCGCCCCTGCATCCGCCGGATGCGCATCGGAATATGAATCTTCAAATTGCCGGTCTCGGTCATGGTGAGGGTCGGTTGGGTATTCATCGACCCTGGCTCCGTTCCTTGGCTTCGCTCGCCAAACCACTCAGCTCGATGATCAAGTTGGTCAGACCCTGGGTCTTCAATTCCATGTCGATGCCGGTTTCCCGGATTTCCCCTGCCACCTCAACCGATCGATGCAACACAAGCGTTGAATCGTTCTGCTGGAGTTTCAAACTCCAGCGTCTTACGCGGCCGTTCATTGAGCTCACGTGCCACCTTGTTCAGGTGCGCCTGCGAGTGCACCGATAAGTCGGTTCTCTTTGGGAAGTACTGTCGGAGCAGGCCATTCGTGTTTTCATTGGAACCACGTTGCCATGGACTCTGCGGATCGCAGAAGTAGACGTCGATGTCGGTCGCCAGGGTAAACCGCCGATGATCTCCCATTTCCTTGCCGCGATCCCAGGTCAGCGATTTATACAGCTCGGTCGGTAGTTTCTTCGCGTGCTTGATCAGTGCAGGCACGACGGTCTTGGTCTGTTTATCCGACACTTTCACCAACATCACGTAACGGGTATGGCGTTCGACCAGGGTCGCAATGTAGGTGTTGTTCGATCCCACTATCAGATCTCCCTCCCAGTGACCGGGAACGGCACGATCTTCGACCTCGGCCGGGCGCTCACGAATCGATACGATATCGGCGAGATCCCCTTTCCCGTGACCTTTGTGACTGGAATGTCGGGATCGACGAATCGTTCGTCTCGACCTCAGATGTCTAAGTAGTTCTTTCTTAAACACCCCGCGCGCCTGCACGAATAGGCTGCGATAGATCGTCTCGTGGGACACGTGATACGACTCATCCTCTGGATAGGATCGCTTCAGCCAGCCGGCGATCTGTTCGGGCGACCAATTCCGCCGGAGCTTCCTCGCCACCATTCGCCGTAACCGCGGATGGCGACCCAACTGACATCGCTTCGGGCGACGGGCCCGGTTCCAAGCCTGTTCATCGGCGACAGACGCCCGGTAGTCATCATAGCCCCTATTGCGCTGGATCTCCCGGCTCACCGTCGAGGGTGAACGCCCCAGACACTCTGCGATCGAACGCAACGACTGCTCGGCCGCGATCCCGCGGGAGATCTCCTCACGTTCCGACAGGCTCAAAGCCAACCTCGACCGTCGTCGTGGTCGAGGACGAATGCCTCCGGTATGCGCCAGCTGACAATATACAGACGATGACAGCTTGCCAAACGCTCGCCCGATCTCATGCAGAGATTCCCCTCGCCGCCACCGATCCCATACCTCCGCCTTCTCCGCCGCCGTGAAACCGAATCGCATCCCTTTCCGCATACACTCCACCTCTTCCTTTTAAGATAAAGTGTTGCGTCGATCCGTTGAGACCAGCCACTTTCTCGACCAGCAGTCGCACTAGCCCCAAAACAAGCGCATAACCAGTCCGCCAACGGCCAGGTTGCGCGCATAAAATTCGAGGCATAGAATCCCGCTCCCGGATCGTTTTATCCAGGTATCGGGTTTCTGTTGGATCTGTTTCAGTTCAGCCTCGCTGGTGTTGGAGCGGTTGACAGAAACCGGGACCTCGATCGCCCGGGCTCAGGGCCATGATCGGGTCAGCATCGCAGAGGTTGATGCAGCACATCCACGGCACGGAACAAGACCGGCAACCACCGGTTCCAGGCCAGAATCCTGAAGAGGATGCGCCGCCCGGTGCGCACGAGCTGACAAGGCACGAACATGAAGGCGTTTAGAAACGTCTTGAACTCCATGTGCAGTACCGTCTGTTTCTCGGCCTGATACTTCTGGCCCCAGCGTCCGGTTTCGGGCAGCAGCAACGCAAACCACGCCTTCAGTGTCCAGGCCAGCGACGCCATGACCATGTAGGCCCCGTTGCTGGTCTGATCCCCGACCGGCATCCTCAAGGCCTGAACGCCGTTCTTGAGCTGCTCAATGAGATTCTCTTGATTGCACCGTTGATTCGCACGGAGCACAATCTGGCTGGCCGAATCCGAGCGGTTGGTAATGTAGAAGAAGTATCGGATGTCGTCGAACAACACCTGTTCGCCTTTGGCCACCGACAGATTCTTCCGCACCACGACAACGCGGTAGTCCCGGTCGCAGGCTCTGGGCCGATACGCAAACTCGGCCACATCCTCGCCCTGCAACCGGATATTGTCGAAACCGCGCTCCCGAACGACTTGTTCCTTCACGTTGTCGGGACGTTGGCGCGGTTCGGTGGCCACCGCGTACTTGGCGGGCCGTTCCAGACGCGTCCATTGGTGCGGTTCCAGTTCATCGGCCAGCGCCACCAGATTCTGCATGGCGTCGATGCCGAAGATGAATCCCACGCCCTGGTCGTCCCATCCATCCAGGTGCCGGGTCTGGCTGAAGTCGGTGTCCCCGCGCAGCAGGATCTGGCGAAACCCGCCTCGACGGCACAGCGCGATGGCCTGGTCGAACCGTGCGGCCGCTCCCTCATGCGAGGGCCGGTTACCGCTGCGATTGACCAGGTACAGCGGCTCTTGAGTATTCGCCAGCGAAATCACCAGCGGGTGATACCCCCAGGTCCCGTTGTAGGCCACGTCCATTCCTTGCTTGCATTCGCCTGTGGTTTCAGCCAGTGTCCCATCGGCGTCCAACACCGCTTCTTCGAAAAACGCCTCGGGCTGCTGGCGCCAGACTCGCAGCCGGACTTGATTCGTCGCCTCCATCAGAGACTCCACGTCGCTGGGCTCAAATCTCCGGCAGAAGTCTCCCGCCGTCGTCGGGTCCGGAATCCGTTGCGCTCCCAGCGCATCCAGATACACTTCGTCGTTGCGCCGCAACTCGATGTCCTCCAGGCACGTCCCTCCATTCAACGCGTTATAGGCGATGTTCAGCACGTGATCCGATTCGTGATACGGCAAGTGCCGCTTCAGCACATGCACACTCTCGTCGATGGCTTTGACCAGCCCCGTCCGCCGCGCCACCAACTGCATCATCCCGATTCCGCCCACCGCCGTGCCGCGCGTCCGCTCTCCCATCTCATAATGAATGTTGCTCGCCGAAAACATCGGCGCCGCCTGATCTGTCCAATTCCGGTCCGCAAGCCGGCGCTCGATTCGCCGCTTGCGGTTCTTCATGTTCTTGCGCGTATAATCGTTCATCCGAAATGCCTCCTTTTCCGTAGACTCTTTCCAAGTCTTTATTCACACGGAACGGGGGCATTTCGGGTACTTCTGCTGCTATGCCGCTATCAATACCTCGTCAATCACGCTTGATCAGGGACTAGCCGGTTGCGTTCCAGTGGAAACAGATCTTCCCAAAAGGTGGCCACGCTTTGGAAGGCCTCCGCGACTTCCCGCTCCGTCACGGGGTCTGCCTCGAACGCTTGGGCCTTGGACGAGACATCTACCAGCTGGCGACTTAGGGTCACCGCCTCCCGGTTGAGCCCGACCAATGTCGGTCCGGGGTCCGAGCCATTGCCGTCAGGTGATACCTCCGCGAGCGCTCGCTCGCGGACCTTCAGGAGATCGTTTTCCAGTTGCTCTTTCTGCTTTAGCAGTCGTTCCTGCTCGGCCTCTTCGAGCCCCTTGGCCGCAAAGTACGTCTGGGACACCAACGTGGGAGTCCGAAAAACAGCGCTCAGTTGTTCCAGCACGACCTTTTCGATGTCTCCGGCCGGGACACGCTTGAGCCGGCAGCAGCTGACCGCTCGTTTGGCGTCCTTCGCGCAGTGATAGTAGGTGTAGCGTCGCGGCCCCTTTTGGGTGTAGGTCAAGCCCATCGCACCGTCACAGTGGCCGCAGCGAACCACCCCCTGGAGCGGAGAGATGTTTTTCGTCTTGGCCTTCGTTTGTTTGGCCCGGGTGTTCTCCGAGAGAATCCCCTGGACCTTCTCCCACAACGGCTTGGAGACAATGGCCTCATGCTCTCCGAGATAGCTCTTCCCCTTGTGGACCACGTCGCCTATGTAGGTTCGGTTGCCCAGCAATCGGTAAAGGTGGCCGGTGTTCCATGGCCGGCCTTCCCGCCGTTTTCCTTTCTTCGTGGTCCAGGACTTGGTGTGGTAGCCCTGTTCATTGAGTTCTGCCGCCACCTTTCTGCCCGAGGCCAGTTGGGTGAATCGTCGGAAAATGTGTTTCACTAGCGGTGCTTCCTCCGCATTGACGAGCAGCTTCTTTTGCTCCCGGTCCACGTCGTACCCGAGGATGGCCGGGCCCCCACAGTACTTGCCCCGCCGTTTCGTCGCCGCCACTTTGTCCCGGATGCGTTCGGCAATGACCTCCCGCTCATACTGGGCAAAGGTGATCAGAATGCCCAAGAACATGCGTCCAGTCGGGTCGGTGGTATTGAAGTGTTGGGTGACCGAGACGAAGCTGACTCCCTTCTGATTGAACTGCTCGATCATCTTCATGAAATCCACCAACGATCGCGAGAGGCGGTCAATCTTGTACACCACGATCACGTCCACTTTGCCGGCATCCACATCGGCCAGAAGACGCTGCAATCCGGGGCGCTCCATGGTGCCGCCCGAGAGTCCCCCGTCGTCGTAGCGGTCGGGCAGAGCTTGCCATCCCTGCATGCGTTGGCTTTCGATATAGGCCTCGGCTGCTTCTCGTTGGGCATCCAGCGAGTTGAACTCCTGCTCCAGCCCTTCCTCGTGACTCTTGCGGGTGTAGATGGCGCAACTGATGAGCTTCTTCTCCGTGGAGTTCCTTTGGTCGGTCTCAAGCATGGTTGGCACCTCCGTTGTGCTTCTTCAGCCCGAAGAAGAGCCTGCCGTTCCAGCGGGTGCCGGTAATCTCCCGAGCCACGGCGCTCAGCGACCGAAAGATCCGTCCGTCATACTCAAAGCCGTTCTCCTGGGCGAGGACCTCATAGCGGCGGTCCTTCCAGATCCTCACGAACCGGGTACCCGGCAGGATGTCTGCTTTGCCCTCGGGATTCTTGGATACCCTAGCGTCCACGCGGGCCACGGGGTCCTCCCGGGCGACTTGCCCCAAATGCGCCTTGGCGGCTTCGGACAGGCCACCGTAGAAGAGCTCCTGGATGCGATAGGCCAGGCGCTTGATGAGGAACTGTTTCTTGTAGCAGGGTGCGTCGCTGCCATAGAGGTCGAGCCACTTCTGGCGCAGTTGCTCCAGCGTCATCGTCTCGAGCGTTGCCAGCTGCCGCAGGACGGAATGGCGGGACCGGGCGGTGTGGTTGCTCTTATGGAATTGCTTGCCTGACTCACTCATGGGCCACTCCCAAACTCCCGTCCTGGAGGCGTTTGTCACGCATGAACGCTCTGTTCGCCACACGAATCAAGTCCTTCTCCGATCTTTCTCTGAATTTTCTTCGCCCTTCTCCCGATCGCTGGAAGGTTGGGTCGTGCGGATTCTCCGACGGAGCACGGCCAAGGCCAGGATCGAGGCAATCGATTCCAGTCTCGCTTTCGAGGAAAGAAGTTCGGACTCCGGGTGGACTATTGCTTCATGCAGGTCGGGACCGGTGGTTCCCAGCCTAAAATCGGCACTCCACATCTTGACCTCCGGTTTGGTCGGGACCGGTTAGGCCGGTGGGGATGCCGCGAAACCTCGCCGGAGGGGCATAGAGGCGGTTGTCGCCGACACCCACAACCGCCTCAGCTTCCGCTGCCAGTCCGTTGTCTGGTTTCTGACGCTACGGGCCGGGCGTCATCCCCGGCCCCCTTCCTTAGATACTTACCGGAGGACTTCGAAAAGTGTCGGACGAGCGGTTCGAAAACTCGGGTGCTTCCACAAATTCAGCTCCGTACCTTTCGGACGAGTGGTTCGAAACTACGGGTGCTCAAGCCGAAGCACACGACGTGTTTACACAACTCCCCAAAACGGCCTTTTGGCTCAATGCGTTGATATTAAGTGAGTTAAGCCAATCGGACGACTTTCGGACTAGGTCCGAAAGAAACGGAGAATACGGGGCAAACAGAGAATAAGTGGCCACGGAACAGGTCGAAGTCGACCGGTGGAGAAAGGGGCTGGAAGAATGTGAGGAACGCCCAAACCCTTTGAAACTAAAAGGTTATTGGACGCACGTCTCTCCGGGGGGCTACCCCGGAGAGACGAGTTGTGCGTCGAAAAATGGTGGAGGCGGCGGGAATCGAACCCGCGTCCGAAAACGTTCAACAGGAGAATCTACATACATATCAGGTTCCGATTTGTCTTACGTCCGGCGCGGGGGAACCTGCAACTCCGCCAGACGCCAGCCCATTCGAGTTTCGCTCCGGACTGACCGGGCCGGACATCCAGAGCTATCCTGCATGAAATGACGCTCCCGGGAAGACCTACAGGCGAATCAACCCGGGAACGTAGCTACGTTAAGCAGCTAATGCTGGCTGAAAGTCAGCAATTGATTGTTTTCCACGGGTTTAACGAGGATCGCGGGACCTCGGCATGCATCTCCTGCCTCATCGCATCCGTCGAAACCGGTGCGCCCCCGAGGCATTCTGCAACCTTAATATATAGGGCTGATGCCGGGCCGTGTCAATACAGAGTACCGGCTGCCCGACCACCGGAACCGAGCGGTGTGGACAGCGGAAGTGACTCCGAACGATAGCGTTACACCTGACGTACTGCTATAATCCGGCCTTTCTCTGGAGGTCTCGAAGTGTCCCCGAACTCCCCTTCCGACACGGGCAGAGAGAACCCTTCTCTTCAACGTCTCCTAGACGCAATCGCGCCTGCTGCGTCCGAGGAACTGGCCCGTCTCATGCAGGAATTGCGCGCCTCGCTGGCGGCGGACTCGACCGTTCGCCTCCGCAAAGCGCTGCTCGACAAGGAGAAGGAGTTCCGGGAAAAGTCAGAGGAGCTTCGAGTCCATGTCGAAAAAGAAACAGGAGAGCGTGTCGGTCGCGAGGTAACCGAGCAGCTGGAGACCCGCTTCAAGGATGAGATGGCGAACCAGCTGGCCGGGCTGCGCACCAGCCTCGAAGAGGAAGCGCGTACCGCCGCGGCGCGATGGGACGTGGAACGGAACAAGCTCGAAGCCGAGCGGGACGCACAACAGAAGGAGTCACAGGAGAAAGCGGACCAGCAGCGTGCGGACCTCAAGGCCGAGATCGATCGTTGGAGGTTGCTGGCCGAGTTCCATCGACGTGTCGGGGATGCGTCGTCACAAGTGGAGATTCTCAAGCGCTTCCTGACGGCGGCCGATCGCTTTGCGACCGGCGTTGCGCTGTACCTGAACAAGGCCGACGGACTCGAGCTGTGGGACAGCCGCGGCGAGGCTCCGGCATTTCCCGAGTTGGTGTCGAAAGACACGATCGATCCGGAGTGGTACTTTGCGCCGATAGTTGTCCGCTCGAAGACCGTTGCCGCAGTGTGCGCCGTAGGTGCCGAGGACCGGGACTCGCTTGTCGTTCTTGTCGACGCCCTCAAGAAGGCGATCGAGAATTTCGGCCTGCGTATCCGGTTTTTCGGAATGGGCGGTACGCTCGATTCGCATCCGGTCGGAGAGGGGCGCGCCGAGCACCCAACCGAGGAGTCGGAGGACGACGAACAGCTCCGCTCGGAGGCCCGCCGCCTGGCGCGTATGCTCGTTTCCGAAATCAAGCTGGGGAACGAGAAGGAAGTATTGGAGGGTCGGAAGAGCTCCGATCTATATCCCCGGTTGCGGAATCAGATTGAAGCCGGCCGCGAATCGTACATCCGGAACATGTCGCCCAAGGTGGCCGACCACGACTACTTCCACGAGGAGCTCGTGAAGATTCTGGCCGACAATGACTCGGATCGCCTCGGCGAGGGATATCCGGGCCCGGCCTGACAAGGGAAGAGGATCGATACGTATGTTCAACAAGCCGATCTCGAGTAAGGCGGAGCAGTTCACCGAGTCCGTGATCCGGGAGATGACGCGACTGGCTCTCGAGCACGATGCGATAAATTTGTCGCAGGGTTTCCCGGACTTCGCGGCGCCCGAAGTCCTCAAGAAGGCGGCCTCCGACGCCATCTATGCGGACGTCAATCAGTACGCGATCACCTGGGGCGCGAAGAACTTCCGCGACGCGCTGGTGGAGAAGACGAAACACTTCATGGATATCGATGTCGATCCGGAGCGTGAAATCACGGTGGCATGCGGGTCGACCGAAATGATGATGGACGTGTTGCTTGCCGTCATCAACCCGGGGGACGAGGTCATCGTTTTCGAACCCTTTTACGAAAACTACGGTCCCGACGCGATCATTTCAGGAGCGACGCCACGTTACGTGCGGTTGCGGCAGCCGGAGTGGAGTTTCGATGAGGCGGAGCTCGCCGCCGCGTTCAACGACAATACGAAGGCGATCATCATCAACACCCCGAACAACCCGACGGGCAAGGTGTTCTCACGAGAGGAACTCGAGTACATCGCCGAGCTCTGCCAAAAGTGGGACGTCCTGGCCATCACCGACGAGATCTACGAGCACATCCTATACGATGGTGCGAAGCATCTTTCAATGATCCAGATCGATGGCATGCGGGAGCGCACGATCCTGATCAACGGCATGTCGAAGACCTACAGCGTGACCGGATGGCGTGTGGGCTACTGCATCGCTCCACCGAGGATCACCGGTGCGATTCGCAAAATGCACGATTTCATCACCGTCGGCGCCCCGGCGCCCCTCCAGGATGCCGGCGCGGTCGCGTTGCGTCTGCCGGATTCCTACTACGAGGATCTGGCCCGGCGCTACCAGGACCGGCGGGACCGGATGATAAGGATGCTCGACGACGCTGGTTTCGACTACATCGTGCCGCAGGGCGCCTATTATATGATGAGCGACATCAGTCGGTGGAACTATCCGAACGACGTGGAGTTTTCGACGTTCCTCGTCAAGGAAGTTGGTGTGGCGACGGTTCCCGGCAGCAGTTTCTTCAACGACCGGGAGGCCGGGAAGAACCTGATCCGGTTCACATTCTGCAAGAAGGACGCGACGCTGGCGGCGGCCGAGGAGCGCTTGAAGAAGATCAAGACCCTGGCGGTCGGTAGGGCCTGACGTTAAGAATTTGTAAACCCAAGACGAAACCGAACTTGCGGCGTCAAACTCTGCATGCGCGCCGTCACGATGTCGTGCGTCTTCGGGCGACGGCTGCATCCTGGCTCAGCAGGTTGGCCTGAGCTATAATCAGCTCGATAAACACCGATCGAATGGAAGGTTACCGATGGTAAGACAGCGAACCCTATTCTCCTTGCTCGTCGTGATCACACTCATTCTGGGCGTGGCAATCGGGACAATCGTCTCCGGCCGGGTAACGGCGACAGAGCAGGCCCCTATTCAGTTGACGATTCCCGATCCCGTTCAGCTCTCGAATGGCTTCGGGCAGATCGCCGACCAGATTGGACCGGCAGTCGTCAATATCACGACCGAAGGACGCGTGCGTGCGTCGGCGGGGTCGGACCCGTTCGGCCTCTTCGATTTCTTCGGCGGCACACCCGACGCCACCCCGGATGAAGGGCGTCAGATAGCCAGCCAGGGCTCGGGCTTCATCGTCGATCAGGCCGGCTATATTCTGACCAATAACCACGTCGTCGAGGACGCGGACAAGATCACGGTTCAGCTCCAGGACGACACCGAGTTTGATGCAGAGGTTATCGGAACCGACGTTGAAACCGACCTGGCCGTGATCAAGATCGATGCGGGTCACCCCCTGCCATTCGCGAAAATGGGTAATTCCGATGCCGCGACGCCTGGCGACTGGGTACTGGCGTTGGGCAGCCCGTTCGGTTTCGAGCAGACCCTGACAGCCGGTATCATCAGCGCGATCAGTCGGAACGTGCCGGGAGGCGCGGCGTTCCAGCGGTTCATCCAGACCGACGCGGCGATCAACCCGGGTAACAGCGGCGGCCCGCTGGTCAACATGGCCGGGGAGGTCATCGGCGTCAACAGCGCGATCATTTCCAACACCCGGTCGTTTGCCGGTCTCGGTTTCGCAATGCCTTCGAACACCGCCATCATGGTGTACAACCAACTGGTGACGGATGGTCGGGTGACGCGGGGCTCGATCGGAATCCAATACAACGGCAATCCGGATCCGGCCTTGATCCGTGCTTTCGGTCTCGAGCATGGTGTCGTCGTGAACTTTGTCGTGCCGGACGGGCCGGCGGAAGCTGCCGGCTTCGAGCAGGGCGACGTTATTACCGAGATTGCGAATCAACCCGTCACGGACGGTGACGCCCTGCTCGAGATCGTGGCGGCACAGAGAGTCGGCGACACGGTGCCGATTACGGTCCACCGTCAGGGCGAACCTTTGACGCTTCCCGTGACGATCGCAGACCGGGCTACGTTGTTTCCCGAGCAGGCCGGCAATGTACGCCCGAACCGGGGCAACCCGACGGAGCCGACGCGTCTCGGTCTTCGGGTCCGTGAGATTCCGAGGCAGATGTTGTCCCTGCCGGGAGGCAGCGATCTCAAGGGCGTGATGGTCGATTCGGTCGAGCCCGACAGTATCGCGGCCGAGGGGGGCCTCGGGCGTGGGATGGTGATCTCTCAAATCGTGGCGGGCCGCGATCGGTACAGTATAGAAAGCGTGGAGGACTTCCGGCGCGCGGAAGACCGACTGGAATCCGGACAGACCGTTGCCTTCATGGTGATGATCCGAACGCAGGCCGGCCAGTTCCAGTCGCAGTTCCTGCCGATGACGATCCCATAATCGGGGATCGAGATCCGACAGAACCCAGAGCGATAGCGACGGGGTGCCGGAAAATGGAACGGGGAGGGGCGCCGATCGGGCGCCCCTCTTCTCGTTTCGCTATGCTGTAGGCAGAGGCAGACATGGCCGATAAGTATTGGGAACTCATTCTCGACGGGGCCCTCGATGGCGAAACCAACATGGCCGTCGACGGGGACTTGCTTGCGTCAGTAGAGGACGACCCGGAGCCGCGGACCGTGCTCCGTCTCTACTCGTGGGCCGCGCCGACGATATCGCTCGGTCGCAATCAGAAGATCGACCGGGCCGTCGATGTCGAATATTGCCGCGCCGAGGGCCTCGCCGTCGTCCACCGGCCGACCGGGGGACGAGCCGTCCTGCACGACGACGAGGTGACCTATGCGGTCGTTTCCAACGATCCGTCCAATTTCGACGGGGGAACTGTCTACGGGACGTACCGCAGGATCTCCGAGGCCCTTGCCGAGGCGTTCCGACGATTAGGCGCCGATGTTGTCCTGGCGCCCGACACGCGGAGGCTTGGCGCTTCCGTAAACGGGGCGGATTACCCCTGTTTTGTCTCTCCGTCGCGGTATGAACTGATGGTCGGGGGCAGGAAGGTCGTCGGCAGTGCTCAACGGAGGCTCAGACGGGGCTTCCTCCAGCATGGCTCCCTGCCGATAACCTGTGACCGGAAGTTACTGGCCCGCGCGACGCGTCTGGAAGATGCGGCCTTGCTCGAGGGCGAGATGGCAGGCTTGGAAGAGTGCCTGAACCGCAGGCCGACTAGCGGTGAGATGATCGGCGCCGTTGTGAGCGCGTTCCAGGAGTATTTCGGGGTCTCGTTCCGCCGACGGATTCAGCTGGCCGGCTGATGCCCTCGGAACGGCCTATCCGTCTTGTTTTGACATGGTTGAGTCGGTGTTTGAGGGTCTTGGGCTGGTCGGTTGACACCGAACTTAACCGGATGATATATGCTTGGTTAAATGGTCCAAAAGTCTACAGTCGGCGCCGAGCTTGACGAACGCAGCCGGGAGATCCTCCGGCTCGTCATCGGCTCGTACATCCGCTCAGGAGAACCGGTCGGTTCGAGGACGGTTTCCAAGGTAATTCCGAGCCGGCTCTCGCCGGCGACCATCCGCAACATCATGGCGGATCTGGAAGAGTCCGGATACCTGTTCCAGCCGCACACCTCCGCCGGGCGAGCGCCCTCGGAGAAAGGCTATCGATTTTACGTCGACTGTCTGGGACATTCCGGAAAACTGACTCGGTCGAACGAAGCCTACATCAACCAGGCGCTGTCGGAAGTCGACACACCCGAGACGATGATGGCCACGGCGTCGTATCTTCTGTCCGACATATGCCACAACGTGGGCATCGTCGTCCCGCCACCGATCGAAACGAGTGTCATCCAGCACATCGAATTCGTGCGACTCGACGACGCGAAGATTCTGGTCATCCTCGTATCGAAGTCGGGACTGCTGCAACAGAAACTGATCCGTGTTTCCGAACCTTACAGCCAGGAAGAGTTGACCCGTGCCGGCAATTACCTCGTGGAGCGATTCTCCGGCAGCACTCTACCGGACATTCGGCGACAACTCGTCAGCGCCATGCAGCAGGACAGAATCTTGTACGACCGGATGATGAGAAACCTCGTCGAGACGTGGGCGAAGACCCTGTCTGATTCCGAAGAGGATGGCGCCGCTGAATCGGCCTACGTCCAGGGCACCGGCAACATCATCTCCCAGGTCGACCTGTCCGATGTCGACATGATGCAGGAACTGTTCCGTGTGTTCGAGGAGAAGGGAAAGCTCGTGAAGATCCTGAACGCCTGTCTGCCCGACGAAACCGGAGACGGCGTACAGGTTACGATCGGCTCAGAGTTGGGAACTCCATGCATGCGCGACTTCACTCTGATCACATCCCCCTACGTCCAGAGGGAGGGTGTGACTGGAGTCCTTGGAATCATCGGACCGACGCGGATGGAATACCGCAAGGGCATCTCGGTCGTCCTCTACCTGGCGAATGCCTTCAGCCGCCGGATCAACGCCTGACGGTAGGCGCCCACCGAACTCACTGACAGAACCGGGAACGGTAGTGACCGGGTGGATCGGCTGTTACCCCGTCGCTACCGCTCTGGGTTCTGACAACCACTCACACGAGCTAACGTACAGAACCGTTCTATTGGGGCGAACCCAGCGTCCGCAACGCGGCTGCTATAATGAACGATCGGCCGTGCGGAAGGCACGCCGCTAGGCAACGTCTATCGACGAACCGAAGAGGTCATGAAAGAAGAAGTCAATAATCAGGACGTTATGGACCAGCTCCGAGGCGTCGGTGAAGAGACCTCGGTTTCGGGCTCCGACACTGTGGACCCTGCGCTGGAAGCACTCACTGCCGAACGTGACGATCTCCAGGATCGACTTCTGCGGAAACAGGCGGAATTCGAGAATTTTCGAAAGCGCATCGATCGCGAGCGGTCTGAGTTCACGAAGTTTGCTTCCGCAGAACTGATGCGCGAGGTGTTGAATGTGCTGGACTCGTTCGAGCTGGCGTTGCGCGAAGCATCGTCCGAGAAAGAGGACTCCGGCGACGTCAGGCAAGGCTTGGAACTCATCCACAAGCAGCTTCTCGACAGCCTCAAGCGCTTCGGCCTGGAGGAAGTGGAAGCCGAGGGACGTCCGTTCGATCCTCACGTTCACGAAGCCGTCAACACACAGCCCAGCGACCAGCCGGAGGGAACCGTCCTCAACGAGTTGAGAAAGGGATACGTGCTCCACGGCAAACTGCTGCGGCCGGCCATGGTCACCGTTGCCGCACCGGCCGGAGGAACCGACGGGTGAGCCAGAAGCGCGATTATTACGAGCTTTTGGGGCTCGGGCGAGATTGTTCTGAGCAGGAGATCAAGAGCGCATACCGGAAGCTGGCCCTGAAGTACCATCCCGACCGCAATCCAGGCGACCAGGAAGCCGAGGATCGGTTCAAGGAAGCCGCCGAGGCCTATTCCGTCCTCAGCGACAGCAAGAAACGCGGCCAATATGATCGGTTTGGACACGCCGGCGTGGGCGGGGGGATGGGCCCGGGCGGGGCTGGATTCGACCCGAGCGTTTTCTCCGATTTCAGCGACATCCTGGGCGACTTGTTCGGCTTCGGGGACCTGTTCGGGGGCGGTGCCCGGCGTGGAGGGCGCACGTCGAACCGCGGCGCCGACCTGCGTTACGATCTGGACATCAGTTTCGAGGAAGCGGCGTTCGGCAAGCGGACGCGCGTCAAGGTTCCGCGGCACGAGACGTGCGGAGAGTGTGGAGGATCTGGCGCGCCGAAGGGTAGCGGACCGACCTCCTGCCCGACATGCAATGGCTACGGCCAGGTGAGGTTTCAGCAGGGTTTCTTTTCGATCACCCGGACCTGCAGCCAGTGCCAGGGAAGTGGTCAGTTCATCAAGGATCCCTGCAAGACTTGTCGGGGCGAGGGCCGCATCGTACGTGAAAAGACGCTCGAACTGAAGATACCGCCGGGCGTGGACACCGGCTCGAGGCTGCGCGTGTCGGGAGAGGGAGATTCGGGTGCGCGGGGCGGGCCTTCGGGCGACCTCTACGTCATGATCCAGGTTGAGGACCACGAATTCTTCGAGCGGCGCGACGACGACCTGTTCTGCCACGTTCCTATCTCGTTCTCTCAGGCCGCGCTCGGCGCAGCGATCGACGTGCCCACACTTGACGGCGACGAATTGCTGAAGATTCCCGCTGGAACCCAGCCTGAAAGCGTGTTTCGTATTCGGGGCGCGGGGATTGCGCGCACGAACGGGCGGGGACAGGGTGACCTTTATGTCAACGTCAGCGTCAACGTTCCCAAGAAGCTCACCCGTGATCAAAAGGAACTGATCGTGCAGCTCGGGGATTTGGACAACCAGGAAAACCAGCCGATTCAAAAGAAGATCCTCGAAAAAGTGAAAGAGATTTTCGGGTGAATGATAGCTGTCAGTTTTCACTAGTCAGTTTTCAGTAATCAGGAGTCCGTGGTGGCGCTCGGCTGAAAATTGATCACTGAAAACTCCCCATGCACTGGCCTACCATCACAGTCGACGTTGACGAAGATCTCAGGGATACCGTCGTCGGTGAGTTTGCGTCGGACGGTATCGTCGGCGTCTGGGAAACCCCAGGGTCCGGTGACGCCGTGACGCTCATCCTGTATTTCGAGGAGGGGAGAGTTCCACCTCTGGTCGACGCGCGGATCGGCCGTATCTGCGAGAGGAACGGTGCCGCTGTCCCACACATCGAGCGGGGCTTCCAGGAGCAACAGGATTGGACCCGCGAATGGCGGCGCGGGTACAGGAGCTTTCCCGTCGGATATCGATTCCAGGTCGTCCCGAGTTGGGAAGAAGCTCGCTCCCGGGACGGCCGCATCGTCATCCGCATCGATCCGGGGCAGGCATTTGGCGCCGGAACGCACGAGGCCACCGAACTGCTACTCGAAGCCCTCGAAGAGTTCCCGCCGGGCGCTCACGTGCTGGATCTTGGTACTGGATCCGGAATTCTCGCGATCGCAGCCCGAAAGCTGGGATGGCGTGTCGTTGTGGGTGTGGACATCGACCCGTACGCCGTCGGTGTCGCTTCGGAGAACATCCGCACCAATGACGTGGACGTGGCGCTTTACTGCGGGACGATCGCGGCGCTCGGCGCTCGCTCGGCCGACCTGATCCTCGCTAACCTTACGCTGGACGTCATCGATCCAATCCTGGGTGAGCTGGCAGGCTGCCTGGCGCCGGGTGGGCGGATAGTCCTGTCCGGTGTGCTGGACTCCCAGGTAGACCGGTTGCGAGATCGGCTTCGAGAAGAGCGAATGCCGATCCTGAGGGAACTCGGTCGCGGCGAATGGGTCGCGATGATCGTTGGTGATGGCGATTAAGTCCGCATACTGCCCGGAGCCCGAGCCCGACATGGGTCGGATCGTCGTTGGCGGCGACGAGCATCGCCATCTGATGGTGTCCCGGACCGTTGCCGGAGAGAGCATCGAGGTCTTCGACGGTCGGGGAAAGGTCTGGTCGGGGAAGGTCCAGTCAGTCGAGAAGAAGACGACCACGATCTTCGTCGACAACGAGCGGACAGTCCCGCCGCCTGTGGCGGAGATTATCCTCGTGCAGGCCCTGATCAAGACCGCCGCTTTCGAATGGCTTCTCGAAAAGGCCGTCGAAGTTGGTGTTACGCGCATCATTCCGTTTCGGGCGGCGCGATCGAACGTTTCGGACGGAGAACGCGGTGACCGGTGGCGTCGGATCATCGTAGAAGCGGCGAAGCAGACCAAACAGTACCGTTTGCCCGTCCTGGATTCGGTTTCCTCCCTGGAACTGGCCCTCACCACCGAAGCCGAATCGCGGGTTCTGTTCACTGAACGCGCAGGCGGCGCACTGGGTTCAGCCATCTCGGATCGAATATACTGCGTTCCGAGACCGCGGCCATCGTCGGTGCCGCGCTCATCGGCTATCAATTGGGAGTTCTATGAAATCAACTGTTCTTGTGACGGCCCTGGTCTTGATCGGCCTGTTGGTGCCGCCGCTTGTCGCGGCCCAGCAACGGCCCCTGCTGACCGAGGACCCCCGGTTGATAACGGAAGGGACCCTCATCACCGAGCTGGGTTTCGGTTACTTCGACAGCGTGCGTCTGCCGGTGAACGGAGTCGGGGGTAACCTGCTTTCGATGGTAGACGGTGGTTTTCACTTCGGCTTGGCCCGTCGAGTGGAATTCCAGGTCACCGGTGTGCTGCGCAACTACCTGTGGGTCCGCGAGGGGGGCTCGGGACAGAGAAACGACTGGGGCGATAGCCAGGTTTCGACAAAGATCGCGCTGGTCGGTGCGATCGGGGGACTGCCGGACCTGACCCTGCGTACGACAGTCGTGCTCCCGAATTCCAGCAACGAGAGTATCGGCAAGGACGGAACGGACTTCTTCGGAAGCCTCCTGGTCGGCAAGTCCATCGGAACTGCATACGTCTTCGGGAACCTGGGGCTCGGCATCCTCGACGACGCAGAACGCGCGTCGGCCCAGCAGGATGTCCTGACTTACGGAGTCGCAGCGTTCGTGCCTGTCGGAAGGATACGGCTGGCGTTCGAGGTCAACGGTCTGGAAAACCCGCAGTCCAACCCGACCGTCGGCGGAGAAGACCGCGCCCAGGCCCGTGCCGGCGTTCAATGGGAACTGTTCGGGATGCGGTGGGACTTGGGTGTCACGGCGGGTCTGACCAACCTCGACCACCGTGTGGGGGTCGTTTTTGGAACTACAAAGTCCTTCACCCTGTGGCGATAACAGAACCGGGAGCGGTAGCGACCGGGTCGATGCGCAGGAGTCTACGGGTTTTTGCCACCCGGTCGCTACCGCTCCCGGTTCTGCCGGAGGTCGGTTCATGGTTCGACTTGTGTGCTCGGTCCTTCTCCTTACCACACTCTCCTGCGCTCCATCGGGTCCGCGTCTGGAACGAGCCGACGGCGCCGCTTGGGTGGATATCGCTCCACTCGAGTTGATGTCGATAGACGGGTTCCGGGATGGAGAGCGGGTCGAAGCCCGAATCTACCTGGCGGGCGATGCCGTCGATTTTCGGCTCGCCTTCGAGATTGTCCTGGGACCTCCGGCGAGCTTTGTTCGGGGGACCCACGAATCGGTGATTGCGGGCGAGCGGTCGGCAGGCCCGTTGAGCGCGGAATACGTCGACTTCCTCGGTGGGCAGAACGCCGCTCCCTCCGTCGGGGGAGTCTTTATTGTCGAAGTGCCCGACACGGGTGCCCGATACCGCCTGCGGGTTCCCGCCACACCTCTCCGGCGTTGAGGCTTTCGAATCGATCTTGAATCCTCTAAGATGACTTCGGCATACTGAGATTGTAGCTACGGAGCCTGTGGTTGACCGACTTCCACCACAGGCTGCTAGTCCGGCGAATCAGTCATGAACTCCGAACATCCAGAAGAGCAGACAACTGCGGCTACAGATGCGCCGCCCGTAGAGCGTCAGCTGAGTCTTTTGAGTGAGGTACGAGGTTGGGCGCGAGACGTCTTCTTCGCGATCGGAACCGCCATCATCATCGTCGTTTTCTTCTACCAGCCGGTCAAGGTGGAAGGCACCAGCATGCTTCCGGAACTGGTCGATCAGGAGCGAATTTTCGTCAACAAGTTCGTCTACCGGATCGGCAGCATCGAGAGGGGAGACATTGTCGTCTTCTGGTATCCGCTCGATCCGACGAAATCTTACATCAAGCGGATAGTCGGGTTGCCGGGAGACGTCGTTGAAGTGAATCGGGGGACGGTCATCGTAAACGACGAAGTGCTGGACGAGATCTACGTGCCCCCGAACTATTTCGATCGGAGAAGCTACAAGTCTACCCAGGTCGAGCCGGGCCACTACTACGTCCTGGGCGACCACCGCAATCAATCCAACGACAGCCGCATGTGGGGTCTTGTACCCGAACAGAATATTTATGGAAAGGCTGTCTTCCGCTACTGGCCGATGAGCAAGATGGGCACGATCGATTAATGAAAGCGACATTGCTCCTCGAGGATGGTCGGGTGTTCCGTGGTTCCGGCCACGGCTTCGAGGGCGAAGCTGTTGGCGAAGTCGTTTTCAATACATCGATGTCCGGCTACCAGGAGATCCTCACCGATCCTTCCTACGCGGGTCAGATCGTTACGATGACCTACCCGCTGATCGGCAACACTGGAGTCAACACCGAGGACGTCGAATCCCGACGCCCGTTCCTCGAGGCGTTTGTCGTACGCCGCATGTCGCCGCACCCGAGCAACTGGCGGATGACGGAACCACTCGGGGACTACCTCGAGCGCAACCGCATCCCGGCGATCGCGGACATCGACACGCGCGCGCTCGTGCGACATATCCGCACGAAGGGGGCGATGCGCGCAGTCTTGTCGTTGATAGACGACGACCTCGAATCGCTGAGTGCCAAGGTTTCCGGATCCCCGGAGATGGTCGGCCGAGACCTGGCCGGCGCCGTGACGGCCAAAGAAGCCTACGAGGCGCCGACCGAGGCTGTCGAGTTCATCGAGTTTGCCGATCTGGACGCCGGTAAGACTCGATTTCGCGTTGTCGCGTACGATTTCGGTATCAAAACCAACATCCTGCGCGACCTCGTCCACTGTGGAGCCGACGTGCGAGTCGTCCCCGCGTCGACGAGTGCCGCCGACGTTCTGGACTTGAATCCGGACGGCATTTTCCTTTCGAACGGTCCGGGCGACCCGGAGGCCGTCGACTACGCCGTGGGCAATATCCGCAAGCTGATCGGGAGCAAGCCCGTATTCGGTATCTGCCTGGGCCACCAGATCATGGGGCTCGCGCTGGGAGGACGGACGTTCAAGCTCAAGTACGGGCACCATGGCGGCAACCATCCCGTCATGAACGTGGACACCGGCCGCGTGGAAATCACAGCGCAGAACCACGGGTTTGCCGTCGATCCGGACAGCCTCGACGATGAGGAAGTGCGGATCACCCACATCAACCTGAACGATCAGACTATCGAGGGAGTCGAGCATCGACGTCTACCCGCTTTCAGCGTGCAATACCACCCGGAGGCGTCGCCCGGCCCCCATGATTCCTACTACTTGTTCGAGAAATTTTTCCGCATGATGCGTGATGCCTAAACGCGAGGACATTTCCAAGATCCTGATCATCGGCTCCGGCCCGATCGTGATCGGCCAGGCATGCGAGTTCGATTACTCGGGCACTCAGGCGTGTAAGGCGTTGCGGGAGGAAGGCTACGAGATCGTCCTGGTGAACTCGAACCCGGCGACCGTCATGACCGACCCGGAGGTGGCAGACCGCACCTACCTCGAGCCGCTGACCTTCGAGTTTGTCAGCCAGGTGATCGACCGCGAGAAACCGGACGCTCTACTTCCAACCGTCGGGGGCCAGACCGCGCTGAACCTGGCCGTTGAACTCGCCGAGGGCGGTGTTCTGGAGAAGAACAACGTCGAGATGATCGGCGCGAAGTTGATGGCCGTCAAGGTTGCCGAAGACCGCCTTTTGTTCAAGGAGGCAATGAAGGAAATCGGCCTCGCGACGCCCGAGAGTGAGGTTGCCGAAAACATGCGCGAGGCCGAACGCGTCATCGAGCGCATCGGGTTTCCGGCTGTCATCCGGCCGTCGTTCACACTCGGCGGCTCCGGGGGCGGCATTGCCTACAACAGCGAGGAGTACCTGGAGATCGTCGCCCGGGGTCTGGATCTCAGTCCCGTCCATCAGGTGCTGGTCGAGCAATCCGTCCTCGGCTGGAAAGAGTACGAACTGGAGGTCATGCGTGACCTCCGGGACAACGTCGTCATCATCTGCTCGATCGAGAACTTCGACCCGATGGGAGTGCATACGGGCGACTCGATCACGGTAGCGCCGGCCCAGACCCTGACCGACCGGGAATACCAACGTATGCGAGATGCCGCGGTGGCCGTCATCCGGAAGGTCGGTGTCGAAACGGGTGGATCCAACATTCAGTTCGCAGTCAATCCCGAGAGCGGCGAGTTGGTCGTGATCGAAATGAACCCCCGCGTTTCACGGAGTTCTGCCCTGGCTTCCAAGGCGACGGGATTCCCGATCGCGAAGATCGCAGCGAAACTGGCCGTCGGGTACACGCTGGACGAGATACCGAACGACATCACGAAAAAGACGCCTGCATCGTTCGAACCGATGCTCGATTACGTCGTCGTCAAGATTCCGAAATGGGCGTTCGAAAAATTTCGCGAGGCCGAACCCCTGCTCGGGACTCAGATGAAGTCGGTGGGCGAAGTCATGGCGATCGGACGAACGTTCAAGGAGGCCCTGTTCAAGGGGATTCGTTCGCTGGAGACCGGCAAGGACCCCGGCTCGGAGATCATCGACCCAGAGCGCGTTCGCTACCACCTGGTGACACCCAACCCGGATCGGCTGCCGAACCTGCTCTACGCGTTGTCGAACGGAATGGACGTCGCCGAGATCGTACGGATCACCGGCATGGACCCCTGGTTCATCAACGAGCTGGCCGAGGTCGCTGCTCTCGCAGCAGATCTCAGTTCGGGCACGCTCGCCGGCCTGTCGCCTGACAAACTGCTTGAGGCCAAACGCTGCGGTTTCTCGGACGATCGCCTCGCAGGACTACTGGGCAGCGATGCGTCCGCGGTCTCGGACCGTCGGCGCGAACTCGGTGTCCGGCCCGTCTACAAGCGGGTCGACACCTGCGCCGCCGAGTTCGAGTCGTTTACGCCCTATCTCTACTCCACCTACGAGGAGGAAGACGAATCGGCCCCGACCGACCGCAGGAAGATCATTATTCTCGGCAGCGGTCCAAACCGCATCGGCCAGGGTATTGAGTTCGATTACTGCTGCTGCCATGCTTCGTTTGCGCTGAAGGAAGCCGGATTCGAAACGATCATGTTGAACTGCAATCCTGAGACCGTGTCGACCGACTACGACACGTCGGACCGGTTGTACTTCGAGCCGCTGACGCTCGAGGACGTGTTGCACGTCGTCGAAGCAGAGAAGCCCGAGGGTGTGATCGTGCAGTTCGGTGGACAGACTCCGCTCAACCTTGCGCTCGAGCTCCAGAGTGCGGGCGTACCTATCGTCGGCACGTCGCCGCAGTCGATCGACCTGGCGGAAGACCGCAAACGGTTCGGCCGCCTGCTGGCCGACCTGGGCATTCCGCAGCCTCCGAACGGGACGGCGGTGACGTCCGAGCAGGCACGGGCGGCGGCCGAAGAGATTGGTTACCCGGTTCTCGTGCGACCGTCGTACGTGTTGGGCGGCCGTGCGATGGTGATCGTCTACGACGAGAGCGCTCTCGATGACTACATGAAGGAAGCGGTAGAGGTTTCCGGGAAGCGGCCCATTCTCATCGACCGCTTCCTGGAAGATGCCATGGAGATCGACGTGGACGCGCTGTGCGATCCTGAACGGGTCGTCATCGGCGGTATCATGCAGCACATCGAAGAGGCCGGCGTACATTCGGGCGATAGTTCGTGCGTCCTGCCGGCCGAACGGTTGAGTGATACGAGTCGCGACACGATACGCCGTCACACCCGGGACCTCGCGAAGGCCCTCGACGTTGTGGGTCTGATGAACGTGCAGTTCGCCGTCCAGGACGAAATAGTGTACGTGCTGGAAGTCAACCCGCGCGCTTCGCGGACGGTGCCCTTCGTGAGCAAGGCCACCGGGGTTCCGCTAGCAAAGGTCGCCGCTCGGCTGATGATCGGTGAACCCTTGAGTGCGTTCGACCTGCCCGAGGAGTTGGAAATATTCCACTACTTCGTGAAGTCACCGGTTTTCCCGTTCGCGCGCTTTCCGGGAGTCGACACGATCCTGGGTCCCGAGATGAAGTCGACGGGCGAGGTGATGGGGATCGACGACACGTTCGGCAAGGCCTTCATCAAGGCCCAGATGAGCGCGGGAACGATACTGCCGCGTTCCGGGATGGCTTTTCTCAGCGTGAACGAACACGACAAGAGATTCCTCGCCGAGATCGGATCCGCACTCCGCGATATGGGCTTCAAGATCCTGGCGACGTCGGGAACCGCGGACAGGCTCAGGAACGTCGGGATCGAAACCGAGAGTGTCTTCAAGGTCAACGAAGGCCGACCGAACATCGAAGACCGTATCCGGAGCGGGGACGTCGATCTGGTTGTCAACACACCCCTTGGACGCGAGTCCCACTTCGACGAGAAGGCGATCCGACGAGCCGCCATGCAGTATCGGATCCCTTGTATCACAACACTCTCAGGAGCCCAGGCGGCAGTGAATGGGATTCGGGACCTGCAGCGCGAATCGCTGACGGTGCGTACGCTCCAGGAATATCACGCAGAGATGAAGACGGCGCGAGCGCGCAGTTAGAACGCATCTGCAGCTTACGCTTCAGAATCCTTGCAGCAACCTCCTTAGAGTACGCCGCGCGACTTCTGACCGAGGATTTACACGGGCGCGTTCTGGGACGACTCACACCAGACGAACGGCCGAATCAAACGCTGTGCCATCACCCACAACCCACCCACATGCAACTTCACGTTCGACGTCGAATGCCTGGTGCGGTCCCAACTGCCTCTCGGAACACACCGGTTCTGCGACCAAGCTGTCGTAGCAGCAGACGGTGTTGTCGGACGTAGGAACGGCATCGCCCGACCCGCCAGTTCCAGATAAATTCCCTGGATTGAGTCGTTAGCTGAAACCGAGCGTCCGGAAGAACCGGACCAAAAAAGTTTGCTTGCGCTTTGACCGCCCCTGCGGTCTTATGGTCTTCTACGTAGGTTTTACAATGAGGCGACAAACGCGACAAACGCGACAAACTCTGGTCAGTCTCCTGAGTATGGACGACTAACGATGCGCCGCTGGCACCGGTACTACCATCTGGCCCACGGGAACGTGCGTTCTTGCCGTAGGAATCGGGAATGACAGACGCCCGACATTGCCCACCACGATCTGGCCCTGTCTTTGCGGCTGAACGGCGCGCCGGCGGTTTCACGCTTTTCGAGTTGATGATCGTCGTGTTGATAATTCTTGCCGTGTCGATAGTGACCGTTCCGAACGTCGACCGGACGTTACAGACGTTCCGCCTCGACGGCAGTGCCTCTATGATCTACAACAAAGCCCTGCAAGCGCGACTCAACGCAATCAAGCGAAACCGGCAAGCCTGGCTGGCGATTGATTCCGACGACGGTGAGGTTCAGGTTCGGACCACCGACGACACACCGGCAACCATCGATGTCGGGATCCCGGGATTGCTGCAGAGCACAGTGGGTTTCCAGGAAGGAACCCCTGCCGAAATTCGCTTTGACTCGATGGGGCGGCCGACAGTTGCGCGGACGATCGTGATCGAAACAGCCGATATGGAGAAGACGATCACCGTCTCAGCGACAGGCCGCATAACGGTGAACTGATGAGAGTATCGAGCAACCTCGGTCGGGAACGGGGCTTTACGCTTATCGAGACCGGGATCGCAATGCTGGTGTTCGTCGCGGCGTCGCTGGCGCTGATTCCGTTGATCGCCTGGGGAATCCGGCTGCAGGGGGATTCGCGGAACGCCGCTGTTGCTCATTCGATCGGACAGGCGATCATCGAAGAGCTGAGCGCGCTGCCGACCAGTGACGATCAACTCGCGGTTGGGGGGGCCCTCGACAGCGACGTTGCGGACCATTTCGGTCAGCCCGCTGGAACACCGTTTACTGTTCGGTGGGTCGTTGCCGCCGGACCCGCAGGAACGCTCGACGTGACGGTAACAGTCGTTTCCAACAACGCTAACGTAACCGTGCCGCCGTTCCAATTCCAGGTGTTGCTGCCACCGTAGCAGCCTGTGGCGGACCCTCGAAGGCCGTGTTACGGCCAAAGGAAGGAATGGACGAGTTGAGACCAACTGGTTCGTCGGACGCCGGCTTCAGCCTCATCGAGCTGTTGATCAGCACAGTAGTGCTGTCGATCGTTCTCGGCATGGTGCTGCAGATTCTGGTCAGCGTACAGCAGCAATACATTCAACAGAGACAGTTAGTCGAGATCCAGACGAATGCGGTCACGGCGCTCGACAACATGGTGCGGCTCATTCGGATGGCCGGATCCGACCCGGAAGATGTGGGTGTCACGGCGCTCGATGCGGACCCGGACGACAACGATGTCTACGACAGCATACGGATGCAGGCGGACTGGAATCCTGCCGACGGGGCGCTCGACGATGATTATGAAGACGTGACGTTCACTACCGCCAACGACGTCCTCCTGATCGAGGAGGCGGGGGGTGGTGCCGTGCCATTCCTCGAAGGCATCAACGCGATTGCTTTTACCTATCTGGATGACACGGGCGGGGCGATCGCAGACCCCGTGGCAAATGTCGCCGACATCGTACTCGTCCGCATCACGTTGACGGCGCAGACAGTCGGCAGCAACACGATGACGTTCAACTCTTCGGCCTTTGTCAGGAGCAGCCGGAACTGACTTACGCCGAAGCGAGGGATCAGGACATGGAATACCAGGGAGAATCGAGGCAGCGGGGCGTCGCCTTGCTGATTACGCTGATAGCGCTCGCGATCCTGACCGTTTTGGGTTTGGCAATAACGACGACCGGACGAATCGCGTTCATGATCAGCGAAAACGAAGAGGAAGCCATCGAGGCGGGCTATATCGCCGAGGCCGGCCTCAACCATGCCCGCGAGCTGATCATAGCTATGAGCATCTCCGACTACACCTCACTGCTGACGGGGGGGTCTGTCGACAACACGGGGTGTACTGCTGATGAGTTGGACTCGGCTGCTACCGATCCCATCCCGCAGGCCGGTTACAACTTCGGCGGTGGAAGCTATGTCGTTTCGGTGTGCGACGACGACGATGGCGACTCTGACACGGACGCTGATTCCAACGGCTCGGTGCGCGTGTTGTCGGTCGGAACGGGCGCCGACGGCGCGACGGCCAGCGTCGAACTCTTGCTTGGCACGGAGGACCTGCCTGCCGTCCTGGTAGACGGCAACCTGCGGATCGGTTCCGCCACGAAGATCATGGGTGCGGGCGGCTCGGTGCATACGAATGGAAACATTCATCTCAACGGATCCGACGCGTGTGCCCAACTCCATTTCAGCACCTCGGGCAGCATCGAGGACCCCCCCGCTCAGGGAAATACGGGAGCGGCTTGCGACGAGAGCGGCGGCGGCATAGATGTCAGAGAAGGCGAAGACACGATCAACGTGCCGGCTGTAGACTTCGCCGCCTTGAATGCCGCTGCCGACTACATCATGAAGGACGACGGTACGATCTACAACGTGGCTACCGCGGCGACGACTGGTCCTATCAGCGGGTGGTCATGGAGCGACCCCAAGTGGGAGATCGACGCAGCAATATCCGGAACCTGGTATGCGGAAAACACGCGCATCACGATCGGCGACGTCAGCGGCACGGCCAGCTTCGTCGCCGATGGCTCTATCGAGGTTTCCGGCAGCCCCTCAGCTCTGAGCCCGGATCTTGTTGTCGGCGGTGTCTCATACGCGATGGTGGCGGGCTACGATCTCAAACTGAACGGTAATGCAGAAACCACGACCATCGAAGGGGTCTTCTTCGCCAACCATCAGGTCGATATCAGCGGCAACCCGAACATCAACGGACAGGTCATCGCGGCCGACGTGGAGGACACGAATTTCGCGCCGGACGGTAGCAATCTGGTTGCACTGTCGAGCGGTTGGATGGAATTCAGCGGCAATCCTACGATCACCTACACCGGTGGCGGTGGCTTCGGAGGCTTGATGATTTCCGGATGGAGAGAGGTTCGGAACTAGTCCGAGCCTTCGCCAACGAGCCGGAAACTTCTGACCGCGATTTCAGCGACAAAGGCGACTTTGGCTCCCTGACCAGGGGGTGCCTCCAGGCTCGCCACAGACGTCATGCCCCCCGATCGGGGGGGATTCTGCAATCCACCACCCCCCTGTAGACGTCGCTAATTACTATAATAACAGTAATTATTTAAAAAACCTCTTGTGCCAGGCGTGGCCCCGCGTTGAGATTGGCGTACGCCTGTTTGGAAGAATGAGGTCAGTGCTTAGGTAAACAACTGAGGACATTATGCGAAACGCTTGGCCAGTCAAGTGCATAGCAAGAAACGGAAGGAGCTCCGGACGGGGTATCAGTCGGCACCGGGGAATGTCGTTTCTGGAGGTTCTGGTGGTCGTCGGCATCATCGGCAGCGTTGGGGTGGTAGCCCTGCCCCAGTTGGCGGACGTTCAGGAGGATTACCGCCTGGACGCGATCGCGCGCGAGGTCAGCGGGAACCTGTCGAACGCCCGGATCCTGGCCGTGACCGAGAACGTCGACCATCGGATCAAGGTCTCGGGCACCACGACCTATGTTCGGGAGGAGCAGGGGACAGGCTCCTGGACCGTAGAGGACACGTTCGAGATGCCGGATGGGTTTACGATCGGTACGACGGGTGCCATTGCGGAGTTTGAATCGCGCGGAAACGCATCGACCACCGCGACGTTCGTCATCACGAATCCGAACGGGTTAACGGCGAACGTCGCCGTCGAGACGTCGGGGAGATCGTATGTCCAGTAGCCGCGGGTTTACGCTCGTAGAGACAATGGTTGCCACCGTGGTTCTGGTGACGGGCCTGCTGGCGGTCGCGTCGCTGTTTTCTTATTCCATCCGGACCAACATGTACACGGAGCAGATGACGACGGGTATTTTGCTCGCAAACACGAAAATAGAAAGTCTTCGCTCGACGGGAATGGCCGGTCTGACGGCGGGCGGGGGGCTGGATTCTTCCAGCCCGACGGCGAACTACTTCGAATACGTCTCCATCTCGACCAGCGGAGCCCTCACGACCGATACCGTTACGACGACGGCACCCTACCTGACCCTCTGGATGATTTCCGACGCCAACCCACTCATCATTACCGTGGCCGTCTATGCGCAGCGTGGCGGTGCCAGCGGGCAGATGGCCGAGTTGATCCGGACGACGACGAGTTTGACCAGTGGCTTCTGAACAAACACCTGGTGCGCGAACCGCAGCGGGCTTTTCCCTCATCGAGATGATTTTCGCGATGTCCATCACGATGGGCATCGGCATGATCTCCTTCCAACTGTTCCTCCAGAACGAGCGGGTGTTCCAGGACCAGAACCTGGTCCTGGAGATGCAACAGAGCACCCGGGCCGTGGCGTCGATGATCACCGACGAACTCCGGATGGCCGGGCAGGGCGTCCCGGTTTATTCGCAGTCCCTCGACGGCACGGCGGCCGAGGCTTCTCAGACGTTCGTCAACGGATCGGGATCGGGCACGATCATCTTCCGTGCCTCGGTCAACAACGCCCGGGCGACGGTTGGTGGAACCCCGCCCCTGACCTACGTAGTGGATACATCAGTGACGATTACGATCGATGACGATACCGACATCGATGATCTGGTCGGGAGCAACACGGACCGTTATCTGTTCCTTTGGGGACCGAGCGACAATTCCTGGACGTGGGTGCGGGCGAGGATCACCGCGATTGCCGACACGCAGTTGACAGTGACGCCATCGCACATCTCGACCGGTGGGGGCACCTTCGCCTCGTTGCCCCATCTGATCGTCGAACAGGCCATCGCGTACCGTCTCAACGGTGACGACATCCAGCGGGGAAGTTCCCGCGCCTGGACGACCGTGGACTCTCCGAGCATCACGTACAGCAGTGTCGGTGAAGGATTCACGGCCCTGACGTTCACTTACTACGACCAGAGCAACAACATCGTGACGGCAGACACGCTTGCGAACCGGGCGACGATCCGGAGGGTGGACTTCACGTTGGCCGCCGAGACGGCTGACGAGATGGCGTCGAGCGGCGTCAAACGGACCTATGCGATATCGATGAGTATCTATCCACGCAACGCGGCGCTCTACTGACGGAAGACGATGACCAAAGGAACCGAACAGAGACCCAGACCCAACACCGAAAACGGCTTGGCGTTGATCACGGCCCTGCTGATTCTGAGCTTCCTGACGATCCTCGGCAGCGCGCTGTTGAGTAGCACGACGGTCGACGTGCGCATCGCGGATAACTACCGAACCAACACCCAGTTGTTGTTCCTGGCTGAAGCCGGGATCGAGGTTGCCCGGGAACAACTCCGAACTTCGGCAAATGCCCTTAGCGCGGATCTGGTGGCGGCGGCAGCTGCCGATGGAAACCTATCGACTTCCGTGGACCTGGACACGCTCGTTGCGGCGGACGACATCCCACTGATCCCGACCGACGCGGGTCTTATCGGGACGGGCGAGACGCTGAACGACGCTTCCGGGGATACCGTCGGTAGGTACCACGTCTTCATGCGGAACGACCCCGTGGACGGCGAGACGTCGACGACCGAGACCAACGACGTCGTCACGCTGGTCGCCACTGGCACGATAGGAACAGCGTCGAAGACGATCGAAGTTGTCGTCAAACGTGGAAGCTTTCCTCCAGTCCCAGCCGCGTTGACACTGAACGGAGGAATCGGCCTGTTCGATGCGGCGAATTCCAACCTATTTCAGATCGACGGCAACGACCAAGCCGGTAGCGGGAATGACGAGAATGCCATCGGTGTCATCACGGCGGGCGACGACACGACCGTGACAGACGCGATCCCGGATAACCGACAGGACAACTACACTGGGGACGGTGGGGAACCGGACGTGGCGGACGTCAGCGGCGAACTTGCGGGATTGCTGACGACGACCACCGGGCTGGAGTCGATCGTAGCCAGCGCGTCTGCTTCAGCGACCACCTCCTACTATCCCGCCTGGAACGGGGAAACGTCCATCAGCACCGACATCGGCGCAGCTAACGACTACCAGGTAACGGTCGTCCACGGTGACCTCGATTTCGGTCCGGCCGACGGATACGGCATCCTTCTTGTGCGCGGCTCGCTGACGGTCAGCGGCAACTTCTCCTGGACCGGGCTGATCCTCATCATCGGCCAGGGCGAGCTTCACTGGAACGGTGGCGGAAACGGTGTCGTCACAGGCGGGATCTTCCTCGCCAAGACCCGTGGCACCCCTTACAACGGCAACGCCGTGGGAGACCAACTCGCCGACCGTGGCGACGTGATCGCAGACTTTAATGGTGGTGGCGGGAACGGCATCCTGTACAACACGACGGCGATCAGCGACGCCAACGCTTCATTCCCGTACGCGCCGATCGCCATCAGGGAATACAACTAACCTTAGCGTCGGGCCCCCGCCCATTGGCTTCTGCGCCGGATTTCGACTCAGGGGAAGGGGAATTACCCGGTCGCTACCGCTCGCGGTTCTGTGGCAGCCTTGGCGGACAGTTATCAGAACCCGGAGCGGTAGCGACGGGGTGACCCGCTAACCGGTCTTGACGAGGCCTTCCCGGATTGCGTATCGGATGAGTTCCCCGATCGTTTTCATCCCCAGTTTGTCCATGATGTGTTGTCGGTGCGTGTGAATCGTCTTGGGACTGACGAACAGCGTCTTGGCAACGTCGCTCGAGGATTTGCCGTCCGCGAGCAGGTAGAACACCTCCCGCTCGCGAGGGGTGAGGGACTCGATGCTGCGTTGGGAGTTCTCGAATCCCTGGGCCACGTCGGCGAGGATCCGCGTGATGTCGGAAGAGAACACCGAGCCGCCCTTGCGGATTGTCCGTAGCGCGCTCAGCAGTTCGGTGTCCAGCGAATCCTTCAGCAGATAGCCCGAGGCGCCCGCAGTGACGGCGCTCGCGATAACCTGCCGTTCCGGGTGGACGGTCAACACCAGAACCTTGGAAGTTCCCGTCGTCGAAATCTTCCGCGTGGCCTCGATGCCGTTCTGATCCGGCATCGAGATGTCCATGATGACGATGTCCGGATTGAGTTCTTCGGTGAGCGCAACGGCTTCCGAACCGGTCGCGGCCTCGCCGACGACTTCCATGTCGGCTTCTTCCTCCAGAATGCGGCGCAGGCCCTGTCTCAGGATGGCATGGTCGTCAGCGATCAGGACTCTAATTCTTTCGGTTGTCATTACCATTTTGTTTGTCTTCTTCTTTCGTGGTGGTCGGAACGACCATTCCGATTGAGGTTCCCCGTCCGGTGGCGGTGCCGATGCGGAAAGACCCTCCGACATCGCTCATCCGTTGCCGAATTGTCAAGAAACCCGAGCTCATCAACTTGCCAGTCGAATCGTAAAAACGTCTTGGGTCAAAACCGCCGCCATCGTCTTCGACGATGACCAATACTTCGGATGGCGCAAAGAGGATGCGAATGGCTACGCTCGAAGCACCCGAATGCCGAATCGCGTTGCTGACGCATTCCTGGCAGCATCGGTACAGGGCGACGGCAATGTCTTCTTCGAGCGGTCGCAACTCGCCCTGGACCTCGCACCGGATCTGGATGCCTTCGGGGTTGGAGACCTGCTCGGCCAGGTCGCGTAGAGCCGGCACGAGACCGAGCGTGTCGAGGATTCTCGGATAGAGCGTGTGCGACAGGTCACGAATCCTCGAAAGCAAGCCGCCGATACCCTCTCGAACTTCGTCCAACTCGTCGGCGGCGTTTGGACCCGAACCGTTCTTTCGGATTCGGTCCTGGACCAGCTTCACCTTGAGCTTCAGAGAGGCAATCGTTTGTCCGACGTCATCGTGCAGCTCATGCGTGATACGTCGCCGCTCCTCTTCCCGCGCTCGAAGCGCCGCGCGAACCAACTCCGCCTCCGATACGGCGCTCTTCTGGGCCTGCCGGATCGCCGCAACCAGGGTCAGCGCAGCCGCGATGTGCGGCGCCATCAGCTCCAGCACCCACTCTGCCTCTTCCGAGTCGGGGCTGACCGAAACAAAGCCGTACTGTTCCCGGCCGGTCTCGAACTGAACCGTTCGGGCGGCGGGTGAAGGCGAAGGCCACTCGAGGGTCTCGGATTCGCGGACCCGTCTGCCCGTCGCGTGCCACTCCTTCCAACGTCCCGCGGAAGCGTTTACGATACGTAACTCGGTTGCCGAGGCCAGCTTGCGGACCAGCTTCAGTGCCTCCAGGGCAGCCGAAGACATGTCGGATGACTGCGCCATCGTGCGGCCGAACCTGCCGATCAGACTGACGTCTGCGCTAGAAAGTTCCATAGCAACGTTGGGAGGCCGCTCCCAAGCTCAGTCTGTGGCGCCCAAGACGGAGGGAACGTCCCTCAGCTCTGATTCGAGCCCGGTGTCTTCCCGTCCGATCTCTGATCACCACCCCGGGAATTTCTCAAGCAGCGTGGGAGCTGGTGTCGCTGCCCGAATCAGGGCCTCTGCCTTCTCTCGGTCAAGAGCGTTCTCCAGGTTGATTCGTCCACGTCCCAGCATTCCTCGAAACTGCGGGTTGTCATCGTCGATCGAATCGGCCGTCACGACAGTTTTCAGTGCGGCCTTGTCCGCGCGATCTCCGACCGACATCAACAGGGCGACAGCGCCGCTGACCAGGGGAGCACTGAACGAGGTACCGGACGCGGTGGCGTACAGGCTTCCGGGAAACGTTGACACGACTCCGCGGCCAGGTGCCACGACCTCGACCGCGTTTCCGTAGTTCGAGAAGGGAGCCAGGTAGTCATCCTTTCGTTCTGTCGCGGCCACCCCGATCACGTGCGGATAGGCCGCCGGATAGACATCGTCGGCATAACGGTTCTCATTACCGACCGAGGCGACCAGAACGACCCCATGTGACCATGCGAAGTCGAGCGCCCGCCGGAACGCATCGGAATCCTCTCCGATGGAAAAGCTCATGTTGATCACGTCGACGTCCTGCTCAACAGCGGCGTAGACCGCCGCGGTCGCCAGGAAAAGCGTCGAGTTTCCCTGAATATCGAAGGCGCGAACGGGAACTAAGACGGCTTCGGGGGCGACAGCGTGCAGCAGTCCGGCTACTAGCGTACCGTGACCGAACATCGTCGGATAGGTGGCCGGATCTTCGCCTCCGTCCTCGCCGAAGAGCGACATGACCGATTGGTCCAGGTAAAGCCCCAAGCTGTCCCAGAACAGGGACATGACCGACTGATCGAGGGAAGCGCCGTTGGTAATCTGCCGGACGCCGTGCCGAAACAAAGACATCACCGACTGGTCCAGGCCGCTCCATTCCGAAGCCGATCCCGTTCCGAGCAAATCGATCCCGGGATCCACCCACGGACGTAGGGCCGGATGGTCAAAGTCCACACCCGTGTCGATGAACGCGATTCGGGCTCCCGCGCCGGTCGTCAGATCGCGAACGTCGTCCGCGTCGATCATGTGGAGCGCTTCCTGGTCCATGTAATCCTTCAGCACCCAGGTGCCGTAGAACTCCTCCCATCCATAACTGCTGAATAGCGACATCACGGACTGGCCGGGTTCGAGGCCACCTTCCAACTGGGCTTGCTGATCCGGATAGCGATCCAGCGAGACAACCTGCTCCCGCTCGACTCCAACCACCCGGGGGTCCCTTGCCAGTTCCGACGCGTGATCGTGATCCAAACGCACCAGGAACACGGGCTGCTCGCCGACTTGTGCAAGAACCTGACCGCCGTGCTCGCGGATGATCTCTCCGATCGCGTCCGCTTGATGAAGCGTCACGATCAGATTGATGCTGTCCGATGCGGTCGCCTGACCCGCCGAGAGACATACCCCGAGTACCAACACCCCGAGTCTGCGCATCAGTACCATCTCCATTACCCCTTGCTGTCGACCGAGTAGGCGAGTCGCCAGGCTCGTGGGTCATTCGATCCCAGCCCTCGAACGACAAAGCGGCAGCCTCGCAGGGAGATCGACAGGTCGAAGTTCCCGCCCGGCACCGCGTGGAACATGAATTCTCCGATCGGATTGGTACGAGTACGCGACTCTTCCGCTCCTTGGTGGATCACGACTGGAAGATTTGCGACGTTTCTCGCTGAGTCTCCGTCCGGCAATACCTGTCCCCCCACATGTAGGCACGGCGTATCACTGGCCTTCTTGACCAGTAGGTCCAGGATCACGCCGCCACCTTCATAGATCAGATGACGGTCCTCCGGAGAGGCATCGCGCACCAGCGGGCTGTCTTCGAACCAGGAGTCGAAGAGCAACGAACCCCGGATTTCTACAACGTCATGCTTCATAACGAGTTCCTCCTCGCTTGCGAATAAAGGTTCCGAAACCGCCCCAGAAGTACGGGTGGGGCGACGTCTCACGGATGGCTTTGGAGGCGGCGCTTACTGCAGCCGCCGCGTTCGTGCCGTCGTAATCATTGTAAAAAGTCTTGGAGAATGCGTGTGCGGATTGATCACGGATGGCCCAAAATGCCGACACGATCGTATGCGCGCCCGAAAGGTAGAAAGCCCTCATCAAACCCATCCACTCGTCCCCAGCCGATATGTTTCGCCGTGCCGTATGGCAGCCCGTTACCACCACCGTGCCCGCGCGAAACCGCATGTCCATCAAGTCGCGGCTCGTCAGCCGGCCCTCGGCGGTCTCGAGCCATGACAGCGATCCCCGAATGGGGTCGATCCCCGCGTGCCCCGCGATGTGAATCAGGGGGCGGTACCGGCTCATCTGTTCAGCAAGCACCTCGGGCAAGGGGTTGATCAGCACGACCGAATCGGGAAAGGTCCTGGCAGCTTCTTCGACCTCTCCGATGATATCTTCCCTCGGATTCGTCGAGAAGGCTACGAACAACGGCGGCTCGTCGTTGGACGTCTTCTCCGATGGTTCCGTGTAGAGCGCCGCGCTGGGACTGTAGACGACCTCGCAGCGCGACATCAAGAAAACGCTTCCGTCGTAGAGCGCCTGAAACGGGATTCCGTGTAGAAAGCTGTGCGGAACGATGACGGCCGTCGCGCGCAGCCGCTCGGCGACCGGGGCGATGAGTTCATCGTATAGGCGGCCCAGGTGTGTCAGGGCCGTGACCTCCAGCTTGTCGGCGATGCGGCTTAGTTGCTCCCACTTGACGCTGCAACTGGCGAAATGACGTTCCAGATGCGCGCACTCCTCGCGGATTCGTCCCACAACCCCTGGCCGGTGGACGCACTCGAGGGAGTTCCTGTTGACGGTGAAAATGTGGAGGTCGTCTCCGGCGATGAAGTATTCGACGATCGTTTCGTCTTCGGCCATCTTCGCCGGAATTTCCGAAGCGGGAGCTGTGGCCGCTCCCTCGGACAGACGCTCGACCAGTACACGCGAGCGGGCACGTTCGGAAAGCCGGAACGCTTCCTCGGCCGAGTGATCGACCACGTTTGCCACCAGGTGCGTGTAAACGCTGTCCCGGTCGGTCAGAAATGCCATCTTGAGGTCGTCCGATCCAAGTCGATCCCACAGCGAATCCAGCATTGACTCGGCACGGCACAGGAAACCGATTCCCTCATCGCCCAGGGACATGCCAAGCTCGTGATAGGCGTGGAACTGCATCCAGTCCGATCCGCTCTCTTCGGCAAGTCGAACCGCCGAGTCGAACGAATCTCTGGCACATTCCACGTTACCGGCCTTCCGCTGGAGGCGGCCGATAACGATGTCCGCCAGCGCCAGGCGATCGGGAAGCTTGCGCTCCTCGAGCAGCTTGCGGGCCGAGGCCGCCTCCGCCAGCGCCTGGATGTTCCCCTGTTCGCCGCGGAAAAGGGCCGCCTGGAGACGCGACACCGCGATCCAGACGTTGTTGCCCTCGGCGCGGAAGCGTTCGATCGCGCCGTCGAGCAGTGGGCCGGCGTCCTCGGCGCGGCCCAGCCGGAGTGAGGCTACCGCCTCGAACAGCATCGTCTTTCCGATTTCATAGTTCAGGCTCAGGGACCGTCCGAGCTGCCGGGCCCTGGCGGCCGAGCGGATCGATTCGGACAGATCGCCGATTTCGAGCAGCATCTCCGCTTCGTCGAGCCAGCAGAGGCAGACATGACGGTCGTCGGCGCGGCGATGGAATTCTTTCTTCAGCTCCATCATGTCACTGAGCGCCCGTCCGCTGTTGCCCTTGAGGAACTCCAGGTATGTGCGGTTGTACCGGCACTGGAGCTCGATGGCATACATGTCGAGTTCTCGGGCTAGTTCGAGCGCTCGTGTATAGCGCTGTTCGGCGGTATCGAATCGATGGAGCGCCGTCAGCACGACTCCAGCGTTCAGCGAGGCGGCCAGCAATCCCTCATGGTCCTGACTCCGGTCCAGGATCGGGAAGGCCCGCTCGTAGCAGTCGAGTGCTTCGTGGTATCGGTCCAGTCGGTGGTAGGCGTTACCGAGGTTTACGTCCAGCCGTGCCAGGCTGGGTTCGTCATCGAGCATGCCGAATACTTCCCGAGCCCGCTGACCGCATCGAAAGAGTTCGTCGAACCGTCCGAAGTAGAAAAGCAGGCCGACCTTTGCCAGCAGCGTCCGTCCGACTTGCGCCGAATCGTTGGTGCCTTCAAACAGCCCGATCGCGGTGTCGTAATGCTCGAGGGCCGCAGTGAAATTGTTCAGCAGCTGGTGGGCGTTCCCGGCGGCACGGATGTATACACCGCGCGTAAAGGAATCGGATGCGGACACAGCCTTCTCTTCGGCCTGGTCGATTAGCGGGATGAGTTCTTCCGGCGACCGACGTCCTGTCTGTCGAATTTCTTCGGCGAGCTTCAGTGCTGCCTTTGACACGGGTCCCTCCGTGTGACTGTCGCTTCTCTTTCGAAAAGCCACCCGCATTCTGTTCGATGAGATCATCCTATAGCAACGAAAATAACGCCCTTTTGATAATAACCGAGGCTCTCCTAGGGAGAACCCTGACGTTCGGTCGTGGGCACCTCAAATCCCTAGACTGGCCCAAAACCGAGGCGGCCTCACAGACTACGGCTGAGTGGGCGAAATACCCGCCCAATCGGTATATCGGCAGGCCGACCGGCCGCCTTTAGCTGATTCTCGTCGTTTTTCCGTGTGTACGCCCGTTACCAATCGGCCCGTCCAGGCGTCTAACCTGCAGAATTTCTGAAATTATCTGAAAATGAGAGGTGCATCCATGAAGAAGTCAACCATTCTTGCCATCGCCCTGGTGCCGCTTCTGGCCCTGACGGCCTCGGCCCAGGAGGCCAGTTGGCTGGGTGTCGGCATCAGCGACGGTCCAAACCAGGGCGTCCGTGTCGAGTCGGTCGAGCAGGACAGCCCCGCCGCCCGGGCGGGCGTTGAGGACGGCGACGTCATCGTCGCGTTCGACGGCCAGCGTGTCATCGGGATGCGTCAGCTGACCCGACTCGTTCGAGAGACCCCCGTGGGACGCACGGTCGACGTGACGGTTCTGCGCAACAGTCAGGAACAAACGTTCAGCCTGACCACTGCGGCCCAGACCGAGGGCGGGAATTTCCGGTTCGTCATCCCCGACGACCTGCCCGATCTGTCCGACCTCGGCGATCGAATCCGTGACGCCATTCCGCGGATTTATATGGTGACTTCGACTTCCCGTTTGGGATTGCGTGCTGTTTCGATGACCGAGCAGCTCCGCGAGTACTTCGGTGCAGATGCTGATGAAGGTGTGCTCGTTTCATCGGTGGACGAAGGCTCCGCCGCGGCGGACGCGGATCTTCGTGCCGGCGACGTCGTGATCGCGATCGACGGCCGGACTGTCGACGAACCCTCTGACCTCCGCCGCCGACCGCGCACCGACCGGACTACGATCACGTTGACGATCATCCGGGACAGAGCCGAGCAGGAGGTCAACCTCGACGTGCCTCCGTCCAGGCGACAAGAGTAGAAGGTACTCAGAAAGAAGGCCACGGATTACACGGATTTAACGGATTGAAAGAACAGTCATTGGCTTCGGACAGCTTCTCCGAAGAGACATTCTAATAATCCGTTTAATCTGCGTAATCCGTGGCAAACTCCCAAACCGTGAATCCGTGGCTGTCATAATGCCCCGGAGATGACGGGGCGCGAAACCAGCCAAAACTCCGGCGTTCTGTGGGTGGCAGCCGGGGCCGCGTTGTGGGGCACCGATACCGTTCTCCGCCAACCACTGGCCCAGCAGATCGGCCCGGTCCACATCGTCCTCTACGAACATCTCATCCTGTCGCTGATCGCGCTGCCGATCCTCTACAGGCACCGCCGCGCCCTGGTCGGCATTCGTCCGGGAGTCTGGGCCGCGATCCTGGCCATCGCCTGGGGCGCCTCGGCGCTGGCCACCGTGTTGTTCACGCTGGCCATACGATCGGGCAACCCCACAACCGCGGTCCTGCTTCAGAAGCTCCAGCCTGTGTTTGCCATTTTCCTGGCCCGCTACTTTCTTGGCGAGCGATGGCCTTCGAGCTTTCCCGTCGTGATCGGTGGCGCCATTGTTGGCGGTTATTTGATTTCGTTCGGAGGGGGCAGCCTCCTCGACCCTCTCTCCTCGGTCGATGCGACGCCCGCCGCACTGGCTGCGGGGGCCGCCCTGATCTGGGGTACGGCAACCGTCCTCGGGCGGTGGATATCTCGGACGGTTCCGTTCGATCTGCTCGTCGGCCTCAGGATTCTATGCGCGGTGCCGTTCCTGACCCTCCTCTCGTTGATGGAGTCTCCAGTGTTGCCGGACCGTGGCCAGGTTTCCGCCCTGGTTTTGCTGGCTCTCGTGCCCGGCTTTGCGGCCCTGATGCTTTACTACAAGGGGTTACGCCGCACGCCGGCATTCTCAGCCACGGTCGCCGAACTAGCCTTCCCAGCGACCGCCGCCCTGCTGAACTGGACGTTCCTCGGTGCAGAGGGCCGGCCGATCCAGGTTGTCGGCTTTGCGATCGTCTGGATGTCGATCGCCCTCGTCCGTTGGCAAACCGCGCCCGAACCGTCGAATTCCCACGCCTCCTGATCGGTCGCGCATTGTAAGATGCAGGTCGCCTATGCCTTTCCTCAGCCTGCAAGACTTCACAACTCATCTGGAAGCGACCGGCCGGCTCCGTCGTGTTGGGGTCGAGATCGATCCCGTATTGGAGGCGCCCGAGATCGCGCAGCGCGTGCTCGCAGAGGGCGGGCCGGCCCTGCTGTTTGAGCGTCCGAAGGGGGCCGAGTTCCCGCTCCTGATGAACCTGTTCGGAACGATGGATCGCGTCCGCACCGCGCTCGGACAGGAACCGGGAGAGATTGCTGAAGAAATACTGGCAACGGTCGGCCGCATCAACCCGCCGTCTCTTGGGGGGCTGTGGGAATCCCGACACACGATCAAGAAAGGCCTGTTCACCCAGCCGCGATCCACCTCGGGCGGGCCCGTCCAGGAAGTCATCGAGGAACCCAGGCTTTCACGCCTGCCCGTTGTCCAGTGCTGGCCCGGAGACGCCGGCCGCTTCGTTACCTACGGCATGGTGATCACGCGCCATCCGGGAACGAAGAGGAGAAACTTCGGACTCTACAGGCTTCAGGTGTTCGACGACACGACGACGGGAATGCACTGGCAGAGCATGAAGGGGGGGCGAGGGCATCATTGGGAAGCGGAGCGTCGGGGCGAAGACCTTGAAGTGGCTGTCGTTATTGGGTGCGATCCGGTCCTTATGATGGCGTCGATCCTGCCGTTGCCCGAGGACGTCGATGAGATTGCGTTCGCCGGCTTCCTCCGTGGGCGCCCCACTCGACTGGCTCCGGCGACCTCCATCGACCTGGCCGTACCCGCGGATGCCGAATTTGTTCTTGAAGGCGTGGTGCCGTCCGGTGAGCGCCGGATGGAAGGTCCGTTCGGCGATCACTTCGGGCATTACTCCGACGCTGCGGAGTTTCCCGTCTTTCATGTTCGGCGCCTGACACGGCGGCGGAAGCCCGTCTATGTCGCCACCGTCGTCGGCAAGCCGCCCCAGGAAGACAAGTTTCTCGGAGCCGCTGCCGGCGAGATGGTCGGCCCGCTCATCCGCCTCATCAACCCGAACATCGTCGACATGTGTGCGTATGTTGGTGCCGGTTTCCACAACCTGCTCGTTGTGGCGCTGGACGAACGGCATCCCCGTGAAGTCCTGAAGACGGCGATGTCGCTGCTCGGAACCGGGCAGCTTTCACTGACGAAGGTCATGATCCTCGTCCGGCCCGACCAGGATCCGTCGGACTTCCGCCGGATGCTCGAATCGGTATGGCATCGATGCCGCTTCGAAGACCACATGTTGCTTCTGCCCGTCGCCCCTCTCGATACGCTCGACTTTACGTCGTTCAAGATGCACGTGGGCAGCAAGTTGGTGATCGACGCGACGGGCGAAGTCATCCATGCGGATCTGCCACGCCTTCGCGACGACCCGCAGCGGTTCGATGCCCGCGTGGAGCGGTTCAAGCTGCTCGACGGCGGTTTCCTCGTGGTCACAGTCAGCGGAAACCCCCGGGAAGTGATTCGGCGGTTGATCGAAGCCGCGCTCGGAGTCCGTTTTATCGTAGCCGTCAGCGGGGATGTCGACCTCGACGACGACGAAAACCTCCAGTGGGGAATCTTTACGCGCTTCGACCCGGCCCGCGATATGCTCTTTGAAAGGCAGGAATTCAAAGGCGCCCGTCCGGTCTACGGGGGCACAGTGGGTATCGACGCCACGTGGAAGGAAGGCTACCCCGCGCCGCTCGAGACAGACGAATCCACACGGCGACTCGTCGATCGGCGTTGGGGGGACTACTTCCGGTGAGCCGCGGATAAAACGAAGAGGGGACTTTGCCACGGATTACACGGATTGAACGGATGAGCAGGTCTTTGGAAGAAGCTATCCGACAAGTATGGTCTTCTCCGTGAAATCCGTGAAACCCGTGGCCTTCCTCTCTTTGCGTTAATCCGTGTCCACGTGCCAACCCTCTCCTACACGCGGGTGTCTATGTCGTCGAAAGGGAAGCGAATGGCCTCGGCTGACGAGACGCAACTTATTCAAAAAGCTCAAGATGGGGATGTAGACGCCTTCTGCACCCTCGCCGGCCGACACCAGAGGTCCACGTACCTGCTGGCCCTGAAATACTGCGGAAACCATCATGACGCCGAGGATTTGGCGCAGGAAGTGTTCATGAGCGCATACAAGGCAATCGGGAGTTTTCGGGCCGCCAGCTCCTTCCGGACATGGCTGTCCCGGATCACTTTCAACGCCTTCCTGAACCATCGTCGGAAGAACGATCCGCTCTCGGTGTCACGGAGATCCGAGGAGGACCCGGAGTCGAGTTTGCCAGCGGTGGGATTCAGAGCTTCCGGGGCGACGGCGCGTGCGACCGAAAACAGTCTGCTGGTCGGAGAGGTCTTTCGGTTCCTTGAGACCGTTCCGCCTCGCCAGAGGCTGGCGTTTCTCCTCAAGCACCAGGAAGGTCAGACCTGTCAGGAGATTGCCGAGGTGATGGGCACCTCTGTCGGGACCGTCAAGAAGACGCTGTTTCGGGTGGTATCCAAGCTGCGGGACGAGTTCTCCCAGGCAGCGAGCCCCCTGAAGGAAGATTCATCATGCATGGTTGCGAAAGTTTCAGAACAAGCGTAGTCGAGCCCCTGATCGACGGAGGGCAACTCGATGATGCGGCGCGTGCCGAACTGGAGTCATGTCCGCGATGCCTGGCCTTCTATGCCGAAGCGGAGCTCACGCTCGGACGGCTTTCAACGGCGTTCGAGGATCTCGAGCGATTCGAGACGTCGGAAGACGATGTCATGGCGGGTTTCAACGATCGCCTGCGCCGCCGCGTTATCAACGACCGCGTGTCTGGAGACACCGCCGAAACCTCGCGACCGGCCGGAGCCGGGGCGTGGCTGTGGCGGCCGCTGGTGCCTGCAGTGGGGCTGATGATGGCTGCGGTATTCATGTTCGTCAGCGTCCAGCCGGCCGATGTGGTATTGCCGGATCTTGCGGGCCGGCAGCTGATCACCGATTACGTCCTGGAACTGGATCCCCTGACACTCGACTTCCTCGAGCAGTCGGAGTTGTTCATGAGGATGTTCGTCAAGCTCGGTCCCGCCGACAGCGAAGACCTTGCGGAATCGATGCAGGTTTCCGTGAAACAGCTGCCACAGCTGGAACAGAGGCGCGAGGCCATGATGGAGTTTCCGCCCGTGTTGATGGTCCTGGACGACTATGAAGAGATTCTGCGCGACATCCGCAACCTGCCCGAGGATGTCGCCGAAGAGGACATCAGCGACATTCAGATGCGAATTCATAACGATGGGTTGGTGGCGAGAATGCGCGCCTACCAGCCGCGAACATCACTTGTAGCTTTTGCACAGTAACGATGAGGAACGATTCAATGCGACGACTACACTGGAACAGTCACTTAGTTACCGCCGTCATCGTGCTCCTGATCGTCGGATCGGGCGCAGCGTCTGCGCAGTCTCCCGAAGACCTGCTCGTAAGCCAGTACATGACCGAGCAGAACGCGGCCCGCGATATCATGAATGCCGGGCGGGATCTGCTTGATGAGAACCAGTACGCGCTGGCGGAAGAAAGATTTCGTGAGCTTCTGCGCCGGTTCCCGAACGACCGGTACGCCGCGCAGACCAACTACTATCTGATCCGGGCCCTCGTTGAGGCCAGGCAAGCTGAGGAAGCATTGCTCGAGGTCGAGCGGTTTCAGGTGCGCTTTCCGGATTCGACCTGGCTGGAGGACGTTCTCGAGGAGAGGATCCGCCTGACCAACGAGCTGCCGAGGCTAGCCGCATTCCGCGCTCCGGCCGCTCCGGTCCCCCCCGTGGCTCCGCCCGCCCCGCAGGCGCCGCCCGCACCTGTAGCTCCCCCCGCTCCCGTGGTCGCGGGGCAAGCGTTCGACCGATACCGTGTCGTTCTCGAAATGAGCGAGGCACAGGGGCGTGAAATGGAAGCCAGGATGAGGGAAGCCGAGGCGATGCTGCGGTACGGCCTGTCCGGAGCGCTGGCCGGCGTGCAGGGAGTCGTCGCCGACCGTCTGCAGGGTTTCGTGGAAGGAGACGACGTCGATCCCGAAGTCAGTCTTCAGCAAGAGATCATGCGTGCCGTTATCGCCGCGGACCCGGAACGTGCGATGGAGATCGCTGCCGAGCGCCTCGAACGCGATCCGTCCGATCCAGTCGTCCTCGCCAATTTTCATATGATCGCCCGAAGCAATACCGACCAGGCGTTGACCATGCTCCAGAACATCGCTACGAACTCCGAGAGCGAACGGGCACGCCGGGAGGCCATCTTCTGGATCAGCCGGTGGGATGGGGACGAGGAACGCATTGTTGATGTGCTGCTGGAGATTCTGCCGTCTATCGACGATGACGAGACTGCCGCTTCGGTGGCGTTTTCTCTGAGTCGGGTCGAGAGCGAACGCGCCGTCTCGGTTCTCGAGACGATCGCCAGCGATGCGTCACGATCCGAGGAGTTGCGGAAGAACGCTGTGTTCTACATCAGCCGTACCGACGTGGGCAATCAGGTCGAGGCGCTTGGCCGTATCTACCGCAGCGCTTCGGACAACGAAGAGATCCGTAAGCAGGTGACGTTCTCCCTGAGCCGCGCCGACGATGAGGCCGGGGCGGTCAACCTGCTGGGAGAAATCGCGCGGAACGATCCCAGCACTGAAGTCCGGAAGCAGGCCGTGTTTTTCCTGGGGCGAATGGATACCCCCGAGGCGCTCCGGATCCTGGAGAGCCTCCTGACCGGACCGTAACAACCAACCGGACGTGAACGATGACGGGCGGGCACAGGTCCCGCCCCTACACCAACTACATCGACATGACTGTCTTCGGCCTCCTTCTCATGTTTTCCTTCCAGGTTGCTACCGGGGATTTTGTCCAGGTCCCAGGCGCGACGCTTCGATCACGTTTCGACACGGCGCTCGAAAGCGGTCGGTCCAGCGGTGAAGAGTCCTTCTGGGTCGCCTACGCCTTCCCGATCGAGGCCGGCGTACGGATCGACTCCAGGAACGGTGGCCTGAACATCACGCGGGGAACTTCTAAGGACGTCCCGAGGTCCGACGATGGAATAGTCTGGCTTTCCGAGGCCGGCCGCGCGACCGATCGGGCGGGGATATTCCTGCTGACGCGGGCATCCGACGGCGCTATCCAGAGAATCCGCCTTCTCGACCTGGACGAGAACTTCGAGATCCGAGGCCGGCAAGTCTATTGGCTTGGGGAAGCGGCTGAGGCCGCGAGCGTCGACCTTCTTGCCGGGCTCGTCGCGTCTCGGGGGGAGGGTAACGCGTCGGGCCTGATGATGCTGATGACCCTGCACGACGGCGAGGCCGCTACAGACCGTCTGGTCGGCATCGCTCGCGGGGGCGGCGCCCGAAACGTGCGCAAGAACGCCCTGTTCTGGCTAGGACAGGAAGTCAGCCGGCGTGCCGGGGAGGCGCTTCGCGATATCGTGATGGAGGACACGCCGGAAGTGGAAGTCCAAAAGCAGGCCGTCTTTGCCATCAGCCGCCGTAACGATGCCGAATCCGTCCCGATATTGATGGATATTGCCGAGAACCACTCCCACCTGGAGGTCCGCAAACAGGCCATCTTCTGGCTTGGCCGCAAGGACGATCCGCGAGTTGTGGACTTCTTCACCAGGCTCCTTAGACAGCAGCAGTAATCTTCTGGCTTGGCCGCAAGGACGATCCGCGAGTTGTGGACTTCTTCACCAGGCTCCTTAGACAGCAGCAGTAACAACCAGATCAATGGCCGATGATCGGGTGGCCATTCCGTAAATTGCTGCCAGGCTGCTCGCCCCTCCTCGATCGCTCGATAACAATCAGACTGCGAGCTATACTTGGACCATGTCAGATAAGAAACTCGAGGTCCGTTGCACCTGTTGTGACGCGACTCTGACAGTAGATGCGGCGAGCGGGGAAGTTCTCTTTACGAAGCAGCCCGAGAAGAAGGGCCTGTCCTTTGAGGACGCCCTGGCCAGCGTGAAGCGGCAACAGGAGACTGCATCAGACCGCTTTGATCAGGCTTTCGAGAAGGAGAAAGGTCGCAAGGACCTGATCGACGCGAAGTTCCAGGAAGCGATGGATCGGGCCGACGAGCTGGAGATGCCGATTCGGGACATCGACCTGGACTAACCTTAGCGTCGGGCCCACCGCGCCTGCGCTGGTCGGCGATTGAAAGTGCCCTGACTGGTTTTCTCACCCTCGGTGGCGGGAACTCTGACGGGCACGGTCCCCCCACGCCGAGCCTTAGCGTCGGGCCCACCGCGCCTGCGCTGGTCGGCGATTAAAAGTGCCCGACTGGTTTTCTCACCCTCGGTGGCGGGAACTCTGACGGGCACGGTCCCCCCACGCCGAGCCTTAGCGTCGGGCCCACCGCGCCTGCGCTGGTCGGCGATTGAAAGTGCCCTGACTGGTTTTCTCGCCCTCGGTGGCGGGAACTCTGACGGGCACGGTCCCCCCACGCCCTGCCTTTAGCCTCGGGCCCGGAACCCGGTCACTACGGTTCCCGGTTCTGACGGACGGTCAGAACCCAGAGCGGTAGCGACGAGGTCCCAAGAAAAAGGCGGCCCATGGCGGGCCGCCTTTCGCATGCTTCAATCTCCAACCTATCTTCGCCGGCGCCGGCTTCCTCTGGGGCCGCCGTCGCCCCCGTCTTGGTCGTTCCTGTCGCTGTCGTCGCCGGAGTTACTTCCCCCTCCGCCCTTCTGATCTCTCAACACCGCCCGGCGCGAGAGCTTGATCTTGTTCCCTTCGATGCCGATCACCTTGACCTGCACCTGGTCGCCTTCCTTCAGAACATCCCGGACGCTGCGGATACGCTGCTCGTCGATCTCCGAGATGTGAAGCAGGCCGTCGGTGCCTTGGAAGATTTCGACGAAAGCGCCGAAGTCGGCCAGCCGCACCACCTTCCCGAGGTAGGTCTTGCCGATTTCGGGAGTAGCGGTCAAATCTTCGATGATATGGATCGCCTTCTGGGCGGAAGGGCCGTCGGCAGATGCGATGTTCACCCGTCCGTCGTCGTTGACGTCGATCTTGACGCCGGTTTGCTCGACGATCGATCGGATCATCTTACCGCCTGGGCCGATCACGTCCCGAATCTTGTCGGTCGGGATCTTGATCGTATAGATCCTAGGGGCGTGGGGCGAAAGTTCCTCGCGAGGCGCCGGGATAGCTTCCTCCATCTTGTCGAGGATATGCATCCGACCCCGCTTGGCCTGCTCCATTGCTTTTTCCATGATTTCTGAAGTGACGTTCGTGATCTTGATGTCCATCTGCAAGGAGGTGATGCCTTCACGGCTGCCGGCGACTTTGAAGTCCATGTCGCCGTAGTGGTCCTCGGCACCTGCAATGTCGCTGAGGATGGCGTACTTGTCACCCTCGGAAACCAGGCCCATGGCGACACCGGCGATCGCATGCTTGATCGGCACACCCGCGTCCATCAGGGCCAGGCTCGCGCCGCAGACTGTTGCCATCGAGGACGATCCGTTCGACTCCAGGATTTCGGACACGACGCGAATCGTGTAAGGGAACCCTTCCTCATCGGGAATCATCTGCTGCAGCGCTCGCTCGGCCAGGTTGCCATGGCCGGTCTCGCGGCGGCTGGTGCCCATTAATCGGCGTACTTCACCGACAGAGAACGGCGGGAAGTTGTAGTGCAGCATGAACCGCTTGAACGATTCACCCTCCAGCCGGTCGAGCCTCTGGGCGTCGTCGGAGGTGCCGAGCGTCGTCGTCACGAGCGCCTGCGTCTCCCCCCGTGTAAAGACGGCTGAGCCGTGTGTCCGGGGAAGCAATCCCATCTCGATCCAGATCGGGCGGATCTCGTCATGAGCACGCCTGTCGGGCCGCGTGTCCTCGTGCAATATCTGATCCCGGAAGATCCGTTCCTTGAGCGCATTGAAGGACTTCTTGGCGACCTTCTGCGTGTCTTCTTCCGCTTCGGCATAGAGCTCCATCGCCTTGGCCTTGGCGGCATCGACACGCGCGTAGCTTTCGAGCTTGTCGTATTTCTGAGTGTTCAGCGCGTCTCGGAGGTCGTCCTGAATCAGGGATGCGACTTTCGCATCGACTTCCTCATCCTGCGGCGGTTTCGGTGGTTCTATTTTCTGGGGCAGGATCTTTTCGTAGATCTCTTTCTGTAGACCGATGATCTTCTTGATCTCGTCATGAGCAAGCGCGATCGCCTCGATGATCACCTCTTCGGATACCTCATCGGCTCCGGCCTCGACCATCGTGACTCCCTCGTCGGTGCCCGCAACGATCAGGTTGAGCCGGCTCTCATCGAGTTCCGTGTAGGTCGGGTTGATCACGTAGGCGCCGTCGATCAGCCCCACGCGCACTGCCGCGATCGGTTGCGTGAACGGCAGCACCGACTGGTACAAGGCCGTCGAAGCGCCGATGATGCTCAGCGTTGACGGGTCGGTGTCTGCATCCGATGACAGGACCATAGCGATGACCTGGGTCTCGTTCCGGTAACCTTCCGGGAACAACGGCCGGATGGGCCGGTCGATCATGCGGCTGTTGAGAACCTCACGGTCCGAGGGTCTGCCTTCACGCTTGAAGAATCCGCCTGGGATCTTGCCGGCGGAGTAAAAGTTATCTCTGTGATCGCAGGTGAGCGGAAAGAAATTTACCTTGTCGTTCGGTTCCTTCGTTCCGCATGCGGTAACGAGCACGACGGTGTCTCCGTATGTGATGTACGCGGCACCGTCGGCCTGCGTGGCCAGCTTGCCGACTTCGATCGACAGTTCCCTGCCGCCGATAGTGGTGCTGACTTTAAGAACGTTCATAGTTTTTGTGTTTCCTTTTGTCGACTCCGACGAATCCGAAGGGAACCCGGCCACAATCAGGCCGATACACAACTGTCCTTTGGTGACCTGGACTGCTGGATCCCACGGGGTTGGACTCGATCGGTAGGGGTTCTTGCGCTTACTTGCGCAGCCCGAGCTTCTTGATCACTTCCTTGTACCGGCCCACCTCATGTCGCTTCAGGTATGCCAGCAGCCGGCGACGGCGTCCGACGAGCTTCAACAGCCCGCGCCGGGACGCGTGATCTTTCTTGTGTGTCTTGAAATGCTCGGTAAGGTAAGTGATGCGTTCACTGAGTATCGCGATCTGGACTTCCGGAGAGCCCGTGTCCGAAGAATGGATTCGATACTCATCGATGATTGAGCCTTTGGATTCGGTCGTCAGAGCCATTAATTTGCTTTTTTTCTCCTACTTTTTTGAACAATCAGATTAACACAACTTTGGGGTGCGCCCAACCCCTTTCAACCCGAGCGACCGCTATAAGTCGGCCTCTTTTGTTGAAGATGCAGATGGGTGAGGCGTCCAGCCCAACTTCGATAGCCACCCCATTTTGAACCTGGATTTCGACATCGGCATCGACCTCGGTCCGGTCCAGATGGCCGAGCAATTTTTCGGGTGGAATGATGTCTTCGGCCGACGCGTCGTCGACCCTCAGAGCGTCCTCGACGACAAACGGACCGGATCGGATCCGCCGCAGGGATAGCAGATGTGCCCCGATACCGAGTTCGTTTCCAAGGTCCCGTGCCAGACTCCGGATGTAGGTCCCCGCCGAACACACCGCATGAAACCTCACGATTGGTGCCTCGAACGAGACCAGGTCGAACCGCTCGACCTCGATCCGAACCGGGGCCAGATCCACGGCGATGCCTCGCCGGGCCAGCCGGTGGGCGGCGACTCCCGAGATTTTCTTGGCCGAATAGGCGGGCGGGACCTGATCAATCGTGCCCGTCAGCACGTCCATGGCAGAAGCGACGGATTCGCCGTCGACCGAGACCTCGACGGGTTCGCCGAGCGGCTCGCCCTCCAGGTCGCATGTCGTTGTCGCCCAGCCCAGACGAATCTCTCCCGTGTATTCCTTCGGGTACGTGAGAATGAACTGGGCCAGCCGCGTCGCCTTTCCGATCGTGATCGGCAAGACGCCTGTCGCGGCCGGATCGAGCGTGCCTAAATGGCCCACCTTGGGGCCCGACAAACGTCGCCGGATGCGGTCGACGACATCATGGGACGTGATCCCGGCAGGCTTATCGATGACGAAAGCGCCGGATAGTTGCGAAGCGGTCATCGAATATTGGGAAAGAAGGCCACGGATTGCACGGATTACACGGATAGGGATATGTCTTTTCGGAGCAGCGGTCCGAAGCCGTTGCCTGCTCTTTCAATCCGTTCAATCCGTTAAATCCGTGGCAAACTCCTATCCGTGTAATCCGTCGCAGACGACGGGGCGGAGGCGCGAGGCTGGCGAAGACCCATCTGGTGGCGTACCGAGGACACGACCTGCCGCTGGACCGCCTCCTGGGAGCCGACCAAGCGGCACCCGGCGGCTTTTCGATGTCCACCACCACCGAATTTCGCGGCGATTGCCGACACATCGACATCGTTTTTCGAGCGCAGGCTGACCCGGAACGAGCCGTCGTCGAGTTCCCGGAAGAACACGGCAACTTCAACGCCGACGATCGTCAACGGATAGTTGACCAGGCCCTCGACATCGTCATCCATGCATCCATGGCGCTTCATGTCTTCACGAGTGAGGACCATCCAGACGATTCGGCCGCTTTCGTCCAGATCCATCGCGTTCAACATGACCCCCATCGCACGCACTTTTTCGACAGGGTTTGAATAGAAGACCCGCATCGCGATTTCAGGCACGTCGGCGCCGTGCTCGGCCAGCTCGGCCGCAATTCGAAAAGTCCCTGCCGTGGTCGAAGAGAACTGGAATGATCCTGTGTCGGTCAGGATCGCGACGTACACGTTGGTTGCGATTTCGGGTGTAATGCCGACGCCCAGTGCCTTTGAAATTCGATAGATCATCTCGCCGACTGCACAGGCCGACGGCTCGATCCAGTTGACATTCCCGAAGGGCTCGGTCGAATGGTGATGGTCGATGTTGACGACAAACTGATCGCCCAGCCCACCGATTCCGGGCCGGTCGATGCTGCCGCATTCCAGAACGAACGCAGCATCGAACGACCGGTCCAGGCGGTCGGCAACCTGAACGCGGTCGGTTCCGGGTAGTTGCAGATAGCGTTCCGGAACCGGATGGTGGCTGATGATCGTAACCTTCTTATCGAGAGCGTCGAGAGTCAGGGCAAGAGCGAGCTGAGAACCCAGAGAGTCTCCGTCCGGACGCACATGGGATGCGATCAGGAAATCCTGCTTGCTTTGGATTACTTCCAGAACGTTCTGAATCATGTTTCGTCCGAATGGATCTCGGTCAGCAGTTCCTCGACTCGAATCTCGTTCTCGACCGACGCGTCGTACTCGAAGGTGAGTTCGGGAACGCGCCGCAGGTGCGGCAGGTCTTGGCTGAGCTGCCGCCGGAGGAAGCCCAGGGCCGAATTCAATCCTTCGAGCGTCTGCCGCCGCCCCTCATCCGTCGTGCCCGGGCTGCTCACGTAGATCCTCGCATGACCCAGGTCGTGAGACAGCCGGACATGGGTGACCGCGACGATGCCGACTCTCGGATCGTCCAGGTCTCCGGCGATAGCTGCCGAGACTTGCTCCCGCAGTTGCTCGGCTAGCCGATCGATGCGTTTGCCGTCCGCCATCAGAGAAACTCAATGTTCCCGTTCACCGTGCAATCGGGAAGGGCCCGCTCGACTTCCTGCAGCGCAAGATTCAGTTGCTGTTCCAGATAGTCGTGATCGGGCCCGATGCTGACGATACCGACTCCCGCGCGTTGCCACAGTTCCTGGTGGTCGAGTTCGGAAACGGATACATTGAACCGATTGCGAAGCCGATCCTTCAGCCGCCGAATCGCCATCCGCTTGTCCTTCAGCGAATGCGCATACGGTAAATGCAGGTCGAGTTGCAGCAGCCCGATATGCATGGGATACCTTAGCGTCGGGCCCACCGTCCCCCGTCGAACCCGCCGGTTGAGAGTGCCCCACCCTTCGGGGCAGCGAACACTCGCCGCTCCTCGTCTAGCTAGATGCCCAGCTCGGCCGCGACTTTCTCGGTGATGAAGGCTTCGATGACATCGCCGACCTTGATGTCGTTAAAGTTCTGGAGGCTGATTCCGCACTCGTAACCGGACCGCACTTCGTTCGTATCGTCCTTGAACCGTCTCAGCGAAGAAATCTTGCCTTCGAATATGACGACGTTGTCTCTGAGCAGTCGGACCTGAGCGTTGCGTGTCACGCGCCCGTCGGTGATGTAGCAGCCCGCGATCGTTCCGACCTTCGGCACCTTGAACGTATCGCGCACTTCGGCCGCACCCAGGTAGGACTCCTTGGTCACCGGCTCCAGCACACCCGTCATCGCGCGTTTGATCTCGTCCACGATGTCGTAGATCACGGTATGGAGCCGGATGTCGACGTTTTCGCGTGTTGCCACCTCGGCCGCTTTCCTCTCGGGCCTTACGTTGAAGCCCACGATGATCGAGTTCGACGTTGCCGCCAGGAGCACATCGTACTCGGTGATCGCGCCGACAGCCGAGTGGATGATGCGGACCTTAACCTTGTCGGTTTCGAGCTTGCCCAGCATTTCCGACAAGACTTCCGCCGAGCCCTGGACGTCGGCCTTCAGGATGATCGGCACCTCCTTGATGTCGCCCGTCGCCATCTGGAGATGCAGCTGGTCCAACGTGAGCCTCGTTCTCTTGGCCATCTCCTGCTCGCGCATTTTCTCCTGCCGCACCTGGGCGATCTGTCGCGCCTTGGCGTCGTCGGTGATCACTTGGAACGGATCACCCGACATCGGGAGTCCTTGAAGCCCCAGCACCTCGACGGGAACCGAGGGTCCGGCCGCCTCAACCTTGTCGCCATGTTCGTCGTACATGGCGCGGACCTTACCGTAGACGGCACCGACGATGAAGTTGTCACCGACTCTCAGCGTTCCGTTCTGCACGAGTACAGTGGCCACGTTCCCGCGCCCCTTGTCCAGCTTTGCTTCGAGGACCGTACCCATGGCGGGGAAATCGGGATCGCCCCTCAGATTCCTCATGTCGGCGACAAGCAGGATCATCTCCTGCAGGTCTTCGAGGTTCGTCTTCAACTTGGCCGAGACCTCGACCATGACCGTGTCGCCACCCCAATCTTCGGCGAGCAGTTCCTTTTCGGCCAGTTCGCGTTTGACACGCTCCACGTTCGCGTTCGGGACGTCGATCTTGTTGATCGCCACGATCAATGGCACCTTCGAGGCTCTCGTGTGCGAGATCGACTCCAACGTCTGTGGCATGACCCCGTCGTCTGCTGCGACCACGAGGACTACGAGGTCGGTGACGGCCGCGCCTCGGGCGCGCATCAACGTGAAAGCTTCGTGGCCCGGCGTGTCGAGAAACGTAATCTTACGGTTGTTGCTGAGCTCGACCTGGTAGGCGCCGATGTGTTGGGTGATGCCCCCGTGCTCGGATTCGGTGACGCGCGATGCCCGGATCGCATCCAGCAGTGACGTCTTGCCGTGGTCGACATGGCCCATGATCGTGACGACAGGCGGTCGTGCCACCATCTTTCCCGTTTCGGCGATCTCGACCGCTTCGAGCTGGACGGCCTCCTCGAACGTGACGAAGTCCGCCTCGGCGTTGAAGTCTTTGCAGAGGGCCTCGGCGAGTTCCTTGTCCAGAGGCTGGTTGATCGTCGCGAAGACTCCCCGATCCATCAGTTTCTTGATGACGTCCTTTGAGCGCGCGTCCAGCTGTTCGCACAGTTCCTTGACCGTGACGTTTTCGCTCAGCGTGACCCGCCGGAATTCCCGCACCGGTTCGGGCTTCGGCTGCGGGCGGGGCATCGGTCGCCGGCTCATGACGCGTGACGCTCGCGTCGGGCGCGGCCTGTCGCGTCGATCCCTGAAAGACGGTGGTGGCCCCTGGCGTGGCGGCGCCGTCCGGTTGTACGTGGGACGCTGCCCCGTACCACGCGGGTCGCGGGGCGATATGGGCCGCCTCACCGGCGGCTTGGGTACCGGCCGATTCTGTTGCCTCAGCCGTTCCTCGGCGAGCTGCTGCATCGTCTTCCGTTCTTCGACGGGGCGTGTCGTCGCCGCGGGCTTCTGAGCCACCGGCGCCTTCGGAGGAGCGGCTTGCGACCTCGGTGGTGCTGCGGCCGCCGGACGTACGGGCTGGGGTGCTGTTGCCGCAGGCACGGGTTGCGGCCGAGGCGGTTCGGCCTTCGGAGGGGCGGCTTCCACCGGCTCAGCCACCGGCTCGACCGGTTTCGGTTTCGCCTTTACGAGCTTCGGTTCCGGAACCGTCTTCTCTTCGGTAGCTTCCTTGGCTGCTGGGGAGACCTTGGTGGTCGTGGCCTTCTTCGCCTTCGGTTTCTTCTTCGGCTTCTCGATGACCAGGACACCCAGAACTTTGCGCAGCTGTTCCGCGATGCGGTCTTCGACCGTATTGGAATGAGAGGTTACCGGAGCACCCAGGTGCTGCAGTTCTCGAATCACTTCACTGTTGTCGCGATTGAGCTCGCGAGCCAGCTGATAAACTCGAAGCTTGGCCATACCGGTGCGGTCTACCTCTGTTCGGGCGACTTGGCAGAATATCACGGACGGCACGGAGGAGCCCTATCAGGGGGCGTCCCACCGCCGATTCAACTCGGCTTTGTGTCCTCCACGTTACTTCCGCTCTCTGTCGGGGCGGCATCTTCGGAAACGGCTTCAGCGGCGGGTTCAGGGCCGCCCGTGTCTTCGCTCGAATCTTCGGGAATGGCTTCCGTGCCAGGTTCGGGGCTGCCGGTCTCTCCGCTCGAAACTTCGGCTGCGGTTTCCGTGGCAGGTCGGGGGCCGTCCGCGTCTTCGCTCGATTTGGATGAACTCTCCGCCGTCGACTCATCGGTCCCGCCTTCGGGCTCCTCGGGGTCGGACTTGGAGAACATGTGCTCCTTCGCGCTTCGTTCCAGCTCCTCCTCGAAGGTCGGCATCCGCGCATAGTATTCGGACAGTCCGTCACGGATCCGATCGATGGTCTTTCCGCCGATGCCTGGAATTGCCTCCAGATCCTCGGGAGCAAGTTCGGCCAGCCGCTCGACGGTCGAGATGTCCGCCGCCTCCAGTTTCTGGATCAGTGCGGGTGTCAGTTCCTCGATTGACGCCAGCGGGGTGGCGGCCTGCATCCTTGCGATCTGGTCCTCGATCTCTGCGCGTTTCTCTTCCTCGCTCTTGATGTCGATCCGCCAGCCGATCAGCTTGGATGCCAGCCGGACATTCTGACCCTTCTTGCCGATGGCCAGTGAGAGCTGGCTGTCTTCGACGACAATCTCCATGACGCGCTCTGCCGCCTCGGCTTGCGACTCCGTTTCGATGTTGGGCGTGTCCAGAATGGTGACTCGGCTGACCTTCGCCGGGCTGATGGCGTTGGTGGCGAACGTTTCCGTGTCGTTGGACCACTGGATGATGTCGATCTTTTCGCCACGGAGTTCGCGGATGATCGACTGGACCCGACTCCCCTTCATACCAACACAGGCTCCGACCGGATCGACATCCCGTTCCCTGGACTCGACAGCGATCTTCGTGCGTTCGCCGGCCTCCCGAGCGATGCGCTTGATCGTGACCGTTCCATCGTAGATCTCCGGTACTTCGGTCTGGAACAGGTGCTGGACCAGAATCGGATCCGCCCGAGAAACGACGACCTGGGGCCCCCTGGAGGCTTTCTCCACTCTCACGATGACCACCCGCATCCGGTCGCCGATGGCAAAACTCTCCAGCCGGGATTGCTCTCGCCGAGGAATCCTGCCTTCCGTCTTGCCCAGTTCGACGATCGTGTCGCCGTTTTCGAACCGTTTGACGATGCAGTTGACGATTGCTCCCACCTGCTCGTGGTACTCGGCGTAGACGCTCTCTCGCTCTGCTTCGCGGACCTTCTGGAAGATCACCTGTTTGGCCATCTGGGCGGCGATGCGGCCGAGTCCATCGGTTGGTTTCTGAAACTCGAGTTCGTCTTCGACCTGGGCGTCGGTCTTGAGTGCCAAGGCGTCTTCGAGCGAGATTTCGCGGAGTTCGTCCTCGACGGTATCTACTACCTTCCTGACGGCGAAGACTTCTATCTCGCCGGTCTCCGGATTGATCCTGGAGCGCAGGTCTTCCTCGGACTTGAAGTACTTGCGCGACGCCACGACGATCGCATCCTCGATCGCATCCACCACGATCTGGGGATCAATGCCTTTTTCGCGGCTGATCTGATCGATCGACTGGAACAGCAGATTAGACATCCGTTTACCGACTCCTCTGCGATTTCGTTTCCCGCTCCCAATCAATTTCCAGCCGGGCCTCGGCGACGACGTCGAGGGGAATTTCCATCAGTTCCCCCGATCGGGATTCCAGCCGTACAATGTTGTCGGCCAGCCCCTGGAGCCGTCCTCGAAACACCTTCTGGTTATGGAGCGGCAGTCTCGTCTGAACCCTTGCCAAGCGGCCCTGGAACCTGTTGAAATCACTATCCTTTACCAGCTTGCGGTCCAGGCCCGGGGACGACACCTCGAGCGTGTAGGAGTCTGGGATCAGGTCCTCTACGTCGAGAATCGTGCCGACCTGGCGGCTGATGAACTCGCAATCGCTGTGAGAGATCCCGTCTTCCCGGTCGATGAAGACCTGTAGCACACGACTCTGGCCGGCGCCCTTGAGCTCGACGCCCACCAGTTCGTAGGACTCCCTCTCGGCAATCTCTTCGACGATCCGGCTGATTCGTTCCAGTTCGGTTCCCATGGCCCACCTGGCCCCAACAAAAAAGTGGGCTGAATCGCCCACTCAAGCGGGCTCAGCGCCCACTCAGGTCCGACGGCCCGACACTACAGGCAAACGCCTGGGGCACCGTGCCGCTTTCGAAGAGTATAGGTTTCGAGGTCCGTGAAAGCAACTTGTTATTTGGCGTCCGGAGACCGTCGACGAGGGCGGTTGGATGTCGCTAGCCTACTGAAAACCAGTACTTTACGAAGAGGATCCCGGCGGCGCCGATGAAGCCGAGAGCGGCGTTGTACTCCCGGTTCGCCATATAGCAGGGACCCGAAAAAGACCGGGCCCAGCCCCGGTGCAACCGGCGGGGAAAAAAGGCCGGGACCTGCTGCCGAAAATCTTCGTATTCCTTTCCGAAAAGCTCCCGCAAATGCTGTTCCTCATCCCGGATGACCCGGGGATAAATGAGGGTCGAGGGTATCAGCAGCACCCCTGCAGCCACCAGGTTGCCACTCATCAACGCAAAGCCCGTGGCAAGCAGGAAACTCCCGAAATAGAGCGGGTTTCGTGTGAGGGTATAGGGCCCTTGGCGGGCGAGAACGTCGTTCTTCCGGATGACACCCGCCGCTGCGCCTCGAAACACGAGTCCCGCGAGAGCCACCGGCAGGCCGGCGAGCAGGGAACCGGGTGATGGGGTGGCGAAGTAGAAGACCAGCGCGGCCGCCGCGAAGCCCAGCGGCACCCTCAGCCGCCCCAGGGTCAATTCGCAGGACCCGCCAGGCGGCGCTCCTCGAACACCAGTCTCTTCAGGCAGGCCTCGTAGACCTGGTCGACGGTCACGTCCACCATGCACCCGAGGTGCTCCAGTGGGCAGACTGCTCGCTCGTAGCAGGGCCGGCACGGCATTCGGAGCTCTATCACCACGTCCTCCCGTCGGAACGGGCCGTTGCGATCGCTGCTGGTCGGGCCGAAGATGGCTACGATAGGAGTGCCGACCGCTGCGGCAAAGTGCATGGGGCCCGTGTCCCCTCCGACGAAGAGCCGCGATCTTTCGCAAAGCGCAACCAGTTCCTGCAGGTCGGTAGCCACCATCCTCAGGTCCGCGCCCGAGGCCGACTTCAATCTATCGGCAAGCTCTTCCTCGCCGGGCGCCCAGGTCACCGCGACGTCCCTGCCGTCGTCTACCAGCCGGCGTGCCAACTGGCCATATCGTTCCGGCCCCCAGCGCTTGGTCACCCAGTTACCGCCCGGGTTGATCAGGACAAAATCGCGGGCATCTCCGACCTTCTGCTCGATTGACGATCTGGCCGACGCCGGCGAATGCAGCGGAGCGGATGTATCCCAGTCCGCACTGATTCCGAGCGGCTTGAGCAGTTCCATCTGTTGATCGATGATGTGAATGCGTCGCGGTTTGACGACCTCGGTGTAGAAGAAACGGCTAGTGGACTCCTTCAGGAAGTCCCGTTCCCATCCGATGCGGACAGGTGCGGCCGAGAGATACCCGACGAAAGCGGATTTCAGCAGCCCCTGGAAATCGATCGTGCAGTCGTAGCCGTCGGTCCGCAATGCCCAGATGAACTCCAGGACCTCTTTGGCGCTCCCGATACCGGGGCTCGTGCGCCACTGGTAGGTATCGATGGGGACGAGTCGGACGCCCAGGCCGCTCATCTCGACGACGGTCTGATTCTTGCGTTCAATCAGCCAGTCGATCTCGGCATCAGGGAAGTTATCGAGTAGTTGCTTGACCGACGGCAGACAGTGAACGATGTCGCCCAGCGAGCCGAACTTGATGACGAGTATTCGCTTCGGCACAGCATCGGTGCGTGCAGGCCTGGGCATCGAGTGCATGATCACATCTTACAGGAAAGGAACGGGGGTTACCCGGTCACTACCGTTCCCGGTTCTGACGGATCGGCGGAACCCAGAGCGGTAGCGACGGGGTGGACAGCGGCAGAAAAGGTCTCTTCGTGTCTCCGTTCACCTTCCGTCAGAACCCGGAGCGGTAGCGACGGGGTCCGAAGCGAAAAGGAACAGGGGCTACCCGGTCGCTACCGCTTCCGGTTCCGGCTCAGCAGAATCCGGGAGAGGACATCCTTCGTCGAATGATCCTTCGGGTCGCCGACGATCCGAACCTCGCCGCCCATCGCCCGAACCAATTCTCTTTCTGGGACCGTGTCCTCTGTGTAATCGGTCCCTTTGGCATGTACTGCGGGCCGGAGTGCGCGGATCACCTCCGAGACATCCGTCTCGCCAAAGGGCACTACGTAGTCGACTGCCGCCAGGGCGCCCACCAGGAACGCGCGCTCTTCCAACGTCATAATCGGCCGGTTCGGCCCTTTCAGCCGCCCGACCGACTCGTCGTCGTTGATCGCGACTACCAGGACGTCACCGAGTTGGGATGCGCCCTCCAGGTACCGCACATGGCCGACATGCAGGATGTCGAAACAACCGTTGGCGAGGACGACCTGACGTTGGGCCAGAAGGTCGGGTAGCTCTTCGAGCGTGCGCAGCTTCATCGATCCGAGCGGACGGTCTCGAGCAGTTCGTTTCGAGTCACAGTTCGAGTTCCGTGTTTCATCACGACGATTCCTCCGGCGTAGTTGGCCAGCCGCGCCGCCTCGATGAAGCTCGCTCCGGCTGCCAGGGCAAGGGTGAAGACCGCGATCACTGTGTCTCCGGCCCCAGTCACGTCGGTGACTTCGTCCGTACCGTAGATCGGGACGTGCATTGTCTTTCGGCCCTTTTCGAACAGCGCCATGCCGTCTTTGCCGCGGGTGATCAGGACAGCCTCGTGCTTCAATCGGCGTAGCAGGGTCCGTCCCGCGCGTTCGAGCCGTCTGCCGTCGTTACCGATGCGGAAGCCGAGAGCCGCTTCCACCTCAGGTTCGTTAGGCGTGGTGGCCGTCAGGTTGCGGAACTGCTCGACCCGGAATCGGGAGTCGAGGGTTACTGGGATTCCGGCGTCCCGAAAAGCTTCCGACACCGACGGTCCGGCGATCCCGTATCCGTAGTCCGAGATCAGCGCGGCGTCGGCCTTCCGAAGCCTGGACTTCACGGCCCGGAGCGTCGCCTTCGGTGTCAAAGAGGCGTCGAGAGTGTTGCCCTCGTCGATCCGCAGCACCTGCTGCCGGTAGGAGTGAGGCGCACCGGCCAGGATGCGTGTCTTCGTCGGCGTTCGGTACCGCGCCGCCTTGCGGATACCGCTGACGTCGATCCCGCGTGAGGCGAAGTATTCGACGATCTGCCGGCCCTCGACATCATCGCCGACCATCCCGACCGGCATCGGTCTCGCGCCGAGCGCCCAGAGGTTGTGGACCGCGTTGGCCCCACCCCCGGGGACCAGCCGCTTTTCACGGTGGGAGAGGATCAGGACGGGCGCTTCGCGGGAGACGCGGGAGATTTCCCCGTAGACGAACACGTCCGCGACCAGGTCGCCGAGCACTACCACCCGTCGTCCTTCAAAGCTTTCAACCAGCTGTTCCAGTTTCATTGTTCGGCCAGTATGAAGTCGACCGCTTCGGTCAGGTCGCGTGCGACAAAGTCGGGTTGCACGTCGGCGTCCCGATGGCGCTCGAGCTCTTCGCGACCATCGCCCGTCAGGACGAGGACGGTACGCGTGCCGGCTGCATGCCCGGCCCGTACGTCCAGGTAACGATCCCCGACCATGAAGGAGTCTCGGAGATCAATGCCCAGTTCGTCTCGTGCGCGCAGCAGCATTCCCGGGCCTGGCTTGCGGCATGCGCAGTCCGAGTCGGGAAGATGCGGACAGAAGTATGCCCCATCCAGGACGCCGCGGGCACGGGTGATCTCCTCGCGAAGCCGGTCGTGGACCCGGCGCACCATGCGTTCGGTGAAATAGCCCCTCGCGATACCGGACTGGTTAGTTGCGAGCAGGACCTTCATGCCGGCCTCGTTGATGCGACGAATGGCTGGTCCCGTCCATGGGAACACCCGGTACAGCGACACGTCGTACATGTATCCCACTTCTTCGGAAACCGTGCCGTCGCGGTCGAAGAACACGGCCCGATCGTTCGGCTCGTCCCTGCTCATGCCCGCCTTTGCCCCGGAGCGGCCAGCCCGACTGCGGCCTCGTACACCTGGTCCACCGTAACGCGTTCCATGCACCGATGGTCGATCGGACATTCTCTGAGCAGGCAGGGGCTGCAAGAGACACCGTGGCGGACGACGCGTGTTCTCAACCCCACAGGGCTCGTGACCTGGGCGTCCGTCGACCCGAAGACTGCGGTCGTCGGAACACCCAGGGCCGCCGCAATGTGCATCGGCCCGGAATCGTTCGTCAAAACAAGCGCCGCATCGGCGAGCACGCCAATGAGGGTTTCGAGCGTCGTCTTACCCGACAGTAGATTCGCAGGCAGTTTCATTGCGCTTCGTACCCGTTCTGCGATCGGCCTTTCCGATTCCGAGCCGACGATAACGACCTGGGCTCGGAGCTCTTCGGCGACACGATCGGCGAGGGCAGCATAGCGATCCTCGGGCCACCGCTTCGCAGACCCGAACGCGGCTCCGGGATTGACGACGATGTAAGCCTCGTCCGGGTTGAGCCCTTCGCGGCGGAACAGTTCGCGCGCCTCGGTCCGCTCGTCATCCGTAGCCTGGATTGCCAGCGCCGGCTGCGGTACCTGCCCGAACGCCTGCTGGACCAGGTGCATGTAATAGCCGACTTGATGAAGCTTTGTGCCGGGCGGTGTGACGGCACGAGTGAGCAGCATGCTCCGGCCGTCGGTCGCGTAGCCAATGCGTTCGGGTACCCTGCCCGCAAAGGCCGTCACCGCGGACACGAAGGAGTTGGGCAGCAGGATCGCCACGTCGAAGCTTCGTCGACGAATCTCTCGGGCCGCGCCGTACCAGTCTCTGAAGCCGAGCCCGGGCCGAGCCCAGACCGCGTCGATGTACGGGGCAGAGCGGAACAGACCTGCGATCTCCGGTAAGACCAGCAGCGTGATTTCGGCGTCCGAGAACAGGTTTCGAACAGCCCTCATCGCAGGTATTCCCAATACGGCATCGCCCAGCCAGTTGGGTCCGCGAATGATGATCTTACGAGGTTCCATCGGTGGGAGCCGGAATCCTCGCGGCGATGAGGTCCCGGAGGGCTTCGAAGCGCCGTATATTAGCAGAAACGCGGAGGAAGTAGAAATCGCCGGGAGGCAGCCGCACGGCATCTTTTTCCGTTGTGATCCGGATGCCGTCACCGATCGAATCGAGGTCCCCGACCCGGTAGGAATGGTGGTCCGGGAACGCTTTCCTGGTAGCCGGAGCGAGGCCAATTGCCTCGAGCGTCCGGAAAAAGCGTTCCGGTTTCGCAATGCCCGCGAACGCGGCGATCTTCTGCCCGGCAAGGCTTTCCGGGGATGTCGTTTCTCCGTCTCGCACGAGCCCGTCGACGACGATGTCTACCGTGAACGCCGGGATCGGCAGCTCGGGCGTCGTAGTCGTTTCCGAATATTGGACACATGCTGCGTGGGCCCGGCCGAGGGCCTCACGCGGTTCGCGCCAGAGTCCGGAAGGGAGCAAGCGTTCGTCACCATGCCATTCGACTGGATCGATGGTGAGCAGGTCGAAGTCGCGATGGAGCCTCCGGTGTTGGAATCCGTCGTCGAGTATGAACAGGTCTCCGAGGCCCTCGCCCTCGGCTCGAAGCCCCGCCCGGTAGCGATCGGAACCGACCACGACGGCGACGTCCCGAAGGCGGACCGCCATCAGGAACGGTTCGTCGCCGGCGTTCTCCCACGCCACCTCGGGGCCTCGGCCACGCCCGACCACGACGATCCCGTGAGTGCGCCGACGATACCCCCGGGACAGGATCACCGGACGGTAGCCCAGGTTTCGAAACTGCCGTGCCAGTTCGATCACCAACGGCGTCTTTCCGGTGCCGCCCGCCGTCAGGTTGCCGACGCTGATTACAGGATGGCTTAGCTGGTAGGTCGGCAGGACGCCGGACTCGTACAGCCGGGAACGAGTGTTGACGATCATCCGGAACAGACGGCTCATCTGGAAGAATCCTCAGACAGTAGAAGATTCCCCGACCGCCTCTCCTCCAGACACCGTCGGACCGCATCCAGCGTTCGTTCTGTCGCGCCGCCGTTCTCCTCGGCCAAGCGCTTTCCGCGCCGTCCGATCTCTGCTGCCCGCGCCGGTTCCGAGAGCAAGCCGACCATTTCGTTGGCCAGCTTCGCCGCATCGACGACCTGGATGGCAGCGTCCGCTTCCAGAAAAGTGCGGGTCATCTCGCGAAAGTTCTGCATGTGCGGACCAAAGACGACCGGTTTGGCGAACCGCGCGGGTTCAACCAGGTTGTGCCCGCCGCGTGGTACGAGAGTTCCTCCCATGAAGACGAGGGTCGCATACTCGAAGATTCCGCTCAGCTCGCCGATCGAGTCGAGCAGGATAACGTCGGTGCCCGCGGGCGTGTCGGCAAAACTGCTTCGACGGCAGTACGTCAACCCAGAGGTCCGGAGCAAGGCCTCGACTTCGTCGAAACGGTCGGCCAACCGCGGAGCGATGAGCAGCTTCGCGGTCGGTTGGTCGGTGCGGACTGAGCGAAATGCGTCCAGGACGAGCATTTCCTCTTCTGCCGCCGTGCTGGCCGCGACGATTAACGGCTGCGATGCCTCGAGTACCTCGATCAGCCGTCGGTTCAGCTTCGGTGTGGCTGACGGCAGGTCGTACTTGAGGTTGCCGAAGACGGCGACTTTAGAAGGATCTGCGCCCAGCTCACGGATCCGCCGGGCGTCGTCACCCGACTGCATGCCGAGCAGCCAATAACCGTCCAGAACGCGCCCCAGCCACCGCCGGCCGCTCAGATAACGGGGAAACGATTTGTCCGAGATGCGCCCGTTGACCATGAGGACCGGAATACCTCGGAGACCGCATTGGCGGAGGAAGTTCGGCCAAATCTCGGTTTCGGCCATCACGACCAGGTTGGGCTGTATCTTGTCGAGACTGCGCCGGACCGCGAAAGGGAGGTCGAGTGGGAAGTAGACGACGCGGTCGACATCGGTGCGTTCGAGGGCCAGTCCCCGGCCCGTGGCCGTCGTCGTGCTGATTACGATGCGATGCTCTCGGAAGCGGTCCCGGATCCCGGCGATCAGGCGATCCACGGCCCGGACTTCGCCCACCGAGACAGCGTGGACCCAGATCGTCGGGCCTTCGGGTCCCGGTTCGAGGAAACCCAGCCTTTCGCCAATCGTGGGAAAGTACTTCCTGAAACGTACTATGTAATACGGCAGCGTCAGGAGCAGTCCCAAGGTAAGTACCGATGTGTAGACCAGGTACATCTCGGCCCTATTCTACCCGGCGAGGGTTTTCCGGATCGGTTATGATGAATGGTTTCTTTCGGCATTGCCGTCACTGTAATAACCGCCCTCTGGAGAGAACTCATGTCTATCAAGGTTGGAGTCAACGGATTTGGTCGGATCGGGAGGAATTTCTATCGGGCCTGCCAAGGGGATAGCGACATCGATATCGTCGGCGTCAACGATATTACCAGCCCGGCTATGCTGGCCCACCTGCTGAAATATGACTCCGTGCTCGGCAACCTGTCGTCTGACGTGACAGTCGTCGGCGACGGACTCGAAATCGATGGTAAGCCGCTCAGGGTTTCGAGCGAACGCGATCCCGGGCAGATCGACTGGGAAGGGCTCGGCGTGGAACTGGTCGTCGAGTCGACCGGGTTCTTCACCAAGGCGGAGGACGCGCGCAAGCACAAGCGCGGTTCTGTGCGGAAAGTCGTCATCTCGGCTCCCGCGAAGAATGAAGACATCACGGTATGCGTCGGTGTGAACCACACCCAGTACGATCCCGACAAGCACGATGTCATATCGAACGCTTCCTGCACGACCAACTGCCTCTCACCCATCGCCAAGGTGCTTCACGAGACGTTTGGTATCGAGCGTGGCCTGATGACGACGGTGCATTCATACACCAACGACCAGAAGCTGCTCGACCTGCCGCACAGCGACCTCCGGAGAGCGCGCGCGGCTGCGCTGTCGATGATCCCGACGTCGACGGGCGCCGCCAAGGCGATCGGCCTGGTCATGCCGGAATTGAAGGGGAAGCTCGACGGTGTCGCCATCCGGGTGCCGACTCCCAACGTTTCCATCGTCGATCTGACCGTGACGACTGCGAAACCGGTCACCGCGGAAACAGCAAACCAGGCATTCAAGCAAGCCGCCGACGGCGCTCTGAAGGGCATCCTGCAGTACACAGAGGAGCCCCTGGTCTCGGTCGACTTCTTGCGCAACCCGCATTCTTCGATCGTGGACGCTTCCTTGACCCGGGCCCTCGACAACAAACTGCTGAAGGTCTTCTCCTGGTACGACAACGAGTGGGGTTTCAGCTGCCGGCTGAAAGATCTCATCAAACACGTCATGAAATAGGCTGTAGCGGCGGTCTATGACCGCCGACTCGTCGATGCCCAAACTGTCACTTTCAGACTTGGATCCTTCCGGGCAGCGCTTGTTCATGCGCGTCGATTTCAACGTGCCGATGTCGGATGGCGAGATCACCGACGACGCTCGGATCCGTGCGTCGCTGCCCTCGATCCGGTACGTGGTCAACAATGGCGGGAGTCTGATCCTGGCCTCGCACCTGGGACGGCCGAAAGGCAAGGTCGTCCCGGCTTTGAGCCTGGAACCCGTGGCGAAGTGCCTGGGCGAGCTACTGAGCCGCGATGTCGCGCTCGCACCCGACTCGGTCGGTGACGAAGTCGCGGCCATGATTACCGGGTTGACCCCCGGCGACATTCTCCTGCTCGAAAACCTTCGATTTCATCCCGGCGAACAGGCCAACGACCCCGAATTTGCTCGCCGACTGGCCCGCGGGATCGATGTCTATGTGAACGATGCGTTCGGCGCCGCCCATCGGGCCCACGCGTCGACTTCCGGGATCTGTTCTCTGGTCGACCGGGCTGCCGCCGGCTTTCTGATGCAGAAGGAACTGGATGCACTCAGCCGGATCCTCAAAGGCGCCCAGAGTCCGTACGTCTCGATAATAGGAGGCGCGAAAATCTCGGGGAAACTCGAGCTTATCGAGAGTCTTCTTGAGACTGCCGACGACATTTTGATTGGCGGCGCCATGGCTTACACGTTTTTCCGGGCCGAGGGCCTGGAGATCGGCCGGTCCCTGGTCGAAGAGGATCGCGTGGACATTGCGCGGCAGTTGTTGGAGACTGCCCGAGCGCGGAAGCGGAGAATCCGCCTGCCCGTCGACCATGTCGTCGCCAGGGACCTGGACGGGACAGGCAGGCGTACTATCCTGGTCTCGGAGACGGCTCCCGAAGAAATGGGACTCGACATCGGTCCCGAGACCGTTTCCCATTACGGCGAATCGATAGGTTCCGCACGCACTGTCGTCTGGAACGGGCCGATGGGCGTGTTCGAAAACCCAAAGTTTAGAGAGGGGACACTCGCGGTGGCCCGGGCGGTCGCCGAGTCGGACGCTTTTTCCCTTGTTGGCGGTGGCGATTCGGCGGCAGCTGTGCGCCAGGCGGGATTCGAGGGTTCGATCGACCATGTCTCCACCGGAGGCGGTGCTGCTCTGGAGTACTTATGCGGCCGCAAACTGCCCGGGGTCGAGGCGCTGACCGACCGGCCGGTCGACTGAGCGATCAGCGAGGAAGAATCAATGAGACAACCCGTTATCGCCGGCAATTGGAAGATGTTCAAGACGGGGGACGAGACCCGTCAGTTCTTCAAGGCGCTGGTCCCGGCAGTGGTGGACGTCGACTCCTGCGACATCGTTATCGCGCCCCCGTTTACAGCACTGACCGTGGCCCTCGAAGCTGCAGCCGACAGCCGGATCGCGATCGCCGCCCAGGATGTCCACTGGGAAAAAGAGGGGCCGTTTACCGGAGCCGTGTCTGCTCGGATGCTCCGCGGGGCAGGCTGCACCTGGGTCATCGTCGGCCACTCCGAGCGCAGACAACTATTCGGCGAGACAAACGAAAGCGTCGGACGGAAGGCGGCGGCAGTTCTGGCCGAGGGGATGGAGGCGATCGTATGTGTCGGCGAAACTCTCGACGAACGGGAGGCCGATCGCGCGGAAGCGGTAGTTAAGAAGCAACTTATCGACGGGCTGGCTCGATTGACTGCCAATGACGTTTCTCATATCATTGTCGCATACGAGCCGGTTTGGGCGATCGGCACGGGGCGGACCGCGACCCCGGAGATCGCCGCCGAGATGCACGGTGTGATTCGTCGCACCGTCCGGGAGACCTACGGTGCGGACTTCGCCGAGTCGCTTCGAATCCTCTATGGAGGAAGTGTCAAGCCGGACAACATCGCCGCGCTGATGGAAAAGCCGGACATCGATGGCGCCCTGGTCGGAGGCGCAAGCTTGAAACCCGACGCGTTTCGAGCGATCATCGATTACGGGAAATGATGGCGGCCTGAACCGCCGAGGGATTGCTGGATGATTACCGCGTTAACGATTCTTCACATCATCGTCTGTGTCTTTCTGATCCTCGTCGTGCTGCTCCAGCAAGGCAAGGGCCAGGATCTTGCCAGCTCGTTCGGCGGTGGCGGTACCCAGACAACTTTCGGCGCCCGGTCATCCACAACCGTGCTGCACCGGTTGACGACGGTGGCGGCGGTCCTGTTCATGCTCACGTCGCTGAGCCTCACGATTCTGATTTCGCAGCCTGGGGCGGGATCTGTTCTCAGCAACGATGCCAGCGTGCCGACGACGGAGACGAGCCCCGCGGTCCAGGTGGATCCGGTCCCGGCCGAACCCTCGGTTGAGGAAGCGGTCCCTGGGAATGAAGGCGCCGGCGCGCCGCCCGATCCCGAATAAATTCGTTTGTTAGCGAGGTCTAGCGGCCAGATAAAGAGATCCTAGGTACGCCGAAGTGGTGGAACTGGCAGACACGCCATCTTGAGGGGGTGGTGCCTTCGGGTGTGCGGGTTCGAATCCCGCCTTCGGCATTTTGAAAGCGGAACAGGCAGCGCTTGTTCCGCTTTTCCTATGCGTGAAACTTTCAGACAGGACCTTCGGAATGGCCCAGCGACGAACTGTCGAGCCGGAATCATGAGTGGAGGAGTTCATGCGAAATAGGAATTCGATCGCCGTTGTCGCATTGGTCATCGCGTCCTTCGCTTCACGAGCCCTATTCGCCGCGGTCGGTTTTTCATACAATCTCTTCTCGGACCCATTCGACCCTGTGAAACTGATCATCGACTTCGGAACTTTGCTCGCTCTGTTCGCGTTGAGCCTGTTCGTATTGGTCCGTGCGCTCGGTTCGAAGAATGCGCGTGACTAGTGGATGGGTGCTCCGGCAGGATCACGTTCGGTTTGATGGGAATGATTCCTCGATGATTGACATTATTCCGGCGGAAGCACGACCGGTCGCCAGGGTTCTGCTGATAGACCCGAAAGAACGCCTGCTCCTGTTGGAGGCGGAACACGAGTCGGGCAGGTATACGTTCTGGGGTTGCGCCCGGTGGCGGTCTCGAAGGGGATGAGAGCTTTGCAGAGGCACTCGCCGGGAATTACACGAAGAAACCGGGCTGGACGTCCCGATTGGGACTTGGGTGTGGACGCGTAGACACGCCTACTCATGGGCCGGCCAGTCCTTCGATCAGTACGAGCGATTCTTCGTCGCACGAACGGAGACGACGCAAATCGCGCCGAAAAAAGCGGATGCCTATGTCGTCGGTTATCGATGGTGGACCGTTTCAGAGTTGCGGGACTCTGGCGAGCAGTTTGCTCCGCGTCGTTTGGCAGAGTTGCTTCCTGACATCATTTGCAGCAATTACCCAAAGCTGCCAATCGACTGCGGAATCTGAGCGACACGAAGAGTCGTCGTGAATCAGACCGTGATGGTGAGGCCGTGAAAACCCCAATGCATCCGCTGGTCTGGGTCGTGCTGCTGCTCGCATTCGTCGAGGGGGGCTGGCTGGCGTTCGATGGCAGCCGGGCCCTCATCGTGGGCGACTACATCACCCCGAACTCCGGCACGTTTGCCGGGCAACTCGGGCCCTGGGCCGGTCTGGTGTCCGCCGTTGGGATAGAGCCACGCTCGACCTTGATGATGGCGATTCATGTCGTCATCGGTGGAACATGGCTGGTTGCTATGGTGGCTTTCGTTCTTCGGTACGAGTCGGCGTGGTGGGGAATGCTGGGATGCGCGATCGCAGGCCTGTGGTACCTGCCGTTCGGAACGCTACTCAGCACCGTGCAGATCGTGATGCTCGTGCTGCGGCCGCTGCGCAAGGCAGGTTAGGCGAGTGGCGGGTTCGTTCCGAGACCGGCCACTCGCACCATCATCCGTCTTTCAGTCTTTCAACACCGCGCCGGCAAGCTGTGAAATCGCAGCCAGCGTCGTCTGAGCGGCGTTCAGGCCCAGACGGAAATCCTTGTCGCTGAACGTCTCAAATACATCGATCGGCTGGTGCCAGGTCGGATTCCAACCCGCTCCAGTGTGCATCCCGCGCTCGTTCTCGCGAAGGCTGATCGAGGGAACCAGGTTCATGAACGGTGTCGAATCGGTGTTCGTCATGTGAGGCCCGACGGCTGCCGGGTAATCCGTCGCGTAGTTTTCGTTGGCTTCACGGAAAAAGAACGCCATCTTCATCGCCTCGTCGACAAATTCCGAAGTGGACTGGAACTCGATATTGACGTCGGCTTCCGGCCGCTGTTCCGGATTCCAGGTGCCGTCAGCGCGAGGCATGCCGTGGTCCCACATCATCATGTCGTGCTGGATCATGCCGACCCAGTTCGGTTCAGGATAACGGCCCGATCCCGGCGGATCTTCGATACCCTGGAGTTCGGCACGTTGCTCCACGTACGCTTCCGAACCATTGAGGCCTGTCTCTTCGTTGTTCCAGAGGGCGAAGCGAATCGTTCGTTCCGTCTGGACATCGGGCATGTTGAGGACGCGGGCCAGCTCCATCACCAGCGCGGTGCCCGAACCGTTGTCGTTCAGGGCTGCGCCCCATCCGTGCCCGTCCATGTGCGCACCGATGATGTACATCTCGTCGGGTCGCGTCGAACCTACCTTTGTGCAATAGACCTCTTCACGCGGGCCGTTCGTCGCGGGCTGCATGTTGAGTTCGCGCAGGGCTTCGTCAGGCTGGCCTTCCGCGTCGTTGTTCACTCCCGTGCGTCGGGTCGTGCCGTAATACCGGGACCCCCCCGGGCCGTTCCGGATTTCCCCACTGGCGATCACGGGACCTGGCCGGGTGCCACGCCCGCCTCCGCCCCGCCCACCGCCGCCGCGGGGTTGCCTGGGCGCCGGATTGTACTCGTAGTGGATTCGCCCGGTTGCGCAGCCATAGCTTTCGAGCTGCTCCTCGATCCAGTCGATCGCCGCCATGTTTCGATCCGTGCCCTGTCGCCGATCGCCGAACTCGGCCAGCCCTCGGAGCGTGTTCTTGTAGCCCTCGAGGCTCAGACGTCCGACCAGTTCTGCCACCGGGTCCGCTTCGGCGGCCTGCGCCTGGGGCGCCTGTCCGGCCGCAACCGCCGGTAAGAAACCTGGACTCACGGAAACCGCAATCAAGCCACATACAGCTAACGCGATGAACGCTTTGAACCGCATCTCAGCCCTCCAGACAGATGTGAATGTTCGAGGATCATACCCCATTTGGGTTTGTTGCAGGCTGGTCTCAATGGATCGACGCAACACTTTATCTTAAAAGGAAGAGGTGGAGTGTATGCGGAAAGGGATGCGATTCGGTTTCACGGCGGCGGAGAAGGCGGAGGTATGGGATCGGTGGCGGCGAGGGGAATCTCTGCATGAGATCGGGCGAGCGTTTGGCAAGCTGTCATCGTCTGTATATTGTCAGCTGGCGCATACCGGAGGCATTCGTCCTCGACCACGACGACGGTCGAGGTTGGCTTTGAGCCTGTCGGAACGTGAGGAGATCTCCCGCGGGATCGCGGCCGAGCAGTCGTTGCGTTCGATCGCAGAGTGTCTGGGGCGTTCACCCTCGACGGTGAGCCGGGAGATCCAGCGCAATGGGGGCTATGATGACTACCGGGCGTCTGTCGCCGATGAACAGGCTTGGAACCGGGCCCGTCGCCCGAAGCGATGTCAGTTGGGTCGCCATCCGCGGTTACGGCGAATGGTGGCGAGGAAGCTCCGGCGGAATTGGTCGCCCGAACAGATCGCCGGCTGGCTGAAGCGATCCTATCCAGAGGATGAGTCGTATCACGTGTCCCACGAGACGATCTATCGCAGCCTATTCGTGCAGGCGCGCGGGGTGTTTAAGAAAGAACTACTTAGACATCTGAGGTCGAGACGAACGATTCGTCGATCCCGACATTCCAGTCACAAAGGTCACGGGAAAGGGGATCTCGCCGATATCGTATCGATTCGTGAGCGCCCGGCCGAGGTCGAAGATCGTGCCGTTCCCGGTCACTGGGAGGGAGATCTGATAGTGGGATCGAACAACACCTACATTGCGACCCTGGTCGAACGCCATACCCGTTACGTGATGTTGGTGAAAGTGTCGGATAAACAGACCAAGACCGTCGTGCCTGCACTGATCAAGCACGCGAAGAAACTACCGACCGAGCTGTATAAATCGCTGACCTGGGATCGCGGCAAGGAAATGGGAGATCATCGGCGGTTTACCCTGGCGACCGACATCGACGTCTACTTCTGCGATCCGCAGAGTCCATGGCAACGTGGTTCCAATGAAAACACGAATGGCCTGCTCCGACAGTACTTCCCAAAGAGAACCGACTTATCGGTGCACTCGCAGGCGCACCTGAACAAGGTGGCACGTGAGCTCAATGAACGGCCGCGTAAGACGCTGGAGTTTGAAACTCCAGCAGAACGATTCAACGCTTGTGTTGCATCGATCGGTTGAGGTGGCAAGCCTACTCGGAACCATTACCACTACGTGTGGGAACAGGGAATCCCCGATTCCGCATGAGCGCGTCGATACCGGCGTCGCGGCCGCGGAAAGCGCGGTAGGCTTGGGCCGGATCGACAGCATTGCCCACCGCAAACAGGTGGCTGACGAGCTTTCTTGCCAGATCCTTGTCGTAGAAACCGCCGGGCGCCTCCCGGAAGGCTTCCGCAGCGTCGGCCGTTAGCACGTCGGCCCACATGTAGCCGTAGTAGCCTGCGGCATATCCTTCGTCCGAAAACACATGCCCGAACTGTGGGCTTCGGTGTCGCATGGCAATTTCTTCGGGCATCTTCAGTTCCGCAAGCGCCGTGCGTTCGAAAGAGTCGGGTTCGATGCCATCGGGGGCAGTGGTGTGGTACTTCATATCCACGAGCGCCGAGGCCAGGTATTCCGTCGTCGCGAAGCCCTGGTTGAACGTCGTCGCGTTCTTGATCTTCGCTACCAACTCTGCCGGAATGCGCTGACCCGTTTCGTGATGCACGAGATAGTTGTCAATTACCTTGTCAGTCAGCAGCCAGCGCTCCAGGAGTTGCGATTGAAATTCGGTGTAGTCCCGGACCCCTCCATTAAGTGTCGGATACTCGACCGTTGACGAAAAATAGTGGAGCGCATGGCCGAATTCGTGGAACAGGGTAACGGCATCCGTCCATGAAATGAGGACCGGCTCGCCCGGCGGCCCCTTGATGAAATTGGAATTATTCGAGCCGAGCACCGTCCACTTGCCATCGAAGGTTTCATGGCTGCGGTAGGTCGTCGCCCAGGCGCCTGAGCTCTTGCCGGGGCGTGCGTACGGATCGAGATACCAAAGTCCAACGTGGTCGCCCGATGTGCTGTCTGTGACCTCCCAGACGGTGACGTCCTCGTGGAAAACGGGAACCTCACCGTCAGGGACGGGCCGAAATTCGAAGTCGAACAATTCGCCCGCGACGAAGAACATCGCCTCGCGGAGCTTATCCAACTGCAGGTACTGCTTCACGAGGTCGGAATCGAGGCTGTACTTCTCCTTGCGCACTTTCTCGGCGTAGTAACGGTAATCCCACGGGGCGATCGTGATACTCGCACCCTGGGCATCGGCCACCGCTTGCATGTCGGCGACTTCTTCGGCGACTCGCCCTAGCGCTGCGGGCCATACCGCTTCCATCAGGTCCATCGCCATGGCCGGCGTCTTGGCCATGCGGTTTTCGAGGCGCCACTGTGCGTAGTTGTCGTAACCGAGAAGCTGTACGCGTTCGTGTCTTAACCGCAGGATCTCTGCGATTACGGCTTTGTTGTCGTGTTCGTCGCCGTTGTCTCCCCGGGCATAGAAGGTGTTCCAGACTTTTTCTCGGAGTTCGCGTTCATCGGAGGACGTTAGAAACGGATCGGTCGAAGATCGCGTGTTCGTGATCGCGTACTCCCCGTCGCGGTCCCGTTCCTTGGCCGCCTCCGCAGCGGCCTCGATGAAGGATTCGGGCAGGCCGCTCAACTGCCCCGCATCCAGGTAGTGGACATAGGTTTCCTCGTCGGCGAGCACGTTGTTGGAAAACTCGGTGTGGAGCTCGGCGAGCCGCTGGTTGATCGCCGAGTAGCGTTCCTTCGCCGGGCCCTCCAGCGTCGCGCCGTTTCGCGCAAAGCCATCGTAGACGAGCCGGACGAGGCGTTTCTGGTCGGGCCGCAGTGCCGCCATCTGGTCGCTTTTGTAAACCGCCTGGACACGCATGAACAGATCGCGGTTCTGGGTGATTTTCGAGTTGAACTCGGCCAGGCGCGGGGCCATCTCTGTCTGGACTTTTCGGAATTCGGGTGTCGAGAGGTTCGAACCCCAGATTCCCCAGTACGCGAACACTCGATCGAGGTCGCGGCCCGTGCGCTCCATCGCGACTATGGTGTTCTCGAATGTTGCCGGTTCGATGTTATCCGCGATCGCTTCGATTTCCTCGAGATGCGCGGCCATGCCGGCCTCCAGGGCCGGTTTCAAGGCGTCGAGATCCATTCTGTCGAACGCCGGCACCCCCCCATAGGGGCCGGTCCATTCCGCAAGCAGGACGTTACTTTCAGCTGAATTCATCTACAAGGGTTGCTCCATTCGGGCTGCTGTGTGAGGTTGATCGCCTGATCTTATCAGTCAGCGCACGGGCGGACAATCACGCACGGTCATTATGGTTCGGGTTGGCGTCCAATTGCAGGAGCAGTCTTCTCCCCGACTCGAAGGTCCTGTGCTCTCTCGTCAAGGGGTCGGTGAAGGATAGTTGGCGGGCCAGCAGTTGTAACGGCGGTTCCCCATCGACTGCTTCGCGCAGCTCCGGGTACAGTCGATCGCCGATTATCGGAAAACCAACCGATGCCATGTGGACCCGCAGTTGGTGTTTCTTGCCGCTCTCGGGCCGGAGCCGGAACAGGCCGATGCCGTTGTCGGATTCCAGCAGCTCGATGTCCGTAATCGTGTTGGCCGGACCATCTACGATTGTCTGTCGATACCAAGGGTCACCCGATGCCATTCTGTTTTCAATCCGCCATCGCGTGCAGCCGGGAACGGCGGCGCACCGTGCCAGAGCCAGGTACTCCCTTTCGACTGTCCGCTCGGCAAACAACCGGTGGTAGTGCGGTCGGGAAGACCGCTTTATGGCGAAGAGGACGATTCCCGCGGTTTCCCGGTCGAGACGATGCATGGGCGCCAGTTCCTCAAGGCCGGTGCTTGTTTGCAGTCGGAACAGCAGCGAACGTTCGACGTGGTCCCCGGCGGGTGTGACCGGCATCCCGTGTGGTTTGTCGGCGACGAGGATCTCGTCATCCCGGTGGACAATCTCCTCAGCCTCCCGCGTTGCCGGTTCCCCTGGAACCTCCCTGCGATACAGGACCATGATGCCGTGCTTATAGGGCGTGTCCTCGCGCACCACCGTCCCATCTTCAGTGGTAACCAGTCTGCGAGCGATTCGTTCGCGCCAGGCCAGGGCCGACACGTTCGGGAAGCGTACGACCAGGAAAGCGAATATCGTCGCTGGCGGAGACGCCAGTTTCGGCAGATGAAGGCGGGCCGGAGAGGGCATGATGTTAGTGGTCCCCGCCAGAAATACCGTCACTATCTCCGAAGGAAGTTGCGACCGGACCGAATGGCGGAATCCACGACGTCAGCGTTTTGAGACTGCGGAGGTCCTTGGCGTTCAGCATGGGCAACTTCCTTCGGCCCTGCGGGTTCGGGCGGAACGGCGCCGTCTTTGGCGTCGCTCCTCCTCGCAATGAATGAGCATTGGCTCGTCGTCGCGTCCCCAAATCCGGCACCGTTGCGCTCCGAAATCTAGCAACGCTACTTCTGGCGGGGACCACTAGCCGCCTGTGGTACGCCGGGCGTCCTTCCGGTTGCTCCCTCGGACCAGCTTGTATTCGAAAAGCCTGCAGTCCAGTGCGCCGTTGAACAGGGGTGTGCGTTTCGATGCGGTCAGGTGGATCAGCTTCCGCAGACCGAGGTCGGCTGTGAAGATGTAGGCGGTCCAACCTGGATATTTCTGTTTCAGCACATCGCCGAGACGGGGATAGAATTCTGCCAGCTTTTTCTGTTCGTCCAGGCGGACCCCGTAAGGCGGGTTCGTCACGATGATTCCCGACGCCGCCGGAGCATCCATCTTTAGTACATCCGCCCGCTTCAGGTGAACCGTGTTCTCCAGGCCGATTGCGGCGAGGTTGGCGCGCGCCAGGCGCAGGGCTTCGCCATTGCGATCGCTGTCGTAAATGGCGGTATCCGTGATGTCCTTCATGCGGCGTCGAGCCACCTCGCGCAGTTCTTGCCAGAGACTGACATCATGGTTCCTGAGCTTTTCGAAGCCGAATCGACGCCGGGCGCCGGGCGCTATGTCCGCGGCTATCATGGCCGCCTCGGTGAGGAACGTACCGCTGCCGCACATAGGGTCGAGCAGGAGAACTCCCGGCCGCCAGCCGGCCAGTTGCAGGATGCCGGCAGCGAGGTTCTCCCGCACCGGCGCCTCGCCTGTGCCGACACGATAACCACGCTTGAAAAGCGCCTCGCCAGAAGTATCGATATAAAAAGTACAGTCGGTCGCCGTCAGGAAAGCATGGATGCGCACGTCCGGGTGGCGTGTATCGACATCGGGCCGCTTTCGGGTTGCGCGACGAAACACGTCGCACACGGCGTCCTTGATCCGAAGTGTGGTGAAGTCCAGGCTCCGGAGCGGGCTCTTGATCGCGGACACGTTGACCCGGATGCTACGCTCCGGAATAAACCAGTCGGGCCACCGAAGCGTGCAGGCCGAATCGTAAATGTCCGTCTCGTCCCGATAGTCGCCCTGTCCGACTCGCCACAGGACGCGGCTGGCGATGCGGCTTTCGAGGTTGACCCTGCGGCACAGGCCGTAAGGTCCCGTGAACCCAACGCCACCGTGGACCCCCGCCACGTCAGACGCGCCGAGGGCGGTCAGTTCCGTCGCGAGAGCGGCTTCGAGGCCGCGAGGGCAGGGGGCGAAGAAGTGCTCTGTTGGACCCATGTGCTGTCGCACCGGTGTGTTCGGCTTGACAGCCACGCCCGGTGCCAAGGATCATTATGGATTACTAGTGGCCTGTACCACCCATATTGGGACCAGCGTTGCGGCCAAATGGTATTGGATTCAAGGAATCGGCGCCGAGGAAATGCCTTTCATTGCGAGAAGCCGATGACGCCGAAGACGATGCCATTTCGCCGCAACCCTTCGGGCCGATGGGGGTTCGAGGCGATCTCGTTGTTCGGAGCCGTCGTCGATGAATGAGCATCGACTTCCGACTCGCGCCTCGACCTCGCCTCGAAGACCCATCGGCGCTGGTTCCAATATGGGTGGTACAGGCCACTACTGGAGCGGCGTGACGGTTTGAGAACATTAAGGCGTTCTGGCGAATGTGTTTTACCCCTGGAGGTTGAGATGAAGAGGAGATCCTTTTTTCGAGGACTGATTGGTTGTTGCATGCTCGTGCTTGGACTGGCCGGCATGATCGAAGCCCAGGAGCAGGTTTTCGAATCCGATCACCTCAAGTATCGCGTCGTCAACGTCGCCGAGGGGCTCGAGAACCCCTGGTCCATCGCTTTCCTGCCTGGAGGCGACATGCTCGTCACCGAGCGCCCGGGCCGCCTCCGGATCGTCCGCGACGGTGTCTTGCAACCTGAACCGATCGCGGGTGTTCCCGCTGTGCGGGCCGGCGGCCAGGGCGGCTTGCTCGAGGTCAAGCTGCATCCTGACTTCGAATCCAACCGCCTGCTTTATCTCAGTCTTTCCAAGCCGAATGAGGATGACACCCAGGCGACGACGGCCGTCGTCCGCGGTCGATTTGACGGCACCCGTCTGACCGACGTCGAGGAGATTTTCGAAGCGCGGGCCTGGAGTAGGGGCCGGGGTCACTTCGGATCCAAACTCGTGTTCGATTCCGCCGGCTACCTGTTCATCACGGTTGGCGACAGGCAAGCCCCGCCGCGGGGCGACCTCGAGGCCCATCCCGCCCAGGATCGCAGCAACCACCAGGGAACGGTGAACCGTCTTCACGACGATGGGAGGATTCCTGAGGACAACCCCTTTGTCGGCAACCCCGGTATGCGACCGGAGATCTGGAGCTTTGGTCACCGGAACCTCCAGGGCTTGACGATCCACCCGGAGACCGGCGACCTGTGGGAGACCGAGCACGGACCGCAAGGCGGCGACGAACTGAACTTCATCCGCCCCGGCCTTAACTTTGGTTGGCCTGTCATCGGCTACGGGGTCAACTACGGGGAAGAGCGGGTTCCCATCCATGAGAGTACGCACCGCGAGGGAATGGAACAGCCCGTTCACTACTGGGTGCCTTCCATCGCGACTTCGGGATTGGAATTCTACACCGGCGACCGGTTTCCAGACTGGAAGGGAAGCCTGCTGGTCGGAGGCCTGGCCGGTCAGCAGATCGCCCGGCTTACTTTGGAAGGGCGCCGGGTCGTTAACGAAGAGACACTGGTTCTGGAGTTCGGGCGTATCCGCGACATCCGGCAGGGACCGGATGGCTATATTTACCTCGCGATCGACGCCAGACGGGGCGGGCTTACGCCAGTCGTGCGGCTGGAGCCGGTAACCAGTAATTAGTCGCCTGTGGTGAAAGTCGCGTTAACACTGTAGGGTGGTCTACGGCCGCCCATTATTCGGCGCTCATAGAGCGCCGCTACAGCTTCGGGCGAATTTCGCCACAGGTCCCAGGCGTTATTCGCCCAGGTCGAGGGCTACGATCTTCGCCCGGTCCCGGGCATAGAGTGTCGTACCGACGAGTGTCGGTACCGTCCACGAGGTCGTGTCGAACAACCGCGTCTCGGCCAGTACGCTCACACCTTCCGGCGATAGCGTGGCCAGCACCAGGTCACCATCCTCGTCCATGATGATCGCCTTGCCGTCGGCATAGACGATGCTGGAGCGGCCGAAACCACGTTCGCGCCACTGCCTCGCCGGTCCGGATGTCCACAGCCGTCAGGAACGCCGGGCCGAAGTTTCCATCCGTGCCGTAGATGTAGTCGCCGAGCCGGATTGCGTTGGCGAACATCAGGCCGAGTCGGCGTGTGAACCAGAGTTCCTCGACGCTGGTTTTCTGCTCTTCTCTCGTGAGTCGTAGCGCCCGACTGCCCTGGTTGTACGCCGACGGGAGGAATAGCACGTTGTCGGATCCCCAGACCGGCATGCTGTTGTTCATGTCGCCGCTGGTGTCGTGGGGATGCGACCAGAGGAGCTCGCCCGTGTCCGGGTTGAGTCCGTTGACCGTCTGCCCGCCGAAGATCACCAGCTGGGTCTGCCCGTCGACATCGATCAGGATCGGCGCTGGATGTGCGGTGAGGAAGTCGCCGCTCTTCCAGACGAGCGATCCGTCACTCTGCCGGAACGCCATCACCGCCTGACCCGTTCCGCCCACCTGGACGATGATCGTGTCCTTGTAGGCTACCGGGCTGCACGCGTAGCCGGCCGTAACCGCCGGTCGAATCAGGGTTGGTGGCGCGCCGTAGTCGGCAACCAGATCGTGCGACCAGACGATCCGACCGGTCATCTTGTCGAACGCGTGAAGCTGCTTGTTCGTTCCGGCCGTGAACAGGAGGTCGTCGACCACGAGCGGCGTGGCGTGAGGGCCGGCGCCGAACTGGAAGTGCAGAGGTTGGGACGGATACTCGTGTTCCCAGAGGGTGTCGCCCGAGGCCGCGTCCATGGCGATCACGATTTCCCGGCTCTCCCAGCTTCCCCGCCGTCTGGTTTCAGGTCCTGGCCGGTACATTGTGTACAGGTTTCCCTGATCGACGACGATGGCGGAATGGCCCAGACCGAGGGGGCGGGTCCAGAGCAGGGGAGGCCCGCCATCCGGCCAACTCTCCGCAAGACCCGTCGCGGCCGAAATGAAGTTTCTGTTCGGGCCTCCCCACTGCCGCCATTCGCCTGCCGTGGAATAGGCGGCCTGCCCGCCCGCCGTTGTGGCCCCGGCCGATACCGTCAAGGCGAGGAGGGCAAGGACGGCTGCGCGATTCATCGCGCGCGTGAGCATAGGTCGCTGCTCGTTCCTCGTTTGATTCGCCGAACCCATGCCGGCGATAGTACCGCGATATGCGTGCGGGGATTCTCGAGAAACCGCTCTCTTCTTAGGTGTTATCATCCCGGCTGACAATGCCATGACAACGCGGCATGAGTCCCGTAGATTCGAACGCCCCTCATCGTCGCATCAAGCCCTGGAGAATCCCAATGA
>CBDBIN010000040.1:0-226238 GCA_965206125.1 Terriglobia bacterium
GGGCTGGCGATGTAGGTCCACTTGAGCCCCGGGCCGATGCCCGACCACGAGAGCTGGTGCTGGGCGGCCAGGGGGTGTAAGGTTGACGACGCCCCGCGCCACGGTGTGTCCTTCCGGCTCAACTGGTGCGCCGCTTCCAGCTTCTGGTTGTCCGTCACCTGGTAGGTGAACTTCGAGGTCGTGAAGTCCAGCCGCGTCGAGTAGGCCTGGAGCTGGCCCGTCTCCGGGTAGACAAAGCCGGGAACGTTCGTCGACGTGTACATGTTGCCGTTGGATATGTAGAACCACAGCTTGTTCCGGACGATCGGACCGCCCACGTCGCCGTTGACGTCGTGATAGCGGACGAACGCGTTGTCGGATGTCGTCAACCCTTGATCCAGCAGCTTTTGATTGATGTTGATGCTCTGGAAGCTGGCCTGCTGCAGCGCCCCCATGATGTTGCCGTGCAGCCCGTTGCTGCCCGACTTGATGATGTGGTTCGCAGCGACGCCCGGCGTCCGGGCTTCCGCGCCTTTCGCTGATGTCTCGAACTGGATCTCGCTGTACGTCCCATAGTCGCCGAACGTCGATCCCCAGTTCATACCTTCATAGTTGATCTCATCGCCGCCACGCCGGCCGTACAGCTCCGCACCGAAGCTGGCCGATCCGCCGGCCGTGTTGCCGCCGACGTCAAAGTGCGTGACCGTAAAGCCCGGAATCAGCCGGCTCAGCGCGCGGATGCTGCGGCCGTAGGGCAGTTCGTCCATCAACTTCTGGCTCCAGTTGACGACCGTCGTCGCCTCTTCCAAGTCGATGGTCGGCGCCTGGCTCGTGACGGTGATCGTCTCGGCGACCGAGGCCACTTCCAGCACACCGTTGATCGTCCGCGTCACGCCCGATACCATGTTGATGCCCTCGATATTCAGAGTCCTGAAACCGGGGAGCGAAAACGTGACGGTATACGCGCCGGGGGCCGGCAGCTGCGTCACGCGATAGGTACCCTGTTCGTTCGTGATGACCATCCGCGAACCGCCACCGATGATCATGAGCGGGCTGGCGATGGTCACTTCCACACCTGGAATCAACGCGCCTGAACTGTCCTCCGCTCGTCCGGTGATAACGCCGGTCAGAACAGCCTGTGAAAAGGCCGAACCGGACATCAGAACGACGAGCAGCAGGACCCCCAAGGTCACGCCTAGTCTGTTCCTATTCATCCTTTTTATTGCCTCCATAAAGGTCCACCCCACAGGATGCACACTACCCCATCCCAACGGGAACCCCGATCCGGAATCCTCCGGATCTAGTTGTGTCTGCAAGAACCGCAATACCTATACGGGGTATATCTCCATCGCATGTTACCCATATAACTGCATGTGGGCAACCTATTTTCGGCCCGCCGGCGACTAATTCTTGAGCAATGCGCTCTTCGCGGTTCGGTATCGGTGAAGGTTGGTGGGCTATTGCAAGTCATAGAAGAGACGGCTCTATAGGGACCTCTTCTACCACGGGCCGGTCGTGTGGCGGACCGAACCCGGTCGCTACCGCTCTCGGTTCTGTGATTGAGCAGCAAAAAAGGGCGGCCCGAAAGGGCCGCCCTTTTTAAAATTTACCGCCCTCCGAAGAGGGCAGTACTCTGTTCGGTGCCGAGGACGGAGCTATACCTCCGTCCCCGGGGCCATGCTGTTAGAATCTCCAGCGCATTCCGAGACGGAAGATGCGCGGGGACAGGATGGGCGATGCTGCTGCCGCATCGATGGCGCTCGACGCCAACGGCTTCAGGTAGTTCGGGCCGTTGCGATTCTCGTGCCGGATGATCGCGCTCGAGTTCATCGTGTTGTACAGGTCGAACATCGCCTCGATCGTATGACGGTCGTTGAGCTGGAAAATCTTCGAAATGCGATTGTCCCACAGCCGGACCGGTTCGTAGCGGCCGGCCTGGCCCTCGACCAATACGGTCGTGTTACGGTTCCGCGCGTCCCGCATCCGCGTCGTGCGGTTGAAGTACTGGCCGCCCTGGATGTTCAACGTCGTGGAATACTTGATCCCGAAAGGCATGTCGTACACGCCGTTGGCCTTGAAGACGTTGTGCCACTCGGGGAGTTGCAGCCTGAAATTGTGGAGCAACTCGTTCGGGTTCTGTGGATCCGCATTCCGCCGCTTCGCAAAGCTGCTCGTGTGGGTCACGGTGAAGGTGTACCCGTCCGAGTACGACCTGCTGAAGGCGAAATCGAACGCGGTGTAAATGTCCCTACCTTCCTTGTCATCGAAGTTCTGGTAGATCTGGTCGACCTGACCGAACCCCGGATGATCGCGAGGAACCGCCCACAATTCGATCTGCGCGTCGTCGGACGTTCCGGCGATGTTATCCCGGCCAACGTCCACACCGTAGGCCACATCCGTGAACGCGGAATATGGCAGCGCCCGGTTGATGGTCTTGTACCCACCCTTGTCCTGCTTGCGGATCGTGCTGAACCGGAAGACGTAGTTCGGGCCGAACGCCATCTCGATGCCGCCCGTGTACTCGTCCATGGTCAGGTTGTCCAGGTTCGGATCCAGATCCCGCACCGAACCCGCACCGCCGCCGCCCGAGATCGACTGCAACTCGGGGTCATCCGAGTTCCCGAAGATCCCGTCCGGACCATTATTGGGCACGAAGGGAATCGTCCCGTCCCACTCGTAACGCCACCGGGTCCGTTCGTTTGGATTGACTCTCCTGGCATCGCGGCTCTCGCTGGCATACTTGCCGTAGCTGAACTTGAGCGCAATCGTTCCCTCGCCTGTGATGTCGTAAATCATCGACACGCGAGGCACGATGGACGTGTAAGACGGAAACTCATCCCGCTCCCGGGACGGGTAGACAATGGCCGAAGAGAATGGTCCGGGATTCACGTTGCCCTGTTCGGGCAGCGACGAGCCGTATTTCTCCGCGCGGAATCCCAGGTTCAGGGTCAGATGGCGGTTCACCGTGATCTTGTCGTTCAGGAAGAACACGTCGTAGTAGTTGTTGTACCGGTTCGTGTTCGGGTAGTCGTAGATCTCCACCCGGTCCGGGTTGTTGAAGTAGATACCCGCGGCGGCTTCCGCATCCGTGGACTCATACTGGTAGATCTGCTGGTTCGGATACCCGTCGGTGTGGGTCGTCCGCGTCCCATACCAGCCCATGTAGCCGACCTTGATCTCGTTGTTGGATCCGCCCACATCGCGGAACCAGCTGAAGTTGATCGGCCATTGCCACCGGATCGGTCGACGGTAGACGATATTTTGTTGGCCTTGGATGTAGCCGGTGTTCCGATCGACCTGCCGGATGTCCCTCGTATACGGAGTGTCCGGCCACCAGTACCCGCCACGCTGGAACGAGATATCCATCGTCATCGTCGGGCTGACTATGTAGGTCCACTTCAACCCCGGGCCGATGCCCGACCACGAGAGCTGGTGCTGTGCGGACAGGGGGTGCCTGGTCGTCGACGCCCCGCGCCACGGTGTGTTCTTCCGGCTCAACTGGTGGGATGCCTCCAGCTTCTGGTTGTCCGTCACCTGGTAGGTGAACTTCGAGGTCGTGAAGTCCAGCCGTGTCGTGTAGGCCTGGAGCAGGCCCGTCTCCGGGTAGACAAAGCCGGGAACGTTCGTCGACGTGAACATGTTGCCGTGGGCGTAGTAGAACCACAGCTTGTCCCGGACGATCGGACCGCCGACGTCGCCGTTGAGGTCGTGATAGCGGATGAACGCGTTGTCGGATGACGTCAACCCTTTGTCCAGCAGCCTTTGATTGATGTTGACGCTCTGGAAGCTGTCATCCTGAAAGGCAAACATGATGTTGCCGTTCAGCCCGTTGCTGCCCGACTTGATGATGTGGTTCGCAGCGACGCCCGGCGTCCGGGCATCCGCCCCTTTCGCTGATGTCTCAAACTGGATCTCGCTGTACGTCCCGTAGTCGCCGAACGTCGATCCCCAGTTCATGCCTTCATAGTTGATCTCATCGCCGCCACGCCGTCCATACAGCGCCGCGCCGAAGCTGGCCGATCCGCCGGCCGTGTTGCCGCCGACGTCAAAGTGCGTGACCATGAAGCCCGGTATCAACCGGCTCAGCGCGCGGACGCTGCGGCCGTAGGGCAGCTCGTCCATCAACTTCTGGCTCCAGTTGACCACCGTCGTGGCTTCTTCCAGGTCGATCGTGGGCGCCTGGCTCGTAACGGTAATCGTCTCTGCGACCGTCGCCACTTCCAGCACTCCGTTGATCGTCACCGCCGCACCGCCAGCCACGTTCACACCCTCGATGTTGAGGGTCCGAAAGCCGGGGAGCGAAAAAGTTACCGTATACACTCCAGGAGCCGGCAGCTGCGTGAAACGATAGCTCCCTTGCTCGTTGGTGATGCCCAAGCGGGTGCCGCCACCGATGATCATGGCTGGACTCGCGATGGTCACCTCGACGCCAGGTATCAGCGCTCCGGAGGAATCCTCGGCTCGCCCGGCGATAACTCCCGTCACGGTCTGTGAAAATGCTGGAACAGTTACCAGAGCCATGAGCACCACAACCCCAAGCACCGAACCCGCTTTTCCTAAGAATCTACCCTCCATATTGTCCCCTCCCACGTACACAAAGTACGGCTAGGATTTTGAAACGTCTCGCCCGGACGGCCATAGTCCAATCCAAGCTGATTTGATCCCCCACCACGGCTCGCGTCATGGACCGAATTTCAAAAGCCGGCGCGGACGAATTTCCCTTGAATTTCAAAGGTATACAACTAGTCGGTATCGTATCCCCGAATCGGCTGGACCGACAATACCCCTGGAGGGTACATTCTGCGTTGAGTGCAGGGTGCGGTGGTCTGGGCGGGATGGCATCGTCCGCCTGGCTGGGGAACGAATCGACTGGAAAGGCAGTAGAAAGGGCGGCGTTGAAGCCGCCCTTTCTAGATTACTGATTTGACTCAGTAGCTACACAACGACTTTCGCGCTTAGAACTTCCAGCGCACACCAATGCGCGCGATACGCGCGGTAAGGATGGCCGAAGCCGCCGATGCGTCGATGCCGCCCGGCGAGATCGGTTTCAGGTAGTTCGGGCCATTATCCCTCACGTGCGAACGGATGGCCGAAGAATTCAGCGAGTTGAACACGTCCAGGATGACCTCGATCGAATTGCGATCATCCAGTTCGAACGTCTTCGAAACGCGGTTGTCCCAGATCTTGATCCAGGGATAACGGCCGGCCTGGCCCTCGGTCACGATTCTCACGTTGGAGCCCAACGCGTTTCGCATCCGTGTTCTCCGGCTGTAGGGCAGGCCCGACGTGGCATGGTAGACGGCCGAGTACATGATGCCGTAGGGCAGTTCGTACTGGCCGCTCACGTTGAAGTTGTAGTTCCACACCGGAATCTGCCAGTTGTAAACGAGCTGATTCGGGTTCTGCGGTATGGTGTTCGTCCTCTTCTGATAGTCCACCGTGTACCCCGTCAGGAAGGCCCACCCGTCCGCATACTGTTTGTTGAACGTAAACTCGAAGGCGGTATAGACGTCTTTGCCTTCGTCGTCGTTCACCTGGACCGTATTCTGGATCACTTTGCGGAAGTTCGGATGAGACCGGGGAACGGACCAGGCCTCCATCACGCCGTCGTCCGAGGTCCCGACGATGTTGTCCCGTCCAGGATCCACAGCGTAGCGCACGTCGGTAAATGCTTCGAACGGTTGCGCCAGGTTCAGCGTCTTGTGCCCGCCCGAATCCTGCTTGCGGACGATGTTAAACCGGAATACGGAATCGCGGTTGAGCCCCAGCTCGGCGCCCACCGTGTACTCGTCCAACCAGCTGCCCCTCAGGCCCGGATCGAGCTTCCGGTCCCGGCTGCCGCCGCTGATCGACGCCAGGTTCTCCTCCACCGGGACGTACGGAACGCTGCCGTCCCAGTTATTGTAGGTCTTCGTGATGTTCGCGGCGGGGTTCACGCGGCGGGCCTCGCGGCCGTTGATCAAGTATCGGCCGTAGCTGGCTTTCAGCGCCATCCGGCCGTTCCCGTTGACGTCATACACGAGGGAAACCCGCGGCAACCAGTCGTCGTACACCGGGAAGTCGTGGTCCTCGGGGAACAGTTTCTTCTCGGCGAACGGCCCGGTTCCCGGGTTGCCTTGTTCGGGCAGCGCCGATGAATAGCGATCGTAGCGGAGGCCGAGGTTGAGCGTCACGTTGCGGTTCACTGTGATCTTGTCGTTCAGGAACCACGAGCTGTAATAGCGGAGGTCGTTGGTGAAGCTAGGGTAGTCGAAGACCTGGACCGAGTCCGGGTTGAGGAAATACATTCCGGCATTCGCCTCGTCGCTGCTGCTGCGGTACCGGTACAACTGCTGGTTCGGATACCCGATGACCTCGCGGAAACTCTTGTACCACGTCCCCAGGAAGCCCGACTTGATTTCGTTGTTCGTCCCGCCGACATCCGCGAAGTAGCTCCACGTGGCGTTGTACTGCCACTTGATCGGGAAGATGTAGTCGTGGAGGAACGCGCCGCGGATCTGTCCTGTCGTCCGGTCTTGCCTGCGGATGCCATCGCCGTTTGGCAGCCGGGGCCACCAGAAACCGCCCCGGGCAACGCCGGCATCGAACGTCATCGTTGGGCTGATGATATAGGTCCATTTCATCTGCGGACCGTTCATCGTCCAGGCGTTCTGATCCTGGGTGGCCTCGGCCGGCACGAAGGGACTGCCGCCTCTGAGGGGCTGCCATTTCCGGTTCCCCTGCGCCATCCAATCGAATTTCATACTGTCGGTGACCTGGTAAGTGAGCTTGAGCGTCGGGTTGTCGAGCTGCGTGTAGAACTCCGCCTGCTCACCGGTCGACTCCCAGATGAAGCCGGAGAGGAACTGTGCGGCGTGCTGACGACTGAACGCAGTGTAGAACCAGAGCTTGTCATTTATGATCTTGCCACCCAGGTCCATGTTGTAATCGTAGTACTTGGTGAAATTGGAGTTTCCGGAAGGTAGCCCTTGTCCAGAAGCTCCTGGGTCACGTTGTTGCTCTGCCAACTCCCGTCCTGCCAGGCACCATAGACCGCGCCGTGGAATTCGTTGCTCCCGGACTTGAGCACCATGCTGACGCGTGCTCCGGAGTTCTGAGACTCCGCACCCTTGGCCGCCGTCTCAATGGTGATCTCTTCAAAGGACTGGAAGTCGCCGAAGACCGTGCCCCACTGGTTGCCGTCGATGCTCACCAGCTCGCCGCCGCTCCGGCCGTAGGTGACGCCACGCGTTCCGGTTGAGCCGCCCATCGTCGTCCCGCCGATGTCGGGCGTCGTCACGCGCATCCCGGGAATCATCTGGGCCAAACCACGGAGGTCTCGGCCGAAGGGCAGATCGTCCATCTTCTGGGACGCCCAGTTCACGGCGACCGTGGCTTCTTCCAGGTCGATCGTCGGCTCCTGGCTCGTAACAGTGATCGTCTCGGCGACCGTGGCCACCTCCAGCACACCGTTGATGGTCGTCGTGGCGCCGCCTCTGACAATCACCCCGTCGACGTTCAGCGTCTTGAATCCCGGCAGATCAAAGGTGACGCGATAGGTCCCGACCGTCAGAAGCGTGAACCGGTAAGTGCCACGCTCATCAGTAACGATGGTTCGCGAGCCTCCGATCATCGTCGGGCTGCTGATCGCAACCTCGACACCGGGAATCAACGCGCCGCTCGCGTCCTCGGCCCTCCCGGTGATCGTTCCTTCGACCTGGGAGAACGCAGGCGCTGCAAAAATGAGCACCATCCCGAGAACCACGAGCAGCTTGCCGTAGCCTCTCTTGTTCGTTCGATGTCCAGTCATCTGGATTTCCTCCCATGGATCAGGCGGGTTGCGCGCGCCGGAAATGCACCGAAGTGAAGTCGACGCAAACACCTCGCAGTCACCAGGCTAGTTTTTCGGTACGCGTCGTGCGTCAGTCAGCGGAGTTAGTCCATACCCCGCAACTCTTCAATCACGCTTATGATGGCTGCCGGGCTGTTTCACTGCCTTGGTCCCGGATCGGGATCGTCCGGTCGGGCATTGTTGATGCAAGTCGAAGCCCGGCAATTGTTCGAGTTGTCCGAACCCAGCTTCTCGAGAAGAGCTACTATTCCGGGATAGACGAGGTTGCGCTCTCTGGGGCCGTTCGCCATGTCCGCCACGGTGTCTCCCGTGCCGTCGGCGGCCTCCTCGTTCGTGTCGTCCGCACGACCGAACCGCATGGTGGCTCGCGCTCGGACGTCAGCACCGGCGGCGACCAGATAGCGGATCAAATCGCTGTTGCCGGTCAACGCTGCACCGTGCAGCGCGCTGTAGCCCCTGTCGTCTCTCGAATTCACATCAGCGGCAACTTCCTCCACGAGATAACGCACAGCGGCCAAACGGGCATCCGGGATGAATGTACTGATCTGGGGCTCGAGGCCATAGCCTGCGGCCACCTGCAGCGGTGACGACTTATGCAGCGTCGGGATGTTGGGGTCCGCGCCCTCCGAAACCAGAAGTCTCATTGCATCGACATCGTTCGCCTGTGCCGCACGCCAGAACGCCGTGGCACCGGACGGGTCGACCCAATCGCCGTGGAATTGTCGCTGCCATAGCTTGGGCCCCATCTTCGCGTTCGGATCCGCCCCATGGGCCAACAGCTCCCGCATCAGGTCGAGATAGCTGATCTCTTCCTCCTCGACACTCGGGGGCGGGTACCACACCATCGCTGCCCACTGGGCATCGATCGTGGCAAACAGCGCCGTCACGCCAGCCGCGCTCGAGGGACGCGGGTCTGCGCCGTTTTCGAGCAGATACATCGCGAGGTCAAACTGGCCGTTGAGGATCGCGATCGTCAGCGTGGTCATCTGGTCGGATGCGGTCACACGGTTGATGTCGGCACCGGCTTCGACGAGTGCCCGGACCGTGGCCTTCTGGCCCTCTCTTGCGGCGAACTGCAGCGCCGTCATTCCGCCCAGTGCCAGGGCACCGTTTCGAAGCCCTTCGCGTCCCGCAGGTCTTCTCCGCCGCGACGGCCGGACCAACGGATCGGGTACCAGCGACGTGGCATTCAGATCTGCCCCACCCGCCACGAGAACACGGATGACCTCTGCGCGACCGGGAGCTGCCGCGAACATGAGCGCTGTCTGCCCCTGGTTGACATCCCGTCGGTTGACGTCAGCACCGGCCTGCAGCAGCACGCGAACGGCATCAGCACTACCCGAGGCCGCGGCCATCATTAGCGGCGTGGTGCCCGTCGTTGTCGTGGCGTTGGCATCGGTGCCCGCCCCGAGCAACAGACGGACCATCCCTGGGTTTCCGTTCTCGGAGGCCATGAACAGCGGCGTGTAATCGGCCAGGCGTGTCCTTGCATCGACGTGGGCGCCGGCCGCGAGGAGCGCGCGCGCCATGTCCACGTCATCGCGGTAGGCCGCCCAATGCAACGCCGTGGTTCCGTCACCCTGCGGCGCGTTCACATCCATACCCTCGGCGAGGAGAGTACCGACCGTCTCCGCGTCACCCTTCATGGCTGCAACAGAGAGCCGGGCGTCCGACTGAGCGGCCGATACCGAAACCGTCATCACCACCAACAAGGCAACCAAGACCTGAGCTGATCGTCCAAGCATCTGAGTTTCTCCTAAATGGCAACCGTGCCCGTGCTGTCGCCGATCTGCTCGATGTCCACGCCCAGCTTGTGCATCATGGCCAGCAGGATATTGGCCTGTGGCGTGCCTTCCGCGGTCCTAACGTGCAGGTTGCCTTTGACCGCGCCGCTGGCATGGCCGGCCAGCAGCATCGGCACCCATTTGTGCCCGTGGACGTTCGAGTCACCCATGGCGCTTCCGTAAAGGACCAGGGAGTTGTCGAGCAGATTGCCCTCACCGTCGGGAGTGTTCGCCAGCTTGTCCAGGAAGTACTCGACCAGGCTGACGTGGTATCTGTTGATCTCGGCGAAGCTCTCGATTCCTGTCGGCGTCTCGCCGTGATGGGAAGCCGAATGGAACGGCGTCGTGTTTCCGCTCTCCGCGAAGACCCGGCCCGAGACATCCCGGCCGAGCTTCAGCGCGGCGACACGGGTAGCCTCGCCCGCAAAGCCGGCGACTTGCAGGTCCATCATCAGCTTCACGTGTTCATCCCAGGAGTCCGGCACACCGATCGGCGCTTCAGGCATCTCGCGCTCGACGCCACTGGCGTTGTATTCTTCGATCGCCTGGATACGGCGCTCGATCTCACGAACGTTTTCCAGGTAATCCTCGAGCCTGTTCTGGTCGGGCGTGTCCAGCTTCTGCTGAAGCCGCGCCACATCGTGGGTGATCCCGTCGAGGATGCTTCGGTTCAATCGTTGACGTTCGACCCGGTCCTCGGGCGAACCTCCCGCGCCGAACAGGTCTTCGAATGCGGCCCGCGGGTTGTAGATCATCGGAAGCGCCGTCGTCGCCGATGACCAGCTGATCGTGTCCATATAGACGCAGCTGTACTTGAAAGCGCACGGGCCGGAGGCGTCCATCATCTCGGTGCAAAGCTGGACAGAGGGAACCGGCGTATCCTGGCCAAACTGCTGCGCGTAGATCTGATCTATCGACGGACCGCAGTAGACATCCGAACCCAGGGTTTGCTTCGGATGCGCCGCCGTCAGGAACACCGCGGCGTTGCGGAAGTGATCCGCGCCCACCTCGGCGGGCACAAGTGGCATCGCGGCGCCACAGTCGGTCCCGCTAACGATCGTGATGTAGTCGCGGAAGCGCTCCAGCGGTTCGATGATCTTGCCGAATTCAAAGTCGGATCCCTCTTTCGCGGGGTTAAACAGACTTTGTTCTTCGCCGTAGATCGTGCTGCCTGCACAACCGTGCACGATCTCGATGCAGGATAGACGACTCTTCGGCGACGCCGCGGTGTTGCGGAGGGGAGTCTGGGCGGGCACCATGGACTCCAGGAAAGGCAGCGACACCGCCGCCCCCATCCCGCATAGGACCGTCCGCCGGGAAATATGTTTCTTCGAGATGAACATTTGTTGTTGGCTCCCTTAGTTCGGATCCGCGGCCTCCGCCGCTGTAGTCTGTGCCGCTGTGCGCATCTGGAACGGCGCGCTCTTGACGATTTCCATGATGAACGTCGAAACACGGTTCTCGTTTCTTGCCGCTTCGCGGGCGATCGATCGCACCGTAGGCATATCGCGGTGGTCCAGCACCCGGCCCAACGCGTAGGCCAGGAAATTCCCGGTGAAGCTCCCAAGAAACGCCTCTGAGCGTTCCAGGACCGCCCGACGAACGCCGATCGGCCCGTCGAGCCTCGTCCCATCGAACATCTCTCCCGTCGGGTCGATCCGGGTGCCGCTGTCGTTGTTCCGCCACACGCCGACGGCGTCGAAATTTTCCAGCGCAAGGCCGATTGGGTCCATGATCCGGTGGCAGGCTGAGCACACGGGACTTGCGCGATGCTGTTCCATACGCTGCCGCACCGACAGCAAGCGTTCGTTGTTCACACTTTCCTTGAGCGGAGGCACGACCGGCGGCGGGGCGGGCGGTGGTGAACCGACCAGGACCTCGAGCACGTATTTACCGCGCGCTACCGGGGAAGTCCGGTTCGCGAGCGACGTCATCATGAGCACACCGGCCTTGCCGAGGAGTCCAAACCGGTTCGGGTCGGTCAACCGAACGCGCTTGAAACGAGGTCCCAGGACATCCGGGATGCCGTAGTGCTTTGCGAGGACTTCGTCCACAAACGTGTAGTCCGCCTCCAACAGATCGAGCAGGTTTCGATCCTCCCGCACGATGCTGTCGAATAGCAGCTCCACTTCGTGGCGCATCGACCGGGCGAGGTTCAGCGTGAAATCGGGGAACAGCGGGGCTTCGGGAAACACATCGCCGATCCCGGCCAGCCGAAGCCACTGCCCGGCAAAGCTGGTCGCGAGCGCTTCGGACCGCGCATCCGCCAGCATTCGTCCGACCTGCACCTCCAACACTCCGGGATCCCGTAGTGTTCCTTCCGAGGCGACGCGGATCAACTCGTCGTCCGGTATGGTGCTCCAGAGGAAGTAGGCGAGACGCGACGCCAGTTCCAGATCGCTGATCAGATAGTTTGTTCCGGGCTCGGCATCGGCAGGCCTTTCTTCGAACCGAAAGATGAATTCCGGTTTCGCCAGGATCGCCTGGATCGCCGCCCGCACACCCTCCTCGAAGGTCCCATTCTCCCGGCCAAGCTCGTAGTAGCCCAGCAGGCTTTCCAGGTCCTCCGGCGTCGCTGGCCGTCGGAATGCCTGGCCGGCCAATCTGGAAACGATCTGCCTTGCGCAGGGCTCTTCCTCGCCGGTATTCGCCGGCCGGCACGTGAATATCCGTCGCCGGCTCTCGCTCTCGGACACTCCAGTTGGGTTGAACGGGCCGGTGACGTAGAAACTCTGAAGATGAGGCAACCCCGTCAGTTCCGGCGTGACCGAGATGGTCGTGTCGAGGATGGTCTGTTCAATCAGCCGGTAGTGATCCTGCACGGGACCGTCGAATTTCGAAACGAACGCCGCCGTCAAGCGACGCTGACCGGCAGCAATCGGGACCGGCTCGGTGACATAGTTGGCCTGGCTTTCCTGAACGAACGGGTCGATCTCCAGCACTGCCACGCGTTCGCCGTCCACGGAGAATTCGATTTCCTGTCCTTGCAATTGTTGCGGTAACGATGAACCGATGAGTTGCTCGGTATAGTAGTAGTAGAAATCCGCCCTGAAACGGTATTCTCCGTCCGCCGGGAAAGAGTGGAGGATCGAAATTCCCCCACGCGTTCCGAAGGGCGCACCCTCCACACGTTTCATCTGGTTGATCAAGCGCGAAACCTTGTACTGCACCATCCTCGCCGGAGCATCGGGGTCACCAACCGCCTCTCGGCTGATTCTTTCGGCCGCCCGGATGTATGCGCCCATTAGCGCCGGCGTGATCGTGAGCGCCTCGGACATGTTGTCGAAACCGTTCGTCCTGGCGTCGGGTGGCAGGATTTCGGTAACGTCGATGTCGATGCTCAGCAGGTCGCGCACCGAATTCCGGTATTCCGTGCGGTTCACGCGGTGCAATCGCGGGGCGCCCGCGTATACTCCCTGGTCTGCGGCTGCCCGATCGATGCGGGCCTCCAAAGCTCGAGCGAACTCTTTCGTTGTGGCCATGTCGGGTCGGGGCAAACCCACGGGTGGCATCAGGCCTGATCGCAATTTCCTTACGATCTTCTCCGCCTGTTCGGCGTCCTCTTCCGGGTGCGCAACATCGAGGTCGTCCCATGAAAATCCTCCGGACTTCAGGGATTCGTTGTGGCAGTCCCCACAGTACTGGGTGATGAACGCCCGCTGGGATTCGATGGTGGAAACCGTGCCGGCCGCCGTCTGGCCCAGCGCCATGGCCCGAGGGGCGGCACCGGCCCCGACGATCATGCATGTCAGCACGAGGGCCCCAAACACCAGCACACGCTCTGCTGTGAGACTGCTATCAGGCCTCAAAATCCGTTTAAACAAAGTCGAGCACACTCCTGGCTCGGTATGGGTTCGCTCCGCCGTGGGAGGACAAAGCGTCAACACACCACTCTACGGCCCTGGAAGACACATCGTACACAAAGGCCTTAGCTGACAGAAATAACGCAACTTAAATGCTCCTGCCACTATAGGACGGGCACCTGTTTGGGTCAATCTTTTTATCACCTATAACAGATCACCGCGATAACCGGTTAAGGCTATGGCAAAGAGAGTATGCCTTCTGGGTGTAAACGGGATATTGGGTGGGGTAGAAAACGAAGGAACCCGCCACTCGTGAGATCACAAGCGACGGGCTCGTATTTCGGTCAAGCCTCTTGCAGGGTGGACTCGGAACGGGCTACAAACCGCCCTGACGGGCCTGCAGTGCACGCTGCAACCGGCGCCGGTCCTGGTTCGGTGCCTCGTTCCAGGCACAGACCTGGACCCTGAAATCGTTCAGGTCCACACCGTAGGTCCCCGTGTCGTCTTCCTGCAGTTCCCTCGATTCGGGGATCATTCCGAGACGCTTCATTTCGTTGCCGACCGGAATCGCTTCGAAATCCGCAACCGTCAGAGCGCAATGGTCGAGCGTCCCGAGCGCAGCCGAGGTTTGGCGGCCCTCGCGCACCTGCGTCGGGAGCCAGGCCGTGTCGCCGAACCACTGCACGACGTCTCTGCCCGAATCGGTCGTTTGATTGAGCGCGATCAGGTCGTGGTACCAAGCGGAAAGCTTCTTGTAGTCCGCGCTCGTCACGACGATGTGATTGGCGCTGAGGGCTCTCCACGAGGAGGACTCGGGCGGCGAACCCGCGGGTCTCCTCATCCAGTCTGTCGCAAAGAGTCCGATCTCGTTCCCTTCAGGATCCTTGAACCAAAAGCCCTTGTCCGTGTCGGGTTGCGGATCGAGACCGCGTCGCTGCAACTCCGCCTCGACGGCATCCTTGTCCCAGTAATTGACCGTGAACCCGAACTTGATCAGTGCGGGAGCGGTGTCGCCGGCCCGGGCCTGCCGGACCCGCATCAACGTGTCACCCTGGACATCGCCGAACCAGAGGTGGGTTTCCTCCGCATTGGTCCTGCCGCGTTGCATCCCGAAAACCTGGACGTACCAATCGGCGGTCGCCTCCATGTCCGGCGCGACGTACGTGTACTGGTTCAACCAGAGCGGCTTGAATCCCGGTGCGGCGTCGAGTCTGAAGGGCAGTGCAGCAACCGCGACTGCGGCGCCAAGGCCCTGCAGTAACCGCCGTCTGGTTATCGTTCCGGGCTCTGCTTCCACGCCTAGTCGTTCAATGCTTTGCATACTGGATTCTCCTCACCACCAACCGACGGTGGATCTTTGGGGGCGGATTATGGACCGGAGCACCTGGGACGGCAAGATTTTTTTGGGGCGGGAAAACGAAGAGCGACGAGCTACCGCTCGGGCAGCCCGTCGCTCGATATGATCTTGAACGACGAATCAATCGACCGCAAAACAGTAGAAGAGCCCATCGCCGCCCGTGGCGCGAAGATCCTCCTGACTGCAACTTCTGGTCTGGTGCGCCTGGTTCCACGACTCCGGGTTGTCTCCGCCACCCTGGCGATCGAAATGGCCCACGGTCGCAATCTCTTCACCGGAACTGGTCCAATTGGCACAGTTCATGTCCACTGCTACTGTGCCGTCCATCAACGCACCGGTCAGGATGTCGTGTTTGTTCGGATCGTCGCCCCGCCCGTTGACGACCTCGCCTTGCTCGTTGAGCGCCGTTTCCTTGTTGAGGCGGCTGTCGGCACGGTGCAGGTCGGCGACGCCGCGTGCGACCATCACGCCCTTCGAATTGAACCACGGTCCGCTGCCAACGCGGTCGCCCGCATTGACGATGGGATCGCCCTCGTAACTCGTGCTGAGATATGCCCGCCAGGTCTTGTGCCCCGCATCGACAGCCCCAGCCAGTTCCTGACAGTGGCGGTCTGCACCGGCAAGGCCGCCGAGGTTGCCTCCGTTGCCGGGCCCGACGCTGGTGATGAAGAAACTGAAATTGGCGACCGGATGCATCGGCGGCGGCGGCGGCGGTTCGGGCGGCCGCTCGATGAGCAGGTCGTTGACGATTGCCGGCAGGTCGACCAGATACTTCTCACCGTCCTGCTCGAACACGATGCCCTCATCGCCCGTGCCGGAGAAATAGAGCAACCCGCCTGTCGGCACTTCCGTCGTCGTAAAGTTGAACCGGTCGGGAAAGCCCGATCTCAGGAGTGGCGTGATGGTGAACTCGTTTGCCGCAAACGCGAGTCCGAAGTCATTCCGCGGGCCGCCTCCCATGGGGCTGACGTGGCACGTCACGCAACCGTCCCGGTCCTGATTCCTCAGCGGATCTCCCCGGAACATCTCCAGGAACGGGGGACGAGCGGCCGCCGTCTCGGCCGCCGCAACGATGAAGAAGAGCAACAATACAGCTCTGGTGATTCGAATCATGGATCTCCTTACTTGACGAAAATCGCTTCGGGCAGAAGCGCCGTCACGGTGAAGTTCGGGACATCAACAACGTTGCTGATCCGCAGATCCACGCCGACGCTGCAGATCGCGTAGGCCTGCTCCCGGCTGAAACCGCGCTCCTGCAACAGCTCGATCATGTGGAGGACCGCGTTGCGGCAAGCCAGGGTCAGGTTTTCGGACTCGTTGGTGCCGTCTTCTTTAATCGGGTAGCCCATCACTCCGACAAAGTCCTTCGGAGAAGCCATCTCAGGCGTCTGGAAGTACCCAGGATGGCTGAGTCGCGGCGCCCGGATGTTCTTCGTGGCGGCTTCGCCCTTGTGCACCTGGAATTTCATCGTCGCCGTTGCGGCCATCTCTACCGCCGTCACGCAGACCTCTCCGTCCCCCTGCGCAAAGTGAGCGTCCCCAGTCGAAAACAACGCGCCCTCCGCGTACACGGGCAAGAACAGGCTGGAACCGGCCGTGAGTTGCTTGACGTCGAAATTGCCGCCGCACTCACGAGGCGGAAGCGTCCGCGATCCGTCGGTCGCTGCAGCGCCTTCGGAGGGGACCGCGCCGCCGGCGTCCGGAGGCAACGCCATGCCGCCTGCGGCAATCGCATCGTTCTCGCGCCGGGTCCACTCGCCGAGCAACTCCAGGGACGGAGCCAGGCCCGAGACGCCCATGAAAGGCGCGCCGGGGATCCGAACGCCAGGCAACTGTTCGGATGTTGCAGCATTGTCTTCGATCTTCCAATGCACCAGGAACGGATCCGTGTAGAGATCCCGGAGAAATCCGAAACCAGGGATGATGGCCGTGAAGGCATACGGCTCCGGCTTGATCTCGACGAACTGGATTTCCAGCAGGTCTCCGGGAGACGCACCCTTGACGAAGACCGGCCCGGTCAGCGGATGGATCGGTCCGGCGTCGAGGTTCGCGAAATCGGCTTCGGTTGTGCCCGAGTGGAACTGACCGTCCAGAGCGTCCCGCGTTTCCAGCATCACCTCTTCACCCGGTTCCACTTCGAGAATCGGAGAGATGTCCGGATGCCAACGGTTGTGTCCTGTCTGCGGCTCTTGCTGGAGCGTTTTGCTCCGATCGATTTGAACTGTCTTCACGTAACCTCCTCGCTCGATTCGACCGTGGTCTCTCGGATGCGTCCGTTTTGACTCAGGGGCCGGGAGTATACCTCCGGTGGACGGAGAGGGCAAACCGCACGTCCGTCGATCAGCGTCTACGCGCCATCGGAACCCAACCTTAACCCGGTGTCCGCCGTTCGGCCTGCCGCACAAGGTCGATGTGGCAGACCTGAGTCTTGAAATCGTTGATGTCGACACAGTTGTAGCTCACACCGCCGCCGCCGCTGACGGTGGGTTTGAGGCCCCGACGCGTCAACTCGGCGTAGACGACCGCATCATCGTAGTCGGCAATCGTGTAAGCGACGTGGTCCAGCGAACGAAGCTCGGGCGACGTTCGCCCACCTTCGCCGACTGCCGTGGGGATCCATACCGAGTCGGCGAACCACTGATACACGTCTCTGCCCGAATCCCGGGTCTCCCGAAGGCTGAGCAAATCCCCGTACCAGTCGCCAAGCGCCCGGTAATCCTCCGACGTGACGACGATGTGGTTCGCGCTGAGCGCTCTCCACAACCGCGGGGCTTCGGCCGAACCGGAGGGTCTCCCGAGAAACTCCTTGGAGAAAAGTCCAATTCGGTTTCCGTCCGGGTCGTCGAACCAGAAACCGAGTTCACCATCCGGAGTCGGACGGCTTCCCCGTCGCGTGAGTTCTGCTTCGACCGTCTCCCTGTCCCATGGATCCACGGTAAACGCGAAGTTCTCCAGGCGGGGCGCCGCCTCTTCGGACCGCGCCTGGCGGAGGATCATTAGAGTATCCCCGCCCTCGTCGCCATACCAGAGATGAGCCGATTCGGCGTCCCGATACCCAATCTGCATGCCGAATACTTCCTGGTACCAGTCCCGAGTCTCGGCAAGGTCCGGCGCGACGTAGGTGTACTGGTTCACCCACGTCGCCTTGATGCTCTGAGCGCCTGCGGCTTCATTCGGAATCGCTAAGGCAGCCACGGAGGCGGCGAGGGCGAAGCTGCCGCCGAGAAAGCGCCGCCGGTCCATACTGCTGTCGCCTTCGATACCCTCGAAGATTCTACCGATGTTGTGCTCCATTTGCTGCTCTCCTGATCACTGAAGTCCAGACCTGGCGTCGAGCTCAGATCATGTTCTCCAGTGTCCTGTGACCACCGGCCGGCTTTCGGCGACCTAAAACAAAGAAGGAGCCCGAGTTTCAGGCTCCTTCTCGCACGACACTGATCGTGTCATGCGTTCTACTGCTGGTTCTGGTTCTGCGGCAGTGTCCGCGTCGGGTTGACACAGGTCGACGATCTGCAGTTCTGCGAGAATTTCGAACCGAGCCTGACGAGAAGCGCAACCGTGTCCGGGTAGACCGTCGAGTTCATCGACGGGCCGTTCGCGTAGTCGGCCACCGTGTCCCCGGTTCCCTCGGCAACGTCGACGTCGGTGTCGGTGGCGCGGCCGTTGATCATGTTTGCCCGCGAGGTGACGTCGGCACCGTGATCAACCAGGAACGTAATAATGTCATTTTGGCCGATCAGCGCCGCCCCGTGCAGCGGAGTATAGCCCTTGCCGTCTTTTGCGTTCACATCGGCGCTGAGTGTTGCTACGAGGTACTGGACGGTATCCATTCGTGCGTCGGGGACGATATGAGCGGCCTGATGCGAGTGGCCGAAACCAGCTGCAACCTGTAACGGCGAAACCCCGGCCGAGGTCGCGATGTGCGGATCAGCACCCGCGGCAAGCAGAAGCTGCATCGCTCGGACGTCATTGGCTTCGACTGCCCGCCAGAACGGGGTCGCGCCGTCGGTATCCGGACCGCCGCCGTGGAAGGATCGCATCCACAGCTTGGGCCCCATCCTGGCGTTTGGGTCCGCACCGCTCGCGATCAACGCCTTCATCAGGTCCAGATAGTGCGTCTGCTCCTGCTCGACGCTCGGCGGCGGATACCACGTCCTGGAAGCCCACTGCGCATCGAGGGTCGCATATAGCGGAGTGACCCCACCGACGCTGGCCACCGTCGCGTCCGCGCCTCTGGTGAGCAGAAACTTCGCGATGTCCAAATGCCCGTTGAGGATCGCCTGGTTCAGGGCGCTCATGTCGTCCGACAACGCGAGCTGGTTGATGTTCGCGCCCATCGCGACGAGTTCGCGAACGGCCTCCAGATGCCCTTCACGTGCGGCGAAGTGCAGCGCCGTGTTGCCACCCATCCTGGCCGGCTTGCTGTTGTTCCTCCCGGGTGCCTGATTCGGTAGGGTGTCGCGAATTTCAGCCACGGTCGTGATCGCATTGACGTCGGCACCGCGGCGCACGAGTAGCGGAATCATGGCCGCGCGGCCGAAGGCGGACGCATACAACAGGGCCGTCTGCCCGTAACTGGACTCCCTGGCATCGACGTTCGCGCCGTGGTCGAGCAGCACCTTAATGGCGTCCGTGCTGCCCGACGCCGCGGCCAGCATCAACGGGGTTGTGCCGGTTTCCTTCGCGGCGTTGGGGTCCGCGCCAGCCTCGAGAAGCAGCTCGAGCATCGCCGCGCTGCCGTTCTCCGACGCCATGAATAGAGGCGTGATGCCGTTCAGACGCGTCTTCGCATCCAAGTTCGACGCCTCCCGGATCAACAGCCGGGCCATGTCCAGGTCGTCCCGGTATGACGCCCAGTGCAAAGCCGTGGTCCCGCCACCCTGTGGGGCGTCGACATCGATGCCGTCGGCCAGCAGCGCTTGCACAGCGGCAAGGTCTTCCCGCATGGCCGCGTCCGAAAGTCGGGCGTCCTGCGCAGCTGCGGGCAGAGCCAACACCAGCGCGAGGCTGAGTCCGCGGACTAGTTTTTGAGCCAACATGAGTGGTTCCTCTCTCGATGCGTGATGTTCCGCTGAAAAGTGACGCGACCTCACCATCAGATCGCGATGGGTTCCGTGCTGTCTCCCAACGTATCGATGTTCACGCCGAGCTTCTGCATCATGGCCAACAGGATGTTGGCCTGCGGCGTTTCCTCTTCGCATTGGATGTGCAGGTTGCCTCGAATGCTCCCCGAGGCATGGCCGGCCAGCAGCATCGGTACCCGCTTGTGGCCATGGGTGTTCGAATCGCCCATAGCGCTGCCGTAGAGAACGAGCGAGTGATCCAGCAGGGTGCCGTCCCCGTCCGGCGTGTCTCTCAACCGATCCAGGAAGTATCCCAGCAGGCCCACGTGGTAACGGTTGACCACTGCAAAGTCGTTGATGCCCTGTGGGGTCAACGAGTGGTGTGACGCGGTGTGGAACGGCGTCGTGTTCCCACTCTCCGGGAAAACCCGGTTGCTCGTGTCCCGACTGAGCTTGAACGTCGACACCCTGGTGATCTCCGCCGCGAAGGCCAGAAGCTGCAGGTCGTACATCAGCTTCACATGTTCTTCCCACGAATCCGGAACACCGACGGGAGCATCGGGCAGCTCGCGTTCGACACCGCCCGAGTTGTACGCCTCGATTCGCTCGATGCGCCGCTCGATCTCTCTAACATTGTCCAGGTACTCGCTGAGCCTGTTCCGATCCCGCGCATTCAGCTGGTTTCGAAGCCGGGCGACATCGTGGGTGATACTGTCCAGAATGCTGCGGTTCAGCTGACGGCGCACGACCCGGTCTTCCTGCGAACCCCCCTCGCCAAACAGCTCTTCGAATGCCATCCTCGGGTTCAGGGTCATCGGCAGCGGTGTTGTGGGCGACGACCAGCTGATCGTGTCCATGTAAACGCAGCTGTAGTTGAAGCCGCACGACCCGGAGGCATCCATGTTGTCGGTGCAGAGCTGAATCGAGGGCAGGGGAGTGTCCTGGCCGAACTTCTGTGCGTATAGCTGATCGATCGAAGTACCGTTGTAGACATCCGAGCCCAGCGTCTGCTTCGGGTGCGCAGCGGTCAGAAAGACCGCGCTCGAACGGAAGTGATCCGCACCTACCTCCTCCGGCGTGAAGGGGTCCGCCTGGTGGCAGTCGGTCTGAGTCACGACGGTCAGATGATCCCGGAAGCGCTCGAGCGGCTTGAGGATCATGCCCATCTCGAAGTCGCGGCCTTCGGTCGGCGGCATCCAGAGATTCTCTTTGGTTCCGTACTGCGTGCTGCCCGCCGAACCGTGCACGATCTCGATACATGTCAGGCGGCTCGGAGGAGAGGCCGCGGTCTGGCTCAAGGGCGTAGCGGCCGGCGCCATGGACTCCAAGAAGGGCAGCGCGACCGCCGCGCCCATACCCCGGAGCATCGTACGGCGGGACATATGTCTCTTCGTGATGAACATTCTCTAGCCTCCCTGTTGATCTCTCGCTCCGCTCAAACCGCTGTTGCGCGGGTGTCTGATCATGGCTGCTCGGCGCTTTCCGGCTCCGGCACACGGGACATCCGGAACGGGGCGCTCTCGACGACGTTCCTGATGAACGTCGAAAACCGGTTCCCTTCGGTTCGCGCCTCCCGCATGATCGATCGGACTACGGGCATATCCCGGTAGTCCAGAACCCTGCCGACCGCGTAGGCCAGAAGGTTTTCGGTAAATGATCGGATGAAGGATTCAGAGCGATCCAGCAGCGCCTGCCGCAGGCTCAGAGGCCCATCCAGGCTCGTGCCGTCGAACATCGTGTCGGACGGATCGATGTCAACCCCGCCGTCCGTCGTCCGCCATACTCCGGTGGCATCGAAGTTCTCGAGCGCCAGACCGATGGGATCCATGATCTGGTGGCACGCCGAGCATGCCGGGTTATCGCGGTGCTGTTCCATCCGTTCACGGACCGACAGGATCTTTGCGTTGTCCACGCTCTCCATGAAGGGCGGTACGACGGGCGGAGGCGCCGGTGGAGGAGTGCCCAGAAGGACCTCTAATACGTACTTGCCGCGCGCCACAGGTGAAGTCCGGTTTGCCAGCGACGTCATCGTCAGCACGCCGCCCTTGCCGAGCAAACCGTGCCGGTTGGGATCGGCGAGCTCAACCCGCTGGAACCTGTTCCCGGTCACGCTGGGAAGCCTGTAGTGTTTGGCCAGTACTTCGTCGACAAAGGTGTAGTCCGCGGTCAACAGCTCGAGGACACTGCCGTCTTCGCTGCGGATGTTGTCGAACAGCAGCTCCACCTCGCGCCGCATCGACTGGCCCAGGTTCTTGGTGTAATTCGGGTAGAGCGTGGGCTCGGGAAGCATTTCGTCGATGCCCTGGAGACGCAACCACTGCCCCGCAAAGTTCGTCGCCAGCGCTTCGGACCGCGGGTCGGCCAGCATGCGTCCGACCTGCCGCCGCAGAGTCGCCGGATTCCCCAGTGCTCCCCGGCTGGCGACCTCGATCAATTCCTCGTCAGGAATACTGCTCCAGAGAAAGTAGGAGAGGCGTGAAGCGAGCTCCAGGTCGTCGATCGGATAGTCCTCGCCGGGAGACACCCCCGCCGGGTCCCGTTCGAACCGGAACACGAACTCCGGCTTGGCGATGATGGCCTGCAGCGCGTTACGCACCCCGGCCTCGAACCCTCCCACGGCGTGGCCGGCGTGGTATTGGATCATCAGGCCTTCCATGTCTTCCGGTGTGACTGGCCTGCGGAAGGCCCGCCGCGCAAGCCTGGAGATGATCTCCGTGGCACACGGTTCTTCATCGAGCGACCCGGACGGATAGCAGCTGAAGATTCGCTGCCGGCTGGGCATGTTCGACACGCCCGTCACGTTCGTGGGTCCGGTGACGGTTAATGTCCGGAGGTGGGGAAGCGCGGTCATTCCCGGCTGGTTCGCGATCGAGATATCCATCAATGTGTGCTCGACCAGCCAGTACCGGTCCTCAACCGGGCCGTCCGCTTTCGAAACGAACGCGGCCGCCAGCCGCCGCTGACCCGCCTCGACCGGGATCGGATCGGTCACCAGCATCCCCTCGGTCTCCTGTACGTCCGGATCGATCGTGAAGACTGCGACACGCTCGCCATCGACAGATACTTCGACCTGCTGGCCCTGCAGCGGTTCAGGCAGATAGGAACCAATCAGCCGCCCCGTGTAGTAGTAATAGAACTCCAGCTTGAAGACGTACTCGCCGTCGGCAGGAAAATCGTGGAGAACGGAAACGCCCCCGCGAGTGCCGAACGGCGTCCCTTCGACGTGCCTCATCTGGCTGACGACCTTCGGGACGTCATAGGACACCATCGCGGCCGACGCGGCCGGGTCGCCGATGGCCTGCCGGCTGACCTTGCTGGCGGCACGGACGTAACCCTGGATCAACGCCGGGCTGACCGTCAACGCGTCGGCCATGTTATCGAAGCCCCCGGTCCGCGCGTCGCGGGGCAGGAGTTCGGACACGTCCACCTCGATGCCGAGCAGGTCCCGGATTGAGTTCCGGTATTCGGTCCGATTCACGCGATGGAGCTCCGGTGCCTTCGTGTGTGGGCGATCGGCGGCCACGCGGTCGATTGCCTGTTCCAGAGATCGAGCGAAAGCCTGCAAGGTCTCAAGATCCGGACGCACCTGGCCGGCGGGAGGCATCATTCCCACACGCACCTTACGGATCAGCTCTTCCGCAAGCTCGGCGTTCTGGTCCGGATGCTCAAGGTCCAGATCGGTGAGCGTCATACCCCCCGCACGCAGGTCCTGATTGTGGCAGCCGGTGCAGTGTTGCTCGATCAGAGCTCGCTGGGATTCGACCGAGAGGAGGCCATCGGCCGCGGGCTCCATCGATTGTCGGCGTTCGGCGATGTACTGGTCGGCACCGACAGCAAGGCACAGTACGGCGACGCTGACCGCCGTGAGAAATTTCCCTGTCACTCGTGGCCTCCTGAATCCCGAAGATATGGCGCGTCTTCGAGGTGTTGCCATCGATGTATTCTAGATGTATTCTAGATGTATTCTTTCACTTAAGTTTCAGGATGTTTATCATGCCTCGATCGGGATGGCAAGTACAATGATTTAAAGGGCTTTCGCTCAAACGCCGATCGGGATGGCGGCCTGGAAAGATTGCGACTTCAGACAGCACTATGAAACCTGAGAGAAGACACGGCCCGACCAGTTTGGCAACTCTCCTGACCTCCATCGGTTCAGTCCTCCTGGTAGGTTTCGGGGTGACCGCACAGACGGTCACCTACGAGGGGCGGACTATCCTCGACGGAGTCTACACCGCAAGCCAGGCTGTTGAGGGTGCCGATAAGTACGAGGGCAACTGCGTTCACTGCCATGAAGGTATCGACCCCGACGGTCCGGTCCTGCGCGGCCGCTCGTTCATCGACAGGTGGCGAGAAAGCAACCTCGACGCTCTTTACAACCATATCCGCACACGAATGCCGGCGGACGGTGCTGGACAACTCAGTGACGAATCCTACATCCAGATCCTCGCCTATATGCTCGGCGCGAGCGATTATCCGACCGGGCGCGAAGAGCTGCATCCTGAAGCGCTCTCGAGCATCCGAATCGTTGGGATGGACGGTCCACAGCCCCTGCCCAGGAACACGCTCGTCAAGGTTGTCGGCTGCCTCACGCCAGGGGAGAACGACTCCTGGGTATTGGCGGCCGCCACCGAGCCCGCACGGATCTGGGAAGGGAGGGGAACGAGTCCCGAGGAGATTGCGGATTCTCTCCGAACGTCGCCCGGAACCCGGACGTTTCCCCTGGGCAACTTCACGAACATCCGTTACGATTTCGAACCGCGGGTGTATGCGGGCCACAGGGTGCAGGCGAAAGGCGTGTTGATTCGCCGATCCAGCGGAGAACGGATCAGCCTGACGGCTCTCGATTCCGTAGCACCGAACTGCGAATAAAAAGAAGAAGGAGCCTCGCGAACAGGCTCCTTGTGTTGGTCAGCATTCCCCGGTCGCTAATGCTCCCGGTTCTGTCACCTACTGCTTTTACCAATTATCGTCGGGCTCCAGGATGGTCTTCAGGACACAAACCGAGGCGCGGCAGTTGTCGGAATTTTCCGCTCCCAGACCCACGAGCAGGTTGATTGTTTCCGGATAAATCATCGACCGCTCCCGGGGGCCGTTGGCCATATCGACGACCGTGTCCCCCGTCCCTGCATCCACGTCCCTGTTGCCGTCATCCGCGCGGCCGTAAATCATGTTGGCCTTCGCGGTGACATCGGCGCCCTTGGAGATGAGGTAAAGAATGACATCGTTGGCTCCCACCAGCGCGGCTCCGTGCAGGGCTGTGTATCCCTTGTCGTCGTTCGACTTCACATCTGCGCCCAGCTGATCGACCAGGTACAGGATGGTCTCGGTGCGCGCCCCGGGCACGAGGTTAGTAACCTGAGGCTCATGCCCGAACCCGGCGGCGGCCTGGAGTGCTGAGGCCAGGTGTGTCGACGGGATGTGGGGATCAGCGCCGGCGGCGATCAGCAATTTCATCGCCGCAAGGTCGTTCGACTGCGCCGCGCGCCAGAAAGCCGTGGCACCGGCGGCATCGATCCAGTCCCCGTGAAACGAGCGGAACCACGGCTCCGGTCCGATCCTCGCGTTCGGGTCCGCGCCACTGGCGAGCAAGTTCTTCATCAAATCCAGATATCCAATTTTTTCCTCTTCTATGCTTGCGGGCGGATACCACGTCCGCGCGGCCCATTGCGCGTCGATCGTCGCATAGAGGGGCGCCAATCCCGTGTCGCTGGCCAGGGTCGGATCGCCGCCGTTAGCCAGGAGGAACTCCGCGATGTCCAGGTGGCCGTTGATAATCGCCATCGTCATCACGCTGATCCGGTTCGAGCCATTCACCTTGTTGACATCGGCCCCGGCCCAAACCAGTTCGCGGATCGCGTCGATCTGACCTTCACGTGCCGAAAAATGCAACGCCGTCATCCCGCCCATCGCGATCGGGTCGGCGCCCGTCCGCGGACGATTCTGGTTCTGCGAACGGTACTGATCCCCGGACGCACCGATACCGGATACCTTCGTGGCAGCGTCCGTGTCGGCCCCGGCTTCGACCAGCTGACGGATCACCTCAACACGACCTCGTGCCGCAGCGTAGATCAGAGCCGTCTGCTCATGTGTGTTCTCCCTGGAATTGACCTCGGCCCCGCTTTCCAGTAGCGCCCTCACCGCCTCAACGTCCCCCGAGGCCGCAGCCAGCATCAGCGGAGTCGTACCAGTCGACTTCGAAGAGTTGGGATCCGCGCCCGCTCCGAGCAGGAGCGCGATCATCTCCGCGCTGCCGTTCTCGGCCGCCATGAACAGGGGAGAGATGTCCCCGAGCCGAGTTACGGCCTCGACATTGGCCCCGGACTGGACCAACATACGCGCCATATCCAGATCGGTACGGTACGCAGCCCAGTGGAGAGCCGTCGTACCGTCACCCATCGCATGATTGACGTCAGCGCCGCCATCCAGCAACGTTCTTACCATTGCCCTGTCGCCCCGCATCGCCGCCAGTGAAACACCCGCGTCCTGTGCGATAGCCGACAGTGACATCAACAACGTGACAGACAGCCCGCCGGCCAAGGTTCGAGCCCACATATGTGATCCCCTTCCAGGTTGGTTTGCTTTCGTTTTCGTCATCGTTCGAGGCCTCGACCTCAGATCGTAATCGGTCCGGTGCTGTCCCCGATGTGTTCGATGGCCACGCCGAGCTTCTGCATCATCGCCAGGAGAACGTTTGCCTGGGGCGTTTCTTCCGCGCACCGGACGTGAAGGTCGCCCTTTACCGCGCCCGACGCATGCCCGGCGAGCAGCATCGGGACACGCTTGTGGCCGTGCACGTTCGAATCGCCCATCGGGCTGCCGTACAGGACAAGCGAATGATCCAGTAGGCTTCCGTCGCCGTCCGGCGTGTCTGCCAGGCGGTTGAGGAAGTACGCCAGCAGCCCCACGTGGTACCGATTGATGTTCGACAGATCGATGATCTGGGCCGGTTTCTCGCCGTGGTGGGAAGCCGAATGGAATGGCGTCATCGAACCGCTTTCCGGAAACACCCGATTGCTCGTGTCGCGGCTGAGCTTGAGGGTCGAAACACGCGTGATCTCGGCCTCGAAAGCCAGCGCCTCGAGATCGAGCATCAGCTTGACGTGATCTTCCCAGGAATCGGGAACGCCGATCGGGGCATCCGGCAACTCCCTCGCCACGCCCCTGGCGTTGTAGTCCTCGATCCTCTGGATCCGGCGCTCGATCTCACGGACGTTTTCAAGGTAAGCGCCCAGTCGGCCCCGGTCTCTTGGGTCCAGTTCCCCTTCCAGACGCGCCACATCGTGTGTGATCCCATCGAGGATACTGCGGTTGATCATCTGACGCTCGGCCCGGTCTTGCTGCGATCCCCCGGCACCGAACAACTCCTCGAAGGCCCTCCGCGGGTTTCTCGTCATCGGCAGCGCCTCGGTCGGTGATGCCCAGCTGATCGTGTCCATGTAGACGCAGCTGTAGTTGAAGCCGCATGCGCCCGAAGCATCCATGTTCTCGATGCCGTGCTGGACCGACGGCAGGGGCGTGTCCTGGCCGAACTTCTGGGCGTACAGCTGGTCGATCGACGTGCCGTTGTAGACGTCGGAACCGAGCGTCTGTTTCGCATGCGCCGCCGTCAGGAACACCGCACTCGCACGGAAGTGGTCGGCGCCCACTTCTTCCGGCTTCCACGGGTTCGCCTGCGCGCAATCGGTCTGCGTGACGACGGTCAGGTACTCTTTGAGCGGTGCCAATGGTTCAAGTATCGGGCTCATTTCGAAATCGAAACCCTCGGTCGCAGGCATCCACAGGTTCTGCTCTGTCCCCCACTGGGTGCTGCCCGCCGATCCGTGCACGATTTCGATGCAGGCCAGGCGGTTTGCTGGAGACGCGGCCGTCTGGCGTAGCGGTGTGGCGGCAGGAGCCATCGACTCGAGGAACGGTAGCGCAACGACCGCCCCCATGCCGCGAAGGACTGTTCGTCGGGAAAGATGTTTCTTCGTGATGAACATCGAAGTGAGCTCCTTGTTTGAGGTCAAGCTTGAATTCGTTTCGATGACTCCGTCACCGGTTCTCATTCTCCGCAGCCGATTCGAGGGCCGCAACGGTCCGCATCTGGAACGGGGCGCTGTTCACGATACCCATGATGAAATACGACAGTCGATTGTCGTTTTCCGCCGCCGTCCGTGAGATCGAGCGCACGGTCGGCATGTCGCGATAATCGAGCACACGGCCGAGGGCGTACGCCAGAAGCTTCTCGGTAAAGCTTCCGATAAAGGAGGCCGAGTGGTCCAGGATCGCTTCTCGGACACTGACTGGTCCGTCCAGTTCGGTCCCGTCGTACATGCTTCCGGTCGCGTCAATCTCGAAACCGCCGTCCACATTTCGCCATCGTCCCGTAGCGTCGAAGTTTTCCAGAGCCAGCCCGATCGGATCCATGATCTGATGGCAGGCCGAACATGCCGGGCTTTCGCGGTGAGCTTCCATCCTCTCCCGGACGGTCAGTACCTTCTCGTTGTTGACCGTTTCGGGAAACGGCGGCACCACCGGCGGCGGGGGAGGTGGTGGCGTGCCCAACAAGACCTCCAGAACGTACTTGCCCCTGGCGACGGGCGAGGTCCGGTTCGCCAGCGAGGTCATCGCCAGCACCGCTGCTTTGCCAACCAGCCCGAACCGGTTCGGGTCGCTGAGGGTGACGCGACGGAAACGATTTCCCGTTACGTTCGGCAAACCGTAGTGCAGTGCGAGCGTTTCATCGACGAACGTGTAGTCCGCCCTCAACAGGTCCAGCAGGCTCCGGTCGTTGCGCAGGATACCGTCGAACAGCAACTCGACCTCCCGCTGCATCGACTCCGCCAGATTCAGTGTGAAGTCCGGAAACGTCGTCGGTTCCGGGCTGAACTGTTTGAGATCCCGCAATCGCAGCCACTGAGAAGCGAAGTTTGTCGCAAGCGCCTCGGAACGCGGGTCAGACAACATCCTCGCTACCTGCTGGTCGAGTACCCCGGGCTCGGAGAGGCGCCCCTCGGCGGCGATCGCGATCAAATCGTCGTCGGGCGCGCTGCTCCAGAGGAAGTAGGACAACCGGGACGCCAGCTCGATGTCGTCGACAGGGAATGTGGCGCCGACTTCAAGATTGTCCGGTACCCTTTCGAAGCGGAAAACGAACTCCGGCTTCGCGATGATCGCCTGGACAGCGGTCCGAACTCCGCCCTCAAAGCCGTCCACGCCATAGCCCAACCGGTACATCCCCATCAGACCTTCCAGATCCTCGGCCGTGGTCGGCCTCCGGAAGGCCTTGCCTGCCAGGCGCGTAATGATCTCCCTGGCACAACCTGGCTCTTGGCTCGCCGAGGCGGGATGGCAGGTAAAGATCTCGCGGCGGCTCGCCGTGTCCGACACGCCCGTGGGGTTGAAGGGGCCGGTGACCGACAGCGTTCGCAGATGGGGAAGCGCGGACATGCCCGGCTGGTTAGCGATCGTCACGTCCATCAGGGTGTGCTCGACAAGCCGGTATTGATCTTCGACGGGCCCGTCCGCCTTTGCAACAAAAGCGGCCGAGAGCCTGCGTTGGCCTGCCTTGATCGGGATCGGGTCTGTCTGGAGGAGCCCTTCAGTCTCCTGCACCTCGGGATCGATGGTGAAGACCGCGACGCGTTCTCCGTCGACTGAAATCTCCAGCTCCTGTCCAACCAGCGAACCGGGCAGGTGTGATCCGACGAGTTCTCCCGTGTAGTAGTAATAGAGTTCCAGTTGGAACGAGTACTCCCCGTCGGCGGGAAAGTCATGGATAACCGATACACCCCCACGAGTCCCAAACGGCGCCCCTTCCATGTGCCGCATCTGGTTGACAACCTTCGGGACGTCGTACTGAACCATCGCGGTGGGCGCGTCGGGATCTCCGACGGCCAGACGTGCGATCCTTTCGGCAGCGCGGACGTAGGCCTGCATGAGAGTCGGCGTGACGGTCAGGGCATCCGCCATGTTGTCGAAACCCGCCGTACTAGCGTCGGTTGGAAGCAGCTCGGACACGTCCACCGTGACTCCCAGAAGATCGCGGATCGAACGACTGTACTCGGTTCGGTTGAGGCGGTGTAGTTCAGGCGCGTCGACGTGCGGTTGCTGGGCCGCCACCCTGTCGATTGCTTCTTCCAGCGAACGCGCGAACCGGTTGAGCGTCGTCGCGTCCGGGCGCGCTTGACCCGCCGGTGGCATCATGCCCGCGCGCACCTTGCGGATCATCTTCTCGCCAAGTTCCGCGTTCTCGGCAACGCGAGCCAGGTCGAGCGCTTCCAGGTCCATACCACCGGCCAGAAGGGACGCGTTGTGGCAATCGGTACAGTACTGGTCCACCAGCTGACGCTGTGAATCCTGTGACAGAGCTGCGGCGATCTGCCCTGGGGCCGTGCTCGGGCTTGCTGTATTAGCCCGAGTCAGGCCGGAGCCCCCGGCAAAATACACCACGGTAGCAGCCAGAATCAGAACGGACCGTCTTAACATAGGCCATCTCCACGCTGTCTCATCGTCGGCATACTCCCGTTCGGGGCATTGTAGTAGCGGCCTCTAAGTATCGCAAGAAATAAGTACTTGCGCGAATTATCGAATCTGCGCCTGAACACACTGGGATGCATCGAGTCACGGTGGAAGCGTGGAGAGGGCCCGCGCAAAAAAAAGGCGGCCGGTCCGGGCACTCAAACCCAACCGGCCGCCGCTCCTGGTTTCGTTCTCTTGCTGGGCTTGGTCCCTAACAGGACACGCAATTGTCGTTGAACGGAGAACCCAGGCTCAACAGCAGTGCGATCGTTTCCGGGAACGGCTGGATCCTCTGACGCGGACCGTTGGCCATATCCGCCACCGTTTGGCCGCGCGAACTGATCGGGTCCACCTTCGCGCCGTGCGACACCAGGAGGAGGATCATCTCGTTGTCTCCCCGAGCCGCCGCGTTATGCAGCGCCGTGTACCCGGTGTCGTCGGCGTCGTTGACATCGAGACCGATCTCTTCGACAAGATACCGGACGCCCGGCATCCAGCCTCCCGGCGCGGTAATCTCATCGTTCCCGTGAACGCCGGCGCCCGAGGCGATCTGCAACGGACCAACGTTGGCATCTGTCTTGATGTGTGGATCCGCACCGTTTTCGATCAGCAACTTCATTCCAGCGACATCGTTGACCTGTGAGGCCCGCCAGAAGGCCGTCGCACCCACCGTGGATGCACGGGCCAGATCGAAGTTGTAGCCGGTGAACCAGAGTCCGTTGGTGAGCTGGGCGTCCACGTCAGCACCGTTGTCAATCAGCGCCTGCACCAGGTCGAGATAGGACGTCGCGTTCTGCGTGGCGTCGGGCTGCGGATAACCCACGTCCGCCGCCCACTTCACGTTCAACGTTGCGTAAAGCGGCGTTCCACCGGCGATGTTCGCCAGCGTCGGGTCCGCATCCTTTTCCAGCAGATGCATCGCAAGGTCGAAGTGTCCATTGACGACCGCAATCATCAGTGGCGACATCTTCTCTCCCGGTCCGATTGCGTTGACGTCCACACCCGAGTCCAGCAGAATATCGACCGATTCGAAGTGACCCTCACGAGCGGCGTAGAGCAAGGGCGTCAGGCCACCCTGGAACTGAACGCTGGGACGACGGCCGAACTGGTTGTTTTGCTGGGCGCCTGAGGCGGCACGCCCGGTCCGCGGGCGTGTCACGCTGCCCTGACCGGCGCTGATCGGGATTCCGGAGGCCGACAGCAAAGCCGCGTTTGAGCTTTCCTCGGCCTGGGCCGTTGGCGCACCGCCACGGCCCGGGAACCCACGGCGGCCCCGCGCTGCCGGCGCACCACGCCCGCCGCGCCCACGCGCCCCGCGTCGGGAATTCCGAGTCGACAGGTCGACCACCTTAGTGTTGATGTTCGGATCCGCGCCATGATCGAGCAGGACCTCGAGGACCTCGTGCCTGTTGAACGCCGCCGCGAACATCAACGGCGTCTGGCCGAACTGTGTTTCGGTCGCGTCGACATCGGCACCGGCCTCGATCAAGACCTCGACAGCTTCCTTACTGCCGGACTCCGATGCCATCATCAGCGGAGTCGTTCCCGTCGGCATCTCTGCGTTCGCGTCGGCGCCCGCCCCGATCAACGTTCGCAACATGGCAGCGCTTCCGTTCCGGGACGCCATGAAGATCGGCGTGATCGCATTGATCCGCGTTGCCGCCTTCACGTTGCCACCGGCGTAAAGCAACATTTCGGCCAGTTCCACGTTGTCGTTCAAGGCAGCCCAGTGGAGGGCCGTCAGGCCGTCACCCTGCGCCGCATTCACGTCGGCGCCCCCGCGTAGCAGGGCGCGGACGACTTCGAGGTCGCCGCTCATCGCGGCGTCTGCCACCGGGCTGTCGGCCGGGGCTGCGAGCATCATTGCGGTCAATGACAGGACAGTGATAAGTCCCGCCGACAGGCCGCGACTCCAGTGCTTACGTAGCATCGAAAAGTTTCCTCCTAGAGCGCGAGCTCGCCCGTGCTGTCGCCAAAACTGTTGATATCGACACCGAGCCGATGCAACAGGGTTAGATACGCGTTGGCCATCGGCGTTCCGTGCGCCGCCCGGACGTGGTTGTTCCCCTGAAACTGCCCGCCGGCCCTACCGACCATGAACAACGGGCAGCGTTTGTGGTTGTGCAGGTTCGAATCGCCCATTGCCGAACCGTACAGGACGATGCTGTGGTCGAGGAGGGTCCCGTCCAGGTCGGGAGTGTTCTTCAATTTCTCGAGGAAGTACGGAACCAGGCTGACGTGATAACGATTGAGCTTGGAATAATCCTCGACGCGCTCAGGGCGGCCTCCATGATGCGATGCCGAATGAAAACCGGTCCGCACTCCGCTTTCGGGGAAGACCCGCCCGGAAACGTCCCGGCTCATCTTGAACGCCGACACTCGAGTGATGCCGGCGGCAAACGCGAGAGCCTGCATATCGAACATCAGCTTGACATGTTCTTCCCATTCATCCGGAACGCCGATCGGCGCATCGGGCAACGCCCTGGCGTCACCGCTGGCGTTGTGCTCTTCGATCTTCTGAATCCGACGCTCCACTTCGCGGACGTCATCGAGATATTCGCTCAGCCGGTTCTTGTCGTTGACACCCAGGTCGCCTTCGAGGCGGGAGACCTCATGCGTGACCCAGTCCAGGATGCTGCTGTTGAGTTGTCGACGGGAGGCGCGTTCGGCCTCGGTCGCACCGTCGCCGAACAATTGCTCGAACACCACACGCGGGTCCCGCTGCATGGGGAGGGGATCGGTCGCAGTTCCCCAGACGATCGAATCCGTATATACACAGGAGTAACCGTAGGAACACGCGCCCGATTGCGCCAGGTTTTCGATCGAGAGCTGGATCGACGGCATCGGCGTGTCCTGCCCGAACCGGTCCGCATAGACCTGGTCGATGGACGGTCCCGCATAGACGTCCGACCCTTCGGTCATCTTCGGCTTTGCCTGCGTCAGGAAGACGGCCGCTGTCCTGAAGTGGTCGGCCCCGACCTCACCCAACACAAAAGCTTCAGCATTCCGGCAGTCGGTGTTGCTGATAATCGTCAGGTGATCCCGAAAAGGCTCGAGCGGGCTCAGGCTGCTCGGAGTCAGGTCGAAGTCCGCACCCTCCTTGGCGGGGGCCCAGAGGTTTTTCTCGATTCCATAAGCATTACTTCCCGCCGCGCCGTGTACCATCTCGAGGCACGCAAGGCGGGTACGGGTTTCGGGCGCCGCCGCTGTCTGGTTCATCGGCGTCTGCGCCGGCAGCATGGACTCGAGCATGGGCAGCGATACCGCAACGCCCATTCCGCGAAGCATTGTGCGTCGTGAGAGATGCTTCTTCGTGATGAACATGGTGCTCCTATCCTCCTAGATCTTCCTTTCTTAGTTATTGCCTCTTCAAAATAACGTTTCGATAATACCTTTTCGTAACCGACCGTGTTCAGTTAGCCGCCGCCTCAGTACTCTGCTGTACCACCCTCATCTGGAATGCCGGACTTCGGACGATACCCACGACGAACGAGGAGAAGCGATTGCCGACTTCCTCCGCATTGCGAGTGATCTGACGAATTGTGGGCATGTCGTAGTACTCCACCCTCCGGCCCAGTGCGTACATCATCAGATTCTCGGTAAAATTCCGGATGAATGAATCGGATCTGTTCAACAGCGCCTCGCGCAGGCTCGACGGCCCATCGACCAACGTGCCGTCGAAGAGCTCACCGGACGGATCGATCGGGAGGCCCGCGTCGAATTCCCGCCACCTGCCCGTCACGTCAAAATTCTCCAGCGCCAGGCCGAGCGGATCGATCATATTGTGGCAGCCGGAACAGAAGGGGTTCCCTCTGTGAATCTCCAGCCGTTCACGCAACGTCAACAGCCGGTCTCCCTCGACAGACTCCGTTTCCTCCAACTCCGGTACGTTCGGAGGCGGAGGAGGCGGTGGTGTGCCGAGCAGCACTTCCATCACCCACTTGCCGCGTTGCACGGGCGACGTCCGATCCGCGATCGACGTCATCGTAAGAATACTGCCGTGTCCGAGCAAACCCCTGCGTTCGTCCATCGTCACGGGGACTCGCCGGAACCGGCTGCCCAGAATGTTCGCGATGCCATAGTGTTTGGCCAGGCGCTCATCGACGAACGTGTAATCGGCTTCGAGAAGGTCCAGGAGGTTCCGGTCCTCTCGCACAACAGAATCAAACAGCAGCTCGGTCTCGCGTCTCATCGAGACGGCGAGCGTCGAATCGAATTGTGCGTAGAGCAGCGGGTCGGGAATGATTCCGTCGAGATCCTTGAGCCGCAGCCACTGTGCCGCGAATCTCGTCGCAAGGGTTTCGGCACGAGGATCCGCGAGCATCCGCCGGACCTGGGCTTCGAGTGGCAGAGGCTCATGAAGCCGTCCTTGATCGGCCAGAGTCAGCAACTCCTCATCCGGAACCGTGCTCCACAGGAAGTAGGACAGACGGGAAGCCAACTCGACGTCGCTGATTCGGAACGTCTCGCCGGGCTGCACACCCTCGGGCTCGTGCTCGAAACGGAAGACGAAATTGGGGCTCGTCAGAATGGCCTGAAGCGCAGTTCTCACGCCCTCCTCGAAATCACCCTCTTCGCGGCCTATGCGGTAGAAGTCCAACAAGCTTTCCAGGTCTTCTTGCGATACCGACCGACGATAGGCCCGACTCGCCAGACCGGTCACAATCTCTTCGGCGCAGGACGCTTCTTCGCCGGCGCTCAACGGACGGCAGGAGAATATTTTCCTGCGGGCAGGCGTGTCCGAAACGCCCGTCGCGTTGTATGGCCCGTTGATGCCCAAGGCCTGCAGATGCGGCAGAACGGTAATCCCGTCTCCTTCGGAGATCTGGCTGTCGGCGATCGTGTGCTCGATCGGGCGCAACAGGTCATCGATCGGGCCGGTGAAGTGCTGGATGAACGCCGCAGAAACACGGTGCGGTCCGGCACTGACGGTGATCGGCACAGTCTGGACGAAGGTGCCTCCGTCACGTCCCTCGCTCAGTTGCGGATCGATGTCGAGAAGCGCCACCCGTGCGCCGTCAACAGAAACTTCGATCTTCTCGTCCGGCGCTTTCTTGCCGAAGAGTCCGCCCGTCGGGGTTGGGTAGAACTCCATCTTGAACACGTATTCCCCGTCCGCTGGAAAATTGTGGATGACCGAAGTGCCGCCTCTCGTCCCGTACGGTGCTCCCTCAACGTGCCGCATCTGGGAAGCGGTTCGGGGAACGCCATAGGTCTCCACTGTCGGACTGACGTCCGGGTCACCGACCGCAATCCGGCTGATCTTGCTCGCCGCCCGGACATAGCCTTCCAGCAGCGCGGGCGACAGCGTCAACGCGTCGGCAATGTTGTCGAACCCCCGTCCCGCACTGTCAGGAGGCAGCAGGGCGGTCACGTCGATGTCGAGATCCAGAAGTGCACGCACCGAGTTGGCGTACTCGACACGGTTCAGACGTTGCAACGTACGGTCGCCCAGCGTTGGGTTCCGCGCCGCAGCAAGATCGATATTGGATTCTACCGAGGCGGCCAATGCGTGGAGCGTGTCGGCGGCGGGGCGAGGGGCGCCCGGGGGTGGCATCATGCCCGCACGCAACTTGCGAATAACCTTCTCAGCAAGCACGGGATCGTCTTCGACTTGACCCAGGTCCCACTCCATCAGGGAAAGTTCGCCCTCGAAGACGGCCGGGTTGTGACACGAAACGCAATACTCTTCAACGATCGCCCGTTGCGATCCTGCAGGCAGCAGCCCGACAGACTGCTCGCCGGCTATCATCGGCACCTCCTTCTGGCGCGCGCCGACATTAACGCCCGCGAGTGAGACGAACAAGACACCGGCTGCGAGAACTACAAGTATGTGTTTTGTCATTAATTTAGGTCTCCGTCAGCACGGTGTTACCAGGTCTGCCTAGATACACTTCTCCCCACCATCTCCTTTCTATCATTTCCCACCTTTGACAGCAAGAAGAATGAATGACTTGCAGCGTTTTGGGTGGTCCAAAACATGGGAGGGTATGCGCGGGAGACCACGGACGCAGTCAGCCCCACGGATTTCCAAGATATCAAGAAAAAAGAGGCGGCATCGAATGCCGCCTCTGGAAGGTTGATTGGAGGACGATACCGGATCAGCAGGAAACGCAATTGTCGTTGAATGGAGAACCCAGGCTGATCAGGAGCGCGATGGTTTCCGGGTACGGCTGGATCCGTTGTCGCGGGCCATTGGCCATGTCGGCCACCGTCCGGCCATTTTCGGAGACAACGGTCACGTCGGCGCCATGCGCAACCAGGTATCGCACGAGCTCGTTCTCGCCGATCGCCGCGGCATGGTGGAGTGGCACGAGGCCGGCCCCGTCCCGCGCATTGACGTCCGCGCCGAGTTCCTCGACGAGATAACGTACACCAGCCAGCCAGCCCGTCGGGGCGATGACCTCGTCGTTACCGTGCACTCCGGATCCGTTGGCGACGTGGATCGGTAGCGCATCGTCGTTGTTCGCCAGCTCCGGATCGGCTCCGTTGTCGATCAGAAGCTTCATGCCTTCAAGGTCCACCACCTGTGCCGCTCGCCAGAACGGAGTGGCACCGGCCGCGTTGACACGCGATAGATCGAACGTGTACCCGGTATACCAGAGCTCGGCTGTGAGCTGCGCGTCGACATCCGCACCGTGATCGATCAGTGCTTGCATCAACTCCAGGTAGCTGGTCTCGTTCTGGGTGACATCGGGTTGTGGATAACCGGTCTCGGGCCCCCATCTCACATTGAGCGCAACGTAGAGAGGGGTCGCACCCTGCTTGCTGGCCAGAGTGGGATCGGCCTCCTGATTGAGGAGCAACATGGCCAGGTCAAAATGCCCGTTGATGGTCGCAATCAGTATTGGAGAGGTCAACTCACCTGGGCTCAGCTGATTGATGTCGGCTCCGGATTCGAGGAGAGCCTTGACGGCGTCCAGATGGCCCTGACGAGCCGCGAAGAGCAGAGGTGTCAGGCCCCCAAGCGTTGTCAACCGGCCTTCCCGGCCTCCTCCTCGCTGTTGACCCCGCCCGCGTCCCTGTGCCTGCTCATCTGGTGGGGCAGGCGGCCGCACGACGCTGCCCGGTGCGCTGCCGGCCGGCAGACCTGAGGCCGAAGAGAGCGGGGGTGCGGGCGCTGCCTCTGCACCACGGCGTCCACGACCGCGTCCGCGCGCACCCGGGGCACCGCGCCCACGTCCACGCGCCGCCGCTCCAGCGCGCCCACGCGTGCGGGTCGACAGGTCGACGATCTTTGTGGTCAGGCTAACGTCCGCGCCGTGATCGATCAGCACGCTGATCGCTTGGTCACGGTTGAAGGAAGCTGCGAACATCAGCGCGGTCTGCCCCTGGGCATCTTCGATGGCATCTACCTCAGCACCGTGTTCCAGCAGAGCAGTGACGGATTCCACATCGCCCGAAGCCGCGGCCAGCATCAAGGGGGTCGTCCCGATTGTCATCGCACCGTTCGAATCGGCTCCGGCTTCGAGCAGCGCGGACACCATCGGACCGCTCCCGTTACGTGCCGCCAGGATCAACGGAGTCATCCCGTTGATGCGAGTCGTCGCGCGCACGTTCGCACCCGCGTAGGTCAGCATCTGGGCCATCTCCACGTCGTTCTTGTAAGACGCCCAGTGCAGGGCCGTCATGCCGTCACCCTGCGCCGCGTTGACATCCGTGCCCGTTCGCAACAAGGACCGAAGTGCATCCATGTCGCTGTTCATGGCCGCGTCCGCGACAGGTGTGTCGGCCGGTGCGGCCAACATGAGCGCCGTCAGGCACAACGCGCTGACGATGCCGAGCGAGATGCCGACAAACACTTTGTTCCCAAACATAAATCGTTTCCTCCCGAGTCCTGCGTACTGGCGAGAACGTGAGGGTACGGAGGGAAGTGTGCGGCCCCCCCGAGGGTGCGGCCGCACCAACTCTCCGATCCCGAAAGTTCAGAACCTAGAGCGTCAGCTCGCCGTTGCTATCGCCGAAGCTCTCTATTCCGAGACCCATCCGACGCATGACGGGCAACATGGCGTTCGCCATCGGCGTGCCCGCTTCGGCGTTGACGTGGAGGTTTCCCCTCAACGCTCCGTTAGCATGCCCGATGTAGATCAGCGGGCAGCGCTTGTGGTTATGGACGCTCGAGTTGCCCATCGGCGAGCCGTAGATCACCAACGAGTGGTCGAGGAGATTTCCGTCGCCATCGGGCATGCTCTTCAGTTTGTCGACGAAATACGCGAGCAGACTGACGTGGTACGTGTTGATTTCGGCGAACGCCTCGATGCGCTCCGGAGCACTCCCGTAATGCGACTGGCCGTGGAAGCCGCTCCGGTTGCCGCTCTCGGGATAGACGCGGCCCGTTGCATCCTTCGACAACTTCAACGACGACACCCGCGTCACACCCGCTGCAAAGGCCAGCGCCTGCAGGTCGTACATGATCCGGATATGCTCATCGACGGAATCGGGCACGCCGACCGGCGCATCCGGCAGCTCACGGGCCATGCCGCTCGCGTTGTATTCCTCGATCTTCTGGATTCGCCGCTCGATTTCGCGGATGTCGTCCAGGTACTCGGTGAGCCGGGTCCGGTCGCTCGTGCTCAGGTCTGCCTTGAACCGTGCCACCTCGTGGGTGATCCAGTCCAGGATGCTGCGATCGGTCTGACGGCGCGCTGCGCGCTCTTCGGCGGTCGCCCCGCTGCCAAACAACTGGTCGAAGACCATACGAGGATCCCTGGTCATGGGCAGCGGATCGCTGGGTGACGCCCAGCTGATCGTATCCCGGTACGCGCAGGAGTACCCGTAAACACACCCTCCCATGACATCCACCGGTTCGATCGCCAGCTGGATCGAGGGTACCGGCGTGTCCTGGCCGAATTTCTGGGCATGCATCTGATCCCACGACGTACCTGCATAGACATCCGACCCCGTCGTCATCTTCGGCTTCGACTGCGTCAGGAACACAGCACTCGAGCGGAAATGGTCCGCGCCCACCTCGCTCAAGACGAACGCTTCCGCGTTGCGAACGTCCGTATTGCTCACGATCGTCAGGTAATCCCGGTGGGCTTCGAGCGGCCGAATACTGCTGGGCGCGAGGTCGAACTCGTTACCCTCCGCTGCAGGCGCCCACAGGTTCTTCTCGATCCCGTAGGGCGAGCTGCCCGCCGCGCCGTGCACGATCTCGATCGCCGCCAGGTTGGCCGGGGCATTGGCTGCCGTCTGGCTCATCGGCGTCTGCGCGGGCAGCATCGACTCCAACAGCGGCAGTGAAACAGCCACCCCCATGCCGCGAAGTACGACGCGGCGGGAGATATGCTTTTTCGTGATGAACATTGGCTATCCTCCTCGGTTCAATTCGCTCTAATCAGAAACGGTATTCAATTCCCAAACACACTCAGTACGCATGAATCCAGACTAGTTATTATCCTCCGCGACGACGGTGCTCTCAGCACGCCGCATCCGGAAGGCCGGGCTCTTCAAGACACCCCACACAAACGATGAGAAACGGTTGCCGTTATCGCCCGCCTCACTGACGATCGCCCGGACGGTAGGCATATCGAACGCCTGCAGGCTCCGGCCCAGGCTGTATGACAGGAGCTGCCCGGTAAAGTTGCGCAGGAAGGCGTCCTGACGGGTCAGAAGCGCCGCTCGCAGGCTCACCGGTCCGTCCAGTTCCGTGCCGTCGAACAGCGTGGTCTCCGTGTCGATCGGACGGCCCGAGTCCAGAATCCGCCACCGTCCGGTCGGATCGAAGTTCTCCAGAGCCAGTCCGATCGGGTCGATCATCTGGTGGCACGCGTTGCAGAACGGGTTCGCACGGTGCTCTTCCATCCGCTCCCGCACGGTCAGGACCCTGGCCGAGGTCAGCCGACCGGTCTCCTCGAGTTCCGGGACGTTCGGCGGTGGAGTCGGAGGCGGAGATCCGAGCAACACTTCCATGACGAACTTGCCCCGCATGACCGGAGACGTCCGGTCTGCATTGGAGGTCAGGGTCAGGATGCTCCCGTGACCCAGGATGCCTTTGCGGTTTTCGTCCGTCACGGGGACGCGCCGAAAGCGGGTCCCGATAATGTTCGGAATTTTGTAGTGCTTAGCCAGCCGGTCGTCGACAAACGTGTAGTCGGCCGTCAGAAGGTCCATGACACTGCGGTCCTCCCGCACAATGCTGTCGAACAGCATCTCGGTCTCACGCTTCATCGACTGCCCCATCGTCGTATCGAACTGTGGAAAGAGGAGTGGATCGGGGACGAAACCGTCGAGATCCTGCAGGTGGAGCCACTGCGAGGCGAAGCGCGTCGCCAACGCTTCAGCGCGGGGACTCTCCAACATCCGGCGCATCTGCTGCTCGAGCACATCCGGCTCGTGTAAGCGGCCGTCATTAGCCACGGCGAGCAACTCCTGGTCCGGCACGCTGCTCCAGAGGAAGTACGACAATCGTGTCGCCAGCTCGACGCCGCTGATGCGGTAGTCAGCGCCCGGGGCTACACCTTCGGGCTGCTCCTCAAACCGGAACACGAAGGCCGGATTCGCCAGGATGGCCTGGAGCGCGGTCCGGATTCCAGATTCGAAATCCCCCGCGTCGCGGCCCTGGAGGTAGAAATTCATCAACCCTTCCATGTCCTCGTCGCTAGCCGGCCGGCGGTACGCCTCGCTCGCGAGGTCCGACACGATGTCTCTCGCGCAGGAAAGTTCCTCTTCAGGAAGCGTCGGGCGGCACTTGAAGATCCGAGTGCGGCTGACAGTCTGGGAAACACCGGTCACTTTGAACGGACCGGTGATGCTCAGGTCCTGCAAATGGGGCAGTACCGTAACGCCGGATCCGTTGGTGATTTCGCTGTCTGCCTGCGTATGCTCGATCGGGGCGATCAGGTCGTCGACCATGCCTGAGAACTTTTCAATGAAGGACGCCGCGACACGGTGGGGACCTGCATAGACGAACACGGGATCGCTCGTCAGCGTCAGACCGGTACTGGACTCGCGCATCTCGCTGTTGATCTCAACCACGGTCCCGCGCTCGCCGTCAATGGACACTTCCAGCTGCTCGGTCGCGACCGCGTCGTCGTCGGCCAGCGGGTTGTTCAACCCGAAAATCCGGCCGGCGGCGCCACCGTACATCGTCAACTTGAACACGTACTCGCCGTCGGCTGGGAAGTTGTAGTTGACGACGATTCCGCCCCGCGTGCCGAACGGCGCGCCGTCGACATGACGCATCTGGGAAGACGTTCTTGGAACCTTGTAGGTCACCGATGTGGGCGCCGCGTTCCGGTCGCCGATGGCGGCACGGCTGATCTCACCTGCCGCCCGCATATAGCCTTCGATAAGGATCGGAGAAACTGTCAACGAGTCTGCGGAGTTGTCGAAACCCTGCCCCATCGTGTCGGGCGGCAGCAGCGCGCCAACGTCCATTTCGAGGCCGAGAAAGTCCTCGACCGATCGGGCGTACTCTGCACGGTTGAGCCGCGCAAGCGCGCGAGGCCCGGGGTTCGGATTGGCCGCGTCGGCGCGGTCGAGGCTGTTCTCGAGCGACGCCGCGAGATTGCTCAAGGTTTCCCGCTCCGGACGTGGTGCTCCAGGTGGCGGCATCAGGCCTGCCCGTAGCTTCCTGACCACTTTTTCGCCCACCTCCGGATCGTCCTCAACATGAGCCAAATCCCACTCCATCAGTGACAGCTGACCTTCAAACACGGCGGGGTTGTGGCACCCCACGCAGTATTCCTCCACAAGAGCCCGCTGTGAGTCCGCGGGCAACAATGTGGCCTGGGCGCTGCCCGGGGTTGGCGCCTGCCCGGCCAGGTCGATCTGACCTACCAGGCCGAAGCCCAAAACGATGGAGCCGAAAGCCACAAGGCCCTGCTTTCTCATTCCTTTATGTCTCCGTAACGACGAGGTTTTCCTGTGCTCGGAATGCAATCCTTCCAAGATACTCAATTTATTATCATTAATGTTACATGAACGGCAAGAACATTGACCCGCGCGGCTCTTTTATTACGTAACAATTTGTTTACCAAAGGGGACAGGAAAGGACCGCCGCTTTGGCCGCAATGGTGGTCGAAACCGGCTACGGTGTGGACCGGCGGCCCTGCAGCGCTCACAGAAATGCCTGGGCCATCGCTAAGTTGCCGGGAGATCCCATCAAAAAAGGCGGCCGACTTGCGGCCGCCTTTTATCTACATCCGAGGGAATCCACTAGCAGGAAACGCACTTGTCGTTGAAGGGCGACCCCATGCTGAGCAGGAGAGCAAGGGTTTCTGGAAACGGCTGGATCCTCTGACGAGGTCCGTTTGCCATGTCCGCAACGGTCTCCCCGCGTTCACTCACCGCTGAGATATCCGCCCCCTTGGACAACAGATACTCGCACAACTCTGTCTCCCCAATGGAAGCTGCGTTGTGCAGCGGCGTCAGGAGGCTGTCATCCTTTGGGTTCACCCCCGCGCCGGCGACTTCAACGAGAAACTCCACGCCCGCCAGCCAACCGGTCGGGGCGATGATCTCATCGTTGCCGTGGACACCGCCGCCGGTCGCGACGTGGATCGGCTTGACGTTGTCGTTCGTCGCAATCTCCGTGTCGGCACCGTTGGCGATGAGGAACTTCATGGCGTCGATATCGACCACCTGCGCCGCTCGCCAGAACGCCGTCGAACCCGACGGGTTCACGCGAGACAGGTCGAACGTGTAGGCCGTGTACCAAAGCTCGTTCGCTAGCCGCGCGTCGACGTCCGCCCCCCGGTCGATCAGAGCCTGCATCAACTCCAGGTAGGTCGTCTCATTCTGCTGCCACTCGGGTTGCGGGTAGCCGGCTTCGGGCGCCCACCTCACGTTGATCGTCGTGTAGAGCGGAGTTGCGCCCTGGGCACTCGCCAGGGTCGGATCCGCACCCCGCTCGAGCAGGTGCATGGCCAGATCGAAGTGACCGTTGATCGTTGCCACGAGCAGGGCGGTGGACTTGTCGCCCGGGCTCACCTGGTTGATGTCCGCGCCGGCAGCAAGCAGAGCATCCGCCGCGTCGGTGAACCCTTCACGCGCGGCAAAGAGAAGGGAAGTCATCCCGCCCAGCGTGGTGATCCGCGAATTACGGTCGCCTCGACCACGGTCCGCGGGCGCCGCTGCCGTCAGGGTCTCCCTCTGACGGATCACGCTTCCCGGCGCACTCTGGGCGGGAAGGCCCGATGCGGACAGGAACCGAGACGGGTCGTCCGGAGTATCGTCGGGAGCCGCACCACCGCGTGCCTGTGCGGCCTGCTGTCCCCCGCCTCCCCGGTTTCGCTGACCGAAGCCGCGGCCTCGGTTCGACATGTCGACGACCTTCGTGGTCATGCTTACGTCGGCGCCGCGATCCACAAGAATCTTGATCACGCCACCACGGTCGTAGGACGCGGCGAACATCAAGGGGGTCTGTCCCTGAGCGATCTCGACCGCGTTCGCATCCGCGCCGGCGTCCAGGAGAGTTTCCACCGCCGCCACACTACCTGCTGCAGCGGCAAACATCAGGGGTGTCGTCCCTGTCGTCATCGTCCCGTTCGCGTCCGCACCGCCTTCAACCAACGCGGCGACCATCGCACCACTGCCGTTCCGGGCCGCAAGCACGAGGGGCGTCATCGCATTGATACGCGTCGCGGCCTCCATGTTGGCGCCGGCGTAACTCAGCATGCGGGCTATGTCCACGTTGTCCGTGAACGCCGCCCAGTGCAGCGCCGTCATCCCGTCGCCCTGCGCCGCATTCACGTCCATTCCCTCTCTCAACAGGGACCGCACGGCATCGATGTCACCCTGCATCGCCGCATCGGCAACGGGCGTGTCTGCCGGTGCGGCCAGAACGAGTGCCGCGAGGCAGAGGGCTCCTACGAAAGCCGTCCCAACACCGCCAAGTAGTCTTTTCCGAAACATAAACAGTTTCCTCGCTTCGAGTGCCGTGGTTAATTCACGAAAGACGAGCGGCCCAAGCCGCCCGTCTCTCAATCCGACAAGACGGCTTAGATCGGAAGTTCTCCCGTGCTGTCGCCAAAGCTTTCCAGGTCCTCGAACCCGGTCCGGCGCATCACCGTCAGCATGGCGTTTGCCATCGGAGTGCCGTCGGCGGCGAGGTAGTGGAGATGCCCCTTGAGCGCACCGTTCGCCTTTCCGGCGAAGAACAGCGGGCACCGCTTGTGGTTGTGGACGCTGGGATTACCAAACGGAGAACCGTAGATGACGAGCGAGTGGTCCAACAGGTTTCCATCGCCGTCCGGCGTGTCCTTCATCTTCTTGAGGAAGTCTGCCACGAGGCCGACGTGGTACTTGTTGATCAGGTTGAAGTCGGTGATGCGTTCCGGGTCGTTGCCGTAATGCGAGGCCGGGTGGAAGGAACCCCGGCTGCCGCTGTCCGGAAAGACTCTGCTGGTCCCATCCTTGGACATCTTGAACGCCGAAACGTGTGTGACACCGGCACGGAAAGCCAACAGCTGCAGGTCGAACATCAGCTTGACGTGTTCGGTGTAGGCGTCCGGAACACCGACCGGAGCGTCGGGTAGCTCCCGCGTTTCGCCGCCGGCATTGAACTCCTCGATCTTCTGGATCCGCCGTTCGATCTCACGGATGTCGTCCAGGTATCCGGTCAGCGTTACTTGGTCGGCCGGGTCGAGGTCTTCCTTGAGCCGGGCAACTTCGCGGGTGATCCAGTCCAGGATGCTGCGGTCGGTCTTGCGGCGTTCCGCGCGCGCTTCGGCTGTGCCGCCGGCGCCGAACATCTGGTCGAAGACCATTCGCGGATCCCGGGCCATTGGAATCGGATCCGACGGCGACGACCAGCTGATCGTATCGCGGTACGCACAGGCGTATCCGTAGAGACAGCCGCCGCCGACGTCCACGGGCTCGATACCGAGTTGGATCGACGGAATAGGCGTATCCTGGCCGAACCGCTGCGCGTACAGCTGGTCCAGCGAGGTCCCGATATAAACGTCCGACCCCTCCGTCATCCTGGGTTTCGCCTGGGTCAGAAAGACCGCACTCGAACGGAAGTGGTCGGCGCCGACCTCGGCCAGCACATGGGCCTCGGCAGGAACGACATCCGTGTGGCTGACGATTGTCAGGTAGTCCTTGTGCGGCGTCAACGCCGTCATCCCGGTCTCGCTCAGGTCGAAATCATTTCCCGTTTCCACGGGTGACCACAGATGGTTCTCCTGGCCCCACGGGGAAGCCCCGGCACTGCCGTGCACCATCTCAATTGCGGCAAGGCGCAGGGGAGCGTTCGCGGCGGTCTGACTGGTCGGTGTCTGTGCAGGCAGCATCGACTCCATCAACGGCAACGAAACCGCAACACCCATACCTCGAAGCATGGTGCGACGTGACATATGCTTCTTTGTGATGAACATTGGTTTCAATCCCTCCTTAGGTTCGATTCCCTCGATTAAGCGTTAGTTTGATTCAATTGTTTAGTTCTGCTCGGCCGCAACATCGGTACTGGTCGTCGTGCGCATCTGGAACGGCGCACTCTCGACAATACCCATCAGGTACGACGAGAAGCGGTTGTTGTTCTGGGCCGATGACCGGACGATGTCGCGTACGACGGTCATGTCGTAGGCTTCCACTCGCCGCCCGAGACCGTATGAGAGCAGGTTCTCGGCGAAGTTTCGAAGGTACGCGTCTGAATTGCTCAGGATCGCTTCCCTCAGGCTGATCGGGCCGTCGAGCGCGGTTCCGTCGAAGAGCTCTCCTGTCGCGTCGATCGGCATGCCATGGTCCAGCTCTCGCCACCGGCCCATCGCGTCGAAATTCTCCATAGCAAATCCGATCGGGTCGATCATCGTGTGGCACGCTGCGCAAGTCGGGTTGTCGCGGTGCTCCTCCATCCGTTCGCGTAACGTCAGAACACGGGCAACTTTCATTCTCGTCGTCTCGGTTTCAAGCTCCGGGACATTTGGTGGCGGTGTCGGCGGAGACGTGCCCAGCAACACCTGCATCACCCACTTGCCACGCCCGACTGGTGAAGTCCGGTCCGCGATGGACGTCAGCGTCAGGATACTTGCATGACCCAGCACGCCGAACCGGTTCTCGTCAGTCACGGAAACGCGACGGTACCGGTTGCCGAGGATTCCGGGGATGGCATAGTGCTTCGCAAGACGTTCGTCGACAAACGTATAGTCCGCCGTCAGCAGATCCAGAATGTTGCGGTCCTCTCGGATAATGCTGTCGAAGAGCAACTCGGTCTCGCGTCGCATCGACCAAGCGAGCGTGGTGTCGAACTGTGGGAAAATAATCGGGTCCGGCACGTGGTCGTTGAGCTGGCCAAGCCGCAGCCACTGCGCGCCGAAACGGCTCGACAAGGCTTCAGACCGCGGATCCCGGAGCATCCGGTCGACCTGCTCGCGGAGCACCGCGGGTTCACGGAGTCGGCCTGCTTCAGCCACCGCGATCAGATCTCCATCCGGAACTGTGCTCCACAGGAAGAAAGAGAGTCTCGACGCCAGTTCCAGTTCGCTGATGCGGTACGCTTCACCTGGCGCGGCGTTCGGAGGCGCCTGTTCGAACCTGAAAACGAAGTTGGGACTGGCCAGAATCGCCTGGAGGGCCGTCCGTATTCCCGTCTCGAAATCACCCTCTCCCCGTCCCTGGCGGTAGAAGTTCATCAGGCCCTCGAGGTCCTCCGACGTCACCGACCTGCGGTACGCTTCGGTCGCCAGGTCGGTGACGATCTCGGTAGCACAGTCCGCCTCTTCAGAAGCCAACGTCGGCCGGCAAGTAAAGATTCTGGTTCTGCTCGGCGTCACGGAAATTCCGGTCGCGTTGAACGGCCCGGTGATGTTGAGCTCCTGGACATGAGGCAGGGTGGAAATTCCCGAACCGGTCGAAACCTGCTGATCGGCAATCGTATGTTCGATCGGGCGGATGATGTCGTCAACGGTCCCGTAAAACCTCTGGACGAAGGCCGCGGCCAAGCGTCGCGGGCCGGCCTTAACTGTGATCGGCTCGGTACGGACGGTCAGACCTTCCGGGTTCCTCTCGTTCATGTCGTTGGTCACGACAAGCACGGAAACCCGTTCGCCGTCGATCGAAACCTCGATTTCTTCTTCGTATTCCTCGGCCAACGGGTTATTCAGCCCGAAGATCCCGCCCGTCGATTCGCCATAGAAAGTGATCGTGAATACATATTCACCGTCGGTGGGGAAGTTGTGGACCTCCGCGATTCCGCCACGCGTCCCGAGGGGCGCGCCCTCGACATGACGCATTTGCGAAGCGGTCCGCGTAATGCTGTATGACGCCGAAGTGGCTGCCGTGTCGCGGTCACCGACCGCAATGCGGCTGATCTCGCTGGCGGCGCGCATGTATCCCTCAACGAGCGCGGGGGACACCGTCAGCGCATCCGCCATGTTGTCGAATCCGCCTCCGAGGCTGTCGGGCGGCAGCAGGGCATCGACATCAACGTCGATGTCGAGCAACTCACGTACCGTGCGAGCGTACTCGGCGCGGTTCAGACGCTGCAAGGAACGGCGTCCCGGGTTCGGGCTCAACGCTGCCGCACGGTCCACGCCCGCTTCGATAGAAGCCGCCAGGTTCTTGAGCGTGGCCTTGTCTGGTTTGGGAGCGCCGAATGGGGGCATGACTCCGGAGCGCAGCTTGCGGATCATCTTTTCCCCGAGAACCAGGTCCTCTTCCGCATGATTAGGGTCCCACTCCATCAGCGTCAGATTTCCGGTCATGAAGGCGGGGTTATGGCAGCCGAGACAGTATTCTTCGACCAGCGCACGTTGCGATTCCGGCGACAACAAGGCGAGGTCCTCGGCGCCCGCTGCCTCTTGTAGCGCGGCCAGAGCGGTCCCGCCGGCGAAAATCAGCCAGAACACGGCCACACACACAACCGCGGGAAGCTGCTTCGTCATGTAATTCGGCATCCCTAACCTCAAAGAAACAAAAGTACGTTCGCCTATATACAAAGGACTATGACAACATTGCGCCATTTGTACCATTTCGCACTAGGTTGCACAAGGAGTATAACTTGGAAGGATGTCGCGGGTACCCGGTCGAAGGCTGGTGAGCCGTGTTCTGACGCCTAGATACCCTCATCGGTCATTTTGGATTTGATATCGATGATCGACCACTGACATCGACCACTTGTCATTTTTCATCTGTCGGAACCGCCTTCCCCAAATGCAAAATGAGAGATGGTCGCTGGTCAATGGTCAGTGACCAATGTGAAATGGCCGGATCTTCAGATACCCGCCCCACCGCAATCTTCATGGCAGGGAACGCCCTTCCTGTCCTAGCAGTCCGTGGTTAAAGTCGGCCTCATCGTAATTAGAAGAAGGACCGGATGCGACCATAACGCGAGGAGAATCAGGTTAGGAGATCGCGATATGGGAATGGGACGGAGAAAGCACCGACAGGACACGTTGTGGGTTGCGACCGCGGAGTTGCCGCGAACAGCGGGCCACGTATTTTACGAACGGGTAAACCGAATCCTGAACGAGAGGGAGTTCGACCGGTTCGTCGAGGATGCGTGCGAGAAGTTCTACGCCGCAGTGATGGGTCGGCCGAGCCTGGCACCGGGCAAGTATTTTCGGATGTTGCTGGTGGGCTACTTTGAAGGGATCGATTCGGAGCGGGGGATTGCATGGCGGTGTGCCGATTCTCTAAGCTTGCGGGAATTCCTGGGAGTGGGACTGAGCGACGCGGTACCGGATCATTCGACGGTTTCGCGAACCCGACGGCTGATCGATCTGGAGACGCATGGAAAGGTCTTTTCGTGGATGTTGGGTGTATTGGCCGGTGAGGGCCTGATCGATGGGAAGACGGTGGGCGTGGATGCATCGACGCTGGAAGCCAACGCGGCGATGCGATCGATCGTGCGGCGGGATACCGGGGAAGCCTACAACGAGTTCCTGACACGGCTGGCCAAGGCGTCGGGCATTGAGACGCCGACCCGAGCGGACCTGGCCCGACTGGACCGAAAGCGAACCAAGAAAGGATCGAACAAAGAGTGGGAACATCCCCACGACCCGGACGCGCGCATTACGAAGATGAAGGACGGGCGGACGCATCTGGCGCACAAGGTCGAGCATGCCGCCGACATGAAGACCGGAGCCATCCTGGCGGTTACCGTGCAGGGCGCCGATCTGGGCGACACGACGACTATCGAAGACACGATGATCGAGGCGGCCCGTCAGATGGAGACACTGGCGGCCGATCCTGAATCGAAGCTGCCCGACGATTACCTTTCCGAAATCGTGGCCGATAAGGGATATCACAGTAACGATACGATGACCGCCTTCAAAGACCTCGGTATTCGCAGCTATATCTCGGAACCGGACCGGGGTCGGCGTAACTGGAAAGGCAAGCCCGCCGAACAACAGGCCGTCTACGCCAACCGGCGACGGATCCGAGGTGAGCGGGGCAAGCGGTTACTCCGACAGCGGGGACTGATGTTGGAACGGCCGTTCGCGCACACTCTGGAAACCGGAGCCATGCGTCGGGTTCACCTCCGACATCGGGACAACATTCTCAAGCGCATCCTGATTCAGTACGCCGCGTTGAATCTGAGCCTTATTCTTCGGAACAATTTCGGGAACGGCACACCGCGAGGCCTTCAGGGCCAGTATGTTGCTGCCTTGTTCACCCTGATACTGCTCTGGAGCCACTATCAATCGCTCTCTTTCGATCCTGAACGCTCCGGACACGATTTCAACGCTGTTCCGTCTTGGCCGACACCCGTAAATCCCAATTCAGAAAATTGCACTTCTGCCACGGACTGCTAGGTGTGGCAATTGTCAGTCCATTTCTTGCTCGATGTCTGCATGGCAGCCTCCATCATTGATTCAGCCTTAGTTTGAGTAATTTAGGAGATATAACATAAACGACTAGTGGAAGCCTTGTTGGCGGACCGCTCGGTGGTGCGCTGGGCAATTGGGACCTTCTATCCGCTCGGCCCTATGGTGGCAGTCAACGGGACTCGCATGCGCATGCAGGACAAGAACACGATCGACGGCTTCGACGATGCGCTGCGCCAGTGTGGCGTCACGACGGATGCGCTCGGCAAGGTTGACAGAGCCGAGTTGGACAGCAGCGGGTACATCGTCGTGAGAGACTTGGTCGATCACGGACGGCTCGAAGCGCTGCGAAAGGCCTTCGACAACGTCATGCCGACGGCGATGACGGAGGGCGGCCGGCAGACCGGAACGCGGCATGTCGAGGATCTCGTCCGGAAAAATCGCGCCTTCGCACGGGTCGCTATGGAACCGAAGGTCCTCGCAGCAGCGCATCATGTGTTGAAACGCCCCTTCCAGGTCGTGCAGTTGAGCGGTCGCGACCCGTTACCCGGGTACGGACAACAGGGTTTGCACCAGGACTGGATGCCGCGCCGAGGCGCCGATCCGTTTTCTGTCGTGACGGCGATCTGGCTCCTCGACAACTTCACAGAAAACAATGGAGCGACACGGCTGGTACCGGGCAGTCACCTCGACCCGAGACTGTTGCCGAAATCGATGCGAGCGCCCGGGGCGCGCCATCGTGACGAAATGTCCGTTCTGGCTTCGGCTGGCGATGTACTGATCTTCAACGGCCACTTGTGGCACAGCGGGACGTCGAACCGAACTCGCCTCGCGCGACGCGTGTTGCAGTGTCAGTTCGTGGCGAAAGAATCGGCGCGCTCGTTCGCGACAAGCACGGACCCACCGGACGGGCTGACACCTCTGGAACGTTGTCTGTTCGGAAATTGATGGCCGAACGCCAGGTCACCCGGACCGACTCTCACTGCCCAAGCGTGTGCCGGGACACGACGTCCCAGTAGGTTCGGAGACGCCCCGCCGCTGCGTCATCCAGGAAGCCCGACACCGCCTGGATCAGCGACGTGGCTCGATGCCCTCGTACATTTTGCGGATGTCGGGGACCGAATGTTCCGAAATAGGAGCGGATGAACACAGCGTCTCGGGAGAAAGGAAAGGCGCGAAGGTTGTCGACATAGTTGCGCCAGGCCGGCCTGCCGAACAGGTAGAACTCAACATTGGAAGCGTAGAACACGGAAACGCTCAATCCGCGCTCGCTCAAAAAAGCCGCGATGGACGGCAACGCCTGATCGCCCGCAAAGTCGCCCACGACAGGAATGATCAGGTTTTCCCGCTGCATCCTCCGGAGCCGTGTGAACAGCTCCGGGCTCGCCAGGTAATGCTGCCGTCGCCCTTCGCGATCGGTCTCGAGAATCATCTCCTCGAGACTGGGGTAACCGGCTGATGATCGACCGAAGGAAGAGAAGCGCAGATCAAGACCCTGCTCCACGAACGAACGGTAGACGTATTCAATACCGTCAAGATCGTCCTGGGAAAAGGAGAACCCGTAATCCTCCACGAGCGTCCGGTGAACCTCTTCGATCCGGCGCTCGAACGATTCCCATGCGACTGGCGCGGATCGAACGAGGGCGAGGATTGCTTCGAGACTCACGTCGGGAGCAACCTCGGCACAGTTGCGCGAAACCAGAGCGCACAGAAAGTCAGCCCGATCCTCCGAGCTCTCGAGGAGCACTTTGAACAGAAGATGCTGGAGCATGTTCAGGCGGCGGATGTCGGCAACAACGGCAACGGAAGGTTCGGCATGGACGATGTAGCTGAAGTTCTGGTCCGGCCCGACTCCAAAGTACACTCCGCCGGGAACCACAGCCTCGAGGAGAGCAGGAACCACATGCAGGTACGAGGTCTCGTTCGAAATGAAGTTGTCGGTATCGAAGTACCCTTCGGGCTCGGAGAGGCTCTCGACCAGATCGACGAACGATTCGCGGCTGACCTCGATCTGAGGGTAGGAAGCCGCCGTGCCGACCGGTCCTGCGTTCCAACGAAGCAGGCCGAACGCCACCGTGAGACTGACGACGAAACCCACCAGTAGAAACCGGCGTCGGGATCCAAATCGAATTGGACGTGACGGGTTCATGGATTGTCGGTTAGGAGCTCTTCCACACCCATGATGTAGCAGACGGGTGTGGCGTTTCAATATCCGGCTTTTTTGAGGACCCGAAAACCACCGCGATGCGGTTGCAGTGGACGGTTTATTCGAGAAGGGTCTGGAAAGGTGCGCTTATGCTACCGACCGCCGGGGCCTGCGCCCGGCCAGAGTGGCGCGTTTGCCGAGCAACAGGTCGTTGATGCGCCCGACGCGACACTCCCACACGCTGCCGTCGTTCAGGCGTAGCGTCAACTGGGCGTTCTCCTGGAGCAGCTTCCAAAGATCGATTTCGCCGTGGACCCTGATTTCGGCTCTTGCATCGGCGGATTGCATGAATTCCGAACCGTAATCGGATCCTTCGACCGGGTTGAATCCGTATGTTACGCTGCCGAGCAAAACGTCACCCCAATGGAGCTCGCCCTCTCCGCTGATCGCCTGGATGGAACGCAAAGTTTTCGCCATAACTCAAGACCTCCATGTCCTTTTCACGCTGAGACACTGCAGTGACTTGCTTCCATCATGGAGCTCCAAAAGGACAAATCAGGTCCGTCCAGGATGCTCAACCCGCACGGTGTGCAGCAAGCGGCACCTGGTGAAACCACCGGCCGCTATTGCTATGATGGCGCGCTATGCGACGCGCGTTGGAATTGGACGGCATCCGAATCCTTGCCGAAGAACCTGACGGCTGGGATGGGCGACTTTCCATCATCCTCGCCCACGGAGCAGGTCAGAACATGGACTCTCCGTTCATGACGTTTTTCCACGAGGGCATGGCCCAACTCGGACACTTGTCGGTCAAGTTCAACTTTCCGTATATGGAAGCGGGTCGGCGGGCGCCGGACACACAGAAGAAAATGCGCGCGGTGTACGCCGGAGTCGTACAGCTCGTCGCCGAGCAGTTCGCGCCTCGCTCGATCCTTGTCGGCGGCAAATCGATGGGTGGACGCGTCTCGTCCTACATCGCCGCATCTACCGCCGAGATCCACGGTCTCGTCTTCCTGGGCTATCCGCTGCATCCACCGGGACGCACCGACAAACTCCGGGACGAGCACCTGTACGGGCTCGAAAAGCCCATGTTGTTCATCAGCGGTACGAAGGACGCCCTCGCGCGGAGGGAGCTGCTCGAAGAGGTCATCGGACGAATCGGCGCCCGAGCAAGTCTGGAATGGATCGACGGGGGAGACCACTCCTTCCGCGTGCGCAAATCCGACGAGGTCGGCCGGCGCGCGGCGTTGGCCGCGATCGCTCGATGGACCGAACAGTTTTAGAATAAGGAGAGGGAACATGGGTCGACTGGACGAGTTCGAAGAGTTTCGTCGGAAGATGAACGAAAAGATTTTGTCTGCGGATCATCTCGGGATCAAACGCTTCTTCGCCCTGGACTCCGCTGCGTACGAAGAGGGTGCGCTGCCCGAAAAAACGAAGGAAATGTTGGGCCTGTCCGCCTCGATGGTGCTCCGCTGTGATGACTGCATCAGTTATCACATCGTTCAGTGTCACGCCGCGGGTGTCGCACGCGCGGAATTCCTTGCCACCTCAACCGATCGATGCAACACAAGCGTTGAATCGTTCTGCTGGAGTTTCAAACTCCAGCGTCTTACGCGGCCGTTCATTGAGCTCACGTGCCACCTTGTTCAGGTGCGCCTGCGAGTGCACCGATAAGTCGGTTCTCTTTGGGAAGTACTGTCGGAGCAGGCCATTCGTGTTTTCATTGGAACCACGTTGCCATGGACTCTGCGGATCGCAGAAGTAGACGTCGATGTCGGTCGCCAGGGTAAACCGCCGATGATCTCCCATTTCCTTGCCGCGATCCCAGGTCAGCGATTTATACAGCTCGGTCGGTAGTTTCTTCGCGTGCTTGATCAGTGCAGGCACGACGGTCTTGGTCTGTTTATCCGACACTTTCACCAACATCACGTAACGGGTATGGCGTTCGACCAGGGTCGCAATGTAGGTGTTGTTCGATCCCACTATCAGATCTCCCTCCCAGTGACCGGGAACGGCACGATCTTCGACCTCGGCCGGGCGCTCACGAATCGATACGATATCGGCGAGATCCCCTTTCCCGTGACCTTTGTGACTGGAATGTCGGGATCGACGAATCGTTCGTCTCGACCTCAGATGTCTAAGTAGTTCTTTCTTAAACACCCCGCGCGCCTGCACGAATAGGCTGCGATAGATCGTCTCGTGGGACACGTGATACGACTCATCCTCTGGATAGGATCGCTTCAGCCAGCCGGCGATCTGTTCGGGCGACCAATTCCGCCGGAGCTTCCTCGCCACCATTCGCCGTAACCGCGGATGGCGACCCAACTGACATCGCTTCGGGCGACGGGCCCGGTTCCAAGCCTGTTCATCGGCGACAGACGCCCGGTAGTCATCATAGCCCCCATTGCGCTGGATCTCCCGGCTCACCGTCGAGGGTGAACGCCCCAGACACTCTGCGATCGAACGCAACGACTGCTCGGCCGCGATCCCGCGGGAGATCTCCTCACGTTCCGACAGGCTCAAAGCCAACCTCGACCGTCGTCGTGGTCGAGGACGAATGCCTCCGGTATGCGCCAGCTGACAATATACAGACGATGACAGCTTGCCAAACGCTCGCCCGATCTCATGCAGAGATTCCCCTCGCCGCCACCGATCCCATACCTCCGCCTTCTCCGCCGCCGTGAAACCGAATCGCATCCCTTTCCGCATACACTCCACCTCTTCCTTTTAAGATAAAGTGTTGCGTCGATCCGTTGAGACCAGCCTCGAAATCTTCAACGTGTCTCTGATCGTCGGCGGGTCCATCGTCATTCCACACCTGCGCCGGGCTATGGAGTTGCTCGAGGAACTCGAAGACGCCCCGACCAATGCCTGATGCCGTCCAGGTGAACTTGCGATGACGGAACTACTCTACCCGACCGACGCCTACCTGAAGGAGTTCGACGCCGAGGTGCTCGACGTTCTGCCCGAGGGCGTCCTGCTTTCGCGAACCGCCTTCTATCCGGGCGGAGGAGGACAACCGCACGACCGAGGCACCATCGACTGGGTGGACGGCGCGGCCAACGTCGTGTCGGTACGAAAGATGGGCGACCACATCGTCCACGCCATTGACGGTCCGGCCCCGCCCCGGGGCGCCCAGGTCCGCGGAATTCTGGACTGGGACCGCCGATACTCGCTCATGCGAACGCACACGGCGCTGCACATTCTGTGCGCGGTCGTCTATCGCGACTTCGGAACGTGGGTCACCGGAAGCAACATGGAACCGTTGAAAGGCCGCATGGACTTTGAGCTGGACACGATCACCGCGGAGTTTAGCTCCGACATCGAGGTACGGATCAACATCGAAGTGGCCGCGGCCAGGACTACGGCCGTGTGCATCCTACCCAGGGAGGAAGCGTTCAAGATTCCGGACCTGATCCGGACGAAGATCAACCTGTTGCCAAAAGACATCGAAGAGGTGCGGACCGTCTCGATCGAAGGGCTCGATCTGCAGGCCGATGGGGGCACCCACGTGGCCAATACTCGTGAGGTAGGCCATATCCACGTCGTCGGACACCAGAGCAAAGGAAAAATCAACAAGCGACTTCGAATCGCGCTGGATCCGGGAGTCCCACCCGCGCGATCAATTGCCGCGCCACGGCATTCGCAACATTACCGGACCGATTGATGGTCCGTCTGGGACGGGTCGTATTGTTCAAGGCCCACGGCGGACGGGAACACACCGGGCCGGCCTTTGCGGTACTATAGGCGCCGATGTCCTCCACGCCAGAATTGCCTGCCGGCGACCTGCCTCCGGGCGCCGGCCTCGCCTACCGGCTCTTTGCGATCATCATCCTGATCTTCATCGTCAATCAGGTGGTCTCGATCTATGTCGAAAACCTCTGGTTCGACAGCGTCGGCTATGCGTCAGTCTACTGGTACCGTCTGGGCATGCAGCTGGGCGCGTTTGGCGTCTTCGCGGGAGCTACCGGCATCATTCTGTGGCTTGTCCTCGGCGCACTTCGACCGCGTGCCGGGGACAGCCGTTCGGTGCTCGAATTCGGCGGCGAATCGATCGAAATCCCCCCTGATGAATTCTTCAAGCGGTTGGGAGCCATGGTCGCGCTCGTGTTCGCGTTCCTGTTCGGCATGGCTTATAGCATCGACTGGGAACGGTACGCGCTGTTCTTGAACCAGCCCGAACGCTCCGGCCTGGTGGACCCGATCCTTGGACAGGATGTGAACTATTACCTCTTTGTCCTACCCGTGCTCGACTCGGTCGCGGCCTGGTTCCTCGCGATGTCGATCATCGTTGCGCTCGCGGCCGGGCTGTTCACCGCACTCGACCGCAACTCGAGTTTTCGTGGCCTCTCAATCTCGACAGCAGTGCTCGCGATCGCTCTGGCCGCACGCGCCTACATCTACAGGTTTCACCTGCTGTCTGGGGAGCACCCCCTGTTTTCCGGTGTGACCTACGCGGACGCTCACGCTTATCTACCGGGGTTGGCCGCCATCGCTGTCTCCCTCATCGTTGCCGCCGTTATCGCCGCATACAACATCCAGGCTTGCCGTTTGCGTAACCTGGCCATCGCGGCTGCGGTTCCCGCTCTAACATATGCCGTCGCGTGGGTGCTGATACCCGGATACGTCACCAGCTTCGTTGTTCGACCGAACGAATTGGTGCGTGAGACGCCTTACATCGCGCATGGCATTGAATACACGCGACGAGCGTTCGGACTGGACGCGGTTGAGGAGATCCCATTCGAACCGGCTGTCACCAACGCCGTGTTCGACCCGGATGAACACACGCAGACGCTGGAAAACCTCCGGCTCTGGGACTGGCGCGCCCTGCAGTCCACGCTGCAGCAGGTGCAGGAAATCCGAACCTACTACGACTTCGTCGACGTGGACGTAGACCGGTACGAAATCGACGGCGAGAAACGGTCTATGATGCTGGCGACCCGCGAGATGAACTTGACGAAGCTCCCTTCGACATCGAGCAACTGGATCAACGAGCGGCTCATCTTCACCCACGGCTACGGCGTGACCATGAACCCGGTCAACGCTTTTACGAGCGAAGGATTACCCGACCTGGTGCTCTACGACATGCCGGTCGAAAGCACGATCCCGTCGATCCGAGTGGACCGACCGGAAATCTATTTCGGTGAGATGACGAACTGGCCCGTCTACGTGAAAACCGGCCAGCAGGAGTTTAACTACCCGGAGGGGGACACCAACAACTACTCCACCTACGAAGGCGACGGCGGAATTGTGATCGGGTCGATGGCGCGACGCCTGATCCTGGCCTACCAGACCGGGGAACTGATGACGCTCCCGTTCGCAGACGATGTGAACTCGAACAGTCAGCTCCTGATGCGCCGGAATATCCACGAGCGTGTCCGGATGATCGCTCCCTTCCTCATCTACGACGATGACGCCTACATGGTCGTCGGGGGCGATGGGGCTTTGTACTGGATCATCGACGCTTTCACGGTGGCCGACACCTATCCGTATTCGCGCCATATCCTGTTCGACCGCCAGCAGGTCAACTACATCCGCAACAGCGTGAAGGTGGTTGTCAACGCCTACAATGGGGAAGCGCGCTTCTTCGTCTATGAGCCCGACGATCCGGTGATCCAGGCATACCGGAACACGTTCCCGGATCTGTTCATCGACGCCGACGAAATGCCCGAGACCCTCCGGCCCCACGTGCGGTACCCCGAGTTCATGTTCCGGACACAGGCGCTCGTCTACGCCACCTACCATGTGGAGGACGAACAGGTTTTCTACAATCAGGAAGATCTCTGGACCGTTGCCCAGCAGGGCCGTTCCCAGGCCGGCTCCGCTGAGGTCGAACCGTATTTCGTCCTGCTGCGGTTCCCGGGTGAAGAGGAAGTCGAATTCGTCTCGATTCTGCCGTTCACGCCGGCGAACCGGAACAACCTGATCGGTTGGATGGCCGCCAGAAGCGACGGGGAGGCGTACGGGAAACTGCGCGGCTACCGCTTTCCCAAGACGCGGTTCGTTGACGGACCGCTCCAGATCGAGGCGCGTATCGACCAGGACCCGGAACTGTCCTCACAATTGAGCCTGTGGAACCAGCAGGGGTCGACCGTCCTGCGTGGAAACCTGCTCGTAATACCTCTCGACGAAACGTTGTTATTCGTGGCTCCGATCTACCTCCAGGCGGAGCGCAGTCCGATGCCCGAGCTCCGCATCGTAGTTCTGGCGACCCAGGATCGGATGGCCTATGGCGCAACGTTCGACGAAGCCCTCGCCGCGCTTCTCAACCTCCCGACGACAGCCCCGGACCCGACGGACGTCCAGCTGACACAGACCGACCTGACGACCACACCCACAGCAGCCGTTTCCGGCCCTTCGGGGACCTCGGACCTGATCGAGCGAGCCGGACGGGCTCTGGCGGACTACCAACGCCTGACTGCAGACGGCAGGCTGGCCGAGGCGGGCTTAAAACTCCAGGAATTGAAAGACACACTCGACCAACTCCGCAGCCTGCCGCAACGCTGATTGCTGCCCGTTGACGACGGACCCAGCCGATACAACCCTCACGAACATGATGGAATCGACGAGCGACGGGGGCGGGGAAGAGCCGCGAATTCGGCTTCTGGCTCTCGATCTGGACGGCACGCTGCTCGACTCGGAATGGAAACTCTCCGAGACGAACTGCAACGCCCTGGGGCGATGTCATCGATTGGGAATCGAGGTCGCCATCGTGACCGGCCGTCGGTATTCGGCCGCCCGAAAACTCACCACCAAACTGGACTTCGAACACCACCTGATCACAAACGCGGGGGCCATGACGTCGACCCGCACGGACCGAGGAGTCCGGACCTGCCTCTGGGCAAGGGAGTTGCTCGCCGGATTCATGCGGCATGTCGCCAGGTTCGAAGGCCACACGTTCTTCATTAGCGATTGTTCGGGAAGAGAGGAAATCCGATGTACGCGCCCGAACGGCCAGGACCCCCACGTAGCCCGATATGTTTCGCTGAACGCCGAATCCATGATGCGCCTGGACAGCTTTGAACAAGGCCTCGACGATGTTCTCCAGGTTGCCTTCATGGGGACCGAGGCCCGAATGAACGCGCTCAAGGCGAGGATAGCGACATTCTCCGACATCAATGAAATCTCGTGTTCGGGAACTCGTTATCCGGATCGAGATTTTGCGCTTGTGGATGCCGTCCGGAAAGACGCGAACAAGAAAAATGCGTTGGAAAAGCTCGTCCGTTCTCTTGATATCGAGCGCGCGGCGGTTATGGCGATCGGCGACAACTACGCGGACGAGGGAATGCTCGAATACGCATCCTATCCCATCGCGATGGGCAACGCACCTGCCGCGATGAGGCAACGCTGGCCTGTGACGGCGACCAACGACGAGGATGGCGTGGCCCGGGCCGTCGAAGCCCTTATCCCCAGGAAGCCGCAAAAGCAGTAATAACAGTAATTTCAAAGACTTGGCTGCGAATTCGTCGCTCTTGCCTGCAGTTTTTTCCCACGGATTAGCTTGACACTCGAATGTCCACGAAACGACTATTTGTTTGTTCAAGTTACACGCTCCGGCTGGCCTTCTGGCGTTAGTGATGGGATCGGGCGGAAGGGAATTGTCCTCGGACATTCCCCTAAGTTGAAGATTCGTTTCACTTTCTTGGTATTTTCACCCTGCTGTGAGCGATCTGCTGACTGAGAAGGAAGGAGTCCTTTATGGCTGGCATGAAGCAGGCCGAGGCGTTGGATTCGCCGCAGCATACCGACAGGATGCCGGTTACCCCACGCCCCGCATTTCGATACAAACCCGGGAATCACCGAACAGTTCGGCGACCCTTGTCTCATTCCACCCCTCCAACAAGTCGCGGCCACCTTCTCCTGTTCAAGCCGATGTTTTTTCCCTCCGGGCTAAAGAAAGCCTGCGGAATGCCGATGAGAGGGAAGACAGCCGGAAGTGTATCGGTCCTGATCGACCGTCCGGCTCGTGCCGAGAGCGGCTTGGGAGTACCCGGGCCAGTTCGACGCACCTACCGTTATAGGAGCTTAAGGAGACCTCACGATGCGCACTAGACGGCCCCTAATCCTTATCCTGGTAATCGCGGTTTCAGCAGTGGCGACGCTGCCCGCAGTTGCGGCCCAGACCGAGTCGTCCTCAGTCGACGTACTCATCCGCACCGGCACGAACGCGGCAGCAGTCATCGCCGCTGTCGAAAACGCGGGTGGCGAAATCACCGGGGACTACGACTACCTGAATGTTGTAGCTGCCGCGATTCCTCTAGGAGCCTGTCGGGAATAAGAAGCCTGCAACCAAGAATCAACAACTTACAGACCGGGGATGGCTCGCAAGTTGTTGATTCTTACTTCGAGGGAGCCAATTCCCGACAGGCTCCTAGACGGGATGGAGGCCGTGCTCGCGGTAGCGGGTGCTGACGCCGTCTTCAAAGACAGTCCGATCCCGATGCCCGAGACGATTTTCCCGTTCGGTGGCCGTGACGACGACGTCGAGGAATCCAGTGAGAGCCCGTTCGACAATATTCCTGCAACGTTTGCCGGCCCCATCGGCAAGCGCAATTCCGTCAAGCGACTGGCAAAGGACTATCCAGGTGCGTACCTCCTGAACCACACCTACAGCAACGTGCAAGCGCTCCATGAGAAAGGCGACACAGGCAAAGACGTCATCGTTGCCGTGATCGATACGGGGCTCCGCCCGGGCTTTGAGAACCTCCTCGGTGACGCCGTCATCGGCTGTGAAGACATGTTGAATCCGCCCGCGGTGCCGATACCGGGTCCGCGCTTCGACGACGGTTGCCTTGATGACGACAATGAGGGTCATGGCACGTTTGTTGCCGGCCTAATCGCAGGGAACGCGTTGTTCCAGTTCGACCCGAGCAGCATTTTTCTGCAGTCGGTCGGATTGAATGCGCCCGAGGCGCTGCTGCCCCCGGATGTGGCTAAGGGCTCCGACAAGTCCGGCAAGTCCGGCAAGTCCGGCAAGTCCGGCAAGTCCGACAAGTCCGGGAAATCGGGCAAGTCGGGCAAATCGAAAAAGGGAGAAGAGGAAACACCTGCTCCAAACAATACGATTGCGATGATCGGCAGTGCGCCGAACGCCAGCATTTATGCCCTGCGCGTTTTCGGTGACATAACGCAGCCGGGCAACTCCCAGGACATCCTGGCCGCCGTGCAGCGCGTGATCGAGCTGAAGGTCGAAGAAGGGGTCGATATCTCGGTCGTCAACATGAGCTTCGGGCGGCGGACGATCTACGCCGGACAGGGCGTGTTTCAGTTGATAGTCGACACGTTGCTCGACAACGATATCCTTCCTGTCGTCGCGGTCGGCAATTCCGGACCGTCATCGCTGACCACGGCGAGCCCTGCAAGTTCTCTGGAAACTCTCGCCGTCGCGGCGGGAAGCGTGACCCATCAAGAGCGGATCGCGGCCGATGTGTTCTTCAATTTCGCCGGAGCGGGTCCGTTCCTGCGCCCGTTCGACGGCACGCAGACGGCAGGCTTCAGCTCCCGCGGACCGGATGCGGACGGCAGCAGGGGACCCGACGTCATCGCGGCGGGCTTCGGCCTCTTCGGCCAGGGTCTGTCAGAGAGTTGTGATATCACGCCGCCATCGGAATTCCCGGGATGCGACCCGGACAACGACTGGGTCAGCGTCGGCAACGGGACCAGCTTCAGCACACCGTTGGTCACCGGCACCGCGGCCGCTCTCCGCGGCCGGTTCAAACACGCCAGCGCCCGAGAAGTCCGCAACGCGCTCATCGCTTCCGCAAACCCGGATGTCCTGGAGGATGGCTCGACAAGGATGGACCGCGGCGAAGGCTGGATCGACGCAAAGGCGGCGTTCAAACTGCTCCAGAAAAAACTCGTGGACGACAGCACGGAGGCCCCTCCCGTGTCGGGGACAGGGTTGGTGGCCGACAACATCGCAGCCGGCTTCAGCATCGACGTGCAGAGCGGCGTCGTTTCTGAAAGCACGGGCCTGATGCTCCCCGGAGAACGTCACGAAATCTTCTTTGAAATTCTTCCGGACACCGGGTCAGTCACCGTTCACGTGTTCAACGTGGACGCGGAATTGGATCTACCGGACCAGAACCCGTTCTTCTTCTTCGACTTCCTGAAGGTGTCGATTCACAGCGCGAAGACGTCGTCGATCGGTACAGGGGATCTATGAAAGGGGATGTCAAGAGAAACACCTCCCCGACGGGCTACCAGCCGGACACAGAATAATTGTCGGGCAGCCAGCCTCACTGTTCCGTTAAGCGAATTCCGAGTCGGGCAACTTCAAGAACAAGCCGTCGATCGAATAGACAGTCGTTCGAAAACTGAACAGCAATAATTTGGATCGGTGATGCCGACCATAGATCTATCTGAGCCTCGGTGGGCTATCGCTGTTTCGGGTCGTGCGAGGGGGGATAGAGACTATATGGTGTCCTGCAAAAATGATGCTGCGGACAACGCCTATACCAGATCCTCACCCTCGATCCGTCCGTTTCCGTTCCTGTCGGTTTGTGCCTGTTCAGGTTTTGCCGCCAGGGAATCAGAAACGGCTATGTCGTTGCATTCAGTTTCTTCGGGTCGAACGTCTCTCCTTTCTTCCACATCGTCAAAGCCACGGTTGCGATCTTGCGTGCCACGGTCAGCCGAGCCATTTCCGGTCGCATGCCCTTCCCCTCGAGACGGTCCAGATACGGCTGCCAGAAGTGGCTCACACCGCCGGGGGTGGCAGCCGAGATGAAAGCGGTCTTCAGGCGTCGGTTACAGTTCCGGTTCAGTCCCCGCGTGGCCACGGGTTTGGATCGCCGTACGACACGGCCCCCTCGCAGTTCGTACTCGGCACTGCTGTGCGTGACCACGGCCAAGCCGCTGTAGCTCCAGAACTGCCGCTTGGTCCGGAAACGATATGGCGTGTCAGCCGTAGCCACGATCTGTGCCGATCGGATCGGACCCAGCTGAGGAATCGTCCGTAACAGACCTACGGCGCGGTGGCGCCGGCCTTCGGCGATCAACTGGGCTTTGGCTTGCTTCCGCAGCTCCCGGACCTGGTCCAACTGTTCGTACAGCCACGCCACACGCTGACGCATCCCGGCTTCGGGCAGCTTACCGAGCCACTGCTCTCGCTGTCTCACCGAGTACACTCCGATTCCTGCGGTTCGGATGCCACGACTCCGATACATCGATTTGATTCGGGTCATCGTCCTTTGCGTATCGACGGAGAACGTCTCATACGCACGCACCATTTGTTTGAGTCTCCGTGTCTTGTCGTGTCCGTGCCAGACTGACTCCACCAGTCCGGCTCGCAACAACTCTGCCAGCTTCCTGGCATCGATCTTGTCTCCCTTCGACCCGGCAGTCAGTAGTTTGTTCCGTCGCGGATTGCACACCACCACTTCCTTAACGAGATCCCGAATCACTTCGTGCAGCCACTCGGCTTGCGTGGTCTCCTCCAGCGTCACATGCACCGGTCCGCTCACACCTTCGATCATTCGCCGGATCGCCGCTGCCTCGGTCCCCACGATCGTCTCCATCACGGTCTTGCCTTCGGCGTTCACTACCGCAACCACAGTCGTTGCCTGGTGGACATCCATCCCCATATACTTGTCTCGTTTCATTACAACGCTCCTTTCTGGGATCAACGCTGTTACGTTGATCAGGTTTGTTGAGAGTTTTCTCTCAACAAACCCCCAGATAAGGGGCGTCCTTTCATACTGCGACTATTTCGACATAAATGCGAGTCTCGATAGCACAACCGCTTTCGTGAGGGAAGTGCCGGGAGCGATGTTCCCGCAAGGAGACCCCGGTGAGGCGACATTCGTTATCGGCGACGAGGGCTTCGATTGCAGCACGAGCATCATCGGTACCTGCACCGCAGTCGGCAACCTGGAGCCAGGAATACTGCGGATTACGCTCGGTGGCGATACGGTCAACGCTGGTCGCATCGAGTCAGACATTACGATCACGACAACACCGATCGATCGCCCGGGTCTCACTGCCTTCGGCACAGTGGAAGATGGCCCTGCCATCGTAGACTTCAGCGTCTTTCCCTTCCAGCTGATCGCTCCGGGTAACTCCGCAACGGTTCCATTCCTGCTGCCCATGGGTTCGGGCCCACTGAGCGAGGTGGAGATTCGCCTGGAGTGGGATGGAGATTGGTCGCGATACCCAACGAATGACCTCGACTTCTTCCTAAACGTGCCAGCGTTCGGGGGCATCTTTTTCACGGCATTCAGTCTGGATTCACCTGAAGTAATCAAGATTCCAGCGTTGCCGTTCGACATCCCAATCGAGATTATTGTGTCTGGATTTGAGGTCAACAGCGGGACAGACAACTGGCGCTTGAGGATTACGGTGGATGGAACCCTGGTGACAATTCCGTAGCAAGCATCCACGATTAGCGTGAATGGGGGTGGCTCGTCAGAGCCACCCCTTTCTTGTTCATATCGAGGGCTATACTCCTTCTGCGAACCCCTGCGCAATGGCCGGGGCATCCGGGTTGCCTTCATGCTTGATGAATGCGAATACGTCGACCCGTTCGGCGGCCCATCCACGGAATCGTTCCTGCCAACGCGCGCGGTCATCGTCGGCATACTCGCTCTTGCGCAACCGGACATAGGTCCGGTTGGTGGTCAGCCGGATCGGTGTAATGTGATCATCGGCCTCATGGATGCACAGGGCGACCTGGTATCGCTCCAGTAAGGCGTACACCTCATCGCAAAACCACGACTCGTGCCGAAACTCAAATGCACAGGGAATCGTCGCAGGCAGGCCGGCCAGGAACAGTTCGAGCCGCTCCGTGTCGCACTTGAAATTTGGCGGCAACTGGTAAAGCAGAATTCCAAGGCGTTCCGCGAGCAGTGGAAGCGTATCCAACAGATAATCCAGGGCTTCTGATGGCACGCGCAGGCGCTCGAAGTGCGTGATCCGCCGGGACGCTTTGAGGGCAAACCGAAAAGCCTCGCCCGTCGAAGCCTTCCAGGAATCGAGCGTCTTTGCGGTCGGCATCCGATAGAAGGTATAGTCGATCTCGACGGCACCGAACTGCGAAGCGTAATACTCGAGAAACTTCTTCTGGGAAACATCCTTCGGGTAGAAGGACGGTTTCCACTCCTTGTAGCTGAATCCCGACATCCCGATCATGACGCGGCCCAGTGCTGCCACCATGGAGAGACTATATAACAACACCTGCCAGGCGGGGTCTGGGAGCCCCTGGATACGCCAAGCGCGCGCCCGACGGCGGTTTCCGTAGGCCCAAGCGCCGAAACGTCCGTACGGCAGGGCTTCCGGTCAACAAAAAGCGTAGAACACCTGCGAGCATGGGGTCAGCATGCATCGACTTTTCAACAGCGACTGACAAGACAGAATTCGGTGCAAAACGCTATAAGGCGACGTTTTATAACCGCTTAGACCATGAAAGCTCACCTTTTCCACAGGGTTATCCACAGCTTGTTTGAAGCCAGGTGAGGATGGCCAGGCAAACCAAACGATATTATGTCAACTTGTGTCCGCTCTCCGATGAAGAGAGAGGGTTCTCAGGGGTCGCTAGCGGACATAAGTTGACATAATATCCATTATGCGACACTGGCGTTTGCCTTCCACCCCTTGCCGGAAACCCTCTAACACGCGATAATTTCGCCGTGACGACTACAGACACCCTCCACCGCCCTTTTCGTGACCTGCGGATTTCGGTCACCGACCGATGCAACTACCGTTGCTCCTACTGCATGCCGTTCGATAAGTACGTCTGGATCGAGAAAGACGCGGTCCTTTCCTTCGAAGAGATCACCAGGCTTGCCCGGCTCTTTATCGGACTGGGGGTGGAGAAAGTCCGCCTCACGGGTGGCGAGCCGCTCGTTCGTCAGAACCTCGACGAACTCGTTTCTCAACTGGTTGCTCTCGAAGGCCTCAACGATCTCTCCTTGACGACCAACGGAGCGCTGCTCGGCGAATCGGCCGACCGGCTCAAGAAGGCCGGCCTCGATCGCCTCAACGTCAGCCTCGACACGTTGCAACCCGACCGGTTCAGGAAGTTGACCCGACGCGGTGACTTGGAGGTTGTTCTGGCCGGAATCGACGCTGCAAGGCGGGCAGGGCTCAGCCCGATCAAGATCAACTCCGTAATCATTCGTGGCCTGAACGACGACGAGATCCTCGATCTCGCCGACTTTGGTCGCTCTAATGGATTAGGAGTTCGGTTTATCGAGTACATGGATGTCGGCAATGCGAACGGCTGGAGTCTCGAACGCACGGTGCGCAAGGAAGACATTCTCAAAGTGATCAAATCCCGTTATCAGATCGAGCAGGTTGGCCGTCGGGATGGCCGAGCCCCGAGCCTGGACTTTCGCTACACCGATGGCGGCGGTGAGTTCGGCATCATCGGCTCGGTCACGGAGCCCTTCTGCTCGAGCTGTACCCGTGGCCGCATGACCGCCGATGGAAGACTCGTGACCTGCCTGTTCGCGGCGGAAGGATTCGACTTGAAGAACCTCGTTCGGAGTGGTGCATCCGATGAGGAGCTGACCGCAGCGATCGCGTCCGTGTGGGCCGGACGATCGGATCGCTATTCGGACGAACGTTGGGAGGCCATCCAGAAAGGACGTCCCTTCAACCGCGGCAAGAAGATCGAGATGATTACGCTGGGAGGCTGAGGCCCCGTCCCGTCAACACTCCGGACAGCAACCGGCAAGAAAAAGGGCTGTCACCTTTAACAGGCGACAGCCCTTTTATTTGCACACTGAACACGGCCTTCGAACATGAGGCTTGGCGTTGAACCGAAGCGCTTCAACATTCGGTGTCGCAAGGCGATCACCCAGCGCTGGAGTCAGGACTTTCGGATCAGTCCTGAAGTGATCGCCAGTATCCATATGGAACTGGAACAGCAGAAAGTCAACGCCGGCATAAGGCAGTGTTCAGCCTACGTTCAGAAGCCTGCTACCTCTTCTTGGCTTTCTTCTTGGTCGCTTTCTTCTTGGCCGCTTTCTTCTTGGTCGCTTTCTTCTTGGCCGCTTTCTTCTTGGTCGCCTTCTTCTTGGCGGCCTTCCTCTTCGGCGCAGCCTTCTTCTTGGCCGCCTTCTTCTTGGCGGCCTTCCTCTTCGGCGCAGCCTTCTTCTTGGCCGCCTTCTTCTTCGGTGCTTTCTTCTTCGTTGCCATTATGGAAGCTCTCCTTTTCTCTTTCGTTTCGTTATTGTTATTCTGTTCCGAAGTGCATCCATCAAACTACGGGCAAGCCTAAACCGCAGGCGAGCCACAGGACGCACCACAGTACTTTCCTACAACGTCGAGGTGTTTTCCAGTCAAGAATTTCGACTGACACCCGAAACGACATCTTATTCTTTGCTTCAGGATTCCCAGATCAGGTCCACCTCGGAGGCGTTGTGTTGCCTAATCGATCGACCTTGGATAGGGTGGCTTGGTGATTCGTCGCCTGTTACTCGCGCTATTATTGCTGTTCGCAGCTTCATGTTCGAGACTCGACACTCTGACCGAAGCGGCACTTTCCGACGCCGAAGCAACCTGGGACGCTCGCGCTCCGGGCTTCTACCGTATGGTTGTCGAGATGACGGGCGACCGCCTCGAGGAGGGAGTGTTCGAGGTGGTCGTTCGTGATCGCTCGGTCGTCAGCCTGTCCCGAAACGGACGAGCTATTCTCCCGGACGGCGCCCAGGACTACTCGGTCGACGGGCTGTTCGACATCCTCGCAAGGGAGCTTGCCCTCGCCGAAGAGCCGTCGGTGTTGGGCGCTCCGGAAGGCTACGGGGTGTATTTGCTCGTCCGATTCGACCCGGACAACGGACGTCTCATCCGTTACCTGCGTTCTGTCGGCGGGACGAACAACAGCATCGAGGTCCACGTGACCGAATTCGCACCGCGCTGAACAAGCTTTCTCAACCAGGCGTAGATCCCGGTCTCCTGGCATCCGACGTGGTGTGGCCGTAACACGGCATTCGAGGGTTCTTCCACAGACTGCTAGACGACACGGTGGACCGATCGACCTTCGAGAAAGGCGAAGACGTTGTCGATGCTCATGGCCAGGCCTGCCTCTACGGTTTCGGGCGAGATGCCGGCCGAGTGCGGCGTAAGCACAACGTTGGGCAATCGCTTCAGACGGCTCTCTGGAGCCAGGGGCTCGGTTTCGAAAACATCCAGTCCGGCGGCAGCAATCCGCTGTGTTTCCAGCGCGTCGATCAGCGCCGCCTCATCGACGATGGAGCCACGCGCCGTGTTAACGAGGATCGCTGTCGGCTTCATCGACTGAAACTGCCGCGGACCGACGAGGTGATGGGTGTCCTCGCTGTGGCGAACGTGCAGGCTCAAGACGTCGGACTCGGAGATGACCTCGTCGAGATCCACCCACCGCAACCCGACTTCCCTGCCAAGTTCAGCGGAGGGGTGGAATGTCCATGCGATGACATTCATGCCAATCCCCTTCCCCAACTCGGCAACCCTCCGGCCGATAGCTCCGACTCCGATCAGGCCGAGAATTTTCCCGTTCAGCTGGGCGATCGTCGCACGCGGCCACAGCCCGTCGCGCACGCTCCGGTCCACTTCCAGGATGCGCCGGCCGGCAGCCAGCATCAGCATCAATGTGTGTTCGGCGACGGTGTCCTTCGCGACGGCGGGTGTGTTGGTAACCGCAACATCATGATCCCGCGCTACATCGAGATCGACGTTGTCGACGCCGGTCCCCCAGATCGAAATCAATCGCAATGACGGGCACGAATCCAAGACCTGCCGGTCGAACCGGCAACTGGAGCGAATGTTGATGACGATCTCCGCACCGCCGATCCGATTGATGAGTTCTCGAGCGGTGTCGGGTCGCGTGTCGTAGGCGCGAACGTCACGACCATCCAGCTTGCGGAATGCGGCGCTGGGAATCATCACACTGGGTTCGTCGTCAGGGATGACTATGCGGGCCACGGGCGACTATTCGAGGCCGTAACGCTTGACTTTGTTGATCAGTCCCTGGTGGCTCAACCCCAGCAGTTTCGCAGCCCGACGCCGGTCTCCCTCCGCCTGCACTAGCGCATCGCGGATCATCTGGATTTCGAGAACGGTCACTCGCTCCTTCAGCTTCTTGCCATCGTTCGTCGGGTCGACCTTACCGTCCTCGGAAGTCGAAATCAACGCGCCCGCGCGAACCGATTCGGAGAGGTCTTCGGCCTGGATCTGGGCACCTTCCGACAGAACCATCGCACGCTTGACTTCGTTCTCAAGCTCGCGCACGTTGCCCGGCCAATCGTAGGAACCGAACAGTCTCATCGCAGTTTCGGAGAATCCCTTCGCCTCGGTCCCGATCTCGGCCGCATGTTTGCCGAGGAAGTGTTTCGCAAGCAACGGAATATCCGTCCGGATCTCGCGTAAGGCCGGCATCTTCAGATGGACGACGTTCAACCTGAAGAACAGGTCCTGGCGGAAGCGTGAATCTTCGATCTCCGCAGCCAGGTCTCGGTTGGTTGCCGCGACCAGCCGGATATCGACGGAAACGGGCGTCCGTCCGCCGACCCACTCCACTTCTCGCTCCTGAAGTACGCGTAACAGTTTGGCTTGCGCGGTCAGGCTCAGATCACCGATCTCATCCAGAAACAGGGTACCGCCGGATGCGGATTCGATACGTCCAACACGACGCTCGACCCCGGTCGCGACGCCTTTCTCGATTCCGAAGAGCTCGGCTTCAAGGAGCGACTCGGGCAGTGCCGCACAGTTGACGGCCACGAACGGGCCGTTGCGGCGCGAGCTGCCGTAGTGAATCGCCCTGGCCGCAAGTTCCTTCCCCGTTCCGTTTTCACCGGTGATCAGCGATGACACAGTCGTCGCGGCAACCTTTTCGATGAGGCTCCGGATTTCATCGATTCGCCGGCTCGTGCCGAGGATATTCCTCGAAGAGAATCTCTCCTCGACTTCGTGCCGCAGGTTTTGGTTCTCTTCGATCAGCTCTTTCTGCTTCTCCTCCAGCATCATGAGCTGACGTGCGTTTTCCAGAGCGACCGCCGCCTGCGCTGCGAGGGCCTCGACGAACTGGTCGTCCTGCGGGGAAAACCGGCCGTCTCTCTTGTTCAGCACCTGGAAGACGCCAAGCACCTGGCCTCGGAAGTTGTGAATCGGAACGCAAAGGATGTTGCGGGTCCTGAAGCCGGTCAGCGAATCGATGCCAGCGTAGAACAGCGGCGAATTATATGCGTCCTCGACCGTCATCGTCTTTCCGGTCTTGACTACGGCGCCGGCGATCCCAAGGCGGGAATCAAACCGAATGATTGAAGATTCCCCGAGAGCGACCTTGGCCCAGATCTCTCCCTTCTCCTCGTCCAGAAGGAAGATCGTCGCCCGCTCGGCGTCCACAAGCTTCGCGGCCTCGCTGGCGATGATGTTCAGCAGTTCGTCGAAGTTTTTCTCGGAGTTGATTCGCTGGCAGATATCCAGCAACGTCACAAAGCGGTCGATGACAATATGGGGCGCGTGGAAGTCGGCTTTCATCCGTGTGTAAAGGTAGACATCCGGATAGTGAATGTCAATAATACCCCCCATGCTAAGGGGTTTCGGAGGCTTTCCGGAGGAAGGGTTGAGGTTTCTTAGATCCCTCGCACGCAACAATCGGCGCGATTGGTTCCAGGAGCGCAAACCGATCTATCTTCGAACCGTGAAGGAACCGATGGAAGATTTCATTCTTGCCATTGGCGAGGCTTTTGCTCGCTTCGCGCCCGAATTCGTCGCCTCCCCGAAATTCTCCGCGTACCGGATCTACAGAGATACGCGGTTCTCGGCGGACAAGACACCGTACAAGACCCACGTAGCGGCCGTGTTCCCCTGCCGCGGCCTGGGCAAACACGGTGGTGCAGGCTTCTATATGCACGTCTCTCCCAAGGAGCTTTTCGTCGGTGGCGGCCTGTATATGCCGGCATCCCCGGACCTTCTGGCCGTCCGTCGGCACATCGCAGCGAACCATTCCAGCTTTCGGAGAAAAGTATCCACGCGGAAGTTCACGGACAAATTCGGAGAGCTGACAGGGGAGCAACTTACTCGCGTCCCGAGGGGCTTCACAAAGGAACATCCGGCCGCCGACCTGCTACGTCACAAGCAGTTTCTCGCAATGCGGCAGCTCGCCCCGTCCTTGGCAAAACGTCCGGAGTTCTTCGACGAAACCGTCCAATCGTTTCGGGCGCTTCTGCCGGTCCTCCGCTTCCTGAACGCCCCAATTCTTGAAGGCAAATCATCGATGATCGTCGGCGAGTGAGACGCGTATCGCCGATTCGCAGATGTCGTTCAGTTGGGGACGCGCTCGTGCATCGGCACTGGAAGCACGCTGCGAGGCCAGAGACATGGTCGGGAATCACAATTGCCCGACCGTTGGCATCGCGGTAGGATTGTAAACTGGCTGGGCGTTTAAACCTGAATCGGTGATCAGTGCTCTAAGCAGACAAGGACGATGAAGCGACTACATACAAATGGAAATGTTAAGGCGCAGGATTGGCTCCTGCTTGTGGCGGCGGCCCTGCTCGGCGCCGTATTCGGCCTCGTGCCCGAACATCTGGGCGCCCAAGCCGTCGGAGGGAATCCGACACAGGTCCCCGGACTCGAAGCCTGTAGCTATCTGCTGGGTCCAACCGAATTTCGCTACGCTGCCGAAGAATCCTGGACCAGGGTTTCCGCCGCAACTGAAGCCGTAGCCCAGATCATCAGACCGGTCATCGTCCGCAGTTCGCCCCTGTTGCCGGCGATACGGATCAACTTCATCGACGAGCACATCTTCAGCCGTATCGAGCAATCCGGCATGGAGGCGGCCGCTCTGAGCTCCGACACGGAGTTCCTCCGACGTGTCACGCTGGATCTCACCGGCCGAATCCCGGACGCGGACACCGTGGTGGCATTCGTCGCGGACACAAATGGGGCCAAGCGTGATGCGCTGATCGATGGCCTCGCCGTCTCCCCGGAATACGTCGACAGGTGGACGATGTTCTTCGGCGACCTGTTCCGTCTGAACGGCCAGGCCACCAACGTCAATCGCTACACGCAGGGCCGCGATGCGTTCTATCTCTACCTGAAGGATTCCATCGCCGCGAACAAACCCTACGATCAGCTCGTACGGGAGATGATCACGGCCACCGGGGATAACCACACGGGCGGAGCCGCGAACTTTCCGGTCGGTGGAAGGGTTCCCGGTGGCCCGATTCAGGACACCTACGACGGCATGGCCGTGCAGGCCGCGTCGATGTTCCTGGGGATCCAGGTGGTCGACTGTCTACTCTGCCATGACGGGGCCGAACGACTGGACACGGTCAACCTTTGGGGTTCGCGGCAAACCCGCTTCAACATGTGGGGGCTGTCCTCGTTCTTTGCCAATACCGTGGTACGCAGGGAGAGGATCAGCGACCGGCCCCGCCTCCTCCGTTACACCGTCACGGACAACGACAGTCCCCGCTTGGGTTACAGCCTGAACACGGACGATGGTAATCGAAGCTCGCGGATACCTGTCGGAGATATCGACGAAGTAGCGCCGAAGTATCCGTTCCCGATTGCCGTCAATGCCGGCCCATTTGCCGGAGGCAACCCCGGCGGCCTCGTCGCAGGAGAGACGCGGCGTGAGACCCTCGCGAACCTCATCACCGGCGACATCCAGTTCGCCCGCGCGATAGTCAACTACATCTGGGAAGAGCTCATGGTCGAGCCCCTGGTGAGCCCCTCGAACGGCTTCGACCTCGACCGGCTGGATCCGGGTGTCGCCCTGCCCGGTGAGTGGACCGTTCAGCCGACGAATCCAGAACTGCTCGAAGCGATGGCCGAATGGTTCCAACTGTCCAATTTCGACCTGCGTGCGCTTGTCACGCTGATCGCCAAGTCCCGAACCTATCAGCTCTCAGGTGCGTACCCGACCGAGTGGAAGCCCGAGTACGTGCCCTACTTCGCGCGCAAGTACGCGCGTCGGCTCGACGCTGAGGAAATCCACGACGCGATCACGAAGGCTACCGGCATGATGCCGATTTACCCCATCCGGTCTCGAACCGGGACTTCCCTGGCACCGGTCCAGTGGGCGATGCAGTTTCCGGACACCCGCGAGCCCGGGTCGAACAGGAGAGTGCGATTCTTCCTCGACGCGTTCGGACGCGGAGACAGGGATCAAACGTTCCGCGACTCCGACGGCTCGGTTCTTCAGGCCCTGAACCTGATGAACCACGACTTCGTGAATGACCGCATCGACTCTCGGCTTGGCGGATCCACGATCGGCACTGCGCTTCGAGAAAACGACAGCCCAACCGAGATGATATGGCGTCTGTACCTGGCGACGCTTTCCCGTTTCCCGTCCGACGACGAGGTTGCCCTGCTGCTACCGATGATGAACGAACTAGGCAACGCTGAAGGCGCCGAGTCGTTGCAATGGATCCTGATGAACAAACTCGATTTCCTGTTCAACTACTGACGGACTGATGCTGGCACACATCGACAGACGAATATTCTTCAAGACGGCAGTGGCCGGGGTTGCCGGTTACTTCGTCTCGCCGCTGTGTCTGTCGGCAACGCCCACCGGCCCCGCACAAGCGATTCCCCTCCCCGCTACGGCCCGCAACGTGATCTTCATCCTGATGCGGGGCGCGCCCAGCCAGGTCGACACCTGGGACCTGAAAGTGGGGCCGTGGACACCGGACAACTTCAACCCGACAACGATCGGCGGTATCGATTTTCCCGAAGGGCTACTTCCGAACCTTGCGCAGCAACTCGGGCGGATCGCGATCGTGCGCAGTATGCAATCAACAGCGCTCGTGCACGGGCTGCTCCAGACATGGATGCAGATCGCGCGTAACCCAACCAGCGCTACCGGAACGATCGCTCCGAACATCGGGTCGATCGTTGCGCTCGAGGCAGAGGGCCAACGAAGGAACGATCAGCCGTTGCCCGGGTTCGTGTCGCTGAACACGGGCGGACGCGTCGCAAAGCAAGGTTACTTCTCCGGGTTGTATTCCCCGTTCGATGCGGTCGCCGATCCCGACGGGGTTGCCGGTCTGGCCAACCCGGTCGGCCAGGACCTGTTCACCGCGCGTTACGACATGTTGAAACTGCTCGACAGCGGAACACGGGAACCATCCCGCTATGGCTCGTTGCTGGAGGACATGGACGACTTCTACTCAAGCGCGCGCCGGATGATGTATGAACCTGACGTAAACGAGGCGTTTTCCTTCTCCGAAAGCGATTCGGAACGCTACGGCGGAACGACGTTCGGCGACTCTTGCGTCGTCGCACGTAACATACTGGCCGCGGACCTGGGCACCCGGTACATCCAGATAAACTCTTCCGGGTGGGATCACCATCAGGACATCTATCTGGCTGGCGCGGGTATCTACCAGCGCGGAGCCGAGTTGGACGCGGCCCTGGCGAACCTTATCGAGGACCTGGCGAACACTCCCGGCGCAGTCCGCCCGACCCTGCTCGAGGAAACGCTGATCGTCGCCAAGGGGGAGTTCGGCCGAACCGTCGGAGAGTTGACGAGCCGGGACGGGCGCGACCACCACTTTGTACACTCCGCAGTCTTCGCCGGGGGCGGCACCGTCGGCGGCAAGGTCATCGGCGAAACCACCCCTGACGGCCGCTTCGTCCAGGACCCGGGATGGTCGGCGGGACGCCCGGCCGGAGCGGAAGACGTTGCCGCGACGATATACTCCGCCATGGGAATCGACTACACCACCGTGCTCGACGACGATCCGCTCGGCCGCGGGTTCCCGTACGTCCCGTCTTCGCCCTGGAAGGCGTATCCAATCGACGAACTATTCCAGTAGGATCTCTTCGGCTTCTTCGATAGCTGGGTCATCTTCATCGAAGAGGAAGACGCACCCGGCCCGGAGCATGTCGCACAACGGACAATCCGGGTCAAAGTATTCGTCGGGATCAAACTCATCGGTTCTTTGCCGAACCAGGCGCTCGTCGGGCTGATCCAGATGCACGAGAGCAAAATCTCCCTTGCGCGAGACGATCACATCGTCGCCATAGCGCGCACGCGCTTCATCATCGGTAGGCATTTTGACCTGCTGGTGTCGTGGAAGGGCTTGGTCGGGCTCTCGGACGGAAGGAAAAGGCTGGGACCAATTATAGGCTAGTCAGAACCCGAAGCGGTAGCGACGGGTCGGGCAAACCGCTACCCCCGGTCTCGGGACAGCCGGTCGCTACCGCTCCCGGTGCCGCTAGTCGAGCGCCCGTAGTCGTCTTCCAGCCGAACGATGTCGTCTTCCCCGAGGTAATCGCCACGTTGCACTTCGATCAGGATCAAGGACGTGTTTCCGCGGTTCTCGACACGGTGACGGGCGCCAAGGCCGATGTCGATACTCTGGCCCGCTTCAAGCAACACTTCCTGGCCGTCCAGGGTCACCAGTGCACTACCGATCACCACTGTCCAGTGCTCGGAGCGCGACGAGTGCTTCTGGTAGCTGAGTCGCTTCCCCGCCCGTACTTCCAGACGTTTCACCTTGTAACCGGGGCCCTCGTCAAGGACATCGAAACTCCCCCATGGTCGAAAAACCGTCCCGGGCTCATCCGCCACAAAACACCTCCGAAGAACGATATTCCAAGGGCTTCAGGAATTTCAGAAAAGGGACCGATCACCACTGTCCAGTGCTCGGAGCGCGACGAGTGCTTCTGGTAGCTGAGTCGCTTCCCCGCCCGTACTTCCAGACGTTTCACCTTGTAACCGGGGCCCTCGTCAAGGACATCGAAACTCCCCCATGGTCGAAAAACCGTCCCGGGCTCATCCGCCACAAAACACCTCCGAAGAACGATATTCCAAGGGCTTCAGGAATTTCAGAAAAGGGACCAAAAAGACGCTGGAATCCGCCTTGACTCCACGCCATCATATCGTAATCTAGTCGGGGGGGGGGGTTCTCAAACCTAGGCAAAAAGGGCGCTGATGTTCGTTCGTTTCTGGGGCACACGCGGCTCCATTCCGACACCCGGTCCGGGCACTGCACGATACGGTGGGAACACGTCGTGCGTCGAACTGAGGAGCGATGACGGCAATCTCTTCGTATTCGACTGCGGCACGGGGATACGTGAGCTCGGCCTCTCGCTGCTGGGCGAGACGGCAACCCCACCGAGGATCCACATCCTCATCGGCCACACCCACTGGGACCATATCCAGGGCTTTCCCTTTTTCACGCCGGTCTTCCTTCCGGGTACGGAGATCAACATCTATGCGCCGCTCGGATTCCAGCGCAGCCTCGAGGATGCAATGTCCGGGCAGATGCAGTACTCCTACTTCCCGGTCAAGCTGCAGGACCTGGCGAGCAGAATTCACTATACGGAGCTGGACGAAGGTTTTTTTCGGATCGGCGAGTGCCTAGTCGAGACACAGTACTTGAATCATACTGCACCGACCGTCGCCTACAGGATCACCGAGGGCGCAACCAGTGTTGCCTACGTGACGGATCATGAGCCGTTCTGGAAATCTTCTGGACCGGATTTTCAGCATCCCGGGGATCAACGGCATGTCGAGTTCATCCGCGACCTGGACCTTCTGATTCACGACGCACAGTACTCGGAGGAGGAATACGAAACGAAGGTTGGCTGGGGGCACAGCCCGATCGGTTACGTGCAGGACGTCGCCCTGGCTGCCGGTGTTCATCGTCTGGCTCTGTTCCACCACGACCCCACACACGACGACGAGTGGCTCGACCGCATGCAGAGCGCCTTCCAGGAAAAGGTCCGGGAGCGTGGCTCGACGATGGAAGTCTTCGCCGCCGCCGAAGGGTTGAAGATTGAGGTTCAGGGCAAGAGCGAGCGTTCGAGGGTTGTGGGAGACTCCGCTTTTCGGCAACGGTCGATCATCGGGCAGCGCGTCCTCCTGGTCAGCCCGAACCAGTCCGACTTCTCGGTAATGGAGCGTATGCTCGTCGAGGACGGTCTGATTTTGATGCCGATGCAGGACGCCGAACTCGCCCTGAAACGGGCCAAGGACTTCTCGCCAAGTCTGGCCATCGTAGATGCGGCGCTCGTCGAGAACACTGGTGCCTTCCTGGAAGCACTCCGAGAGAGCGCCGGACGGGCTGGACTTCCCGTAGTTCTGCTGACGGACAACCCCGATCTCGCCGACGGTTACGACCTCTCCGATAGCGCCACCGACTACCTGGAACGGCCTTTCAGCCCTCCGATGTTACGCTCGCGTGTTCGCGCCTGGCTGGCGCGAACCGTTACCGCCGACGATTCCCAAGCCCAACCCATCTCGCCCGGGCGTGCAATCGAGCAGGAAAAAGAAGAACCGGATCGGGCCAACTACGCCGACACGCTCGCGCAGACAACGCTGTTCCGGGACCTAAGTTCCGAGCAACTCGAAGACCTCGTCGAAAACGCCAGCGAGCAGATCTTTCCCCAGGGCCATCCGATTCTTCGGGAAGGCGAGCACGGAACCAACGTATTCATCATCATCTCGGGACGGGTCCGAATCATGGAATCCGTGCCCGACGGTCCGGCGGACATGTTTCTCGGTGAGCTTGGGCCGGGCGAAGTTTTCGGTGAGATCGGTTTCCTGCGCAACACACCGCGTTCGGCGACGGTCGTCACTCTGGAAAGGACGCGCTGTCTGGTGTTCCCGCAGTCTGATTTTCTCGAAACGCTGGAGTCATCATCGCGGTTGTCGATCGCCATGCTGCGGGTCCTGGCTGGACGTCTCGCCGACGCGGACCGGCTCCTGGCCAGGTACGCACCGGATCCGCTGACCGGCCTGCCCGGTCGCAGGGCTTTCCACGACATCTACTACCGCCTTGCTGCCGGCGCGCGCCGGAGGGGGAACGGAGCGATCCTGCTGCTGATCGACATCGAAAACCTGCGCGCGATCAACAGCGAGTTCGGTTGCTCTGCTGGCGATGATGTCCTCAAGGCGATGGCCGAGGCCCTGCTAGAGGCGTCGAGGGCGACCGATCTGATTTCGCGCTATGGTGGCGATGAATTTGCCATCCTGCTCATCGATTCCGACGTTAGCGACTGCGAACATATATCCCAGCGGGTGACCGAGAACCTGACGCTGCTCGTACAGCAGCGATCACTGCCCACTTCAGTTCACTTCGATGTCGGCATGGCTGTCAGCGATAAAGCTCCCGAGAGCGCGGATGGAATGCTCAGGCAAGCGGACCAAGACATTCAGAAGAAGAAGAAAAGCCGGGATTCGGAAAAAAGCCTGCACTGATCATCGCCGAGCCGAGCAACATGTGGTTGTGGGTCTCTCTGTCAGTTTCCCTCCCGGCTCACTTCGAGGACGGCAGCACCATCGATCTCGCTTCGCTTGAGAGCCAACAGCGCCCGGTTCGCTTCCTCCAGCCGATAGACCTCCACCCGTGTCTTGATCGGAATTTCGCCGGCGAGCCGAAGCAATCGGGCAGCGTCATCCCGGGTGGCGTTTGCCACGCTCCGGATTGTCCGTTCGCCGTAGATGCGAGAGTATTCCATCTCGGGAATCGGCGACATGTAGATACCCGCAAGAGCCACCGTCCCGCCGCGGTCCAGCACACGGAGAACCTGCGGCACGATCTGGCCGGCAGGAGCGAATACGACGGCCGAGTCCAGGGCGTCCGGAGGAGTGTCTTCGGCGAGGCCCGTCCACTCCGCGCCGAGTTCGATCGCCATCGCTCGATGCCCGCGACTGCGGGAGAACACGAAGACGCGACAACCCCAATGGCGTGCCACCTGGATAGCGATGTGGGCGGAAGCTCCGAAACCATAGAGCCCCAGCCGCCCTCCGGGACGGATTGCGCTCATGCGCAACGCCCGATAGCCGATCACGCCCGCACACAGCAGGGGCGCCGCCTCGGTCGCGGAGACCTCGTCGGGCAATGCACACACAAAACCCTCTTCGGCGACGACAAATTCCGCGTATCCGCCATCGACATCGACGCCCGTAAAGCGGGCGTTCGGACACAGGTTCTCCCGGCCCGAACGGCAGAAACCGCACGCACCGCAAGTGGAGTACAACCAGGGGACGCCAACGCGAGCACCGCGGTCGAACCGTGACGATCCCGGACCAGGAGTTTCGACCGTGCCGACGATCTGGTGCCCGAGCACTCGCGGAAGCGCCGAGACCGCCACTTCCCCCTCGACGGTGTGCAAGTCCGTGTGGCACACACCACAGCATTCGACGCGCACGAGGATCTGACCGGAGCCCGGCTTTGGGATGTCCACTTGGCGCATTTTGAGGGACGACCTGTCGATTCCGGCGATCCCCTCCAGCATCATCGCGCGCATACGGGTAGTCTATACTCAATAAAATGGCCCCGAACTCCATCGCAAGCCCCCTGTCCACGCTTAGCCCGTACGACGCCCGCGTCGTTGGCGAAATCGCTCGCCACATCGCGCTGCCCGACCCGCTCGAGCGCATCCTCGAAACTGTCGGCAACCCGCTGGCGGCATTCCTGACGGCGGGGCGAAAATCGGAAAACCGGCTGATCGGATGGTCGGCGGGCAAAGTGGAGCGCTGGACCGAATCCGGTCTCATCGGAACGCTGAAGATTGCACAGCGGTTTTCCGGCGAGCGTCTCGTCAGAAGGGCGCTGGGGAGCCAGGGTTACGAAGTGGACGATCTAACCGAGGCCCGCCATCTGCAACTCGAAACGCTCGACAGGGTTGCCGACTCCTTCAAGCTCGGAAGCACGTTGAAACTCGGAGCCGAAGGCGCCCTGCTGGGTGCCGCCACGACCGCCGCCTACATCGTACCCGGAAGCGCGTTCCTGGCAGGTTCACTCATCTTCGCGGACGTCACCGCTTCCATGACACTCCTGTCCCATCAGGCCTGCCGCGTCGCGGCAGCATATGGATTTTTGCCGCAGGATCCGGCGATGTTCCCCCACCTGATCGCGGCGATGGCTCCGCGAACCCGCTCGAGCGACGAAGGGTACGTCGCGGCAAAGACTGCCGCCGTAGCTGCCGTTTGCGAGGCCGGATTCTTTGTGGCCGGAGCCCGCGGTGTAATCGACCGACAACTGCTCGAACGAGAAGCCCCGCAACTGGTCCGGCTGATCGCTTTCGTCGCCGAACGCCTCGGCATCGTGATCACGGAGAAAAACCTGGCCATGCTGGTGCCCCTCGCCGGAGCAGGATTGAATTCAGCGGTCAACGTTTCCTTCGCGCAAGTCGGCCACTCTCTGGCGCAGGATTACTTCCGCCGGCTGATTCTCGAGCATCAGTACGGCCAAGCTGTGGTTGAAGCGGCATTGAAGGACGAACTGTCTCTCCTCGCGGCCACCGCATCCACACGCCGTCAACAAAGTTTCTCAAGATAAAACCGCTCGCTTTCGACTATTCTTATTCCCGATCAAATCCCGATGCTGGAGCGAACATCTATGCCCGACGGCAACGAGAGCGCGCAAGAACCCTACGTTTCTGCGTCGAAGACGCTCGCCGAAATCACCGTGAAGTCGGTCCTGCTCAGCGTCGTGCTGGCCGTTGTCCTGGGTGCCGCCAACGCGTATCTGGGTCTGTTCGCCGGGATGACCGTATCGGCGTCCATTCCTGCCGCTGTGATCTCGATGGCGCTGCTGCGTCTGTTCAGCAACTCGAACATCCTCGAAAACAACATCGTCCAGACCGCGGCTTCGGCGGGAGAGAGCGTCTCGGCCGGAGTGATATTTACGATTCCGGCGCTGGTAATCCTGGGCACGTGGAGCCAATTCAATTACTGGGAGACGACGATGATCGCCGGCTTCGGCGGACTGCTGGGGGTGTTGTTCACCATCCCGCTCCGGCGCGCCCTGATCATCGAAAGACCCCTACAGTTTCCCGAGGGCGTCGCGACGGCGGAAGTCCTGAAGGTTGGCGAGCGCGGCGGGAGCGGAATCCGTCACATCGTCGCCGCCGGTGCGATCGGCGCCACCTTCAAGCTTGGGGAAACCGGACTGCGGCTCTGGGGAGGTGCGGCCGAGTACGCGACATACGCGGGTGGCACGATCCTTTACATCGGGAGCAACCTGTCCCCCGCCCTGATCGCTGTAGGCTACATCGTTGGCCTGAACATCGCCGTCCTGATATTCATCGGCGGCGCCCTGAACTGGTTCGTCGCGATTCCCGTCCTCGCCTCCTTACAGGGGATTTCAACCGATGTGGAGGCGGCGTCCGCTGCGGGCGCGCTGTGGTCCGCCCAGACGCGCTACATCGGTGTCGGCGCAATGGTCGTTGGGGGACTCTGGGCGCTGATCCAATTGCGGTCCAGCGTGGTCCAGGGAATTCGCTCGGGCGCCGAAGCCTACAGGAAGATGCGCGAGGGCGGGATGGCGGCTTCGATCCGGACGGAACGAGATACCCCGATGCAGTGGGTCGGACTGGCTATCGTGCTGTCGGTCATCCCGTTGTATCTGATCTTCAACCACATAACCGACCGGCCGGGCATCTCCGCCATCATGGCCGTAGCGATGCTCATCGCGGGATTTCTGTTCTCCGCCGTCGCCGCATACATGGCCGGTCTGGTCGGATCTTCGAACAATCCGATATCGGGCGTAACTATTGCGACGATCCTGAGTGCGGCCCTCATGCTCCTGCTCTTCCTTGGCGCCGATAGCCCGATCGGACCCGCTGCGGCAATTCTGATCGGCTCGGTGGTCTGTTGCGCCGCAGCAATGGGCGGCGACAACATGCAGGATCTCAAGGCCGGGCATCTGCTGGGCGCGACGCCTTACAAACAACAGATCGTCCAGGCCGTTGGCGTGATATCGGCCGCACTTGTGATCGCGCCCACACTGAACCTCCTGATGGAAGCCTACGGTATAGGTGTCCCGACCGAAGCCCACCCAAACCCGCTGGCCGCTCCCCAGGCCACCCTGATGGCCTCGGTCGCCCGGGGAGTCTTCGAAGGCGGGCTGCCGATGACGATGGTAGGCATCGGGATGATCGTCGCGATCGTGGTCATCGGGATCGACCTCTCTCTGGAGAAAACGGGTAGCACGTTCCGCACTCCGGTGCTGGCCCTGGCCGTGGGCATCTATCTTCCGATCGAGCTGTCGGTCCCGATCCTGATCGGGGGTCTGATCGCGCACGCGGTTCGTCGACGGAGAGAGCACTCCGAGGACAACGGTGTGCTGTTCGCCGCCGGCCTGATCACCGGTGAGGCGCTGGTCGGTATTGGCATGGCCATACCGATCGTCATCTTTGGAAACGCCGAGGTGCTTGCCTATTGGGGAGTCCACGAAGGGAACCTGCCAGGCATCGTCCTTATCGCGATCGTGGGATTCCTTCTCTCCCGGGCCGGGCTTTCACAGAACGTGGAGACATAGCCTCCGGCGACGAGAACAGAACCGGGAGCGGTAGCGACCGGGTGACAGATCGCAGATCTTCTATTTAAGAATCCACAGTGGAGGTCGTTCATTCGAAATTCGAATTTCGAGATTATTGGGGAGCGGTGTGCTGACGCTGAAGTAAGGAAGAGGTTGCCACGGATTGCACGGCTGGTCTTTCGGACAGCGGACCACTGGCTTATTCCTGTTCGCGAAATCCGTGGCTCTTTGCTCAGCGGGTCGATGAGAATGCCGGCGCGCCAGTGACAGAACCGGGAGCCGTAGCGATCGGACTCAGCGTAGGGCGCTTTCCAACGAAATCGCTGCGTCGGTCTTCTCGTCCCGGTACTTGACGATCGTCGGGGAGTAGAGCGACAGGCCATGCTTGTCTCCGAAGCTCCCCGACAGACGCCGCGTGCCGGGGACGACGACGGCGCCCGGAGGAATCGCGAGCGGTTGGTCTTCCACGCGCCTGTAAATTTCTTCTCGGACCGTGTCGTAGACCGTCACACCTCCGGTCAGGAGGACACCCGGAGCCAGCACGGCCCGCTCTCCGACGATCACGCCCTCGTAAACGCCACAGTTCCCACCGATGAAGGCCTCGTCTTCGACGATGACGGGCAGGGCGCCTGGCGGCTCGAGCACGCCTCCAATCTGTGCTGCTGCAGACAGATGCACGCGCTTGCCGATCTGCGCGCAGGAGCCGACCAGGGCGTGCGAGTCGATCATGCTGCCTTCACCGACCCAGGCGCCGACGTTGATGAACATCGGAGGCATGCAGATGACTCTTGGGCCGATGTAAGCGCCGTCCCGGACGCTGGAACCTCCCGGAACGATGCGGAACCCGTCAAGGCTGGTCCGTAGCGGGAGCGTGTCCTTGTCGCGGAATCGGAGTTGGCCGGAAGGTCCCGTGTCACGGCTGACGCCCAGCCGGAACGCGAGAAGGATCCCTTCCTTGACCCAGGTGTTGGTCCGCCAGGCGCCGTCTACTTTCTCTGCCGCGCGCCAGCTGCCGGCGTTCAGCCCTTCGCGAAACCGAGCCAGAGCATCCAGCCCCGTCTTCCGCGCCTCAGCGAGTGGCTGATCCAGCAAGGCAACGATCTCACTCTGGATGTCCATGCGGAACTTCTTTCTCCTTGAGCAGACCGAGTTCCTCGGCGACCCGGGCCAACATTACTCGAGTCTCGGGCGAGACCGGGACCAGCGGAAGGCGGACTCGTTCCTCGATCAGTCCCATCATCGCGAGCACGGTCTTGACCGGCACGGGATTCGTCTCGACAAAATTCGCTTCGACGAGAGGTAAGAGCCGAAAGTGCAACCTGCGCGCCCGCTCGAAATCACTCGCGCCGGCTGCCTGAACCATTTCGAGAACGAGGGCCGGCGCCTGGTTCGAAACGACGGACACGACACCGTCCGCCCCCAACGCCATCATCGCAAGGGTGATCCAGTCCTCCCCCGACAGCACGACGAATCCTTCCGGTCGCGAATCCAGGAGCGTCATGACCTGACGAAGGTCTCCGGAAGCCTCCTTGATTGCGACAATACCGGGAACTTCGGCCAGTCGCAGCGTCGTTTCGGCCAGGATGTTACTCCCGGTTCGGGCCGGGACGTTGTAGATCACTACGGGAAGGCCACCTTCTTCAGCAATTGCCCGGAAGTGCTCGTAGAATCCTCGCTGGGTCGGCCTGTTGTAGTAGGGGCCCACCGAGAGGACACCGTCTGCCCCGAGCGCGGCCGCGCGTTTCGTGAGGGCGATCGCCGTTGCCGTAGAATTTGAACCGGCGCCGGCCACGACGGCAATACGGCCGGCAACACGCTCGACCACACCCGCGACGACCCGCTCCCATTCGCGGGTCTCGAGCGTGACGCCTTCGCCTGTCGTTCCGCAGGGCAGGATCATGTCGATGCCCGCCTCGATCTGAAAATCCACCAGACGGCCGAGCGCTCGTTCGTCGACGGACCCGTCCTGGGCGAACGGTGTGACGAGCGCCGTGCCTGTCCCCCGGTATCGATCCTTTCGCATAGATCTTATTCTCTGCCCCAGTGTCCCGTCAGAGGTCCACGTCGTCCATCGTGTAGACACCCCGCCGACCCCGTACCCAGCGCGAGGCAACCAGGGCTCCCATCGCGAACCCGGTCCGGTTCTTGGACGAATGGTGCAACTCGATGGTATCGGCCTCCGACTCGAAACCGATGGTGTGGCTTCCGGGGACACTGCCCGCACGGACCGAGGCGATCCCGAGCGCCTCTTCGGGAACACCCTCCACCGGAACTCCCACTTCGATCCGCTGTTTGCGGCCGATCCCATCCAGCAGAATCTCCCCCAGCTTCAATGCCGTGCCACTCGGCCGATCTTCCTTGTCCCGGTTGTGGTGTTCCAGAACGTAGGGGTCATAGTCGGACAGCGGTTCGATCAACGCCGCCGCCTTCCGCACGATGCGGTAGAAGACATTCATCCCGATCGAGAAGTTATGCGCATACAGCAGGGCGGACTGGGTGAAGAGGTCTCGGACCTCGTCGAGCTGGGAGTACCAGCCGGTCGTGCCCACGACGATATCGATGCCTGCCCCGGCGGCCGATTTCATGTTGCCCAGTGTTGACTCGGCCGTCGAGAAATCGATACAGACGTCGATGCCACCGCAGAGGGCGGCATCAAACGGATATTCCGAATCGTAAACGGCGCAAACGGTCTCGCCTTCGCCGAGGGCCACCCGTTCGGTCTCCTTCCCCATCTTGCCGTGACCGATCAGCGCAATCTTCATGAGGGCCTTCCGTTCAACAACTGCCGGGCCAGCTTTTCGTAGAGATCGATCCCCGCCATCAGGTCGTCCTTCAGGATCTTCTCATTCGCAGTGTGGGCGTCGAGAATCGAACCCGGGCCGACCAGCAACGGCCGACCGAGGCTCCCCAGGTACGGCACGTCACTGCCAAACGACACGACAGTCTGGGGGAATCCATCAACAACATGCATGAATTGAGGGTCCGTCGCACTATGCACTTCGATCTGGGCACGCGAGGCGACGAGCCGTTCCAACCGATGTCGCACGTCGGCGGTTCCCTCCACGGTGCGGATCATCACCGATGCCATGGCTTCGGGCGCAAGGATGTTGGCCCGTTCTCCCGCGCCGAGCACACCGGCATTGAAAGTGCCGGAACCCAGGATTTCGTCGCTGCCCCAATCCGCGCCGATGCAGTCATGCAGAACCTGAATCAGCGGATCCACCGCAGAAACGCCCATCTCGGGGTATCCGGAATGCGCCGCCTTGCCGAGTGCTTTCAGGTCTGCGAGCAGCGTTCCCTTCTGCGCCCGCGCCAGCTTGTTCTCGGTCGGCTCGCCGACGATGACGTATTCGGAGCCCCATTCGAGGGCATCAGCCGCACGGGCGCCATCGCCACCGGTCTCCTCGCCAACGACGAACAGATAGGAGAAGTCTGATGTTCCCCGGGCCCGCAGTCGCTCACCGGCCTCGAGCATTGCGGCGATGATCCCCTTCGTGTCACAGGCGCCGCGTCCGTACAGAGCCCCGTCGTCCTCAGAAACCGGCAGAACCGGAGGCACCGTGTCGATGTGGGTGCAGAACACAACCCGGTCTCCACCACCACGGGCGATCACATTGAATCGGCCATCGCTAACCGGTTGGGTTTCGACGCGGTACTGCATACCCTCGAGCACCGAAGCCAGGAACCGCCCAACTTCTCCTTCCGCACCCGTGACCGACGGAATCGCCATCAACTTCGTGGTGAGTTCAAACGGTGTCATGGTGTTCACTGCAACCCTTCTGGCAGGGATTCGGCGCCCCATTATAGTTCGGGATGGATTAGAATCCTGGCGTGATCAGCGAAAGCGAGTTCCAAAAGGCTGCCGAATCGGCGCTCGAGTCTCTCAACCGGACGATGGACGTCGTCGTCGAGCAACACGACGTCGAAGTGCTCTACCAAGCGGGTGTCCTCAGCATCGAGATCGAGGAACCGATGGTGTCCAAAATCATCATCAGTCCCAACTCACCGGCACGCCAGGTATGGATATCCGCTCAATTGACCAGCTTCAAACTCGACTGGTCCGACAAAGGTGGCGCGTTCCAACTTCAGGACACCGACGAGTCACTGGCCGTTCTTGTCGGACGGCTCCTGGGAGAGGAGCTCGGCGTCGGGCCGATATCGCTCTAGAGCAGCCTGTGAGAGAACCCTGTGGGGTCGCGTTACGGCCACACGGCGCTGGATTCAAGCAGCCAGTGGGGGAACCCTCGTGGGTCGCGTTACGGCCAAACGACGCTGGATTCTAGGAGACGAGGACGAGACAATGCTGTTTCATTGTGAGGAGTCGACGACAACGAAGACGGCGTCGTTTCGCCGTAACCCTTCGGGCGCACGGGGGTTCGGGCCACGGGCTTTGTCGTTCGTCGGTTACGATGAGATCGCATCGCTCCCTCCTCACTTCGCGCCCGTGACCCGAAGACCCGCGCGCGCGACCCACGAGGGTTCCCCCACCGGCTGCTAAGAGACGAGGACGAGACAATGCCCTTCCATTGTGAGGAGTCGGCGACAACGAAGACGGTGCCGTTTCGCCGTAACCCTCCGGGCGCATGGGGGTTCGGGCCTCGGGCTTTGTCGTTCGTCGGTTACGATGTACCCGCATCGTGCCCTCCTCTCTTCGCGCCCGCGACCCGAAGACCCATGCGCGCGGCCCCACAGGGTTCTCCCACAGGCTGCTAGCCCCATGCGTGTTCATCACATCACCCACAACATTTCCCGAGACCGCCTAGACGAGGCGATTCGGTTCTATGTAGAGCTGCTGGGGTTCGAACGCATTCCGGCCACGGAAGACCCCGAGGGCAAACGGCTCATCTGGTTCCAGATTGGCGATCATCAGCTGCATCTGGCGATCCGGGGGACGGCCGACACGGCTACGTCGCGACACTTCGCCATCGTCGTGGACGGATTCGAGGATTTGGTCGCGAGGCTTGACGAGGCCGGCGTGCGGATCGATCGTTGGGATGGCGACCGCCTCTGGCGGGAGCGTCGCGACGGCAGCCGGTCCGCCTTCTGCTACGACCCAGACGGCAACCGCATCGAGTTGATGGGACTGCCCACGCCCTGATCAGTGTTTGCAGATCTCAAATCATTTCGAATCGATAATCGACCACTTACCATCGACCATTTATCATTTTCATTTGCCTCGACTCTGAAAGAGAGACCCTTCACTGAAGCGGCAGTCATAGACCGCCGCTCAGCGCACAGATGATGTGGAGTTCGTCGGCAGGATTGAGGCCGGCCGAAAGGTCGAAGCATTGCTCACCGTTGATAAAGATCTTGATGTGTTCGCGGACGTTCTCCTGTTCGTCGATGATCCGGAAGCGAAGGCCGGGGTGCCGGTGGTTCAGCTCGCCGAGGAGTTCGTCCACCGTACCGCCCCCCGCATCGACGATGCGCGCGCCGTCGGTGTAGGAGCGAAGCGGGCCGGGGACGAACACTTTCATCAGGTGACGCCAACGGTCTCGACCGAATAAATCTCGGGCAGGTGGCGCGCCAGGCATTTCCAGGATTCGCCCTCGTCGCGGCTCCCCCAGATCTCCCCGCTCGTCGTGCCGAAATACAGGCCGAGCTTATCCCGGTCGTCCCGGGCCATCGCCTGCCGTTTGACCGTAAACCAGGCGTTCGCCGCCGGCAAACCAGAATCCAACCGCTTCCACGTCCGGCCCGCGTTGCGCGTCGCGTAGACGGCCGGGCGACCTCCCGGGCTCGTCCGCGGCCAGACCGAAGTCCCATCCATCGGGAACACCCAAACCCGATCGGGATCTCTTGGATTAAGAACGATCGGGAAACCGATATCGCCCACCTTCCTCGGCATCCGCTCGCCGATGCGGGTCCACTTCCCTTCCGCACGGTCCATACGGTAGATGCCACAATGGTTCTGCTGGTACAGACGATCCGGGTTTTTCGGATGCAGTTGCAGGTTGTGCGGATCGTGCCCGTACTCGGGGTCCGGGGAGGGAATGAAGTCGGCGGCGCAGCCCTTGTTGAGCGGCGCCCAGTCTTTCCCCTTGTCGCGCGATTCAAAAACGCCCCCGGACGACATCCCGATATACATATGGTCGGCATCACGGGGGTCGATCTGGATGGAGTGCATCTTCGGTCCGTCGGGCGTTCCATCCTGGTCGCCCCCTACCCAGTCGAATCGCTTCGGGTGTTCATTGAACCCCTTCACACCGGCCCAGGTACGGCCCCCGTCCTCGGATCGAAACAGACCCTGCGGTGAGGATCCCGCGTACCACACGTCCGGCTCGGACGGATGCCCCGGCGTGAGCCAGAACACGTGGTCCACCTTCAGGGGTTTTCTGCCGGGACCGGCCTTCCGGAATGCGGGCGGTTTCTCGGCTTCTTTCCACCTGCGGCCTCCGTTGGTCGAACGGAAGACGGTCGGCCCGAGGTGGCCGGTCCTGGCGGCGGCCAGCATCGTCCGACGGTCGCGGGGGTCCAGCACGAGGTGATGAACAATATGTCCCAGGAACATCGGCGCCGATACTTTCCACGATCGACGCGCTCGATTTCCCGTAAGCACAACGGCGCCCTTTCGGGTTCCAATGAGAAGTTTCGGACCCACGCCTACGGCTCTCTTCTTGGTTTTCTCGGCACTACTCATCGCCAGCCTCCTCCCCCTCCCAATCGAATATAAAGATCCTGGATGGCCTCCGGCGCCATTTCCGCCCCCAGCGCAAGCATCAACACGATCCTGGCCTTCAGCCCGTCGAGGTCTTCCCCTTCAATGACACCAGCCTCCGTCAGTCTACGCGACAAGGCCACCCGGCCTTCGGCCGTGCGCGACACGACCACGACCTGGAGGCCCGCGTCGAGCACCTCGTTTACGGCGTCCAGGACAGGGCGCGGCATGTTCCCACGTCCGAATGCCTCTATGACGATGCCCGACGCCTCGGTTTCCGCGGCATACAGAATGAACTTCCCCGTGTCTCCAGCCACGAGCCGTACCAGATCGACAGCCGGTTCGATCCGCGGTGCCGGCACGAAGACACGGTTCAACGGCGACGCGTAAAAGATGACGCGACTCTCATCGATCGTGCCGACCATCCCCTTTCGGCCGGACCCAAAAGCATCCACGGCTGCCGAATGCCCCTTGGTCACGTATCGCGCCGAATGCACTTGGTCATTCAAGACGACAAGGACGCCCATGTCTCGCGCGCCGGGACTGATCGCGGTCCGGACGGCCGCTTCAAGATTTCTGGGACCGTCCGAGTCAGAAACCCGCGGCGCCCGCTGCGCGGCGGCGAATACGACGGGACGAGAATCCTCGTGGAGCAGGTCGATCAGGAACGCCGTTTCTTCCAGGGAGTCGGTTCCGTGGGTGACCACGATGCCCGCCAGGTCCTCACGTAGCGCGAACAGCTCCCGGACCCTCATGGCGAGGCGGAACTGTATCTCCGGCGTCATCGAAGAGCTTCCGATACGGGTGAAATCCTCCTCCTCGATATCGACTTGCTCATCGAGCGAGGGAACCAACCCAACAAGATCCGCAGCGCCCAAACTGCGCGGTTGCCCCGTTTCCGGATCGAGGCCTCCCGAGATCGTGCCCCCCGTGGCGATCACGTAGACCCTGGCTTTGGTCTCTTCGGGAATCTCGTTCTGGGCATAGAGCGATACGGGCAGAGACAGGGCCGCCGACAGGATCAACAGCGCGAATCGATGGGTCATGATGCGTAAAATTCTACTGCCCAACCCGGCCAAAGCCAAGAGAGTCGTCGGGCCGAATCCGATGCACCCAGAAGACACACGCGACTCCGACCGCAAGTTTCAGGAAGTCGGTGACGGTGTACGCCGCATGAAGCAGGCCGAAGGTGGCTAGCTCTGGCGGGGGTGGGTCCCGAGGAAGGAAATCGAGCTGCCGGCCCACGTCTACTATGGGTGGAGTCAATCCGAAAGTCAGCACGACAACCGCTGTCAGCATCGTGACGATTCCCCATCGAACCCGGCCTCCGGAGGGCCAAAGGAGCCAGAGCGTCACGCCTCCGATCAGGACCTGAGACAGCCCCCAGACCCAGAACAACAACCGGTTCAGCTCCGAAGACAGGTACCTCAGGAAGTCCCGCGACCGGGGATTGCCGAGATCCGACACGACCCCCCTGAACGTCTGGTTTGGGGAACCCTCCAGCAGACGATCGATGGTGTAGAAATTCTGGGTTGCAACGACGCCCATGAAGACGGTGCCCATCAGCCAGGCGCCCAGAAGCACCAGCGCCACGCTTCGACTCAAGTCCGTAGAACCCATCAGCGTCGTCGAACCACGCCCTTCGCGTTCAGGGTGAACCCGTCCGGAAGCGACTCTTCCACTCGTGGTCGGTAGCCTTTCACGGGCCAGGCATGCTCTGCAAAAAGCTCGGCAATTTCGCGCCGGATTCGGGGACGATCATCCGCTGCTAGAAACGCCTCGATCAATTTCTCGCGGACCGGCTCTCCTAGCTCCGCCAGTGACTGGATCGCGACCAGCCTGACGTCGTCGTCCGAGTCCTCCAGAAAGCCCTCGAGCGTGGGAATCATTTCCTCAGTCACGTGGCCCTCGACCGCTCGAATCAGGCTCACTCTATGTACGGGCGCCACAAACTCACTCTTGGCAACGGCTTCGATAGTGTCGACGAGGTGCCTGACGAGTTCCTCCTCGCTAACCATTTGCGCCAGAGCCTGGACCGGCCAATCGACCTGGTGGTGAGTCTTCATAAACCGCAGGATGGGCTCGACCGCGGCCCCGCCCTGACGGACCAGCATATCAACGATCATCCGCTTCTCGTCGATGTCCTGGGCGATCACCCGGGACGACATGGTGAACCGCATCAACAGGCCGAAAAGTGCTTCGGGCGTTCCCCATTCCACCAGTCGGTCGGCCGCCTCGAGGCGAGGCCCTTCTTCGCCGTGGGATTGGGTGAGCCGCTTTACCGCCCTGCCGATCTGCTTTTGCGTCGGGCCGGCGCCACGTCGCAGGAAATCAAACATTCCGATCGAGCACTACTCGACCATCCGTGCGAGCGAAAAGGGGTCCACACGAGCGTTCTGCACACGGATTCCCCAATGCAGATGCGGGCCTGTCACGCGTCCGGTTGCGCCCACGAGACCGACCACTTCTCCGCGCTCGACCATCTGTCCTTCCTCGACCTCGATCTCGGACAGATGCAGGTAAACTGAGTAGATACCCAGACCGTGGTCGACGATCACCGTGTTGCCGTTAAAGAAAAAGTCACCGGTGACGACGACGCGGCCACGGTTAGTGGAATGGATTGGGGTCCCGCTTGTAGCCGAAATATCAGCGCCGGAATGAGGATTCCTGGGCTGATCGTTGAAGACGCGGCGGTGCCCGAAATTGCTTCCCTCCGCCTCGGGGATGGGAACAACAAACGGCTCGCGCCAGTATGCGCTGGGTTCGATCCGCGCGAAGACCGCTCCCAGGCGGCGGCTTTCCCTCCTGGTTCGTTCCAGGTCCTCGGGACTGAGCTCGACGTACCGGGGTTCGACTTCGAGACGTGTTATCGGGAAGGATTTCCCTGCGACCCGGACGGTTTCGTTCCGCGTCTTGCTCGGGCCGTCGGCATAGTGAAATGAAACAGTTGCCGGGTAGTCGCCGGACTTCAGATCCAGATCAGCACCGACCACGGTCCTCCAGTCATCGCCTGAGCGAGTGAACGGCACCGTCTTGTTCGCCCAGCGAACTTCGACGCGGGTCAGGCCCGATTCGTGGGGGTACGTCAACTGCAGCGCATCCCCCTGGGCCACCGAAAACACGGTGAGCATCATCGCGAGTATCGACATCTATCCTCCGTCTCGGACAAGGCGCGCAACTTCTATCTTACGCCGAGGGAAGGGAAAGATCAGGTCTATGATGGGTTTCGAGGAAACGTGACTGAAAGATCCAGGCAACTCTCGCTCGACGATGTCTACCACCCCGAGCAGAAAACCGACTTCGAAGGCGCGGTGCCCGGGAACATCGTCTGGTTGGACGGAGACCACTACGTTCTTGCCGGAGCCAATGGGGATCGCAACTCCAGAGATCGAGTCCATGCCGGGACTGGAGATTCGGCTCCGCTCTACAGAATCGACGACATGACCGAGGCGATGGCCCGCATCGACGGGATCTCGGCCGACGAGGCTCGCAACCTTGCATCGCGGACCGATCTGACGATGAGTCCCGATCGGTCGGCGCTGTTCGTCACCCATGGCTCCCGCCTGATTCGTTACCGCTTCGGCGACGACTCCACCTCGATCATCGCCGAAGGAATCGACGACCCGACGGGTGTAGCGAGCAGCCCGGACGGGCGTTCGGTCAGCTACACGCGGGGCAACGACCTCGCAATCACGAATCTTGAAACGGGTGCCGAACGCATCCTGACCGTCGATGGGTCCGGCACCGTTCTCAACGGACGGCTCGACTGGGTGTACCAGGAGGAAGTCTACGGCCGCGGTGATTTCAACGGGCACTGGTGGAGCCCCGACTCGGGGCACATCGCCTTGCTCGACGAGACCGGAATGCAAGGGCACGCGATCGTCGACCATGTCGCGATTCAACCCACGCTCGAAGTCACGCGGTATCCGAGGGCCGGCGCGCCCAATCCCGTAGTTCGGCTCGGCTTGCTGTCTCTGGAAGATGGCGTCGTGCGGTGGATCGATACATCGGGCTACGCCCGCGATCACCTGATCGCTCGCATCTGCTGGACGCCGGACTCCGCTGCCCTGACCTACCAGGTCCAGAACCGTACTCAGACGTGGCTCGAACTCAACATCTTCGATCTCGGGAATCGGGAGTCGCGGACGCTCCTTCGGGAGACCTCGCCGGCCTGGGTCAGCGTCACCGGACAGCCGGTTTGGTGCGAAGACGGGTCGTTGGTGTGGTTGAGCGACCGTACCGGTTGGAGGCACATCTACCGGTACGGCCCGGACCGGGACATGTGCACGCGGATCACTTCCGGAGATTGGGACGTGCGCGAGATCCACGGCGTGGCTGCGGGCTGGATCTATTTTTCAGCGACCGAACACGACCTGAAAGCGATTCACGTCTATCGGGTCCGTATTGACGGAACTGACATGGCCCGGCTGACTGATGGAAAAGGGACACACAAAGCTGTTTTCTCTCCCGACTGCACCTGGTTCGCCGAAACCGTGAGCACGATCTCAACGCCGCCCGAGGCGCACCTCTGCTCTAGCAATGGGGCACGCCTCCGCAAGATTGTGGAGACGACGCCGGGGCTGCTCGGTGGCTATCAGTGGGGCCAGGCCGATTTCATGTCGATTCGTTCCCGAGACGGGGTCTCCCTTGACGCGCTGCGGATCACACCGCCCGGGTTTGATCCGTCACGACCCTACCCGGTTCTTTGTCATACCTACGGCGGTCCTGCGGCCTCGCTCGTCCAGGATGCCTGGAATTCCAAGCTCTACCTCTGGCATCAGGTTATCGCGCAACAGGGATATGTCATCTGGGTGCTGGACAACCGGACTGCGAGCAACAAGGGGGCGACTTCGGCCTGGCCCCTGTACCGGAATTTCGGCGAGCTGGAACTTCGCGATCACGAGGATTCCGTGGAGTGGCTTCGGGCACAACCGTGGGTCGATCCGGCCAGGATCGGGATATGGGGGTGGAGTTTCGGCGGATATCTCACGGCCTATGCGTTGACGCACAGCGCGTCGTTCAAGATGGGAATTGCCGGCGCTCCCGTCACGGACTGGCGGCTTTACGACTCGATCTACACCGAACGCTACATGGATCTGCCCGCCGACAACCCGGACGGGTACCTATCGAGTTCCGTCATCGAAGCCGCCGGCGCGCTCCAGGGAAAGCTGCTGATCCTTCATGGAACCATTGACGACAACGTTCACATCGATCATTCCCTGGGCCTCATCGAGGCGCTGCAGAAGGCCGGAAAGCAGTTTGAGGTGATGTTCTACCCGAAGTCGCGGCACGCTGTCGAGGACCCGCACCAGAACCACCACATGCGGTGCCTGATGATGAACTTCATCCTCAAGAACCTGTAACAGCTACCGGCAGAAATCTCGGACCAGCTCGACCAAGGCGGCCTGGCAGGCCCGCACGTCCTCGGCAACCACGTATTCGGCGACACTGTGCAGGCCCTTACCCGTCGGACCGAAGATCACCGATGGGATCCCCGCCTCCCCCAGCACGCCGGCGTCCGTCCAGAAGGACATGCTCGAGCGCGTCGTTTTGCCACCGGTGCGTGCTATGGCCGCTTCGAGATCTCGCGCGATCGGATGGTCGGCCGGCGTCTCGTAGGGTGGCTGTCCGAACACGTACCGGGCTTTCGCCCGAAAATCCGGATCCTCAGCCCGAAGCTCCTTCAGTATGGATTCGACCTCCGTCAGCGACACTTCTTGAGATTCACCAGCGATCGTCCGGCGCTCCATCCTCAGCCGGCAACTGTCGGGGTACGTGCTCCATTCGCGGCCGCCCTGGATTGTCGAGGCGTGCAGCGACGCGGTCCCCATCAACGGATGAGCCGGGCGGGCCTGAAGGTCTCGGTCGAGTCGTTCCAGCCGGCCCAGCACGCGCCCCATCCTCACTATCGCGTCGAGCCCGTCAGCGGGTCTGCTGCCATGCGCCGCCCTTCCTTCGACATCTACCTCGACCCATTCAAAACCTTTGTGCCCGACGGCGACCGTCATGTCGGTGGGTTCGCCCACGACCGCGGCGTCGGCGGTCCATTCCTTGACGAGAGAGCGCGCGCCGATGCTCGAGTACTCCTCATCGATCACGGCAGTGACGAGAAGGCGTCCGGCCCCGAGCCCTCCCTTCTCTGCGATCTCCCCGGCGGCCGCCATCATTGCCACCAGTCCGCCCTTCATGTCCTGGGAACCGCGTCCCCACACCTTGCCGTCGCGGTAGACCGGATCGAAGGGTCGCTCCATGCCGGCAACGCCAACGGTATCGCTATGCCCGCAGAACATCATCACGGGGCCCTTCCTGCCGCTGTCGAGGACGCCGATGACGTTCGGTCGTGCCGGCGCTGCCTCCTGAAACTCGACATCCAGACCCATTTTGCCGAGAGCGTTCCCGACCGCTTGGGCGATCGCGCCCTCGCCGGAATGCTCGGGCCCGAGCGATGGGTTCACCGAGTCGATCGCTACCAACTCTCTCAACAACTCGATCGTGTCCATGGAATTCACCTCTTCGGTCGGCTGTCCGTCAACAACACCGCCATTGGACGCTCCTTTCCGCTCACGTTTGAGCTTTGGCAGCGTCTGATCCTTTTCCCCGAGAATTCTCGGGCGGTATGAGGATATATTGACCGTTTCATGGAATAATTTGCTTTATGGATAATGTGTCAGTCTTCGCCGCGTTCGCGGCAGGCGTCGTGTCCTTCCTTTCTCCCTGCGTGCTGCCGCTTGTCCCGGGATACATTTCGATCATCTCCGGAATCTCGCTCGAGCAGCTACAGGCGGAGAGTGAGAACTCTTCCCTCATGAGGACAGTCGTCAGCAATTCGATCTTTTTCATCCTCGGGTTCTCGGTGATATTCATCTCGCTCGGAGCATCGGCGTCGTTTCTCGGACAGGTGCTGATGGAGCGAATGTCGATACTCTACAGGCTTGCCGGCATTGTCATCATCATTTTCGGCCTGCACTTGATCGGCATCTTCAAGATTCCCTTCCTGTACCAGGACAAGCGTTTTCACAACGTCAAACCGCGCGGCATGTTCGGGGCGTTCGTTCTGGGCCTGGCGTTCGCGTTCGGATGGACGCCGTGCATCGGGCCGATTCTTGCCGGCATCCTTACTTTCGCCAGCACGAAGGAGACGGTCAACGAGGGCGTGTTCCTGCTGGCCGTCTATTCGGTGGGACTCGGTTTGCCGTTCCTGGTCACCAGCCTCGGTCTGAACAAGTTTCTATCCTTCTACGGCCGCTTCAAGAAGCACCTGCACACGGTCGAAGTCGTCAGCGGTTTCCTCGTCGTGGCTGTGGGGGTCCTGATCCTGACGGATCAGTTCACTCGCCTGAACGCCTGGCTGTCTTTCCTGAATCGTTTCGCCCTTTAGCCGGACCGGGCGGGACTGGTAGAATCTCGCCCTTATGGATTCCTTTCTTGCCGCGTTGGTCGCCGCCGCTCGCGAACGCTTCGGCCCGGAACGGACCGAACAACTGAGGCCGTCCCTCGAAGAAGCGGCCGCTGACCTCCGAGAGCTCCACCAGTTTCGGCTGGAACCGGAAGATGAGCTCTGAAGCCCTTACCGTTTCTGACACCGCCCGACGCGTCCGCGAGCGTGAGGTGTCACCGGTCCGGATCGCCCAATCGCTACTCGATCGTATCGAAGCCCTCGACCCCGAAGTGCGCGCCTGGGTGTCGATCGACAGGCAACGCGTCCTCAACGAGGCGAGCGCGCGGGAGCGGCAACTCGAGACAGGCCGGCCGCTCGGGCCGCTGCACGGTGTCCCCGTCGGTGTAAAAGACATCTTCATGACCGAGGGTCAACCGACGGGGATGGGGTCGACGATCTTCGACGGCCATGTTCCCGACAGGGACGCCGCGGCCGTCGCCAAACTGAAAAGGGCCGGCGCCGTCATCCTTGGCAAGACCGTGACCACCGAATTCGCAACTTTCGATCCCGGCCCTACACGCAACCCCTGGAACCTGGAGCACACGCCGGGGGGATCGAGCAGCGGGTCGGCTGCGGCCGTCGCGGCGGGCATGTGCCCCGGGGCCACTGGCACACAAACGGTCGCCTCGATCGGTAGGCCGGCCGTCTACTGTGGCATCGTTGGCCTGATGCCGACGGCGGCCCGTGTCTCCAAACGCGACGTCTTCCCTGTTTCCTGGTCGCTGGACTACGTCGGTGCCTTCGGCCGTACGGTCGACGACGTGGCCCTGATGCTCGAGGCCATGGCCGACGACCCGATTGAACCTTCGGGCCGGGGACGGTTTCGCATCGGCGTCGTTCGCGAGTTTTTCGAGGACAATACTGACCCGGCACCCTGGGAACTTCACGGAGGCTTGATCGAACGTCTGAGTTCTACAGATGCTGAAATTGTCGATCTGGCGCTGCCAGACATCTTCAGCCTGGCGTTGCCCACGCTACGCACGATCATGCGCGCCGAACTTGCAGCCGCTCACCAGAGCCTACACGCCCGGCATGCCGAACAATACGGAACGAAGATCCGGGGCCTGATCGAATCCGGCATGCTGGTCTCGTCGACCGACTACATACGTGCGGGCCGGGTTCGCCGAAGGTTTCAGGAAGAGATGTCCGGGTTGTTCGCCAATTGCGATGTGATTCTTTCTCCGGGCGCCGTCGGGCCCGCACCCGAAGGGCTCGATCACACGGGCAGCCCGATCCTCTCTGCACCATGGTCCCTGGCGGATTTTCCGACACTGTCTCTGCCGCAGGGGCTGGATGCGTCGGGCATGCCGGTCGGCATCCAGTTGACGGCGCCGCCATTCCGGGAGGGGCTTCTCTTCGAAATCGGTAGTTGGTTTGAGGAGTTCGTCGGCTTTCGGGAACGCCCCGCAGTCGAGTCCAGACTCTAGCAGCCCGTGGCAGAAGTCTGCTGGGGCAGCATCACGCCCTTGTCGAGATGGCGCACGGTCGTTGCGTGCTCCGCGGCTCGCGGGTCGTGAGTCACCATGATGATGGTCTTGCCGAACTCACGGTTCAACTTATCGAGAATAGCCAAGACCTCCTCGGCGGACTTGGCATCAAGATCGCCGGTGGGCTCATCCGCTAGTAGCAGAGTTGGATCCGTGACGATGGCACGGGCTATGGCGACGCGCTGCTCCTGCCCGCCCGACAGCTGACGGGGATAGTGCGTCATCCGATCCTCGAGACCCACGAGATTCAAGGCCGTCCGGACATGTTCCCGCCTCTCCGCCTTCGACAGCCTCGTCAGCAGTAGCGGAAGCTCGACGTTCTCGAAAGCGGTAAGGACAGGGATCAGGTTGAAGGTCTGGAACACAAACCCGATGTGTTCGTTCCGCCAGCCGGCAAGCGAGCCTTCACTCATTGCCGCGATATCATCGCCCAGGACGATGACGGAGCCCGAACTCGGTCGATCTATGCCGGCAACAAGATTCAGCAGAGTCGACTTTCCAGAGCCCGAGGGACCCATCAGACACAGGAAGGCGCCTTCGCCCACCTCCAGGTCGACTTCTTCGAGCGCCACGATATCGGCCGCATCCTTCTTGAAGACCTTGCCGGCTCCACGGATTTCGATCGCCGGCATGTTAGCAGCCTGTGGGGGAACCCTCGTGGGTCGCGCGCGCGGGTCTTCGGGTCACGGGCGCGAAGAGAGGAGGGAGCGATGCGATCTCATCGTAACCGACGAACGACAAAGCCCGTGGCCCGAACCCCCGTGCGCCCGAAGGGTTACGGCGAAACGACGCCGTCTTCGTTGTCATCGACTCCTCACAATGAAAGAGCATTGTCTCGTCCTCGTCTCCTAGAATCCAGCGCCGTTTGGCCGTAACGCGACCCACAAGGGTTCTGCCACCGGCTGCTTGAATCCAGCGCCGTTTGGCCGTAACGCGACCCACGAGGGTTCCCCCACCGGCTGCTAGTTTCCTCCCACGCGGTCGCCCGGCTGCAGCGTTTCGATAGCGTCGCCAACGATGACCGCCTCGTCGCCCGTCAGGCCCGATGAGACATGCGCAACCCCGCCTACTCTCCTGGAGACAGCAATGGGTCTCAGCCGGACTTCCCCGTTCACGACCACCAGAACGGATTCGCCCGATCCTCGATCGATGATCGCCTCAGCCGGAATGGTCAATTCGTCGACGAGATCGCTGGACTGGGTCCGATCGCTATCGAGAAACGTCACGCGCGCGTTCATCTCCGGTTTGATCAAGGTGTCGGGATCGTAAATCCGAACCTTGACCTGGATCGTTGCGCGTTGTCGGTCCGCCTCCGGAGCAATCTCGTCTACGGCACACTCGTACACCCGGTCGGGGTAGGCGTCGGTTACGGCCGTGCAGGGCTGTTCGGGGCGAATTCGGTTGAAATCATTCTGCGATATGTCCAGCTCAACCTGAAGATCGTTCAGGTCCGCCAGTGCCACCGTCGACGACTTTGCACCCCGATCACCGACGAAAGAGGTCGTCACCATTTCTCCAGGTTCGACAATCCGCTCCAGGATGACCCCATCGATCGGCGCCCGGATCTCGACCGCGTCCAGCAGAGTCTGGCTGTAGGCCAAGTCGGCCCGCGCGCGTTCCACTTCTGCCCGGGCCGCATCGATCTGTTCCACCCGTGGACCCTTCACGATCAAATCGTAGGTGCGATCCAACGATTCCAGCGTGGCTTTCGAGACGTCGCGGCGTCCCAGAGCTTCATCGAGATCCCGCGTGGTGTAGACACCCTCGCGGACCAACCCTTCGATGCGTTCGAGATTAGCCTCGTCGGTCCTCAATTGAGCCCGAGCGCGATCCACGTCCGCCCGGGCGCGGGCGATCTCCTCCGGGCGAGATCCCGCCTCGAGCTCGGCCAGGCGCGCCAGAGTGCTCTCGTGTACGGCTCGCGACCGATCGACCTGGGCCCGATATTCGCGATCCTCGAGCTTGACCAATAGTTGACCCTTCTGGACCCGGTCGCCCTTTTCAACTCCGATCCATTCGACGCGGCCCACTACCTTCGCACTCAGATCGATCTTGTGGTGTGCAACGACATAGCCAGTCGCCACCAGGACCGCCGAGTCGGCCGTCACCGGCATGGGGCGCACCGTGCGCACCGAGCCCACCTCGGCCGGTCCTCGAAACGCAAATACCCCGGCGATGATGGCAACGAATACTGACGTGAGCAGGAGGATCCAGCCGAAGGAAGGCCCCTCCCGCTTGACCGGCCGCTTTGATTTGTCGATTTTGAGCTTGTTCAGCTCGCTGGCGAGTTCGTCCATCACACCTCGGTCCGAAGCGCCCGAACGATCGGCAACCGTGCCGCGAGCCGTGCCGGAAGAATCCCACCGGCAATACCCATGATCGCCGCGAAGATCATCCCCTGGGTGAGCAACTCGGCGGTGATCCGAAACTCGAACATGACTTCGGAAAAGCTCGCAAAATTCAGCGTTCCGGTCGAGATACCGTTGACTGGCAGTGCCAGCAGGCACCCGGCTGCTCCCCCCACGATCGCAAGCACCAATGACTCGACGAAAAAGGAGGCCATGATGTCTCGCCTTCTGAATCCGAGCAGCCGGAGCGTCGCGATCTCGCGGGTTCGATAGGCCGTAGCGGCATACATCGTGTTCATGACGGCGAAGCTGGAGCCGATTGCCATCACGACCGCGATGAAGGTGCCGATGATCTGAATCGGTACTGCGGTCGAGGTCTGGGAGCGGTAGTATTCCACCTCAGAAAGCGCGTCGAGCTGAAGCCTCCGATCGTCGACGATTCTCTCCTCGAGACCGTCCAGCGTCGCGACGTCCGTCGCTTTGACGAGCAACGATGAGTAAATCGGTCGTTCGAAATCGGAAGACAGCTCGTCGTAGTTCGCCCAGATCTCCGAGTCGTAGGCGGTTCGGTTGGCGTCGAACAGGCCGACGACGTCCCAGTCGGTGCGTCCGATGCGGATCGTATCGTCCAGGCCGGCGCCCTGGAATCGTTTCGCAACAGAACGACTCACGATGACTTCGCGCAGCCCCGGACGGAACATGCGGCCCTCGACGATGTTCATTTGAGGCCGAAGCTCCATCCCAGCCGCTTCGACTCCACGAACGATGACATTGGCATCGCCTTCAGTTGCTCGGGGATGATTGATCAGGATGATGATTTCTCCCGACACGGTCTCGACACCGTCCATAGTCTCGACAATCCCCTTGATGTCCCTGTTGAAGTAGCTGTTGGTCTCTGCCTGTGACCCCTCACGGATCAGGAGGAGGTTTCGGGGATCTCCCGTGTCGGCATATGTGTTCTGAAGCCCGTGGACCAACGCCAGGATCGACACGAACACGGCAACCGTCAGCCCCACCCCGAGCACCGTCATGGCTGTTCCGACGCGACGGACGGTCAGGCTCCTCAGGTTGTACTTCAAGGGAATCATTCGGTTTGCGACGACCTATTCTCCCTGCCGTCGAACCGCGTCGACTATCGCCAGTCGCGACGCGCTGTAGGCAGGTACAAGGGTGCTGATCAACCCGACGGTAAAGGCAATGGCCAGAGCCAGTCCGATCGTGTCCCATCGCACATTGAATTGCGGGATGAAGCCGAGTGTGAGTGTATTGAAGTCGATCGCACCGTAGACGTAGCGTGCCCCAAGCGCGCCGATAAGTCCACCGCCCACGGCGACGATCACCGATTCCCCGACGATCAGCCTGAGGATCCGTCCGGGGCTGAACCCGATTGTCTTCAGGATCGCAATCTCTCTCGTTCGTTCCCGGATCGACATTGCCATCGTATTGGCCGCGACCAGGACGATCGTGAACAGGACGACGGTGGATATACTGACGATCAGCGCCCGAATGTTGCCCCACATCTCCATGAAGCCCAGGATGAAGGACTCTTCGCTTTCGCTCTTCGTCGGAGCGTTCGTGTTGTCGAAAGTCGTATCGATGGTTTCGATCACGGCTGGGATCACGTCCGCGCCCGACGCTCGAATCGTAAAGGTCCCAGCAACACCGGCCCGATCCATGAGTTCATCGAAGTAATCCCACCGGAAGTAGAACGTGTTCTCGCTGTTTGCCCCGGTGACAAAGCCAGCGACGACGGTCTCGACATCGAACGGAAAGATCGTGCCCTCCAGTGTGACCCGATCCCCGACGTGGAAGCCGAAACGCTCTGCCAGGTTTACGCCTACCAGGGAAGTGGTCCGCTCCGACTGAAACTTCTCCTTCGTCTGGGCAGAGACTTCGACGTCCGGATACACGTCAAAAAATGTCTCGTGCTCGACGGCAAAATTGGCAAAGAAGTTGGCCGGATCTTTGTAAACTCCGCCGAACCACTGCGAAGCCATCACCTGCTCGACTCCCGGGACTTGGCCGATCCGATCGCGGTAGGCGATCGGCATGACGTTCGCCAGGGACACCTTGTGACGGGTGACGACTCGCATGGCGGACTCCGGTGTCATGTCCGGATTTTCCAGCGACGTCAGCAGCGTCTGCAAGGTCACGATCAGGAACAGGGAAACCGCTATGCTGAGCACCGTCAACACGGTGCGACGCTTGTTGCGCAACGTGTTTTTGAGCATTAAGGGGAGAAATTTCATCGGCTCCATTGGAACACACTCCGCTCCCGCCTCGGGGAGGAAATGCAGCTTACGAGCTCCCGGACGGCGTTCCGATGGCGGCTTCATTCTCAAACCATTCCAGCCAGCTCCCCATGGTCGCGATGAGGCGCTTTCGGTTCAACCGGTACAACCGTTCCCGGCCTCTCGGAATGACCTGTACAAGCCCTGCGGCCTCCAGCACCTTCAGGTGCCTGGTGGTCGTCGGCCACCTGCACGCGAAGCGTTCGGCAATCTCTCCTGCAGTCATCTCACCTCCTCTAAAGTGCAGCACCATGAGGATCTGGCGACGATTTGGATGCGCGACCGCGCTGAACACCACCTCGGTATCGTGCAGTCTCCCTTTAGCCGTCGCTGGTCTGGCGGACCTGGAATTGTTCGACATCCGCAAACTCCATGGACATCCGTCCCGATCGTTCTTCACAAAGCTTCCCCATCGGCTCCCATACTGCCATCACTTCCGGAAGTTCATGCGCCCTGGCGGGACCCTCCGGGTCCTTCCACTCAAAGATCTCGACATAGATAGGTCGACCCGTATCATCCTTGCCGCGGTAGGTCGGCGGGGGGGTGTCAGTCGCCAGGCCGAGGTCCCGGAGCGTCGTCTAGTGCCGCCCGAGTAATGCCTCGAACTCCGCAATTCCCTCGGGCCTTACCCGGTAGATGCACATCGAAACAGTGGCCATCGTGTTCTCCTTTACATTTAGCTATATTGCTAAGCGTTTATTGTTAGCATTATTGCTAATAATCGTCAAGTCCCCCCTCTCCGCGCCATCATACGATTCGCGTTAGAATGCAATGATGGTTCGTACATCCAACGCTCTGGCTCTGCTCAAGGTCCTCATCACGGCGGCATGGGCCGATTCCGAGCTTTCGCACTCGGAAGTGAATTACATCAAGGAGCTCGCACGCCACTTCAACCTGAACGACGACGAATGGTTCCACCTTCAACCGTACCTGGAAGACCCGATATCGCAAGAGGAACAGGAGGCCGTCGTTCACGATCTGCTGGACCGCATTGGGAGTTCTGCGGAGCGCGAGGCCGTCATCGGGCACATCAGAAACATCATCGAAGCCGACAACAGGATCTCCGAAGAGGAAAAGCAGCTCCTCGCGCGCTACGAGGAAGTGCTCAGCGAACCCTCATCCATGGGTCTGATGCTCAGCCGCGTGAAGGGGCTGCTGGGGCAGACGCCCCGCCGCTCGCGTGTCGACATCGATGAGTTTGTCCGCAACAAGATTCTCTTCAAGTTGAGGCGCCATACCGGGGATACCCAGATCACGCCCGAAATGCACCGTCTGGCTCTGCTGGGTGGCTTGATGGGAATCGTGGCACATGCCGACCACGACATCGACGAACGTGAACTCGCCGAAATCCAGCGACAACTTTCGGTGCGGGGCAGTTTCGACGAAGACGCTCTGGCCCTGTTGATCGCCATCATCCGGGAGGAATCGGTGAGGGGCCTGGACCGGCATCGGCTGATCGCGGAGTATTCGGGCGATGCGAACCTGGAAGATCGCGTAGCACTACTGGACATGCTGTTCGGCGTTGCCGCGGCGGACGGCGCGCTGACACACGTGGAACTCGAGGAGCTCCGCGCAATTTCGTCAGCGCTTCATCTCAGCCACCGGCAGTACATCGGGGCGAAGCTGCGGGTGAAAGAGGGCGGGCTATAACTCTGCAGTCACGGAACGAACGGCCTCTCCGACGATGTTTACGATGCGCTCGATGTCTTCGTCGGGCGTAACGAACGGGGGTGCCAGAACATAGATATCCTCGCGGAAACGGCTCACCAGGCCCCCTTCGAGGCATGCGGCATGAACGCGCTTGCCCACCTTCAGATCCGGCCGAAAGCTTTTCCGGGTGATTTTGTCTTCGACCAGCTCAATCGCCGCGAGCAGGCCCAGTCCGCGAACTTCACCAACGTGGCTTTCGTTCGTAAGTTCGGCGAGACCGTCCAGAAGCAAGCGTCCCTTTCTAGCCGCCTCGGAAACGAGGTCCTCCTGCTCGAGTACGGCGATGTTGGCGAGGCCGACGGCACACGATGTGGGATGCCCGGAATAAGTGTAGGCATGCATCCAACGCTTCTCGGGCCGCACGCCGGCCAGCACGTCGTACACGCGATCCGATACGCCGATGCGGCCCAGAGGGATGTAGCCTGACGCAATGCCCTTGGCCATCGAAACGATGTCTGGCTCGATGCCCCAGTGTTCCAACGCGAACCACTTCCCCGTCCGCCCAAAGCCGGTGATCACCTCGTCGGCGATCAGAAGCACATCATGTACGTCGCAGATCTCACGAATCCTCGGAAAATAATCGTCCGGGGGTACGATCACCCCGCCGACCCCCTGCACGGGCTCCGCGATGAACGCGGCGACCGTATCCGCACCCTCGCCGAGAATGGCCGCCTCGAGCAAATCCGCGGCCTCGAGGCCGATCGACGTCCCGCCATTCTCCGATTCGAACCGGTAGGGGTAGGGCGGCCGAATCCGCAGGAACCCGGGTAGCGGCGGTCCGAAGCCGGGACGATACATGCCGAGCCCCGTCGCGTTCATCGCACCGATCGTCACACCGTGATAGGCAAGCTCCAGACTGACGACTTTCTGTTTCGTGGGCTTCCCCTGGGCATCCCAGAAGAATCGGGCGGTCTTGATCGCGGTGTCGTTGGATTCTCCACCACCCGACGTGAAAAAGAAGTGATTAATGGAGGGATAACAGCGTTCGGCCAGCTTGCCCGCAAGCCGGACTGCGGGAGGATTGGTGTTTCCCGAATACGCGGAGGCGTAGGCGAGCGTCTCCATCTGATCGGCTGCAGCACGGGCCAGTTCGCCCCGGCCGTGACCCACGTTCACGTTCCAGAGCCCGGACAGCCCGTCGATAAAGGAACGTCCATCAGCGGTTCGGAGCGTCGCCCCCTGTCCTTGTACCCATACGAGCGGACTGGCCTGATCGTCGGGATGGAACAGGGGGTGCAGTAGGTGCGCGCGATCCATCGCGATCAGCTGTTCAGCATCGGTCATCGAATAAATGCCCTTCCACGCGTCGCTTTCGGTGCCCGTATAATACCGCAGTGAAATCCTCCGACTTGAAACAAGGAGTACCAGGCGTGACGGCGCCCGACCGGCCATGACCCGGATATTCCTGGCGCGTCACGGTCGAGCCGCTTCGGCGAGTGAGGACCCGAACCGCGGACTGACGCCCGAGGGAATCGAAGAGTTGCAACGGCTGGTACGGTTCCTGAAGCAGCTAGACTTCACCGCGGCGGCGATCGAGCACAGCGGCAAGACCAGGGCCCTTCAGACGGCGCAGATTCTCTGCGGAACGGCCGGCTCGGATGCGCGCCTCAAGGTCAATCCGGATCTTGCTCCCGACGCTGACCCGCTATCGATGTCCACCTACCTGGATGCGGCCGACGACCATACACTGGCGGTAGGACATCTGCCGAACCTGGAGCTCGTGACATCGCGACTGCTGATGGGCCGGGACGATCTGTGTCCGGTGCGCTTCTCCACAGGCACGGTGGTGTGTCTGGAGCGGGCAGACAAAGGGGCCTGGCTCCTGACTTGGGCAATCAGCCCGGCCGAGCTTCCAAAGATGCCGTGACGGGGCGCCCAGAGACGTCAATGAACCGTTTCCTGTAACCGATTGTGGTCACCCAACGTTAGATTTGTCAGGAGGATGAACTGCTCATGAATGACCAGGTGAACGACACGGCGGCGGTGCCCGATGCTGGAATGGACCGCTCGTTTCCGTTCCTCGTAGCCCTGTTTGTCGGTAGCGGCTGTGCAGCCCTGACCTACGAAGTCGTGTGGTTTCAGCTGCTCTCCTTGTTCATCGGATCTTCGTCCATTTCACTTGGCGTCCTGTTGGGAACGTTCATGGGAGGGATGTGCATAGGCAGCCTCTTATTCCCGCGCTTCGTGTCCCGACGGCATCATCCGCTCCGTCTGTACGCATACTTGGAATTGAGCATCGGCGCGATCGGGCTCGTTGTGCTGTTCGGGATGCCGCTGTTGGGAAATTTGTACGTGTCGTGGGCGGGTTCGGATGTGACGAGCCTGGTACTGCGCAGCATCGTTGCAGCGATATGCCTGCTGCCACCAACCATCATGATGGGAGCCACGCTACCGGCAATCGCCCGATGGGTGGAGACAACGCCCCGAGGCGTGTCCTGGCTGGGTTTTTTCTACGGGGGGAATATCGGTGGCGCCGTACTCGGCAGCCTTCTGGCTGGCTACTACCTGCTCCGAGTCCACGATGTAACGATTGCAACGCTGGCAGCGCTGACCCTGAACGTAACAGTGGCGCTGTTGAGCCTGTGGCTCGCCGGTCGGATACCCCACAAAGCGGAAGGTCCTGAGACTGAACTCGAAGCTCCCCCTGCCAGTAGCTGGCCGGTCTACGTGACGATCGGCCTGTCCGGGCTGACGGCCCTTGCCGCTGAAGTCATCTGGACGCGTCACTTGTCCCTGTTGTTCGGTGCGACGGTCTACACGTTCTCGCTCATACTTGCGGTGTTCCTCACCGGCCTGGGTATCGGAAGCAGCGTAGGATCCTTCCTGGCCCGTTCCGTTGCGAACCCACGGATCGCCCTGGGCACTTGCCAGCTCATGCTGTGCGCCGCAATCTCATGGACGGCATACATGGTCACGCAGTCGCTGCCGTTCTGGCCGCTCGACGTGACTCTCGTCTCGAGTCCGTGGATCAACCTCCAACTGGACCTTGTCCGGGCTCTCTGGGCCATGTTCCCGGCCGCCGTCCTCTGGGGCGCCAGCTTTCCTCTCGCCCTTGCTGCGGTCGCGGAACGCAATCAGGACCCGGGACGGCTGGTCGGCGGCCTCTACGCCGCGAACACCCTCGGCGCCATCGTGGGATCGATTTCGGCCGGCTTTTTCCTGGTGCCGTTGATCGGTAGCCAGCTTGCCCAACAGGTCCTCATCATTCTCGCCGCGATGTCGGGCCTGCTCATGTGGGTGCCCGTCGGCAAAGCAGCCGCCGAGTGGCCGACGGCCAGGCAGGACACGCCTTTCATGGTGGCCTCGACGGCGCTGGCCATCGTCCTGGCCCTCAGCGTTCAGTCATTGCCGGGAGATTTCGTCGCCTTTGGCCGATTCATGCCGACCCGGGGCGGTTACAGCGAGATCATTTACGTAGGCGAAGGCCTCACGGCTACAATCGCGGTCTCCCGTGAACCGAACGGAGTCCTCAGCTATCACAACGCAGGCAAGGTGCAGGCCTCCGCCTATCCGGAGGACATGCGTCTCCAGAGGATGCTGGGGCACCTGACGACGCTCGTACCGGAGAACCCGAAGTCCTTCCTGGTCATCGGCTGCGGCGCCGGCGTCACGGCCGGAGCCGTTGCCATCAACCCGGAGGCCGATCGCGTGACGATCGCCGAGATCGAGCCACTCGTTCCGGGAGTCGTGTCGCAATACTTCAGCGTCGAGAATCACGGCGTGATCGGCAATCCCATCGTGAATATCGCGATCGACGACGGGAGGCACTTCCTGCTGACGACCGACCAGAAATTCGACGGCATCACTTCCGACCCTCTCGACCCGTGGGTCAAGGGTGCGGCCGCACTCTATACGCGGGAGTTCTGGGAACTGGCGAAATCGCACCTGAACCCGGGAGGAGTGGTCACCGTGTTCGTCCAACTCTATGAAAGCACCGAAGAAGCGGTCAAGAGCGAGATTGCAACCTTCCTCGAAGTCTTTCCGAACGGTGCGGTGTTTGCCAATACGATCGAAGGCGCGGGTTACGACGTAGTGCTCCTCGGACTGGCCGACTCCGCTACCATCGACGTGGACCGTGTGCAGCAGAGGCTCAGCAGTCCGGAATACGCCACTGTTGCCGATTCGCTGCGGGAAGTCGGCTTCTACTCCGCGATTGATCTGCTGTCGACCTACGCCGGCCAGCCTTCCGACCTCGCCCCCTGGCTCAAAGACGCGGCGATCAACCGGGACCGCAACCTCCGTCTACAGTACCTGGCGGGAATGGGACTGAACCTCTACGAGGCCGAAAGCATATTCGATAACATGGTCGCCGCAGGCATCGATTTTCCGGAACGGCTGTTTACAGGAACCGCCATCAACCTGGACCGGCTCGCTCGGTCGATCGACGACCGCCAGGGCCGGTGACCCGAGGCCAATGAGCATCGGGAGCCAGAGTATGGTGACGCCGCTCCGGCGAGTCATCCTCAAGAAGCCCCGAGATGCATACCGGTCGCCCGAACGCATGGCGGATGAATGGCAGAGCCTCGACTATCTGAGGAAACCGGACTGGGACCTCGCGATTTCCCACCACGCCGAGTTCGTATCTATTCTGGAGACTGCCGGCGCCGAGGTGCTCTACCTTCCGCCTGACGAAAGAACCGGACTCGACTCGATCTATACTCACGATCCCGCTCTGGCTACCGACCGAGGAGTCGTGATCTTCCAAACAGGCAAGCCGGCCCGCCGCGGTGAAGGCCCCGCCATGGCCGACGCCTTGAGGAACTGGGGCATTCCGGTCCTTGCAACCATCGAAGGAGAGGCCACTGCCGAAGGTGGCGACCTCGTGTGGCTGGACTCGAAGACCCTGCTGGCCGGGCGCGGGTTTCGCACGAACGGTCCGGGCATCGAGCGCCTTAAGGAAGTGCTTGGCCCGCTGGACGTCCAGGTCGTACCCGTCGAATTGCCGTATTGGAACGGGCCCCGGGAAGTCCTTCACCTGATGTCTTCGATCAGCATGCTGGACCACGATCTAGCCGTCGTCTACCGCCGACTGCTTCCGGTCCCGCTGTTCGAGCTTCTCGAGGCGAGAGGCGTCGAACTCGTCGACGTACCCGAACAAGAGTATGACTCGCTCGGGACCAACGTCCTGGCACTCGCGCCGCGGCAGGTCGTCATGGCCACGGGAAACCCGGTCACCCGCGAGCGCCTCGAAGCTGCTGGCTGCCAGGTGTCCGAGTTCGACGGGTCTGAAATCTGCGTACCGGGATCGGGCGGGCCGACCTGTCTGACGCGACCAGTCTTGAGGGGCTAACAGCTCGTGATGAGAGTCGGATCTCGCCTGCAGTGCGCCCCGGTTCTTGCCATCAGACCTCTTCTGTAGGTGCGGTCTATGTCCTGGGATTTCGGCACCCACAATCGGATCCAGGGCGCGGTTGATCGCCTGTCCGTGCAGGACGACGTTCTTCTGTAGGTACGGTCTATGACCGCACTCCTCGGATTTCGGCACCTACAGTCGGATTCGGGTTGAGGTTGATCGCGTGTCCGTGACCGCACTCCTCGGATTTCGGATGATGTGCGCCATAGAGCGCACCTACAGTCGGATCCGGGCTGAGGTTGATCGCGTGTCCGGTCTATGACCGCACGCTTGGGAATAGAGCGCCGTTACAACTTTAAGCGACTTTCGGCTGTTAGCGCGTCACCAGAACACGCTGGTCGTGCAGCGTGAATAGAGTGGCAAGGGGCTTGAATGTCCCCAGTGCGATCCTCCGGAATCGGGTCGGATCCATCTTGCGGACCTCGCTGCCGTCCAGGCGGCGCCCCAGAACCAACTGCCCGTCCCGCTTTCGACGCGTCAGCTCCCCCACCAGGCCAATCAAGTCCTCGGGTGTGGAGCGCGCTACGAACGCCGCGGGGTCTTCATCGTGCTCACTCTTGAACCACGAAAGTTTCGGAGCCGAGCGCAGCGTTTCCACCACGTCTTTTCTCTCCCGGTTCCAGCGGAGAGCCCACTCGGCCTTGTCGTAGTACTCCGGACCGACCTCAAACAAGAAGCGAACGCAGTTCCGTGAAACGGCAATCTTGAAGTGTACGTCTTTCTTGTACCCACGCTTGTCCGCCCCGAGCGCAGCCCAGGTGTCGTCGGGCGGGTTGACGGTCCGCCGGGCATGCTTGGCAACGTGGAGGTACAACGGCTGGTCGACGACACCCGAAACGGCCGGGGCCAACGCTTCCCCGATGGATGTCAGTTTCGGCCGGATCCGTTCGGAGATGGCTTGCATTCGTTCCTGGAAATCCGGGATGTCGAATACCTTGAAGTCTTTCTGCGTGAATAGTTCCATGAGCGCCTCTGTCGTGATTTGCGTAGAAGCATCCATTGTAGACTAAGAAAACGGTATCAGAACCTGGAGCGGCAACCCGACGACCCGCACGTCGTCGCGGACCTTACTGATTGGCCCCGATTCGCTGGCAGCCGCCATCGCCCCCTCGCGCCGTTCTTGATCGCACCCACGACAAGATTCACGGGATCAAGTAGACTTACACACCAATCTGATCGATCGGCTGCACCCATCGAGAGAGAGGTTTCAAGGCTCGAAGCGGTCCGGAATGGAGCGATGAATGATCCACGATAGATGGCGGAGGCAGCGAGCGGCATACCCGACAGACCGCTCAAGAATCGGCCCGGGTGTCATCGCTCGGCTGCTGCTCGCGCTGGCCCTGTCGGCTGGAGCGAGTTCGGCCGAGGCACAGGTCGTCTACGCTGCCAACCAGATACCCGCCGGCGATGTCGAGATCGACTACCGTCTGACGATCGAAGATCCGACTTTCCACATCTATACGGTTGAGATCGAGATTCAGGAAGTCGATGCGGATACGGTTCGGCTGGCGATGCCGGCATGGTCGCCGGGTGCATACAGCATCCGGAATTACGCCAGAAACGTGCAGAACTTCCAAGCCCGCAGTGGCCGGCGGCCTCTTCAGTGGAAGAAAGTCGACAAGCAGACCTGGGAGGTTTCCAAACAGCCGGATCAAGACTTGTTCGTGACCTACGAAGTGTATTCGACGGGTCTGGCCCACTCCATGGCGGACGTTTCGCCTCCGGCGCTCTACATGTACGTTATCGGGTACAAACACGTACCGATAGCATTGCGCTACGAGAAACCCGGGTCGTGGGAGGTGCACACCGGCTTACCGCGTCGCGGTGGTGCTTATCGCGCTTCGGATTACGATGTGTTAATAGACGCGCCCGCCTTCGTCGGAGAATTCAAGACACTCGAGTTCGAGTCCGACGAGGTTCGCTATCGCATGGTCTTCAGCGATCCCGAAGTGGAATTTGTCGAGGCACAGGTGATCGGCGATGTGCGAGCCATCGTCGAAGCTGCAGTCGACGTGTTCGGATCAGCCCCGTTTGACGAGTACGTGTTTCTTTTCAAGGTCCGATCCAACGCCGGTAGCGGCGGCCTGGAGCACCTGAACTCGACGAGGATTTCCGTGGGCGAAAACGATTTTGCGAGCCGGACCCGCTACGAGCGGTTTCTCTTCGTCGTCTCACACGAATTCTTCCACCTCTGGAACGTCAAGCGCATCCGGCCGGAGATTCTGGGCCCGTTCGACTACACGAAAGAAGGGTACACAAACCTGCTCTGGGTCTCTGAGGGCCTGACGAGCTACTACGGCCGGCTCCTGCTGCTACGCGCGGGGATCTACGCGCCCGTGGAGTACATCAACAGCGTGACCCAGGAAATCACCCTGCTCCAGCAGAGTCCCGGACGTTTTCTCATGAGCGCCGAAGAAGCAAGCTGGAACACCTGGGCCCGTAGCGACAACAGCGAGAACAACTCGATCTCCTATTACACAAAGGGAGAACTCATCGGCCTGCTGCTCGACATCGAAATTCGAGCACGAACGGGCAACGAAAAGAGCCTCGATGACGTCATGCGGTACTTGATGACAGAGTACGCAGGGAAAGGAATCGGTTTTCCGGAAGATGGGTTCCGTGGGGCGCTCAGCACCGTGGCGGGTTCCGATTTCGACGAAGTCTATTTCCAACTGGCGCAGAGTCGCACCGAACTGGACTACGATCGCTACGTCGAACAGGCCGGCCTTCGAGTGCGGGCCGAGTTCCAGCCGAGTTCGCTCTACATGGGAGTGCAGGTCACAGAGGGTGATGGCAACAGTGCCGAGATCACCCGCGTCCTCGCCGACAGCCCTGCGGCGGACGCCGGGTTCGACGCCGGGGACATCATCGTCGCTTTCAACGAACGCCGAGTCACGTTCACGAACTTCGAGACGGAATTTCGTCGCAGAAAACTCGGAGAAGAGATTGCTGTCAGCGTTCTGAGGGGACAGCAGTTTCTGAGTCTTGAACTCAAGCCAGGCGAGACTCGAACTGAGCGATGGGTGATCGTGGAGGCTTCTTCTCCGACCGACGAACAGTTGGAACTGCGCCGACTGTGGATCGGCGAACTGGATTAGCTTGTCGGGTTTGCGCTGTAAGGGCGGACGGGCTCCTGGCCCGTAAACGAATACAAAGGGAGACTATGGAAATCGAACTTATATATTGCCAGGCTTGAAACTACGAACCCCAGGCGGTCAGTTTGACCGACAAGCTCATCACTGAATTCAAGGACGGGATCAAGAAACTCACCCTGGTTCCGTCCGATGGGGGCCGCTTCGAGGTTAGCCTCGACGGCACCTTGATCTATTCGAAACTGGAAACAGGGCGGTTCCCCGAGTACGAAGAAATACGAAAGCTTCTGCCTTAAATGAGAAGGGCGGCCCTTAGGCCGCCTTCTTCATGTCCTGCCGGGGGGCAAACTCGATTCATGTCCGTTCAAGAGACGGCACGATGCCTCACTCACCTCTCCTGACCAGGCCCAATGGATCGCACTGTTCGACCCCGCCGCCCAGATCGAGAGCGTCCCGGATCGCCCTGTCGACGAAGTTCTTTGACGATTCCACCGCCTCACGAAGGCTCTGCCCTCTCGCCAGGAAGGCAGCAATCGCAGCCGAAAGAACGCAGCCCGTCCCGTGGACTCTCTGTTTCGGTTGTCGTGGCAGGGAAAGGTGGACCGAGTCCACACCATCGAAGAAGACGTCGACGGCCTGTTGTCCCGAAAGGTGGCCCCCTTTGACCAGCACACTCGATGCACCCATGGCCTGGAGTTCTCTTGCGGCGAGTTCCATGTCGTCGAGCGTTTCCACTCGACGGCCGGCCAGCACGCCGGCTTCTTCGAGGTTCGGTGTGATCACACGCGCGAGAGGAAGAAGACACGCGCGCAAGGCGACGATCGCATCGGGTGCCATCATCGTCGTCCCGGAACCGGAAACCATGACCGGATCGACAACGATGTTCGTCTGTCGGTGACCCTTGAGCTTCTCGCCAACCGCTTCCACGCTCGCCTTCGCGGGCAGGAGACCGGTCTTTACAGCACCGGGCCGACTGTCCTCGATGACCGCGTCGATCTGCGCACACAGCACTTCGGCCGGCACCTCGAACACCGACCTTACTTCGCGGGTGTTTTGCGCCGTGATCGACGTGACCGCCGACATGCCGTATACACCGAGGGCGGAGAAAGTCTTCAGGTCGGCCTGGATTCCAGCGCCTCCGCCCGAATCCGATCCCGCGATGGTGAGTGCAACCGGAATCACACAAGACCCTCGAGAGTTGCCTCGAAGACTTTCCGGGACGCGCCGTGCGGCACCACGACGACGGGCAGCGTCGCACCCAGGTCTCGGAATTGATCCAGCCGGGCCCGGCAGTCCTCGGCAGTGCCGACCGCCGAGAGCTGATCGACCATGGCGTCGGACACCACGCTCACAGCTTCGCCCCGTCTGCCGCCCTGCCAGAGCTCGTGGATTCGAGCCGCCTCGGCTTGGAACCCGAACCTCGAAACGACGTTGCGATAGAAAGTCCCCATCGCCCCAACGTAGTAGGCCACGTGGGGGCGGGCCAGGTCGTAGAGTGGCTTTCTGTCTTTGCCCACCGCTGCCATGATGTTTGGCGCCACTTCACTGACGGAGCCGACCTCCTTCAAAGCATCGCCAAATCCTTGAAGCGGCAGCCAGATCGGCAGCCAACCGTCTGCGATCTCTCCGGCGAGCCTGTTGTTCTTCGGGCCGATCGATGCGATCAGGATGGGCACGTTGTCCCGTACAGGTCGGAAACCGAGCCGGAACCCTTTGAGGTTGAAAATCTCACCATCGTAGTCGACGCGCGAACCCTTCAAAGCCAACCTGACGATCTCGACGGTTTCCCGGGTTCGACGAAGGGCCCGTTCGAACGCCATGCCATGCCAGTTCTCGATCACGGCCGGCCCGCTCGTCCCCAACCCAAGGACGGCGCGGCCCCCGGACAATTCATCCAGCGCGGCGATCGACTGTGCGATCAGCGCCGGCGATCTACTGAAGACGTTTACGATACCGGGCCCGAGGCGCACATCCTCGGTGACCGCGGCGATCGCGCCCAAGGTGGTGAACGCATCGCGCGACCAGGATTCCGGAACGAAGATCGTGTCGTAGCCGAGGCGGTCAGCCAGGCGTGCATAGCCCAGCAACTCCTCAGTGGAAGCCTTCCGCTCGTGGGGATACTGAAACCCTATGCGCCTTTTTTCCACGTGCGCCATGCCGGCATTATATCGCCCCGCCCGACCCGTTCGGTCGTTCGGGGGAGGGCTTCCTGATAGAATGTTTGCATGCTTATGCGAGCGGCCCTGCTGACCCTGTGCGTGGCCACGAGCACTCTGGGTCAGGTCACGCCCGGCCCCCCATACGAACCGGGCAAGCACCCGAACCCGATCCTGACGTTTCTCGAGCCGGACGACTTCAGCCCGACGACCTACCAGGAGGCGACCGACATCGCTGACATCGACCTGCTCGGCCTGTCCTCAACCGAGGGCTCACGCCAGGCCCTTGCCGTGGCCGTCGGCAGGGTCGACAAGATCAAGATCCTTGGACGCAACACCGAAGTCCTGTTCTATCCAACCGTGCGGCAGGAGTTCAGCCTTTCGGGAACCGGGACGATGGTCCTCTACTCGTTCAAGATCCCGAAGGCGGACATCGCGTCCGAGTACGTGGAGTCGGTCTTGAACGAACACGCTTTCCGAGATGAGAAAGATCCAGAGAAGCGACGGTTCGGACCGAGCAATTCCCCTGAAAAGACGCAGATAAGGGGTGCTCCGGCGCTGCTCTTCGACAACGATGGAACGCTGACGCTTTTCTGGATCGGCGACGGCATGTCGCATGTAGCGGTCGCAAACGTCGACCGAAGCGTCCTGTTCCGCCTGGCGGAGGACCTGCTCTAACGAGCAGGCTGTGAGTCCGTGAAAGTTGCGATCACAGGCGCTACGGGATTCATCGGAGCCGGCCTACGACACGCACTCGCTGATGCCGGCATGGACTATGTCGTCGTCACGAGGAATCCAGAAAAGGCCAGGGAACGCTGCCCGAAGGCCGCCGGCGTGATCGAATGGAACCCTCCCGCATCGGGTCCCGAACCCGAAGCATTCACCGGACTGGACGGGATTTTTCACATTGCCGGGTCCACGATAGCCCAACGGTGGACGTCAAAGACTAAGCAGACCATAAGGGACAGCCGTGTCGCCTCAACACGCCTCCTTGTGGAATCGCTCCGAAAGTGTTCCCACCCGCCGAAGACACTCATCAGTTCATCGGCGATCGGATACTACGGCCCGAGTGATGACACGCCATTGAACGAGACGGCCCCGGCCGGCTCGGATTTCCTCGCCATGCTCTGCCGCGACTGGGAAGCAGAGTCCGTGCGCGCAATAGAGTCGGGCATCCGGGTCGTCAATCCCAGAACCGGGATCGTCCTCGGACGGGGCGGGGGCGCGCTGGCACAGATGCTGACCCCGTTCCGCATGGGCGTCGGTGGACCGATCGGCAACGGCCGCCAATGGATGTCCTGGATTCACCTCGCTGATGTGGCCGGTATCTTGCTCCAGGCCTTGACCGACGAGGGACTGTCCGGTCCGGTCAACACGACTGCGCCCACCCCGGTAACAAACGCGGAATTCGCAAAGACGCTGGGGCGGGTACTTCGCCGTCCCGCGGTGCTGCCGACGCCCGTTTTTGCGCTGAAGATCATGTTCGGCGAGTTCGCCGACGTCCTGGCCACAGGTCAACGTGTCGTTCCCGAAAAGGCCATCGACGCCGGGTACGAGTTCCGCTACCCCTCCCTCGAACAGGCTCTCGCGAACGCTGTATGAAGCTCCTCGACAGGTACATCTTTCGAGAAATTCTCATACCCACCCTCATCGCCCTGCTGGCGTTGACCTTCGTCGTCGTCTCAAAGCAAATGGGCGGGCTGCTGGAGTTGATCGTCCGCAGGTCTGCAACTCCCGCCGAAGTCTGGGCACTGATAGCGGCAGTCATCCCCGGAATGCTGACCATTACGATCCCGACGGCCGTCCTGGTGGGCATCCTTACCGGCCTCGGCCGCATGTCGTCCGACAACGAGAGTGTCGCGTTCCGCGCGGGGGGCGTCCCGGCATTCGCGATACTGCGACCTGTGATGACGCTCGGCTTTATGGCCTGGGCCCTTAACGTCGTGCTGGCGGTGTGGATCGCGCCGCCGACGACCGCAAGGTTGGGTGAGCTCACCGGGTCCGCCAGCGTGCGGCTTCTGCCCTTCGAACTCCAGCCACGAGTCTTCAACGACGAACTCGGCGATCTGGTCTTCTACGTCCAGGACATCTCTCCGAACGCCGAGAACTGGCGAGGAATTCTGCTGGCCGATCTGTCGACTCCCGAAAAGCCAAGCGTGACCTGGGCCCAATCGGGACACCTCACCATTACGGCTGCAGGTGACGCCTACGAAGTGACACTCGCGAACGGGACGATACACACAGCTTCCCCCTTCGACCCCGAAGATTATTCGATGATCCAGTTCGATACGAACAGGATGCCGGTCCCGATTCCAACCAATCAGGAACCAATCGAGGAACAATCTCCGGCGGCGATCCGAACGGGGGAACTCTGGGACCGATTCGGGTCGGGCACCATTACCTCCGCGGAGGAGGTCGAACTCAACCGCCGACTCGCCCTGCCGTTCGCCTGCCTGGCCTTTGCTCTGATCGGGTTGCCTCTCGGGCTTTCCACACACCGTGGGGGACGATCGATGGGTCTGGTGATCAGCGCGCTGCTGATGCTCGTTTACTACATGGTCTTTCTCGGCGGCACGAGAATCGCCGATAACGCCAACCTGTCGCCTTTTTTCGGAACCTGGGCGGCCAACATCGGATTCGCTCTCCTGGGTGTGTTGATGCTGGTTCGCTCTGAAAGGGAACGTCGGAACCGCGTCCTGGATTTCATCATGGATGGAGCGGAATGGTTCCGCAACAGCCTCAGTGCCGTTGGTGGGAAACGGAAACAAGTGGGGCGGTGGGCCTACGCGCTGACGCACCATCCGAAATGGTTCCGGACGCTGGACGTCTATGTCCTGAAAGGCTTCTGGTTCTTCTTCCTGCTGGTCCTGGTCGTATTCGTCGCCCTGTTTGCAATCGTGACCTTGTTCGAACTGCTGCCCGATATCGTCGAGAACGACGCCAGCGCTGGTGTCGTCGGAAGCTACTTCTTGTACCTGCTGCCTCAGATTCTCTACTGGGTGGTCCCGCTGGCTGTACTGCTTGCGGTTCTGGTCAACCTCGGGACGTTGACGAAGGCCAATGAAACTCTTGCTGTCAAGGCGGGCGCGATCAGCCTATACCGCATGTCCGTCCCTATGGTTCTGACCGCACTGCTGCTTTCGGGCGGACTCTATGTGATTCAGGACTTCCTACTGCCCTACTCCAACCAACGCCAGGACGAATTCAGGAATCGCATCAAAGGCCGCGCCCAGCAAACTTACCGGGACCCGTTTCGCAAGTGGATGGCCGGTTCGGACAATCGGATCTACTACTACAGATTCTTCGACACGGATCAGAACGCTTTCGCAGGCATGTCGGTGTTCGAGTTCGATCCTGCGACGTTCGCGCTACAACGCTGGACCTACGCCGCCCGTGCGGCCTGGGACGGTTCGATTTGGTCATTCGAGAATGGGTGGGTGCGATCGATCGATCCCGGCGGAATGGTCGAGTACAACCGGTTCGAACTGTTCGACTACTCGGGGATGGGCGATCCTCCGGAGTACTTCAAGAAAGAAGTTCGGACCGCCTCCCAGATGAACTATCCGGAACTGAGCCTCTACATCGACGATCTGCAGAAGAGCGGCTTCGACGTCAGCGGTCTCACGGTGGATCTCTACCGCAAGCTGTCTTTCCCGTTCGTCTCGGTCATCATGGCGATCATCGCAATCCCGTTTGCCTTCACGACCGGGCGGCGGGGCGCTTTCTACGGAATCGGAATCGCGATCGTCCTTGGGATCGCCTACTGGGCTGCCTTCGAGCTGTTCGACAAGCTGGGCGGAATCAACCGGCTCTCACCGCTGATTGCGGCATGGTTTCCCAATCTGATTTTCGGATTCAGTGGTCTCTGGCTCTTGCTGAAGGTGAGAACGTAGTCAGCGGTGGGTGGCGTGGGGGGACCGGCCCGTTTGCGTTCCCTCCGAACTCGGCTGTGCGACAGCGCGCGAGCTCTCTGAAACCGTCGCTCAAACCCAAGGCCGGTGGGCCCGACGCTAAGGAATGGTCTACCCAGCCCGCTCCTTCAACGTGTCGGCTTTATCGGTCGCTTCCCACGTGAACTCCGGTTCCTCGCGTCCGAAGTGGCCATAGCTGGCGGTCTTCTGGTAGATCGGCCGACGGAGGTCCAGCGCCTCCATGATGCCGCGCGGTGTCAGCTGGAAAGTTTCGCGAATCGTAGCGGCAATTTTCTCGTCCGGAAGCTGACCCGTACCGAACGAATCGACAAGGACAGAGACAGGCTCGGCGACACCGATGGCGTAGGCCAGCTGGATCTCAACCCGCTTGGCCAGACCGGATGCAACGACGTTCTTGGCGACATGCCGCGCCATGTAGCACGCCGACCGGTCGACCTTGGTCGGGTCTTTCCCGGAGAAAGCCCCTCCGCCGTGGCGGCCCATGCCGCCGTACGTATCCACAATGATCTTTCGACCGGTCAGTCCGCAGTCCCCCTGGGGTCCGCCGACGACGAAACGTCCAGTCGGGTTCACGTGATAGGTCGTCGTCGAATCAAGCCACTCATCTGGAATGACTGCCTTGATGATGTGGGTGATGACTTCCTCCCGGATCTGGGCCGAGGTCGCATCTGGGTCATGCTGGGTTGCTATTACAACTGTTGCTATCCTCTTCGGTTTACCGTTCTCATACTCAACGCTTACTTGAGATTTTCCATCGGGTCGAAGAAAGGGAAGGAGGCCGGACTTCCGGAGCTCGGCGAGGCGCGCGGTGAGTTTGTGAGCCAACAGAATCGGAGCGGGCATCAGTTCCGGCGTCTCATCGGTCGCATATCCGAACATCATGCCCTGATCGCCCGCACCACCGGTATCGACCCCCATTGCAATGTCGGGAGACTGAAGGCCGACAGTAGACATCACAGCACAGGTCTTCGAATCCAGGCCGTAACTCGCGTCGACATAGCCGATCTGCTCGATGACGCCCCGGATGATTCCCTCGTAGTCCAGATGGCACTTGGTCGTGATCTCTCCGGCGACCAGGGCCAGACCCGTCGTCACGAGCGTTTCACAGGCCACCCGCCCCATGGGGTCCTCCGACAGGACCCGGTCCAGAATCGCGTCTGAAATCTGGTCGGCCAGCTTGTCCGGATGTCCTTCGGTCACCGACTCTGAAGTAAATAACTGTCGCGTCTCACTCACTTTGAGATGTCTCCTTCCGTAACGAATGTCCGAGGCCCTTCGGCGGGTCGTCGACGAGAAACCCTGCCGGACTCAGGCCCGCGGATGATGGCTTTGATAGATCTGCTTCAACCTTTCGCGTATCACATGGGTGTAGATCTCGGTGGTCGATATGTCCGAGTGACCCAACATCATCTGCACAGACCTCAGATCCGCACCGCGCTCGAGCAGATGCGTGGCGAACGAATGCCGGAGCATGTGCGGCGATACGGTCTTCCTGATTCCCGCCTTTCTCGCGTGACCACGTAATATGAGCCAGCAGCCGGCCCGGCCGAGAGGTCGCCCCCTGTAATTGAGGAACAGATATGGACTCGCTGTTGCCCTGCGGCCTCGGCCCAGATGGGCTCGCAACCAGGCGATGGCGGACTCGCCCAACGGTACAATCCGTTCCTTGCTGCCCTTCCCCATGGGGCGCACGAACCCTGAGTCCAGGTCCACGGCATCCATTGTCAGCCCGACCAGTTCAGAAACCCTCAGGCCGGTTGCGTACAGGACCTCTATCATTGCCCGGTCACGAATGCCGGCGGACTTACTAATGTCCGGAGCCGCGAGAAGGCGGTCTACTTCCTCCAGCGACAGGAAGTGCGGCAACGGCGACCACGACTTCGGGATATCGACCGACTCGGTCGGGTTGTCCTCCCGAGCGCCCTCCAGAACGAGGAACCGATGTAAGCCACGCACGGCCGCCAGAGCTCTTGCCGTGGAACGGGCCTTCAGCCCCTGGTCATGCAGGTAGGTGACGAATCGCAACACTTCGGCCGTCCCAGCCGTGACGACCGACGTTTCTCCAAGGTATTCCCCATACCGGACAAGATCACGGGAATAAGAGGCTACCGTGTTGGCGGACAGCCCCTTCTCGATCCGGAGATACTGGATGAACCGATCCACCCACTGGTCGTTCGTCATGAGACCGGGCCCGGCTTCAGTGACTCCGCCTTCTGAAAACGTCGTGAATCTCCTCGGGTTCGCGGCATCCCATCAGGTAAGCAGCCACAAAGTATACACCGGCCGATAGAGCGATCGTGGCTCCGAGCGCGAATATCCTCTGGCCGAGCGGCTCGCCGAAGTAAAAACCCGGCCACTCGATGATCGTGGAGGCGGCGAATGCGAGCGGAACCGCCGCCACGAGAAATCGTACCAGCGAGGAAAGAATCGCACCGATCGCCAGTGCGCCCTGCCGCCGGGAAAAGATGACGATCAGCGCGACGGCGTTGAACAGGCCCGCCAACGACGTCGCCAGGGCCGGGCCGCCTACGCCGAGAGGAAGAAAGAACGCCACGTTGAATACGACGTTCAGGAACATCGCTCCGAACGCCACTTTCACAGGTGTCTTCGTGTCCTTGAGCGAATAAAACGCCGGCACCACGATCTTGACCATGGCAAAGGCCGACAGACCGAGCGCGCCAAAGAGCAACGCGAAAGCGGTCATGGCCGTGTCGGCGGCATCGAACTGACCGTGCTGGAAAAGCACTTCGACGATCGGAACCCTGAGCACGATCAAGCCAACGGATGCCGGCACGGTGATGAACAGAATCATTCGGGCAGAAAAGTTCAGCGTCGACCTCACGTCTTCGATCCGCCCTTCGGCGGCGAAGCGGGACATCGTCGGCAGGATGACCGTTGCGATTGCGATCGCGTAGCCCCCGAGCACAAGTTCCATCACGCGTTCGGAGTAGTACAGGGCGGTCTGGGGTCCGTCGCCGAGGAACGAAGCGAAGAGCGATCCGACGACGAAATTGATCTGCGCAACGCCGACTCCGACAGTGACCGGAGCCATCAGCCATGCCGCCCGTCGGACACCCGGGTGTCGAAAATCGAGGCGGGGCCGGAAACGCCAGCCGCTCCGAACCACCTGCGGCACCTGCACTACGAGTTGCAATACACCTCCGGCGACCACGCCCACGGCCAGAGCGATCTCCGGGCTCGGAAAAAGGTCCGTAATGAACGAGAACGCGATGACCGACAGGTTGAGCAGGACCGGCGCGAAGGCGGGCGCCGCAAACTTGTGCAGGCTGTTGAGCACGCCCATGGCAAGTGCTGACAGGCTGATCAGGAAAATGTAGGGGAACATGATTCGCGTCAGGAGGACCGTCAACTCAACTTTTCCGGGCGTTCCGATGAACCCGTATGCGATAGCCCGGACGATCAACGGAGCGGCCAGGATACCGAGCAGCGTGACCGCGGTCATGACCATCGTCACGATCGTGATCATGGAGTTCGTGAACTCCCACGCTTCCTTACGCTTCTCACCCGAGATGTATTCCGTGAAGATCGGGATGAAAGCGGCACTCGCCGCACCCTCCCCGACGAGACGCCTCAGAAGATTGGGAATCCGGTAGGCAATCGTGTAGGCATCGCTTTCGAGGCCAGCCCCGAGCAGGAAGGCGATCCGCTGATCTCGAAGGTATCCGAAGACGCGGCTCAGTAGCGTGATGGAGGTGATCAGGGAGGCGGAGCGGAGCAACCTGCGATGTTCGCCCATCGGGTTGCTATACTAGCATGTAAAATGAACGGTTACAGGGGCTTAAGGCCCTCATAGGAGAGTGTACGCGTTGTGAAATTACGATCGATCGCCGAAACCCTCGGGTGCGTCCTCAACGGTGACGGCGACATCGAAATCACCGGTGTCGCTGCCATCGATAAGGCCGGCCCAAAGCAGTTGACGTTCGTGGCCAATCCCCGCTACGCCCCCAGTGCGCGGACCACCAGAGCGGGGGCAATCCTGGTTACAGACGCGTTTCCCGATATCCCGACCCCCACGTTGCGCGGCCCGAACCCGTACCTGTCGTTCGCCCGATCGATCGAATTGTTCTACACGGCGCCCAAACCGGAACCGGGAACAGATCCGACAGCCCGGATCGCCGATTCGGCGTCGATCGGAGCCAATGCCTCAATCGGCCCTTACGTGGTGATCGAAGACGACGTAACGATCGGCGACGATGCCGTGATCGAGGCATTCACCCGGATCGGTCGCGGGACAAAGATTGGAGCTCGAGTTCGTACGCATTCACACGTTTCCGTGCGGGAGTACTGTGTCATCGGTAACAACGTCATCCTCCAGGACGGCGTTCGCATCGGCACCGACGGTTACGGCTACGCGAAGCAGGACGACGGCACTTACTACAAGATCCCGCAGTCCGGAATCGTCGTCCTCGAAGACAACGTCGAGGTTGGCGCCAACTCCACAATCGACAGGGCAACCGTCGGCGAGACCCGCATCGGGCGCGGCGCCAAGATCGACAACCTTGTTCAGATCGGGCACGCATCGACGGTCGGCGAAAACACGCTGCTCTGCGCGCTGGTAGGGGTGAGCGGCAGCGCTCAGATCGGACGCGATGTGGTTTTGGCGGGACAGGTCGGGGTGAACGGGCATATCGAAATCGGCGACGGCGTCATCGCGACCGGAAGGACAGGCATCACGGGATCGGTGGCGAAAGGGAAAATGGTCTCCGGGTTCCCGGCCATCGACAACCGCCTCTGGCTGAGGTGCGCGGCTGTATTCAAGCGCCTCCCCGAACTCCTCAAGCGCCTCGACACCCTCGAACGACGAAAGGAATAGGGCAAGGAGGATTCACCGCAAAGGCGCAAAGACGCAAGGGTCAGTTGTTCGGCCACACATCACAAAGGCAGGTTCAACAAAGATGACCCAGAACCTTTGCGCGCTCCGCGTCTTTGCGTCTCTGCGGTAGCAGATCCTACTACACGGTGTGGGAACGTTCGGTTTCGTCGGCGATCGCGGCCTGGGCGGCCGCAAGGCGGGCGATCGGTACGCGGTAGGGGGAGCAGCTGACGTAATCGAGGCCGATCCGGTGGAAGAACTCGATCGAAGAAGGATCGCCGCCATGTTCACCACAGATGCCGAGCTTGAGCGCCGGGCGCCGGGCTCGCCCCTTCTCAGCGCCCAGGAGCACCAGGGCGCCCACGCCGTCCAGGTCGAGCTTCTGGAACGGATCCGCGGAAAGGATGCCTTTCGCAATGTAGTCGTCTATAAACTTGCCGGCATCGTCCCTCGAGAATCCGAACGCGGTCTGGGTCAGATCGTTCGTTCCGAATGAGAAAAACTCCGCCCACTCGGCGATTTCATCGGCGACGACAGCGGCCCGGGGCAACTCGATCATCGTTCCCACAAGGTAGGCAACGTCTGTTCCGCTTTCTTCGAACACCTCGCGTGCTACACGGTCGACGATCGCCCTCTGTTCCTCCAATTCGCGGGGAATACCGACGAGCGGAATCATGATTTCGGGAAACACTTCGACGCCTTCGCGGCTGACGGCGATCGCGGCTTCGATGATGGCCCTCGTCTGCATTTCGGAGATCTCTGGGTGGGTGATTCCCAATCGACAGCCGCGGTGGCCCAGCATGGGGTTGAACTCGAAAAGATCCTCCACCTGCGCCAGTAGCAGTTCCTTCGCTTCAGTTTCCTCCTCGGGAGCGTTGCGCTCACGCAGCAAAGCGAGTTCGACCATGAGCTCTTCCCGCTTCGGCAGGAACTCGTGGAGGGGCGGGTCCAGCAGCCGGATCGTTACCGGATGCGGCGCCATGACTTCGAAGATGCGCTTGAAGTCATCCCTCTGAAAAGGCAGCAACTTGTCGAGCGCCGCCCGTCTTTCGCTCTCCACCGATGCCAGGATCATTTCCTGCACGATTGCGAGGCGATCGGCAGCAAAGAACATGTGTTCGGTCCGGCAGAGACCGATCCCCTCCGCCCCGAACCTGCGTGCGACCTCCGCATCGCGCGGAGCATCGGCGTTGGTCCGGATCTTGAGTCGACGCATGCGATCCGTCATCGCCATGAACCTGGCGAAGTAGCCGGTGTTGGGATCAGGGTCCACGGTCTGGACCTGCCCGTCGATCACCCGGCCGCCCGTGCCGTCCAAGGTCAGGAAATCTCCTTCGCCAAACCGTCGTTCGGCGATGATCAGGACCTTCCCCACTTCGTCGACGATGAGCGATTCCACTCCGGCGACGCAGCACTTCCCCATACCTCTGGCAACAACCGCGGCATGGCTGGTCATACCGCCGCGAGAGGTCAAGATACCCGCGGCGGCCTCCATGCCGTGGATGTCGTCCGGCACGGTTTCTTTGCGGACCAGGATGACCTGCTCCTGCCGGCTCCGATCCACGGCATCGTTTGCCGTGAACACGATCTTTCCGGTGGCGGCGCCGGGCGAAGCCGGCAGACCGGTCGCCAGAACGTTGTAGTCCGCCGTGGGGTCGAGCTGCGGATGGAGAAGCTGATCGAGCTGCGCCGGGTCGACGCGCATCACCGCTTCACGTTCGGAAATCAAGCCCTCCTGCTCCATCTCCACCGCGATGCGAATTGCCGCCGCGCCGGTTCGCTTTCCGTTCCGGGTCTGCAGCATGTAAAGTCGGCCTTCCTGGATCGTGAATTCAAAATCCTGAACGTCTCGGTAGTGCCGTTCCAGCTGTGTCGTTATCTCGCGCAATTGCCGGTACACCTCCGGCATCCGGTCGGACAGCTCCTCGATCGGCACCGGCGTTCGGATGCCGGCGACCACATCCTCACCCTGTGCGTTCAGGAGGAACTCGCCGTAAAACTCGTTCGCTCCGGTCGAAGGGTTCCGCGTAAATCCAACGCCCGTACCCGACGTGTCGCCCATGTTTCCAAACACCATGGCCTGGACGTTCACCGCGGTCCCAAGATCGTCGGAGATGTCGTTCATCTTCCGGTAGTAGGCCGCACGGGGGTTCTGCCACGAACCGAACACCGCGCCAATCGCCAGCCGGAGCTGCTCGTTCGGATCGTCGGGGAACTCCCGTCCCGCCTGCCGACGAACCGACGCCTTGTACTGATCGACGACGACGCGAAGCGCCTGGGTCGTCAGTTCCGTGTCCAGGACAACGCCGGCGGCATCCTTGGCATCGTCGAATATTTCGTCGAAAGTCTCGCGGTCCACCGCCAGAACTACGGTGGCGAACATCTGGATAAACCGACGGTAGCTATCCCAGGCAAATCGGGGATTTCCCGTTCTCTGGGCCATCGCTTCGACCGTTTCCGGGTTCAATCCGAGGTTCAGGATCGTATCCATCATCCCCGGCATCGAAAACTTTGCCCCGGAACGGACCGAAACCAGCAAGGGCTTGTCCTTATCTCCCAGGCGTTGGCCTGTCTCGGACTCCAGACGCTCAAGCGCAGCGCGGACCTCTCCCTCGACAGGCTCGCTGAGCTTTCGGCCAGCGTCGTTGAAGATCCGGCAGACTTTCGTGCTGATCGTGAAACCCGGGGGCACGGGCAAGCCATTGTCGGTCATCTCGGCAAGTCCGGCACCCTTGCCGCCCAAGATGTCCTTCATGTCGGCACGGCCCTCGGCCTGCCCGCTACCAAAAAAGTAGACGTACTTTTCCATTTCGCTCCATTCCCTAGACCACAACCTCGGACACATCGGCCACCTCAAGGAACGAGTCGAACAACCGTTTGAGCAGCTTCAAGCGCCGGCGACGGATCACATCGTCTTCGTGCATGACGAGAATCCGATCGAAAAACGCATCGACGGTCGTGCGGATCCCGGCCATTTCGTCGAGAGCCCGCCGGTATTCGCCGGCGGCTGCCAGTTCGGCCATGAGAGGTTCAACCCGATCGACGAGTTCCTCGAGCGCCTGTTCCTCTGCTTCCATCTCCCGGCGATCCGTATCGCCATCGGGTCCCTCCCCCTTCTTCTCCGACTGCCGCAGGATGTTCTTGATCCTCTTGAAAGCTCCGGCGATCGCGACCATGTCCGGGCTCTCGCGAACGTCATGCAGGGCTTCAACGCGGCGTTGAACGGCAACGGGGCTGTCCGAACTCGCGCCCATGGCGGCATTGATTTCGTCGTAAGCAAATCCGGCGCGGCCGAGGATAAAGCGGAGACGCTCCTCATAGAAGCCAAGCAGGCGCTCCTGGCCCTCTTGATCCAGTCGACGGTCCGAAGCCAGCATCGCTCTCATGGAAAAAGGCAGATCGTGATCGAGGAGCATCTTGATGACCGCCTGGGTGTGCCGCCGCAGGCCCAGTGGGTCCTCCGATCCTGTAGGCACGGCGCCAATGGAGAAGCACCCGACGAGCGTGTCGAGGCGATCGGCCAGCGACAGCACGACACCGCCCATGGTCCCAGGTGAGCTGTCCTCGAGACTCGTCGGACGGTACTGCTCGTAAATGGCCCTCCAAACTTCTTCGGATGCGCCCTCTCGGCGAGCCAGGAGTCCCCCGATAACGCCCTGCATCTCGGGGAATTCACCGACCAGATCCGTCATCAAGTCGGACTTCGACCATCCGACGACATCTGCGAGTGTGTCGGGTGCAACCCCCGCGCCTGTCATTTCGTCGATCGCCGCGGCCATGGGCAAAAGCCGCACGAGTTTGTCGCTGTAGGACCCCAGTTCCTTCTGGAAAACGACCGTCCCGAGCCCTTCCCGTCGTTCTTCGAGCGTTTTCTTGCCGTCGACCTCCCAGAAAAACAGGGCGTCGGCCAGGCGCGCGTGCAAGACTCTTTCGTGGCCCTTCCGAATCCGGCCGTTGACATCTTCCTTCGTGTTCGTCACCGCCAGGAAGTACGGCAACAACGCTCCATCGGCATCCTCCACACCGAAATACTTCAGGTGCACCCGCATGACGGTGATCAGGATCTCTCGCGGCAGCTCGAGGAACCGGGAATCGAACTCGCCCGCCACGACCGACGGATATTCATTGATAAAGACGACTTCTTCGAGCAACCCGGCGTCGGCGATGATCCGCCCGCCGCGAGCCGCCGATTCACCTTCCAGCTCGGATTCGATCTTCCCCCGGCGCGCGGCCTGGTCCACGAGCACGTAGTTGCTCTCGAGCTTCCCGACATAATCGTCGAAACCGGAGACACGAATGGCGCGTTCGCCCAGAACTCGGTGTCCATCCGACACCGTTCCGGCGGAAACGCCGTACAGTTCCAAAGGAATCACCGTACCGTCGAAAAGCGCGACGACCCAACGGACGGGCCGCGCGAACCGCTGACCGGGGTCGGACCAGTACATCATCTTGGGGAAGGACATATGTCGGACAAGTCCAGGAATTCCCTCGGAGAGGATTCGAGAGGTCAGCCGGCCCTCGACCTCGGATTCGAATCCCATGTACTCACCCCGCTCGGTGTCGAAAACGCTCAGGTCGCCTACACCGACGCCCGCCTTGCGCGCAAAGCCCTCGAGTGCCTTTGAGGGTTTGCCATCTTCGAAAGCAATGCTCTTAGGCGGCCCGAGCGTCGTCACCTTACGCGTTTCCTGGCGCTCCGTGAGCGATGGCACATGGACGACCAGGCGGCGCGCGGTTCCCAGCGTCCGCACCTGGTCAAACTCCAGGCCGCTCTCGGTCAGAAGTTCTTCGAAGCCTGCGCCAAGGTCACTCAGCGCCTTGTCCATGGCGCGGGCCGGTATCTCTTCTGCGCCGATTTCGAGAAGAAATTCGCCTTTCATCAGCCGGTCCGCTCCTCGTTCCGCTTCTTCTTCCGCTTCTTCGAACCCTGCTCGGCTCGCCGACGCGCCCTGGCGACTTCGCGGAGCGCGGCCTCTCTGTCGAGCAGCGGAAACTCCAGGGCGAGTCGGCCCGCAACATAGGCACGGGCAACCCGTCCCAGAAGCGCCCTCACCCGAGCGATGACATGCACCCGTTCGGTGACGCTGATCGCTCCCCTTGCGTCGAGAACATTGAACAGCTGCGAGCACTTCAGGCAGTTGTCGTAGGCCGCCAGCACCAGGTTCTCCTCCAACAGATGCTGTGCCTCCGCTTCATGCTCGTCGAACAGGCGGAAGTACCGATCCACGTCCGCCAATTCGAAGTAATACTTCGAGAACTCGAACTCGTCACGGCGGCGGATCTCACCGTAGGTGACGTGCTCGTTCCAAGGGAGGTCGTAGACGTTCTCCACGTCGTTCAGGTACATCAGGATCCGTTCCAGGCCGTAGGTGATCTCCCCCGAGATGGGCAGCAGATCGAGCCCGCCGGTCTGCTGAAAGTACGTAAACTGCGTGATCTCCTCTCCGTCGAGCATGACCTGCCAACCGACACCGGTAGCGCCGCCCATGGGCCACTCCCAGTTGTCCTCCTCAAACTTGATGTCGTGCTCTTCGAGCTTGATGCCCATAGCCGTCAGCGACTCCAGATAGATCATCTGGATGTCGGCGGGCGGAGGTTTCAGGATGACCTGCAACTGGTGATGTTTCTCGAGCCGGTTCGGGTTCTCCCCGTATCTTCCGTCCGCCGGGCGTCGCGAGGGCTGGATATACGCCACTCGGTAGGGCTCGGGCCCCAGCACGCGCAGGAAGGTCTCCGGATGCATCGTTCCCGCGCCAACCTCGACGTCGTAGGGTTGCTGCAGAACGCAGCCCCGGCGCCCCCAGAAATCCATCAGCGCGAGCATGAGTTGTTGAAAGGTCATCGGTCGAAAAAACGATCCATCCAGAGCTTATCCAGCTGGCCGACGTGCTGGAGTCCTTCGGTTTCCGGCCGACCGCTGTCCTCGCTGAGCGGCTGAGTCAGTATCCACCGAAACGCATCGACCGTGCGGGAAGGCATATCGATCCCTTCTCCCCGTTCACATCGGGGGCACCCGACCGAGGTGAGGCCCGGCAGCAGAACCCGCCTCTCGGCGTCTTCCATGCGGCGCGAGCAGAGGGAACAGGTGAACAGGTCCGGGAACACACCGGCGAGCCGGAGCATCCACACCTCGAAATAGCAACGAGCCAACTCGAGCGGGCAGGCATCAATCAGCGACTGACGCACCAGGTTGAACAGCCGGAAGACCTCGTCGTGCACTTCGTGGTCCGGCAGGAAGCGGTCGACGAGGTCGGCGGCATGGGCGGCCAGGACTGCCCGATCGTAGTCCCCGAGGAGCTTCATCGGCGAATCGACCAGTTCGGTGGAGCGGATCCGTACCAGGTCAAAGGTCTCTTTCCGGAAGAATGTCACCTTCGACCGCGCCAGCGGTTCCAGCGAGGCCCCAAAACCGCTCTTCATTCGCCGTACGCCGTTGGCGACACCTCGGAGCTTGCCGTAGTCGCGGCTGAAGAAGACCACGATGCGGTCGGCCTCTGCGAGCGGGTAAGTCTTTAGTATGATGGAATCGCTCTCGTGAAGAGGCATGACGCCGTTTGATGGAACCCTCTCCGAAATTTTGATTTAAACATGTCTAGCGGAGGCAATGCCACCACGATTCCCTCGCCCAGCTACGACGTCGTGGGTCTTGGGCTGAACGCGATGGATTACATTGCTGTCCTTCCGCGTTTCCCCGAACCGGACGGCAAGGTCCCGATCTCCCAGCTCCGGCTCGAGCCTGGCGGCCAGGTGGCGACTGCTCTGACTGCCTGCCGCAGGTTCGGACTGTCAGCCTCCTACATCGGCTCGGTCGGGTCCGACGAGCTCGGCCGGGCCCAGTTGGACAGTCTCGAGAGCGAAGGCATCGATACCGCACACGTCCGCATCATCGAGGGGGCCACCAGTCAGATGGCTTTTGCGCTGGTCGAGGAAGGCGTGGGCGAACGAACCATCCTATGGCACCGCGACCCGCGCCTGGTCTTTCCCCCGGACCACGTTTGTCCGGAGATGACGACGGCAGGACGGTTGCTTCATCTCGACGGTCACGACAGCGCCGCGGCGCTACGGGCGGCACGGCAGGCCCGTGCGGCCGGGCTTCCGGTCATGGTCGATATCGATCAACGTTACGACGACTCGACCGAAGAGCTTCTGACCCTGGTCGATTACCTGATCGCCGCCGGCGATTTCGCCATGGAGTTCACAGCGTGCCCGAACGCTGAGTCCGCCGTTCGGGCGTTGGCGGACCGGTTCCCCGCTCGATTGATCGGCCTCACCATGGGAGCGGACGGTGCGGCCTTCCTACATGACGGAGACGTCGTGCACTTCCCGGCCTTCGACGTGCCGGTAGCCGACACGACCGGGGCCGGCGACGTGTTTCACGGCGCTTTCATCTACGCCGTCCTCGCCGGATGGGAACTGGAGCGCAGCGTCCGATTCTCTCAGGCTGCCGCGGCCATGAAGTGCATGCACCTGGGCGCCCGGGCCGGCATCCCCACCCTGGACGAAGTCGAAGACTTCCTACAGAACCGGGAGCGGTAGCGACCGGGTAACCCCCGTTCCAGTCACCCGGAGCGGTAGCGACCGGGTAATCCCCGTTCCAGTCACCGAGAGCGGTAGCGACCGGGTAATTCCCGTTCCAGTCACCGGGAGCGGTAGCGACCGGGTAATCCCCGTTCCAGTCACCGGGAGCGGTAGCGTCCGGGTCGACCGCGTGCTCAAGCGCGACGGGCGTGCCAAAATCGACTGGCATCGCTTGTCGATAGGCATCGGAACTCACCGCAAAGACGCAAAGGCGCAAAGAAAACTATTTCAGGATCTGCTTTGCGTCTCTGCGTCTTTGCGGTTCGTACTCTTCAACCCCAACCGGTCACCCCGAAAACGGACGCCTGAGGAACCGCCGCGCCTCATCCTTAAGGTCCTCATCGGAGTCGAGGGCGAGAATCGCGTTGTAGTGCTCGAGCGCAGTGTCGCGTTCGCCGACAGAGTCGTACATCTTTCCCATCCAGAGATGGGAGCGTGCCTTGAGACCCGCGGTCGCAGCCGATCCCGATATCACTCGTGTGAACGCAGGAATCGCACGGTCGTTATGATGGCTGTGCACGTTCGCTTCGCCGATCTTGAACAGGACCGGTTCGGCGTCGAGTCGATCGTAGTCGTCGGTTCCGTCCTCCACCTTCCGAAGGACGGTCTCATACACCGCGATTGCCGCATCCCACTCTTCCTTCCGCCCGTAGACCGACGCTTGTTCCAGTTCGAGCAGGAAGTTCCGAGGGTAGTCCGAATGCAGATCCTTCAGGACCTCCAGGGCCTTGTCGTATTCCTCTTCCCTGTTGTAGACGACGACGAGGACCATCTTCGCGTTCGTGCTGGCGCGATCGCCAAGCTCTGCCGCGTACTCGAGTTGCTCGATTCCACCCTCTGTGTCTCCACCACGAATCCCGATGAAACCCAGCACGAAGCGGAGGAAACCCGGAATCTCTCCAAGCGCGTAATCGTAGGTACCGATGGACAGGCGAGCGTCGTTGAAGGAGGGATCGAGGTTAAGGACCTGCATGTGGTATTCCCGCGCCCGCTTGGCTGCCCCGTTCGCCTTGAGATAGGCGCGCTTGGCCAGGGCCTCAAAACTTGCAAGGGTTCCATAGGCGACGCCGATGGCATAGAGCGCTTCCAGATCCTGTGGGTCCTCCCGAAGGATCGCCTCACCGGCTTCTATCGCGCGTTGGATCGCATCACGCACCCGGGCTTCGCGTTCCGGGTTCACGATATCGGTCGATCCCGACCCTCCGAGCCTCGTGCCCGTGTAACTGTCCAGGCCGAGTTTCTCCTGTTCGTAAACGATCCTGAGCCAAATCGATGATGCCAGCAGGTTCCAATACGTCGGATTCGCAGGATCTTCGAGGGTCAACTCGCGGAATTTCTGCTCGGCCGGCTCGAAATCCAAGCTGTACAATGATTCAAGAGCTTCCGGATCGACCGCTTGTCCCGGGAGGGGAGCCGGCCAAGTCAACCCGATCGAAAAGACCAGAAGCGCAATCACCAGACGGCGACACGTCATGATTCCGTTCCGCGACAACATCAAGTCACGCACGTTCCCGGCCGTTACGGTGTCTCTCATTGTGGTCAATTCGCTCGTCTTCCTCTACGAACTATCTCTCGGCCCGGAGCTGGGGGCTCTGTTCTACGAATACGGTGTCATACCTACTAATGTATTCCAGTGGCCGGCCTCAGGACAATCATTAGTAGGGGTCACCCTGCCATTCTTTACATCGATGTTCCTGCACGGCGGATGGCTGCATCTGATCGGCAACATGTGGTACCTGTGGATTTTCGGCGACAACGTGGAGGATCGCCTGGGCCACGGCGGTTTTGCGCTCTTCTACCTCCTGGCAGGGCTCGGCGCCGGAGCCGTCCACACGGCAATCAATTCCTACGTCGAAATCCCCAGCGTCGGCGCCAGCGGCGCGATTGCCGGAGTCCTCGGGGCATACCTGTTGCTCTACCCGTGGGCCAAGGTCCTGACGCTCGTGCCCCTGTTCTTCTTCATACAGATCATAGAAATCCCAGCGATCATCGTTCTGGGGTTCTGGTTCGTCATGCAGTTCCTTCAGGGGGCGAGCTCGCTCGGGATCGCCGACGCTGCGGCCGGGGGGGTGGCCTGGTGGGCCCACATCGGGGGTTTCGTGCTCGGGATGATTCTTCTGGGGATCTTGCCACGCAGACCCGACGACCGAACCCATCACGAAGCCTGAAAGCTCCATTAAGGGCTGAATAATAGGTGGTCGCAGACCCGACTGTTGTCACCCGACCGCCAGGTAGTCTCGACCCCGGCGGTACCCTACCGACTCCAGGTATTTGGAAACCTCGTCGCGCGCGCCGTGGCGGGTGACATAGACGAGGACGAACGGCCGTGGGCGGCGCTCGGCCAGCCAATCTGCGGATCTAACCGGGTGTCCCCAGACAGTGTGTCCGATTTTTCTCGGATCGATATCGATCCACGCAACCGGAACGACGCCTCGGTCGATCAGCAGGCGGGCCCTCTGTCGCGTACGACGGCCGGCCCCCCACACCACGACGGGCCTTTGGCCCTGGAGCCTTCGGTCCTCGGCGAGGTATTCGGCACGCACCCGATCGAAAGCCTCCCTCGCGTATCGTCGATCGACGCGCGACAACCGCCCGGGTCGATCGCGCCAGTAGAGCAGCACGTCTTCCAGTTTCGCCATGCGGTAACCCGCCCGGTGCATGCGAAGCCACATATCGTAATCCTCCGGGAATTCTCCCTCGGCATATCCTCCGAGCTTGTCGAACACGGAGCGGCGAACCATGACTGAAGGATGAGCGAATGGGGATTCGACGTATATATTGTCGGCAATGTCCTCGGCGGAAACGCACCCATTCTGCCAGCGCACGTACTCTCTGTAGCCGGCGCGGATGCCGCTCGACGGAAACAGCTCTACCCTGCAACCGACGAGCGCGACGTTCCGCCTCCGGGCCAAAAAATCCCGCTGCCGCTCAAGCCTCGCCGGATGCATGATGTCGTCGGCGTCCATTCGGGCGATGAGGGGGGCTTCGGCGCGGGCGATACCGAAGTTGAGAGCGGCAACCAGGCCCAGGCGGCCGGGGCTGAACACACGGATGCGATCGTCTCCGGCTCCGACTCGGCCCAGGCGCTCGAGGGATCGATCCGTCGAACCATCATCGATAGCGATCAGTTCGAATGATGCGAGCGTTTGGCTGATGATCGAGTCCAGACACTCCTCGATCGTATCAGCCGCGTCACGAAACGGCAGGACGATGGAAACCTTGGCAGCCTGTGGCAGAGCCCTTTTCACGGCCCCACGGCGATATAGCGGATGAGAAAGAGGCCCGTAAACACCCAGATCATCCAGTGCAATTCCCGGGCACGCCCGGCGACGAGGGTCAGCGCGACGTAGCTGATGAACCCGAAGGCGATGCCGTCGGTGATCGAAAAGGTAAACGGGATGATCGTGATCGTGATGAACGCCGGAATGTACTGCCGGGGATCGTCCCAGACAATGCGACCGACGTTGCGCATCATGAAGGCTCCTACGATGATCAGGGCGGGAGCTACAGTCGGGTACAAGGTGAGCCCGGCCGAACCTTCGTGACCGGCGCCGATCATCCGCGCAAGCGGCGCAAAGAACAAGGCCAGAAGAAACAGAAGCGCCGTGACGACGTTCGCAAGGCCCGTACGTGCGCCCTCGGCAACACCCGTAGCGCTTTCGATGTAACTGACGACGCTCGAATTGCCGATCACTCCCGAGGCCGTGGTCCCGATCGCGTCCGCCATCAGAGCTTCCCTGACCCTCGGAAGACGGCCATTGCGCATGAATCCGCCTTGCTGGGCGATCCCGATCAGCGATCCGATGCTGTCGAACAGGTCGAGGAAGAAGAAGACGAAGATCACCGGCAACACGCCCAAACTCAGCGCTCCGACAATGTCGAGTTGGAACATGACCGGTGCGGGTGAGACCGGGAGCGAGAAGACTCCCTCGAAACGGACGACACCGAGAGCGAGACCCACAAGGGTGCTCGTCAGGATCCCCGCAAGGATGGCGCCTCGCTGACGCCGTACGAGAAGGATCATCGTCACGAGAATCCCCGCGGTCGACATCCATACCTCCGGGCGCCCCAAGTCTCCCATAGCTACGAGCGTGCCCGGATTGCCGACCACGAACCCACCCCACTCGAGGCCAACCAGCGTGATCAACAGCCCGATCCCGACCGCAATTCCGTGCTTTAGCGAATCGGGTATCGCTTCGATGAGGGCTTCGCGGACCCCCCAGATCGACATCACCAGAAACAGAATGCCCGATATGAAGACAGCTCCCAACGCCACCTGCCACGTGTAGCCCATCGTGCCGATGACAGTAAAAACGAAGAAAAAGTTGTGTCCCATGGCCGGAGCCACGGCGATCGGGTAGTTGGCCAGGAAGGCCATCAGCAAGGTGCCGAATGCGCTGATCAGGCAGGTGGCGACCAGGACAGCGTCAAAATCCATCCCGACCGTGCTCAGCAGAGCGGGCTGAACGAAGACGATGTAAGACATCGTCATGAATGTCGTCAGCCCGCCAAGCACCTCGGTCCGAATAGTGGTCCCGTTTTCGTCCAGCCGAAAGAGTCGCTCAACAACATCCATGTGCGATTGTTAGGAGCCTCGGTCAGAACCGGAACCGCACACCCAGCTGAATCTGGCGCGGGGCGAATGCGGAAGTAAAACCAAGAAAATCTGTGGGTGCGAGCGTCCGCTTCCCCTCGACGTCGAACGAATCCAGCGTTCGTGTACCGACCGTGTTGTTGACTCCGGAGAAGTTGACCCGGTTTAAAACATTGAATGCCTCGACCAGAGCTTCCACACTCAACGGACTGTCACCGAACGTGAAGGTCTTAGCCAGACGCAGGTCCAAGCTCACGAAGGCCGGTCCCCTTCCAGTGTTCCGCCCGGCTTCGAACGGGCGGTCCGTGCTGGCGTTCGTGTCTCCGTTGGCGTCGAAACCCAACAGCAGGTTGAACGGATGCCCGCTCGACATGGTGAGGATCGACGAAACCGTCACATCGGCCAGGACCTTGCCGACACCAAAGCCTCGATCGAACGGCGATACGAGGACTCCGCTGAACGTCAGGCGTTGGCGTTGATCGAACGCGGAAAGCGACCGTTCCGCCCGCATGTCGAGTTGGTTCGCCGGTTGAAGATCTGTGATGAAGTCGGTGGTGTCGTCGATGGCCTTGGCGAGCGTGTACGACACCTGAAATTGGTGGAAGTCGCTGAACCTCTTCTGAAGAGTCACCGTCATTCCGTGGTAGATCGAACTGCCCGTCGATTCGACCTGATTGTCCTGCAGGATCGTCGGATCGATGGGGCCAAACGTCGGTCCGTAGGCGTTGCTCCCGACGATCTGGAGATTCGTGTTGCGAGAACGCAAGAGCTTGCTGCCGTGGTTCATTATGTAGCTGACGCCGACGCTCAGGTCCCGGCCCAGCCGGCGTTCAACGCCGAGGCTGGCCTGCTGGCTGTATGGATTCACCAGGTCGGGCGCCGACCGCAGCAGGACCGGCGGCGTGATGCCCGGTTGCAAGCCCAGTGGAGCGATATCGGCTTCGTTGATCTGACGTTGGCCGATGACCCCCTCGCGGTTCAGCAGCGCCCATACCTCGGCCGAGGTCGTCCGGATGCCGAATGCGGCGAATCGATCCGTTAGAGGCACGAGCACCTGGGAAATCTGCGTACCGTCGAGCACTCTCTCGATGAACACGATGGCCTGGTAGACCGGCGCATAGTAGACGCCGTATCCACCACGAACGACCATGGTGCCGCCCATGTCGTAAGCAAAGCCGAGGCGGCCTGCAACGTTGTTCGTGTCCCGATGGACCGGTGAGGGCTGGAGCTCGAGGTCGTACCTGAGGCCAAGGCTGAGCGTGAGATTCGGTGTCACGCGATACTGGTCCTGAACGTAGGCCGCCAACAGGTTGTTCACCAGGTCGGCCCTGGGGTTTCCAAAACCCTGCTGATAGCTGAGCGGTAACCCGAGGTTGAACGCCTGAAGCGAGGTAATCGGTTCAGCCAACGCGGGAACCAGGTCCCCTCTTCCGAACGCCACGAGCGCCGCACCGACGTCATTCGGGTCGGCCCCGGCGTTCGCGATCAGAAGACCCAGCGGTATGGCCTCGCCGAAAGTGAACTGGCCACCGAAGAAGACTTCCGTTTCCGTGTCGAGCGGGAGGTGGTGGAAGTCGACACCGAACTTCAGTTCGTGGCCACCGCTTACGTAAGTGAAGTTGTCCAGGAACTGGAAGCGCTTCTCGGTTCGTTTCGAGGGTAGGAAGAAGTCGCGTCCCACCAGGGCCGTGCCGTTGATGTTGATCTCCGGCCCAAACGGATCCGCCGGAAATGCATTGAAGTCCCGGCCAGAGAACTGGAACCGGAATTCGTTAACGCGGGTCGGAGAAAAGAAGTGCGAATCTCCGAAGACGACCGCTGCATCCTGGATCTGGAAGTTCGCCCCGCGTGAGGGTCCCTTGAGGCCGCCAAACGATCCGCCCACTGTGTCAACGTCCGCAAACGATCCCCGGAAGAACATCTGGTTGTCCGTCGAAACCTGGTGGTCGATCCGGAGCGACGCAGTGTTATCGCTGTTTCGGAAGGGAAAGACGCCGCTGTTTTCCCGAAGCAGCCGGATCGTGCCGGGGTAGGTATCCTCGGATGTTGTGAGAGCACGCTCGAGCGCTCCACCGAGAAATTGCAGCGCGGGGACCGGCGCGCCCCCGAGCATCGTCACCAGCTCCCGCTGGGTCGGCGTCAGGTCGAAAATACCCGGGTCTTCCAGAAAGGTCGAAAAGTTTGACTCGCGCTGACCGAGGCCCTCGTAGGACAGGAAGAAGAAGCTCCGGCTCGGCGCGATGGGACCTCCCACCGTGAAACCCGCCTGCACCCTCCGGAACGGCGGATCCGTGTTGCCCCCGTTCGGGCCGAACGCGAACGCGTTCCGTGCGTCGAGGGCCTGATTGCGGAGGAAGGCGAAAGCATTGCCCCGCAACGCGTTCGTGCCGGATTTCGACACGATGTTGACCAGACCGCCGGAGGCGCGACCGAATTCCGCCGCATAGTTCGACCGATTGATCTGAAATTCCTGGACGGCCTCCTGGCTGATAGTCGAGCGGACCGACGCAACGGCATTGTCGTTGTTGTCGACACCGTCGATGGTCACGCTGTTCGATCGCCCGCTCTGTCCGGCGAACGACAACCCTGAAGTCGGCGTCTGCGGTAGAGAGTAGCCGACGAGTGCCCTCGAGTCCGTCACTCCCGGCGTCAGCAGGGACAACTCCAGAAAACTCCGTCGGTTTATCGGAAGGTTTTCAATTCGAAGGCTGGTGATGGTGTCGGCTTGCTGGATCTTCTGCGTTTCGACGATCGGCGCGTTTCCGATAACGATGACCTCTTGTTGGAGGTCCGCCGGTGTCAACTCGATGTTGATCTCAAGGGACTGACCGATCTGAACTTGCATCGGACGATGGGTTGCGATGGTGAAGCCCGCAAGCTCAAATCGCAGTTCGTACGCCCCCGGAGGGAGCAGCAGGAAGCGGTAGTTGCCCAACCGGTCGGTGATGGCCCCCCTGGCGAGGCCGGTCTCCATGTTTTCAACCGTGACCGCTACCGACCCAACCACAGCACCCGTCGGGTCAGAAACCCGGCCGGAAATGCCGCCGGACGACATCTGTGCCTGAGGAAAGACCGTCGATACCCACACCAACGCAAGGCAGATGCTACGGGCAACCCGAATCATTTCATCTCTTTCTTCAACTTTTCGTACTCCTCCAGCAAGCTATCCAGATGGGACCGCTCCTCGCGCGCAAATTCCCGGAAGATCTTGCGCCCGCGTGGGTCATCGAGTTGGCGGGCGAAGCTCGTGAAATAGCGGTGCGACCGCCTCTCCAGATCGATCGCGATCCCCAGCGCGTCCAGGTGCGTCGTGCCCTCGTCGACTTCAAGCTTCAGCAATTCGCGTTCCGGAAATATCTGATCGGCGATCTTTCGCGTGACCGGCAGCCTTGCCGGTTCGCGACGGAGCCAGCGGTGCTCATCCATCAAGGCTCGGTACTCCCGCCCGAGACGGTCCATGTGCTCGGACTCCTCCTCTGCCAGTTGGCGAAACATGAGTCGTCCAGCTGGATCCTTGGTCTTCTCCGAAGCGTTCCTGTAGAAGCTGTAACCGCGCCGTTCGACCGCCAGCGTCAGTTCCAGCGCGTCGCGTGCGAGGATCTTCGCCTGCCGCCCACTTTCACCGAGCCCGGTCTCGGACCTTTCATTCCGCGCGCATTCGCGACACAGACCGAAGATCGCATAACGGCTGTATACCGGCTGGAAGTCGTGTTTCGCCGTCTCTTCCCGGATTAGTTTTTCGATTCTTCTCGAGGAAAACTCCTCGGTCTTGCCGCATAGGTTACAGACAAAATGAATGTGATTGGGCTGGCTGACGAGCGCCTCGTATTGTGTCGTGCTCCCGAAGCGCACTTGCCGAACCATCCCGGACTCGAGCAGGATTTTAAGCGTTCGGTAGATCGTCGACAACCCGACTCGATGGCCCCTCTCGAGGAGACGTTCCCTGATGTCCTCAACGGACAGGTGTTCATCGGCCTCGAGAATGGCTTCCCAGACACGGGTCCGCTGCGCCGTCTTCTTGAGGCGCTTCTCGGTCAGAAGTTCCTGCAACCGCTGCTCTTGCCGCATCGAGTCGAATTATACGAAACAAGGGGATCGGGGAACGAACGAAACCGCCCGATGGGGTTCCGACGGCCACTCGGAAACGGCCTCTAACATCTGACCGGCGGCGAAGTCTAAGAGTCCCGTGATCGAAGTCAGGCCGGCTGGCTGGCCAGTATGCTATAGTTTTTTGCTTATAAACCCTTGGAGAGGCACAACATGAAAAATATTCTGTTCGTGACGATTGTCTGCCTGGCTCTCACCGGCTGCACGGTAACCGCGCCGGGCAGCGGTGACGCAGCAGCAGTAGCTGACGCGGCCCTGATAGAGGCAGCCGATGCTCTGAAGCCGGCTCCCGAATTCATCCTCGCATCGCTGGCCGGCGGCGAACTGAATTCCGAAGACCTCAAAGGCAAGGTAGTCGTGGTGGATTTCTGGGCGACCTGGTGTCAGCCCTGTATCGAAGAAATCCCGAACTTCAACACGCTGCATCACGAACAGAGTGACAACTTGGTCATGCTGGCGATCACAGTCGAGTCGGGCTCCTTCGATGACGTCGAACCCTACATCGACGAACTCGGGATTGAGTATCCGGTCGTGATGGGAGACGAGGACGTCGTCTCCGGTTTTGGTGGCCTCCTCGGCTTCCCGACGACTTTCGTCGTCACGCCGGACTGGAAGATCTACAAACGGTACCTGGGTCAAAAGGCGGACAAGAAGGAATTGATCGAACAGGACATTATCGATCTGACTGCAGAAACCGAGGCTCCCGCCCAAGCCGAGGAGACGACCAGCGACCCAACATCCTGATCAAAGTCCGAAGATTCGCAAAAAGGGCAGCCTCGAACGGCTGCTCTTTTTTTGCGTCTACAGCGGCAGGCCCAGCGAGAAGAGTAGGAACTTCGAGAAAAATTCACCGAACAGCAGCGTCACGACCACCAGGTACAGCAACCCCGTTGCAGCTTGCGTGTGCCGCAGCTTCACGGTGCTCCAAACCATCACGCCAAGAACGATAGGCACCACGACCCCGAACAGAAAGCGCGGCCAGAAGAACAGGCCCTGACGGACGAACAGTTCAGACGCGACGTTGGCCAGCGGTATCGACTGATTAACGCGCAGCATGGCCAGCGTAGCGAGAATCGTCAAAACCCGGAATGCAATCGTTGCGATATAGACCTTCGTCAACCGCCTCAGTGGATCGATCGACAGATTCGGCACGACCAGGTACCAGTGACCGAACACCATCGTCAGCATTCCCGAACCCAGCAGCGCCGTACCACCCAGGTGATTGATCACGAGGAGCCATGACTCCCAACCGCCTAACTCCATCAGGCGGTTGAAAGCCAGCGAGTCCAGCGTGATCGAAACCAATCCCGCCCCGATCGAGGCGATCAACACCCACATCGCCGGGCCGTACTTATCGATGTGGACCGTCCGATTGTAGATACCCGCCAGCAGGGCTGAGACGGCCAGGAATACCACCGGCAGCGCGCTCTCACGCACGGGTGAGGGAAACAGGAATTCAAAACCCAGCGTTACCCCCAGCAGGATTGCCGCGGTCTGGCTGCTGAATTTGAAGAAGCTATTGCCGATGGATCGGGGAGAAATGAACAGAAGCGTTAACAGCATCCCGACGGCGAGTTGGGAGAACAGGAAGAAAAACGTTGAGGAGATCATGCGGCGCTCTCTGAAGGAATGCCGAATACCTCTTCAGCAGCGTCGCTGACGCGGCCTCGCTGATCCCAGACCGCCCGATCGATCAGCACGAGGAACTTCCACAAAGCGCGGTGCTTTTCCTTCAGGATGCGTATCTCCTCATTGTTGCTGCCAGAAAGCGGTTGGATTCCGCCTCCACCCAACCGCGCCGGCACCTCCGCCTCGGGCAGAGACATGCCGAGCGAGGGGCAGTAAACGATGACTTCATGTGGCTGGATTCCAACCGCAGCCGCAATCGATCTCTCGGCAGCCTCCCGTTCTTCCGGTTGGTAGTGAAACCTTTGTTCGATCCGGCTCTGGCCCTCGGCCCCAAGATCCACGGTGAGCATGTAACACGGCTTGTACAGGCGGCGTGAGGCGAAGCAACCCAGGATGTGCTGCATACCGGCATGGGATGAAAAACGCTCTCCCAGCATCCAGAGCAGCGTGTCGTCTCTGAGCGTACGCAGCTCGGCCGGGTCCAACCCTTCGTTAAGGGCCAGTTCCACAACCCTGGAAATCATCGCCCCCGACGCCAGCTTCGTATGATGAAAGTACACTCTTTCCGACAGCGTGTACCGGATGCGCAGCAGGTTCACCAGTTCCGAAAGCGCATCGCGCCTGAGCCGGCCGCGCTTCTCCAATCGCAGGACGAGCCTGTCGTCCTCTTCGCCAAATGATTGGAAGATCCGTTCGTCGTAGAACTGGGAAAGGCCGCAGAAATAAGTGTCGCGGCGCAGGTAGTCGAGTAGGTCCGCGCTGATCGCCCCACCGACGATATCGGACTTCACGCCCGCCTTGCCCTCGATGATTTCGCGGACGTCTTCCAGCATTCCGTGACGACGGAGAATATCCCCAATCGCGGAATCGTCGATGAAATACCGCAGCCGCTCGGCGTCCCGATCGTGCCTGGGCAGGACTCGCCGCTCGTCCTCGATCGTGTGCCCGAAAGGAATGTGCGTCACGTCATGAAGCAGGGCCGCCAACCGGATCAGCAATTCCTCGTCGGCAGGGATCGGCCGGTCTCGTCTCAGCGCCTGAACCAGCCGATGCGCCATCCAGGAAGTGCCCAGGGAATGCTCAAAGCGGGTGTGGGTCGCCGACGGGTAGACCAGAAAAGCCGTTCCCAGCTGCTTGATACCCCGCAGCCGCTGGAACTCGGGGGTGTCGATCAGCTCCATCTCGGGCGCCGTCAACTCGATGTCGCCGTGTACGGCGTCGCGAACCACCTTTGACATAAGGGACCGATTATGCCGCATTTCCGAGGGCCGTGGACAAAGCTGTTATGATGCGGCTCTCGAAGATTTGCCAATCCGGAGGTAGACCCCTTGAAGCTATCGCTGACCCTTCTGCTGTCCACCATCCTTGTGGTGTCCTGTGCCCCCGCGGCCGATCCCGAACCGGCTTCTGCTCCCGAAGCAGAGGTGGAAGCTGAACCGGTAGCGGGCACACGTGAAGACCCATTCCTCGGTCACGGCTTCATCCGCGAGATCCGTGACGACGGAGTTCTAGTTATCGAACACGAAGAGATCCCGGGCTTCATGATGGGCATGACGATGGGCTTCCCCGTCGCAGAGGGTGTCGTGGCCGAAGGCACGCTGGCGGTCGACGACGAGATAAACTTTCAGATCGAGTCGCTGACCGAAGGCTACCAGATCTTCAACATCGAGAAGGTGGAAGCCGACGCGGAAGAAGAGATGCCGGAAGAGGGCGCCGATCCAGAGCCGTCGACGTCGGATTAGTCGTCAGGCGGCCGGCGATAGAGATGATCGAAATCACCCATCCCTTTTATGACATCGAAGTCGCAGCGTCGGACGATGGATCGGATTCATCTCTCGTGAAGATCCTTTCCGTGGGCGGACGTCGCTTTACCTACCTGGTGACCTGCCCCCTCGATGGAGCCGTGGTCGACTACATCAAGGAGATGATCGATGGCGGTTTCGTGTCGGACCTGGTGATCGACCGGACCCGTGAGGGTCTCCGAAGCCGCGAATCGAACGATTCCCTCTTGAAGCACGGCTAGGAGGCTGTGATGAAAGTCGTCTGAAGCTCTAGCGGCGCTCTTATGAGCGTCGAATAATGGGCGGTCGCAGACCGCCCTCAGTGTAGACCCGACTTTCACCAGAGGCTACTAGCGTGCCTTGCAACGGTTTGGCTGCTCTGCTACATTTTCCGATGACGCGATATCGCGTTGGTGGGACGTCGTCTAACGGTAGGACTGCAGACTCTGGCTCTGCCTGTCGGGGTTCGAATCCCTGCGTCCCAGTCATTCACCCCTAACAACTTAGCGTTTGGAGCGATTCTCGCTGGATCTGGGGTGGGGGGACCCTTGGGGGGACCCCCCGTCACTTTGCCGATAGGAACTAGCCGGACGTGCCGGCCTTCTCCACTGACTGCAACAAGGAGTTTTCCAGCCGATTGGCCGCCGCCCGGTTTGCCCCTGGTACCAGATGATCGTACAGGTCCACCGTCATCTGGATGCTGTAGTGACCCATCATTTCCTTCACATAAGTGATGTTCTCCCCCTGCTGAAGCATCAGGCTGGGCGTAACCGTGTCTCAAATCGTGCAGTCGGACTCGGCGGACTCCGGCCTGAAGTCACGCGAAGGCGAAGAAGAGAGGCTGATCCTGCTGCGAGAGCCCGGTCTTGAGGTCTCGGCAGACGACATCACAAATCGACGTCTGGAACTCGGGCGCGGCAACGTGAAGCGCGACGACATCGTTGACGCGCTCGCATTCCTGGTGACCGCGAAACGCATCGCGGACGGCGAGGCAGTGATCCGCCCATCCGAGCCGCAACTCGACTCCACCGGCTTGCGAATGGAGATTGTCGCGTGAGACGGACCACCGGCTGACGGTCTGACACCACTGACGGCAGTGCTCCGATACCTTCTCTACCCTCTCTACCCTTCCCTTCTTCCATCTGGAAAAAGAGACCACTGTCAGCTCCGTCGGTCTGTCAGCGAGGAGCCGCCCGACGATTCGCGAGAGCGAGAACTTTGGGGACCTGCCAGATAGATATGAATGGAATGGGAAAGCCGTGACACCCATGACGCGTGTGACACCGCAGCAGTGATCGAAGCTTCAGGCCTACTCTGTTTAGGCTTCACTCGGCTGGTTTGGCGGTTTTGCCAGCGAACTGGTCTCGGAACGGATAGACGCTTCGAGGTCTAGCCCGGCGTAGAGTCGACTTGCTGCCAATGTTCTTGTCGTTACTAATCTGGGTGCGAAAGCCCGCCTGGTCCGGTTGGAGCGTGTTGTGTCAAGTAGTGGTGTTTCTGAGACCGCCGCCAGTCCGGGCAAAAGTGACTCGCAGACCAAGACCATTGCGGGGGCTAAAGGAGGTTCCGTCAATAAGTGTGTAAATAGACATCAGGCGGCTTTCTCCTCGGTGACTTGGTTGACTGGAACTCCATTGACATATTGGGCGCCTTGGTAGACATCCTTCATCAAGTGCGGAGCCTTCAAACGGCGAAATCTTTTCTCAGCGACCAGCAGCATCTTCCAGATGACAGCCCGTGCGTTGGCCACTTTCTTGAACCTTCGAGCGGCATCGGTTCGCAGTCGCAGAGCAGAGAAGGGAGACTCCACTGGATTGGTAGTCCGCAGATGTTGCCACTGCTGTTTGGGATAGTTGTAAAACGTCACCATCCGATCCCAGTCCTGGTCGATCAGATCAGCCGCTGCCTCCAGTCCTCTCTTGCCACACCAATGTTGGAATCGTCCTTTGACTTGCTCGGCTTCCTGCCGTGTTTCTGCATAAGGGATCTGCCGCAACACCAACAACGCCGCTTTGTGCCGACCCTTGGGGATCTTAGCCAGCAAGTTGACGATGCGATGATTCCAGCATCTCTGCTCGTCGGCTTCTGGGAAAACGTTGCGCAACGCTCCCCAGATCCCCAGATGCCCGTCAGCCATCACCAGTCTCGGTGGGTTCATCCCCCGCTCTTTGAGATCCCTCAGCACTTCGGACCAGCTCTGGGTCGATTCTCGATAACCACTACTGACCGACACCACCACTTTAGTGCCATCACTTAAAGCGGCGATCACTACCAGGATCACGGCCTTTTCCTTCTCCAGCCCTGCTTTGATGTACACACCGTCTGCCCACAGATACACCACTTCCAGATCGTCCAGCCGACGGCTTTGCCAGGCCTCCATTTCTCCCTGCCACTTCTCCTTCAACCGGGCTACGGTGCTGGGGGACAGCGGCGCTTCTTCCCCTAAAAGCCCTCTTAAGGCCAGATCGAAATCCCCCTCGGCCAGACCATGCAAATAGAGTTCTGGAATCAAGTCTCGTACCTCTTGCGTCCGCTTGGCAAACAGCGGCAAGACCCGGCTCTCAAAACGCTCTTCCAGATCCCGCACTCGGGGACGCCGCAGCTTGATCGTTCCGCAACTCAGCGTCAGTCGCCGCTCCTTACCGTAGCCGTTGCGATAGCCACCGGGCGCGTCCACTTCTCGGCGACGCTCATTCTTTCTTCGTCCCAGCAGCTGTGTCACTTCATCCTCCAACAGTTCCTGTACGTAAAACTGGATCTGCTCTCGCACCCACTCTTCCAGCTGTTCAAAGCAGACTCTTGACTCCACACTTCGATCAATGTTCTTCTTGCTCATGGCGGTGTGACTCCTTCCTTTCGGGCTCTTCCGCCCGGGTTTTTATTTCACCCGGAAGGATAATCACCGCCTATGCTATTTACACACCTTTTGAGGGTAGCTCTGGCTAAAGTGTGGGCTTATTGAGACGGCACAGCGATCAGATAGCGGTTTCTCCTAGCGGGTCCCTACCGTGCCGTCCAACTGTTCGAGTTCGCGGAGCGCCCGCTGCGCCGTGACCACGCTGAAACAGTTCTCCTCGTTCTCCATCCACATCTCCATCAACGAGCGCGTACCGCTCTTCCGGTGCTGAATCGTCAAGTAGCCGATCAGAACGATCAGGCCGATCGTCAGGCACAGGTAGAAGACCCACGGCGCGGGGGGCATGCGGTAGTAGTCGAGGCCGAACATCATCTGGAAGGGAAGCCAGAGAACGATCCAGGACAACCCGAGCCACGCATCCGACCGCACGCAGGACAGACGCAGCCGGTCAAGCCGCTCCCGGATTTTCGCCGCGGGTTCCGCGTCGTCGATGGCCCGGTACCTCTCGAGCGTGACCGACGCCGCCACGATGGCGCTGACGCCGTATATATTCATGATGACGCCGGCCGCAAGCCGGGACCAGTCGCCGGCCGGGATGCTCACGCTATACGTCAGCCCAGTCAGCAGCATAATTACCAGGCCTAGGAGCAACAGTAAGATCTGTCCCCTGCGCAGCGGGCGGAGTCGCGCGCGAACGCGTCCCATGGTTCGGTCTCGAAGGGCGAGCAGAGCCAGGGTGTCCTGATGCATCCGCGGGTCATGTCGAGACAAGGGATCAGACCCCGAGATCCCCGCCGATGCGGTCTTCGTCGCCTGACCCTGTTGTCCCTCAGTCGCGGCGATAGACTCCACGGCGGTCTTCACGTCGCTGGCGTGCTGGTATCGGCGCTCCGGTTCCTTGGCGAGCGCCCGGAGCACGATGTCGTCTAAGCGTACGTCCACGGCAACCTTCTGCGACGGCGCCTGGAAGCGCCCGATCGGCAACTCGCCCGTCAACATCTCGTAGAAGACCACCCCCAATGAGTAAATGTCAGCGCGGTGGTCGACGTCGCGCGTGCCCTCCATCTGCTCGGGCGCCATGTATCGGAGGGTGCCCATGACCTGGTGGGTGCCGGTCAGCGACGCCTCAGTATGATCACCCTCGTGTTTGAGTTTGGACAGGCCGAAGTCGGCGATCTTCGCTCGCCCCTTCCGGTCCAGCAGGATGTTCCCCGGCTTGATGTCCCGATGCACGACGCCCTCATCGTGGGCGTACTGGAGGGCGTCGCAGATCTGCGGCACAAGGACCAGGGCATGCTCCGGCTCCAGGGCAGCGGTTTCCAACAACTGACGCAGGCTCGTCCCGTCGACGTACTCCATCACGATGAATGAGGTGTCGCCCGCCTGACCGTATTCGTACACTGCAACAATGTGCGGATGGTTGAGGCGGGCGAGGGCCTGAGCCTCGCGGGCAAAGCGTTGGGTGAACGCGGGGTCACCGCCGATTTCGGGAGGTAAGACCTTCAGCGCCACGACTCGGTCAAGACCGGGCTGCCGTGCCTTGTAGACCGCTCCCATGCCGCCGGTGCCCAGGAGCTCCAGGATCTCAAGCTTGGGGAAGAGCGTCGTCAAAGTGTCGATCGACGGTGGCTCGAATCTCGGGCCCGAGGCTGCGGCCGTGGGGTCGACCGCGGTGTCTGCGGGCGCGGCGCTCTCGAGACCGGCCTTCACCAAGCAGGTGGGACAGAGCCCGGCGGGCGCGTCGTCGGGGAGGGGCACCCCACATGTCTGGCACTGCCGTGTATCGGTCATCGCGTGTCTGGCTCCATTGGAAAGCGCGGCCTCTACTTTCCCCCTACCGGATCGCCAGCGTTCGGTAACACCATCGCTTCATCTTCCAGCCAGGACCGCCAGGATCCGTTGTATCTCGTCGTCCACCTCACCCTCGTCCGCCACGGTGCGGAGCACCTCCGCACGAAACAGCTGACGATAGCGCTTCCGTAGGCGGAAACCTGCCTGCTTGGCGGCCGCGACCGTCACCCCCAGCGTCTCGGCCGAGCGCGCGTAGTCCGCCGCGGTGGCTTCCCCGGTGAGGGCCGGCTTGAGCGGCTCGAAGTGGGCTTCCTTCCCAGCGTCCGTCAGCTCCGCGCGGAGCTGCGCGAGCACCAGGTCCAGCAGGGTCAGGACCCAGCGGCGTTCATAGAGATCCTCCGGCGTCACCTCGTTGGCGGGCTCGATCTGATAACGGGACTCGCCCGAGTCGAAGTCCAGGGAGAGCGTAGAGCGGCCACCGCCTCGCTTCTCGGCCCGCGCCTTCTCCCACTCGTTGAGCAGGAAGTGCTTGAGCGCGGTGAGCAGAAACGCCCGGAAACGGCCCCGCGTGCGGTCCGCCCGTGCGATGGTCCGCTTTTCGAGCAGGTGCGAGAAGAACGCCTGCGTCAGGTCCTGTGCGTCTTGCACGTTTGGCACGCGACGTCTGACGTACGCGTAGAGGGGGTACCAGTAGGTCTGGCACAACTCGGCGAGCGCCTGCTGGGCGGCGGGTTTATCGGAGCGACCGGCCGAGACCACGAGACTCCAGTGCGTCGTGGCGAACGCCGCGTGGGGTGTCGGCCCAGGCCGGGCCGCGGCGTCAGACAAGCCCATGCCTGCATTGTATGGCACCGGCCTGGGCGGCGCTAGTGCTGCACGCGAATCCTGCCCGGCATGGTCGCGAGGAAGGGAGGCGGAACGGGTCCCGAAAAGTCGCCTGTCTGGAGTAATCAGGCCGAAGAAGGGTTCGTCTCAGAAACCTGCCGGTTTCGCCCCGCTGAACCTCTGGATGCTTCGCTGAGCAGCCTGTCTTCGCCTCTCGACACCATAATCGCAAAACCAGGGTTTCTGACGATCTCAACCGCTCCTCATAAACGCCGTAGTGCTTACCGATCTGTTCTCAACTCCCGAGAAGTCGCCGGAAAAGTGAAATCGAAGCATCCGAAGTCGTGACGCGTTTTCAGACCGTTCGATGCGTTTAAACGCCCTCGCCAGTGCAGCGAGCGATGTCTTGATCACGGCCGGCCGACCAACCGATTCTTGACCCGTCCGGCACACCCCCGCCGATCGCCTCCAGCACGCCTGTGAGCGGCGATCGACGCCCAACCGACTCTCACCATCAGCGTTCGTTGACAGCGCCGTGTAAAGCCCGTAAGCGTCGCCTTTCCTGCGCTCGCTCGCGTGCCAAGTATCGCGGTAAAATAGAGTGTAAGCATCGCCACCGCCAACCCACCGGAGTCCACCATGTCGAAGAGAAAATCAGTGCGTTTAAACGCCGCCCAAGAGATCGTCAAGCAGGCGAGAAGTAACCTCCACTGGCTCCACCACAAGGGCTGGACGCCGACCGACCATCTGAACGCGCAGCGGTGGCGCCGGTACGCGAACGACGCGCGGAACGAGAAGGCGATCAGGGCCGCGCTCACTCGGTGGTTGCGGGCGGCGGGGAGCGGACGCAAGGCGATCGATCGGGCCAGGAGCGAGCTCGCGGAGATGCTGGAGCGGGCCCCGGGAAGCGTTCGAACCGGACGTGATTAGCGCGCGAGGGATGGACGAAGCGACCCTCGACTGCCATAGGTAGATTAGGGTGCCGAGGAGGGGTAGAAAAGTACTGCTAACCCGCTCGTGTGTGTCGGGTTTGGGGACGAGCGAGAGCGTTTAAACGGGTTGAAAGGAGCGAAAGAACCCGCGGCACCCCTGTGGGGACTTTTGGGGGGACCACCTGCTTCGACGGGGTGCTATCGAGTGGACGCGGGCTTGGGCTAACACGCTGAACGTATTACTCTGTGACACTCAGGACCATTCAGTCTATGTTGTTGATACTACAGTGGATGGCAACTCTGGCTCTGCCTGTCGGGGTTCGAATCCCTGCGTCCCAGTCATTCACCCCAGACAACTTAGCGTTTGAAGCGATTCCCGCCGATCTGGACTCGTTACGTTGACAATACCTCGGTGACATGTCGGAGGCGGCATGGATGCTACAATCCGGCCGTGCACAAGGCCGCACTGTTCCTAGTCCTGCCCCTATTCCTGGTTTCGACGGCACTGGCTCAGTCGGGACAGACCGGCGCCAACGAGATCGACTTCGAAACCGCGAAGCTGAGCCGCATCGCGTATGCCCTGCCGACCGAGGAACCCATCAGCATCGACGGCCGACTCGATGAAGAGGCGTGGCAGCGGGCGGAGCCTATCGGAGACTTCGTTCAGTGGGGAAACAGTTGGGACCCTGGCGGTCCGGCATCCCAACCGACCGAAGTCCGATTCCTCTACGACGGCAAGAACCTATACATCGGCGCCATCTGCTGGGAAGAAGACGTCGCCAACATGATCATTGACGGCCTGAAACGGGACGGGCCGTTCGACCAGGGAGACGAGTTCGGCTTCCTCCTCGATACTCTCAACGACGATCGCTCCGCCTTCTTCTTCGCCACAAACCCGGTGGGCGCCCGTCGCGACCTTCAGTTGGCCAACGACAGCCAGGTCAACCAGAACTGGGACGGTGTCTGGGACGTCGAAGTTCGGATCGAAGAAGACCGCTGGGTTGTGGAGTTTGCCGTGCCGTTTACGACGTTGCGGTTTTCTGGTTCTGAGTCGCAGGAATGGGGCCTGAACCTTTACCGCAAGATACGGCTTGCCAACGAGGAGTCCAACTGGGCGCCGATTCCCAGGCGGTACCGGATGAGCCGGGTCTCGCTGTCCGGCACTCTTCGTGGCGTGGAGGGAGTCCGCCCGGGCCGCAACATCAAGGTCAAGCCATACGCGGTTGCAGAACTGATCCAGCAACGTTCCGGCGGGGTACTCGGGAACGACTTCGACTACGATGGAGGCTTCGACGCGAAGCTCGGCGTGACGCAGTCGCTCACGCTGGACTTGACTTACCGGACGGATTTCTCGCAGACAGAAGTCGACCAGGATCAGGTCAACCTCACCCGATTCAGTCTGTTCTTTCCGGAAAAACGGGAATTCTTCCTCGAGAACTCCGGTCTGTTCGGATTCGGCGGCCGCAACGCCGCCGCGCAGGGGCGGGGCGGAGGTCAGAACCTCATCCCATTCTTCAGCCGCCGGATCGGCCTGAACGAAGGCGAGCCGGTCCCGATCCTGGGCGGCACGCGTCTGTCGGGCTCGGCGGGAGCCTACGAAATCGGTTTGCTCGCGATGAAGACCCAGAGCGTCGATCCGAATGAAGAGGGGGATGCCGGTCTCCCTTCGGACAATTTCATGATCGGTCGCGTTAAACGGAACCTGTTGCAGAACTCCTTCGTGGGCGCGATCTTCACGAACCGCGATTCCACGATCGAGGGCGACTACAACCGTGTCTTCGGTGTTGATGCGGTCTTTCAGTTCTACAACCGCCTGGATGTTTCGGGATACGTCCTGCGGAGTCAGACCCCCGGCTTCGATGACGATCAGGATGCCCACAAATTCTCCCTCGGGTGGCGGGACGACACGCTGTCGGGCGGGGCCGACTACGAGAAGGTCGGGGACAATTTCAACCCCGAGGTCGGCTTTGTCCGGCGCCGTGACATGGCGCACTATTCGGCCGATTTTTCCTACCAGCCGCTCCTGGAGGGGAGCGAAAGGGTCCGAAACCTCGCGTTTGGGACCAACTACGATTTCTATGAGGGCGTCACCGGCGAGATCGAAACGCGGGAGTACGGCGCGAACTTTGGTGTCAACTTTATCGACGGGGCTGCCCTGAACTTCAACGCGGGCGAGACTTTCGAGCGCGACGAATTTCTCCGCTACGACGTTCCGTTCGGCGACTACAAGTTCCGCGATTACTCAGTTTCCTACAACTCCAACCGCAGCCGCAGACTCGGCGGCCGGATCAGTTACGATTGGGGCGATTTCTGGAACGGGACCCGACGGTCCATCGGTGGAGATGTCACCTTCAAGCCGGACTACCACTGGCAGTTCGAGGCGACACTCAGCAGAAACGATATCGCGATGCCCGCCGGAGACTTTGTCACGACGCTGGTTGGATTGAAGGTCCTCTACGCGTTCACGAGCCGCGCGTTCCTGAACACTTTCCTGCAGTACAACGCCGAGAGAAACGAGTTCAGCTCGAACATCCGGTTCAACCTGATCCACCATCCGCTCAGCGACATCTACCTTGTATTCAACGAGAGGCGCGACACGCTGACCGGCGAGGTCCTGGATCGGGGAATCCTCTTCAAGTTCACGAATCTGTTCAACTTTTGACGTCGGGCGCCGCCAACACCCGGAATCTGCTCGGCTGTTATCCCCAATAGGTAGAGTCCAGTTCGCCCTGCCGAACGCATTCGGCGTGCCGGGATTACACCGCGCGACCGTTTAATTGACCCCACCGCCTTCCTTCCGTAATACATGGCCAGCCCTACGGGAGAGCTCAAAACATGACGGGGGCGGTGTGTCTTTTGCGGAAGGAACCCGACTCGGCCCATACGAAATCAAGGCGCAGATTGGCGCCGGCGGTATGGGAGAGGTGTATAGCGCTACGGACACACGCCTCGACCGCACCGTAGCCATCAAAATCCTCCCTGAACACCTCGCCAACGATCCGCAACGCCGGGAACGATTCGAGCGTGAAGCCAAGGCCGGCAGCAGCCTGAACCATCCTCACATCTGCACGCTCTACGATGTAGGCGAGCAGGACGGGATTCATTTCCTGGGCTTCGTGCCGATCTGGTCTTGCTCGCCGGCAACCCGTTGGATCGTATTGACAACGTAAGCACCCGGATCGGGGTGATGAAACGGGGGCGGTGGTTTTCTGCCGATGAACTGGAAACAACCCTGGATCAGTTGGCAGAAGAGAGAAAGTAACCACGGGCTATATAGCAGCCCGTGGCAGAAGTCTGATGGCCCGCGTTACGGCGACGTCGCGCCAGATGCTAGGCGCCGCGCCGACGGCGATGCGGGTACATCGTTGAGGGGCGGCAACAACCGAGATGGTGTGACGTCGCCGTAACCCTTCGGGCGCATGGGGGTTCGGAGGCGTATACTTCGTTGCTCGTCGTCACGATGAAGCAGCATCACTTCCTCCTCGCGCCTCGTCTTCGCCTCCGAAGACCCATGCGCGCGAGCCATCAGACTTCTGCCACGGGCTGCTGAGCCCGTGGTTACAAAGCATCGAAGGAACCGCCCTACTTCGAGGCGCGACATCCGAGATGGGCCCCGTCGGCGGGGCCCGCAAGCTCCGGTGCGATCACTGCACCCGTCGAACGACCACCCTTGCAACGGGGTTCCGCCAGTCCCGGGCGGATGGGGTCATGTCCCCGACCCCGTGAATTCCGGCATGGACGTGGACGAAACCCTCGCCGCCTTCGGGTGCTCCTCCACCCCCCGGACCGCCGCATTCCTCAAAGTCCGGGCCGGGGATGGATGCACAGGTCTCGTCGTTCGGCTCGGTCCCCGCGTCGTATGCGGTCGCGGTTACGACCAGAATGTCGCGCATCAGTGCCGCGACGGTGGAGATTGGAGGAAGACCGAGAAACGGCGTGAGGAACCCACCCGGAAGGTAGGCGGAGTCCACCGCAAGGAAGGCGTCGTTGGTCGGTATCAGCATGGATGCCAAACTCAAGCGGTTGAATTGTGAGGCGCCTTGAAGCTGTACGGTCACCGAGGCACCCGGAGCCAACAGTCCTTCCGAGATGGCGACATCCCATACGCCAAGCGTGCCGACCAGAAGGTCCATCAGTGGCATGGTGTTCCCGGTTTCCGCCAGGATTTCCAATTCGTCACTTGCCGCCGATCCGAGTTCGTACAGTTGCACGTTCTCGTTGTGGGTTACCAGCAGGATCGGTGTAAACTGCTGATCCCGGGTCAAGTTGGTAATCGTAACGTCGTACAGACCGCCCTGTGCCAGGGCGGTTTCGCCCCCAACAAGCATCGCGATCAATATCAATGCAACTATGGCGACAGAAGGGTAGCCCGTGGAAGGGCTGACTGAGTGTCTCATTTGGCATCCTCTTATTATTTAGTGGTCGACCGAAGTTTCCTCGTTGAACTATCAGCGGCTCGACTGCGCGACAGTGAACCCGTTGTAAGTAGTCGGCCCAAAAAGTAAAATCCCCCTGCGGACCTTCTGAAATTCGCAAAATCTCGAATCCAGGTCAGGAACGAACCTGGTTGACGGCCGAGAAACGTCGCTTCTGACGTTTACCGGACATTTTCGGGACGATGAAGGTGAAGGATCCTCTATGGGGAAGATGCTCGCGTGCATGCTAGTCGTCCTGTGCTGCCAGAGCAGCCTGGGTGCGCAGAACGGCGGCTTTGCCGGCGCGCTGATCGGCGTGTCCACGCTTTCCGCCGACGGCCGTTCCGTGGTCACGATGCCGACGGCGGCCGTCTCCGTTTACAAGCCCGAGAACGGCGCCGCGCTGAATCTGTTTGCAGGCGTGGCTCTGGCAGATTTTCTGAGCGTGCAGGGCAATTACGTGTGGAATCGGAACAGCATGACCCTCACATCAACGCTGACATCGGACGACAGGCAGGAATACTACGAGCAGGCCAGAGACAGCATGCAGCACGCCGTGATCGGGGATGTGCTGATCTACTTCCGCAAACGAGGCGATCCGGTGCGACCTTACCTTTCGGCCGGGTTGGGGTTCGTTCATTTCGAGAGCACGGAGCGGGAACTCCTGGTAAGCCGGGATGCGGGCCGAGTTCCGCCCGAAGTGTTCACCTCGACAAAGCCAGCACTAAGGGTTGCGGTCGGCATCGATGTCGTCGTGGGCGGAGGCTGGTCGCTGCGGTATAGCTTCAGCGAAACGCTCACTGGAAATCCGATCAGCTCCCAGCTTTCACCGACAGGCCAACGTAATCTCGCCAATTTCCAGAATCTCTTTGGGATTGTCCGGCATTTCTAGCCCGCTTTTCTCACCGGTTGTCGTCGCGAAGCGTCGGAGATGCCGCCAGGACAAGGCGCGCGCCGGGAGGGCGACCGAGGCGTACTTGACAGTACGTTGAGGAGCCCGACCAAGCACAACGCAGTAATGGCGGATGGATCCAGCGCTGCAGCAGACCACTGGTGAGAAAAGCGGGCTGGCACCGGTGATCAGTGGTTCTGGAAACCAGCGTACGGGCAGTTGCCCCAATAAATGGGTGCGTTCTCGACGCGCTCCCCAAGAACGCGGGCGTGACACAGCCTGCAGATGTTGAACGATCCCGTCTTTTGTGCCAGCGGAGAAATCTCGACGAGCCTTTCAAATACGCAGAGGCCTCGGTCCGCTGTCGTTTCGCATAGGTTGAGGAGCGGACCGGCCTCCTCCTGACGGCTGATCAAGGTCGAATAGATGTTCGACTTGAGACGCGTGGGTGCGGATGCCGCCGGCGCGTCCCCGGACTCACTGTCCGCCAGCCATCTAAAGAAGCGATCTTCCGTATCTCGACTATTCGCCATGGTTCCACCTCCGCCGGAACTGATCTCTGGCACGTGCCAGGGTGCGTTCGACGGCTTTCTCAGTTTTTCCGATATCCCGGGCGATGTCCCGAGCGCTTCTCTTCTCCCAATACCGCCAGAGCAGGGCGAGGCTGTATGTTTCGGGCAGGCTTTCGAGCACTCTCCTTGTCCTTGCCTCCATACGCTCGCGATCCAGGGCTTCTTCGAGCCGTGGGTCGTCGACAGGGACCGAATCGGAATCTCGGTCGCTCTCGATAGGATCGGGTTCGCGCAGGCGGGCACGGTAGTAGCTCTCAACCTTGTGCCTGGCGATCCCGAGCAGCCACGCTTGCAGTGAAGATACCCCTCGGAACTTGTCCAGGTTGTCCGCTGATCTCAATGGATCGACGCAACACTTTATCTTAAAAGGAAGAGGTGGAGTGTATGCGGAAAGGGATGCGATTCGGTTTCACGGCGGCGGAGAAGGCGGAGGTATGGGATCGGTGGCGGCGAGGGGAATCTCTGCATGAGATCGGGCGAGCGTTTGGCAAGCTGTCATCGTCTGTATATTGTCAGCTGGCGCATACCGGAGGCATTCGTCCTCGACCACGACGACGGTCGAGGTTGGCTTTGAGCCTGTCGGAACGTGAGGAGATCTCCCGCGGGATCGCGGCCGAGCAGTCGTTGCGTTCGATCGCAGAGTGTCTGGGGCGTTCACCCTCGACGGTGAGCCGGGAGATCCAGCGCAATGGGGGCTATGATGACTACCGGGCGTCTGTCGCCGATGAACAGGCTTGGAACCGGGCCCGTCGCCCGAAGCGATGTCAGTTGGGTCGCCATCCGCGGTTACGGCGAATGGTGGCGAGGAAGCTCCGGCGGAATTGGTCGCCCGAACAGATCGCCGGCTGGCTGAAGCGATCCTATCCAGAGGATGAGTCGTATCACGTGTCCCACGAGACGATCTATCGCAGCCTATTCGTGCAGGCGCGCGGGGTGTTTAAGAAAGAACTACTTAGACATCTGAGGTCGAGACGAACGATTCGTCGATCCCGACATTCCAGTCACAAAGGTCACGGGAAAGGGGATCTCGCCGATATCGTATCGATTCGTGAGCGCCCGGCCGAGGTCGAAGATCGTGCCGTTCCCGGTCACTGGGAGGGAGATCTGATAGTGGGATCGAACAACACCTACATTGCGACCCTGGTCGAACGCCATACCCGTTACGTGATGTTGGTGAAAGTGTCGGATAAACAGACCAAGACCGTCGTGCCTGCACTGATCAAGCACGCGAAGAAACTACCGACCGAGCTGTATAAATCGCTGACCTGGGATCGCGGCAAGGAAATGGGAGATCATCGGCGGTTTACCCTGGCGACCGACATCGACGTCTACTTCTGCGATCCGCAGAGTCCATGGCAACGTGGTTCCAATGAAAACACGAATGGCCTGCTCCGACAGTACTTCCCAAAGAGAACCGACTTATCGGTGCACTCGCAGGCGCACCTGAACAAGGTGGCACGTGAGCTCAATGAACGGCCGCGTAAGACGCTGGAGTTTGAAACTCCAGCAGAACGATTCAACGCTTGTGTTGCATCGATTGGTTGAGGTGGCACCCACGCTGCAAGAAAGACATCCTGGACGAGATCATCCACTAGATCTGATCGCGGAATGAGCCGGTGGCGAACGTAGGAGTAGATACTGTCGGTGTAACGACCGACGAACTCTGCTGTCGCTTTTCGATCTTTGTCGAGTATCGCAGCAGCAAATACCAGGTCCCGCTCACCTGGTGTTCGCTCCCGACTTCGGTTATCGGCCTGCGACTTGACGGAGCCCACGAACGATCGCCTCCCTTCGCATATTTCTGCCTATCAAGTCCTTAGTCGTCGTAGAGACGATTCTCCCCCTCTCTTTTTGTCCAAGAGCATCAATTTCTGAGGGTCGGTCTGGTTCGGTGGGATGATGCGACTCTGGATCTGGCGAGTCCGAGTTTGAATCCGTGGGTCCCAGTCGCTGCATTGATCTCGCCTATCCGCCTGCGGCGGAAGCCGGGTCTTCAATGTAGGGGCGGTCAATACATCTCGGCGAATATTCCCAGGAACACTTCGAGCGGCGTCGGTGCCCCTTCGCCATATCCGTGCGTTCCGAAGAACGCGAGAACGATGTCCTTTATGGGGTCGACGTAGAGGCCCTGGCCTCCGAACCCTCCCTTGAAGAAGGATCCGTCCTCATACACCTGCCATTGATAGCTCACGTGGTGTGGCGAGGGTCTCTGTTCCGAATAGGCCGAATCCGCCATCAGCTCCGGCCGACCTCGCTCCCGAATCTTCTCGAGATACTCGTCCGACACCAGCCGATCCTGACTGACCACGGTGTGGCTGGGCGTGAACAACAGGCCGAAACGCGCCACGTCGCGTAGCGTCGCGATCACGCCGGCGTGAACCGCGGCGATGCCGCTGCTGTTCACCGATACCAGGCCATCATCCTCGGCACCGATCTTGCTCCAGATCTCATCGGATAGCACTTCGGAGAAGCTGCGGCCGGTCAGCTCTTCGATCAGCCAGCCGAGGATCGCCGAATTGACGCTGACATAGTCCAGGCGTTCTCCGGGCCCGGCCAGGCGCTCCAGGCTGGCCAGGTACTGGTAGGTCGCTTCTTCATGTACGGATGCCGGCAGTGATTCCACTTTCGGAAGCCACCCCAGGCTCGCCTCATACTGATAGTGCTCGCGGACCGGGTCGGTGTAGGCACCGTCCACCCATTCGAGGGCGTCGATACCGGATGCCATATCGAGGATGGCATCTACGCTCGTCCCGCCCCAGCCGCTCGAAGCCAGCTCCGGGATGTAGCGCTCAATAGGCTCGTCCGCAGAAAGCGTTCCTCGATCCTCCAGAATAGCGACCAACGTTGAGGCGTAGACCTTGCTGATCGAAAACAGGAGGTGGCGGTCGGTTGCGCGCATACGCGGGTAGCGCTCGTACACGACCTCCCCTCCCTGGAGGATGACGATCCCATCAAGGGCGGCCTGATCCACGTATTCATCGAACTTCATGGGCCCGTCGGCGAGCGCCACCTGGTATTCCGCAATCGCGGTATGGAGCGAGTAGCCTGGCTTCGAGGAAGAGGCTCCCCGGTGAAGCGTCTCTGTTGGGAACAACGTTGAAGTATTCAGGAAGGCGAAGCGGCTGATCTCACCACCGTCGTCCCAGTTGATGAGATCCAGCTCGGAACCGAATGATTCCATCTCTTCAGGCGTATATCCGCGCCACTCGGCAACCTCAACTTCGGCGCCCGCGCCGGTGGCATTCGGCGCTGATTCCGGCGTGGGCTGTGCACATCCGGATAGAAGAGCCGCGAGAAGGGCAACTGTTATCTCGGCTCGCATGATTCGCACCAATACTCAAGCCCCAAACAGGGGGATCCGGAATACCCGCGCCATGATCAGGATAAAACTCATGGCAGTGAACACGGCGAAACTGATCCATGAGAACCAGGTCGCGAAAGTCGACGGATAGAAGATCCGATCGGTCTTGGGAATGACCGTGAAGCAATAGTAGAGGTTCAGGAAGAATATGACAGGCGCCACGAAAAAGGCGAGCGCCGAAGCGACAAGGACGAGCCATACCGGTGCGGATGCGCCCGCGATGACGGAGCATGCGGCAACGAGAGAGAACACCATCGTCGCACGGTAGATGTTGTATTCGGAATACCAGCGCCTCCGGTGCTCCGGCCCCAGATCCTCCACAGCGATTCCCTTCAGCGCCGCTGTTCTTGCAAACAGGTTGCGGCAGCAGGCGCCGACGACCCTCGGCCAGCCGTCGAAGTAGTTGAGGGCGGTCGAGAATGTTGCGGCAAACGCACCAGCAACGAAGACGAACATCATCGACGGCCCGACGCTGTCGCCAAACACGCGCCCGATCTCACCGATCACAGCGTTACCCGAAACGGGGCTCGGATAGATCCAGACCGCCGCCAACAGCAGAAAAATGCAAGCGATCACGAACGAAACAACATGCCCGACTCTGAAGTCCCAGAGACCGATTCGAAACCAGCGGCGGCAGTACTCGCGAGCGTGATCCGGCATCCGATCGACATCGACGGAGAGATCCTTCTTCGTGGAACGGAACGGATCGAACTCGGGAACGATTCCCTGCTTCTCGAGCGTTTCCCTAATGGCTCCCATACCGACCCGCTTTGCCTTCCCCCACTCCGAGGCCTGCAACGAGACGTCGATGCCGGTTGGCAGCAGGCCAAGAAAAGCCGCGATCACCAGCCATGAGCCCTCCGGAATTTCGAAGAGGAAGAAGCTTCCCAGCGCAGTCACCGGCGCCGGTTCTACCAGGTAGACCGCAACACTCGACACGAAAAGCAATCCTGCAAGGATCTTGGAGGCGATCTCCAGCGCTCGGTACTTCCCCGCCAGGATGATCGAAACCGCGGCAAGCGCCAGCACAAACGCGTTGACGGGTATCGGAATCTCTAATCCGAGGTACTGGGACAGGAAAAAATACGAGACGGCCGCGGCCGCGACCAGGCGGCCCGCCTGACCGACGACACACTGCACGAGTGTCGTAATGAGCACGTACCAGAGCGGCCACTTCTTCCACGCCGTGGAATATGCGTCGAGCATGCTTCGGCCCGTCGCATGAGTGAAACGGAACGCCATCTCGAAGCCGTAGTATTTGAAAATGTAGGCAACGGGAATGCACCAAAGCAACGCGTAAGCAAATCGACCGCCGGCCACAGGAGCCGTGATGAGGTGGCTCGTGCCGATCCCGGTCATCATGAGGATCATCCCCGGACCGAACGCCGTAATGAGGGCTTGCGGCGACATCCCGGGAAGGCGTAACTGCTCGAGCGCTTCGGGCTTTTCGGGCATCGGTGGCCGCCATGCTATCCGGAAGCCAGCGATCGGTCAATCGCAGACGAAGCGAGCAATTGAGGGACAGGCGCCAGCAGTTGAGGCATCTGTCCCCAGAATTCATGCAGTATAGTAGGTGGTTATACTGCCGCCGCGTGGACGGCGCCAACACCGAACATGTCCTCACCGACACACCTCTACGACGAACTGTCACGCAGCGTCGAACGCCTCAACCGCATAGTCGAAGCGTCCAAGCTCCTGAACTCGACGCTCGATCTTGTCGAATTGACGCGGATCATCCTGCAGATCGTACGCGACGAGGTTGGTATTGAACGCGGCACGGTATTTGTTGTCTCCGAGGACCGAACCCGTTTACGTTCCCTGGTCGCTCAAGAAGTCGATGCCGAAATCGAAGTCAAGTTCGGGTCTGGAATCGCCGGTGTGGTGGCCGAGACCGGCGAAGTCATCGACATTACCGATGCCTACTCGGATGAGCGGTTCGACCGAAGTTTCGACGCACAACTGGGCTTCCGGACCAACGACATTTACTGCATGCCGGCACGCAATCGGGATGGGGAGCTCATCGGCGTGCTTCAACTGCTGAACCGCTCTCGCCCGCTGACGCAGGCTGACCGTGACTTCCTGGCCGGCATCTCGATCCACATCGGGCTCGCAATCGAGAACGCGTCACTGCACGGTGAGATCGTCGAAAAGAAGCGACTCGAAAGAGAGTTGGACCTGGCGCGCGAGATTCAGGAAGCCTTCCAGCCCGTTTTGCCCGACTCCTACGCCGGAGTCCAGATCGCCGGCTCTTCCCAGATGTGCTACGAAGTTGGCGGAGACTATCTGTCCTTCTTCCCGGTGGATGAGAATCGCTTCATCGTGATGCTCGGTGACGTAGCAGGCAAGGGCATCGGAGCGGCACTTGTGATGACCTCAGTCCATGCGCTGTGCCGTTCTCTGGTCCGCCATGTCCATTCGCTCGAGCAGATTGCGTTCACGCTGAACGAAATGCTGCTCGAGTCCACCCAAGCCAGCAGCTACCTGACGCTGTTGATCATGCTCGTCGATCCATCGAAAGACCGCGTCCACTTCATAAGCGCCGGGCACAACCCTCCCGTGATGGTCGACGGGGACGGTGTCGTCCACATCCTCAGCGGAGGGGGCGGACCGCCCGTCGGCCTGCTACCAAACATCCGCCACAGCCGCGAAATCCAAGACGTGAAGCCCGGTTCGGTAATGGTCATCTATAGCGACGGCGTCAGCGAAGCTGAAGACCCGACCGAAGAGCAGTTCGGCATGGACCGCCTGTCCGTAGTGGTCCGCAGGAACAGCGACCGGTCGGCTTCGGAAATCCACGATGCGGTTCGCTCGGCGATCGAGGCGTTTGTCGGGACGCTTGAGGAGGGGGCGGACCGGTACGCCCACGACGACAGCACGATGATGGTCCTCCGTTTCTGAAGTGCCGCTCCCCATCCTGAATCTGTTCCTCGGCGTCCTTCGCCTTCGGTGCCCGATCTGTCTCGAGGGAAGGGTGTTCCGCGGCGTGTTCACGACCCGCCTCCGCTGTGAACAGTGCGGCTACCACTTCTCGCGAGAGAGTGGCTATTTTCTCGGTTCGGTGTACTTCGGGTACGGCGCGACCCTGTTCGTCGTCCTTGCTGCCTGGTTGGCCGCTGCTTACCTGCTTAGGCTGGAATCAGACCTACTCGTTCTGGCGATCCTGGTCTTAACCGCCATCGCGTTCCCCCTCTGGTTCTTCCGGTACTCGCGAATGCTCTGGATGGGGCTGGACCTCTACCTGAACCCGCCGGTGAAAGAAGACTTCGCCGTCAGGGGACGTTCTTCCGGCACAGAGGACTAATCCCACCGAGTTCCAACGTGTGTGGTCCCGACAGGATCGGCACTTCTGCGTCTGTGGAAGAGGGTTCTGACCTGGGATTAATGCACTACGGACATTGGCGATGCGGAGATAGGCGTCCACTTGCGAGTGACTTGGCCCGCGGACTAAGATGCTAGGGTTGTTCGAGCGATGACATCAGGCCCCATCGTCTAGCGGCTAGGACGTAGCCCTCTCAAGGCTAAAACACGGGTTCGATTCCCGTTGGGGCTATCCTGGCATGAAGTCAGTTGTCGCAGAATCCCACAACACATTCGCTCGCATTGACTTAGACGCCAACCCGCACTAACATACCGCCCGCCTCAATTCTGTTCTTGCCTCGCCAGTCACCGGAGGTATCCCCATGTCCTCGGCCAGGGAGGCCCAGGGAAGAAAGAAGCTGTTCGTCCAAGACATCGAACTGCTCCGAAGGACCGCTCAGACAGGAACCGGCGTGGTTGCCTCGGCCGCGAGACACTTTTCCTATGTCCTCCGCTACCTTGACGAATCTGACATTCCTGCAATCGTGGAACTGCACGGCACAATCGTGGGGTCGCTGCCAAACCGCCTGCTGCTCTATCGCCGGGACCGGCCGTTCTTTACCGCGTGCATTGAAAGAGGCTGTGTCGCTGTCGCGTTCGATGGTGACAGGGCAATCGGATATGCGGCAAGTTCGATCCCCGCTACCGATGAGGAAAACTACGGTACCGATCTGGGCCTCGGCCCAGACCAGCTTACCCACGTCGCCCATCTGAGCGGGTCCGCGGTATTGCCCGACTACCGGGGAAACGGAATCCAGGCACGCCTCCTTCACATGCGGGCGGCCTTCATGCACAGCGCCGGCTTCCATCACCAATGCGGCGAAGTATTGCCGCGGAACGTCATCAGCATCCAGAATCACCTGGCTGCCGGCTACTATCTGAAGGGCTTTCGGATCGACGATTTTCGCTTTGACAACAAGGGAGTTCCCCACTTCCTGCTCCATACAGACACGCGGGCGGAGCATCTTCGAACGGATGCCCCCGACACCGAGTTTCCGGCACACGACCTCGAGCGCTACCGACAGATGCTCCGTGACGGGTACTGGGGGTACCGTATCCACTACGAGGCTGGCACACCACGTCTGGCCTGTGCCCGCTTCACGGATCGATCAGCTCGGCGATGAACAGCCTGCTACGGTTTCTCAACGTCCAGCCTGAGGAAAAGAGTCTCGCGGGAAAACTATTCGCGTTCTCCTTTCTGATCGGAAGCGCCCGCTTCTTCGTCCTGACGCCTTCCCTCGCGTTGTTTCTGGAACGCTTCGATGCTGCGGACCTGGGCCTCGTGTACATTCTGCTGGCCATCCCGCTGATCCTGGCCAGCACCGCGTACATCCGCCTCGGACGCGTTCTCGGTCTGCGCTCGCTCATCATCGCGAACTTCGGGTTCGTGGCAGTGCTGACCGTCGCCATACGTTTCGTGCTGGACCTGGACGAGCGTTGGCCAGCGCTGCTCCCGTCGGCCTGGTTTCTCATCATGTATACGCTCACCAGCACCGCGTTCGGAGCGGCCGCCAACCGCGTGCTCGACATCAGGCAGAGCAAACGGCTCATTCCGCTCGCGACGACCGGAGAGGTGGTCGCCTTCTTCATCGGCGGCATCCTGACACGCTGGATCGTGTCGGCGATCGGCACGGCCAATCTTCTGTTTCTGTCGGCCGGAGCCGCGGTTCTGTCAGGCCTCATGTTCCTGCAGCTCACGCGAACCTATGCGGACCGTTTCACCCCGGTGGCGCAAGAGCGGCGGTGCCGTCCCGCGGATGCGCCGACGATAGACTGGTCGAGCGCATACCTACGACTGATGGTCGGCTACTTTGCGATCAGCGCCCTGGTTTTCGTCGTGGTCGACAACGCCTTTAACGACGTCGCGGAGCAGCGGTATTCAGACACTGCCGAGCTGGCCGCATTCTTCGGAACCTACTCAGCTATCGCCGCTATCGCCAACCTCGTCTTCAAGTCGTACCTCGGCGGCCTAGTGGTCGGCCGGTTCGGCGTAACCGGCGTTCTTGTCGGGTTCCCGCTGGCAATCGTTATCGGATCTTCGTTGGTTGCGACCGGAGGAGTTCTCCTTCCCGCACTCGGGCTGATCTTCTGGTTCACTACGATGACCCGCCTGCTGAACAAGGTCTTTCTGAGCGCCCAGTACGCAACGTTTCCGACGTTATACCAGCCCCTCGGAGACAAAGGCCCCGCGGTGCAAACGACGCTCGAGGGCGTCGTCGAAGCTGGAGCGATGGGACTCGCCGGCCTTCTGCTGCTCGGCGCGCATTCGCTTTTTGACATCGGCGCTCTGGAATTGTCGTTCCTACTGATGGTCGCCTGCGGCGCCTGGACCTGGGTTGCCTTGGCTCTGAGGCGCGAATACACCAACGTTCTCGGCCAAGCGTTGGAACGTCGGCGGATCGGCCAGGCCTCGTTATCCATGACCGACGCCACCAGCCTGGACCTGGTGATGCGGGAAATCGAGAGCCCGTATCCGGAAAACTGCCTGTACGCGCTCGACCTTCTCGAAGAATCCCAACCCGACAGCCTGGGGAAGATTCTCATCGGAATGCTCGATCATCCTTCCGACGACGTTCGGCTTGAGGTGCTTCGACGCATCGAAAAGCACCGTTTTACTGAAGCATTCCCATCGGTCCGGGCCCTGGCGGAACAACCTGACGCATCGGCCCGTGTGCGGGGAGCCGCATCGAGAGTCCGCTGGGTGCTGAGCGATGACGACCTCGCTGAGGGCATCCGCGCCTTCAGCCATCCCGACGTGGATGTTCGCATCGGAACGATGGTGGGAATGCTGCGGTCCGGATCGGTCGAAGGCATCGTCTATTCCGGACACTGCCTCCTGGACAACCTGCGTTCCAGCGACGTCGACGAACGCGTCTTCGCCGCGAACGTCATCGGCGAGGCCGGACTACCGAGCTTCTACAAACAGTCAATGGAGCTGCTACAGGACAAAGATCCGCGGGCGCAAAGAGCCATCATCCGGAACGCGCCCAAGATCGGTCATCCCGACCTCTGGCCGTCAGTCGTCGATGCCCTGGCGAACCCCGACCTCGCCGAAGCGGCATCCGAGGCGCTCGTAACGGCGGGTGATGTGGCGGTCCCCAGCCTCGCGGGGGCGCTCCACGATGATCGCATCCTCGCCGGCTCCCGCCTGACGGTCCTGCGAATCCTGGGGCTGATTCGCAGCGAGGCAGCGACTGTCGAACTCCTGCCCGCACTCGAAGCGAAGGACCCGGACCAAAGGCATGCGGCGTTGATGGGCCTGGGCAATCGTGGGTTCCGCGCGGAAGATTCCGACATTCCGTGGCTGAAAAGCCTCCTGAAACGGGAAGGCGATAACGCGGCCTACCGGTTCGCGAGTATCGCCGACTTTGCAAGCAACCCTGCGGCCCGACTGCTCAAGGATTCACTGATGAACGAGATTGCCAGCATCCGGCATAGGATCTTCCTGATGCTCTCGTTCATCTATCCCGACAGCGACGTCACAACCGCATGGGACAACTACGCGAGCGGCGACCGGGACAAGAGGGCCTACGCCCTGGAGCGAGTAGAGAACGTCGTCAGCAGCGATCTCAAGGCGATGGTCTTCCCCGTAATCGAAGAGATTCCCGATGACGAACGCCTGGATAGATTGTCAATGCTTCATGAGGTGCGACTGCTCGGTGAGGCCGCACGCACGAAACAGATCCAAAGCTGGAAGGAATACGGGATTACCGAATGGACGGCCCACTGCACACGACACATTACCGAAGAACGCGGGCCGGAGGGACCGAACGACAGCGAAGACCTGGTCCGGCAGACCATACGGCTGAAGTCGGTCGACATCTTTGCCCAGGTTCCCGAGCACGTCCTGTCAGGTATCGTACCCAAACTACAACGCGTCGATTTGGGCGAGAACGAGTGCGTCTTCTCCAAGGGAGACATCGGGGACTGCCTCTACATCGTTCTCAGTGGTCGGGTCCGAATGCACGACGGGCCGCTCACCATCGCGGAGGTCGGGCAGGACCGTGTGTTCGGCGAAATGACGGTCCTGCAGTCGGCGCCGCGAACCGCTTCGGCGACGACGAGCGCCCCGACGTCCCTGCTCTTGTTCGATCAGGACACGCTCTACCACTTGATATCGGAACAGGTGGGACTGGCGCGGAGCCTGATTCGGATCATCATCGACCGCCTCCGGCAGAATCAGGCGATGCGGGCGGGCGCCGGGACATGACGCCGGAGTCGTCCCCGTCAGCGCAGCCGCTCGACGAGCACTTCGATGATGCTGCGCGAGACCGCTGGGTTCCCCGCCATGAGTTCATAGAAGATGTCCTGATCCAGGCGGAGCAGCGCCGTGTCTTGGGCCGCCGTCGCCGTCAGGGCCCGCACCTCCGAAGTCAGGACGCTCAACTCCCCAAAAACGTCATAGGCGTTCAGCACTGCGGCCTCGGCCTCGCCGTTGTGCAGACGCACCCGCCCGCTGGCGATGACGTACATCGACTTGCCGACGTCTCCCCGTTCGAAAATCACATGTCCTCGATCGACGTGGACTTCTTCCAGGTATCGGACGAGGCTGGCAAGGATCTCATCCGCTACGTCGCGGAAGATAGGGGTTCTCTTGAGGATGAAAACGCGCTCAATCATCTCGACGCACCATTCCAGGGAACTCTCAAATTGACCGCCCCCCAGAACTTATATACACTCACTCTTACCGTAAGGCATTTATTTCCTTTGCCTTGTGTCGTGGGCCCGCGTGCTGCGACCACGCCGGGTTGTTTCCGAAGTCGACGAGCCGCCGTGCCGACTCGCCCGTTGCTCCCATCAGGAAGATGCCGCCGCCCTGCCTGTCGGACCGGAATGCGATGAGGTTGCCGTCGGGCGAAAAGCTGGCTTGGCCGTCGTAGACGTCGGAATCGGCGGTCAGGTTTGTGGCGTTGACACCGTCGACACGCTGAAGATAGACGTCTCCCATGCCCGTGGCGTAGCTCGTGTAGATAATCGAATCGCCGTTGGGAGACAGGTTGGGAAACAGCTCTTCACCCGGTCGGGATGTCAATTGGGCGATACTCACGTCGGTGGGGAACACCCCCGTCGTCGTGGTTGGACGGAGAGCCACGTAAAGCATGGCGCTCACCGCAACCAGCCCCACGACCGCCAGCACGGCCCACGGCACCGGCCGCGAATCGGGGACGGCGATTTCGACCGAAGCGGTTCCGCCCGACCGCAGATCGAGCACCTCGCGCTGAAGCCGTTTCAGCTCCGCCCTCAATTGGGACGCGGACTGCGCGCGCACGGCCCGATCCTTTTCGAGCGCGCCGATGATAATCCGGTCCAACTCTGGAGGAAGATCCGGATTGATCCTGCTCGGCGGCTTTGGCGGGGTCTCGAGGATGGCATGGAAGACGACGGCCGCGGTCTTGCCTTCGAACGCCATCTTTCCGGTCGCCATCTGGTAGAGCACTTGGCCCAGAGAGAACAGGTCCGTGCGCGCATCCAGAGTTTCGCCGCGGGCCTGCTCGGGAGACATGAAGCTGACCGTTCCAAGAGACACGCCCGACGTCGTAAGCTCGTTGACCGATATCGTCGGTGCGTCCGAAACGTTGCCATCGGTCTCGTCGTAGCCTGCCGGCGCTTTCGCAAGCCCGAAATCGAGAATCTTCGCCACGCGCTGCTTCGTGATGAAGATGTTTGCCGGCTTGATATCCCGATGGATCACGCCGTGGGAGTGGGCAGCATCCAGACCGTCGGAGATCTGAATGCCGAAGGCCAGGATCTCGGATATGTCGAGCTGGCCCCCCTGGATTGTGTCCCGGAGCGTCTCGCCCTCGAGTAACTCCATCGCAATGAACGGGCGTCCCTCATGCTCGCCGATGTCGTAGATGGTGCAGATGTGGGGATGGTTCAGCGACGAGGCCGTCTGCGCTTCGCGGTAGAAACGCTCCATCGCCCGCTTGTCGTCGGTCAGGTGGTCGGGAAGGAACTTGAGAGCGACCTGCCGTTTGAGCCGGGTGTCCTCCGCCTTATAGACGATACCCATTCCCCCGCGGCCGATCTGGTCGATGATCTTGTAGTGCGAGATAGTCTGGCCGATCATGTCAATTCAGGGTATCTTGCCGTCGTCGGGACCAATCAATCGCAGATCGTTTTTGCTGCCGAACGAATCTCGACGACACCGGAACGGCGCTTTGGCGTCAGTGCGCTCTGGACCGTTACGGTAGACACCGAGGTGACCACAAAGATCTACGACGGGGACGCCGTGCAGCCGAGCTGGTCGCCCGACGGAAGCCGGATCGTCTTCTGGGCAAACCAAGGGGGGCAGCGCGACATCTGGACTGTTTCGGCAAGCGGGCAGGATCCGGTCCGCGTCACAAACGACCCCGCGCTCGACTGGAGCCCGGTCTGGTCCGGCGGCTACATCTATTTCTCGAGCGACCGTGGCGGCGGCATGAATCTATGGCGGCTCCCCGTCGATGGCGACGGGAGGCCTCGCGGGGCGCCGCAGGCCGTGACGACGGAGGTCGTGGGCAACAGCCAGCATCCCAACGTTTCCGCGGACGGCAACCGCGTGGCCTACTCGGTCCGGATCGATTCGCGAAATATCCGGAGCATCGCTTTCGATCCGGCGCTCAAACAGCCCTCCGGGTTGGCCGGGCCGGTGACGGAAGGTTCGATCGCCAGCGAGTGGAACGACCCGACGCCGGACGGCTCGATGGTCGCGTTCACGCAGCAGAACGATATCTTCGTCTCAGGAGCGGACGGAGCGCTGAACCGGCTAACCGACGATGACTTCAACAACCGAAGGCCTCGCTGGTCGCCCAACGCGGACCAGATTCTTTTCTACTCGAACCGAGTTGGAGACCTCTACCAGATCTGGACGATGAACGCCGACGGCGGCGGCAAGGAGCAAGTCACCGACGATCCGGTCGAGCCGATCTACCCGGCCTGGTCCCCGTCCGGAGATCGGATCAGCTACGCCGACTTCCTTAGCGGGTCGTTCATCATAGATGCCAACGTCCCGTGGAGCGCACAAACGCCCGAATCGCTACCCCTATTGACTTCATCCGGTGAGGTCTTTGTGGCTCGAGCGTGGTCTCCGGATGGACGTTTCCTCGCCGGGGATCGATGGTTGCTGACCGATAATCGTGCCGACGGGATTCTGGTCTACTCGTTCGAGTCCGGAGAGTATGAACTGGTCTCGGAATCCGGCGCGGAACCGACGTGGCTGTCGGACAGCCGAACCATCGTGTTTCAGTCGAGCGCCCTGCCCCCGAGCCAACTCATGAGCGTGGACCGCCTGATCAAAGAGGTTGTTCCCATCCTGTCTTCCAGCCCGAATTCTCTTGCCGGTCCGAAGCTGAGCGCCGACGATCGAACGCTGTTCTTCACGGGCATCGAGTCGGAATCCGACATCTTTATCATCACGCTGCCGGAAGGCTAGCCGCCTATCGGTCGGACCGTTCAAGAACCCGCCCAGCGAGCGCATCAGTGAACTCACCTCGGTCGATCGCCAGTTCACCGTTCACGAGCACGTAGCGCATCCCTTCGCTCAACTGGTGCGGATTCTGGTAGTCCGCCCGATCGCGTATCGTCTGCGGGTCGAAAACGACCAGGTCGGCGATGGCGCCCGCGCGGATCGAACCGCGGCCCGTCATGCGAAACACCGAGGACGGAAGCGAGGTCATGCTGCGGATGGCCTCTGCCAGCGTAACGACGCCTTCGTCGAGAGCATACTTACGGATCTTCCTGGAGAAATTGCCGTAGTTCCGGGGGTGCGGCACACCCTGTCCCATCGGTCCGAGGCGGCCATCGGAGGATGTCATCGTCCATGGCTGGCGCATCAGGCGGACGACGTCGGACGAGTTCATGTTGAAGGAAACCAGGCCGGGGTTCCCTTCCTTCAGGAGTTCCATTGCCAGGTCGGCCGGCGGCATCGTCCGTTCCTCGGCGACGATCCCGAGCGTCCTGCCCTCGATCGACGGGTCCGGTGCGTACCGCCGGAATTGGAGCCGGCCGGCGCCTCCACGGCGGTCCAGATTCTCGACAACCTCACTTCGGATGCGCGGGCCGTCGGTCGGGTCGTTGATCCTCCTGATCAACTCGTCGCGGCCGCCGACCTGAGCCCACCGGGGTATCAGGGCTCCGTTGACACTCGTGCCGGACGCTTCGTAGGCATACTGGTCGGCATAGACCTCCAGCCCTTCGGCACGAGCGCGCTCGATTCGTTGGACCAACGCCTCGGAATAACCCCATACACGGGGACCGAGTGCCTTGATATGCGTCACGATACCGGGCAGCCCACCTTCACGCGCAACGCGGATGACTTCGTCCACCGCACCAACGACACCGATGTTGTAGTCGGCTTCGTCGCGGATGTGGCTGGTGTACAGGCCTCCGTTTTCTGCGACGATCTTCGCAAGCTCGATGACCTCGTCGAGGTCGGCGTAGCTTCCGGGAGCGTAATAGAGACCACTCGAAAGCCCGAATGCGCCGGCTTCCATGCCGGTGCGCACGAGTTCCCGCATCGCATCAAGCTCGGGGGGCGTCGGCCCGCGATCCTCCATGCCGATAATTTCGCTGCGAACCGAACCGTGGGGAACCAGTTGGGCGACGTTGACCCCCAGCCCGTCCGCTGTCAGAGCCGCGCGCTGTGCGTAGAGATCGATCGGCCCACCGCCGTCTGGATTCACGACAACGGTGGTGACGCCCTGAGCCAGCAGCGGCTGTCCGGCACTCAATTCAGGAGTCGAAAGGCCCCCGGCCGCGTGCGAATGGACGTCGATGAAGCCGGGGGCGACGTAGAGGCCGCTTGCGTCGATTGTCCGGCGGGCCCGCGCGAATGTAAGGTCCCCCACCGCGACGATCCGATCGCCCGAGATTGCGACATCGGCGTAGTACCAGGGGTTCCCGCTACCGTCCAGCAGACGCGCGTTGCGGATCAGGATGTCGTAGGGTTGCTGCGCGGGGGACGGACTGAACCACCTGGCGGCCAGCAGCACAAGGACAAAAATTACGCTTCGCCTCATCGTATTTCGTCGTATTTCGTGACGGTGCACTAGTCCCAACCCAGGGGACTGCGGGACCTCATCTGGGATTAATGCACCGTCCCCCCGAACTCGACGAACACGCCCTTGGGAAGGGTTCCCAGACTCCGAATGACTGCCCTTCTTCCGTAGGCTTCCAGGATCCAGTTTTCAAAGAGAGCGGGTATTCCCGGCGACTGCCCAAGATCCGGACCGCTCATCGCGTGGAAATGAAGATGAGGCTCGACCGAGTCGCCGGAATTGCCGACCTCACCGATCGCATCGCCGGCCATTACCGCGTCGCCGACCCCCACCTTCATGCCGCCCGGGCGCATGTGGGCGTAGTAAGTGTAGATGTCGCCCTCATGCCGGATGACGATCGCATTCCCGCCTGGTGTAGCGGGCATGGCCTGGCCGGGAACGTTCTCGGGCACGTCGTTCCGCATGTAGACGACTTCCCCGTCCGCCGCAGCGAGCACCGTTGCACCATAGGAAAGATAATCGCTGTTCCGCCCGCCGCTACCTTCATAGCTCCGGCCTTCGTGACCGATCTTCAGAAAGTCGTAGGCAAAGGCCTCAGCGATATACCGTTTGTGGGGATCAAGCGGACCATGCTCGGAAGCAACGTACCAGATCCCCTCGACCGGAAGACGACCGACGAAGCCCTCGGCTTGAACCGCACGTGCAGATACCTTATGAGTTTCCACTCGATCGCCCGCGCGAAACTCGCTCTCCACGATGATGGTTTCCCCCATCATCATGGCCGGCATCTCCAGAAACACGTCCGACAGAGCCTTCCGCTCCTCTGGACCGAGGACAAGGGTACCCGTCGGTGTCGTCTCGATGCGCTGGCGCGAGATCGCATCGTCGAAAAGAGCTGTCAGGGACGGACCGGAGAACTGCCCGGAAACGACGCCGCCAGTCGGACCGACCAGGTCGAACCGGACCCAAAGGATTTCGATCGGTTCCGCCGACACGTTATGGAACACGACATGGAAAAAGGCGCGACGTGTCGGCCGCATGTCTCCGTCCAGATGTTCCACATAAACGACGTCGGGACGAACACTGATGTCGAGGTCCTGAGCAAGGCCGGACACCGCGAAGAAAAGGCTTAGAATTGTTACGCGCATTGCGACTTGAGGCTAAGACATGGAAGTGGTAAAAATCAACCGTCTCTCGAGTAACCCTCAGTTCCATAACGACAGTCACCGGAGTGACGATGACCGAAGAACAGCTACGCAATCTTCTCAGAAATCGGGGAATTCTTTACCCTGTGAACCATCCCATACCGAACGGTGCCCTTGCTGGGCAGATGGACCGACGTGAGTTCGTCCGGCTCGCCGGCCTCGCCGGCGCCTCCGTCGCGGTCGGTGCAGGCACATTCGGCTGTGCATCGGCAGCTCCGCCCATCAGCGGTAGCGGACCGGCTCCGGACTCGGCAGAGCGCGATCTGGCTCTTCTGGCGTTGGATGAAGCACGATCGGCTGGCGCCGACTACGTCGACGTTCGAATCTCCCGTCACTGGAGCGAATCGGTAAGCACGCGCGAGCAGCAGATCACAAATGTCAGCAAGGGTGACTCTTATGGAATCGGGGTGCGCGCGCTGGTCGGCGGGTCCTGGGGTTTCTCGGCAACACGGGATCTGGGCCGCGACGCCGTCGCCGCAGCAGCCCGCGAGGCCGCATCCATTGCGGCGGCTAACGACCGGATCGCTCCTTCCACGACCGTACTTGCTCCGGTGGAATCGGTCCCCGACGGACGATGGGTCACCCCTCACGACATCGACCCGTTCGACGTTCCGATCGAAGAAAAGGCCAACCTCCTGTTCAGCGCGAACGAAGCAGCGATGAAGGTCGCCGGCGTGGGGTTCGTGTCTTCGAGTATCGCTTCGGTCAAGGAGAGCCGCCTGGTCGTGACCAGCGAAGGCTCCGTCATCCAGCAAACGTCCATGCGGATGAATCCGGCCATGAACATCACGGCAGTATCTTCGGACCGTTCCGACTTCCAGAGCCGGGGTTCGGTAGCCGCACCCGCCGGGCGAGGCTGGGAATACGTCCTCGGCCTCGATTTCCCGGCCAACGCACCACGATGGGCGGAAGAAGCCGTCATGAAGCTCGGTGCGCCATCGGTCGAACCGGGCACATGGGACCTGGTGCTTCACCCTTCGAACCTTTGGCTGACGATCCACGAGTCGATTGCCCATCCCACGGAACTGGACCGCACGCTCGGTTTTGAAGCCAATTACGCCGGCACGTCCTTTATCTTTCCTCCGGAAGACACGCTCAACACCCTCCGCCTGGGCCAGGAATTCATGACGTTCATGGGCAACCGGACCGAAGAGGGCGGCTGCGCGACCATCGGCTGGGACGACGAGGGCGTCGCGGCGACGTCGTGGCCGATCGTCGACAAGGGTGTCTTCGTCAACTACCAGACGACCCGCGAACAGGCAGCATGGATCTCAGAACAGACCGGTATCACCGACAGCCTCGGCTGCGCCTACGGGATGAACTGGGCCAGCATCCCCTTCCAGCGAATGCCTAACGTCAGCCTAATGCCTGGAGACCAGGACCTCAGCGAGGAAGATGTCATCGCCGCGACCGACCACGGCGTGATGGTCGAGGGACGCGGCTCCTATTCGATCGATCAGCAGCGCTATAACTTCCAGTTCGCCGGACAGGTGTTCTGGGAAATTCGGAACGGTAAAAAGTACCAGATGCTTCGCGACGTCGCCTACCAGGGCCGCACGCCCGAGTTCTGGAACTCCATGTCCCTGATCGGCGGACCGGGCACGTATTACCTGGGCGCAACTTTTGGCGACGCCAAGGGCCAGCCGGGTCAATCGAATGCCGTTTCCCACGGATGTCCCATCGCCTTGTTCCGGGATGTCAACATTCTTAACACGGCGTGAGGAGGCGATCATGAGCCGCTTTCAAACGAATGGGACAGGATCCCGCCATGGTCTGTCGGCCGACGAAGCGCGAGCGCTATGCGACCTCGTTCTCAGTTTCGCCGAAGCCGACAACACGCGTGTGAACGTTAATTCCGGCTGGCGGGGATTCACGCGAACCGCCATCAACCGGATCACGACGGCCGGGGGCAGCACGGACACATCCGTCCAGATCACGAGCGTATTCGGCAAGCGCATCGCCCGCGTGACGACGAACAACCTGGAACGCGCGGGCCTGGAACAAGCGGTCAAGGACTCGGAGGTGCTGGCGCGAATCTCTCCGGAAGATCCAGAATACCTGCCGGAACTCGAACAGCAGGAATACCTCGACGTCGGGGGCTACTACGACAGCACAGGTGAGCTGGCACCGGAAACCCGTGCGCAATCGATGTCGCTGGCGCTGGACTCGGCCAAGGCGTCGGAGACCGTTGCAGCCGGCTTCATGGATGTACGGGCCGGGGCGAACGCGGTCGCGAACTCGAACGGGCTGTTCGCATACCACCCTTCGACCGGGGTTGCGTCAACGCTGACCGTGCGTACTCCGGACGGGCAATCTTCGGGCTGGGCCGGAGACGAGGCCGCGAACTGGACGTCGATCGAGTCGGAGCGCGTAGCTGCCGATGCGGTCAGCAAGTGTCTGGATTGGCGGGGCAGGACCACGCTCGAACCGGGAGAATACGACGTTGTTCTGGAACCGACTGCCGTCGGCATGTTGATGCGCAACGTGCGCAATGTCTTCAACGCTCGAACTGCGGATGAAGGTCGATCCTACTTCTCGAAACAAGGCGGTGGGACCAAGCTCGGCGAGCGAGTCTTCGATTCAAAGATTACGCTCAGAAGCGACCCTCAGGCCGAGGATGCTGAAACGAGCCCGTACACCGGAGACGGATCGGCGGTTCAACCCGAAGTGTGGGTGGAGAGTGGCGTCCTTCGGAACCTGTCCGCGAGTCGCTTCTGGGCCGACCGGCAAGGTGTGGCTCCAAAAGCCACACCGCCGAACCTGATCATGTCGGGTGGAGAAGCCAGCGTCGAGGACATGATCGCATCCATCCGGCGCGGCGTCCTGATCACCCGCTTCTGGTACATTCGCAGGCTGAATGCGAGAACGATCTCCTACACCGGATTGACCCGGGACGGGACGTTCCTGATCGAGAACGGCCGGATCAGCCGGCCCGTCACGAACTTCCGTTTCAACCAGTCGATGGTGTCCCTGCTCGAGAACGTGGACATGCTCGGGACGCCGACACGGGTTGCGGCGAGCGAGAACAGCTCGGTGTCGGCGCCGATCGTCGTTCCGGCATTGAAGGTTCGCGGGTTCAACCTGGCAAGCGTTAGCGACGCGATTTAATAGGGACATAGGTGCCTGTCCCCATTTACGAGCGAACCTTCGGCTGCTCGTGGCCGAGGATCGGGTGTGGCACGTACGGCGCTTCGAGCCGGGCAATCTCCTCGTCGGTGAGTTCCACATCTAACGCCCCTACCGCGTCGTCGATGTAATCGACCTTGGTCGCACCGATGATCGGCGACGAGACACCGGGGACCGAGAGCAGCCAGGCCATCGCGATCTCGGCAGCTTTGACTTCTTTCTCGGCGGCCAACTCCAGCACCACATCCAGGACCTTGAAATCCGCTTCCTCGAAGTACATCTGGTCGGCGAAGCCGTCGTTCTTCGACCGCAGCGTCGTCTGCTGTCCTCCGCGGGTCCGGGTGCCGGTCAGGAAGCCACGGGCAAGCGGGCTCCACGGAACGACGCCGACGCCCTCGTCGAGACAGAGCGGGATCATCTCGCGTTCCTCTTCGCGGTAGACCAGGTTGTAGTGGTCTGCATCGCGACGAAGCGATGCCAGCCGTTGGCATCAGCGACATGCTGGGCGCGCGAAAACTCCCAGGCCGCCATACTGCTGGCGCCGAGGTAGCGGACCTTCCCCGCACGAACCAGCGAGTCCAGCGCCTCCATCGTCTCTTCGACAGGAGTTTCCGGATCCCATCGGTGGATGTAGTAGATGTCGATGAAGTCGGTGCCCAATCGCCTCAGAGATGCGTCGCAGCCTTCGAGGATGTGCTTGCGCGACAGGCCCTGACGGTTCGGTCCCTTCTCGACCGGATAGAACACCTTTGTGGCCAGGACGTAGTCCTCGCGGGACGCGAGACTGCCCAGTATCTGTCCAGTGGCCTCTTCGCTCACTCCCAGCGAGTACATATCCGCCGTGTCAAAGAAGTTGATGCCGTGTTCGAGAGCTCGTTCGAAATGGGGGCGGGCGGCCGCGGAGTCCAGCACCCACCCGCGCCAATTGGGATCGCCGTAGCTCATGCAGCCCAGGCAGATCCTCGACACTTCCAATCCGGTGTCCCCCAGATATGTGTATTCCATAGCCGGAAATACTAATCGAAAAGAGCTTGTTATACTCAGCGAACATGTCCAGACCGACCGAGCGACCGTTGCCGATGCTCTACACGGAACTGGCGCCGTGGTTCCACCTGCTGACATCTCCAGCTTCCTACAACGATGAAGCGGAGTTCGTGCGACGGACCCTGTCTGCTCTGGACACACCGCCAAAGACGATACTCGAACTGGGCAGCGGCGGCGGCAACAACGCCTTCCACCTAAAAACGCTCTTCGACATGACGCTCACGGATATCTCCACCGGAATGCTCGACATCAGCCGCGAACTGAACCCCGAGTGCGAACATCTTCCCGGCGACATGAGAACCGTGCGGCTGGGACGTACCTTCGATGCGGTGTTCATCCATGATGCCGTCATGTACATCACGAGTCTTCCGGACCTCGGCCTCGTCGCCGAGACAGCGTTTGCGCATTGTGCACCGGGGGGAGCGGTCCTGATCATGCCGGACAACACCCGCGAAACGTTCGAAGGCGAGACCCGGCACGGCGGCAATGACGACGACGGCCGGGGGCTGCGCTACGTTTCGTGGACTCACGATCCCGATCCACACGACGGCAGGTACTTTGTCGACATGGCGTACCTGCTCAAGGACGCTGACGGGAGCGTGCGGACGGTTCAAGACCGCCATACGTTCGGTCTCTTCGGCCGGAACGATTGGATGGAGACGCTGTCGGTTGCAGGTTTCGAGACGAAGACTCTTTCGGACGAGCCCTATGGCCGCGACGTCTTTCTCGGAATCCGACCAGAGTGATGCGCCACGACTGATCTTTCGGATCCGCCCTACTGGGACGACAGGACATACATGTTCCCGTCGGGATCCTTCATGATCGCGGAAGTCCCCCATTGCTCGGTCCGTGCTTCCTGGGCGAACTCGACGCCTTTGTCCTTCAGCTGCCGGTAGGTCGCCTCCACCTCATCGCACAGAAACGACAGGTTGGTAAACCCGCCGATCCGATCTTCATGCCCATCCGGCGTGAACAGGGCCAGCCGCGTGTCGGCGCCCGGAATGCGCAACTCGATCCAGCGCTGCTTGCCGTCGAACGGCTGATCGGTCGCAACGGCAAAACCCAGCTTCTCCGTGAAAAACTGGAGCGAGCGATCCTGGTCGCCGACCGGGATGCTCGCAAACTTGATGGCCTTGATCATCTCTCCTCCCTCTCTTGAAAACCGAAGCCACCCTACGCCTTCCCCGACGTTGACGACAAGGCATGAAAAGCTTACTATGGCATTAGATTCTATAGATAAGCGCGTGAAACGGCTGAACATCGACCCGTACATCATCGACACACTGATGCCGGACCTGGTCGGTCACGACCGGAGGCCAGCGGCGTTCTTTGTCTACCTCTACCTGTGGCGGCAGACCGGTCAGCGTCGCAAGCCACGAAGCCAGCGCAGCCTGAGGGAAATTTCGGAGGGTACCGGGTTGTCGAAACGGGCCGTTCAGGACGCGATCCTGCGCCTGGTCGGGAGGGGGTTGATCAGCGTCCTGCGGGAGTCCATCACCGCCGTCCCGGAATACACGGTCCACCGGCCCTGGGAACGATTGAGGCGATCGAAACAATGACGGAGGAAGAGCGAGTGATTTCAAACGAAACCGAAGAAAAGGCAACGCTGGGTGGAGGCTGCTTCTGGTGTCTCGAGGCCGTCTATGAGCTGATGGACGGCGTGGGCTCCGTCGTGTCTGGCTACGCGGGCGGCGCGCGGCCGAATCCGACATACGAGCAGGTGTGCTCGGGCTCGTCGGGACATGCGGAGGTGGTCCAGGTCACGTTCGACGGCGCGGTGACACCGTTCGAGGAGATCCTCCAAGTCTTCTTCTTGATCCACGACCCGACGACGTTGAACCGTCAGGGCAACGACAGCGGCACCCAATACCGGTCCGTCATCTTCTACCATTCCGAGGAACAGAAAGAGACCGCCGATAAAATGATCGAGGAACTCGGCCGGGCCCAAGTGTTCCCCGACCCGGTCGTAACCGAGGTGGCTCCGCTCCCCGAGTTTTACCCGGCCGAAGACTACCACCGGGAGTACTACCGCCGAAACGGCAACCAGCCTTACTGTCAGTACGTCATCGATCCAAAAGTGGCGAAGTTCCGGGCGAAGTATTTCGACAAGCTAAAGCAGAAGGCCGCAAACGATTGAAGGGGGACATGCTCCCCTGTCCCCCTCTGCCCATTACAGCTATTCCAGCTACTGGAGACGCTCGATCGAAATGATGCCAACCGGCGGTGTCAGGCTCTGCGCCTCGGCGGGCGCAGCCTGGATCGCGCGAACGACGTCCATGCCGTCGACGACCTTCCCGAACGCCGCGAAGCCCTGGCCGTCCGCATTCCGATCTCCTCCGAAGTCCAGCGACGGCTGATCTTCGATGCAGATGAAGATGTCCGACCGGGCGGAGTCCGGCCCGCCGCGTGCCATCGAGATCGCCCCATCTTCGTGCCGGAGCTCGGTAACGTTCGTCCGCTCCAGGGGGATAGGATCGAAGCCTTCCCCACGCCGGTCCGGATTGACGCCCGCCTGAATCACCTCGATCAGCACGTCGTTGTTCGGCTGGTTGTCGAGCTTTACCGTGCGGTGAAACCGCCCGCCTTCATAGAACCCGCCGTCAACGTACCTCAGAAAGTTTTCCACCGTACCGGGAGCCCGGTCCGGGTACAACTCGATATCGATGTTGCCCACTTCGGTCCGGATTCGGACGCGGATGGATTCCTGCGCCGTCGCTGTCGTCGCAAAGGCCCATAGAAGCAATAGCAACGCAAAGATTCGTTTCATCAACACTGTTAAAAGCCCCTGATTGGAAAACTGAAATAAGTGTAGCGCTCAGGTGGGGACACGGGAGCCTGGCCCCTATTTTGCCGGAAGAGTGGCTGAAAACTTTATCGCCCGCTCCACCCATTTCTTCAATGCTGCTCCCGACTGGTAGCCGGCCGGCTCGAGATACACCATCGTGCTAATCAGCTTACCCGTAAAGTCCATCGGGGCGGTGTGGAGTTCCCTCAACGCTTTTGTCGCGCCCTCGTTCCCCAGGCGCAGGCAGATCCTGTCGCCGACGACACCGCAACACATGTTGCCCCGGAGCATGAACGTGATACCGCCGAACAACTTCCGTTCGATCAGGCCTTTCTGCGGTCCGAGCGCTCGTCGCAGGCGGTCGGCGACCTTCTCTTCATAAGCCATCGATGACTCCTTCCATATACCATCTACCAGATGGGCTTTCACGTCGAGCCGAAGATATTCGAAATGTTTCCAGGACTGCGCCTGGCCGTGGCGGTCGCCCTAGACCTGAACACCGACGCCGTGCCGCACGCCCTTACCGATCACTGGCATCGCGCGTGGGCCGACGCACCGGACGCGCTCGCCGACTATCCGGACCGGCAATCCCACCCACGCATCAAGGCCTGGCGCGACGCATGGAAACAAATCGGCGTGTCGTCGAAAAAATTTCCCTGCTCGGTCGAATCCCTGCTCAAACGCGCCTTGAAAGGCGGCGAGCCCTTCTCGATCCATCCGATCGTAGACTTCTACAACACGATCTCTCTCGAATACCTCGTCCCGGCCGGCGCATTCGATCTTGCCGGCACCAGCCAGGGCATCGCACTCCGGCTGACACGATCCGGCGACACGTTTCAGGCGCTCGACGAAGCTGCACCCGCATCCGTGCCGGAAGGCGAGACGGCCTACGCCACCGGGTCGACCGTCCTCACGCGCCACTTTGTCTGGAAACAATCGCAGGAAGCGCTCATCGCCCCAACGACACGCGACGTGTTTCTGGTCTCGGAAGTATTGGGCGATCTACCCGACGACGTCGCCCTCGCCGTCGTCGGGAACTTCGAGGAAGGACTCCGCGCCTACTTCGGCGTCGAAGGCCGAAGCTTCATCGTGGATGCGAAAAATAACGCGGTGGACTGGGAGGGGAGTTAACCGCAGAGACACAAAGAAAAGAACTGTAGCGGCGTCTATGACCGCCGAAAAAGAATCCTCTGCGCCTCTGCGGTCGTTCCGAACCTAATCGTGGCCCGCGACGTTGTGCGCGCCGTGGATCAGCGCGATCTGCCAGTTGCCGCCGACCCTCGTGAACACCGCGCTGCCGAGCCCTTCGATCGCCACCTGGCCACCGACCTCGACCGCATAGTTGAAGTATGCCCACGCCGCGTCACCGACCATAATTACCTTGACGTTGCGGGTGACCATCTTCTGATCCGGACCCATCAGACGGCCCAGAAATCGGGTGACGCCTCCTTTGCCGGCGATCGCATGGCCGTCTTCATCCAACCACACGGCATCGTCAGCGAGCGCTCTCTCAAAGTACGCCGCATCCGAGTTGTTTATGGCGTTGATCGCATCATCGACCAGCGCGGTGTCGCCCTGGGCATAAGCCCCCGTCGCACTGACAAGCAAGGCCACAAGCAGCAGAAAGCCGTATTTTTTCACGAGTGAAACTCCTTCGGTTATTGATTCTCGATTTAGGAAGACAAATCTTTTATATCACGCTCTTACCGATACCTTAAGACTCTCCAACCCCTTCGTCGTCCCAGACGAAAATTCACCAATTCACAGTGAAGCCTTGACTACCAAACATTTGTTTGGGTATAACAGTCGAATGCGCCTCGCGACGATTCGCACTCAGCTGGAGTTGGAACTGGCAGACCGCTACCCGCGACCCTTCAGCTCGCCGGCCCAAACGCCGCCGGAAACCATCCTCACCGGTGTCGGCGAAGTCGATCGACTGGCCGGCGGGCTGCCGCGGGGCCGCATCATCGAAATTTTTGGACCCGACTCGTCAGGCCGGACCAGCCTGCTGCTCTCGACTCTTGCTCAAGTCACTGAACAAGAAGAAGTTTGTGGTTTGATCGACCCTACCGGCACTTTCGATCCAGCATCAGCTGTTGCCGCCGGGGTCAACCTTGCCAGCCTGCTCTGGGTCCGGACTGGACGGGATCTGGACCTGGCAATCAAGGCAACTGACCTACTGGTCCAGGGAGGCGGTTTTGGACTCATTGCCGTCGACCTGGGAGAGGTATCCCCCGGCGAAGTGCGTCGCCGTCCACTTTCTACCTGGTTCCGACTCCAGCGGGCTGTAGAGAACACACCCACCATCCTACTGTTCCTCGGGCGGGAATCATCGATCAAGACCTGCGCGTCTCTGGTTCTACGCCTGGCGCCGGATTGCACGGAGTGGTCCCCCCGGCTGCTCGGCGGAATCCGTCCCATGGCGGAGATCGTCCGATCGAGAACGAACCCAGCGGCAGGCTGGAGCGATGCCATCGGCCGCTTCCGTCTGGAATCGGAAAGCCACCTTCGCAGCGTCTCCGGCCACCGGAGCACAATCCTCCCCTTCCAGCAAGAAAACACCCAAGGAGTACCCAGCCATGAGCACTAGCGTCCTGAAGATCGACCGGAAGATTGCGGAATCTTACATCGATGCGGGCCCTCGGCCCAGCCCCCTGTATGGATGTGTCCATATCCCAGACTTCCCCGTCCAGGCGTTCGTCCGGAACGAACCGGAACTGCGCCGGCGCCCGATGGCCGTACTCGACGGAACGTTTCCATTGTTCACTGTCGTCGCGACGAACGGCTTCGCCCGCAATACAGGTGTTCGGGTTGGGATGACAAAACTGCAGCTGCAGCAGTTCCCCGATGTCGAGGTGCGTTACCGATCTCCCATGCAGGAGGACTGCACCCACCAAGCCCTCGTCGACTGTGCGCATTACTTCACACCCCGCGTGGAAGACACCGCCCTCGATACGACCACGCTCGATCTAAATGGACTGTATGAACTGTGGGGATCCCCAAGGGCCATGGCCCAGAAACTGTTCCGGGCTGCGGATAAGCTCGGCCTCGAGGCGCACGTCGCCGTGGCGTCCAACCCGGACGCCGCCATGCATGCCGCGAAAGCCGCAGCCGGCATTACCGTCATCGCCACCGGGGAAGAGCAAAAGAAGCTGGAATCGCTGCCGCTCCACATCCTTTCGCCGTCTGAAGAAATCGGGACGACGCTCGACCGCTGGGGGCTGGAAACGTTCGGGGATTTATCGCGACTTCCGCAAATCGAAATCGCCGAACGATTGGGTCAGGAAGGCGTCGGGCTGTGGCAGATGGCTCGGGGAGAAACCACGCGCCTGTTACGTGTTCTTGAGGAAAAGCTTCACTTTAAAGAATCAATAGAATTAGAAGATTCTATTGATTCAACGGAACCGTTAACGTTCATTTTGAGTCGCCTTCTCAACCAGCTTTGCCAGAGGCTGACCGCTCGAAATCGGACGACGAACGCGCTCCGCCTGACCCTGAAGACAGAACCGCGAGCGGTAGCGACCGGGTCCCCCTCTTTTGTCCGGACGATCAATCTCCCCATCCCGATCCGGGACCCCAAAATCCTGCTGAAGCTGTTCCAGTTGGACCTGGACACCCACCGTCCTCCGGCGCCTGTCGTGGAAGTCTCCATGACCGCAGAACCGGTCGAACCCCGAACCATCCAGAACGGGCTGTTCCTTCCCCTCGCCCCCGAACCTTAAAAGCTGGAGCTGACACTGGCCAGGATCGGTGCCATCGTCGGCGCAGAAAACGTGGGTTCGCCCGAGCTCCTCGACACGCACCGCCCGGATGCCTTCCGCATCCAGCGCTTCAGCCCACTCCGGAAGCCGGCAGAAAAACCCGGCCTTGCAAGAACAGAAGGGTCCACAGTTCCATTGGCGTTGAGGATCTTTCGGCCTTCGCTTCGAGCCACCGTCGAGATGCGGCAGGGCCAGCCCGACTACATCCGGTTCGGCAACAAGACCGGAAAAGTCGTCGCGGCCGCCGGACCGTGGAACAGTTCGGGGGAATGGTGGCGCGACGACACCTGGAACCGGGAAGAATGGGATATCGAACTCCGTTCAGGCCGCCAACACGCGCTGTACCGCATCTACCTGGACCGACGTTCCGCCTCTTGGTTTGTCGACGGTTCTTACGACTAAAATTCGGCGGTCATAGATCACCGCTACAAAATTCTTTTTCCCTCTGTAGGGGCGCTCTATGAGCGCCCGTCTTTCTCTTACGTGTACGTAGAACTCCATGCGGCTTCTGCCTTTAGCTTTCTCCAAGCCGCTTCCCTTCCCGAAGACCTCGCGGCAACGGCGGCACGGATGGACATGCCCGCCATGGCCATCGTCGACCGGGACGGGGTCTACGGGGTGCCGCGGTTCCACCTCGAAGCCCGGCGCGTCGGTATCCAGCCGCACATCGGTGCAGAGATCACCGCCGTCGGCGGGCACCGCTACCCCCTGCTCGTCGCCTCCGAGCAGGGCTACCGCAACCTGTGCCGGCTCATCACCCGTATGAAGATGCGCGCCAGCAAGGGAGAGGGCGTCGCAACACTCGAAGAGATGGCCAGCCACTCCGCCGGCCTCATCTGCCTGACGGGCGATGAAAACGGACCACTGGCCATAGCACTACGGAATGGTGGCATTCCGGTAGCGCGGGAGTGCCTCCGGCAACTGACGGAAGTCTTCGGCGCCGGCAACGTCTACGTCGAGTTGCAACGCCACTTCGACCGCGCCGCCGAAGCCCGCCTCGAAGCATCCGTCGTGCTGGCCGGCGAGATGCATCTCCCGCTGCTGGCCACCAACGGCGTCCGCCACACCGGCCAGCGCGAAATCCTCGACGTGTTCACAGCGATCCGTCATCACCGGACGCTGGAGACCGCCGGACGGCTGCTTGCCGGCAACTCCGAGCGCCGGCTGAAGAGCCCCAGAGAAATGGCGCTGCTCTTCCGGGATCTGCCCGAAGCGGTCTCAAACACCCTGGAGCTTTCATCGCGCCTCCGGTTCACGATGAAGGACCTCGGCTACCGGTTCCCTCCCTACCCGGTCCCGGAAGGCGAGACCATGGACTCGTTCCTGCGGAAGCGCACCTTCGAGGGCGCGCACACCCGTTACCGCCCGCTCCATGAAAAAGCGCGGCGGCAGATCGACCACGAACTGACCCTGATCAAAAAGCTTGGGCTAGCCGGATATTTCCTGATCGTCTGGGACATCGTCCAATTTTGCCGGCGCGAAAACATCCTCGCGCAAGGCCGGGGGTCGGCGGCCAACAGCGCAGTCTGCTATTCGCTCGGTATAACCGCAGTGGATCCGGTCGGCATGGAGCTGCTCTTCGAGCGATTCCTTTCCGAAGAACGCGGCGAGTGGCCCGACATCGACATCGACCTTCCCAGCGGCGACCAGCGGGAGCGCGCCATTCAGTATGTCTACGAACGTTACGGGCGGCGCGGCGCCGCCATGACCGCCAACGTCATCACCTACCGCGGCCGGTCCGCCGCCCGGGAAGTCGGCAAGGTGCTCGGCTTCGATGCCCAAACACTAGACCGCGTCTCGAAGCTCGTCAGCCGGTGGGAATACACCGACGCCAAAGACGCCGAACAATTCAAGACCGCCGGCCTCGACATCGGTCATTCCAGGATCCGAAAGTTCATCGAACTCTGTACCGGTCTACAGAAGCTGCCGCGCCATCTTGGACAGCATTCCGGGGGTCTGGTCATCTGTCAGGGCGCGCTCGATTCGGTCGTCCCTCTCGAACCGGCATCGATGCCTGACCGAACGGTCGTCCAGTGGGACAAGGACGACTGCGCCGCAATGGGTATCATCAAGGTCGATCTTCTCGGCTTGGGGATGCTGGCCGTACTCGAAGATTCGATCGAGCTGATCCGCGACTGCTACGATAAGGCAGTCGATCTGGCTCAGCTTCCGCCCGACGACCCCCTCGTCTACCGAACCCTGCAGCGCGCCGACACGGTCGGGATGTTTCAGATCGAAAGCCGGGCCCAGATGTCCTGCCTTCCACGACTCCGCCCCGAACGCTTCTACGACCTGGTCGTCCAGGTTGCCATCATCCGGCCCGGACCGATCGTCGGACAGATGGTCCATCCGTACCTGAACCGGCGCCAGGGACGCGAGCCGGTGACCTACCCTCACCCGTCGCTCGAACCCGTCCTGAAGCGTACGCTCGGTGTCCCGCTCTTCCAGGAGCAGTTGTTGAAGGTCGCCATGATCGCAGCCGGCTTTTCCGGGGGTGAGGCCGAAGAACTCCGACGGGCGTTCGGTTTCAAACGCGCCGAGGAGAAGATGGGGGATATCGAGATCAAGCTCCGCAGGGGCATGGCTAAACACGGCATCACCGGCCAGGCTCAGGACCAGATCGTGCAGTCCATCACGTCGTTCGCGCTCTACGGCTTCCCCGAATCCCACGCCGCCAGCTTTGCGCTCATTGCTTACGCCAGCGCCTATCTTAAATGTCATTATTTAGCAGCGTTTACGGCAGCAATCTTAAACAATCAGCCGATGGGCTTCTACAGCCCAGCCACCCTGGTCAAAGATGCCCAGCGCCACGGCTTGCGCGTCCTGCCGATCGATATCGCCCGCTCCGAATGGCTCTGCTCCCTGGAGCGGGTGCCCATTAACAGAACCGAGAGCGGTGGCGACCGGGTTTCCTCCTCCCAACTTGCCCTCCGCCTCGGCCTGCTCTACGTAAAGGGACTCCGCAGGATTGCGGGCCTTCGGATCGTGAAGGAACGATCCCGGCGAGCGTTCTCCTCGATCGACGATCTGGTTCGCCGCATCGACGAGCTGCAGAAAAAGGAACTCGGGCTGCTGGCCGAGATCGGTGCCCTGAACTTCATCGACATGGAGCGGCGCATTCACCGACGCGATGCGCTCTGGCAGGTCGAGCGAGCTTCCCGCAGGGCCGGTCCCCTTTTAGACACCATCGACGAACCGGACACACCGTCACCACTGAAACAGATGGCGGCCGAAGAACGTCTCGTCGCCGATTTCCGCGTATCCGGTCTCACGATGGGACCGCACCCGATGTCGTTCTGCAGGAAAAGACTCGACCGGATGGGCATTCGCCGGGCAGTGGACCTGGCTCGACTGCCCAACGGCATCTGGGTAAAGACCGCCGGTTGCGTCATCGCGCGGCAGCGGCCGGGAACGGCCAAGGGGTTTGTCTTCTTGAGCCTCGAGGATGAGACCGGGATCTCGAACGCGATCTTCACGCCCGACATACTGGAGCGCAACCGTGCGGTCATCACGACCGAACGCTTCATCATGATCGAGGGCCATCTCCAGCATCAGGACAACGTGATCTCGGTGAAGGCCCGCGTTGTCCGTCCGATTTCGATCACGGACGCGGAAACGAAGTCGCGGGATTTCTACGCTAGTCTCAACGGATCGACGCAACACTTTATCTTAAAAGGAAGAGGTGGAGTGTATGCGGAAAGGGATGCGATTCGGTTTCACGGCGGCGGAGAAGGCGGAGGTATGGGATCGGTGGCGGCGAGGGGAATCTCTGCATGAGATCGGGCGAGCGTTTGGCAAGCTGTCATCGTCTGTATATTGTCAGCTGGCGCATACCGGAGGCATTCGTCCTCGACCACGACGACGGTCGAGGTTGGCTTTGAGCCTGTCGGAACGTGAGGAGATCTCCCGCGGGATCGCGGCCGAGCAGTCGTTGCGTTCGATCGCAGAGTGTCTGGGGCGTTCACCCTCGACGGTGAGCCGGGAGATCCAGCGCAATGGGGGCTATGATGACTACCGGGCGTCTGTCGCCGATGAACAGGCTTGGAACCGGGCCCGTCGCCCGAAGCGATGTCAGTTGGGTCGCCATCCGCGGTTACGGCGAATGGTGGCGAGGAAGCTCCGGCGGAATTGGTCGCCCGAACAGATCGCCGGCTGGCTGAAGCGATCCTATCCAGAGGATGAGTCGTATCACGTGTCCCACGAGACGATCTATCGCAGCCTATTCGTGCAGGCGCGCGGGGTGTTTAAGAAAGAACTACTTAGACATCTGAGGTCGAGACGAACGATTCGTCGATCCCGACATTCCAGTCACAAAGGTCACGGGAAAGGGGATCTCGCCGATATCGTATCGATTCGTGAGCGCCCGGCCGAGGTCGAAGATCGTGCCGTTCCCGGTCACTGGGAGGGAGATCTGATAGTGGGATCGAACAACACCTACATTGCGACCCTGGTCGAACGCCATACCCGTTACGTGATGTTGGTGAAAGTGTCGGATAAACAGACCAAGACCGTCGTGCCTGCACTGATCAAGCACGCGAAGAAACTACCGACCGAGCTGTATAAATCGCTGACCTGGGATCGCGGCAAGGAAATGGGAGATCATCGGCGGTTTACCCTGGCGACCGACATCGACGTCTACTTCTGCGATCCGCAGAGTCCATGGCAACGTGGTTCCAATGAAAACACGAATGGCCTGCTCCGACAGTACTTCCCAAAGAGAACCGACTTATCGGTGCACTCGCAGGCGCACCTGAACAAGGTGGCACGTGAGCTCAATGAACGGCCGCGTAAGACGCTGGAGTTTGAAACTCCAGCAGAACGATTCAACGCTTGTGTTGCATCGATCGGTTGAGGTGGCATCCGAAACCATCCAGTTCGGGCATCTGGATGTCGAGAAACACCAGGTCCGGGCTGTCGGCACGGATCGAATCGACCGCTTCGATGCCGTCACCGCATTCTCCGATAACTTCAATCCCCTTCTCCCTCGACAGCAACGTGCGGATCTTTTCCCGCGCCAGGGGCTCATCGTCGACGATCAAAGCGCGCCAGTTTCCGCTCATTGCCGGGTTTCGCCCTCTTCGGTCGAGGACCGGAACGGAATTGTGAGGCGGACTTCCAGACCACCGCCGGTGGCGTTGTTCAGCTCGAAGCGATGTTCGTCTCCATAGAGGCCTGCCAGGCGCGCGCGGGTGTTCGAAAGTCCGACACCGCCATTGTCTTCCTCCCAATCCTCAGGCAACCCGCTCCCGTCATCACAGACACGAAGATGGAGTACACCGTCTTCGCGGTCGGCCCTGACGGATACGGTGCCTCCGCTGGCGCGAGGCGCAATTCCGTGACGAATCGCGTTCTCGACCAGTGGCTGGAGCAGGAGGTTGGGGACCTTGCCATCGAGCGTGGCGGGGTCGATCGCGAGGTCGACCTTCAAGCGATCACCAAAACGCGCCCTTTCGATTTGCAGATACGGGTCCAGAAACTCCAGTTCCCTCTTGAGGGACACTTCCTGAACTCCCGAGTTCTGCAGGCTGAGCCTCAGCAGGTCTCCCAGCCGGCTGATCATCCTGTCAGCCATTTCCACGTCCTTGTGGATGAGGGCAGACACCGTGTTCAGCGCGTTGAAGAGAAAATGCGGATGCAACTGCATCTTGAGAACCTGTAACTGCGTCGTCGCCAGAAGCGCCTCGAGGTCAGCAGCCCTCAGCCGCCGCTCCTGATACAAACGGTAATATTCGATGGCGTATCCGGCACCCGAGACACCCCCGAAGATAATGACGTTGAGGTGGAGGTTCGCCATGGCCAGGTTGGAAACCTGGGCGATCGGGCTCGCCGGGCCGAGGATGAAACCGGCCAGGGTCGCTGCCACGAAGACGTGCATAACGGCAAAGAAAACCGAGACAGCCCCATAAATCAGGCTGCCGCGCAACCATCTTGCCCTCTCGAACGGGAAGCGCTTGACGAACCCGAAGATCAGAGGCGTCAGGGCAGCCCAGGTCCCGTAGTTGATCCCCGGGAACTGCAGGGCCTGGCTCCACGTCACGTAGCTGCCCGCGTAGGCTCCATACAAGACCGCCTGGCTGGCAGAAAACAACGCCACGACCGCCCACCCCGCCGAGATGAGGATCCATTTCAGCCAGACGTCGCGCTTCTCGATCACGGTCCTCCCACTCAAGCAGCTCGTGGCAGAAGTCTGATGGCTCGCGCGCATGGGTCTTCGGAGGCGAAGACGAGGCGCGAGGAGGAAGTGATGCTGCTTCATCATGACGACGAGCAACGAAGTATACGCCTCCGAACCCCCATGCGCCCAAAGGGTTACGGCGACGTCACCCCATCTCGGTTGTTGCCGCACCTCAACGATGTACCCGCATCGCTGGCGGCGCGGCGCCTAGCATCTGGCGCGACGTCGCCGTAACGCGGGCCATCAGACTTCTGCCACGGGCTGCTATAGGCGGACTGCGGGCACTACGTCGTTTGCCCGTCCTCGTCAGACTCCTCTCGCTTCAGCTTTTCCATCATTCGCATCCGCGCGTGCCGACCGCCTCCTCTCATTCGGCCCATGAGTCCGCCAAACAGGAGGCGACTTAGAACCAGCAGCCCCAGGGCTTGCCAGAGACTGACTGCCGGCAGCCCGAAGAGCGTCGGCATCAGCCAGTTCCACAGGATCCAGACGGCAACGCTATACACGACAATGAACAACGTCGTGAACAACGCGATCTTCAGAACCTTGTTCTTATATTCCAGCATCAGGCGTAGAGAGCCAGCTTCAGGCACCGGTACCGGTACTCTGTCGGTATCCTTGGGCCGCGGCTGCCGTGTCGAAGTATTCGACGAACCGCTGCACCTGTCCGCCGCTTACGGTCAACACGTGCACATATCCCATCTCGATCGTCCGGCCCGTCGCCCTGACAACGGCCTTCGATCGGCCCAGTACGACGACCTTGTCGTCCTGGGCGATGAATTCCTCTTGTGTGAACTCCTGAATATCTTCCGCCTCCACAAGAGTTTGAAAAAACGCTTCAACTTGATCGCGGCCTCTTGAAACGCCACCAAATGGCACCCCCTCAGCAGAAGGGGTTGTCCACTCGATGTCGACTGCGAACAGCCCGAGTAACGTTTCCATGTCGCCACTGCCGAAGGCGGCATAAGCCTTTTTGACAAGCTCGATGTTTTCTTGTGCGCTCATTGTTCTAACTCCTTCCGGTTGCCAACCGCCCGCACCAATTGGCCGGCGATCTCGCATGACCCCAAACTTGCAACTACCGCGAGCGACGCAGATTACCTCGAAGAGAGCCGGCGGTCGTAGGCCGCCGCTACAGAGGGCACTCCGTCTTGATCTTGGATGAAACTTGGTTAAATGGTAAGGGAGTCGTGGGTTGGGGTCAATTTGTGTGCCGAGCAGGAGAAGCGACCGAACCTGTCGTTTTGCCCTTCGTTGCCTTAAACTGTTCGGCAGTTTCCAAGCATTGAAGTATCTCGAAACGAGGGAGGTCTCAACCCATGCTTCGTTCAAGATCCAAATACTGTCTGCCCGTTCTTGGCGTGGCGGTCGTGCTGATTCTCGGAACGGGGACGCTTACCGTTACCGGGCTTTTCGGACAGACGACAAACCAGCGGACCGGGCTACCGATCGACGCATTATCTCAAACGGTCTGGGTCGAAGAATTCGATGTCTCCCCGGATGGCAGCCTGATCGCCTTCAAGTCGGCGAAGGCCGGCACCTACGACATCTGGACAATATCGACCGACGGCGGCGCGCCTCGGCAACTGACCCGCGCTTCGGGCCGGGAGATGGCCCCGAAGTTCAGCCCGGACGGTCGGTGAATCGCCTTCGAGACCGACTTCGGCGGCGTCGGTATCAGGGATCTCCACATCATCTCTTCCGACGGCGGAGAGCCGATCCAACTGACCGAGCATCCCTTGAATGACGGTTCGCCAATGTAGTCCGCCGATAGCCGGAAGATCTATTTTTCGACCGGCATGTTCTTCGACAGTTCGATCGCCGAGGTGGACATCGAAACCCGGGAAATCCGGCGCGTCCAGGCCGGCGGTGGGAACCTCAGCCTGTCGCCCGACGGCGGCCTGTTCGTACTCACCCGCAACACGAAGCCGAACGACGACGACCAGAGCAACCGCGACATCTACGTCGCACCCTTGGGTGACGGAGAAGCACGCCTGCTGACTCCCGACACATTCAACGCGCTCGACTCCGCTCCCGTCTGGTCGGGACGGCCAAACGATTGCATTCATCTCGGATCGAAACGGATTCAACAACCTCGGCGTGATCGATGTTGCGACCGGCGCCACGAGGATGCTGCTGACTGAAGACATCGAGCACAGCGAGCCACGCTGGTCTCCGGACGGAGAATGGGTTTCGTTTACGAAAAGCCTCGATTATCAATACCACATCTTCAAGATACCGGCCGAGGGAGGAGAGGCTCTGCAGCTCACCCAGCGTGGGGGCGTCAACGGCGGCTCGTCCGCCACGGGGCAGACCCGCGGCGACCACGTGTGGCATCCCGACGGCCAACGGATCGTGTACTACCACTCCGACCCCGCGATGACCGGCGACGTCTGGATCATGTCCGACTCGGGGGACAACGCGCGCCAGATCACCAACCACCAGGCGGCCGCACTGCGCGATCCGGACCTTTTCGTATGGCCCGAGTTCATGGAATACAGGAGCTTTGACGGGCGTGAAGTCGCCGGGCTGGTCTACAAACCCAGAGGGAGTCAGGCCGGGGACCGGCTGCCGGCGTTGTTTTTCTTTCGCGCGAACTCCAACGGGCAGCACCCTGTTCAGTGGCATCCCTACATCCAGTACTTCGTCAGCCAGGGGTACCTCGTATTCGCTCCGAACTTCCGAGGGAGCACGGGCCGCGGCAAGGACTACCGACAGTCGGTCCATACCTACGGCGGCGATCACGACCTGCGGGACGCGTTCATCGGAATGGACCGGCTGGCGGCAGATGGATGGATCGACCCGGAACGGTTGGCGCGTTCGGCGGCTCGACCGGTGGGTTCTTTACCACCGCCGCAGTCACAAAGGATCCCGAACGCTTCAAAGCAGGCGTGGTCTGGTATGGAGCCACGGATCTGGTCACGCTATCGACTTACGGAGGCATGCAGGGCTGGAACCGCTATCTCATCGGCCAGGACCCCATGGAAAATCCCGAGAACTACTATGGCCGATCCATCATCTACCACGCCGACCGTGTCAAGGTCCCGCTGCTGTTCCTGTACGCACAGGGGGACGGAGCGGCGCGGTTCCAGCAGATCGAACAGTACGGAGTCCAGGCCCTTATCCACGGAAACTGGTTCGATTGGGCCATCTATTCGGAGGAACCCCACGGCTGGTATCACTGGAGACCCGATAGCGTCGACCGTTCGCTGACGGCCATGAGTCAGATGTTCGATAAATTCGTCCTGGGCGCCGACCACGATGTCCATGGACTGATGGAGCGGCAGCGCGAGGGAATCGAGTTCCGACGCAACCCGACGATCGATCTCTGGAACTCACTCGTTAACGGAGGGCCCTAAAACTGTAGCGGCGGTCTATGACCGCCGAAATCTATTTCCCAGACTCTTCGGCGGTCATAGACCGCCGCTACAATTCGGTGTTTTGCGTTGTTATGCCTTCGTCAGCCGATCCCGCTCCCCTACTGGGACTGAATCGCGCGTACCGGGTCCACGCGCGCAGCTCGCCGGGACGATACGTAACAGGCGAGCAGCGCGGGAAGGGTCAGCGCCAGAACGCCCATCCCGAATGCGGCAGGATCGGTCGACTCGACTCCGAACAACATGCTCGCCAGCACACGCGATGCACCGATAGCTCCGAACACGCCGACGATCACGCCCGCGGCGATCAAGACGACGCCCTGCCGCATGAACAGGCCGACAACCTGGCTCTCGCGCGCGCCAAGGGCTGTACGAACACCGATTTCCGCCGTGCGCTGGGCAACCGTGTAGGCAATCAGACCGTAGACGCCCATCACGGCCAGCGTCAGGGCCACGGTCGCGAACACCCCCAACAAGGAAAGGTTGAACATGCGGTCCGAGAGCATCGACGACAACATCGAGTCCATCGTCCGCAGACGGATGGGCAGTTCCGGATTCAGCTCCTGAATCAGGGCGGTCACCCCGCGGCCGAGCGCGGCGGGATCCCCCACCGTCTCCAGGATCCACGTAAACCGGGCGGTCATTCTGGGTCGCTGCAGATAGTTGAAGTAGATTTCACCCCGAATCGGAACTTCGGGCCCGTAATAGCGCGCGTCGCCTACGACGCCGACGATCGTCATGAATTCATCGATGCCGTCCATGTTGCCGTAGTTAATTCGGCGGCCCGATCGGGTTCTCCCCCGGCCAGACGATGTTTGCCACCGATTCGGTGATCACCGCCACACCCGGCGCCCCTGCCCCGTCGGTCCCATCGAACAGTCTTCCCTGTAACAACGGAATCCCCAGCGTCCGAAAGTAGCCCGGGCTCGCAATCCGGTAGTTGGGCCAGTAGTCCTCGCTGTGGCCGGCATCCTCGATCTGGAACCGACCGTTGGCTCCCTGGCGGATCAGCGGCGAGGCATTGACCCCGCCGACGCTCAGAACGCCCGGTAGCGCGGCTACCCGTGCCTCGAACGCTTGCTGGAATGCACCCAGCCGATCGATCGCCTGTTCTCCCCGGGCGGACGGCTGGACCAATTCGACGGCGAGACGGTTTCGCGTTTCGAAGCCGAGATCCACTTCGAGCATTTGTCCCAGGCTTCGGGTCAGCAGGCTGCCGCCGACCAGAAGCACGATAGTCATGGCGACCTCGGCCACAACCAGAACACTCCGCACACGGCCGTCGCCCCCCGTCTGCCCCCTGCCCCCGGCCCTCAGTGAATCGACCACGTTGCCCTTCCAAAATCGCAGGGCTGGAAGCAAACCGACTGAAACGGCGACAGTGAGCGCGAGAAGCGTGGCGAAGCCATAGACCGCCACATCGGGCTCGATTTCGCCTGCTCGGGGCAGGTTGCCGCCCACTGTCGCCAGCAGAGTCGCCACACCCAAACGTGCCAGGACCAGACCCCAAAACGCTCCGATCGAAGCCAGGATCAGCGCCTCGACCAACGACTGCGCGCTCAACTGCAGTGGCGTCGCCCCGAGCGCCGTTCGGACCGCGAACTCGCGTTGCCGCGACTCCATATGCGCCAGCAGAAGGCTCGTGACGTTCATGCAAGCGATCAGCAACAGGGTCCCGACCGCCCCCATCAGGACCAGCAACGGCGTCCGAATCCCACCGGTCAACTGCTCCTGAAGCGGCACTGCCACCGCCCCGAGGGCCGTAACATCCGTGTACTCTTCATGGATGCGCCGCGCAATGGCCTCAAGTTCGCTCGAAGCCTGCGCAGCGGTCGTCGCCGGAGTCAGCCGACCAATCGCCCTCCAGTTGTGAGCGCTGCGGCTTGGGTTTAGCGTCGCACCGGTGCTCTCCTGGTTGCTCCAGATGTCGGTGTTTGATGGGAAGTCCGTGCGCGAGCCCCAGAACGCCCACAACAGGGTGGATCCGGTTCGAAAACGTCAGCCGGATGTCATCGAGGCTGTCGGGTGAACCGAGCACATCGCGCCAGAAACGACGACTGACAACCGCTACGGGACTCGCCCCTGCGCGCTGGTGCTCGGGAAGAAAGCCGGAACCCATGACCGGCCGCGCGCCGATGGCCTCAAAGAAGCCCTCCGACACCGTCGCGACTCGAACTCGGACTGGTTCGAGACCGCCCAGCACAGGCGTCTCCGAACTGCCGTACATCGCCATCGACTGAAAACTCCGAGCCCCGGCCTTCCAGTCGACGAAGTTCGCCTCGGGAACTCTCATGCGGTTGCCATCCTCGGATAGCTCCCATAGCTGCACGATCCGGTCGGGTTCGTCGTAGGGCAACGACTGAATCAGGACGCTGTTGACGACAGTGAAGATCGCCGTTGAGGCTCCAATCCCCAGCCGCCAGCATCGTGACCGAGAGGACCGAAAACGTGGGATTTGAGCGAAGAACACGGAAGGCGTGTCGGATTTCCCTTAGGAACATCATGGTCTCTCCTCTCGTCGGCCGTGGGCTCGTCCCCTTCTACCCGACATCAGAAACCAATACTGCCCGAACGCGTCCGCGTTACAGGGTCTTTGGAAGGGTCGGCGGTCATAGACCGCCGCTACAGTTCAGAGCGTGGCGCGGCGGTCTTGTGAAGTGGCGCTCGAGGAGCGGCTGGTGTCGAGGATCGCTTTAGGGAAAGAGGACGAATTCTTCACCGCGCTCGCGGACCAAACGCGCAGCTCGTTCCAGGATCAGATCACGGCGCTTCAAAAGCATGTCGATCTGCCGACCGCTCAGATATCGATCCAGCCGGGACTTCATCTCGTCAGAATTGAGCCTTCCGAGCGCCTCCAGAAGAGCTCGCGAAAATCGGACCATCTCATCAGGGGCATGTGGTTTATCGTTTGTGTAGAACCCCCGGGAGTGATCGATCAGGATCAGGTTCCAGTCGGGGTCGATCAGCAGGTTGTTCAGGTGGCGGTCGATGTTGGAGATCAGTTGGTCGAACACGGCACGGTTGCTGCCCATGCGGCTGAACGGGAGCGGGTTTGCCGGCGGCATGCGCTGCTCGATACGGTCCGCCTCCGACATCAGCACATTGGCCCAGAGTTGGACCGAGCCGGTGCGGCCGTCAACCCGGCGCTCGATGGTTGCAGGGACCATGTCGAGGCCGAGCATTTTGTCGATCTCGTAGGCCGCGATTTCAAGACGGTAACTGTCCTGAAAGCCGAAGACCGTCTCTTCGCCGACCTTCATCCGTCCCGGCTCTCTTCGGTCGATCGTCTTGAAAGCCGCGTCACGCTGCTCGCCGTCGAGTTCGAGAGTCAGGCGGAGAGAATTGGTAACGCCAGTCCCGATCGGCCTTGAGGCAACGACCACGGCTTCTCGCAGGAAGCGCTCTGCCTCTTCGCCCTGGAACAACGACGCAACGTCTTGCGTCCACCCAGGAAGCGCAAACATCAGGGTCGTGGCCAGCGTCAGCAATACCGCTCTCACGGGCGCCTCCATAATTCAACCGAATTGTCTGGTGCGGATACTCCGAGTATCTTAACAGCCTCCCATCACTAACACACTGATTTGACGATTCCGTTCGGAATCCAGTTCAATAAAAAAGACACGCTGCCAGCGGCCCAGGTCGAGCCGGCCACCGACGATGTTGAGCGTCTCCGAGGCGCCGATCAGCGCCGCACGGCAGTGGGAATGACCGTTCTCAGACTCTCCAGGGACGAGGTTCACAGTGCGCCGGCTAAGGTCGTCGTGACAGTACGCTGCACGAGTGGGGGCGACGCCCTCGAGCATGCGTTCGATGTCTTCGCGGAGGAGTGGTTCGTCTTCGTTGACCAGGATGCCCGTCGTTGTATGCCGGGTTTGAATGTTCGCGATACCGTATTGAACGCCCGAATCGGCCACGACCGCGGCGACGCGCCCCGTGATGTCGACGAACTCCGGGCCATGGGTTGTCCGGAGCGAAATCAGTTTCTGTTGAACCCGAAGGTTGGTTACCAAGTGGCCGGTCTCTGTCGCAAGCTGGAGCATGTGCCCTCCCGAGGTGGCAGTATTGGTTTCTATGACAAGTACTTTATATCATAAAGTCTCCTGAGCGAACGCACCCTTCCGTTGCCGTGACACCGAAATCCGCTTCGATGAAACGCCAGACACGCCGGTAGCCAGCACCTGCAGAGCCGTACATCGTTCCAGAGACGCCACTTCCACACGCTGAAGGGTTCCCGCTGCTAACTGTTTTGGGTCCCAGCCTGTCCATTACTAATGGAACTCTTCTTGCGACAGTATTCTGCGAGGAGACTTCAGGGGAACCGGACCATGAAGGCATTACGTACGACGGTGGTGGCTCTAGCAGTGACAACGGTCCTGTTTGGAGCGTTTATCCTCGCCGTCCAAGCGCATTGGGTTGTCCGGGAAGTGATCGTTGCCATCGGGACGAACCAGACCGCCCGGAACTCCCCGGCTCCCGATTTCGCGCTTCGGGATCTTGACGGAAATACCGTCGCCCTCAGTGATTTCGAGGGCCAACGGTTACTGCTCACCTTCTGGGCGGGGTGGAATCGGGAATCGGTGGGACGCCTATCCGATCTGAACATTCTTGCCCAGGCGGGATGGCAGGTGGTTGCTGTCAACTTGATGGAAGACCCTGACAGAGTGTTGTCGGCCGCCGGTCGCTTGCGCTACCCCATCCTGCTGGACCCTGACGGTCACGTCGGGCGCCTCTACGGCGTCGAAGACATGCCGAGCGTGTTCCTCATCCATGCCGACGGAACACTCGCCTCTCTCGGAACTCAGCTACCGGAGCCGATCTGGCTGGTCTCGGACTGAACGCGGTAGATCTCACCGCCCACCGCCGGCGAGGTTGAAGACAAGCCCAGCCGAAATGTTCACATTCTGCTTCCACCCGGGCGTGACCAGGCCGTTGCTAAGACCAATACGGCTGGCATCGATCCTCAACGCCATTCCCCCTCCCAGGTTGAAGTCGATCCCACCGCCGAGGCTGGTCGCAGTGGTCGAAAAACCGCTTCTCGTTGCCTCGCTCGTAAAGTAGCCGACACCGATGCCGGCGATCACGTACGGCGTGAAGCGCCCCTCGATGAGATCCCGCGCCGCAATCTTCAGTCCCACCGTGTTCACAATCAAGGTGATATCGGCAGGGACGCTGTAGGCGCCCGTGTAGTTGTCTATTCCCATCCAACTCTTGAAATTAAAGCCGCTGTGCATGGCGAAACCATGGACCCGAGCCGAGCCTCCGGATCCTTCCGGGTCCTCCACCGAAAAATTTCCGTAGCCGAACGACATCTCGACAACCGGATAATCCTGGGCCGAAGCAGGCACGGCCAGGCACACGAGCGGTAACAGCAAGAGTGCGAATCGTTTCACCATCGGATTTCTTCCATCCCTTCCCTGTGGTTGGCGACCCGGGCCATCACGAAAAGAAGGTCCGAGAGCCTGTTCAGGTATTCGATAAGTATCGGGTCGAGTTCATGAGCTTTGTTCAGCAGGACTACTCCGCGTTCGGCCCGACGGCAGACCGTCCGTCCAAGATGAAGCGTGGCACCGGCCTGGCCGCCGCCCGAGAGGATGAATTCCTTGAGCGGCGGCAACTCCGCTTCGAAACGATCGATCAGTTCCTCCATCGATCGCACCCAAGCGGCCGACAACCTGGGCTTGTCCCACTTCCGCCCGTCAAAACCCGGGTCGGCCAGCTGGGCCCCCAACGACAACAGTTGTTTCTGGATGTCGTACAGGACACCACGGATCTCGTCATCGCCCGACAGGGACACCGCGAGTCCGAGCGTTGAGTTGAGCTCGTCGACGTTGCCGTATGCCTCCACACGAACATCCGTCTTTGCTACCCGCGTTCCGTCGAACAATCGTGTTTCACCGCGATCGCCGGTCTTCGTGTAGATCTTCATCTCTCTAATGTGCAGACGGCTTCGATCCTCTTTCGTTAGTTCAACTCACGAAGCCGAACCCCGGCCTGGGCGGTGTAGCTGGCGAGTTCCGTACCGTCGGGAACCGCATAAATACGGGTAACTCCCCCCAGATAGCGGGCCCAGGGCTCGCCGACCTTCGCGATGACTTCGCGTCTGTAGATTCGGGGCAACGACATCCATCGCTGGTCCCAGCCGATGATCAGTTCACGCTCGGTCACATCGGCATGGACCACTCCCAACGAGACGAACGGCTCCTTGTCGAACTGCTCGATGAACTCGTCGAGCGTTGCCTTCATTTCGACCTGAACGATCGGGAGATCCGGCTCGAGCGGCGTGGCCCGGTCCCGATCCGACGATCCGGCCCAGAATAGAGCCGCGGATATCGCAAGCGCTACGACGAGAATCAGCGCGCTCTTGCGATCGAAGTTCACGGTGCGGTGTCAGGACTGGCTGGTCGTCCGGGAAAGCTTCTTGCTGTGCCGATGCTCGGCGCCCTTCCGACGATAGTGGATCATCTCAGCGACGATGGCCACCGCGATCTCCTCGGGAACAATGGCCCCGATATCGATACCGACCGGCATATGTACGCGCTCGATCCGTTCCCGATCGATACCCTCGGCCTCGAGCCGGCGGGAAATGGTGCGGATCTTGCGCTTGCTGCCGATCATCCCGATGTAGCGGGCGTCGGTGCCAAGGGCCCATCGCAGCACACCTTCGTCCTCCTGATGCCCTCGGGTCACGATGACAAGGTAGCTGTTGTTGTCGGGGACAATCGCTTGGAATGCATCTTCGAAACTGTCGGCGAAAATCTTCTCGGCTTCGGGGAAACGGGTGGCGTTGGCGTATATCGGTCGGTCATCGACGATCCAGCTCTGGAATCCGGCGATCGTCGCAATCTTGGAAACCTGGATCGAGATGTGTCCCGCCCCGAATATAACCACCGAGGGGATCGGCAAAACCGGCTCCACGAATATCTCCAGCTTGCCGCCGCAGATCAACCCACTGTCGGCCATCGACTCATCGGTCAGGTCAAAGCTCAGGACTCGGGACTTTTCATCCTTGATGGCTTCCTGGGCGGCAGCCCACACATCTGCTTCGACGCAACCGCCTCCGACCGAACCGACCGTGGATCCATCCTCCCGGACGAGCATTTTGGCAGTCTGGAAGCTGGGGACCGATCCCCGGATCCGGACGATCGTCGCGATCGCGGCCTTACGACCCTGACGCCGGATGTTGACGACCTCTTCAAATACGTCCCGTTCGCCGTTGTCCATCGGGTCAGTGTAGCAACACACTGCCCCGGAAAGAAGCCAGAACAATGGCTTGCAAGTTTCGGGGACGGCGGGAAATTCCCAATGCGCGCCTGGAAGACCGCCGGTTACACTTGACTTTCCCGTCCTCGGTTTCTAGAATCCCTCCGGCTTTCCTGTTCTCGCCAGACGCGGCGGTCACTATGCCCAAATCACAAGCACCACAAACACTTACCGGCCTCGCCAAAATGCTGTTACGGCACGGCAAGCACGCTTTGGTGGTTCCAGACATCGAAGCCATGTCCAAGATTTCCGGAAACCGCGTCGCCATCGACGTCAGCCGCCTCGGTAGCTTCTCCCGAGTGCATGCACGGGGCAGCAAGGTGACCATCGGCGCCGGCGCCAGCTTCGGCCGAGTGCTGCGCGAGGTTGAAGGCGAGAATGGTCTGCTCCGTCAGGCCATCTCCATGCTCGCCAACCCGTTGGTCCGCAACCGGATCGCCGTGCTGACGGCGCTCGATTCGGAATCGACGTATTTCGACCTCGCCACCGCCCTGGTGACGCTTGGCAGCCGGGTGATCGTCCAAACCGCGTCCGGAAGCCGTCGGATGGCGATCGACGACTTTCTGATCGCATCGGCGAACGGCATGAAAAGTGGTGAGTTCCCGGCCTTCCTCGAATTCAGCAAGCTCACGGACGAATGGCGCGTCGGCTTCTTCCGCGTGAACCCCGGAAGTGGCAGGAACACGGTGTCGGCTTCGGTTCGGATGAAGATGAGGGGCAACATCGCTGTCGAACCCCAGATCATCGTTTCCAGCTCGACAATCATCCCGGTTCTGACGCCCGAAGCTTCCCGTTCGCTGGCACGCCGCCCCCTCAACGAACCGAACATCAAGAATGCCGCCGAAGTCGCCGCCGAGGAAATGCTCGAAATGGCCGATCTGGACGACGATCCCTACGAGAGCAGCCTGATCGAGGTCGCGGTATCACGGGCCTTGCGCCGCGCGAATCAGGCATCGCGACATGGACTCTAATCTTTTTATTTACAGTATTATCCGACGCTTTAAGTAAAGCATCAAATTAGACACAACTGTCCTGACCGCGGGTAGCAGTGAGTTCGGATCCGGAAAGATCGGGGAGACGGACGCAGCGATCAGGCGGACGCGCGCACGATCTGCAGGATTTCCTCCGCGGTCAAGAGTCGGTCGGACTTCTTCGCTCTCTGAAACACGGCATCGACCCGTTCCTCGGTCGCCTCGATTCCCCGTTTCTCCAACCAATAGATCACGTTGGACTTTCCGCTCATGTGACCGACTTCGATCGACTGTTCGAGCCCGAAGTAATTCGCAGGGACGCCCGAGTACACCAGGTCGGCCAGCTCGCTATCCCCCGTTTTGAGGGCCTTGATGACAGCCGCCGCATGGACGCCGGTGGCGGTCCGAAAGGCATCGCTGCCCATCACGGGGTAGCCGGAGGGAATCGGCACCCGACAGGCCTTCGAGGCGGTTTCGCAATACTCCTTGAGGGCGGACAGGTCCCGATCAATCCAGCCAAGCAACCTGAGGTTGACCAGAATCTGATCCATCGAAGTGTTGCCCACACGCTCGCCCACACCGAGCGCGCAACCGTGAGCCACATCTGCGCCCGCCTCCAGCGCGGTCAGGGTGTTTGCCAGGGCGAGGCCGCGATCATTGTGGCCGTGCCAGCCGATCATGATTTCCTCGCCGGAGGGCTCGATCACTTCCCTCTGCACGAACCGGATCAGCGCTCGGGTGCCGTCCGGAGTCGCATGCCCGACCGTATCGGTCAACACGATGTGCCGCGCCCCGCACTCGATCGCCACCGTGTAGAGCTTCCGGATCGTATCGGGAAACGCCCGCGTCGTGTCCTCGGTCACGTACATCACCGAGATGCCGTGGTCGACGGCGAAACGGACAGCTTCCTCGGTACGTCGCACGAGCGTGTCGAGATCCCAGTTCTCTACATACTGACGGATCAGGCTGGAACCCAGAAATGCCGCGGCTTCGATCGGAACGCCCGTCTTCTCGGAGATGGAAATGATCGGCTCGATGTCCCGAACCGTCGTCCGCGCGGCACAGTTCGCGACAATCTTGAGCTTGGAAGCGCCAATTTCCCGGGCCAGGGCCTCTACGTCCGCGTACGCCCTCGGACCGGCTCCAGGCAGGCCGATGTCCACCATGTCGATGCCGAGCCGATGCATGAGGTGGAGTAACCGGATCTTTTCATCGATCGTCGGATCGTTGACGGTGGGCGACTGAAGCCCGTCCCGGAGGGTTTCGTCGTCGAGCAGCACCGGCTTGTCGGCAACCCGCTGGGCGCAATCGACCGCGTTCCAGTCGTGAATCAGTTGGTTCCTGTCAGTCACCTGTCCCCCCTCTCCGAACTGGCCACGGGCTTCGTTAGCGCTTCGCTGTCGCGTAAGGACTGTCCTCGACGTACAAGGTCTCACAGATCTGACAGCGCAAGACATCCTGGCCCTTGGCGGCCTGCTTTGCGACCTCGGGTTCGAGTTCGGTGATCCGTTTGAGCTTTCCACCGCAGAACGACTGTTTCTTGGTGGTTCCAGGTTCGTTACAGACGGTCTGACGGGGCGCTTTTGTCTTCACTCGAAATCTGGTCTCCTGGGCAGGCAGTCGAAAACCCACCTCGATCGAAGCAGTCTATCCGATTACCGGCGCTATGGCGTTCGCCGGATCATGTCCGTTTGGGTGGCGGTATTATACCAGCCAGGGGAGGGTCCCACATTCAAGAACAGAACCGGAAGCGTCAAGCCAGAACCGGGAGCGGTAGCGACCGGGTAATCCCCTTCCGACCCCGTCGCTACCGCTCTGGGTTCTGACTGTCACTGAAATCTCAAGTGTCAAAGACTCCTACCTATCCCCATTTCAACTTTCCACGGAGCACGTCGAAGTAGCTCTTGCCGGTGGGCACGATCAACTGGACCTGCTCACGTGCCGCCCGGACCACCAGGCGGTCGCCCGAAACCATCGGCAGGCTCACCTGGCCGTCCACGGTGCTGTAGACCCCGTCGTCGCCCGTGTAGCTGAAGGTCACGACGATGCTGACATTCTCGGGCAGGACGATCGGTCGATTCGTCAGCGTGTGGGAACAGATCGGCGTCATCAGGATCGCCTGCACGTCGGGATGGACAATCGGCCCGCCGGCCGAAAGGTTATATGCGGTCGACCCGGTTGGCGTTGCAACGATAAGGCCGTCTGCGCGGAACGTCGATACGTACTCGCCATCGACCCTCGCCTCCACCTCGATGAGCCGTGACGGCGTACCCTTGTTGATGACGACATCGTTCAACGCGCGGTGTGAAGCCACCGTCTGCTCGTCCCGCTTCAACTCGACTTCGAGCATCATCCGGCGATCGGCAACGAACTCGCCGGCGAGCGTCCGCTCCAGGGCGTCGTAAAGCTCGGACAGGGTCACACCGGTCAGAAAACCCAAGCCCCCGTGATTGATCGCCAGGATCGGGGTGTCTCGACCGTTCAATAGCCGCACGGCGGCCAGCAGCGTGCCGTCACCTCCGACGACTACGATGAGGTCTGCCCGCAGCCCGATCTCTTCGGCAGCCACTCCCGCCTCGGGACGGTCCAACAGCTTCGCCGCGTCCTTGCCGATGAGCGCAGTGACATCCCGGGCCTCGAACCAGTCCACCAGGCCCGCTGCGGCCCGGGCCACATCCCCCTGGTGAGGTTTCGTCACAATACCGACGGTTTCGACCTTCATGACTTCGAGAGGAGGACAAAAAACTCCCGGTTCCCTTCCTTGCCCGTGATGGGCGAAGCCACGGTCCCAACGTGACCGAGGCCAGTAGCTTGGTGGACCCAGCTTGTGATGCTGTCGACGGCCGCTTGATGGAGGGCCGGATCAGACACGACTCCCCCTTTGGGCACCTTCTCGGGCCCGAGCTCGAACTGTGGTTTGACCAGCGCCAGGACCCTTCCTCCGGCCGTCAGTATCGACGTCACACGCGGCAGGATCTTGCGGAGGGAGATGAAAGACACGTCGATGGTGACCAGGTCCATCCTCCCCATCAAGGAGCCCGGGTCCAGGTAGCGCGCATTCCCTTCGATGGGGACGACTCGCGAGTCGGACTGGAGCTTCCAGTCGAGCTGCGAGGTGTCGACATCGAGGGCATAGACGCACCGGGCTCCGGCGGCGAGCAGACAGTCGGTGAACCCCCCGGTCGAACATCCGATGTCGGCCGCCACGAGGCCCTGCGGGTCGATTCCGAACTCATCCAGCGCCCCCCGAAGCTTGACTCCACCCCGTCCGACATAGGGATGGTCCGGCCGGCGGAACCGGACGGTGGCGTCCGGTTGGACACCGGTACCGGCCTTGTGTACCGGCGTGTCCTCCACCAGGACGTCGCCCGCCATGATCATCGCCCGGGCCCGTTCGCGAGTCTCGACGAGTCCTCGCTCGACAAGCAGCTTATCGATGCGGATCTTCTTCAATGGGTCCGGCTCTCGAGGTACTCGGCAAACGAGCCCAGAAGCTCGGCGCGCGTGCCGAGGCGGGCGGCGTGGTTTCTGGCTTCACCCGTGAGCGTCCCCACCATGCGCCGCGAGTACTCGATCCCGTGAAGAACAGGGTATGTCGCCTTCTCCTGTCGACGGTCCTTTCCGGGAGTCTTACCCAGCACGAGACTGGGCGCGGTTTCATCGAGGATGTCGTCGACAATCTGAAATGCCAGTCCGATGCACCTGCCGTAAGCCGTTACAGAGACCATATCCGCAGCGGCCGCACCGGCCAGGTGCGCTCCCACCGCGATGGAAGTTCCCAGCAGAGCCCCCGTCTTAAAACGGTGGATGGATTCCAGGTGGTCGCCGTCTACTCTTGCCCCCCCGGCCTCCAGATCCATCACCTGGCCGGCGATCATGCCGGTCGACGTTCCCGCCGCCTGGCCGAGCATTCCGATGACGTCGAGCAGCGCAGGCGCGGGAAATTCCGGTTCCCGCGAGATCGACTCAAACGCGAGTGTCAGTAGGCCGTCGCCGGCGAGGATGGCGACGGCCTCACCGTACTGCCGGTGGCAGGACGGTTGTCCCCGGCGGACGTCGTCGTCGTCCATCGCCGGCAGATCGTCGTGGATCAGCGAATACGTGTGGATCAATTCGATGGCGGCAGCCACGGTCAGGACGCGCGGCCAATCGTCGCGGAAGGCTCGGTAACCGGCGACCGAGAGCAGCGGCCGCAGCCGCTTCCCCCCGGCAAATACGCTGTAGCGCATCGCCTCATGCAGCCCTCGGGGCTCCAGGTCCGCCGGTGGAAGCACCCGATCCAGAGTGTCTTCGACCGGGGGGCGTACCTGGTCGAAGAACGCGTTCAGGCTATTCATCTTCAAGCGGAACTGCGGCGACATTGCCCGCGGCGTCCTTGAGCAGCAGCTCAACGCGCCGTTCGGCGTTCTCGAGCTTGCCGTGACACAACCGGGAAAGACGAACCCCTTCTTCGAAGAGCGCGAGCGCGGTGTCGAGCGCCAGTTCGCCACCTTCAAGGGTCTTGACGATTTCTTCGAGACGCCCCAACGAGGCCTCAAAGTCGGGTGTGTCCGGCTCGGGAGCAGCGTCGGTCATGGGACCAATCTTATCCCATCGTTATATAATTTGGAACGAGCGGCGGGCGCTCCGCTCAAGTACCCATGTGCGGCCGATGAAAGTTTCTTTTGCCCTTACCGGACCTCTGCTCACTGTTGCCCTGCTGGCAGCCGGATGCCTGCCCGAACCGCTGCCGGCGATCGATGAGGCGACAGTGCTGACCGACAACACGTCTATGCGGATTGACGCCACCGCCTCGGCCCGCACGATGTTCACCCTTGGGGCCGGGGAACGCGTCGAAATCCTCCGAAAACAGGGCACCTGGTATCTGGTCCGCGACAGAGATCTCATTGAAGGATGGATGGGTGAGATCAACCTCCTGCGGGATACAACGCGCGTGGCGATGGAGGCCACGTTGGCGGCTGCGGCTTCCCTACCGGTCCAGAACACGGTACGGGCGCGGGAAGAGGTGAACCTGCGATTGGAGCCGGGCCGGGATACCGCCATCATCCGCCGTTTGCGGCGCGGCACGGCACTCGAGGTGCTCGAGAGGGCAACCACACCCCGACCCGAGAGCGACGCGACCGATGTCTGGTTCAAGGTTCGACCGGCACCAGACCAGATCGGGTGGGTCTATGCCCAACTGATCGAGTGGGACACGCCCGAAGCGATCTCCAGATTCACCGAGGGACGCACCTACACGGCGATCCACTTGCTCAAGGAGGTCGATGACCCGGAAGTGGGTCCCGTTTCCTGGTATGTGGCCGCCGAGAGGCGCGACGATACCGAACCGGCGTACGCGTTCGACGGCATCCGCGTCTTCATCTGGAACCTCCGAGAACACCAGTACGAGACGACGCTCCGTCTGCGCAACCTGCGCGGCCGTTATCCCCTGGAGTTGACCGGCGACGCCGAAAACCCGGGTTTCCGATTCCAGCTCCTGGATCGGGAAGGGAACCTGACGGTCCGCGAATTCGTGATGCGCGGCACCCTGCCCCGGGAAGTCCGCTGACGCCTCATCGATCGCACCGATGAGCCTCAAAGATAATAGACCGGGACCTCGATGAATCCGTGCCTGCGAAATTCTTTCGGTGGCGCCACCCAGAGATCCGGATCACCGCGCCCGGCCCGCTGACAAAGGCAGCTTTCGCATTCTGGGCAGACCTTGGTCATGTGCGGATCGGAGCAGTCGCACCACTTCGCGACGAAGAGGTCGAATCGAGCGCGGCACTCCCGACAGCGTACTTCATGTGTGGACGGTATCCTCTGCCGGCGCATGCCAGCCCTCAATGCACGGCGGCATCCACAGCAATCTGCCAGTCGAAACGGCCATTTGGCGACCCGACGACCGGGAAAGTTACGCGGGCTTCACCCGCGGAATGGCTGCGGGCGCGATTTTGTTCGGGGGCTGCCGATGAATTCCGGGCCGCGTCACCGCCGACGCGGGCGGTGATCGCTCCCGGCGACGAACTCGGTCTTCTTGCGGGGAACGGGCTTCGTTGCAGCGACGCTCCGTACAGCCTCGCTACGCACGGCCGATAGGGCTTCGAGCCGGTACTCCTTGAGCTTGTACTGGATCTTCCGGACGCTCATGTTGAGGATTCGGGCCGCTCGGGTCGTCGAACCGCCGGCCATATCCAGTGTCTGCAGGATGGCTTCTCGCTCAATGTCCTGGATCGGCGCTCCGGGAATCAGCGAGTACCCTCTCGCTTCGGCGTACTCGGGCAGCGCCGGAAGATCGTCGACGTCGAAGACCGCCCCGGTGGCCGCCTGGACCGCATTCTCGATGATGGCCTCCAACTCGCGGACATTGCCCGGCCAACTGTACTTCATCAGCATCGACAGTGCCTCCGGGGTCAGTCCCCGAAGGGTCTTCTCATGACGGCGCGCCGCAGTCCGTATGAAGTGGTCGGCGAGCACCGGGATATCCGATTCGCGGTCGCGAAGGGCGGGCACCGCCACAACGACACCCTTCAGCCTGTCGTAGAGCGCCCTGCTGAAACGGCCTTGATCCAAGGCCTCCTCCATCGAGGTGGACGATGCCGCCACGATCCGGACGCCCGCCGGCTCGGTCGGGGAACGTCCTGCCCGGGATCCGCCCGAACGGGCGTTGAGCAGCGCCGCAAGTTTGTCCTGCAGGTCGCGCGGCAATTGGGTGATCTCGTCGATGAAAAGCGTGCCTCCCTCGCACATACCGAGCCGTCCGGATGCGTCTCCTGTTCCGAATAATTCCGCCTCGATGAGATCCCGGCCCAGGCCTTCGCAACTGAAGTGCATGAATCGCCGCGAGCTGCGTGCGCTGTTCCGGTGCAACAGTCTCCCGATCAGTCGCTTTCCGGACCCGGGCTCCCCGATCAGAATCACGTTTGCTCCGGTCGGCGCAACCTGGCCCGCGATCTTGAGCACGGATTGAATCTCCGGGCTCGAACCGTAGACAGTCGGGAACGCACCGACCGGTGTCTGTTCCCGCAGGCCGCGCAGTTCCTCGATGAGCTGCCGGTGCTGGCGCCCCTGCTCTAGCGCAAGGCGGACTTCATCGACATCCACCGGTTTCTTCAAGTACTGGGGGACCCCGATCGCGATGGCTCGGGCGACCTGCTCCATGGATTGTTCGCTGACGAAGACGACGATATGACCCGACTCGCCGGAATTTCCGAAGCGTGCGATGAACTCGATTGGATCGCCGCCCGCGATGTCCAGATCGGCCAGGATCAACTCTGGAGTCGCCGAATTCAAGCGCTCCATCGCGATCCCGATTCGATCGGCCGTAATCGGCTCGAACCCATCGCTTTCCAAGACGCTTCGGAGGCAACGTTCCAGGTCTTTGTCTTCAGTGAGGATCAGTGCTTGAGCAGTAGATATCGCCATTCGTCGCTTAAGTTATCCGCCGATTCCGCCATCTCGCCCGCCACGAGCGTTCGGAACCAGTCGGAGTCCGGAACGCTTCGTGCGTACCGGGTGTACCGTCAATAAACTTGCGTCCCCTGGTGACCGACAACAGTCGGTCTCGCGCGTCATCGGTGTCCGTTCGGGCCACCGAACCACCGCCAATCTCGATGGTCGATACTTACGGGCTTGTGCGTCCGGTGCTCTCACGAACAGCCCGGTCGCGGGGTGGGTTCGCGCGGGCGTACAGCGGCATTTCTCCGCCGTCACACCCCATCGATTCGACGCCGTCAGCGACGCCTGCCGAAGAATCCCTCAGACTACAGTCGGTCACGTTCCCCACGTTGAATACTTGCCTCCTACCGGAGCAGACGCCGGCTTGTCGACGTTCCCTGCACCGGCGCGATACGCTGCAGGGACCCGAACCGATTCCAAGTCTCGCGATCAATCGAAGTGTTGGAGAAGGGAGGTCGTTGTTCCATCCCGCGGGGGAACGATCGATCCGGCAGGCCCTCGGTCACGGTCGACAAAACGAGCGTCTCGGTGACCATAAAAAAAACGTGTTGCATCAATTTGCCTCCGGAACAGGGGGCCTAGAGTATTACCTCGGCTGGAGATATTCAAGCGGAATTAGCGTCACTCTGAAGCAAAAAATGAGTACACGCAATGATGGCAGCCGTAACTGCAATTGCGACGACGAGAACCGGCAAATCGATCCGTCCCAGCCCTTCGAAAATCAAGGCAAAGAATGCCAACCGTCGCAGTAGTTTTCCCATGGCAATCCACCCAGTCGTGTTGTCTCGACAGGTTTCTCCCCACTTCATCGGCACCACGCGGACTTTGCTGTAGTCATTTCCCTAGACGGGCATTACAATGCCACTCTTTCCGACACGTTGAATCAAACCGACTCCGAACAGCTTGAAAGCGCTAGTCAAATCTCGACCCGTGGAAGGACAGGCGTGGCCGCGCGGCTTCCGTCTTGACGAGCGTCCCGAACCGACGATCGACCACACCGACGACGTCAAGATTCGCGTCCTCGCTGCGGGGATCTGCGGCAGCGATCTGGGCATCTACACCTGCAAGAGCGTCTTTCGAGACGCGATGTCGCGCGCACCCCACGATCCGGTCGTGGTCGGACATGAATTCTGCGGAGTCCCAGTAGACGCGGGCGATCAGGCTCGAGTCCGGCTGGCCGAGATCATCGCGCACAACTCCAACCACGACGACGAGGTCCTCAAATTCACACGGCGACGGTCCGCCGCCGACCTGTCACGGGATCCCGGGTTCACCGACTTCGTGGGCGCACACTTTGTCTGCTCGGCCGAAATGCACATCACCTGCGGTTGGTGCTTTCAGTGTCGCGTCGGGGCGCCGCACACCTGCCAGAACACCGTCATCAAGGGCGTTCACGACGACGGCGCGTTCGCGGATTACGTGAAGGTGCCGGCGCCGAATCTGATCCTGCTCCGACGCGGCGAGTTGCCCGTCGAGATCATCGCGTTCATGGACGCGATCGGCAACGCCCTGCACATGGTTCAGGCTGTCGATGTGACGGGCAAGAATATTGCCGTGCTCGGAGCCGGGGTTCAGGGCCTCATGGCCGTCGCCGCTGCCCGCCGCAGCGGCGCCGGCCGCATTTACGTCACGGATTTTTCGCCTTCCTCGTCCGAGGCCGGCGCCTCTCGTGTCGAGAGCGTTCTGTTCGAGATGGCGCGTCGGTTCGGTGCCAATCATTGCTTCGACATGGCCCAACCGGGCGCCAAAGACCGACTGATGGGCACGGTCATGGACGAAACCGACGGTACCGGCGTCGACGCCGTGCTGGAGGCATCCGGGAGTTACTTCGCCTACCGGGATGGCCTGGACCTGGTGCGAATGGGAGGGACGATGGCCCTGCTGGGTATACCGGAGGGCGCGCTCCCGGTCGATTTTGGTCGAGACATTATCTTCCGTGGAGTTACGGTTAAGGGGATCATTGGCCGACGGGTGTTCGAAACCTGGGAAGCGATGCGGAACCTGCTCGGAGCAGGCCTGGCGAACGACCTGCTCAAGGGAGGCTTTGTATCGCACGAACTCCCACTCGGAGACTTCGAAACCGGCATCGACGCCATGCAGCGGCGCGACGCGATCAAGGTGATTCTGAAACCATGAAACTCCACGAAGCGATCACCAACGAACTCACTCATCTGGAAGACACCAAGACTTTCAAGACCGAAACACTGATCGATTCCGAGCAAGGCGCCCGTGTGCGTGTCGACGGCCAGGAGGTCGTCATGTTGGCGTCCAACAACTATTTGGGCCTGGCGTCTCACCCGCGCATCACCGAGGCGGCCATCCGCGGCATTCGGGAGTACGGCTACGGCGTCTCCTCGGTCCGCTTCATCTGCGGAACGCTCACGATCCACCGCAGGCTCGAGGAACAGATTGCCGAATTCCTCGGCACCGAGGACAGCATCCTGTTCTCGTCCTGCTACGCGGCCAACGAAGGATTTTTTGCGTCGATCGTCAACGAACGGATGGGCCAGGAACCCTACCGAGACGTCATCTACAGCGACCGACTGAACCACGCAAGCATCATCGACGGAACACGTCTCTGCAGGGCCGAGGTTGTCCACCGGAAGATCTATGAACATGCCGACACCGCCAACCTGGCGCAAATGCTCGATGCGGACCGCGGAGAGGACACATACCGGTTCGGTTTTATCGCAACCGACGGCGTCTTCAGCATGGAGGGCGACCAGGCGCCTCTCGGTGAGCTGATTGGCCTCGCGAAAGATCACGGGCAGGTGCTTTTCGTCGACGATTCTCACGCGGTTGGCGTGGTCGGACAGACGGGGCGGGGTACCCCCGAAGCCCAGGGCGTACATGGTCAGATCGAGGTCCTCAGCGGAACCCTTGGCAAGGCCCTGGGCGGCGCCGCCGGCGGTTATGTGGCCGGCCGCAAGGAAATGATCCAATTCCTGCGCCAGAAGTCGCGTCCCTACACGTTTTCGAACTCCCTACCGCCAAGCATCGTCCTGGCGGCGCTCGAATCGCTCAAGATCCTGAGCGAAGACAACGCGCTGATCCAGAAGCTCAACGAAAACACCACGTACTTCCGCGACCAGATCCAGTCACTGGGGTTCAAGATCATCGAAGGAAGCCATCCGATCGTGCCCATCATGGTCGGCAAGGCTTCCCTCGCCATGGACATGAGTGCCGCACTCCTCGATGCCGGCGTCTATATCAAGGGGTTATGGTTCCCGGTGGTTCCGAAGGGTGAGGCCCGGCTTCGGGCTCAGGTATCGGCCGCACTCGAAAAAGAGGATCTGGACCGCGCCCTGGCAGCCTTCGAAAACGTCGGCCGAAAGCTGAAAGTCATTTAAATAGGGACATAGGTGCCTGTCCCCATTTTCCGGCGGCATTGACCCTCGCCTCAAGCAACGCGAGCTTCCTACCGAGAAGCGCGTCCCCGCCCCGGATCGCTTTGATGCGCTCGATGGTCCCGCGAGCGGCGGCGTGCCGGCTGATCGCATGCTGGAGTCGCGCTTTTTCGAGCAGCGCCCACTTCGCCATGGCCGGACGCACCTCCCGATCCTGTTCTGCCGCCCGATCAAAGTAGGCCATCGCATCAAACGTCCGGCCCTGCCTCAGGAACCAGTCCGTCACCCAGTCAAAGAACACGTAGTTTGTCGGATAGTCCCGGCGGAGACCTTCCAGCAGTTCGAAAGCGACCCCCATCTGCCCATCTTCGAGGAATGTCGTATACGAGACGACACGTGCCTCGGTTCTCGAATACCAGCCGCGTTCCCGCGCAATCCGAAGCTGATCGATCCCGGTTTCCCTGTCCCCGCGCGCTCCGATGATGAAGGCGAATGGTTTCAGGACCGCCGGCAGCGACCCTGTAAAGTAGTTGAACGCTCCCAAACCCACGTAGACGTCGTAAAATTCCGGGTCCAGCCCGTGCACCTGTTTCGCGTAGCCATGGGCCCTCAGGCCCGCCCTCAGGGCGCTGAAGAACGCTTCCTTCTGCGTTATCTGGAACCGGGCGTAGCTACCGTCGGACGCGGCGAGATAGGACAGAATCTCGATCCGCGGATAATCGCCCGAATCGAGAGCCCGGTCAGCGATGGCCCGGGCGGTCTTCTGCGCCTCGTAGTAATCCTCTTCGATGGATTCGTTACCGCGATCCGCCTGTGCTTCCCACCAGTAGGTTTCAGCCTCGAGAACGAAGCCGACGGGTTGCTCCGGATAGCGGGCCTGAACAGCCCGAGCGATCCGACGCGCCTCGGGAAGGCGCAGATCGTAAGTTGCCTCGGTGGCGTCCCGGATCATTCGGTCGGCAACAGGGTCTTCGTGGATGAAGGCCGCAAGAAAGACGGCTATGAGGAGAGCCGGGATCATTCAAGCATCTGTCGAGTTTCTGCGGGCAAAAAAAATTCCCCGCGGACTCAGCCGCGGGGAGAGTGGGATGGTGGAGGAAATCTATACTAATAGACACCACTCATGTGGGTAAGGTTACTCGCTTTTCCACAATAATGTCAAGAGAAATGGAAAACATCCCTCCAGATGTCTGCCCAACCCGGCCTCTTGAGGCCCGGAATCTCTCTAATGACCGCCGCGCTTCACGCGGAACGAGCCGTCGACCTTTTCCCGGAACTGCATATGGCAGCCTCGGCACGCGCCGGTCACGCCGCCAGCGGCCTCGCGCGCCGCGTCTATGTTGTTGGCCCCGGCCGCCTCTGCAGTAGCCGCCGCGGCGGCCGCAGCGGCGGTCGCCTGTTCGACCGGTCCGTAGCCCATCCGTTCATAGATCGGAAGAAGCTCCTTGAACAATCCTTCCATCTTGCTCGCGTCCGCAGCGATTCCCGAGCCGTTACCCGATTCGAGGTTCCCGTTGAAGCTGCCCATGGTACCGCGCACGTCCTGCATAATTTCCGGGTGACCGCGCTGCGCCGCCAGGACGTTGAGCACCAACGCCAGCATGAAGCACAGGCCGATCACGACTGAAGATCTACGCATATGTTCCTCCTCCTCGGCATACCAAACTGTCAGGTCTGATTACAGGTCCTTAAGAAGACTTGCCGGGCCACTATATGCGAACACCCGAGCCGAGTCAAACATCAAAGAAAGCCCCATTCGAACCGTAAGGCCTCATGCATTCAGCGCTTTCACAATCTTCGTGATCTCGGGGACGACCTTGAACAGATCGTCGACGATTCCGTAATGTGCCACCTTGAAAATGGGCGCATCAGCGTCTTTGTTGATCGCAACGATGCATCGAGACGACTGCATGCCGACCAGGTGCTGAATCGCCCCGGAAATGCCGATAGCAAAATAAAGCTTGGGGGACACTGTCTGTCCGGAGCTTCCGATCTGATACTCCCGTGGCAACCATTCCGCGTCGACCACGGGTCGGGAGGCGCCGACCGCCCCGCCCAGCGCCTCGGCCAGGTCGTTGATCAACGAAAAATTCTCCTGCTTCTTCAGACCACGGCCACCGGACACGATGATTGGCACCGTCGACAGGTCCACTTGCCCTCTTTCGGCTTCTCCCCTTTCGACCACCTTCCGGCGGATCTCCACACCGGACATGTCCGCCGCAAACGCCTCCACGCCGGGCGTACCACCGGTTTCGACCTCATCTCCCGGGAACGACCCGGGCGCGGCCGTGGTGAAGTAGGGTGGTTCTCCACGTAGGGATACGCGCATATTCATCTTCGCGTTGAAGATCTGACGGGTCAGCAGGAGCCTGTCTCCCTGCTTTTCGTAGTCGACCGAGCCACCGATAAAGGGCCGTTCCAGACCAGCTGCCAGCCTCGGCAGAAAATCGTAGCCCACCGTCGTATGACCGGTCAGAACCAGGAAGGGCGTTTCTTTCTCGATGAGCTGGCGGAGTGCCCCAACGTAACCATCGGGGTTGTAGTCGGCCAGCTTCTCGTCCTCGATCGTAATGATCCGGTCCAGCTTGCGATCCCCGAGGCCGGCAGCGAGATCGCCCACTCCCGATCCCATGACGACGGCCGTTACGGGTTGCTCCAGGTCACGGCCGAGCCGCTGGGCGAAAACGATCAGTTCGGACGTGATGGGTTTGAACTTGTTGTCCTGGTGTTCGGTAACGATAAGAATCATGCGTTCCTCGCGGGTGTATGTATTGCAGGTCGTTCCGTCCGACTCAAAGCACCTTGGCTTCCTTGCGCAGTTTTTCGATCAGCTTGCCGGCCGCCTCCGCCGGGCTTCCCTCGAGCACTTCTACCTGGCTCTTGCGGGCCGGAACGAAGACTTCACCGACATCATACCGGGCTCCGGCCGCTCCGACTTCCTCAGCTGAGAGACCGATGTCGGCTGCTGTCCAGGCCTTCATTTCCTTCCTCTTCGCTGCCATGATGCCCTTCAACGACGCATACCGGGGCTGGTTGATGCCGAACTGTACGCTGAGAACACCGGGCAACGGCATCTCGACGGTCTCGCTGAGGCCTCCCTCGAGTTCCCGCCGGACGCGCATCGACGCCGCCTCGAAGTCGACGTCCACCGCGATTACGACCGTCGAGTGGGGCCATCCGAGCAGCTCAGCCGCCATCACCCCGGTCGATCCGGTACCGAGGTCGTCCGACTGAACGCCGGTGAGCAGGAGATCGGCTCCGCCGTCCTTCTCGATCGCCCTCGCGATGACCCTGGCTGTGGCGAACTCATCCGAGCCTGCAAAGTTCTCGTCGTTCAGATGGATCGCCCGGTCCGCGCCCATCGCCAGACCGGAACGCAGCACTCGAGCCGCGTGCGCCAGGCCGATCGACAGGACAACGACCTCGCCGCCATGCTTCTCCCGTAACCTCAACGCCTCTTCCAAGGCATAGTTGTCTGCCTCGCTGGCGACAAACGTCAACTCTTTGTCCTTGATCCAGGTCTTGTTCTCATCGATGACGAGTCGGCTGGCCGGATCGGGCACGGGCCTCATGCAACTGATTATCTTCACTGTCTTGCTCCAGGTATGAATTCCAACGAGGGACGATCGGAAACAGCGCGTCGAAAGAAACCGTGTAGTTTAGAGGATCGAGAGCATTCGAGCAAGCACCGCTCGTCGTGCATCATCGGGTTCCGACGACGAGAGACGCCATCTGGATCTGGGATCTGAAGCCTATTTTCCCCCACATCCGGGCCGCGGCGGCATCGCCGGTCTCATAACTGGTCTCGAGTCGTACGACGCCTCGGGATTCCAGCTGATTCCGGATGTGCTCGACCAGGCCCGTGCCAACACCGAGGCGCCTGAAAGGCTCAGACACGTAGACCGCCTCGATCACCCCGACTCGAACCGGCTTGAGGATCGGCGGTTCGGTTTCCCAATCAACCATCCGTCCGATCGCGAACCCGGCAAATTCGCCTTCGGATTCGGCGACATGACCGAGAGTCCCCCGATCCCGTTGTCGGTCCGCCACCCACCCGGTCAGCACCCTCTCGGCATCATGCCGCAAAGGACGATCGTCGGGTCCAGCCTGCCGATAGGCCGCAATCCAGTGCGCCGCAATCGTCGACGAGTCGGCCCGAACCCAATCCCGGATGGCGATTTCCATTGCAGCAGCGCTATGTTACGTTATACGGGCTTCGGGGCGGAGCCTAATGCCGCCAATGCTGCAGAGCTCGACAGGCCGGCGATCGAGACCCACAAGATAAGGAATTCGTAGATGGCAGCAGACAGCGAACAGAAGACAGTATTCACAACACACGAAGTCAGCAAACTGCTTCAGGTCAACCCGCGGTCGGTAATCAACTGGATCGAACAGGACCTGTTGAGTTCCTACCGGACGCCCGGAGGCCATCGCCGTATCCGGCGGGATGACCTGCTCGCCTTCCTCAGAAAGCATCAGATCCCGATCCCTCCGGCGCTTGTTGAAGAGAAATTCCGAGTGCTCATCGTCGAGGACGAGGACGATATCGTCAAGATACTGAAGACGTTCTATGAACGCCAGAAGCTATACGAGGTGTCGTCCGCATCCGATGGCATCACCGCGCTGATCGAGGTCGGACGACAGCGCCCCGACCTGATGGTTCTGGACATCCTGATTCCCGGTGTGGACGGCCTGGAAGTCTGCCGTCGGATCAAGGAAGACTCCACCAACCGCACCACGATCATTGCCGTAAGCGGTCAGCCCGAGTTGGAATCGAAAGTCCTTCAGGCGGGAGCAGACTGCTTCATCTCAAAACCCCTCGACATGGATCGTCTGAGGGATGAGTCGAGAAGACTCCTTCGAATCCTCTAGCAGCGCGGGAATAGAGTCCTCCACCCGCACCCCATGTTGCGAAAGAGGCCCCGAACGTAGTAAACAGAACTGTCGACCCGTATGCGCCCGTAGCTCAGCTGGATAGAGTGTCGGACTACGAATCCGAAGGTCACAGGTTCGAATCCTGTCGGGCGTACTGCCAATTCTCCGGGTGGGGCCGCCGCGCCCCTATTCTCCCGCTCTAGCGGATGGACGTTGCTTAGAGTTCACCGAGCGCCAGAACGGGCCCGAGCGACTGGTGCCGGTTGAGGGCCTACGTGGGGGGGGGACGGCCTACCTGGAATATGAAATCTCGAATCTCCAATCCCGAAACTGGAATAAAGATTCTTCAACAGTCACTCTCGGTCGAACAGGGAGTGCCCTCAATTTCCGTGCCACCTCAACCGATCGATGCAACACAAGCGTTGAATCGTTCTGCTGGAGTTTCAAACTCCAGCGTCTTACGCGGCCGTTCATTGAGCTCACGTGCCACCTTGTTCAGGTGCGCCTGCGAGTGCACCGATAAGTCGGTTCTCTTTGGGAAGTACTGTCGGAGCAGGCCATTCGTGTTTTCATTGGAACCACGTTGCCATGGACTCTGCGGATCGCAGAAGTAGACGTCGATGTCGGTCGCCAGGGTAAACCGCCGATGATCTCCCATTTCCTTGCCGCGATCCCAGGTCAGCGATTTATACAGCTCGGTCGGTAGTTTCTTCGCGTGCTTGATCAGTGCAGGCACGACGGTCTTGGTCTGTTTATCCGACACTTTCACCAACATCACGTAACGGGTATGGCGTTCGACCAGGGTCGCAATGTAGGTGTTGTTCGATCCCACTATCAGATCTCCCTCCCAGTGACCGGGAACGGCACGATCTTCGACCTCGGCCGGGCGCTCACGAATCGATACGATATCGGCGAGATCCCCTTTCCCGTGACCTTTGTGACTGGAATGTCGGGATCGACGAATCGTTCGTCTCGACCTCAGATGTCTAAGTAGTTCTTTCTTAAACACCCCGCGCGCCTGCACGAATAGGCTGCGATAGATCGTCTCGTGGGACACGTGATACGACTCATCCTCTGGATAGGATCGCTTCAGCCAGCCGGCGATCTGTTCGGGCGACCAATTCCGCCGGAGCTTCCTCGCCACCATTCGCCGTAACCGCGGATGGCGACCCAACTGACATCGCTTCGGGCGACGGGCCCGGTTCCAAGCCTGTTCATCGGCGACAGACGCCCGGTAGTCATCATAGCCCCCATTGCGCTGGATCTCCCGGCTCACCGTCGAGGGTGAACGCCCCAGACACTCTGCGATCGAACGCAACGACTGCTCGGCCGCGATCCCGCGGGAGATCTCCTCACGTTCCGACAGGCTCAAAGCCAACCTCGACCGTCGTCGTGGTCGAGGACGAATGCCTCCGGTATGCGCCAGCTGACAATATACAGACGATGACAGCTTGCCAAACGCTCGCCCGATCTCATGCAGAGATTCCCCTCGCCGCCACCGATCCCATACCTCCGCCTTCTCCGCCGCCGTGAAACCGAATCGCATCCCTTTCCGCATACACTCCACCTCTTCCTTTTAAGATAAAGTGTTGCGTCGATCCATTGAGACCAGCCGCCTTTTCGGGAAAAACCGGTCTTCACTGTAGGGTGGCCAGCCAGACCCTGATCGCCCGCGCTATCCTGTCTCGACACTCGCGGTAAAGCGCCTTGTCCGCTCCGTATGGATCGTCGATGTCGAATTCGAACGGCCGCAGCTTGTCCGCCGCCTCGGGGAACTGCCGCTGGATCTCCTGACACTGGTGGCGTTCCATCGGGACGATCCAGTCGGCCCACGAGACCAGATCCTGATCGAGTTCGGTCGGTGTGTGACCGGAAATATCGACGCCCAACTCGCCCATGACGTCTACCGAATACGCCGACACGCCGAGGCGGGTCTGGGCGACGAGACCTGCCGTCCGTACGTCTATTCCGAGACCGGCCTCGTCCGACTGGCTGAGGGCGAGCGCTCCGGCCATGGGACTGCGGCAGATATTCCCCAGACAGACGAATAAGATACGCATCGATCGGTTTGGTAGGGCTTCAGAGATTCCCGAGGGTACCAGATAGGTCGGGCGGTGTGGTATTGCGCGAGCGGACAGGATACGGCTTTGACACCGATCCCGTCAGAGTGACAGATCGGTGACAGACGAGCCCTGGTTCTATCTACTAACTGGATCAGATCGGCAGGGACGTGGATCCCTGGTCGAACGCCGGAAACGGCATCGGCGGAAATTCCGACCGTGTCTCGCGTCCCACACGTTGCTCGGTCTCGACATCACCAATCCGGGTTTCGATGACCGCCAGCGAGGCGGCTATTTTTTTCAATTCGTTGCGGACTTCGGCATCCATACCCTGAACCTCCATCGGTGTTCTCTCGTCAGAATCGTCATTTCGGTATCGGATCTTTAGCGCTAATACCTGAATCCGACAGATCAATCGAGAGCAATTCGATTGCCAAATGCGCAGTCATCGATCCAGCCGGGCCTGAGCAATCCGTCGCGCAGCCCCCTCGGTCGTCACACCGTCGGACTCGGCAAGATCGAACACCTCCCAAAGCGCCTCCCGAACCCGTACACGGACGCGCTCGGTGGCCTCGGCCGGAGACCAGCCATCGAGTTCGATGCCCGGTATCGCCATCGCACCGCCGATGTTGACGACATAGTCCGGGGCGTAGAGGATGCCCCGGCTCCGGAGCCGTTCGGCGGCACCCTCGGACCCAAGTTGGTTGTTCGCCGCCCCCGCTACCCCGCGACACTTCAGCCTGTCAACGGTGTCCATGTCCAGCACACCCCCGAGGGCGCACGGCGAGAAAACATCGCCCGGTTCGTCAAGCAGCTGTTCCGGGCTCACAACCCGGACCTGGCCGACCCCGCCGACGAGCTCGGCCCGCTCCGAATCCGGGTCCGCTACGATGACGCGGGCCCCGCTCCCGACCAGAAGCTCGATCAACCGCAGTCCGACGCTTCCGGCTCCTTGAACCAGAATCCGCCGCCCGACCAGTTCCCTGCTGCCAAAGAGGCGCTCGCACACGGTCTCGATACCCGCATGGACGCCGGCCGCTGTCGGCTGACTCGAATCGCCGGCGCCACCGGCCGCAGGCGGCCGGCAGAAGACGTGCGGCGCCCCGGTTCGAGCGATGACGTCCATGTCCTCGGGCGAGGTTCCCACGTCCGGGCCGGTCTGATAGAGGCCGCCGAGCTGAGCGATCAGGCGGCCGTAGGCGAGCAGCAGCCGGGTTCTCGCTGCCGAATCCAATCGGGCCGGCACAGCGATCACGGCCTTGCCTCCACCGCGGGGATGGCCCGTCACGGCAAACTTGTAGGTCATGCCCTCGGCCAGGTTCAGGGCGTCCGCTACGGCGGCGGCCAGGTCCTGATACGGGCGCATCCGGGTGCCCCCTGTCGCTGGGCCGAGACGGGTCGAATGGATGGCGATAACGATCCAGGCTTCGGCTGCGCGGTCCCGGCGGATGAGGACTTCCTCGCCCTCCCAGGCGGCCAGTGCGGATTCAAGGTTCAATTCACTTACCGCGGCCGCCCAATGTCTTGTCGAGATAGGAGCGGATGGCCGATTGCACTTCCTCGCTGGCCCAGGCGTCGAGAACCTGCCGGTCGACGGCCTCGGCCTCGCGATGCCAGCGGTCCATCGCGTGTCCGCGCAGGAGTTGTTTCGTGAGCCGGAACGAGGCGGCGGGAATGGAAGCGAAGCGCTCGGCGACCTCGAGCGCGCGATCCTCGAGCCGGTCGGAAGCCACGAGTTCGTCAACCAGGCCCCGTTCGCGGGCCAGTTCGACGGGATAGGTCGTACCGTTGTAGACCACGTCCTGCGTGTGGCGGTCCGGCATGACGTCTCGGAGGATTTCGATAGCGATCAGGGGAAAAGGAACGCCGACAGCCAGTTCCGGAACACCAATGCGACCCGAGCCGCGGGCCATCAGCCGGTAATCGCAAGCGGCGGCCAGGATGCAGCCTCCCGCGATAGCGTGACCGTTGATCGCCGCCACAACCGGCTTGGGAAACGTGTAGAGCTTGACCAGCGTCCGGGTCAGCTCGGGGAGGAAGCGGTTCAGATAGTCCTTGCCGCCGTCGAGAAGCCGGAACAGGTCGACACCGGCCGAAAAGCTGTTTCCCCGCCCGGTCACTATGAGGGCGCCGGCGTTGGATGCCGCGATCCCGTCCAGTTCCGTGCCGATCTGTTCGAGCAGCTCCAAGTCGAGCGCGTTGACCTTGCCGTGCGCCAGCCTCAGGACGCCAACACCGTCCCGCATTTCGATCTCAACCATCTTGCTTGCCTCCTTAGTCGGGCAGTCTCTCACGAACGGGCGCGGAATCAATGTCCCGGGTTGGAAACGATGAGGTCGGCCCGAACCCGCGTTCTTTCGACATGCAGCTCATGCATAGGCCGAACGGTCGCTTCGTACTGGTGGAGGATGCCCGAGCGCGTACGGCCGCGTTCGTTCACGTCACGCCCGAGCCGCCGCCTCAGCCGGGATTCGTCCGGGCAGTCGACCCAGAGCCCGTAATCGACATGCGAATCCAGGCGTTCATGCAGCGCGAACAGCCCGTCGAGGATAACGACCGGGTGGGGTCCGAAAGGTTCGCAGCCGACCCGCTCGTGCAACGCGAAATCGTACGCGGGCTTTTCGATGGCTTGCCCGGTACACAGCGCTTCCAGATGGCCCGCCAGAAGGTCCAGATCGAGCGCCGCCGGCTCGTCGAAATTCGTGTCGAACAGCTCCACGTCCACCTGGTGCGGGCGGTAGTAGTCATCCATCGAAAGGATCGCCGACCCGGCCACCATGGCACCGAGCGCTCCGGCAACCGTCGTCTTTCCCGAACACGACCCGCCCCCCACGGCAAATATCCAGATGTCGCTGGTCCGGGCCTCAGCGGCGCGAACCGCGGGCCCCAATTGTCGGTCCAGGTCCGGCGTGGGCACGTCGGTCATCGGCCTGGGTCAATCCTCCATCCCGGGCGCACCGCGCGTCCGCTTCAGCCTGGACTTGCGCTTCTTGTCCTCCAGGCGGCGCTGCCGGGCACGGGCCGAAGGCCGGGTCGGGCGACGCTGTGTGCGCTCCCTGAGTGCGGCAGCGACCAACTCTCCGAGCCGGCGCTCGGCCGCGTTGCGATTCATCTGCTGCGTGCGGTGGCGTTCCGATGTCACACGAAGTACGCCCAGCTTGTTGATTCGCGTCGACAGTTGCTCGAGGATCCGATCCCTTTGCTGGTCCGACAGGCTGGGCGATGCCGTCACATCGAAGAGAACCGTCACACGAGTGCGGACCCGATTGACGTTCTGGCCACCCGGACCGCCACTGGTCGAGACCTGAATCTCGATTTCCTGGTCGGGAATGGATAGATTGTCGTTGACCTCGATCATGGTCAGCCCGGGGTGTCGCATGCTTGTCCGGCACGCGGTATCAAGTGTACCTTCGACGCCTTGAACGCCGCCGCGATCGATTTTCCGGGGACCAGGTTCAGGTCCTCGGCGCTTTGTCGGGTCACCAGAGCGGTCAGCCTAAACCCGACATCGACGGCGACCCGCATCAACGCGGCCTGGGGCTCGATGTCAACGATCCGGCCGGTGAGATGATTGCGCGCGCTGCTCCGATGAGCAATTCCCTCTTCGAGAGTCACGTCTTCCCCGCGAATCGAAATCCAGAAATCCGTCACTCCGGCGCCAGGGTCGAGGGCCACCAGTTCCGACGAGCCCACGCGCAATACTGCGGTTCCCGAGCTTCGACCCTCGAGACGGCCTTCGGCCACGGTCTCGACCCCGGCCAGCGCAGCCACTTCCCTGTCCGCCGGGCGAGTCAGCACCTGGTGCGGCGTTCCGGTTTGGAGGATGCGTCCCCGGTCGAGGACGATCATTTCGTCTCCGAGCGCGAGTGCATCGACCCAATCGTGGGTCACGACCAGCGCCGGGATCTCCAGGCTCCGCAAAAAGCCGGACAGGTAGCCCCGCACCTCATCGCGGGTCGCATCGTCCAGAGCGGCAAAAGGTTCATCCAGAAGCAGCAGGCCGGGGCGTCGTACCAGAACCCGCGCGAGCGCAACCCTCTGTCCCTGACCTCCGGATAGTTGGTCGGGCCGCCGGTCGAGAAGAGCCTCGACGCCCAGCTTCTCGCACGCCTCTTCGACATGGCGGTTCCTATCTGCACGATCGAGCCCGCCCAGGCCGAACGCGACGTTGTCCCGAACGGTGAGGTGGGGAAACAGGGCATGGTCCTGGAACAGGTAGCCGAGCGACCGGCGCTGCGGCGGCACCGATCGGCGGTTTCCGGCGTCCGACCAAACCTCGTCCCCGAAGTGAATCGTCCCGGACGTGATCGTGTCCAGGCCGGCGATACACCGGAGGATCGTGGTCTTTCCCGCTCCAGAGGGACCGAACAGGATGGACGTCACGGGCGGATCCGCCGCCAGCACGAAGGATGCGCGGATTGTCATCCCGCCCGCGTACTGCTTCTCGAAGTCCGCGCTCAGCGCGCTTCGGCTCGGGCGGACTCGGGTCTGGTTTGCGGCCATCGTGTCCATATCCTCGTGTTAACGGCGTAGACCGAAGAAAGCACAACGAAAGAAAACACCAGCAGGGCCAGCGCGGTCCGGTTCGCTCCGGCATAGTTCAGGGCCTGCACATCGTCGTAGATGTCGATCGAAACCGTGCGCGTGACACCCTCGATGTTGCCCCCGACCATCAGCACAACGCCGAACTCACCCAGCGTGTGAGCAAAACTCAACACCAGACCGGTCACCAGACCTCCGATCGACTGCGGAACGATCACGCGGAAGAACGTTCCCAAGCGTGACACGCCCAACAGCCAGGACGCTTCCAGATACTTCGGTTCGACCATGGAAAATGCCGCGGCCATCGGCTGAACGGCAAAGGGAAGACTGTAAAGCGTCGATGCCACGACAAGCCCTTCGAAAGTGAACGGCAGGGGGTGGCCGACGACGCTGTCATACCACTGCCCGACGGGACTCCTGGGCCCCATGGCCACAAGAACGTAGAAACCGAGGACGGTCGGCGGCAGGACCAGAGGCAGGGCGACGGCCGCTTCGACGAGAAACTTCCACCGCCAGCCGGAATACGCCACCCAGTAGGCGATCGGAATCCCGATGGGCAGTAGCAGCAGCGACGTTATCGCCGCTAGCTCCAGCGTCGTCCACAGAGCCTCGTAGTTCAACGCCTCTCCCTTTCGTCTGCAGGCAAACCGAGCCCCCACCGAGTGAGGATGGCCCTGCCGGCTTCGCCCAGGAGCCAGTCCACGAACTGTCGAGCGGCCGGCAGATGGCCCGAGGGCCCGGCGCGACCGAGGATCGCCCCGGATTGCGCGATGGGGGAATAGGCATCGGTCGGGACGACCCAATGGGTACCCGCGTTTCGCATCGGCGGCGATAGCGCGAGCGAGAGGGCGATGACCCCGGTTTCAGCGGCCCCGGATTGGACGAACTGCGCCGCCTGGGAGACGTTTTCACCAAAGACAAGACGATTGTCCAGGTCATCGGCGAGTCCGAAGTAAGCCAGGGCTTCGGCAGCCGCCCTGCCGTAAGGCGCATGCCGGGGGTTGGCGATCGCAACGCGGCCCCGTCCCTCCCCGAGCGCGTTCATCCCACGACGTTCGAGGGCGAGGGCGGGATTGCTTGTCCACACGACGATCCTTCCGAACCCATAGACGAACGGGGGCTCAGCCAGGCCCGCGTCGGCCAGTTGCCGTGGATATTCATCGTCGGCGGACAGGAACACGTCGAAGGGCGCTCCGTTCCGGATCTGGCTGAAGAAGTTCCCCGAGGACCCGAATGACACGCGGAGCGTGTGACCCGTAGCCGCTTCGAATTCGGCGCGGATGGCCGCCATCGCGAACGTGAGGTTCGACGCGGCGGCAACGAAGATCTCCTCGGCGTGGGCCGGCGCACGACCGACCCCCAACAGCACGAACAGGATTGCGGCCCGAATCCTCACGCTACTCCCGGATGATCATCACTTCGGTCGCTTTGATCAGCGCCGATGCCCGCATTCCCTTGCGCAGGCCGAGTTCCTCGACCGCGCTACGGGTGATGATCGACGTGACGACCTGCCCACCGATGTCTATCCGAACCTCGGCCAGCAACCCCTCGTGACGGAGTTCCACGATGCGGCCAGCCAACCGGTTTCTGCCGCTGATCGCGCCCGAGGGCGCTGGACGCCTCTCGGCCTGCCCCGACAGCCGATCGATCTCGGTCCGTGGAATCCGGTGGTGCCCGCCCGGCGTCTTGACAGACCGCAGCCGGCCACGGTAGATCCACTGCTTCAGGGTCGGGTAGCTGATGCCCAGCTCCTCAGCCGCTTCGGTGGGACGCAATAGTTCCATGGGATCAATATATGTTTTAATATGATTTAATACAATATTTATGCAAATAACTCATATATAAACACGGTATTGAAAAGAACGATTTGAAACCACCCGGTGGCCGCGACTACCCTGACGGCACAATCACAAGCAGAGGTAAACACGACGATGAGCGAGACATCCCCCACCCTTGGCCGCAACTATCTCGAAGTGACGATTTCGGACTTTTACCGGATCAAGCGACAGGGAGAAAAGTCCATGGCCCAACTCTCGGGCGACGACTTCCACTGGGCCCCGGACGCGGAGTCCAACAACATCGCCATCCTGGTCAAGCACATCAGCGGAAACATGATCTCGCGCTGGACGGATTTCCTGACGACCGACGGCGAAAAGGAGAGCCGGAAGCGGGATACGGAGTTCGTCGACGACATCGCATCGCCGGAAGACTTGATTGACGTCTGGAAAAAAGGCTGGGATTGCGTCTTCGCAGCCCTCGAGTCGCTATCCCCGGATGAGTTGACACGGAAGATCACGATCCGGGGCCAGGATCACACTATCGTCGAAGCCCTCAGCCGGGCCCTCTGGCACTACGGCTTCCACGTCGGCCAGATTCTCTACATCGCGAAGCAAATCAAGGGGTCGGAGTGGAAGAACCTGTCGATTCCGAAGGGTAAGTCGGAGGAGTTTTTCAGGGTCCCGCGACGCTAACCTCTAGGTGCGGTCTATGACCGCACATCATCGGGCGCTCATAGAGCGCCCCTACAGAAGAACCGCTAACCTGTAGGTGCGGTTTATGACCGCACATCGTCGGGCGCTCGAGTTATTGTCAAAAGTGGTGTTTAGGAGATTGATTCAAGCGGCGGCCTGATCGACGTTTGTCACTTCGATTCCGTCGTTGAATTTCACTCCAGTAATCACCTTGGCCAGATCATCGAATCCTCGTAATCGTCGCCAGTTCTTCTCGGCACACTGCCCTAGTTTGAACATCATGTGCAGCATGCCACCCCGTGTCAGACAGCCCTTCGATCGCTTGGTCCGGTGGCGAATGGTGGCAAAGGTCGACTCAATGGGGTTGGTCGTCCGGATGCTCTGCCAGTGCTTGGCCGGGAAGTCGTAAAAGACCAGCAGTTCTTCTCTGTCTTTCTGCAGGCAGAG
>CBDBIN010000041.1:0-287260 GCA_965206125.1 Terriglobia bacterium
CCCGGCCCCGCGGGTCTGTTGCAGGCCCGGATCGTGGCACCAGACGACGTGCGCCGTCATGTCCTGGACGCGACGGCGCAAAAACTCTGTGCGTTTCCGGCGCCCGATCGCGCTGATTCCGTCCCCCTGCTCGCTCGCATCGGGAGGCGGATCGTGAGGCGCGCGCGAGAGGTAGAGGCCGACCCGGCTGCCCGCCTCAACGGTCGACAGCATCCGGGCCCAGCGGTTGAGCACCCCGTCGAGTTCTGCCGGGGTCCGGCCGTCGAGGACGTGGGGTGAGAGCCGGCCGATTGCGAGCAGTTCGCCGCCCCGCGTCAGACAGGTCCGGCCGTCGTGAAGGAATCCCCAATACGGCAGTTCCTCGGCCAGCGAGCCGGCCGCGGCGTGCTCGGCGTGTTCAGCGGTGATATTCATGCCACTACCTCAGCCGAAGGGTCCAGGGCGCCTCCGCCCACTTGCCCGGATCGTAGCGGGCCCGGAAGCGGGTCGACGCTTTCAGAATGGCGAGCATGTTCGGGTCCCGCCGCCAGGCGAGCCAGCCGGCGGCATACAGCAACAGGAACACCGCGGCGCCGGTCAGGATGCTGTTGAGGGCGTTCCACATCGCCAGCCCCAGCGTCGCGCTCAAAATGAACCCGGTCCGCTCGACCCCCATCAACGTGAGCGGCCGGCTCAGGCTGGCGTAGCAGGGCCAGAGCCGGGTGCCGTGACGGGCCGCCATCTAAGGAAACAGCCACGCCAGGAAATTCGCGGCCCCCATCGCCATGCCGAGCCCGAAAATGATCCCGGCCATGGCTTTTTTCGAACCCCCCTCGCCAAAGGCAAACATCAGGCCCCCGATCACAATGGCGATCAAGCTCAACCCGCGCGCGATCGGCCCGGTGAACGCATCTTCGAGCACCGTGACCGCATCGAGCCACGGGCTCACTCCCTGCGCCCATGCGCCCAGCGGCGCGGCAACCATCACGGCCGCGACCGTCCAACCGATTCGAAACCATCGACTCTTGTCTGTCGTCATGTCCCGCCTCCCGGTTCCATCTGTTGTCATTCCGGATACGCCCCGCCCTCATCGCGCCCGAGCGCGTCCCGCAGGTCCGTATCTCCTTCACCGCGTCGAATCGAGCGCTCGACCAGCGCGCTTCGCCGCCCCAGATCGGCCAGGCCCAGCGCCCGCGCCAGCCCGTAAAATGCGGCGACGCACGCGGCGATGGCCAGGCCGCCATAGGCCAGGACCGTCGGGCCGTATTGCCGCCAGAGGGCGCCCCGGTACGGCGCCAGGACCTCCATCACCGGTCCCAGTTCGAGCAGCGCCAGGCCAGCACCACCGCGGTCAGGCCGATCCCAACGTGTATCGGTTTCATAGCTCCATCACTCCCCGGGATTTACCTCGGCCGCTGCCACCACCGGCGCCGCCCGAGGATCGTCCCAGCGCGCGCGCGATGAGCGCCACCGCCCCCGCGCTACTGCCGTGCATCTGGAAGCCCGCCGCCGCCTTGGCCGCGATCTCGCTTCCGCGGTATTCCTCAGTCACGACCTCGATGTTCACGCGCCCGCGTTCCCCGTTGGCTTCGGCGTATTCGAGTTGAACATCCGGATAGAGCACCGCGCCGGAGTCCGACACCGGCAGATGCAGCGCCGCCGCCGCCTCGCGCCGCGCCCGGTCGGCGGCCTCGCGGCCGCCCTCGATCCGGGCCCGTTCGGTGGCCCGCGCCACGTCGCTTTTGAGTTCCGCATCGATCCGGATTCGCCGAACCTGCGCCCCCCGCGCTTCCAGCGCCCGGGCTTGGTCCCGGCCCGCGCGATAGATCGCCGCGTCATGCCGGAGTTCCGATTTCCGGACCAGGCCCGCCCACGTCCGCTGTCCGGGATCGAGCCCCCGGTCCGCCGCATATTCCCGCGCCTTGGCCGCGCCCTCCGGCCCCACCGTGAGCACCTTGAACGACCGGCCTTGGGGTCCCGCGGCCTCGTGCTCCCGGACCCACCCGCGCCGGACCATCGCCTGGATCCCCCGCGCCGCCTCATAGGGATGGCCGCCGAAGTGTTCCGCCACGATGTCCTTCCGCGCCGCGACCCGGTACATCGCGATATCGGCGACCGCACCCGCTACCCGCGTTTCCATCCCGACGCGGTCCCGGCGCGGATCGATCTCCCGGCGATGGCCGCCCCGCTCCGGCCCTCCCCCGATCTCCCGCTCGCGGGTTTCCGGCGTCCGCTCCCATCGGCTGTCGCCGGGTCCGCGCATCGGCTACCGCCCCCGTCCCATGTCCCGCTCCGGACCCTGGAGGGCAACGGAGGGGACCGGCTCCGCCGACCCGCTCTCCCGGCCCGGCCGCTCCGGACTCTTCGGGCCAGCCGGTCCCGCCCCGGACCCGCGCTCCGGCCCGTCATTCCGTTCCCGTTCCCGCTCCGGCACCAGATAGTCGCTGATCCGTGCCGCGTCGGCCGAGGCCCGCCGTATTTCCGCCGGGTCATCCTGCAACGCTCCGACCCAGCCCTTGACATACGCGGCGCCGTGTTGGGGCTCATGCCCCATGCCGATCTTGTCCCCGGTCATCATCGCCGCGATCTCGGCCCGCAGCTCCTCGCGGGCGTATGCCGGCGAGCCGAAGCCGTCGCGGACGCTCTCATGCAGCGTTTCCCGGTTCAGCTTGTCGGCATGGCCGGTGGAGTGGCCCGCCTCGTGGAGGGCCGTCAGGTAGTAGTCGCGGGAATTGTTGAACTGCGACCGTTCCGGCAACGTGATCCTGTCGTCTCGCAGGCTGTAGTAGGCCCGGTCCCCGTTCACGTGCCGGATCGGCGCGCCGTTTCCCAGCGCCGCCTCGGCCGCCGCGTTCGCTTCCCACTCCGGAACCGCCCCCGGCCGCTTCAAGTGTTCCAGGCCCTCGGTCTGCTCGAGGTTGAACGCCGCGAACCGCATGGCGATCAGCCGGGACCGCCCCGACTGGTGCAGCTTCTGGCGGTCCCGTTCGAGCCGATGTTAGGCCAGTCATAGATAATGATGGGGGATCCGCTGTTGAACCGGTATTTGACGTCCAGCGTGATGTTGGGCGTTCCCGCGTCGATCGTAAAGCATTCCCCCCGCACGAGGCTGCCCGGATGTCGCCGTCGCGCATCGTTGCGGGCAACAGTGCGAGGGTGACGTTGACGGGGGATCATCTCTGCGACCTGGAGCTATCGACGAGCTACCCGGGCGTGACCATCTCGGACGTGGCCTTCGATGGGCCCGTGGGCGCCGGAACGAGTGCCAGCGCCACGATTGCGGTCGCCGCGACGGCGGCGGCCGGCACGGCGACGGTGGAGGTGCGCGCCGGGGAGGGGACGGCGACGTTCGAGCTGACCATTGGATCGGAGCAGCCGGACTTCACGATCACGGCGGCGCCGGAGAGCGGGGCGATAGGGCCGGGCGGGAGTGCGGCCTACACGGTGTCGGTGACGCCATTGAGCGGGTTCAACCAGGCGGTCACGCTCAGCGCGAGCGGGTTGGCGGCGAACGTGACGGCGGCATTCGATCCGGTGTCGCTGAGCTCCCCCTACGGGGATTCGACCCTGACGCTGACCGGGGCCGGGGCCACAGCCGGGACGACGGTGGTGACGGTGACCGGGACGGCCGGGGCGTTGTCGCGCACTGTCTCGGTGAGCCTGACGGTGTCGACGGCGCCGCCGCTGCAACGGGAATACATCTATCTGGGCGGCCGGCTGATCGCGGTGAAATCGCCGTGACCGCCGGGTTGTCCGGGCATTGGAGGCCGAGCCAGCCATGCGAGAAATGAAGGGACAGGGTCCTGTCTTTGGGCTCTCGATGCGGTACCGATCATTCCCAAGCGGGCAGGCGGGGGTGCTGGCGCTCGCCGTGCTTGTGGCGAGTCTGGCGGCGTGGGGGCAGACCGGGACGTTGCCGGTGGTGACGATCACCGCCGACACCACCGAGGTGAGGGAGGGCGAGAGGGCGGCGTTCACGATCCGGCGCACAGGGGCGACGACCGCCGTCCTGCGGGGTTCGCTGTACGTGACCGGGGCGGACGCCTCCCTCACCTATCCGGACGGGTGGGCGTTCGCGTTCCGGGCAGGCGAGGCGGAGAAGCCGTTCCGGGTGACCGTCCTGGACGACGGGGTGGCGGCGGTCGGCCGCCAGGTGACGGTCCGTGTGGGCCACCTCTATGACACCTACACGCCCGGCAACCCGTCCACGGCGACCATGACGGTCATCGACACCACGCCGCCGCCGCCGCCGCCCCCGCCGCCCCCGGCCGCGCTCAGTTCCGGCGTTCCCGGATCCGCCACCGTTCACTTGCGAGCTTTGGGAGACAGGACGCAAATCGAGGGGCGCGAACTAACCGTCTACGACGGCACGTGGATCAACTCTTTGGGAAGCAGCGGCACGGTCCGTTTGATTCATCAGCTTCCGCGCCTGGTCCGCCTGGAAGGGGCGCGAGGCCAGGGCAGCGTGCTGGCCTTCGACGGCAGCCAGGTCCGGAGCAAGGCGGCGGTGTTGCTGGCCGATGAACAGCTTATGGAAACGTTCGTTCACGATACGCAGGAAGGGTTCCTTCATGCCATCGCCGCCGGCGGCTTTCGCGTTATCGGATACGGTTACGGGGCGGGGGCCGGAACGTCGGTCAAATACGATGTCTTCGAGGTGGCCGTTCCGGTCGAGACCGCCAGCGGCAACCCGCTCCGGATCAAATGGTTCTATTTCGATTCCGCCTCCGGCCGGCTCGCCAAGACGGCCTACCAGGACGACCGGGGCTACACGGTGGAAGTGCGTTTTTCCAGCTGGGGCGAGGTCGCCGGTTCCTACTATCCGGGGACGATCGAGCGGTTCGAGGCCGGCACCCGGGTCTTCGCCTTGATGACGGGGACGCTGAGTGTGGGACCGCTGACCGACACCGCCGTGTTCCAGGATCCGAACGCCACATTCAGCTTGGATGGAGACACGCTGTGAACGCGAAGCCACACACACTTGTCCGCGTCATTCTGACAACGCTCTTTCTCGCCGTCCCAACCGCAGCCCAGGCGCAGCCCGAGTATCCCTATGACGTCGATACGCGGCCGCGGCGGGGATTTCTGACCGACGCCATGACCGGGTCCGGCGTCGACTCGATCGACAGCGTCAGCGGGAATCTCCATCTCCAGATTCCCATTGCGTCACTGGCCCCAGGTCCCGCCGGCAGCGGCTTCGCTCTGGCGCTGGCCTACAACTCCTCGATCTGGCAGTCCCGGGTCCACGCAACGGACGCCGAGCTCATCGGCGGAATGCTCTTCGAGACCGTTCCCGTGCTGGCTCAAACCTTGGAAGTCGACGCCGGATGGCGTTACAACTTCGAGGGTTACCGTATCGATGTCGAAAAGCGGGGCGTCCCCGACGGGTCATGTGACGACACATATGAAGCTTGGCGGTATCGCCTTCGGATCGGTTTGCCCGACGGTAGTTTGCACACCCTGTTCCCTCAGAACAACGCCGTGGTCGCAGCCGAAGTGGCAGTGTGGGATGGAGAAGGCTTCTTGGTCTACGCCGAGAACGGGCTCCCGCACCCGGCATGTGATCTGACAGCGATCTCGGGCCGGTTGACCTACTACACCGTTGACGGAACCTACCTGAAGCTGGAAATCGACGCTGACGGCCTCAGGCCTGACGGCGATAGCGCGAACGCGGAGGAATGGATCTTGCACTATCCGGACGGAAGGCGCGTCCACGGCCGGGGCAACCGGGTGGAGAGGATTTACGATGCCAACGGGAACTGGGTGGAGTTTACTCCCCGAGACTGCGTATCCGGAGTCTGTACGATGGTCATCAGGGACCAGTATCATGCGCAGGTTCCCGGCCGCGAAATACGGATCCGTCACAACCAGGCCGGCAACTACGACGACATCCAGGTTCCCACCGAAACGGGCACGGTGACCTGGCGGGTAAACTGGGACACCGTTACCGCCGGTTCAGGGCTGACCTACGAACACCATCCGTCTTCGAATGACGATACTGTGATTTACGATGCTGTCGATATGTCAGTCCGCGGCGACACGCATCGGGTCGTCGAGTCGATCGTCCTTCCAGACGCCGGGACCGGGAGCACGAACTATGGGTTCGATTACGACCATGATCGGAATACGTCTGGAATCCAGCCCCGGTGGGGCGAGCTGACGCGGATGACCACGCCGACCGGCGCGGTCTACGATTACACCTACCAGGACAGCCTGCGGCGTTTTCCGCCGAATCTGCTGCGGAACGCGGTGACGAAGAAGATGGTGACGGCTGGGACTGAAGTGCGTACCTGGACGTATGCATACTCCACGGTGGCGAGCACGACGACGATTACCGGGCCCGACGGAGGCACCACAGTCTTTGCGTACAAGGATCCGAATGGGCTGTGGGTCGGCACGCCAGGGAGCGCTGTCGGCCAGTGGGACCGTGGACTGATCCACAAAATTACGAATCCGGATGGCTCGGTCATCGAGCGGACGTGGCAACGCAACAAGGTGCCGTATGTCGCCGGCTGGGCCTTGAATCCGAACAATCCTTACGTGGCGCAGGAACGGTTTACGCCCTCGGGAACCAGCACCGCGGTCAGGGCCGCGACCGACTTCACCTACGACAAGAACGGCAACCTCAGGTCCAGGATCGAGAAGCACTGGAACGGCACCCAGGCCCGCAAGCTCGTCCAGACGTTTCATCACGGGGCCCCGGCGGATGAATCCGATACGGCCAACCCGGTGACCGACACCCCGCTCGGCTACTGGCGCCCGCAGGCCGACCCCCAAAATATCCACTGGAGCGTCAACGCGGAGGCGCGGCGTCTGAACGCGGTCAAGAGGCGCGAGATCTGGGGCACGGGGACGACTCTGGAAGCGGTGTCCGAGTTCACCTATGACGATGCGTTCCGCGGTGGCAACGTCACCAAGGAAGTCCGCTGGGACGACACCCAGGCGGCGACCGCGGCGACCCCGCTCAACGAGAGCCTCTCCCAAGTGCTGGTTCGGGCTCACCACGGCAACGGCAACCTCAGCTCGGTCAGTGCCCCGGAGATTGCCACCGCCGTCACCTACGATCCGCTGGGAACCCTGGGCAGCCCCTATCCGACGGATGTCAGCTACGGCGCCGGAACCGCCCAGCGGTCCTTTACGTATGCATGGAATTACAAGACGGGCCGGCTGATTTCCTGGGCCGATGTCGACAACAGCGTCACGACCACCTACGGGTACGACGTTTTCGGCCGCCGGACCTCCGCCTCCGAGGCCGGTTCGCGGAAAACCGTCACCGTCTACGATGACCGGAACCTGCGTGTGACCGAGAAACGGGATCTCGAGATACTCGACGACGGCAAGCTGCAGAGCCTCACCCACTACGATCCGCGCGGCCGTGTCACCCAGGTTCAGACGACAGACACGGCGTCGACCTGGATCACTGCAAAGACCCTGTACAGCGCCGACGGCTTGAAGATCATCACATCGACGCCCTACCGCACCACGACCGATCCGACGCTGGAGTGGACCTGCGTCCAGCAGGACTCGATCGGTCGGACCGTATCGGTGGCCGTGTTCAAGGGATCGGCGATGCCGTCGAGTTGTACGACCACCATGAACCGGACCGGACTGACCCAGTTCTCCTACGACCGCAACACGACGCGGATTACCGAATATGCCCCCGGGCCCACCGCGACCACCGTGAAGAACGTGGTCCGCGTCGAGTCGCGCGACGCCCTCAACCGGTTAATTGAAGTCACCGAGGACCCGGGACCGACGGCTGGGACTCTGCAGTACGTCACCAGCTACAGCTATGACGGCCTTGACAATCTGACCCAAGTTACCCAGGGCGTCCAGACGCGCACCTTCGAATACACCTCGCTCGACCAGCTCAAGTCGGCCAGGAACCCGGAAAGCGGCACGGTCAGCTACACCTATTTCGATTCCGGGAACCTGAAGACCCGAACCGACGCCCGGTCCGTCAGCGCCACCTACACGTACGACGATCTCCACCGGCCCAAGACCATCGATTATTCCGATACGACGCTGGGCGTGACCTACGCCTACCATGCCTTGGCCGGCGCCCCGGGAACCGCCAACATCGGACGCCTCAAGTCGGTCACTTCATCGGTCGCTTCAGACGCGGGCACCGAGACCGTGGCCGCTTCCGACTATGCCTATGACACGCTGGGCCGGGTCAAGACCATGTCCCAGACCATCGCCGGGCATCCGACCACGTTCAGCTTCACAGCGACCTATTACCTGAACGACGCCCTGAAAACCCAGACCTATCCGTCGGGCCGGACCGTCAGCTACGGCGTCGACGCCGCCGGCCGCGTCACGACGGTTTCGGCCGGGACCCGCACCTACGCGGACATGACCGGGGTCACCGGCCACGCCTACGCCCCCGACGGCCGGCTACGTCAAATGAAACTCGGCAACAACCTGTGGGAAACCCGCGACTACCGGACCCCGGGCACGACCACGCGGTTCAAGCTCGGCACGTCGGCGGGGACCATTGCTTCGCCGGGCACCAGCGAGCGAGTGGAATTGAGCTACGACTATCACGACATCGGAAACAACGGCAACCTGACCGGCCATACGATCACCCGGGCGGGCACGAGCTGGACCCAGGACTTCACCTACGACGCGGCGAACCGGTTGAAGACCGCCGGCGAGACCGGCGGCTACAGCCGCACGTTCGGGTATGACCAGTACGGCAACCGCTGGTTGGCGTCGAATACGGGCATGACCTATGCAGAAAGCCATGAGCCGCGGCGCAACGTGTTCAACGCCGCCACGAACCGGCGACTGGTGACGCCGGAGATCGACTACGACGCGGCGGGGAACCAGGACAAATACAGCCCGTGGGCGCTGGGCTACGACGCCGAGAACCGCATGATCTCGATTACGAAGCTTCAGAGCTTGCCGAGCGTCGTGGTCGGGGAAGGAACCTATACCTACGACGGCGAAGGCCGGCGGGTGAAGAAGGTCTGGACGCCGCCCGGCGGCGCTGCCGAGGACACCTACTACGTCTACGACATCGCCGGCAACCTCGCCGCCGAGTACGGCACCGGGACGGCCCCCGCCTCCGGCACCGCGTATCCCTTCACCGACATGCTGGGCAGTGTGCGCGCCGTCACCGACGCCACCGGCACCGTGGTTGAATGCTACGACTACCTGCCCTTCGGCCGCCTCCTGAGCGCATCGGATAACGGCCGGGTCACTCTCGGATGCCATCCCTCCAGTCCCGACGCCTCGCTCGACAGCAAGATCGCCCAGAAATTCACCGGCCAGGTCCGGGACGAGGAGACCCGGCTCGATTACTTCGGGGCGCGGTATTATTCGGGACCGGAGGGGCGATTCCTGAGCCCGGATCCGCTTTCCGGGTGGCCCGACGATGTGCAGAGCTGGAACGGATATGCATATGCGCGGAACAACCCGCTGCTCTATACCGATCCAACCGGACTAATCTACGAGCTCTGCACTCCGGGTCATGCATGTATCTATGACTATCCAGACTCAGATTTCGAGACAAACTTCCTGAATGATCCCGCAATCCGTCTCGACGGCGTGTCCATCTATCGGGATGGAGAATTCATTGGAACAGCGAGGCATCTCAGGACCGACAATCCGTATTCGAGTGCGGACGCCCTGATCGAAGCCATGGCGCCGCGTGCCGATGCGCTTGAATCCGTGATGAATCTGTTTGGCGCTGGAGTACTCGGGGCGCCTGCCATAGGACTAGCTGTTACTGCTAGCTCTGTTCTCGGAATCGGGAGTGGCCTGACCACACTGTCATCGGGCTCACCATACTTCGCGACTAGCATCGTGAAACTGAAAACTCTCCTGGGACCCACACAGACTGCTCTCTTGAGGGAACTGTTTGGTCCAGGCCCGTCTGAGGCCGCTCGCAGCTTAGCTAACTTCAGACTTCCGCCTGGGTTGACGCGGCGCTCGTTGGAGATATACAAGGAGATCGCAGAACGTGTCGTACTTGCTGGTGAAAGTGCTCCAGGCTACTCGGTTCAGCTTACGCGGCTTAAATTGGTCGAAATGGCCCTACGCCAGTTAAAGTGATCCAAGAATCATGCCGTCGGTTGGACGCTGGAATTCCCCTAGTGTTTTGTGTGACGCAAGATTGAACAAGGTTGGATTTAAGATTAAGGACGATGGAAGAGTTTGAAATACGAACGGATGGATGCTACGCAGGGATCTTTGATCTGACTTCGCCTGTTCATACAAATGAATGGTTTAGGTCGATATTGAACGTGGCGAGTGCAAAATCCTCCAAGTCCGGTTACGAGGCTCTCTATCACATCAACGAGGAACTGTTGACGTGCGCACGACGAGGCGAACTGCTGTCTTGGGTGCTCTTGTTTGACCTTATATACAAAGTTCGAGTCCAAGTATTGGATCGAGATGACCCGTCGAGTCTCGTTACGACGAACTTTATCGCAAATGAATACCATGATTTGCGGTGTCCGACTGGCGATCTTGCAGTTGCCTCTCTTCATGAACTGGGAAATGCAAGCATCCGCCCCAACGTTCAAGTCGAGCCAGGAGCCTACCGGATCGGTCTCATTATGAATGACTCTGAAGTCCGAGAACCCGATGTGTCCCTTGATGGACCTCCTGGGGTTTACGGTGAGAGGCCCGATTGGGTGATTTCGGCAAGATGGGTTTGCGGAATTTCGTGACGGCAACCTGAGGTGGCCCCGGTTTGTGGACAGCTTGGCGGCCTGTTTAAGGTGTATTCCGGTTGCCGTGTAGCGCCCCTGGTTTCCCGGACAGAATGAATTCACCATAATCAAGCCTCCGACTCCAGGGCAAGACGTTGTCGAGCCTGAGCCGGAGATTGAAAGCCAAGGCGCTCAATCAACCTGTGATGGTTATAGAGAGCGCGGACACGTACGACACGCTCCACCGGCCCCAGACCATCGATTATTCCGATACGACGCCGGACGTGACCTATGAATACCATACATCGGGCACCGCCAACATCGGACGCCTCAAGTCGATACCGACATGCTCGGCAGCGTGCGAGCCATGACCAACGCGACCGGCGCCATCGTCGAGTGTTACGACTACCTGCCGTTTGGACGGATGCTCAGCGCCTGCGACAACGGACGCTCGGCCCTGGGTTGCCACCCGTCGAGCCCGGACGCCTCCCTCGACAGCAAGACATCCCAGAAATTCACCGGGCAGGTCCGGGACGAGGAGACCCGGCTCGATTACTTCGGGGCGCGGTATTTCTCGGGGCCTCAGGGAAGGTTTATGTCGACGGATCCGCTTTCCGGGTGGCCGGCTGACGCTCAGAGCTGGAACCGGTATGCATATGCGCGGAACAACCCCTACAGATATGTAGATCCGACTGGTCAGGTAATAGAGTTGGTCGGCAGCGAAGAGGAGCGTCGCCGGGCGCTCGAACTCCTTAAGAAGACGTTAAATCTTAGTTCCGATGACGATACATTGTTCATTGATGAGCAAACCAATGACGGTGGTATTCGGTATTTTCTAGGAATTAATGGAGATGCAAGCGATCTCGAAGACCTCGGCCCTGTTGGAGTGGATCTGGCTGGTCTCATCAATCACGAGGATACCGTAGAGTTTCTTGTGACATCAGGCGATCTATCCGAGTTTGGAGGGGCCGTACAGTATGACCCTGACCAGACTCTCAGTGGGAATGTGCGTGTCGAGATAAACCCGGATCAAATGTGGTTCGCAAGAAGGAGGCAGAACAACCAAACGGTTTTCGGTAGCAGGTACTGGGCCGGCCAGAGACAGAGAAATCAGCCCGTGTGGAAGGTTTGGCCAGTGGTTCCAGAGGCCGCTACCTGGCATGAATTCGGTCACGCGTGGGCAGTAATCAATGGTGCAGGATCTCAGAAGAATCCCGTCGCCCTATTGTGGGAAAATAGGATGAGGGCCCGGTTGTATGGTCCGTTAGGTCCGATGAATGCGCTGAGGATTCTCCATTGAAGGAACCGTTGGCAACATGACAGCTTCTCGAATCCCACTGTTGGTTTGCCTTGTGGGAGTCATTGTTAAGGGCATCATTATCGGTTTGTTTAGAGTTACTGGACTACCGATAGCACTGGAGCTTGCCGTGTACTATGATCCTGTCTCGGTGGCATTGGCAGACCGAGCCGTTTCACTGCTTTTCGACCAACGAAGACTTCTTCCTAGTGGGTTGGAAATAGCGTCGGGCGAGATAATCCTGATTCTCGGATTTGGGATTCAGTGTTTCGTTGTCAGCTATCTAGTCGTGTTGGCGGTCAGCTACATAAGAGCCCAGCAGATGCGACGGAAGGGCACTGTCAGATGAAAGTCGCCGATTTGAGTTCTCCACCGGGTTCTCGGAGGTCATTACAAAAGATGTGTAAAAGTCAGGCGGCCGCCTTCGACTTCCTCACGACTTTGACGCCATCAGCGAAGCGCTGACCATCCAGACCTCTTGTAAGATGCCAACACTGTTGCAGGACATTCGCTACGCCGTCCGCATACTTCATCAGAACAAGGGATGGACGACGGTCGCCATAGTATCGCTGGCGCTCGGTATCGGTGCCAATACAGTCCTGTTCAGCGCTGTTGACACTGTGCTTATCGACACGATACCTGTTCCCAATCCCGACGATTTGATCGCCTTTCGCTGGATTGGCGAAAACAACATGGTGCAAGGGATCGCTGGCTATGGCTATGTGACACCGGATCCGACGGGAAACCGAACGAGCGCCTCATTCCCGTTTGCAGCGTTCGAGGCATTCGACGCCGCGAGTCCGGGTCTCGAAGCAGTCTTCGCCTTTACAGGGACATCTCTTACGCTGACGGACAGCCTCGGTGATCGTGTCAATGGGCAGTTCGTGTCCGGGAATTATTACCAGGGCCTGGGTATCTCGGCCGTCCGGGGCCGGGCGCTCGTCGAAGAGGACGACACGACAACAGCTGAACCCGTCGTGGTGATCAGCGAAGGATATTGGCAACGGCGATTCGGCGGGGATCCCGAGGTTCCGGGCACAACTATTGTCTTGAATGATGTCGCCTTTGTGATCGCCGGAATCATTCCGGCCGGTCTGGGGGACATGAGACGTGGTGCGCGAAGAACGCCGGATGTCTCGATTCCTCTGGCAATGGAATCCAGGTTGAGGCAGGACCGATACGTAACCCGACCGCGGAACTGGGTACTCCTTATCATGGGACGCACGCAGCCCGGCGCTTCGGTTGAACAGTTGCAGGCGGATCTTCAACCGGTTTTTGCACGGGCGATTCAGGATGACTACCAGAGAGGTGCCGGTGCGCCTCGGCCGGATCCGAAGATCCCGCTGCTGCAGATCAAGGATGGGAGCCGCGGCGTCTACGACGCAGAACGTGATGTCGTTCTCGGGTTGACGCTGCTATCCGTCGTTTGCTGGATCGTCCTGGTGATCGTCTGCGTCAGCTTGGCAAATCTGCTGCTCTTGCGTTCGGAGGGCCGGCAGAAAGAAATGGTCGTCCGCCTCTCGATCGGCGCCTCGCCCAAACGCCTCATCCGACAGCTGCTGACGGAGAGTCTAGTTCTGGCTGCCTTGGGCGGGGGACTCGGAATCGTGCTGGCGTACGCGTGCATTCCGCTTCTGGCCGTTGACGGTATTGACATGGATGAGACTGTCCTTGGATTTGCTACGATCCTGACGGTTATTGCGGGCACCCTGTTCGGATTGGTTCCTGCATTGCGCGCCAGTCGGATCGGATTGAGCCTAGCAATGAAGGAAACCGCGGCACAAGTGACGCGGTCCGCGTCCGGCCTTGGCAAGTCGCTTGTCATTGCCCAAGTAGCACTGACATTTGTGCTCCTGATGGCTGCTGGTCTGTTTCTTCGGACGCTAGGAAATCTCCAGCGAGTTCCAACGGGGTTTAGTCCAGAGAACGTATTGATTTTCGACATCGACTCTGGGATCCCTGTTGTACAACGATTCAGGGATACGGCTGCCAACGCAAGCGTCAAACGATTGCACGAAGAAATCCTTGGCAGGCTCGAGGCCACGCGCGGAGTTCGCTCCGTGACTGTGACAACGGGGGTTCTGCTGGACGGAAGCAGGATTGGCTACGGGATATCCATTCAGGGCCAAGATCCGACAGCACCCTCGTCTATACCCCGGCTGACCGTTGACCGTAGGTTTTTCGAGACCCTCGGAATCCCCCTGATGCAGGGACGCGGCTTCAATCAGCAGGACTATGAGTCCGGCGCTCCAGTGGCAATAGTCAACGAGGCATTCGCTCGCGCATTCTTTCCGGCAGGCACCCCGATTGGAAAACGGTTCGGTGGTCGTTCGGATGGAACAGGCGAAATCGAGATCGTTGGATTGGTAGGGAATGTGAAGTACGCCAGTCTTCGTGAGGAAGCGCCACCGATGGTGTACATTGGCCTTCGTCGAAACGCAACTGGACTGGAAGATACGTTCCTCTTGCGTACCTCCGGCTCACCAGAGTTGCTGATACCAACAATCCGCAACGTTGTGAGTAGTATCGACCCGAATGCGAGGTTGCGCAATGTCCGGACTCAAATGTCGGAAATTGAGCAGAGGTATGACCAGGAGCGGCTCTTCGCCAATGTATCGATTTCCTTTTCCGGACTGGCTCTGTTCGTGTCCATGATCGGCCTCTTCGGTCTGATGTCCTACACCGTCGAGCGTCGAACCAGAGAGTTAGGCATTCGAATAGCGTTGGGTGCCGAAGCCACTACAATTCGTCTCTCCGTATTGCGAGAATCTTGGTTCCTGGTTGTAACTGGTATCGTGGTTGGGGTCTCAGCAGCTTTGGCAACGTCACGCTTCATTGAGAGCGTTCTGTTCGGCCTGGCACCGAACGATCCGGCCACGATCCTCGCAGCCTCAGGCTTGATGCTGGCCGTTGCTACGCTCGCTAGCTACCTGCCTGCACGCCGTGCATCAGATGTCGATCCGATGGTCGCTCTGCGGCACGAGTAACTGAACCTCCCCGGGTTTTCCGGAGACTCCATTACTTGAGAGAATTGGAGTCATCATGGGAAGACCGAGCAGATATTCACCCGAAGTTCGAGAACGGGCCGTCCGGATGGTGTTCGAGCACCAGAGGGAGTACGACTCCCAGTGGAGGGCGATGGCCTCGATCGCGTCGAAGATCGGCTGTAGGGCCGAGACGTTGCGGAAGTGGGTCCGGCAGGCCGAGCGAGATACGGAGCAGCGCGGAGGGCTGACCACGGACGAGAAGCAACGGATGAGGGAACTGGAGCGGGAGGTTCGCGAGCTGAAGCGGGCGAACGAGATCCTGCGGAAAGCATCAGCGTTTTTCGCGCAGGCGGAGCTCGACCGCCGACCGCGGAGATGACGGAGTTCATCGAAGAAAATCGGGACCCGTATGGGGTCGAGTCGATCTGTAGTGTGCTGCCGATCGCCCCGTCGACGTTCTATGAGCACCAGATACGATGGCGCAATCCGGATCGATTACCGACCCGGGCAAAACGGGATGCGGCCCTGCGGGGAGAGATCGACCGGGTGTGGCGGGAGAACCGTCGGGTCTACGGCGCCCCCAAGGTCTGGAAGCAGCTGAACCGGGAACACATCCCCGTGGCCCGATGCACGGTCGAACGGTTGATGCGCGATATGGGTCTGCGGGGAGTCGTCCGCGGGAAGAAGCCCTAGGAGCCTGTCGGGAATTGGCTCCCTCGAATTAAGAATCAACAACTTACGAGCCATCCCTGGTCTGTAAGTTGTTGATTCTTGATTGCAGACTTCTTATTCCCGACAGGCTCCTAGACGACGATTCCGGACGAGGCGGCGCTCCGGCCGCCGGATCGGGTGGGCCGGGACTTCCCGGCCACACGTCCGAATCAGCTCTGGGTTGCGGATCTGAGTTATGTGGCCACCTGGAGCGGCTTCGTTTACGTCGCAACTCCTCCCTTTCGAGATGTTGCGACGACCGATTGAATTCACCCAGTATCTGTCGATCCGCTACACGGAGCGGCTCTCCGAATCCGGGCTTGAGCCCTCGGTTGGAAGCCGGGGCGATTCCTATGACAACGCGCTGGCCGAATCGGTGATCGGCCTGTACAAGACCGAGGTCATTCGAAAGGATGGCCCCTGGGAGGGGGTCAACGATGTCGAGTTCGCCACGCTCGACTGGGTGTCCTGGTTCAATGACCAGCGGTTCCTGGGTCCGATCGGTGACATCCCACCGCCGGAGTTCGAACAGATGTATTATCAGCAGCAACAGTCCGGCTTCGTCGAGGTCGGACTCAACTAAAACTGTCTCCGGGATTCCCGGGGAGGTTCAGTATACGTTTCGTTCCATGTCTAGAATCGACGGCTCGCGCAGGTCTTCAGCAATGTGCACCTCATACAGGAACAGCCGTTTGTCGTCTAGTGCGTAGATAAAGTCGAATCGATTAACGCCCATACGTATCTCCCGACGGATTTCATCTGTGAGCTCAGAACTGTTCAGCAATGCTCTGACCTTGTCGTTTTTACTTGCAAAGGAGTACACTTTCGCCGGTTCTCCACGGGTCCCGTAGCAAGTGACTGCAAGATCATAAAAAGGAACGCTGCACACATATGTCTCGCCGGCAGCTATGGTGTGCCGGCTGATATAGGAGTACGAATCCATAAAAAAGTCGTGATCGCCAAATCGTGATAGTTCTTGGAGGTTGTAGTCAAAGGCCATTACGTCAGACTCAGATCCATCCCAGCTGCGATAAGATCGAACGAACAAGCTGTCATCGCTTGCGGCTAGGTGTATTGAGCTGTTAGGTAATCTTACCGAGGCTGAGAGAGTTATTGTCAAAAGTGGTGTTTTGCCGATTGACTCAAGCGGCGGCCTGATCGACGTGGGTCACTTCGATTCCATCGTTGAATTTCACTCCAGTAATCACCTTGGGCAGATCATCGAATCCTCGTAATCGTCGCCAGTTCTTCTGAGCGCACTGTCCCAGTTTGAACATCATGTGCAGCATGCCAACCCGCGTCAGGCAACCCCTGGATCGCTTGGTTCGGTGGCGAATGGTAGCAAAGGTCGACTCAATGGGATTGGTCGTTCGGATGCTCTGCCAGTGCTTGGCCGGGAAGTCGAAGAAGGCCAGCAGTTCTTCTTTGTCTTTCTGGAGGCAGCGAGTGGCTTTCGGATACTTCGGCTCATAGGTTTCAATGAACAGGTCGAATGCCTTCTCGGCGTCTGCCTGTGTCTCAGCCCGCCAGATCGCGTGCAAAGCCTGTTTCGCCTTCGCCTGGACCGACTTCGGGAGCCCGTTCAGTACGTTCATGGTCTTGTGCATCCAGCAACGTTGGTGACGTGTCTCGGGATAGATTTCCTCCAGTGCGGCCCAGAATCCCATCGCACCGTCTCCGATGGCCAACTTCGGGATATTCATCCCACGCGACTTCAGCTTTAACAAGACCTCGCGCCAACTCTGTGTCGATTCCCGGACACCGTCTTCGATTGCCAGAAAACGTTTCTCTCCGCGTTGATTCGCGCCGATCACCACCAGTGCGCACAACTTGGTTTGTTCGGCCCGCAGTCCGCTGTAGATACCGTCGGCCCAGACATAGACCCAGCGATCGGCATCCAATCGCTCCTCGCATCCCCGGCGGTACTGCTCGGCCCAGACCTGTTTCAACCGCGATACCGTGCTCGCCGACAGGCCCTGCGCCTGGGCTCCGACAAGAACTTTTAGAGCGTCACTCATCTCGCCGCTGGAGACGCCTTTCAAATACAACCACGGCACCGCTGCTTCCAGCGACTTCGTCTTCCGAATGTAGGGGGGTACCAGGACCGATCGGAACGTCACAGCTTCGCCCGTCTTGGCTCGGACCTTCGGAATTTGCACCGTTACCGGCCCCAAACCGGTCTGCAGTTTGCGTTCAGGCAGATAGCCGTTGCGCACCACCCCAGCGTTCCCGCTCTCGGTTCGCCGATCGCCGTGCTGGGATAGCAGCTCTGCCAATTCGGCTTCCACCGCACGTTGGATCAGTTGCTGTGCCCCGACTCGTAGTAGCTCTGTTACCGGATCGTCAATCGTTTCTCGACCTTCCGGTCCAATCACGTTACTCTTGCTCACAGTGGCGTATCTCCTATTGGTTACTTTGATGTTTCGTCACAACAAATCAACCAGATACGCCGCTTTTTTTCAACCGCCCCAAACACCAGATTCGGTTATAACTCAGGCTGGCTGAGATATGCCGATCAGAAAGCGATATGCGTTGAATATTCAAACTGTCCAAGAGAAACAGGGCGTCATCGGTAAGGACGAAGTCCCAAGTCTTGTAAGGTGCCGAGTCTACAGGATATTGTTCTAAGAACTTACCTTCGCTGTCAAATCGGTAGAGCGTATCTGTAGAGTCGAAATCTCCGACGAATATGTCGCCCGTCTCTGCGTGTACTCTGACCCTTCGAATGGACCCAATCAGGCTTTCGTCGTTAGTTTCCAGCTGGACGATCTTATTGATTGAGCCGATGCTATCGATCGCTGTATCAATAATCACACGGGTTGTTAATCGTTCTGGTTCCAACGGTTGCGTCGCACAACCACTCAATGCAAACGTTACCAACAAGGCTGCCAGATAGATTCTCACTTTATATCTCCTAATCCGCCTGATTCAAAAGGGGTTCTGGTGCAGACAGCCCAAGGGAATTGGCGATAATGGGATATGGAGCATCGCAAAAATGAACGAAATCCTCTATTTGCCGGACGTTGGTTCGAAGACGACATCATTCTGCTTTGCCTTCGCTGGTATTTCCGCTTCAAACTGAGTTATCGGGACCTGGTCGCGATTTTAGGTGAGCGGGGTTTGTCGATTTCGCACACCACAATCTTGCGTTGGGTCGTGCGCTATGCCGAAACGTGCGAAAAGCGCTGGCGCCGATTCGAGCGGCCGGTAGGAGGAAGCTGGCGGGTCGATGAAACGTTCATCAAGGTTCGGGGCCAGTGGATGTATCTGTACCGCGCCGTGGATGGAGAAGGCCACACCGTGGAGTTCTATCTGAGTCGAACACGCGGCATTGCGGCGGCGAAGGCATTCTTTCGCAAGGCACTGAAGCATCATCCGGAGCCACACAGCATCACCCTGGATGGCCACCGGCCGAGCCATAGCGCGCTACGTCGCATGGGAATGAACAGGGAGTTCAACTTCCGGGGACGGAACCCGGTGAAGATTCGTTGCTGTCAATACCTGAACAACGTGGTGGAGCAGGACCACCGCCGGGTGAAGGGGCGATTGCGGCCGATGTTGGGATTCAAGACGTTCTACAATGCGCGACGGGTGATTACCGGCATCGAGCTGGCGCAGAAGATTCACAAACGCCAGTTCGCAATTCCGATCTCATTGCAGTCGAATCCTGCGGTGATCTGGCGTCACGTCATGGCAGCGTAGGCCGCATCGCCGGAGCACACTCCTGCTCTTATCGCTCCGGCAATCCTATCTGCACCAGAACCCAAGCGAAGGCTTCTATTCCAACAAAGGTGGGCGAGGCGGCATAGGTTTCGGACCAAAAGATCCCAGGATCGTTCAGGGGCCATTCTATATGAATGATAATGTCCTTCGGAAGTTCCTAGTTTAAGACCCACCAATGCCTAGGATGCCTTTGGACGTCGAAGACTCTTTCCCTTTCGATTTAGACGCATCACTTGACTCGGCCAACGTCCGAATGGCCGCTCGGATGTCGAGCAGTACGGCTAACGTACCGAAAACGAGAATGGTAGCCAATAGGCAGCCGACGAAGATACCCACTCCGGTGAGGGCACCCAATATCGGGTCTGGGCCTTCACCCAAAATCGCCGAGAAGCTCACGATGGCCCCCGCGACAAAGCCCAGAAATAATATTCCGGCGGCTGCAAAGGCGGTCAATTTTGCCGTCATTTCTGCAATGAAGTTGTTCATTCTCTCGCTAGCAGTGGTCGATTTTCTCACTGGTCGTAACCTCTAATGCGCGCTCAATGTCCCGGCGAAATGACTCCCAGGTCAAGGTCTTAAATTAGGAAATTCCGTCATATAATGCGAGTTATAACCGAATCTGGTGTTTGAGGGATTGAAGAAAAGCGGCGTATCTGGTTGATTTGTTGTTTGCGAGACTTCAAAGCAACCAAAGGAGATACGCCACTATGAGCAAGAGTACCGTTATTGAACTGGACCTCGGTGGTCACTTCAAAACCGGCCAATGGTGGTCACCGCAAAAGCGGCCAATGGGGATGGCCCGGGACAGTGTTGTTTTACCCCTTTGAACCGGTACCGGGCAAGCCCGTTTTGGTACGCCAGCTCCGGGGACCGCACTTGAGAACGTGGCCGTGATGGAGAAGGCGGTCCAACATCGCGGTGACAGCGGCGCTGTCGCCTAAGAGTTTCCCCCAATCCTCGACCGGACGATTCGAAGTCAGCAGCGTACTGGTGCGTTCGTAACGTCGCATGACGATTTCGAGAAGTTGCTCGGCGGCGGTCGGAGGCAGCTTGCGCATGCCCAGGTCATCGATGATGAGCAGGGGTACGGTGGCCAGAGTGTCCATGTGTTGTCTACGGGTGCCGTCGATGGTGGCTTCGGCAATATCGTCGAGCAGGGCGTGGGTTTCACGATAGAGGACGCGATGGCCCTGCAGGATGGCCGCCATGCCGATGGCCTGGGCCAGATGACTCTTGCCGGTTCCGGGTGGACCCAGAAACAGCGCGTCTTCGTGTCTGGAGATGAAGGTGGCGGTGGCGAGATCGAAGACGAGGCCGCGATTCATCTTCTTGTTGAAGGTGAAGTCGAAGCCCTCAAGTGTCTTCTGAGGGTCCCGGAATTGGGCCTGTTTCCGCCGCCGTTCCAGCAGCCGCGTGCTTCGGCGGGCGAGTTCGTCCGAGACCAGGATCGAGATCAGATCGATGGGCGCCATGGCTTCGGTCTGGGCTTGGTGCAGACGTGTTTCCAGGACTTCGGCAATGCCGCCGAGGCGAAGTTGTCGCAAAGCCCGCTGGAGTTCGATGATGTTCATGATTTTTCCTGCTCCTGAATCTTGAGGTTGATGAGATCGCGATACTGGGTCAGTTCGCGGATGAGAGGATCGACTTGACGCAGCGTCACCGGAGGTTTCCGCTCCAGATAGCGACGGACGAAACGGTACTGGTAGACGTGGAGTTCCAGAGCGGCGGCGGCGGCATCCTCAACAGCAGGGACACCGTACTTTTTGGCCAGGGAGATCACGCCCAGGATGCGGCGGATGCCGGCTTCCCCTTCCCGTTGATGGATGGCTTCACACAGCGCACCCACCTGCGATCCAACCCGACGGGCACGGTCGAGCAACTGCACCGTGGTTAAGGGCGTTTTCTTCGGGTTGTCCTGGGCACGCACCCGGTATCCACCCCGTTTCTGACGGACATGTTCGCGCAGTAGCTGCTGGGTCTCCGGATCGAGGATCCGGACGTGGAACGTGTCCCACTGCACCTGAACACTCCGTCCGATCCAACCGGGAGGAAGTCCGTAGTAGGCGGCCTCGACTTCGACACAGCCGTCGAGATGGACGACGCGTTTCCCGTATTGGTAGTACCGGAACGGTTCCAACGGCAATGGCAGTAATGACGGCTTCTCTTCGGCGAACATGGCGGCAACCTGCCGCTTGGTGGTGCCGTGAATGCGCGTGTCGGCCCAGCGGGTCTCCCATCGGTCCAGATAGGCCTGCGCCAGATCCAGGCTCTCGAAGCGTTGCCCCTTCAGCGGCGTTTTCTGGGCGTGGCCTACACCGGATTCGACTTTCCCTTTCCGATCTGGATCGCGCACCCGGCATGGCATCGCCACCACGCCGTAATGGGCGAGCACGTCCTTGAATAACGGATTCAGAGTGGGATCGTAATAGTCGGAAACGATCACGCCCTCGCGCAGGTTATCCAGGATGATGTAGCGAGGACTGCCACCGAGCCGGCGGAACGCGGTTTCATGCAGCTCGGCCCAGATGTGGGAACTGGATTTGAAGGTCAGCAGCCGGACCGATTTGCGGCTGTAGCCCAGTGTCATCACGAACAACCGGGTACGCCGGTACTTGCCCGTCTTGGGGTCCCGCACCATCGGGCCAGTCCCGTAGTCGACTTGGGCTTCTTCCCCAGGTCCAGTCTGGATGATGCCTGCAGCTTGGGGGCCCTGCGATCCGCGGAGCTTGCCCACGAAGCGTTTAACCGACTGGTAGCTATTGGCGAAGCCGTGATCCGACACCAGGTCCTGCCAGATCGCCATCCCATTGCGGCCTCGACTCAGGTCCCGCTCGATGATCTCCCGGTAGGGTTCGCACCCACTGCCCGAGGTGGAGACCGGTTCTCCCAGTTCCGCGATGGCCCGATTCTGGGACCCAGAGTCGGTGGTCACCTCTATGGCCGGTTTTGCCGGTGGCCGTTTACCCCAACCACCGGGCCGCCGCACCGGGATACCCGCGCCCCGCAGGTATGTCCCTGCCGTTTCCCGACGGACACCGGTCGTCTCCTCGATCCGCCGTAGCGACCAGCCCAGCCGTCCCAATGCGACAACTTGTTCTTTCTTCTCTTGGCTCAAGACATTGCTCATGCCGACGGAGCCTATTCAGCTTTCCGCCGGTTTCAATGTCCCGGGCCTCTCTATTTTCGTTGGCCGGTTTTCAAGTGACCTTTAATGGCCGCTTTTGGGTGACCACCGAGGAACTGGAAGATCGAGAGGCGATTGCAGACCCGGTGACCGATCTGCTACGAGTTGGGGCTCAACAGCTGATCCAACGCGCCGTGGAAGCCGAATTAGCAGAACTGCTATCCCAGCACGGTGATCGACGAACCGAGACGGGGAACGCTGGGGTGGTGCGCAACGGTTATCTACCTGAACGCGAGCTGCAGACCGGCCTGGGTCCTGTAACGGTGCAAATTCCGAAGGTCCGTGCCAAGACGGGCGAAGCTGTGACGTTTCGGTCGGCCCTGGTACCACCCTACATTCGGAAGACGAAGTCGATGGAAGCGGCCGTGCCGTGGTTGTATTTGAAAGGCGTCTCGAGCGGCGAGATGGGTGACGCCCTAAAAGTTCTTGTTGGTCCGAAGGCGCAGGGGCTGTCAGCGAGCACGGTATCGCGCTTGAAACAGGTCTGGGCCCAGGAGTACCGCATCGGGTGCGACCAGCGTTTGGACGCCGACCGCTGGGTCTATGTCTGGGCCGACGGCATCTATAGTGGACTTCGGGCCGAACAAACCAAGTTGTGTGCGTTGGTCGTGATCGGCGTGAATGAACGCGGAGAGAAGCGTTTTCTGGCGATCGAAGACGGTGTCCGGGAATCCACACAGAGTTGGCGTGAGGTCTTGTTGAAGCTGAAGTCCCGAGGGATGAATATTCCCGAGTTGGCCATTGGTGACGGGGCGATGGGGTTCTGGGCCGCACTGGAGGAAGTCTATCCCGAGACACGCCAACAACGCTGCTGGATGCACAAGACCATGAACGTGTTGAACTGCCTACCCAAGTCGGCCCAGGCGAAAGCGAAACAGGCCCTGCACGCGATCTGGAAGGCGGAAACAAAGGCAGACGCCGAGAAGGCATTCGATCTGTTCATTGAAACCTATGAGCCGAAGTACCCGAAGGCCACCCTCTGCCTGCAGAAAGACAGAGAAGAACTGCTGGTCTTTTACGACTTCCCGGCCAAGCACTGGCAGAGCATCCGGACGACCAACCCCATTGAGTCGACCTTTGCCACCATTCGCCACCGGACCAAGCGATCGAAGGGCTGTCTGACACGGGGTGGCATGCTGCACATGATGTTCAAACTAGGGCAGTGTGCCGAGAAGAACTGGCGACGATTACGAGGATTCGATGATCTGGCCAAGGTGATTACTGGAGTGAAATTCAACGACGGAATCGAAGTGACAAACGTCGATCAGGCCGCCGCTTGAATCAATCTCCTAAACACCACTTTTGACAATAACTCATATAATGCCGGATCGCGCTCTAACGTGTAGCAGAATCGGCGCCCGTCCCGTGCTTCCAAAACCCGCGTGGTTTCATCGGCTTCCGGAAATTCTCGACGTCCTCCACAGCTTGAACCGAAGCCACCTCGACCGCCAGGCCGTTGGGCACCTCTTCGGCGTCGGCCCCCGCCGTGGCCCACCGCCGCTTCGGAGACACGCTCGCGGCCATCTATCGAACTGAAGTCCTACCTCGGGATCGAGGATGAGGGCAGCCGGCACCAGACGGTCAACCATTCCCAAGAACAGTGGGGTGATCGGCGATGTTGACACCAACAGCGTGAAGGGCCTCTGGTCGCTGTACAAGCGTTCGATCGTCGGGTCGTTCCACAAGATCAGTACCAAGCAGGTGGCCCGCTACCTCGAGGAGTTGGAATGGCGCTTCAACAGCCGACACAACCCGGAAATCTTCCGGGACGCTCTCCGTAAGATCGTGGGCGCCGGAACCCTTACCTGCCGGGATTTGGTGGCTTAGCCTGCATAAACCAAGCGCCTTCGATGTGGCGATGGCCCCATGTACGGACAAGAATAGAGATCAACCTAATAGCGAACGTGCACACAGTCTTATTAGAGTGGGCAGATACGGCTCAAGACCATCCGAAACGGCTTTCCTGTCCTCGGTCGAACTTTGCTTGGCCAAACATTCCAGTATCTTTCCGATATCGTTGAACGGTATCAGCACATCATAGTCATGGTGCGAGTTTCCAGAAAAGTTCTTGACATGTGGTTTACTTAAAATGATTCCGCCACGTTCCATCTTCAATTCGCAGCTTGGCTGCTTAAGGCTTATCGAGTACGTACCGCCATAGCGATGTGATCCGCTCCTTGAGATCTGCATTCTATATTTTCCCTTCACGTTGTCGTTACTCGTCTTTGCCCCGTTCGGCAGTGCCCGTCGGGACAGGCTTCATGTAATCAGGTATTCGGCATCGCTGTAAGACATTGCGTGCGCCATCAAGATCTTCCGCCTCCAGGGAATGCAGGTAGGAGGGGAACGGCGTCCAAGCTTGCTCCTATTGACAAACACTCACTCACAAGATATTTTCTGAACTGCAAGTTTATCCACTACGCCCGTAGGCGGGCACTATAGAGTAGGCCCTACGGCGTCCGTCGCGGGGCCTTTTATTTTATGGCGAAGCAGATTGCGGTAATGCTCGACGGTGGCCACGTTCGCGTATACGCGAGGAAGGCCGGAAAGAATTATACCCCCGAGTACATTGAAAGTGTAGCCTTGGCTTGCAAGACCACCGACGAAGAGATCCATCGCGTTCTTTATTACGATTGCCCCATACAAAGGCAAAACTGTCTTACCCATATCGGGAACACCTAAAGAGTTTAATCGCTCAGATGCATGGCTAGGGGAACTCGCCAAGAAGGAGCTATTCGCTGACCGGCGCGGCGTCCTAAAATTTCGTGGGTACACGCTAAGGAATATTCCATTTCAGCCCACGGACGTCGGGTTGCAAGATGCCGACTTCCGACCAGAGTTTGAGCAAAAGGGTCGTCTCGACCGGAACATTGCCAGGGAAGAGTGGCACACCGTCCGATCCGTCGAGCTCGAGATAGTGCCTGAATGCGGCGACATGGATATCGCGGTCTGCAAGCTCAGCTCGCAAATCCTCGCGTGTGCTTTTGTCGATCCAGAGCCCGGCTACGAGCCCAAGAAATTTTCTCCCGGCGCAAGGAATCTTCTCCTGGCCCAACCATGGCCAGGCAATGTCCGCGAGCTGCTGAACACACTTCATCGGGCCGCGCTCTGGACACCAGGGCCCACCATACAAAGCGAGGACGTGCGGGAAGCGTTGCTACCGGCCATAGAACGTAAAGATTCCAGCATCCTTGACCGACCGCTCGGCGATGGCCTAAGCCTTCCTGATTTGCTGGTTTCAGTCGCAAGGCACTATCTGATACGCGCGATCGAGGAGACCCAAGGAAACAAGACGCAGGCGGCTCGCTTGGTGGGTCCCCGTGCAGCAGCTCAGCGAAGTAGTGGAGGTGTTCGTCGGCATCTCATACGGGAAGTCGGTGACAACGCTGCGCGGTGACGATCCATCGGTGTTCGCTGGCCTCTTGCGCGTAGCGGATGTGAACCACACCGATGTACGAACTCCATCCCTCTTCCTGACCAAGAAGGGGAGCGCACGAGTGCAGTCGAAGCACCGCTTACGCGCGGGAGACATCCTCCTCACGACTTCCGGCACCATCGGGAAGCTCGGTGTCGTGTCTAAACCAGCAGGCACTGTCGACGCGGTGGCCGCCAAGAGCCTTGTCGTCATGCGTCCTGGCGAGCGAATCTCCCCACAGTTTCTGAAGTGTCTCCTCACTTCCGATGCCTACCAGGAGTGGTTCCGTGGCCACGCGCGAGGCGCAACAATCCAGCACCTCTCCGTCCAAACGCTACGTCATCTTCCTGTACCGGTACCGGAAGTGCCGATCCAGGCGCGGGTCGTCCGGCAAGTAGTCGAAGAAAGCGGTGATCCTCTCGCCACGATCGTTTGACAACCGTCGCTTACCTCCGCGTCTCCACTCGTTCGCAGGACCTTGAGGCGTGGGGCGGGCGAAAGAAAGGACAGCGCTACCGGCTGACGCCGGAGAAGCTCCAGGCAGTCAAGGGACTCCTCGCCGAGGGGCTCTCGAAGGCGGAGATCGCTCGGCAATTGAGGATCGCTCGTAGCACGGTCTACGAAGCGATCACGCTTGGTCCGTTTGAAGCTATGAACGCGACTTTAACCACGGACTGCTAGGCGATCAGCGCCACGCGCCCAATCTCTCGGCGTGTAGAACAAGAAACTCGCCAAGTGGGAGCGCATCTCCAACCTCACTCAGCCCTTGGCACTTTCGGCGGACAAACGCCGTATGAGGCACTCCGAGAACGATTACAATAGACCCTCTGACTGTCCGACCAGCTCGTGCATATCACAATTGACAGCACGATGTCCTCGGTGATAAGTTCTCATTGCTCAGCCTTTAAGGAGGAAGAGCATTCACGCCCCCGGGGTCTGGCCTTTGCGCCACACGCCGGGGTTTTTCTTTTGCAGCCCACTTTATGGCTGATCGCGCAATCCTTTTCATAGATGGGAACAACTGGTATCACTCGCTAAGGACTATTGGCGTCGGCAATCGTAGTCGTCTAGACTACGCCGCGATTTCCAGGAAACTACTCGGACCGCGCGACTGGGTTGGGACGCGCTACTACATTGGCCGTGTTCCTCAGACTGGAGATCCAGCTCTCTACGCCGCCCAGCGCAAGTTTGTCGCATCACTACAAGTCGCCGATTCCCGGATCACTGTTCACCTCGGTCGTCTTGAACAACGACCTGTGAAGAATCCGGCCGCTAACAAATTGCTGCGGTATCTCGCAAACCTTCAAACGCAAATCGATCGACAGGTTTACCATGAGCTCGTTCGTATCGCTAAAAGTCACCAGAATGCCACCGCGTTAGTTGAGAAGGCCGTAGATGTAATGCTCGCCGTCGACATGGTGGTCATGGCCGAACGCGATATGTTCGACGCAGCATATCTTCTGTCCGCGGACGGGGACTTCACGCCGGCTGTCGAAGCGGTCCGGGAACATAACAAGAATGTATACGCGGCATCCCCCGCTACAGGAGCTCAGCTTGCGGCGGTCACCAATTCCTTTATTTCCTTGAAGCGCGAGTGGTTCGATGACTGTCGTTACTGAGTATGCTGCTTGGCGCGTGCCCCGGCTCTCGTTTCGATCGTCCTATTTGCACCAGAACCCATCGGAATTGTAGATCAACAGATCGTGCCCCTCTCTTGTCTGAGGGCTGTGGGAGAAGAAGCCATGCAGCGTGAGTGCGGCGGGAACCCTGGGGCGGCTTTTTGGACGAGGGCTGAAGTCGATGAGGCTTGAGCGGAACCGGGGGCTTCCCTGAATGTGGACGCGGCCGAGGGCGCGGAGGGGACTTTGGCTGGTAGTTCTCGCAGCGCGGGGCTGGGCCGATTCGGTCTCCTCGATCAGTTGCAGTCGGAACTCCGCCGGATACGCGTGGCGTGTTTTCCCCATTGTGGACTCCCTCCTCCCAAAGGATTATGTGTCCACGAAAAGGACCGTGCGTGCGAGAGGAACGGTGTACTGAGCCATTCCAAGCTGCGTCCGAATTAACGCATCCTCGCTCGCCATCTCATTGAATTTAATGATAATCCGTCAGCGGAGTCGCCCGAACCTTCAATGTCATGTCGCAACGATCTATCGCTGCCTCCATGAGACGGCGACCTTATGACAGTACACCGTCCCTCTCGCACGCACGGTCCACAAACCACTAACCAGGGGGTGGGTCCCTGTACCTTTCTGAGTGACTTCGCGCGGTTACACTCGCGGAGTCGGGCAGGCCGCCGGGAGTCACCGATGGGTCCCTGTGCATCGAGCACCTTAAAAGGACTTGTGCCCCGGCGGTCAGCCACCGATGGATGCCCCGTGGGGAATTTGCGCCGTTGAGCGCCAGTACAGGGACCGGCAGGCGTCGTTGGCGCGCCCGTTCGATTCGGCAGACGGGAGGTACGATGTGCAGCTGACATGGTTCGCAGGTGTCGACTGAGGGTCTCAGAAACATCAGGCGTGCGTGCTCGACGTCGCTGGGAAGGTGGTTGGGGAACGGGAGTTTGAGCACGGCGGTGCAGGGCCGTCGGAGATGGCGAACTGGCTGCTGTCGTTCGCGGCGGGCGAGGCTGGGAACGTCGGCGTGGCGATCGAGACGCCGCGCGGGCCAGTGGTCGAGAGCCTGATGGAGCGGGGCTTCGCCGTCCACTCGATCAATCCTAAGCAGCTCGACCGCTTCCGCGATCGCCTCTCGCCGGCGGGCGCGAAGGACGACCGGCGGGACGCACGGGTGCTCGCATCGGCGCTACGTACCGACCCGCACTGTCTCCGACGGCTGGAGCCGACCGATCCCGTGATGGTCGAGTTGCAGGAGTGGTCGCGCCTCAGCGAAGAGCTGACGCGGGAGCGCGTTCGCCAGGCGAACCGGATGCGCGAGCAGCTCTGGCGCTACTACCCGCAGTTCCTCGAGGCGGTTGACGACGACGTCGCCTCGCCGTGGGCGCTCGACCTGTGGCGGAAGCTGCCGACGCCCCGCGCGGGCCAACGCATTCGCCTGGCGACGCTCGCCAGAGTGTTGAAACAGCACCGCATCCGTCGGATCGACGCCGCGACACTGCGCGACAGGCTGCGGGCGCCGCCGAGGCCGCCGCCGCGCATGTGCGGCTCGTCGTCGAACGCCTCGTCCTGGTCAATCGGCAACTCGATCACGCGCGCCGCCAGCTCGACCGGCTGGTGCGCCAGCCTGCCGAGCCCGCTTCGGCGGACGACCCGGACGCGTCCGCGGGGGCCGAGCCATGGTTGTCGAAAGCGCCGCCCGACGCGGCCATCCTGCTTTCGCTGCCCGGCATCGGCACCGGCGTGCTGGCCACGCTACTTGCCGAGGGTAGCGACGCGGTGCGGCGGCGGGACTACAACGCACTGCGCTGTCTCTGCGGAGTGGCTCCGGTCACTCGGGCGTTCGGGCAAGAGTCTGCTCGTCACGCGCCGTCTGGCCGCCCACAATCGACTGCGCGACGCCGCCTACCACTGGGCGCGCGTCGCCGCCCAACACGACCCGGTCAGCCACGCCAAGTATCAGGCGCTCCGCGGCCACGGACACGCCCGCGCCCTGCGCTCAGTGGCTGACCGCCTGCTCAACGTCGCCTGCGCGATGCTCCGCAACGGCACCTGCTTCGGCCGGCACCGCGCAGGGACCGGCCACCGCGTGAACGGCGCGACGCAACGCCCACGGGCCACCCCGTCACTTCATGCTCAAGTCCGAAGGGAGTCGAAGAGGGCACCAAAACGCCGCTTGCAAAATGGTGGGGAGTCCTTTTACTCGATCGGGGTGGGCTCTTTTTACGTTGTCAAAGCGAGGCGTGGTTGAACCCGCCTCCGCACGGATTCGCCCATAGCCGACGCGCAGTGTCTCCTCCGTTCCGCTACTCGTAGTGGATTGCCCGCCCCGATCCGGGATTGAGAACGATCCGGCGGCGGACGGCGCCGGCGGTCGGTCGGCGTGGTGGCTATAGACCGGGATTTCCATTTTAGTCGCGTCCGAACTGATTATGTTGCACGGCTAGAAAGTGGCAGTTCTTGCAGCACTTCCGGCTCATCCGCCTTCAAGCCTCCTCCCGAAAACTGTAGTGATCGATAAAGGCCGGCAGGTGCAAAGGCACTCACTTTTCTAAAGGGGTGAAATCCCCTCTCTCCTCTCACTGCACAACGAAATGGATGATCTCGGTGAAGTCATACTTCCTGAAGTTGTGCGCGCGGTCCCAGATCGTCATTTCCGGAATGCCCCACGTCCCCGGCGCCGAGCCTGCCGGTAGCAGAATCGTTTCCGTATAGGTCTTCCATTCGGTCGGATCTCCTTCCGGGAAAAGGTGGCCCCGGCGGCTGTTGTAGGCGTAGAAGTGATGGTCGATGCCTTGCGGGTCGCGTAGATAGAACCCACCCAACACGAAGCCTGAGATATTGTCCCTGACGCGGAACGTAAAGGTGACCAGCGTCTCGCCGTTGGGAGACGTGGAATTCGTCGGCGTGGCCGTCAACTGCATATTGTTCAGGTCCAGTTCGGGTGGATCGGTATCGGGGTTCGTTGTCGTCACGCGGATAGTGACAGGCGCTGCGTATCCGGGAGAATCTTCATAGAACTCGGTAGAACTCCACTTTCCGGCAAGATCAACCATGCCAATGTAATCAAGGGAATAGAGTGACGACGGCATGTAGTCGGGCATCTGGAACAGGACTTCGCAACGCTCGCCATCCTCATCATAGTGTCCGTATTCCTGAAGCCTGTACGTATCGGGCAACTCATCGTTCATCGAGGCATAGCATGCCCAGCGCTCTCTCATCCCGATATCTTCGATGACGCCCCATCTGGCGTGGACGATCTGAACGCTCTGGCCCTCGACCGTAGACGTTGACAGGGTTAGCGCGGCGGAGTTCGGCTTATACGCCGGAGCCACGGTGTCTTCGAGCGGGTTATTGAGATACATCTGCCAGCCGAAGTCGTTGCGGCTCTCGAATCGTTCATTTTCATGTTCGTCGGTGATCTGGCCCCACGTCGGAATCCAGTAGCCGGCGCTGGCGTGCTTGCTCAGGGTGAAGGTCGTGCCGAGAACCGTTCCCGTAGTCTTGTCATCTACCGGATAGAGATATTTGTCGAAGAACGTCTCGTCATCGCTCTCAATCCGCATGAAGACGTACTGTGCGCCCTCAATAACCTGGTCCAGGGCGTGCAGTTCGACTTCAATCGAGACAATCTTGTCTTCTCCCGGTGCCCCTAGAAGGACTTGATTCGAAGGTGTTGTTTGATCCATTTAAAGAAAAGTTCCACCTACCATCGCGACTTGTAGATCTGAGTGATGGTGAGTGCAGGCAACGCGAAGTTGTTGGTCAGGAACTTCAACCGCTTGTTCGTCCCGGCATCGAAGTAGCTGATACGCCGCAACGGACCGGGATAGGTTTTGGCGGATTTGTTCGTTGTGAGGATGACCGTCTAACGCAGTGAAGATTCGTTGCTGTCAATACCTGAACAAGGTCGTGGAGCAGGACCACCGCCGGGTGAAAGGGCGATTGCGACCGATGTTGGGATTCAAGACATTCTACAATGCGCGGCGCGTGATCATCGGGATCGAGCTGGCACTGAAGAGTCAGAAAGACCAGTTCGCAATTCCGATCACATTGCGGTCGAATCCCGCAGTGATCTGGCGTCACGTCATGGCAGCGTAGGCCGCCTCGGCGGAGCACACTCCAGCTCTTATCGCTCCGACAATCCTATCTGCACCAGAACCCCGCCAATGAAACAGGGTCACCGCCGCGTTAGCCTATCAATTTCCTCCCGCATTCGCTTCACAACTCCACACACACCCCTGGATGTTGTCCATTCCATCCAACACACACTTTTGCTGGCACAGCTGGACCGCATCTTGAGCGGTCTTCGGCTGTGAAAAGTATCTAGGAGCCTGTCGGGAATAAGAAGTCTGCAACTAAGAATCAACAACTTACAGACCAGGGATGGCTCGTAAGTTGTTGATTCTTGCTTCGAGGGAGCCAATTCCCGACAGGCTCCTAGCGCCTCGCGTTGGTATGTCATGGCCTATCTGCATGCAGACGACGGACAGTTCAGTGATTGTGGAATTGGAGGTTACGGCCGCTGCCCGGATCGCTCTCCCATCAAAAGGCGCCATGGCCGCCGCGAACAAGGGTGAACCGGGTGACGAGAAAGCGGTTTGCGTCTTCAGGATTTGTGGGTCGAATTGGGGTGAAGCAACTGCTGAGAGGGCAGTGGATGCGACTGCCGAAACCTGGCTTGTTCCAACGATCATCATCCTCTGATTGCTCCCGTCTTTGGGCTCCAGCCAATCTCCCGGCCGGTACGTGGCGCCCGAGTTGCTCACAAGAAACGTCTGCATATCGTCCTGACCGATTCTATCCACGCTGACTGCGGCGGCAACCTCGCCCCCCGATACGTCTTCCCCGGATGCTTGCGGCGGGTCGTCCGGAAGCAGCAGTTCCTCAGGGAACTCGTCGACGCTGATGCCGTCGCCGTGGAAGTCGACCATCCCTTCCACCACCGTCGGCAGATAGCCTTCCTTGGTAACCGTAAGAGTGAACCTGGCTGCTCCATCGGAAGTGAAGGTCAGGTTGAAAGACCATGTGGTCCCATTCAGCGTTAGCCTTCGGGCTGTTTCCGCTTCGTCCCGACCGTAGATGAGCTTTGGGTCTTGCCAAGGAAATTCGATGGTTTGTATTGCGCGGTTGCGGCCCAGCCTGAGATAGTTCTGTCTATAGTTCAGGCCACCTTCCCCGGCCACGAGAGCGTTGATAAAATCCGGAAAGAATCGATCGAGTAATTCCTTGCGGACGCGGTCGGCATTCGCAGGCTCAGGGGCAAAGTCCGCCTCGATGGCCAATGCCGCCGACCATGACGGGGGGATGGGCAACAACACCGGTTGTGCGCCGAGCGTCAGGTCGAGGTGGGGAATGCCAGGCCACACCGCCGCGCCGCCCTCGGGGGCTTCAATCGTGGCGCGCACGCTGCCTGGTCCGTCGAATTCGAGCGTGAAAGTGTAGCTGTCGCCCATCTCGTCCCGGAACGTGAGCACCCCAGTGGAAGCTCCGGTGTTCATGTAGGTGTACTCACCCAAGACCCATGCTGGAAGCCCAGTCGTCGGGTCGCGCCCAACGGTGTAGCCGTTGCCCGGCGAGAACTCGCACTCCTCGAACACGGGTGGGCAACCGAACGCGAATCCCGGAATGAAATCGTCCCGACCCCACGCCAGCACGTCGAACTCCTCCTGGCTTCTCGGGGCCCTCGGTACCTCGACCTCGCCGTCTTGGTCGGACAGCCGCGGCATTCTGAAGCTTCTGTCGAACGGCACGTTCGTATTGACGCCCGCGTCGAAACACTCGTCAATGAACGATCCCGCCGTTAGAGACGAATAGGCCAACGTGATCTCACAAGAGCCCTGCGAAGGATCGTCGAACTCAAGGAAAATCCTGCCGCTGTCCGGTCCCGTGTTTTCGTACTCGCAGTCGGCGTCCAGGGTCTGGCCGTTGCTAGTGTGCCGGCAACGCCCCGGCGTCAAGAGCCGGATGTTCCGCTCCGGCGTTCCCACCGGATGGTGTCCGAATCGGTCGTGGTAATCGTCATCGTCCTCGGGAGCGCGGTCAGCCGTTGGAATCCCCGATACCGGCGTCGACCATTGGCAATCTCCTTCAGTATTGATTGGGCGGACACGGACCTGGTATCCAATCTCGTTGTCGAGGCCCGCGTATATCATCGCGTTGATGTTCCGCCCAAGGAAGGTGCGGCGATCGCTCCACGCTCCGCTGGTTCCACGGCGTATCTCCGTCTCGTAACCCAACACTCGTGCGTGCCCGGTCATGTCGGACAGCGGGCTCCATCTGAGGGTCAGGCGCTCGTCGCTGTAATTCACCCGAAAATTCGCTGGCGGCCCACAAGACGGGACCAGATTCTCAATTCGAATGGTAACGTCGATTGTGTCTCTGTTGCCGCCGTCGTCCTCCACACCGACGGTGACGGAGTAGCGGTTCTTGGTTTCATAGTCGCTAACGTAGAGCCTCGACGATGAGAGCGAAGTGAAGGAAGGCGAGGAACTACGTTAGTGTTAACACGCCCTAGCTCACCGCTCATGTTTTCTCCCGATTCGTTCGGTCCGTTCTCCCACCGCCCTTCAACGGTACACCTTGTCGCGGCTACCGATCCTCACCACGAGCACGCGCAACGCGCTGTCCTCGATGTGAGCAATGACGCGATAATGGCCTACCCTGTACTTCCAGAACTCACCCAGCTTGGAACCCTTAAGGGCCTCCCCGATGCTGCGCGGATCGTCCATCGTGGCAACGCGGCCATGCAGGAAGGCAAGGATACGACGTGCTGTCTGTTGGTCGAGCTTGCTCAACTCGCGCACGGCGGCGCGGTCAAGCTCGATCTTCCAAGCCATAGCGTTTCATTACTTCTTCGAGTGGCACGGCCTGAGACTTCCCGGCTCGAATGTCAATCAGTCGTTGCTCGGCAAGGTACAAGTCCTCAAGATCGTCCAGGTGCTCCCGGATAGCCTCGATCATGTAGAAGGTCTTGCTGCGCCCGGTAAGGTCGGCCAACCGTTTCAGGCGTTGAGAGACTTCATCAGGCAAGCGAAGGGCTACGGGTTTCATGGCGGTTTCTCCTGTGGCTTATGAAATACAAGTATTGCATAAGCCGTCGTCGTTCCTCAATGACGCCTTCGAGGATCGGTGATGTGTAAACCCGAAGGGGAACGAGAACGGGAGAATCGCATCATTCATCCGACCACCACTGCGCGATCGTTCCCGTGATTCCGTTGGCAATAAGGGTATCAGGCAGATCGGTGCGATTTTGCACGCTAAGCGGAGCGTTTCTGACGAGCGTTGAGGTGCCGATAGAGCGTCGAGCGGTGGATACCAAACTGCTCCGCCACCTGACGTGTTGAGATGGCTGGGTCGGCCGTCATCGCCTCGGCCATGAGGATCTGCTCAGGCGTGAGTGCTCGCGGCCGTCCGATGGCCACGCCCCGCTTGTGGGCGGCGGCGAGGCCGGCACGGGTGCGCTCACGGATCATGTCGCGCTCGAACTCGGCGAGTGCGGCAAAGATGTGAAACGTGAGCTTGCCGGCGGGTGTTGTCGTGTCGATGGCTTCCTACGGCAATGGACCGGGCTGCCCGTGAGTGTGGGCATTGCTGAAACGAAGACGCTCGCGAAGATAGCCAACCGGCTCGCGAAGACCTCGTCGAGGACGGAAGGCGTGCTCCACCTCGCCGGTTCCGCATGGCGCGACAAGGCGCTGGAAATGACGCGGGTCGAAGACGTGTGGGGGATTGGCCGGCAGTTTACCCGGAAGCTGAACCGCAACGGCGTCATGACGGCCCGGGATCTCACGTGCCGGCCCGATGGATGGATCCGCAAGGAAATGGGTGTGGTGGGACTGAAGACGGCCTGGGAGCTGAGAGGGGAAGACTGCATCGGGTTCGAGGATATGCCCCAACCCAAGCAGACGACGATGGTCTCGCGTTCCTTCGGCACCGCGGTGAGCGACCCGGATGAGCTGGCCCATGCGATCACCGTGTTTGCCACCGATGCTGCGCGATCCATTCGCAAGGCGGATCGGGTCAGTTCCGCGGTGAGCGTGTTCATCGAGACGAACCGTTTCTCGAAGGACCCGTGCTATGCGCCATCGCGATGGGAGGAGCTGTTCCGGCCCGCGCTTGAAGGGCGCCCCGCCGTGGTCCTGTCGTCGAACGACGGCTGCATTGTTGCCCGGAGCGACGAAGCCAACGGCCAGCAACCAGGGCCCGGCGGTGATCGATTATGCCACCAGTTTCCCGGCCGAAGGCAGCGGCAATGACACCGACAGTGACGGCCTGTTCGATGAGCCGGCCGGCTTCCAGGTGCGTACCGGCACCACATCCGTACCCATCTATATCGATTTCGACGGCAACGAACGGATCGGGGCGAGCATCGAACACGTCGAGTTGCGGATCTCCGAGTTCGTGTATGTCACCGGCAGCATCGAGTTCCTGAAAGGCCCCGTTCAGGATGTCGATGTGACCGGGGGTCTGTTGTCCGAACTTGGCGCCGGCGCCGGTGAATTCCTCACCGCCCTTGGTCTTCCCAGTGACTTTGCGAGCTCGTTCCCCGCCACCGGGGGGAGTAGTACTCAACTGGCTTTCATGACCGTCGGTGGGTCGAACCTGCACGCGTTCGTCGGCATGGATGGGCCGTACTGGACGGATCTGGACAGTGACCGGGATATCAGCTGGGCCTTGCCGGATGGGACGACACGGACCAACCAAGACGGTACACCGATGGTCAACATCACCGTTGATAACGTTCAATACGGCGATCTCAACGGCGATGGCAAAGTCGATGCCAATGAGACGGCCGAACTGGACGAAGAAGCCGTTGGACTGACCATCAACGACTTCGATTTCGGCCTGGCCATCATGACGCCGACCAACTCGCTTGACTTTGCCAAGTACTTCGCGCTCAAGGCTAGCGCCGATCAGATCGCTTTGGTGGGCATCGACGACGTGACCGTCTCCGCCGAGGAGATCCTGGTCGAAGTCAATCAGTCGAGCCCCAGTGTCTACGGGCTGCCACTGTTCCCGGTCGTGGATTTCGCCGGCACCTCTCAGTTTGCCAGCGAGCAGTTGGTGCTGTTCGACGCAGATAACAGCGGACGAATCACTCTTGGCGACCTGGCGACCCTGAACGCGGCCCTTGCCGTCGGATTCGCCGACCTCACCGGTGTGGCGCTGAACGATCCGACACCGGTCGATCACGACACGCTGGTCGGCATCCTGAACACCGATGATACCGGGTCCAGCCGAGGCGTGATCGATATCACCGAAGCTGCGGCCTTGCTTGGTGGAGATGCAGCGGCCGTGACGGCGGCCGAACTTGCCGATGTTGACGGTGACGGCAAGATCGATCCTCTGGGTTACGAGGTCGGTACTGGCGGCGACCCGGTATACCTGAGCATGGATTCGCCTGTGATCCGCGCGCAGGGATTTGTCGAACTCAACATCTTCGATGTCGTTATTCTGACCGGAAGTGTCGCCTTCGAACTGGGACCGACCCAGGACGTGACCCTGACAAACGGCAGCACCAGGACGGTTACAACCATGACCATCGGTGCGGCCAATGTCACGGCCTTCGTTGGCGCATTTGGGCCTTACTGGACGGATCTGGACGGTGATCACGAGGTTTCCTGGACTGATGTCTCCGGCAACACCTTGACGCAGGCCCAGGCGGGTTCGGCAGATACCGTCGTCGATGTGGACGAAACCGCTGAACTGAACGGCAATGCCATCGGTCTCCAGGTCACCGATCTGGACGTAGGCATCATGGTCATGGCCGCCACGGGCCTCAATGACCTGGGTGTGTACCTGGCGGCCAAGGCGAGTGTGCACAGCTTCGGTGTGGTCGGTGTGCCAGGACTGACAGCGGCCGGTCAATTCAACATCGAGCTGAATCTCGGTTTTGGCACCTCGGGTGTGGCGGTGGTCGACTTCGACGCCAGCTTCAGCGAACAGTTGGCGCTGTTTGACCAGAACGGCGATGGAACCATCACGGTCAGTGACCTGCGTACCCTGACCGGGAACAATTCAGGCACCGGCGCCTTCTCCGGTCTGTATGCGGCCGGCGACGCGGGCGCTCTGGAAGTTGATCTTGGCAGTATCGTGTTGGCGCTCGACACCGCGGGCAACGATGACGGACTGCTTCAAGTCGCCGAGGCTGCGGCAGTGCTCGCGAATGCCAGCCTGGCGGAGACCAAAGACGAGGACGGCGACGGCATTCTGGATGCCGGCTTCGAGGTCAACACGGGCGATCCGACCTCACCGGTGGTACTGGATTTCAACACGTTCCTGATCAGTATCCAGCTTGGCGGCAACCTCGACCTGGTGGATACGTTCCGTTTGAGCGGCGTGTTCCTCTTCCAGGCGGACCCCCAGGGACTGAAGATCTTTGTCAACGCGGGCCTTTCGATCGGACCGAGCGGCGACTTTTTCGATCTTCAGGCGCTCGGCGTCCTGATTATCAATGGCGATGGCGTCGCGGCCGACTTCGAGATTGACCTGACCATAGGCGGGGACCTGAGCGCCAGCCTGTCCAATTCAGGTCTCGCCATATCGGGCCGCCTGATCATGAACACGACGGGGTTGCGCCAGGCTGTCGACATTCCGGATGAATACGTCGATGACCTGTCGCAAATTGCGCGGGACCGCCTGCAGACGGATCTGGTCACCGGCATCAAGAGTTATGTGGTCGAGGCCGCGGCCCCCAGTCTCGGCACACTGTTCGATGATTCCGGCGCGTCGACAGATCCGCTTTCCGCTCCGGGTTTCTATATCACGGTTGCATTCAGCGCCCAGTTGCGTCTCGGGGGGGTGTTCGACTTCAACGGCAAGTTCGGGATCCTCGTCACGGGTTCCAAGTTTGAATTTCTTATCGGCGCCAGCCTTGCTCTCGGCCCACTGGGCCAGATGGGTGCGTCCGGTTCCATCAGAATTGATTCGACCGGCATTGTCGGGCGTGTCGAACTCGCGCTGGATGTTGGAGGTCTGGGAACCGTGGGCCTCGACATTACCGGGGACTTCCTGTTCGAGATCAATACAACGGGAATGACGGTGTCGACACGCTGATCATCAACGGTGCGGACGAGGTGGCGGGCGTCGCCAACCAGCCGAATGACACCTTCCTGTTGCGGCGCGACCTCGTGGCGCTGCTCAACGAATCTGTTCCGGGTGGGGGCTTCGATCGAGTCGAGCGGGTGAACTACGACCAGAATATCAACGCCCGGCTGATCGTCAACGGTCTGGGCGGCGATGACAAGATCGTGGCCGACGACAATAGTTCCATCACGACGCTCGACGGCGGCGACGGGAACGATACTTTCCAGATCGGTCAGGTGTTCGGCACCCTGCGTGACGCGGACGCCGGGCTCGACCCCGGCGATACCTTCGACACCACGCCGATAATCATCGGCCTGATCCTCGATCCGGTCACCAGTGCAGTCATCTTCGACCCGACGACGTTCGACCCGACGACCGACGTCCTGCCGCCGGAAACTATCGTTGCCATCAACGCGGCGATTGCTTTCCAGGCCGGGCTCGGAGAAGCACTCGACGGCATCGCCTACGTCAGCGACGGCGTCCGCCACGCCACGACCGTATTCGGCGGCGACGGCAAAGATCTCTTCAACGTGTACCACAACAAGGGGACCCTGCGCCTGGAAGGCGAAGCGGGCAACGACGAATTTATCGTACGGGCCTTCGTGACCGTGGACCTCTCGGTGCAGGCCGACACGGAAATCAACGGCGGCGGGGGTGCCGATACGATCAATTACGCCATCAACGCTCCCGTCAGCATCGACGGCGGCGCGGGCTTCGACCTGGTGGTGGTGCTGGGAACGCCGTTCAACGACAGTTTCGTGGTGACCAGTGACGGTATCTTCGGTGCGGGCCTGAACGTGATCTTCAACAACGTCGAAAGCGCAGAGTTGGACACTCTCGAAGGCGACGACACCATCTACGTCCTGGGTACCAGCGCAGACATCGTTACGACCGTGATCGGCGGTCTGGGCAACGACACGATCGAAGTGCTCGGCGATGTGATCAACACCATCATCAGCAACGATTTGCTGGGACGTTCCGGCGTGATCACCCACGGGCTGGACAGCAACGATCCCGGCTTCGACAACGTGGGCGTCAACGGCGTCGCGGTCAACGTCCTTTCGGCGGGCAGTGACAGCCCGGTGAACATCGAACCCACGGGTGAACCGCTGCTGGTGACCGAGGACGGTACCCTGGCGTCCTATTTCATCAATCTGGTCGACCCGGATCCCGCAGCGTTGCTCGCCAACCCGGTGTACCTGACCGTGTCGGCCGGGATCGCAAGCAGCGAGGACCGCGGTACCGGGGGAGCCGGCATCCTGATCTCGGTCGGTGGCGGGGCGTTCACAAACGCTGTAGTGCTGACGTTCGATGACACCACGGCGGGAACGGTATTCGAGATTGAGGTCATGGCCGTTGACGATCTCTCCGCGGAAGGTCCCCGGGTTGCCCTGATCAGCCACAGCATCAACAGCGATGACCCGGCCTTTGACGACCTGGCGTTGATCGACATCTTCGTCGATGTGGTGGACAACGATAAGCCGGGCCTGGATATCCGTCATCTTGGCGACGGCAGCGATTTCGGCGACAACGAGACAGCGGTGCTTGAAGGCGCGTCCGGCTTCAGCGACACGTACTCGGTGGGCCTGACGCGTGCGCCCGCAGCCGGCGAAACTGTGACCGTCACGCTGAACACCGACGGACAGATCACGGCGTTGTCCCTTGCCGGAGCCGCCTTCCTTGAGTTCGACGCTTCCAACTGGATGACGCCGCAGATCGTGGTCGTCACTGCAGTCGAAGATGGGCAGGACGGCATCGAAATCTCCACGATTACCCACGCAATCGCCGGCGGCACGGTCTACGGAGCGATCCCCCCCGCAGAGGTCCCGGAGCTGGATGTCACGGTCTACGACGACGAGACACCGGGTGCGATCGTTCAGGAGACCGCCGGCTCCACGATCGTGGTCGAGGGCGGCTCCGCCGACACCTACCGCGTGCGGCTCACCAGCATGCCCGATGGCGACGTCACGCTGACGCTGAGGACCGACACGCAGACGCTGCTCAGCACCAGCGGCGGCTTTGCCACTACGGATGAGTCGGGCGTGCTTGGCTTCTTCGAATACACCTACACGTTTACTACCGACAACTGGCACGAATGGGTTGAAATAGAAGTCAGTGCCGATCCCGCCTTCGTCGGCACGGACGACACGACCAAGACGTTCCCGCCCGTGGATCAGAACCTCGATCGGATCAACGGTCCGCTGATCATCGAAGGCGGTATCGGCCCGGGTGAACCGCGAGCGCTGGCGGAGCCGGTCTTGCTGCCGAATGAGACCAACGATGTCAGTGAGCAGATCGGCGGCTCGACCGACGAGTCGGCCGACATCGATACCCTCAATGTGTTCCACTCGGACAACAACGACTCGGATAATGGAAGCTTGTTCTACCGAACTGTGGATGGTTCGGGCCGTACGATTGCCAACCCCGGCCTTGCCCTGACCGGATTCGAGATGGGCGATGATCTCTCGGCAGAGGAGGGGACGCCCGAGAGCCCACTGACCGTCCACTACGGCGGCGGCATCACTCTGAACGGTGTCGAGATCGTCGAGATCCTCCTCGGCAAGGGCGACGAAACACTCGACATTGCCGACACCGGCGATCGCGACGAGAAGGATCCGGCCGTCGTCGACGATCCGGCAACCATTACCGCAGTCCACGGTGGCGGAGGCAGCGACACCATCAGGATCTCCGGTCGAGGCAACGGTCCGCTCGTCGTGTACGGCGACACCTCCGAGGATCGCGCGCGTTACGGCAATGATGCCCCAGTCGCTTCCATCCACGGAACGAGCTTCGCCAACGACGGCGACGACATCATCGACGCCCGTTTGATGGCCGATCAGAACGAAGGGTTCGTTGGCCTGGTCGCCTACGGCGGTTTCGGCAACGACACGATCCGGGGCAGCCAGGATGACGATCACCTCGCCGGCGGCACGTCAAGCGATGGCAGCCGGGACTTCATCGACGGCCAGGCAGGCAACGACCATATCTACGGTGACTCGCACTTCAACGTGAACCTTTCGCTCTTCGCTGAGGATCAGAGAGAGGAATTCGACATCTCCGACCCGCGAGTTGCTGAGATGTTCACGGTGCTTGTCGAAACCCCGGGCGATGACAGCGATCTTGGATCCGATCAGTTCCGCGAATCGGCCGGCGTGGACGAGGTTTGGGGCGGCAACGGCTCAGACATCATCTTTGGCGACCACGGCGTCATCAGCCTGGCTGAGGGCACACGCCGCCTGACCACGACCGGTTCAGTGGAGCGCATCGATACTGTGCAACCGGCGTTTGGGGGCGATGACACTCTTTACGGCCATTCAGACGATCCGACTGGTCCGGAGGACGATAGCGCAGGTGATCGGATCTTCGGTGGCCAGGGCGGCGACTTTATCGACGCCGGGGATGGCAATAATGTCGTGCTGGGAGACGAGGGGTTCGTCGATCTCGGTGAGGCCGATTCCGCCATCGACCGGATCGAGAGCACGTCGACGACGTTTGAGGGTGGTGCCGATACGATCTTCACAGGCTCGGACAACGACATCGTGATCGGGGGCCGTTTCGGGGACACCATCACCGTCGCGGACGGTACCAACATCGTCCTCGGCGATGCGGGTTTTGTCCAGTACCAGAACGGTGGGCCGCTAGTGGGCGAGGTCTCAAGCGTGTACCTCGATGAGAACGGAAAGTTCATTCCGGCTGGAGACGACACGATCACCGTGGGTGTGGGCGCGAACACCGGCAACGACATCGTGATCGGTAGCCTGGGCGACGACACCATCACGATCGGGGATGGCGACAACATCGTCCTCGGAGACGACGGATCGGTCACATTCCAGGCGGGCAGCACGCTGCGGAAACGGGTCGAAAGCCGGTATCTCGACAACTTTGGCGATTCACCGACGACCGCCCCCGAAGCCGCCGTCGGCAACGACACAGTGATCACCGGTATCGGTAACGACATCGTAATCGGCGGCCTCGGCGTTGACGGCATCACGATTGCCGACGGCGACAACATCCTCCTCGCCGACGAAGGCCTCGTCGTGTTCGAACCCGGCACCGGTGCCGTCGACAGAATTCAGACGCTCAATTCTTCCGAAGGTGGCAACGACAACGTGACCACCGGCGATGGCGCCGACATCATTCTTGGTGGATTTGGCGAGGACACCCTGACCGGCGGCGACGGCACGGCGGTCGTGCTTGGCGACAATGGGTCCATCGAATACACGCTGGACGGCGACTCCAGTGACATCGACCGCATCGTGACCGTCGATCCGTCCGAGGGCGGCAACGACCGGATCACGTCGGGTAACGGCGACGACCTCCTGGTCGGCGGCACGGGTTCCGACACGATCTTCGGCGGTGACGGTTCCGATGTGATCCTCGGCGATTTCGCAGAGATCACCGGCGATATCCTGTTCCACCAGAGCTTCCCCCCGGCGAACGACCCGAACTTCGTCTACACCTCAATCGACACCAATCACCCCTCCGGCAATGCCGACACGATCCACGCAGGTGCCGGTGACGACTTCGTCCTCGGTCAGCAGGGCGGCGATACGATCTTCGGCGAAGCCGGTGAGGACGATATCACCGGCGGCCACAACGTCCTGTTCGGCAGCGACGGCAACGATACGATCGACGGCGGCAGCCAGGCCGACGTGATTCTCGGCGACAACGGGGTGATTACACGCCATCTGGTCCTGCCTGAGAGAGTGTGGGAGCGCTATCCGGAGCCTTACCCGGACGTCATCCGGGAAATCGTCCGCTTCGACGATATCGATCTGGTCCGGGGTGATGATCTGATCCTCGGCCGAGCCGGCCAGGACATCATCCATGGTCAAAGGGGCGACGACGAGATTCGCGGGGGCGCCGATGACGACGAACTGATGGGCGAGCTCGGCGCCGATAAATTGTTCGGCGACGATGGCCACGATTTCATCGCCGGCGACGTCGGTCTGTTCGTCCGAGCCTTCAATCAGGACGGTTCGATCCGGCTGAACGCCAACGGGGCATGGCACCGAGACCTGGTGACCGAAGAGGTGGGCGTTCTGACCCGGCTGCTGGACATCAGTGCGACGCCGAATGCTGACCTCACGGGTGACATCTGGGAGCTGCTGCTGAACGCAGACCTGATCCTGCCGATGGGAGTACACGACGCCGACGGCAACCGGGTCCCGAGCGTTCACGCTGACTCGTGGCGGACGATGCTGGCCCTGATCGACCTGCTTCCTGGAGACAACGACCGGCTGGAGGGAGGCTCCGGGGAAGACTTCATGATTGGGCAGCGGGGCGACGACGTGCTTTCGGGCGGCGATGACGGAGATCTCCTGATCGGCGATCTGGGATGGAACCGCGTTTCTTTCGAAAGCGATCTGCCGTTCATCATCTCGGGGCTGAGGCTTCTCGACGCGCAATCCGGATTGGGACTCCAGATTCAGATAACCGCCGGTGGCAAAGTGATCATGCTCGATCGCGTCATTCAGCCCGGGGAGTTGGAAGACTTCATGGCCCGCTGGATGGAGACGACGCCCGCTGTCGAATCGCTGGTCGACGCTTTCAGCAGCGATGGCAATCGGTTGGTGCTGAGCGACGGCAACTTCCTCAAGCCGGGATTGGCCTTCGCGCCCACCGTTGGTCCGCCCGCCGATGCGCTGTCGGGTAACGACGAGCTGAACGGCGACAACGGAGACGACCTGGTGGTCGGTGACAATCTGACCGTTGTCTCACAGAACATTCCGGATTACTCGCGGATCGACACGGCGATCGACGACGTGTGGGAGGGGATACTGGGACTGCAGGTTGCCTTCGAACACCTTCGTATCGATGCGGAACTGCTGGATCGGGTCCGCAACAGCGGGGAAGCTGGAGCCGAGATCGTGGTGGCGGCTGATCGAATTACTGGCGGTGACGGTGAGGACCTGCTGATCGGGGACAACGCGCTAGTCCTGGCTCCCGCCGTCGATCAGGGTGAATTCGACGAGGGCACCCGACAGGACGTCGTTCTGGAATTCTATGATCGGGTGAGGAGCCTCGAGTGGCTGTTGCGCGACGCGCAGTTCTTTGCCGAGCACGCCTATTCGCGACTGCTGAACGCGCTGGTAGACGAAGCGATCGAGGACAATCCGTCCAGGACGAAGCCCAAGAAGGCGGATTTGATCGACGTCGAACTGACCCCGGTTGCGGCGCGCGGGGACGAGATCGAAGGTGACGGGGGCGCGGATCTGATCATCGGAGACGATGGATTGGTGCTGGTACCAGTGACGAGCCATGTCGGCACGAGGAACGATGCCGAGGATCGGTTGGACGTCAGCAGGAGGATCAACAATGACATCAACAGAGCCTTGCGGGACGAAGACCGCGTTCGCGACAGGGCGCTCAGTCGTCACGTAGGCCGAGACCACGATGATCCCGAGAACGCCGCGCCGACAAGGAAAGGATCTGAATCTCCTCCCGTGGAGACTGAGCGTGCCGGTAAGGACAGGCAACGATCGGCTGGGTGGCGGTGCGGGAGACGATTGGATCGTGGGCGACCTGGGAGCCGTCATCTGGCCGAGCGAGTTGGACTTGCCGACGAAGAGCAAAGAGGTCCGGGACCTGGATAAGGAAGTCGATCGGCTGTTCAGGGATCTGGACGAGCTTGTGGTCGATCTGGGGCGGGTGAAGCCGCATGGCAATCTGAACTCGCAGTTCCACCCCCATCACGGGTCACAAGGTGGATCCGACGGAGGCAGCGACGGGGACAGCGACGGGGGCAGCGATGGGGACCATGATGTACCCACGGCTCATTCGGACCGCGACATCATTACCGGGGGAAGCGGGAATGATCTGGTTTTCGGAGATGATGCGCTGGTGCGACCGGAGTTTGCGCGGAACGTTGGGGTGGAGAGGTATTCAGGCCAAGCGGAATCCTACTTCCGTTTCGGATCGGACGGAGACAGTGACGGTGGACCGGACGGCGGCGATGACGAGATCCATGGCAACGAAGGGGACGACATCCTGCTGGGGCAGGGCGGCGACGATGTGATCTTCGGAGAGCAGGGCAATGATCTTCTCGTGGGCGGACCTGGACGGGATGACCTGGACGGAGGCCCCGGCCAGAACAAGCTCAGGGACGGCAGCGACGGGGACAGCGACGGAGGCAGCGACGGAGACCCGGATCCGATGAGGACGCTGTCGAACCCGTGGATCGAAGAATTCGTGAGTGACCTGGCAGGATTCCGGTCGCAGGTCCTTCCATCCCAGCCGCTGTGGCTCGACTTCGGAGGCGGCAGCGACGGGAGCGACGGCGGGAGCGACTGAGCGACGTTGCCGGACAGGTAGTCCTCAGTCCTTGTGTTTCGGCCTGTAGTTGATGATCTCTTCGACTGTCAGGCCGTGAACCCACTTCTCCATTCTTCGACGGATTGTCTTGGCTGGGACACGATGAACGGAATGGCTGTAGCGAGAGAGTTCTTCGGCCCACCGATCGAGTACGGGTCCCGTCAGGGTCTTATACTTGAGTAGGATCCGGATCTCCTGCCACCACTCTGACTCCGGCTCTTTGATTTCCACGCGGTATCCGTGATCGATTGCGTGCTCGGCGTACCTCCTCGTCTCCAGCGAAAGGCCGTTTCCCCGGTCCACGACGATCGGTGTGGTGCCGGACGCGACGGCTCGTCTGAAGCGGTCGAAATTCCAGGAGCGGGCCTTCGGCATCAGGGACCCATCGTAATCGTAGTGTTTCTGATCGTCACCGACCTGCGTGTAAAAATACTCGTCTGTTTCGCAGATAATGCCGTTCTCTCGGGTGAGTTTCTTCGCCGTGTGGCTCTTCCCGGCCGCAGGGAGGCCGCGCATGAGATAGACGAGTTTTTCCAGTGAGTTCATCCGTTGTCCGGGCGTCGAACTTTCCGTGTCCAGCGTGCCTCGGGTAGCCGCAGGGTTGCTCCGCCAATGGCTGCTTCCTGCGGCCATCGATCCATTGGGCCCCACCGATTCTGACGGAGAAAACGGATCCGGACAAGAAGCCAGAGACGAATAGAGTTGCCGCGACTCCGATCGAGGGTCCGGCCTTCGGTTCCTGAACCGGCCCGGGCCCATCCTCAATTCCTTGAAAGACCGCCCCAATGCTTTATCATGTGAGGCGATCATTTACTCAGCGACCGGTTCTGGTTTCGAGGGATCTAAGGAGAATGTTTCATGAGAATCCGAGTCTTTCTCGTCTTCATGCTGGCTGCGGGCGTGATGGCGCTCGTCCTTTCGCCGGTGACCGAGGGCCAGCGGCCCCGGCTCAACCGGGTTGTCGACGCACTCTCACAGGGCAAGGTGTCGATCGGCGTTTCCTCGGGCGGAGGTGCCGATCTCGACGGCTTCCGTGAGATGGGGGCAACCCGTGGCGCGGACACGAACATCGACTTCCTGTTCATGAGCCAGACGAATCCCGCAACCTTCAGCATCCCGAATCTGAGAGCCTACATAGAGGGCCTCGTCGAGGGTGGAGCGACGAGTAATCCCAGCACCCATCCGATGCTGCTACGTGTGCCGACGATCCACGAGGATACCGAAGGGGCCAAACAGAGAATCCAGCAGGCACTGGACGCCGGCGTCTACAACTTCATGTTCCCGCACGTGGAAAGCGCTGAAGAGGCCCTGTTTGCCGTCCGGGCCATGCGCTATCCCGCACAGGACGTCGTCGACGGAACCCGGCCGAACACCGCCGGAGAGGCGCCCTCAGTTTGGGGAGTCTCCGAATCGGAATACCGGGCAAAGGCCGATCTCTGGCCGCTCGACCCGGACGGCGAACTGGCCACCGTCATCCTGCTCGAGAGCATCGACGCCGTGGAGAAACACGCGCGTGAGATCACCGCGGTGTCGGGCGTGACGATCGTGATCCCTGCGCCGGGAGACCTTGGTGGCGCATACAGGGCGGCTATGTTCCCCAATGCGGCGCGGGGACGCGGCGGACAGCCCGGTGCTCGCGGTGGTCGTGGCGCTCGTGGTGCCAGGGGCGGACGTGGCGGTGGCCGCGGTGGCGGGCTCACCGACGTTCAGCAGGCGGCTCTCCAGGAACAACTGGAGGAGGCGTTCGCGATGCAACTGGCGGTTTGTATCGAACTGGATGTTGTGTGCGGGATTACCGCGGGTGAGCAGGATATTGAGCGGCGCATCCGACAGGGGTTCCGGTTCATTATCGCCAACAGCCCGGAGGCCGTTCGTCTCGGACACGCTGCGGCTGGAAACGACTAGAGCTGTAGCGGCGCTCTATGAGCGCCGAACGGTGGGCGGTCATAGACCGCCCCTACAGTAAGCGAGGGACCGAAGAAGCCGGTCACTATCGTTCCCGGTTCTGTAGGATCGGGGGTGAGGCCCCGACACTTAAGGATTGGCGTGGGGGGACCGTGCTGGCGTTCTGGTTCCCGAAACCGAAACAATGTGAACTAGTCAGGGCACTCGAGGATCGGTAGGCTGGCGGGGCGCGGTGGGCCCGACGCTGAACGATTAGCCCCGGGGGACGACCTCGACACCGTCGGCGACATCGTCGCTCGGATGGACGATGACGGGCTCGTCCTCGGCCAGACCCGACAGCACCTGTGCTTCCAGGCCGTTGCGCTGTCCGATCTCGACCTTCCGCTGCAACGCCTTGCCTTCGGACAATGTAAACACAGCCCAGTCGCCGTCATCGTCCCGGAACAGGCTGCTTGTCGGGGCCTTCAAGGCGTCTTCGCTTTCCCACGTCACAACCCGAACCTCGACACGGTAAGCGTCGCCGAGGTACTCGGCGGCCAGTTCGACATCCTCGAAGTCGATTATTACGTTGACGCGCTGTTCTTCGACTCCGAGCGCAGATAGCTTCGTGAAGCCGGATGGTTCGACCAAACGAACCCGCCCCTCGAGCGTCATGCCGCCACCCCATTGTTCGATCAGGACTCGCGCTCCGCTTGAGATCCCGACCGCGTCGGCGGAAAGGAAGTCGCTCACGATCTCCAACTGTTCCGTGTCGCCGATTTCGACCAGCGCTTCCCCAGACGACACGACGGCTTCACTTTCACGCAGCCTTCTGAGGACGACGCCGTCGATCGGGGAGCGGATCGTAATCGGCTGCCCCGCGCCGTTCGACGCCCGTGAATCCGCTCCCGCCTGAATGAGAGCCGTCTCGGCCAGCTCTACCGCCTGCTCGGCGTCGCGCACCTGGAAGTCGGCCGCATTCAGCGCCTCGCGTGTCCGACGTGCCTCGAACTCCGCGGTGTCGAAGCGCTCACGGGATATGAGCTCCTGCTCCATCAGCTCTGCGTAGCGTTCCAGTTGGGATTCGGCGAAGTTGAGCTCCTCGCGAACGCGGTCCCGCGTAGCTTCCGCAGTTCTGAGGGCGGCTTCGGCGAGTCGGACACGCGATTCGGCCTCCGCTCGGCTTCGAACATCCAGAAGTGCCGGCTCGTTAGGTAGGAACGTCGCAATCGTTGTCCTTCCGGCGCGGACCGAATCTCCCGGTTCGAGATCGATACGCAAGACGCGCCCGGCGAGTGGTGCGGACACGATGAAGCGGTCGTGAATCCGCGTTTCGCCCTCCTCGTCCAGGGTCACAAGCATCGGTCCTCTGGCGACCGTGTCGAAGTCGGCCTGGATGGGTTGCGGCTGATAGGCATAGTAAAACGCCACCCCGATGGCCGCAGCGACGAGGAGAAAGAACACACGTCTGAGTAAGCGTTTCATCCTGTCCCTATTATCACCGATTATTCCCGGGTCTTGAGCACCGCAACCAGGTCGAGCCGATTCAGGCGGCGCCGGACAACGATGCTCGATGCGATCGCGGCCAGAATTACCGACGCGGCGGCCGTTGCATAAGTGCTGTTGTTGACGATCAGCGGCACCCGGTAGAGTTCCGTGTCGCCGATAGTGGCGACGGTCAACGCGGCCAGTCCGTAGCCGATGGCACAGCCGAGTGGCACGGCCACCGCTGTCAGGATCGCGAATTCACCCAGGAGGATGTAGGAAATCTCTCCCCTGGTGAACCCCATCACCCGCAGGCTGGCGAGCTCCCAACTCCGTTCCGACAGCGCGATACGGGCCGCGTTGTAGATCACTCCCAGGGCGATCGTGCCCGAAAACAGCGCGTTGAAGAAGATCAGGATCGCCATGTTCGCCTCAACCGTGTCTTTGAAGCTCTGGATGGCCGCGTCCTTTAGCCCGACACCGGCGACGCCGGGCGTCTCCTTGAGCCGCGAATAGATATCGTCCAGCCGGGAAGAATCCACCTGCAGGAATGCGCCCGAGAGCACACGGCCTTCCCGCATGACCCGACGCAACGCCCCGATATCCATGTAGGCTGACGCCCCCATGAATTCCTCGACCACCTGGGCGACGACAACCTCTCGTGTCGGACGCGGCCCTTCCAGGACCTCCATGACGAGTACGTCACCCTGTTCGGCGGCCAGGATCTCAGCGAGCTTCGTCGACAGGACGATGCCGTCCGGGGGCAGTGGAACGGGATCCAGATCGGTGTTGAACAGCCGGCTCAGCGTCGCATCGTCCGATATCCCCGTCACCGCGGTCTGCCTGGACCTGTGACCGAAACGCAGTCGCACGAAAACCGACCGCAATGGCTCCGTGAGCATGACGCCATCAATCCCGGCGACCTCGTAGAACGCCCGGGGAGCTGTTGCTTCCACAAAAGTAACAGTGAGATCCTGCCGCTGGATCACGTCGAACTGGATGTTCATCGCGTAGGACATCGAATCGAGGAAGAACATCCCGACGATCATCATGGCGGCCCCGAACGCAATGCCTATCGTCGACAGCGCCGCCCGGAACGGCCGGCGGGAAATGTTGCGGATGATCATCCGGGTGTCCGGAGCGAGCCAACGCCCTACGATACGTTCGACGATGCTCACGCGGTAGTGAGCCGGCGCTTGCGGACGCATCGCCTCCGCCGGAGGCAGCGTTACGGCTGCCCGAACCGCTCCGCGGGCTCCGAGCAGGGCCGCAATCAGGCTGATGAGGGTCGACGTGGCTACGATGTTGGGTGAGATCCGGAATTCGAGGACTGGGAATCGAAAGAAATCGTTGTAGATGTTCACGAGGCTCGTTGCCAGGTAGGAGCCCGCGACAATGCCGATGCCGATGCCGATCAGGGTGACGATGAGAGCCCACTGGTAGTAGTGCAGACCGACCTCGAAGTTCGAATAGCCCAACGCCTTAAGCGCCGCGATCTGCTCCCGCTGGACGGCGATGACGCGGGTCAGGACGACGTTCAGCAGGAAAGCGGCGACCGCCAGGAAGATGATCGGCACCATGGTCCCGAAACTCTGAAGCTGTGTGAGTTCGTTGTCCAGGTACCAGTGCGACAGCTGGAGGGAGCGTGGTATGGCCCCGAGGCCCCCGTAGCGTTCCAGCAGCTGATCCAGACGCATGATGACGTCGTCTTCCGAAGCGCCCGCCATCAATCGGATGGCGACGTCGTTGAAGCCGCCTTCCATGTCGAAGGCACTCGCCAACTCGCGCTCGCCCATCCAGAGGATGCCGTATCTCCGATCATCGGGAATGATGTCGCCCGGGCGGATCGTGTACAGAAACTCCGGAGACAAGGCGATCCCGGCGATTTCCAGATCACGCCGCCGGCCGTTGATCACGACCCGGATGCTGTCGCCGGGCTCCAGTTCGTGCGCCAGGGCGAAAGATTTGCTGACGAGAATCTCATCGGGCCTGGTTGGGTCGATGTAGCGACCTTTGCGGATGAACAGATCGTTGAGGATTGCCTGTTGCCGCTCCGGGATCGATACCAGACTACCCAAAGCTGGCTCGGACATGCCTGGCATGTCCACCGTCACGGTCGCGCGAACCCGGAACTCCGCGCTTGCCACTCCGGGAATCGCCTCGATCCGGTCGGCCAGGTAGAGCGGGGCTCGCTTGAGGCCGGCAAACACGTCTGCGAAACGGTACCGTTCGTAGTAAGAAGACTGGCTGAGTCGGAGTGACTCGAAGGCCCCGAGGTACATGATGTAGACGGTGACCGCCGCTGCGATCACCAGGCTGATGGCCAGAACCTGGCCCTTGATGTTCCAGAGGTCGCGGAGAAGTTTGCGGTTGATCGCCCTCATCACCATTCGAGGTCTGACGGCAGCAGTTTCGTGTCGTTCTCTTTCACCGACGCGATCCTGCCGTCGGCCAGCGACACGACGCGGTCCGCGATGGCGGCGATCGCGGCGTTATGGGTTATCACCGCGGTTGTCGTGCCCAACTCTCTGTTGACCTTTGCCAGTGCCTCGAGGACCACGACGCCAGTCTTGATGTCCAGTGCGCCAGTTGGTTCGTCACAGAGCAGCACGTCGGGACCCTTGGCGATCGCTCGGGCGATCGCGACTCGCTGCTGCTCCCCGCCGGACAGCTGTGAGGGAAAGTGGTCAATCCGGTCGCCCAGATCCACCCGGTCGAGTGCTTCCTCGGGGCGCAGGGGTTTCTCGCCGATATCGGTTACCAACGCGACGTTCTCACGGGCGGTCAGGCTGGGGATCAGGTTGTAGAACTGGAACACGAAGCCGACGTGCTTGCGCCGGTAGTTCGTCAATTCGCTCTCACGTGCGGCGGTAAGGTCCGTGTTTCTGTAGATAACAGTTCCGGCTGTCGGAACGTCCAGCCCACCCAGAATGTTCAGGAGTGTCGATTTTCCGCTACCGGAGGGGCCGAGCAGGACGATGAACTCGCCCTCGTAGAGGGAAAGATCGATGCCTCGAAGGGCATGCACTTCGACATCACCCATCGAATAGACTTTCGTGATTCCGCTGGCTTTGAAAACAGCAACGTTCTCTACAGGCGGTGATTCGCTATCAGGAGCCGTTTGAGGTTGGAGGGTCATCTACGCTCCAAGCTCCAGTATCCCACAGAACCCAGAGCGCCAAGTCAGAACCCGGAGCGGTAGCGACGGGGTAATATCCGTTCCGCCAAAGCGGGGTCGAACTGCGGCCACTGCGCGGCCCGGGCGAATATCCGGTCGCTACCGCTCGCGGTTCTGTTGGGCAGGAGTCCGAACAGAACCCAGAGCGGTAGCGACGGGGTAACTGAAGGTTCCCTTCCCCAATTCGGCGCTGCTTACAGTTCGACCTTACGCAATCGGAGGGCGTTCATGATCACCGAGACCGAGCTGAACGTCATTGAGGCGCTCGCGATCACGGGGGTCAGCAGCAACCCGAAGAAGGGATAGAGCACACCGGCTGCAACGGGTACGCCGAGGGAATTGTAGATGAAGGCGAAGAACAGGTTTTGTCGGATGTTGCGCATGGTCGCCCGGCTCAGGCGGCGCGCCCGGACGATCCCCCGAAGATCGCCTTCGACCAGCGTCACGCCTGCGCTCTCCATCGCAACGTCCGTGCCGTGTCCCATGGCGATCCCGACGTCGGCCTGCGCCAGTGCAGGCGCATCGTTTGTGCCATCCCCGGCCATCGCGACCACAGCTCCCGACTCCTGAAGACGGCGAACCTCCCGGTACTTTTCCTCGGGCAGAACTTCCGCACGAACGTCATCGATGCCCAGCCTGCGGGCGACAGACCCGGCCGTAACGCGGCTGTCTCCGGTCAGCATGACGATACGCATGCCGTCGGCCTTGAGTTGTGCGAGCGCCTCGGGCGTCGTCCTTTTGACGGGATCGGAGACGGCCACCAGTCCTGCCGAACGGTTGTCGACGGCCAGGAACATCACCGTGGAGCCGTCATTTCTCAGAGCGTCCGCCGGTTCCGCCAGCGATTTCAAATCCACGTCACGCTGGGCGAGCAGTGCCGCGTTTCCCAACGCGACTCGCCGCGAACCGACCACACCGATGACTCCCTTGCCGGTTATCGCCCGGAACTTTTCCGCCGATCGGAACTCCACGCCGCGCCGTTGGGCCTCCGCAACGATCGCCGTTGCCAGCGGGTGCTCGCTAACGGATTCGATCCCGGCGGCAATGGCGAGAACCTCGTCCTCGGTGAAGCCTTCGGTTGCCTGTACGGCTTCGACACTGGGTTTGCCCTCGGTCAGCGTGCCGGTCTTGTCGACGACCAGCGTGTCTACCTTCTCCAATGTCTCGAGGGCTTCTGCATTGCGTATCAGGACCCCCACGCTCGCTCCACAGCCGGTCCCCACCATGATCGACATCGGCGTCGCGAGACCGAGCGCGCAAGGGCACGCAATGATGAGCACCGCTATGGCGTTGACCAGGGCGAACGCCATGCGGGGTTCCGGCCCGAACACCGACCATACGATAAACGTCACGATCGAAGTTCCGACGACGGCCGGCACAAAGTAGGAAGCTACAACGTCGGCGAGCCGCTGGATGGGTGCGCGGCTGCGCTGCGCGTCGGCAACCATCTGTACGATCCGCGCAAGCAGGGTCTCGTTTCCAACCCTCTCGGCGATCATCACGAAACTGCCAGTCTGGTTGATGGTGCCTCCGGTCACCGGCGAGCCGGCTGTCTTCACAGCCGGCATGGGCTCACCGGTAATCATCGCTTCGTCCACGGTGCTCTCGCCGCCCTCCACGGTCCCGTCGACGGGAATCCTCTCGCCCGGCCGAACCCGCAGCCGGTCACCCAAACCAACCTCGGCGAGCGGAATGTCGGTTTCCTTCCCATCGAAGATCCTGCGGGCCGTCTTCGGCGCGAGACCGAGCAGTGACTTGATCGCGAGGCTGGTGCGACTTCTTGCGTTGAGTTCGAGTACCTGGCCGAGCAGGACCAGCACCGTTATTCCCGCTGCCGCTTCGAAGTAGACCTGCACTTCGCCCGCTTCGCCCCGGAAAGAGGCGGGCAACAGGTCCGGGATGAAGATCGCCAGGGCGCTATAGCCGTATGCGACACCGGTTCCAATCCCGATGAGCGTGAACATGTTGAGGCTGCGGGTCACCAGCGAGGTCCACGCTCTCTGGAAGAACGGAAGCCCGCACCACAGGACCACAGGTGTCGCCAGGGCAAACTGGATCCAGTTTTGACCCCGTGGCCCGATGAGGTCTGCGATTCGCATTCCCGGAATCATCTCCCTCATCGCCAGAACCATCAACGGGATCGTGAGCACGACGCCAATTTTGAAGCGGCGCATCATGCTCCGCATTTCGGTGTCGTCTTCGGCGACTGTGACGTCGCGAGGTTCGAGCGCCATCCCACACTTCGGACACGGCCCGGGCCCCGGTTGTTCCACTTCCGGATGCATGGGACACGTGTAGATTGCATCCCCCCGGGGAGGCGGCCCCGCCGATGCCGAGGCTTCGGACGGTTCGAGGAAACGACGCGGGTCGCCCTGGAAACGCTCGAGGCAGTGGGTGGAGCAGAACAGATACTCGACGCCGTCGTGCGCGTGGCGGCCGGCAGCCGAGCGCTCTTCTACTTCCATACCGCAGACGGGGTCTGTCATAGCTAGTGTCGTGTAACCCAAGTAGCGGGAAAGGCCACCCGACGGGGTCGGACTACTGCCAACGTTCGGCCAGGCGATTACCCGGTCCCTACCGCTCCCGCTTCTGACTCACTTCATCTGCCGCAGGACGTACTGCAGGATTCCACCGTGCTTGTAGTACTCGATCTCCACGGGTGTATCCAGTCGGGCCGTGACCCAGAATGCTCGCTCGCCGTTCTCGTCGTGAGCGACAACTTCGAGCTTCTGGCCCGGGTCCAGACCCGCGGCGATCCCTCGGATGTCGAATTCTTCGAATCCGGTCAGGCCCAGGCTGTCTTTGCCCTCTCCATCGCTGAACTGAAGCGGCAGGACTCCCATCCCGATCAGATTGCTCCGGTGGATCCGTTCGTAGCTCTCGGCGATGACGGCGCGAACGCCCAGCAGCCGCGTCCCCTTGGCCGCCCAGTCGCGAGAGGATCCCGACCCGTATTCCTTGCCGGCGATGACGACGAGTGGTACGCCGTCGGACCCGTAGCGCACCGCGGCTTCGTAAATTGAAGTCTGTTCCTTGTCCGGCAGATGAACCGTCCAGACTCCCTCGGTTCCGGGCGCCATCTGGTTCCGCAGTCGGATGTTGGCGAACGTACCCCGCATCATGACCTCGTGGTTGCCCCGTCTCGCGCCGAAGGAGTTGAAGTCCTTCACCGCGACACCAGCGTCGAGCAGGTAACGGCCGGCAGGGCCGTCGGCGGGAATCGAACCGGCGGGTGAGATATGGTCTGTCGTGACCGAGTCTCCCAGCACCGCCAGAGCCCTTGCACCGGCGATGTCTTCGAGTGCCGGAGCCTCGGGCGGCATGTCCGTGAAGAAGGGCGGACGCTTCACGTAGGTCGAGTCCTCCTCCCATGAGTAGAGATCCCCGGCCGGGACCTCGAGCGCGTTCCATCGCTCGTCCCCAGCGAGCGATTCCTTGTACGCTTTGCGGAACATCTCCGGCTTGACGGACGCGTCGATCAACTCGCGAACCTGGGCTGGATCGGGCCAGATCTCCTTCAGGTAGACGGGATTGCCGTTCGGGTCGTATCCGACGGGGGCGTTCGTCAGGTCGATGTCCATGTTCCCCGCGATCGCGTAGGCGACGACCAAGGGCGGCGACGCCAGGTAGTTGGTACGTACGTGCGGGTTGATCCGCCCCTCGAAGTTCCTGTTACCGCTCAGGACCGAAGCGACGACCAGATCGGACTCCGCGATGCCGTCGGCGATCGGAGAGGGCAACGGCCCGCTGTTTCCGATGCAGGTGGTGCATCCGTAGCCGACGAGGTGGAACCGCAGTGCTTCCAGATACTGCAGCAACCCCGTATCACGGAGATAGTCTGTCACCACGCGGGACCCTGGAGCGAGGCTCGTCTTGACCCACGGGTGGACGCCGAGGCCGCGCTCGACGGCGTTCCTGGCCAGCAGGCCCGCCGCGACCATGACCGAGGGATTCGACGTATTCGTGCAACTCGTGATGGCTGCGATAACGACCGATCCGTGGCCGATCTCGAAGCGGTTGGCGCCAAGCCGAACGGGCACCGCCGTGGCCAGGCGTGACAATTCGGTCGCGCACTCGTCATTGGATGCAGTCCTTGGCCCCCCGCCCTCGTCGGTCCACGTCGCCATCGCCGCCGCGGTGCCGTTGCCGTCGCCCCCGTTCAGCATGGAAACGAGCGTCTTGCGAAACGACTTCTTGGCGTCGCCCAACGGGATTCGGTCCTGTGGTCGCTTCGGCCCGGCGATCGCGGGTTCGACGGTCCCGAGATCCAGCGATATGCTGTCGCCGAACTCCGGTTCCGCAGTGCCCTCGGCCTGGAACAGGCCCTGGGCTTTCGTGTAGGCTTCGACGCGCGCGATCGCGTCATCCGTGCGTCCAGTCAGCTTCAAATACCTGAGGGTTTCGTCGTCGACCGGGAAAAAGCCGATCGTCGCTCCGTACTCGGGGCCCATATTGGAGATGGTCGCTCGGTCGGCGAGTGACAGGTGCCGGATTCCTGGTCCGGAGAACTCGACGAACTTGCCGACGACACCCTTGGCGCGCAGCATCTGCACCACACGGAGTACGGCATCCGTCGCCGTTGCGCCCTCGGGAAGTTCACCGGTCAGCCGGAATCCTACGACTTCGGGGATGAGCATCGAGATCGGCTGGCCCAGCATGGCGCCCTCGGCCTCGATGCCGCCCACGCCCCACCCGACGATGCCCATGGCGTTGATCATCGTCGTATGCGAGTCGGTGCCGACCAGCGTATCGGGGTACAGCACGGCCATGTCCCCGTCCTCGTCCGAGAAGACGACGTGGGCCAGATACTCGAGGTTGACCTGGTGGACGATGCCGGCGTCGGGCGGAACGACTCGGAAGTTCTTGAACGCGTGCTGACCCCACTTGAGGAACAGGTAACGCTCGCGGTTGCGTTCCGACTCCCGCTCGGCGTTGAACTCGAACGCCGTACTGGTACCGAATCGGTCCACCTGGACAGAGTGATCGATGACCAGATCCACAGGCTGGAGCGGGTTGATCCGATTGGGATCGCCTCCTGATTCCTTGATGAAGTCCCGCATCGTTGCCAGATCGACGACGGCTGGGACACCCGTGAAATCCTGCATCAGCACCCGAGCGGGGCGGAATGCGATCTCCCGCTCGGGCCGGGACCCCACCGATGCAACCAGCGCCCGGACGTCGTCGGCCGAGACTGATGTTCCGTCCTCGTGACGGAGCAGGTTCTCCAGCATGACTTTCAGCGAAAACGGCAGTCCCGAGACGCCGCTGACGCCGGATTTCTCGAGCGCCTCGAGCGAGTAGTACTGAAAGGACGCGTCTCCGACGCGGAGACTGGATCGCGAATCAAAACTGTTCATGTGGGGCTGGTCTCCTTACGAGTGCGGCAACGGTCGTTCAGTCAACCTGCCATTATAGTAGAAGCCGAGACTATCGCGGATTGGTCATTGGACCTTGTCAGGTTCACATTTCTCTCGGCTCGAGCGGTCGCCGTGACTTCGATGTCGAACAGAGCAACGCCGAATGACCAATGTTAGATTGAAACGGTTCGACCCTTCTGCGACACTAACAAATTGGCCGTCATTGCCCCGGTTGACGGGGTTTCGGAGGCTTTTAGCCCGTTTTTGAAGCGATTACGAGAATGCTGCACGAGTACAAGGGAGTCGTTCCGAGGCTGGGCGCGGGCGTATTCATCGCCGCCGGCGCCCACGTGATCGGGGACGTCGAGATCGGGGATCACTCCAGCATCTGGTTCAACACGGTCGTCCGTGGCGACGTCGACTACATTCGTATCGGCAGCCACACGAACATCCAGGATGGTTGTGTCTGTCACGTGATGAAGGACGAGTGCCCGTTGATTCTCGAGGACTACGTAACCGTCGGGCATGCGGCCGTCCTGCACGGCTGCACGATCGAGTCTCACTGCTTAATTGGAATGCGGGCGACCATCATGAACCACGTGCGAGTGGGGACTGGGACGATCGTGGCGGCCGGTGCGCTGATCACCGAAGGAGCCGTGATCCCACCCCGGAGTCTGGTCATGGGCGCGCCTGCTAAGGTGAAACGCGAGTTGACTGAAGAGGAAGTTGCGGACATCGACGAATACGCGCACCGGTACGTCGAGTACAAGGAGACATACCTAAATGGACAGGGGACGGAGGTATAGCTCCGTCCCCTAACCGAACAGGAAGTAAGACAAACGTTGGGAGAACTGAGACGGGTATCGCTCCGTCCCCTCTCCGAACAGGAAGTGAGCGAAGGCGTTGGGAGACTGAGTTGTACGGAGTTAGGTATAGCTCCGTCCCCTAACCGAACTGGAAGTAAGAGAAGGCGTTGGAAGGCTGAGTTGTACGGACAAGGGGACGGAGGTATAGCTCCGTCCCCCGACCGAACAGAAACCGGGAGTTAGAAACCGATGGGTAACGCTGTCCCGGTCCTAGCAAAATAGGATGGGGGACGGAGCGATACCTCCGTCCCCGGACTATATGATTAAGGCAGTTCGCGGTACATACGACATCCTGCCCGCCGAGGCGCGAATCTGGCGTTTCGTCGAGTCCGAGATACGGAAAGTCTTCGAAGAGTACGCGTTCGAGGAGATCCGCACTCCGATGTTCGAGGCGACGGAGCTGTTCGTCCGCAGTGTCGGCGAAGAAACGGATCTCGTCTCCAAGGAGATGTATTCGTTCGAGGACAGGGACGGAGCATCGCTGACCCTGCGCCCCGAAGGAACTGCCCCTGTTATCCGCGCGTTCATCGAGAAGCGGCTCGACGCAGAGGCGCGGATGCTGAAGCTTTACTATATCGTGCCCATGTTTCGCCGGGAGCGCCCGCAGAAGGGACGTCAGCGGCAGTTCCACCAGGCCGGAGTGGAGGTGCTGTCGGCGACCGACGAGCCCGCGATCGAAGCCGAGGTGATCGAGATGCTGCTCATCTACTTCGGAAGGCTGGGCATGGATGGGCTTGAGCTGCTGGTGAATTCGATCGGGTGCCGCGACTGTCGTCCCGCCTACACCGAGACGCTCGGCGAGATGATCCGCGAACGAGGTGAGAAGCTCTGCCCGGATTGCGTTCGACGGGGGGAGAAGAATCCCCTGCGTGTCTTCGATTGCAAGGTGAAATCCTGCCAACCGATGCTTGCTGAGTTGCCGAGCATTGCCGATAGCCTCTGCGATGCGTGCCGGGAGCACTTCGAGAAGTTCCGCGGCTACCTGGACGCCCGCGACATCGGCCACCGGGTTGAGAAGCGACTCGTTCGAGGCCTGGACTATTACATGCGCACAACGTTCGAGATCGTGTCGGGAGCGCTTGGAGCGCAGGACACGATGGTGGGCGGCGGCCGCTACGACGGGTTGAGCGAGCAGCTCGGCGGACCGGAGGTCAAGGGCTTCGGTTTCGGTATGGGGCTCGAGCGCCTCATCCTGTCCATCCCGGAACCCGAGAAGCTTCTCGCCGCATCCGGTCCGGAATACTTCCTGGCGACGATCGGTGACGAGGCATTCAACTTCTGCACGCTACTAGCGCGGAAGTTGCGCTCAACGGGGCGGCGTGTCTATCTGGACTTCGACGGTAGGAGCTTGAAGAGCCAGATGCGGCTGGCAGGCAAACTTGGAGCCCGGAAGGTCGTGATAGTGGGCGAAGACGAGATCCGTTCCGGCAAACTTGTCATTCGGGACATGAACACGCGGGAACAGGTGGAACAAACCGAAGATGAGTTGATTTCCGGCGCTGGCGGGGAAGCCGTACGTCCATGACAGAGAAGAAACGAACACACACTTGCGGCGAATTGAACGTTTCCGACCAGGGCACCGACGTCGTTCTCATGGGATGGGTCCACCGGCGGCGGGACCACGGGCAGCTCGTCTTCATCGACTTGCGGGACCGTGGAGGGATGACCCAGGTCGTCTTTAACCCCGGCCGCGCCGCCGATGCCCACCAACTCGCGAAAACTTTGCGGTCCGAGTTCGTGGTCGCCGTTCGGGGGAAGGTGGAACTGCGGGATGCCGAGCTGGTCAATCCGAATCTTGGGACCGGCGAGATCGAGGTGATGGCCGACGACGTGGAGATATTCAGCGACGCCAGGACCACGCCGTTCCCGATCGAGGACGACATCACGACGGCCGAAGACCTGCGGCTCAAGTATCGCTACCTGGACCTGCGTCGGCCCCAGATGCAGCGAAACTTCAGGCTACGGCACAAAGTAATGATGGCGATCCGCACCTATATGGACGCGAACGGTTTTACCGAAGTCGAGACGCCGTTCCTGACGAAGTCGACGCCCGAAGGGGCACGGGACTATCTCGTGCCGAGCCGTCTGTACAACGGGCAGTTCTACGCGCTACCTCAGTCGCCTCAGATCTTCAAGCAACTCTTGATGATCGCCGGGTTCGACAAGTACTTCCAGATTGTCCGGTGCTTTCGTGATGAAGACCTGCGTGCGGACCGCCAGCCCGAATTCACGCAGATCGATATCGAAGTCAGTTTCCCCGATCTCGACGAGTTTTTCTCCATGGTCGAAGGCCTGATGCAGGCCATCTGGCGTGTGCGGAACATCGATCTGGAGGTTCCGTTCCCGCGGATGAGCTATCGCGAAGCGATGGACCGATACGGCAGCGACAAGCCCGACACGCGGTTCGGAGTGGAGATCCAGGACTTCAGCTCGGTGTTTGCCGAAGCCGAGCCGTCCTTGTTCCGTGAGGTGGTAGAATCTGGTCGGACAGTCCGTGGTTTGGTCGCTCCTGTTGCGTACTCGCGCAAGGGACTCGATGAAGTCGACGCGTTCGTGAAGCAGCTCGGCGGTGCAGGCGTGGCGTTCCTCCAGGTCAACGAGGATGGTGTGCGGGCCGCGCCGCCCGTCAAGAAGGGGGGGGAAGCGGCGACGAAGGCGCTGATCGAGGCTGCCGGCGCGAAGGTTGGCGAGACCGTGTTCATGGTCGCCGGCGAACGCGACGCGGCTCTGGCCCACTTGGGAGCGCTTCGCCTGGAGCTTGCCCGGCGGGAAGGGTGGATCCCGGAGGACAAATGGCACTTTCTCTGGATTGCCGATTTTCCGCTTTTCGAGTTCAACGAGGACGAGAACCGGTGGGATGCACTTCACCATCCCTTTACCTCGCCTCTGGATGAGGACCAGGATTTGCTCGAAAGCGATCCCGGAAAGGTCCGGGCCCGCGCCTATGATCTGGTCGCGAACGGACTGGAGTTCGGCAGTGGTTCGGTCAGGATCCACAGTCGTGATATGCAGGCGCGGATCTTCCGGCGGCTCGGTATGAGTGATGAGGAAGCCAAGGCGAGGTTCGGCTTCTTTCTGGATGCGCTCGAGTACGGCACGCCACCCCACGGGGGAGTCGCGTTTGGCCTGGACCGCATCGTGATGCTCATGGCTGGTGGATCGAGTCTGCGCGAGGTCATCGCCTTCCCGAAGACTGCCCGCGCTGTCGACCTGATGAGCGAATCGCCGTCCGACGTGGCCGGCGAACAACTGGACCAACTCGGGATTCGCGTGAAGAAGAAGTGAGCCAACAGCTGAATACTGACCACTGACAACCGAAAACCAACAACCAGCAATGACCACCAAAGTTACGTCCAAGATTCGAATCCTCTCAGACACCGTCTCGAATCAGATCGCGGCGGGCGAGGTTGTCGAGCGGCCGTCTTCGATCGTTAAGGAACTGGTCGAGAACGCGATTGATGCCGGAGCTCGGAAGATCACCGTCGAAGTGGTTGGCGGTGGTACCCGCCTGATCGAAGTGACCGATGACGGCGAGGGCATGAGCCGGGCCGACGCCGAACTCTGCTTCCAGCGGCATGCCACGAGCAAACTGTCGGCCTCCGATGAACTGTTCGCGGTACGAACACTCGGTTTCCGCGGGGAAGCGCTGGCCTCGATCGCATCGGTTGCGCGCGTCCGCATGGAAACACAAACGGCCGAAGATGATGTCGGAACCACCGTGGAGGTCGCCGGAGGCGACCCTGTGTTCGTCCGCGACGGCGCGTTCCCAGCGGGGACCCGGGTGCGTGTAGAAGACGTCTTCTACAACGTTCCAGCCCGCCGAAAGTTTCTCAAGTCGGAGTCTTACGAACTCAGCCAGATCACGAACCGGTGCACTCACTACGCCCTCGCGTTCCCGGAGATTCATTTCGTCCTCAAGAGCGGGAAGTTTGAAGTGCTGTCCGCGCCTCCGTCCGCGGACCGCAGCGAAAGAATCCTGAAGCTGTTCGGGCGGGATCTACGTGACGAACTGGTGGAGTATGAGCGGGAGTTTCCCGCGACCAGGATGAAGGTTCATGTCTTCACGTCCCGTCCCCAGATCCAGAAGTACAACCGGAACTCGATGTACTTTTTCGTCAACGGCAGGGCTATTCGGGATCGCATCATCCTCCACGCTTATTCGGACGCGTACCGGAGCATCCTGCCTTCCGGGACCTTTCCGGTAACTATGCTCTTCGTCGAACTGCCCCATCGCGACGTAGACGTCAACGTGCATCCGGCAAAGACTGAAGTGCGGTTCCGGAAGGGATCCACGGTCCACGATGCGGTCCGGGACGTGATCGCCGAAGCCATGCGTTCGGACAAGACGATCATTCCGATGCTTTCGGATGAGTCCAAATCCTCGCCCTACCGCGCGCCCGAGTTCCAGGGGCGCATGCCGGATTCGTGGGCTGGCGGGCCCATTGCCCGGGAGCCCGGGTCTGATTCCCTTGCGCCGCTCGACCTTTCCCAGGCGACAACCTTCGATCTGAACTACGACGAGGCTCGCGGCGGCGTCGGAGCGGGCCCGGACCCGACCGATTTGCCCGATTTCGATCTGGTGAGGAGCGAACTGCGCCCTTTGGGTCAGGTTCAGGACAGCTTCATCGTGGCGGTGGACGGGAACGGCCTCGTGCTGATCGACCAGCACGTGGCCCATGAACGGATCCTGTTCGAGCAGTATGTCCGGGAGCGGGACTCCGGAACCATCGAAGTTCAGCGCCTGCTGACGCCCATCATCCTGGAGTTGTCCCCCGAGCAGGAAGTACGGTTTGAAGAGATTGCGCCAGAGCTGGCGGCAAGCGGTTTAGAAGCCGAGCCTTTCGGTCCACGGACCGTGGCGGTGAAGACGGCGCCCGCGATCCTGAAGGCGGCGGCGGTCGAGAAACTGGTCTTGGAACTGATCGACGGCGTCGATCGGGAGCGCCAGGGGCTGAACCTGGAGACGTTTCGGAAAAAAACCGCCGCGACGGTGGCCTGTCATGCCGCAATCAAGATCAACAATGCTCTGGATAGTGTTAAGATGCGTTGGCTGGTTACGGAGTTGATGAAGACAGACTGTCCGACGGTGTGTCCGCACGGACGTCCCATCATCGTGAGGTACGACCTCAAAGAAATAAAGAAGGCGTTCAAGAGGGTCTAGGGACACTCGTTCCGGGCTTTCGGTTCGCGGGAATCAATCGACCTTATACTTTTCATTTAGGAGGACAGGTATGGCAGGCAAACTGACGCAAACTCAAATAATCAGCGCGCTGGCGGAGAAGACCGATGTCAGCAAGAAGGAAGCGAAGGCATTCCTGACGACGCTGGCGGACATGGCTCACAAGGAAACGAAGAAGAACGGCGAGTTTACCTTTCCCGGTGTCGGTAAGCTCGTGAAGCAGAAAAGAAAGGCGCGCATGGGCCGCAATCCAGCGACCGGTGAAGCGATCAAGATTCCTGCCAAGACCGTGCTGAAGTTCCGCATTGCCAAGGCGGCAAAAGACGCGGTACTCGGGGCTGCCGCAGCGAAGAAGAAAAAGAAGTAGCTTCCTTAGTTTTGGAATTGGGCGCGGGCGACCCCTTCTGCCGGGGTTTCCGCGTCTTTTTTTGCCTCGGATTATCGGAAGGCCACGGATTTCACGGATTACACCGATGTGCTTGGGAACACCTTCCGAAAAGACCGATTTTCAATCCGTTGAATCCGAGGCTGGATTTCCTCCGCCTAGTCGGTGGCCTGCCGAACCTGCTCGTGTGGCGGAATCAGGGCGCCCATCGTCCATCCGATGATCGCCGCGACCCCGCCGATGATGCTGTTCACCACGAGGCCGCCCATGCGGATCCCCATCGCTGCGAAGAATCCGACCGGGCCCTCCTGATTCAACGCTACCGGATTGTTGAAGTGTGTATCGCCGATCATGTAGGAGAGTCCCGTGCCGAACATGATCAAGACCTGTGAAACGAGGGCGATCATCACGCCGACCTGGATTCCCTGCCAGAGACTGTAGCCCTTGTACTTCCGTGCGAAAGCGGGCCAGAGGATCGCCAGATGCACCTGGAGCGTGACCATCGAGAAAATCTTTATTCCCGTCTCGTAGGGTACACCGACCTGACTCATGATGAGCTTTCCCAGGAAGAAGATCAGCAGAAGCAGGGCGGGCATGGTGATGAACTGCGCTTTTTCTCTCATGGGGGGATTGTACGGACTATTGGACGTCTGTCATGTGAAATCTATCTGCGATTGTCGAAATACAACGGTGCCTGGACGCAACCTGGTCGGAAGGGAGGCGAAACCTGAAATGTTCGATGAGCGATTCCGAGTGAGGAACCCGCAATAGTGAGGGCGACGAGTACGGCCGGCGCGCTTCCTGCTCGTCGGCGTTCTGTCCATCAACTTGATGGATAGAACCTGGTTCTAGCGATTCCCTTTGGTCTCTTTCCAGTGGTGGAAGTCCGAGCCAAGGATGAAAAACTTGCGGCCGATGCGCATGGTTGGGATCTTGTCCTCTTCGACAATTCGTCGGAAGTGCCTGGTAGAAAAGCCCGCGAGCGACGCAGCGGTCGGAATGTCCAGGAACATTCGGGTTTCGGCAGCGTTCATGGTCTCGAGTTCGTTCAGCATGGTCCGTGCCCCCTTGACCCTCTGATATGCAAGCACCATTCCATAAACATGGGTGGTCTGGCGTTGGGCCTCCAGAGGGTACGGTTCGGCATGAAGATTGCAATGAGGATGTCGTGGGTACAGCTATGTCCGAGGCAATCACCCTGACATCGAGCCGGTCCGGCCTGCCGACCGTGGAGGTCGGGGGCGTTCCCTATCACAGCCCCTACGACCCCGAGCGCGAAGCCGCAAAGTTCTACTCCGGTCTCCCCCTGGAGGGTGCGGACGTCGTCGTCCACTTCGGCTGGGGACTGGGCTATGGCGCGAGTTTTCTCCGCGAGCGTCTGGGGCCGGACGCCAGGGTTTTCATCCTGGAACCGGACGAGGATCTTTACGATTTGTTCAGGAGAGAGGGCGCCGGGCGCGACCAGCTGGACGACCCTCGTTTTCGGTTCGTTGTCGGCTCCCAAGTAGGTCAATTCGTTGACGATTGGGGCATGGCAGGGTGTCGGGATACTGACAAGGTGCTCTGGGTGGTGTGGCCCAGATCTCTCGAACGACACTCCGAGTTGGCCGAAGCGCTGCAACAGGAGTTCAACACTCGCCTGAGGGACCGGGCCGCGAACCTCCTGACTCACTTTGAGAACGGCCGGACCTATTTTGAGAACGCCGTCCGGAACTTCTGCTTTGCGGGTGATCCCGTGGCGGGTGGTCTATTCGGGAACTTCGAAGGCGTCCCGCTCGTGCTGGTCTCCGCCGGTCCGTCGCTGGACCGGAATGTCCGCCAGCTGGCGGGGATCGACCAACGGTGCTTCATCCTGGCTGTCGATACTGCGCTGCGCCCCCTGCTGGCCGCAGGTATCGAGCCGCATGCCGTCATGATCGCCGACCCGAGCCGGCTCAACGCCCAGCATATCCTCGGCGCCATGCCCCGCGAGACCTACCTGATCGCCGAGCAGGCGGTCGATCCATCGGCTCTCAAGGCCGCAGCACGCCGGTTTCAGTTTTCGGTTGGCGTGTTTCCCGACGGCCTCTACCGCGAGTTTGGCCTCGATCGCACCGTCCTTACCGTTTGGGGTTCGGTCGCCACCGCGGTATTGGACCTGGCCTGCCGGATCGGCGCCGATCCGGTGATATTCGTCGGCCAGGACTTCGCATACACCTGGGAGAGCGACTATGCCAGCCACACGATCTTCCATGGTCGGGGACCGGGAGGCAGGCATCAGGATCGATACGAGCCGGACTTGTGGGGACGGGCCGTGCCGACGACAGAGAATCTGATCGCCTACCGCGATGCTTTCCTGCGACGCATCAAGGCTGAGCCGGAGCGCAGGTTCATCAATGCGAGCGAGGGCGGAATCCTGACCGATGAGGTGGAAATTCTGTCCCTGAAAGATGCGCTGTACCGCTATGCCGGCCGGCAGAGGGACATTCGTGCCCGACTCGATGCATGTCACCAACTCGGTAGCACTCTACCGCCGCTCCGGGACCATCTGGCTGATGTGCTATCTGTCGGCCATGCCGACTGCGGTTGCGTCGACGACTTTCTCGAGCTCGTTGCCAAACAGGCTCTTCTCGAGGATGACCGCGAGGCCGTCGCCCAGAGCCAGGCATGGGGAGTTGAGGTCCTGTCCGCGAGAGGGTGAGTAGTTCAGGTGTCAAAAGACTGGCCCTCCAGCAGCGACAAACGTCCGTCGGGCACCTGCCAGATGTGCTTGCCAGGCACCAAACACGTTCATTTCAAAGTCGTTAGTGCGACTTGATCGCCTTCCCCAAGCTTCGAGCGGACATTGGTCGGGCAATTGCACTTTCCCGTTCGATATGAGAGTGCATGTCGCGGGTACGTACGGCTACGGCAGCTTTGGCGACGACTGCCACCTGGAGATCCTCCGATCGCGCATCGGTGGTGTCTGGAGTGATGGCGAGGTCGACGTCGACCGCGTCGATGATGCCGCCTTCTCTCCGACCCACCAGGACGCGAGCGTTCTGGCCGGAACCGGTCTGCTGTACAACCACGTCTATCCTTGCGGCACGAGCAGCCTGCGGCACCTCCTCCGCTACCCGGCGGCAATGCAGTGTTTCGACAAGAAAAGCTACGTTCTCGCGGCAGGCGTCCAGGGGCCGCTCGAACCCGCACCGATGGCCGAGCAACTGCCGATTCTGGACCGGTTGGACCTGCTGACGGTCCGCGACTCGGGTAGTGCGGAGCGATTGCGGAACGCCGGGGTTCGAAAACCGGTCCTGGTGTCGGCCGACATGGCCTACCTCTGGCCGGTGGCCGGCGGCCGCGCTCGGAAAACGAATGCCACCGCGCTGCCATTGTTGGGCGTAGTAGCGTCGCAGGCGGATCGGGGCGTCATCTACGAAGGGCACGACGGCTTCGACAGGGAAGCGGCGGATGCACTGGTTTCGGTCGGTCACAGCTTCCGCCTACGGTTTCTGTCTTTCAACAGAACCGCAGACGACCAGTTGGGCGAAGCCTGGACTGGCGATGCCGAGCGAGTGGCCTACGACGCGGTAGATCCCGCCGGTGCCGGCAACTTTGTCGAGGCTGTGCGCGACGTCGACATCCTCCTGACCTCCCGCTTCCACGGCATCGTGCTGGCCGCGGCCATGGGGATTCCCTTCGTGGCGCTCGGCGCTCCCGGAGAAAAGAACGAAAGGGAATGCCGGGAACTGGACTACCCGTTCTTCCTCTCCTACGGCGCCCGTTCGTCGGAGCTTGCCGCCACAATCAAGGAGGTCTGGGCCAACCGGTTGGAATTGGAAGTCCGTCTTCGCGCTGCGGCCCAACGCCGCCGCCGGATGGCGGAGCGTACCTTTGAGGTGTTGCAGTCGAGCAGTCGAGACCAAGCAGAGGTTCCGATACGACCCGCTTCCGGAGGAAAAGGACTCGTGGTCTGGGCCGCGCCGGACGGATTCGCCGCCGAGTGCAGTTCGACTCTGAGGGAGTTTGCGCCGTACGACTGTGTTACGGCTTGCGCGGGTGCGGCCCCCGAGAGCGGTGCAGACGAAACTTTCGTCGTCCCCCGCCCCGGAATCCTCAATTGGGCCGCGTTCCCGGAGGATCTTCGCCGAAGGCTTGCCGGCACTTACGACCGGGTGGTCGTATGCCACACCGCAAGCGAGGGACGCCGCCTGTCCCACCTGGAAGAGATCGCGGTGGAGTCCGCGTCGGGATCGGGCGCGGGAGCCTGGGAACTGAGACTCTGGACACAAACGCTGCGGGAGATCGCAGCCGATCGAGAGCAGCGGTCGGAGAAGGCCGGCGCCGCGAGTTAAGCGGACGGGAGGCAGGAGTGGAACTCACCTCGGCACAGATCAACATTTCCTGGTTCTGTGATTTTCACAGCAACAAGAAGACGTCGTGCGAATACTGCTGGGTCACGATGGCCCAGTCGGACCGCTCGCGAGAGCTGGACCATCCGGCCGAAGAATGGTTGGAGGCGATCCGCAAGAACATCCCATCGACCACTCTGGTGGATTTCGTTGGCGGTGAGCCGACGGTCTTTCCCGAGTTTCACCGACTGGTGAGAGAACTGTCGAAAACCCACCGCTGGTCGGTTACCTCGAACATGGGCGCCAACCGCTGGAAGCTCTACTGCGAACAACTGGCCGAGAATTGCGTGTCCTGGACCGCCTCGTATCATCCGTCGAGCCGGGACTCGATCGAAGAATTCGCCGCCAAGTGCATCATCTTGGGCCGTCACTATCCGCTCCAGGTCAACGTGGTCAACTACCATACCTACGACGCCCCGGCTGCGGAGCGTTACCTGAGCGAATCCGGCCTCAAGGTCTTTCTTTCCCCGTTCGAAGATGTTCGGGATTTGAACACCGCGGGCCCGGTTCCCCTGACCTGCAACGGAGGTCAGACGCACATCCTGATCGACCCCGAGGGTCACGTGTACAAGTGCCTCACCCAGGAACGCCGGGCAGATCGCGAACGCTGGCGGCTTGGCAACGTCTTCGAGGGCAACATTCAATGGCCCACGAAGAGGGCGATCTGTTACATCCCGTGCGACCAGTTCTACAACCTGGACCGCAACCATGCGACCAGAGACATGTGGGAACTGGACGTGCGTGAAGCCGGCTGGTCTCAATGGATCGACGCAACACTTTATCTTAAAAGGAAGAGGTGGAGTGTATGCGGAAAGGGATGCGATTCGGTTTCACGGCGGCGGAGAAGGCGGAGGTATGGGATCGGTGGCGGCGAGGGGAATCTCTGCATGAGATCGGGCGAGCGTTTGGCAAGCTGTCATCGTCTGTATATTGTCAGCTGGCGCATACCGGAGGCATTCGTCCTCGACCACGACGACGGTCGAGGTTGGCTTTGAGCCTGTCGGAACGTGAGGAGATCTCCCGCGGGATCGCGGCCGAGCAGTCGTTGCGTTCGATCGCAGAGTGTCTGGGGCGTTCACCCTCGACGGTGAGCCGGGAGATCCAGCGCAATGGGGGCTATGATGACTACCGGGCGTCTGTCGCCGATGAACAGGCTTGGAACCGGGCCCGTCGCCCGAAGCGATGTCAGTTGGGTCGCCATCCGCGGTTACGGCGAATGGTGGCGAGGAAGCTCCGGCGGAATTGGTCGCCCGAACAGATCGCCGGCTGGCTGAAGCGATCCTATCCAGAGGATGAGTCGTATCACGTGTCCCACGAGACGATCTATCGCAGCCTATTCGTGCAGGCGCGCGGGGTGTTTAAGAAAGAACTACTTAGACATCTGAGGTCGAGACGAACGATTCGTCGATCCCGACATTCCAGTCACAAAGGTCACGGGAAAGGGGATCTCGCCGATATCGTATCGATTCGTGAGCGCCCGGCCGAGGTCGAAGATCGTGCCGTTCCCGGTCACTGGGAGGGAGATCTGATAGTGGGATCGAACAACACCTACATTGCGACCCTGGTCGAACGCCATACCCGTTACGTGATGTTGGTGAAAGTGTCGGATAAACAGACCAAGACCGTCGTGCCTGCACTGATCAAGCACGCGAAGAAACTACCGACCGAGCTGTATAAATCGCTGACCTGGGATCGCGGCAAGGAAATGGGAGATCATCGGCGGTTTACCCTGGCGACCGACATCGACGTCTACTTCTGCGATCCGCAGAGTCCATGGCAACGTGGTTCCAATGAAAACACGAATGGCCTGCTCCGACAGTACTTCCCAAAGAGAACCGACTTATCGGTGCACTCGCAGGCGCACCTGAACAAGGTGGCACGTGAGCTCAATGAACGGCCGCGTAAGACGCTGGAGTTTGAAACTCCAGCAGAACGATTCAACGCTTGTGTTGCATCGATCGGTTGAGGTGGCACGAAATACCGGAAACCGTCGATATGGAGGCCTACCGGAAGACGTTCGAGGTGCCCGCGTCTCCGCTCAAGGATTTCATCCAGCTGTCGAAGTGGGAGGGTAGGGTCGCCGCACAGGCGAGAGGAGACCTCCTCGAATTACCCACCGTCGAGGCATCCCGCGGCTGCGGGGGAGGATGTTCCACAACCCCCACTGCCGACACCGCCCCCAAGGGCGTGCTCGTTGGCGCGCCGGAGCAGGAATGATGCCCCAGGCCCAACCGCAGACGGTTACCACGACATACCGGCGATACCGCGTCAAATCGCCGATGCAGTTTCGATGCGACGCGCAGCCGATCCCTGACGTTCCCGAGAACGACTACCTGGTGCGGGTGGACGTGTGCGGCCTATGCCGGAGCGATCTGCACTTTGCGACCAGTTGGGCCACGGACTGGGACGACCTCGGGCATGAGTTCGGAGGCACCGTTGTTGCCGTCGGCCCCGGCACGCGCCGGTTCCGGATTGGCGACCGTGTCGCCGTCAGAAACGCCGCGGCATGCATGGAATGTCCCGCATGCCGCCAGGAGGAATACCGCGCCTGCAGCGGCCTGGTCACCAACAAACTCGGATTCAGTCAGTACGCCGAATGCGACGAACGTTCCCTGGTGTGGGCCGGGAACCTTCCCGACGACCTGCTCGGGCTGGTCGAACCGACGAACGTCGTCCTCGACCTGCTGCACTCGGCGGAACTGAGCGAATCGTCGCGGACGCTCGTATTGGGATGCGGGACGCTGGGCCTGCTGACGGCCTACCTCGCCACTCGACACTTCGGCGTCCGGGATCTGGTCCTGGCAGGACGTCGTCCCGACGGCGGACTAGCCTCGCAGCTCGGGTTTGCTCCCTACCTGAGTTTCGATGACGTTCGCGATAAGGCACCGCTCCGGGCAGCGCTCGGTGGGGCTCCCGACCGAATCCTCGTGACGACTCCTCCGGCCACCCTGGGCCTGGCTCTCGAGGCGGCGGGCGCGGGCGGCCGTGTTCTGAGCGTCGGCCTGGACCGGAACGAGAACCTGGATGCCCAGATCGACGTCCGAACGCTGATCTTCAAGCGCGCTCGCGTGGAGGGTGTTTTCGCGGTACCGAACCTCTATTTCGAGGAAGCGGTGGACGTGCTGGCCAGCCTCGGTGAGCCGCTCGAAGGACTGATCACGCGTCGGGTTGCTTTCGACGATCTGGAGACATCGTTGAAGGAGTGGGAACGCCGGGAGCACTTTGACGGCAAGGGCATTCTCTATCTGCATCCAACGGCCGGCGCGAAGGTTGAGGGCTGAGCCATGTTCAACGTGAATGTGACCGATCTGCCCGCGGCCAAGGTAGGAAAGATCCTCATCCTGAGGACCGCTGCGGGGCCCCAGATGCGTTGGGCCATCGACCGGGTCCGTGAAGCATACCCGGACGTGAACCTCGCCGTCCTCGGCACACATCTCGGTGCGAACGAGATGTTCGGCGGGATGGAGCATTTCGAACTCGGCGAACCCTGGCTGTCTCGAAAGAGCTTCAAACCGCTCCGAAAGCGGGTCGAACAGGCGGGTTTCGATGTGGTCGTCATGTGTCTCAACAGTGAGACCGGCGCCGGTTACGGCAAGGTCAGCCGTGTCGTGGCCTCCATCCCCGCCCGGTGGAAGCTGGTCGCCGGCTACAAGGGTCGGTGGTACTCATGGGACCGCCGTCATTTTGACGAGGGGAGCCTCGTCACGCGTGGGGTTTTCCGGGCGATCGAACTGCTGGCCTGGCCGGCTGTGGCCGTGTACCTGTTGTTGATACCGCCGCGGCCGAGTTTCATGCCCGCAGGACAGGGTCGTCCGGCGCCGGGGTACGACCGATGAAAGTACTGCATTTTTGCTCGTTCTACAGGCCGCTGGGCGGCGGGGAAAAGCTCCTGTTCAGCGTCCTCGACGTCATGGAACGAAACGGCGTCGAGAACGTCATCGTCGCGCCCGAGGCTCAGTCGAACGGGCCGACCGGCCTGCGCAAGGAATACTTTCTGGACTATCTGGAGTACCCGTTGTCGAAAAGCTCACTCTTTTCGACCGTCTGGAACAACCGTAGGTTGATGCGGGCGATATCGGACATCCTTCGGCGCGAGCGGCCCCAGGTGATTCATCTGCACAACCAACAAAACCCGTTCATCTACCTGGCGTGTCTGCGGAGCGGGATTCCGATGGTCCGGAACATCCACGACCCACGGCTCTACTGCCCGACCAACTGGCGCCTGCTGCCAGACAAGACCCTCTGCCCGCACCCATTCGGGCGGGCCTGTGTCAAAGAAGGTTGCGTCAAGCCGCGGTCTGAGGACGTGAAACAGATGTTCTTCACGATCTTCAACCGTCAGCTCTCGTTCCGGAACACGACGCTGATCATCGAGAGCCGGGAAAGCTACCAGATGGCATTGCAGAACGGGTACCGAGAGGACCAGCTCGAGTTGATCCCCAACTGCACATCCATCGCGCCGTCGGAGGTCGAGATCGAAAACAAGCGGCGCTACTCGAAGCCGGGCGAGAACAGCATCCTGTTCGTCGGGAGGGCCAGCTACGAGAAGGGCCTGCACTTCCTCATCAATGCCCTGCCGAAGCTCAAGAACGACTACAAGCTCTACATCCTGACCGCGGGGGACTACTACAACCAGAAGATCGCCCCGCTCGTCGAGAAACTCGGAGTGGGTTCCAAGGTCGAAGTGCGATTCGGCACGAGCTACGAAGAGACCGCGAAATTCTACTCGATGGCTGATGTTGTTGTGGTGCCGTCGATCTGGTTCGAGACCTTCTGCCTCATCGGAATCGAGGCATATTCACACATGACACCCGTCGTTGCGACCCGCACGGGCGGCATCAAGGACTGGTGTGTGGATCGAGTGACGGGCTATCTGGCCGACATCTTCGACGAGGATTCGCTCGCATCGAGCATCGACGCACTGCTGGACGACCCGGAGAAGCGGACCGAATTCGGACTGAACGGGTACCGAAGTGTCCAGGAACATTACACGGAACAGATCTACTACAAGCGCCTGCGCGCGCTCTACGAAAAGGTGATACGAGATGGCAAAAGTTACTCTTATCGACTCCCTCGGCTGGCAAGACGGCCTGTTTAACCTGGGTCTCGCCTACCTCAGTTCCTCACTGAAGCTGGGCGGACACAAGGTCCGGGTGCTCGACCTCAACAACCTCTTTCGCAAGCCCGAGGAGATCGTCGACGTCATCGGCGAGCACGCTCCCGACTACGTGGGGTTTTCGGTAAAGTCGGCGACGTTTGCCAACGCACTCGAATTGCACAAGAAGCTGGCTGAGCGCTATCCCGACATAACGTTTATCTACGGTGGGCCGCACATCACTCTTTCGAAGGCGAACATCATGGACGAGGCCCCTCCTGCGTACTTCATCCGGGGAGATGCCGAGTTTACGGCCCGCGATTTCGTCACACGGCATTCAAACGGGGAGACCGATTTCTCTGACATTGCCGGGATGATGTACCGAGATGGCGAAGGCAACGATGTGGCCGTAGACGTCCAGTTCCACACCGACATCAACGACATACCGCTCCCGGACTTCACGACGTTCGACAGCTTTCCGCAGTTCAAGACTTATCCGTTGCTGACCAGCCGCGGTTGCCCCTACAAATGCACGTATTGTTCGGTACCCGCCATCAGCGGAAAGCGTTGGGTTTACCGGTCTGCGCCGAGCATCATGAAGGAACTCGACCACGTCGTCAATTTCCTGAAGATGGATAACATCGTGGTCGTAGACGATAACTTCACGCTACACAAGAAGCGGGCCGAATCGATATGCCAGGCGATCATCGACAGCGGCTTCGATTTCAAGTGGTCCTGCGGCAACGGGATCCGTGCAGACAGAATCTGGCCCGACCTGGCCGAGTTGATGTACCGCGCAGGCTGCGTCGAGGTGGCTTTCGGCATCGAGAGCCTGGTCACGGAAGTCTTCGACCTGTTGAAGAAAGGCGAAGAGGTCGACCACATACGCCACGGTATTGAAGTAGTCCAGAATGCGGGCTTGAACGTCACGGGATTCTTCATGATCGGTCTGCCGGGTTCCACGTACAAGAAGGACCTGAAGACCCTGGCGCTGGCCAGACGGCTAAAACTGAACAACTACTACTTTGGGCTGACCGTGCCGTACCCGGGTACCGAGATGTGGGACTGGGCACAGGAGAACGCAAGGTTCCTCGTGCCCTGGCAGAACAGCTACCATATCTCGGAAGTCTTCCGTGACGGCCTCGAGCGCCTGAAACTGGAGCCGGTTTTCGATACACCGGAGTACCCCGCCGAACAGCGCAAGCAGATGTTCCGGATGGTGCTGGCCTCGAAGCAGAAAGCGCAGGATCGCAGCCTCCGGCTGATCCAGAGCAGTCTGCGCGCCGAGGCCGGACGCCCGATCGTCGTGATGCGGACTTCACGTCGGGACAACCTGTTCCAGATGTTCAAGGACGAGAAGACGTCCAACCCGCATGTGATCCTCTATAAGGGCAGCGACGCGTTTATCAAGACGCTTGATAAGGACGTTCGGGATGCCTACCGGATAGCGCCAGTGCCTGGACCCGGTTTCTTCTCTCGAGAGGATGCGGTCGGCGTCGGGGAAGACCTGAAGGACGCCGTCGTCGTCTTCGACGTTCCGAGCGGAAATCTGTCGCGTTACCAAAATCTGATTGGATTCGCACGTGCGTTGCGGCCTCGCCAGATTGTGGCTCTCGTGGGTGATGAATTCGAAGTGATCGCCGTCTCCGAGAAAGCCGGTTCTTCCAAAGCAGACCTGACCCTGGGGTCGCCCGAGATGGAGCCCGTGTACTCGGGCATCGACCCGGCCGAGCTTGTGACGATCGAGCGGCCGGAAACTGTGAACGTCGGATAGGGGAGGGCAGCTCCCGAGGTACCGAGGCCGAGAAACATGAAGGTTCTTCTATTCAACACGCTGTCCGCCGTAAACGGCGGGACGGAGCGGATGGTTTACGACACCTCCGTCGAGTTGACTGCGCGGGGCCACGAGGTATCTCTGGTCGTCGCCTACGACGACCGTCGCGGGAAGCAGCCCGTCCGATGGCCCGCCCAGATCAACCGGTACTACATTCCGGAGTTGATTCGGCCCGTCACGGACCGCGGAAGCTACGACAGTTATCGGAAGAGCGCGACCTACCGCGACGGATTGCGCTATGCGCAGGATGTCATCGACATCGAGGCTCCCGAGATCATCCATGTTCACAACTTCCCGTCCGTCGAGGTGTTCGATGACCTCAACGTGCGGGTGCCGATGGTACGGACCATTCATAGTTACGACAACGTCTGCCGGAACAAGGTGAAGCGCCTGCCCGACGGATCGCTGTGTTCGAACAAGCTGGGCCCGGCCTGTGGCGAGGCCTGCGGTTTCGCGGACGACTTTGCCGCCGTCCGCCAGCGTGCCGAGAATCGCTTCATGAAGAAAAACTTCCGGCGCCTGTTCGCCGTGTCTGGCTACTTGCGGAACGTTCTGCTTGAGAACGGGTTCGGCCGGGATCATGTGCGTGTGCTTCCGAACTTTACACGCCTGGACGACGCACCCACCGGCGTGTCCGACGAAAACCTCGTGCTTTTCGTCGGGAGGATGACGCCGGAAAAAGGACTGCTGGAATTGGTTCGGGCCGTGGGAATGACCCGGTCGAATCCGACCCTGCTGGCCGTCGGGACGGACGACGTTTTATGGAACACGAGCTACAGGGGCGCGGTCCTCGCCGAAGCGAAACGCTGGGGAGTTCGTCTGGAAACCCAGGCCTGGAGTACCGGCGAGAATCTGCTGACCGCATACCGCCGTGCCCGCGTGGTCGCGTTCAGTTCGATGTGGCCCGAGCCGTTCGGCCTGGTAGGCATCGAAGCGATGATGCAGCAACGTCCCGTCGTGGCCTTCGACACGGGGGGCGTGTCGGACTGGCTCGCCAATGGTCGTACCGGTTACACCGTACCTGCCGGGGAAGTAGAGACGTTTTCCCGCGTGCTGGACCTGCTGTTGGTGGACCGCCGGATGTGCCGGGACATGGGGTGCCGCGCACGAAACCGGGCTCGGGACCGCTTCTCGGCCTCCGCCCATGTTGGCAATCTGTTGAACCTTTACGATGAGGTCCTGAATGAAAGTTCTGCTGATCGATCCCGCCGGAGCGCAACGTTACGTCGCGCACAATGCGGGACTGGCGTACCTGTCTAGCGCTCTGCTGGCGCGGGGGCACGATGTAAGCGTCCTCGACCTGAACAACTACGATTACGCCGAAGATGAAGTCGTCGCTTATGCACGTTCCTACCGACCCGACTGGGTCGGAGCTTCGGTCAAGACGGCCCTGGTAAGCTCCGCGGAGGCGACGATCCGTTCGATCCGGAGGGCTTGTCCCGAGGCCCGAACCGTTGTCGGAGGCGCCCACATCGGCGTGAAGGGTGCGGAGTACATGGCGTCCCAGGACGTGTACGAATTCGGGTTGACTGGCGAAGGGGAATACGCGCTACCGGACCTGATCGAAGGCAAGGACCCCGGCGAGATTCCGTGCCTTGTCCACTACGACGACGGCGCGTGGCGGCAGAACAAGACCGAGTTCATCTTCGGCCTCGACGACCTGCCCTACCCCACGTATCGCACTTGGGAGCGGATCGACCGGTCGATGTTTCCATATCTAATGGTCCACAGCCGCGGCTGCCCGTTCTATTGCACGTTCTGCAGCGTCCCAAAGATCAACGGGCGGAAGTTCCGCCGCCGGTCTCCGGAGGGAACCGTCGATGAACTGCGTCACGCCCGCCGGGAATACGTCTTCCGAGACTTCGAGTTTCTCGACGACAACCTGACGCTCCACATTGATCACGCGAAAGAGGTTTGTGAAGCTCTGATCAGAGCGGACCTCGGTGTCGGTTGGTACGCCAACAACGGGATTCGCGCGGACCGTTTGGATCGTGAGCTCTGCGAGTTGATGAAACGGTCAGGCTGCAAGGGTGTCGCGATCGGTGTCGAAAGCGCGGACGACGACGTCCTGGCTGCCATCAAGAAAGGAGAAACAGTCCAGCAGCTTTGGGACGGCATCCGTCTTCTTAAAGATGCGGGCATCGTCGTCGGCGGACACTTCATTGTGGGCCTGCCGGGAGACACGCTCGAAAAGGTGCAGAAGAGCATCGAATTCAAAGATCGTGTCGGACTGGACTACGCTTATTTCAACCAGCTCGTTCCGTATCCGGGCACGGAGCTGGGCGATTGGGCGATGAACAACACGAAAATTCTGGTCGATGACGTTACGGATGCGAGCCACTTCGGAAAGAAAGAACAGGTGTTTATGGAGACGCCGGAATTTCCTAAGGAAGACCGCGAGTTCGTATTTAGGCTCCTTGCGACCGACTACACCGATGGTCGCATCGGGTGTGACGAGTTCGCCCAGCGTTACGCGGCACGCCGGGGGCTGAAGGTATTGTTCATTCGGTCCGGCCGGATGGAACCCTACGACCATGTGCGTGGACTACTGCCCGACGACACGATTCTCGAAGTCCTCGTCTCGTCCGGCACCCGGGTGAATGCGGCGAGCGTTGACCGGGTGATCGAGTACCCGAAGCCGGGCCTCATGCAGCTTGCCGGACTTGGTCGCCTGCGGAAACAGTTGCGCGGTGCCTACGACCTGGTCATCTACCTGAACACCTTCCAAAACGGGATGAGTTTCGAGAACGTGGTGAAGATCGCTCGTCATGCCGGCGGCAAGGTGTATGAATACCAGGCTGGTGAGCACATGCGCGAGGTGAAGCCGGCAGGCTACCGGGTGACTGAGCTGTATTCGAAGTCGAAGGGGTCCGCTACCGTAGGGTTCGGGGCTTAACATGAAGATCCTCCACATCATCCCGTTCCTCTGGAGTGGTGCAGGCAACGTCGTGACTCGCCTGGCGGTGTCCCAGCGGAGCCGTGGTGAGGTAGCTGTCGTCACGAGCGGGCATTCCAAGGGACAGTCCGATTGGGACGTCTACCGCGACCGCCTGGAAGAGGCTGGTGTCCGCCATTTCGAGATTGACACGTTCGATCGCAGCCCGGAAGTCTTCTGGTCGAGTGTGCGCCAGCTTCGCGAGACCGTGATGGAATTCGCTCCCGACATCGTGCACTGCCACGCGGGTGTTCCAGCCGCCGCCGCGGCGATCGTGCGCGACGAGGTCTCTGTTCCGTTCCTCCTGATCGCTCATCTCAATAGCTGGGGGCCGGACCGGCCCGACTGGATGAACCGGATGGATCTCTGGGGGTTTGGCCGGGCAGATCGCGTCATCTGCAACGCCGAGGAGTACCGCCGCATTCTTCGAGATTCCGGCCTGCCCGCCGAGCGCATCGTTGCGGTCCCGTGGGGCCTGCCGCTCGAAGAGATCGAGGAATCTGCGGGGACCGACCGGCAGACGTCAGGCCGGACCATCGGATTCGTCGGCCGCATCGAGCCACGCAAGCGGCAGGTGGAACTGGTTCAGGCCATGCCATGCCTCGAGTCCGACGACGTCCGCCTGGAGCTGGTTGGGCCCGTGGCCGACGCGGAGTACGCGGCGCGAGTGCAGAATGCGATCGACGATGCGGGGCTCGCTGGGAGAGTGTCGCTGAGGGGGGAAGTGCCCAACGTGTACGCCCACGTGCGGAATTGGGACTTGTTCGTTTCACTCTCGAGCGACGAGGGTCAGGGAATAGCGATTCTGGAGGCGATGGCCTTGGGGACACCGGTCATTTCGACAGACATACCCGGAGTACGGGAGTACCTCAACGATCGTCAGAACGGCGTGATCCTCTCCTCGGTAGAACCCGGAGACGTCGCCGCCACTGTTTCCTGGGCGCTGGATCACCCGAATGACGTGTCCGGTTTCGCCGACGAGGCCCGGGCAATGGTACGGGACCGCTACCACTGGGACGCTACGGTTCGCGCGATGAACGGCGTTTACTCGGGGACCAGCTGTGGCTAGGAAGAAGCGGAAGAAACATGCCCCAACGCCGCATGCCCAGCCGTCGGCGGGGCAGTACGTCGACTGGGCCCTCGACGATGGCCGCCTCGTCGCCGTAGACGAGGTGGAACACCGCCTGGCCATCGAACAGCCCGATGGCCGGCTCACTTTCGTCGGCCGGGAGGGCAGCGAGCCGGGCTGTTTCCGCTATCCGCGTGCCATCGAGATTGTGGACGGAATCGCTTACGTCGTGGATTCATGGAATCACCGCGTCCAGATGTATGACGTCGGCCGCTGGAAGCTCGTGGGTACATTCGGCGCGTTCGGCGCCGGCACGGGGCAATTCTTCTGTCCGAGCTCCATTGTCGCGCTCCCGAGGGAGGCGGAGGAATACTGGCTTTGCATCGCAGACACGAACAACAATCGCGTTTCCTTCCACAGTCGGGACGGTTCCTATCTGTTTAACACCGACCTCGGTGGAACGCGTTACCCTTCGAAGGTGCGAACCCGAGACGGCTTCCTGCACGTTCAGTATGAAGACGGAGAATGGGCACGCCTCGTCGGCTGAGGGCTAGGCTCGCCGTTTGACAGTTCGGGCCGGTCTTCCTATCCTCACCGCATGGACCAGGGCCGAGTAGCTATTGGAATTCAGCGCCTTTCCAAGACATACCGCCGTTGGTGGTCGCGGCGGTCGGTGTGCGCGCTGGACGAGGTTGACCTCGTCGTCGAACCGGGGACGGTTTTTGGCCTGTTGGGCCCCAACGGGGCGGGGAAGACGTCGCTCATCAAGATCGCATTGACGATCGCTCACCCCGACAGCGGTGACATCCGCTTGCTGGGCGTGTCTCCCAGGCAGGACCGATCCGTCCTGGCGCGGGTCGGCTACCTGCCCGAGAACCCTCGATTTCCCGCCCACCTTACCGCCAAGAATGTCCTCCGGCTGTACGCCAGCATGAGCGGGCGCGATATGAGTTTCATCCGGGAGCGGACTCCGGTGTGGCTCGAGCGCGTCGGTTTGTCCGGCTGGGAACGGACGCGGGTTTCGAAGTTTTCCAAGGGGATGGTCGAGCGCCTGGCTTTCGCCCAAGCCGTGATCCATGATCCGGATCTGATCTTCCTCGACGAACCCACCGACGGCCTCGACCCGGTCGGACGGATGGAAATCCGCAAGATTTGCCGTGAACTTGCCGACGCGGGCAAGACCGTGTTCATCAATTCCCACATCCTGGCCGAGATCGAAATGGTGTGCGATCGCGTTGCTCTCATGAAGGCGGCCGGATCATCGATGTCGGCACTGTCGCAGAATTAACGGCGTCAGACGATAGCTACGAGGTGACGATTCCCGGCGGTGACGGTGTGGCGGCCTGGCTCAGCGAACGGGAAGTGCCGTTTGTCGAGGATACGGACTACATACGAGCCGGGCTGCCTGACAGGAGAGCGGCCAACGAACTGGTCGACGCGCTGCGTAGCCGTGGCGTGCAGATCGAATCGATCACACCGAACAAGAAGACGCTCGAGTCGGTATTCCTGGAGAGAGTGGGCTGATGCTCAGACCCGGGATATTCCGCGACACGTTCGAGGAGTCGATCAGGAACTACATGTTCCTGTTCTTTATGCTCGTTTCCTCGGCCATCATCGCCTCGATCGGGCTCGCATTGAACATGGATATCGTCGCCGGTGTGATCCAGGGAGTCACTTTTTTCGGGGAGGAACTGGAGATCCCCAACATGAGCGTCGCGCAGTTCGTCAACGGCATCCAGACGGGTCTTGCGATCATCATCTCGACGATCGGTGTGTTTCTGGCCTTGATGGCGACTTCGACGCTGTTTCCGCTGATGATCCAGAAGGGGAGCGTCGAACTGATCCTCTGCCGGCCGGTACCCCGGTGGCGGCTGCTTGCCGCCCGGTTTCTTGGAGGCACGGCGATCATGGCGCTCAACACCATCTACCTGATGGTCGGCGTCTGGATCATGCTCGGCTTGAAGTCCGACATCTGGAATACGGGGTTTCCGATGTCGTCGGTGTTTGTCGTCATCGCGTTCGTATTCCTCTACGCGACGGTGATGATGTTCTCGGTGGTCACCGAGAACGGCCCGTCCGGCCTTCTGGCAGGATACGCGTTGTTGATCTTCTCCCCCGTCCTGGCGGCCCACGAGCAGATAACACCGGTGTTCTCGAGGGAACTTTATCGGCAGGTGTTTCGTTCTCTCTACTGGGTCATGCCCAAGGTCGCCGAAACGATCGGGGCCATGCGAAGCCTGATCGCCGGCAATCCGCTCGAGATCGGAACAGTCCTGTGGACCTCCGCGCTCTTCGCCGCAGGGTCCTTCATGGCCACGGTGATATACTTTTCGAAGAGAGATTATTGAAACTTTCCGAGGTCAAGATCATGAAAATGATTATCGGCGTGTTCGCGCTCTCCCTCGCCATCGGGATTGTCGCCAGTTTCCCCGGCACCGTCGCGGCGATCAATCCGGACGAGACACTGCTGGGTCTGTTTCCCGCGAATCTGGATGGAGTGGGGTACATCGATGTCGCGGGCATCCGCGACAACTCGATCATCCTGGACCTGCTCGATGACCAGGAGAAGGACGGCAGGACACTCGAGCCGATGGAAGACTTCACGGCGCTCACGGGCCTGGATCTGAAAACCGATCTCGACCAGGTGATGCTCGGCCGGAGCGGAGAGGACACCATGCTGATCGTCGCTCGGGTGAGCTACGACCCGCAGCGCATCGAGCAGTTCTTCGAGGACCGCGGCAGCCCGTTCTCCAGGTACGCTGGCCGCGCGATCTACCGACCCGACCCCGACGAGGAGTGGGAAGTTACGTTCACCCAGGACCTCATGATCGCGGGAACGAACGGAGCTGTCGGAGCGGCGCTGGATCGTCTCGCCACACCCGGCACGACGGCCCTCGATAACCAGGAAATTATCGATGGGATCGCGTCGATCGATGAAGGCAGCCAGGTATGGGCGGTGGGGGAGTTCGGCAAGGTGATCCCGTCCGGCCTGGCGCCTCCGATGGCGACTGAACTGGTCGATTCGCTCAAGCGCGGGACCTACCAGATGCGATTCGACGCGGCGGTTACCGGACGAGCGGTCGGCGAGTTCGGATCCGCGGAGACGGCCCGGCGCACGAGGGACCTGTTGCGCGGGTTTGTGGCCTTCGGGAAGATGCAGGTTTATGCGCAACAGGACCTGATCCAGTTGCTCGATGGGGTGATGATCGACAACCGCGACGCCGCCGTCCATATCGATTTCTCGGCTGACGGGGAACTGCTGCGGCGCATCAGCAAGAGTGATGCCAAGTAGATCGCGCACGGCATTCCGGTATTCAGTCCGGTTCATCCGGTGCAGTTCCGGCGATTTCACATGCGGTTGGTCCTGGGCCGCACGATCGATGCGTGCCTCCAGGCCCGCCGCAAAAGCGTTCATCGTCCGGATGTCGGGCCGCCGCGCACCGGCCGGCGGCATCATGCCTGAACGCACCCTGCGAATCACCTTTTCGACAAGGGGTGCGTTCTGTTCAGGGTGTGCCAGGTCGATTGCACCCCAATTGAACCCCCCGGATTCCAGGGCGTTGTTGTGACAGTCGGCGCAGTATTCGCTGACGAGCGCCCGCCCGGATTCCGCCGACGTCCCATCGATACTTTCCTGTTCTTGACCCAGCGCGACCATTCCCAGTCGACCATCGCTCTGGCAGAGCATGATCATGGCCAGAATCACCAAGCCCATGTAACCGTAACTAATCTTCATCTGTGAAACCATGACCGCCTGCTTGTTCCGATATCGGTTCCAAATCATAACATTCCTTACATACCATTGCTTTCCAGCGAAAGTCACTTTTTGAGCATTGGCCGGTAATCTGTCAAGTCACTAGCGTCTTCTGGCGGTGGCCATTTCCCCGGGTCTTTTGACTCTGCAATTGATTGAGCGGAAGGTTGTTCTCGTCCGTCCTCGAGACCGAGCAAGAGTGTTTAAATGAGGTCGGGGCGAGGAAGGCGAGGGCTCGCTCGGCTCCGGAATGCCTGCCGAATCTCGTCCAAGCCGATTGATCGGCGGAGACTGCCAGCGATCGTGTCGAGACCCGCGTTGCGACGTCCGTCAGGAAGGGACTCTTCGGAGGTTGGGGATCGCTGATATGACAAAAAAAGACGGGTGGCCAATGCCACCCGTTTCGTGTTTCACCCGACCCGAACAGAACCGGCCGAGGGGCAGGATCCTACCGGGCTCCGGACATTGAAGCCAGAAAATCCGAGTTCGCTTTGCTCTTGCTCATTTTCTCGAGCAGCAGTTCCATCGCCTCCACCGTCGAAAGCGGGTTCAATACCTTCCGCAGGATCCAGATCCGGGTGAGCTCGTCCTTCGGGACCAACAGTTCTTCTTTCCGGGTTCCGGAGCGGTTGATGTCGATCGCCGGGAAGACGCGCTTGTCGACGAGCTTCCGGTCGAGGCCGATCTCCATGTTGCCCGTGCCCTTGAACTCCTCGAAGATGACGTCGTCCATTCGGCTGCCGGTGTCGACGAGCGCGGTGGCAATAATCGTGAGGCTGCCGCCTTCCTCGATATTTCGGGCGGCACCGAAGAACCGCTTGGGCCGTTGAAGTGCGTTGGAGTCGACGCCGCCCGAGAGCACCTTGCCCGATGGCGGCACGATCGTGTTGTATGCACGCGCCAGGCGTGTGATCGAGTCGAGCAGGATCACGACGTCCCGCTTGTGCTCGACAAGACGCTTGGCTTTCTCGATCACCATTTCGGCGACCTGGACGTGCCGTGTCGCGGGCTCGTCAAACGTCGAACTGATTACCTCGCCGTTGACCGAACGCTGCATGTCGGTCACTTCCTCCGGCCGCTCGTCGATCAGCAGTACGATCAGGATGACCTCGGGCTGATTGGCGGTGATGGAGTTGGCGATCGTCTGGAGCAGCATCGTCTTACCGGTCCGCGGTGGCGCCACGATCAGGCCGCGTTGTCCCTTGCCGATCGGTGTCAGCAGGTCCAGCACCCGTGCCGACAGGTCTTCCCTGTCGGTTTCCAACTTCAGCCTATCGTCCGGGTACAACGGCGTCAGGTTGTCGAAGAAGATCTTGTTGCGCGCCTGATCCGGGTGTTCGAAATTGACGGCTTCGACCTTGATCAGTGCGAAGTATCGCTCACCTTCTTTCGGGGGGCGTACCTGGCCCGACACCGTGTCGCCGGTCCGAAGGTCGAACTTGCGGATCTGTGATGGAGATACATAGATGTCGTCCGGGCCCGGCAGATAGTTGTAGTCCGGCGCCCGCAGGAAACCGAACCCGTCGGGCAGTGTTTCAAGGACGCCTTCGCTGAAGATGAAGCCGCTCTTCTCGGTCTGCGCCTGGAGGATCTTGAAGATCAACTCCTGCTTCCGCATACCGGATGCCCCCTGGATTTCCAGGTCTTTGGCGACTCCGACCAGAGCCGCGATATTCATCTCTTTCAGTTGAGCGATATCCATCGCATTGGCACCGTGCGGACGTTCCGCGACGGCTTTTTTCGTAGAGGGTGGGTTTTTCTCACTCATGTGGGGTTTTTCGTCGTTGCGGCGTTTGACTCGGGATTCGTTATGCCCTTCGTCCTCCACCTATGAAACCGCGGCGCGAATCCTGCTCCAGATCGAGCCTTTCCCAAGATTCGTCACCGCAGAGAATGGAATCAGTTCATCGGTTCCGAGCACCTCCCTGGCGCGTCGGGCCGACTGCATCAGCCGATTCCGTGAAAGTTTGTCCGCCTTGGTGAGAACGACCGCGTTCTCGATAGCGTAATAGTCCAGCCACTCTTTCATCAGGATGTCATCCGGGGTCGGTGGGATTCGGCAATCGATGAGCAATATCGCCAGCTTCAACTGGGGACGATCCCGTAGGTATCCTTCGACCATGCTGCGCCACCCGGCTTGCAGCTTCTTTGGCACTTTGGCGTATCCGTAACCGGGCAGGTCGACGAAGTAAAAGCGGTCATTGATTGAATAGAAATTAATGGTTTGTGTGCGACCGGGCGAAGAACTTATGCGAGCCAGTTTTCCAAACTTGGCAAGTGCGTTCAGCAACCTGGATTTTCCGACGTTCGAGCGTCCGATAAAAGCGACCTCGTTGGACCGATCTTTGGGAAAGTCAGCCGGTTTCAGGGCACTCTTGATGAATCGGGTGGAACTGACTTTCACGGGAGGCAGAACGCGGAAGGCGTTTTGTCAGACAAATCCATTCTACCAATTTCGACTGATGAAAAACTAGTCTGTATAGTTTTTTCTTCCGCTAGCTCACGGGCCTTGATTCGGGCCGCTCATCCCCGGTGTTTCCCAACGCGGACGGGTTGAATGCTTCGGATTCGTCCAGCGGCGTCGGTTCCTGGGTCAGCGCGATCTTGAGGACCTCGTCCATGTTCCCAACGGGGTGGATCGTCATTTCTGCCAGGATGCTTTCCGGGATGTCCGCCAGATCCTTCTCGTTGTCGTTCGGAAGGATGACGGTGTGGATTCCCGCGCGATGAGCCGCGAGTAACTTCTCCTTGATCCCGCCGATCGGAAGCACCTTTCCCCGGAGCGTAATCTCGCCGGTCATGGCGACGTCCGAACGGACCGGGATCTGCGTGAGGCCGCTGACAATCGACGTAGCCATGGTGATCCCGGCAGAAGGCCCGTCCTTCGGTATCGCTCCCTCGGGGACGTGGATGTGCAGATCGAGCTTCTGGTAGAAGTCTTTGGGGATGCCAAAGGCGTGCGCGCGGGACCGGACGTAGCTCATGGCCGCCTGGGCCGATTCCTGCATCACGTCTCCGAGCTTTCCAGTCAGAGTCAACTTACCACTGCCTTCCATCAGGGTGGCTTCGGTTTCCAGTATTTCGCCACCCACCTCGGTCCACGCGAGACCGGTCACGAGACCGACTTCATTCTTTTCCTCGTGAAGGTTCGAGCGGTACTTCGGAATACCGAGGTAGTCCACCAGGTTTTCGGGCGTGACATCGGCCTTGTACTTCTTGCCTTCGCGGACGACGGCCCGGGATACCTTCCGGCAAACCGAGGAGACCTCCCGTTCCAGGTTTCGAACGCCAGCCTCGCGCGTATAGCCGCGGATGAGGCTCGGTACGGCCTCGCCGGTGAACTTTAACTGCTTGGAGGTGATTCCCGTCGTTTCCAACTGTTTGGGGATCAGGAACCGTCGCGCGATCTCGCTCTTCTCCTGCTCCGTGTAGCCTGGGATGCGGAGAATCTCCATCCTGTCCTGGAGTGCGCGTGGAATCGTGTGGAGCACATTGGCCGTGGCGATGAACATCACCTGGGACAGGTCGTAGTCGACGTCCAGGTAGTGATCGTTGAAGGACCCGTTTTGTTCGGGATCTAGAACTTCCAGCAGTGCCGCCGCAGGGTCGCCCCGAAAATCCATGCTCATCTTGTCGACTTCGTCGAGCAGGAAGACAGGGTTCATCGTGCCGGCCTTTTTGATCAGCTGGATGATCTGTCCCGGCATCGCGCCGATGTAGGTTCTCCGGTGCCCTCGGATTTCGGCTTCGTCGCGGACGCCGCCTAGTGCGAGGCGGACGAACTTCCGTCCAGTGGCCCGGGCGATCGACATCCCGAGCGATGTCTTGCCGACGCCTGGAGGTCCGGCGAAGCAAAGGATGGAGCCCTTTGGCTTCTTCACCAGCTGACGAACCGCAAGGAACTCGAGAATCCGATCCTTTATCTTATCCAGACCGTAGTGATCTTCGTTCAGGATCCTCTCGGCGGCCTCGATGTCGCGGATTTCCCGGCTGCGCTTCTTCCATGGCACGGCGATCAGCCAGTCGACGTAATTCCGGGAAACCGTGCCCTCGGCCGACATCGCGGGCATCATCTCAAGGCGGCGAAGCTCCTGGATCGCCTTTTCGTAGGCTTCCTTCGGCATGCCGGCTTCTTCGATCTTTCCGCGAAGCTCGTCCAGGTCTGATTTCTCGTCTTTCTTTCCGAGCTCACGCTGGATCGCCTTGATCTTCTCGTTGAGGTAGTACTCCTTCTGAGCCCGCTCCATCTGGCGCTTGACGCGGCTCTGGATCGAGCGGTCCACCTGGAGTTTCTCGATCTCGATGTCCAACAGATCGGCGAGCCGCTTGCATCGCTCGACCGGGTTGAAGATCTCGATGAGCTCCTGTTTTTCCTCCACCGAAAGCGTCAGGTGCGCGCATACTGTGTCGGCCAGTCGGCCGATGTCGTCCATTCGGATCGCCGATAGCACCTGTTCGTAATTCGTGTTCTGGCTGAGCTTGACGTACTGCTCAAACAGCTGGCTCACCCTTGCGATGAGGTTGTCGTGGCCCGCGAACGACTGGTTCCGGAAGGGCGACAGTCTTAGGTTGGCCGTCATGTGGCCGTCTTCCTCGCCCAACTTCAGAATACGGGCGCGTTCGATCCCCTCGACCAACACCTTGGTGTTGCCGTCCGGCAGTTTTAGTGCCTGCACGAGGTTCGATATCGTCCCTATCTGATAAATTTCGTTCGGTTTGGGATCATCGACCGAAGCGTCGTACTGGGTTGCGAGAAAGATTCTCTTGTCACCGTCGAGGGCCGCTTCGAGCGCTCTGACGGACGATTTCCTGCCGATCACGAAGGGCACCAGCATGTACGGGAAGATAACGACGTCCCGTATGGGTACCATGGGGAGCTTAACTTGTTCGTATTTGTCCTTTGTACTCATGGCTTCACTTCCGGGGTCCGGCCAGCGACCGGGGGGTATCGAGAGGCGGGAGGCGCTTGAATCTGAATGGCTTGTCTGCCTATCCGGCCTTCTCGTACGGCAACTGTACTTCCTTCTTTTCGACCATCTGTTGGGTGATCGTTAGCTCTCCGTAGGTTTTTTGCCCCGGAAGGGCGTACATAACGTCCAGCATCAGTTCTTCCAGGATGATCCGGAGGCCCCGGGCGCCAACATTGCGCTTGATGGACTGGTCGGCGATCGCCCCGATCGCCCCGTCAACGAAGCTCAGCTTGACGTTTTCGTACTCGAAGAGGCGCTGGTACTGCTTGATCAGCGCGTTCTTGGGTTCCGTGAGGATTTGGACGAGGGCGGCCTGGTCCAGGTCGTGGAGCGTGGCAACGACGGGCACGCGCCCGACGAACTCGGGGATCATTCCGTATTTGATGAGGTCTTCGGGCTCCAGCATCTCGATCAGGGCAGAACGGTCGTCCTTTCCGCTCTTGAGTTGGCCCTTGAAGCCCATGGTGCTCCGACGGGCCAGGCGCTTCTCGACGATGTCTTCGAGGCCAACAAAAGCACCCCCGCATATGAAGAGGATGTTCGTCGTGTCCACCTGGGTGAATTCCTGATGCGGGTGCTTGCGTCCGCCCTGCGGCGGCACGTTGGCGACGGTCCCTTCCAGCATCTTGAGCAGCGCCTGCTGGACGCCCTCGCCCGAGACATCTCGGGTGATGGAAGGGTTCTCGTCCTTACGGCCGATCTTGTCGATCTCGTCTATGTAGATGATCCCGGTCTGGGAGCGCTCCACGTCACCCCCGGCGCTCTGGACGAGGCGGAGGATGATGTTCTCGACATCCTCGCCGACATAGCCGGCCTCGGTCAGGGTGGTGGCGTCAACGATCGCGAACGGGACGCTCAGAAGGCGCGCCAACGTCTGCGCCAACAGGGTTTTGCCGGTACCCGTCGGACCGATCAGAAGGATATTGGATTTCTGGAGCTCGACCTCGGACTTCTTCCGAGACATCTCGATTCTCTTGTAGTGGTTGTAGACAGCCACGGCCAGCTTCTTCTTGGTCGTGTGCTGGCCGATCACGTACTCATCGAGGAATTCCTTGATTTCGGGTGGCTTGGGAAGATGGGCGTTGCGAGGAGCTGGCTCGAATGCCTGGTCCTCTTCGATGATGTCCTGGCAGACGGCGACGCACTCGTCGCAGATGAATACCGTCGGTCCGGCGATTAACTTACGGACGTCGTTCTGACTCTTGTTGCAGAACGAGCACCGGAGTACGTCTCCGCTGTTCTTCTTCAAACCGGTTTCCTCCCACCATATCCGCTACGATATGTATCACGGACATCGCTCTAACATCCAGTTTAGCAATGGGTTGGTGTTTATTGGCGCTTGGAGATGACCTCGTCGATAATACCATAGTCCTTTGCCTGCTCCGCGCCCATGATGTAGTCCCGATCCAGGTCCTTTTCGATCCGATCCAGCGGCTGATTCGTGTGCTTTACGAGGATATCGTTGAGGATGCTTCGCATCCTAAGGATTTCCTTCGCATGGATCTCGATGTCGGTCGCCTGGCCCTGGAGACCGCCCAACCAGGGCTGGTGGATCAGGATCCGAGCATTGGGCAGAGAAAAGCGCTTCTTCGGCGCACCCGCCGCCAGCAACACGGCGCCCATGCTGGCTGCCTGACCGATACAGATCGTCGTCACATCCGGTCGGATGAACTGGATCGTGTCATAGATTGCCAGTCCTCCCGTTATCGACCCACCGGGCGAATTAATATAGAGGGAAATGTCGCGTTCGGGATCTTCGGCCTCCAGGTAGAGGAGTTGCGCGGTGACGACGTTGGCAATGTTGTCGTCGATCGGCGTTCCAATAAAGATGATGCTGTCGCGCAGAAGGCGTGAGTAGATGTCGTAGGCGCGTTCCCCCCGGTTCGTCTGCTCGACGACCATAGGGATCAGGGCTGCTTGTTCTTCAAAGTCTCTCGGCATTCGTGTTTATTCTCCCGTCCCCGAAATTATTCTCGAATCTGGGGAGTCTTCCGAGTCCTGGGGTGCCCTGAGGCTCCCCGCCGGTACGATTTCAGCTCGCTCCTGGAGTATTTCCAGCACCTTGCGGTTACGGATCTGGCCCGTCAGTCGTCCCAGGCCATTGTTCTTGATGAGGGCCTCGCGGACCTGGTCGGGGGTATTGTTCATTCCCGAGGCAACCAATCCGATCTCCTGGCTTATTTCTTCCTCTGTCGCGTCCACGCCTTCCAGGTCGGCGAGGTGATCGAGGATCAGCGAGCCGCGAACGTCGCGAACTGCCTGGGCGTACTGGTCTTCGCGGATCTTTCCCCAATCGACATCAAGCCGCTCTGGTTTGATGCCCCGCCCAGCCAGGTCGCGCACCAGACGTTGTAGCCGGATCTCGGCCTGCTGTTCGATCAGCCTCTCGGGAACCTCGAACTCGTTGTTCTCCTCCAGCCAGCGGAGCAGGGCGTCCTGAGCCTGCTCATTCGCCCCGTTTTCCTTGTGCTTTCCGATGTTCTCCCGGATCTTGTCCTTCAGGTCGTCGAGCGTTTCGTATTCGCCGAGACTCTGAGCGAAGTCGTCGTCGAGGGGCGGGCGCGATTTCTGTTTGAGCGACCCGAGCCGGATCGCGTAGTGGATAGTCTTTCCCGAGAGTTTGGGGTCCGGGTGCTCCGCGTTGTACTGGACCTCGAAATCTTTCTCCTCGCCGGGCCTCCCGCCCATCAAGTGTTCGGTGAACTCCTTGACGGTCGTTTCGCCTCCAACCTCGCAGAGCACGTTTTCACCGGTGAGCGGGTCCGTATCCTCGCCTTCGATGGTTCCTGTGAACGAGATTTCCACGAAATCGCCCGCTTCCGCCCCCCGGTCTTCCTCGACCGGCGTCATCTCGGCCTGTTCCTCACGCATGCGCTCGAGGGCCTGATCGATCTCTTCGTCGGTGACTTCGGTCGGGATCTCTTCGATGGGAATCTTGTCGTGGTTCGTGATGTCGAGCGTCGGGTAGATCTCGAAAACGGCCTTGAACCGGAGGGGTTGTCCGGCCAGGTAGGTGACCTCTTCGAAGACAGGATTGTCCACCAGATCCAGCTCGCGGTCCTTGACGGCCTCGGCGAAATACTTCGGCAGCAGGTGCTGGTACAACTCCGACTGGATGTCCTCGCGGTAGCGGTTCTTGACGACACCGAGCGGAGCCCTACCCGGTCGGAATCCCGGCACCCGGGCGCGCTTGGCGAACTCGCGCGCGATCGTGGTGACTTCTCCGGAGACGACGTCGTCGGGTATTTCGATTTCGAACCGCTTCTTTACCGGCGAGATATCGGTCAGTTCGGCTTTCATACTCAATAAGGTGGATGAGGGTTTCGCGATGCGAAAGGAGGGACTCGAACCCTCAAGGGTTGCCCCACTGGATCCTAAGTCCAGCGCGTCTGCCAGTTCCGCCACTTTCGCCTAGAAAAAGAGTATACCGCATCGTCGGTGAGCACGCCCTGCCGGGCGCCGGGTCGAAATCGCTTCAAAGTTCGGTTCGAACGCCAATCAGAAGCCAGGTTCCGATCGCGATGAACCCGAGCCCTGCCACGATCTTCGCCGGACGCGGCCAGGAACACGCCGAGTTTCGACGTGCCCGTTTCTGTGGCAAATAGCAGCGTGGCCAGTTGGGTCTTGTCGCCCAGCTCCGCCGCGAAGGCGGTGGCGAATATCACTAAAAAGGTTCGCCTGCAGTGAACCCGTCGAGAAATAGAAGACGGTCGGCCCCCGGGGCCGGCCGTCAGTTGTCCCGAATGAAGCTGGGTCAGTCGAGCGCCGCTTCGATCGCCCCGATCATCGTCCGCGACTCGGGCTCGACCGGTGACTTGAACCTGTTGACGATCTTGCCGTCACGTCCGACGAGGAACTTTTCGAAGTTCCAGGCGACTTCGCCCGGGAAGGGCGACGTATTGCGGGAGGTGAGGAACTTGTACAGCTCGATCTTGGCCGAGCCGGTGACCGGGATCTTCGAGAACATGTCGAACCGGACACCGTAGTTCCGCTCGCAAAAGTCCTGAATCTCACCGTTTGACCCGGGCTCCTGGCTGCCGAAATCGTTCGACGGGAAGCCGAGGATCTCCAGGCCGCGGTCGGAATACCGATCGTGGAGGTTCTGCAGCCCTTCGTACTGGTACGTGTATCCGCATTCGCTTGCTACGTTCACCATCAGTACGACCTTCCCCCGGTATTGATTCAGGTCGACGGTTCGGCCGTCAAGGCTCGTCATCGTGACATCGGGTGCATCGGACATTTGCGGCGACATCGCCGCGGGACGTTCAGCCGCCACGATCGCACCCGCGGCGACCATGATCACTGTTATCAGGAGAAACTTCTTCATCTTGGTTAACCTCGTTTCGGCTCTTTGCCAAACGTAGAGTGTCGACCCAGACGGCGAGTGAGTTCAAGTGTTTTCTCACCGCTTTTCCTGCAATAATTTTTGTCATGAATCCGGTACCGCAAGGAGCACGGCGAACCTTGACGGAGCTTCGGGTCGCGATGCTCATATACCTGGACCGAAGGGAGACCGACACCGACTTCTGCGGCCGATGCCACCTGCCGTTGCCTGCCGGCGATTACGAGGCCTACGAATTCTGCCCATGGTGCGACCAGTCGATCAGTGGGGGCGAACCACGGCCTGACGAATCCCGCAGGATCATCGAGCATCAATGGGCGGTCCAGGATGAGATTCAGTGCGGTGAGTGCGGCTCGGAATACGAGCAGCCCAACCGGTACCCGTTCCAGTTCTGCCCGCAGTGTGGCGCCCATTTCGCCGCACAGGACGAAATCGTGCTAGAACTGCCGTTCCTCATCTGATTCTCCCCGCATGCCGGTTGGTAGACCGGGGTTGACACAGGGTTCCATGCTGAGACGACTGGCTGTGATATCTGCCCGCTTTCTGAGTGGATTGATCGCAGGCGCGGCCTTCAATGTGGCGGCGCGGCTTGTGGACGGTCTGGAACTGGAAGTTTCGTGAGCTGCTAAGGAAGGGTTGAGGGGGAATGGATAAAGTCTGCTATGTCGTTGAGAGCGTCTTTCCTGAAGATGACGCTGTCGCCCTCACCTGTCCAACCTTCAGGATCTTCGAGAGCATGGCCGGAACCCTCGTATATTCTGACGTCGATGTTCGCTCTGCCCAAGGAGCGTAGCCTCGCGGCACTTTCCCCCGTCGGCACGTTGGTATCGTTCCTCCCGTACAGAACCAGACATCTTATCGTGAGCCTTTCCCAGTAGGGCATCGGATCGAAGTTGCCGACCGCGTACCAGAAGGCCCCGTCTCCGATCGTTCTGACGAGGACGCTCGTGCCGTAAGCGAGTACGTTGGAGATTCCCGGTAGGATGCCCAACTGTTTCAGATTATTGTTTTCCTCGTACAGCAGCAGGTCATGCATCGGGATAGATCCGCCGACCACATTCACCAGGAAGGCGACGTCTGACGATTGGTCGGCCACGATCGGAGCGATGTGGCCGCCCTGACTCATCCCGATGATGCCGATGTCCGATATGGCTACCTCGACTTGTGCCCTGAGGAACGCGATCCCGGCATGTGTGTCGGTAGCCAGATCCTGAAAGCTGGCGGTATGCCAGTTTCCTTCGGATTGTTCGGAGCCCCGTTTGTCAGGAAGGAGAACGGCTATGCCGCTGTCCTGCAGGTACTGGGTCAACGTCAGATACCAGTAGCTGTCTCGTTGACTCGTTCCCGATCCGTGAATGATGACGGCGGCCGGAAACGGACCCTCTCCCTCGGGCACGAAAAACATCCCTCCCAGATCGAGATCCTGCTCATTGTTTCGGAAGCGAACCTCCCGATAATCGGTATCGGCCAACCGGACTCCATCGAACCTTCGGGTTTCCGAGCCCGTGAATTGAGCGATCAGGACGGGAACGACGAGCAGGCCCACAAAAGCTGCCAGTGTGGCGTATCCGGCGTACTTCTTGATGCCGTGAATAGTCATCGTAGCTTCCGGTGTTTCAGGTAGAGCCCGGGGACGGCCGAGAGAAGCCTGACCACGAAGTCTGTCCGTCTCTAAGGACGAAGGCTAGCTGACAAGGCTCGACTGGCAAAGGAATAGTGAACGAATGGTATCCAGCCCGGGCGACCGGTGTCATCGATTGGTTGGGCGGTACCCGGGATGGCTTCGCTACTCGTGGCGCAAGGCTGTCATCGGGTCCAAACGACTGGCTCGCCGAGCCGGCACATAGCATGCGGCAAGCGCCGTCGTGGCCAGGAGCAACGAGGTGATTCCAAGGGCGGTTGGATCGAAACCCGAGACGCCGTATAGCAAACCTTGCATCAACCGTCCGAGGGCGACCGCCCCCAACAGGCCGATGCCGAGACCGATCAGCGTCAGCGCGGCGCCTTCGCCAAGGACCAGCCGCAGGATGTCTCTTCGGTCGGCTCCCATCGCCAGGTGGACGCCGATCTCCCGTTTTCGCTGGCCGACGAAGAACGACACGACGCCGTAGATGCCCATCAGCGACAGGATGAGCGCGGCGCCGCCCAGCGCGCCGAGCCCGGCGGCCGAGCCGCTCCACATGGCTCTGGATTCCGCCACAACCTGATCCATGCTCCGCGCACCGCCGAGCGGCATCAGTGGGTCCAGTCGAGCCAACTCCGACCGGACGGATCCGGTGACGACCAGCGGGTCGGTGGAAGTCTTCAGGACAAGGAACAGGCGCCGTGATGGGTCCTGGGCCTGAGGGAGGTAGATCTGGGCTGCGCTGTCTTCGTTCAGGAGGAAGCTCTTCGAGTCCCCCACGATGCCGACGATCGTCGCCGGCTCGAAAACGTCTTCGTCTTCCTTGAGGTGGATAGTCCGACCGACGGGGTCCATGCCCGGAAAGTACAATTCAGCCATGCGGGTGTTGATCATCGCAACCCGCGGGGAACCTTCTCGGTCCTCGGATGCGAACGGACGTCCAACTATTACCGGCATTCCGATCGCCCGGAAATAGTCAGGCGTTACCCAGAACGCGGCAGCGAACAGGCGGTCTGTATTCCCCGGATCGATCCGGAAGTCCTGCCCGAACATTTCGAAGTTGAGCGGGAGCGGGTTGACGCCTGCGGCGACCTCCACTCCCGGCAGCGCGGCCGCAGCTTCTATCAGCGTCTCCTGGAAGCGCACGACGTCCGATGCTGCGGCGTAGCCCGAGGTTGGTATCGTGACAGACGCGGTGAACAGCCCCTCGGGCTCGAACCCGACGTCGATCTCCTGCACCGCAGCGAAAGTCTCAAACATCAGAACGGCTCCGAACAGCAACATCGTCGCCATGGCAACCTCTGACGCCACCAATAACTTGCGAAGCCGGCTCCCTCGCGTTCCCCCGCGGGACGCCGCGTCACCTTTCCTCAAAGTGTCGGCGATGTTCGGGCGGGTAAACTGCAGGGCGGGGGCGAGCCCGCAGACCAGCGCCGCAACGACCGAGACTCCGGCCGTTACGCCCAGTGCAAGAGGGCCCACGCTGATTGATCCGGCACGGTAGAGGTCCCCAGGAATGGCCGCATCGACAAAGCGGGCCAGCCAGGCGGCCACCACCGCGCCCAGCGTTCCGCCGATCAGCGCAAGGACAGCCGACTCGGTCAGCAGTTGTCTCACGATGCGCCAACGGCCGGCTCCCATCGCCAGGCGGACGGCGACCTCACGGGTGCGCCCGGTCGCTCGGGCAAGCAGAAGATTGCCCACGTTAACGCAGACGATCAGCAGCACGAACAGCACGGCCAGCGATGTGACGAGGAAGATTAGTCGGAGGACGTCGTAAAAGAAGACCATGGCGTTTCGGAGCGGTACGACCCGCGCGCCGCGGTCCTGGTTGGCGACCGGATAGGCGGCTTCCAGCCTCTCGGCAATCACGGTGACTTCGGTGTCGGCATTCTTGATGCTCATGCCGTCGCCGAGTCGTCCGACGACAAGGAGGGGACCGGATGCCGACCGGTCCCCTGCGGAGTCGAGGGCGAGAGGAATCCAGACACGCGTGTCCTTGAGCGGGAACTCGAAGCTCGGTCCCATAACCCCGACGATCGTTTGGGGTCGGCCGCTGAGGATGGCCGTGCGCCCGATGATGGCGGGCTCTCCGCCGAATTGATTCTGCCAGAACCTGTGGCTGAGGACGACGAGGTCCCCAGCGTCCGGTGCGACGTCCGCTTCGATGAACGTCCGACCGAGGGCCGGCTGCACGCCGAGGATCTCAAACATGTTGGCCGTCAGGTACCCCGCCCCGACCTTGATCGGTTCATCCCCCCGCTCTACGTCGACCGACGAATAATAGTAGCCGCCGAGATTCTCGAATGCCGTGCTCTGGGCCGCCAGGTCGAGGAAGTTGGGTTCCGAGACCCGTAGCTCCGGCAGATTGTTCGGGCGATCCGTCGCCCAGACATGGACAAGCCGGTCGGCCTGGGCGAAGGGCAGCGACCGTAGGACGAAGGCTTCTACAAGGCTGAACTGGGCGGTCGTCGCGCCGATGCCGATCCCCAGCGTCAGGATGGCCACCAGCGCGAAACCCGGATTGAGTTTGAGGGTGCGGCCGGCGTAACGAAGGTCCTGGATCATGCCGCTCATGGGGTTCTCCTGTAAGACAAGTAATCGTCCTGACGGGATGTTACGTACTCTGGACGCAGGAGTTCCCGGATTCTTACATGCCTCGGGGCGAAACTAGCAGGCTTAATGGTGAGAATCGCCTGGAGACCGCAGCGCCGCTCTCTGAGCGCCGAATAGTGGGCGGTCGTCGACCGTTCTCCGGGGTAGACCCCACCACGGGCTCCTACGGAGCTTCTGTCGTAGAGCGGAAATGAAGTCCTCGGAGGTAGGCACGCAGTTCAGCCTGCTCGGAATTCCTGCGCATGAGTTCGGAGAGCTTGATGTTGGGGTCCTCAACCATGGACTCGATGTCTTTGGCGATTCTGGCCAGGGCCTCTTCGGTGACCCTTGTTTCCTCACGGAGCTTTCCGATGTCGCCCAGCCTGCCGAGGTCTTCGATCTCGGCCAGCAGCCGTTTGCGCTCCGTGTCCCATTCCGACCTGGCTGTCTCGAACCTCTCCTCCATCTGCACGCGGATTATGCGGACGCCGGTCTCGAGCTTGCTGTTGAACTCCTCGTTCAGACGTTCGGTGATGGATCGACCGAGCGATTCCTCGGCCTCCCGGGCGGCCGCGGCGATCCGATCGGCGTGCCGGCTCTCGAGCTGGCGAAACTCCTCAGCGAGCCGATCGAGTTCCGCCTGGAGCGGCCTCGCCTGTCGGCTTCTCGCCGGTTCCGTCGTCGGGATCGAGTCCCGGTTGTCGGGTGCCTGCTGAACTCTTGACATAATCGCTGCTCCAGCCTCGTGGGATCTACGTCTCCCCTACCCTTGCACGTCGGATGCCAGAGCAGCCGGTCGCATGTTGCTACAGTGGCCTATCTATATAAGCGAGATCCGCCGCCCGAATGGCTCAGGATCTGCTCGATTATGTAGTCGGATTCCCAATCTGGGTATTGAACGTCCTGTTTGCCTCAGTTCGGGGCTGGTCTCAACGGATCGACGTAACACTTTATCTTAAATCGACGTAACACTTTATCTTAAAAGGAAGAGGTGGAGTGTATGCGGAAAGGGATGCGATTCGGTTTCACGGCGGCGGAGAAGGCGGAGGTATGGGATCGGTGGCGGCGAGGGGAATCTCTGCATGAGATCGGGCGAGCGTTTGGCAAGCTGTCATCGTCTGTATATTGTCAGCTGGCGCATACCGGAGGCATTCGTCCTCGACCACGACGACGGTCGAGGTTGGCTTTGAGCCTGTCGGAACGTGAGGAGATCTCCCGCGGGATCGCGGCCGAGCAGTCGTTGCGTTCGATCGCAGAGTGTCTGGGGCGTTCACCCTCGACGGTGAGCCGGGAGATCCAGCGCAATGGGGGCTATGATGACTACCGGGCGTCTGTCGCCGATGAACAGGCTTGGAACCGGGCCCGTCGCCCGAAGCGATGTCAGTTGGGTCGCCATCCGCGGTTACGGCGAATGGTGGCGAGGAAGCTCCGGCGGAATTGGTCGCCCGAACAGATCGCCGGCTGGCTGAAGCGATCCTATCCAGAGGATGAGTCGTATCACGTGTCCCACGAGACGATCTATCGCAGCCTATTCGTGCAGGCGCGCGGGGTGTTTAAGAAAGAACTACTTAGACATCTGAGGTCGAGACGAACGATTCGTCGATCCCGACATTCCAGTCACAAAGGTCACGGGAAAGGGGATCTCGCCGATATCGTATCGATTCGTGAGCGCCCGGCCGAGGTCGAAGATCGTGCCGTTCCCGGTCACTGGGAGGGAGATCTGATAGTGGGATCGAACAACACCTACATTGCGACCCTGGTCGAACGCCATACCCGTTACGTGATGTTGGTGAAAGTGTCGGATAAACAGACCAAGACCGTCGTGCCTGCACTGATCAAGCACGCGAAGAAACTACCGACCGAGCTGTATAAATCGCTGACCTGGGATCGCGGCAAGGAAATGGGAGATCATCGGCGGTTTACCCTGGCGACCGACATCGACGTCTACTTCTGCGATCCGCAGAGTCCATGGCAACGTGGTTCCAATGAAAACACGAATGGCCTGCTCCGACAGTACTTCCCAAAGAGAACCGACTTATCGGTGCACTCGCAGGCGCACCTGAACAAGGTGGCACGTGAGCTCAATGAACGGCCGCGTAAGACGCTGGAGTTTGAAACTCCAGCAGAACGATTCAACGCTTGTGTTGCATCGATCGGTTGAGGTGGCAGGGTTTTTGCTTCAATTCGAGCCCGGAGCCGTCTACACTCCGTCAGAACTCACATCACCTTGGGGGAGAAGGCAATGAACGCGTTCAAACGCTTCCTGGCCGGGTGCGCTGTCGTCCTGGCCTGCTCGATCGGCGCCGAGGCACAGCTGGTCTCGCAATCCGAACTGACTAAGGCGGATATCGATCCGGATTTCAAACTCACCCTGGATCACCTGTCTTATGACTCGCGCTGGCTGGGTTTATCGCCACGCAGTGCGACGTGGTCGCCCGACGGGGAGACCGTCTACTTCAGATGGCGGGAGGATCCGGCTTCCGGCCAGAACGGCGCCACCGACCCGTGGTTTGCCGTCGACCGTGTGGGCACGGAGGTCCGTTCCGTCGATGCGGACGAAGCGTTGACGATCCCTTCGGGCGGCATCCAGTGGTCCCCCGACCGGTCCCTGGCGGCATGGTCGCGGTCGGGAACCCTTTTCTTGTGGAGCGAAGATGCCGGAACCCGTGCGGTCTACACGGCGGCTTCGAACCTGGGCAATCTGCACATGGCGCCCGACGCTTCGCGGATCTTCTTCGGGACGAGGGGGTTTGGCGGGACCTCACCCGAGTCGTCCGGAGGCAGGAGTAGTGGGGACCTCTGGGCTTATGGCGTCGAGGATGGCTACGTGCGCTTGATAGCTACCGCCGGTGAAAAGGAAGAGGAGCCCGAACCGGACTCCGCCGAGAAATGGCTCCAGGACCAGCAATTGGAGTTGATCGACATCGTTCGCCAGAGGAAGAACGATCGTGAGGAAAGCGCCGCGCTGGCACGGGAACGCGAGCCCTACCGGCCGCAGGTGATTCCTGTCGAGAAAGGAGCCCGCATCTACAACATCCGGCTCAGCCCCGACGGAGAACACCTCACGTTTCAGTGGATCAAACGCGGGTCCGAAGGGCAGCGTACTCAATTCCTGGAGTTCGTGAACGAGAGCGGTCAGGCCGACGCCAGAGAGGCCCGACCGAAGGTTGGCGATCCGGTGCCCGAATACAAGATGGGTATCGTTCGCGTGGATCCGCTCGCGGACACCGACGACATCGAAGTGACGTGGGTGGACAGTGGTGTAGAGCAAGACACCGTCGTACACGGTCCGTATTGGAGTCCTACCGGTGATACGGGCGTCGTCCAGATCCTCTCGATGGATCATAAGGATCGATGGATTTCCAGGCTCGACGTCGAGACAGGACAGACCGCGCTCGTGCACCACGAACATCAGAACGATTGGATTGGGGGCCCCCTGGTCGGTGGGCGGTGGAACCCCGGCTATCTCCAGTGGCTGGCGGACGGCAGCGCATTCGGGTTCGTATCGGAAGAGACCGGCTGGGCCATGCTTTACCTTGCTGACGGAGATGGAAACGTCCAGCGACTCACCGACGGCGAGTTCGAAGTCCGTGGGTCCGTTCTCGGTCCCGACGGTCGGTGGTATCTGACCACGAGTCAGGAGCACCCCGGAGAAACCCATCTTTACGGTCTCGACGCCGAGGGGGGGACCTTGAGCGTTTGACGATGGGCGAAGGCCGGCATACCTCGATCCTGTCGCCCGACGGGGGACGGATTGCCATCCTGTACCAGTCGCCGCTCCTACTCTCCGATCTCTACCTGATGGACACCGCTGCCGGTCGGTCGAGGCAACGAATCACGAAATCCGGAACCGACGACTACTACCGTTACGACTGGATCGACAGCGAAATCATCTCGTTCCCCGACGCCAACGGGGAAGAGACATGGGCGAAAGTGTGGGAGCAACCGGCAGAGCAAAACGGCGCGGGTGTCATCCACATCCATGGCTGCGGGGAGTGCGCGCAAGGCGTGACGAAAGGCTGGCAGGGATCGGCGGGAGTCTATGCCAACTACCTGTACCAGTCCGGCTTCACGTCGGCATCGCTCGATTACGCGGGAAGTTCGGGTTATGGGCACCAGAATCGCACGTATGCCTATCGTCAGATGGGCGTCTCGGACATCGATAGCGGTCTGCCGTTGCTGGACATCCTGGCGGATCGGTATGGTGTGGATCGTGACCGGATCGGATTGTACGGGGGCTCTTACGGAGGCTTCTTTACGATCATGTCTCTGTTTCGACATCCCGGCGAATATCGCGCGGGCGTCGCCCTGTACCCGGTCACCGACTGGGCGCACTACAACCAGGGCTACACCAGCCGGATCCTGAACGGTACGCCGCAGTCCGACGAAGAAGCCTACCGCGTGTCCAGCCCGGTTTACTACGCGGAAGGTCTGGAGGATCATCTCCAGATCCAGCACGGCCTGGTCGACAACAACGTCCAGATCCAGGACTCGTTCCGGCTGTCCCAGATGCTGATGGAGATGGGAAAGGATTTCGATCTCGTCGTCTATCCCATGGAGGATCACGGATGGGATGAGATTCCCAGTCGGCGCGACAGCTACCGCCGCATGACGGCATGGTTCGATCGCTATCTGCTCGCAAACGAGGGTTCCGCCACGACACAACAGAGGAATTGAGGAGCATCACAGATAATGTCCAAGCAAGAGAACAGGAACGCGAACATGAACCGCAGGCGGTTCGTCGGCTACTTCTCGGCGATCGGTCTCGGATCGACCCTGATGCCGGGAACCATGACGGCCGTGGCGCAGGATGCGGAAACGATCACGGCCGATATGATCGAAGGTGCGGCCCGGCTGGCCGGTCTGACATTCACGACCGATGAACTCGCCCAGATCGCTGAAGACTTCAACGGGCGGCGCAGTTTCATCCCGCGCTACGAGCAACTGCGCGAGCGGAAACTCGGCAACAGCGTCATGCCGTCGCTCGTGTTCAACCCGGTTCCCGCGTCGATGAAGCTTCCGAGGGCCCGGCACCCGTTCGTCCGGAGTGAAGTGGACGTATCCATGCCGACCAGCGACGAGGAACTGGCGTTCTTGCCCGTGACGCACCTGGCCAAACTCGTCGAGACGCGCCAAGTATCGTCGACAGAGCTCACGCGTCTCTACCTGGCTCGGCTCAGGGAGCACGATCCGACGCTTTTCTGCGTCGTCAACCTGACCGAGGAACTGGCGCTCGGGCAGGCACGGAAGGCCGATGAGGAAATCGCCGCCGGGATGTACCGCGGACCGCTTCACGGGATTCCCTGGGGAGCGAAGGACCTGCTCGCGGTAAAGGGCTACCCGACCACCTGGGGCGCGTCGCCGTACAAGGACCAGATCATCGATGTCAACGCGGCTGTGTTCGAAAGGTTGACCGAAGCCGGTGCCGTGTTAGTGGCCAAGCTGACCATGGGAGCGCTGGCGCAGGGCGCGCGCTGGTTCGGCGGTCAAACGCGAAACCCCTGGAACACGGAGCAGTCGTCGAGCGGCTCGTCGGCCGGACCGGGATCGGCGACCGCTGCGGGACTAGTCGGGTTCTCCATCGGAACCGAAACCCAGGGGTCGATCATGTCGCCGTCGAGCCGGAACGGTGTGACGGGCCTTCGTCCGACATACGGGAGGGTCAGCCGTTACGGTGCGATGGCATTGAGCTGGAGCATGGACAAGATCGGGCCGATGTGCCGATCGGCCGAAGATTGCGCGATCGTCTTTGATGCGATCTACGGGCCGGATGGCCGCGACAACTCCATTATCGACGTCCCGTTCAACTTCGATGCCAACGCCGACATCCGCAAGCTGAGGGTTGGTTACCTGAGCAACCGGTACTTCAACGAGATCGAAGACGATCCGGAGAATCCGGAACGGGTCGTCCGGCAGCGGGAGAACAAGGTGCGCGACGACGCGGCGCTCAACCTGCTGATGTCGATGGGAGTGGACCTTCAGCCCGTGGAGCTGCCGGACCTGAGCACGCAGGCGATCGGTTTCATTCTTTCGACCGAGTCGGCGGCCGCGTTCGACGACCTGACCTTGAGCGTTCGCGACAACATGATGGTCCCCGAGCAGAGCAGTTGGCCGGATACGTTCCGGCGGCACCGGTTCGTTCCCGCCGTCGAATACATCCAGGCCAACCGCGAGCGGACGCGGATCATCGAGGAACTCAACGAGTGGTTTGCCGACTACGACCTGTTCGTCGGCAGCAGCCTCGGCCTGACGAACCTCACGGGCCACCCGGAGATCAGCATCCCCCACGGTTTCAACGGCGAGGGCAACCCGACTAGCCTCCGGTTTACGGGCAAGCTGTTCGGAGAGGCGGAGATCCTGATGCTGGCGCACGCGTTCCAGTCGGTGACAGATCACCATTTGAAACACCCGACGTTGTAAGGTGCGGTGCCCACACGCGCTCCGTACGGATCCTGGAAATCCCCGATCACAACAGAGCTGATCACTGCGGGTCGGGTGTCGCTTTCAGAGCCTCGTTTTTCTGACGGGAACCTCTACTGGCTGGAGGGACGGCCTGCTGAGAAAGGACGCATGGTCGTCGTGGAACGCGACGCCAGCGGTCGGATCGCCGACCGTTCCCCGAAGGATGTCAGCGTCCGGACCCGAGCGCACGAATACGGCGGTGGCGCCTGGGTAGTTCATGGAACGACGCTCTACTACTCCGAGCTTTCCAGTCAGCAATCTTCCGTTTGGATGCTGGGGCCGACCCGGTCCCGATCACGCCCGCCCCGGAGCCCGGGATTGATTTCCGGTACGCAGACGGCGGTGTGACACCGGATGGGAAGCTCCTGATCTCGGTCCGGGAAACCCACCGTGCCGGTGGCGACGTAGTCAACGACATCGTCGCGGTTCCCACCGACGGGAAGACTCGGCCCAGGTCCCTCGTGGCAGGTGCGGACTTCTATTCCTTTCCACGTATAAACCTGGAAGGCGACCGACTCCTCTGGACCTGCTGGTTTCATCCGCAGATGCCATGGGACGGAACCGAGCTGTGGGTCGCGGACCTCGATCCGTCCGGACCGATCGACAACGCCCGCCGGATTGCCGGCGGACGCGATGAATCGATCTTCGGACCGGATTTTGGCCCGGACGGGCACGTCTACTTCGTTTCGGACCGCTCGGGCTGGTGGAACATTTACGTGGAACGCGCTGGCCCGCCCCAGAACCTGCTGCCGATGGACGCAGAGTTCGGCGCTCCCCAATGGGTTTTCGGGCTGACGCGTTATGCTTTTCTTGATGCGTCCCGTCTCGCGTGTATCTATACCGAAGACGGGCGGGACAGGGCAGCTGTTCTCGACGTTCGCACCGGATCGCTCGAGCCGATGGAACTACCCTACACGGCTTTTGACGGGATTGCCTCAGACCGCGAAGGCCGCGTCGCCGTTATCGGGGCCTCGCCTGCCGTCGCACCGGAACTCACTCTTGTCGAACCGCGTTCCGCCGAGGCCGACGTCGTGCGGCAGAGCTTCAACCTGAACGTCCCCTCCGGGTTCATCTCGACTCCGGAACACCTCGCCTTCGAGGGTTTCGAAGGCCGGACGAGCTACGCTTTCTTCTACGCGCCGGCCAATCCGGGATACGAAGCGGAACCCGAGGGCCGGCCGCCCCTGCTCGTTCTCGCTCACAGCGGACCGACAGCATCGGCCAACGTGGGGCTGAATCTCGGCATACAGTTCTGGACGAGCCGCGGGTTTGGCGTTGTCGACGTGAACTACGGCGGCAGCACCGGTTATGGCCGCAAGTACCGCGATCGACTCCGAGGATGGTGGGGCGTCATGGATCCCGAGGATTGCATCCAGGCGGCACGGTACCTTGCGCGAACCGGCAGGGTGGACGGCACGCGGATCGTGATCCGTGGCAAGAGTGCGGCGGGCCTGACTGCGCTGTCCGCACTCATCGGTTCGGACACCTTCGCGGCGGGCGCCAGCTATTATGGCGTGATCGACATCGAGCGGCTGACTTGGGAGACGCACAAATTCGAGGCGCGCTACAATGACACGCTCATCGGGCCCTATCCGGAGATGAAAGACCTTTACCGGGAGCGATCTCCGATCTCCCATGCGGATGACCTGGCGAGTCCGGTCATCGTGCTTCAGGGGCTCGAGGACAACGTCGTGCCCCCATCCCAGGCCGAGCTTCTGGTCGACGTCCTCCGACGCAAGAAGATTCCCTTTGCTTATCTGACTTTTGAAGAAGAGGGCCATGGGTTCCGACTGGCGTCGTCGATCCGCCGGGCACTGGAGGCCGAACTCTACTTCTACTCTCGGATCCTGGATTTCGAGCCCGCCGAGGTTCTGACTCCCATCACGATCGAAAATCTGTAATGGTCAATCCTGGCGGCGTGAGCTGAAGATTTGAAGAGGGGAGGATTCCGGCGGCGGCGTGGCCTTCTTTTTCTCGTCTTTCGCTTCGGACGTGACCTCTCCAGGATTGATGAGCCGGTTGGCCTCGAGATCCGCCTGGCGTGTGTAGAGGTCGAAATAGCGGCCTTTCCTTGCGAGCAGTTCGACGTGATCTCCGCGTTCCACGATGACGCCGTTCTCCAGTATCAGAATCTGATCCGCGGTGCGGATCGTGCTGAGCCGATGGGCGATGACAAACGTCGTGCGGCCGCGCATCAGTGCGGCGAGGCCTTCCTGAATGCAGGCCTCGCTCTCGGTGTCCAGACTCGAGGTCGCCTCGTCCAGTATCAAAATCCTTGGATCCGCAAGAATTGCCCTCGCGATTGCCACGCGCTGCCGCTGTCCTCCCGATAGCTTGACGCCGCGTTCTCCAATCACTGTGTCGAAGCCGTGTTCCATCTTCAAAGTGAACTCGTCGACGCGGGCGATGCGTGCGGCTTCCTCGACTTGGGCCTGGGACGCTTCGGGTCGGCCGAACAGGATGTTTTCACGGATCGTGCCGTCGAACAGGAAGTTGTCCTGGAGGACAACTCCCAGTTGAGCGCGGTACGAACCGAGGTCGACCTTCGCCAGGTCCGTGCCGTCGATCGTGACCTTCCCGCCGGTCGGCTTCGCGAACGCTGCGACAAGTCCGATCAGCGTGCTCTTTCCGGATCCGGAGGATCCAGCCAGCGCAGTCACGGTTCCCTGCACGGCGTCCAGGCTGATACCGTCGAGGACCGGCACGCCCGGCTCGTACTCGAACATCACGTTTTCAAAGACGACATGTCCGGAGATCGTACCCAGTTCCTCGGTCCGGGTCGGGTCGACATCCTCGGGCGTTTCCGAAAGTACCTCGCGCACGCGATCGAGCCCCGCCACGGCTTCGGTGAGCTGGCTGCCGATGTTGACCATCTGCATGACCGGAGCCACCATGAATCCCATGTAGAGCGTGTAGGCGAAGAAATCCCCGATCGTCATCGAGCCGGCGATAATCAGCCGTGAGGTGACGATCATGACCGTGATGCTGACCAGGCCGAGCAGGAGCGTCGATGCAAGGCCGATCATCGCCATCGACCGCAGCGTCCGGCTCACGTTGTCGAACAACTGCATCGCACCTGCGGCGAACGTCTCCGCCTCGCGCTCCTCCGCGTGGAAGCCCTTGACGACCCGGATTCCTCCATAGGACTCGGTCAGTCGGCCGGTGACCTCTGCACGAAGCTTGCTCCGCTCGCGGAAGATCGGACGGATCGTGCCGAACGCCTTGTTGAGTATCACGGCGAACACCGCCAGGAACCCCAGGCTCATCAGTGTCAGGGTCGCGTTCATCGTCATCAGGATCACGAACGCGAGCACGGCCGTCAGCAGGCCGCCGACGAACTGGACGAGGCCGGTACCGACGAGGTTTCGTACACCTTCGACGTCCGACATGACACGGTTGACCAGGGCTCCCGCCTTGTTGTCATCGAAGTAACGAACCGGCAGGCGGCCGACGTGCCGCTGGATCCGGATGCGCATGTCCGTGATCAGTTTCTGCGCGGAAGTGCTAAGGAGGATCGTCAGGGAGTAGGAACTGATCGCCTGAATCACGACCGCCAGGGCCACCGCACCGATCAGCAGCGGCAGAAGATCGGTATTGCCCGGCGTGATGACGTCGTCGATCAGGAACTTCGTCGCCCCGGGCAGCACCAGCCCGGCCACCCGGTTGACCGCCACCAGGATCAGACCCAGTCCGAGCAGCCCGCGTCGCGGCCAAACCAGGTTGCGGATTTCACGGAAGGCTTCGGCGCGCGAGAGCGGCGCCCGCTTCCGGTCTTCTTCCGCTGCAAGATGTCGTGACAGTTTGCGACTCATTGGATCCGGTCCCGTCTAAGACGGTCAGCATCCATCGTAGCTCATAAGGTGTTTGGTATCAGCCTCGATGAGGCTTTGCCCCGAAACCGTGCCATGGTATAAGACCGGAGTCGACGGGGAATCCGCTCCTCGGACCGAGAGGGGCAGGTCGTTCAAGATCTTGGATTTCCGCCGCGGACCATGTTTTAATTGGTGCACAGTTTCCTATAGAGAAGATTTCGGAGGTGTCTATGTCCGCTACCCTGCTTTTGCTGCTTCTGCTGCCGCTGCCCGCGCAGCAACAACCGACGGAAGATCCTGAGGCGAAGTATCGCGCAGAATATGCCAAGTACACCGAGTTGTCGCAGATGACCGATGCCGCCGCTCAGGCGGAGGCCTACCTGGCATTCCTCGAAGAGGGCTTTGATGAGCGGCTGTTGGGCGGAGTCCTGCAAGGTATCCAGAACGATCTGGCGGCGTTGACCAGTGCAGGAGAAACGGCCAAGGTCTATGAACTCGCCGATGCGTGGTCGGCCCAGGGTACTGGAGGCATACAGGCGACGGCCCTTGCGTTTACTGCGGCAGCAGGCGCCGGAGATTCGGCGAACATCGTGAAGTACGGCGAGCCGATCTATGAGGTCAACCCGGATCCGCAGATCGCGCTGACCCTTGCAAACGCCTACGCCCAGGTCGGCAACGATGCCAAGGTGATGGAATACGGCACGATCTCGACCGACAATCTGGAGCTGGCAGACACGTGGAGCCTGGCGTACGCGATCCTCGGCCAGCACGACGCGGCGAACCGACTGGGTCAGGCAGCGGCTATGGCGCGGCGGCTCCAGCAGGGGCTGCGGTCGGCGCCTTCCGGCGTGTCCGCTGCGCAGTGGGGCGAGATCCAGCTCTACCTCCAGGACACCGTCGCGCGGAACCAATTTGCGGCCGAACGATGGCCCCAGGCGCTACAGGAGTGGCGAAGGGTGCTCAACATGAGCCCCCGCAGTGACAAGGCGTACTACTACATCGCGGAATGTTTGCTCAAGACCAACGAAGTGGCTTCAGCGATGAACAACTTCGCAAAGGCTTACCTGCTCAACGGCGGTTACTCGGCGCGCGGCTATGACATGCTCGAAACCATCTACAAGGCGAATACCGGCGGCAGGACGCAAGGCATGGACGACGTTATCGAGGCCGCCCGCCGCCAGCTGGGCCGCGGCGGCGACTGACCAGTCCGTATTCCGTTATTTTCTCTCAAAAGGGGACCCGACTTAGGCGGGTCCCCTTTTGTGTTCTATCTGGCCCGACGCTGGTGAGAGATGCGGGATTGTGGCTCAGTTTCCATCCGGTTCTTCCGTTTCCTCCTCAAATGCGCCTTGGAGTTCCTCGATGTCGGCTCGGCCTCCATGCCCGCCGAGGATTGTGTCTACATCAAGCTCAAGGGCCGTGATCGCATCGAGCAGGGCCTCGGCGTCCGGCGTTGCCGCCGGCGCTCCGGGACTGTACAGGTCACTCTCGAACAGCGTCCGCTCCCTCGGCAGGTAGGCCACGACCATCGGCATCACATGAGGAGTTTCGATCGCGTACAGCATCAACGTTCGGTTTCCGTCGGTCAGCTCGTGGGAGCCCTCGAAGGTCTCTACGACACCCACGCCTTCGCCCCGGCCCGTGTTCATCGCCAGGTGCAGTGCGTCCTGGTTGTAGCCGTGACGCGCTTCGATCAAGTTCCGGATGGTGCCGGCGTGTCGTTCCTCGGTGAGTATCGTCGCGCCGAGTGACGCGAACTTCCGAATTCCTCCGACATGATCCGGGTGGGGATGGGTCGCGACGACGTACTCGACCGACTTGAGTCGGAACTCGTCACGCAGGGCGCGGTTCAGCATGTCGGCCTGCACCTCGCTAGAAGGCGCCTCGACGACGACGAGGTGATCGGGGAACTCCACAACGAGGCTGTTGTAGGAGGAACCGACGGCGTGGTAGACGCCCGCGCTGATGCGGACCAACTCCAAGGGTGTGAAGAGATCCGCGCTTGCCGTTTCGGCATCCTCGGCCATCTCCCCGGGGATCGCGAAGTCGCCTTCCGGTAGCGACCCGTTGATTTCGATCGAGTCGTACTGCATGTTGACGACTTCTGTCCCGTCCTTCACGATCCGCATGTGATGGGGCACCTGGAAGCCGCCGACCTCACGGTAGTCCCCGAGGGTGTACTCCACCGAAACGTCCCCGAGGAACGGATCCGTTTCCATGACTTCGATACCGACGACCAGGCCGGTTTCGTCGTCGACAAACAGGCCCGTGGCGGCTCCTTTGTAGCTGAACTCGACGCGGCGGCTGGGCACCCCATTGAACTCGCTGGGCAACGACGGCCGCGTCGAGGTCACCGTCTCTTCCACACCTGCGTACACGATGCTCAGGATGCTTCGGTCCAGCAGCATCGCGGGGGTATCAAAAGCGGAAAAGCTCATCAGCCCGCCGGCGGACACCACCGATCCATTCTCACCAGCCACCTGATAGCCGACGGGCGTGGCGTCCGCACCGGTACCGTGCTCGGTAAGCACTTCCCTCCGGTGCTGCTGGAACTCGCCAAAGACCATGTCGTACTCGACCAGGGCCCGTCCACCCCCGAGATCGACAGCTTCGGTGTAGTTGGTAATCTGGGCCGCCGACGGCGCATCGCCAGGGTTAGTAACCTGCCCGATCAAAGTGCGGGAACCGGATCCCTGGCGAACGATCGAATTAACGGCCCCGATCTGCTCGAGCCCGCCCATTTCGGCGGCGACCGACTGCAAGACGTCGTGAGATTGAGGGTCGGTGGCACAGCCGGCGAGTATGCAAACGGCCATCAGCCCTGGCAAATAACGAATGGACATGAACCCCTCCCTTAGTTGGATTCGGATGAGTGCGTAATTCTTTCTGGGTAAGCAGCCTGTGGTAGAACCCTCAAGGGTCGCGCGCACGGGTCTTCGGGTCGCGGGCGCGAAGTGAGGAGAGCGCGATGCGGTTTCATCGTAACCGACGAGGGACAAAGCCCGAGGCCCGAACCCCCGTGCGCCCAAAGGGTTACGGCGCAACGGCGCCGTCTTCGTTGTCGCCGACTCCTCCCAATGAAGGAGCATTGTCTCGTCCTCGCCTCCTAGAATCCGGCGCCGTTTGGCCGTAACGCGGCCTTCGAGGGTTCTACCACCGGCTGCGTAACTAGGGCCATTCTAGTGCGGCGGGCTCCCGAGTCAAGCGAAAGGCTCAAATAGTACGCCTCTGGGGCGGCAGGCCCCCCTTTGATTGTGTGAGATAATTACGGTTTTCGACCCCCTGTCTGTGCACGATTTGGGGGGTCTGGGCAACCCTGAACAGGAGAAACCAGCCGCCATGAATGGTCACTTTCGCGTTCCCGATCCCGTCAACGAACCAGTCCTGTCATACGCTCCGGGCACTCCAGAGAGGGCGGCCGTCAAGACTCGAATCGCGGAGATGTCGTCCGAAGAGATCGAGATTCCGATCCTCATAGGTGGCAACGAGGTCCGAACCGGTGACGTGGGTACCCAGGTGATCCCCCATAAGCACGGGCATGTACTGGCCAGGTGGCACAAGGCCGGGGCCGCCGAAGTGGAACAGGCGGTCGTGGCGGCAGGCGAGGCCCACCGCGAATGGGCTTCGTGGAGCTTCTCCGAACGGGCGGCAGTGTTTCTGAGGGCGGCCGACCTGCTTGCCGGCTCGTGGCGAAATACCGTTAATGCGGCCACCATCCTGAACCAGAGCAAGACCGTGCACCAGGCCGAAATCGATGCGGCCTGCGAGTTGATTGACTTCTGGCGGTTCAACCTGCACTTTGCAGAGGCCATCTACTCGGATCAGCCGCGGTCTTCCGCGGGTATGTGGAATCGACTGGACTACCGCCCGCTCGAGGGCTTCGTCTTTGCCGTCACGCCGTTCAATTTTACATCGATCGCCGGCAACCTGCCCACCGCGCCTGCGATCATGGGCAATACCGTTGTCTGGAAGCCTGCCAGCTCGACCGTCTACAGCGGATACTACCTGGCCCGCCTTCTTGAAGCGGCCGGCCTGCCACCCGGCGTGATCAACTTCGTGCCGGGCAGTGGAGGGTCGGTCGGCGCCCCGGCCATGGCGCACACGGATCTGGCCGGCATCCACTTCACCGGCTCGACCGATGTGTTCCAGGGGATGTGGGAGACGGTGGGGGCGAACATCCGGCAGTACCGCTCCTATCCCCGCATCGTCGGTGAGACGGGAGGGAAGGACTTCATCATCGCGCACCCCAGCGCGAACGCCGATGCCGTCATCACGGCGATCGTACGAGCCGGCTACGAATACCAGGGGCAGAAGTGCAGCGCCGCATCGCGGATCTACATCCCGGACAATCTATGGAAGGGCATGAAGGATCGTCTCGTGGACCAGATCAACGGGCTCGCGATGGGCGACGTGGCGGATTTTCGGAACTTCATGGGCGCCGTCATCGACCGCGCGTCGTTCGACAACCTGTCCGGATACCTGGATTACGTGAAGTCGTCCGACGATGCGACTATCCTTGCCGGAGGTCAGGTCGACGATTCCGTTGGCTATTTCGTCCGACCGACGCTGATCGAAGCCGAGACGCCGGACTTCCGGACGATGTGCGAAGAGTTGTTCGGACCTGTCGTGACGCTATATGTCTATCCGGAGAAGGAATGGGCCAGCGCTCTCGGACTCGTCAACACGACGTCTCCGTACGCGCTTACAGGCGCCGTGTTCGCTGAAGACCGTAGCGCCATCGCCGATGCCCATCGCGAGCTCCGCTACGCGGCCGGCAACTTCTACGTGAACGACAAGCCGACCGCGGCGGTTGTCGGCCAGCAGCCTTTCGGAGGGTCCCGAGCCAGCGGAACGAACGACAAGGCCGGATCGATGCTCAACCTGCTCCGCTGGGTGTCGGCACGCACGATCAAAGAGACCTTCGAACCCCCGACCGATTACGGGTATCCGTCCATGGCCGAGGAATAGTGTGCGCGCCTTCTTCTCCCTGATCGGGGCGGCCTCTGTGCTGGCTGTGGTGGGAGCGGGATCACCTGTTCTCCAGGAGCCCGAATACGTGGGGGCCCAGGCCTGCGCAGACTGCCACGCCGCGCTCGCCGAAGGCTATCAGCGCGTCGGGATGGCCCGGACGCTCGAGCCGATCGCTTCCGCTCCCGCCATCGAGGATTGGAACTCCGCGCCCTTTTATCACGAGGCATCCGACCAGTATTTCGAGATGAGCCGCCGGGACGGCCGCTCTTACCAGCGGCGGTTCCTGCTCGATGAGTCCGGGGCCGAAGTTCATTCACTCGAGATGGAGATCGGCTTTGCCATAGGGTCCGGGCACAAGGAGCGGGACTACCTGGCACGACTGCCCGGTGGGGAACTCGTCCAGATGCCGGTTGTCTGGTACACCGAGGAAGCGGCCTGGGGGATCGCTCCCGGCTTCGACACTCCGAACCATGACGGTTTCACGCGCCGGATCAACTACCGCTGCATCTTCTGCCACGCCGCGTATCCCGATTTGGATCCGGGACAAGACCGCTACGAGGCCCAGATTGCGTTATATCCCGCCGATGTCGGAGAGAGCATCGACTGCGAACGGTGCCACGGACCGGGGAGCCTGCATGTCTCGGCCGCTCTTGCCGACGCGCCGTCCGTGCGTATTCGCGAGACGATCGTCAACCCTTCCAGCCTGGATCGGGACAGGCAGATGGACGTCTGCCTCCAATGCCATCTGGAAACCACCAGCGCGCCGCTGCCGAGTTCCCTTGTCAAGCTCGGGCGAGGCGTGTTCTCGTTCCGTCCGGGCGAGGCGTTGACTTCGTACGCCGCCTACTTCGACTTTCCACCGGGATCCGAGCACGACGACGATTTCAACATCGTCCACCAGGGCTACCAACTCGTCCGCTCGGCGTGTTACCTCGGTAGCGACATGACCTGTACGAGCTGCCACGACCCGCACAGCAAGCCGGATTCCCCGACGGACTATTTCAGGCAACGGTGCCTGGATTGCCACCGACCCGAGGGTTGCTCAGCCGCGCCGGATCGCCGCGCCGCAAGCGATGATGACTGTGCGTCATGCCACATGCCCCAGCGGCGCACCGATGACATCGTTCACGTGACGATGACCGACCATTATATCCGGAAAGACGTCGATCCCGGGCTCCTGGAGCCGATCGTGGAGAAAGACAACACCGGCTACCGCGGCGCTCTCGCTTTTTACCTGCCGGAACCGCGGGCGAACCTCTACCTGGGCCTCGGTCTGGTTCGGGGCGCAAACGTCGAAGACGGCGTCCGGCGCCTCGAAGAGAGCATCGAGGCCGATCCTTCGGGTATTCCCGAGCCGTACTTCGACCTGGCTGCCGGCTATGCCCGCCTGGGCCGGACCGCCGCGGCCATCGGAGTGTACCGTCTGGTGATCGCGACAGACCCTGACTACGCGGAGGCACACTACAACCTGGGGTTGCTCTACCTGGAGACGGATCGTGTTGAAGAGGCTCTGGAGCGGTTCCTCGAGGCGATTCGTCTGCAGCCCGGCCGGGCGGACAATCACCTCGTCGCCGGGGTGGCGCGTGCCGCGATGGGCAGCGAGGACCTGGCCGTGGAATCTTACCGGAGAGCTTTGGAACTGGACCCGCTGAGTGCCCTGGCGCTCAACAACCTGGGCATGCTTGCCGCCGCCGATGGACGATCATCCGAAGCGATCGCCCTGTTCGACCGGGTCCTGGCGATCGATCCGAATGATTCCACCGCCCTGTCCATGCTCGATCGTCTGCAGCGTTAGAGCGTCTTCTGTAGGTGCGGTCTATGACCGCACGCTCGGGAATTCGCATGCGCTCATAGAGCGCACCTACAGTCGGATCTCACCGGCAGTGCGCCCTGGTCTTGTCGTCAGACCTCTTCTGTAGGTGCGGTCTATGACCGCACTCCCGGCGGAATAAGCGCACCTACAGAAGACGTGAGTTAGTATGGAAGCGCCTACTCAGTCGGCCCTTGTCGGTAGGAAAACATGCCCCAGCCCGGCAGGCTTCGGGAAACCTACAGACTTTATCCTGTCTATTTCGTCACGGCCTGCACGCATCGTCGGCGTCACCTTCTCGATCGTAGCCATGTTCATCAGGCTTTCAAGACCTTTGCCCATAATTCTCCGGCATACGAAGTGTGGGTTGGCCGGTATGTGATCATGCCGGATCATCTGCACCTGTTTGCGGCGTTCACTCCAGACTCTCCGGGGCTCTCGGCTTGGATGAAGTCTTTGAAGAACTCCCTGTCTAATTCTCTGAGGCAACGCACGGTAGCAGCACCTCACTGGCAGCGCGGTTTTCATGACCACCTGATGCGATCCGAGGAATCCTACGACGAGAAGTGGAACTACGTTCAAATGAACCCCGTGCGCGCCGGTCTTGTCGCCGACTCGGAAGACTGGCCCTACCAGGGTGAGGTCCATCGCCTGTCCGTGCGGGATGACGTTCTTCTGTAGGTGCGGTCTATGACCGCACTCCTTGGAATTCGGATGAAGTGCGCTCATAGAGCGCACCTACAGTCGGATCTGGTTGAGTGAGCGCGACCTGCAGGATTGTCTGTCTTCTGTAGGTGCGGTCTATGACCGCACGCCTTGGAATTCAGACGAAGTGCGCTCATAGAGCGCACCTACAGTCGGATCTGGTTGAGTGAGCGCGACCTGCAGGATTGTCTGTCTTCTGTAGGTGCGGTCTATGACCGCACGCCTTGGAATTCGGACGGTGTGCGCTGATAGACCGCACCTGCAGGCAAAGCAAAAGGGCCGGGATTCCTCCCGGCCCTTTCTTGCTCAAAAAACGAGTGACTAGTCCTAAAACAAGCGCATAACCAGTCCGCCAACGGCCAGGTTGCGCGCATAAAATTCGAGGCATAGAATCCCGCTCCCGGATCGTTTTATCCAGGTATCGGGTTTCTGTTGGATCTGTTTCAGTTCAGCCTCGATGGTGTTGGAGCGGTTGACAGAAACCGGGACCTCGATCGCCCGGGCTCAGGGCCATGATCGGGTCAGCATCGCAGAGGTTGATGCAGCACATCCACGGCACGGAACAAGACCGGCAACCACCGGTTCCAGGCCAGAATCCTGAAGAGGATGCGCCGCCCGGTGCGCACGAGCTGACAAGGCACGAACATGAAGGCGTTTAGAAACGTCTTGAACTCCATGTGCAGTACCGTCTGTTTCTCGGCCTGATACTTCTGGCCCCAGCGTCCGGTTTCGGGCAGCAGCAACGCAAACCACGCCTTCAGTGTCCAGGCCAGCGACGCCATGACCATGTAGGCCCCGTTGCTGGTCTGATCCCCGACCGGCATCCTCAAGGCCTGAACGCCGTTCTTGAGCTGCTCAATGAGATTCTCTTGATTGCACCGTTGATTCGCACGGAGCACAATCTGGCTGGCCGAATCCGAGCGGTTGGTAATGTAGAAGAAGTATCGGATGTCGTCGAACAACACCTGTTCGCCTTTGGCCACCGACAGATTCTTCCGCACCACGACAACGCGGTAGTCCCGGTCGCAGGCTCTGGGCCGATACGCAAACTCGGCCACATCCTCGCCCTGCAACCGGATATTGTCGAAACCGCGCTCCCGAACGACTTGTTCCTTCACGTTGTCGGGACGTTGGCGCGGTTCGGTGGCCACCGCGTACTTGGCGGGCCGTTCCAGACGCGTCCATTGGTGCGGTTCCAGTTCATCGGCCAGCGCCACCAGATTCTGCATGGCGTCGATGCCGAAGATGAATCCCACGCCCTGGTCGTCCCATCCATCCAGGTGCCGGGTCTGGCTGAAGTCGGTGTCCCCGCGCAGCAGGATCTGGCGAAACCCGCCTCGACGGCACAGCGCGATGGCCTGGTCGAACCGTGCGGCCGCTCCCTCATGCGAGGGCCGGTTACCGCTGCGATTGACCAGGTACAGCGGCTCTTGAGTATTCGCCAGCGAAATCACCAGCGGGTGATACCCCCAGGTCCCGTTGTAGGCCACGTCCATTCCTTGCTTGCATTCGCCTGTGGTTTCAGCCAGTGTCCCATCGGCGTCCAACACCGCTTCTTCGAAAAACGCCTCGGGCTGCTGGCGCCAGACTCGCAGCCGGACTTGATTCGTCGCCTCCATCAGAGACTCCACGTCGCTGGGCTCAAATCTCCGGCAGAAGTCTCCCGCCGTCGTCGGGTCCGGAATCCGTTGCGCTCCCAGCGCATCCAGATACACTTCGTCGTTGCGCCGCAACTCGATGTCCTCCAGGCACGTCCCTCCATTCAACGCGTTATAGGCGATGTTCAGCACGTGATCCGATTCGTGATACGGCAAGTGCCGCTTCAGCACATGCACACTCTCGTCGATGGCTTTGACCAGCCCCGTCCGCCGCGCCACCAACTGCATCATCCCGATTCCGCCCACCGCCGTGCCGCGCGTCCGCTCTCCCATCTCATAATGAATGTTGCTCGCCGAAAACATCGGCGCCGCCTGATCTGTCCAATTCCGGTCCGCAAGCCGGCGCTCGATTCGCCGCTTGCGGTTCTTCATGTTCTTGCGCGTATAATCGTTCATCCGAAATGCCTCCTTTTCCGTAGACTCTTTCCAAGTCTTTATTCACACGGAACGGGGGCATTTCGGGTACTTCTGCTGCTATGCCGCTATCAATACCTCGTCAATCACGCTTGATCAGGGACTAGTAGACGAAGCGAATTCCCAGCTGAATTTGCCGGGGACTGCCGAGCGTGCGATTGATCGATCCCGCGCTCCCGCGATCCACGCGAGTCTCCGGGAAACCGAAGTTCGTGTGATTGGTGATGTTGAACATCTCGAGGCGGAGCTGCATGTTGACGCGCTCGCCCCCGAAGTAGGTGTTCTTCATGAGGGACATGTCGAAGTTGAACAACCCGTCGCCCGTGAGGATTCCCCGTCCGGAATTGCCGAAGGTATACTGCTCCGGAGTCACGAAACAACTCGTGTCGTACCAGGCGTCCGCGGTCGGGTTGCTGAGCTTCCCGTCGCAGATCCGGTGCGGCCGCGAGGTCGTGCCGACGTTGGCGACGTTGGCGCCGAGGCGCGGCGTGAACGGGCGTCCGCTCTGCGCGCTGATAATGCCGCTTACCTGCCAGCCCTCGGTGAACGCATTCCCACCGCCTGGGATTTCATAGATGTAGCTCAGGCCGTACTTCAAGCGGACGTCGAAACTCGACGGACCGTATTCCGCATCCCAGTTGTAGTTATCCTGGACCCCGCCCCCTCCGGCCGTCCGGATGGCCCTGTCGTCCATGGCCTTCCCCCACATGAACGAGTTGATGAAGGTCAACCCGCTGGAGAAGCGCTGTTCGAGCTTTGTCTGGATCGAATGGAAGTTGGACGCACCGCTGTTCGTGTTCATGTTCAGCGAGACGAACGACGAGTAGGGCCGGCGCGCCTGCACGCTTCCCGGACCAGGCGTCAGGGGCTGGTTCTGCTGAATACTGCGCTGTCCTTTCAGAGTGAGCGATCCGACGTAGCTGACATCGACCATCATGCGGCCCGACAGCTCATGCTGGACACCTACGTTCCACTTCTGGGCGTAGGTGTCTCGCCGGTTCACATCGTAGGTGCCGGAGCTAAGCGACCCGGCCCGACCGAGTTCCGCCGGGAACGGGTCGACGTCGAGGTCGATCTCGGGCGTGTCCGGGCTGGACCGGAACGTCAGGCTTTTGTTGAACGGTGCGCCCTTCACACAGCAGAACGACTTGTGACGGTCGTCCGAGTCGTACATGATCCCGTAGCTGCCCCGGAAGACTGTCTTGTTGCCCGTGAATGGGCTGTAGGCGAAACCGAAACGAGGCCCGAAGTTGTTCTTGTCCGGGTTGAACAGTCCCTCCGGAACGATGCCGTTGCCCCCATCCTGGATGACGTAGAGCGCGGGGTCCGCAACCGACGCGCCGCACTCGGCTTCGTAGGCTTCACGACAGATGACGTGAATCCTATTGTCCACGGGGCTCCAGCCGGAAAGGCCGTTCAGCGCCGTCAGTGGATCGTAGTAGTCCCAGCGGAGTCCCCAGTTGAGGGTCAGGTTCGGCGTGACTTTCCAGTCGTCCTGGATGTACCAGGAGAACTCACGCTTCCGTTCGCGACCGTACTCGCGCGGCCCGATGCCGAGCTCCGGAATACCGACCTGCGTGGCTACGGTGATGGGGAGTCCCAACAGGAAATCTCCGAACGGTTCGCCCGTGAAGGAACCGTCGAACGTGTAGCTGTTGGGTCCGCCGGTGATGTTGTGGAAGTCCATCTGCCGGTAGTCCACCCCCATCTTGAACGAGTGGTTCCCCGTGTTGTAGTTCATCGAGTCGATGATGTTCCACGTGTTGTTCAGGCGCCAGAACCCGCCGCTGCCACCCAGCGAAATCACCTGCCCGCTCAGGTTGAACCCATCGAAGGCGTCGCGGTTCCGGGCGATAGCCGCCATCGTCGGGGGCAGAGGGGTCCGTTCCTCACCAACCAGTGATGCCAGCGCGTTGTATTGGTCGGTCAGCGGCTGCGCGAACCGGTTGAAGCCGACGCGGAATTCGTGGATGAGTGTCGGCGTGAGGATGCTCGTCAGGTTGATGCCCGCGCTGGTCCGGTACCGCGGATTCCACTGACCGAAGGCCGGCAGGGCGCCGCCCCCTGTTTCAGCGGCATAGGGGTCGAAGATGAATTCCTTGGCGTAGCTGTAGCGTCCCGACGCGCGGTGGGCGTCACTGAACGAGTGGTCGAGCCGGATCGAGATGGTGTCGAAGTTCTCGGTCCTGCTTCCGGATGTCGACACGTTGTTCGAAAGCCCGCCCGTTTCCGGTGCGAGCCAGAAATACATGACTTCCGAGGTGACGTTGGACCATCGAGCCTGCGGGATGGTGTTGTCATCGAACGGAAGGCCCGTCGTCGGATCGGTGATCTCACCAAGCTCCGAAAGGTCTCCCGCTCGCATCAGTGCCGTGGGAACAGTCGCGCGCTTGATTTCGTCCTGCGCCTGGCGCTGTCCCTCGTAGGAGAAGAAGAAGAACGTCCTGTCCCGGACGATCGGGCCGCCGATGGTGCCGCCGTACTGGTTCCTGAGGAACTCTTCCTTCTCGAGGTCGGCCTTCTCGGCGAAGAACCCTCGGGTGTTGAGGTTCTTGTTGCGATGGTACTCGAACAGCGAACCGTGGAACTGGTTCGTTCCCGAGCGGGTCGTGACGTTGATGACCGCGCCGGCGTTGCGGCCAAACTCCGCCGCGTAGCCGGTCGACTGCACCTTGAATTCCTCGATCGCGTCGATCGACGGCCGGTAGGTGAAGTTGCGGATGATGGTGTCGACGTTGTCCACGCCGTCTACGTAGAAGCTCTGGTAGTGCTCGTCCATGCCTGCGACCACCACGCCGCCGCGGTTTCCGAGGTGCGAGCCCTGGTGCGACGTAACGGCTTCGGGGACCAGCAGGACAAGGCTCTCAAAATTACGGCCGTTCAGCGGGAGCTCCGCGACCTTCTGCTGGTCGATGACCGTTCCGATTGCGGAGTCTTCAGACTGAATCAACGGGGCTTCTGCTGTGACCTCGATGATCTGGCTGACTTGCCCGATCTCGAGTGCGAGATCGATTCTGGCCCGCTGGTCAACCCGCAGCTGAATGCCGCTCTGGACTGCCGTCTGAAAACCGGGCAACTGCGCCTCGACGCGGTACACTCCGATAGGGAGCTGGGGCGCCGTGTACAGACCGGATTCGTTCGTGACCAGGTTCCTGGTCAGGTTGGTTCCTTCGTTGGTAACCGTGACATCGACGCCGGGAAGCACTGCCGGCTCAACCGGTCGATGCAACACATGCGTTAAATCGTTCAGCTGGAGTGTGAAACCCCAGCGTCTGACGGGGCCGTCTGTTGAGCTTCCGCGCAATCATATTCAGATGCTCCTGTGAGTGTACGGATAAGTCCGTTCGTTTCGGGAAATAGTATCGGAGCAGACCATTTGTGTTCTCATTCGAGCCCCGTTGCCATGGACTCTTCGGATCGCAGAAGTAGACGGCAATGTCGGTCGCCAGAGTGAACCGTTTGTGATCCGCCATCTCCAGACCACGATCCCAGGTCAGCGATTTGTAGAGCTCGGTCGGTAGTGTCCGAGCGTGTTCGATCAGCGCGTTGATGACGGTTTCGGTTTGCTTGTTCGGAACCTTCACCAGCATCACGTAACGTGAGTGACGTTCGACCAGCGTCGCCATGTAGGTGTTCTTCGATCCGGCAATCAGGTCGCCTTCCCAATGACCGGGGACGGCGCGGTCTTCCACTGAAGCCGGACGTTCGCTGATGGAGATGGCATCGTTGATTTGTCCGCTTCCGTGGCCCCTGCGTCCCGTGTGCCAGGGGGATCGGCGGATGGATCGTTTCGAGCGCAGATACTGAGTGAGCTCCTTCTTCAAAGCACCGCGCGCCTGTATGAAAAGGCTGCGATAGATGGTTTCGTGGGACACGTGCAGCGACTCGTCGTCCGGGAATGTGAGCTTCAGCCACCCGGCAATCTGTTGAGGTGCCCAATCGTCTCGCAGCTTCTCTTCAACGAGCTGCCGTAATCGTGGACACCGGGTCAGGCGACAAGGCTTCCGACGGCGGGCGCGTTCCCAGGCCTGCTCATCCGCAGCTGACGCCCGATAGTGAGCATAGCCGCCGTTACGGGCAATCTCTCGACTCACCGGCGAGGGTGCGCGACCGACAACCATCGCAATCGAGCGAATCGATCGCTTCGCCGCGATGCCCCTGGATATCTCTTCGCGTTCGATCAGAGTCAGCACCCGCGCTGCGCGACACCGCCGTCGGGGACGGATACCACCATACACCGCCAGCTGCTGGTGAACAGTCGCTCTGGCTCGGTCCAGCACACGCCCGATCTCCTCGGTCGTCTCTCCTCGCTGCCATCGATCCCACATCTCGACCAGCTCGGTCGCTGTGAACCATCGCCGCTGCCTCCTCGGCTTCTGCTTTCGTTTCTTCGCCATACACTTCACCTCTCTCTTCATGTGAAGTGTTGCATCGACCTATTGAGACCAACACAGCTCCCGTAATGTCGGACACGGTCCCCGTAATCGTACCAGTCGTCGACTGTGCTCCCGCGGTTGCGGCGAGCAATAAGATAACGACCATTCCAAGGATAGATTTCTTAAACATGTTTCTCCTGTTTAGGCGGTTGTCCACCAGCGGTGGATAACCCAACGTCGTAGCGCCAAATGCGCTCAAGTAGCCCGAGCTTCTCGTCTGCGCATTAAGCCGTGGCGACACGATCTTTCGCATTTCGGCATGGTGGAGTCGGCTATTCTGCTTAAATAATTTAGGGTCAGACCTCAATCGGTGTCAAGATAGAATCCCTTTTAACTTATTGATATAGCACGTAGTCAGGGATCTAGATGGCTCAAAATTGACTGTTCATTCAAATTCGGCACATAATCAGTTGATAAAGCATTGACGGCACTTCGCAAGCGAAATTATAGTGAGGAGTTCGATGCCAGATAAGTGGCTTGAACCCGTTGGTTGAAAGACGAGGACAGCCGGTCCAAACCGGGGACGGGCTCAACGTTTGCTTTCGAGCTATCTGAGGGGGGGGCGGACCGTTCCGCTCGGCCGCGGGGTAGTAGGTGTCCAGAGCGCAGCCCAGGAGGGATTATCGATGAAGGTCGTGTCGTTGTTGACTGGCGTGGTTGGCGCCTTGGTCTTGTTACTGGCTCCGGGCGTTGCTACAACCTCAGCCCTGGCCCAGACCAATGCCACCATGTCGCCCGTCGCCTCGGAGTTGGAGTTGGTGAACGAGTACTGCCTCGCGTGCCACAACGATGCCTTCGAGGAAGGGGGGTTTTCCTGGACGGACCTCGATCTGGAGCATCCTGAACAGAATGCGGCCCAGGCCGAGAGAGTCGTACGCAAGTTGCGGGCCGGCATGATGCCTCCGGTCGGGGCACCCCGGCCCACTTCCGACATGCTCAAAGCGTTGGCGTCTGCGATCGAAACACGCATAGACAGCGCCGCCTCGGTCGCACCCCACACGAGCGCGCCCGAGTTGCATCGTGTGAATCGCACCGAGTACCGAAATTCGGTGCGGGATCTGCTCGGCGTCGAGGTAGACGTCGAGGACCTCCTGCCGCCCGACGCTACGACGAACGGTTTCGACAACATGTCGGAGGCGTTGACGATTACACCCGCTTTGATGGGGGCGTACATCCGCGCGGCCGAGAGGATCAGCCGGGATGCCATCGGGGATGCTGAAGCCACACCGGGCATGACGTTGTACCAGGTCTCGCGGCTGGCGAATCAGATGCGTCACGTTCCCGGGACTCCGTTCGGGACGCGCGGCGGCACCTCGGTCATGCACACGTTTCCGGCGGACGGCGAGTACTCCTTCAAGATTACTTTCTACTACTATTATCCCGGCGAACTGGTGGGCATCGCGCTGCCCGAGCAACTACAGGGCCAGCAGATCGAGGTTTCGGTCGACGGGGAGCGGGTGGCGATCCTGGAGCTCGACCCTACAATCAAGGAAGAAGACGCCAACTACTTCACCGAACCCGTCAAGATTGCCGCGGGCCAGCGCAACCTCTCGGTGGCGTTCATCTCGAAGTTCGACGGCCCGGTACAGGATCATTACAGGCTGATCGAACAGACACTTGCCGACACCACCATTTCCGTGACGCCGCAGCTGACCGGACTGCCTCACCTGCAGGCATTTTCGGTGACCGGCCCGTACAACCCGACCGGAGTGTCCGACAGCGCGAGCCGCCGCAGGATCTTTACCTGCCGGCCGGAGGCACCGGACCAGGAGCAGGCGTGCGCCACCGAGATCATTTCGGAGCTGGCCGGGAAGGCCTTCCGCAGGCCCGCCACCCCGGAAGACCTCGAGAGCCTCATGGAGTTCTTCAAACACGGCGCCGACGAGGGCGGCTTCGAGGCCGGGATTCAGGCCTCGATTCAGACGATCCTGGCCAAACCCGAGTTCATCTTCCGATTCGAACAGGAACCTGCCGGGGCCGAACCGGGGTCGGTGTACCGCATCAGCGATCTGGAAATGGCATCGAGGTTGGCCTACTTCCTCTGGAGCACGATTCCTGACGACGAACTGGTCCAGATCGCGAGCGAAGGCAGGCTGCGGGAGCCCGGCGTCCTCGAAGCCCAGGTCGAGCGCATGGTCCGAGACCCGCGCTCGTCAGCGTTGGCGAGAAACTTCGCCGGCCAGTGGCTCCGCCTTGCGGGAATCAAGCAGATATACCCCGAGGCGCTTCTGTTTCCGAATTTCACGACCAACCTGGCCGAGTCGATGCGTCGCGAGGTGGAACTCCTGTTCGAACACATCATGCGGGAGGACCGAGACGTCCTCGAATTACTGACGGCCGACTACACCTTCGTGGACGAGAACCTTGCCCGGCACTACGGAATCCCGAACATCGTCGGCCCGCGCTTCCGGCGCGTAGGATTGACGGATCCGAACCGGTTCGGGCTAATCGGCAAGGCCGGCATCCTGACGATGACGTCGCTCGCGAGCAGAACCTCGCCGGTTTCCCGCGGCAAGTACATGATCGAAGTGTTGATAGGGTCCTCGCCGCCGCCGCCGCCGCCGGTGGTGCCACCTCTGGCCGAAGCTGTGGACAATGAGAAAGTGCTTTCAGTGCGGGAGCGCATGGAACAACACCGTGCGAGCCCCGCGTGCAACTCGTGCCACCGCATTATCGATCCGATCGGGATGGCTCTTGAGAATTTCGACGCGGTGGGCGAGTGGCGCCGGACCGACGGGGGATTCCCGATCGACCCGACAGGCGAGATGTATGACGGGACGAAGCTGGACGGCCCGGTCAGCCTGCGCCAGGCGGTCCTTGACCGGTCCGAGGCCTTCATCGGGAGCTTTACCGGGAATCTGCTGGCTTACGGACTCGGCCGCGTGGTCGACTACCTGGATATGCCCACGGTGCGTGCGATCCAGCATGAGGCGGCGGCCAACGACAACCGCCTCTCTTCTTTCATCATGGGAATCGTCAACAGCCAACCGTTCCAGATGCGCGAGGTGACGAGCGCAACGGAAGTGGAAGCGGCCAATCGGAATTAGTGCAGGTTTATCGACCGGACGTCTGAACTAAGGAGAGCTGAAACCAATGTTCATTACGAAGAAACATCTATCCCGCCGCACCGTTCTCCAAGGCATGGGATCGCTTGTCACGCTGCCTTTTCTCGAGGCCATGGCGCCGGCCCAGACGCCTGAGCGTGTGATCGAAGAGTCCAGGAAGAGCCGTCTGGCGTGCATTGAAGTCGTGCACGGGTGTGCGGGCAGCACGGTGCTGGGACGGAGACAGAACCTCTGGATGCCGGCCACCGAAGGACGGGATTTCGAGTTCGGTACGATCATCGAGCCGATGGAACCGTTCCGGGATTACATGACGATCGTGAGCGGGACCGACTGCGGTGCTGCGAATCCGATCTCGGCCGAGGAAGTTGGAGCCGACCACTTCCGGAATGCCTGCGTGTTCCTGACGGCCTCCCACCCCAAGCAGACTCTGGGTTCGGATATCTATTGCGGGACTTCGATCGATCAGATGTACGCCCAGGAGTTCGGGCAGGACACGCCTGTCCCGTCGATCCAGCTCTGCACCGAGGCCCTCGACCCGACCGGGCCCGGTGCGTACAAGTACAGCACCGTCTACATGGACACGATCAGTTGGTCGTCACCGACGACGCCTCTGCCGTCGAACTTCAACCCCAGGGTTCCGTTCGAGGAAATGTTCGGGACGGGCGGATCCCCGGAAGACCGGGTTGCGCGCCAGAGGTTGAATCGAAGCATCCTCGACGGTATCAGCCGCGACGTTGCGCGACTCGAACGGAATCTGGGCGCTCGGGACCGGAACCGCCTCAATGACTATCTCGACAACGTGCGCGAGATCGAACGGCGTATCGAGGCGATCGAAGCTTACAACGCGAGCGGCGCCGAGAGAGAGGTGCCGGAAGCACCCGTCGGCACGCCCGATTCGTGGGACGAACGCGTGAAGCTGAACATGGATCTGATGGTCGCCGGGTTCGCCGGCGAAGCTACTCGTGTTGCGGCATTGAAGCTGGGCCGTGACGTGTCTGCCCGGGTCTTCCCGGAAAGCGGAACCGACAGCTCGTTCCATCCCGCGTCCCACCACGGCCAGACGCCGTCGGGTGTCGAGGACTTTGCCAAGATCAACCGGTACCACGTCAGCCTGCTGGCGTACTTCCTCGAGAAGCTCGAGAACACTCCCGATGGCGATGGGAACCTTCTGGATCACTCGATGATCCTTTACGGAAGCGCAATGGCCGACTCGCATGTCCACGGTCATCTCGACGTGCCGATCCTACTGGCCGGCCACGCCAACGGTGCGCTTCGGGGCAACCTGCATGTCCACGAGAAGGAGAGCACGCCGCAGGCGAACATTCTGCTGACGATGGCGCACAAGCTCGGGGTCGAGGTGGACTACGTCGGCGACAGTACGGGAACGGTTGCGATCTGAGTGATCGGTCGGATCTGGTGTCAGGCCGTGCCTGGCGGAATTTCAGATGAGTTCGAGGAAAACAGAATGCTAAGTCGATTGAGTGGAATCCTGGTTGGCATGCTCTCTATCGTTGTACTCGCGTCGGGGGCTCCGGCGGATGCGGAACTGTCGGTCGCGGCCATGAAGGGGGATATGGCGACTGTTCGTGCCCTGATCGACCAGGGTGTGGACGTGAACGCCCCGCAGGGAGACGGGACCACCGCGCTGCACTGGGCGGCGTACCAGGAAGATGTGGAAATGGCCGAACTGCTGATCGGAGCGGGCGCTGAGATCGCTGTGAAGACACGTATAGGAGAAATGGCTCCGTTGTTCATGGCGGCAAAGGTCGGAAACACCGCGATCGTTGAGCTGCTGCTCGAGGCAGGCGCCGACCCGAACACGGGCCAGACCGAGACCGGGACGACACCGCTCATGCTGGCCGCGGCATCCGGTGATGCGGACACCGTTCGGGCGTTGCTGGACGCCGGTGCGGACGTCTTCGCCACGGATATCAATCAGGGGCAGAGCGCGCTGATGTTCGGCGCCGCTCCTGGGCGTACCGAGGTGGTTCGTTTACTCGTCGAGGGCGGCGCGGACGTCGATGCCACATCCCTGGTTCCCGATCCGCGGGTGACCGAGGGTGCCGGCGGACCACGCTTTCGCAGGGGCGACATGGCCCTGGGCGGCCTGGCCCCGCTGCATTTTGCGGCGCGCGACGGTCGAATGGAGACAGTCGCGGCGCTGCTCGATCTCGGTGCCGACGTAAACAAGCTGACGGCGTCGAACAACATGAGCGCGCTGACGATCGCGATCCTCAACGCCCGTTTTGATGTCGCGATGTTCCTCCTCGAGCACGGCGCCGACCCGAAACCGGCCGACAGCGGCGAAGGAGTGACCGCGCTCTACGCGACGATCGATGTGCAGTGGGCCAACCGCGTGTGGTACCCGCCGCCGACTCCCGAGCAGGAGCAGGTCGGCTATATGGACTTATTGAAAGAGATCCTGGCCCACAGCGTGGATCTCGACGTGCGTCTCCGGGCCAAGATGTGGCAGAGGCAGATGCACGGGGATTGGGTCAACCCCGCCGGTGCGACGGCTTTCTGGAGGGCAGCGCAGGCCAATGACGTCGACGCAATGAGACTCCTTGTCGCGGCTGGCGCGAACCCAAGCATCCCGTCCAACGATGGAGTGTCGTCGTTAATGGCCGCCACCGGCTGGGGTTTTGAGCCTCAGACGAGCACCTACATCCCCGATGCGCGGCTTGCCGCGGTCCGGTATCTGGTCGAAGAAGTCGGCGCGGACCTCAATTCGCAAGACAAGAACGGCTACACGCCACTGCATGGCGCCGGACTGACTGCGGAGAAGAACCACGATGTGATCGAGTATCTGGTCGCGATGGGCGCGGACGTGAGTGCCCGGGCGGACCTGATATTTGGCGGCGTCACCGAAATCGACCAGGAAGTCTCCGAGGGTACGGGCGATACGGTCGCGGACATGGCGAACGGTCCTAAAGCGCACAATCTCGTTCACCTAAATGCCGTCGATCTGCTCGTCGCACTGGGGTCTGAGAATTCCGGGAACTGTCGGGCTTCCAACTGCGTGAACCAGGCCAAACCGGATGCACCGAAACCCGGCGGCCAATAGTACGGACCGCCTGAGACATCAGCGATCGCCAAGGAGAGGAGCCCAGCCATATCGGGCTCCCTTTTTGCTAAAGTGAAGCATATGAGGACCTTCTTCCTGTGGCTCGGCACTCTCGGCGTTCTCGTCATGACGATGGTCATGGGAGGCGTCGCACAGGAATACCTGCCGGACCTGGACGTCGAACACCCTGCGATCGACTATTACGGCTCCACGGTCGATAATCGCGTCACTCGTCTTGCCATTGAGATCGAGAATGGGCAGGTCGAACTCGAAGTCGGTGCCGACGGTCTCGCGTACCTGTCATCTCTGCTCGAAGATCTCGGGGTGAACAGGGATTCGCAGGCGCTCGTGTTTTCCAAGACAAGCTTCCAGGCCGTCAACATCGGTCCCGACAACCCGCGCGGCATCTACTTCAGCGACGACGTAGCGGTGGCATTTGTCCAGGGAAGTGACGAGATCGAGATCATGGCGATCGATCCCAAACAAGGCCCAGTGTTTTACACGGCGAACATCCGGAACGACGGGCCAGCCCCGTTCACTCGCGAAAGTGTCTGTCTGAACTGCCACCTGGGCCCGGCAACATCGGGCGTTCCAGGAGTGTTCGTCGGTTCGGTTTTCCCGGGTCCGACCGGATCCCCCTCACCGGTGGACGCGATCATTACGGACCACCGCACGGAGTTCAAGGACCGCTGGGGCGGGTGGTACATAAACGCCACCAGCGGCCAGCAGGAAGATCGGTCCAATGCAGTTGCTTCGAACCCGGCGTTGCCGCTCGAACTCGACATTGGGGCCAGGCAGAACCAGACGCATCTGTACGGAAAGGTCGACACCGACGGCTACCTGGAACCGCTGAGCGACATCGTGTCGTTGATGACGTTCGAGCACCAGACTCAGATGACGAACTACATCACGCGAGTGGGCTGGGAATGGCGAATTCTCGAGCAGGAAGGCGACCGCGACATCATGCAACGTGCCCAGTTCGACTCAGACGTTGAAGCACTGGTGGCCTACATGTTGTTTGCGGACGAAGTACCGCTGCCGGAACCGTTAGAAGGCGTCTCGACCTTCACGAAGACTTTCCCGGACCGCGGGCCTCACGATGAACGCGGCCGCTCGCTCCGTAATTTCGATTTGGAAACGCGTCTTTTCCGGTATCCGCTGAGCTACATGGTTTACAGCGAGGCTTTCGAAGCCCTGCCGGAATCGGTTCTGGAGAAGATTTATAGAAGGCTCTATGAGGTTCTCACCGGTACGGACCAGGAAGAGAAGTTTGCTCACCTGTCGGGCGACGACCGTCGCAACATTCTGGAAATCCTGCGAGAAACGAAACCGAGTCTACCCGCTTACTGGAAGTCGTCCGCCCGACGATGACAGAGTCGACGCGAGGGACGTTTATGGATAGGAGAGAAGTATGACCAGAGGCCGCACAATTCGAATCTGCGTCGCTTTTGTATCGCTGATTCTACTGGCCGGGCTTGTGGAGCCAGTGGGTGCACGGCCCGACTTTCTCGCCAAGTACCAGGCGGATCCGTTCCGGCGCGCCGAGGTTGACGGATGTTCGGTCTGTCACCTGAATCCCGAAGGCGGCGGACCCCGGAACCCGTTCGGAGTGGCGTTCGATGCGGCGGAACGGGAGATGACGCCCATGCTCCGAGCGAGCTTTCCCGACCGTTTCGAAGTCGAGACGAAGCTGCTTGCGGATGGCTCTGTCTTCTATTTCTCAGATCCGGACGACGAGGTTGTTGTCTTCAAGCGGGGAGGCGATCGGGTTCTGCTCGACCTGGCGGCCTTGGGCACAGTAGAGGAAGAAGTGATACCCCCTCCGGCCAATCGGATGAGCTTCTTCGTCACAAGCGAGGGCCCGGGCAGCGGCGGCCACCTCAAGGGCCTGGCCGGGGCGGACCGTCACTGCGGGGAACTGGCCGAAGCGGCCGGCACCCCAGACCGGACGTGGCATGCTTATTTGAGCACTAGCTTCGGAGGCGCGGCGGCGGTCAATGCCGGCGATCGGATCGGAACCGGACCCTGGTTCAACGCCGCCGGCCTGCTCGTCGCGCGTGGCGTTGCGGACCTGCACAACGGAAACCGCCTTGGCAAGGAAATGGCGCTCAACGAGAAGGGTGAGATGATCACAGGCCGGGGAGACGATCTCAATCGGCACGACATCCTGACCGGCACGCTATCGGACGGAACCGCCGCGGTAGGCCAGAACTGCAACAACTGGACGAGCGACGCCGCAGGCACCGCGTTGATCGGTCACCATGACCTCGATGGAATGGGGGATACGGGCAGTTCCTGGAATTCCGCGCACGCCACGAGAAGCTGCAGCCAGGAAGACTTGCGGTCGACGGGCGGCGACGGGTTGTTCTATTGTTTCGCGATCGACTAGGGACAGAACCGGGAGCAGTAGCGACCGGGTAGAGACGGGAACCGGAAGCGGTAGCGACCCGAAGAAGAGGGGACAGAGCCCTCTGTCCACACCCGTGGTGTAGCGTTAGCGGTTCAATGAGGCACTAGGGACAGAGGGATCAGTCCCCTATCGGTTCGGAGCGCCCCTATCCGGTTCGGTGAGGCCACAAATCACCCCGTCGCTACCGCTCCGGGCTCTGATAATCATTTTCTTATGGCGACGGTACCGGCGATCATGTCGTGAAGCGCCTGTTTGCGGGCTGTGAGCGCGGCCATGATGAAGCCGATTCCCAGGAGCAAGCAGGACAGGTACTTGGCGAAGTGCCTCCCCGTGGCCTGTCCGAACGTCAGACGCCCTCCCGCCTCGTCGGTCACGATGATTCCCAGCGCCATCTTGCCCAGCGTGGCCTGGGATTCCGAGGTGAGCATCAACGCTTCGTAGAGCCAGGCTATGGCCACGCCGGCCAGGAACCCCGGACCTGCTGACGCCACCGCGGCGATAGCGGTCACGAACGCCAGAAAGACCCAGTCCAGCAGGAAGGCGACGGCACGGATCCAGAACCCGGCATACGTTCCTGCGACGCTTCTATAGGGCTGGGGCCTGGCTCCTGCCAATGCCGACCCGCAGGACTGACAGAACCGGGCAAAATCGGCGTTGGCGTTTCCGCAACTGGCGCAAACGCTCATGGTCTCTCCCATCGATGCCTCCTGTTATTCAATACGAGGACGGACGGCGGATTGTTCCTTCCTACCAGTGTAAACCACCGGACGCCGAGTTGATCCTCGAAGCGCATATACTGAAGATGTGACAGCACTTGCGACCATCCGTCTGACCCTGCTCGCAGGCCTTGGGATCTGGAGTCTGCTTGCGGTGTTCCGGACACCTGTCCGGTTTTTGTGGAAGCCTGCGGTCGCGGCATCGGAATGGGGGCACTGGCTGTCCATGTTCACAGCGATCCTCGTCGTCCGGGCAGGCCTCGACGAACAGACGTCATGGGCGGTAGCTCCCGGCCTTGTGGTTGTCGTGCTGTTCCTGTCACCGGTCCTGAGGGCGACTGTGGTTTCGCGACGGCTCGCCGGCAGGATCGAGACGGCCTTCGGGCCCGCACCGATTCGCACGCGGTCCGGCGCCCCGGCCCGACCCGCTCCGCTCGTGCTACGGGATCTGCCGCACATCCACCTCCCCGAGATCGATGAGAGTCGGCATATTTACAGTGAGGGCCACGGAGAGCGCCTTGAGCTGGATCTGTACCGTCCGGCGGATTCGGGCGCCGCACATCCCCTTGTCATCGTTATTCACGGAGGGTCCTGGTCGAGCGGTGACAGCAGCGAGTTGACCGGAATGAACCGGTATCTCGCGAGCCGGGGCTATGCCGTAGCCGCAATCAATTACCGACTGGCTCCGCGCTACCCGTTCCCCGCGGCGTATGACGACGTGCTGGCCTCGATCGCGTTCTTCGAGGGGAGGGGGCGCGACTTTGGGGTCGACATCGGACGCATCGCCTTTCTCGGTCGCTCCTCGGGAGGGCACCTGGCGCTCCTGGCCGCCTATCTTGACCCCCATCCAGGAGTTCGTGGCGTGGTCGCCTTCTACCCTCCCACCGACCTGAACTGGAGCTGGGAGCGCCCGGCGCCCAAGCGACTGATGGACACGAACCAGGCAATAACCGATTTCCTCGGGGGGGCACCGGATGTGGTGCCCCAACAATTCGACCTTGCCTCTCCTATCCTCCATGTAACGGCTCAATCGGTGCCGTCACTCCTGATCCATGGCGGCAATGACGCGCTGGTCTCGCCCCTCCAGAGCACGCGTCTGGCAGCGGCACTGCGGGAGGTTCGAGCCCCACATTTACATCTGGAACTGCCGTGGGGGAAACACGGGATGGACGCGAATCTCGCGGGTCCGGCAGGCCAGATCAGTCTCTTCGCGGTCGAACGGTTTCTGGCAGCGGTTACGTCGGCCTGAAGATTCTCCTTGACAGTACATAGATGCGTCAAACATATATGTGTAACGCATATAGTTGAAGGTGCGAGGACGACAGGTTCATTGGGAGGTTTCGATCTTGGGAATGGATCGGGAAAGGATCGCGAGCTACTTGCCTCTGCGGCCCGTGGAGTTTCAGATTCTGCTGGTGCTCGCCCGAGGTGAATCGCACGGCTACGCCATCATGCAGGCAACCTTGCGTGACACCGACGACCGCATGCGCCTTGAGCCCGGGACCCTCTACCGTGCGCTCAAACGGATGAGTGATGCGAGGCTGATCGAGGAGTCCGAACGTCGCCCCGTCGCTGACCTGGACGATGAGCGTCGGCGCTACTTCAAGCTGACCCGTCTCGGACGGCGTGTGGCAGGGGCCGAGGCCGGACGTCTGGAGAAGCTCGTGCTCGCCGCGCGGGCGAGCGCTTTGCTGCGAGGGCCGGGAGACGCATGAAGCCGGCCGAACCGTCCGCCATTCGGGCATCTCTTTGTGCCTACCGCGTGCTCCTCTGCGTCTATTCGCCCGAGTTCAGGGAGCTTCTAGCTCAGGAACAGACCGAAGCGTTTCTGGACCGATGCCGTGATGTCTATGGGAAAGGAGGCATCTGGGGCGTGGCCACCATCTGGCCGAGGACCTTCTGGGACGTTATGAAGACCGCCATCGAGGACCGATGGGAACAGCACGAAAAACAGCGCGGGCGAGTATCGATTCCGGAGCCGCCCGGAGGACGGGATAGTCGAATGGATCAGCTTCTGTGGGATTTCCGTTTTGCTCTGCGCCGGCTCGTCAGGCAGCCGGCTCTGTCTGTGGTTGTCATCCTGACGCTTGCTCTCGGGATCGGGGCGAGCACCGCGATCTTCAGTGTCGTCGATGCCGTCATGATCCAGCCGCTGCCGTTTGGAGAGCCCGAGCGGATTGTGCGGCTCCGCACCAGCCACGAGAGCGAAGGCCGTATCATTTCCGTTTCCTACCCGGACTACCAGGACTGGGCGCAGGAGAATCGCGTCTTCGATCATCTGGCCGCTTTCGGAAGTCGTACCGTTACGCTGACCGGCTCCGGCCCGGCCGAGCAGTTCACGGCCGGGATCGTCTCGGCGGAGTATTTCAGGGTTCTGGGAGTCGCGCCCGTTCTCGGGCGGGACTTTCTTCTCGCAGAAGACGACGTGGCTGGGGAAGCACCGGTCGTCATCATCAGCGATTCCCTTTGGCGGGATCGTTTCGGCGGCGACCAGGACATCCTCGGCCGCAAACTGAGGCTCAACGATGCGAACTTCGAAGTCGTGGGAGTAATGCCTCCCGGGTTCGGCGGGTTCGTCGGCTCTCGGTCTCTCTGGGTGCCGATGTCGATGTACGACACGATCTCTCCGGCGACCCGTCCCTACGACTTCCTGCACACGCGTGACATCCGTTGGCACGCCGTCGTCGGTCGCCTGGGAGAAGGCGTCGCGATGGACGCCGCCCGCGAAGATATGGCGCGGGTTTCGTCGCTGATCGGGGAAGAGAACCCGGAGTCGAACCAATCCTACGGCGTCTGGATCACTACTGCCTATGAAGAGCTCATCGGTAACCTCGAACTGCCGCTCTTTATCGTTTCCGGCGGCGTCATCTTCCTTCTATTGCTAGCTTGCGCCAACGTTGCCAACTTGCTGCTTGCGCGCGCCACGCTCCGGGAAAAGGAGATTGCGATATGCGCGGCGATGGGTGCGCGGACTCGGAGGCTGGTCCGCCAGGTCCTGTCCGAGAGCGCGTGGCTTGCCATCGCGGGCGCTTCAGTCGGCCTTCTCGTGGCCCTGGGAGGCCTCCGGCTGCTGGAAGCCTTCCCCGCGGCCGCTCTTCCCTACTTTGCGACGGCATCGCTCAACTGGCGTGTCCTGGCATTCAGCGGTGCCGTGGCTATTGTCACAGTCTTCCTGACCGGAGTGGTTCCGGCATACGTCGGGTCGCGGACCGATCCCGCATCATCGTTGCAAGGGGCTCGCTCCAACATCACCGGCCACCGGAGCCGGTTGCGGGATCTTCTGGTGGTCGCGCAGGTCGCCATCGCCCTCGTCCTGGTAACCGGCGCCGGTCTGATGGTCAAGAGTTTCGACCGGATTTCCCGCTTCGAGCCCGGCTTTCCGACCGATGACCTGATGGCGATGGAAATTTCCATCCCGGCTCTTCCCTCGGCGGAGGAGACTCGGGCGCTCCTGGTTCGTCTTCTGGAAAGCCTCGAGGGCGTTCCCGGTGTTGAAAGCGCCGGATTCACATCTCACCTCTATTTCCGTGAGGGCTACCTATCGCAGTTCGTCGGCAGGGAAGGAGAACCGGAGGAGGATTCGCTCCGAATCGACCGGCAGTTCGTAAGCCCCGGCTACTTTGATGCCATGGGCATACCGATCCGCGCAGGTCGCGGCTTCATCGATTCAGACGATGCGGCATCCGGATCGGTGACGGTCGTCTCGACCGCGCTGGCCGAGTTGTTGTGGCCCGGCCAGGACCCGCTGGGCCGAGCGGTCGACTTCGGTGAGGAGTCCGGTTCGTTGAGTGTGGTCGGGGTCGTTGGGGACGTGGTGCCCAGGGTTGTCTGGGGCCCCGCCCGGCACAATCCGCAGATCTACACTCCCGCATACCAGGCGCCGATGGGCGGTTCGCCCGAGTTCGTCCTGCGCATGCGCTCCCGGGAGGATGTCGATCTTCGTAGTGTTCGGACCGCCGTCGCCCAAGTGCACGCCGAGATGCCGGTATCCCGGTACGCATCCATGGGTCAGTTGATTTCGCGCCAGACGGCCCGGACCCGCATCGTCGGAGCGATGATTGGGCTCTTCGCGGCCGTGGCGCTGGTTCTGGCAACGCTCGGCGTATATGCCGTCGTCAGTTACACGGTCGCGAGGCGGACCGGCGAGTTCGGTGTCCGCATGGCGCTGGGCGCGGCTCCGGCCGACATCGTGCGCGATGTGGTTGGAAGGGCGGTCAGGCTGACGGGGGTCGGGGCGGTACTGGGTACCCTCGGGGCGTACTGGCTGACCCAGTTCATGTCCGAGGTGCTGTTCGGCGTGGGACCGAGAGACCTGGCGGCCTTCGTGGCAGCTCCGGCAGTGCTGATTGCGGTCGCCATTATGGCCGGCTTCCTCCCGGCGCGCAGAGCGACGCGGATCGGACCTGTCGACGCATTGCGACATTCGTAGCAGGCGGAGGAGTCGTCGAGAGGAGCGTTCCCCTAACGCGACTCGACGCGGTTTCTGCCGCTCTCTTTCGCCCCATAGAGAGCGGCATCCGCTCGGGAAACCAGTGAGTCGATCGTATCGCCAGCCGCAAATTCCGCGACGCCGAAACTGGCGGTGATGTTGGCGCCGCTCGGCACCCGCAACGATTCGGTCCGCGCGCGCACGCGCTCTGCGAACTCGATCGCAGCGTCCATCGCGGTATTGGGCAGGAGCAGGAGAAATTCCTCGCCGCCATAGCGTGCCGCAGTGTCTTCCTTCCGGCAGGAGATTCCGAGCAGGCCACCGAACGCCGACAGCACCTCGTCTCCCGAGGCGTGGCCGAAGTTGTCGTTGATCCGCTTGAACCGGTCGATGTCGGCCAGGACGACGCTCAGCGGCTGTTTGCTCCGTCGCGCGAGCGATAGCGCTTTCTCGAGCGCATCTTCGAGCGACCGTCGGTTGGCCAGCTTTGTCAACGGATCCTGATTCATCAGCGAACGGATCGTTGCGTTGGCCCGCTCGAGTTCGTCGTTCCGCTGTTGCAGATCGTCGGCCAGCTGCTTCCTTACCCGGATGTCACGAGCGATTCCGCTGACACCAACGGGCTTGCCGTTGCGAAATACGAGCTTCGTGCTCAGCTCGACCGGGATCCGACTGCCGTCCTTCTTGACGACCTCGACTTCGAACACCGTCGAGGGTTTCCCCTCCAGCTTCAATTTCGTCATTTTCTTGAGCAGCTGCCGGTACTCAGGAGCCACGAAATTCGCGAACGGTGTGCCGATTGCTTCGGCCCGAGTGGATCCGCTCATGCGTTCGGCGGCACGATTGATGCTCGTGAGATTACCTTCCAGGTCACCCGTGCAGATCGCATCTTCCGCGTTCTCCACCAGGTCCTGCAGTCTCTGCTCCGCTTCGCGCGCCTGCACTTCGAGGCTCTTGCGAAGCGAGATGTCGCGGCCAATCGTGAAGATCTCGTCGTGGTCCGGGTATGGAAAAGTCGTCCACTCCAGCCAGCGGTAGCTGTCGTTCCGCGTACGGAGCCGGAGTTCGACGATTTGGGGGCCGGGTTCGTCCATGCGGGGTTCGGCCGAAGGACGTTCGTCTACGTGGACGAGATCGGTGTAAGGGATCGCGGCGAGATCTTCAAGGGCGTAACCCAGCTTGACCTCCCAGGCCTGGTTTACCGCCTTGTAGACTTTGTCGTTGCCAGCAACCCCCATCGGGTCCGACGCGAGATCGAAGAAACGTCTCTGTCCGATCGGAGTCGTCTGGTCCTGCCTGTTCCGAGTCATGCGAGGTTCCGAGCGTTACGAAAAAATAGTACCAGCATTCCGGTGGGCAAGGGGACCGCGGAGTTCAAAAATCAGTCGTAGGCCGCCCCTACAGTGCAGACCGGACTTTCACCAGAGGCTGCTGACGATGCCAAATGATCGATGATCAATCGGGCACTGATCATTTCACATCGACCATCGTTCATTTTAATTGGACTGTTGGCGCCCCAAAACTGTGGCGGCGCTCTATGAGCGCCGAACAATGGGCGGTCGCGGTGCAGGCCGCCTTTCACCACGGCCGTCAGGCGAACGACGGCGCCGACGCGCTGGACTTCTGCCGGCGGCTGTTGCGGTCCGAACTATCCCAGGGGAGATCGAAGAATTTCATGAACGCGGTGCGGGTTCGAGGTCCCTTCCGTCGCCGGTTCCACCCCTTAAGGCGCTCTTGGTATTCCTCGGACTCGTTCTCGTTCCAGCGACAGACGGCTGCCAGTTCACGCTTGGTGACCTTGCCGTCCAGTTCGTACAGGCACTCCGACACCTTGCTGATGGAGAGACCCTGGACGGCGCCCGTGTCGGAAATGTCGATGTTGAAAGGATGCTCGCGGCAGGCGACCGGACGGTCGTTGTAGATCGTGCACCGATCCTCCTCACCGAGAAAAAAGCACCGATCGCGTCCCCACCGGAGCGCCATCGTGGCACGACGGTTGGCGAAGCGGATCCAGAATGGATGGCGCTTGGCCAACTTGATTTCATCTTCGGCGAAGAACCGCACGAACTGGCGGGGAGCCATTCCGGTGCCGTCGACGATTCGCCGGACGTCGTGATCGGTGAGCATCACGATCGTTTCCTTACAGCAGTTTCCGCAGCCCGTGCAGCGAAACTTCAACCAATCCTGCCAGTTCTTAACAGCCGGCGTTCCCATTCCTGATCGCTCCCTGGTTCGTGAGATGTCCGAAGAACCCCATGATAATAGCCCGAATTTCTCACCAGTGGTCTGCTGCGGCGCCGGATACATCCGCCACTACCGCGTTGCGCTTGGTCGAGCACCTTGACGTACTGTCGAGTACGCCTGCGGCACCCTTCCGGCGCGCGCCTTGTCCTGGCGGCGTCTCCCACGCCTCGCGACGACAACCGGTGAGAAAAGCGGGCTAGTCGTCAGCCTCCCGATTCTTCATTTTGCCAAGAATCCTCCGTTCCTTCTCCTGAATCTTTTCCTCGGTTCCGCGTCGAGCGATGTTGTAGTCGGCCATGTCGACCAGCACGTACGGGCCGATCAGCGGAAACTTTTCTTTCACTAGCCGGTACTTTTCCTGTTCGATAAACCGGTACGTTGGGTGTCCCTGGGATATCGTCCGCAGCTCGGTCTCCCAGAAGAACTGCCGGAAGTTCTGCCATTGGTAGAAGCGAACGCGATAGGCGAGAGGGACGACGTACTGGGCCAGTTCAGGATCTTCGCTTTCTATCGCGTTGAACAGTTCGGCAGTCTGGTCGAGAGCACCCGCGTACCGTCCTGCGAGACCGGATTCGGTGAGCTCTTCCGGGATGTCGTAGCCGTGGTGTGTGGAGAAGAGTTGCCGTTCCTGCGTCATCATGCGGTGGCGGTGCAGGTCGCGGTAGGAACCGATGTCGACGAGGATCTCAAAGCGGAGATACGCGTTCTCGAGAGACCGGCCGACCTTGTACCAGCGCGCAGGACGTCCGGCCATGTACCGATCGAGCAGCTCCCTCTTTCCGTCTTCGGCCAGCGACCGGACCGTTTGGAACGCTTCGGTCCAGCCGAGGTGTGTCTGTGCGAAGAGGATTCCCGCCAGCACCTTCGTTTCGGCTTCTGAATCCCACTCCACGAGGCTGACACCCGCTTGGTGTTCGGCGTGCACCCGGTTGATCCGGTTCTCGCCGACGAACTGCCGGACCCCGGCGTACCTGTCGTTCAGGTACCGCTGGTAGTCCTGAGATTTCTCGTCTTTCAGCCGCAGGAGCAAGGAGGGGATTTCCTCGTCCAGCTCCGATTTCAGCGCTCCAGACAGCCACCGAAGTTCCCCGAGCGGGTGCCGGGCGGTTCTGTTCAGCAGGTACTCGAAGGACTGAGCGTTCCCCCTCAGGGCCACCTGGCCCAGCGTCGCCATCGGCAACAGGCCACGCAGGGTGTCGAATGCTTTCTTTTCCAGGATCGATGCCTTCTCCTCGAAGTTCGTGTGCAACCATTCCTGGAGCGGGTCCAGGAGCGCCACGTAGGTGTCGAAGAGATGGTCCATCGTCTCGACGTATTCCTCAAGGCGCCCCAGGCGTTCGAGGTCGGGTCGTGGAATGTAGTAGAGGTAGCGTCCGCCGATCTTGTGACCGAAATTGACGTAACGGGTGGACTTTTCGATCGGCTCGAGCCCGATCCGCTGATCTTCGACGAACTTCATCGCGACCTGCGAGATGCCCCATAGCACGATATGCGTTCCGGTCATCTGGGCGATGGAGTCGTCGCCATATTGCGACAGCCATTTGGCATAAAACTGCTGTGCACGCTGGTTGTTCAGGATGTTCCGGAAGCCATGCTCGCCGAGGAATGTGACCGTGGCCTCCAGCTCGTCGGCGAGCGTCGGATCGTCCCCGTCGAGGATCGGGTAGATGTATTCCCTGAGCAGGACTTCCAGCAGGGACCCTCTGGCGCGGCTGGCCCGGGAGCAGAGCGCACCCACGATCTCCGGTGGCAGGTTGCGCAACACCGATACCAGGCCGTCGGCGTTGGTCGCGAAGGGGTCCAGGTAGCGGAGATCGCGTTCGGTCCAGCCGTGAGGCGAAAAGTCCGGCGCGTAGTTTGCGGTGTCGGGATCGGCCATCGTCGATGTCTCGGAGTCTTTGTGAAACGGAAGACTATACCAGAACGACGGCAGGTCAGGACCCGGCGACGTCACACCGTCTCGGTTGTTGCCGCCCCTCCATGATGTGCCCGCATCGCTGTCGGCCCGGCGCGACGCCGCCGTAACGCGGGCCATCAGATTTCTGGCACGGGCTGCTCAGCTAATCCCGGCGCGAGATCTGGACGATATGGGGTGTATGCACCTACGCTTTCGAACCCCTGGTTCCGACCAGCCCGATGCGATGTTCCGGTCCGGGACCGGCGTCCTGTCATTGACCGAAGAGAGCTTTGATCGTGAAGTCACAGAGTTTTCCGGCCTGCCGGTGCTCGTCTTTTTCGGAGCTCCGTGGTGTGAAGCCTGCCTCGAAATGGTTCCGGAACTGGCCGGGGTCGCCGACCGGTTCGAGGGCCGACTGCGCGTGGTCGAAGTGGATGTCGAAGCCGATCCGTCCCTCCGAAGCCGTTTCGGGATTCGAAGGATCCCGGCCCTGACTCTGTTTGTGGATGGGCAGGTTGCCGAGCACGAAGTCGGTTCCAAAGGGCTTGGAGTGCTCCTGCCCGTGCTCGAAGCCGGCTGCCCGGCGTCGGGCATACCGCAATAGCTACTCGCGAGACTCGCGCCCACGGCATCCCCCCGATGGTCCTGACAGGTTCGGGCGGGCATGACCGGCCTTTACGACCCATCCCGAGCGTCTGCGATGCAGGCAGTATCATGTGCCGCAAAGCTTGGATACACTTACTTTCTCGGTTGTTCCGGGTCCGTGATTCCGACATAGTGGCCTCCACGGCGGTTGAACGTGAGGAAAATCCTTGTCCCAATCGTGCGGATCGTTCTCGTCACGATCCTGACCCTGGTGATCGCTGTGGCGCTGTTCGAAGATCGCTTTATCTACTACCCCACGCGTGAGATCGTTCGGACGCCCCGAGTGGCGTACGAAGACGTTGACTTCGATGCCGTAGACGGGACGCGCCTTCACGGCTGGGTTATCCCGGCCCCCGGCCGCCGCGTTCTAATCGTAAGCCACGGGAACGCCGGAAATATCGGGCACCGCGCTTCGATGGCCGACTTCCTTCACGAAGCACTTCAGGTCAGCGTTTTCCTCTACGATTATCGCGGCTACGGCCGAAGCGAGGGTGTCCCCTCCGAAGGCGGTACGTACGCCGACATCCGTGGGGCGTACGCCAGGATGCAGTCGCGCGGGTATGAAGCCCGTGACATCTTCCTGCTCGGACAATCTCTCGGAACTGCCGTCAGCGTGGACCTCGCGGCCGAGCTTGAAGTCGGAGGAGTGATTCTGGAGGCGCCATTCACGAGCGTTGCGGGTGTTGCGAGAAGCCTATTGTACGTGCCCCTCGACTGGCTCCTCGGGACCCAATACGACTCCCTCGAGAAGATCGCCCGAGTCCGTGCGCCCATCGCGATCGTCCACGCTCGGGACGACCCCATCGTCGCGTTCGATCTCGGTTCTGCTCTATTCGATGCGGCGCCTGAGCCGAAACGGTTCTTTGCCGTCGATGGCGAGGTTCACGAGGGAGCGACGATGGCGCTGGGGTTGGGGCGATTGGGGGAACTGAAGGATTTCGTTTTCGACAGGCTCGATCGATGAATGCCGGTCCTACTGCCGGCCCGCGGCGGCCTCGTCGTCAGAGACGACAGGTTCCGCGCGTTTCATCTGGAAGGCGTCGCTGCCGACGACACCCAGTATGAACGACGATGCGCGATAGTCGTTCGCTTTCGCCTCTGCTGCGATCGCCCGGAGGGTCGGCTGGTCGTAATACTCGACCGGTCGGCCCAGCGCGTACGCCATCAGGTTCTCGGCGAACGTCCGTACCAGGGGGATCGGGCGGCTCAGCAGCACGTCGGCGAGGTCACGCGGACTCGATATCGGGGTGCCGTCGTAATAATCGCCACTTGCGTCCACCGGCACGCCGTTTTCCCGGAGGCGCCACTTCGCCGTGACGTCGAAGTTGTCCAGCGCGAGGCCGATCGGGTCGATCAGGCTGTGGCAGGAGTTGCAGGCTGGGTTTGCCCGATGCCTCTCCATCCGAGCGCTGGTCGTAAGCGACTTGCCGTCCTGGGCGCCCTCGGTTTCGTCGAGCGCCGGTACGTTTGCCGGCGGAGGCGGGGGCGGCGTTCCCAGCAGGACTTCCATGACCCACTTTCCACGTAGCACCGGTGAGGTGCGGTTCGACATGGAGGTCAGCACCAGGACGCTTCCGTGCCCCAGCAGTCCCACTCTTTTCTCGTCAGGGTAGGCGACCCGCTGGAAATTTCGTCCCGCGACGTCCGGTAACCCGTAATGCCGAGCCAGTCGCTCGTTGACGAACGTGTAGTCTGCGTCGAACAGTTCGAGGATACTCCGGTCCTCCCGAACGAGGTTGTCGAAGAACAACTCCGTTTCGCGCTTCATCAAGCCGGCGAGGTTGTTATCGAAGTTCGGAAAAATGTCGACCGACGGCTTTACCTTATCCAGGTCCTGGAGCCGGAACCACTGGGCTGCGAATCGCGTTGCCAGTGCCTCAGAGCGGGGATCCACCAGCAACCGGCGGGCCTGCCGCTCGAGTTCTCCGGGATCGGAGAGCCGTCCGGCGTCAGCGAGCGTCTGCAGCTCTTCGTCCGGAGTGGTTCCCCACAGGAAGAAAGACAGGCGCGACGCCAGTTCCGTGTCGCTGATTCGGTACACATCTCCCGGTTGGACGCCGGCCGGTTGCCGTTCCAGCCTCAGTACGAAATGGGGGCTCGCCAGAATGGCTTCCAGAGCCGTTCGGATCCCGGCTTCAAAACCACCCTTTTCGGCTCCGCCCTCGTAAAATTGCATCAGGCCGGTCACATCGCCCTCGGTCAGCGCGCGCCGGTAGGCCTCTCGGGCGAGATGCGACACGATCTGCCGAGCGCAGGCCCGTTCTTCGGCCGGTGCGGTCGGGCGACACGTGAAGATGTTCTGGCGGCTCGGCGTATCCGAGAGTCCTGTGATGTTGTACGGCCCCTTGATGATCAAATCCCGCAGGTGGGGCAGCGTCGTGATTCCCGAGCCCCCGGAACCGCCACCGGCAAAAGACCAGTCGTGTGGACGGATTATGTCTTCGTATGGACCTTCACTCCGCTTGATGAACGCGGCGGCTACCCGGTGTTGTCCCGCACGAACCGAGATCGACTTGGTACTGACGGGAAAGCCGATGCGGCCGTCGAAGCCGCCGACAATCGCGTTCGGGTTGAAAGGCAGCACCGCCACCCTCTCACCGTCGATGGAAACGTCGACGTCCGCGATTTCAGTATTACCACCGGAAGTGAATGTCACTTCGAAGGCGTACTCCCCGTCGGCAGGGAAGACGTGATCGACGACCAGGCCGCCGCGGGTTCCGTACGGTGCACCTTCGATGTGGTCCCAGGGATGCTGTGAGACATACTGCGAGTTCGTGTAGGTCTCGTCGACGTCCGGGGCGTTCCGGTCGCCGATGGCCATCCGTGAGATCGTGCTCGCGGCATTGAGGTAGGACTCGAGCAGCGTGGCCGATACCGTCTGCGCGTCGGCCATGTTGTCGAAATTGGCGAGCATCTGGTCGAGCGGAAGCCAGTTTCCAGCGTCCACGTCGAGCGCCAACAGATCTCGGATCGCCCGTTCGTATTCGGCACGGTTGAGCCGCTGGAACGTGCGGCCGCCGGGGTTTGGATTCAGTGCGGCGGCTTCGTCGAGGACGCGTTCGAGTGTCTCGGCGAGGTGCAGCAGATCGTCGCCTTCGGGCCGCGGGTACCCGAGCGGAGGCATCATCCCCGCGCGCAGCTTGCGAACCATCTTTTCGGCGATTTCGGTGTTCTCGTGCGCGGCGGTGACGTCGAACGACTGGAGGGACATGTTCCCTTCGAGGAGAGCATCGTTATGACAGGCGAGGCAGACTTCCTGAACGACGCGGTTGGGGTCCGACGGAGCAGCGGAGTTCTGGGCGGACTGTGTTTCCGGCGCGATCCCGGGTCCGCCTTCCGACTGAGCGAGATGGGTTCGGGCGGCAAAGACCACCGTCAGAACGGTAGCTGCCAACACCAGGATGTGCCTCGTCATTACACCGCCCTCCGGCAGCCTGTGGTTCCGCCACAGGCTGCCAGTGATCGACTATCTACTAATGTTCGGTCCCGTAGAACATGCTGCAGGTCGAGGCAATGTGCTCGATTGCCGTCGCCGTGAAGATCTCCTCACCATCTTCTTCGGTTATGGCTCCGGTGAGGGATACCTCGTGATTGGTAGAGTGGGGCTCCAAGCCCCGGATACCGGTCACGGTCGTGGCTTCGCCGGTTTCCTTGTCGGTCAGGATGTAATACCCTTCGCGACCCTCCGCCTTGTTGAAGCAACCTGTCAGAGTCCCGTCATCTTCTTCCGCGGCAGCCTCATCAGCCGGATCTGCACCACCTCGACCGCCGCCACCGCCACCGCGTCCGCCGCGTCCTCCCCGGCCACCGCGTCCGCGCGCGCCGCGCCCTGTCGGGGCATCTTCTGGCAACTCGGAGTAGCTCAACTCCGGCATGTAGGAAGCGAGAAACATCTCGCTGCCCGTTACGATTCCGGCGAAGCTTGAGGTGACCTCCTGGGCCTTTTCCGCTCCCAGCGCCCGCAGGACGGGCGAGCCTTGATCGAGGTCTCCCATGTCGTCGTAGTAGAACGTGTGGATGTATCCGCCCTGCCCGCCGAAAGCCAGTGAACCCGTCAAGTGGTTCACTTCCGCTTCGTCGAAGTGCGGGAGGAAGTCGGTCTTCATTATTTCGTAATATTCCAACTCGCGACCCGCGGCGATTCGCGCGATGTTGAACACCATCAGGTTTGGTTCATCGCCGTCCGCCAGGGGGTTGCTGATCTCAGGCAGCGTCCGGATCGCGTAGCTCTGCTCGCTGGTGATGGTCTTCTGCAGGCGGCTCATCAACGCCGGGTCGATGCCGTCATCGATGCCGTCGAAGCCGGCCAGGTTGTCTGCCGGCGTAAAGATAAGGAAGCGATACGGGTTCCCGAACACGGCAGACCGGTTGACGCCGCGCCAGGGTATCTCGTCATCCTGGGCGATAGTCATGAGCTCGCGCTGCACCGCCAGGAATTCGTCGATCATCGCAGGGTTGACGTCGACGATCGTCATCCGTACCCACGGGGGTATCGGAGTGTCGTCTTCGGCTTCCTGTTGTGCCGGCGCTGTTAGCAGGACGGCGGACACCCCGGCGGTCCACACAAGCGCAACGGCGGTAAGCCAGAATTTCTTCATCGGTGTTTCCTCCAGACAGACGGGGCGAGTTGGGGTGGGGCACGCCGGAGCTTGCCCGGGCTAGCCGGGCAAGCTCCTCGTGCTTAGCACACGACGCAGTTGTCGTTGTTCTTTGCGCCGAGCTTTTCCAACAGAGCCACCGTTTCGGGGAACGGAGTCAGGCGCTGGACCGGCCCGTTAGCCAGATCCACGGTGGTCTGGCCGTTTCGAGCGACAGCGGTCACGTCGGCGCCCTGGTCGACGAGGTAAAGGATCATCTCGTTGTCCCCACGCGCGGCTGCATGGTGCAGCGGCGTGTAGCCACCGAAATCCCTCGCGTTGACGTCAGCGCCGAGTTCCTCGATAAGGAACTTCATCGCGTCCATCCAGGCATCAGGAGCATGCCGGTGGGCGTTGCCCGCGAAGCCCTCACCGTAGCCGACACCAGAGGCCGCGTGAATCGAGAACACGCCAGGTCCGCCTTCCTCGACCTTGGGCAGTCCGGACGCATCCGGTCCCAGCGTGTTGGCATTCGTAGCGGGCCAGAGACCCGGTCCACCCGGCTGCAGTGCCGGTGCCTTGTCCAGGTTTTCCGCTACGGTTCCACCCCGCGGCGCTCGAGGTGCCGGTGCCATCGTCGGGATGTTCGGGTCGGCACCATACTTGACGAGTAGACGCATGGCCGGAACGTCGGTCGCATACGCAGCACGCCAGAATGGCGTCGAACCCCTGGTGTCCTCGAGTCCACAGTTGCCGTTTCCGCAACCGGTGTAGACCAGATACCACGGGTGCATCTCCAGACGGACGTCCGGATCCGCTCCAGCTTCGAGCAACGCTTCCATCACGTCCAGGTAGGTCGCAGACTGAAGCCCGTGCTCCTGAGGCTGAGGGAACCGCGTTCTTGGCTGCCATTCCGCGTTGACCGCCGCCCAGAGAGGCGTGACACCGTTGATATCAGCCTCGAGGTTCGGATCCGCCCCGTTCTCGATCAGAAACAACGCGATATCGAACTGGGCATTGATCGTCGCCATCAGCAGAGCGCTGGTGCTGTCTCCACCGCTGACGATGTTGACCGCAGCACCGCCATCGACTAAAGCTGCGACGGCTTCCAGGTGGCCCTGGCGGGTCGCGTGAATCAGGGGGGTCAGACCGCCCTTGTGCGTGATTGACGGTTGCCGGGGTGCGCGGCCACCACCACCGCCGCGGCCACCAAAGCCCCCGCGGCCACCACCGCCGCGAGCAGCCGGGACCTCACCGGAGATGTAAATGTCCCTGCCGGCCTGTACCGCTGCCTGGACCTGGCTGGATGTCGGGTTGTCTCCAAACGCGGAAAGAACCTCGCGCTGGGCGTTGTTCGCCCCTCCGGTCAGCCGCTGCTCCTCCTGGAGGTCCAGCGCCTTGGAGGCGACGTTCGGATCCGCTCCGAGTTCGAGCAGCTTCTCGATCGCGTCCACCCGGTTCGCTGCCGCCGCCAGGATCAGCGGCGTCTGCTGCCAGGCGCCTTCCCGGGCGTTTACGTCGGCACCGTTTTCCACTAGCAGGGCCACCAGCGCGGCATTGCCCGATGCGGCTGCCAGATGGATCGGCTCCGCATCGCTGGCCGTCGTGCGAGCGTTCACGTCGGCTCCAGATCCGATTAGTGCTTCCGCGGTCGCCACGTTGCCCGCACGGCTTGCGATGTGTAGCGGCGTGTACTGGCCGATCCGCGTGAACGCTGCCGGGTTCGCGCCGGCGTAGATCAGCATCTCGGTCATCTGGACGTCGTTGCGTTCGGCGGCCCAGTGCAGAGCCGTCATGCCGTCGCCCAACGCCGCGTTGACGTCCGTGCCTTGCTGTAGCAGCGTACGGACCATGTCTATGTCGCCCCGCATCGCCGCCAAGGCAACCGGTGCGTCCGGCGGCGCCGCGAGGATGACGGCGCTCAGAGAGAGCGCGCCGATCAGAGCTACTGTTAGTACATGTCGTCTCATTCTTCTCGTCCTCCTCACGCCTGGGTCGACACGTTGATGGCCGACTGCGACAGCGAGAACTCACCTGTGCTGTCGCCGAAGGTTTCCATGTCGTCCATGCCGAGCATGTGCATCAGGCTCAGCATCACGTTCGCCATCGGCGTGCCTTCTTCGGCCTTCAAATGGACGTTGCCTTCGAGGTGGCCGTTGGCGTGGCCGAGCAGGAAGAGCGGGCACCGGCGGTGGTTGTGGACGTTGGAGTCCGCCATCGGCGATCCCCAGATGACCATCGTCTGGTCCAGCAAGGAGCTTTCCCCGACCATGGTGTCCTTCAACTTATCGATCAGGTATGGAAGCTGTCCGACCCGATAGCTGCAGATCTTGTTGAATTCCATGATCCGCTCGTCGTTGTTCCCGTGGTGGGACGCCCCGTGGAACGCTCTGTCGGATCCGCTCTCGGGGAACACACGGTTCTGGGCGTCGCGGCCCGTCTTGAACGAAATGATCTTGGTCATGTCGGTTTCGAGCGCCAGCACCTGGAGGTCGAACAACACCTCCATGTGTTCGGCGAACGAATCGGGAACGCCTGCCGGGGCCTCGGGCAACGCGCGGGCATCTCCGCTGCTGTTGTGGGCCTCGATCATCTCGATACGGCGTTCGATCTCCCTGACCGCGTCGAGATACTTTTCCATCCGGATGCGATCAGCTGGTCCGAGATCGCTTTGAACGTCGGACAGATCACCGAGGACCCAGTCCAGGATGCTCTTACGGTCAGCACGGCGCTCTGTCCGTTCTTCCGGCGTGCGGCCGGTTCCGAAGAGCATATCGAAGGCGACCCGCGGGTCCCGGATCATCGGAAGCGGTTCGTTCGGCGAAGACCAACTGATCGAGTCGGTGTACGCACAGGAATAGTTGTAGGTGCAGCCGCCCGCCTGGTCGAGGCTTTCGATACAGAACTGCATCGACGGCATCGGCGTGGACTGGCCGTAGCGCTGCGCGTAGAGCTGATCCATCGATGTCCCTACCCACAAGTCCGAACCCTGAGTCTGTTTCGGGTGCGACTGGGTCAGGAAAACCGCGCTCGATCGGAAGTGGTCGCCACCGATCTCGGGCGGGGACAGGGCTTCAGCCATCCGCGTGTCCGTGTCACTGATGAGCGTCAGGTGTTCCTGATACGGCTCCAGCGAGATCAGCGAGTTGTCCGAACTCATCTTGAAATCTTTGCCGGTTGTTTCGGGTCCATACAAGTACTGAGACGCGCCCCACTTGTTACAGCCGGGGAGGCCGTGGACTTCCTCGATACACATCAGCCGCGTTGTGTCTACCGCTGCGGCCGCGCGGCTCCCCGCCGGTAGCATCGACTCCAGGAATGGCAACGCCACTACGGCGCTGGCACCCCGGAGAAATGTCCGGCGCGGCATGTGCTTTCCAGTGATGTACGACATAGTTTTGAGTCTCCTAGTAGGTAAGTGTTTATTGCTGGCCGGCCGCCATGGCGTCATCAGTAGTGACTGGCTCCACCCGTTTCATTTGGAATGCGTCGCTCTTTATTACTCCAAGGAAGAACGAGGACATCCGGTAGTCGTTTGCTTCCGCTTCACTGACGATCGCGCGGATGGTCGGCTGGTCGAAATATTCGACCCGCCGACCCAGTGCAAACGCCATCAGATTTTCGGCCAACGTCCTCACAAGCGACTTGGGACGTCTTAGAAGTGTTTCTGCGAGTTCGGCCGGGCTCGATATCGGGGTCCCGTCGTAGAATTCGCTGTGCGTGTCGACGGACACTCCGTTCTCCCGCACGCGCCATTTCGCCGTCACGTCGAAGTTGTCGAGCGCGAGGCCGATTGGATCCATCATTCTGTGGCACGCGTTGCATGCCGGGTTCGCACGATGCAACTCCATCCGCGCGCCCGTCGTGAGCAACTTGCCGTCCTCGGCGCCGGCGGTCTCGTCGAGCGGCGGCACGTTGGCTGGCGGCGCCGGTGGCGGCGATCCGATCAGGACTTCCATCACCCACTTGCCTCGCAACACGGGCGACGTTCGGTTGGCGTACGATGTCAGCACCAGGATGCTGCCGTGACCCAACAGCCCGACCCGCTTGTCGTCCGGGTAGGCAATGCGCCGGAAGTTCGTACCCGCCACGCCCGAAATGCCGTAATGGTCGGCGAGTCGTTCGTTGACGAATGTGTAGTCGGCACTGTACAACTCCAACGCACTCCGGTCTTCCTGGACCAGGTTGTAGAAGAACGACTCCGTTTCGTGTCGCATCAAGTCGGCGAGGTTCTCATCGAAATTGGGGAAGAAGTTCGGGTCCGGCCGCACCTTGTACAGGTCCTGGAGCCGGAACCACTGACCTGCGAACCGGCTCCCCAGCGCTTCGGCCCGAGGGTCCGCCAACATGCGCTTGGCCTGCTGCTCGAGCACATCCGGATCGGAAAGCCGTCCTGCGGCGGCGAGCGTCTGCAACTCCGCATCGGGGGTTGTGCCCCACAGGAAGAAGGAAAGGCGTGAAGCCATATCCTGGGCGCTGACCCGGTAGGTTTCCCCCGGCATGATGCCCGCCGGCTGCCTCTCGATACGCAGAACGAAGTGTGGGCTGGCCAGGATCGCTTCCAGTGCTGTCCGTATCCCTTCTTCGAACCCGCCTCGGGCGGTTCCTTCGTCGTAGAACCCCATCAGCCCGTCGATATCGCCGGCGGTCAACGTCCGGCGATAGGCCGCGGTGGCCAACCGTGTAAGAATTTCTGTCGCACAGGGCCGTTCTTCGGCGGCCAGCGTCGGCCGGCAGGTAAAGATTTTGGCCCGGCTCGGCGTCAACGAGAGCCCCGTCGTGTTGAAGGGTCCGTTGACGACCAGGTCTCTCAGGTGAGGCAGGGTGGTGACTCCGTTCCCGCCAGAACCACCGCCCGCGTAGGACCACGTGTGCGGACGAATCAGATCTTCGTAAGGGCCCTCGCTCCTGCGGATGAAGGCCGCTGCAACGCTATGTTGTCCGGCGGAAACCTGGATCGGTTCCGTGGTGATACCTTCGTCGCCGCGGCCGTCCGCGCCGCCGCCGGTCCGCGTGTAGTGCAGCAGGGAGACTCGTTCGCCGTCGATCGAGATATCGATGTCCTCGAGGCTCGAGTTTGCCCCAGAGGTGAATACCAGCCGGAAAACGTATTCTCCGTCGGCCGGGAAGGAGTGATCGACGACCATTCCGCCGCGCGTACCGTACGGCGCGCCTTCGACCTGATTCCACGGATGCTGCGAAAGGTACTGGGAATTCGTGTAGGTTTCGTCGATGTCGGGAGCGTCACGGTCGCCGATGGCGATCCGGCTGATTGCACTTGCTGAGTTCAGGTACGCTTCCAGCATCGTCGCTGAAATCAGCTGCGCATCGGCCATGTTGTCGAAGTTGGCCATCATCTGGTCGAGCGGCAGCCAGCTGCCCGCGTCCACTTCCAGTGCCAACAGGTCTCGGATCGCGCGTTCGTATTCGGGACGATTCAACCGCTGGAAGGTTCGCGAGCCGGGATTCGGGTTGTTGACTGCGTGCTCGTCGATGACCCGCTCCAGCGTATCGGCCAGGACCAGCAGTGCGTCCCCTTCGGGCCGAGGGAAGCCCGCCGGCGGCATCATCCCCGCCCGCAGCTTGCGGATCATCTTCTCGGCCGTTTCAGCGTTTTCGTATGCCGCAGTCACATCGAATTGCTGTAACGACATGTTCCCCTCGAGGAGGGCGTCGTTGTGGCACGCGAGACACACTTCCTGAACCGTTCGAGTCGCTTCAGATTGCGCCGCCGCATTACCCACGAGTGTCAGCATGATGAATAGAACAGCAAAACTCGTAATCGGTACTTTCAATGCATTAAATACGTTAAACATAGGAGTAACTCGCTCTGGTTATTGTGGCTGAAGTCTATCGGCTGGACGGGGGTTTGGCAAGCAGAATCAGCCACCTAGCGGTCCTGCGGCGGGCCGTGGAGTGTAAATTTTTGGTTACACCCATGGGCTCGGACGCCATCGGGCTCCAGGATGGACGGCCGAAAGCTCCCAATCGCCGTTGTTTTAACAAGTTAAGCGCGGGAGCTGCCGGGCGTCAGTTCTCGAGATCCCAACCGTATTCCGTGAGTACCTCTTGTATACCCTGGTCGAGTTTTTGCTCGAGGCCTCCCTCAACGGCATCGCCGTAGATGAGCATCCTCCGTGTGCCAAGATCGATCGGAACGTCATCGGCAGACTGCGTCAGGATCAAAACGGGCTTGCCCAAAGTGTGTGCGATCCCCAGTTCGTAGAGCACGTTGGGGTTGCGTCCAGTGATGTCGGCGACGATGAAATCCGATCCGTTTATGCCTTGCCAGATGTCTTCGAGGATATCGGTGGGCGTGAAGATGTCATCGCCGCGCACGGGGCGAACGCCTCGGGCTTCGCATGCGCGCCGGATCGCCGCGTGCACCTCGTCGGACCATGGTTGACCAAAAGGCATGACGACAAAGCACCGCGGAGGGCCAACCCTCGGGCGGTGTTCGTAATGCCGGTAGAGTCTCTCGGGCCCCAGGAAGATGACGTTCTCTCGGAGACGCGCCGCGGATTCGCTGATCGAATCCAGCAGGGAATCCAGATGCGTCACCCCCAGAGTTCTGGCAACGACGGTTTCCTTAGCCCTCCATTCGGATGCCTCCAATCGGTGCTCCATCAGTTCCCGGACCCAATGTCCAAGAAACTCCACCGCGTTGTCGAAGTGCTTCGCGGCTTGCGCGACGACAATGACAAACGCCACACATGCGATGACGAAGAGAGGGGCCTCCAGCATCGGTTCCGAGGCCGCCGAGTCGATCGCGCCCACTAGCAGGACCAATCCGAAGGAGAAGACGATCAGGAGTCCCGACAGACCCGAACGAGCTCCCGTGGTGGGATCAAGCGCACCTCTCTTCTGGCCCGATCCCAATTGAGGCAGGATCAAAGCTCCGCCCAGCATTACGAACCTGCCGAGGACCCAGACGGGATCCATCAAGTCGGCCAGCGCCCCCTGGCCCGGAAGTTCCGGATTGAGAAACACAAAGTCGCTCGACGCAAGGATTGCGAAGCCGCCGATCATCAGGACGAACGGCTTGCCGACGCCCAGAGATACGCACAAGAGGCAGACCAGAATTCCCAGGAGGTTGAAGCCGGCCAGGACCAGGTGGACGCGATGATCCGGCGTTTCAATATCAAACGGCTGTTCGAGGTAGAAACCGACGTACGCTGTGATCAGGACGAGCAACGGCAAAAGCGACACGGTATGGACCACCGGAGAGGCCCGATTGTTTCGGAATAGATCGAGAGCAAGCAGTCCCCACGCACACATCCAGAAAAACAAGCCGGCGATTCGCGCAAGTTTCCACAGCTGCATTCCCCCGACGAGCAGGTTCAGTTGCACTCCAGCGACGACCAGGGTGTCATGCGGATATGTCGCTTCTACGAGAGTGTCGAAAGCGAGGCTCGCCCCGAGCAAGAGGAAGAACGTACGGAACAGCGAGCCGGAATTCCGTGCGGCCCAGGCCACGATGGTCAGAGTCGCCAACGCGGACAGGAAACTCGGCCAGTCGAACTCGCCGGCGCCGAAAATGACCCACATGCCGAGGTATAGGATGAAAAGCGCGCTGACGGCGCCTATCCGGTGCGCGTCGAGTTATAACCGAATCTGGTGTTTGAGGGATTGAAGAAAAGCGGCGTATCTGGTTGATTTGTTGTTTGCGAGACTTCAAAGCAACCAAAGGAGATACGCCACTATGAGCAAGAGTACCGTTATTGAACTGGAAGATCGAGAGGCGATTGCAGACCCGGTGACCGATCTGCTACGAGTTGGGGCTCAACAGCTGATCCAACGCGCCGTGGAAGCCGAATTAGCAGAACTGCTATCCCAGCACGGTGATCGACGAACCGAGACGGGGAACGCTGGGGTGGTGCGCAACGGTTATCTACCTGAACGCGAGCTGCAGACCGGCCTGGGTCCTGTAACGGTGCAAATTCCGAAGGTCCGTGCCAAGACGGGCGAAGCTGTGACGTTTCGGTCGGCCCTGGTACCACCCTACATTCGGAAGACGAAGTCGATGGAAGCGGCCGTGCCGTGGTTGTATTTGAAAGGCGTCTCGAGCGGCGAGATGGGTGACGCCCTAAAAGTTCTTGTTGGTCCGAAGGCGCAGGGGCTGTCAGCGAGCACGGTATCGCGCTTGAAACAGGTCTGGGCCCAGGAGTACCGCATCGGGTGCGACCAGCGTTTGGACGCCGACCGCTGGGTCTATGTCTGGGCCGACGGCATCTATAGTGGACTTCGGGCCGAACAAACCAAGTTGTGTGCGTTGGTCGTGATCGGCGTGAATGAACGCGGAGAGAAGCGTTTTCTGGCGATCGAAGACGGTGTCCGGGAATCCACGCAGAGTTGGCGTGAGGTCTTGTTGAAGCTGAAGTCCCGAGGGATGAATATTCCCGAGTTGGCCATTGGTGACGGGGCGATGGGGTTCTGGGCCGCACTGGAGGAAGTCTATCCCGAGACACGCCAACAACGCTGCTGGATGCACAAGACCATGAACGTGTTGAACTGCCTACCCAAGTCGGCCCAGGCGAAAGCGAAACAGGCCCTGCACGCGATCTGGAAGGCGGAAACAAAGGCAGACGCCGAGAAGGCATTCGATCTGTTCATTGAAACCTATGAGCCGAAGTACCCGAAGGCCACCCTCTGCCTGCAGAAAGACAGAGAAGAACTGCTGGTCTTTTACGACTTCCCGGCCAAGCACTGGCAGAGCATCCGGACGACCAACCCCATTGAGTCGACCTTTGCCACCATTCGCCACCGGACCAAGCGATCGAAGGGCTGTCTGACACGGGGTGGCATGCTGCACATGATGTTCAAACTAGGGCAGTGTGCCGAGAAGAACTGGCGACGATTACGAGGATTCGATGATCTGGCCAAGGTGATTACTGGAGTGAAATTCAACGACGGAATCGAAGTGACAAACGTCGATCAGGCCGCCGCTTGAATCAATCTCCTAAACACCACTTTTGACAATAACTCGTGCGCGTCGGAGTCGAGCAACCAGTGATCTCGCCGAGCGGTCGGTATGGCTATTGAGTCTTTCACGTCCTACCACAGGCTCCTGGATGCAGATTCGTGGAGAAAGCTCAAAAGAACTAGTGTTCGGTTGCCACAGGTTGCTCGGGATGTGACGGCCCACTGTAGCAGTTTTCCAGTGCCTGACCACGTACTTACTAGGCTGCGCGTCGCAGGGAAAGCAAGGCGATGATGATCACCTCTTGGCAGGCGGCATCAAAGTTCAGATGAGATCGAAGGTGGACTGCGTTGTGATTCTTCAACGCCTCATGTAAATGATGTGGCCTTATGATGGCGTACGGAATAGCCTCAAGGATTTCAAAAGCACTCTAAATAGGTCTCTTAGTAAGCCAGAACCCGGAGCGGTAGCGACGGGGGATATCCGTTCCATGATGAGGCAGGGAACCCGGCCATTACAGTTTCCCGTCCTGTTTGACCTCCGCCGCCTCAGCGATTATCTTCTCAGTCATCCAAATCAGCATCGGGAAACATACGAATGCAAATGACGGTTAGAGGCATAATGCTCATCCTGGCGCTCGTTGTGGCCTTGCCGGGGACGACCCTCGGCCAGGATCCGGGCAGCGACCTGCAGGGAATGGCACTTTTCCGAGGGCGCTGCGCAAATTGTCACGGTGTCGATGCTCGCGGCTTTCGGGCTCCGGATCTATTAGATGTCCCCTGGTCCGATCGGGGTGACGATCTGTTTCAGGTGATCCGGAGCGGAATTCCGGGCACGGAAATGCCGAGAAGTGGAATGAAGGACACTGAGATCCGAGCCGTCATGGCCTACCTGACGACCCTCAACCGACCGGAGCCTGCGGTTCCGGTAAGCGGCAACCGGGCGAATGGGCAGCGAATCTACTGGGAAAGCGGAGGCTGCGGCGAATGCCATCGAATAGATGATCGAGGGGGAAGGCTTGGCCCGGAGCTGACGCGAATCGGAAGCGCCCGATCTCGTCGCGCCCTGGTTCGTGAGATCCGAAACGCGAGCGAGTTCATCGTCCGCGGCTACCGGGCCGTCACACTCATCACCGACGATGGAGAGCGTGTTCGAGGCGCCGTCAAGAACGAAGACACGTTCTCTATCCAGATCATGGACAGTTCCCAGCGTCTGCGCGCGTTTCTGAAGAGTGATCTTCGTGAGTTGACCCACGAAGATCGGTCCCTCATGCCGGACTATCCGGTGTCGAGGCTTTCGGCCGCGGAGTTGGACGATCTGTTGAGTTACCTCGGAGGATTGCGTTGAAGGAGACGGATATGAAGCGGATTGCGAACGGGGTGGGTCTGATCGCGTTGATCGTCGTCGCGTTCAGCGGAGTGTCGGTGGCCCAGAACGTCGTCACACAAGACCTCGTCGACGGTCTCAAGGATCCTACGAAGTGGTTGAGCTATTCGGGCGACTACAGCGGCAGACGCCACAGCCCCCTCGACCAACTCACGCCGGAGAATGTCGATGGCCTGAGAGCCGAATGGTCCTGGAATCCTTTTTGTTCTCGGTGTACATGGATGAAAATTTTGATAATGAGACCTTTGATCTGACACTTCAATACAGTGTGGATGGTATTCCAGCCCAACAGGTTATTCCAGTGACTGTCATTGACCAGGATGTAGACCGGCCTTTGACGTATCCGGTTATTGTTGATTTTTCTGAAGCCAGGGATTCATTAATGCTTGATCCAGAATCTCAGGCCGTGATCAGACAAGCCGCCGAAGATTGGCTGTATTACGTTGACGGAGACGGAATTGATGAAATCGCAGCGGGCGATAGTTATTTGGACATCGGTGGTCAGGATCACTTATTTGATGAAAAAAGAGTAACCACTCCAGTGGCCTATACGGGGTACTACCTTTATGCCTTTGGAAATACCAACCAAAGTGAATGTGTTTGCTCATCAGGGTCTCCAAATAGAGAACTCCTTCAAACTAGAAGTGGGGAGGAGGTGCCTATTTTTTAGGATCGGGGCTTTGCATTTGAATCTCTTTGGACAAGCTTTTATGACCACTCCAACTGGATGGGAAGTCCTGAGTCCCTATGACAATTGGACGCAGCAAGATTTTATTGGGACGGATATGTATTCGCTCGCCAACCATGAAATTGGTCACGCAATGGTTTTTGAGAATTCACCGTTATTCCTAGAGGCTCAGGGCCGGGACCCATCGAACCCGTACCCGGACGAGTCCGTCATACCGACCCCGAACGGCTTCAGGAGCCCAGCATTAACGGCATATTATCCCGATGAAATTGTGCCCTTATTCGCTAATTCGTTGTCTCATGTTATCCGTGTACTTGACCCCCGCAAGCCAATTGACCCCTTACGGCGGGGGTGTTGATGATGAAGTTATGCCTCTCGGCAGACAGATGCTCACGAAACTCGATATCCTTATTATGGAATCGGTTGGTTATCCAATTAGGGACAACGCTGTGACGCGGACTGTAGGCCTGACGATCGATGGGTTCTTTGAACGGGGCCCTAGATACGGTTTTCGAAGCTATGCTCACCGGCTAGGGAGGTGTTCCAGTCTATCACTATGACATCAGCTCTGGTGCATTGCCTGCAGGATTGGAATTGGATTCAAAAACAGGAATGATAGCTGGCATGCCTACCGAACCAGGCATGTTTGCCGTGACTTTCCGGGTGAGAGACTATGACGAAAGAGGTCTTGGTGCTGCTACGGAAGCTACCATCCACATCACGGAGACGACAACTGATATAGACAACAATGATCTCTTGGAGAGTTTTTCGTTCAGCGACCGTGGCGGATCATCAACGACCAGTCGGGGAACAGCCACAACTACGACCGTTGGCTACGGACGGATAAGTCCAGATTCCGGCATGACGACGCCTTCCGGTCTAGCCATATTTGGGTTTATCCAAAATGGCGTTCTGGTCACAGAGGCCGGCGTTCCCGCGGCAGCACCAATCCAAGAAGGCCGCATCTTCGCTGAAGTAAACGGCCCGGTGAACACGGGACTCGCCATCGCCAACCCCAACGACGTAGCCGCCACAATCTCGTTCTTCTTTACCGACGTGAATGGAGTGAACTTCGGCAGCGACAACTTCCCGCTCGGTGCGAACGAACAGACTGCGAAGTTTCTGGATCAGGACCCATTCAACGGCGGAACGTCCGTGCTGGGAACGTTCACATTTACATCGTCCGTACCTATTTCTGTCGTCGCCCTCCGAGGGTTCACCAACGAGCGAGGCGATTTTCTAATCACCACGCTGCCAGTCGCACCACTATCGTCAACATTCACGGGCCCGGTTTACTTCCCTCACTTTGCCGATGGCGGGGCCTGGACCACACAAGTCATTCTCGTGAACCCCACAGATTCCACGATAACGGGCAACATCGAGTTCCTAGGCCAAGGCAGTGGTACGACAGCGGCCACACCGGTAACGCTGGCGCTAGTCGGTAGACAAATCGAGCCAAGCTACTCGTATTCCATCTCACCACGCAGTGCACAGCGATTCACGACTTCAAATCCCGCCGGTGCGACTTCGGTAGGATCGGTTCGGGTGACGCCGGATGTTAGTAGCACGAGCCCTTCTGGCCTTGGAATCTTCTCCTTCATTACGGGTGGGATTACGGTGTCTGAAGCTGGTGTACCCGCGCTTCCGGAAGCATCAGCGTTTAGGGTGTACGTTGAGGCGTCTGGGACACCTGGGGCAATTAACTCGGTCCGTAGTGGACTGGCGATCACTGACACGTCGGGATCGACGAATACCGTGACGATGGAATTGACGGATTTGAACGGCGCAACGGTGGGTGCGGCCGCAATTCTATCCATTCCACCATCTGGTCAGGTCGCCCGATTCATCGACGAGTTCTTTACCCTGCCTGCCAACTTCTCAGGGGTACTGCGAGTAACGTCAACCTCAGATGTGGCAATTGTGGGACTGAGGGCGCGTACGAACCAACGTGGCGATTTCATGATTACAACAACACCCCCGTCCGATGAAGTGGCGGCTCCCACCAGCGTGGATACGTACTTCCCTCACTTTGCCGATGGTGGGGGCTGGTCTACGCAATTCGTCTTGTTCAGTGGTACGGCAGGACAGACTTCGGCGGGAAGTCTGAGCTTTATCGACCAGGCTGGTCAACCACTTGATCTGGAACTCCAACAGTGAACATCATCCTGAACTTCTTTGAAGAACTGAAGGAACGGGTGCCTGTACCGTAGCCCTCGCTGATCGAGTCTTCCAATCCCCGCAAACTCGCCGATTCGCAAGACTGTTTCAATCCACATGACTGTGTAGTCGCCGACTCGGAGAAGTGGATTTTCACGAAGACTCCGCCAACAAGGGCGTTTCAGATCTCCGTATCTGGACTCCCCTGTCAAGTAGACGCAATTGTCCTGTGTACGATCTCCGGAGACTTAAATCAGCATCACTGACGAGACGATTCGAAGTGAGTGGCAAGTCGACTGCATCCGTATCTCCGGCCTCTCAAGTGGAATATTTTGGTTCCGGGCCATGATGGTATTCGCGCGCGGGGGGCCAACCGAGTAGACGGCCTCTTGAGGGCCAGGAGATCTGTCGGCATTTACCCGCGCCGGTCTGACCGGTACGCCATCAACTCAAAACGTCATCGCAGATCGCTGAACAGAATTTTAGACTGCGGGTCAGGCCGCCTGATACTGGGCCTGATAGTCGCAGTCTCGTTTCCAGACCGCCCACACTCTTCGGGCCAGCTTGTTGGCCACCGCAACGGCCGCCTTGTTATGTCCTCGAAGTTCCTGAAGTCGAACACCCCATCGCTGTAATTCCGATGGGGTCTCTGCCTTCTGGGCCCTCCATAACACCGAACGACCTCCGTGGATGAGCAGCGTCCTGAGATAGCGATCACCACGCTTACTGATTCGATCCAACCGACGCTGATTGCCACTGGAATGTTCCCGCGGTGTGAGTCCCAGATAGCTGGCAAACTGGCGCGATGATCGAAATCGCTGGATATCGCCGACAAACCCCACCAGGGCTGTGGCGGTCAACAGCCCTACTCCAGGGATCGAGCGGAGACGCGCCACCACCGGTGTTTGCTCGGCCAGAGATTTCAGCTCCCTGTCCACGGTGTGTAAGTGAGACTCCAGTTCCCGTATCTCTTCACACACTTGGTCCAACATCTCCCGAACCACACTGGGGATCTCGATCTCGGCATCCTCGATCAGTCCCATCACTCCCGGTACCAGATGGCGTGCGCCGAGTCAAGCCCATTCTTAGTTGAAACTCTCCACGGCTCACGATTGGTCACGCAACCTTCTTCTTCGATCTCGTCGACGTCTTCGCCTCAATCTTCAGCTCCCGCCTGAGGGCTTCGCGGAGCTTTGGAAGATGACGGTAGCCGATCACCTTCCTCAAGCGTCGTTCGATGTCGATGAGCGCCGTCGCCAACCAGCGCTGCCGCTGGCTCGAGTTCTTCCAATGATCGACCTTCGCGCACCTTTCCTCGACGAGGGCATTGACCGATTCCAAGCAATTCGTCGTCTTGAACGAACGGCCCAGGACCCCGTACACGCCGAGTCGATGCAACGTGAGGGTCTCCTCCAGGCCTTCCTCAAGGCTCGCAGCGGCCGATTGGTTTCGCTCCTCGAGCTCTCCATGGAGCTGTTCGAGGGCCGCCCGGGCTTCGTTGTACTCCGGGCGCTGGTACGCACGCTGAAGCCGCTTGCGCCACGCGGCTTGCTCGGTCTTCGACAGGTAGCTCACCACGTTCTCGCGTTTGTGCCATTGGCAGCGTTGGACCAGGGCTCGATTACCGAATGCCCGCTTGACTGCCGCGCGCAGACCTTTGCCGCCGTCGACGATCACCAGCACGCCTTCAGAGATGTCCAGGCCTCGCTCCATCAATGAACGGAGAAACGGAGTCAGTACCTGCTCGTTCTCCGTACTCGTCTCCACGAAGCCTAAGAAGCGTTTGTCGCCCGTAACCATGCTGCACTAGAGCGCCAGGCTGACGAGCGAGCGGCCTTTTTAGACGAGATCTGCCTCGACGACGCAGATCTGCGCCGGGAGGTCGAATCACTGCTCGGCTACGCGTCCAAAGCGGAAGGATTCATCCAAGAACCCGCTCTGGATGTGGTCGCTCAAGGCATGCCCCAACAGCTGGCACAGCCGATGATCGGGCGGCATGTCGGGGTTTACGAGATCCAGGCCCTGATCGGTCGGGGAGGGATGGGCGATGTCTATCAGGCCCGGGACTCCCGGCTGGACCGCAACGTTGCGATTAAGACGTTACCGGACGTGTTCAGTTCGGATCCCGAGCGGCTGTCCCGGTTCGAGCGCGAGGCCAGGATCGTCGCTTCTCTCAACCATCCCAATATCGCGGTCATCCATGGGCTTGAAGAATACGACGGAAACCGTTTTCTCGTTCAGGAGCTGGTTGCGGGCGAAACACTGGCGGAGCAGCTCGAAGACGGCCCGCTTCCCATCAAGGAAGCGCTTCAACTGGCGGTTCAGATTGCTGCGGCGCTCGAAGCCGCCCACGAGAACGGCATCATCCATCGGGACCTGAAGCCTGCCAACATCAAGGTGACCCCCGATGATCTCGTGAAGGTTCTCGACTTCGGCCTGGCCAAATCGATGGCGCGAGATGATGCCGACATGAACGCGTCGGTCGCCGTGACGGCCTCGACCGAACCCGGAGTTATCCTGGGGACGGCGGCCTACATGAGTCCCGAGCAGGCACGTGGCAAGCGGGTCGACAAACGGACCGACATCTGGGCGTTCGGATGCGTCTTGTACGAAATGCTTACTGGGCGCCGACCGTTTGTGGGTGAAACACTTTCAGACGCGATCGCCAAGATTCTCGAGACCGAACCCGACTGGCAATGCCTCCCCGAGGGAATCCACCCAAGGATTCGCGAACTGATCGAACGTTGCCTCGACAAGGACGTCAAGAGTCGGTGGCACGACATCGCGGATGTGCGGTTGGACATTCAGAAGGTTCTGACCGATCCGGACGGCACCGTGGTCCAGCCCGTCGTCGCCGCGCAATCCCAGATCACGATCCCTTCGTCGCAAATCCGGGTCGTCGCCATCTTGTTGGTCGTGGCGCTGGCCGGCTATGCGGTCTGGCGCCTGATTCGCCCTGAACCGCCCACCCCGCTTACGGTATCTCGCTTCTCGTTGACCCTTCCCGAAACCGATGAGATCACCGGCAGCGGTGTGATGACCCTGTCACCGGACGGCAACCGGTTCGTCTATGCGGCCGCACGCGACGGGGTGCAGCAGCTCTTCCTCCGTTTCCGGGATCAATCGGACCCGATCCCGATCCCGGACACCGAGGGCGCAGTACACCCGTTTTTCTCGCCAGACGGCAACTCGGTGGGCTTTTTTGCAGGAGGCGTGTTAAAGAAGATCCCGTCTTCAGGTGGATCCGCCGCGACCGTCAGTCGGGCCGGCCACTACGGCCCATCCAGTTGGGGACCCGACGAAAGCATCGTGTTCGCTTCGGTGACGGGACTGATGCAGGTGCCGACGGCAGGGGGCGAACCCCGACCGCTCACTACAGTAAATGGGGCCGACATGCACCTGTGGCCGGCGTTCCTCCCGGATGGAAAGGCCGTGCTCTTCACGATCTGGAAGAGGGGCGCACTTTCGGAGAAGAAGGTGGCAGTGGTCTCGCTAGAGACCGGCGAGCAGCACGTTCTGGCGGATGGCGCCGTTGCCCATTATGCTTCGTCGGGACATCTCGTCTTCGGACGTGAAGGTTCGCTCTGGGCGGCGCGATTTGATACGGAGCGCCTGGAGCTGACGGGAGAACCTGTTCCGACGGTCGAAGACGTCGAGGTCGACTCCTATGGTTGGACGGACTACTCGATTGCAGGAGACGGCTCACTGGTCTATCGGGCCGGCGTGGAACCGGCAGGCCGCACGCTTGTGTGGGTAGACCGGGACGGGCAGGAAGAGCCCCTCGCGGCGGCTCCGCGCAACTATTTCGATCCCAGCATTTCCCCCGACGGGACACGAGTCGCCTTGACCGTTCTCGATGGCAGTGAGGTTCGAGAGAGCCAGAGCATCTGGATCTGGGACCTCACCCGCGAGACGCTGACCCGGCTGACCTCCGATGAGGGGATGGACGTCAAGCCTGTCTGGACACGCGATAGTCAGCGTATCGCTTTCATGTCGGACCGCCCGGATGGCTCCGGTGTCTACTGGACGGCAGCCGACGGCACCGGGAGGCCTGAACGCCTCGTGTCGGCTCCGGATCGATTCCTCGTCCCGACTTCCTGGTCTGGTGACGGGAACACGATGTTGCTTTCCGAGGTCTTGAGCGACAACACCGGTTTTGACATCGGTGCGCTGTCGATGGATGGAGACCACGAGTTGAAACATCTCCTGCAGGAAGAATTCATTGAAGCCGGTGCGTACACCTCACCAGATGGGCGGTGGATGGCCTATGTGTCCACGGAGTCGGGCGGCCGTGAAATCTACGTGAGGCCGTTCCCCGACGTGGAAGCCGGAAAGTGGAGGGTGTCCACAGAGGGTGGAACGGACTCCGGGTGGTCGCCCGATGGGCGGGAATTGTTCTACCGTGCCGGCCCGGCGATGATGTCTGTCGCCGTGGAAACCGAGCCGACCTTCAGCGCGGGGATTCCGAAGACCCTATTCGAAGGAACGTATTTTGCGGCGGTGGGTCCGCAGTGGGCGGTCGGCTCGGACGGACGGTTCCTCATGATCAAGCGCGGTTCGACCTCGGACCGCACCGCGGTTCCACGCTTCAACGTCGTCCTGAACTGGTTTGAAGAGCTGAAGGAACGAGTGCCGCCGCCGTAAGGCACCGAACTGCTCAGCCGTAAGGCACCCCAGGAACTCCTGAGCGAGGTCCTAGGCATCCACATACATGTGTAACGCTGACCCTTCCACAGATCACTTCTCCCAGCTGAAAACACCTCGCTCAAAATCGAACTGGATCCGTTTCAGTCCGAGCGATGCAACCGAGAGGACGCCGAGCTTGTCGACGCCCTCCAGCGGCGGAGCAGAAGTCACGTTTGCGCGCAACTCGCGCCAGAGGGACGACCCTAAGCGCACTTCCCGCAAGCGAACTTCGGTCACGGTGGCGGCACCGGTAAGGTTCAACGTCCGGACCGATCGCGTCAGTGGCGAACGGACGATCTGACTCAACCTGTCAGTCTGGTGGAGTGTGATCCCGGCTGCCCCCGTGTCCACCGAAAGGCGAACGGGCTGACCACGAACCTCGAGGGTCACGATCGCCAGGGACTGCTCCAGATCGAAGGGAACCGACTCGGGCAAGGTTTCCGTGGGCTCGAAGACGATCTCCTCGGTCTCGAAGTCGATGCCGAAGTCGGACCGGCCAAGCACCTCCATGCCGATGATCGCGTCCACGCCCCAGTCTGAGAGGTCCGCGACAAGAACGACAGCCGCCGTGTAGATTGGACCGATTCGAAGGTTACGGACGATGGCCTGGTCGACGGTTGAAGTTTTCCCGAACGCCGCCACGACTGAGGACATGCGGGGGATGTCCAGACGATCCGCGATGCGGGTGTCGATGACGGAACGGTTTGCGCCCGTGTCAATCAGAGCTTGGAGCGGCAACCCTTCTACCTGGGCCTCGACCACGATCAGGTGGCCTCTCCGGGTTTCGAAGCTGATGCGGAGCTCGCCGGGATTCGCTGCCCAGACCCTGGGACCGGTTGCCGTTGCCACGACTGTCAGCAGCAGGAGACTTGCGATTCGGTGCACGGTGTCGACCTCCCGGGCCGGGTGTCATTGGCCCTCGCATCGGGAGGCGGAAACCGCCGTCAAAAACCGGCAAACGTGCTGGAGATTTCCGTTTCAGAGCCTGAAAATTTCCTACTTTGCTTGCCACCTCAACCAATCGATGCAACACAAGCGTTGAATCGTTCTGCTGGAGTTTCAAACTCCAGCGTCTTACGCGGCCGTTCATTGAGCTTACGTGCCACCTTGTTCAGGTGCGCCTGCGAGTGCACCGATAAGTCGGTTCTCTTTGGGAAGTACTGTCGGAGCAGGCCATTCGTGTTTTCATTGGAACCACGTTGCCATGGACTCTGCGGATCGCAGAAGTAGACGTCGATGTCGGTCGCCAGGGTAAACCGCCGATGATCTCCCATTTCCTTGCCGCGATCCCAGGTCAGCGATTTATACAGCTCGGTCGGTAGTTTCTTCGCGTGCTTGATCAGTGCAGGCACGACGGTCTTGGTCTGTTTATCCGACACTTTCACCAACATCACGTAACGGGTATGGCGTTCGACCAGGGTCGCAATGTAGGTGTTGTTCGATCCCACTATCAGATCTCCCTCCCAGTGACCGGGAACGGCACGATCTTCGACCTCGGCCGGGCGCTCACGAATCGATACGATATCGGCGAGATCCCCTTTCCCGTGACCTTTGTGACTGGAATGTCGGGATCGACGAATCGTTCGTCTCGACCTCAGATGTCTAAGTAGTTCTTTCTTAAACACCCCGCGCGCCTGCACGAATAGGCTGCGATAGATCGTCTCGTGGGACACGTGATACGACTCATCCTCTGGATAGGATCGCTTCAGCCAGCCGGCGATCTGTTCGGGCGACCAATTCCGCCGGAGCTTCCTCGCCACCATTCGCCGTAACCGCGGATGGCGACCCAACTGACATCGCTTCGGGCGACGGGCCCGGTTCCAAGCCTGTTCATCGGCGACAGACGCCCGGTAGTCATCATAGCCCCTATTGCGCTGGATCTCCCGGCTCACCGTCGAGGGTGAACGCCCCAGACACTCTGCGATCGAACGCAACGACTGCTCGGCCGCGATCCCGCGGGAGATCTCCTCACGTTCCGACAGGCTCAAAGCCAACCTCGACCGTCGTCGTGGTCGAGGACGAATGCCTCCGGTATGCGCCAGCTGACAATATACAGACGATGACAGCTTGCCAAACGCTCGCCCGATCTCATGCAGAGATTCCCCTCGCCGCCACCGATCCCATACCTCCGCCTTCTCCGCCGCCGTGAAACCGAATCGCATCCCTTTCCGCATACACTCCACCTCTTCCTTTTAAGATAAAGTGTTGCGTCGATCCGTTGAGATCAGCCTAGAATGTGGGCACTTGTAAGTCACTGACAAACCGGGGTCATGCCCATGAAGGCGTCTTCGTCTGCGGAGGTAACCGGCCTACTCCTTGCCTGGCGGCAAGGGGACGATGCAGCTCTCGAGCAGCTCATGCCCGTCGTCTACGCGGAGCTGCGCCGACGAGCGCAGCACTACATGGCCGGGGAGAGGGCCGGGCAGCTCTCACCACGTTGTTGCTCGTCGCCGTCGCCACCATCGCCGCGTGGAACTTGAAGCCATCCGACCCCCGGCCCGTAAGCCGATTTGTCATTGAGCTACCGGAGGACCAGGTTCTGACTTCGGTCGGTGGTTCTGTGGTCTTTTCGCCAGATGGAACTCGAGTCGTATACGCCGCAAGCGGAGGACTCTACCTACGCTCAATCGATACACTGGGCGCGACACTGATTCCTGGGACCGAAGGGATATCTGGCAGCCCGTTCTTCTCTCCTGACGGCGAGTGGGTCGGTTATCGCTCAGCCGACCAGTTAATGAAGATCGCCCTCACTGGTGGCCCCCCTGTGAGTCTGTGCGACGCCGGCCCTCTGTACGGTGCTAGTCCCTGATCAAGCGTGATTGACGAGGTATTGATAGCGGCATAGCAGCAGAAGTACCCGAAATGCCCCCGTTCCGTGTGAATAAAGACTTGGAAAGAGTCTACGGAAAAGGAGGCATTTCGGATGAACGATTATACGCGCAAGAACATGAAGAACCGCAAGCGGCGAATCGAGCGCCGGCTTGCGGACCGGAATTGGACAGATCAGGCGGCGCCGATGTTTTCGGCGAGCAACATTCATTATGAGATGGGAGAGCGGACGCGCGGCACGGCGGTGGGCGGAATCGGGATGATGCAGTTGGTGGCGCGGCGGACGGGGCTGGTCAAAGCCATCGACGAGAGTGTGCATGTGCTGAAGCGGCACTTGCCGTATCACGAATCGGATCACGTGCTGAACATCGCCTATAACGCGTTGAATGGAGGGACGTGCCTGGAGGACATCGAGTTGCGGCGCAACGACGAAGTGTATCTGGATGCGCTGGGAGCGCAACGGATTCCGGACCCGACGACGGCGGGAGACTTCTGCCGGAGATTTGAGCCCAGCGACGTGGAGTCTCTGATGGAGGCGACGAATCAAGTCCGGCTGCGAGTCTGGCGCCAGCAGCCCGAGGCGTTTTTCGAAGAAGCGGTGTTGGACGCCGATGGGACACTGGCTGAAACCACAGGCGAATGCAAGCAAGGAATGGACGTGGCCTACAACGGGACCTGGGGGTATCACCCGCTGGTGATTTCGCTGGCGAATACTCAAGAGCCGCTGTACCTGGTCAATCGCAGCGGTAACCGGCCCTCGCATGAGGGAGCGGCCGCACGGTTCGACCAGGCCATCGCGCTGTGCCGTCGAGGCGGGTTTCGCCAGATCCTGCTGCGCGGGGACACCGACTTCAGCCAGACCCGGCACCTGGATGGATGGGACGACCAGGGCGTGGGATTCATCTTCGGCATCGACGCCATGCAGAATCTGGTGGCGCTGGCCGATGAACTGGAACCGCACCAATGGACGCGTCTGGAACGGCCCGCCAAGTACGCGGTGGCCACCGAACCGCGCCAACGTCCCGACAACGTGAAGGAACAAGTCGTTCGGGAGCGCGGTTTCGACAATATCCGGTTGCAGGGCGAGGATGTGGCCGAGTTTGCGTATCGGCCCAGAGCCTGCGACCGGGACTACCGCGTTGTCGTGGTGCGGAAGAATCTGTCGGTGGCCAAAGGCGAACAGGTGTTGTTCGACGACATCCGATACTTCTTCTACATTACCAACCGCTCGGATTCGGCCAGCCAGATTGTGCTCCGTGCGAATCAACGGTGCAATCAAGAGAATCTCATTGAGCAGCTCAAGAACGGCGTTCAGGCCTTGAGGATGCCGGTCGGGGATCAGACCAGCAACGGGGCCTACATGGTCATGGCGTCGCTGGCCTGGACACTGAAGGCGTGGTTTGCGTTGCTGCTGCCCGAAACCGGACGCTGGGGCCAGAAGTATCAGGCCGAGAAACAGACGGTACTGCACATGGAGTTCAAGACGTTTCTAAACGCCTTCATGTTCGTGCCTTGTCAGCTCGTGCGCACCGGGCGGCGCATCCTCTTCAGGATTCTGGCCTGGAACCGGTGGTTGCCGGTCTTGTTCCGTGCCGTGGATGTGCTGCATCAACCTCTGCGATGCTGACCCGATCATGGCCCTGAGCCCGGGCGATCGAGGTCCCGGTTTCTGTCAACCGCTCCAACACCAGCGAGGCTGAACTGAAACAGATCCAACAGAAACCCGATACCTGGATAAAACGATCCGGGAGCGGGATTCTATGCCTCGAATTTTATGCGCGCAACCTGGCCGTTGGCGGACTGGTTATGCGCTTGTTTTGGGGCTAGTTGGGGCACGGACGACACCATTCTCTTTGGGCAGTCCGAAGGCATCATGCGTGTTTCCGCTAACGGCGGGATTCCGGAGACGCTGGTACCAGCGGAGAGAGGAGAACGGTTTTTTGGCCCGCAGATCCTGCCCGACGGGGATTCGTTGCTCTACACGGTGGCGGTCTGGATGAACCCCCGTGCGACCCTCTGGGATGAAGCCCAGGTTGTCATCCGGTCGCTGGAAACGGGGGATGAGAAATCGCTGTTTGAAGGCCACGATGCCCGATATCTATCTACGGGGCATCTCGTGTACATCTCAGCGGATGTTGTGTATGCCATTCCCTTTGATTTGGCCCGTCTGGAATCCTCGGGCGAGTCGGTTCCAGTTGTGAATGGCGTTGCGCGAACCCCGCCCGCTTTAACAGTGGACTCGACTGGGGATGGGCATTTCGGTCTCTCTAATCAAGGTTCGCTGGTGTACGTTCCTGCCGGTGTTCTGGGAGCAAGACCCGACCCTCAGAGGGGATTGGTTTGGGTGGACCGCGACGGAAGTAATGTGACTCCACTCGATCTTCCTAAGGCATGTGACCTTCTGATTGACCTCAACTCCTTTCCCTCATAGTATTTAGCCAACTTTTCGCTGTTCGTTGCTGGTCTCAACGGATCGACGCAACACTTTATCTTAAAAGGAAGAGGTGGAGTGTATGCGGAAAGGGATGCGATTCGGTTTCACGGCGGCGGAGAAGGCGGAGGTATGGGATCGGTGGCGGCGAGGGGAATCTCTGCATGAGATCGGGCGAGCGTTTGGCAAGCTGTCATCGTCTGTATATTGTCAGCTGGCGCATACCGGAGGCATTCGTCCTCGACCACGACGACGGTCGAGGTTGGCTTTGAGCCTGTCGGAACGTGAGGAGATCTCCCGCGGGATCGCGGCCGAGCAGTCGTTGAGTTCGATCGCAGAGTGTCTGGGGCGTTCACCCTCGACGGTGAGCCGGGAGATCCAGCGCAATGGGGGCTATGATGACTACCGGGCGTCTGTCGCCGATGAACAGGCTTGGAACCGGGCCCGTCGCCCGAAGCGATGTCAGTTGGGTCGCCATCCGCGGTTACGGCGAATGGTGGCGAGGAAGCTCCGGCGGAATTGGTTGCCCGAACAGATCGCCGGCTGGCTGAAGCGATCCTATCCAGAGGATGAGTCGTATCACGTGTCCCACGAGACGATCTATCGCAGACTATTCGTGCAGGCGCGCGGGGTGTTTAAGAAAGAACTACTTAGACATCTGAGGTCGAGACGAACGATTCGTCGATCCCGACATTCCAGTCACAAAGGTCACGGGAAAGGGGATCTCGCCGATATCGTATCGATTCGTGAGCGCCCGGCCGAGGTCGAAGATCGTGCCGTTCCCGGTCACTGGGAGGGAGATCTGATAGTGGGATCGAACAACACCTACATTGCGACCCTGGTCGAACGCCATACCCGTTACGTGATGTTGGTGAAAGTGTCGGATAAACAGACCAAGACCGTCGTGCCTGCACTGATCAAGCACGCGAAGAAACTACCGACCGAGCTGTATAAATCGCTGACCTGGGATCGCGGCAAGGAAATGGGAGATCATCGGCGGTTTACCCTGGCGACCGACATCGACGTCTACTTCTGCGATCCGCAGAGTCCATGGCAACGTGGTTCCAATGAAAACACGAATGGCCTGCTCCGACAGTACTTCCCAAAGAGAACCGACTTATCGGTGCACTCGCAGGCGCACCTGAACAAGGTGGCACGTGAGCTCAATGAACGGCCGCGTAAGACGCTGGAGTTTGAAACTCCAGCAGAACGATTCAACGCTTGTGTTGCATCGATCGGTTGAGGTGGCATTTCAACAGGGACTTCTAACCATGCAACCCGGCACGTAGCTTGGCCACTACGAGATCCTTTCCGCGCTTGGCAAGGGTGGGAATGGGACTGTGTGGCGCGAGAAGGGCAAAGTCGCAATCCTCGCTCAGGTGTGGTGTGGCAACTTCTAACGAAAGCATCCCGTCCGCCCAGAACAAGAACCTTCTGGATCGGTTCCTATCTCTGTTCAGCGTGGTCAAGTCTGGTGAGGGCGGTAGCGCGATCCTGCTGACCCTGAATGTCTTCCTGCTCCTCGGTGCCTACTACTTCCTGAAGATCTCTCGGGACACTTTGATTCTCGCGGAGTCGGGCGCGGCCGCGGCGAGCTAGGTGGCGAAACTTCGCGGAGCTTTCGCCGAACGGGAGGTGGCTCTCCTACATGTCTGATGAATCAGGCCAGTGGCAAATCTACGTCGTCAGCTATCCCGACCAGCGAGTAGCCAAGCGGCTGGTGTCCTCGACAGGTGGCGAGGAACCGCGCTGGAGCCCGGATGGGAGCGAGATCATTTACAGGTACGGGTCGCAATGGTTTTCCGCCTCGTTTTCGGACGATCCGTCGCTGGAACTGGGGTCACCAGAGGTACTGTTTGAAGGACCCTATATCAACATCCCCGGGTACTCCTGGGACATCTCACCGGATGGTGACCGCTTTCTCTTGGTGGAGAACCCCGCCCAAAACGAGCCTCTTACCAAACTAGTCGTGATCACGAAGTTCTTCGACGAGATTCGGCGAAGACTGCCCGTGGATCAGTAGGGGAAATGACTCCCGGCACCCAACTCGGCAGCTACGAGATCCTCTCACCACTCGGCAAGGGCGGGATGGGAGAAGTGTGGCGTGCACGCGACCAGAAGCTCGGACGCGAAGTCGCCATCAAGACCCACCCCGAAGAGTTTGCCAAGGACGAGGAACGCCTGGCAAGCCCTTCAAGGCCTGGACTACCGGTAGCTGCGTCGGAGTTGCCTGATTCTACCAGTCTGTCCCACTTGTCCCACTAATCCCAGAACTGACAACCCTCGAAACAAAGGGGGTAGTTATATATAGCGGTATAAAAACTCCTGGGATATCCGGGATAACTGGGACACCCCCTCGGATCAGTCCCAGACAGGGAGAGTTCCAGGGACTCAAAGCTGTCCTTGAGCATCACCATCAATCGTCCGTGCATAAAACGAAAGCCCAGGGAACCTGTGGCACCCTGGGCTTTGACTGCCAATCCAAGAGCGGTGCCGCCCCTGGAAGGTTTCAGACGCTGGCTGCTTCTCTAATCGTCCTCATCATCGTCATCATCGTCTTCCTGGCCCTCAACGAGCGTCTGGTAGGCTCTCTCCATCAGGACGTACGCGCCGAAGAGGTCCTCGTCGTCGTCTCTGTCGTCTCCGTTGTCCGCTGAGATGTAGGATACGAAAGGACCGTCCATGCCGGAAACGCCGGCTTCGAAGTAGGTCAGGGCCCGCGCGTCCTCCACCGGCGATACTGTGATGAACAACTTCCGGAGCTTTCTCAGGCCGCGATTGAACTGGGCTCTCGCCCTGTTCACGACGTTGTTTGGCCGGATGCCCAGGGTTTCGAACAACAGGATCGCATCTCCGACGATCGGTACGACCTTCAGCAAGGATTCGGGACGGAATGAATTATGGTTGCGGACTCCGCTGGACAGTGAATTGGCGATGATCCGGATTTCATCGGCTTCGATCTTTTCCCTCAGCGGTCCGATTACCTGGTCAACGATCGTCTGCTGAACGCTATCGAGCGCGTCTGCATTGCCCTGGATTGCGGTGGCAAGCTGCTGCGTAGGTACCCCAAGACGTTGGGCAGTGTATCGATGCCGGCGGCGACCGTGGAGTTGACACTTAGGACCGCTCCGGCGATGCTCGCCTGCACATTGCCCTCGACGATCCCGAGAGCAGCGCGGACAGCATCAACGGCACTGACGGCGCGGTCACCCTGCGCCACCACGTTGGCGTTGATGTTGCCCTCGCTCCCGACGATCTGGCCGACAACGGCGTCTTCGCTGAAAATGATCTGGTCGACGATGCCCGGGTGCGGATCCAGTGGTGGAGGTGGGGGTGGTGGCGGCGGCGGTTCAGGCGCGCCGGCGATCGCGATGTTCGAATTTGACGTGTCGATTTTGTAAAAAGTAAAAAGATCCGGGATTGGAAGCAGCGTGCCCCGCAGCTGGATCCGGAATTCGTATACGTTCCGGTCTACGCCGGTTCCCGCGATCGGGTCGTTGCTGATGTTAAAAGAAGCCGAAACCGGCGCGGCGGGAGTCGAGTTGCACAGTATGGCGGGAGGCATCGGCGTCTCCCCGACCTTGCGGTCGTTGACGTACAACTCGATCACCATCTGACCGTTGAACACACAACTGGGTCCGAGGAAAAGGGTGAAACCCACGGCCTCCACGCTGGCGATGCCGTTGGTTGAAATGCGATCGCCCCGTGCACCGTCTCCCTGGGCGAACCAGAAAAAGGGACCGAGGAATAAGTTCTGGCCAAAGGTGGTGTCGTGACCCTGGGGAAAGGCAAAGACCTCCGACAGGACCTGCGCCCGGGCGGTGCCGGCCCCCAGCAGAACGAACATGAAGACCCACAAGTGTCTCTTTGGAAATTTCATGACAACTCCTGTTTCATCCTGAAACCGGCCTCCCCCGCCCCACTACAGATGGCGCCCTGCAAGGCCGAATTCCTAGGTATGGTTCCTGATAGAGCGGGTTATAGAATAAGGACAGTGTGAAGTAAAGACCGAACGTTCGAAGTACGGAACAATTTGGTACGGAAAACCGTGCTCATCTGAGGGCTGCTCTGCCAGGCATGCGACCTTCTGATTGCTATCAACCCCCACCCGTAGTTAGATTGACCAAGTCTTGGAGTGATCCAGTTCGCTTTCGCGCGGATGCTGTCTGGTCGGGTCCAAGGAGCGCAAGGGTACCATTTCATCCCGTACAATAAAGTACTTGGTAATTTAAAGTAAGTCGTGAGAGAGTCGTGCACATGAGGAATCCTCCGCCGTTGCTGGTTGTCATCGCTGGTGCCGGGCAGCTACTGCTCGCCGCGGTGGCCATGTGGGTATGGGAGACGATCCCGCGCGAGGCCGATCCGGAGGCGCTGCCGTCGCGCGTGCTCGAGCCGGAGCGCCGCAGGCCCGCAGGCTCAGCTCGCCAGCGCGTTGTGCCGGTACGCCGAAGTTGGCGATTCCAGCGTAATCTTCCGCCGGCCCGTAAGGGAGGCATGCGGGCAACCCGGCACAAGGCTCGTGCCTTATGCCGGAGGGTTGACTGACCATGACAAGAGCCACGATCGCCGTCGGGGCATTCGCCATCGTACTCGTCCTCCTCGTCCTGGCCACCGGCCGCCGGAACCGTGAGCAGGACGTCGACCCCGCGATGGCCACCGCGCCCGCGATTCCCCCTTCGACCGCGGCGGCGGCCCACCAGGGCTTCCTCTACGGCCGGATCACCACCGATGACGGCGCCACCTACGAGGGGCGGCTGCGCTGGGGGGGCGACGAGGAGGCGTTCTGGGGCGACTACTTTAACGGTTTCAAGGACGAGAATCCCTGGGTTGCCCACGTGCCGCCCGAGCACCTCAAGGAGCGCCTCCCGATCGAGATCTTCGGAGTCGAGATCGCCCAGTGGGAGAGCCAGATCAACCTCGGCCGGCCTTTCATGGCGCGCTTCGGCGACATCGCGCGCATCGAGCCGCGGGGTCGCGACATTCGGGTGACCCTCAAGGACGGGGCCGTGTTTGCCCTCGACCGCTTCGCCGCCGACGACCTCGCCGACGGCGTGCGAGTGTGGGACAGTCGCGGCGTTGTGGACTTCGACGAGTGGCGGATCCGCATCATCGAGCTTCTCCCAACCGCCCGACTAGGCGCCGTCCCCGACCGGCTGCACGGCACGGTGCGCACGCGGGGTGGCGACTTCACCGGCTTCGTCCAATGGGATCGGGAGGATTGCGTCGGTACGGACGAACTCAACGGCTACACCGCCGAAGGTGACCTCAACCTTCGTTTCGACGGCATCCGCTCCATCGCGCGGAACTCGCCGGACAGCTCCCTCGTGACGCTTCTCGACGGCCGCGAGATCGTGCTCTCGGGCACCCGCGCAGTCGGCCAGGGCAACCGCGGGATCTACGTCGACGACCGGCGCTACGGCCGGGTGCTGATTTCCTGGGACGCTTTCGAGCGCGTCGACTTCAGTCCCGGCGGTAGCGGCCCCGCCTTCGGCGACTTCCCGCCGGGGCGCCCGCTCACGGGCAGCGTCACCACCCGCGCCGGCCGCCGCCTTGCCGGCCGGCTGGTCTACGACCTCGACGAGAGCGAGATCACCGAGACGCTCGACGCCCCATCCGAGGGCGTGGACTACACTATCCCCTTCGGCCTGATCGCCTCGATCTTGCCCCCCGGCCGCGAAGAGCCCGGCGTCCAGCATGCCAGGGTGATCCTCCATAGCGGCGAGGAACTGCAACTTGAGCCCACCGGCGACCTCGGCGAGGGGAATGCCGGCATGCTGATCTTCGTCGACGACAGTGAGCGCCCCGAGTACGTGCTTTGGACCGACGTCGAGTGGGTCGACCTCGACCGACCGCCGGCGATGTACCCGCCGCTCGGCGGGCGCTAGATCACCAGCCGCCCCGCGATTCAACGCGTCATCGGAATCATTCAACGGTTCTTGAGTCACTTGGGGGGCGACGCCGACCCTAGGTGCCGGATGTAATCGGCTCCCGAGCCGAGCACCCCAAAACCCCGGGGTTATTGTCCGGCTGGCGCAGATCTTCTACTCAATTCGTTCAAGACGATAGGTAATCGCACCACGTTGAGCCCATCCCTTGAAGTGTGAGGATCAGCGATTCACCCTCAAATCTGTAGCCGTAACTCAAGTCGGTTCCAGCCCTGAACGGCGGCATCACGTTCGGGATCTTCGCAATGATGTTGCGTACGGTGATTTCCGAATCCGTAGCTGCATACGTGCCCGCATCAGCGATGAAGTTGTCATAGGCCGCCAGCCGTTCCGCATCTGTTCGCTCTGCGCTAAGCGGTGCCCTCGGCTCCACACTGGGAATCAGCATGTTGCTGAAATGTCGTTCCGTGAACATGTACAACCCCGGTCGAGGGTCTGCGTTCGTTGTCGTCCCATCTGGCGTAGTCTCCACGGTCTCGGAGATCAGCCAGACACCGACAAGTTGCTCAGGTCCTTCTGTCTGACCGTGCGCCGGAACAGATGCCAAACCAACGAGGATCAGGAACGTGCCAGTGACGGTGAGAAGATTACGTATGCTCATAGCCCCCCGTGCCTCCTTCCGCGTGGTTCAGCCATCCTGCCCTATTTCTGGTGTGGACTCCAGATTTCCTCCTTCATTGACCCTAAACCACTACTCTCTTACTATTTAGCCAAGTTCCACCCAGCATCGGGCGACGGACCGCCCTGTATCGGCGGTCTATGCGCCAGCATTCACGATGGGATGCTCGGAGGACCCACGAACCAGAAATCGACGGTCATAGACCAATGACTCTGCCTCCTGAACCCGACACACAAGAAGTTGCACTCAAGCGCTCCGGCTGGGGCGCAGCAGCCTTAGTGACTTCTATTGTTGCCTTGGCTGTGTCGGGCGTGCTCAGTGACTGGATCATGACGGATGCTGTTCTACGTCCTATGATCCTGGATCTTCTTCTAGGACCGTGGATTCTTCTAATTCTGGTTGTTGCCGTTCTTGGATTCTGTGGCCTCAGCCACGAGGGCCGAAAAAAGGATTTTGCCGTTATGGCTTTGGGACTGGATGCTCTTGCCTTATTGCTCTTCGTTATGAGTGTGATGTCATGAGCGGCTTTTTCTGCTCCAGGGACCTCAGTGCCGAAAGTGAACATCGTCCTCAACTGGTTTGAAGAACTGAAGGAACGGGTGCCGGTGCCATGATCGGCTAACAGAGGAACTCGTGACATTAGTATCCGAGCAGAGTCAGTGTCCTTTGTGTGGAAAAAGAGTCGGTGACCGTCCGATCTTCGCTACCTGGGGAGTGTTCGGCTGGCCCGACCTAATGCGTTACTGCGATGCCGCCATGCACTGGGAATGTTACGAAGCGTGGCCGCACCGGGAGCGGTTTGCAGAGTCGTATGTCCGGTTTTCGGTCGAGTCCACCAAGGGAAACCCATACTGGGGAGAATCGCACCTCGATGACGATGTTTTTGTTTCCGTTAGCCCATCGAGCCATGAGGTACAAGTGATGCCTATGGTAACGGGTTCACGGATTCGCGTCGGCTTTGCGGACTGGAAGTTGTGGATATCGAACCTTGACTATGCAACACGCGGACAGAGGGACTTGGAGAGGGCAGCCATCGCCAAGGTACTGCCCCGTCTCCAGGAAAAGTTTCCCGAGCCGGATATGTTGGTACAGGCTATCGACTGGGTTGAGAAGGATAGGATACAGCGATCCTTACAACTGGAGACTGAGCGAGCGGAGCAAGAGCGCCTTGAGGCTATCCGGCCGCACAACGAAGCGTGTCGGCGCATAGCCGAACAAAAGCCAGCTTGTCCTTATTGTGATTCGGCCGAGAACCTGGAGTTCTTAAACAAGAGTCCTGAACGCAAATCCTACTTCATCTGCCGGGTTTGCGGGAGATCCTCTCGACCTGAAGAGTTCGCGGCACAAGGACCACCCGACTGGGTGCGCAATTGACGATGATCGGCCAGACCATATCCCACTGCAAGGTCCTCAAACAGATCGGGGGTGGAGGTATGGGCGTTGTCTACCGGGCCGAGGACACGTCCCTGGGGAGTATGTGATCAACGACGGCGGGACACTGTTCGTCTACGACCCGCGCAGCGGAGAGCGCCGAGAGCTTCAGGAGCGTCGGGGAGTGGGGTCCGATCCGAACTCCCGGGACGGCCGCTGGGACTATTACTGGGTAACCAGCGATACTGCGGACCTCTGGCTGATCGAACTGCCCGACGACCCCCAGTAGTCCGAGTCCGTGTTCAGCCTTCGAGACAGTAAGTGGCCCAATAGCGGCGACTGGTCTATCAGCCCGTCACACGCAGCATGACCTGGATGGCAAGGACTGCCAACAGAACAAGTGCACCTGCCCCGAAGAATACTTTCAGGCTTTTCATCGGCGGGAACCTCCGTTCGCTACACGCTAAGTGACATGAGGAGCAAGTTAATTCGCTGTCGCCGAGTCGGTCGAGTCATCCCCTGAGATCAACAGTGTAGAGTCGAGGCGGTGAACCGAGGCGCTAAGAGCGCCGGTGACTCGATTAGGAAGTGATTGATTCTGTCGTTGGACTCGATTGACTCGGGGGCTTTGTGCGCCAGAGTGTGTAAGTCATCAAGAGGCCGATGAGGACTATGAAGCCGCCAGCAGGGATCAAGAAGACGTCCATGTCGCCGCTTTGACGGCCCGACCAAGCCGTGCTCAAGACCATCACGATACCCCTCAGCATCACAGCAGAGGCGACTATGGCGGTTGGCCAGTATAGATTGTCGAACGCCCGGTTCGAAGACCACCAGATGATGCGAAGAAGCACAAGGATCACCGCGCTGTGAAAGAGAACGACTTCAAGCGTTGTGGCTAGGTCAAATCGACCATCAGGGGTGAAGAATCCATCCGCAGCCATCTCAGTCGAGAGTGCGATGAACAAACCCAGCACCAAGAAAGTTGCGGCAAACTTGAACATAGCTCGTTCTCCGTCAGAGAGAATCGGTTGCTTCAACCCACGCCAGATCCGGCTGGCCATAACCCACGGCACCGTGCAGATCACCTCTAAGGTGTATTGAAGGGGCGAACTGTACCGTTCATGGAGGTCCCCGAGCACCTGTTCGCGCACAGCTCGTGGGAGGAGAAGTCCGGCGATTGTCTCCAGAAGTTTAGGCGGACTCGAAGTGGGTTCCATCAGCTAAATTCCTCTCCCCATATCTGTCCTACGACATCACAAATGCGTTTCGCTGTAACAGCCGATTCCTGCAATGCTTGTTCACCAGCCTTTTTCAGTCGATAACAGCGTTTCGCACGTCCCCCGCGTTCCGGCGTCGGGTCCGTCATCCACGATGAGATAAGGCCCTTATCCTCCATCCGGTCCAGCGTGACGTAGATTGCACCGAGCGATCCCCCTTTTGGCGCTGCGAGTTCACCCACCTTTGCGTGAATAGTCACGCCGTAGGCGTCGTCCCGAAGCACGAGAATCGCGGTCAACACCAACTGCTCGAACTGTCCAAGGGAGTAAGTCTTTCCCATTACTCCAACACCGTATGATAAATAGAGGACAGGGTCAAGGAAAACGGTCAGCGGTGTCTGCATGGGCGGGGTGTCAACGAATGGAGGGGTTGGTCGGTCGGTGTGCGATCATAGCCAGAACGCTGAAGAACATGGCGCTTGACACACTCGCCATCGGCGACGGCATTGTCTTGACGAAGGAACAAACCCGAAGACGCCGAGGATGTCTTTGCTCCAATCGACAGCAACCACGACTACCTTCGGGAGTGGTTCGCGTGGGGCGACCCCGCGAAGGGCGTCGAAGCCACTCTGGATTTCATTGAACGTTCCCTGAAGCAGGACGAGGAAAAGAACGGCTTCCAATGCTGCATCCGACTGGAGGGCAAGACTATCGCGTGATGGGGTTCGTGAAGGTCGATAAGAAGACCGAGTTAGGTTAGTGGATCGCACCGTCATGCCAAGGGCGGGGCGTAATCACGAAAGCCGCCAGAGCTCTGACCGACCACGCATTCTTAGAGTGGGGTTTGAATCGAGTCGCAATTTACGCATCCGACGCCCGAGAGGTCGAGGATGCCGCGAGTCGACTGGAAGCCTACAAAAGTGGGAAGAAACGGGCTGTCGAGGCGGTCTAGCGTTGGATCGCTGTGTCCCCGCAAATCTCCCCACAAACAAAAAGCCGGGGAAAGCTCCCCGGCTAAGTTCTTTATCATCAATGAGCCCTGAAGGAATCGAACCTTCAACCTACTGATTAAGAGTCAGTTGCTCTGCCAATTGAGCTAAGGGCCCCCGGCCCGGCATGATAGCAAACGCGGGCGGTCGGTAAAAGGGTGGTTGATTGGGGCGGCGGGTTGTCGTGTCCGGGAGCAACCGCCGACCTTGAGAGCGTTCCGGACTTGCGATTTAGGCGGTAACAGACCGCCGCTACAGGGATAAGCGTCCGGTCGCGGCGTCGTAGCGCATCCGTAGGGTAATGACAGGGTTCGCGTTCTCGTGCGGCTGGATGTCTTCGTCGGTCGCGCTGACATAGAGCGAGTAGTTGCCGTCGTTGAATGACTCGCCGTTCGTATCGTCGGTATCGGCGACAAGGATATAGGCAACGTGAGAAGTCTTGCCCTCGCAGGAAGCTTCGAGGATGGGTTCGCTGTCACACGTGCATCGCCTGTCGCCGCCCTTGGCGTCGGACGCTTCCATCGCGGCCATCACCCGATCCGCAAGGCTTCCTTCCGGCTGTTCAAAGGCGCGTGCCGCGTCGTAAACCACGTCGTCGCCCGCGAGGATGTTGCCCTGGATCGAGTAGTAGATTTCCGTCCCGGAAACCTGACCCTGGACAGAGAGCGAGGCCGCTCCATTGCGACCACCGGAAAAACCGGCGCTTCGTCCTTCGAGATCGACGATGCCGAACTGACGGCGTTCGATGTTGGGATCCCGCTGGAGCATCCGGATGATCTCATCGGGATGCGTTCCTTTCTGCAACTCATCGAAGACGAGTCGCTGGTTGGCTCGGGTCGAATCGACTCCGGCCTGACAGGCGGCGACTCCTTTTCCGGGAACGATGACGGCTTGAATGTCCATCAGTCCGGCTGCCGGGAAGCCCGCGAATCGTCCCTGTGAGACGCAAGTCGCAGATGCGATCGAAACCTGGCCGGTTGCGCGATCCACCGCGATTACGCTCCAGGTGGCAAAGGCCGAGCTATGAAACAAGGTGATCAGAGCCAGAGCATAGATGGTGCGTTTCATGATCGTCCAATCAGGTACGAGCAAAACCAGGCTGCTAAGCTTGCTCCTCTTCGGCGTCCTCGGATTTCTCTTCTTCTTCCTCCGGCATGAACGGAGCCCATTCTTCAGGTACGGCCTGCGGTCCCGGCCGCATCCCGGCGATATCGGGATCATCGCCCATCTCGGATCTCGGCTCTAGGCCCGCTTTGCGCTCTTTGGCCCGCAACCGCCTCTCTTGTTTATCGCGGGCTTTTTCCATGCGCGCCTTTTCCTTCAGGCGTTTTTGAAATGTCGGTCTCGATGGTCTTGGCATAGTGCCCCCTCGGTCTCTTCTGAAGATCCGAACGGTCTAATTTCCGTCCGCTTCACAGTCGGGACGACTCCATGTCGTCAAGGTCACTCTCGATTCTGATTGCTGTCCAGCGACGGACGGTGCCTCCGTCCCTCGGCTGCAATGGTGCGAAATCAGGAATGCAGAGCCTGGCAACGACCACCACCTGTTCAGGTGGTCCAAGCTGTATTAGCTACTTTATAGGTTCAAAACCCTTATTGTCAACCAGTTGGCTCTGACCTGCATCTATTCGGAGTATGAGCGACGACTCACCGGTTCTGGTCCACATCGCGCATCAGATTCTTATTGCGTTTGCTATATAGCCGTGTTATCTACATAGGTATGCCACGACGACCTCTAAGCCTGTCGACAGTTACCGTGCTGCAGGCGCTCGCATCGGGTTATGCCTACGGTTTCGACGTGATGGACACCACCGGTCTCCCCAGCGGGACGGTCTATCCGATCCTCGGCCGGCTCGAACGAGCGGGCTTCATCCGCGCTAATTGGGAGGATGCGGCGGCCGCCCGGGAAGAGAAGCGACCGCCCCGGCGCTACTACGCAGTGACGCCCACTGGCGTTGCGGTCCTGGAAGAGATGCTCGAACGATATCGGGCGCTCGCGACGACACCGTTGACGATGGATGGAACGACGAACACGGAAGGAGCCAATGGCTGAGTCTTGGAAGGGTGAAGGCAGTCGCTTCGTCCGAGGTTGCATTGCGTTTATCCGAGCGCTGAGCGCCATCGTCCCACCCGCGCACCGGCGGGAGTGGCGCTTGGAATGGACCGCGGAGATCTATCACCGGGGACAGCGCCTCGAGCGGCACCGGAGGCTGACCCGGTGGGCGCGGCTCGACATGATCGGGCGGTGCCTGGGCGCTGTTCCGCACGCACTTTGGATCTGGAAGGAAGACTGGAGACTGGACATGTTGATTCAAGACATCCGTTATGCGATCCGAACCCACTTCAAGAAACCCGCCTTCGCACTGCTGGCCGTCGGGACGCTGGCGCTGGGGATCGGCGCGAACACGATGATATTCAGCTTCGTGAACACTGTTCTTCTCCAACCGATGAACTTCGAAGATCCAGACGGCGTTGTCTATGCCTGGGACAGCAATCCCAGCCAGGGGTTCCCGAAGTTCTCCGTGTCGCCCGCAAACTTTGTGGACTACCGGGATCAGGTCGATGCCTTTGCCGGCGTCGCCGCCTACAACCGCACCGACGCGACGCTTGTCGGGGTGGGCGATCCCCGGAGGATTCCCGGAGCTCTCGTGACACAGGACTTCTTCGGCGTTGCGCGCACGGGGGCGGCCCTCGGCCGGGTGTTCGAGCCGGCGGAAATGACGATCGGCAACGACGACGTCGTGATGATCAGTCACGGTTTGTGGACGCGCGAGTTCGGTTCGGATGAATCGATTGTCGGGCAAGTGTTGAACCTCGACGGCCGGATGCGAACCGTCGTCGGCGTCACGCCCGCCGAGTTCGACTTCCCGATCGGTGCGGACCTCTGGATTCCGCTGGTCTTCGATTTTGACGTCGCAGGCGCGCGCGGGGCGCACTACCTTGTCGTCATAGGACGACTCGACGACGGGCGGACGATCGAACAGGCCCAGCAACAACTCGACGTCGTAACAGCGCACCTCGAACAGGAGTATCCGAACAGCAACACCGGCTGGACCGCTCACCTGTTCCCGGTCCACGGTGAGATCGTCGATGGGGCGCGCACCCCGTTGATTATCCTTTCCGGCGCGGTCGGTCTGGTTCTGCTGATCGCGTGCGCCAACGTCGCCAACCTCTTCCTGGCCCGCAACAGCACGCGTCGCCGCGAGTTGGCGATCCGTTACGCGATCGGCGCGGGAAGGATGCGAATCCTGCGGCAACTGCTCGCCGAGAGTCTGCTCCTGGCTGTCTGCGGTGGCCTGGCGGGACTGCTGCTCGCCTATTCGAGCGTCGGAATGCTGGTGTCGTTGATCCCTGCCGGCGTCCCGAGGCTTCAGGCCACGACCATCGATCCCAGCGTCTTGTTGTTCACGCTGCTAATCTCGCTTGCGACCGGGATCGCGTTTGGAATCGCACCCGCCGTACGCGCGGCGCGTTCGGGTTTTGGCGGTTCGCTTAGCGTGGGCGGAGCGCTGGCGGACGGGGGCCGATCGGGCCTTCGGCTGCGTAGCGGCCTGGTAGTGGTCGAAGTAGCGCTCGCGCTGGTAGTGGTCGTCGGATCCGGCCTGCTGGCACAGAGTCTCTGGCGGCTGATGTCGGTGGACCCGGGATTCGAACCGGACAATGTGGCGGTCATTGAGTTGGGCCTGCCGTCGGCACGTTATCCGGATGCCCGAGAGCGCGCAAGGTTCTACGACGACCTCACGGCGCGCATCGCTGTGCTGCCGGGAGTCCGGTCGGTCGGCGTCGTTTCAGACCTCCCGATGACCGGACAGTTCAACATTTCGTATTCGGTCGCGGGGTTTCCGCCCCTGCCTCCGGGCCAAAACCCCGGCGGCGAGATGCGCTTTGTCCATCCCGATTATTTCCAGACGATGGGGATCCCGCTCATTAGAGGTCGTGGCTTCGGGGAGAGAGACAACGCGGAGTCTCCCGATGTCGTCGTCATCAACGAAACGCTGGCGCGGGCGATGTTTCCAGACGAAGATCCCTTGGGCCAGCGGCTCGACATCGGGTACAGGCGCACCTCCGGAACCCGCCCCCGGGAGATTGTCGGCATCGTTGCCGACGTGCGTGAGATGGGCCTGGATCGTCCGGCGCCTCCCGCCTATTACGTGCCCTACCGGCAGGACCCGATGAGCAACATGTATGTCGTCGCACGCACGGATGTGGACGCTTCGTCTTTGATGCCGGCGATCGGGCGGGAGGTCCACGAGATGGATCCCGGTCTGGCGATCCTGACCGAACGGACGCTCGACCAGACGGTCGCGCTTTCGCTCACCGACAGGCGGATGACGGCCGGGTTCCTCGTCGGGTTCGCCCTCCTGGCGCTGGTGCTGGCCATGATCGGTGTCTACGGCGTGATGGCGTATTCGGTCGCTCAGCGGCGGAGCGAAATCGGTATCCGGATGGCTCTCGGTGCACGCGCCCAAGACGTGCTCGCCATGTTCGTTCGGAGCGGTTTCCTGGTAGCCCTCGCAGGCGTGGCTCTGGGGCTCGCAGGGGCCTTGGTGTTGACCCGCCAGCTTCAGGAAATGTTGTTCGAGGTCGAGGCCACCGACCCCATGACCTACACGTTCGTCGCCGTGCTCCTGGTTATGGTACCCGTCCTTGCCAGCCTGATCCCGGCGCGACGGGCGACTTTGACGGATCCCCTGAAGGCGCTCCGTTCCGAGTGACGGCAACATCATTGATGATATCCTGACCCCGGCATGAGCAGTTTCGGGGCAAGGTTCGTCGGCGCAGCGCTTCTGAGCGTTCCGATCTACGAAGAGGTGGAAGCCGACGAAACGGCGACCAGCCAGGCTATGGCAGTCGTGGTACTCGCGGCTGTCGCCACCGGTGTCGGGGTGTGCGTGGCGGTACCAGCGGTCTTGTCGCGGGTACCCTCGCCGCGTTGTTTGGCTGGTTCGTCTGGGCCGGCATGACGAACTTCATCGGGACCCGGTTCCTTCCCACCGAACAGACCGATAGTACCTGGGGGCAAGTGCTTCGCACGACGGGGTTTGCCGCCGCTCCCGGAGTACTTCGGATTTTCTCCGCGATTCCAATTCTCGGGATCTTCATATACATCCTCGTCGGGATATGGATGCTGGCTGCGTTTGTGGTAGCGGTGCGGCAGGCGCTCGACTATACGAGCACGTGGCGGGCAATCGGTGTTTGCCTGGCCGGGTGGATGGTCTTCATCGCGGTGAATCTCATCACCTTTGCTGCCCTCCAACCAGAATCCTGATTTATTCGGCCCTTCCCCTAAAGTTTCCCCTACAGGCACCGATAAGGTGGTTAGAGAGCGTGGAATTCGCTTCGGGAGACGACACGATGTACACGGAACTTTTCGGTGACTTTGGGAAACTGCTCAAGCTTGGAGTGATGGGGCGTCAGATCGAAGTTCCGGAGAAGAACACCCTGCTCCGAGGCTTCCAATACGCCTCTCCCGACACGATTTCCTACGGGCGTTTCTGCTGGAACGGCACTTGTAAGAATTGTACGGTCACGGTTCGAAACGGTCAGCAGGAGCTACGGAGCCAGGCCTGTCAGACCGACGCCTCGGAAGGAATGCAGGTGGTCCGTCTCTCCAGGGAACTGGTCAGCCGACTCAAAACGATTGTCTCGGCAGCGGCATAATTCTATAGATTTTACTCTACCGTCCTGGAGTTCGGCGGCCCCTCGGGCCGCCGATTTTTTTGTTGCCAGCGATTGCTCAGACGGGGAGTCAGCCACGGATTACACGGATTTAACGGATTGACAGAGTTCCTTTCGGACGGGCAGTCCGAACATAACTTCCTCTTCCTTCTATCCGTTAAATCCGTGCAATCCGTGGCTCTCTTCGTCCGTGTTACGATCAGCCACAGGATGAAAAACCTCGAAATCGCCTCGATCTTCGGGAACATGGCGGACCTGCTGGAGATTCAGGGCGCTAATCCTTTTCGGATTCGAGCCTACCGAAACGCGCGGGCAAGCCTGGAGTCGCTGACCGACAACGTCGAAGAGATCGCCAAGCGCGAAGCCCTCAAGGATATCCAGGGCATCGGCAAGGACCTGGCGGCGAAGATCATTGAATACATCCGGGAGGGCAGGATGGAGGCCTACGAGAATCTCAAGAAGGAGATTCCCGTGGGGCTCGTGCACGTGGTCAGTATCCCGACAATCGGACCGAAGACGGCCCGGTCCATCTTCGATCACACCGGCGTCGAGAGCGTCGAGCAACTCGAGAAGCTGGCCAAAGAGGGCAAGCTGCTCGACGTCCCGGGTATCAAGGAAAAAACCCTCGAGAACATCCTCCGCGGTATCGATCTCTACAAGCGCCGGAAAGGGACGTTCCTGCTGGGCCGTGTGCTGCCCGTCGCCCGGGAGATAATCGAAGCGCTTACCTCGGTCTCGGATCGTGTCGAGTACGCCGGCAGCCTCCGCCGCATGAAAGAGACTGTCCACGATATCGACATCCTCGCCGTCTCTTCAAATGGGGACGAGATTACGAAGGCGTTCCTCGCCCTGCCGACCATAGGGCGAGTCCTGGTACAGGGAGATACGAAGACTTCGGTACTGCTGACAGGCGACCTGCAGGTCGACCTGCGGGTTGTCGAACCGTCGAGTTGGGGCGCGGCGCTCGTGTACTTCACCGGATCGAAGGCCCATAACATTCGGCTTCGGGCAAGAGCTATCGAACGGAAGCTGAAGCTGAACGAGTACGGTTTGTTCGACGAGAACGGCGACGTCATCGCCGCGTCCGAGGAAGAAGACGTCTACGGTGCGCTGGATCTTCCGTTGATTCCGCCTGTTCTTCGAGAAGACCGTGGAGAGGTCGAGGCAGCCGACGAGGGAAGTCTCCCCACCCTGATTCAGGCTGAAGATGTTCGCGGCGACCTTCACATGCACACGACGTGGAGTGACGGAGCGGAGTCGACCGAGGCCATGGTGGCGGCAACCAAACGACGCGGGTACGATTACGTGGCCATTACGGATCATTCCAAATCGCTTGGGGTTGCCGGCGGATTGTCCGACGAAGATCTGCTGCGCCACGCCGAAGAGATTCACGGACTGGACTCGAAGCATGCGGATTTCCGGGTGTTGGCCGGGACCGAAGTCGATATTCGGAACGACGGGAGCCTGGACTATTCCGACGAGGTGCTGTCGAAACTGGACTTTGTAGTGGCCTCGGTCCACTCCGGGCTGCGGCAGGACAAGGCCACGTTAACCGGACGGATCGTCCGGGCGATGCAAAACCCGCATGTCCGTGTCATCGGCCACCCGACCGGCCGTCTGCTCGGGGACCGGGACGCGTACGAACTCGATTTCGATCAGATCATGTCCGAGGCAGCCCGGACCGGGACGTGCCTCGAGGTCAACGCGCACTACCACCGTCTGGACCTGAACGATGTGCTTTGCCGCAAGGCCAGGGAGATGGGCGTGCGCGTCATCATCAGCACGGACTCTCACAACACGGAGAACCTCGAGAACCTGCCGTACGGAGTGGCCACGGCCCAGCGCGGATGGCTGGAGAAGGAGCATGTCCTCAATAGTTGTCCGGTGGATGAACTTCTGGCGTTCAAGCAAGGAGTCTGAACGACCATTTTGGTAAACGGAGTCGAGGACGGAGCTATACCTCCGTCCCCGAGACCAAGCGGTAGCGACGGGGTCCGGGAACCCGGTCACTACGGTTCCCGGTTCTGTCGGACCGTGGGCCTTACCCTAAAAGATGCACGCAGAACTGATCAAGGAAGAGGCACGCCGCCGCGGCTTTGATCTCGCCGGCGTCGCGCCGATTGCGCCCACGCCCGAGGCCGACTTCTACACGGAATGGCTCGGCCGCGGATACGCCGGAGAGATGCGGTACCTCGAACGCCGGGTCGAGGAACGACTCGACCCGGGGAAGATCCTGCCAGGCGCGCGGTCGGCCATCGTCTGTTCGCTGAACTACCACTCCGACCGGCCCCTCACCGGTTTTGATCCCGAACGCGCCTGGGTGTCTCGCTACGCCTGGGGGGAGGATTACCATCGCGTTCTCAAGGACAAGCTCGATGGGTTGGCCGGATGGATTGAGGATGAGTCCGGCGCCGGCACCCGAACCTACGTGGATACCGGCCCGCTGATCGAGCGCGTCCTCGCCCGATACGCCGGTGTGGGCTGGTTCGGGAAGAACACCTGTATCATCGACGAAAGGATCGGTTCCTGGACCTTCCTGGGGTGCATCCTGACGGATCTATCGCTGAAGGCCGACCGTCCGGCCCCCGATCGTTGTGGGACCTGCACGGCGTGCATCGACGCGTGTCCGACCGATGCCATCGTCGAGCCGTACGTGCTCGACAGCCGCAAGTGTATTTCCTACTTGACGATCGAGCTACGAGGGGAGATCCCGGTCCCCCTGCGACCCGGCGTCGGCCATCACCTTTTCGGATGCGACATCTGTCAGGACGTTTGCCCCTGGAACCGGAAAGCGCCAGTCGGGAGGGAGACCACCTTGGAAGCGCAGCCGGAACTGTGGTGGCCGGACCTGGAAGAACTGCTGGCACTCGACGACGACGGTTGGCGGCAGAGGATTCGGGGGACCGCCCTCAAGCGCGCGAAGGTTCAGGGCCTGGTACGGAACCTGATGGTCGTTGCCGGAAACTCGGGCATCCGCCGGCTTTGCACCAAACTCGAACGGTTTCTCGAGCACTCCAACGCCGCGGTCCGTTCGCACGCCAGGTGGGCAATCGACCGACTCACCGACGCCGAGTAGGTCGGTCTCGCTTCCTCATTGCGCTGGCACTTTCGGGTCGCGGTCCGCCGAACCTCGGATAGAATCGCCCCGAATGCGTCTCTTCCTCATTGCTGCCGTTCCGGTCGCGTTGCTGCTGTATGGACATGCACTCGCAGCTCCGTACTACCTGGATGATTTCGTCGTTCTCGAGAGCGCATCGACACTGCCGGCGCTGCTCTCGCCACGTTCCCTTGCTTATGCGACGTTCTTTCTGAGCGCCCAAACGATCGACCTCTTCGCAGGCATTTTCTGCTGGGACACGACCTTCTACTTCAGGCTGGGGAACCTGATTATCCATGTCCTAACAGCGACGCTCGTCGTGGGGCTCGTGTCAGCGTTGACGAAGCGACATGCACCGGGCTTTGCCGCCGGGGCGCTGTTCCTCGTCCATCCGATCGTGAGTCAGCCGGTCATGTACATCAGCCAGCGCTTCGAATCGCTCGCGACGTTGTTCATGGTCGCTTCGTTGACCGCGTATGTCCATTTCCGCAACCGTGGAAGTACCGCGTGGCTGGCTGTGACGGGTGTGTGCGCGGTGGCGGCGGTGCTGTCGAAGGAGACCGCGGTCGTGCTCCCTCTGTGGATCTTGCTGGCCGAAGTCGTCTTCTTCCGGTCGGGCGCCTGGGACCGGCGCTACCTGTATGCAGCGCCGGCCGTGGCCCTGCTTGCCCTACCCGGATGGTGGGCATTCAGGGGTTCGGCCGAAACGTTGACGTCCGTGCCTTGGGACCAGTACATCGTGTCCCAGGGCAGCGTTCTGTCGAAATACCTTCAGCTTTCACTCTATCCCGCCCGCCAGTTTCTCCACTACGGCCCTGGCGCTGTCCCCGATTCGATCTGGGTGAACCTGGCAGGGTGGATCCTCGTACTGGGGGTGTTGGCACTGGGCGCCGTCCTGCTCCGCAGGCAGAGGATTATCGGGTTCGGTATCCTGACGGCATTCGTCATGCTGCTGCCTGTGACCTTGCTGCCTTTGCCCGATCCGATCTTTGAACACCGTATCTACCCTGCGTTCGTCGGACTGGCGATCGCCGCCGCCGGCCTCTTCGGGTTGCACGCGCGGAAGCTGACCGTTGTCCTGACCGTCCTCGTCCTGGCGACCTACGGAGTTCGGACTTTCAACCGGGCTGCGGAATGGAACAACGAGCTGGCGTTCTTCGAGGCACACCGGACAGCGTTTCCGGAGGATTCGCGCATGCTGTCCAATCTGGCGGTCCGGTATCGGGTCCGCGGACATATCCGACGCGCAATGGAAACGCTCGAGGAGGCACGCCGGCATGAGGATCTGCTGAACCCCTACTATTCCACCGACGGCAGGCTCAACGTCGCTTTGAACATCGCTGCGGTTTCGTTGACCTTGGGGGACGTCGAAAGGGCGGAGGACGAAATCCGCCGGGCGCTTGCCATCGATCCGAATTCATCGCGGGTCCGGCAGATGGAGGGCGCGTTCTATGTGAGGATCGGCGAACCCCAAAGGGCGGCCCTCGCTTACGAGAGGCTGCTCGAAATCGCACCCAATTCCCTCGAAGGATGGACTGAAGTACGGGATGTGTACCTGGCTATTGGAGACCAGGCCCGAGCGGATCGTGCGGGAACGAGAGTCGCCGAGCTCAGTCCGGTGCCCAGTGGGCGGGATCGTGCGGGGCCGGTCTCCGGCGCCAATCGAACCGCTTTGATCTTCGGGTTACTGGCCTTCGTCCTGGGTGTTGTTGCTGTGGGGGGGGGTCGGCCTGGACCGTATTCCGCCGCATCAAGGACGGACTAGATTAGCCTCGGCGAGTCGATCCTGAGAGGTTCCGTCAATAAGTGTGTAAATAGACATCAGGCGGCTTTCTCCTCGGTGACTTGGTTGACTGGAACTCCATTGACATATTGGGCGCCTTGGTAGACATCCTTCATCAAGTGCGGAGCCTTCAAACGGCGAAATCTTTTCTCAGCGACCAGCAGCATCTTCCAGATGACAGCCCGTGAGTTGGCCACTTTCTTGAACCTTCGAGCGGCATCGGTTCGCAGTCGCAGAGCAGAGAAGGGAGACTCCACTGGATTGGTAGTCCGCAGATGTTGCCACTGCTGTTTGGGATAGTTGTAAAACGTCACCATCCGATCCCAGTCCTGGTCGATCAAATCAGCCGCTGCCTCCAGTCCTCTCTTGCCACACCAATGTTGGAATCGTCCTTTGACTTGCTCGGCTTCCTGCCGTGTTTCTGCATAAGGGATCTGCCGCAACACCAACAACGCCGCTTTGTGCCGACCCTTGGGGATCTTAGCCAGCAAGTTGACGATGCGATGATTCCAGCATCTCTGCTCGTCGGCTTCTGGGAAAACGTTGCGCAACGCTCCCCAGATCCCCAGATGCCCGTCAGCCATCACCAGTCTCGGTGGGTTCATCCCCCGCTCTTTGAGATCCCTCAGCACTTCGGACCAGCTCTGGGTCGATTCTCGATAACCACTACTGACCGACACCACCACTTTAGTGCCATCACTTAAAGCGGCGATCACTACCAGGATCACGGCCTTTTCCTTCTCCAGCCCTGCTTTGATGTACACACCGTCTGCCCACAGATACACCACTTCCAGATCGTCCAGCCGACGGCTTTGCCAGGCCTCCATTTCTCCCTGCCACTTCTCCTTCAACCGGGCTACGGTGCTGGGGGACAGCGGCGCTTCTTCCCCTAAAAGCCCTCTTAAGGCCAGATCGAAATCCCCCTCGGCCAGACCATGCAAATAGAGTTCTGGAATCAAGTCTCGTACCTCTTGCGTCCGCTTGGCAAACAGCGGCAAGACCCGGCTCTCAAAACGCTCTTCCAGATCCCGCACTCGGGGACGCCGCAGCTTGATCGTTCCGCAACTCAGCGTCAGTCGCCGCTCCTTACCGTAGCCGTTGCGATAGCCACCGGGCGCGTCCACTTCTCGGCGACGCTCATTCTTTCTTCGTCCCAGCAGCTGTGTCACTTCATCCTCCAACAGTTCCTGTACGTAAAACTGGATCTGCTCTCGCACCCACTCTTCCAGCTGTTCAAAGCAGACTCTTGACTCCACACTTCGATCAATGTTCTTCTTGCTCATGGCGGTGTGACTCCTTCCTTTCGGGCTCTTCCGCCCGGGTTTTTATTTCACCCGGAAGGATAATCACCGCCTATGCTATTTACACACCTTTTGAGGGTAGCTCGATCCTGAACCGTGTTGGTCTTTTCTACCTTTACCAGTTTGCGCTCCACCCGGAACATGAAGCGGAAGATCATCTCTTTGTGCTTGTCGTCGATATCGACGAATTGCACGCCCACGCGTGGATAACTCAGCCACCGTACGACCGGATAGACGACGGGCATCCCGGTGTCGGGCAAAACCAGAACCGCCGGTCCCAGCATCTGGCCTTTGTAGAAGCGATCGTAGTGCTGCACCGCCATGAACCGGACGCCTCCGGCACCGAGTTCGTCGGCAACGGGATCGATGTTGTCACCCTCGAGACTGAACAGGAGGTAGACCGGGTCGCTCGCAACCACCGGAAGCCGGAATGCTTCCCGCTGCTTGCTGTAATCTAGTGCTTCCTGCTCCATAACATCTCATTCGTCAGTGTCGGTTAGAATCTTTAGGCGGTTGTTTCGGTTTTCCGCAGCTCTCACTAGAACCGGTGCGTTTATTCCTCATTATCGCCGTTCCGCTCTCCCTGGTCATGTACGCCCACGGGTTGCAGGCGCCCTTCTATCTTGATGATTCAACAGTCATTACGACGGCCAACACGTTTGGCCTCGCGACCCGGCCCCTCGGCTACCTCTCTTTTATCTCAGCAGTCTGGCTGCGGAGATTTTTGGTGGGCTGCTTCCCTGGCTGGGCCCAATGTACTACCGACTGGGCAACGTTCTGGTTCACGTGGCGGCCGCGATGGCTGTTTTTGCGCTCGTTCGCGAACTGACCGGGAGGCACCGCGCCGCGTTCGCGTCCGGGCTCCTCTTCCTGGTGCACCCCGTCCTGAGCCAGCCGGTGATGTATATCTCGCAGCGGTTCGAATCGCTTGCGACACTGTTCATGGTCGCTTCGGGGGCCACCTACGTCCGCTTCCGTCGGACCGGAACGCGGCCATGGCTCGTTGCCGTGTGCGGTTTTGGCCTGGCGGCGGCCCTGACCAAGGAAACCGCGATGGTCCTGCCGGCCTGGATTCTCCTGATCGAATTGACCTTCTTCAGGGGCTGGCGGTGGGATCGTCGGTTCCTGTACGCGATACCCGCAAGTTTGGTCCTCTTGGTGCCGGCCTGGAGTGCCTTCCAGCGTTCGGCCACCGCGCTGACCTCGGTCTCCTGGCCCCTTTACCTGGCCTCCCAGCCGGGCGTTCTGCTCAAGTACCTGAGCCTTTCGGTCTTCCCCTACGAACAGTATCTCCACTATGACGCCCAGGTCGTGGAGGCGTTCTCGTGGCCCCTGGTCGCAGAATGGCTCCTGATTGTTGCAATTCTGGCTACAGGCCTGACCCTCATTCGACGATATCCATACATAGGGTTCGGTATCGTGACGTTCTTCGTCCTGTTGCTGCCCGTGACGTTGCTACCGCTGCCCGACCTGATCTTCGAGCACCGTATCTATCCGGGTTTTGTGGGGCTTGCGGTCATGTTCGGCAGCCTGTCCGTCCGGCCCCTCGGCAAGCCGGCGATGATTGCCGTATTGCTGCTGCTGACTGTATATGGTGTGCGAACGCACCAGCGGGCAGGCGAGTGGAACGACGACGTCGCGTTTTTCGAGGCCCACAGGGCCCGGTTTCCGGCGGACCCAATCGTGCTCTCGGCGCTGGGCGTCCGGTACCAGGCGCGGGGCGAAGTGTCCCGGGGTCTGGAGGCGTTCGCCGAAGCGCGCCGGAACGAGGAAAGGTTCAACCCGTACTACTCGGAGGTCGGCCGGATTAACATCGCGCTGAACATCATCACGGCGTCCATGGCGATGCGGGACTTCGAACGCGCCGGCTCGGAGCTGGAGATCGCACTCGCGCTCGATCCGGACAGGTGGCCGGTTCGCCAGATGGAAGGCGGCTACTACCTGACGATCGGCGAGTTCGAAAAGGCGGTCGTCGCCTTTCGGCGGCTGACCGAACTGGAACCGGCCCGGCCTGTGGGGTGGATCGGTCTGCGGAGCGCCTACAACGAGCTCGGTCGAGCCGACGAGGCGAACCGAGCGGCGGAACGGCTTGAGGAGCTGAACAGCGCGGCCGAGGGGGCGCAAGGAAGGTCGTGGGCGATTCCTCCCCGGTACAGGATGCACGTGATCTTCGCTGCGCTCCTGACTTTCCTCGGCGGGGCAGTCCTCGCGGGGCGGTGGACTTGGATCGAATTAAGGAACAGGTGGTCTAATGGCTGACAAGGCGGTCATCCTCATCGTGAATCGAGAGCGGATCCTGGTGGACCTGTTGGTGCGGTCTCTCGATGGTGACGACTTGGCCGTGTTTGGTGCCTCTTCGGTCGAAGACGCCAACCGCCTGTTTCAACGGCGCAAGCCCGACCTCGTTATCGTCGATCCGACCCTCGACGAGGGCTTTGCCTTCATGGATCAGGTCGGGAGCGGTTTGAATCCCCCCACGGTCCTGGCCCTGGTCGACTCGGACGAAGTCCGGGCCCGTGTGGCCGCCACCGGTATCGAGCGGATGGCCGACAAGACCCTGGGCCTGGATGCCCTCGTGGACGCTATTCGTTCCTCGCTCGCGAGCGGCCATCCCGTCCCCGCGGGTGTGGACGGCGGCCGGACCCGCGTTCTCGTGGTTGATGATGACGATGGAATGCGGATGACGCTAGCCGACTACCTTGGCGGTCGAGGCTACTCGGTGGTTCCGGCCAGTGACGGGCTGGAGGCGGTCAATGCGGTGGAGCGCGACTCCTCAATCCGGATCGTCCTCCTCGATGTCAGCATGCCGCGGATGGGTGGTCTCGAGGCACTCGGGTCCATCATGGCGCGGCCGAACCATCCGGACGTGATCATGATGACGGCCGTGACCGACCGGGAGATCGCACGTCAGACCCTCGAGGCGGGTGCGTTCGACTACGTGCTCAAGCCGTTTGACCTGGATTCGATCGATACCTCAATCGTGGCCTGCCTCAGCTACTCGGACTATCACCGCCAGCCCTGGTGGAAGCGCCTGGTCCGCAGCGCATAGCCGCTCGCCCTGGGTTCTGTTCCTTTCGGTCCGCCAACGGCCTCAAACCGCGATAGATTATGAGGATGGGCAGAACTGTACGTCTGGGTCTGTTGGGACTCGGAACAGTCGGGAAGGGCGTGTACCGTCTTCTCGAAGCCAACAGGCAACTGATCGAGCAGCGGATCGGTGCTTCGATCGAGATCGCGAAGATCGCGGTGCGCGACCCGGGCAAGGACCGCGGCATCACCTTCGGTGAAGGCATCCTGACCTCAGATGCCGCCGAGGTCGTCCGGCATCCGAATGTCGACATCGTCGTCGAACTGATCGGCGGAACCGAGGTGGCCCGGGGCCTGATCTCCGAAGCCATCGGGGCGGGCAAGCACGTCGTTACCGCCAACAAGGCCCTGCTGGCAGAGCAGGGAGGCGAGCTGCGGTCCGCGGCACGCCGGGCGGGTGTTCTCCTGGGTTTCGAGGGAAGTGTCGGTGGCGGCATTCCCGTCATCAAGACGATTAAGGAGTCCCTGGCTGCCAACCGGGTCCTGTCGATCTACGGCATCATCAATGGGACTTCCAACTACATCCTGACGAAGATGCGGGACGAGCGACGGCCCTATGCCGATGTACTGGTCGAGGCCCAGGAGGCCGGATATGCTGAGACCGATCCCACTTTCGATGTGGGTGGCGTCGACTCGGCACATAAGCTTGCGATCCTGGTGAACCTGGCGTTCGGCCTGGAGGTCTCGTCCCGAGACATCTATACGGAGGGAATCACCGAAATCAGTCCCGTCGACATTGAGTTCGGACGCGAATTCGGCTACACGCTCAAGCTGCTGGCGATCGCCAAGTCGGGCGGTGGGTCTCTCGAGGCCCGGGTTCACCCGACGCTCGTTCCCGATCACTACCCGATCGCTCAGGTCGGCGGGGTCTACAACGCCGTCCAGATCGTCGGAGACGGGGTCGGAGACCTCATGCTGTACGGCCGCGGGGCCGGTGCGATGCCCACGGCCAGCGCGGTCCTGGGTGACGTCATCGACATCTGCCGCAGTCGGGAGACCGGCCCGGCGCCCTCCTTCACATCCGGTGCGGACGCCCGGATCCAGCCCATCGAGGCTGTCGCCAGCCTGTACTACCTGCGTTTCATGGTCGAGGACAAGCCCGGTGTCCTGTCTACGATCTCCGGTGTGCTCGGACGGCACAACATCAGCATCGAGTCCGTCATCCAGAAGGGAAGGGACGCCGGCAGGATTGTCCCTCTGGTCATCATGACCCATACGGCGGTCGAGCGAGACATTCAGAACGCCCTCCTGGAACTCGATCAGCTGTCCGCCGTGGCTCTCAAGACCGTTCTGATACGCGTGGAAGCTGAAGACTAAGTCGCCCCGCGATCCTCAGCTAGAATTCCTAGAGTTACTGACAATAACCTAACAAACTTGTTGACCTCCAGATGACCCGTCTACCGAATTGGTGGACACGAACAATCTGCGCTTGTTTGTTTTCAATCGGTTAGGTAGTGGCACCCCGCGTGCACTTATGTCGATCTAACGGATTGGAAGTGGTTCCATTTGGAAGGAGCTGAGGTTATGAAAGCGGTCTACAAGCTGAGAAAACTGCTGAGAGGGACAAGAGGCGTCGCAACCTCTCTGATTGAAGCCACCGCCACCGTCGCCATCGGCGCCGTCTTGGCCGGGGTTGCGGTCGGCAGTGCGATCAATTCCATCAACGACTCGAAGATTCAGGCCGCCATCGCGGACGTCCAGGTCATGGGCCAGGCCATCATCACGTTCTACAAGGACAATGCCTTCTTCCCGTTGTACAAGGATGGAAACGAAACTGGACCGGGCGATGATTTCTTCTTCAACCTGGTGTCCCGAAACGGTACGTACCCGACGGACACGACCGGGGACACCTGGAAGATTGCCGGTGCCGGCACCGGCTACACCGAGAACAACGCCGCTGGGCTTTTCGGCCATGACTTGCTCGCCACGGACGACGCCATCGAAGGGCACCTGGTCAACAATGCCATCGCCGCCACCTTTGATGCCCAGACAGGCCTGCTGTCGGCGGGGGCCGGCTATCCGATCCGGGGGGATTATCCGGGTGACGCGCAACGCGGCTGGGCCGGACCTTACGCCGGCGTTTTGACGAAGGCGGATCCCTGGGGCAGCAAATACATTGTCAACGTCCGGATGCTGCATACCGGAAACTTTATCGGCCAGGATGCCGAAGAAATTCCGAATGCCGATCCGAACCTCAATTTCCCGTTGGTTGGCGTGGTCGTGCTCTCCGCAGGACCCGACCGCGCGATCGACACGCCCGCCAACCAGCTGGGCGACGTGTTCACCGTCAACAACGACGACATCGTCTTCAGGATCAAGTAAACAAAGAGTTTTAAGCCAGACAGTCAATGTTCAGCCCGGGCGCCAGCCCGGGCTTTTTTTTCTGGTGGGAGGGAACTCGGTCACTACAGTTCCTGGTTCTGTCGGGGCAGCAGTGTCCGAACAGAACCCAGAGCGGTAGCGACGGGGTCGGCAGGCTCGACTGTTGCGGAATGAGTGTCGGTCAGAACCCAGAGCGGTAGCGACGGGGTGATCCCCGCTCCAAAACCCCAGAGCGGTAGCGACGGGTTCGGAACCCGGTCACTACAGTTCCCGGTTCTGTTGGGGCAGCTGTGTCCGAACAGAATCCAGAGCGGCATCGATGGGGTCGGCAGGCTCGACTGTTGCGGAATGAGTGTCGGTCAGAACCCAGAGCGGTAGCGACGGGGTGATCCCCGCTCCAAAACCCCAGAGCGGTAGCGACGGGTTCGGAACCCGGTCACTACAGTTCCCGGTTCTGTTGGGGCAGCTGTGTCCGAACAGAATCCAGAGCGGCAGCGATGGGGTCGGCAGGCTCGACTGTTGCGGAATGAGTTTCGGTCAGAACCCAGAGCGGTAGCGACGGGTTCGGAACCCGGTCACTACCGTTCCCGGTTCTGTTAGCTTTCGGTTGATCTAGAACCCGAAGACCGAGAAGAACAGCCGTTTCGTCGAACCGCTCGCGTCCGGGTTCGTGATGCTGACCGGGACAAAGCCCGAGGTGCCCAGCAGGAGCCCGGGTACCGTGACCACGATCTCGGTCAGGGCCACGCTGTCGGGCGTCAGGACCGCCGTACCGAAGTTGACCAGAGTCCCAGCGACGAAACCTCCGCCCGAAATCGTAATCGTGACCGACGGGCTGCCCGGCGCTACGATGTTTGGATCCAGGGTCGCAATCGTCGGCGCAGACGCGCCGCCAGCTACGGCGACGGTGAAGGACTCCGCGGCCGAGCCGCCGCCTCCCGGCTGCGGCGCACCGACCGTCAGGAAATAGTCGCCCGAGCACTTGATCGTGACCGTGGCGACGATCTGCTGCGTGTTGACGGCAACCCCGGTGACCGCTTCCGGATCGTCACCGCAGGCTGAAACGATGGCGCCCGCCGTCGGGCCGAAGTTCGCCCCGTTCAGTATGACCGCCGCGTCATAGGTGTCATCGGGCCTGCCGTCGTCAAACGTCAGCGGCCCCGCGTCGATCGATTCCAGGACGGGACGCAGGTTGTTCAGGATCAACGGCCGGGCTTCGGACTGTCCCAGCGTCGGCGGCGGGTTCTGCACCGAAATGGCGAACGAGCCCCCCGTGTCCATAAGCCCCTGCTCCAGTGTCGCCGTCAGCGTCGTGCTGCTCAGGAACGTCGTGGGAAGTGGCTCGGAGCCGAACAGCACCACAGCTTCCTCGAGGTAGCCGAAGCCCTTGACCGACAATGTCAGCGACGGAGAGTTCGGTTCGAGCCGCACCGTCGCCGATGTCGGGGTGATCGAGATCATTCCTGGGACCTGGCTGAAAACGTCCACGAGCAATTCGTTGGACGGCCCGACCGTTGGTGACGGATTTGCGGCGGTGATCGTAAGCGTGCCTCCCGATGCCAGGTCGTCCGCGGGGATGGTCGCCACCAACTCGGTCTCGTCGACCAACGTGGTCGACCGGGCGACGTCGTTCACCAGGACCGAAGCGTCTTCGAGGAAATCCGCTCCCAGTACTCTCAGATCGAAGCCCGAGTTTCCGGCGATCAGAGGCTCGGGAATCCCGTCGAGTGCGCTGATCGACGGCGCGGGGCTTCCGACCACGAAGGCCTCCGGATCCGATGACACCGTGTCGCCACCGGGTCCGGCGTTGCGGACGAGCATCTGTCCCTCGCGACCGAGTACGAGCAGCGTCTCTTCGAGCCTCGTTCCGAGCATGCCGTCATCGATCAGGGTTGTCGGAAGCGGCAACCCGTCAAACACCACCTCGCTGCTCGGGATGAAAGGCCCGCCGGTGATGGCGATGTCCGTCGCCGGGGATCCGAACAGGATGCTCGGCGGAGTGATCGACTCGATCTCGGGTACGATCAGCGTTCCCGCGAAATCGTTGTCCCTGCTGTTGGCGTCCGTGATCGTCAGCGCAATAGTCTCAGGAGCGAAAGTGAACCCCGTGGCCTGGGGATCCTCCGTTTTCCTCGCTCATGAACTTTGTCATCTTGATCCGGATGTTGCCACCCTCCTGTGGGGTTTCGCCGAGATTGGTGTCGGGAATCCGGGTCAAGGGTGACTGTATGCGGATCGGAAAAGGTCTGTCCCGTGGTAGACCCGATTCCGACGACGGTCGGTCCCGCAAAGTTCAGGGTTTCCCCGCTGGCTGCGCGGTCCGACGAATCGTCGAAGACTGTCTGGCTGCCAATCTCCAACTTCTCATAGAAGGCGGTCACAGTGTATTCCGCCTTGAAACTGGTGATCGTGATGTCGCTCGATCCATGGTTTTGGATCACAAACTCTACCTCGCTGCCCGACGACAGTGAGACGCCGCTATCGTTGACGTAAACGAGTCCGGGATCGATTGCGAGACTCCGGTTTCCGAACGGAATGTCAGCGAATGTGTAGGCTCCGTCGTCATCGGTGTCGGTCTCCTGCTCGACGAAGACTCCATCCTGGGGGTGGTTGATCTTTACGTTTACTCCCACCAGGGGATTCCTTCCAGCATCCCGTACGTACCCGACAACAGTGGACAACATCTCCGTCCTGTAGATCTCCGTCGTGAGATCGTCTCCTCCTCCAACCGCCGCATCCGGTCCGTAACTGAAAACTCGGGCCCGGTACTCCTGCCCTGTCGTCGTGCTCGTAGCTGTTTCGACAACGTACTGGATCGGGTTGCCCCACGCATCGAGATCGATCTGATCGAAGAATCGGAGTGGTCCTACGTCGAGGTACGGGCCGGTCCATCCGCGGCCCAGCTTTAGGGAGGTGTCAAAGGTATAGCCGGGCTGAGACCCTGCGATCCAGAGATCCTCCAGGGAAGAGGGCAGAGAGCCCATGCCAGCCAGCAGGCCAAAATCCATCCGTGCTTCCTTGGTTACGATACGCGGATTGCCTATCAACGCCCTCTTCAGCATGGAAAGCTTGGCGATCGTCTCCTGTTCGCGGGAGAAGTTCACTTGCTGATCGACGAGTGTTCCTGTTCCGACCACCAGCAGAGCGGTGATCGCGACGGAAACGATGGCTTCTAAAAGAGTAAAACCCCGGCTGCACCGATAATAATCCGTGATCGTCATCACTCCGATATTATGGCTTTGGGACCTAGTGGTTGCAACCATTTGTGGCGTCGTAAGGGACGGTGTGGCGCCGTCGGAACTTGCGGACCGGTTCGTGCTTGGCACGTCACGACCCGGGTTCCTTAAGGTTGGACAAATTCTTCCGGAAGCAGAGCGGACCCTCCGGGGAGGGTCCGTAAGGAACGAGCAGAACAGGTGTTGGGCCGCGGGTCACCGGATGCGGTGGACGATGTCGTCGCCGCCGACCGCGAACGCGGCGACGTTGGGGTCCTGGTCGTATTCCGTGTCGAGCGTCTTGTCGGGTCCCGCCGAGATCACGAAAACGGCTTCCTCCTGGCCAGGCTTCAGGAAAGTCGCGTTCAGGTAATACTTGGTCCCCCAGGGGTCCGTGGAAATATCGTTCATGTAGGCGCCGTTCCAGGCCCGAAGACCGATCGTGGTCAGCGCGAGCGAGTTCTCGTTGATGACCGCCGACATGTCGCCGTTGGTGCCTGTAGTCCAGGCGTCATCCGTGCTGTTGTCCGTCGGAACGTCGCCGTCGGTCTCGAGGGCGTCGTACGCATCCCCGTTCGGGATGTCGGACTGGTCGACGTAGATCGGCCAGATTCGAGTATCCGTATTGAAAGAGATGATCGCCGCCGCGATGTTTCGTACGTCGTTTCGCGCCGTGTTGATACGGGCGCGGTCGATGTAGCTGGTGATCATCGGCGTGATGATCGACGCCAGGATCGCAATAATCGCAAGCACGACGACGAGTTCCATCAAGCTCCATCCGCCGTTCGCTCTATCTCTTATTGATCGCATGGTCTGCTCCTCTTTGAAACGTCTCCCTTGCCCACTGAAGCACATGAGGTACCATGTTCCCAAAAGGTGTTATCTCATTGAATTCAGACGGATCCGGTCCAGGTATCCCTCATCTCGGGCTACGGAAATGGTAGACAATGACCCAGTCCACTCTCGAAACTTGTTGAATATTGACAGTAATTGAAGCAAATTCACGTTTAATCCCTTGATTTTCGGTTAGGTAGCAGGCTTGCTATCTATTTGAGAAGTATGTCCGAGACTGCACCCGGAAAGGCGACGACGAACCGCCGTGTCGTCGTCGTCATGTTCAGCGACATCGTCGGTTTCACCGAGTACTGCGACAAGCACGGTGAAGAGGAAGGCGTAGAGCTCGTCGCTCGCCATGAGGACATGGTCTTCCCGATTATCGAAGCCCAGAAGGGGACGGTCGTCAAGACCATCGGGGACGCCGTCATGGCCTACTTCGAGGATGCCCCGCACGCCGGGATGGCCGCCAAGGAGATGATGCAGGCCGTCGCGCGCGACAACGCGGACAGGACCTCCGACCAGCAAATGCAGCTCCGGGTCGCCTTCCACCTCGGTCCTGTCATCGTCCGGAACAACGATCTTTTCGGGGACACCGTCAACCAGACCTCCCGTATGGCGGGAGTCGGCAAGCCCGGACAGATCCTGATCTCGAAGACGATGATCGATGTCTTGAGCGAGGATTCCAGATTCATCTGCCGTTTTGTCGGGAAGGCGGACTTCCACGGGAAGACGGGCACCATCGAGCTTTTCGAGATCCTGACCGAGGACCTGGAGCTCACCGAAAAGAAGAAGTCCCGGATCGTGTCCGACAGCGCGGTCAAGGACGCCCCGGCCGAGGGTCAGGGGCGACTGATTGGGGATAAGTACTTCATAGAAAAGCTGATCGGGGAAGGGGCCTACGGCAAGGTGTTCAAGGCGCGGCATGCCGAGACCAAGGAAACGGTCGCGATCAAGATGCTGCCCGAGGATGCCTACGCTTTCTACAGCAGGGAAGCCCAGGTGCTGCGCCAGCTCCAGCCTTGTCCCTACATCATGGCGATCCTCGACGCCCTGGTGGATGAGGATGGTCTCTGCATTGTGATGCCCTACATCGAGCACGGTAGCCTGCAGACCTACATGAACACGCTGCACGGCGATCCGCTCGAGCCGGGGCAGACGATTTCCCTGATGGAGGAGCTCCTGCTGGGCATCGCGCATGCCCATTCGCGCGACGTGATACATCGGGACGTGAAGCCGCAGAACATCCTGCTCGCGAACGGTACCGACGGGATTCTGTCCGACTTCGGCATCGCCCACGCCATGGAGTCGACCGGGCGCACGAGCACGATGACCCAAGGGACCTCCGGCTATATCGCTCCGGAAGTCACATCAGGACGGTTCGACAGCACGATCGACGTGTATTCGGCCGGCGTCGTGCTGTACAAGATGCTCGGCGGCGAGTTTCCCGTGGACATGGAGACGCTGCCCCCCTATACGCACCCCGATTTCGTCAAGATCATCGCCCGCGCCATAGCCGAGCGTCCCAAGCGTTACTCGACCCCCGAGGACATGCTCGGGGATCTCCACGGAATGGCGTCGAAGGTGCTCAGCTCGACGATCGAGTCGATCGCTCAGTCGGGCGAGGAAAGGGTGCTGGTGGCGGTCGAAGACTCCAGCTGGTCGATCATGGAACCGGCCCTGGAGGCCAGGAAGTTCATCAACATCCGCTGCGGGCTCGACAATATCCTCAAGTATGTCCACTGGAAGTATGTCCACTGGCACATTCCCGCCGTAACCGTCCTGGATGCCGCGCTGTTGAACTCGTCGGGGATCGATGTGAACGAACGCGTCGCCGCATGCAGCGCCCTCGGGACCCGCGTGATCGTGATCAACTGCGGCGCGATCGAGGAAGCCCAGGACCTGATCAAGAACGGCGCCGCCGACTGCACCGCCGCCATCGGCGCCCCGCAGTCTCTCGAAGCCCTCACGATGTCCATCGACACCATGATTACCCAGATCCAGCTCGGGTCCGGGAAGTCGTGGTGGAAACGCATCCTCTCTTAAGCCAGAACCGAGAGCGGTAGCGACCGGGTAATTCCGGGCCAAAGGGCGACCCGTAGGCATGTAGTGGGGGCCCGGCCAGACGTTAGAAACTAAAGGAATGGCAGGCGTGGGGGGACCGTGCCCGTTTGAGTTCCCGCTATCATGGGCTAGAAACCCAGCCAGGGCACTCTCCGAGTCGGGCGAGCGTAGGCGCGGTGGGCCCGACGCTAAGGGAAGAACCGAGAGCGGTAGCGACCGGGTGACTCCCAAGCGACCAGTTCTCATTTCCGACCCCGTCGCTACTGCTCCGGGTTCTGACTGCGGGGCAAGCAAGGGACACGTCAAGATTCCCGATCTACAGTGACATCAGCTCGGCGAATTCTGATGTGCCCGCGGCAGCAGACCTTCAGGGTGACGGCGACGCCCCGACCACGGGAGCCGGATGGGCTCTGACATCGTCGATCGACCTCGATGAATACCTCAACACGGAAAAGCTGGGCCTAGCGCGACCGGCGCTCGGGGCAAGTCTTTCGGTGATTTCGGCCCAGGCTGTGAGCCCGCTTTTCTCGCCGGTTTCCGGCGCTGCAGCAGACTACTGGCGAGAAATGCGGGCTTAACCGACGAGCATGGCCGCTACCGCCCCGGCACTTAACCAGGGGCCCAAGGCCTGAGGGCCGACGGCTCCGCCCCAGCGTTTCAGCAGGACGGCTCCGGCAACTCCGAACACCCCGGTGAAGACAAGGGCCGCGATGATCCCCGGCCATCCCAGGAACGCGCCTATCATCGCGGACAGTTTCCAGTCTCCCCCACCGACTTCCTTGCTGCGGGCCGCTTCGACCACCGTTGCGGCGATCAGGACGCCGCCGCCGAAAAGGAGGCCGACAAGGGACAATCCGAACCCGGAAGGAAGTACCCACCAGCCGAGGACGAGGCCCGCCAGAGTGCCGGGAACCGTGATGAGCAGAGGAATGTGTTGGGTGCGAAGGTCGATCAAGGTCACCGCCAGCAGGGCGAGGGTGAACGATCCGTAGACTGCCACGATAGGCCAGTCGAACCCGTACCGGAGACCGGTTGCGGGCAGGAGCAACGCCATCCCCCCGACCGCGATAGACCGTTCGGCATTGTGTGCTTGTCGGTGGCGCCTGCCAACCAGAACGTAGGTCGCCAACCCAAGAACTGCACCCGTGATGAAGAGCGAAATTACGTGGACAGCGGCATTACCCGCCACTCGAAAGTTCCCGGATCTTCTGTTCGACACTTTCGACGAATTGGGGATACTGGCTGGAACCGAGTTCGAGGAAGCGGTTGAAATGATCGATCGCCTCGCGGACCTCGCCTTGCTCTTCGTACAGCCAACCGAGGTTGTAGTGGGCTGCGGCGCTCGCCGGGTTGGCCTGGAGAGCCTCGAGATACAGGATCTTGGCCCGCTCCGTCTCACCCTCGTTCCTGTAATGGTTGGCGAGGTTCGTGATGGCATCGGCGTTCCGCGGGTTTATGGCGATCGCCCGCTCGTATTCCCGGACGGCTTCCGACTCCTGACCCGCTTCCAGGAGGGCCGTTCCCAGGTTGTTGTGGGCCAGGTCGTAGTTGGGGTTGATCACGATCGCGAGCCGGAACTCTTCGATCGCAGCGGCATTGTTCGACATCGCCATGTAGAGCAATCCGAGGTTGTTCCTGGCGGAGGCGTTCCGAGGATCGGCATCGAGAACCTGGATGTAATAGGGCAGAGCTTCTAAGTAGCGACCGGCCTGGTGATAGAGCAGGGCCGAATCGAACGGATCGCTGACCGCAGGCTCGACCCGTGGATCGCCTGCCGCCGGCGGATTCGGCGATGATGCGGGATCATCCCCGGCGAGTGTTGTCTGGATCGCGATCTCATCCTCGCCCGGCGTCGCGGACCCGGGTCCGGTATCTACCGCACCCTCGGGGTCCAGATCCTGGGCAGCGGGCTCGTCTGGTTCTATTGCTAGCGACGGCTCCGCATCAGGAGCAGGCACGGGTGGCGGCGTTGCGTTGGACGTTTCGGCTTGCTCCATCGTCGGTGGTTCGGGCTCCTGGGCCCCAGAGGCCGGGCCTGGCTCTTGCTCCCCGGCGGCCACCGGATCGCCCTCTACGACTTCGCCGGTCCCCGCCTCCCCACCGTCCGGGCTCGCCTCTTCTGGCCCGCCCTCTTCGGGTCCGTCCTCAGGGGGCAACAGGCCATCGTCGTCCGGGAACAGCGGGTCGGTTCCGGGAGCTGGGTCGATCTCGAGCAACTGAGCCTGCTCGGCCATGGGTGAGGAGGCGGTCCGGTTGATCCAGTAGAGCACCCCCGAGGCAATAATCGCGCCGAGTACAACGACCGGTACGACATAGGTCAGCAGGATCTTCTTTGTCTTGTTTCCTTTGGCCTGTTCTGCGAAACCGAAGCTCTTGAGGTAAGCCGGCGCCTTCTGAGGCCGCGGACCCGCCCGCCAGCTTCTTTGCCTTGCGCAGTGCGTCGAGGATGGAGCTCATGAGCCTCTCTGGTCTGATCTCAGTCTAGCAGCCTGTGGCAGAACCCTGTGGGGCCGCGCGCACGGGTCTTCGGGTCGCGGGCGCGAAGAGAGGAGGGCACGATGCGGTTTCATCGTAACCGACGAGGGACAAAGCCCGAGGCCCGAACCCCCATGCGCCCGAAGGGTTACGGCGAAACGGCACCGGATTCGTTGTCGTCGACTCCTCACAATGAAAGGGCATTGTCTCGTCCTCGTCTCCTAGAATCCGGTGCCGTTTGGCCGTAACGCGACCCCACAGGGTTCTGCCACAGGCTGCTAGCCGCCTACTCCGTTCACGATTGCCACCAGCGCCAGCGCGAGCAGGATAGACAGCCCCACGACGAGGGCCGTCCGCCGCATCCCGAACAGGGCCTTGGACCACGTCGACAAACCGGTCCCGGACCGGTACTTCTTCAACTGAAGGTTGTGGATCGCCTGCTCGGCCACACCCCCGTCGATCGTGCCGGCGCCGGTCGCCATCCCGGCCAGGAGTGACCGGTCCGCGATGAGGTTGATCAGCCGGGGCACACCACCGGAGTACTCGCATATCTCCTTAACGGCGGAAGGCGCGAACGACACCCTCGCCGTGCTGCCACCCGCCACCGAAAGGCGGTGCCGGAGGTAGTCGCCGACTTCCGATGGCGACAGCGCCGAAAGCTCGCACTTGATCGAGACCCTCTGGAAGAGCTGCCGGAGCTCGGGCTGGGACAGGAGGTCCAGCAGGTTGAGCTGCCCGACGAGTACGATTTGGAGCAGCTTGTCCTTGTTGGTTTCCAGGTTTGACAGGATCCGGATCTGCTCGAGCGTTGCCATCGGAATGTTCTGCGCCTCGTCGATCAAGACGACCGCTCGTTGCCCCGCCTCGAGGGTCTTCAGGAGAAAGTCGTTCAGCGTGTTGATGAGATCCTGCTTCGTCACCGCCTCGCCGTTCTTCCTGCGAGGGGGCTTGACGTCGAAGTCTTCCAGGATTGCTTTGATCAGGTCGGTTTCCGACAGGAACGGGTTGAGCAGGAGCGCGGTGCATACGCCCTTGTCGATCGTGTCCAGCACGGTCCGGCACAGAGTGGTCTTGCCCGTTCCGATGTCCCCGTACACGATCATGAAGCCTTCCCGCCTCTGAATGCCGTACTGGAGCAGTTCGAAAGCCCGCGTGTGGCCTTCGCTCCGGTAGAAGTACTTCGGATCGGGTGTCAGGCTGAACGGTGGTTCGATCAGACCGTAGTGTTCTTCATACATGACGCGTCGAATCGTCCTCCTGGTCCTTGCTGGATTGCCCGAGGGGCTACTGGTCCTGGGTGCCTCCTCCTTTCAAAGCCTCCTGCTGTTCCATCCGCTCGCGTGCGTAGTCCGCGGCCGTCCGAATCGTCAGAATCCGGGGGGAGATCAGGATCACCATGTCGGTTTTCCGGGTTTCCAGTTCCGTTTTCCTGAAAATCGCCCCGATGAGGGGAATGCTTCCCAGGATGGGAATTTTGTTCACTTCTGACAGTGTCCGGTCGGAGATCAGACCGGCAATAACCGCCGTCTCGCCGTCGGCGACGCGAATCACGATGTCGGTTTCCCGGACATCGACGATCGGGACGCTGATTCCTTCCGGAGACGTGGCCTGACCCGTCCGCTCGGTGATCGTCGGATGGATGTTCATCGTGACGATTCCGCCCGAGCTGATCTGGGGTGTGACATCCAGAACGACGCCTTCGTTGATCGTCGACGGGGTGGTCGTGGACTGGACGATGGCGCCCGTTGTTGGGTCGAGCGTGTTCGTCGTCGTGAAGAAGACGTCCTGCGTTCCAACCCGCATGACCGCGGGTTGGTTGTGGAGCGTCGAAACCGAAGGAGAGGACAGGACGTTTACGGCGCCGTGTTGAGACAGCAGCTGGATCAGCCCCGTAAAGTTGTCGCTCGAGATGCCGAGGTTGAAACCGCCCTGGCCGATGCCAAAGCTCTGGATGATGTTTCCCGTCGTCCCCAGAATCGCCGCCCAATCGACGCCGGTCTGATGGTTTTCGTTGAGCTTGACCTCGATGAAGCGGGCTTCGATGACGACCTGTCTGTTGACGGCGGTCTGGACCAGTTCCAGGTAATTGCTGATCGTGTCGAGGTTCTGGCGGAAATCGGTAACGAAAATCAGACTGGCCATGCGGTTAAATACGAAGGAGCCTTCGGCGGACAACAACTGCCCGAGCCCGGCTTCCAGGTCGCTCAAGACGTCCGTCGATTCCGAGCCTGACACGGAGGTTGACGAACCGCCGCCCCCGCCGCCGACGGCATTCCCGCCCGCACCGCCCCCGCCGGCGCTCGCGCTGGCCGAAAGCGATCGGGCAACTTGTCGAACAGTCGTGACGTAGTCGAATTCGAAGGTACGTCTTTCTAACTCCGGTCGGCCAACACGCAGAAAGTCACCTTCGATCGAATACTCCAGACCCAGGGGCGTCAGGATGATCTGCAGGGCTTCTTCGAGAGTAACGTCGCGCAGGTCGACCGTGACCGTCGCGGAGACACCGGGGACCATCAGCAGGTTCAACCCGTGGGCCTGGGCGAGCAGCGTCAGCAGCGGACGCAGGTCTCCGGCGTTGACCTCGACCTCGATCGGTTGGTTCTGAGACTGTGGGTCGACGTCAAGCTGCGTGGCCGGCAGTTGACCGCCGCCGGGCGCGGCCTGTGCCGCTGCCGGTGTTGCCACGCCCGCACCCGCCTGGGTAGCGATCTGCGAGACGTTCAGTTGCTGGGGTAAGGGCAGCGGCGGTCCCTGTATGAGCAACGCCGCGGCCAGGACGAATACTTTCATCGTTTACTCCCTCGAGGCGGACCCGGTCTTAGCCCGAAGGGCCGCTCGATCAAGATTTCGCGTACCTGTCCGTTCAATTCCAGAATGATTCCCCTATCGGTGATTGACGTTATGGTTTCCGTGCCCAGGAGCTCGCCCGGCCGCATGACCCTCGAGTTGACGACGGCCCACTTGCCGTTCTCACCCGAAAAGATTACCGACACCCGGTAGGAGGGAAGCGCTACCGTTGCAGTTGGGGCCTCGATCAAAGGCATGATGGGTACGATGATCTGTCCCGGTTGCGACTGCATGGCGGCGATCTCATCGAGTGTCAGAAAGGGATTGCGACCCCATACGCCCTGGGGCAGGGAGACCGCTTGGGCGGGCTCCGTCCCGGTGCCGGTTAGTGCGGGCGCCGCCGAGGGTGTGCCGGCCGGCGTCGGCTGGGCGGGTGGGGCGATTACCGCTGGGGGTACGGGTTCCTGTGAAGCCGGGTCCGCCGGAGCCTCGGCGGTCACAATCGGTGGGGCGGGCCGTGAGCGCCACACCTGCAAGCCGATCACGCCTCCGATCATGATGACGCCGAAGACAATGAGGAGGCCCTGCTTCGCTTTCTCACTCATGCGGCATCCTCAGCCTTGTACACGCGGAAGACCATCGAGACCCGGATCTCCGGAGGGCTCCGGCGGAAATCTACCGAAACGAATTCCGTCAGACGCGGCAGGGTCCCCACGGCCTGGACGAACTGGGCGATGTTGCTGTACTCGCCGCCGAACGTGATCGTGAACACCAGGTAGCGTCGGATGCCCACCTGGTCCAGCAGTTCGTCGCCCGGGCGGGGCCCCTGAACTTCTCCGACGACCTGTTCTTCGGAATCGATGTCGAAATCTTGCAGCCTGTAGACCCCCGACAGCCGGGAAATTTCGCTGAAGAACTGCGCGACCTCGGCGTCGGGAAGCAGCCGGCTCGCCAGCAGGTTCTGCTGGGACGCCCACTCCCGCCTTTCTTCGTCCGTCGGAAGGACAACGGCATCGGCATCCAGTTCCTTCTGGGCCAGCACCCGTTCTTGCTCCGCCAGGGCGTCGCGCCTGGCACCGAGATCCCAGGTGGTCCAGACCGTTCCCGCGATTGCAAGCACGATTAGAGCGACCGAGGCGACCAGCACACGGTCGACTTTCTTCAGAAACTTGAGGTCAATAGGCATCGGACTTCGAAGTTCACCCTGCTGATGACGATCGGGGCCGTTTCCGCATCGGCTCCCGGCGGTCGGACATTTTCGTAGCTCACGCTCAGTTGCTCGCTCAGTTCGACGGACCGGAAGTGCTCCAGCCCACTTAGATCCGTGAAGAACGCGTTAAAATCCGCGCTGACGTTGGTCGCTGCCTGCGCCCCACGAAGGTACCCCTTGATGACCAACGCGCTGGACTGGCCGCCCTCGATCGCTATCGACTCAAACACCGCCGTTTCAGGCACGATGAGGCTCAGGCTGCGGAGGGCCTCATTCCATTGCACCCCGCCCGCCATCCGTTGAGCGAACGCCGCCCGCCTCTGGGCCACGGCACGCTCCGCCTCTGCGTCGATGCCTCCCTGGATAACCGGTTCCAACTCGGCGATGCTCTGTTCCACGGCCGCAGTCTCTTCGACAGCCTGCCTGGTTCCCGTGAAATACCGAAAGCCGGCCAGGAGCGACACCGTCAAGGCGATTGCTGCCGCTATCTTGATCAGTTTTTGGTAGACGGGAGGCCCTTCCTTCGAGCCGGCCTTGCCCGGTATCAGGTTCAGGCTCGAATCGAGCGTCTTGTGCCAGGCTACTCCGAATGCGGTCGCCAATGAGGGCACATGAAATCGGAACTCGTCCCAGTCTCCCTTGAAAGCCGACGGATCGAGGTTGTCTTCAAACCTCAGGACATTCGATTCGATTCCGAGTTCATCCTTCGCCCGGGCTACCAGGTTGCCGATCATGTCGCTTTCGCCCGAGAAAAGCACCACGCCGATCTCCCCCTGGGGGAAGTTCTGCCGGAAGTACAGGGTCGACCGTTTGATTTCGGTCAATATCCGCTCGATCCGCTGGTCCTGGTCGAGGTCTCCGTAGCGGATAGGGATGTCGCGGCAGAGCAGGAGCGTGCCGTGTTGGATGAAGAGCACATGGACGCTGTTCGGGCTGAAATGAACGAGGTTCTTGACCACCTCCTTCTTCCAATAGCCGACGTGCTCGGTCAGGTTCAGCAGCGATTCACCGACGGTGGTCACGCGCTCCAGCTTCAGCTTGGTTCGTCCGAAGAACTCCTGGGCCTGGGCGACGAGTTCCGTGTTGGCCGTGACGAGCAGGATCTGGCGCTTCTTGATGCCGAGCTCTTCTTTGGTCTGGAGGAGTTGGAAATCCCAGAACGTATCGGTGACGCCGGCGGGAACGGACTTCTTCGCCTCCCGTTGCATCACGAAACGCAGCTCGCGGCCCGACAGCGGGGGCAGCGTCAGCAGGCGATGCTCCACCTGGACACCCGTCACGGCCACGACGGCTTCTTTCGCTTCGAACCCGCGCACCTGTAGCGCGTGGTTCAGCTGGTCGAACCGTCGCTCCGGGTCGACCGAGCGGTTGTCCACGATGGCGAAGTTGTGAACCTTGAGCCGGCGGGCGAAGCTCACCTCGACGAGCTTGATGCTCTCAGGCGAAAACTCTACTCCCAGAATGCGGTTTGCCATCGGTTTACCCTGAGAACGTCTGCATCATCTGATACAGAGGCAGGTAGATCGCCAACGCCACGGTAAGGACGATGAAGGCCAGGAAGACGTAGAGCAGCGGCTCCATCATCGCGAAAACCCGTTTGATCGTGGCCGGAATCTCCTTGTCGTAGTAGACGCACACCTTCTTGAGCGCAGAATCGAGCTGGCCGCTCGTCTCGCCGACATGGAATACTCTGATGACCATCGGAGGGAACCGACCAGTTGCCTTCAGCGATCCCGCGATGGATTCGCCCGCGCGAACCTCGTTCCGCACGGATGCGGTTGCGTTGCCGAGGACTTTGTTGCCGACGACCGTCTGCAGGATCATGAGAGTCTGTGAAATATCGACGCCGGCGTTGAATAGAATCTGGAAGAAGTGGCAGAAGCGCGACAGCGCGATATCCCGGACGAGTGCGCCAAATATGGGCGCTTTCATCATCAGACCGTCAAACCTGAGGCGCCCGGACTCGGTTCGAACCCAGAAGTAGAAACCGATCAAGCCCGTGATCAACAGCATCAGGAGGAGCCACCAGTAGGCGAGAAGGAACTCGCTCAGACCGAACAGGATCTGCGTCGGGATTGGCATCGGGCCGCTCGCGGACGACAGCACGTTGCTGAAGCTGGGGAACACGACGGTTGCCAGCAGGATGACCAGGCCCATAACCGCAGACAAGACCACCGCGGGGTAGATCAAGGCCTGGGTAACTTCCCGCCTCAGGTCGCCCTTCCATTCCAGAAAATCCGCCAGGTCCGAGAGGACCAAGTCGAGGCTTCCCGAATCCTCTCCGGCGCGGAGAATGCTGACGTAGACCTCGTCGAAGATGTCGGAGTGGCGTTCGAAGGCCGACGACAGGCTACCGCCGGCTTCCACGCTGGCGAGAATGTCCTCAATCACGTTACGCATCTTCGCCTTCTCGGCGCCGTCGGCCAGGTCCCGGAGCGATTCGGTCAGCGATATGCCGACGCTCAGCATCGTCGCCAGATCCCCCGTCAGGTTGAGGACGTCCCGACCCCGGATTCTTTCGAACATCCGCGCGCCGGCTTCCTGTTTCGTTGCCGGGCCCGCATCGACCAGAAAGAGGGTTGATCTCAATAGGTCGATGCAACACTTCACATGAAGAGAGAGGTGAAGTGTATGGCGAAGAAACGAAAGCAGAAGCCGAGGAGGCAGCGGCGATGGTTCACAGCGACCGAGCTGGTCGAGATGTGGGATCGATGGCAGCGAGGAGAGACGACCGAGGAGATCGGGCGTGTGCTGGACCGAGCCAGAGCGACTGTTCACCAGCAGCTGGCGGTGTATGGTGGTATCCGTCCCCGACGGCGGTGTCGCGCAGCGCGGGTGCTGACTCTGATCGAACGCGAAGAGATATCCAGGGGCATCGCGGCGAAGCGATCGATTCGCTCGATTGCGATGGTTGTCGGTCGCGCACCCTCGCCGGTGAGTCGAGAGATTGCCCGTAACGGCGGCTATGCTCACTATCGGGCGTCAGCTGCGGATGAGCAGGCCTGGGAACGCGCCCGCCGTCGGAAGCCTTGTCGCCTGACCCGGTGTCCACGATTACGGCAGCTCGTTGAAGAGAAGCTGCGAGACGATTGGGCACCTCAACAGATTGCCGGGTGGCTGAAGCTCACATTCCCGGACGACGAGTCGCTGCACGTGTCCCACGAAACCATCTATCGCAGCCTTTTCATACAGGCGCGCGGTGCTTTGAAGAAGGAGCTCACTCAGTATCTGCGCTCGAAACGATCCATCCGCCGATCCCCCTGGCACACGGGACGCAGGGGCCACGGAAGCGGACAAATCAACGATGCCATCTCCATCAGCGAACGTCCGGCTTCAGTGGAAGACCGCGCCGTCCCCGGTCATTGGGAAGGCGACCTGATTGCCGGATCGAAGAACACCTACATGGCGACGCTGGTCGAACGTCACTCACGTTACGTGATGCTGGTGAAGGTTCCGAACAAGCAAACCGAAACCGTCATCAACGCGCTGATCGAACACGCTCGGACACTACCGACCGAGCTCTACAAATCGCTGACCTGGGATCGTGGTCTGGAGATGGCGGATCACAAACGGTTCACTCTGGCGACCGACATTGCCGTCTACTTCTGCGATCCGAAGAGTCCATGGCAACGGGGCTCGAATGAGAACACAAATGGTCTGCTCCGATACTATTTCCCGAAACGAACGGACTTATCCGTACACTCACAGGAGCATCTGAATATGATTGCGCGGAAGCTCAACAGACGGCCCCGTCAGACGCTGGGGTTTCACACTCCAGCTGAACGATTTAACGCATGTGTTGCATCGACCGGTTGAGCCGGCAAGGCTTTTTTCGTCCAGAAGATCGGCGAGCACATCCTCGTCCGGCGCCTCGAGCACGCCAGTAACCGTACGGCGTTCTGGTCCTTGGCTTTGTATTCGAATTCCATCGGGTTCTTCAAAGAGCTGGATCAGACTGCCCGTGCGACTTCTTCCAGCGTCGTTACTCCTTCGATCGCCCGTTCAAGGCCGTCGTCGGCCATCGAGAGCATGCCTTCTTTTTGGGCGAGTTCCCGGATCACGCCCGCGTCCGCCTGGCCCATGATGGCTTTGCGGATCTCTTCGTTCATCAGCAGTACTTCTGAGACTGCTGTCCTGCCCCGGTATCCGGTCTTATCGCAGTTGTTGCATCCCGTTCCCTTGAAGAACTGCGCGTTCTCCGGGATTTTGATCCGTCGGAGCGTCCTCCGGTCCGGTTCGTCCGGTTCGCGGCAGAACTCGCAGATCTGCCGGACGAGTCGCTGGGCGACAATCCCGACGATCGAAGAGGCGACCAGGTACGGTTCGACGCCCATGTCCAGCAATCGGGGTACCGTTGAGGCAGCGTCGTTTGTGTGCAGCGTGCTGAACACGAGCAATCCCGTCAGAGCCGCGCGAATCGCCGTGTCGACCGTTTCGTCGTCGCGCATCTCACCGACCAGCACGGTGTCGGGATCCTGTCGGAGGATCGCCCGGAGCCCGGTCGCATAGGTCAGGCCGGCCCGTACGTTGATTTGAGACTGCCGGATCAACGGAAGTTCGTACTCCACCGGATCCTCAAGTGTGATGATCTTCCTCTCCGGCGTGCTGATGCGCAGCAGCGCCGCGTATAGCGTCGTCGTCTTGCCCGAACCCGTCGGTCCCGTCACGAGGACGATCCCGTTTGGGAACGAGATCGCTTGTTCCAGCCGATCGAGGTTCGTCGGGGAAAATCCGAGTTGTTCGAGGCCCGTAGCCAACTGTTCCTTATTCAAGACACGCAGAACAACGTTTTCGCCGAAGATCGTCGGGAACGTCCCGATCCGGACGTCGATCTGGCGGCCGTAGACCTCGACGGTCGCCTTGCCGTCCTGGGGTAACCGTGACTCGGAGATGTTGAGGTTCCCCATGATCTTGATACGGGAGTTGACGGCTTTCTCGAGGGTCTTCGGGATGTACGGACCCTGGTGGAGGACGCCGTCGATCCGGTAGCGCACGCGCAGCAGGCTCTTTTCGGGTTCGAAATGAATATCAGTCGCGCGCTTTTTCACCCCGTCGATGATGATGGCGTCGATGAGCTTGACGACCGGCGCCACCATGGCCAAGTCCTCCCCGCCTTTGTCGGTGCTCCCTTCGGAGGCCTGTCTCGACGCTTCTTCGAGAAGCGCCTCCATCTGGTCGCTCGCGCCCTGGCCGTAGAAACGGTCGATGGACGTGAGGATGTCGAATTGGCTGGAGGAGACGATCTTCACGAACTGACCCGTGATGCGCTGCACGTCGTCCACGGCCCCGACATCCATCGGGTCCGACATGGCAATCGTGATCGATCCGTCATCTGTCGACACGGGAAACAGTTTCTTGTCGCGGGCGAATTTTTCGGGGATGGATTCGATCACCGACGGGTCGATCGATTGATTTCGGAGCGTGATGTACTCGATACCCGCCGCCTCGGCCAGGGTCCGGGTCAGGGCGTCTTCTGTGATCAGGTTCAGCCGACGCATGATCACGCCGAGCCGGTCGCCGCTCCGCGCCTGTTCCTTCAGGGCGAATTCCAACTGGTCATCGGAGATGTGGCCGCCCTTGATCAGACGTTGACCCAATCTGTTGTCAGCCATCGGTAAAACCTATCCTTCCCCACCCGGGCAGCGACACGAATCCCTTCCGGACGGACGGGGGTCCGACTCACTAAATTCTACTGCAAGCCCGCACGTGCACGACGAGCACGGCAATTTCCGCCGACAGGCGCACTGATGCAAGGGAAAACCGAGGATGAACGAGGTGTGCAGTAGGTAGGCGCAATCCCACACAACTCCACCCTACTATAGGCGTGGAAGTCTAATCCTGTCAAGCAAATACTCGGGATTCAGGGAAGGATCGAATGCAGTTCCGGGAGGCCCGTTTCGACGCATGAAGCCCCCGGTCGGCGGATGGCAACGAGCGTCACAAAAAGCTGATAGAATGGCCGCCGTCTGATTGCCAGCGCTATCCGATAAGGAGCCCTCTACGGGAATCGATACACTGATGCCGAAAGTTCTTGCCACCGCCGTTGCGCTTGTTCTTGCCAGTTCTGTTGCACTCGAGGCCCGGCAATCGGGCCGCTTCGCCCGTGCCACGTTTACCGAGGTTGCCCCGACGATCGATGGCGTGGTCAATGACGCCGCGTGGGAGCAGGCGGAACCCATCACCGACTTCATCCAGAGCGACCCGATCCAGGGGAGCCCGGCATCTGAAGAGACAGTGGTCCGTATCCTCTACGACAACAGCTCGGTTTACATCGGCGTGATCCTGTACGACGGCGAACCTGACCAGATTCTGGTCACCGACAGCCGACGCGATGCCAGCCTCGGGAACACCGATTCATTTCAGATCATCTTCGACACCTACCACGACCGGCAGAACGGTTTCGTGTTTGGGACCAATCCTGCGGGAATCGAATACGACGGCCAGGTCAGCAACGAAGGTCGGGGCGGCGGCGGCGGCGGGCGCGGGACGACACAGGTCGGTTCCGGATCCGGGTTCAACAAGAACTGGGATGCGAGCTGGACCGTGCGGACGAGCATCAACGAGCTCGGGTGGATGGCGGAATTCGAGATTCCACTCCGAAGCCTGCGATACGGAGACAAGCCCCAGACCTGGGGCATGAACTTTCAGCGCAATATCCGGCGGAAGCGAGAGCAGGTGTTCTGGGCACCGATCGAGAGGATCTACAATCTTTACCGGCTGTCCTCGGCGGGCGAACTTCAGGGCCTGGAACTCGAAACTCCTCGAAACTTCAAACTGACGCCTTATGTGGTTGCCTCGGCGGTGCGCAACTTTGCGAACGTCGAGGAGACCGAGGCCGATTTTGACGCCGACGGCGGTTTCGACCTCAAGTTCGGCGTGACGCCCAGCCTCAACCTCGACGTCACCTACAACACGGATTTCGCCCAGGTGGAAGTCGACGAGCAGGTTCTCAACCTCACCCGTTTCAACGTTCGCTTTCCTGAAAAGCGGCCGTTCTTTCTCGAGAACGCCGGCCTCTTTGCGGCGGGCAAGTCGGGCGTGGACCTGTTCTTCAGCAGGAGTATCGGCATCGATCGCTCGTCCAGGAGCGAGGTGCCGATCATCGGCGGCGCCCGCCTTAGCGGTAAGGTCGGTGCGTTCAACATCGGGCTGCTCAGCATGCAGACCGACGACGTTCCCGGGATCACGGCCAAGAACAACTACACGGTGGGTCGCCTTAGCCGGGAACTGCCGAACCGCTCCAGCCTTGGTGGCATCGTCGCAAGTCGTGAGGCGACTGGCAAGCTTGCGCTCTCGGACGACTGGAACCGAACCTGGGGTTTTGACGGCAGGCTCGGCATTGCGCAATACATCGACTTCCGGGGTTTCGTCACGCGTACCGAGACCCCAGGGGCGAGGGCCGGCGAGTCCGCCTACAACTTCCGTGGTGAGTACAAGCGAGTCGGTGGAGACTTCCACGTGGAGTACACCCAGGTTGACGATGATTTCAATCCCGAGATCGGATTCCTCACGCGGCCGGACGGATACCGAAACACCGACATCGGGTTCTTCATCCGGAAGCGGATGCCACAACCCTGGCTTCGCGAACTGCGTCCCCACGTCTCGGTACGCACCTACTGGGACCTCGATGGTTTCAAGGAAACGGAGACGATCCACATCGACTCCCATATCGATTTCGAGAGCGGGTGGTACATCAGCCCGGCCTTAGACGTCGAATACGAAGGCCTTAAGGAACCGTTCGAGATCGCCGACGGCGTTGTCATACCGGCGGGTACCTACCGAAACCTCGAGGCGGAATGGCGTTTCAACACGGATCAGAGCCGTGCTCTTTCGCTGACGTCAGGGATGACGGTCGGGGGTTTCTATACCGGTAACCAGCGGTCGTTCAACCATACGGTCGCGGTCCGCAGGGGCGCGAACCTGAACGCATCGTTGTCGTGGAGGCGGAACGACATCAACCTGCCCGAAGGCGAATTCGTGTCGAACCTCGTCCAGACTCGTTTCAACTACAGTTTTACGCCGCTGATCAACTTCCAGTCGCTAGTCCAGTACAACACCTCCGCCAGAAACTGGAGCGGCAATTTTCGGTTCGGCTGGCAGAACACGGCCGGCACGGGCCTGTTTGTGGTCTACAACGAGACACAGCGGCTGGAAGGGTTGGGACCCATCAACCGGACCTTTATTGTCAAGTACTCACGACAGTTCGACGTCTTGCGGTAGCGTTTCATCACCCGGGACGTCCGGGAGACAGAAATGAGTCGCCTTGCTTCCATCGTCGTCCTGACGTTTCTCACCGCAGCGACAGCCTTCCCCCAGAGCGCACTCGAGGACCAAGTGCGCCGGGAGGTGTCGTCGCTGATGGACATCTACACGTATCTGCACTCCAACCCGGAATTGTCCTACTTCGAGCGGGAGACCTCTGCTTACCTGGCGAACGAGCTGAGGGAACTCGGGTTCGACGTCAGCGAGCAGGTTGGTGACTACGGTATCGACGGACGGCAGTCCTACGGGGTCGTCGCGGTCCTCGCGAAAGGTGACGGACCAACCGTGCTGGTGCGGACCGACACCGACGCCCTGCCCATCGTCGAGAACACGGGCGCGGCGTTCGCGAGCACTGTAACGACTCGCGACGAGAACGACAACGAGGTTGGCGTGATGCACGCCTGCGGTCACGACGTGCATATGACCAGCTTCCTGGGGACGGCCCAGCTGCTGACACAGATGAGGGATCAGTGGAGCGGGACGCTGGTGCTGATCGCTCAGCCCGCTGAGGAGCGTGGGGCCGGCGCCGAGGCGATGCTCGCCGGTGGGCTGTTCAACCGCTTCCCGAAGCCCGATTACGGGTTGGCACTCCACGTCCACGCAAACGTCGAGGCGGGTAAGATCGGTTTTGCCAGCGGATACCACATGGCTAGCGTGGATTCCGTGGACATCACCGTCAGGGGGCGGGGTGGCCATGGCGCCTATCCGCACACGACGATTGACCCCGTCGTCATCGCGGCGCGAATCGTTACCGGTCTGCAGACAATCGTCAGCCGTGAGGTGTCCCCGCTCGATTCCGCCGTGGTTACCGTGGGGTCGATTCACGGTGGAAGCAAGCACAACATCATTCCCGACGACGTTCACATGCAATTGACTGTGCGGTCCTACAAGCCCGAGGTTCGCCGCAGGGTACTCGATGGGATTCGGCGCGTCGCAAAGGGCGTGGCCGTTTCGGCCGGCGTGCCTCCCGAGCTGGAACCCATCGTGGATGTCGCGGAGGAAGAGTTCACGCCGGCAAGCTATAACGATCCGGAGCTGGTCGACCGTGTCGTCGGCGTGTTCCGGAATACGTTCGGCGATGACCGGGTGGTCGAGGTCGAGCCAGTCATGGGAGGGGAGGACTTCTCCAGGTACGGCCTCCAGGAACACAGTGTCCCGATCTTCATGTTCCGCGTCGGAGTGGTGGATCCCGAAACGTTTCGGGCGTACGCCGAAGCGGGCCGGACGCTGCCGTCGCTACATTCGAGCGAATTCCTGCCCGTTGCCGCCGAGGCGATCCGAACCGGAGTAACCGCGATGACTTCAGCTCTGTTGGAGTTATTGAAGAATTAGGAGTCCGAGCGCACGTGCGAACGTCCCAAAATCGTTGACAGCAAATGTAGGCGCGTTTACGTTTGCTCCTGATTCACATCCCGAATTCAAGGAGCAGGGGCGCCCTCTAGCGGCCCGAACAGGGACCGCGTTTGCGATCTGAGGAGAAAGATAATGGAAAGGTTTCTCAAGATGTCGGTTTCCGCTCTGTTGGTAGCCCTGGTTAGCGTCGGCTGTGCGCAGCCGGTTGAGGACGCGGTAGAGACAGAGCAGGAGCTGATAGCGCGTGCCCGGGGAATCCACGAGCGCGTCCTGACCATCGACACCCACGACGACATCCCGTTCAACTTCGCCACCGAGGAAGTCGACCCCGGTGTTCGTGGCAATCGGAGGGTCGACATCCCGAAGATGATCGAGGGGGGGCTGGACGTCGGCTTCTTCATCGTCTACGTCGGACAGGGCGACCGCACTCCCGAGGGAAATGCCCTCGCAAAAGAGCAGGCCATGACCAAGTTCGACGCGATTCATCGGATGGCCGAGGAAATGCATCCCGACAAGATAGAGATCGCGTATACGGCCGATGATGTGGAACGGATCGCGGCTTCGGGGAAGCGCGTCGCCGCCATCGGCATCGAGAACGGCTGGGTGATCGGCAACGACCTTTCTCTGATCGAGACTTACCACGAACTGGGGGCCCGGTATGTCACCCTTGCGCACAACGGGCACAACGACATCGCTGATTCTGCAAACCCGAGTGAGCGGCTGGGTGATGAGGGCCCAGAACACGATGGCGTCAGTGAGTTCGGCGAACAGGTGATCGCCGAGATGAACCGGGTCGGCATTATGGTCGACATATCCCACGTGTCCAAGGCATCCATGCTCGATGCCGTGCGGCTGTCACGGTCGCCTGTGATCGCATCCCATTCGAGCACCACGGCGATCGCAGACGTTTCCCGGAACATAGACGATGAGCAACTGCTGGCCCTCAAGGAAAACGGCGGCGTCATGCAGACGGTCGCCCTGGGTAGTTTCGTAAAGGTCACCACTGAACGGAATGGGGCTGTGGCCACACTGCGGGAGGAGCTCGGGCTGGGGGGGCGAGGTGGTCGTGGCGGCCGTGGTGGGGTCGCGGACTTGTCCCCAGAGGAACAGGCGGACCGGGAGGCACGTCAGGCCCAGTTCGATGAACGGATGGTGGCGATCGATGAGCAATACCCCGTGGCAAACGTTTCCGACTTCATCGACCACATCGACCACGCCGTCAACCTGATAGGGGTCGACCACGTTGGCATCAGCTCCGACTTTGACGGCGGTGGAGGCATTGTCGGCTGGAACGATGCCAGCGAGACGTTTAACGTGACGCTCGAACTGGTTCGACGCGGCTACACCGAGGAAGACATCGCCAAGATATGGGGTGGCAACCTGCTCCGCGTCTGGCGCGAGAACGAGAGGGTCGCGGCCGCGACCCAAAGCCAGAACCCGGAGCGTTAGCGTCGGGCCCACCGTCCCCTCGCCGAACCTCGAGGTTTGGGAGGGCCCCTGGTGCGCCACAATGCCCAATCTGCGGGAACTCCTGCGCCGGGCCGGTCCCCCTACGCCCCAGACCACCCGGAATTCCGCTCCACCAAGCGCGTAGGGAGGGGGCAGGGAACCCGGTCACTACCGTTCCCGGTTCTGAGGACAGGGACCTGTTTTGACACTCCGGCGTCAACTCGCCAACACTCGATGACGGGTATTTGACGGCATCTGAGCCCCACCTGTAGCAGGCCAACTGTTAAGTAGCTTATTTATAGAGTATTTAGCGTCACACGAGACCCCTCGTTACCCCTTCACAAGATTGGCATTCTATGTGCCTTAGTCAGAAATGACTGCCTTCGAGGCCGCCAACAAGATTTGCCGCACAGGAGGTGCAGCATGGTTGCGAGGGAATTTTTGAATGAATTGCGACAGGTAAGGGACGCTTTTCGCTGGGAGTTTCGGGGCGACATCGATCAGATTCGCGGTTTCCTCCGAACCGGGGAGACAGGGACGTCTTTCAATCCCATCACCGCACTGGCGTTCATCCGAAGCGGTCGGGCGTTCGCCCACGGAGACTGGCTTCGGGCGAGCCGGATCATCGGTCTCACCGAAACCGATGCCGACGCGATCGTCGACGCGGCGAACAACTGTCTCTGGACCTACATCGACGACGAGTTGGTGCTGAACGCCTACAACGAATGGTTTCGCACCGAATTGATCGAGGCGATCGGCCTGGAGTCGGATTTCGACCTGCCCGCCGAAGCGGTCGAACTGGAAACGCTGGTCGAGGTCATTGCGGCTGCCAATGTTGCCGAAGCCGAACTTCATCATGTCTGACCGAGGCATGGTGGTCCATGACAGTCTTGTCGGCACTGTGGCATCCAGTCCTCGGGAAGTTGCTCTCGACCCGGATGCCAGGAGTCCCGAAGTTCTCGATTTCGAGCGGCAACTTCGCTCCCGTATCATCGGACAGGAACGCGCCATCCGTCGGATGGTGAACATGTACCAGATCTTCCGTGCGGGTATGAACGTTCCCGGTCGGCCCGTCGGCACCATGCTATTCCTCGGCCCGACCGGATCGGGCAAAACGCGCGTCGTCGAGGCGGCGTCCGAAGCGCTATTCGGGCACGCCAGAGCTTTCATCAAGATCGATTGCGCGGAGTTTCAGCATAGCCACGAGATCGCCAAGCTGATCGGCTCGCCGCCGGGTTACCTGGGCCATCGCGAGACTCCGCCGCTGCTGACACAGGAAGCGCTCGATCAGCACCATACCGAGAAGGACCGGCTGAGTTTCGTGCTCTTCGATGAGATCGAGAAGGCCGACGACTCGCTCTGGCAACTCCTGCTGGGGGTGCTGGACAAAGGTACGCTGACGCTCGGAGACAACCGGCGCGTCGATTTCTCCCGGACCGTGGTCCTGATGACATCGAATCTCGGCGCGGCAGAGATGACTACGCTCATGTCTGGCGGGATGGGATTCTCAGCCGGAAAGCCGGAGATAGAGGATCTGGAAGCCACGGACCAGAAGATCTACCGGACCGCGAATGAGGCTGCGAAGAAGAAGTTTACGCCGGAATTCATGAACCGTATCGATAAAGTCGTCGTGTTCCGCACGTTGACCCGCGACCACCTCCGGGAAATCGTCGACCTGGAGCTCGACGGAGTCCGCAATCGGATCGTAAGCTCGCAACCCGGTCGCCAGTTCATGATCCATTGCTCGGATTCCGTCAAGGAGTTCTTGCTCGACGAGGGAACCGATCCGCGCTACGGAGCCCGGCATCTCAAACGGGCGATCGAGCGCCACCTTGTGTTTCCCCTGTCCAATCTGATTGCGACCGGACAGATCGAGCTTGGAGACCTGGTCAAGGCTGACCTGGGGCCCGAGGGCAGGAAGTTGAAGTTCATCAAAGTATGTGCGGCCTCCCACGGCAGTTCCCTCGGCGGGTATCGATACAATGCGGCGGAATCCGCCGCGGCCGGCCTTGCGCCGACCCACGACAACCACTTCACACCAACATCGCCCGACGCCCAGACGGCGCACTAGTCGGCAAACGCGTAGCAAGGTCCCGGTCCTACCGGGGCCTTTTTGTGTTTTGCGCTAATCCGCTGCCACTGGGCTGCCGATAACGAATCCAGACGCGAAACTAGCGTCCGTTGGGCCGGGCCGTGGGTGCGCTCCGCGACGCACCCACGGTTCGACTCCTTCCCCTGGAGGATTCCGTGAGCCAGATCGTGCCATTCCCGTCGATGCCGGACTTGCCCGGTCCGCTGCACGGCTCCGATGACCATCTTCCCGTCGACGAGTCATCTGAGGGGGACCAGCATACCGGTCCGCCTGCCGAATGGGGCATCCCCAGAAGCTTCTATGTCATACGCCCGATCGAGCCCACCTCTCCGGAGCCGAATCGCTCAGCCTGAGGCCTTCGCTCTTAACCAGCCCTGAACTTTCCATCTCCGACAACCGTAATAAACCAACGGGCCGTACGTTGTTGTTCTAGCAGCCGGTGTCAGAACCCTGTGGGGCTGACGCTAGAGGGCGGGGGGCGTGGGGGGACCGGCCCGGCGAGGGAGTTCCCGAAAACCAGGCATTAGGGAGACGTCAGGGCCCTCACAGACCTGTGGTTCAGCGACGGTGGGCCCGACGGCTAAGGAAGGAGAATCGCGATGGAATCCTGGATTCGAGACCTGACTTATGGCGCGCGGATGCTTGCTCGCAACCCCGGCTTCACAGCGGTCGTCGTCCTCACGCTGGCCCTCGGCATCGGCGCCAACACCGCGATGTTTACCGCGATCAACGCCGTCATCTTCAAGCCGCTGCCGGTCAACGATCCCGACGATCTCGTGGTGCTCTATACGTGGCGGGAGGGACAGCTCGTCAAGAGTCAGCCTTCGTCCCACTACGACTACGTTTACTACCGGGACAACAATACCGTTTTCGCCGACCTGGCGGGATTCGGCGTCGAAGTAGCGAGCCTGGGCTCGGGCCAGGGAGCCGAGATGCTGGTCGGCGAGACGGTCTCCGGAAACTACTTCGACGTGCTCGAGCTTCGACCGCTCCTCGGCCGCTTCTTCGCACCCGAGGAAGACGCCACGCCGGGGACACATCCCGTCGTCGTCATCAGCGAGGCGCTCTGGCATGGCCGCTTCGGCTCGGATCCGGACGTCCTGGGCTCCACGGTACGGATGAACGGATTTACCTACACCGTCATCGGAGTCACCCCGGAGAGCTATACCGGGGGGATGCGCGGGTTCGCATCCGACTTCTTTGTGCCGTTCATGATGATGGATCAACTCATTCCGGGTAGAACTCAACTCAACAGCCGGACGAGCCGCTGGATGTCTATCGTTGGCAGGTTGCATCCCGGAGTGGAACTGGACGAAGCCCGTGCGAACGTCGTCATGCTGGCTGAGCAACTCAGGGCCGACAACCCCAACGCCGGCGACCACGATACCGCCACTCTGTTTCGGGCCGCCAGTGTCGTGTTCATGCCCGAGGTGGACACTTTCATCTTCGGCGCTGCCGGATTGATGATGGCCCTGGTCGGGGCGGTGCTGCTGATCGCCTGCGCCAACGTTGCCAACCTGCTGCTCGCCAGGTCCCTGACGCGCCGGAAGGAGATCGCCATCAGGGTCTCGCTGGGTGCGGGCCGGGGGCGGTTGATTCGACAGCTACTTGCCGAAAGCCTGCTACTCGCCCTGATTGCCGGCGTCGCGGGCCTCGTAGCGGCTCAATGGGGAGCGTCGCTCATTCTTTCCCAAATCACCAGCGCCCAACTCCCCCTCGATATCCGGCTCGCCCTCGACATGGGGATCGACTGGCGCGTGCTGACCTTCAGTCTGCTGGCCTCGGTCCTGACGGGCATCGTGTTCGGCCTGGTGCCGGCGCTCCAGAGTACCCGGTCCGCGCCGGCTTCGGCGCTGAAGGACTCGGCCGGGACGACAACCCCCGACCGGCAACGATCGTTCCTGAGGAACGCGCTGGTCGTCTCGCAAGTCGCCCTTTCGGTCCTCTTACTCGTTGCCGCGGGCCTCTTCGTCAGAAGTCTGCTCAACGTCACGACCATCGATACCGGTTTCCGGTCCGAAGGCGTGTACACGGCGGAGTTGCTGCCCCAGATGCAGGGCTACGACGACGCGCGGACCCAGGTGTTCTACGACCGGATTCTGGAACGGATGCAGTCCGTACCCGGGGTGGACAATGCCAGCCTGGTCACGATCCTGCCGCTGACGTTGAGCTTCCGGACGATGTCGATCGTGCCCGAAGGACAACCTGTGCCCTCGGACATGCTCAATCGGCCACAGATCGGCACGGTAAACATCGCACCGGATTACTTCGCCACGATGGGCATTCCCCTCGTCGCGGGCCGGGATTTCTCCGCCTCCGACAATGCAGAGGCCAGGGACGTTGCGATCGTTAATCGAACCTTCGTCGAACGTTACTGGCCCGGAGAGAACCCCATCGGCAAGACGATCACCAGCGGTCTGGAAGGGGCGAGGGTGACCGAAGTCGTCGGTATCGTCGGCGACAGCAAGTTCCGGACTCTCGGGGAGGATCCGCGCCCGTTCGTCTACCGGAGCGTGCACCAGAACATGGAGGGCACGGCGACGCTTCTCGTGAAGGCCTCGGCTGGATCGCCGTCGTTGATACCGACGATACGGGAAGAACTGACGGCGATCGATGAAAACGTCCCGGTGACGAACGTGGCGAGGCTCGAGGACCGACTGGGCCTCGTACTCCTGCTGCCGCGCCTGGGAGCTTCGCTGTTCGGGGGCGTCGGGTTGATCGGCCTGATCCTTGCGGCAACGGGCATTCTCGGAGTGATGTCCTTCGCGGTCAGCCAGCGGACCCATGAGATCGGTGTCCGTGTGGCGCTCGGGGCCAGACCGTCCCGGGTCCTCGCCATGATCATGAGCGAAGGGGTTTCTCTGGCGGTTGTCGGAATCCTCTTAGGTGGGGCGCTCGCGTTTGGGTTGACGCGTTTCCTGTCCGGGCTTCTCGTCGGAGTCGGGGCGAGCGACCCGATCACGATGGCCGTAGTGGCCGTCATGATCGTCGGCGTGACCATGGCGGCCTGCTACATCCCCGCCAGACGCGCGCTTCGCGTCGATCCGGTCGTGGCTTTACGCCAGGAGTAACGGATTACACGGAAGAAGAGATAGCCACGGATTGCACGGATTAAACGGATTTAGGAAGGTGAGTGGTGGTCTTTCGGAAAGCAGACCAAAGGCTTCCTCCGAATCCGTTCAATCCGTGAAATCCGTGGCAAACTCCGATCTGGTTGGGTAGTGTGGGCGTAGGAGTAAGAGCCTCAGACGAACCGGAATCGCCGGGCGCCCATCCACCCGAAAACCAGCGCGAGCCCGACCATGAGTGTGACGTAGGGCATGGCGCTTAGCGCGCCGTCCTGGAAACTGACCAGGCGGTGCATCGCCCCCATCGCCCAGCCCGTGGGCAGGAGTTTCGAGAAGGCCTGTATCCATTCCGGTGTGATCTCGATCGGCCACCAGCATCCGCCCAGCGCCGCGAGGACATTGGCGCTCAAAACGCCGATTCCGATCGCCTGACCCTCGGTGCGGGCGAGACTTCCCAGCAGCAACCCCATCGAAGCGCAGACCGCAGCCCATCCCGCAACGACGACCATGATCATCGGCAGATCCGGCCCCCAATCCATCCCGAAAATCAAGGTTCCCGCGATCATCGCGAACGTCACCTGAATAAGCCCCAGCGTCATCCTGCCGGCCCACTTCCCGAGGACGATCTCGCCACGCGATATCGGTGTCGACGCCAGCCTGCGCAGCAACCCCTGGTTTCGTTCGATGACGATCGTGACGGCCCCCGTCGTCAGCAGGACGAGCATTGTGAACATCACCATGGTGCCCGGAATGGCCTGTTCGAATCCCGTCGGAATGCGTTGGCGCTGTCCAGCGGGAGCAACCTCGAGTGACAGTGCCCGGGGCATCGCGCGGAGGGCTTTGAACGTTTCGGGTGTCGGTGTCTGGCCCGCCGCTTCAATCGCTACGAGGTCCGCTAGTACGGTGTAGAGTGCTCGCCCCACGCGCAGCGTATCGTAGTCGCCGCCAATGCCCGTCTCGCTACGAGCAAGCTCGACGGCCTGTGTCTCGCCCTCCAGCACGGAATCGGTCAGTTCCGCCGGAATCGTCAACCGTCGGGCTGCGCCCTCGAACGCTTCGTCTGTTTCGGGGAAGACGATCCTGTATTCCTGATCCTCCAGCCGGCGAACGAACTCGTCAGCAAGAAAACCAGCGCCCGGCTCCAGATGCACCGCAAGCGCTGTGCCTCCGCTTCCACCCGGATTCATTCCGCCTGTTATCGTTCCGATGAAATAGAAGAAGACCACCGGCATGATGAAAAGCCAGAGAATCGTCTCTTTGCCCTGCAGCATGTAGTGAATGTCCTTGCGCGCGATAAAGAATGCGTTCTTGAGCATGTTCAGGCCCTCAGGAATCTGCCGGTGAGGCGCCGCGCGGCGAGCGCAAACACGACGAGACCCGACGCAAGGAGTCCGCCTGTGCCGATGGCGAGTGACGACGGATCGTCCCGGTCGAGCAGGATGTCCTTGAGCACCTCGAGCGCCCATCCGTTCGGCGTCCATGCGCCCACTGCCGCCATCCAGGCCGGCATCGTTTCTGACGGGAAGAAGCTACCGCCGAGCATCATCAGGGGAAAGATAAAGGCTCCAATCAGTATCGAGCCGGTTCGGCGGCTCGAGGCGCACATCTGTAGGAACAGCATCACCAGCAGGAATACGATACCGGCCAGGGTCGACCACAAGACGGCGAGCGGAAGGTTGGCTGCGGGCAGTTCGAAGTACAGGGTGCCGAGTGAAAGGATAACCATTGCGATGAGGGACATCACCATCCCGCCGGCAAGAAGCTTGCCCGCGAGCACAGGATTCGCTCCGCCAGGCGCGCCCAGAGCCCGCCGAAGCGTTCCCTGTTCGAGTTCTTTCCAGACGTCTTCGCTCATCCCCTGAGCGATGAAAAGCAAAGACATCAGCATGATTCCCGGCAGGAACAACACTCCTATCGGGACCCCGGGCCCCGCGTCCTGTTCGTCGAGGGACGTCTCCAATTCGAGTGCCGGCGGGAAGAGGTACTTGTCGAGCCGGGTGATCGCCTGATTGATCGCGACCGAGATGCTCGCGATTTCGTCATCCTCGAAGATGCTCCCGCCGTCGACGGGTCCTGCGGTGAGTTCCCGGAGCTCGTCGCCCAGCACCCGGTGGAGGTAAAACGTGCCGTCGGTCATGATGCTCAGCGTCTCTTCGATGATGCCGGGGAGGATGGACTGAGCGGGGTTTGTGATCAAGCGTAGCGTCGTCGGTGTCTCTTCCAGCACTGCCTGCCCGAAATCCTCCGGGATGATCAGCAGCGCGCTGGCGGCGCCTTCGTCGATGAGTTCCCGTCCTTCCTCCAGGGATACCTTTCGGCTCTGGATCAGCGACTCATCCCCACCCACTTGTGCGAGCGCGTTGAGAAGGAAGCCCGAAGCCACGCTCGAGTCCTGGTCGACGACAAGCAGGTCGGCTTGCGGCGCCGGGCCGTCGCTCCCGCCCGTCGCGATGGTGATCAGACCTCCGATGAGGAGGGGAATCGCCAGCGAGAGCAGGAGCGTCATCGGGTCCCTCAGCACCCTGCGAATGTCCTTGCGTGTGGCGTTTATGATTTGGCTCATCGTTATTCGCGAAGCTCCTTGCCGGTCAGCTTCATGAAGAGGGTCTCCAGGCTCGGTTGGGTCAGGGTAGTCTCACGGATCTCCGGCTCAGTTGCGGCGAGAGCCGCAAACAACTCCGGGAGCTTGCCCGAAGCGTTCGTCATCGCCAGCCGTAGTGAGGCATCATCCGCGTGAACGACTTCGAAACCGACCCGTTCTCCGAGCTCTCGCTCGACGGCGTCCGGGTCGAAGCGTCCGACGAGCCGGACGATATCCTGTTCACCGGACATCGCGCGGAGCTCGGCCAGCGTCCCGGCCGCAATCACGCGCCCATGGTCCATGATCGCCAGCCGATCGCAAACGTTCTCGGCTTCTTCCATGTAGTGCGTCGTGTAGAGGACGCACGTGCCACCATCGGCCTGCTCCTGAACCATTTCGAGGAGACGCACACGGGATTGTGGATCGACGCCGACGGTCGGCTCGTCCAGGAGCAGGACCTTCGGAGTATGCACCAACCCGCATGCGAGGTTGAGGCGGCGCTTCATGCCGCCGCTGAAGCGTTTCACCGGTTCCTTCGCCCGGTCGAGGAGACCGGTAACGGCGAGAACTTCGCTGATACGATTCTCGAGGGTCGCGCCGCGAAGGCCGTAAGCCGAACCCCAGTAGACAAGGTTTTCCTTCGCCGAAAGGTCTTCGTAGAGGGCCAGTTCCTGCGGAACTATTCCCAACGATTCCCGGGCGGCGCGGCGTTCAACGATGACGTCGTGCCCCAGGACCCGAACGCGCCCCGATGTGGGCTCGATCAGGCCGGATATACATCCTATCGTCGTCGACTTACCGGCGCCGTTCGGCCCGAGTAGACCGAACACCTCTCCGGGTTTCACTGTGAAGCTGACGTCATCGACCGCTTTCAGGTCGTCGTATCGCTTGTGTAGAGCTTCGACTTCAATCAAATCAGAGTCTCCCAGGAGCCTGTGGTGAAAATTGCTTAGAGCTGTAGCGACGCTCTATGAGCGCCGAATATTGGGCGGTCGTAGACCGCCCCTACAGTTTAGACGCGACTTTCACCACAGGCTGGTTAGATGGATGCTTCCTTGATAATCCGCCCAAGTACGTCCGTGTGCGCAGCCAGCGCTTTTCGGCCGTTGGCCTTCAGCGAGTACCAGCTCACGGGTTTTCGTTCGACAAACGCCTTGCGAACCCGGATGTAGCCGGCATTCTCGAGTTTGCGCAGGTGAGCGCCCAGGCTCCCGTCGGTCTCGTCGAGCAGTTCCTTCAGCCGGCGGAACGACAGGGCATCGTTTCGGGAGAGCAGGACGCAGACGGCCAGCCGAACCCGGTGTTCGAGGAGCCGGTCCAGGGATCCGAAGCCCCCCCAGCCATTGCCGCCTTTCCCAGCGCCGTCAGCTTTCTTCACTTTGTGTTTGGTCGCCGGAAGACTTGCCTGTCACGATCAACGCAACCGCCACGACGGCTCCTACGATCGTCCACGCAAATGTGGTGATGAACAGGACGGCCACGTAGCCCAGGGCCAGCAGTAGAGCCACCCAGATCAGCCGGCGGTCCATGTGTATCGCCGCCAGGTAGTACGCCAGAGCAGTCAGTAGCAGCGCAATCGATCCGAGCGTCCGGCCCGACATCATCCCGAGCGGCACCATCATCGATGCGAGGAGGATCGTGCCCGAAATGCCGATCCAGTGCAGAGCTATCCTTGTGCCTGCCTTACGGTTGATCTGACCGACCCTCCGGGAGTGGCGTATGCCAAGCGTCATGCTGGCGAACATCCCAACCGGAACCGCAACCAGCCAGTACATGCCCACCCGTTCGGGGTTGAAGTCGACCAGCGCGAAGCCCGCCAGAGTAATAGCTGCCCACAAGTAGCAAATGCTGGGTGGGCTGAACGGCGAGCTGGATCTTTGAACGGCCTCCCGGATGAATCCAAGATCGGCCTGGAGCTGTTTTTCGACTACCATGGCGGCCTCCAGTATCAGAGTACTCTGTATACTAGAGTACTCTGAGTCTCACGTCAACCCTGTCCTTTCTGGCTCTCCAGAGCGCAAATGGAATAGACTCGGCGTTTCATCCTTATCGCATGGAGGTGTCGTCATGGGCAGGAGCGTCAAAATGGGTTGCCGGGTCGTGTTCGTTGTTGTGGTCTTCGGTCTCGGTGCCTGCCAGGCACCGGCACCGCCCGCCGCTCCATCCGCGCCCGAGCCCGCTACGATCGAACCGGACTACACGCTGAGCAGCGATAACACGCATAGCCGCTTCAGCCGGACCATTCCCCCGGTGCTCACCGTCCCTTCCGGCGCCGTTGTCGAACTGTTCACGAAGGAGGCGACGGACGGTCAGCTCGGTCCGGACTCGACGGCAGACGCGATTGCAACGCTGGACTTCGATCCGATTCACCCCCTGACCGGTCCGATTTACGTCGAGACCGCCGAGCCGGGCGATGTGCTCGCCGTGACGTTTCACGAGGTGGAGACCGGAGATTACGGATGGACGGGAATCTCGCCTGGTTTCGGATTCCTTGCCGATGAGTTCACCGAGCCATACCTGAAGACTTTTCGGTTCGAAGAAGGGCAGACCCACATCGCCTTCAACGAGTCTATCTCTCTGCCGATTGAACCCTTTGCGGGCGTGATCGGCGTGGCGCCCGCCACCGACGAATTGCTTGTGACGATTCCCCCGCGTGAAAACGGCGGGAACATGGACAATCGGTACCTGGGCGAGGGAACCACAGTGTACCTTCCGGTGTTTGCCGAGGGCGCTCTGCTTTCCATCGGTGACACGCACGCGGCCCAGGGCGACGGGGAAGTCGGCGGCACGGGTGTCGAAGCCCCCATGCGCATCGTGCTGGAAGTCGAAGTGATGAAAGGAGGCCGGTCCATCCCCGAACCCGAGTATGAGACCGATGACTACTACGCAGTCACGGGTTTTGGAGAGACGATCGATGAGGCTGCGCGCAAGGCCACGCGATACATGATTGACTATCTGGTCGCGGAGAGAGGTCTCTCGAGGAACGACGCCTATGTGCTCTGTTCGCTCGCGGGGGATCTTAAGATTTCAGAGGCCGTGGACATGCCGCATTACCTGGTCAGCATGCATATGCCTAAGTCCATCTTCAACTAGCAGTCCGTGGTTAAAGTCGGCCTCATCGTAATTAGAAGAAGGACCGGATGCGACCATAACGCGAGGAGAATCAGGTTAGGAGATCGCGATATGGGAATGGGACGGAGAAAGCACCGACAGGACACGTTGTGGGTTGCGACCGCGGAGTTGCCGCGAACAGCGGGCCACGTATTTTACGAACGGGTAAACCGAATCCTGAACGAGAGGGAGTTCGACCGGTTCGTCGAGGATGCGTGCGAGAAGTTCTACGCCGCAGTGATGGGTCGGCCGAGCCTGGCACCGGGCAAGTATTTTCGGATGTTGCTGGTGGGCTACTTTGAAGGGATCGATTCGGAGCGGGGGATTGCATGGCGGTGTGCCGATTCTCTAAGCTTGCGGGAATTCCTGGGAGTGGGACTGAGCGACGCGGTACCGGATCATTCGACGGTTTCGCGAACCCGACGGCTGATCGATCTGGAGACGCATGGAAAGGTCTTTTCGTGGATGTTGGGTGTATTGGCCGGTGAGGGCCTGATCGATGGGAAGACGGTGGGCGTGGATGCATCGACGCTGGAAGCCAACGCGGCGATGCGATCGATCGTGCGGCGGGATACCGGGGAAGCCTACAACGAGTTCCTGACACGGCTGGCCAAGGCGTCGGGCATTGAGACGCCGACCCGAGCGGACCTGGCCCGACTGGACCGAAAGCGAACCAAGAAAGGATCGAACAAAGAGTGGGAACATCCCCACGACCCGGACGCGCGCATTACGAAGATGAAGGACGGGCGGACGCATCTGGCGCACAAGGTCGAGCATGCCGCCGACATGAAGACCGGAGCCATCCTGGCGGTTACCGTGCAGGGCGCCGATCTGGGCGACACGACGACTATCGAAGACACGATGATCGAGGCGGCCCGTCAGATGGAGACACTGGCGGCCGATCCTGAATCGAAGCTGCCCGACGATTACCTTTCCGAAATCGTGGCCGATAAGGGATATCACAGTAACGATACGATGACCGCCTTCAAAGACCTCGGTATTCGCAGCTATATCTCGGAACCGGACCGGGGTCGGCGTAACTGGAAAGGCAAGCCCGCCGAACAACAGGCCGTCTACGCCAACCGGCGACGGATCCGAGGTGAGCGGGGCAAGCGGTTACTCCGACAGCGGGGACTGATGTTGGAACGGCCGTTCGCGCACACTCTGGAAACCGGAGCCATGCGTCGGGTTCACCTCCGACATCGGGACAACATTCTCAAGCGCATCCTGATTCAGTACGCCGCGTTGAATCTGAGCCTTATTCTTCGGAACAATTTCGGGAACGGCACACCGCGAGGCCTTCAGGGCCAGTATGTTGCTGCCTTGTTCACCCTGATACTGCTCTGGAGCCACTATCAATCGCTCTCTTTCGATCCTGAACGCTCCGGACACGATTTCAACGCTGTTCCGTCTTGGCCGACACCCGTAAATCCCAATTCAGAAAATTGCACTTCTGCCACGGACTGCTAGGCCCAAAACAAGCGCATAACCAGTCCGCCAACGGCCAGGTTGCGCGCATAAAATTCGAGGCATAGAATCCCGCTCCCGGATCGTTTTATCCAGGTATCGGGTTTCTGTTGGATCTGTTTCAGTTCAGCCTCGCTGGTGTTGGAGCGGTTGACAGAAACCGGGACCTCGATCGCCCGGGCTCAGGGCCATGATCGGGTCAGCATCGCAGAGGTTGATGCAGCACATCCACGGCACGGAACAAGACCGGCAACCACCGGTTCCAGGCCAGAATCCTGAAGAGGATGCGCCGCCCGGTGCGCACGAGCTGACAAGGCACGAACATGAAGGCGTTTAGAAACGTCTTGAACTCCATGTGCAGTACCGTCTGTTTCTCGGCCTGATACTTCTGGCCCCAGCGTCCGGTTTCGGGCAGCAGCAACGCAAACCACGCCTTCAGTGTCCAGGCCAGCGACGCCATGACCATGTAGGCCCCGTTGCTGGTCTGATCCCCGACCGGCATCCTCAAGGCCTGAACGCCGTTCTTGAGCTGCTCAATGAGATTCTCTTGATTGCACCGTTGATTCGCACGGAGCACAATCTGGCTGGCCGAATCCGAGCGGTTGGTAATGTAGAAGAAGTATCGGATGTCGTCGAACAACACCTGTTCGCCTTTGGCCACCGACAGATTCTTCCGCACCACGACAACGCGGTAGTCCCGGTCGCAGGCTCTGGGCCGATACGCAAACTCGGCCACATCCTCGCCCTGCAACCGGATATTGTCGAAACCGCGCTCCCGAACGACTTGTTCCTTCACGTTGTCGGGACGTTGGCGCGGTTCGGTGGCCACCGCGTACTTGGCGGGCCGTTCCAGACGCGTCCATTGGTGCGGTTCCAGTTCATCGGCCAGCGCCACCAGATTCTGCATGGCGTCGATGCCGAAGATGAATCCCACGCCCTGGTCGTCCCATCCATCCAGGTGCCGGGTCTGGCTGAAGTCGGTGTCCCCGCGCAGCAGGATCTGGCGAAACCCGCCTCGACGGCACAGCGCGATGGCCTGGTCGAACCGTGCGGCCGCTCCCTCATGCGAGGGCCGGTTACCGCTGCGATTGACCAGGTACAGCGGCTCTTGAGTATTCGCCAGCGAAATCACCAGCGGGTGATACCCCCAGGTCCCGTTGTAGGCCACGTCCATTCCTTGCTTGCATTCGCCTGTGGTTTCAGCCAGTGTCCCATCGGCGTCCAACACCGCTTCTTCGAAAAACGCCTCGGGCTGCTGGCGCCAGACTCGCAGCCGGACTTGATTCGTCGCCTCCATCAGAGACTCCACGTCGCTGGGCTCAAATCTCCGGCAGAAGTCTCCCGCCGTCGTCGGGTCCGGAATCCGTTGCGCTCCCAGCGCATCCAGATACACTTCGTCGTTGCGCCGCAACTCGATGTCCTCCAGGCACGTCCCTCCATTCAACGCGTTATAGGCGATGTTCAGCACGTGATCCGATTCGTGATACGGCAAGTGCCGCTTCAGCACATGCACACTCTCGTCGATGGCTTTGACCAGCCCCGTCCGCCGCGCCACCAACTGCATCATCCCGATTCCGCCCACCGCCGTGCCGCGCGTCCGCTCTCCCATCTCATAATGAATGTTGCTCGCCGAAAACATCGGCGCCGCCTGATCTGTCCAATTCCGGTCCGCAAGCCGGCGCTCGATTCGCCGCTTGCGGTTCTTCATGTTCTTGCGCGTATAATCGTTCATCCGAAATGCCTCCTTTTCCGTAGACTCTTTCCAAGTCTTTATTCACACGGAACGGGGGCATTTCGGGTACTTCTGCTGCTATGCCGCTATCAATACCTCGTCAATCACGCTTGATCAGGGTCTAGTCTAGGCAGCCGAACTTCCCGTTCAGGTCCATCAACGAGCTCCAAAATGGCAATTGCAGGATTCCAGATCCTGATCGAGCGATTCGGTGTGTTCGACCTGAATCGTCGTATGGTCGATCCGAAACCGGTCATGGGCCACGCGGTTGACACGCCCGAGAATATCCGGCTGAAGTGGAGTGCCACCGGCGACGACGATGTGGCAACTCATGGCGACGACGCCCGAGGTCAGCGTCCAGACGTGCAGATCGTGAACCGAAGCGACACCGTCGGTGTGGACGAGCTGATCCTTGAGGGTCGTGAGGTTGATGTGCGACGGCGCACCTTCGAGCAGGATGTCGACCGCATCTCGAATGATAATCCACGAACTCGAGAGGATCAGCACGCCGACGATCCCGCTCGTCACCGCATCGGCGGAATTCCAACCGAAGAACATGATCATCAGGCTGGCTGCAATCGCGCCGATCGAACCGAGGGCATCACTCAAGACGTGGAAGAAGGCCCCGCGGACGTTGAGGCTTTCCGACCGTTTGCCGAACAGGATATAAGCGCTGGCGAGATTTGCGGCCAGCCCCCCCGAGGCGACCAGCAACATCACGTCGGCACGGACCGAGGGCGGTGCCAGCAGGCGCTGGTAGGTTTCATAGAACACCCATAATGCCACCAGGACCAGAAAGACCCCGTTCAGCAACGCCACCAGAATCTCGACCCTGTAAAAACCGTACGTCTTTTGAGGTGTGGCTGGCTTGGAGGCGAACCAGATCGCAAAGAAGCTGAGGCTGAGCGCCGCAACATCTGTGAGCATGTGGCCGGCATCGGCGATCAGGGCCAGCGAGTTGCTGTAGATTCCGCCAATGAACTCGACAACCATGACGGTTGCCGTGATCGCCAACGCGAGACGCAGGCTGCCCGCCGCATCGCGTGAATGCCCCTGGCCCGATGGGCTGTGCCGATGCGAATGAGATCCCGCCTGCATGGTTCAAATTATAACCGGACCTGATCGGACTGATATAATGCGCGTTTTCTCTGGGAAGCTGGATCGTCGCCATGCTTTCCCACTGGGAGGTAGGTCGTGTTGGGAGAATCCGAAGCCCCTCTGCCCGGAGCGCCCCTGACAGTTCTGGCAGAAGACGAAGAGCTGTTCCGGGATTCGATTCGGTCCTTCTCAGAAGAGCGCATCCGTCCCCTGGTCCGTCAGATGGACGAGCAGGCGAAGCTGGAAGCGAGCGTGATTCCGGAGTTGTTCGAGCTCGGCCTCATGGGAATTCACATCGATGAAGAGCACGGCGGAGCCGGAGGGTCGTTCTTCATGTCGGTTCTCGCGGTCGAGGAGATTTCCAGAGTCGACGCGTCGTTCGGGGTATTCGTCGACGTTCAGAACACGCTCGTCAACAACGCAATCATGCGGTGGGCCGACGATGAACAGAAGACTCGATACCTCCCGAGAATGGCAAAGGACACCGTCGGCGCGTATGCGTTGTCGGAAGCCTCATCGGGCAGCGACGCGTTCGCCCTCGCCTGCAGGGCGACCGACGACGGCGACGACTATGTCCTGACCGGACAGAAACTCTGGATCACGAACGCGATCGAAGCCGACTTGTTCATCGTTTTTGCCACGGTCAACCCGGATGCCGGTTACAAGGGTATTACGGCGTTCCTCGTGGAAAAGAGCTTTCCAGGCTTCACGGTGGGCAACAAGGAAGACAAGCTGGGTATCCGCGCGTCAAGTACGTGCGAACTCTTGTTCGAAGATTGCCGCGTTCCGAAGGCCAACGTACTCGGCGAGATCGGCAAGGGTTACAAGATCGCGATCGAGACGCTGAACGAAGGGCGTATCGGCATCGGCGCCCAGATGGTGGGCATCGCCAGCGGGAGCTGGGAGTGCGGCGCCGGGTACGTAAAGGAACGCACTGCGTTCGGCAAGCCGCTCGCCGAGTTCCAGGGCATCCAGTTTCAGATCGCAGAGTCGGCGACCGAGATCGAGGCGGCCAGGCTAATGGTCTACAACGCAGCGCGCCTCAAGGACGCGGGTCAGGCATTTGTGAAGGAAGCCGCGATGGCGAAGTACTTTTCCTCTCAGGTGGCCGAACGTGTGACATCCCTCGTGATCGAACTTTACGGCGGGTACGGGTACACGAAGGACTATCCCGCCGAGAAGTACTTTCGGGATTCCAAGATCGGAAAGATTTACGAAGGTACGTCCAACATGCAACTCCAGACAATCGCCAAGTACCTGCTGCGATAGCTGGCAGGAGCTACCGAACCGGAAGCCATGGGCAAGACAGTGCGCGTTCTACACCACGATAACTGCTTCGACGGGCTCGCCTCGGCTGCGGTATTTTCGGCGTTCTACCGGTCCCATGTCGACGCTGATGCGGAGTTCGTCTATGACGGGCTCGCGCACGGGGCCGGGGACTACCTTCTCGACGAGAAGCTCTCGGGGGAGGTGAACGCGATCGTCGACTTCAAGTACAGTGCCTCAGACCGGCTGACTTGGTGGTTCGACCACCACCAGAGCGCGTTCCTCTCGGCCGAAGACCAGATTCATTTCAGCCACGAGGCTTCCGGACGCAAGTTTCACGACACGACGTACCGTTCGTGTACGAAGCTGATCGACGACATCAGCCGGTCGGAATTCGCCTGTTCCCTGGACAATCTGAAGGATCTCATCCATTGGGCCGACATCATCGACGGAGCCCAGTTCGAGAGCGCGCAGGCGGCGGTCGAACTGAAGGAACCGGCCCTCCGCCTGATGCTGGTCATCGAATCCGTAAAGGACCGCGAACTGCTTACCGGCATCATCTGCGCCATGCAGGAGCGGGACCTCGCTGAAGTAGCCGCAGAACCCCGAATCAAAGCGCATTTCGAGCGCCTCTACGACGACCACCTGAATTCGATCAAGATTCTCAAGAAGGCGATGACGTGCACCGACGGTGTGGTCGAATTCGACGTCAGCGATCATCCGATACGCGGCCACAATAAGTTCATCCCCTATTGGGTCTTCCCGGAGTCGACCTACAATGTCGGCGTCACACTGGAACCATCGCGGGCGAAGGTTTCAGTCGGAACCAACCCTTGGGCCAGCCGGAAGCCGCGCCTTAACCTCGCCGAAATCTGCGAACGCTACGGAGGGGGCGGTCACGCAGTCGTAGCGGCCATCTCGTTCGACGCTGCGAAGCTCGACGAGGCGCAGCGTGCGGCGAGGGAGATCGCCGAAACTCTCCGGCGGGACGCCGGTGCCGACAGATGAAAGAAGATCCCCGGTTCGCGCCCCCGCCCCCCCCGATCTCGACACAGCCCAACCTCGACTACCTGTTCATGGAGCAGATTCGCGGGCGGAAGGCGCTGTTTACGACGATCTTTCTCGTGTTCAACATCCTGGTCTTCATCGCGATGGAAATGTCGGGTGGGACGACAAACCCGTCGGTTCTCCTGGCGTGGGGGGCCAAATCCAACGCGGCAATCGATGCCGGAGAGTGGTGGCGTTTTGTGACGCCGGTGTTCATCCACATTGGGCTATTGCACCTGGGGTTCAACTCCTACGCCCTGTGGATCATCGGCCAGCAGGTCGAAAAGCTCTACGGCGGTGCTCGCTTCGTCATCCTCTATGTCTTGCTCGGTATTGCGGGCGTAGTAGGCAGTTACGCCTATAGTCCGGTGTCGTTGTCGGCCGGAGCTTCCGGCGCCATATTCGGCCTGTTCGGCGTGCTGCTCGTGTTCGGGTACCGCAACAGGGGCCACGTTCCGGCGTTCCTCGGACGGGCCGTCGGACGGGGAATTCTGCCCATCATCCTGATCAACCTCGTCATCGGCTTCATGATTCCAATGATCGATAACGCCGCACATATCGGCGGCCTCGTCGCGGGAATCGTGCTCGGGTCGGTCATGGGTTTCCAGGTTCCCGGATCGGCCACCTCGAGCGGGTACAAACTGAGCCAGGCGGGGGCGCTCGCCCTGATCGCAGTCGGCTTCCTCCAGGTCCTGGCGCACTACGACGGACCGACGCCGAGTCTCGGAAACATGGTCGCTGGCATCCAGCAGAGGTTGTCGGGCACAAGCGGCGCCGACGGCTTCATCCAGGCGATCAACACGTCTCAAAGAGTGGTTGCCGACGTCCGCCGGACGTTGATGGGCGACGCGTCGGACGAAGATCTGGGCGGGCTGAAGGGGACCCTGGGCGATGCCATCGTTCTGCTCGACGACACCCCGACTCTCTCGAAGGAGTCCGACGCCTTGATCGTCGACCTCCGGGGAGTCCTCGAAGACCAGTACGCGCTGGTAGACAGCGTCAGTCGAACGGACGCCGTTCGGCCCCATCACGTCCGAACGCTCGAGGCGATCATCGCCAGGCACAACCGGGTCATGGATGACATCCGGACCTGGGTCGAGACCGACGGGGAGCGTTTCGGATTGGAGTTTCGGTGACACGGACCGGGCTGGCCCCACAGACAGCCCGCCTGGGAGCGCGGCACTGAACCTGTTGATTCGGCGGTTTGGGTCCTGCATACTGCGAACTGCTTCCGGCCATGGAAAAACATCCCGAAATCTTCCGTAGGATCAATCAGGACGTCGGCGTCTCGCTGGCTCGGATCGCGGCAACGGTGAGCTTGCTCGGGGAAGGGGCGACAATCCTTTCATCGCGCGCTACCGCAAAGAGGCGACCGACAACCTGGACGAAGTCAGGATCCGCGACATAGCCGAACGCGTCTCCTACTACTTCGAACTGGAGGAGCGGCGTGGGGTAGTCCTCTCCTCGATCGAGGGACAGGGGAAGCTGACCGACGAACTGCGGGGAAGGATCCAGGAGTGCTGGGTCAAGCACGACCTGGAAGATCTCTACCTGCCCTACCGTCCGAAGCGCCGGACGAAGGCGAGCGCAGCCCGCGACAGGGGACTCGAACCGCTCGCCGACCACATCGAGAAGCGGACCGGCCCGCCGACCCCCGAAGAATTCGCCACTTCATTCGTCAGCGAGGTGGTTCCGAACGCCGAGGAGGCACCGGCACAATCCCCGGACACCGAAGAACAGGCCGCCCCCCCCGCATCCGAGGAAACCGCCGCTCCGCTCCCGAGCGACGAACAACAGGTCCCCGCCGCCGAGGAGGCATCGGCCCAATCCCCGGACACCGAAGAACAGGCCGCCCCCCCCGCATCCGAGGAAACTGCCGCTCCGCTCCCGAGCGAAGAAAAAGAAGCCCCCAGCGTCGAGGACACCCCCGCAGGAGCACTCGAAATCGCGAAGACCGATCCCCCACCGACCGCGAAAGCCTCCACTCCACCCTCCAGGCAAGAAAAAGAGGTCGCCAACGTCGAGGACGCCCTGGCAGGGGCGCTCGACATCCTGGCTGAAAGGTTCGCCGAGCACTCGGAGTGCCGGCAGTGGCTTCGCGAGTTCATGCTGAAGGAAGGTACAGTCGAGGCGAAAGTCCGCAAAGGCAAGGAAGACCAGAAGACGAAGTACTCCATGTATTACGACTTCAAGGAAGCCATCCCCAGGATTCCGTCGCATCGCATGCTGGCGATCCGCCGCGGCTCCCGAGAAAAGGTCCTGGCCTACTCGATCCAGATCGATCGCGAACGCGCGCTGGCCGAGCTAACGACCCGCTTCGATCTGGCAGACGGCGAGGGACCTTTCGTTGAGCTGCTCCGAAGGGCGCTCGAGGACGGCTTCACCCGTCTGATGGAGCCTGCGATCCAGAACGAAGTCCGCGGCATCATGCGGTCTAGAGCCGACGAGGCTGCCACACGCGTATTCGAGGAAAACCTGAGGTCGCTCCTGCTGGCTCCGCCGGCCGGATCCATGCCGGTCGCGGGCATCGACCCCGGGCTCCGCACGGGTTCGAAGATCGCCGTCGTCGATGCGACCGGCAAGTTTCTGGAACACATTACAATGTTCCTGACCGAACCGAAGCAGGATCTGGAAGCCGCCGAGAAAGCGCTGGTCGAGATTGTCGAGAAACACAAGATTCGCGGCATCGTCATGGGTAACGGAACCGGATCCCGTGAGACCGAGAGCTTCGTGCGCACGATCGTCGACAAGCACAAGCTCGATGTCTTCACAGTTGTCACGAGCGAGGCAGGCGCGTCGGTGTACTCCGCCTCCAAGAGAGCACGAGAGGAGTTCCCGGAGCTGGACGTCACCATCCGTGGCGCCGTCTCGATCGCTCGCCGACTCCAGGATCCGCTGGCCGAACTCGTCAAGATCGATCCCAAGGCAATCGGCGTCGGTCAGTACCAACACGACGTGGACCAGAGGAAACTGAAATCGAGCCTGGGAGCCGTCGTCGAATCCTCGGTCAACGCCGTGGGTGTCGACATCAACACAGCCTCGGTAGATTTGCTCGGTTACGTCGCGGGCATCTCGTCGACAACGGCCGAGGCGGTCATCGAGCGCCGGAACAGCCAGGGCGCGTTCACGGGCCGCGATCAGCTCTTGGAGGTAGCCGGGATCGGAGAAAGAACCTTCCAGCAGTCGGCGGGATTTCTGCGCATTCCGGGGGCGGCTAACCCGCTGGACCGGACGGCCGTGCACCCGGAGTCCTATCCGGTCGTGGAACGGATGGCAGCTTCGCTGGACGACGCGGTCGCCAGCCTCATCGCGAACCCGAAGAAGGTCGTCGAAATAGATTTCTCCGAGTTCGAGAAGGACGTCGGGAAGTACACGCTTGCCGACATCCGCCAGGAGCTGCTCCGGCCGGGCCGGGACCCCAGGAAGAGCTTCCAGGTACCGCGGTTCCGCGATGATGTCCGCGAGATCACTGACCTGTCAGAAGGCATGGAGATGGAAGGCGCCGTGACCAACGTGACCAACTTTGGCGCCTTTGTCGACCTGGGGGTCCATCAGGACGGCCTCGTACACATTTCGGAGCTTTCCCATCGCTACGTTTCCGATGCGCGACAGGCCGTACAGGTGGGTGATGTCGTCAAGGTCAAGGTCATCGGCGTCGATCCCGCGATGAAACGGATCAGCCTGTCGATCAAGGCCCTGCTGCCAAAACCGAGGCCGCCCAAACCCAAGAGAAAGCCCGCCGGGGCGGGCAACGGCCGTCCGATGCGCAAGCCTCGGGAGTCGACCGTGGCGGTAAGGAAGAAGAAGCCCGCTCCCAAGCCGGAACCACAACTTTCGATGGAAGAGAAGATCCGGCGCCTTCAGGAAAAATTCAAGAGCCCCGGCAACTAGCCTCGCCCAGACGAGCCCATTTCGAAGAAACCGGGAATTTCACCGCAAAGACGTAAAGAAAAAAGAGATTTCCCGCATTTGCGCCTTTGCGTCTTTGCGGTGATGGAATCTCGCCCCTGACCCCGTTCCGCTGTAACAATCAGGCCTTCGCGGCGTCTTTCTGGTAGGTTGGTAGAGGCATGAAATTTCTTGAGGCCGTCCGCCTCGCGCTGGACTCGTTGTGGGTCAATCGTCTCCGATCGGTTCTGACGTTGCTTGGGATCGTCATCGGGGTGATGAGCGTCATCACGGTCATCTCCTTCATATCCGGGTTGAACGGCTTCGTCGCGGACGAAATATTCAACCTGGGAGCTGACGTGTTCACCGTCAATCGCACCCCACAGATCATCATCGACGAAGACGACTGGGAGGCGTCCCGGCGGAACAAGAACCTCCACATGGATGACGCCGAAGCCGTCGAGACCGCCTGCACGCTCTGCACCGCGGTCGGTTCGCGGTTGACCGCCGGAGCGAGGGTCAAGTACCGCCGGGAATTTCTGAACGCCTCGGTCCGCGGCGTCACGCCGGAAATCCCCGCGATTCTGGGGGAAGAGCTGGAATCGGGACGATCGATCACCGAATACGACGTCCGTCAGGCGAGCCGAGTGGCCGTCATCGGCACCGACATAGTCGACAATCTCTTCCCGTTCATAGATCCCATTGGAAAGACCCTGCTGGTCAACGGCCGCGAATTCATCGTCGTCGGGATCGGGGAGAAGCTCGGGACGATCGTCGGCCAGTCCCGAGACACCTGGATCATGATCCCGATCACCTCCTTCCAGCGCATGTGGGGCGCCCGCCGATCGGTGAGGATTTACGCCAAGGTGGACGGCGAAGAGAACATCGACGCGGCGGCCGACCAGGCCCGGATGATCCTCCGGTCCCGCCGGCACGTCGACTACGGCGCCGCGGATGATTTTTCGATCGGGACCAACGAAATGTTCCTGGAGCTCTGGGCGAGCATCAGCCAGGCGTTCTTCGGCGTGACGGTCGCGATTGCCTCGATATCGCTCGTCGTCGGGGGCATCGTCGTGATGAACATCATGCTGGTGTCGGTCACCGAACGGACCCGCGAGATCGGCATCCGTAAAGCCACCGGAGCGAGGAGTACCGACATCATGTTGCAATTCCTGGTCGAGTCGGCAACGCTGGCGATGGTCGGGGGCATGATCGGTGTGGGCCTGGCCATCGTCATCTCCAAGTCCGTCTCCGCCGTGACGTCGCTGCCCTCGTCGATCGAATGGTGGTCGATTGTCCTGGGCCTGACGGTCTCGACGGCGGTCGGACTGTTCTTCGGGATCTGGCCCGCGAAGAAAGCGGCGAGTCTCGATCCCATCGCGGCGCTACGTTATGAATGACATCGTTGCCATGGCGATGGATTCGATCCGCACGAACAAGATCCGTTCCGTCCTGACCGTGCTCGGCGTCGTTATCGGAGTGGCGACCGTGATCGGCATGTCGTCGGTGATCAGCGGACTGAACACCTCGATCTCGTCCCAGATAGAAAGACTCGGGTCGAACCTCGTCTTTGTGTCCCGTTTCCCGATTGCCGTCGGCCGGATGGACGCGGAGATCCGATCACGCAAGAAGTTGACTCTGGAAGACGCCGAGGCAATCGCGGGACTCAACGCCGTCAAGGCCGTTGCGGCGACGCTCCGACGATTCGGAGGAGGTGGTGGCCGCGGCAGCTACGTCGTGAAGTATCGGGACCGGACGGCCTCGAACACGATCATCGAAGGCGTGACGGCCGATCACGAAAACGTGTTCAGCCTCGACCTGCGTGCCGGCCGCTGGATCAGCCCCAGCGACCAGTTACGGCGCGCCAACGTCGTCGTCCTCGGCTACGACACGGCAGAAACACTCTTCCTCAATGTCGAAAGCGCGGTCGGCCGACAAGTCGACCTCGAGGACAAGGTGTTTCTGGTGATCGGCGTGCTGGAAAAGCGAAAGACGGGCCTGGGCGACGGCGATAACCCGGAAGACAACATCGCCGAGATTCCGGTGGGCTCGTTCGAGAAGTTGCATCCGGAGATCGACGATTACTTCATATCGCTCCAGCCCATCAGCCAGGAAGCGATGCCGACCGCGATCGATCAGGTCGAAGGTCTGATGCGTCGCCGGCGTGCTGTCCCCTACAACAAACCGAACAACTTTAGCGTCTTCACGCAGGACGCATTTACGGACCTCTGGAACCAGATCTCGGGCGGGATATTCGCTTTGATGCTGGCGATATCTTCGATCGCTCTGCTCGTGGGCGGCGTTGGCGTGATGAACATCATGCTGGTATCGGTTACCGAACGGACGAAAGAAATTGGAATCCGGAAAGCGATCGGCGCAACACAGCAGAAGATCATGCTCCAGTTCCTCCTCGAAGCGATGACCCTCACCGCATTGGGCGGTGTGATCGGAATCGGCGTGGGCGGGCTGCTGACCGTTGCAGTACGAACCGCGGCTCCGTTCCTACCAGCGGCCATGTCGCCGTTCTGGATCGCGGCGGGGTTCACGACGTCGGTCGCGACAGGCCTGTTGTTCGGACTCTACCCGGCTTACAAGGCCGCCAAGCTGGATCCCATCGAAGCTCTACGGTACGAATAGCAAAGACGTCGGGCGGGCACGGGTCCCGCCCATACACCATCATCCCAAATTGGCCTTCAAGAACGCGACCGCCCGGTCCCAGGCGTCCGTTGCGTCTTCCGGACGATAGACTTCCGGTCGCGTGTCGTTGAAGAACGCGTGGTCCGCGTCCATGAAGCGGGCAACCTCGCCGGTCTTGCCCTCTAGGTGGTGGTCCAGGCGGTCGACTTCATCCTTTGTGATCCACTGATCCTTCCCCGCGTAGACATAGAACACCGGCGCCGTCAGCCCGGCAAGGACATCGTCTCCGGGAACCTGACCGTAGAACGGAGCGGCAGCACCGATACGGTCATCGTGGATGGGCAGGAGCAGGGAATACGACCCACCCATGCAGAAACCGATGACGCCCGCCTTCCGGCCTGACGTCTGCGCCTCCTGGCCTGCAAACGCGACGGCAGCCGACAACTTGGCGAGCGTTTTGGCCTGGTCGAGGCCCATCATCGTGGAACCGGCGACCTCGGCGTCGCTCGTGACCCGGCCGTCGTACAGGTCCGGAGCTATCGCGACGAACCCTTCACTAGCCAGCCGGCCGGTTACGTCCCGGATGTGATCGTTGAGACCCCACCATTCATGGACAACCACCACGACGGGAAACTTGTCGCCGCCGGCCGGTGCCGCCCGCACCGCACCGATCTCTCCGTCACCAAACGGAACTCGGACATCACGAACGTCGGCTACTGCCATAAACGCCTCCTTTTCGAGCAGTCGTGGGACCGAGGATTCTACCATCATCGCCGGGCCCCCGAGCGGTGGAGATCCGTCGTCGGCTTCCGTAGAATAGGGGTACCCGGGTATCGACCGAGGAGGCATTGTGGAAGATCAGGAAACCCAGAAAGAGGATCTCTTCTTCGAGGCAGTGGAGCTATACAGCGACGAAAAATTCGAAGAGTCGATCGCCTGCTATGGCAAGGCCCTCGAAATCGATCCCGAATACTCCGACGCGCTGCACGGGCTGGCGCGCGCCCAGTTCGACGGCGGAGACGCCGACGCGGCGATCGCCACGGCCAAACGGTTGACCCAGATCGACGCGGACGACATCCTGGCCCACACGAGCCTGTCGATGTTCTACCAGGCCAAGGGAATGATCGAAGAGGCAGAAAAAGAAGGCAACACCGCGCGCGTCCTGGGCTGGAAGCAGGAGCTTAGGAAGGACGCCGAGTAAGGGGAGCGGCCGGAAAAGCCGCATCTCGATCTTACTGTTTTTAAACACATTACTGCCACAGATTCGGCCAGGGGTCGTGCACTGCCATCGTTGACTTCTAAACCTGCCTGAGAATAGACTACATCTGTTGGAATAGGACATTTCGGCACGATGTCGACGACAATAACCGAATCCGATCAACTGGTTAGCTTCCTGAAGAACGTCAGCCTGTTCGCGGACCTTCCCGAGGAGAGCCTGGCGAAGCTAGGGACCTGTCTGAAAACAACCGAGTTCCCTCCGTCGGAGACCATTATGCGCGAAGGCGCGCCCGGGATCTCCATGTACATCATGAGGGAAGGTCTCGTTGAGGTCCGGAAGAAGGACCCGATCACCGGCATCGATTTCCTCGTAGCTCAACTTGGCCCGGGCAAATCGGTCGGCGAGATGTCCCTGCTGACCGGCAAACCGCGCTCGGCAAGCGTCAACACCGTCGAGCCGACCTCGGTCTACACGCTGACTCGAACGGACTTCCGAAACCTCCTGACGCAGTACCCCGAAATTTCCCTGGGACTGGCCCGGATCCTCGCCGAAAGGCTGGACGAAGCCAACAAGCAGGTCGGTGTCGAGTTCGTCAGCCTGACGAAGAACATCAACTTCGATCCGCGCGTCGTCGGGCTCGTACCCCAGAACATCCTCGTCCAGCACAAGGTCGTCCCGATCGCCTACGCCAACAATGCGTTGACGCTGGCTATGGTGAACCCGTCCAACCTCGTGGCATTCGACGACGTGCGCCGTTACGTTCAGGGCGTCATCATCGAGCCCCGTGTCTTCACCGACGATGAGTTCAGGGGGTTCTGGTGCAGATAGGATTGTCGGAGCGATAAGACCAGGAGTGTGCCGCAGCGATGCGGACTATGCTGCCATGACGTGACGCCAGATCACCGCAGGATTCGACTGCAATGTGATCGGAATTGCGAACTGGCGTTTGTGGATCTTCTGCGCCAGCTCGATGCCGGTAATCACCCGTCGCGCATTGTAGAACGTCTTGAATCCCAACATCGGCCGCAATCGCCCCTTCACCCGGCGGTGGTCCTGCTCCACCACGTTGTTCAGGTATTGACAGCAACGAATCTTCACCGGGTTCCGTCCCCGGAAGTTAAACTCCCCGTTCATTCCCATGCGACGTAGCGCGCTATGGCTCGGCCGGTGGCCATCCAGGGTGATGCTGTGTGGCTCCGGATGATGCTTCAGTGCCTTGCGAAAGAATGCCTTCGCTGCCGCAATGCCGCGTGTTCGACTCAGATAGAACTCCACGGTGTTGCCCTGTCCATCCACGGCGCGGTACAGATACATCCACTGGCCCCGAACCTTGATGAACGTTTCATCGACTCGCCAGCTTCCTCCTACCGGTCGCTCGAATCGGCGCCAGCGCTTTTCGCACGTTTCGGCATAGCGAACCACCCAACGCAAGATTGTGGTGTGCGAAATCGACAAGCCCCGCTCACCAAGAATCACGACCAAATCCCGGTAGCTGAGTTTGAAGCGAAAATACCAGCGAAGGCAGAGGAGAATGATGTCGTCTTCGAACCAACGTCCGGCAAATAGAGGATTCCGTTTCGTTTTGCGATGCGCCATATCCCATTATCGCCAATTCCCTTGGGCTGTCTGCACCAGAACCTCCTGTTCACGGTGTTCCTGCTGCCGCCCGTGATCATGCACAACACTTTCCTGAGCTTCGCATCCAGACTCGTGACCCTCGAAGCCCAGAAGCGCTGGATGGTTCCCGTCTACATCATCTATGCGGTGGCGTTCGGTTCGGAAGTCATGATCTTTGGCGGCCTCGTCGTCGAAAACCCGCTCACCGGGTTCGTCGGGCCCTACATCGGGGACCTGATAAACGGGATGTTCCTGATAGCCGTCGGCTTCATGGTCTCGATGTCCGTCAGGACTCGAACCCGTGAGGCGAGAGCCGGCTCGCGGTCGGCGTCCCGACGCCGCTGGTTTGTGGGATTGCCCGCTTTGCTCTTCGTACTGATGCTGTTGGCCACTTTTGTCCGCGGTGCCCTCACCGAGTTGCTCGAGATCGGGATGAGATCGTCCCCTCTGTGCTTTCTGGTTATGGGTCAGTATTTCCATTCCCGTCACGGCTTCTTCGACGTTCTGGTCAAGCGTACCGGCTTTGCATTCCTCGCTCTGGCATCGCTGCTCACCTACCTGAGTGTTATCGACGCATTTCTGGTCGGTATTCCCGAAGGGGTATACGACTGGGTGCGGGCGCTCGCATTGCTGCCGCTGGTCCTGGCGACTCCGTGGTTCTATCGTCGTTTCGATCGTTTGTTGGATAAGGCGTGGATCGGACGTCGATTCGAAAGGACCGCCGCGCTGAAGCATTTTGTCGGAGGGCTCCGGAACATCGCGACCGAGACCGCCCTCGTGAAGGCTGCGGAAAAGAGGTTGGCGGACATCTTCGGGACCGAAGCGTCGGTCGAGCTTACGACGCCCGGTTCAGCAGGAGCGTCGGCTCTGGCGCGGGGAGCGCGGGCGTCGGCTGTGGCGGATGGACAACAGGTCGGCGTTCTGGAGCTTGCCCCCAGGCCGAATGAGATCCCGTTCTTCGAAGAAGACCGTACCATGCTCGCTCTGCTGGCCGAGGTCTTTGCGGTCTTCGTGATGAACATTCGTCTGCAGATGGCCCGGCGCGGGCAGGAGTTGCGTGAGCACGATCTGAAACTTCAGGCAACCCGGTCCGAACTAAAAGCGCTCCGAGCCCAGATCAACCCGCACTTCCTGTTCAACGCGCTCAATGCCATCGCAGGTCTATTGCACAAAGATCTCGAGAGGGCGGAGAACGCGGTCGAAGGACTGGCCGCAGTCTTTCGCTACACGCTGCGGCGATCCGAACAGGAATGGGCAACGCTCGCCGAGGAGATGGAGTTCGTAGCGCGCTACCTGGACGTCGAACGAGCTCGGTTCGGGCCGAAAGCGACGTTCGAAACGCACATCGATCCCGGGCTTCACCGGATTCCCATCCCTGCGATGCTCATCCAGACGCTGGTCGAGAACGCCGTCAAGCACGGATTGAAAGAGACCGGTGGCCGGGGTTACGTCGGCGTCCACGCCCTGAGAGACGCGGACCGCCTCCGAGTGCAGGTGGAGGACGACGGGCCTGGGTTTGCCGACGTCATTGCCGGCGGTGGACCGGAGTCCGACAAGGATAGTGGATACGGCCTGCACAACGTCCGGCGCCGCCTCGAGGCCTACTACGGTGATCTGGCATCGCTGGACGCGCATCGCGACGTCTCCAGAGGCATGACTCTCGTCTCCATTACGCTCCCGCTCGAATTCGTGCCGGGAGACGTTGCCTCGGTCGTCTCGGAGACCGAAAGGAGCTTTTGATCGGTGGTGGGTTGCGAATGACGGCGCCGTCAATCCGGACACTTCTCGTGGACGATGAGGAACCGGCCCGCGAGCGTCTGCGCAAACTGCTGGGCACCCACACCGATGTCGAAATCGTGGGCGAAGCAGAGGACGGGGAGCAGGCCATCGGGCAGATCTCGAGCCTCAAACCGGACTTGGTCTTCCTGGACATTCAGATGCCCCGGGCAACGGGGTTGGAGGTCGCTGCCTCTCTCGGGAAACCCGAACCCCACATCATCTTCTGTACCGCGTATGACGAATATGCGGTACAGGCGTTCGATCTCGATGCCACAGATTATCTACTCAAGCCGGTCAAACGTCCGCGTCTTGCCAAAGCGCTCGATCGTGTACGGGAACAGATTCGTGATCGGCCCGAAGATGCCGTGCGAATCCCCACCCACGCCGGAAGAGCGAACCGCCGACTGCTGGCCAGACGGGGCGAGAAATACGTGGTCGTCCAACAGAGCCGCGTCGAGTGTTTACTGTCCGAAGAAGGTTCGACGAAGCTCTGTAGCGACGGCGGTGACTATGCCATGGATCCCACCCTGGCGGATCTTGACGCTCGGCTGGATCCTGACCGGTTCTACCGAGTTTCGCGCTCAGCGATCGTAAACCTGGACCACGTTCAGGAGGTGGCGCCCCTGATGGGAGGTTTTGGGGAGGTCCTGCTTCGATCCGGCCGCCGGTGTGATGTCAGCCGGCGGCGGATGAAGGAATTGTTGGAACGGTTCGCAGGCGGCTGAACCGGGCTCTTCATCCTCGCCCGGTCCGAGCCATCAGACTTCTCCACGGGCTGCTTTAGCTTGCGGTTTGGTTCAGTCTTCCAGCCTCTGCGTAACGACAAACCGGGTTCCGTCGGCGCTCACGTCGTATTCCGGGTTATAGGAACTCATCGTGTTGTTGGCGCCCATTCCGACCTGCTCGCCCGTGAACAGTGTCCTCCGCGAGTCGGCAGTGAAACCGCCGCGGGTGCTGAACTCGACGGCGATGAGGGAGTTGCCCTCCCAGTAGAACAACTCGTCGTTGCTCCATTTCGGCCACGTTCCGCCGCTGGTGGACACCTTCACACGTAAGTCGGACCTCGGGAATGTCGTAACGTAGATTTCCATCTGGCCGTCCTGGTCGGACTGGTACGCGACGAAGCGGCCGTCACGTGACAAGCGAGCCAGGGCCTGGATCCCGTCGTCGTCTACGAGCACACCGGTCTCACCGCTCGCGACGTCGACGTACCAGAGATCCCGTACCGCGGTTTCCAGGATGTTCGTGTGAAACACGGCCGTCGACGCGTCGGGCGTCCACGACGGATACCACTTGTGCATTCCCTCGCTCACCAGGACCGGTTGGTCCTCGCCGCTTCCGTCGGCGTTCCGGACATACAGGTTCGACACCCCCCCGCCGGAGTCCGCCATTGAGTACAGAATTCGGTTCCCGTCGGGCGACCAGATCATGTGACGCTCGTTGCCGTCGTTGCTGGTGACGCGGCGGTTGCCCGTGCCTTTGAGCACATAGAGGGAGTCGGGTTCGCCCTGGTTTTGTCTGCCGCGGACTGCCACTTCGGTGCCGTCTGGCGAGATGGATGGATCCAGGATCGAACTCATCCGCGGTCCGATAGTGCCCTGAACGTCCCCGGATCTATCGATCCAGGCGAGCTGCCGAATGGTCGGTGTCTGGTTTCCCCGTCCCCGTTGCTCTCCGAGCAGTCCCTGGTCCGCGGCGAGCAGGCCGAGCGTGATCAGCAAAGTCGCGACAAAAGGCTTCATGGTTTCTCCTCGAGTTTCTCGTGAATTGAGATAATTGCGTTCGCGGATTATATACGGTGTTCGGCGGAAGCGGAATCATCGAGTGGGGCAATGCTCGGGGCTTCGTTCGAGCTGTAATGCCGGGCTGTCCCAATATGACGATCAGGAATTCCGCAAGCTTGGGTTAGAATCACCGAGTTCATCGTTCCCCGGGCCGACCATGAGGATCGCCATCCGGGCGGTGAACGGAGCATCCGGCACGCCGGAAAGCGAGGAAACGCATGAAGCAGCAGGACACGAAATCACCGCTTGCACGACGGTCGTTTATGGGGAGGCTCTGGGCTGGAGTGCCGAAGCCCAATCTGCCGGGGGCGGCGTGTGGCAGCCCGAGCGCCACCAGGAGGACGACTGGCTCGATCAGGTGCCTGGGCGGCACCGCTTCGTCTTCGACACGACCAGTGTGGACGGTTTCGACTGGGCACTGAGGTTCGCGAGCAACTACTTCCGGGCGAACGTGGAGGGGTACGGACTCGAGGACTCCGATTCGGCGGTGGTCATCGTCGCCCGCCACATGTCGACGGCGTATGCTTTCAACGACGCCATCTGGTCCAGGTATGGAGCGCTGTTGGCGGAACGGATGGGCCTGGAGGGAGAAACGCCGACCCGGAATCCCCAAAACCGTGAGGGGAGGGGCGCGACGCTGCCGAACCTGATCGGTCGTGGCGCTCATCTCGCCGTCTGCGGGTTTGCCACCCGGGCTATTGCCGGTTCGCTCGCCCGCTCGATCGGCAGCGACACGGATGCCGTCTATGAAGAGATCGCCGGCAACCTCGTAGAGAACGCGCACATGACGACCGCCGGTATTCTGGCTGTGAATCGCGCTCAGGAGCGTGGTTATACCTTCGTGAGTTCCTAGAACCAGGAAACATGATTCGCCGCGTCTACGTCTACGTGTTCATCATGATCGGCCTCGCGTCTGCAGCTTGTACGCCCGTGGATCCGCTCGACCCGGAACTCGGCAAGCTCCCCGAACCATTGATCTCGTCGCAGACCACCATGACGACGGCATGGCTGGTGCCGAACGACCCGACGGAGGATCCGACGCTCGGCAACTCGGATTTGGCGGATCAAATCCGCTGGGGATTCCAGTTGTTTCGGGACACTCCCGGGGAGGCGCCACAGCTGTCGGGTGGCGGTATGTCCTGCAACAACTGCCATATCAATGCAGGACAGCGAGAACTGGCGCTTCCGCTGGTTGGAGTGGCCGCGATGTTTCCGGAGTACAACCGGCGTGCCGGCCGCGACTTCACGCTCGAGGACCGCGTCGTCGGGTGCTTCTTCCGGAGTCAGAACGCCACCGGACATGTCGATCAAGCCGGCGAGCCGGCGTTCGACGATCCTGTGCTTCCGACGACCGACACTCCGGAAGTCCTCGCCCTGACCGCCTACCTTCGCTGGCTTTCGCGCGGGTACGAGCCTGGGGTCCCAGCGCCATGGCGAAAGAAGAATGTCATTCCGGTGGAGAACCGGTTACCCCTGGAGGAACTGGATCCCAAACGTGGTGAGGATCTTTTCCTGGAGTGGTGTTGGAACTGTCACGGCAAGGACGGGCAGGGCGTCCAGATCGGCGACAAGAAGCCTGGTCCCTTGTGGGGACCAAACTCCTGGAACGACGGCGCCGGAGCCGCGAGGATCTACACGCTGGCCGGCATCATTCGCTACATGATGCCGTATCTCGACCCGGGCAAGTTCAGCGATGAAGATGCTCAACACCTCTCCGCGTTCATCAACTCCCACGAGCGTCCGTCGTATCCGTTCAAGGAACTGGACTATCTGACTGAACCGCAACCGATCGACAGCGTCTACTATCCAAAGCGCTGAAGAGCATCCGAGAACGGGATTCGCCTCCGGAAATTCTGGCTGCTCCGGTGATCTGCTATGTCCCAACCACAGCACGACCTCAGGGTTCCAGCCCTTCGGACGCGAATCGCGGCAGGTCTTCTCGACTTTTTACTGGTACTTGTCGCATCGTTCTTCCTGTCCCGCGGTTTTCTCGTCTTTCCCATGCTTCTTGTCGCCTATCACACCCTCAGTGTCTGGTTGGTTCAGCAGACTCCGGGCAAGGCGGTATTCGGACTAAAGGTGCAACGGTGCGACTTTCGGCCAACCCTGCTGTGGGCCCTGGGACGCTCCAGCCTGGGGTTGTTCCTGGTGAATGGGATGGGGTTGGGTTTCGTCATCGCCCTCTTCAACCGGCGAAGGAGAGGGATCCACGACTACGTTTTCGGCAGCATGGTTGTCCTTGAGGAGAATCCACTCGGTCTGAAGTGGAGCGCGCGCCTCAAGGATTGGCTCAGACAGAAAAACGAAACGTTTGCGAAGAAGACGGAGTTCGTCGCTTCCGCGACAGGCATCTGGAAATTCATCAAGTGGATCTTCAATCAGATGGAATGGGCGGCCGGGCAAGTCGACAGATTGATTACTTTCCTTCGAGGAGGAGTGGAGACCGCGGTAGCGACTTCGGTTCCTGCCGCGGCCACCGTCACCGAGGCCTCCATCATCGGCATCGTATCCACGGCCGTGACTGCGACGATCTTGGTTGTCGTGCCGGGAACTCTCGAGGTTGCTAGCTACATCGCCTCTCCGGCCTATTACCTGACCCAGCCAACTGATGGCGAAAGCATTTTGTCGACGGTTCAGGGACCTGGCGGGGTCACGATGCATCACGCCGTCAGCGGTTCGCCCGTACTGGTCAAAGCGGTAGTCAATGCACCGCCCGGAGAAACGCTCCGATACACACTGTACTTTGGCGACGGTTCGGATCCGGTTAGCCAGGCAGTCAACGGCTTGGCCTTCGTGTCTGAATCGCATGAATATCCGGAAGACGATGCTCGGACTTCGTACCTGGCCCGCATCCGTGTTACCGACTCCGAGGGCAACGAGGTGGGAAGTGGCGAGTACCCCGTCGAATTCGTGGAAGCGAGCGACGAAGAACGCATCGTCAAGGCGTTGGATGATGGGCTCTGGGCGCTGAACGTCGGTCAGATACGGGAGTCCGTCCCAGGCGTCGGCCCGATCGGCTACTGGGAACATTCACCTCCCGTCGGGGCCACCGCCCTGGCGGCCCTGGCGTTCGAAGTCAACGGATTCGATTCTGGCGCGGGGATGGCGAACCCCTACAGGGACACTGTGGACCGCGCCCTTCGGTATTTACTTTCCCAGTCTCAAACGAAGTCGATCAATGTCGAGGACGCTCCGGACCCCGATTCCAACGGCAACGGAATCGGTATCACCGTCGTCGATTCCTCACAGGAAATGTATGAGCTCCCCATGGTGGTTATGGCGCTGGTTGCGAGCGGTGACCCTGGACGGGTCGCCGACAGCGGGCCCACCAACGTGCGTGGTCGACGCTATGACGAGATCGTGACCGACATGATCGATTTCATCGCCTTCGCCCAGTCCGACAGCACGGGCGGTCGTGGCGGTTGGCGCTACACGGCCAACCGGGTTGATGGCGACATGTCTGTGATGCAGTGGCCGGTCCTGGCGATGATGGCGGCAGAGGAGCAGTGGGGTATCCGGCCTCCGGAGTGGGTCAAGAGCGAGCTCCGTGAGCACTTTCTCGTTGCAACCCAGAATCCCGAAACAGGCCAATTCTCATACGAACCCGGCAGCACCACGACGGGAGTCGGGATGACCGCAGCGGGTTTGATCGCCCTCAATTTCGTCGATGTGCCTTCCCGGGATGACCGTGTCCAGCGGGCTATCGGCTACATAGCCGAGAACTGGGATACCAACAATGGCAGCGATTACTACTTCATGTACGCAGTCATGAAGGCGGCCAGGCTTCACGCTCCACCGATCGAGGAGTTCGGCGAGCACGACTGGCTTGCGGAGTACGCCCAAGACCTCACCGAAAGACAGAACGCCGATGGTACTTGGCCGAACCGGGGGCGAGGCGCCGGCACTCTGGCGACGGCCTGGCCGGCGCTCATCCTGTCGCAAAACATTTTTGCCACCGGTGTTCAGATCAGGCTGCGTCGCTGGTTCGCAGACGCCTTCTGATCGCGCCGATTGATCCACTCTTACAACAACGAGGATCGCGGCTCCGGAGTTCCCGTCCGCGAGAGGGTTATTGGTGAAAATAGTTTTTGATCGATCGTTCCAGAATATGAGATGCTTACACCATGGTAGTGGGAAGACCGAGTCAATTTGATCGGGAAGAGGCCCTGGAGAAAGCTATGGAGGCCTTCTGGGCGAAGGGCTACCAGGCCACCAGCGTTCAGGATTTGCTCGACGCGATGCGAAGGTAGACAGCGAATATATTTTTGATCTGTTTTGGAACGTTAATTCCACAATAAGGAGCACATGAAAATGACCACTCTGACACCTTCCAACGACGTCTTCGAGGCCCCGGCCGTCCGGGATTTCACCTCGCCCGGTTTCGGGCGACGAACCGAGTTCGCCTCCACGTACGGACCATGGGCTTTGGTAACGGGCGCCTCCGTGGGCATAGGCCAGGAATTTGCCCGACAACTGGGGGCCGAAGGGCTCAACCTGGTCCTCGCCAGCCGGAGCCGTGACCGGCTCGAGCGGCTGGCAGAAGACTTGGTCGCCGCGCACGGTATCTCGGTCCGGACCATCCCGGTCGACCTGGGCAAGATCGGCTCGACGGAGACCCTGGAAGAAGCCACGGCGGATCTTGAGATCGGTCTTCTCATCAACAACGCAGGCGTAGAGACGCATGGGGCATTCCTGAAATCCAACCTCGACGACGAAATCGCCCTACTGCAACTGAACGTCATTCGTCCGATGGAACTCGCCCACCTTTTCGGGCGGAAGATGGCACGACGCGCCAAAGGCGGAATCCTCTTCGTTTCCAGTACGCTTGGCTATCAGTCCGTGCCCTTCTTCGCCAACTACGCTTCGTCGAAGGCGTACATCCTGTCGCTCGGCGAAGCACTGCATTTCGAGCTGAAGAAGAAAGGCGTCGATGTTACGGTCCTGTCCCCAGGGCTGACAAACACGGCAATGGCACGGGATATGGACGGCGTAGACTTCTCGAAGACACCGATCCCACTAATGGACGTCGAGCCAGTCGTCCGAACGGCGCTTCGCGGCTTGGGTCGACGGCCCTCGGTCATTCCAGGGGCCATCAACAACATCATGGGATTCATCACCAAACGAATTCTTTCGCGGAGCGCCATTTCACGCGTCTTCAGCGGAATCGCCAGCAAGGCGATGCGCCCCGAACTGCTATGAGCAAGCCGGCGTCAAGAGATTGGAAAGTCAAACCGGCTCCTGAGGAGAAGCAGTGAGACTTGAGCTGTTCAGCGTTGAAAGAAAACTTAACCCAATCAAACAGACACGAAGGGGCATCTGATGAGCATTGAAGCAATATTCGGACTACAGTTCGTCTTAAGTGTACTTGTGATAGCTCTGCTGGCGAAGTGGACGGCAGCACCTTGGTTAGAGAGCCTGCCCAAGCGGCAGGCACTCTTCTGGCTCGCTGTGCCGCATGCATTTCGACATGTGGGCATGGTGTTTCTTGTTCCTGGGGTTGTGGCGCAGCCGTTACCGGAGAATTTCGCTATTCTGGCGGCCTACGGAGACCTGGTAGCCGGCCTACTCGCCTTATCGGCTCTCGTCATGCTACGGAATAGTTGGGCAGGAGCATTTGCTATGGTCTGGCTGTTTAATATTGTCGGCACAGTAGACCTGCTCAACGCGTTGCGTCACTTGGAAGTCGTACCATACCTGGGGGCAGCCTGGTACATACCGACGCTCCTGGTGCCACTGCTTCTGGTGACCCATTTCATGATATTCGTGCGACTACTGAGTCAAGCCCATTCTTAGTTGAAACTCTCCACGGCTCACGATTGGTCACGCAACCTTCTTCTTCGATCTCGTCGACGTCTTCGCCTCAATCTTCAGCTCCCGCCTGAGGGCTTCGCGGAGCTTTGGAAGATGACGGTAGCCGATCACCTTCCTCAAGCGTCGTTCGATGTCGATGAGCGCCGTCGCCAACCAGCGCTGCCGCTGGCTCGAGTTCTTCCAATGATCGACCTTCGCGCACCTTTCCTCGACGAGGGCATTGACCGATTCCAAGCAATTCGTCGTCTTGAACGAACGGCCCAGGACCCCGTACACGCCGAGTCGATGCAACGTGAGGGTCTCCTCCAGGCCTTCCTCAAGGCTCGCAGCGGCCGATTGGTTTCGCTCCTCGAGCTCTCCATGGAGCTGTTCGAGGGCCGCCCGGGCTTCGTTGTACTCCGGGCGCTGGTACGCACGCTGAAGCCGCTTGCGCCACGCGGCTTGCTCGGTCTTCGACAGGTAGCTCACCACGTTCTCGCGTTTGTGCCATTGGCAGCGTTGGACCAGGGCTCGATTACCGAATGCCCGCTTGACTGCCGCGCGCAGACCTTTGCCGCCGTCGACGATCACCAGCACGCCTTCAGAGATGTCCAGGCCTCGCTCCATCAATGAACGGAGAAACGGAGTCAGTACCTGCTCGTTCTCCGTACTCGTCTCCACGAAGCCTAAGAAGCGTTTGTCGCCCGTAATTGTGATGCCCAGGGCCACAACCATCGTGGCGTCGGCAAACATTTTCCCGTCCAGGAAGATCGCCACCACGTCCTCGGCCGACAGATCCCGCTCCTGCATCTGCCGAAGTTTCGCGGCACTCGCCTGGACGAATCCTCGAGACACCGTCGAGCTCGACAATCCGATGGCTCCTGGAATCGCTTCCGCGGCCGACTCGTAGTTCCGGCAGGAGATCCCATAAAGCACACGTCTGAGAAGCAGTTCGTTCACCGCGCCATCCGGACTGAGTTCCTCGTAGCTCCGAAGCGGAATCTCCCCGCCCGCCACGCTGCGAACTCGAGGCACCCGAACCGGCACCCGCTGGCCCCCGAGCCCCACGGTCCCCGGATTGCTCCCGTGTCGCCGGCCCCTCAACGTCGCCTCCTTTCGCGCGTATCGCTCACCCGCCAACGCCTTCACTTCCTCGTCGAGCAACTCCTCTACGTGCATCAACCCCAGTGGGATCAACGCCCGGATCATCTCCACCTTCGAGTCCAATTCCAGTCCCGAGTACTCCTCCCGGCTCATGACCTCGACCTCACCCAGTACTCGCCTCTTCTTGCGTTTTTTCACCGAACGTAACAGACTCCTCATCTCGGCTCCTTTCTCTTACAGGCTTGATGTTGTTTCTTCCAATACCATCAAACCATAGGGTTTGGAGCCGTTTCAATTTCCAACTAAGATTGGCACACTTTCCGACTACTGAGGATTCCATGAGAGCTATCGTTGTTGAGAAACCAGGGAACCCCGATGTACTGCGTTATCGGGAACTGCCTCGGCCTCTGCCCCGTTCCGGTTGGGCTCTGATAGAGGTAAAGGCTTTTGGCTTGAACCGCTCCGAAATGTTTACGCGCCAGGGGCACTCTGGTGATGCTGTGAAATTTCCACGAGTACTCGGCATCGAGTGTGTGGGTGAAGTGATAGCGGCACCTGATACAGACTTACCCGTCGGTCAAAAAGTGGCCGCCGTCATGGGTGGGCTTGGACGCGAATACGACGGTTCTTACGCGGAGTATACCCTTGCACCCAGACAGTCTGTGATTCCCCTCGACGTCGACCTGCCCTGGGAGAAGTTGGCAGCGATACCGGAAGCGTTCCTGACGGCATGGGGATCACTGTCGGAAGCGATGGATGTTCGGGCCGGTCAAACACTTCTCATACGGGGTGGAACCGCGTCGGTGGGCATGGCGGCAATCACCATTGCGAAAGACATGGGGATGAGGGTCATCGCCACCACGCGAAGCGAGGCGAAGCGTCAAGTGCTATTCGAGAATGGAGCCGATCACGTGATCCTGGACCGAGGCCAGATCGCCCAGGACGTAAGAAAACTGTTTCCCGAAGGTGTCCAGGCTGTCTTGGAACTGGTGGGGACGGCAACGTTGGCCGACTCGTTGCGAGCGACCGCACCAAAAGGCATTGTGTGCAACACGGGAATTCTTGGGAACGCATGGGTCCTGGATAAATTCGAACCTATGGCAGTTATCCCATCAACCGTGAAGCTCACGACATACCTTAGTGAGACGGTCAGTGCGTCCAACGCAACCGAAGCGTTGCGACGCATCACAGAGCGTGCCGCAACGGGCAAATATGGCATCAATGTGGATCGTTTCTTCAAGTTCGAGGAGATTGTGGAAGCGCATCAATATATGGAAAGCAACAAGGCAAGAGGCAAACTTGTTGTGACCGTCGATCGGTCGCAGGATGTGTCCGCAAGCCAATGACCGAAGACTCGGATCTTACCAACTACCAGTAACGTTCCACATGAACCTGCCCCGGTTGCTGACGCGTATGCTCGCGGTATCCGTCCGATTCGAGAATCTCTACCATGTCTTCGATCATTTTGGGGTTTCCGCAGACAAAAACGTGAGTGTTCTCGGGGGTTGGAGCAAAGCCCCAGGACTGGTCCAGAGAGGAATTTCGCCATAAGTCCTGCACGTAACCCGTCGATCCGGTCCATTGCGCGGCTTCTTCGTCCGGACGGCTGATGGAGGTTCGATACGCGAAATTGGGGCAGATCCGATTCAGAGTCATCAATTCGCTTCTGTACCCGAGATCCCAGGAATGGCGTGCGCCGTGGAGCACGGCAAAGCGCTCACTGTCACCACAGTTGAGACGGCTCCTCAGCATGCTCATGTAGGGCGCCAAGCCTGTCCCGGTCGAAATGAGAATGACGTGCTGACCGGCGGGAACTTCTTCGAGCGTAAACAATCCGCTCACCTTGGGCCCCAACCAAAGTCGATCTCCCTGGTTCAGGGCAAACAGGCGCGGCGTCAATGCGCCGGACGGGACCAGGGCGACATAGAACTCCACGTACTCTTGAGCAAGGGAAGAAGATGCGATCGAGTACGCACGCTTGATCAGCTTGCCTGGGGCAGGCGCTTCGTCTTCGGGATCGCATACCTCGCATCGAGGCGACTCGGAGGGCAATCCCAGGACAGCAAACTGGCCCGCCTCGAAATCGGGTAGAGACCAGCCGTCAGGGACGACGCGGAGAATCCGGAGTCCGGGAGACACTTCGATGCTCTGGATTGCGATGGCGTTCGTTGTCGTATTCATGGTCGTGTCCTGCCCTCGTCAGCGACTGTCCAGTTTCATGAACAGGTTGTTCAAGGATTCGGCCAGCGTCGGATGCGCGAAAACACCGTCACGGAGTGCCGTGTATGGAAGCTTGCCCATCATCGCCACCTGAAGCACCGACATCACTTCACCGCCTTCGATTCCGAGAATGGCGCCGCCAAGGATTTGATCCGTATCCCGATCGACGATCGCTTTCATAAACCCGCGGGTCTCGTCCATCTCGATGGCGCGTGCGACATGGCTCATCGGCAGCTTTGCGACACGAATCGCTCGGCCCTGGGCGCGTGCCTCGGTTTCGGTCAGACCAATTCGGCCGAGCTGCGGATCGATGAACACGGTGTAGGGCACTAACCGGCCTTCGGTCGTCGCATTTCCACTCCGAAGTAGATTCGCTTCGACGATGCGGTAATCATCGTAGGAAATGCGAGTGAACGCCGGGCCCCCCTTGACATCGCCGAGCGCGTACACTCGGGCAACATTCGTTTCGAGGCGCTCGTTGACTGGTATGAAACCTCGCTCGTCGTAATCGATACCTGCCGCTTCCAGATCGAGTCGATCGCTGTTGGGAACCCGTCCGGCGGCTGCGAGGACGTGGGAGCCCAACTCCACCCTCTTTCCATCGGGCGTGCGGAGTGTCAGTTCGATCTGGCCATCAGGCCTCTGGGTTGCGCCGGTTGCTTCGGTACCGAGCAGGACCTCGACACCGTCTTCATTCAGAATCGATGCCACTTCATCCGCCACATCGGGATCCTCGCGGGGGAGAAGCTGCTCTGACCGCTGGATGATGGTGACCCGGCTGCCGAACCGGCGAAACATCTGCCCGAATTCCAGACCGATGTAGCCACCGCCAATCACGAGAAGATGGTCGGGCAGTTGATCCAGCTCCATGATTGAAGCGCTGTCCAATGCGGTCACCCGGGCGGCGTCCAACGCCGCAGGAATCACCGCGCGCGTACCCGTGTTGATGAAAATGCGGTCAGCCCCGAGAGTTCGGGATTCGCCGGCAGGCCCGGTCACCTCGATCGAATGGGGACCGGTGAAACGCGCTTCGCCGCGGAGCAGCTCCAGTCCTTCGGTTTTTTCGATACTCCGCTCGGTCCCTCGCCGAAAACTCGTGACGATATCGCGCTTTCGTTCCCGGACACGGCCCAGATCGATGCTCAAGGGTCCGGTCATCACACCGTAATCGCTCGCCCGCCGTGCCAGGTGCGCCACGCGTGCGCTGGCCACCATCGTCTTCGTCGGTGTGCAGCCGATATTGATACACGAGCCGCCCACCGCATCTCGTTCGACAACACCCGTCTTCCATCCGGCTTTGGCCAAAGACACGGCCAGAGGTTTGCCGGCCTGACCGGTACCGATAACCAGCGCATCGTATGTACTTTCAGCAGTCATTGGTCACCTCACACCGGAACGTTTTGGCGTCCGTACGCCGTCACCGGCCCTCAGTTGGGGCGATTGAGCGTTCATTGTTCTTTCTCTCCTGTTGGATGCTCTGGTCTCTCGGTCGGCGGTTTGTCGCCAGGACCCGGCAGTGGCGCTTTGCCCCCACCGGCGGCCTCTCCCGCCAGAAGAGCGTCGAGATCCGAATAGGCGTAGATGACCGGCGCGTCATTTTGCATCAGCCCGCCTGTATCGGCAGTCGGTCCGTAATTGCTGTGAATGTCCCGGTTGAGCATACGCAGGGTTGTCATCTGCTGACCCCTGTGGTGCGATGTGTGGGCGATACGACGCACGAGCACCCATGCCCGCGACCGCTCGACATCGAAGAACGGTGCCGGTTCCTCCCACCAAGCCTCATTCTGAAGTCGAAGAGTGTCCAACCGTTTGCCGGAGTCTTCGGCGTACCGCTCGATGAAACCCAGGCGCGTCTCCTCCTCCGGCAGAGGCGGCGCGTCCACATCGATGTCGAGAATGCGCCGAAACCACAGATCCTCACTGACACACTGGTGAACCATCTGTTCCCGGACGCTTCTCCCACGCCGGTCGCTCGCGTGTGGTCTGAGAGGAAGATCATCGTCGTCAAACATGCTCCAGACGCCGAGGACCTTCAGGCGTTCTGTCTCGTAGGTGTCGATCAGGAATTGGTAGCGCATGTGGGACACTCCTGGTCAGCGCTTTTGGCCGGGTGCCGAACCCTTCGTGAGTGGTCTGTCAGGACCAAATTCTAGAAAGCTTGGTAAATACTATGCGCGCCGCAAATGCGCTTCGACGTCTGGCTTAAACTTGGAAATCCCTTCGAGGGCCTGGTGACCGTCCTCCGCCTCACCGACGACTTCCAGGTCATCGAAAGAACTGAGCAACCGACACAGGCGGTCCCGTGCCGGCTCTTCGTCGTCGATCACCATCACCCTCATGAGTCGGATTCCCTGCCCGGTTTCGTCTTACTGTCTACCTAGCAAGCCGTGAAACATTTGCTAAAGCATATGAAAGACGGGAGTTGAGCGCAATCAAACTGTCACTTGGCTGGGACAACGGACGACACGTAGACGCGGGGACTCGCACGAAGGCCGTATGTCGATCTGCCAATCGAAGCTCAGCAAACGCCGCTGGCCAACTTGAGGGAGAGCGCCGACCGGAGGCACCTGATTATTGCGGTTCTCCGGACGCTCTTTGTCGTCTTGCTACATCGGAGGCCTCTGGTGGAAACCGATCGGTGTGTGGTGAGGAGAATCGAAGGAATCACTTCGTGAAGGGCGGACCGATCCTTACTCGTCGCGCAAAGCGACTAGCGGGTCGAGACCAGCGGCACGCCGTGCCGGCAGGTAGCAGGCCGAAACACCCACCAGGAGCAGAACCACCGCCACACTAGCCAACGCGGTCGGGTCCGTCGGCGTCACCCCGAAGAGCAGCGTCCCAAGAAGCCGGGTCGCGGCAAGTGCGCCGGCGAGCCCGATTCCGATGCCGGCCAGCACCGGAGCCATCGCGCGAAGGAGGGTCGATCGCAGCAGCACACTGCGCGGGGCACCGAGGGCGATCCGCATGCCGATCTCCCGGGTACGGCCCCGTACGGCAAATGATGTGACGCCGTAGACGCCGAGTGCAGCCAGGAGCAGAGACATCCCAGCCAGCGTGGAGAGCAGGAAAGCATAGAATCGAGACTCTGAAGTCGTACGGTCGACGATTTCGCTCATGGCGGCAACCTGTGACACTGGGACGTCTTCATCCACAGACCAGATCGCCTCCTTGAGCGAAGCCGGCATTCCTTCCCGACCGTCGGTCCGGATCGTGAGCATCAGTGCCCCGATCGTCCATTGTCCGGAAGGCCAGTAGATCTCGTCTCGCGGCTGGCGTGACAATGAGAATTGTCGGATGTCGCCGACGACCCCCACCACCGTGAAACGGTGACCCTCCGGTCCGCTCAACAGCATCTGCTTGCCCAGGGGGTCCTCGCCCGGCCAGAGCCGACGGGCCAGGGATTAGTTGACAAGGCCGATGCCACCGCTTTCCAGACCGCCGGATGCGGAAACATCACGGTCTTCCACGTCCCGACCTAGGATGATCGGGATGCCCAGGGCGCGGAAGTACCCGGGCGTCACGATCCTGAAATTCGCCGTGGGCAGCGCCTCGCCGGCGCCGGGAGGGCGGCCTTCGACAACGTACCGGAAGTTCCAGTTGCTCGGGCCCATCGGCAGGATGTGGATACCGCCGGCCGCCTGCACTCCGGGGACACGCCGGATGGTATCGAGTGCCTGGGCGTAGTAGGCGTAGCGGTCCCGGGCGGCCGGATAGCGCGAGACCGGCGCGATCCTCAGCGACACGACGTTGTCGGCGCGGAAGCCGGGATCCACCTGCCCCAGGTTCCACAGGCTCTCGACGAGCAGCCACGAACCCACGACCAGCATCACGGACAGCGCGATCTGAACCGCCACCAGACCGTTGTTGACGACGTATCCGGCGCGGTCGGTCGAACTGGGGCCGTGCACGGGGAGCGAAGTCTCGATGCTCGACCGAGATAGCCGCACGGCCGGGAAGAGTCCGAAGACCAGGGCCGCCAGGATGGATATCCCCAGTGCGAAACCAAGGACATGGAGATTCATTCCGATCTGGGTAGCGCGCGAGATCGAATCGGGAAGAATCCCCCTGAGATATCCCAGTCCCCATAAGGCGACCGGTAGCGCGGCGAGTGCGCCGGTGAGGCCGAGCACCAGACTTTCGGTCAGCACCTGCCGGCCGATCCTCCAGGGGCTCCCACCGAGAGACGCGCGGATGGCCATCTCGCGTTCACGACCCATCGCTCGGGACAGGAGCAGATTCGCCACGTTGCCGCACACGATCAGCATGATGAAGAGCCCGGCGCCTAACAGCATCCACAGCGTTGGGCCTACATCTCCAGCGATCGCGTCGCGCAGTGGCACGACGCCGGCCTGAACCACCGTTTCTTCGCTGAAACGCTCCGGCTCGTCCCGCCTCATCGCCGTCGCGCCGGTCCGAACCTCGGCGGCTACCGAAGCCGCTCCGATCGATGACGGGATCCGCGCCAGCGCGGTCAGGTAGGATGGGCCGTTGTCGGGCCGCGCGGTGTCGAGTACGAACGGCATCCAGAGTTGCCACCGCGGGTCGAGAGGACGATGCGATTCGGACATGACACCCACAACCGTTACCGGCGATCCGTTGACAATAAGCGAACGACCGACGATCGATGGGTCCGAGCCGTAGCGACCGGCCCACAACCGGTGTGAGAGCAGTACGACCTGGGATTGGGCCGGGTCGTTCTCGCCGGGAACGAACGTCCGACCAAGCGAGGGTCCGGCACCCAGAAGCGAGAAATGTTTCGCTGACACACGCGCGCCGGCGACCTCGGTCGCTTCGCCGTCTCCAGTGATGGTAAACATGGCGTTGCCGAAGCCGGAGTATTCCTCGATTGACCCGATTCCGTCCAGGAAGGTTTCCAGACGCTGTTCGGTAAACGTGACCTCCGGCCACACCAGGAACAGCTCGTCGGAGGCCGCGTACGCCAGCGGCCGGATGACCACCGCGTCAACCATGCTGAAGATGGCTGTATTCGCCCCGATGCCCACCGCCAGCGTCAGCACTGCCACGGCCGCAAACCCCGGCGCGGCGCGCAAGCTTCTCAAAGCGTAGAGCAGATCCTGTCGCAGTCTGTCCATTGCGGTCCTCCCGGCAGATTGGACATAGACACCCACTCGCGCGGAATGAGGACACGCTAAATCTAGCGGTGCATTACCCGGTCGAAGCGTCGGCCAAGGAGGGCGATCAGGGCGAGCAGGTATCCGAGACCCAGGAGGGCGTAGACCCAGGTTGGAGCCGCGGGCCCGCGCCCGGCCCCGGCGAGTTGCCAGTAGAGCTTGACCGGCCAGAACATCGGGGCGATGCCGAAGGCCCACTGCCAGTCCGACTCGAAGAACCAGGCGATCATGGGCGGCAGATTGATCGCTCCCGATGAAGCTTTCATGATGGCGAACCCCTGGAGCTTGTTGTTGGCGAGCGCCGCCACAAACAGAGCGAAGGCGGCCACCAGGGGAGCGGCGACCACGGCTGCGGCGAACTGGCGGCCGAGCGACATCTGAGGGATGCCCGAGATGCGCAGGACGAGGACCGTCAACGGTACCGAGAGGAGGCTCGGAAAGCCGAGTCTGTAGAGGAGATAGGCGCGGTTCGTCAGCGGTGTCACCTGAAGCGCTGTCAGCGTCTGGTCGTCCTTCTGGTCGAGCAGCAGGAAACCGATCACCGTTCCGAACATCATCGGTGTCATGGTCAGGAGTCCGCTTCCGAAGAGGGGAAGGTAGGGCGCCAGATCCAGGTCGAACTGCGACTGAAGCCATGCGGACGTCGGCCCCAGGCCGAACCGTACGCCGATCGCGAAGGCCGCCGGCATGGCCAGCATCCAGCGAATGAGCGAGTCACGACGGACGCTGGCTGCGTCGATCGGTCCCAGGGCGAGCACTGTCTGCAGACTCCTCATCGCTGCACACCTTCGGCCTGGACGACGAAACCGAGGAAGCGGCGGCGGCTCAGCTCGAAAAGAACGGCAATGGCGGCGAAGGAGCCAGAGAAGCCGTAGACCCACTGCCAGGTTGCGAGTGGCTCGAAGGCGCCCCTCATGAGCACCAGCGGAGGCTGAAACGGGTGTAGATACATCACCGGGTGGGTCCACAGATCGGTCGCGTCCAGCAGCGGCGCCGACAGGAGAGTGATCCAGAGCACCGACGGAAAAATGAACTCATTGATCGAATCGTGTCGCACGACGGCGATCAGCCCAGCCAGACAGTACATGGCGGCAAGACAGACGATTCCGATCGCCATCGGCAGCCAACGGAAGGCTGGGCCGTGAACGATCAGGACCAGCAGCAGGCTCTCGACCAGCGATAGAGCGCCGAGGGTGAGGAGTTTCGAGAGCAGATACTCCGAGATCGAGAGCGGAGTGACGACCTGTGCCGCCAGCGTACCTTCTCCCTTCTCGAGCATGATGAGCGCGGCCATGAAGAAGAAGGTTGCCGTCACCAGGTTCGAAAAGATGAGAATGGGAATCCAGCGCGCCCAGTCGAAGGCCGGTAGTTGCAGGACGACAATGGCAAAGAAGGCGAGCATGAAGGCGACGGCCCAATAGAATCCGTTCCGGTACTGAAGCCGCACGTCGCAGCCAAGAGTAGCGACGAGGCCGCTCACTTGAGGCGCCTTCCGGTTACATCGACGAAGACGTCTTCGAGGCTGGCTTCCAGGGTGTGAATCGTCTCCAGCCGAGGGTGGCGCAGGAGCTTCTGGAAGCTGGCGTCGTCGGCGATCCCGGGCAGGGGGAACTCGCGCTTCTGAAGCGCACCGTTGTCGTGGAACTCCACTCGGAGGCGCGGTTCGCCGTGCATGAGCTTGAGTTGGCGAGGCGTTTCGATCACCGAGATCGTGCCGTCGACGATGAAGGCGACACGGTCGCAGAGCTCATCGGCGACGGCCATGTCGTGGGTGGTCAAGAAGACGGTCTTACCGGCAGCACGCTGGCCCTGGATGATCTCTTTCATCCGCCGCGCGCTGACCGGATCGAGCCCCGATGTCGGTTCATCCAGGAACAGTAGCTCGGCGTCGTTGAGTAGGGCGCGAGCCATGCTGAGACGGCACTTCATGCCTTTCGAGAACTGCGAGACGAGCATGTCGCCGCTGTCGTCGAGCCCTACCCGTTCGAGGAGCTCGACAGGCTCGTGCGTCTTGCCGGCGTAGAGGCGGCGGAAGTAGCGGAGGTTCTCGAGAGCGGTGAGCTTGAGGTAGTGATTTGGAGACTCGAAGCCGACACCGATGTGCTCGTAGAAGTCCGAGTTCCAGGCGTCCATCGCCTTGCCGAGTATGGAGACGTCGCCCTGGTATCCCCTCAGGAGACCGATGAGGATTCTCTGCGTTGTCGACTTACCTGCGCCATTAGGTCCGAGAAAGCCGAAGACCTCGCCTTCTCCGATCTTGAAGGTGAGCCGGTCGATGGCGCTTTCCTTCGCGCCCTCGTACGTGTATCGAAGATCGTGGACATCGATCATAGCTGGTGCGACAAAGCATCGCACCGTTCGGAACAGGTTTCAACTTCCCATCATGGACGCGAAAGTGAGGTCGAGACTGCATCTCGACGATCAAGGAATCCCGGCGATGATCGTGCGAACCTTCTTGCGGAGTTCATCTCTGAGTGCGCTTACGCGTTGTTGGGCGGGGCCAAGTTCTCGGACTCTCTTGACTACTTCTGGCGGAATCGCCTGCGTTTGCCCATACGGTACTTTCGCATCCGGCTCTAAGCGCGAAACAACGCTGTGAAAACCCTTCACGGCAGTAACGTAATCGTTTACGAGCTTATGGTCGGACTCGTCAACGTGAGCCCCATTACGAATGATGAATTCATTTAGATCCCCTACCAGTTGCGAAAAGCCGTTGCTGTCCACTCGATCCCGTCGAAGAGCCGCATTAATCTCTTCAACGCGGTCCCATAATGTCTTGTAGATATCTTGGCGATCCGTTTCAAACCGGCCAAAACGCTCGACTCTCTTCTGTCGGGCCGAGCGGCGGTTGACAACGACTAAACCGATTATTGTGCCGAGAAGTGCGATTACTGCGGCGATGACCGTTGCTACACCTGAATCAAGCATGTGCCTCTTTCGGATGATCCGCCTACCTAGACCCTGATCAAGCGTGATTGACGAGGTATTGATAGCGGCATAGCAGCAGAAGTACCCGAAATGCCCCCGTTCCGTGTGAATAAAGACTTGGAAAGAGTCTACGGAAAAGGAGGCATTTCGGATGAACGATTATACGCGCAAGAACATGAAGAACCGCAAGCGGCGAATCGAGCGCCGGCTTGCGGACCGGAATTGGACAGATCAGGCGGCGCCGATGTTTTCGGCGAGCAACATTCATTATGAGATGGGAGAGCGGACGCGCGGCACGGCGGTGGGCGGAATCGGGATGATGCAGTTGGTGGCGCGGCGGACGGGGCTGGTCAAAGCCATCGACGAGAGTGTGCATGTGCTGAAGCGGCACTTGCCGTATCACGAATCGGATCACGTGCTGAACATCGCCTATAACGCGTTGAATGGAGGGACGTGCCTGGAGGACATCGAGTTGCGGCGCAACGACGAAGTGTATCTGGATGCGCTGGGAGCGCAACGGATTCCGGACCCGACGACGGCGGGAGACTTCTGCCGGAGATTTGAGCCCAGCGACGTGGAGTCTCTGATGGAGGCGACGAATCAAGTCCGGCTGCGAGTCTGGCGCCAGCAGCCCGAGGCGTTTTTCGAAGAAGCGGTGTTGGACGCCGATGGGACACTGGCTGAAACCACAGGCGAATGCAAGCAAGGAATGGACGTGGCCTACAACGGGACCTGGGGGTATCACCCGCTGGTGATTTCGCTGGCGAATACTCAAGAGCCGCTGTACCTGGTCAATCGCAGCGGTAACCGGCCCTCGCATGAGGGAGCGGCCGCACGGTTCGACCAGGCCATCGCGCTGTGCCGTCGAGGCGGGTTTCGCCAGATCCTGCTGCGCGGGGACACCGACTTCAGCCAGACCCGGCACCTGGATGGATGGGACGACCAGGGCGTGGGATTCATCTTCGGCATCGACGCCATGCAGAATCTGGTGGCGCTGGCCGATGAACTGGAACCGCACCAATGGACGCGTCTGGAACGGCCCGCCAAGTACGCGGTGGCCACCGAACCGCGCCAACGTCCCGACAACGTGAAGGAACAAGTCGTTCGGGAGCGCGGTTTCGACAATATCCGGTTGCAGGGCGAGGATGTGGCCGAGTTTGCGTATCGGCCCAGAGCCTGCGACCGGGACTACCGCGTTGTCGTGGTGCGGAAGAATCTGTCGGTGGCCAAAGGCGAACAGGTGTTGTTCGACGACATCCGATACTTCTTCTACATTACCAACCGCTCGGATTCGGCCAGCCAGATTGTGCTCCGTGCGAATCAACGGTGCAATCAAGAGAATCTCATTGAGCAGCTCAAGAACGGCGTTCAGGCCTTGAGGATGCCGGTCGGGGATCAGACCAGCAACGGGGCCTACATGGTCATGGCGTCGCTGGCCTGGACACTGAAGGCGTGGTTTGCGTTGCTGCTGCCCGAAACCGGACGCTGGGGCCAGAAGTATCAGGCCGAGAAACAGACGGTACTGCACATGGAGTTCAAGACGTTTCTAAACGCCTTCATGTTCGTGCCTTGTCAGCTCGTGCGCACCGGGCGGCGCATCCTCTTCAGGATTCTGGCCTGGAACCGGTGGTTGCCGGTCTTGTTCCGTGCCGTGGATGTGCTGCATCAACCTCTGCGATGCTGACCCGATCATGGCCCTGAGCCCGGGCGATCGAGGTCCCGGTTTCTGTCAACCGCTCCAACACCAGCGAGGCTGAACTGAAACAGATCCAACAGAAACCCGATACCTGGATAAAACGATCCGGGAGCGGGATTCTATGCCTCGAATTTTATGCGCGCAACCTGGCCGTTGGCGGACTGGTTATGCGCTTGTTTTGGGCCTAGATATTAGTTGGTTCCGTATAACACTCCGCAACCAGCCTGTCCAAGCACCGTAACTCCGCCACATCGGAGACAAATATCAAAGCAAAAAGGGATCGATCAGCCTGCCGTGCCGCTCCGTGAAAGGAGGACCGAATCTCGTTAGAGCCACCGTCGAACTTGAGTCTTGTACGCTACGTAGTCCGCACCGAATTTGCGCTCAAGATATCGTTCCTCCCGCAAGATTACGCCCCAGACTAGTAGGACGGCAAACAAAGCGGCAGCCAGCAAGAACCACAGACTGTTCGCCCAGAAACTGATGCCAATCTGAAGTAGAAGCATGGCGAGATAAATAGGGTTGCGCGAGAAGCGATATGGCCCACTCAAGACGATGTTCTCAGTCGGTTCGCCTGTCGGTATCGAGGCTCCTCCCCTTCGCATCGAATAAACAGCCCAGAAGAATGGAACGAGAGAGACACCACTCATGATCGGACCCGCTGCCTCAGATATGGCGACGGGTAGAAAGGCAAGCGGCACAAACCATCGCGCAGCGAAACCCATAACAATCGCCGCCAGCAGGAGCACGGGCGGATGGAATACCACTCCGGCGTGATCTGGTCTCTCAGTTTCCATCGCAAGTTCGTTCAACGTTGCAATTGGGTTTAGGTGTTCGCCAGTCTCGTATAGCACTCCAATCCCCACATGTCCATGGTCTGAGACCACCAGAAAGGAAACCATGACGACAATATGCCGGGTTGACAGTTTGATTGCTTCCAACCCCCTCGTTTCGTGGTGTTTACCCTGCTCTAGGGGAATAGCTCAAAACATAACCCGTGCGGTGTGTCTCTCGCGGCAGGAACCCGACTCGGCCCATACGAAATCGCCGACCCACTCGATGCCGGCGGTATGGGAGAGGTCTATCGCGCCACCGACACACGCCTGGACCGCACCGTCGCCATCAAGGTTCTTCCCGAACACTTGGCCAGCGACCCGCAGCGCCGGGAACGCTTCGAGCGCGAAGCCAAAGCCGTCAGCAGGTAGACATGCTTGGAGTTAATCCGAAGGCTGACGGAGAGTCCCGAAAACAGCCCGCAACGGAGGGTTACGTCACAATCCACGAAACAAACCAGCCATCTGAAACACCTGCCAGTTTGCAACCTACTGAAAACTAAAGTGGGCGCGACCGGGCTCGAACCGATGACCTCTACCGTGTCAAGGTAGCGCTCATTCCAACTGAGCTACGCGCCCTTTTTGATACCGCGATTCGATTCTACGGCCCGGCAAACAACCGCGTCAACTCCAGGTCGCCTAATCCGGAAACGTCCGAAACCGGTATCTCAGGTGAAGCTGACCGTGGATTTGTCGTATCATCATGGGTCGAACAGGAGCAAGTGATGAGCGAAATCCTACAGGCTTTGGCCATAGGTGCTGGAATCCTCTTTCCCGTCATGATCGTCGTACTGGTTGCCAGCATCGCGTCGGTGAGGCGGGGAGAGGGCGGTTCACATCATGGTCACCATGAATCGGAGTCGGGAGAGTCTGCCTCCGGTCCTGTTGCCGAAACGGCCGGGGTTAACATCCTGGCGCGCTTTCTGCCTCAGCGGGACCCCACGGTCCTCGAGATACTCGTCCTGGGCACCGTGATCTTTACGGTGACGATGGGTCTTCTCTTCGCGTACAGCATGATGGGACAGATGCGCTAGTTCTCACCTAAGCTTTCCTACTGACTGGACATTTTCGGACCGTTCTTCAGATGTCTGTCGAAGAACTGCTCCGCACGCCTCCATGCGTCACGCAGGACGATGTCTCGCCGGAAGAAGTGGATTTCGCCCGGATAGATCACCGTCTCAAAGTCCTTGCCGAGTTTGACAAGTTGGTCGATCAGGATCAGCGAATCGTGGAACGTTACGTTTCGGTCGTCGGTCCCGTGCATGACCATCAACGGCCGCTCGAGCATGTCCATATGCTTGTACGAGGACGATACCTCGTAGACTTCCGGATTTTCCGCCGGTGAGCCCAGCCGAGGGATCGTGAAGCCGCTCAGGTTCATGCCCGCACCACGGTAGGCCCAGTCGACAACTCCCGCCACGTCGATGCCGGCACGCCACAACATCGGGTCTCTCCACAGTGCCTGGAGCGTCATGAACCCGCCGTAGCTCAGACCCCAAACCCCGATACGGTCCGGATCCACGTAGTCGAGCGTCTTCAGATAATCGGCGCCGCTGGCGACATCGGCCGTGTCGGTCACGCCGATGCTCATGTGGTGACCGGTCGACCAATCGCGGCTATAACCCGAGCTGCCCCGGTAGTCCGGGGTGAGGATGACGTAGCCCTGCTGGGCGAGATACTGGTGCATCGAGTAGTACATCCGGTAGCTGGCGGGGTGCCATCCCAGGTAGTTCTGGTCCGAGCCGGAGCCGTGAATCCATACGACGGCAGGATGACGTTCGGTCAGATCGAGGTCCTCGTGAACCATCAGGGTCGCAGGAACGGGCTGGCCATCGTGACGGCTGGGGAATTCGACGGCGACGGGTGTCGTCAGCTGCGTTCGGTCCATTCCGGGCGGCATGGAATCGCTCAACCGGACCGATTCCGAGCGCGGTTCCGCCGCCACCGCGAACAAGTCGAGCGAGTTCTCGGCGTCAGTGCGTCCGTAGACAAGATTCGTCCCGTCGGGTGAGAAGGCCGGGTCGAGGTTTACCCCGTTCTCGGCGACGATCGTATCGGCCACACCCGTCGCCACCTCGACGATGTCGATGAAGCGTTCCATCGGGTTGCCGTCGACGCCGTGATGGTACGCAATCCGACCGCTGTCCGGCGACCAGCTGCCCAGGGCGGACAGGTAGTCGCCCGACGTCAGTTGTTTTGCCTCCTTCTCGGAGGCCGCATCGACCGGCATCACGTAGAGGTGAACCCATCCCTCCCGATCGCTCACGAACGCGACGGACTCTCCATCGGGTGAAACGAGTAGTTTGGAGTCCCGGCGATGCGGAGAATACCAGCGGTCGTCGTAATCCTTCCAGATCGTGCGCGGGACGCCGCCGACGGAGGTCACCTTGAGCTCGCGCGTTTTCCGGTCGGGCGATATTTCTTCATACAGGATGGACCCGTCCGCCGTGAACTGCGCACTCCGGGCGTTTCCGACCGTCGGGATCCACGTCACGTTGGAGCCGAGCGTCGAGACGACTCCCAGTCGCCGTTCCTCGTTCGCGTTTACGTAAGATCGGATGAGGTTTCCGTTGAACGGCAACGGATACTGAATTGTCGTGCTGCGCGAAGCGCCGAAGGTGATCCACTGGCCGTCGGGTGAAAAGACCGGGGCCGAGGCTCTCAGCCCTCCCTCGATGAACGTGAGCTGTCGCTCGTACTTGGTCTCGAGTGACGCAAGCCAGAGCTGCCCGTCCCGCGAGAACGCGATCTGTCCCCGGTTGGGCGAGAGTGCGAAACTGCCCGCACCGGCCAACCCCGACACCCGCTTCGGGCCTGGTTTCGTCGGGGACACCGTCCACAGCTGACCATCCTTGCCGAATAGGATCTCCTCCGACGAGGCCCAGGCGACGCCGCCAATGTCGGTGATCAGCATGTCCGGATCCACAGGGAAATCCGTGAGCTGGACCGGCTCCTCACCCGGCGTTACGACGAACAGATCCTGCTTGCCCCATGCATCCCATAGGAACGCGACGCGCTCCCCATCGGGCGACCAGGCAGGACTGGTCGGGTACTTGATCTGAGCGATGCGGTCGATCGTGATGCTTCGGTCGGGAATCTGTGACGCGGCAGCGATTGCTGCCGCCACCAGGATCAGACAGCAGACGATAAATCTCTTCGAGTTCATACGGTCATCCTCCGTAGGTCAGGCAAGGCCCCGATGGTCAATTGGGAACGAATGGCGGCATTATTGCCCCCCGAGCGCGCTCATCAAAGAAAAAAGCGGGGCGAGGAAAGAACGACGGATTGCTAGGCGAGGTCTTTCCAGTTCGGACCGCTCTTCGTGTCGACGACGAGCGGGACCCGCAGTTCGGCAACGCCAGACATCCATTCGCGCACTCGTTCGACCACGTCGGTCTCGTCGTCGGGCACCTCGAACAGCAATTCGTCGTGGACCTGGAGAATCATCCGGGTGGCGAGCGCCGCGTCCTTGAGACCTTCGGACACACGGATCATGGCGAGCTTGATGATGTCGGCCGCCGATCCCTGGAGCGGCGCGTTGATCGCCATCCGCTCGGCCATGCTGCGGCGCATGCCGTTCTTGGAATTGATCTCGGGAATCTGCCGGATGCGGCCGAACATCGTCCGGGTCTCGCCAGTCTCGCGCGCTTCGACCAGGCTGGTTTCGATGTAGTCGCGGACCCGGGGATAACGGCCGAAGTAGCGGTCGATGAATTTCTCGGCTTCATCGCGGCTGATGCCGAGCTGCTTGGCCAGCCCGAAGGGCGTCTGTCCGTAAACGATGCCGAAGTTGACCGCTTTGGCGCGGCTCCGCTGTTCGGGTGTCACTTCGTCCGGGTCGAGACCGAGCAGCTCTGCGGCCGTGCTTCGGTGGATGTCGGCTTCATTCAGGAACGCATCGATCAGTCCGTCGTCGCCCGAAAGATGCGCCAGCAATCGCAGTTCGATCTGCGAGTAATCGGCCGACAGCATCGTTGTGCCTTCCCGGGAGACGAACGCGCCGCGGATCCGCTTTCCCAGCGCGGACCGTGTCGGGATGTTCTGCAGATTCGGGTCGCTTGACGACAGGCGCCCCGTCGCGGCCCCGGCCTGGTTGAGCGACGTATGGAGCCGACCCGTTTCTTTGCGAATCAGCTTCGGCAGCACATCCACGTAGGTCGACTTGAACTTCGAGCGCTGACGGAAGTCGAGAATCAGACGGGGCAGTTCGTGGGAAGCAGCCAGTTCTTCCAGGACGTCTACCGAAGTCGAATACTGGCCGGACTTCCGAAGCTTGCGTGAGCGGGGCAGGTTCAGTTCCTCGAAAAGAATCTCGCCGAGTTGCTTCGGCGACTGGATGTTGAACTCGTGCCCGGCCAGCTCGTAGATGCGTCCCGTCAGTTCCTCGATCTCCCCCTGCATCTCTTCGGACATGGCTTCGAGCAGGGTTGCGTCCAGGGCGATCCCGATCGTTTCTATCTCCGCGAGTATCGGAACCAGCGGGAGTTCGATCTTCGAATAGACGTCCGCCACTTCCTGTTCCACACGCCGCCGCAACTCCCTGTCCAGACGATGCACCCAACCGACGCGCCCGTCCTCGGTCGTCTGGCCGAACAGCTCTGTCGTCAGGCTTTCCAGCCAGTACTTGCCTCGATTAGGCATCAGCAGGTATGCCATCAACATCGCGTCGTCATAAGGAGGCGACAGATCCATGCCGCGCTGCCACAGCCTGAGGAGAGCGGACTTGAGGTCGTGCGCAACTTTGCGCTTTCCAGGGTCGGAAAGCAGGCCGGCGACCGCTTCATCGAGGGGAAGGTCATAGACAGGGCCACTGCCTTCCCAGATCGAAATCCTGTCCTCGGAGAGGTCGAACGCAAATTCGCTACCGATCTCGGGAAGGGTTTCGGGCTGGACGACTTCGATCGTCGGCGCGGAAGGTTCAGCTGCGAGCCGTTCTTTCAGCATCGTGTTGAATTCGAGCTCCCGAAAAAGCGCAACGAGCGCGTCATGATCGGGAGGGCCCGCCTTGAGCGCATCCCAGTCGATGTTCACGGGCACGTTACGGTCGATGATCACGAGCCTCTTGCTCAACAGGATCTGCTCGGAATTCTGCTGGAGCGATTCCCGTTGCCTTTTCGCCGAGACCTCGCCGGCGTGTTCGAGTGTCGCTTCGAGGGATCCGAAGCGTTGGATCAGAGCCTTCGCTCCTTTCTCTCCGATACCGGGTGCACCGGGGATGTTGTCGGACGAGTCCCCCCAGAGTCCGAGCAGATCGGTGATTTGATACGGTGAGACGCCGAACAACTCCCGGACCTGGTCGGGACCGACCACCAGGTCGTCGCGCGAAGTGTTCAGCACGAGCGTGCCTTCGTCGACGAGCTGCATCATGTCCTTGTCGAGGGTGACGATGATGGGATACAGGCCGCGTTCGCGTGCCAACCGCGCCAGGGTTCCGATGACGTCGTCAGCTTCCTGTCCGGCCACTTCCAGAGTCGCAACCCGCATGGCGTCGCAATAGCGATGGATGTCGGGAATCTGCTGTCCGAGGTCCTCAGGCATGCGCTGGCGCGTGGCCTTGTAATCGGGATACTGGATGTGGCGCGGTGTCGGTTCAGAGCTGTCGAAAACCATCGCGAGGTAGTCGGGTGGGAACTTTTCGAGCACTCGGTTGAGCATCAGGGCGAACCCGTACGTAGCGTTGGTAGGGACTCCCTTGCTGTTGGACAGCCCGCGGATCGCATAGTAGGCCCGGTAGACCTGAGACATCGCGTCGACCAGCATGAACAGCGGCCGTTTGATCATGTGCGCAAACACCTGTGGACTGAATGCCACACTATTCGGTCTGCCTCTCGGGCAAGTCGTTCAAATCAGGATGCCGGGACCTAAGGACTCCAAATTGCACTGTATGATGACCTATGTTCGAGCGTACGCTCGCCGATTCCATCTCGTTTTCCGGCGTCGGGCTCCACACCGGAGAACCCGTCTCCATGAGCATCGTGCCCGCGCCGCCGGGCACAGGAATTGTCTTCCGCCGGGTCGATCTCGATAACTTCGCCATCCACGCCGACGTGACGTCGGTTGCCCGCGTGGCCTACGCCACGACGTTGATGAGCGGAGGCGTCTGGATTTCGACGGTCGAGCATGCGTTGTCCGCCTTCTATGGGTTCCGCGTCGACAACGCGTATGTCGACCTGGACAACCTGGAAGTCCCCATCCTGGACGGTAGTGCCCGGCCTTTTACCGACGCGATCGCACGTGTGGGACTGGTCATTCAGGACCGCCCCTGCGAGTACCTGCGGATCACCGATGAATTCCGGGTCGAGGAAGACGGCAAGTCGCTCGAGATCTATCCGTCGGAAGAGTTCCGCATCGAGTGCGCCATCGATTTCGATCATCCGTTCATCGGTCCGCAGAGTCTCAGCGTCGATTGTACGGCCGAAGGGTACGCCGCTTCGATCGCGCCCGCTCGGACGTTTGGATTCTACCGGGATGTCGAAGCGCTCCAGAACAACGGCCTGATCCGGGGCGGGTCGCTCGAGAATGCGATCGTCCTGACCGACACCGGCATGCTCAACGAGGAACCCCTCCGCTTCAATGACGAGTTCGTGCGCCACAAGATCCTCGACCTGCTCGGGGATTTCGCGCTGATCGGCCGCCCGGTGCTCGGTCGCCTCGTGGCCAATCGTGCCGGACATGCGCTCCACACGCGCTTCGTTGCGGGCCTGCTGGAAAGCCCCAGTCACTGGTCGGTCGAGACACGTCAGTCCGCACCCGCGACCGCTTCTTCCTGAGCGGCGGTAACCCCCACGGCCGGCGTGTCCACGACCCGCGTCAACGTCAGCACCTCGACCCGCGAAGCCCCGGCTCGCTTCAGGACGCGCGCGAGTTGGTTGACTGTCGCGCCCGTTGTCATCACGTCATCGACGATCAGGAACGTGCCTGCGGATCGACTCCTCGATTCGAACGCGCCCCTTACATTCCTAAGACGCTCGGCGCGGGTCAATCCTGTCTGGCTCGATGTGTCGCGTCTCCGGCCGACCATTCCAGACGCGGTCCCAAGGCTCAGCCGGGAAGCCAGCAGTGCCGCCTGGTTGTAGCCGCGTTCCCGTTCGCGCCGGGCGAAGAGAGGAACCGGGATCACGAGGCCGGCGGTAAACGGCTCTCTGTCCAGGCAAGCGCCCAGCGCCCGGCCCAGCGGTCGTGACAGCGAGACTCGGTCATTGTACTTGAACTCGTGAATCGTCCTCCGGAGGTCGTCGGTGAGGACCAGCGCGGAGCGGCCGAAGTCGAAGCTGGTCTCTCCGCCCAGACAGCGACCGCACTCGCCTTCGATGCCGGGCGCCGGGAGGCCGCAACGTTCGCAGAACGGGGGTACGAGCGGCACGAACCCAGCTTCGCAGTCAGGGCACAAGGCTCCCTGCCGCCACGCTGTGACCGGGCCGTCGCAGAGAACACACGTCGCCGGGAAGAGAAGGTTCAGAACCGTATCGATCAATGGGAAACCGGGCGAAAAGGAAAGGCACGACCACTATAGCATGCGAACTGGACGGTGAACTCCGACGAGCCTTTTCAACGCGAAGGCACGAAGGTCACGAATAAAAATGTAAATTCTAAGACTTCGTGGCCTCCCTTTACCTTCGTGAACTCCGTGTTGAAAGCGGATGTGAGATCCCGTTATCAGAGATGGCTATCGCGCGTAGGGATGGTTTCGGATGATCGTCAGCGCGCGGTAGATCTGTTCGAGGAGCACCGTACGGGCAAGGTCGTGGCTGAACGTCATGTCGGACAGGGAGATCAACAGGTTTGCTCGCTGCATGATCTTGTCGGACAGGCCGGCGTGCCCTCCGACGACAAAAGTCAGGTCCCGGGGGTTCTCTGCCATATGGCGGCCAAGAAATGTCGCGAAGGATTCCGAAGTGTGGGAACGTCCGTCGGCGTCGAGAGCGACGACGTGGTCGGATGCGTTGATGGCGTGGAAAAGACTCACGCCTTCGGCCTGGATGCGTTTCCGTTCGTCCGCCATCTTTGGCTCCTTGACATCGACGACGTCAAGGGGAACGAACCGGCCATACGTGCGATGAAGTCCTCACCCACTGCCGCCAGGTGGGTGTTCTTTGTCTTACCCACCCACACGAGGCGAAGCTTCATGAGTGCGGACTCGCTGGGTCAACCGTCCTGGCGTACGGGTTCCCGGATCTCGTGGCGCTTGCCGGCTCTCCACAGACGTTCGAGATCGTAGAACTCCCGTGCGCGCTCGGTGAAGATGTGGACGACGAAATCCATGTAGTCCATGAGAATCCATTCGCCACCCGACCGGCCCTCGATGTGGGTGGCCCGGACGCCTGATTTCTTCAGCCTTTCCTCGATGCTGTCGGCGATCGACTGCGTCTGCCTTATCGAAGTACCCGTACAGATGACGAAGCGATCCGTGAACGAGCAGATTTCTTGCAATTCGAGGACGACGACATCCCTGGCTTTCTTGTCGAACGCCGCGTCCAGAGTTTCTTGAAGTGTGTTCTCCGTGTCGGTGGATCGAGACGTAAGATGCTCCTTTTATTCGTACAGTTTGTGTTTCCGGATGTAGGCGTATACGGGCTCCGGAATCCAGCTGCCCACGTCGCCTCCCTGCTTGAGTTCCGACCGGATCCGCGTCGAAGACACGTCCTCATCGAGCGCGGGAAGGTGGAACACGCGGGGTACGTCCCCAAAAGTAACCGCAGCGCCCTCCTGGGTGACTTCGACCTCGATGAAGTCGTCGCGCATTTCGAAGCCCGGCCGTTGCACGACGGCGAAGCTCGTCAGTTCGAACAGCCGGCGGTAATCCTTCCAGCTTTCGATCTCCTGATACATGTCGGTTCCAGTGATGAAAAGGAACGACGAGTCTGGGTAGGTCCGGTGCATCAACTCCAGTGTGTCGACCGAGTAGCGAGGCTCAAGCGTATCGGATTCCACCGTCGAGGTTCGGTACTTGTCGAATGGAGCCGTCGCAAGCGCTACCATCGCGAACCGGTGGAACGGCGAAGTGATCTCCGAGGGAGCCTTATGGGGCGGAGTGAATGCAGGAACAAAATGAACTTCATCGGTTTCAAAGGTACGGGCAACCGTCCGGGCGGCAGCGAGGTGTCCCTTATGTATGGGATCGAAGGTCCCGCCAAGAATGGCTATTCTCACGACCCCCCGGTTCTCGTTTCCGATTTCAGCTTACGAGCCACGCTTCGCTTCAATCCTTCAAGCCCCTTACCTGTGACCGAGGAAAGTTTAACGAACTCCACGTTTTCCTGTCCACACCATTGCTCCAGCTTCTGCTCCTTGCCCTCATCGACCGCGTCGATCTTGGACGCGACGACCAGGCTTGGTTTCCTGAGCAATGCCGGGTCGTGTTCGCCGAGTTCGGACCGCAGGATGTGCATCTGTTCGACCGGATCCTCGGTATTGCCGACCGAGACATCGATCATGTAGGCGAGCACGCGCGTCCGCTCGATGTGTCGGAGAAACTGAAGCCCCAGGCCGTGGCCCTCGTGTGCCCCTTCGATAAGGCCGGGAATGTCGGCGACGACGAAGGAGTCGAAATCGTTGAATGCGACGACCCCAAGGCTGGGTTCGAGAGTTGTGAACGGATAGTCCGCCACCTTCGGATGCGCCGCGGAGATTGCCGAGATCAGCGTCGACTTCCCGGCGTTTGGGAAACCAACCAACCCGACGTCGGCAAGCAGCTTCAGTTCAAGCCGGAGAAAGCGTTCCTCGCCCGGCTGGCCGTCCTGAGCCTTGCGAGGGGCGCGATTGACCGATGTTGCGAAGTGCGCGTTTCCATGACCGCCTTTTCCTCCCGCCGCGGCCAGCCATCGCTCGTCCGGACGGTCGAAGTCGTGCAGGAGGCTTTCGGTCGTCTTGTCATAGATCAGTGTCCCTACCGGCACCCTGATCACGAGGTCGTCGCCGCCCTTGCCCTGCTTGTCGCTCCCTTCGCCGTGTTTGCCGCGTTTGGCGCGGAAGATTCGCTTGTACCGGAACGGGAGCAGCGTGTTGTCGTGCGAGTTGGAGACCAGGTAGACGTCGCCACCCTTGCCTCCGTTTCCGCCGCTCGGTCCGCCCTTGGCGACGAACTTCTCACGCCGGAACGCGATGCACCCGTGGCCGCCGCCGCCCGCGTACACTGTGATCGTCGCTTCGTCGATGAACATAACGCTTCGTGCCGGAAACCCAGAGTAGGGATTACACGGTAGGGCGGTCTACGACCGCCCATTATTCGGCGCTCATAGAGCGCCGCCATTCGTGATGATGGACTTGCTTCCGTGCCACCTCAACCGATCGATGCAACACAAGCGTTGAATCGTTCTGCTGGAGTTTCAAACTCCAGCGTCTTACGCGGCCGTTCATTGAGCTCACGTGCCACCTTGTTCAGGTGCGCCTGCGAGTGCACCGATAAGTCGGTTCTCTTTGGGAAGTACTGTCGGAGCAGGCCATTCGTGTTTTCATTGGAACCACGTTGCCATGGACTCTGCGGATCGCAGAAGTAGACGTCGATGTCGGTCGCCAGGGTAAACCGCCGATGATCTCCCATTTCCTTGCCGCGATCCCAGGTCAGCGATTTATACAGCTCGGTCGGTAGTTTCTTCGCGTGCTTGATCAGTGCAGGCACGACGGTCTTGGTCTGTTTATCCGACACTTTCACCAACATCACGTAACGGGTATGGCGTTCGACCAGGGTCGCAATGTAGGTGTTGTTCGATCCCACTATCAGATCTCCCTCCCAGTGACCGGGAACGGCACGATCTTCGACCTCGGCCGGGCGCTCACGAATCGATACGATATCGGCGAGATCCCCTTTCCCGTGACCTTTGTGACTGGAATGTCGGGATCGACGAATCGTTCGTCTCGACCTCAGATGTCTAAGTAGTTCTTTCTTAAACACCCCGCGCGCCTGCACGAATAGGCTGCGATAGATCGTCTCGTGGGACACGTGATACGACTCATCCTCTGGATAGGATCGCTTCAGCCAGCCGGCGATCTGTTCGGGCGACCAATTCCGCCGGAGCTTCCTCGCCACCATTCGCCGTAACCGCGGATGGCGACCCAACTGACATCGCTTCGGGCGACGGGCCCGGTTCCAAGCCTGTTCATCGGCGACAGACGCCCGGTAGTCATCATAGCCCCCATTGCGCTGGATCTCCCGGCTCACCGTCGAGGGTGAACGCCCCAGACACTCTGCGATCGAACGCAACGACTGCTCGGCCGCGATCCCGCGGGAGATCTCCTCACGTTCCGACAGGCTCAAAGCCAACCTCGACCGTCGTCGTGGTCGAGGACGAATGCCTCCGGTATGCGCCAGCTGACAATATACAGACGATGACAGCTTGCCAAACGCTCGCCCGATCTCATGCAGAGATTCCCCTCGCCGCCACCGATCCCATACCTCCGCCTTCTCCGCCGCCGTGAAACCGAATCGCATCCCTTTCCGCATACACTCCACCTCTTCCTTTTAAGATAAAGTGTTGCGTCGATCCGTTGAGATCAGCCTAGTACTAGTACAAGTACTAGTTTTAATTCGAAGGGGTGCTTACCCCGACCCTCAAGGAGTAAATATATTTGTATCAGTAAGTTGTGTTCCTGGATGAATCTGATGCGGAATCGGACGAGAGGTCAGTTCATCTAGGGAGTCAGGCGAGAACTTGTTCCAAGTCCACGTTGCCTCCGGATATCACACCTGCTGTCGGTCCGTCTTGGCCGTGCCCCGCTCGGTAGGCTGCGAACGTTACCGCGGCTGCGCCTTCGACGAGTATCTTCTCGCGTCTGAGCAGAGTGCGGATGGCTTCTCCTATCGCATCCTCCGGAACCGTCACGACCTCGTCGACGAACTCTCGGATGAGCTCGAACGTGATCGAGCCGGGCTCGACGTTCCCCTGGATGCCATCGGCGATCGTGGGTCGATCCGGAATTTCGACAAGCCTGCCGGCCGCAAGAGAGTGGTAGATGGCGGCCGAGGCTTCTGCCTGGACCCCGACGATTCGGACTTGAGGCCTCAGTTGCTTCATTGCCGCTCCGATGCCCGCCGCGAGCCCGCCGCCGCCGACCGGTATCAAGACGCAGGTTATGTCGGGCACCTGTTCGATGAGTTCCAGCGCGATCGTTCCCTGGCCGAGTATGACGGCTGGGTCGTTGTAGGCCGAGACCCAGACGTACTTCGCGCTATCGCCGGCGAGTCGAAGGCCGTGCTGCTCGGCGGCATCGTAGTTGACCCCTTCGACCCGAAGATCTACTCCGTAGGAGCGAATCGCTTCGATCTTGGTCTTGGGCGCCGCCTCGGGCACGACAATCGTGCAGTCCAGTCCGAGAAGGGAGGCGGCTCGGGCGACGGCCTGGCCGTGGTTCCCGGCCGAAACAGTCAATACCGTCCGCGAATCGCCGGCTTCTGCCAGCTCCAACATGCGGCTGAACGCGCCGCGGACCTTGAACGAGTGGGTGTGCTGGAGGTTTTCCAGCTTGAGCAGAAGTCCATCAGTCTCGCTCTCGACGACCGGCGTCGGCCTGATGTACGGCTGGATCCGGGCGCGGGTTCGCCGGAAGTCGCTGAGCTTGAAGTCGTCTCGCATGGTCGGAGGACCAGTGTACTCCAGCAGCCCGTGGCAGTATGTTAGTGTCGGGTAGATCATCGCCATGTCACTACCCGTGCTCTCCATTGTCGCGTTCGCAATCTGCATCATCTTGAGCTGCGTGACGGCGATTAACGTTGGGATCGTGTCGGTGGCCTTCGCGTTTCTGGTCGGTGTTTCGTTCGGCGGGATGACAGTTCGGGAAGTCGCTGCGGGGTTTCCGTCGAACCTTTTTCTGATCCTCGTCGGTGTGACCCTGCTGTTCAGCCAGGCCCGGACGAACGGGACGCTCGACAAGCTCGCGGTCCGTAGTGTGCGGCTGGCGCGCGGCAACGTTGGGATGATCCCCGTGGTCTTCATGGGCCTGTCACTCCTGCTGTCCGCGGTTGGTGCGGGCAACATTGCCGCGACGGCCCTGCTGGCACCGATGGCGCTGGTCGTTGGTCGACGCGTGGGCGTGAGCGCGTTTTTGATGACGATCGTCGTCGTGACCGGCGCGAACGCCGGTGGGCTGTCCCCGTTCGCGCCGACCGGCGTAATTGCAAACGGCCTGCTGGCCCGGATCGGTATCGAAGGCCAGGAATTCTCAACGTTCTTCAACAGCTTCGTTGCACAGACCTTCGTCGGGCTGACCGGATACCTCGTCCTGGGGGGCTATCGGTTGTTCGGGCTTCGCACCGAATCCGGGCTCGCAGTGTCGGCCCAGTCCACTCCTGATGAAGCGCTGACTACTCAGCAGAAGTTCACGATCGGCGCGATCGCCGGTTTGGTGATCGGCGTCGTTTTCTTCGGTGTCAACGTCGGTATGGGCGCGTTCCTCGCCGCCGTCCTGTTGACGTTGCTGCGGGCGGCCGATGAAGGGGAGGCGGTGAAAGCGATGCCGTGGGGCGCGATCATGATGGTTTCGGGAGTGACCGTACTGGTCGCCATCCTGGAGCAGACCGGAGGCATGGATCTGTTCACTGCGATCCTGGCCCGGTTCTCGAACGAGTCGACCGTGACGGGCATGATGGCTTTCGTGACCGGAGTGATATCGGTGTATTCGAGCTCGTCGGGTGTCGTGTTGCCGGCGTTCATCCCGACCATCCCAGGCCTGATCGAACAGATGGGTGGCGGCGACCCGATCGCGATCGCGGCTTCGATCAATGTCGGCGCCCATATGGTCGACGTGTCGCCGCTCTCGACTCTCGGCGCGTTGTGTATCGCGGCCGCGCCGGCAACCGAGAATCGGACGGTGTTGTTCAACAAGCTGTTGGCCTGGGGCCTTTCGATGAGCGTCGTTGGCGCGGTGGTCTGCTACATCTTCTTCTAAATAGGGGACAGGCTCCCCTGTCCCTTCTCCTCTCCACTAATTTCAGGATTGGATCACGGCGTGGCAGGCTCTGTAGACTGCAATTGCTGTAAGAGCAATGGGGGGACAGGGGAGCCTGTCCCCTAGCTATCCGTATGTTTTTGCAATGACTTTCACATCGGACTGGCCTCTCAGAAAGTCAAAATCGCAACCTGCTTCGGCACCGAGGACGTGCTCGACGAACATCTGCCCGTAGCCCCGTGTGTAGCGCGGGGGACGCGGTTGCCATTCCGACAGCCGGTGTGCGATTTCGTTCTTTTCGACGAGGAGGTCCAGCTTGCGGCCGGCTGTGTCCAGCCGGATCCGATCCCCCGTCCGGACGGCCGCGAGCGGGCCACCGACACCCGACTCGGGCGAGACGTGCAGGACGACGGTTCCGTAGGAGGTTCCGCTCATCCGCGCGTCGCTGATCCGGACCAGGTCGCTGACGCCGCGTTCGAGCAGCTTCTTCGGAAGCGGGAGGTGTCCCCACTCGGGCATGCCCGGCGCGCCCTTTGGGCCGGCGTTCTTCAGCACCATGATCGAGCGTTCATCGATTTCGAGGTCCGGATCGTCGACGCGAGCATGCAGGTCCTCGAAGTCCTCGAACACGACTGCCGACCCCTCATGCTGGAGCAGTTCTTGGGTCGCCGCCGCCTGCTTGAGAACCGCTCCGTTCGGGCAAAGGTTCCCACTCAACACGACGAGACCCTGCGCCTCGCCGAGGGGCTTGTCGCGGCTTGCGATGACCTCCGGGTTGACGTTTCTGGCGTGGACGAGGTTGTCGGCGACGGTCCCGCCCGACACGGTCAGCGGGTCCGTGTCGAGCAGATCTCCCAGCTCACGCATCAGTGCCGGCAGGCCTCCTGCGTAGAAGAAGTCCTCCATCATGTACTGTCCGGCAGGCTTCAGGTTGAGCAGCCACGGGGTCGTCCGGGAGAGTTCGTCGAACAGGGACAGGGGGAGATCGATACCAACCCGGCCCGCGATGGCGACGAGATGGATCACCGCGTTGGTCGAACCGCTAAGCGCGTGCAGGACACGAATGGCGTTCTCGAAGGCCGGGCGTGTCAGGATGTCCGACGGTTTGATGTCGTCGTTGACGAGCTGGACGATCTGCCTTCCGACGGCCTCGGCCGCCTGGTTGCGGCGGGAATCCGCGGCCGGGATCGCGGCTGCACCGGGCAGCGTCATCCCGAGCGCTTCGGTCATGCAGGCCATCGTCGACGCTGTTCCCATCACCTGGCAGTGTCCAGAGCTTCTGCCCAGGCAACTTTCGGCTTCGGCGACCTGCTCTTCGGAGAAGCGGCCGAGCTTCATCTGGTCGTGGATTCCCCAACAGTCGGAAACGCCGACGTCCTTCCCGTTCCAGTTGCCGTTGAGCATCGGGCCGCCGGTGAGCATGAGCGCGGGCACATTCGCACTGGCGGCGCCCATCAGCGCGGCCGGGACCGTCTTGTCGCATCCGCCGAGCATCACAACGCCGTCGATGGGATATCCGCGGATGCTCTCCTCGACATCCATTGCCATCAGGTTTCGGTACAGCATGGCGGTGGGTTTCATCAGCATCTCGCCCAGGGAGATCGTCGGGAACTCCAGAGGAAAGCCGCCCGCCTGCCAGACACCTCGCTTGACCGCTTCGGCGACGATCCTTAGGTGGGCATTGCAGTTGTTCAGCTCGCTCCAGCTGTTGGCGATGCCGATGACGGGGCGGTCCTGGAACACTTCCCGGGTGAAACCCTGGGTGCGGATCCATGCGCGGTGCATCATCGCGTTTACATCGTTGCCGGAGAACCAGTCTTCGCTTCGGTAGCGTCCCATTAAGACCTCCTAAGGAAATGTGCGCGCGCACGCGGGTGAGCATTCTATCAGGATGGGAGGAGCGGCCCGGCGGCGGCCCGGAAGGCTTCAACTACTGCGATCGACCTTGGTCGCCAGCCCGCCGTTTTCGGCAGGCTTCGCGGTAACCTTGACTCGCTGGCCAACCTCGAGTTCGCCGAACGAGATCTCTTCATCCTCGAACGAGAACGCCGTCTTATCGTCGGTCAGGAACAATATCGTCGTGTATCCGGGGTCCGGGCGACGCGGGGATGGCCGCGTTGTTGGCTGCGACGTTGCGGGAAAGGGCTCGCCCGGGAGCCGTCTGCGGGGATCTTCAAGGGGCACACGCTCACCGAGGGTGCCCGATACCCTTCGGGGCGACCGCGTAACGATGACGCCGAGAATGCGGCTGCGGACTTCGAAGGTCTTTTTTTCGACATCGATGCTCGTGATCTCGCCGACGGTGACGGTTTCGATCTTTTCCTGGATCGCGTTCCGGGCGAACGAGGGAACGCCGAGCGCTGCAACCAGACCGATGGCGATGATTGCGTTTCGATTCATGAGGATGCTCCGTCAGTCGTCCAGCGGTGATCGTGTGCGTTCCACCTTGCGTGCGACCATTTTCTTGTCACCCACCGGCGGGCCGCTAACGGTCACGCGATTCCCGACCTTGAGATCCGCAAACACCAGTTCCTTGCCATCCTGGACGATGACCGTTTCGTCGTTGATCCTCACTGCGGTCATCGTGTATCCCCCGGCCTTCGGCAGAGGGGGCTCGTTGGGTGCGGTCGTGACCGGGATCGGAATCAGATCCGGTGGCATTCTCTGGTCGGCACGTCGGCCGCTAGGTTGTGTGCCGGAGCCTCCGCCGGTCGACCCGCCGATCGTGACCCCGACGTGAATCTCGCCGTGCCATCGATCATCCCGCGACGTGCCCGGAACGCCGATCATTTCAGGAACCCGGGAACGAACTTCGAACGTCCGATTTTCGGTGTCGATCTTCCGTATTTCGCCCACGGCGACAACCTCGACCGAACTTGGTGGGATTCCGCCCGCCAGTTGCGCAAGAGCGCTCGGGGCGGCCATGAGAACCATCAGCAAGCTCCAAGCCAGTCTGGATGACATCTTCATCGGAATCCTCCGCGAGGAACGGTTAAATAGGACGATATCAGCCGTCCCGGCCTGACAACAGGATTTTCACCCGGCCTCGCGGGTAAACTCGATGACGAGCTCAGGGCCTTCTCCATATTCTTCGTCCCCATACCCACCCCAGCGCTGGGTGACCCGAAAGCCACGATCGACGACCTCCGCCTCAAATTCTTCCGGGTAATAGCAGCGCATCGTGATCCGATGCACGATCTCCTCGACCAATCGGTCGCTTTCATAGCGGCGGTAGATCAGTTCCGGATAGAGCACGAGCCGGTCCGCGTCGATCCGCGCAGTCCGGTTCGAGCAAACAATCCGGCCGTTGTCGGTCGTGATGTCCCAGTCGACATTTTCGACGACGGCTGACCAACGTTGCTTCATGCCCTCCCGATCGACGCGCGGCCTGAAAGCGTTGACCATGCAGCGGCCTCCGGGCGCAAGGTGGCGGTCGACGGTCCGAAAGAACCCGTCGACTTCGGTATCCGTATCCAGTGCCTGAAAGACGCGGAACGGTGCGATGATCCAGTCAAAGCGCCTGCCCAGATCGAGATCCGTGATGTCCCCGCGGTCCACACGAACTTCCGCTTCCTGAATCCCGGCGTGCTCCATCTTCTTCCGGCAGATCTCGATCATGGCTTCGGACGAATCGATTCCGTGGATGTACGCCGAGGACGCTGCCAGCGGGATCAGGACCCGTCCCGTGCCGCAGCCAAGCTCCAGAACGCTGCCAGCGTCGCGCCCCAGCCGTTCTCGATAGAACGGCACATCGTTCAATGTCGGGGCCAGATCGTAGAATCTCGCCACTGCAGCCCGAGTGTCGTCGCTCATTCCCGGCTCTCCCCGATGATCATCGCGAGTTCGCCGTTTTCCCCATTCGACGCGAGCACTAAGGCCTGCCAGCTCGAGCCAGCGTACCTGATCGGCGCTCGTGCTCGGCTTGTCGTAGTCCGGGTTTGCTGGAATAGGGTGTGGGACAGGCTGCTGCGGAATCACCAGGTCTCCAAGGACAAACCGTCCGCGGGACCGCAGGATCCGGGCCACTCGGCGGAAGAGATCCTGTTTCCCGCCGGCGTTCAGATGGTGGACGGCCAGCACCGAGAAGACGAGATCGTACGGGCCCCCGGGCAGGCGGTCGTCCAGGTCTTGGGCCAACAGCCGGACGCGTTCCATCGGCAGGTGGCTCCGGGCCTGGTCGAGCATCTTCGCGCTGATGTCGATGCCGGTTAAACGAGCCTCGGGATGACGCCCGAGAATCTCCAGGCTCGTGACGCCGGTGCCGGTACCCAACTCCAATACTTCCTCGCACGCGCGGTCCTCGGTCCGTTCGGCGACCCGACGTTGGAGCTCGCGGTACAGCGGTACCTCGGCCTCGATCATCTGAACGTACGTGTCCGGATCGAAATGATACTGCGCACCTCATCGAACGCTTCCGGTCCGCCGTTGCGTGTCCCGGCTCCTTCTCCGGGATAGACTCCCGAATGCAGACGATTGTATCCTGACAGCCCATGGCCACCGCGCTCCTCCACGATGCCCGCTTCCTCAACCATCTAACCGGGAACCATCCCGAATCGCCTCGCCGGCTCGAAGCGATCCGCCGGGAGCTCGAAGGGGACTCCGAGCTCTGGGGGCAGCTACGTCATGAGACGCCCATCGCAGCGTCCGACGAAGACATCACGCGCTGCCATACTTCCGAGTTGATCGATCAAGTCCGGGAAGCCAGCGAGAGCGGCAGGGGCATGCTCGATATGGATACGATCGTCGGCAGGGAATCGTTCGAGGTCGCCCGGCTTGCCGCCGGCGCCGCGACGACGGCGGTCGATCTCGTCGTCGCCGGCGACGTCCCCAACGCGTTTGCACCGGTTCGGCCCCCGGGCCACCCACGCCATGGCCGACCGTGCGATGGGCTTCTGCCTGTTTAACAACGCGGCGATCGGTGC
>CBDBIN010000042.1:0-347838 GCA_965206125.1 Terriglobia bacterium
GAAGAACCTCTCGAAGGAAGGTGAACACCGGATGATAGTCCGCACGTTTTCGCGAATTGTTGGCCACAGGCTCGCGCTGTTGATCGTCGGATCCGTCCTGCTGACGCCCATCGGTGTGCTTGCCGACTGGGGGATTGGCCGTGGGGTCTTGCTCCACCATGCGGCCAGCGTGGAATCTGCCGCATCGGGATCCCGATTCAGCGTCGAGTGTTCCGGGGATGGCACGGGCTACTACACGATCGCCATTGTGTACGTCAATCGAGCATTGAAATTCACCGAAGACCTTCAGATCGACCTTGAGGTCTACCGCGGCGGCGCCTTGCACTACACCGCCGGAAGCGGTTTGGATCTGGCCACGGGATTGCCCGGCGTCTACGCGATGCAGCCCGGTGACCAGGTCTTTAACCCGGCGCGGCAACACTTCTGGGTAGCCGCACTCCGTGAAGGCGTTGAGTTGAGAATCCTGGCCGACGGGGAGCTGTTGGACACATTCGACCTGAACGGATCCGATCGGACTATCCTGGCCACGCTGGATCGATGCGCGTCAGGAGCGCCCTTGCCGGTGCGTACAACCGACGATGTCGCCGACGACACGCCGGCTCAAGACGCCGTGTCTGGACTGACGGCCCTCGGGTACGAGGCGAATCCGGCGGAGTTCAAGCGGGCGGTCGAGGACGGAAACGCCCAAGCTGTCGATCTGTTCCTTGCCGCGGACGTCGGTCTCGATGGGTTCGTCGGTGTGGACCTGATGTTGGCGGCAGCGGCCGGCGGACACGTCGACATCGCACGGTCCCTCCTCAATGCCGGAGCCGACGGAGCGGCTGGCCTCTGGGAGGTGCTTGGGTTTTTGGGAGACTTGACGGACGCGAGCGCCGTTGGGGTCCTCTTGGAGGCGGGCGTCAGCGCGAACAGCCCGATGCCGGACGACGCCTTCGCTATGTCTGAAGGGCGGCTCCTGGAGGGCTTCCTCTTCGAGAATGCGCTGGGCATGCTGATGTCAGGGCTTGTGGCCGACGGGCCCGAACTGTTCGAGGTCTCGAGGCTGTCGACCACGGCCTGGACCTCAACGCGATCAGCGAGGAGGGAGAAACCGTCTTCCATAGTGTCGTGCTTTGGTGGAGCGAGGCCACGCCGGATATCCTGCGTCTCCTCGTCGACGCGGGAGGCGACATCAACCTGGCTGGCGCCGGGACCGACCCGCCAGTCTTGATCGGCACGTCCTTCATGGGCCCGGCAGAGGTCGAAACGCTCCTGACCCTCGGCGCCGATCCGGATCTTCGGGACGGAGACGGAAGGAACGCGGCACTGATCGCCGCGAAACAAGGAGCCTGGGAAACCCTGAGCGTGTTGATCGATGCCGGGGCGAACTTCTCTACTCCAGATGGTTCCGGCAATACAGCCCTGCTCCACGCGCTGCTCCAGGGAAGTGCCGAAATGGCCCGGACCTTGATGGATGCCGGGGCAGACGTCCCGGACGCAGCGACTACACGCCTCTACCTGGCCACCGGGGAGGGCAACAGCACCGAGATAGACGCGGCTCTGTCCGATGAACCATCGGACGAGGCCCTGAATGGAGCGTTGTTGATCGCCGTTCGAGTCGAGAGCGACTCCTCCGTGTCGAGGCTGCTCGCGGCGGGAGCCGACCCGGATTCAATGGATGAACAGGGGAATCCGATTCTGTTCGGGGCCGTGTTGTCGGATCGGATGGAAGTCGTGGACGCCCTGCTCTCCGCTGGGGCGAGTCTGGACGCCCGAAGCAGCGCGGATGAAACCGTCCCCGAGGTCGCCGCGGGTTCCGGCAGCCTTTCCGTGATGACAATGCTGCTCGAGAACGGGCTGGACCCCAACACATCTTCTGAGGAGGGACGTACCCTCCTCATGAGAACCGCATCGGCGGGTTCACTCAGCATCGCATTCCTTTTCGGCTCAGCGGACGTCCTCGACCGCGGGGCATACTATGCCGAAAGGCAAGACGAATTCTCGGGTCACGCCGAGGTAGCCAAGCTACTGATCGACCGAGGCGCGGACGTCAACGCTGCCGACTCCTTCGGCGGCACCACAGCCCTCATCGACGCGGTCATGGTCGGCAACGGACCGGTCCTGCGTCTCCTGATCGAGACAGGTGCCGACCTCGATCATCAAAACCAAGTGGGCAGGACCGCGCTCGACCAGGCCCGCTAACAGGGAGAGGGTTTTGAGTTCATCGTCGACATGCTCGTGGAGGCGGGGGCCGGCGGAGGCGCGTCCAGATTGGCAGACCTCGGGTACGAGGCCAATGAGACTGAGTTCAAGCGGGCGGTCGCGGAAGGAAGCGTCGAAGCCGTCGATCTCTTCCTGGATGCGGGATTCGACCCACGTTGGCACGGCGAAATAAGCGAAGGATGGATTGAGCTGCTGGTGGACCCTCCGCTGCTTTCCGACGCGGCGACCAGTGGACACGCCGACGTCGCGAGATCCCTCCTCAACGCCGGAGCCGACGGAGCACTCGGCCTGAGGTCGGTGCTGAACGACATGGTGGTCGATCTTGACGCCATTCGACTGCTCCTGGACGCGGGGGCGAGCCCGAATAGCCAAGTGCTGTTTGAGGTGCCCTTTAACGATCGCCTCCTCGAGCAGTTCCTCATCGAGAACGATCTGGCCTACCTGTTGTCGGGGTCTATGGCTGTCGGGCACCCTCGTGAGCTGTTCGAGGTCGTACGCCTGTTCGTCGACCACGGTCTGGACCTGAACGCGATCAACCAAGAGGGAGAAACCATCTTCCACACCGTCGTCACAACGTGGACTGATTCCACACCGGATATTCTCCGTCTCCTTGTCGACGCGGGAGGCGACGTCAACATGGCTGGCGCTGGGGCCGTATCACCCATCTTGCTCACCAGGGTCTCCCTGGGTGCCTCACTAGCTCCGGGCGAGGTCGAAACGCTCCTGACCCTCGGCGCCGATCCGGATCTGCGGGACAGCAACGGGAGGAACGCGGTGCTGATCGCTGCGGAGGAAGGCACCTGGGAGACCCTGAGCGTGCTGATCGCAGCCGGCGCGGACTTCTCTACGCCGGATGATTCCGGTGATACCGCACTTCTCCACGCGCTGCTCCAGGGAAATACCGAAATGGCCCGTACCTTGCTGGATGCCGGCGCAGACGTCCCGGATGAAACCACTGCTCAGCTCTATCTTGCTACTGCGGAAGGCAACGACGCCGGTATCGACGCGGCTCTATCGGGTGGACCGTCAGCCGAAGACCTGAATGGAGCTCTGTTGATCGCCATTCGGATCGAGAACGACTCCGCCTTGTCTCGGCTGCTCGCCGCGGGAGCCAACCCGGATTCGCCGGATGAAGACGGAAATCCGATTCTGTTCGAGGCCGTTTTGTCGGATCGGATGGAAGTCGTGGACGCCCTGCTCTCTGCGGGGGCAGGTCTGGATGCCCGAAACAGCTCGAATGAAACCGTCCCCGAGGTCGCTGCGACTGCCGGCAGCCCTACTGTGATGTCGGCGCTACTCGAGAACGGGTTGGACCCCAACACCTCTTCTGAGCAGGGACCGACTCTCCTCATGCGAACCGCGTCAGCGGGTTCACTCGGAGTCGCATTCCTTTTCGGCTCAGTCGAGGCCCTCGAGCCGAAAACCTACTGGGAGGAAAGACAGGCGGGATTTTCCGATTACGCGGAAGCGGCCGGGCTACTGATTGACCGAGGCGCCAACGTCAACGCTACCACCGCCGGCGGCGACACAGCCCTCATCCGTGCGGTCATGGTCGGCAACGGACCGGTCGTCCGTCTCCTGATCGAGTCCGGCGTCGACCTCGATCATCGCAACCAACTGGGCAGGACCGCGCTGATGCAAGCGCGCGAGGGGGGGGAAGGGTTCGAGTTCCTTGTCGACATGCTCGTGGAAGCGGGTGCTGGCGGGGGCGGGGACGGTGGATGAATGCCTTAATCTCCACCCACCGACACCGTCGAAGTCTCGCTACCTCGGGTGACCGTTATGGATGAGAGCCCCGTCTCGGTAACGTACCAGACGCCATTGAACATCATGCCGTCGTCGAGATAGAACTGAATCGTTGTCTCCTCATCCATCCGGACCGTCAGATCAAAGCTGGAGGTCATAGTGAAGCCGCCCTGCTCTCCGATCTCGGCCGCTATGGAAACCAACTCCATCCCGGATAGGTCCGCGTTGATCCCCCGCAGGGTGGTGATTACCTTCGGGAAATAATCGGCAAGTTCCCTGTCACTCTCGACCACTTGTTGCTTCACACCGTCGATGTCTTCGGGCGTCGGCATGGGGACACCCGGTGGTAGTTCCAGTTGCTGCAGCATCGCGGGATAGATTCCAGCGGGCAGCCAGCATTGACTGTAGGCGACGATGCTTTCCTCTCTTAACGCGTCGACAAAGCGATGGCCCAGTATATCCAGCGCCTCCTGCTCGCCCTGCCGATCCTCCGTCTCGCCGACCAACACGGTCGATGTCTCGCCACCACGGGTAACCGTTATGGATGACAGCCCCGTATCCGTCACATACCAGACGCCGTTGACCATCATGCCGTCGTCTAGATAGAACTGAATCGTTGTCTCCTCGTCCATCCGGACCGTCAGATCAAAACTGGATGTCTGCTTGACGCCGTCCCGCTCTCCGATGTCGGCCGTAATGGAGACCAACTCCATCCCCGAAAGATCGGCACTTATCCCTCTGAACGCTTCCATCACTTTCGGGAAATCGTCGGCAATCTCCCTGTCCCGAGGGACCATTCCTGACATTGCACTCTTCATTTGCTCCGGCGTCGGCATGGGGACATCCGGCGGCAGTTGCAGTTGCCCTAGCATCACGGGCATCATTCCCGCGGGCAGCCAGCATTGACCAAATGCGACGATGTTCTCCTCTTTGAGCGCGTCGACGAAACGTTGGCCGAGTATGTCCAGCGCCGCCTGCTCGCTCTGCCCATCTTGCACCCTCGTTTCCTCAACAACGAGAACGGCCGAAGGCGCCGACGAGCAGGCCATGCCGACCACGGCGACTGCGGTCATTACGAAGATCCTCATGTGAGTCTCCTTTCTATACCAAAATGAATTGCGATCGTTCAGCGCTGCCGACCCCCGAGGAGCTCCTTCTTCTCAGCGCCGCCAGGTCGTTCTGTCACCAGTGTCAGCGTAAAGACACCGGTCGTTCCGGCCCTCCACGATGTCGCTTCGATCGTGTATGTCCCGGGTTCCAGTGTCGTCTCGATCTCGGAGTTCAGCCCACTACCGCCATCGTCGTCTGAATCGAGCACCCTCCTGTCCGATGACAGCAGATACAGGTACGTGTCAAAGTCTTCCGATACCATACGGATCGTCACTTCCCGCGTCCCGTTCAACGTAAACTCATACAGATCCGCATAGCTCGACCGCTGACTCGATTCCTCACTCGCGCGGGTCAACTCCCCTCTGACTGTTCGCCCCGTCCCGATCGCCGGGGTGATGATCGTGTCCGACTCCAGGCTTAGGGTGTAGACGCCCATCCCTTCCACCCACCAGGACGCCGCTTCAATCGTGTATGTCCCCGGCCCCAGCGTTATCTGAATCTCGGAGTTCGTTCCACCGCCGTCGTCGTCGTCCGAGGCCAGTACCCTCCCGGTCGACGACAGCAGGTACAGGTACGTGTCGAAATCTGTCGACTCCATCCGAATCGTCACTTCCCGCGTCCCGCTCAACGTGAACTCATACAGATCCGCACGGCTCGACCGCTGATGCGATTCCTCACTCGCGCGGGTCAACTCCCCGTTGAGGGTCCTCCCCATATCGATCGCCGTGATGATCGTCTCCGACTCCAGGCTCAGCGTGTAACTTCCCGTGCCTATCACACTCCACGACGTCGCTTCGATCGTGTACGTACCGGCTCCCAGTGTCGTCTGAATCTCGGAGTTCGTCCGCTCACCACCGTCGTCGTCCGAGGCCAGCACCGTCCCGTCCGACGACAGCAGATACAGGTACGTATCGAAATCCGCCGATTCCATCCGAATCATCACTTCCTGCGTGCCGCCGAGCGTGAACCCATACTCATCCGCGTAACCGGATCGCTGACTCGAGCTCTCGCTCCCGAAAGTCAGTTCCCCGTCAACCATCTTCAAGAAACCGGTGGGAATCTCGGTGATCAGGCTGAGAGCAAAGGATCCGGTCGCTCCCACCCACCACGACGTCGCTTCGATCGTGTACGTCCCAGCTTCCAGCGACGTCTGAATCTGCGAGTTCGTCCCACCGCCGTCGTCGTCGTCCGAGGCCAGCACCGTTCCGCCCGACGACAGCAGATAAACGTACGTGTCGAAATCTGCCGATTCCATCCGAATCGTCACTTCTCCCGCCCCGCGCAGCGTGAACTCATACCGATCCGCATAGCTCAACCGCTGACTCGATTCCTCACTCGAGTTGGTCAAGTCCCCGGCGATGGTCTGATTTGCTCCAATCCTGGACTGCGCATTGAGAGGGCCTGCCCCAGCCAGCAACAAGGCTCCCAGGATGACGGAGATCAGGGATGGGTTCACGGTCAATCGGCGGGTACGAGACGAACTAGAAATCGTGTTGTCCATAGAGCTTTATTTCAAACACAAACCACTCTGAGGGAGCCCGATCTATCCCAACAGCCAACCCAGCCACGTATTCTCCCACCCCGGGTGGCTCAAGGGGCCCGCCAGCGTCCGCGTGCGAGCAGTCGCCCGCTACCTGCTTCCGCCAGGATCTGTCCATTCTCGAAGACGACCTCACCGCGGCGGATCGTCATCGTGGGCCAGCCGGTCACTTCCTGTCCTGAATAGACGGAATAGCCGGTCGCGGAAAACATGTCTTCGTCACGGACGGTCCGGGTTTCGTCCGGATCCCATAGGACGATGTCGGCATCGGAACCCACGGCGATCGTTCCCTTCTGCGGATAGAGGCCGAACAGTTTCGCCGGGTTTGACGCTGTCACGGCGACGAAGCGCTCGACCGATATGCGCTCCCCGATGACACCCTCGGAAAAAAGCATCGGGCGGAGCATCTGGAGGTTGTTCATCCCCGCCCGGTGCCGGCTGATCGTCTGCTCGGGGTCGAGCTTGACGTCCTTCATGTAGGCCACGTGATCGGTCGCGACGACATCGACGGCGCCGTTGGCGATCCCGGCCCAGAGGGCGTCCTGATCCGTCTGCTCCCGGAGCGGCGGTTGTCCGACGTACAGGCCCCGATCTTCTCCCTCGAACCGCTCGCTCGTAAAATGCAGGTAGATCGGCCGTGTCTCCACAAAGACGGGCAGGCCGCGTTGACGCGCGTCCTCGGCGACACGCAGCGCGGCTTCCGAAGGACAGATGGACGATGTAGATCGGCGAACCGGTCGTCTCGGCCATCGCGACTGCACGCTGGGTGGCGACCACTTCTCCGAGCACGGGTCTTGCGTCGGGAAAGTACTCGAGCGACGTCTTGCCTTCGGCGGTGAGCTCAGCCACGGCATAGTTCAGGATGGAACTATCTTCGCAGTGGACCATGGTCAGGATGCCGGCATCGCCCGCCGCGTCCAGGGTCGCCAGGTACGCCCGGACGTCCTGATCGAATCCGGCGGTCCACCATGAAGACTTTGGACGCTCGTCTGTCCGGTTTCCGCCAGGGTCGCCATCTGGGCTTCCTGGGTTTCCGGGTCGTTGATCCGTGGATGCAGGATGACGTCGGCGACCGCTTGTTCTCGGATCACAGCCGCTTCCCGGTCCACGGCCTCGGCCAGCGTCTGGCCCTGGCCGGGGGAAGCGAAGTTCGAAATCGTCGTCACACCACCGGCGAGTGCGGCACGGGATGCCGTCCGATAGTCGTCGACGCGCGTCCCGCCGCCGATGTGGACGTGCGGGTCGATACCACCGGGCAGGACGTACTGACCGGACGCGTCGATGGCGCGGGCACCGGCCGGGACGGCCAGGTCCTGGGCGATCGCGACGATCACGCCATCACGGACCAGAACGTCGGCGTCATACTGCCCTTCGGTGGTGACGATCGTACCGTTCTGAATGACGATAACGTCGGACTGCTGAGCTCTTGCCCAACCCGCGACGCCGAAAGCGAGGGCGAAGAAAACAAGTGTCCTGAACACGAGTCTCGAGGTCGGTGTCATCGAAGCCTCCTAGGATTGATGGATTATACGCGGAGATTCCTGCTTGCCTTCACGGGCGATATTAACTACAGTGTGAGTATTGTGGTTGGGGGTCCGAATGGCTGAACACCTCGGAGAGTTCGAACAGCTGATTCTCTTCTCGCTCGTGCGCCTGGCGGACAAAGCGTATGGTGTCACGATCCGAGGGCAAATCGCGGACCGCACGGGTCGCCAGGTTTCCTCCGGCTCCGTCTACACAACGCTGGAGCGGCTGGAGGCTCGAGGCTATGTGACCTCGATGTTCGGCGCTGCCACGCCCACGCGCGGTGGGAAACGGAAGAAGTACTACCGTCTGGAACCCGCCGGAGCGCAGGCTTTGAACCGATCCTTCTCTGCTATCAGGGAGATGGCCAAGGGCCAGATGTCCAAGATCGAGGAGATGCTTGGTGGATCGTAATCGTCGAACGCGATCCACGCCGCCGCGCCTGGCCCGGCTCCTTCTCTGGGCGCTGCTGCCCTACGACGCCTTCGAGGTGATCGCGGGGCGACCTCGCCGAGGAGTACCCCGACGTTGTATTGCGGCATGGTGGTCGAGCTGCTCGCCGCTGGTTCTGGAACCAGACGCTGGAATCTCTACTCTCGCGATGGACGCCCGGCCGCGCCGTCCTCCACCACCCGGCTCGCTTCCGGAACCAGGTCAACCGGAATTACTCGGCACATCGAGGAGGCATTATTGTGACGACCCTTCTCTCTATTTCCCTCTCGACCAGAGCGCGAGTCCGGATCCGCGCGTTCGGCTGGGCCGATTCGGGATCTCCGGCGTGAACATCGCGATCCGCGCTGGCGGAAGTGACGTGTGGGTTGTACGGCGCATTACCGAAGCGATCCATCGAATTGCGCCGGACCTGCCAGTCACCGACATGCGGCCGATGGATGCGGTCATCTCGCAGAGTGTCGGGCGTTTCCGCGTTTACGGCCGGTTCTTCATCGTGTTCGGATCGGTTGCACTCTTCCTCGCTTCGATCGGCCTTTACGGCGTCATGGCGTTCGCGGTGAGCAGTCGTACGTCTGAGCTCGGCCTGAGGATGGCGCTGGGCGCGACGCGAGCCGAGGTACTCGGTTCGACCTTGGGCCAGGGCGCCAGCCAGCTCGCCAGTGGGGTCGCAATCGGCTCAGTGATAGGGCTGTGGCTCTCTCGAGGGCTGGCACAGCAGCTCTACGGAGTCGAACCCTGGGACCCCGCGGTGTTTCTGGCGGTCGTGGCGGTCCTTGTCGGCACGGGTCTCGCTGCCTGCTTTATACCGGCACATCGAGCGACACGCATCGATCCCGTCATCGCGTTGCGACACGAGTAGCTGCGGCCACATCGCCCCGAATCTAAGACTGCAATAAGTGTAGGAGGCAGAGGGGGACAGAGGAGCCTGTCCCCTATCCGCGGTAGACGCAGCCCGCGTTGCAGGTCTCCGCGATCTCGAGCTTGTTCATCGCGGGCAGGTTCGGTTTGAGCCGGTCCCAGATCCAGCGCGCGAGGTTCTCGCTTGTCGGGTTCTCCAGGCCCGGTATTTCGTTCAAGTAGTAGTGATCCACTCGCTCGAAGACGGGCCGGAACGCTTCGTCGATGTCGGCAAAGTCGACCACCCAGCCCAGATGTTCGTCGAGCGGGCCCTCGACGAACACCGTGACGCGGAACGAGTGGCCGTGCAGACGGTGACACTTGTGGGTTTCGGGGAGGTTCGGCAACCTGTGGGCGGCTTCGAATCGGAACGCTTTGTAGATCTCCATTAAGGAAGCCCCACCATCTTGTGAGTCTGCAGGCTCAGGCGCCAGCGGGGATGCGCCAGGCAGAAGTCCACCGCAGCCCTTACGTTCCGGTCGAGATCCGGTCCATCCATGGGCTGGATGAAAAAATGGTCGAAGTCCAGACCTTCGAAGTTCACGGGATCGGCCCCCTCTTGCGGAAATACGAGCTTGAGCTCGCTGCCCGAACGCAATCGGAGCGGGGCTCCCGCCTTCGGGCTCACGCAGATCCAATCGACTCCCTCGGGGGCGAGCAACGTTCCGTTGGTTTCGATCGCGACCTCGAAACCCGCCTCGTGGAGCCGATCGATTACGTCCAGATCCAGCTGCAGGAGCGGCTCGCCACCCGTGAAGACGACGAACCGGGAATCGTTGGTGTCCTCTGGCCACGCGCAGGCAATCGCCCGGGCGAATTCGTCCACATCCGCAAACTCTCCACCGCCGGGTCCGTCCGTTCCCACGAAATCCGTATCGCAAAACTCGCAGATCGCCGACGACCGATCCTCCTCGAGGCCCGACCACAGGTTGCACCCGGCGAATCGGCAGAAAACGGCCGGCCTCCCCGTGTTGGCGCCCTCTCCCTGCAGGGTGTAGTAGATCTCTTTTACTTCGTAGGGCATCGGATTCCGACAGCCTAGCAGAACTTGCCGACCATCTACGATGTTTGCCGGGCGTCCGCAAACTTTGTGGACAGCTGCACTGCTTCGAAGTGCGAAACGGCCACTAAACCGTTGAAAACTGGTCCTGACGTACGAGGACCTCGTTTGGCCCCGAACTTGCTAATCCTGAAGAAGTAACGCGGCTGACTACGGCCCGTTCGGACCTCTAGTTGCAACAGGGTGAGTCCGGCCAGGGACGGTAGTCGTCAACGCAAGATTCAAGGATCGAGCTGCTGGGGCGGAGCCCACGTTAGAAATGGAATTCGACGAGCGGTACCTCGCGTGGGCGATGAAGGACACTAGGGATCAGGCCTGACGGTTCACGGACGAACCGTCGGGCCCTTTTCACTTTTAGAACCTGCGAGAGTTCTTCAGCCTCCTGGCTCATCCTCGCAAAAAGAGTCGTCAACAACATTTTTCGCTAAAGTTTCTTCGAAAATTGTCGACGGACCAGAGCGTCCAACCCTGCCATCTTGCTAACTCGCTGAAATCACGCAGCCGGTATTCCCCTTCAGGTTTGGCACGCCCCTTGCTCTAACAAGAATGTAACGCGGCTGACTACGGCCCGTTCGGACCTCTAGGAGCAACAAGGCATGTTCGGCCAGGGACGGTAGTCGTCACCGCGAGGGATCAGGAAGAGCTGCAGGGGCGGAGCCCACTTCGGAAGGATTCGACGGCGGTACACCAGCGGAGGCGGTGAAGGACACTAGAGATCGGGCCTGACGGCGACAGGACGCGCCGTCAGGCCTTTTTCGCTTCAACAAACCAAACCTAAGCAGGAAAGGCCTGACGGCAGTGACGCCGGCAGGCCTTTCGCGCCTCGCTACGAGTTCTTCAGAATTCCTTGGTGACCTTGAAGTCACCACTCTGGTTGTCGTGGTTCCAGGTACCGGTGAACACTCCACCTTCGAGCTTGCCCTCGATCGTGTAGGAATACTCGGCGCCCCTGCGGCCCGGAGCTACGGCTTCCATCTCGATCATCCCATCGTTGCCGACGGTCACCTTCGTCAACTCGATGTTTTCGGCGCCGGGGTTGATGATTCCTTTCAGGCTCCCGCCCTCCATGCTCATCACGAGGGTCACCGGGTTGCGATGATTCGGCGCGGGACCCCAGTCACCAGTCCACGTTCCGACCATGTCCGACTGCGCCAAGACGACGGGCGCCAGCAGCACGGCGCACAGCCCCAGACAAACTAAACTAATCGTACTCAGCCTCATAAATCTCCTCCATACAGAATCGGTAATATTGACGCCGAAAATTCTACCACTTGCCGGGAGCCAGGTCGATTCTGCAACACGTTTCAATTCTCCGTCGAGGCCGCAATGACTATTGGGTACGGCATGCGACATGCGGACCGCCGTCGGTCACGTCGACCCGAACCTACCTGTCTTCGACATCCAGACTGTGCGCTAGGTCGTCGATTCGGAAGCGGCCGCGGATTTCGTTCTCTTGGAGATCTTCGGAGATCGGGTCAGCATCGCAGAGGTTGATGCAGCACATCCACGGCACGGAACAAGACCGGCAACCACCGGTTCCAGGCCAGAATCCTGAAGAGGATGCGCCGCCCGGTGCGCACGAGCTGACAAGGCACGAACATGAAGGCGTTTAGAAACGTCTTGTTTGCCGTTTTTGCTCTGATCCTGTCCTCGGTTGGTGTCTACAGCATGGTGAGCTACTCGGTCAGCGAGCGAACGCACGAGATCGGAGTGAGGATGGCGTTGGGTGCGCAAGCCGGAAACATCTACGGACAGATCATCGGGCAGGGCATGACGATCACGCTGGCCGGGCTGGTCGTGGGCCTGACCAGGTCGGGGGGTACGGTGTCGGCGTCATAATGACCACGCTGTCGCCGCTGATTGACCCGACGGACCCGATGGCCTTCGCGCCGATTACGGCGACGCTTGTTTTCGTGGCCCTGCTGGCTTGTTACATCCCGGCCCGTCGCGCGGCACGCGTCGATTCCAACGTGGCGCTACGGCACGAGTAGACGATCCCCGCTGTAGCGGCGATCTATAAGTGTACGACTCCGGATTCGTTGGATCCCGGCGGTCATAGACGTCATAGACCGCCGCTACAGTAGAAGTTCGAATCAGCGGTTCGCCACAGGCTGCTAGTCGTACAGGACGGCACGAGTAGACGATCCCCGCTGTAGCGGCGATCTATAAGTGTACGACTCCGGATTCGTTGGACCCGGTCCTCGCCGCGCTCGGCGACCAACTCGTCGTCCGCGCGTTCCAGTATCAGATCACGCCGGACGAGGATCGCTTGGATCTGGTAGATCGTCAGGTAATCCTCCAACCTCTCTTTCAGCATGTCTTCATCCAACCGGCGGATTCCGTCCAGCAAGGACCTGGAAAAGCGCAATAGTCCCTCAGGTTCGCGCAAGCCCTCCAGCCTGCGGAACGAGCGTGAATGGTCGATCAGGCAGATATGCCAGTTCGGGGTGACGAGCATGTTGCGCCCGTTTCGATCCACGTTGTAGATCAGGGCATCGAACACACGCATTTTGAACACCATGTCATTCCACGCTGCCGAGTCCGGAGGGGGCGTGCCTCGTTCAACACGATCAAGCTCCGACATCGCGCCGTCGATCCACCACTGCATCGACCCCTGATCACGGTTGTGGCGCCGCTCGACCGTTGCCGGGACCATCCCGAGACCGATCATCTTGTCGAGTTCGTAGGCGGCAACTTCTGTCTTCCAACTGTCCTGGAAGTCGACCTCTACCGTACCGTCGCCAAGTCGTGAGGGCCCGCGCCGGAAGATATCGACGGTCTTGAACAGGGCGAAATGCGTCAGTTCGGCCGTTTCGAGGGTCGTCTTCCTGGGCCGCGTGATACCGGTCTCGGTGGCGGTCATGTCGGTTATCTCGGCTTCCTTTAGGAAGATTTCGCGCTGGTCACCCTGGTAGTAAGGGACCTCACGCGCCTGGGCGCCAACGAGCGAGGCGAAGGCCACGATCGAGGTCATCAAAACGAAAAGGCGAGTCGCAAACGAGGTCACGGTCAGCCCTCCTGATTTCAGTAGGTTCGACGCTTGATGGTCTCATCATTCTAGCCGCGAAAGCCCGGGCTGGCAAAGAAACAGGCATGGGTCGCCACGAACTTTTCTTCGCTCCTGGTGTCTATATCTCTAAGGAAGTCTCTCCGGGATCGTTGTCAGTGATAGAAAAGGGGGACGTGACCGTTGACTGACGATACATCCAAAGCCGATTTCTTCCAGTTCGCCCTCGATCGGTACGAACGTCCGCTCGTCCGGTACGCCACTGGAATCCTTGGCGACGTTGAGCGAGCCCGTGAGGTCGTTCAGGACACCTACCTGCGTCTTTGCAAAGAGAAGACGGCACGAGTGCGGGATCACCTTGCGCAATGGTTGTTCACGGTGTGCCGCAACCGGGCCTTCGACGTCCGCAGCAAGGAAAGCCGGATGAGCCCGCTGAACGATCTGGACCTCGACACTCGCCCAGGTCCCGGCCCGAGGCCGCTGGCCATACTCGAACAGAAGGAAACTCTTGGGCAGGTCCTCGACCTGGTGGAAGCTCTTCCCGTTAAGGAGCGGGAAGTCCTCACGCTCAAGTTCCGCTGCGACCTCAGTTACAAGGAAATCAGCAGTATCACCAACCTGTCGGTCAGCAACGTCGGTTTTCTGATCCATCGCGGTGTCACACGTATCCGCGAACAGGTTGAGAACGACCGACCCCCGGCACCGTCCCTGGTAAGGAGGCTTCTATGACTATCGACCGCAACGATCCCCGCTGGACCGAGTACGTCCTCGACGAGATGGATCTCGAAGAACGCAAAGCGTTCGAGCACCAGATTCGGTCGGACCCGGACGCCCGGCAGATCCTCGAAGAGGTGCGGGAATCCGTCGTTCTGCTCCAGGGTGCATTTGCTTCGGAATCACCCGCAGGGCTGTCTCGAGAGCAACGGCAAAGGATCGAAGAGACGGCCGCTCCGGCGGAAGGTGCCTGGAGGATGCGACGGGGCTTTCTGGCGGCCGGACTGGCGGCAGTTCTGGTGATGGGTCTGGTAGCTGTGATGACCCCGGCTCTTCTCCGTTCTAGAAGCGCCGGCGTCACGCAGCCGATCGCACAGGTGGCAATTTTGCCGGCGCCTGCGACGGACATCGTGCCGAGGGCAGGTCAGCGGGTCCAAGCCCAGATGGGGGCCGTCGACGCGGATCAGGTCGCCGATGAATCAGAACGGTCAGCCCCAGCGGCCGACCTCGTCTCCACGGGACTTGCCGAGGACGTCCGAACGCCGGAGTCCAAAGACCTGGGGAAGGTCGAAACCGATTCCGTCGTTGCTGTGTTGCGCGAGCAAGTTTCGGCGAGGCCGGCCGATGTAAGCCAGGCGTTTCCACCGCCACCTCCCGCGCCCCCGGCCCCGCAGATGCCGGTGAGCTTTAGCGAGGCAAGAACTCTCGACGGGGTGGCGAACGCAGATGGCATGCTCCGAAACAACTTGTTCGCTGTCCGAACGCCACCGACGTTCCCCGGAGAAATCAGAACTGAAGCCTCGGGGCGTCTGCCGGTTGTCTTTCCCGATCGCCGCTCGAGGGATGCCTTCAACACGGAGGAGTACAACCGCATCGTCGACAACCCCTTCGTATCGGCCTCAGAAGACCCATTGGCGACGCTGTCGATCGACGTGGACACGGCGGCCTACGCCAACGTCCGGCGGTTCCTGAATCAGCGCGTGCTCCCTCCGCGTGATGCGGTCCGGATCGAAGAACTGATCAACTATTTCGACTATGACTACGCGCCGCCCTCAGGCGAACACCCCCTCGCAGTGCATGCGGAGATCGACAGCGCGCCGTGGCGGGCAGAGCATCGTCTCGTTCGCGTTGGGATCAAGGGATTGGACGTCGCGCTTGAAGAGCGTCCGCCCACGAACCTGGTGTTCCTGGTCGACGTCTCCGGATCCATGCAGGATGCCAACAAACTGCCGTTGCTGAAAGACGGCATGGAGATGCTCGTCCGCGGGCTCGGAGAAAACGATCGCGTTGCGATCGTCGTCTACGCGGGAGCCTCGGGCGTGGTATTGCCGTCTACCCGTGGGGATCGGCGAGGCCGGATCATCCGCGCCCTGGACCAGCTCCGGGCCGGCGGTTCAACCAACGGAGGAGCGGGCATCCAACTGGCCTATGACATCGCCATCGCGAACTTCATCGAGGGCGGCGTCAACCGCGTCATCCTCGCAACCGACGGCGACTTCAACGTCGGGGTGACGAACAACGGCGCCCTGACCCGACTGATCGAGGAGAAGGCGGAAACCGGTGTTTTCCTGAGCGTCCTCGGGTTCGGCGCCGGCAACTACAACGACGCGGGCCTGGAGGCACTGGCGGATCACGGAAACGGGAACTACGCCTACATCGATACGATCCGGGAAGCACGAAAGGTCCTGGTCGACGAGATGGCGGGGACCTTGATCACGATCGCCAAGGACGTGAAGATCCAGATCGAGTTCAATCCGCTCGAAGTCAACGCGTACCGTCTGATCGGCTACGAAAATCGAGTTCTCGAGGATCGGGACTTCAACGACGACGAGAAGGATGCCGGCGAGATCGGCTCGGGGCACACGGTGACCGCACTCTTCGAAATCGTTCCGGCTGGCGTCAATCTGGACGTTCCCGGTGTCGATCCCCTGAAGTACCAGGTGCCGGCCCAGTCAAGCGCTGCGGCAACCAGCGGCGAGTTGATGACGATCAAGATTCGGTACAAGGATCCCGACGGCGATGAGAGCAAGCTGATCGAAACCGCGGTTCTCAACCGTGTTGACGTCCGTGACGAACTTGCCAGTGCTGACTTCCGGTTTGCAGGCGCGGTCGCGGCATTCGGAATTATCCTGCGCGACTCACCCTACAAGGGTAACGCGACTTTCGATTCCGTGATCAGAATGGCGGAAGCCAGCAGGGGGTCCGACACGCAAGGCTACCGTGCGGAGTTCATTGAACTGGTGCGCCGGGCCCGGGCGATTTCGGAACTGGATTGATCGTAGTCGTAGCTGTGAGGGCGGCTGTTACCGGTCGCCCTCACACGCTTCCTACCTCTCCTCTTCCCTCGCGAAGTTCATCGCCACAGGCTACGCGATTTTGCTGTGGTCGGACTGTCCGCCCGGCAAGATCACTACAAAATCCGTCAGACCGGAATCGTCGGACTCTTCAGATGATGGCCGGAAGCGTCCTGGTAGGCCTTTGCAACGGCCAACAGTTCCGATTCACCGAACGGACGTGCGAAGAAGGTCATGCTGGTCGGCATGTCATCGTCATTGAATCCGTTGGGAACCGCGAGGGCCGGGTACGTCGCGTAGTTGCATTGCGACGAGGCACTCAGGCCTTCCGGTTGTCCGCCACCACCGCCACCGCCTCTGCCTCCACGCGGAATGAGGAAGACGTCGATACCTTCGGTGGCCTTGGCCAGATCCATCATCATCATCATCCGCGCGCGTTGCGACTGGAGGTACTCGACGGCCGGGATCAGGCGGCTTGCGCGGAATCCTGCCGCCCGCCCCTCGCGAGTCATCTCGTACACGCGATCAGACCGCACGAACTCGTCGAAGAAGACAGCCATTTCCACGTTGTGAGCGGTAACCGTAACCGGGAAGCGCGGGATGTCGAACTCGATGAGTTTCACGCCTAGCGCTGTGAGTTGATCGAGCGTCGCCTGGTTGTTCGCACGGAGTGTCGAATCCTCGACGGCATCAAGGTATTCGGGCAGATACCCGACGCGCAGTTGCGTAATGTCCAGATTTGCATCCCAGTTAAACGGGATGTCCTGAACACTCATGTCGCGATCGTCGGGCTTGGAAATCGCCTGCATGACGAGCGCACAATCCTCGGCGTACCGACACATCGGTCCGACGCGATCCTGTGTCCAGGACAGCGCCATCACGCCGTAGCGGCTGATCCGGCCCAGCGTCGGCCGGAGTCCGGTGACGCCGCAGTTCGAGGACGGACCGAGAATCGAACCGCTCGTTTCCGTACCGAGAGAGAAACCTACGCACCCGCCACCGGTTGCCGCGCCCGGCCCAGCCGAGGATCCGCCGGAACTGCGCTCCGGATTCCAGGGATTGTTGGTCCGCCCTCCAAACCAGTTGGAGCCCGCGGCGAACTCGCCGCTCGTGAGTTTCGCGATCAGTACCGCCCCAGCATCGCGGACGAACTCGATGACGGTCGCGTCGTAATCGAACACCTGCTCCTGGTAGGCGCCCGAGCCCCACGTTGTCCGGTAACCCCGGGCCGCGATGATGTCTTTGGCTCCCCACGGAATGCCGTGAAGCGGCCCCTTGTAGCGCCCCGCGGCGATCTCTCGATCGGCCTGGCGGGCCTGGCTCATCGCCAGATCGTCCGTGAAACTGACGACACAATTCAGGACCGGGTTGTACTTCTTCAGCCGCTGCATGTACATCGTCGTCAGCTCAACGGAACTGACCTGGCGGCTCCGAATCAACTCCGCAAGCCGGCGAACCGACCAGAACGCCGCGTCTTCGAGGTTCGACGGGCGCGTGACGCTCGGCGGATCGCTGACGCGAATCGGACGCGAGGTCCGGTTCACTCGCATTCCAGGCACGATCGGGTTGAAGTGGAACGGCGGTGAAACGTCGTTCGGGATGTGAAACTCGTGCAGCTTCTCGTAGTTCTCGATGGTGTTGTTGACTCTTTCCACCATCTCGGCGCGCTCTTCGTCAGTGAATTCGATCCCGGACATCGCCAGCGCATCGCGCAGCATGTCCGCGGTGATGCGCGGTTCCTCCGCCTCCTGCACCTTTCCCCAGAGGACCCCGGGGAGAAGCGTGGCGCCGAGGCCGGCCTGGGCAAAGTGCGCCATGAAGCGCCGTCGGGTCTCACTCGTGTTATCAGTCACGGCATACCTCCGCTCGGGTTTGATAAGAACTTTGGCGCTGATTCTATACGAAGGAAAGGCTGGAGCGAACGGATTTGGGTTTGCACGGACCCGGCGCCCGCGGCGGTGGACCGAGCAGCTGCTACTGGCATTCCTCGGCCAACGGCACGAGGGAATCGACGTTGATGCGCAGAATCGGAGGTTGCCGGATCAGCACGCCTCGAGCCTGCATCTTGTAACCTTCGTAGATCTCGGGCACGAACTCGCGGCCGAGATAGCCGAGGTTGTGCAGGTCGACGAAGCTGAGGCCGAGCGTCTCGTCCACCGATGCGGCAATCTCCTGCTCGGTGGGCGGGCCCAGGTCCCTCAGCCTCAGAGGTTCGCTCGCATAGCCCAACTGCCAGGTGTCGGCAGTCGTTGACGGGGTCAAACATCCGACGATCTGAACCAGAGAGAAGCTGGGCAACGGTCGCGGTCCGTCCTCCGCCTCGATTCGAACCCTGCGCATTCGTGAGACGTCGAGTTCGCGATTCCCGGCAGGAAAGCCGTTGACCTGCATCACATACGTGACGATGTCCAGGTATTCGCCGTCATCGAGTGGCATTGCCGTCACTCCAGGTTCATTGCGGGGCGGCATGTCTCTTCTCATGAAGTTGTAAAGGCTCAACAACCGGTCCTCCCGCCACCGCTCCATGAACTCGGGTCCGGTGAGCTGGAAGCGTGGCCCGAAATCTCCGAGGACGTTCGCGTCCTGAATGCCCTGGAGGTCGGGGCCATGGCAGCGGATGCACGCACGCTCATAAGCAACGCGACCACGTTCGGCCTGGTCATCCGCGTACACTCCGCTCCAGACCGTCAGGCGACCTTGTGCCGCCCCAGACGATACTCCGAGCAATACGGCAATCAGGAGTGCACACATGGCGAGAACGGACAACCGACTATGCATACCGCTATCTTATTACAGGCAGCGGCGAGAGCGACCGTAGTTTGATTTGCTCCCTACCCGTTTCCAGACCTAGAATAAGCACCGGGTTCAAGCATCAACGGAGGGGACTGGAAATGTATCGAATCGCGATGCGGACAGCCATGGCGTTCGTCGCGGCGACGCTGGTCCTGGTCGCGCCCTCGGCCGCGGACGGCCAGGCGGGACCGGCTCGGTGGGTCGACAACCTCGAACCGATCGGGCCTGGCGACTGGAACTACGATTTCGCGGCTCACCTGTTAGAACGGGCCGGCTTCGGCGGCACGCCTAAGGAGATCGAAGCTTTGGCCGCGATGACGCCCGAAGAAGCGGTCCGCAGTTTCGTGGAGTTCCATGAGATCGACAACAGCCGCCTGCTTGCCTTCGATCACTCGGACATCCACGATCCAGGCCTGGAACCGTTCCCGCCCAGCCGCCCGGCGACGACGGACCTCGCTAAAGAAACAGGCGAGGCGCTCGGCATCAAGGTGAAGCCGTCCGGCAACCGCCGGCGCCAGCCAGTGGTCAACAAATTCTTCTACTGGTTGCGGGCCAGCGTGCTTGAGACCAATCGGGTCGGCTATTGGTGGGCCGACCGGATGCTCACCACTCGCCATCCCCTCGAAGAGAAGATGGCGCTGTTCTGGCACGGCCACTTCGCCGTCAACGAGGCCAAGGTTCGCGACTACCGCAAGCTGCTGAACCAGCTAGAACTGTTCCACGTGCTCGGCACAGGCAACTTCCGGGACCTGATGGTCGCCGTCGCCAGGGACCCCGCGATGCTCTCTTTCCTGGATGCCGGCGTGAACGTGAAGGGAGCGCCCAACGAGAACTTCGCGAGAGAGATCATGGAACTGTTCACGATGGGTGTTGGCAATTACACCGAGACCGACATCCGTGAGGCAGCCCGCGCCTTCACGGGCTGGAACTATCAAGACCTGGCGTTCGTCGTCAACGATGACGAACACGACGGCGGTCAGAAAACGGTCCTGGGACGATCGGGCAGTTTCGACGGTGTCGAGGTCATCGACATCATCATGGACCAACCGGTGACGGCCGAGTATATCGCCGGGAAGATCTACCACTACTTCGTCCGCCAGGAACTATCCCCGGAATTGCGGAGCGAGCTTGGCGACATACTGCGGGACGCCAACTACGAGTTGGTTCCTCTGCTCGGGACGATCTTCCTGTCGCGGGACTTTTACAGTCCGGCATCGGTCGGGACCCATATCAAGAGCCCCGTCGAGCTGGCCGTCTCGACGTTCCGGAAGCTGGGCCTCGAAGAAACACCTGGAGTGCCCGATTTCAACCGAGCAACGGCGGCACTCGGCCAGTTCCTGTTCCGCCCCCCGACGGTCGCCGGATGGGCCCAGGGCCGGAGCTGGATCACACCGGGCCTGCTTCTCGAACGCGGCAACTTTATCCGCGACGTCCTGTTCCCCGACATCAACTTCATCCCACCCGACCGGTACAACGGAAGCCCACAAATACGGGGAGTTGCCGACAGGATCGCCGATGGTTACGACATCACGACGGCGACGATGCCCAACACGGGGGAGATGACGGCGGAATCCAACATGCTGGCGGACCGCGATGAGGACTTCAACACGCGGTACGGCAGCTTCCGCGGATGGCAGATGGCGATCCAGCGCGTGAAACCGATCCCTCGCCACACGGCGCAGATTGATCTGACGCGCATGGTCCTGGATGAAAGCCTGACCGACACGGCCGAGGTCGTCGACTACTTGATTCACCGTTTCATGCGGGTCGCGCCCGGAGGCGACAAGCGCAGGATGCTGATCGACTTCCTGACCGATGAACTGGGAACGGCGGATATCCGCAGTGCCGAGAGCTATCTCGAGGATCCGCTCCGGCTGCTGCTGCACCTGATCCTAAGCGAACCCGAATACCAGTTGGGTTGAGGAGAGCCGGATGAGGAATCGAACATCGAAGATCGGCGACATCACCCGACGGCAACTGTTGAAGGCGGGGCTGTACGGCATCGGGGCGGGAGCGGCGGGTGGTCTACACGTCCCGTCGTTGTTCGCACGCACGGCCGAGGCGATGTCACAGAGTACCGACAACGAGCGCATCTTCGTCGTTCTGGAATTGTCGGGAGGCAATGACGGGTTGAACACGCTGGTGCCCTACGGCGACGATGCCTACTACCGGCTACGCCCCAACATCGGACTGCCTGCGGACTCCCTCCGGAAGATCGACGATCACTTCGGCTTCAACCCCGGCGTCGTCGGTTTCGAGCGGCTGTACAAGGAAGGCAAGATGGCGGTCATCCACGGCTGCGGCTACGAAAACCCGTCGTTCTCCCACTTCAGTTCGATGGCCTACTGGCACACCGCCGCACCCAACAGCGGCGAGGAGTACGGATGGGTCGGCAGGCTCGCCGATTCGATGGCACCGGGCGGCGCGCCGAATTTTCTGATGAACATCGATACTCGCCAGTCGCTGGCGGTGCGGAGCCGCGAGCACACACCGGTGGTGTTTGACGACCCGAACAAGTTTGCGCGCGAAGGTTTCTACCAGGAGAACGAACTGTTTGCACACGTCTCCGAAGCTACTGAGGCGACGAACCCGTCCCAACGGTTCCTGCGAGACATCGCCCGTAGCGCGAACGAAGCGTCCGCTCTCGTGCGGAAGGCCTGGGCGGACTACCGCCCGGCGGCCGACTACGGGATCAACCCGCTGGATCTGCCCAAGGTCGTCTCCCTGATCGCGGCCGGCATGCCCACCCGTCTGTACTACACGTCGTACCGGAACAATGCTTTCGACACGCACGTGTTCCAGAGCGATCTGCACCGCCGCCTGCTGACTTACGCTTCGGATGCCGTCGCGGCGTTTATCCAGGATCTGGAAAGCATCGGTCGCGCCCAGGACGTGGTCGTCATGATCTTTTCCGAGTTCGGCCGCCGGGTTCCGGAAAACGTCAGTCTGGGCACGGACCACGGCGCCGCCAATCTGATGTTCATGGTGGGAAACAGCGTCCGGGGCGGGCACTACGGCGACGTGCCGAGCCTGACCGAACTGGATGAAGGCGACAACCTGGTCTACACCACGGACTTCCGCCGCGTCTATGCGACGGCCATCGAAGGCTGGCTCGGCCACCCGGCGTCAACGGAGTTGCTGAACGGCCGGTTCGAGCCGTTCGACATGTTTGTTTGAAGACTCCTTCATCCCAAGAGTGAGGCACCATGGATTTCGACAACGGAAAAGAGCAAGTGACGAGACGCCAGGTGATCCGGGTTCTGGCGGCATTCGGGATCACCGGCCCGGCAGCCCTCGAGCTGGCGGCCAAGGCCCAGGACAGGCTCTCACCGGAAACGCTGGAAGCGGCAACCGCGTTACTGGACCAGGACTTCGACGAAGAAAGGATCGAAGTTGTGGCCGCGGCGCTCCGGAACAGCCTCGGCCAGTTTCAGATCGTGCGTGACCTGGAGATCGACGATCGCATCGAACCGGCGCCGATCTTCCTCGCCAGGGGACGGCCGTAATGCAGGACAACGAACTTGTTTATAGAACCGGGCCGGAGCTTGCCGAGCTGATCCGCTCGGGAGACGTGTCTCCTGTCGAAGTCGTGACCGCGTTTCTGGATCGTGTCGAGGAACTCAACCCCCAGGTCAACGCGTTTATTACGATCACACGCGATCATGCACTCACGCGCGCCGGCGAGGCAGAGCGTGAAATCCGGGCCGGCCGGTACCTTGGACCGCTGCACGGAATCCCTTACGCCCCGAAGGACATTCTCGCGACGAAGGACATCCTGACGACCAACGGGTCAAAGGTCACGGCGGACTGGGTCCCCGACCACGAGTCCACGATCACCCAGCGTCTGAACGACGCCGGAGCGATCCTGATCGGAAAGCTCAACCTGCTCGAGTTCGCGATGGGCAGCGGAGTCCTTTCCGGATTTGGACCTGTGCGGAACCCCTGGGATCTGGACTATTCGCCGTCGGGTTCGTCGAGCGGTTCCGGCGCCAGCCTTGCCGCCTACATGGTTCCGCTATCCATCGGCACCGACACGGGCGGGTCCATCCGCGGTCCTGCATCCGCCAATGGAATAGTCGGGTTGAAACAAACCTACGGCCGTGTCAGCCGGTACGGCGTAACGACGTTGAGCTGGACTCTGGATCACGCCGGCCCGATGACGAAGACGGTTGCCGACGCCGCGCACATGCTGAAAGTCATCGCGGGCTACGACGAGTAAGATCCGACCACGATCGATGAATCCGTTCCCGACTACTCGGCTGCTCTCGACGGCGACGTCCGCAGCCTCCGGATCGGTGTCCCGACCGACTACTTCTTCGAGGGCGCGTCCGACGACGTCGATGCCGGCGTCCGCGAAGCCATCCGGACGCTCGTGGGCATGGGTGCCCGCGTTGTGGACGTCGAGGTGCCGAACGCCAACCTCGCCGGCTCTGCGGGATGGACAATCGCCATGGCCGAAGCCGCCTGCTTCCACGAAAAACGGCTGCGGGACACGCCGGAGCTGTTCGACCCCCTCGTACGCGAGCGGCTGGAGACCGGCAAGTTCTACACCGCGACCGACTACATCAAGGCGCTTCGAGTTCGGACCATCCTTCAGGAAGATATGCGACGGGTCTTCGAAACGTGTGACGTCATGGCCGTCCCCGGCAATACAAATGTTGCAGGACGGCTTCGGTCGCCGGAGGACGCGCGGAGCGATGTGCGACCGGGATCGACCCCTCCGCGGTTCCGCCGAGGAAACACCTTCATCGGAAATATGACGGGACTCCCCGCGATCACGATCCCCTGCGGGTTCGCGTCCGGACCGCCGATACTGCCCGTCACGATCCAGTTCTACGGCCGGCCTTTCGACGAGTTCACGCTCTTCAAAGTCAGTCACGCTTACGAGTCGGCGACGGACTGGCACAGACGGCGGCCGTCGCTATAGAGGATGGTCTCGCGACGAGGGACTGGCAGAAAGGGAAACCTCCATCCAACAACCGGCTAGAAAAGCGTGTCATGTCCGCCCGTGATTTCTCTGCCTCGGCCAGCAACAATCACCCTACTCGAAACGTATACATGGTAGGCGACACTCTGGATTCGGAAGGCCCGGATCCAGGTTCCCTACGGCGATCCGCATCCGCCGACAAGCCGGACCGCTGCCGGATCAGAATGCGAAAGGAGAGCCACAGTGATCGAACTCAAAGAGAAAAAGGATGCCTCACCACTTTGCCCACACTGCTCGGAACCGGTCGGAGAGCTCTGGTTCCGTGAGCTTCGGGGTTTCTTCGGACGCCGGTATCTCTACTTTTGCTCGCGCTGCCTCAAGGTGCTGGGGGTCTCGCATCGGAAGGGCTTCTTGATGGGCTGAGGGCCGGTCGTGGAGCCAGTCACGTCTCCCCGGACTTTCGGCCGACTGAACGGGCGGGATGGAAAACCCGGCGGACCTGTGCTCTCATGTCCTACATGACACTGGAGACTTTCAGGTCCCGACTGGAGAAGACGTCTGACGAAAGTGTCGCTCTGGTCGGAATCCCGTCCGACGCCAACTCTTCCTTCCTTCGGGGGCCGGCCGAAGCGCCGCCGAAGATCCGGGAAGCGCTGTTTTCGGAGTCCGGAAATACCTGGACCGAAACAGGCGTCAACCTGGCGGAAGTGGGCCGGCTGTTCGACGCAGGCGACGTCGCGGTAGATGAACTCGCCGATCCTTGGGAGAGGGTCGCCGAAGCGATCGACCTCCTTCTGGAGAGCCGTCTATCGCCGATCGTCCTGGGGGGGGATCACGCGATCACCTATCCCATCGTGAAGGCTTTCCGGGGGAAATACGACCGCCTGAACATCCTCCACTTCGACGCCCATCCGGACCTCTACCACGACTTCGAAGGAAACCCGAACTCGCATGCGTCCCCATTTGCCCGGGTGATGGAAAACGGTCTTGCCGATCGGTTGGTTCAAGTGGGCATCCGGACCGCCACAGGACATCAACGGGAGCAGGCGGCACGCTTCAACGTCGAAGTGATCGAGATGCGGGATGTCGTCGACGGAATGACGGTCGCACTCGACCGGCCGGTCTACGTCTCGGTGGATATGGACGGTTTCGACCCGGCTTACGCGCCCGGCGTCTCACATCCGGAACCGGGCGGCCTGACACCAAGGCAGGTCATCGGCATGATCCAGGCTCTCGAGGGAAAGATCGTCGGCGCTGACGTCGTCGAGGTCAACCCGATCCGCGACCACAACAACCTTACCGGTGCGCTCGCTGCGAAGCTTGTCAAGGAACTGGCCGCGGCGATGATATCCCGATGAAGAAACGCGGCCTCATGCTCTTGCTGCTGGTGCTTCCCGGTTGCGGGGACCCGGAGGACCAGGCCCGCATCCTGTTCCAGGCCGCGCACCAGGCGATGGACCGGCGCGAGCCGCTCGAAGCAGAGACATTGCTCTCCCGGATCGAGCGGGATTACCGGGAAACGGCAGTCGCCGATCAGGCCATCGGGACACTCCGTGACTATCAGAGCGAGATCGAAGAAGCGGCGATTGAAGGACTTCGGGAGGTCAACGTCGCTCAGGCAGCGTTTGCGGCAGCCAACGACGGCCGTTACGGATTCTCACTCACCGAACTGGTCGTCGCGGGGCTACTCAACTCCGAGTTGACGGCCGTCACGATCCGGGGATACCGGTACCGCACGATCCTCGATGACCAGATCGGCTACCGCATCCTGGCCACACCGCTCATCAATCCCGATACGAAACGCCACTTCTACACGGACACGACGGGCGTGATCCGGTGGAAGGGTGGCGAGCCCGCCGATCAGGATAGCCCGGCGCTCTGAAGGCTCATTGATAGGACGCCGCGATGCGAGCCAACCGCTGCTGGATCGCATCCTCGGGTAGCCACAGGCCGCGCACCATAACCCCGGACCGATACTTGAGATTGCCGACGTCTTCCAGCGGGTTCCGCTCGACCAGCAACAGGTCCGCGCGGCCACCCTCAACGACGGTCCCGAACTTGTCCCTTTCCTGGAAATACAAACCTACGTTCGCCGTTCCCGACTTCAGGATTTCGTAAGGGGACAGGCCGGCCTCGGCCATGACCGCGAGCTCGCGGTGAATCGAAAATCCCGGCACGCTGAACTGCTGTGGCGCATCGGTCCCCATCAGAATCCGGACACCGCCGTCACCCAGAGCCTTGAGGATCCGCATCCGATTGTCGACGATCCTCCGTGCAACGTCCGGATCGAAGCCCGGAGCAGCGAGACGGGCCTCGTGCTGCCGCGCCCATTGGGCCAGCATCGCCGGCGGCATGTACCCAAGCTCGGGGTAGGCGGTCAGCGCCTCGACGCTACGGGCACCCATGATCGTCTCCCAGAGCGCCATCGTCGGCACCACCCAGACACCGGCAGCCCGGGTTCGCTCCACGATGTCGGCCACTTCGGCGTCGGCGAGGGGACCCCGGCCGCCGTTCAGGTACTCGACATATCCGTCGAGGTGATCGATCGTCTGCTGTCCCATCTCGATCGCGTGCGCCAAGCCGACATCGGCGGGCACATGACCGCCGAAGGAAATCCCGAGTTCGTCGGCCGTGGCGGCCATCGCATCGTACTCGGCCAGGGTCAGGCCGGGATGCACCTTCAACAGGTCCCAGCCCTCCCCGACCTGCGTCCGCACCTTCTCGGCTGCCTGTTCCGGGGATTCGACGGAATCGCCGTTGAAGCTGGGACCCGCCAGGTAGAGGTTGGGCGCGATCAACTCGCCCGAACTCGCCCGGTTGCGAAGCTCCAGTTGCCCTTCGTAGCCCAGCATCCCGCGCACGGTCGTGATCCCGTTTGCCAGGTACATGAACAGGACCGACTCGGTGAACTCCTCCGACTCTGTAGGCGGCGGGATATGGCCGTGCATCTCTGCCAGCCCCGGCATCAGGTACTTCCCGTCCCCGTCGACCAAAACGGCGCCGTCGGGTATGTCCGCTTCGGATGCGGGTCCGACCGACACGATCCTGCCGCCGGACACGATAACGGTCTGGTCCGCCAACACGCGGTCGGCATCCATGGGGATCACGTTCACACCGAGAAACGCGACCGGCAGCTCCACAGAATCGAGTGGTACATCCGAGGCCGGTTCGGGTGGAGCGTTGCACGAATAAAGAGAAAGAATCGCGATCAGGACTAGCGTGGTCTTCGGAAGACGAAGGGCATTCTTCATAGCGTATTCACTCAGGCTTCATTCGGGACGAGCCGTATGTAGGAGGTCGCTGGGGCAACTCCGAGTAATCCCGTGACGAAATGGTACATGGCGAACAGTTCCAGCGCGAAGGGAATGTAGCCTCCGTAACCCAGGAGCGGCATCTCGAAGACCCGAAGGAAGTCTACAAAAGGAATCTGGTAAATCCACTTGGGATATGAATAGAAATTCCACATCTCCCAGAAGAACCCGCAGACGACGGAACCGGTCGCCAGTGCCAGCCAGGGACGCCACTCGCCGCGCGCGGCCTCGCGGATCAGCGATCGGCTTCCCAGGCGGTCGTTCAACGGATCGAGGATGCAGAACAACGAGACCCATACGAGCGGAAAGAAGTAGCGGGGCCAGGTAAGCAACAAAGCGAGCATGGCGACGCCCGCAAGAAGGACAACGTAGCGAAAGCCCGCCCCGATAGCGCTGGGGCTTCGCGGACCGAGGCGCCGGATCGGGCCGAATGTAGCCGCCAGCTCTCCGGTACCGAATACAGCGGGCATCACGGTCGAAAAGCTCACCGATGCCAATACGATGTACTCGAGATCGGTGAAGGCGGACCGGCCCTCGTAGAACCAGTTTGCCGTCCGCCAGTTGATCGCCTCAAACAACCACCATGCCGGCGCCGAGACCAGGAAAAGCCCGACGTAGCCCGTCCGGCTTCGCGTCCACAGCGAAGTACCGGTCCGGTAGTACGCCGCGGCGTCGACGGTGAGGCAATACCCCAGCCAGAGGGGGAAGAAACCCCAGTGGCTGCGCATCCCGGACAGCGACCAGTTGAGTGCCCAGAATACTGCCACCAGGGCCAGCCCGGCCCAGCCCCGAAATGGCCACCGTGTATTGGGAATAGGCGAATCCATGTCTCCGCGGCCATTGTCGCACTACAAGAGGTGGGGGAACAGGGGAGGGAGCTTCAGCCGGGACTCGAGGCGATCGTGAAAAACGTCGAAGGGGCCTGAACACCAGGTGGCACGAATTGCGGTCAGTGGACGATGATCACCGTCTCCGGAAAGAAAGCTTTCCAGGCAAACCAGTACGACAGGCGGGACGGAATTTCCTGAAGGGACTCGAGACCAGGGCCGACCTCGGGGGCCTGCCGGGGAAGACCGGTGAGGCCGTCCCACTCTTCACGGGACAGGCGATCCACGAGTGTCATCCGACCATCCGTGACGGCCCCGCTCGTCAGTATCCGCTGCGCAGCGTGGAACACCTTGGCGCCGGTGCCGTCGTTGAGGCGGACGATGACTATCGGGTGTCGGCCAGCGACGGACATCACGACGGGGCTGGCCTTGAGCGCGGCGATGACGACCGAGTAGTGGCGCCCCTCGAGTTCGAATCCGAGTACCAGTTCCTTGGCACCGACATCATCGAGCTTGACGTGGGTCCGGCCCGTAATCCCCATGCGGGTGCTCCTCTGGTAGGCCGCCGACTCGTTGCGCAGACCGACCACGCCACCCGAAGTTCTCTTCGACAGGACCTCGGTCTCGGGATAGGCCTCCACCCATTGTTTCCAGCTCATCATGGTGGCCGGGTAAACATCCAGGTACGCGCCCTGCATTTCGCCGCGGATGGCACGGCCGGCCAGCTGGGACCACCAGGATTCGGTCTCGCGGTCGTAGAGTACGAGGTTTTCGCGCCAGAGCATGCCGCTGTTGCCGAACATCAGTTCGCGGCCCCTGGCCAGACGCACATAGACAGCCCCCGAGTAACAGAGTGGGCACCAGGTAACGACGATCGGCTTTCCTCCGATCCGGTCGTTGACGATCTCGTATCGGTTGAGGAGCCATGTCGAATAGGCTCGCGTAACCGCCCCGTCGGAAACCCCGATAATCATCTCTTCGGGCTCCATGAAGGTGGCAGTCGACGCCCCAACGAACGGCGGGTTGTCTATCGTGGGGACTGCGTCCTTGGGGACGCTGCGAACAGCGCTGCTGCCCTCAATCCAGACTCGCTCCATGCGTTCTCCGGAGGTTTCGCTTTAGTTGGGAGATGATCGGGCGAGGCAAGCTGCCCGATCCGCCATTGCAGTTAAGATCCCCAGGAAGGCAGCTGAAACCGGAAGGCTGCGCGATCCATCACTCAACCTCAATAGAACACAGTCAGCTGGCCACAACAAGCTACTTTACAGGAAACCCATCTATTTCTCTAATCGCAGGCCAATCCGGCGCCGCGGGGGAAGGCGGAGCGGTCACTTCAGGCGCAAAGGCTTGGCTTCGACTCGTCTGGGCTATGAGATTCCTTGCCGGCGTTATTCCACCACAGGCTGCTAAAGCAACGGTTTCAAGCGCGCATAACCAGACCGACTGACGGGAAGCTCCGTCCCATCGGAAAGAACGGCTACACGGCTGTCCTTCGCCAGCAGTTCTATCCGGGAGAGCCGGTCCAGGTTCAGGATGTAGGACCGATGGATGCGGACGAAACTCCGGGGATCGAGTAGCGATTCCATTACCGCCATCGTGTCCTGCTTCAGGTACGTCTGCCCCGAACTCTTAATCGACACGTAGTCGTCCTGCGCTTCGATGTAATCGATGCGTTCGACCGGGATCACATGAACCCGAGAGCCGTCCCGGACAAGAACCCGTTCCGCCGGTGAGCGTCGGGACCGCTCGTCGGACATCAAGCCGGCGATGTTTTGATCCCCGCCCGAACCCATCCGGGAGGCTACGCGAGAGATGGCCTGGTCCAGGCGATCCTTGCTGAACGGTTTCAGCAGATAGTCGACTGCATGGACTTCGAACGCCTCCAGAGCGTACTGATCGTAGGCCGTCGCAAAGATGACGGCAACATCACTCTCGAGCAGTTCGAGCACTTCAAATCCGGTAAGTTTCGGCATTTGAATGTCGAGAAACACGAGGTCCGGCTCGAGTTCAGCGACAGCTTTCACGGCTTCGAACCCGTTCGCACACTCTCCGATGACATCGATCCGGGGATCGTCGGCAAGGTACTCTCGGAACACCCGACGGGCCGGCTCCTCGTCGTCCACAACAAGGGCGCGGATCGGACCTGATGTGGGCGCGCTCTGGAAGGAATCGTGGGGCGCGCGACGCAGAGCTTCCGACTGAAAATCAAAGTCGCGTTTGACGCGGCCCAGGTCGGCAAGCAAGTCCCCGGCCGACTGATACCTCAGATCGATTCGCTTCTCGAGGGCTTTGCGGACGATCTCGCGCAACTCGGTCGGACATTCCGGAACGCGCTCTCCGACGGGCAGCGGCTCGCGGTTCAGAACGGCTTCGAACACGACGGCTGCGGTTCGGCCGTCGAACGCCCTCTGTCGGCTGATCATTTCGTAAAGCACGGCTCCCAAGGAGAACAGGTCCGCGCGCCTATCGACTTCCTCACCGCGCATCTGTTCGGGCGCCATATACGGCGCTGTCCCCATCAGGGCGTGCGGTGCCGTCAGAAAGGTCTCGACGTCGGAATCGGCGGGTGACTCCATGGACCGCGCGAGACCGAAATCCAACAGCTTTGCCGATCCACGCAGGTCGATGAACACGTTCGCCGGTTTGATATCCCGGTGAACGACGTCCGCGGTGTGAGCGGCGTCAAGGGCGTCGGCCATCTCGATCGCGAGTTTCAGCACCTCACCGGTACGAAGCTCGTCGCGCGCGATCCGGGCGGCGAGCGTTTCGCCTTCGAGCAGTTCCATCACGATGTAGGGACGGTCGTCAACGTCCCCCACGTCATAAATCCTACAGATGTTCGGGTGATTCAGCGCCGAGGAGGCTCGGGCCTCCCGCCGAAAACGGTCCAACGCGGTTCCGTCCTCCATCAGGTGCCCGGGAAGAATCTTGATGGCGACCGGGCGGCCCAGCCGGGTGTCCTCGCCTCGATAGACCTCGCCCATGCCGCCGCTGCCGAGTTTGTCCTCGACCCTGTAATGCCCAATCCTCCATTCCTTCACGCCCCGGCCTCCTTCCCGACTGCGGGTGGCGCGCTCGACTCGCCGCTTTTTTCCGCCAGGTAAGGCATCCGAATCTGCACGACGAAACGCTCGGGACGTGAGTCGACGTCCACCCGAGCCCGGCCGTCGAACAGGACATCGATGCGGCCACGAACGTTCTCCAGACCGATTCCCCTCTTCGACGGTGCGGGACGTTCCGGATCGCAGTCGTTCTCGACGACGAGCTTCAGGTCATCGCCGATGCGGGAAGCGGCGAGGTGGACCGTACCGCCCTCGATGAGATGCGCAATCCCATGCTTTACGGCGTTCTCGACAAGGGGTTGCAACAGGAGAGGAGGAACACGGCTGGAAGTCAGATCAGGATCGATGCGGATGTCGGTGCCGAGGCGTTCCCCAAACCGGACCTGTTCGATCCTGAGGAATTTCTCGACAAGCGCGACCTCATCGGCCAACGAGATGTCGTCTGCGTTGACATAGCGCAGGCTCTCCCGCAAAAATTCGGCCAGCATGAGACACATTTTCCGGGCGCCGGACGGATCCGAACCGATCAGCGAACTCACCGAATTGAGGCTGTTGAACAGGAAGTGCGGGTCAATTTGTGCTTTCAACACCTTCAACTCGACTTCCCGGGCCAGGATCCGGGCCTCAAGCGCGGCCTTTTCGGCCTCGCCGGATGCCTCGAACGCAATGAACAGGTAGTGCCCGACAACAGAGACCACGTAGATCACGAAGCCCAGGCCGAAGAGCAGGGGAATGGCGGAAGCGAACCGATCATCGAGAACGGAAAAACCCAGGGCCTCATTCAGGACCAGTACCCACGCGTTCGCCAGCAGAACCCACAGCGAACTGGTCACCACCGCCGTGCCGCCTGCCAGGGCGACAATGCGGGGGAAGCTCTGTTGGCCGAGTGGAAAGGCCCGGCAAATGTACCAGGCGGAAAGGCACATGAAAGCGAAGACGACCGAAAGCGGCACGGGTATCAAGACGAGTTCGGCGATGTTCGACAGCTCCAACAGCCCGACCAGCAAACCCGCAACGGGCACCCATAGCGTCAGGTACAACAGCAGTCTTCGGAGTTCTGTGAGGACGGGGTGCATGGAGTCGATCCAGCCTACAGGGTGTCGCTAGTTCCGCACTTCGACGCCGCCCATCACGGCGTATCCCTTGAGCACGAGAGTTTTTTCGGAGCCACCTTTCGGGGGACGCGTCTTGTCGACGACCCCTCCCAGGATGGCGCGAGTTTCGACGCTGACGCTCCAGTCCTCGGGCACCTTCAGCTGAATTCCGCCCCACATGGTGAAGATATCGATGACTGCAGGCGAATTCACGATCGATGCTTCTCTCAAATCGATCTCGCAGCCGCCCATGACCGCGGTCAGCTCACCGCCCTGAAAATCCTGGGTACTGCAGTTTCGCTGCACGCCTCCGAGGACGCCGACGTCATTGATTCGATCGGCGGCTTCGGTCGGCCGGTCACCGCCGAACGCCCTCCACATAACCGCACCACCCATGAAGATGATCGCCAGAGGCCAGAGGTCGCGGACCCTCACTCTGAAGTAGCCCAGATTCGAGATCAGGAACAGGGCGCCGACGGCGATGAGCATAGACCCGATACCCCGCGAAGAGGGCTCGGTGCTACGTAGCTTGATGATGCCGAGAACGATGAGGAAAAGCGGCCAGAACCTGAGCGGGTCTTCCACGATGTCTAGAGTGTCGAGCAGCAGCAACACTCCCACGGCGACGACAAGCAGCCCGACCATCAACTGAGAGGAATCCATCGTCTTCTTAGTCATGTACTCTCCCCGAATGCGGCCTCGAAGCCGTCCCTTCGGGGTCAGAATAGGCAATCCGGCGGGTTCCGGCACCTCTTTTTAGGCGAACGACCGCTCCGAACCGGCGAGCGACGCCTCGGAGGGGACCCCCCGGGGGTGGGTGCAAGGCCTGAGGATTTTCCGGTAGAGTATTTATGTCACAGTCCGTACGGAAAGAAAGGAAGGCCCTTGAAACGTATCTCGTCCCCATTGTCCTCGAAGCCGATCCGACTCGGCGGCTTGCTGTGCATCCTGCTTGCGTCCTTCATGATCGGGGCAACTACTGGCTGCATCATGCTCGAACCACGTGTGGAACCCGAGGATCGGGCGACGGAACCGGAGATTTCACGAGTCCGCCTGCTCCCGATGACTTTCGAACAAAACCTGGGCCAGACGAGGGAAGATGTCCACTACCTGGCTCGGGGAGACGGATACAGTCTGTTCCTCCGTCCCGAGGGCGCCGTGCTCCGGCTGGAGAAGCCCGCCCGGGAGGTGTCCGGACCGATGAAATCCAGCCGAACAGAGGTCCTTCGGATGACGTTGCTCGGTGCGAACCCGGACGCGGAGGCGGTCGGGCTGGACCGAACCGAGACCAGGTCGCACTATTTCATCGGTAGCGATCCGAGTCGATGGCTGCGGAACGTACCCGGATACGCCCAGGTTGAATTCCGCGACGTGTACGCGGGAGTCGATGCCCTCTACCGTGGAACCGGAGGGGATCTCGAATACGACTTCATCGTGCACCCCGGAGCAGACCCTGCGAACATCCGCCTTCGCATCGACGGAGCCGACCGAGTGTATGTCGATGGCCAAGGGAACCTCGTGTCGGAGTTTGAAGAAGGACAGCTCGTCCAGCACCCGCCGACGCTGTACCAGGAAATCGGCGGCGAGCGGCAGATCGTAGGGGGCGGTTACGAGCTCAAAGGCGACGAAGTTCGCTTCAGCGTCGGTCGTTACGACCCTGAACGTACCCTAATCATTGACCCAATAGTGGCATACTCCACCTACCTGGGCGGGTCCGCCGTCGACACGGCTTTCGAAATTGCTGTGGACGGCGACGGCAACGCCTACGTCACCGGGACGACGCTCTCGACCGACTTCCCGACTGCGGAAGCTTTGCAATCCGGCGCCCGCGAGAACGGAGACGCCTTCATCGCCAAGCTGACACCCGATGGATCGGCCGCGGCTTTTGTCACTTATGTCGGCGGCGACAGCGCCGACGTAGGCCGCGCAATAACCCTGGACTCGGTGGGCAACGTATTCATCACAGGGGCGACGGACTCGACGGACTTCCCGCTTCAGGGGGCGATTCAAAACGGATCCGCGGGCTTCTTCGACGTGTTCATCACCGCGCTGTCTCCCTCCGGAGACCAACTCCTGTACTCCACCTACCTGGGCGGGTCTGGAGATGACATTGGGACCGACATCGCGCTTGACACTCAGGACAACATCCTGATCACCGGTGAAACCGATTCTCCGTTCTTTCCGACGGCCAATGCCTTCCAGGAACTCGGCCTCGACATCAACGACGCGTTCATAACCAAGCTGAACGCGCAAGGCACCGGGTTCGTATTTTCGACGTATCTCGGCTTCAGCAGTTCGGGACGTGCCATCGTTGCCGACGAGGACGGCAACGTCTGGGTCGCCGGTGTGACCTCATCGGGAAACTTTCCCAAGGTAGACCCGATTCAGTCCACGTTCAGGGGCGAATTCGACGGGTTTCTGGCACGATTCGGGCCCACGGGGGCACTGGAGTTCTCGACGCTCCTCGGGGGCAGCGACATCGATTTGCCCAGCGGCATCGCAATTGAGTCGTCCGAGGCCGTCGTGGTCGTGGGGCAGACGTTCTCGACGGATTTTCCGACGGTCGACGCCTTTCAATCGTCATTGGGTGGGGGCGGGGACGTGTTTTTGACCGTCCTTGATGTCCCCGGCAACGCCTGGTCCTACTCCACCTACCTCGGCGGCTCGGAAACCGACAGCGCCGCTGATGTGGTCGTGGGAATTCAGGGGGGGATCTACGTCACTGGCTCGACGGACTCGACCGACTTCCCCACGGTTTCGCCGACCCAGATCGACGCTGATGCACGGGATGTCTTTGTCGCCCGGTTGGCGGCCGGGTCGCATTTGGTTACCTACTCCACCTACATCGGAGGATCGGGCGACGATGTCGCGGGTGGCCTGGCTGTCGACAACAACAGGAATTTGTACATTACGGGGTCGACCACATCGACCGATTTTCCAACATTCGGGCCGTTGCAGTCGGAATCGGCGGGCGACACCGACGCGTTCATCCTACGGATCACTCCCGACCAGACGACGTTCGAGCTCGCCGGCGGCGGCGCCTCCTTCACGACGCCCGGCGAGGCGGCCACGACCGTTGCCGGCTATTCCCAGGCCATCCCCGATGCGGGCAGTACGACACCGCCGGGGATGGCGATATTCAGCTTCCGGAGCGAAGGTGTCGTCGTGAGCGAGGCGAGTGTGCCCGCAACGACGACGCTGCAGACCGGACGGATCTACGCCCAGGTCGGCGGCAGCGTCAACACGGGTTTGGCGATCGCCAACCCGAATCCAGAGTCGGCCAACGTGTCGTTTTTCTTCACCGACGGGAACGGCACCACGTTCGGCTCCGGCTCGTTTCCGCTCGAGGCGAACAGCCAGATCGCAAGATTCCTGAACGAGGAACCGTTCAACGGCGGCCCTTTGGTCGACGGCACGTTCACGTTCAGCTCAAGCCTTCCGGTCGCGGTCGTGGCTCTCCGAGGCTTCACGAACGAACGGTCGGAGTTCCTTACCACAACGCTGCCGGTGACTACCCTCCCGGCAGCCTCGACCGATACCATCTTGTTCCCACACTTCGCCGACGGGGGCGGCTGGACGACCCAGATCGTCCTCGTGAACCCGACCGGCGCTCCCCTTTCGGGTTCCGTGGAGTTCCGGGACACCGGTGAGGGTGAGGTCCGAGGACAACCAGTCGAACTGGCGCTTGCCGACGGGGGCATCGGATCCGATTTCGACTATACGATCCCCTCGCGTTCCTCCGTGCGCCTGGAGACCGCCAACGTGGGTGCCGTCCAGACCGGATCGGTGCGGATCGTCCCCGATGACGGCAGCCTGACGCCTGCGGGGTTGGCCATATTCTCCTTGGAAAGTGGCGGCATCACGGTATCGGAAGCAGGAGTTCCGGCAAACGCTGTGGGGACCGCGTTCCGGAGTTACGTCGAGTCCTCGGGAACGCCAGGGCTTGCCGGCTCGATCCGAACCGGGGTCGCGATCGCCAATACGTCAGAGTCTCCCGTCGACGTTAGTTTCGAGTTGACCCGTCTGGACGGCACGGCCGTGGCGTTGAGCACATCCGCCACCGTTCCGGGTTCGGGACAGGTCGCCCTGTTTATCGATGAGCTCTTTCCGACGCTGGAGAATCCGTTCAGCGGCATCGTGCGGATATCGTCGTCGTCCGGGTCGGTCGCGCTGGTGGGATTGCGCGCCCGAACGAACGAGCGTGGCGATTTCCTCATTACGACGACTCCGCCGTCCAACGAGGCGGATCCGCCGTCGACCGAGGACCTGTTCTTCCCCCACTTCGCCGATGCGGGAGGGTGGACGACCCAATTCATCCTGTTCAGCGGTTCGAACCAGTCGGCGGCCGGAGTGCTGAGGTTTTTCGACCAGGAAGGAAGAATCCTGGATCTCCCTTTTTCTTAAAGCTGTTAGGATCTCCCTATGACGAAAGTCGAGAAAACTGACGAAGACTGGCGGAAGGAATTGACGCCGGAGCAGTACAACATCTGCCGGCAAAAGGGCACCGAACCTCCGTTCACCGGAAAATACCACGATTCCAAGGCACCCGGAACGTACCTTTGCGTCGCCTGCGGGAACAAGCTGTTCGATTCGGAAACGAAATTCGACTCCGGCAGCGGCTGGCCCAGCTTCTACCAGCCGGTCTCGGCGGAACAGGTCGCCCTCGAGGAGGACGACGGCCTCGGGATGCGCCGCACCGAAGTGATGTGCAGCTCCTGTGGCGCGCACCTCGGACACGTTTTCCCGGACGGGCCGCGCCCCACAGGCCTCCGCTTCTGCATCAACTCCGCCGCCCTGGACCTGGAAGCGAAGACCGAAGACTAGCCCGCTAGCGGTGAAAGTCGGATCTACACTGTATGGGCGGTCTACGACCGCCGTTTGTTCGGCGCTCATAGTGCGCCGCTACAGTTTTAGCCGACTTTCACCTCAAGACGACGGAACGCCATCGTCCCCGCAACAACAGAACTTTAAGCCTCCTTACTCGATAACATCGCGGGTTGCAGATCGTTTTGGCAACAGGACATGTCGATTCTGCAGCCGAGATGAAACGACCGGCAACCCGTCTTCAATTTTCTTCCACGACACCAGTTTGTAATTTTGGTTCGCTCGGTCGTTCTTCCCATCCTGCACGACGAGAACACCTTTGGGGAAATAGGGTCCGAGGCCGACACTCACCACGTCGATGCCGTCTGTGTGGGTGACATCGTCGAAGCCGTTTCCCGCCACGATTCCGAAAGTCGTGACGTAGTCGTTAGGTTCTCCGCGAAGATAGACCACGAATCCATTGCTGCCCTGGCTGGATGCGATGAGGTAACCGGCGCCGCTCTCGCCATAGTAGATAGCCAGGCCTTCGACGTCTTTACTCAGATGACCTCGGATGCCCGTGGAATCCACCAGACTGCGAACGGTCCCGCCATCGGGCTCTGCCCGGTATTTCCAGATTCCGACGTTCTCCTCGCTGATGTAGAAATGACCGAACTCGTCGTCGGCAACACAACCCTCTGTCTTTGAGCCGACTGCGAACGTGCGCACGATCTTACCGGCGATGGCGTCGTTCCCATCGGCAAGAAGCTCCCACTGCTCGACTTCACCTTTCTTGGAGTTGACAAAGTAGTAATACTTTCCGGTCGACCGGCTGTGGTACAGGCACGAACCGTAGCTCGAAATCTGCGTGTGCGGAAATCGGCTTGTTAGCGGCTTGAGTCTGCGAGTGGCGATGTCGACCACGTAGATGGCGACCGAATCGTCTTTCCGGTTGTTCGCGACGACCAGGTCTATGGATCGTTCGCCGAGAAGGAAATCGTAACGGACGTCCACGTTTCCCATTCGACCATCGGAAAGGAACTGGATCTGGCGACCGGTCAGATCGTAAACACCCAACCCAAGCTTTTTGTCAGTGGCGATAATGATGCTCTGTGAGGGATCTTCACGGTGGATCCAGATTGCCGGATCGTCCGCAGCGTCGCCGCCCGAGGGGACGGGATCTGTCTCGGCGCTGGCCACGATTCTCGTGGGTAGTGACGGAGCCAGATTCACGGCGGCAAATCCGGCGACCGGGATCTCGCTTCTGCCAACCCCGGGAACCAGCCACAGTGTAGCCAGACCACCGACCGCCAGGCATACAGCACCTATGGCGGCGGCAAGAGCACGTCTCATCCTGGCGACAACAGACGGGCGTTTTTCCCTTTCGCAGACTGTCTTCATGACAAGGCCTCCTTTCCTCACGGGTTGATACCCGAATCGCCGGTCTTCACCGGTAACTCACTGCGACAATCGGCCATCCGAACTTCTCGGATTCTAGTTGCACCGATCGCGATTATTGGCCACAGGACGACGACACATCACGAAGCGATACTGTCACCCGAGGTAGAAGTCAGTCAGGAGGACGGGCCCTCCTCTGCGGATTCTTCGCCCAGGGCGGGGCTGTCCGCGCCGGCAGGCCGCCCGAGTTCCGACCGGATCACGCCGCTCGCATCCGCGAAGAACGATCGTTTGTCCACCGCGCCGTCTGGCGGTTCGGCGGTGATGCGATAGCCATCCGCCGCGGGCGTCCCCCGCATCCGGATCGTGTAGCCTGTGTCGCGGCGAGTGGGATCATCTTCGAGCGTCATGGCGCTCATCAGCTCGGCGACGGTCAGGGCATACCGGCGATTCATGGTCGAAAAGACGTCCTGCGCAGCCACCATCGCCTGCACAGCTTCGAGAGCGCCTTCCTCATCCGCCTCCGTGGTTTCGGCCGGGCCGGTTTCCGCTGTGGTTCCGCCCGCGGATGATGCCGGCTCGGAAGCACAACCGCACAGCAAGACAACAATCAGACTCGTTACCAAACTCTTCATCCCAACCTCCAAGTCATCCCGTCGCGTGGGACTCGGGCGTAAAATCGAGCAGGATGGGGTCGTGATCCGACAGTGGAGCGCCCGACGTTCCAAGGTCGCCCAGGATCTCACAACCGCTGCTCTGATCGCTCTGATCGGGCCGGATTCCCTTTCCGGCAAACCAATCCAGCTTCAATGAACATCGGCCACCCTGCGTCTCCAGCGCCCAATTGATGAACCAGAAGCACCACTGTGGGATCCATTCGCCCATGTTCCGGTTCGCTGCCAGATCCTGGGTCGAGTAATGCAGTGTACAGCCTCCGGGTACGTTGAGGTCCCGGTAGCGGTAGCCTCTCGATTCGATCTCCCGGAAGAGATGCCGCTCGAACCAGCGATCCGGGTAGGGGTAATGGTTGGCCAGAACGCCTCGAACTCCCATCAGCACCCGGCGGCAGTACCCCAGGATGGAGTACAACGCCCGACTGGCATCGTGTGTCGTCGTGTTCCAGTCTCCTCCGATCAGCGCCGGCAGTCCCTGTTCGAGACTGTCTAGATGATCCAGTACGAGCTTCATCTGAAGGTGGCGATGACGCTGAGTGGAGTGGGCATCCAGGTGAACGACGACAGCGCGAAACATCCCGGACGGATGGTCGACATCGGCAACGATCGCTCGCTGCGACCCGAGCCGCTTCTCACGTCCCGCCATCTTGTCTTTGCCGTTTGGAAGCGCGAGCGTGTGCACCCGCAGCAGGGGATGACGCGACATCAGGGCATTACCGTGTAGAGCCTGGGTGTTTTCTCCCTCGGCCTCCGCTTCCACGCCAGCGCCTTTGTTCAGCGCCAGATAACAGGGGGCGAAGACCCAGGCCAGGCCGAGCGCCTGGGCGATCTCCCTGGCGACGTGACGATTGGCGGCGCGCGCCATGCCGTAGTCGACTTCAGTCAGCAGATAGACGTCACCGGACGCCAGGCGAGCGTCGGAGCGGAGCACATCGACGATTCCATCGAGCTGAATGCCTCGTTCGATGTTCCAGGCGACGGCTCGAATCGAAGACGATGATTCGGCGGAACCGGGGTCACGTGGCTGGTCGTCCTGTTCTATTCCCTCCAGTACGCGGTCGATCTCGGCTTTCAGGCCGGCATACAACGACGAGCGCTCACACGAAAGCGTACTGTCAAAACCCGCAAGGCCGGCAAAGTGGCTCTGCAGGTCGTGATCCAGAACGGACCTGGGGGAGGTGCTAGTCGTCATCTTCGGGCGCCAGATTACCAGCCCGCCCACCCGATTGGGAAGTCTGGGCCTCGTCAACCGCTTCGGCCAACGTGAACCCGGTCTGAATCGGGTAGAATCGTCGGCGTATCGATCCACGAAAGGGGGACATTGACCGGTCGATGAAGCGCCGATTCCAGATCGGTATCATGCTGCTGCTGAGCGAATACATCCTCGGCGGGGCGGGGTACAAGGTGCTCAGTCCGGAGACGCCCATCCTCGACTGCCTCTACATGGCGGTCATCACCGTCACGACGGTGGGATACTCAGAGGTGATCGAGACCACCGCCAGCCCGATCCTGAGATCCTACACACTGCTCTTGATCCTGGCAGGAACAGGTGTGATGCTGTACTCGGTCTCCGTCGTCACGGCCTATATAGTAGAAGGAGACCTCAATCAGTATTTCTGGAAGAGACGAATGCAACGCCAGATTTCCTCCATGAAGGATCACTTCATCGTTTGCGGAGCGGGAGAAACCGGTCTCCGTATCGTTGAAGAACTCGACCGGACTCACAGGGAGTTCGTCGTCATCGATCCGGACCCGAACGCCGTCGCCCACTTTAGTGCCGACCACGAGAATCCGATCATTGAGGGAGACTCCGACAACGAAGAAGTATTGAAGACCGCTGGCGTCGAACGGGCGGCTGGCGTTGTCCTGGCCCTGCCAAACGACAGGGATACGCTGGTAACAACGCTCAGCATCCGGATGCTCAACCCGTCGGTCCGCATCGTCGTCAAGGAGATCGAACCGGGCATGGCCGAGCGGCTGGAACGAGCCGGGGCGGACGCCGTAGTCAATCCTGGTACGATCGGTGGCCTGCGCCTGGTCTCGGAACTCGTGAGGCCTTCAGTCGTGATGTTTCTCGACACGATGCTGCGCGATAAGGCCCGTCGCACCGGTTCGAAGAGCTTAAGATCACCGACGGTTGTGACTGGGCGAACAAACGCCTCGGTGACATCCCTGTAAGGTCGGAGTACGGGTTGTTCGTCGTCGGAGCGCGTCGGCCCGGTCAGGACTCTTTCGCCTACAACCCGGACGATGCCTGGCTCGTCGAGCCGGGCCAGACGCTGGTCGTACTCGGCGATGCCGACGACGTGATACGGGCCCGGGAGGCCCTGGAAATCTGATTGTCAGCCAGGCCAGCGAACGACACAGATCGCAGGAAGCGGCGAGGACGGAACGCGACGGAGGCTCATGGAACTGGATCTCGTAACTGTCGTCCTTCTGCTTGCCGGACTGTTGCTGGCCTCCGCACTGATTTCGCTTGTCGCCAGCCGTATTCGACTTCCATACACCGTCGTCCTGGTCCTGTTTGGCTTCTTTGTACGCCTGGCATTCCTCGAATGGGAAGGCTTCGCGTTTCTCGACACTGAGATCCCCACCGAAGTCGTCTTCTTCATATTCCTGCCGACGCTTCTGTTCGAATCGTCGTTCAACCTCGATTCGAAAATCCTCTTCCGCAACATCGTCCCTGTCCTGACGCTTGCTATTCCTGCCTTCCTCATGTCAACAGCCATCGTCGGATATCTTGGCGCGTGGGCCCTGGGCCTGCCTCTGGCAACCGCGCTTCTGTTCGGAGCCCTGATTTCGGCAACAGATCCGGTTGCGGTCGTCGCGCTGTTCAAGGAACTGGGAGCCCCAAAGCGATTGATGGTCCTGGTGGAAGGCGAAAGCCTGTTCAACGACGCCACGGCGATCGTTCTGTTCAACGTCCTGCTCGGCATCGCCGCAGGGACGGCCACCGCTTCGGTCGGGGGCGCCGTCAGCAGCTTCCTGGTCGTCTTTAGCGGAGGCATCGTCGTCGGGGGAGTGCTGGCATTCGGCTTCGCCTTCGTCCTGGGAAGTGTCCGCGACAATGAACTCGTCGAGATCACGCTCACGACGATCGTGGCGTACATGTCGTTCATCATCGCCGAACACTACCTGCACGTTTCCGGCGTCATGGCGACCGCCACGGCTGGAATAATCCTGGGCGGCTGGGGACGCACGAAGATCTCTCCTTCGGTCAGCCACTTCATGCACTCGTTCTGGGAGTATCTGGCTTTCGTCGCCAACTCGCTGATCTTCGTCCTGGTCGGCCTGGCCCTGAGTACAGACCTTATCTTCCAGTTCCTCGTCGCGATGCTGCTGGCCATCCCCATCGTCTACTTCGCGCGCGCCGTCGGCATTGCGCTTATGGTCCCGATCGTCAACTGGACGCGGACGATCGAACCCATCGATAAACGCTACCAATTGGTCATGTTCTGGGGAGGCCTGCGGGGCGCTTTGGCTCTCGCGCTGGCACTCAGTCTGCCGCATGATTTCGCGAATCGGGAATTGATCCTTGTGGCTTCGATGGGCGTTGTCATGGCAACGCTGCTCGTGAACGCCCTGACGATCGGCCCGTTGCTCAAGCTCCTGGGGTTCGACAGCCTATCGCCGGCGGAGTTATTCGCTCGCTTCGAGAGCCTCACGCTGCTCAAGCGCGAAATCCGGGAGCGGATTCCCGACTTCGCCACGGAACGAGCGATCGCACCAGCCATCGTCGAAAAGGTCGGCGCTCGGTACCGGGCCGAAGAGAGACGCATCGAAGATGAACGGAAGCACGCCTTCTCTGAAGGCATGGAGTTTGCCGAAAAGGACCGGCTCCAGGTTCTTGCTAACCAGGCGCTCCGAACCGAAAAGCGGCACTACTGGGAGGAGTTCTCGAACGGCCACCTGACTGAACAGGCATACAAGCAGCTGATCAACGACGTCGATTACCAATCCGACCATGTCAAGGCCTACGGCAGTCTGCCCGACACGTTCCGGGAAGCCGGAACCAAGGAGAGCGCTCTCGATCACCTCTTGTACAGGCTCGGAATGTTCAAGGGTTACGCACAGGAGCGCCGAGTACGGCACATTGCAGATCGATTCGAACAGAACCTGGCGAAGTCTGCAGCGGCCGCAAAGGTTAAAGCGTTACTGGACCGAATACAGATGGACAGTTTCGTCGACGAAGACACCACGAGCGCCGTGGGCGACTACTACCGCCACCGCTCCGATAAGGCCAGACGCGAGCTGGCAGCGATGGCGAACGACTACCCGGAATACGTCGAACGGACCCAGGAGTTCCTGCTGACACGGAGCTGCCTTACGCAGGAGCAGTCGACGCTGGGTATGCTACGCGAGCTGGGCCTGATGCCCGACAAGGCCTACATGCAGCAGCGAGAAGAGATCCGGGAGGAATTCGAACGACTGCGCGCGCGTCCCGTCGAGGCGTTACGCCTGGACCCGGAGTCGCTGCTGGCGCAGATCCAGCTCTTCGGGCTGTGTGGACCCGACAGCATTCAACGAATCGCCGCCATGATGGAGCCGGAGTCATTTGCCGAGGGAGACGATGTCGTTCGGCAGGGAGAGTCTGGTGACTCGATGTATGTCATCGCACGGGGAACGGTGGAAGTCCTGAGGGAAAGCGATGGCGAGCGACACATGATGGCGCTGCTTTGCGCCGGAGGGTTCTTCGGAGAGATCGCCTTGCTTGCCGACACGACGCGAACCGCTACAGTACGGGCCGCCGCACCCTGTACCGTCCTGCGCCTCAGGCGGGAGAACCTGGAAAAACTCATGGAAATGTCGCCTGACATCCACGACGCCGTCCACAAGGCCTACAAGGAACGGCTCGCGGCGACGCGGTCGTTCGGTTCCGAAGAAGGGGAAGCGCCGGCCGGCGAGGTCTCACCGGCATAAGAAGAGGCGGCGGTCAGTGACCGCCGCCTCTTAGAAACATCTCTCTTATAGAATGGGCCGACCGCCCCTCCTGCCTACCAGTTGAAGCGGAGGGATCCGTTGAGTGATCGCGCGTCCCGGGCCCGAGTCGGCTTCCCAAAGAACGGCGAGGTCATCACGCCGCTGAAGCTCTGGAAGTTGACGTTGTTGAGCAGGTTCTGAGCCCGCACCGAGATCGTCATCCGGAGTCCGGTCCGCTGACCATAATAGCCGCCACCCGCTACCGGACCGGTTGTCCCGCCTTCAGCGATCTCGACGCGATCGGACCGGAGCTGGACGGATTTGGACAAGTCCATGCTCATCGAAAAGGAGCCGGGGCCCGTCAGCGAGTTCCTGGGTACTCCGGCAGGGCGGTCATTCGTGTTTGTGTCCCGGTTGTCGTCCTTGCCCGTGCGGAGCGAATACGGGTTGCCGCTGTTCCAGTTCAAGCCCGTATTGGCGTTGATGTTAAAGGGAAGGCGCACGTTGAATGACGAATTGATCCGGTGCGCGGAACCGAAACGGCCCCACTCGGAAGCAAGATCGTAGTTATCCGCCGGAAGACTGAATGACATGCCGAAGGTATCGCTGTAGTTCGAGCTATACGTGTAGCTGCCGTTGATATTGACGAAGCTCAAGCGTCGCCGCCAACCGAGACGGATGTTGTGGTTACTCGAGTTTCCCGAAGACTCCAGGACGTTGATGTTGCCCCGGGTCGGATCAGGTCGGACACATGTCGTGCGGTCCTGGTCCGAAGTACAGGATTTCGGGGTAGAAGAACGAATGTCGAGAGGCGCGTTGATGTTCCGGCTGCGGAACCGATGGACGCCACGGTCGAACTTGTACGAACCTGTCACCGTCACGCCGCCTGGTATTTCGGTTTCGATCGAGACTTCGGAAATCCATGAATATGGCGCAGTCAGGTCGGCCGCCGCCATCCGTATGGCCGACCTCTGTCCCCGGACCTGGGCATCGACTTCTCCCTCAAAAGGGTTCGGGTACGAGGGATTCCGGATCACAAGCTCTTCCTGGCGGGTGCCGTCAAACTGGATCAACGAACGGTAGTCGCGCCGGCTCAACCTGTCATGGAAGATGCCGCTGCCTCCACGAAGGACGGTCCCCGACCCCAGCGAGTACGCAAATCCAAAGCGCGGGGCGAAGTTGTTGTAGTCGTCCAGATTCCTCTGGGTCTGATAGCGCACACCGAGACTCATCGTCAGCCGCTGGCTCATCCGAAAATCGGTCTGGAGGAACGCCGAACTCTCGAAATCGCTGGTGTTCAACTGCTGTTCGCCCTGGTTGACTGAGTAGCGAATCGGCCGACCGGCGGAGAAAGCACCTTCACAAGGATCTTCACCGGGGTCGACTTCGTCCGGGGATTGGCACTCCAGCCGCGAAAAAGTGAACGTGCCGTTGAAGCCGGACCGCACGTTCGCGTCCTCACTTTCGTAGTTGCCCTGGTAGCCGGCCCGTAGCGACATCACCTGTCCGGTGTACATCAGCAGGTTGCCGAACTCGTAGTTGCGGGTGAAGTTCACGCCGTGCCGATTCGCACCACCACCATTAAACGCGTCGGCGACTTGTATCCGAACGCCAGTATTCAGGGGATCGAAAATGTTGTGGCCTCCTCTGACTTGGAACTGGACTTCGTGGTTCAACCGGCTCGACAGGACCGCAGTTTCCTTGATCTGGAAGTTGAAGTTGTCGTTTTCCGAGTTGTACCCCTGCTCGGGCAGTCCGAAGCCGCCGACCCCGGTATTCTTGCTGTTTCTGGTCCCGTAGCTGTAGCTCACGTTGACGACGTGGTTCTCGGTTAGCTGCGCCGTCGCCCGCATCGTGAAACCACGATCGATGGTGGGCTTGACGATGGCATCGTCGATCAATCCGTTCAGCGTGACCGCCCGGAGCGTATCGCCGTCTTCGTTCGTGTTATTCCGCATGCTGAACGTGAGCGTCAGCCGGTTGCGGATGATCGGACCACTTACGTTTGTCGAGAAGTTTCGCCGCTGGTACGGCGGGCGAGATGCCGCGAAGAAATTGCGCGCGTCGAGCGACTCGTCGGCGAAGTTGAACGAGGCGTCGCCGTTGAATCGGCCGGTGCCGCCGCGGGTGATGATCTCGGTCCGTCCCCGGCTCTGGTTACTCTGCTCGGACGTGAAGGAGTTCTCGTTGATACGGATCTCCTGGATCTCGTCGCGATTCGGCATCCGGCCACCGCCGAAACCGTCGATGACAATTCCACCACCGCCACCACGGCCACCACCGCGACCACCGCGCTCACCGCCGCCGCGACCACCAAACCCGCCGGGAGGACCTCCACCGAAACCGCCGCCGCCACCGGCCGGACTGCGCAAATCGGCCAGGTATTCCCTAAGCTCGTCTTCATCTTCTGGCAGGTCGCTGTTCAGTTCTGCGAAGTCGGCCGCAGACATCGATCCGGTAAGCGCAGTCCGCTGTGCGGGGTTCAGGAACTTAAGCGCCGCGAGCAGCAGCTGGTCTTCGAGTGCGCGAATCTGGGGTTCGATCGCCTCGGTATTCCCGCCGTTGGCGTCGAGCATGGATTCAAGCGCGCGCACGTGGTCGTCGTAGACAGACTGGACCTGGGTCTCCTGATCAAACGTCAGGGGTGGCGCGCCGGAAGCGTTCAGCGTCTCCTGCAGGCCCTCCACTCCTTCGTCCAGAAGCTTTCGCGCCGTTTCCGCGCGGAGCAGGGCGCTCGACTGCGACTGGGTCAGGATATCGCCAGCCTGAGTGATCGCGACGCCCCTCTGGCCGCCGTTCGCCGCCGCTTCGGCAACGATCGGACGGAGCGCGCGCTCCTGTTCCTGGGTCAATGGCTCTGCGGTATCCGCCAGGAGTCCCCGGATCTCATCGAGAATCTGGTTCGCCTGGGCGCCCGGCGCCAGGTTGTCCTGGGCCAATGCGAGGCCAGGAAGGGAAATCAAGACGAGCACGAGGCTCAAGACAGTCTTCTGCATAGGGAGTCTCTTATCAGCTAACTTATTATTGTTGCGAACTTTAAATTAAGAATCTCATTCGTGGCGGACTGACCGGTCCGGTGCACCTCAAATCGCGTTGGACGGGCCAAGCTACCCACCACCATCCCAGGCTCACAAAACCAGGGGCAAAATCCCCGAAGTCGCGACCCACGAATAACTTCCTGAGGTTAACGGAGGGTTGTGGCAGGGTCAAGTAACAGTTGTGTATCAAATCGGGTGACCCGGATTCCGGTTCCTGCTACTCTCACCGCCATGCGTGGACTGATACAAGACCTCCGCTACGCCGCCCGATTCCTGGTTCGGGCCCCCGAAACGGCCCTGATCGCCGTTTTTACCCTCGCTCTGGGGATCGGAGCGACGACGGCGGTCTGGAGCCTGCTCGACCGCGTCCTGCTTGCGCCCTTGCCCTACCCGGACCCGGACCGGGTGGTCCGCATCTACGAGGTTCTGGACGGGGCGGAACCCATAACGATCATGTCCGCACCCAACTTCCTGGCATACCGCTCGGAAAACACCACGTTCCAGTCCCTGGCTGCCTTCCAGAACAGACAGTTCGACTACCGGGACGGAGACCAGCCTGAAACGCTCACGGCCGCTTTCGTCACGGCGGGTTACTTCAATGTTCTCGGATTTGAACCCATCCTCGGGCGCGTCTTTTCCGAAGACGAGGAACGGGGAAACGATCGGGTCGTGATCGTTAGCCACGACGTTTGGCGCCGGCACCTGGGGGCCGACCCGGAAATCGTCGGCCGACTGATCACGCTAAACGACAGGGGCTACACGGTCGTTGGCGTCATGCTCGCGGAGTTGGAACACCCTGAAGGCAACGACGCCGGCTTGTGGGCACCCGCTCCGCTCTATTCGGTCGATTCCGCCCGCGCCCGATGGCTATCGGTCATCGGTCGAATGAAGGCCGACATCAGGATCCCGGAGGCAGCGGCGGATCTGGCGGTTATCGGTGCGCGGCTCGCCGAGCGTTTTCCGGTCGCGAACACCAACGGGTTCTGGTGCAGACAGCCCAAGGGAATTGGCGATAATGGGATATGGCGCATCGCAAAACGAAACGGAATCCTCTATTTGCCGGACGTTGGTTCGAAGACGACATCATTCTCCTCTGCCTTCGCTGGTATTTTCGCTTCAAACTCAGCTACCGGGATTTGGTCGTGATTCTTGGTGAGCGGGGCTTGTCGATTTCGCACACCACAATCTTGCGTTGGGTGGTTCGCTATGCCGAAACGTGCGAAAAGCGCTGGCGCCGATTCGAGCGACCGGTAGGAGGAAGCTGGCGAGTCGATGAAACGTTCATCAAGGTTCGGGGCCAGTGGATGTATCTGTACCGCGCCGTGGATGGACAGGGCAACACCGTGGAGTTCTATCTGAGTCGAACACGCGGCATTGCGGCAGCGAAGGCATTCTTTCGCAAGGCACTGAAGCATCATCCGGAGCCACACAGCATCACCCTGGATGGCCACCGGCCGAGCCATAGCGCGCTACGTCGCATGGGAATGAACGGGGAGTTCAACTTCCGGGGACGGAACCCGGTGAAGATTCGTTGCTGTCAATACCTGAACAACGTGGTGGAGCAGGACCACCGCCGGGTGAAGGGGCGATTGCGGCCGATGTTGGGATTCAAGACGTTCTACAATGCGCGACGGGTGATTACCGGCATCGAGCTGGCGCAGAAGATCCACAAACGCCAGTTCGCAATTCCGATCACATTGCAGTCGAATCCTGCGGTGATCTGGCGTCACGTCATGGCAGCATAGTCCGCATCGCTGCGGCACACTCCTGGTCTTATCGCTCCGACAATCCTATCTGCACCAGAACCCCTGCATGGTTTTCCGGTGCAGACTGCGGGGTCTACAGTTATTCGTTCGAACTTCATTTATGTGCCTTGGGCAGGAGCTATCCAATTATAGCAAGGGCACTGAGAACAAACTGCGAACAAGACTTCGTTAACTTGGCATCGCGGCCATTCATGGCTCGTCGTGTCGAGCCTTTGGCCGCAGTTGCGGCTCCAGGTCGACCACCTTGCTGCCCGGCGAACCTCGGGTAACCACTTCCGCCCGTTGGCTTGTTCAAGGTCCTCAATATCGAGCCGCTGAAGTTCATGCTTGATACGAAAGGCCTCACGCTCAAACTTTATCGCAGCCTTGAGCACCGGGGCTTTCGGCGGCAATCCCAGCCGTAACTTGAGGGCGACCTCGGACAGGCTCGCGTGGGTCCGGGCGACCGTTCTGAGCAGGCCCGGTCGTTCGTCTTCAGTCATGTTTGCCGGAATTGTAGATAATAGGCACGATATTCTGAAACCTATTTTGCCGATCTGGGAAGGCCACCGCCTGCGATCGACCCGTTGCGCTGGCGGATGAATTCGCGGATGCTTAAGTACCGGGCCTCGCACATGACATCGAAGAAGACGCTGTATCTGGCCAATCCCTATGGTTTCTCCCTGCAGCAGCGCGCGGGGCCATTGGGAGGGATTGTAGCGGCTCTGGAGGCGCTGGGGGCCGAAGTCTGGGAGCCGTTCGGGCGCAACAACCAGATTGACCGGGTCGGCCCGGGTTGGGCCTATGAGATCGGTCAGGCGGATCTGCGGGACGTGCGGCAGGCCGAGGGGATGTTCGCGGTGGTCAACGGTTGTCCCCCGGACGAGGGAGTGATGGTGGAACTGGGCATGGCGATTGCCTGGGAGAAGCCGGTGTTCCTATTCCGGGACGATTTTCGCCGCTGCACCGACAGCGAGGTCTATCCCCTCAACTTGATGTTGTTTACGGGTCTGCCGGAGACGGGGTGGGAAGCCTACTGGTACGATTCGGTTGAAGAAATCGCCGAACCCGGCAAGGCGCTCGTGCGATGGCTGAAGGACGGCGTGTTGCCTGCATCACCTCCGCTCGGGGGTCCGGAATAGAACCGGGAACAGGCGGGAAGACGTACAGGGTCGCGGTCAATAAATGAATAAGTACCGTTTGAATGGGGCAGGATCGAGGGCGCGTCCGCCAGATTCATGGTATTTCGCTTCGCATTGCGAACGCCCCCTCGACGCATCGGTCCGACAGAGAACAATCGTCTATGGAAGCGTCTCATCAAACGGCCGTTTGATGAGATGTCCTTTCGCCCCGGAGCAGGCCGTGTCGTTTCTGCACTTCCGAGTCTCAATAGGCCATCTCATGATTCATAGTCTTGGAAACTCGATTCCTAAGCGCGCCAATGAGACAATGCGGGCAAGACGAGGGAAATTTCCGTTTTCAGAAGGGTTTACGCGCGATCCTATGTCGCATCGCGTGCCTTTGTTGGAATAGAACCGTTTTGGAAGGCCGCGAAAAGAGGCATTCAGGGGGCCTACTTCTTCGAAGGGAAGTGCCTTAAATGCAGCGACTCACAGGCATGGGCGATAAAATACAATCGCACGGCGCCCTTTTAAGATGAACTGCGAAAAACACTGGAATCCGTTTTGGAAGCAGCAAGGTCCCCAGTTCGAATCTGGGCGCCCCGCCGCATCAAGCCCTTCTAGCCTGAATCCGTTCTTCCGCCGTGGGAGTGGTCCGGTAAGCGCCCCGCTCCGGGGTCCGTTTCAACACTCCCGAAGCGATCCAATTTTGGAACGTGGATCGCGGTATGCCGTGCTCGATGAGCTCCCGGGCGGTGATCCGGCGGGGCCGTCGTTTCAGTTTCCGCGGCGGCGATTTCGCTTGCCGCGTCATTGCAGTCTTCAGACGACTCTTTGTTTGCCGGCGACTCCCGGCCACGGAACGCTTCGCCGGTCTGTCCGCTTTTTTCGAACCCTTATCCGACCGGGAGGAAGAGCCGCCGACCTTCGGGCCGGAACGTGGCATCTCACGGATCCCCTCGTCGTCGGAATCGGCAATGTCGATTCCGAAAATACTGGACAGAGAGCCGGCATCCAGGATCTGCGCCTTCAAACCTTCGGTGAGTTCACTCAATGCCCCGCCGCGGCCCGCTTGGGCCACCAGGTCCATGGGATCCACACCGCGCAACACGAATAACATCTCCGGCGCATGATCGAGGCGGGCTCCGATTCCGTACAACACGGCCGCCACGTGCTTGCACATTGCCGCCCAGTCCGGACACGAACAGGTCAGCTCGATTTCGCGGGGTGACGGGAACAGGCCCGTATCGCGCCGCGCCAAAATTTTCATCACCCCCTTCGAAAACCTCCCCTGTAACAGCTCCACCACCGAGTCGATCTTGCCCGCGCACTGGCCTACCAGATCTTTCCAGCGGGCTTTCCGGGCCCGTCGGATCGCGATGTCGACTGCATAAATGGACGACCCGCTGACGAGCGCCGCAACCTGTCCCTTGTCGATTCTCAAGTCGATGACCGAACCGTTTCGGACATAGGTGCGGCCGCGCGGCAAGCGGTTGGCATAGTCGCTATAGGACTCAAGGTTGCCACACCATGCCTGACCCCAGAACGTCCGTGCGATCTTTTGTCCGTCGATGTTCACCGGATCGACCGATCGGCCCTTCTTCCGGAGCGCGGCGACCTCGCGAGCCGCCTGCCGTCGGCGCTGGGCGACAGTGATGTAGGGACGCCAGCCACCGTGGTTGTCGTCGTAGCCCATGTTTCCTTTCCCGAAGCGTTACATTTCTTCGAGCGTGCTGTGGATGTCCAGGGAAACCAGGTCGAGAAGTTGCTTGTCGTCCAGTTCGGTCAACAGTTTGTCGGCGCCGCCTTCCAGCAGTTCGGTGGACATTTGTTTCTTGTCCGCTATCAGCAATTCTATCTTTTCTTCCACGGTCCCGCGGCATACGAAAGGATGCACCATCACGTTCTTTGTCTGGCCGATTCGAAATGCCCGGTCCGTGGCCTGGTTCTCGACTGCCGGGTTCCACCAGCGATCGAAGTGAATGACATGCGAAGCGGCGGTCAGATTGAGTCCGGTGCCCGCAGCCCTGAGCGAAAGAACAAAGAACCCCACGTCGTCGTCTTCCCCATGCTGACTCAGCACTACGCCATGCTTCAGCGGAACCTGCTCTACACCGGAATCACGCGCGGCAAGCGGCTTGTCGTGCTCGTTGGCCAGCGCAAGGCGGTCGCCATCGCGGTGAAGAACGTCTCCGGCCGGCGACGCTGGTCGAAGCTGGACGAATGGCTCGGCGATTCGCTTAGCCCAGCGCAATGATATCCGGGTTAGTTGTGAATTCCGTCAAAGCTGTACAGGTGGGCACAACAAAATCAAAAACAATTCCAACGAATGAACTTCTTTCAGGTCAGACTCTAAGCTCTAATATCAGCTTACACACCAATCGCTTGCTTGGATTTTTTTGAATGTCTATAAGAGTTTCCGTCCTGAGCAGTGGAAGTCGGGGTAACGCGACGTACATCCGGACCGACACGGCCCGCATGTTGATCGACTGCGGACTTGGTCCCAGGACCCTGGTGAACCGCCTCAGGGCCATCGGTGAGGACCCGGATCAAATCGATGTGGTGCTGATAACCCACGAGCACACCGATCACGTGGGGGTCTTGAGTCGATGGTGAAGAAATATTCGCTCGACGTGTTCATGTCCGGCGGCACGATGGCTGGCAGCCGCGCGGACAGTTTTGAGATGGACGGGTCACGCATTGTCCCGATTGTTCCCGGGCAGCGCTTTACTGTTGGGGATGTGGACATCGATACAGTCAGCGTTCCCCACGATGCCAGGGAGCCGACGGCTTTTTCAGTGCGCTACAAGGGAATCAAGGTGACTCAACTGACGGATTTGGGCTGGATTCCCGATCATGTAGCGGAGTTGATGAAGGGGAGTGACATTCTGATCCTGGAGTCGAATCACGATCTCGACATGCTCCGGATGGGACCCTATCCCTGGAGCCTGAAGGAAAGAGTGGCGGGTCGAAACGGACATCTTTCCAACGCGACCGTCGGCCGCTATCTCAGCGGCCCTTTCGACGGCCAGGCCCAGCATATCGTGCTGGCCCATCTAAGCTCCAAGAACAACCACCCTGAAATCGCCCGGCAGGAGGCGTGTCGGGCGCTGTATGCGGGAGGCCTGGCCGAGGCTTCGGTCTCGCTGGCCTCACAGGACACTCCAACTACACCCATCGAACTAGGTTAGTACCTCTACATTCAGATTCTGACCATTTGAGGCAGAAAATGAATGGGAGTCATGGAGTAGAAGTCAGAGCGAGTTGAGGAATGATAACGAGATGTTTGAGTTTCATTCCGGTGACGATGACTTGTTTACCGAAGAGGGTGAGGTAGGGGTCACCTCACGAAACGGAAAAATCGTACGCTAAGAGCCATCCGAATGGCCGCTCGTGGTCAACAACAGCCCTTTTCCCCGCATTATCTTGCTCTGTCCAGTTGAGGCACACCCTAGCCTGTTGTCAGGGAAGGCAGCGCAGTGGCGTCAGGATAGAGTCCTCCTCTAAGTTGATTGACACATCCCGTCAAGGGTCACAGATTTCTTCCTGACAGATTGGATTCAGGACGGGAGACTACAGCTGGCAGCAGAACAAGCACGTAAAACAGGGCAACTTCCGGCCCTTACCGCCGCTCAATCAGCCTTAACGTACGATTTTTTCCGTATCGTGAGGTGACCCTGACTAGATCGAAAACATTTCGTTTGGTCACCACGCACCGCATTTTAACTTCGACACTTCAGAGGAATCGAGCAGGCCTTTGCCCGACCGGATCAAGTCTCCGCGTCCCGTTGGGCAGTGAATTCTCCAGTAGAACATCGGTCAAATCGTTAGAGTCAATACCGGGTCGATTGCATGCCGTAGGACCCTGTCTACAGTGGTGCCGTAAAAATAGTTCTCGACTGGACCGTATCCCTTCGCACCCATGACAATCATTGTTGGCGCGATCTGTTTCGCCGCGTTGAGGATGCACTCGCTTGTAGGTCCCAATTCAACCCGTACATGGACAGACTCGTCCGATATGAACTCCGTGGGGATTACATTGAGTGCCTGCATTTTGGCCCATTTCCGCGGCTCGTCTAGCGACGATGCGACTTCGCTTGGCTGCAATAGACTATGCAGCATCGTTGGCGTCTTGACCGCATAGACCAGATGGATTGGCCAGTCGAAGGCTTTCTTGATTTCGAAAGCATAGTCTGTGACCTTTTTTGCCTGCCGTGAAAAGTCGGTCGCCACCAGAATCGAGGCCGAATCACCGAAGTACGGGCGTATCTGTTTGCGTTGAATGGACTCTGCGGATTTCGAACTGGCAAGGTGGATGGGGATGGCAAGAACAGGGCGTGTCGCACTGCGAACCACTCTCATCGTCGTGACACCACGCGTGCTCCCCATAACGACAAGATCAACCATCTCTTGAGACGCAAGTCTGCAAATCTCTTCCGGAGGCTTGCCCTGCAAGATAATCGGGCGAAAACTGGTTGCCCGCTTCATGTCGTCTCGCAGCTCGGCCTTGATTTCTGTTTCGACATGGAAATCCATCTTTTTCTGAAGCTCGTGGACATCGAACAGCGATGCCCAGTGCGCGTGGGGACCAAAGAAATTGTTGACGACATGGAGGACAATGACCTCTCTTTCGTTGAACTGCAATGCCTGAAAAGCACGGCCCAAGGCGCTGTTTCTGTCCTTAGAAAAGTCTGTCGGGAACAAAATTCGTTCGAACATGCTTTACCCTCCTTCGGGCATTGTAGTCCGCCAGAGCATTTCGGACATAATTTGTTGAAAACCAAGAGGACGTTTCACTTGGACAACGTAAAAAGAGCCCACCCCGACCGAGTAAAAGGACCCGCCCCCTGGGTTAATGGTTCGTAAGTAAACCCGCGCGCTTCAGGCGGACCCTCCGGAGGACCGGGTTTTCTTGTTCTGCTTGCTGGCGGCACCGAGACTTTCGATGAACCGGATGCTTTCCCAATCGAATACCATGGGCGATGGGCGATGATCGGATGTTTGCAGACTTGAACGAAGCCGCTGGCGCGGCGGACGCTACGCGTGTGCTGACTGAAGAGTGATGCGGTCCCGATAGAGTGTGAGCCTCAAGGAGGCTCACATGACGAAACTACGACAGCGGATGCTGGAGGAACTCCAGCGCCGGAACTACTCACCCGAGACCATCCGGCCGTACCTTTACACGGTCGAAGACTTTTCCCGCTACTTCGGCAAGTCGCCCGACAAGCTCGGACAGGAAGACATGCGGCGGTACCAGCTGCATCTGCTGCACGATCGGAAACTGGCGGTAGGCAGCATCATCGCACGGATCGCCGCACTCCGGTTTTTCTTCGTGAAGGTGCTTCGCAGACCGTATCGCCAGATCGATCTGGTCTATCCGAAACAGCCGACCCGGTTGCCCACGATTCTGAGCGAAGAGGAAGTGGCACGACTGTTGGCCTCGGCTAACAGCTCCTATCACTTCGTCATCCTGATAACCTTGTATTCGACGGGACTGCGGCGGGCCGAGTTGTGTCGTCTAAAGGTCGAAGACGTCGACAGCGAATGCATGGTGATCCATGTGAGGCAGGGGAAAGGCAATCGCGATCGCGACGTGACGCTGTCGCCGAAACTGCTGGAAGTCCTGCGTGACTACTGGCGTTGGCTCAAACCCGGGGAGTATTTGTTCCCCAGTTTGCTCCGGACCCGTCCGGGAAAACCCATCACCCCGAAGACGGTGTGGTATGCCGTCCAACAGGCCGCCCTGCGTGCCGGCATCGAAAAGAAGATTTCGCCGCACACTCTGCGTCACAGCTGGGCCACTCACCTGCTAGAGCGGGGAACGGATCTGAGAACCATCCAGCTCCTGCTGGGTCATGTCGATCTGGAATCCACAAGCATCTACCTGCATCTGTCCCAGGCGCACATGCAGGGGGTAGTGAACCCGGTCGACTCTCTATCGGTTCCCGATCTGGGACCGTCTCCCCGTTTGAGAAAGCCGAAAGGCGAATGAACCGACCCACCGTGGAGGTGGCCGACATCTTTCGCGTTCGGGTTCGCGGTTTCCTCCGACATCACCGCCTCGGTATTCAGAAACACAAAGTCCTGCGCGCGATCATGCACTGTCGTACCGCTGCGATGGGCGGTCACATCGACCGGTGTGCCCAGTGTGGGCGCGAATCCGGAGTCTCGTTCAACTCCTGTCGCAACCGCCATTGTCCAAAGTGTCAGACCCAGGCCCGACGACGTTGGCTCCAGGCCCGGGAAGCCGAACTCCTGCCCACACCCTACTTCCACGTCGTGTTCACCGTCCCCCACCAGTTCCACCCATTCTTCTTCCAGCACCCGGCCGCACTCTATACCCTGCTGTTTCGCAGCGTGGCCGATACGTTGATGGAAGTTGCCGCCAATCCCAAGCGACTCGGCGTACGGATCGGTTTCTTCGGCATCCTGCATACCTGGAGTCAGAACCTGCAGTTCCATCCCCACATCCATTGTGTCGTACCGGCTGGCGGACTGGCTCCGGATCAGTCCCGTTGGATTCCAGGCTCTCCACGCTTCTTCCTGCCCAAGCAGGTGCTCGCCCGAGTCTTCCGTGGCAAGTTTCTGGATGGACTCGGTCGCGCCATCGCCAACGGTTCGATCGAACTGTCCGGATCGATTCGACACCTGGGTAAACCTAAACACTTCGGTCGGTTCCGTCGCCAAATGCATTCCCGCAAATGGGTCGTCTACATCAAACGTCCCTTTGGGGGTCCCGGGCACGTGCTCCGCTACCTGGGCCGCTACACCCATCGGGTCGCCATCTCCAATCATCGATTAGTCTCGTTTGACCGGAACCAGGTTCAGTTCCGTTGGCGGGATTATCGTCATGGCAACAAGAGCCGCATCATGACACTCGCCGCAGATGAGTTCATCCGGCGGTTCTTGTTACACGTTCTACCAAAAGGTTTCGTTCGCATCCGCCACTTCGGATTCATGGCCAACTACCGACGAAGCGACTCGTTCGCTCTCTGCCGCCGACTTCTCCATGCGGTACCCGTCGAACCGGACGAAACGACCTCGTCGGACTCCTCCTGGTCCTGTCCACACTGTCAGGGACCGATGACTCTCATTCAACGCTTCACCGCCCAGCAACTAGCGAGGCTCACATTCATATGCGATACGTCCTGATCCGACTTCACAACCCGAATACCGACGTGTCATTCAGACACGTCCGCGCCGGAGTCTGCCTCTACCCAAATATCCCGTTAGATCCCGTCCTTCCAACACACCAATCCGCCGACCCAAACGCATTCCGATTCACACCATCGACGCGGTCATCAACTGCCGGTACCCTTCCTCACCCCCTAACGGCCTCCAGATCCGGCCCGTTGCCCCTACTTTCTCCATAGCCCACCGCGTCCGCCGCAAACAGCCAGCGCCTTCCTTCAAGTCTTGTTATCCGAACTGCTGCGGGTTCACATTTTGGCCCGTCCTGTGCAGTCTCGCGCCGCAGCACTTCCGATGAACGCTAGCGACTTACCGGAAACCATCGCCAGGGGAGAAATAAGTGACTGCATCGGTGCGAAGCGTGAACGTTGACAGTGTGAACCGGCTGGTGGAAGCAGTCCGAATCGCGGACGGATTCGACATGGAGAAGATCCTTCGGGCGGCATCCGACATCGGAGGATACGCGCCTGAAACGGACCGCGCTACGAACCTAATTGTCGGGCGGAAGAGCCGGACGATAGCGAGAGATTCGCGTGGGTTTCGCGGTGGCTCGGCCTGAAGGAACCGGAAGCCGAGGTCCTGTTCAATCTCGGCGGGCAGTACGCACCGTCCGAGATCACGCGGGAGCATCTGCTGGCCGTCCTGGATGCGATCGGTGAAGGTGCGCCGGTGGATCGGGATATCTGGGCCAGGAACGGTCCGGAACGGAACCGGTAAAACACATCCCGTCGACAGGGCAACCGGCTGCACACGGTCCGGTATGAATACGGGGCACGGAATCACAAGAAACGAATGAAGAAATCTTCGCTCAAATACGTCGGTTCGAAGGCTGTCCGGGCTCTATTGGACCGCTACGCCTGTCCGGTTCCATTTCATGTTGTTCGCATGCGGTTCCTCGGCAATATCGCGACGCCCAAGCTCGACGCATCACCCATCAAAACCATTGAGAGACTGTGGGGCGGCGAGATGCCTGTGTTCGATAATGTGGAGGCCGTCAATGAACTGTTCGAGACCATGATGAACCTGTGGAACGAATTGACAAAACACCAATCGGGAGTCAAACCGGTCCGATTGGCGAGGATGGCCGCCAAGACGGACCGGGAGGGTCTTCGCCTCTTCTGCCAAACGCGCACCGAGGAATTGGAAGGCTTCATCGACGGCCTGTTCGGGGACGAAGAGGCCATCGACCTGCCGGAACGGGCCAACGAAGCGCTGAATCATCTCACCGATAGCAACGCCATGCTGCACGGCATTCTTGATCTCGTGGCAAGAGAGCCGGCACCGTCGGCGTCGGAAGAGGACACGGCAAGGACCCTTGAAGCTGTGGTGAAGATCTCACGCATCGCGGAGAAAGAGCTTCACGCGGTGGTGCTTTCCTGCACGCAAGCACGCCGACAGGCCATCTCGACCATCGCAGTGAACAAGCAGACAATCCATTGATCTGATCCGCGCCGCTCTGCCTTCATGATCGTTGGACAGTTCAGGGGGAAACAATCCGGGCAGATTGAAACCATCTCTGTGAATCGCACATCCCCCGTCAACGCGGCCGTCTGTGCTGGCGACATCTGGCCGCCGGTTGAAATTGCGCCTATGCACCAAGAGACGTACCTTTTCTCTCTTCAATCTCCATATAGTTAGCCATCAGGTCAGTCGTGGCCAAAAAAAGCGAAATCTCGAGGGCTACAAGAGGCAAGGTAAACGCTTTATTCCTCCAATGAAGCAGTTACCGCAGAAGGCGATCGAGTTTCCACACCACGACGACATCGCCCTTGCGCGCGAACGCGAGGAGCTTCTCTCTCTCCGGGAGAGTCGTGCGGGTGCCGGAGAGCTTCTTGCAGCCACCGTCGATGAGCGCGTCGTGCTGGAGTCGCAGCGTCTGGTCTTGGGTGGAGACCCGTGCATACCCAATGAGCATCATCACCCCCCTGTCGGGGTGTCGCAAAAGTCCCGCGACCCCGTAGAATTGCAACAATGACTTATGCGACAGGGTTTTGCAACGCAATCCGCGTCCTGATCCTGCGTCGTGAGCCTTCCCCGTTACCTGTCGCGAAACCGACCCAGACTGTGTGAAAAGTCGGCGACAGCCGGGCGGGAGTCGGTGAACTGGCATCAGGTTCCCCATGGCGGCTGGTAAAATGTGTCATGGCACATATCACCGGTGAAGACCGTTCCCAGCTTCTGCTTCTGCCCGATCCTGTGGACGACTACGTGGGACCGGACAACCCGGTCCGTTTCATTGATGCGTTCGTCGACGGCCTCGACCTTGAGGCGGCTGGATTCCAGCGCGTTCGGCCCAACGACAAGGGCCGTCCAGGCTACGATCCCGCAGATCTGCTGAAGCTGTATATCTACGGGTATCTGAATCGTATTCGGTCGAGCCGCAGGCTGGAGACAGAGACGCATCGCAACCTCGAGGCGATCTGGCTGCTACGCCAGCTGAAGCCCGACTTCAAGACGATCGCCGACTTCCGGCGCGACAATCGGCATGCGTTCCGGGCGGTGTTTCGGCAGTTCGTGCGGTTGTGCCGGGAACTCGATCTGTACGGGCGGGAGTTGATCGCCGTGGACGGCACGCGCATTAAGGCGGTGAACCACCGGGACCGCAACTTCACGCGGGCCAAGCTGAAGACGGACCTGCAGCGTATCGACGACCGACTCGACCGCTACCTCGACCAGGTAAACGAGGCCGACGCGGATGATGCCGGCGGCAGAGCGGCTGCCGTGGCGGATCTTCAGGAGAAGATCGCATCGATCCGTAAGAGGAAGGAGACCTTGGAGGGGCATCGGCAGACGCTGGACGATACCGGAGAAGCCCATCTGTCGCTTACGGATCCGGACTCCCGGTCAATGCATTCCGGGACACGGGTCGGAGTGGGCTACAACGTCCAGATCGCTGTCGACACCAAGCACAACCTGATCGCCGAACAGCAGGTCCACAGCAAGGTCGCGGACCTCGGTCTGCTCGCGGAGACGGCTACAGCGGCTCGGGAGAACTTGGCTGTCGACGAGATCGACGCGGTCGCGGACCGAGGCTACTACAAGATCGAAGACATTGAGGACTGCGAAGCCGCTGGGATCACGCCCTACGTTCCGAAGCCCGACCGGAGCACGGCCAGACGCAGTGGCCACTTTCCGAAGTCCGATTTCCAATACGACGACGCCACGGACACCTACCGGTGCCCCGCTGGTGAGCGCCTGGTGCCGTTGTATCGCAGAAGCGTGGGTAAGTCGCGCACAGGCACGTATCTTGTCAGTTACGCCAACCGCGCCGCATGCAGAGGCTGCGGCCTACGCGAACGATGTACCAAGAACACCTATCGGAGCATCACGCGCTTCGAGAACGAAGCAACGATGGAGCGCATGGCGAACCGTCTCGCCGCCCGGCCCGAGGTGATGGATTGTCGCCGGGAGTCGGTCGAGCATCCCTTCGGTTCGATCAAGCAGTGGATGGGCCAAGGCGCGTTCCTGACGCGCCGGCTCGGCAATGTCCGCGGGGAGTTCAGCCTCACCGCCTTGGCCTACAACATGCGACGCGCAATCAACCTCGTAGGAATTCCCGCTTTGATTGCCGTCGCAGCGGTTTGACCGGGTAATCCGCCCGTTTTTGGCGCAACAGTCCGCCTCCATCCCGCGTTTCCCAGTCACAGCAACACCTCACGCCACCGAAAAGGCTGGCAGCCCCGAGTGATCTGTGCCGCCACGGGTCCGTCATCGTGCTTGCCCTTCGGTGTTGCCGGATCAGCGATCCACGACTTGGACTTTTCACACAGTCTGGGTCGTTTTGGAGACGCCAGTGCTGATCGGCTACGCGCGGTAGCGTGGAAACCGCCCGCATCGTCTCGGCCTTGCCCGAACCGATCGCCGACCTGCGGGATGCAAGCAGAAACGTTTAGTCGTATACAGGGCGTCGTGGAGGTCTTGACAACTCCCAAAAACGTAATTACTGTAAGTACACCAAGATTCTCAAGGAAAATCCTGACAATGAGGAAAGTAACTGGTGCCAGAGATATCAAGTTGATCGCTGTCGGCAATTCCAGGGGAATCCGCCTGCCGAAAACCCTGCTTCAAAAGTATGGCTGGAGTGACTCCCTTGTCCTGGAAGAAACGGCGGAAGGCATCTTTCTGCACGGCAAGGAAGGGGACAAGCTCTCCTGGAAAGACACCTATCAATGCATGGCCGTGGAGCATGAAGACTGGAACGATCTGGACGTGACGGTCGCCGATGGACTGGACTGACGGTGACCTTTCCCAAGCGATATGCTATTTACCTTGCCGACCTCAATCCCACCGTAGGCGGAGAGATTCGCAAGGTACGGCCCGTCGTGGTGGTCAGCCGGAATGAGATGAATCGGTTTTTGGACACGGTCGTCGTCTGCCCTCTCACCTCTGTCCTGCATCCTCGGTGGCGTGGACGGCTACAGATACACTGCGCTGGGAAAGACGCTGAGGTTGCCGTGGACCAGATCCGCACCATCAGCAAGCAGCGGCTGAAAAAACGGATCGACAGCCTGTCTGCCGAGGAATCGGCCCAACTCCGATGCCTTATCACGGAGATGTACGGGGAATAGCAATCGGCGATGCAAAGGTGCACCCCACGACCGCCAATCGGTTCTGGTGCAGATAGGATCGTCGGAGTGATAAACCAGGAGCGCACTGTCGCGACGTGGACTATCCGGCCATGACGTAGCGCCAGAGCACTGCGGGATTCGACCGCAATGTGATCGGAATTGCGAACTGGTCTTTCTGAATCTTCTGTGCCAGCTCGATCCCGATGATCACGCGCCGCGCATTGTAGAATGTCTTGAATCCCAACATCGGCCGCAATCGCCCCTTCACCCACTCACCGCCATTCCAACGCAGATTTGTTAGCCAACCCCAGGGAGCATGATGCGGTGCTTTCCCGGTTTCCGACGTAGCGATGGAAATCAACCTCAGCTGTCGTGACTTCGAACACTTCGTCGAGCCACAGCTCGAAGTTTTCGGTCGACGGAGCGGCACCATAAAAATCGACGCGACCCCTGCCGAGACGACTACTCTGAAGTTCGAGTTCGATGTGGTCATCTTCTGGGTTTGCGTCGGTAATGCGTACCGGCTCGCTGGCACGCAGGGGAAACAGGTCTCCGCGGTGTAGTACGAATGCTCCGTCATCGAGGTCACCCAGATAGAGTTTTCGGCGACCATCGACAGTGGGGCTGGCTACAGGAGCTGCTCGAGGACGAAGTCACTCAATTTCTAGGTTGGGAAAAGTCGGAGCGGAGTCCGAATCGACGAGGATACCGGAACGGCCACGGGAAGCCACGACGATTCGCAATGATGAACGGTACGATGGAGGTTCGACGACCTCGGGTTCGAAACACCGCCGAGCGGTTCGAGAGTCAGATCCTGCCGTATTTTCGACGGAAATCGAAACAGCTGGGCGAGCTACTTCCCGAGCTCTACCTCCACGGTCTGGCCACAGGGGACTTCGAGCAGGCCATGCGCGGACTGCTTGGCGCTGGCGCTCCGTTGTCGCGAGCATCGATCCAACGACTGAAATCGATCTTGGCAGTTGGAGTATGACGAGTGGGTCCAGCAGGACCTGTCCGGCCTCGAGGTCGTGTACCAGTGGGCAGACGGCTTGTACGTGAAAGCGGGGATCGCGAAAGAGCGAGCGGCATTGCTGGCGATCATCGGAGCCTTGTCAGACGGGCGCAAAGTGGTGTTGGCCTGTGAGAGCGGGCAGCGGGAAAGCAAGGAGTCCTGGAGCCGCATTCTGCGCAATCTCCAGAGACGGGGCCTGAAGCTGGGACGGCTGACTGTCGCGGACGGTCACCTGGGCATCTGGTCCGCGCTGGCTGAGCAACACCCCGAGGGCCAGGAACAACGCTGCTGGAACCACAAGTCGATGAACGTGGTCGATCATCTGCCGAAGACCGAGCAGCCCGCGGCCAGACAGCTGCTCCATGGGATGGCCTTCGCGAACTCCCGCGCGGCATGCGAGCGAAAGCGGGATCAGTTCGTCCGCCGATATGAGAAGAACTATCCCAAAGCGGCTGAGACGCTGTTGCGGGACTGGGACCGGATGATCACTTTCTATGAGTTCCGGAACAACACTGGGTGCATCTGAGAACGACCACCATCGTCGAATCGCCCTTCGACATGGTTCGCCTCCGCACGAACGCCGCTCGCCGATTCAAGCGTGTTGAGAATGCAACGGCAATGATCTGGAAGCTACTACGTGTCGCTGAGAAGACCTGGCGACACTTAAAAGGATCCGAAGTCTTACAAGAGGTCTATGATGGTCAGCAATTCGCTGACGGCATCAGAGTCGTGACGAAATCGAAGGCCGCCGCCTGATGACTTTTACACACCTTTTGTAATGACCTCTGACTACCACAATATTATGGATACTATAGTCGTTATCAGTCGCAAACAGACCGCGATTCGGCTTTTCTTGGACGCCGCGTTGAAAACCGTCGCCTACCTCCGCATCACCACTCGTTCGCAGGATCTCGCCAACCAGAAACTGGCGATCCTTGAGTTCAGCCAGAAACGCCGCTTCTGATTTCGCTACTCAATTGGCCCACTTTTGATCATTTGATTTGGCCTACCCATGACAGCTGATCCGGAGAGTCTGTTCCGAAGCATCCCCCGCATTCGTCACCATACTCAAGATGTCAGAGGTGCCAAGCCTCTCGAAGAAGCTTCGCTATCTTCTTCATCCGCCGAAATTCAAGTTCTTTAATCAGAACTTCCCTCGTCGGCCAGTTGCTACGGTACGGTGGGTTGGAAGGCCCGGTGTAGAGACCGCCGCCCGGTCCCGTGTAGAGGCCGCCGTCCGGTCCGGTGTAGAGACCGCCGCCCGGTCCGGTGTAGAGACCGCCACCCGGTCCGGTGTAGAGACCGCCGCCCGGTCCGGTGTAGAGACCGCCGTCCGGTCCAGTGTAGAGGCCGCCGTCCGGCCCGGTGTAGAGGCCACCGCCTGGTCCGGTGTAGGCTCCACCGCCTGGCCCGGTGTAGAGGCCACCGCCCGGTCCGGTGTAGAGGCCACCGCCCGGTCCAGTGTACGAATCTCTAGGCCACATACATTCCTCCTCGCTAGGAGCCTGTCGGGAATTGGCTCCCGCGAAGCAAGAATCAACAACTTACGAGCCATCCCTGGTCTGTAAGTTGTTGATTCTTGGTTGCAGACTTCTTATTCCCGACAGGCTCCTAGCGCCTTTGTCACTGTTGGTGAGCTACCCTCAAAAGGTGTGTAAATAGCATAGGCGGTGATTATCCTTCCGGGTGAAATAAAAACCCGGGCGGAAGAGCCCGAAAGGAAGGAGTCACACCGCCATGAGCAAGAAGAACATTGATCGAAGTGTGGAGTCAAGAGTCTGCTTTGAACAGCTGGAAGAGTGGGTGCGAGAGCAGATCCAGTTTTACGTACAGGAACTGTTGGAGGATGAAGTGACACAGCTGCTGGGACGAAGAAAGAATGAGCGTCGCCGAGAAGTGGACGCGCCCGGTGGCTATCGCAACGGCTACGGTAAGGAGCGGCGACTGACGCTGAGTTGCGGAACGATCAAGCTGCGGCGTCCCCGAGTGCGGGATCTGGAAGAGCGTTTTGAGAGCCGGGTCTTGCCGCTGTTTGCCAAGCGGACGCAAGAGGTACGAGACTTGATTCCAGAACTCTATTTGCATGGTCTGGCCGAGGGGGATTTCGATCTGGCCTTAAGAGGGCTTTTAGGGGAAGAAGCGCCGCTGTCCCCCAGCACCGTAGCCCGGTTGAAGGAGAAGTGGCAGGGAGAAATGGAGGCCTGGCAAAGCCGTCGGCTGGACGATCTGGAAGTGGTGTATCTGTGGGCAGACGGTGTGTACATCAAAGCAGGGCTGGAGAAGGAAAAGGCCGTGATCCTGGTAGTGATCGCCGCTTTAAGTGATGGCACTAAAGTGGTGGTGTCGGTCAGTAGTGGTTATCGAGAATCGACCCAGAGCTGGTCCGAAGTGCTGAGGGATCTCAAAGAGCGGGGGATGAACCCACCGAGACTGGTGATGGCTGACGGGCATCTGGGGATCTGGGGAGCGTTGCGCAACGTTTTCCCAGAAGCCGACGAGCAGAGATGCTGGAATCATCGCATCGTCAACTTGCTGGCTAAGATCCCCAAGGGTCGGCACAAAGCGGCGTTGTTGGTGTTGCGGCAGATCCCTTATGCAGAAACACGGCAGGAAGCCGAGCAAGTCAAAGGACGATTCCAACATTGGTGTGGCAAGAGAGGACTGGAGGCAGCGGCTGATTTGATCGACCAGGACTGGGATCGGATGGTGACGTTTTACAACTATCCCAAACAGCAGTGGCAACATCTGCGGACTACCAATCCAGTGGAGTCTCCCTTCTCTGCTCTGCGACTGCGAACCGATGCCGCTCGAAGGTTCAAGAAAGTGGCCAACTCACGGGCTGTCATCTGGAAGATGCTGCTGGTCGCTGAGAAAAGATTTCGCCGTTTGAAGGCTCCGCACTTGATGAAGGATGTCTACCAAGGCGCCCAATATGTCAATGGAGTTCCAGTCAACCAAGTCACCGAGGAGAAAGCCGCCTGATGTCTATTTACACACTTATTGACGGAACCTCCTACGCCGCTTTTTTTCAACCGCCCCAAACACCAGATTCGGTTATAACTCGTGATCACGACACATGACTACGCCGATGAGACCGTGCCGACAATCGTTTACCTTTTTGCGCCGGAGTGCTCATGGTGCTCCCGCAACCTTGCGAATATCAAAGCGGTTTCAGATCAAGTACAAGATAGATACGCACTGGTCGGGTTGTCGCTGACCTCTGAAGGCCTACCTGAATACGTATCTGCGCACCAATTTGATTTTCCGGTCCTAACCAACGTAGCTCCCGATACATTGCAACGTATGTCGGGGGGCACGCCCATCACATATGTTGTAGATACGACTGGCACGGTACTCAAGGTGTGGCGTGGAGCCTACATGGACTTCCTTCTAGGAGCCTGTCGGGAATTGGCTCCCTCGAAGCAAGAATCAACAACTTACGAGCCATCCCTGGTCTGTAAGTTGTTGATTCTTGGTTGCAGACTTCTTATTCCCGACAGGCTCCTAGAGGAGGTCGAACAGTACCTTGCAATAACACTGCCGGGACTCGAGGGTCCCGTGCCTGCGAATGTGGGCGGAAGATCCAGCTGGTCCGGAGAGGGCGCTGTTCACGATGTCGTGATGCCTTCGCCAGGTCTAGCAGCTTTTGGAGCCGAACTGTAAATTCGTGGCTGAGCACTCGTCAGTGGAATGCATTTGGATTCGTCGGTATGGAGCAGTTTCGAACCCCACTTAGGTTAGGAGCGTAACGCGCGTGAAGCGATCCAGCTCCTACCTCATTTCGAGGTGTGTTTGCATGCGATGGAAATTATGGATCTCAGCACTACTTGGTCTCGCAGTGCTCTCACCGGGCGTGGCGCTGCTACCTGATGTCGTCTGGTCGAGGCTTCCATCTCTCTCGTTAGGACTGTTGTCAACAACCGCCGTGGTCCCCGTTCGTGACGCCCCAGCTGGTACGGTACTCGACGTTTCAGAGGTGCCCGTTCGTGGCGCTAGGTACGCGCGCGTGATGTTGATTGAGTTCGCCGATTATGAGTGTCCATTTTGCGCCAGGTACACGAGGGAAGTTGCACCAAGTCTTGAGGAAACATTTGTAGCGACCGGCAAGATCCAACGCGCAGTGATGAATAACCCGCTTCCGATTCACACGAGCGCACCGTTGCTCGCAACCGCGGCGATCTGCGCGGCGGCGCAAGGCAGTTTTTGGGAGATGCACTCGAGTATCTATGCCTCCTTGGCTATATCGCGGGGCGAGGTCGAGGCAATTGCCGATGACCTGGCGCTCAACATGGAGTTGTTTCAATACTGCCTCGATTACAGTGAGGAGCCGCGCATTAAAATCGAACGAGAAACTGCGATTGCCAAACTGCTCGCACTGAACGGAACGCCGGGGTTCGCGATCGGAATTCTTGAGGCACCCGGCCGTGTCCGCGTCAGAAGGCTTGTTGTCGGAGCGCATCCGGGCGAGGTCTTCGAGGACATTATCAACGAGTTGCTTGTTGAGGCTGAGGGGCGAATGGGCGTGACCGCAGGGAGCGACCTCGTTGGTTTCGCCTTGGGAAACGGAAGATGATGAGCTTGCGAGGAATCAGAATGATGTCCCTGCGACGACTGTTTCTAACCGCGGTGCTGGTGTGGACGATTGTGGCGGCAATGCTGTTCCTGCCAGATCCGGTACACCCCGCCGCCGGCCGTTGCTGCATGGACAATGACGACTGTCCGGCGGATTGGGTATGTTGTGAGTATCAGCTGCTCAAGGCGAATCCTTGTAGCCTCGATCCTGACGGTCCCCACTATTGCCTTGACGCGCCTTCATGCAACCCGCCCCCATCTAGTTCCGTTCCGAACCAGACGTTTTAGAACGACGACCATTAGGAGGTGTTAAAATGAAAAGCAGATCAGTTGTCAGAATCGCAGGGATGCTCGTCAGTTTACTTGCAATAGTGACAGGCGCTCTTGCTTTGGCTGAGGAACCGGCGCAAGCAACTGGAGTGTGCTGCGAGCTTGGCTCCGACTGCAATGGGAGTGAGCTCTGCTGTCCGTATCAGGTGCTCCAGGCGAACCCCTGCAACCCGCCCCCTCAACCCAACCAGGACTACTGCATAGATGACACAAGCTGCGACATCTGACATTTGACGGCAAGTCGTCTTGCATGACGCGTAAGGATCACATGCGTCGGCTCTGAGAAGACGCACACGGTTCCGGAGTCTGGTTGCGTGGCGGTTCGGGGTGGCCGGGGTCGATCCCCGGTCCCTGCGGACAAGCCTTGACGAATTGTCGAGGACGACGGGATATTGTCCTGCTATGTACTCTTGTCAAATCATCATTCTGAGCCGCCCAGGGTTCTCCGGAAACTCTATTTCTTGAGAGGATGGGAGTCATCATGGGAAGACCAAGTCAATATGCGCTGGAAGTTCGTGAGCGGGTAGTGCGGATGGTATTCGAGCACCAGGGCGGGCACGAATCGCAGTGGGCGGCAATGGGGTCGATCGCATCCAAGATCGGCTGTACGGCGGAGACGCAGTTAGATGCCCGAAAGTCACGAATCTCGCCGTGAACAAGAAACTGCGCCAATACGTGCAATACCGACTCGCAGGCATCATCACCGTCGCTGACGGGACGAGTGTGCCTGGCCTAGATGTGCGCTGGACTGGTCGGCACCACGGTCGCCCGACGAAGCGACGCTGGGCGAACCTCGTGGAGTCCAGAGGAGGTCGCTCACAGGCTCCGACTCGATTTCCCCAAGGATGATTCGATGCGGTCCCATGAGGCCATCTACCAAGCGCTCTGTGTGCAAGGCCGCGGTGCACTGCGGCGGGAACCTGGTCGCTTGTCTGCGGACTGGGCGGGTGCTTCGGGTGCCAAGGGCGCGTACCCGTGGACGCGGCAAGAAGTTCGTCAGCCCAGAGATCATGATTTTTTCAGCGAGTGTCCAGCTGAAGCAGAGGATCGGGCGGTATCGGGGCAGTGGGAAGGGGACTTAATCCTCGGGCTGTGCAGTTCTGCTATCGGAACCTTGGTTGAGCGCACTACCCGATTCACGATGCTACCGCACCTGTCACGCATGGACGCGCACAGCCAGCCCCCGCTCAAGAACGGCCCCGGCGCTGGCCGGACACGGAGACAAAGCTGTCCGCCGCCATCGCGTCATCGATCACTATGCTGCCAGAACAGCTTCGCCGATCACTGCCACATGGGACCAGGGCGCCGAGATGGCGCAACACACTCAACTTCGCGTCGACACCGGCCCGGGGCCCTTGACGATTACCTATGGTTACTCCGTCAGTTGGAAGCCGAGGGGACTCGTACGACAACGCGTTGGCCGAATCCGTGAGTCGCACAGTTCCCCGGCGTCAGAAGCGCTGCGGGCATCGATGTGCTGCCAATGACGGGGGCGAGGCCTGACAATGGTTTCCGGGCAGGACCAGATGGACCATTAGTCGGAGTATATCAAGTGACGTCAGAATACTTTCGCACCTTGGGGATCGAACTTAGAGCTGACCGCATGAAGCTCGGTTACGCGCGCGTCTCCACGACCGGCCAGGATCTCGCCATTCAGCGCAGCCGCACTCGTCCGGCCCGCCGCGCGCGAGCATCGAACCGCGCCGTGGTCTTCATGACCCCAGGATAGCGCTGCGAAATGTCCTCATGGCTCAACGCAACGTCGAAGTAATCCCCGATCCGTGCTTTGAGCCGGTCCAGATCGACATCGACCAGGAACCCGTCGTGGTTTGCGAATGAAGGAATATAGACAGACAGAAAACGACAGTGTCGCTATCTGTCTCTATTCCTTCCCTTGTTCCACATACACCCTGTGTTGTCAGGGGGTTTACGTGTGGTTCTTACCCTGGCGGCCATGGGAGAATGGGTAGATGCAGGTGCGCTATTACGATGATCCCAGAAGCGGACAACCTCACATCTACGGGCACAACGTGGTCGAATACGAAGCTGAGGCAGTCCTGGGTCGTCCAATGGAAGACCGCCCCGGAGGGGGTGGAGTGAGAATCGCGATCGGGCAAACGGACGAAGGGCGTTATTTACGAGTCATTTACGTTCCAGATCCCCTTCCGAACTCGATCTTCGTGATCACTGCGTACGAACTCGGACCGAAGGCGAAGCGAGCTCTTCGCCGTAGACGCAAGAGGGCATAATGAGTAAAAAACACTTTCCAGCCGGGTGGGATGAAAGCAGGGTCGAGCAGGTACTCGATCACTACGAAACGCAAAGCGACGAAGAAGCCGTGGCCGAAGACGAAGCTGCATCTGAGAGCACGACTCACACGGCGATCGAAGTGCCAGTTGATCTTGTTCCAGAAGTTCGGGAGCTGATCGCGAAACACAAGGTCAGCTGATCGAGGACATCGCATAACACGCCGCTGGATCGGTTGCGTGAAGACCGATATCAAAGAGACAAGAATGGTTTGGTGGCATACGCTCTTTTGCCAGTCTTCGAGGAACTGCCTGCTGGATGGAACGCCATCCGTAAATTCCCGAGTTCCTTGGGAGAATTCAAGCGTTACCTGTCCGACTGGGCATCGGCTGCCGACCCGGATGTCGTGCCGTTCGTGATCCGTTTGGCAAATATACCCGGCCATACCATTGGCTCAGATACAGACTCCCACTAATAGCTGGTGTCCCTGTCTTGTCCGTAACCGGGGAAGAATGAGCCATGCGGCGTTTATGTGGCGCGGCGGTTTCTATCGTGGTGGTGACCACTGTGGGCTGGATTCTGCTGTTCTCGCAGTGGCCCCAAGAGTGAGCGGTCGTGATGTTGGTCTATGTCCTAGCAGCTTACTTGCTTGGACTCATGGCGTGGATAGGAAGAAGATATGGAACGTAAACGAAACGGATTGGTGCCGATCGAGGAAGCCTCGGCCGCACGGCCTGGGGCCAGTCAACGAGGGAGAGAAATGACAAACAAGACGATCACCGGCCTCGCTATCGCTGTGATACTGGCAGCCTGCACTCTGCCCGCAAAGGCTCAACAGGCGGAACAGCCCGACAAGTATCTGATCTTGGCCACCAACCGCACCGGCACCATGGAGGACGAGCTCAACGAAGCTGGCGCGCGAGGCTACCGGGTGGCAGGAGCCCAGGGTGGCGAGACGGCCTTCGGCGGCAACGAAGCCGTCGTCATCATGACGCTGGACCCCAAAGGCCGGCGTTTCCGCTACATTCTCCTGGCGATCAGCCGCACTGGCACGATGCAAGAAGAGCTCAACGAGGTTCCACCGGAATACGAGCTGGTCGCCATGACCGTGTTTCGGTCGACGTTTGGCGGCAGCGAGGCCGCCGCCATTCTTGAAGCCGAGATCACGGAAGAATGACGAAAAGCCATGCAGCGTAAACAAGACGAGTTGGTTCCGATCGGTGAAGCCTCCGGAGTGTTCGATCCATGAAAAGATCCTTTGTCGAGATCTATGGGTTGGCCGTCTGTTTCGTTTCCCTCCGTTCGCGAAACCTTGTTCGGGGTTCTCTCCGACACCGCCTCGCTGGAACGGAATTACGTTCTGGCCGATGACGATCTGGATCTGATCTGCACGCGGAGAAGCGCTGAAAACCGGCTTGGATTGGCGATTCATATCGCGCTTCTTCGTCACCCCGGCCAAGGTTGGCTGGACGGCGATGATTTGCCCGAACCTCTCATCCGCTGGCTGGCCGAACAGGTCGCCGTGCCTTCCTCGGCCCTGGCTGGTTACGGCACCCGGAACGCGACGCGTTCGTCCCACAGGCAGTTGGCCATCCGGCACCTTGGGCTGCGGCCCTTCGTGCCCGACGACAGGGGAACGGCGATTGATCTCGCCGCCGGGGACGTGCGCGCCGGAAGAACGATCAATGCTTTGTCGAACAGAAGAACGGCTCGATCGTCAGGCAGCTGGTCGGCTACGACCGGTACGAAGGTCCGCTCGCATACAGACAACTCGCCGAACTCTACCGGGTTATCCGGCTGTACGTGAATTTCTTCCAGCCGTCGATGAAGCTCATGATGAAGAGTCGCGACGGATCCAGAGTGAGGAAACGGTACGACATCGCGCAGACACCCTATCAGCGGCTGTCGAAGTCGGATGCACTAAAAAAGGACGTTCGGGAGCGCTTGGACGCGCTCTACCGACAGTTGGATCCGGTCGAGCTTCTGCGACAGCTTGAGAAACTCCAGGATGCGTTCTGGAGGCATGCGAAGGAGCTGCAGCCCACCAGAGTACCGGCCGAGGTCCTGCGTGCCACGCCTCTCTCCGACAACTTCGCTCCGAGTGGCCAGGCACCGACAGAGGGCGACCTACTTCAGGCCGAACTCCAACTCCCCGTCTTGGAGCAACGAAAAAAGCGCCGGTATCGGCGAACCAACAAGCCACGCGTGCCGTATACCTGGCGCACTCGACCCGACCCGTTCGACGGTGTGTGGAAGGAAGTGCAATCATGGCTTAAATCTGAACCTGAGCGGACGGCAAAGTCGCTTTTTCTCCAACTTCAGCAACGAGACCCCGCCCGCTATTCCAACGGCCAGTTACGGACCATGCAGCGCCGCGTGCGTGAATGGAGGCGTCAAATTCTGGTGACTTTCAACGCGAAGTGGCTCGAACTCGATCGGTTCGGCCTGACTCAAGCATCGCCAAAAGCTGCCGGCGACAATGGCTGTGGAAAAGATGGTCGCTTCGCGACCGTGGAAAACCCCTCGGGTTTCCCACTTTCCCACAGCCTCGACGACGGGAAAACCCGTTCCAGTTGATCGATCGTTCGGTAACATTTTTGATGAGGCAACGCGGTCGGGAGTTTTGATTGTCGCTGATCAGACCAGATTCGTGCAGCAATACACGCTAAGGACCATCTTGAGCTGGGCGGGGTCGATCTTGATTTCGCCGTAATCGTAATGAGGACGACGTTCTTCTACTCGATCGGGCGGACAGGGCGCAGCAGGTCGGGGTCGAACGGGAAGTCCGGCCCAGCCCAGCTCAAGATGGACCAGCGGGGGCATTTGAACAGGATGTTGCGGTTTTGGGCGCAATTGGAGTGCGCAACCGCCTTCTCCCCTAGGAGCCTGTCGGGAATTGGCTCCCTCGAAGCAAGAATCAACAACTTACGAGCCATCCCTGGTCTGTAAGTTGTTGATTCTTGGTTGCAGGCTTCTTATTCCCGACAGGCTCCTAGCTTAGCTATTCTCGAGAAAGTACCATTCGGTAGGAGATGCCGGAACGTCGGGTTGGTTCACACTCGCACCCTGCTGCCATCGTGCGATGACAGGCGTGAGCCAACGCGTTCGTGGGAGTTAAGAAAACGAGGGTTTTCTAAACATGGGCCCCCCGCCCCCGCCTCAGCCGAATATCCACCCCGGTCAGGGTAGATAAACTCAGTCAACTTTTCAAAGTTAATATACAATCGGATGCAACGAGAATGTTAACCCGCTGAGGCTCTGGCGATGCTCATCGGCTATGCCCGCGTATCCACCGACGATCAAAACTTGAATCTGCAGAAGGACGCCCTTACGCGGGCGGGCTGCGAGCGGATTCTTGAGGACCGGCAAAGTGGGGCGAAGGCGGATCGGGCGGGATTGAGAGACGCCCTCGATTATGCACGAGATGGGGATACGCTGACTGTATGGCGACTGGATCGGCTCAGCCGATCTCTCAAGGATCTTATTGACTTGGTCTCGCAGCTAGAGGCCCGGGGTATTGGTCTAAAGAGTCTCCACGAGTCCATCGACACGACATCGAGTTCGGGCAAACTAATCTTTCACGTGTTCGGCGCACTGGCAGAGTTCGAACGCAATCTTATCCGCGAACGCACGCAGGCTGGACTTGCCGCGGCACGCGCCCGGGGCCGCAGGGGTGGCCGCCCAAAATCCTTGGACGCTGCGAAACGCGCTATCGCCGTCAACCTGTACGACGAGAAAAAGCACTCGGTGAAGGAAATCTGTGAAGTTATGGGTGTATCCAAACCCACACTCTATAAATACATCCAAGCAGCGCGCACTGAAACGACTTGAACCTGGCGTTGTCCATGGCTCATCAACTCAAGGGCTGTCGTTCGAGGAAATCAGGTACGTCGGGTCGGCTCTCGATCTTAGGAGCTGCCTGTCATGGTGCAACGCGGCGATCCGACTCAAGGCGACCCAGAGCGGTCTCTAGAGGATCGACGATGCGGTTCGTGGAGGCATGAATCGCCTACCCACACTGCGAGCTCGGGGTGCCGCCGCATTTGAGCAAGCGTTTGCGCGCAGAATGTTGCGTCTACGAAAAACGGTAGAGCTGAATGTCCATCGCCTGAAGGCGATGGGTTCGGGCGACACAAACATGCTCGGCCGGCTGAAGCCGGCTTTCGCAGTCGCCCAGACCGCCGCCTTTCGGCGGTGGCCCTTCGGAGGTTCCGGTCCCTTCGGGACCTCCTGAAGGCTTCGCCTAAAGGCGAGGGGTTTCACCCATCCCCGAGGGGGACACTAAACGCAACATCCTGTTCAAATGCCCCCGCTGGTCCTACAGGGCGTGCCGACCGGCCTTGGTCACTCCCCGGGCCGGGGCTTTGCTTGGCGGCCTTTCGTCCGGCGGCGGGAGTGGCGATAGCGGAGGCATTTCTGGCACGAGGGATCGGCCTCGTCGACTTGCTCGCGCGGGACGAAGAGCCCGCACAGCGTCCAGGCGGCCCCCTTGGGTGCGTCCTTGGTCGGGTCTTGGATGTGGGTTTTCGGTTTTGCCATGGGGAAGTGGGTTCCTCCCGCGAGCGCCCGCGGCTGTCGAGAAAAAAGCGGCGGTCCCGACAACTCCAGCGCTCGGATGGTCTGTCAGGTTTCAGTCTTGCGTCAGTGCCGCTTGTTCGGAGTCGCCAGGGTCTTCTTGGGGCCGCTCGATCGGATGTCCACAGGCCGAGCAGTAAGCCATCTCAATCGCGAGGTCGTGTTCGATGTTCCTGTGACAATTGGGTCAGGATGGTGCCTCTTCCTGCGGGGATCTTTTCGTAGTCATCGATTTCCTTCCGTTTCCGATTCTAGCCGAAATCGCCGTCTCGTGGTTCAGACCGAGATGCGCTCGACGATGTTGCGGGTGACACGGCGTGCGCGGCGGTCATAGACCTGGGTGGTGGAGGGGGCGCTATGGCCGGCCAGGTATTGCACGTCCTCGACGGGGACGTTCTGGGAGAGCAGGTCGGTGACGACCATCACGCGGAACGAGTGCGGGCTGATGATCTCGGGCAGGCCGACATCCCGGAGCCGGCGCTTGAGCATGAAACGGATCGTCTGGGCGGCGATGCCGCGATCCTGGAGGGCCCGGCGGCGGAACCAGGCGGCGCGAAACAGCGGGGAGTCCTTCGGATCGTCGGCACTATGGGCAAATCCGTGCGGACGCGAACACGCTTGTCCTTACGCGACCGGGTTTCCATGCCGATTCCAGGCGGACCGAAGGAGCGGTGGTTGATGGACTGCATGTCCGGTCAGCCCAGATCGGTGGGGAGGCATTCAATATGTTTGATAAGGTCCTTTATCATTCATTATCAGCCCGCCCTGCCACTTTCCGGAAAATCATATAATGCCGGATCGCGCCTTCACCTCGAGTAGAATCGGAGGCCGCGCGATGCCTTCTAAACCCAGCTGGTTTCACCGGCTTCCGGAAATTCTCGACGTCCTCACCCACATGGACGCGAGCCACCTCGACCGCCAGGGGGTCGAGAAACTCTTCGGCGTCGGCCCCCGCCGCGCCCGGCAATTGATGGCCGGATTGCCTGGCATCCGGGCCGGCAATGCCACGGCCATCTCCCGCGACGCGCTCATCGAGCGGATGCGAGAAACCGCCGTAAGCGGGATCTATCAAGGGAAGTGGCCCGCCGGGGCCGCGTCGTCTAAGAACTGGAGCGAACCCGGTGCGAGCTCGCCGCCCGCCGCGTCCAGATCCCCGTATCCCCCGATGTGCACCGCCGCCGCTTCGGCGACCTGCCCGAGGCCATTCGGCTCAGCGAGGGCGAGCTGCGCATCACGTTCTCGGGCGCGGAGGACCTGGCGGCGGGGGTGGTGGAATTGTCGCAGGCGATGGCCCATGACTGGAACGGCTTTATGCGTGCCGTTGAGGAATGACCGGCCCCTTGAGGTGCGTCCAGTTTGTAGCGGCGAGGAGGGTTCAGTCACCACGCCTGGTCCACACCTCCCATCCCTTGCCAATCAGTCTGGGAATCCCCACCAGGAGCAGGTAAGGGAGCAGGCCATAGATCAGGACTCCCGGGGGGCCGAACAATCCCCCCACGAGGCTCGAGCCAATCGCCAAGGGGGTGGCCAGGATCGTCACGACCACCAGCAGGGTGCGGAACCGGCCGGTCGTGCCGCGGAGCAGGCGTTCAATCACTATGCCAATGAGCCCGCCCGTGACGAAAAACAGACCCAGCCCGATCCACATCAGAGGATTCACCCACTCTCGTAGGCTAGTGGTTCCCCCAAAGCGGTAGAGTGCCAAACCGGTTTGCAGGATCATCATCCCCACCCCGCACAGCGCAGCGAACCTCCAGGCGTGCGCTTTTACCATGGCGCATTGTAAACTGGAAACTGCAAGGGCGGCCGCCCGAACTGGCCGGTCTTTCTGGATTTCGCCGAACGCTATATCGGCGTGTGTTGAGAGAAAATCGTAAATCGACGTCAGGAGCTTCGACAATGGCGCGAGTCGACTGGAGCTATCACAGACCGGCTTGAAAGACCTGTGGAAAAACGCAGGAGTTTCTTGCGAATCACAAGGTTCAAGTCAAAGAAGAAGTCAACGCCCGAAAGGTTCCCGTTCCCGAAGCGGAGGTTCTCGAGTTGGTGCGGCAGGTCGACAAGATCTACGCCAGCGCGGGCAAGAGGGTCGTATTCTTCGATCTCAAGAAGGAAAATCCGGCACGGGCGGAACTGATCAAAGCCGTCTGCCGGAACGGCAAGCTGAGGGCGCCCGCGCTGCGGAAAGGAAAGACCCTGCTGGTCGGCTTCGATGAAGAGACCTACGGTCGCGTCTTCGCCTGATCGGTCCGCCCGGTCCATCGTCATGGAACAGGGGGTTCGGCGTGACAACCGCGTTTACGGGAGGGGGGCGGGCCGTCTGCACCTCTTCTACGAGACCACCCGCTCGCCAAGCTTGATCGAGTTTGTGGGCGTGGACGAGGCGCGACTGATCACCGACTTCTGCTTCATCGCCAACCACTACTACCCGGCGCCGTCGATGATCCGGAAAATGCGGAACCGCTTCGTCGACCTGATCAAGTCATATCCCGGTAGCGCCCGCAGACAGAGCCGGTTAGGCTGAACTGCCTGCGGTCCGGACCATCATGGATCCATGAACCTCGGCATCGAAACCCAGCGCTGACCCCGTGCGCCGGCCAATTCTCGACTTCCTCGTGAAAACCAACACTGTCGGTGAACCACTGACGCACCGAGGCTGCCCCATTTCTAGTTGAAGGTTGGCTGGCGGTTCATCCGCCCGACTCCGTAGAATCGGGTTGGACAAAACAAGGAAAGGAAGAACCGCCAATGAAAGCATACCGAATCGTGAACCGTGAGGACAGCCGGTCGCTCGCGGAATATCTGACAGAGAACGGGCAGTTATTGCTGGCGATGGTCGAGTTAATCGAAGCCTCCCGGATGGCCATCGACGAGCTGATCGACGTGTTAGGCCGTGCCAGCATCGAGGCCGTGTTGGGGTTGTCGGCGCGGGGCGTGGCCGGCGAGAAGCAACGGGGCCGGAAGAAAGAATCGATCCGCTGGTATGGAAGCCGAGCTGGGAGCGTGCGATTGTCGGATCGCAAGCTGCGGGTGCGCAAGCCGCGGTTGCGGGAGAAGGGGCCGGGGAAGGGAGGCGAAGTCCAGGTCCCGGCCTATGAAGCGATCAACGCCAATGGGAAGCTGTGAGACCGTGTGCTGGAGATCCTGATGGCCAACGTGTCGACGCGGAACTACGAGCGAGTCATTCCAGAGATGGCGCACACGGTCGGGGTCAGCAAATCGTCGGTGAGTCGGAACTTCGTCGAACAGAGTGGCCGGGAGTTGAAACGGCTGACCGAACGACGATTCGACGACCGGGAGTTTCTCGTGATCTATCTGGGCGGGGTGATCTTCGGCGAACATCACGTTCTCTGCGCCGTGGGCGTGGACATTGAGGGCGAGAAGGTTGTCCTGGGAATCAAGGATGGCGCCAGCGAGGACGGGGCCACCACCACGGCATTGTTGGAGGATCTGGTCGAGCGTGGCATCGATCCGAGCCGGCGCTACTTGTTCGTCATCGACGGCTCGAAGGCGTTGCGTAGCGCGATCGACAGGGTCTTCGGGAAATCCCATCCGGTCCAGCGCTGCCGGAACCACAAAATCCGGAACGTCTCGGCCAAACTCCCCGAGGACCTGGCGGACCCGCTTCGTTCGGTCATGAAGGCGGCATTCCGGTTACCGTGGAAAGAAGGCATCGCCAAACTGCGGAAACAGGCCGAATGGCTGTGACCGCACCATCCCGACGCGGCCGCCAGCCTCGAAGAAGGTTTGGACGAGCTGTTCACCATCAATCGGCTCGAGCTCTCGTCTTCGCTACGACGCTGCCTGGGGACGACGAACATCATCGACAGTTTCCACTCCGGAATCCGTATCCGAACCCGTCGGGTCGGTCGATGGCGGAACGGCCAGATGGTGCTACGATGGGCGCCTCGGCTTTCCTGGCTACCGAAAAGGGCTTCCGTCGAATCCAGGGCTATCGTGATCTCTGGATGCTTCAGGCCAAGCTCAATGACGCGGTCACCGGCGACGCCAAATCCACGGTGGCTTAACTGATGACCCATGGCGGGTCGAAAAGATCATCGATCCAAATCACCCGCTCGATTCCGGCTGCCTCCGTTAGGTCCTTGAGAGTCCTTGTCCTCCTCGATGCTTTCGTCGACCCTGTCGAGCGCTTGCGCCCGGACCGCTTCGAGAATGGCCTTCCGAGTCCGATGCGTGGTCTCCGCCCCCATCAGGATCCGGATCTTGTCGAGCTGCTGCCACTTGCCGTCGAGTGTGAGCAGGGAGCCGATCTCGAAGTATCCGGTCGCGATGTCGAACGCCTTCGCGATGCTGGACCACTCCTCCAAGTACCGGAGCCCGGTCCAGCCGGAGATACTGTTGTCGACGATGAAGAGCTCGCGGCCTTTGGAACCAGCGGTCATCGAGATCCTTTACCTCTCATAGCCTGCCGCGCCGCTTGGCGACTGGCTAGTCATGCTGTTAGAGGGTCACCAGACCTACGCTAATGCGAAGAGCCTGGTTGACCTCTTCCATCTTCGCTGAGGACAGCGTACCGAGTTGCTTAGCCAGCCTCTTCTTGTCGACCGTCCGAATCTGATTTAGAAGCACGACCGAATCAACAGCGAGACCTGTCCGTGCTTTGGCTGATATCAAGACCTCCGTGGGATACAGAGGTTCGTCGAACTTGGAACTGATGGCAGCCACGATGGTGACCGGGCTGGACTTGTTGGCGATATCGTTTTGCAAGATTAACGCCGGACGCGTCTTCCGAATCTCAGCGCCCAGCGTCGGGTCGAAGTTGACCAGGTAGATGTCTCCCCTCTTTGGTCGAATCATGGGGGTTAGTCAGGAAGGGCAAACCATTCCTCAGCCATCTCTCGGTCACGCTCGGATCGAGCTGTCGCACCAAGTGCGAGCTGCTTTCGAAGGTTCGCGCTCCCCTGTTCTTTGATGAAGCGTCTCACGGCTTCGTCAATCAACCTCGAGCGCTGGCCTCGAGGTACAACACGATCAAGCATCCTGACCGTCTGTTCCGGCAGGGTGATGTTGAGCCGTCGGTTCATTGAGACCTCACGTTATCTTTATCCCTTGAGAGTACACACTATTTATGTGTATGTAAAAACGCCCGCGTCGTGCGGCGCCCCAGCCGCGCTGCTTCGCAGCCGAGAAACTAGCGGCTGGGGCCAAAGTCCCGCTCCGGCCCGAACCGCGGCTGCTCGATCTGCCGGATATGGTTCACCGCCCGCTCAACACTGCGGCGATCTCCCTGTAGCCCTTCGCCAAGCGTTTGACCTGCCGCTTCAAATCCTCGGCCAGCGCTGTCCTCCGGCGACCAGGCGATGACGCTCGAGGTGTATTTATGCTCGAACTCCAGCGAGTCGGCCACGGTGGCCACTTGGTTCGGGTCGCCGCGCAAGACTTTCACTTCTCTCGTGCTCTGGAACACAGTCTACTTGGAGCGCGCTGTCGCCGCGATTCGCCGGAACGGGCAGACAATATCCGACGAGACGCTCACCCACCTCTCACCGCTCAAAGTGGGAGCACATCAACCTGACTGGCGACTACCGCTGGCGCAAGGACGCAGGGCTTGGAAACCGCACGTTACGTCCCCTCAGAACCAGCCATTCCCTGGCCAGCGGCTCTCCTTAACGTGCAATTTTTAACCAATGGAGGAGTGACCCCAACTCAGTCTCTGAGAAAATAGATACTGGCACTGATGTCTCTTCCGATAGGAGCCGAAGGTTTCCGAGTCGTAGTTTAAGATACCGATTGTGAGACCGCCTAAGGCACGGATTTCGCTCCGTTCTCAGGCGTCACAGAAACGGTCGTTTTCGAGACGCCAGTGCTGATCGGCTACGCGCGGATCTCGAAGGCGGACGGTTCCCAGAGCCTCGACCTGCAGAGGGATGCTCTGCGCGAGGCCGGCGTCAGCGACGACGCGATCTACGAGGACCAAGCGTCCGGACAGCGTGAGGACCGCCCGGGGCTGCCGCCGGACCGCCCGGGGCTCGCCGCCTTCCTCAAGGCGGCGCGGCAGGGAGACGTGATCGTCGTCTGGAGGCTCGATCGCCTCGGTCGCAATCTCCGCCATCTCGTCAACCTGGTGCAGGACCTCAACGACAGGGACATCGGGATCCGGGTGCTCGCCGGCCAAGGGGCCAGCATCGACACGACGACGGCCAGCGGAAAGTTGGTCTTCGCGCTCTTCGCGGCTTTGGCGGAATTCGAACGAGAGCTGATCCGGGAACGGACCCTCGCTGGATTGGCCTCTGCACGAGCCAGGGGCAGGAAGGGAGGGCGCCCTCACGCGCTGAGCAAAGCGCAGGTGCGGCTCGCTCAGGCAGCGATGGCGCAGCGCGACACGAAAGTCAGCGAGCTAGGCCTGGAGCTAGGCGTAACCAAGGCGACGATCTACCGCTACGTAGCGCCAGATGGTTCCTTGAGAAACCGAGGGCGACAGGTCCTGGCTCACTAGGCGATCCCAAGAGCGGCCCTTAACGTGCGATTTTGCTCCGTTACTGTCGGAACCCCGATTCGAGTGACACGGGCACCCTGCGGGCGGGATGCGGTCCGTGTCCGGCTCGATGTCGGCGGCCGCATTCATGCGATCTCCGAAGCACTGGAATGGATCCGGCGGAGAGAAGAATGACGAGCGCCACCACCGGAAAATGCATCGTTTTCAGGCTCCATGTCCGTTCGCAGATGCCGGCTCCACGGCCTCCTCGCGGAAATCAACAAACCGTCCTGCAAGAACGCATCCGTACTGCAATGAACGCCGAAGTCCTTAGATCATCCGTCCGGACCGGGTCGCTGTGTAAACGTTTTCCTTGACGCAATCCCGCCCTGGATGGGAAGCAAAACTGAGATAATCTGTGAGGCGATGAAGGACGATGCCCATTATCGGCACTTGCGCGTGGACTGGGTCGGCGAGTCGGCCACCGAGTCGATCACGCTGTGCGGCGGCGAGAATGAAGACAGCGGAACCGAACCGGCGCTCTGTCCCAACTGTGCCCGGGTTCGCGATGCCCTGAACGTTTGCGGGTTCGGCCCCAAGAGCCTGCGAGAGGTATTTGATGCGCTCCGGGTGATCGGCCCTTCCGAGGTGACTGCGAGGATGGAGGTGCTTCGAGATCTGGCAGTGCAGCTGGATATACAGGATCGGTCGCATTTCAACTAAAACCGTCTCCGGGAAACCCGGAGAGGTTCAATCGTTGACGATTTCGAAGATCAACCGTGTGGACACCAGGGAAATCCGTTCCCTCAAAGCCCGACTGGCCAAAAGGCGCTGACGATCGTGGCATCAACCACAGAGTGGCGGGGCATGGAGGCTGGCCGGTAAAATGACCAGCTACCTTTCAGCGCCTTTTCATCAGGTTGTATTCTCTGACACCACGCCCCGGAAGCGGCGCGCGAACACCGCCTTCCACACGATGCGGCACTCAAAGACGGGCCAGAAAGGCGAGAGCACCCTCCACTGCGAGAGACAGTGAATCGAGTCCGCGCGGGGATGGATGCACAGCCAGGATCAAGGATGGGCCGTTGTTCGAAAGGTTCGACAAGCCATCTGCGAGGCCACCCAGGCGCACGCTCCATCCGGATCATCATCAAGCGTTGGGCTGCCAATGCGGGTGTTGAATCTCAGCGGCCGCTGGACCGGAAACCGCTCGAAGGCTCCGAAGGCCGTGTGCGGCTCCCGTGGAGGCCGAATCGGGACAACCGGTTATCGGGTCACAGATTGAGTTCAACGGGGATCAGCCGTCCGCCACCGTTGCCCCCTGGCCGGGAACGGGATGCCAGGACCGGGGAAGACTCCAGGGCTGCTCCCTTGCATTGATCCCTGCGGGAAGGCTCGGAGAGATGCAGATTCGGCGGCCGATCCAGGAAAGGATTCATCCCACATGAGTCAAGAGCAGGACCCGATCCCGATCACGGAAATGCGCCGCCGGGCCGAGCAGGGGGACGCCGATGCACAATTCAGTCTCGATATCATGCGGCAACGGTGAGGGTGATTGACCGCGTGTGTCCACTGCGAGTTATGCAATGGCAAGGTAAAGAAAAAGCCCCACGGAATAAACCGTGAGGCTTTCTCATTTCGTTTGGCGCGGCCAGCGCAAACGGAGTGACACCTTGGATGCGGTTCCAAGATGCAACCAAAGAATAGCACAACCCAACTCGAGCTTTTCAACGAGAGCGCTCCCGGCTCGTACGGGTCCCAGGCCGCAATCGAAGGAAGGCCCCCTTTGATAGAGACACGGTGTTTCGTTCAGCCATTCCCTGCCCGGATTCGTGAACCACACGCCAATTCCGCTACCTGGAATTTGTCATGAGGCTGTAGACAGGTTGACGGCCGTATCATGGCGTGATACGTATCACTTGTGTGATACGTGGTTTTAAGGATAAGCGGACCGAAAAGATCGCTGCGGGTCAAACCCCAAAGGGGTTTCAGGCAGACTTGCTTCGAAGAACCCATGCCATGCTGACCGCGTTGAATGCGGCAGTTGAATTGGAAGATCTTCGCTTTCCGCCAGGCAATCATCTTGAGAAGTTATCTCGCGACCGCAAAGGTTGCCATTCGGTTCGGATAAACAAGCAATGGCGTATCTGTTTTGTCTGGACCGATAGTGGACCGGATGAAGTCGAGGTTGTGGATTACCACTGAGGACCGATGGAAATGACCGAAATTCTTGCTCCGATGCATCCGGGTGAGGTTTTGGATGAACTGTACCTCAAGCCACTTGAGATGAGCGCCGGTGCCCTGGCAAAGGAATTGGGCGTACCGCGCACGCGGATAGAGCGCATCGTAAAGGGCCAGACATCGATGACACCGGATACGGCGTTTCGACTGGCGAAAGTATTCAGGACAAGTCCCCTTTACTGGATGAATATGCAGACGAGCTACGATCTTGCCATGGCGAGTACGACGGTCAATGTCTCGGATATTAAACCTCTCGACATCAGTGCCGTGCAGCGTTCGCTTTGACAACGTAAAAAAGAGCCCGCCTCGATCGAGTAAAAAGGACCCACCTCCAGGTTACAGATGAATAGTCAAACCGCGGGCGGGGCTGGAAAACCTGCGGAAAACTTCTGTCGTTGCCTGTGAGCGTTTCGGAGGGCTATGCAGCTTGACGGTGTGGTAGTTCGGACAATATTAGGCAAGAGTGCGCTCCGGCACCGGGCATGCGTTGGCGTGGATGATATCGAGAACGATAGTCCGGTACTGAGACAGCCTCCACGAAGTGACTTCGCGACGGAGCGGGCTTACATGGAGCGGATCGAGCGAGCCCAAACCTGCACCTATTGCGGCGGGATCATCTCCACCGAAGGGTCAGCGACAGCGCCTGAGCGTGGGAGACCTGGACGGCATCCAGAGAAGCCATAATTCGCGGGGCTTCACCGTGGGCGGCCTGGCACGCGGAGCCGATCGTCCGCTTCTTCTGCTCGACCTTCGGCGACGGCATCGCCAGCGTGCCGGTGAGCGAGGACGGCTTCCTTGTAATCGCGGTCGACCTGGCGGGGAACAGCCCGGTCGAAGCGTGCATCACGGCGGGATCGGACGGCACGTGCGCGTGCAGGATCAGCGCCGACGGCGCGCACTTCGCCTCGACGGCACCCGACATCCGGTCGTTCGAGGAGGTCCTGAAAGAGCGGTTGGCGGAGGTCGGGGTGCGGGGCCGGGATGGCGGCTCATGAGCCGCGGTGCGGACGACGATTCACGGTGACCCTCCCCAGGAGCGTGTTGGACAGGTGCCAGCGGAGCGGGTCGCATCAGACATCGCCGGGACGTAGCCTGCCCAGTCGACGCAACTCCCGGCCCACAAACGGTGCGTGGCGCATCACGTAGTCGAGCGAGATGTGACCAGCCTGGTACTCCTGCGCATACTCGCCGCGAGCGTCGCAGCAAACGACATCGTTTAGCCGGAGCTGCTCGATGGTGTCCCGCACCAACATCTCAGTGTCGTCAGGCAACTCATCGCCCGGCACAACTTGGAAGGCGACCAATTCAAGCGCGAACCAACCGTCCTCGATCTCGAACGGATCCAGTACGCTCGCAACAGCGCCCTTCCAGGAGTTCATCAGAGCGCAGGCCAACCGGTAGTTCCTCCACTCGTACACTTGGTCCCAGCGCGTGGACTTCGCAATCATGTGATCGACGCTGGGTGCGCCAGTGCCGCGGGCAATGTACACGCACAGGTATGAACAAGTTCATCGCAAGGTTTGTACCTGAAATTACTCTAAGGAAGAAAAACGGCCGCACATAGGGTTCGGTACAGTGCTCTAGCGATCCTGTAAGCCGTTGCCCTGCCAATCCCGAGCCGTTTGGCAGCCTCGCCGGGCGTCAATCCGGCTTCAATGAGTTTTTGGGCGGCCGAAACGGTGTCCGGGTGAAGCGGGGGGCGACCGGGTCTTTTACCGCGTCTTTTGGCGGCGGCAATGCCGTCGCGGGTGCGCTCGGAAATCAGACGGCGCTCGAAATGCGCAATGGCGCCGAAGACGTGGAAAACCAGTTCGCCAGCGGCCGATGTGGTGTCGATTCGTTCTTCGAGGCTGACCAGGTGAATGCTGCTGACCTTGAGGCTTTCGACGGTATCGAGCAGTTCTTTGAGGGAGCGGCCGAGGCGATCGAGACGGGTAACGCAGAGGCGGTCGCCGGGCCGGGCATGGTCGATCAGTTCCGCCAGGGCTGGACGCTCGAACCGTCGGCCCGAGATCACGTCGACGAACACGCGAATGGCGCCGGCCTCCCACAGCCGATCCTGCTGGCTGGCGGCATCCTGTGCCGCAGTCGAGACCCGGGCATAACCGAGGATGTCACCGTTGCGGGCCGGGCCGTCCGTCTCTTTAACGTTCGATTCCAGGACGGTTTCTACATCTCTGTCGCGTCGCGCTCGGCAATCCACGCAGCGACGGCGGGAGTCGGCACGGGCCGCATGAGTTCAGACGCGACATTGGTATCTATGACAAGCATACGGGCCGCTCAGGAGAAGTCCGGAGGCTCGCGCATTGGACCGCGCGGGGGAAGTTCGAGCTCCACGCCGCCAAGGGATGCGAAGCACTCGCGGGTGAACGTCGCGAGGTTCCGAGGACCGGCACGACCACCGTTCACCGCGTCGCGCAGGATGATGCGTACCTCTTCCTCCATCGAACGGTGATGTTCGGCGGCGCGCACGCGCAGGCGCGTCTTCACATTGTCGTCGAGATTGCGGATCGTGATGCTCGCCATTGGCCGTGCCTCCTTATGGGACGGGACATCTCCAAACACTACGCTATGCTTGCAGTGCAAGCAAGTTTACATGATCCGACCGCGCGCTGCGCCGCAGCGGCGGCGTTGCCGGCGTGGATGCCGGGCAGGCTGGTCATCAACTGCCGGGCGCGGCGCTCCCCGACGCCGAAGAGTTGCTCGACAGCCTGGCGGTTCAGGTGGCTCAACAAGCTGCCGTAAGCGGGGACTGCGGGCTAACCGGCACGACTTCGGACGGCGCGCCCGCTCCCAGGTCCGCTCATCGGCTTCCGATGCCCGATAGCTATCAGAGCCCCCGTTTCGGCTGACCTCCCGGCTGACCGTCGATGGCGACCGACCCAGTCGCACGGCAATCGAACGGAGCGATTCTTTGGCCGCAATACCTCTAGGAGCCTGTCGGGAATTGGCTCCCTCGAAGCAAGAATCAACAACTTACGAGCCATCCCTGGTCTGTAAGTTGTTGATTCTTGGTTGCAGACTTCTTATTCCCGACAGGCTCCTAGAGATCTCTTCACGTTCGACCAGAGTCAGTGCCCGCGATGACCGGCAACGGGACTGCGGACGGATGCCCCCGTACAGGGCCAGTTGACGATGAATCGCCGATCCCCCTCTGACCAGCACGCGTCCGATCGATTGGGACGACTCCCCCCGCTGCCAGCGATCCCACACCTCGACCCGCTCGGTCGCTGTGAGCCATCGCCGCTTCCTCATCCGCTTGTTCTTTCGTTTCTTGGCCATACACTTCACCTCTCTTCTTATGTGAAGTGTTGCATCGACCCCTTGAAATCACCGACCTTATCAGTCATAGGACCGTGCGTGCGAGAGGAACGGTGTACTGACATAAGGCGTTGCGAAAGTCCTATTCGGAATCAGGGGTCGCGCAGAGGGCAAAGTTCTCCGCGAATGTCGGGAAAGTGGCCGTACCGTGCCCGCTGGGCGTCGCCCCACAAGCGCGTCGGCATTCGCAGATCTCCAGAGAATTGCGAAGGGTAATCACAGGATTTGGAAACAAGGACTTATCGTTCGCATAATATATCTGCGGACACTAGTGTCCGGTTAGAAGTCGAATAGAACCAGCTGGTTAGGATCTTGGAGATCATTGAATTGGGAATCAGGCGCGTGAAAGGCCTGCAAAATGGGCTGTTTCTCAAGAATCGTAATGCTGAGAATCTGTAGGATTTGGTAAAGACTCCTATCGATGCCGAGGCGCTTCCGGATGATGGCGACGAGAACATAAACCGAAATGGCGATCCAGATCTGGGTCTTCACCGCATTCTCGCTGGTGCCGTAGAAGGACTTGATTCGAAGGTGTTGTTTGATCCATTTAAAGAAAAGTTCCACCTGCCATCGCGACTTGTAGATCTGAGTGATGGTGAGTGCAGGCAACGCGAAGTTGTTGGTCAGGAACTTCAACCGCTTGTTCGTCCCGGCATCGAAGTAGCTGATACGCCGCAACGGATCGGGATAGGTTTTGGCGGATTTGTTCGTTGTGAGGATGACCGTCTGGTCGGATCGCAATCCCGTGGTCGTGTCCACCCGACGGGAGTACCGCCGCCGCAGGACGACGTTCTTCTTAGCACGCACCACAAAGAAAGCGGAACAGAGGGAGAAGAGAAAGAGCCGTTCAAAATCGATATAGGCGCGGTCCATGACGTAGAAGGCACCCGCTTCGGGTGCGATCTCATCGAGAACGTTGACGTCATGGACTTTCCCGTCTGTGACGTGGATAAACGCGGGAATGTTGCCGTGAAAATCCAGCAGTGTATGCATCTTGACCGCGGCTTCGTGCCGGCGAAACCGGGCCCATGGGAATAGTGAAAGACACAGGTCAATGGTGGTCGAGTCCAGGGCATATAGACCTTGATCCAACTCGACGCCGATGGGGTCTTCGGCATATAACGGCCGCGCCATGCCGATCAGGACCTGTGCGAAATCCGCATAGATCCGCCAGTCGCGCCGCTCGTTGGCGTCGGCCAGTGTCGTCCGCGCCACCTTGCTTCGGAATCCCATGTGGTAACGCTTTCTGCCGAGGGCGCGTAAGCAGGCTTCGATGTCGCGGAGGCTTTCACGATAGGTCAATTGGGCGAATGCCATCGCCAGGAACTGATCCCAGCAGGAAAACCCTTTCTGCTGGTAATCGTCCCGATAGCGGGCGACACACTTCTGAAACTCGTATCGGGGCGCGTAATCCATGACTTGTGAGAGGACGGTTTGGCCTGAGTTCATGCGCCATTGGTATCACCCCTCTCACCGTAATATTGCTAAAAGTGTGATCGGCAGGTTCAAATCGAAAAATCGCAGAATGCCATTCAACTCACTGTTCATCTATAAGTTGCCGGCGGCTGTCGCACCGTGTTCCGGACACTAGTGATCTGCGGAATGTACGTCTTTTGCAATAAAGATTTGCAGCGCTATGGATCCGGACGCATGAAGCTCGGGTACGCGCGCGTGTCCACGACCGACCAGGATCTCTCCATCCAGCGCGACCGCCTCTATGCGGCCGGCTGCGAAAAGCTGTTCGAGGAGAAAACCTCCGGTGTCCGCAAGCAGCGGCCCGAGCTCGAGCGCCTGCTCACCGAGCTGCGCGCCGATGACGTCCTTGTCGTCACTCGCCTGGACCGCCTCGCGCGCTCCACGTCCGAGCTCCTGCGCATCGCGGAGACTATCGGGGAGAAACATGCTGGAATTCAGTCACTTGCCGAGCCCTGGGCCGATACGACGACGCTGGCCGGACGCATGGTGCTCAGCGTCTTTCCTGGCATTGCGGAGTTCGAGCGCGCGCTGATCGCCACCCGAACCGAGGAAGGCCGGCGCGCCGCCCAGGCACGCGGCGTCCCCTTCGGGCGCCCGCCCAAACTGCGGCCGGATCAACGCACCCTCGCTCGCCATCTCATTGAAGAAGGAAAATCCGTCAGCGAAGTCGCCCGAACCTTCAATGTCCATGTCGCAACGATCTATCGCTGCCTACGCAACCAAGCGGCCTTATGCTAGGAGCCTGTCGGGAATAAGAAGTCTGCAACCAAGAATCAACAACTTACAGACCAGGGATGGCTCGTAAGTTGTTGATTCTTGCTTCGAGGGAGCCAATTCCCGACAGGCTCCTAGTACACCGTTCCTCTCGCACGCACGGTCCACAACTGACCCGGAGAGGCTGTTCCAAGTTTGGAGATGGAACGGAGGGGTCCGGTGTCTGTCCGTCGCTTTCGCTTCGGTCCGCGGTTCGGCCCTTATTGGCCACGTTTCTAGTCCCTGCTCTCCGAACCGGACTTGCAGTTTTCCCGCATCCGGCTCTCCAGTGGGATCATGCCGCTCACACACGGAAACATCAGGACGATTGCAGTCCGGCGGCCGGCGATCCACATCGCCTCCGGTGGGTGGTTGAGCCTGTTCACGCCTCAACCACCCCGAACCTTTCGATGGCCGCACCGCGCCCTTCGTCCAGTTCGCTTCCTTCACTTTCGCATTTGATGCTTCCAGGATCTCCAGCCGTAAATTCAGAGCTATAGCCAGGGCCACTCCCGAGACCCTTCTCCCTTCCGTCATCCTTCCTCACCTGAGGCGGTAGGGAGCCCAAGGACATTTGAAAGAAGGCAATGCGCCCGAAAAGATCGCTCTCGCCTTATGCATCACCTTGGACTCCGGCCGCGAAATAGGCGGTGGAAGAGAATTAGGGACACAGACGTTTACCGCCATGCATCCCGTCATGGGATACTATATTCGTGCGGATCATCGCGAAGCGGACATTACGCACCTTTTGGAAAAGTGAGCCCAGAGCGGAACAAGGGCTGAAGGCGTGGTACGCGATCGCGGCGAAAGCCGACTGGTCTTCGCCGACGGACGTGAAGACGGCCTATGGAAACGCAAGCATCGTCAGCAACGATCGGGTTGTATTCAACATCAGCGGGAACAGATACCGGCTTATCGTCCGCTTCGACTACACGCATCAAATCGGGTTCGTGCGTTTCGTGGGAACACATGCCGAGTACGATACGGTCGATGCGTCCAGAATCTAGGAGTTCGACATGAAAATCAAACCAATCAAGAGTGAAGCTGACTATGACAAGGTGCTGGCCGTAATCGATGGCCTGATGGGCGCTGCACCGGACACGTCGGAAAGTGACGAACTCAAGGTCCTCGTTACCCTTGTAGAGGCTTACGAAGCGGAACGCTGGAGGATAGAGGCGCCGGACCCGATCTCGGTGATCGAGCACGTCATGGAGGCCCGTGGTCTCCGCCAGAAAGATTTCGCAGCTCTAATTGGCTCCCAGCCACATGCTTCGGAGGTGCTCAGCCGTCGCCGCTCGCTTACCCTGCCGATGATCCGGGCCTTGTCAACCGAATGGAACCTTCCTGCCGACGTGCTTGTATGCGAGTACGCCCTCGAGAATGCGACTTAGAGCAAAGTACTGCGGCCCCAGAGTTGAAAAAGGCCGGGGCCGGCAGGGGCAAATCGGCTCTCGCCGTGTTGGGGTATTGTCAACCTAAGGCCCGAAGATCGAACTTGTGCCAGGCCATGGCAGTATTTCCTCCACGTTTCATACCTAAAGACCCGCGCACGGCCTCAGATCCCCGGAGGGCCCGTCCAGGAACTCCGCAGCGAAGCTGAGAATCTGCCCCCCTCACCGTCTTCGAAGCGCGCCGGGCCCAGCCTGGGGCAACAGAACTCGCCAAACAGATTCTTGATGCGGAGGATGCTTATCGTATCTTGTCGGCTGTAAGCCATGGTCAAGCGGGTGCCATTCGCAGCTTGAGCTATACCCGTGTTTCAGGGAAGGGCGGGAGTTCGGAGATCGGTGGAGTGCAAGTGACAAATTTTGAAAAAGGTATCCGGGCTGATGAGATCGAACGGTTGTGTTGCAACTTTGGCCGATGGCGCTTGGTAACCTGAAGAGATCATGAAAAAGACAATCCGACCGGCGATCTTCAAGTGGCGACAAACCGAGCCCGAGCTGATTCTTTGTGCCGTGCGCTGGTACCTGCGGTACTCGCTCTCGTTCCGCGATGTCGAAGAGCTGCTCAGCGAACGCGGCCTGAAGGCGGACCACACGACAATCTGGCGCTGGGTCCAGCGCTACGGTCCTGAACTGGAGGAGCGGCTGCGCCGTCATCTCAAGCCAACCAACAGGTCCTGGCGCGTCGATGAGACCTACGTTCGTGTCAAGGGCCGTTGGTGCTACCTCTACCGAGCCATCGATTCCACCGGCACCACGATCGACTTCGTGCTCTCGAGGTTGCGCGATGCCGCTACGGCCCAACACCCGTTCCGCAAGGCGCTGACGAATCCGTCGCATCGGCAGCCCCGGGTTATCAATACGGACCAAGCACGCCTCTATGGCGCTGCGATTTCAGGAGTGAAGCAGGAAGGAATCCTGCGACACCGTTGCCGTCACCGGCCTGTTCAATACTTGAACAACATCCTGGAGCAGGATCATCGAGCGATCAAACGACGCGTGAAGGCCAAGCAGGGCTTTCGTGAATTTCACGCGACCCGGCGAACGATCCAAGGATATGAGGCAATTCACATGATCCGGAAGGGTCAGGCGAGGTGGGTGGGCGGTTCGGATGTTCGGCAACAGATTCAGTTCATCAACAAGCTGTTCGAGGTGGCTGCATGAGACGGAGCTCGATCGATCCAACCAGTCGCTCTCTTGCTGTTTTTTGAAAGTTGCAACACATCCAAATCGTCAGATCACCCCGCTGGCGCCGGCTCTCGTTATATTCTGCCCAGTTGATCACCCGGTACTGCGCCTTATCAAACTTGTGCCGTCGCGCTGCGTTGAACTTATGCGGCATCTAGGTTATCCCCCGTGTTGAAAAACACGATGATAAGGCATCCTTCGGGATGATCCATACAACAAGGTCCTTTGGATTCTGCTGTTGCATATCCCCCATAAAAAGCAGTTTACGGCCATCCTGCCGACCGCAATTCCCTGGTTCGATCCCTCTTTCGGAACGGGAATCTACTGGACCCCGGAAGCCGTCCGCGGACGGCGATCTTAGTCGCCAGCGGCCATCAACGAAGCCAACGGGTGTCTCTGTCAACCGCTGCTGTTGTCTTCTCGCGCCCGCGACCTACCCTATCCGCAGAGCGTTCATCGGGTCGATTCGGGCGGCCCGATACGCCGGTAGCCAGCAGGCGACGAGAGCGACGAGAGCCAGCACGAGCGGCGCTGCGACAAAGACTAGAGGGTCGTCCGTCGCGACGCCGAACAGGAAGCTCTCAAGGAGGCGGACAAAGACGGCGGACGCGAGGAGGCCGAGGAGAGTCCCTGCCGCGACGAGTCCTGCCCCCTGCCGGACGACGAGGGCCACGACATCGCCGCGCCGCGCGCCGAGGGCCATGCGGACCCCGATCTCCCGGCGGCGTTGCGACACGGTGTAGGTGAGCAGGGTATAGATGCCGAAGGCAGCGAGGAACAGCGCGAGGGCGGCGAAGAACCCGACGAAGACGGCATAGAAGCGGGGCTGCGCGACCGCTGCCGACAGTCTGGCGTCCATCGTCATCACGTCGTCGATGCTCGCGTTCGGACTCGCCGCGGCCACCGCCCCGCGAAGAAAGGGAACGGCGGCCACCGGATCGCCGGACGTCCGCACGGCGACCACCGCGGTGGAGAACACTCCGCCCAACATCGCCGCGTGTTCGAGCTGGTGCAGCGGCATGTACGCCTCGGCCTGCGACTCGGTGATAGCCAGCCCGCCGTAGCGGACATCGGCCACGACCCCAATCACCTCCCACGGTTCGGGGCCTGCGCCGGCCGGCAGCAGGCGCTGGCCGACGGCCGACTCGCCGCCGAATAGTTCACGCGCGAGCGTCTCGTTCACCATGAGCACAAGCGGACTCTCGGCCCTGTCGAGCCAAGTAAACGCGCGCCCGCTTCGCAGACGCAGGCGCATCACGTCGACGTAGCCGGGACTAACGAAGTTGACCGGGGCCTGCAGCAGGTCTTGAGGGTCGGTCGGCAGCGGAGCGCCGGACACGCGGAACACGGTTGTGTTCCCGCTGCCGGTGGACGCGAGCGGCAGGCGTGACGACACCCCCACCGCTTCGACATCGGAGAGCATTGCCAGTCGGGCCATCTCTGCTACTAGCGATTCCCGGAAGCGTCGGCCGGCCGCCACCAGGTCGGCTATCGACTCCGGGGTCATGTCCGGCCGAAATGCGATGTCAGGGTTCCGAATGCTGGCCGCGATCACGTTGGCCGGGTCGTAGCCGCGATCGACGGTGATGAGCCGCACGAAGCTGTGCAAGAGCAGCCCCGCTCCCGTCACCAGCACGAGGGCCAGGGCCACCTGGGCCACGACGAGCGTAGCGCGCGCCCGGTTCGAGCGCAGCAGCCGGAAGCCGCCGGTGGACTGCGCGCTCCCTTCGTTCAGGGTGCGCGCCAGATCGAGCCGCGACCACCGGAGGGCCGGCCACGTGCCGAACAGAAGTCCGGCTGAGATCGACAGTCCCAAGGTGAACGCGAGCGTCACGCCGTCGATGCCCACCTCGTCGAGCCGGGCGATGTCACCTGGAATGAGCGCCGGCACCACACGTAGCACCATCGACGCCGAAGCCAGCCCGAGCACGCCGCCGCCCACACCCAGCATCACGCTCTCGATCAGGAGCTGGCGCAGGAGCCGCAGGCGGCTGGCCCCGAGCGCCGCGCACACCGCCAGCACCCGCTGGCGCGTCACCCCCTGCGCGAGCAGCAGCCCCGCCACGTTGATGCAGGCGATCAGCAGCACGAGGGCGGTCGCCACGGTCAGGGCCAGAAGCGCCGGCCGATATTCGGCGACCATCTCTTCCAGCAACGGCACGACCCGCACGTCGTTCTCGGGACCGCTGCCCGCCCCCCGGCCGCCGCCGGGGGGCACTATGCGAAACTCGGTAGCGCCCTGCAAGAGAGTACTGGCCTCGGCCGCCGCCTGTCCCGGCGATACGCCCGGCGCAAGGCGCCCAAGGGCTCTGAAGGCCATCATGAGCACCCTGCGCGGTTGCCCCGCCTGCGCGGCCGCTGGCGGCGTGAACGGCGGAACAACGAACGGGATCCAGAACTCGCCGTCAGGGTTCGGGAAGTAGAACCCCTCGGGCAGCACGCCGACCACGGTGTATGGATCTCCGGCGAGGTCGACGGCGGCCCCGACGATGCCTGCATCCGATCCGAAGTAGTTGGTCCAAGCGCGGTGGCTCAGCAGCACAACGCGGTCCGCGTCCTCTCGCGCCTCCTCCTCCGTGAAGAGCCGGCCGAGGTGAGGTGTCGCCCGCAGCAGGGAGAACAGCGCCGGCGAGACGCTGGCGCCGCGTAAAGTGACCGAGCCGTCCGGACCCGCCCACTCCAGCGAGTTCTCGTAGTAGGCCGCGAGGTGCTCGAACGACTCGGCGTTCTGGAGCAGGGGCATCGATCGGTTGGTAAGTATCCCCTCGCGAGCGCCCATGGACTCTCCGACCCGCACGATGCGCTCGGGGTCCGGATAGGGCAGGGGCCGCAGGAGCAAACCGTGGACGACGCTGAACATCGCGGTATTGGCGCCGATACCGAGGGCGAGGGTTACGAGCGCGGCGAGGGTGAACCCGCGCTGGCCAGCGAGCCGCCGCGCTGCGGAGCCGACATCCCGAAGCAGTGCGTCCCATATTTCATCGATTAGCGTCTCTCTGCGTTTCATTGGGGAGTGGATTGCGGGGAAGACTTTGTGAAGCCCTCGAACAAACCTTCAACCCTGGATATGCGCTCGCCAAGGGCTGTTTCTAGCTTGCCTATGCGATCAACCAAACCTAACTCCACCTTACCCACGCGATCGCTCAGGGCGGCAATGTCCTTCCGTAGGTCTGACATATCCCGACGCATCGCCCATTGTCCGATAACGATGATGCCTGCAAGAGCAATGGCCGCGACAATGATTCCGATCAATTCTTGGCTCATGTGATCAGTATAGCCTTCCCCGTTCTGATTCGGACCTGACTTGGAATGAAGACCGCGTAAGTGACGGGGCTACGCCGCTCTGATATCAGCACGACGGCCCGGAGTCCCTCTCTGGCCCGTGATCGCGGGTATGCTCCTGCCGTGCGGCCTCCGCGAGACGCGCCGCCTCTGAAGACTCCTCCCAGACGATCGATGTAGTAGAGCGTCGAACAGTACAGGGCCAGATAGCCCTCCTGGATCAGTATAGCCTTCCCGTTCTGATTCGGACCTGATCTGGAATTAAGATCTAATAAGAAGAAAAAACCCATGCCGAAGGATGCGTTGATGAGACGGCGGGGTCGGAGACCAGCATGGTTCTGTCAGGAACAAACGCCCGTCTTGACCTAACAGTTCAGTAGCATGGAACATGACAGATTCCATGTTCCGTATCTGTCAGATAAAATACCAGAAACCGTATTCCATGGTCAGGCCGTGAAAACCGTGGCCTATTTGAGGGTCTCGACCGCGCAGCAGGACCTCCGCAGCCAGCGCCTCGCCATCCTCGAGTACGCACGCAAACACGATTTCCGCATCGACGATTTCATCAAGGCGACCGCCTCTCGACAGGCTTCCGAAAAGCGCTGGAGGACGCGATCCCGCCGGAGCGGAAACGGATAGAGCGGAAGAATGGAGCCGTCGGCCGGCAGTGCGGTGGGCGCATCAGCCTGTTCCCACCGGACACCGTCGACAGAACCGCGTCCCCGAGCGCAACATTCGCGGCGGAACCCGACCAGCACGCGGAGGGGCTTCCCCGGCGGGTGAGGGGACACCGGTCAGACGGGGCGCGGAACTGGACGTTGGCGATGATCTGGCCGCAACAGCCGGAGAGGCCCCGGCGTCAAACAGGAAACCCAGGTAATCAGCCAAGCGGGGGGATGATGCTCCTCGCCTGCTTCCAAATCTTATTGTGAGCATCCCTGGATGCCGTGAGCACGGGTTCATTGAGTTCGATAAGGTAGGTCGGCTTTTCTTGGGCGGCGTCCTTGATGGACTGTCCAATTACCCAGCCGCGATGATCCAAAAAGACCATCCGGTCATGAATGTTCCTGCTTGATCGCAATTTCAGTTGCTGGCTCTTCGCGTACTTTCCGGCAACGGTTTCAACGTTGGTGCCGATGTTGTTGGAGAGAATGCGAACGGTCGTGGCGGCGGAAACCTTGCTGACGTAGAGGTTGAACACCTCCTCGTCGAGATAGGCATCCACGATGAGAATCTCGTTTGTGGCCGCTTCGACGAGCGAGCTCAGATCGCGATAGAAGCCGTACTCGTCACCAGGATTGTAGACGCCTTGGATCTCTTCCTCTGGAAGCTGCAGCTTCAGTGTTTCGATAAGACTATGCAGAAGGGCCTCGTAGGCTTCGACCCGAGACTCAAAGTTCTCTTGGTCCAGCAGCAGCTGCTGCTCCTGGGTGTCCGTCATGTGGTGGCTGCCAGCGTTGCAGGCTGCGTGAAATTGGTATATTGGGGTGCTTGGGTTCCCAAAGGCGCCCTCGACGATATTGTGGGTGAAGTTCTTCCACTCGGTTTCCTCCAGCTTAGCTTCCTCGCAGTTGCGGTTTTTGAGCTTCCTTAGAGCGTCAAGCTGCCGACGAAGAACCTTTAAGGCCCGCTCAGGAGCGAGGGTGTGTTCTTTTTGCGCAACTGCCTTGCGCCGTGTCATGGCATCGTCTCGAGCGTTTCTTCCATGCGGAGATGCTACCTTCATTACTTCCGATAAGGGTAATTGTCGGAAGTAATAAGGACACGGCCACGGGCGTTTTTCCCAAGAAGGCGGTGGGCACCTATGGCTTGTCTGCCCTGAACGAGTCTACGCCACAAACTGAATCTTCACCCCGCAAGCTGAGGCGATCTTGGTAACCGTACCGAGCCGAGGATCTCTGTTCCCCGACAAGCCGCGGGAAAGACCCACACGGTCCACGGAGGCTCGACGTGCGATTTCAGATACGCCGCCCTGTGCCGCTGCCACGTTCCGAAAAGCTTTCATCAACAATCGAGGGTCGCCGTCGAACTCCTCGATCGTGGCGTTCAGGTACGCAGCGATCTCTTGAGGTGTTTTGAGGTAGTCGCTAGCGCGGTGTTGTTTCACGGGCATTTTTGCTTCTCCTGTTGATAAGCCTTCCAACAGGCCTGGGCCATTTTGATGTCGTGGGCCTGCCGTTTTTTCGTTCCGCCGACCAGGAGGATCACGAGTTTTTCATTATCGAGGCCATAGTACACGCGGTATCCGGGGCCGAAGTCGATTCGAAGTTCGGAAACGCCCTTCCCTACCCCTTTGTGGTCGCCGAAGTTTCCCAGTTCGATCCGGTCGAGGCGCGTCTGGACACGAGCTCGAATCTCGGTGTCCTGGTTGTGAAGCCACTCGTCAAAGTAGTCCGTACCGTCTTCTGCTACGTAGTGAACTACTCTGACCATGTTGTTATTGTAGCCTACTGGCTACATAATGTCTTCGCCCGCTTCGATCAGGTGCCCTGTTAGTCCGGGTCGGTTAGCACCAAGGAGGCTAGTTGGCAGGAATCGTCGTAAAAACCTGCCCTGTGTATCGGAGCCCGAGCGCGGCGAATCTCTCAGATTGCCGTGACTTGATTTCAACGATTCCGCTGACGCCCGCTGGGAGACTTAGCACTTCATTCAAGAAGAAAGCATTAGACGTTCGTGCAGGGATCGTGACCGAGCCGGTAATCTGGCTAGTGTTGTTGGAAAATTCCACATCATAAGTGACGGGGACGAGTTCGTTGTTGGCGATCGCGATGCCCAAGCTTGCACCGTCAGTGCTATCAACAAAAAACCGGTTCCGGCTCGCGCCTCCCGCCGACGAGAAACCTGTCGCCTCTCCGATCTTCGATCCGTCCGCTGTGTAGTAGCTGAAAAGCGCCTGCGCATATACCGCATCGTCACACGTGATTGTGGCGTGTCCCCTCGCCAACGTCTGGTTAGCGCTTGTTTGGGCCAGCCAGTAGTCCGACTGGGAAAACGGGATCGTGAATTGATCAGAAGTCACAGAATCCAGCGTGACCTGAAGGCCGTACAGACGGACGGAACAGGTCGGCGTATCCATCGGCGACACAGGGATGACCATAAACGTAGTCTTGTAGTAGGAATTGTCTGCAAAGAACCCATCTGCGATTTGCGCAATGATGTGAAAATCCGACTCACCCCCGGGAGTGCTGATATCATCAGTTGTCGTCTCCGACATCCCTCCGCCGCAGGTGACGGTACGGCTCGCGTCTGAGTTGAGCATCGCCTGCAAGGCCTCTCTCTCAGCCGGATTCACTGACAGGGCGTACTTCTGCTTAACGGCCACAACGCTGGCCGCGAACCAGCCGCTGTTTTGCGGCGGTCCCCACTCGGCCGCGTCGCGGTCGGATTTCTCGCTCCGGTTTACGGTGGGATCGGCAATCGTCAGGTTGTCCAAGTCCCCAGCGAAGGTCCGGAACTGCGATTCCGCAAGGCCGGAATCATACGCTTCCGCCAGCGCGACAATGTGCTCGATATCCGTGTCTGCGGTTCCGTCGGCCCGTATATCAAACAGTGTGCAGGTGTAAGGGGTGTACACCTGCCCCCCGGCCTTGGGCAGGTCGTCGATGATCTCGTCTTCCAGCGAGCTGTATGCCGAACCGAATGCGTTCCGATCATAACCGGCGCGGGCGCCTTCCTCACAGACTAGCAAGCCCATCCACGTCGGTGACCCGGCTGGACACTCGCGCGCGCTCGTGGTCGGTGGTGGGGCCGAACCGGGTAGGTAGCCGTTCGGGTTTGATGTGCTTTCACACGCTATGCCATCGTTGTCGGTGTCACTAGATGTCCGTCGCTCCAGCCATTCGTAGATCACGCCGGTGCCGTTCCGGTTATCTCGATAGGCCGGGAGTTTCAATCCCTCGTCGCGGCCGCGCGCTTCAGTGCAAGTCAAATCCCCATTCCCGTTGGCATCCCAGTACGCGAAATCGTCCTTCGTTTGCGCCTCCGCAGCCACCAATGCCCCTGCCGCCAAAGTCACACCGAGTACACTGGTCATTTTCCGAAGCCACGCCGCTGGCCAGGCTCGGTCGAGTAGGCGAGTATCTGTCATTGGGTTCTCCTTCGCTGCTGTGTTGCTTAACCCCTATCAATAGAGACATAGCAGGGCCTTATCGGTTCCGCTCTGGATCGTTTCTGGCCCAGATCTCCCGATCCACCGGCTCACCGTCGCAGATCGCCTCTAGGAGCCTGTCGGGAATTGGCTCCCTCGAAGCAAGAATCAACAACTTACGAGCCATCCCTAGTCTGTAAGTTGTTGATTCTTGGTTGCAGACTTCTTATTCCCGACAGGCTCCTAGGACGGCCAACAGATGCTCCCGCGTGATATCGGAAGGCGTGTACGGTTGCCCGCTGAGGTTGAACAGTATCTCGGCTTCCGGTTCCTTCAGGCCCAGCTATCGGGCAGTCCACTCGAATCGCTCGATATCGGCAGACGCTTCCTCCCGGCCATCGGGTTCGTAGCGCGCGTTCGTTTCAGGCGCGTATTCGCCGATATCGGATGCCGCCCGAAGGATCTTGTCCATGTCAAATCCGTCCGCGATTCGGACCGCTTCCACCAACCGCTTCACATTGTCAACGTTCACGCTTCGCACCGATGCAGCCACTTCTCTTCTCCCTGGTAACGATTCCCGGTAAGTCTGCAAACTTTCAATTATCGCACTTGTAGTGCCAGCACTTCCCGACACATTTATCCAGGCCTGTATTACGGTCCGGACAATGATGGTGGGTGTTGCTGGCCGGGGACAACAATGGTTCCAGTCGCGATGGCGCGTGCGCGGTGTTTTCCCGAGTGACGGCTGGCCGGCTGCCGAGAAACACAGAAGAGGTAGGCCTGCCGGTGAAGGGGCGACGCCTTGGAGGGCGGTGCTGCCGATCGCCGGGATTTACGCCCACACCCCACAGATCACTATCTTTGTCGTTCAGTGTCTCCGGTCCGACTTCCTGCATCACCGGGCGGGCGCCTCCGCATCGGGACGTAGCGCCCGCCATCGCGGCCAACTCTGCGCGCGCCATCTAAATCCTGCACGCGGCGCGAACACTCGGCGATGGTGGCCGTCTTCATAGCCGTCAGGCTCATCCCGCTAGTCCCGTCGACCGGCCCCCTCAGCATCTCGATGCTCGAGGCTATTGCCTGCTCAAGACCGCGCACTCGCCGCCGTTGATGCCCCCCGCAGGGGGTGAAATCAATGAGCAAGACTCAATACTGACTGGTTCCGAAGAAGATATAATGCGTCTGTAGCTTAGAAGCTTGGCGTGGCGGGAAGGGCGTGTTCGGGGCGTCCTTCGGGACCTGCGCCAACGAGCAGGCTATTCAGATGGGAAGCGTATGCATCGGCGCCACAATTTTCAAACCGTCAGCTGGTTCTTTGACCTCTCGCAACGAGGCCTACTCGACATGGACCCTCCGTATCAGCGAAGGAGCGTGTGGAACCAGTCATTTAAGGACTATTTCGTTGACACGGTCTTGTTAGGCTTGCCTGCCCCGGCGATATTCTTGTTCGAAGAGATCAGTCCAGAAGGTCGTTCCGTTTATCACGTTGTCGATGGTAAACAGCGACTGACGTCGCTCCTCGAGTCGCCTCTGATGCATTCCCGGTTTCTGACAAAAGCCAAACTGGACAGCAGGCAGGCACGTATTTTTCGGCACTATCGCCTGAAACAAGAAAGGACTTCTGGGGTTATCCGTTTCTCGTAGAGTATGTGCCGTCGAACGACGAAGGAATTATCAGCGGGATCTTTGATCGTATCAACCGAAACGTGGCGAAGCTTACCGCACAGAAGCTTCGTCACGCGAAACTTGACGGTTTGTTTATTAAGACGGCCGAGAATCTTGCTGAATGGGTAGCTGAGACGCTTCCTAGGAGCCTGTCGGGAATAAGAAGCCTGCAACCAAGAATCAACAACTTACAGACCGGGGATGGCTCGCAAGTTGTTGATTCTTGCTTCGAGGGAGCCAATTCCCGACAGGCTCCTAGGCATTTTCCGCGCTTCGCCCAGCAGTCTCGGCAACAGATGAAGGATGTCGAGTTCGCCGGACTGTTGCTCCTACTGCTTGAGGAGGGTCCTAAGGGCTACTCGCAAGGTGCTTTGGATCAGGCGTTTACTGACAGAGATGACGACTGGGAACATCGGCAGCGAGTCGAGACTGACTTCAGGCAAGCGATTGGAACGATTGTTGAGATTCTCGCGCAAGCCCCAAATGAGGGTGTATTAGAGAATAGTCGTCTCCGGAATCAGGCAGACTTTTACTCGCTATTTGGAGCGATCGCGGAGAATCACCGAAACAATTGCTTGGCAGACAGTGCGGAAGCTGTTCAACGACTCCTAGATTTCGTTCAACGTGTCGATGATGAAGCTGCCCGCGAAGCAGACCCGAAGCTTCAGGAGTACTACGAGGCAGCGCGGTCGGCGTCAAACGATCGGGGGCCTCGAGAGGCTCGAATTCGAATAGTTTCTCACATCTTGGCGGTTGCAGCTGCTTGAGCGTAGGTACGTAATGATACCCGCGAGTGTTCTGCAGAAGCACAAGTACATGCGCCCCTACTTGGACACGCTGGAGCAGCACGTTAGAGATGTGGTCGCCGGCTACTGTGACCGCAAAGGATATGCATACGCTGGTCGGGCGAAGAGTTCGGAATCGCTGGCCGAAAAGATTGAAACAGGACGCTTCGCCAAGTGGAGCGACTTGGACGACCTATTCGCTTGCACCATCGTGATTCCTGCGCTGACCGATGAGCCGGAGGTTTTGGAATTTCTGAAAGGCGCTTTTATGGAGGCGCGGCTTCGGCGCCGAGGCTCCACGCGGAAGGACCCAGCAGTCTTCAGATTCGACACAACAAGGTTTATTGGTCGCTTGCGTCCAAGCGACATCGACCGGAATCCTGTTCTTACAGCGACGAGCTTTGAGGTTCAGGTGCGGACGGCTTTCGAGCATGCTTGGTCTGTGACGACGCATGCCTTGACCTACAAAGCGGACCAAGTGGATTGGCGACACCAGCGATTAGCTGCACAGCTCCGGTCAGCGATAGAGCAACTAGACCAAGTGGTGTCTGGCTTTGAACAGACAGCTGCGTTCATCGCCGAGCAAAAGTGGCCGAGCATTCAGGCGTATCAGGCGATACAGAATCGTTTTTTCGCCCATGTTCAGACAGGCCGTGTGCCGCGAGAGGTTGTTCCTGACAGTTGGACCCGATTCTGCGAAAACCTGTATAGAGTCATCTTATCCGGCGTGGAACGCCGCCCTATGGACCCTCTAAGTCTTGTCGACACTGCGCTGGACGCAATCGATGCTGAGATTGCAGAATCGGGTGGCATGAGCTTTCCAAGAAGCATTGGTTCTGGTGCAGATAGGATTGTCGGAGCGATAAGACCAGGAGTGTGCCGCAGCGATGCGGACTATGCTGCCATGACGTGACGCCAGATCACCGCAGGATTCGACTGCAATGTGATCGGAATTGCGAACTGGCGTTTGTGGATCTTCTGCGCCAGCTCGATGCCGGTAATCACCCGTCGCGCATTGTAGAACGTCTTGAATCCCAACATCGGCCGCAATCGCCCCTTCACCCGGCGGTGGTCCTGCTCCACCACGTTGTTCAGGTATTGACAGCAACGAATCTTCACCGGGTTCCGTCCCCGGAAGTTGAACTCCCCGTTCATTCCCATGCGACGTAGCGCGCTATGGCTCGGCCGGTGGCCATCCAGGGTGATGCTGTGTGGCTCCGGATGATGCTTCAGTGCCTTGCGAAAGAATGCCTTCGCTGCCGCAATGCCGCGTGTTCGACTCAGATAGAACTCCACGGTGTTGCCCTGTCCATCCACGGCGCGGTACAGATACATCCACTGGCCCCGAACCTTGATGAACGTTTCATCGACTCGCCAGCTTCCTCCTACCGGTCGCTCGAATCGGCACCAGCGCTTTTCGCACGTTTCGGCATAGCGAACCACCCAACGCAAGATTGTGGTGTGCGAAATCGACAAGCCCCGCTCACCAAGAATCACGACCAAATCCCGGTAGCTGAGTTTGAAGCGAAAATACCAGCGAAGGCAGAGGAGAATGATGTCGTCTTCGAACCAACGTCCGGCAAATAGAGGATTCCGTTTCGTTTTGCGATGCGCCATATCCCATTATCGCCAATTCCCTTGGGCTGTCTGCACCAGAACCCCGCGGCCACAGTGGTACGCGAAATCGATGCTGTCGAAGTCTACCTAACGGCCCTGGAACCGACGGTGCCCGACGTTGGCGCGCGAATGCTCGTGGCACAAACGCTCCGAGGTGAACAGCGACCCGAAGACGCAATCGACTTGCTCGACGACGTCATCAGAGAGCAGGCGGGCATTCGCGATCGCCGGCAACTTCCGGCGGCATATGTGCTGCTCGCAGAACTTCAATGCGAATCCGGAAACTGCCCCCTGGGAATCCAAACGCTGGAGGCTGGGCTTGGACTGTTTCCCGACGACGAAGGACTGCGCGATGCGCTCCAACGCATGCGGCAGGGTGCCTGGTGAGAGCTATCATCCGGCGCCGCTATGTCCCTCGATCACGGCCTCTCGGGATCGGACGCTGGTCGCGGATCGGCCTGGCCGTTCTGCTGTTCAGCAGCCCATTCGTCGTTGCGGCAGACACGCTGAACGGCGAGGCACGCGGCACGGTACGCGACATCGTCAGCGGAAATCCCATCACGGACGCGACGATGACGCTGGTGAATGTCGCCCGGGGCTGGAGCAGGCGGGTGCCAACCAGCCCGGACGGCAAATACGTCTTCATCCTGCTCGAGCCGGGTAATTACACCGTCACCGCAGACAAGGAAGGCTATTTCTCGAGCGAGCGGACCAATATTCTGATTCGGCTCAACCAGCCCAAGGTCGTCGTGCCTCCGTTCGATCTTCGACGTCTTGTGTCGACACCGACACAGCAGATCACCGTACAAGGGGAACAGACGCGCATTGCGCTGGTGGACCTGACGGCTCCGGGTCCGACACCATCGATACTGGCCTTCCTGAACGAACCGGGATTCACGTCTCTCGCCTCGACGCTGGACTGGACGCTTCGGTCGAACTTCGACAGCCTGACGGTGCACTCTCTCCCGCTTCGAGGAGGACGAACCTTCGATCAGCTGTCTTTCCTGTCACCGGGCGTCTTCCGCGTGCCGTCCAGTTCCGGCAGTGGCCCTGCGGTCGGAATCGGTGTGGGTTCAACCGGGCAGTTTTCCGTCAACGGCATGCGGAGCCGGAGCAATAACTTCACCGTGGACGGATCCGACAACAACGACGAAGACATCGGAGTCCGAAGACAGGGCTTCGTCGCCCAGGTGCCCCAGAGCATCGAAAGCATTCAGGACTTCCAGATCGTGACGGCGGGTTTCCCGGCTGAATTCGGGCGCAACTCCGGATCCATGGTGAACGCGGTGTCCCGTTCTGGGGAGAGCAGCATCCATGGAAACCTCTATGGCTTCTTCACCGACGACATTCTCAGCTCCAGGGGTTTCTTCGAACAGCCGTTCGAAGATCGGGTGAACCAGGGCAGTCTCAGCGGCGGCCGATATTCGGGATCGGACTCCAGTAGCCAGTCGATCGGCGGGACTCTGGGTGGACCCCTCGTCGATGACCGGCTTTTCTACTTCATCTCTGCGGAACGCCAGCGGAACCGGGGTCGAGCGATGCGCCATTTCATCGTCCCGAGCCAGGCCGAACGGGGACTGCGTGTCCGCGATGGGTTCGTTCCAGTCGAAGAGCTCGGCAGCTTCTTCTCCGAGCGCAACATTCGCTACTCGGACGGGGCCGGACTGGGAGTGTTCTCGCTGTATCCGCTTCCCAACAACCCGGACGGACCGTTCGGAGGGAATAACTACTCGGAAGCCCGGCCGTTTGAAGGCAACGGCTCTGTGTTTTCCTCTAAGGTCGACTGGTATCCGTCGGCCGACCACAGCGTAACTGCGCGTTACAACTACACCGACGACGACTCGGTCATTCCCTTCACCGGCGAGGCGATCCACTCGACGCTCGCCACCGACACCAGAACGCAGAATTTGTCCTTGTTCGTCAAGACCGCCACCCCGGACTGGGGCAACGTCTTCCGTTTCTCCTATGGTCGGACCAGACTCGATTTCCCCACGGACAGGAGCAGCCCGATGGTGTTCGGATCCGCACCCTCCGACGAGCTGCCTCCCGAGTTCGCACACGTCATCGAGACCCCGTACGGACGGTTTGGCCCGTTCGGCGGCACCGGTCCTATCGGGCAGCTGGCGATCGTTCCTTACAGCAAGATCGGTATCGATGTCTTCAACTTCCCACAGGGTCGAGTCGATAACACTTTCCAGTTCAGCGACTTCGTGACGTGGACTCGGGAGAGGCACACGACCAAGATCGGCATCGACATCCGGCGTTCGCAGTTGAACAGCTTTTCCGATCGCAACAGCCGGCCGCTACTGTTGTTCGGCGCGGGCTCGGTCGCCGCTGGCTGTCTGAACAACCCGCTCTGTCCGTTCGCCACCGCTGACGGCCAGCTTCGCGGGACGGACTTGGCTGCGCTCGGTGCGCCGGCCGGTTTCCTCCAAACCATCAGCACGCAGCCAGTCGCCGATACCACTATTGGGCTGCGGTTGACGCAGTACGATTTCTTCGTTCAGTCGGATTGGCGTGTACTGTCCAACCTGACGTTGAACCTTGGACTGCGGTACGAACTCCAGACGGTGCCGGGAGAGGTCAATGGGAGGATCGAAGACACATTCGCCCTCGATGCCGATCAGTTCGGGCATCTCGAACCGGCGGGCAGTGCGAGAGACCGGGCAATCATCCGCTCCGGCAATGCGGCCTTCGATCGAGCGCTGACGTCCCTGAACGATTTCATCGGGGACCGGACAAGCATCTACGGTTCGGACCGGAACAACTTCGGACCCCGCATCGGCATGGCGTGGAATCCCGGCGGTGATGGCAGAATGGCAGTCCGAGCCGGCTTCAGCCTTCAGTTCGATGCCAACCTCGGAGCTTTCACCAGCCAGTCCCGCAACGTCTTCCCGACCTTCGTGCCGCTCAACCTGGACCTCAACTTCCGTACGCCGACAGGACAGTTGGTCAACAGCCCGGCTTTCTTCTCATTCGTACCGACAGGGGAACCGCTGATCCGACCAGGAACCCTGAATACGTACAACTTGAGTGGCGACGCCTTCGCGACCGGCTTGGGAACGCTCTTCGACCAGGCACCGCCGGTTGCGGGCGGCAGCCTCAGCAGCAACGGGCTCGCGTTCACTCTGCCGTCGGACGATTTCAAGGCCAGCTACGCACAGCACTTCGTCCTGTCGGTGGAACGGGAGATAAGCGACAACTTACTCGTTTCTCTCAGCTATGTCGGCACGCGTGGCCTCAACCTGTCGCGGTTCACGACACCGAACGCGGGCATGATCGCCACACCGATCCTGTTTTCGTCGGCGCAACGGTCACTTCTCCTCCTGAACCTGCCGCCGTCGGTCGGCGGCGAGTTGGGGAGCCGACCGACGCCGGGCCTCGGAGCCTTTACGATCCTGGACGATTCCGCAAGCTCGAGCTATCACTCCATGCAACTGTCGGTGGAGAAGCGGCTCGGCCGGGGTCTTCAATTTCGTTCCCACTGGACGTGGTCACATGCGATCGACGAACTATCGGACCAGTTCGACGGCCGGGGCTTCTCATCACTTCCCCAGGACATTAGCGACACAGGCCTCGAGCGGGCATCGGCCAACTTCGAAGCCCGACACCGCGTGTCGGGCTTCCTTCTATGGGACCTGCCCGGCAATCATCCGCTCGTCGGCGACTGGAAACTTGCGCTCGTCGCTGAGTTCCAGAGCGGGCAGCCCTACACGGTGAATACGTCGCTGGATCGCAATCGAGACGGAAACCTCACGGATCGTCTGGATTCGACCGCGGGTCTCACGGTGATTCCGGATGAACAACAGAGCATCCGCGTCACCCCGGGTGTTTCCTTGTTGAATCTGACTGCGCCCCTCGGCCAGAATGGGCGCGTTGGCAGAAACAGTTTCAGGGCCCAGGGGATCGGCACGATCGATGTGGCCATTTCTCGCAGCTTCCCGGTGAGTGAATCGGCGAGCATCGACTTCCGGGTGGAAGCATTCAACCTGCTGAACCGGACGAGCTTTGGTATTCCCGTCCGGACACTCGAATCCCCTGGTTTCGGACGCTCCTTCGACACTCAGGTGAACGCCCGTTCGATCCGGTTCGCCTTGAAGTTCAGTTTCTAGGGTCAATCAAGATGAACCGATTCAGTGCAGTTCCCGTTGGGATGGTTGCCGCTCTGGCCTTCGCCTTGTTTGCCCCCTCCTCATTCGCTCAGGACGGACCGGCCGTGGGAATGGTCATCGAGACCGTCGGTACGGTGGAGATCGAGCGGGGTGGGGCGCGGAGCACGGCTCAACTGGCTGACCTGTTATTCACGGGCGACCGGGTGATGGCCGCTTCCGGAGAAGTCGCGTTCGTGTTTTGTCCAACCGAAAGACGGATCGGACTTGCGAGGGGAAGCGTCGTCGAATTAACTCCAACAGATGTGACGCGGATTACCGGGCCCGAACCTGCCGTCAGTCCCACGATCTGCGTGCTGCCCCAGGTCGCGCTGGGGGCAGAGAGCATGGAGCGCGTCGGTGGGCTCCGCGGGCGTGGATATCCGGCGATAGCCCTGTATCTTGGGGGCCAGATCAGCCGACCGCGACCCTTGTTCGAGTGGGGCGAAATCGAAGATGCAGACTCTTACCGATTAAGTCTGACGAGTGAGGACGGGCTCCCGCTATGGGAAGAAACCGTCCGAACGACGTCGATCCGCTACCCGGAATCCATGCCTCCACTCGAAGAGGAGAGCTATAGATGGGAGGTTATTGCCGAACGAGATGGTGAGATGGCGGGCCAGCAGGCAGCAAACTTCACCGTCAAAACCGACCCATCGCTTCGGGAGGTCGCGGATGACGACCAGGGCAGCCTGCTGATTCACGCCGCTCGGTTCGAAAACGCCGGATATTACGCAGAAGCCGCCGCGCTGTACGCCCGAGTCCGGGGCGAAGAGTCGGACGCGCGCATCGGGCGCCGGCTCGCCTGGCTCTACTGGAACGCAGGTTTGATCGCCGCCGCCAACGAGGAACTGGACCGTCTGCAGTAGCCCGGTCAGCGGACAGGCAATGCCGCCCAATAAGACACGTGTCACGAGCATCCTTCTGTGGATGGCGATCAGTATTGGGGCGACGGGCACCGGGACCCTGATCCAGTCGTCTTCGCTCGGCAACTGGGTCGAACAACGCACCTACGATCTGCGGTTCGCGTTCCGTGGATCGCTTCCCCCCTCGGGCCTGGCTCCGACCACGATCCTCGCGATCGATGAGCAAACGTTGTCCGAGATCCCGGATCCGCTGATGCTCTGGCACCGGTATTTCGCCAGTGTGATTGGAAAACTGGCCGAAGTTGGCGCCGCCGTCGTCGGGATTGACTTCATCTTCGCCGACATCAGTCTTTTCGATCCGACCGGCCAGCAGTCGCTCAGCCAGGCGCTCCTGCGGGCGGGGCCGTTGGGGTTACCGGTTGTGCTGGCTTACCGGGTCACGCCGTACGGAGTGGAACAGCCATCTGAAGCCGTCCGCTTTGCCGCGCTGGCCGTCGGTCATTCCCTCGCATACGTCAACCTGACCACCGACAGCGACGACTTCGTCCGAAGCCAGGAGATCGCCGCGCCTTCCGACGACAGCTTGCAACCCAGCTTCCCTCTTGCGATCGCCAGCGCGTACGCCGGAAAGGCTGGCCGGACCCTGCCCCTCGATGTCGACTCCCAATCCACGATCCTGGTCAACTTCCGTGGTCCCGATCACTTCCCTCGGATACCGTTCTCGGCAGCAGTGCAGGCGGCCGAGGACGGCGACTCGGAGTGGTTCGAACAGAACTTCGCGGGGCGCATCGTGCTGATCGGACGCATCGGTGAGCGAGGCGACGAAGACTTTCACGCGACGCCGCAATACTACTGGACGGATCGAACCGACGTGACCAGAGCCTGGCGGACGCCCGGCATCGAAATCCACGGCAGCACGATCGCAACGCTGCTCGAAGGGAGCTTCATCCGGGAGATCGAAGGCACACGTCAGTTTGGCGCGGCACTCGCGCTGGTCGCCCTGGTGACTTTTCTCAGTTTGCGCTTTCCGCCCGCCTGGGCCATCTCCGCGAGCTTCCTATTCTTGTCTGGGTTCATCTATTTAGCCGTCTCGGTGCTCTTTCCTGCCGGATACTGGCTGCACGTCGTCGCGCCGTTCGCGGGCTCGGCCCTGGCTGCGGGATCCGCCCAGGTGGCGAACTACGTGAGAGAAGGCCGGCAGAAAAAATATTTGAGGAGCGTGTTCAGGCGGTATGTGAACGACGCCGTGATCGAAGAGATCCTGAAGTCGCCGGATGGACTGCATCTCGAAGGGGAGCGAAAGCGGATTAGCGTTCTGTTCGCCGACATCCGGAGTTTCACAACACGCTCAGAAGGCCTGGAGGCCGAAGAGTTGGTAGAACAGCTCAACGAGTATTTCACCGGGATGGTGCGCGCGATCCAGGACCATGGAGGCATGGTGGACAAGTTCATCGGCGACGGGATCATGGCTCTGTTCGGAGCACCGCTGGAGGATCTCGACGCTCCACGCCATTCGGTCGAAGCGGCATTGGCGATGGTCGACGCACTGGATCGAGTCAACACGAAGCTCGCCGAAAACGGCGCGGAACCCATCCGGGTCGGTATCGGAATCCATACGGGCGATGCCGTAGTCGGCAACATGGGATCGCCCGAAAAAATGGATTACACGGCAATTGGTGACGTCGTCAACACAGCGTCTCGCATCGAGAGCCTGACGCGCAGGCTGAACGCGGATATCCTGATCAGCCACGAAACCTTCGAGGCAGCGGGAAACGGGATCCGGGCGGCACATCGGGGAAGCGAGCAAGTCAAGGGTAAGGCAAGGCCGGTCGAGGTGTACGAAGTCCTGCTGGACGGAAAGTCCGGATGATGCGATTGACGATCCGGAGGTGTCTGCTGACCGTGGCTCTGGCCCTGACCGGAGCCGTGTGGTGGAGCTACGCCCAGGGAACGATCCAGGTGGGCTACACCGTGGTCACGCGGGATGGGGGCACGGAGATGCCGGTCGGAACGGCGGTGTTCAGCTACCGCAACGGGGATGGCGTCCTGGTCACCGAAGCCGGCGTGGGAGTGGTCGAGCCGATTCAGAGGGGACGGTTGTTCGTCGACGAAGTCGGAACACGGACAGCGTTGGCGATGGTCAACACCGGCGCTGCGTCCGTTCCGGTCACGCTGACCCTGCGAGGCGGTGACGGCAGCCAGGTTGGCCAGGAGATCCTCATGCTTGGCCCCGGCCAGCATAGCGCCAGCTTTGTGGATGAGTTGTTCGGTGCCCAGGCCGCGGATTTTCGGGGAAACGTCACGTTCGAAAGTGCCTCCGGGTTGGGAGCGATCACGCTGCGCGAGAGTAGAAACGCCTTTGGCGAACCGCTCTACACAACCCTTCCAGTAGTCGATCTGGATGCTGTGGCCGGAGCAGATCCGGTAGTGTTTCCCCACCTGGCCGTTGGCGGCGGTTACCGGACCCAGGTCATCCTGATCAACCGGAGTGGGGAAGCCATCACCGGAAGCATTCAGCTGGTGGGATCGGATGGTTTGGCGCTCCAGGTGAACTGGGATGGCGTCTCGGCGTCGGAGGGGGCCTATCAGATCGCTGCTGACGGCATCTACCGAGTGGAGTTGACCGGGGAGTCCACCGTCAAAGTGGGTTACGCCGTCGTCACCCCGGAATCAGGCGCGACCCCGGCCGGGAGCGTGATCTTTCAACTCTGGAGCGGAACGTCTCTGGTTACTGAGGCGGGGGTGGGCGCGACGCCGGAAACCACGACGGCCCGGATCTCGCTCGACAACGTCGGTCGGCAGACGGGTGTAGCGATCGCCAACCGCAGTGGCACACCGGCCGAAGTGCAATTCATCCTTCAGGATCGCTTCGCGACCGAACAGGAACAGATCACGCGGACGATACCCCCCGGAGGGCACCTGGCCCGGATGGCGCAGGAGTTGTTCGGGACCGTCGAGTCAGGCTTCAGCGGGCTGGTGGAGATTCGCAGCTCGATCGCCGTGGCAGCGGTCACGCTGCAGCTGACCATCAACACGCGGGGAGAGGTGATCCTGACGACGCTTCCAGTGGCTGATCTCACACGGCCGCTGACGGCCGCCACGGTGATCTTCCCGCAGATCGTGATCGGGTCGGGCTTTTCGACGCGGTTGGTGTTCATGAACGGCGACACGGCATCGGATGTCGGAATGGTGTTCTCCAACTCCGACGGCTCCGCGATGAACGTACCCATTGCGGGAGTGACTTCCAACGAGTTCACGTCCGCGTTCGCGGCGGGCGAAGGGCTGCGCCTTTTCCCGGGCGACACGTCTTCCCTCGCGAGCCTGTCGCTGCGGGACCCGGTAACGAACCAGCCCACGACCGAGGTGACGATCAACGAAGGCAACACGCTGCGTCCCCGAACCCTTGCGCTCGACAGCGCGGGCAATGCGCGGGACGACTTCCCCCTCACCTACACCAGCCTCGATGCGACAACCGCGAGTGTCGATTCCACCGGTCAGATCGAAGGCAAGCAAAGAGGCTTCTCCACACTAACGATCACCGCGGGCGGCCTCGCGGCTACGGCAACGATCACTGTCATCGAAGTCTCTTCCGGTGTGTCGGGATTCGAGGTCTCCGGCGTCGCCCAGGATCTCGGTCAACGCCTGTACCTGGCCTCGACCGGAGACCACACGATACGACGGGCCGAAGGGTTTTCCGAGGAACCCCAGCTATACGCCGGCGTCCCGGAGGTCGCCGGACTCAAAGACGACCTCCGCCTGGCATCGCAGTTCGACGCGCCGCGCTTCTTGACGATCAACCAGGCCAGTGGGGCGCTCTACGTCAGCGACTCCTCGAACCATGTGATTCGCAAGGTCGATCCGGGCCCGTCCGGTAGTGTCGCGACTCTCGCCGGTACCGGCAACCGAGGAAGTGGTGACGGAGCCGTTGGCGAAGCCAGTTTCAACGAACCGCAAGGCGTCGCCCTGGATGATCGCGGTTTCCTCTGGGTCTCCGATTCGGCAAACCACATTATCCGGCGCATCAACCTGTCGACACGGGAGGTGGAGACAATCGCCGGGCAGGCAGGCACGAGCGGGTTCGAGGACGGGCAAGGCGCTTCAGCATTGTTCAACGCCCCGGTAGGCATCGCTGTCGAACTCGAGACGACCGCCCAGCAACTGGCACGGGAATTGAATGGCCTGCCACCCCCTGCTGTCCAGGTCATCGTGGCAGACAACGGCAACGGCGTGATCCGGCGGGTCGACGAGACCGGTACAGTAACGACTCTACGGGAGGCTTCCCAATCATCGGCGCTCACCCTGGCGGGTCCCGGCCGGACCCGATTCGACCAGACGGCTGGGACCCCGCTGGAGTTCGACTCGCCAACGGGCATCGCGATCGACCGGTTCGGCAGCATCTACGTAACCGAGCCGGAATCGAACAGCGTGCGGACGATTCTGCCGGATGGCGAGGTCGTTTCCACCGCCCAGGGCGATACGTTCGACCGACCACAGGGTATCGCCGTCACGGAGAGCGGAAAGGTTGTCATTGCCGAAGAAGGGCGGGCGGCCCGGCAGATCCAGTACGGAACTCCCACGATCGAAAGCGTCTCGCCGGCCACCGTGGGGAGTGAAGGAGGCGCGACCGTCACGATCGCGGGACGTAACTTTGCGCCAGGCACGCTAGTCCTGGCCGGCGGAACAGTGATCGAAAACGTCACGGTCGTGGACACGGTGACCGTGACCTTCGTGGCGCCTCCTCTGCCGAGTGGACGGACGACACTCACCCTCCAGAATCGAGGCGGTCTCGCCCAGGGTCTTTTCACGGTCGAGGCGGCGTCACCCGATGATCTCCCTGCGGGCTACATCACGACCGTTGCCGGTGGCTCGACGTTTGCCGGGGATGGATCCCCGGCGACGGAGGCGCCGATCGATCCAATGCGGGTCGAGGTGGATGCGGCCGGGAACCTGTTCATCGCCGACGCTCTAAACAATCGTATCCGTCGGGTCGATCGCAACACGGGACTCATCACGACCATCGTCGGGACAGGACTGGCCGCTTTCGCCGGAGACGGGGGCCCCTCAACGGCCGCCTCTCTCGAACATCCCGAATCGGTTGCCTTCGACGGCGCTGGCAACCTCTTTATCGCCGACGTCTATAACAGCCGCATCCGCGAAGTGAAGGCCGACACGGGGATCATTTCGACAGTCGCCGGAGGAGGAGACTACGGGTTCCTGGGCGATGGCGGTCCTGCCACGAGCGCGGGTATAGATTCTCCCTTCGACATCGCCGCCGACCGTGAGGGGAACGTCTACATCGCGGATTCGTTCATCCATCGCGTCCGACGCGTGGACCGTGCGACGGGAGTTATCACGACCGTCGCCGGCAACGGCACCGCCGGGTTCTCGGGCGACGGTGGCCTTGCTACCGATGCGATGCTCAACAATCCCCACGGTGTCGCAGTGGACGTGACCGGCAACCTCCTCATCGCCGACTCGGACAACAACCGCATCCGTATGGTGGACCTGACGACCGGGATCATCACGACGATAGCGGGTACGGGTGAGGACGACTTCGCCGGGGACAACGGTCTGGCCCTGGCCGCCGGCTTGTCCTTTCCGAGTGATGTCGCCGCCGACGGATCCGGGAACGTCTTCATCGCGGATGCCGGAAACGGTCGTATCCGCAAGGTAGCTGCAGACACGAACGTGATCACGACGGTCGCGGGCGACGGTACATTCCAGTTGTCGGGTGACGGCGGTGCCGCAACTGAGGCCGGCCTGAACGATGCCCGTAACCTTGCCGTCGATTCGGGAGGGAACCTGTTCATCGCCGACTTTGCGAATAAACGCATCCGACGCGTCGATGCGAGGACCGGCATCATTACGACGATTGCGGGTACCGGTAACGACAGTTTTCTCGGCGACGGTGGACTGGCCACCGCAGCAGTGTTGAATCAACCGCGTGCCGTTGCTTTCGACTCGGCCGGAAACATGTTCATAGCGGACGAAGGGAATGCGAGGATCCGGCGAATCGACGCCGCCACCGGGATCATCACGACTTTCGCCGGAGGCGGGGAGTATGAAGACGGGGTCGGCGACGGAGGACCCGCGACGGGCGCCGCCCTGTCCAACCCCTCCGAGATGGCGTTCGATAGCTCGGACAACCTCTTTATCTCCGACACCTGGCACCACCTGATCCGACGAGTCGATGGGACCACCGGCGTCATCACGACGATAGCCGGGACGGGCACCCAGAGCTATTCGGGAGACAACGGTGCGGCGATCGACGCGGAACTGGACCAACCCCTGGACATTGCGCTTTCGCCCCAAGGCGACCTCTACGTGGCAGATTCGGGCAACTTCAGGATACGCAGGATCGATCTGGAAACAGGCACGATCACCACTGCAGTGGGCACCGGACAGGATGGATTCTCCGGGGACGGGGGTCTGGCTGTTGATGCGGCAATATCCAGTGTTGAGGACATCAGCTTCGACACGGAAGGCGGCCTCATTCTTGCCGATTCAGATCCAAACTCCCGCGTCCGACGTGTGGATCTGGGAACGGGCATCATCACAACGATCGCGGGCGGGGGCGACTCGACGGACGAAGGAATAGCGGCTACAGAGGCTGATTTGCTCCCGGTCGCGATCGCTTCCGACGGACGGCTCTTCTTGTTCGACCTCGTCGATCAAGGCCTGAGGCAGATCGGTCTGGATGGATTAATAAACACGATCGCGGGCGGCGGGAACATCGGTTCGGTCGGCGACGGAGGGCCAGCCTCCGAGGCCCTGTTCGCATACCCGGGGGGACTCGCTTTCGATGCGTCCGGGAACCTCTACATTGCCGATAGGTTCAACAACCGGATTCGTGTCATCCGCGGGCCGATTCCCTAGTCGAGCGGGGCGCGCACTGCCCGGATCCGATTGGCCTGGGTCGCGATGTAGAGGTTGCCGTTCGCATCGACGAGCACGCCCCGGGGAAACTCGAGGGTGGCCGAAGTTGCCGGACCGTTGTCTCCGGAGAAGGATCCTCGCGAACCGATCCTGCCGCTTCCGGCAACCGTCGTGATGATGCCGGTCGCGCCGCTCACAAAGCGAACCCTGTTGTTCAACAAGTCCGCGATCCACAGGTTTCCATCGGTATCCACCATGACGTCCAGAGGCAGACTGAGGAGGGCTTCGGTCGCGAGACCTCCGTCCCCGCCAAAACTCGCCGCGTTTCGGCCGACCGCACCGCTACCAGCCACTGTCGTGATCAATCCTGTGCCGGCATCGACACGGCGGATTCGATTGTTGAACGTGTCGGCAAAGTAGAGGTTGTTCTCCGCGTCCAGGGCGATTCCCCGGGGGCGGTTCAAGACTGCATCGACACCCGCCCCGTCGTCGCCTGAAAAGCCTCTCGCGCCGGTGCCTGCTACTGCCGTGATCTCACCGGACTCGCGATCAATCCGGAGCACCCGGTCATTGTCGGTTTCGGTCAGATACAAGTTTCCGGTGCTGTCGTATGCAACACCCCTGGTCGAAAGCGCCACTTCCACGGTTGCCTCGGTGGGGCCGGCGATCGACTGAATGTTGCCCGTTGCCGCTCGAACAACCCGTATACGGTCGTTCCTGGCATCGGCGATGGCCAGATCCCCGTCCGCATTGATCGAGATCCCGCTGGGTTGGTTAAGCGACGCCAGCGGTGCGGGACCGTCGTCGCCGGCAAATCCGCCACTCCCGGAACCGAACTCCAGCCCCTCGGGACCACCTCCGACAATCGTCGATATCGTTCCTGAACCGGCTTCGATGGAGCGGACGCGATGATTCACAACGTCGGCCACCAGCAAGTTGCCGGATGCGTCGAACACGAGATCTGTGGGGATGTACAGGCCGGCGGCGGTCGCCGGGCCGTCGTCGCCGATGATCCGCGCGTCGCCGTTACCGACGAAGGTTCGGATCAGGTCGTCACGGGGGCGCCATCGGCGGATCCTGTTGTTGAGAGTGTCGGCAATGATGATCAAGCCGCCGCTCCTGGTGACTGTGACACCAGCGGGACGGTTCACGAGGCCGTCGGTCCCCGGACCGCTATCTCCACCGAAGCCGGCCATACCGTTGCCTGCGATCGTCGAAATGAGACCGGTTTCGCCGTCGATCCGCCGAATGACATGGTTCAGGCGGTCGGCGAAATAAAGGTTTAAGTCGGCATCGACTGCGATCCCTCCCGGCCAGTTCAAGGCCGCGGACGACGCCGGACCTCCATCACCGGAGAATCCCTCCTCTCCGGTCCCGGCGATGGTCGTGATCGTGCCAGCCCCGGCCTCGACCCTACGAATGCGGTTGTTGGAACCGTCCGCAATAAACAAGTTGCCGGCAGCATCGACGGCAATCCCACGGGGTCTACTCAGGTTGGCTCCGGTCGCCGGACCTCCATCACCGGCAAATCCGTCCTCCCCGGTCCCGGCTACGGTGGTGATCGTGCCGTCAGACAAATTGATTCGGCGGATCGCATTGTTCGCGGACTCGGCGACCAGGAGGCGACCCTCGGCGTCGAAAGCCAGGGCGGTTGGCTGCCTCATTCGTGCATCGACCCCGGAGCCGCCATCTCCGGAGAACCCTGCCTGGCCGGTTCCAGCAATGGTCGAAATGATGCCGGTCGAGGCACCGATCATCCGGATCCGGTGTCCCCCGAATTCCGCGATAAAGATGTTGCCTGTCGTCCAGTCGACAACGGCATCGGTCGGCGTATTCAGAGAGGCGGCAACCGCGGGTCCACCGTCTCCGGAAGACTCCTGATCACCGGTTCCGGCGATCGTGGTTATAACTGCCGTCTTCCATTCGTACCGACGGATCCGATGGTTTCCGCGGTCGACAATCAAGAGGCCCCCCGGAGCAAAGGTCGTGGCAAAAGGCCAGGCGACGGCCGCCTGCCTGCCTTTCAGCCCGTCACCGACATAGTCGCTGCCGCCGGCAACGGTCGTGATGTTGCCCGGGGACGTCTGATCGAGCGGAACCGCATCGATCCAGAGAGGCGTCTGGGCAATGCCGCCCCGGTTCAGAATCGTCAACGTCCGGACTCCGCTGGGGGCGGCCGGCACTGTAACTGTGAGGCGGTTGCTGTTCTCCACTGTCGCGGGGATCCGCACTTTACCGACCAGGACCAGCGAACCAGGGGCGAAGTTAGTCCCGCTTATCGTGACGGTGTCTCCTCCGGTGTTCAGAACCCTCTGTGGCGCGATGCTGTCAATCGTCGGTGCTCCAAACTCGATGGACCGGGCCAGACTCTGACGGTCCGACACCAGGACTTTCCCTTCGTCGGTGATCAGGACTCCACGAGGTTCCTGGAACGTGTTGCGCTGCGCCAGGAGCGTCGTTCCTCCGTCGGGCAATATCACGTGCACCTGGTTCTGGCCCGGCTCTGTCACGTAGATGTTTCCGAAAGCGTCGGAGGCGATCCCTGCGGGCGATGAAAACTCAAGAGCGGACGCAATCGAATCGATGCGGCTGCCCAAGGCGGCACCACCAGCCTGGAGCGCCGAGTTCGAACCGAGCGAAGTCACCGTTTCGACCACACCGGTTTCCCACACCCGCCGAATCACATTGTTGTTGGTATCGGTTACCAGCATACGGATGGGTGGTGGTGGATCGCCGGTCAGTTCCCGTGCCAGTTGTTCGGCAAGCGATTCGACTTCCAGGGCGATTCCGGTCGGCGTGTTGAACAAGGCAGCCGAGCCGGTCCCGTCGACCAGCCCGGCGCTACCGGGCGAACCCGCGAGCGTTTCGACCTCTCCCGTCTCAAGGTTGATCCGGCGAATCGTGTGGTTGCCCGAATCCGCAACCCACATGTTGCCGCGGTCGTCGAGGGCAATCCCCTGAGGTGTATCGAAGGTTGCCTCCGCCCCGTCGATACTGCCGGCCACGCCATTGCCCGCGAGCGTCTCCACCTGCCCATCAGGACCGGCCGCAATACGACGGATCGTGTGGTTCGCACTGTCGCTGACGTAGATTTCACCGCTCGCGCTGCCGAAGGAGAGGTAGGTGGGGCTGCTGAACTGCGCCTCGGTCCGCTCCCCGTTCTTGAGGCCCGGACTATCCTGGATCCCGGCAAAGACCGCTGGAGGCTGGCTCAGATCTTCGCTTGCCAGGACGGTATGAGATTGACTCGAAGCCAGGTATAGCGTACCGGATGCATCCTGTGTGACGCCCGTCGCCTCGAAACCTGCCACACCCGCATCGACATCGGTGACGGTGATCGTGGCAGCTGCGATGATGTTGCCGGCCGTCATTGTCAAGGTCGAGAAACCAGACTCCAGGCCCAGGATGCTGCCGGTCGCATCAACGCGGGCGATGTCGAGGTTGAGTCTGCTGTAGCCCACGGCGAAGTCGTCGCGCGATGTCCCGCTGCTGTCCACAACCAGAACGCGGAGCCCCAACGACATGCCGAGGTTGACGTGCACCTCTTCGGTCATCTCGTTCGAGACACCGTCGCGGAGTGTAATGCTCGCGATCGTGTCGGTGTTGCCCGGAAAGAATCGACGAGCCTCACCCGCGGTGAAACTGTACGGGAACTGGCTGCCTTCCTCTCCGGCGAGCGGGACCAGCATCATCGACCCGTCGGACAGGAAGAACTGCAACTGGCCGTCGGCAGGGTTCGACGAATCGGCATGCAGAAAGACGAATCGCGTGGAAAACCCGCCTCCGATCGCGATCTGGGGAAAGACAATCGAGGCCGCTGACTGCGGTGAGACGGCATCCGCTACCGGAAGTGTGGTCAGGACAAATTCGCCGCGGGAATTGATCGTCAGCTTCAACGTCACGGCGGCAAACGGTTCGGCGCTGCGGACTTCTATCTGGCCGGTGAACCCCAGCGTTACGCTCGGGAACAACTCTGTGGCGAGGATCGCGAAATGGCCTCCTGCAGGTACGATCCGTGTGGTTTCTTCCTGGGAAACGCCGTAACGATCCAGAAGAGCCAGCGTCACCTCCTGCTCCTGGGAACCCGGGTTTGCGACGGCCAGGCCTGTCTCGGTCGCTACGGTATCGACGAAGACCCTGGCCTTGGTCGTCAGCGGGGTCGCGGCCACGGCCGCCTCGGTGATCAGTTGCCCGTCCTGCTTGAACTGGAATACCACTGTCCCGGCGGGCGACACCTGACCGGCGTCTGGAACGACGACGGCATAACCTACGGTGAGGATCGTCGGATGCCCGAGTTCGACACGCGTGACACCCGCAGGTGCCAGTTGGTACGCAAAACTCGAGACGTCCTCGCTTCCCAGGCGCAGGACCAGCGGAGAACCGTCGGACTGGTTCAGTCGAACCGTACCGGTGATGGGATCGTCGGTCTCGTTGACCAGGAGGAGCTGTGTGGTGTAACCCAGACCGGCCGCGAGGTGCGGGAAAATCACCGAATCGCTGCCGGTCGCCGTCGTCAGGTCGACGACGGGAAGGGTGGCGTACAGGGGTTCCCCAAACTTATTGATAGTCTGGCGCAGAGCGAGCGGCGCCAGTGCCTGATCGCTGGTGAAGGTCAGGCTACCGAACAGGCCCGCGGGCATCTGGGGAAACAGTTCCGCAACGAACAATGCCAGGTGTTGTCCTGGTCCGAGGTCTCGCGTCTCTTCCCCTACCTGATTCCCAATGGCGTCGCGGAGGACGAACCCGATGCTCGCTGATGCGTTCGAGGGGTTGACCAGCGCCAGCGCCGTCTGGGTCGCCAACTCGTCGACCAGGATACGGCCGGACAGCATCGGGGCCGTGGCGGGCACGCCGGCCTGGCTGACGAGCACACCGCTGTTGTTCGTGAAGGTGAACAGCGCCGAACTCGCCGGCACTCCCGTCCCTCCCGTGGCCGTCACGAGCGTGTAGCCAACCTGGATCGTGCCCTGGGAGTAGGCGGGCACTGATCCCGACAACAGCGCACACAGCGCAATCAGCTTAAGCTTCATCGCCACGACTGGTAGATTCCACCCTTGTCGAAGTCTGAGCGTCTATCTGACCGGCGTGGGCCGTTATTTCCCGGACTGCACGCACGCGCCGGTGATGTGAACTCGCCGGAGAGACTGCGGAAATCATACATAAGGCATGGGTTGGGATCAATGAAACTGGCCGTTCAGCGTTTCTCTATCGGTGAAACGTGGAAGAATTACGGAGTGTATCTCGTCGACGGCAACAACGTGATGGGACAGCGGGTCGGCTGGCATCGCGACAAGGCCGGTGCCCAGCGCCGGCTGTTGCGGGCATTATCCGAGTTGGTCCGGTCGAGTGGCGAGGACGTAGCAGTCGTCTTCGACGGACGGCCACTGCCGGACATCCGCGACGGCGACTCCCTCGACGGAGTGTCGGTCTTCTTCGCGCGGCGCGGCTCCGATGCGGATCATCGGATTCTGGAACTGGCGCGTGAGGCGACCGATCGCGAACGGATCCTGGCAGTGACCTCCGATCGGTTACTCGCCGATTGCCTGCGGGATCTCGGAATCACAACGATTCGATCGGGACAGTTTCGCAAGATGCTGGAGGACGAAGCGTAGTTCGAGAAGCCCGCTAGATGTTTTCGGCGATAATAATAGCCAGCCATGATCGACCTCGCCGAAATCCGCCGGGCGGCCGAACGCGTGTCGGGCAGGATTCATCGCACGCCACTCCTCTCGAGTCGGATTCTCGGCGAACTCGCCGGTGTTCAGCTGTTCCTCAAGTGCGAATGCTTTCAGAAGACTGGTTCGTTCAAAGTGCGTGGCGCACTGAACAAAGTCCTCTCACTTTCCGATGACGAACGCGATCGCGGCCTGATCACCGTCTCAGCCGGAAACCACGCACAGGCGGTCGCCTGGGCCGCGGGGCAGGTTGGCGCACCATGTGCGGTCGTCATGCCCGACGACGCCCCGCAATCCAAAGTCGATGCCGTCAAGAGCTACGGAGGAGAGGTCATCTTCCACAACGACAGGGCGACGCTCTTCGACAAGCTGAACGAGGAGAAAGACAAGCGGGGCTCAACGTTCGTGCATCCGTTCGATGACCCGGTTCTGTTGGCCGGTGCGGGCACGGCGGGCCTCGAAATCGTCGCGGACTGCCCCGACGTCGACGTGGTAATCGTGCCAGTCGGCGGTGGTGGACTGATGGGTGGCGTGACTTCAGCCTTCAAGCAGATGAAACCCGGCACAGCGGTCATCGCGGTCGAACTCGAAGCGGGCCCCGGTCTGAGACCGGCCATCGATGCCGGCAAACCGATCCACGTCGACCGGCCCTACGGAACCCTGGCCGACGGAATGACTCCCCCGTTTGTCGGCCAACTGCCGATGGAGATCGCCCGCGACGAGGTCGATCAAATCGTCACCGTCACCGAGGAAGAAATCATCGGCGCGATCAAGCTTCTGATGACCCGATCGAAGCTATACGTCGAGGGATCGGGCGCAGCGGCCACGGCCGCCCTGCTCTCGGGCAAGGCAAAGGTCACAGCGGGCTCCCGCGTGGTTGCAATTGTTTCCGGCGGCAATGTCGATCTCGGCAAACTCGTTTCCGTCTTCGGTTCCTGAGCACGCAGTGTTTTCTTGATCGCCGGCACTGGAAGGTTTAAGTTGTTCCCGAAGAGGGGGATCCAATGAAGCGCAAGAAAAGTTCCGAATCGTTCGACCCGCCAAACCCGTCACGCCGAAGTTTGCTCAAGACCGCGGCGTGGGCCGGGTCGCTTTCGGTAACGGGCGGAGCTATGGGGCTGCTCGGAGGATGTACGAGCGTACCGCCCGAGCCGGAGTCCAACGAAGACCTGACGGCGTTGGGTGTCGAGGAGGCCATCGCGCGCATTCAGCAAGGCGAGTTGACGGCAGAGGATTACGTCGGCCAACTGCTCAGCCAGTACCGCAAGCACCAGGACCTCAATGCAGTCGTGACGATCGATGAGGCCCGCGTGTTGGAAGATGCCCGGGCGGTCGATCAAGCCCGAGCCCGGGGTGACCAGTTGGGCCCGCTATCCGGTTTGCCGTTCGTCGTGAAGGACCAGATCGACGTTGCCGGCTACCCGACTACTTCCGGCAATGCCGCGCTGATGGGTTACGTTCCGGAACACAGCGCCCCGGTCGTCGACACGATGATTCGCAACGGCGGAGTCGTGTTTGCCAAGACGAACCTGCCCGACATGGTCGCGGGCGGCAATCTCATGGCCGCCGCGGCATCGAGCAATCGGTTCTTCGGCGCGGTCCACAATCCCTACGACACGACGCGCATTCCCGGCGGCTCGAGCGGCGGGACCGCCGCGGCGCTTGCGGCACGCATGGTTCCGGCAGGCCTGGGAGAAGATACAGGAGGCTCGGTCCGCTTCCCGGCAGCATTCTGCGGTATTGCCGGCCTTCGTCCTTCGACGTACACGCCGACAAACCTCGCGCCGGGCGGCACACCCAAGCGGTACGCGGACGCCGGTATCGTTCCCCCGCCACGCCTGCTCGAAACGATCGGGCCAATGGCGCGAACCGTCGCGGATGTCGCCTTCCTGGATGCCATCATCACCGGCGAAGCCGTCCCGGCGGTCAACCTGGCTGACGTGCGCATCGGGATTCCCCGGCCCGACTACTGGGACAACGAAATGATCGACCAGGGCCTGGCGGAAACGATGCTGACAGCATTCTCCCGGCTCACGGATGCCGGCGCCCAGCTGATCGAGATCGATTTCAAGGCCATCCTCCAGCTCGACGAGGGTGGCCGGTTGAGTGACGCCGTCAGGATTCCGCGAGGAGACTTCTCCTTGTGGCTTGGGGAAAACCTTCCGGGAGTGACGATGGAGGAAGTGTACGCCCCTCGAGACGTGCCCGATGGAGGCGGTGGACCCGGGCTCGGGATGGAAGAGCGCATCCGGATCGCAACGGAAGCTGCCAGCTACTACGCGGATGTTTTCGAATCGAATGGTATCGCGGCGGTCGCGTTCCCAACCATCCCGATCCCCGCACCCCCGATCAATCCGGAAGGCGAGCGGGTCGGACAGCTAACGATGATCAACGGCAAGATGATCGACGAGGTGGAGGCGATCGTTCCCAATCTTCGTTTCGGTCCCCGGTTGGGTGCTCCTGGGCTCGTGATACCGGCAGGCCTCACGGAAGGATTGCCTGTGGGATTGGAATTAGAAGGGCTACCGGGCGACGACAGTCGGTTACTGGGATTGGGTATCGCCGTGGAGAACGTTCTCGGTCCGATTCCCCCGCCGAGCCTGCTTCAAGACGGAGCATAGACGCCATAGCGACTCAGTTAGCGACGTTGGGGAAATACGGCTGTTATGTTTCGCTTCGGGACCTGCCCGACCGGGATGCGCGCAACCTCCTTCCTGGATGCAATATCGACGGCGGAAACCGAGTTGGACCCGGCGTTCGCGACATACACAGTCCTGCTATCTGGTGTGAACGTGAGCCAATCGGGGTGTTCTCCGACGTCCACAGCCCCCAGCAGCGTCAGGTCAGGTAAGGAATAAGCGACAACCTGGCTGTTGACCTTGCTGCAAACCCAGAGGGTCTTCCCGTCAGGAGCCACGCCAATCCCATGGGCAGGGGACCCCTGCAGGCCGGCCATGTGTCGGTGACTCGGTGGTACGTCCGGCAGCCGCACCCGGCTGACCTCCTGTCGTCGTTCGAAATCCACAACGGCAAATCCGTGGAATCCGGACAGCTGCACGAACATCCGCTTGGTTGAGCCGTCCGGGTTCGCCTCGAACGCGATCGGACGGACGCCGCTGTCGAACGAGAGCGACCACGCGGGCGTTTCGGTTTGGGCGTCGATGATCGTAGCGCTTCGCCCTCCGATCGATCCGGCCACCACGTACTTGCCGTCCGGCGTGACGTAGGTGTTGTGGACACCGCCGCGATTCGGGATGCTCCGTACGTTTTCCTGCGACATCGTGTCGATGACTTCGACTGCACCTGGCCTCGAGATTATCGAAACATAGACCCACATGCCGTCCTTGCTGATCGCGACGTTGTTGGGCCGGCCGCCCAGGGGTATCTGCTTCGTTACGCGGAGTGTCTGTACGTCCACGACGTCGAGCGTATGGTCCGCCTCGTTGCTGAAGTACAGCCATTTTCCGTCCGGGGCTGCCGCGGCCCCATGGTTGACCTCGATGCCTTTGATCTCGGCCACAACGGCATTCGTTTCCGGGTCGATAAGATGAACGTTGTCGCCGGCGGCGTTGGTTTGGATGATCCGTACCTGGCCCTGACCGTAGGTTGCCGGGGTGATGAGAACGAGGGTCATGCAGAGCACATGGCCGAGCGACGTTCGTCCGGCGGTGAGTCGCATCATCGTGGAGCCTCCAAGCGCACTGTAGTCGGAGGAATGCGGGGAAGTCAACGAAAGCGAGGGCCGGGAAACAGTGGCCAGGCGGGTCGTTGCCGACGGCCGCCGAGTTCTTTGATCCATCCAGACGATCGTGTTATAAACCCGCAGACCTTTCCGGGAGAGACGCGATGCTGGGACGGCCGATCCGGCTGGTGGTTGGGCTGTTGTTCGTACTGCGAGTCGTAGCCCCTATGGCGACGGCGCAGTCTCTGGACTTTGAGTTCTACCGAGACCGTGTCGAGCCGATTTTCCTGAAAATGCGTGAGGCGTATGGTCCCGGTGCGCCATGCTTCACCTGCCATACGAAGATTACCAGCCGGTTCCGCCTTCAGCCTGTCTCGGAAGAACTCACCTGGACCGAGGATCAGTCCCGCCTCAATTTTGAGGCTGTGTCGCGGCTCGTGACGCCCGGGCAGCCGCTCGAGAGCCGCCTGCTGCTCCACCCACTCGCGAACGGAGTGGGAGGAGATGGTCGGCACTCGGGCGGCAAGCACTTTCAATCTCGAGACGATCCGGACTGGCAGACTCTGGCCGCCTGGGTGCGCACGGCCTCTTCCGACCCGGTGTCGGCACTCGCCCCCGGACCGGAACTTGATTTCACCGTCTTTCAACAACGAGTGCAACCCGTCTTCTTGAGGAAGCGGACCGGGCTGGCCCGGTGTATCACCTGCCACTCTCGCAGTTCTGCGTTTCGGCTGGCACCGCTGCCTCCAGGAAGGACCGCCTGGACCCAAGAGGAGTCCCGTCGCAACTTCGAGGCCGTGACGCGGGTGGTCGTCCCCGGCAATCCCCAGGCGAGCCGATTATTGATGATGCCTCTGGCGCCTGAGGCGGGCGGCGATCCGTTCCACCCCGGCGGCAGACACTGGACGTCTCGGGACGATGCGGAATGGCGGACGTTGGCTTCCTGGGTACGCGGCGAAGTCCCCGAGGTCCACCGATAGAGGGCCCGCGGTTCCCGGATCCACCTCCGTTCGATGAAAATCCGAGTTTCGCTCACTGATCGGGTGACACTTCCACGGCCGAGGCACGCCGACTATAATTCCCCGATGCACCGCAGTGGCCTCTGCTGACCGAAGGCGCGGGACACACATGGAATCGGATCGGGCCGGCGAGAGCCGCTCGACTGACTTAGGGAGAACGATGGGAGCTAGTAAGAAATCCACGAAAAAGAAAAAGCCCGTGAGAACGGGTTCTCAGTCGAACACCGGCAAGGATGCGGTGCCGGACGCTGCGGACGGCCTCGAAAAGAGTCTGCGGAGCATGTTGGGCAGCGCTGAACGCGAGACGAGCGCAATCGAGGCCCTCGACAAGCACTTCGAAACCGGCGACGAAGAGGCGCTCGGGCGGGCCCAGGATCTGCTGAAAGAGTCCCTGGAGCATCTAAAGGAAGCCCAGAGAGATATCGACGAACTGCTCGCAGCGTGCCTGATCAGCTATGAATACTGGAAAGCCATCACGGACGAGATCCGAGGCGCTCGCAAGTACGACACGAGGGCTGCAATTCAGATCGACGATGAGTACGAGGGGATTCTCGAGCCTCGGGACTGGCTGCGCATCGCGATCGGGTATAAGGACATCGGGATCGCCATGCTCAAGAACCTTCGATCCCAGGCCGTGCGGCGTGCCTGATGGCCGGTTAGGTGTCCCCATCAGTCATTCATGGCGTTGAGGAATCCTGCCGCAGAATGCCATCTGGTACCCGCGCAACTGGAGCGCTACCTTCAAGTCGAGGTTCGACAGACTATTGTGATCAGCTTCCCCCGCCTTGACACATGTTTGGCGTTCTTGCGCTCAACCGACGACCATGCTATTGAAATCTTGCCATGAGCACATTGACCGATTGGCGTTTTGATCCGGTCGCCGGAGAGTACCGCCCCGACGAACATCCCGAGGGGGGGTACCGGGGAAATCTCTGCGATCGACCTGTTTCACAGCAAGACCATACTTCTGCTCGGCGCAACCGGTTTCCTCGGCAAGGTACTTCTTGCGATGATGCTGGACCGCTTTCCGGAACTGAAGCACCTGGTCATCCAGGTTCGCCCGAAGAAGAACGTGTCCGGCGCCGAGCGGTTCCGGTCTGAGGTCCTCGGGTCTCCCCCGTTGCAGGCGGTCGTCGAACGGGTCGGCGTGGATGCCATTCTTGAACGGACGACGATCATCGAAGGGGACCTGGGTAGTCCGATGTGCGGTGTCACGGCCGAACAGCTTGCCGAAATGAAAGGAAGTATCGATGTCGTCATCAACATGGCGGGTCTGGTCGACTTCGATCCCCCACTGAACGAGTCGCTGCTGACGAACGTTGCCGGTATCCGGAACCTGATCGAATTGGTGCAGGAACTCGGCGCCCGGCTCGTCCATATCTCCACCAGCTACGTTGCCGGCAAGAAGAGCGGGCGTATTCCGGAAGACTCTCCCATCGTCGGCTATTATCCCGGCCGCACCGACGACAACGACTCGAAGTTCGATCTGGACGAAGAAATCCGTTGGTGCGACGAATTCATCGAATCGACGAGCGACAGAGAGACACTGCGCGATGGTGGCATGAAGCGCGCCGAAGAGTGGGGATGGACGAACACGTACACCTACACGAAGAGCATGGGCGAACAACTGATCGCGCGGACACGCGGCCTGCAGTTCTCAATCGTCCGGCCGGCGATCGTAGAGTCCTCGCGCGAATTTCCGCTCCCCGGATGGAACGAAGGAATGACCACATCCGCCCCGTTGGTTCTGATGGGCGGAGGGGGCGTCAAGGCCTGGCCGGTCCGCAAGGATGGCGCGCTGGAGATCATCCCCGTCGATCTGGTCGCCGCGGGCGTCCTGATCGTCGCCGCCGCGATACTGACCGATCGTCATCAGCCCGTGTATCACCTCGCGACGGCGGCCGAGAATCCAGTCATGCTGCCCCGCCTCGTGGGCTTTCTCGGCATGAACTCACGCTACAAACACAAGCACAAGAAGGACGGAAACAAGCTGGCGAATATGTGGAAGGCGTACGTCGAAACCGAAGTCGTGAGCTTGGAGCAACTCGACGCCAACCGCAAGAGGACCCGGTGGGGCATGGACCTGCTTCAAGCGACGTTCAACTTGCTGAAAGTCGTCCTCGGCAAAAAGACAATGGACCCGTACCTGCGGAACCTGCGAGTCACGCGGCGACAGATCCGGGTGCAGGAGCAGACACTGGATCTGTTCCTGCCGTTCATGGTGCACAACTCTTTCATCTTCGAGACGGGCAATATCCGCGCGACCTACGACATGCTCACGCCGGCGGACCGGGAGCGCCTGCAGTGGAACCCCGAAGACGTCGACTGGGCCGACTACTGGGTGAACATCCACACGAAGGGCATCGAAAGGTGGATTCGACCAATGTTTGCGAAGCAGCTTTAGGGGACAGGCTCCCCTGTCCCCCCTCGCCCACATCAGCTATTCCAGCTTTAAAATAGGGACATAGGTGCCTGACCCTATTTAATAGCCGGCTGCGCCGCCTCGACTACGGTGGTCGATACCGGGGAATAGGCGGCCGGCCAGGATCAGGATCGTGTGGGCGTCGCCCTGGCCTCCCACCAGCCGGGTCTGATGACCCAGTTCCTGCATCGCTGCCTCGATCGACTCGAGGGCCCGCTCCATGCTGATCCTGTCCGGCATCCACTGGTGGTGGATCCGGGGTTCGTCGACCGCCTGCTGGGCCTCCATGCCGAAATCAATCACGTTGATGACGATCTGCAGGACAGTGTTGATGATGGTCCGCCCGCCTGGACTCCCTGTCGCCAGCACCGGCTGGCCGTCGCGAAGCACGAGCGTCGGCGACATCGAACTCAACATGCGCTTGTTCGGCGCTACCAGATTCGGCGCCGTGCCGATGAGTCCATTGGTGTCGGTCACGCCGGGATTCATGTTGAAGTCGTGCATCTCATTGTTCAGCAGGAAGCCTGTTCCCACAGCGACGACCCGCGACCCGTAACCCTGCTCGAGCGTGTAGGTGTTCGCGACCATGTTCCCTGCGCCGTCCACGACGGAGAAATGCGTCGTCTCCGCTCCCTCGCCACGGGTCACGATGTCGGCGCCCAGCTCGCTCGAAGCCACGGCGGCGCCGGGCGAGATGCGATCCAGAAACTGGCCGGCGAATTCCTTCGAAGTCAGCATCGCGAGGTCGACGTCCACGAAATCCGAATCGCCCAGGTATTTGGCCCGATTGTAAAAACCGATCTTCATCGCCTCGGCGATGAGGTGAATCGTTTCCGCGTCACGGCGTTCCAGAGAACCGAGGTCGTAGTTCTCCAGAAGGTTTAGCGCCTGAACGACGGTCGTGCCTCCCGAGCTCGGCGGAGGCATGCCGTAGATGTCATGCCCGCGGTAGGTCCCGTGTATCGGTTGCCGGATTGGAGCGGTGTAGTTGGCGAGGTCCTCGGGCGTCATGATTCCACCGTTCGCCTGGATGTCGTCGATGAGACGCCGCGCGACCTCTCCTTTATAGAAACCGTCCGGACCATGATCGCGAATCTGTTCGAGCGTCCAGGCCAGGTCCGGCAGGATCATCGTCTCCCCAGCTTCGTAGAAGCTACCGTCGGCCTTGCGGTAAACCCGACCGAACTCGGAGAAACGTTCCATACGCTCTTCCTGCCGCTTGAGCGAGCCGGCCAGCACCTCGTCCACGACGAATCCGTCTCGTGCCAACCGCAAAGCGGGTTCGACGACGTCACTCCACTCGAGAGCGCCGAACCGATCCATCGCTTCCCAAAAGCCTCTGACGGTGCCTGGCACTCCGATGACCAAGTATCCGACGCCGGATTTCTGACGGTCTATTTCGCCGTCATCGCCCAGAAACATCGTTGGTGTAGACGCCGCTGGTGCCTTCTCCCGGTAGTCGACGGCATGGACTTCGCCGGTTTCCGCCATCCGTACCATCATGAAACCGCCTCCGCCCAGATTGCCCGCCGTCGGATGGGTGACGGCAAGTGCAAGGCCCGTCGCAACAGCCGCGTCAACCGCGTTGCCTCCCTGTCGGAGGATCTCGAGGCCGGCCTCGGACGCAATCGGATCGACCGAGACGACAAGACCGTTTTCGTAGGAGCTCGCCTCGGGAACCGTGCTCGAGGTTGGAACCTGGGCCGGGGCGCAGGAACCGACAAGGAGGACTGACAAGATGGACAGAAACTCATGCTTGAAGGTGCGTTTGCGCATAGTGGCGCGATTATATGCACCGATCACGGACGATGGGCAAAAAAAAAGCGGCGGCCCGGAGGCCGCCGTCAGGAGTTGTTTGGACGGGAAAATCGGTAGTTTCGAGGGGCGCTCGTTGGAGCGCCGCGCGGACCGCGGCCGCGCTAATGAACGAACTTGCTGACCAGCGTCTCTCCCAGATTTGCAGCGACGACCTGGTTACGTCCCTGGGCTTTCGCCGTGTAGAGCGCGTTGTCGGCCTGGTCGATGAAATCCTCGGGGTTCTGGCTCTCCAGGAACGAGGCAATGCCGCAGCTGAACGACAGGTTGATGCCGGCCTTGCCGTCGAGCGAAAGATCCACGCGGTCGAGCTTCGCCTTGACACGGTCGAAGAAGATCTCGGCGTGCTCGGAATCGGTGTCGGGCAGGATGACGGAAAACTCGTCGCCGCCGATGCGGGAGAGGATATCTTCCTGGCGCAGGTTCACGCGTAGGAACTGAGCGAAGAACTTCAACACCTGGTCCCCCGCACGGTGCCCGATCTGATCGTTGATCTCCTTGAAATAGTCCAGGTCAACCAGAGCCAGGCCGAGAGGATGACGGCCGCGCCGCGAACGCGCCATCTCTTGAACCAATCGCTCGTGGTAGAAGCGCCGGTTCGGGACCTCGGTCAGCACGTCGGTGTAGGCATAATCCTTGTACACTCGCAACTGCTGGACCTCGGCCTCAAGCAGCTGATTCTTGCGTTCCAGTTCGGCAAGCCGAACTTGGGGTTCCTCGCGCCTGTTCACACCGGCTAAACTCATCGGACTATCCCTCCAAGTGTCTGGCGGCATATCTAGGGCATGCGGGTTACCAAACAAGTCCCCTTTTGAGAACAACAACTTAGTTCTTAGGCGAAGGGAAAATCGTGCCGGGTGAGGAAATATATGCCGGGCGGATAGGGACCTGGCCTGTCTTAGTCGAGAAGGATCGCTACAGGCAGCGCCCGATTGCCTGGGTCGTTCGGTCGATATCGGCCTCAGAGTGAGCCGTGGATACGAAAGCGGCCTCGAACTGCGAAGGCGGCCAGTAGACACCTTCAGCCAGCATCCGCCGGAAGAACTCCCGAAAGTGTTCGGTGTCACATCTGGCGGCCGTGGCGAAATCGACGACGGGCTGATCGGAAAAGAACAGCGTCAACATCGATCCGACTCGATTGACCTGGATTCGGGCGGCCCGTTCGACGCCGGTCTCGTGGATTCCCCGTTCCAGACGGGCGCCGAGCGCCTCAAGCTTCTCGTAAGCATTGCCGGCTCCCAGACTGCGGATCGTGGCGAGTCCCGCAGTAACCGCCAGCGGATTGCCAGAAAGCGTCCCGGCCTGGTAGACGGGACCGACTGGCGCTACCCGATCCATGATGTCGGCCCGACCGCCGTAGGCGCCGACCGGCAGGCCGCCTCCGATGATCTTCCCCATGGTGGTCAGGTCGGGCCGGATGCCATAGAGCTCTTGCGCCCCGCCCCGCGCGACGCGGAATCCCGTCATCACCTCGTCGAAGATGAGGACCGTGCCGGAAGCGGCGGTCGCTTCGCGGATGGTTTCAAGGAAACCCGGCTCGGGCGGCACGCAACCCATGTTGCCGCCAATAGGCTCGATGATGACACACGCGATCTCACCACCGACCCTCGCGAATAGTTCCCGAACGGCAGTGGCGTCGTTGAACGGCAGCACCAGAGTATGCGCAGCCAGGGACGCTGGCACGCCGGGGCTGTCGGGCAGTCCGAGCGTGGCGACTCCCGAGCCCGCCTTGACGAGCAAACTGTCTCCATGGCCATGGTAACAACCCTCGAACTTGACGATGTTGTCCCGACCCGTAAAGCCGCGCGCCAGACGGATCGCCGACATCGTCGCCTCGGTCCCGGAATTCACCAGACGCACCTTGTCGACGGATGGAAAGATCCCGGAAATCGTTTCTGCCAGCTCGACTTCCAACTCGGTTGGAGCCCCGAACGAGGTGCCCGTTTCCTCCAGCACGCTCTTGAGCGCCTCGGTGACATGGCTCGGGCGATGACCTTCGATCAGCGGGCCCCACGACCCGACGTAGTCGATATAGGCGTTCTGGTCGACGTCCCAGACACGGGATCCCTCTCCTTTGGCCATGAAGACGGGATCCCCGCCAACAGCCTTGAAAGCCCGGACCGGCGAGTTCACGCCGCCGGGGATGACGTGCTGGGCGCGCTGGAACAGATCTTGGGATTTGGTCATTCGTCTCGCTGAATCAGGAAAGTTGGAGAGTATCGGGGACGGAGCTTGCTCCGTCCCCCCAAGTCAGAAGTCGTTAAGCTCTCGTCAGAGCATTTCCGCAAGTTCCAGCGCGTAGTACGTCAGGATAATATCGGCACTGGCCCGCTTGATCGCGGTAGTGGTCTCGAGAATGGCCCGCTCCCTATCCAGCCATCCGTTGCGGGCCGCGGCTTCGATCATGGAGTACTCGCCGCTGACCTGGTAGGCCGCGACCGGAACCCGGCAAGCGCGCCGTGCGCGGGCGATTATATCGAGATACGCCATGGCGGGCTTCACCATGACGATGTCGGCGCCCTCTTCGACGTCCAGTCGTATTTCACGAAGCGCCTCGCGAGCATTCGCCGGATCCATCTGGTAGCTCCGCCGGTCGCCAAACTGAGGCGTTGAACCCGCGGCATCGCGAAACGGGCCGTAGAAAGCGGACGCGTACTTGGCAGCGTGCGACATGATCGGCGTGTCGCTGTGACCCGCGTCGTCGAGCGCCGAACGGATTGCACCGATGCGGCCATCCATCATGTCGGACGGCGCCACCATCCCGGCGCCGGCCTGAACCTGGCTGAGCGCCGTTTTCCTCAGCAACTCCAACGTCGGATCGTTGTCGACGTCTCCATCACGGATGACGCCGCAATGCCCATGCGAGGTGTATTCGCACAGGCAGACATCCCCGACGAGCAGCAGGTCGGTGACGTTCTCGCGAATTGCACGGAGCGCGGTCTGCACGATGCCGTCTTCGGCGTATGCTCCGCTTCCCGTTTCATCCTTCGTCTCGGGAATCCCGAACAGCATGATCCCCGCAAGGCCGGCCTCTTCCGATTTTCGGGCAACTTTAACAGCTTCATCGACCGACAGGTTGTGCTGCCCGGGCATCGATGAAATCTCTTTCCGTATCCCTTCGCCGGGACAGACGAATATCGGATAGATGAGGATGTCGGGCGTCAGGCGCGTCTCACGGACGAGACTCCGTAGCCGTTCGGTGCGTCTCAGTCGACGCATGCGATGAAGAGGAAAGGGCATGTCTAAAAAAGACGGTCCTGCCGACGCAGTGTACCGATCCATCCGATATGTTTCAGGGAAAAAGAAAATCGGAAACGACTTTCCCGGCGAGCGCCCAAGTCGAATTGCATGAACTCCGCGTGCAGCCCGTAGCAGTCGGTATTATAGCTGACCTGTGCGGTCGAGGCCTGGAAAAACGCCTGGTCCACGTTGTATGCGAAGCTGACCGCAGCGCTCAATCCCCTCGCGGCCGAGTTTCCGTAACCTACCGTAGCTCGGACCTGATTGTTCGGTGCCTGGATCGGACTCCGCCGCGTGAAGAAGTACGCCAGGTTGAAGAACGTCGGCCCCTGCCGATACCCACCGATGATGCCGGCGCTACGGAACTGCTTCCGGATCGTATCGTAGTCGATCTGCAGATCCGTCTTGCTGCCCGGGCGCGGCGAAAAGCTCAGCACCGAGACCAGGGGAGAAAAGCGCCTCACCTCGTCCGAGAAGCCGAATCCGGTCAGGTCGGTCAGGGACTCGAAGACGTTGTCGCGCCCCCCGACAAGCGCACCTCCAAACGTCGGATTGGCGAAATATTTCTGAGATACCGTCCAGCTCAGAATCTCACGATCGGTGAAGAACCGGTTCGTGATGCCGTAACGCACCTCGTTCGTGTCGGTAACCAGATCGACGTCGTCGATCAGCACCGTGTCCAGAAAGCGGTCCACACCGGTGACGTACCGGTACTCGACGTGAGGCTCGACGACGTGCGTCCACCGCCCGAAATCTCGCTCGACGGTCGGACCGGTCAACTCGAAACTGTATTCGAAAGAGAGCCGGTTCAGGGGCTCCCTCTCGATTCGAGGGCGCTCGCTGTGCGAGTAAAACGTCTCACGGAAGCCGATCCGATGGCTCCAGCTGATCGTCCGACCTCTCACCAGCGGCACGTCGATGGTCGGATGGAAGTCAACCCGCTGCATGAACGACGGGCTGTTGAGGACCGCATCCCGGCGGTGGAGGGCGGCGACGCTACCTTCGAGGCTGAAGTAGACCGGAACGCCGGCCAGCGGAAGCAACGACACACCGAGGTCGAACGACGGCGATTTCCGGATGATAGTGGTCGGCTGGTCGACGAAGAACGTGCCCCGCCTGCTGAAATGAAAGTTGTAGTTCACGGCCGGCGTGCGGTAGGTCACAAACGCCTGCGAGTGTTCCGTCGGCGACGAAATCAGGTTGAACCCCTCCTCAAAGACCTGCCGAAACACGAAGGAACTGATGATGTTTAGGTCGGCGACCGCACGAAGATCGCCCCGTTCGGTGAAGCTCAGGATGCGTGTGCTATGCCCCCCTTGATCCTTCCGATCCGTCGCAAAAAAACTGTTGACCTCCACGCGCGAGTTCTCGTTGGGTACCGCACGAAAGTCGACCGCTCCCGCCATGCCGCGCTTGGTGAAGTACTCTGCAGTAACGGTAACGTCGGCGCTGCGATTGATGACATGGTAGTAGGACTGGCTGAGGCTCCGCCCCTTTGTCGTCGAGGTCGACGTCTGGGGAGTAAGCAGACCGCTCGCGCGCGGCCGGCTCTCGGCCGGACCGCGCAGGTAGGGCATGTAGAAGATCGGAATACTCCGGATCCTGAAGATCGAATTCCTGGCTGTGACGTTTCCATCCGGATCGACCACGACACGGCGTGCATGAAACGCCCATCCCTTATGCCCGGCCTCATCGCATGTGGTGACGGTTGCGTCGATCAGTTCGTAGTTGCCGTCAGCGAACCGTGTCAGCTCGGAGGCTTCGATGATGAACCCGGGGCCGAGTTCACCGGCGACATCCCTCATCGAACCGGTCATCGTGGCCAGATTGAACCGCAGCCCCCGGCCGGTCACGTTCTCCGCGCCGCGGATGAAAGTCACCTCGCCGTCTGCTTCCAGGTCCTTGGTCGCCTCGTTGTAACGCACCAGGTCGGACTCGATCCGGACGTCTCGGTAGGTAATCACGGCAGCATCGCTTACGGTCACGATATCGCCGACATAGGTCTGCGAACCGGACTCGATCGTGAGGACATCTTGCTGCGGGTTGACCAGGAGCAAGGCCAGTATCAATGCGTGCATATGGAGGTTCGGGGAGCCTAAAGCCCCTGTTCACAACGATCTGAAACAACCGGTACAGCGTTTCGTGCACCGTTCCGTTTGACTAAACCACATTAGACAGCGGGCCGCAAGAACCGTGATAGAATTCCGCCAAATGCAGCGGAAGGGCCGTCGGACGCTCATCGATATTTCAAGGATCCAGCCTGGCTTGGATTTCGAAGATGATGATTACACGGCCGAATTCACGCTTCCCGACTACCAGCGCCGCATTCTAGTCCCACGGGTCTACGCTCTCCTGACGGACATGGCGATCGTTCTTGGAATGTTCGTCGTGTTCGTCGTCGCGACAGTTTCGGAAATGCCCATGCCTGTGGACGTCAACCGGCGAATCCTCGGTATCTACGGCGCCGCGTACCTCCTGTTGCTCGCGGTCTATTTCTTCCTGTTCATGCTGAGTTCGAGCCAGACCGCCGGAATGCACCGGCAGCGCCTGATTGCCGTCGACAGGCGCGGAGAGCCGCTTCAACCCGGAGCGGCATTCCTGCGGAGCTTCGGCTACCTGGTTTCGATCGTCCCCCTGATGTTCGGTTTCCTCTGGGCGTTCATCGACCCGGAGCATCTCACGTGGGCCGACAAAGTCTCCGGAACGTTCGTCAAACGCGTCTAGCGGATATCGCTCATTCGAAATTCGAGATTCGAGATTGTCGACCACCAGTCCGCTACAATAGTCTCCGATGGAGAATTTCGCGCTCATCGCATTGACCGAGGCGATCAAGACAGAGGCCGACGGCATGGTCGTGCGCCGCGTCGTGCAGCATCACGCCAACGGGTTTATCTTTCAGACACGCGTCGTTCGCATGCCAGCCCTGAAAGTGTTGCTCGATGCACGTACGCCGGCGATGTACGTGTCGGGCGTTCGGCATCCGGTCGAATCCGTGGGCAGCGATTTCCTGATGGTCCTCCGCAAGCACATCGGCGGCGCGCGCCTGCTGGAGGTCGAGAAGCCGCTCTCGGAACGGATCGTCGAACTCAGGTTCAGGACCTCTCTACCAGCAAAGGAACTCGAACGCGTCACGCTGATTCTCGAGCTGATTCCCAACGCACCAAATCTCCTGCTCCTGGACCAGGCGCGGCGCGTCCTCGCGTCTTTCCGACCGCTGAGCCCGCAGCACGGAATTGGAGCCTTCGATATCTACCGCTACCCGCCTAACGACAAGATCGAACTCGCATCGACCCGGACCGACAGGTCCTGGTTCGATGAAAACGGTTTTGAGGAAGCGGGCACGGCCTGGCTGATTCGGACGGTTGCAGGCATGGGACCGGTGTTTGCCGGAGAGATCGTACACCGCCACAAGACCTGGGGGCGGCTGATCCCAGACGAGTTGAAGGACCTGCTCAACCAGATCACACAACCCACAGCCCCAGGCTGGATCTATACCGAAACGCCGCTCAGCGTCATCCTGGAGCGCAACGACCTGGCGGCGCTCGGCAAGGCTGTACTCAGTCCTGTCGAGCTGGAATCGCTTCGGCGCACGCACAGTGCCCAGACCTACCTCACGATGCTGGAAGCCGCGCGCTTCCTGCACGACGAACGCGAGGCACGGCTGCTGCTCGAACGGGCGAAGAAACCGCGACTTCGCGGAGTACGGGCCCAAATCCGCCGATTGAACCAGCGCCGCAACCGGCTGGTCCAGCGCCGCGAACAGTTCAACGAAGCCGCCGAACTTCAGACGACGGCGCAAATGCTCGTCTCGAGTGGAGCAGCCATGGACCAGCGGCACGAATCGGTCGCGGTGACCGATTACTTCGGCGACGAACCGCGCACGCGTACCATCCCTCTGGACAAGTCTCGAACGCTCCGCGAAAACACGACAAGGATGTTCAAGCGGTGCCGGAAAGCGGCCCGCGGCGGAAAGATGGTGGAGAATCAGTTGAACGAGGTCGAAAATCTCGATCGGAAACTTCGTAAAGAAGAGGAAAGGATTCGGGCCATCACCAATTGGGACGCCTGGATGGCATCGGGAGGATCGAGCAAGACGACCAAGCCTGGATCGAGCGGTGGTAGGACCAAGGGCAAGAGCGCCGGCTCGCATTCGCGACGTGGCCGATCGATCGAGATCGACGGGCATGAAGTCCTGGTGGGCCGGAACAGCCGCGAGAACGACGAGTTGACCTTCCGTGTCGCGAGCGGAGACGATTTCTGGCTTCACGTGGCTGACTATTCCGGCTCTCATGTCATCGTCCGCAACCCGTCCCGAGAAAGCGAACTGAAAGGCTCGCTGCTCGTCCGTGTGGCCCAGCTGGCGGCCTATCATTCTCAGGCACGCAACTCGAACAAGGTGGAAGTCCATTACACGCGGCGCAAATTCGTATCGAAACCGCGAAAGGCCCGACCCGGCCTGGTGACGCTGCGTGAGTTCCAGACCATCAAGGTCGAGCCCAGAGACTGGGTTCCCGGCGAGGCTCCGGCTCCCGATGCCGGCGACAACGGTTCCGGGAAAGCTTGATGTCGATGGAACCCGAACCCCTCGCACACGAACACTCGCACCTGCCGATACGCCTGTCGGTGTTGTTCTTCATCGGAATGCTGGTCGCCGGTTCGACGGCACTCGGTTACTTTTACTACTTCGTATACAGCCCACCGCTCGATGCGGCGGAACTCTTCATGGATGCGATGGAATCCGACGATGCTGGAGCCCTCGGCGAGATGGTCGTCATCAGCGTCGGGCTGGAATCCGGGGATCTGCGGCCGCCGACGGACACCGACATCGAGCGACTGTTGCGGGGATCATTCTCCCGCGGACGCGTCCTCGACCAGCGAAAGCGTGAGGGAAACAATCGTTCCTACCATTATCTGGTCTACCGGGAACCCGACGGACATGTGTATGCCCTTGTCGTTACGGAGTTTGAGGGACGATACCGCATCGTCATCCCCGAGACCCAGATGAGCGATCGCCGATGGTACCTGTGGGATTACACTTGGACGAACTGATATCGTTCGCTATACTTTTGTTGTCTTTAATGTCCACTCACGCTGCCGGTTATTCGGAAAGCCCGGAGGGGACAAGAGCGGAGGAACTCCATGTTTAGACTGGGTTTGCCGGAACTTGTAATCATCCTTATCATCGTGTTTTTCCTCTTCGGCGCCAAACGCTTGCCGGAGATGGGTAAGGGAATCGGAGAAGGAATCAAGAATTTCAAGAAGTCGATCAAGAGCAACGACGATTCCGACAAGTCTGAAGGCAACCAGACTACGTAGATCAGTTTCTCCTGAGTCCTTCGGGATAAAGAGTTTCAGGGCGACCAGGATGGTCGTCCTTTTTTGATTCCCCCGGCGACCCCGTCGCTACCGCTCTGGGTTCTGTCCTGGGGCCTCAGAGGATGATTCGGGCGTCGCCGTCCCGCCGCGTCACACGCTGACGGTCCAGATACTCCAGGATCGGAATGGCGTGCTTTCGGGATATGCCGGTCATGTCCTTGAAATCCCCGACCCCGAGACGGGGTGCATTCGACTTGCGGGCGCGCAGCCGTCCGATGAGTTCGTCCAACGTCGCCCGGTCCAGGAAGAACTCTTCGCTGATCTTGACCACTTCCCCGTCGCGGATCATGAGCTGGATGATCTTTCTCGCGGTTTCGGGCTTCAATCGCAGTTTCCGGATGACTTCGTCGGGCGAGGGCGCAGCCAGTCCGGATGACCGGAACTGGCCGGCGAGCGACGCCCGGATCTCTGCTTCGACGTCGCTGAGCGTGACTTTCCGGCCGAATGCGTGCACGATTTCCTGCGCCGAAGCCAGTCGCTCGGTTCGAAACAGTTCCTCCAGTACCTTCTGAAACACCACGGGGGAAGCCCGCTCGAAGAGCCGTCCTCTCAGTTCTTCGCGCCCCACGCCTGGCGACAAGGGGTTCGCGCGATGAAACCCGTCGACGTATGCCGCCGTCCGTTCCATGGCGTCGGCGAACACGGCTTCAGCGATAAGAGTCGGAGGCGTCTTGGAAAGGAACCGGATCGCGCTCGCCGCGGCCAGGCCATCCAGCTCACGCCGGATCGCCTCGGCGGCGACACCGGTCCGGCCGACCAGCGCTTCCAGCGCCACGGCTCCGACACCCGCGTCTCCAATCAGAACAGTCAACCGCTCGGCGAGGCTGCCGTCTCGGAGCGCTTTTAGGCGTTCGAGCACGCGGGCATCCCTGCGCCGATGCTTACGCGGGTGACCATCCAGGACGCGCCCCCCGCCGATGGTAATCATCGGCGAATACTGTCGGATGATGAAGCGGTCCCCCGGAAGGGCAAACACCGGTTGCTCGAGCCGGATCTGTGCAAGGCAGGATGCCCCCGGATCCAGATCATCCTGCCCCAACAGGGTCACGTAGGCCATCACCTCCGCCGTGCCCACGTGCACCCGCACGCGCTTACGCTGACCGATCGGCTTGGGCACCGATGCCAGCAGTTCCATCTGGCAGTCGATCATCGAGCTGGGCCGGAACAACTTCGGCTCGGTCAGCACCATCCCGCGCTCGAGCTCGGAGACATCCACTCCCTGGAGGTTCAGCGCAGTGCGCTGCCCGGCGCTTGCGGTAGGGGCAGGCTTGCCATGCACCTGCACACCGCGGATACGCATCACGCGGCCCGAAGGCAGCAGTTCGACTTCGGAATCCTTGTGCACCCGGCCGGACACGAGTGTCCCGGTAACGACGGACCCGAAGCCCTTCATCGTGAAGCATCGGTCGATCGGCAGCCGGAATATCTGCGAGGCGTCCTTCTCGGGAACCATGCGGCAAATCCGCCCGAGTTCCGCTTTCAGGGTTTCGATTCCTTCTCCGGTCTGGGAGCTGACGCGGACGATCGGAGACGCGCTGAGGAAGGTCGGCTTGAGGTAGTCGCGGACTTCCAATTCCACCAGGTCCGCGATCTCATCTTCAACGGCGTCGATCTTGGTGATCGCCGTCAGCCCGCGGCCGATGCGGAGCAACGAGCAGATGTCGAGATGCTCCCTGGTCTGCGGCATCACGGATTCGTCAGCCGCGACAACCAGCACGACGATGTCGATGCCGCCGATACCGGCGAGCATGTTCTTGATGAAGCGCTCGTGTCCCGGGACGTCCACAAAACCAATCGACGTTTCTTCGTCGAGAGCCAGGTTGGCAAAACCGATATCGATCGTGATGCCCCGCTCCTTCTCTTCCTTGAGGCGATCCGCATCGATACCCGTCAACGCCTTGACCAGCGCAGTCTTACCGTGGTCGATGTGACCGGCGGTCCCTACGATGACGTGCGGCATAACAGGTCGTGGGTCAGCGGAAGGGGAAGGCCGACGACGTTGGGATAGTTGCCGTCGATCCGCGGGATAAAAACCGATGCGAAGCCCTGGATCGCATAGGCGCCTGCCTTGTCCATGACAGCCTCACGCCCGAGGTAGTCGTCGATCATGTCCGCGGTCAGGGCGCGAAACCAGACCAGGGTTTCTTCCAGCCCCTCATGGACCGTACCCGATCCGGGCTCGATAACGGCGACAGCGGTCAACACCGAATGACAGCGGCCTGACAGGGACTCCAGCATCCGAACGGCGTCCCTGCGGTCGAGGGGTTTCCCAAATATCCCATCATCAATCGACACGATGGTATCGGCTGCGAGGACGACCGAGTCCTCCGCCCGGCGCGCTACATCGCGACACTTGTCAAGTGCGGCGCGAGCGACGAACGATCTGGGTTGTTCCCCGGGTTCGGGACACTCCTCCACGTCGGAAGGCATGACGGTAAACGGGATCCCCAGCAGAGCGAGCAACTCGCGGCGGCGTGGGGATTCCGACGCCAGTACGAGACGCGGCTTCGGCATGAGCGGATTCTAACACGCGAGGGACACATGCACCGGGAGGCAGGAAAGCCGCCGGTACCGTCTTCAATCGGTGCGCAGGGCGGACATCGGGTCTATGTTCGCGGCTCGGCGCGCGGGCAGGAAGCAGGCGGCCAGGGCGACCATCAACAGGGTCACACCCACTCCGATGAACGTCAGAGGATCCGTCGGCTCCACCTCGAACAGGAGCGCGGCCATCGCGCTCGCCAGCACGAGCGATGCCGCGGCGCCGATCGCCAGGCCGATCAGGATCAAGCCGAATCCCTGACGCATCACCATCCAGAGAACCTCCCCGGCCGATGCGCCCAACGCCGCCCGGATGCCGATCTCGTGGGTTCGCTGACTGACGGTCAATGCAACCACCCCGGCAATCCCGCCCGCCGTAATCATGACCGACAGCCCGGCAAACAGGCTGATCAACATCGCCGTCACCCGTGACGGAAGTATCTCGTCGCTGCGAACCTGTTCCAGGGTTCGAAAGTTATCCACCGGCTGGGAGGGCGCGATGGCGTAGACGATGTCCTCGATGACGCGGCCGACCGCCCCGGGTTCGGAAAGCGTACGCACCAGCACGGTCGTGCTCAGGGGAGCGCTCTGGTAAACCGGCACATAGAGCTGATCTTCGATCTCGCCGGTCAGGCTCACCTGTTTCACGTCGCCGACGACGCCGACGATCTCGAACCACTCCTCACCGTCCGGGGACATTCGGGCACCGATCGGATTTTCATCCCCCCAATGGTGGCGAACCATGGATTCGTTGATGATGGCGACCAGATCCGATCCGGCAGCATCCTTGGGAGTGAAGTCGCGGCCGGCGATCAAGGGAACACCGACCGTCCGGAAGTAATCCGGACTGACCGCAACGAAATCCACCCACGGCCACATGTGCTGGTCTTCGATCGGCTGCCCCGCGATCACAAACTGGCCAGATCCCGGGCCGATGTCATTCAAGGGGAAGGTACCGGACACAGCAGCAGACATCACACCCGGCGCCCGCCGAACATTTTTCATCAACGACCGGAAGAACTCCCGGTTCGAATCGGCATCCATGAACTCCGAAAAATTCAGGTCGAGCCGCATCGTCAGAACATTCTGAGAATCGAAGCCCGGATCGACACGGTTGAGCTGAATCAGGCTGCGCACCATCAACCCGGCCGCAATCAGCAGGACGAAGGAGATCGCCACTTGGGCAACCACCAGGCCGTTTCTAGCACGCTCGGTCCGCACGGTCGTTGTGACCGATCCGAAACCGTCCTTGAGAGAATCAAACATGGCGTGCCTGGTCGGGATAGCGGGCAGTAGACCCAGAAACACGCCGGTTAGAATCGACACCGTCAGCGTGAACAGGAGCACCCAGCCGTCTACGGCGATGTCCATTGCGCGCGGCGTGAAACGCGATGCGAACGTCGCAAGTAGATCGGTGCCGCTTACGGCCAGCAGCAGGCCGAGCGCGCCTCCGGTCATCGTCAACAACATGCTCTCGACAATCAATTGTCGAACCAGCCGGCCTCGGTCCGCACCCATCGCGGCCCTGACGGCCATCTCCCGCTCCCGTCGTATGGATCTCGCCAGCATCAGGTTGGCGACGTTTGCACAGGCAATCAGCAGAACCAGACCGGTCGTGACCAGCAGCAGGATCAGCGTCGGTCGGACGCCACCGGTCATCCGTTCCTGGAGTGGCGTGGCGAGGGTCGTGAAACCGTAGTAGCTGTCCGGGTACACCTCGTGGAGGGAGGCGACAGCGCGACCCAGGTCGGCGTTGACTGTCTCGATCGACTCACCGTCGCCAATGCGACCGAACGCCTGCACGGCTCGGGCGTTGCGGTCATCGACTGTGGCCGGCGCCGAACGGAACGGGCAGTGAGAGACCGGCATGTAGACATCGTTCGACTGGGGGTGCTGGGGAATCGGGGGCAGAACACCGACGACCGTGTGCGGACGATCATTCATCTCGAACTCGCGCCCGATGATGTCGGGATCCCCATCGAACTCGGCTTTCCAGTACTCGTGGCTGAGGATCAGTACGGCGGCAGCATCGTGGCTGTCGTCGGAAGCCAGAAACTCTCGCCCCAGCACCGGTTCAATACCGAACACATCGAAGAAATCCCAGGACACCACGCCCGTCTGTACCCGCGAGGGCCGCTCCCCTCCGAGCAGCACGAACCACATCGGATGGTACTCGACGATGGCATCGAGGCTCGCAGCGAAACCACGGTAGTCATCCAGGTTCTTCGGCGAGAAACCGATATTGGAGATACCTGCTTCCTGGTCTTGCTGTTCAAGGACGACGAGGCGGTCGCCATGCGTATACGGCAGCGGGCGAAGCAGCACGCCGTGAACCGCGCTGAAAATCGCGGTGTTGGCGCCGATGCCGAGCGCCAGAACGGTTATCGTGGCGATCGCAAAGCCGGGCCGGCGGGCCTGTCTCATTCCGAAACGGACGTCCTGCCAGAAAGCTTCCAGCCACCGCGTCCCCCGGGAGTCGCGGCAGGATTCCTTGATCTGTTGGACACCGCCAAAGTCCCGCGCCGCCCTCAGTCGCGCCGCCTCGGGATTCATGCCGTCACGGACGTGCTGGGCGATCTCCATCTCCATATGGAAACGCACCTCTTCGTCCAGGTCCCGTTCGAGGGCGGGCCGGCGGATCAACGAACGCAATGAGCGATAGATCTTCCCGAACACGACGGTCAGTCTCCGGCGAGTTCTGTGGTGCAGGTGACTTTCACCACGGGCTCCTCGATTCAGGCGGTCTCAAGAACGCGGAACACGGCGGTGGCCAGACGCTCCCAGTTCTCGGTCTCCTCAGAGAGTTGTTTCCTTCCCGCCCGGGTCAACTCGTAATAACGCGCCCGCCGGTTGTTCTCCGATGTTCCCCAATCAGCCTGGATCCAACCTTCCAGTTCGAGCCTGTGCAGCGCAGGGTACAGCGACCCTTGCTGCACCTGGAGAACGTCTTCTGAAATAGCCTGGATTCGCCGGGATATGCCCCAGCCATGCATGGATCCTGGCGATAGCGTCCGCAGAATCAGCAGGTCCAGCGTTCCCTGAAGCAAGTCGGCTTTCTGTTTCGGCATGAATTCTCCTGTAGATAGTCAACAATGACCAGTATCCGGTCACACCTGTAGAGTGTCAAGAGAAACGACGGAAAGCGATTGCAGATTGACTATTGGAAATTCCGCATTGGTCATTGTTCATTGGCAATCAATCAATTTCTCATTGGCCGACTCCGACAAATGCGAAATCTCCAATTTCCAATGATCAATCTGCGATAGGGCAGGCCCTACTCGTCCAGCACAACCACCGCCTCGATCTCGATCAGGTAACCGGGATGCGCGAGGCGGCGGACTTCGATCAGCGTGTTCGCCGGCGGCGTCGCACCGAAATGACCGGCCCGGATCTCTCGCAGAATCTTGATCTGGGACATGTCGAGGACGTAGGTCGTCGTCTTGGCGATGTCGCCAAACGTTGCTCCAAGGGCGGCCAGCACCCGCTCCAGGTTCTGAAACACCTGCCGGGTCTGGACTTCGAAATCGCCTTCGCCGACGACGTTGCCCGAGGTGTCCTCGGCCACCTGGCCGGAAATGTAGGCGGTGCGGGCGCCGCGCGTCTCGACGACGTGCGTGTAGCCGTTCGGGGCACCGACATCCGTTGGATTGATATGACGGATCATGTTCGGATTCTTCTGCCGGAATCGACGACTTCCCGAGTAGAGCCGGTTGGGCCGAGCCTACGCGAACTTCTTCTTGAGATCTCCCAGCATCGCAACGTAGATGGGGCTGCAAAACTCTGCGGTCTCCTCATCCTTGCCCTGCCACTTTGAAGACCACACGACGTACGAGGTATTCGAATCCGTAACGGGGTGTACGCGTACAAAGCCCAAATAGCCCGACGTTTCCGACACGGGCGGCGGAGCGTCGTCGATGCTGTAGCGAATGATGTGATTGACGTCGTTCAACTCCCGCAGGGTCTCGTGAAACGAGTCGTTCAGGACGCGTTTGGCACCGACCTGATCGCCCTTGAGGTCTCCGTCCGGCTTGCAGTCAGTGATGACGCTCGTCGTCCAGGACATGTCGTGAAAGTCACGGATCGTCTCCCAGACTTTGTCGACGGGCGCGTTGACGGTAGTGGATTGAAAAGTCTTTCCCATGGGTCTTCAGTTCCTCCGCATAGCTTTGATGAACGAATCGAGACAGGCAACGTACTACAACCGCGGCCATCATGCAAAACCCCGAGACGGGGTTCTCCGAAGAGCTTTCCGATTTGGATCCCGGCAATCATAGGGACTCTTCTGTAGCGGCGGTCTATGACCGCCGAAGAGCTTTACGATTTGAATCCCGGCAATCATAGGGACTCTTCTGTAGCGGCGGTCTATGACCGCCGAAATGCTTTCCGAATTAGATTCCGGCGGTCATAAGGACTCTTCTGTAGCGGCGGTCTATGACCGCCGAAAACTTCCGAATTGGATTCCGGCGGTCATAGACCGCCGCTACAGGTAATTTCTCGATGATAGGCAGGCCGAGGGGCTTTCCGCTCTAGATCCTGGCAGTATGGACAGGCTGCTAACGCTCGGGGGCTGCTATACCCGACTCTCCGAGTATCCGTATGGGTGAGATCGGGCACCTGAGGCCGAAGCGGCCCATCGCGTGCTTCTGGATGTGCGCCATAGCTTCTTCGAGGGAATCGGTGAAGCAGAGCAGGTCCAGATCGCCGGCGCTGATCGTCCCGGCCTCGACCATATCGTCGAGAAACTCCCGCATCTTCGCCCAGTAGTCCAGTCCCATCAGGACGACCGGAAAGCTCTCTATCTTCCCGGTCTGGATCAGCGTCAACGTCTCGAAACACTCGTCCATCGTGCCGAATCCACCGGGCATGATGACGAACGCGAACGAGTACTTGAGCAGGAGTACTTTGCGGACAAAAAAGTACCGGAACGTCACCGATCGCGTCGTGTGCCGGTTCCCTCCCTGCTCCATGGGCAGCAGGATGTTGCAGCCGACCGACCGGCCACCCGCTTCGAACGCGCCGCGGTTCGCTGCTTCCATGATGCCGGGCCCACCGCCGGTCATTACCGTAAAGCCCAGACGAACCAAGCCTTGACCGACACGCCGCGCCTGCTCGTAGTGGGGGTGGTCTTCGCCGAACCGGGCGCTACCGAAAACGGTGACGCACGGTCCGATGAAGTGCAGGGCCCGGAGCCCGCGCACGAACTCCGCAAAAACGCGCAACGTAAACCCCAGTTCTCCTTTGCGGGTGTGCGGGCCTTCGAGGAAGTAGATTTCGTCACGGCGCGCGCGGGCGCCGGCCTGTCGAATCGTTGCTTTCATAGTTTGCGTTCTTCCTTGGGATTCGGGCGGGTGTCGGGCTCAGCCGAGGTTGGCAAACTCTGCGCGGGCGTCGAGCAAGGTGGGCATATCAGGATCGGCATCCTTCCAGAAGTCGAACAATTCCTGGTAATCTTCAGCGGCCTCGTCTGTGCGCCCGAGGGCGGCGAGTGCGCGGGCCCTGTTGAGCCGGGCCATCAGGTGAAATACGCCGTTCGCGATCGACATGAACGCCGTGCCTGGATTCTCGAGCAAACGGTCAAACTGGGCGATGGCTTCTACCTCCAACCCTTGCCGCCGGTAGGTCAAGCCCCGGAAATAACTTATGCCCGGCTCGGCACGCTCCAAGTTTGCCGGGACTGAGGAAAGCAGTTCGAGCGCTTCTTCCTCCTCGCCGGCGGCGATCGCGGACAACGCATAAATGACCGGCAGCGCAATTTCGGTGACGGCCTCGTCGTCGGGATGATCGTTTGCAAGCGCCGAGGCTATCGCCTCTGCTTCATCCGCCTCGCCCAGCCTGGCCAGGATCACCGCTTCGCCAACCTTTGTGATCGGGGGCGTGCTCGCCCGAGCTCCTTCCAGCGCGAATTCAAGGGCACGGGCGGGTACGCCGGCGGCAAGATAGACGAAGCCCATGTCATCGTGATTGATGCTCCGGCCGCGCTCGGGCGACACTCCGATGGCTTGTTCGTAGAACGCCTCAGCTTCACGAACCCGTCCGAACAAGCCGAGGATTCCAGCCTGGACGCCCCACATCAGATGTTCGGTTGGGCTGTCCTTCGCCCACTCCACCTGTTCGGCCGCCAGTCCGGGTTCGCCCGTTACCATAGCCATCCCGTAGACCTGCAGGCGGAGACGCAGGTCGTCAGGATTACTGTTGAGCGCGTTCTTGAGTATCGTCATGGCCTCGTTGATCCGATTGAGGCCCGCGACAGCGGCGATCAAAACCAATGTGTGGCCCGGATCCGGCTCGGTTTGGACGGCGATCTCGGCGGACCGAAGAGCCTCTTCAAACTCGCCGCGTTGGATCTGATACCCGGCAAGGTCGTTGAAGGGCGTACCGTCCTCGGGGAAGTCGCTCTTCCAATCATCGATAACATCCAGCCATTCGTCGATCTTGCCCAGGTTCCGCAACGAGCCAGCGAGCAGGCCGTAGCTGATCGGATGGGGTTCCAGATCGACGCTGATACGCGCCATCTCCGCCGACTGCGCGTAGTCCTGCCGGCGGGTGTAGATCGAGGCGAGGTTCGTTGGCGGGGTCGAGTCGAAAGGGTAGCTCTCCCTCCAGAGTCTGTAAGTGTCGGCGGCCCGGTCGCTGTCGCCTTCGACCGTGTTGTAGTAGTGTGCTGTCAAGTAGAAGCGCTCCCGCTCGCTGGCGCGTTCCCGAAGCTCGAAAGCTTTCTCGTAGTTCTCGATCGCCGCCTCTCGGTTTCCCGAATTGCCCTGGACCGTGCCCAGGCGGGCGTATGCAACGGCAAAATCCGGATCCAGTTCGACGGCACGCTCGAAGAACGGAATCGATTCCTGCTCCCTTCCCTGCGCCCGCTGCGCGTCCCCGAGACTGAACGCTTTCAGCGCCTCGAGCGATGATGTGGTCGCCTGCTCGATCGGGGTGCTGAACGTTTCGATCGTCCCGAGTGACTCGCCAAGCTCGCGTCGCATGTTCGACGCCGCATCGCCCAGCGCAGACAGTACCTGCTCCCGGCTGCCAGCCTGAACCTGTTCGGCGGCGATCGTGTCTCCGGTCGCGCAGTTGACTGCCGTCAGCGTAATGACATAGCTGGTGCCCAGCGACACGATGCCGCCGGTCATCATCGCCTTCACGCCTTCTCGCTGACAGATCTCCTGCCCGATCTGGGCTGTGACGCGGTCGTCGGGTGAGCGGTCCATGAACTGGAGCGTCTCCCGAACCCGCCGGTCGCTGACGACGTTGATGAACGGCGACTCGGACAGCGTCAACGCCAGCGCCTGCTTGAGCGTGTCGTCGAAAACGGGCTCACCCGTCTGGTTGTCGAAGTCGGTTAGAACGATGAAGTCGCTTTCCTCGAGCGCTGAGCCCCCGCTGAACCACAGGAGAAACGCGAGCAGCACCGTCGCTCCGAGGGCGACCAGCGCCGAGACCAACGCCTTGCGCCCGGCAGGAGGCGCACTGGGCACCTCGGCAGCCTCGGCCACCGCCGAGATCTGCGAATCCGTGTCTCTTCGCAGCCGCTTGAGGTCCGATAGGATGCCCGATGCATGTTGATAACGCAGATCCCGATCCTTCTCGAGCGCCTTGTTGATCACGGACTCGAGATGCGCCGGGATGTCGGGATTCAACTGAACAGGCGTTATGGGGGTTCGGTTGAGAATCGCTTCGAACACGACGCCGCTCGTGCTGCCCGCGAACGGCTGCTGACCCGTCGCCATCTGGTATAGCACTAGACCGAACGAGAACAGATCCGAGCGCGTGTCCAGTTCCTCGCCCCGCACCTGCTCGGGAGACATGTAGGCAACAGTTCCGACTGCAGCGCCCGCACGAGTCAGATCCGCGCCATCGAAAGTAGTATCGACCGTATCGGCGTCCGCGTCTGTGCTGCTCACGAGCTTGGCCAGACCGAAATCGAGCACTTTGACGCCGCCATCCCGGGTCAAGAAGATGTTGGCAGGCTTGACGTCGCGGTGAAGCATCCCCTTGCCGTGCGCCGCGTCCAGTCCCTGCGCTATCTGGACGGCGATATCCAGGAGCGTGTCGGTCGGCAGGGCGCCGCGGACCAGCCGGTCCTTCAGAACCTCGCCCTCGAGCAACTCCATGACGATGAAGGGCCTTCCTTCGTGATCACCGATCTCGTGAATTGTGCAGATGTTGGGATGGTTGAGCGCGGCGGCGGCCCTGGCCTCGCGCCGGAAGCGTTCGATGGCCTTCTCGTTGGAGGCAATCTCGGCGGGCAGGAACTTGAGGGCAACGAAGCGTTTTAGCTCGGTGTCCTCAGCACGGTAGACGATCCCCATACCTCCGACGCCGAGTTGGTCGAGTATCTTGTAATGCGAAACGGTCTGCCCGATCACGCTCGATCTCTCCTTCTCTCCGATTAGGGGTCTTCGAGTATTGTAACTCCCGGTTGAGTCAAATCGAACGCTGCCACTCAGCGAAAGCGAAGTAGGCGAAGAAAATCGCCAGCAGGGGCTGGTTCAGCTGCCACGCGACCACGATGACGACTCCCGCAGTCACAAAGGAAAGTATCGAAGCGATCGAGTACCCGCGGACTCCGGCAAGATCGGTGAGGATCGCCCGGGCGACGTGTCCCCCGTCCAACGGCGACACCGGTAGCAGGTTGACCAAGCCCCAGACGAGGTTCACCCAGATCAAGTGAAAGTAGAAAGCTCCGAGCGGCCCGCTGGCCGTCGAGCCGAGCACTGGCAGAAACAGGTACGCGGCAAAAGCCAGGAGGAAACCCGCTCCCGGACCTGACAACGCGATGAGCGCGTACTTCCATTCAGCCGTCCGCCGAGGGGCGCCCTCGGGAATCGTGAGCCCTCCCATCGAGTGGAGCACGATGTGGCTCCGAAGACCGAACCGACGCGAAGAGAGCGCATGGCCCATTTCGTGGACAAGAATCGACACGAATACGACCGCGATCCAAAGAACCTGCTCTACGGGCGGCAGGGTCCATCCGAGGAGCCCGGCAATGAGCCAGAACATCGGGTGGACGCGTACGGGAACGCCGAAAACGCGGAAGCGCAGGTCGAGCCTCGTAATCGGGGGTTCCAGAAACATCTCCGGATGTTATTTTACGGCGTGGAGAGGCGGATTAATTCTCATTAATCAAATGGACAATGGTCAATTTGACATCTCTCGGAACCGTGGCCGGAGCGCCCTCTTCGATGACAAATCGAGAAAGGTCAAATGATTGATCTCCAATAGTCCGGGCCCGACGCTAAGAACATGTGTGGGGGGACCGGCCCGGCGTCCGAGTTCCCTCCGTCCCCAATTTTGTGGAACCGTCCGGGCACTCTCACCGTAGGGCTTGCCTGGGGACGGTGGGCCCGACGCTAAGACATTGCAACTACTGATCATCGGAGCGAACCGCGGAATCGGTCTGGAACTGGTCCAGCAATCTCTCGAGCGCAGGCACCAGGTGACCGCGCTCGTCAGGAGAGCGGGGACGTCCCATGCCGACGATCGTCTGAAGGTCGTCCAAGGGGATATCCTCGACCGGGCCTCCATTGATCTCGCGATGCCGGAGCAGGACGCCGTGCTGAGCGCGATCGGCACGAAGCCAGGCCGAAGCCGGGTTTCTGTCTTTTCTGAAGGCATCCGAAACGTTATCGACTCCATGGAGTCCCACGGCATCCGCAGGCTGGTCTCAGTCTCGGGGATCGGAGCCGGTGATAGTCGGGGCCACGGCGGTTTCCTCTACGACCGCATCTTCTTCCCTCTGCTGCTGAAACAGATCTATGAAGACAAGGACCGTCAAGAAGAGATCATCAAGAGCAGCGGACTGGAGTGGATCATCGCCCGACCCGGTTTTCTGACTAACGGACCGTTTACCGGAGACTACCGGGTGTTGACGGACCTGTCAGGCGTTCGCGCACGCAGAATTTCCAGAGCTGACGTGGCGCACTTCATTCTGGAGCAGGCGGCAGACCCGAAGTATCTTCATCAGACACCTCTCCTGACCTATTAGCCCGCTTTCTGGACCCGACGCTAAGGTAGGCGTGGGGGAACCGGCCCGGCGTCCAAGTTCCCGGCTTCTTCAATTCTGTGAAACGCCCGGGCACTCTCACTGCTCGGGGTGCGGGGGACGGTGGGCCCGACGCTAAGATTAGGATAGCCGGGAAGGGTAGGTTTACTGCCGAATCGCGGTGCTCACGATCCGGATCGCGCGAAGATCGCTGTCGATCAGGCGGAGCAACGGAATGTCGACGATGTCGCTCACCTGGGCGACCTGGTTCAGCTTCCGACCCACGCGTTCCAGCAGGCTGCTCATGACTCCCAGCTGGCGACGCAGCGAGAAGTCGCCGAGTCCGGGCGGCAGTGGGGCCGGCAACGCATCCAGATCCGCGACATAGGACGCCACGTCATCGAGTCGATTCTCCAACTGTTCGGCCGAGCGGGCAGCCCCTTGCCGTGCCCAGTTGGCGTCGGGGGCGAAGCGGTACGCCAGAAGGTCGCGCGATGCGGAGTAAAAGTTGCGTAGGTTCGAGACGAACTTGCTCAATCCATCGGGTTCGGTCAGCCTGGAGATCGCAAGCATCCCGCGCTCTGACTCGGCCTCGATCCACTCCCAATGCTTCGCGATCGCGTCTTCAAGGTTCTCCTCCAACGCGAAGTCCTCCAACGTCTGGCTGGAGGGGAAGGGGCTCGCCGGCCGCATCTGGCCCGAAACAGGCATGGCACTGCCTAGAAAAAAGACGAGCAAAGCTGCTGCGATGCGATGGGAAAGAACACTCTGTGAACGAAGGGTCATCTCTCTTGCCCGAAGCGTACTACGACAACCCAATGCTAGCCAATCTTCTTCGTATTCCGTGTGATCGAGATTACATGGGCGGGTGGGTCGAATTGAGCGGGTTGTAGCTATTACACCACCGGCGAGCGGACCGCAGATTGCGTCGGATGGGAGCTAGCCACGGATTACACGGATTACACGGAATGGGAGGGACCTGGAGTTATGTTCGGACTGCTTGTCCGAAAAAACCCCTGCCAATCCGTTAAATCCGTGTAATCCGTGGCCTTCTTCTTACTCGTAGCGTAATGCGTCGATGGGATCCAACCGTGCGGCCTTGTGCGCGGGGTAGTACCCGAAGAACACGCCCACGGCCGCGGCAAACGCAACGGAAATCGTGATCGATGCCGGCGATACCAGCGTCGGCCACTCGAGGAACTGCGCCACCCCGTAGGAGAGACCGCTCCCGATGATGACCCCGATGATCCCCCCGGACATGCTGAGGATGATCGATTCGGCCAGGAACTGAAGCCGGATATAGCCGGGGCGCGACCCGACGGCCATTCGGATCCCGATCTCGCGGGTCCGCTCGGTCACCGATACCAGCATGATGTTCATTATGCCGATGCCCCCGACCAGCAGCGACACGGCCGCGATGCTGCCCAGCAGGAGCGTCATAATCAGGCTCGTCTGCTCGGCCGCTTCCGCAATGTCGGTCATGTTCCGGATGCTGAAGGTGTCTTCCTGGCCGGGCATGATGTTGTGTCGCTGCCGCAGCAGGTCCCCGATCATTTTCTCGGCGATCGAAGTCGCACCCGGGCTGATTGCCTGGAGCATGATCTGGTTGATTCGGGGGATCGACTGCCCGAGCAGTTTCTTCTGGGCGGCAGTGTAGGGCAGCAGCGTAACATCGTCCTGGTCCTGCCCCGTGGCGGACTGCCCGCGGGATTCGAGGACACCGACCACCCGGAACGGAAGGTTTCTCAGGCGAACGGTCTGACCGACCGGGCTCATTCCGGGAAACAGGTTCTCGGCGACTGTGTTTCCGATGACCAGCACCCGCGCCGCAGCTTGTACGTCGTTCGCGGTGAACATCTCCCCGTCGACCACTTCCCAGTCCCGAACCTCGGTGTAACGCTCGTTCACACCTTCGGCACGCGCATACCAGTTCTGGTTTCCGAAGATCAGCTGTCCGCTGGCTCGAACGATGGGAGTGGCGGCTTCGACGACGGGAATTTCGTTCTGGATCGCGTCGACGTCGGCGGCGGTAAGGCTACCGCCCGAGTCCCCACTTTGCCGCGCACCCCCGGGACCACGCGTGCCCCCCGGCCAGATATACATAACGTTGGTTCCCATACTCTCCATCTGGTCCGAGACCATGGACTGGGCCCCCTGCCCGATCGAGACCATGGCGATGACGGCACCCACACCGATGATGATGCCCAGCATCGTCAGGGCGGATCGCATCTTGTTCCGGCCCAGTGCCCAGAACGCGATTCGAAGTATGGCCATGGATCTCATTGTTCGTCCTCCTCGTCTTCTTCAACCGGCATATCCCGCAGTACCTGGTCGGGGTCACGCCGGGTCTCGACGGCGTAGTCCTTCGGGATCTTCCCGTCGCGAAACATGATAACGCGCTTGGCGTACTCGGCGATATCGTGCTCGTGCGTGACCATGATGATGGTCATGTCTTGTTCTTCGTTAAGCTTCTTGAACACGGCCATCAGCTCGATCGAGGTCCGAGAATCCAGAGCGCCGGTCGGCTCGTCGGCCAGAATGATCGCCGGGTGGTTCACCAACGCGCGCGCGATCGCGACACGCTGCTGCTGGCCCCCGGACAGCTGGTTCGGCAGGTTGCTTTCTTTGTCTGTCAGGCCGACGATCGCCAAGGCTTCACGCGCCCGTTCGGTGCGTTCCCGGCCGGAAACACCGGCGTAGATCAACGGGAGTTCGACGTTCTCGATTGCCGACGTTCGCGACACCAGGTTGAAGCTCTGAAAGACGAAGCCGACGTTCTGGTTGCGGATGTCGGCAAGCTCGGCCTTGGACGCTTTGGCAACGTCGAGCCCGTCGATCCTGTAGGTCCCTTTCGTCGGGTGGTCCAGACAGCCGATGATGTTCATCATCGTGGACTTGCCCGAACCGGATGGGCCCATGATCGCGACATACTCTCCACGGTACACATCGATGGTCACACCGCGGAGCGCATGAACGCCGATGTCGCCCATGTGGTACGTCTTGTGGACGTTTACGAGCTCGATGACCTTGTCCTTGGCCTCTCGCAAGGACCGATCTTTAACGAGAGGTTCGGAGGCTGACTCGATCATCGGCGCCCCCTGCCACCGCCACCGCCTCGGCCGAATGCGCCACCGAATGGGTTGAACGCCGGCCCGTTGTCGTCCTCGTCCAACGCTGAAGAATCGCCGATCAGCAGCAGTTCTCCCTCGGCCAACTCACCCGACAGAACCTCGCTACGCGCGCCGTCGGTGATCCCCAAGATCAGCACTCGCGGTTCGGGGATCCCCTGAGAATTGAGGACCCAGATCACTCCGGGCCTGGGAGTGGGCTCGGGCGGAGTCGCAAACTGGAGCTTCTCGCCCGGATCCCAGAGTTGCCCCGGCGCGTTGCCGCCGGCGCCTCCCCCCTGGATCAGCGCGGTCGCCGTCGCTCGGCCTCCGCGAGCCGAAGAGCCTTCGGCAGGGAGGGCACCCTGATCGCGTCCCCCACGACCGCCCCGGCCTCCTCCACGTCCACCTCGGCCGCCACGACCTCCACGTCCGCCGGAATCCGCCACTTCCCGTTGGGAATCGCCGCGCTCCCGGACGCTTTCACGGCCCTCGGGAGCCTGTTGCGCTTCAGCGACCGGAGTTTCGGTGCCGGTTTCGGCTCCGACTGCTTGCGCCTCGCGTCCGGCTCGTCTCCCACGTCCGCCGCCACGACCGCCCGCTCCGCGTGTCAATTGCCGGACCATCTCAGGGTCGGCATCGGCTGGCGTGTAGCGCAGGGCACCATTCGGCACGGTCAGAACGTTGTCCCGACGCGCCGTCGTCACGGTGATGTTGGCCGTCATGCCCGGTTTCAGCTTCAGGTCCTGATTGTTCACGGCCACGATCACGCTGTAGGTGACCACGTTCTGCGAGGTCCTGGGATTCAGGCGGATCTCCTCGATCCGGCCACGGAACCGCTGTCCCGGGTAGGCGTCGACGGTGAAATTGACGTCGTTGGTCTGCGCCAGCCTGCCGATATCCGCCTCGTCTACGCTCGTGTTCACGCGCATCTGGGCAAGATCGTTCGCAATGTTGAACAGTGTCGGAGCAGATGTGCTCGCCGACACTGTCTGGCCGACATCGACTTCACGAGAGATCACGACACCGTCGACGGGCGAATAGATGCTCGTGTACTCGAGATTCAACTCCGCCCGATCAACATCGGCCTCGGCCTGCACGACCGAAGCGTTGGCCTGCTCGATGCCGGCCTCCCTGGATATGATTTGAGCCTCGCCCTGGGCGAGGGAGGCCTCCGACTGGGCAAGCCGCGCCCGCGCGGCTTCCACCGTCGCGCGCGCATTTTCGAACTCGGTGTCCGAGATAAGCTCGGCTTCCTGCAATTCCTGGGACCGCCGGAACTGAATCTGCGCCTTGTCAGCGTCAACCCGGGCGGATTCCAGGCTCGCGCGGGCGGATACCAGGCTCGCGTGGGCGTTGACCAGGTCGGCCTCCGCGGTACGGATGCGGGATCGGGCAGAGACCAGGCTGGCTCTCGAGTTTTCCAGTGCGGCCTCAAAGGTCCGCGCGTCGAGCACGGCGAGGAGTTGGCCGGCCCTCACGATGGAGTTGAAGTCGGCGTAAAGCGTCTGGACCTGGCCGGTGACCTGGGAGCCTACCTGGACGGTCAGCACCGCCTCGACGCTCCCCGTCGCGGCGACCGTGTTTTCGATGGTTCCCCGGATCGCTTCCGACGTGAAGTACTCGATTTCATCGCCTTCACCACCAACCAGAGTAAACGCGGCGACCGCGATGATTACGCCGACTCCGACAATAGCTATCAAGACTTTCTTCATGATCTCCTCAACCCCGCCCTTCCGACTTCTACCCGATAGCTCCCCTCCCGTTTGTTAACTCGCAATTGTTAACTCTTGTAAAGGAAGCGTCTTACCGCCCACTACTGACTACGAAGGAGGTACCCGGAAGGTTACTTGAAACAGTAACTCGGGTCCACGGAAAATCGGATTCCGACAGGGAGATGCTCTGGGCTCCGGGTCTGGCAGCCTGTGACAGAACCCTGTGGGGTCAGTGGATCCGGAGGGCCTCGGTGGGACTGATTGAGGTCGCACGGCGCGCAGGGATCAGGCATGTGGTGGCGGCCACGATGGAAAGAGTGGTCAGGACAGCGACAAAGGTCCACAGGTCGGTCGGTGCGATGTTGTACAGCAGTCCCGACATCAGGCGACCCAGGGACAGAGCCGCGAGGACGCCGATGCCCAGGCCGACGAACACAAGCACCATTCCCTGCCCGAGGACCATGGACAGGACGCTGCCGCGGGACGCGCCGAGCGCCATCCGGAGGCCGATCTCGCTGGTCCGCTGGCTGACAGTGAACGCGATGACGCCTCCGATCCCCGTAGCCGTAATCGCAAGGGCCAGGCCGGCAAACAGCCCCATGAGCATCATGGTGAGTCGAGGAGAAGCGAGCGACTCGGTGCGCACCTCTTCGAGGGTCTGAATCTCCGCGAGGGGTTGCGCGGGGTCGATTTCGCTCACGGCTTCACGAACCTCCATGGCTATGGCGCGGGCGTCTCCCCGACTCCGGAGCAGCAGACGCATATCCCGAAAAGGGGAAATCGAATACGGCACAAACACCATGTCTGACTCCTCCTGATCGAGGCTGAACTGCTTGACGTCGTCGACCACGCCGACGATCTCCATCCACTCCGGGCCACCGGGCGGGCGGATTCGCTTCCCAATAGCTTTCCCCTCATCCCAGTATTTGCGGGCGAAGGATCGGGTGACGACAACCACCAGGGACTGCTCCTGCTGGTCGAAGACGTCGAAAGTTCGACCTTGAAGCAATCGCGTACCCACCGTCTGAAAGTAAGCCGGGCTGGCGGAGGTCATCACCGTCCGCTCGGTCGGTCGGCCCTCGTCGGCGACCTCTCCCTCGATCTCAAACCCCTGCGTGAACGGCACTCCCCCGTTGAGCGGGTAGGAGTTGGAAAAGGCCACCGAGACCACTCCAGCAGAGCCGGCGAGCTTCGTTTCGAGAGCGTCCGCGAAAGAACGGATGATCTCGGGGTTGTCGTACTTCGACCAGTTCAGATCGAGTCGAACCGTCAGGACGTTCTCCGGGTTGAAGCCGGGGTCGACATCCTGGAGCTTCATGAAGCTTCGGATCATCAGTCCCGCGCCGATCAGGAGCACGAAGGAAATCGACACCTGGGAAACCACCAGGATCTTGCGGAGCGACCCGCGGCTGCCCACCACGGACGAGGCGCCATTGGACTTGATCTGGGTATTGATGTCGACCCTCGACCGCAGGGCCGGCAGGATCCCGAGCACGAGTCCGGTCGACAGGGCGACCCCCAAGGTAAACAGCAGGACGGTGGGATCGATCGCAACCTCGGCGGCACGAGTCGTGAAACGTGCGGCGAAAGCCTTGAGCATATCCAGAGTCACCAACGCGAGCAACAATCCGGCCGCACCGCCCGCCAGCGCCAGTATCGTCCCTTCGGTGACCAACTGGCGCGCAAGGCGACCGCGTCCTGCCCCGAGCGCGGTTCTAATCGACATTTCCTGCTCCCGGCCGGCATGCCGCGCAAGGGTCAGGTTGACCAGGTTCGTGCAGACGATCAGCAGCAGCAACAGTGAGGTCCCCAGCAGAATCCAAAGAGTCGGTCGGGCCTGACGGGTCAGCTGTTCTTTGAGAGGAACCGCGATCGTCTCGAGACCGCGCGTCTCCGGATAGGCTTCCGGGTACTCGCCGTGGAGGCGGCCGGCGACTGTCGAAAGATCTCCTTCCAGCCCGGCCAGACTCTCGCCTTCCCTGAGCTTACCGAACACCGTCAGCCCGCGGGCGGTACGTGTGGTGCGCCATCCTTCTCCGTTCCGGAACGGGCATGCCGTTACGGGCATGTAGACGTCGTTCTCGTTGGGATACTGCGGGATCGACGGCAGCACGCCGACGACAGTGTGAACTCGGTCGTTCATTTCGAACTCTTCGCCCACGATGTTCGGATCGCCGCCGAAGGTCTGCTGCCAATAGTCGTAGCTGAGCAGGAGAACCGCGTCCGCTTCATGCGTTTCGTCGTCCGCGGCGAACGAACGCCCGAGCAGGGGACGCACGCCGAGCATGTCGAAGAAATTCCAGGACACCACTCCCGTCTGGACCCGCTGTGGTTCTTCACGGCCGATCAGGTTGAAGGGCATGGAGTGGTACTCGACCACTGTCTCCAACGACTGGCTCTGCTCCCTGTAATCGGCGATCTCGAGCGGCGAGAACCCGGCGTTCTGGACCTCGATCAAGGGAGCCGGCTGCTGGAGGTTGACAATTCGCTCACCTGTCTCGTATGGCAGCGGCTGCAACAACACACCGTTGACGACGCTGAAGATCGCGGTGTTGGCGCCGATGCCCATGGCGAGCGTGAGCACGGCGACGAGAGTGAATCCGGGGCTCCTCAGCAAAGTGCGCAGCCCGAAGCGAATGTCCTGAATTAATGAGTTCATCGAATTCCTCTCTGTTCCCTAGATTATCTATAAAAGCTAAAGGCTTCCCTGTAGATTGTCAAGGGGAAAGCCTCTGGCGATCTTGCGAGGCGAATAGGACGAAGTGCCGGGAGTATAATCTCCGAACCGACGGAGGACTCCTGTCATGATTCCAATTGCACTGGTCCTGCTGCTGACCGCTTTCGAGCAACTGCCCGAACCATTCGCCACGCCCTGGTACCGGAACATCACCCGGATCGTCCCGCAACCCGATGGTCGGGAGCTTCAGGTTCCTCCCGGTTTCGAAGTCAACGTCTTTGCCGACGGGCTCCAACATTCCCGGCGTATGGCGCTGGCTCCCAACGGGGATGTGTTCGTGACCGAGAGCGGGTTCGGCGAGATCGTCGTCCTGCGGGATGCGGACAGCGACGGAGTGGCCGAGCGAAAGGAAATCTTCGCCCGGGATCTGACCCGGCCTTTCGGCATCGCGTTTCACGATGGCTACCTTTATGTCGGGAACAACGACGCCGTCGTTCGATTTTCCTACACGCCGGGACAACTCTCGGCCGAAGGTTCCCCCGAGCACGTCGTCGACCTACCGCCAAGCAATGCCGCGGTGGATCGGGACACGGCTGAACGACTCGGCATCGACATCAGCCGAACGCGTGGCTACAACCACTGGACCCGCAACCTCATCTTCAGCCCCGACGGGGAGAAGATGTATGTCACGGTCGGTTCCGCGACCAATGCTACTCCGGGCGACGACCCGCGGCGGGCGGCGATCAATGAATACAACACGGACGGGTCCGGGCATCGCGTGTTCGCGGGTGGGTTGCGCAACCCTGTCGGAATGGCGTATTTCCCAGGCTCGGACACGTTGTGGACAGCGGTGAACGAGCGAGACCATCTCGGGGACGATCTCGTTCCCGAGTTCGTGACTTCGGTCGCGGACGGAGGGTTCTACGGCTGGCCATACGCCTACATCGGTCCCAACCCGGAGCCGATCCTCAACGGCGCACGGCCGGACCTGATCGAAAAGACCATCGTGCCCGACATCCTTCTGCCCTCTCATTCGGCGGCGCTGGGCATCGTGTTCTACACCGGCGACCAGTTCCCTTCCGAGTACCAAAACAGCGCGTTCGTCGCGTTGCACGGGTCGATCAACCGGTCGGAGCTGGCCGGCTACTCGGTGGTTCGGATCCCGTTCGAAGAGGGTAGGCCGTCGGGTGAGCCAGAGGATTTCCTGACGGGTTTTGTCGTTCGGGATACCGAAGAAGAAAAGCAGGTATGGGGACGGCCGGTGGACGTTCTCCAGCACGTAGACGGCTCCCTTCTCGTTTCCGACGACGGCGGGAACCGCATCTACCGAATCAGCTTCTCGCCCTGACTCCCGGATGGGGAGTTTGCCACGGATTACACGGATTTATGGATGAAGGAAACGGCTTGTCTTTGGGATGCTCCTCCGAAAAGCCTCTATTAATCCGCTCAATCCGTGTAATCCGTGGCTAGGTTTTCCGTAGCGATCAATGGCCGGCGAATCCGCCCATTCGGCCGCCCATTCGGCCACCAAACGGGTTGAACTGCCGCGTGTTGCCCGTGTCCTCTTCCAGCACTGAAGAATCGCCGATCAAGAGCACTTCTCCGGCAGCCAGGTTTCCCGACAGGACTTCGCTGCGCGCGCCGTCGGTGATCCCCAACATCAGCATTCGCGGTTCCGGGACACCCTGCGAATTGAGAACCCAGACCACTCCGGGCCTGGGAGTGGGTTCCGGCGGAGTCGCAAACTGGAGCTTCTCGCCCGGATCCCAGAGCTGCCCCGGCGCGTTGCCGCTGGCGCCGCCCCCCTGGATCCGCGCTGTTTCCATTCCCCTGCGAGTCGGAAAGCCTTCGGCACGGAAGCCGCCCTGGTCGCGTCCACCACTTCCGCCGGGTGCCCGGAATCTCTCGCGGCCCTCGGGAGCCTGTCGCGATTCAGAGGCCGGAGATGAGGCGTCACCACGACCGCCCATTCCGCGGGTCATTAGCTGTCCCATCTCGTGCTCGGCATCGGCTGGCATGTAGCGCAGGGCGCTGTTCGGCACGGTCAGAACGTCGTCCCGACGCGCCGTCGTCACGGTGATGTTGGCCGTCATGCCCGGTTTCAGCTTCAAGTCCTGATTGTTCACGGCCACGATCACGCTGTAGGTGACCACGTTCTGCGAGGTCCTGGGATTCAGGCGGATCTCCTCGATCCGGCCCCGGAACTGCTCTCCCGGGTACGCATCGACGGTGAAGTTGACGTCGTTGGTTTGTGCCAGCCTGCCGATGTCCGCCTCGTCTACGCTCGTGTTCACGCGCATCTGGGCAAGATCGTTCGCGATGTTGAACAGCGTCGGAGCAGACGTGCTCGCCGACACGGTCTGGCCGACATCGACTTCACGGGAGATCACGACACCGTCGACGGGCGAATAGATGCTCGTGTACTCGAGATTCAACTCCGCCCGATCAACATCAGCCTCGGCCTGCACGACCGAAGCGTTGGCCTGCTCGATGCCGGCCGCCCTGGATATGATTTGAGCCTCGCCCTGGGCGAGGGAGGCCTCCGACTGGGCAAGCCGCGCCCGCGCGGCTTCGACCGTCGCGCGCGCATTCTCGAACTCGGTGTCCGAGATAAGCTCGGCTTCCTGCAATTCCTGGGACCGCCGGAACTGAATCTGCGCCTTGTCAGCATCGACCCGGGCGGATTCCAGGCTCGCGCGGGCGGATACCAGGCTCGCGTGGGCGTTGACCAGGTCGGCCTCCGCGGTACGGATGCGGGATCGGGCAGAGACCAGGCTGGCTCTCGAGTTTTCCAGTGCGGCCTCAAAGGTCCGCGCGTCGAGCACGGCGAGGAGTTGTCCTGCCCTCACGATGGAGTTGAAGTCGGCGTAAAGCATCTGGACCTGGCCGGTGACCTGGGAGCCCACCTGGACGGTCAGCACCGCTTCGACACTGCCGGTCGCCGCGACGGCGTTTTCGATGGTTCCCCGGGTCACATCCGACGTGAAGAACTCGATCTGGTCGCTGTCACCGCCGACCAGCGTAAACGAGGCAAGCGCGATGACCACGCCGACTCCGACAATCGCCACTAAGACTTTCTTCATGATCTCTTCAACCCTCGCTCTTCCGATTTCGATCCCGACAACTCCCTTCGCGCTTGTTAACTCTCGTAATAGAAGCGCCTTACCGTCTAATACCGATTACGAAGGAAGCACCCGGAAGGTTACTGGAAACGGAAACTCGGGTCTACGGAAAAGCGGATCGTCGAGGGGTGCCCCGGCGCCGGGTCGAGTGAAATCTGCAAATTGATCATTTCAAATCGACCACTGACCATCGACCATCGATTATTTTTCATTTGCTGGAACCACCACCCGGACGGGCCCGGAGAGACTATCCATGGCGATGGTGCCCGGGTCATCCGCGGCCTGTTCACTCGTGCCGTAGAGCGGTCAATGGATCGCCCGCGACTGTGCGCTGCGCAGGGATGTAGACGGCAACTCCCGCGACGAGCGCGAGAAGCCCCGCAACACCCGCGAGGGTGATGGGGTCCAGGGCGGATACACCGTAGAGCAAAGTGGTCATGCCGGACATCGCGGCCACACCCAGGACCAAACCCAGGACTAGCCCCACCGCAACGATCGTCATCACTTCGCGAACGATCATCCAGACGACGGCGGCGCTCCTCGCCCCGAGCGCCATCCGAATCCCGACTTCCGTTGACCGCTCGGCAACTCCGAACGAGACCACCGCATACAACCCCAGGCCGGCCAGCCCCAGGGCGAGGAGACTGAAAGCCGAAAGAAACGCGGCGCTTATTCGAGAAATCGCGAGGGACTCACCGATGTGTTCAGACATCGTCCGTGTTCTCAGGATCGGCACGCCGCTGTCGAGGCTGTCCAGGGCACTCTTGAGACCGGGAACGATCGTCGCAACGTCGCCTTCCGACCTGGCGATGAAAGAAACGCTCGCCGAAGGCGACTGATCGAACGGTTTGTAGAAGATCGACCGTGTCGGTTCGACAACCTCACGCACCTTCGTGTCTCCGGCAACGCCAACAACCTCCATCCACGAGTCCTCGGCCGCCTGGTGGCGGATGCGCCGTCCGATGACATCGGTCGATCCCCAGTACCGTTCGGCAAACGTTTCGTTGACGATCATGACCGGCGGACCACCTTCGCGATCTTCCGCCGTAAACGCTCGTCCTCGGACGATGGGAATCTCGAGGGTATCGAAGTATTCGGGACCGACGAATGCGAACGGTAATTCGAGGGCCCCGGTTCCTTCGGGCGAAACATACCCTTCGACGATCATGGTGCTGGAGCCTCGGCCCCCGATGGGCGGCGCCGATGCCATGGTCGCGTTTCGCACTCCCGGCGTCGAACGAATGCGGTCGAACAGATCCCGGTAAAGCGCCTGGCTCTCCTCAAACCCGTACCCGGCCTGGGTCGCGTCGATCTCCATGAACGCGACATCGTCGACCGAAAAGCCGGGAGCGATCCGCTCGGCCTTCGTTAGACTTCGGATGAATAGCCCGGCACCGACGAGAAAGAGCACGGAAACCGCAACCTGGAAGACCACCAAAGCGTTCTTCAAGCCGAACCATCGCCTTCCCAGCGAAAGGGTCTCCCCTTCATCCCTCAGCGCGGACATTACATCGGCCCTGGAAGCCCGAAGGGCGGGCGCCAGACCAAATGCGAATCCGGTCCCCAACGAAAGGACGACGGTGAACGCCAGCACGCGACCGTCGAGGCCGATGTCAAGAACCGCCGGCACGCCCCCCGGCAGTTGGTACGTCATGGCGAGATCGAGGGCCCAGCCCGCGACGAGATATCCCAGGACTCCGCCGGCCGCGGACAGAAGAACGCTTTCGCTGAGGAACTGCCTGGTGAGTTGGGTTCGGTTCGCTCCGATCGCAAGACGTATCGACATGTCGCGCGCGCGGCTTGCGCCCCGGACCAGCAGGAGGATCGCCAGGTTGCTGCAGGCGATGACAAGGACGAGGCCCACGATCGCCATCAAGCCGGCAGCGGCCGGGATCACGCTGGCATCCACGGCAGGATGGACTCGAACGTCGGCTGAGGAATAGACCGTGATGTCCCGCCCGGCGTTCAGGTTGGGAAACTCTTCAGCCAGGCGGGCCGCGAGCGCCGTCATCGCGGTCTGGGCCTCGGCCGGGGTGACGCCAGCCTCGAGGCGGGCGCGCACCTGGAACCAGTGATCCTGCCTGCGTTCGAGGGTGCCGGCGGAGAACGCGCCTTCGACGGGCTGCATCGAGGAGATCGACAGCCAGAAGTCGACGGCCACGCCGCTGATCATCCCGTTGTAATCTCGAGGGCCGATACCAACGATTGTGACGGGCGCGCCGTTGACCCGAACCGCACGACCGATGATGTTCGGGTCCTGGCCAAAACGCGTCACCCAGGCACGGTGTCCGACCACGGCAAAAGCGCCGGCCCCAACCTCATCTTCGGCGGGATCGAACCAGCGGCCGGCCGATGGAACGAGGCCGAGCATCGGCAGGTAGGACGCGGTCGCGTATTCGACCAACGCCGGACGCAATCCGTCATCACCCTGCAGGCTCACAGGGAAATCGAACGTTGCGGCGACCGAGGAGAACAAGTCGTTGTGTGCGGCTATGTCACAGTACGCGGGATATGACGTCGAGTTCGGATCGCCTTCGTCCGAGTCCTGATAGATCTCAACCAGTTCCTCGGGATTCTCGAACGGCTGCGGCCGGAAGAGCACAGCGTTGACGGCGCTGAAGATGGCCGTGTTCGCGCCGATGCCGAGCGCGATGATCATGACAGCGGTGACTGTAAAGATCGGGGTCTTCCGGAGTGCTCGCAGCGCGTACTTCAGATCCTGAACGATCATATCGATCTCTCCTCTGTCGGAACGGTCTTCGGGTCCGACGGCAAAGCCTCGGCGATTCGCGACCGCGTCGCCCGAGTAGGCCAGACTCAGCGACCAGGCCTGACGCCAGTACCAAACCCACGCGGCGTACCGGCTTCGGGACCCCGCAATCTCTGCCCGAAACTCTTCATCCAGGTCACCAACGACTCCCTCGCGCGCGGTCAACGGCACCGACAGGCGCACCAGAAGCACGGCCAACAACGGCGGTTGGGCCTGGCCTCGCCGGTTCAACTACTCTCCCCTCATCGCCACGAGCGGGGCGACCCGGGTTGCGCGCCTCGCAGGCACGAAACTGGCGAGCACCGCGACGCCCAGGACCACCGACGCGACGACGACGAAAGTCGGAACGTCGCTCGTGCCCACTCCGAACAACAAGTCCATCAGCAGGCCGGCCGCCACCAACGCCGCGACGGATCCAAGCGCGACACCGACCGCCGTCAACCACAGAGCCTGCCCGACGACGAGCCGGAGAATCTCCGCCGACGACGCGCCCAGCGCCATTCGCAGTCCGATTTCGTGTGTCCGGCAACTCACCGAATACGCCATCAGACCGTAGAGTCCGATGGCAGCCAACAGAAGCGCAGTCGATGCGAAGACCCCGGTCAATGTCGCGCGAAACCTCGGAGATGACAGCTCTGCCGCAATCACACCCTCCAGGGTGTCCATCGACGCGACCGGTATCGCATCGTCCATCCCCCACAGAACGTCACGCACCGGACCCGCGAGTGACAAAGGATCTACCGACGAGCGGACCAGCAACGCCTGGGTCGGCCATGCCCGCTGGGAGTGCGGCAGGTACATCTGGGCGTCGGCCGGTTTGTCGAGGTCGAAATGACGAACATCTCCAACTACGCCGACGACCTCGCGGTCGTTCTTCTCGCCGGGGACAAAGACCAGGTCATGAGTCAGCCTCTGGCCGATGGGATTCTCGCCGGGCCAGTACCGGTCGGCCATCGTTTGATTGATAACGACTACAGGCAGACTGTCGATCGTGTCGCGTGCATCAAAAGCTCTGCCATCACGAACCGGCACACGCATCGTTTCGAAGAAGTCCGGGCTGACGATTTGCATCCGTGCGACCGGTCGTTCGCTCAGGGGTAACGATCGGCCGTCGATCTGGAACGTCGATTCGTCGACGAAGAACTCGGCTCGGGCTTCGAGCGGTACGCCCATCGATAACGCGGCCCCATCTACCCCGGGCAGAGCCGCCACTCTCTTCCTGAAGTCTTCGAAGAAGTCGCCGCTGATCGTCGGCTCCCAGTAGCTGCGTGGCAGTTCGATCCGTGCGACCAGTACGCTGGCGGCTTCGAAGCCTGGATCCACGCTTCGAAGTTGCCGGAACGTCTCGATCAGAAGCGCGGAACTGACCAGCAGCACCATGGCCAGGGCCATCTGGGCAACGACCAGGCCTTTGCGAAGCTTGCCGCTAGCCGACGTGGTCAGACGGTTCGCCGTCTGCCGCAAAGCGCCCGCCAGATCGGGTGTGGCAGCGTAGAGGGCCGGGAACAGCCCGAAGAGGACTCCTGTCAGTGCGGTCACGCCAAAAGCGTAGAAGACGACGGTCGCATCCACCCGAACGGCCTCAGACATTGGGAGCGAAGCCGGCGCGAGCACCGTCATTATCGGGAGCACAAGGTAAGCCCCGACACAGCCGAGGATTCCGCCAGCCAGGGCGAGGATCGAACTCTCGACGAGCAACTGTCCGACGACGCGACGTGCGTTGGCTCCCATCGCGACCCGGATTGCGATCTCTCTCCGTCGGTCGGCTCCCCTGGCCAGGATCATGCCCGCAACGTTGACGCTGGCGATGAGCAGGAGGCAGGACACGGCCCCCAGCAGAAGCAGCAGTCCGGGGCGCACAGAACCCACCGTATGCTCATGGAGCCCGAGGATCCGCACCGTGTAGCCGTCGTTCGACTCGGGATATTCGCCTTCCAGCCGGGCGGCAACAGTCCCCAAATCAGCGCGGGCTTCATCGATCGACACGCCGGAACCGAGACGTCCCACGGCTCCCAGGATGCGAAAGGATCGATAGTCTGCAGCATCGAAGGTGGGGTTCGATGGATCGGACGGCGAGTAGCGGCCGGGAATCCAGACTTCCGTACCCTCGAGTGGGAACTCGAACCCCGGCACCAGGACACCGACGATGGTCCGAGGAACCTCGTTCAGGGTGATCGACCTTCCGATCACCGATGGGTCGGTACCGAAGCGGCGCCGCCACAGGCCGTCGGAGATCAAAGCAACGGGCTCGCCTCCCGGCGAGTCCTCGTCTTCGGTAAACAGGCGTCCCAACTGAGAGCGCACGGCGAACACATCGAACAGAGTCCACGTGACGACGGCTCCGAGAAGTCGCTCGGGTTCCCCGTTTCCGGTCAGGTTCAGCTGGGGGCTCCAATAAGCAGCCAGCTCTTCGAACGAATCGCTCTGGTCGCGCCAGTCGAAGTAATCCGGTGGCGAGGAGTCCATCGATTCCACTCCACGGACCGGGTTTGCCGTCCGCACCGCAACCAGGCGATCCGCGTCTTCATACGGCAGCGGCCGGAGGATCACGGCGTTGACCAGGGAGAACATCCCAGCGTTCGCGCCGATCCCGATCGCGAGCGTCAGGACGGCCACGAGGCTGAAGCCTCTCGCGTTCCAGAGCGAACGCGTCGCGTACTTGATGTCTGCTTGCAGATGATTCATCGCATTCTCCCGAGGCTTGGGGACCAACAAATGTCGGATGGAAACCGAAATTCCGTCCCCACTCTTCCTGCCCGGCGCGGGCGCGCGGTCCTTCGGCCAGTCGCCCCGGAGGTACACCGAAGCGAAGGAAACACACTGACGCCAGTACCACAGCCGGGCCGACCAGCGTCCCCTCCAGGGGGCCACGTCGGTCCGAAACTCCTCCTCGATGTCGCCGAGCGCCGATTCATACCGGTCTCCGGGCAAACACATCCGAAGAAACCACCGCGCTCCTTTCAGCCAGACCATTCGGTTCACACGTCGGGCAGGAGTTCCAGACCTTCGCGCATCTCGGCCAGGTCCCCCAACGACCTTCCCAGCGCCCGAAGCCCTGTCGGCTCCACCACGAAGAAACGTTTCGCCCGGCCTCCGCGCACCGAGGTCGGTTCACCCATGTGTGAGCTGACGAATCCCTTTCGCTCGAGCCGCTCCAAAGTGATGTAGACCGACCCACGAGACACTTCCCGCTTCGTTCGCCGCTCGATCTCCTTCTTGATCGTCACGCCGTAAGCGCAATCTCCCGCCTGCAGGGTTGCCAGCAAAACGACCATTTCGAACTCCCGCAGGCTCCTTGAACCGGACTCGTCAACCATATTGTCAATAACGTAAGCCTAATTAGGGGAGAGTGTCAAGCAGGCTCGTGCTGTTAGAGTAAACGACACTCATCCCGATTGATTACGAAGTAAGGAGTTCCGACAGATGAAACACATGGGTGCACTGCTGATCATTCTGCTCGCCGCCGGAACCGCGTGGTCCTCACCACAGCAGACCCACGAGCTTCCGCTCGCACCGGGAAACGTCCACTGGGGCTACTACAGCGGAAGCCTGGAACCCGTTCTGACGATCGAATCGGGCGATACGGTCCACGTCGAGACGCTCCTGGCACGCGGGCTCGAACGGCTCTACCTCGCCGGCGCTCGGCCCGATGAAGTGCCCGATCGATTGAAAGAGGTCGAGGCGGCCGTGACCGACCGCGGACCCGGAGCCCACCCCCTGACCGGACCGATCTATATCGAGGGTGCGGAACCGGGCGACGTTCTCGAGATTCGGATTGGGAACTTCGAGTTTCTGCCTCCGTTCGGCCTCAGCTACTTCCTTCCCGGCGCCGGGACCTTGCCGGACGACTTTCCGTATACGACGCTGCGGTTGACCAGATTCGATCCGGAGGCCGGTACGGCGGATTTCGCACCGGGAGTGACGCTGCCGCTCGCGCCATTCTTCGGCTCCATGGGCGTTGCACCCTCACCGATCCTGGGCCGGATCAACAGCAACCCTCCCGCCCATCACGGTGGCAATCTCGACAACAAGGATCTGATCGCGGGCACGACGCTCTACCTGCCGGTCCATGTCCCCGGCGCACTGCTGTCGTTCGGGGACGGGCACGGCATGCAGGGCGACGGCGAGGTCGCCCTGACGGCGCTGGAAACCTCGCTGCGGGGGACGGTGACGGTCATCCTCCACACGGACCGAACGCTCGTCCGACCGCGGGCCGAGACACCCACACACTACTTCACGATGGGCCTGCATCCAGACCTGGACGAAGCGGCGCGGATGGCCACACGCGAGATGATCGACTTCCTCGTCACCGAGAAGGGCCTGGGCCGGGACGACGCCTATTTCCTCACCTCGCTGGCGGTTGATCTCGCCATCACGCAGCTCGTCGACGGCACGAAGGGAGTACACGCCAAACTGCCGAAATCGATCTTCGATTAAGCGATATAGGGGAACCTGCGGCGCCCAGTCGCCGTAAGTGGATTCATGCGCGATCTGATCCGGGACCTGAAGTTCACTTTCCGAAGCTCCCTCAAGTCGCCGGCCTTCGTCCTGACCGCCGTCGTGACCCTCGCCCTCGGCATCGGCGTCAACACATCGATATTCAGCGTCGTCAACGCCGTCCTGTTGAGGCCCCTTCCGGTGACCGACCCGGACCGTCTCGTCGACCTGTACACGAGCGAAACCGGGTTCGCGCACGCCACCAGCTCCTTCGCCGATTACCAGGATTTTCGCGACGAAAGCACGACCATCCAAGACCTGGCCGGACACACGACGATGTTCGCCAGTCTCGACTGGGAAGGCCAGGCCGAATTGATCGCCGGCGCTCTTGCGACCTGGAACTATTTTGATGTTCTGGGCGTACGCCCGCTTCTCGGGCGTTTTTTCCTACCCGGGGAGGACCGCACCGAGGGGACCCACCCGGTAACGGTTCTCGGACACCGCTTCTGGGAACGCCGTTTTGCGGGCGACCCCGGGGTGCTCGGACAGACGATCAAACTGAACGGCACGGATTACACGATCGTCGGCGTGGGTCCGGCAGATTTTCAGGGTGTTTATCCTGGTCTGAGGGTCGACATCTGGATTCCCACGATGATGGTCGAGGCCGTCGAAGCGGTCGGATTCCACAGCTCCGCGCCATCTCCGGGCGAAACGATGATCGAACGACGGGGCCGGCGGTGGCTGTTCATCAAGGGACGCCTCAGCGAGGGTGCCTCGATCGAACAAGCCCAGGCTGAGATGAACACGATCATGGCCCGTCTCGGCGAAGCCTACCCGGAATCGAATGACGGACGGCAAATCACCCTGGTACCGACGAGCGAAGTCCGGATCAACCCGGGTCTGGACGGAGCGATGCTGCCGGTAGCGGCGTTCCTGCTCGCAGTGGTCGGCATCGTCCTCCTCATTGCCTGTGCGAATGTCGCCAACATGTTCCTGGCGCGCGCCTCGTCCCGACGCGGAGAGGTTGCGATTCGCCTGGCGCTGGGCACCGGCCGCGGTCGGCTGATCCGGCAGCTACTGACCGAAAGCCTGACTGTCTCACTCGCAGGGGGCAGCCTCGGTGTGCTGTTGTCGTTGATCGGAACGCGCTTGCTCGTCGCATATCAGCCCCCGGTACCGGTGCCCATCACGCTCGACGTGTCGATTGACGGGAGAGTCCTTCTGTTCTCGGTGCTCGTTTCGATCGCGACGGGAGCCATCTTCGGCCTCACGCCCGCCCTCGCCGCCGTACGTACCGATCTGGTGTCGGCGCTGAAATCTGCCGGGCGGACGGGCGCGGCCGGTGGGCGGGCCGGACTCCGGGGGGCGTTGGTAATATCTCAGGTCGCCCTGTCGCTCGTGCTCCTCATCGGTGCGATGCTGATCATACGGAGCCTTGATGCGACTAACACGATCGATCTTGGATTCGAAGCAAAGAACCTTGCTGTGCTGACGTTCGACCTGGACATGCACGGCTACTCCGACCGAGACGGACGCGCGTTCTACGACCGGCTTTCCGAACGCGTCCGTGCTCTGCCCGACGTCGTGGACGCTGGGGTCTCGGAGCGGCTGCCGTTCTCGATCAACATCGTGCAAAGCTCGGTGTTCCTCGGAACGGAGACACTGGATACCGAAGCACCATTTTCAGTCGATTCCACGCGGGTCGGCCGTGGCTATTTTTCGACAATCGGCGCCGAGATCATCGAGGGCCGTGACTTCTCTTCCACGGATACCCCGGATTCTCCACCGGTCGCCATTGTGAGTGAAGCCATGGCGCGCCGCTTCTGGCCGGCAGAGAGTGCCGTCGGGGACCACTTCACACGACCGAGCGGCACGACCTACGAGATCATCGGGGTCGCGGCCGATTACAAAGTTCGCACTGTCGGCGAAGAACCTCGACCGTTCATTCATTACTCCCGCTCCCAGGCGTACAACCCGTACGGCAGCATGCTGGTTCAGACGCGTGGACCCGCAAGCCCCCAGTTGCCGGCGCTCCGACGGGTCGCCGAGGAGATCGATCCGAACATCCTGTTTCTCCAGGTGACGACGCTGGAAATCGAAATGGCGACATCCCTGTTCGGGGCACGTGCCGGGGCCACTCTGCTGGCAGGTTTCGGCTTGTTCGGGGTGTTTCTGGCTGCGGTCGGTCTCTACGGTGTCATTTCCTATTCGGTCGGAGCGCGAACTCGGGAAGTCGGAACACGCATGGCGCTTGGGGCCAGCCGGGCCGACGTCATCGGTCAGTTCGTCCGTGAGGGCATGCGGCTGGTAGGGATCGGTATCCTGATCGGGGCGGCAGCAGCCGCGGCAGTCAGTCGCGTGCTGGCATCGCTTCTTTACGGCATCAGCCCGCTGGACCCGATCTCGTTCGTGGCGGCCGCTTCCATCCTCGGAGCGGTAGCACTGGCGGCCAACCTCATTCCCGCCGGCTCGGCCTCACGAATCGACCCTATGCGCGCCCTCGGCAGCGAGTAATCGAAACTTTCAACTTCAGACCGAGGGAGCTACCATACCTTCAACTGTCAGGCTGTAGGACTGACGATCTCGAGCCCGCATTTCTCACCAGTGGTCTGCTGCAGCGCCGGATACATCCGCCACTACTGCGTTGCGCTTGGTCGGGCACCTTGACGTACTGTCAAGTACGCCTGCGGTGCCCTTCCGGCGCGCGCCTTGTCCTGGCGGCGTCTCCGACGCTTCGCGACGACAACCGGCGAGAAAAGCGGGCTAGTTTTCGAGTACTGGCGGACATCCGGGCCGCTGCTATACGGACGAAACGTTAAGGAGATTCCCATGACCCGCCTGGCAGACATTAGTTCCCCGACCGAACTGCACCTGCTCGTCTCGTTTTCGGACCTGACGGGTTTCTACCGGATTTGCCTGACCGAAGACCCGGAGGCCTTGTTCGATCTCGTTTCGAGCTACTATGCGTTCGTCGGTGACATCATCGAGCCTTCCGGGGGCACGATTGTCAAGTTCATTGGAGACGCGGCGCTCATCGTCTACCCGGAAGAGGCCCTGGAGGCTGGAGTCCTCGCGCTCAGGGAACTCCAGCGCTCCGGAGACGAGTGGTTGAGGGGACGGGGCGCGTCCAGTCGCCATATCATCAAGGCGCACTTCGGGCCAATCTGGTGCGGGCCGGTGGGCACGCGCTCGGAGAAGCGCTTCGATGTCCTGGGCCAGACTGCGAACACCGCGGCCGTGCTCAAATCCAATGGATTCGCGATAACACCCCAGGTGTTCCGGAAACTGGGCCCGGAAACGCGGAAGATCTTCAAGAAACACACACCTCCGGTGGTTTACATTCCCACCGAGGAGAGGCATCAGGAGAGGCCAAGATAAATGTTTATAGCGATGAACCGATTCAGGATTGTCCCAGGCCACGAAGGGGACTTTGAAGAAATCTGGCGGGGGCGCCAGTCCTATCTGGACGAGGTGGAGGGCTTTCAGAAGTTTAACTTGCTGCGCGGTTCGGGTGATGAGACCCACACGCTTTACTCGTCACACTCGGTTTGGGATTCCCGGGAAGCGTTCGAGGCATGGACCAACTCCGAATCGTTCCAGAAAGCGCACGCCAGGGGGCGCGCGCCCGAAGGAACCTATCTGGGACCGCCAGTATTCGAGGGCTTCGAAGTAATATTGTAGAGGGACTGATCACTCTGTCCCCGCGCATTTCATCCATGTTTAAATGATGAGTTTGGAGTCAACAGTGTAGACCGAACCTTCCGGACCGCTTGGGACAGCCAAGCCTGACCGAGGAACCATGACGACAGGAGTCGACAAACCCGAGGTCGAGGGACTCGTCGAGCAGCGCCGATGGAGCGACCTCAAGGCCGCCCTCACCGAGTGGCCGGAACCGGAAATCGCAGACCTGATCGTCCAGCGAGACAGCCCCGATCGACTCTTTCTATTTCGGTTGTTGACCCGAGACGTCGCCGGCGAAGTCTTCTCCTACCTCGATTCCGAAGCCCAGAATTCGCTGCTCAACGCGCTCAACGACGAAGAAACCCGCAGCCTGCTGGCGGCGTTGGAACCGGACGACCGGACCCACCTGTTCGAAGAGTTGCCCGACCGCGTCGTGCAACGTCTACTGAATCTGCTCGACCCCACGGACCTCCGCGCGGCCCGGCTCCTGCTGAGCTATCCGGACGAAAGCATCGGCCGCCTGATGACGCCCGAATACGTGGCCATCCGGCCCAACTGGACCATCGAGCAGGCACTGCGGCACATTCGCATCATGGGACGGGACCGCGAAGTCGTCACCAAGATCTACGTCACGGACACACACTGGAAGTTTCTCGACGCCCTCGACCTACCCAGCCTGATCCTGGCCGATCCCGACGAACCGGTCGAACGCATCATGGAGCATGAGGCCGTCACGCTATCGCCCTACGACGATCGCGAGGAGGCCGTTCGGGCGATGGGAAAGTACGACACTTTCGTCCTTCCCGTCGTCGGGTCCGATGGCGTGCTGATCGGCATCGTGACTGCGGACGATGTCCTCGACGTCGCGGAAGAAGAGGCGACCGAGGATTTCCATCTTTCCGCGGCCGTCGAACCGCTGAAGGTCAGCTATCGAGACGTCCGCATCCTGTCGCTCTACCGCAAGCGCATTCCCTGGCTCCTGGCCCTGGTGGTAGTGAACCTTGGGGCGGCAGGGGTGATCGCGGCGTACGAGGATACCCTCGCGGCGTTGATATCGCTGACGTTCTTCATCCCCCTGTTGATGGGCAGCGGCGGGAACGCAGGTGCGCAATCAGCGATGCTGGTCGTCCGTGCCCTCGCGACAGGTGACGTCGACCGGTCCCGCTGGATGCCTACCCTGATCAAAGAAATCGTGGTGGGAGCCGCGCTGGGAGGCACGATGGCCGTGGCGGCCTGGCTGCTCGGCCTCTTCCAGGGTGGGGCTCAGGTCGCGGTGGTCGTCGCAGTGGCGATGTTTGCGATCGTGCTCGTTTCGAACCTGATCGGCGTCGTCGTCCCACTCCTGCTGACACGCGTCGGTATCGACCCGGCTGTCGCCAGCAGCCCCCTGATCACGTCGGTGGCCGACATCGCCGGCCTGGCGATCTATTTCGCAATCGCATCGTGGGTTCTCCAGTCTGCAGTCCTCGGATAGTCGGCGAACCCATCCTGCTTCCCCCACTTGTTACTTGAAAGGATCCCAACTCGGACGAATAATAGAGTCATGTTCACTGTTCGCCGGGTTGTCGTGGCATCGCTGCTCGTGTTGTTCGGGATCGCTGCGTACGCGCAGTTCGGACGGCAGTTCGGACGGTTCCGGGGGTTTGATCAGTATTACATCAACGTGCCACCCGACAGCGAGTTCATCTTCGCCCGCTGGCGTTACAGCGGGGGACGCGGCGGCTGGGCCCACGACTACCCGTCTGCGGAAGAACACCTCAACCAGGTGATGGACGAGGTGACCGGCATCGAGGTCGAGATGATGTCGTACCTCACCGTCGACATTTCGAGCCCCGATATCTTCAAGTATCCCTTCGGCTACATTTCAGAACCCGGCCAGATGTGGCTAACCGATGAGGAAGTTGAGAACTTCAGGGAGTACATCCATCGCGGCGGCATCGTTATGATCGACGATTTCGATGGGCGGCGGCAGTTCGACATCCTATACCAGAACCTCAAGCGCGTGCTCCCGGACAGCGAGCCCTACGTCATGACCGACGTACACCCGCTGCTCCACACCTTCTACGACATCGACGGCCTGTACATCGAATCACCGTACAACGTCGGCGCCCCGGCGGTTTTCTACGGCATCAATGACGAGTTCGGCAACCTCTCGGTCTTCATCTGCTACAACAACGACGTCGGCGACTTCTGGGAGCACATCGACGAACCGCGGTGGCGCCTGAAGCCATCGACCGAAGCCCTCCGGCTGGGCATCAACATCGTCCTTTATTCGATGACCCACTGACCCCGGGTCAGCGCGGGCCCGTTCTATTCAATCCGTAGCGCGGTCATGGGATCGATGCGTGTGGCGCGGCGGGCCGGCAGGTAGCAAGCGAGGCCTGCGGCCGCGACCAACACGCCGGCTGTCATGACGATCGTGGCGAGATCGGCCGAACCGACCTCGAAGAGCTGCGCCTGCAACACCCGAACCAACGGCAACGCGACGGCGATTCCGATTGCGCCACCGATCGCGACGGGCCTCAGACCCTGCAACATCACCAACGCGCGGACGTGCCGGCGGTCCGCGCCCAAGGCCATCCGCAGGCCGATCTCATGCGTGCGCCGGGACACGGTATAGGAAAGAACGCCGTAGACGCCCACCGCCGCCAGCACCAGCGCGACGGCTGAAAACGCAGACATCACGAGTGTCGAGAAACGTTCGCGGGCTATCGGCGCCATTGCGACCTCCTGCATCGGCCGCACGTCGTAGATCACGAGATTCGGATCGAGGGCTTCGAGCTCCCGGGCGCCAATGGTCAGGATGTCTTCGCGGCCAGGCTCGAGGGCGACGACCTGGGTCATCACCCAGTTTCGGTTGTCGGCGAACTGAGAGTGCGGGTAGTAGATCTTCGGCTCCGCGACGACCCTCTGGTCGTTCAGCACATCCTCAACGACACCGACTATCGTCCAGGGCTGGCCGATGACCAGGAGACGACTGGTCAGCGCATTCTCCCCAAGATAGCGCACCACCAGCGCGCGATTGACAACGATGACGTCCGGCGCCGTCTCGACGTCTCTTTCGGTGAAGGTTCGTCCCTCGACGAGATCGATGCCCATTGCCTCGAAGTAGTTGCCGTCGACCACGCGCATCTGGGCATTCCGCGGAGGTTCTCCCGGCACCGGTGGCGGTGTACCCTCGATTCGGATGCCCCACAGGAATTGACGCCCGGTGAGAGGAAGGATCGATGCTGCCCCGGCAGAACGAACGCCGGGCACGCTTTCGAGGCGCTGGAAGTACCGGTCGTAAAGCGCGGTGCGGTCCGACGGGTTCGGGTAACGATGATCCGGCAGGTTGAAGGCAAAGGTCCACACGTTGGCGGAATCGATGCCTGTATCGACGCGAACCAAACCCTGAAAACTTTGGATCAGGAGTCCCGCCCCAACCAGCAGCACCAGTGCGAGCGCAGTCTCGGCCGCCACCAGCATTCCGCGCGTGCGATGAGAACCGATCCCATCGCCGGTCCGTTCGTTCTCGGCAAGGAAACGGTTCGGATCCACCCGTGACAACTGGATCGCTGGGATGGTACCGAACACCACTCCGGACAACATCGACAGGCCGGCGGCACAAGCCAGGACCGGCAGATCGAAAACGACCGCCTCCTCTCGGATTCCAATGACAGGAGCGGACAAAAGCACCATTCGGACCAACCCGTACGCAAGTCCGGTGCCGAGGACGCACGCGATGCCCGCCAGCACCAGGCTCTCGGTCACAAGCTGCCGGATCAGGCGGCCGCGTCCCGATCCGAGAGCGGTGCGGATCGAAAGCTCCCTACGGCGCGCGCTACCCTTGGCCAGCATGAGGTTTGAGACGTTCACACAGGCAATCAACAGGACAAAGACGACCGCACCCAGCAGCGTCATCAGAACCGCCCGGGTGCCTCCCACCATGTCGTCACGAACTCTCACCAGACGGATTTCCTGGTCGCTCAGCATGCCGGGATACTTATCGGGCAGCGTCCCGAACAACCGGTCAACTTTCGTTTGGGCGGTCTGGATTGATGTGCCGTCCGGGATGCGACCGACGACGCTCACGTAGTAGTTGTCCCAGTGGTTCCGGTCGTTCGCACTGAGATCCTGTGGCACCCAGACATCGATCTCGCCGGCGATCGGCGACTCGAAACCCGCCGGCAGAACGCCGACGATCTCGTAAGGCTCGGCCGCGAGAAGGATCGTCCTGCCCAGGGCGTTTCTATCGCCGCCAAACCTCACCTGCCACAAAGCATGACTCAGGATGGCCAGCCTGTGAACGCCGTCCTCCTCGTCACGCGTGAACGATCGGCCGATGAGGGGCGACACGCCGAGCATCTCGAAGAAGCCCGAACTGACGGGCATCGCGGATATCCTGACGGGCGGGTGGTCACCCGTCAGGTTGAAACCCAGATTGTCGCTGTCGGCCAGCGCGGCCAAGCCTTCGAAGATTCCCGAATCCCGAAAGTCGTGAAAATGCGGCACCGTCTGGGGGTACTGCACCGTACCCCTATAGCTGAGCTGGAACCGGACGAGACGATCGGGTTCTTCGTAGGGCAGCGGGCGCAGCAGGACACCGTTGACGAGGGAGAACACGGCCGTCGTCGATGCGATTCCGATCGTGAGCGTCAGGATCGCTAGGACAGTCACACCCGGTGTCCGGCGCATCATCCGAAACGCGTAGACGATATCCGCGCGCACCATGGCCGCATGCTCTCGGGGGGCCACGTGCAGGGCTCCGGCCAGGTTTCTCAACCAGAACCGAAGCCTGCCGGGAGTACCCGAGTTCTGCGGGTCCCTGAGCTCGTCACGGAATACCTGTTCCATGTCCCGGCCGTGATTCCTCCTGAAATCGAACGGGAAGAATCGCAACAGGAAGCGAAAGAATCGCACCCCTCCTCCAGCTCGCCTGTCAGTCGCGTTCACCTCACGCTCTCCCTTTCGCCGGCTTCAATCTTTTCAGATCGCGCGAGGCGGCCATCTGGACGAGTTCGTCCATCCGTTCCGCCTCGGCGATCCCCACCTCCCGGCCCACTCTGGTCAAACGGTAATAGCGACGACGCTCGTCATCGAGTGCTGGATCGGGGCGGTCGTCGAGCTCGACGATCCACCCGTCGGCGAGCAGTCGCTTGATGATCCCGTACAGCGTGCTCGCGCTGAGCTTCACCCGCCCGTCAGTGCGGCGGGACACTTCCTTGAGGATCGCGTAGCCGTGCTTGTCGCCTTCGGCCAATGAGATCAGGACGTGGAAGGCTGCAGGAGTGATGGGCAGGAAATTGCGGACGTCATTGTTCTTCTTTCGCATGGAGCCCTCTCTATCGCATTACATAATATTAGTCTGTCATACGGTATAGTCAAGCGGAAAACGGTAGAGCGGGTCCTGGGACGTTCAGTTGCGGCGCAGCGGGACGAAACGAACAGGAATGACGTCGTGGATTTCAACGGTCCCGTCTTCCCGCTTCTCGACAACCTTGAGGACCTGGTAGGCCTGGGTCTCGCCGACGGGAATGATCATCCGCGCACCGGGGGCCAGTTGGTCGACGAGCGGTTGGGGAATCTGGGTCGCACCCGCCGTCACCAGGATGCCGTCGAAGGGAGCGTGTTCGGGCCAGCCCATGTAACCGTCGCCGGTGCGGACTTCCACGTTGGCAATCTCCAACCGGTCGAGCAATCGGCCGGCAGACTGAGCGAGCCTGGGGATGATTTCGATGGTGTAAACACTGTCGACGATTTCGGCGATCACGGCAGCCTGATAGCCGGAACCGGTACCGACTTCCAGAATCCGGTCGCCCGCTTCCGGGGAAACCAGTTCCGTCATCAGAGCAACGATGTAGGGTTGGGAGATGGTCTGTTCCAAACCGATCGGCAGCGGCGTGTCTTCATAAGCGTACCGCCTGTACTCTTCCGGAACGAATTCATGACGCGGCACGGCCTCCATCGCCGCCAAGACCGTCTCGGCCCCCACTCCGCGCGATCGGATCTGTCCGTCGACCATCAGACGGCGCGCCTCATCGAAATCGACGGCAATGGATTCCGGTTCGGCGGCCGGTTGCTCGACCCGAGCGTCCTGGCAGGACGCCAGACATAGGGTTAAGGCAAGCAGAAACTTCCTCATGAAGTGATTGTAGCCTTTTGAGCGGAAGAGGGACTCTCGCCGAATAGCGCTACGGCCAGCCAAAACCGGCGAGCGTCAGCAGGCCGATAAGGATCATCGCCACGCCTGCAACACGGCCACCCTGAGCGCCGAAAGGGATCACCTTCTCCAGGAGGACGAATGCCGCGATCGCGGCGATCCAGAGCAGGTTCATGACGCCGCCGAAGAACAGAAGGCCCATCAGAATCCAGCAACATCCCAGACAGTACGCCCCGTGCTCGAACCCCATGCGCAACGCGCCGCTCATACCCTGGCGCCAGTGTCTTGAAAGAAAGTGGGCGGGGGTGCGGCAGTGCCGGAGGCACGAATCCTTGAACGGCGTGAGTTGGTACACCCCGGCGGCGATCAGAAGGCCGGCGCCGAGCGCGGGGCTGGTCGATACCATCATCGGGGAAAGCAGCGTGGCCTGATCGAGGCCCCACTGCGCCAGTGTGGCTCCGACGCTGAACAGCGTCCACATGGTGATGTAGCCGGCCACGAAGAGGGCCGTGGGGGGGAGCGGGCTGTCCTCGGCAGCCGCTTTCCTGGCGACGGCCGCGTACACGAGCGTCATCGGGATCGCAGTCGGCACCATCATGCCGACCATCATCACGGCCCACATGAGGAACATCATCAGGAAATCGGTTGGGGTCCAGGCCTGAACACGCACCATGGCGGCCATGGACGGCATGGACATATCACCCATACCCGTTGCTTCGAACAAGAGATAAGTCCAGGCCAGGAGGGTGACGCCGGTGAGGCCGGCCAGGACCGCAATACGGTCCCGGCCCAAGAGCGACTTTGTCGATGAAACGGCTTCCGCCACTGGGAATCTAGCGGATAACGCCGTCCTGGGTCATATGCAGTTCGCTGAACTGGCCGTAGGTGTCGGTGAACTCCATCTTGATCTCGCCCGTGGCCGTCGAAGTGCCGTTGCCCATCTCCGGGAACGTGTACTCGAATCCTTCGGGAAGATGAATCCGGGCACGGGCATCGCCCCCACTGAAAGGATTGACGATTGGCCGCCCCTCGGATTCGACGACACCATCGACCTTGAAGCTGCCTTTCCGGGCCTCGACGTCGATCGAAACATCGATCGGAGCGTACAGGGTATCCAACACCTTTGACATCGTGCTGTGGTAGACGAAGAAATGTGTCGCTCCGGGCGCCGTGGACTCGCCATGGAGGATCTTCCCTAGCAGTCCGTGGTTAAAGTCGGCCTCATCGTAATTAGAAGAAGGACCGGATGCGACCATAACGCGAGGAGAATCAGGTTAGGAGATCGCGATATGGGAATGGGACGGAGAAAGCACCGACAGGACACGTTGTGGGTTGCGACCGCGGAGTTGCCGCGAACAGCGGGCCACGTATTTTACGAACGGGTAAACCGAATCCTGAACGAGAGGGAGTTCGACCGGTTCGTCGAGGATGCGTGCGAGAAGTTCTACGCCGCAGTGATGGGTCGGCCGAGCCTGGCACCGGGCAAGTATTTTCGGATGTTGCTGGTGGGCTACTTTGAAGGGATCGATTCGGAGCGGGGGATTGCATGGCGGTGTGCCGATTCTCTAAGCTTGCGGGAATTCCTGGGAGTGGGACTGAGCGACGCGGTACCGGATCATTCGACGGTTTCGCGAACCCGACGGCTGATCGATCTGGAGACGCATGGAAAGGTCTTTTCGTGGATGTTGGGTGTATTGGCCGGTGAGGGCCTGATCGATGGGAAGACGGTGGGCGTGGATGCATCGACGCTGGAAGCCAACGCGGCGATGCGATCGATCGTGCGGCGGGATACCGGGGAAGCCTACAACGAGTTCCTGACACGGCTGGCCAAGGCGTCGGGCATTGAGACGCCGACCCGAGCGGACCTGGCCCGACTGGACCGAAAGCGAACCAAGAAAGGATCGAACAAAGAGTGGGAACATCCCCACGACCCGGACGCGCGCATTACGAAGATGAAGGACGGGCGGACGCATCTGGCGCACAAGGTCGAGCATGCCGCCGACATGAAGACCGGAGCCATCCTGGCGGTTACCGTGCAGGGCGCCGATCTGGGCGACACGACGACTATCGAAGACACGATGATCGAGGCGGCCCGTCAGATGGAGACACTGGCGGCCGATCCTGAATCGAAGCTGCCCGACGATTACCTTTCCGAAATCGTGGCCGATAAGGGATATCACAGTAACGATACGATGACCGCCTTCAAAGACCTCGGTATTCGCAGCTATATCTCGGAACCGGACCGGGGTCGGCGTAACTGGAAAGGCAAGCCCGCCGAACAACAGGCCGTCTACGCCAACCGGCGACGGATCCGAGGTGAGCGGGGCAAGCGGTTACTCCGACAGCGGGGACTGATGTTGGAACGGCCGTTCGCGCACACTCTGGAAACCGGAGCCATGCGTCGGGTTCACCTCCGACATCGGGACAACATTCTCAAGCGCATCCTGATTCAGTACGCCGCGTTGAATCTGAGCCTTATTCTTCGGAACAATTTCGGGAACGGCACACCGCGAGGCCTTCAGGGCCAGTATGTTGCTGCCTTGTTCACCCTGATACTGCTCTGGAGCCACTATCAATCGCTCTCTTTCGATCCTGAACGCTCCGGACACGATTTCAACGCTGTTCCGTCTTGGCCGACACCCGTGAATCCCAATTCAGAAAATTGCACTTCTGCCACGGACTGCTAGGGCTTCCCGCTGGTCGGGATCCGCACGCTCATCGATGACCACCTGCTCGGTACCGTTGCCGGCGGCGATCTCGCCGGGCCACTGGAGCACCAGGACAAAATTCAACCCGTCCAGACGGGTATCGTTAAAATGACCTTTGTCGATCTTGCCGGCCGCTACGGCTTCGCAGTGACCATGCGTGGATGGGGCGTTGAACTGGCACGGGCACCCGTAGTTACAGTTGCAGTTGACGTACTCGCTGCCGTGAATTTCCCATTGGTCTGCCATATGAAGTGTCTCCTTTCAGGCGCATATCATACACGACTTGGCTTTCCGGACCGAGGACGGTCCCTGTCGCAAAATCATCCCGCGTGGGGTATATATAGGGGCGCTCCAGAGAACACGTTTCAACCAGATTAGGAGGACTGCGATGTCGCATCCATCTCGCCGGACACTCACGTTTGTTGTCATCCTTGCCGTGACCGCGTTCATCGGACTGGGCGTCGAGGCTCAAAACCACGCGCCGAACCCCTACGACACGGTAGAAGGGATCTGGGGAAAACTGCCGGCAGGCAGAACCTGGGGATCGTCAAGTGCAGTGCAGTCCGCCACCGACGGCAGCGGTAACCTCTGGGTCGCCGAAAGGTGCGGCGCCAACAGCTGCAACAATGCTCCTGACGTCGACCCGGTGCTCCTGTTCGATGCGAACGGCAACCTTTTGCGGAGCTTCGGCGCGGGCCTGATCCTGCAACCGCACGGCATGGAGGTGGACACCGACAACAATGTCTGGGTGACCGACACCGGCAGAGCCGAAGGCAAAGGTTACCAGGTCCACAAGTTCAGCCCGACCGGCGAAGTATTGATGACGTTGGGTACCCCCGGCGGTACTGGAAACGGTCCCGATGCTTTCAATGGGCCGTCGGATGTGCTGGTCGCACCAAACGGGGACATCTTCGTCGCCGTGGGTCATCTGGGGCGTGGGGACGACAATCGCATTGCGAAGTTCTCGAGCGACGGGACATTCATCAAGAGCTGGGGAAAGACCGGAGTGACCAACGAGGAGTTCCACGACCCCCACGCGCTGGCCATGGACTCCCAGGGGCGCTTGTTCGTCGGTGACCGGTACAACAACCGCGTCCAGATCTTCGATCAGGACGGCGGCTACATCGCCACGTGGACACAGTTCGGCCGGCCCAGCGGGCTCGCGATCAGCGCGGACGACATTCTCTACTCTGCAGATTCGGAATCAAACACGAGACGGCATCCGGCCTGGAAGCGCGGCATCCGGATCGGCAGCGCGGTAGACGGCTGGGTCACAGCCTTTATCCCGGACACGGAACCCGACCCGGATAACTCCGGAACCAGCGGAGGCGAAGGCGTTGCCGTGGACGCCGAGGGCAATGTATTTGCCGCGGAAGTTGGCGGAAGGATGTTGAGGAAGCACATCCGGCAATAGAGCGAGCAGCCGGCAACGGGGACTCGCGTCCGGTCGCACGGCGGCCGGCGCCGGCCAGAAGGTGACCATGCTCGGTCGACCGATCATATTTGTCTACGGGGTCGTGTGTTATGCGACCTTTTTCGGAACCTTCCTGTACGCGATCGGATTCATCGGGGACTTCGGTGTGCCAAAAACGATGGACTCCGGAGCGCAGGGACCGGCGATCGAGGCGCTGGCGATCAACACGGTCCTGCTGGGCATTTTTGCCGTTCAGCACAGCTTGATGGCACGTCAGTCATTCAAACAGGTGCTGACGAAGATCCTACCTGAGCCCGCCGAACGCAGCACCTACGTCTTGATGTCGAGCTTGGCCCTGATCCTGTTGTTCTGGCAGTGGCAGCCGATGGGCGGCGTGATCTGGGACGTCGGGCATCCCATCGCGAGGATCGCGACCATGGGCCTGTACCTGTCGGGCATTCTCATCGTGCTCATCTCAACATTCCTGATCAACCACTTCGACCTGTTCGGCCTGCGCCAGGTCTATCTCTACCTGAAAGGCGAGGAGTACACGGCGTTGGGGTTCCGAACGCCGGGTCCCTACAAGCACGTGCGGCATCCGCTGTATATCGGCTGGTTGATCACGTTCTGGGCGACGCCGACGATGACCGGAGCACACCTGCTGTTCGCCCTCGCCACGACGGCCTACATACTCATCGCCATTCAGTTCGAGGAAAAGGACATGGTGGCGTTCCACGGCAGGCGCTATGAGAACTACCGGCGGACGGTGCCTATGATCATTCCCAGCCTCAGGCCGAAGACCGGCTCGGAGATGGAACCCGACGCGCAAGCGAAAACTGCCGGTTCCTAGCAGCCCCCGCCCGTCGATTCATCGGCTCGTTTGATCTTTCCGGTGATCAAGCAGACAATTACGGCGCCTCCGAGTCGGTCGGTTCCGGCCGGTATGTGATTGCGACGTCTCCGAATGAACAAGGTTCTTAAACTATTGCCCGGCATGGTGCTGGCGGCGGCGATCATGCTGGTAGCCCTGCCCGCGGCAACGACACTCGGCGGTTGGGTCTTGAGCCTCCAGGGAATCGATCCGGCGGGCAGATCCAGCCCGATCTCGGGAGTCCTGGTCGCGATCCTGATCGGCATCCTTGTCCGCAACCTGGCGGGTCTGCCGGAGCGTTTCCGACCGGGTGTTGGGTTCTGTACGACGACCCTGCTCCGAGGAGGCATCATCCTGCTCGGCATCCGGCTCAGCTTCGTCGATGTGGTCCGGTTGGGCGCCTGGGGAGTGCCGATCGTAATCACTGTCATCGTCAGTGGCCTGCTCCTGATTCACTGGTTCAATCGAGCCCTCGGCTTGCCGGCGCGACTCGGAACGCTCATCGCCGCAGGAACCGGAATCTGCGGGGTCACCGCCATCGTCTCGACGGCAGCGGCGATCGACGCTGAAGAAAGAGAGGTGGCCTACGCGGTGGCGAATATCACGCTCTTCGGCCTCGTGGGGATGTTCTTCTACCCGTACCTCGCCAACGCTTTGTTGACGACTCCGGCACAAGTGGGAATCTTCCTCGGAACCGCCGTGCACGAGACCGCACAGGTAGTCGGCGCGGCGATGACCTATCAGGAGGTCTTCGGCGACGACACGGTTCTTCAGGCGGCAACGGTAACCAAGCTGACCCGCAACCTCTTTCTGGCCGCCGTAGTCCCGCTACTCTCGTTCCTGCACCTGCGGCAGGCACAGCGTCAGGACGAGCGGCGCGTTAAGGTGAGTCCTCTCGAACTCTTCCCGCTATTCGTCCTCGGTTTCATCGGAATGTCCCTGTTGCGTTCTGCAGGTGACTTCACCCTCGCGGGCGGCATGGCCTTCGGAGTTCTCGACGCGACTACCTGGGCCGCCCTCACTCGGACCCTCGGAGATGTCGTTGCGTCCCGCTACCTGCTCGGAACGGCAATGGCCGGAGTCGGCCTGGGCACAGGCTTCTCTGTCTTCAGAAATGTCGGCCTGAAGCCATTTGCGGTCGGCCTGGTGGGAGCGCTTCTTGTCGGGGTGATTGGGCTGGTGCTGGCGATGTCACTCGGGCAGTTCGTCAAGTTCTAGTATATTTACGCGCGAGCCTCATAGAGGGATAGAAAAAACGGGGGGGGGGCTGGAGATGACTATGAAACCAACGATCGATCCGATGAAGAACGGACCGTACAGGGTCACGAACTGCGAAATGCTGAAAGGATTCATGGACGGCAAGGTTTACGACTCGGCCGGAACGATCGCACTTTGTCGCTGCGGCGGCTCGACAAACAAGCCTTACTGTGACGGAACGCACGGAAGGATCGGGTTCACCGATGAGAAGGGGGCCGACAGACTTGCCGACAAGCGTGAAGACTATGCCGGCGACGGAATTACGATCCACGACAACCGGGGTATCTGTGCTCATGCGGCGACATGTACCGATGGCCTCGGTTCGGTATTCCGTTTCGGACAGGAGCCCTGGATCGACCCAAACGGCGCCGATGCCGAGAAGATCATCGAGACAGTGAAGCAGTGTCCTTCGGGTGCCCTCGGCTACTCGGTGGACGGCGTGGAACAAGGGGACGGAGACAGCGATCCGATGATCCTCGTGGTACCGAACGGGCCGTACGCGGTTCGCGGTGGCGCGGAGCTCGAGCAGACAGAGTGGGGAGAGGGTGCGTCACGGGAACACTTCACCTTCTGCCGGTGCGGCCAGAGTAAGAACAAACCCTTCTGTGACGGTGCGCACTGGAACCATCAGTTTGACGAACACGCGCCGCCGCAAGACAGTCAGGCATGAGGCTGTGCCGACGACCGACGTGGTCGTTTGGTCGGCAGGTCAGGGTAAGGCTTCCAAACTTCCCTCAGCGCGAGAAGGCCGGAAAGAAGAATTCACAAACGGAAAGTGCGTTACCATCCTCAGCTGAATCTCCCAGGGAAACTCGCATGAAGACGTTCGCTTTGCCGCTGGCCGCGTTGGCCGTACTGGCCATCAGCTGCGATGGTTACGCGCGACAGACGCCCTTTAATCGGTTGCCTCCCGAGCAGTTCGACGTCGTGCCCCCGACCCAACACGTCGAAGGCGCGCCGGGTAAAATGACCACCCAGGGGGCCTCGTGCCGGGTACTACCCACAGGGGAAACCCGCCGGCGCATCGTCGATGTTGCCGTGCAGGAATGGGGCTTCTTCGGTTTCCCGATCGTCGACGAAACGAACGTCGGAGTCAGGATCCCTCGCGCGGCCTCGGTGCCTCCCGCTGTCCCGACCGGTCGACGGCGCTTTCGGCGTATTGACCCCGAGGAGTCGGCGCGCGTCGCCTCCTCCATCGCCGGCTACTGGGCAGTCACGCCGGGCCGCAGCTGGGTGCTCGATAGGCAAAATGCAGCATGGAACGGGCGAAACGGAGTCGCCGCCAGATGGCGCGACCCCTGGTCCGCGGCATTCGTGTCATGGGTGATGTGCGAGGGCGGCCTGGGCACTACCGACCAGTTTCGGCGCGACATCGCTCACCACACGTACATCGACCAGGCCATCCGGGCCCGCGACCGCGGTTCGACCGGGGCGGCGTTTGTCGCTTACGACGTCGGCGAGGCGTCCATCGAACCGGGCGACCTCCTGTGCAGGGGGAGCCGGCCCGCCTACCGCACCATCGCCGAACGACGGCGACAGATGGGCGTCGGAGCCCGGACCCACTGCGACATCGTAGTGAAGGTGGACGAATCGGGAGGACGAATCCTCGCTATCGGCGGCAACGTTCGCGGCTCGGTCAGCTTGAAGCTTCTGCCGGCAATCCGCGAGGAGGAAGCACACCTGCGGCCCACGGCTCGACGTGGACGGACCGTGTTCGCCCATCTAAAACTACAGGCCCATCCCATCGAGGCTGATGCGCTGGACGAGAGCCCGACGATCCAGGCATTACCCTGTGCCCTGGTGCTGCGGACTCCCACGCGGCTGGTGGCCAGGACCCTGGCGGCGGCGGGAGCCATCGCGGACCGCTGCTGATAGCACGCCAGTATCCGATCTCATCAAACACAGTGTAGAGCTTGGGTTTCAAAGCGAGGCTCGGAACCGCTGTTGTGCGGACGGGCGACGATGAGTCCAGCGACGAATGTCTTCGTCGACGATTGTACATGCCTTCGATAGAGTGGAAGGTGGCCATCAGGCCTCTGAATGAGAGCGAATCCTTGATTCACCGGGGTCCTGACTGAGAGGGTGTGATGAATTCGTATTCGGTTCCATGTCGGGTGTGTGGCAACGATGTCGATGCCGAATTGGACGCCTGTCCAAGATGGTCGTCGCGGATCGCTTTCTTTCCGTTGTTTATACCTCTTCCTTCAAGCAGAACAGCGTCATCCGCAAATGTTGCCATTACCGCATCGAGATTTCCTGCCTCGTAATTATTTTCCAGCCATCAATAACTCTATTGATGCCGGCAATGTCCATCTCGGTCAATGTGCCGGATTCATGTTGGTGTTCCTGGCTCAGAACATTTGAACTGAGAGATAGTACGAGCGCCAGCGGGAACAGCGCTACCACGTTCCTCACTTTCATGGTCTGTCCTCCAAAGATCGAAAATATCTCGGTGGTATGGAAGGCCAGTTTATATGAGGATGGAATTAGAGTCTAAACAAATGGCAAGCGTTGTTACTCTTCGCGAAGGACGACCCCCGAATCCACCTTCGCGGCTCGCCGGGCTGGGATGTAGCAGGACACCAGGGAGACCAACGTCAAACCGGCGGCGATGGTCGCAAACGTCGATGGATCGGTCGGCGTCACACCGAACAGAACGCTTCCTAACACCCTTGTCAGGACGAAGGCCCCTGTCAACCCGGCAACCACGCCAGCCAGTGTCAACTTGACTCCCTGACCCACGACCAGCTTCAAGATCTCGCCGCGACCGGCGCCGAGAGCTGCGCGGATGCCGAGTTCGCGCATCCGTTGGCTGGTCGAGTATGCAATCACGCTATAGGTTCCGATGGCGGAAAGCGCCAGCGTCAGAGCCCCCATCAGCGAAAGAAGGATCATGTAGAAGCGTCGGTCGGCGATGGAACCGGCCAGAACCTCGTCCATGGAACGGACGTCAAAGACTGGAAGGTTCGGATTGAGGGATTGGACCGTTTCGCGAATGGGACCGACGAGTGTGGATGGCTCGGTTTCGAAGCGGACGATCAGGTCCATGCCAAAGTCCCCTGAAAAACCCTGGGTCGCCTGCGCCAACGGCGTATAGACAATGGGCTGAGAGGCGAATTCCACCCGATTGTGTTTCACGTCGCCAACGATGCCGACGATCGTGAACGGCGGGAATGAATCATAGATCAGCTGGCGACCGATCGGGTCTTGGTCCGGCCAGTAACGCCGTGCCGCCATCAGGTTGATCACGGCGACTGGCTGCGATCCGCTCTCATCCTGCCAGGTGAAGGCGCGGCCGCTGACAAGCGGGATTTCCATCGTTCGGAAATAGCCGGGTATGACAGGGCGGATGAATGAGGAAAACAGACCTGAGGGCGTATCTGCCTGCCTTCCTTCGATCCGAAAACTCGATCCCCACCAGTTCCCCGACAGCGGCATACGATTGACAGCGGCGGCGGATCGGACACCAGGCAGTGCCTCGACTCGTCCCTGAACGTCCCGGTAGAACAGAGACGCCTTCGTCCGCTCTGATGCAAGCCAGTCCGGAATGGTAGTGGGGTCCGCGGGCAGGTCTGAAGAAAACGGGGGTTCGACGCGCATCGTGATGAGGTTGGACATGTTAAACCCGGGATCCACCTCGGTCAGACCCTGGAACGTTCGGATCAGGAGACCGGCGCCAATCAGGACCATCAGGGCGAGAGCAATCTCGCCGGCGACAAGGATTGCCCGAATCCTTCCGTTGGACGCACCCCGGATGTTGCCCGACCCTCGTTTCAGGCCTTCGTTCACATCCACCCGCGCCGACCCCAGCGCGGGCAGGAGTCCAAAGAGAACTCCGGTTGCCAACGTAAGTAAGAAGGAGAAGGCGAAGACGCCCGCGTCGACCTGGAGCGCCTGGATGCGAGGGATCGCGGTGCCGCCGAGGCGCGGGATCAGATCTACTCCTGCGATGGCCAGTGGAATGCCCAAGCCTCCTCCAATCGCGGCCAGCAGGAGGCTTTCGGTCATCAGCTGGCGCACGACTCGGCCCCGACCTGCTCCAATGGCTACCCGAATCGCGATCTCACGCTCTCTGGCTCGCGCCCGAGCCAGCAGCATGTTGGCGACATTGGCACAGACGATCAGGAGGACGAATCCGACTGCTCCCCAAACGACCATCAACGCCGGACGGACGCTGCCGACGACGTTTTCGTGGAGGGGCTGAACAAAGGCGTCGCGGTCCTCGTTCGATGCGGGATAGGCCTCGGCGAGCCGGGTGGCAATGGAACTCACTTCCACCTGGGCGGCTTCGAGGGTGACTCCCTCGCCAAGACGCGCAACAACCGTCAGAAAGCGGGCTCCGCGCGAGTTCGTGTCACCGATCAGGCCGATCGGTGTCCAGACCTCGGTGCGGCTATCCGGAAAGTCGAAGCCTTCCGGGGCAACACCGATGATGGTGCGGGATCGGTCGTCCAGTAGGATCGTCTTGCCGACGACATCGGGCCCTCCACCAAGATGCCGCTGCCAGAAGCCGTATCCTATGACGACACGATCGCTGTTCCCAGGCTCATCGTCCTCGGCAATGAACGTCCGGCCCAGAACCGGTTCGGTTCTCATGGCAGGGAAGAATCCAGGCGACACGGCGGCGACGCGAATGCGCACCGGCGTTCCCTGTCCGGTCAGGTTGCCGCTCCGGGTCTGGAAGGCACCGACGGCTTCAAAGCTGGTGGATTCTGCAAGCCAGTCGCGAAAGTCGGGAACCGAGACCTGCGAGCGGACGGACGGATCGCCCGTGGGCACCGTCCATACCATGACCATCCGATCGGGCTGATCGAAGGCGAGCGGCGAGAGCAGCACGTGATCGATCACGCTGAATATGGCCGTATTGGCGCCGATTCCGAGCGCCAGACTCAATACGACAGCGGCCGCAAAGCCGGGGCTCTTGAGAAGCGTCCGGATCCCGTATCGGAGATCCTGGAGTAGGGTCATTCGAGAAAGCCTCCTAATTACCTTAAACAGAAAGACTTGGAAGGATCGCTAGAGTTACAAGAAATATTGGTGTCCGGCCTGGATTCCTATTGGCCAGGAGTTATCTGGCACACCTTCTCCTGATCCTATCTGCTGGTAGCGGTCAGGTTCGAACCTGGTCATCTTGCCCTGACAGCGAACCTGCAGGCGGAGCGAACAGCACCAGGATAGATAACTCCTCCCCGATGCTGTAAAAGTGATGGGGAACCCCGGCCGCGACGAAAAGTACCGAGCCGGCCGCGACCGCCCGGTCCTGGCCGTCCGCATCGAAGCGCGCCTTGCCTTGAATCACGTAATAGACCTCGTCCTCGGTGTGTGGCTGCTGGGGATCTTGCTCTCCGGCAGCGAGCACGTAGAGCCCAGCACTGAGAGTCTTCGCCCGTAGAAACTCGAGGTAGCTTTGTCCTGCTTCGAGGCGGACTGTGTTCAGCGTGGCGACGTCAAAGTGTTCCATAGGTCATTCCGTTCATTTCTAGCCCCCCTCCAGCTGACTCCTCACAACGGCGGCGTTTATGGGAAGTGACTTTGCCAAGTGAGTTATAACCGAATCTGGTGTTTGAGGGATTGAAGAAAAGCGGCGTATCTGGTTGATTTGTTGTTTGCGAGACTTCAAAGCAACCAAAGGAGATACGCCACTATGAGCAAGAGTACCGTTATTGAACTGGAAGATCGAGAGGCGATTGCAGACCCGGTGACCGATCTGCTACGAGTTGGGGCTCAACAGCTGATCCAACGCGCCGTGGAAGCCGAATTAGCAGAACTGCTATCCCAGCACGGTGATCGACGAACCGAGACGGGGAACGCTGGGGTGGTGCGCAACGGTTATCTACCGGAACGCGAGCTGCAGACCGGCCTGGGTCCTGTAACGGTGCAAATTCCGAAGGTCCGTGCCAAGACGGGCGAAGCTGTGACGTTTCGGTCGGCCCTGGTACCACCCTACATTCGGAAGACGAAGTCGATGGAAGCGGCCGTGCCGTGGTTGTATTTGAAAGGCGTCTCGAGCGGCGAGATGGGTGACGCCCTAAAAGTTCTTGTTGGTCCGAAGGCGCAGGGGCTGTCAGCGAGCACGGTATCGCGCTTGAAACAGGTCTGGGCCCAGGAGTACCGCATCGGGTGCGACCAGCGTTTGGACGCCGACCGCTGGGTCTATGTCTGGGCCGACGGCATCTATAGTGGACTTCGGGCCGAACAAACCAAGTTGTGTGCGTTGGTCGTGATCGGCGTGAATGAACGCGGAGAGAAGCGTTTTCTGGCGATCGAAGACGGTGTCCGGGAATCCACACAGAGTTGGCGTGAGGTCTTGTTGAAGCTGAAGTCCCGAGGGATGAATATTCCCGAGTTGGCCATTGGTGACGGGGCGATGGGGTTCTGGGCCGCACTGGAGGAAGTCTATCCCGAGACACGCCAACAACGCTGCTGGATGCACAAGACCATGAACGTGTTGAACTGCCTACCCAAGTCGGCCCAGGCGAAAGCGAAACAGGCCCTGCACGCGATCTGGAAGGCGGAAACAAAGGCAGACGCCGAGAAGGCATTCGATCTGTTCATTGAAACCTATGAGCCGAAGTACCCGAAGGCCACCCTCTGCCTGCAGAAAGACAGAGAAGAACTGCTGGTCTTTTACGACTTCCCGGCCAAGCACTGGCAGAGCATCCGGACGACCAACCCCATTGAGTCGACCTTTGCCACCATTCGCCACCGGACCAAGCGATCGAAGGGCTGTCTGACACGGGGTGGCATGCTGCACATGATGTTCAAACTAGGGCAGTGTGCCGAGAAGAACTGGCGACGATTACGAGGATTCGATGATCTGGCCAAGGTGATTACTGGAGTGAAATTCAACGACGGAATCGAAGTGACAAACGTCGATCAGGCCGCCGCTTGAATCAATCTCCTAAACACCACTTTTGACAATAACTCTTGCCAAGTCGGTCTTAGGCGTATGGGCGCTAGACGGCGAACACAATCCGCCATGGCCGCCCAATTCTTTCGGAATCAGGCAACAATATTCGTCAACCATTGAGTGAATGCCAGCCACGTGTCCGTCGTCGCCACAGTGTCCCTGAAACTAGATAAGGTCAGCACAATTGCGGCTGTTACATAGACAGGGTGCACAAGACGCACGCGCTTGAAATCGTGGATCATGGCAATGAAGATCGGCGACAGCCATAGCAGAACAAAAGCCAGGTGCTGTACGGGTGTATCCAGGCCAACCGCTCGAAAGACCGCCGCAACAAGGAGATTCGTCGTAGCGACAATCATGAGACGCTTGTGAATATCCGGCTTGCGGCGGTACAGGACTGCAGGCACAAAAAATGCCGCAAATATCACCATATCCAGTAGAGGCCAGATCACGAATTGCCGCGCAGGTTCAACTAACCCATCCGCCGTCATGGTGGCAAATCTGAGGACAGCGGTCACTGTTCCTACCACCAGAACAACGACCCCCCAAAAAACACCAAACTGCCCAACTTTTCGGTGTAATGGGACTCGGCGCGTCGCAGCAAGAGCGACTTGCGTAATGAATAGCACCATCCAAACCACCATCACTAACGCGTGCACATGAATGAACAGTTCTTTCTCAAGCTCGCTACTCAACAGCAGTCCGAAATAGCTCGACCAGGAACCTGCCGCGATGATCACGACCATGACAAGGCTTATGCCCAGATAGACCTGTTTGATCGCACGGAGTTGTTGATAGGATTGACCTACGACATTTGACATGCTGTTTGAGCTACCCTCAAAAGGTGTGTAAATAGCATAGGCGGTGATTATCCTTCCGGGTGAAATAAAAACCCGGGCGGAAGAGCCCGAAAGGAAGGAGTCACACCGCCATGAGCAAGAAGAACATTGATCGAAGTGTGGAGTCAAGAGTCTGCTTTGAACAGCTGGAAGAGTGGGTGCGAGAGCAGATCCAGTTTTACGTACAGGAACTGTTGGAGGATGAAGTGACACAGCTGCTGGGACGAAGAAAGAATGAGCGTCGCCGAGAAGTGGACGCGCCCGGTGGCTATCGCAACGGCTACGGTAAGGAGCGGCGACTGACGCTGAGTTGCGGAACGATCAAGCTGCGGCGTCCCCGAGTGCGGGATCTGGAAGAGCGTTTTGAGAGCCGGGTCTTGCCGCTGTTTGCCAAGCGGACGCAAGAGGTACGAGACTTGATTCCAGAACTCTATTTGCATGGTCTGGCCGAGGGGGATTTCGATCTGGCCTTAAGAGGGCTTTTAGGGGAAGAAGCGCCGCTGTCCCCCAGCACCGTAGCCCGGTTGAAGGAGAAGTGGCAGGGAGAAATGGAGGCCTGGCAAAGCCGTCGGCTGGACGATCTGGAAGTGGTGTATCTGTGGGCAGACGGTGTGTACATCAAAGCAGGGCTGGAGAAGGAAAAGGCCGTGATCCTGGTAGTGATCGCCGCTTTAAGTGATGGCACTAAAGTGGTGGTGTCGGTCAGTAGTGGTTATCGAGAATCGACCCAGAGCTGGTCCGAAGTGCTGAGGGATCTCAAAGAGCGGGGGATGAACCCACCGAGACTGGTGATGGCTGACGGGCATCTGGGGATCTGGGGAGCGTTGCGCAACGTTTTCCCAGAAGCCGACGAGCAGAGATGCTGGAATCATCGCCTCGTCAACTTGCTGGCTAAGATCCCCAAGGGTCGGCACAAAGCGGCGTTGTTGGTGTTGCGGCAGATCCCTTATGCAGAAACACGGCAGGAAGCCGAGCAAGTCAAAGGACGATTCCAACATTGGTGTGGCAAGAGAGGACTGGAGGCAGCGGCTGATCTGATCGACCAGGACTGGGATCGGATGGTGACGTTTTACAACTATCCCAAACAGCAGTGGCAACATCTGCGGACTACCAATCCAGTGGAGTCTCCCTTCTCTGCTCTGCGACTGCGAACCGATGCCGCTCGAAGGTTCAAGAAAGTGGCCAACGCACGGGCTGTCATCTGGAAGATGCTGCTGGTCGCTGAGAAAAGATTTCGCCGTTTGAAGGCTCCGCACTTGATGAAGGATGTCTACCAAGGCGCCCAATATGTCAATGGAGTTCCAGTCAACCAAGTCACCGAGGAGAAAGCCGCCTGATGTCTATTTACACACTTATTGACGGAACCTCTGCTGTTTCCCTCGGTTGACCTAGTCGGTTGCAGAAAACGAACCCTGAAAATCTCGCCCAATATAACTACATGCGAGATTTATGAATCAAGGAAAGTGTCAACATTCGCGGTAGGGATGCCGGTCACACGGCACGCCCCGCACAGATCCGGACGAGCAGAACTACCGCATCCGACTCCTAAAACCTCGGATGAATGGCGACGATACAACATGCCGCACACCGAACGACCCCTGGGACACGGACAACGCCCGCTCTGAGTCGCGACCGTGTGGAATTCGAACGATGTTCTCCTTGGTCCACTTTCCAACAACAAGCCATTTCAACTCGCCCCGTGGGCTTGTATTCCGTTTGTGCTACGACCCAAGCCACTCCAACCAGACCGAGTCAGGTCTAGCTCAGGCAGGGCAAGAGCTATAATTAAACCATGCATACTAGCAAAGGCACCGATCGTGGCGAGCGGCTCGGCCGAGGATGTGCTTAAGATGTCCTTGAGGAGATCACGCCGGAACCGATTCCCTACCAATCTCCTGATAACCATATGCAGGCACTAAAGAGATCGACAATGAGGCTCGTGGCTGTGGGCTTGTTCCTCCTGTTAAGCGCCACTTACGCTTCCCCAGGCCAACAGGACGCCGGGGGCGACCGAGGATCACCGGGGCGTGCGGAGGAGCTGATGGCCGAGAGGCAGGCGCGTCTCGCCAGAGTTCAACCGGCTCGGGAAAGCAGAGTTATTGATCTCGTCACCACGATTGAAACCGAAGGCTTCGATCAACTGGTGACGGTCCAGCTCGGAGACTTCCGGGCCGGATTCGGTAAGATCAGCCCGGTTTCGAGCTTCACGCCGGCATTGCGCTACGAACAGCCGCAACTGGGCCGTACGGAGCTGAGCCTCCATGCTTCCGGCGCCTACTCGGTCTCCGGCTACCAGGCCTACAATTTCAAGCTCGGGATTTTCGATGAGCCGGCTCCCGCAGACTTCCTCGGAGCAGGATTCCTCGGGGCTCCGTTCGATTTCGACCAGCGTTCCCAGCGGCCGACCGAGGGATTCATCTACGCCGACCTGGGATTCCGGGGCTTCCCCGACGAAATCCTCTACGGCCTCGGCTCCCACGCCGACGAGTCGAGCCGAAGCGAGTACAAGTACGAGGAATCGGCCTTTGACGTTGTCGGCGGGTACCAGTTTGCCCGTTGGGTAGGCGTGCAGGCGCGCGCGGGCCTGCTGACGACCAACGTGACGCACGACTCGGACGAGAACCGACCGGACGCCGCGGATCGGTTCGACGACACTGGAGTTCCCGGCATCGAGCATCAGCCCGGGTTCTTCCATTTCGATTCTGGTCTCTATCTTGGTTGGGAAGCCGACCCGAACGATCCCGCCGCCTTGCTGGGTGTGCGCTTTGCGCGGTTCGACGAGCTGGACGGGAGTCGCTTCCAGTTCAATCGTTTCTCGCTCGACGCGCGGGGGTTTCTTCCTCTGGGCTCCCGGCAACGAACCATCGCCGTCCGATACTACGTGTCCCGCGACAGCGCCGCCGACGGGTCGGAAGTGCCCTTCTACCTGATGAAGAGCCTCGGAGGGCAGAACACTCTCCGAGGCTATAGGGACTACCGCTTCCGCGCCGAGAATCTGTTGTATCTGTCAACCGAATATCGTTGGGAGGCTGCGACCGGAATCGAACTTGCGATGTTCTACGACACCGGCAAAGCCTTCAGAGAAGAATCCGGTTTCGGTTTCAACGGCATGAAACACACTTACGGCGCCGGGCTCCGGGCCAAGAGCTTGCGACGCGTCTCATTCCGATTCGACATCGGGCGCAGCGGAGACGGCAACACGCTGGTGTTTTTCGCCTTCGGACCATCTTTCTGATGAGTGCACTTGTGAAGAGGCTCCTTCGAGCAGCGTTAACGATTGCGGTCGTCTTCGGGGCGTTTCATGTCGCGTCCGCCTTCCAGGGCGGCAAGTTCCGGTGGGACGATCCCATTGGCCGCGACCCGGACAATCTGTCGATACCCCAACCGACGGATCGGCCTCTGTCGAAGGCCATCGACCTGTTGCAGAAGACGTTCACAAAGCCGGCCGGCGGTCGCATCCAGTCCGACAACGTCAATACGCTCGGAGAAGTCCCGGACTCGTCGTGGTTCACAAACCGTATGAGCCGCAGCGTAATGACCATAGATGAATTGGTCCGCGGACCCGACCAGGGTGACGGACCCGACATGTCAGGCACCTGGACCATCACCGGGGCAAAGACCGAGGGCATCACACCGGGATTCACCATCCGGGACCCGTCCGGCGACATCTACTTTCTCAAGTTCGATCCGCTGCACTGGCCACAGATGGCCACTTCTACAGAAATCATCGGTACGAAGTTTTTCCACGCACTCGGTTATAACGTTCCAGAGAACTACCTGGTCTACTGGCGTCCGGAATTCGAGATAGACAGCGACGCGGAAGTGTTATGGGACACCGGGCAGGTGGAAGCGCTAAGCGAGGGCTATGTCCGCGATGTCCTCAAGGGCGTGCCCCGGCGAGCGGACGGGACGATCCAACTCGTCGCGAGCAAGCTGTTGTCGGGGAGACCGATCGGGCCGTTCGATTTTCAAGGCACCCGCTCGGATGATCCCAACGATATCTTTCTGCACCAGGACCGGCGAGAGTTGCGTGGTTTGCGCGTTTTCGCAGCCTGGCTGAACCACAACGATTCCGACAGCGTCAACACGCTCGACATGTACTACAGCGATCCGGACGGCAGCAACTACGTCCGGCACCACCTGATCGACTTCGGAACCACGATGGGGAGCGGCGCCGTTCAGCCCCACGCGCGGCGTGTGGGAAACGAGTACTACATCGAGTTCAAGCCGGCGCTCAAGGCGGCCCTGACGCTCGGGATTTGGGATCGCCCGTGGCGCCACCTCGATTACCCGGTCTACACGTCTATCGGGCGTTTCGAATCGAGCTACTTCCAGCCAGACGAATGGAAGCCCGACTATCCGAACCCGGCCTTCGACAAGATGACCTTCCAGGATGCGCTCTGGGCGACCCGTACCGTGATGCGTTTCAGCGACGAGGCGATTCGAGCGATCGTGGCGACCGGCGAGATCGAAGACCCGGAAGCCGAAGCCTACCTCAGCCGGACTCTGATCGAGCGGCGGGACAAGATCGTCGATTTCTACCTGGCCAAGATCAATCCCATCGATGGGTTCACTGTGGACGGGGCCGGACTGGACTTCGTCAATTTGGGAATGGATGCCGGGCTGGCAGCGGAGTGCCGCTACGACTATTCGTGGAACGAGTACGACAACGAGTCCGGAGCCGTGAGGCCGACGGACGAGAAAGGGACGGTATCGACGACGACGATCCCGGTCCCGTCAGGGCAGGCCCCTTTCACGATGGTTCGGATTCAGTCCAATTGCGAGGGCCAGCCTAAGTGGTCCTCACCGATAGACGTCTACCTACGCAACGGCGACTCCATTTCTGTCGTCGGCGTCGAGCGTGCGGACCCGGATTGAATGTCAACTTGGGCGATGCCGGATGACGTTGGGCGACCCAACGGTATCGTCAGAACGCGAGTGGTCAGAGCGGATCAATAATATTTGCCTTTCCGGTTCGGCCTAAAGTGGTGGACCGCTTGACACACGGAAGATAGGCCAAGCCAGCCCTCCGAAACGCCAGCAATGCATACCGGCTACCCAGCACGAAGCCGGAGGATCGAAGCGCCTTTCGAAACGGGCCGCGTCATACGGGCAATTCTCAAGCAATGAGCTGCTTCAGCGGTTGTTGGCCCTTAACTTCTCCCAAAGCGTTTCTGGGGAGCGACCATCCGACTCAGCCGGTCTGCAGACTTGTTCGAGCGTAGATGCTAGATCGGTAGACGAAACGGCGTTAGTCAGGAGCTATCCGGAAGACGGATGTCGTGACCCTTCCACTAACCGTCACTAATGCTGCTGGCCGGTTCGGGCGGAGTTAGGTGTCCGTCCCGGAACCTGTTATCGGAAAATTCTGGGAGGCCCCGGTGTCGGCTAGCGATTGCCGAGCGCACCTCGCAGTTTGTCGGCTAGTCCCTGATCAAGCGTGATTGACGAGGTATTGATAGCGGCATAGCAGCAGAAGTACCCGAAATGCCCCCGTTCCGTGTGAATAAAGACTTGGAAAGAGTCTACGGAAAAGGAGGCATTTCGGATGAACGATTATACGCGCAAGAACATGAAGAACCGCAAGCGGCGAATCGAGCGCCGGCTTGCGGACCGGAATTGGACAGATCAGGCGGCGCCGATGTTTTCGGCGAGCAACATTCATTATGAGATGGGAGAGCGGACGCGCGGCACGGCGGTGGGCGGAATCGGGATGATGCAGTTGGTGGCGCGGCGGACGGGGCTGGTCAAAGCCATCGACGAGAGTGTGCATGTGCTGAAGCGGCACTTGCCGTATCACGAATCGGATCACGTGCTGAACATCGCCTATAACGCGTTGAATGGAGGGACGTGCCTGGAGGACATCGAGTTGCGGCGCAACGACGAAGTGTATCTGGATGCGCTGGGAGCGCAACGGATTCCGGACCCGACGACGGCGGGAGACTTCTGCCGGAGATTTGAGCCCAGCGACGTGGAGTCTCTGATGGAGGCGACGAATCAAGTCCGGCTGCGAGTCTGGCGCCAGCAGCCCGAGGCGTTTTTCGAAGAAGCGGTGTTGGACGCCGATGGGACACTGGCTGAAACCACAGGCGAATGCAAGCAAGGAATGGACGTGGCCTACAACGGGACCTGGGGGTATCACCCGCTGGTGATTTCGCTGGCGAATACGCAAGAGCCGCTGTACCTGGTCAATCGCAGCGGTAACCGGCCCTCGCATGAGGGAGCGGCCGCACGGTTCGACCAGGCCATCGCGCTGTGCCGTCGAGGCGGGTTTCGCCAGATCCTGCTGCGCGGGGACACCGACTTCAGCCAGACCCGGCACCTGGATGGATGGGACGACCAGGGCGTGGGATTCATCTTCGGCATCGACGCCATGCAGAATCTGGTGGCGCTGGCCGATGAACTGGAACCGCACCAATGGACGCGTCTGGAACGGCCCGCCAAGTACGCGGTGGCCACCGAACCGCGCCAACGTCCCGACAACGTGAAGGAACAAGTCGTTCGGGAGCGCGGTTTCGACAATATCCGGTTGCAGGGCGAGGATGTGGCCGAGTTTGCGTATCGGCCCAGAGCCTGCGACCGGGACTACCGCGTTGTCGTGGTGCGGAAGAATCTGTCGGTGGCCAAAGGCGAACAGGTGTTGTTCGACGACATCCGATACTTCTTCTACATTACCAACCGCTCGGATTCGGCCAGCCAGATTGTGCTCCGTGCGAATCAACGGTGCAATCAAGAGAATCTCATTGAGCAGCTCAAGAACGGCGTTCAGGCCTTGAGGATGCCGGTCGGGGATCAGACCAGCAACGGGGCCTACATGGTCATGGCGTCGCTGGCCTGGACACTGAAGGCGTGGTTTGCGTTGCTGCTGCCCGAAACCGGACGCTGGGGCCAGAAGTATCAGGCCGAGAAACAGACGGTACTGCACATGGAGTTCAAGACGTTTCTAAACGCCTTCATGTTCGTGCCTTGTCAGCTCGTGCGCACCGGGCGGCGCATCCTCTTCAGGATTCTGGCCTGGAACCGGTGGTTGCCGGTCTTGTTCCGTGCCGTGGATGTGCTGCATCAACCTCTGCGATGCTGACCCGATCATGGCCCTGAGCCCGGGCGATCGAGGTCCCGGTTTCTGTCAACCGCTCCAACACCAGCGAGGCTGAACTGAAACAGATCCAACAGAAACCCGATACCTGGATAAAACGATCCGGGAGCGGGATTCTATGCCTCGAATTTTATGCGCGCAACCTGGCCGTTGGCGGACTGGTTATGCGCTTGTTTTGGGGCTAGTGATCCAAAGGACGCCGTCGCCGGGGCATCCGGACGCTCGGCGTACTCCCGTAGTTCCGCTTGCTCCCGTTGCTTGGCGACCGCGGTCTTGCTGAGGCGAATCCGGCCTCCGGTCGGGTCAACCTCGAGCACCATCACTTCGACCTCACTGCCTAGGGGAAAGGCCCGCAGCATGTCCTGGTCGCGGTCCACCCCGGTTTCCGCAGTCGGTATGAGGCCGGTCTTGCCAGGTGCCAGGAACACGAACACGCCGAACGTCTCGTGCCGCTCCACCTTTCCGACCAGGATCGCCCCCCCCACGATGCCACTCTGCGGAGCTCGGGCTCCGGCCGTGCGGGTGGAGCCTTCCTCCAGCATTGCGACACCCATACGGTGCTTCTCGGGGTCGATACTCAGAATCTCGAACGCGGCGGTGTCGCCCACAGCGATGGACTTCGTCCACCCGTCGGCGCGCGCCGTTGGGGCGAACGTCGAGCTGTGCTCAAGCGCCTCGATGCCAGGTTCCAGCTCTACGAAGGCACCGAACTCCATCATTCGGGTGACGCGGCCCGTGTGCACTTGGCCCACTTCGTAGCGGGTCGCCACCCCGGTCCACGGATCCTTCTGGAGCTGTTTCAGCCCGAGCGAAATCCTGTCGGCGTCGTGGTCCACGCGCAGCACCTGGACAGTGATCTGATCGCCGGGCGCCACTATTTCGCTGGGACTGCTCACACGCGACCAGCTCATCTGGGACACATGCAGCAGGCCATGGATGCCGCCACCCAAATCCACGAACGCGCCGAATTCGGGCACCGAGACGACGCGACCCGTGAGCACCGCGCCGGCTACTATGGATTTGCGAACCTCGGCCGCAACGACGCGCTGCTCCTCTTCGAGCTGCTTGCGCCTCGAGACCACGATGTTCTTGCCGCCTTCCTTGTATTCGATGATGCGGAAGGTGTAGACCTGTCCCTCGTGTACGGCTGGATCGGATGTGCGGGCGATGTCGATTTGCGACATCGGGCAGAACGCGCGCTCTCGGGCGATGCGCACCTCGTAGCCGCCCTTTATCGCAGTCTCGACCTTACCCTCTATGGCGAGGCCGTCCTGGAATGCATCTTCGATTTCGCGCTGGGTGGCAGCGTTGCGTACGCCCCTCCGCGACAGCGTGATGCCTCTGCTCGTGGAGACGACGATGGCCTGAAGGGGATCGCCAACCGCGACTTCCAGGTTGCCGTCGGCGTCTTTCAGTTCCGCGACGTCAATCTGGGCCTCGCTCTTGCCGCCCACGCTGACAAGGGCCACCTCGGCGCCGATGGCAACGATCGTGCCATCGACGGTCTGGCCCCGGTCGAAGCGCTTGGCCCCGACCGACGCTTCGAACATCGCGGCGAAATCTTCATCTGGTTCGTTCATTTCATACACCTCGGAACTGGAACGGGAGCAATTATACCAGCGCATATTTTTGAACCGCAATGCCACCCGCAGCCTATGGTTGAACATGTGATTGATGGAATCGCGCCAACGAGCTGAGTCGTTCCCTAGCTCCCGGGAATTTTCGGAAGTGTTAACGAAGTCGCCTTCTGGAAAACTGAGACTCCCAGGACGCCCTCAAACTGTGCCATTTCCCTCGCTGATCTCAATGGATCGACGCAACACTTTATCTTAAAAGGAAGAGGTGGAGTGTATGCGGAAAGGGATGCGATTCGGTTTCACGGCGGCGGAGAAGGCGGAGGTATGGGATCGGTGGCGGCGAGGGGAATCTCTGCATGAGATCGGGCGAGCGTTTGGCAAGCTGTCATCGTCTGTATATTGTCAGCTGGCGCATACCGGAGGCATTCGTCCTCGACCACGACGACGGTCGAGGTTGGCTTTGAGCCTGTCGGAACGTGAGGAGATCTCCCGCGGGATCGCGGCCGAGCAGTCGTTGCGTTCGATCGCAGAGTGTCTGGGGCGTTCACCCTCGACGGTGAGCCGGGAGATCCAGCGCAATGGGGGCTATGATGACTACCGGGCGTCTGTCGCCGATGAACAGGCTTGGAACCGGGCCCGTCGCCCGAAGCGATGTCAGTTGGGTCGCCATCCGCGGTTACGGCGAATGGTGGCGAGGAAGCTCCGGCGGAATTGGTCGCCCGAACAGATCGCCGGCTGGCTGAAGCGATCCTATCCAGAGGATGAGTCGTATCACGTGTCCCACGAGACGATCTATCGCAGCCTATTCGTGCAGGCGCGCGGGGTGTTTAAGAAAGAACTACTTAGACATCTGAGATCGAGACGAACGATTCGTCGATCCCGACATTCCAGTCACAAAGGTCACGGGAAAGGGGATCTCGCCGATATCGTATCGATTCGTGAGCGCCCGGCCGAGGTCGAAGATCGTGCCGTTCCCGGTCACTGGGAGGGAGATCTGATAGTGGGATCGAACAACACCTACATTGCGACCCTGGTCGAACGCCATACCCGTTACGTGATGTTGGTGAAAGTGTCGGATAAACAGACCAAGACCGTCGTGCCTGCACTGATCAAGCACGCGAAGAAACTACCGACCGAGCTGTATAAATCGCTGACCTGGGATCGCGGCAAGGAAATGGGAGATCATCGGCGGTTTACCCTGGCGACCGACATCGACGTCTACTTCTGCGATCCGCAGAGTCCATGGCAACGTGGTTCCAATGAAAACACGAATGGCCTGCTCCGACAGTACTTCCCAAAGAGAACCGACTTATCGGTGCACTCGCAGGCGCACCTGAACAAGGTGGCACGTGAGCTCAATGAACGGCCGCGTAAGACGCTGGAGTTTGAAACTCCAGCAGAACGATTCAACGCTTGTGTTGCATCGATCGGTTGAGGTGGCACCCTAGAGTTGCATTTGGAGGCGGGCCGACGCGGGATTACTCCTCCCTTGTCGCCTAGTGTTTAGGAATCCTCGTTTTGACTTGTTGCAGAAGACTCTTGGTATGTAGGACTCTCAGATTCATGATCCGTCGGTTGCCGTCTCTAGGGTTTAAACTCTGGACATGCCCCGTCGACAGCCGCTCCCCGCTGAGATTGAAGACTACCGCGACACGCGTTGGCGGCGGTCGGAAACGGTGTCTGTGAATACGGCACAACAAGCGGAGCGCTTTATTGAACAAGTCGGGTTCGCAGCCTGTATGACAGACTCGCGACGGCCCGGTCCATCGCTTTACATCGCCGTCTGCGGAAGGCGCGATGCCATCATGCCGCGCAACGTCCAGAAAGACCAGGAGAGCTCCCACACCTGGCGGTTGAAAGACGAGCTCATGAGGGGCGGCCGTGTCTACTACGCCAAGCTTTCCCGGGGCAGAACCATGTTTCTGGCTCCGCGGATGGTCCCGTATTTTAATGCCCTCTGGGGCGTTCCGCGGCGACAGGAGAAAATGCGTTTGAGCCAGGCGGCCCTCGCCATCCTTGCGGTGTTGCGCCGGGAGTGGGAAATGGCCACTGCCGATCTACGTTCTGAATCTGGCCTGACGGATCGGAAAGCGTTCACACAGGCCATGGATGAACTGCAGGGAGCCATGCTCGTCGTTCCCAGCGAAGCCATCTATCGCCCCAAGTTCACCTACCTGTGGGAGTTGGCCACGGAGCGTTTTCCCGAAGAACTCGCTGCTAGAACGAACCATCTAGCGGCTGTACGGGGAGTAGCGCAATGCTATCTCGACGGCGCGGGACTCACGGTGCCCGGTGAGCTGGCGCGTGTTACGGGTCTGTCGCGCGTCGAGGCTGGAATCGGGAATCAGGTTCTGGTCAAGGAAGGATATGCGACAGCGGTTGCAAGGGGAACGTATCGCCTGACGAGTCTCAGTGGGTCATCTATTGGCCTGCGACGGAGATATCACCAGCGGCGTTCTGAGCGCAACGGGGCCGAATGACTCTACGATTGAAACGCTGGGTCACAAGCGGAAAGAACGCATCAGACCTCCTCACTCTCCAACACCGCGAGATACAGTGTCCCGACATGACGGAATTGTAGAAACCGACAGTGAGGTCAATCCGGGGGAATCCGTCCGAAGACTGAATTCGCGAGGGGTCAGGCCGGAGAATCCGGGGCTGGGGTTCATCGGAAGCATCGCCGAAGTCGAGGCGTAGTGGATCCCGATAGTTGAAGACGCGCTCAACGATTCCGTCCGCCACGATCCATTCGGGTCGAGGCGATCGTCGGCCTCGAACAGGCTACGCAGGGCGTACCTGAAGCCAGATGCAGGCTCATCGTCCGCTACAATTCTGACCCAGCTTCGGGTTCCTCAGGATACCCTGGAATTCGCTCGCCCAAAAAGATGTCTCGTGTGACCACCTAAACCCCCGCGTCTCTTCTTGGCGTCACCAAGCCGGTACCACCTCGGCCAACGACCAACCGTCTCCGTTCCGCCTGTGAAAGACGCGGGTCATCTTCAAACCTGATGGAGTCGAGATAGTAGGTAAAGCGGCCGACCTCGATCACGTGCATGTGAACATGCGCAGGAGAGTCAGTGTTGGGGTAACCAGCGGGTCTGATGGTGTCAAAGCTATAACGACCCCGATCGTCAGTCTCGGCCCAACTGCGCAACCGGCCGTGACGAAAAGCAGCCAGTCCCCTATGGCGATTACTTGCGGGATAGATCCCGCCGACATCCGTGTGGTACGCATAAATGATGACGCCGGGCGCGGCCAGGCCGTTTCGGTCAAAAACAGTGCCTTCGATCCGCATTGCCTCTCCGGGTTCGTCACGCGGAGCGATGCGTGAGGTGGAGGCCAACGAATCCGGAATGCCTTCGAACACGGCTTCACATCCCTCACACGGCAGTCCAATGATCGGCTCCCGCACACGAGATTCCGGCCTGTCCTGGGCTTGCACACAGCTGACCGAGATAAAAAGAATTCCCGCCGTTAGAAGCGTGGTTCTCAACGGGTTCATTGCACCCTCCTGTGACTATTTACCTGTAACAGGGATATCACTGGCGGTGTGGCGAGCGCAAGGGCGCCGGATGGCAGTCCATAGGCCTGATACTCTGAGGTTTGCGTTGCGCGAACCTGGTGCCACGGAGGAAGCAATGGAACACCAAGAGTTCGTCCAGACACTTCGGCTGCAGGTTAGGCACAAAACCGTTCGACGGCTGGAGAATCCATGAATTCCGCGCATAAGATCCCGCAGTTCGGCACTCGGTCCTCCAATCAAGAATATGTCCTGCGACCCAGCGCTTACGTCGTCCTACGAAACCACGATGGCTTCATAGCTGTCGTTAGCACGCCTATGGGAGTGTTTCTCCCAGGTGGCGGGCAACACGTCGGTGAATCACCTGAGCGTGCCGCGGTTCGCGAGGCTGCTGAGGAGTGCGGTCTCCAAGCCAAGCTCGAAACTTGCGTGGGCGTTGCTGATGAATTCGTCCACGCGAAGTCGGAAGGAACCTACTTCGTAAAGAGGAGCACTTTCTACCGGGCCTGTGTCGTCGGTTTAGCGACCGCCTCGGAACCGGACCACGAACTTGTATGGCTTTCCACGGAGGAAGCTGAACAGAAGTTGTCCCATGGCAATCACCGTTGGGCCATCGTCGAGGGACACCGCAAAACCCGATGATGCAACGGATCCGGCTTCGTTGATCACCACAACCGTTAGGCGGACCAGACCAGGAAAAGCCCGGTAAGCAAGTGGGCAGGCGTGAAAGTCGGGTTCTGCACGTCCTCAAGGTGGACGGGTACGTTAAGGGGCGACGGAGGATAGAAGCCCCCAACGAGCCCGCTGAAGCAGTCGTTCCTTCGTCCGCAGCTTAGCGCCAAAGCCGTTAGTCAGACGGATGCTGAGGAGTAATGTCCTTCGAGTTTCGAACGTTGAGGCAGGTCGATGCGCAAGCTATTCTCAAATGGCGCTACGAACCGCCGCTCGATTTTTACAACGCCAAGCCGGAAAGCCTGGCATCGCTGCTTAATCCCAGGAACTGTTATTTCGCCGCGATAAGTGATGAGGAGGTCGTGGGGTTCTGCTGTTTTGGCCCTGATGCGAGGGTGGAGGGGGGCTACTACTCCGACACCGCACTCGATCTCGGCGCGGGCCTCAGACCCGACCTGATCGGCTGTGGGACTGGACGTTCGTTTGTGGCCGCGATTGTTAGCTTCGCGGACCAATACACGTTAGGCCGACCGTTACGGGCGACGGTGGCCGGTTTCAACACCCGTGCGATCAGGACGGTCGAGAGTGTCGGTTTTGCCGAGGTCGGGCGGTTCCAGCGTCCCACCGACAGCATGGAGTTTGTAATGCTTCAGCGGAATGGCGCGATGGCCTACAAGGAACGATGACGTACTTCGATCAGGCGCGATTCGACATCCGTTGTGAGTGGGGAACCGCGGCCATAGATCATCTTGCGCCGGCGGAAGTCGTTATTATCGTCGATGTGCTGTCATTCACGACGAGCGTGGACGTCGCACTAGGCCGAGGCGTTACGGTCTTCCCATACCCTTGGAAGGATGATGCCGCGGTGGCGTATGCGGAAGAGCGGCGGGCAGAACTCGCCAGCCACAGGAGATCTGACGGAAAGTATTCGCTTGCCCCGTCGTCGCTGGTCGATGCCCCCGAAGGCTTGCGCCTGGTGTTGCCTTCGCCGAACGGGTCAGCGGTGGCCTTTCGGGCAATGTCCAGCGGCGCTAAGATTGCGGTCGGCTCTTTGCGCAATGCGTCGTCCGTCGCAACCTGGGCGCAGGCATCGGGAAACCGAATCACCATTGTCCCGGCTGGTGAACGCTGGCCAGATGGTTCGTTGCGCCCGGCGGCTGAGGATCTCATCGGTGCCGGCGCAGTGATCAGGCACCTGGCCGGCCGGCGATCGCCGGAGGCCGACATTGCCCTCGCAACCTTTGAGAGCGCTGCGGATCAGCTGTTCGACCGAGTCCTATCGTGCTCTTCCGGTCAGGAATTGGTGGAACTAGGCTTTCAACGCGATATCGAGTTGGCGACAGCTCTGGACGTTAGTCACGCTGTACCGGTGCTCGAGGACGATGCGTTCATCAACTTAGCGCCACACCTTTAGGACGGAGGCATGGTCTAGGAGCCTGTCGGGAATAAGAAGTCTGCAACCAAGAATCAACAACTTACAGACCAGGGATGGCTCGTAAGTTGTTGATTCTTGCTTCGAGGGAGCCAATTCCCGACAGGCTCCTAGATGCTTGGACTGAAGTACGGGATGGTTCACCTCGTCGGCCACCACCCGCGCTGGCGGGAGGCATTCCTTAATGAACGAGCCGTCCTAATTGAGACCCTCAAGGGGAATTGCGAAGTCGAGCACATCGGGAGCACGGCAGTACCCGACCTACCGGCAAAACCGATTCTGGACATCGCAGTCGGGATCGCAGACTCTGCCAAGTTGCAAAACTGCATTGCACACCTGGAGCGAGTGGGGTAGACGTACCGCGGTGACGCTGGCGAAGCCGGCGGTCTGGTGTTTGTTCGAGCCAAGGACGACATCAGGACCCATCACCTGCATGTGGTCGCGCTTGGAGGACACCAGTGGCGCAGGTATCTTCAACTACGTGATCTTTTGCAAAGAGACGAGCGGGCACGGGAAACTTATGCAGCGGCGAAGCAGGACCTGGCACGGCGGTTTGCGGACGACCGCAGGTCCTACACGAGCGCGAAGAACCAGATCGTTTCCCGACTGCTCGGCGGAACGCAGCACGTGAACCCCGCATAGAGTGGCTGAACCTTGCGCATTGAATCAGTGCTTTTTGACGCGGACGGGGTACTCCAGAAGCCAGCAGAAGCACGAAGATCCGCCTGGGCGAAGGTGGTAGGACATGGAGACGATTTAGACGGTTTCTTGGAAGACGTATTCGAAGCTGAGTTGTCAGCTCTGGACGGACGGTCAGACTTCGCTGAAGCGTTCTCCCAAGTGTTGTCCCGGTGGAAGTGCCAGGGGACATTCGAGGATGCCCTCGACGCGTGGACGATGATAGAAGTAGACACCCGGATCACCGACACGGTTCGGGATCTGAGACGGAATGGCGTAGGTTGCTACCTTGCGACGAATCAGGAACCACACAGGGCACGCCACATGTCCGAGGCACTCGGATACCGGTCTCTTTTTGACAGAGAGTTCTATTCCTGCCACCTCGGGCTGATGAAACCCGATGGCGCCTACTTTCGTGCGATTCTAAGCGAGATCGGGGTCCGGCCGAGCAACTTGCTGTTCCTTGACGATCACGCGGTCAACGTCGCGGCGGCTCGCAAGGTCGGCCTTCATGCAGCAGAGTTTTGTCTGGAGGCCGGTCCCGAGGCACTCGGCCGAATATTGCGAGAGTTCGGCATACGTCCGACCTAACGAACCGTGGCAGGCCAAGCGAATCCAGGTACTCCGCCGATTCTCCAGACCTTTTCCTTTTCCAGATGCTTATAGAGACTAATCGACTTGCCATCCGACCGTTTGACGAGTGCGACATCGATCCGCTTGCGTCAATACTGGCTGACCCGGAAGTCGGTCGATTCGTCGGCGGACCACGTGACCGTGAACGTGTGAGGAATTACGTCATGGCGGCGATTGGGGGCTATAGGGATCTTGGTTACTCGCGGTTCGCCGTTGAACTCAAGGAGAGCGGAACGTTAATCGGATACTGCGGTTTCCGAGATTCCAGGCCTTGGGACTACGTCGACTTCGGATGGGCGTATGCGAAAAGATACTGGCGGCGTGGCTACGCGACCGAAGCTGCACGAGCAGTCCTGAGTTCAGCGCCGGCGCTGGGGCTCGATCGGATCGTCTGCATCGTGGATCCTGAGAACGTCGCGTCGCGTCGCGTGGTCGAGAAGATCGGCATGCCGTTCGTCGGATACATCAACTGCGAAGGCGGCGTCGCCATGCGTTACGTCGAAGATGTTGGATGAGCCTGAGCAGCGGTCTCAAAACTATACGTAAGGCCGTAGATGCCACAGTAAGATTGGTGACATGAAGAACAAACTACGCGTCGGTGTCGCCCTGCTGTTCCCCGTACTGCTGTTTGCCCAGGGCGGCACTTGGAGCGTTCCCGAAGAAGCCGCGCATATGAACAACCCCCGCGAGGCAAATGATGAGTCGATCGAAGCCGGAGAGGCTGCCTTCGGCGAGTTCTGTCAGACATGCCATGGAGAGGGTGGCGCCGGTGATGGCCCCATGGTCTCGATGGCGCGCATCGAGTACATACCCGACTTCACCGATGCAACCACGCTCCAGGAACAAAGTGACGGCACCCTGTTCTTCAAGATTGGGAACAAGGGCGATAACAAGATGCCGGCCATCGCGCGGGTCACCGACCAACAACGTTGGGACCTAGTCAACTTCCTGCGTACTCTTTCGGGCCTTTCGGACTAACTCCTATGTTTCTGATACGGTCGGGATATCTCACCGGTGCTCCTCCGAAAGATTGCGCGTAACATCCGACTGACGGTGGAAGAGCTTGTCGGGCGCCGGTAGATATCCTGAAGCCGCCCGCGGTCAAACAGGTGATTCATTGACGAGAGCCTAGTTTCTTAGATTCGCTCCACGGATTCTTCGCCACAGAAAACGTGAAAGGTTGAGTCAAGTTGAGTCGTCGAGCGGCCGAAAAACGGGACACACTAGACCTCGCACCCACCACAAACTAGAGCTTCGCAGAGGGCTTTCCCGATCCTTTCGAACTTTTCCCGCTTTTCCCGCTCTTATCGCTCTTCTTACTCTTCTTGGACTTCTCCGACGGTTTACTAGGTGATGCGCGCTTGCCCGACTTGATCGACTTGTGACGAACGCCTCGGCCTTTCCGAGCGGCGGATACGACAGATACGGGTCGTACCAGGGGGGGAGCGCGCACGCCCTCGGTACTGGGTAGGACATTCTGCCTAGCGAGCACAATTCCAGTAAGTGAGCCCGTCAACGTTGCCAAAACAGCAAGGGTCTCGCGAACGTCAGCAGCCTCCGCGTTGTGTTGATTGAGGTTCAGCTCCCTCCCCTCACCTTGGCGCAAAACCGATACATTAGACTCCGACGCGTCATAGACGACAGTGTCGCCTGCCATCACCTCCAGGCTCACCAATCCATCGGTCAAGTATTCGATCTCTCCGACAGATTGCCCGCCGCCAACGATGTAATAGCTTCCGACGATCATGAAGATCGGCTGATTGCTAACTCCAGTGAAACCCAGAATTCCAGAATCCATCACAACCTGAGTACCCTGCCCTTCGCCTAACACGGTCAACCGCGTCCCCCCGCCCATTTCGATCTTGCCGCCGTTGGCGAGCAGGATCTTGGCGTATGACCCTTCGGGCACGTTGACAGAGTCGTTCGAGAACAACGTGCCTTCCTGGTTGATAAGCACGCCACGCAGTTCGGCCGGCCCAACCGCGCTCACGGATCCCAGAACCTGCGCTTCCATCCTGGGAACAAACAGGGCTCCCAACGCGAGTGCAAATAGAAACGCCACGGGTTGCCTGTCAGCCAGCAGCCGCTTAAGCATATTGAAACCAGCCCAGCCTAAGGATCGTCTATTGAAGAACCTTCCTCGAGCTCAAGTTAGGGGTGCTCTTAGGGATTCACACTACGCGAATACTCCTATTTTTCTGGGCGGTTTGTCCAACCTTTAACGACTGACCAGTCAAGAAACGCCTTGCGAATCATTTACGACGTCTCGAATCAAGGCACGGCACGCTAGCCGGTCGGCTACCGATCCAGAACGCCTTGTCACATACGGAACGAAGGTCAATGCAACCGGGGTGTGTGTATTTCTTGGAGAGGAATGCCGAAAAGAGGACTCGAACCTCCACGGGGTTGCCCCCACTAGATCCTGAAGCCGTCCAGCAGGACGGGTGATTTGTTGATGAAAGCTTAGTTTTTCAATTCACTCCACGGATTCTTCGCCAACAAGGCTGATCTCAATGGATCGACGCAACACTTTATCTTAAAAGGAAGAGGTGGAGTGTATGCGGAAAGGGATGCGATTCGGTTTCACGGCGGCGGAGAAGGCGGAGGTATGGGATCGGTGGCGGCGAGGGGAATCTCTGCATGAGATCGGGCGAGCGTTTGGCAAGCTGTCATCGTCTGTATATTGTCAGCTGGCGCATACCGGAGGCATTCGTCCTCGACCACGACGACGGTCGAGGTTGGCTTTGAGCCTGTCGGAACGTGAGGAGATCTCCCGCGGGATCGCGGCCGAGGGGTTCTGGTGCAGACAGCCCAAGGGAATTGGCGATAATGGGATATGGCGCATCGCAAAACGAAACGGATGCGATTCGGTTTCACGGCGGCGGAGAAGGCGGAGGTATGGGATCGGTGGCGGCGAGGGGAATCTCTTTCGGGCGAGCGTTTGGCAAGCTGTCATCGTCTGTATATTGTCAGCTTACCGGAGGCATTCGTCCTCGACCACGACGACGGTCGAGGTTGGCTTTGAGCCTGTCGGAACGTGAGGAGATCTCCCGCGGGATCGCGGCCGAGGGGTTCTGGTGCAGACAGCCCAAGGGAATTGGCGATAATGGGATATGGCGCATCGCAAAACGAAACGGAATCCTCTATTTGCCGGACGTTGGTTCGAAGACGACATCATTCTCCTCTGCCTTCGCTGGTATTTTCGCTTCAAACTCAGCTACCGGGATTTGGTCGTGATTCTTGGTGAGCGGGGCTTGTCGATTTCGCACACCACAATCTTGCGTTGGGTGGTTCGCTATGCCGAAACGTGCGAAAAGCGCTGGCGCCGATTCGAGCGACCGGTAGGAGGAAGCTGGCGAGTCGATGAAACGTTCATCAAGGTTCGGGGCCAGTGGATGTATCTGTACCGCGCCGTGGATGGACAGGGCAACACCGTGGAGTTCTATCTGAGTCGAACACGCGGCATTGCGGCAGCGAAGGCATTCTTTCGCAAGGCACTGAAGCATCATCCGGAGCCACACAGCATCACCCTGGATGGCCACCGGCCGAGCCATAGCGCGCTACGTCGCATGGGAATGAACGGGGAGTTCAACTTCCGGGGACGGAACCCGGTGAAGATTCGTTGCTGTCAATACCTGAACAACGTGGTGGAGCAGGACCACCGCCGGGTGAAGGGGCGATTGCGGCCGATGTTGGGATTCAAGACGTTCTACAATGCGCGACGGGTGATTACCGGCATCGAGCTGGCGCAGAAGATCCACAAACGCCAGTTCGCAATTCCGATCACATTGCAGTCGAATCCTGCGGTGATCTGGCGTCACGTCATGGCAGCATAGTCCGCATCGCTGCGGCACACTCCTGGTCTTATCGCTCCGACAATCCTATCTGCACCAGAACCGTGGACCCGAATTGGTGCAAAGAGCGGAAATAGGTGCAAAAGAAGCGCTCTACGGAACAAAGTCGATGGGCACAGACAGGCGTCAACTTTGCTATAATGCCCTCTTGTGCCCACGCTGAATTGGAACCTTTTGAGAAGGGGTTGAAGACCTATGGCTTCCGTTTCCGCCAAAGATCTGGATCAACGCACCGCCTGCATCGTCACCGGACCATATAGGGTTGCCGATACGACCATGACGGTGCAGACCCAGGATCGTGTGGAACTTCACAACCTGACCGAGCAAGTGAAGGACTTCGTCGCGTCGTCGGGCGTGATTGCCGGCCAGGTGATCGTGGCATCGATGCACACCACGAGCGCCATATTCATCAATGAATGGCAAGATGCCTTACTGTTCGACATCCGGGCTCATCTGGAGAGTTTCGTCAGCCAGGGCGCTTACTATCGCCATAACGATCCTGAATGGTCTGACTGTGACCGCAACAACGCGGATTCGCACCTGAGGACGCTGGTTCTCGGGACGCATGTCACGCTTCCGGTCGTCGACGGCAACGTCGTGCTCGGAGAATGGCAGAGCGTGATCATGGGGGAATTGGATGGCCCACGGGAGAGGGTCGTCCGGCTTCAGGTTATGGGGATCGGAGCCGAATAGACCCGGCCGACAGAACAGAGGGCAGAGGAGGAGAATCAATGGGAATTACGCTGACAAAGGGAATTACGCTGACCAAGAAGGCCGAAGAAAAAGTGAAAGCAATCCTGGCCGACCAGCCGGACGTGTATGCCGGTTTGCGGATCCAGGTCGTCGGTGGGGGCTGCTCGGGCTATTCCTACCGGATGGGTTTCGACAAGAGCTTCAACGAGGAAACCGATCAGGTCTTCCAGTTCGATGGTCTGCAGGTTTTTGTTGACCGATCCAGCCTCCTCCACGTGGAAGGCACGGAAGTCGACTACGTCGAAGGCCTCCAGGGCGCCGGCTTCAAGTTCAACAACCCCAACGTGACAGAATCCTGCGGTTGCGGCGAATCCTTCAGCACGTAGTCGTTCTGTTACGGATACCACCCCGTCAATACCGCTCCGGGTTCTGGCCGCAGGCGCAGTCAGCACGAACAGAACCGGGAACGGTAGTGACCGGGTTCTCCGGCCATCGCTACGCCCCGGGTGGCGTGTCGCCTCGCCAGGAAAACCTGCTTGCCTTCGAGGGGCCGATGGCGTGATCATCACAAGGTGCCACGATAAGTTCAGGGGAGCTGAAACCAGCGGCGTCGAGGCGCCCGGGACCAGCTGAGAGGACCTGCCGGGAATCTGGCAGGTCGACCCTTCACACCTGATTCGGGTAATGCCGACGGAGGGAGACGATGAGTACCTCGAAAATCTTTTCCAACGATCCTATCGAACTTGAAGATACGTTCCGGCGCAGTAGCCGGGTGTACGTTAACGGCCGCATCCACGAGGACCTCCGCGTGCCGTTTCGCATTGTCGAGTTGCACGAGACAGCGTCGTCCGACGGGGTTTCCGAACCCAACCCTCCGGTTCGTGTCTATGACACACGCGGTCCGTGGGGCGACCCCGAGGTCCGTTGCGACGTGCGGAAAGGCCTGCCTGCGCTCCGCCTGGATTGGATCGTCGCCCGGGAAGACGCCGAAGAGCACGACGGCCGATCGGTGCGTCCTGAGGACGACGGGTATCTCACTGAAAAACATCGAGATATGGCGACCGATGGAGACAAGCTGACCCGTCTGGAACTCTACCCGGGCCTGAGGCGAAAGCCCTGGCGCGCCAAGTCCGGCCGAGCAGTCAGCCAGATGTACTACGCGAAGCAGGGCATCATCACACCGGAGATGGAGTACATTGCGATTCGCGAAAACCTCGGCCGCGAGAGGGCTTTTGCGGCGAACGATGCCGATCGGTCCCGGCTCGAATTCCAGCACGGCGGGCAATCCTTCGGTGCGGCCCTCCCGGACTACATCACACCGGAGTTCGTTCGCGACGAAGTCGCCCGTGGACGCGCGATCATCCCTTCGAACATCAACCATCCCGAAGCCGAGCCGATGATCATTGGCCGAAACTTCCTCGTGAAGATCAACTCGAACATCGGCAACAGCGCGGTGGCCAGTTCGATCGAGGAAGAAGTCGAGAAGATGCGGTGGTCGATCACCTGGGGTGCCGATACAGTGATGGATCTGTCTACGGGACGCAACATCCACGCTACCCGCGAGTGGATCCTCAGGAACTCGCCGGTCCCGATCGGAACGGTGCCGATCTACCAGGCGCTCGAGAAAGTAGGGGGGCGGCCCGAAGAACTCACCTGGGAGATCTTCCGCGACACGCTGATCGAGCAGGCTGAACAGGGTGTCGACTACTTCACGATCCATGCCGGCGTCCTGTTGCGCTACATACCGTGGACGGCCCGCCGCATGACAGGGATCGTGAGCCGTGGTGGCGCCATCCTGGCGAAATGGTGCCTCGCGCACCACGAAGAGAACTTCCTCTACACCCACTTCGAAGAAATGTGCGAGATCATGCGTGCCTACGACGTGTCGTTCAGCCTTGGCGACGGACTTCGGCCTGGCTCGATTGCCGACGCCAACGACGACGCGCAGCTCGGGGAATTGAGGACGCTTGGCGAGCTGACCGAGATCGCTTGGGAGCACGACTGTCAGGTGATGATCGAGGGCCCGGGTCATGTCCCGATGCATCTGATCAAGGAGAACATGGACCTGCAGCTCGAGATGACCCACGAAGCGCCCTTCTACACGCTGGGGCCGTTGACGACGGACATCGCACCCGGCTATGACCACATCACGAGTGCGATCGGCGCCGCGATGATCGGCTGGTACGGGACGGCTATGCTCTGCTACGTCACGCCTAAGGAACACCTGGGCCTTCCGGACCGCAAGGACGTCAAGGATGGGGTCATTGCCTACAAGATCGCGGCCCATGCCGCCGATCTCGCCAAGGGGCATCCCGGGGCACAGGAGCGCGACAATGCACTCAGCAAGGCGCGATTCGAATTCCGCTGGGATGACCAGTTCAACCTGAGCCTCGATCCTACGACAGCTCGCGAGTTCCACGACGAGACTCTCCCCCAGGACGGCGCCAAGGTCGCACATTTTTGCAGTATGTGCGGCCCTCAGTTCTGCTCGATGAAGATCACCCAGGACGTACGTGATTTCGCCGCCAGCCTGGGCTTGGGCGAAGAGCAGGCTCTCGACGAGGGCATGAAACAGAAGAGTGAAGAGTTCAGGGAATCGGGCAGCGAGATCTACATCAAGGACTGACCGGGAGGTCAGTCGCGATTGGCTTTTGGCCGTTGGTGTTTGGCTGCGGGATCAGCATGAATTCTTAGAGATAAGAGCCAACGGCTAACAGCCAACCTACTTCCGATCGATCACCAGTTCCGGTTCCGAGATCACGACGCGAGTGTGCGGGGCGACCGATCGCGTGAGCCAGACGTTGCCGCCGATGACCGCCCCCTCGCCAATGATCGTGTCGCCGCCGAGGATGGTTGCTCCGGAGTAAATGACCACGTCGTTTTCGATCGTCGGGTGACGTTTTTCCCCGCGGACGATCTGTCCCTCGGCGTCCTTCGCGAAGCTCAGGGCCCCGATCGTGACCCCTTGGTAGATCTTGACCCGGTCGCCGATGATCGTCGTCTCGCCTATGACGACCCCAGTCCCGTGATCGATGAAGAACGCGCGACCGATCTTCGCTCCGGGGTGGATGTCGATGCCTGTCTTCGAGTGCGCGTACTCGGTCATGATCCGGGGCAGCAGCGGGACGCCGTTTCGGTTCAACTCGTGGGCGATCCGGTACACGCTGATCGTGTAGATGGCGGGATAGGCAAAGATGATCTCGTCGGTGCTCTTGGCCGCGGGATCGCCGTCGTAACCGGCCTGGACGTCTTCGGAAAGCTGACGCCGAACGTCGGGAATCCGTCCCAGTAGGGCTAGGGTCTGATCTTCGGCAACCTCATGACAGTGATTGCACGGGTCGTCGGGCCGTTCACATTCGGGCCGAACACTGCGGTAGACTTCCTGGCTGAGACGCGAGTAGATCGAATCGAGCAGATCGCCGATGTGGTAGTCGATGTTCGACGGTTCGAGGTGTTTGGCGCCGTAGTATCCCGGGTAGATGACTTCAAGCAGGTCTTCGACGATCTCGAAGACGGACCCTTTGTCGGGCAGGGGCGTGGGGTCGATGTGCTGGAGCTTGGGGTCGAGCTTGCCGTACGTGTCAAGGACAGCCCGGGCAATGTTGCGGATCTCGTCTCGCTTTCTGAGTCGTCCGCGCATTCGGAGCTCCTCTAACGAAACCGCCCTCAGGCCTTCCAGCTCTCCAGCGTCTCCTTGATGTCCGCCATGAACTGATCCGCGACAGCGCCGTCGATTACACGATGGTCGAACGACAGCGACAGGTACACCATCGGCCGGATCGCGATCGCGTCGCCGATGACGATGGGACGCTTCTCGATGCCGCCCATTCCGAGGATGGCAACCTGCGGCTGGTTGATGATGGGAATGCCGAACAGTCCGCCAAAGTTGCCCGGGTTTGTGATCGTAAACGTTCCACCCTGGACTTCATCAGGCTTCAGCTTTTTGGTCCGCGCCCTCTCGCCCAAATCGTTGATGGTCTTGGCCAGGCCGAGAAGATTCTTTTCCCCCGCATCCTTGACGACCGGTACGATCAGTCCCCAGTCGAGGGCGACGGCGATGCCGATGTTGATCGCCCGCTTGTAGACAACGTCGTTGCCGTCCAGGGAAGCGTTCAGGATGGGGAACTTCCCAAGGGCGCGTACCACGGCCCGGATGAAGAACGGTGTGACGGTCAGACGGACGCCGGATCGGTCGAACTCCGGCTTGAGTGCCGCCCGCGCGGCCATCACTGCGGAACAGTCGATTTCAAACAGTGTGGCGACATGGGCAGAGGTGCGGCGACTGACCACCATGTGTTCGGCGATCGACTTGCGCATCGCCGTCATCGGCACACGGTGTTCTGGGCCCTTGAAATCGATCGCGGGGGCGGCAGGCTTTGCCCTCTTCCGAGCCGCCGGAGCCGGGGCAGCGGTTGGTTCGCCCCGTTGTTCGATGTAGCTCAGGACATCGCGTTTCGTGATTCGCCCGCCGGCGCCCGTACCCTTGCCTCGTAACTCGCCGGTGCTGATGCCATGCTCGCGGGCGATCCTGCGTACGAGCGGTGACGACCGGAGACTCTTGTCGTCGGTCTCGTCCGCCGCAATTTCCGCCGGCGTCGGAGCCGGTTCGGGTGGCGGAGTGGGTGCATGGGGCGCCTCCGCCTTCTTGTCGTCCTTCTTGGTTTTTGGCTTTGCCTTCGGTTTGTCGCCTCCGCTTGCCGCCCCACCCGACTCACCGATGAGGGCGACGACCGTGTTGATCTCCACGGTTTCCCCTTCCTGGACGACGATCTCTTTCAAGATGCCGGACGCTGGAGCGGGTATCTCCGAGTCCACCTTGTCGGTCGAGATTTCGAACAAGGGTTCATCACGAGCGACCTGATCACCCGCCTGCTTGAGCCATTTCGTCAGGGTGCCTTCGAAAATACTCTCCCCCATCTGGGGCATGATCACTTTCGTGTCAGACATCTTCTAATCCTGTTCGGGAGCCACGGATGATAAGGGGAAGAAAACCATGCCACGGATTGCACGGTTTAGCGGACGAGTGTCTTTCGGACACCAGACCATAGGCTTAGTCCTATCCGTGTAATCTGTGTAATCCGTGCCTGTCTTCTCTTCGGTCCTCAGTGTAATCCTCGGAATCAGTATGCGTTCAACTCCCGGGCGACGCGGACGATGTCCGATACTTTCGGCAGAAAAAACTCTTCCAGGGGAGGACTGTAGGGTACGGGGGTGTCGGGCGCTGTGATGCGCCGCACCGGGCCATCCAGATGTTCGAATGCCTCCTCCGCGATCACAGCCGCCAGTTCTCCGGCGAACCCCCCGGTTCGCGTGTCTTCGTGCAGGAGGATTACCTTGTTCGTCTTCTTGACGGAGTCCAGAACGGTCTCCTTGTCGTAGGGAAGCAGCGACCGCAAGTCCACGACCTCCAGATCGATCCCTTCCTTCTCCAGTTCTTTCGCGGCGTCGAGCGCCAGGAACACCATGGCGCCGTAAGTGATCACGGAGATGTCGGTACCGTTCCTGCGGACTATCGCTTCGCCGATCGGCACCGTGTAGTCCTCGGTGGGCAGCTCCTCCTTGATCCGGCGGTACAGAAACTTGTGTTCGAAGTAGATCACCGGATCGGGGTCGCGGATCGCCGCCTTGATCAGTCCCTTCGCGTCGTAAGCGGTGGACGGGCAGACAACCTTCAATCCCGGCGTGTGGACGAAGTACATCTCCGGGTTCTGCGAATGGAACGGGCCTCCATGGACGCCGCCCCCGCTGGGCCCGCGGATGACGATCGGGACGCCGGCGCCCCACCGGTAACGGCACTTGGCCGCAAAGTTCGTGATCTGGTCGAAAGCGCACGAGATGAAGTCGGCGAACTGCATCTCGGCGATCGGCCGCATTCCCATCATCGCCGCTCCGATGGCGGTCCCGACAATGGCGGACTCTGAGATCGGCGTGTCGATCACGCGAGACTCGCCGAACTCTTCCAGCATGCCGGCCGTGACCTTGAAGGCACCGCCGTAGATTCCGACGTCCTCGCCCAGGATGAAGACGCGCTCGTCGGCCGCCATCTCTTCCCAGATGCCCTGCTTGATCGCTTCAATGTAGGTTGTCAGTGCCATTGAGTGTTTGTGCCGTTCCCGTGTGCTTCTATTCTTCGCAGTAGACGTCCCGGAGGCAGTCTTCCGGGTCTGGCATCGGGTCCTTTTCAGCGATAGCGACGGCCTTATCGACCTCGGTGACAATTCGCTTGTCCATTTCGTCGATGCTCTTCTCGGTCAGATGTTTGTTTTCGAGCATCGTGGCTACCAGCCGCTTGATGGGGTCCCGCTTCTCCCAGTACTCGAACAGCTCGGGCGGCACGTAGCCGGCGTCATCGTGCGCGGAATGGCCCGTCATCCGGAACGTCTTGCATTCGATGAGCGAGGGCCCTCCGCCGTTGCGGGCCTTTTCGATGGCGCGCGTGGTCGCTTCCCAAACGGCGGCGACATCGTTGCCATCGACGATCTCCCCGGACATGCCGTAAGCTTCGGCCCTGTCGGCCACGTTCTCGACCGCCATCTGCCGCTCCAGCGGTGTGGAGTAGGCGTACTGGTTGTTGTTGCAGATATAGACGGTCGGGGTCTTGAGGACCGCCGCGATGTTCATCCCTTCGTGCCAGTCCCCACGGCTGGTCGCCCCATCGCCAAAGAAGCAGATCGAGACCTGTTTCTGTCCCCGCATCATGAAAGACAGACCGATTCCGGACGCCACCGGGATGTTGTCGCCCAGCATGCTGACGAACGCGATCAGGTTGTACTTCATCGAGCCCATGTGCATGTTGGCGTCCTTGCCCTTGGTCGGGCCGGTTGCGCGCCCCATGTACTGGGCCAGGATCTCCCGCGTTGACATGCCTCGGATCAGGAAGGCGCCCATGTCTCTGTGGGATACACAGACCACATCGTCTTCCTCCAGGTCGATACAGGCGCCGACGGCAATCGCTTCCTGCCCCCGCCCGACATACACCCCGCCGACGATCTTGCCCTGTCGGTACAGCTTGCGCTCGATCCGGTCTTCCAGTTCCCGGGTCAACTTCATGTAATACAGCATGTCGGTCAGGGTCGTGGTGCCGGGTTGGCGCGGCGAAGGTACGGGCTCGCGGACGGCAGACTGAGACTTTATCGATTTCACGTGCCACCTCAACCGATCGATGCAACACAAGCGTTGAATCGTTCTGCTGGAGTTTCAAACTCCAGCGTCTTACGCGGCCGTTCATTGAGCTCACGTGCCACCTTGTTCAGGTGCGCCTGCGAGTGCACCGATAAGTCGGTTCTCTTTGGGAAGTACTGTCGGAGCAGGCCATTCGTGTTTTCATTGGAACCACGTTGCCATGGACTCTGCGGATCGCAGAAGTAGACGTCGATGTCGGTCGCCAGGGTAAACCGCCGATGATCTCCCATTTCCTTGCCGCGATCCCAGGTCAGCGATTTATACAGCTCGGTCGGTAGTTTCTTCGCGTGCTTGATCAGTGCAGGCACGACGGTCTTGGTCTGTTTATCCGACACTTTCACCAACATCACGTAACGGGTATGGCGTTCGACCAGGGTCGCAATGTAGGTGTTGTTCGATCCCACTATCAGATCTCCCTCCCAGTGACCGGGAACGGCACGATCTTCGACCTCGGCCGGGCGCTCACGAATCGATACGATATCGGCGAGATCCCCTTTCCCGTGACCTTTGTGACTGGAATGTCGGGATCGACGAATCGTTCGTCTCGACCTCAGATGTCTAAGTAGTTCTTTCTTAAACACCCCGCGCGCCTGCACGAATAGGCTGCGATAGATCGTCTCGTGGGACACGTGATACGACTCATCCTCTGGATAGGATCGCTTCAGCCAGCCGGCGATCTGTTCGGGCGACCAATTCCGCCGGAGCTTCCTCGCCACCATTCGCCGTAACCGCGGATGGCGACCCAACTGACATCGCTTCGGGCGACGGGCCCGGTTCCAAGCCTGTTCATCGGCGACAGACGCCCGGTAGTCATCATAGCCCCCATTGCGCTGGATCTCCCGGCTCACCGTCGAGGGTGAACGCCCCAGACACTCTGCGATCGAACGCAACGACTGCTCGGCCGCGATCCCGCGGGAGATCTCCTCACGTTCCGACAGGCTCAAAGCCAACCTCGACCGTCGTCGTGGTCGAGGACGAATGCCTCCGGTATGCGCCAGCTGACAATATACAGACGATGACAGCTTGCCAAACGCTCGCCCGATCTCATGCAGAGATTCCCCTCGCCGCCACCGATCCCATACCTCCGCCTTCTCCGCCGCCGTGAAACCGAATCGCATCCCTTTCCGCATACACTCCACCTCTTCCTTTTAAGATAAAGTGTTGCGTCGATCCGTTGAGACCAGCCGGTTTTAGACACAGCTGTTCGATGGAACCGGTGATCTGGCTTCTGAACGCTCAAGATATCGCAAAGTAAGGGCCGTTTTCAAGCACGGCGGCCGTCCATAAAGAGTTGACAAATCAATTTTTCTGGGCTTTCGGGCGGTTCCCTGGGGGGATGAATGACGCGTCAGTAGCGTGGATCCCGGCCCCCGTATTTTTCCAGCATTTCGAGGTCGAAGGGGGCATGTGCGGGGTTGGGACCGAACCCCCGGTAGATGGCGTGACAGGCGTAGCAGACGGTTACTTCCCCGACCACGAGGTAGATGAGCCCGTCGATGGCGGCCATCCCTACCAGCGCCAACATGGCGTAAGCCGGGGCATTGCGGGCGAAGAAAAACAGGCTGAACAGCACCCCGACGACAACAATGGTCAGGCCCAACGTGCGGTTGAAGTCCTTTTGAATGTATAGATTGTCGTGCCCGCAGGCCGCGCAGGCGTCGACCATATCCCCGGAGCGGACCACGGCTGTCGGCCGGAGATCCAGTTTGCGGCTGCAGGCGGGGCACTGAAGTGCCTCGAAGGCGTGGGGAGCGGTCTCGACTTCCGTTTCACAGCCCGGACATTTGAAATGTATAATCCTGCTCATGAGAGTCACCCTTAACGCGTTGATTATAACGCTCCTGTTCGGCACGTTCGCGGCTGCACAGACCGTCGGCGAGTTGGCCGAACTGGCGCGGCGAGAGCGGGCACGGCGTGCTGCCGAAACGTCCACGGCCGAGGTCTACACGACGGAGGGCCTCGCAGCCCGGTTTCAGCAAGTGAGGCCGGAGGTGATCGCAGCTCTCGAGGATCTTGGGGTAGCGGTCGACCAGGTCAGTTCGGATCTCGGAATCGCGTCCGACGCTGCCGGTATCGGTGAAGAGCTGTCAGGCAGCACGACCGAGATGCTCGAGGCCTTCGAGGCGGAGGCGCTCCGGGAGATCTCGCGGCTGCGCGTGTCGCTTGCCAACCCGCTGGGGGGCAATCGGGCGCAGTTACAGGCGGAGCTGGCAGACGCGGAGCAGGCGCTTTCTGAAGTCCGGGCGGAAATGGCGGCCAGCCGGCAGCAGACAGCGGACTTTGCTGCCGCGGGGCAGCGGACCGAAGAACTCCAGTCCGGCGGAGGGACGGATCCGGCCGCGGTCGAGCCACCGGATGCGGAAAGCCAAGAGGCCAGGCTCGCCTGGCTGGCCGAACTGGAGGCCCAGCAGGATCTGATTCAGCAATTGGAAGACCGAGAGGTACGCCAGCAGCTGGACATCAACCGCTTTCGGGCCCAGGTCCAGGCCCCGATCGCGAGCCAGCAGCAGCGGGACCAGGCGCAGCAGGGAATTACCGACACTGAAGCCGCCCTCGCTCGGACACGTATTGAACTCGAAATAGCCCGCGCGCTCCTTGAGCAGATCGAGCTCCGCGAACCTCCCGCCGACGGCCGCTAAGAACAGAACCGGAAACGGTAGCGACCGGGTAAACCCCTTCCATGTGCCCGCGGTCCTGCCGGGCGTGGGGGGGACCGTCCCGCTCGAGTTCCCTTCCACTGAGTTGTCCGGAAAAGATCGAGCACTCGAAACCAGGGGTTGGCTTAAGGACGGTGGGACCGACGCTGTGAGGGTAGGGGGCGTGGGGGGACCGTCCCGCTCGAGTTCCCTTCGACTGAGTTGTCCGGAGAAGATCGAGCACTCGAAACCAAGGGTTGGCTTAAGGACGGTGGGCCCGACGCTGATGAAAGGTGAGCGACGGGAGTTGAACCCGCGACCACTGGAGCCACAATCCCAGGGCCGTGGGTTCACCCCACTCCCAATGCCGATGTAAACCCTATATACATAGGTAGTTATGGCTCTTTCCCCATCCTGCTAGTCGTCATTTTCTGCCCCTAAATTGGCTGGAGTTGGTTGAAATTAGAAGGCTCTGTACCGCCACGGGCAAAGTGACGGGCAAAGTGGGGCACCGTTCGTGCGACACAGCCTCCAAAACCCGACCCCTGGGGGTACCCATGAAATCGAAATCCCAGGGTGGTCAGATCGCTATGGCCCTACCTTCTCTCCACTGCACCAATTCTCTAGCCACTAGAGCAGGGGAAAACCATCCAGCCAGGGACCAGAGAAAAGGGGTGGGGGGTAGGTTGAGCGTGTGGCTGATATCAATAAGCCCGATTTCTCAGGAAAAAATCCCAGTTCTTAAGCGGCTGGGTGGACGAATGCATGGCAAAAGGGAGTGGCTCCTTAACCCCTAGGGCATCAATAACTATGTCCACGTAAGGTAGCCGCAACTACCTACTCCCATAAACATCGACCAGTCGTGTGGAGAACGCCTCAAGTCGAGGAGGCGACGATATGGGTTCGATCAATGAAGGGTGTTGTACTGGGTGGATTGCTGGCCGGTGTGATCGTTCTGGTCAGCCACGGGTGCAAGGATTTCGTTGCCGAGAGAACAGGCCCGTGAGTTGGAAGAGACACATAGCCTGCTGATACCGACAGGGCTCCCAGGATTAGTCCTTGGTCAGAACGCGTGTACTGGGCCTGTTTCCTTATCGAGCATGAACCCCTTGCCTCACACGTGAAATTCTGCTGAAGCTCCCTTTCCGTTCGCTCTTATCTGGCCATCCTTGACCATCACTTTCAAGGCGCTCTGAAGTCTGTTCTTCTTGTCGTTAGCCGCAAAAGGATAGCCACCGGTCTTGAGCACCTCAGCGACCGCTTCAGCAGTCATCGGTTTATCGGCATGGTTGAGCACATCGAGGCATGCGTCCTGCTGCTGCATCTTTTTGTATGGTTGGCCGTTACTCGGGGGCTCGGGCTGATTGTCCACAACGTCCAGCTCCTTCGCCAGGTTCTCCACCTTTTCGACGGCCTCCAAGTCCTCTTCAAGCCTAGAAATAGCGCTCTGATGTTCATTGATGTCGCGCGTGATCTTGTCCTTGAGTGCTTGAGTATCGATTCCCATGGAGCTCTCCTTAAGGCCTCAGTGGTCACTTCAAAACCGGCCAACGGGGATGGCCCGGGACGGTGTTGTTCTACCTCTTTGGGACTGGACTCGGCAAGCCCGTTTTAGTCCTCCAACTCCGAGGGCCGCATTTGAGGATGTGGCCGTGATGGAGCAGCCGGTCCAGCATGGCTGTGACGGCGGCGCTATCACCCAGTAGTTTTCCCCAGTCTTGGACGGGTCGATTCGATGTCAGTAACGTACTGGTCCGTTCATAGCGTCGCATCACGATCTCGAGGAGTTCCTCTGCTGCAGTGGGAGGAAGCTTCCGCATCCCCAGATCGTCGATGATCAGCAGCGGGACCGTCGCCAAAGCTTCCATGCACTCCTTTCGGGTACCGTCAATGGTGGCTTCGGCGATGTCGTCGAGAAGCGCATGAGTTTCACGGTAGACGACGCGATAGCCCTGCTCAATCGCAGCCAAGCCGATGGCCTGAGCCAGATGACTCTTGCCGGTGCCAGGAGGACCGAGAAACAAGGCATCGTCGTGCCTGGAGATGAAGGCGCCCGTCGCCAGGTCGAAGACCAGACTACGATTCATCTTCTTGTTGAAAGTAAAGTCGAAGGAGTCGAGCGTCTTCTGGGGATCGCGGAACCGGGCCTGTTTCCGACGCCGTTCCAACAACCGGATGCTGCGACGGTCCAGTTCATCCGAGACCAGACGAGAGACCAAGTCGATCGGCGCCATGGCTTCGGTCTGGGCCTGGTGGAGGCGTGTTTCCAACACCTCGGCAATGCCGCCGAGCCGGAGTTGTCGGAGAGCCCGCTGGAGTTCGATCAGATTCATGAGTGTTCCTGCTCCTGGATTTTGAGGTTGATGAGATCGCGATACTGAGTCAGTTCGCGAATGAGAGGATCGACCTGACGCAGGGCGAGTGGAGGTCGCCGCTCCAGATAGCGGCGGACGAAACGATACTCGTAGCCGTGGAGTTCCAGTGCCGCAGCCGAAGCATCCTCCACGGCGGAGACACCGTACTTCTTGGCCAGGGAGAGCACACCCAGGATGCGGCGGACCGCAGCTTCCCCTTGTCGGCGGTGAATGGCGTCACAGAGTGTGCCGATGTGGGTGCCAGCGCGGCGGGCTCGGGCCAGCAGTTGCACCGTCGTTAACGGGGTTTTCTTCGGGTTGTCTTCAGCACGGACACGGTATCCACCCCGCTTCTGGCGGACATGCTCGCGGAGGAGTTGATAGGTGTTTGGGTCCAGGATCCGGACGTGAAGCGTGTCCCACTGGACCTTGACACCCCGTCCGATCCAGCCCGGCGGTACACTGTAATAGGCGGCTTCGACTTCGACGCAACCGTCGAGATGGACGACACGTTCACCGAATTGGTAATAGCGAAACGGTTCGATCGGCAGCGGCTTAAGAGATGGTTTCTCTTCGGCGAACATGGCCGCCACCTGCCGCTTGGTCGTGCCGTGGATGCGGGTGTCGGCCCATCGGACTTCCCATCGATCCAGATACCCCTGGGCCTGGTCGAGGCTCTCGAAGCGCTGTCCCTTCAATGGGGTCTTCTGGGCGTGCCCGACACCGGATTCGACTTTGCCTTTGCGGTCTGGATCGCGCACCCGGCATGGCATGGCCACCACGCCGTAATGGGTCAGGACATCTCGAAACAACGGATTCAGGGTGGGGTCGTAATGGTCCGGGACGATCACGCCTTCGCGCAGGTTATCCAGCACGATGAGGCGGGGAGTGCCGCCGAGTCGGCGGAACGCGGTCTCGTGCAACTGGGCCCAGATGCGGGAACTGGACTTGAACGTCAGCAGCCGGACCGATTTGCGGCTGTAGCCCAACGTCATCACGAACAGCCGCGTCCGTCGGTACTTGCCCGTCTTCGGATCCCGGACCATCGGTCCGGTCCCGTAGTCGACCTGCGCTTCCTCTCCAGCTCCGGTCTGGATGATTCCGACCGCTTCCGGGGATCGCACTCCCCGGAGTTTGCGAACGAAACGCTTGACCGATTCGTAGCTGCCGGCAAAACCGTGATCCGTGACCAGGTCCTGCCAGATCGCCATCGCGTTGCGGCCACGCTCCAGCGCCTGTTGGATCGTCTCCCGGTACGGCTCGCAGGAACTGCCCGACGGTGGGCTTGGAGGGGGAGCCGACGACTCTGCCGAGACCGGATTCTCGGCCTCCGGGTCGGTGGTCACTTCGTTGGCCGGTTTTGAAGTATCGGAACCGCCAAACCCCTCAACGACACCATTTACGCCGTCCGGGTCGGTGGTCACCTCGTTGGCCGGTTTTGCCGGTCGCCGGCCCCAACTCCCGGGCGGCCGAATGGGGATTCCGGCCGCTCTCAGATACGCACTGGTCGTCTCACGACGCACGCCGGTGGTCTGTTCGATCCGACGCAGCGGCCATCCAAGCCGCCCCAATGCAACAACTTGCTCTCTCTTTTCTGTGCTCAAGACATTGCTCATGCCGACGGAGCCTGTTTCGGCTTCCCGTCGGTGTCAATGTCCCGGGCTTATCTATGTTCGTTGGCCGGTTTTCAGGTGACCACCATTGGCCGGTTTTGGGTGACCGCCGAGGCTTAAGGGGAGTTTCTTGTTTGTTCTCGCTCATCGAGCTTAGGTTCTGGAGCTGCTCACTCTCGCCCGTCGAGCTTGGGCTTTTGAGCTGTTAACCCTCGCTCGCCGAACTGCCCTTGAACTCGCTTCTATCGGTCGACGAACTTTGACCGCTACGCTGACTCTTCACGTGGAGCAACGCGGCGCCAGCCACAGTTGCGGCCGCAAGGGAGAGCACCGCCGGTCCGTTCCGTGAGTTGACGGACTGAAAGGAGACTTCATTCGAACCTGTTGAGCCCAGATAGATCAGCCCGCCTCCGACAATAAATAGTACGAATGCAAGAAGATAGGTGCCGACAACGATCACTCGGCGAGCGGCGCTCGTTTCTCTGATCAGGCTTACCATGTTGGGTTCCTATCAGTACAGCTGGGGTTCGAGCCCAATGAGATGCGCTGGAATACTTTGAGCATGGATCGTATCCCGCCTTTTCCCGTCATTTCAGGTCTACAAATAATGCACGATCGGTGTCTGGGATGCAAATAATGCGTGTCTCGTGCTTTTGGCTCATGCTCTCTGCGGCGAAGATCGGCGTGCGCGTGGCCTGCGGGGAGGAGACACAGGTCGGCGACCTTACCTCGATCGGAGCCAGCGACTCGGGCAAATTGCGGGACTGGGCAAGAGGGCCCTGGGAAGGCCCGTAGGCGGCTATTCCTCAATCAGGCGCTCCAACCGCGCCGCGCCTTCCAACGACGACCGGCAATGCCAGCCGCACAGGAAACTGTCCGCCCAGACCACCATCATCAACGGGACGGCCTACCGACCTGGGCGTGTTTAGGCGAGCGTAAGTCAGTAGGGCCGAAAACGGGTCGTTTTTTCTAAGTCCTTTGTTTTCTATGAGAGGTCAGCATTTGGAAGATCCAGTACCGGCTGAGGGAGTACCGGGAAGATCGAAGCCAAGGAACAGGACGACCGTGAGTACCCTCGCCATCTGGACCTCAGCGTCGTCTGCGAATGCGGAAGGACGGCGGATGAGCGCCGACCTTGGTGGAGCGATGGATGCGGGCCACTGTCCCCTGTCAAAGGAAAACCCAACCATTGGGGCCAAGCGTACTACTGCCCCGCCCGTCGGCCACGGACGCTCCGCTCGTTTCTCGATCGATACCAGCTTCGAATTGGTCGGCTTTCTCACTTTCTGTATCCGGGCTTCAGCTTGTGCGGTCGGTGCCTGACGACCTGGAACATCGTTGATGGGCACCAGACTCGCTACAACGAATCCAGAGGAATGTTCCCGCTCTGCGAACAATGCTGGGCGGAACTCCGGACGCCGAAGCACGCTTGCCCTACTACAGGGCGTTGTTTCTTAGCTGGACTGACGGCGACCCGGGCGACAACAGGGACTGGGACGAGGTCCTCGACGCGGTGGCGAGGGAATCGTGAGACCGCGACCGATGACGACACGCAAAACACAAGGAGGGATCAGGTGGGATTTTTGCCGGTCTTTCGCTCCAAGTACGGCCCGAAGCCTGCGCCTGTAACACGGCGCTCTGCATAGTCAACGTCGGCGATGAGATCTATTGGGCCCGAGAGGACGGTGCCTGGCGCGCTGGAGTGTTGGGAGAAGCGGCAGAACACCGTCGATCCAAAGGAAGAGGAACGGCAGGAGCGCTTGGCCGAAGAGTTGGGCTACCGGCCCCACGCAGAAGTCATGTCCGAGATTTCGAGGGGCGGGCAGTGACGGCGAGCCGGAGTCCGAGCTATCTCGAACAGCTCGATGCAATGTGCTGGTTCGTCAATGACCAACCGTGGATCGAGGCTCGGGCTATTGAGGAGCCACGCAGGAAGGATTGCGCCGAGCCGCGGCTCCTGGTCGAGCGTATCCAGTCGGACCTGGCCGGACCGCGAGGAGAACAGCTTGCCCACTTTCCGGGAGAACCCGTCATCAGTTTGTTCACAGGATGCGGCGGCATCGACATTGGGACAGAGTCGGCCGGGCTGGTGCCTGTAGTGCAGCACGAGATGGATCCGACATGCTGTCATCTGTCCCTGGTCGTCTCGGGAGGCGTGCGTCGGGCCGAGGGCAACACCACCGGGATCTGACACCTCGATTGACACTTCTCCGCATTCGTTTCACAATACGGACTCATTTGCACTACGGAGAGGGACAGTGAAGCTACGCCGAAGATACGGATCCGACGAGTTCAAGGGCTTTCTCGACCATGGGACATCCGTAACCGGGGAGTTGACGTTTTCCGGGACGCTGCGGGTCGACGGGGACATTCACGGATCGATCAAGACATCCGACATCTTGATCGTCGGTGAACGGGCGACGATCCATGCCGACATTAAGGCCGGTGAGATCCAGGTCTATGGATCGGTCTTCGGAAATGTCGAAGGCATCCGCCGGGTTGATATTTTTTCGAGCGGTCGACTCCGTGGAGACATCAGGACGCCTCAACTCGTAATCGAAGAGGGCGGTAGTTTCGAAGGCCGTAGCCGCGGGGCTTCCGACTCGAACAGCCAGGCCGAGGAAGAACAGGAATTCTCCGAGCCCGCCAAGCCCGCCAAGCCCGCCAAGAAAGAACCCAAGGAATGGCCCGACAGCTTCCCGCGATGAAGCCGGCACCGGCCACGGAGTGTCACCCCGGACCTCTCGTGCTGATATGGAAATCCGTCTGAAGAGGTCTTAGAACCCCCTCAACCGCAGACCTGTAACAACGCCGCGGTCAGTTCTCGTTCCAGTCGCTGCGCTCTTCGGTGGATTTCACTTCGGCGCCACCGTTCTCAGCCTGAGCCGCCACGAGCGCACCTCGGGCCACGTCACCAAACGCGTCCTGCGCCAGCCTGACACGGGCGATTTCCAGCGGGAAGTCTTGGGCCTTGAGGGCTTGCTTGAACCGTTCCGTAAACCCCCGAGGCGTGGCCGTTCCGCCGGCAATCACGACGGGCAGGGGTTCGGAAAGCTTGGGCATGTTAACCATCTTGCCGACTTCCTTCGTGAGAACCCTGGCGACGTAACCGACCAGGTCGTCGTAGGCGATCGCCAGGGCATTTTCTATCTTACCCATGCTCTCGCTCCGCGTCAGGTCTAAACCCTCTTCCTTGACCGCACAGACGTAGCTTGCATGCTCTCCTACGGCGAGCGACGTCTTTTCGTCGATCCAGTCGCCGGCCCGCGCCAAGCTGAAACTCATCAGAGGAATCGAGCGGTACGCGAAGCACGTGTTCACCATCCCGCCGCCGAACGACATGCCAATGCCGGTAAGGCGTTCTTCCCCACCCAACTCGGCGAAGATTACAGCCAGGCCCTCGTTAATGGGCTTAGCGTCGTAACCCAGCTTCCGCATCATCGACTGCAGCGTTCGGTTATGGTAGGTCAAGTTGACTTCGGCGTCGATGGGCTCTCCCGGAATCGAGTAGTACAGAGGTTCACCTGACTGCCGAGCAGCGCCAGCAACCCGCGACACGATCATCTCGATCATGGGCAGCGCCTCGGTCTCCACGGGGCTGATCAGGCCTCTACGCAACGGACGACGCGCGTTTCGGTCGCTGATGTTGGCGAACTCGAGGGCCTTGTCTCCCACGATGAAGACATCGTTGCCACTCTTGACGTACTCCATGTCGGCCATGGCCAGCATGGATTCGGTAAAGTCGTTCTGGTCCACGTCGACGAAAGCGGTCCGCTCAGTCCGAAACACGACTTCCAGGCCACTTCGCTCGGCGGATCGAACGAAGGACGTACCCACATCCAGCCCTTTGCCCTTGTACTTGTACTGCTCTCTCGACATATCCGATCTCCCGTTGGTGTTCTGGTAGGATTCCTCAGATTAATTGCGCCCACAGACGCACGTTTTGCGCGTAAAGGAGGCGTAGAGTGTCGTTTGTAATACCAAATCACCCACCACCGCAACCAAAAAGACAATTTTTGCGGCAAGCGACACTCCCTGGGCGGCTTTGAAGCGGATGGCAAAACGCACAGGCGACCGGTTCGACCGGGCCACCCGGCTTCTTCCGACACTCGGCGCTCATCCAGGGCGACATTCGGATGACGGGAACCGAGACGATCTTGGACGCCGCCGGCTTACGGGTTGGCGAGGCAACCGCCGTCACGGGCGGCCCGCGTGCCAGCTTCTCCTTGAGCGTCTGCCCCTTCATCAACTCCATCACGATGAACGGCTGGCCGGCGTGCTCGTCGATGTCGTGGATCGTGCAGATGTTGGGATGATTGAGCGCAGAGGCGGCTTGAGCTTCGCGTTGGAACCGTTCGAGGGAGGTGCGGTCGTCGGTCAGTTCAGGCTCGTCTTCCACTTAAAACGCTGCAGCGCCGGCTTCAGCTACGGAATGGTCCTGCTCTCCCGATCCGCCGCTGACGCCAACCGCGCCGACGACCTGGCCATCCTTTTTCAGCGGAATGCCGCCGGCAAAGATCATGATCTTGCCGCTGTTGGATGCATGAATCCCGAAGAACTGCTGGCCCGACTGCGAGTGCGATGAAAGATCTTTCGTCTCAATGTCAAAGGCGCGTGACGTATAGGCCTTCTTCTGGGAGATGTCAATGCTTCCAATCCACGCTCCGTCCATCCGGACATGGGAGACGAGATTTCCGCCTGCGTCCGCCACAGCGATGTTCATCGGTTGTCCGATCTCAGCAGCTTTCTTCTCTGCTGCCGCAATCACTCTTCGCGCGTCTGCCAAACTCACACTCATTTTGAATCTCCTTTAATTAGATCAGACCTGGCTCGTTCCGTTCGGCCTCGCGATACTACCCTAGCCGAGCTTGTCGGTGATCTCGCAGTGGTCGAGCGGCTGGCCGATCATGGCACCGGCACCCGTTCCTTCAGTTCTTCAGCCTTCACTCTATGCGGTTGATCCAAGCGGCGTCAGTCCTCAAGCAACTTTCTGACGTATTGGACTGCCTCGGTCGTGCTGCTGCCGTGCAGATGTTTCGCCGCGCGTGCGGCCGCCATACTAGCACCTGTTTCTGCCAGCTGTCGGATCAGCAGTTCTTGCTGGTCGGCGTCCAACTCCGCAAGCTTGTTGTAGTTGGTGAGGTGTTTGTCTTCTTCCTTGCCACCTCAACCGATCGATGCAACACAAGCGTTGAATCGTTCTGCTGGAGTTTCAAACTCCAGCGTCTTACGCGGCCGTTCATTGAGCTCACGTGCCACCTTGTTCAGGTGCGCCTGCGAGTGCACCGATAAGTCGGTTCTCTTTGGGAAGTACTGTCGGAGCAGGCCATTCGTGTTTTCATTGGAACCACGTTGCCATGGACTCTGCGGATCGCAGAAGTAGACGTCGATGTCGGTCGCCAGGGTAAACCGCCGATGATCTCCCATTTCCTTGCCGCGATCCCAGGTCAGCGATTTATACAGCTCGGTCGGTAGTTTCTTCGCGTGCTTGATCAGTGCAGGCACGACGGTCTTGGTCTGTTTATCCGACACTTTCACCAACATCACGTAACGGGTATGGCGTTCGACCAGGGTCGCAATGTAGGTGTTGTTCGATCCCACTATCAGATCTCCCTCCCAGTGACCGGGAACGGCACGATCTTCGACCTCGGCCGGGCGCTCACGAATCGATACGATATCGGCGAGATCCCCTTTCCCGTGACCTTTGTGACTGGAATGTCGGGATCGACGAATCGTTCGTCTCGACCTCAGATGTCTAAGTAGTTCTTTCTTAAACACCCCGCGCGCCTGCACGAATAGGCTGCGATAGATCGTCTCGTGGGACACGTGATACGACTCATCCTCTGGATAGGATCGCTTCAGCCAGCCGGCGATCTGTTCGGGCGACCAATTCCGCCGGAGCTTCCTCGCCACCATTCGCCGTAACCGCGGATGGCGACCCAACTGACATCGCTTCGGGCGACGGGCCCGGTTCCAAGCCTGTTCATCGGCGACAGACGCCCGGTAGTCATCATAGCCCCCATTGCGCTGGATCTCCCGGCTCACCGTCGAGGGTGAACGCCCCAGACACTCTGCGATCGAACGCAACGACTGCTCGGCCGCGATCCCGCGGGAGACCTCCTCACGTTCCGACAGGCTCAAAGCCAACCTCGACCGTCGTCGTGGTCGAGGACGAATGCCTCCGGTATGCGCCAGCTGACAATATACAGACGATGACAGCTTGCCAAACGCTCGCCCGATCTCATGCAGAGATTCCCCTCGCCGCCACCGATCCCATACCTCCGCCTTCTCCGCCGCCGTGAAACCGAATCGCATCCCTTTCCGCATACACTCCACCTCTTCCTTTTAAGATAAAGTGTTGCGTCGATCCGTTGAGACCAGCCTGCTTTCGAATACTAATTTTGCGCCCGAGCAATCTCAGAGTCTGCTCGGTATCGGGCGTGATAGAGGTCTGGTGACTCTTCCAATCGACGCGGATGAGGTCGTTGTCCATCAGCCGAACAGGGTAGTGTGACCGGCGGGATTTCCTGACTCGGCCCTTCTTGGCAAACGATTGGCGCTCCTGTTTCAGGTGCTCTCGAAGCTCCCCGGTATCTGAGTGATCCAGGTGTATGTCCAGATACGTCCACGATTCATTCACTCCGCGTTGGGTCCCCCCCCCCCAACTCCTGGGAAAATACGTATTTCCCTGAACGCCCGGATCCAGTCGATCTCCGATATTCCCACCTCGACAACCACCGGGTCGTCTTTCGGAAAGTTGTAGTTCAGATAGGATCGGTATTTGATGAAGAGCCGGTCACCGTCCCAACGCATCAACCAGTTGCTTTCTCCAAGACTGGCTCGCAATCCCGAAAGACACATGAGTGAGTACAGCCCCATGACCGCAGCAAAGTAGTAATACCAACCGGAATAGTAGTAACCCACGCTGGCGAGGGTTACCGATATCGTCAAGGAGATCACAAACGACAAGCTCTTTCCGAAGCGGGATTCCCTGAAGATGGTTTCGTGCGGTTGGGCTGATAATTCTCGCAGGCGATAAAAATTCATTTCGGTTGAGCCCTAGCTTCCATTTGCTGAATTTCTCAACTTCCGACAAGATGATTTGGCGTTACCTTGAACTCAAGAATCATGGCACCGGCACCCGTTCCTTCAGTTCTTCAAACCAGTTGAGGATGATGTTGAAACTGGCTAAATAGTAAGGGAGTAGTGGGTTAGGGTCAATAAATGGGGAGCGGGTAGGTTCAGGTGGGCTGGGGGATTGGTTGAATGGCGGAATGTCCAGGCCGGGGGCTCCAGACTGTAGGCGGGAGGTTTCAGTCAAAGACGTTGGTGGAGCCTTGGAAGCCTTCTTCTTGCTCTGAACACTCCCGTGCTGACAAGATGCCCGACAAGGAATTCCGGCTAGGTAACTTGTTCACCTGAAAGGGTGAGCGACGGGAGTTGAACCCGCGACCACTGGAGCCACAATCCAGCGCTCTACCAACTGAGCTACGCTCACCAGAACATAAGGGCGCTCCGAAGAGCGCCCTTACCATGATACTCGTCTAATTCCGGGTTCTCTTACTTACATCAGGGAATTCATGATCTCCTGAAGCGCCTCGGCTCCAGGTTGCACCCGTTCCTGTCCCAGGTGGGCCAGCGGGGTGTCGACCAGCTTCAACGACGACATGAAGTCCTGCTGGTGCTCGTTGACGTAGATCAACCCGGTCAGTAGTTCTTCGTTGGTGTTGGTCTCCATCAGCATCTTCAGAGCCTCGCCCTTGTTGGTTGGATCGAATTCCTTTCCCGCTTTCCGCAGATGGACGTGAGATCCGTCGTGCAACTCGACATCAACCACCTCGCCTTCCTCGTAGTCGACGGTGATCTGTTCGAAGAACGGCACGAAGGAAATCTCGTGAAGCAGTTCTTCGTGCTGCTTGGCGAACGGATAGCTCTTGGTGGAACCTTTGTGGTTGTTGAACGTCACGCAGGGGCTCACGATGTCGATTAGCACCGTGCCCCGGTGTGCGATCCCGGCCTTGATCAGGGCGAGAAGCTGCTTCGGGTCGCCGGCAAAGGACCGCGCGACGAAGTTGCAACCCATCTGGATCGCAAGCGCGCAAACGTCGATCGCCGGAAGTTCGTTCAGGTCTCCTCCCTTCGAGCGGGAGCCGTAGTCCGCCGTCGCGGAGAACTGTCCTTTTGTCAGACCGTAGACACCGTTGTTCTCGATGACGTAGATCATCGGCACGTTCCGCCGCAGCATGTGGCAGAACTGGCCCAGGCCGATCGAGGCGGTGTCGCCGTCGCCACTGACCCCGATGGCGACCAGATCCTGGTTGGCAAGCATCGCGCCCGTGGCGATCGACGGCATCCGACCATGCACGGCGTTCAAGCCGTGAGACTGGCCGAGGAAATAAGCGGGTGTCTTGCTCGAGCAACCGATCCCACTCAGCTTGGCCACGCGGTGCGGTTCGACACCGTACTCCCAGAACGCCCGGATGATCTGGCTCGTGATCGCATCGTGGCCGCAACCGGCGCACAGAGTCGAACTACCGCCTTTGTAGTCGGCCATCGCGAGGCCGAGCCGGTTGACTTTGCCCCCTGACGGCGGTTTTACAGTCGTCGTGGACATGATTAGCTCCCCTCCTTCTCACCGGCGATCAACGCATCCGTGATGAACTGGGCGTCGACCGGGATTCCATTGTAGTGCAGGACATTTCGCAGCTTTGCGATTTGGTCCGGCCGCAATTCGTTCTTCATCAGGGTGGCCATTTGAGCGTCCCTGTTCTGCTCGACAACGTAGACGCGATCGCAGGAGTCGAAGAAATCGGACAGGTGCGTGGTGAACGGCAGCGCTCTCACCCGCAGATAGTTGGTCTTCAGCCCGAACTCTCTGTCGAGTTGATCGCGACTCTCGGCGATCGCATCGTCAGTCGTACCGTAGGCGATCAGACCGATTCTTGTGCCGTCCACCAAGCTGACTTCGGGCGCCGGCACGCGCGTCCGCGCCGTCTCGTACTTGGCGTTCAGGCGGTCCAGATTCCGTTTGTAGTCGTCGGCGCGCTCGCTGTATACGGCCCGTTCGTCATGTCCGCTGCCGCGTGTGAAATAGGAGGCCAACGGGTGATCCGTGTTCGGCAACGTCCGGTAGGGGATCGCATCGCCGTCCACATCCCGATACCGTTCAAATTTGCCGATTCGGTCGAGATCCTCGGCGCTCAGTACTTTACCTCGATCCAGCTTGCCCTGAGGGTACTCGAACGGGTCCGCCATCCAGTTGTTCATGCCCAGGTCGAGATCCGTCATCACGAACACCGGGGTCTGGAACCCCTCTGCCAGATTGAAAGCATCGCGCGACATCTCGAAACACTCTTCGATGTTCGCCGGGATCAGCACTATGTGCTTGGTGTCGCCGTGCGAAGCGTAAACCAGCGAGAAGATGTCTGATTGCTGAGTCCGCGTCGGGAGCCCCGTGCTGGGGCCGACCCTTGTGACGTCAAAAATAACGACGGGTACCTCGGCGTAATAGGCAAAGCCGATGAACTCGGCCATCAGAGAAATGCCCGGGCCGGAGGTCGACGTCATGGATCGAGCGCCCGCCCAGCCTGCGCCAATCGCCATGCCCACGGCGGCGAGTTCATCTTCGGCCTGAACAATCGCGTACGTGGCCTTCCCATCCTCATCATGGCGATAGGTTTCCATGTAGCCGGTCAGGCTTTCGCAAAGGGACGAAGAGGGTGTAATCGGGTACCAGGTCGCGACCGTGACTCCCGCGAACATCGCACCCAGGGCGCATGCGGAGTTGCCGTCGATGATGATCTTGCCAGCGGTCTTGTCCATGCGCTCACAACGGAACGGGTCACTCTTGGTGATGTTTTCCTTAACGTAGTCGGCGCCGATTGCGATCGCCTTCAGGTTGAGTTCGATCGCTTTCTGCTTTGCCTTGAACTGTTTCGCCACCGCTGCCTCGATCTCTTTCAGATCGATGCCTAGCAACTCGCCAACCACCCCCACGTACAGCATGTTGGCGAGCAATTTACGCAACCGTGCGTCGGAGGCGATTTCCGTTGCCAGCTTCGCGAAAGGAACCGGGTAGTAGGTCAGGTCGTCCCGGATTGAAGACAGATTGAGCCGCTCTTCGTAGACGACAACGCTTCCGGCGTCGAGTGTCTCCACGTCTTCGCGGGCCGTGACGGGATTCATGGCTACCAGGAAATCGAGCTCTTTGCGACGGGCGATCCAGCCATCCTTGTTCGCGCGAATCGTGAACCAGGTCGGAAGGCCGGCGATGTTGGAGGGGAAGAGATTCTTGCCGCTTACGGGAATCCCCATCTGGAAAATCGATCGCATCAGGACACTGTTAGCCGACTGGCTTCCGGAGCCGTTAACCGTGGCCACCTGGATGCTGAAATCGTTTACGACGGGGACTCCTCTCTCTCCACTTTCTTCGTCCAGCACCGTGGTTTGAGAGGATGGTTGTGACACTGGCACTCCTTTCTCGGTCGTTGCCGAGCCGAACGCATCCATTGCGTGTGTTCCGTCACCCTATCCAACCACCGACTATAACATGAATGACAGGAGCGATTCCGCCTCCGTTTGGGCCTCAAGAGCCAGAAAACGCTGGGTTTTGGTGGGTGGTGCGCTGCCCGGTTCGGGCCTGGACCGAGGTGCGGCCAGGGAGCCGAGTACGCCCGGCAGGAATCGAACCTGCGACCTACGGCTTAGAAGGCCGTTGCTCTGTCCAACTGAGCTACGGGCGCATATGGATCGAATCTTAGCATAGCGGGTATGTCCTGATTCTGAGGTGCTTCATCCGTTCCGAGACTGTGAGATCTCCGATCTCGAAGTTCCAACCTGCAATAATCCGGTCCTGATCCGGATCGACCCTGCAGTAAACTTTCTGTGGTTTGATGCGTCTATCTGATTTAGCAGCCAGCGGTTCCCACCACAGGCTGCTTAGCTCGGTTGTGCCGTTAGTCATCCGTCAGGAGGCATTCGATGAGAAAGTATCTGACCCGGACCGCGGTGCTGGTGGCAATACTGTCGTTCGCCATGCCCGGTTTTTCCGACACGCTTGTCCTCAAGACCGGCGAGCAGATTTCCGGTCTGTACGAGGGCGGAACTTCCAGAATCATCCGGTTTCTGACCGACGAGGGGGTTCGCGAGTTCGACCTGCTGTCGGTCGCCGAAGTCCGTTTCGGAGATGACGTCGTCGACTCCCGGCCCGAGATCCAGACTCCGGCCGCGGCTCCCCCGCCGGCCGAGGCCCCTCTGGTGCGCCTTCGGACACCGGCGGAATCTGCGGCCCGCCCCGGATCCGACAACGCCGCGAACACGGCCTGGACCGTACCCCGGGGTTCGTCGATCTTCATCCAGATGATCGACAGCATCGACAGCGAGACGAGCAGGCCCGGACAGATATTTACGGCGACGTTGGCGGATCCGATCAAGGTCGAAGGGATTGAGGTCGCCCCCGTGGGCTCAGACCTCCGCGGCCGCATCGTCGAGGTCGAAGGTGCCGGCCGTATGGCTGGAGCCGCTGAATTGCGCCTGGAGCTTTCCCAGATCGTGGTCAACGGGATTCCCTATGCGCTGACGACTGCGGAGTACACCGAAGTCGGCGACAACCGGGTCGGCGAGACCGCCGGCAGAATGGGCAAAGCGGCCGGCGTGGGCGCCCTGATCGGTCTGATCGCGGGCGGCGGTAAAGGAGCAGCCATCGGTGCCGGTGTCGGTGCGGGCGCTGCCGGAACCGTCCAGGTGTTGACGAAAGGCGAGAAGCTATACATCCCGGCGGAAACGCTTCTGAGTTTTACGCTCAAGGAACCGTTGGTGATCGCGGCGAGATAGGCAGGGAGTTTTCACCGCAAAGGCGCGAAGAGGAAACCGTTGGTTCCAGATAATAGACCTTTGCGAGCTCTGCGCCTTCGCGGTTGATTTCTTCGATCCTTCCCGGAGTCAAAACCCGCCGGTGAAGGGTCCCATTTTGGCGCTGCTATCCGTCTTCTGCCGGTTCCGCTTGCCCGCGCCCAACACCCATCTTCTTGTAGATCGTCGGGAAGACGAGTCCCGAGAGCACGGCCATCAGGATGACCGTGGCGCTCTCGAGCTCCGTCAGCACGCCCATCTCCAGCCCCAATGTTGCGATCGCAACCAACAGCGTCAGCGGAGTCGCCAGTAGAAGCGATGCCGCCACGATCTGTCGCGGCCCGAAGCGCGATGCGACCAGAGCTATCGATGCCAGCCCTTTCACCAGTAGGGACAAAGCCAGGATCTTCGCCAGCAACGGATAGATTTCCGGATTGCTCAGCGCAGCCAGGTTGAATGCAACCCCGACGTGAATGAAGAAGACGGGAATGAAGAACCCCTGGCCGATGCCCGCCAGCTTCGTTTCCAGGATTCCTTTCTCCCTAAAAACGAACGAGAACAGCGCGCCGGCGAGGAACGCTCCGAGGATCGCTTCCATCCCGAGGAGTTCGGACACGGCCACGAAGGCGATCATCAGCGCAAGGCCGGCTCGGACGCCTACTTCAGAAGGATCTTCGATCTCGATCATCCTGGCAAAGCCGCGCGGATACCACCAGACCAACAAGCGGAGCGTCTTGAGGACGAGCCAGGCCAGAGCGAATACCGCAGCGAGGCGGGCGACTTCGCTGACGAAAGTCAGGCCGAACCCGAATTCGTGGAGGATATTGTAGAACGTGGCTATGACAATCGTCAGAAACTCGCCGGCCGTGCCGACCACGATGACCGTCTGGCCGAAATCGGTCCTAGCGACGCCTGTCTCCCGAAGGCTGATCAGGACGATCCCTATCGACATGGCCCCCAGCACGATACCGAAGAAAGGGGACCAGCCCATGAGGTTCGCGGCAAAGAAGGCCAGGCCGAGCGTTAGGACGGCTACCCCGGAGCTCAGGAGAATCAAACGGCCGCCCCGGCGTTCAAGGTTGGCGAAGTCCAGCTCGAGGCCGGCCAGGAACATCAGGAATGCGAAACCGAATTCGGCGATGAAGCCAAAGAATTCGGTTTCGGAAACGATGTGCAGCACGTACGGGCCGGCAAGGATCCCGAATACGATTTCGCCGACAGCGGCCGGGATGCCGATCCTCCCGCTCAACAGAGGGACGACGAAGGCTCCGAGAGAGATGACGAGTAGTGTGACTGCCTGGCTCGGGTCCATGTTTCGCTTACACAGGCAGGGCCAACGTCGTGATCTTTGCGCGTCGGAACAGATGCTGGCTCACATCCGGGTTGAAGAAGGACGGCCTTCGGCCGCCACGGTGGGAGAGGACCATCAATTGGAAGTCTTCACTCAGTTCCAGGATTTCCTCCACCGGATTGCCTTCCCGGTGTTCCTCCTCGACCGACAGGTGGTACAGATTCGCCAGGTGCGTGATTTTGGCCAGAGCCGCCTTCTGCTCGTCGACCGCCCGGGTTCCCACGACGAAGCGTGGGGCTGTTACGGTCACAAGCGTCACGCTTGCCTTATGGATTCGCGCCAGGTCGAACGCGAGGCGTGCCAAAGGTATGACCGACTCCCCTTCGGTGATCGGCAGCAGGATTTTCTTGTACGGATGGCTTCCGCGCAACACCGCAGTGGGCGCTTCCATGTGGCTAAAGATGCTCGACATCGCCGTCCTGCGCAGTCCGAGTCGTTCGAGGAATCGGAACCCCTCGTCCGGCACAATGAGTAAGCCGCAGTCCTTCGTGGCGACGTACTTTGCCGTGACGTCGCCGTAGTTGCCGAACACGGCGGACGCGGACGCTTCGATTCCCCGCTCATCGCACGCAGCTTCCACCGCCGACTGGATTCCAGGCTCGTGCGGCCAGAATAGAATCTCCACTCCGCGCGCACGGCTGTGGTCGAGCAGGTACCCGAGCTCGTCGGCAATGTGAAGGAAGTCCGAAGAGCTTTCCGTCAGTGCGATAACGTCCGAGCCGAACTCGAGCGGGAATTCGGGTTCGCCGAGCCGGAAAAACTCAGCGATCGAAGGAAGGATTTCCTTCTCGCCGACGAGAATCACGCGATCGTTCTCCTCGATCCGGGTCGGGCCGTTCGGCACGACGAGGGTGTCTTCCCTGTAGATCGCACAGACGTGCCATCGACGCGACTGCACTGACGCCAGAGAGCGCCCGATCATCGGGGACGAGGGGAGCACCGACACTTCGACGACTTCCCCCTTGCTTTCGGCCGTACTCAGCGCGGTCCCGACGCCATGGAGTATCCGATGCTCCAGGCTGACCGCGGCCGCGTAGGATGGCGTCACGAAATCGATGTTGGCTTCGCGGTACCGTTCGCGCTCGACGAAGCTGACGACCGAGGCGTACAAGTTGGACTTGCCGTAGTCCTCCCGGGCCAGCCGGCAGATCTCGAGATTGGTGTCGTCCGAGCCCGCGACGGCCGCTACGTAGTCCACGTGCTCGATTCCGGCCCGTTCGAGAACGAGCCGGCTCGTACCGTCGCCGACCGTGCGGTGTACGCGCTCGAGGTCGACATCATCGGTGATCAGATCGAAGCGGGTCTCGTCGACATCGACGATCGATACCAGCCAGGTCGGCACCAATCGGCGCAACAGTTCCCGCCCCGTCGTCCCCGCGCCCACGATCAGGACGCGCGGTTCTATCTTCGAGTCGGCAAGCTTCATGTGCTGCAGTTTCTGACCTGGCGGCGAGAAATGGCCGCTAGCAGCCCGTGGGTCTGCACTGTATGGGCGGTCCTACGACCGCCCATTATGCGGCGCTCATAGAGCGCCGCTACAGCTTCAGGTGACTTTCACCACGCGTCTCTAGTGTCCTGAGCCAGAAATACGATCACTATCTCCAATGGATGTTGCCGGACGCAAGGTGGATGTTGAATCGGTCGACAAAAGTGGGTATGGCCTCGGTCAGCTTAGCCTTCCCAACCAGCAACCTCCATCGGCCCTGCGGGTTCGGGCGGAACGGTGCCGTCTTTGGAGTCGCTCCTCCTTGCAATGAATGAGCATTAGCTCGTCGTCGCTCCGCCAAATCCAGCACCGTTGCGCTCCGAAATATAGCAACCGTACTTCTGATTCAGGACACTTAGAAACCTTTGACCTTTCCGGCCTTCTTGTAGCAATGAAAAACGATGTGCCATCCGAGCGCGATCACGAGCAGCCAGAAGACCCAGTAGTAGTCGGAAGGAATTCCAAGATTGCCTCCGGCGAAGTAGGTCGCGTGCTGTCCGATCATCGACCAGATCAGCGGCAGAGACATGTATGTGTTGTGCTTCGATCGCAGCCCGGCCAACTTGGCAAGACCAGCATCAGGCGCTTCACCGTTCTTGATGGCCGGAATGATTTTCTGCTGAGCGGGCCAGATCCGGAACCAGACGTTAAACGCCATTGCCGTTCCGAACAGAGCTCCCGTGTGAATCAGAGTTCCGCGGTAGCTGAAGTTGCCGACGTAGACGTAGAGCGCAACGACAACGGAGAGAAGTACGAAGGAAACGATCACGGCGACCCGCACGTTGCCCGCGATGCCGCTCTTCCAGATGGCGTCGTAAACGAATACCGCGAGAAACGTGACCACGATCATGGCTATCGAGCCGGCAGACCACGTGGCGCCGGTCGCGAGAGCCTGTTCCCCATGGTAGTAGATCAGAAACAACAGCAGCACACCCGTGATCCACGTCCAGGCAGCTCCCCATCGGAACCAGAAGAGCGCACGCGGCATGAGCTGGGGAACGATGGCTTTCTTGGCCGGCCCATCGAGCGCAGCCATCATCGGGCCGTTGACCCAGTTGAAGAAATACAGGAGTCCAATCCAGATGATTCCGACGAAGACATGCATCCATCTGAAAAATGCTTCCAATCCGTTCATCGCTCCTCCTTCGGTTTGGAACTCGAGTTCAGAATTCGTGACGAATGAAACCGGTGGATTCTATCGACGGATTCCCGAAGCCCCGAATCGCCGATCCGGACGTTCATCCGCAGCTTCCGCTGTTCGCACGAGAGTAATATGACGCCTTCAGTCTGCGACGAGCGCCGATGGCGGTTGAAATTACCATATCCCAAGTCAAATTGGAACCGGCCCGTCGGGACGCAAGCCCATGAAACTGCGGGGCGTTTTCCGCCATCGAATGTCTAGTCACAATCCGGGATTCGACCCGGCATCGATCCACCAACCCCACGTTCGAATTCACAGACTCTGATTGTCCTTCCCGATGGGCCGATTCGGTCCCCTCGTCCGGTTTTCGACCGGCCTCGGTCGGTCGATCCGGGGGCAGGTTATAATGCGCGGCAAAAAGCGCAAGGATTCCAGGAACAGGAGATCCAATGGTACGGCATATCAGGCTGGTGCTCGCGTTGCACTTGGAACGGGCGAAAGGGCGGTAGATGGAACTCGCCCTTCACGTCATCACGTTCTTCCTGCTCGGTATGACCGGCCTCGGCCTGTGGCATGCCCGCCGGGTGCGCTCGGTCGAGGACTTCGCGCTCGCCGGACGGAAGATCGGCGCGCCCGTTCTTGCCGGCACACTGATCGCGACATGGATCGGGACGGGGTCGTTGTTCGGCAACGCCGAGTTTACCTACTTGAACGGCGTCGCCGGCTTCTTCCTCCCGCTGTCGGGCATCTTCGGGATGCTGTTTCTCGCCTACCTGGCACCGCGGGTACGCAAGTTGCCGGCGTCGAGTGTGCCGCAGATCCTGGGCCTGAGGTTCGGATCTCCATCGCGCGTGCTCAGCGCCATCGCGATCATCCTCGCCTACCTGGTCATCGTGTCCTATCAGTACCGCGCCGGGGCCGCAGTCGCGGAGAGACTGTTCCCGGGGGCGGATCAGACGATGCTGCGCCTGGCGTTCGCCGCTTTCATCATCCTCTATACCGCGCTTGCCGGCCTGATCAGCGTCGTATGGACCGATGTGGTGAACGGGATCGTGCTTTCTATCGGACTGCTCCTCGGGCTGGCATATGCATGGAACGGGTGGGATCCGGCCAGCCAACCGATGGATTCGGCGATGCTCGATTTCTCCGGCGGTATGGGTGGCATCGGCTGGATCAACGTGATGTTGCCCTCGTTCCTGCTGATTCTGGGCGACGCGAATATGTACCAGCGCTTTCTCGCCGCCGGGTCTCCCCGAACGGCGCGGCGGGCCGCATTGGGAGCTTGCGCAGGGTTGCTCGTGCTGGAAAGCGCGATCATCGGCATTGCATTCTTCAGCCGCGTCATGCTCCCAGATGTACCGGCCAACCCTGGCCACGCGATCATCGAGATGGCGTTTTCGGTCTTTCCGCCCTTCATCGGTTTGCTGCTGGCGGCGACGGCTGTCGCAGTCATTGTCTCGACGGCCGATTCCTACCTGTTGGCGTGCTCGACCACAGCGTCAATGGACTTGGGCGGCGGTTTGACGACGCCCGGCAAGCAGCGCTTGATGGTCATTGGATTCGGATTGTTCGCCCTGTTTCCCGCGTTTCTCTGGGAGGAATTCCTCAGCGTCGCGCTCTACGCCTATACCTTGTACGGGGCCAGCCTCACGCCTGCTGTACTGGCTGCTCTATTACGGCCGAAGACTTCGTCGCGCGCCGTCTTCGGCGGCATGGTCGGTGGTCTGGTGACGGCGCTCGTCTGGAAGGTCCTGCTGGATGGCGGATTCCTCGGCCCGATGCTCGGGGAACTGGATCCGATCCTGCCTGCGCTCGGAGTCAACGCCGTCGCCCTTGTGGTCCTGGAGCTGACCCGAAAGGACAAGTAGCGTCTTTCTGTAGATGCGCTCTGTGAGCGCACAGAGGGTACTGCCGCGAGAATGTGCGGTCATAGATCGCACCTACAGTTATCTTCCCTCCTTACTCCTGAGGACACGGAGCAATGCGAGGCCTGGGAAGGCCAGCAGGAAACTGACGATGAAGAAAACCGGCCAGCTGGTCAACTCCACAAGGCGACCCGCTGGTGCGGCACCGATGTCGCGCGAAAAAGCCATGAACGACGACAGGAGCGCGTATTGCGTGGCCGAGAAACGATGGTCGCACATGCTCATCAGGAACGCGACGAACGCAGCCGTTCCAAGCCCGCCCGAGAAGTACTCGAAGTTGATGGTCACTACCATCAGCCCATAGTTCTGGCCCGCCTCGGCCAAAGCCAGGTAGACGAGGTTGCTCGCCGCCTGGAACAATCCGAATACCCAGAGTGAACGCAGGATACCGAGGCGGCTCAGGAACGCCCCCCCGGCGAGCGTGCCGACGATAGTTGCGGTGAGACCCATCCCGCCCTGGACGACGCCAATATCGGTCTGGCTGAACCCGGTTTCGAGCAGGAATGGCGTGGTCATGTTGCCAACTAGTGCGTCACCGAGCTTGTAGAGTGCGATGAACGCCAGCACGAGCGCCGCCCGTCCCACACCGAGTCTTCGGGCGAACTCGGCGAAGGGCTTCCAGATGGCGTCGGTGAGGCTCGCCGGGGGTTCGCCCGGATCTTCGGGTTCCGGGGAACGGATCGAGGCCGCCAACCCGACCAGCATGGTCGCTGCCATTACGACGTAGACCGCCGGCCAGGACATCAGGTCCGCCAGGATCAAGGCGCCCGCGCCGGTCCAGAGAAGCGCGATGCGATAACCGAGCACGGCGACCGCCGCCCCGGCCCCCATCTCGGATTCCCTGAGGACGTCGGTCCGATAGGCGTCGACCGCGATGTCCTGTGTCGCGCTCAGGAAAGCGACGACCAGTGCGAGCGACGCCAGAAGCATCACACCCGAAGCCGGCGTGGCCAGAGCCATTGATGCAATGGCGGCCAGCAGCAGCACCTGGGAGAGGCTCATCCATCCTCGGCGGCGACCCAGCCACGGCAGGCTGAAGCGGTCGATGAAGGGCGACCATATGAACTTCAGCGAGTAGGGAAGGGCGGCCAGACTGAACAACCCGACGGTCGTGAGGTCGACGCCCTCGACGGTCAGCCAGGCCTGGAGCGTCCGGTTGATCAGGAACAGTGGCATGCCCGAGGAAAAGCCAAGAACGAGCAGGTAGGCCATCTTGCGATCGCGAAAGACGGCGATGAGGGAAGTGTCCCCGAGCATGCGGTCAGCTTGCCACGAGCATGGGGCCGGGCGTGGTCCGTATTTAGCAAGTCTTTACTCATCTTGTTTGCACACAATGATTTAAACTAATCGGAGTAACGAGAACGGTCTCCTGTTCGTAGTGGTTACAGACAGCAGGCGGGCAAAAGCTGGCAAGGGAAACGCGCAATGAGAAACCCGAAGAGGTGGTCCCTTATCGCGATCTTGATGAGTTCGCTCGCGATGGCCCAGGCTCCCAATCAGCAGATTCCCGGTCAACAAAGTCCGGACCCGACAGAAGTCGAAACCTGTACGATCGAAGGGTTCGTCGTTCGGATGGGGACGGGCGAGCCTTTGCGCAAGGCCCAGGTCATGCTTCGGCCCGAGCGGGGGCGGAACCCGGTGTTCGGAGCGATGACGGATACGAGCGGCCGGTTCCACCTTGAGAACATCCAACCCGGGAACTACCGTCTGCATGTTGAACGCGACGGCTACGTCGACCAACAGTACGGACAGATCAGTCCCAGCCGGCCGGGCACAGTTCTGGTTCTAGCACCCGGACAGAGTGTCGATGGCGTGGTTGTCAGCCTCGTGCCGACGGGCACGATCGCCGGCCGGATCTACGATGAGGATGGGGAGCCGATCGAAGGGGCGACGGTACGCGCGCTGCGTTACGGCTACCAGGACGGGGAGAAGGTACTCTCGCGTGTCAGCGAGGCCGAGACGAATGACCTGGGAGAATACCGCCTGTACTGGCTGACGCCGGGCGAGTACTTCGTCAGCGCAACCTTTGAAGATCGTTTCCGTGCGTTGAACGCGTTGCGCCAGGCGACAGCAGCGGCGGCGCCGCTGTCGGGGGGTGTCGGCCTCGGGCGTGGCGGTCGCGGGTTCGCCCAGCCTTTACCGGATCCCCTCGAACAGGTTTACGTCGATACCTATTATCCGGGGATCACGGATCCGCTGTCGGCTTCCGCCATGAAGATCGATCCCGGCACCGAGATCCCTTCGGTGGACTTCACACTGCTGCCGACCCGTGCGGTAACGGTTAGCGGCACCGTCGTCGGTCCGTTTGCTCCAGAAGATGGAATCTCGCCTAATGTCGTCATCGTGCCCAGAAGTGACGTGACCAGAGCACGAGTTAATTTCAGGGGTGGCCGCGGGCGAGGCGGTGGGCGAGGCGGTGGACGCGGAGATCAGTCTCGTGACGGCAGCTTCGAGCTTACGGGTATTGCCCCCGGCTCATACACCCTCGCGGCTCTCGTGCGCATCGGTCAGGATGGCGGTCGCGGAGGCGGCCGTGGTGGCCGTGGGGGCGGCAACAGTCCCCAGCTGACCGGTTTGATCGACATCGAGGTGGGAGAGGAAGATGTTGAGGACTTGATCGTTCCCGTGGAGCCTGGAACGCAGCTCACTGGACAGGTACTTGTAGATCAGACGGCCACGGAGATGAACGTCGGGCGCATGCGCGTCAGCCTGGAGGCGGTTACGGACCTGCCGGTCGGTGCTCCCAACGCACGAGTCGATGACGACGGCAGCTTCACGCTGAACAACCTGCCCAGAGCGCTTCACCGGCTGACGGTGACAGGGCTCGCCCAGAATGCGTACGTCGCCGCGGCGAAGGTTGGCGGTCAGGATGTCCTGGCTTCCGGCCTCCAGGTCGTCCCGGACATGCCTCGGCTCGAGCTTTCGATCAGCGGCGCCGGCGCCCGCATCGACGGGAGCGTGAGCCTGGACGCCGACGTGGTCTTTACCGGAGCGCAGGTCGTCCTGATTCCGGACGATCCCTTCCGGAGCGACCTGTACAAGGTGGCGAGCGCAGACCAGTACGGCCGATTCTCTTTTCAGGGGATCGCTCCGGGCGACTACAAGGTTTACGCGTGGGAAGATGCGCCTTCGGGGGCCTACCGCGACCCGGGCTTCGTGATCCAGTACGAAGACTGGGGCGAACGGATCAGTGTCGATCAGGGGTCGCAGCTCCAGGCCCAACCGCGTCTGATACCGGCGGGGAGCTAGTTTGGGTCACCCCGTGTACTTTCGTTTTCCGACCCTGTAAACTGCCCTTTCGCCTCGAATACCTGCCACCTCAACCGATCGATGCAACACAAGCGTTGAATCGTTCTGCTGGAGTTTCAAACTCCAGCGTCTTACGCGGCCGTTCATTGAGCTCACGTGCCACCTTGTTCAGGTGCGCCTGCGAGTGCACCGATAAGTCGGTTCTCTTTGGGAAGTACTGTCGGAGCAGGCCATTCGTGTTTTCATTGGAACCACGTTGCCATGGACTCTGCGGATCGCAGAAGTAGACGTCGATGTCGGTCGCCAGGGTAAACCGCCGATGATCTCCCATTTCCTTGCCGCGATCCCAGGTCAGCGATTTATACAGCTCGGTCGGTAGTTTCTTCGCGTGCTTGATCAGTGCAGGCACGACGGTCTTGGTCTGTTTATCCGACACTTTCACCAACATCACGTAACGGGTATGGCGTTCGACCAGGGTCGCAATGTAGGTGTTGTTCGATCCCACTATCAGATCTCCCTCCCAGTGACCGGGAACGGCACGATCTTCGACCTCGGCCGGGCGCTCACGAATCGATACGATATCGGCGAGATCCCCTTTCCCGTGACCTTTGTGACTGGAATGTCGGGATCGACGAATCGTTCGTCTCGACCTCAGATGTCTAAGTAGTTCTTTCTTAAACACCCCGCGCGCCTGCACGAATAGGCTGCGATAGATCGTCTCGTGGGACACGTGATACGACTCATCCTCTGGATAGGATCGCTTCAGCCAGCCGGCGATCTGTTCGGGCGACCAATTCCGCCGGAGCTTCCTCGCCACCATTCGCCGTAACCGCGGATGGCGACCCAACTGACATCGCTTCGGGCGACGGGCCCGGTTCCAAGCCTGTTCATCGGCGACAGACGCCCGGTAGTCATCATAGCCCCCATTGCGCTGGATCTCCCGGCTCACCGTCGAGGGTGAACGCCCCAGACACTCTGCGATCGAACGCAACGACTGCTCGGCCGCGATCCCGCGGGAGATCTCCTCACGTTCCGACAGGCTCAAAGCCAACCTCGACCATCGTCGTGGTCGAGGACGAATGCCTCCGGTATGCGCCAGCTGACAATATACAGACGATGACAGCTTGCCAAACGCTCGCCCGATCTCATGCAGAGATTCCCCTCGCCGCCACCGATCCCATACCTCCGCCTTCTCCGCCGCCGTGAAACCGAATCGCATCCCTTTCCGCATACACTCCACCTCTTCCTTTTAAGATAAAGTGTTGCGTCGATCCGTTGAGACCAGCCCTCAAACCAAACAACAGGAGAAGATTCGGCATGACGAAGACAGCCGCCCTTCTGGGCGTCATCCTGATCGCGACAGCGTGTGCCGGCGTTTCACAGTCCAACATGCATACTACAGATTCCGGACTCCAATATATCGACCATGTCGTCGGTGACGGCGCCGAAGCTGCCACCGGTCAAACCGTCGAAGTGCACTACACCGGCTGGCTCTATGTCGACGGCGAACGCGGGACCAAATTCGACAGCTCCGTCGATCGGGGAACGCCGTTTAGCTTCACGTTGGGCGGCCGTGTGATCGCGGGCTGGAATGAAGGTGTGGTCGGCATGAAGGTCGGCGGCAAGCGTGAGTTGTTCATACCGCCGGATCTGGGATACGGCTCAGCCGGTGCCGGCGGAGCCATACCTCCCAATGCGACGCTGGACTTCGAAATCGAGCTTCTGGCGATTCGCTAGGTACTACGCTCTACGAATGATGTGCCGGTTGCGGTCCATAGCCGCGACCGGAGCATCGTCTCCCACAGGTGTTACTCGTCGGCCTATGCACCTACGCGTGGGTTCTTCCGCCCAGCAATCGCGCCGGCAGCAGGATCAGGCTACGCATGAACTCCAGGACGCCAGTCACGACGATGCCGACCAACCGGAACGGGATCAGCGCCAGCCACACGAACGGGTAGAGCACCAGCACCAGAAGGGCCAGCGGCCAGGACAGCACGAGCAGGACGCACCAGAGCAGGAACTTGACCATCAGAGTATCTCCTCTTTAGGGGACAGGCTCCCCTGTCCCCTAAAGAAACAGGTACGGGATTGGGGTGGGTTCGGTTCCGTTCCGATCGATTCTCTGAACATTGATGCATATCCAACTGGATCTTGGTGACCGCCGGCCGTCCATCTTCTACCGGGAATTCGGACAGGGGCCGGCGCTGCTGTTCCTGCATGGAGGCTGGGGATACGACATCTATCCATTTGATAAGCAGATCCACGACTTTCACCAGCGGTTTCGAATCCTGATTCCGGACCGTTCCGGTTACGGACAATCGTCGGGACCAGGGGAATTTGAACCGGGGTTTCATCGAGCGGCCGCTGGGGAAACGCTGGCCTTCATGGACAGCTTGGGGGTGGAAAGAGCTGTGCTCTGGGGGCATAGCGACGGTGCTATATCGGCCGTCTTGCTGGCGCTGGACGATCCCGACCGCGTCGCCGGCCTCATCCTGGAAGCGACGCACTACGACCGCCGCAAGCCACGTTCGAAGGCTTTCTTCGAAACGATGGCGACCGATCCTTCACGGTTCGGGGAAAGGGTCGTTTCGATCCTGGCGAACGAGCACGGCGAAGACCACTGGAGAGGGCTGCTCAGGAGCGAAGGCAACGCGTGGCTCGAGATCCACGACACATGGCGGGAACCGGCGCGCGACTTGTTCGAAGGCCGCCTCTCGGAGCTTTCCCGGCCGACGGCCTTCATCCACGGAGCCGAGGATCCCCGTACGGAGCCGGATGAACTCGACGCGATCCGGAATCTGGTGCCGCAAGCGGCCATGCACGTCATCGAGGGCGGAGGGCACAGTCCGCACAGCGAGGATGTGTGGCCCGAAGTCAATCGGATTGCCGCGGAGTTTCTGACGGGCTAGAGAGGAGCTACTGGTCCGACTTCGATCGACCCCTCTTCATCCACCCGAGCATCTGCGCCCGAGGTGAGCTTCCGGAAATCATCTTCCGAAACGAGAATCAGAGGCAACGCCCGCGAATACATTTCATCGGCAACGATCGCGGCCAGCGCGAAGAAAGAGTCCGGAGCGGTGGTGACGATCGCGGCCGGCGCGGTCCCCGCCTTGATGGCTTCGAGCAGTACGGCCGTCGTGCTGCTCGACCCGCGCGTGAACGGGATTGCGAGTATGCGTCCCGCCGCGGTTTGCCCGGAGAGCGGATGACGCCGGTCGATGATCCTCCCCGACGTGTGGTCGTAGCCGCCCCAGAAGCTCAAGGGCTCGTCCGAGGCGAGCAACGTTCCCGAAGCCGTTCCGGGCATCAAGACCTTGCCCCTTATCCTCATCGCCACGATGAGTCATCCCGGACGATACGGCCTTCGACGGCGGAATGCACGCAGTCGGCAAGGCTGCCGAACGCGATTTCCGCGTCGAGCAATCCCGGACTGTAGTACGCGTACTTGGCCGAGTTGGTCATCAGGCGTTTGATGCTCGACCCCAGCATCGGCGAGGCCAGGATGCATGTGTCCACCGTGACCCGGCCGCCGAACTGCTCCAGCGTCCCGATCACGCCCGCCTGTCGCGCCAGCTCCACCATCGCCCGGCTGGACGTAACGAGGAACTGTACCGACCGGTGGCGCCGCCGGCCTTCGAGCAGGGGTGCGAGCCGCCGGAATTCCTCCAGAGAAAAATGAGGGCTGCCCAGGATGACCATGTCGAGACCGTCTCCGGTCGTTGTCGTCAGTTCCTCGCGCGAAGATCGGAGCGCGTTCATCGTGACGGGGAACGTGTCTTCAGGATCACCGCCATGCAAAGCGGCTTCGAGAGTCCGGGCCTCGGGGGTGTGGCCTACGACATGAAACAGCGCCACCGTACCCGAAGCTGAAGCCGCCGCTCCCATCGCCTTGAACTGATCCTCTCGCGGTGGCGTTACCAGTCCGTCAATCACTGGTATCCGGTCGCGCGCGATCTTGCCAATCAGATATCCCAGGACCGCATAGAATTCGTCTTCCAACTGCAGTTCGGGTGGAATTCCCTCGAGCGGCATCAGCACTTGCCCCCTTCGGTTCTCCGTCAGATGAAGTCCCGCCGCCGGAACGCGTCCGGTGATCGCCGCGCAGATGTCGAGAAGGTCCGGGTACCGGTCGGTCCGCGCGCCGATGACCGAGTTGGCGAAGACGATCGCGTTCGATTCTCCCCATGCGATCTGCTGGCCGAAGCTGGGGACCAGGTCGACCTGGTACGGTGCGCACGTCCAGATCGGACGGCAGCCCATCGCCTCGTATGCGACCATCTGACGTCGGGCGGCATCGGCCCACTCGGGTGGCACGGCCCACTCCTTCCAGTGATGCTCATCCAGTCCGCTCACGTTCAGTGTCGACGGCACCTTGACTCTCGCGCCGCCTTCGGCCAGCCGTTCGGCGAACTCCAGACCGGCTTGTCCCATGTAGACCGAGCTGTCGATATGGGCCTGGCTGATATCCATCAGCCCCTGGGCCCCGGCGAACTCGGCCATTCTGACGATGATCGACATCGCCATGCGGGCAGCAGGGCCGTCGCGACCCGACAGGGCGTGGTTGTCCTCCCTCGACAGCTGCATCAGACGATCGTGATCCCTATGCCCGTTCATGTCAAACGGCGAGCCGGAAGGTCCAGGTAAACATGGTATCTTGAGGCGGTTTGAGCCGAAATAGGGTTCTACCAAAGGCTGCTAGAGCGATGGAACACATCATCCGACGGTACGGACTCGAAGAGGGGTCGCTCGAGGTCCAGTATCTCGAAGAGAACTTCCCGGAATTCAGCAACAAGAAGACGGCCGATGAGATTATCGAGCGGCTGCACGACCGCGACTGCCTGATTCTGCTGTCGGTGGCGCCCGCACCCGACGATCCCAGCCAGCTCATGCCGGTCGCATTCAAGGTCGGACACGAACTCCGCGAGTTCGAAACGCAGGCGAAGCTGGTCGAACTCGTACACCAGCTTTCCGGCTGCGTGCAGTTCGCCGACCGCAAGGTTTTCTACAGCTGGATCGGCGGTACCCGGCAGGAATGGCGCGGCAAAGGCCACTACCGAGCCCTGACCGAGCAGCAGGAAGAGTGGGCTCATCAGAGCGGTTACCATGAGCTCGTAGTCAAGACCAAGAACCGTTTCTATCCGATGCGAGCGACGCTCGATCAACTGCACTTCAACATCGTGAAGTTTCAACCGGACCTGGACAACAACCGGGAGTCGAAGCTCTTCCTGAGCAAGAGGATCGGTGCGGAGTTGCTGAAGGCCCACAGGACTGTGCGCACTGTCGAAGAAGAAGACGAGGAATAGGCTGCGAGGATGAAGACGATCATTCTGGTTTCCGACGGAACCGGAGCCCGGGGGCACCACCTGTTGCGTGCGGCGATGGCTCAGTTCCCGGCCGATCTTCGTGTCGATATCCGCATCCGGCCTCGAGTGAGGTCTGCCGAGCTCGTCGATAAGGCGGTCGACGAGGCGATCACGGCCGACGCGATGCTTGTCCATACGCTGGCGCCGGCAGAACTGCGCGGTCGGTTAGTTGAGCGCGCGACCGAACGGGGAGTCGCAGCCATCGACCTTTTCGGAACGTTGCTTGCCGGTCTCGGCCACTTCCTGGGAACACGTCCGGAAGGCGTTCCCGGCGGTGTCATGCAGCACAGCAATGATAGTCGCTGGGTGGACGCTCTGACGTTCGCGGTCAAACACGACGACGGGCTGGGCCTGAAGGACGTCCGGCGAGCGGACATTATCCTTGTCGGTGTCTCCCGAACGTCGAAGACGCCGCTGTCGGTGTACCTGGCCACCCGCGGCTATCGTGTCATGAACGTGCCGATCGTCCCGGAAATCGGCCCTCCGGCGGAGCTATACAAGGTGAGCCGAAAGCGCGTTGTAGGGCTCCGGGTCGAACCGGAGCGGTTGCGAGAGCTCCGTGAAAAACGGCTCAAGGCTTACGGCAAGGCGGCGACCCAGTCTTACACGAGTCTGGACTACATCCGGAAGGAAGTCGCGCTTGCCGACAGTATTTTCGAACAGGCCGGCTGGAGGGTTGTCGACGTCACCGACCGGGCCGTGGAAGAAGCGGCTGTGGACGTGGTTCGGATGACGACCGACCCTCCCGACGAAACGGCGTAGTAGTCTGTAGGGCAAGTCGGGTTGGCACTGTAGAGGCGGTCTGCACAGTCTACACACGCCCCTACAGCTAGGCCGGCTGCTACAGATCGCTACCCCCCAGACCCGTTCGTCCCTCGCCCGCCTCGTCTGCCTCGTCCGCCACCGCGGCCGCCGCGCTGTCCGTCGATGTCGAGTCCCCGACCGCGTCCCACGGCCTCCAACGCGTCGAACAGTTCTTGCTGACTGAGCGTAAGTGTGTTGCGGACGACCGTGCGAAGCTGATCGCGCAAGGCCTGGCGCTGGCTCCCGAGTTCCTCGAGTTCCAGTGTAGCGTTCCCAATTGCCGTCGGATCCCCGCCCTGCTCGATCAGCGTTCGGAGCGCCTGCCTGGCGGCTCGGGTCTGCTCGTTCAGCGCTTGTTGAGACTCTTGCTGGGCTGCCATCGCTGCGCGGATCGCCTCGACCTGAGCTTCGTTCAACCCGAGAGCTTCCTGCAATCCGATCAGCGGATCGGGCCTTTCCCCTCGTTCCCTCTGTTCCGCGCCCGGGAGCTCGGCAGCTCTTCCGAACTCACCTCGTTCTCCGAATCGACCCTGCCCGAACGACGTTGTCGCCAGCGCAAGAAACAACGTCGCAACTCCTAATGCTTTCCACTTCATCGCTTGTTACTCCTTAGAAATTAATCTTGCCCTTCCCTCGGGCTGCGATCCGGTCCCGTTGCTTCGAGTCAAGCCCATTCTTAGTTGAAACTCTCCACGGCTCACGATTGGTCACGCAACCTTCTTCTTCGATCTCGTCGACGTCTTCGCCTCAATCTTCAGCTCCCGCCTGAGGGCTTCGCGGAGCTTTGGAAGATGACGGTAGCCGATCACCTTCCTCAAGCGTCGTTCGATGTCGATGAGCGCCGTCGCCAACCAGCGCTGCCGCTGGCTCGAGTTCTTCCAATGATCGACCTTCGCGCACCTTTCCTCGACGAGGGCATTGACCGATTCCAAGCAATTCGTCGTCTTGAACGAACGGCCCAGGACCCCGTACACGCCGAGTCGATGCAACGTGAGGGTCTCCTCCAGGCCTTCCTCAAGGCTCGCAGCGGCCGATTGGTTTCGCTCCTCGAGCTCTCCATGGAGCTGTTCGAGGGCCGCCCGGGCTTCGTTGTACTCCGGGCGCTGGTACGCACGCTGAAGCCGCTTGCGCCACGCGGCTTGCTCGGTCTTCGACAGGTAGCTCACCACGTTCTCGCGTTTGTGCCATTGGCAGCGTTGGACCAGGGCTCGATTACCGAATGCCCGCTTGACTGCCGCGCGCAGACCTTTGCCGCCGTCGACGATCACCAGCACGCCTTCAGAGATGTCCAGGCCTCGCTCCATCAATGAACGGAGAAACGGAGTCAGTACCTGCTCGTTCTCCGTACTCGTCTCCACGAAGCCTAAGAAGCGTTTGTCGCCCGTAATTGTGATGCCCAGGGCCACAACCATCGTGGCGTCGGCAAACATTTTCCCGTCCAGGAAGATCGCCACCACGTCCTCGGCCGACAGATCCCGCTCCTGCATCTGCCGAAGTTTCGCGGCACTCGCCTGGACGAATCCTCGAGACACCGTCGAGCTCGACAATCCGATGGCTCCTGGAATCGCTTCCGCGGCCGACTCGTAGTTCCGGCAGGAGATCCCATAAAGCACACGTCTGAGAAGCAGTTCGTTCACCGCGCCATCCGGACTGAGTTCCTCGTAGCTCCGAAGCGGAATCTCCCCGCCCGCCACGCTGCGAACTCGAGGCACCCGAACCGGCACCCGCTGGCCCCCGAGCCCCACGGTCCCCGGATTGCTCCCGTGTCGCCGGCCCCTCAACGTCGCCTCCTTTCGCGCGTATCGCTCACCCGCCAACGCCTTCACTTCCTCGTCGAGCAACTCCTCTACGTGCATCAACTCCAGTGGGATCAACGCCCGGATCATCTCCACCTTCGAGTCCAATTCCAGTCCCGAGTACTCCTCCCGGCTCATGACCTCGACCTCACCCAGTACTCGCCTCTTCTTGCGTTTTTTCACCGAACGTAACAGACTCCTCATCTCGGCTCCTTTCTCTTACAGGCTTGATGTTGTTTCTTCCAATACCATCAAACCATAGGGTTTGGAGCCGTTTCAATTTCCAACTAAGATTGGCACACTTTCGTTGCTTCCCGAACTCCGAGACAGTATCTGTAGTGTTTGGACAGGGAAGAAGCGATAGGGATGAGTTAAACCCTGTTAAGTCTTAGCAGCCACGGAAGCCCGCTGGTGAGCAATGCGGGTTACTAGCCTTCAAAACGGTAGCCTTGACCGTGCACTGTAACGATGAAGCGAGGTACTTTCGGATTGGCCTCGATTTTCTGCCGGAGCCACGCGACATGAACATCGACGGTCCGTGTGGATGGGACGGCCTTATAGCCCCAGACTTCCCGGAGCAACGTGTCTCGCGATAGTATCTGGCGGCGGTTCAGGACGAAGTATTGAAGCAGACGGCTCTCCTGGTCGGGGACCATGATGATTTCCCCATCCTTGACGATGCGCTTTCGGATGAAGTCGACCTTCAGTCCACCGAAAGCGTAGGATCGCAGTTCGCCGCCGTTGACCGTGGCAGCGCGGCGAATTAGCGCTTCCATCCGGGCCAGCAACTCATCGGCTTCGAAAGGCTTCGTGAGGTAATCGTCCGCGCCCGACTTCAGACCGCTGACCTTATCGCCCAACTGGCCCCGGGCGGTCAGCATCAGGATCGGCGTGTCTACCCCGAGCTTTCTCAAGCCCCGGCATACGTCAAACCCGTCCATCGACGGCAGCATCACGTCGAGCAGGATCAGGTCGTATGGCGCTTCGCTCGCGATCCCCAGCGCCTCGGCGCCGTCCTCGCACGTCTCGACCAGGTACCCCTGTGCGCGCAACAGGTCGCCCAGCGTCCGGGCGAGCAGTCGCTCGTCCTCCACCAAGAGGACATTCTTCTGCACATCCGCGGCTACGGCGTTCAAGTGGTCACTCCCGCCGCCTTGAGCGGCTCCCCGGCAGGCTCGGGAGCCAGCGGTAGTTCTAGGGTGAAACGGGCGCCCTCGCCGGGATCGTTCGAAACCCGGACGGAACCGTTCTGCCCCTCGATCATCTTCTTCACCAGGTGCAGGCCCAGGCCATTGCCGGGAGTGCGCGAAACATGCCTGCCTCTGTAGAAAGCTTCGAACAAATGCGGCCGGTCGGCCATGTCGATTCCGGCTCCCTGGTCGGCAACATGGATGCGGAGGATGCGCCCGGATTCGTCTGTCGCGGCATCGATCGAGACGCGAGCCACTCCGTCGTGCCGCCCATGCTTCATGGCGTTGCTCACAAGGTTCTGGAGGCAATGACGAAGCGCTGTCTCGTCGGCGAGAACCGCAGGAGTGTCGGGCGGCACGCTCGTCCGAATTTCGACCGTCGGTTCTGACGGCGTCGACACTGTTTCGACCGCAGCTTCGACGACCCGGACCACGTCGACCGGCTTGAGTTCATAGTGTCGCCGCCCCGACTCAGTCTCGGCGAACAACATGATCTGATCGACCATTGAAGACAGGCGGCGGCCTTCCTCGAGGACGATGCCAGCGTACTCACGGACGTCCTTTGGGTCGCGGATCACACCCTGCGACAGGTTGTGTGCGGCCGTCCGTATTACCGCCAGGGGCGTCCGCAATTCGTGCGAGACACCGGCCGCGAATTCGATCTGCATCTGACCGAGCGTGCGCACCCGCTCTGCCCAGATGATGGCCATCGAACCGGCGACCGCCAGGAGGCCCAGAATCCCGAAGCCGACCGCAAGGTTTCGGGCGCGGACCGCTGAAACGGCGTTCTCCAACGATCCCAGCCGATGGTTGACCACAAGCTGCCAATTCGCGCCGAGCACCGTCAGGGGAGGGGCACCCGGTCCGAAGCCGCGACGGAATCCTCCACCGCCACGTCCACGTCCGCCGCCGCCCCCTCGTCCCTGCGCTCCGCCGCGCGGAGGACGGCCGCCTTCGCGACCGAACACCGAGACCGTGGCGTCAGGCACCGGTATCGCTTCCCGCGACATCGTTTCGTCCGACCTGTAAACGACACCATCCGCGGTCGGTGACTCGAAGATCGCCACCCGGAAGTCCCTCGTCGCGAAGTGGCTCTCCACCAAGTCCGGAAGCAGGGTGGATGTGACGAAGTCGCTGTCCAAGCGCAGAGTTACCCACTCCAGAGGTATCGCAGGTGTCCCCGCCGCGATTGACCTTCGCGCCAGAAGGGGAACCGGCAGCCAGATACCTTCGGCCCCGACAGGCATGACATCGAGCCGCGGCCCCGGACCGCCCCGTCGGAAACCGTTCGGGAACTCCAGCCGGGTTGGAAGGCCGATCAGCGCGGCCGGCGTCGGAACATCGGTCAGGTCCCCGGTGTCCGCTTCGAACTGCCGGACACGTCTGTCATCGGCTGCCTCGGAACCGGGCTCGACCACGTAAACGCCCGCAATCATGCCGGGATACCGCGCAGTCAGCTGCCACTGTTCCCATGCCCTGGTCAGGAGCGCTTCCATGGATTCTTCAGACGACACGCCGTCGAGGCGAAACGCGAACGTCGCCCGCTCCATCTCACGAATGACGTCGTCCGAGAACCGGCGCACCGAGATGTCCAGGTTTTCCTGGAGCCGTTCGCGCTCGGCCGCGCTCACCTGGCCGATCCAACGGTATTGCAGCAGTCCCAGCAGGGGGACCATCACAGCCAGGATCGCGATCAGGAGGAACGACAGGGACAGACGCCCGCGGATCGAGCGGGTCCCCTTCCTCCTCTTGGAAGATTTGCCGGCTGTTGTCGGAGACATGGCCATCCCAATGAACACTATGACGGTATAGACCGCCGCGCAAGAACCTAGTTTAGTCGAAAATGGAGAGATTTCCGGACGGCCACCTGTTCGGCGGATGACGCCTGTACCGTGCGATCACAAGGCCGTTCCGATCAGTTCCCGGATGATGCCGAGCAACTGTTCGAAGGGCTGGTCCTTGAGGAAAACCGCGATGCCGGCCTCGAGGGGATCTTTGTCAGACGACGTCTTGAGAAGGACGATGGCAGAACCGGGCCAACTCCGCCGAAGTTCGGCGAGCAGGTCGGGGCCGGCGTCCATCTCGGGATTGAGGAGCACAACCTCCGGCTGCACGTCTTCGAGGAGCAGCAACGCTTCGGAAACCGTCGTGAAACCCGATACAACGACCGTTTTAGACTGCAGTTCATGGGCGAGCAGGTCCACGAGCATCCTGTCGCTATCGACTACCAGCACGGAGACCGCCATGGCAAACACCCTCTCCTGATGAGGCGCCGGCGACCAGAAACCCTCGGCGCGGGCTCAATGGACTCCAAAGGAGAGATGAGTATACCGGTCCCGCGGGTAGGCCGAGCTCTCCACGTCCCGCATTTCTTGACTCCCCAGCGGGAGGGAAATACGATCGTTGAAGGCTATGAATAGACTTCTGCCGTTGCTAGTGGCGTTAACTCTGACCGCGCCCGCCGAGTCGGCGCAGTTGCCGGTTTCTGACGGAGGGACCGCGATCATCGAGGGGATTGTCCTCGAGGAGCCGACCGGCGAGCCGTTGGCCGGGGTTGAAGTGCGACTAACCGTGCAACTGAGGCTTCCGGGCTTTACGACTCGAACCGGCGAGGATGGCCGGTTTCAGTTCGAGAACGTCCCGGAGGGCAACCACGAGATCTATGCGAGGCGCCTGGCGCCCAGCCGCCTGCTGGCGGCCCTGGACATCCGACGCACGTCACGTGAAGTCCGTGTGAGGGCAGGAGAGCGCCTTTCGGACCTGACAATCCGTCTGGCCCAGGGCGGCACCATTGCCGGGACGGTTTACGACACGAATGCACGGCCTGTGGCCCGAGCAAACGTCGAAATCGCCTACCCGTATTACGCGAGCGACGGCAGTCGTCGTCTGAGAAGCTACTATAGCTACGCTCAGGATGCGACCGACGAAAGCGGCACGTATCGGATCACAGGAGTCGAGGCCGGTGAATACTACGTTTTCGTGAGCGGATTTGCTCGCGATGGTCCGAAGGGCCCTGAATCGCCTCGGCTCGTCCTAACCTACTACCCTGGGACCAATCGGGCCGAGTTCGCCGTTCCGGTTCACGTCGCATCCGGGATTTCGACTGACGGTGTGGACATCACACTTGAGAGGACCCCGGTTTTTCGGGTATCCGGCCGGCTGATCAACCCGTTCGACGATGGTCGAAGCAGGGGCCCGATGAGGCTCGAACTGGTTCGTCGCAACCGCAGGATCGACGAGGGTCTTGTTGCGCTCGGCGAGGAGGTGTCGGGAGACGGGGAGTTCGCGTTGAATGTGGTCCCCCCGGGCTCCTATACGTTGTTCGTCGGTGTTCGCTACAATCCGGACGACGATCCAAACAAGTCGACCTACGCGATGGGGCGGATCGACTTCGATGTCGTTGATGTGGACGTGTCCGACCTCACGATCGTCATCGAGCCCAACGTCCACGTCGATTCCCGCCTCGTTCTTGCCGATTCGGTACGGAGAGTCTCCGATCTGGACAACATGACGCTCGGGATCGTGTTTACTCCGACAGACGGGAAGCCCGCAGCTTTTGCCCCGTACACGGCGCGCGGGAGTTGGAAATCCGAAGACGACGGGACATTCTGGCTCGGGGAGCTGTCCCGGGGAACCTATCGGGTGCGTGTCTACGGCTTCCCCGACGGCTATTACCTGTCGTCTCTCCGGTGGGCCGGAGAAGATTTCAGCGAGCGTGACCTGGTCATTGTCGGGCAGCCGCCAGGGGATCTTGTCATCGAAATGAGTGCGGCGGGAGGGAGTCTCGGCGGAACGGTCGAGAACGAGGCAGGCGAGCCCGTGGTTGGCGCCCGCGTCGTCATCAAGCCCGTACCGGAAACTGCGAATCCGGATCGGGTGATTACCGTGTTGACCGATGGTCGCGGCCGCTACGATGTTCGCGGCATCCCGCCCGGTAACTACCGCGTGTTCGCGTTTGACCAGATCCCCTCCAACGCATGGTTGGACCGAGCATATATGGATGGCATGGATGCGTTGGGTGTTCTGGTAGAAATCCACAAACGTGACCGCAAGGATCAGCCGCTCACGGTAATTCGCCAGAGCAACTGACCTTTCCCGCCAGAGCGATAACATCCAGAGAACGAGGAGGTATCCTGTCTGACCCTGGCTTCGACATGACGGTTGCGCACCGCTACTTCGCGGTGGAGTGTTTCAACAGAGCGTGGGACTTGATCGATAAGACCGAGAGGACGCCTGCGGAAGACGAGCAGATGATTCGACTCTGCCAGTCGTCGCTGTTTCACTGGAGCCGGAGGGAAGACTGCACCGACCAGAACATGTCGATCGGGTACTGGCAGGCGTCCCGTGCCTACGCTCTGGCCGGTCGATCCGGCGAGGCGCTGTGCTACGGGCAACTCAGCCTGGCTTTCAGCAACACGGGAGATATCCCCCCCTTCTACGTCGCGTACGCCCATGAAGCGCTGGCGCGGGCGCATTCGGTAGCGGGCAACCGAGACAAGACCGAATCGCATCTTTCCGAGGCGCGCCGGCTGACCGAAGAAGTATCCGACGCGGACTCGAAGCAAATGCTTTTGGACGACCTGGCGACGATCAGCTGATCGGTCACCGGCTACTCGATCAGTTTGTACGGCCTGTCGGGCGAATTGTCCGACTTGGACCTCCGCCTCCGGATCCAGCTGAGAACGAGAGGGAAGATGACGGCGATGTTCAGGAGCAACAGGTAGGAGCGGATTCCCCCGCGGGTGTTGAATACGAACATTCCAACCCCGATGACGAATGCGACAACAGCCAGCCAGGCCTTCGGATGGTCGGGGTTGACTGTCCAGCCTCCGGCGCTCGGCACGAACAGTCGGGTCTCGCCGGGACCGGTGTTGGGGTCGGATCCTACCGGCCGATAGTCGGAAAGCTGCGCTTTGTCGTTCGTAGCCATCGTTCAGCTCATCGGGCCGCACCGATCGCCTCCGCCACCCGGGCGACCACGAGATTCTCGACCAGGTTGTAGACACGCCGGAGGTGGCCTCGTCGACTCGAGCCCGGATTGCTCGATGAACTCGTGACGACGACCAGGTCGAGCTCCGGGACGATGAAGATGAACTGTCCGCCGTAGCCCCAGGCGTACGGGGTTTCAAATCCCGCCATCGTGCGGATCCACCATCCGTAGCCGTAGTAGCGCCCCCGTTCCCGGGTCGACGGCGTGCGGGGTTCGAGCGATGCGTCGACCCAGCTTGCCGGAACGATCTGCCGCTCGTCGGCGTATCCCCGATTCAGGTAGAGCTCACCGAACGCCAACATCTGCTTCGGGGTCATCTGCATGTCGTTGCCGCCGAAGTAAACGCCTTGAGGGTCCTGGGGCCAGGGCGCGAGTCTGAAACCGAGCGGCTCGGCCAACGCCTCTCGTGCGAAAGCGAGCGTGCTCCTTCCCGTCGCCTGCGTCAGGATCGCCGATAGCAGATGGGTGTTCCCCGTGCTGTATTCCATCCGAGTGCCGGGCGTCCGTTCGATCGGCTGACGAAGCGCGAACCGCACCCAGTTGGGACTCAACACCCAGGCACCGTAGTTTCGGTTGCTCGTGGTCTCCAGACCCGACTGCATCGTCAGCAGGTTCTCGATCGTGATGTTTCGCTTCGGCGCGTCATCCTCGTTCGAGAGCAAGTCGGCAAAATATTCTGCGATGGGTTGATCCACACCCGAGATGTCGCCGCGGTCGATCGCGATGCCGACCAGGGCGGAAATCACGCTCTTGGAAGCCGACTTGAGGTTGGCCAGGCGATTGGGCCGAACGCCGTTGTAGTAGCGTTCCAGCACCAGTTCGCCGTTCCAACTGACGAGTAGGCTGTGCAGTCGTGGGAGAGTTCCGGCCCGCTCCACGGCCGCCCCGAATTTGAATGCCGGGATGGTGTCGTCGGGGACCTGTGCCTGAGGTCGAATCGCAGGGCTTCGGGCCGGCAGGCTGAGGGCCGAAGCAACGACGAGGGATGCCGTCAAGACGATTGCCAGGATCGTTCTTGCGGCCAGATGGTAGCGCTGGATCATTGTGAGATCGACAAGAAATTCTACCGCATGCCGGGGGATTCCTCGCGGTTTTGGTGCTGGAACCATTGTCCGAGGAGTCGTCACAATCGCCCCGCGGCACAGCAACCGGGTTGCGCCATCTGCACGCAAGCCCATATCATTGGCGCGGTTCTGACGGATGTTTCGACCGAGAGAGACACGCATGGAGGTCATAGATCGGTGATCGGAAATCGAATTGCTTTCTTTGTGATGGTCTTGCTGCTGGCGGGGGCTGCTCTGGTCTGGGCCAACGAGTTAGGCCCGGTAGCCGACCGATCCGGCGTAAGCGGTGTGACGTGCAGCACGTCGGGCTGTCACGAATTCTTACCGGTAAACGCGGGAACGGGCAACGTCAGCATCAGCGGGTTGCCGTCGGAATGGTCGCCGGGCGTGACATATCCACTCCAGGTCACGGTTCAGGACCAGGACGCTGGCGCCAGCCGGTTTGGTTTCCAGATGACCGCGGTCGACTCGAATGTCGCACAAGCCGGCACCTTCACGGCGGGCAGCGGAACGGCGGTCGTAAACGGGTCCGTAGGTGCGAATACCCTACAGCACATGCAGCATTCGTTTGCGCAACCGGGTGCAGGCACCGCAACGTTTGGTTTCGATTGGACCGCCCCGGCCACCAGCGCGACCGGTGCCGTTCGCTTCAACGTCGCCGGCAACGCGGCGGATGGTAGTTTCTCGTCGTCGGGCGATTTCATCTACTCGGCCGTAGCAACAATTTCGCCGGCGACAGCAGATCCGCAAGAGACGATCGGCTACTTTCCGCAGGTGATTGATGGCACTTTCGGCTCCGTTTTCTACACGACGACGCTGTTCGTGACAAATCCCACTTCTTCGGGCTCTGCCGACGTCACGATAACCTTCACGACTTCATCGGGCGGGGAGTTCAACCTTAGCTTCCTCGACAGCGATGGACAGTCGGTCGGCTCCGGTAACGTCGTGACCATTGCGGGATTGCAGGGTGAGCAAACGAAGAAGCTTACGTCCACCGCCGCCTCGGGTTTGACCGCGGGGTTCGCCACCGTCGCCTCCAACGCCGATGTCGAAGCCACCGCGATCTTTTCGCTCTTCGTGGGCGCGGTGGGGCAGGGAACTCTCCTGAGCGAAGCCGCCGTCACTTTGTCCCAAGCTTCAACGGACCAGAGGATATTCGTGGACGAGAGCTCCGGATTCCGAACGGCCCTGGCCTACGTGAACCCTTCCTCGTCGGCCGAAGCCAACCTGACCTTTAGCCTCCACGACACGAACACCGGCGGCGCGCCGCTCCTGACGAAGGAGGTGCCGGGCGTTCTACCGTTGAACCAGGCTCCGCTTTTCATCGACGAACTCTTCAGCACCGGCGGGATCACCGATCCCCTCGCCGATGGCGTCGTCGGCACCCTGCGAATCGAGAGCGACACTCCCGTGGCAGTCGTCTCGTTGCGTTTTCTGGGAGATCTGTTTACGACCGTTCCGCCCTTCAGCGCCGCTTCCCTCGTTTTTCCGGAAAAATACTTTGCGGCACCGATTCGGCTGGTGGCAGGCCACGAGAGCGCGTCAGTCGATCCGTAGCGTCGGGTTGGAAACTAGTAGCCTTAACTGTAGCTGCGGTCTATGACCGCCGGTTTTTCGTTCGCTTATTCGGGCACAAAAAAGCAGCCGGGCCGCTTCCTTTCGCTTGCACTCACGCTTCCATGGAGCCTGACTGCACCAACTCAGCGTCTTGAGCCAAACCCCAGATCTTTGAAGTCCTTTTCAGTACCCCACAGCCCGTGGATACGCCACGTTCCGTTTATAGATACTGTCTCAAGTGCCGGTTGGTTGCGACCGAAATCGACCCAACTGCGAGTGTGAGAATGCGCCTTTTTTGAAAGGCTGTCAACGCGAAACATTTGCAGGTGTAACGATATGATAATAAGGATATTAATGGGTGCGCGCAAGAAATGACAATCGTCACCGCCATGGTTCTTGATAAGCGGCGATTCGCGCGGCATTTTGCGTGATTTCAAGGCGGATCTGGGGCGTCGGCTGCGGTTTTTCCGGGACTATCGGCCCTGCCCGAACGAGCATTGGCCCCGCCCGACGGGTGTGTCGCTGTCATCGCCCTTGGCGAACGATCCCGCATCGCGGACGGTGCCCGAGTCGTCTACCACGCAGTACTCGAAGCGGTCGCGAGTCAGTCGCACGTGGACAAAATGGTTGAACTCGCCCTGATCTTCCCGGTCGACCACATAGCCCGGTTCCGGATCGAACTTATAGGGATCCTTTCCACCGGCACCCGACACGAAGTACCGGACACCCTGTCGGGGTTCCAGGCGGGCATAGAAGTTGTTGTGGCCCTGGAAGACGGCATCGACTCCGTACTCGGTGAAAATGGGTTCGAGATAGTCGAGACCCTCGTCGCGGTCATCCCCGGTGAAAAATCTGAGCGGGTTTAAGAACCACGACGCGGCCGTCGGGGTATGCATGGGGTGATGGGTGACCACGATCTTCCATTGGGCGGACGAAGCGGCCAGTGCGCCGCGCAGCCATTCCTCCTGTGCGGTGTCGGTTTCGTCGTCATCCAGTTTGCTCTGTTCGGTGGGTAACGTATTGGAGTCGAGGACGAAGACTTCGAACAAGGCCGGGTCCTCACCGGAACGGACCGAATAGTAGCGCGCCTGGTCGACATAGCCAAACCAGTTTGCAGGATCCAGTTGGGCTGCAACGTCGCAGCCCACGTACGCCGACGGGCCCCGGGGCAGTGGCCGGGCGCCGCTGGCGAAACAATCTTGCACGTCGTGGTTACCTAGGGCCGAATGGAAGCGGACCCCCTCGAGGAGCAGCCGCGCATAGACGAAGAAATACTTTTCGTCGATCTCGGCCGCGTCGCCGTTCTCGTAGACGTTGTCTCCGAGGGTGAACACGTAGTCGAGCAGGCCGTTCCTGGACCGGTCCAACAGCCGGTCCCGGACCCGCGCCTGGGACCGATTGCCGCTCCCGGCGTCTCCCATGAAGGCGACAAAAGCCTCCTCGCCCGATTGGGCGCTCGACAAGCCGCAGCCTGCGAACACGAGGAATCCTGTCAAGATCCATCTCCGTGCGGTCGTTCGGGTCTTCCTGTTCATCACTTCAATTCTTACAGAACGCGAGCGGAACGGGAAGAGGTCAAGGTCTTCCCGTGTGTACATCCCGCCTCCATCAAGCGGGTGGTAACATTCGAGTCGGTCCCCAAAGATGATAGCGGAGAAGCACAGAATCCGATGACGAGACCTCGAACCAAGGCCCGCACGGTGCTTGTCAGGATCGGCCTCGTACAGGCACGAGCCGGGACCGATCTGGGGCGGAACCTGGATAAGACCGAAAGACTCGTAGCGGAAGCCGCCGGGCGGGGGGCCGAGATCGTATGCCTTCAGGAGCTGTTTGCCACACGCTATTTTGCGCGGACCGAGGATGCGTCTCTGTTCGAACTGGCGGAGCCGATACCCGGCAGGACGTCACGGTTCCTCGCCGATTGCGCGGCCCGGCACGGAATTACGCTGGTCGGCGGATCGCTCTATGAGAAGGCGCCGGGAGGAAAGTTTTTCAACACCACGGTGGTGTACGACCAGGAGGGAAAACTGGCCGGAAAGTATCGCAAGATGCACATCCCGCATGACCCCGGTTACTACGAGCGGTACTACTTCACGCCGGGCAACCTCGGATACATCCGTGTTCCGACGCCCAAGGCCGTGATCGCTCCTCTGATCTGCTACGACCAGTGGTTTCCCGAGGCGGCACGTATGAATGTCCTCGGGGGCGCCCAGATCTTGTTCTACCCGACGGCGATCGGATGGTCCGATGAACTGCGACAGGAGGAGCCGTTTTCCGCCGAGCGGTGGGAGGATGCGATGCGGGCTCATGCCTCGATGAACGGGGTCTTCGTGGCCGCCGTCAACCGTGTGGGGCGTGAGGGCGATCTCAGATTCTGGGGCGGCTCGTTCATCGCGGACCCGTTTGGACAGGTTATCGCGCGGGCGTCCCGGAGCCGCGAAGAGGTCCTTGTCGCCGACATCGACCTGTCGCTGATCCGCGTTTCCCAGGATGGCTGGGGTTTTCTCCGCAACCGTCGGCCCGAAACCTACCGCAATCTTTCTCGATGATTTCTCCGACCCCCCGGTCCCTTGGCTACCGCATGCCGGCCGAGTGGGAGCCCCAGGAAGCAGTCTGGCTGGCGTGGCCGCACAACCCGGACACATGGGCCGGAGACTTGTTGGAGCGCGTCCGTCAGACCTACTGCGAGGTCATCGGCGCATTGGCCGGCCGGCAGCGAACGCACCTGTTGGTGAGGAATGCCGAAGAGGAAGCCTCTGCACAACGGATGCTCGATGCGTCCGGAGTCCAACTCCCCACCGTCCGTTTCTTTCAGATTCCCTCAGCGGATACCTGGATCCGTGACTATGGGCCGACGTTTGTCACAAATGGATCGACGGGCCAGACGGCACTCGTCAATTGGCGGTTCAACGCCTGGGGCGACAAGTACGATGATCTGAAGTCGGACGACGGGATTTCCGAGCGGATGAACCATCACCTGTCCCTTCCGATGTTCCATGCCGGCATCGTGATGGAGGGCGGTTCGATCGAGGTCAACGGCACGGGCACGCTGATCACCACCGAGCAATGCCTGCTGAACCCGAACCGAAACCCGCAGCTGGACCGGGCCGATATCGAGGAGTACCTCGGTGAGTTCCTCGGCGTGTCCCACGTCGTATGGCTGGGTGAAGGTATCGCGGGTGACGATACGGATGGCCATATCGACGACATCGCTCGGTTCGCGGATCGAGAGACCGTGCTGTGCGCGTTCGAGGACGACCGTTCGGAGGAGAACCATCACATCCTCAAGGACGGTTACGAGCGGCTGACCGCCGCGAGAGATCAGAGCGGTGCCGGATTCCGTGTTCTCAAGCTGCCTATGCCCGACCCCGTCGTAGGCCCCGACGGACGCCTGCCCGCCAGCTACGCGAACTTCTACATCGCGAACGAAGCCGTGATCGTTCCCGTGTTCGGACAGGAGAAGGATCTAGCGGCTCTCGACGTAATCGGGTCCGCCTTTCCCGAGCGTCGCGTGGTCGGCGTGGACTCGACGGCGATGGTTCACGGGTTGGGCGCCGTGCATTGTTCGAGTCAGCAGCAGACTATCGCGCGGTAGGGCACCGTAGCGAACGGCCTCTTTCGAAGGCTGTCTCGACGTCCTCGGGAATGCTGAAACTTACTCCTGCCCTGATAGAAATCAATCGAACGGAGCGCGAACCGCTCGAATCCGGTCGTCCGTGGTGGCGATGTAGAGATTGCCAGACGCATCCACGGCAACGTCTTTAGCATAGAAGAGCGCGGCCTCCCGGGCCGGGCCGTTATCGCCCAGTTCCGAGCCGTCGTCGCCGGCCACTGTTGTGATCATCTGCGTCTGTCCGTCCACTTTCCGAATGCCGTACGGATAGTTGTAATCGGTGATGTAGAGATTGCCGTCGGTGTCAAACGCGATGCCTTCCGGGAAGATGGTGACGTCGGTCGCCAGACGGTTTTCCTCAAAACCGTCTCCGCCGCCCACGACGGTGGTGATCGTCCCGGTCGATGCAACACGCCGAACCCTGCGGTTTGCGTAGTCCGCGATGAACAGATCGTCGTTTGCGTCCACCGCGATCCGCAATGCGCTGCCGAGAACCGCGTTAGTCGCGTCGCCGCCATCGCCTGGATTCTCTGTCCCTCCGCCGGCCACGGTCGAAATGATCCCGGAATCCAGGTTCACGCGGCGAATCGTGCGAGTTGAGTCCTCGGCTATATACAAGTTGCCCTGAGTATCGAGAGCCAGATCGTCGGGCAGGACCGCGGCCTCGGTCGCCTGTCCTGCGTCCCCGGAAGAAGCGGCGACGCCGTTGCCCGCGACGGTCGTTATGACCCCGGTCAGGGCATCGACGCGGCGGACGCGATAGTTGTACCGATCGGCAAAGTAGACGTTGCCGTCATCGTCGATGGCGACATGGCCGCTCGGTGTTGACAACCCTGCATCGGTGGCGGAGCCGCCGTCGCCGATTACATCACCGCCGCCGGCGATCGTCGTGATGAGTCCCGTCACCGCGTCGACCCTCCGGATGAGTTGGCTTGTCTGGTCCGTAATGAACAGGTTTCCCGAGCCGTCGACCGACACACCAGCCGGTCCGTGCAATGCTGTGGCCGTTGCCGCAACACCCTCCTCGATGACGAGGAGCTGCTGGTTTCCCGCCACCAGGTCGATCGTGTCCGTCCTGGCGTCAATTCTCCGGACGTATCCGGTGAAATCGGCGACGATGACGTCCCCTGAGCCATCGACAGCGACTGCCACAGGGTCAGTGAAAGAGGCGGAAGTTGCCGGACCACCGTCGCCGGCCGCGCCATACGCCCCGGAACCCGCGACGGTCGTAATGATTCCGGTCGCGATGTCCACTTGCCGTACCCGCGGACCGCCGCCACCACCGCCACGACTAGCTATGAGCAGGTTGCCGGATGCATCGATTGCGAGACCAGTGGGACCGTTCAATATCGCTGAGGTTGCGGGTTGTCCGTCTCCGACGCCTTCGGAAACCGAACCGCCGCCCGCGAAGGTGCTGATGGTCTCCGTCGAGAGATCGATGCTGCGGATGCGATCGTTGCCCGAATCGGCGATGTACAGGACGTTCCGTGCTTCATCGAACGCGACACCGTTCGGCGAATTGAGAAGAGCATCGACAGCTGTGCCGCCGTCCCCGTCGAACCCTGGAGTACAGGATCCCGCGATCGTCGTCAGTTCGTTCGTTTCAGCGTTGAACCGGCGGATGCGTTGGTTGTTGAGATCTGCAATGAACATGTTCCCGTCGCTGTCGACGGCGAAGCCCGAGATGTAGTAAAAGCCTGCGGGCGGGCCACCCTCATCGCCGCAGAAACCGTACTCACCGTCCACGACTGTCGTGACAATGCCGCTGGTTGCGTCGACCCGGCGGATGTCGCCAGCAGACACAAGAAGGTTGCCGGCGCGATCAAACGCCACACCGTCCGGTGCGTTGAATGTGGCCGCAATGGCCAGGCCGCCGTCGCCGTTCATGCCGAACAGGATTTCCCCCCCAGTGCCGGCGACAGTTGTGACCCTTCCGGTTCGGGAGTCGATACGTCGCACCCGGTCATTGGAAGAGTCAGCCACGTATATGTTCCCTACGTCGTCGATCGCGACGCCGTATGGGCTCATCGGAACGTCCGTGGCCAGCTCTCCCTCTCCCGCGAACGTGCTTCCTCCCGCAACCGTTGTGATGTAGCCCGCCTCGAGTTCGGTCAAGGGGACAGGACGAACGACCAGTGGCGCTTGCGCCAATCCGCCCCTGTGGGACAGGGTCAGCGTGGTGCGGCCGCCGGGAAGTGCGGGGACCTCGAATGAGAGCGTGCGCGTGTCCGAGATCGTGGGATCCGTGACGACGACCCCTGCGAGGATCACGATCGTGTCGGGCGCAAAATTGCGTCCGGTTACTTCGATCGTCTCTCCGCCAGATGTGCCGATTTCCTCGGGATTGATGGCCATGATTTCGGGCGCTCCGTAACTGAGCTGCTGCGTGCCCTGCTCGGAATCGGCAACGATGACGCGTCCGTCCTCGGCGATGGCAATTCCCGTGGGATTCGTGAACGTTCCGGGCTCAACGGCCGAAACCAGTACGCCGGTTCGAAGCAGAGTTCTGATTTCGCCCGAACCAGCTTCGCTGACGAAGATATTCCCAGACGCGTCGAGGGCGATCGCAGTGGGAGACGAAAAGGTCGGTGTTGCCGAAGCGGTCGAGGTCGGCCCGTCGATCGAGAAGGACGAAACGGAGCTGAGGGCGGACTCCACTGACCCCACGGTTTCGACTTGTCCGGTCTCGTCCACGCGCCGGATGAGCCCGTTACCGGAATCAGCGACGAGGACCGTCACCGGTGGTGGCGCGTCGCCTCGCCACTGCCGTTCCAGTTGGCTCGCCGTACTTTCAGCTTCTATCGCAAGGCCGACAGGTGCGTTGAATCGAGCCGAAGTTCCTGAACCATCGGAGGAACCCGATGCCCCGGCCTCACCCGCGATGGTCTCCACCTGGCCCGTTACCAGGTTGATTCGTCGTATCGCGTGGTTGCCGGTATCGGCGACCCACAGGTTTCCGCGTCCGTCGAGAGCCACACCTTGAGGATTTCGGAACGATGCCCCCGCAAGCGATCCGTTGCCACTGCCCGGCGTTCCATTGCCGGCCAGCGTGGACACCGCACCCTCTTCCCCGGACCCGACGAGGCGTATGACATGGTTGGCGGAATCCGCAACATAGAGACTTCCTGTTGCCTGATTCAACGCCAGGAACGACGGCTGGTTGAACTTCGCCTGATTCCGCTGATCGTTGACCAGGCCGGACGATCCGCGTATGCCGGCGTAAACGTCCGGCAATGCCGTCAGCCCATTGGCGAGCAGTACCGAATGATCGCCGGCCGAGGTCAGGTAGAGACGCCTCGCCGCATCCTGTGCGATCCCGGTGATTTCAAATCCTCCAGCGCCGTTCTGGACATCGACGACCGTGGCGATTGCGCTGATCAGTCGGTTTCCGACAGTGATGGTGAGCGTGGCGAAGCCGGCCTGCTCGCCCGTGATGCGACCCGACTCGACACTGGCAATCGCCGAATCCAAACTAGTGATCGACGGGTAGTAATCGTCGCGAAGCGCTCCGTTCTCGTCGACGATCTCCAGATGCGGACGCACCGAATTGCCCTGGTTGATGACGATCTCGTCGGTTACTTGTCCGGCTGCCGCATCCAGCAACGAGACACTGGAGATATCCGCACTGTTCCCCGGGTAGAACTGCCGGCCGCCTCCGCTAACGAGCTGATACTCGAACTCCGATGCGGTCTCGGCCCACATGGGAACCGATAGCGGACTCCCGTCGGGCGCGAAAAACGCGAAGGAACCGTCGGCCACCGTCGCAGTACTGGAGTTCAGCAGGATGAGCCGTGTTGTGAACCCACCTCCCAGGGCGATGCGGGGAAAGACGGCGAACTCGCCGGTTGGTGGCCGGGTCAGGTCGGCAACGGGCAATGTCGTCAGCACGGCGTCGCCGCGGCTGTTCGTGGTCAGTTTGAGCGTGACCGGAACTACCAGTTGGGTGCTGGTTACCTCGAGCAGACCGCTGTACCCGTCCGCCACCGATCCGAACAGTTCGTCAACGAAGATCGGAAGGTGGTTCCTTGCCGGGAGATTTCGCGTGATCGTCGATTCGACATCGCCGTAACGGTCCCGGAGCGTGATGATGAGGTCTGCAGGTGCGTCGGTCGGGTTGGCCACGGCGATTCCGGTTCGTGTCCCGATATAGTCGACGACAATCCGGAACAAGTCCGTCGTCGGCTCGGCTGCCGCTGCCGCTTCGGTGATCAGGTTGGCGCCGTCGACAAACCGAAACACCGCGGTGCCGGCCGGCGCCCCCTGGCCGGCGTCGGGCGTCAGTATGGCCTGGCCGGCTGCAACGGGCTCGGTGTTACCCGGTTCGATCCGGTAGGCGCCGTCGGGCGGCACTTCGTAGGGGAAATCTCCGACGACTGTATCGGTGACCAGAGGGGTTCCGTCGGACGCATACAGACGGATCTCGCCGCCCAGCGTTTCGGAGCCAGGATTGATCAGGATCAGTTGGGTGACCCAACCGCCGCCGACCGCGATGTGGGGAAAGACAGTTGCCCGCTCTTCGGCCTCGTCCAGATCCACGATGGGGAGCGTGGTGTAGAGAGGTTCGTCGAACTGGTTCTTGGTCTCTCTTAGCGTGATTGCTGTCAGGGGAACGTCGCTGGCGAATGTGAGCGTTCCGACGAACCCATCTGGTACGCCGGGAAACAGTTCCGATACGAAGCGGGCAGTATGGCCAAGGGCGGCGATCGCCAGTGGCACTGCGTCGATCTGGACTCCGTCGGCGTCGCGCAACTCCAGCGTCGCGGTTGCAGCCTCAGATCCCGGGTTGGTGAACGCTACCGCGGTCCGTGTTCCGTCCTGGTCCTCTTCCACGAAGATCCTGCCCGCAGCCACCGGTTGGGCCGCACCGACTCCGGCTTCGCTGACGAGCACTCCGTTGGCGTTCCGGTACGCGAACAGCGCCGAACCCGCAGCCAGGGCGCTGCCGTCGGCCGGAGTGGAGATGACGAATCCCACCTCTTGGGCGGCAACGGGGCAGGGGACACCGGTCAGGGCCAACGCTGCCAGAGCTACGGCCGCAGTTCGACGCTGGAGATTCACTACCAAAGCCTCATGGAGACAGTGTAGTGGTTTCCGACCCACCAATGGCGTTCCTGAGGCTAAACATTATGTCGTCTTATTCGTCGCAAAAGGAACCTCCTCCCAACGAGGTAATGCCACGATGTGAGAGCTGGAGTAACCACCACGAAGGCAAACCACCACGGAGAATTCAGTCCAGCCATTAAGCCGATCATAAGGCCGATCCAGACCATCAAATAGGCGATTGAGTGATCCGGCACGTCGAATCTCCCTTCGATGAGGGATTTCATCTTGAGCGGTCCGTTGCACCGAGCGCAGTACATGATCTCCTTGTAGCCACCCTGGGCGCTCATATGCCGGCCGGTCGTCAGGTCTGCAAATCGTGTGCCGCTCGACAGGTGTATCAACGTGCTGTCTTTGACGATGGTCGCGGCGCAGTTGGGACACCTGAACCTTTCGTTGACTTTCTTCATCGCGAGCCTCCCGAGTCTGTTTCGGCTGGATTGCCTCTACTGGTGAAGGCGCAATCTGAAGGCGGGAGCTATCATTCGTTTCAAACAAAGAGTCAGGTTGCTAATCAACCGAGCAGCCACCAGGCGGCGACGGCCAGCAAGATCACGACTAGGAAGAGGATGATTCCAAGCCACCCTGTCTTGCCGGGGGGAATCTTGTCGGTGACCATTGCCCTGCATTCCGGGCACTTGGGCATTTCGAAATAGCCGTCCTCGGAGGATTCGATTTCCCGTGCCAGTGCCCGGGCGGACTTGCCCGTTGCTTTCTTCTTGGCCACCCACCCTGGAAAAGAACAGAGCCCGCAGAATAGCTTGTCGCACTTCTTGCAATACCAGACCAGCTTTTCCGCGTCTGCGTAGCTGAGGGTGTTCATCTCGTAGGCCCCATCGGGAAGGGCCGGCGCAGTCCTTACTTTACCGCTGCCCCCACACTTTGCGCAGGTTGCCATGCTTCCTCCGTTAGTACAGATGCTCGAGCGCTTTCCTGATGCGGTCCGTCCCTATCGCCTGCTCCAAACCACGCCTTAGAAACTGCTCAGCCTCCTGTTTTCTTCCCATGCCCATGAGCGCCCCCGCGATGACGACGTAGGGTCCCTCGAGGGAGGGATCCAGCCTGCACGCGACGCGTGCGTAGTTCGACGCTTCGTCATGTTGCCTGAGCTGCAGCAGAATATTCGCGCGGTTGTTCCATGCCTTGGCATAGCCCGGATTCAGGTAAAGCGCCTGGGTCACACTTGCCAGAGCCTCATTCAGACGTCCCATGCGCCGTAGTGTCACCGCCCGATTGTTCCACACCATAGCCGCGTGAGGATCTTCGGCGATGATCCGGTCACATAGATCGAGGCCAGCTTCTGGGCCCAGAAGATCCGTTGCGACACCGGTCACGACTCCCAGCTGGGCTAGCTTGCCTCCCTCCTCCGCACGCCCGAGCGCGACCTGGAGCCATCGCATTGCGCTTTCGCTGTCACCACGACGAGCATGGAAGTATGCCAAGTTGACCGCCGGCTTCAACCTGTCCGGTTCTAAAGATTCTGCGTGGAGCAGAGATTGAATCGCTTCGTCGAGGCGTCCCTGTGCCTGCTGAGCGTTTGCCAGAGCGAGCCAGCAATCCGGACTGCCCGGATCGACGTGGATCGCCTGCTCGGCCGCCTCGAGCGCACGGTCGGCATCGCCCACCTGATTCAGTGTCGATGAAAGATTAAGCAGACGGTCCACCTCCGACATCGTCGGTACAGGCGGCTGAACCGGATCGGACTCGAGCAGTTCGCGATGCAGCGCCTCGAGCCTTTCCAGGAGCTCTTGCATTGATCGCGGTCTGCCGCGTGCCCGGTACGCCATACACGCGACGATCAAGTCCGATAGCGGCTCTGGTGTTCCCGTCGCGCGCAACGTTTTCTTATTCAACCGTTCAACCTGCGCATCTGCGGGGCTGCCGGATGTCCGGTCTGGTCCGAGCGATCCCGTTGCCGTCTCGAACAGCGTCACTCCGAACGAATAGACGTCGGATTGAGGAGTCGGCTCACTTCCCGCCAATCGTTCCGGCGCGGCATAGGCTCGGGTCGCGAAGAGCGAGCTCTCATCGGCTAGAGGGTTCGTAGAGATCCCGAAGTCGGTGATCTTCGCGACCTGACCGCTACCCACGAGAATATTCCCCGGCTTTATGTCGTTGTGGACGAGTTGGGCCGAACGATAGGCAAAGTCGAGTCCGTTGGCGATCTGTGCGCCTACCGCCAGGGCCATTTCCCATCCACCCGGCCCGTTCCGCATCAGGTCCGCCAGCGACCGCGCGTCCGCGAAAAACTCCATCACGACGAACGGACGTTTCATGAAGTCAAAGAGGTAGTAGGCCTGGACGACATTCGGGTGGTTCGGAAGAAGAATCCACCTGTGGATTTCCTTCCTGAACATCTCCATGTGGTCCGCTTGTCTCAAAGACTCGCGAAGGGGCGTCTTGGCGGCTGCTTCTCTGCCTTCTGGATCCGTAACGCGATACACCTGACCGAAACCGCCCCGTCCCAGCACTTCGACGACTCGCAACGAATCGCCGATCATGCTCCCGGGCTGAATCAGGGCCGCGTCGTTTTCCAGGTCCCAAGTCTCTTCGTAAGGTTCGACACCGAATTCCCCGACGAGTTCGCCGGGGCGCAGAAAGCTCCGGACCTGCGCATACCCCGCCAAGAGAACCTCGTCGTCAGAATCGAGGCCGGTACCAGCTCCTGCAGGTATGGACGCCTTCGCATTGGATGATGTTGGGGCGAAAGAAGGTGACGAGAGTCCCGGTTTTGACCGCCCCGTTCCGCTGCGCCGGATCAGGCGAAGCAACAAGTAAACGACGACGGCCAGAATTGCCGCCATGAGGACTTGGCCAGACATAGAGGTTCGAGTATCAGGAGTCTACAGTCCGTTAGCTGGCGGGTCAACGCTCAGTCCGGGCTCGCTGATGCAGCAGCAGAAGCGCCTCTCCGCGCCGGGCTGTCCAGATCACGATGTTATAATTTCGCCCAATCACTCCAATGCCCGAAGACGTCTCCCAGTTGCTGCACGCGTGGCGGGATGGTGACGAGAGCGCGCTTGGCGAACTCATTCCACTCGTCTACGCTGAACTGCGCCGAATCGCCCGTCGGCAGATGAGGGGCGAAAGGGACGGCATCTCTCTCAAGACTTCCGACCTGGTCCATGAGGCGTTCTTGCGCCTGGTCAACGTCAACCAGATCGAATGGAAGGACAGAGGGCATTTCCTGGCTGTCGCGGCGCAGGCCATGCGCCGCATTCTGGTCGATCGGGCCAGGCGCCGTATGGGTCAAAAACGGGGCGGTCGACAGGTCATGGATGAACTGGACGAAGAGGCTCTGCCCGCCCCTGGACGGCCACGGGAAGTCGTCGAGCTCGATGACGCCTTGACCGCCCTCGAACAGGTATCATCGCGGCGAGCCCGAGTTGTCGAGCTGCGATATTTTCTGGGTCTGAGCGTGGACGAAACCGCCAAGGTTCTGGATCTGGCTCCCATTACGGTGATGCGGGAATGGAAGGTCGCTAAGGCTTGGTTGTACCGGGAGATTCGAGCGACTCCCTCCACGACGCCACCGCCGAACCTCTAAAACGAACAGAATCGCGAGCGCTGGCAGGCAGCAAAAAAATCCCGCCGGCGCGGGTGAACGCCGACGGGGTCAAGCGTGAACAGCTTTCATAGAGGAAATCTATTTGCTGTTTTCTGTAGAGACACAATAAACGCGAAAATGGTTATCATGCGAAGTTGTAATTAAGGTTGTATACAACCCGAATGATAGTTGGCTTGGTTTCATTCCTCGCTCTTTTTCGCGGTGCTATAAGAGAGGGGCGGGACAGGCCTTGTACACTTGAATACGATGAGCCGCACTGACGAATCGCCACGCCTCGGGTTCGAATCATTCGAACTGGATCTCCAAACCGGCGAACTGTCGAGGGATGGTCACCGGATTCGGCTTCAGGATCAGCCCGCCCGGTTGTTGGCGCTGCTCGCCACACGACCGGGTGAACTCGTGACCCGGGAGGAGATCCAGAAAGAGATCTGGGATGGCCAGTTCGTCGAGTTCGACCATGCGATCAACACGGCCGTCCGCAAGATCCGAGAAGCGCTCGACGACGATCCGCAGCATCCGCGCCTGATCGAAACTCTGCCTCGAAAGGGTTATCGGTTTATCGGAACGGTGAAGCCGGCGACTCGAGTACAGGACCTGTCGGACGGCAACGAGCAAGATTCGGGTAGCTCAGCCGAAACCTTCGCCCTCCCGGGCCACCTCGCGGGACCGCTGTTCTTCTTCATCCAGGTCGGGTATCTCGCCATGTACACAGCGACGCTGTATTACCTCGTTGACGTCGAAAACGTCCTCAGCCTCCTTGTGCCCCTTTCCGTCTCGATCACATTACCAATCGTCATCGTCACGGCGATGTGCGGAATCGCTGTTCGTCTGTATCTTGTATCGTCGGTGGGATGGCGGCATCCGGAAGCCGGGGCCAAGTTCGAACGCCTGTTCCCGGCCCTGCTGTTGCTGGACGGCCTCTGGGCGGCGTCCCCACTCCTGCTGGCACATCGGATGGGGGTGGGCATCGCCCTTGCCGGAGTTGCCGGGCTGGCCTACACGCCTTTCTCGCAGCGGACGCTGGTGCGGAGTCTCTATCCGAGACGGTAGCGGTCGGCACGATCATTCTGAAAGGCGTCGCAGCGCACCCGTTCACCGCTTGGTAGGGTTTCTCCCCTATTGGAATTCTAATGTGGTTGAGTAAACCTTGCCGACAGCTTCAACGACTGTAAGAACGACGGGACCGTTAGTTCCTAAGAAATCAAGAACAATGAAGCCGGCCTCCCCATGGGCGAATATGGTGTTTTGCCGCTTTCCGACTCCCGTGATCTTGTCCTTCGAACCCGCACCACTGACCAGGACATAGTCAGCGCCTTGAGCTTTGCTAAAAACCTGCAGACTGTGGTCATGCCCAGCGACATAGATTACGTTGTCATGGCCCGACAAAACGTCCGCGAACAGGCCAACCATCTTTTTGTTGAGCGCGTCATTCAGGTCCTGTTCCTTGCTAGGGAAAAGTCGTGATCCTATCGGATAAATCAAAGGCAGGGGCACCCACGCCCACTTCGATACACGGCCAACGAGCGGAAACAAATAGTCCCTCCACCCAAAGAAGCCCCCGTGCGGTCCGTAGGTGATCAGGGGATGATGAGCAGCGATTATGTGGAATCTGGATTCGGAATCTAGTTCCGCTTCGATCTTGCCGAGAACTTGCTGTTCGTCGGCAGAACAATCTATCGGTCTCCTGTCCCCAGGAAACAGCCACCATTGAGTGTCTAGTAGAATGATATCGACCGCCGGGGTCGACCTCACCTCGGGCCCCGGACAACCATTCGTTGGGAGGAGTTCTGCGTCGACTCCTAGTATGTTCCCCTGATCCCGAACCAAGATCCCTTGTTGTGTCACGGCCTCCGGACCTAGACGGGGATCGCTCTTCTTCCAGTCGTGGTTCCCCGGGACAAAAATTCCCTTCGCCCCCGTGCTCTCCAGTGCCGCAAGTTGGGCGACCAGTTTGTCCTTCGCTTCTTCGTAATCCCCGCTATCGGCCTCCGGAATTCCTTCTTCGTAGACGTTGTCACCAAGAAACAAAACGATGGTTTCTGTCGCATCTCTTATGTCGGTTTTATTGAACTCCTCGGCCCACTTAGTGAGTTCGCTCAGGACGAGCGACCCGGCTTGGTTTTCGCCAGCATCACCGATCAGAATGATTCGGGTTGTTACTCTACCTACTGTTCCGGGCGAATCCGCGAAAGTGTTCGAAATATATGGCTTTCTCCCATAGCCGCATCCGAAGAGGCCGGATACCAGGATCACAACAACTGCATACCTCCCAAGCCGACCCCACTTGCGAATCCGACTGAGAACCTGCCCATCTTCGCGATTCAACATCCCATGATTTTCCTATGATTCACATCGGAGGCGCGTGTGGGTTGCGGACTGGTCACTAGCAGGGCACCCGATCGCGAATCTGCAACAATAAACGTTGAACTCACGTTGCCCTCCGCGATCGCACGCCGGTCCAATGTACGGAAGCCTGAACGCTCGAATCTGGAACTACTCTCCTGATGGCCTGGAAGCCAATAGAGAGGCCGTCTAGGTCCCGGAACACCTACCGTCTACCGCAGGTACCTATTGACCAGCAGACCTCAGCAACCCGCCCAGATCGACCGTCATCGGAGGGTCACAGTACAAACCACCTTACAAGCCCTCTTTGAGCTTCTCGGTCTGCCACTAACTGATTGATTTGATAAATCTAGGCGGGCAGATTCGAACTCCCGGCCTCCTGCTCCCAAAGCAAATTATAGCGTTTTTCGCATCTACTTTTCTTACGTGAATGATAGTTCCCGCCTTCGGAATGCGCCTCCACCAGTAGAGGACGTACACCACAAACCTCTGCGGCGGCATATACGCAGAATACGAGGATGAACACATGACTTTGATTAATCGGATGACCGTGATTTCTATGTTGATCTTGTTCCTGGTCGGCAACATTCCATCCAATGCTGGGGTCAGAACAGACGGGGCGTTGCCCGAACCCGGTGAGATTGGAGAAATGAGGGCCCTGGTCGACCGAATCTCACAGGACAAGTCGTTGAGCTCGGCCGGACGGGCAGCGGTCGGTCGGAAGTGCTCCGACTTGATGTACGGCTTCGAACAGGTCTGGGCGCCCCTTGAAGCTTCGTATGAGGATTATCTCCAGGCTTCGGATCAGTTCGACCGGCTCTTCGAAGACCTGAACCGTCGTATCGACCAGCACAACATGGCGCAACCGACCGATGCCCAATTAGACGCCTTTAACCGCCGAGCAAATCAGCTCAATGCCGAAGGAGACAGGCTGGAACGGCAGTGGAACGACCTGAACGACGAACTGATCGACCGCGTGGCGGACCGCGCAGACGGCGTCGATGCGTTCCTGGAGACTCGCGTTTCGAACTTCTTAGGGTTCCTGAATCGAATCGTGATCGGTGACAGTCAGGCCATGCGGCAGCTCGAGCGGATCGCTAACGGGGCGTATTGGCTCTTCGACTCCCCAGGAGGTTGGTAGCGGAACACATCAACGGGGCGTTGCCACACCACGCCCCGGCAAAACGGCTGTGGCCGCGCGATCTTGCCGGATTCGACCCGATCTTCGTGGATCTGCCGGGCGGAACTCCTGGAACCGATGGACGATGCACGCATTGCAGTTCCGATCGATGCGCGATCGTCTACCCAGAACAACCCCGCTGATTCCTACCGTCAGCGTCGCTTGGCCATCGACTCTTTCTTGCCACTTCAAAGGAGCGGACGAATCCAACGCGACTAGCCGTCCACTCCGCCGTACCTCGAGAAGTTTTCTTCAGGTTTCTGATAGTTTTCCCGACCGAATTGCGCCTCCACCAGTAGAGAAAACAACTGGACCCGCCCGGCGGTTCCAACACGACGTACTGGAGTCAAGACGATGAAAGTTGTAACTATGACAGTTCCTGGGCGATTTCCAACCGTCGTTGTCGATCCCGGCAACTGGTGGAGCGCTGTCGCGGTGAACCGAACGCACACACTGTCCCGCTTTAGCGCCAACGCGGCGTGGTGGCGTCTCGTATGCGATCCTGATGTCGGAGGTCTTCTATGTAAGGGTTTGAACTGGAAGCAGCGCTTTCGCCGTCGATTGGAGTGGACGGCAGCAGGTATCAACCTTTCCGAAAGCGGGCGGCGGGCGGCAGAATCGCTTGAGGCGCTCTGCCAGTGCGATGCCTACACCGACGCCGATAGCTACATCTCGGCGGTCAACCCGTTGGCCGAGCACCTTGACGCACTGAACCGAGCACAGGATGAACTCGAATTTGGTTTCGAGTTCGGCGTTCGCGTGCGTGGATTGAATTACGCTGATAGCGCTGCACTGGTCGGCTACTCGAAGACGGAGACGCTCCTCTCCGCTCTCGTCACGGCTGCATTGGCCGAGTGCCCGGACGCCATCCAATTCCTCGTCCTTTCCGTCACTTCGCCGGAAGACCTGCTGTGCGCGTCGATCGTCGTCGGTGCCCTTCGACAGGCGGAGCCGGCGATGCACGCGTGCCTGGCCGATCACGGGTACGAAAACTTCTCCCTCCAGGCGCACATTCCTGAGCTGCACAAATCGGGTCAACTGACTACCGTTTTCGACACCTTGATCGTTTCCAAAGATGACCGCGACTCCTTGGTGCCACAGCTGATCGAAGAAGTCGACGTCGGCAAAGATCCACACGGTTTCGTTACGGCCGGGACACGCACCCTGTTGCCCACTGCCGTGCCGCCGTCCCCCGTTGCGCCGCCCCCAGAGCCCACGTTTACACCTGAACCAGTCTTTTGGACTCGAGTGAGCAAGCGACGGTGCTATTGGAGTCGGTGTGCCTTTTGTGTCCAGAACACCAAGTACGAGAGTCCCGAATCGCCGTCGTTGGCCGAACTACCGGCAACACTGGACCGCCTGGAGGCGCTCGCCACGGCCGGCTACCGCAACTTCATCTTTTCCGATGAAGCGTTGTCGCCGACGTTACTGGAGCGCCTTTCGCGAAGCATCGTCCAACGAGGCCTGACCCTTCGCTGGGCTTGCCGCAGCAAACTGGAGTTGGCGCACACGCGTTGCCGCTTCGACCTGATGAAACAGGCCGGTTGTTACGAAGTTCTCTTCGGACTGGAATCGATCTCACCACGCATTCAAAAGCGGATGGACAAGTACACCGAGGAGCTCGACAAAGAGCGTATCCAGCAGATTCTATGGGATCTCAACGCCTCGGGTATTGGTGTACACGTTAACCTGATCGCCAATTTTCCCGGGGAGACGCTGTCGGAAACTACCGAGTCTGTGGAATTCGTGGTGGAGACCCTCAGACACATGGACAATGCCACCTACCTGCTGAATCGCTTTGCCCTGTTTCCGGGTACGCCGATCCTGAAGACACCTGCGAAGTTCGGCGTCATAGCTGAACTGCCTGAAGGTGACATGCCTTCGCGCTACGGTTACACTCTCGTTCCCGAATACCAAGCCACCGCCGAAACCATCGACGTTCACTTGCCTGGGCTGCATCACCGCCTCTCCGAAGGGTTGGGATGGAAGCGCCTCGCGCAAGACCATGGAGCGGGGGCGGCAGCCTTGGAGCTTTACTTCGGTACCGGCCTTGGCTCCGTTCTCAAGTCATGCCGGAACAATCCTTTTGCGAACCCCATCTTCGGCCCCGGCAACTCCGAATACGCGGCCCTTGGAGGAGCAGCATGACCAAAAGAATCTTTCTGACCGGAGCTACCGGAAATGCCGGACCTGCCGCAGTAGCCGAACTTCAGCGGCGTAACTACGAGGTCACGGCACTGGTTCGCGGTTATGACGCCCATTCTGGTTGTCGCGAGGTCCATGGTTGCCTGGACCGACTGGCCGACCTACATGATGAGATTGCGGCCGCCGATGGCATCGTCCATCTTGCCAGCCCCCGCGGCAATACGCGCGACTCGGTGGTATTCGACGATATTCTCGGAACAGGTGAACTACTCGACGCTTGGAGCCACGGTAATTTCGTGTACGCCAGCAGCCAGATCGTCTACGGCATCCCCAACCTGCCGCTGGACGAATCGGCGCCCGTCGACGCCCAGTGCTGGTACGATCTGGGCAAAGTTGCGAACGAGTTCCAGATCCAAATGACAAAGGCGGAAGACGACGGCGCCCGTGGACATGCGATCTCGTTGCGAATGGCGCTACTGTTTGGCGCAACGTATCGGCGACGTGATCGGCAGTTCCTCCCGGCAGTCTACGATCACTGCCGTAATGGGAGTGGCTTCGTCTTCGACAGCGAAGAAGGACTGGAGGCTTACGGTTCTCGTATATCGGAGACCAGGACTTTGCGCGCGCCGTCGCCGATTCCCTCGAGTTGGGCGTGTCGCGCCCGTTCAACGTGGCGAGCGGTTTCTGCACGTGGCGCGACCTGGTTGAAACTGTTTCAGATGCTCTTCGAGTCCAAGGGCGCTTCGTCGTCCGTCCGGACGGACTTGCTGGTCCCGGTGAATATCGATTGCCTCAGTCGCGCTCTTATGTAGACGCGAGCGCGCTAGCACGCGAAACGGGTTTCGTTCCCAGGCAGGGCCTTGAGCAACTTGTCGAATCTTTCGTGGCTCAGGAGCAGCTGTCCGAGGCCGTTGCGAGGGTCAGGTAGTGTGCGCCCGGTCTATTTTGCGGAGGTGAGATTGTCGGCGACCGAGGGCCTTTCATCACATCGCTCAGACAGGTCCGCGGATGTTGACTAAGGCTACGGTGGGCTCATCGGGGTGCGTGGTCGAGCTGAATGTTCCTCCGGAACTGCGCTTTCGTTGAGTGCCTCGGTCTTCAATAGATCCCGTGGCCACCCGATGGCAAAAACAGAGCCCTTGCCGAGCTCGCTCTCGACCTCAATCCAACCCTTGTGCTGCCGCATGATGTTGTAACAGATGGAAAGGCCGAGTCCTGTGCCGATGCGATCGCCTTTGGTGGTGAAGTTCGGCTCGAAAATGTTATCGAGGCGTTCCTTCGCGATCCCTCTGCCGGTATCGTCGATCACGACGCGGATCTCGTTACCTTTCGCAAACGATCTGATCGTTATCTTGCCCGGGCCGTCGATTGCTTGCGATGCATTACGCAGGATATTCAGGAAAACCTGATTCAAGCGCCGCGGGTAGCAGACGATTCGCCCAAACTCGCCGTAGTATTTCACTACTTCCACCCGGCCCTTGAGTTCGTGATCGATAAGCGAAAGTGTGCTGTTGATACCTTCGTGGATGTCACACCGTTTTAAGTCCGCCTCGTCAAGACGTGTGAACGAACGCAGGCTGTCTACGATTTCGGTGATGCGCTCTGTACCCTCGCCGATGACGCGGTCGGCTTCGAGGATAGTTTCCAGGAGGACGTCGAGTTTGGGATCCGACACCGACTCTGGTGGGGCCTCACCAAGGTGCTTTCGGAGTTTCTCGACGGCTGCCGTCAACGTGTCGCGCATGCTTCGGATCGCTCCAATCGGAGAGTTGATTTCGTGGGCGACACCGCGCACGAGTCGGCCAAGCGCGGCCATCCGTTCCGACTGGATGAGTTGGACCTCTTTCTCTTTGAGATCTCGAAGCGCGTGTTCGAGATCGAGCTGCGTCCGCTTTTTTCCCGTAACGTCCCGCGCGATACCCACAAAACCGATGACGTTGCCTTCGTTGTCCTTGAGGCACGAAGCATTGGACGTGTGCCAGCGCCAGCCGCCGTCCTTGTGCTTAACGCGGTACTCGATACCGCTCTGCCTCGCGCCCGTTTCGATCACGGTGTTCAGGAACGCGTAGCACTTGTCAAGGTCGTCGGGATGGACGCGCGGTGCGAAACTGGTACCCACGACTTCAGACACGTCGTGACCGAGGATGTGGGTCCAGTTGGGGGACGCGTACGTGAAGACGCCGTCGGGCGTGAGGAGGTAAATGATGTCATTGGCGTTCTCGACGAGGTTGCGAAACCGTTGCTCGCTGCGCTGGAGCAACTCTTCGGACGCCTTGCGGTCGGTGATGTCGTTCAGACCCGCGACGAGTACATTTTCGCCCCGGATCCTCGTCGCAACGACAGATGCCAGCGCCCAATGCTCGTTTCCTCCCGACTCACGCAGCCGCACCTCATAGTTGCTTACGCGCCCGGTGCGTGCGACCTCGTCGAGAAGCGCCTGACGGTCATTGGGGTCGGCATAGAAGTCCGGCGTTTTTTGGCCGATGAGTTCATCGGCCGTAACATTGACGTACGCCCCAAGATTGTCGTTTGCGTACAGAACGGTCCCGTCGGACACGCGGCTGATCAACAGCGGAAAGGGGGCCGCATCGAGGATCGTCCGGATCTCATCGGTGTGATCTGCCAATGGTTTGTCCGTCAAGAGAACCTCCAGCGCGACATCGCCAGCAACCCAATTGGCCAACGACCCCGAGCCCACGAAAATCTCGGTAAATACTACGAAAGGCGGGAATTGATAGCAATCAAACAGTCACACGGTGTAGTTGTTCAATGATTATGTCACCCATTAACTGTTCAGTGAAAATGTCACCCTGTGGGGATGAAGGAGAAAGTGACATTGAACTTAAAGGAACAGAAGCGGTTACTGGTCTTGAACCGAATCAACGAACGCAAGTTGACTGGAGAACAAGCCGCAGAGCTGTTGGGTTGGAGTGTGCGACACGTCTGGCGGATGTTGGCCCGGTATCGGTCCGAGGGGGCCGAAGCGTTGGCTCATGGAAACCGTGGGAAGAAGTCCCAACGTCGGATTCCGCCGGGCCAACGGAGCCGGATCGTGTCGCTGGCGCGCGGTGAATACGCCGGGGTCAATCAACAGCACCTGGCCGAGCTGCTCGCCGATCGGGAGCAGATGGCCATATCCCGATCCACGCTGCGTCGCATCCTGTCCGAGGCGGGCATCGCCAGTCCCCGACGACAGCGACGGAGACGCCGTCATCGCCTCCGTCGGGAACGGTATCCCCAGGAAGGCATGCTCGTTCAGATCGATGGCTCCCGCCACGACTGGCTCCAGGGTCGGGGACCCCGTCTAACGTTACTGGTTGGCGTGGATGATGCCACCGGCAAGGTCGTCGGTGCTGTGTTCCGTCCCCAGGAAGACTCGCAAGGCTACTTCCTGCTCCTGCGTCAGATCGTTGAGGGCTACGGCCGGCCCATGGCTCTCTACCGCGACCGTCACAGCATCTTCCAGGAGAACACCAAGAAGCTCTCCGTCGAGCAACAGCTGCAGGGACGGCCCGCACCCACCCAGTTTGGTCGTCTCCTCGATGAGTTGGAGATTCGTTCCATTCAGGCCTGGTCTCCTCAGGCCAAGGGACGGGTTGAACGGCTCTTCGGTACTCTTCAGGATCGCCTCATCACCGAACTCCGACTCCATAACGTGTCCTCGGCACAAGCGGCTCAGCAGTTCCTCGATCCATTCCTCCTCGCCTTCAACCAGCGCTTCGCCGTGAAGTCTTCCGATTCCGTTCGTGCCTGGCGCAAACTCCCCCGCTCGGCGAAACTCGACTCGCTGTTCTCGTTCAAATTCGATCGCACCGTCTCCGCCGACAACATCGTTCGCATCGGCAACGATCGCATCCAACTCGAGTCCGACTCCCGCCGCGCATCCTACGCCCGCGCTCGCGTTCAGGTTCACATCCGCATGGACGGACACATCGACGTTTACTACAAGAACCGCTGCCTCACTTCTCGGCCCGCTCCACCCGAGGCTCCCGTTCTTCGTCTCCAGCAGATCCGCGCCGGCTTCTCCTCCAGATCCACGAAACCTTCAAAGAAGAAGCCGTCTCCTTTCAAACCTCCTCGCCAGTGGAAGTCCCAGGCCAAAGATCACCCCTGGCACCTCGACTATCGCGATATGTATGAACCCGTTTTCCCACCCAGGTGACATTTTTATTGAACACTTACCGTGACATTTTCATTGGACAGCAACATCAAACAGTCACACGGACGCTTAAACGTCTTCCCGATAAATTTTAAACGCGCCAAGAACGCGAGCTTTCGACGGCATGCACCTTTCCGAGTCGGCGACTTATCGGGAGTTGGGACAACGCCGCGAACACTCCGGCGAGTACCGGGACTTTCAAGATTGGGAGGAATCGGGATCTTTTGGTCTCCTAATCAAAACCAGGCTTCCAATTACTCCAACCCAAAAGAACAAAGTCGTCCCATAAAGGAGGGCTTCTACGGAAACTTCAAGATCCCCATAACCCTTAAGCCTGAACCATTCGTAACCGATAAACAATATGAGCAGCAGTGTTGTGGTGATTCCCGTCAGAAACAAAAATCCCCTTGTCATTCCGGTTGCCTCTGATTTGACAGTCACACCCATCAAACCAATCCCTCCTATGAATAAGAGGGAAAAGAAGATGTAATTGACAAGATTGTACTGGGTGTCCTGCAGAAAACCACTCAAGAAGGTCAGTACGTATACCACCGCCAAGGCAGAAGCTATTATTCTCAACCTTGTTGGATTCTCGTCACTCATTGTGCGAACTCTTCGGGAAGGGTCTTGATGGCGACTTCACGCCCGAGTTTGGGGTCCCGGGAACGCCACACATCGCCCATGCCACCTTTGCCGAGCTTGTCGGTGATCTCGTAGTGGCCCAGCGTCTGGCCGATCATGGCGCCGGCACCCGTTCCTTCATTTCTTCAAACCAGTTCTATTGCCAGAATCACCTGCAACGGAACACCGCCGTCGGTCGTTTCGCCGCGTTGAACATGAGAACTCCGCAAAGGGTCAGCTCGACGCGCTGGTCACCCTCAGGAGTCGGCATCCTCACGAACGTCCTTGAGGTAGTACGCGAACACCCCCGCGGCAATCAACCCGGCCGACAGCGCCTTCAGAACGAATCGAGCCGTCAGAGCGTCGCCAAGGAAGTTGTAGACCACAGTGCTGAACACACCGAGCAGGACGAATGAAGACACGACCATAGTCAAATAGGTCAGTTTTCTGCGCATGTCGGATGCCAGCAGGGAAGGGTCCCGTCGGATCGCACGATTTGTCACTCGCGTCAGAAAATAGAAAACGGGCAACGCGACAATCAGAATGGAAGTGGACCAGCGAATGGCATCGTCTATCTGCAAGCCCGGTTGGCCGGGGAACGGGAAGCTTCGATTGATGAATTGGAAAGCCAGGTTTCCCAGGTTGAAGGCGCTCAGATACATCGTGGCGAACAGAATCAGATAGATGAACGCCTCACGTGCTTCTGACTTTCGCGGTCTTGGTACCGGCACACCGTACGCGCTCTCACCGTAGCTCGCGAGGGCCTGCCGGACTTGCGGTTCCGCCCAACCAACATCAAGTAGATCAGACCGAATCTCTTTCTGGGATATGCCCTGCGCCATCGCGTCCTTCACGAAGCCATACAATTGATCATTAGCGCCCATGTCGAACTCTCTCCTCAATGCAAATAGTAGACTGAACCATCCCGGGTTTCCCGGAGACGGTTTTAGTTGAGTCCGGCCTCGACGAGGCTGGACGGCTGATTCTTATAATACATCTGCTCAAACTCCGCCGGAGGGATGTCGCCGATCGGCTCCAGCAATCGTTTGTCGTTGTACCAGCACACCCAATCCAGCGTTGCGAACTCGACATCGTCGAGCCCCCTCCAGGGTCCCTCCCGGCGAATGACTTCAGTCTTGTACAGGCCGATGATGGATTCAGCGAGGGCGTTGTCGTAGGAATCCCCGATGCTTCCGACGGGGGGTTCGATGCCCGCATCGGCCAATCGTTCGGTGTATCGGATCGACAGGTACTGCACGCCACGATCGCTGTGATGGACCAGGCCGGCCGTGTCTGAACGCGACCAGAGGGCCTGTTCGAGCGCATCCAGGGCAATGTCGGTCTTCAGTGAGCTTGTCGCCCTCCAGCCGACGATCTTGCGGGAGAAGACATCGATGACGAAGGCAACGTAAACGAATCCACGCTAGGTGGCGACGTAAGTCAGATCGGCCACCCACAGCTGGTTGGGTCGGGTCGCACTGAAGTTGCGATCGACAAGATCGGGCGGTCGCAGCGCAGATTCATCCGGCACCGTCGTCTTGAACTTCCGGCCCCGCACCACACCCGCAAGGCCCATGTCCCGCATCAGTCGGGCCACGGTGCAGCGGGCCACCTTCTGTCCTTCACGGTTGAGCTGCTTCCAGACTTTCCGGGCGCCATAGACCCGGCGGTTCTCCCGCCAGACCCGATCCACCTCGACGCGAAGTTCGACGTCCCGCTTCGCCCTCACCGGCAATCGTTCCGGATCCCTCCGCCGTGCCTCATGCTCGTAGTACGTCGACGGGGCAATCGGCAGCATCCTGCAGATCGACTCGACCCCATACTGGCTCCGATTCCGATCGACGAACTCGGTCACCACTTCCCTCGGCGGTCGAGCTCCGCCTGCGCGAAAAACGCGGATGCCTTCTTCAGGATCTCGTTCGCTCGCTTCAGCTCACGATTCTCCCGTTCCAGTTCCTTCAGCCGACGTTTCTCGTCCGTCGTCAGGCCCGCACGCTGCCCGGTGTCCCGCTCGGCTTGCCGCACCCACTTTCGCAGCGTCTCAGCTGTGCACCCGATCTTCGACGCGATCGACGCCATCGCCGCCCACTGGGAGTCGTACTCTCTCTGGTGCTCAAATACCATCCGCACTGCACGTTCACGAACCTCTGGTGAATATCTGCTTGGTCTTCCCATAACCCCATCCTCTCAAGAAATGGAGTCGCCGGAAAACCCGGGGCGGTTCAGACCAACGTTCGCGACACCTCGACCCTCTTCAACCCTGCCGGTTTTCAGGCAGCAATCTGGTAGATGACCTCGTGTTCCTGATGGCTCCAATCGAGGAGGAGCGCGAAGCCCAATGCTTGCACAAACATCGCCCCTCCAGCTCCCATTCCCTGTGTTTTTAGGCCGAGCAACCCGCCCAACGCGCCAATCCCCAGGCCCCACAGAGTCCCGTTTTCGAGAGTGTCAGCGTCAGTAGCGGTGATTTCCAGAACGTCGGCCTTCGCGATGTTCACTTCGTTCGCCTCCCCGGTCTTAACTCTCAATTGGTCCTGGCTGGATTCTTGGAAGGCGCCCCGAAATGGTCATTCCGGTCTCAAGAAGAAGGAGGATTCCTGTCCCGGGAGATGTCGCGTCGAGTTTGTCCCAACGGTTCAGGACGGGGAGAGGATCATTGAAAACAGCTCGGTGAACAACACAACCCGGAGCGTTGAGGAACAACGCTGCGGCACAGATGAACTTCAAGTGAGTGGTCATCCTATGCCTCCCTTCGGCCGCCGCCATCCCAAGAGCCTCACGCTCAGGACGACTGCAATATTACGTGCAACAAGGAGGGCCTCTCAGGGTGACCTGTGACAGTTTCTTTGCTATCACAAGAGGCGGGGGTTAATAGCAATCAAACAGTCACATGGCTGTATTACCGCGTACCCTTCCTAGTGAAAACGCCGGAAAAACAGTGCTTTCTCGACCGAATTCACTATTCCGATGGCCACTTCCCGAGCACATGGCATCGATTGAGGTGCGATACCTACTTGAGTTCGTTAGAGTGGCAGTGCCGGTCCTAAGGACCTTCCCCTATCTCACGGGCGACCCCCTTCACGTGCTCGATCGCGTCCGGGTCTCCACTGGCATCCGCGGCCGCGCTCGCCCGCTCCAGCCACTCGCGGCTCCCTTCCAGGTCCCCTTCACGAAACGCCAACAGCGCCAGGCAGGCGGCACCTTCCGCAACGCCGGCCTGAATGTCGAGAGCCCTGTACAGGTCGTGCGCCTCACGCCATAGCAGGCTGGCCTCATCGGTCGCGGCACGCTCTACCTTTACCACCGCGAGATAACGAACCGCGTTGGCGAGGTCGAGTGATAGCGGCTCTCCGTGGCTCCGATGAAGATCAAGGGCCTCCTGGTAGCAGGATTCCGCTCGCTCGATGTCGCCCATTTCCTGGAGCACCTGGCCAAAGTGTCTGACCGTGTGCGACAGCTTCAAGGGCTCGTCCAACTCACGCAGCAGCGCTACCGACTCTTCGTAGTGCCGAGTTGCGGCCGTGTGGTCCGAGCGCCACCGCTCCAGCTCGCCGAGCTCTCTCAGGGTGCTCGCGAGGTCGATCGACGTACCCTCTCCGCGCAGTCGCTCGACGGTCTCAATCAGGAACTGCCTCGCTCCATCGACCCCCAGGTCGCGGATTCTCCCCCTCAGACTTTGATGCATCTCCTCCTCCGTTTCATCGCCCCCCCAGTTACGAGTGTCGAGCCGTGCTGAATCACTCGTAAATAAAACTACAGTGGCAACTTGAGATCAATCAGAAGGTCACTTGCCTTTCCCGACGAGAACCACTTTGGAGTATCGGCGATGACACGTGCATGTGGTTCTCCGCCGACCCCAACTTCGGGCTGGGACCGATTTGATGGACTTGGATCACCAGATCGATCAGCATAGTTCCTGATGTGGCACGCCCGCATGCGTTCCGGGAAACAGCCCGCGTCGGTGCCAGGGCCTGAAGACTAGCGCAAGGTTTCTGAGCGCCACCGTACCTTGAGAAGTTCGTAGTAGGTCGACGAATGATTGACACTCATGAATGCCTGCGATGGTTGCAGTGCCGGACGCCTCCCTCAGAGGTCGTTACGGGACCAGGTCGCCTTGGCGGTGTGGGCAGAGAGAGCCGAGCTCGATCAGGAGGATTATCTTGAATACGAACCGAATTGTCCCAGTCGTTGTGCTGTGCGGACTCCTGTTGGGAGTCGGGCAACCCAGCTTTACCGGAGCCCCGGCTTCCATTGCTTCGCAAGCCGGCTTCGACGAAAACTACAGTGTCGAGGCGAGGACCGCGGCCGGCGCCCACTTCATATGCGCGGGCCTGTGGGTGGTGGGACGAGTCTATGAACGAACGCCGGAACAAATCGTGGCCGACGACGTCGCGCGGTTTCCGACGTGGGGATGGGACCGTTCTTTCCGTTACAACGTGGACTGGGAGCGACACCGTGTCAGCGTATACAGCCCGACCACGCCGCCGCGCACTGCTGTATACACCGGCGATCAGGGCTGCACCATCCTTCCCCGAGGCGAGGACACGGTTCATTTCGAGCCCACTCCGGTTCCCCGCAACGTTCCTGACCCACGGACAACTCCGTGGCCGACCGGCGATGGCGAGGCTGACACCCCGTTGCCGGACGGGGTGGACATCGAACGCGTCGACGCGGCCCTCGAGTGGGCCATGGCGCAGGAAGCCCAAAACACCCGCTCAATCGTCGTCGTGTATGACGGAAAGATCATCGGCGAACGGTATGCACCCGGCTGGACCAAAGACACGCCGCAGATCAGCTGGTCTGAAGGAAAGAGCATCACGTCAGCGCTCGTGGGAATCCTCGTCGAGCAGGGTGAGTTCTCCGTCGATGATTTCGCGCCGATCGAGGAATGGCGCCGAGAGGACGATCCCCGGGGACAGATCCGGATTCGCGACCTGTTGCGGATGAGCAGCGGCCTCGACTTCCCAAACCTCGGCATGCAGGGGCCCCACTCGTTCCGGCGGGACAATGATCACATGAGAGGTTACTTCGACGGCTTCAACATCTTCGAGAATGCGGTCAGCAAACCGCTGGAGCTCCCTCCCAACACGGAACGGCGTTACCGCAACAGCGATCCTCAGATGCTCACCTATATCGCAAAAAATGTTGTCGGAGCGCGGGGCGAGAACTTCCTGACGTTCCCGCAGCGTGCGCTGTTCGACCGGATAGGTGCACGCAGCTTCGTTCTGGAGACCGACGCGTGGGGCAACTTCGTCCTGACTGGATTCGACTTCGGATCTGCGCGCGACTGGGCGCGTTTCGGCCTGCTGCACCTGTGGGACGGAGTGTGGGAAGGCGAGCGCATCCTGCCCGAAGGCTGGGTCGAGTTCATCTCGACTCCCGCACCCGCTGACCCGACGAGAAGCTATGGGGGACTGTTCTGGCTGAACCGGGGCCGGTCGATGGACCGAGTGCCGGAAGACGCATTCTGGGCGTCCGGACATATGGGGCAGACGACGATGGTGATCCCCTCCCGTAACCTCGTGATCACGCGCCAGGGTCCGAGCCCGGTCGGAACACGCGGCTACCTGAACGAGTTCGTCGGGCGGCTTCTGGAAAGTCTTCCTGACGCCCGCTTATGACACCAGTCGAAGGTTAGCAGCAATCAGCAGGTTAACTCCTGAATAACCACGGACATGGAGATCTGAAACGCCCTTGTTTGCGGGGTCTTCGTGAATATCCACTTTTCCGTATCTGGACTCCTCCGTCAAGTAGGCGGTTTAACAGGAGTTGGGAAGGCGATTCGTTAAGCACTGTGGCGTTACTCATGAGTAATGCGGAAGGTATTTTTCTTGTCGGCTGTTCCTGAGATCCGCCTATAATCCGCTGGTGTCACTCTGAAATACATAAGACCGTTGTCGAAATTCGACAACCTCATGGCCGGTCGTCGCCCAAAGGAGGGCCGATGATTCTCCTATCCACCCGTTGCATTCAACTTCAGGCAAGTCGTCGCCTCGGACGTCTTAATCACGGAGGTCGACCAGTTCGGTGCGATGAACTCCGTCTACCGTCCTCGATTTCTGAACGACCCGCCCGTACGAGCCCCAATCGGGGTCGACCGGCTGGCCAGCGGCAACGCGCTTTGAGGAACGAGCGACGTTCTGAAGACCGCGACTTCTTTGGCCTGGCCGGAAAGGACGCAATGACTCGGTTCGCCTGGTTCCTCATCCTCCTGCTAGTCCTGAGTACGTTTCCGCTGAATCTCGAAGCCCGGGGAAGAACGGGGCAGGCCCAGACTCAGGCCGCAAATCAGGAACCACAGCCCGTCACGACTGCGAACTACGATCAGGCGGGGCGCTTCGCTCCATACAAGATCGACCGCCTCATCTACAGCACTGCGGTTCGGCCGCACTGGATCGACGACGGCAGTGACCGGTTCTGGTACGAGTGGGAGACCTCGGGCGGTAAGAGCTACTACCTCGTCGACCCGGCACGCGGCACGAAGACCGCCATCTTCGACAACGACCGAATCGCGGCGGAACTGACTCGCTTGACGAAGGATCCATGGGACGGCCAGCACTTGCCGATCCGGGGCATCACGTTCATCGACGCGGACACGCTGCAATTCGAAGTCGAGTCGTCCCAGGATGCGGAAGCGGAGGAATCCGAGACGGATGAGACGGATCAGGAACAGGAACAGGAACAGGAACAGCAGCAGGAAGAGGATGACGGGGAGACCCGCGAGGAACGGGCGAAGAAGCATCTGTTCCACTTCGAGTACGAGATCAACGGCCGGACCCTTCGCATGCTCGAGGATTGGGAAAAGCCCGATGACCATCCGAACTGGGCGAACGTGTCACCAGACGGCCAGACGGTAATCTTCGCTCGCAACGACAACCTCTTCATGATGAGCGGGGACTCCTACCAGCAGATCCTCGACGCTCGGCGTGGCAAAGATGGTGATGACGCGGACGAGGCGGACCAGGCCGTCGAGGTGGAGGAGATCGGGCTGACGGCCGACGGTGAGCAGCACTACAGCTACGCCAACTTCGATCGGGGCGACACGGACCCGGAACGGGAGAAGACGAAGGACGAGCGGAAGAGGGTCACGATCTCGTGGTCGCACGATTCCGCTCGCTTCGCCATCGTCCGGCGTGATCAGCGAAAGACGGGGGATCTCTGGGTTATCCATTCGGTCGGTAACCGCCGGCCCGAGCTCGAGACCTACCGGTACGACATGGCTGGTGAGGAGAACATCACGCAGCGGGAGTTGGGCGTCTACGACCTCGCGACACGCAAGATGGTCGCGGTAGACGCGGCCAAGTTCAAGGACCAGAACATTGCGATATTGAACGCCCGGAAGTTCGAGTATCCGGACCGCCACGAGCCTGATCGGAACCGCTGGCTGTCGGACGACCCGAACGAATTGTACTTCTGGCGGCAGAGTCGCGATCGACACCGGCTGGAGGTGTGTGTGGCGGACGCGACGACCGGTGAGGTGCGCGTCGTCCTCGAGGAAGAGCTCAACACCTACGTGGAGATCCAGCCGCTCGAACGTCTCAGTTCGGGCGACCTGATCTGGTGGTCGGAGCGGGACGGCTGGTCGCATCTCTATCTCTATGGTTCGGACGGGACCCTCAAGACTCGATTGACCGAAGGACCCTGGGGTGTGCGACAGGTCCAAGGGATCGACGAAGAGGCCGAGGTCGTGTACTTCACGGCGAACGCTCGAGAGGCCGCCGAAGACCCCTACTACCAGCATCTGTACAGCGTGAACCTCGACGGCGACGACCTGAAGTTACTCGATCCCGGAGACTTTGACCATCGAGTCGAGATGGGGGAGTCCAGCCGGTTCTTCATCGACAACTACTCGAGGGTGAACACCCCGCCGAGCGCGGCACTGATCGGGGCCGACGGCGCCAAGGTGCTCGATCTCGAAGCGGCCGACTTCAGCCAGCTTGAAGCGGCGGGGTATCAGTTCCCTGAGCCGTACCGCATCAAGGCGGCCGATCGCGTGACCGACCTGTACGGCGTCATGTACAAACCGTTCGACTTCGACCCGTCGAAGAAGTATCCGATCATCGAATTCGTCTATCCCGGTCCGCAGACCGAATCGGTCTCGAAGTCGTTCTCGACGAATCGCTACGAAACCGCGCTCGCACAGTTCGGCTTCATTGTCGTGACCATCGGAAACCGCGGCGGACATCCCGCGCGCTCGAAGTGGTACCACAACTATGGCTACGGCAACTTGCGTGATTACGGCCTGGCGGACAAGAAGGCGGCCATCGAGCAGCTTGCCGATCGCCACGACTTCATAGACGCGGACCGCGTGGGTATCTATGGACACTCTGGCGGAGGGTTCATGTCGACCGCCGCGATGCTCGTCTATCCTGACCTCTTCAAGGTTGCTGTGTCGTCGTCCGGGAACCACAACAACGACGTCTACAACACCTCCTGGTCGGAGAAGCACGATGGCGTCGAGGAGGTTGTGGGAGAGGACGGCGAGATTAGCTTCGAGTACGACATCGACAAGAACACGGATCTTGCCCAGAACCTCAAGGGGCACCTTCTGCTGACGACGGGCGACATCGACAACAACGTGCACCCGGTCGGCACGCTCAGGATGGCCGAGGCACTCATCAAGGCGAACAAACGCTTCGACTTCTTCATCTTCCCGGGCATGCGGCACAGCTACAGGGACATGGGGGACTACTGGTTCTGGCTCCGCGCTGAGTACTTCGTCGAGCATCTGCTCGGCGACTTGCAATGGGATCCTGACATTGTTCAACTCAACTTGATGAAGGGCGATCCGCCGATCGGGGGGAACGGCCCGCGATGAGCCGGCTCTTTCTCGAGGCGATCGGTGGCTGGGAAAGAGGGGCTTGTCGAGGAGATCCCCTTAACTGCGCGCCTGATCATCTACGTTCTCTCGGAGTGGAGTAGTCGAGTTTGAAGGTGGATCGGATCAGGAAGTGGTCGGAAGGGAATCCGGTAGGCCAGGTAGAGATCAACCTCGTGGACGTGTTTTCCAGCCCCGAGCCCTTGTAGTACACCTGGTCGATTCGCCTGCCACTCCGTGGGTGTATCCAGGATCAGCTTGCACGTCGGGATGAAGGCTTCGAAACGCTCCCGCAAGGATGAAACTTAATGCAGCGACCTTCTTTCTTTGTTGCGATCGCACTTGGAGCAGCCACCCTGGCCGCACCTTCACTGCCTGCACAAACGCCTCTTCCCAACGTCGTGTTCATCATGACCGACGATATCGGATACGGGGACATCGGTAGCTATGGCAGTCCTGACGTGGCCACGCCGAACATCGATCGGTTGGCGAGGGACGGCGCAAGATTTACAGATTTCTACGCCAACGCTCCAGTGTGTACGCCAACGCGAGTAGGGTTCATCACGGGTCGCTACCAGCAGCGCCTCGGCCTCGACGGGCCTCTTCCGAATGCGCGGTCGGATGATAGCGGTGGGCTGACTGCCAATGGGCGTGGAGTCGTTGCGGACGGGCGAACACTACCGCAGTTGCTGAAGAACAGCGGCTACGCGACGGCGCTGGTCGGGAAGTGGCACCTCGGATACGAGTTGAACCAGAGCCCAAACGCGCACGGCTTCGACTACTTCTTCGGATTCAAATCCGGTTTCATCGACTACTACCAGCATACGAATGGAAGGGGTGTCGACGACTTATGGGAGAATGAACAACAGATCCAGATGGACGGCTATCTGACGGATCTCATCACTGAACGGTCAACTGAATTCATTCGCGAAAACGCGAGCCGGCCGTTCTTTCTCTCGGTACAGTACAACGCTGCGCACTGGCCCTATCAGCCACCGGATCGACCATCGGTCGCGCGCAACAATGCCACCCACCTACAGCCGCACAGCGAAAACACAGGCACCCGACAAGACTACGTGGCAATGCTCGAACGTGCCGATCAGGGCATTGGAGAAATCGTTCAGGCGTTGAACGATGCGGGGGTGAGTGACAACACGCTCGTGATCTTCACGAATGACAACGGCGGCGAATGGTTGGCGCGCAACGCGCCGCTGTTCAACCGAAAGTGGACGGTCTGGGAGGGCGGGATTCGAGTACCCGCCATCCTGAGATGGCCAGGAGTGATTCCGGCCGGGCGTGTTACGGACCAAGTGGGCATTACGATGGACCTTACGGCGACGATCCTCGCCGTGACCCGGGCCGAGCTACCAGGAGACCTCGGTCTGGAAGGCATCAACCTGCTGCCGATTGTGACCGGAGATGCGGCTGAGCAAGAGCGCACCCTATTCTGGCGCGATGTAGACAACAGCCGGGCCGTCCGGAGCGGCGACTGGAAGCTGGTAGTCGACGGCCGCAACTCTTTCGTGTTCAATGTCCGCATTGACTTGGGCGAGCGCAACGACATGGCCAACATCCGGCAGGATGTAGCCCGCCGGCTCCGTCTCCTGCTCGAGGAGTGGGAGGCCGACGTGAACGCGGAAGCTGGGGCGCGTCGGTGGTGAGAGATCCTGGCCGTTTCGAATAACGCACAGAGCTACGTAAAGGCGTTTGCTGTGGTCGCGGAAGACGACATCGACCTCGCCCATGGATATTCCCGGCCCCAACATCATCAGCGGTACGTTGGGACGGACGCCGTAGGTGAACCAGCTGTACCCCGTGGAGAGGTACCCACAAAGACCCTACCTCACCCGCTGTGGTCGCCATCGGGCTCGAGCAACGAGAAGCCGACAAACCCCACGACCAACAACCAGCCCAGCAGATTGAAGCCCATCGTCATCGCCACAATCGTTGCGCCCGCAGCCCCAACGACGCCACCAAGTCCATCGCAACCAATTGCCAACCCCTCACCGTGTCCTCGGACCGACCTGCAGGATTGAATCACAGCGAGGAACGGTAATCCTGCCGGCATACAGCAAATCGCTGTAAATGTGGTCATGAGTACAGCGGCGACAGAGATCTCCTCGACGCTCGCGCCAATCTCCGCAATGGTGGGTCCCACTACAGTGAGCACCATCACGCCGCCGGCCGCCAGGATCCCCGTTCGCCGCCACATCACAGGCTGTTGGAACCTGCTTCCCAGCAGAAGCGCACCCATGCCGGCACCCACCAGCACCGAAGCTAGTGCCAGGCCTATCGCCAAAGCTGGGCTGCCCACAGCGGTCTGGACTCGATAGACGACCAGTACCTGCAGCGCCATCGTAACCATGCCAACCAGCGCGGCCGCACCGCCCCGGACTACGTTGCCGGGAGCTTTTCGTTCCCAGCTGAACACAGCAACGAGCAGCATCAGCGCCAAGCCCCCCGCAACCAAAGCATGAGCGATATTGAAAAAACCCGGCTCAAACAGAAACGGGCGGTCGTCGGTTGCAGGCAGACCGTCGAGGCCAGCTTGGTCTAGAAATAACTCCGCACCCAATTCGCTGGCAAGAAGACGTATCTTGTCGAGTTCAGGCCCCTCAAACGCTTTGTTGCGAGCCAGTAACAGGTGGTTAAACGGATTGGTCGCATGCTGAGAAATCGGTAGTCGCAATTCAGCAATACGATCGGCGTTTCCGCCATTGGCTGCAAGCACCGAAAAGACGGGTCCGCTCCGCAAGCAATGGTGAGTTCTGAATGACCGCGAGTATCCCAAGGGGTCGCAGGTGTTTCAGGTAAGTCTGCACTGCCTCGACGGTCAGCACTCGACCGTCGACGTGGCTACGCCCTCGCCCGATGGCTGGCGAAGTCTGCAGCAGCGTGAGGTTGATATGGTCCCAACGGTCATTCGAAGCGGCGACAAAGCGCCTGGCGTCCTCCAAGTGAATGTGCACCCTTGGGTTGCTGAGTGCGCCGCCCGCCCACGCATCCAGTTTGCGGCCGAACTCAATCGTCTGAGGATTAATTTCGACCGCATCAATGCGTTCGGCGCCTGACTGTAGAGCCAGCGCCATATCAAATCCAGCACCCGCTCCCAACAGCAGCACTCTGTCGCGTCCACCGCTGAGCAACGCCATTCGCTTGAGGCGGGACAGATCCTCTACATATGGATCGTCAAAATACGTGGATTCCCCGTCCCACTTCACAGAACGCGTGACGAACATCGCGTCGGTGAACACGTAGGCCACTGACTCCCGGGAAGTATGCAGCAGATCCGTCCGGGCATAGGCGCTTGCATGATAGCGATGCTGACGCAATCCCTCTCTATCAACGACATCGCGCAGGTGAGTCTGTATGCCGATCTCCCCCAGGACATCCATCGGCAGCCACGCCACCACCATCGGACCAACCAGCACCAGGCCAAGTGCTGCTCCGACAACCTCGCCGACGTATAGGTGAACACGTTCTCGGGGATTGGTCATTCGATGCCATGCCAGCGTTGAGGCGGCGCCAAACAAAACAAACGGGAAGGCGAAGAGGCCACCGGTCCAGGCCGCGTCATACCTCGAGATCAACCACCAGCTAATCGGCATCAACCCGGGTAGCAAGACCAACAGGACCGACAGGCGCAGTCGACCCCCGTACCGCTTGGTCCCGAGCGCCCCTGCGCCCAAACCAAACAGACACAGGGCCAGGGCCAGGTAGGTCAGGTCGAAGAAATAGACAACGGAAGCGAGACGCGTGACTGCAAGTTCCCACGCCCCAAGTAAGCTGGCGGCCGCCGCGAGAGCCAGCACCGTGACGAGGTAATGGGATTTACTGGGTGAAAACGGGGACACACACCTTCCTGGCCTTAGCCGTGTAAGAGCCAGACTACAGTATTGAAGGCCGATAGGTAAGACGAGAGGGGTTCGCAGCCGAGGTTTGGGTTCTTGAGATTACGGCCGGAAGGAGTTGGTAGCAATCAATCAGCCACCCGGACGCATAATCGCTTCCGCGTAAGCTAGAAACCTTCGACAGAGGGGCTTTTCAGCGGAATCCACTTTGGAGTTTCGGCGACTTGAACGAAGCCGCTGGCGCGGCGGACGCTACGCGTGTGCTGACTGAAGAGTGATGCGGTCCCGATAGAGTGTGAGCCTCAAGGAGGCTCACATGACGAAACTACGACAGCGGATGCTGGAGGAACTCCAGCGCCGGAACTACTCACCCGAGACCATCCGGCCGTACCTTTACACGGTCGAAGACTTTTCCCGCTACTTCGGCAAGTCGCCCGACAAGCTCGGACAGGAAGACATGCGGCGGTACCAGCTGCATCTGCTGCACGATCGGAAACTGGCGGTAGGCAGCATCATCGCACGGATCGCCGCACTCCGGTTTTTCTTCGTGAAGGTGCTTCGCAGACCGTATCGCCAGATCGATCTGGTCTATCCGAAACAGCCGACCCGGTTGCCCACGATTCTGAGCGAAGAGGAAGTGGCACGACTGTTGGCCTCGGCTAACAGCTCCTATCACTTCGTCATCCTGATAACCTTGTATTCGACGGGACTGCGGCGGGCCGAGTTGTGTCGTCTAAAGGTCGAAGACGTCGACAGCGAATGCATGGTGATCCATGTGAGGCAGGGGAAAGGCAATCGCGATCGCGACGTGACGCTGTCGCCGAAACTGCTGGAAGTCCTGCGTGACTACTGGCGTTGGCTCAAACCCGGGGAGTATTTGTTCCCCAGTTTGCTCCGGACCCGTCCGGGAAAACCCATCACCCCGAAGACGGTGTGGTATGCCGTCCAACAGGCCGCCCTGCGTGCCGGCATCGAAAAGAAGATTTCGCCGCACACTCTGCGTCACAGCTGGGCCACTCACCTGCTAGAGCGGGGAACGGATCTGAGAACCATCCAGCTCCTGCTGGGTCATGTCGATCTGGAATCCACAAGCATCTACCTGCATCTGTCCCAGGCGCACATGCAGGGGGTAGTGAACCCGGTCGACTCTCTATCGGTTCCCGATCTGGGACCGTCTCCCCGTTTGAGAAAGCCGAAAGGCGAATGAACCGACCCACCGTGGAGGTGGCCGACATCTTTCGCGTTCGGGTTCGCGGTTTCCTCCGACATCACCGCCTCGGTATTCAGAAACACAAAGTCCTGCGCGCGATCATGCACTGTCGTACCGCTGCGATGGGCGGTCACATCGACCGGTGTGCCCAGTGTGGGCGCGAATCCGGAGTCTCGTTCAACTCCTGTCGCAACCGCCATTGTCCAAAGTGTCAGACCCAGGCCCGACGACGTTGGCTCCAGGCCCGGGAAGCCGAACTCCTGCCCACACCCTACTTCCACGTCGTGTTCACCGTCCCCCACCAGTTCCACCCATTCTTCTTCCAGCACCCGGCCGCACTCTATACCCTGCTGTTTCGCAGCGTGGCCGATACGTTGATGGAAGTTGCCGCCAATCCCAAGCGACTCGGCGTACGGATCGGTTTCTTCGGCATCCTGCATACCTGGAGTCAGAACCTGCAGTTCCATCCCCACATCCATTGTGTCGTACCGGCTGGCGGACTGGCTCCGGATCAGTCCCGTTGGATTCCAGGCTCTCCACGCTTCTTCCTGCCCAAGCAGGTGCTCGCCCGAGTCTTCCGTGGCAAGTTTCTGGATGGACTCGGTCGCGCCATCGCCAACGGTTCGATCGAACTGTCCGGATCGATTCGACACCTGGGTAAACCTAAACACTTCGGTCGGTTCCGTCGCCAAATGCATTCCCGCAAATGGGTCGTCTACATCAAACGTCCCTTTGGGGGTCCCGGGCACGTGCTCCGCTACCTGGGCCGCTACACCCATCGGGTCGCCATCTCCAATCATCGATTAGTCTCGTTTGACCGGAACCAGGTTCAGTTCCGTTGGCGGGATTATCGTCATGGCAACAAGAGCCGCATCATGACACTCGCCGCAGATGAGTTCATCCGGCGGTTCTTGTTACACGTTCTACCAAAAGGTTTCGTTCGCATCCGCCACTTCGGATTCATGGCCAACTACCGACGAAGCGACTCGTTCGCTCTCTGCCGCCGACTTCTCCATGCGGTACCCGTCGAACCGGACGAAACGACCTCGTCGGACTCCTCCTGGTCCTGTCCACACTGTCAGGGACCGATGACTCTCATTCAACGCTTCACCGCCCAGCAACTAGCGAGGCTCACATTCATATGCGATACGTCCTGATCCGACTTCACAACCCGAATACCGACGTGTCATTCAGACACGTCCGCGCCGGAGTCTGCCTCTACCCAAATATCCCGTTAGATCCCGTCCTTCCAACACACCAATCCGCCGACCCAAACGCATTCCGATTCACACCATCGACGCGGTCATCAACTGCCGGTACCCTTCCTCACCCCCTAACGGCCTCCAGATCCGGCCCGTTGCCCCTACTTTCTCCATAGCCCACCGCGTCCGCCGCAAACAGCCAGCGCCTTCCTTCAAGTCTTGTTATCCGAACTGCTGCGGGTTCACATTTTGGCCCGTCCTGTGCAGTCTCGCGCCGCAGCACTTCCGATGAACGCTAGCGACTACACGTCCACGTGGTCGTGCTCGTCTTCGCGACTCTCATTCGTGGTCTGGATGCTCTCATCGGAGTCATTCGACTCGCTCGGCCCGCTGGTCCTGCCCTCCCTGATGCAGGATTAGTGCCACGGCAGATCCATCGGCGTCGGTTTCAAACGTTATTTGTGCGTCCACAACTTTAAGAAAGTAATCGCGCTCCGATTCAGGGAATACTTCGAACCTGGGCTGTCCAGTCAGTTGTACGAAAATCTGATCGCCCTCTCGCGTGACGGTAACGATGACAGCAGGAGCCAGTTGGTATTCACCGACGTAGCCATCGAACAGGTTTGGATCCACCGCGGTCACGGTGTGTCCGAACCACTCCTCGATCGGGTCCGCCTCGGTGTCGAGCTTCTGCGCGATCTGGTCCCGGCCAAGCTGGTGCAGGACGAGTGCATTGACCCGCCCCTGACTGTCGGTTTCAAACGTGATCTGTGCATCCACGACCCGGTAGAAGAAATCCCGTTCCGTTTCGGGATATATTTCCGCGGGTCCCTGGCCGGTCAGCTGGGCCGAAAGCTGATTCCCCTCGCGCGTCACCGTGAAAAAGACGTTCGGCGCTAACTGATATCGGCCGACATACTCGTCTAGAAGATCGGGATCGATAGTGATTTCAGTGCGCTCCTGGGGCGCCTGAAGTAACGGTGATTCTGGAGGCAACAAGGGAAACCGAGCGTTGATGAGGTGGTGCCCGATATCGTCAACGCCCGCCACCGTGAAAATGTTGGTGAGGACCACAACGCCGATGTTCGCCTCGGGGTCGAAACCAACGAACGAGCGATATCCGCCAGTGCCACCGTTGTGCCAGATCGTCTGACGCTCGTCGCGCGTGCTGACGATCCAACCGAGGCCCATTTCACCTGAAGGACCGGCCGACCCTCGAACTGAAACCATCGAAGCCAGCGCCGGTGCCAGCGAGGAATCTGTATAGCCCAGATTTGCCGCCAGAAACGAAAGCATGTCGTTGGCGGTCGAGCGCAACGCGCCCGCGCCTGCCAGCGTTGGCAAATCCCAGTTCGACACCGGTTCCGACCGGTTGTTGTGTCCTTGAGCCAGGCGCCGCTCCAGCCCCGCCGACAATGTGATAGCCGTGTCGGTCATCCCAAGGGGTGCGGCTATACGCGTCGTCACCAGCGTTTCGTACTCCTCACCCACGCGTAGGCCAAGCACATGACCGAGCAAACCGCCTCCGAGATTCGAATACTCGAACTCGGAACCGATGTCCCGCGGTAGTTCGTAATGCGACAGAAACTCGTATAGCTGGTCTACCGAATAACTTGCATAGGGGTTTTCGGGATTATAACCGGCTGCCAGGTTTGAAGGTAACCTTGGGAGTCCGGATCTATGGGTGGACAGGTCTTCCAGCGTAATCACACGACCACTGCGCTCGGGTAAGGTCACCTCCGGTGGCAGAAAATGTCCAACGGGATCGCTCAGCGTGACTTCGCCCTGCTCGACCATGTCCGCAAGCAACAGCGACGTAAACACCTTTGTAATCGAACCGATCTCGAAGACGGTGTCACCGTTCAACGGACGTCCAGCATCAGTTCCAGCACTTCCGTACGAAACAACCCGGCGTCCTGTGGGTTCGATAACGCCCACGACGATCCCAACGCTGCCCTGTCGGTCAGCAACGCGTTCGACAAGGATCTGGCGGATCGCGTCGTTGGAAGGAACGGTTGACTCTGAAGTCGACTGTGCCGTAACGAGGACTGAACACGACATGATTGCAAATACGCACACTAACAACTCACGATTCTTCATAGCTCCTCCGAATGTACCTACTGTTCAGCAGGTACTCAATCTGACGCGCTCTCCTCGTCCTTCGTGGAAGGGATCCGGAACAGCTCGTCCACCGTCACCCCCAACGCCCCAGCGAGCTTCAGGGCCAACAGCACGGATGGGACCATCCGCCCTCCTTCGATCGCATTGACCGATGCCCGTGTGATTCCCGCGAGCCCGGCCAACTGGGCCTGTGTCAGGTCGTTCATCGCACGATGCACCTTGAGGGAATTCCGAAGCGCGTGATCATTCATTGGCATTCGCACGGCTGTGGTAGAGGTAGCCTGCTGCGAAGGCCCCGCATCCGACCGCTATCGTCATGGATCCCATGCCGACAACGGACGGTTCCGGTGGGACGTAGTCCATGAAGACCATCAACGGGACCTGGATCAAGATCACGGTCAACAAGGCAGTGCGGCGGGAGCGGTCCTGACACCGAATGAGCCACTCGTCCTGCCAGATCCGCCTCATCTCTCGCTTGTGATCCTTTCCTCGACGCCCGCGAACAACGAGAGTGAGGGCGGTCATGAATACGAGGACTATGGCCTCCGGGACCAGGGCGAATTCAGAGTTTTCCCCTGGCGTCAGGACGGCAACGACGGTTCCAACCGCCATGACCGTGCATAACAGCAGGTAGAGGAGCATGAGGTGCCTGTGGTACCTGAAGTGACGCTCGGATGGCATTTGTACGTTAGTCATGACGCTTGCTCCCTCGGAGATCAGGCCCGCGTAGAACATCAATGATCACTTACTTAATATAAACGATATACTACATTATATCATCGATCGTTTATATGTAAGGGTAGTCTGAATCTTACAGTGCGTGGGTCGCATCGGCCCGATCCGTCCCAGAACTGCATGACAGGACATGATCGGCGGGCGTCGGCTTCGGGCATTCGACGAACGAGATATCAGTCGTACAGGACTGCTTCCGCGCCCGATTGAGCGATCCGGTCGCGGGCGAGTTCCAGTATCAAATCACGGCGTTCGAGAACCGCGCGGATCTGCGAAGAAGTCAGGTATGCCCCCAGCCGCTCCGTGAGAGTCTTCTCGTCCAGATTCTCGATCGCTTCCAACAACGATCTTGAAAACCGGATCATGCTGTTGGGACTCTGGAGTTCGTGGATACTCCGAAAAGATCGTGAATGGTCGATCAGCCTGACTCGCCAGCTCTCCGTGACCAGAATGTTGTTCAGGTTTCGGTCCACGTTGTAGATCAAGTTGTCGAACAGCCGGATCTTGTATGTCTGCAAATTCCACTCTGTCTGGTTGGGCGGCCGAATACCCGCCTCCATCCGGTCCCGCTCAACCATCGCGTTCTCGACCCACCATTGCATCGATCCAACATCACCGTTGTGGCGGCGTTCAACCGTTGCCGGGACCATAGCGAGCCCGATCATCTTGTCGAGTTCGTAGGCGGCAACTTCTGTCTTCCAACTGTCCTGGAAATCGATCTCCGTCGCACCACTTCGCAGGGTTGTCCGACCCGGCCGGAAATCGTCGATGGTCTTGAAGATGGCAAAGTGTTCCTGTGAATCCTGGCCCAGCGTCACTTTCTTCGGCAGTGTGATTCCGCGGTCCGTATCTTCCATATGGATGATGTCGGCCGTAGATAGAAAGTCCTCGATGTCGGTGCCTTGAAGAACCGACTCCAATCCCTGCGCATTGACGACGACGGCGAGAGCCAGCGCGGATACCACAGTAGCCACTAAACGAAAGACGTTTTCTACCATCGTCGTCCTCGACTCATCTGCTTCCTCATCACCCGTAAATAAGACTATGAAAGGGAATTGCGGTCAATCAGAAGGTCACTTCGCTTCATCTTCCGGCTGTAGGTGCACTCTATGAGCGCAGATGGGCGGTCATAGACCGCCCCTACAGAAGCAGCGATATCGCGGCTCCGGCTGCAGGTGCGCTTTATAAGCGCACATGGACGGTCACAGACCACCACTCCCGAAGAAGCGATATCGAAGTTCCGGCTGTAGGTGCGCTCTATGAGCGCACATGGGCGGTGATAGACCGCCCCTACAGAAGAAGCGATATCGCAGCTCCGACTGTAGCGGCGGCTCCGTGCTGAACAGATGGACGGCAAGCTCGAACTTTATTTTCAAAACCTCGTCGACTCCATCCGGTCGATTATTCCCGATGAAGTGATCGCTGTTGCGGTAGGCGGTCGATCGCGTTCGTTGTTGGTTGACGTCGTGACGTTCTAAGAGGTTTTGAAAGCGCAGAATGCGCTCACGGGCAACAACCGGACGGCGAGACCTACGAGCCCAGCCTCTCGCTAGTTGCCGCTTGTTGGGATGCGATTCGAGAGCTAGGATCGCCATGTGAGAGTGGAATTACTCATCATATTGCTCATCGCCCTGCTGATTTCCTATGGCCCGACGCTCAACAAGCGCCTCGGACTGAGGAGTCTCACGTTTGAGCGCACGTCCGATATCGTATTTTGGCGCGGGGATCGTTGTCAGGTTCCTGAGAGCGATCCTCTTCCTCGGTCGGAACTGACCCCACTGCCGACAAGTGACACTTCATTGACCCTAACCCACTACTCCCTTACTATCTAGCCAGTTTCAACCCAACATGGCGACGGACCGCTTGAGAGGCACTCGCGGCTATGGCCCTCAACTCAGGAACCCGACTCGGCCCATACGAAGTCGCAGCGCAGATTGGCGCGGGCGGTATGGGAGAGGTGTACGCCGCCACAGACACGCGTCTTGACCGGACGGTAGCCATCAAAGTCCTTCCTGAACACTTGGCTTCCGACCCGAGGCGCCGGGAACGCTTCGAGCGTGAAGCCAAAGCTGTCAGCAGCCTGAACCACCCGCACATCTGCACGCTCCACGACGTCGGTGAACAGGACGGGATTCACTACCTCGTGATGGAGTTGGTGGAGGGCGACACTCTGCAACAGCGGTTGGAGAGGGGACGCCTACCGCTCGATCAAGCTCTGGAATACGTCATCCAGATCGCCGACGCACTCGACAAAGCACACCGGCAGGGCATTTTGCACCGGGACGTAAAACCCGGCAACATCATGCTGACGAAGACTGCGGGCGTGAAGCTGCTCGACTTTGGTCTGGCGAAGCTGAAGGGCGATGCAGGTGAAGTGGTACCGCTGTCGCAGATGCCCACCGAGGACCCCTCCGCACCCCTGACCGCAGAAGGCACGATCATCGGCACGCTCCAGTACATGGCACCAGAGCAGTTGGAAGGTAAAGAAGCAGACGCCCGGACGGACATCTTCGCGTTCGGGGCCGTGATGTACGAGATGGTGGCGGGGAAGAAGGCATTTGAGGGGGCGAGTCAGGCGAGTTTGATCGGGGCGATCATGAATCATGAGCCTGCGCCGGTCACCGAGGTTCAACCCGTGTCGCCCCCCATGCTCGATCACGTCATCACTGCGTGTCTCGCCAAGAATCCCGACGATCGATGGCAAACCGCAACGGACCTGTTGCGGGAGTTGAAGTGGGCGTCCCATACGAAACCCGCTGGTCCCATTGAAACGTCGGGCCCCGTGCCGTGGACAAAGATGCTTCCGGTGGCATTGGCTGTCTTGATCGTAGGTGTACTGATTGGAGGCATCGCCTTCAGAAACCCGGCCTCGTCACCGCAGTCGGGTGTTACCAGGTTTCTCCTCGAAGTCACCGCGGGTTCACGTTTGAGCGGGGGAGTACTCCAACGCCCTGCCAGACAGAACATTGCCTTATCACCCGACGGAACGCACCTGGTTTATGCAGCGACCGACGGCGAGCGTTCCCAGCTTTACTTGCGGCCTATGGACCAGGATCAGGCGATCCCGATGTCGGGCACAGAAGGCGCTTCCAGTCCCTTCTTCTCCCCCGATGGTGAATCGATCGGATTCTTTGTCGGGGATATGGGCGAGGAGGGGCAACTGATGAGGGTTCCTACGCAAGGAGGAGATCCTCGTACCATTTCGGTCTCGGTGCCGGGTTTCGACAATGCTTGGGCGAGTTGGACAAGTGACAACAACATATTGCTTGTGTATGAGGACGGTCTGTTTCAAGTCTCCGACAATGGAGGGTCCCCGAACCAGTTGACCAGCGTCGACACCAGCCAGGGTGAAGGCTGGCACCTTTATCCAGAAATGCTACCGGGGGGTGGGGCCATTCTGTTCAACGTTTGGGACGGCGACATACCGAGTGAGTGGAACATCGTGGCGCAGTCGCTGGAGACGGGCGAACAACACCCTCTGGTCGAAGGCGGGAGCGACCCCCGTTACGTCGAGTCCGGTCACATCGTGTTTGCCCGAGCGGGAACACTCATGGCAGTTCCCTTTGACGTTCGGCGACTCGAGGTGACCGGCGACCCCGTCGTAGTCCTTGAGGATGTGATGCACACCGAACGCGGTGGGAACAGCTACAGGAGGATGGGTGATGGGCAGTTTGCCGTGTCACGTTCGGGGACATTGGCCTACGCCCCAGGTGGCGTCTATCCAGTAGGCCAGAATGTGCTGGTCTGGGTTGATCGCGACGGGGAGGTCGACCCCCTGCCCGGACCCCCAGCGAGTACCGCTTTCCAGCGCGTCTCACCGGATGGCACTCGACTCGTCTACTCTCAGGGGCCTGAGGGAGAACTGCAGATCTGGGTCTACGACATCGAGTTGGAACTGCCCTTGCAACTGACCTTTCAGGGAACAAATGCCATACCAATCTGGAGCCCGGACGGCGCTCGAGTGGTATTCGCATCGGATGGAGGAGACGGTGGTCCTCCAAATCTATTCTCGATGGCTGCGGACGGCAGCGGCGATCCCAAGCGATTGACCGAGAGTAATCGGATTCAGCTACCGTCTTCCTGGTCGCGGGATGGGGTTCTGGCGTTTACTCAGCACGTCGAGGGGTTGCAGTGGGACATTATGACCCTCTCGACGGACGGCGCCAGTGAACCCGAGCTGTTTTTTGACGCTCCTTTCAGCCAGGAATATCCGGCATTCTCGCCTGACGGAAGATGGCTGGCGTACAGCTCGAATGAAACAGGCCGCCAGGAAGTTTACGTTCGACCTTTTCCCGCCGGAGAGCCGGTTTTTCCGGTTTCACCTGGTGGTGGCAAGGCACCACTATGGACCGCTGATGGGCGGCAGCTTGTTTACCGCGATGCAAACAACGACGACAGAATCATGGTTGTAGACGTGACGACGGATTCCGGCTTCGAACGGAGCCGCCCGAGTCTTCTCTTTGAAGGACCCTACGGCAGCAATTATCCGGTTCGAAGTTATGACATAGCCCCTGATGGGCAGCGGTTTCTGATGAGACAAGGGCAAGCATCCGAACCCGAACCAGTGACCAGTCTCAACGTCGTCCTCAATTGGTTCGAGGAACTGAACCGGCTCGCCCCGACAAACAACTGACAATGCCCCCCGGGCACCCAACTCGGCAGCTAAGAGATCCTCTCCCCGCTCGGCAAGGGCGGAATGGGAGAGGTATGGCGTGCGAGGGATCAGAAACTCGGGCGCGAAGTCGCCATCAAGACGCTGCCTGACGGCAGTTGTGCCTGAAGGTCGCATGACGGGCGATTGGACGCTAACTACATACTCTTAACCAAATGCTTGGTAACCTTTTCGAGGAACACATCGCGGCGATACTCACGGATGATGGGTTCGACTTCGAACGCCAGCATTCCCTCCAGGCTACCTACTAACATGAATCAAGCCGAACTCCCCGCCGCTCTAATGAACGAACTTCTCGGGCATCTCCAGAAGGTTGTCCTGACAGGCATCGGAGTCTCGGTCGCCGAAGCGGAGCGGTCCCATTACCGCATCCGGATGATCGGCGAGGCACTCCGCGCCGAGGGCGGCAGGCCTCTGATGGAAACGGCCCTCACGTATGTCCGGCGAAACTATTCGCAGGGGGCCTACTCCCTCGAGCGATCCTGGTTCGGCGAGGTCCGCAACCGCCTGCCGGATTAACGGCACGGCTTCCTCCCTCCAGCGGAAGCCGTCATCAACTGTGTATAAGAGTCGAGGCGGCGTTAGCCTTCATCGCTCCACCAACGTCTCCTCAAACACCGGCCCCCGGCATCGCGGGCACTGCGCCGGCTCGCCCGAGAGGTAGTCCGTAGCCGCCGGGTCCAGCAACTATGATGCTCCAGCCCGGAAACCGGGAACGTCCATCTGGACGCCTGTTAAGTTTTGACGATCTTCTTGCGGATGACCCTCCTACACAGATAGTCTTTCCAGAGTTTCGCCGTTCCCTTTGGCTACATACAAGATCGATGGAATCCGAGCCATAGTTCGGCCTCTGTAATCCCGAGATGCCACTCAGCTACACGATCGACGTGCGGGGCCACATCGTCTATGGTCGCGGTTGGGCCGAAGTGACTGAAGCGGACATTGTGAACATCCGCGAACGGCTCACAACTGACTCACAGTTTAGTCCTACCTTCATGCAACTGCTCGACCTCTCAGAGGTGACATCTCTGGGGATAAGGTGGGCCAATGTGAGAAGCTTGGTCAGCGAAGATCCATTCGACGCCAGTGCTCGGCGGGCGATTGTGGCACCCGCCACTGCGGTCTATGGCTCGACGCGCATGTACGAACTCTATGCGGAAGAGTCCATGCCAAACATCTCCGTTTTCCGTACTGCCGAGGAAGCCGGCAGATGGTTAGGCCTCGAGGAAGAGTAGACGAGGAGTTCATCCGTATACGACGATCGACAGCCAGCACGACCGCACGCTGGAGAATCTGCCCTTCAGATTCCGGATTTACGACTTCCGACACCTTCCTGACGCGGCTTGGTCACTCGAGTGCGGATGCGTTCACGATCATGAAGGCAGCAGGACACGGGTCCGTCGTGATTTCCCAGCGCTACGTCCATCCGACGCCGGAGAGGCTGGAGACCGCTCTGACGAATCTCGAGGCGTACAACAAGCAGCAATCAGCAGAGCTTGCGGAGATGGGCCTGAGCGACCAGACGATCATGTCTATTGCGGGGCATGTGAGTCAGGAGATGCTAGCCCATTACTCGCACATCCGGTTGGACGCCAAGAGAAATGCTCTGGAGGGACTGAACCGCCCTTCTGAGCAGGAGTTCGTACCTGCAAGGGAAGCTGTAAAGGATAGCTCGAATTAGGGTTTAGAGCCCGTTATGACATAAAACGTGACACAGTCCGCACTTTTGCCAATAGAGCTGATGCCTAAGTCGCTGAAAGGAAAAGTCGGGGCGCCCAGATTCGAACTGGGGACCTCCTGCTCCCAAAGCAGGCGCGCTGACCAGACTACGCTACGCCCCGGTCTTTCGATTGTATTCTAGACGATAATTGAAGACCATCGGCGTGCCAAATCGGAATGGCTCGTTGAAATGCCGGCGGTGTCGGAATGCGGAGACCCGGTCGCTACCGCTCTCGGTTCTGACGGAGTCGGGAACCCGGTCGCTAGCGCTCTCGGTTGACGGAAGGGAATCCGGTCGCTACCGCTATCGGCTCTGAGAGAGATTAGAGCTCCAGCGGCCGATCCAGCACGACTTCGATGGTCGTTCCCGCGGGCAGGGTCAGGTCGTCTCCGCGCGAGAACAATACCTGGGCCACGCCTACCGCCGCGCCGCCGATCGCGCCGATCCCGGCTCCTTTGGCGCTCCTGCCGCCGATGGCTCCGACACCCGCTCCGGTCACCGTTGCCGTGCCGATCGTGGCTGCATCCGCGCCCTTGCTGGCCTCTCCCCGAACCGTCGCCTCACCTTCCCGTTCGGCGACACCGCCGATACCGCCGAGGCTGCCGAACAGGGGCAGCGTGATCCCACTGGGCAGGATGATCGTATGGAAATTGATCGTCAGTTCCGCCCTGCCCTTGATCCGTCCAGGCCGTGTGGCGTGGACGATCCGTCCCCGGACGTAGCTGTTGACAGGGATGACGATCTCGTTGTCTACCGTGATTGGAAAGATCGTACGCGCGTAGATGCCGTCCCCTTCCTCGGCGTGTTTGGTGGAAATCTCCGTGACCAGGCTCACCGGGATCACCGTGCCTTCGAGCACGACGAGCGGAGGCTTGATTTCGTCAGGCACCTCGAGCCTTTTCGGCCCCTGGCCCGCGGGAACCATCAGCATCAATGCGATTATCCAAGCGCTCACGTCAAACCTCCTGGTGGAACGTCATTACTGGATTTAGAGCATGCCACCTGTCGATAGGTTAGCAGTCCGGAGGAGTTTGCACTTGTTAAAACTCATCCGAGCGCGGCCAGGTACTCCAGCAGGGATGCCAGCGCGCGGCCGCGATGGCTGATGCGATTCTTGTGCTCCGGCGCGATTTCTCCCATCGTCCGGTCGAGTTCCGGCAGGCGGAATATTGGATCGTACCCGAAACCGTTCCGGCCCGCTGGGGCGTGGGTGATGACGCCGCGGACGCGCTGCTCGACGGTCCACGCGATCTTGCTCCCACGGGCGACGGCCAGGGCGCAGACAAACTCCGCACCGCGGCCCTCGTCGGGCACGTTCTCGAGTGCAGCCAGAAGCTTGCGGTTTCGCGCTTCATCGTCCGGCGCGTACCGTGCGGAGTGAACTCCGGGTGCTCCGTCGAGGGCGTCTACTGCGATACCGGAGTCGTCCGCCACAGCCCAGTCGGGACATACCCGGCTGTAGTACTCCGCTTTCTGGATGGCGTTCTCGAGGAAGGTGTGGCCGGTTTCATCAGGTTCCCCAAGGCCGGGGGGAAGCTGCGCGACCTGCCAGGATTCCAGTGTGTCCAGTACCGTTCGAATCTCGAGCACCTTGTGCGCGTTCGTGCTCGCAACGACCAGCCGTTTCACTACGATCGGGCGCTCCTGATGGCTTCTTTCTGGACGGCGATGAGTTCCGAGATTCCCGCTTCTGCCAGCATCAGCAACTCGTCGAGGAATCCGCGACTGAAGGGTTCCCGTTCCGCCGTTCCCTGGAGTTCGATGAACTCATTCCGCTCGTTCATCACGACGTTGAAATCTACTTCGGCTCCCGAATCCTCGCTGTAGTCCAGGTCCAGCATCGGTGTGCCACGAACGATGCCGACGCTGACTGCGGCAAGATTCGAACGTACCGGAAGGCTTGTGATCGCCCCATCGGCGACCAGTCGGTCCAGTGCCTGAACCATCGCGACGAATGCTCCGGTGATCGACGCGGTTCGCGTCCCGCCGTCGGCCTGGATGACGTCGCAATCCACCCAGATCGTCCGCTCGCCGAGCAGACCGAGATCAACCGCTGTCCGAAGCGACCTGCCGATCAGCCGTTGGATCTCCTGCGTCCTTCCCGACTTCCGTCCGACGGATGCTTCTCTGGGCGTCCGGCTCTCGGTCGCTCTCGGGAGCATCGAATACTCCGCCGTGATCCAGCCTTCGTTCGTGCCCCGGAGGAACTTCGGAACCGACTCGTCGACACTTGCCGTACATATGACACGTGTGCGGCCGACCTCGATCAGTACCGATCCTTCCGCGTGGGGGATGAAGTCGGGCGTGATGCGTATGGGGCGCAGCTGATCCGATCGGCGTCCGTCGTTTCTCATAGCAGAGTCCCTTCGATTAACCGCTCTCCACTGTTTCCGCGATGTCGGTGATGGACAGGTCGGCAGGCAACGGTAACAGAAGCAGGCAATGCCCAGCCAGGGTCTCCTTCTCCACACCTCCGATCAGGATCTTGACGCGTTCGATCTCCGGTACGTTGTAGCTGAGCGAATTGACGATGGAATAGATCGACGCCTGTTCGGGCAGCACTCCACCTGGATGGTTGTCCGAAAGAGCGCTGTTGAAATCCAGATAGGCAGTGCCGTCTTCGGACACAAACACCTGGTTGAGGCGGGTTCCTTCAGGCAGACGCCCGTAGAGGCCCTCTTCACCGATCCCCGCGATAAGGTGTTCGACGAGCTGCCTCGCCCTGTCTTCGACCCTCGTCGTGGCGAAGATCGTCGCATCCCGGGTGCGAAGCAGAACGTCGTTGCTCGTGGCGGGCAGGAACAGCTTGACGTCGATCGACGGGTCGTTCGGTTCGTAGAGAGGCAGGTCCGGTTCGCTGAAGACCGGTTCGGCTTCCGGTAAGGTGCTCGATCGGATTGTCCGGGCAACGTTAAAGAAATAGAACAGGGATCCGGCCAGCACCAGCGACATGACAAACAAGGCGATTTGAACGTTGCGTGGCATCAGAAATCCCCGTCGGATGTGCCGAATCGGGCCACGGCGTCGACGATCGCCTCGAGCAGGCGCTCCTGAAATCCGACATCCGTCAGCGCCCGGAGCGTCGTCGGGTTGTTCGCGTTTCCGAGTTCGATCAGAACGGCCGGCATACCGGTGCTGATGAGAGTGGAGATGGGGGCTTCGCGGATGGAGAAGGTCCATCCTGGAATCGCGCCGGCAAGGCTGACCTGGAGCCGTTCGGCGACCTCACGGCTGCGGGGAGCGTGTGCCTCGAAGGCACGGAACCATGGTTTGAAGAGGGCGTCGGTCTCCCCGTCGGTTTCGCTGGCCGGGCTCGCGGGCCCGGCCAGAAACAGCGAAGATCCCGACTCCGTCGGATCGGCGGAGTAGCCCACGTGCAGACTGATCATCAGATCTGCATGGTTGTTGTTGGCTATGGCAGCGCGGTCCTTGCCGTTCAGTTGCCGGTCCTCATCGCGGGTCAGGACCACAGTCGTATCCAGCCGCCGCCCGAGCGCGGACCGCAGTCCGCGGGCCAGGTCGAGAGTGATTTCCTTTTCGAGCCGCCCCTGCACGTCGGTCCCTCCGTCCAGGCCCCCGTGCCCCGGGTCGACCACAACGACCCGCACCGCGCCCGCCGAGGATCGACTATCCGCCGGCGTGGGCCGCCGGTCTTCCGAATCCGCGCGGTCTCCGACGAAGTCGACGAAGAAGCCGCGATTCTCATCTGTTGGCACGAGCCGGACGCTGGATACCAGCGGCGTGGTTTCCACGATGATCTTCGAGCGTCCGTCAGCGTCGTCGTAAGTCACCGAACGGATGGCCGCGTCCCGGTAGTCCAACGTCTCGACAATGGGGTCCAGAGGTGCGTGGTCGAAGGCCAGCACGACGCGGTTGGTGTCAGGGTCCTGCTGTACCCGTACGTTGACGCTGGCGCCCGCGCGCACCGTCAAGCGGGTCGCGTCCTCGGTGCGGTCTGCGCCCATGCGGATCTCGGGGGCCGCAATGTCGGCGGCGATCATCCTCGCCGAACCGGAACGGTAGCGGAACGCAGTTCCGCTGACCCGATAGAGCGCAACGGTGATGAAGTCCGGAGGAACGAACCACCGACCATCCTCACGTACGACGCGTCCCGAAAGCTCGATCGACCCCCCGTCGATCGCCACCCGCCGATCGTTGCGGGAAGCGACGAGCGTTCCGCCCGGGGCCCGTATCGTGAACGTCGCCGCGGCCGTCGCGTCGGTGTAGGGCAAGGCTATCCGGCGTACGACGTCCACCAGCGCCACGTAGACGACGCCATCGACCCGGATCGAATCCGTGATCAACGAGTCTTCGTCGAAATAGACAACGAACGGAGAGGTCGTCGTCGATTCCTGTGCCCGGGAGAGTGCTGACGTGCCGAGCCCCAGGCCTGCCAGCGCCATGAGAGTGAGCAGAAGGATGGTGCCTCTGGAGTTCATCAGCAGAACCCAGTGTATCAAGCACTGCGGACCCTAACAGAACCGGGAACGGTAGTGACCGGGTAACTCCCGTTCCGAACAGAAACGGTAGTGACCGGGTGATCAGGCGCTGCGCGCCTACCCCGTCGCTACCGCTCTGGGTTCTGTTCGGCCAGCTTGGCACCCCAACCGGGTGATGAGGCGCTGCGCGCCTACCCCGTCGCTACCGCTCTGGGTACTGTTCGGCCAGCCTGGCACCCCAACCGCGTAATCAGGCGCTGCGCGCCTAGCCCGTCGCTACCGCTCTGGGTACTGTTCGGCCAGCCTGGCACCCCAACCGGGTGATCAGGCGCTGCGCGGCTACCCCGTCGCTACCGCTCTGGGTTCTGTTTCATTATCGAGGCGCCCCACAAGAAGAGGGCCAGGATGGCCCCCATCACGATGGTGATCGGAAGAGGTCTCGGTTCCGATTGCCCACCCTGGTCGGACAGGCCCTCGGGCGAAATGGAGTAGGCGAAGCGGTATCGCCCGGAGCCTATCTCGACGACGACGTCATCGCCGTCCTGACGGAACGAGCGGATGCCGGGTTTGATCTCGATCCGGGCTTCGCTCTCGAGGACATCTTCGACGCGCGTCCCCGGCAGTCGGACACTCGCCGAGCTGTTGGGCGGCACCTCGGTATTGAGCGTGAACGCGGTCGTGTCCTTGCCCCAGTCGACGCGGAGGGTGCCGTACATCGTCTCCAGCGTCGTCTTGGCGTATCGCAACCGGTCGTCCGGGACCGGTGCGATCCAGACGTGTTTGTAGGCGGGCTGCTCGGGGTCGGGCCGGATCCCGCCGATCGTCCGGTACATCCAGTCGCCAACCGCGCCAAGGGCGTAGTGGTTGAATGAGTTCAACAGCGGGTCGCCGAAGACCCCGTCGCGGATCCCGTCCCAGCTCTCCCACATCGTCGTGGCGCCCTCGGAGATCGGGTAGAGCCACGACGGGTAGGTGTCCTGCAGCAGAAGGGAGTAGGCGAGCTGGGCGTAGCCGTGGTCGGTGAGCACGTCGTTGATATATGGAGTTCCCAGGAATCCAGTGCTGAGGTGCGTCCCCCGTTGCCGGATGTCGTCCGCGAGGCGCCGGACCGTGTCTGGGATCATCGCCGTCGGCATCAGCCCGAATTGCACGGCGAGCACATAGGCGGTCTGAGTGGGTTCACGAAGCCCGCCGGAAAAAGTAACGAACTGCTTCCCGAACGCCTTGCGGACGCTCTCGAACAAGGCCCGGTACTCGCGCGCGTCGTCCACGCGTCCCAACACCATGGCGGCACGTGACAGGATGTCGGACGAGCGGGCCAGGTACGCTGTGGCGATCAGGTCGGTTCGGGTCGACCGGCCTCGGGCGGGCAGCCAATCTCCAAACTGAAACCCGGTTTCCCAGATGAGGTTCGAACCTGCCTCGGTGGTTGCGTAGTCCACCCAGCGGCGCATGCTGTCGTACTGCTCCTCGAGGATGCGGACATCCCCGTACCTCATGTAGATCGTCCATGGGACGATCACCGCGGCATCGCCCCATCCGGCTGCCCCAGCCGGCTCGACCTCGCCGTCCGACGTCCGGGGACCGAGCACGTCGGGCACCACCCAGGGGACGGCTCCATCGACGCGCTGGTCGGCGGCCAGGTCGCGCAGCCACTTCGTGAAGAAACCAGCGGCGCCCATGTTGAAGCAGGCCGTCGGTCCGAACAACTGGGCGTCGCCAGTCCAGCCGAGGCGCTCATCACGCTGGGGGCAGTCGGTCGGGATGTCCAGGAAGTTGCCTCGCTGGCTTCGGACGATATTCGCCTGTAGCTGGTTGATGGCGGCGTCAGAGGTTTCGAACGAACCTGTGGTCTCGAGGTCCGAGTGGACGACGATCCCCGTCACATCGTCCGCAGCGAGCTCTCCCCGATAGCCTTCGATGGAAACGTACCGGAATCCGTGGAACGTGAAGTGAGGCTCGAAGACCTCTTCCGGGTCGCCTCTGAGCGTATACGAATCCGTCTGTGCAGCATCCCTGAGGTTGGCGGTGTAGAGCTCGCCGGCGTCGTCGAGGGCCTCGGCGTACCGGAGCACAATCGTGTCTCCAACCTCCCCCCGTACCCGGAGACGCACCCAACCGACGATGTTCTCTCCCATATCGACGATGCTGCCACCGGACGCCGCCGGCGTCAGCCCGATCGGAGCGATCTGTTCTGTCCGGCGTACCGGAGGCGCGACGTCGGCGACGAGCCGGGCCGAAGCGGGGTCGGATATTGCTACGGGCCCCCAGGACGCGTCGTCATATCCCACCTCGGACCAGCCCTCTGGTTCGAGCCGGGCATCCTGAGTTTCGCCGTTGTAGATGTCCGATGACAGAACCGACCCTCGGGCTGCCTTCCAATCACCGTCGGTGGCGATGACTTCGGTGCGGTCGTCCGTGTAGGTGATCTCGAGCTGGGTGAACAGCGCGAGGTTGGCGCCGTACACGTTCCGGTCTCCGGAAGAGCCCATGAAGCCGCGGTACCAGCCGTCTCCGAGCCGTGTCCCCAGTACGTTCGCGCCCGTAGCAATCAACTCCGTGACATCGTAGGTCTGGTACTGCAGGCGCTTTTGATAGCTGGTGAAACCCGGTGTGAAGAGTCGATCGCCAACCCTCGTGCCGTTCAGGTAGAGTTCGTACAGCCCGTGGCTCGTGGCGTAGATCCTGGCGGAACTTACCCGGCCGGACGACACGAAGCGGCGGCGCATCAACGGCGCGGGGTTCGACACGGAGAGATCTTCTTCCCAATCCGGCCCGATCCACTCGGCCTGCCAGTCGTCGGGCCGAAGGAGTCCCATCTCCCAATAAGCCGGTTCGCTCCAGTCCGAGGGCGCTTCATCGCCCGTCCATACGCGGACCCTCCAGAAATAGCGAACGCGGGACGCCAGAGCCACCCCTTCGTACGGGACATGGATCGACTGGTCCGACGTGACCCGGCCCGAGTCCCACACCAGATCCGTCCCGAAGAGCGCGCTCTCATCCGTCGTGACTTGCACCTGGAACGCGGCCTGTGACACGTCGCGTGCCGTAGACCGGAGTTTCCAGCTGAGGCGTGGAATCGAAACATCGATGCCGATGGGGTTCGCCAGGTATTCGGTGCGGAGGTCGCCGGGTCGGAGCGCCAGGGCAGGGAACTGGGCGACGGCCCCGCCCGAGTTCAGGATGACCGATCCGAGGACGAGCATCCACGCACGTAACCATCTTCGAGGTTGGCTCCCGATTCCCTTGACCATCGCACGGCCAGAAGAACACAGGAGCGAGGCGGGATTCAAATCCTTTGGTGAAAGTCAGGTATACATTGGAGGGCGGTCTGTGACCGCCCTTCAGTCGGCGCTCTATAGAGCCTCGCTACAGCTTAGAAAGCGGTCGCCCGCGTCCAGGCCTTGAAGTCGGGTTTCGTGTCTTCGAGGATCTCCAGAATCGCCTTGCGGTCGATCGGGGACAGGTGCGCGTACTCGGGGTCGCTGCCGTCGCCTTCGAGGATCTCCCGGATACGGACGTACGTGTAATTCTTGGTCAGAGTCGGCATGCCGTCGAACTGATTCGAGTAGATCAGATAGCTCAACGGATAACGGAGCAGCCTGCCGTCGAGATGCAGCTCTCTTAAGGATCGTCCCTGACTGTCGAACGGACCCCGCTTCTCGAATTCGGCGGCGAAATTGGTCGTTCCCTGGATGGGGCCGTCCAACGGCGCGGCTCCTGAGAACAGCATCGCACGGACAAGGGTTTCCGTAACGCCCTTCAGGATGGATATCGTCCTCCGCGAATACGTCGTTCCCGCGCTTCCCGCAGTCTGTGCCGCTCGGTCCCGGCCCAGGGCGGTCCTCACCGCATGACTCGCCTCTCCGATCAGGTTGTGGATGTGTGACTGGTGGGCGAGAAGCGTCAGCGCGATGATGTCGCTGTGTTTGCTCGGGTACGGAGTGCTGTCGAAACGATTGCTCAGGTCGATCGTGTTGGCGAGCGCCATGATATCGCTGGCGAACTCATCCCCGATGACCAGGTTTCCCCTGTGGATCTGGTCCCCATTCTTGCCCGTGACATACCAGCCGCCCCAGCGTTCCCTCAACGGGCTCTCGTCTGTTGTGAACATCGGGAAGGGTCCGATCGGTGACCCGACACGATTCGGTAAGACCGACATCACGAGCAACCGCGGCACCGGGACGTTGGTACGCGAAGGCAGGTGACACTGGACGCAGCGCGCGCCCTCCTGCTTGAATGTCTGCTCGCCATCCGGGTCCTGCCCCAGTGTGTAGAAAATCGGAATTAGTAGTTATGGGCTTGACAATGTGTAAGCCATAGAATACTATAGGTTCAGGAGTTGAAACCATGAACCTGCTTCGAGTTCACACACGCTTTCAAGATCAAGAATCATGCATCGAATACCTCGAAAAACTCCGGTTCGGCGACGAGCCTTTCTGTCCGTTGTGCGGCTGCATGAACGTGGCGCGAAAGGATGAACTGGACCGCGTGGGCCGGTGGAACTGCCACGACTGCCATTCCAGCTTCAACGTCCTTTCGGGAACGATATTCCAACAGACACGAATACCGCTAGAGAAATGGTTCATGGCGATCTGCCTGACTGTGAACGCGAAGAAAAGCGTTTCGAGTTGCCAGCTTGCCCGCGATCTGGACTTGAATCAGAAGACGGCATGGTATCTTCAGCACCGTATCCGCGCCGCGATGTCCACGACTGAAGGCCCGTTGCTTCAGGGCATTGTTGAGGCCGATGAAACATACGTCGGTGGCAAGCCGCGCAAGCCGAACAAGCGCGACGACGACGAACCAAAACCGCGAGGCCGAGGCACAAAGAAGACTCCTGTGATCGGCGTTGTCGAGCGTGGTGGAAATGTAGTTGCCGAAGTCGCTGTCAATCTGACCGGCAAGGGAATCATGAAGTTCATTCGAGGGTCAGTAAATCCGAGTGGATCGCTTCTGATTTCCGATCAGTACAGAGCATACAACGCCGTCCGCAAGTTCATGCCTCACGCCGTCATCAATCACAGTGTTTCTTATGCGGACGGGTTGACGCACACCAACACAATCGAAGGGTTTTGGAGCCTTCTCAAGCGGGCATGGTACGGGACGCATCATCATTACCGTGTCGGCTACATGCCCCTGTACGTCGCCGAAGCTTGCTGGAAGTACAACCAACGCAAGAACGGCGATGCTTTCGGTACGTTCTTGCGCGGGTGCATGGCATGAATCGGCTCTACTACGGCGACTGTCTGACAGTCATGCAGGAGCACATGAAGCTTCAGAGCGTGGATTTGATCTACCTCGATCCGCCGTTCAACTCAAACCGCGAGTACAACGCAATTTACAAGGACGAGACCGGGCGGCCGCTGCCCGACCAGATCGAGGCGTTCTGCGATTTGTGGACACTGGACGAGGAGCGGGAACGCACGCTCCGAAATATGCCCGTCCTGTTACGCGAGGCCGGAATTGACGATACCGTTGCCGAGTTCTGGAAGTTCTGGATGAACGCGCTTCGGAATACTCAACCGCGCCTGCTCGCGTACCTGTCCTACATGGTCGAACGATTGCTGCAAATGAAGGTGCTGCTGAAACCCAACGGCTCGATCTACCTCCACTGTGATCCGACCGCCAGTCACTATATTAAGGCGATGATGGACGCGATATTGGGGCATGAACACTTCCAGAACGAACTTATCTGGAAACGAACAAGCGCACATAGCAGAGCACGGCGGTACGGCCCGGTTCATGACACCATCCTCTTTTACAGCAAGGGGAAGCGGTACACGTGGAATCGTATCCTTCAACCCTATGATGAGCGTTACGTCGAAGCGTCCTATGATCGCAAAGACAGCGATGGCAGACGCTACACTTCCGGGGATCTGACCGGCCCAGGGACGCGCACCGGAAGTTCGGGCATGCCATGGAGCGGTTACGATCCCAACGTAGCGGGACGGCATTGGGAGTTACCGCCAGATCGATCGTTGCCCGAATGGTTCGTGTGGCCGGATGGATACGCCGAAATGGACGTGCAAGAACGCCTCGACGTGCTCATGGCTCAAGACATGATTCATTGGCCTGAGAGAGGCAAGGTCCCAAGATTTAAGCGATATCTTGAAAGCATGGGCGGCATGGCTCTTCAGGACGTCATCTCCGATATTGTTCCTGTATCGGGCGCGGAACGGCTTGGCTATCGAACACAGAAGCCCCTGAAGTTGCTTGAGCGAATAATCGAAGCCAGTTCAGACCCCGGCGATGTTGTGTTTGATCCTTTTTGCGGTTGCGCAACAACGCTTGAAGCTGCTGACCGGTTGGGCCGTAAGTGGATAGGGATCGACATCGCTATTCATGCCATCAAGCGTGTAGCGCACGTTAGACTCGCGGACAGGCTCGGACTGGTCGAGGGCCGGGACTTCACAGTTGAAGGCGTCCCGCAAAACATCGAAGGTGCCCGCGATCTTTGGGAGCGGGACAAGTACCACTTTCAGAAGTGGGCCGTGGAGCAGGTGGATGGGTTTGTTACCACGCGGCGGACAGCGGACGGCGGCATAGACGGACGCCTGTATTTTTCGGTTCACGGTAAGCAGGACTTGCAAAGCATGGCGATAGAAGTGAAGGGCGGAAAGAACGTCGGGATACAAGACCTGAGAGCACTGAAAGGCGTTCTGGATCATGATCAGGCTGTCATGGCAGGCCTGATCGTTATGGATCCACTCGGCGCAACGAAAGCCCGCCACTTCCACCAGTTCATGGCAGGGTCCGGTGACCTGAAAGTTCAGAACAAGCACTACCCGAAGATGCAGATGCTATCGGTTCCTGAGATTCTCGAAGGAAAGGTTTTCAAAACTCCGGGAGCGGTGGGGCGTGGATTAGCTCAACCGTCGCTGCCGCTTGGTTGATCGGACCTCAAGCCCATAACTACTAATAGCGTAATCTTTTGCTTTAGGCGTGGTGTTTGGGGCAGGAAAACTCGCTGAAAAGACAGGAAGTTGTGGAAAAAAGGAATATGGGTACAAAACAGCAGTGTCCCTATTATATAGATTCCTTTTCCGCTTCATTACACCAGCGCTGGGGAGTCTGTGCGTACCCAGATTAGCGGGAGAGTAGCGGGAACTGAAGCGGCGGAACGGATGGGGTAGTTGTGGGAAGCAGCACAAGGGCTCCCTTTGGAGTTGTGTAGTCTAGCCCGGGCCAAGCTACCTTGATCTTCTTCAACTCCCGGATGCAGTCTTTCCGAAAGTTATCAACGGGGTTCTTCTCGGCAGCTCTGGATGGGTCCGCACCGAATTGGCGGTAGAGTTGTGGCCAAGTCAACCGAATAGACTGTTGAATCCCGAACATCCGGTAGTTGAGCCACTGGTACAGGTCCAACCCCATAGAGGACCGCATGATGGCCTTCAGGATGTTCATGTCCACAGGCACCGCATGGCAGATGATCTCGTTGAAAAACTTCTCACCGAGTTCGATGTTGCTCTGCCACAGCACACCATCGGGCTTCCGGTTCCACCAAAATTCTGTCACGTCGGCGATCTGAGAACTCACGCTTGATGAACCTTCCGCGTCTCTGTAGATCAGCGAGATAGAACAGCGAAACAGGCGTTCCATTTGCTCCCGAAGACGGGTCCGAGGCCCACCGCCCTCTGCAACACCCACCAGCCGCACGAAATTGGAAAGAGAATTTCCCAAAAATAATCTTCGGCTTTGAGTCCGTACCGCTTCGGTGCAAACCCAAGTCATCAGCAGGCGGGGAATATTACCGTATGGCAGCTTGTTCTTAGCCCCCGCGACCATGACCAGCGAGTATGGGCCGTTGTCGCGTTCGTATTGAAGCTGGTTGCCAAGGTTGGTGCGAGGCAGGTTGCACAGCGCCATCAACCGCCCCATATACCCAATGTCCGAATCCGACTCCCCGGCCCTGACAAGCCGATCCACCTGATCGAATCGGGTGTAGTGGTGCCGCGCCTGGGGCGTCACCAGAGAGAGTGCAGGTTTTGATTTATCGTTCACGTCCTCGCAAGCCTCCATATCCTTATCATGTTTTACTGGCCAGATCGGGGCCGATAAGCAGAGATTCTTTGCCGCGTTGTATCCACGAACCAGCAGAAACATCGCCCTGACAATCCCGGCTCGCCTCCGTTTCATCCTCCTCGCCGCGTTGTCGGGCATCACCGCACCTGCTTCAGTTCGAGTTGGGGGTCGGCGAACGCAACGGGCCTGTAGTGCCAGCGCCGCTTTGCGGCGTCGTAATCGCCCACGTGGAGGGCTTCTTCGACGTAGCGCCGCCCCTCGCGCCGCGTCATGTGAATCACCATGGAGATCCCGTCCACGACGCCCCTGCAGGTGACTTCCCAGGGCAAGTCCGTCTCGCCTTGCATGGCGCAAGTCGCCAGCCGGGACAGGGCCGACTCGGCATTGTTGGCGTGGATCGTGGTCAGGGATCCGCCGTGCCCGGTGTTGAGGGCCTGCAGGAGATCGGCGGCCTCGCCGCCCCGGACCTCGCCGACCACAATGTGGTCGGGCCGGTGCCGGAGCGCGTGCTTGACGAGGTCGCGGATCGTCACCGATTCGCCGTCGATTCCACGCGCCTCGAAGCGGACACAGTTTTTCCGATCGATGCGGAGTTCCAGGGTGTCCTCGATGGAAACAATGCGGTCGTCAGCGGGGAGCAGCTCGACCAGGGCATTGAGCAGGGTGGTCTTACCCGATCCGGTTCCACCCGACACGAGGATGTTTCGCCGACCCAGGAGCGCGGCCCGCGCCGCGTCGAGCACTTCTTGAGGCAGTGAACCGAAGCGCACAAGATCCTCGGGCGAATAGCTCCGCTTGCCGAATCGCCGGATGGTGATGGCAACGTGCGGCGCGGCCGGGGGCACACAGATCGCCACGCGGGAGCCATCGTCCAGGCGCGCATCGAGAATGGGCGCGGTGGCGGGATCGAGGCCGAGGGGCCGGGCGATCTGAATGGCCGCCCGATCGAGGGCAGCCCCATCAAGGCCCGGCGCGGGGTGGGGCCGGATTTCACCGCGGCTTTCAACCCAGACGTTACGAGGTCCGTTGATCATGATCTCGCTGACTTCCTCATCTTCAAGGACCGATTCCAGCCCCGGCAGGAACGGGCGCAGATAGTCCATGCCGCGTTTGTCGCTCATATCTTTCCCTCTTCGACGGCGCGCCAGTAGGGCATCGTCTCCGGAAGGTAGTACGGCTTGAGATAAACCCGAACGGCGCTTGTGGCGTTGGTGCCGTCATAGGGCAGACAAATGGCCTGGCAATTGGGCAGCAATCCAAACTCCCTCGGCTGAAACAAAGCCTCCCGCTGTTCCCGGAATGATTTACTCGTGCCTACTGAGCCCTTGGTTCCACCGGCCCGTCCCGAGAGCAGGGACACCTGGGCCTGTTGTGCGGATTCGGTGACGGTCCAGCTCGGCTTGATCCGGGCCACCTGTCCGCAGAGTTTCGAGGCAATCTCGGCGCTCGCGTCATCGCTGAGAGAGAGGAAGATCCGGGTGCGGAGTGTCTGCAAGAGAGCGCGCCAGGCCTCGGAGGTGCCCAGCACGGATCGGAGCGAGGATATGGATTGGGTGGCGACGATAGGGATGACGCGGCACTGCCGGGTGAGGGCAAACGCCTTCTCGTCCCCACTCGGATCGTCCTCGCCGACCGAGGCGAACGACTGGTACTCGTCACAGATGAAGACGGCGGGCCGGAAGTAACGCTCAGAGTCCGCTTTCATCTGTGCCGGCCGCCGGAGCGGGGTCTGGAGCCAGGCGTTTTTGAGGAACACGCCGATGGCGCGGGCCAGCGCCGGATTCGATCCAGAGGGCATGTTGAGGGCCAGGACCTTTCCGCTCTCGATCAGCTCATCCATGGGAGGAAGATGCCACCGCATCCTGGCCTTATCGGTCGGCGGCCGCCCGTCGGGTTTCTCGTCCTCCTTGCCGCCGTCTTCCCCCGGCTCACGGGGTTTCCGTGCCCCGCCGTCCGCGTCCTTCACCGGCGGGGCCTTCGGACAGAAAATGGCGGCGACATCGGCCATGTCGAACAGGGACAGGAAACTGGAAATGCCCTCGACACACGAGGTTCGCAGTTTCGGGTCCAGATTCATCCAATCCTTCTCGTACCAGGTGTTGACGCTTTCCAGCCGTGCCCCCAATTCGTCGGTGTCGGTGTGGGCCTTCACGGCCCGGCTGCTGTAGCTCGCACCTTGCGCGTTCAACCACTTCGCGGCGGCTCCCCGCCATGGGGTTTGGAATTCCCCTCCGGGAAGTTCGACCCAGGGGCCGAGCGCAAGCAAATCCTCTTCCCGCTTGGCCCACTCATCAGCCGAAACCACGATCGCTCCATTCGCTTGTGTCTCCACGACAATGGCCGCCTCCCTGATCTTTTGTTTGAACAGTTCGGGATCGATCGCGCATCGGTAAACATCCTGCAAGGTGACCCAACGGTCGGGAAAAATCCGGTGCAGCTCGATAATCCACCTCACCAGGTTCGTGTAGGATTGCTGCCAGAACGGGTCTTTCCCCTTGCCGAACAACTGATTCAGGAGCGAGGAAACCGTATAAGCCAGGGAGTAGGAATCGAGCCAGTGCGCGCCCAGGGGGTTCCACTGATATTCGCCGTTCAAGCTCAGTTCCATGTAATCGTCTTCCCGGCCGGCCTTTTCCAGAATCTCCCGGATGTCGTAACAGAAATCTCCCTTCACTTCGAGGACCAGGGCGGCCACCCGGCGCTCCGGATCCGTGGCTTGCCAGCCGAGCAATTGCCGGGCAAACGGATGCATGCAAGCCGAGGTCTTTCCGGACCCGACCGCTCCGAAGATGGCGATTCCGGTATAGAGGCCGCGTTCCGGGATCACGAGCCAGTCCGGGTTGGGAACCTCGCGCGCCTCGACCGGGTGATGCGTCTCCCCGACGACAAGGGCCGGGTTCTCATCCGTGTCGGTGACCGGCCACGGCGGAAGCCCGCCCTTGCCTTGTTTCTTCGTGGGAGCCGCCTCGAACCAGACCCGCCATACGCCGGAAACGAGCGTCACGCCGATCACCACCATGACACCGGGCATGACGGCATACCAGCCATGCGCGAGCCAGAGAAGCACGGGTGCATCGAGGGCCATCAGCGCCACAACGGGGTTCTCCGATCCGGCCGGAAATGGACTGGAAATATAGCGCGCGACCGAGACGTCAAGCGCCACGAAGAAGAGGAAAACATGACTCCATTTCATTCCATCGCAGCCTCCGGAATCCGAGCCTTCCCGCAGGGATTATTGAGACGGGAGCGCCCCCCACCGGGGAGAGCGGCGACCGACACCCGCAATGCGCATTGAAAAGGGTGTCGAGCGCCGCACGAGCCACAAAAAAGTGGGGGCGCTCCCGTCACTCCCTCCCCCTCCCGACCGGCGCTGAGCAGGGGCGTGTCAATTGACCTAACTACAAGTAGATAGGGATGATATGAGAAATAAAAAATGTCAATTGACTGTGTCAATTGACCCCCGATTTCAATTGACACGTCTGGAGCGGCGCCGGGCGTGTCAATTGAAGGTCCAATTTCCGATGTCCTGCCCCCCGGTTTTGAGACTGGAACAAGACCCATCTCCCCCCCGGAAAATAAGCGGGTCTTGATCTCATACCGGAGTCTCATAGAGGTTCACACCATCGGGATAAATCCGTTCCGAGCGCCATATCTCGAACGTGTCGATCCGAATGTTGTAGGGCAACGGCCGTGCCAGCATGTCCTTCAATTCCCGGTAGCGCCGTGCGGTTTGTTGCTGGCCCCCGTAGCGCGCGAAAATCTCGGAGTTGAAGGTGTCGATGCCCCTGGAAACCACATCCAGTTCCTTCTGTAATTCCGCCTCCCGGTCACTGCCGGCCTTGATGCCTTCCCGATCCCGCGCCCAACCGTTCAAGACAGACCGCGCCCGATTCCCGGCCTTGGAGTGGAGTGCGATGGCCGCCACATGAACCTGCATCCCGTGCTTGCGTATGCCAGCCCAGACATGCTCGTGTGACTGGCCCCAATGCCGCAGTTCCTCGATGGTGTCGTTCCCGGGATCGACATAGACAAACGTGACGGTCCGGCCCGCGGCAATGGGCAATTTCAAGGGGAAATAGCGGGTGAGATAACCGGCCGCCCCGGTATAGAGCCGCCTCGGCAGGCGGTCCTTCCCGATGTCCAGGTGTTTGCAGAACCAAACCTTCTCGGTTTCGGTGGGGAGCCATTCCAGCTCCGGGTGGTCGATGACGTAATCGAGCGACAGGAGCCGCCGGAGGTAGACGGCCGGATCGGCGATCCTGCGGTGCCGGATGTTGGGCACCCCCAGCTCCTGGTAGATGCTCTTGTGGGTGATCCGGCAGGCCCGCGTGCGGTTCCGGGTGGTGCTGACCGGAATATCCTCGTCCACTGCAAGTTTCAGATCCAGGAGGCTCTGAACGAAGCGGCGCGCGCGGTTGTGGTACGTGTTGAAATAATCCATGTATTGCAAGCGGGTGAACACGCCGCTATGGAGACAGACCATCGCGACCCACTCGGCGTTTTGCTGGCTCCACCCGAACGGCTCCAGGTTTTTTTCACGCTCTCTCAAATGAGCAATCATGGGGTTTCGGTGATAAGGGCTCTATCCGTTTCGAGGTATGTAACCTGAATGCCCATCGGGTTAAAAATGACCAGATCGGCCGGTATGACGGGCATGAACACAAACTGCATCGTGGCGGTCCATTGTTCCCTGGAAACCTCGCGCTCCTGTTGGGTGCGGACAAGGACGAAGTCGGCGACCGCACCGTGCGGCTCGACCGGGTTGGCCTGAATCCGGAGGATGACATTCTCCACGCGCAATTCTTCCAGGGTGATTCCGGCGGCCAGCAGGGCGATTTCCTCGTTGCTGGCGGTGAAGGCCGCGTTGGCCAGATCGGTGCTGAGAAAGCGGAGGCTGCGCGGCCAGTATTGCTGGGCCGTCGCCCGGCGCCGGCCGAAGTGGTCATGAAGAAAGCGGTTGAGAAAATACTTGGTGGTGGGATCGCGCGGGTCGGCCTGGACCTGGACGGCCTCATAGGCCAGGGCTTCGGCCCGGCCGACTTCATCCACCCGAACAACAATCGGGCGGGGCGGCTCGACCGACGACAGGCGCACCACGGCGATGGTGACACACAGGAGCAACACGGCGAGGACGATGGTGAACACGCGCAGGTGACGGTTCGAGTGGATCGTCTCGCCCCATATCTCGGCATATTGTTTTCCGGCATCGGATGCGTTGTCTCTGGGTTGTGCCACGGATATTCAGACCCCCTTGAGTTTGGAAAGGCTCTGCCCGGCCTGGCCGATCATGCCCATGATCCCGCCGCCCGCACCCCCGCCGGTGATTTGCGAGGCGAGCTGGCCGATCATGAGTGAGGACAGGAGCCCGGCAATGGTGAGCGGCACGATGCTTAAAAACCAGGCGGTGCTATGCCAGAGCATGTTGGTGTTGGGCGGGGGGCCATTCACAATGGCATTCATCCAACCGATACTCGCCGCAAGGAACACCCGCATCAGCGCCGCCGCAATCGCGCCGTAGAGGGTGTAGGTGAACATGCTCTTGAACCATCCCCAGAACAGGAAGGCGAGGGGTTCGACCAGGAGAAAGGGAATGAAGAGCGGCCCGAGGATCACCAGGACGCCTAGGGCGAGCTGTGCCCATAGAACCTGCGCCATTGAAACGCCGTAGATCACGACGAGGCAGAGGAGAATGAACAAGAGAAACAGCTCGAAGATGATGGTGTGGAGAAAGGACATGAGCAGGTAGGAGAGGTCGGTGAGGCCATTGATGATCATGTCCATCAACCCGCCTCCCGATCCCAGCTCCATCGCGGCGGCGCGCGCGAAGAGATTTTGAGAGAGCTGCGAGAACGTGACAAGGAAATCCTCGCCGGTATTCTGAATCAGGATGAGCTGCAGCCAGTTTCCGCCTTCAGTAATGGCCGCGGTAAAGGAACGGGTCGATCCGGGAAGCGGATCGTGATAGAAGGTGAGCATTGCCCACGGAAACCAGAGGGCGATAACGACTCGAACAAGGTCCCACGGCCGAAAGTCTCCGGTAAAAGCAATCCGCAACCCGGTCCAGACAATCAGAATGGCGGCCAGCCCGCGCCACAGGTCAAACCCGGCCGCGTGGATTTGCGGCGCGGCCGCAAGAACAACCTGATCCATGATGCCCGACACAACGGTCTTGGGATCGGGCGCGGCCGCCGGATCGATCGGGATGGTGGGTACAAGCTGGAGCATCATCGCGAGCGTCATCATGGATTCGGGTTCCCGCCCAGGCCCGCCGGGATCCGATAGCCGCCATACATGGATTGGATTCTCTCGTGGGCCGTTGCGGCCACGATTGCCTGTTCCTGAGCCCACCGCGCTTCAAGGGCGGCCCGATCGGAGAGCCGCCGCGCCTCCATGTCCCGCCGGAGTGCCTCTTGACGAAAGCGCGCCGCCGCGTCTTCGGTTGCGGCGGCGGCCCGGCTGCGTCCGATGGCATTCAGGGTTCGGATTTCGGCGAGTGAGCCCAGCACATCGCCTTCGGTAAGTGCCGCCGATGAGCGATTCGGCCCGCCGGTAGGCGGGTCCGCATCGACGCGTGCCGCGATACGGGCCATGGCCCCGGTGGTGGAGTCGCGGATTTCGATCAGGTCGGCCCCGGCGTCGGCCCGGGCCCGGGCATATTCAAGGCTGCGGTCCGCGTAGTCGCGGTGCCTCTGGTAGGAGGCCACGGCATTCGCCGCGGCCGCCGGATCGCTCTGGTAGACATTCTGAATATCGGCCACGGTGACGGTGTCGGCGGCTTGCAACACGTTCCGCCAGCCATCGCTGAACGAGGTGCCATTGGAAAGGGCAGTGACAGCCGTGACCATGTCGGCGGCAGGCCCGGTGAAATCCGAGTGCCAGGCGCGCGCGCCGGTGAGCATGTTCGTGGGCGCTGCAATCAAACCGGCCATCGGGTTTGTAATCGCGCCCACCAAACCCTGTGCGGTGTTACGGACTTGGGTGAACTGGCTCCGGGCGGTCTGTAACTCCGTGACGAGCTTTTGAAGCTCACGGACCTGGTTGGCGATCATCGTGCGCTGGTTGTTGTGCACCATCGGCCGCAAGACAAACCAGATGAGCAGGTCTTCGGCGCTGGGAATGCCGAAGATGCCGAAAGCGGGGACGGCCGCGGTCAGTGCGATGAGAAGCGTCCATGTAATGACTCGTTTTCTGATCATGGGTTCGGGTTCCCGCCCAGGCCGGCCGGGATCCGATAGCCGCCATACATGGATTGGATTCTCTGGTTGGCCGCCGCGGCCACGATCGCCTGCTCCTGAGCCCACTGGGCCTCAAGGGCGGCCCGCCCGGCCAGCCGCCGCGCCACAGCCTCTCTCCGCGCCACTTCCGCGTTGTATGCTTCGGCCGCGGCCGTGGAGGCATCCAGGGCTTCCATCTGCGCCAGTGCGGCCGAGAGCTGTCCTTGAGACAAATTGCCGGTCAGGATGGCCTGTTCGAGCGCCGTGGCCGAGACGTTGTTGGCCGCGGCAACGGAGTCGATCTTCGTTTGGGTTTCTATTGCGGTCGCCGCAAGAGCCGCCGCGGCATCGGCGCGGGCATGGGCCAGGACCATCCGCTGATCCGCGGATTCGCGCTGCCGCTGGTACGTGGCCACGGCATTCGCCGCGGCCGCGGGATCGCTCTGGTAGATGTTCTGAATGGAGGCCGCGGAAACGGTGTCGGCGGCTTGCAACAGGTTCCGCCAGCCATCGCTGAACGAGGTGCCATTGGAAAGGTCCTGGACAGCCGCAATCATTCCCGCGGCTGGCCCGGTGAAATCCGAGTGCCAGGCGCGCGCGCCGGTGAGCATGTTCGTGGGCACGGCGATGAGGTTGGCAATCGGGTCTGCGATCGCGCCGATCTGTCCAAGAGCGGAATCCCGTAAATGCTGGAATTGCCCGGTGAGCTGCGCGATGTGGGTGTCCATGCGCGTGAGGGCTTGAACCTGATTGGAAATCTGGGTGCCCTGGTTGGCAATCATCACGAGATAGGAGGCCACGCCGCCCTGTGCGGCGACGTTCCGCACGATGAGAAAGAGACAGAGAATGGCAACAACGGTGAGAACACCAATATGTTTCTTCATGGGATGCTCCTTGTTTGTGAACAGCGTGCGTATCATGGGTTCGGGGTCCCGCCCAGGCCGGCCGGGATCTGATAGCCGCCATACATGGATTGGATTCTCTGGTTGGCCGCTGCCCCCACCCTCGCCCGTTCCTGAGCCCACTGGGCCTCAAGGGCGGCCCGCTCGGCCAGCCGCCGCGCGGCGGCCTCCCTCCGCACCACTTCCGCGTTGTATGCCGTGGCCGCGGCCGCGGATATTTGGTGAGCGCGAAGCTGGGAGAGCGCCACGATCAACCGCCCGCGCGTGAGCGCCGCAGCCGTTTGGGTTTGTGCGAGGCCGGTGCCGGTCACGCTGTTGCGCGCTTCAAGATCGGCAACGACGCGTTCGGCCTCATCCAACGTGTCAGTCAACGCCGCCACCGCATCGGATTCGGCATGGGCCAGGACCATCCGCCGATCCGCGGATTCGCGCTGCACCTGGTAAGCGGCAACGGCATTCGCCGCAGCCGCGGGATCGCTCTGATAGATGTTCTGAATGTCGGCGACGGAAACGCTGTCGGCGGCTTGCAAGACGTTGCGCCAGTCGGGAAGCGGCACGGGAGTGTGGCGCAGGTTGGCGGGCGCTTGAAGGAGTTGCGAGTAGGAACTCCGGAACGCGCCAACCATGTTGAGGGTGTTGCAGGCAACGGCGGCCTGGTTCATGGGGGTTGCCTCGGCGCCCGCCCCCATGCCCTGGGCCGCACAGTCGAGGCTCGTAAATTGGTTGAGCAATGTTGTGTAGCGCGTGATCCGATTGGCGAGTTGCTGCACCTGATTCGCAATCTCGGCCGTTTGCAGCCCCGGGTTGAACTGAGCGCTCGCGCCCGGTGGCATAGCACCGGCCACAGTGAGGGTGAGCGAGAAAGCGATCGCATGTTTCATCGTCATTGAATTTCTCCTGCCGGTTGGGGCTGCCGCGGGACGAGAACATCGCCGGTGAACCAGATGCGCAGGCGGTGGCCCGCGCGAATCGTGATGGTGGGCAGACGATTGAGGAAGCGGTCGAGAATCCGCACCGCACCTTCGCCAAGGCCTTGACTGGCTCCGGCCTGGAAGCCCTGTTGGCCTCCGGCATACGGGTTTGAGCCAATGGCGGTCAGGCCTGAAAGGATGCCGATGGCCCCGGCGGCGGCGAACATCGAGAAGTAGTGTCGATCGACTTCATCCTTGAGCGCACTTTCCCCGATCTGGTTGAGGCCGTTGAATTCGAGTGAGACGCTGCGGCCCTCGGGCCAGAGGATGCGGTGGAAGGCCACGGCGAGCCGTTCCTGATCGGCCCCGGAAACGGCCCCGACGGTGCCGACAACCCGCGCGCCACGCGGGACGAGGACCCGTTGGCGGTCAGCGGAATAGAAGGGGACCGACACATTGGCGAGGACCGGACCGGGAAACTCGCCGCTGAGCTCGGTGACCAGAACGGCCTCCAGAAACGATCCTTCATAAATCCGATCCCAACCAGCCGGATCGGCAGGCCGGCCGGCGACGGGTGTTTCGGTGTCGGGCCCCGGCCGTGCAAGAGAAGGGGCCGGGCCGGGCGCAGGCTGCGCGTTCGCGGCCAGTTCCCGGTCGTTGAGTTCGGTGAGCAATTGGAGAAACTCCCCGGCCGTTGAAACGGCGCCTTCGGCTGTGACACCGGGTGATGCGGCCTGGGGAGCCTGGGAGGCCTGAACGAGATCCGGAAGTGTGCCGGGGAGCCCGGCCAAGGCTTCCACCCGCGTTCCACCACCCCCGCCCGCTGCTTGCCCGGCTTCGGAGTTCCGATAGGACAGCACGAGCGGTTCGGTGCGCAGGGAGCGCCGCCGGCGTTCTATTTCCTCGAGCCGCAGCGTCTCCAGCAAGACCGCCTCGGCCTCGGTGCGCGGGGCCTGGCCGCCGAAGGGGACCGGCTGATCGTCGGGAAGCAAGCCCGTCCCGGGGTCTTGACCCTGGAACGGGACGATGCCCGCGCTCAAGAGGGCTGCATTCGATTCCTGTTCGCCTGTAGCTGAGCTAACTGGCGTTCGGCCGCATCGGCCTGTAGCCGGAGCTGGTCGGCTTGCCGGCGCGCCTCGGCCTCGATCGCGGCCTGGGCGCGTTGTTGAAGGCCGAGGCCCGCGGCCTCGGGACGCTCGATCCCGGCATCCTGCCGACCGCCGCCGGTGAACGTGTAGGTGAGTAGCATGGCAGCCAGGAGCAAGGAGGTGGCCGCGATCCCGATTTTGGTAACCATGCCGGCCGGCATCACACCGCCAGGCGGGATGGGAATCTTTTTCCATACACTCATGCTTAACGCTCCGGTTCATAGCGCCAGATGGCGCGTCGCTCTCCAATTTGCAGCCAGCCTGAATCGAGGCGCCGCCGCACAATGAACAGGCCGTCTTCGGTGAGGTCGTAGGCGACCAGAGACGGGTCACCGTCGACGGCTTCATAGAGCGCCGGGGATTCCTGGGCGTGTGCGCGGAGATAGGTGAACTGTCCGTCGTGCCACATGGCTTCGACATTGAAGGGAGGATCCTGTGCACGATCCGACAGGGTGTAAACAAAATGAAGCCGCGTGGGGTAATCCGCCCGGAAGTCTTCCACTTCCGCCGCAGCCTCGGCGCGGGCCTCTGCTGCCAAGGTGTCGGCCGCGATCTGGGCCGTGCGCGCCGTCTCCTGGGCTTGTTGGGCGAGGGCCTGATAGGCCGTGATTTCGGAACGGGCAACGAAGGCGGGGGTATGCGGTTCGGCCGCTATGAGTGTGTCGCCCTCGCTCGGCGGCTCGATCCGGACGACCAGGTGCGGCGCCCCGCCCTCGGATGCGAGGAAGGAATAAATCCGGCCGGACTCGCAAATCAGCGCGACGTTGGTTTCCACCCCCGTTGCAATGGGTTTCAGGAAGGCCACATTCGCCGCGCCGGTCAGATGCCAGTATTCGGAATCCCCGACAACGAAATCGAGGATCGTTTCGTTCTCCGGCAGAACGATGACGGTGGTATGCCGCACCTGGGTTTGAATATCGACCAGTTGATCGACACCGGGAATTGCCTCGATGCGAAGCATGGGGCCTTGCGAGGCGTCCGCGCCAACCACGAAGAACAGGCCGATCCCCGCGAGCGCCAGGGCGAGACCAGGAAAAGCTGTCTTGAAGGTCTTCATGCGTTATCTCCTTTGGGTATCCGGTCCTTTGCGGTTACTGCGCGCAAGAGCGGGCGAAAAGAGCCGCGCGGGCCGTGTGCCCGGCGGTACCACTTGTCAGCTTCGGGGAAGTTTTGCGCGACGCCCTTCCCGAACTCGTAACAGCGCGCCAGATGCCATGAGCCTTTCCCGTGCTCAGTGGCGAGGCAGTACCAGGTGACAGCCTCGGGGAGGTTTTCTGGGACGCCCTTCCCGAACTCGTGGCACCAGCCGAGGTTGACCTGGGCGTTCGCGTGCCCCTGCGCGGCGGCGCGGCGGTACCAGGTGACAGCGGCGGAGAGGTCTTGGGGTATGCCAATTCCGAACTCGTAAAACCACCCAAGGCAGTTTTGGGCAGTATCGTCCCCTTGCTCGGCAGCCTGACGAAACCACCGGACGGCTTCGGCCTCGTCCTGGGGGACGCCCCGGCCCTCGGTGTACATGTCCCCGAGGCTCTTTTGAGCCATAGTGTCGCCCTGCGTGGCGGCGCGGCGGTACCAGGTGACAGCTGCGGAGAGGTCTTGCGATATGCCAAATCCGAACTCGTAACACCAGCCAAGAGTCTCTTGGGCGGCGGCGTGGCCTTGGTCGGCGGCCCGCCGGTACCACCGGACGGCTTCGGCCTCGTCCTGGGGGACGTCCCAGCCCAATCGGTAACGTCCCGCGAGTTTGTGTTGGGCGGTGGCGTTGCCCTGCCCGGCGGCGAGTTGGAGCGACTTCATATCTTCAGCATCGCGTTCAAGTACTCCATCGCCGGCGCCATTGATGGCGGCGGCGTCCTGGGCTTCGGACTGGCCCTGGCGGGGTGGCCGTCGCGCGCGGACGGTCTTCACTACAAGGATTGCCCCAAGGATCAGGAGAATCCCAACGGCGGCGATCGCTGCCGCGAGTCCGTCAAGGGCGGCATATTCGGTCGCTGAAGGCGCGATAAGCGTCGCCGCGGCGGCTATGGGTGGGGGAAAAAGCGGTCCGGGTACGAACACCAGTAACACGCCCAGGAGCAAGCCCCATAAAGAACTCTCCGGGATGCGGGGGTACCGTAATTTGGGCAATAACATACTTGACATACCAGCCTGCCTAGCGTAGCATTCCCTTCTGGATGCCTCCCGCCAACTGGGACAACCGCACTCTCTTCCACGGCGACAATCTGCCTGTACTCCGGGGCATGAACTCGGAGACGGTTGACCTCATAGCTACAGACCCGCCTTTCAACAAAAGGTCGAGACTTCCATGCAACCCCGGACAGTTTAGCCAAGGGCGCCAAGTTCCAAGATCGCTGGTCCTGGGAAAAGGATGTTCACCAGGACTGGGTAGATCAGATTACCGATGACCATCCGCATCCTGCTATGTGGGCCGTGCAATCAGGCCAAGAGCAATATCTACACGCTGTCGGGGCTGCGGCGGCTCAACAAGAAGAATGGGTGGATGGCGAAATGACTGAAAAAGAGTTGAAGGAGCTTGAGAGGAAAGTAGTTGAGAAATTCAAGGTTTCGAGATCGAGTCAGGGGCTGGAGTATATTGATCTAAGGCTTCAGACCAGCCTGTGGGACAGCGACCCTGTTTCTGGAGGGATAACAAGAATCTTGCGGTCCATGGACGAGTCTGAAGAAACTCTAGTTTTGCATCGACTCCAAGCAGAACATCTGGCTGAGCAGTTACTGAAGACTGCCAAGGAGTCACGGTAGGAGTTTTAGACATTTTTAGGATTATGCCATGAAACCAATCTGTCAGGGTCTATTGTGCGCGCTTGTCACGGTCTGAAACTAGGAAATTCCGTCCCGAAGAGCTAATGGCCGAATCCGTTGACGTTGCGTGGGATAAAGTCACATGGGTAATGCGAAAGCGTCACCTTCTCGATGACTGCCTTTCCGATTACATTCGGAGTGAACCGTATCGTATTGTCGCCGATCCTGATGGCAAGAAGAAACTGTATATCACCAAAGAGCCCCCAGTCAGACTGTCCATCATTCTCGGTGAAATGGTTTATCAACTCAGGAGCGCCTTGGATTACCTGTTTTTCGATCTTGTCGAAAGGAATCATGCGAAATGTTCGCTCAGCTCCCGATGGAAGCACGATAGTCAGTTCCCCATCATTGCCAAACTTCCCGACAAGATCTGCACCCCGCCCGTTCCTAGAGATCGGTTTAACTGCGGTGTGCGAGACGCACTCACCGATGAGGCGTTCACATTCATCGAGGGAGTGCAGCCATACTATTCTGGCGGGCAGGCAGGCAGGCTGCTCCGGTTGTTGACCAAGCTCTCTAATATCGACAAACACCGACATCTGAATGCGACGGTTCTCATGCCCACCCGCACCCAAGAGGTTACCACCGCAGAAGGTCACTCCAGCACGGCGATCTCCCCCTGGATCCAAAGTGGCGCAGAAATCGAACCGATCATGTTCCACCCCTTCGAGGTGACCGGTGAGATGCAAGTGACCGACGAGATCACTCCGGAGGTGGCGTTCGATGAAGCCGAGATCGGTCCGCCACCAACCGCTCCCATTAAGGACATCGTGTACACCTTTCCAGGATTCATGCTCGAAGTTATGATCCCGAACTTCACAAAATTGATTGAGAATCCGTAGTTTAGAAGTCATGCGGTCGAAATCCTCCTTGCAATGGTGTTAGACTCTCACTGTGATAGAGATGGACGCACCACCACTGAGAAGGAAAGCGAAGGCGGGGGGCAACCGCCCAGCTTCCAAAGGTGGGAGTAAGAAACTGGAAATGGTCGAAGGGTCCGAAGCGTTCAGTCGATTCCGCTCTGCAATGAAAGCTATCGTCAGGGGATGCGGCGTTTCCCGCGACCCTGCCTCTCGGACTCCTTCTTAGTTAACTGACGCCTGACTAGGCAACCTCCCCGCAAGCTCGTCATAGGTCAACCGCCGACCAACCGCCTGCATCATAGCGAGAGAGAACCGCTCGAAATCTCCACCCTCAGCCTCACGGTTGTTGAACCGGAACGACTGCTCATCGAGATAGCGGAAAAGGTGGAACGGTTCGACTGAGATGTACGTTCCGTTGAGGCCGCGTTTCAGCAGCGACCAGTAGTTCTCCATTCCGTTCGTGTGTACGTTTCCGTTGACGTACTCGACCGCATGGTTGATGACCTGATGGGCGAAGTCGGTAGCCAGCCCGTGATAGGACAGAAGCTCGTCGGAAAAGAGCGCTGCCCCCGCTTTGACGTGCTCGCGGATTTGGGGTTGGATCGACCGCTTGCGCCGATCCTCAATCACGGTGGTCCGCACTCTCCCGTCACGTTCGAGCATCCCGAGTACGGCTGTCTTGTCCTTGCCGCCAGTGCCGGTGATCCGGCGCTCCCGCTTCGACGTGTGCATGTTCCGAGCCTTGCCGCCGATGAACGTCTCGTCCACTTCGACTTCGCCGCCAAGCTTCGTGAACGACCCGTCCTGCATGGCCTTCCTGATCCGATGATTCATGAACCACGCGGACTTCTGAGTTACGCCAAGGTGCCTACCCATCTCGTAAGACGAAATCCCGTTCTTGCAGTTCACAACCAGCCAGACAGCGGTGATCCATTTGTCCAGGGCAATCGGGGAATCTTCAAAGATGGTGCCTGTCTTCAGCGAGAAGGTAGGCTGCTTGTGCTTCGCGTAGCACTTCCATACCCGAGCCTTGGCCAGCCACGTGACGCGATCACCGCCACACCGAGGGCACGTGACCGCCCCATCGGGCCAGCGCAGTTCAATCATGAACTCGCGGCAGCGTTCGAAGTCGGAGAAGTATCGAACGGCCTCAATTAATGTCTTGGGATACTTCATCATGAGAGGTATAATATCACGCTCCAATTGGTACGTCAAGTATATTATTGCCGTAATTTGGGTTGGCGTTGTTCCATTTCAACCTCCATCAGCTCCGGACCGCAACGGGTCCGTTGCGCGATTCCCGGTAACGGTGTCTCTGTGCTTCCGAGAGTCACTGGGTTTAAGTCCCCGCGCCCAGGATTTCCAGGGCGCGCAGTAATCCGTGTTCCTCGATCAAGCGCGCTCGTCGTTCCGAATCACGGGGGTTGGATGTATAGAGCCAATAACTGGCCCGATCGACTTCGAGACGGAGGATCGCGGCCGTGCCGGCGCGCTTCAGATAGAGTTCCATCTTCGGGACCAGAGACCGAATGGTCTCCATTTCGTCGGGATTGAGCCGGAATATCTCCCCGACCTTTTCGGGGAGGTTCGGGTTCGCCAGGAAAATCTTGGTGGGCATGGATTCCAGCAGCCCGGCCGCCTCGGGTGTCCCTGTCACGTCGACGGCGCTCTGTGTCGCCATGATGAGAGCGGCGTTCCTCTTCCGCCAGGTCTTGGCGGCCTCGGCGAGATAGGACAGCACGGCGGGGTCTTTGAGATAGCGCCACGCCTCGTCGACCACCATGAGCTTGACGCGCCGAATGTCGGTGGGGTCTTCCAGGGCAATCCGCATGCGTTCGAGCAGGTAGAACATGGCGGCTTCACAGAGGTCTTCATGTTCGGCGGCTCCGGCCAGGTCGATCACCTGCCAGTCGGCAAATTCCAGATCGCCGCCGTCGGCCGGGTTGTCGAAATACCGGGCCCAGGTGCCCGCGCCGTGCCAGCGTCCCATCGCGGCCCACATGCGCTTGGGCAAGGAGCGGACCAGCGCGCCGAGGTCGCGCCGTGCCGGAGGAAAGGCATAGATGTCTTCGATGCGTTTGCGGATTTCGGTGGGATCGTCGCCGGTGGTTTCGATGCCGCCGAGCCGAAGCAGTCGGGTCACCCATCCGGAAAGGAACTGAAACGTGCGTTCACCGGGTGGCAGACTGAACGGGCGCAACCGGAAGGAATCGCCTGCGGCGCCATCATCGGGCGAGAGTTCCAGGTAGCCCCCGCCGAGGAAACGGGTGAGCCAGCGATAGCTTCCGCCCAGATCCAGAATCAAAACACGCGGCCGGTACTGCAATGCCTGAACGAGCAGGAAGTTGAGCGTGAAGCTCTTGCCCGCCCCCGTCGCCCCGAGGATCAGCGTGTGGCCGACGTCGCCGGCAAAGAGGTCATAGAAGAACGGCGTCTGCCAGTGCGTCTCGAGCGTCGTGAGTGCCGGCGCCCCAAGATGGGCGCTCTGTTGGGTGCCGCGCGGCGGACCGAACAAGGGCGCGAGCGAGGCGGCGGCTCCGGCCGACACCAGGACCTTGCGGAGTTGCCTGGACCGGGGCTGGCCCGGCATCCGATTGAACCACTGGGCGAGTTGTCCATAACCCTCCCGGATCAGTTTGGCGTCCCAGGTTGCGAAGATGCGCCGAAGATCGCCGTCCAACCGCTCGATGTCTGAAAGCTCTCCATGCAGCGCAATGGACAAGCTGATGTCGCCATAGGCAATGCCATCGGTTTCCAGCTCGACCAGGGCCCTCGACAACCGATCCGACTCCGCGCTGGCCACGCTGTCCTCCATGGCGGTGGCGCTGCCCTCGGTTTCCTGAACGTGCGCCATCATCGAGTACCGCTGCGAGAAATAGTGTTTGCGCGCGGAGTTGATCTTCTTGCGCCCCGCCTCGGTCGTGTAGGGCCGCCATTCCAGCGACACCGTCATGCGGGCATTCAAGCGATAGAGGTCGTTGAGCATGTTGGCGCGTGCGGCGGCGGGTGGCGAGAGCAGGGAATAGAGGATGACGGGTTCTCCGTCCAGGCGCAGGAAGCGCCGCTCGGCATCCAGCTCCGATACGGCAAGGCTCCAATTCAGACCGGAGCCGACGGAACCATCCCAGGGCAGTCCGGGCCGGTTGACCAGCTCACTCAAGAAACGGCCCCCGTCGGGTCCGTTCAACAGCTCGATCGGGGTCAGGTCGGAAACGAGTTTGAAGCCCGCATCGACAAGCTGCCGGAACCTGCCGGCAGCGGCTTCTATCTCGTCGTGGATGTAGATGGCCTCATAGGGGGCACGGTTTCTGGCGAGCCAGGCGCGGGCGGTGTTGAGCCACCACGGCCCCCGGCCATGCGTTGCGGTGGCCTGTTTCAATCCCGGATCGTGACACCAGACCAGATACGCCTCGACGTCCTGCAAGCGTTCGGTAAGGAATGTCCTGCGCCGCCGCCGGGCGATTGCCGAGACGCTATCGCCGTCGTCTGATGCGTCTGCGGGAAGGTCAACCGGCCGCCGTAGCAGATAGAAATGGAGGCGGCCGCCGGGCTCGACATTGGAGAGCAGCCGGGTCCAGCGTTCAAGGACCGCGTCGAGCGCTTCGGGAGTGCGGCCGTCGAGAGGGCTCAGGGTGATGCGGGCGACGCATAAGAGTTGGCCATCCCGGGTGAGACAGGTCCGGTCGTCTTTGAGGTAACCCCACCAGGGCAACTCTTCGGCCAGAGGGCCGGCCGCATCGTATTCCCTGCGTTCAACAGCAAGATTCATCTCTTCCGTCCTTCGAGGATCACCCGCCACGGTTCGGCGATCCATTTGCCCGGGTCGTACCGCGCCTTGAAACGGGTCGACGCCTTGAGGATCGTGAGCATGTTGGGATCTTGTTTCCATGCGAGGTAGCCCGCGCCCCACAGTGCAACGAAGACCACCATCGCCGTGACGATGGCATTCAGGGCGTTCCAGAGGGCGAGCGCCAGCGTGGCGCTCAAAATGAACCACGTGCGCTCGACCCCCATGATGGTGAGTGGGCGGCTCAGGCTTCGGTAACACGGCCAGAGCCGCTTTCCTTGCCGCGCCATCAGGGAAACAGCCAGCCAAGGAAATTGACCGCACCGACGGCCATGCCCACCCCGAAGATGATCCCGGCCATGGCCTTCTTGCTGCCGCCCTCGCCGAAGGCGAACATCAGGCCGCCACAGACGATGCTGATCAGCGCCAGCCCGCGCGCGATCGGCCCGGTAAAGGCGGCCTCCAGCACCGTGATGGCCTGGAGCCAGGGGCTCTGCGCCCATAGGGTGACGGGAGCGCATAGCAGAATCGCCACGACCCACAGGCCGCGGTGCCATCCTTTGTTGTGTGTAGATAGAGTCATCGTTGACCTCCCCGTATGTTTGTTAATCGAGATACAGACCTTCATCGCTCCGGTCGAGGGCATGTTGAAGGTCCCGATCGCCTGAGCCACGGCGAATGCCGCGCTCGACCAGATCGACCCGCCGTCCAAGATCGGCCAGGCCGAGAACACGCGCCAGCGCGTAGAACACAACAATGCTGGTGAGGAGCAACGCACCCGCGTGGAGGGCGAGCGTTAACCCATACGCGCGAGCGATGGTGCCCCACCAGGGCGAGAGAAAGTCGAGCCGCGGCCCGACTAAAAGAACAGCCAACCCACCCAGCGCCGCCGTGACACCGATGCCAAAGAAGATCGGTTTCATAGTTCGATGACTCCCTGGCCGCGTTCGGTGCGGCCCCCATCGCCGCCACTGCCACGGCTGGCCGAGTGGGCCAGTTTCCCGGCATCGGCGATCAGCGACTGAGCGCGCGGACTCCCGTTGCCGTGCATCTGGAAGCCGGCCGCGGCCTTGGCCGCGATGTCGGCGGCGCGGTAGTTGCCCGAGACGACTTCGAGGTTGACGTGGCCCCGGGTGAGGCCGTCGGGTTCCAGATATTCCAGCTGCGCGTCCGGGTACTGCACCTGGCCGTTCCGGATGGGAAGGTGCAACGCTTCGGCGGCCTCGAATCGCGCGCGATCGGCTGAGGCCCGGCCGCCTCGTCGTCGCGCGGCCTCGGAGCGGCTGTTGATCCCGGCTTTGAGTTCCGCGTCGGTGCGGACCCTCCACAGCCGTGCGCCGCGCCCTTCGATGCACGCCTGTTCGGCCCGTGCGGCGCGGTAGATGGCCACGTCATGGGCCATGTCGCGCGATTTCGATCCTGCGCGGTCCCAGGTCCGTTGTTCCGGGTCCATTCTCCAGGCGCCGCCCTGCGCCCTCGCTTCGCGGGCTCCGGCCGCGGTTGGGGACAGGGCGCGGTATGTCCCGCCTTCCGGTCCCTGCAGGGCGCGTTCGGTAACGAAGCCATCGGCCTTCATCTGATCGATGGCTTTCCGCGCCGCATACGGGTTGCCCCCGAAACGCTCCCGCACAATGTCGGCGACGGCGACGACGCGGTAATGACTCACATCGGCAACGGCGGCGTTGATCCGTTCTTTGATGGTGTGCTTCTCCCGGCCCGGATCGTAGTTGCGGCGGTGGCCGGGGCGCTCCGGGGCCCGCCCGGGCCGGAGCCCCCGCCCCGGTTCCGGCCGGCGGTCAAGAGACGTTCGCTCGCGTGTGTCAAAACGATCCACCCGGCTATGCCTCCGCTTCCACCGCCGCCTCGGCCCTGTCGTCTTGACGAAACGCAGAGACCCGGGTGTGTGCGATATCGGCAACCTTGGCGAGCAGCAAGAGGTCATTGCGGCCGAAGCTGTGCGTACTCTTCCACTCGTCGCCCTCGCGGTAGAGGCGCGAAAAGACGACGCTGTAGCGGGCCTGTCCGTCCCCGGTGGCATTCATCCAGATGGTCGCTTTGACGCGGCCAATGCGGATCTCATCCGCGGGTTTCGTTTCAGACATGGGTAAGACTCCTTTCTGTTCGCTCTGTTAGCGGCTCAACTCGATCTCCGGCGCTTTAGCCGGAACGGGCGTCTCCGGTTGGGGTTCGCGCGCGGTGGCCGGCGCGGGTATCGCGCGGCCGCGCTCCGGCGCCCCGGCTTCAGGCAATGTGTCCTTGGCCTTCTTGATTTCGTTGCCGCGTTGCCGCTCGGGCGCTTCACAGACGTAATCGGAGATGCGCCCGGCCTCGGCCGCCGCCCTGTGGATCTCCTTCGGATCGTCCTTGAGCACCGCGACCCACCCCTTGACGTATGCGGTTGCATGTTGCGGCTCATAGGCCACGCCCAGGCGATCGGACGACATCATGGCGCTGATTTCAGCCCTCAGTTCTTCCCGCGCGTACGCCTCCGATCCGAAGCCGGCATCGGTGCCCTGGCGCAGACTCTCCCGGTTCATCCGGCTCTTGTGGCCGGTGCTGTGGCCGACCTCATGGAGCGCGGTCTGGTAATAGCCTTCCGCGTTCTTGAATTGGGACCGTTCGGGCAACACGACCTCGTCGCGGTGCATGTTGTAGTAGGCCCGGTCCCCGTTGACTTCCCGGATCCGCACCCCAACTGCCCGGATGACTTTCTCCACGTTCTGCTGCGCTTCCCATTCGGGAGTCGCCGCGGCCCGGTCAGAGAGTTTGAGGCCTTCGGCCTGCTCGACGTTGAACACGGTGTAGCGCCGCCACATCGGCCGCGTTGTCCGCTCCGCATCGGGATTCTTCGGTTTGTCTTCGGCCACCTCGCCCGGGGTGGCTTTGGTGCCGTCGGCCCGCCGTGGAGGCTTGTAAACCAGGACCGTGGTGCCGCGTTCACCTTTCCGTACCTGCCCCCCGGCCTCTTTGATCTGCTTGTAGGTGCCCCAGCGGTTGTCGTTGTAGGCGCGCTGGGTGCGCTTGACCATCAGTTGCAAGGCATTCCCGCCTTGATAGCGCGCGCCCGTGGAGAAGTTCGCAGGCATGCGGTTTTCGCCGGGCTGCCAGTGTTTCTGCCACGGCGCGGTGCCGCGCTCGATCTGGGCGATGATGTCGTCGGCAAACTCCTTGTGATATTCGTCTGTCGTTTTCCCTGCCCGGCGGCCCCGGCGCTCCGTATCGTTCGGCTGCTGCCGTTGTGCGCGGGCTTCCAGCAACACGTTCACGGTCGGGGTGGAATCCCGCGCGGTCGCCACGTCGATTGGAGTCCGCCCCGCGTTGTCTCGCGCATCCGGATCGGCCCCGGCCCCGACCAATGCCTGGGCCACGTCCGGCGATCGATTGGAGGCGGCGTAATGCAGGGGTGTCGCACCGTCCGTGTCGGGCGCATTCGGATTGGCGTTTGCCTGCAGCAGATGGTTCACGGCCTCGGGTGAATCGGATTGAACGGCCAGGTGCAACGGTGTCCGCGACCTTTCGCTGTCCCGGGCGTGAGGCGTGGCGCCAGCCGCAAGCAAGCGTTCCACCACTTCCGCCCCGTCGGTGCGTCCTGCCCCCAGGTGCAACGGAGTGACGCGGTCCCGATCGGCGGTATTGGGATCGGCTCCCTCTTGAAGCAAACGGTGAACGCCGAGACAGGCGCCTTCCCCGGCCGCCCGATGCAAGGGGGTCCGTCCCTCTGGATCGGCCGGATTGACAGCGTTCTGAATTCGCCGGGAGTCCGGCGCGTCTGTTCGGAAACTTTGGCCGCGGTCGTTGGCTCTGGCTTCCTGCGCCTGTTCCCCGCGCCCCCGATCCTCGTCCGGGCCGTGAAGGTGTTGGATGGGGACGCGGCCCGTATGGTCTTGCGCCTCCAGGTTGGCCCCGGCTTCGAGCAGCCGGTTCACCATGTCGGGCCGCCCGGCGGCATAGGCCCGATGCAGGGGGGTCCGCCCCTGGTTGTCGCCCGCGTTCGGATCGGCCGCATGTTCGAGAAGCGTCTTCGCGCCCTGGGCCCAACCTTTCTCGACCGCTCGATGCAGTGGCGTGGCACCGTCCCTGTCGCGGTCATCGAGGGAAGCCCCGGCCGCGATCAAACGGCCTATTATTGCGTCGCGTCCGGACTCCACGGCGTTGTGCAACGGCGTGGCCCCGTCCTTGTCCCGCGCATGCACATCGGCCCCGGCCGCGATCAAGAGGCCGCTGCGGGCAGGGGCGGCGTTGTGGGCGGCCCGATGCAGCGGGGTCGCGTCCGTCTCGTCCCGGGCGTTCGGGTCGGCTCCGGCGTCAATCAAGGCCCGGTGAACATCGAGGTCGGGATTCCGGATGGCCGCGCGATGCAACGGCGTCTCGCCCCGCCAGTTCCGCAGGTTCGGATCAGCCCCCTGATCGATGAGTTCACGGACCTGGTGTTGGGTTCTAGTGGCCGCCGCACGATGCAATCGAGACGCGCCATCGACAAGTGAATCGATGAAGTCCTTTCTCCGGCTCATTTAATCGCCCTCCCCGTCATCGGGCGGCCCGAAGAACTCTTCGTTGCTGACAACGTCCCCGGTGGTGGGGAAAAACCCCATCTGTGCGGCCAGCTCGTGGGATGCCTCGAACGCCTCGCCGCTGGCGAAGCATGCGTTGAATTCCTCCCTCGTCGTGGCCACACGGATGCGTCGAACCCGGGATTCACTTCTGCCTGGCATGGGCTTCCTCCTATGTGCGTCGTCACGTTTACGGATGCAAAAGACTCGCCATGCTTCCCCAAAATGCTTCGATCGAGACGAGGGCGCTCCCCAGGGCCACGCCAACAATCAACGCGGCGACAAGGAGCCACTTTTCGCGGACGACACGTTGCTGGAACGACACCGTCGCGGTCTTCCCCGACATCAAGGCGCGGATCTCGTCGCGGTAGTTTTCCTTGAGGGTGTGCAGCTCGTAGTGCAATTCGTCCTGGATCTGTTCCAGTTCGTCGTTAAAAAACTCCGCCAGGCTGTCCCAAAAACGGGATTTGATCCGCTCGTATGCCGTGATCGCTTCTTGAAAATTGTTCTTCCCATGGGAATCCTCAAACGCGCGGTTGAGCAGTGTTTGCGCCGCGGTCAACGATTGCATCAGCTCGCGTATGGCCGTTGCGCTCTTGCGTTCAAACAGATCGATTTCAACCGCCGCCTCCATCAGTTGAGCATTCCGCCTGGCGCCCAATTCCTGGGCCACCGCCCCGGCGTCTTCGTTTCCCTCGATCGCGCGCTGTAGCAATTGGAAAATCTCTTGCTTTCGATCCGGCGCCTCGCCCGCCGGTCCCTGGCCTTCCCCGGAAGCGTCGTTCTGTTGGGGGGCCGCGTTATCTGCGGGCACGTCGCGATCCGGTGCCTCGCCCGCCGGCTCCTGGCCTTCCCCGGAAGCGTCGGCCTGTTGGGGGACCGCGTTATCTGCGGGCACGTCTCGATCCGGTGCCTCACCTGCCGGTCCCTGGCCTTCCTCGGAAGCGTCGTCCTGTTGAGGGCCCGTGTCCTTGAGCTTGTGCGCCAGACCCCCAATGGAGTCTTCCTTGATCTCGCGCCGGGCGTTGCTCTCTCGCTCACTCATCGCATGCAACTTCCACAGCGGGGCGGTCCTGTGCGCGCCCAATGGTTGTCACATCGGCGTCGGATGGAAACAGGACGAAGCAGTGACCGTCGCTGTCTGGGCCGGTCAGTACAAGGCCGCCGGTCCTACGATTGAGGCGGTCCAGGGTGTCCTCTTGAGCGGCGATCCGTTCGGCGATCTCCGCGCTTTTCGCCACCTGCCATCTGAATTGCTGTTCGGTCCAGGCGATAGCGATCCACGCGGCGGCGAGAACTCCGGCGAGAATGAAAGCGCCGAAGAGAATGGCCCGGACCCACGTTCCGACGATGCCCTGGGCTTGCTCAATCCCCTGTGCGACTCTCAATTTGTTTGATGTAAGGATGTCGTTTGCCAGGGATGTGAAATGGTCATTGACCTTTTCCATATCGGTTTTCAATTTCTTGCCGATGACCGACAGCTCGGCATTCACCACACCGCGATATTGAGTGAGCTGTTGCTGCACCTCGTGTTCGATGAGCTTTCGGAGTGCGGCACGCAGTCCCGCGTCATCCATCACCGTTCAATCTCCTGAGCCGGCAACTCCCGCGCAAGCGAAGCCAAGGCCCGCTCGCCCAGGGAAATGAGCCTTGGGAAACGGCCCCGGGCAATGCGCGAGAAGATCGTGTTGCGCGCCAGGCCCGTGCGAGCCCGGACGGGCGGCAGCCTCAGAATGCGGGACGGCGGGCGGATACCCGAGTCGAGGATTTCCTTCATCACGACCCGAGCCTAGCTGGGCGATTTGGGCGATTAAAGTGCGAAAAACGACATGTGGATTCCGGTAACTTCAATGGGATCACTAGATTATGAAATTACAGACGAGCGGCAAAACCCGTTCCGGCAGCAAGGGGGACCTCTAAGTCTTGTAAAAGGAGTGCGTTACAGAAAGTGCCGTTTGGGCAAAAAGTTTTCGCCCAACTTTTTTCGACACTTATTCTGCTATTTATAGCTGTATTTCTATTTGTTACTGTTGTTATATCTTCTTGCGGATGGTTTCCGGGCTGAGGCCACCCGCAACGTC
>CBDBIN010000043.1:0-405017 GCA_965206125.1 Terriglobia bacterium
CCTGGGATCGCGGCAAGGAAATGGGAGATCATCGGCGGTTTACCCTGGCGACCGACATCGACGTCTACTTCTGCGATCCGCAGAGTCCATGGCAACGTGGTTCCAATGAAAACACGAATGGCCTGCTCCGACAGTACTTCCCAAAGAGAACCGACTTATCGGTGCACTCGCAGGCGCACCTGAACAAGGTGGCACGTGAGCTCAATGAACGGCCGCGTAAGACGCTGGAGTTTGAAACTCCAGCAGAACGATTCAACGCTTGTGTTGCATCGATCGGTTGAGGTGGCAGAGTAACCTGCCCACATCGTCCGCAAGCGCGGGTCTTCGTCAAGCTTCGATTGAGCGACAACCGAACGCGGGTCCGCGTCGGTGGGTGTCCGCGGCATCGCTTCGCTGCCGCCGTAGTGGGTCCGAACCTGGTCCACGGTGCGCTGATACGCATCGTACTGCAACGGGAAATTCATGCCCCAGACGGCTGGATCTTCGGTTTCATCGGTCAACTCGACGACCCGGAAGAAGGGGTTACGCGCTTCCTGACGCCGTTCGAAGATATTCAACAGTAGCGCCATGCCGGCGACGGCGGCGATGACGCTCGCTAGCGAGGCAAGAAGTATCAGGCGTAATGGATAACCTGAAGCATTTGATCGACTCTGATCCGACAATATTTCGCCTCTCTATCGAATGTGCCCGACGGATGCGTGGCATCGGACGCACGACGCGGTCTTGCCATCAGGATGCGCCGCCCCGATGGATTCGACAATATCGAGGTGACACTTGGCGCAAGACGCTTCCACGATTTCTCGGTTGTGCGACTTAATCTGGATGGGCTCTGGAAAAGCGACCGGACGTAAACGCAAAAGAATGCCAGAACCCATTCGAAGCCTTTGTCGCGTACTTGGCGAGGAAGCCGGATGGCGTATGGCAATCGTTGCATGTCGCCGCCAAGCGGTGGCTCGATTTCAACCATCCGTCATGCTGTCCGCGCATGATGTGACAGTTTGCGCACGCGGCCGGGTCGTCCGTGAGATAAGAATACCCTTCGGCATACACAAACGTGAAACCAGAGATTCCGACTGCCAGCCGGGCAGAGATGCCGAGAAAGACGGTGGCCAATATGGTCTTGCTCAACTCACCCAATCTACATCGCGCCGCGGGCTCTTCTTTGGCCAATAAGTCCTATGCGCCTTTTCGAACATGCCTGAGGAAAGTGAGCTGATGTCCGACAACCCGTTGCTCCACAACGACGAGCCAGCCGCGGACGACGCACTGAATCGGAAGCTGTTCGCCACGGCTCTCGCACGCGTGGCGGAGAGTTGCGACGCCCCGATGGTAGTCGGTCTGTACGGCACATGGGGACTGGGTAAGACGTCGCTGATGAAGCTCATCGACAGGGAGCTGGACAAGTCCAGGACCCGCACGGTCTGGTTCGATCCCTGGCAACACCAGTTCGACGAGAACCCGGCACTCGCGTTGCTTCACGGCATGGTGGACTCGTTCGGTATGAGCGCAAACGAGGAGATCAAGAAGCTGCTGACCGTGATTTCCGCAGCTTTCGGCTCAGTACTCCTCAAGGCCACCACAACCCTCGGCCTGGACGACATCGACAAGCTTGGAACACGCTACGAAGAAGAAAAGTTTCAGGTCCGCGAACACCAACTTCGCCTGCAGCAGCACTTCAAGGATGTGGTCGCCAAAGCGCAAGGTGGGGCGAACCAGCGCGTTGTCTTCTTCATCGACGACCTGGACCGCTGCATGCCCGAACAAACTCTGGGCATGTTGGAGGCGCTGAAGCTCTACTTGAACCTGCCGGGGTGCGTCTACTTCCTGGGAGTAGACCGCGAGGCCCTGGAAAGAAGCATCAAGCACCACTACGAGAAGCTGGAGTTGAGTCAGACCAGCTATCTGGACAAGATCGTCCAACTCCCTTTCACAATTCCCCCAATCGCGGCTGAAGACATGGAGGATTTCGTTCGGCCGCTCCTGGGCGAATCCATGGCCGCGTGCGCGCCGATCCTTGTGAAAGGGCTGGGCGACAATCCCCGCCAGGTAAAGCGATTCATAAACACGCTAGCGCTGAACCACCATCTTGCGACAGGTCTCAACATCGAGGGCTATGATCCTCAGGTCCTCGCAGGCTTGCTGTTGATTCAACACCGCAATGCGGATCTATATCGGCTGATCGCCAGGAGACCTTCACTCCTCCACGAATTGACCGATTCTGAACCGACCAGTCCGGCACTCGAAGAGGCACTCGAAAAGGACGAGCGGCTGAAGACAGCTATCGCGGCGTTGAAGTTTCCGAAGAGCGAACTGCTCGCGAGCTACATTCACCTGACTGGGATCGCTCGTGTTGAACAGCAGGTCATGGGTGAGCTTTCGGGCTCACGCGATCCCATTTCCCTGTCCCGGCTCCAATTGACGGAACTTCTCCGTTCGCACGGATTGTGGGTCTTGAGCGGAGGGAGGGAGGGTGAGAAGGTCGACCTGACCGGCGCAGAACTCATTGGGGCCGATCTCGTGGAAGCTAACCTGCGCGGTGCAACGCTGCGAATGGCCAAACTGGTGGGAGCGGACCTGGGTCGCGCTGATCTGCGCGGAACCGACCTTCGGGATGCCGACCTGACCGAGGCTGATCTCCACGGGGCGAGCTTGGCCAAGGCAAACCTGTTCTCGGCCCGCCTGAACGGAGCAAACCTGAGCGGCGCAGATCTCAGAGGTGTCGATCTGGCGGACGTGAGCGGCCTCACGAGGGCGCAACTGGACGCGGCCCAGGTAGACGACAAGACCAAACTGCCGCCCGATCTGGAGTAGAGTGGTGCGGTATTCGTTTTCCTTATTTGGCTTCAGTGGGGGTAAAAGATGATCAGATTCAGGCTTCGTAAAGCGGTAATTGCGTTCGTTCTCCTGGCAAGTCCCTGTCACGGGTTTACACAAGGCCGGCCCGGCGTGGATTTCACTCCGAAGCTGATCCCGATCGCCGAGAATATCTATGCCTATGAGGGACCACTGCACCTCCCGAACGAAGAACAAATCGTCCGAACGAATTCCCTGGTGATCGTGACCGACGACGGGGTCGTCGTGGCCGACGGGCAGGACAACCCGGAAGAGGGACGCCGCATGATCGAGGCCATACGTGAGATCACGGACCAGCCGATCCGGTATCTGATCAACGCATCCCCACATGGTGACCACATCAACAGCAATGAAGTGTTCGAAGATGTGGTGATAGTCGCTCATGCGAATGCCGGGGAAGCGATCGCCGGAACCCGGGAACGCGCGACCGGCGATGCGCCCCGTCCCACGCTCCCCCACATCACGTTCGAGGACGACATGGTCATGCACGTTGGCGGAAAGACCATCGAACTCCACCACTTCGGTTTCGGTCATACACGCGGTGACACGGTCGTTTTCCTTCCCGAAGACGGCGTCGCTTTTCTGTCCGAGCTCTATTTCAACGGCATCGCCGCCTCTGTCGGCGAAGGGTATGCCCGCCAGCATCTGGACACATTGCGGCGTGCGCTGGAATTGGATGCGGAGTGGTTCATCCCGGGCCACGGCTACATCGATGGGTTCGATGCCCCCGGGTTGCGGGCGGGAGCTGAACGCTACTACCAGAACGTCAAGGCGATCCACGACGAGGTTCTGAAACACGTGGAAGCCGGTGATTCTCTGGAAAAGACCCTGGAAGAAATCGATGCGGATCTTGGCGAATTTGCTGAACTCCCCTTCTACGATTTCCTCAAGACCGGATGTATTTCTGGCACGTATCGCGCGTTGTCTGAGAATCAGTAGAGTAGTGCTAGACTCAGTGTATGTTTGCCTGGATTGCCGCGCACCTTCGACAAATCAATCGCTACCTGGATGACTATTACGCAATGTCTCCGGGCTGCTGCGCCAGCGGCGGCCTTTCCGTTGCGCAACTTGAAGGAAAGCGGCCCCGTCCGGAACTGAAGCCCGAGAAAGCCCCGAAGGTCAAGCAGCCCGTGGCAGAAGTCTGATGACCCGCGTTACGGCGACGTCGCGCCAGATGCCAGCAGCCGGTGGCAGAACCCTGTGGGGCCGCGCGCACGGGTCTTCGGGTCGCGGGCGCGAAGAAGAGGAGGGCACGATGCGGTTTCATCGTAACCGACGAACGACAAAGCCCGAGGCCCGAACCCCCATGCGCCCGGAGGGTTACGGCGAAACGGCACCGTCTTCGTTGTCGACGACTCCTCACAATGAAAGGGCATTGTCTCGTCCTCGTCTCCTAGAATCCGGTGCCGTTTGGCCGTAACGCGACCCCACAGGGTTCTGCCACAGGCTGCTAAGCGCCGCGCCGACAGCGATGCGGTACATCGTTGAGGGGCGGCAACAACTCAGATGGTGTGACGTCGCCGTAACCCTTTGGGCGCCTGGGGGTTCGGAGGCGTATACTTCGTTGCTCGTCGTCAGGATGAAGCAGCATCACTTCCTCCTCGCGCCTCGTCTTCGCCTCCGAAGACCCATGCGCGCGAGCCATCAGACTTCTGCCACGGGCTGCTAGCCACCTCACCTGCCGCGCGAACCCCTCATTGACCCGTCCGCGGGTTGTCCGATAACATTCCTCAACTTCGCTAGGACGGCCAAACACGGTCCGTAGAGGGAAACCGCATGCGCAAACTCAAACTGCACTGGCAAATTCTCATCGCGATCGTGCTTGCGGTCGTGGCGGGCTTGCTCACGAGACCCGAATCGGCCCTGTTCGGCGTTCCTGTCATCGGGGTCTACGACTTCATGGGGACGATGTTCCTGAATGCCCTCCGGATGCTCATCGTGCCCCTGATCATGTCGTCGATCGTCAGCGGCGTGGCGGGTCTGGGGTCGGGCAGCGACCTGGGAAGACTCGGCCTCAAGACCGCGACCTATTACGTCGCATCGAGCCTGCTGGCGATTTGCCTGGGTCTGGTGGTCGTCAACATCGTCTCACCGGGCATCATCGACGGGGAGCCGGCCGGAGATCGCCTCGGTCTGGAAGCAAGCACAAGCGAGGTCGTGGCCCAGGTGGAAGGTCGGGGCGCAGGGGATCTGGCGGACCTGTTCCTGCGGATGGTTCCGACGAACATCGTCGGAGCGGCTGCTAACGGAGAGATGCTGGGCCTGATCTTTTTCAGCATCCTGTTCGGCTACTTCCTGAACCAGATTCAGTCGGATTTTTCTGAAACGATGCAGCGGATGGCTAACGGCATCTTCGAAACGATGATGCGGATCACGATGTGGGTAATGGTCTTCACACCGATTGGTGTCTTCGGACTCGTCGCCGAGCAAGTCACCCAGACCGGGTTCGGCGCGTTCCTCCCTCTGCTGACATTCTTCTTCACAGCGCTGTTCAGCCTTCTCGGCCATGCACTGATCACGCTACCCTTGATGCTCTACTTCATCGCAGGGGTCAACCCATGGCGACATTACCGCGCCATGTCGCCGGCGATGCTGACCGCGTTCGCGACAGCGTCCTCCTCGGCAACACTCCCGTTGACGATGGAGTGCGTCGAGAAAAAGGCCGGGGTTTCGAACCGCATTACGAGCTTCGTACTCCCCCTGGGAGCTACGGTGAACATGGACGGCACGGCGCTCTACGAGTGTGTTGCCGCGATATTCATCGCTCAGGCCTATGGCCTCCAGCTGGACTTCGTCACACAGTTCACCATCGTCTTCGTCGCCCTGGTGACCTCGATTGGTGTGGCGGGAATCCCTGCGGCCAGCCTCGTTGCGATCACGATTATCCTGTCGGCCATCGGTCTTCCCATCGAAGCCGTTGGATTGATCCTGGTCACAGACAGGGTGCTTGACATGGTCCGGACCTCGATCAATGTTTTCAGCGACTCCTGCGGCGCGGTGATCATCGCGCGTACCGAGGGTGAGAGCAATATCCTGGTTTCGGGTCCAGAAGAGGTTGCGACCGCAGTGGGAGATTGATCGGCGACGACCCTTCGCCAGGACAGAGCGTCTCGCGGGCCGTGTCTTACTTTCTGCCAGATGTTCTGGAAAAATCCGGTAGAGAGCTGCTCCGAGGCGTGACATCCTGCCACGCGGGCCTTCGTTTCGGAGGTTCGGTTGAAATAGCGCCGCACTTGTGGGACATTAGGTGGTTACTCTGACCTGTTGATTCATGGTGGCTCATGGCGCTTCGGACTGAATACGTTTTCTACATGGCAGACCAGATCGCCGACGAACTCGTCGAGCGCGGCCTCATCGAACTCCCGAAGGACTTTTCGGTCTCGGACCAGATCTTCGAAGCATTGGACGAGGAACTCACGATCGAAGAACGCCTGAACGAAGAAGTCCGAACGGTGTTGAACGAATACTCGAACCAGATGCGCGAAAGCGGTGCTTCCTACCAGGAGACGTTTAAGCTGATCAAGCGCAAGCTCGTTCGCGAGCGGAAGATCGTCCTGTAGGTATGCGTCTTTCCAGAGACAAGATCAACATTCTCTCCCACTGTGTCGCCGACACCCTGGCAGAAATAGACGCAGTCACCTTCAAGGAAGATCGGAATACCATTCGGCTGGCCGCTCTTGAAATACTCCAGAAATGGGTAAAGAAAGAATCCGAGATAGATCAGGCAGCTCGCCACAAGATTGAGTCGCAGAGCCGATCGATCCCCGAAGGCAGCGCGGAGTGGGACATCCTATACCGCAAGTACTACGACGAGGAAATGCAGAGCCTGATCGGCGCCACGGCCCCTCCCGAAGGGTTCTAGCCGCCCCTATATCAAGGCACCTGCATCTCACTGGACAGGATCACTGCCTCGGCGATCTCGCGCATCGTCCGCCGCGTCTTCATACTCTGCTGCCGCAACCGCCCGTAGGCTTCGTCTTCTGAAAGCTGGGCCTGCTTCTGCAGAATGCTCTTGGCGCGATCCACCAGCTTGCGCGCTTCGAGCGCCTCTTCCCGTTCCTGGACGGCGTCCGCGAGGTTTGTGTTCTCGATCGCGAGAGCGGCCTGGTCACAGACTGTCGAGAGCACACGCATGTCGTCCTTCGAAAAAACCCGCCCCTTGTCGGAATAGACGTTGATGACGCCGATCACAGACTCCTTGACGATCATCGGCACCGAAACCAGCGACCGAACGCCCTCCTTCTTCGCAAGCTCCGGATAGCGATAGAGTTTTTCGCGGGTTACGTCCTTGACCATCAACGCCTTCCCTTCCTTGACCACGCGTGAGATCAGGCTCTTTCCGATCTTCAGATTTGGTCGCTTCCAATATTCCTGACTCGAACACTTCGCGGCCTTGAGAACCAGTTCGTTCTTCTTCTGGTCGACGAGCATGATCGAACAGACCTTGGCCTGCATGGTTTCGGAGATCATGTTTGCGATGAGCTGCAACATTTTGTCCAGGTAGCGCCCCGATGCCGCAATCTGGCTCACTTGGACGAGGGTAGACAGTTGGAGTGTGCGCCGCTCGGCTTCCTCGTAGAGCCGCGCGTTGCTGATGGCTCCTCCGACCTGATGCCCGATGATCGATAGCAGCGTCTGCTCGTGATCGCTGTGCCGATGGGTTTTCCGGTGCTGAACGTTGATGACCCCGATGACTTGATCCGTCGGGACGATGATCGGAACCGAAAGGAAGGCCTGGTACTTGTCTTCGGGCAGGTTGTTGAAGACTTTGAAGCGGGGGTCCTTGCCCGCGTTTCGCGCAATCGCCACGGTTTCAGACGTCTCAGCAACCCAACCCGTGATCCCCTCACCGACCTTTACGCTGATTCGCCCGATCAAACGGGGATGCGGGTTTTTCGAGGCACGAAGAAACAGATACGGTTCGCTGTCTTCCAGGAGGTACAGGAGGCAGGAATCGCACTTCGTGACGGCCACAACCAGCTCGACAATCTCCTTGAGAACCTGGTCCAGGTCAAGGCTACAGCTGATCGACCGACTGATTTGGTGAAGGATTTCGAGTTCCTGGCCCGCCAGGTCCAGGGTTTTGCGCATGTTGTCTATTGAGTTCTTTCGGGGCATGGTAGAGAAACAGCTAGAATCGCACTTTCGTTACGCGCAAGCAACTCGAGGACTTCGGACGATCAACCGGCCTTCGCCCTGGCGAATGCACCTCGCGACGGCTGATGAACCGGGCTGTGGACAGTGGCACACGGGTTGAGGCAAAACGGCCTTTCGAGGTGGGCTGCGCGGGGCGATCAGTCACACGCCAGTTCGAACGCCTTGCGGAGTGGAGCCGGCAGAGGGCGGGCCTTGAATCGGGTTCGATCGACGCAGACCAGCGTCACGTAGCCATCGGCCAGCGACTGGCCGGATTCCTCGCCGATGATTTCGAAATCGTAGCGAACCGTCTTTTCACCCTTGAACCGAACGCGGACACGAACCAGTATCGCGTCCCCTGCATGGATCGGCCTCTTGAAGTTTGCGTGAGACTCCACCCGAGGCAGCCAGACGTTGTGCTCGTCGAGCAGCTGGCCCCTGGCTGTGCCCGAGCTGCGAAACAGCTCCTCTTCGGAGTACTCGACAAAGCGAAAGAAATGCGGAAAGTAGACGATGCCGGCGGGATCCGCATCCGCCCAGTAGGTCTGGATTCTGGCTTCAAACATATTGAGGAAACGGTCCACCCTGCGTCCCGGCGCTTCATCCGCCTCGTCGAGTGGCCCGTTCTTCAGTCTACCCGATCGCTTCCGCCCCACGTTCACCGGTTCGAATCCGGACGCTGTCGATCATGTCCAGAACAAAAATCTTTCCGTCTCCGATGTTTCCTGTCCGAGCGCCTTTGACGATCGCCTCTATCGTGGGCTCGACAAAGTCGTCATTGACGGCGATTTCGATTTTTACTTTCTTAAGGAGGTTGATCGTATGGATGACACCACGATAAGCCTCCGTGTATCCTTTCTGCTCTCCCGCGCCAACCGCATTGGAAACGGTCATCTTGTGAACGTCTGCGTCGAACAACGCCTGCTTCACATCGGTCAGCTTGTGCGGCTGAATCATTGCAACGATAAGTTTCATTTCACACCTTCCATAGGAATAAAGCCCTGATCCTCTCTTCGGATCCGAATGTCGTCAACATCAGTCGGTCGTGAATATCTGGAAGCCCGAATACGCTTCCATGCCGTGCTCGCCGATATCCAGTCCTTTCAGCTCTTCCTCCGTCGTAACGCGGAGTCCCATCGCAGCCTTGATAACACTGAAGATCAGAAGAGCCGCAAGAAACGTCACGACGCCGTACGCGCCGATTCCGATCAACTGCGTGACAATGCTGTGCTCAGCACTGAAGATGCCCACGGCCAACGTGCCCCAGATACCGCACACCAGATGCACCGAGATGGCGCCGACCGGATCGTCGATCTTCAGCTTCGTATCGATCGTTATGACTGCCACAACGACCAGAACGCCCGCAACGAGGCCCACGATCACCGCGGACAGCACCGAATCGATCGTATCCGCACTCGCCGTAATTGCCACCAGGCCGGCCAGACACCCGTTCAAGGCCATCGAGAGGTCCGGCTGCTTCTGAATGATCTGCGATGCGAAATAGGCCGCGATAATGCCTGCGGCGGCCGCGAGAGAGGTGGTCACCAAGGTGTAGGAGACCGGTCCGGGATCCGCCGACAGGACGGATCCCCCGTTGAACCCGAACCAACCCAGCCACAGTAGGAAAACACCAATCGTTGCCAAGGGCATATTAGATCCGGGTATTGCGTGGACTACATTCCCGTAGTACTTGCCGATCCTGGGCCCCAGAATCAGAGCACCTGCCAGGGCACCCCAGCCTCCGACAGAGTGAACCAGCGTCGAGCCTGCGAAATCATAGAAGCCCATCTGATCCAGCCAGCCTCCACCCCATTTCCAACTGCCGATCCAGGGATAGACAAGGCCAACGAAGAAGATTGTGAACACCAGGAAACTGCGCAACTTGATCCTGCCGGCCACAGCACCGGAAACGATCGTCGCCCCGGTGGCGGCAAACATCGCCTGGAACAGGAAATCAGTCCAGTACGTGTAGCCGCCGCTCGCATATTCAATCAAGCCCGCCGCGCCTTCTGGGGCGCTGATGCCCCAACCTGCAAATCCAAACCAGCCTCCCAGAAAAAACTCCCCGGGATACATGAGGTTGAAACCAATAATGGCGTAGGTCAAAAGACCGATCGCCACGATCATCGTATTCTTGAACAGAATGTTCACCGTGTTCTTGGCTTGAACCAATCCGGACTCCAAGCTCGCAAAACCCAGATGCATGATGAAGACGAGGAAGGTCGCCACCATCATCCAGGTGTTGTTCGCAACGAACATCGCATCATCGGCGGTCGTCTGCGCATGGGCCGCAGAACCCATACATGCGACGACGCCTAGTAGCAGTATCAATTTGCCAATCCAACGTTTACTGAACATGCTTCTCCTTCTCGATCCTAGTCGCCTCTTACGGGATGAATCGTTAGAACTCCAGCAGTGTGAGGCATACGGTCGCGCCGCACACAGCGTTTATCAAAAACTCAAACTGAAACTGAACCCGCCCCAAAGCGTGTCCGCCAGTGTAGCCCCGGTTGGCCGACCGGGCTCTCGAGGATCTTGAAACTGACTCGCCCGGATCCCGTCGCCCAGCAGACCGCTGTATGTCGCCCACACGCCCAATGACCAGTTGTCGTTGATGGCGATCGGAAGGCTCGCCGTCACGCTTGCGTCGTGGGGCCCGGCCTCATCAATGCCGTAGTAAAACTTCGTGAAGCCACCGTTGGCGACGCCCAACGACCCGGACAGATCCAAGCTGGGGAAGATGTTGTTGTTGAAGGCAATAGAATGACCCGCGCTGATCAGGAAATAGGTGCCGGCGGCGTCGTTGTTAACGGTTTCGTCAACATCGATATATACGGTCACCGACGGGGCCAGTGGCACAGTTTCAAAACCGATGCTGCCATAGACCTCCGTCGTGGTCGAGAATCTTTCCGCAAAAGTGTAGAAGATCGTGCCGACTCCTACCGAGACGGCATCGAACGAGCGGTCGTACGAGAACGTGTAGTCGATCTCGGTGAAACGACCTTGCAGGCCGTCCGCGCCAGCCCCGGCACCGAGGTCACCGGGCAGCAAAAAAGTTGGTGGGGCGTTGTTCACCGCTGTCAGGTCCATGCTGGCCCACGCGTTGAAGGAAAAGCCCCCCGCGCCCAACGTCATCGAAGGCTGAAGGCTCCAATCGTTCGTCAATCTCTGCCCTCTCCACATGTATTTACTGACCACCGCAACGTCCCCCGAAGCCCAGTAAATAGACTCTTGCGCCGTAGCGGTCCCCGTTAGACAGCCGCACATCACAACGAATCCCAGGGTTCGTGTCCAAATCTTGCTTCTCATTAGATTTCCTCGCGCGACGAGTCATCCGCTCATCGCAGTGACTACATGACAAAAACACTCGGTAAACAAAAAAACGCCCACCACGCCCGCAATTCCGGGTGTGGGTGGACGTCTTCGTCGGGTCGAGACCTCAGTGTCTCAAGCAATAAAAAAGCCCTCGGGAATGCAATTTCCCGAAGACTTCATCGTCCGAACAAGCGATACGCCGTTGTATCTTTGTCGTTTTCTATTATGCTCGTGCGCCCGGCGGTGTCAACCCCCTATGTGACGGTTCATTTCAGATCAGGAGTGTGAATCCGTCAAATTCCATCCGAACTCTAAATGACAGGTTCAATCATTGATATCGTAGGGTGATCTGTGGATCGACCCTCACCGCGCGCAGCGCAGGTACGATGGAGGCCGCGGCTGCCACGCCGATCAACAGGGCGCATATGGCGACGAACGTCGCCGGATCGGTCGCGGACACACCGAACAACAGCCCCTCCATGAAGCGGGTCACGCCCAGAGCGACCCCCACCCCAGCAACGGTCCCGATCAGGGTCGGAATCAGCCCCTGCCTGAACACGAGCCAGGAGATATCCCGGCGACCGGCTCCGAGCGCGATGCGCAGGCCGATCTCACGAATCCGCAGACCGAGCGAATAGCTGACGACCCCGTAAACTCCGATCGCCGCCAGTCCGAGTGCCAGCAAGCCGAAGACGGCGGCTCCCATCGCTGCCATCCTCTGCGGGAGCAGCGCCAGCCCGGCGTGCTCCTCCATCGTCCTCACACCAAATACGGGGAGGCCGGCATCCATGTTCCGTATCTCCTGACGCACGGCAGGAATGAATGCACGCGGATCACCGGTGGTCCGCACGATGAGCGTCATGTCTGGCCGGTAGACCTGCTGGAGGGTTCCATACAGGAAGAACTGGCTGTCCTCGGTCAACGAGCGGTGTTTCACGTCCTGTGCTACCCCAACGACCTCGAGTGCGACACCATTGGCCCGGATGCGCTTGCCGAGAGGGCTTTCACCCGGCCAGAAACGCTCTGCGAATGTCCGGTTCACGATAACGACCTCCCGAGCCGCGTCGTCCCGGTCGCCCCGATTGAAATCCCTCCCGTAGACGAGTGGGATCTCCATCGTCTCGAAGTACCGGGGTCCCACGGCATCGTAGAGGGAGCTCAGCGTCTCGTCCGGTCCGAATTCGTAACCCTCGATCTCGCTGATTCCCAGGAGGCTGCCGCCGCGTTGGGAAAGCGGAGGGCGCCGCGAATAGGTGGCCGAGCCGACACCCGGTAGCCCTTCAACCCTGTCGAGCAACTGTTGGTAGAAAGCCCTGCCCTGCCCGGGTGTATAGCCGCTCGGTTCGATGTCCATCGACAACATCAGGGTGTTGCTCGGGTTGAATCCCGCATCGAAGCTCCGGGCGCTTTCCAGGCTCCTCAGGAACAGGCCCGCCGCGATCAGTGCCACGACGGAAAACGTCACCTGCAGCGCGACCAGGCCGCTTCGCAGACGTGTGCCGGGCCGGCCGCTGGTGTTGAACGACTGATTCAGGTCGTTGGACAGGTTCGATTTCGTGCTCCGCAGCGCTGGAACGAGGCTGAAGAGGATTCCGGTGAGTATCGATACGGCAAGCGTGAACGCGAGCACGTTTCGGTCGAGGTCCATGTTGAACCCGATCGGTATGTCTACCGGGGGTATCAGTCCCGTAACGGCCCGGGAAAGCCAGACGGCCACGAGAAGACCCAGCGTGCCGGCGACGATGGAAAGCACCAGGCTCTCGGTCAGGAGTTGTCGGATGAGGCGCCAGCGGGTCGAACCCAGCGCATAGCGCAGCGCCGTTTCCCGGTACCGGAAGGCTGAACGAGCCAGCATGAGGTTGGCGACGTTCACGCATGCGACCAGCAGCACGATTCCGACGAACGTCATCAGGGCTACCAGCATCGGGAAAGCGCGGCCCTGTACGCCGAGCGGCGAATCCAGCGGTGCGAAAACACCCATCGTCAGATCCTTGTTCGTGTCCGGATACTGCCCCTCGAGTCGAAGCGCCAGTGCGTCCAGGTCTGCCCGCGCAGCCTCGACAGTCACACCGGGCTTCAGGCGGCCGACCAGGTCCATCCACATCGCACCACGGTTCCCCATAAACCCGCTTCGCAGGTTGGCAGGGACGAACACGTCGAACGATAGCCCGACGACTGGGCCTCCGAAGCCTTCGGGGGCGACGCCGATCAGGGTGAACGGTTCCCCGTTTACCGTGATGTCGCTGCCGACGACCTCCGGATCCCCACCGAAGAACCGCTGCCAGAACCGGTAGCTGATAACAGCAACCGGCTTGGCACCCACCTCGGCTTCGGACGGGAGAAAAGTTCGCCCCAGGACCGCCTCGACTCCGAGAACGTCGAAGTAGTTTCCGGTCACGATCGTTCCCTGGATACGTTCAGGTTCCGATCCAGTCGAAAAATTCAGGCTGATCAGCTCCCAGCCGAGCAGGTCTGCGAGCGTGTTGCTCTGGCCCCCCAAGTCTTCCAGGTTCGGATAGGAGACACCCATGCAGCAGCCGGAACTCGTCCGGTTCTGACCGCCGATCATGACCAACTCGTGCGGCTCGGCGACGGCGGGCGGTCCGGAAAGTACGATCGCGTTCAGCCAACTGAATATGGCGGTGTTGGCTCCGATCGCGAGGGAAAGGGTCAGGACGGCGACGGCGGTGAACCCGGGGTTGTTCACCATCTGGCGTACACCGTACCGGATGTCAGTCCACAATTGATCCATTGGAGGCCTCCGATGCGCTTCTTGTCGTCTCAGGAAAAACGCACGAACGCCCGGATTCTTACAATGATTGTAAGATTTTCAGCATCCGACTAGTCGTAACGGAGCGACACCATCGGGTCGACTCGAAGCGCTCGGTACGCGGGAAGCACTGTCGCCGCCGCCGACACGGCCAGCAGCAACACCGCGATAGACCCAAACGTCACCGGGTCGCTCGCCTGAATGCCGAAGAGCAGCGACGAAATGGATTGGGCGCCCGCCAGAGCGACCCCCAGACCGACAATGAGGCCGATGCCCGTGTAGAAGATTGCCTGGAACACGACCATTTTCAGGATGCTGGCACGGTGTGCGCCCAGCGCCATCCGAACGCCGATCTCCCGCGTCCGTTCGACGACCGCATGAGAAAGGACGCCGTAGATGCCGACCGCTGCCAACATCAACGCGAGCAGGCCAAAGGTCCCCGAAACCACCGCCATCGCCCGGTTCGCGACCAGCGTCTGCATGCGAACCTGGTCGAAGGTCATGCCGCCCGAAATAGCCAGATTGGGATCCAGTGCGGCCACGGTGTCCCGAAGCGTCGACACTACCGCTCGAGGACCGGCACCAGCCGAACGCAGATGAAGCGCCGAGCCGAGAAAGAAATTCGGGCCGATCGCATGGAAGACAAAAGGCAGCGGTTCTTCTGCCAGCGCGACATAATTCGTCGTCGCAACCACTCCCACGATTTCCACCGTCACGTCGTTACCCAGATCCAGACGTTCGCCTATGGGATCCCGGTCGGACCAGAATCTTCGTGCCATCGTGTCGTTGATCACGGCGACAGAGCTGCCAGATTCGAGGTCGCGCCAGTCGATGCCCCGGCCGCGGAGGATGGGAATACCGACCGTCTCGAAATACCCCGGGCCGACGGCGTTGAAATCGATTCGGAAACCGAACTGCCCTTCCGGAGGCTCCTGACCTTCGATCCGGTACTGCCTCATGTCCCTACCACCACCGAGGGGCACGCTTCCTGCTACCGTGACGCTCGCAACCTCAGGGGCGGCCTCGAGTCGATCCAGTAGATCCTGAAAGAACGCCATCGCCTGGTCCATGGAATACCCGTTCCGCCTCAGATCGATTCCGGCGATGACCAGGTTTTCGGTTTCGAAACCGGGATCGAAGCGCCGCGCTTCACTCAAGCTGCGAAGCAGCAGCCCGGCACCCACCAGAATCACCGCGGAAACCACGACCTGGGTGATGACGAAAGCGGCACGGAGCGCGGATCGGCGCGATCTGTTGCCGGAACCGCCCGTCAGGGCCGTACGCAGATCGCTTCGCGCGGCCCGCACGGCCGGAATCAGGCCGAATAGCGCACCCGTCATCAGACTGGCGGCTGCGGCGAAGAGCAGGACACGAACGTCCAGGCCAAGCTCGGGACTGATCCCCAGTTCGGCGGGAAACTGCGCGGCCAGACCGTCGGCAATCCAGAGCGAGAGCGCCACGCCGACAATACCTCCCAGTCCGGCGACTACAAAGCTCTCGGTCAACCATTGGCGGACCAGCCGCCACCGGCCGGCGCCCAGCGCCTGACGTACCGCGGTCTCCCGGTTCCGGAGCGTCGCCCGAACCATGATCATGTTGGCCACGTTTGCACATGTCGCCAGGAGCAGCAGGCCGACGACGATCATGAAGAAGCCCGATACCGTGGAGATCGTCCCTCCCATCCGCTCGGGAAGGTGGGTCGCGCGAATGATCTCAAAACCCGTACCGTCGTTCATCGGGTACTCTGCGGCTAGCTGGGCGGAAAGAACCGCGATTTCGGACTGCGCCTCCTCGATCGGGACATCCTCGGCGAGCCGTCCTGTCGCATCGAGCCATCCCCAGCCCCTGTTACTCAGCTCGATCCCCCGTGGCCTGACCTGCTCGTACATGGCAAGGGGAGCCCAGAAGTCTGCTTGCATCGCCGGGTAGGATCCACGGAACCAGTCGGGGGCGACGCCGATGATCGTAAACGTGTGGCCATTGATGACCAGTTGGTCGCCGACGACATCCTCGGAGGCGCCGAAATTGCGGTGCCACAGACCGTCACTGATCACAACGACCGGATGGCCTCCCGGTCGAATGTCGTCATCGGGCCCGATGTTTCGTCCGCGCACAGCGGAAATCCCCAGAAGCTCGAAGTAGTTCCCGGTCACGAGCTCACCCTGCACCTCGTCGACGTTTCCTCCCATGCGTACGCCCGCGTTCGCGTACTGGTGGGCCGCCAGCCCTTCGAGTCCAGTACCCCGATCCCGAAGATCGACGTAGTTCGGGTAGGAGAACGTGCTGAACCGCCTGCCCCTGTCGGAAAACTGGTAGACGCGCACGAGCTCGTCCGGCTCGTCTGCCGGAAGCGGCCTCATGAAGAAGCTGTTGACGAAGCTGAAGACCGCCGTGTTCGCCCCGATCCCGAGCGCCAGCGTCAGAATCACAGTCAGGCTGAAGCCCGGTTTCCCCAAAAGGACCCGGAACGCATACCGAACATCCTGCCCAAAACTATTCATCTGTTGTCTCCTTCAACCTGAATACCGCGCTCCGCCTGCCGCGGTTATCACATCAATGCGGTAATGCGAGTCCCGCATAAGAATCCCCAAATCGAGGTTGGCAAATCCTGAGCCTTTCGATAGGCACACAGAAAACACATTGTTTCAACTATTTAGGGCACCATGCGGGATGCTCATGCGAACGAACGCCGTCCGATTGTGGGATTGGCCGCGCAATTCCGGTCAGGGCCGTGGCGCGGAGAGGTCGGAACACTGTGGAAGCGGCGGGTTCAGGCTATGCGACGAACTTATAACCGACACGATGTACCGTGATGATGTACTTCGGGTCGGAAGGGACGTCCTCGAGCTTTCCACGGAGCTTGGCGATATGATTGTCGACGGTCCGTGTCAGGGGAAAACACGAATATCCCCACACCTGCTTGAGCAGCTCGTCCCGGGTGATGGCATCGCCCTTGTGTCGGATGAAGTACTTGAGCATGTCGAACTCACGTGGCGACAGCTCGATTGGACTTCCCGCCTTCGCCGCCTGGTGCTTGCGGAATGAAAGCTCGATGTCACCGAAAGCGTAGAAATCCAGGACCCCGACGGTGCGCGAAGCACGACGAAGCTGAGCTCGTACGCGAGCCAGGAGTTCTTTGACGCTGAAGGGCTTCGTCACGTAGTCGTCGGCGCCTACCTCGAGGCCGACGACTGTATCGACCTCCTGGCCGCGAGCGGTGAGCATGATGATCGGCACATCCGTGCCCTGGCTGCGAAGTGTACGGCAGACGTCCAAGCCGCTCAACTGCGGCAGCATGATGTCGAGCAGAATCAGGTCGGGACTCTCCTGGGCCGCCAGACGAATCGCTTCCCGGCCGTCGCCGGCGACACAAACGGCGTACCCCTCGAATTCGAGGTTGTCCTTGAGGCCGAGAACCATATCCGGCTCATCTTCGACAACCATTACCTTGCGACTCACATCTGTTGCTCCGTCGATCATGGTGTGTACTCCAAGCCGGCCTCGAACCCGAAAGGAATCAGTACGGTGAATCGGCTCCCCTTGCCAATAGTGCTCTCAACCCGTATCTCTCCGCGGTGGGCCTTGACGATGTGCTCGACCAGGGCCAGCCCAAGACCGCTGCCCTTCCTGTCATGAACCAGGCCGGTACTGATCCGGTAGAACTTCTCGAATATCTTGCGCTGTTCCGAAGCCGGAATGCCCACACCGTGATCGGCGATTTCGACCGCGACGTGGCTGCCGGCGCCGCGAACCCGCACCTCGACGCGCTTGACCTCGTCAGAGTACTTGACCGCATTGTTGATCAGGTTGAGGACGGCCTGCGACATCGCATCCGGGTCGATCTTGACGGCGGGTAGATTCGGCTCGATGTCGGTCACGATCTCAAAGCCCGCGTTCTGCAGCGGGTAGCGGTAGGTATCAACCACTTCCTGGACGACGGCCGCGACATCGGTCTCTTCGAACTGGTATTCCTTGCGTCCCGCTTCTATCCGAGAGAAGTCGAGGATGTTATTGATCAACTGCGTCAAGCGGCGACTCTCGTTGGATATGATCCGGTAGTACTCCTGCGCCTTGTCCGCCGACCGCACTCGCCCCATCTCCAAGGTCTCCGCGAATAGCCGGATCAGCGCCAAGGGAGTCTTCAGCTCGTGGGACACGTTCGAAACGAACGTCGACTTGGCCTCCGAGAGCCGGAGTTCGCGAGCTGTCGCACGCATCGTAAGCACGATACCCAGGATCAGCAGCGACAGGACGAACAGCGACAGCGCCACGCTCTTCTCGAAGTTCCGCCGTGCCAGTTCGTCGATCGTCATGTCCGCAAAGCCCATGTCCACTCGCCACTTGGGAAAGACGGGCTCGAACGGAAGACTCACTTCATACTTGCCCCACGAGTTGGCCGTCGAATAGAGTGCGCGTCCATTCTCATCGAAAATGCCGAAAGCCAGGTTGGACTCGACCGACTGGGGCATCACTTTCTCAAACAAGTGGTTGACGACGAATTCTGGAGCGACCGACAGGCCCGCGAAACCCAGTTCCTGCCCCGCCGAGTTGATCAGCGGATAGAAAACGAGCGTCTCGAAGTCCCGTCCATTACGGCAGGACACTCCGGCGCAGGAAGAAACGTGAGAAAAGAAGAACTGACGCGCCAGGCGGGAGTCCGGTCGCACGGACTCCTTGGCCGTCTCGTAGAGTGCGCTGACCTCTACTCCGAAGCGTTCCGGACGAATCTCCGGATCGAGAAAAAATCGCGATCCCTTGGCGGTGGTGATGACGGAAAACCTGTCCTGTGGGCATACGCAGCCGTAGGACGAAATAAAAAGAGCCTCGATCGCCGGGTTGCCCTCCAGGGCTCTCTCAAAGTGGCTCTTGATCAAGCCGACGTTACCGAGCGTGACCTCTTCGGGACGAATGGCTCCAAGAGCTTCGTCGGCTGTCCAGACCAGTTCATCTGCGGCCGTGCCCGCCACCGTGCCGAGCACCTGCCGGAGGTTCTCCTCGATCGCGAGCACGGTCGTGGCCTGAAGTTCGAGCAGGGACTCGTACTGGAGGTAGGAAAGGATCGTGGTCGGCACCATGACCAGGACCACGACGAGGGCGATCAGTTTGCTTCTCGAGGACATAACGGTCTTCTGTTTCAAATATAGCCCGGACACCCGGACCCGAAGCTTGTGAGCTTCGGGCGAGCTGTAAAAAGTTATCTCGAAGGCAGTTGGGCCTCTCAACCCTTGCATAGACGTCGCAACGCGCTTCTGGTCACATCCTTATTCGATGTTCGCAGTTGGGAAGTGGGTTGAAGGGAAATCAAATACAATACGACCGATGCTGATTACGAGATTGCCCGGACCGACGGTGTGCGCGTGAGACGCGAGCAAACGCTCGCCGCGCTGGCCCTTGCGGGCATTGTCGGATGGGCGATCTGGTCCTACACGACCGGCGGAGTGCTCGCCGCACTGTTCAGCACTGAACTCGATTCCGAAGCCAAGGTCGCCGCAGTTCGGGGGGTTTTTCTCGCCTGGGGTCCGCTCGCCCCCCTGGCGTACGTTCTGGTGTGCACCGTAGAGGTCGTGGTCGCCCCGATTCCCGGCACGATTCTTTACCTGCCCGGCGGCGTGATCTTCGGAGGCTTCTGGGGTGGTACCCTATCGCTCCTGGGTAACTCCCTCGGCTCAGCGATCGCCTTCCTCCTGATGCGCACAATGGTCGGCCAGGCGTGGGGTCACTCCTTCTTCGAGTCGCATCACATGTTGAGGGTCGAGGAGTTCATCCGGCGACGGGGTCTGGTCAGCGTGGTGCTACTTCGTGTCAATCCTCTCACCTCATCCGATATCGTGTCGTACGCGGCCGGACTCACGCCGATGTCGCTGGGAACCCTGGTCCTGGGAAGCACCATCGGGATGGCGCCGCTCTGCTACTTGCAGGCTTACCTGTCGCTGGAGCTGTTCACGGCATTCCCGTGGCTGCTCTGGCCGTTGATCGCCGGGTGCGGTCTGTATGTGGTCCTGGCCGTCGTCGCGATCCGAAAGTTGAGACTAGACCCCAACGGAATCGAGAGCCACGGCGACCAGACCGCCCCAAACCGATAGAACCGAGAGCGGTAGCGACCGGGTAATTCTCGTTCCACTGAAACCACGGTGACGACCTGGGGCTCGGCCCGGACGACAGTGCTGTTCACTCCACAGGACAGAGCGCGCGGCTAAGGTCTTCGATCAGATCGTCGGCGTGTTCGAGTCCCACCGAAAGGCGCACCAGATCGTCCGGACTCGTCGCATCGGCTCCTTCGCTTGTCGCCCGGTGTTCGATCAGGCTTTCCACTCCGCCGAGTGAGGTTGCGCGGATAAAGAGTCTCGCGCGGCCGACGGTGGCCAACGCGGCATCCCGCCCTCTCTTCATCTGAAACGACACCATCGCTCCGTAGGCCTCCATTTGTTTGCCCGCAAGCGCGTGACCGGGATTGGATTCGAGGCCCGGATAGTGGACCGCCGCGATCGTCGGGTGCCCTTCGAGCATTCGGGCGATCTTGAAGGCATTCTCACTCTGGGCTCGCATTCGTACCGCGAGAGTTCGCAGGCCGCGAAGAATCAGCCAGGAATTGAAAGGCGCCAGCACGGCCCCCAGGACCTGAAGGGTCCGCAGGGTGCTCTCAAAGAGAGGGTCTTTCCTGGCGAAGACGAGGCATCCGCCCATAACGTCGCTGTGGCCACCGAAGTACTTCGTCGCCGAGTGGAGAATAACATCGGCGCCATGTTCGAGAGGGCGCTGTAGCGCCGGGGTCGCGAACGTGTTGTCGACCAGGAGCTGCGCACCGACCGAGTGTGCCGCATCGGCCGCACCAGCCAGATCGACGACCCTCATCATCGGATTCGAAGGCGTCTCAACCCACACCAGCCGGGTCGTCGGCCGGAGCGCTTTTCGGATCTCCACCGTGTCCTCTGTCCGTACAAAGTCCGCTTCAATGCCCCACTTGGCGCAGTACTCCTGGAATGCCACGGTGTACCCGTAATAGACACCCTCCGGCATGACAATATGGTCGCCGGCCGAGAGCGATTGAAACAGCGCAACACCCGCAGCCATCCCGGAAGCGAACGCCAGCGCTGCTTCACCGCCTTCCAGTTCCGTTAGCGCCGCCTCCAGATAAGCCTGGTTTGGGTTGGACTCGCGGATGTACGTATGCTCGCCAAGAGGCTGGCTCGTCGCATCCCGCACAAACGTGGTCGACAGGCGGATGGGAGGGACGACATCTCCCGTATCCGGATCGGTTGAAGGACCGGCGTGAACGGCACGTGTGTCGAATCGCATACGCTCGACTATTCCTTTCAGAAAGTTTTCCCAGCCAGCCATGCGTCGCGCATGGCGCGCTGTTGGTCAGTGACAGTTTCGAGATCCCCGATCCGGTAGTCGAAGACATCGGGCGCGCCCAGGACGAGGACAAGATCGACTTCGTTTCGGTTCCGGCCGATGCGAACCGGCACGCGGTCGCCGCCGGCATATCCGTTCAGAACGTCACGCCAGTTCGCACGGTTGACCGAAGTTCCACCGATGCTCCGAAGGATATCGCCCTGTTCCACTCCGGCCCGGGCTGCTGCGGAATCCGGCCGAACCGCAGTGACTGCGAGCCCCGTGCCCACGACAAGCCCTGCCGTGAACGCCCTGGCCGACGGAGTCCGGACTAATACTAGACCGACCGGGCCTAAGATGTCGTCATAAGGGGGCGTCTCGTTCCCGCGTGTATATCGCTCGAAGAATTCCTCCAGATCGAAACCGGCGACCTCGGATGCGACGAGCTCGAAGTCTTCGACACGATAACCGCGTCCCTTCAGGTAGTAACTGTCCGAAGCGCTGCTGACGTAAAACTCCTCGTACATTCGGCGCATGACATCGTCGAGCGAAGTCGCGCCCTCGGTTCTCGATCGTATGTACAGATCGAGGAGGAGTCCGACAATTTCGCCCTTCGAGTAGTAGCTGATCGACGTGTTTGAAAGATTCGTCCGCTGACGATGAATCGCCGCGTCCCGGAACGGCGCGGTCATCGAGGCGAGCTCAACGCTCATCGTCCGGGTTCCCGGTGAGTTTTCTACGTTCGAGATCGTTCCGCTCAATCGATCGAGCAGCTGACGCTCGCCCCAGATGCCTGCACGGTACAGCATCATTCGGCCGAAGTAATTCGTCAGCCCCTCGACCACCCACAGGGCCCGTGTCGCCACCGGGCGGGTGAAGTCCCACGGTCCGAGTTCGACCGGGCGCAGGCGCTTCACATTCCAGGTGTGGAAGAATTCATGGGATGCCGTGCCGATGGCGCTGGCATACATCCCCGGGTCGATCAACGCCCCGGATTCGATAACCTGGGTCGAGTTCAGGTGCTCCATGCCGTCGCCGGACCGGTCGTCGGCGGCAAAATGAATCATGAACGTGTACTGATCGAGCTCTGGAGCCCCCCAGAATTCGGTCTGGGCGTGGACGATCTTCTCGATATCGGCCACCAGGGCCGGTCGCCGACCGCCCTCGTCTCCCATCGAATGAACCATCACACGGTAGGTCTTACCCTGGTGCGTAAACTCGTCGAGGGTCCAGTCTGGAGCGATCTCCGTCGGAGCGTCCGCCATCGTGTCGTAGTCGGGGAAGCTCCAGGCACTCTGGTTCGGACGCGTGGTGTACCCGTTGATGATCCTCCAGCCCGCCGGCGCGTCGATTTCCAGATCGACAGCGTCCGGCTTGTGCCCCGCCAGGTACATGAACAGCTCGTGGCCGTTATAGTTCGCGTGCCGCGTATTGAGCTGGGCATAGGTGCCCGACAGCGTGTTCGCAAACACGCGGTACGCCACACGAACGCTCCGGTAACCTCCGGTTGTGACGGTCCAGGTCTGCGAGTCTTTTCGGGCAAACCCAAGAAGCCGGCCGTCGCCGGCCGCGGCAAATCCCTGGACGTTCTTCCCGAAGTCGGCGACCGCATAGCGACCCGGCGACCACATCGGAATCTGAAAATCGACGGTCCCGGGCACTTCGCTCGAGAAGTCCACCTCGATCGTGACCGTAAAAAGGTGTGAGGACGGGTCCGGCATCGACAGGCGATACGCGACGCGATCGGTCTCGAAATCGGCAGGTCCACCGGTCTGTGCGGCGAGGGCGCCAACGCCGAGGGCCATGACCAGCGCTGTTGAGAGACTTCGTCGGCCTAGTTGAATAGGAAACATGGTCCCCCTATTGTAGGGGCGGGACCTGTGCCCGCCCGACACCTACGCCGTTCGGCGGAGATCCCACCTGACATCATTCAGGCCTCGGCGCAACGGCGCAAAGAGGGAGTTTGCCTTCATCACCTTTGCGTCCTTTGCGCCTCTGCGGTGGGCACTCTTTATCCACCTCTGCGGTGGAAACTCTTGATCCACGCATCAACATTGATGACGTCGGGTGGCCACAGGTGCCACCCCTACACGCTATTCCGGCATTGATTTCGCGCAGCGGAAGCCGATCGTGACGGTGCGATGCTCCGGGTCGGTGAAGTTGCGGTAGTGGAGGGCCAGAATGCGGGCGTCGCCGTCGGACCAACCGCCGCCTCGCATCACACGGTAGATCCCCGTTTCCGGCCCGGACGGGTTTTCCTCCGGGCTGATCGGATAGTAGCCGCGCGAATACCAGTCCTCGACCCATTCCCAGACGTTGCCGGTCATGTCGTAAAGCGTGAAACCGTTGGGCTCGAATGACCCAACCTCCGTGGGGCCGTCTGCCCGACTGATCTGGGCCATCGTCCGGGATTGCCCGCCCACGCGTGGACGCAGATCGTCGCCCCACGGATACATTGTCATCCGGGTCAGTCCGCGGGCCGCCCGTTCCCATTCCGCTTCTGTGGGAAGACGTTTTCCGGCCCACCCACAGTAAGCGGTCGCGTCGGACCAGTTCACGTTGTAGACCGGAAATCGGTCCCGGCCTTCCGGCACCTCGCCATCCACCCAGTGATAGGGCCGCCCGTGCCCTGTGGCCTCGACAAAAGACATGTAGCCTTCGTTGGTCACCTCATACGGGTCCATCTCGTACGCGTCGAGACCGACCAGGTGCGCCGGCTGATCGTCCAGCCTCAACCTGAGGTTCATACCAAGCTCGTCGAGCAGCCAGACATGCGTCCGTCCCATCCAGAATTCTCCGGCCGGGATACGAGCCATTTCTGTTTCGGAAGACTGATCCTGTGAAAAGGACGGTGGACAGAGGAGAGCGAGAACCGTCAGTCCGACGAGAGCGCGGAAGAATCCTCGGCTCACGCTACTCGAAAAGCTCCGCAATCTCGTCGTCGTCGATGAATTCGCCACCGCCGATCGGAGCGGTCTGGATGTAGTCATACGCGCGGCTCGACGGTGTTTCCGTGATTCTTTGACGCCAATCGATCCCCAGCGCCGAATAGATGGTGGCGACGATATTGTCCATGAACGGCTGCTCCGGGTGCTTCCACCCGCTCTCGAGGCAATACGCTGCCATCTCGTCGGAACGTCCGATGGCGCGGCCGCCCTGGACCCCACCCCCGGCAAACAGCGCGGTGTAGACCTCCCGCCAATGGTCCCGTCCGTCCACGGGGTTCATTTCCGGTGTGCGGCCGAACTCGCTCGTCGCGACGATCAGCGTTTCGTCCAGCAGCGTCTTGCCTTGATCGTGTCCGGGCATCTTGCCCAGGTCCTCGAGCAGGGCCGTCAGGCCCTGGTCGAACCGGTTGCACGTGAAGTAGTGGTTTCTGGGAAAACGTTCGTGGGTGAAGATGAAACTGTGATGATCCCAGCGGTCGCCGTCGTACACGTACATGAAATGGGTACCCGCGTCGGCTGCAATTACGTTCTTGGCCAGAATGAGGCCCAGTCCGAACTCGTCGCTGCCGTAACGTTCCTTTTCCGCGTCGTTGGTGCTGAAGGCCGCCTGCCAGCGCGGATCCCCTTCGAGCCGCTCCGCTTCGTCGTAATAGGTTCGGAAGTCTGTTGCCTTCTTTCCGAACGACGCCCGTTCCGCTTCGGAAACTTCGGCAAACGCCCTCAGCAGACGCCAGCGCTCCTCGAGAAGCTGATCCAACCCTTCTCGGTTTCCACCGAAAGACTCGAACACGGTTGTCGGGTTCAGATCCAGGCAAGTAAACCGGGTCGGTAAGAATCCGGAACTGATGGCCCCGGCACGCGCCTGCGTGAGGTAGGTGCCCATATACGTGGGGAACGTGTCGGTGTCCGCACGTCGCGACTCCAGTTCATACGAAATTACCGAGCCGAAGCCGGGTATCTCCCTCGCGAGCGCGACGTTCAGGGCACGCCCAGTCTGGGTGTGGTACTGCCCGATGAAATGAACCAGCTCGTTGGCACGCATGGAACGCACGAACGACACGCGGTCCATGTAGTTGCCAAGGTTCGGGAAGAGCGTCTTGGACAGGACAATATCGTCGTTGATTCGCTGTGGCTCCAGGTCCGTCGGCGTGAACCGCGTCTCCTTGAAGTCCCAGCACTCCATCTGGCTGATCGCGCCACCCATCTCGATGAAGATGCAGTTTCGTGCGCTTCCTCGGGGCCTCGCCCTGCCCTGTGCCCGGACCTGTTGCGGCCACACGACGCGGTCCACCCACGCTCCCGCGAGCGCGGCGCCTCCCCACTTGAGGAGTTCCCGCCTGGTGGGAACTAGATCTCGAAGTTGACGCTCCATTCTTGTCCTATCACAGTCGGCTAATGATTCAGCGCAAACTCGATGCCGTTCAGGAGCGCCCATTGGACGTTTTCCGCACCCCGGCGACGATCCCGCTCGAATGCTTGAAGCGCGACCTCGGCTTCTTCGGGGCTCGGCGTCCTGGCCAGTGTCGCCAGGAAGAGCTCCTCGATGATCTCGACATCGCTTCGGTCTGATTCAAGCAACTGCTGAACGCGGCTGTTTTCTTCGGCCAGGACGCGGGAGTTCACGACGTCCGAACCCGTCATCAGGAGCGCCTGCAGCGTCGAAGGCCGGTTCCCGTCCGGCGGTTGCGCCGCCCGATTCCCCTGGAAGAAGGCCTGCATCAGCGAGGTGATCTCTCCGTAGTCACCGCGCCGTCCAACATCGCTCGGACTTGCCAGTGCAAGGACCCGATCCACGCGACCGCCCCCGAAGTTGTACTCCTGCGGCCGGTCCGTCGCGCGCGTAATCGCATCGATAATCTCCGGCCCCCGCAGCAGACGCACGTACTTCCTGGCGTAGTAGGGCGTGTATGCTTCGTCCCACTCACCGGGGAAGCGTGCCGACAACTGGTAGGCGCTCGACTTCATGATCGTCTTGATCAGGTGCTGCACGCTGGTGTCGTTGCTCATGAACTCCCGTGCCAACGCGTCGAGCAGGTCCGGGTTTGTCGGCTGGACCGTCCACGGCGTCGGGGGAGGGTTTTCCGGATCGAGTCTCGCCAGGTCGAATCCGTCATAAGGGGCGACGAACGGCACCGTCATCAGCCGGCCCCATACCAGGTTCACCGTCGCACGCCCGAACTGGATGTTCTCGGTCAACATGCGTGCCAGTTCCGCCCGAGGGTTGACGTCGGGGTCGGCGCCCTCGCCCGTCAGGAAGAACGCCGGCGACCACATGCCGCCATATCGCGGGAAGCGATTGAGACTCGCCGTCATGAACGGGGCGTCGTGGTCGGTGTCGTAGCCCGGGGCCAGATCGTCAATCACCTGATCCCCGTTGCCCGTATTTTTCGAACGGTCGTCCCAGGCGCTGAGCATGCGCGTACGACCCAGGAATGCGGATTGGCGGAAGAATTCTTCTCGCGTCTTTCCGGCCAGGTACAGGTTGATCGACTCCAGGTGTCCCTCACCATCGTGGCAGGAAACGCACGTCGTGTTGATGCCGAGGAAGATCCGCGCGACATCGACGTTGAACTCGTCGATCGAATCCAGTCGGTTCGAAACCCGGAAGTCGTCCGCGCTGTCGGGGAGATTGTTGACGCCGACATTGTTCCTGCCGATCAGGCCAAGAGCGGGGATCATGCTGTGACTCTTGCCGACAGCGGTCAACAGGTCGTGGACAACATCGCGGTATGGCCGGTCCACGCGAAGCCACTCTTTGTTCCAGAAGTGGAACCCGTTCTTGCCGCGGCCCGTACGTCCGGTCAACCGGAACAGGTCACCCCAGAACCAGGCCCACTGTTCGGCAAACGCTTCGGTTCCGACGAGCGCGTCGATCAACTTGTCGCGCTTTGTCGGATCGCTGCTGGCGATAAACTCCCGCACGGCCTGGACCGGTGGAAGCTGACCTGTGGCGTCGATGTAGACGCGACGGATGAACTCGGCGTCGGACGAGGGACCGGCATGAGGTATCCCATCACGCTCGATCCTGCCGAAGACGTGATCGTCGATCAGGTTCCGACGAACAAGCGGTCCGGTGGCGCCGCCACCGGGAAGTTCTCGGGCGATCGTCTCGGTGAAGCGCGCCGCTTCGGATTCGGCACCGTCGGGCGCGAAAACTCCTCGATGCGCTTCCTCCATCACCTGTTCCGCCTGAGCCTGGGCCAACGACTCTTGCCCCTCATTGGAGGTACCGGTGTAGATGAATTTCTTCAGGCTGGAACCGCGGTTCGACGCGACATAGACGTTGCCCATCCGATCGACATCGATGCCGTGAGCCATCTGGGCCCCTTCGATGACGTCGACCAACGTGCCGTCGAGATCCGTGATCGCCACGCGGTTGAGAATCCCGTCGGCGATGAAGACGCGGTTGTCATGGATGGCCAGGCCATAAGGGTTCCCGATATCCGCCCACTGTTCGATGAAGCGTCCCTGGGCATCGAAGACCTGAACGCGATCGTTCTCCCTGTCGGCAACGAGCACGCGTCCCCTGGGATCGATCACTACTGAGTGCGGGAGGTTGAACTGGCCGGGACCATCGCCTCGCGTACCCCACGACCTCATGAACGTTCCGTCGGGCGCGAACATCGCAACTCGAGAATTGCCGTAGCCGTCGGACACATAGAAATTCCCATTGGGCGCGACGGCGACATCGGTCGGTCGGTTGAACGTGTCCGGGCCGTCACCGGCGACATCATACTTGCCCAGGGTCATCAGCAGCGTTCCGTCCGGACTGAACTTCTTGACCTGGTGGCCCTGCCCGTCGGTCACCCAGATGTAGCCGTCATGATCGACACGGATTCCGTGCGTCCATTTCGCGACCCCTTCCCCCCACTCGCGAACGAACCGGCCCATCGCGTCGAATGTGAAGATCGGGCCTTCCCGTCTGAAGGCATGAATCCAGCCGCGGGCATCGGCGGCCGCCCAAGACACGGCGCCCCATTCGGTACCGTCGGGCAACTCGGCCCAGTCCCCATCAAGCGTATAACTGCCGCTCGGTTCGAGCGTCGCCACCGATTGCGCATGGACACCGGCAAGCCAGATGCTTGCACCCGTTGCGAACGCGATCAGGCAGATAAGTTTCCGCATGGATCCTCCGGTAAACGTTGCTCGTCATTCTACTCGATTGAGGCTTGATTCGACCAAGCATCAATGACCTGGTAACGTCGTGAATCCCCGGCCGTTAGGCGCCGGACCAGGATTCACTATAATTGCTGGTATGGCGGGCAAGTTCGGACTCTTCGCATCGTTCTGGCTGTACCCGATCCTTGCAGGAATTTTGTTCCTTTGGGTTCGAGCCGACGAAGCGCCCCTTTCGCCCTTGGACTACATATTGTGGATCCTGTCGGGTGGGCTGCTCTGGACGTTGGTCGAATATGGGCTGCATCGGTTTGTCTTTCACTCCGCTCCGTCGAACCCGCGCCTCGCTCGCATCGTGCATGGGCTGCATCTGGACCACCATCACGACCCGCGCGACGCAAGGAAGATTCTGGTCCGACCGCAGACGAGCCTACCGCTGTCTGTAGTTATTTTGGGAGTGACCTATTGGGGTTCCGGGAGCCCGGTCGAAGCAGCCGGCATCATGACGGGAGTCTGGGCGGGGTTTCTCTACTACGAATGGGTGCACTACCGCGTGCACACGAGCTCTTCGCTGCGCCATGGGATGGACGGACAACGACGGCGACACTTCCACCACCATTTCATCGACGACAGGAAGCGCTTCGGCGTGACTTCCCCGTTATGGGATTGGGTTTTTAGAACTTAAATAGGGACAGGCACCTATGTCCCTATTTATGCGGCGCCCTAGAGGCAGGATTTGGAGAACGTCGAGTACTTCGGCTGTGGGGCAGCATGAAACGGTCGGGGCTGCCCCCTCTGGACGCTAGCGTCGGGGCAGAATCCGCAATTCCCGCAGCATCGTCTGGAACGTCTGCTCGTAACGGTCGAAGTCCCGCTCGGGCGCCACGCCGACGAAGTAGAACAGACGGCCGTCGGGCACCAGAACGGTCAGCAACCAGTCACGTTCGGGCCCCCCGAACGGAGACTCGCCGAGCAGCATTGTCGACAGCGCACTTCGGCCCGCAAGCTGGCCGCGCCGGTACCCCCGCTCGACCCGGAGCGCATTGGAACGCCTCAGGTTGTCGATCAACTGGTCGGTCGCGTCTTCCAGCGTGATTCGACCACGCCGATCAGGTCGCGGCTCGAAAACTGCGACCAGCATGCCGTAGGCGACCAGACTGCCGCCCGGGCCCGCCAACCCGCCCTCTGGAGCAAACGTCAGCGACTCGCGACCCTCGAACACGCGCCAGTTGTTGGGGTAGGCCAGCCTCAAAGTAGGGCTCTCGTACAGCCGGTACCGTCCTGATGGACGTTCGGGACGGCGATCGTCCCGACGGTCTTCCCTTGCGGTCGGTCGGCGCTCGCCTGGCTTCGCCTCGGGGACATCCGCGAGCCGGTCCTTGACGCGGCGAAAATCGGAGAAGTTATCGCGATAGCGCGCCGGCGGATCACCCAGCTTCGCGAGTTCGTCCCGGACGCTGTCGATTCGGTTTTCCGGGTTGGGATGGCTCTTGAAGAACTCCACACCACCGCCGCCCTCCTCGGCGAGCTTCTCGAAGAACTCGCTCATACCCGTGGGGTCGATCCCGGCATCGTAGAGAATCTGGGCGCCCATCAAGTCTGCCTGCCGCTCGGCGTCGCGAGAAAACTTGAGAAAAAGCGAACTCGCTCCAAAGCCGATGCCAAGTTGCGTCAAGATCGATCCGACACCGGAGCCACCACCGAAGATACCCCCGAGGATCGCCAGCGGAGCCTGCGCGATGTAGGCCTTCGATGCCTGGTTCGTCCCATGACGCATCGCCACGTGGGCGATTTCGTGGGCCATCACGCCTGCCAGCTCTGCCTCGCGGTCCGCAGCTTCGATGATTCCCCGATGGACGAAGATGAACCCGCCCGGAAGCGCAAAAGCGTTGATCGATGAATCGTTGACGAGCTTGAACTGGTAAGGGTAATCCTCCCCGGGTGCCACCGAGGCCAGGGATCGGCCGAGGCGGTTAAGATAACCCTCGAGTTGGACATCATCGATGATCGGCAGCTCCCGCTCCGCTTCCATCGCCACCTCGCGGCCCATCTCGACGTCCTGCTCGGGTGAAAAGACGTTGAATCCGGGCTTGAGCTCGGTCCGCTGTGCCACGCCAGGCTGGGCTGTCACCAGCACCAGCGCGATAACCAGGATCGCGGTCTGAATCGGTCGTCCCTTACGGTTCATCGATGCCTCCCCACGGCTCGGGATTGGAACAGGCTCCCCTGTCCCCCCTGTTTCGCCACAGCAATTTCAGGATTCGATCCATTGCCAAGAGTGTAATAGCTATAGGGGCCATAAGGGGACAGGGGAGCCTATCCCCTTATTGTTGGACCGATACAATGCAGTTTAGGAAGAAGAATTTTCCCGGTTCGGTTCACGTTGCTAGCGCTCCCGGTAGATCGTCTTGATGTTGACGAACTCGCGGATGCCGTAGGCGGACAATTCCCTGCCGTAGCCGGACTCCTTGATGCCCCCGAACGGTAGCCGGGGATCGGATCTCACGAAACCGTTGATGAAGCACGAGCCCGCTTCGATTCGGGCTGCAACGCGCTCGGCCTGATCCTGATCGGCGGTGTAAACGGCGGCCCCAAGCCCGAACACCGTGTCGTTGGCCACATCGATGGCCTCCGCCTCATCCTCGACCGCAATCACGGCAGCCACCGGCCCAAACATCTCTTCCTCATAGGCCGGCATTCCCTTCCGAACATCGGCAAGAACGGTCGGCGGGTAGAAGGCGCCGGAGACGCCGGGAACCTTTCCGCCCAGCAGCAGGCGAGCACCGGCGTCGACGCTTCGGCGCACTTGATCGTGCAGTTCGTCCCGCAGGTCATGGCGCGCCTGAGGGCCGATCTGGGTCTCGTCCTCGGTCGGGTCTCCCATCCGGTAAGATCGCATCCGGTCGACCAGCAGCGTTTCGAATCGCCCGCGTATGGACGAAAGCACGATGAAGCGCTTGGCCGCGATGCAACTCTGGCCGCCGTTGACCAGCCGGGCGGCGGCGCAGCTCTCCACCGTTTTCTCCAGAGCGCGATCGTCCAGGATCAGGTAAGGATCACTGCCGCCCAGCTCGAGGACCGCCTTCTTGAGCCTGGACGCGGCCCGTGCCGCCACGGCTTTTCCGGCCTCGGTGCTTCCTGTCAGCGTGACGGCCCGAACCGCGGGGTTGTCGACAACGCCGCCCACCCGGGCCGATCCGATCATCAGCGTTCGGAAGATGTCCTCGGGGAAACCGGCATCCCGGACGACTTTCTCAATCTCGAGTGCGCATCCCGGCACGTTCGAGGCGTGTTTGAGCAAGCCCCCGTTACCCGCCATCAAAGCGGGCGCAAGAAACCGAAAAACCTGCCAGAACGGAAAATTCCATGGCATCACGGCGAGGATGACGCCGAGAGGCTCAAAGACAACCCGGCTGCGAACGGCATCGGTGGCCACCTCCTCGGTGGCCAGGAACTCCTCCGCCTTTTCCGCGTAGTAGTCGCAACCCCAGGCGCACTTTTCGGCCTCGGCCCGTCCCTGAACGACGGGTTTGCCCATTTCCGAAGCCATGAGTGTCGCGTATGTGTCCCTCCGCTCGCGCAGGAGTCGTCCCACCTCACGCATCCGGGAGGACCGCTCAGCGAAGTCGACATCGCGCCACTCACGCTGGGCGCGGGCAACACGACCGATGATGGCGCTCACCTCATCTGCGGAGTGCTCGTCGTAGGTTTGAATCGTGTTGCCGGTGCTGGGATTGATCGCTTCAATGGGCATTCATCGCCCTGCTTACTTTGAAGTTAAGTAAAATTTATTCAATAGATAGATAACCATATATTATCTATTACTTTATAGTTAGGCGGCAGTGGGCGGCTCCACGACCACATCTGAATATCGGTATCGTCGCGGGATACCGCCGCTCTCGAGGAACACGTCCAGAGCCTGTTCGTACAGGGTTTCGGGAATCCGAGGGTCTTCGGGCCAGCAGCCGATCCGCTGGTAACCCAAAACGGCATCCTCCAATGCGTCAGCACTGACCGCTTCGAAGTAAGTCCCGAGGCGCCCGGCGATCTGGGCCGGCGCCGTAGACCGAACCCAGCGCAGGGAGTTTCGGTAGGCGCGCATAAATGCAGCCGCCCCGGCGGTCTCGAGGTAGTCCGGTGATGCCATGATACTGCTGAAGGCGACCATCGGCATGGCTGCTCCGACGGAAGCGGCGACACGGCCGACGCCGTCGCGCTCCAACTGCTGCGGCCAGGGGCCTTGTTGATGGACGAAATCGCCACTGCCTTCGCGAAAAGTCCGGTCCATCTGATCCGGCGTGCCCGCCTCAATCAACCGGACCTTCATCCAGTCCACTCCCTGCCGTCTTGCGGCGTAGCGGAGCATGGCCATCGGTTGCGGTCCCTGGTCGGCAATCAGCTCCCTGCCTTCAAGGTCCTTCCAATTAAACGACTTATCCTCTCTGGAGGTGATCCAGAAGCCATCCCTCTGGTTGATCTGGGCGAAGTGAACCGGCAGGTTTCGCGCACCCCGCTCGATCCTCCCCCAATTGGACGACACGGCCGCCTGGACAACGTCCACCTCGCCGGCCGCCAACATGTCGAAGGTCCCGCGGTCGGGCGGTTTGACCGAATAGACCCCTTCCAGGCCTTCGTTTTCCATGAATCCGGCCGCCACCGTCGCGATCAACGGTGTATAGAAAACAGCGTGCCGGGACACCACGATGCGGATGCGCTCGGACATTCGCTCCACCCTACCCCACGTGGGGGTCCGCGAACAGAGGAAGTCTAGCAGCCTGTATTAATTAGGGACATCGGTGCCTGTCCCCATTTATCGCTTGAACTTTTGGTGGTCGGCGGACGTAAATGGGAGTAGATATGGGCACTTCCACGGAATTTCCTGTTAATAGTCCTCGCTGACCGCCGTCATCATGGGTGGAGAAAGACGAATGACAACACCAGTTGAAGTCAAGGCTACCCCAGTGGCAGCGCCCAGCAAGGAACTCGAACAGGTATTCATGGATCACTACGACATGGTCTACCGGACCGCGTATCGAGTGACCGGCAACGGCGATGACGCCGAAGACGTACTCCAGACCCTGTTCGTCCGTCTGCTGCGGCGTGAGACCATGCCTCAGCTCGAACGCGGATGGCCCGCGTACCTTCATCGGGCCGCCGTCAATCTATCACGGACATGGAGCCGTTGATCCGCGACAAACGCCCCGGGCCTGCCCGCCAGCACAACAGTTCCGAGCTGGGGGATAAGCTGAGAGAAGCCCTCGCCGACATGAACCCACGATCCGCCCAGGTCTTCGTCCTGAGGCATGTCGAGGGTCACTCGAACGGTGAGATCGCCCGCATGTTGAGCACCTCGACTGGTTCCATCGCCGTCACGTTGTTTAGAGCGCGCAGCAGTCTCCGTAAATCCCTGAGCTCGTTCCGAGGAGGTCAGTAATGGAGTCCAAACGTCGAAAGCCCGCCCATGCGCTCAAACGTGCGATCGACGAAACCCGCAACGCCAGGCCCAGTTCATCTGAGGTCGAACGAGCGGCGGCGCGCGTTTGGGCACACATTTCCGAGGAAGCAGCCCGCGAAGCAGAACCGGCGAAAGTCGTGGAAACGGCTGAGGCCATACGTGGATGCGACGACTATCAATCCTTGATTCCCGATTATCTCGCCCGCCGGCTGACCCCGGCCCGCGTCTTACTGCTCGAAGATCACAGTCACGAGTGTTTCTCTTGTCGACGGGCGCTTACAGCAGCTCAGTCTGGCGGAGAAACCGCTTCGAAGTCCCCTCGCCCGGGAGTCAGCCATCGATGGCAGTGGGCTGGAGCAGGCATCGCGGCTGCTGTATTACTGGTCGTTGGCATGCAGCAATCCACCCTGATCCGGCAGCTCCTGTTCCCAATCGAGATCCATGCCTCCGCACAAACGGTGCGTGGAAACCTGTTCCGGATCTCCGGCGGGATGATGGCGTCCCTCGAGCCTGGCGCCGCCATCGGTGTGCGGGAACCGATCCGAACCGGCAAGAATTCCGGCGCCATCGTTGAACTCGGCGACGGCAGCCGAATCGAAATGCGGGAGCGGTCCCAGATCGCGTTGGTCCCGGCCAGCGACGGGGTCCGTATCCAACTGGAACGTGGCAGCGTCATCGTCCGCGCGGCCAATCAACCTTCGGGTCACCTCTATGTATCGACCGATGACGTGGATGTCGCGGTTGTTGGCACCGTTTTCTCGGTCAGTGAGGGTACCAGGGGCGCCCGAGTTTCCGTGATCGAGGGCGAGGTCCGTGTCGAACACGGCGCCGAGGAACTCGCTCTCTATCCGGGCGAGCAGTACAACAGCTCGCAGGCATTGACGCCTATGGAGATCGAAGAAGAAATCGCCTGGAGCCAGGAGTTCGAACTGCACGTCGCGTTGCTACAGCAATTCTCCCAGATGCGCGGCGAGCTTCGGGCCGCCTTCGAAAGCCCGGGTCTGCGCTATTCTTCTTCGCTGCTCGGACGGGTTCCCGCCAATACGGTGATGTACGCGGCATTCCCGAACCTGGCTCGTACGCTGACGGACGCCTACGACGTGTTCGTCCGACGCATCGACGAGAACCCGATCACAAGTCAGTGGTGGTCCGAGGCAAACGTGCGGAGCATTGAAGGCGAAGTGTCGATCGAAGACATGATTGGCTACGTCCGCACGATGTCGAACCTGATCGGAGAAGAGGTCGTCGTCGCACTCAGCGGAGACGACAACGATGCCGAACCCTTGCTCCTGGCCGAAGTCAACGATGCGGAGACAGCTCTCGATCTGCTCCGCGGCGCCATAGCGGCGGCGACAGATTCTTCGGGTCTGGGGATCGCGGCAAGTCTGGCTGAACTGCAGTCCTATGCGGGCAGCGACGATCCCGTCGTCTACATCGAGGGCGGATTATTCGCGTTCTCCCCTTCGGTGGCCTACGTGATAGCAGCAGCAACGGCCCCGGGTTCGGGATTCGCCTCCGGCCCCTTCTATGACTCTGTGGCCCAAGCGTACGCCGAGGGTGCCAGCTGGCTTTTCGCAGCGGACATTGAGACGCTCATCGGTCAGGTTGAAGCACCCGAGCAACTGGGCTTCAACAACCTCGCCAACCTGGTCGTCGACTACAAGGTGCTGGCTGCCGGAACCACGACACGGGCGATCATGAACTTTGACGACTCCAGGCGCGGCATCGCATCCTGGATCGGGTCTCCGGCGCCGATGGGCGGCCTGGAGTTCGTGTCTCCCGACGCCTACGGAGTCGTGGCTGGCCTGACTGAGGACCCGGCTTCGATCGTCGGCGACATGCTCGACATGGCCCAGACCATGGACCCCGATGCTTGGAACGAGCTGGTGAACTTCCAGCAGGAGCACGGGATCGACGTCCAGTACGATCTGGCGGAACCGCTCGGCGGCGAGTTCGTAGTGGCCATCGACGGCCCGCTCCTGCCGACGCCCTCCTGGAAAGTGGCCGTGGAAGTCTACGATTCGGCGAGGCTGCAGAACACGATCGAACGAATGGTCGCCGAAATCAACCGCATGGCTGCGGCCCAAGGCGAGACTGGCCTTGAGATTTCGGCCGAATCAGTTGGCGGCCTGATCTACCACACGCTCGTTGCGCCGGGTGAAGGGGCGGGTGAGGGGCCCTCAATTCACTACACCTATTACGGCGGATACATGATCGCCGGACCGAGCCGCGCACTCGTGACCCAGGCGCTCGAGTATAACCAGACGCGGTACACCCTGGCCGATGCGCTTGCTTTCAACAACATGATGCCCACGGGCGGAACCAACGATTGCTCCGCGATCCTGTACCAGAACATGACACCGATGCTGTCCTCGATTTCCGGGTTCGTACCCGATGGTATAGTCGGGCAGGAACAGCTGGATGCCATCGGCGAGACGATCGCAAACACCCCACCGACGCTCGTATGCGTCGTTGGCGAAGCCGATCGAATCGTTGCATCCAACCAGGGTGAGCTGGCTTTCAACCTCGTCACGCTGGGAGGATTCACGGGCCTGCTGGAAACGCTCAGGCAGGTGCAGCAGTAGAAAACTTCCCACGGTAGGTGCGGTCAGGAACCGCACCTACCGTAAAGACCGATGACCATACCCACGATAGAACTCGATCACCTGTCGGTCACCTTCAACGGTCGGCCGATCCTGGAGGATCTGGAAGGGAGCCTGTCCGGACGGGCGATCGGACTACTGGGGCCGAACGGGGCCGGAAAGAGCACGCTTATGCAGACGCTGCTCGGTTTTCATGCGCCTTCGAGCGGCACGGCGCGAATCCTCGGGATGGATATCCGGACCCGCGCGAGAGAGATTCGGCATCATATCGGCTATATGCCCGAGAACGATTCGTTCGTTGCCGGCATGAACGCCGTCCGCCTGGTCCGCATGATGGGCGAGCTCTCCGGATTGCCCAGAGAGGAGGCTCTCGAACACACGCACGAGACGCTGTTCTTCCTCGGTTTGGGCGAAGCGCGATACCGGCCGATCGGGACCTACTCGTTGGGCATGAAGCAGCTGGCAAAACTCGCTGTCGCCACGGTCCACGGGCCGCGGATGCTCATTCTAGACGAACCGACGAATGGTCTGGACGCGAACGCCCGTCGACGCATGATCGAAATCATTCGTCAGATTCGGGACAGCGGCCACACACAGCTTCTCCTTTCGTCTCACCTGCTCCGAGATGTCGAGGAATGCTGCGACGAAGTTTTGATACTCAAAGGCGGCAAGATCGTCGTCTACACCAACCTCGAGCAGGAGCGTCGGGAGAACCGCAAGTTCCTCCAGGTCGAAGCCCGGGGTGAAACGTCGGCGTTCCTGCGCATGGTCGAGGCACGAGGCTGCGAGCTTGCCGTCAATGGAAGCCGCAAAATCAAGATGGTGCTCCCGGCGGAAGTCGAAATCCGGGACCTCTACCGCATTGCCGCCGACACGGGTGTCCAGCTCCGAAAGGTCGACTACAAGAGGGATTCCCTGCAGGACATCTTCCTGAAAGCGATGGAGGCGCCCGATGGCCGTCTATAAGCAGACATACCGGCCCTACGACGGGACGTTGACCGAGCCGCGCTGGCGCTTCTGGGTACTGGCACGGTACGCCTTCGAACAGGTGTTCGCGTGGCGCCTCATGTTGATCTTCTTCGTCTTGTGCTATGTCCCGATCCTCATCGGTGGAACCTTCATCTATCTGCACCACAACCTGGACGCCCTGCTCGCGTTCCAGATTCCAGTCGAGGAGATGCTTGCCGTCAACGCCGACTTCTTCCTCGTCATTATGGGGTTTCAGTCAACGCTGGCGTTCTTCATGACGGCAGTGGTCGGTCCGGGTCTCGTTTCGCCGGACCTGACCAACGGGGCGCTGCCACTGTACCTGAGCCGTCCGTTCACGAGGAGCGAGTACGTTCTCGGCAAATTTGCGGTACTGGCAACCCTGCTCTCGCTGATCACCTGGATTCCTGGAATGCTGCTGTTCCTGATGCAGTCGGTTCTCGAGACCGGCTGGATGATGTCCAATCTCCGAATCGCGACCGCGATGGTGGTCGGATCCGTGACCTGGATCCTGACGATCTCACTGCTCGCTCTGGCCCTGTCGGCGTGGGTAAAGTGGCGGCCGGTCGCCGGTGCCATGCTGTTCGGCATCTTCTTCGCCGTCGCCGCATTCGGTGGCGCTTTCAACGGCATTCTCCGGAGCGATTGGGGGGTCATGATGATGCTGCCGGTCGTCATCAACGCCGTCTGGCAGTGGCTCTTCTACGGAGTCGTGGCAGCCAGGGACTATCCCCTGCCGGTCTGGACGGCCTTCATGTCGCTGGGGATCACCTGTGGCGTCAGCCTGTGGATGCTCGCCCGCAAGGTCCGGGCCTACGAGGTCGTTCGATGAGCGCGGAAAACGCCATCGTCTTCTCGAACGTCTCGAAGTTCTACGGCGAGGTTCTCGGCGTCAACAAGGTCAACCTGACGATACCCCCCGGCGTCACCAGCCTGGTCGGCCCGAACGGGTCCGGCAAGACGACCTTGATGAACGTGCTCACCGGCCTGCTGCAGCCCTCCAAGGGCTGGGTGCGCGTCCATGGTTTGTCTCCGGCCGAGCCCGAACAGTTCTACCCGCTGATCGGATACTGCACCCAGTTCGATACATTCCCAAAAGGGCTGACCGGGTACGCGCTCGTGCATTCGCTGGTCACGCTTCATGGTAAGGGACGGACCGAGACTGAATCGATCACCTGGGACGCGATCGAGAAGGTCGGATTGACCGACGCCGCCCACCGCCGCATTGCGGGATACAGCAAGGGCATGCGACAGCGTATCAAGCTTGCAACGGCGATCGCCCACCGCCCTTCGGTCCTCGTACTGGATGAACCTCTGAACGGCCTGGATCCCATGGCTCGCACGGAATTCATCGAGCTATTCCAACAACTCGCTGCCGAGGGGCTCCACGTTGTCGTGTCGAGCCACATCCTCCACGAAGTCGACATGATCTCCGACCAGGTCGTGATGATGAGTCACGGCTATGTGGTGGCCGAAGGCGAGATCCAAGGGGTACGCAGCGAAATCGACGAGCATCCGATCACGATCCTCGTCCGCTGCGACCGGCCGGCCATCATCGCGGCGCGTGTCTTTGCCGATCCCAACGTCGTCGAAGCGCGGATCAGCGACGACGGCCGCGGCGTCATCGTCAAGACACGAAATGTCGACGAGTTCTATTCGCTCCTGAATTGCATAGTGCTCGAAGAGGCGCTGGACGTGGAAGGCGTCGCCACGACCGATGAGGACGTGCATTCGGTCTACAACTACCTGGTCGGCCCGAACGGACAACCCACATGAGCAGCCAAGAGACCGCATCGAGGGGACTCGGTCCCCGGATACAATCCGCCCCCTGGGGTTTGTGGTTCCGCCAGACCATGGCCGTCACTCGATTTGAGGCCCGGAAGAGCTTTGCGGGCCGACGATGGATTGCCGCGTTCCTCATGGCGGGGGGACCGCTGTTCCTGCTGACGATGCGTCTTTTCCTGGACGACAATCCGGGGACATTCGACGGGAGCACGGAAGGCCTGATCTTTGCGACCATGTTCCAGTCCTACATCCTGCGGATGGCGATTTTCTTCGGCTGCGTTGGCATTTTTACCCAGCTGTTCCGCGGTGAAGTCCTCGAAAAGACGTTGCACTACTACCTGCTCGCTCCGGTACGTCGGGAGATCATCATGTCCGGCAAGTACCTCGCCGGATTGCTGAACGTCGCAGTGCTCTTCGTGCCGGCAACGATGCTCAGCTACCTCGTCATGTACATGCCCTATGGTTCTCGCGTCATGGAGAGTCATTTCGTCAACGGCGTCGGCATTCCTCATATGCTGACGTACGGAGGCGTGGCATTTCTGGCGTGTGCCGGATACGGCGCGGTATTTCTTCTGATTGGCATCATTGCCCGGAACCCGATCGTGCCGGCGATGCTGGTCCTCGGCTGGGAATCGCTCAACATCTTCCTGCCGGCCACCCTGCAGAAGATCAGCGTGATCCACTACCTCCAGTCGATCACTCCGGTCCCGCTTCCGTTCGGGCCGCTCGAAGTCATCACAGAACCCACTTCAGTGTGGGTTTCGGTGCCCGGCTTACTCGTCATGACGCTTGCGGTCCTGATGATGGCGGCATACAAGATGCGACGGGCGGAAGTGTCCTACAGCACGGATTGATCTACCGGCGCACCGCCCTCCATAGACCCGGCTCGAGGCCTCCGAATTCAACCTCTCCTTCCATGTGGTCCGCGTGCACCTCGCCCGTGAAATTAACCGGAACGGTGTTACCGTCCCTTTCGATCGTGAAGGCCAATCTGATAATTCTGGCCTCGGAGTCCAGACTACCGGTCATTTCGTATGTGCCGGATGTTCCCTCGAAAGTACCCGTGATCACGCCCCCCGCGGCTGAGAGCGTGACGTTGAAATCCGAGGGTGCCTGGTCCGGTTCCGGCGCTGTGACCGAAAAGACCCAATTGCCTTCGATGTTCTGGGCTTCTACGGGGGTTGTCGACACGACCAGCAAAGCCGCGACCATGAGGAAACAGTAACGGAGTATCCTCCCTGTCATAGACCCTCCTCGCCGCCACCAAAAGCGGTGTGATCCTTGTTAAAAAGGGGTGTTTTACCGAATTATACACCCCCCTGTTCTCACCTCCTACACCTCCTGCACGCCGTCAAGCCGGGCCAGCTTTCTTCCTTTTTATGCGTCTTTCGATCGTCGAGTCCTCCTGCGCAGGATTCGGGAACTCCGGCGCCGTGCGGTCCCCCCACGTAAGAGAGACATCTTTCCTCCAAAAGCAGGGTTGCGACACTGGCCGGGCCCGTTCACACTGGGGAGCCATGTCGGACAGAGAGAACAGGACCCGCAGGCTGCGCGAGCTCGAGGACCGGGCCCGGTCACCGAACCCTTCCGGGACCGAGAAACAGCACGCGGCAGGCAAACTGACTGCCCGAGAACGGATCAACACCCTGATGGACGCCGGGTCTTTCGTCGAGGAGTTTCAGCTCGCCGAGAGCTCGTCGACAGACTTCGGGATGGCGGAAAAGAAGCAACCGGGTGACGGCGTCGTCGTCGGTTTCGGCAAGGTCGCGGGACGTCTCACCTATGTCTTCGCCCAGGACTACCCCAGTTTCGCCGGCACCGTCGGCAGTGTGCACGCGGAAAAGATTGCATACGCGGTCGCAACAGCCAGAAAGATGGGTGCGCCGGTCGTCGGCCTCTACGACTCGGCCGGCGCTCGCATCCAGGAAGGGCTGGATGTCACGCGTTCGATCGGACGGATATTCTACGAGAATACGATCACGTCCGGCGTCGTGCCTCAGATTTCGGCGATCATGGGCCCCTGCATCGGTGTTGCAGCGTACTCACCGGCGCTGACGGATTTTGTCGTCATGGTCGCGGGTACCAGCCAGATGTTCATCACGGGGCCGAGCGTCATCAAGGACACCACCGGTGAGGATGTGACGATGGAAGAGCTGGGCGGTGCGCGTCTTCATGCCGAAACATCCGGTGTCGCGGACCTCGTCGTGACCGACGACGCGGCCTGCCTCGATCAGATCCGGAGCCTTCTGGAGTATCTACCGTCGAGCAACCGCGGCCTGCCGCCCGTACTCCCTTCCGAGGACGATCCCAATCGGCGACTCCAGGATCTGGACGCTATCGTTCCCGAAGACTTCCGGAAGCCCTATGACGTCCGGGAGGTCGTGGCCAGGATCGTGGACGGCGGTCGCTTCCTGGAGATCAAGGCCGGGTTTGCTCCCAACATCGTCATCGGGTTCGGCCGTCTCAATGGCCGGGCGGCGGGATTTGTCGCGAACCAGCCGCAGGCCCTGGCCGGCAGTCTCGACGTCGATGCCTCCGACAAGGCTGCGCGATTCATCCGTTTGTGCGACGCGTTCAACATCCCGATCGTGACGCTCGTCGACGTCCCGGGTTACCTGCCAGGGTCCGAACAGGAGAGGATGGGCATCATCCGGCACGGCGCCAAGCTTTTGTACGCCTACGCCGAATCCACGGTTCCGAAAATCACCCTCTATCTCCGGAAAGGGTACGGCGGCGCGAAGCAGGCCATGTGCACGCGCGAGATGGGGGCCGACCAGGTGCTGGTGTGGCCGAACGTCGAACTGGCCGTCATGGGTAGTGCGGGCGCCGTCGGCGTCCTGCACCGCCGGGAAATCCAACAGTCCTCAAGACCGGAAGAGACACGACGCCAGCGGATCGAAGAATTCGAAGAACGATTCGGCGGCCCCTTCGAAGCCGTGCGAAAGCAATACGCCCACGCCGCGATACTCCCCGCGGACACCCGTGTTCGATTGATTCAGTGCCTCGAGATGCTTCAGCGTAAGGACGAAACCAGACCCGATAAAAAACACGGCATCATGCCTGTGTGACACCAGCCACCCTACCGAAGACGGCGCGATGGACACTCTGCTGGAGATTTTCGATACCATGAGGTCCCTCGGGGATCGGGAAGCGATCCGGCACATCGATGGGCTGAGGACACGGACTTGGTCCTACCGGGAGCTGACGGCACAGGCCGGCCGATTTGCCGCGTACCTCGACGTTGAAGGCTTCTCACGCGGCGACCGGCTTGTGATGTGGAGCGAGAACCGGCCCGAGTGGGTCGCTGTGTTTTGGGCCTGCGTCGCCCGGGGCATCGAGGTCGTTCCGGTCGATTTTCACTCTTCTCTCGAACGGGTGTCGCGAATTCGTGACGAGGCGGGTGCGCGCACAGTCGTCTACGGCTCCCGGGCAATCGTACACGGTTCACATTTTCCGATCTCGAGCCTCGCCGAGTTGCCCGAACCTGCACGCTTCTCCTCCGCTCCGGCCAATCCCTCCGAGATCGTTGAACTGCTGTACACGTCGGGAACGACCGCCGAACCCAAGGGCGTCGTGCACCGGCATCGGAACATCTGCTCGAACCTGACACCGATCGCCCACGAAATCGCGCGCTACCGGAATTGGGCGCGGCCCTTTCAACCCATCCGTTTCCTCGAGACTCTGCCGCTGAGCCACATGTTCGGCCAGGCGATGGGCCTGTTCATTCCGCCGATCCTCGGCGGTTCGGTGGTGTTCGGCGACGAACTGCACCCGCGAGCGATCCGCGAAACGATCCGGCGAGAACGCGTGTCGGTTCTCGTCTCCGTTCCCCGGATCCTGGAAACGCTGACGGCCGACATCGCCAGACGACATCCGGGGACCAACCTCGAAACCGCGGCTTCGGGAGGCGTCGGGGCCCGATGGTGGCGTCATCGACGCGTCCATGCAGAATTCGGCCTGAAATTCTGGGCCTCAGTCGTGGGTGGCGCGCCGCTCGACGCCGACACCGAAGAGTTCTGGACGCGCCTCGGCTGGCTCGTCATTCAGGGATACGGCCTGACTGAGACGAGCCCGGTCGTCTCGGTGAACCATCCCTTCCACGCCAGGCGCGGCTCATTGGGAAAGGCCATCGGCGATCAACAGGTAAGGGTGGCCGAGGACGGAGAGATCCTGGTTCGGGGCTCGAGCATCGCCGAGGGGTATCTCGTCGCGGGCGGACAGATCGAACGCGCCACCGACGAGGCCGGCTGGTTTCACACAGGTGATCTGGGCGAGATGGACGCGGACGGACGACTGGCCTACCGCGGGCGCAAAAAGGACCTGATCGTCACGGCCGACGGCCTGAACATTCATCCCGAGGACATCGAGCGCGTCCTGAACGCGCAGCCGGGCATCCGCGACAGTGCAGTCGTCGCGGTCTCGGGCCCCCATGGAGAGCAGGCTCATGCTGCGCTGATCCTGGACGACCCGGAATCGGATCCCGCCGGCCTCGTCGAAGCGGCAAACCAGAGCCTCGAGCCCGGGCAACGGATCCGCCTGTGGTCGCGGTGGCCCGAGCCGGAGTTCCCTCGAACCGAATCGACCCACAAGCTGCAACGAAGGCTCGTAGCCACTTCCGTCATCGGAGACAACACACCAAAGGCATCTGCCCAACGAACCGGCCTCGATGACATCCTGGCCCGCCTGACAGGTCGGCCGGAGCAATTGACGCCGGCGAAGCGCCTCGCGGAAGATCTCGCGCTCACCTCGCTGGACCGCATTGATCTGCTCGCGGAACTGGAGGAACATTACGGGATCGAAATCGACGAGAGGGAGTTTGCAGAAATCGGGACCGTGGCTGAGCTCCGGGCCCGCATCAGTACCGACGCTCGGGCGCCCGCCACAGCCACGCGACGAGCGGAAGACCCAGGCAGTGCTGCCGCCATTCGAGAGACGTTTGATCCACCACGATGGTCCCGAACCCTGCTGGCGCGAGCAGTACGCCGTTTCCTACAGGCCACTCTCATTCGACCGCTATTGGGAGTGTTCGTCGACATCGAAATCGAAGGCATCACCCATCTGGACCGGATCTCACCTCCGGTCCTTTTCGCATCGAACCACACGAGCCATCTCGATACGGCCGTGATCGCGACTGCCCTTCCGACTTGTTGGCGTCGCCGGTTGGCTCCGGCGATGCGAGCCGAGTACTTTTTTCCGACGAAAGGAACCAGCTACCCGATTCTGTACTTCCTCACCTGCCTCGCCTTCAACGCCTACCCGCTGCCCCAGAACCCCGGACGGATCCGCGAGACCTTACGCTACACAGGTGAACTACTCTCGGACGGCGATTGCCCTCTCATCTTTCCGGAAGGGCGCCGGACCGAGGATGGCAGCCTCGGACGCTTTCAGCCCGGTATCGGTTTGATGGGTGTACGACTCCGAGCACCAGTCGTCCCGCTGCTGCTGGAAGGGTTGTTCGAAATCATGCCTGTCGGGAGCGGGTGGCCCAAGAGAGGGCGAGCGCGTCTGAAGATCGGCGAGCCGCTCTACTCCCGGGAGAACGAGGACTACGCCGAATTCACTGCGCGGGTCAAAGCGGCAGTCCGGGCATTGGCGGAGCCACCGCGCGCATCCTAATCCGAGGAAGCAATCCCAAGGCCGACGATGCCGGCAACGATGAGCAGGATGGAGGCAAGCCGGACAAGGTCGCGGGATTCACCGAACAGGATTATGCCCAGCGTCGCCGTGCCGATAGCGCCGATGCCCGTCCAGACGGCATACGCCGTACCGATCGGCAGCGTGCGCACGGCCTGGGCGAGAAAAATCATGCTGAAGGAGAGCGCCGCCAATGTGATCACGCTCGGCCAAAAGCGCGAGAACCCGTCGGCATACTTCAAGCCGATCGCCCATGTCACCTCGAACACGCCCGCCACTACGATAAAGAACCACGCCATGCTATGTACCTTCCCTTGCCCGGACCAACTCCGGTTGTGGTAGCGGTTCTGTTCTATCATGACTCGCCATGGGAAACGACGGGCTGGTTCTGGCCATCGACCTCGGTTCAGGAGGTGCCACGGCAGCGTTGATCGACAGCGATCTGGGCGTGGACACGGTGCACGAATCCGCCTGGCGGTTTGACGAGGACACGAACGGCGCCGCGACACTGACTCCTTCAGTTGTTCGTCAGGCTCTCGTCACCATCGTTCGAGCCTGCCTGGCCGAGGGCCAACGCCCGAATGCCCTGGCACTGTCATCGATGATGCACACCCTGCTCGTCACCGATCGCGAGGGCAATCCGGAAACCCCGATCTTTACATGGCTGGACTCTCGCGGTGTCGATCAGGCGCGGCTGATGATGGAAACACTCGGGACGGACTACGAAAGGCGTACTGGGACGCGCGTGCATCCGTCGTTCCCGTCAATCAAGTTGGGTTGGCTCAAGATGACCCAGCCGGGCTTGTTCGCCCGCGAATACCGGATCGCGTCCATGCGAAGCTATGTCCAGTGGCTTCTGACAGGAGAATGGTCGGAAGATACATCCTCGGCATCGGCCGCGGGATTGTTGAACCTCGAATCGGGTGATTGGGACCGCGGCTATCTGGAACATGTCGGCATCCCGCCTGAAAGCCTTCCAAAACTCATCGCCATAGACGACGTCGCGGGCCCTGTCTCCTCGGAAGGGGGGAAGCTTCTGGGGTTGCCCGCGGGTGTTCCGGTCATCGCCGGAGGAGGCGACGGGTTCCTTGCCAGCCTCGGCAGCGGATGTGAACAGGCCGATCGCACGGCAATAACGATCGGGACGACGGCGGCGGTCCGGAAAATCGTCCCGACGGCCCAACCCGATCCCGCCGCCGGTTCGTTCTGCTACCGTCTCGACAACCGTTTCCTTGTCGGTTGTGCCAGCAACAACGGGGGCAATGTTCTGGAATGGGGCCGACAGAATTTCGGCGATTTTCCTGTCGATCCCAATGGGACCGACGAGGACATCCCGATCTTTCTTCCTTTCCTCTACGGGGAGCGCTCGCCTTTCTGGAATCCCAGACAGAGATCGCGCTGGATCGGGTGCCGCGACGACCACTCAAGGGAGGAACTTGCCCAAGCCGTGATCGAGGGTCTAGCCTTCCACCTCGCGGTCTACGCGGACATCGTCGACCGCTCTACCCATGTCGCATCTACGCTGTTCGTCCTGTCAGGAAACGGCTCCAGGCACTCGGGACTCCGGGCTCTGCTTGCTTCCGTTCTTCGTGCTCCGCTCGTCCTGCCCGAAAACCCGGGCATGGCGACGCTCCGGGGAGCGGCGCGTTGCGCGTTCTCTTCCCTCGGCGTGGATACATCTGCGGCAATGGCACGGATCGTCAAGGGCGCCCGGACCGTGGATTCTCGGTCAGACGCGGGCCTCCCCCAGCGACTCGACCGTTTTCGAGCAGCGTATTTCGGGAACGGCTAAGGTTATTGTAGTAGCCACTAGCCCCTGATCAAGCGTGATTGACGAGGTATTGATAGCGGCATAGCAGCAGAAGTACCCGAAATGCCCCCGTTCCGTGTGAATAAAGACTTGGAAAGAGTCTACGGAAAAGGAGGCATTTCGGATGAACGATTATACGCGCAAGAACATGAAGAACCGCAAGCGGCGAATCGAGCGCCGGCTTGCGGACCGGAATTGGACAGATCAGGCGGCGCCGATGTTTTCGGCGAGCAACATTCATTATGAGATGGGAGAGCGGACGCGCGGCACGGCGGTGGGCGGAATCGGGATGATGCAGTTGGTGGCGCGGCGGACGGGGCTGGTCAAAGCCATCGACGAGAGTGTGCATGTGCTGAAGCGGCACTTGCCGTATCACGAATCGGATCACGTGCTGAACATCGCCTATAACGCGTTGAATGGAGGGACGTGCCTGGAGGACATCGAGTTGCGGCGCAACGACGAAGTGTATCTGGATGCGCTGGGAGCGCAACGGATTCCGGACCCGACGACGGCGGGAGACTTCTGCCGGAGATTTGAGCCCAGCGACGTGGAGTCTCTGATGGAGGCGACGAATCAAGTCCGGCTGCGAGTCTGGCGCCAGCAGCCCGAGGCGTTTTTCGAAGAAGCGGTGTTGGACGCCGATGGGACACTGGCTGAAACCACAGGCGAATGCAAGCAAGGAATGGACGTGGCCTACAACGGGACCTGGGGGTATCACCCGCTGGTGATTTCGCTGGCGAATACTCAAGAGCCGCTGTACCTGGTCAATCGCAGCGGTAACCGGCCCTCGCATGAGGGAGCGGCCGCACGGTTCGACCAGGCCATCGCGCTGTGCCGTCGAGGCGGGTTTCGCCAGATCCTGCTGCGCGGGGACACCGACTTCAGCCAGACCCGGCACCTGGATGGATGGGACGACCAGGGCGTGGGATTCATCTTCGGCATCGACGCCATGCAGAATCTGGTGGCGCTGGCCGATGAACTGGAACCGCACCAATGGACGCGTCTGGAACGGCCCGCCAAGTACGCGGTGGCCACCGAACCGCGCCAACGTCCCGACAACGTGAAGGAACAAGTCGTTCGGGAGCGCGGTTTCGACAATATCCGGTTGCAGGGCGAGGATGTGGCCGAGTTTGCGTATCGGCCCAGAGCCTGCGACCGGGACTACCGCGTTGTCGTGGTGCGGAAGAATCTGTCGGTGGCCAAAGGCGAACAGGTGTTGTTCGACGACATCCGATACTTCTTCTACATTACCAACCGCTCGGATTCGGCCAGCCAGATTGTGCTCCGTGCGAATCAACGGTGCAATCAAGAGAATCTCATTGAGCAGCTCAAGAACGGCGTTCAGGCCTTGAGGATGCCGGTCGGGGATCAGACCAGCAACGGGGCCTACATGGTCATGGCGTCGCTGGCCTGGACACTGAAGGCGTGGTTTGCGTTGCTGCTGCCCGAAACCGGACGCTGGGGCCAGAAGTATCAGGCCGAGAAACAGACGGTACTGCACATGGAGTTCAAGACGTTTCTAAACGCCTTCATGTTCGTGCCTTGTCAGCTCGTGCGCACCGGGCGGCGCATCCTCTTCAGGATTCTGGCCTGGAACCGGTGGTTGCCGGTCTTGTTCCGTGCCGTGGATGTGCTGCATCAACCTCTGCGATGCTGACCCGATCATGGCCCTGAGCCCGGGCGATCGAGGTCCCGGTTTCTGTCAACCGCTCCAACACCAGCGAGGCTGAACTGAAACAGATCCAACAGAAACCCGATACCTGGATAAAACGATCCGGGAGCGGGATTCTATGCCTCGAATTTTATGCGCGCAACCTGGCCGTTGGCGGACTGGTTATGCGCTTGTTTTGGGACTAGCTAGAGCCCGCTTTTCTCTCCGGTTGTCGTCGCGAAGCCCGCCGGGCCACCTCGGTGGCCCGGTAGGATACAGCCGCCGCCAGGGCATGTATTGGCATGGCCCTCGACGGCCATGCTGGGCGCGCGCCGGGAGGGCGACCGAGGCGTACTTGACCGTACGTTGAGGCGTGGGGGGGACCGGCCCGGCCTGGGAGTTCCCCTCATTCATGCCTGGAGTGCGTGTGTGGGCACTCCGAAGAGCCTGGCGAGCGCAGGGACGGTGGGCCCGACGCTAATGAATTGAGGAGCCCGACTAAGCGCAACCGAGTAATGGCGGATGGATCCGGCGCTGCGGCAGACCACTGGAGAGAAAGGCGGGCTAGATTCGCAGGCCTTCCAACATTCGTTGGGTCCATCCCAGCGAATCCAGATACTGTGCCCGGATCGTCGACGGCGTCAGCTCCATGAACCCGACTTGCTCCCACTGGCCCCGCTCATAGAACAGGACGCATCGAAGTGCGGCGCCCGCCGCGCCCTCCCACCGGAGCAGCCCATCCCGAATCTCGCCCGACAGCGGCAGTTGTTCGAGAGCTTGCGCCATCGGGCAGTCGAGCAGGGCATCCAGGACCGACAGCAGCCCGACCGTGAAGAAGGGGCCCTTTTCTTGCTCGCGCGCGGACATCGCCAACCGTTCACACATCGCCGCGCGTACGATCGCGGTAACCATCAGTTCCCTCGGCTTGTCCTCCATCTTGGAAAACATCAGCAAGCTTGCCCAAAGCCGCAACCGATCAAGGCCCACGAGGCGGGCTGCATGACCGATGGAGTCCACCTCCCGCTGCAATCCGATGTAGGCGGAATTCGCGTACCGGAGCAGCTTGTAGCTGAGCGCAAGATCGGTGCGGATCGTCTCTTCCAACTCCTCCGGACTGGTATCGGGATTCCGGAGCCGCCCCAGCAGACGCACGGTTGCGAGACGATTCACGGGTATCTCGTGGCCCAGAGAGCTTGGTGCGCAGAAGAAATAGCCCTGAAAATAGTCGAACCCGGCCTTGCAGCACAACTCGAATCGTTCGTAGCTATCTACCTTATCAGCAAGGAGTTTTATTGCCAGATGTGAGAGCCTCTCGGTGCGCTGCGCGATTCCCTGTTCGTCCAGGTCCGACACATCGATACGAACGACGTCGGCCAGGCCGAGATCGGAGGCAGGGCGGTTCTTCGGGTCGTCCTCCATCGCGATCCGGTACCCCTTCTCGACCAGAGCAACCAAACTCTCCCGCAGGGCTTCGTCCAGAACGATGTCCTTGAGAACCTCGAGAACGACTCTTTCCCTGGGGAGGAATTCGCACTGACCGCTCCGGATCGCGGCGGACGTCACGGCGATGTATGCGGGATAGGCGCCGACGAGCCGCTTCAGTCCGACCTCGGAGTAGGGACCACCCTCCGCGCTGCCCATTGACAGAGCGAAGTTTCCCATGGAGCCTAAAAGTTGGGAGCTGATTTGGTAGGCCTGCAGTTGAATGTTGGATTCGTAGATCGGTTGCCGGCTGAGAAACCCTTTATGCATAGACATCCTGTCCGTAGAGCGGCCGCGACCCGCAGCATAGACCGTAACAAACTTAAATCCTGTAATACAAACAACAAATGCATTTTTTGTCGGCCAAATACCTAAAAGTTAGACAACCAATAGCCTAGGACGGATTCTCAGAACAGCAGAGATTTCTGGAGTGGCTCGGGCCGGCGGAAGGACTCGACCGACAGAACTGGCGTATCGCGATTGAGCTTCCCACGCCGGCAACCGAGTTCGAACAGGCTCTTCATCTGGGCGGCGTACGGCCCGGTTCCCCGCATTCGGGAGCGATAGCGAGGGTCGTTCGGTCGGCCGCCCCGGATCGCTCGGACTCGCGCCATCACCTTGTCTTTCTTCTCCGGCACGTGCGCTTCGAGCCAGTGTTCGAACAGATCGGCAACACCGTACGGCAGGCGGAGCGGGATGTAGCCCGCGAAACGAGCCCCAGCATCGGCCGCTCTTTCGAGAATGGCAGGAATCTCATGATCCGTGAGACCCGGAACGATGGGCGCGGCGAGAACACCAACCGGCACACCGGCCGCAGAAAACTTCTCGATCGCCCGGATGCGTCTGTCGGGGGCGGTGGCACGCGGTTCCATGGCTCGCGAAAGTTCAGCTTCCAGCGTGGTAACCGACACGAAGACAAGTCTGCCGTCCCAGCCGGCCATATCGCCCAGAATATCCACGTCGCGGGTCACCAGATCGTTCTTGGTGATGATGACCACAGGATTCCTGAAATCCCGAAGCACTTCAAGGCACCGGCGCGTCAGGCCGAGTCTGCGCTCGACGGGCTGGTAGGCGTCGGTCACGCCACTCATCGCGATCGTCTGCGGTTTCCATGCTGGATCGGCCAGTTCACAGCGGAGCAGATCGGGTGCGTCTTGCTTGACGAGGATACGTGTCTCGAAGTCCAGGCCGGCCGAGAAGCCAAGGTATTCGTGGTTCGGGCGGGCGAAGCAATAGATACAACCGTGCTCGCAACCCCGGTAGGGGTTCACGCTGGCATCGAAGCCGACGTCCGGGCTTTCGTTGTAGGCGATGATGGAACGGGAATGGTCGCGCAGGAACTCCGTGGACGGAAGGGGATCGTCTTCGGTCCACGCGTCTTTCTCGAATGAGATCGATTCGAAACGATTCCGAGGGTTCAGATCCGTCCCGCGACCTCGGACACCGGGGTTGGGCCGCACACCGCCCATCTGCGCTTACTCCCTCCAATAAGGGGACAGGGGAGCCTGTCCCCTCATCAGATGTCGTCGATCTTGGCGGCCAGGACGAAATCGCTTTCCGTCAAGCCGTGTATCTTGTGGGTCCAGATCGTCACACCAACCTTCCCCCAGGCCAGCTGAACGTCCGGATGGTGGCCTTGTTCCTCTGCGATCGCACCCACCCTGTTGACAAACGCCAGGGCCTCTTTGAAATCCGGGAATTCAAACTGCTTCTCGATGTGATGGTCGTCGACGGTGGACCAGTTGTCGACCTGCGCGGAGAGCGGACCGATTTCGTCCGCTGTCAAGGGCGGAACGCCTCCGCGGCATGGGACACAGGTCTTTTCGGAAAGTCCCATCGGTCACTCCCCTTCTTTGGATGATCGAAGCCGCAGCCAGTGTGGCCGGGCCTTCACCCCATCAGACCTAGACGGCCCGGCACGAAATCTGGAAACACAGACGACAGGTCACGGGCCTTCATGTGGCCGGTGAGGACGTCCGACAGAACGTCCCGGAAGTCCGTCGTGACCGCAAGATCACGCCCCTCGAACAACTGCTCCGCGGCAAGGCCCGGCCATTCGCCGTAGACCTTACCTCCCTGGACTCGGGCGCCCAGGACAAGCATGGCGTTTCCATGCCCGTGATCGGTACCGGCGTTTCCGTTCTCTTTGACGGTCCGTCCGAACTCGGACATCGTGACGATAACGACGTTATCGACGCGGTCCCCCAGATCTTCGTAGAACGCGCGGATGCCGCTCGAGAATTCTCGCAATCGGTTTGCCAACTGGCCACGGGCCGCACCCTCCGCCGCGTGATGGTCCCACCCTCCGATCTCTACAAAAGCCGTCCGGAGACCGACGTCTGCTTTGATCAGCTGCGCCACGTTCGCCAGGGCAGCGGGCAACCGGCCCGGGGGGTAGTCGCCGGACGCGTCCCGTCGCTCAGGAAGGCGAGCGCCCAGGAAATCGAGCCCGGCAAAGAGCTCGGCGGCGGCTTGGGACACGATGTCTCCGACACCATCATCGAAGACCTGCCGGTAAAAACCTTGCGGACCAGCAAGCCGCATCTCGGCGACTGAGCCTGCAGACAGCGTGCTGGCGCTACCTGCAAGCGACCTGGGAAGGTTCCTGCCTATCGACATTCCGGCGAACGGCACACCGTCGGGAACTTCGATCGTCTGGAGAAAGCGGTTCATCCACCCATCGCGTGTCGACTTAACACCCGGTGTGGCGGATGCCATGTAATCTTGCGCTTCGAAATGCGAACGCGATGGATCGTGCGAACCCGCGGCGTGGACGATGGCCAGCCGTCCGTCACCAAACAACGGATGGAGAGGCCGCATCGCGGGGTGCAGACCGAACAGCCCGTCCAGATCCAGAGCGCTGGCCTCGCTGTTGCCCGACGGGGCCGGTATCGCGATCCTCGGTCGCAGCCGGTAGTACTCGGGCTCGGTGAACGGAACGACCATGTTCAGACCGTCGACGGCTCCCCGCTGGAAAATAGCCACGAGGATCGGCTCGGGGGTCGACTGAGCAAACAGTCCGCGCGGATCGAACCCAAGCGTCAAGGCTGACGCGCCGATTCCCTTCAGAAAATGTCTTCGGTTAATCATTTTCGTTGAAACTCCGGTGAGCCAAGTGTCTGTGCCACCCTCTGCGGGTTCCAGTCGGACACGCGGACGCCCCGCATCCTTCCTACCGAAAGCTGGGTGATGAAATTCAGGCGGTTCATGAGGCTCCCCGGACTCATCCAGGCACTGGCCTCGTCGGAATAGCCGGTCGGAGGAATGGCGCCGTAGAGCGGCTGCCCGAGGCGATTGAGGACATTCGCCAGGGGGCCAGGGTTCGCAACGTTCGCTCCCAGACGCCGCATCGCGCTGATTACGAACTCGAGCGGTGTCTTTACCTTCTGCCCTTCGGATGCGGCAAACTCGGCGGAACGGAAGATCGTTCGGAGCATTTCACGAATATCACCGTCGGTCTGCTCATAAACTCTGGCCACCGCGGCCACCAGCGTGGACGGGGGATCGTCCGAAACGAAACGCCGTACGAGCTTTTGCGATATGAAGTACCCAGTGGAGGGATGCTCAACCAACAGATCGATCACCGTCTCCCCATCCGCAATACCGCCCACATCGATCGACCTGCCAAGAACCGACTTGGGGTCCTGATCGTGCATGCGCGAGTTAAACACGAACCGCGGCTGCCTGGGTCCAACGATGGTCCAGCCCGTGAACGCCCGAGCCACCTCGATGACGTCCTGCTGGGTGTACCCGCCTTCGACACCCAGAGTGTGCAGTTCCATGAGCTCCCGCGCATAGTTCTCGTTGAGGCCTCGCAACCGGCGGTTCCGTGACCGAAAGCCAGGCGCGACACTCATCCAATTGTCCAGGTAGAACAGCATCGCGGGATGGCGTGCCGTCGCTTTGACCAGGTCCCGGAACTTCCCGAGCGTGTGAGGACGAATTGCATCCCTTTCGTATGAAGAGATCAGGATCCGGCAGATGCCCTTCCTCGCAAACACGTTGAAGTGATTGAACCAGAAGTCCGTCATCACTTCCTCGAGTTGTCGTCGGCCCTCCAGGGCCCGGATCAGGCGGGCGGCAGTCAGTTCGGTGAGTACGGCCCGTTGATCTCTCCGCTCCGGGTACTTGTCCAGCACCTCGGCCCCCGACATGGTCAACGTCTCGAACGTTTCCAGGCGGGAGTCGACCTCGCTGTCGGCGATCGATTCCGGCTCGAGCTGTTGGTTAACGTAGTCGCTCAGCTCCTCGGGTTTGGTCTCAAGATCAGCGGGACGGGGCCCGTAGGCCAGGCGATTGAAGGTGTGCAGAACTGGATTTGTCGTCATGGTCTCAGCATCGGGCCATCACACCCGAAGTGTGGTTGTTACCCGGCCGCCCGGTTCTGTTTTCTGTCATCGGGTCGTTACCGCAGCCGGTTCTGTCTAAGTTGACAACCCCGATTGAGGCAAGTTTAACCGGATTCTATCCTAACATTACTTACACTAGATGTTTCCGTAGCAACGACAAAGGATAATCCCTACCACGCCAGCTAACCGAGCCTCGCCAGAGCGCGAGCAGAGTCGACCTCCAGATGCTCCAGACCATCACAGCGGCGGCGAACGGATGCAGGAGGAAATGGAGCGTGCCGACGCGCATGTATCGGGCGATGACACCATGGCCGATGGCAATGACGGCGATCGATAGAGCCGTGCCTACACGCCCATAACCATCCGCCACCAGGATGCCTGCGAAGGGGAGAATGCTCATCGCCACCACTCCCGTCGTCGCCATCAGGACCTTTGGGATGCTGAAGTCCAACCCGGCAAAAGCGTTCTTCTCCAACCCTCGAACGTAAGCGCCGATGCCTCCGCGTTGCCACCGCACGCTCAACAAGCCGTCGCCGTCGACGGCATCCTGCCGGAGCCCGGCCTGCTTGATAAGCTTACCGAGCTTGATATCGTCGGCAATCTCCAGCCGCAGCCGTTTGTGGGTTCCGATGGCCTCGTAGGCGTCCCTCCGCACCAGGTTGAAAGCGCCAACGCCGCAAAACTTGGAAGAATCGGCCCGTTTCGCCTTCCACGGCTGCACGAACGCGCCGAAATAGAAGGCGAACGCCATCACGAAAGCGGTCTCCAACACGCCGTCGACGACCATAGTGGGAAACACGCTCAGATGGTCCAGTCCGCGGGCCTCGGCCAGACGAACTGCCTTCTCGATGCAGGTCGGCTCGAGATGGACATCGGCATCGACGAAACACAACCACTCGCCTCGGCTGTGGTCGAAACCGCGCTGGAGGGCGTACGGCTTCCCTAACCACCCCTGCGCCAGCCGATCGATCTCGAGAACCTGGATACGATCCCAACTGGTCGCAACCGACCTGGCGATGGAACCGGTCGCATCCCGGGAGCGGTCGTCGACCACGATGACCTCCAGCCGTGGATAGGTAGCACGGCTGAGTTGCTCCAGCGTCCGACCGATGGATGCCGCTTCGTCGCGCGCCGGAATAATCACTGACACCAGAGGAGGCGATAGTTTGTCGGCGACGACGCCGGCACTCGCTCACTCGAGCCCCTCGAACTTCAACCAGCCCGGGCCGAGCGCGCATCCCCCCACGAGCCACAGGGCTCCCACGAGGATCAAAACGATATCTGGCAGCGTCTCCAATACTTGTCCTTCCCGGTCACGGCAAATCATGACACAAGCCTGTGTCCCCATGGCCCCGCCTTATGATCGTTCGATGTCTCGGGATTCCGCAGTCAGGCTGGCCGACAGATTGGCGACTGCCACCCGTGTTTCGGTATTGACCGGAGCCGGAGTGTCCGCAGCGAGCGGCATTCCCACTTTTCGGGGTAACGACGGGCTCTGGAAGTCCTTCCGCCCCGAACGCCTTGCAACCGCGGAGGCATTCGCGGCCAACCCCAAATTAGTCTGGGAGTGGTACGACTGGCGGCGGGAAATGATCTCGGGTTGTCGGCCGAACAGGGCGCACCAGGTATTGGCCGCCTGGAGCCATCGTTTCGAGGAATTCGACCTCATCACCCAAAATGTCGACGGCCTCCATGAGCAGGCCGGCACCGACGGCGTCACGCGATTCCACGGCTCCATATGGGAGGTTTTCTGCTGGGCCGGCTGCGTCGATTCACCCGAGCGCTGGATGGACCGGACCGCACCGTTTGAAGTCCTTCCGCCACCATGCCCCTATTGCGAGGGGATCATCCGGCCCGGTGTCGTGTGGTTCGGTGAAGGCATCGCTCCAGAAACGTTGGAACGCGCCACCTCCGCGCTGACATGCGACGTCTTTCTGACCATCGGTACGTCCTCGCTCGTCTACCCGGCGGCGTCCCTCAGTGCGACAGCCCGGGCACGCGGCGCCTTCACGGCGGAAGTCAATCTGGACCCGACACCCGCGTCAGATCGGTTCGACGTGTCCATCCAGGGACCGGCCGAAATCATATTGGACCAGATCGACGCGCTACTGCCTGCCAACGAGTAGATACCGTCCGACTGCCCACAACCCGACCCGCCGGAACTGGACACGGAAAGCATTTATACTACCTGTTCAAATCGGGTGCGCTTTTCGTGAGTGCCTCCAGTCTCAGGGATAGCGTACGCTGGATCGATCACGTTGAACGAACGAACCCGAGTCCACATCGTCGAACTGCTTCGTGCCTATGTTCCTGATCATCATGCTATCGGTAGGGTGCATCTATCCGGCGATTGATTCGACGGCCGGCGAGCGCGAGAACTCCACGTGGGAAACGCTGATGACCGTCGCAACGGATCGGAGCAACATCCTCCTGGCCAAGTACTTCTACGTGGCCACGATGTCCTTCACCGCTGGGATGCTGAACCTGGCCGCCATGACGTTCTCCCTGAAGGCCGTCCTCCGACCTCTGGCGGGGGACGCGCTCGATGACTTGAGCATCGAGCTGCCGCTAGGAGCAATCCCGGTCATTGTGCTGGGCGCCGCACTCATGGCGTTGTTCATCGCGGCGGGCATGATGATTCTTGCGTCGTTTGCTCGAACGTTCAAAGAGGGCCAGTCGATGATCGGCCCCTTCTATATCGCGCTGTTCCTACCGGTCATGTTCATCCAGGCGCCCGACATCGCCTTCACGCCCGTGCTTGCCGCGATACCCGTCGTCAACGTCGCCATGATGTTCCGTGAAGCGATTGCCGGTGTCTACCAATGGCCCCTGATCGGGACCACCGTGGCGGTAGAACTCCTGGCGGTCTCTCTCGCGTTGTTGCTCGCGAGCCGGATTCTGCAACACGAAGAGTTCCTGCTCGGCGGCTATACCGGAGGCTTGGGCCGGTTCATAAAGGATCGCTTTTTCAAGAGGCCGCCAGCCAGCACCAGGGAGGACCCATCATGACGCCCGTTCAGGTCGACGACCTTCGTAAGACATTTTATGACGAAGCGCGGGGCGAGGTTCAGGCCGTAGCGGGGGTCAGCTTTGAGGCGCGCCAGGGCGAGATTTTCGGCCTGCTGGGAGCGAACGGTGCGGGGAAAACGACCACGCTTCGGATGCTGTCCACGATCATCGGGCCCACCTCGGGACGTGCCGCGATCATGGGACACGATGTTGTCGCCGGAGCCGCCCAGGTCCGCCAGAGCCTCGGCTTCTATTCGTCCACCACCGCGCTCTACCCGCGGCTGACCGCCCGCGAGACGATCGAGTTTTTCGCGAGCGTGAACCGTTACCCCGCCGAGCACGTTGCCGAGCGGGTCGAACAACTCATCGACCGTTTCAAGCTGAATGACTACGCGGACGCGCGCGTTGAAAAACTCTCATCGGGCATGAAGCAGAAAGTGTCGATCGCGCGAACACTGGCCCATGATCCTCCCGTCCTGATCTTCGACGAACCCACGGTCGGACTCGACGTGTTGAACGCCTTGGAGGTTCATGCCGAAATCTCCCTGTTGCGGGACGAGGGCAAGACCATCCTGTTCTCGACGCACATCATGAGCGAAGCCGAAAAGCTCTGCGACCGCATCGCCATCATTCATGGGGGCCGGCTGCTCGCCTGCGATACGCTGGCAGGCCTGAGGGAGGCCACTTCGGCTCACTACCTCGAAGACATCTTCGTGGAATACGTCCGCGGCGCCGGCGCATGAGCTGGTCGATCGTTCGCCTGATCTGGCGCCTGGAGATACGCACACTCCTGAGATCACGCCGCACCGTCATCCTCTCGATCGTCCTTCCGATGCTGCTCATGCCGATCATGCTGCTCGCGTCGCGATTCAGCATCCAGCTTCAGGAACGCCGCGAGGAGTCCACCCGGTACGAGTACGCAATCTCGGGTGACTGGGCAGACCAGGTGCGGGACCTTATCGACACGGCACGCTCGGCCCTGCCGGGTGACGACGACCGACCCGAAAGCCTGGAGGACTTTCTTGCCGAGGAGGTGTCGCGCGAGGATCCTGAGGCCGCGGTCCTCGCCGGCGAGATCCATTTCTATGTCCGCGCCCTCGGTTCTGCGGCCGCCGACATCGAGTGGGCCGAAAGAGAGGCCGAACGCGAGGATGAGGACGGGACCGCCGAACCGGACGACGCCGGCCGGCGCGGCTTCGAAAGCAGGATGGACGGCGTGCCGGCCATCGAAATCTATTCCCCGGGCAACCGAACCACCGCCACGGCCGGTGCCCGCAAGATGGGCGACCTGCTCGCCTACGGCCGCTCCCGCCAAAGAGAGGCGCTCTTTCGAGAGAGCGGAAACCCTGTGGTCTTCCGAGACCTTCTGGCGGCTAAAGAAGTCAGCCTCGCATCCGACGAGCAGACCTCAGGACTCTGGATAGGCCGCTTTCTCGCGCTCGTGCTGTTCATGATGACGCTGGCCGGAGGGTCTGTAGTCGCGATGGACAGCCTCGCCGGCGAGAAGGAGCGGGGCACGCTGGAGACGTTGCTGACCACGGCGGCAGAGCGCGCGGAAATCATCGGCGCCAAGCAACTCGTCATCCTGACCGTGGCGCTCGTGATCACCCTGATCCAGGTGGGAAACCTGCTCTTCTACACCAGCCTCGATGTCATACCATTGCCGGAAGACTTCGCGTTCAGCCTCTCCCCGGCTGCCGCCCTGGCCCTGGTGCTCCTGTTTGTCCCCCTGGCCGTGCTCACGGCAGGCGTGCTCCTGCTCCTGTCTGCCTACGCCAAGTCCTACAAGGAAGCCCAGCTCTATTTCTTTCCGGTCTACCTGATCGGCTTGATCCCTGCGGCAGCGGGCGCCGTCGAGGGCATCGCGCTTCGGTCCGCCATCGCAGTCATCCCGATCGCAAACGTCAGCGTCGCCGCCCGAGAGGTGCTCACGGGCAGGATCGACTGGTTGATGATCCTCGTCGGACTGACGGTCAATACGCTGCTGGCGTTCGCCCTCATGCGGTATTCGGCAGGCTTGTTGGAAGACGAACAACTCATCACGGCCCAACAGACGACCTCACCGGAAGAGCTTACCGGACCGGCAGCATTCAGGTCGCAGATCTGGAAGTGGTACGTCGTCCTCTGGGCACTGCTCTTCGCAGCGGCAGCCGGCATTCCTCAACTTTCGGCACTGCGGCCTCAGCTGCTCTTCAACGAACTCGTACTTTTTCTCGGATCATCGCTCCTGATCGTCCGGTACTACAGGCTGGATGTGAGGAAGGCATGGGCATTGCGGCCCGTGAAAGCGGGTCTCTGGCCGGTCATCATCCTGTTGATCGCCCCACTCCAGCTCGCTGGTCTCAACGGATCGACGCAACACTTTATCTTAAAAGGAAGAGGTGGAGTGTATGCGGAAAGGGATGCGATTCGGTTTCACGGCGGCGGAGAAGGCGGAGGTATGGGATCGGTGGCGGCGAGGGGAATCTCTGCATGAGATCGGGCGAGCGTTTGGCAAGCTGTCATCGTCTGTATATTGTCAGCTGGCGCATACCGGAGGCATTCGTCCTCGACCACGACGACGGTCGAGGTTGGCTTTGAGCCTGTCGGAACGTGAGGAGGTCTCCCGCGGGATCGCGGCCGAGCAGTCGTTGCGTTCGATCGCAGAGTGTCTGGGGCGTTCACCCTCGACGGTGAGCCGGGAGATCCAGCGCAATGGGGGCTATGATGACTACCGGGCGTCTGTCGCCGATGAACAGGCTTGGAACCGGGCCCGTCGCCCGAAGCGATGTCAGTTGGGTCGCCATCCGCGGTTACGGCGAATGGTGGCGAGGAAGCTCCGGCGGAATTGGTCGCCCGAACAGATCGCCGGCTGGCTGAAGCGATCCTATCCAGAGGATGAGTCGTATCACGTGTCCCACGAGACGATCTATCGCAGCCTATTCGTGCAGGCGCGCGGGGTGTTTAAGAAAGAACTACTTAGACATCTGAGGTCGAGACGAACGATTCGTCGATCCCGACATTCCAGTCACAAAGGTCACGGGAAAGGGGATCTCGCCGATATCGTATCGATTCGTGAGCGCCCGGCCGAGGTCGAAGATCGTGCCGTTCCCGGTCACTGGGAGGGAGATCTGATAGTGGGATCGAACAACACCTACATTGCGACCCTGGTCGAACGCCATACCCGTTACGTGATGTTGGTGAAAGTGTCGGATAAACAGACCAAGACCGTCGTGCCTGCACTGATCAAGCACGCGAAGAAACTACCGACCGAGCTGTATAAATCGCTGACCTGGGATCGCGGCAAGGAAATGGGAGATCATCGGCGGTTTACCCTGGCGACCGACATCGACGTCTACTTCTGCGATCCGCAGAGTCCATGGCAACGTGGTTCCAATGAAAACACGAATGGCCTGCTCCGACAGTACTTCCCAAAGAGAACCGACTTATCGGTGCACTCGCAGGCGCACCTGAACAAGGTGGCACGTGAGCTCAATGAACGGCCGCGTAAGACGCTGGAGTTTGAAACTCCAGCAGAACGATTCAACGCTTGTGTTGCATCGATCGGTTGAGGTGGCATCCATTTCAGCATTTTCCGGATCATGACGACAGCCGTCCTGGGAGTCGCGATCACGGCTGTCGCACTGATGACCGGCTCGCTGTTCCCGGGCATCGTAATTCATCTCGGCAATAACGCGCTGGCGATCTGGTTCGGCGAGTCCGGCGTACCCGTTGACAACCTCGACACTTCGCTACTGGTAGGGGCATTCCTGGTTTCGCTGGCCCTGATGTGGATCATCTATCGCAACAGGACGCTGTATCCCAACGAGTGACGGGCTTTCCGCGCGACACGGCCGAAACGATGCACAACGGACACGTTTGGCGACGCGAGCGGCGCCCGGGTCGAGAGGGGCCATCATTCGGGTCGTGACCGTATACTCCACCCGGTGGTCCCCGCTATAATGACCGGTTGATTGAAACGGAGGACGAAACCCATGGTGGTTGTAGCACGCAGTGAGATCAAGCGGATGCGCATCGTCAGCATGCTGACACTCATCCTTACGGTCGCCGTGCTGTTCGGTGTCATCTCGAACTTCAGCGACAAGTCCGAGCCCATTCAAGCGGTTCTGATCGCACTCGGGCTCCTGGCTCTCGTTGCGGCTCCATTGGCTGGCATCCAGCTCTGGCTGGATCGCGGTCCGAGCAAAGCCGTGATCTTCAATTCGGGTGATCAAATGGTCATCGCGACCAACCAACTCCATCAGGGATTCAAGCTCCGTCTGTTCCGCGACCTGCTCAGTGAGCATATGGTCGCCTTCAGCGACGAAGAGCGGGAACGTTGGAGCGTATTGACCAAGGAAGGGTTTCATCCGGTCTTCCTCATGAACAACGTTCGGAAAACGTTCTTACTCCCGATCTGCTTTATGGTATTCGACGAAGTCTTCATGACCGACGGTAGCGGCCGGTGGGACTACTACGACTGCCGAAACACATCCGAGCCGACTTTCGCGGAAAGGGGCATCGGCCCCTTCTCCGACGACTCGATCGTCCCCGCCCCCAAGAGCCAACCCGTCACGTGATGGCCCCGGCCGATGGCTGCCCGCGTCTACACTGAACCGACGGCACAAGAGCCGGAAGGTTCAGAGTGCGTCCGAACCGCCCGATATTCCCCCATTGCAGTTGCCGGCAGGGCGCGCACGACACGTCCGATTGCTGGAACCTAACCACCGAACAGGAGGCCGAGCAAATGCTCCACCTTTTGCACAAATTCACACGTCGTCCGTCCAGAACACGAATTCGATACGACTTCCTGCGCGTATCGGTGGCCGTTGCCGTTCTGGGCTTTCCAGCGCCGGCCATGGCCCGAATCGGGCAGAGTTCCGAGCAGGAGATCACCGCTCTGCGCGCAGAGGTCGCAACTCTCCGTGACGAACTCGAGGCCTTAAGAAGACTCGTCGAGGCCCGTAGCGCCCCCCCTCTGGACGCATACGGCGATACCACACAACAACAGGTCGCGCCATCGAGAGAACCGGACCGCCAGCGCCTGGACGCGGATCAGATCCTACCGCTGCTCCAAGCCCAAATCGACGAACACGCGCAAACCAAAGTGGAATCCAACTCGCGAATGCCGGTCCGACTCTTCGGAACAATCCTGTCCAACACCTTCTTCAACTCAGGTGAAGCCAACTGGCTCGATGTCCCGAACGTGGTTCCCGCCGCCCCGGTCGATGCCCCCACGGGATCATTCAGTTCGACGCTGCGCCAAAGTCGCTTTGGGGCTATCGTGGACGGCCCGACTATCGGGAGCTTCCGCACGAGCGGGTTTATCGCTGTCGACTTCTTTGGCGGCATTCCCGGGTTCAAAACGGGCCAGACCATGGGCATACCTCGTCTTCTTTCTGGATTCATGCGCCTCGATAGCGAGACTACGTCTCTTGAATTCGGACAGGACCTGATGGTGCTGGCGCCGAGGAATCCCACCTCTCTGGCAGCTTTCTCGTTTCCCAACCTCTTCTATTCTGGCAACCTGTACCTGAGAGTCCCGCAGTTGCGTTTTGAACAGAGAGTGAACGTGGGGGGCGAGGATCAGATCAGCATGACTTTGGCGGCCGTGGCACCGATAAGCGGCGAGCTTCCGACCGACTCGTTCGCTTTCGTACCGCCAAAATTGTCTGGCGAGCGCTCGCGGAGGCCGGCGATCCAAACGCGAATCGCCTGGAGCAGGCTTGGCCCGGTCCCCGGTCAGGCGGTTGCCGAAGTCGGAATGTCGGGTCACTACGGCGTCGAACGAACACTCGATACCTCATCCGCGAGTTGGGCCGCGGCGCTGGATTTTCAGTTCTTTTACGACCGCCTCAGCATGCAGGGAGAGGCCTGGGTTGGAAGCAATATCGAAGCATTTGGCGGCGGAATAGGGCAGGTTGCCCGAGCCCGCGGAGGGTTCATCGAAGGAAGCTGGTCCGCCACATCACGGCTCGGGTTCAACGTTGGATTCGGCTCAGACAGCATTTTCGAACGGGATACTGCAGGCGTGACCCTGAAAGGCAACACGAGCGTCTTTGCGAACACGATCATGGAATTCACCCCCGAGTTCGCGACGTCCTTCGAGTGGCGCCTGCTCCGGACCACACCCTCAGAGTCCGGCCTCCGCCGGCAGCTAAACCACCATTTGAACCTTGCATTCGCCTATAGCTTCTGACGATGAGAACACGCATTTTTACCAGCATCCTGTGCCTGACATTGCTTCCTGGACCCGCTACGGCGACCGTCCTTACCGGGCAAGTCCAGTTCAACGGGCGGTCGGGGTCGCGGGCGGTCGGGACCTTCGTCTATGCGGAGCGCCTGGATGGGCCGACAGTTGCGGAGCCGTCCGTCTTCGCGCTCGTCCATCGAAACAAACTGTTCAGTCCGCGCGTCCTTGCCGTGCCGGTGGGTTCCCGCATCGACTTTCCGAACGAAGACGTGGTTTTTCACAACGTCTTCTCACTCTCTCCACCGGATCCGTTCGACCTCGGCCTTTATCGTGCCGGCGCCGCCAAGAGCCGCACGTTCGAAAGACCAGGCATGTACCGGGTTTTCTGCAACATCCATCCGCACATGACAGCGGCGGTGCTGGTGGTACCGACTTCGATCATCTCAGAGACCGACACGGCGGGCAGATTTCGGCTCGATGTTCCACCTGGCCGCTACCGATTGACGGCATGGTCGGAGCGCGCGATGCCTGCCAGCATCGAAGTCGAAGTGGGAACGGATTCGGTCGAAATACTGGGCCTCCGCCTTGACGAATCCCTCTTCGTTGAAGCAGCGCACCCGGACAAGCATGGCCGACCTTATCGGGCGCCGGCCTATTCGCCCCTCGGTCGCAGCCGGGGCGGTCCCTAGGAGCCTGTCGGGAATAAGAAGTCTGCAACCAAGAATCAACAACTTACAGACCAGGGATGGCTCGTAAGTTGTTGATTCTTGCTTCGAGGGAGCCAATTCCCGACAGGCTCCTAGTGTCCTCGGTCAGAAGTACGGTTGCTATATTTCGGAGCGCAACGGTGCCGGATTTGGCGGAGCGACGACGAGCTAATGCTCATTCATTGCAAGGAGGAGCGACTCGAAAGACGGCGCCGTTCCGCCCGAACCCGCAGGGCCGATGGAGGTTGGTGGTTGGGAAGGCTAAGCCGACCGAGTCCACACCCACTTTTATCGACCGATTCAATATCCACCTTGCGTCCGGCAACCTCCATTGGAGATAGTGATCGTATTTCTGACCGAGGACACTAAGCAGCCCGTGGCAAGAGTCGGCTAAAGCTGTAGCGGGGCCGAATGGTTGGCTGCCATGGCTGCTAACTGGCCGCCATCCGGAACACGGGGACAGACTCGCTGAAACCCTTGACGCGGACGGGCTCCCCCTTTTCGGCCGCGATCAGATCTCGAACCAGGTCATAGGTCGACTCCGAGAGGAGCGTCTCCCCTGCCGCTGCCGCTCCGCAAAGCCGGGCACACAGGTTGACGTTCGAGCCGATGACGGTGAAGTCAGACCGATCGTCGCTGCCGAGGCTGCCCATGATGATCTCGCCGGTGACGATGCCGATACCGATGTGGAGAGACACTTCCCGAGGACGGGCTCGGTTGTCCGCGTCGAGGGCCCTCTGAATCTCAACAGCACACCGGATGGCATTCAGCGCCATGTCTTCGCCATCAAACACGGCCACGACGCTGTCGCCCACAAACTTGTCGACGTCACCGTGGAACTTCTTGACCAGAGCGGCCTGGAGGCTGAGGCAACGGTTGAGCATCCGAACAGTCTCTTCCGGGGGCTGATTCTCGGTGATTTCGGTAAACCCTCGGATGTCGGAAAAGAAGATCGTTCGGGAGACCTTTTCGCCCGACGTCGTCCCGGGCCGCCGGTCCCTGGACTGAATCATTTCGGCCGTCGACTGCGAAATGAAGCGTTGCATGTCCTGACGTTCTCTCAGTCCTCGAACCATGCTGTTGAACGAGTCGGAAAGCTCACCCAACTCATCCCGGCTGTCCACCGCAAGGCGGTAGTCGAAATTGCCGTCGGTCACCTGGCGGGTTCCTTCCACCAGGCGTGCCACCGGCGCGGTCACCCTTCGGCCCAGAACAACACTACCCCCAACGCCGAGAGCTGTCGCCAGTAGTCCGAGTATCAAGAGCCCGGTCTGGATGTTCCGGTATGGCTCCATGGCACGATCGACGGAACCGAGGACGATTGCCAGTGGCTGGACGCCGCGGCCGCCGCCCAGCTCCACTCCCCGCGCTGCAAAACGCTGACCATCGATCTCGATCGTCGCTCCGGTTTCGAGCGCATCCGTCCACCAACCGCGATCCCTCCCGGGCAACGCTGCTTCCGGAATCGTCGTCGCGATGAGATCATCGCCAACGATCACAATCTCTCCGAAACCGCTCTCTCGCAATCCCGCCACGAAGCTGGCATCGATGCCGGACGCAGCGATGACGAAACCAAAGACGAGACCTCCGGCAGTCGCCGGCCGGGCCGCGGCGTAGTAGTAGCCACTCGGAAGTTCGAGGATCCCCGTTGCGGCCTGGCCCGCGAGCGCCGGGACGAGCCAGAGCGAACGCACATCGTCGAGCGCATCGGGAGTCAGCAGGTCCGTCCGCGCCAGAACCTCACCGGCCGGATCGAGAGTGATCAGGAGATCGGCGATCCTGTTGTTCTGCTGATAGCCCACGAGAAAATCCCGAATCGTGACGGCATCGGTGTTGTTCAACAACGCGTTGAGGTCCGGAAAAGACGCCAGCAAGCCCGCTGTCAGATCTAGGTCGGAGACCCGCGCCACCTCGATCGACAGGAGGTCTCGGGCGCTTTGGTCAAACTCAGCGGCGAGCTGGCTGCTGACAAAGCTTTCGGCCTGGTAATTGATATAGACGAGTGTCGTCGCGATGAGCGCGACCAGCAGAACGCTGACCGATAGCGCGATCTTCCATCTCAACGAGAGGCTACCCATGGTGCACCGGCCGAAGTGTAGCAGAGTCAGAACAGGCGAGCGGCGGGACCCAAACTCCGGAATTTACAACCAAGGCGGCAGCTCGTCATCATCGCCGGTCTTGAGGCCAGACCAAAGTTTCTCAAAGCCGGCCCCGATCGCTCCACCGACCCAGTACCACTGGAGGGAACCGACCGTCAGCACAGTCCCGATAGTCAGCGGAATGAGGGGAACGGCCGCGAAGCCCATGCGGTCCAGCGCTCCGAACAGACCGAGTAGCACGACGGTTGGCAGCGCGTCGAACATCAGCATCACCCGCCAGAATTCGGGTCCGTTGAACAGGAATATTTCGTAAGAATCGGCCGTCGGCGTCAGGTTCTGGTTCGTCCGGTAGTCGATATACGTAAGGAGGAAAAAGCCGACGACGAGCAGCAGATGGGCGAATACCGACGCGATCGCCACCCGCCGCCAGAAGACCCGGCCGCTGATGCCCGCCACGTCGAACCAGACGGCCAGGTGATACACACCGAACACAAGGACCGGGGGCATCAGGAACAACAAGACTGAGTAGGCCATTGGGCTCTCGATTGGCTGTTAGTGACCTGTACCACCCATATTGGGACCAGCGCCGATGGGTCTTCGAGGCGAGGTCGAGGCGCGAGTCGGAAGTCGATGCTCATTCATCGACGACGGCTCGCAACGACGAGATCGCCTCGAACCCCCATCGGCCCGAAGGGTTGCGGCGAAATGGCATCGTCTTCGGCGTCATCGGCTTCTCGCAATGAAAGGCATTTCCTCGGCGCCGATTCCTTGAATCCAATACCATTGGGCCGCAACGCTGGTCCCAATATGGGTGGTACAGGCCACTAGAATCGTTCACAGTATAGGGGAGCCACCCGTGGATCGACACTCGAGAAGACTATTGCTGGCAGGCCTCGCTGCTATCGCTCTTCTGGGCCCGCGCCTGGCTATCGCGCACGAGTTCTCTACGAGCTACGGAACTTTTCGCATCGCCGGTGCAGAAGTTCGCGTGACGCTGACCCTAACCCTCACAGACCTCCATCTGGGTCCAACGGTCGATTTGAACGCGGATGGCAGCGTGAGCCCCGAGGAGTTCCAGGAAACGATCGACGCCACGCTCGCTGCGATCCGGGATAACTACCAAGTTGGTGCTCCGGACCCACCATCTCGGGTGACGATCCGCGCTTATACGCTCGCGAGCCCGACAGTCGGGCGTCTTGAGCTGCTGTACGTATTCGATCACGACGTGACGGACCTGCATGTCGCGTCGAGACTCGACCGCATCACTCAGGAGAACCACCAACACCTGCTGCAACTTGGCCAAGGCCCGGATGCCCGTCATGTGGTGCTCGACCGGACCCGCCCCGAAATCGATATCGATCATGCGGCCGGCATACCGTTTTGGACAACGATCGCGGATTTCGTGGGGCTGGGTATCGGACACATCGTGACCGGATACGACCACCTGGCCTTCCTGGTCGCGCTCCTGCTGGCCACCACGACGCTGCTTTCGCTGGTCAAGGTCGTCACATCCTTCACTGTGGCCCATAGCGTCACGCTCGCCCTCGCGACCCTCGGGCTGGTTGCCATACCGTCACGCGTCATCGAAAGCCTGATTGCGCTCAGCATCGCCTACGTCGCGATCGAGAACTTCATGGGCCGTACGCTGGTCCATCGTTGGAAGATCACCTTCCTGTTCGGGCTCATCCATGGCTTCGGTTTTTCGAACGTGCTCCGCGCAATGGAGCTGACGCCGAGCCGCCTGGCCATCTCGCTGTTCTCCTTCAACGCGGGGGTCGAAGTCGGGCAGGTCGTCTTCGTCGCCATCCTGTTTCCGCCGCTGCTCTACCTGGGGCGCTCGCGGTGGAAGGAACAGGTCCTGTCCGGCGCGTCGGTCGTGATCATGTCTCTCGGCTTCTATTGGTTCGTGCAGCGCGCCATTCTGGGCTGAGCGCTGCTATAATCCCCAATTCATGAATCCCGAACACATTGAATTCGGCGTGTCCGACCAAATCGCAACCCTCGCGCTGAACCGGCCCGACACCCTCAACGCCATCGACCTCCAGATGCTCGACGAGATGCTTCGTGCGCTCTTCGAGGCGACCAAGGACAGCAATGTGCGCGTCATCATCGTTCGGGGGAACGGGAGAGCCTTCAGCTCGGGCGGCGACATCCGGGTGATGGAAGAAATGCTGAAAGGTGACACCGAGGCCTTCATGCGAAAGTGGATCGACCGCGTGCATCTGCTCGAGATGCAACTCCGAACGATCTCGAAGCCCGTCATCGCTTCGATCCAAGGCGTGGCCAGCGGGCAGGGTTTCAACCTGGCCCTAGCCTGCGACCTCCGGATCGCCGCCGAGGGCGCCACGTTCAACCAGTCCTGGGTCCACCTCGGACTGACCTCGGAAGGAACCTATTTCCTTCCCCGGCTCGTCGGCGTCGGCAAAGCGACGGAGCTGTTCTTTACGGGTGACGACATCTCCGCAAGAGATGCCCTCAAGTGGGGCATCGTGAATCGCGTCGTTCCCGACGACCGCCTGGAAGAAGAGACGCTCGCATTCGCCCGCCGCATGGCGGCGGGTCCGACCGAGGCTCTGGGCCGCATCAAGTTGCTCATCAACAGCAGCCACAAGAACCTTCTCGACGAGCACCTGTCTCAAGAGACGGCTCTCATAGCGGAGACGACACGGAGCGAAGACTTCAAGGAAGGGGTCCGCGCTTTCCTCGAAAAGCGCAAACCCAACTTCAAAGGCCGATAACGCTCCGGGTGTAGGGGCGGGACCTGTGCCCGCCCGTCGTCTTTAACGCCCGGGTTCCTCTCTGCTGACCGCCCTTACAGATACTGCCTCCCCTCCAGTGGATCAGGAATCTCCAAGCCCAGCTTCTCCAGAATCGAATTGACCTCCCGGGTGTACTGCTCGCGGGCCTCACGGTTCGTACGACGCTTCAAACCCCACTCGAGATAGCGCTCATCCCGCTTGGACTCCGACCGCCCGAACATGTCCAGACCCGTCACGTACCAGCGTTTCACTGCTGCCTGAACCTGGGCTTTGCCTTCGGTTTCTTGCAGAGGTCGACGACTTTCAGGATGCCAAAATTTACGTGCCCTTTTTCTTCGTCGATGATCTGCGAATCATAAGGTGGGAGCAGCCGAGCCAGAGGCAGATAGCTGCACTCGACAAATTCGTCGAGTTGATACTGACCGACCCGGTCGATCAACATGCCGAACACAGCCCAGTCTGCCCAGGTCGGCATCGATCTGCGGAACGCATCGACGTACCGGTCGGCCTTGTTGATGAACAGGCGATCGGAGGCATCGAAGCCCAGTTCGCGCAACAGCCGGTTGATCTTGTGGAAGTGGTCGATCTCCTCGGCTGCGGTCTTGGCCACCTTCCACTGATCTTCGGCTGAAGGGGCCTCCAGGAGCCACTCCCGGACGTAGAGATGTGGGCCGCCGATCTCGCAATCCGCCTGGATGCGCAGCACCCGGACCAGAAGGTCCTGGAACTCCCGGGGCATCTTGTCGAAGCCCGCGGCCTCGATCTTGTCGGTAAACATAGCGTTCAGTTGGGACAGTTCCCTTGACTGAGGTGATGGTCGAAGTCTCGGCGAAAGAGCTCCATTGCGCTCAGCAGGGGTGGCCCTGGCATGTTGACCAGGGAGCAAAACCCTTTGCCCCGGTTGAACTCGACGACCTTTGGGATCTGTAGAAACAGTGTGGGGTCGCCCTGCCCGGACTGAATCTTCCCCAGCGCAGCCTCGAGCATTGACGTCTCCATCTTGCAAGCGGGGCACTGCCCGCAGCACTCCTCGGCAAAGAAACGGGCCAACTCGAGTGAGGGCTCGACCATGCACGTGCCCTCGGAATAGAACCGCATCACGCCGCATCCGAGGCTGGAACCCGCCGCCTTCAGGGCATCCGGCTCGAGTGGGACATCCAGGTCGTCTCCGGTCAGGAAAGCGCAGGATGGCCCTCCCGGCAGGAAGGCCTTGACCGGCTTTTCATCTTTCATTCCCCCGCCGCACTCCTCCAGCAGAGTCCGGGCGGTCACCCCGACGGGGAGTTCATAGGCACCGGGCGAGACCACCTCATTCCCCAGGCAGAAGATCATCGTCCCCGGAGATTGTTCCGTCCCGAAACTTCGGTACCAGGCGGCACCGTTCCTCAAGATGGGCGCGACATGGGCCAGCGTTTCGACGTTATTGACCACCGTAGGCTTTCCGAACAACCCTGAGACAGCCGGATACGGTGGTTTCTCCCGCGGCTTCGGCTCCCTCCCCTCGAGAAACTCGAGCGATGCCGTATCTTCACCGGCAACGTAGACGGTGGGTGCCTCATGGACGGAGACCTCCAGAGAGAAAGCGGTACCCAGCACACGATCGCCCAGATAGCCGGCCGCCGAAGCCTCGGCGATCGCATCATGGAGCCGGCGGTGACATTTATCGTAGGTCTTGTTGACGTAGAAATAAGCGCGGGAGGCACCGACGGCGTAGGCTGCGAGAATGGTCCCTTCGAGAACGAGGTGGGGCCGGTGTTCGATCAAGAGCCGGTCCTTGAAACTTCCAGGCTCGTCCTCTCCAGCGTTGCAGACGACGTAGCGCACGGTCGAGGGCGTTTCGGCCGTGATCCGCCACTTTTCTCCCGCCCGAAACCCCGCGCCTCCCCGGCCCCGCAGGCCGGCATCGGAAATCCGGGCAACAACGTCGCCAGGGTCGTTCGTTACCGCGCTCTCGAGCGCCTCGTAACCGCCCTCGGCACGGTACTGGACAATGGTCTCCTCCCATCGGGGCCGACCCGGCTTGCCCGGTGCGTCTTCGGTTCGAACGCCGTTTGGGAAGGCGATCATCTAGAACAAGCCGGCGTCCAGCAATTGGTAGATCAATTCCTGTAGACCCTGGTCGACGCCCTTGGTGAGCTTTTCGACCGGAGGACCACCCTCGGCGTGGGCGGCGATGCTCTCGATGTCGTCCTTGCCGATCCTGCTGTACCAAACCTTCTGCGGATACATCACGATATTCGGACCGGCCTGGCAGGCTCCGAAACACATGTAGGGCTTGACCTCTACGTCCGACGATGCCCCGAGCCGCTCTCCGAGCGCAGCCAGCATCTCCATCGCGCCGCGGGCCTTGCAGTCGGCGTTCTGACATACGAGAACGTACTTGTCGGCCATAGCTCTACCGCTCGACTTCGACCTGTAGCACCCAGTCCTTATCTTTGAAGATGTCGGCCAGGCGGGCCTTGACTGCCGCCGTGGGCAACGATTCGGCGAGGTGGCTCGCGTAAGCCTCAGCCGATAACTCTTCGCCGGCCGTGCTCACCCTCTTCTCCGCGTGCGCGCCGATCGAACGGTGGAACCGCTCATCGGGAAGCCGGAGCTTCGGTTGACCCTCGGGGATCATCTGGTTCAATGCATCCATCAGCCCTGTCATCTCGGCCGTGTAGTGCAGGCGCGCCATGTCGTTCAGGCGATCCCGGTCGGGCGCTTCCTCGCTGGTTCCTTCGTCGTACCGACCCTTTAAACCCCATGCGTAGAACCATGCGGCCGACGACGAGTTATCGACACCGAAAAGGTCCAGGGCGACCGAATACCATTTGTTGACGTGCCTCTGCAGGATGTCGATCGGAACCTTGCCGGCGCGGATCACGCGAGTCAAGCCGGTATGTCCTGTGAGCAGGTGGAAGAACTCCTCATCGAGCATCGGCTTCATGCTCGCAGCCAACGGCTTGAACGAAGACCGGCTCAGCATCGTCAACTGGTACTTGCCATCCCGGTCCACGAATTCCGTGAAACAGTAGAAGTCGAGCCAGTCTGCTATGTCCTGGTTGAATGCGCCCAGCAGGCGATTGTTCTCAAAGGCGCGCCGTTCCAGCAGCTTTTGCGCTTCGAGCTTGCCTGAATCTCCGAAGTACTTCACCAGGAGGTTGCACATCTGCGTGCCGTGCCGCATTTCTTCCCGCATGATCTTGAGCGCGGACTGCAGGTCGTAGTCGCTCGGCGCGGTGTCGAGCAGATGCTTTTGCTGTTCGACCGATGCAAACTCCGTGTCCCCCTGGAACGTAATCAGGTGGAGCAACGAGTCGCGTATCCGCTGGTCCGGGATCTGAATCACACGCTCCCACTTCGAACGCCCCGCGAAGTCTCCGAATTCGATCTCTTCCGACTCGACCGGGCCAAATTTCACCTCGAACTGATAGTTGTCGAACCTGGACCGGTCCAGACCGATATCGTTCTGCCACTCGTGAAAGTAGTCGGTCCAGTCGTCGAATGTAGAGATTCTTCCCACTTTGCTTCCTCCTTCTCTCCCTGACCGGGGACCCACCATCCCTTCGGCTAACTGTAGGGCGGCCTACGACGGCCCATTATTCGGCGCTACTAGAGCGCGCTACAGCACGGCTCCTGGTTCCCTATCTCCCGAGGAACTTGGCAACCCGCTTCTCCTGGTAGGCGCTGATACCTTCGGCGGCGTCCACACTGTCGAACGCCTGCGCCAGCGCTTCCCTCTCGAGCGCAAGTCCTTCAGACAGGCTCCCGTTCATTCCCGACTGCATCGCTCGTTTTATCAAGCCCACGGCCTTGCTCGGCTTGTTGGGTGCGACGAACTGCCGCGCATAATCCATAATCTGCAGCTTGAAGTCATCCGGGTCGAAGACGTCGTGGATCAGGCTCCAATCCTCGGCTTGCTCGAAAGCGATCATACGGCCGGTCATTCCGAGTTCGAGCGCCCGCGCGCGGCCGACTAGCCGCGGAAGCCGCTGCGTCCCGCCCATGCCGGGAATCACCCCAAGGTTGACCTCGGCCAGACCAACCCGGCCGGCGTCTTTCTTCGCGATTCGGATATCGCACGCCATCGCAATTTCCAGACCTCCGCCGACGCAATGGCCGTTGATTCCGGCAATGACGATCTTCGGCGTATTCTCCAACCGCAACAGCGTCTCGTGACCGAACAGCGCGAAGTTGTTCTTGAACGCCATCGTCTCTTCCGCGAGCATCCGGATGTCGGCGCCCGCACAGAAGAACTTGTCTCCGGCTCCGGTAAGCACGATCGCATGAACGGATTCATCGAGCCGCGCCTTTATGATCGACTCGTCGAGCAGTTTCAGACTGTCCAGGTTGTAGACGTTCGCGGGAGGGTTGTTGATCTCGATGATCGCGAGACCGTCTTCCACCCGATACTCAATCAGGGCCATAGCTTCTCTCCGGAATGATGGTTTCTGTGACCGTTCAGTCCTTCGTGCTCGCAAACACGACGGACTTGGTTTCCATGTAGTAGTCGAATGCCTCCGAGCCGTGCTCCTTGCCGAGGCCGCTCTGTTTCACGCCGCCGAACGGAAGCTCGTCGAATATGATCTGCGGCGAGTTGACCCAGGTGTAGCCGGCCTCGAGCCGATCGGCGGCCTCGTTCGCCTTGTCCAGGTCCCGCGTCCACACCGAAGAGCCCAGTCCAAATATTGAGTCGTTCGCCTTCTCGATCGCTTCGTCCAGGCTACCAACCCGAATGATTGGCAGCGCCGGGCCGAATACCTCCTCCTGAATCACCTGCGACTCCTCGTCCACATCGGTCAGCAGTGTCGGCATGTAAAAATGTCCCTTGTCGTACTGTTCGCCCGCGGGCCTCTTGCCGCCGGCCACCACCCTCGCTCCACGGCTAACCGCATCCTCGACCTGCGCTTCGACCTCCGCGCGCTGGCTCTCGCTGTGCAACGGCCCGACGAACACACCCTTGTCGAGACCGTTGCCGATCGTCAGACGGGCCACCTTTGCCGCAAGCTTCTCGACGAACTCGTCGTGGATCCTGTCGAACAGGTACAGGCGCTTGATGGCCAGGCACGCCTGGCCGCAGTTGAAGAACCTGCCGACCGACGCCGCACTGACGGCCCGGTCGATAGCCGCATCGTCGCAGACGATCATCGGATCGCTCCCACCCAACTCGAGCGTGACTCGCTTCACGGTTTCCGCAGCAACCTGCATGACGTGCCGGCCAGTGTCGGTCGCCCCGGTGAAGCCGATCTTCCGAACCCGCGGGTCCTTGATCAAAGTCTCTCCGACGAGGCCGCCGGGACCTGGGACGATGTTCAAAACGCCCGGAGGGAGGCCTGCCTCGTTCAGTATTCCCACGCAGGCGGTCGCCGTCAGCGGCGTCGTGCCGGCAGGCTTGACGACCATCGTGTCCCCGGCAATCAAGGCTGGCCCGAGCTTGTTGCCCATCAGAGCTACAGGGAAGTTCCACGGCACGATCGAGGCGCAGATGCCGATCGGCTTTTTGATGATCACGCCGTATGACCGTTCGTTGAGCAGGGGCACATAGCCGCCCCGTATGCTCTTGGCCATTCCCGTGTAGTGGTCCAGCGTGTGAGCGAAGCGCCGGATCTCGAGCATGGCCTCGCGCAGGGGTTTCCCCTGCTCCAGGGTCAACAGTCGTGCGAGATCCTTCTCACGCTCCCTGATCAGTTTCGAGCCCCGGTCGACGATTTCCGCTCGTCGGGGCGGCGGCATGCGAGCCCAATCCTTGAATGCTTTCTCCGCAGCGTCGATCGCCGCGGTAGCGTCGCTTTCACGCGCCAACGCGACGGTATCGACGAGCTCCCCGGTCGCCGGGTTTCGGATCTCCTTCTGGTCCGGCGAGTCGATCCACTCACCCGCAATCATCATTTTGGTCGGCATTCGGCTCCCTTTCTCAACCCGTGGCAGAAGTCTGATAGCCATCCGACTTCTGCACGAGCTTCCAAGCTGCCGGGCGGGCACGGGTCCCGCCCCTACACCTAAACGTCTACAACGTCGCTACGACGACGCCCTTGGGCTCCAGATAGTACTCGAGCGCTTCGGGACCATGTTCGCGTCCGATGCCGCTGTTCTTGACTCCGCCGAACGGCATTTCGTCGTAACCGATGTGGAGCGAGTTGACCCAGACGTTTCCGGCCTGAATCCGTTCGGCCGCACGCCGCGCCACGGTCAAGTTGCTGGTCCAGATCGACGCGCCTAATCCATACTGTGAGCTGTTGGCCTTTTCGATCGCTTCGTCGAGGTCACTTACCTTGAAGACGGGCAGCGCCGGGCCGAACACTTCTTCTGTCGCAATTCGCGAGTCCAGGGGCGCGTCGACGATGATCGCGGGCGTGAGGTAGTGTCCCTTGTCGTACACGTCACCCTCGGGTCGGGTGCCACCAACGAGAACCTTTCCGCCACGGTCGACGGCATCCTGGATCTGCGATTCGACTTCCTCCCGCTGGGCTGCGTTGTGCATCGGCCCCATCCGCGTCTTCTCGCCCATCGGATCGCCGGGAACGAGCCGGCCGGCTTTGGCGACCAGTCCCTCCACGAATTGGTCGTATACCTTCTCAAAAACGAACACACGCTTGACAGCGAGGCAGGCTTGGCCGCAGTTATAGAACCGTCCTACCGCGGCCCCCGTCAGTGCGCCCTTCATGAAGGCGTCTTCGCAAACGATCATCGGGTCGCTGCCGCCCAGTTCGAGCGTGACGCGTTTCATGCTTCCGCCCGCAACCTCCATGACGTGCTTTCCAGTACCGCTTTCACCCGTGAAGGCGATGCGGTGGACGTCCGGATTCACGAGCAACTCTTCACCAACGACGCTTCCCGGCCCGGTGATGATGTTCAACACGCCCTTGGGTATGCCAGCCTGATTAAGAAGTTCAATGATCCGTATGCTCACCAGGGGGGTCGACGAGGCAGGCTTGACGATCGAAGTGCACCCTGCGGCCATTGCCGGGCCGATCTTGGTCCCCATGAGTGTCGTCGGGAAATTCCACGGGACGATGGCACCGACCACACCGACGGGCTGCTTCAGGACCATCCCGTACATACTGTTGTTCGGCAGCGGTACGTAGGACCCTCGAATTTTCGATGCAAGGCCCGCGTAGAAGAGCATCCCGTGAAGGCAATGCTCGATCTCGCGCTCCGATTCGGATACGGGCTTGCCCTGTTCCTTTGTCAGCATCACGGCCAGATCCTTGATCTCTGCCTTGACCAACTCGACACCTTTCTGAATCAGGTGAGCGCGGGCCTCACCCGAGGTCGCTGCCCATTCGGGAAAGGCCGCCGAAGCGGCCGCGATCGCTCGCTTCGCGTCTTCTCGGTCCCCCTTTGGGGCAGTGTCCACGACTTCTCCAGTTGCGGGATTGATGACATCGTAGGTTGCTCCGGAAGCCGCGTCGACAGACTCCCCACCGATAAACATCTTGGCCATTCGGTTCTCCTCTCTATCTATGATCCCGGTTGCTTACGGGCTCAGGTGTGGATGGGACTATTGCAGAATGAAGTTATGTAATATATTGCGCATTGTACCGGAAGTCAACATGCACTATAGTGCATATCAGCTCGCAGAGATACCTCATGAACCAGAACGAACTCTTGCAGGAGATCGGATCGCGTGTCCGATCCACACGAAACCGGACCGGCTGGACTCTGCGGGAGGTCGCCGAACGCTCGGGAGTGTCCCCGCGTTTTCTTTCGGATCTCGAGGCGGGACGGGGAAACATATCCGTATCTCGCCTGGCAGATGTTTCGCGCGCGCTGGGGACCGCACTGTCCAAGCTCCTCCCTCCCGATACGGGGAATGGCAGTTCGATCGAACGCGTGATGGGGCTCGTCGACAGGTGCTCGTATGAGGACCTGGAGGAGCTGACAGCCTGGCTCGGCAAGCGCTTCAAGGAACGGCCGGACCCGCTGGTGATGTTGGTCGGGCTTCGCGGCGCCGGCAAGTCAACCGTTGGCTCGACACTGGCAAAGCTGCTCGAGGTGCCTTTCGTGGAGTTGGACGCCCTCATAGAGGAAGAAGCGAACTTGTCCCTCTCGGAATTGTTCTCGCTACACGGGGAGAGCTACTACAAGCGGCTTGCTCACGACATCCTGCTGCGACTGTTGGCCAGGAGCGAGCAGATGATCGTGGCGACCGGAGGCTCGATCGTCACGGATCCGGAAAGCTGGTCGCTATTGAAACGCCGCACGCATACGGTATGGCTCAAGGCCACTCCGGACGATCACTGGAGACGGGTTCTCGGGCAGGGTGACACGCGCCCGATGGCTAACCGGCGGTCGGCGATGACCGAGCTGCGCTCGATACTGTCGATCCGGGCGCCACTGTACTCGGAAGCCGCGCAGACGATCGACACCAGCTCGATGCCGGTCAATGCGGCGGTCCACCTCGTCGCTTCGGTCCTCCTGAAGACGTCGGCGGCGAGACCGAAGAAGTCTTCGACGACACGTCGAGCCCGGCGAGGAAACACCAATGGCAGAGCAACGAAAGCCCGGCCGGCGTAACCGCGGCTTTGACGATCGCCGGCGCGAAATCGTCCGGTCCGCGGCATCCCTGTTTTCGAAGAAGGGATTCGGAGGGACCACGATGGAGGAAATTGCCAAGCGTGCCCATATGGCGAAGGGGAACCTCTATTACTATTTCCCTTCGAAACAGGACCTGCTCTTCTTCTGCCAGGAACAGTCCCTCGGCATGATGATCGAAGGCGCAGAAGCCGTCGTCGAAACGGATCGCCCGGCGGAGGACAAACTCCGGGAACTCGTTCGCATCCACATCCGGACCGTCCTCGAAGAATTCCCTGTGACTACTGCGCACACGGACTTCCGTTCCCTACCGCCTGAGAAACTGAAGGAACTCGTCACGAAACGCGACCGTTACGAGCGCGCGTACCGGAGCGTCGTCGCGGCCGGCGTCGAGGCGGGTGCCTTCAAAGTACGCAACATCCGGATAGCGGTCTGGGCTATCCTCGGCGCGTTGAACTGGGTGGTTCAGTGGTATTCGCCCGGCGGTGAACTGAATGTCGAACAGATCGCCGAGGATTTCGGCGACCTGTTCGTCGGGGGCCTCCGGGCTGATCAGCTCCACGCCAGCGGCTGACTACTGGAAGGTGATCCCGTCCGGGCCCGCCCCGACCGGGATCTTCGCGACCACCGTCAAGGTCTCCGTGTCGATCACATGGACTTCGCCCGGGCGTCCGCAAGCGACATACGCTCGGGCGCCGTCGGGAGAAAAAGTCACGCCTCCCGGGCTGCCGCCAACGTCGACGGTTCCGACACGCTCGAGGGTTTGCGCGTCGAAGACCCATACGTCCCCCGACAGCGCGTTCGGAACGTAAACCTGCCCCCCGTCCGGGCTGAACGCGGCACGGATCGGACCCTGGCCGCCCTCCAACCGCTGGATGACTCGGCGCGCCTGGGTATCGATGACCGTTACGGTGTCGCCTCGCCGATCGCCCGTCCAGAGCTGTGTACCATCAGGAGACAGCGCGATGCCTTCCGCTCCATCACCGGCTGGGATAGTCGCGACCAGGCTGTAATCGGTCAGGTCCATCACCGAAACCGAGTTGGAATCCCTGTTTGTGAAATACGCCCAGCGGCCGGTGCCATCGATCACGACCATGTGGGTCCCACCCTGGTCTGTGTCGACTGCCCGGATGATCTCGTCGGTGGTGGCGTCGATGACGAAGATCTTCTGGGTCCGTTCGCTGGTCAGGATCGCGATACGGGCATCCGGGGTGAATGCGATACCGTGCGGGAAGGAAAAGTCGGGCGACGTGATCTTCTTCGTCTCTTTCCCGCTGCCGAGATCGATGACGGAAACATTATTGTCTCCCACGTTCGACACGTAGGCCTTTGCACCCGATGGTGTGATGGCCATCTCGTGCGGTTGCGAACCGACCTCGACCGTAGAACCTACGTCCAGCGTCGACGGATCGACGATCGACATCGTGTCGGACTGCTTATTGACGACAAACAGGCGCGCCGCCTGCTGTGCCATGACTGGTCCGGCCATCAGCACCGTAACCAGAAGAACCGTGATGCCCGTTCTGTAGCTCATTGTGCTTCTCCGTGGGGATTGATCGCGCCATGATACCGCAGCGGGCAAGGTCTCACCCATCAAACGCATGAATTCCGTTGACACCATCCGGCGTCGGCAATAACTTCGACCGATCAAGTCTTACGGGAGGAGCGCGATGCGTAATCTGTCCACCGTCCTGATCCTGATGTTGCTCACTGCGGCGCCTGCAACCGCGAAGGTTATCCGGATCGAAGTCAACACGAGAGCGGATCTTGCAGATGGAAAATCCTTCGGTCTGGCGGGACCTTACGAAAAGCTGGTCGGAACGATCTACTTTGCACTGGATCCGGACAACTCCGCCAACAGCATCATCACCGACATTGCGTACGCTCCACGAAACGCGGACGGCATGGTCGAGTTCCACTCTGACTTCTTTCTCATCAAGCCCAAAGATGTGACGCGGGGGAACGGATCGATTCTCTACGAGGTGTCCAACCGAGGCGGGAAGTCCATGCTTCGCTACTTCAACCGCGGCGCGGGCAGCACCAATCCGGGAACAGAGGCACAGATGGGCGACGGTTTCCTCATGAAGCACGGCTTCACCCTCCTTTGGCTCGGCTGGCAATTCGACGTTCCCCTCCGCGCCGGGCTCGTGCGTCTGCATGCTCCGATCGCGACGGATGACGGCGAACCGATCGAGGGTCTGATACGCAGTGAGATCGTCGTGTCCCGCCACGTCATGGAAGCCTCGCTTGCGGACCGCAATCACATCGCCTACCCCGTTGCCGACCCCGACGATCCGGAAAACATCATGACCGTGCGCGACGGCGTCGATCAGCCTCGCCGCGTCATTCCACGGGAGCGCTGGCAGTTTGCGCGCTCCGAAAACGGCAACATCGTGCCCGATCCGACGCGTGTCTACCTGGAAGGTGGATTCGAACCGCACAAGCTCTACGACGTGGTTTATAAGTCGGTCAATCCGACCATCGTCGGGCTCGGCCCTGCCGCGATCCGGGATGCGATATCCCATCTGAAGTACGATGCGGCGCCGGAACTGGATATTTCCGACGGCGTGATCGACCGTGCTCTGGCCTTCGGCATCTCCCAGAGCGGAAGGTTCCTCCGCACCTATCTCTACTACAGCTTCAACGAAGACGAGGGTCATCGCAAGGCGTTTGACGGTGTGATCGCCCACGTAGCCGGCGGAGGTCGCGGCAGCTTCAACCACCGTTTGTTTCGCGCAACCGTCCCGTGACGGCCATCCCTACTTGAACAAGCTGTATCCGACCGATATCTTCCCGTTCACCGATGTCGTCCAGAACGACCCGGAAATGGGAGTCCGCGACGGACTCCTTTCGCGGGTCGATGCAGCCTTCATGCCGAGGATCTTTTACACGAACTCATCGTACGAATACTGGGGACGGGCCGCATCGCTGATCCACACGACCATCGATGGGCTGGAAGATATTCCCCTCATGGACAACGTTCGGATCTATTCGTTTGCTGGGGGACAGCACGGCCCGGGCCGGTTTCCGCCAGTACAGACGAGCGGCCAACAGCTGTCCAACCCCAACGACTATTCGTGGTTCATGCGGAGTCTGTTGGTGGCTATGGATCGATGGACCGAACATGAAACGGCCCCGCCGGAAAGCGCTGATCCTCACGAGTGTTCGTGGGTTGCGCCAGGGCTACGCGCGGATCGCAGCTGGTGAGCTTGTGCTTCCCGAAGACCTTGCTTTTCCGCAGTTGCCCGGGGTGGAAGGTCCTGCGGATCCCCACAAGGCGTATCGCGTGAACTATGGACCGGAGTTCGCGTCCAAAGGCGTCGTGACGCTGGAACCGCCCGAGGTCGTCGCCGAATTCCCGGTCATGGTGCCGAAGGTGGATGCTGACGGAAACGAGATCGGCGGACTGAAGATGCCTGAGATCGAGGTGCCCCTGGCGACCTTCACGGGATGGAACATGTTTCGAGAGGGCGCCGGACCCGAGGGCGTGCTTTCAAGCATGCAGGGGTCCTATATACCTTTCCCACTGACCCGGCAGGAAGGCTCACGGGTCGACGACCCACGCCCTTCGATCGAAGAACGATATGGAGGTCGGGAGCAATACATCGGAATGGTGTCGGAGGCGGCGATGAACCTCATCGAAGAAGGCTACCTCCTGCCCGAGGATCTGGCCCAGATCCTGAACCGCGCTCGGACGCACTGGGACTACGTGATTAGTGGCGGCAATCGTTGACCCGAGATCGCCACGCGTAGTCATCCGACCGTGAGATAGGCCACAACAAACCCTATGGGACCCTGGTGGCTGACTGTTCTTCGAGAGCGTTTTCCAGGCCGTACTCCCTCACGTACCGTTCGATCTGCTCTCGCAGGAACGCGAAGGACGGGATGACGAAGAGTTTTGACTGCATTGCCGAATAGTTGTAATCCTGGTCGACGACATCCTCCAAGACGAAGGGTGCCCATTCGACGTCCCCGGAGTAGACGTGCGGCAATTCTCCGAACGAGCCCAATAGGCCGGCACCGTATGCTTTCACGCCCCCTTCCTCGCGGATCAGCCCATACTCGATCGTGAACCAGTAAATCCGTTCGAGTTGTCGCAGTTGACGATCGTCGGCAAGTAGAGCCACCTTCCCGATCAATTCCGACAGATGGCAGAAATCCCCGTCCGTGAAGGCGGGAACATGGCCGATAACTTCGTGGATGATATCGGGTTCGGGCGTGTACTCGGGCCGCGAGGCATGACGGATGTACTGCGTACAGGCCATCCGCTTTTTCGCGAAGCTTCCGAGGAAGAATCTGGAATCGACGAGTCCCTCGATCGCCCCGAGCCGAAAACCATGGTAGGGCTCCAGCCTCGCGCTCAATTCCTGAAGCTGCGGGATATGATCCGCCGGGATCCGCAACGCATCCTTCGCCTCGAGATAGTTCCGATCCGCATACTTCTCGTGCAGCGGTTCGAGTTTATCGGAGATGATCCGCCATACGCCGTTCTCCTCGTCCGTGTACTCCAGAATCGGCGGTTCTTCGCCCTGTTCCCGGGCCTGCCGAGTGATCCCCGCGATAAAGTCCCGCCGCTTGCGGTATTCCAGATCCTTTGCCCCCGGATGGTCCAGGCCAAGAAAAGCGATGTTCTTAAAGTCCACCACGATGCTCAGTCCCCCTTCGCAGTCCCTCATAGCCGATCGCAACGGCCGACCTGCCAGGATCTTGGTCGCGCCGGAACGGCAGCAGCCTTGACAATGGACTGGTCGTGCCGGCGCTCTTCCCCCGACGGCCATCCCGGGAAGTGTCCGAATACGGCGCGGACACTTCCTGGTCGTCCGGACGGGGTGTTTCGAATGGATCGCAAATCATAGCTCGTTCTCCTTTCAGCTGAAGAAATGTTCCACAGACAGAAAAAGCCCGCTCCCTTCGGCGGGAGCGGGCTTGCTGATCTTCGATGTCAATCTAGGATCGGCTACCCACCCCCGCCGGTATAAAAGTAATAAGCTCGGGACAGACTGGTGCCCGCGGCCGCCGCGTTCGCGGCAGAGGTGAGGTACGCTCGAGATGTGCTACCGATCTTCATGACCAAAGAAGTAGTTTGAGAGGACGACAACCGTATGTCAAGGATGTTCGTGGTTGGGAGGACCATCACCCGTCGCTACCCCTTCCGGTGTCGGAACGGGAGTTAACCGGTCGCTACCGCTTCTGCGTCGGAACGGAAAGCACCCGGTCGCTACCGCTTCCGGTTCTGTAGGGGGGAGCCTGCGCGGTCAGTCCAACTCGCCGTTCAATTCCGCATAGATTCGCCGAATCCCGATCGGCCCCTGAGAACCCGCACCGGACCAGGAAGCGAAACGGCCGAAACGAGCCCGCTCGATTGCTTCATCCACCGTCAATCCCAGGCTGTAAAGGTGCTTCACCTCGTTCAGAACAGTCTCCATCGAGAGCCGATACTCGCGCCACTCTTGTCGGAGAATCCCGGGATCGTCGATGAACCCGTGCCCGGGAAGGTATACGTCCACGTCCAGCCTCTCGGCACGACCGATCGCCTCGAGCCACTCCGACGGGTAGGCCGAACGGTAGCCCGCAAACATGTGGTTGAGAAACACCTCGCTCGTAAACAGGATTCGATCCCGTGGCACGTATACAAACAGGTCGCCACCGGTATGCGCCCGGCCGTAGAACAGAATCTGGATCTCGAGACCCCCGAGTCGGATGACGCGCCGCTCCTCTACAACCGCCGTCGGTACGATGACAGCCGGCGAGTCCGGATTCTCACCGGCGGCTCTTTCGGACAAGGTCGCCACCGAATTCGTGTGCGCAATGAACTCCGCCGTCTTCGGGAACGATTCGTTGCCGTTGGTGTGGTCCCCGTGATCCGAACAGACGACGACATACATGACCGGCCGGTCGGTAATCTTCCGAATCTCCTCGACCAGGCGAGCGGTTTCTTCGGGGTTTCCCTGCCCATCCGCCACGAGGACCCCTTCGCCGGTGACAACGAACATGGTGTTTGTCGTGTAACGGTCGTCTGCCCGGCCCGTCAACGCCTCGTACGTGTATACGTTCAGCGACAAGCGCTGGACCCGCGGAAAATCTTCTTCTCCCAGCCCGCGTTCGAGCGGATTTGCAGTGCGTACGACTTCCTGAGCGGTAGCCGGGAGCACCGCCGAGAGCAAAAGGCTGACGACCAATATCGCGTAAATCTTCACTCAGCTTGTTCTCCCACGTAGCGAAGAATGAGTAGCGTCATGTCGTCGGCCTGTGGCGCACCCTTCGAGAACTCCTCCACAGCACTCAGAATAGCCGCCTGGAGATCCTCGACCGATCCGTTCCCCTCGTTCTTGACGACCTCTTCCAGGCGCTCCATGCCGAACTCGTCACCCCGGGCGTTCACCGCCTCGTTGATGCCGTCGGTAAACATCACCAGGACGTCGCCCCGCTCCAAACGCGAAGGCTGCGCGTTGTATTCGGCATCCACGAACATTCCGATCGGAAAGCAATCGGCCTCGAAGGGAGTCGTGACCACACCGTCCCGCAATAAGACCGGGGAGTGGTGCCCGGCGTTGATGAACTCACAGGAACCATCCGCGTCCAGGACGCCCATGAACACCGTCGCGTAGCGATTCGGTTCAGAGCGCCCCCAGATGTAGCGGTTAAAGTGAGTGATCAGGCGCGTCGGGTCCGGAGCCAGCGTAATCCCGGAAAAGCCCCCCTGCATCATGGCAGTAAGCAGGGCCGTGGAAAGGCCTTTCCCGGCAACGTCCGCGATCACGAACGCTGAACGTTCCGGACCGAGACTGACCAGATCGAAGTAGTCGCCTCCGACCGAATAGCAAGACGCGTTGATTCCGGTCACTTCAAAAAAGGACGCGTGCTTTAGATCCCTGGGCAGCAGTCTCTGCTGGATCTCCCGGGCAATGGAGAGATCCTGTTCCATCTGGCGCCGCTCGCGCTCGAGCTCCACCATCCTCGCGTTGTCGATGACGCTTGCAGCTTCGATCGCCAGCGCATCGAGAATCTGCTTGCCGAGCCCCGAAAACGCCGCCGGCCGCCGACTGTCCATGTAGAGCAGGCCGAGCAGCGAACCACCCGAAGATATGCTCGTCGAGTCCATCGACTGCATCCGGGCCAACGAATACAGCGGAATGGCAACGACCGCACGCAACTGCTGGTTGACGATGCTCTCGGCGTGCTTCAACGAGTTATCCGCCAGGTTGACGTCGCGCTCGATGAAACCGCGGTGTTCGGCGAGCGCATGCGCGATGGCGGTTTGACTGGGAGCTACGCTTGCAGGCGGAAGGTTGAAGCCGCCCTGACGTCGCGCGACAAGGGGATGTAGCTTCCCTTCCGCATCCGCCTCCAGGAGCACACCGCGATCCGCTTCGGTGATCTTGATGGCCCGATCCATCATCGCCCCGAGCACCTCTTCGAACGGCATGTGCGCTTGAAGGAGCGCCGTCGCTTCCAAGAGCAGACTCAGTTGGCGAAGGTCTCGGTCTCCGGACTCGGCGCTGGACGATTGATCCAGCCGTGACAGCAGGTTCGACAACGACTCCTTCTTCAGCCCGGTTCGGAAGACGAGGCTGATCGTTTCGGCGGTGCCGAACGTGATCATGTCCCCTTCCTTCACGAGGGCCGGGGCATCTATTTTTGCCCCGTTCAGGAACAGTCCCCTGCGCTGGCCGAGATCCTGCAGCCGAAACTCCCCCTTTTCGAAGACGAGCAGCGCCGACTGACGGGAGATCCGTGCGTCCTCGAGCGCGAGGTGATTCTTCCCATCACCACCGCGGCCGATTCGAAACGGGCTTTCTGTCACGTGGACCGTCCGCGTCGTGCCGACTTCCTCGATCACCTCCAAGAACGCGTCCGGCATAGGCGTCGTGAAGGTCGTGGGGCCCGAATCGCTGGCCAGCCGCTGTCCCGAGTCCTCGGTCACGTCAGGCTCCTGCCGCTCCGCCCTTCAACGCAGCGATGGCAGCGGCTTCGTCGTCGTAGGTGTCGAAGACCGTCAGCAGCTTTGTCATCTGAAGCAGATCCTTCGCCTTCGACGTCAGGTTCAGCAACTTCACATCGCCTTGCTTGTTACGAATGGTCGTATAGGTGGCGATCAGTTCGCCGAGGCCGGCGCTGTCGATGTAGGAAACGTCGCCCAGATCGACCACAAACTTGGACGTGCCCTCCGTGGCGGAGTTGCGGACGGTCTCGCGGAGTAGCTTAGTGGGTTCGCCCAGCGTCAGGCGCCCAGAAAGGATCAGGATCAGGATATCGTCCGAATTGCGGGTGTTGATTGACAGACTCATAAGCCTCCTTGGCTGCTCCGGCGGCAGCGGTAACACGGGTGCGGTGGCCGGGTAATGACAGGCCCCGCTAAAGGATAATGGCGCATACTGACCACCAAAAAATATTTTCGACCTGAAAAACCCCCAAAATAATGGTTTCTGCGGCCCAGATCAACGGGATTCGAACGCCGCCGCAACGATTGCGGGTCGCGCGTTTATCCTCTATATTATCGAATTCGCGTTCGCATCCGAGGGAATCCTCACCCTGAACGGAGGACTCATGTCCAACTTCCAAAAACTACCGGCGGCCGACGGTCTCTACCTGATCGTGTTGATCGGCTTCTCCGGCATATCGTTTCTGCCTTTCTGGCGTGGCATCGAGGTAGCCGGCCTGTCCATGCTCGGCTGGTGGATGGTGTTTCTGATGGTGTACGTACCCACCAGTGCACTCATCCACTTCGCTCGTTCCGAGAAGAAGCGCGGTCAAGACGGGGGGGATCGATGACGATCGAGCGTGTCCTGACGGTCCTGTATCTGATCGGTTGTATCGCTGTAGGGCTGATCGCTTCACGGAAGGTAAGTCGATCCAGCGACGAATACTGGGTGGCTGGTCGCAAGATCGGTCCTGTTGTCAACAGCATGGCTATCATGGCGGCGCTTGCCAGTGGGGGGTCGATCATCGGGGTCATGGGACTGGCCTACGCTACGGGTATCCCTGCGACGCTGGCCCTGTTCACCGGCGCAAGCATCGGGTTCCCAATCGCAGCACTCCTGGTCGCCGGCCCTTTGAGGAAGTTCGGCAAGTTCACGATCACCGATTTCATGGTCTATCGTTACCCCCACGCCATCGTCCGGTACCTCGTGCCCATCCTGATCGTCGTCAGCTTCACGGCGTACATCATCGCCCAGATGAAAGTCGCGGGTATCACGGCGAACGCGCTGCTGGGTATCCCATATGACACGGCCCTCACTCTCGCGACGCTCGTGTTCATCACATACGTATCGCTTGGCGGAATGCTGGCGATTACCTGGACGGATGTCTTTCAGGGCACGCTGATGTTATTCGTCGTCATCGGCGCGGCACTCCTCCTCATGTTCCGCATCGGTTCTCCCATGACGATCATGGAACAGGCAACGGCCGTCGCACCGGAGCTGGGACGCATGGGAACGGACCAAGGGATCACCAGCTACCTTGGATCATTCGTGATCTGGGCATCGGCCATTTCCGTCATCCCGCACATCGTGATGCGTGTCTTCACCGCAAAGGATTCCCGAAGTGCCAAGTTGTCCCTGAACCTGTCGATGGTTTTCTACGCAGTCCTGATTCTCGCTGCAGTCCTGGCGATCACGCCAGTCGGCAAAATGAACTTCCCGGAACTCCAGGATGCGGACACCGTATTCCTACGAGTCATCGAGGCCGAATTCCACCCCTTCTTCCGCGGAATCGCTGTGGCGGCGGTGCTCGCTGCCGTCATGTCGACGACGGATGCGCTCCTGCTGGCCTGCAGTTCGGCGATCGCCCACGACCTGCTCGGCAACTACATCGAGAAAAGGGTCAGCCACAAGACCGGCCACTGGATTACGGTCGGTGTCGCCTGGGTTGTGGGCCTCGTTGCAATGTCGATGGCCTACAATCCACCTGCGCTCGTCACGGAGTTTTACACGATAGCGATCGGTCTGTTAAGCGCCGGACTGTTCGTGCCTGTGATCGCCGGACTATGGTGGAAGAAGGCGAACCTGGCGGGTGGAATCGCCGCCCTGCTCGGCGGCGTGACCACCTATGCGTTCGTTCAGTACACGCCGAGTGTATTCCCTGCCGGTTCGGCGATTCTACTGGCGATTCCGGCCAGCGCGCTCCTGATGTGGGTGGGCGGGACCTTCGCCCCAAGGGAATCGGCTACGATGATCGCGGAAATCACGGAGTTACATCGGCCCGGAGAGGCTTAGCCCCCTTCCGACCACTCTTTCGATAAGCTGGGAGGATGACCGAACGTATCCTTTCCATACTTGTCGTCCTCTCGCTCTTCTGCCCGGCGGCCGCAGGCGATCGCCTCGTCCTGACGAACGGCGACCGGATCAGCGGCCGCATGACGCAGATGGAGGGCGGCGAACTCCATATCCGATCACCACTGCTGGGCGACCTGGCGACATCCTGGGAATCCGTGGAATCGCTCACGTCCGATCTGCCCGTATACGTGACGCTTGTGGACGGCCGATTACTCACCGGCACCATCGACCTCGACCGCAATGACCTGGCTGTGGAGACTTCGGAAGGGGACTCGACCCGCGTACCCCGGTCGTCTGTCAGCGCCATCCGGTCCCCCGGTGCACACCAGGCGTTCATGAGCGAGACGGACGATCAGGAAGCTTCCGCCAGCCTGTGGGCTGGGGCCATAGACACGGCTCTGAGCGCCAGCCAGGGCAACTCGGAAACCCAGTCCATCAACGTAGGCATTCGTGCGGCTCGGACGAGCGATCGGAACCGCATCAGCGGCTACTTCACCTCCCTGTTCGCCAAGAATTCGACATCCGGTCAATCGGTCACGACGGCCAATGCCATCCGGGGTGGCGCCCGCTACGAGATCAGCATCACGAACCGCCTGTTCACGTTTTTGTTCAACGATCTCGAATTCGATCGGTTCCAGGACCTGGATCTTCGCATCGTTCTGGGCGGCGGTCTTGGCTGGCAGCTACAGAACAGCTCGCGGTCAGCGTTTCAATTCTTCGCAGGAGGGAGCTCGAACCAGGAGTTTTTCGGAAGCGGCGTGCGGAGAAAATCCGGAGAGTCGGTGTTCGGTCAGGAGTGGGCGTTCCGCGTCAACGACATCGTCTCGGTCACCGAGCGGCTCGCGGTGTTTCCAAACGTCACCAACATCGGCGAGTACCGCCTCTCGTATGACACAGGCATCGAGACCGCCATCAACGACTGGCTCAGCTGGCAAGTGACGCTCAGCGACCGGTATCTCAGCAACCCGCAACCTGGCAAGAAGCGGAACGATCTGCTGTTCGCTACAGGCATCCGAGTCACCATCGGAGAAGGCAACATCGGGAGCATCGGGCCAGGCTCGATCAGGGTCGATTGAACCTACCACGAGGTCGAATGTAGGGGCGGGACCTGTGCCCGCCCGTCTGCATCAACCCGGGGCACGGCCAGTGTCGAATGAGCATGATGAGGGTGGCCGGGAGAGAGTACCCCGGGTTCGATGCCCACATCGCGCGCTCTGGGGCGGTCTTCCTGCAGAGTTGAATGGATGCCGCCTGCCGGGGAAACGGCAAGCAGCAAAAAGAGGACAACCAGAGGGGTCGTTTCACGAAAATATCCTCCGGGTGCCGAGAATGAAGTCAGGCTACGGCAGCCCGGAGGAATCTGCAACCGGCCCGTGAACAGGCGGCCTGTTCCGCGGATTAGAAAAAGTTCCTGAGCAGCCTCTTACGACACCGTTGCCGCGGTCGCCTGCTCTTCGATGATGACGCCGTCGAACAGGTTCACTATCCGTTCTGCGCGTTCGGCATACCGCGGGTCGTGCGTTACCATGCAGATGGTGGAACCGTCGCGGTGTAACTCTTCGAGCAGCCCCATCGTTGCCTCCCCGTTCTTCGAGTCCAGGTTTCCCGTAGGCTCGTCGGCCAGGAGGATCGACGGTTCTCCCGACAGGGCACGCGCAACGGCCACCCTCTGCTGCTGGCCGCCGCTTAATTGCGACGGGTAGTGTTTCGTGCGATGCGCCATCTGAACCCTTTCCAGGGCCTTCATGACCCGTTCCTTACGCTCCGTGGACGGCATCCGCCGGTATACCAGGGGTAGCTCGACGTTCTCGAACACGGTCAGATCGCCGATCAGATTGAAGCTCTGAAAGATGAACCCGACTTCCCGGTTCCGGATCCGGGCACGCTCGGCGAGGGTCAGATCGGCAACATTGCGACCATTGAGCGTGTAGGTCCCCTCGGTCGGGGTATCCAGCAAACCCAGGATCGACAGCAGTGTCGATTTGCCGCAGCCCGACGGACCGGACATCGACACGTATTCGCCGGCCCTAATGTCCATCTGGATGCCCGACAAGGCGTGGGTCTCGACTTCGTCCGTGTAGAAAATCTTCGTCACGCCATCGAGGCGGATCAACTCTTGGCCTTTCTCACTCATCGGTACACTCCTCGTGAAATCGGAAACTCATCGCACGCGCATTTGGCGCGGTTGAACTCGAATACGAAGCCCTGCTCAAAAAAGTTCAGAAAAACTTGATGGCGCCGACATACAGATCCGCCTTCATCTTCCTGACACTTGTATGACCGTTCGAGGTGGCAATCCGTTACCGGATTTTTTTCAAGAAAAACCGAGGTGGCGCAGCTTTCAGGTACCAGAGGAGCCCGAACCTGCTGAAAATCGGCGAGGATGTTAATGTTGCCATGACTCATCCCCAAACAGAGGTGTGAAGAGTGCGCATTAACACGGCCTTTCAATCTGTCCTCCTTCTGTCGCTGCTGACCAGCTGCTCGCCCCGGTCAAACACCCCGATTGCTGCCCCTGCTGAGGTCCAAGAGACGAGCGGCCTTGTAGAACCCGGGTCGGGCGTCGATGGAACGGTTTCGGTACAGGCAGACAACACGGTGGAGCTCAATGGAACTGCCAGGGTCAATCTAACGTCTGCGCCAGTCGGCTCGAGCTTGGAGACCGCGAACTACCCGAGTGTCGAGTTCATGGTGAGCGAGCTATCGGAAGCCATAAAGGAAACCGGCCTCACGCTGGACCGGATTGAAGCCCTGGTCGAGTCGCAGCTCGATGAGGCGCTCCTGGTGCCGCTACCCGTGAGCCTGGATAGCGCAGAACCGTTTCTGAGCATTGTGATCGACGGCCGAGATTCCGCTTTCGATATCGTCATTGAATTTCGCCGCGAGGTCTTCTACCTGCTACCGAATGAGGGGAGCATCAGCTATTCGGTCAAACGGATATTCCCGATAGTGTGGAGTACCCGAGGGAGTGGCACTCATGATCAGAATGCCGATCTCATCCTATTGCGTCTTGAAGGCGTCCTCAGCCAGTTTCTGATCGAATACCGCAGGGCAAACGGACGTTAGGGTCTGCCATAGGTAACGCAATCTCGAAGGAGAAAGCATAGGAAGGTTCCGAGCGATGACCAACATGACTGTGAACAGGAGAAACTTTCTCAGGATTTCGATCGGAGCCGGTGCTGCGGCTTCGGGGATGCTCAAAGCATCTTCCGCGCGTGCCCAGATGTTTCAGAAGCCGGACTGGCGAATCATCGACATGCATACGCACCTGCTGCGACGGGTACGGCCTCCATTGTCACGCGACGTGGATAGGCGCGCGAATCCGCTGACGAGCCACTACACCTGGCACGAGCACAACGGCGATCTGCTGGTTCAGGAAATGAACGTGGCGGGAGTCAGTCAGGCGCTGGTAAAGACTTATGAGGCTGCCGATCTGGCGATCGCACTGCGGCGATTCGGCATGGATCCGGCCGATTTCGAGACGGGCGAAGATTACATGCTGCCGTGGATCCGCAAGTACCCGGATCGGTTCCTGTGGGCAGCCGTCTTCAACCCGACGCGCGCCGACATGATGTCCGAATGGAAGAGACGCATCGAGGGTGACGAGCTGAAGGCAGTCGTGTTCCGGCCCCCGTTCTTCCCGCGCAATCCAATCAACGACAGCACCCACCGTGAGTTGCTGGAATGGTGCAGCGCAAACGGCAAACCCGTTATGATGACCTTTGAGGGTATCGTTCCTCCGGAAACTCCGGATCAGGCTCAGTACCTGGCCTGGTTCGGGGATGTCGTGGACGCTTTTCCCCGAATCCGCTTCGCGCTTATGCACATGGGCTTCGATGAATTGGCGCAGCTGGCTCGGGTTCCGATGTTCCGCCTCGTCAACGATCTAAATGAACGTCATGGCAATGTCTGGTTCGAGACGGCCTTGCACGTCGACTACACCTACCCGTACAGGGGTCATCTCGAAAAGCTGGAGATGCTGTATCAGGCCGTCGGGCGGGATCGAATCATGTGGAGTACCGATTGGCCGTGGACCGAGCCCTGGAGCAAGTATTTCCAACACGTCCAGGCTGTCCTGGAGAATGCCCACTTCCTATCTGAGGATGAGAAGAGATTGTTTTTCGGTGAGAACGCCGTGACGTACCTGGGAATCTAGTGTCCTGAGTCAGAAATACGGTCACTATCTCCAATGGATGTTGCCGCACGCAAGGTGGATGTTGAATCGGTTTAAAAGTGGGTATGACCTCGGTCGGCTTAGCCTTCCCAACCCGCAACCTCCATCGGCCCTGCGGGTTCGGGCGGAACGGCGCCGTCTTTGGAGTCGCTCCTCCTTGCAATGAATGAGCATTAGCTCGTCGTCGCTCCGCCAAATCCGACACCGTTGCGCTCCGAAATATAGTAACCGTACTTCTGATTCAGGACACTAGTGTCCTGCACTGCACGGTTTGCTTTGCCGGGATGGCTCGAAAGTGACTGCAAGAATAAAATGGGCGGTACAAGGCTCGAACTTGTGACCTTTCGGGTGTAAACCGAATGCTCTTCCAACTGAGCTAACCGCCCTAATTGTCTGATTATAAGCGGGTTACTCAAGGCAACGCAATGGCAAGATCCCTCAAAAAGGTTTCCCGGCCGAGAAAAGCGCAGGGCCTACCCGAACGCGTCGGCAAACGCCTGCCTCTGCCGAACGCTACCCAGCATGAACAACTCTGCGCCCGGCTCCAGTCGCATCGAAGACTGCAGTCTCGTCACCAGCTGTCCATTCTGGCTAACCGCGACCACGCTCAGTCCAGTTCGCGAGCCGATGCCAGTTTCCGCGAGTGTCTTCCCCTGCAGAGAAGGGGGGAGGCCGACCGTAAACAGGTCGACCCCTTCCCCCAAGATGACGAGCTCATGGCCTTGGAGCACGGAAAAGACGGCTTCCGCCCCAAGCGTCGAGTAGCTCAACACGAAATCTGCGCCCGCCCTATGGATCGCTTCAAGGTTTCTTTCGTGCGTGATCCGGCTGACGATCCGCAGATCTGGCTTGAGCCGCCGGCAGTACACGGCCAGGTACACGTTCATGGCATCGTCATTCGTGGTCAGCAGCACGGAGGGAGCGTTCTGCAGGCCCGCCCTCATCAGGGCCTCCCGATCCGCAGCGTCACCCACGAAATGCTGATCGCAGATATCGGCGAGTCTGTCGTGGGCCCGTTCATCGCGTTCGAGCACGTGCACCGGAATACCTTTCCGCTTGAGGGCACGCGTCGCAGCGCGTCCCACCTTGCCGCCGCCGATGACCAGGATCGGTTCATCGTGCACATGAGGGAGCTGCAGCAGACCATTCAGCTCACTGATCTGCTCCGGCGCGCCGACCACGACGACGACACTCTGATCGGAAATCTGGGTATCGGGAAACGCCGGTCGCAGGCGGCCGCGCTGCCAGACGCCGACGATGTTCAAGCCCATCGTCTCTCGCAGGCGCGTCTCGCGCACGATCCGTCCGACGAGCGGTGTATTGCGGGCTGGGAACTCGGCGATCTGCAGTCCCTTGAAACCGCCGATCACGTCCGCGTCGCCGCGTCCGGCACTGATGCGATTGGCGAGGTACTCACCCAGACGCTGCTTCAGGGCAAGCACATGCGTGGCGCCGCTGAGCTCCAAAATGTCGATGGAGTCTTGGTCCTCGACGAACGCGACGATCGGGACATCCGTGTTTACCTCACGGACCGTGAGGGTGAGGTTCGTGTTGGTCGTGTCTTCCCGGTTGGCGAGCACCAGCCGGGCCTGCTGAACGTGGACTCCTTCGTAGGTCAGCCGGTTATCGATGTCGCCCGTGATGACGGAGATACCCTGGCTGGCCATCTGCGCCGCAATGGCTGGATCCGGCTCGATCACGCAGTACGGAATCGCTTCGGGGCGCAGCCGCTCAATCAACCCAGCGGCGATTTCGTCGTGACGACTGATGATCACGTGCTCTCGCACCGAAGTCCGAAGCCGTCTCGGTGCTCTGAGTCTCACCTGGGCCTCGAGCCATGGCGCATAGAAGAAGCGGATGAAGGTGAAGGGCAGCATAACGAGCAGCAAGACCAGGCCTGACACCAGGACGAAGACGCTGAAAAGCCGGCCAATGTCAGTGGTGAATGTAATGTCACCAAAGCCGAGGGTCGTCATGGTGACGAGCGTCCAGTAGATGCCCGTAATCCAGGAGTGTGACTGGTCCTCCACGCCGACCATGATCAACTGAAAGATCAGGGCGTACGTGAGGATGATAGCGAAGAGGAAGGCGAGGTAGCGGAGCAGGGCCACGCTGTTCTGGCGCATCTCGCCTTCGCCGAAGATAGGCGAGAATTGGCTGTTGAAAAGCTTCATGGGTTGGCGTCGAGAGCGAACATGCAATCTCTATTTAAGTCCCGCGATCCGCACGAGAACCGATCAGGCACGGTGCGCGAGACCCAGGCGTTCGTTGCGCTCGGAACGTGACGAGGACCGACGCGCCCCACGTCCACCCTGGCATGAGGCGCGTGGGGTGTGCTGAAAGCGGCCGGCTCAGTCGGTCGGGACACGGGCCGTCAGCTCCTCGAACCAGTTCAGGACGACGTTAATCTGGGCGGGGCACCGAGGATGCCGCACCTCCCCCAGTCCGCCCTTTCCGATGGCGGCGAGGATCGTGTAGCGGCCAAGTTGAGTGCCAGATTTCATGTTTTGTGTGCGCTAAACAGAACGGGCAAAAGTTGGGTAAATATAACTACAGTCGAATCTTGAGGTCAATCATCATGCAGTCACATGCCTGAGAAACGCCATGATTCTATCGGAGATCGTCAGGCACCGACAGTGACAGAAAATGATGCCGGGCGATGTCGGATAGAATGGTTTGAAGTGAGCCGGAGGCGCGTTAAGAGGATGCGGGCCAGCGCCTATGGGTTTTCAAATTTTAACCGGCTTGTAATGAACGGCTTACTACTTTGTGTCGAAAAGTGACTCACGTTGGGGCGTGATTTGCGAAATACCTTCATCGTCTGATCGCACCAGACCTCACCACACATGTAGCATCCGAGCGCCTGCGGCTTAGTTCTAACCGCCGCACCGGACATCTTCCTGTGTTCCACTGGTACAAATAGACATTAATCATGAGCTGGCTCAATCAAACGTCGGCTTGTAGTACTGTGCATCCAACCGAGTCGCTCGAAGAACTCCGACGATGAAACGCCGGGGCGGGCGCTGTCGAGTTACGGGAGGTTTACAGGAGACTGCATGAAGGACCTGCTGGAGCAGACCTCAACTCAGAAGCTCTATTGGGATGAGGAGAATCAGATAGTCATCGGCGAGTGTTTTGCCGAAATCCATCTACGGGAAAAGGCGAAGGAGAATGTCGATGCGCAAGAACGAGTACGCGACCAACTAGGCCCTGATCAAGCGTGATTGACGAGGTATTGATAGCGGCATAGCAGCAGAAGTACCCGAAATGCCCCCGTTCCGTGTGAATAAAGACTTGGAAAGAGTCTACGGAAAAGGAGGCATTTCGGATGAACGATTATACGCGCAAGAACATGAAGAACCGCAAGCGGCGAATCGAGCGCCGGCTTGCGGACCGGAATTGGACAGATCAGGCGGCGCCGATGTTTTCGGCGAGCAACATTCATTATGAGATGGGAGAGCGGACGCGCGGCACGGCGGTGGGCGGAATCGGGATGATGCAGTTGGTGGCGCGGCGGACGGGGCTGGTCAAAGCCATCGACGAGAGTGTGCATGTGCTGAAGCGGCACTTGCCGTATCACGAATCGGATCACGTGCTGAACATCGCCTATAACGCGTTGAATGGAGGGACGTGCCTGGAGGACATCGAGTTGCGGCGCAACGACGAAGTGTATCTGGATGCGCTGGGAGCGCAACGGATTCCGGACCCGACGACGGCGGGAGACTTCTGCCGGAGATTTGAGCCCAGCGACGTGGAGTCTCTGATGGAGGCGACGAATCAAGTCCGGCTGCGAGTCTGGCGCCAGCAGCCCGAGGCGTTTTTCGAAGAAGCGGTGTTGGACGCCGATGGGACACTGGCTGAAACCACAGGCGAATGCAAGCAAGGAATGGACGTGGCCTACAACGGGACCTGGGGGTATCACCCGCTGGTGATTTCGCTGGCGAATACTCAAGAGCCGCTGTACCTGGTCAATCGCAGCGGTAACCGGCCCTCGCATGAGGGAGCGGCCGCACGGTTCGACCAGGCCATCGCGCTGTGCCGTCGAGGCGGGTTTCGCCAGATCCTGCTGCGCGGGGACACCGACTTCAGCCAGACCCGGCACCTGGATGGATGGGACGACCAGGGCGTGGGATTCATCTTCGGCATCGACGCCATGCAGAATCTGGTGGCGCTGGCCGATGAACTGGAACCGCACCAATGGACGCGTCTGGAACGGCCCGCCAAGTACGCGGTGGCCACCGAACCGCGCCAACGTCCCGACAACGTGAAGGAACAAGTCGTTCGGGAGCGCGGTTTCGACAATATCCGGTTGCAGGGCGAGGATGTGGCCGAGTTTGCGTATCGGCCCAGAGCCTGCGACCGGGACTACCGCGTTGTCGTGGTGCGGAAGAATCTGTCGGTGGCCAAAGGCGAACAGGTGTTGTTCGACGACATCCGATACTTCTTCTACATTACCAACCGCTCGGATTCGGCCAGCCAGATTGTGCTCCGTGCGAATCAACGGTGCAATCAAGAGAATCTCATTGAGCAGCTCAAGAACGGCGTTCAGGCCTTGAGGATGCCGGTCGGGGATCAGACCAGCAACGGGGCCTACATGGTCATGGCGTCGCTGGCCTGGACACTGAAGGCGTGGTTTGTGTTGCTGCTGCCCGAAACCGGACGCTGGGGCCAGAAGTATCAGGCCGAGAAACAGACGGTACTGCACATGGAGTTCAAGACGTTTCTAAACGCCTTCATGTTCGTGCCTTGTCAGCTCGTGCGCACCGGGCGGCGCATCCTCTTCAGGATTCTGGCCTGGAACCGGTGGTTGCCGGTCTTGTTCCGTGCCGTGGATGTGCTGCATCAACCTCTGCGATGCTGACCCGATCATGGCCCTGAGCCCGGGCGATCGAGGTCCCGGTTTCTGTCAACCGCTCCAACACCAGCGAGGCTGAACTGAAACAGATCCAACAGAAACCCGATACCTGGATAAAACGATCCGGGAGCGGGATTCTATGCCTCGAATTTTATGCGCGCAACCTGGCCGTTGGCGGACTGGTTATGCGCTTGTTTTGGGACTAGGGAAGGAAAAAACGCGAGTACTAATAGACATGAGGCTGAGGCTGATCAAGAGCATCTCGAGGGAGGCCCGCATGTACTACGCCAATGAAAGGACGGCCTCGATTCAGAGAGCGACCGCCCTCCTTGTAGACTCCCCGGTTTCTCGGGTAATAGCCAACTTCTTCCTGGGCTTGAACCGCCCATTGTCTCCAACCCGGATGTTTACGCATCAGACTCAGGCAATCCTGTGGCTACAGACCTTCAGCGACAAGTAGAGCGTCCGGCAGATTAACCGCAAGAGAACTGAATGGCGCTGAACCTTGTTGGGCGAAGCGCTCCAGCGACGGCCGGACGGCCGGCTCAGTGGAAACCTAGGAGATTGATCCCCGATGATGGAGTCGCGAACAGAGACAGTCCTGTCGTTGATACAGGACTTTGCGTCCGGACGCCTGGACGCTCGGCGAGAGACGTCGGAGCGTGGTGACGAAGTGGATGCCGTGATTGCGGGCCTAAACATGCTCGGTGAGGAGCTTGCCGCGCAGATGGTATCGCTGTCGCGCTACGAGGCCCTGGTTGGGGAACTGCGAGAGGCGTTACGGGATGTAAAGACTCTGACGGGCCTGCTTCCCATCTGCGCATGGTGCAAGAAAGTCCGCCAGGACGATGGCTATTGGAAACGTCTAGAGACATATATCGTGGAGCATTCTGATGCCACTTTGACGCACGGCATCTGTCCGGACTGCTTTCATAAGATGTAGAGCATCTGATTCGCGCCGCCGGCTCGACTTGTAGGAACGGAATGCGCAGCACGCTTCATCCGGCTGCCCCCGAGAGAACTTCGCTGCGATCGCAAAACGCACCCAAAGAACAGCTGCAGTCAAAACCGGGCTAAGCCCAGCCAAAAGTTGGCCTTATGGGCAATCAAACAGTCACATGCCTGGATTACCGCGCCACCTCAACCAATCGATGCAACACAAGCGTTGAATCGTTCTGCTGGAGTTTCAAACTCCAGCGTCTTACGCGGCCGTTCATTGAGCTCACGTGCCACCTTGTTCAGGTGCGCCTGCGAGTGCACCGATAAGTCGGTTCTCTTTGGGAAGTACTGTCGGAGCAGGCCATTCGTGTTTTCATTGGAACCACGTTGCCATGGACTCTGCGGATCGCAGAAGTAGACGTCGATGTCGGTCGCCAGGGTAAACCGCCGATGATCTCCCATTTCCTTGCCGCGATCCCAGGTCAGCGATTTATACAGCTCGGTCGGTAGTTTCTTCGCGTGCTTGATCAGTGCAGGCACGACGGTCTTGGTCTGTTTATCCGACACTTTCACCAACATCACGTAACGGGTATGGCGTTCGACCAGGGTCGCAATGTAGGTGTTGTTCGATCCCACTATCAGATCTCCCTCCCAGTGACCGGGAACGGCACGATCTTCGACCTCGGCCGGGCGCTCACGAATCGATACGATATCGGCGAGATCCCCTTTCCCGTGACCTTTGTGACTGGAATGTCGGGATCGACGAATCGTTCGTCTCGACCTCAGATGTCTAAGTAGTTCTTTCTTAAACACCCCGCGCGCCTGCACGAATAGGCTGCGATAGATCGTCTCGTGGGACACGTGATACGACTCATCCTCTGGATAGGATCGCTTCAGCCAGCCGGCGATCTGTTCGGGCGACCAATTCCGCCGGAGCTTCCTCGCCACCATTCGCCGTAACCGCGGATGGCGACCCAACTGACATCGCTTCGGGCGACGGGCCCGGTTCCAAGCCTGTTCATCGGCGACAGACGCCCGGTAGTCATCATAGCCCCCATTGCGCTGGATCTCCCGGCTCACCGTCGAGGGTGAACGCCCAGACACTCTGCGATCGAACGCAACGACTGCTCGGCCGCGATCCCGCGGGAGATCTCCTCACGTTCCGACAGGCTCAAAGCCAACCTCGACCGTCGTCGTGGTCGAGGACGAATGCCTCCGGTATGCGCCAGCTGACAATATACAGACGATGACAGCTTGCCAAACGCTCGCCCGATCTCATGCAGAGATTCCCCTCGCCGCCACCGATCCCATACCTCCGCCTTCTCCGCCGCCGTGAAACCGAATCGCATCCCTTTCCGCATACACTCCACCTCTTCCTTTTAAGATAAAGTGTTGCGTCGATCCGTTGAGACCAGCCGCGTACTCGGAAGAGTGGAACCCCGTAGGACGAAGCATTTCGCCGAAATCCACATGGAAGGATCGGCGACTATACGGCAAGGTGGATTGAGACGCCTTTCATTGGTTTTCAACCAGTTCCGGCTTTCCAGTTGACGATGATGGTGACGGCTGGCGGGTCTGTGCCGGGAGAAAGAGCACGGCCACCAGAAGACCCGCCGACGCTGCGACACGGCCGTAGAGGCTCCAGTTGGTTCCCTGCCCCACAGCCTGCGAGGTCCTCCTGCTATTGGTAACGTAACGCAGCAACCGGGTCGATTCGCGTTGAGCGGAGCGCCGGCAGGTAGCATGCGAGCAGCGCGACTATCGACAGGATCAGAATGACCGCGGCGATCGTCACCGGGTCCGTCGCCGTGACTCCCCAAAGCAGATTTCCGAGTACCCGGGTGAACCCGACGGCGATGACCAGGCCGACGCCCAAGCCGATCGCGACCAGCTTCATGCCCTGGCGAACGACCATCGAACGCAGGTCCCCCGCCTGCGCCCCCAGCGCCCTGCGAACGCCGATCTCGTGGGTTCGTTGGCGCACCGAATAGCACATCACACCGTAAATGCCGGCCGCGGCCAGTGCAACGGCAACGCCTGCAAATATGCTGAGTAACAGCATCGAAAAGCGCTGCGGTGTGATGAGGGCGCCCTTGATCTGATCCATCGTGGCGATGTCGTTGATGATCATGCCAGGGTCGAGTTCGGCAGCCTCGCGGTGAATCGCATCGATCATTGCGAACGGGTTGTCCGCGGTCCGAACCACCAGTCTGGTGGGCTGTATGTCGCCCAGGAACTGCCGATAAGGCACGTAGAACAGAGGCGCCGCTTCGCCATCCAGGCTGTCTTTCACATTTCCAACCACCCCGACGACTTCCAGAGACAATCGCCCCGCAGCGATCCGACGCCCGATCGGATCTCCTCCCGGCCAGAGCAGGCGGGCCAGCAGATCGTTGATAACGACCACATGTGGGGCGTCTGAACGGTCCTGCTCTCCGACGTCCCGACCTTGGAGCAGCGGGATCCCCATCGTTCGGAAATAGCTGCCTCCAACAAGCTTCACTCCCGAGTCGTACTCCTGCTCCCTGTCCGCAGCCGCCCTCTCCTCAGACCGAACCTGCCAGCCACCAATCCGGCCCCTCATCGGCAGACGCGAAGTCGCGCCGCTGGCGACCACACCCGGCAGGGCGGCAATACGTTCGTACAGCAGGCTGTAGAAAGCCGGGTCCGGCCGGCCATCGTAAAGAGCCCAACTCGGCCGAGCCTGCATCGTCAGAACGTTCTCGGTCTGGAATCCGAGATCGACCGTCCGTATGTTCAGGAAGCTGCGCATCAGGAGCCCCGCACCGACCAGCAGAACCATCGCCAGCGCCACTTCCGAGACGACCAAAAATCGTCGAAGCGTTTCCCGGCCACCGCTCGCCATGCGTCCGCGGCTGGTATTGCTCAAACATTCCGAGATGTTTCTGCGTGAGGCATGAAGTGCCGGCGTCAGCCCGACGACGATCGCGGTCAGCAGGGTCATCGCCGCGGCGAACAGGAGGACCCGGCCGTCCATGGGAACCGCATTCACGCCGACGACGTCTTCGGGAAACAGTGGAATCAGCGAGTTCATTCCCCAGAAGGCAAGCACCAGGCCCCCGATGCCTCCCACGAGCGTAACCAGCGTACTTTCGGTCAGGACCTGCCGGACCAGTCGACCCCGACCTACTCCCAGCGCCGACCGGACAGCGATCTCCCGTTCCCGGGTGACGGCCCGGAACAAGAAGAGGTTCGTCACGTTGGCGCAGGCGATCAACAGGACGAGGAAGACCGACCCGAGCAAAACATAAAGCAGTGGATTCACTTCTCCAGATAACAGCGGTCGGAGCGCAGCGGCTCTGGTCGTCCAGCCCTCGTTTTGGTCCGCGTACTTCTCCTCGACGCGAGGAGCGATCAGGTCCAGCTCGGCCTGCACCTGTTCCATCGTTATTTCCGGTTTCACCCGAGCGACGCCCGTCAGCCACCGCACGAGCAGCAGCCGGGGGTTATCGAGCGTCACCGGGAAGAACACGTCTGCGTTTTCGCCTTCCACGTGGGTGAAGCCCGGCTCGAGGACACCGACGACCACAGAGTCGGTGCGGCTGAGGTTCACGCTCTGTCCGACCGCGTTGGGATCGGCACCCAGATATCTTCGCCAGAACCGGTCGCTGACGACGACGGTCGCGCGGTTGGACTGGTTTTCGTGCTCGGGACCGAACGTCCGCCCCAGCGCCGCGTTGTAGCCGAACATCCGGAAGAAGTCGGAAGTGACGGTTGCGCCGAAAAGGGTGACGGGCTCATAGATGCCGCGATAGTCCACCTCCCGGTTGCGGTAGGCGGCAACGTATTCGAAAACCGAATTCTGGGACCGGTACTCGAGGACCTCGTTGCCCGAGAGCATGGACGTGGCCGGACCTTGAGTGGGCGGACCTGAACTCAGGATCTGAACGAGGCGATCGGGTTCGGCATAAGGCAGTTTGGCGAAAGCCACGGCATTCAGCGTGCTGAAGATCGCGGTGTTCGCTCCGATTCCCAGGGCGAGCGTTGTGACCACGACCAGCGTGAAACCGGGGCCCCTGGCCAGGGCTCGAATAGCGTAACGAAGGTCTTGTATTAACGTGTCCATCGGTCCTCCCGAACATTATTCGATGGCACAAGATAGCGCGTTTACCAGCGCAAGGCGACTCAGATCCTTGCGGATGCTGTCCAGCCACACGCTGATCCGGCTGTCCCGGATCTTCCGGTTAACCTGTTCGGTTCCACCCTGCCCGATCATTTAGGACAACAGGCTGGGGTTAACAGCAACAAAAGAGTCACAGGGTCGTGTCACCGCATACCCGGGAGAAGTGCACTCGCCTTGGACCAGCACGGCTTTCGACTCTAGTTGACTGAGGCGGGAACTCTTCGGCTTCGACGATCTGCTGTGGAACTGGCGGGGTGATAATGGATTCCAGGGCTCTGCGCTTCGCTTCCGTGCGGATGTGGGCGTAGCGGGCCTGCGGTTCGAGTGCGGCGACATCGTGCACAGCGACTGATCAGACAGCGCGCGGCGGTAGTTCTAGTTTCCGCGTGGAGGCAACATTTCCGGCGGCGGGTTTGTCTGCGCCTTGGCCTCTCCCCGATGGCACGTCCAACAACTCCCCCGCCCCACGATTTCTTTGGACAGTGATTTGAGAAACTACAACGCAGGAGGATCACGATATGTCCAGAGAAACGAAGGAGGAATCCGGAATCGCGAAGGGAGCCCGTAGGGCGACCGAAGCGGGGCCGGATGTTCGAAGCCGCGGGAAGGGCCGGTGGTCGGCTCGGCGTAAGGTCACGGTAGTGCTGGAGTTGTTGCGTGGAGAAGATCTTGAAGCGATGAGCCGGCAGTATGGCGTGACGGCGGCGGCGCTGACCCGTTGGCGGGAGGCGTTCCTGCAGGGAGGCGAGGACGGCCTGAAGAGCCGGATCGTGGATGTGGTTGACGAAGAGAGGAAGACGCTGAAGTCAGCGGTGACCAGTCTGGTGATGGACAAGGAACTGTTGCGGGAACGGATCCGGCATTTGGAGGACGAGAAGCCTTTTCTACGGTGGAGGTCGAAGCGATGAGCCGGACCCTGTCGCCCTCCACACACCAACTGTATGGTCTGGCCCGTGTCGCAGCGGCCTGGGGGTTGCCCCGGTCGACGTACTATGCTCGACGGGATCGACGGAACCATCCGGCCGAGCCGCGTAAACGGGGGCCCAAGACCCCGTTTACCGACGCGGAGTTGACCGGACGGATTCGGCAAGAAATTGCGGCCTCGCCGTTTACTGGGGAAGGACACCGGAAATTCTGGGCGCGGCTCCGGGTCGCCGGCGTCCGCACCTCCAAGGCTCGGGTCTTGCGCCTGATGCGGGAAGCTCAACTTCTGGCGCCCCAACGCCAGGCCGCACCCGTTGCGCGCAAGGCGCATACCGGAACCATCACCACCGATCGCCCGAACCAGATGTGGGGCATCGATGCCACCGCCACGGTGACCCTCGACGATGGTGCGGTCACTGTATTCGCCGCCATCGATCACTGCACGGCCGATTGTGTCGGCATTCACGCCGCCAAACGGGCGACGCGTTTTGAAGCCCTCGATCCCATCCGGCAAGGCCTCAAAGAGTACTTCGCCGGCTTTCACGCCGACGCGGCCGCCGGGCTTCGACTCCGTCATGATCATGGGTCCCAATTCATGAGCGACGATTTTCAAAACGAGATCCGATTCCTTGGCATCGTCTCCTCACCGGCGTTTGTCCGGGAACCGGAAGGCAATGGCTGTATCGAACGCTTCTTCAAGACCCTGAAAGAGCAGTTGCTCTGGGTGCGTCACTTTCGCTCTATTCCGGAACTGCTTCGAGCTCTTCAGGACTTTCGCGCTCTCTATAATCAGCACTGGTTGATCGAGCGCCTCGGCTTTCAATCTCCGGCTCAGGCTCGACAACGTCTTGCAATTGAGTCAGCGGCTTGATTATGGTGGGTTCACTCTGTCCAGGAAATCAGGGGCGGTACAGCACGTCCAACAACCGAGGACCTGCTCCCCTTCGAAGTACTCGTTCTGCATTCCCAGGCGAATATCGAACATTCGCCGGGCCATCAGCTTGGTGGGCTTCTCATCACTGGCCCAGTCATCGGTCAGGTGACAATGATCGCAGCCCACACCCAACGAACCGCTGTAGGCTTGCATCACGGATACAAGGCGGTTGGCTGGGATGTTTCCGTACTGCTGGACGTTTCCATAGACCTCGCCGGACGGACGATCCTCGTCAGAGAACGGGCTCGGATTTGGTATCGCAGGCGGATTCGCCATGAACTCCGCCATCGTTGCTTCGGGCGGGTTCATCTGCGGCTTGACATCGCCCCGGTGGCAGGTCCAGCAACTCGCTGCTCCGATACCGTCGAAGTGACTCTGCGAACTGCTGATGACCATCTGGATCATCGCGCGCGCTGTTTGCTTCGTGGGCTTGTCGTCAAGATGCCATTCACCCGTTACATGGCAATGTTCGCAATCGACCCCGAGGACGTTGCTGTAGACCTGCATGACGAACATCAGGCGGTCCCTCGGAAGTTCGCCGAAGATCTGGACGTTGCGGTACGGATTCTCGGCCGCTGCCTGTTGTTGAAGTCCGCCGGCAGCTTCAGACACCGAAGGCAAGTAGCCGATCGCCCAGACCGCGCCAATGAGGAACGTCAACGTCAGAACGATCCGCCTAACTCGATACTCCATGGTTCCTCCTCCACACCTCGAACCGGGGCCTACTGTACGGCGGTCGTGGACCGCCCGTTATTCGGCGCTCATAGAGCGCCGCTACAGCTTCGGTCGATTATCGAGCTCCGGGAATGACGCCGCACCGATTTCGTGATGAGTTGCCGATCTGCTGGGACGAAAAGTCGTCTGGTTGCCGTGAGAGGGGAGTGCTATGGAGAGAGAGGTGCGGTGGAACCTACCGGAACGGCTCTAGAAACTCATTCAGCCTCTCACGATATCCTCGACTGAGGCTCAGCTGGGTACCGTTCACGAGGATGACTGCATATTCTCCGTTGAACATGGGTTGGAGCTCGCGCACCGCATCGACATTGACGATCGTCGATCGGTGGATGCGCAAGAACTTATCGGGATCGAGGCCCTCTTCCAGCCGGCTCATCGTTTCCCGCATCAGATGAGCCCCATCATCGAGGTGTAGCCGCACGTAGTTACCTGCCGCCTCAATCCAGTGGATCTCCGACGCTTTGATAAAAAAGACACGGCCCGATTCCTTGATGACCAGCCTCTCCATGGACCGCCGCCCTGATTTCAGCTCCCCCAGGAGCCTTATCAAACGAGCTCCGAGCTCACCGTTCCGATCCTCCAGATGGGCTCGCGCACGGCTGAGGGCCTTCTTGAATCGTCCCCGATCGAAAGGTTTCAAAAGATAGTCGAGCGCGTAGACCTCGAACGCTCGGATCGCGTACTGATCGAATGCCGTAACAAAGACAATGACCGGCATATTTTCGGCCCCGATCTCTCCGATTACTCGCTGATCTCAATGGATCGACGCAACACTTTATCTTAAAAGGAAGAGGTGGAGTGTATGCGGAAAGGGATGCGATTCGGTTTCACGGCGGCGGAGAAGGCGGAGGTATGGGATCGGTGGCGGCGAGGGGAATCTCTGCATGAGATCGGGCGAGCGTTTGGCAAGCTGTCATCGTCTGTATATTGTCAGCTGGCGCATACCGGAGGCATTCGTCCTCGACCACGACGACGGTCGAGGTTGGCTTTGAGCCTGTCGGAACGTGAGGAGATCTCCCGCGGGATCGCGGCCGAGCAGTCGTTGCGTTCGATCGCAGAGTGTCTGGGGCGTTCACCCTCGACGGTGAGCCGGGAGATCCAGCGCAATGGGGGCTATGATGACTACCGGGCGTCTGTCGCCGATGAACAGGCTTGGAACCGGGCCCGTCGCCCGAAGCGATGTCAGTTGGGTCGCCATCCGCGGTTACGGCGAATGGTGGCGAGGAAGCTCCGGCGGAATTGGTCGCCCGAACAGATCGCCGGCTGGCTGAAGCGATCCTATCCAGAGGATGAGTCGTATCACGTGTCCCACGAGACGATCTATCGCAGCCTATTCGTGCAGGCGCGCGGGGTGTTTAAGAAAGAACTACTTAGACATCTGAGGTCGAGACGAACGATTCGTCGATCCCGACATTCCAGTCACAAAGGTCACGGGAAAGGGGATCTCGCCGATATCGTATCGATTCGTGAGCGCCCGGCCGAGGTCGAAGATCGTGCCGTTCCCGGTCACTGGGAGGGAGATCTGATAGTGGGATCGAACAACACCTACATTGCGACCCTGGTCGAACGCCATACCCGTTACGTGATGTTGGTGAAAGTGTCGGATAAACAGACCAAGACCGTCGTGCCTGCACTGATCAAGCACGCGAAGAAACTACCGACCGAGCTGTATAAATCGCTGACCTGGGATCGCGGCAAGGAAATGGGAGATCATCGGCGGTTTACCCTGGCGACCGACATCGACGTCTACTTCTGCGATCCGCAGAGTCCATGGCAACGTGGTTCCAATGAAAACACGAATGGCCTGCTCCGACAGTACTTCCCAAAGAGAACCGACTTATCGGTGCACTCGCAGGCGCACCTGAACAAGGTGGCACGTGAGCTCAATGAACGGCCGCGTAAGACGCTGGAGTTTGAAACTCCAGCAGAACGATTCAACGCTTGTGTTGCATCGATCGGTTGAGGTGGCAACTGAAAGCGGAAAGCGTGACGGTGCATTAATCCCAACCTAGGACCCGAGGACCTGACTTGGGATTAATGCACCGTCACGAAATTACGCCGATACCAGTTGTTCGGTCCGAGAGAGGAATTGCGCATAGGTCCCCGTGAAATCCTCGATCCGACCGTGGTCGATATTCCAGATTCGCGTTGCCACTTCGTCGATCACGTCATGATCGTGAGTCACCAGCAGCAAGGTACCTGGGTACCGCTGCAGCGCAATGTTGAGGGCGTTGATGGATTCCAGATCCAGGTGGTTGGTCGGCTCATCCAGAATCAAGACATTCGGTTTCTGCAGCATCAGGCGACAGAAAACGATGCGTGCCACTTCACCGCCGGAAAGAGTATGCGTTTGTTTGAGCGCATCGTCGCCGCTGAACAGCATTTCTCCGAGCAAACCACGTAACTCCTCCTGAGATGCGCTGGGATCGAAGCTGTGTAACCAGTCGATCACGCGGACTCCGCGAGGGATGGACTCTCGATGATCCTGCGCGAAGTATCCGACAGTGACTTCATGTCCCCAGGTCACGTTTCCGGAATCGATCGTGAACGGCCGATCGAGGGCATCGACAAACCCTGTGGCATTGCGGATCAAAGATTTCAGAAGAGTGGTTTTCCCGGCACCGTTTCTTCCTATCAGGGCGACCCTTTCTCCGCGGTTCACGGCAGCAGTAAAGTTGTGAAACACGCGGAACTGCCCGGTTGCGCCATCATACGATTTCGTGAGCCCGTCGATCTCGAGCGGATGTCTTCCTGAGGGCCGTGTGACGTTGAATCGAATGAACGGGCGCTGGATGTTGGATCTTGCGAGTTCCGTCGTCTTGAGGCGCTCCACTTCCTTCTTTCGAGACGCCACCTGGGACGATCGGGTACCTGCCGCGAACCGCGAGATGAACTGCTGCAACTGCGCGATCTTCTTCTCACGATGCTCGTTACCAGCCTCGACACGAGCACGCACCTGTGTTTTTGCGAGCACCATGTCGTCGTAGGCACCGGTGTAGTGGATTACCGTCTGATAGTCGATGTCCGCGGTATGCGTGCAGATTTCGTTCAGAAAATGACGGTCGTGCGAAATGACAATCAGGCATCCATCATACGCACAGAGATATTTCTGGAGCCAGTGGACAGAATCGAGGTCGAGGTTGTTCGTGGGCTCATCGAGCAGCAGCACCTGCGGATTGCCGAACAGCGCCTGTGCCAGAAGGACGCGCACTTTCTGACCGCCTTGGAGTTCACTCATACTCCGGCCGTGAAGGTCTGCGGGGATATCCAGGCCGTCCAACAAAATGGCCGCATCGACTTCCGCGGTATAGCCATCTTCGTCGCCGACGATGCCTTCAAGTTCGCCCAGTCGCATGCCGTCTTCATCGGTCAGAGCGTCGGGATCTTTCGTGTAGAGGGTGTCCCGCTCCTCAAGAGCTTGCCATAGCCGGGGATTCCCCATGATCACGGTGTCCATCACCCGATACGCGTCGAAAGCGAACTGATCCTGGCCGAGGACTCCCATTTTCTTAGGTCGGGTTACTGAGCCTTTATCGGAGTCGATTTCACCCGTCAGGATCTTCATCAGCGTGGACTTGCCGGCGCCGTTCGGCCCAGTGATCGCGTAACGCCGGCCCGAAATAAAGGTGGCACTGACGTCTTCGAACAGGAATTGGGCACCGTAGCGCATGGAGACGTTGTTTAGAGAAAGCTGCATATTATAGATGACTCCACGTCGACAGGACGAAACTCCCATTATAGCCCGCGGCAACCAGCTCAATCTAGCTTTGTTGCTGTCCTTCGTGGTCAGGAATGAGCAAAGGAGAAATAGGGACAGGCACCTATGTCCCTATTTTTGACTGCCTTGGTCGGCGGCCGGGAGCGGCTCAACATCAAAGTCATCTCGGGCATCAGGACAACGTGATTTCAATGTAGGCCCGCGTCGTCGGCCCGATTTTCGATCACTGCAGAACCAAGTCGCGGGACTTCTATTGAACGACGGCCATGCCCTGAGCCAGGGGCCGGCAAAAGTGCCGGACACTAGGCTTATTACAGCAATTCTCTTGATTCTTCCTATGCCCTGTGGGAATGTCCCCGTAATCACCCGAGGTTAGTCCTGTATTCCGTTCGGTTGCAGGCGGAAGTATTCCGTCAGCACGAGGAAGCGCCTGCCAGTCATCGGAACAGCAAGGGAGGGGCCCTGTTGTTCCGGCACGCAACGACATTAGGGAGAGAGAACCATGACAGAAGGCATCGTCCGAAAGGCACTCTTGTCGATATTTGTGGTCTTCACAGCTGCGTTCGCTTTGAACGCTCTGCCAGCGACAACGATGACGGCCAGCGCTCTACCGGGCACGCAGAATTCCGCCAACGCAAACGCTCAATTGCTGATCCTGTCAGCTATTGCGAATCTCAATGCACCGGCCGAAATTCGGATTGAAGGATTCAACTTTACGTCGAAGAATTCTTCAAAGGGTTCAGAGAAGAATTCGAAAAGCTCCAAGCAGAACTCGAGCGCGAGTGGAGCCCCGAGAGTGTTCATCGGCCGTCCCGGTGGATTGCAAGACGAATTGATCGTTCTTTCATTCGATGACCACTCTATTGTGGCCGCACTTACCGACACAACTCCCGGGACCTACCTCCTAGTGGTTACGCAAGGTAGCGGGTCAAAGAACATCTCTGCAATGGACGTTACCATCGGTGCTGTGGGCATCCAGGGTGAGCAAGGCATCCAGGGCATCGACGGTCCCGAAGGTCCTCAGGGCGATCAGGGCATCCAGGGCATCGACGGTCCCGAAGGTCCTCAGGGTGATCAAGGCATCCAGGGTATCGACGGTCCCGAAGGTCTTCAGGGCGATCAGGGCATCCAGGGCATCGACGGTCCCGAAGGTCCTCAGGGTGATCAAGGCATCCAGGGTATCGATGGTCCCGAGGGACCCCAGGGCGAGCAAGGCATTCAGGGTATCGATGGTCCCGAGGGACCCCAGGGCGAGCAAGGCATTCAGGGCATCGACGGCCCGGAAGGTCCTCAGGGTGATCAGGGCATTCAGGGTATCGACGGTCTCGCAGGTCCGCAAGGGGATCAGGGTATCGACGGACCCTCAGGTCCGCAAGGGGATCAAGGCATCCAGGGCATTGACGGTCCCGCAGGTCCGCAGGGTGATCAAGGCATCCAAGGTATCGACGGTCCCGCAGGCCCGCAAGGGGATCAGGGTATCCAGGGTATTGATGGTCCCGCTGGCCCTCAGGGTGATCAAGGTATCCAGGGCATTGACGGTCCCGCAGGTCCGCAAGGGGATCAGGGTATCCAGGGCATTGACGGTCCCGCAGGTCCTCAGGGTGATCAAGGCATCCAAGGTATCGACGGACCCGCAGGTCCGCAAGGGGATCAGGGTATCCAGGGCATTGACGGTCCACAAGGTCCTCAGGGTGATCAAGGCATCCAGGGCATCGACGGGCCCCTAGGTCCCCAAGGGGATCAGGGTATCCAGGGCATTGACGGTCCACAAGGCCCGCTGGGACCCGTGGGCCCCATCGGTCCGGAAGGTCCGGCTGGTCCCCTCAATCCCAACATCATCGCCGACGAGGCCAATCCATTCCTTACCGGGCTCGGCTTCAACGCGTTGACCAGTAACACGACCGGAACCAACAACACCGCCACCGGTTTCGACGCGATGACGTTCAACACCACCGGCAGGGACAATACCGCCACGGGCATCCGCGCACTCCGGGACAACACCACGGGTTTTGAGAACACGGCTACCGGGGCCGGGGCGATGATCCTCAACACGACCGGGACCAACAACACCGCCACCGGCTTCGGCGCACTCCAGGTCAACAACGGGCATTTCAACACCGCCACCGGGGCCCGGACGCTCGTCAACAGCACGACCGGCGATGAGAACACCGCCACCGGTTTCCGTGGCCTCGAGTTCAACACCACCGGCTTCCGCAACACCGCAAACGGCAGCTTCGCGCTCCAGCTCAACACCACCGGTTCCAACAACACCGCCACCGGCGCCGATGCGCTGCTGGCCATGGTGACCGGAGCCCAGAACACCGCCACCGGTTCCGAGGCCATGCAGAACAACGTGTCAGGCGACCAGAATACCGCCGTCGGCGGCCGGGCCCTGCTCGGACTCGCCTCGGGCAACCAGAACACCGGCGTCGGCTTCGCGGCCAGAACGAGCGGTAATTTCACCAACGCGACCGCGCTGGGCGCCAACGCCATCGTCGATGCCAGCAACAAGGTCCGCATCGGCGACGACGCGGTGACCGAGGTCGAGGCCAACGGTTTCTTCAATGGACTGACCGGTCTCTGCATCAACGGCGACTGCCGCACCGAGTGGCTGCCTGCCGGGTCGGTCGACTCCACCGACATCCTTGACGGCACCATCGCCGCGGTCGACGTCAATCTCGACCAGGTTCAGCTGCGCGTCTCCGGGGTTTGTCTGGCCGGAGAGACGATCCGAGAGGTCAACGCCAACGGATCGGTCCTCTGCGAGGCCGTCCCGCCAGGTCCTCCAGGACCCATCGGTCCGGAAGGCCCCGTTGGTCCGGAAGGCCCGCTCAATCCGAACATCATCGCTGACGAGGCCAATCCATTCCTTACCGGGCTCGGCTTCAACGCGTTGACCAGTAACACGACCGGAACCAACAACACCGCCACCGGTTTCGACGCGATGACGTTCAACACCACCGGCAGGGACAATACCGCCACGGGCATCCGCGCACTCCGGGACAACACCACGGGTTTTGAGAACACGGCTACCGGGGCCGGGGCGATGATCCTCAACACGACCGGGACCAACAACACCGCCACCGGCTTCGGCGCACTCCAGGTCAACAACGGGCATTTCAACACCGCCACCGGAGCCCGGACGCTGGTCAACTCCACGACCGGCGATGAGAACACCGCCACCGGCTTCCGTGGTCTCGAGTTCAACACCACCGGCTTTAACAACACGGCAAACGGCAGCTTCGCGCTCCAGCTCAACACCACGGGCTTTGAGAACACGGCATCCGGGCATCGGACGCTGCGCGACAACACCACCGGATCCAACAACACCGCCACCAGCGGGATCAGCGCGCTGCGCGCCAACACCACCGGCAGCGAAAACACGGCCACCGGGTCCAACGCTCTGGTGGCAAACACAACGGGAAGCCAAAACACCGCTGTCGGGTTTTCGGCTAATGTGGCCGCGAACAATCTGACCAACGCGACTGCGTTGGGAGCCAACGCCATCGTCGATGCCAGCAACAAGGTCCGCATCGGCGACGACGCGGTGACCGAGGTCGAGGCCAACGGTTTCTTCAATGGACTGACCGGTCTCTGCATCAACGGCGACTGCCGCACCGAGTGGCTGCCTGCCGGGTCGGTCGACTCCACCGACATCCTTGACGGCACCATCGCCGCGGTCGACGTCAATCTCGACCAGGTTCAGCTGCGCGTCTCCGGGGTTTGTCTGGCCGGAGAGACGATCCGAGAGGTCAACGCCAACGGATCGGTCCTCTGCGAGGCCGTCCCGCCAGGTCCTCCAGGACCCATCGGTCCGGAAGGCCCCGTTGGTCCGGAAGGCCCGCTCAATCCGAACATCATCGCTGACGAGGCCAATCCATTCCTTACCGGGCTCGGCTTCAACGCGTTGACCAGTAACACGACCGGAACCAACAACACCGCCACCGGTTTCGACGCGATGACGTTCAACACCACCGGCAGAGACAATACCGCCACGGGCATCCGCGCACTCCGGGACAACACCACGGGTTTTGAGAACACGGCTACCGGGGCCGGGGCGATGATCCTCAACACGACCGGGACCAACAACACCGCCACCGCCTTCGGCGCACTCCAGGTCAACAACGGGCATTTCAACACCGCCACCGGAGCCCGGACGCTGGTCAACTCCACGACCGGCGATGAGAACACCGCCACCGGCTTCCGTGGTCTCGAGTTCAACACCACCGGCTTTAACAACACGGCAAACGGCAGCTTCGCGCTCCAGCTCAACACCACGGGCTTTGAGAACACGGCATCCGGGCATCGGACGCTGCGCGACAACACCGCCACCGGTGGCCTCGCCCTTACGACAAACATCGATGGTCAAAGCAACACCGCCACCGGCGTCAACGCGATGCGCAACAACACCACCGGATCCAACAACACCGCCACCGGCGGGATCAGCGCGCTGCGCGCCAACACCACCGGCAGCGAAAACACGGCCACCGGGTCCAACGCTCTGGTGGCAAACACAACGGGAAGCCAAAACACCGCTGTCGGGTTTTCGGCTAATGTGGCCGCGAACAATCTGACCAACGCGACTGCGTTGGGAGCCAACGCCATCGTCGATGCCAGCAACAAGGTCCGCATCGGCGACGACGCGGTGACCGAGGTCGAGGCCAACGGTTTCTTCAATGGACTGACCGGTCTCTGCATCAACGGCGACTGCCGCACCGAGTGGCTGCCGGCCGGGTCCGTCGACTCCACCGACATCCTTGACGGCACCATCGCCGCGGTTGACGTCAACCTCGACCAGGTTCAGCTGCGCGTCTCCGGGGTTTGTCTGGCCGGAGAGACGATCCGAAAGGTCAACGCCAACGGATCGGTCCTCTGCGAGGCCGTCCCGCCAGGTCCTCCAGGACCCATCGGTCCGGAAGGCCCCGTTGGTCCGGAAGGCCCGCTCAATCCGAACATCATCGCTGACGAGGCCAATCCATTCCTTACCGGTCTCGGCTTCAACGCGTTGACCAGTAACACGACCGGAACCAACAACACCGCCACCGGTTTCGACGCGATGACGTTCAACACCACCGGCAGGGACAATACCGCCACGGGCATCCGCGCACTCCGGGACAACACCACGGGTTTTGAGAACACGGCTACCGGGGCCGGGGCGATGATCCTCAACACGACCGGGACCAACAACACCGCCACCGCCTTCGGCGCACTCCAGGTCAACAACGGGCATTTCAACACCGCCACCGGAGCCCGGACGCTGGTCAACTCCACGACCGGCGATGAGAACACCGCCACCGGCTTCCGTGGTCTCGAGTTCAACACCACCGGCTTTAACAACACGGCAAACGGCAGCTTCGCGCTCCAGCTCAACACCACGGGCTTTGAGAACACGGCATCCGGGCATCGGACGCTGCGCGACAACACCACCGGATCCAACAACACCGCCACCGGCGGGATCAGCGCGCTGCGCGACAACACCACCGGCAGCGAAAACACGGCCACCGGGTCCAACGCTCTGGTGGCAAACACAACAGGAAGCCAAAACACCGCTGTCGGGTTTTCGGCTAATGTGGCCGCGAACAATCTGACCAACGCGACTGCGTTGGGAGCCAACGCCATCGTCGATGCCAGCAACAAGGTCCGCATCGGCGACGACGCGGTGACCGAGGTCGAGGCCAACGGTTTCTTCAATGGACTGACCGGTCTCTGCATCAACGGCGACTGCCGCACCGAGTGGCTGCCGGCCGGGTCCGTCGACTCCACCGACATCCTTGACGGCACCATCGCCGCGGTTGACGTCAACCTCGACCAGGTTCAGCTGCGCGTCTCCGGGGTTTGTCTGGCCGGAGAGACGATCCGAAAGGTCAACGCCAACGGATCGGTCCTCTGCGAGGCCGTCCCGCTAGGTCCTCCAGGACCCATCGGTCCGGAAGGCCCCGTTGGTCCGGCTGGGCCGCTCAATCCCAACATCATCGCTGACGAGGCCAATCCATTCCTTACCGGTCTCGGTTTCAACGCGTTGATTGACAACACTACGGGGATTAAGAACGCGGCCACGGGCTCCCACGCGCTCTTTGCCAACACGACTGGGAGTGCCAACACCGCCATGGGTGCCGAGTCTCTGGCGACCAACACCGTAGGAAGCGCCAATACGGCGACCGGGTTCCAATCGCTCCTCTTGTCCACTGGAAGCTTCAACACCGCTACGGGCACCAACACCCTCCGAAACTACATCGCGGGTGACAACAACACAGCCATTGGAAACGGAGCGCTCCAGGGCGATACCGGCGGCGCGGCAAATGCCACGGGGAGCAATAACACGGCCAGCGGGTTCCAGGCGCTTTTTCGCAATATCAGCGGGAACGACAACACGGCTACCGGGTTTCAAGCGCTCTTCATTAACACCGCCGGGTCCTTCAACACGTCCAACGGGCAAAGCGCGCTCTTGAGAAACACCACCGGCGAGCAGAACACGGCCAGCGGGTTCCAAGCGCTCCCCAACAACACGACCGGGTCCTTCAACACGGCCATCGGGCGCGCCGCGCTCGAAGCCAATATCACCGGGACCTACAACACGGCCCTCGGCTATGGCGCAGGTGTCGCGTCGGGCAACCTCACGAATGCGACGGCGATCGGGTACCTCGCCAATGCGACTGCATCCAACATGGTCCGGATCGGAAACAACGGCGTCACGGTAATCGAAGGTCAGGTCGCCTACACGTTCACATCCGACAGGAACAAGAAAGAGAATTTCCAGTCCGTGAACGGTGAATCGGTGCTCTGGAAGATCCGAGACTTCGACATTCCAAGCTGGAACTACATCGGCCAGGATTCAAAGCAGTTCCGCCACTACGGACCGATGGCCCAGGATTTCTTCGCCGCGTTCGGCGACGACGGCGTCGGAAGCGTCGGGACTCCGACCACTCTCAACTCGGGCGATATGTCGGGAATCCTGATGATCGCCGTCCAGGCACTCGAGAAAAGGACGACCGAACTCCAGGAGGAAAACACGCGCCTCGAAGAGACCCTTTCACAACGCACGGAGGAGTTGCTCGAAGAACGGCAACTCCTGACTCAGGCACGGAAGGCTCTGGAGTTGGAAAGAGCGCAGCTCCACATACGACTCGAAAGACTGGAGCTTCTAATCGAGGGCAAGATTCTGGGCAGCAACGACAAATAATCTGAGACAACTCAGGCGGGCAGGCGATCCGAGCGCTTCCTCATGATCGAGAGGCCATCTCCAGCATCAGGACGAAACGATCTCGGTCAAGGCCCGTGTCGTGCGTTCGATCTGGCGATCACGGACGCCGAGACGAAGTCGCGGAATCTCTATCGAACGATTCAGGCTGCGGCGCCCCATTTCCGGCACGAAACACCCGGACCAGAATCAGAATGCCGCCGAAGGTGAGCAGCACTCCCGTCACGGTCAGCCACCACGGTTGGAAGGATCCAGGTTCCACGTACGTGAATCCCCTGATTTCGATGTCAAGGACGGTCAGGATGAGTGCCCAGCCGTTCGCCACGGCGTGACCGATCAGGACGGGTACCAGGGAACCCGTCTGGACGACCAGCCAGCCGAACAGGATGCCCAGAACGAATGCTATGGCGAATTGCCAGGGGTTCAAATGGAATGCCGCGAACAGGAAGGCGGACCAGAACACCGCCTTGGGCGCCGAATAGCGGGCCAGGAAACCCTGGAGGATCACCCCCCGGAACAGGAGCTCTTCCGTGAGGGGCGCAACCAGCACGAGGACGAACAAGGTCTGGAGGAGGTTGCCGGTCGCAAGGCTCTCGAAGAATGCCCTCAGCCATTCCGGCGTGGGTAGCACGATCTGGAGCAGGTTATCGAACTCCGACAGCAGTATCGTCAGGCCGATGGTAGCGACCACGACCGGGATGACGACCGCCGGGCGGATGCCGTGTATCGGGAAGGTAGCTCTCACTGAGAGGCGTTCCTTCCTGACGCGCCAGAACATGATCAGTCCGAACGCGACCAGGTTCGTGACCCCGAGTTGCACCGCCTCGAACCCACGCATGGGGATGAATACGAACGGAATCTGGATCACGATCGTCGCCGCAATGACAAGTATCAGCAGCCACACCGCCTGTCCGATGCCGGGGTATGGCGCCCTCGCGGGTGTCACTTCCGCCGAGGGAGAGGCAGCTGCTGACGGATCGACGCCGTTCGTTTCGTCAGGCATGGGCGCGCTCAGCCGAGGTTCTTAGGCTCATCGACTTGTCCAGAATTGACGACCGTGAATAAGAAACTCTGTCTCACCCGTGCAAAGTAACACGCGATGTCAGGAGCACGAATTTCTTGTACACTTCGTTCGAAGAAATAGGGACAGGCACCTATGTCCCTATTTTCGAAGATTGAGATTGCGTCGGGAGATTAAATGGGGACATAGGTGCCTTCCCTATTAAGCGATTAAGCGGAGGAAAAACAATGAATCGGAAACCGATGAAATGTTTGGGCCTGGCGCTGGCTCTGCTACTGGCCCTGGGCATCGCACCGACAGTCGAAGCCCAGGTGAGTGTAGGCATACTGATCGACGCCGGCGGCGACATGGACCGGCTGATGGATAAGGCAAACGAGGGCATCGAGGAGTTGCTCGACGAGTTGGACGACGATGACGAGGTGTTCGTCCTGAGCTTCGGCCAGACAACAAGCGTCGTCTTCGAGCTCGCGAGCGATGTCGACAAGGACGACGTCGGTCGGGCGATCGGCCGGATCTCTACATCACGGGGTCAGCCGTCGCTGTTTCCGACGCTCCAAGTGGCTTACGAAATACTCGAGGGAGCCAGCAACGCGCGCCAGGCGCTCGTGATCGTGACGACCGGCGGAATCGTCGGCGCGGATCTCGGCCGCTCGCGCGAGCTGGTCCGCCAACACTCGCACCTCTTCCCAGACGTGTCGCCCGAATCGAACCACGTGCTCGTCTACGGTGTGGGCATGCCCACTTCATCACGTGGCATTGGTCCCGGTCCCGCGCGGCCTTCGGGAGACGCCGCAGCCCGAGATCCTGGGGCCCGCAGAGATGCACCGGCCACCTCGGCGCCTCGCGGAACCGCCCCCGATGCACGCGGCAACGCTCGGGGAGACTTTGACGCGGCGATCGCTGCGGAGGAAGCCCTAAAGTCGTTCGCAGACGCGACCGGGGCCGGGTACGGAGTGAAGCCCCAGGTCGGCAACCGCTTGAGCCGGTACAACGTGAAAGACATTTTCGAACAGATCGCGGGACATCTTAAGCAATAAAAATAGGGACAGGCACCTATGTCCCTCTTTTGCACGTTCCAGTCTGGTCTCAACGGATCGACGCAACACTTTATCTTAAAAGGAAGAGGTGGAGTGTATGCGGAAAGGGATGCGATTCGGTTTCACGGCGGCGGAGAAGGCGGAGGTATGGGATCGGTGGCGGCGAGGGGAATCTCTGCATGAGATCGGGCGAGCGTTTGGCAAGCTGTCATCGTCTGTATATTGTCAGCTGGCGCATACCGGAGGCATTCGTCCTCGACCACGACGACGGTCGAGGTTGGCTTTGAGCCTGTCGGAACGTGAGGAGATCTCCCGCGGGATCGCGGCCGAGCAGTCGTTGCGTTCGATCGCAGAGTGTCTGGGGCGTTCACCCTCGACGGTGAGCCGGGAGATCCAGCGCAATGGGGGCTATGATGACTACCGGGCGTCTGTCGCCGATGAACAGGCTTGGAACCGGGCCCGTCGCCCGAAGCGATGTCAGTTGGGTCGCCATCCGCGGTTACGGCGAATGGTGGCGAGGAAGCTCCGGCGGAATTGGTCGCCCGAACAGATCGCCGGCTGGCTGAAGCGATCCTATCCAGAGGATGAGTCGTATCACGTGTCCCACGAGACGATCTATCGCAGCCTATTCGTGCAGGCGCGCGGGGTGTTTAAGAAAGAACTACTTAGACATCTGAGGTCGAGACGAACGATTCGTCGATCCCGACATTCCAGTCACAAAGGTCACGGGAAAGGGGATCTCGCCGATATCGTATCGATTCGTGAGCGCCCGGCCGAGGTCGAAGATCGTGCCGTTCCCGGTCACTGGGAGGGAGATCTGATAGTGGGATCGAACAACACCTACATTGCGACCCTGGTCGAACGCCATACCCGTTACGTGATGTTGGTGAAAGTGTCGGATAAACAGACCAAGACCGTCGTGCCTGCACTGATCAAGCACGCGAAGAAACTACCGACCGAGCTGTATAAATCGCTGACCTGGGATCGCGGCAAGGAAATGGGAGATCATCGGCGGTTTACCCTGGCGACCGACATCGACGTCTACTTCTGCGATCCGCAGAGTCCATGGCAACGTGGTTCCAATGAAAACACGAATGGCCTGCTCCGACAGTACTTCCCAAAGAGAACCGACTTATCGGTGCACTCGCAGGCGCACCTGAACAAGGTGGCACGTGAGCTCAATGAACGGCCGCGTAAGACGCTGGAGTTTGAAACTCCAGCAGAACGATTCAACGCTTGTGTTGCATCGTTCGGTTGAGGTGGCAAGGATACAAACGCGATTCACGCTCCGAGGGCCGCCAGAGCCTCCAGACGCTCGCGCTACTTCCGCGGGCCACCTCTTTTGGCGAATGAAAGTCCTATAATGCGGAGGTGATGCCACCTGCCCGCTGAGGTCGGAGAGAGACTGGGATGACTTCGAAGACGATTCCCCGAAGACTCGGACTAGCAACGGTGTCGGCGCTTCTGGCCGTGCTCGTTTCGCCTGTCCCCGCCCAACAGGAACCATGGTTCGGCCTGCGACTTCCGGCAGGCCTCAGCACCTATCACGAGCCGACGATCATCATCGACGACGATGCCGCCCCCCTTCGGGCGGCGGTTCCGCCCGGAGAGGAACGGTGGACCCAGCTTGCTGGTGAACGGGTACGCCGCTATCTCGAGCAAATTGTCGGGTTTTCGATCCAGAGCCGTGTGAGCGGTGATTCGCTCTGGGGCCGGGTAGCCGGGACGCCGGCTTTTCACGACACCGTGGAATGGACGGCCGAGGAGTTCGAGAAAGCGGGCGTGGAAGGCGTAACGGTTGACGAGTTCACCGTCACCCAGCCGCTGTGGATCCCTACCTCCTGGACTATGAAACTCCTGGGTGATGGCGACCCCGACATTGTCCTGGAATCGGCGTTTCCGCAACGCCCCTCTCGGGCGATCGACGGCACGTTGACCGCCACTCTCATCTTCGTTGGAACCGGCTCTTCGGCCGAAATCGCCAACCTCGACCTCGAGGGCAAGATCGCCGTCGTCCACAAGAAGCCGGACCCGAGCCTGTACCACTCGCGGATCAACACGAGCGAGTTGATTGCTCGCGGCGCCATCGCGATGGTTCACGTCATCGAGCTGCCCGGCAACATGCACTCGTTCGACGCCGGTGGGTGTGCGTCGACCGTCCCATGCTTCCACTTGGGCGGTAACGACGGTGCGTTCCTTGAAGCGGCTATCGGTGCCGCTGCAGGCGCCGACCGACAACCTCTTCAGATGGAGCTATCGCTGGAGGTGGAGCTACGAGACAACGCCATTGCGGCGAACGCGGTGGCCGTCGTACCCGGCAACGGGGCGTCGGACGAAAACATCATTGTCAATGCGCACGCCGACGGATGGTTCGATGGGGCCAGCGACAACGCGGACGGCCTCGCGGTCCTCATCGCGCTCGTGCACCATTTCGCCGACATCGGAGCAGGCTTGGACCGTGACCTCGTCTTCGTGGCAAGCGCCGGGCATCACACGAGCGGAGGCAACGGACCGGCGGCGTTCGTCGCCGCCCATCCCGAGATCACTCGGAACACGGTGTTGGTGCTGAACATCGAGCACGTTGCCCAGCTCAACATGTCGACGTCTCTCACCCGTCCGCAGACGGGCTACAGAGATCTGATGGCTGGCATGGTCGAGTTCCCCAAGGCAGCCGGCGTCTCGAATCAGGCACCGTTCCTGGTAGGACTCTTTGGGGAGGCGGCCGCCCGATACGGTGTCAATATCTTTCAGCGCGTCGGGCCCGCGGTCCCCGGAGACCTCGGCGGATATCGGTCACTGGGTGTACCGCTCGCGCAGTTTATCTACGCCTCGCCCGTGTATCACACGTCGGGCGACGTGCTCGACACGATCTCCACACCCGGATTAGAGCGAGCCGCCCGGTTCCACACTTTCGTGATCACGCAAGCTGCCAACACATCTCGTCGGCTGCTGCAGCCAGACGAGTAGGCGAGCAGACGATCCCACCGCCGCGCGCCCCATTGACAGATCGATCATCGGGCAGTAACCTATGACCTAGGACTCTCCTCGGGTTTCACTATGGCTACTCTATACGTCGAAAATGTGCCGGATGAAGTCTACAAGGGCCTCAGGGAGCGGGCTCGGCAGAACCGGCGGTCGATGGCGGCTGAGGTCATTTCCCTTCTCGAAGACCTGATCCCGACAAGCGAAGAATTAAAGCGGCGGCGGCACTTGCTGCGGCAGGCGAAACTTCTCCGAAAGCGGAGGCCTACCGGGAGCGGGCCGTTTCCTTCGACCGAAGAGATGTTGCGCGAGGATCGAGGGCGGTGATCACGTGCGTTCTGGACTCGGGGGTCGCGGCCAAGTGGTTTCTTCCTGAGAAGGACGAACCTCTCGCTTCAGAAGCGCTCGAACTGCTCCACAACTACGTAGCTGGGGAAGTTCGCTTCGTAGTGCCGGATCTTTTCTGGTGCGAGTTTGGAAACATTCTGTGGAAGGCGGTGCGGCAGGGACGATGCTCGGCCGCTTCAGCAGAAAAAGCGATCTCCAACATGCTCCGACACAAGTTGCCCACCGTACCGACAACCAAACTCGTCGACACCGCACTGTCGATCGCGCTAGCCTTCGATCGAACGGTGTACGACTCCACATATGTGGCTTTGGCTGTAGCGACCAAGAGCTACATGGTGACTGCCGACGAACGCCTTGCAAACGCCCTTGCGGCGCATCTGCCCGTAAGATGGCTGGGGTCCCCGTTGGGCATGCACTAGAAGCCGCCCGCCACTTTCCACCCGTCTCTTGTGAAGAGTATAAGAAACAGGGACACAGGTGCCTGTCCCTATTTTCGCCAGTGGTGGATGGTGGTTTGGCCTTGAAGTGGCGCGCATTATCGTGAAGAATCGCGGAAACAGCTAGAGGAAGCAGCGATGAGCAACGCCAAACCAGGACGGAACGCGCCCTGCCCCTGTGGCAGCGGCAAGAAATTCAAGCAGTGTTGTGAAGGCAAGGAGGCGGCCAGGGCGCAGTCACGCGGGAAGATAATTGCCGCTGTGCTGGCCACACTGATGATACTGGGCGCCGTCGGCTTCGCCGTCGCCCTGTCCGACGCCGAGGCACCGCCTCAGATCTGGGACGAAGAGCACGGTCACTACCATACGGTCGGCAGCTAACGACCGAACCCCTTTCGGCGGGGGCCAAAGCTCCGCCAACCCTTCGCGCGGACCGGCTTCTTGGCTTCCCCCGAAGCATCCTCGTCTGAACCGTACAGGGTGGCAATCGCGCTGGAGTGGAAGCGATGCCGCGCGGTCTTTTGTAGCAGGTACCCCGTCAAACTCTCGATACTCTTGACCAGGGCCACTTCCTCCGCATCGCAGAACGACAACGCCATCCCAGGGGCCCCGGCGCGTGCCGTCCGCCCGATCCGGTGAACGTAGCCGTCGGCATCGTTCGGCATCTCGTAGTTGATCACGTGCGTAATCCCCTCAACGTCGATGCCGCGCGCCACAATGTCGGTGGCGACAAGCACGCGAACCTTGCCGGTGTCGAAGTCGGCGAGAGCGCGTTGTCTGGCCTTCTGGGTCTTGTTCGAATGAATGACTTCCGCAGATACCCCCTTCCGGGTCAGGTGGTGGACCACACGGTCGGCACGATGCTTGGTTCGAGTAAAAACCAGCGCGCGCTTGATTTTTTCGAGTCCCAACAGCGCGGTAAGCAGATCGAGCTTGTCGTGTCTGGACACGAACAGGACTCGCTGAATCATCTCCTCGGGCACGGCAGCGGGAGGGGCGACGGCCACACGGGCCGGCTCCCACAACATGTCGGCCGCCAGGGCCGCGACCTCAGGCGGTAGCGTCGCAGAAAAAAACAAGGTCTGCCGCTCCCGGGGGAGCCGGTCGACGATACGGCGAACGTCATGGATAAAGCCCATGTCGAGCATCCGGTCAGCCTCGTCGAGCACAAACATCTGGACCTTTTCAAACGAAATATAGCCCTGTTCCATCAGATCGAGAAGTCGACCTGGCGTCGCCACGAGGATGTCGGGGTTCTTCTTGAGGGCCTGAATCTGCGGCCCGTAGGGGACACCGCCGAGCACGACTGCCGACCGCATCTTCAGGTACCGGCCGTAAGCCCGGAAACTTTCTTCGACCTGCAGAGCGAGCTCCCTGGTCGGCGTCAGGACGACGGCGCGGAGTTCGTGGGACTCCGGCTCTTCGGCCAGCAGTTCGAGAATCGGCACCGCGAACGCCGCAGTCTTACCCGTACCGGTCTGCGCGCTCGCGAGCAGGTCGCGGCCTTCGAGCAGGGCGGGAATCGCAGCCTTCTGGATGGGCGTCGGCTTCTCGTATCCTTCTTCGCCGAGGGCACGCAGGATGGGTTGGGTCAATGAAAGGTCTTCAAACCGCTCGTTCATGAAAATCCTGTAATCTGAACCGAGATGGCGGCGCCACGGTCTCGGTGTCCAGGCCGGTACCCAAAGCGGTACGGGCTATCGAGCGTAAGCTCGTCAACCAGGCTGGAAAGCCGAGAAATGGCGCGGTAGATCGTCGGAGGGTCGTTCGAATCGTAACCAGGTCAGAACTCAATCTGCTACATCATAGCAGGTAAACTGCAGGCACCACGCATTCGAAAGTGAACAGGAAGGCCAAGACACAGAGCCACGCAGTCTCGGGATGGATCCTTGCGGGCGGACTGAGCCGCCGTATGGGACAGGACAAATCGGCGATGGCATGGGGCCCTCGAACGCTGCTCGAGCACATGACCGCGCTGCTGGCCCCCCTCGCCTCGAGCGTCCAAGTCCTCGGACCCGGCGGCGTGCCGGACCGTCATCCGGGCCGCGGACCTGTCGAAGGCGTTGCTTCCGCCATCGCCGCGACTAGGACCGACCAAAACATCATCGTTGCGCTGGACCTCCCTTTTCTCGAACCGGCCTTTCTCGGGCTTCTCCTCGGGCGTGCGCAGGCGGCGCCGCTCGTCGTCTGCCGCGTGAGCGGCCGGATTCCCCTCTGCCTGAGCGTTGCGCGCGGTGCCCTCCCGATCCTGGACCACTATCTCCGATCAGGAAAGCGTTCCGTCCGAGGCCTAGCCGGCCTGGTCGAGACCGATGTCATCTCGGAAGAAGAGCTGGAGGCGGCGGAATTCTCCGACACGATGTTCACCAATATCAACACGCCCGAAGACTACGCCAAGCACGCCCCGCAGTAAGGCGACGCGGCAAGCTCAAGCGCGGTGGGCCCGACGCTAATGAATGGCTAGGCTACTCCGACGAGGCGCAGGCCCTGGACGGTCGCGACTGCGGCGGCGTAACCGAGGCCCGTGTAGAAGACGAGTTGGATAGCGGCGAAGCGCCACGAGTTGGTTTCCCGGCGCACGACTGCCACCGTTGCCACGCACTGCAACGAGAAGAAGAAGAAAACGATGAGCCCGACCATACTCGCCGGAGTGAATACCGGCTGATCCGTCCCGGCGAAGGTCGCCGTCCGCATTGCAGCGAGCAGGCCGGAAGACTGGCTCTCGTCATCTTCACCCTCGACGTGGAACACGATCGCCATGGCGCTGACAAACACCTCTCTGGCGGCAAAGGCCGATATCAGACCGACGCCAACCCGCCAGTCCACGCCCATCGGACGAAAGATCGGTTCCATAATCCGCCCCAGCCCCGCTGCAAACGAAGCGTCCATCTCGGACTCGACGATCAGCGGGGCCGCATCTCCAGCTTCGAGTCCGGCAGTGGCGGTGCCCGGCCCAAAACTCGAAAGGGCCCAGAGAATGATCGCGATTACGACGATCGGTCCACCGGCTTTCTTCAGGTATGACGAAGAGCGAGCCCATGTCATGCGCAAAATGATCTTCCAGCGCGGCACACGGTACACAGGGAGTTCCATCGCCAGCATCGAGGAGCTTTCCCCGCGAAAGGCAATGCGACCGATGAGCCCTGCCGAGGCCGAACCGATCAGCAGGCTGGCCACGTAGATCGCCGCCAGACTCAGGCCCGCCTTCCCCGCAGCACCGGGCAGCAGCGCGGCCAGCAGCAGAGCGTAGACCGGCAACCGGGCGCTGCAACTCATCAGGGGAATCACCCAGATGGTCAGCAGTCGCTCTCTCAGGGTCGGGATCGAACGGGATGCGAACACGGCAGGGATCGCACACGCAAAGCCGGACAGCATCGGAACGAAGGAACGGCCGTGCAGGCCGAGGTAGGACAATGGACGGTCGACCAGCGTCGCGCCTCGCGCAAGATAACCGGAGTCCTCGAGCAGCGTCATCAGGAAGAACAGGATGATGATCTGCGGGAAGAACACCGCCACGGCGCCCACGCCCCCGATGAGACCCTCTGCGATGAAACGGGTCACGATGCTATCGGGGAACATGCCGACAAAAACATCGCCGGCCCCACCGAACAGCCCGTCGACCGCATCCATGAACGGCTGCGCCAGCCAGAAGATGGAAGCGAACAGAACCACGAGTACGAGAATAAACAGCGGAAATCCGAAATGCTTGTGGAGGGCGATGCGGTCGATTCTGGAGGTCAGGGAGTCCTGCTCGACCTTCGGATCCTGCTCGAGCGCGCCGGCCCTGCCGAGCAGCTCACGTACCCCGGAATAGGCCGCGATTGGGTCGTCGCCAAGCGCTGCCAGCTCTCCCGGTTCCTGCACTTCCTCGGTCGCGCGACGTATGCGCTCAAGCAGCCGAGAGGCGCCCGCACCCTGCCGGGCGTCCACCGTAACGACCGGCATCCGCAGCGCTTCGGACAACCTGGCAACGTCGAGTGTTTGCCCGGTCCGTTTCAGCAGGTCCACCATCGTCAGGACCAGCACAACCGGTTTCCCTTGCCGCGCTACGAAGGCCGCAAATTTCAGGTGACGCTCAAGCTGGGTCGCATCGACGACGAGCGCGAACGCGTCGGGCACGACGGCAGTGTTCTTCCCTTCGATGACGCGGCAGGAGAGTTCCTCCTCTGGAGAAGGATCGACCGCACTGTGGACACCCGGCAGGTCGACCAGAGCGATGGGAGGGCCGAGTTCGGGACGGCTGCGGCCTTCGAGCAGGCTGACTGTGATACCGGGATAGTTGGCGGTGTGAAAGTTTCCGCCGGTGAGCGCATTCATCAGAGTGGTCTTGCCGGAATTCGGCATGCCCACCAGGCAGACCGTCAGAGACCGTGGAGGCTTGGCGCCATCCTCGACCTCGGCGGTCGGTGCTTTCATTTCACCTGGATCCAGGAGGCTTCGCGTCGGCGCAGAGCAAGCTGGGTCCCTCTGACGACAACGATGATCGGACCGCCCATGGGAGTGGAACGGACGACCGCCACGCGTTCACCCGGAGTGAGCCCCAGATCCATCAGACGCCGGCACTCCGTCTTCGGGCCTTCGAGCCTATCGATCTGGTGCCACTCGGACGCTGTTGCCTCCGAAAGGTTCATTCGGCCCACTGCCACTTCTATCACTTGGCTCCGCTCCCCATCGTCCTTCTTGAATGAAAACGATTGTCATTTTCATTCTCTCACAAATATCGCTGATGGACCTCGAAAGCGCAAGTGTTCTTTTTCGATTAGTCGAAGAAACGGCCGCCCTTCATGACCCGATGGATCCGAGAGGCGTTCCGGATGTCGGCAAGGGGATCCGCGTCCAGGATGACCAGGTCGGCATACTTCCCGGCCTCCAGCGTTCCGGCGTCGTCTTCGTTCCCCATGACGGCCGCGGCATTACGGGTCGCGGAAACCAGGATAGCCATCGCGTCCAGGCCGGCGTCCCTCATCAGTTCGAACTCACGAAACAGCGACGGACCGTGGAGTGTACCGATGTTGCCGGCGTCGGTCGCCCCCACGATTCGGACACCCGCGTCGTGCAACCGCTTGAGGTTGCCGTAGGCGACCGGACGCGCGGGCCCGGCAGCTCGTCGACGGAGACCTCCGGGAATCTCGTCGTGTGGGATCGTATCGAGGTGAGCCCAAGTGGCGATCACTTCGGGATCGCCGAGACGGCGTTCGGCCTCGTTCAGCTCGACCTCCTGGTTGAGGACCTCGCGGTATCCTTCGCTGACCACGAGCGTGCTGGTGTAGAGGACATCGTTCTCGAGCAGGAGCGCGATGAATTCATCGTCGACCGGTCGGTCCGACACGCTGTGAACCAGCACGTCCGCTCCGGCACGCACGGCAGCTTTGGCGACATCGAGTGCGGTGGCGTGGACGGCGGACCGAACGCCGCCGGCGTGGCTCTCATCGATGGCGGCCGCGACGATCTCGGTTTGCTCGTCAAGATCGTCGCCGCTTCGGTGGATGAACCAGACCTTGGTCAGGTCCGGATCTTCGGCAAGCTGGCTCCGGATAAGGGTCCAGGCGTCGTCAGGCGTGAACACGCGAACGATGGGGGGATCTTCGACCTGGGGCGCATCCGGCACAAAAGTCGACGCAAGGGGGCCCGCCACGGCCACTCGCGGGGCGCGTGGAGTCTCCCGGGCCAGTTCCCGGATCCTGAAATTCCACATCGGGCCGCCGACGTCGACCACGCCGGTAATGCCCTAGGCCAGATACCGGGCGAACGTCACCGGAAGGTGGTCCACGATCCATCGCCGTTCGTCTTCATAGGATCGCCAGCGCCGTAGGTCGATGACGTCGGGACGGGTGTACAAGCCCCCGGACTGAAAGAAATGCACATGAGCATCGATCAGCCCGGGGATGATCCACTTCCCTGTCGCGTCGACTATCTCCGCCCCATCGGGAACCGGGATCTCGTCGGCGGGTCCTATCATCACGATCCGCTCTTCACGCACGACGATCACCGCATCGACCAAAGGGGCCCCACCGGTACCGTCAATCACCGTGGCCCCAGAGATCACGGTCACGTCGTCCTGAGCCCAGGCTGCCTGCGAGCACAGCAGCAGAATCCACAATGTCTTCTTCATGGCATGTTCTGACGCGTACGTCGATCAGTTCTGGTTCTGTTGCGACGTCTCCATTTGTTTCTCGAGTTACTTGCTGGAAAAGCCTCTGCATTGTACCAAAAGGGTCCACATGCTCAGGGCTCCTCGAAGTCTCCGGAGCTGGCTTCCATCAGGATCTGAATCCCTTTCTGGACGATGAAAGGAGACATCACGATCGCCGCAACGCCGTCGCCCCACCAGCGTTCCATCCCCACGTTGATCAGCAATCCGATCAGCAGGACCATCGATAGGTAGGAGTTGCCGAAGGTAAAGACCGCGGCTTCTTTCAGGGCGGCGCTCCCCAACTCCATCGCGAGTGACTTCATGTAGGAGCCGATGATGGGGATCATCAGCATCGAGACGGCCGCCAGAGTCACACCGAGCAACGTCGATCCGGGGCGCCCGCCGCGCCATAGCGCGGCAATTCCGGCGATGAGAGCAGCTACGCCGACCAGCAGGTAGCCTCCACCGACTGCACGGAACAGGACTCGGTCTGCAGGATCACGCTCTTCCGCGGTGCCATGGCTGGCGATCCTGCGTGCGAGAACGAATTCGCGCGTCGCGCCGACGAAGGCATCCAGGCCGAACGCCAGGAGAACGGGAGATGACGCCGCCATCCACAGTGTGATGCCTGCGGTGGCCTGCAACAGGTTGACGAAACCGGTCAGAATCGCAAGGTAGAGAAACTGACGTATCCAGACTCGGGGTTCATCCGACATCGCGTCACATTGAATGTTGAGGGTGTGTGTGGCTCAGAACCCGAAGCTGTAGCGATGGGCTCGGGCGCGGTTCGAGGAAATCACCGTCAATATGACCGGCCGAATATGACACGACGGTCGGAAGTCTGGCCGCACGCGATGCACTTTCCCTCTTCACGTTCGTCGCCGGACGGTATGCATCGAATCGTGGCTTTGGTTTGGTCTTTGATCTTTGTCTCGCACGCCGCGGAACCGCACCAGTGGCTCCACAGAAAACCGGCTTCACCGTCCAGAATCCCATTAAAACTATCGAGCTCGTCGACATGCCGGCTCCGATCCTCCCGAAACTTGAGGGCCTTCTTGTACAGGTCAGCCTGGATCGTCAGAAGCATGTCCCGCACGGTTCGGTGGAGGCCGTCCTGGGAGACGAAGCTCTTCTCACCTGTGTCGCGGCGCACGAGAACGACCTGATTTTTTTCGATGTCTTTCGGACCGATCTCCATGCGAATGGGTATGCCGCGCTGCTCCCAATGGTTGAACTTCCAGCCGGGGCTGCGCTGCTCCCGGTCGTCGATATGGTAACTGACACCGTCCATGTCGCGCGTCAGATTTCGGATCCGGTCCATCACCTCGGCCTGCTGCTCCGGCTTCCTGAAGATCGGTATGATCGCCAACTGCGTCGTCGCCAGGCGAGGGGGAATGACGATCCCACGATCATCTCCGTGCGCCATGATCAGCGCCCCGATCAGGCGGGTCGAAACGCCCCAACTGGTGGCGTACACGTACTCGAGATCGCCTTTTTCGGTCTGGAATTGAACGTCGAATGCCTTGGCAAAATTCTGCCCGAGATGGTGGGACGTGCCTGCCTGAAGCGCCTTGCCGTCCTGCATCATCGCCTCGATCGTGTATGTATGATCCGCCCCGGCAAACTTCTCGCTTTCGCTCTTCAGGCCCGAGATGACAGGCATCGCCATGTAATCCTCGGCAAACCGCCGGTACACCTCGAGAATCGTGAGCGCTTCTTTCTCGGCGTCCTCATAGCTCGCGTGGGCGGTGTGCCCTTCCTGCCACAGGAACTCCGTCGTCCTCAGGAACAGCCGCGTTCGCTTCTCCCACCGCATGACGTTGGCCCACTGGTTGATCAGCAGGGGCAGGTCGCGATAGGACTGGATCCAGTTGCGGTACGAGTTCCAGATGATGGTTTCCGAAGTGGGGCGAATGACGAGCGGTTCGTCCAGCTTGCCGGAACCCGCATGCGTTACGGTCGCGACCTCCGGAGCGAAACCCTCCACATGCTCGGCTTCCTTCTCGAGGAAGCTTTCTGGGATCAACAGCGGGAAGTAGGCGTTCTGATGGCCGGTCGCCTTGAACATGTCGTCCAGGGCGCGCTGCATCTTCTCCCAGATCGCATAGCCGTTTGGGCGTATGACCATGCATCCCTTGACGGGAGCGTGGTCGGCCATCTCGGCAGCTGCGATGACGTCCGTATACCAGCGCGTGTAGTCGTCGGCGCGTTTCGTGATCTTCGTGTCAGCCATGGCTTTACCTGCGCGGGTCGCGCAAACCCCGGCATGTTAGCACAATCGCAGCGGCCGAACGACGCGCGCCAGAAGCGCCGTAGGACACCGTCTCTGCTAATTCGTGACGGTGCAGTAATCCCAAGATAGGTCCCTGATGTCATCGGACCTGGGTTGTGATTACAGCACCGTCACGAAATAGGTCGTGGCGATTGACAGTAACACTCAACAACAATATTATGAGTAGTTTGGAGACGACAAGAACCGTTTTTAAACCCGACGCGTTCCCTGAACCGGCGAAAGGCGACCAATGGCCAAAGATCTAGTCCAAGACACAGGCGAGAGGACCGAACAGACGACGGCGCCTTTGAGGCGGAGCCCATTCACGACCGTCTCCGACGTTCCGATCGACCAACTTTACGGACCTACGAACCTGGAAGGCGTCGACCTCACGACAGAGATCGGCACCCCCGGAGAGCCGCCCTACACGCGGGGCATCTACCCGACGATGTATCGGGAACGCCTCTGGACAATGCGCCAGTTCTCCGGCTTTGGTACCGCGGAAGACACGAACAAGCGCTTCCACTATCTGCTGGACAACGGTCAGACCGGACTATCGGTCGCCTTCCACCTCCCGACACTGATGGGCTATGACTCCGACCATCCGATGTCGGAAGGAGAGGTCGGCAAGTGCGGGGTCGCGATCGACTCGCTCCAGGACATGGAAACACTGTTCGACCGGATTCCACTCGAACAGATCTCGACATCGATGACGACGAACGCGCCGGCACCGATCATTTGGGCCATGTACCTGGTGGTGGCCGAAAAGCAGGGCGGGGACTGGAAGAATCTTTCCGGCACGATCCAGAACGATCTGCTGAAAGAATACATCGCCCAGAAGACTTACATCTTCCCGCCACGGCCTTCCATGAAGCTCATCATCGACACGTTCGAGTTCGCGACCGAGCATGTGCCGCGATGGAACTCGATCTCGATCAGCGGGTACCACATCCGCGAAGCCGGATCGACGGCGCTTCAGGAGCTGGCGTTCACGCTCTACGACGGCGTGGAATACGTTGAGTGGGCCCGCCGCAAGGGCCTGGACATCGACGAATTCGCTCCACGACTGTCATTCTTCTTCAACGCACACAACGATCTGTTCGAGGAAATCGCCAAGTATCGCGCCGCGCGCAAGATCTGGTACAAGGTGATGACCGAGCGCTTTGGTGCGAAGAACCCGAAGTCGGCGATCCTGCGCTTCCACACCCAGACGGCAGGATGCTCGCTGACGGCGCAGCAACCCTACAACAATGTCGTCCGCACGACGATTCAGGCGCTGGCTGCCGTACTGGGCGGAACACAGTCTCTCCACACGAATTCTCTAGACGAAACCCTGGCGCTGCCGACCGAACATGCCGCGCGCGTCGCGCTCCGCACGCAGCAGATCATCGCTCACGAGAGCGGCGTGACGAACACGGTTGACCCGCTCGGCGGATCCTATTTCGTGGAGAAGCTTACGCTCGACATGGAAAAGGGATGTTGGGACTACTTCGAGCGCCTCGACGCGATGGGCGGAATGGTCGCTGCCATCGAGAAGGGGTACCCACAGAGAGAGATTCAGGACGCGGCCTACGACTACCAGAAAGCGATCGAGAGGAAAGAGAAGATCATCGTTGGCGTCAACGACTTCGAAGTCGAGAACGAACCGCCGATCGAGATCCTTCTGATCGACGAAGACGTCGCTGAGCGCCAGATTTCGAAGCTCCAGGAACTACGGCGGACGCGCGACAACGACCGCGTCCAGAAGACGCTCGCTCGCCTCGAGACCGCCGCACGCGCCGAAGAGAACACGATGTTTCCGATTCTCGACTGCGTCCGTGCATATGCCACGCTCGGCGAGATGTGCGACACGCTACGTGGCGTCTACGGCGTCTACGAAGAGTCCGGATTCTGAACCACCGGGTTGGTGAGAGCAATACATGTCTGACAAGATTCGTGTCCTTGTGGCTAAGCCCGGTCTCGACGGGCACGACCGCGGCGCGAAGATAATCGCACGGGCTTTCCGCGATGCCGGCTTCGAGGTGATCTACACAGGACTGAGACAGACGCCCGAACAGGTCGTCAATGCCGCTCTGCAAGAGGATGTCGACGTGATCGGCCTGTCCGTACTGTCCGGCGCGCACATGACGCTTTGTCCACGCATCATGGAGCTGGTGCACAGCGAGGGCCTCGAGGACGTGCTCGTCGTTATCGGAGGCATCATTCCGGATGACGACATCCCCAAGCTCAAAGACCAGGGAGTCCATGAGATCTTCCTGCCGGGATCGTCGACCGAGGATATCGTCAACTACGTCCGCACAAACGTCCGCAGCAAGTAAAAGTTTTCCGGTTCTGGATAGGTCAAGAAGCTACCAGCCCGCTTTTCTCACCGGTTGCCGGTGCTGCAGCAGACCACTAGGGAGAAATGCGGGCTAGATCAGCTCGAAGCCCTCGATGTCGAGAATCGAGCCCTCGCGGTCATCATGAAGCCGTACCTTCGCGCGCGCCCCGATCGTCCATTCTGAAGGATCGCCCAGGCCGCGGTGCACGAGCATCGACTGCGCGCCATCGAGCCTCACGATCGCCACGACGTCGGGTGGATCGAGTGGTTGGCCTTCGAGGTCGAGGTGGCACAGAGTAAAGCTGACCACCTCACCCTCATGGGCGACCGGCGTGTAATCCTTCAGTTCGGTAAAGCATCGTTCACAGAACAGCGTCGCAGGGACGTAGACCCACTGACACTTCTCGCAACGGGCGCCTAGGATCTCACCGCAGTCACGGAGCGCCTCGAAAAACGCCTGACCCGCCAGGCCAACGGTGTAGAAAGAACCGAAGGGAAGATTCCCTTTCCATGCACTGTGTTCGTGGTCGGCGGGTATTCTCATTTGAGCGGCGCCCAGTGTTTGAGGTCAGTGATCGAACCTTCGCGCTCCTCAGCCGGCTTCCACACGGCCTGGACTTTCATCCCGACCTTGACCTCGTTCGGATCAACGTCGGCGATGAGATGAAGGATGCCGTATCCTTCCGACGCCCCGTCGACCTCGATCACCGCGGGGATCTGAGGGTAGGTTAGTTTCTTCATGTCCCAGGTCACGTAACAGATCGAAAACGTGTTGACCGTTCCCGTGTTCTCGAGGACGACCCACTCGTCAGCCAGCCGGAAGCATAGTTCGCAAAAGTGACGCGGTGGGATGAACGTCCGATCACACTTGTGGCACTTGCGGCCGACAAGGCGACCGTTCTTCAACTCTTGTAGGTAGCGGCCGATCGCCGGGCCTGTATCCCACGCGTACTCCAGACGTGGTTCATAGGACACGCTAAAGGCCTTGCCCGACTCGATGTCGGCCGAGCTGAGCGGTGTTCCGAAGTTTGGTTTCATCAGGCCCCCACCACGATGACCGTTCCGACCTGCATCAAGTCGCCCCATGCCTGGGCCACGCCCCGACGCGGGTTCCCACCTTTGACCTGCCGCTTTCCCGCCTCCCCGCGCACCTGCCAGAACAGCTCGCAGATCTTCATCATCCCGGCGGCGGCAATCGGATTGCCCACGCCGAGCAACCCGCCCGAGGGAACAGATGGCAGCTTGCCGTCACGATTGAAATGACCTTCGGCCAGGAGCTTCGGAGCCTGGCCTTTCGGCGCGAGCTGCAGACCCTCGAGGTGATGGAGCTCCTTGTAGGCGAACGGGTCGTAGGGCTCCGCGAAGTCGATCTCCTCAGCCGGCTTCTCGATGCCCGCCATCTTGTACGCCATCCATGCCGCCTTCTCGACATAGCGCGGGTAGTAGAGGTCGCGGTTCGTCCAGAAAGCGGTGTCCAGAGCCCAGCCCACGCCCTCGACCCACGCAGGTTTGTCGGTCACCGCCTTGGCCACGTCCTCCACCGCCATCACACAGGCGGCCGCTCCGTCGCTGGTCGGGCTGACCATGAGACGATGAACGGGATGGGCCATGACCTCGGAAGCGAGCACTTGCTCGACAGTCAACTCGGCCCCAAGTTGGGCGGACGGATGGTCCAGAGCGTTTCGCTTGTTCTTGACGCTGGCGAGCGCGATCTCTTCGTTCGTGATGCCGTGTGTCGCCATGTACCGCTGTTGTTCCAGCGCAAAAATCCAGAGCAGGTTCGGCCCCAAAGCCCGCTCGGTAGTGTGGTCGAAGATCGTCAGGAAAGCACCCTGCGGGTGCGGCTGGCAGGAGGACATCTTCTCTTCGCAGACCACGAGGGCTGTCTTAAACTTCCCGCTCGCTAGATGCATCCATGCGTGAATCGGTGCAAACACACCGGTGCCGCCGCCCACGTAGCAACGTGTGTACGGCTTCCCCCACGCGCCGGACCCTCCGGCGAGATACTCGCCGTTATAATGGACGCCGTCGAACGCATCCGGCGCCGTGCCGTGGATCACGCAGTCGATTTCGTCGAGTGTCATCCCGGCGCTGTCGAGCGCAGCCTTGGCCGCGGCCCACGACAGTTCCGGAGGCGTTTCCTGGGCGCGACGGACGAATTTCGTGATCCCCGCACCGACTATGGCTACTCGTTTACCCATGATTGTTAGATAAGATAGCGACCGCAGCGCTGGTTGTGGGTACGCCTCGCCACGCTTGCGCAAGTGCGGTTCCGGCTCTGCCGTTACGTAGCGCTTCGGCACACATTGCGACGCGGTAAAGACCGATCGTGTCGAGCGTGTGCCCCATTCCGATGCTCCCGCCCGAAGTGTTGATCTTGCCCGCGCCGTCTTTCACGCCAAGCGATGCCAGAGTGAGCAACTCGCGGTACGCGTACAGGTCGTCGACCTCAAAGAAATCAATCTCCTTGTCCGGGTCACTGATGCCGGCCTCGCCGAAGGCCATTTTCGCGGCCGTCCGCGTCGCCGCGTCGCTACCCCAGGGTCGAGACTCGAGAGTGGGGGTGTCATTCGCCCATCCGGTGCCAGTAATCCAAATCGGTCGAGACGCCTTATGGGCGCGTTCCTCCGATACAAGCACGAGCACGACGGCTCCGTCCGCACGGCGAGCCTGGTGCATCTCTCGCATCGGCGAAAATGTGTCGGGCGATTGCGCGACGTCCTCGGCCGTGATGCGCGCTGGATAGGCAGCGATGGGATTGGCCAGCGCGTTGGTACGGTTCTTGGCCACAACCCGGTCACAGTCCTCGACGGAGGCGCCCGACTCTTCGAGGAACCGATTCATCTCCAACCCCGCGACGAATTCGGGATGGAAGCCCAGCGGACGGTTCCAAATCGGATCGAGCGCGTACTCGATAACGTGGTCGAAGTTGAGGATGTTCGAAGCTTTACTGTGGGCTTCCACCACGACAACGTCGAATATGCCGGTCTGGATCTGCATGGCCGCCACAGCGAGGCCATGCAGCCCATCGCCGGTGACCGTCTCCACGGAGCGAAGTACCACGCCGAGTTGGTCTGGCGTGTACTCGTCTGCGATGGATATACCTTCGAAGAAATCTTCTTCGCAACAAACAGCGGATTGGACTTCCGTGTGCGAGATCTCCGCGTCCGCGTATGCCCTTTGGGCCGCCTCGAACGTAAGTTCCCTGTATGACACCTCAGGCGTCACAGCCCTGATGGGAGTAGCGCCAACACCGATGATTGCTACGTTTCCGGACATGGTCGAAGTGTACCCGCGCAATCGTAGGTTGCGCGTCTTTACAAGGGGTGCTGACCGCACCTATGATTGCAACGATCCTGGGAAGAATCTACCGGTCGCGTGTTTCCGGCGACAGGGATCCGATTCCAGCGCAATAAATGGACTGGTCTTTATGCCACAGTTCGATCCTCTTTGCAAGACGGAGGTCCGGTCGACCAACCTTGAAGTGGAACGCGTAAGAATCGTCGAGGTTGGGCCGAGGGACGGCCTGCAGAACGAAACCGACACCGTGCCGACCGAGGACAAGGCGCAGTTCATCCATTTGCTGGCGGACGCCGGCGCCAGGGAAATCGAAGTGGCGTCGTTCGTCCATCCGAAATGGGTACCGCAACTTGCCGATGCCGGGGAGTTGGTCGCGTCGCTTGAGGCGCGCAACGGCACCCTGTACTCCGCCCTGGTCCCCAACATGAAGGGACTCGAACGTGCCATTGACTCGGGAATATCTCGCATAGCGGTGTTCACATCCGCTTCGGAGACCTTCAATAAGAAAAACATCAACATGGGCATCGACGAGTCGATCGAGGTGTTCGGGCCAGTCGTTCGGAAGGCGCTGGCGACGGGGATCTCCGTCCGCGGATACGTGTCGACGTGTTGGATATGTCCGTACGAAGGCAGGATCCGAAGGGAGAAGGTCGCTGAAGTGATCGGCAAGCTGTTCGACCTCGGCGTCGACGAAGTCTCCGTCGGCGACACGATCGGAGGGGCGACGCCTAACGAAGTGGAGAACACGCTCGACCTCCTCCTCGATCGCTTCGAAACGGCTCGATTGGCCATGCACTTCCACGACACCTACGGAATGGCCATTGCCAACACCTACCAGGCGCTCCGGATGGGGATCGCTACATTCGACAGTTCCGCCGGGGGGCTGGGGGGCTGCCCGTATGCTCCCGGCGCGTTGGGGAACGTCGCCACCGAAGACCTGCTCTACCTGTTCGACCGGCTTGGGATCGCGACCGGCATCCAGCTGAGCGGTATTCGTCACGCCTCCAACTTCATCGCCAAATCCCTCGGCCGTACGCTTCCCTCACGCGTCCTGAAGACCTCGGTCGGCGCGGAACCGAACTGATGTCGGAATCCCGCTTGCGCGTGCGTTACGCGGAAACCGATCAGATGGGAGTGGTCTACTACGCCAACTACCTGGTCTGGATGGAAGTCGGCCGCACGGACTTTTGCCGGGAATGCGGCTTTTCTTACCACGAGATGGAGAGTGAGGCCGGCATCTCGATCGCGGTTGCCGAAGCGCGGTGCCGGTATCGGGTCCCGGCGCGCTACGACGATACGATCCTGGTGCGGACCTCGCTCTCGGAAGTGCGCAGCCGCGCCTTGAACTTCGCCTACGAGATCATCGACGAAGCCAACGACACGCTCCTGGCCGAAGGCGAAACTCGACACATCGCGATCGACAAGGCGGGTCGGCCCCGGTCGATACCAGAGCGATACCGTCGCTTGCTCTCGGCCGGACTGGCCACAGGCGCGTGATCTCACGCTGGCCCACACATGCTCGGGCGGCTATCATAGCCGCGTAGTCTGAACCTAGAGGACAACCACACGCATGCGTTTTTCAAAACAGGCTCTCGGTGCCCGTGACTCGCTGATCCGCCAGATGGCGATCGTGGCCGAAGGCGTCGAAAACCCGTACAAGCTCTACTTTGGCGAATCCGACATGGTGACGCCCGAGTTCATCTGCCGTGCAGCTTACGACGCGATGCGCGACGGACACACCTTTTACACATCGACGTCGGGTTACGAAGACCTCCGGGTGGCCATCGCCGCCAAGTTCCACGAAGTCCACGGCGTAGAGTACCGTTCGAGCGAAATCGTGTGCGCCGCAGGCGCCGTGATGGCGATCTTCCTGACGATCCGGTCGCTGCTCGACCCGGGAGACAATGTCGTCGTCATCGAACCGACGTGGCCCGTGTTCGCATCGATCGTCACGCTGTTCGGTGGCGAGGCGCGGCCGGTTCCCCTGCTGCACAGCGGCGATCGCTTCGTCCTGGACGTCGATCGCGTCCGTAGCGAGATCGATGAGCGTACGCGCATGCTGATCGTAAACAGCCCGGGTAACCCGACCGGATGGGTGATCGCGACCGAAGAACAGGAAGCGCTCTGGGCCATGGCGCTGGAGCATGACTTCGTCATCCTGGCCGACGAGGTCTACGACCGGATCGTTTTCGATCGTCCATCCGCGCCATCGTTTGCGCGAATCGCCACCGACCGCGAACACCTGGTCGTCATCAACAGCTTTTCGAAGACCTACAACATGACCGGCTGGCGGCTCGGTTATGCGCTCGGCAGCGAAGAACTCGTCGGCCTGATGGCCAAGCTCGAAGAGTTCGTCGTCTCCAATGCGCCTGCCATGGCACAGCGCGCCGGCATTACGGCACTACGCGACGGGGAGCCCTACGTCCAGGAGATCCGGGAGAAGTACTCGCTACGCCGGAAGGTTGCGGTCGACAAACTGCGGGCGATCCCGCAGGTGAGCCTGCCCGATCCGGTGGGTGGTTTCTACGCTTTCCCAAAGCTGGAGGGACTTCACGACTCGCTGACGTTCGCCAAAAAGCTGCTCATCGAGGCCCGTGTGGGCATGGCCCCCGGCATCGCGTTCGGTGAGAGCGGCGAAGGCTACATGCGCATTTGCTTTGCCGCGTCCGAGGACGTTCTGGTTCCGGCGCTCGACAACTTCAGCGAGTTCGTCGAGCAGAACTTATGCGACTGACGGTCCTGGATCTGACCCGACTGCTCCCCGGCGGTTACGCCACGCACCTGCTACGTGAAATGGGGGCGCGCATCGTCAAGGTCGAAGATCCCGGTCCGGGTGACTACCTGCGCAGCTTCCCCTTTCCGCTCGAAGACGGCATGAGCGCGTATTTCCACGCGATCAACCGGGGTAAGGAAAGTATCGTCCTGGACCTCAAAGACTCCCCGGACACCTTCCTCCGACTGGCCGAGCATTTTGATGTTGTCATCGAGGGATTCCGGCCTGGTGTGATGGACCGCCTCGGCGTCGGCTATGCGGCCGTGGAGGCGCGTAATCCGAGGATCGTGTACTGCTCGCTTAGCGGCTATTCGGCCGATGGCCTCGACCGGAACCGCGCCGGCCACGACATCAACTACCTCAGTTCAACCGGGTTGATTGACCTCCAGCGCGGATCCGACGGCAATCCAACCATGCCTTCGCTTCAGATCGCGGACGTGGCTTCCGGATCTCTGTTTGCAGCTATGCGCATTCTGCAGGCCGTCGTCGAACGACACGAATCCGATCACGGGCAGCACCTGCAGCTGTCGATGCTGGAGGGCACGACGTCTCTGATGACCTTCACCGCCGCCCCGGCGGCTCTGGCCGGGCGTCCGATCCGGTGGGAGGATCTTATGCTGAACGGGCAGGTCGCCTGCTACAACCTCTACCCGACCGCGGACGATCGATGGATATCGGTCGGCAACCTCGAAGAGAAGTTCTGGAGGGAGTTTTGCGCTGTGATGGAGAAGCCGGAGTGGATCGAGCGGCAGTTCGACCGTTCACCCGAACTGCGACGAGAGATTTCGAACGTCTCCACCGAGCGCACGCTGGACGAATGGATGGAAGCATTCAAGGGGCGGGATACCTGCGTCGAAGCTGTCCGCACACTCCAGGAAGCCTCCGACCGAGGTCTGTTCCGTTATCCGGACCTGCCCGCCCCCGAACACGGGGAACACACGGAACGATTGCTGGAAGAATTTAAGTAGGGACAGGCACGTCTGTCCCTATTTAAATTGGGGAATTTCTTGAGGGACCTAAGCTGGGATTAGTGCACCGTCACGAAACTAGATCGGAGGTTTGTGGGCTATAATGAAGCACTTATGGCCGGAACGCGGAAGAAGAAAAAGACCGGCGGCGGCCGCATAAAGAGGTTTATCCGCTCTGGGTACTTCAAAGTCCTCGTCGTCCTAGTGATCGTTGCCGGGATCGTCGGCGGATCGGTCTTCAGGCACTATTACACGCAGTACGCCACGATCATCGATCGACGGTTGTCCGGCGAGGTCTTCAAACGGACCGCCAAGATCTACGCAACCCCCTATGTTGTCTACCCAGGGCAGGAAATCACTCAGGATGCTGTACTTCTACATCTGCGCAGGGCCGGATTAATAGAAACCGAAAGCACTCCCTTCGAGGACTCCGTCTACCAGGTTGTCGCCGGCGAGGACGGGGACCGGAGCGTCATCGTCTCACCCAAAGACCTGCCCGACTATCGAATCGAGTTCGCCGACGAAGCAATCGGGAGCATCGCGGAGGTCTTGACAGGCTTCAGGATGAAGCAAGTCGAACTGCCTGCCGAACTGGTCACGAACCTGTTCGACGACACGCGCACCAAGCGACGGCTGATCGAGTGGGAGCAGCTCCCGCCACATCTGACCGACGCGATTATCGCCTCCGAAGACCAGCGCTTCTACAGGCACTTCGGCATCGACCTCATCCGGGCGGTCGGAGCGGCAGTCGCTAATTTTCGCGGTCTTCAGATGCAGGGCGCGAGCACGCTCACGATGCAGGTGGCAGGCAGCTTCTTCCTCAACCGGCGCGAGCGCACATGGAACCGCAAGCTTCCGGAAATCTTCATGGCTCTACTCCTCGAGACACGGCTGACGAAGCAGCAGGTCATGACTCTGTACGTGAACGAAATGTACCTGGGCAACCGGGGATCGTTCGCGATCCACGGATTCGGTGAAGGCGCCGCTTCTTACTTTGGCAAGGAAGTGTCCGACCTCACCCTGTCGGAAGCCGCGACGCTCGTCGCGATTCTCCCGGCGCCGAGCGCCTATTCCCCACGGCGCAACCTCGAGCGGGCCACCGAACGCCGCAACCTCGTCCTTAATTCCATGTACGAGCTGGATATGATCAACATGACCCAGCTCGCCCAAGCCCAGGGGAGTGAGATCCAGCTGGCCGAGATGACGATTGACGCCAGCGAAGCGCCCTACATGGTCGACTACATCCGAGAGGAGCTGCTGGCTGACTTCTCGGAGGAAGAGCTCATCAACGGGAACTTCGAAGTCTATACGACCCTCGACCCCGACCTTCAGCGCGCCGCGGTCGACGCGGTTGCCGCCGGGATCGCGTACGTCGACGAACAATTGGAAGCCCAGGGACGCGGGATATCGTCCGGTCGCCCACTGGTTCAGGCGACGTTGATCGTGATCGACCCCCACAGCGGGGAAATCAAGGCGATGGTCGGCGGGCGAGATTACAGCGCAAGCCAGTACAATCGCATCACCGAAGCCTTCCGTCAGCCCGGTTCGATCTTCAAGCCCATCGTCTACGCAACCGCTTTCGAGACGGCGTTCGATCCCCTGGCTCCCCCCCTCAAGGAGCCGGAGTACGACCAATACGAAGCCGAAGATGGGTTCTTCCGGGCGTTTGAAGACGAAGAAGAAGAGGAACAGGAGGAAGAACCCGAACCGGACTTCGAGGACGTATTCGTGTTTGGACCCTCTCTTGAGGAAGAGGAGCCGCGGGAGAGCTTTGCGGAACGCTTCGCCCGACTGCGGGAGGAACACCTGGACCCCGATCGCGAGATCGAAGAAGACGCAGCGGACGGCCTGATCTGGGATCTCGACCTTACCGCCCTGCCACAGCGGGAAGAGAGAGGCACGCTCAGGACCGTGACCATGGTAACGCCCGTGACGACGGTCATGGACGAACCGACGCTGTTTGTCTATGAAGACGAGAAATACTACGAACCCAGCAACTACAAGGACGTCTTCCACGGGATGATCACGGTGCGGGAGGCGCTTCAACGCTCCCTCAACGTCCCGACGGTCAAGGTCGCCGAGCGCGTCGGCTTCGAGCGCGTCGCCGAACTCGCCGGGCGCCTCGGGCTCAACGCCGATATTCGAGGGTACCCCTCGATCGCTCTCGGCTCGTTCGAGATCACGCCGATCGAGATGGTTGGAGCGTATACGGCGTTCGCCAACGAAGGCGTTCGCGTGGAGCCCCGTGCCCTTAAAGCCGTCGTCGACGAAGATGGCGAGACATTGACGTCCTACCCGCTGGAATCCGAACAGGTGATCAGCCCACAACTTGCCTACCTGATGACGCACCTGCTTCAGGGCGTGATCAACAACGGCACGGGAGTGGGGGTACGATCGAGGGGCTTCACGCTGCCGGCCGCGGGCAAGACGGGGACATCGCGCGACGGCTGGTTTGCCGGCTACACGAAGAATCTGTTGGCGATCGCCTGGGTAGGCTTTGACGACAATCGCGAGCTCGACCTCGAAGGATCACGGTCGGCGTTGCCCATCTGGACGGCTTTCATGCAGAAGGCGTATGAACTCTATCCGGTGCGCGAACCCGAGCTTGTCGAGATCGCGCAAGACTTCGAGAACTCGGACGTCGAAGCGCTTCTCCCTCACGACCCCATGGAATTCTATCCACCCCCGGGAATCGAGGTTCTCGCGATCGACGAAACGACGCTCGCAACAGCGACGCCCTACTGCCTGAACCGTCGGATGCACGCGTTCATCTACGGCACGGTGCCGACGGCGTATTGCCCCGTCCACTCATTCATGCCGAGGTTCTCTCTCAGCGAGCGCATCCTCTCGAACCGCCGGCTGGGCGGTCGCGGCCGATAGGCTGCCAGCTCTCTAACTTCCACAAGCTTCCTGAGTTCCTGCCATCTTCGCTCGCTGATTCCCTGGATCGCCAGAAGCTCCTCGACCCTTCTGAACCCGCCTCTTTTCTCCCGAAACTCCACGATGCGACGGGCGATGACCGGCCCGATTCCCGGCAATTCGTCGAGTTCTTCGATCGTCGCGGTGTTCAGGTTGACCAGGATCAGTAACGAGACTACGAATTTCATCGCTTGCCTGCGCGCTCGCGCGCGAACTCGATCGCCGAGGCTTGATCTACGAGTCGTCCTTCGAGCTGTTCGTCTTCGACTGCGGTCAGTATCTCTTTGAAGGAAGGGCCGGGCTGAAGTCCCAGCGTAATCAAATCGTCGCCCGAGATCAATGGTTCCGGTTTCAGATCCTCGGCGGTCCACCCCTCAAGCTTTGAACAGACGAAGTCATGGTCGTCGAGAGGCTCATCGGCCGCCACCGTTCGGACACGGTAGAGCTCGAGGTAGTCAGCAAACCGCTCGCGCCGCATGAACCTCTTGAGTTCCGCCACGGACATGTCCCGAACACGGGCGAACCGGCCCTGCTCGCGCACCAAAGCCGCGATGTGGTCCTGTTCCCTGGTGGAAAACTTCAACCGCGCAACGACCCCGGCCACGGATTCGGCCGAAGCATCGCTCAAAAGCACCGCCATCGCGAAATCGGCCGCGCCACCGATATCGAGCATGTCGAGGCGGCGTTCGATGGAATCGGACCAGACGACCTCCGGCAGGATCTCGGCAAGCAAGCCGCACTCGGCGAGCATACGAACGCCACGAGTCGCCTCACCTTCGGTGAGTATCCGAACCAGTTCCTGACGGATTCGCTCCGCACTGACTTGATGGATTTTTGCCGCCATCCGGCGGACGGCATCCCACGTTTCCGGCTCGATCGAGTAGCCGAGGCGTGCGCCGAAACGTATTGCCCGGAGGATGCGCAGCTTGTCCTCTTCAAAACGTTCCGCTGGGTTTCCGATAGCGCGTACGGTGCGCGAGGCAATGTCCTCCCTGCCGCCGACGTAGTCGATCACCTTGTTTTCCACCGGGTCGTACAGCAGCCCGTTGATCGTGAAGTCACGACGGTGGACGTCCTCCTGCGCGTTGGTGAACACGACGCTCGTGGGACGCCGTCCATCGACATAGGCCTGATCCGATCGAAAGGTGGCCACCTCGAAAGGAACTCCGTGATGGATCACGAGGATGACTCCAAACCGGGCGCCTATCGGCTCGGTCCGGGGAAAAATGCTCATGACTTCTTCCGGAAGCGCGCTGGTGGCAATGTCATAGTCAACCGGTTCGATTTCCATCACCATGTCCCGGACACATCCACCCACGAAATAGGCTTCGTGACCCTTTTCGCGCAGGGTCTTGACGATCTCAGCGGCGTAAATTGGTTTCATCGAACGTGCCATCCGGGGCCCGAATCCGTACCGGAAGCTACTGTATAATAGATCCTTTTCTGAGGAGGAATTGATGCCGTCTTATCAGGGAGTCGACTTTTACAAGATCGATGATTTGCTGTCGGAAGAGGAACGCATGGTACGCGATACGGTTCGACAGTTCGTCAATGAGAAAGTCAATCCGATCATCGACGATCACTTCGAAGCTGCAACTTTTCCGACCGAACTAGTGCCCCAGATGGCCGAACTCGGATTGTTCGGTGCCAACCTGCCCGAAAAATACGGTTGCGCCGGAATGAACAACGTTGCCTACGGTCTGGTGATGCAGGAACTGGAAGCCGGCGACAGCGGCCTGCGCAGCTTCGTCAGCGTCCAGGGCGCCCTGGTGATGTATCCGATATTCGCTTACGGCTCCGAAGAACAGCGAGAACGCTGGCTGCCGGCGCTGGCCAGTGCTGACAAAATCGGCTGCTTCGGACTGACCGAACCGGACCACGGCTCTGACCCGGGCGGAATGGAAACCCGCGCAAAGCGCACGGACACAGGATGGGTTCTGAACGGAACGAAGCGCTGGATCACCAACGGGACCGTGTCGGATATCGCGATAGTCTGGGCGAAGGATGAGGACGGCCAGATCCAGGGCTTCATCGTCGAGTGCGACAGCCCGGGCTTCCAGGCTCCCGAGATCAAGAAGAAGCTCTCGCTTCGAGCCTCGGTGACATCCGACCTGATCATGGATGACGTCCAAGTCCCCGAAGAGAACCGCCTGCCGAACGGCTCGGGCCTCAAGAGCCCCCTCGGTTGTCTGAACCAGGCCCGCTACGGAATCGCGTGGGGTGGCATCGGAGCGGCGATGGCCTGCTACGACTGGGCGGTCGATTACACGATGGGCCGGGTGCAGTTCGGCAAGCCCATCGCGTCGTTTCAAATGGTGCAGGAAAAGCTCGCCCGCATGCTGACCGAGATCACCAAGGGCCAGCTCCTGTCATGGAGACTCGGGAAGCTGAAGGACGCCGGCAAGCTGAGCTTCACCCAAACATCACTGGCTAAGCAGAACAACGTTCGGGTCGGACTCGAAACAGCCCGGGTGGCTCGCGATCTGATGGGCGCCAACGGGATCACCCTCGAGTACCCGGTGTTCCGCCACATGGTGAACCTCGAATCGGTCTACACCTACGAGGGCACCGATCATATGCACACCTTGATTCTCGGAGAGGCAATCACCGGAATCCCAGCCTACCGCTAATGCGTGTAGGGGCGGGACCTGTGCCCGCCCGTCATCTATTACCTCCGACAGAACCGGGAGCCGTAGCGACCGGGCTCCCCTCCCGACACCACCCCGTCGCTATCGCTCCGGGTTCTGATAAGACCCGCACTTCCGCGATATCCGACAGAACCGGGAGCCGTAGCGACCGGGTTCCCCTCCCGACACCACCCCGTCGCTACCGCTCCGGGTTCTGAACAGCGTTTGGACCCAAGCGTGCTTTCAGCTCACCATGTTCGGAGGACCGTTCGCTTATCTCATCACGTTTCGTTGCTACGGAACCTGGCTTCACGGAGATGAGCGGGGCTCAGTGGACCGTGACCACAACCACTATCAGGACCCGTTGATTCCACCGAACGCGACTTGGCACCACTACAACGCCCGCAAGCTTCAACTCGCACCAGTGCATCTCGATGATCGTCGCAGAACAACGGTGGATGCGGCAATCCGCGAAACGAGCCGGATCAGGGAATGGACGTTGCATGCCCTGAACGTGCGGACAAACCATGTGCACATGGTGGTCGGAGCCTGCTCCCAGCCAAAACGTATCTTGTCTGTGCTGAAAGCAAACGCTACGCGGAGGATGAGGGAGTCCGGTGTGTGGGTCGAGGGCCGCAGCCCATGGGCAGCCGGAGGCAGCCGTCGATACTTGTGGTCGGAGGAAGCAGTGTTCGACGCGGTCGCATACGTGCTCGACCACCAGGGCGTCGACCTGACTCCACAGAACCGAGAGCGGTAGCGACCGGGTTCCCCTCCCGACACTCACCGCATCTCGATCCTCAGTCCCTACCGCTCCTGGTTCCGGGCCGGCGGCAGTGCTTTGCGGGGCAGCAGCTCATCCCGCATCGCCGCGTTGTAGGTGAAGATGGCCGCCACAATCGCCATCTGGACGACGTCTTCCCTCTGGATTCGATCCACGACATCCATGTTCGAGTGATGCGTCCGGGAGTTGTACTCCAGACGGTCCTGCATGAATTGGAATCCTGGGAGGCCGACAGCGTCGAAAGACGTGTGGTCGGTCCCGCCGACCGAACGAGGACCCAGCGTTGTTACTCCAAGGTCCTGGAGCGGTTCGATCCACTGCTCGAATATGCTTCGCACACCGAGGTTACCCTGCATCCAGATACCGTGGATCCTCCCGGTGCCGTTGTCGATGTTGAAGTAGGCCGACAGCTTTTCGTGCGCGGGCAGCAGCTCCATCGTGTCGCGGTCGCCGAAATGGCCGGTCACGTACTCTCGAGAGCCGATCAAACCCTGCTCTTCACCACCCCACAGCCCGATCCGAATCGTTCGTCGTGGCTGGGCCCCTACCTCCTTCAGGATACGCATGACCTCCATCATCGCCGCGCTCCCGGAAGCGTTGTCGGTCGCGCCGGTCGCACCGTGCGTCGAATCGAAGTGGGCGCCGATCATGACGATCTCGTCGGCGAGATCCGTGCCCGGAATTTCCGCGATCAGGTTGAAGCCGTTCATGTCGACTTCATCGTAGAACTCGGTCTGGAGGTCGAGTTCCACGGTCACTGGTACGCCTTTGTCCAGGATGCGCATCATCCGGTTATAGTGTTCGACGGCCAACGTCACCCCTGGCGTGATGTTGCCGGCGTTCTCGTCACGAGGACCGCGGCCACTCGGGAAGACCGTGCCGCCGTCCGTTCGCTGAGTCCGCCAGGACAGGTTGCTGCCGCCGGCCGATGTGTCGTTGTTACTTCCACGGTCGAACGTTGCGACAACGCCTTCTGCGAGGTAAAACTCACGAATCTGTTCCTGCAGGCTCGGGCCGCCACCTCCACGCCCGCCCCGACCTCCGCGCCCGCCACGGCCGCCACGGCCGCCACGCGCCGCGGGTATCGGCATGGTCTCGGCCTCTGCGAGCATCTCCTCTGTCATGCGCAGGACGAGGGGGTCCTCCAGCATCCGGACGGCGCGGACAGGCTGCGTCAGAACGATCTTTCCTTCCAGGGTGCCTCGGTAGCTATCGAAGTCCGCCGGAGACTGGATCGAGACCTGCACCACCTCCGCCCGCTCCATGCCTTCAGTGCTCGACGTCCAGGAATGCGGGTAGCCGATGAGCGGTTGCACCTGCGGCTCCACCATGTTCGCGCTGAACCTCTGGAGCGACCAGCCTTTGCCGAACTCGAACGCTTCTTCGTGGATGTTGACCAGGCCCCACTCTTCGAACTTCCCCTGCGCCCACCGACTGGCCTGCTTGATGGCCGGGGAACCCGTCAGGCGCGGTCCGTAGACGTCGGAAAGCCAACTGATGTGGTCCATCACCTCCGAACGGTTCAGACCCTCCGCGCGAATCTTGCCTAACATCACGTAGTTGAGGGGTTCGACTCCGTCCTGGGTACCTGCCGTCTGGGCCGCCGCCGGCCAGACCCGGGGTCCGGTTGCGATCAGCACGATACTCACTACGACCACGGTGATGCCCATCAGCATCCGGGTTGGCGATTTCTTCATGGTGGTGCCCCTCACTTTAAGATGTTAAGGCGTATCGGTTGGAGGTCGGCATGATACCAGCCCTATCCGTACAACGCCTCTTCCAAGGTGCCGTGGATCCGCTTCCGCGTCGCCTCTGACGGTGGAGGTGTGACGAGAGAAACGCCGATCGCAACGGCGAAGTTCAGCGCCGTCGCCCACACCCCACCGTGCAGCGTCAGCGGATGGGGGTAAACGATGAGCGTAAAAAAGAGCGTTACGAGCCCCACGACCATTCCCGCCATCACGCCGGCCCTCGTAAACTTGAAACGCGACGGAAACAGGTTCCCCATCACCGCCGGCCAGATTTGAAGCGCTCCCGAACCGGACAGGGTGACGATCGTCACGAGAAAGTCGTTGCTCGTCAGGCTGAGCCAGTAGCCCACGCCGATCAAACCGACGATGATCCACCGGCCGACCTTAACGTAGTGCGCCGGCGGCGCATCGGGGCGGATGTAACGCTGGTACACATCACGGGTCAACACCGTCATATTCGAATGAATGATGCCCTCGAGGGTCGACATCGCGGCCGCAGCGGCGCCGGCCAGAACGAGGCCCGTCATCCAGGCCGGCGCATACCGGAACAGCATTTCCGGAAATACCCGGTCGGGAAACTCCAGGTTGGGCATCACCAGCGCACCTCCGAGACCGACGAGCGCCGCCGGCACATAGAGCGTCGCCAGGTAGATGGGCGTCAGGGCTCCCAGTTTCCGGATCACCGAAATATTGGCGGCGCTGTAGTAGCGCATGAAAATATGTGGCTGAAACACGATCCCGAACGACAACGTGATCATAAAACCGAACCACATCGGATAGGTGAAGAAACCCTCGGGACCGGGGAGCGTCAACAAGTCCGGCCGCTCGGCGATAACCCGTCGCCACAGGGCAAACGGCCCGCCGAACAACACATAGGACAGATATAGCGCACCGCCCCAGATCGCGATGTACATCCAGATGCCCTGCAGCACATCGGTCCAGTAGATCGCGCGAACCCCGCCGACGCTGATGTAGAACATGGCGACGAGCATCAGGATTCCCGCGGACAGCTCGATCGATATCCGATCGCCCGTCGCCGCCGACAGGATGTAACCCAAACCCATGCTCTGCACCTGGATGTACAGCAGCGTGAACACGACCGACACGATCGCGACGAGGACGCGAACGCCCTCGCTTTCGTAGTAATCCGCCAGCATGTCGGCTGGCGTCAGGTAGCGGAATTTCTTCCCGAGCGCCCAGATTCGAGTCCCGAATACGTACGTGATCAAGCCCATCATCAGCGTCCACGTACCCGCGTCCCAGAAACCGATGCCATGTGTGTAGAAGAATCCGCCTGAGCCGAGAAACGCGAAGGCGCTGTGATAGGTCGACACAACCGCAAGATAGAGCACGAAGAAACCGGCACGGCGGCCGTAGACGACAAAGTCGTCCATATTGGCTTCCATCTTCCGCCCGGCAAGTAAGCCCACGACCAGGCAGCCGGCCAGATAGACGGCTATCAGAGATGTGGCGATGATCCAGGCGTCCATCCGGCCCGCCTACACTCGCCAGCGCCAGAGCAGCCACAGCGCGACGAGCATCAACGCGTAGATGGCGCTCAGGTAGGCATAGAGGAAAGGGAGACCGAACACGAGCGGCTCGATACGGTTGGCCCAGGCCAGGAAGGGCCACTGCGTGAACGCGAACAGGACGGCAAAGCAGCCGATGAAGAACCGACCTCGGCTGGTCCGTGGACGGTAGTGGGAGGGGATCTCCATCGGCTAAACCGGCTGTCTATCGGTCGAGGTCGGCCGGAAGTTGGGTCTTGTCGTCGACGATCGCAGAATCGAGCTGGGCGGATGTCAGACCCGTTACTCCTCCAAGGTTCGCGCCGCGCAAATCCGCGCCGTCGAGCGTCGCGTCCTTCATGTCCGACATCCACAGGTCGGCGCCTCGAAGGTCAGCCCCGGTAAAGTTGGCGCACATCAGATCGGCGACGCTCATGCGAACACCGCTCAGGTCGGCCCGTGTCAGGTCTGCCTTATGAAGGTCGGCTTGCTGGAGTATCGCGTTCTGGAGTTCAGCTCGCTCGCCGTGAGTACCGTCGGATTCCAACCATTCCTTATGAGCTGCGAGGACGTCTTTGATCAGCATAGATATGACCGTACGAAAGAGCCGGCGGCGTTCGGCCGCCGGCTCGGACAACCGTCAAAAGCTCATTTGTTCGGTTGCTTGACGACTCTCAGGTAAGGCTTCACTGTCGTCCAGCCGCCCGGAAACTTCTCCTTCGCAGCTTCGTTGGAAACCGCCGGCACGATGATGCAATCTTCGCCATCTTTCCAGTTGGCGGGCGTTGCCACCTTGTGGTTCGCGGTCAGCTGGCACGAGTCGATCACACGGAGCACTTCGTCGAAGTTGCGACCGGTGCTCATCGGATAGGTGATCATCACCTTGATCTTCTTGTCGGGTCCGATGATGTAGACGTTACGGACGGTTGCGTTGTCTGCCGCGGTCCGGCCCTGGGCGCCGCCCTCGGTGTCGGCCGGGAGCATGTTGTAGAGCTTCGCTATCTTGAGGTCGGTGTCCCCGATCATCGGGAAGTTGACCGCGGCTCCCTGCGTCTCCTCGATATCCTTGGACCAGAGACGGTGGTCGTCGACCGAGTCGACGCTCAGTCCCATCACCTTGACGTTTCTCTTGTCGAATTCCGGTTTGAGTTTCGCCACGCAGCCCAGTTCCGTGGTGCACACGGGAGTGAAGTCCTTTGGATGCGAAAACAAAAGGGTCCAACTGTCGCCAATCCAATCGTGAAAGCTGACCGAACCGTCGGTCGTCTCGGCTGTAAAATCAGGCGCAGTCGCGCCAATCCCAAGTGCCATAGTTTCCCCCCTACGTATTTGACGAGAATTGATGAAGGACAAATCTCGCCCGATCGGCAGTTATGTCGTTCCCCGGAATCGAAAAGAGTATCACGGAAGAAGCAGGTCCTGAAGCCAGAGCGACCCGCTAGAATTCCGCCCCGGCCGTTTACTTCACAGCCTGTTCGATGCTACAAATTATAGTTTGCCCGGCGCGCACCGTGCTGCGCTGGGCAGGCTGTCCCGTTCGTCTAGGCTGGTCTAGGACACAGCCCTTTCAAGGCTGCGACACGGGTTCAAATCCCGTACGGGACGCTCTCGCCAGAAGGGTTGCGGCAAAATAGGCCGCAACCCCGGGTGACCTGTGCCTAAGAAGCGCTACGGCCAACACTTCCTCTCCGATCCCGCAATTCTCGAACGAATCGTTCAATTCGCCAGAGTCCCGTCGGGGGCCGATGTTGTCGAAATTGGGCCCGGGCGGGGGACGCTGACCCGCGTCCTGGCACTCACCGCCCGACGCCTTATTGCCGTCGAGGTCGATCGCGATCTGGTGCCGGGCCTCCGCCGAACGATGCCGGCGAAAGTCGAAATCCTGGAACAGGACGCTCTCGGCCTGGACTTCGGCACGCTGACGCCGGACCGGTTTCATCTGGTCGCCAATCTCCCCTTCAACATCGCAACCCCCCTGCTGGAACGGTTCGTACGGGCGCGCGACCGAATCACGGCTATAACGATCATGGTCCAGAAAGAGGTTGCCGACCGGATCGCCGCAGAACCGGGCTCGAGCGACTACGGGCCGCTGTCGGTCGGGATCCAGTACTACGCCCAGGTCGAGCCAGGCTTCCTGGTCCAGCCCGGCAGCTTCGATCCGCCGCCGAAAGTGCACTCACGGCTCGTGCGTCTGACCTGGCGCCCCGGCGTGCCCGACGCCCCCGCCTTCATCCGGTTCGTCCGATCCGCGTTCTCATCGCGGCGCAAGAAGCTCCTCAACAACCTGAACGGCCGATATCCCGGCCTGGACCGCAAAGCTCTGACCGGTCTCCTCGAAGCGCTGTCCATCCCGCCAAACGCGCGCCCGGAAAACCTGTCCATCTCCCAGTTCCTCGCGCTCCACGAAGGGCTTTCGAAGTTCTCACCGCAAAAGCGCAAAGGATCTGATATTTGACTCCCCACTCCATCTTTGCGCCTGTGCGGTGAGGCTCTCCCGAATCCCTCACGGCCGGTTAGACCTCATCGGACCTGCCACAGGCTGCTATATAATCCACCCCGATGGCGAAAGAGCTCAATGTCGTACCGCTCGGAGGACTCGGTGAGTTCGGGATGCACATCATGGCATTCTGCTACGACGATTCCATCATCGTAGTGGACTGCGGGCTTCTCTTTCCTGAACAGGAACTGCTCGGCGTCGACATCATCGTCCCCGACGTGACTTTCCTGCTGGAGAACCGCGAAAGGGTCAAGGCGATCCTGCTTACTCACGGCCACGAGGACCACATCGGCGCACTACCGTTCATCCTCCCGTATTTGAATGTCCCCATATACGGCAGCCCGTTCACGATGGCCCTGGTCCATCGGAAGCTCGAAGACCACGACGAGCTCGAAGGAACCACGCTCCACGAGATCGATGCCGGTGATAGGGTCGAACTGGGGCCGTTTACCGTGGAGTTCATCGCGGTTACACACTCCATCGTCGACTCGCTCGCGCTCGCGATCCGGACTCCAGTGGGGCTGGTGATTCACACGGGGGATTTCAAGATCGATCACTCCCCGATCGACGGGCGGCAGTTCGACCTGCCCGCGTTCGCCGCTTACGGGAAGGAGGATGTGCTCGCCCTGTTTTCGGACAGCACGAACGCGGAGCGCGCGGGATACACACCTTCCGAGCGCGCGGTCGAGGATCGATTCGATGCCATTCTCAGGGCCGCCAAGGGCCGAATCGTCGTCACCTGCTTCAGCTCGGCGATCCACCGCATCCAGATCATCGCGGACGCCGCACACCGTCACGGTCGCACCCTGGCATTTCTCGGTCGCCGAGTAAACTCGAACACCGAGATCGTACAGCAATTGGATTCACTGCATCTACCGCCCGGGCTCGTCATCCGAGGGAAAGATATTCGCAAGCAGCCGCGCGATAAGATCTGCATCATCGCCAGCGGCTGCCAGGGCGAACCGATGGCGGCCATGGCCCGAATCGCCCTGGACCAGCACAAAGACATCGCGGTCGAGGCGGGCGACACGGTCGTGCTCTCGTCGCGGATGATTCCCGGAAACGAACGGGCGATCTCGCGATTGATGGATCACTTTTACCGGCGTCACGCCGAAGTCCTCTACGCCGATGGGACGAATCCTCCGGTCCATGTTTCCGGACATGCCAGCGCGGAAGAATTGAAGCTGATGATGATGCTCGTCCAGCCGCGCTTCTTCATCCCGATCCACGGCTCTTACCGGCACCTGCATCGGCACGCCCAAATTGCCGAACAGACAGGCGTCATCCGGGATCGCATCCTGATCGCCGAGACTGGGGACATCATTCGCTTCGATGGCGAGACGGCCAGGATTGACGGCAAGGCGCCCGTTGGTCGGGTCCTGATCGATCAGGGAAGCCTGGAGGAAGTCGCAGACCTGGTCGTCCGTGACCGCCGCCACATCTCGGCCGACGGCATTGTCCTTCCGGTAATCGCAATCAACAAGCAGACCGGTGAGTTGGAGATACCTCCGGAGATGGTGTTCCGGGGCATGACGATCACTGAAGATGACCCACTGGTGGCCGAATGCCGGGACCTGGTCATCGAAACGATCGAATCCTCTTCGGTTGAGGAACGCGGCGACTGGGCTGTGATCAAGGAGAAAATCCGACGCGCCCTGAAGAAGTTCATCTCGAAGAAGCTCTCGAAACGACCGTTTATTCTTCCGGTGATAATGGAGATTTGATCTCACAGAACCTCGAGCGGTAGCGATCGGGTCCTGTCCCGACACCACCCACACCCGAACCCCGTCGCTACCGCTCCGGGTTCTGACGGGCAGGCGTCGGCCGATGCGGCCCCATTTACAAACGACACTCTGAATGGATACGTTCCAAGCCATAATCTACGGAATCGTTCAGGGAATCACCGAATTCCTCCCGATCAGCAGCACCGCTCATCTGGTTCTGCTTCCCTGGTTCATGGGCTGGGACGACCCGGGCCTCGCCTTCGATGTCGCGCTTCACGGTGGGACGCTGGTGGCTCTGGTCTGGTACTTCCGCGTCGAGTGGATCGCGTTGGTGCGAGCGTCGATCCGCGTTCTCGGCGGAAACCGAAGCGGCACGGACGAGCGCATGGTGCTCTTCATAGTCGCCGGGACCGTTCCTGGAGCGATCGCCGGTTTCTTCGGTGACGGCATCGTGGAGAAATACCTGCGTAGCCCTCCCGTCATCGGAATCACTTTGATCGCTCTCGCCCTCGTTCTCGCGATGGCAGAACGGACGGGACGTAAGGATCGACAGATCGAGACGCTGTCCTGGACGGACGCCATCGTTATTGGGATGGCGCAGGCCACGGCTCTGGTTCCGGGCGTCTCCCGTTCCGGTGTCACGATCACCGCCGCGCTGTTTCGCGGGATGACCCGGGAGGCCGCGGCACGCTTTTCCTTCCTTCTCTCGACACCGTTGATCGCGGGGGCGGTCGTCAAACAGACTGCGGAACTGGTGTCCCAGAACTCCTCGGGCGGGGGGCTGGCGATGCTCGCTGTTGGGATTGCCACCTCAGCTGTCGTCGGCTATATGGCAATCGCTTTCATGCTCCGCTTTCTCGCAACGCACACAACATATGCCTTCGTCTACTATCGGATAGCGCTGGGTATTGTGGTCTTGCTCGCTTTCTCTGTGTGATTTCGCTAAAATTCGAGGCGGATGAGATGGACGGCATACTTGACCCCCACCGACCACCGGCGGGTTAACGAATTCGTGGGACTGCTGCTGGTGACGGTCGCCGTCCTCGTCGGGTTGAGCTTGATATCGTTCAGCCCCACGGATCCGTCGTTCAACATCAGCCGCAACCCCCAATTTGCGGACCGGCCCAGCAACCTGATCGGCGTCGTCGGTTCGCACTCGGCCGACCTGCTGTTCCAGGCGGTGGGCTACGCAGGGTTCCTGTTACCCATTTTCCTGGGGATCTACGCGTTCCACTGGCTGGCTTCGTGGACCGTCCGCAATGTCGGGCCACGCCTGGTCGGCACGGTCCTGATGGTGATGACGGTTTCAGCAGCGTTGTCTCTATCTCCGATTCCCCGCATCGGCCGCGAGATCCCGGCCGGAGGCGGAGCCGGCAAGCTTCTGGCCGACTGGCTGAACGCCACGTTCAACCCGTTGGGCGCCGTGCTCGTCCTGATCTCGTTCTTCCTGATCTCGCTTCTCTTCACCACGACGTTCTCGCTGGTCCGCACCGTCGAAATATTGAGGGGCCGGATCGCTTTCCTCGCGGCCTGGAAAATGCAGGCCCAGGCATGGCTGGAAGAACGATCACGCGAAAGGGTCCGGCGGCGCCTCGAAAAGCGGCACGCGGGTGTCGCCGCGGTGGCAGAGCAGCCGCTCAAGGAACGAAAGCCGGCCCGGAAGCGCCCGAAGAAGAGAACGACTCCCGATCAACGCCTTCTGATCGACGACGAGGTGCCGATCGACAAAACGGTCGTTGTCGAAGCCGAACCGGTTCCCCTCGGTGAAGTGAGCTTCCCGTCGCCGGATCTTCTCGAGGCGCCCCCAGAGCAGATCCCCGTCGATGAAGCCGAACTGCGGGAACGGGCGGAACTGCTCGAAGAGAAAGCGAAAGAATTCGAGGTGAACGGCAAGGTCCAGCAGATCCACCCGGGACCGGTCGTGACAACGTTCGAGTTCAAGCCCGAGCCCGGGATCAAATATTCAAAAGTAGCGGGCCTGGGCGACGATCTCTGCCTCGCACTGGAGGCCGAATCGATCCGCATCGACCGTCTGGCTGGAAAAAGCACCGTCGGTATCGAAGTGCCCAACCCGAATCGCACGACGATCGTCCTCCGGGAACTGATCGAGTCGCCCGAGTACATGAAGTCGAAAGCTCACCTTCCGTTGGCGCTCGGCAAAGACATCACCGGCAACATCGTCGTCTCCGACCTCCACAGGATGCCGCACCTGCTGATTGCGGGTGCGACGGGCACCGGCAAGTCGGTCTCGATCAACTCGTTGATCCTGTCGCTCCTGTTCCGGTCAAAGCCCGACCGGGTCAAGCTGATCATGATCGATCCGAAGCGGCTGGAGCTCGGGCTCTACCAGGATATTCCGCACCTGCTCGTACCGGTCGTCACCGAACCGATTGCCGCGCAGAACGCGCTGAAGTGGGCGGTAGCCGAGATGGAAGGACGTTATAAGAAGCTTGCGCGGCGTGGAGTCCGGACGCTCGATGCCTACAACGAGCACATCAAGCAACTGCCGATCCCGGGATTCAGCGAAGACGACGGCGACGAGGATCGCGAACAGCTTCCCTACATCGTCATCGTCATCGACGAGCTGGCCGATCTGATGATGGTCGCGTCTCGAGACGTCGAGGAATCGATCACGCGCCTGGCGCAGATGGCCCGCGCGGTGGGAATCCACCTGATTCTCGCCACGCAACGCCCATCCGTCGACGTCATCACCGGGCTGATAAAAGCGAATTTTCCGGCCCGCATCTCGTTCCGCGTGGCCTCGAAAGTCGATTCGCGGACGATCCTCGACGCGAACGGCGCCGAATCCCTCCTCGGACGCGGCGATATGCTTTTTCTCCCTCCCGGTTCTGCACGCCTCATGCGGGCGCATGGTCCGATGGTGACCGAAGAGGAGGTCATTCGCGTCGCGGATTACCTCAAGACCCAAGGCCAACCGGCATACAATGAAAGTATTCTGGAGTCGCCCGAGGAACGCCGGGCCGCACTGGAGCCTGAAGGCGCGACCGATGTGTTGTACGACAAGGCTGTGCGGCTCGTCGTTGAGATGGGCAAGGCCTCGACCTCCTCGCTACAACGGCGCCTCCGGATCGGATACGGGCGGGCGGCCAGCCTCATCGATGCGATGGAAGCCGACGACATCGTCGGTCCGCCGGAAGGCAGCAAGCCCCGCGAAGTCCTGGTCAAACCGGATTACTTCGAAGAAATCGATAACCGAGATTTCACGGACTAGGGGAGAAGAGAAGAAGGCCACGGATTACACGGATTTAGCGGATTAAGACCCAGATAGCTATTTTTCCTTTCCCAATCCGCTGAATCCGTGTAGTCCGTGGCTCTCTTCTTCCCCACCAAATCTGCGCCATCCGTGTAATCGCGACCCGTAGGGAGCCATGGGATTCAAGACCGACGCCATTCACGCGGGCCAGGAGCCCGACCCCACAACCGGAGCCGTCAGCGTCCCGATCTATCAGACGTCGACTTTCGTCCAGGAAGGCATCGGTAAGCACAAGGGCTTCGAATACGCCCGCACCCAGAACCCGACACGCATGGCCCTCGAACGGAACATGGCGATCCTCGAAGGTGGCGTGGCGGCCTATGCGTTCGCCTCCGGCATGGCGGCCGAGACCGCCATCACGCAACTGTTGCTGAGGCAGGGCGATCACGCAATCTGCGGCAACAACGTCTACGGTGGAACGTTCCGGCTGTTCGACAAGATCGTCAAGCACGGGGGCATCGAATTCAGCTACGTGGACACGTCGAACATCGGCAATCTGCGCCAGGCGATACGTCCGGAAACGAAAATGGTGTTCGTCGAAACGCCTACGAACCCCATCATGACGATCACAGACCTCAAGGCCGTGTCCGAGCTGACACGCGAAGCGGGCTGCCGCCTCGTCGTCGACAACACGTTCATGAGCCCGTATCTCCAGCGCCCCATCGCAATGGGCGCCGACATCATCGTCCATAGCACGACCAAATTTCTGAATGGACACAGCGACAGCGTCGGCGGTGTCGTGGTGCTCAAACACGAGTCCGATGCGGACCAGCTTGCATTCATCCAAAATGCCGCCGGCGCGATCCTGTCTCCGTTCGACTCCTGGCTCGTGCTGCGGGGTATCAAGACGCTGCCGGTCCGGATGGAAGCGCACAACTCAAACGGGATGGCGATTGCCCGGTACCTGACCTCGAAGGATAAGGTGGAGACGGTTTACTACCCGGGCCTGCCGGAGCATCCGCAACATCTTCTCGCGAAACAACAGATGTCGGGCTTTGGCGCGATGATCGCGTTCGACCTGGGTTCGATCGAGACAGCGGGCAGCTTTCTGGAGAGAGTTCGCCTGTGCTCCCTGGCCGAGAGCCTTGGCGGAGTCGAAACCCTGATTTCCCACCCCGCGTCCATGACCCACGCTTCAGTCCCGAAAACGGACCGGGAAAAGCTGGGAATTACAGACGGGCTGGTCCGAATTTCCGTGGGAATCGAAGATACGGAAGATCTGATCGCGGACCTGGAAAACGCCTTCGGACATTGAGCGAGAGCCTGAGCCACCCGGTCGCTACCGCTCCCGGTTCTGGTCCTAACAGAACCCGGAACGGTAGTGACGGGGTCCCGCCGGGGAGTTGGAGCGATCGCAATCTTCTATCTGAGATTCCGCATTGGACATTGACTCATTGGCAAGTCGAGATTCGAAGACTACGTCACCGAATCCGCAATCCACTCTAAATACGGATGCGATCCGTCTTCTATCTTGAACGCTATAAACTCCGGTGTCTCGTAGCTGTGTTCCTTGACCAAACGCCAGCGCACCTGATCCACGGCAGCTGCGGTGGTCTTGATCACGAGCAGGAACTCGGTATCCCAGTTCACCTTCCCTTCCCACCGGTAGCACGACTCGATCCCCGGAACCACGTTGACGCAGGCGGCCAGGCGGTCGCTGACGAGAGCTGTTGCGATCTTCCTGGCTTCCTCACGCGAGGAGCATGTCGAGACCGCGACCATCGTGTCTATCATGGCGTTCTCCAGATTCGCTAGAATTGTCAGCCTATGACTGCGACGATCAAGTTCGGCACCTCGGGTTGGCGCGCCATCATCGCCGAAGATTTTACCTTCGCTAACGTCCGACTTGTCGCCGAGGCCATAGCCCGGTATGCCAAGAGGAACGCGGGGTCGCCGAGGCTTCTCGTAGGATACGACACAAGGTTTGCTTCCGAGCACTTTGCCAGCCAGGTTGCCCATGTCCTCTCGGCGTCGGGCGTGGGCGCCCTCGTCTGTTCGCGATCCGTACCGACGCCCGCGGTTTCGTTCTCGGTCCGGCATCGCAAACTCGACGGCGCCGTCAACATCACGGCCAGCCACAACCCGGGCGAGTACAACGGCATGAAGTTCTCGGGAGCGGACGGTGCCCCGGCGCTTCCCGACGTTACCGGTGAGATCGAACGAGAAATCTCGCAACTCCAGGAGGAGAGTTGGGAATTCAGCCGCGCGCCACAGCTGTCAATCATCGAGACCCTCGACATACGCGACGAGTATCTTGCGGACCTGGAGACGAAGGTGGACCTTGGCGCGATACGTCGTGCAAACCTGCGTCTCGGATGCGATCCGTTGCACGGATCAGGCGCCGGATACCTGGATCACATCCTCGAGCGGTCGGGCCTCGAACCAACGGTGCTGCACGCCAACCGCGATGTTTACTTCGGTGGCGACCATCCTGAACCGGACGAAGCAAACCTCGGAGACCTGAAGCGGGCCGTCATCGAAGGCGGATTGACGCTGGGCCTCGGGACCGACGGCGACGCAGACCGGTTCGGCATCCTCGACGCCGACGGTACGTATTTCTACCCGAACGACATCATCGCCCTACTCCTGGATTACCTCGTTGAGAGCCGGGGATGGACGGGGGCCGTCGCACGCACTGTCGCGACAACGCACCTGATCGACCGTGTGGCCGCGCTGCATGGTCTGGAGGTGCTCGAAACGCCCGTCGGATTCAAGTACATCGGGCAGTACCTCGAGGAAGGACGCATCATCCTGGGCGGCGAAGAAAGTGCCGGCCTCACCGTCAAGGGACACCTGCCGGAAAAGGACGGAATCCTGGCCTGCCTGCTGGTCGCGGAGATGGTCGCGAATCGCGGGAACTCATTGAAAGAGCAGCAGAAAACCCTTTTTGAGCGGACTGGAGAAGTGTATAATCGGCGACTGAACGTCAGGCTGGATCAGTCTGTCGAAAAGACGGTCCGCGAAAAGATTGCGTCGGACGTTCAAGAGTACTTCGGCCGATTCGTGGAGCGGGTCGACCGCACCGACGGACTGAAACTCATTTTTGGCGACGGGAGTTGGGTGTTGATGCGGCCCTCGGGAACCGAACCAGTGGTTCGTTACTACGCGGAGGCCGGGAACCTCGAAGAACTGGAACGACTGCTCGACTGCGGAAGGCGATGGATAACCGAAGCATAGTGCAGGGCATGATGGTTCGAGTCGGACTGGGCGTGTTCGGCCTGCTGACTGTCGCGACTCTCGTCCTGACCGTGGTCGCCGACCGTGGCTTGATCGAAGTTCATCGAAAGGGTGAACGATTGACCCAACTCGAACAGCAGATCCAGGCCCTTGAAGCTGAGAACGCGCAGATGGTGGAGGAGATCCAGACACTGCGTACCGATCCCGACGAGATCGAACGGCGTGCCCGCGAAGAATTGAAGCTCGTCATGCCCGGCGAAGTCATCCTGCTCGTCCCGTCCGAAGACCCCGAACTCCGCAACGTCCCTTAGGTTGACCGCAAGACCGATACGGGACCCGAGACCGGGGAGGCCCTTCGATCTCCAATCTCGAATTTTGAATGACCGATGTCGAATGCGGACTCTCAGATAGAAAATCTGCGATGACCCCGCTCACTTGACGTTTGGCCGCGCACTACCTATATTGGTTCGTAGCCATTGACGCGGGGTGGAGCAGTGGTAGCTCGTTGGGCTCATAACCCAAAGGTCGGGGGTTCAAATCCCCCCCCCGCAATAACAGGCAGCCTTGATAGGGTCACCGAAAGGTGGCCCTTTTTCTTGCCCTTACGGGGATGAGTTCATTCATTGGTGCAAGTCTGCTACTTGTTCCCCAAATCGGACTTAGAAGGTTTTGGGAACAATTGGGAACAGAAGTTGGGAAAACGGCCCGCGCGATAGCATCCACTGCAGCGGTATCCTGCTCCGGCAGGACGTGGGTGTACATGTCTGCGGTAGTCGCCAACTGAAAATGCCCGAGCAGCTTCTGAGCGAGCGTCAGATTGCCAGTCTCGGCACTCACCAGCGCCGCCGAGTGTCGGAATGCGTGAAACCCTGCCGCCCTGGGTGGCCGTGGAATCTGTAGACGGTCGAGCGTCAGATACAAGCACATCCTTCCTCAGAACGTCGGGATGGCATGGAGCACCGTCCGGCTTACAGAACACGACGTAATTCGGTCCGATGTACCCCGATCCTTGAAGGGGATCGGTCAACACCGTCGCCAACATTTTCCCAAATGCAATCTTTCGGACACCCCCCTTTGTCTTCGGCGACACCAACTGACCCTGCCAGAGACTGATCTCGCCGAGGGTGACGGTGATGTTCTTAGTGGACACCCGCAATTGTGGGATGTAGCGTTGAGCGACAAATCGGTCATCGGAGGTCACCATGCGCGAGTACTCGCAAGTTTTCTTGTTATCTGTACTGTTGCTCTTGCCAGCCTGCAATCCACCAGATTCAGGATCATCCTCATCAGGCCCGGTGACGCAACCTTCCGGTTTTGTCGCCACCGCTCCGTTCACCACTTCGCTTTCTGACTATCGGCATCGTGCGCCCCTGAGCGCCGACGGGCGCTGTTCGCCTGGCTCAAATGTTGACGTAGGACGAACCCTCACTGGAACTGTGACGGCAACATTGGGGGATGTGGGTCCAACGACTGTACTCGCGGCCGGTGTGCGCGATATTGGCGTCACCGTTCCTGATGGCGTCTACACATGGTCAAACCGACCGCTCACTGCGAACTGCGAACCGGCAGATCCCATAGCCGGGCCGTTCACCGCAACTTTCTCCATCACATACCGAGGTGAAGTCGATCAGGAGAATCAGCCGCAAGTTTGCGTATTCAGATCACGCTCGGATTTCAGCAGCTTTACGGTAACCGGCATTGACATGCTAGACGACGTGATCCAGGAGAACGTGAAAGGCGAGGCGCATCGCGGTGTGGATCGTGAGGTTGCTGACCGCATCAGTCAGTTTGTGCGAAGCGCAGCGTTCCCCAGCAGTGCCCAACCGCGTTGCGACGATTGGAGCGAATTGCCGGGATAACTCTTCGTACAGGACTGTCTAACACGGTGGCAAGTCCCAGAGATTCTCCGATCCACATCAATATCCACTCCGGCTATCACGTAACGAACGACCCCGCGATTCACCCTGGACGATGACACCTGAGACATAGCCGCCTTTTGAGGGCCGCCGGGACGAGCCGGATGCTGAGTAACTTCAACGTGAGTGCGACGGATGGCGGGATCTGCCTGTTATCAGTAAGACCAGCAGGACGGAGTGGACACTGCCTTGATGCGTGATCACTCTGGTGCTCTGTGCACCTTCTTCTTGTTCTTGGGGTCCGTATGGGGCTTTCCGCCCAGTTTTAAGCCAAGATAATAGATCCGGGCCTTTAGACGTGGAACCCCATCTTCAATACAGATTTTCTTGAACAGCTTATCCGCTTTATCCTTGTGTGCCTTGGCTGTTAGATGTCTGTTACGCATCAATTGATACAGGGCATCATGAACCAACGATGCCCTCAGGTTTTCCTTGGTATCCACAACGGGCCCAGATGGGCCATCCCATGCGTACCCCTCAACAACCGTAAGGTGTCCTGTCTTATCGAGTTTGATGAACTTTCCGTCCACTGGTTTCTTGGGCCTGATACTAGTCTTGATCGAATAATCTGAAGCCAGTTGATATTTTATATCCGCTTCGATACTTGATAAATGGATGAGCCACACTCCCTCCTTCGTGTTTGTTCCTTCAACGAGCGCTGGGTTGGTTATTAAGTACGGCTCGGGCATCAACCCGACCCGTGAAATGCAGGACTCGTTGGTTCAGCCGCGTGTTAGCGTCCGGTCGAGGCACACCTGCACCAATCGACGCGCCAAAGAGACTCGTCATCCACGGGCCGTACCGATATGTGCGAAATGCGATGTACGTGGGCGTGCTAACCGTGATCCTGGGTTGGGCGATTCTGGAGTCAAGCCCATTCTTAGTTGAAACTCTCCACGGCTCACGATTGGTCACGCAACCTTCTTCTTCGATCTCGTCGACGTCTTCGCCTCAATCTTCAGCTCCCGCCTGAGGGCTTCGCGGAGCTTTGGAAGATGACGGTAGCCGATCACCTTCCTCAAGCGTCGTTCGATGTCGATGAGCGCCGTCGCCAACCAGCGCTGCCGCTGGCTCGAGTTCTTCCAATGATCGACCTTCGCGCACCTTTCCTCGACGAGGGCATTGACCGATTCCAAGCAATTCGTCGTCTTGAACGAACGGCCCAGGACCCCGTACACGCCGAGTCGATGCAACGTGAGGGTCTCCTCCAGGCCTTCCTCAAGGCTCGCAGCGGCCGATTGGTTTCGCTCCTCGAGCTCTCCATGGAGCTGTTCGAGGGCCGCCCGGGCTTCGTTGTACTCCGGGCGCTGGTACGCACGCTGAAGCCGCTTGCGCCACGCGGCTTGCTCGGTCTTCGACAGGTAGCTCACCACGTTCTCGCGTTTGTACCATTGGCAGCGTTGGACCAGGGCTCGATTACCGAATGCCCGCTTGACTGCCGCGCGCAGACCTTTGCCGCCGTCGACGATCACCAGCACGCCTTCAGAGATGTCCAGGCCTCGCTCCATCAATGAACGGAGAAACGGAGTCAGTACCTGCTCGTTCTCCGTACTCGTCTCCACGAAGCCTAAGAAGCGTTTGTCGCCCGTAATTGTGATGCCCAGGGCCACAACCATCGTGGCGTCGGCAAACATTTTCCCGTCCAGGAAGATCGCCACCACGTCCTCGGCCGACAGATCCCGCTCCTGCATCTGCCGAAGTTTCGCGGCACTCGCCTGGACGAATCCTCGAGACACCGTCGAGCTCGACAATCCGATGGCTCCTGGAATCGCTTCCGCGGCCGACTCGTAGTTCCGGCAGGAGATCCCATAAAGCACACGTCTGAGAAGCAGTTCGTTCACCGCGCCATCCGGACTGAGTTCCTCGTAGCTCCGAAGCGGAATCTCCCCGCCCGCCACGCTGCGAACTCGAGGCACCCGAACCGGCACCCGCTGGCCCCCGAGCCCCACGGTCCCCGGATTGCTCCCGTGTCGCCGGCCCCTCAACGTCGCCTCCTTTCGCGCGTATCGCTCACCCGCCAACGCCTTCACTTCCTCGTCGAGCAACTCCTCTACGTGCATCAACCCCAGTGGGATCAACGCCCGGATCATCTCCACCTTCGAGTCCAATTCCAGTCCCGAGTACTCCTCCCGGCTCATGACCTCGACCTCACCCAGTACTCGCCTCTTCTTGCGTTTTTTCACCGAACGTAACAGACTCCTCATCTCGGCTCCTTTCTCTTACAGGCTTGATGTTGTTTCTTCCAATACCATCAAACCATAGGGTTTGGAGCCGTTTCAATTTCCAACTAAGATTGGCACACTTTCCGATTCTGTTCAACTCGGTAGCTCTGGTGGTCTACGGTCTTGTGGTCGGCACCGGTTTTCACCTGTTCACCGTTCTCTATGAGGAACGACATCTCCTACGAGAGTTTGGGAGCGAACATGAGGCTTATCGCAGAAAAGTGGGTCGCAGGCTCCCTCGGCTACGCAGCTGAACGAGGTGTCCCGGATGAACCGGCGGTTTCTACGCCATTGCATATTTGTGCTTCAGCATTGAGCCACGCTGCGTCCGGGTAACTCGGTCACACATTCGGCTGCGGCGGCGGTTAGCGACCAAGATGCCATTGAAGTGTTAGAGCCCTCTTACGATACCAACGACCCACACGACGAGAATCGCGACAGCAAGGACGCTCCACGCGACACCGATCTTCTTAATGTACTTGCTCAACACAGCAACCTTGCCGCGAACGACTTCCTGTTTCTTCTCCATCTCCTTTTCTGTTGAATCAAGGATGATCTGACCTTGTTCCGGCACCTCTAAGTGTCGTCGGTAGACCAGCAAGGACGCTCCGGCGAGCGTGACGAGACCTTCCAGGACGAGCAACCCCAACAAAAGTTCGTTCATATCCGACCTCCCTCTAAAAGGTGGGCTGTCAACTCCGCGAGTACGCTGCAATGGAATCGAATGAAGTGATTGATTTGTTTTGGACTCGATTGACTCGACTACTTTGCCACCCAGTGGAGTGGTCCTGCCTCTTTCACTCCTCTTGATAGACCCACGCTCCAGCAACGGACGCCAGCGGTATTTCAATGACGGTCCACATCCAATGGATCACGACCAAACCGAGCGGGACCAGATCAATCCTCAGAAAAACGGCGTAGGGTACCAGATAGACGGCGAGCCAGAAGAACAATCCTCCAATCACAGCCGTCATTGGACCCGCACCGAAGCGCGGACGAATCGCAGCGTAGAGCCACACCATCAATAGCCCAAATGAAATGGACATCCCCGCGAAGACGATAAATCCCTCTAGTCCAGTCGGTCCACGAAGGCCGTGAACCTCAACCAATTCACGGATCTGTTCCAAAAGCATCGCAACGCGAAAGGCCGTGCTGAAGAATATGATCACCGCTGCAAGCAGTCCTCCCAGCACTACACGTCCTGTATTGATTGAACCCATATCGTCACCTCCTCGACTTGAGGTGTTCCCAGCACAGCCTGTATTCGACCTTGTCGTCGTTGACACGACTCGATCGATTGCCAATCCTTCTGGGTGGCCGCCGTTAGGACTTCAGCTCGACGAATAGTACCTCAAGCGGTTGATCGCCCAGATTCTCCGGCAGGTGCTCCACAGCGTCAAAGGCGATGACCTGCCCCGCCGTGCCGGAAATGTCTTCGCTACTGCCGTCCGGGTAGGCGAATCTGCACTCCGCGTCTGTCAGGAAAATGCCGACGCCCGCTGGATGAACATGCATCACAGACTTCTCGTGGGGGCCGTACTTGATTCGCAACACCCTTACCTTGTCGTTCTCGACTTCTACGGTGTAGTGGTTTGAATCTACTTGAACGGGATCCGCTCCCAATGGTGCTGGTTGTGTCATTGGGGTTTCCTCCTATCGATGGACTGAAGGCGAATATATTCTCGTGAGACTTCGGTTGCACGCACAAAAGGACCCCCGATCATCTGTTTCATGGCGTGTCCTCCAGTGAGGCGGTGCTATCGGGGCAGGAGGCGGGCGTCAATGAATCCGAGGGTGTCCCAAGTGTCCCAGATGACCCAGGAGTTATCGACCATCCATATACCTGCTTACCCTCTTTGTTCCAAAGATCTGACGTTCTAGGATTAGTGGGACAAGTGGGACGCTCAGGCACCGCATCCAGGATCGGGCGGCACACCGGCTGGATCATCCACCGCTGTGACATTCGAGGCCGTATTCCCTGGGCCTTCAGTGAAGGTGCTCCTGGTGCCCACCGAAGGCTGCCAGCCATAAGGGCGGGTGTCTCCGGCATTGACGTTGTACTCGAACCGATCCATATCGTTGTCGTCCTTTCGGATTCTTCCCTTGCTCTCCGGCGGGTTCGTCCAGATGACTTCGCCACTGGCCATGGATGCGGTCGATGCTGTCGAAACTGCGGATGATGCCGTGACCAGCTCCATCTGTGAAAACGCCAGTGCCGCGATGAATATCGCTACTACCAATCGGATTTTTCTCATCTTTGACACCCCTTCTCCTCGGGCACATTCGATCACGAAGCTGTTCGAGGGTATAGAAGATAACGGAGGCCGCGCTGCATCAATCTCGGTTAGTCCGCGAGGACCACCTAACGTTTTCAGCGTTCATAGCTTTTTCACTTAATTCTACGAAGAATAGGAATTAGAATCCTTTTAGCCCCGAAGTCCTCTTGATTTGGAGTCGCGGTGAGGGCCCGGTTGCCCTTGGGCTTTCAGGCTGCTGGCCAGAAAGATTTTACAGAAGGTGTTCGCGCCAGGATGGTCCCCAGAGAAGCTGTCTGCTAGGAAAGCCGTGATAACTTCCTCGGAACTCATAAGTGAACTAGCGAAGATTCATCATCTGTTCGAATGGAAACTGGTGCCCGATACAGGTTCCGGATCAGAGCAAAGAGCTCAACCGCGCTTGTGGATCCGGATTTTACAGGCACTGGCAAGGGTGGGCCCGACGGCTTGATATTCGAACCGATTGGAGCGGTTTGCTTCGTTCAGACAGCAACGCCGTATGGTGATGACATGTGGTCGGAAGCAGCCACTACACTTGGGTTGTCGGAGACCGATGCCAGAGACTTGCTTGATGCCTCAAACGACTCTACATGGCGGGCCGTGGATGGCCGGCGCGAGCCGGACCCACGCATGGTGGGGCTGAGGAAACAGCTAGCGGATGCAGTTCATCTCAGAATATCGATATTCAAAGTCAACGACCGGGTCAGGTTCGCGAGAGGGTCTCACTCCAAGTTGGGGGAAATCATGGGGATTTCTCACTTTCCAAAACTTGAGGTGCAGCCAGACCAACTCAGGGCAGATCCTCGTGTCTATGTAGTTCAATTCGACGATGGGGCAATTCATCGATGCATGTATGAAGAAATAGAGCCTGAGTAGACACCTTTTGCGTACCGTGACCGGTCTGTTTGCACGGATTCCCGGGCTGTTTACGTCTTATTAGGTGAGTGCGGAATGTGGGGAACGCTCCAGGACACCAGGATATGCGCCTGCTGGAGCAACTACGGGAACTGTTCGGAGATGGAGCCGGCACGCCCGCTCCCATCATTGGGGATCCTGCCGAGCGGCAACCTGATCAAGACTTTCGTCTGCCCGCCGACCCTCCAAGCGTGATCCGAGTCCACCAGGATTCGCTTGAATACGTCGCCTGGCTGTTCGACAAGATCACGGTCGAAGGGTACTTCCACGCACGAATCACCCCAGCTGCTAACTCGTTCATTGACGGCAGTGAACGCGAGATCCAGCTCCGGCGTGATCTGAAAAGCTCAGCCGATCCCTACGCGACCGAGGTCGTCGGACTGTGGCGAGATCAGAACCGGGTGCTACACGAGAGAAGAATCGGATGGCTTCCGTCACAGGTATCCAGAGAGATTGCCGAGCGGCACAGAGGGGTTCAACTCACGGCGAGAGTTCATACGTTGCATAGGCCACATGGAACTACAGGGGGTTTGATCCGGATTGAGATCTGGGGAATCGGGCAGGCCCGTTCCCAGAGCGCCAGAACGTCGTCGCCCTGAGCCGACACACCCTCAACCTGCCCAACCCCTTTATTCTCTGGTTCGTCCGCGGATGCTTAGAGGGGTGAAATCGCTGACAAGCTGACGGCCTGGATCTCGCAACCGTCCACGACCCTCTACTCGGCCCCTCATCCCGTGTTTTTCAGCCCGGACGCCACGCCGTTGATCGAGAGCAGAAGCGCTCGGCGGACCGCAGGATCGTCTGCTCCCTCGCCTCGCGCTCGCTTCAGCAAGGAAACCTGCAAATAGTTCAACGGAGCGATGTAATTGGCCCTCACCGAAAGCGTGCGTTTGAGAACGGGCAGGTCGTCGAGCAACTCCTGGTTGCCGGTCAGGTCGAGAACGCGCCGGCGAGTTTCGTCGAACTCACTGCGGATGTCCTCGAAGAAGCCGTGCAGGTTCTCGGAAACTAACTGGTCGACATAACAGCGCGCGATGTCCATGTCCGTCTTGACCAGCGTCATCTCGACGCTCGAAATGAAGGTCCGGAAGAAATGCCACTGCCGGTACATCTCCTTCGCAGTCTCTCCGAGGCCGGCTTCTTCCGCGGTCCGGAGCGCCGTCCCGACGCCATACCAGCCCGGTACAATTTGCCGCGATTGTGTCCATCCAAAGACCCACGGAATGGCCCTCAGGCCGTCCAGGCCGCTCGGTCCCCTGGTGCGCTTCGCCGGCCGCGATCCGATCTTCATGGCGCCCAATTCCTCGACGGGTGTCGAAGACAGAAAATATTCGGCGAATCCTTCGGCCTCGACCAGAGAACGGTACTTCCGGAGCGCGGCGTCGGACATCCGTTCCATTGCGCTGAACCACCGGTCGAGTTGGTCCGGGGTCTCCCATGGCGCGGTGTGCGTCAGCGTCGCCTCGACCACCGCGCCGAGCATGATCTCCAGGTGCCGTCGCGCCAGATCGGGCTTGCTGTAACGGTCGGAGACTACTTCGCCCTGCTCGGTGATCTTGATGCGGCCGCCGACGGTGGCATGCGGTTGGGCCAGGATGGCTTCACGGGCCGGACCGCCACCGCGGCCGACTGAACCGCCACGACCATGGAAGATCCGGAAACGGACGCCGTGCCTTTCCGCCACGGTGCGTAGCTCGTGCTGCGCCTTGTAGAGCTCCCATCGTGAGGTCGTGATCCCGCCGTCCTTGTTAGAGTCGGAGTAGCCGATCATGATCTCGGCCACGTTGCCCTGGAGTTCCACAATCCGGCGCACCGCAGCGATGGAAAGAAAACGGTCCATCACGCCGGCAGCGCGTCGGAGATCGTCGATGGACTCGAAAAGGGGTACCACACTCAGTCTCGCGACGCCGTTTTCCACGTCAATCAACCCGGCTTCCCGGGCCAGGACCAGAATCGCCAGCAGGTCATCCACGTCCCGCGTCATCGCCACGATCCAGGACTCGATAACGTCGCGACCGTACTCGTCTTGCGCCTGGCGAACGGCACGCATTGTAGCCAGCACCTCGGAGGTCTCCTCAGAGTAGATCGCGGTCGGCATCGCAAGCACGCGGCGGCCGTTCAATTCCTGTACGAGGCGCTCGGGGCCGCCATCACGGCCGTTCTCCCATTTTTGCAACGCGTTCGGCGCGCGGTCGACGAAGTCGACAAGCTCCCGGATAGCGTTGCCCGTAACGCGGGAGTGCTGCCGGATGTCCATCGTCGCCAAGGTCAGTCCGAAGACCGACGCCTGCCGGATCAGCCGCCGTAGCGCTCCATTTGCCGCCGCCTCCCCCCGGTTGCGGCGAAGCGAGTCGGCCATCATTTCCAGGTCCGCCACCAGTCCTTCTCGGGATCGGTAACGGGGTCCGGCAGGCTCCCCGCGAAGCTTGCGGAGTCCGTTCTGAAGCTTCTCGTATATGTAGGCGCACTTCAGCCGGTACGGTTCCTGTTCGTTCATGTTCCAAAACGCGGCGTGAACCTCAGGCTGAGCCTGATGTTCGGCATCGAGGGACGCCCCCAACTCGTCGCTTATTCCGACGATGGCGGTCGACTGACTCAGCATCGCCGCCACGCGGGAAACGGCATCGGACAGGATCTCGAGTGCCTGCTCGTTCATGAGCCGCATGATCTCCAGTGTCCGTTCGGCGGTGACATGGGGATTGCCGTCCCTGTCGCCACCGACCCACGTCCCGAATCGGAGGGGGCGCGCCCTCTCCGGCAGTTCGACGCCCTCGTCCTCGAGCAGTTCCTCGAACGATTCGTAGACGTCGGCGATGACGTCATGGAAGAGTTCTTCGAGATAGAAGATGATGTGTCGCGCTTCATCCAACGGCGTCGGGGCGTCCAGCCTCAACTCGTTGGTTTCAAGAATGGCCTCGACGAGTTCGTCGAGCCGGCGGCGGAACCGGCGCGCCGCCGAAGGTGGATTGCGGGGATTGTCCCGTTCTTCAAGGGCGTCTCCGAGCAGGCGAAGTTTGGTCAGAATGGACCGCCGCACGGCCTCGGTCGGGTGCGCGGTGAACACGGGGCGCACGTCCATCTCGGCAACAAGGGTAGCCAGGGCGTCCGGTGAGCTTCCCTCGCCGACCACGCGACGAAGGGTCGATGCCAGCCAGTCGTCGCTCCCGCCGACCCGTGCCTGCTTTTCATCCACGCGGTGGTGCTGCTCGACGACGTTGGCGATGTGGAAGTACGTGTTGAAGGCACGGACCAGGCGGACGGCATCCGCGGTCGGCAGATTCTCGATCCTGCGGAGCAGTTCGCCTTGTCGTACAGGGTCAGGAGACCCGGCCAGGTCGCGGGACGCGCCGCGAACCGACTCTTCAAGGTTGAACAGCTCACTGCCGAAGAGGCGTTTCAGCGCGGTGCCGAGGATCTGACCCAATTCCCTTATGTCCGCCCTCAGGCGGGCGTCGCGGTCCACATCCTGATCGATCATAACTTCCGACCTTCCGGCGCAACATATTCAGTCGAACGGGATCTCTGCATCGGGAGAGCAGGACTCGCCGCCGAGGATCTGGGATTGAGCTCGGAGAAATGGGTCATGGCTCTCTCCTGGTGATCATTCCTTGATGCCGGTGGTCGACAGGGCGAAGATGTCGTCGTTTCCGGACCGGATGCGCTCCAATAACGCCTCGTCGGGTTTCCGATCAAGATGGAGGTGGGCGCAGGCGGCCTCGGCTCCATCGAAGATTACGTTCTCCATCTCCCGCACGTTGATCGCCGCCTTGCGGATCTCCCCCAGAACATGGGACAGGACTCCGATCCGGTCACGGTGCCGTACCGACAGCAGGGCCCGGGCCGGGCTGCGCCGCGCCAGGTTCACGCAGTTCAGAACCTGGCCGGTCCGCACGTAGGTTTCCAGGATATGGATAGTCTCGTCGGCGATCGCCTGCTGGGCCTGGTCCGTGGATGCGCCGATGTGATGCGTGCCGTAAAGGCCTGCTATCGTGGCGATGGGATCCTCGAAGCCCGGATCCGCCGCACCGGGCTCCCGGGCGTAGACGTCCAGGCCGGCCCGGATCCCCTTCTCCTCCATGGCCCAGCAGAGGGCGCCCTGATCGACGATCCCACCCCGGGAGGTGTTAATGAAGAACGCCCCCGGGCGCATGGCCTTGAAGAAAGCGCGGTCGATCATGCCCTTGGTCTCGTCGTTCTGGGCCAGGTGCACGGTGACCGCGTGGGCCGCCGCGGCCACCTCGCCGGGGGAACCGGCCCGCATCACCCCGAGCTCGGCGGCGGTCTCCTCGGACAAGGAGCGGCTCCAGGCGATCACCTCCATGCCGAACGCCTGGGCACGGTGGACCACCGCGCGACCGATGTTCCCGAGGCCGATGAGGCCCAGGGTGCGGCCGTAGAGGCCGGCGGCCTTCGAGTAGGTCTTCTTGTTCCACTTGCCGGCCCGCAGGTCGATCACGTTGTCGGGGATGCGACGGTCCAGTGAGAGGAGCAGTCCCATAGCCAGCTCCGCCACTGCAATGGCGTTTTTGCCGGGGCAGTTCGCCACGAAGATCCCCAGCCGGCTGGCGGCGGCGACATCGATGGTGTTGATCCCGGCGCCGGCGCGGATCACCAGATCCAGCGACGGCGTGCGGAGCATCTCGTCGGTGACCCGCGTGGAGCGCACCACGAGGACGCCGGGCTTGTGCTCCTTCAGGGCAGTCACCAGCTTCTCGCCCTTGAGGTCGGGGCTGGAGGCTACCTCGCAACCAGTCCCCAGGAGCCTGGTGATGCCGGCGTGGGGAAACTTGTCGGCGATCAGAATCTGCATGGGAAACGTTCCTCCGAGTCCACCGGCATCGGGCGACGGCGGTGGACGGGTTTCCGCCGCTGGTCAGCGTGTGAGCGGAAAGCTCATAAACACTCGGGGTTCGACACCGAAGTAGGGTGCGAGTTTCTGAATGTGTGCCAGGATGATCGCTCTCTTCAGGTCCCGATCCGACCGGATCGGCCGGAGCGGAAACCTCTTGATGAAGCCCAGGTGTTCCCTGGACGACTGACCCCGCATGCTCATGATGTCCAACCGCGCAGGCTATTCCGAGACCGACCTTAACACGCTAACGCTTCCAGTCGTCTCGGTCGTATTAGTCAGTATTACTGGGTTACTGGGACAGGATATCCGCGGTGGACCGAGTCGGTGTCGCGTCAGGCAAGGTCGGTGCTTTGGTTGTGCTCTGTTCCGATTGGTCAAAAGTGGTATGCAATTCCCGTCACAACCTGATGGGTGCGGACCGGGGACTCAAGTTCGGCGGGTCCTACGGTTAAATGCTGACGCGTTGACGGGTGTTTGTACTCGCCCACAACCGACATTCCACGCCAGATGAGAAGTTCTATCCCTCCCGCCGGTTGTGCAGCGACGCCACAAGAAACTTTTCCACATTCTTTTCTTGGTCCATTCCAGGGACCAAGCGCCATCGACCGGGGGTGAACATCCGTCGTGTGGGGACGAACAGTGTTGGCGAGCGAAAGGCCCATGAACAGGGCTCCGAGCAGCTCCGAGCTTCCTGGTAACATGTCCACCGTGAACGGGATCCAGACCGCATATCCCAACAAAAGGGAGAACAAGAATGAGCAAAATACGAACCACTCTGGCATGGGGCCTTCAGGGATTGATGGGCGCGTATTTCATCCTGGTTGGCATAACCAAGTTCTCGACTCCGGGATGGGAAGACCGGTTTCTGGCGTGGGGATATCCTGAAGGCTTCCATCTTCTGGTCGGTGCCGTCGAGCTGGCGGCTGCTGTGTTGTTGTTTCTGCCCAAGACCGTAGTTCCGGCCGCCGTTGCTCTCATCGCAGTAATGATTGGAGCGGCTCTCACTCATCTCGTGCACGGCGAGAATCCCGTTTTGCCGATAATCGTCATAGCTCTGCTCGGTGCGGTCGCATACGTCCGCCGCCACCGGGTTCAGTGGTTACGGCCTGGTGCGTCGGCTGCGAGCGCTGAAAGCACGAACGGAACGTAGTTCCCCTGGTCGCATCCGTCGTCATCGCACGCGTTGACTTCATCGAGTCGGCGCTCCTTGGGAAACCCGGCCACATCAGCAATCGTAATACGCGGTTATTCCGTTGTTTTCAGGCGATTTCCGATTCCTGGCGAATCGGGATGGGGACATAGGTGCCTGTCCCTGTTTTCCACCTTCTCCACTCCCGCCCGCCTTCGGATTGGCGCTTCAAAACTTCATGGTTCTTCACGCCCCGTGGCCTCTAGAACGGTCAGATTTCTGCTCCTTCCCGCGCATCAGTTAGGCATCACGGCAACAAGCACTTGTGTTTTCTTCTACTTGAGAATTATCGATACATTGGCCTTGCATTCCATCGACGCCACTTGTACCATTAGTACACATGGTACATAGAGAACAAGACACCCTATGGAAATAGTCATCGACATCGACGCTTCAGTCCCCTTGTTTGCTCAGCTGATTGGGCAGATAAAACAGGCCGTTCTCTGCGACAAGATCTGCCCAGGAGATGCATTGCCTTCAATCCGCCAGCTTGCAAACGACCTGGAGCTTACCAACAAGACGGTGGCGAAAGCATACCGCCTGCTGGAGCGTGATTCCGTCATTCAAAGCAAGGGCTACCGCGGCACTTTTATCCACCCCGATGCCAAGGCGAACAGCACCATCGATCTGAATGCCTGGGTCGTGACGAAATTGGGCGAAACAATAGAGGCTTTTAGGAGTCGGGCGTAACGGACTCAGAGATTCGGATTGCATTCGGCGATGTGATGAATCGTCGCGGCAGTTGAGGAGATAAACGACATGCCAGAGCAGATGATTTTTCACTTTGTATTCCTGAGCCAGGTGCTCCTCATTTCCTTCTACTTGCCAAGAGCGATACTCAGCCGTGTGAGGTATGTGGTCGAAACATACCCGCCATCGAAGTATCCCAAGCTCTATCCTGCGCCAATCGAAGCCGTAGAGAAGGCACAGCGCAACTACAGGTACATGAACCTGTTTGCACTGCTGGCTGGTTTTGTATTGCTGTTCATTGGACTCTATTCACCCACCGAAGAAATGCTCAATTGGGATAGCGTTTCTGTCCTCGGATTGTATTTCCTCCTCCAATATTCTCCTTTCATGATCACCTCGGGTTTCGCCTATTTCAACTTTAAGAGAAGAGCTGATTCACGCACTATTCGAAAAGCAGACCTGCATCCTCGGCGCCTGTTTGATTTTATTTCACCTGTAACCATCGGTATCGCGATCTTCGTGTATGTGGCCTTCGTCGGGTTCATCATCTATGTCAGGCAATTCGAATTCTCCTGGTTTGGTGGCTGGTCTCAATGGATCGACGCAACACTTTATCTTAAAAGGAAGAGGTGGAGTGTATGCGGAAAGGGATGCGATTCGGTTTCACGGCGGCGGAGAAGGCGGAGGTATGGGATCGGTGGCGGCGAGGGGAATCTCTGCATGAGATCGGGCGAGCGTTTGGCAAGCTGTCATCGTCTGTCTATTGTCAGCTGGCGCATACCGGAGGCATTCGTCCTCGACCACGACGACGGTCGAGGTTGGCTTTGAGCCTGTCGGAACGTGAGGAGATCTCCCGCGGGATCGCGGCCGAGCAGTCGTTGCGTTCGATCGCAGAGTGTCTGGGGCGTTCACCCTCGACGGTGAGCCGGGAGATCCAGCGCAATGGGGGCTATGATGACTACCGGGCGTCTGTCGCCGATGAACAGGCTTGGAACCGGGCCCGTCGCCCGAAGCGATGTCAGTTGGGTCGCCATCCGCGGTTACGGCGAATGGTGGCGAGGAAGCTCCGGCGGAATTGGTCGCCCGAACAGATCGCCGGCTGGCTGAAGCGATCCTATCCAGAGGATGAGTCGTATCACGTGTCCCACGAGACGATCTATCGCAGCCTATTCGTGCAGGCGCGCGGGGTGTTTAAGAAAGAACTACTTAGACATCTGAGGTCGAGACGAACGATTCGTCGATCCCGACATTCCAGTCACAAAGGTCACGGGAAAGGGGATCTCGCCGATATCGTATCGATTCGTGAGCGCCCGGCCGAGGTCGAAGATCGTGCCGTTCCCGGTCACTGGGAGGGAGATCTGATAGTGGGATCGAACAACACCTACATTGCGACCCTGGTCGAACGCCATACCCGTTACGTGATGTTGGTGAAAGTGTCGGATAAACAGACCAAGACCGTCGTGCCTGCACTGATCAAGCACGCGAAGAAACTACCGACCGAGCTGTATAAATCGCTGACCTGGGATCGCGGCAAGGAAATGGGAGATCATCGGCGGTTTACCCTGGCGACCGACATCGACGTCTACTTCTGCGATCCGCAGAGTCCATGGCAACGTGGTTCCAATGAAAACACGAATGGCCTGCTCCGACAGTACTTCCCAAAGAGAACCGACTTATCGGTGCACTCGCAGGCGCACCTGAACAAGGTGGCACGTGAGCTCAATGAACGGCCGCGTAAGACGCTGGAGTTTGAAACTCCAGCAGAACGATTCAACGCTTGTGTTGCATCGATCGGTTGAGGTGGCAGTTCAATGTGAAAATGTTGGTCTTCTTTAGCATCATGGGAACCCTGTTCGTAACAATAGCTATCGCCCTTCATGCCTTGGATCTGCAGAATCTCATTCCTATCTCAATCAGCTTGTATTTTCAGTTAGTGGCGATAATTGGCTTCCGCGCATTCCGGATAGACAACATAAATTTTGAAGTCTACAAAGAGAATCCGTTGGTCGCGTAGGCTCTTCCTGTTTGGTCCACCTGCCAAGGGAAAGACGAAATGGCTGAAATCTGTTCTGCCCGACGGACTGCGGATGTAGGAGGGGTTGCTACTTCCCCGGCTCGCGCACGCTGAAACCAAGCATCATGCCCGCCTCCAGGTGTTCGGCGATGTGGCAGTGCATCATCCAGTCGCCGGGGTTCGACATATCGACCAGGTATTGGACCGTCGTTCCGACCGGCACGATAGCCGTGTCCTTCCAGACGAGGTTCTCGTTGGGCACGCCATCGATGGTCAGGACCAGGAAGCGCTGGCCGTGGATGTGCACGGGATGATTCATCGGGTGAATCGTGTCGGGATCGTTGAACAGCTCGATCTTCACCACGTCGCCAACCTCGAACTGCCAATCGATATCCATGTTTTCCAGGCCCGTCTCGGTGTCCAGCAAGGTCCAGTGGACCTGCTCGGCGCTCGACAGCCAGTTCATCATCGGCATCGCGTCGTTCCACTCCACCGGCGGTGCATAGAGTCCGGCCTCGAACTCCATGGCGAGCACGATCGCTTGCGGTAGGTTCTCGATCTCGAGAGTGAGCTCGAGCCGGTGGTCGACAGGTCGGTCGAAGTACTGCCGATAGCTGTCGATATCGGACGTGACGTCTATGTTCTCCCGCAGGGTTTCGAAGGCCGCGGCGTGGTCGGTGGCCGTCGCGTCGTCGGCGACCGAAACTGTGCCCAACAGATCGGTGTGGGGATAGAACTCGCCACGAAACTCGTCGATCGCCTGGATGGAGTTGGTAATAGGCTGATCGCCCGCCTCGTCGAACTTGACCTCGACGATATACCGCTCAGCGGGCGCGATCACGACCGAGTCCACCCACTCCTCGCGCTCGTACTTACTCACGTCGGAACCGACGATCTTAATCGGGGCTCCTCCGAACACGACGTTGAAGGTTCGGGTGTTGGCGACGTTCGTCAAATAGAACCGCACAACGTCGCCTCTGGCTACATCAAGCCTGTAGTCGGTGATGCCGTTGACGAGCATCACGTTGCCGAACCGGCCCATCAGGGCATGGGTGGCCGCCTGCTCGCCGTAGGGGATCGGCCCGAGGTCGTCCATCAGCAGGTCGTCGAGAATCAACGCCTCTTCGTGGTTGACCGGGCTGTAGTAGGCCGCCTCGGGTGCCCCGACGAGCAGGTTGCCGTACAGTCCGAGATCCTGCTGGATATCCTCGCGCACGTGCGGGTGGTACCAGTAGATCCCGGAGTCGCGGAAGAAGATTTCGTACCGGAACGATTCACCGTAGGCGACCGGAGGCTGAGTGACGTTTGGAACGCCGTCGAAGCGGTTGTCTAGCCGGATGCCATGCCAGTGCACGGTGGTCTCGTCCGGGATCTCGTTGTGGAAATTGACGACGATGGTTGCGCCGCGGGGCGCCCGGATGAGGGGGCCGGGATACATCCCGTTGTAGCCGTACATCACGAGCGTCTTGCCGTTGACCATTCGCCGTACGAGCGACGCCCGGATGTCGATCTCGTCGCCGTCTTCCATGTCGACGATGGTTCCCGGTATCGCTTCGGGAAGAGACATCGGGTCGACGTCGGGGAGGAACGGATCGACGATCGGGGTCGTACCCATCAGATCCGGCAGCATCGGCATCGGCCGATCCATGGGCGGCATCCGCCAGGCAGCGGGATCCGACGCCATCATGTCCATGCCTTCCATGCCCTCCATCCCCTCCATGCCGGACATCTGCGTCCCGGGCATCTGCATGCCCGGCATTTCCTGCTCGGTTTCGGGCATAGGCGGCATCCGTTGGGGCTCGGGCGGCGTTGGGGGCGGGGGTTGCTGCGGTTCAAGAGGCTGGCTGGCGAGCCCTATCGTGAGCAGAGCTACACCGAAAATCACGCAAAGGAATGCGCCGAGGCTGCCGATCCGCAGAACCGGGGTCGTCATTGGGGGCGGGGCGACCGTAAAGGGTTGACCATGCCGAAGCCATACTTCGCGCACGGTTCGCCCTCGTAGGGTCCATGGCCGGCCATGGTGTGCATCATGCCGCTGCGAGACATACCGCGAGACACAATCGGACCGCTCCACATTGTCGCTTCCGCATCGTCCTCAGGTTCCAGGGTGAGCACCACGAGGTACTTGTTCCAGGCGACCCGGCCGCTGGCCGAGTCGTTGTCATCGAGCACTCCGAACCGCGTCACCTGGTCGACGGCCGCTGTCGTGACCCACACGGTGTAATGGCCCTGCTTGGGCGCTTTCAGACGCTCGAAAGCGATCGTCAGGTTGTAGATATAGGCACCATCGGGTGAGATCGAGACGCCGAATGGCGACCGGGCGAACGATGCCTCGCCTATCCCGCGAGAGCGCCCCGTTCCCGGAACCCGCCCGGTCTTGACCATATCGATCGCGTAATAAGGCAGGTTCGGAGTGGGGAGTTCCCTCATCGAACAGGGACTGCCCGCGAGGGTCGGAACCGTGGCCGCGCTCGCCTGGAAGGGCGCGAGTGCCGGCACGGCTGCCATGACAGCCGCGACGATCACCCGCCCCACGAAGCTACCCCGCGTTGTCATTGCTGGTCATCCAGCTCGCCATCCCAGTCCTGCGCGCTGGAGATGTTCGGCATGCCCCAGTCCTCACCGTTCCAACCGAGGAAGCCCTCCATCTTGAAGGTCCAGAAGCCGGTCGACATGTCGCTCACGGCAATCAGGCCATCGGCATTTCGCACGTCCACGCCGAACGCTCCATTGAACATGGCATTACGCCGCGTGTTCGGTGGCCCGACGTACGTGTCGTAGTAGCCGACCGTCACCGGGTTGCGCGGATCCATCATGCTGAACACCTGAAGGCCGTCCAGGTATCCCGACACGAACACGTAGGGATATCGCACCTCGTGGTTGTGTGTCAGGTTCTTCCAGTCCGCCGTCCATCCTGAGATGGGCCGTGAGATGTTCTCCACGTCGCCATCCAGCCCGGGCTGCAGGTCAAAGATGCGCAAGGGCGCGTACTGATACTCGGTCTCGGCGATGACGTAGCGGCCATCCGACGTCGGCGTGAATGTATGACCACTGCGCACGCCGCTGATGCCGGTCAAGGTGACCAGCAGTTCGGGTTTTTCCAGATCCGTGATGTTGTAGACGTAGTAGCCGCCGGTGCCGCCGCCGTAGAAACGATCCTCGGCCGTGCCCGGCTCATACCCCGCATAGAAGTCGTGATAGCCGCGCCGGCCGCCCGGGTTGTCACCGGCCGGTATCCGGGCGATCATCGCACTCTCGTCCCGACCCTCGACGACCATGCCCAGGTCGTACACCGCAGCGTACGGGGCCCCGATGGTCGCGATCAGCAGCACCCGGCCGCTGCTGTGCTTGTAGATGAAGATGTTGTGAAAGCCTCCGGGGTGGTCTGGCTCACGCAGCCGCGCCACTTCTCTCACCTTGGAGACGTCCGGCAGATCGGTCACGTCGACGATGACGGCGCCCATGTCGCTGTCGGGACCGCCCTGGCCAAACTGCAACGACTGGACGAAGTAGTAACGGCCGTTCCACTTGAAGTGCTTGACGTCCATCCCGCCGTTGCCGAGATGCAGATCCTGATTCTCGATCCGCCACTCGTAGATCACCTTCGGGTTCGACGGATCCGAGATGTCGATCACGTCCGTACCCTTGTCGCCTTCGTCGCCGTAGACCATGCGGGCGACGTATGCGTACGGCCGCGAGAGCTCTTGCTCCATGTCCATGTCGGCCACGCTGAGCCTGGGGCCGAGCGGGATGTGGCCGAGCACCGTAATGTTGTCGCTGCCCGGTTTCTCGGGGGTCCAGAGGGCTATACCCTGGCCCAGCACGCCCAATTGCGTGATCAGGAGGCCAGTAGCGACTACGAATGCAAAGACCAGAACGGAATAACGCTGCTTCACGGTTCACCTCGTGTGGGAAGAAATGAGGGGGCGATTATAGCAAAGTTCAATGGTTCGGAGTGTTTTTGGCGACCGTTGGCAGGCTTGCCCGACGCTCGACTCGGTAGCTTCCCAGCCTGTCTGTGGCTAGCGGAAGCAGCGCTCACCGTGGGCTCCCTGGGAGTATGCGGAACAGCCGCCAACAACCCGCCCGTCCTGTTGGCACTGCATAGGGTCCACCAACCAGTCTCCTTTCATTGCTTGAAGCCCTCTCCTTGCGTAACATGTACCGCGTTCTTATTCTCTGTTCAGTCGATTTGTCTCCGGACGGAGCACATCGTGGATAGACGACCATTGAAGAATTTCAGGCGAACCGACGGCACGGGCTTCCAGCGAGGACCGGCCTGCAATCGGCTGCCGGGAAGGAGATTTCTATGAGCTATGAAACGGCGGGTTCGCGCCACTTCAGGTACCTTCTGGGCCTGTTTTCGATCACCCTCGTCCTAACAGTGTCCTGCGCACCTGCGGCCGAGGAGGCACCCCTTGCCACGAACGTAACGGTGTTCGAAGGGGCGAGGCTCATTCTCGGGGACGGCAGCGATGCCATCGAGAATGGCTCAATCATGATTCAGGACGATCGGATCACCGCCGTCGGTGCGGCGGCAGACATCGAAGTCCCGGCCGGCGCACAGCGTGTCGACCTTACCGGTAAAACCGTGATGCCGGCCATCGTCGACGCGCACAAGCACGTGGCGACGGAGCGCGAAGCTCTGGTTCGCATGCTGCAGGATTTCGCCTATTTTGGAGTCGGCGCGGTCCAGAGCATGGGCCTGGACGGGGACGACCTCGCGTTCCAGGTGCGAGACCAGCCGATTGCCGGCGCTGCCCGGGTGCGTTCGGCCGGCCGTGGGATCACATCCCCCGAACCCGGGCGTTCAGAGGTTCCGCAGTGGGTGACCACAGAAGAGGAGGCACGGGCGGCTGTCGCCGGGCAGGCCGATCAGGTTGACCTCATCAAGATCTGGGTCGACGATCGCAACGGCCAATACGAGAAGCTCAGCGCCGAACTGTACGGGCCGGTCATCGACGAGGCCCACAACAACAACATCAAGGTGGCAGCGCACATCTTTGCGCTGTCCGACGCCAAAGGGCTTCTCGAGGCGGGTCTCGACGCGTTCGCCCACAGCGTACGGGACCAGGACGTCGACGATGAATTCATGGCGATGGTCGCCGAGCGGCCCGACTTTGTCCTCATCCCCAACCTGCCGGGTCGGGGCGTGGCCGAAGACATGAGTTGGTTGAGCGGCAGCCTACCCGACGAACAAGTTGCACAACTCCAGGAGAGGGCGGTCGACCGGCCCCAGGCCCAGGAATCGTTCGGAATCCAGGGCCGCAACCTGGACCGGATGAGCGGGGCTGGCGTCAAGGTCGCGCTCGGTACCGACGGCGGAACGACCTGGGCCCCGCACCAGGAGATGTCAGATATGGTGGCCGCCGGCATGAGCCCGGCCGCGGTTATCGTGGCGGCCACCAGCGTTCCTGCGGAATTCATCGGGCTGACGGACACTGGTACGCTCGCGGCGGGCAAGATGGCCGACTTCATCGTGCTGGATGCAAACCCGCTCGATGACATCACGAACACGCGGCAGATCTCTTCTGTCTATCTTCGCGGCCAGGAAGTGGACCGGGAAGCGATAGGGGCGAGAATGTCCGCGCCGCCGACTCCTGAATAGTTTTCCGGGATCGCAACGTCAAGAGAGGTCACCGAGGGGTGACCTCTCTTCCGTGGTGGCGTTCAGTTGCCACTGGCCTCACTTCCCTTGAGGATCGCCACGACTTCCCTGCCTCCGAACGCGGTCTTGCCGACCGTTAACCCGACCAGCGTATAGCCTCCTTCGCCGGCCTCGATCAACTCCTTCTCCAGGGTGGATGTCCGTGAAGCGGCGAGCAACAGGTACTGGATGGAGGAGATCCCGGATTCGTGATCGCGCTCCAGTACGACCACAACTTCCTTTCCACCGAAACGCGACTCGAACACCGACTGGCCGACGTATTCGAAGCCCAGCTCTCCAACATCCTGGATCTCCTGCTGCATGGTGGAAGTACGGTTGGCCGCCAGCAGCCGATACTCGTAGCGGCGGCCTTTCTCCTCGTCCCCGGGCTGCCGTGACATGACGACAACGGCCTCTTTCCCCCCGAACGCAGTTTCACCGCCCATCAGGGCGTTGACACGAAAACCCACTCGGGCCGCATCGTTCATTTCTTTTTCCATGGTGGATGTCCGGCTTGTTGCCAGTAGCCGGTAGTCTGTCCGGTCCTGAGCACCCACTACGGCAGGTGCCAACAGATGGCCGAACGCCAATACCGTTATCGCGGTCGTTAGAGCAACCGTTCTGCGCCTCATGATCTACCTCCAGCACGAGAGTTGGCGTTTCTGTCAGAGCCGGGAACGGTAGTGACCGGCAAATCCAGCCCATCGCTACCGCTCCGGGTTCTGTCGGAACGCTCCAGGAATCTGTAACTCACAAACAACTTGGACACCGGACGCGAAGAAAAGTAACAACGGATGCGCCAGGAAACATGTCCTCCCGGTTAGAATCGTCCCGATGACCCTCGACCCTCTGCCACGGATGGCGGCCTTTCTCTCCCCGGCTGTATTCCTTTTTTGTACGAATGCCATTGCCCAGACGACCTCGGTCCCTTTTCTCGTCAACAACGGCGGCGCGGACTCTGAGACGACTACAGGAGAGGCCGACTCGATCTCGACCGGATACGGGCGTGTCGACCCGGGGACCGGTGTAGCGCCCTCCGGAGTCGCCATCTTCGGCCTGCGTCAGAACGGCATCGTCGTCAGCGAAACGGGTGTGCCGGCGTCCGGGACGATAGTCTCGGGCCGCATCTACGCCGAGGTTGACGGGCCGATCAGGACTGGACTGGCCATCGCCAACCCGGACAGTCAGGACGCGATCATTTCCTTCTATTTTTCCGACGACGACCGGATGAGCTTCGGAGAAGACACAACCATCATTCCCGCAGGCGAGCAGATCGCGGCGTTTCTCGACGAAGACCCGTTCAACGGCGGCACATCCATCGATGGAACGTTTACGTTCACCTCGACGATTCCGATAGCGGCCGTCGCATTGCGTGGCGTCACGAACGAACGCTCCGAGTTCCTCATGACCACGCTGCCGGTCAGCCCCCTGTCCGCGGAGGTCGGCGAGACGGTCTACTTTCCCCACTTCGCCGATGGGGGTGGCTGGACAACCGAAGTGATCCTGGTCAATCCGACGGATTCCGTATTAACCGGCACGGTTCAGTTCTACGACAAGGGTACGGTCGAAGCCGGGGCGGATCCGGTGGACGTCGACATCGGGGGCGATACCGACTCGACATTCGACTACACGATACCCCCGCGCAGTTCGTTCCGGTTGCCCACATCCGGAGAGGGTGCGACGCCCGTGGCGGGCTCGGTCCGGGTCGTTCCGGACCAGGGTGAGCAAACTCCGTCGGGGCTGGCAGTCTTCTCCTTCGAGCGGGCCGCGATTACGGTCTCCGAAGCCGGAGTCTCCGCTGCTGCGACCGGTCAGGCGTTCCGTCTGTATGTCGAGGAGACCGACGCGGCCGAGGGGACGATCCAAACCGGTATCGCAGTGGCAAATCCGGCGAACACCCCCGTACTGGTGTCGTTTGAACTGCTCACGCCAGGAGGCGGCTCCACGGGTTTGACCGGATCTCTAACCATCCCGGCCAACGGGCAGGTTTCGCTCTTCCTGCGACAGATCGAGGGTCTGGAGTCTCTGACGACGCCGTTCGAAGGAGTGCTGAGAATATCGACGGATGCAGCGGCCGGGATCGCCATCGCCGGATTGCGAAGCCGCGTGAACAGCCGCGATGATTTTCTGATCACGACGACGTCAGTCGCGAACGAAGCCGACGATGAAGTCAGCGAAGAGCGCTTCTTTCCACACCTGGTCGACGGCGGGGGTTACACCACCCGTTTTGTACTGTTGAGCGGTTCCGACGATCAAACCTTGGTCGGAACGATGGACTTCGTCGACCGAGATGGCGTGGCACTCGACCTGGCGCTCGCCGGATCCGCCGCGAGCGAGGTCAGTTGGCAGAACAACGTGGACGGGTGGGAGCCTTCGTCAACGCCCCCGCAATGCCCGGACCCGCTCGTGCTTCCGATGCCTGTATCACTGGCAGACGCGACGTCCGTGCTCTACCCGGGGCAGCTCCGCGGGAACAACTACAAGGCTCACGGAGGCCTTCGGTTTGATCGTCAGGGCCAGAGCGATAACATTCAGATCGTCGCGCCGATCGATGCCGAGTTGTTCCGCGGTGCTCGCTATCTTGAAGGTGGCAAAGTGCAGTACATGTTCGACTTCATCAACCCTTGCGGGATCATGTACCGCCTCGACCACCTGAGAGAGCTTTCATCGCGTCTCGGGGAGATCGCCGACACGTTGCCAGGGCCGAGCGAAGGTGACAGCAGGACGACCAACCTGGCACCCGGCCAGATTGTCCGGGCCGGCGAGGTGCTCGCCAGCGCCGTCGGATCCTCCGACAACAGATTCTTCGACTGGGGCGTCTACGACTTACGGACCATGAATGAGGTCAGCCAGGATGCCGCTTGGCTGGCCGACCACGGCGGCGAACAGGCACCCTACGCAATCTGCTGGCTGGAGTACCTGTCGCCCGCCGACTCACTCATCGTCAACGCCCTGCCGCCTTCGGATTCAGTGAGCGGAGACACGAGCGACTACTGCGATTGATGCCCCGCGCACGCCTACCCGTGTCTTGGGGGCGAAGCACGATGTCGTGGTCATCAGCAACGTCGATCATGGCCTACCTTTACCTTTCCGATTGATCCTTAATGCGTTAGAGTATTCGTTGCTCGCCAGAGCTGACGATGAATCCATGGTGAACAGAATCGGATCGAGCCTCATCACGCTGACAACCGTCGCCCTTCTTGTAGTGTCCTGAGAGCAACCTGCCTATGCTTACATCGATCCGGGTGCCGGAAGTCTCCTGCTCCAGGTACTTATGGGTGGGCTCGCCGGAGCAGCCGTTGTCGCCAAGGTCTACTGGAAGAATCTGATGGCAAGACTGGGCCGCGGCAGTGACACCACAAGCGATGATCATGGTGAGCCCGATACATAGACCGGAACCAACCAGAGTCGAAGGTTCCTTTCGAGACCCTGCCGGACAGATTTTCCAAAGAGACGGCCGTATTTACCGAACCGTCAACCCCACAGCGGCCGATGACTTCGTATTTGTTCAAGGGACCGCTTTCTACCCGAAGGCTATAAGCGAAGGGCGGCTCATCCGTGCCGAACAGGTGCCGCCTGCGACCCTGAACGGCCACGCAACCGGCGCCTCCTACGTGATCGAGCACCCGCGCCTACCCTTCGTGTCGTATCCCTATGAATGGACGTTCGGGATGCTCAAGTCGGCGGCACTGTTCCATCTGGATTTCCATCTTGATGCCCTCGAGGACGGAATAACGCTGTCCGACGCGTCGGCCTACAACGTCCAGTTCGTGGGAGCGGCGCCCATCTTCATCGACACTCTGTCACTGAAGAGATACGAACCGGGCGCTCTGTGGTCCGGCTACAGACAGTTCTGCGACCAGTTTCTCAATCCTCTGCTCCTGGGTTCCTACGTCGGGCTGCATCACAACGCCTGGTACCGTGGAAGCCAGGAAGGAATCACTGCCGGCGAAATCAGAAAGCTACTGCCTGGAAGGCGCAAGCTGTCTCGGCGGATCCTGACACATGTCGTGCTCCAGGATTCCCTTCAGAACACAGCAGGCAAGGGTTCCGGCCCGAACCTCGAGGCCCTTGAAGCCGCTGGCCTCCCGCTAACGACCTTCAGAAAAACGCTCTCCGACCTACGGGATTGGATTTCGCGGCTCGAACCGCAGAACGCCGGAAGCACGGTGTGGAGCGATTACGCGAAGTCGAACAGCTACGCGCCGGAGGAGACCGCGCAAAAGCGGGAATTCGTCGCGGACTTCGTGCGCCGAAGGAAGCCTGCGCAGGTCTGGGACCTTGGCTGCAATACCGGCGAATACGCGACGGCCACCCTCGAGGCGGGGGCAGACTTTGTCGTCGGGTTCGATGCGGACCACGGTGCGTTGGAACTGGCGTTCCGCCGCGCCGACGAGCAACATCTGCGGTTTCTTCCTCTGTATCTTGACATCGCGAATCCCGCGCCCTCGCAAGGCTGGGCGCAACGGGAGCGGTATGGACTACAGGAACGGGCCGGCGCCGATGGGCTAATTGCGCTTGCCCTGATCCATCACATTTCGATCGGACGCAACGTCCCTCTTGGCGAGGCGGTTGCCTGGCTCGTCGGCCTGGCTCCTCGCGGAGTGATCGAGTTCGTTCCGAAAGAAGACCCGATGGTGGGCGAGTTGCTGCGGCTAAGGGTGGATATATTCCCCGACTACTCGCGTGAGAACTTCCTGAAACATCTCCGAGCTCATGCCGCCGTCGATCGGACAGCCCCGAGTTCGGAGACGGGCCGACTCCTCGTGGAGTTTTCACGAACTCCGTGAATTGAACGTAGACCGCAATGCAGCCACAGCCAAAGCCAACGTTTCTGACAGGCAGCCTGCACATTCTTGTCCTGTTCGGCTTTGCGGTCGCTCAACCCATGTTCAGTCTGCTCTCGGGCTACGCGGAGTTCTTTGTAGCGAGACAGTCGCAGCCTCTCGACTTGATCCTTCTGGCTGTGGTCCTTTGCCTGGCTCTTCCCTCACTGCTCATTCTTGTGGACGGCATCGCCCGAATGGTCGGATCTCGAGCATCCGAATGGGTCCACGCGAGCCTGATTGCGGTCCTCACAGCGACGATCCTTCTTCAGGTACTCAAGAGGCTTGCCGGTGGACCCGGTGTCGCGTTGCTAGTTGCAGCAGTTATCTTGGGCGTTGTTGGTTCCGTGGCCTATGTCCGGTCTGCTCCCGTGCGAACCTACCTGACCTTCCTCTCGCCAGCCATCTTGTTGTTTCCCTCTTTGTTTTTTCTGAATTCGGGAATCCAAAAAATCGTGCTCCCTGAGCAGGCCGAGGTGCAGCTTGGTATCGTCGGCGCCACCGCGCCGGTCGTGATGATCGTTTTCGATGAGTTTCCCCTGGCTTCCCTGCTGGACGAAGACCGCGCCATCGATCCAATCCGATTCCCAAATCTTGCTCAGCTCGCCACAGAATCATACTGGTTCCCAAACGCCACAAGCGTCAGCGATTCCACGCTTATGTCGATCCCTGCGATCCTGAGCGGCTTGTCTCCCCAGCTGGACGATCCACGGATACCCACCAAGGCGGACTACCCGAACACGCTTTTCACACTGCTGGGTGGTTCCTATCGTCTGGAGGTGACTGAGAACGGCACGCAGCTCTCCCCGGGCACCCAAGTCAGACAGAGCCTACGGCAGCGGATGAAGAGCCTGCTGTCCGACCTGACCATCGTTTACGCGCACGTGCTCCTGCCGTCAGACCTGACTTACGGTCTTCCCGCAGTCGATCGATCCTGGAATAATTTTGAGTCGGGCACGCCAGAACCAGATCAACCAGATTCGACCAGTCCCCAAACCCTGCGAGACTTCGTCCACGACACGGACGAGCGCGCCGGCAGGTTCTACGAGTTTATCGACTCGATCAGGTTCGATGACGGCCCGGCACTCTTTTTCCTGCATTCCATGCTGCCGCATATGCCCTGGCAGTACCTACCGGACGGAACACTGTACTCGCTGGTTCAGCCGTCCCCCGGAATGCCGCCGGCAGACAGTGGTTACGGGACCTACCCAAAGTGGGTCGACGACGAGTCAACCGTAACGCGGGCGTACCGGCGCCACCTGCTTCAGGTGGCTTTTGTGGATACATTGATCGGCCAACTCGTCGACAAGTTGGAGAGCATTGATGTTTTTGATCGATCCCTGATCGTCATCACCGCTGACCACGGCATCAGCTTCCGGCCTGACGACTTCGTACGAAGAGCCACGGAAACGAACCTTCCCGACATCATGTGGGTCCCCATGCTCATCAAGGCTCCTCATCAGGACACTAGCGTAGTGATTGATCGCAACATAGAGACAATCGATATCCTGCCCACTGTCGCCGACGCTCTCGGAATAGAAGTTCCCTGGGAAACCGACGGGCGCTCCGCGCTCGACGACACTTCCGAAGAGCGGCCGACAAAGACGATGCTTGCGGGCAGAACCCAGGAGTTTGTCCTTGACGGACGGTCAACTGCATCTGACGAAGGCTTCAGGAGGAAACTGGAGTTGTTTGGGTCCGGAAGCTGGGATCCCTTGTTCGCGCACGGAACCTACGCCGATCTGGTGGGAAGGGAGGTTCAGGAGCTCGGTCTAGGCGAGGCCGGCATCGGAGTGGAACTGGATGGAGAAGCTTTCTTTGACAGCGTGACCATCGATTCGCGCTTCCTGCTCGCCAATATCACCGGTCGCGTTTCGACCGGACAGAACGATCTCATATCACGCCATCTGGCGGTCGCTGTCAACGGCAGAATAGCAACCGTGACGGAACTGCAAGAGCCTGATGAAGGCATCGGCGAGTTCACGGCTCTCGTTCCCGATACCGCTTTCCGGCCCGGCAGGAATGATGTCGAAGTTTTCTTCGTGGTCGAAGTCAGCGGAAGGACACGCCTCGAACATCTTCCGAAGGAATCCCGGCCTTACTTTTCATTGATCGGTTCAACCGCGAACCAGGGAGAAACGCTGCAGGCGTCCGATGGTGAATCCATACCGATCGTGCCAAATGAGCTTCTTGGATATGCGCGAACAACCACGAACGATGAGAGTGAAACGGTTTCCATCATCGGATGGGCGGTAGATACCACTCGGCCGGCCGCTACAAGTACAATTCTTGTTTTTCAGAACCAACAGCTTGTGTATTCAGGAACACCCGATACAGGACGTCCGGATGTGGCAAACGCGTATCCGCAGTGGGTCTTGTCGACGCCCGGTTTCAATTTCGAGTTACCTTTGGCGAAATTCGATGATAGCGAGGTCCGGGTATTCGCATTGTCAGAGATCGGCACGGCCTCCGAACTGAAATACATCAGGGAAAACTGGATTTTTTCCTTCAGCCCGCCGTAGGTGCGGCGAATACCGACCGCAGCCAGGCCTCCAGCATCGCAGAAAGCGAGGCGGGCGAACCGTGGCCACCCATCCGCATAGCGCTCCCATCGGGCGATTATTGCATGGAGTTCTTCTGGGCCCCCGTGCTTATCAACAGCCGCTCCAACACGTCGTAGGGCTGAGCTCCCACGACGCCCTGCCCGTCTGAAACAAAGGTCGGCACTCCGGTCACACCGTACTGGCGGGCTTTCCACGAATCTTCGTCCACCGCCTCGCTGAAGAGCCGCTGATCGAATACCTCACGCGCTTCGTCCGGAGGCAATCCGACGGAATCAGCCAGGCCGACCAGGACTGACACGTCGCCGATGTTCTGACCGTGGACGAAATATGCCTGGTACAGCGCGGCGTGGATCGCATCGAAACCGGCCAGCGTGTCCGCCCATTTGGCGAGTTCCTGGGCCAGACGGCTGTTGTAGGTATGTGTGCGCCGACCGTAAGGCAGCTCTTCGGCGTCCATGAGGCCTTTCATACGGACATACATCTGTTCGAGATCGTAGCCACGGCCCTCGAATAGCTTCTCCAGACTCTGCCCTTCGGACGGTGTATCCGGATGCAGCGGAAAGTAGACCCACTGGATCTCGATGTCGAAGTTCTCTTTCAGTCGTTCAATACGCCCGGTACTGAGGTAGCACCAGGGTCAGACGAAATCTGTGAAGACTTCCAATACGACGCTCATTCGAGTCCTCCCAACCGCCTACACGGAGGCGGACATCTCGGTGATTCAAAGTATAATCCCGGCATGAAGCGGGAGCGTTACGGATGAAGCGACGAATCCTACTCCATAGCCTCTTGACGATCCTGTTGGTGCCCTGCGTTCCTCCACAACTTATAGCCCAGGACGTCCTGAGAATTGCGGGAGTAGAGTCGTCGGCAGACTCGGCCGCCGGAGCCCTGGTCCTGGAAGAAGCCTATCGGCGCATCGGAATCTCGATCGAGATCGAATGGCTGGCGCCAGCCGAAGCTCTCGAAGCTGCTAATTCCGGCAGGCTCGACGCCGATCTCCAGCGCATCGACGGCATCAACCAAACGTTTACGAACCTAGTCCAGGTACAGATTCCCGTCAACTTCCTGGAGGCCGCAGCCTTCTCGAAAGACCACCGCTTCACTGCCAGTGGATGGGCGAGCCTCGAGGGATACTCGGTCGGTTACGTGCGCGGAATCGTCTTTGCGGATCAGAGAGCCCAGGGTCTGGACGCGACCCCCGCCTCCGACTATGAGTCTCTGTGGAACCTGCTCGAGGCGGGCGACATCGATGTCGCTCTCATGCCCCGGATCTCGGGCCGGACGATGGCCCGAGATCGCTCCAGCGACATTATTGACATGGATGGCGTGCTGGAGATCCTCTTTCTTTACCACTACGTTCACGAAAGCAACGCCTCCCTGGTTCCCCGTCTGGAGACTGAACTCAAAGCCATGCTTCTGGACGGCACCACGCGCCGAATCCGGGACGAAGCCTACCGGCGCCTCCTGGAGGACGAACGGTAACCGATGCAGCCGATCATAAGCAGGCGGCAGATCGAGATTCGGTTCATCCTGATCCTGTCGGTTGTCACGCTGCTGGTCATCGCGACAGCGTTTACCTTCCTGTACCGAACTGCCCTTAGAGACCAGCGGACGGCCCTTGTCGAGTTGGCCCAATCCCAGGCCCGTCTCATGGAGGCGGTCGCTAAGTTTGATGCGTTCTTCCAGAGCAGCGCTGTCGAGGGCGCGGCCCGAGCGGCAACTCTGAGCCAAATCACCGAGAGTCACCGCCGCTATTCCGGCTTCGGCGAGACCGGCGAGGTCGTTCTGGCGGAACGAAGGGACGACAAGATCGTTTTCCTCCTGCCGACCCGGAAGCAGAACTTTGCGATCCCCCCACCAGTAAGCATCGAAGGTGAACTTGGCGGCCCCATGCGACTCGCGCTGTCGGGACAAAGCGGCGTCGTGGAGGCGCTGGACTTCGAGGGAGCGCCTGTGCTCGCCGCCTATGAATACCTCCCTTTCCTGGAAATGGGCCTCGTCGTCAAGATGGATAGGTCGGAGATCCTGGCCCCATTCTTCACTGCCGGAGCGGCTTCGGGCGGACTCGCCCTGATCCTGGTACTGATCGGCACAATGATGAACGTGCGGATGGTCCGGCCGCTCGTCGTCCAGATCGGACAACAGTCCCTAGAGGCGACGCTCCTTCACCAGGCCAGCGAAATGGCCGCCTCCGTCGATTCGGTGGACGACGCGCTCAAGCAGGTCATCGACATGGTCTGCGAACTGACGGGATGGCCGGTCGGACATGTCTACAGGGTCTCCCCAACAGATTCGGCCAACTTGGTGCCGACGAAGACTTGGCACCTGAAGGACCCGGAAGCATACCGGGTGTTCCAGGAGGTTACCGAGCGCACCAGCTTTCGCATCGGCGAAGGGCTGCCGGGCCGGATTCTTCAGTCGGGAGAACCGGCATGGATCACCGATGTCCAGGCCGACCCAAACTTCCCCCGTAGCAAGCTGGCAGAAGATATCAGCGTACAGAGCGCTCTCGGCTTTCCAGTCAAGCTCCGGGGCGAGACACTCGCCGTCCTGGAGTTCTTCACGGACCGCCGTCAGCCGGAAGATCAGAGCCTGCTCCGTACAGCCGGAAACCTCAGCGAGCAACTCGGGCGCGTGCTGGAACGCAAACAAATGCAAGAGGAGCTGCTCGAGGCGAGGGACGAGGCGGACGAGGCCAACAGTGCCAAGAGCGACTTCCTGGCCCGAATGAGCCACGAAATCCGAACTCCGATGAATGCCATCATCGGGATGGGCCACCTCGCATTGAAGACAGACCTCACGCCGAAGCAACGTGACTACGTGTCCAAGATCGATTCCTCGTCACGCGCCCTGCTCGGGATCATCAACGACATCCTCGATTTCTCGAAGATCGAAGCCGGGAAACTGGACATTGAGCTGCTTCCGTTCGATTTCGACGACATGCTTGGACACGTATCGAATCTTGTCAGCGTCCAGGCCGAGCGCAAGGGTCTCGAGGTTCTCTTCGAGACGAGCGCGGATCTCCCCGCCTCCCTGATCGGCGACCAGCTTCGCGTCGGCCAGATTCTGACCAACCTGTGCGGCAATGCAGTCAAGTTCACGCATGAAGGCGAGATCCGTATCTCCACGCGAATAATCGATGAACTCGACGACAAGTTGACGCTCGAGTTCAGGGTAAGCGACACCGGTATCGGGCTCACCAAAGAACAGCAGGGCCGCTTGTTCGAGTCCTTCGCCCAGGCCGATACGTCCACAACACGACAGTTCGGCGGAACAGGCCTGGGTCTGGCCATATGCAAACGCCTGGCCGAGATGATGGGCGGGACGATCTGGGTAGAGAGCGAACCGGGCAAGGGTTCGACGTTCGCCTTCACCGCAGTGTTTGGACGGGGCGCCGTAGGCGAGCGCCCGGAGTTGGCCGCAAATCCAGATCTACGAGGCCTGCGTACGCTCCTGGTGGACGACAACGCGAGTGCCCGCCAGATTCTGACCGACGCCCTGGAATCGTTCACGTTCAAGGTGACGGCTGTGGATAGCGGCCTCAAGGCCATCGCCGAACTCGAGCGTGCCGCGAGTGATGATGAATCCTACGATCTCGTCTTGATGGACTGGCGGATGCCGGAGATGGACGGTATCGAGGCCATAAGGCGTATCCGACACGACGGCGCATTGACCCAAGTTCCGCACATCCTCATGGTCACCGCATACGGACGTGAGGAGATCATGGAAGGGGCCGCCGATGTCGGCGTCGATGGGTTCCTCATCAAGCCCGTCTCCCGCTCGGTCCTGTTCGACACCATCATGCAGGCATTCGGCCACCAGGTCGTCCGTCAGTCCGAAGCTCCATCCCGGGCGGGTGAAGGGGCGGCCGCTGGGGAAACGGCCGGGCAGCCGAAGATGCGAATTCTGATCGTCGAAGATCACATCATTAACCAGGAAGTTTTGCTCGCATACCTCGAAGAACTGGGTCTGCCAGCCGATGTCGCAGCGAACGGGAAGGAAGCTCTGGACATGCATGCGGCCGAGCCCTACGACCTGATTCTGAGCGACATCCATATGCCGGAGATGGACGGTCTGGAAATGATCGCTGAACTCAGGAGGCGTGAAGAGGCATTGGAGCAGAGGGCGTCCGTGATCGCCGTGAGTGCGAGCGCGCGTCCCGAGGAAATCGCACACAACCTGAAGATGGGATTCGATGATTGTCTCCCCAAGCCGATCGAGCCGAAGATGCTGGAGGATTTGATCGAACGGATGCGTGGCGAAATGCGACCGATTGCTTCAACTGCTAAGACAGCGACGGATGACCTGCATCAAGCGAGCACGGAAGCCATCAACCTCTCCCAAATCGAAGGCATCATCAAGGATAAGACACGCCTGAAGAAGATGATGAACCAGTACGTGGCCACGAACCTCAAGGACCTGGCGGCGCTACGGGATGCGGTCGTTCTCCGAGACGCGGGAGGAATCGTCGCCTCGGCCCACAGCATCAAAGGAGCGGCCCGCGTCGTCGGTGCTGCTGCGCTCGCCCAAATCAGCTCCGACGTCGAGTCAGCGGGACAGAGCGCCGACATGAGCGACATCCAGGAAAAGTTCCAAAGCTTGGAGGAAGAAGTCGGTCGCGTCAACAACGCGATATCCGGGCGGTTCGAGGGCTGACATTCAGAACAAACGTTTCCACCAGGGCTTCTTCTCGTAGACTTCCAGTTCCAGGCAGGTACTGATACTCGACGCCAGCACGTCCAGGTCCGACGACTTCACGACGTAATCGAACGCTCCCTGGCGTATGGCCTGCTGGGCGATCTCCGCGTCTTCGACGCCTGTCAGCATGATCACGCCCGGATGCGGGTTCATCTTGACGATCTCGCGAAGGACTTCCATGCCACCCATCCCCGGCATCGAGACGTCGAGCAGGACGACCCTGATCGATCCGTCCCGTCCGAGCACGTCCAACGCTTCGCGGCCACTGGCCGCCTGGTGAACGAAGAAGCCCCGCCCGCGGAGGTTCTCGCCGACAGCCAGCCGGATCCGCTCGTCATCATCGACGATGAGGAGCCGATCGGCTTCTTCGTCCGCTGCTCCGGCACGCAGGTCCAGATCGACGGCCGACCGGATGGCGGCGACCAGCGCGTCCAGCCCTGCGCTCTTGTCCGCGATCATCTCGATCCCGGCAGCTTCGGACTGCGACCGCCCCGCAGCAGAGTCGACGATTGCAACGACGTTCGGCGGCTCCAGACCGCCCAGGATCATCTCCAGGAAGGCCCCACCGTCCCCGATCTCGGGATCGATCACGACCAGACCGGGCCTGAGCTGCTCAAAACGGGAACGGGCCTCCGAGACAGATGTGGCGCCCGACGCTGTCAAGCCTGCTGTCTTGAGCGCCTGGACGAGGAGATCGACGAGCATTCTTTGCGGCTCGACGACCAGTGCAGCCATGGCGTCCCTTCCCACGAGTTCAGTGGATCCCGGCGCGCCGGCAACAGCAACGCCTTCCTCGCGTGACCCGACGACTGCCGCTACGGCCTGCTCCACCCGATGGATCTCCCGGTATACGAGCTCGCACTTCCCTTCGATACCATCGAGAACACCGTCACGTCCCGCCTGCTCGACCTCGTAGCTGACGTCCGCCAGGCGACCCGCACCGATCACCCGGGCGGCGCCCTTGATGCGGTGCGCCGCCTCCATGATCCGTTGGGGCTCGCCGCTTCCCTGGGCAGTGCGCAGGTTGGCCGCATCTGCTTGGTTGCTCGCCACATACTGCTCGAGCATCGTGCGTCGTCGGGCAGGATTCCGGATCGTACGTTCCAACTGCGTCAGATCCAATGCGGAGCTGACGCTGCGGCATCGGGTTGCGGTTCGGGTGGGCCGTCGGTCATGGTCGGGCAGATTATACTCGTCGGTGAGGCCCAACCAACAAAGTCGTGCAGCTCAGTTCACGATGAAGGCTTCGAGATCGATCGTAAGTTCATAGCCATAGTGAAAGTGGGCCAAGGGTTCCTTGAGCCGTTGCAGCACACGCCGAAAACTCTCAGCGAGTTTGCAACCGGAGGTCGTCCATATTGGCCGCATCTGCTTGGTTGCTCGCCACATACTGCTCGAGCATCGTGCGTCGTCGGGCAGGATTCCGGATCGTACGTTCCAACTGCGTCAGATCCAATGCGGAGCTGACGCCTGCGGCCCAAACTGCCTGAACACATCTCCTGTCTCGTAGTTTGAGTAGATCAGGGTACCGGAGTCGTCCAGGTAAAGCAGCAGGTTCGGTCCCTCCGGTATCTCTGTAACGATGCCGGTGGCACGGTGGTAGGCAAACCTGGCAGCAGGACGGGTGTTCTCTCCCAGGTCCGGCCGGTGCGGGAGGGAGACCACCAGACCGTCGAAGCCGTCGAGGCGATCCAGCCTCAACTGATCTGGTCCGTCGCGATTCGGCACTCGGCCCAGGAATGTTGACTTCATGCCGTTCCGATCGAACACAAACAATTCGAAGTCATCGGGACCTTCAAGCGCATAAGCCAATACACCCAGGTCCTGGTCAGGCGCAATCAGCGCGAGTGCGAAGCGGAGCGGATCTCCGATGTCTCCTTTGGAAATATACCGCTGTCCCCCTAGATCCAAAGGCATGTCCGCCACGATCGTCTGCCACTCTCGCTGGTCTGGATCGAGAGCGTAAACGTCGGCGGTCGCCGTCCGAGGGTCGGAAATCACGTAGAAGGGTGGTAGATCTTCCGTTGCATATGTGATCGATGATGTACCCGCCGGGCCGCTCTCGAACGCTTGGCCAAATGGAAAAAACCAGTCGAACGGACGGAACAGGATCGTCGCCGGCCAAATTGAAGTGAGATACATCCCGACGCGTTCGCCGGCAGCCTCTGGAGGTACGGGCAACATGTCGCGCAGCCGGGAAACCACCGATTCGGAATCCCCATACACGACGTCGTCAACCACGAGCCTCGCACTGGGTTCTGTAGTCGATTGCTCCAATTCCTTTAACTGGGAGTCCAGCGCCCACACCATCGATTCCTCCCCTATTCTCAGACGCAGGAGCTGCAACTTCCCAACTCTCTGAAGAATCAGCCCAAAACCAAGACGCTCGAATACGAGAGGTACCGGGTACCGGGCGGACCAGTCCATCGCACCGGTATCGGAGAGAGTAGCAAAAGTCATCGACCCTCCGTTGATGACGACCGCGACTTCCGGAACCAGGCCTTTTCTTTCGACGAGGACGATCTGTGTGTCTTCGACCGATCCGATCGGCTCGAGAGTTGGAGAGAAGGTCTCGATTCGATCCGATTCGGTAACGATGTATCCCACGGGCGGGATCAGTGTGCTGCGGGACAGAACGCGCAGGTTGGAATCGGCTGTCCACCATACCTCCCGCACGCCGTCCATGCGAAGTTGCCGCGTCTGGGCGGGGTCCGATATCGACCGGACGGAGATCCGGGTCTTCTTCGGATGGCGTGACGCTTCTTCGAGTACCGCAAGATATTGGCCGTCCGCAGACACCCAGACCTCGGCCTGCAGCCACTCATCTCCGACACTGGTCAACCCGCTCGCGACGGTGGCTACGGCGAGAACCACGAAGCCCGCAGAGACGATCGCTGCCCGCCATGCGTTTCTCCACTGCGTACTCTGAAGCGCGCTTTCGCCGAACTGGAAGTAGTCATGAGCGACACCCAGGGCGCCCAGGGCGCACACCAGCGATCCCCCAACGAGAAAGCGCATGTCGACGAACTCGAAGAATTCCACAACGTGCAACCCAACCACCAGGGGATAGGTTTCCGTCGGCGTGCCCAGATATAGGCCGAGAATCCAGGGGGCGGCCAGCGCCCCGGAAACGATGATCCCAGGCGGAAACTCCATCGCCAGGTCGACAAAGAACCTGCCACCGAATTCCGGGGTGTATCCGCCGACCGCGCAGCACCCACAACAGAAGGCCTCGAAGTAGATCATCAGGAGAACGCCGGCGGGCCACGCAGTATCGGACGTCCCAGCCAGCAGGACGATCAGGAAGTAGGACGGTACGGTTGCGGCGGCATTCGCACTGACGAGCATCGCCCAGGCCGCAGATCTTGAAATCGGCAGCACCTGCAACAAGGGTAAACGCTTGTCTTGAAATACTTTATGAAAGGCGACTCCTCCGAGGATGCCACCAGAGCCGACGAGCAGGATGAGGAGCAGAGTACTGAATGCTTCGATCGCGGAGGGTAGGAAATAGCTGACGGGCAGCAGGACCACAAACACCGTAGCGACGATCATGATCTGCCTGCCGAAGGCCCGGCGAAATTCTGTGACGAAGAGCTTTCGTTTCAATACAACCCCTCAACGCATGAAGTTCACGAAAATCTCTTCCAGGCTCAGTTCACGAACCTCGACTTCATCTGCGCCCAGTTCATCGATTTTTTGCATGGCGTCCGAACCCGTGTCCATCACGAACCCTGTCAATCGCCTGCCAGATGTACGCACTGTGCGGAACCCATCGATGTGTCCGAAGTCGGGAACGTCGTCGGGAAAGGTCAGCTTGACCTCCCGCGTCCGCGTCTTGAGGCCAGCCAGCGTATCCGATAGCGAGATTCTCCCGTCGGAGATGAATCCGATATGCGTTGCGAGCTTCTCGATCTTCTCCAGGTTGTGTGACGTTATTAGAACCGACGTCCCCTCGGCCTCGGACACTTCCTTGAGCGTGTCGAACACTTCCTGGAGGACGACGGCATCCAGGCCCAGCGTAGGATCGTCCATGATGAGGAATTCGGGACGATGGGCGAGGGCCGCGATGAGAGATACTTTCGTCTGCATGCCCTTCGACAGGTTCTTGATTCTGTCGTCGAGCGGGAGCTCGAAGCGGTTTAGAAGTTCGTAACAGAAGCTGTCGTCCCAATCCTGATAAAAGCTCCTGAGAAAGCTGATGAATTCGCCCACGTTCATGGTTTCGTAAGTAGCCGGCGTTTCTGGGACATAACCGACGCGGGACAGGACGGCAGGACCTTCGACTGATGGATCCCTTCCGAAGATCGAAACCGAGCCCGCGTCCTTGTTGTACATGGCGAGAATCGTCCGGATCAGGGTCGTCTTGCCGACGCCGTTACGGGCCAGACACGCGTATATCGATCCCGTTTCTACTTTGAGATCAATTCCTTTGAGCACCTCCTTTCCTCGACCGTAGGACTTTCGAAGGCCTTCGACGGCGAGGACAAATCTGCCGTCCCAGTTCATGGTCGGCCTCGGGCGGGACCAGCGGGCAAAGAAACCCCCGAAACCTGCGGGCATCGTCGCACCCGCCGCTGCGTCCATCCCTGCCACCCCCACGGCCCTGGCGAAATCCTCCGCTGTCTGGAACCGGTCCTCGGCCGACTTGGCCAGGGCGCGCCGGATGGCATCGTGGAGGGCTGCCCCGCCCAGGTCCTCGAGTTCATTCAGCCCCCGCGGTTGCTCGTGGACGATCTGATAGAGAATCTGCGTATAGGATTCACCGCTGAAACAACGCGTTCCGGTCAGCAACTCGACCGCGACGCACCCAAGCGCAAAAATGTCGGTTCTCGCATCAATTCGTTTACCGGTGATCTGCTCCGGCGCCATGTAGCAAGGGGTCCCGGCAACCGTGTTGGCGCCGGTAACCGTCTCACTAGTCAAGACTCGCGCGATGCCAAAGTCGGCCAGCCAGGCGTGTTCGCCGCCGTCTCTCGGCTCGACGAGAATGTTCGACGGTTTGACGTCGCGGTGGATGATGCCTTTGCGGTGTGCGTGATCCAGGGCCCGGGCGACCGCGATGAGCAGTCGCCTCGCGCGATCGGGTTCCAGTCCCGTGCCCTGGGCAAGCATGTCACCCAACGATGTCCCTTCGATCAGCCGCATCGTCATCCACGGGGTTCCGTCATCGATCCCGGCATCGTAAACGGGAACGATATTGGGGTGATCCAGTTTGGCGATGGTCCGGGCTTCTTCAAGCAGTGCGTCCATCCCTCCATCGCCTCTGGCTCCGGTAAGTGCCTTGAGAGCGATGGCTTTCTGAAGCATGGCATCGTGGACCCGGTAGACAGCGCCGAATGCCCCCTTCCCGATGAAACCCCGAACGGCGTAGCGTCCGGATACCTTGCGTCCGACTTCGAAGTCACCCTTGCCCACAATTGTCTCGGCATCGGCTGGGGTCGCTGACTCTTCAAGGGGAGGAACTGGATCGTTGCGATCGCGGTTGGTTTCGTGAGAATCCATATCGAACTTCGGCCGGTGTGGTTGCCGGATTATATCGAAGGCGGATGGAACAGGCCACAACAGAGGATTCAGCGATGGATTCTCTCGATTAGTGTGGGACGTCCGACTATACTTCGGCGTTATGATGCGCTTCGCAACCTGCGCTTGGATTGTCGGCCTCGGCCTCATCAGCACTCTCTGGCTTCGGGACGCCAGACCCGGCCACGCACAATCGCCTCCGGTGAGGGTGGATGCTGCCTTCGACCGATTCTGGGACGCCGACTCTCCCGAGCAGGCAGCCGATCGCGTGGACGATGTGCTGAACTCGGGCGTCACATTCGAAGATGCCTACGAGCGGTTGTCAGCTGGGCGGGCCTACCCTTCCGAGGACTCCGGAGTGGTCATGCGGACCAACCGGATGAACGGCGTGGATCACTACTACGCCGTCACCGTGCCGACGGCCTACGACCCGGCAAAGCGCTACCAGGTACGCTTTCAGCTGCACGGTGGGATTGGCGGCCGGACGACCAACCAGCCGCGGGGCAACGGAGATGTCGGCCGACTGGCGGGCGCGGAGCAGTTCTACGTGATTCCTTACGCCTGGAACGATTCGTCCTGGTGGAGCGATGACCAGGTGCAAAACCTCTCCGCGATCGTCGACGCACTCAAGCGGACCTACAACATCGACGAGAACCGAGTCGTAGTCGCCGGGGTCTCCGACGGAGGCACGGGCGCCTATTACATCGCGATGCGCGATACGACGCCCTACGCCAGTTTCCTGCCGTTGAATGGATTCATGATGGTGCTTGGCAATGACCGCATCGATGACGGCACGCTGTACCCGCACAACCTTCGGAACAAGCCGTGGTTCATCATCAATGGAGGCCAGGACCGTCTTTATCCCACCGCGGTCGTCGATCCGTTCGTCGATCACATGAAGGCCGCCGGCATCACGGTGGACTACCATCCGCAGCCCGAGGCGGGTCACAACACGCGCTGGTGGCCTCGGATGAAGGACGCGTTTGAAGAGTTCGTCGCCGACAACCTACGAGACCCGCACCCAACGAGGTTGACCTGGGAAGCCAGCGTCGAACTGGAACGAGACCGCGCCCATTGGCTCGTCATCGACAGGCTCGGAGTTCAGTCCGATGATGCGCCCGGGATGCCGGACCTCAACGACGCGGATGGGGCGCCCGTGGTGGTGCGCTATGCGGATGCGGAAGGGCGGCTGTTCCGAAAGCGGTTCAGATCAGGGCGCGTCGACATCAGCCGTTCGGGCAACACGTTCCGTGGGACCTCGCGGGGCGTGGCCGAGTTCACGCTTCTCCTCTCCCCCGACGTCGTCGATTTCAGCCGGCCCGTGACCGTAGCCGCGAACGGCCGTCGCATTTTTTCCGGCCGGGTGGATTCGGATTTTGCAACGCTCCTCAAGTGGGCAGCCCGGGACAACGACCGAACGATGCTGTACGGCGCGGAACTCCGGATTCGTCTGGACGACTAGTTCGCAGAGCTTTTCCGCGGCTTCCTAGATACCGAGACCCTCCACATGCTTCTTGGTCCAGCCCAGCGACGCCAGGTAGGAATCCCGTATCCTCATGAGACCTAATTTGTGTGACCGTGCGCCGCGCCAATCGCCCCGTTCGTAAGCAATAGCGCTCCTCAGGACGCCACCCAGATCGCCTTTGCCGTAGAGCAACGCATCGTTGATGTGACGCGACAGGGGCAGCAGGCTGACGGCGTGTGCCATCGAACAATCTAACACTGCGTCCAACACTGAGAGCAGGCCGACGGTGAAGTAGGTCGCCTTCGGTGCCAGGTTGGACATTTCCGCAAGACTTTCACACATCTTTGCCCGAACCACGGCCGTCATCATCAGTTCCCGGGGGCGATCTTCCATCCGCGACAACATCAACAGGCTGGCCCAGATCCGGATGCGGTCGATACCGATCAAGCCGGCGGCGTGTCCGATCGAATTCACGGTCCGCCCCAGACCGACGAACGCGGAGTTGCAGAAAAGAAGCAGCTTGGTGGCCAGGGCCAGATCCTCAGAGATCGTCTCCTCGAGTTGCTGAACGTTGACCTTTGGATCCTGAAGCCGTACGAGCAGTCGCATCGTGGCCAGGCGGTTGAGCGGAACGTCTTCGGTCGTGAGCCGCGGCTGGCAGAAAAAGTAACCGTGAAAATAGTCAAAGCCCGCTTTCTTGGCGAACTCAAAGTCGGAGTGGCTCTCGACGTTCTCTGCCAGCAGCTTTGCCGAAGATTCACGGAGGGTTTCGACGCGCGCTTCGATCGCACTCCGACCCAGGTCCTGGAAATCGAGCTTGACGAAATCAGCCACCGACGCCAGCGGGTAATCGCTCTTTCGGACCAGCAGGTCTGAAACGGCGACCTGAAATCCCTTGTTGGACAGCTCCGCGATCGCCTGGAAGAGTTGTTCGTCCGGATTGACGACATGGGTGAGCTCTAGAACGACCCGGTGCTTGGGCAGCGCTCCGCATTGTCCCGCGATGAAGGCAGCCCGCGGTAGCCCGACAAACGCCAGATGGTCGCCCACGAGCAGATCCAGTCCTTCGTCAGAGAACCTTCCGAGAATGGTTTGGCCGTCGGCGAGCTCGGAGTCGTTCGAACCGTCCACCGGCTTCTTGTGGGCAAGCAGCCTGTACCCGACAGTGTCGAGTCTCGACTGATGGATCGGATGCCGGTTGATCAGGACATCGCTGGTACGGAGGTTCGTTGTCGGACGGGTCGACGCCAGAAGGTAGCTCGCGAGCCGGGCCGCGGTGGCCTCCGCCACGGCACGTCGCCCGGGAGGCATTTCGGGCGTGACTTTCACGAGCACATGGAGTGCCAGCTCGAGGTTTTCCAGAGTTACCGGAAAAGGTCGCCCTGCCGCTGAGCCACGAAAGGTATTGAGCGCCCTCAAGAAGGGCGGCGCTTTGTCGCGACTCTCCAGCGGGAAGGCAGCCAGGCTGTCGATAACGATAACTAATTCTTCGGTACTCATCTGGATCGTCATGCGATCCGTGGGAACTGCGACGGTAGACATGTCAACCCCTCCATGGGCGAACCGTATTCGGCTGCGAGAAGCGGCCCGCGAGACGGCACCTATAAATACTATATAAACTATAAAAAAAGTAAAAGCTGAAAATAAGAATATGCGCAAAAACTGCGTTGACGAGAACTCAGGGTCAATTTCCGCGTTCAGCCCGCGAGAATCCGGTATCGTGCCCCCCCGTTCGAGATCGGCTATCATCGGAAGCTCGAGAGGAATCCATGGCCATGCGACGACTGATCGAATGCGTACCGAATTTCAGCGAAGGAAGGGACACCTCCATCATCGAGCTGATTACCGACGAGATCGGGCAGGTTGAGGGCGTCAAGCTCCTCGATGTCGATCCTGGCCAAGCGACGAACCGAACCGTCGTGACCTTCGTCGGAACGCCGGATGAGGTGGTCGAAGCGGCAGTTCGGGCGGCGCGCAAGGGCGTCGAGCTGATCGACATGCGCAAGCATTCGGGCGAGCATCCCCGATTCGGAGCGATGGATGTCTGCCCCCTGGTCCCGGTTGCCAACATCACGATGGATGAAACGGTCGAATACGCTCGCACCCTTGCGCGACGGCTGGCCGGGGAACTAGATCTGACGATCTACTGCTACGAGCATGCGGCATTCACTCCGGAGCGGCGGAACCTCGCATCCGTCCGGTCCGGGGAGTACGAGGGCCTCGGGGACAAGCTGGCCAAACCGGAATGGAAACCGGACTTCGGACCGGCAGAACTCAACGCGCGTTCCGGAGCGACCGCTGTCGCGGCCCGCGATTTCCTGATCGCATACAACGTCAACCTGAACACGACGTCGACCCGCAGAGCCAACGCCATCGCATTCGACATTCGCGAAAAGGGACGGCAGAGACGGGAAGGTAACCCGATAACCGGGCCAATCGTCAGGAACGAGAACGGCGAGGTCGTCTGGATTCCGGGCAGTCTCCAAGCGGTCAAGGGGATCGGTTGGTTCATCGAAGAATACGGTGTCGCCCAGGTTTCGTTGAACCTGACCAATATCTCGGTGACTCCGATGCACGTGGCCTTCGACGAGGCATGCAAGAAGGCCGATGCCCGCGGGGTTCGTGTGACTGGCTCCGAACTGGTCGGGCTGGTGCCACTGTCGGCCATGCTCGACGCTGGCCGGTACTTTCTGCGTAAGCAGGAGCGATCCACCGGGATCGCCGACTCCGAGATCATCAGGATCGCCGTCAAATCACTCGGCCTTGACGACCTCTATCCTTTCAAGCCCGAAGAAAAGATCATCGAATATGTGCTGGCCACAGGGTCTCGGAAACGACTCGTGGATAGGACGGTGGAGGGATTCGTTCACGAGACCGCGTCGGAGTCCCCTGCTCCCGGCGGGGGATCCATCTCGGCAGCCATGGGAGCCATGGGGGCCGCCCTGGCAACGATGGTGGCAAATCTATCAGCACACAAGCGAGGCTGGGACGATCGTTGGGAAGAATTCTCCGAGTGGGCGGAAAAGGGCAAGGCGTGCCACGACCAGCTGCTGCGCCTGATCGACGAAGACACCGACGCTTTCAACCGCCTCATGGACGCCCTGGGCATGCCCAAGGGTTCCGAGGCCGAGAAGGCGGCCAGGAATGAAGCGATCCAGCAAGCCACGAAGGACGCCATCCAGATTCCGTTTGGCGTGATGGAGACAGCCTACGGTTCGATGGAGTTAATCCAGGCAATGGCCGAGGGCGGAAACCCCAATTCCGTCTCCGACGCCGGGGTCGGGGCCCTGGCCGCCAGGTCTGCCGTGTTGGGCGCCCACCTCAACGTCAAGATCAACGCCTCCGGCGTCGACGACAAGGCATGGATCGAGGACCTGCTGACCCGTGCCCGCTCCATCGAAACCAAGGCGCTCGAGGCCGAGAAAAAGATCCTCGAAATCGTCGCCGGCAAGCTCTAGTCCCAAAACAAGCGCATAACCAGTCCGCCAACGGCCAGGTTGCGCGCATAAAATTCGAGGCATAGAATCCCGCTCCCGGATCGTTTTATCCAGGTATCGGGTTTCTGTTGGATCTGTTTCAGTTCAGCCTCGCTGGTGTTGGAGCGGTTGACAGAAACCGGGACCTCGATCGCCCGGGCTCAGGGCCATGATCGGGTCAGCATCGCAGAGGTTGATGCAGCACATCCACGGCACGGAACAAGACCGGCAACCACCGGTTCCAGGCCAGAATCCTGAAGAGGATGCGCCGCCCGGTGCGCACGAGCTGACAAGGCACGAACATGAAGGCGTTTAGAAACGTCTTGAACTCCATGTGCAGTACCGTCTGTTTCTCGGCCTGATACTTCTGGCCCCAGCGTCCGGTTTCGGGCAGCAGCAACGCAAACCACGCCTTCAGTGTCCAGGCCAGCGACGCCATGACCATGTAGGCCCCGTTGCTGGTCTGATCCCCGACCGGCATCCTCAAGGCCTGAACGCCGTTCTTGAGCTGCTCAATGAGATTCTCTTGATTGCACCGTTGATTCGCACGGAGCACAATCTGGCTGGCCGAATCCGAGCGGTTGGTAATGTAGAAGAAGTATCGGATGTCGTCGAACAACACCTGTTCGCCTTTGGCCACCGACAGATTCTTCCGCACCACGACAACGCGGTAGTCCCGGTCGCAGGCTCTGGGCCGATACGCAAACTCGGCCACATCCTCGCCCTGCAACCGGATATTGTCGAAACCGCGCTCCCGAACGACTTGTTCCTTCACGTTGTCGGGACGTTGGCGCGGTTCGGTGGCCACCGCGTACTTGGCGGGCCGTTCCAGACGCGTCCATTGGTGCGGTTCCAGTTCATCGGCCAGCGCCACCAGATTCTGCATGGCGTCGATGCCGAAGATGAATCCCACGCCCTGGTCGTCCCATCCATCCAGGTGCCGGGTCTGGCTGAAGTCGGTGTCCCCGCGCAGCAGGATCTGGCGAAACCCGCCTCGACGGCACAGCGCGATGGCCTGGTCGAACCGTGCGGCCGCTCCCTCATGCGAGGGCCGGTTACCGCTGCGATTGACCAGGTACAGCGGCTCTTGAGTATTCGCCAGCGAAATCACCAGCGGGTGATACCCCCAGGTCCCGTTGTAGGCCACGTCCATTCCTTGCTTGCATTCGCCTGTGGTTTCAGCCAGTGTCCCATCGGCGTCCAACACCGCTTCTTCGAAAAACGCCTCGGGCTGCTGGCGCCAGACTCGCAGCCGGACTTGATTCGTCGCCTCCATCAGAGACTCCACGTCGCTGGGCTCAAATCTCCGGCAGAAGTCTCCCGCCGTCGTCGGGTCCGGAATCCGTTGCGCTCCCAGCGCATCCAGATACACTTCGTCGTTGCGCCGCAACTCGATGTCCTCCAGGCACGTCCCTCCATTCAACGCGTTATAGGCGATGTTCAGCACGTGATCCGATTCGTGATACGGCAAGTGCCGCTTCAGCACATGCACACTCTCGTCGATGGCTTTGACCAGCCCCGTCCGCCGCGCCACCAACTGCATCATCCCGATTCCGCCCACCGCCGTGCCGCGCGTCCGCTCTCCCATCTCATAATGAATGTTGCTCGCCGAAAACATCGGCGCCGCCTGATCTGTCCAATTCCGGTCCGCAAGCCGGCGCTCGATTCGCCGCTTGCGGTTCTTCATGTTCTTGCGCGTATAATCGTTCATCCGAAATGCCTCCTTTTCCGTAGACTCTTTCCAAGTCTTTATTCACACGGAACGGGGGCATTTCGGGTACTTCTGCTGCTATGCCGCTATCAATACCTCGTCAATCACGCTTGATCAGGGTCTAGTGTCCTGAATCAGAAATACGGTCACCATCTCCAATGGATGTTGCCGCACGCAAGGTGGATGTTGAATCGGTCGACAAAATTGGGTATGGCCTCGGTCGGCGTAGCCTTCCCAACCAGCAACCTCCATCGGCCCTGCGGGTTCGAGCGGAACGGCACCGCCTTTGGAGTCGCTCCTCCTTGCAATGAATGAGCATTAGCTCGTCATCGCTCCGCCAAATCCGACACCGTTGCGCTCCGAAATATAGCAACCGTACTTCTGATTCAGGACACTAGTGTCCCGTGGCAGAAGTCTGATGGCACCTACTCCTGCTGGCCCTGTCCCACGAGACGCCGAAACTCCACGAATTGCTTCAACGCCTCGAAGACCGGATTCGTCGGAGCTTCCCGCCGGTAGCGGGGCTGAAGCTCGATGGCTTTCGCCAGGGTCATAAGGGCGCTGAGGTATTCGCCGGCCTGGGCGTGCCGTTCGGCCAGCCCATATGCGATCGAGTCGCTGGACGGGTCCATCTCCCGCGCCTTCTTCTGTGCTGCGATGGCTTCGGCAAACTTCCCCTCGCCTGCGAGCCGGCCGGAACGCTGTGAATGCAGCCGCGCGAGACGCTTGTTGAGGATTCGGCGCAGCTCGATGAAGGGGTTGTCGTGATGGTCAACCCGAAGATCCGTGGCGCGACCGATCGAGGTCGGACTTTCTGTCGGTTGCACCACGAGAATGCCAGCCAAACCCATTCCGCGAACGTCGCCGCCTTCGTTGTTCCCAGCGTCCAGGGCATTCATGAGCCGCTCGGCCATCGGCTTACCGTCATCCCGCGCATTTTCATATGCGGCGGCCATCGCCCGAAGTACCTCCTCGCTCGCCAGTGTGTTTCCCTGGACCGAGAAGTGCCGGCGCTGAATGTCACCCGCGTACGCGCCCAGATGCACGAGATCGTCGGGATCAAAATTCCGGTCGATCACATGGCGTCCCGTATACACGGCGGTGTTCCCTTCCGCATCCATTACGGCCACCTGGCGGCGGTCGCGTTCAGGATCCTCATCGGTGATGCGCCGAATGACCTCGTCGGGTGTCAATCCCTGTTGGAACAACGCCATCGCCTTCGGGCCGTAGGTCCGATTCGCGGCAGCCTGGGTGGCGACTGCGCCAATGCCGGCAACTGCCCACGGAACCGCGGCAGCCGCGGCCACCGGCCGTGAAGCCACGGCCACGCCGTGTTCGTTCGTCTCGGGGTCGAACGCGACGATCGAGAATGTCGAAAACCACGGATCCTCAAAGGCGTCCGCGGTCTGAGCCATGAGTGGTGCAGCGAACAGCACCAGTAGCAAACACACAGCCAGTCTTCTCATCTGTACCTCCTGGTCGGGAAGGTCTTTGGTTCTGAATCTATGCCGCGTATCTTACCAGCGAAACCGGGCTCGCTGTTTGTCGACACGTTTAGGTCAGTTCCCGACAATCCTGCGGAACTCCGGATCGTCGACGATCGAAGCGAAGTTCTGATTGTTCGGCAGCCGCACTCTATTGTTCGGGTTCAGTTCGACGGCCTTCCGCAGCGCGTCGAACGCGTCAGCCCTGCGGTCGTTCCTCAGGTAGGCACTCGCCACCGCCACCCAGGCATTGTCATTGTCGGGCGAAAGTTCCGACGCGTCGATGAGCACCCGAAGCCCGCCTCGGACGTCACCATCGCTGATCATTCCGTTCCCCTGTCGGATCATGTCGCCCGATACCTTCTTGTTGTAGATCCGTCGGAGTTCCCTCATCGGTTCGGGATGGTCGTCGACGCGGAAGTCGACCACGCGATCGCTCCATCCGTTCCGGGACGCCATCGGTTTCGCAACGATCAGCACCGCGGTCTGTTTGCCGCGGGCGTCTCCGCCTGCGGCCTGTCCCGCATCGATCGCCGCCATCAATCTCTCGGCAAGGGGACCGGTGGAGGACTCAAAGGTGTTCGCCACGGCCTCGATGACCTCAGGTCCGGTCAGACTGTTTCCTTGCGCGCAATAGTCCACGCCGCACCTGTGCCCTCTCCATGATCCCGTAGGTCCGCTACTGGCGCCGCCGTTCGTGTATACGGCGGTACGGCCCTCGATGTCGATGATGCCGATCTGGCGGCGTTCCGGAGTACGGTCCGCGCGTTGCATAAACTCCAGCGCCTCAGTAGGGCTCATGCCCATCTCGAGCAACAGGATTCCCAGCTTCCCGTACATCGGGTCCCGGGACGCCTGATGCGCGATGACGCCGACACCACCCTTGACGGTCAGGCCGCCGTCACCGCCCGCGAGCGCCTTGGATGTGACGCACTCTCCCAGTTCTCCGGTTTCCGGATCCCGGGCGACGATCGAGAACGTCGCCATTTCGTCCGGGTCGAAGTCCTGCGCAACTCCCGGGACCACCAGTCCGATACCGAGGATCAGCACGGCGAAGATCTTTCGAATCATGTTTCGCCTCCTAGATTTTTTGATAGTGCATCTTAAATGGGGACAGGCACGTCTGTCCCCATTTAAACGCCCGACAGAGGCGGGAGCGGTAGCGAGCGGGTTCTGACCCGATGCCGACCGCATGACTACCCCGTCGCTACCGCTCCGGGTTCTGACTTTTTGCACTCGTCCGATTCGTTGACGCTGTCGGGAATGCCAACCTATAATGCGCCCAACCTACGATTTCGACGTTCGTTTTGGAGGTGTTCGTCAATGCACAACCGCGATGCGACCAGAAGACGTTTCATAGCCCGTTTTGCCGGCATGGGCCTCGGCGCGACGCTTCTCCCGGGCGCTCTATGGGCCCGCATGCAGGCCGAGGGCGCCGAACAGGTCACCACAACTATGCTCGGCGACGCGCTGTCGCTCTCGGGCCTGGAGTTCAGCGAAGAAGAGCGCGAACGCATGTTGGAGAACGTTAATGACGCGCTGGGCAATTACGAAGAGCTCCGTGAACTCCGGATACCGAACGACGTGTCACCTCCATTCCATTTCAACCCCCTTGTGCCGGGCATGCAGGTCAACCGCCGGCAGGAGCCGTTCCGGATCAGCGATATTCCGGCCGTCGAGCGGCCGGCGAACATGGAGGCCGTCGCCTTCTGGTCGGTCCGAAGACTGGCGGAGCTGGTCCGGACTCGGCAGGTCACGTCGGTGGAACTGACCGAGATGTATCTCGCTCGCCTCCACAGGTATAACCCGATACTGAACTGCGTCGTCAGCTTCACCGATGAACTCGCGATGGCTCAGGCCCAGCAGGCGGACCGGGAGATCTCCGCCGGTCGCTACCGGGGCCCCCTACACGGTATTCCTTGGGGAGCCAAAGACATCATAGCGGCGCGGGGCTACAAGACGACCTGGGGCTCGAACGCCTACAAGGACCAGGTCATCGACATGGATGCCAGCGTCATCGAGATGGTCCGGGAAGCAGGCGGCGTGCTGGTGGCGAAACTGGCGACGGGCGAACTTGCGGGCGGCGACCAGTGGTTTGGCGGCCAGACGATGAACCCGTGGGATCCCACGACCGGCTCGGGCGGATCCTCGGCAGGCCCGGGTTCGGCGACGGCTGCCGGCCTGGTTGGTTTCTCAATCGGTACGGAGACCAGCGGATCGATTCTCGGCCCCTCGTCGCGGTGTGGCGTCACCGGGTTGCGACCCACGCTCGGTCGTATCAGCCGTTACGGAGTCATGGCGCTCTCGTGGACGCAGGACCGGCTGGGCCCGATGTGCCGGTCGGCGGAGGACTGCGCGCTGGTCCTGCGGGCGATCGCGCGCCCCGACGGTCTCGACCTGAGCGTGCAGGACATCCCGTTCAACTGGGACGGGAACAGGGACGTCAGTCGGATGCGCGTGGGTTACCTCGAACAGGCACTCGACGAAATCGAGGACGCGGCAGCCAAGCGCCTCAACCGGCAGACACTGGACGATCTCGAGGCGCTCGGCGTGACGATGACTCCCATCGACATTCCGGAGTGGCCCTACTACGTCACGGCGCACGGCGTTGAAATGGCCGTTTTCTTCGATGAGCTCGTGCGGTCGGGGCGTGCCGAACTACTGGGACGTCAAACCCGTGCCGACAGTTTCCGTGCGGCGCGACTCATCCCCGCTGTTGAGTACCTCCAATCCCAACGTGCCCGCACGATGATGATGATGCAATTGGCCGAGGCGACGTCGGGTGTCGACGTCTACCTCATTCCGCGTGGGCCGCGCAGGCCGCGCGGCGGCCGGGGTGGTGGGGCTGGGGCAGAAGCGCCGACCGAGCCTCCGCCGTTCAACGCCGGCCGAAACGCCAGCAACATGGCTAACTACGCGTGCCACCCGGCACTGGCGGTTCCGAATGGATTTAACGACAACGGTTTGCCTTCGAGCATGACGTTTTTCGCCAAGCCGTTCGGCGAATCCGAACTGCTCGCCGTCGCGAAGGCCTACCAGGACGCGACCGACCACCATCTGAAACATCCGGACCTCGATTCGGCTTCAGACGCCGAAATCGGAGGAGGCAAGCAATGACTCGGAAAACAACGACACATCTGGGCCTGACCCTACTCTTGGCCCTCCTCATCGCACCGACGGCCCAGGCTCAGGTAAGTGTGGGCATTCTGATCGACGCCGGCGACCAGATGGGCCGATTGATGGACAAGGTGAACGAGGGCGTCGAGGTACTGCTCGACGAGTTCGACGATGATGATGAGGTCTTCGTCCTGAGCTTCGGCCGGACGCCGAGCGTCGTCTTCGAGATGACGGCTGATGCCGACAAAGATGACGTTCAGCGGGCGATCGGGCGGATATCTACATCACCGGGTGACCCTACCCTTTTTCCGACACTCCAGATGGCTTACGAAATCCTCGAGGGGGCCAGCAATGAGTGGAAGGCGCTCGTGATCGTTACCACGGGAGGGATCGTCGGCGCGGATCTAGGTCGTTCGCGAGAGATGGTTTACGAGGCGAGCGACCTCGTGCTCGTCTACGGCGTGGGCATGCCCATGTCGGCGCGGGCGGGCGGCGGGGGCGCAGGTGGGACCGGTGATGCGACGAACCCCGCCAATCGCGGCACAGGCAGCAATAACTTTGACGCGGCCATCACGGCGGAGGAGGCGTTGAAGTCGTTTGCCGACGCCACCGGAGCCGGATACGGGGTGAAACCCATAATCAGCAATCGTTTGAGCCGGTACAACGTGAAAGATATCTTCGGAGGGATCGCTGCCCATCTGAAGCAATGAATTGGGGACAGGCTCCCCTGTCCCTCTTCGCCTCTATCAGCTATTACAGCTTGAATCCTGGAATTCCTGCAGCGGATCAAGGGGGACAGGGGAGCCTGTCCCCCAAGCCTACTGCGGGCTGGCCGATGCCGCGGTAAGCGTGTCTACTCGCACAACAAGCTGGTCCGTCAGCCAGATGCGACGCCCCCAGGTCCCCAGGTTGTCGCTGCTTTCCCCGGGAAACGCTACGAGCAGCACACCGTGGATCAGGGCCAGATAGTCCACGTCGTACATGAACACGTGATTCGGGCCGACGAAAAATGGCGTTTTTCGTCCGGCTAGTGTCTGGAGCGCCTTCCTTGGCCAAATGTGAACGAAGATCGTGGGTTCGCTAACGGGCGCGTCAGCGACTGCTTCTACAGTCAATCGGCGGACACGAGCGGTGTCCACGTCATGCTCGGTCCTGTTGTCGATGAGAACTTGTGGTTGTGCCAAGAGGGGCGCGCCGAAGAACAGCATCGCGATCGGAAGCAAAAGCTTCATCATTCGGTCCCCCTTTTTCGAGTCTCTTATCCCTCCTATCGGCTGCCTCCGCCCCTACCTACAGACAAAACTTCAGAACCGGGAGCGGTAGCGACCGGGTGTTCCGCGCCCGTCCGTTACTGTGGATATACGCCGACCGACCTGTGATCCGTACCCTGGCGTAAGCTCCGAGTCTCGGTGAATCCCGACTATCCCTGTGGCTAGCTCATGAGTGACGCGACGGCGGTGACATAATGGCTCCGATGTCTCTGACTGAACTCGACGCGGGCGATGGGATCACACTCCGACGGGTCCGCCCCGAAGACGCCCAGGAGATATACGCTGAGATCGACCGTTCGAGAAAGCGCCTGCGTGAGTGGATGCCATGGGTCGACGGAACGACGACTCCAGGCGACGTATTGGAGTTCGTCGAACGGTCCCTCGAGCAGGAAACCGAGGGCAACGGGTTCCACTGCACGATCCAGTTCGAGGGTCGACTCGCGGGACTGATCGGCCTGGTCTACGTGAATCAGAAGAGCCGAAAGGCTGAGATCGGATATTGGATCGGACAATCCTTCGAGGGGCGCGGCATCATGACACGCGCGGTCCGCACTCTAACCGGGCATCTGTTCTCGGAAATGAGCATGCACCGGGTCGAAATCCAGGCGGCCGAGGACAACCACAGGAGCTGTGCCATCGCCGAACGGCTCGGATTCGTTCCCGAAGGCATCAAGCGCGAAGCGGAATGGGTCAACGACCGGTTCGTGAACCTAGCCGTCTACAGCATGCTCGAGCGCGACTGGTCTGATTAACCTATCGATCGTTGTGAAAAGCCCTACGGCAATCGTCCGAACAGAAATGCCGCGATTGCCGCTGAACCTTCGTGCGTACGTAGAACCTGTCGCACCGATCGCAGCGGCGTAGCCGGCGCAGGTCGTCCAGCCGGCTGATGCCCTGGGCGAAACCCAGATATAGCTCGTCTTCGGCATCCTGCCCCTGCATTAGATCCTCGCTCACACGAAATCGATGAACTCTGGTTCGGCCCCGCCCCACGGCTTCCAAACCCCCTTGGGTCCCGGTTGGAAACAGCCGAACCTTGGCCAGCCTTCCGCGGACAGGCTCCAGAGCAGTGGATAGCCGTCGGATGTCTCGATTGTCCGTGTCAGAGCCATCGGGAGCCTGCTCAATGGCGTCGCAGGACTCGATCAGGCGGGCAAGTGCCTCACGCACCCGATTTCTCGCCGTCAGGATCCTTCCGGGCCTTTGGACGTCCCCGTTGACAACGGCGAGCACCTCCCGCAGACGAGCGACGTCGGATCGGGGTACTTTGGGGTGCTTACCGCCGGTAATGGCCGCCGGTAATGGCCGCCGGTTGCAGTGGAAGATGGCTCATCAGTGAGTGCCGACCATAACGCAAATATGCCCAATTCCGCAACCGTCTCTCTTGCAAAGGGTTGATATTTTCCGATGACTGGGTCGCTGGCGTCGCCCGGGTGGTCGCGATACGCTCGAGTCGGCACTCCGGAACCAATTTCGGCCACTCCTCTCGGACCAAGGACAAACTGTTGACCCCGAAAACCCAACTCGGCTAAGATCGGGCCGTTCAACGGAGGGGAGGAACCGGTCACGCCCGACACCGAGCGCAACCGCGTAGAGGGCCACCGTTTCCCTGTCCGACCACCGCCATTCACTCGACGTAGACGCATGACGCAGCAAAACCAGACGATTCTCGCGATTCTCGAAGTGTCGCCCGCATCCCGGGCTGAATCAGCGCCCGGCCTGCCGACAATAACGGCCGGACCTGAGCCGAGTGTCGGGCCACGCGAGATCCCCGTCGCCGAGGTTCCGTTCCGTGTCGGGCGCGGAGAAGAAAATCATTTGCGCGTCCACGACCATGGAATGTCCCGCAAATCGATCGTGCTCACGCTGGACGAGGGACGATTCCAGATCGAGGACCTCGGCCAGCACCGTGGCGTAATGATCAATGGATCCCCCCTCGAATCTCGCCAGATGGTCCGTTTCGACGACATCATCACGTTCCCGAATGCCGACGTAAAGCTCACCCTCCGGCGCCCGATCCGCCTGGCGTCACCGAATGACCCCCAGCACGGAGACTCTGGGAAGTAGTTTTTCCAGACTCTCGAAATTGTTTGCACGGTTTCAGCTGAGTCTTACGTCTTCTTAGGCTAGCAGTCCGTAGCAGAAGTCTGATGGCTCGGGCTGCTTGTCATTCACTCAATATCGTCTGCCGTTCACCACCACCTGCCGGTGGACGGGAGGCGAACCCGGCGGTGTTTACTGGCTTTCCACCGTCGGGTTTTCTTTTGGCCGCAACGACACAGGGTCGAGCGGCTCACCCACCGGAAGTGTAGAATGAAGGGATGCGTACGCGGGTTCTGCTGACGAGCTTCGGCGTGATCCTCGCCTCCCTTGTCCCCTTTCTTGCTGGGACAGCCACCTCGAACGCCCAAACACGGCAGAAGATGCTGCTGGCCGCAGTCGAGGAGATCGTCCTGGAACGGGTCAATTTCGAGCGGGAGCAGCACGGGCTCAGCCCTGTCGAACTGGAACCGGACTTGACGCGAATCGCCAGAATTCACAGCATGGACATGCTGGAACAAGAGTTTTTTTCACACACCAACCCGAGCGGACAGGGTCCGGCCGAGCGCGTTGCCCAGCGGCACAGGACACTAGTCGGCACGACGGCAGAAAACATCTGGATGGGCATCCGAGGCGAGCTGGTCGAAGTCCCCGAGCTGGCCCGGGACATTATGGACGGCTTGATGGGCAGCGAGGGGCATCGTCGAAACATCCTTGCTGAGGGAATAACCCATATCGGCATCGGAATCTATTCTTCGGCGGGGCGAGCGTTTATGAGCACGGAGATCACGGCGACACAGCTATTCGCGAATGTACAGGGATACACGCTCGAGCCGGTGCCGGAAGTTCTACGTTGGGGGAGTTCCGTTGGGTTTCGACTCACGAGGCCGGAACAGGGCAGAGCCACCGCCCGTTACTTCGACCTGTGGAGCGAGGAACGGGAGAGGGTGGCATTCGGTCCGGTTCCAATAGATCGGAGCACGCTTCAGGCGATTCCGGGCATGTATCGGCTGCGGTTCTACTACGGCACGGGCGGAAACGGCAGCTATTCGATATTCGCCGGTCCATACGTCACGATCGAATAGCGAAAAGAATCAGGTTTCCAGGGACTTGAGCGCCGTAGCCTCGTCGGGGTGGATTTCAAAAACGGTCGAAAGCCTCGTGATCTGCATCAACTCATCTACGTTCTTGCGCAGCCCGCACAGCATGAGGCGGCCGCTCGCTGCGATGAGCTTCTTGTGGATTTCCAGAAGGGTTTCGATACCGATACTGTCGATGTAGCCGACATCCTGCATGTCGATCAGAACCAGTTTGTCGCCGCCGGCGACGGCGGATTGTGCGGCGTCCATGAGCAATTCGACCGGATCCCCGGCGCGGAGGCGCCCGGATGCCTCCAGCACGGTACCCCCCTCGAATGCGCGGCTCTTGACATCAAACATGGAAAATAAATCGCTCCCGCCTTTGCCCGGTAACGGTGTCGATAAGGTTTGATGGCGCAAAAGTGACGTTCGAGTCAAGCACTTACTGCTCAACGGGTACTCAGCCGACTCGAATTTTATTCATCTTATTGATTAGTTATTATAAGTTAATTGACTGACTATATAGGCTATTACATAAATAGTATCGACCAATCGTACCTGCATGACAGGATCATCGAAGCAAATTCTCGATCTGCCCGCGCCACGGCCCGACGCACGCATCGCCTACGGTCAGGAAACACCCCAGTTCGGTGAGCTTCGGTTACCCGATGGGGCGGGACCTCACCGAGTCGTGGTGATCATCCACGGAGGATTCTGGAAGTCGGAGTACAGTCTGGATCATATCGGCCACCTGGCCGATGCGATCCGGCGCGCGGGCTTCGCGACCTGGAGCCTGGAGTACCGCAGGGTCGGCGACGATGGCGGGGGGTGGCCTGGCACCTTCCAAGACATCGGTGCGGGAACGGACTTCGTTCGGAAGCTGGCCGAGACACATCCCGTCGCCTCTGGGCGTGTGGTCGCACTCGGACACTCCGCTGGGGGACAGATGGCGCTGTGGCTGGCGACTCGACCGAGGGGCAAGGCAGATGCCGCCTATTCTGATCCCAACCCTATCGCCCTGCGCGGCGCCGTTTCACTGGCCGGAGTCACAGATCTGGAGCTTGCCTGGGAACTGGGCCTCGGCGGCGCGGCGGTGGCGGGACTACTCGGCGGCTCGCCGAGAGACAATCCCGATCGTTATCACGTCGCTTCGCCAATCGAACGGCTCCCTGCGAGCATTCCGCAGATCCTGATCCACGGAACCCGAGACCAGGAGGTTCCTTTCCGATTCAGCCGGCAGTATGTTACGAAGGCGCAGAGTCACAGCGGCGAAGCGCGCCTGGTCCCGCTCGAGGGTGTCGGTCATTACGAATTGATCGACCCGCGTTCATCGGCCTGGCCGGCGGTCGAAGAGGCCGTACGCAGTCTGTTCTGATTGGAGGTCGCACATGGCACAAAGCGAAGAATCCGCCTGGGTACGGATCCCGGATGAAACAGCCGTCAGAGCGGCCATCCCGTCCGGCGTTACTCACCCGTACGATTTCGGTTTCATTCCCGCGATGGGCCGTTTGCTCCTGGCCCATCCCCGAATCGGAGGGGCGTTCCGAACGCTGTTCGGCGAGATCATGTTCGTTCCCGGCGACCTGTCCCGTCGAGAGCGTGAGATGGTCGCCACGGTAGCAGCCGCCGCGCAGGACTGTTTCTACTGAACAGAGACTCACGCAGAGGTGCTGCGTGTCGAAGCCGGGGAACCGGCCCTGATCGATGCGATCCGTCATGGGCGCTGGCGGGACCATGCCGGCCTGTCCGAACGAGACCGTGCGCTGTGCGAGTTGGCCGAAAAGCTGAGCGCCAGCCCAACTCAAATGGTTGAAGGAGACTGGAAGCCGCTGCGCGACATGGGATTCGACGACCGGGCTTGCCTGGAACTGGCTCACATCGTCGGGATCTTCAACTATCTGACCCGGCTGGCCGACGGACTCGGGCTGCGTCTGGACTCGGAAACTCGGGCTGCGATCGAAGCAGGGACTGCCCTGGAACGACCTGCCAAGGGAGGCATTTCGGAGTGACGGAGGTGGAGCGCATCGGCGATCAACTGCGGCGATCCCTCGAAGGCGACGCCTGGCACGGGCCTGCCCTGCTAAGCAGCCTGTGGCAGAACCCTGTGGGGCCGCGCGCACGGGTCTTCGGGTCGCGGGCGCGAAGTGAGGAGGGCACGATGCTGTTTCATCGTAACCGACGAACGACAAAGCCCGAGGCCCGAACCCCCATGCGCCCGGAGGGTTACGGCGAAACGGCACCGTCTTCGTTGTCGACGACTCCTCACAATGAAGGGGCATTGTCTCGTCCTCGTCTCCTAGAATCCGGTGCCGTTTGGCCGTAACGCGACCCCACAGGGTTCTGCGACAGGCTGCTTAGGTCCTGAAGGACGTTTCGCCCGAAACGGCCGCGACACGTCCAATCGCCGAGGCACACACGGTCTGGGAGCTCGTCCTTCACGTCAAGTACTGGCAGGACGTGGTTCGGTTCATCGTGGAGGGAGAGGAGCACGAACTGTCCGAAGAGGAGAACTGCCCCAAGATTGTCGACACGGGAACTGACGCATGGGATCGGGCCGTCCCCGCTTTGGTTGACAGCGAGAAGCGTCTCCGTGATGCAATCCTGGGACTGGATGATTCGAGGCTCGAAGACCGGCCCAAGACAAAGACCGTCTACGAACTGCTTCACGGCGTGGTTCAGCACAACCTGTACCACGCAGGTCAGATGGCACTCCTGAAACGCGCACAGCTCCCTGATATCCCACAGAACCGGGAGCGGTAGCGAGCGGGTAGACTCCCGTCCAGCGGGCATCCCCAGCCAGGACCGCGCGATTATTCGCCGATGATCTGGATGACGATCTTGCGTTGTCGGGAGCGCGTATCGAAGTCGACAAAGACGACCTGCTGCCAGGTCCCAAGGAGCATCCGGCGCTGGACGAACGGGATCGTGAGTGAAGGCTTGACCAGGGCAGCGCGGACGTGACTCGACCCGTTGTCGTCGCCCCAGGTGGCGTGGTGGTGATAGTCCCGGCCTTCTGGAAGCAACGACTCGAAGAATTCCTGAATATCCCGGATGAGACCCGGCTCGAACTCGATCGTCGTGATGCCGGCCGTCGAGCCAGGGACAAACGCGAGAATCTGGCCTTCGTCGATACCACTCTCGTCGATGGCTCGATTCAATCTGTCGGTGATGTCGTGGACATCGCAGTGCCCAGCGGTTTCGATAGAGATTTCGGTGGTTCGGATCATGATCCGTGCCTGTCGGGTTGTCGCGATCGACGAGCGTACCACGGGCTGACAGGATTCCTCCCTCGACAGAAACACGGGTTTCGACTAGTGTCCTTTTTCACACTGCTTAGAGAGCGAGGACACCGTCATGATGAATCGTAGACGCTTCATCGGCTCAGCAATCGCCGGTGGCGCAGGTCTCGCGGCCGGATGTACGCCGGGCGATAGTCCTGATTCCACTCCGGAGGGCACATCCGTGGATGTCGGACCGTTTGAGCTCGACGAGATGACCGTCGCAGGACTGCAAGAAGGCATGGAGTCGGGACGGTTAACGGCTCGGTCGATCGCCGAACTCTACCTGGGTCGGATCGAGGCTCTGGACCGAGCCGGTCCCGGGTTGCGGTCGGTCATCGAAATCAACCCCCAGGCGGGGGAGATCGCGGACCAGCTCGACGAGGAACGACGGGCAGGCAGCTTGCGAGGGCCGTTGCACGGCGTCCCGGTGTTGATCAAGGACAACATCGACACGGCCGACCAGATGACGACGACGGCCGGGTCTCTCGCGCTCGAGGGTTCGATTCCCTCCCAGGATTCCTTCGTCGCCGAGCGACTGCGAGAAGCGGGAGCTCTCATCCTCGGGAAAGCCAACCTGAGCGAGTGGGCCAACTTTCGGTCCAACGATTCGTCCAGCGGTTGGAGCGGTCGCGGCGGCCAGTGCGTCAACCCCTATGCGCTGGACCGCAACCCATGCGGCTCGAGTTCCGGCTCGGGCGCGGCCGTAAGCGCGAGCCTGACCGCCCTGGCGATCGGCACGGAAACGGACGGCTCGATACTGTGCCCGTCGACGCGGATGGGCATTGTCGGCATCAAACCCACCGTCGGGCTGGTCAGCCGCTCGGGGATCGTCCCGATCGCGCACAGCCAGGACACGGCCGGTCCGATGTCGCGAACCGTACGGGACGCCGCGATCCTTCTCGGAGCGCTGACGGGTATCGACGCCCGTGACGCGGCGAGAGCGGCCAGCGAAGGCCGGTCCGATTCCGACTACACGCAGTTCCTGGACCCGGCGGGCCTCAACGATGCGAGAATCGGCGTCGCCCGTAACTTCCCGTTCGGCGCGCGGATCGACGACCTGTTCAACAGCGCGCTCGAGACACTGCGTAACCAAGGGGCCACCCTTATTGATCCCGCCGATGTTCCGAACTGGGATCAATACAACGACGATGAATTCGAGGTGTTGCTTTACGAGTTCAAGGAGGACCTCAACGGCTACCTCGAGGGCCTCGGGCCTTCGGCTCCGGTCGGAAGCCTTGCGGAGATCATCGAATTCAACGCGAGCAACGCGGACCGCGAGATGCCGTTCTTTGGCCAGGACATCCTGATCGCGGCCCAGGAGAAGGGCCCGCTCTCCGAGCAGGCTTACCTGGACGCATTGTCCAAGGGCCATCGCCTTTCCCGGGAAGAGGGCATCGACGCGGTGATGCGGGAGCACAATCTCGACGCGCTGGTGGCGCCGACGGGCGGGCTGGCATGGATGACCGACCACGTGAATGGCGATCAGGGTACCGGATCGAGCTCCCGGCCGGCCGCTGTAGCCGGCTACCCGAGCGTCACTGTACCGATGGGCTTCGTTTCCGATCTCCCCGCCGGGATTTCGTTCTTCGGTGGGGCGTGGAGCGAACCGACCTTGATCCGGTTCGCCTACGCATTTGAGCAGGCGACGAACTACCGTCGCGCGCCCGATTTCCGGACGACCGTGGGCTAAACAGCTCGCGGCAGAAGCCCGGTCACTTTCCCCGGCTGAGGACGCGAACCTGGGCAAACTGGCGGTGGCCGGCCCTCGAGCTGTGGAAGCCGTAGCCGCTTTCCTTTGCACCGACCCACGGGGCGCCGGTCGCACCGAAGCAACTTCGGTTGATTCCGATCATCCCGGCATCCAGTCGGCGGCCGACTTGGGCGGCATTGTCTTCATCCCGCCCGAAAACGACTGCTCCGAGGCCATAGGGGCTGTCGTTGGCCATCCGAACCGCGTCATCCATGCCCTTGAACGGCTGAATGCATGCCACCGGGCCGAACGTCTCCTCCCGCATGATGTCCATGTCGTCAGCTACGTCGGTGAGAATCGTCGGCACCACGAAACCGTCCTTGTGCTCACCCCCGCCCGTGACGACTCGCGCTCCGGCGGCAACCGCCCGCTCGATGTGTTCGAGGACATGCCTCCGTTGCGTGTCGTGAACCATCGGGCCCATGCGGACGGTGTCGTCGAGGCCGTCTCCCATGGTCCATTCCGCCGTCAGGTCGACGAGTTTCTGCTGAAAGTCAGCCACTACCGACTCGTCTACGTAGATTCGCTCGGTCGAAATACACATCTGGCCAGCGTTCTCAAAACAACTGATGAGGGCAAACTTCGCCGCGGCGTCGAGATCGGCATCGGCCAACACCAGCATCGGGTCCTTGCCGCCAAGCTCGAGGATGACCCGCTTCATGCCGGGAGCTGCCGCCGCGAGGATGTGCTTACCGGCGGTGCGGGACCCCGTGAAGGCGACGAGGTCGACATCTGCGGCCACGAGCGCCTTCCCCTGTCGGTCGGCACCCTGGACGAGTTGGAGCACACCTTCGGGCAGGAAGGCGTTGAGGATGTCAAAGTATGCCGCGCCGCTCAGAGGAGTTTCTTCCGACGGTTTGAACACCACCGTGTTCCCCGCGATCAGTGCCGGCAACAGCATCCACTGGCACATCGATACCGGGTAATTCCATGGGGAAATCGTCGCGCAAACCCCCAACGGGTCGTAGTACAGCGTCGACCGCGTCCTCTTGTCCTCGATCACCTCTGGCCGGAGCGCATCGACGATCTCATCGATCGCCCTGGTGAAACGACGTCCACAGTTGGTGACTTCGGCAACGCTCGATCGACGGGTCTTGCCCATTTCGCGAGTGATCAGCGCCCCGATCTCCTCGGCTCTTTCCAGAAGAGGCACGCCGGCGGGCTTCAGGATCTCTCCGCGCTGCTCCACGCCCACCTCACGCCAGGCGTCGAGGGCGTCACGCGCCCGGGCAACGATCGTTGAAATCTGATCGACAGGCGTGACTTCCACCGTGCCGACGGTTTCACCGTTCAGCGGATTGCGAGATTCCAGTACTTCAGACATCGAAACTATAATAGGGGGACGGTGCTCTAATCCCAAATCAGGACCCTACTGGATCGAGACCGAAATCTCTACGCCCTTGAGATCTCCCGAAGGGTGGACCTAAGCTGGGATTACAGCACGTCACGAAATTCCAAATCGGGTCGCGCTATCATAGAAGACATGCTACTGCTCCAAGTCATCGATATGTATTCGCTCGTCGTCCTCATCGCCGTCATCTTGTCGTGGATGAGGCTCCCTCACAACAACCCAATCGCCCAGTTCGTCAACAGCCTCACCGAACCGCTCCTGAACCCCATCAGGCGGGCACTGCCTGCGATGGGCGGGCTCGATTTTTCTCCTATGATCCTGCTGATCGGGCTACAGATACTCAAGGGGTTTGTCGCCGGCGCGCTATAGGCGACCTAGCAGAAACCACCATCCGAAGGCCAGGGCGGCGGCCAGGACCGCGTCGGCGACGTAGTGGTATCGCCGGATGACCACGCTGACCGCAATGCTGATCGACACCCACAGGAAAACGCCGCCCGCGGCCGGCAGGAACTCAACGATGACCAGCGATACCGCCATCGTAGACGCCACGTGTCCGCTCGGGAACGTGTTGGCTCCGATACCCAACCGGTCGAGCACCCACAGGTTGAGGCGTCTGCCCTGTTTCCGGCCGAGCGCATCGGACCCGGACCCATCCAGCAGACGTGGGGGCAGGGTCGGAACGAAAGCCAGCATCACGTAGCAAAAGTATGACGGTGGCAGGACGACAGTCCAGAAGTAGTCCGCCCGGCTCCCCCAACCCGTCTCGTACAACGCGGCCAGGGCGAGCGGCACGAGAGGATAGGCAAACAGGTAGGCGATCTCCAGGTACCTGGAGACCCCGTAGCTGCGAGCAAGGGGGGCGAAGACCGAGAGCGCCGAACCGGTCCATTCGTCCAATGCCTGAAGCCTCTGCTGGAACCAGCCCCAGGGAGCGATGTAGAAGCGGCCGGCTTGCCAGTAAGCGACCAGCAGGATTGGCGCAGGCAGCCAGTCGCGAAGCGCACCGGAAAGATCGATCGGGATGACGGCATCGGAGAACCGCCCCAGCAGCGTGAGAACCAGGCCGGCCACGCCGAGACCCGCTATCTCCAGCCGACGGCGGACATCGAGCGGCCGGAACCACGCGAGCGCAACCAGCAGCGGGAAGTAAACGACGTTTATCCATTCGGCAGTCCGCATCATTGACCCTTCCCTGGAAACTAATATAAGCTGCACCGATCCCGGACATGCATCGCTACCCTGCGATATTTAAACCGACCGTTCGATTTCCGTACGCCATATTTGCGACTTTTTTGCGACCAGATTTTTCGACGACGCTTAACCGGGCGTCAAGGAGGAGACCCATGACCAAGGGTATTTTTCGTCAAACAGGCGCCGCGTTACTGATCGCGGCTCTCGCCCTAGTCCTCACCGGCTCGTTTTCGCCCGTTCAGGCGCAGGACGAATCCACACCGACCATTGAGGAGAAGACCGAGGGCATGCAGGAAATGGATGGCTTCTTCCCAATGTACTGGGATGAGCAAGCCGGAACGCTGTGGCTGGAGATCGGCCTGTTCGACACCGAGGTGCTCTACGCCCGCGGCTTGGCAGCCGGCCTCGGATCGAACGATATCGGCCTGGATCGTGGCCAGTCCGGGGGCTCACGGATCGTTACGTTTCAACGTGTTGGACCCAAAATACTAATGGTTCAACCGAACTACGCCTATCGCTCGTCTAGCGACGACCCCGATGAGCGGCGTGCGGTCGAGGAAGGTTTTGCGATATCCACGCTCTGGGGCTTCACCGTGGCGGCCGAGACCGATGGGCGCGTCCTGGTCGATACGACAGACTTCCTGATCCGGGATGCCCATAACGTCATCGGGCGACTACGCCAACGCACAAATTCCACCTACCGGCTGGACACGTCCCGAAGCGCGATCCATCTCCCCTACACCAAGGCCTTTCCGAAAAACTCCGAGATGGACGTCACGCTCACCTATACGAGCGATCAGCCCGGCGGCATGGTGGGCACCGTGGCTCCGTCTGCTGGCGCGGTCACCCTGAGGCTGCATTATTCCCTGGTCGAACTGCCCGGCCCCGGCTTCACTTCCCGCGAAGCCGATCCGCGGTCCGGTGTGGGAGCGATCAGCTACAGGGATTACTCCACTCCGCTCGGCGAGCCCATGGTCAAGCGGTTTGCCCGACGTCACCGCCTCGAAAAGCAGGATCCGACGGCAGAAGTCAGCGAACCTGTCGAGCCGATCGTCTATTACCTGGATCGCGGCGCCCCCGAGCCGGTCCGCTCTGCGCTGCTTGATGGGGCCCGATGGTGGAATCAAGCCTTCGAGGCAGCAGGCTACCGGAACGCCTTCCGGGTTGAACGCCTGCCCGAAGGCGCCGACAAGATGGACGTCCGGTACAACGTCATCAACTGGGTTCATCGTTCGACACGGGGCTGGAGTTCAGGTGGATCGGTCACCGATCCCCGGACAGGTGAAATCATCCGAGGCCAGGTTACGCTCGGCTCGCTCCGTGTCCGCCAGGACTACCTGATTGCCGAAGGCCTGCTCTTGCCCTACGAGAACGGAACGGAGGCGCCTCCGGAGCTTGAAGCCATGGCGCTGGCGCGCATTCGTCAGCTCGCCGCCCACGAGGTCGGGCACACCCTGGGGTTCGGCCACAACTACTACGCGAGCCCACTGGGCCGGGTCTCCGTGCTCGACTACCCGCATCCGCTGATCACCCTGCTCCAGAACGGAACATTGGACTTCTCCGAGGCCTACGACGTCGGGATCGGAGAATGGGACAACGTGTTCGTCGAATGGGCATACCAGGATTTTCCGGACGGAACCGACGAGGATGCAGCTTTGAAAGGCATTCTCTCCGACGCACGAGCCCGGGGTCTGATGTACATGAGCAACCAGGACACGCAGGTCAGTCCGCTGGTGCATCAATGGGCCAACGGACGCGACCCGGCCGCCGAACTCGACCGCCTGATGGACCTAAGGCGCAACTCCCTGAACCGCTTCGGCGAAAACTCGATCAAGCTCGGCATGCCGTTGGCTACGATGGAGGAAGTACTCGTTCCGCTGTACCTCCACCATCGATACCAGATCATCGCGGCCGCATCCGGCCTTGGGGGCATGAACTACACCTACGCGCTCCGGGGCGACGGACAGGTTCCGCTGGAACGCGTCTCCGGAAACGCACAACGGCGAGTCCTGGACTCCCTGATCAGAACCCTGCATCCGGCTGAGCTGACTCTGCCACAGACCGTGCTCGACAACCTGCCGCCGCGGCCGTCCGGCTTCGGAAGGAATCGGGAGCTGTTCCCGCGCTACACAGGCGGCATGTTCGACGCGATCACGCCTGCCGTGTCACTGGCTGAAATCACGGTCAGCAACATGCTCAACGAGCAACGCGCGGCACGATTGGTCGAGCAGAACGCGCTCGATTCCACCCTGCCGGGCCTCGACGAGGTCCTCGGTCAGCTGGTCGCTGGCACTTTCGGAGTGGAACCGGCCGACGCTTACCAGGCGGAGATCCTCCGAGCGGTCGAACGGGTCGTCGTGGACGGACTGTCAAACCTGGCCGCGGGCGCCGACATGCCGCAGGTAAGGGCAATTGCCACCTATCGGCTTCGCGAACTGAGTCAGCGATCAATTTCGAACTCAGGCCGTGGGGATGTATCGAACCGGGCGCACTTTGCGCTTCTGGCGACCGACATCGGGCGCTTCCTCGAGCGGCCGGCCGACGCCTACCAGCAACCAGACGCTCCGAATCTTCCTCCGGGAGAGCCCATTGGCGATCCCGCTCTTGACTGGCTGGCCGGAACCTCACTCTGGTGTTCGGAGTGGGATCAGTAGGCGTCCGAGGCGGAAGCTCTCACGGGTTTCCGCCTCTTTTGAATTCAAGATGCAGGCCGGCGCCGGTTCACCGGACTGCCTACAAGAGTCGGGTAGTTCGAGTCCCGATGGGTTAGAATCGGACCTTACCGTCGCGCTTCGACTCGCCGGCGGTCCGACAGATTCACCAGGAGGTTTCCCGTTATGAGTTCTTCGAGATGGCTGGCACTGGTAGCGATGCTCGCGATCGCAGTTCCCGCGGCGGCCCAGGCCGAATTGGACGCCCCCCGACCCATCGACGCTCTCGACAGCGTGTGGATCGAGGAGCTGACTTGGATGGAGGTTCGCGACGCCGTGGCGGACGGCAAGACGACGGTGATCATCGCGGCCGGCAGCCTCGAGCAGAATGGGCCGTACGTACCTACCGCCAAACACATGTACGTTCTCCAGGCGACGGCCGAGGCCACGGCACGCATGCTCGGCGATGCACTCATCGCGCCGATCTTCAGCTACGAGCCGGGAAACCCCGAGAGCCCGCGCTACCCGGGATCGATTCCGATCCGGATGGAAACCTACAAGGCGGTACTCGCCGATGTGGCTCTCAGTCTGAAGCAGCACGGGTTCAAGCACATCATCATGATCGGCGACAGCGGCGGCAACCAGAGGGGCCTGTCCGAGGTCGCTCAAGAATTGTCGGCCGAGTGGGCGGGGAGCGCAACGTCGATTCACCACGTCCGCGAGTACTACGACAGCTGGCAGGCATCCGACGGCGCCATTGAAAGCCTCACGGGCAAGCCCGAAGAGTCCGAAGGCATCCATGACGATTACAGCGTCAACTCGATCATCATGACGGTGGACCCGGAGAAGGTGCGCTACGACCAGCGGGTCAAAGCCGGTAAGGCGTCGATCAACGGCATTACGATCATGCCGGCTGAAAAAACCATCGAGAACGGGAAGAAGTTGGTCGAGATTCGGGCCAGAGCTACGGTCGAAGCTATCCGCAAAGTGATTGCGTCGACCAGCAGCAACCAGTAGGCCTTCCGACAATGGGAGGGGCCTCGCGCCCCTCCCCGAGGTCGTTCTCGTACCCCCTGGACCGCGGGCCGGCGGCCTGCATACCTTCTGAGACAACCGACAACCTGGCACGAGAAGGGGCATCCCACTATGGATGGGCGATCCATTCCGGATCCCGTAAGGGTCGGCGCGCTGCTGGCCTTGATGTATGGGTTCTTCCTCAGCATCACGCTGATCGGAGATTCCTTCAAGTTTTTCGGAAGCGGTTTTGCGGAGCAGCTTCTGACAACGACGGCCAACCCGTTCGTCGGGTTGTTCATCGGCATTCTCGCAACGAGCCTCGTTCAAAGCTCCTCTACGGTCACTTCGATGGCGGTCGGCCTCGTTGCCGCCGGCGCGTTGAGCGTTCCCGGCGCGATACCAATCGTCATCGGAGCCAACATCGGCACCAGCGTGACGAACACGCTCGTTTCGGTCGGGCACATTGCGCGGCCGGCCGAGTTTCAAAGGGCGTTCGCGGCCGCAACGGTACACGATTTCTTCAACCTGTTCGCGGTGCTGGTCCTGTTCCCTCTCCAACTGGCCACGAATTTTCTGGGTATCACCGCGACCTTCCTCGGCCGGAGACTGAGCGAATCCGGAGGGCTCAGGCTCGTCAACCCGATCAAACTCGTCGTGGACCCGGCCGCCGATGCAATCTCCAGGATGACAGGGGAATCCGGCGTGTTAATGCTGGTTGTCGCCACCGTCCTGCTCTTTGTCGCACTGCGGTACATCGTCGTCAACCTCAAGATCCTGGTCATCGGACGCGTAGAAGCATTCTTCGATACGGTCCTGTTCAAGACCGCCCTCCGGGCAATGGCCTTTGGGGTGGTCCTGACAATCATGGTGCAGAGCAGCTCCATCACGACGTCGCTCGCCGTGCCGCTCGCAGGAGCCGGGATCCTGACGTTGCATCAAATCTTCCCGATGACGCTCGGAGCGAACCTCGGAACGACCATCACGGCGATGCTCGCGGCGCTCGTTACCGGTAGTGAGGCCGCTGTCACGGTCGCCTTTGCCCACATCCTGTTTAACGCGTTCGGGATCATCATCATCTGGCCGGCAAGGTGGGTGCCGATCCGCCTGGCCACGGCCCTGGCCGAAGGCGCAATGCGTTCGAGAATCGTGCCGTTCGCCTATATCGGCACCGTTTTCTTTCTCATACCGTTAGCTTTAATCTATCTGTTGGGGTGACTACCGATGCTTAGGTTCAAGGAACTGATCGAGCTCTGGAGGAAGGACAACTCCCTCACACGGGCATTCAACGAGTCCAAAGTGATGCTCGAGACCACGCATGAGATGTTCGGTGCGGCGGTCCGCTCACTGAGGCAAACCGATTCTGCCAAACTCGATGTGGATGTGTACAAGATGGATCGAAAGATCAACGCGTACGAACGAGGTGTGCGGAAGAAGGTTCTCAAGCATCTGGCCATCACGGGAGGCGTCAATATCATTCCGGGATTGATCCTGACCAGCATCGTCATCGACATCGAACGGATAGGCGACTACACGAAAAACATCAAGGACATGGCTCGCGCCCATCCGGACCGTTTAACCTGCGGGCAATACAATGATAATGTGTCGCGAGTCGAAGGCGGTGTGGAGGAACTGTTCAAGAAAGTCTTGCCGCTGCTCAAGTCGTCCAACTCCAAGTCTGCCGGCGCTCTGATGGAAGGCCACTGGTGGATCCTCAAGCAGTGTGACGAGATCGTCACCGGCCTGCTCCGCTCACCCGACCCCGATATCAGCAAAACCGACGCAGTAGCGACGGCGCTGTATTCGCGCTACCTGAAGCGGACCGCGGCACACCTGCTAAACGTCGCTTCCGGAATCGCCAACCCCTTTGAGAGGATCGGATTTCGTGCGGATTCAGATGACGAAACGTAGTAATTCGTCGCCAGTCGTCAGTTCTCAGTAGTCAGTTGTTCGGAATCAGGCGTCGGCTCATACTGAAGACTGATTACTGACAACTACCCAACGATCACATAAATGCTTTGATCAGGTCCGTCTGAATGGATTTGAGGCTGGAATTAGCGTTAGCCAGTTCTCTGATCTTTTCGTCGATAGTTCGGATCAGGTCGCGTTTCTCCAAACCATTTCTCACGACCATCCGCACAAAATCGTTGTCCCACGGCTTCTCGATGAACTGGAACAGGCCGACCTCGTTGATCGCCCTCACTGCGCTGTCCTTGTCGGAATAACCCGTCAACAGGATCCGGATCGCCTGGGGCTGCACATCTTTGAAACGACCGAGGAAGGTGATGCCGTCCATTTCGGGCATCATGTAGTCGCTGATGATCAGATCGACGTTCGACTCGCGCCCGAACTCTAGCGCCTCAGCGGGCGAAGTGTAGGTCACCAGCGTGTAATCGGCGTGTAGCCGGAACAGATTTTTGAGGGAGATCGTTACCATCTCCTCGTCGTCGACGATCATCACCGTAGGCTTACCGTTTCTGTCAGTCACTTGCAGGGGTCCTCGGAAGAATTACCGTAAACGTCGTGCCCTGGCCGGGCCGACTTTTAACATCGATCGTTCCTCCATGATTTTGAACGATACTGTTCGATATTGAAAGCCCCAGGCCGGACCCACGTTCGGAGCCTTTGGTCGTAAAACCAGCCTGAAAGATCCGCCGCAGCACTTCGTCGGACATCCCCACTCCGCTGTCAGCGATCGCGACACGGACCGTGCCGCCCTCCTCCCAGGTCCGAATCTGGATCTTGCCCCGTCCTTCGATTGCGTGCGCGGCATTGACGAGCAGGTTGACGAACACCTGGTTGATCTGACCCGGGTAGCACAGCAGGCGATCGAAACTGCCGTAGTCACGTGTCACTTCGACTCGTCCCTTTATTTCGTGAGCAATCAGGATCAACGAACTGTCCAGGCCATCATGAACATCCGCATTTTCTTTCTCTCCGCAATCGCTGCGCGTGAAACTACCCGCGCTCCGGATGATCGCCGACAGCCGCCCGCTGGCCGTCTGGTTCGTCCGCAGGACATCCTGGAGGACATCAATGGTCTGTTCCCACTCGGACCGCAACTGCGTGTCTTCCCCAACGAGCGGCTCGCACTGCTCACGAATCCTCTGGACCGCCATCTCAAAGAGCTCGATGTTTGCGCTGATCGCTGCCAGAGGAGTCTTCATCTCGTGAGCCAACCCGGCAAGCATGCTGCCCAGGATAGCCAGGCGCTCGGCATGGACCAGCCGAGTGTGGGCCTCGGTCACATCACGGCAGATCAGGTTCAGCCTTGGCTGCCCTCCGAATTCGATCGGGGTTGCGCTGATGCTGACCCTCAGCTTCCTGTCGCCCGCGCCAACGAACGTTGTCTCTTCCACCAGCCCTGTGGAGGAAGCCAGAGCCCGTTCGAGAAACTCCCGAGCATTCCCATCCGAGCCCACGCCGAGAACACCAAACTCCACCCCGACGAGTTCTTCCACCGGACGTCCGGTCAGGCGGGCGGCGCTTCGATTCGCATCGAGGATCGTGCCGTCCGCTTCGACCATGAAAATCGCGTCGCTTGCCGCGCCAAACGCTTCGCGGTACCGGAGTTCGGCTTCTGCGATGGTGTGGACGCTATGGACTTCTCTTCGGAGTGTCCATTCGAGACTGCGTACTCGCACTGCCCGGGTGACCGCATCTACCAGTCGATCCGGCTTCTCCGGAGCCACACTCTCCAGATACGGCAACGAATCTTCCGGGCGGGCGCCCACAGTGGTACTGACCAGGATCAGTGGGGGTGGCAACGGAACGCTGGCTAGTCGGCGGACGAAAATGTCCGACTCCTCGGTGGACAAGCCGGCGGCGATGACGATCGACGGATCGGGCTGGCGATGAACTTCCAGGACTTCGTCCATCCCGGAGAACTCTCGGACATCCACGCCCGCCGCTCGCAACGCGCTTCGAACGCGGCTCCGAGGTTCCTGGTCACCCACCACCACGGTGCGAATCGTCGTCACAAGCTTGGGCTCTCCACGGTCGCAGCCAGGCGGCGCAGTCGATGGACCAGTTGCTTGAAGAGACCCTCGACAATGTCGACGTGGTCGGACAGGAGCTCGTAGAATGCGCCACGCGACACGAAAAGTACGAGAGATTCCTCGACGGCCTGGGCCGACGTCAAGCGTGGTTCATCGTCGAACAACGCCCAGACACCGAACGCCCCGTTCGCACCGACCGTGTCGATCTGGCGGCCTGCGCGTTTCATCTCCACGGCTCCGGAAATCACCGCATACAACCCGTCGGGCGGATCGCTCTCCCGGTAGATGACTTTCCCGGAATCGTAGGGGATCTCTTCGGCGATGGCGGCCAGATAGGAGAGTTGCTCGGTCCGGACATCGGAGAAGACGTCGATTCCCTGGAGCAACAGAACGCGTTCGATGATTGTCATAAAATCACTGACACACTGAAATGCAGTGAACGCCATGATGCACTGTGAACCGATGAATCCCGTTCTCATGCCGATGTACCAAGGCTTTCAGCATGGGTCCGTCTGTTTCATTGCGCTTCATCTTCGACGCCTCACGATCGATCGATACCCAAGACTAACACTGGCCGACGCCTGGAACGAAGCGCGTGCGGCGGTACGGGAGGTTGAGTTGGGCCGTGATCCAGCGGCCCGAGAGCAACAGGAGCGGCAGGCGGGCTCGTTTGGCGAACTGGCCGCGGAAGGACATCAGGGCGATGCTGGAGACAGACGCTTGCTTGCAAAAGCTAAGGTTCTCGGGAAATTCGCCCTAGACACCCCATGGACCACGGCATTCCCCCAACGATAATCCCGGAAATTGCGTGGTTTGGCGGCGATCGTTTTTCGTTCTTCGCGTGTCAGTGTAAGCGCGCCAGGCGCGATTGCAAGGCCCCCGGCAGTCTGTCAGACTACGGCGTCCAAACCCTCGCAGACGTTTCATTGAAAGGGGACCGAATTATGCCGCGATATATGATCGAGCTAACCCACGAAAGCGAGTACGACACGTGAGTCAAAGCGCTTAGAGCGATCGAGCAGTTTGGCTCGCACTTCGTAACGAACGTGGACTGGGGCTGCGAAGCTGGAATACATTGCGGCTGGCTGATCGTCGAGTTGGACACTCGCGATGAGGCAATGCAGATGGTGCCGCTGGCGTTTCGCAAACAGGTCCGAATTATCCCGCTCAACCGATTCAACCGGGAGCAGATCGCCTCCAGGATTGCCGGCCTCGAGGACTGACTCTCCGAGGCCAATCCCGGACCAACTGGCTTGGACGAGGAGGACGTTCACGGCTTTCTCAAGTAGTGAAGCAGTTTGCATGAATTTCTTTGATCTATGAGACGAAAGTGAGCCAGAATCGAACCATCATGAGAATCGGCGTGACATTCCGAATTGCAATGTGGGCGAGTGCGGGCTTTCTCGTTTCGGCTGGCTGGGGATTTTATTTCGCAAGTATATTCGGTACTCCGGTCCAACCGCTTCTGGAAACTCTCGCTGCTTTAACTCAACCTGGTCCGGCGGCTGTCTCGTATTTCGTTGATGGCCCCCATGGTCTCACTCGGTTTGTTCTTGAGAATGCCGTTGCATATGCTCTGATCGGCTTGATCGTGGAAACGATCCGACAGCACTACCGCCCCCTCCAAATTTCACACTGACCGACTACCGATTCTCCCCGCACCGTCATGGGACACTGCCCGACACTGAGTATTCTGGACACGCAGGGTTGCGAGTGCTATACGGAATTAGCAAGGCTTAGTTAACTCGACACGGAGGTGACCATGTTCTGCCCGAATTGCAAGGCGGAGTATCGACCTGGATTCACAAAGTGTAGCGACTGTGGGGTCGCACTAGTTGAGCGTATGCCGGAGGTGCAAGAGATCGAACCCGAGGATGGAGTAATCAGCGGTCCGTTCACGGTCCTGGAAACGCTCGATCAGTCTGGCGCTGCTCAGCTCTACTCGTTTCTCGAAGGTCATGGTATCCCAGCGAAGCTGGAAGGCCCGTCAGTCGTAAATCCGTATGACGTCGGTGGAGCGGCTGGCGTTGTCCAGATCCTCGTACCCGAGGACCTGGCTGGCCCCGCACATGAATTGCTTGCCAGAGTGGACCGGGGGGAACTGAGTATAGAAGGCAGCACGGATTGAGCGAATGACTTTGAACATCCTGATCCTGTCTGCACTCCTCTCCTTTGCCGGATCGACTTCGATCCCGTCAGTAGGAACGAGCGTGCTTGCAGCCACCAACCATTCCAGGCAGACCGTGCGGATCGGTGACGTTCCGATCACCCCCAATGGAGGCATGACGCCACCATGGCTCGTCAGCTACATCGCCCCGGCGTACTCCGATGCTGCCCGCACCTCCGGCGTCGAAGGAACCGTGACTGTCCAGGCGGAGTTCGATATCGATGGAAACTTCAGGGTTCTGCGGGTTGTCAAGGGGCTCGGGTTCGGCCTTGATGAGAACGCCCTCGTGGCGCTCGAAGATTGGCGTTTTGCACCCGCCTACCGAAGCGGCAGAAGGGTCACCGTGATCGCCAATATCGATATCGCTTTCAAACTGCGCGACGATCGGGGGCGGCAGCTCCTCAACGAGGCGAAGCAAAGAATTAGCGACGTCCAGCAACGGCTCGAGCTCGAGGCGCTAGTCAGGTGCGTGCGGGGGGAACAGGACGTGAGATTGGCCCTGCTGCGGCGCTGTCGCCCCGGCTAAATCATAGCCGAGATCACTGGTTGGCCAACTTAGGACTCCCGCCCGCCCCGAATCCCGTTGCAATGGCTTCGGCGACGGTACCCGTTGAAGACTCAGAGCCCTTTCGTCATTCGATAGAACTTCAATCCCGGCATAGCCAACCGCTTCGGCCACTGCGAGTCGACGTTCATCCCGCGGCGCTCGTAGAATCGGCGAGCCCCTTCATTCTTAGCTGAAACGTCGAGGGATAGTCGAGTCGATCCGCTCGCGCGAGCCCGCGCTTCAAAGGAATCCATCAAGACGGAGCCGACGCCATCGCCGCGAAGTTCCTTATCAACAGCGATGGCATGGAGGTAGAAATCGCCATCGGCGATCGAATCGATAATCCGCATGAGTGGAGCAAACAGTATCAGCACGATCCTCATTCGTAGATTACGCCTTCCGGCAGCCCGCTTCAGGGGTTGGCGCGAGGAACGGCGATGCTGCTCCGCAGTGTACCCCGAGGTCATTCCCACGATGACGTTATCACGTTCTGCGAAAGTCACATTCTGGTAGGAAAGGTCGTGGTCGGGCTGGGTGAACGCCGTGGCGATTATGTACCCGGCGCGGCGACCGAGCATAAAACGAAAGAACCCCTCGGCTGCTTTGTCAACGAAGCGGGCAAATGCCAGACCTTCGTCGAACGTGGGTTTGGCGGCCCTCAGGATTATCGAATGCCGATCCATATGGTCCTTCTACGCCGAGCAGCTTAGTCGACTGCGGGGCGGGTGGCGAACACTGCGTTTCATTCCCACAACAATCGGATCCCTTGTTGAACACTACCCGACAGGCGCGGGCTCCGGCCCTCGGCCCTCTTCGAGTTGCGCCAGTGCCCAGAGCGCTGACTCCCGAACCAGCGCGTCACCCTCCGAAGCCATGCGGCGGCAAAGGCCCTCCAACCCGACCATGCGCCGAACCCCGATTTCGTACAGCGCGCAGGATTTCAGCCAGCTGTCCCGTTCCTGAATGATTCGTCTGAGGGAGTCTTCGATTCCTTCGATCCGGATACCGAAGTGCTCGGCCGCGCCCTCGACGAATCGTTGAGAGGATGTTTCCTCCAAGAGCGGGAGAACAATGGATTTGAGATCCTGCCGTAACACGTTGTCCATGAACTCCAGGGCCGCGATCCGCCGGTCCCGGTGGCTGCCCCTCAACGCAATGTACGCAGAGTAGATGTCCTGCTGCGAGTAGCGCAGACCCAACAACCTGAAGATGACTTCCAAATCCAGATCGAGACGCTCCCGCAACGCCCGAACCAGAAGACCGTCGCCCTCAAACGACCTGGCTAGCAGCACGGCCTCGTAATAGCGCTCGGTCTCCCACCTAACGTGCGTGTCGATCTGGGCGGACGGAATCTGAAGGGAGGACTCTCTTTCGTGCATGTGATTGAGTGCCTTGACCACCCGATAACGGAGAACATTGTCGTTGTCGCCCAGATTCGCCGTAAGCGCTCTCGCAGCATCGTTGCCACCCATCCGTGACAGGACCCATGGAATCTCGCGCCGCAACGTCACATCCTCGGTCGGATCAGAGAGCAGGTTGCCCAGTCTCGCGACGAGCGGCGTTCCATACTCCACCAGTGCTGCCTTCGCGTGGACGCGCAGGGCGGATCGCGTGAGCATCCTGATGATCGGTTCGGCGAGTTCGAGTTCCCCCAGTCGCGCCCCCGCTCGGGCGGCACGGCCGGCCAGGACCGGGTCGGACGAACCGAGCAGCCCGGCAATCAGCGGTACGGCGGCATCGGTTTGCATCCGGGCCGCCAAGTCGACGCCGGCGGCTTGCGCACCTGTTTCCGTTTCGGCCAACAACCCTTCCACAACATCGACCTGGGCCCGGAACTCCGGCGGAGCGTTCTCCGCTGCCCAGCTTGCCGCGACCGTGCGTACGCGCCGATCCTCATGCCGGAGGAACTCCTCGAGCCTGGAGTCCGTGTCCGGACTCTCGGCGGTGAGCAGATAGTCGAGGGCTGCAAACCGAACGTCGACGGATTCATCTTCGAGCAAGGGTTCCGCAAGCTCCGCCAGACCTTCTCCGAGGGCGGGCAGTGTCCGGACAGCTTCCGCGCGCACGCGGTCCGACGGATGCGCCAGCAGTGGCACGAGAGGATCTCGAAAGTCCACACCCCGGCTGGACTGCAGAAGCCTCAGCGCATAGCGAATCCTGCGCTCCTCTCCGCTGCCCAGCGCGCCGACCAACATCTGGACGGACCCCGGATCGGTGACAAAATTCGTGATCTCCGACAGGTCGACTTCGCTCCGCTCGATCTGCTTCCGGAACTCTTCGACGTAACTCCGCCGGACCAGAAAGACGAGCGCAAGCGCTGCTCCCATGAGCAACATGATCACGAGAGCCGTGCCCCGCAAACCGACCGGCAACAACGAGCTGGTCAAAAGCAGCACCACCACGCCAGCAACAGCACGCCCCAACCGGTCGATGAAAACGTCCACGAACACTTTTAGCCGCTCGCGGATCATCGGGGACAGCGGCAGATAGACCAGTTCCATCGCCGTGCGGTTCGTCGAATACAGAAGCGTAGCGTCCGCTCCACGCGTGAGAGTGGCCATCATGAGACCCGGAGCGAGCATGACGCCAAGAGCACCGCCAAAGAGGCCCAACGGCAGCAGGAGCATCGCCGCCAGGATGCCGAAGCGACGGATGACAAAACCTGTCGCCCCAACCTGGAGCAGAATGCCCAATACATTGATCACCAGGTAGAAGCGCCCGAAGAACTCATTGATGCGGGATCCCTGCTCCACGCGGTCGAGGCCGGAATAGTAAGACTGGACTGTCTCGCTGAGCTGCCATTCCGCTAGCTGGGAACCGATCACCGTACACAGGATGAGCAGGGCTACGAGCCGAAGATGCCGGGATCCGGCCACCAGGCGGCAAAGGCCGCCCAACCGGTCGCGCGATTCGTCGCGCTGCTCGGAACGCTCGGGGCCCACTGCCCGCCGGTACCTCCACGCCAGGTTCGCCAGCGCTGTCAGACCTGCCGCGATTCCGACGGTCGCCAGGAGCATCGACCCGGTGGAAAGGTTGTCGGAAAAAAAGCCGGGCACCACGCTCCCCGCCGTCGCACCGGCAATGCCCCCCGCGGCGAGAAGGCCGTAGATCCTCTTCGCCTGTCGCGCGTCGTAGACCGAGCCCGCCATCAGCCAGAACTGAGTCGTGGCGAGCGCGGAGACGGTCTGCACGTAGACGTAGTACACGTAGGGAAGCGCCGCGAAGTCTCGACCGACCGCCCACCGGATCACGAGCAGGGTTCCGATGATGGCCAGGTTTGTTGTCGTGATCAGCGCGATCAGCGAAATCCGGCGGGCGAGCCGAAACAACACCGTCGCGACGGTCCCGGCAAAGAGCGCCGTCAGAAAATAAGCGTACGGGAGGTCGCTCGCCGGAAAGTTCTGCAGGAACAGAGCAGCCCGGAGCGGCTTCAGGATGTAGTGGAGCGTCAGGATTCCGAAGATGTAGAAGAACATCACGGAGGTCACGGGAACCTCCGAGGCGCGCACATCAAAAAAGGCTCGAATCCTGGCTGACATCTTCGAACAGTGGGGAAATTCGCGATACGGTCACGAGAGGCGCCGGCCGTCTCGCCGCCTCCTCATTGTGACATAATTGCGGGAGGGTCCCGTCAGAACCCGGAACCGTACGGGCTGAGCCGTGAGCCCGTCCCTTAGCAGCCCGTGGCAGAAGTCTGATGGCTCGCGCGCATGGGTCTTCGGAGGCGAAGACGAGGCGCGAGGAGGAAGTGATGCTGCTTCATCATGACGACGAGCAACGAAGTATACGTCTCCCGAACCCCCATGCGCCCAAAGGGTTACGGCGACGTCACACCATCTCGGTTGTTGCCGCCCCTCAACGATGTACCCGCATCGCTGTCGGCGCGGCGCCTAGCATCTGGCGCGACGTCGCCGTAACGCGGGCCATCAGACTTCTGCCACGGGCTGTTATGGTTTCCACCACAGGCTGCTAGCCGAGATGACGACGAAAATACAAGAACTCGAGAGCCGGATCGAAACCAGCACGCGGGACGGAACTGCGGACGCGGGAACCGTCGACCTGCTCCATCAGTTGGCCCACGCGCTGGCGATCGATGAGCCCAGGCGCGCCCTGGAAGTCGGAACCCGCGCCCTGGAATCAGCCGAGGCACTTTCCTACGATTCCGGGATTGCCTACAGCAAGCTGGCTGTTGCTTTTGCCCATTTGATGCTGTCGGGCTACGACCACGCGATGCCGCATCTGATGGACTCGCTCGACCTGTTCGATAAGCTCGGCGACGAGGGCGGCCGCGGCCGGAACCTCGCGATGATCGCCCAGGTCCAGCTCAGCATGGGCGAGTACGACCAGACGCTTGAGAACGCCTTCTCCGCTCTGAAGATCTTCCGGGTGGTCAACTTCAAGGGTGACGAGGCGTGGACGACCACCGGAATTGCGGTCGGGTACATGGAACTGGGTGACTACGAAAGGTCGCTCAGATACCATCGCCGGGCCCTGGACACCTTCCGGGAACTCGAAGACACGGTGGGTCAGGCCAGGGCTCTGAGCGGTATCGGAACCGTCTGCCAGATTCTGTGCGACTACGACGAGGCCGCCGATTACCACCAACAGGCGCTCGACCTCTTCCAGTCGGCAGGCAACCGCATCGGCGAATCCAGGTCCCTGAACGATCTGGGAACCATCTATCAACACGTCGAAGAATACGACCTGGCTCGCGAGTTCTATCTGAAGAGCCTCGAAATCCGCCGCGATCTCGGGAGTCGGCAAGCGGAGAGCACAAGCCTGCTCAACCTCGGAAGGTTGGCACTGAAGGAAGGCAACATTTCCTCGGCTCTTGAAAACCTGGAAGCAGCTCTGGAGATCGCCGAGCAGGTGAAGGCCAAGCCGAAGATCTATCAGTGTCATGAGGCCCTGTCCCAGGCTCATGAAGCAAACGGCGACCTCACTGCTTCTCTCCGACACCACAGGGAGTTTCACCGCATCAAGGAAGAGGTCACCGGCGAAGAAGCCGGGGCGCGCGTCAAGAACCTGCAGATCGGCTTCGCAGTCGAGAAATCGGAGAAAGACGCCGAAATCGCCCGGCTCAAGAATGTCGAACTTCGCGAAAACAATGAACAGCTCAGCCAGCTCCTCGACGAACTCAAGGCTGCCGAAGCCCAACTCATACAGTCCGCGAAGATGGCAGCGCTGGGCGGGCTGGTCGCAGGTATCGCGCACGAGTTGAACACTCCTGTCGGAGTGATCCGAAGTACGCTGGACATGGTCTCAGAATTCGTCGCTGATCTGGCCGGCGCCCTGGAATCGGGACAGTCTGCCGAAAAGATCCGTGGAAGTCGCAATTTTCAGGCGACGAGAGAAGCGATCGGGGACAACGCGCGTGCCACAGGACTGGCAATCAAGCGGATCGAAAAACTCATCGGCAGCCTGAAAAGCTTCGCGCGGCTGGATCGCGCGGTTTTTGAACAGTTCGACGTGCATGAAGGCATCGAAACCACGCTGACTTTGCTGGACAGCCGCCTCAGCGGGCGGATCCAAGTGAAACGGGAATACGGCGAGCTTCCCCGTATATCGTGCTATCCCAGCGAGTTGAACCAGGTCTTCATGAACCTGCTGACCAATTCGATCCAGGCGATCCAGGGCCCGGGCTCGATCACGATCCGGACGCGCCAGGACGGCGGCCGGGTTCGTCTGGAGTTCGCCGATTCGGGCATCGGCATCCCTGCTGAACAGCTACCTGACCTATTCGATCCGACGTTCAACCGGACGGGCCCTCGGGTGAAGGCGAGCCTGGGCCTGATCGCCGTATACAACATCATCGAGAAGCACAGCGGTGAGATTTCGGTGGAGAGCGAGGTCGGGATCGGCACGACCTTCACCCTCTTGCTTCCGATCAGCCTCCAGGTCTGGCCCCAGATCCGCTAATCCGCGCCAAAGGCGGCACCCTCCCCCGGGTGAACACTAATTGCAAAGGTGGTTCTCGAAACAGGACTGGGAGTGATTTGCGAAAGCCCTGCAGCCAGCATCAGCTTGGGCAGAGGCGTGGCTCTGGGATGGCTAGTCGTCCATTCGGCGGATGACGATCTCGCCAAGCGTGCTCCGAATCTGTACGGTCGGGCCGCCCCCATTCAGATCCGAAACAAACATGCGGCGTGGCGGAGATCGACCCCTTCGTGGACGACGGGCAGCCATCGACTCGAGCTCGAAGTCGGTGGTAATCCCGCCCATCTGGCTTTCCACCCGGAGGCTGGCGCCGACGTCGGTGGGCAGCACGGCTAAGATGGTGCCGGTGAGACTCTCCAGCGTCATCGGACCGCTCAAACGCGTACTGACGACCTCACATTCCAGGTCACCGGCCAGAGTCCGAATCTCCGCAGAACCTCTCACATCCCGAACGGTCACGTTGCCGGTCTGGGTGTTGATCGTTAACCTCCCATATACGCCTTCGACCTCGATGTCGCCCGTGGCTCCGTTCAGGCTGAGGGACGTTCGACGGGGAACCTGGAGTTCCACTTCCATACCCGGGCGTCGGGCGCCGATTGTTATCACGTTGTTCGCCTCGCGCACGATGAAAGGCCTGGGCGCTGCTGGTGCTCGACGCTGTCCCCGTCCGCCCGGACGCGCCGGTGGTATCGGTAACTCGATCCCGCCCCGGGCTTGCAGTTGGACGACATCTCCGTCGTACCCCCTTACCACAACATTGGCCAGGATCAGGTTGAGCCGTACCAGGCCGGGGCGGGCCGGGTCGCTAAAGTCAATGGTCAGCCGCTCGCCGTCATCGTCCTGTCCATAGCCGGCGGGCACAAACATCGCCCCAGCAAGCATGATCGTTAGAATGGCCTGTCTCATAACTCGACTCTCCTAAAGCAGCCTGTAGCGGAACCCTAAGGGGTCATCTGCTCCATCATCAAACCCTGGTAGGCATACGCCCATGACAACGGCGAATAGACGAAATCCATATTCGGGTCCAATTCGGTCACCATCGCCGACAACCGGTCCAACTTCTCGGGATCGGGGCTCTGTGAGTAGTAGAGGTAGAGCGCGCCCATAATCCAGAGCGCCTCCTGATTATCGGGCTCTTGGCGCAGCACGGCCTCGATAGCGGGAACTGCGTCGCCCCAATCACCTCCGACGATCGCGTGATTTGCGCGGACGGCCTGCTGGACACTGTCTTCAAGGCTGTCCAATCGCTCTACGGCGGCTGCCGAGGCCTCCCGTGCCTCGGATTCATTCCCGGAAGCGAACGATGCTACGCCCAACCGGTAGTGCGCCATCGCGAAGTTCGGGTCAATGTTGACCGCCTCACGAAACCGGGCCGCCGCTTCTTCGAACCCGCCCTGATGAAACAGATTCTCGGCCTGGGCGTATGCTCGGTACGCCTCGACGGATCCGGTCAGCAGCGCGCCGGCACCGATGGCGCCACTTTCCGCCCCACTCAGCGTTCCACGCAGTTCACGGCGAATCTCGCTTCCCAATGCTTCAGCCATGGTGAAAACCTCGTCGGTCCCCTGGCCTTCCGTTCGTGGTGTCGCCAGAAGGCGACCGGTCTCGACATCCACCAGGTCGGCACTGATGACGATGCGGCCACCGGCCTGCGCCACCTGTCCCAGCACCATGGTTCCGACACCCGCCATCCGGGCGACCTCGGTGGCTACGGTACTGTCTACGACGCCGGTCGCGTGTCCCAGCTCGCGGGCCAAGTCATTTAGTCTTTGACGGCTCACGACTTCCAGGTCCCCCACCTGCGACAGCTCCGTCGTCAGGAGGCTTGTCATCAGGCGACCCAAGCCTTCCGAATCGTCGGCATCGCTGAGATCCTCGAAGTACATCACCGCAACAGAGCTCGGATTCAGCGGTGTTGGCGGAACGGCGGTCGACCGGAACACGTACATCCCTACCGCCAGTATGGCCAGCACGCCGACAATCGCGATCGCGAGACGGGCACGGTTCGCGGCGGGCACGAGGGCCGCCGGGACGCGACCCGAGTCCGAACTTCGCTTCAGCCGCATCAGGTCGGTCCGGAGTTCCGACGCGTGTTGGTAGCGCAGGCCGCGCTCTTTCTCGATCGCCTTCCCTACGATGGTCTCCAGCTCCGGAGGGAGGCTGGGCTTGATTTCCCGTATCGACACCGGGTCCCGATTGAGAATCGCGTCGTAAAGAACGGCGGTGCTCGTACCGGTGAATGCTTGTTGCCCCGTCGCCATCTCGTACAGGACGACGCCAAGCGCGAACAGATCCGTCCGGGAATCGACTTTCTGTCCGCGGGCCTGTTCGGGAGACATGTAGGCAACGGTGCCGACGGCTGCGCCGGGACTGGTCAGGTTGCCGTCCCGTGTGGCGGCGTCTCCGGGCGAGGCGGTCTGGGTCTCGAGTTCGTCAGGATCGTCGGCCAGTTTTGCCAGACCAAAGTCCAGCGCCTTGGCCTCTCCTCGATTCGTGATGAAGATGTTCGCGGGCTTGATGTCGCGGTGGATGATGCCACGGGAATGGGCCGCGTCGAGCGCATCGGCGATCTGCATTCCCACCTTGACGAGATCGTCCGTGGAAAACAGTCCTTTCGCGATGCGCTCCTTGACTGTCTCCCCTTCAAGGTATTCCATCGCGATGAACGGCTGCCCTTCATGCTCCTCGATCGAGTAAATCGTACAGATGTTCGGATGGTTCAGGGCGGACGCGGCCCGGCCCTCCCGACGAAAACGCTCCAGCGATTGCTGGTCCCGGGCACAGGCTTCGGAAAGGAACTTCAGGGCCACTGGGCGGTGCAGCCGGGTATCCTCGGCTTTGTACAACACCCCCATACCACCTGCACCCAGTTCGCTCAGAATGCGATAGTGGCTGACCATCTGCCCAATTTTAAGAGTTGGCGTATCCACTGGTGTTTCTATATCTTAGATCCGGCTGTCGAGTCCGTCAAACTATCGTTCGCACCGGAGCGTCTTACATTGTCCCTACCCTATAGATACTCAGACGTACGGAAAAGGTTGAAAGAAGAACAATTTTTTTTGCCGGAAGCGTAACGCCTCGACCTGTCTTCGACGACGGCGGTATAATCTCGGGCATCGGTGGATTATTCGAATCACGCACTTGGCGATCGGAGGGTTGTCGCATATGGAATGGCATGATCTGGAAAAGTTGACGGTCGTTAAACTTCGTGAAGATGCCCACGAGAAGGGGATGAAGGGCGTACACGGCTTGAACAAAGCACAACTACTCGAAGGGCTGGCCGAAATCCTGGGCATCGAGAAGCCGCACGAGGAGCTTTCCGACGACGTCATCCACAGCAAGAGCGATCTCAAACATCAAATTCGCGACCTGAAGTTGGAACGCGCCAAGTATTCTGAAGCCCACGACCACAAAGGGCTAAAGCAGGTCCGGCGCCAGATCCACGGGTTGAAACGGAAAATCCGGAAGATGCATCTGGTCGCCCACGTCAAGGCCGCCAGCGGCCATTAGGGCGCACGATTCCACCTGAAAAGATCCCCGCCGGACACCGGCGAAAAAAAGCCGCGGTGGCAAACAACGCCACCGCGGTTTCTTTTCGCGAGCCGGAAACTATGATTACAGACGAATCGACGGGACCGAATTCTTATCGGTCTTCTTTCTCAGCAAAGCGAACAATCCGGCCACTACAACAATCGAACCAAAAAAAAAAAAAAAAACAAAAGGAACCATCAGACTTACTCCTTGGAACAGACGTGCCCTGCCGCATGGTTTTCACCGACGGCAAGATCCCGGGAGTATATCTGTTCTGCTAGAATAAATCATCCAGATATATTGAAATACAACACATTAGTAATACTTATTTTTATAGCCGCGTTCCATTTCCACAAGATCGGAACGGAAATCAGGTCCTGAAGCCGTCTTTTAAAGGGTCGTCGTCGTCAACGACAAGGGTATGGTATCCGGTGACGTAAGCGATCCCGCAGATTTCGGTCACCACGGCGTCGAACTCCGAAACGCGCGTACGGCCACGCACACGGCCTTCGAACACGGTGTTCGCGATTCCTTCGTGGACGAAATCCTGGCCGTCCTCGAGCCGGCCCTGTGCAGACCGCAATGCAATCACAGCCGCGGTTCCCGTTCCGCAGGGAGATCGATCGACCTGGGCATCCGCAAACACCGTCACGTTTCTTGCCGACCGACCTTCACCCTTTGCCGACCCGCAGAAGATCGTCCCGTAGATTCCCTCGACGTCCGGTTCCTCCGGATGGACCACGGAGAAGGTGCGCGTGATCTCGCCTTTGACCTGCATGCCGAGGTCTCGGAGTTCGCCCAGATGCTCTCGATCCAAAGGAACGGGCGACGGCTCCACGATCGCGTAGAACGCGCCACCGAATACGACATCAACGTTCATACCCAAGACCTCCAGGTTGTTCCTGAAGACAAAAGCCGGCACGTTCTCGAAGCTGACACGCTCGACCCGGCGCCCGTCCATGTGCGCGCGCGCACGGACCTTGCCGGCTGGCGTGTCGAGCACGACCGAAGCGGGATCCCGAACCCAGCCGTTCTCGACGGCCACCGTCACTAAAGCAATCACACCGTGGCCGCACATCGTGCTGTAGCCTTCGTTGTGCATGAAGAGCACGCCCATGTCAGCGTCGGCGGAAACCGGCGGGGTGGTCACACAGCCGTACATATCGGCATGCCCGCGAGGCTCCAGCATCAGAGTTGTGCGGATGTGATCGAGCTGGTCGCGAAAATAACGGCGGCGTTCGAGCATCGTCGCACCTTTAACGGTGGGTACGCCCGACACGATGATCCGTAGCGGCTCGCCCGCCGCGTGCGCGTCGATCGTCTGGTAGATGCGAGGCATCCGACCAATAGGCTCCTAGTGGTCCCCGCCAGAAATACCGTCACTATCTCCGAAGGAAGTTGCGAACGGACCGAATGGCGGAATCCAGAACGTCAGCCTCATGAGACTGCGGAGGTCCTTGGCGTTCAGCGTGGGCAACTTCCTTCGGCCCAACGGGTTCGGGCGGAACGGCGCGGTCTTTGGCGTCGCTCCTCCTCGCAATGAATAAGCATTGGCTCGTCGTCGCTTCCCCAAATCCGGCACCGTTGCGCTCCGAAATCTAGTAACGCTACTTCTGGCGGGGACCACTAGAACAGGTCGGGGAAGATGACGTAGGAGAACAACAGCCCGAGCAGTCCCGTCATTAACAGGTAGTAGGTCATCGGAATGATCGTCTTGCGGATCAGCACCCCCTCCCTGCCGACCAGACCTACAGTTGCGCTCGCCGCGACGACGTTGTGCACGCAAATCATGTTTCCCGCAGCACCGCCGACCGCCTGTATCCCGAGGATGACGATCCTCGAGGTTCCGATCTGGTCCGCCACCCCGTACTGAAAGAGCGCGAACATCAGGTCGCTTACGGTGTTGCTCCCGGCAACGAACGCCCCCATCGCGCCGATGATGGCGGCGAAGAAGGGCCAGGTACCCTGTGCAATCCCGGCAACGTACTCGGCGAGCACCAACGGCATGCTGAGCAACCCTGAGGCGTTCGTATCGGAGTCGATGAACACCCGGACCAGACCGACGGCGAAGAGCAGAGCCAGGGAGGGCGCGGCCATCTTGCGCGCTGAATCCATCCATGCAGCGCCGACTTCCTGCTTTGTCATCCGGTGCAGGACGACCGTGATGAGCGCGACGGTGACGAAGATTGTCCCGGGCAGAAAGAGCGGTTGGACACTTTGGGACAGGCTGGTCCCCAATATGGAATCCCAGGTGAAGGTCACCGACGGCGACGTCAGCCAACCCCGAATCGGCAGCTGACGGATGTGTGTCAGGGCGAGGAACGCGGCTACCAGAAGATACGGTACCCAGGCGAGCCAGAGCGTCATGTGGTGACGCTCTTCGCCGGCCTCCGCGGTGATGTTGCCGACCCACTCCTGCTCCCACTTGTCCCGGGGCGGAAAGTCCCACGGTTCACCCTTGGGCTGCAAAAAACCCATTCGTGTCGCGGGAACGACTATCGCCAGGCCAATCAGTCCACCGAACAGCGACGGAAACTCGGGCCCGAGCACCACGGCCACCAGGAAATATGGGACCACGAAACTCAAGCCGGCGAACAGCGCAAACTTCCATACCTCGAGCCCTTCCTTGATGGAGCGCTTCTCTCCGAAGAAACGGGTCATCATGCACACGATGATCAACGGGATCAGGACGCCGATGATCGCGTGGGGCAAGGCCGTGAATACGCCGAGCCGATAGAGGAAATCGTCGTAGGCGATGCCGCTGGCTCCGAGCGCCTCCTCCACAACCGGAACGTTGAGCGATTGGCCCATGCCAACGACAATGGGCGTCCCAACTGCGCCGAAACTGACGGGGGTGCTCTGGATGACCAATGTCATCATCACCGCGGCGAGAGCCGGAAACCCGAGGGCCAGCAGCAGAGGTGACGCGACTGCAGCGGGGGTGCCGAATCCGGATGCGCCCTCGATGAAGCATCCAAACAACCAGGCCACGATGATCGCCTGGATCCGCCGGTCTTTCGAAACGCCCATGAACCCCCGGCGGATTGTCGTCACGGCGCCGCTCTCCCGGAGCGTGAACAGCAGAAGGATCGCGCCGAAGATGATCCATAGAAGAGTCAGCGCAATCATGCCACCGCGAAACGTGGCCCCGATGACGTGCTGCAACGGTACTTTCCACACGGACAGCGCGACGATGATCGTCAGCACATAGGCGACCGGCATCGCCTTTACGGCAGGCCAACGCAAGATCACGAGAAAGAACATCACCGCCATCACCGGTACAAAGGCCGCCAGCGCATACAGGGTCATCGCATTCTCCTGTCCGTAGAATCGTCGTGGAAAACTGCTGCACTTTAGCGGTCGTGGGTAGAACTGTCAAGGAGCGGTCAACCTGGTAGGACCTCGAAGGCCGCATTGCGGCGAGACGGTGCTCGATTCGAACGGCGCGAGATATGGAATCACCGGCGAGTCGATTCTCTCAAGCGGCGTTCGATGATCCCTGGTCAGCTCCGCTTCTTCCGAAGACTCTCCAGGTTGATTTCGATTGATTGACGCGACTGCAGCAACTCGGACCGAAGCTCCAGTGCTTGGCGAAGCTGCTGCTTGCGTGGCGGACGGTCTTCGAGAAACGGCCACAAGCGGTGCCGGATTCTTGGAGGCAGGACACTCTCCAGGTACTCCAGAGCCGTTCCGCGCAGATGGGGATCGTCCGTGTATAAACCCTGGAGGGCGATCCCGAGCGGTTCCCGGTCCAGGAAAAGCCCGAGCAGCCGGAAGACATGTTCCAGGCTCAGATCCTTTCGGTCCTCAAGCAAACGACCCAGATCCCGGGACTCATCCTTGTCGAGCAATTGGCGGTTTCGCCAGCCCATCTTGTCAACGTTGAGTTCTGTGAGGATCGCCGCGGTCACCCTGGCTTCGGGTACGTCGCCCCCGGCACGACGCTGGTGGATTCTTTCCAGAGCGACCGCCGACTGGTAGCGCACTTCGAACCGTCTGTCGTCGAGAGCCATAACAAGGCCGTCGACGGCCCGGGGCGAGTCGCACACGGCCAGTACTCTTGGAATGCGACGACGAATCGCAAAGTCGGATTGTGGATCGACAAGAGCGTCTGTCAGTGCACCGACGAGCTTCCCGGAGAGGCGTTGCAGTGCTGCGACGGCGTCGGCGGATACGTCATCCCAGGCCAGAAGCGAGATCACCTGCCCAGCGACGATCGGTTGGATCCCCGGATCACGGAGACGTGTCCGGACCCTTTCTCGAACGCCCGACCTCAGGTCCCCCATCGTCTCGGTGACCGGATCCCGGTCCGTGACAACGCGGACCGAAGGTTTCGAACGCTTGACTGCACCGGACCGCTCCATGCTTGCCGCTCGTCTCGAAATGCGACTGATATCGAGGTCACCCAGTGTCCTCATCACGGCAGAGTCGGCGGGTCCCACAGCTTCGGGCATGTCCAGTTCCTCGGCCCGTCCCACCAGCCGGTCTTTGAGGGCCTCGACATAGCCCCGACCCAGCTGCTGGGAGGTGAGCAGCCCGATGCCGGCAAGGACGACGGCCGCAACGATCATCGCCGGTAACGCCAGCACCGGACCCAGCAACAGCAACAGCCGCGCTAGGACCGCCCCAAAGCCGTCCCCGACCCTCTCGAGTCCGACATCCACGAAAGGCTTCACCGCGCGTTTCTGCTCGATAGGCACCGGCATGTAGAGCAGTTCATACGCGGACCGGTACAACGAGCTTCGGACTGCCGACTCGGTTCCCCGGACCAGGCTCCCGGCGGGCAGGCCGGGGACGAAGAGCATGATGAGGCCCCCCACGGCCGTGGCCGAAGGCAGGATGCCTACGGTCCGGCCCAATCCGAAATTCTCCAGTACGATCCGGCTCAGGAGTGTCTGCGTCAGGAAGGTCACCAGGCCCACGCCCGCGTAAAACACCGCGAAGAACCGCATCAATTCCTCGCCCTGATCGAAGGCCTCAAAGGCATACGCCTTGAACACGTAGTCGAGTAGGGTAGCGCTGCTCGCCGTGGCCAGGACCAGCACGCCGATGGAACGCAGATAGGGCGTTCTCACCAGTACGCCCAGGCCCGACGCCTTCAGAGTCCGCGGGCGGCGGACTGGGGCGGGTGGGGCGGTGCTCTCGGAGACGTGAATGCCGCGAACGAGCACACCGCAAGCCAGATGCATCACAGCCAGCAGCGGCAGCATGGCCTCGACTGCGAGCATCGCACCGACGCGCTCGGCCAGCAAGCCTCCGAACAGGCCACCGAGGGTGCCTCCCCCCGCGATCAGACCGATCTTGCGTTTGGCCGTTCGGGGGTCGAACCGCTCGTTCACGATGGACCAGAACCCCGACACCAGGAACGAGCCGAATGCGGCGACGTGCAGGTAGACGACGACCGCAACAAGCCTCGGGCTCGAGTAAGCGGCTGCCCATTCGGCAACCAGGAGGGCGGCGCTCGCAAAGAAGACTATCGGCACGACCCGCGCGGGTCCCCAACGGATCATCGCATGGGAGGCCCACACGACCATCAGGATGGAAAAGGCCGCCGCACCCATCAGCATCCACGGCAGCAGGCTGATGTCAAAGTTGGAGAGGAACAGCGCGTCTCGGGTGGCCTTGATGCCGACCTGGTTGGCGATCATGACTCCCGCGCCCACGCTCGCGGTATAGACGGCCAGATCGGTCCTTCCGGGCCTGTTCATCGATGCGCGCCTCCGGGCGAGTTGGAGACGCCCGCCTGTGCTGGGGGTCCAGTCATCTGTCGAGCAGATTCTACCGCAGGACGACTACTACCGGGAGGATGAGCCGCGGGCGAGGATCAGGCGGACTCTGTCTCGGGGGTCTTCTTATCGATGGAACTCCCGGCGTGCAGCTTCTCGGAGGCGTCCGTTTCGGCGGATAGGCGATCGAACTCGCGCCCGGCGAAGCGGGCAACCTGGATCCACGCGATGAGGATAAGCACGGTGGCGATCGAGAGCCACCGGATGCCCGCAAAACCCGTGAATGCGAAACTGATCGCAAGGCTGAGACCGACGGCCACGGCCTTGGCGAAGCGCTGCACGAACATGTCGATGAACGCCTTGGCCTGATATTTGTCTGCCTTCGATGTCGGCGTATAGAGGACTTCCTTGGCCGACTGGTTGATCGAGTAGCTGAAACCGTTGTCCGCCGTGTTCAGGAAACTGCCCAGCAACAGGATGGGCGCGGCCATGAACCCGACCGAACCCAGGAGGGCGGCGATCGGAAGAAAAAGCAGAGCGGCACCGACTCCGAAACGCGTCATTACGAAACTGGTCAGGAAGAGCTGAACGAACAGCGCCACAGAGTTCGTGAACGCATACACGGTCGCGAACTGGGCCGTGATCGCTTCGCCGGTCACGTAGTGCAACACCGTCGACGTGAACTGGAAGTCCATGATCGTCGACACCATTTCGTAGAGGCCGACGACGGCGACGATCGCCAGCAGGTATCGGGAGCTTAAGACGAGCTTTACTCCTGCCGTCGCGGGATTGCCCGCAGGCTGGGGCTCGTCGAGGGGTACCACCTCTGACTCGCCGTCCTTCGATGCGCTGAAGTACCGTCCGGCAATCGCGGCAACAACGACGACGGCCGCGGTCATACCTGCGCAGACCAGCAGCCAGCCCGACAGAGACAAACGATCGAGCATGCCTGCAAGCGTGATCGAACCGAATGCGCCACCTGCAACGCCACCGACACCGACGAGCCCGTACATCCGCTTGGCCGAGGAGGGTCGGACGCTGTCGTTCAGGAATGCGAAGAACGTCGCCACCATCAGTGTATTGAACAGATCGCCGAACAAATAAAAAGACCAGACCGTCGACGCTCCGGGATTTCCGACGGCGTAGGCAAAGAAGATAAAACCGGCGATGGAAAACACGGAAAAGACATAAGTCAGCTGCTGGCGTCTCAGCGAACGCGCCAGGTAGACGAACACGGTGGCGGCGGCAAAGGCGACGAACATGTTGAGCACTTTGGCGATGAGCTCGGCCTGCGCCGCGTCCAGCTGCCACCCGAGAAGGTTGAACCCGCTCTGTTCGTAGTACTGAACCAGGAGGCCCTTCTTGAAAGGCTTCAGGATCCAGAAAGCGGTGATTACCAGGAAGAAGTAAGCAGACATCGACAGCGCCTGCGGCAGTTCGTCGCGCCGAATGTCCATGATCTGCTTGAGTGGGCTCGTCGCCATTTCGGTGGGCTCCTGATGCGAAGGGCGCGCTGTCGCGGTTCGCCTGAATGATAGGCGATGATAACCGAAAGTGAGCCAGAACTCAGAGCGGTAGCGACGGGTTTCCGAGATCGGACCGCAGTCACCCGGTCGCTACCGCTTCCGGTTCTGTCGGATGTCGCTCCCAGGCGGCACCTCACGCCCGCATGCCCGGATCCAACGTTCGAGTACAATGACCCGATCGGAATGCAGCGGATCGCGGAATGAAGCAACCGGACCTGGAAACCATCCCCGAAACTAAGCGGCTCGAGCTCCTACGCGCGGCAGAAGACTGGGCGTCGTGGCTGGCTGTCTGGATGGTCTACTGGGCGAACAACAAGCCCGAGAACGAACGAAAGAAACCGAAAGTCGGAGGGCATCAGGCCAGCGTCGTGTCTTCGTCGTCGATCCTGACCGCGATCTATCTGGAGATCCTGAGACCCCAGGACCGCATCGCCGTCAAGCCGCACGCGGCCCCGTTTCTCTACGCCCTGCTTTACATGATGGGACACCTGTCCCGCCCTGATATGGAGAGCCTCAGAGAGATGGGCGGGTTGCCCGCGTATCCAACGCAGCACACTCATCCGGGCCTGATCGACTACTCGACCAGCATTGAGGGCCTGGGCTGCTCGGCGACGGTGGCGGACGCTTACGAGACGGTCGTGCAGAACGCTCAATTCGGAAGACGCATCGATGCAAACTACCACGCCCTCGTCGGAGACGGAGAGCTGACCGAATTGCAGATTGGCGGCACGCTCTACGAGGCTGGGCGAAGGCGGCTCGGCAACGTGTGTTGGTGGATCGATGTCAATCGTCAGAGCCTGGACCGTGTGATGGAGGACAGCCCGAAGGGGTCCACGGCCGCGTGGACACGCGCACTGTTCGAAGCCAACGGCTGGCACGTCGTCGACCTCCGGTGGGGCAAGCGGATCTGCCGTGTATTCGATGGCAAGGGTGGCGGCGCCCTCCGCAAGCTCCTGGAGTCACTTTCGGATTCCCACTACCAGTCGCTTCTGCTCGTCGACGGAGCAACGATCCGCCGGGCTCTGGAGAGCCGCACTGAGCACGAAGACCCTCTCATGGCCGGCTTCCTCGAGGACTTCGCGCGCACTTCACCGGCCGCTAACCGACTGCGGGTGCTCAACGATCATTCCGACGAGGATCTCGAGGCGATGATCCAGGATTTGGGCGGCCACGACATCGAGCGCCTGGTAGCCGCCTACGAAGAGGCGGCGGACTTCGAGGACCGCCCCGTTGCCATTCTGTGCCACACGGTCAAGGGATGGCGCCTGCCCTCGATGGCGGGACATCCTGAAAACCACGGCGCCATCCTTTCCACCGACCGGATGAAGGAGTACCGCGAACGACTCGGGTTCCCCGATGGCGATGCCTTTGCTCTGCCCTCGGAAAGCGGTGAGATCGGTCGGCTGTTGCGCGCGCGTGGCCAAGAACTATTCGCCGTCGAGAGCCGGCGGACCGTGGGATACCCGACCGAAGCGAGGCCGTCGTGGGAGGACGCACGCGTGTCCGCGACGGGCAAGCGGTCCACTTCAGCTGTGTTCGGCAACCTGAACCTTACCTACCTGCGTCTGCCCATCGGACCCCATCTCGCGTTCATCGCCCCTGACGTCGGCCTGACCACCCATCTGGGCGGCGTCATCCGGGCGACGGGCGTGTTCGACGCCGACCCGCCTCCCGACCTCACCCGATTCCTGCGAGAGCAGAAGAGGCAGCCGTTCGAATGGCGTCTGACCGAGCGTGGCCAGTTTCACAGCGTCGCCATCAACGAAGGGGTCGCTGCCTTGCTCGCGTTCGCTTTCGGCCGCGAAAAGTTCGCCGTCGAAGGAAAGCAGCAGCTTATCCCGATCGTCACGATCTACGACATCTTCTGGAAGCACGCCTACACACAGGTCTATTACGCACTGTACGACCATGCGCGTTTCATCGCGGTCGGCACGCCGGCGGGGACCAGCCTCTGCCGCGAGTCGGGAACCCACCAGTCGGTTCAGACGCCGGCCTTGTTCATGGGACTGCCGAACATCATCTACTATGAGCCCGCCTTCGCCTACGACGTCCGTGCGATCTACCACTGGGCGATCGATCAGCTGATGTCTCCCGAAGGCGAGGCCGTCTACCTCCGTCTGACGACACAGGAGATCGACCAGCCCGAAATCGAAGATTCGGACGAGCTGCGCGAACGCGTGATTCGCGGGGGATACTGGTTCATAGACCACCGCAAATCGCCCGGTTACGATCCGGAACGGAACGCGGCCTCGGTCTTCGCGACCGGACATGTCATCGTGGAGGCGATTCGCGCAGCGAAGACGCTCGCCGAACGGGACATCTTCCTCAACGTCTGCAATGTCACGAGTTGGGAGCGGCTAAAGAGAGGCTGGGAACAGTACTGGCAGAACCCGGAAGTGTGGAGCGATCCCGAATCGAGCTACTATCTGAACGATCTCATCCCGGACGATGAACTGGACACTCCGATGGTCGTGGTCGGGGACTTCACACCGCAGGTCGCCGAATGGATGGGCAGCGCACTGGGACGTCATGTCCCGGTTCTCGGTCCGCGCCGCTTCAGCGAAACTGGTGACCTGGGCGCCGTCCGCCGGCTCCATGATATCGACGCCGACGCTATCGTCCGGTCGGTTCTCACGGAGCTCCGGATCAAGGGCTAGGAGAACGCAATGACGACCCTACAGCGACCGAAAGACTTCACGGCGCACCTTGCGATCGAGAATGCAGTCGCGCGTCTGGACGAATTGGAAGAGGTTGGCCGCAAGATCGCCAACGCGGGGATCGGGTTCCATCAAAACCTCGACCATGCGGCGATCTTCACGGATCCCCCCCTTCTGGTGACAGGGCCCATCAAGAAGCTCGGATACGCTGCGGGCTGGGATTCCCGGTCGTATCCGTCCCCCGTCGATGGGCACGACTACATCAACGTCACGTCAGGCCTGGAAGAAGGTGCCGCTGCCCGTAGCCAGGGCTGGCCCGAATACATCGCCGTGACGCATCCGGTCGACGAGGGGGCACGCGAGCACATGCTCTCGCAGGGATACGGCAACCCGTTCATTCACCACTTGACGCTGGGTCTCGTACCTCCGGACAGAGCAAGCGCCGACGATACTGCCTACGCCGAGCAACTGGTCCGGTTCATGATCCGTACCCGTACCTCGATCCGGGCTGCACTCGGACAGGCCCCCGGAGCGCTCGTCGTCGCGCTTCCCGAACAAGTGACGAGCCGAGACGGATTTCGGGGGGCATCCGACGAGTGGCTGGACGAACTCGGGACCGATGAACACCAGGTGGAATCGATGGAGGGCGGCGGGTTCCTGCTCCAGTTCTTCGTTCTGGTGGGGGGACGGATCGAGGTCGCCCTGCGTGTCGGCACTTCCCAGTCGTTCAACCCGAAGAGCGTTGTCAAGATCTCTCGGGACGAGATCAGCGCCGTTCAAAGGTAGGCCGGCAGCATGAGCTCCGCCAGGCTAGCCCGCGTCGCCGAACTGCTCGCTGCCGGATACGACCTCAAGGGAGACCTCACCCGCCTGAACGGCGAAAACGAGAACTATGAGGTCTTGGCCGAGGGCGGCAGTAGATATGTCCTCAAGGTCGCTGCCGCGAACGTAACCACCGAGATGCTCGATCTCGAGCATCATGCTGTGGAAGCTGTCCATGCCGCGAAGCTCGGACTGGGACTACCGCGGATGGTCCCCGCCAGGGACGGCGGGATCGAAACGGCCCACGCCCCCACCGGAGAGGCTCCACTGCGCGCCCGCTTGCTTCGGTTCGTTCCCGGTATCCCCTGGTGCGAGGCAGGTATGGCCGCGCCCGCCCAGTTGCGCGACCTGGGCCGCACCGTGGCGGCAATAGATACGGCGCTAGCGAACATCACGCTCCCGTCGACCGGCAGGACCCATCGATGGGGTCTCGCCGCAGCAGCCCAACATCGGGGGAAGCTCGGCCTGATCGATAACCCCAAACGTCGACGCATCCTCGAAGCAGCCTTTCATCTATACGCCTCATGCGCCGTCCCGGCGCTGCCGCACCTCCCGCATTCGTTGATCCACGGCGATGTCAACGACGAGAATGTCCTGGTTCGCCACGGATGTGTCTCCGGGCTGCTCGATTTCGGCGACTGCCTGTACAACCCCACCATTTGCGAGCTGGCAATCGCGCTCGCCTACAGCATGCTGGACCAGGAGCACCCGCTCGCTGCCGGACGGGAGGTCGTTGCCGGATATCACGCGAAGCGACCGATGTCGGAAGGCGAACTGGGCATCCTATTCCCTCTGGTCTGCGGCAGACTGAGCGTGACGGTCACCGTGGCGGCCGCCAGACGTCGGATCGATCCGGAGCGCGAGGATTGGTTTGTCACCGAATATCGGGCATGGGATCTGCTTACGCGGTTCTCGGAAGTCGATCCCGCCGAAGCGGGAACCCGTCTTTCAGCCGGGACCGGAAAAAACCCCTTCGAGGATCGCGGCGAACCAGCCGAGCGGCTGCGGGTACGGCGACACCACTCCCTGGGAGCCGCGCTGTCGATCGCATATAGGAAACCGCTCAAGATCGTGCTCGGCTCCGGCCAGTACCTCCATGACGATCGCGGACGGCCCTTTCTGGATCTGGTCAACAATGTCTGCCACGTCGGCCATTGCCATCCCAGGGTCGTTGAAGCCGGGCAGCGCCAGATGGCGCGTCTCAACACGAACACACGCTACCTTCATGACGGAATCATCGAGTACGCTGAACGCCTGGCGGCAACGCTGCCAGCGAGGCTCGATACCTGCTTCTTCGTAAATTCGGGTAGCGAAGCCAACGAACTGGCACTGCGGCTGGCGGAGACGTACACCGAGCGCCGGGACGTGATCGTCCAGGAGGGTGCCTACCACGGCCACACGGGCCGGCTGATCGACATCAGCCCATACAAGTTCATGGGGCCCGGTGGATCCGGAAAACCCGAACCGTGGGTCCATGTCGTTCCGATGCCGGATAGCTATCGTGGGAAGCACCGTGGCTCGACCCGCGAGACCGGTGTCGCATACGGGAACGAGATCGGCGTCGCTTACGGCGACGAGATCGGCAGTCTGATCGCGGCGGCTGATGCCCCGATGGGCGCGTTCATCGCCGAATCGCTGTCTTCGTGCGGCGGTCAGATTCTTCCTCCGGCAGACTACTTCCAGACTGCGTTCGAGCACGTCCGGTCGGCCGGTGGCCTCTGTATTGCGGACGAGGTCCAGGTGGGCTTCGGGCGGGTGGGAACGCACTTCTGGGCGTTCGAAGCACAAGGGGTCGTTCCCGATATCGTCGTTCTGGGTAAGCCGATTGGCAACGGTCACCCGATCGGTGCTGTCGTCACCACCGCCGAAATCGCCGCGGCTTTCGACAACGGCATGGAGTTCTTCAGCACGTTCGGTGGGAACCCCGTGTCCGCGGCGATCGGGCTCGCTGTCCTGGACGTAATCCAGGGTGAAGGCCTACAGGCACGTTCCCTGGAACTGGGCAGCAGGTTTCTGGAAGGACTGGGAGAGCTGAAGGACAAGCACGAACTGGTCGGAGACGTGCGAGGTTCGGGCCTCTTCATCGGAGTTGAGCTGGTGCGCGACCGCGACACGCTCGAGCCAGCGGCCGAGGAGGCCGACCAGCTCATCAACCGCTTGCAGGAACGGGGTCTGCTGCTGAGCACCGACGGCCCCCTTCACAACGTCATCAAGATCAAGCCGCCGATGGTTCTTACGGCGGATGACGTCGACATGGCCGTACGCCTGTTCGACGACGAACTGGCTAGGATTTAGCGTCCTCCCCCGGCACAATCTCCAACCTCGAATCTCCAATGACCGATGTCCAATGCGGAATATTCAATTGAAAATCTGCGATTGATCCACATTGGAGAGTCGAAATTCGAGATTCGACATTCGAAATGCACATACCAGGGGCAACCCGGTCGCTACCGCTCCCGGTTCTGTTCGGGCATCCTGCCCCCCATGTTCAAAACAAACTAAACGTTTTCCTACCCTGACCGATCTAAACAATGAGGACAAGGTTATGGACGACCGCTTCACAGTTCAAGATGAATCAGCCCCGGAACGCACCTCCAAAGCGAATCTCTGGCGTCTGCTCACGGTATATGGCGCCGCGGCGGCGGGGCTCGCGCTTGTGCTGGGCGACCACTACATCGTCGGCACCGCACTGCTGCTCTGGGGCGCCGCCGACTTCTGAGCTTTCCACTTCGAGCCGGATCAGTTCGGCCCGTTCAGGTACTGCAGCAAGTCTCCTTCGGTGGTCAGAATCAGGGTCGTATCCGCATCGAGGGTCGCCTCGAACGTCTCCATGCTCTTGAGGAAGGCGTAGAATCCAGGATCGAGGTTGTAGGCGGCGGCATAGATGCGCGTCGCTTCCGCGTCGGCAGCGCCCCTGTTCTCCTGGGCCGACCGATAGGCCTCGGACTGAATCCGCTGCAACTCCCTCTCCTTTTCACCTCCGATCCGCGCCGCTTCTCCTTCACCTTCAGAGCGGTAGCGCTCGGCGACCCGATTGCGTTCGGCGATCATCCGGGCGAAGACATCCCGCTGGACCTCATCGACGTAGTTGATCCGCTTGAGTTGAAAATCGATCAGCTCGATGCCGAGTTCCAGCAGTCGGGGCGCTGCTGTTGCGACAATCTCCCGGGTGATGGCAGTACGCCCGGTCGTGATCTCCTCGAGGACTCCGGTCTCTTCCTCGTCCAGGAGGCTGGCATCGGGCTGGCGGTTGCTGGTCCGAACAACCTGAACCAGATCGTTCCTGGCTACAGCATTGCGAGTCTCGCCGTCGAGAATATCGTCCAGTCGGGACTGGGCGGTCAGCTCATCGCCACGAAGACGCTCCAGATAGGTGCGCGGATTGCTAATCCTCCAGCGCGCGTAGGTGTCGACCCAGATGAACCGCTTGTCGCGGGTGGGAACCTGGTTGGCGGCGCCATCCCATTCCATGAAACGCTTCTCGAAATAATTGGCCTGTTGCACGAACGGGATCAGGAAATGGAGTCCCGGATCGGTCACGGCATCTCCTACCGGTTCGCCGAATCGCGTGATGACCACCTGTTGGGTCTGGTCGACAATGTAGGTTGCCATCGACAGAAGAATCAATCCGACGACGACGGCTGCCAAAAGAACCGGAATGTATTTTGCGTTCATCAGTTACCTCCCGTGCGTGTGGCGGATTGTATCGGGCTGCTTGCCGGTCCGATCGACAGAAGCGGAAGAACGCCCTGGGCCTGCTCGTCGAGGATGATCTTGTTCCTGACCTGCGGCAGCATCCGGGCCATCGTTTCCAAGTACATTCGCTGGCGTGTGACGTTCGGGGCACGCCGGTACTCTTCGTAGAGCGCCGTGAAGCGTGCGGCGTCGCCCTCGGACCGGTTGACCCGGTTCAGCGCGTAGCCTTCCGCCTGCAGGATGGTTTGCTGCGCTTCACCGCTGGCACGAGGGATCACGCTGTTGTAGTCGGCCTGCGCTTCGTTGATCAGCCGATCCTTCTGCTGCTGCGCCTGGTTGACCGCGTCCCATGAGGGTTTCACCGGATCCGGCGGGTTGACATCCTGCAGGACGACCTGTTCGATCCGGATGCCGGTTTCGTACTGGTCGGCCAGCGCCTGGAGAAGAACCTGGGCGTTCACTTCAATTTCCTGCCGCCCGATGGTCAGAACCTCGGTCACCGTGCGGTCTCCCACAACTTCCCGCATCACCGCCTCGTTCATGTCACGGAACGTGTCCTCGACTTCCCTTACCTTGAACAGATAGTCGAAGGGATCCGAGATGCGGTATTGCACGATCCATTCGACGACGGCCACGTTCAGGTCACCGGTCAGCATCAGCGATTCTTCGAGAAGCCCGGCTTCGCTGTACTGTGTCCGTACGCCGGCCTCGAGGGTGCGAAAACCGAATTCCTGTTTGAGCTGGCGTTCTACGGGAACCGTCTCGACGTGGTCCACGAACGGAATCTTGAAATGCAACCCGGGACCCTTGGGCGGGGCGACGTACGCTCCGAACCGGAGCACGATTCCGTTTTCTTCCGGCTCGATCTGATAAACCGTGCTCCACAGCATGGCCAGGCCGAGTATGACGGCAAGTCCGATGACGATCGCACGCCCGTTGATATTGGGCGGCTGAAAGTCGGGGACTTCCACGTCGTTGTCAAAAACCCTGAATTTCATCGTTGTACCTCTTGGAAGTATCGGCAGCCGGGGACGGCGGAAAAAGACCGTCGTCGACGCGGCCGGTTCGATTAGAAAAAGCCGTACGGAGAGCATCTGGGCGGGCATCCCGCAGGATGCCCGGTCGATGAACAAAGAATGACTTACTTAGTGTACCGTCCCTAGCTGCCTAACCGAAGGTCAGATGGCAAAGAACAGCGGGGGAGAGGTCATTGACGGAAGATGGCGATCGCTCGATCGTAGGCATTCCGGTAGCTTTCGAGCGTTTCCGGATCGTCCCAGGGCAACGACTCCACGTAGGTCTTCAACCCCTCCACATAGCGGACGAAGAAGTCCTTGTCCTCCCGGACGGATACGGGAGATCCGTCAATTTCGGCGTAGATCGGGCTCGTGTGGGCGAACGCGTACTCGTCACCGACCAACGGATGCGATGGCCCGACTGCTCGAGCGGCTATCCAGGAGGACCGATCCAGTTCAAGGTCCATCGACACGCGGTCCTCGGCGGTAGATGTGACGACCTGTCCGTTGACGACGATTTCCAGCCTGTCGACGGGAACGATCGACATCAGACGCGCTTCCACATGCACGGAGGCTGGCCCGGAAAATTCAAGCTCGGCGCCGATGTCATTGCCATCGACCGTCAAGGCAAGCAAGGGGCCGCTGGTTGCGAAGCTCTTCCCTTCCCTCAGCGCCCTCAGCCAGCTCTCAAAGCTCAAGGATCCATCGACGCGAACGTAGGAACGGGCCGCACCCATAGGGGGATCGCGGGGCACATCGGAGAACGAGTCCGTCCCTCCGGCGACGGGCAGCCGGAAGCCGCTGTTGAGCAGCTTGTAGTAGATGGATGCCGATTCCAGCTCGTCCGCCCAGATGCAGTTGATGTCGTAGTAGTCCATCAGGCCGAGCGCAACGTCCACCGGTATCTCGGTTGCGCCCCGCCCGCGATCCACTCCCTCGGCACTGCCGGCCGCCATCCCGGAATAATAAGGATGAGGGATGCCGATCGTGGCTCCGCGCTCGCGCGCCGCTGCGGCCACTTCGAAGATTGGAGGGGCTGGAAGTCTCAGTGATGTCCCCCGGACTCCGCTGAAGAACGGAAACACGAACTCGTTGGGACCGAGCAACGCGATATGTCCGAGCGTGGTCCGGTATTCCTGGCTGTAGTGCAGGATGTGGTCGGGCGTCGAGGCGAGATCATCCTCCCCGGTAAAGTTCGCCATATCGCCCTGGAGCTTGGTCCCGTCGACATGGATGAGCATGTTCGTGACGTTGAGGTCTTCGGCGGCGGCCCCAAGTGCCATGTCCTCTGGGAGTAGCCGATAGATGCCCGAGTGGCGGTCGTGCACGTGGGTATCGCCCGAGTACCAACCGGGCAACCCGAAGCGCTCTTCGAGCTCGACCTCGACGCTGCCGGGAACAGAGACCTCCCCCTCCCATGGCGCGTAGCTGAAACCGCGGCTGATCGCAATGCTCGCAGCTCCGGCCGGAAGATCGATCTCGAACGATCCTGCCGTGTAGAAATAGTGCGTGTCCGTGGCGTTCGACACGTGGTGATAGGAGCCCTCGGGCGTGTAGGCGCGGCCGTCGGATGCGACGATTGAAACACGTGAAGGTCCGTCGATCTCGACCGCCAGCGTGCCGGCTGGCCGCCTGAACTCGTATCCGGTGATCGGAACTGGGCGACCGTATCCACCGCCTCGAGGAACGATGCGCAGCCCGCGCGCATCGGAAACATAGACGACCTGTTTACCGTCCGGGGACCACCGCCCTTCGAGCTCCTCGTTCGGCTCGTCAAATGTGACCCGCACCGGAATGCCACCTGCGGCCGGAATCCGCCAGAGGTCGCCACCGGAGCTGAACAGGACCTCCCGGCCATCGGGAGAGAACGCCGGCCGGGTCCGGTAGACACCCTCTTCGAAGTGGATGAGCGAGACACTGCCGGATTCCAGGTCCTTCGTCCAGATACCGCCACTGCCCACCGATGCTTCGCGCCCCGAGACGAAAGCGATGATGGGGTCTCGCGGAGAATGCGAAGGCTGCATGTCTCGCGACCGATCGGTCGTCAACTGCGCTCCGGCTGAGGTCCAGATGTCGAAGTTTCCGGCACGGCTCGAATAGAAGAGGATTTCTCCGGACGGTGTGAAGCCTGGCAGCAGATCCACCGCGGAATCGTCGGTAACCTGTCGCTCCCTTTCGTCGAGTTCCCAGATATCGACCTGCTTGTCGCGATCCCGCACGAATGTGATCTTTCCACCCGGGCCGTATGCAGGTTGGTAGTCGTAACCGGGACCGCTGGTGAGTTCTTCCGCAACACCGCCACCAACCCGCACCCGCCATATGGAACCCCACATCGAGAACGCAATCCAATCCCCGTCGGGGGACCAGGCAGGAGACATCGGTCCGCTCGTCGGCGCTGGAATCAGGTAAGTCTCGGTACGGATCTGATCGCCACCCACCGATGGGTAGGACGTCTGGGCAGCTTTCCAAACGGGAAACAGCAGCAGGATCAGGACGAATGCGGTTCGCGTAGACATGGTACTCAGTCGAGTTCCGCCTCCGCCCGAACATACCGGGCGATCTGCTCGGCCGTGGCAAACCAGACGTCCGGCTTCGACTTCATGTAGGAAACGAGCCTGTCGAGGTGGAGGATGCGGGACCGGTGTCCAATGACATGAGGATGCATCGTCAGCATCAACATGGTGCCCTCTTCATAGGCCACATCGAACTCGTCCCGATACGCATCGAAGATCAGCTCGGGTGATGGGAGCGAGCCGGAACATCCAAAGTAGGGCGCGTCGTCGAGTATCCACTCGACAGGCAACTCGACCATACCAGTTGGCTCTCCCTCGGAGACAATCTCATAGGGCTCGTCCATCGCCATCAGGCTGCTGTCGTAGAGAAACCCTGCATCCTGAATGAGATCGATCGTGTATGCGCTGAATACCCAGGACGGAGCACGGAAACCCACGGGCCGCTTTCCGGTCGCACGGGTCAAGTAGTCGATGGAATCGTCGAGCAGGCGTCGCTCTTCGGCAGGGTCGTCCAGGCGGGACAGGTTCTCGTGAATCCAGCCGTGAACGCCGATTTCGTGCCGCGGTCGCTTGACGATCTCCTCGATCATGTTCGGATGCAGCATTGCGCTGGCGGCAGGGATGAAGAACGACGCCGGAATTTCATGCCGGTCCAGCAACGCCAGGACGCGCGGCAGACCCGAAACAGCCCCGAACTCACCGGCGGAAAGTGCCACCGGAGAAGTGTTGCCACCGTTGAGCGTGAGGGTCTCGTTGTCGACGTCGAAGCTGAGGCAGACAGCCACGCGCGCCCCGTTCGGCCATTCCGCCGGAGTCAGCGAACGGCCCGCGCGAACCACCGACACGGCTTCGTCGATTCGATCCGGGGACCACTGTGTCGGGGGTTGCTGGGACCCGGCGGCGGAAGACACAAGTAGGATGGTTGATCCAGAGAACAGTAGCTGAGCACAGAAGCGGGCGGCCTTGTTCATATGGTTTCTCCCGACGGGAGAATTATCGTGTAAGGGGAGGGTGGGATCAACTGATTGTCCCTTGGGATAAACGCGCCGGACACTGCAGCGCCGCTTCAAACGATTTTCACCACAGGTTGCTGGGGTTGCCCCTCGCTCGGATCATAGTCATCTATGTGTCGCGTCACCCTCCCCGGTGGGTTCTTCCGCAGTTCATACATGAAGCGGTGAGGCGGTTCGGCCCGGACTTCCTTCAGCACTTCGTAGAGTTCATCGTCGTACCGGATCGTGATCAGCCGGTCCCAACTCGGTTTTCTTCGGCAGGATGCCACGAGAAGATCGTAGGCCTTGCCTTCGACCGGTCGGACACGATCGGGAACGCGGGGGCCCATCGCCCATTCTTCGTACCGTGGCAGCAACGCCATGTGGACCGCAGCAATCCCATTCAGAACGAGGTTCGGGCTAACCTCACCGCTCATGAAAGCGGACATGGTCCGAACGACGCCTTCGATGACCAGGTAGAGGATCAGCAAGGTCGTCGGCCTGACAGCGAACTCGACCAGCGATACAAGCCCGGCTCCGCCAAGCGCCGCGCGATCCGCTGTTCCGAACGGGCCGGCGGCAGGCAAGACCGTCGCCAGGCGGTACTCCATGAAGGTGAGAAACCAGTAGACCAAGCCCAGCAAGCTGCCAAACGCCTGAAGAAAACCGGAAGCGACGGCGGGTCCGAGCAGGTCTTGCTCGGACTGCGGCCACCAGCGCCTGTATTGCCCCGGCAGGACGGTGACGAACAATCCGACCATAAACCCAGCGATAAAGGTTGCGACGCTTCGCATAACCAGAGACTCAATTGAAGTTTAGAAGGACAGGCGAGCAGCCCGTGGCAGAAGTCTGATGGCCCGCGTTACGGCGACGTCGCGCCAGATGCTAGGGATGGGACACACGAAGGGCGGGGTCACGGACGAGGAGGCGCCCGCTACCGGCCTCTCGATGGCTACAGGTTGGTGCTTCCTCGGTCACCTCAGCCGCCGATTCCATCCGCAGACATATAGGCCTCGAGGGAGTCCAACTCGTTGGTCAGGTTCTCGACCTTGCGCTGGAGCAGATGCCGGATCGAAATCACGCCCTCGACCTTCCCATCCGACAGAATAGGCAGGTGCCGGATGTGTCGCTCCGACATCGTCTTGAGCACGTCGTCGACGGTCGTCTTTTCCTTGCCGATGCTGACCACCGGTGAAGTCATCACGTCGCTTACGCTGGTCGTGTTCGGATCCTTTTTCTCCAACACGACGCGCAGCATCACATCGCGTTCGGTAAAGACACCTTTCAGCGCTTCGCCGTCCACGACCATGACGGCGCCGACGCTCGCCTTCGACATGGCCTCGATCGCCTCCATGACGGTGGCCGACGAGCCCACACTCACTCCCTGCACCTTCGCCAGCTTGAGCAGGTTTTTCATACAATCTCCTCTTTTCCCTCCGCCTGACTTCAGTTCACCGACCCGTAGTGTTCAAAAAGGACCGTAGACCAATCGAGAAGTCAGGGGGGTATGGGCCGGTTCAGAATACAACCTGACCGGCGATCCGTCCAGCAAACTCGGCTGGAAGGCAGCTAATAACCGTGTTATCTATAATTTGAAGAATCGAAGTGCCCCGTCGCTACCGCTCTGGCTTCGGGGCGTGGGCTGGGTTGCTGCCGCGGCTCCTACTGGGTGCCCATCTCCCAAAGGTACAGCGTGTGGGTGCGTCCGGTGCCATCGGTCATCCGCTCGACCTGCTTGGCCTCCCATCCTTCCATGTCCCAATCGTGCGAGATGACCAGGGAACCGGGCGCGAGAGACGCTTCCAGGATGGGCCGGAGCTTCACGTTCGACTCGGGCAGCAGGTACAAGGTGACGACGGAAGCCGGGCTGACGTCGACCTTCATCGCGTCACCGACGATGATCTCGACCAGGTCCTCGACGCCGCTGTTGCGTACGTTATCGATCGCCCGCTGCGCCACCTCCGGATCGTACTCGACACCCACTCCGCGGGCGCCGTACCGGGTCGCGGCCGCGATCACGATGCGCCCATCGCCGCAACCCAAGTCGTAGACAACATCGTCCGGCCCGATCTCGGCCATCTCGAGCATCCGGTCGACGACAATCATGGGGGTGGGGTAGAAGGGGGCCAGGTCGGGTGCAATGTCCCGCGTCGAATAGGAAAGCAGGGCGATCAGGCCAACCATGACCAGGATCGATGAACCGATGACGGTGTTTCTGTTCACAGCCACAGCAGCTTAGCGTAAAACTGCGGGCGATGTCGTGCACCTACTGGGCCGGGCGGGCGTTGAACTCCACGACCTGCCCGTCGCGAACTAGGTATCGCACCTCGAGTGGGCGGCAACAGACCTCGCAGTCTTCGACCATCGTCTGGCCGACGACCGACGTGTCCAGAAGCATCGAAATGCGCTCACCGCAACACGGGCAGGAAAGGAACTGTTCGGTCTGATCCACCAAAGTCCTCCTTAAACTAGTTGCAATCGTCCGACCGAGGATTGTTCAATAGCAACGATGCTATCAACGTTCGGGATGTTCCTTCTGTCGATTCTGATGCAGTCGACACCCGTCGAACTGACCTCCATCACCATCGTCAACGACTCCGACTTTGACGTGCCGTTGTCGCCGTTCGGCGAAGCCGAATTGCGCCGGAAAGAGACGGTAACCCGGGTCAAGGTCAAAGTGAATAGGCTCGATCCGTTCTCCGCGTTCGGCAACTCGATGCGGGCCTGGGTCGTCTGGGCTGTTTCTCCCGAAGGCGACTTCGAGAACCTGGGCGAACTGGAAGTCGACGGGCGGGAGGCCGAAGTCGAAACGGCAACCCTGCTCCAGCGCTTTGGCATTCTCATCACAGCCGAACCCCATTTCATGGTGGAAACACCCAGCGTCGCGGTTGCATTTACGAGCCGTGCTCCACGTAACAACGACGTGCGTTCCGAACAGATGAACGTTAATGTCGGGACCCACGACTACTCTGGGATTTCACTCCCGCCACAGGGTTCCCTGCACTTCCGCATCGTCCAGGCACGGGCAGCCTTCGAAGTCGCACGGCAGGAAGGCGCCGAACGCCTGGCCGAGGACGAATTTCGCCGTGCTCGCGTCGCCTTCGATTCGATGGAGGAACTCCTCCGGCGCACCATGCCCCTCGATGTGCTGCTCCCTTACGTCAACGACTCCATTCGACTCTCCCATCGCTCGGTTCGGGCGGGCCGGGCAGAGGTCATCCAGAACGAACTGGTCGCTGCCAGGCGCAGGGCGGATAACTTCGTTCGCCGGAGTGAGCGGCTCGAGCAAGAGGTCGAGCGTATGGATCAACGCCAGGACGACACTGAGCGGCGGATGGAGGAACTGGGGTCCGATCTTCAGGACCTGCGTCGCGAAAACCGGCAGCTCGACGTCGAACGTGCGGAAGCACTCCGGGGCGTGCGGGCCGCCCAGGGCGAGATCGACCGGCTTCGCGACCCCTGGCCACGCTTACGGCAGGCGCTGCTCGCAATTGGCGCTCGCCCCACGGCGCGCGGCCTGCTGATGACCCTGCCGGCGGATCGTTTCGAGTCCGACAGCTCGGATTTCGAGGACGGTACGCCTGAGGCGCTCGCACGCCTGGCGGGTGTCCTGGCATTCGGGGAGACTCCGCCGATCCGGATCGAAGGTCACACGGACGACTCGGGTCCGGCCTCGAGGAGCCTGACGCTGTCTGAAGAGCGCGCAGAGGCGGTCAAGAGTTTCCTAGTCGAAGCAGGGATCCCCGAGAACTTCGTGCGGGCAGAGGGCTTCGGCCCCTCGAGGCCGATCGTGCGGGGAGAGGACGATGAGAACCGAAAGCTGAACGAACGCGTGGAGATTATCGTCCGCGAGTTTCCGTAGGCTAGCCGCCGGAAAGCTTGTCGCGAGCCTCTTCGAGCGCCCGCCGCACCCACACCTCCACCATCGCCCGACGCCAGGAGAAGTCGAGGTCCGTGTTGTCGAGCGGCCGGGACTTCGATCGCGCCGCATGTGCGGCTTCACGAATCTGGTCGTCGGAAAGTTCCCCACCACGCAAAATCTCGCCGGCTTCGGCAACCAGAAACGGCGCCGACGTCACGCCACCGATCGCGATGCGGGCATCCTCGATCGTACGTCCGTCCGCCCCTGGCTTCAGCCAGGCCGCTACGTTCAGCAGCGGGAAGTCGATTGCGCCCCGACGGCGCAGCTTCTTGAACACCGTGACGGCGCCCTCGGCGGCCGGCAATTCGACCGATGTCAGGATCTCCTCGGGCCTCTTGTGGAGAAACGCGATGCCGTCGTTGTTGTAGAGCTCACCGGCGGTGAGAACACGTTCGCCCGGCGGTGAAACCAGGTGTATCCGCGCATCGAGTGCCAGCATGACCGGCGCCAGGTCCGTGGAGGACACGGCCCAGCAGCGTGGGCTTGCTGGTGCTACCCAACAGATCTCCCCGTCTTTCTTCATGCAGAAGTCGATCGACTTCCGCCACTCGTAGGTCTGGTCGTAGTAAAAACAGCGGGTGTCGACGCACAAGTTGCCACCGATCGTTCCCATGGTTTTTAACGGTGGGCTGGATATCGACCGTGCCGCCTCTCGGACGGCCGCGTAGCTACCGAGCAGCGTCGGATCGCGTACCAGTTCGCGGAGGGTCGTGTTCGCGCCAATTCGAACGCCGGTACCCGCATCGCCTCGAACCCCCCTCATTTCATTCAAGTGTCTGAGGCCGACGACAACGGTGGGGGTAAACTGGCGCCGCTTCATCTTCGGCCAGAGGTCAGTCCCACCCGCGACTAGCATCGCACGTGGTCCCTCCGCAGCTAGAATCCTGGCGGCCTCAGCCACATCGGCCGGTCGCCGGTACTCAAATGGAGGAAGTCGCAGCATCAGCCGCTCTTCCTCGCGTAATCCGGACGCTCGGTCGCAGTCCCATCACCGCCTTCCCATGGCGGCGACACGTGAAGGCCGTCGCGGTAGTGGACCTCGGGAAGGTTGTCAGGGCCGACACGCGGGTCCTCACCCCGTTCTTTCCGCCGAAGTCCCTCGAGGATGCGCTCCGGAGTGACTGGAATCTCGTCGACCCGCACGCCGACGGCATCGTAGACCGCGTTGGACACGGCGGGCGGCACGGGCAGGAGCGGGCCCTGGCCGACCTCCTTTGCTCCGAACGGACCCTGTGGATCGGGTTCGCCGACGAGGATCGTTTCGATCGGACACATGTCCATAGATGTCGGGCTCTTGTAGTCCAGCATGCTGGGTGTCTTGTGCACGCCCAGCCGAAACTCCTGTTCCTCCATCAGCGCCTCGCCCAACCCCATGTAGATGCTTCCCTCCACCTGGCCGATAACCAGCATGGGGTTGATCGAACGGCCGATATCGTGCGCAACCCAAACCTTCTCGAGAACGATGATGCCTGTTTCCGGATCGACCTCGACCTCGATGACGGCGGCGGAATAGCTGTATGTGGGGCTGGGACCGACTCCCCCACCCTTGAATCGGGCGTCCGAGGCCGGCGGCTTGTAGCTTCCGATGGTCCCAACCATTCCATGCCCCGCCTCCGCAAGCTGCACCGCGCGCGCAAACTCGACATGGACTTCCGGATCCGCGGAATCGAAGATTCTGCCCCCAGCTGCCACGAGCCTTTCCGAGGGAACTTCCAGCTTGGCGGAAACCGATTCGAACAGAATTTCGCGCGCGCTCTCGGCCGCCTCGATCGCGGCGTTGCCCGTCATGAGCGTCACGCCGGCTCGAGTAACTGCCAAGATCGACCGGGGTCAGATCGGTGTCGGCGGTCACGACACGCGTTGCGTCTGGCTCGATCCCGAGGATCTCCGCGACGATGTAGGCCAGGATCGAGTCGGAACCCTGTCCGATGTCCGTGCTGCCACAAAAGATCGTGACCAGGCCCGACCTGTCCAGTTTCAGCTGCACGCCGGACTGGGGCATGTTGTTCCAGTAGATCGGTAGGCCGGCCCCGGTCAGGTAGCAGCCACACGCCAGGCCGACGCCACGGCCGAATGGCAGCTTTCGGTGTTTGTCCTTCCACCCGGACGCTTCGACGACCTGCTCGATACACTGCCGGAGTCCGACCGTTCGAATCCTCAGCCAATTTGCGGTCAGGGAATCTGGTTTGACCAGATTCCCGAGCCGCAGTTCGGCCGGGTCCATGCCCAGTCGTTCGGCCGCCTTGTCCAGCTGGACTTCCAGCCCGAAACGCGGCTGCGGCGTGCCGTGTCCCCGCTTCGGGCCGCACGGCGGCTTGTTCGTGAAGACGCGGGCTCCGCGAAACCGGTAGGCCGGGATGTGGTAGGTCGTCGTCTGCAGCGCTCCGGTGTAATAGGTGCTGGCCACGCCATAGCTGCCGAAGGCTCCGCCGTCGAGGATCGTTTCGAACTGCATCCCGGTGATCGTACCGTCATTTCGCAGCCCGAGGCGCGACCGCATCAGCACGGGGTGTCGTCCGCGGTGACAGTAGAAAACTTCCTCCCGTGTCAATGCGATCTTGACGGGCCGCCCTGTCATCAAGGACAGCTTCGCGACTGCTATTTCGTGGCTGAACGGATCGCTCTTCCCGCCAAAGCCGCCGCCGTTAGGCGTGGCGATCACCTGGATTCGGTGCGCCGTCATCTCGAGCACACGTTCGAGCGCCCGATGGACGTAGTGCGGTGTCTGCGTCGAGGACCAGAGGACCAGCTTGCCGTCCGGCCTCGCATGCGCCACCGCGGCGTGCTGTTCCAACGGAAGGTGTGTGTTGCCCTGGTAGAAAAACCTGTCGTCGAGCAGGAGGTCGGCCTCTGTCAGGGCCTGATCAGTATCGCCAAAGTCGAGTGCGATGCTCTTGTGGATGTTACCGGCCTCGGCGTACGAGTGGATGGGGTTGTCCGTGTCGGTAACGCCCTCGGGAATCGACATGACCGGCGTGAAGTCTTCGTAGCCCACGCGAATCGCGCGAGCGGCTTCCTCGGCGGTTTCCTCGTCGACGGCAGCGACGGCGGCCACCGGTTCTCCGACGTAGCGGACCGTTTCGATGGCCAGCGTGTGCTCGTCCTGAGAAACGGGAAGGATGCCGAACGTGATCGGTAGCGCTCCGCCCAGCAGGACGGCATTGACGCCCTCCATGGCTTCGGCGGCAGAGATGTCGATGCTTCGGATGCGGGCATACGGACGAGTGCTGCGGACCAGACGGGCGTGCAGCATGTTGGGTAGTGTGATGTCGTCGGCAAAAAGCGTCTGCCCGGTGCACTTGTCCAGGGCATCGACCTTGCGCAGGGGGCGACCGATGACGTTGAAATCAGTCTGCGGCATGCACGCTCTCCTCTTCACCGCTGCTGCCTGCGGCCATTTCTATCGCTTCGAAAATCTTGAGGTAGCCGGTACACCTGCAAAGATTGCCGCCCAGCGCCTCCTCGATCACCTCCCGGCTTGGATGGGGATCTTCATCCAGCAGGGCGCGGGCGACGAGCAGGATGCCCGGAGTGCAGTAGCCGCACTGCGCGGCGCCCAGGTCGGCGAACGTTTCCTGCAAAGGATCCAGGCACCCACCCTCGGCGAGGCCCTCCACCGTGGTCACGTCGCTTCCTTCGATTTCACAGGGCAGGACCAGACAAGAGAGAACCGGCTGTCCGTCTAGGAGGACAGCGCAGGTGCCGCACTCACCAACCTCGCACCCGTGCTTGGTCCCGATCAGAGCGAGATCTTCCCGCAACACCTCCAGCAGGGTCTTGCTCGGAGGGGCCGCAACCTCGTGCTGCTCGCCGTTGACCGACAGTCGAATCAGGGAGGATGTTCGCATGTTCGGTGCCCCTATCTACGCGGTTCTGATGGCCCTACCACCATAATTCGAATATCGGGTCAAATTCTAACCGTCCAATATACCCTCGGAAACGGAACGACACAAAGCGCTTTCTTGAGTTTCGTGACGGTGCATTAATCCCACATTGGGTCCCGCAGGTGGGATTAGTGCACTGTGCAGAAAATGCCCGTACAATACCGCCATATGCAACGCCCTGTGGTCTTGCTTCTCGTCGGGCTCTTCATCACCGCGAGCCTGGGTTTGCTCGAAGCCCAGCGCTTCGGCAGGAGACAAGCTTTCATCTTCGAACCCGAGGAGATACCCGAGACCGAGTTCATTTTCATCCGTCTTCGCTTCGGCACGCCGTATGGACTGGGGGCGATGAGCGGATGGGAGCACGACTATCCCCAGGCCGAGCATCACATCAACACGCTCGTCGCCGAAGCCACCGGAATCGACATCGAGCGCATGTCCTACCGGATCCTCAACCTCGACGACCCCGAGCTGTTCAAGTACCCATTCGCTTACATCTCCGAACCAGGGACCATGGAATTGACGGACTCGGAAGTGGAGAACTTTCGCGAGTATCTCGACCGGGGCGGCTTCGTGATGGTGGACGACTTTGACGGCAACCGCGACATGTCAAACTGGCACTGGAACCTCAAACGCATGTACCCGGATCGCGAGATGATCCCCCTGACGGCAAAGCATCCGATCTTTCATACCTTCTACAACATCACCGATCTCGAGGTCACGGCCTACGCCGCCTCCAGGAACTATCCCGTCTTCTACGGCTACCCGAGCGAGGACGGTGAACATCTGTCCATGATCATCTGCTTCAACAACGATATCGGCGACCTGTGGGAATGGCTGGACCAGGCCAGGTACGCGCTGGAGCCTTCCGCCGAAGGAGTCCGCTTGGGGATCAACTTCTTCGTTTACGCTATGACGCATTGACCGGCCTGGACGACCGCTTCCTGAGAACACAACATGTACTTCAAGCAGTTCTACCTCGGTTGTCTCGCACATGCTTCTTACCTGATCGGCTCGGAGGGCGATGCCGTTGTAGTCGATCCACAGCGCGACGTGGACCAGTACATCGACGAAGCCGACGCGCAGGCTTTGACAATTCGCTATGTGATCGAGACCCACGTGCACGCCGACTTCGTCAGTGGACACACAGAGCTTGCCGATCGCACGGGCGCAGAGATCGTCTTCGGCCGACGGGCCGAGCCGACCTTTCCCTTCCATCCCGTCGCCGACGGAGACGAGATCGAGCTCGGACAGGTGACACTCCGATTCATGGAAACGCCCGGACACACTCCCGAGAGCATCTCAATCGTCATGGCCGATCGTGCGTCCCCGGATTCTCCGCTGAAAGTGCTCACCGGGGACACGCTGTTCATCGGAGAGGTCGGCCGTCCGGACCTGGTCGGCTCGAGAGGCTATTCTGCCCAAGACATGGCCACGATGCTCTATTCGAGCCTGCACGACAAACTGCTGAAGCTCGACGACGCGGTCGAAGTCTACCCCGCGCACGGTGCCGGCTCGCTCTGTGGCCGCAACATATCGAAGGACACTTCGTCGACCATCGGTCAGCAACGCCAGTTCAACTACGCGTTGAAACCCATGACGCGAGAACAGTTCGTGCAGCTGATGACGTCGGATCTGCCACCCGTGCCGTCGTACTTTCCGAAAGACGTCGAGATCAACCGACAAGGTGCCGCACCCCTGGCTTCGCTCCCGAAGCCGGAGGCTCTCAGACCCGAGGACGTCGACCTCGAACGGGACCTCATCCTCGACGTGCGTCCAGCTGCGGGCTTCGGAACGGCACACGTCCCCGGATCGATCAACATCGCTCTGGGCGGGCAGTTCGCGTCCTGGGCGGGCAGCCTGCTTTCCACCGATCGTCCTATCGTTGTCGTCGCTGAAGGCGACGAAGAGGTATCGGAAGCCGTCACGCGTCTGGCCCGAGTAGGTATCGAATCCGTACGCGGCTACGTAGACGGCGGCGTCTACAGCTGGGACAAGGCAGGCCGGGAAACTGCGACGATCGAACAGATCCCGGTCGAAGAGCTTCGGGACCGTATCGGTGAGGCTGCCGAACTCCAGGTCGTCGATGTGCGAGCACCAGGCGAATATCGCAACGGGCACGCGGTTGGGGCCGTCAACATCCCTCTCACCGACCTGGGAAAACGAATCGCCGAATTGGACCCGGGGCGCCCCATCGCGGTCGTGTGCCAGGGTGGCTACCGTTCCAGCGCGGCATCGAGCATCCTCGAGGGTCACGGCTTTGGAAGCGTCGCGAATGTCGTCGGTGGAACCCAGGCATGGATCTCGAGCGGTTTTGATGTCGAAACAGTCACAGCGTAGCCCCGCCAATGACAGCGTCACTCATCGATGGTCAAGAACACGCGGTCGACCCTCGATCCGTAACCTTGGCGCGAATCCTTGGCGTCGGTTCCACGCTGGCGACCGGCTTCGCGGTCTTGACACCGCTCCCGATTGCCTGGCTTCTCGGAGGGATCTCGGGCCGGACACTGGCAATTGTGATCGCGGGATGGGCCCTCGCCTTCGGCGGGTCCGCGCTGTTCTGCTATCTCTGGCCAGAGCTGAACCATCGGCACCTTCGCTACCGTGTCGACCAGGCGGGAGTGCGGATAAAGCGCGGAATCCTGTGGCGCAAGACCATCTCCATTCCGGCCTCCCGTGTGCAACACACCGATGTATCACAGGGACCACTCCAGCGGCGTTACGGCCTGGCGACACTAACCGTCCACACCGCGGGAAGCGAAGGGGCAGCGATCTCGCTCGAAGGCCTCGACCGCGATATCGCGTTCCTGCTGCGCGATCACCTGCTCCCCGATGATGAACGCGAAGCCATCTGAGCCGCGGCGCCTGCACGGGCTCTCGTGGGTGTTCATCACCGCGTCGTCCATGAAAGGCTTCCTCGTCCCGGCGATCGTCGTGTTGGTCTTTTCGGCGGGAAGCACGATGGCCAGTTATCAACTGTTGGGGAGCATGGTCATCATCCCAACGCTCATCGGCGCACTGCTGAAACAGGCGATCTACAACTATCGTTTCGACGCCGAAGAACTCGTGATTCGAGACGGCATCCTGACAAAGAAAGAACGGCACATCCCTTACGCCCGAATTCACAACATCGCCCTGGTACGAAATCCTGTCCATCGGATGTTCGCGGTAGCGTCAGCCCGTATCGAAACTGCGGCCGGAGGTAAACCGGAGGCCGTCATGCGGGTGCTCTCCATCGCAGCCGTCGAAGAACTGCGGGCTGAGACGATGCAAGGAAGCCGGATCGCAGCCGTTATGGACTCCGACGCCGAGGCAGATGAGACCGAGCCGAGGACCGGCGCTCGGGCAGGCGATGCGGTTCTGCTCCAGATGGCACCCGGTGAACTCGTGCGTCTGGGTCTGATCTCCAATCGAGGATTCCTTGTGGTCGCGGCCGCATCAGGCCTGTTGTGGCAGACCATCGATTGGGACGCGGACTGGGGGAGCTACTACGCGCGCGTCATAGACCTCATCCCTTCCTGGGCGACCTGGCTAATCGACCCGGTATCGTTCCGGACCCCGGTGCTCGTCGGGATGGCGGTCGTGGTCCTGTTCTTCGTGCTGCTGCGGCTGTTCTCGGTCGCCTGGCACGTGATCCGGTACCACGACTTCACGTTGCGTCGCGAGGACGAGGGCTTGCGCACCGAGTACGGTCTGTTCACCCAGGTCTCGTCCCTGATCCCTGCCGAGCGCATCCAATTGACCACCGTCCGGGCGACGCTGCTACATCGGTTGTTCGCACGATCGTCCCTGGATCTGGAGATGGCGGGTGCGGGGGAAGCCGGCTCGGACCTGGAGCAACAACTCGCCGCAGGCGGGGCCCGCAAGGCACGTCAGTGGCTGGCGCCGCTCGTTGAGGACGATCGGACGAACGCCTTGATTCGCGAGGTGCTGCCCGAGGTCGACCTCGATTCGATCAAGTGGAATCCGTTGTCCACACGTGCCCGTCGCCGGATCATGAAGCGCTCGGCCGTTGCCCTGGTGTTCCTGACCGTTGGTGTTTCTGCGACGCTCGCCCTGACACCGGTCCCCGTCAGTGCCCTGCATGCCATCTGGCTGCCGTTGCTCGGGCTTCCGGTGACGTTGCTCGCGGCCACCGGATGGGTACGCAATGCCGGCTACGCCCTCAACGCGCATGCCATCTTCTTCCGCAGCGGATTGCTGACCCGCTACATCACCATCGTACGCTTCGACAAGATGCAGACCGTCGCCCTGGGCGAGTCGCCATTCGATCGCCGACGCCGGATGGCATCGGTGACGGTGGACACGGCCGGCGCCGCAACGGCCGGACATCGAATCGACATCCCCTACCTGGATCGCGACGTCGCCGAAGCTATCGTCGAGCGTCTCTACGTCGAGGCGCGCGGCACCGAATACCGGTGGTAGCGCCGACTGGCGTTGTCGGTAGAATGGTCCCCACCCGAAGCGCTACTCAGGGCGCCTTATTCCCCGATTCGTCTTTCTCGGGCCCCCCTTTGTCCGGCTTCCCTCCCTGGCTGCGCCGGGAATAGAGCGGGCTGTATTCCAACCCGTAGGGGGTTGTGCGCCGCACCTTGGCTTTCTCGTGGAAGAACTCGGTCATGGACTCGTGGATCGCAGCAATCTCCTTTTCGCTGCAGTCACCGAGTACCACCTCTTCACGCGGCACGAAGAAGACCTGCCCGACCGGCATCGTGCGGGAGCCGGGAATCCCCTCGCCGGGCTGCAGGACGTAACGGAATTCGGTCTGGTGCGCATACCAGTCGGTCTCGACCCGGATCACCATCATCGGTGCGATCGGTCGTTCGATCTGGTTGAAGACGGAGGTGTAGATCGTGTCCCAACCCTCGGGCGTCCGGAAGTTGGTCGCTCCCCGTAGCGAAATCCCGCCTTCGGGCGTCCCAAGGTCTTCGGGAACGACGAACGATCGCGTCATGCTCCGAGCAGCGGCGGCATCAATCGGCGGATCCTTGATCAGGAACTCGACGTCTTCCTTCATCTTTCCGACGCTTCCCATTGGCAACGCCATCGTAACGGCGAAGATCGCCTCCCACTTCCCACTTGGAGGGCGCAGGAAATACATGAAACGGTACTGACCGTCTCCCTGGTACTCCATGTGGTACGTCTCGTTCTCCTCGAGCGGTGGATAGACCAGGAAACCGAGCGCGCTCCCGGCTTCGAGCACCGGGCAGTGGCGCGCATGTTGCGGCAGGAGAGGCCGCTGAGGTTCGCGGCGCGGCTTCTGACCGACGCCTGGACGACTTGTATTAGGGAATAGTTTTACTTCCATGTGCTCATACTAGCAGCCCGTGGCAGAAGTCTGATGGCTCGCGCGCATGGGTCTTCGGAGGCGAAGACGAGGCGCGAGGAGGAAGTGATGCTGCTTCATCATGACGACGAGCAACGAAGTATACGCCTCCGAACCCCCATGCCGCCCAAAGGGTTACGGCGACGTCACACCATCTCGGTTGTTGCCGCACCTCAACGATGTACCCGCATCGCTGTCGGCACGGCGCCAAGCAGCCTGTGGCAGCAGAACCCTGTGGGGTCGCGTTACGGCCAAACGGCACCGGATTCTAGGAGACGAGGACGAGACAATCTGTCGGTGCCCTTGCATTGTGAGGAGTCGGCGACAACGAAGACGGTGCCGTTTCGCCGTAACCCTCCGGGCGCATGGGGGTTCGGGCCTCGGGCTTTGTCGTTCGTCGGTTACGATGAAACCACATCGTGCCCTCCTCTCTTCGCGCCCGCTGACCCGAAGACCCATGCGCGCGGCCCCATAGGGTTTTCTGCCACAGGCTGCTAACATCTGGCGCGACGTGCCGCCGTAACGCGTGCCATCAGACTTCTGCCACGGACTGGCAGAACCCTGTGGGGTCGCGTTACGGCCAAACGGCACCGGATTCTAGGAGACGAGGACGAGACAATGCCCTTGCATTGTGAGGAGTCGGCGACAACGAAGACGGTGCCGTTTCGCCGTAACCCTCCGGGCGCATGGGGGTTCGGGCCTCGGGCTTTGTCGTTCGTCGGTTACGATGAAACCACATCGTGCCCTCCTCTCTTCGCGCCCGCTGACCCGAAGACCCATGCGCGCGGCCCCATAGGGTTCTGCCACAGGCTGCTAACATCTGGCGCGACGTCGCCGTAACGCGTGCCATCAGACTTCTGCCACGGACTGCTGGTGTCCTCGGTCCGAAATACGATCACTATCTCCATTGGATGTTGCCGGACGCAAGGTGGATGTTGAGTCGGTCGATAAAAGTGCGCATGGCCTCGCTCGGCTTGGCCTTCCCAGCCAGCAACCTCCATCGGCCCTGCGGGTTCGGGCGGAACGGCGCCGTCTTTGGAGTCGCTCCTGCTTGCAATGAATGAGACTTCTGCCACGGGCTGCTTGGAGCGGCTCACCCGAATGCCGGATCGTCTGACCCTTTCTTTCTCAATTTCGAATCGAACAGGGTGTAAGGATTCACGTTCGCAAGCGCCGCGGAAACTGATTCGGATACATCCTGGTGGTCGGCGCCCATCCTGTCCAGGAATTCCCGGATTTCGCTGCGAGGCCCGTCTTTCTCAGCGCATACGCACCCGAGGGTGGCGAGCCCGTTCTCAATCGCATAATTGGCAGTGAGATCTTCGGTTACATAAACGAGGGGGCGGATCAGCCGCATCAGCCCCTTCCGAGATTCGGCGACGGGCGGTAAGGACGCGATTCGTCCGTTAAACAGGATGTTACGCAACAGGGCTTCGGAACAGTCATCGGCCGTGTGGCCGAGAGCAAGCACCGTGCAACCGAGCTCCGCAGCGATCTCATACAACAGACCACGGCGGTTCCGACTGCACACATCGCACCCGTGCTCGACACCCTGGGCGACGAGCTCGAGAGTCCGCGGGTCTTTCCTGAGGACCCACTCCACGTCGGCCCGGCGGATCGACGCTTCGATCTGCTGAATGGGTGCGGTGAACTTACCCTGGTCGACGGTGAGGGCCACCACTTCGAACGGAAACGGGGCGCGCGGGCGGTACGCCGCCAGTGAGTGGAGCAGGCACAGACTGTCCTTGCCGCCCGAGACGCCGACCGCCACACGGTCGCCGGGCCGCAGCATGGAAAACGTGCCCATTGCCCGCCCCAAACGATGCAGCACCTTCTCGGTCACGCTTGTCTCAGTTTCGGTCTTCATCATTCCCTCTTCATCTCGATTCCCGGCGGACAGCGAGCAAGCGTGCGCATGCACACACAGCGTGGGTCGCGGGCATCGACACATCCAGCCGCCCACCCAACTCAACGACAGCGCCTACGACGGCCTCGATCTCGAGCGGCCGTCCCAACTCCAGGTCCTGGAGCATCGATGTCTTGTGATCACCGACTTTCTCGGCGCCGGCCATGCGTTGCTCCACCGAAACGGGCAGCTCGAGGCCGAGCCGCGAAGCAACAGCCTCGACTTCCCCCATGATGCTCTCGATCAGGGTTCGCGTTCCGGGATCTGCAAGCATCTGGGCGATCGTCGCACGGGTGAGGGCGCTGGTCGGGTTGAAGGAGACGTTGCCGAGAAGCTTCACCCAGATCTCATGGCGGATTCGGGTCGTCACGCGGCACTTGAGGCCGATTTCGTTGAGGACACCCCCAAGGCTGCGGCACCGATCCGACCGACTCCCATCCAACTCGCCCAGGGACACCCGGTTCCCTTCGATATGCCGGATTACCCCGGGCTCCACGATCTCAGTCGAGAAATAGACGATCGAACCCAGGATGCGCTCTGGGTCGATGGCACCCGCGATCACCCCTCCCGGATCCACACACTCGAGCCGCGTTCCTTCCAGCGCGCCTCCATGACGATCGAAGTACCACCACGGGATTCCGTTCTGCGTGCTGACGACGATCGTATCGGGACCGATGATCGGGGCCAGTCTCGGTGCGAGTGCGGGAAGGCTGTGGGCTTTCACGCCGAGCATGACGACGTCAGCGGCGCCGATCAAACCGATGTCATCGGTCACCTTCGGCCGGGCAGTGAACTCGTCTTCGCCGACGACACGCACACCGCCCTCGCGCATGGCTGCCAGGTGCGGCCCGCGGGCAAACAACACCACATCCTTGTCGGCCCGTTCAAGCAGCCCACCGATGTAGGCGCCGATGGCGCCGGCTCCGATGATCGCGACTCTCATCCGGCGTCTCCGGAGAACTGCGCCGCGACGATGCGGCGCTGAATCTTCCCTGTCGCGGTCTTGGGAATGGAATCGACGATGTGGATTTTCTTTGGCGTCTTGAAATCGGCGAGTCGCTCCCTGCAATACGCAATGACGCCGGCCTCGTCGATAACTCCGTCGAGCACAACGGCCGCCTCGACTTCTTCCCCCCAACGGTCGTCCCGAACTCCGAACGCGACGGCTTCGCTGATGTCAGGATGTGCGAGCAGGACGTCGTCGACTTCGCGGGGCGAAATCTTCTCGCCGCCGCGGTTGATCAACTCCTTGAGGCGGCCGACCAGGGACAGGTAGCCCTGATCATCCATCTTTCCCTGGTCGCCGGTCCGGAACCAGTCGTCGAAGAAACCGGTAGCGTTGGCCTCCGGGTTGTTCTCATAGCCGTCGATCACGTTCGCACCCCGGATCACGATCTCTCCGACGGCGCCGGCCTGCACGTCCTGCCCCATGTCATCGACGATGCGAATCTCGACGCCTGTCCCCTCGCCGACGGACCCGGCCTTCCTCGCTCCGGGAGGCAACGGGTTCGAACTCATCTGATGCGCGGCCTCCGTCATCCCGTATGCCTCGAGGACGGGAACTCCGAATGCGCTCTCCAGCCGTTCGAGGACGTCGGGTGCCAACGGCGCGCTGCAGGAGCGGATAAACCGGAGTCGGTCGGCGCCGGCCGGTTTCTTGCCCGACGCTTCCGTGCGCGAGAGCAGAAGCTTGTGAATCGTCGGCACGGCTGTGTACCAGGTAACCCCATGCTCGGCGGCGACACGCCAGAAAGCCAGCGGATTGAATTTCTGCGGCAGGACGACCGTACCTCCTGAATGGAATGTCGCCAACATCGAAGCGACGATGCCGTGGATGTGAAACAACGGCATCACCCCGAGCGAGACGTCTTCTGATCGGAGCGAATAGCAGTCCGCCACATTCCTGGCCGACCGCATAAGGTTGCGATGCCGGAGCGGAACCCGTTTCGGACGACCGGTACTGCCGCTCGTATGCAGAATCAACGCGACGTCGTCCTCGGTGGGCGAAGAGGCCTCGCCCGAACCGGAATCACCGGACAGACTTACGGTTCCGGTCGCGTCCAGGTCCACCACCAGTACCGGAACTTTGTCCGATGCCGCAGCCCGGGCATCATCCGCGCCGTCGGGCGGGACGATCAGCAGCTTGGCCTCGGTGTCATCGAGGTAGAAAGTGAACTCTTCGGTGCGGTATGCGGGGTTGAGGGGCGCCGCGGTGGCGACCGTCGATGCTCCGAGCATCGTCACCAGCGTCGGCAGACCGTTACCGAGAGCCAGTGCAACGCGATCCCCGCGCCCGACACCCAACCCGGCAAACCGGGCTGCCATCAACGCCACCTGATCCGAGAGGTTTCCGTAAGTGATCTCGACGCCAACTTCAGGTAAGGCGACGGCAACGTTCCCGGCGGGTGCGTTCTGGAGCAACTCTGGTAGGGTCATGGCTTTTCCTTTCTTGATTCGTGGACTTCTGTAACGCGCGCCCCCAATGCGCCTTCGCCGAGCAACACCTCGATGTCAGACCCTTCGGCGATCCCCGAGGCATCCCGGAGGACTGTCCCATCGGAGGTGCGGCAGATGGCATACCCCCTGTCGAGCACCCCGAGCGGACTCAACGCATCCAGCATCTGCCCGTATGCGGAGAGCCGTTCCCTCGCCGAGGCAACCCGTCGACCGATCGCCTGTTGTAGCCCTCGCTCGTGCGACATCAAGCCGGTTGCTACGGGACCGCAGGAACTCCCCACGGGCGAATCTCTCCAGACGGAAGCTCCAGTCGTCGACGCGCTGGGACATCTGCCGAATCCGTGTTTCCGCGACGAGGAAACCTCGACCGCCCACTCGCATTTCCAGAAACCGGCGCAGTTCGGAGAGTCGGTACCGCACGGCGGCCACGAGGCGCCGTTCAATACCGTCGATGCGGTCCAGCACCTCGCGCTTCGACTCGATGACGATCTCGGCCGCAGCGCTCGGTGTCGGCGCTCGGACGTCGGCAACCAGGTCGGCGATCGTGAAATCGACCTCATGACCGACGGCGGAGATGACCGGATGTGGGCACCGCGCGATGGCGCGCGCCACGCGTTCCTCGTTGAACGGCCAGAGATCTTCGATCGACCCTCCGCCCCGTGTGACGATGACGACATCGACATCGGTGCCGCCAAGGTAGTCGATCCCCTCGACAAGTTGGGCCGACGACCGATCGCCCTGGACCTCGGAAGGGTAGATCAGGATGTGGATCGCGTTGTGCCGCCGGTCGAGAACCGAAAGAACATCCCGAAGGGCCGCACTTCCCGGGGACGTGACGATACCGATGCGCGACGGGAAAGCGGGCAAGGGACGCTTGCGCGCCGTGGCGAACAGGCCTTCCCGGTCCAGCTTTTCCTTGAGCCGTTCGAAGGCCGCCTGCAATGCCCCGCGGCCTGCCCGGCTCGAGCACCTCGACGATGATCTGGTACTCTCCGCGCGCTTCGTATGTGCCGAGGCGTCCCCGTACCCGGAACGACTCACCGTCCTTAGGTTTGAAACGCAGGTACATCGCCGCCCTGCGGAAACAGACCGCGGGAATCTGCGCCCCCTCGTCTTTCAGCGTGAAATAGATGTGGCCGGCGGCGGACTGTCTGAGGTTGGAAACTTCACCTTCGATCCAGATGTCGGTGTATTCCCGCTCGATCAGTTCCTTGATCCGGCGGCTGACGTCGGAAACTGTGTAGATCGTTCGCTGGGTACCTCGGCTGGACATGATGGACGTCAGGAGGCCCGCCCTCAGGCGACGGTCACCTCGGGCGCCAGGTAGACATCCTGGATCGCGTTCAGGAGATCGATGCCCTCGGCCATCGGTCGCTGGAAGGCCTTGCGGCCCGAGATGAGGCCCATACCGCCGGCTCGCTTGTTGATGACGGCGGTTTTCACCGCTTCCTTCAGGTCGCTTTGGCCCGACGAGGCACCACCAGAATTGATCAGGCCCGCACGGCCCATGTAGCAGTTCGCCACTTGGTACCGTGCGAGGTCGATCGGGTGGTCCGAGGTCAGATCCGAATACACCTTCTTGTGGGTCTTGCCGAACTTGAGGACGTTATACCCACCGTTGGTCACAGGAAGCTTCTGCTTGATGATGTCGGCTTGGATCGTCACGCCGAGATGGTTTGCCTGTCCCGTGAGGTCGGCCGCGGCATGGAAGTCCCCTTCCTTCGTCTTGAAGTCGGGGTTGCGCAGATAGCACCAGAGGATCGTGCACATACCGAGCTCGTGCGCAAACTGAAACGCCTCGGTCACTTCCTGGAGCTGCCGTGTCGCCTCGTCCGAACCGAAGTAAATCGTCGCGCCGACGCCGACGGCACCCATGTCGTACGCCTGGTCGATGCTGGCGAACAGAATCTGGTCGAACTGATTGGGGTAGGTCAGCAGCTCGTTGTGGTTGAACTTCATGATGAACGGAATCCGGTGGGCGTACTTGCGCGCCGTGGCGCCCAGGACGCCAAGCGTGGACGCGACGGCGTTGCATCCCCCCTCGATCGCGAGTTCAACGATGTTGCCCGGATCGAAATAGATCGGGTTGGGCGCGAACGAAGCTCCCGCCGAGTGTTCGATTCCCTGGTCGACCGGAAGGATCGACACGTAGCCGGTGTCCGCCAGACGGCCCGATCCGGCCAGCGTGGCCAGGCTGCAGAGCACGCGCGTCGGTCGGTCGCTCAGCGCATAAACGCGATCGACAAAGTCTGGTCCGGGAAGATGCAGCGAACTTTTCGGGATAGTCTTGCACTCGTGTTCGAGCAGGCTGCTGGCATCTTCGGCGAGAGTTTCCTGGATTTTTCCGATCATTTATTCCTCTTGAATCACGTGTGAGACAGCGGAACCAGAGAGTGTCCCGTGTATCCAATAACAGGCTAGTATAACGGAGTTTCCGGGCCGGTTACAGGCGCCGAGCCGAGGTAAACGGGACCTCGGTTGGGATTAATGCACTGTGCGGAAACAGGCACACCTGTGCTTCCCTTTCACGGGCAAGAGCGTCCATTCTCCAGTACCATCAAAGGCTTAGACATTGGACGAGGACGTGCACCAGGGCCACCCATGAAAAGACTAATCCTTGCGTTCATCATCACGACGGCCTGGGCCGCCACGCCGGCGGTCGCCAAGGTCCAGGCCCAGGCCACCGATCAGCCACCGATAGTCGACGACGTCCAGGTGACGGGTATCGACGACGACAGGCTGAGCCCGGGCCTTCGTAGAGACATCCGCGCTCTGGAAGGCAGCCCGCTCGATGCGGCTGCGGTCCAGGAGTTGACCGAACGGGTTGGGCAGGAACTTCCCGAGTACATCGCGGCCACACGCCAGATCGCTAGCGCGGGCGGGATAGGACGCATCCGGCTGATCTTTCTCATCGCTCGGATATGCGATGATGCTGCGCTGAGAGACAACATCAACTCCCGCTACACGGTCGAGAGCGTCGAGATCAACGGTGCGGACGAACTGGCCCTCAGCGACGCGGTCCGGTCCGAAATGGATGGCCTCGTCGGGAAACGGCTCGACCAGAAGGAGGCCGCCCGGGTCCGGTCGCGCATCGCCGCGGAGCTGGGGCCGCGGCAACGGGTCTCCAGGCGAATCAGACGTGGCACGGTTCGGGACCAGATTCGGCTGATCTTCGAAGTAGAGCGGGAACCCTGGATTCCGTTCCGCGAACTACCGTCTTTCTTTCTGTACCACTCGAAGCAGCACTTCAGTGCCACCCTCGAAGCGCCCATCGAGGTTGGCCACAACCGGGTCTCACTGTACGGAGCTTACAACGCCGACGAACTGATCGAACGTTTTTCGGGCCTCGGCATCGCGTACCAGAACGTGCGGGTCGGGACGGATCGACTGGGAGTCCGGGTGGCCTTTGCCGGCTCCCGCCAAAAATGGGAACCGGCGACGCGCCTCGCGCTCGAGGACGCTGAAGGCGTTCCTGGCACCTATCGTTCCCGTCTGAGCTTCGAGGCGTCGGTCACCGTCGCGATCACGCCGGAACTCAACTTCAGCATTGGAGCCAGCATCTCCGAACTCGACAGCGAGATGCCCTCCGAGACACCCGGAGGGCCGGTTTTCGAGAGCGCCAATGCCGGATTGGCCTCGCTCAACTTCGAGAGTCGGTGGGGCGAGCGCGGTTTCCGACAGTCGTTCAAGGGCGAATACTCGGCGCGCGCCGGGGCGGGCAACATCGCCAGCGATTTCGTGTACTCCCGACACGTCGGTCGCACCATGTACACGTTCAGACGTGACAAGAACCGCTTCACCGCACAGTTCCGGGCCGGCCGGGTCGAAGGCACTGCGCCCCTGTTCGAAAGGTTTTCGCTTGGAGACTCGAGGACGTTGCGCGGCTGGAACAAGTACGACCTGACACCATACGGCACGAACCGTGTCGTCAACGGCTCCCTCGAGTACGGATATTCACTGTTCCAGATCTTCTACGATACGGGGGCCGCCTGGAACTCCGGCGAGGAGGTTCGCGCGCGACATTCGGTCGGGTTCGGCCTCCATGGGGATGATCCCGATGACGACTGGTTTATCACCCTCGCGTTTCCGCTGAAATCCTCGGCCTTCAGCCCGGTCCTGTCCATCGGGGTGCGCATAGGGGGAGGGTTTTGAGACGTCGGCCGGTCTCCCTGGGTCGAGCAACTCCGGTGTGGGCGTTCGTACTGATAGTGATCGGAACGACCCTGGCGGCCGAACCGCTCGAACCCCGGCTCGACGGTGACCGCATCCGGGTCTCCGCCCCATCGCTGCGCTTCCTCGTCGAGGCACCCCTCGAGCGCCTCCACAACGGAACATCGGTCACGTTCACGCTCACGCTCGGACTTCGAAATGAGCCCGATGTCCCCGCCGCCGAGCTCGACACCCAGCGATGCACGGTGAGCTATGATCTCTGGGAGGAAAAGTTCGCCGTGACTCACCTCGCTCCAACACCGAGTTCTATCTCTCATCTCTCGGCCGAAGCCGCCGAAGCATGGTGTGTGAACAAGCTCTCGCTGCCCATCGCCAGACTCGCCAACGACCAGCCATTCTGGCTAAGATTGCAGTTTGTCGAGGAGAGCATGGCCGACGAGAGCGAGGATTCGGGACCATTCGGTCTGGCTCTGGGCAACCTGATCGACATCTTCAGCCGCAGGGGCCGCGAGCAATTGCTCCAGGGCCGGGAGGAATCGGGGCCGGTCAGGCTGAGGGATCTTCAGTAGGACGCGCATTCGGGATGAACAGGGTCCGCAACAGGCTGATCGCCGCTTTCGCCGCCACAACTGTCGTCCCGCTCGTCGCAACGATCTGGATCACGACGGCATTGCTGGACCGCAGCCTCGACTTCGCTGCGACAGCGGAGCTGGACGCACTGTCGCTGTCGCTTGAAGAAACCGCTCGAGAGTTCTACCAGCAGGCTCGCCGGGAGTTGGAAGCCGATGTAGCGGCGGGCAGGGCACCGGACGACGAATATATGACCTCCGACCGGGCGAGGTGGCCGGGGGCCGTGGCGGAGTTCTGGGAGAGCGGGGAGGCGGCTCGTTTCGACGTTTCCGGACCCGGTGGCAGCGTTCTGGACTACCTGGTCCGCGCTAATGACGGCGTTTACGCCCACTCGAGAAACCTTGGCGATGTCCGAATGGAAGAACTCGCCGCGCAGTACCGTCAGGCACGCCAGATGGTCGAAGACGCCCTCACCCGCGACCTCAGACGCGGATTTACGCTGACGCTCGTGACTCTTGTGGCGGCCGTCTGGATCGCTTCGCTTCTGTCGCTCGTCTATCTTGCCCATCGCATCAGCCGGCCCATCCAGCAGCTGACCGGCGGATTGGGGCAACTGGCCGGCGGCGACCTCTCGGTCCGGCTCGATACGGACCGTTATGACGAAACCGGTCAGGCGATTCGAGCTTTCAATCACATGGCTGGTCGGCTTGAACAGAGCCAGGAACGCCTGATCTACCTGACACAGGTCGCCAGCTGGCAGGCCCTGGCGCGTAAGATGGCTCACGAATTGAAGAACTCGCTCACGCCGATCCGGTTGACCGTCGAAGAAATGGCCGCCCGCGGAAACTCTGAGGATGGCCGGTTCATGGAACAGGCCGCGGGCATCGTTGTCAACGAAATCGAAACGCTCGAGCGACGCGTCCGCGCGTTTTCGGAATTCTCGAGCGAACCTTCCATGAAGCCGGAAGTGCTGGATGTCAATGCGCTGATCGCGGAGCGAGTGGAGTTCCTCGGCCCGGGGCACCGCGATGTGACCTACGAATTGAATCTTGACGGTACGGCGCCGGCCGCGTGGGCGGATGCCGATTACACCAGAGGCATCCTGACGAACATCCTTGAGAACGCCGCAGAGGCGGCCGGTCCTCGGGGCAGGGTGCGGACCGCGACCGGATGCGACAACGAGAGGGTATGGGTCGAAATTCACGATTCCGGGCCGGGCCTCGGCCAGGAGGCACGGGCTTCCCTCTTCGAGCCCACGATCACGTTCAAGAAGAAAGGGATGGGCCTGGGCCTATCCATTGCGCGCAAGAGCGCTCTGCTCGCAGGCGGGGATATCATTCTGGTCGACGGGCAACTCGGCGGCGCTGGATTTCGAATAGTACTGCCGGAGGCGCCCGCGTCCTGAACCCATGACTGACGAACGCATCCTGATCGTCGACGATGAAGAGAACATCGGGCGATCGTTGCGCCTCATCCTGGAACGGGAAGGGTATTCGGTCGAAGTCGCTCCCTCAGCAGGGGTTTTTCGGATGCGGGTCGGCGTACGTCGGGCGGATGTCTACCTTGTCGACGTGCGTCTTCCGGACGCCAACGGCATCGACCTGCTGCGATGGTTGCGTAGCGAGGACGACCTCGCACCGGTCATCATGATCTCGGGACACGGAACGATCGCTGATGCCGTGGAGGCGACGCGCGCGGGAGCGTTCGACTTTCTGGAAAAGCCGCTGGCGCGAGACCGGGTGCTGCTGGCCATCAAGAACGCGCTCGGACGGGCAAGGCTCGAAAGGGAAAACCGGGAGTTCCGCGCAATTGTCGGCGAGGGCCCCCGCATGGTCGGCGAGAGCCGGGTGTTCCGTCAGACGGTCGCCGAGGCCGCACGGGTCGCGCGATCGGACGCCCGCGTCCTCCTCACGGGTGAATTGGAACCGGAAAGGAACTGATCGCCGCTCACATCCACCGGGAAAGCCCATACTCAGGCGGCCCTCTCGTAAAGGTCAACTGTGCGGCCATCCCAACGGAGTTGCTGGAAAGCGAGCTTTTCGGCCATGAGAAGGGTGCCTTCACCGGAGCCACGGCGCGGCGGCGTGGAAAGTTCGAGCTGGCCGACGGGGGCACGATCTTCCTCGACGAGGTCGGCGACCTTCACGCGTCGTCTCAGGCGAAGCTCTTGCGCGTGCTCCAGGAGGGCGAGTTTCAACGGGTCGGTGGCGAGCAGACCGTGCGAACGTCGGTCCGTGTGATCGCCGCAACCAATCGGGACCTCTCGCAGCTGATCGGACGCGACGAGTTCCGGGAGGATCTCTACTACCGCCTGAGCGTCGTCCCCATCCGCGTCCCTCCGTTGCGGGAGCGCCGGGAGGACATCCGCGCCCTGGCCGCGTATTTCCTCGAGGACTTCTGCACCCGGAACAACTTCCGAGCACTGACGATTGCGGATGACGCTATCGCCGCGCTGGAGGCTCACGGCTGGCCCGGCAACATCCGCGAGTTGCGCAACACCGTCGAGCGCATGGCGATAGTCGCTCCCGGGAATCCCATCGCGATCGATTCGGTTCCGGTCGAGATCCGCCAGCCCAGTACCTCCGGCCCTCGCTCCGGACTGAAAGAAACGCGCGAATCGGCCGAACGATTCCGGATCGTGGAGGCGCTCGAGACCTCTGATTGGAGCGTCGCCGGTGCGGCCCGCGCGTTAGGGATCGGACGGACGAACCTCCACAAGCGGATGAAAGCTCTCGGAGTGGAGAGAAAATCCCGCTAGAAGGTTGACTGTGCCTACTGGCTACATTCTTCTGTAGGGGCGGTCTATGACCGCCCATGTGCGCTCACTGAAGCGCACCTACAGTCAGAAAGCAAGGAAGGTCTAGCATTTCCAATCTCGACTGTCCAATGTGGGCTACTACGAAATAAAACCGATCACCGTTCGATTGAATTCGTCTGCGTTCTCCCAGAACAACCCGTGCGCCGCTTCGGGCACGACGGTAAGCCGAGCGCCCGGAATTCGTGAGGCGAGCTGTTTGGAATGGCGGGGCGGAATCAGGATGTCTTCGGCCCCCACGATGACGTGGGTCGGGATTTCGATCGCCCGAATCCGATCCAACGCGTCGTGTAAAAGAATCGCGTTACATTGACGGACGAAGCCGGCGGCGGTCTGAGGATGGGGGTTGCCGAGCACACGCTGCCGGAAACGATCCACGGCATCGGGTCTGTCGAAGAAACGGTGCGTGAACAGCCAGGGTGCCCGTGTTTCGAGAAACTCCTCGCGGCCGAGCGCCTCGCAACCGGACTGCAAGGATCGGATCACCTGCTTCATGTACGCGTCGGGCCGCGCGGACGAGCACACGATCGTCAATGTGCTGACGGCGTCGGGCCGCGCGAGCGCGACCTCCTGGGCGATCATCCCTCCCAGCGAGGCGCCGACGACATGCGCGGGGCCGTAGCCGAGCCGATCGAGAAGGGCGATGGTGTCGGCCGCCATCTGGCCCGTCGTGTACGACGTCACCGGGCTTTCGCCGGTCCGGCCGACGTCGCGGTTGTCGAACAGGATCACGCGGAACCCGGCGTCGGCGAATGCCCCGGCCTGCGTCATCTTCCAGGCGCCATGATCGGAGCTGACTCCGGAGATCAGAATCAGCGGTTCCCCCTCCCCGACTACTTCGTAATATGTGTCTGGAGCGTTGCCCATCGAGCTGCCCGGTACGTGTGTAGGGGCGGGACCTGTGCCCGCCCGACTGCTTCCCCGTTCTGCTTCACCATACCCCGTGCGGTTCGCCCCACATTTAAGACGTCGGGTGGCCACAGGTGCCACCCCTACACCCAGAGAGCTAGACGATTTCAAGCTGGTTGAAGAAATACGAACTCTCGAAAGCAGCCGTCTCGGGAGCGTCGGAACCATGGATGGCGTTTCGTTCGATGTTGGTTCCGTATTTCTTGCGGATCGTGCCTTCCTCGGCTTCCGCCGGGTCGGTCGCGCCCATCAGCTTGCGGAGCCGGCCGATCGCATCGTCGGACTCGAGCGCCATCACGATGACCGGACTCTCGGTCATGAACGAGACCAGGCTGTCGTAGAAGGGACGTTCCCGGTGAACGTGGTAGAAGCTGGAAGCCGCCTCCCGGGACAGGTGGATCATCTTCGCGGCCCGTATCCTGAAACCAGCCGCCTCAATCATCCCGATCACCGCGCCGGCGTTGCCGGCCCGAACGGTGTCGGGCTTCAGAATGGTGAGAGTGCGTTGCATCAGAAGTGCTACCTCAAGACAGCAAGGATTCGATCGCCTCGCCCATGTCCGCCGGACTGCGGACGACATGGATGCCCGCGTCGGACATCGCTTTCATTTTCTCTTCAGCCGTGCCCTTGCCTCCGGCGATAATCGCCCCGGCATGTCCCATCCGGCGGCCAGGCGGGGCGGTCTGGCCGCATATGAATCCGACGACCGGCTTGTCGACGTGTTCCTTCACGAACGCCGCCGCCTCTTCCTCGGCGGAGCCGCCGATCTCGCCAATCATGATGATGGCCTCGGTACCGGGATCGTCGTTGAACAGTCCGATCGCGTCGATGAAGTTCGTACCGATGATCGGGTCTCCACCGATGCCGATGCAGGTTGACTGGCCGATGCCGCGGCCCGTCAACTGGCCCACCGCCTCGTAGGTCAGCGTCCCGCTGCGGGAGACGACACCGACGCCGCCTTCCTTGTGGATATGCCCGGGCATGATCCCGACCTTGCACCGCCCGGGCGAGATGACTCCGGGGCAGTTCGGTCCAACCAGGCGCGTTGTCTTCCCTTCCAGGAAATTCATCGTGTGGATCATGTCGAACGTCGGCACACCCTCGGTGATACATATCACCAACTCGATGCCGGCGTCGGCCGCTTCCATGATGGCATCCGCCGCGAAAGGCGGCGGCACAAAGATGACAGACGCGTTCGCCCCGGTTTCCTCCCGCGCCGCGTAAACAGTATTGAAGACATCGATGCCCTCGTGCTTGGTACCGCCCTTGCCCGGGGTCACGCCGCCGACGACATTGGTTCCATACGCTACCGCTTGTGCCGTGTGGAACCCGCCCTCGCGCCCTGTGATGCCCTGGACGATCAACCGTGTCGACTTGTCGACCAGAATACTCATGCCTCGGCCGCCTTTCCGGCTGCCGCCACGACTTTCTCCGCGGCGTCCTTCATTCCGTCGGCCACGATGAAATTCAGACCGGACTCGCGCAGGATCTGTTGGCCCTGCTCAACGTTGGTTCCTTCCAGGCGCACCACGACCGGCACTTCGACGCCGATCTTCTTCGCCGCTTCGACCGCTCCCGCCGCGACGACGTCGCATCGCATGATGCCGCCGAAGATGTTGATCAACACCGCCTCGACATGCGCGTCGGACAGCAGGATCCGGAAAGCGTTCTCCACCTGTTCTGCAGTTGCGCCTCCGCCAACATCCAGGAAGTTGGCGGGGTTCCCGCCCGCGAGCTTGATGATGTCCATCGTCGCCATCGCGAGGCCCGCGCCGTTGACCATGCAGGCCACGTTACCGTCGAGCTTGATGTAGTTGAGGCCATGCTTGCTGGCTTCGATCTCGAGCGGCTCCTCTTCGTTGAGGTCGCGAAGCTCGCGGATGTCGCCGTGGCGGTGCAGCGCGTTGTCGTCAAAGTTCATCTTCGCGTCCAGCGCATACACTTTGTCGTCGCCGGTTATCAGGAACGGATTGATCTCAGCCAGCGAGGCATCGGTCTCTTCGAAAGCGCGGTACAAGGAGATCATGAACTTCGAAGTGGCGCGGACGAGTTCGGGGTTCAATCCAAGACCGAACGCCAGCTTCCGTGCCTGGAAGGGCTGCAGTCCGAGTCCCGGCTGAATCCATTCCTTCAAGATGGCCTCGGGGTTCCTTGCGGCAACCTCTTCTATGTCCATTCCGCCTTCCCTCGACGCCATCAGGGCAGGCAAGCCGACCTGGCGATCGATCACGATCCCGATGTACAGCTCCTGCTTGATGTCCATGCCCTCTTCGATCAGGACCTTCTCGACCTTGCGTCCTTCCTGACTGGTCTGGTGCGTGATCAGTTGCATGCCGATCATCTCTTTCGCGATCTGCTCGGCCTGGTCCGGATCCTTCGCCAGCTTGACACCCCCGCCCTTCCCGCGGCCACCCGCATGGATCTGAGCCTTGACGACGACGGTCCCGCCCAGCTTGTCGGCGACATCGCGCGCCGCGGACGGGTCGTAGGCTACTTCCCCTCTCGGAATGGGAACGCCGTAGCGGGCAAGGATGGATTTCGCCTGGTACTCGTGAATCTTCATCGATCGTTAGCCCCCGGTCGGCCTAGGAAAGGTCGGCCAAACCCATAACCTTACGCAAGCGCACGGACCGGTGTCAAACATCGGGACCGGCTCGCGCGAGCCGGTCCATCTCGTCTCTAGTATGGTAGCGATGTTCTCGGCATTTTCGCACGGACTAGTGAGGCGGAAGAATGCGCCGCTTATCTCGAGGCTTTATGTATTACAATTGAATACATGAGCACTGTAACAGTCCGTCTGGATAAGAAGCTTGACTCACAGCTGAACCGGATCGCAAAAAAGACAGGACGCCCCAAGAGCGAATTGATACGTGAAGCGCTGCGCCGACAGCTGGCGACATTCCGTTTTGAGGAACTCCGAAAAGGAGTCGCCCCATTCGCCGAAGCCCGGGGTTGGCTCACCGATGAGGATGTCTTCCGCAGCATCTCGTGAAAGTTTTCCTGGACACCAATGTTCTGGTAGCTGCGTTTGCAACCAGAGGGTTGTGCGAGGACGTCATGCGCGTCGTCCTCACAGAACACGAGTTGATCGTTGGAACTCACGTCCTCGTCGAGCTCGAGCGCGTCCTGATCGATAAGTTGGGACTGACTTCGCAGAAAGCCGCAGCGGTGCGTTCGTTCTTGAAGAGCGAGAGCAAGGTAGTCGACCCACAAGAACCTACAACATGGCCCAAGAGTGACCCTGATGACCGATGGATCGCGGCAGCCGCCTTGCAAGGTGAAGCGGACATACTCGTGACAGGTGACCAGGACTTACTCCGAGCTGCGGACGAGAGCCCTGTTCCCATCGTTTCACCGCGCGAGTTCTGGGAACGGTTGCGATAAGCCAAGCACGCGACTCCGGAGAAGCGAACGACGGCGAAGTGCGTTCACTCGATCCGACGCAGTGTCATCTTGCTGCCTACCTTCGGACCCAAACCCCGAACGGGCTGCCGAACCAGAGGCCGCACCCGCACGAAGCGAATGACTCTGTACAGCATTCTCCAGTGCTTCGCCATCACCGTTCCCGATTTGGCCTGGTCCCGGTTTGGCTCCTGGATCTGCACCGTCCGATCGGAATCCCGCCTTCGGAATTCGTCGTCATGACCGCCCGCGGCCATACCCTGAAAAAAAGGGGGAAAGCCAAGTAGCCGTGTCTCAGCTTTCCAACTGAAACACTACCGACAGACTACTCAATCTTCACACCACTCGTTCGACCTTGATGAAATTGGTCGTACCCGGAACGTGGAGCGGAGTCCCACCGGTGATGACAATCAAGTCGCCCTCGGCCACCCAGCCCGCGTCGCGCGCCCGGTCGACGGCGAACCGGAATTGATCGTCGACGGTCTCGGCCGAGGATACGGGCAGGGGAACGACTCCCCAGCAAAAGCAAAGGAACTGGACGGTCGTCGGGTTGGGAGTCGCGGCAATGACGAGCTGGCGGGGACGGAACCGCGCGACGAGCCGGGCGCTTGTGCCTGACCAGGTGGGCGTAATGATTGCCTTCGCCCCGGTGCCCCGCGCGATGTTGTAACTGGACCGGCTGATCGCATCGTTCGCCGTCGCCTGCCCGTCAAAATCCCAGAGAAATTTCGTCTCGTCGACTGAGTCTTCGACTTCCCGGGCGATCCGATCCATGATTTCGACGGCCTGGCGTGGGTAGTTTCCGACAGCCGTTTCCTCAGACAACATCACGGCATCGGTCCCATCGAGGATCGCGTTGGCCACGTCGGCAGCCTCGGCTCGCGTCGGCCGCGGGTTGTCTACCATGCGTACGAGCATCTGTGTAGCCGTGATTACGGGCTTGCCGATAGCGTTGGCCTTCCGGATGATCATCTTTTGCACCAGGGGCACGCTCTCCAGGGCAATCTCCAGGCCGAGGTCGCCACGAGCGATCATCACGCCGTCGGCCGCTTCGAGTATCCCGTCGATATCGTCGACGGCCTGAGGTTTCTCAATCTTGGCGATCACGCGAACATCGAGGCCCGCATCCTCGATGGCTGTCCGAAGAGGGGCAAGGTCTTTCGCACTCCGGACAAAACTCAAAGCGACGGCATCGACGCCCTCTTCGAGGCCCACCTGAAGGTCGAGGTGATCCTTCTCGGTCATCGATTCCACTTCGACATGAGAGGCCGGAAGGTTCACGCCTTTGTGAGACGTCAACGTGCCACCGACCACGACCCTGCAGCGAACATCTGTGCCGTCAATTCGTTCAACAACGAGCTCTAACATACCGTCTGCCAAGAATATACGATGTCCTATTTCAACTTCTTCATGAATCCGCTCCAAAGACACGCTGGCCCCATGAGCGTTGCCCGGCTCCGATCCCGAAGTCAGGACGAAACTCGATCCCCTCTCCAGCCATGCACTCCCATCGGTGATCCACCCAACTCTTACCTTGGGTCCTTGCAGATCCTGGAGGATCGCCAGCGGCGTCCCCTTCTCTGCGCGGATCTTCTTCAACCGGCGAATCAAGTCACGGTGGTAGTCGGAGTTGCCGTGGGAAAAGTTGATTCGGGCGACGTTCATGCCGGCTTCGATCAGTCCCGAGAGTTTGTCCTCGGAGTCACTCGCGGGCCCGATAGTGCCCACGATCTTGGTCCTGCGTTTCATTCCGGATTCTCTCCGAGACGCGACAGTTTGTCAGCGAGTTCGGGAGCGTCGGCGTTGATTCGCCGCGCTTCCTGGGCGGCGGCCAGCGCTAGGCCCCTCCGACCGAGTTTCTCGTATGCCTCCGAGGCGAGCATGTACGCAGCGATGGCCTCTGGATCCAGCCCCAGAGCCAGGTTAAGGAACCCGATAGCCTCTTCCGGATCGCCGAGGAGGACGAGTATCCGGCCTTTCTCAATCAGGGCGGCTGTGTTCGCCGGGTTGGTCGACAGGACGACGTCCAGGTTTTTTATCGCCGGTCGCCACTCGCTGCGGTCCGCGAAGTGTCGCGCTAGGTTAAAGTGCGCGGCCTCGCTTCCCGGATCTGCGAGGACGGCCCTGTCGAGCAACTCCCGAGCGGCGGCGTCCTGACCCTGGTCGCTCAAGATCAACGCGAGGTTATTCATCGCTTCGAAGCTCAGGTCGCTTTCCCGGATCGCTCGTCGGTAGAGGCTCTCCGCCCGCTCCAGGTCGCCGATCTGATCGTAGAGCCAACCCAGATTGTAGAGGTTGCCCGCATCCGACGGAGCCAGAGCGACAGCTTCCTCCATGGATTCGACGACACCAGAAGACTCCCCAGCCCAAACCGCCAGTAGGGCCCGTCGTGCGAGCGGTTCGGGCCGGTCTGGATATCTGGACCCTGCCCGCTCGAGGTACCGCTTCGCTTCGGCAAGGCGTCCGAGCCGTTCATACGCCGTGGCCATCGTGAGCAGGATGCCGAGGTCAGTCGAGGCGGGCGGGACGAGCTTGATTCCCTCCTCGACCGCGCGATTGTAGAACGCGGGCTCGAAGATGCCGGCGTACCTCCACACCAGAGACAGCACATCCGGCGGCACCGATTCGATCAACGGTTCGAGACGGCCGAGAAGGAAGTAGTCCCGTTCGACGCGCTCTGCCCGGAAGGCTTCGGACCAATGCCGACGATCCCCTGTGAGAATCGCCAGGGCGATCTCTGCCGACAGCTTGTGCAATCCGCGGGCGGATGCCGCGCGAAACCTCTCGAGTGCAGCATCGGTGTCTCCCGCCAGCCAGAAAGCCTTCCCGATCTCGAAGTCGACAGGCTCAGTACCGGTGTAAGCGAGCCCGGCTGCGATCGCGCGATCATGGATCCCGACTGCGACCAGGTCCCGGATCAACTGCGGGACCAAGTCCGTGCGGGACGGGTTCACGGCAAGAGCCAGTTCCGATTCCAGGATGTCGAGTTCACGACGCCGGCGCTCGAGGCGGGTTTTCTGCTCGAACGCGCAGGCGAACTCCCCCTGACCGACCAGGAAGTCGGTGACCACGGAGCCGAGTGCGCGATTCCCGGCAGGTACCCGTTCGATGAGAGCTTCGAACTCCTCGTCCCTCCCAGCATCTTTGTAGATGTGCAGGAGGGCTTCGAGAGCCATCGGATCGTCGGGACGAACGCTCTCGACCTCGAGTGCCGCGGCTTCTGCTTCGCGGAAGCCGCGGTCGAGCCACTTTGTTCGAGCCAGGACCATCCAGGCTTCGGTGGAGTCTGCATCGATCTCGGTCGCACGCTCGGCGGCTTCAGTGGCTTCGACGATCTGTCCCAGTCCCAGCCTGGCGTGCGCCATTCCGATCCACGGGTCTGCTCGGCCGGGGTCGAGCGAATCGGACAGCTCGAACTCGGCAATGGCGGCCGAAAACAGGTGGAGCCTCAGGTAGGCGATTCCCAGCATGGTGCGGACGCCCGCGTGCTCGGGCATTTCCGACCCGACTGCACCGAGCGTCTCCACGGCATCCAGGTACCTTCCCGCCTCCAGAAACGCCCGGCCGCGCGCCATTCTATACGTCAGCGGGTCCGGACTCCGACCGGCACCGACTACGCCGATCACGATGACGATCAGGAAAAGAGCTGGCACGACGACTGCGACCCAGAGGCGTCTCATACACGGACCATTATCCCGTATCAGATGCCCTTTGTCCCCGACGGACGCCCGATTCGTCGCCGGATTGGGACCGTCCGCCTATGCTACAATTCAGCGGCTAAGTGTCCCGCCACCGGGTATTTCAGGAGATACAAGTGATTGAGAAGGGTGTCCAAATTCGTCCGTCCGAGGGCAAGCTCGGTGTTCTCATGCCGGGCCTTGGAGCGGTCAGCACGACGTTCATCGCCGGCGTAGAGGCGATCAAGAAACAGATCGCCCAGCCGATCGGCTCGCTGACACAAATGGGTACGATCCGCCTGGGAAAGAGGACCGAACATCGCATCCCTAAGCTAAAGGATTTTGTACCCCTGGCCGGGCTCGATGACCTGGTCTTCGGCGGCTGGGACATCTTTGAAGACAACTGCTACGACGCCGCGCTGAAAGCCGGGGTTCTGGACCGGATACTGTTGGAAAGTGTCCGCGAGGGTGTCGAGCATGTCGTGCCCTGGAAGGCCGTTTTCGACCGCAACTATGTCAAGAACCTCGAAGGCGTCAACGTCAAGACCGGTAAGTCCAAGATGGATCTGGCCGAGCAGGTCATGGCGGACATCGCCGATTTCCGGCAGACCAATGACCTGGCGCGCGTGGTCATGGTCTGGTGCGGGAGCACCGAAGCGTTCCTCGAGCCCCAGGCGTGCCACCAATCGATCGAAACATTCGAGAAGGCTCTGACCGAGAGCGACGACGCCATCGCGCCCAGCATGATCTACGCTTACGCGGCGCTCAAGAGCGGCGTGGGCTTCGCCAACGGCGCTCCCAACCTGACCGTCGACATTCCGGCCATGCTCCAACTCGCCCAGGAGCAGGGCGTTCCGGTCTGTGGCAAGGACTTCAAGACAGGCCAGACGCTGATGAAAACAATCATCGCGCCAGGCCTGAAGTCACGGATGATCGGGCTCAATGGCTGGTTCTCGACCAACATCCTGGGCAACCGCGACGGTGAAGTCCTCGACGACCCAGAGTCGTTCAGGACGAAGGAAGAGAGCAAGCTGTCAGTGCTCGATCAGATCCTCCAACCGGACCTGTACCCGGACCTCTACGGCAACTTCACGCACAAGGTACGCATCAACTACTACCCCCCGCGCGGAGATAACAAGGAAGGCTGGGACAGCATCGACATTTTCGGTTGGCTGGGCGCCGAGATGCAGATCAAGATCGACTTCCTGTGTCGGGACAGCATTCTCGCCGCCCCGATCGCCCTCGACCTTGTGCTCTTCATGGACCTTGCCCAGCGCTGCAACATGCAAGGCATCCAGGAGTGGCTCAGCTTTTACTTCAAGAGCCCAATGTGCGCTCCGGGCCTCTATCCCGAGCACGACCTGTTCATCCAGTTGATGAAGCTGAAGAACACACTGCGCTACATCCGTGGTGAGGAACTGATCACGCACCTGGGCATGGAATACTACGATTAGTCAGAATCGAGATTCGAGAAACGAAATCTCCTATTTGCCACGCCGACCCGCCCTTCGCTGGTAACTTGCTCGCCGACACGCTATCCATCCGTCTAAGAAAGCTATAGAATCTGGGGGATAACGCCACACGGAGGTTGACTCGGGAATGAGCAGATTGCCCCACCTCGGACCGGCCTTGCTTCTGATGTTGGGCCTCGCCGTTTCTGGCTTGGCGCAAGACGGGCCGCAAGCACAGTCCAAGGCCGAATACGATGCCTATTCCGCCTTTTACAACGAACAAGACGCTGGGACGAAGGCGAACCTCGGAGAGGCCTTCCTCGGCGATTTTCCGGAATCGGAATTCAGGACAGCGGCATTTCAGCTGTTGCTGACCGCCTACACGGGTACCCGTGATTGGCAAAAACTGATCGAGACGGCGGATCGGTTTGATCGGGACGTGAGGGATGCCAACGCGCAGGCGCAGGCTTTCGTCTTCCAGAACGCCATGGTGGCGGCGCAGCAACTCAGCGACGTCGACAAGATCATGGAGTACGGGGGACGCGTGCTCCAACTCGACCGAAACAATCTGAGCGTGCTGTTGACCCTGTCGCAGGTAATTCCGGACAACCTGCCCGTCCAGGAAGGTCCTCGTGAACGACTGTTGCAACAGTCCTTCGACATGGCAAACCGGGCTCGAATTCAGGCGCGGCAGTTTTTCGCGAACAAACCCAGCCAGTTCAGCGACGCGCAATGGGCCGCGGAACGAACTCGGGTCGAGAAGTCGATCTACGCGACACTCGGGCGAGTCCACATGGAGCGCAAGGCCTATGACCGGGCCGCAGCGGAGTATCGGCGGGTGCTCGGCCTCGAGCCGAACGACGTCAACGCTCATTACCAACTCGGACTTTCGTACGAATTTCAGGCTGCGGACAGCTCCAGCGAGGTCGTCACAGCGATCGCTGCAGAAACCGAAGCGCGAGAGGGCGATGCCGACGCCGCATCGTTGGAAGGACTGGTCGCCCAGCGCGAAGGATTGCAGGACGATGTGCTCGGCCTGATGGACCAGGCAATCGACTCGTTCGCTAGGGCAGTCGCGATCGCGGGCGCCGGTCCCGGCGGCAGTGCGGCCCGGCAGCGTCTCGAGACGCTGTACCGCAACAAGAACGAAGACTCGCTGGACGGTTTGGATGACCTGATCGAAGCGAAGCGTTCCGAGATTGGCGGCGTCTAGTGGCCGGTACCACCCATATTGGGACCAGCGCCGATGGGTCTTCGAGGCGAGGTCGAGGCGCGAGTCGGAAGTCGATGCTCATTCATCGACGACGGCTCGCAACGACGAGATCGCCTCGAACCCCCATCGGCCCGAAGGGTTGCGGCGAAATGGCATCGTCTTCGGCGTCATCGGCTTCTCGCAATGAAAGCCATTTCCTCGGCGCCGATTCCTTGAATCCAATACCATTTGGCCGCAACGCGGGTCCCAATACGGGTGGTACAGGCCACTAGCCCGCCTGACCGAGCTCGACCCGATGAAGCTCCCGTGTGAAACGGGAGCTTTTTTCCTGCCCCCAGCTAGCTGACCCTTCACCGCAAAGACGCAAAGGCGGAGACCTAGTTCTTCAAGGGTGTGCCCGCAAACGATTTTCTTTCTTTGCGCCTTTGCGGTGAGGCCTAGGTTCCTACGGATCGGGGTTTGTCGCGTGGCAGGTCAGGCAGGTCACGGTGCCCGTGAGTTTCGCCGATGCGCCGTACTCGGTGCTGTTCAGTCTGGCGACCCACTTCTTCATCAGATCCGCCATGAACTCGTGATCGTTCTCGTACGTGTCGACCATCGGGAGACGCATCTTGGGAATATTCTCAAAATCCACCTGTCCGGACACATGGCAGTCTGTGCACCAGACACGGCCGTCGACCGGGTCCTCCAGAGGAGAGGTCCAGTTCGGATTCGGGTTCGAGTTTGCCGGCACCCCGTAGAGCGCCTCGACCCAGGTGTGCATGAAGAACGCCTTGACGAACGGCGGCACCTCGGCCTCGTTGGGCCCACCCTCACGAGCCAGAGGGTTCTCCGAGGCCTGCACCGGGGGAGGAGAGTCCTCCAGGCGCTCACCCGTCGAAACCGACTCCACGTTCTGGTTGCATCCCGCCACAACCAGCAGCAGGACGATGAGCAATATTTGTTTCATGAGATAAGATCGATCCTACACCACACGCTGCTAAATGCGCGGCTCGGAGCGACGTTGCCCCTTCACCGACCCTTGAATTCGGCGGGCCGCTTGTCCAGAAACGCCGTCACCCCCTCGAGAAAATCCTCGCTATGGAAGCACTCCATCTGGGCCTCAGTCTCTCGGGCCATTGCGGCTTCGAAGTCGATCCCCAGGCTATGGTGAATCGATTTCTTGGCGAGCCCCAGCACGCCGGAAGGATTGCGTGCCATCGATCGTGCGAGCTTTTCGGCGGACGAGATCAGTTCCTCGGGGGCGACAACGCGGTTCACGAGGCCGATCCTGTCGGCCTCTCGGGACGAGACCATGCCTCCGGTGAACACCAGTTCGCAACTTCGCGCCGAGCCAATCAAACGCGGCAGGAGCCAGCTTCCGCCCCAATCCGGATGCAGGCCAACGCGCGCAAAACTCGGGCCGAAGGAAGCCTTTTCCGATCCGATCCGAATGTCGCAGGACAACGCCAAACTGAAACCAGCACCCGCGCATGGACCGTTGACCGCCGCGATGACCGGCTTGGACATCGACCGGATGTACCTGCTGATGGCCTGCCCCTTCGACAGAATGTCGCGAAAACCCGCCTCGTCCTTCGCTTCCCGGAGCCGCTTCAGGTTGTCTATGTCACCGCCCGCACAGAACCCGCGGCCTGCCCCGGTCAGAATGACCACACGCAAGCTCCCGGCGTTCTCTACATTGTAGAGCGCGGCCAGGATCTCCTCGCGCATCGGACCGCCAATGGCGTTCAACTTCTCGGGTCGATTGAGCGTGATTGTCGCAACCGCTTCGGATGCGGAAAAGAGGATCGTCTCGAAGTCGGTCATATCCATCAACAGCCGGGGGCGTGGCTGAGATTCATCTCGTGCAGCTGCTTGTTCTGGATCTTGAAGGCCAGGGCGAGTACGGCCTCAGACGCGCTTCGGGCTGCCTGTTGCGCCTCATCAGTTACGGCGTACCGCTTGAGGGCGCGCCGCCCCAGCTCCACATGCCAACCCTCGTCCGGCTGAATCCTGTCACGGTAGAGAGCGGCAGTATCAGAAGCGCCGACGGCATCGCAGAACTCGATAAACTGTTCGTTCTTCTTGAGCGCCAGCGCTTCACGGGTGTACTGACCGGCAGCCACCCTCTCGACGGTCGAGGAGAATCCGCGAAGCAGTTCAAACATCGGCGTATGTCCTCCGGCGGCAGGGTCGAAATCGGACAAGTCCGCACCGAGGCCTCTAATGTGCTCTTCGATCATATGGTAATGTCGGGCTTCGTCGCCGGCCTGGCGGGCCAGCCCGAGCTTTATGTCCAGCTCCGGCGTCGTGGGCATCCAGAGGGCCGCCAACTCGCTGGCTTCGAGTTCGTTCTTGAGCGCGACCTTCAAACGGCGAACGACCTCACTCGAGTCAGCCACTTGAACCTCGCAACCTTTCAATTGATCGAGCTCCAACATCTTCTCGGCTACAAATCGGTCGAGCTCTTCGAGGAATCCAGCCATCGCGGACGAACCTCCTGGTGCCGCGGCCCTGCGGCCTGGCTATTATATGATATGCACTCGGGCGCTGCCTGCCAGGAGCCCGAGGTGAAAGTCGCGTAGATCTGATTCGGCGCTCTAGGAGCGCCGAATCAGGACGGTCGTAGACCGCAGACCCGACCTTCACCGCAGGCTGCCAGCGGAGGAACTTCTGATCGACCGTAGACAATTCTTCCGGGGGGTGTGGAAGTCCCCTGAGCAGGAACACGAAGAGAAGCGGAAAGCCGACCGGGGTAACCGGCAATCCGAACTCCGGCAGTACGTGCGATCGCGCCTCTTCCCTGTAGACTTCCGCCTCTCTGGCGAACAAGAGGCCAGCCTGATGGACCGTGTCGAAGCGTACCTCGACGAGATTTCCGACGAGGAATTGTTCTCGATCGCCCCGATGGGCAGACTCGAAGAAGTGGTCGGGACGGCCATCGATGAATGGCGTCGGCAGAGCCCCGAAGCAAGACAGCGCCGCATTCACACAGTCCGTCAAGCCGCACTCGAAGCCGTGCCTGCATTTTTCGACCAGTCCACACCGGAGGAGAGGCTACGTCTCGAGGAGCGCTTCCCAACCGAGGAAGGGGAGTCTCTCGAATCGATCCTACAGCGGAAGATCTGGGAATGGGCTGACGAGCTCGGCGAAGACGATCTCCTCGCCCTCGATCCAACCCGAATCCGGGAGCCCGTCTTTACGCAGCTTCGTTCTTGGTGCTAACATTCATTGTTTGTGCCGACCCTGCCGGGGTCCGCCGAGACGAAACATGCGAGTTACACTGCTAAAGAAGTTCAGGACCATCCTCCTGGGAAAGAAAGAAGAGATCATCTCAAGCCCCGATCGATCCACGACGGTGGACGAGAACATGCGTATCGGTGATTGGGTGGATCACTCGAGCCAGGAGAACGACCTCCACGTCAACCTGGCGCTCAAGCAAACAGACACGAAGCTGCTTCGCGCTATAGACGAAGCCCTGCACCGGGTCGACACCGGTGTCTTTGGAATCTGCATGGATTGCGAAGAGCCGATACCGGAAGTCCGCCTCAAGGCCGTTCCCTGGACGCGCGTCTGCATTCAGTGCAAGGAAAAACAGGCCTAGCAAGCTGTAGCGGCGCTATGCGCGCCGCATAATAGGCGGTCGTAGCCCGCCCCTACCGTAGGCTGCTTGCACGCATCCGATTATTTGGCTCCGATCCGTTCCTGAAATGCCTCGTGGGCACCGGGCACGTTGTCGTTCATCCAGGCGATTTGGGCGGCCGCGACAGCCTCGAGGTTGCTGAGGAACAGGGGGTTCTTGAATGCCACCCGTAACTCCCCCATCACCGGACGCACTTTTTCCCAGATGAACAGCGCTTCGCCCGAGGTTCGGGTAAACAACCCCTGATCCAGAATGCCCTCTGTCACGAACGTTGCCGCCATCTCCCAGTAGCTGGTCACCATCCTGAAATACGCATGCTCCTCGCTTCCCGGCGGGCACTGCTCGTTCAGCTCAGCCATCGTCTTGGCCGAAAACTTCCCCGCCATCCACTGTCGCGCCTTCCGCATCGTCTCTTCGCGGCGCAGTTCGTAGAGTCTCATTATCAATCCGGCATCCTCATAGTTCGCTTGAGACATTGGTTCTCCTTCGGTGCTGGTTCTTAGACCTGGCGCCGCCGATCAGCGGCACTGGAACTGTTGTCGGGATCGAAGCCGCCGGACCGGCGGCGTCAATTCTTGGCAGTTCAACCCGGATACCTCTCGGGCAATCCATCATCGGGAGAGAACAGCCTCGCCGGCGTCCCTCCGATCTCGGCGGCGAAATACGCGGCCACGCGTTCGAGTCCCGTCTTGCTGAAGCCGAAGTCGGCTATCCGAACGGTCCGGTCCTGATCGACCAGGTAGACCGTCGGAACGAAGGTGAGAGCGTATTCGGACGACACGGCGTAGGGGTGCGGGTCGATCACGACCGGAAACCGAATACCGAACTCCACTGCGAACTGCCGCGTGGGATCGGTTTCATCCTGGGAGACGCCAAAGACCGCGGGCGTCGATCCGGGCCCGAACCCATCGATCATCTTCTGGATGAGCGGGAACACCATCTGACACGTCGGGCACGAAATTTTGTAGAACGCGAGCAGAACGGGTCCTGATACAACCACATCGGACAACCGCTTCGTCTCCCCGGCGGTCGTCTCCAATGCGAAATCGGGAGCCAAAGCTCCCTCTGGCAGGTGATCCAACGATTCTCTCCTTCCCTCGAACGGCTTTAAGTGCTTACGTCCAAGCGCCTGATCGATATAATAACCGACACATCACGACTTCGAACCCGCGACCGGTCACGATCTCCGGACCACCTCGGTGCTCGGAGTAGGAACAGCACCCGTCCCATGGGCGCACCTAGGAAGAGGACATATGGCGAAGATTGACGCTTTCTTTAAGCTGATGGATGAAACCGGTGCATCGGACCTCCACCTCGTCGCGGGGGCCCAACCAATCCTGCGAGTCCGCGGCGAGTTGGAAAGGGTCAAGTACGATCCCTTCGACAGTGACGAACTCAAAGGGATGCTCTATGAGATCGCGCCGGAGTTCAAGGTCAAGATTTTCGAGGAAACCGGCGACGTGGACTTCGGATACGAGATCCCGGGAGTCGCCCGGTACCGCGCGAACTTCTTCAACCAGAAGAACGGCGTGGCGGCGGTCTTCCGGCAGATCCCTTCCACGATTCTGACGGCCGACCAACTCGGCTTGCCTCCGATCCTCACGAAATTTGCAATGCTCCAAAGGGGGATGGTTCTCGTGACCGGACCGACGGGAAGCGGAAAGTCCACAACCCTGGCGGCCATCGTCGACCACGCGAACAAAAACCGGAAGGATCACATCCTGACCGTAGAGGACCCGATCGAGTTCGTGCACCAGAGCAATTCCTCGCTGGTCAACCATCGGGAAGTCGGGCTCCACACGAAATCCTTCGCGTCGGCGCTTCGTGGGGCGTTGCGTGAGGATCCGGACATCATCCTGGTCGGCGAGATGCGCGACCTGGAGACCATCGAACTGGCCCTGACGGCGGCCGCCACGGGCCACCTTGTGTTCGGAACCCTGCACACGCCGAGCGCCCCGAAGACCATCGACCGTGTCATCGACGTCTTCCCCGCAGGCCAGCAGAACCAGATCCGCAATACGCTGTCGGAAGGCCTGAAGGGCGTGGTCGCGCAGAACCTGTTCAAGCGGATCGATAAGAAAGGCCGGGTCGCCGCCCTCGAGATCCTGGTCGTAACTCCCGCCATCTCCAATCTGATTCGTGAAGCCAAGACCTTCCAGATTCCGGGCATGTTGCAGGTCGGCAAGAAGTTCGGCATGCAGACCCTGGACGACGCGATTATGGATCTACTGAACAAGAAAATGATCAGTCCTGAAGAGGCCTACGACAAGGCAAACGACAAGAACAAGTTCAAGCCGCTGCTCAAGAACCCTCCCGAGGACTGGCAGTAGGCAGCCTCGCAGTGGTCAGGGTCGATCCTGCCGAGAGCGAGCAACCCAGAGGCGGAGTAATCGAAGATGAGAAAGGCCGAAGTTGATTTCGTACTCGGCACGATGCTGGATTCGCACAAGGGCGTCTCGGACCTGAATATCACGGCAGACAAGCCATTCCAGGTGGAATCCTCGGGTGAACTCGTCAAGGTCGATATCGATCCTGCCGTCGACAAATTGACGCCGTTCCAGACCGAGACTCTTGCGTTGAACCTGATCAGCAGCAGCCGTCGGCTGACGACCGACCTGCTCAAGACAGGTTCGTGCGATCAGTCGTATTCGTTGGGACAGAAAGCCCGCTTCCGTGTGAACATCTTCACGCAACGCGGGCACTACACGACCATCCTCCGGAAGCTGTCCACCGAGATTCCCTCGTTGGCCCAGCTCAACCTACCGCCCGTATTTGGCGAGATAGCCAGGGAGAAGACGGGCCTGGTCCTGGTCACCGGAGCGACCGGAAGCGGCAAATCGACGACGCTGGCGGCGCTGCTCAACGAGTTCAACGAGACGAAGTCGATCCACATCGTCACGCTGGAAGATCCAGTAGAGTTCGTTCACCCGCAGAAGAAGGCCACGTTCAACCAACGGGAGATGGGAGGGGACTACGACACGTTCGCGTCTGGCCTGCGGGCCGCCCTCCGGCAGGCGCCGAAGGTCATCCTCGTCGGTGAGATGCGCGACCGGGAGACGGTCGAGATCGGATTGTCCGCCGCGGAGACGGGCCACCTTGTGCTCAGCACGCTCCACACGATCAACGCCGGCCAGACGATCAACCGCATCGTCGGCATGTTTGATCAGGAGGAGGAAAAGCAGATCCGTATCCGGCTGGCCGAAACGTTGCGCTGGGTCGTCGCCCAGCGCCTTCTTCCCAAGGAGGGAGGGGGCCGTGTCGCGGCACTGGAAGTGATGGGAAGCAACCTCCGGGTTCGGGAGACGGTCGAGCACGGGGAATCCGAAGGCAAGACCTTCAACGAAATCATCGAAGCCTCGGCTTCCTTCGGCTGGTCGAGTTTCGATATGACGATGATCAAGCTTTATTCGGAGGGCAAGATCTCCGAAGAATCGGCGCTGCTCTACTGCAGCAGCAAGGGCGTGGTGTCCAGGGGAATCGACACGGTGAAGAAGGAACGCGGCGAAGACACCAGCGGTCTGGCAGGGCTGTCGTTGGATAACGAATACGGACGAGACTGATATGAGCACGGACCAGAGCGATATTGTCGAAGTTGGAGAAAAACTGGCGCTTATCTGCGACGACGGGCCGCACGCCGACACCCTCAAGAGTACGGTCGAAGAGCTCGGCTTCAAGACCAATACCGCTGAGACCTCGGACCGGGGCATCGAACGGATGAAGTATGCCAGTTACGACCTCATCATCGTGACCGAGAATTTCGCGGGCTCCACACGGGAATCCAACGGAGTGCTCCGCTTCATCGCTCCCCTGCCGATGGCCCAGCGCCGGGACTGGTACGTCGTCCTCATCGGAGATTCGTTCCGAACGCTGGACGCGATGCAGGCCTATGCCGAGAGTGTGCACATGGTCGTCAACCCGCAGGATGTGGGGAATCTGGGAGCGATCCTTAGAAAGGGTCTCGCGGACTTCGCGGTCTTCTACCGTGTGTACAAGACAGTCCTTGCCGAGACAGGTGAAGTCGCCTAGCAGTTCGTGACGAAAGTCGCGCCTGCATTTGCGGGGCACTCTACTTCCGTCCATTATGCGGCGCTCATGGAGCGCCGCTACAGCTTCAGGCAACTTTTACGACGTGCTGGCTGTTAACCGGCAAAGCCTACAGCTATCCACGAGGGTCTGAAAAGCGGATCTCGTGCGAAAACTCCCTGCTGTATCCGGCGTTCGAAATCAGGGGGATTCGGATATCCACATCGTATCCAACGCGGAGCACGAGGGTCTGGCGTCGGCCTTGGATATCCACTCGGTCCGGATCCAGAGGGATCTCCAGTTCCCGGGCCTTGGCCATGACGAGTTCCCTCAACTCGGCGTTCGCGCGACCCTGCGACCCCACCAGTTGCACCGAAAACTCCAGGTAGTCCTCGAATGCGTCGTCTCGCATGACGATCTGGATATAGTCGGAAGCCAGGTAGAAGTAGAAGATTGCGACCAGAAGCCAGAGCAGCAGGACGAGCCGGGCTCGGCCGGACTTTTCTCTCTCCATAAGTCAACAGTCCGTGGCAGTTCAGGCAGGCGTCGGATCAAGGCCGTTCGGAATTGTCTTTCAGCGAGAGAATGAAACCGAGGACCTCCTCTCGCTCGTCTTTGGAAAGCCCCTCGAGCGCATCCATGATGACTGGAAACGTGCGATCCCCTTTCGACGAACCGTTACGAGCGCCATTTCGCCGCCCGTTGCCGTGCAACTTCATTAACTGCTCGAAGTGCTCGTCGATTCCGTCGAGAAAATCACGATCCATTGCAGCCGGACTCCGCAAGCAAGATATTGTTCACTGGGGACTTCCGCGGCACAATGCCCGATTGGCCACGCTGGCCAGGTGCAATCCGTACCACCGGCGATCTAAGTCTTTACTCGGACATCGTCCTTCGGGCACACCCAGTACATCCCACCTGGCATCCGCGAGGACTTAATCACCTTGGTGGCCACCATGGGTGTCTCACATTGAGGACACGCACGAACTCCGCCCCCAACGTTCTTATCCCTGCCGCCGAGGCTGGCCCTTGCCGTCTTACTGAGCTTCGCACCTGCCATCCCTCATCCCCCAAAACCAAGAAAGTTCAAAGGCTTATGATACCCGAAGTGTCGCCGAGTTTTCAAAAAGGCTCACGATCCCCAATCATCCCCCGATTTGTAGCCGCCTTCAAGCCACTTCCCGATCTTCCGAAACGCCTCGATGTCCTAGATTGACGAAAATAGCTAATTGAACCTATTTCCGTTTTCAACACGAAGACACGAAGACCACAAAGTCTTCCGAAAGAAAGCCCAACTTCGTGCCCTCCGTTCCTTTCGTGTTTTCCGAGCTGAACACGGCGGCGCGCAATTTGGATCGATGAAGCAATGCCACATGGTCGATGGTCGATCTGCGATCTCCAACCATTTGACCGTTGTCCCCGCCCGGCCGCCTTCACCACCCGATCGCACAACCATCTTTCCGCGGGTCCGACCCGCCGGAGAGCACGCCGGTGTCGGGGTCGATCCAGATACCCTGGTAACCGCCGAAGACGTCGATCCGGTTGATGAGTTGATGGCCCCTCTCGAGCAGCGAGTACCGCACGTCGGCTCCGATCGCTGATTCCAGCGCGACACCTTCCGACGAATGGCAGACACGCGCAGCCTCGCCCGCCTGCTGCGGATCCATCCCAAAATCGATCACGTTGGCGAGAACCTGCGCGTGTCCCTGCGGTTGCATGTCTCCTCCCATGACGCCGAAAGAAAAGCATGGCCTTCCGGAGCGGACTACCATCGCGGGTATCAGCGTGTGCAACGGCCGTTTTCGAGGCTCGGCGCGATTGGGATGGTCCGGATCGAGCGCGAACAGCGACGCGCGGTTCTGCAGACAAATTCCCGTATCGCCGGCGACGATCGCGGACCCAAAGCCCCAGAAGAGGCTATTGATGAAAGACACCGCGTTGCCCTCACCGTCGACGACGCTCAGATACACCGTGTCCCCATGCTCCACCCGGCCGGGTGACACTTCCTCGGCCGCCCGGCCTGGGTCGATTCGCTCGCGCAGCGAAGCGGCGTATTCCTTTGAGATCAGGGTCTCGGTCGGTACACGAGATAACCTCGGGTCGGCGATGTAGGCGCCCCGATCGGCAAAACCCAATTTCTTGGCTTCGATCACAAGATGCAGGTGCTCCGCTGAATTGTGTCCCATGGCGGGCAAGTCGTACGCTTCGAGTACATTCAGCATCTCCAGCACCACGATACCCTGTGTGCTGGCCGGCATCTCGAATACCTCGTAGCCACGGTAGTCGGTCGAGATCGGGTCGACCCATTCGGCGTCGAACTCGGCAAAGTCGGCCTTCGTCAAGAAACCGCCCAACTCCTCCGAACATGCGACGATCTCGTCCGCGATCCGGCCTTCATAGAACGCCCGTGGTCCGCCCTCGGCGATCTCGCGAAGACTACGGGCCAAGGCTGGGCATCGGAACATTTCGCCATGCCGCGGGGCACGCCCTTCGACGAGGAACGAGTCGGCACTCGGTCCGTAGCGTAGCAACCGTTCCCGGTTACGGCCCCACTGGCCTGCGATGACTTCCGTCACCGCGAAACCCTGATCGGCGTAGTCGATCGCCGGGGCGAGGATGCGGGCCATCGCCGTCACACCAAACCGTTCATGGAGCTTGTACCAGCCGGCAACGGCGCCCGGAACAGAAACGGATTGGATGCTGTCGGGTGAGATCGTATCCAGACCGTTCTTTGCGAAGTAGTCGAGGCTCGTCCCGCTTCCGGACCATCCGTTGCCGTTCAACCCGACAGGCCGATCCGAGTCGCTCATGTGAACCAGGGCGAACATGTCTCCTCCGATGCCGGTACTCATCGGTTCGACGACGTTCAGGACGGCCGCCGCGCATATGGCCGCATCGACAGCGTTGCCTCCTTCCTGGAGGATCCTCAGCGCCGAAGAAGACGCCAGGGGGTGACTCGTGGCCACCATCCCCTTCGTGCCCAGCACGGGAGATCGTGTCCCGAATGTGTTGGGAGCGGGACGGTCCCCGTGCATCCGGCCGCTGGAATGCCTATTGGACATGTGTTCGGTACCTCATTGCCTGACTCAAACCTGAATCATCGGACCCGCCGTCGTCCGCGACCATCATGCGTCGGACAGGCGCTCGAAGGCGTCCGGTGTGTCGATATCGAGAAGGACGCCCGGATCATCGACCGGGACCTCCACTACGCGCTTTGGGTCACGCCTGACGACTACATTGGCGCCTTGATGGCTGTCCAGATCGAGGATCTCTTCGAATACATCCCTCGAAAACAGTACCGGATGGCCTCGACGTCCCTCGGAAACGGGGACAGCGATCGCCCCGCCCGAAATTCCCGATACAAGGCTCTCCACGGTGCTGACACGAAACACAGGATGGTCAACCAGAAACAGCATTGCTCCGCGGGCGTCCTCGGGCAAAGCCCGGATGCCCGCCTGCAACGAAGTCGTCATGCCCTGCTCATATGACTGGTTGTATACCCAGTCCACGCCCTCGATCGTCGCGGCTATTCGATCCCGGTCGTGTCCCAGGACGACGAGGTGATGGTCGATGCAAGATCGGCCGATGGTTTCCAGGATGTGCCCGAGGAAAGTCGTACCACGGTAAGGCAGGAGCGCCTTGGGGCGACCCATCCGTTCCGATTTTCCAGCGGCAAGGACGACGGCGGTGATCAATGGGTCAACGCGTACACGATGAAATTGATAGCGACGCGGTAGGCGTATCCTGAAAAATACTCCGGGTACTCTGGATGGTCAGCATGCTCGTACGCGTCTCCGAGGTCGGTGTTGTGGTTGATCACGACCATCAAACGCCCATTCTCATCCCAAACGCCTTTGCAGAACGCCTGGAAGCCGTCCTGTTCGATGATCATCCCCGTGTACACGTAGTTGAGGCTCGGCACCTGGATGATCTCATCGATGTCGTAGAAGCAATGGAAGATGGGATGGTCGAGCGGGATGTCCCGGATCTCTGCGCCCGGCAGGATCTTTCGCAACTGCCGCTCGAAGTTGGCCCACTCGATGCTGCCCCAAAAGTCGTCCACGACCCAGAAACCACCGCGCTCCAGATACTCCCTCATGATCGCAGCGTCGGTTTCGGTCAGGACCATCTGTCCGGGCTCGCTCGTGTAGAGAAACGGGTACTGGAAAAGCGCGGGATCGTTCAGGGGGACCACACGTTCCTGATCGGCAATGTTAAGGTTTGACAGGCGCTGTATACCCATGATGAGTTGCCGGTCCGCCTTCGGCCAGTCGGTATACCAGTTCTTGATGTAGCGCGGCACGAGGCCGTTGTAGATGAGGCGCGTAAAAACGAACTGATTCGTGCGATCCGTCTCTTGCACCACGTATCTGGCGTCGGAGTAGCGGCCATCGTACTGAAAATTCAGCTGCGCGAAGACGGCGCCAGACGCCAGGCAGACAACAGCAAGGCCAGCGACAAGGATGCGCTTCACGGACGCTCCTGCAACTCGACCGGAGCTGATAGGTAGAGCGCCTTCAGCGTGTAATAGAACGGAACCAGAAATATGAGCAGGAGGGTGAAAGCTACGATCCTCAAGGCCAGCTTTCGCACCGGGTGATCGGAAAGCCCCTCGAACATGCCCGTGGCGACGGCATGATCCTCACACATATCGATACCGTCGAGCGCCTCGGCTTCGCACTGCTGGCCGGAGGAATAAAGATGAAAGCAACGCTGCATGTGCCTATGGCTATCATAAATTCATCGCGACATATTGTTCAATCATGAAAGCCGCACGCCACCGCCCATGAGTCGCAGGAAACCACCAGCATTCGAGACCCGAATCCGAATGGCCACACCGCGCGATCTGGAAACCCTCGTCGCTATCGACCATGAATGCTTTCCCGCAGGTGTTTCCTATGACGAATGGGAACTGGGCTATTTCATGTCGCTTCCCGGCGCGCTAACTCTGGTGGCAGAGATAGACGAGGAGACTTTCGCGTTTCTCGTGATGGACGTTCGAAACCGCCGAAAAATCGCGACGCTCGTGACGCTCGACGTCCGGGTATCGAAGCGACGAGCGGGGATCGGGTCGGCCCTGTTGGACCGTTCCGAGACGCTACTCCGGGGAAACGGCGTCGCGAGCTATCTGCTTCAGATCGATACCGAAAACGCGTCCGCGCTGAGCTTCTACACTTATCACGGGTTCAGGATCGTCGACACTCTGCCCGACTATTATGCGAACGGCGCCGACGCGTATTTGATGGAAAAGAGCCTGGAAAACATCTGAAATGTCGAGTGTCCGAAAATTCAGTGAACAACGGGCCCTGCTACGAGCGACCGCCATTTATTTGCAGATTACCTATCGAAGAATCCACACCGGAGATTCGACGTTCAAGATTCGAGATTGAGAATCGGGAAGACCCTATGGAGAAAAAAGCGGTTTGAGCTTCTCGTATGTCGCCCTGATGTCCTCGGGCAGAAGACGGGTTTCCCCCGTGACCGTCATGAAGTTCGTATCCCCACACCAGCGCGGGACGACATGGTAGTGGATGTGGTCGCGAACACCCGCGCCGGCACACTTGCCGAGGTTCATCCCGAGGTTGAATCCTTCGGGTCGGTAGACCTCCTCAAGAACCTCTACCGCTCGCCGGGAAAACCCGGTCATTTCGTCCAGCGTTTCTCGGTCGACACCGGTCAGGGTGCCGACATGGGCAAACGGCGTCACCATCAGATGCCCAGAGGTGTACGGAAACAGATTCAGGATGATGAACGAGCGTTCGCCGCGATGCAGAATGAGCTTGCCGGCATCCTGGGTGGTCTCGTCCCCGACACAGAACACGCACGATTCCTGCTCCGCGGCGGCGGACACGTACTCATACCGCCACGGACTCCACAGGAAATCCATCAGACGGGAATCACTGGCTGATCGGCGGTACCGGCGCTCCGAGCAGTGTGGGTTTCTGATTGATTAGGTCCTTGAGTTCCTTGCTCGGCTTGAAATAGGGCACCCGCTTCGCCGGAACTTCGACCTTCTCACCTGTCTTCGGATTGCGCCCCACGCGCGCATTGCGTTGTCGGACCCGAAAGCTGCCGAAACCGCGCACTTCGAGCTTGTCCCCGGCCTTCAGAGCCTTGATAACGCTCTCGAACAGGGTGTCCACAATGACCTCTGAGTCCTTGCGCGTCAACTGGGTCACTCGGGCTACCTCTTCAACCAGGTCTGCCTTCGTCATTACCCTTCAACTCCTTAAGCTGGCCCTGCCTTCCGGGCACTAAAGTCGATCTTGAGCGTGGGTCGATGATCGGCCTCACGCCTTCATGCTATTTCCACAGATACTGAAACCGAATCTGCGATCCTGCACCCTGGCCGCGCGGGGGAAGAAATCGCGATATATCCCCCGTGAACACGTCCAGTAAAGTCACCGGTTCGCGTCGGAGTTCGAGCAAACGAGGGGTTCCGGAAAAGCCTGCCAGCTCGGCGGTCAAGTCGACCGCATCCTGAAGGTTACCGATCTCGTCGATCATCTTGAGTTCTTTCGCTTCCCTTCCTGTGAAGACCCGTCCATCGGCGAACTGCCTCACTTCCTCAATGTCGAGGTTGCGGCCCGACGCGACCGCCTCCACGAACTGCACGTACATATCGTTGATGAGCCCCTGGAAGTACTCTCGCTCAGCGGTGGTCAACTCTCGCGTCGGGCTCCCGGTGTCTTTGAACTCACCGCTTTTGAAGACGATACTGCTCAGCTTCGCCCATTCGAAGAGTTCGCTGTAGTTCAGCCACTCTGCGATCACACCGATGCTGCCGACCACCGTTCCCGGATTCGCAATGATCTGGTCCGCGGCGCAGGCGATGTAGTAAGCGCCCGAAGCTCCCACCGAAGACAGGTAAGCGACAACGACCTTGCCTTTCTCTTCCCGAAGCCTTCGCACCTCGGCGTACAACTCCTGAGACACCGCAACGTCCCCGCCGGGGGAGTTGATGTTGAGCAGGATTCCCCGAACCGAATCTGTATTCTCGTACCGCTTGAGCTGTTCCAGCAGGGATCGGGAATCCAGCAGCGTACCCTCGACCTCGATGACCTGAAGGCGGTCGCCGAAAGCGAACTCCCCGCCCGCATCCCCTCGCCCCAGGGTCACCACCAATGCAACCAGCGTGACCATGAAAAGCGCAAAGGCTCCCCCACCGAGGAGGAGCCAGATGAGCGTACGGTTGCGCATGACAGTCAGCTGTTGTTCGCATCCTTGGCGTGGAACAGGTCAGCCAGCGTAGCGCTACCATCGCCACCCGAACGGTATTCTTCCATCTCCTGCCGCTCGGTGTCTTCGGAAAGCGCCCTCCAGCTCAGGCCGATCTTGCGCTCAGCGGGACTCAGCTTGATGATCCGAAGCTCAACCGCATCGCCGACCTTGAACCGCGCTTCGGCATTGTCCTGATCGACCTCATCGAGCTCGGATACATGGCACAGCCCCTCGATACCCTCACTCAGTTCAACGAACACACCGAACGGAGCGTGGCGTACCACCTGACCCTGGACGTTGTCGCCGACACGGTATGTGTCGAAGAACTGGTCCCATGAGTCGGGCTGCAGCTGACGGACTCCCAGAGAGAGTCGGTGACTGTCGACGTCGATGTTCAAAATCACGGCGTCGACCTGGTCACCCTTCTTCAGGATCTCCGACGGATGCTTAATTCGTTCCTGCGAGATGTCCGAAACGTGAACGAGCCCGTCAATCCCCTCCTCGACTTCGATGAAAGCTCCAAAATCGGTCAGGTTGCGGACGCGACCGCTGATGACCGATCCGATCGCGTATCTTTCGGCGAGCGTCGACCAGGGATCGGGCTCAGTCTGCTTGAGGCCCAGCGAAATCCTGCGACTCTCACCGTCCAGGTTGAGGACCAGGGCTTCGACAGTCTGTCCGATCTCCAGGACTTTCGACGGGTGTTTGACTCGTTTGCTCCAGGACATTTCCGAAACATGGATCAAACCTTCGACGCCAGTCTCGAGTTCAATAAAGGCCCCGTAGTCGGTGATGTTGACGACGCGGCCGTCGACTCGCGATCCGATAGGATAGCGGTCGGCAACGAGACTCCACGGATCGGGTGTCAGCTGCTTGTAACCCAGGGAAACCCGTTCCTTCTCGCGGTCGAACTTCAACACCATGACGGAGATTTCATCACCGACGGAAAACATCTCGGAAGGATGATTGACCCTTCCCCAGGACAGGTCGGTGACATGAAGCAGGCCGTCGAGGCCCCCAAGGTCTACGAACACTCCGTAGTCGGTGATGTTCTTGACCACACCCGGCATCACAACGTTTTCCTGGAGATTCTCCAGGGTCTCGGATTTCTTTTTCGTCAGGCCGTCTTCGAGGACCAGCTTCCGAGACAGAACGATGTTGCCGCGCTTGCGGTTGAGCTTGATCACCCGACACTCGATCATCTGACCCCGTAGCGAGTCCAGGTTCTTAATGGGACGGACATCCACTTGCGAGCCTGGCAGGAACGCCCGGACACCGATATCTACCGACAATCCACCCTTGATCCGTTCGATGACGCGCCCTTCGATCACGGCGCCGTCGTTGTACGCCTGTTCAACGTCCTCCCAGATCTTGACCTTCTCGGCTTTCTCCTTGGACAGGACGATATGGCCCTCGTAGTCCTCGGCGTGCTCGAGGAAGACATCGACCGTATCGCCTTCAGCGACGGTGAGTTGGCCAGAACTGTCCTCAAACTGTCGAATAGGTATCATGCCCTCGGACTTATAACCGATGTCGACGATCACATCGGTCGATGTGATCTTCAGCACTTTGCCCGTAAGCACCTCACCTTCCGCGAACTTACGGATTCCACCATACAGGTCCAGCAGTTTTTCTAAGCTCTCCTCCTCTTCCCCTTCGCCTCCCTGGGAAGTGGCGAATTGGCTGTCCCCTTCCGTTTCCTCCGGCTGGGAATCCACCAATCCTTCAGGTTGGTTAACCATTTGACTTGTAATCCTCCTACGGTGATTGCGAAGTCGTTACGTTACCTAATTTTACGGGGTATTGCAACCTTGACGCCGCGGGCGTCCGTGTGCTCAGTTTGCTGACTGTCAGGCATTTATCCAGCCCTCGGCTTGGCACGACGGCTACCTTGACACACCCGAGACAGCAGCCTGGGTAGAACCCTCGAGGGTGACGCGTCCGGGAGTTGCGCTTACGGGTTCGAGTGTCGAGCGTGCGATGCGATTTCATCGTAGTCGACCAGCACGAGACTTACGGCGAGAACCCCTTTTAAATCAGTCTGTTACGGTGTAATAGCTCCGCCTTCGCTGTCGTAACGCGGCCAACGCAGCCGTGGCAGAAGTCTGGCGGGCATTACGGCAACGTCGCGTAGACAGTTATGCGGGTACATCGTTGAGGGACGGCAACAACGCCGATGGTGTGACGTCGCCGTAACCCTTTGGGCGCATGGGGGTTCGGAGGCGCATACTTCGTTGCTTGTGGTCATGATGAAGCAGCATCACTGCCTTCCTCGAACCTCGTTTCGCCTCCGAAGACCATACGCGTGAGCCATCAGACTTCTGCCACGGGCCGCTAACCCGCATTTCTCACCAGTGGTCTACTGCAGCGCCGGATCCATCCGCCACTGCGTTGCGCTTGGTCGGGCTCCTCAACGTACTGTCAAGTACGCCTCGGTCGCCCTCCCGGCGCGCGCGCAGCATGGCCCGTCACGGGCCATGCCAATACATGCCCTGGCGGTGTCTGTATTCTACCGGGCCACCGAGGTGGCCCGGCGGGCTTCGCGACGACAACCGGTGAGAAAAGCGGGCTAAAGGCTTCTACGAGAGTCGGCCAGGGTGAAGGACGGCCGATTCGAGCCAACCCATGCCATCCGGAATCAGGGGCTTGTAGGAAGGCGCGTAAGCCCTCTATAATGAGAGCCTATGAAAAAAGGTATTCATCCTGAGTACGTCGAGACCGCTGTGACGTGCGCTTGCGGTGCAAAGTTCACCACCCGTTCCGCCAAAGCTGAGCTCCATCTGGAAATCTGCTCCAAGTGCCACCCCTTCTTCACCGGAAAGCAGAAACTCGTCGATACCGCCGGCCGCGTGGAACGGTTCCAGCGAAAGTACGGCAAGAAGTAGCAGCACCCTGTGGCCGGACCCTTGGCCGGGCACCTGAAGTGTTTGTGCCTCTCGCACTCGCGGAGCAGTCGAACTGATGAGCGAAACCCTACTCATCGAAAAACTCGAATCACTCGAGCAACGCTATAAGGAAGTCACCTCAGAGCTCGGCGATCCGGCCGTCGTGGCAGACAACCAACGCTATCGGAAGACCGCCAAGGTGCACAGCGAACTCGGCCGGATCGTGGCGAAGTTCGACGAGTACCGCGCCCTCGAGACCGGCATCCGGGAGACGCGGTCGATCCAGGAAGAGTCCTCCGACGATCCCGAGATGCGCCTTATGGTGGAGGAAGAACTGGCAGGGTTGGAACGCAGGCTGGTCGAGTGCGTTCGAGATCTCAAGCTGCTGCTCCTGCCGAAGGACCCCAACGACGACCGCAACGTCCTTCTCGAAATCCGCGCGGGTACTGGCGGAGCCGAAGCGACGTTGTTCGCCTCCGACCTGTTTCGCATGTACTCACGGTACGCCGAAGATCGGCGCTGGAATGTGGATCTGATGTCCTCGAACCCGACGGGCGTCGGGGGCTTCAAGGAAATCATCGTCCTGATCGAGGGCAAAGGCGCCTACAGCCGGCTCAAGTACGAGAGCGGCGTACATCGCGTGCAACGTGTACCGGCAACCGAAGCGAGCGGCAGAATTCACACATCGGCGGTAACCGTCGCGGTGCTGCCCGAAGCCGAGGAAGTCGAGGTCGACATCCAGGAAAAAGATCTGCGCATCGACACGTTCTGCTCATCCGGCCCGGGTGGGCAGAGCGTCAACACGACGTATTCCGCCGTCAGGATCACCCATATACCCACCGGCCTGGTCGTGTCTTGCCAGGACGAAAAATCACAGATCAAGAACAGGGCCAAGGCGATGCGAGTGTTACGGTCCCGGCTTTACGACCTCGAACTGGAGAAACAGCAAAAGGCCGTGGCGGACGAGCGGCGAATGATGGTGGGCAGCGGAGACCGGAGCGAGAAGATTCGCACGTACAACTATCCCCAGAACAGGATCACCGACCATCGCATCGGTCTGACCCTCCATCGCCTGGAGGCCGTCGTCTACGGCGACCTGGACGAAGTCATCGACGCGTTGATCACGCACTTCCAGGCGGAGCGGCTCAAGAACGAGCTCGTCGCGTGACCCTCGGCGAAGCGCTCGCTATCGGCACCGAAACGCTCCAACACGACCGAATCGCATCTCCACGTCTCACCGCAGAAGTGCTGCTCGCACACTGTCTCGTCGTGGACCGGGTTTTTCTCTACGCCCACGGCGATGACCAACTCTCGGAAGATTCCCGACAGTCCTACCGGTCGCTCATCGCCCGAAGATCCACCGGGGAGCCCCTTCAATACATCACCCGACAACAGGAATTCTACGGCCGGAGCTTTGTTGTCGGACCGGAAGTGCTGATCCCCAGACCCGAAACCGAGTTGATCATCGACGCCGTACAAGCACTGAACTCTTGGCACGCTCCCCGCATCGTCGACGTCGGTACAGGCTCCGGGTGCATCGCGGTCACGCTGTCGGCCGAGATCGCCGGTTGCCGAGTCCTCGCCTGTGACGTCTCTTTGCCGGCCCTGACGCTGGCGCGAAAAAACGTCGAGCGTCTGGAAGAGGCGGTGGAGACTGTATGCATGGACCTTCTCGGCGCCGCCCGCGGGCCGTTCGAGTTCATCGTCTCGAACCCACCATACGTCGCACAGGACGAGAAGGAGAACTTGCAACGGGAGGTCCGCGACTGGGAGCCACACGTGGCACTGTATTCGGACGGCGACACTCTCGGCTTCTTCAAGCGCCTCGAAGAAGCTGCCTCACGGTACCTGGTCGAGGGCGGGTATCTTGTGATGGAAATCGGCTACTCGATGGAAGAGGCGGTCCGAGGGTTGTTCGGCGACGGTTGGGATCTGCGACCGACGCGCACGGACCTTCAAGGCATCCCGCGCGTCGTCATCGCCCGAAAAACATGAAGGGCTGTGCCAGCCCGGCGTGGGAGTTCGATCAGCGATTGGCTTCTGGGGGAGCCCGCTATGCTGGCAGCCAACTGCAGATCGCCTGGGGTACCGGCCCTAATCAGTCGCCCCGGCGGAGGACTGCGTGGTAAGGGTCGAGGACGAGTTCGTCGGGCCTGGAATCGAGAGCGAAGAAGAACTCGGCACTCTCGCCCTCGACGATAACGTCGCCGAGGTAGGTCAGATCGGCACCGGTTCGCGCGTAGAGCGGTACCGGAACGATGAAGTCCGGGAGGTTCGCTGGCTGGACCCGGCCGCTGGCTGTCATGCGTGACCCGCCTCCATCCAGCGAGTAAGTGAACTCATACTCCGGGACCCCGGTCCCGAACACCCACTGATCGAAGAACCAGTCGAGCGTACCATCGCCACCAACGTCCATGCGATCAGTCATGTGACTTTCCGCGATGTTTTTCAAGTCGAACGTCGACGCGACACGGCCCTGGAATTCTTCGAGAAAGTGCCTCACCATCGCCAGGAACCTCTGGTCGGAAGAAGTCTCCGGATCCTGCATGAGCATGCGGAGCATGTGCACCACCAAAGTTCCTTTGTTGTAGACCGTCTCGACATAACCGTTGGGAACTCCGGTAGTAGACAACCGATAACCCAACCATAGCGGACCGTTGTCGTCGTGGGTACGGCCCTCTCCGGTGGACGTCAGCAGGCGTTCGGTAGCCTGGTCAAGAACATCGAGGAACGTGTCCGCACCATGCTTCTCTTCCAGATACATCGCGCCGGCATAGTTGGCGAGCGCCTCCATGATCCACTGGTCCCGGTAACTGTGCCAGGAAACCATGTTGCCGAACCACTGATGGGCGACCTCATGCGCGCGGACGAACTCCGTGTCGAGCACGTCGCTCGGCGCCTGGGTCAAGCCCAGCCTGTCCCATTGTTCGGGCGTCATGAACGAAAACGTAGAGATGTAAAGCAGCGAAGGCCACCCTTGAGAAAACGGCACAGGAAACTGCGATACGACTAGCCTCCCGTAGGGATAGGGCCCGAAGGCCTCGGCAAAGAAGTCGAGGCTCGACCCGACCTCTTCGAGCACCCTCTCGCTCATGCCCAGGGTCGAAAACGCTTCGTACTCGCGGGGGACAGAACGACCCTCGCTCGAGGGCGCTACAGGCATGAGCACGCCCCGCCTCCGCCCGCCCGCGGATAGGGTGGCGGCTGCCCGGATGGATTCCTCCAACTCAAAGGCCCTCTGGGCGACCGCGTTCCTCAGGGCCGTTTCGATTTCGTTGTGGAGGCTGATCGACAGCGGGACCGAACCCGTGTCGCGTTGCTCGATCGTGAAATCCCCGTAGTTGAAACCTGCGACAAAGAACTCGCCGCGGGTCGTCCAGTGAGAATGGCCCATGGCCGCGTCTTCCCACCTTTCGACGTCGTCCCCGGTTGCGATCAGCGAATGGCCGACTGGGTAGTGGAATGTCAGGTCAAAGGTCGCCGGATCATGCATGCCGACGTTGGGGTACCAGAGGCTGCGTTCGCTGATGAAGTAGATCCCCTCACCACGCTGTTCCAGTACCCGTCCCGTATACCGCAATCGAATCCTGAATTCTTCGTCCTTCCTCATCGGCCCAGGCAACACTACGACAAAACTGTCGAATCCCTGGTAGGAGTCCGAATCCGGAACCAGTGCGTGCTGGTAAAACCTGGCGGGAAGGCCGTTGACGAGCACTTCGGTCACGCGCAGCGTGCGCGTCAGGTCGAAGGTCAGAACCCGCTCACCGTCCGTCCGCGCCCGCACCGTGATGTCGGCACGGGCTTCGAGGACAGTGTCGGGCCGAATCGTCGTGTCGATCTCATACCGCAGCGCGTCGACAATGGAAGGATCTTCATGGTCGACCGCTTCGGGGTCCCTCGCCTCGCTACGCCGGTTGAAGCTCGTCCAGATCTGCGATGTCGGCAGCGAAGAGTTCCGGGCGCCCACGATCGCGACCTCTTCGGCCATCATCTGGTCGTAGATCGCGTCAAACCAGCCCAGCTTCTCCCCCTGGATCTCGGCAAAAAAGAAACGGTCTGCGCCGCTCCCGAGCAGATCCGTCAGGAGCCGGTAGTTCAGCAGGCGGGAACGATCGCCGATGTTTTGCTCCCACGGCAGCAGCGATTCCAGGTCCTGCGCCCGTACTTCCTCCTGGGCCCTGTCGCGACTCTTCTCAAGGACCTCGGCATACATGTCGTCGGTGAACCGGAACATCGCCGCGGTGAAGCGTTCGTTGAGGATGGGCGAGCCGGTAAATCCATTCAACTGCCGCTTCTCGATCGGGTCGGGCGGGATGACCAGGATTTCGCCGCTACCGACGAACACGGCGCCGGTAACGCGGCCCCCGATCGGTTCGAGGAAAGCGATCGTGCCCCGGTTGAACGAAATCGAAATGACGTCCCGCCGTATGGTGATATCTCGAATATGATGGATCTGGTTTTTGTCTAGACGAACTTTTGACAACTGAGCTAAGATTTCGTCCGCATCTTCCTGTACGGGCATGGGGACCGACGCCAAAGAAAAAGCGGCCAAAATGATCAGCATGGCATGCATATGAAAGGATTGTACATGAATCGAATCCTGTCCCCAATCCTGCTGCTTGCCCTCGCCATGCCCGCCTGGGGGCAGGACCAGGAAACCATCGCCAAAAACACTAGAATCGCCAAGCAGAGCGCGACTATCTCGGGTGATCGCGGCACGTTCACCGTCTCTAGTCCTAAAACAAGCGCATAACCAGTCCGCCAACGGCCAGGTTGCGCGCATAAAATTCGAGGCATAGAATCCCGCTCCCGGATCGTTTTATCCAGGTATCGGGTTTCTGTTGGATCTGTTTCAGTTCAGCCTCGATGGTGTTGGAGCGGTTGACAGAAACCGGGACCTCGATCGCCCGGGCTCAGGGCCATGATCGGGTCAGCATCGCAGAGGTTGATGCAGCACATCCACGGCACGGAACAAGACCGGCAACCACCGGTTCCAGGCCAGAATCCTGAAGAGGATGCGCCGCCCGGTGCGCACGAGCTGACAAGGCACGAACATGAAGGCGTTTAGAAACGTCTTGAACTCCATGTGCAGTACCGTCTGTTTCTCGGCCTGATACTTCTGGCCCCAGCGTCCGGTTTCGGGCAGCAGCAACGCAAACCACGCCTTCAGTGTCCAGGCCAGCGACGCCATGACCATGTAGGCCCCGTTGCTGGTCTGATCCCCGACCGGCATCCTCAAGGCCTGAACGCCGTTCTTGAGCTGCTCAATGAGATTCTCTTGATTGCACCGTTGATTCGCACGGAGCACAATCTGGCTGGCCGAATCCGAGCGGTTGGTAATGTAGAAGAAGTATCGGATGTCGTCGAACAACACCTGTTCGCCTTTGGCCACCGACAGATTCTTCCGCACCACGACAACGCGGTAGTCCCGGTCGCAGGCTCTGGGCCGATACGCAAACTCGGCCACATCCTCGCCCTGCAACCGGATATTGTCGAAACCGCGCTCCCGAACGACTTGTTCCTTCACGTTGTCGGGACGTTGGCGCGGTTCGGTGGCCACCGCGTACTTGGCGGGCCGTTCCAGACGCGTCCATTGGTGCGGTTCCAGTTCATCGGCCAGCGCCACCAGATTCTGCATGGCGTCGATGCCGAAGATGAATCCCACGCCCTGGTCGTCCCATCCATCCAGGTGCCGGGTCTGGCTGAAGTCGGTGTCCCCGCGCAGCAGGATCTGGCGAAACCCGCCTCGACGGCACAGCGCGATGGCCTGGTCGAACCGTGCGGCCGCTCCCTCATGCGAGGGCCGGTTACCGCTGCGATTGACCAGGTACAGCGGCTCTTGAGTATTCGCCAGCGAAATCACCAGCGGGTGATACCCCCAGGTCCCGTTGTAGGCCACGTCCATTCCTTGCTTGCATTCGCCTGTGGTTTCAGCCAGTGTCCCATCGGCGTCCAACACCGCTTCTTCGAAAAACGCCTCGGGCTGCTGGCGCCAGACTCGCAGCCGGACTTGATTCGTCGCCTCCATCAGAGACTCCACGTCGCTGGGCTCAAATCTCCGGCAGAAGTCTCCCGCCGTCGTCGGGTCCGGAATCCGTTGCGCTCCCAGCGCATCCAGATACACTTCGTCGTTGCGCCGCAACTCGATGTCCTCCAGGCACGTCCCTCCATTCAACGCGTTATAGGCGATGTTCAGCACGTGATCCGATTCGTGATACGGCAAGTGCCGCTTCAGCACATGCACACTCTCGTCGATGGCTTTGACCAGCCCCGTCCGCCGCGCCACCAACTGCATCATCCCGATTCCGCCCACCGCCGTGCCGCGCGTCCGCTCTCCCATCTCATAATGAATGTTGCTCGCCGAAAACATCGGCGCCGCCTGATCTGTCCAATTCCGGTCCGCAAGCCGGCGCTCGATTCGCCGCTTGCGGTTCTTCATGTTCTTGCGCGTATAATCGTTCATCCGAAATGCCTCCTTTTCCGTAGACTCTTTCCAAGTCTTTATTCACACGGAACGGGGGCATTTCGGGTACTTCTGCTGCTATGCCGCTATCAATACCTCGTCAATCACGCTTGATCAGGGTCTAGTGTCGAGACGCTCAACCGTAACCAGTTCTCCTACGGATACAGCTGGAATAACTTCGACCGCACGCCGTCCGACATGGATGTGAGCGCCTATACGGCGTTCTTCTCCTACGGCCTGACCGGCAGGATCACGCTAAGCGCCGCTTTCGAGACAAAAAAACAGATCGTCGCGCGCAACCTATCCCAGACCGGTTTCTTCAACACGCTGCCGTTCGTCAACAGCCGCTACACGAGCGGATACGGGGACACGGTCATCCGCGCAACCTACAGGTTGCAGCGCAAAGCCGACAACGTGGGAGGAATCGCCCTGTCTGGCTTCGTAAAACTTCCCACGGCCGACGCCGAACAGGGTCTAGGGACCGGCAAGTACGACGGTGGCATGGACCTGATCTTCACCTCGGTGCTACCCCTGAACATCCTGCTGCATTCCACGATGGGGCTAGTCTCCACCTCGGATCCCGAAGTGCCCTCACCGATAACCTTGAAGGACGAGATGCGCAGCGGCCTCGGTTTCGTCTGGCCGGCCGGGGGCTTCGAAGTCTGGGATGTCTGGGGAGGCGGTGTCCTTCAGGCGATCTTCGAATACTCGACGATCACGTTCATCGGCGCGGGCACGACGAACGACGTCGTTCAGGCGCCCAGCGACATCGCGCTCGGATTTCGTTACCTGCGGTTGAATAGCGGAATCACCTTCAACCTCGCGGCCCGCCGCAACACGAACTTCGACCTCGAGTTCCCGGGCAACGAAGAGCAGAACGGGTTCGTTTTCGGGATCACCTACACCAAACCTGTCGAGGAACTCAGCACGAACAACTTCCCCCTCGTCGTGCTGGAAACCACCGACAACGAAGTCCAGATCGACGGCTCGACCGAGATCACGGCCAACGGCTTCGACGTGGACAACGACCCGCTCTCCTATGCCTGGACAAGCTCCGCCGGATTGGTCGTGGGCGCCGGCCAAAGCGTCACTTTCGACGCCACGGGCCTGACACCGGGACAGTACACCGTGCGTACGGTCGTCAGTGACGGTCGGGGCGGGACGGCACAGTCCGAAATCACCATAACGGTCCAGCAGTAGTTTCCGTCGGTGACCGACCACGCTTCGGGCGGCAGGATTGCAGATTGTCTATCTGAGAGTCCTCATTGGGATATTGTTCATTTGACACTTCTCAGTTTGTCATTTGGGACGCAGGTAATTGAGCAATGTCCAACGACAAATCTCAAATGCGGACTTTTCAATAGCGAATCCATAATAGATCCTCTCCCTCTCCAAGCCGCTCTAAGAGTTCTCCCGATACCAATCGATCGTCCGTCTCAAGCCTTCCGAAAAACTCACCGACGGTGTCCAGGCAAGAAGATCGCCGGCCTTCGAAACATCAGCCTGTGAATGAAGGATGTCTCCCGACCTGGGGGCGACATAGACGGGTTCTACTTCGGTCCCGGTCAGGCTCTTGATCTGGGCGAGGATCTCGTTAACCGTGATGCGGTCGCCGCAGGCAACGTTGAAGACCTCGCCGGCCACGCCCTGGGCTATCGATGCCTTCAGATTGGCATCGACGACGTTCGCAACATAAGTGAAGTCCCGGGACTGTTGACCGTCGCCGTAGATCTTCGGCCGCCGCCCTTCGAGCACGGCGGGGATGAACAGAGCGAGCACGCCGGTGTATGGGGACGACGCGTCCTGACGTGGGCCGAAGACATTGAAGTACCTCAAGGCCACGGTTTCGAGACCGAACGAGCGCCAGAAAATCTGAGTGTAGACCTCACCGAAATACTTCTGGCCCCCATAGGGAGAGAGAGGGCAGGCCGGCATGTCTTCGTTTTTCGGCAACGTGGGGCTGTCGCCGTAGATCGACGATGAAGATGCGTACACAAAGCGGCGAACGCCGGCCTTGCGGCTGGCAATCAGCAGGTTCAAAGTCGCATTGACATTGGCTTCATGCGAAGCGACGGGGTCGGCGATCGAGCGCGGGACCGACGGCAGTGCGGCTTGATGGAAGACCGTGTCCGCGCCTGCGAGGTGATCGGCAAGGGCGGACTCGGTGGCGATGTCGACCTTGCGCAGATCGATCTGGGCCTTAAAGCCTGCGACGTTCTCTGCCTTGCCCGTCGCGAAGTTGTCCAGGACGCGGACGGCTTCGCCGCGCGAGACCAGAGCCTCAGCGATATGCGAACCGATGAAACCGGCGCCGCCGGTTACGACATGAAGGGACAAGCACGCTCCAAACCAGAAAAGCTGCGTCGCGGGTGAGCTGTAAGCCGAATTCTGTTCCCCGGAAGAACCGGGGCGACGATCATTCATCTGGGCCCCGGCTTTCACCGGGGCTCGAGCGGCCTACCCGGAAACATCGGACGGGCCGTCCTCAAGCGTTCCCCTATTTGGCCTTGCTCCGTGTGGGGTTTACCAAGCCGGGCCGTTACCGACCCGCTGGTGCGCTCTTACCGCACCTTTTCACCCTTACCTTTCGGCGGTATGTTTTCTGTGGCACTTTCCGTCCCTTACGGGCCCCCGGGTTACGGGGCACACTGCCCTGCGGAGTTCGGACTTTCCTCTCCCTTTCGGAAGCGATCGCCCGCTCTCCCGCGACGCTGCAATCAACTTACAATAAACCGTCGGATGAGGGACCAGTCTTTTGAGTTTCCGCGTTGATCACACCGACACCCGGATCCGGTCGAGAAAGCTCATCAGGTCCTCGGGCAAGGACGACTGGAACGTGATCCGGGTTCCGGTCGCCGGGTGCGGAAACTCCAACTCTGAGGCGTGGAGAAAATAGCGTCCCAGACTGCCCCACTTCCGGACAAAGGCAACGTCGACCTTCTCTCCGTACACGTCGTCACCGACGACGGGATACCCGATCGCGTTCAGATGGACGCGTATCTGATGTGTCCGTCCCGTCTGAATGCGAACTTCGAGCAGCGAAAACCCCTTGACCGATTGGACGAGCCGGTACTCGGAGCGAGCCTCGCGCCCGCGGCCGGGTCGGGCCGACATTTTCGTTCTGGCGGCCGGATGCCTTCCGATCGGCAAATCCACGGCGCCCGATGTCTGCCGGACCCTACCGTGAACCAGGGCGGTATAAGTCTTCCGGACCTGCCGTCGCTCGAAACTCTTCGACAACTCGTGATGCGCGGGGTTGTTCTTTGCGACGACGATCAGACCTGAGGTCCACTTGTCCAACCGATGAACGATACCCGGCCGGTTCGCGCCCCCCGCGTCTGACAGCTCCGGGAAACGGGCGAGCAAGGCGTGCGCGAGCGTGCTCCGGCGGTTCCCCGCTCCGGGATGGACTACCAGGCCGGCCGGCTTATCGACGATCGCCAGGTCGGGGTCCTCATACAGCACATCCAGGGGGATGTTCTCGGCTTCGATCGTCAGCGGCTCGGGCGCCGGTGGGTCGACGTCGATCTTTTCGCCCCCGCGGATGCGATAGCCCGACTTCTCGCGTTGGCCATCCACCAGGATTGCGCCCCGACGGTTCAAGGATTGAAGCTGCGACCGGGTCAGGTCGTTCAGGAAGCGCGTAAGAAAAACGTCGAGCCGGGAGCCGCGATCCTCAGGCCCTGTCTCGAATCTCATCTCGAATGATCTCGGCAGCAAGGAACATGACGCCGAGCGTGATCGCAGTGTCGGCCACATTGAAGGTCGGCCAATCGTAGGAACCGAAGTGGAAGTTCAGGAAATCGATAACGTACCCGTGAGCGATCCGGTCATAGAGGTTCCCCAGGGCCCCGCCGAGAATCAGCGCCAACGCAGCTTGCAGGAAGTGGTGCCCTGCGGAACTCCGCACACTGTAAACGATGACGACCACAACGGCGACGGCGGCGAAGGTGGACAGCAGCGCGGACTTTGCCGGCGAGGCTACCGAGGAGAAGACGCCGAAGGCAACGCCCGTGTTCCGGACGTAGATCAGCTCGAAGAACCCCTCGACGACAGAGACGCTTTGTCCCAGATCGAAACTCTTCTGGATGAACGATTTGGAGATCTGATCGAGGAGCAGAACGAAGCCTGCAAGCCCCAGATATGGCAATCGGGGTAGTAGCGTGTTGCGCACTCTAGATTTCATCGGGCTTCTGGTCCTAAGCGTCGTATGGGCTTCCAGTCAGATATGTTATGCTGTTGTCGGTAACCTATAGTATAGACAAGTTCATCGACGCCTACGGAAGCAATTCATGAAGGATCCAAACAGGCGAGACGCGATCCCTACATTTGGTCCGATTGCCAGGGAAACTTGGCTCGTGACGCTCCGTAATCAACTCCGCGAACTGGTCGAGGAGCGCAGGAATCCACCGAAGAAGGTCGAGTTGTCCGCCAAGGCCGACCCTTCGGCCCTACGGAACCTCGTCGATACGCCCTCCCCTTTCGCATCTCTCCTGAACCAGGCGCGCCGGGCAATCGACGACATCCGGAACCCGAAGGAGAAGTTTGAAGCGACGGCTGCCCCTGTCGAGATCGACGACATCTGGAACGACCACGACGTGCGAGCGCCGGGCGCTTTTTCCGTCGGATTCCACGTACTGATCGTTGTTCTGATCATGTTTCCGATCCTCGGCTTTGACCCCGATCCGCTGAACATCACCGAGACCTTCATGTCGCTGGCGGATCCAGCTCTGGTCCTCAACCTTCCTCCCGAAGAGGACCTGTCAGGCGGAGGTGGTGGCGGCGGTCTCGAGGAGGAAGAACCACCGTCTATCGGTGAGTTGCCGACTCCCGATGATGAACAGTTGGTACCCCCGACGCCGGAGGTTCTCAACCTGAACCCGATTCTCGTCGCAATACCGACAGTGGTTGCCCCGCAGCTGATCAACACGGACGCACTGATCAACTTCGCACTGCTCGGCGCTATGGACGGGATCCCGGGCCCGCCATCGGCCGGTCCGGGCGTCGGAGGTGGCATGGGTACCGGCCAGGGACGCGGTGTCGGCGAAGGCGGAGGGCCTGGTGTCGGCGAAGGTCAGGGCGGCGGATTCGGCGGGGGCGTGTTCAGAATCGGAGGCGGTGTAACACCACCCACTATCCTGTTCAAGGTGGACCCGCAGTACTCCGAAGAAGCCCGCAAGGCCCGCTTCCAGGGCACGGTCATTCTGCAGGCGATCGTCCGCAAGGACGGCACGGTCGACATCATGGGTGTGGTCCGCAGTGTCGGTTTTGGATTGGATGAGAATGCAATCACAGCCCTGAAGCAATGGAAGTTCCGGCCCGGGATGAGTAACGGCACGCCCGTCGACGTGGCGTTGAACATCGAGGTCAACTTTAACCTCCGTTAGAAAGTTTTCCCGGACGAGCCAGTAGAAAGGCGGTTCCCGCCCAGAGCGGAACCGCCTTTTTTCTATTTTGGCTCCGTGCATTAATCCCAAGTCAGGAACCCTCTCTTGTTAGGGATCGACGCGCCTATCGATAATAAGAGATGAGTTGTGGGCCTAAGTTGGCATTAATGCACGGTGCAAAAATTACGAATTATGATTGTGATAACGTGGCAGTTTCGCGATCCGATCCTCGCATACTTCCGGAGGTGTAGCGATGAGGGAACCCGTCATTATCAGCGCTGTCCGCACGCCGGTCGGCAAGTTTCGGGGGACGCTGAAGTCCCTGTCGGCGACCGAACTGGGCTCTCTGGCCGTCCGTGAGGCGGTCCAACGCGCCGGGCTGAAACCTGGTCAGGTCGATGAAGTGATCATGGGAAACGTCGTGTCCGCGGGGCTCGGACAGAATCCGGCGCGACAAGCGGCTCTCGGTGGAGGGCTGACGCCCGATGTTTCGGCCATGACGATCAACAAGGTCTGTGGATCCGGGCTGAAAGCTGTCGGTCTGGCCGCCCAGGGCATACAGACAAGCGACGCGGAGATCGTTGTCGCGGGTGGGATGGAGAGCATGAGCAACTGTCCCTATCTGCTGCCCAAGGCGCGCGAGGGCTACCGTCTGGGGCACGGCAAGGTCGTGGATTCAATGGTTCACGACGGCTTGTGGGACGCTTTCGAGGACTTTCACATGGGGAACACCGGCGAGGTCGTCGCCGAGAAGTACAAGGTCTCGCGGGAAAGTCAGGACGAGTACGCGCTCGGCAGCCACAGGAAAGCCATCAAGGCGATCGAGGCCGGATATTTTCGGGAACAGATTCTTCCGGTGGAGATACCGCAGCGGAAGGGCGATCCGATTCTCTTCGATACCGATGAAGCCCCGCGGGCGAACGCTTCGATCGAAGCCCTGCGGGCGCTCAAGCCGGCCTTCAAGAAGGACGGCACGGTCACTGCCGGAAACGCACCGGGCGTCAATGACGGGGCTGGGGCGCTCGTTGTGACATCGGCCGATCGGGCGAGCGAGTTAGGCAAGGCTCCCCTGGCCCGGATCGTGGGCCACGCGACATCTGGAATCGAACCGGCCCTGGTGATGATGGCGCCCGTCAAGGCGGTAAGAAAGCTTGTCGACAGGATTGGATGGAATCTTGCAGACGTCGACCTGGTGGAACTGAACGAAGCCTTCTCGGTTCAGGCAGTCGCAGTGATCGAACAGCTTGGACTCGACCCGGAACGTGTGAACGTCAACGGTGGTGCAGTGGCGCTGGGCCACCCGATCGGCGCCAGTGGAGCGCGGATACTCGTGACGCTACTGTACGAACTGGCCCGGCGTGACTTAAGACGAGGAATCGCGACGCTATGTCTCGGCGGGGGCAACGCTGTCGCCATGGCGGTGGAACGCTGAACGCGCACGCACACTGGAGATGAAGACGGATGGCTAGGATGACAATCGGCGTCGCCGGCGCCGGCACCATGGGTAACGGCATTGCCCACGTCTCGGCCCGGTCGGGCCTGGAAGTCATACTTTATGACTTGGAACAGCGCTTTCTGGATCGTGCATTGTCCACGATTTCCAAGAACCTCGACCGGGAAGTCGCCAAGAAAAAAATTTCATCCGAGGACCGGGAGGCCGCGCTTGCCCGCTTGACGGTCACCGTCGACCGCGATGCCCTGGCCAAAGCCGATTTCTTCATCGAGGCTGCCACCGAAAACCTCGAGGTAAAGTTGAATATTTTCCGTCAAGTCGATGAAATAATAAGGCCGGAAGCTATTCTCGCCTCCAACACATCCTCCATATCGATCACGAAGATCGGGGCCGTGACCCAGCGGCCCGATAAAGTGATCGGGATGCACTTCATGAACCCGGTGCCCGTCATGAAGCTGGTCGAGATCGTCCGGGGACTGGCGACATCGGACAACACCTACCAAGCAACCGAGGCGCTGTCCGAGGCGCTCGGCAAGACGCCTGTCGAGGTGAACGACTTCCCCGGTTTCGTCTCCAACCGCGTCCTTATGCCCATGATCAACGAGGCTGTCTATTGCCTGATGGAAGGAGTCGGTACGCCTGAGTCGATCGATACGGTCATGAAACTCGGCATGAACCACCCCATGGGCCCGCTGACCCTGGCCGATCTGATCGGCCTGGACACGTGCCTTCACATCATGGGGGTCCTCCACGAGGGCCTCGGAGACTCCAAGTACCGGCCCTGTCCGCTCCTTCGCAAGATGGTCGATGCAGGGTTCCTTGGCCGCAAGTCAGGCCGCGGATTCTACACCTATTAGAGTGTCCCGTCACGGCCACTACACAAATCCCGCCGGACGATATGAGCCAGATGGACCTCGGTTGTCCGGCATGGCAACGATTCTTAACTATGATTCACTGACAGAATTGCACTGCACGTAGCGAGATGACGCGGCAGTTCTGCTGGAAGTGTGGGACGAAACTCCTCATCACTTCCGGGGCACCGCCCTCGGAATCTCCCATGAGCTTCATGGATGAGCACATGCTGGAGAGAATCAGTGCGATGGAATACGCGCTCTCGGCGGCGACCAAGAGGCTGGATTCGCTCATCGAAACCGTGGAACGGGTCGCGGCGAACAACTTCATCGACCACACCATGATCGAAACGCTGACCGAATCGCTCGAATCCGCGGGGATCAATCTGGCCAACCTGGAGGAAGATTGGCGGAAACGGGTCGATTCCCGCCTTGTGGAGAATGAGGAGATCGACCGGCTCGGCGAGCGGGTGGAACGCATCATCGAGTTCTACCGGGGATCCAACCGCAGGCAGTTCACGATGTGGATGGAAAGGGCCTACGAGCAACTCGTCTCCGACAGGCCGGCAGAGGGCCTGTCGTCGCTCCGGGCCGGCCTCGAGAACGACCAGGCGAACTACGAACTGGGCATGCTGGTGGCGGAGGTTCACTTCCAGGCTCGGGATTTCGCAGCGGCGGCGGAATGCCTGACGCGAGTACTTGAGCTAAAGCCGGACTATTTCGAAGCCACGCTCCTGATGGGACTGCTCCAGAGGCGGCACGGGAACCTGAACGAAGCCGAACAGCTGCTCGAGGCGTCGGTCCGTCTCAAGGAAGACTCCCCTTCGGCCCATGCAACTCTCGGGTCGTTGTTCCTGGAGCGGGGCAACCGGCGGCAGGCCATGACACATCTGAATAAGGCCCTGGAATTGAAGCCCAGCGCACCGGCGCATTTCATGCTCGGAGCGGTCTACTACCAGGACGGGCGTCATCGGCGGGCGATCGATCACCTGAAGCAGGCGACCGAACTCGACCCCAAGTTCGACGAAGCCTTCTACCAGCTCGGATTGCTGTGTCTGGAGATGAACTGGCGGCGCAAGGCTCAGGAGTGCTTCAAACACGCACAGCGGTTAAATCCAAGAGAGCGTCGGTACCACCAGAAGGGGCGCGGGTTCCAGGAAGGGCTTGGCGCCCCGGAACAGCTGAGTGGCCTGGTTCGCGACGAGTTGCACCTGACGGCAAGCTGGAACGACGAACGCTGAAGTAGGTCCCCCAACTGCAGTCGATAATCTAAAGATCACTCGCAAAGTGGCTCCGGATTGCCCTAACCCGTTACCGGCACGGAATGCCGGCGAACAGGACCGGCCCCAGGAGAAGAGAGGAAACTAATGGCAGACGAAACGAGAGAAAAGGCACGAGCCCTGGAACTGGCGATTTCGCAGATCGACAAGCAATTCGGTAAAGGCTCCATCATGCGTCTGGGAAGTCAAGAAATCTCCATGATGGAGGTCATCCCTTCCGGATCGCTCGCGCTGGATTCCGCGCTCGGTGTGGGCGGCTTCCCGCGCGGCCGGGTCGCCGAAATCTATGGGCCCGAGGCGAGCGGCAAGACGACGCTCACCCTGCACATCATTGCGGAGGCACAGAAGGGGGGCGGCACGGCAGCCTTCGTGGACGCCGAGCACGCACTCGATGCCAACTACGCCCGCAAGCTGGGCGTCGATATCGACAACCTGCTGGTTTCACAACCCGACAGCGGCGAGCAGGCCCTCGAGATCACCGAAGTCCTGGTCCGAAGCGGCGCGATCGACGTCGTGGTGGTCGATTCGGTAGCGGCCCTGGTTCCCCGTGCGGAACTCGAAGGCGAAATGGGCGATACCCAGGTGGGTCTGCAGGCTCGTCTGATGTCGAAGGCACTCCGGAAGCTCACCGGCGTGGTGTCGAAATCCAAGACCAGCCTGATCTTTATCAACCAGATCCGGGAAAAAATCGGCGTTATGTTCGGTAGTCCCGAGACCACGACCGGCGGCCGGGCTCTGAAATTCTACTCCTCTGTGCGCGTGGACATTCGGCGGATCGGCGCCATCAAGGACGGCGATGCGGTGGTCGGAAACCGGACTCGCGTCAAGGTGGTGAAGAACAAGGTGGCACCTCCATTCCGCAACGCCGAGTTCGATATCGTGTACGGTGTGGGCATATCCCGCGAGGGTGAGGTCCTGGACCTGGCCGTGGACCACAACATCGTCAACAAGAGCGGCTCCTGGTTCTCGTTCGAAGGAGAACGCCTGGGCCAGGGACGGGAAAACTGTAAAGCGTTCCTGGCCGACCATCCCGAGTACCTCTCGCGTATTGAGGACGGAGTTCGAGAAGCCCTGGGACTCCGCCCGATGGTCGTGGCCGCCGCCGCGGCCACGTCCGACAATGGTAAGCACTAGCAGACGAATACGGCTAAAGGGATCCGGCTGGTAGCCGATAAGTTAAGTATCTCACTCAGTTCTCACAAACTCGTTATGCAGGCCCTGCGAAAGCAGGGCCTTTTTTTTGTGCACCGAAGTGGCCACCATCTTCGAGGCTGAGTGTAGGGGTGGCACCCGTGGCCACCCGACGGCTTTCACCTCAAGCGGAGCACGGCGCCGCTTTCACCCCAAGCGGAGCACAGCGCCCCTTTCACCCTGGATTGATGCCGACGGGCGGGCACAGGTCCCGCCCCTACACGAACTTACCGTGCTAAATTGGAGGGATGTTCAGGCGGCTGTCCGACAAACTGAAGCTCCCGGATCTTGAACAGGGCGTTCTCGAGCACTGGAAAACCCACAACATCTTCGAGAAGAGCGTCCAGGAACGCCAGGACGGTCCGGATTTCACATTTTACGAAGGGCCGCCGACCGCCAACGGCAAGCCGGGCATCCACCACGTGTTCGCACGAACCATAAAGGACCTGGTCTGTCGGTACAAGACGATGCAGGGCTTCCAGGTACACCGGAAAGCCGGATGGGACACTCACGGATTACCGGTCGAGATCGAGGTCGAAAAAAAACTCGGCCTCAAGGACAAAGACGCGATCGAAAAATACGGTATCGACCGTTTCAACGCGGAGTGCCGCAGTTCCGTCTTCGAGTACAAGGAGATCTGGGAGAATCTCACCGCACGAATGGGCTACTGGGTCGACATGAACCAGCCCTACGTCACATGCGAGAACGACTACATCGAGTCGGTCTGGTGGGCGCTCAACCGCTTCTACCAGGACGGTCTGATCTACCGGGATTTCAAGATCCAGCTCTACTGCCCGCGATGCGGCACCCCGCTGTCATCACACGAGGTTTCACTCGGATACCGCGATGTGGACGATCCTTCCATATACGTCAAGGCCCCGCTCTCGGGTGAGGACAACACGTACTTTCTCGTCTGGACCACGACACCATGGACGCTCATATCAAACGTCGCCCTAGCAGTAGGCGCCGACATCGACTACGTAAAGGCGAGGGTCGGAGACGAGCACCTGATCCTAGCGAAGGAACGGTTGTCGATCCTCGGAGATGAAGCCGAGATCGTCGACACCTTCAAAGGGGTCGACCTCGAGGGCAGGGAATACCGTCAGTGGTTCAATTTCTTTCCTGTCGAAGAGAAAGCCTGGTACGTGATCGAAGGCGACTTCGTCACGACGACCGACGGGTCGGGCATCGTCCACATGGCGCCCGCATACGGCGAAGACGACTTCCGGGCCGCCAGGGCTCACAACCTGCCGATGATTCAGGCGGTCGACGCCGAAGGCGCGTTCAAAGAACAAGCGGGACCGTTCGCTGGACAGTTTTTCAAGGAAGCCGACCGCCAGATCACAGCAGACCTCAAGAGGCGCGGCCTCCTGTTCCGCAAGGAGACCTACCACCACAGCTACCCGCACTGCTGGCGTTGCGAAACTCCTCTGATCTTCTACGCGCGACGGTCCTGGTACATCCGCACCACCGACTATGCGTCGGACATGCTCGCCTACAACCGAACGATCGGCTGGCATCCTCCGGAGGTCGGTGACCGCCGGTTCGGCAACTGGCTCGAGGAAAACAAGGACTGGGCAATATCACGCGATCGCTACTGGGGTACACCGATACCGATTTGGATCTGCGGCGACTGCCACGAGCACCGCTCCATCGGGAGCTTGGAGGAACTCAGGCGCGAAGGAGAGAACCTGCCGGATCCGCTCGACCTCCACAAGCCGCACATGGATCAGGTGACTCTCAAGTGCAAGTGCGGAGGCACGATGACGCGCATACCGGAGGTCGTCGATGTCTGGTTCGACTCGGGGTCGATGCCGTTTGCCCAGTGGCACTACCCGTTCGAGAACGAAGACATCTTCAAACATGCCTTCCCTGCCGACTTCATCGCGGAAGGAGTCGACCAGACCCGGGGGTGGTTCTACACCCTGCATGCGATCAGCGCGCACCTGTTCAAACAGCCGGCGTTCAAGAACGTCATCGTCAACGAGATGGTGTTGGACAAGAAGGGACAGAAGATGTCCAAGACCCGCGGCAATACGGTGGATCCGTTCCAGATAATCGCCGAGTACGGCGCAGACGCCACCCGCTGGTACCTGATGGTGGCGAGCCCCCCGTGGAAACCGAAGCTGTTCGACCCCACCGGCATCGCGGAAGTTCAAAGGAAGCTCTTCAGTACTCTGTTGAACACGTACTCGTTCTTCGCCCTCTACGCCAACATCGACGGGTTCCGACATGCCGAAGAACGGGTCCGATTGGAAGACAGGCCCGACATCGACCGATGGATCCTCTCTGCGCTGCACTCGACCTCGGGAAGGTACCTGGAAGCCATGGACGACTACGACCCAACCCGCGCGGCTCGGATCGTCCAGGACTTTGCGATCGAACAGCTGTCGAACTGGTACGTACGCCGCAACCGCCGCAGGTTCTGGAAAGGCGAACTGAACGCGGACAAGGTCGCCGCCTACCAGACGCTGTTCGAGTGTCTTGTAGGAATCGTCAAGATGATGGCTCCGATCGCACCTTTCCTCAGCGACGAACTTTACCGAGCGTTGATGGAGGAAACCGGTGTCGAGACGCATGCGTCGGTCCACATTGCACCGATGGTCGAGCCAGACCCGGAGGTAATCGACCACGACCTCGAGCGCCGGATGGAGCTGGCACAGTTGGTCGTGTTCCTGGCCCGATCCATGCGATCCCGCAGCAGAATCAAAGTACGTCAGCCGCTGGGCAGGATCTCGATCCCCGCGTCCGACGAAACGCGCCGCCTGGTCGAGGGTGCTATAGCGGTCATCCTGGACGAGATCAACGTCAAGGAAATCGAGTTTGTCGACGAGAACTCACCCCTGGTCCAGAAGAACGCGACCCCGAACTTCCGGAAGCTCGGCCCGAGGTTCGGCAAGCAGGTCAACCAGGTTGCGGCAGTGATCCGGAATCTGACCCAGGACGAAATCTCGACGCTCGAACGAGTGGGCACGCTGGAGGTCGACGTCGACGGCGAACCTGCGGTGATCGAAGTGGGCGATGTGTCGATCAAAGCCATGGACATCGAAGGCTGGATGGTCGAGTCGGCCGACGGAATAACGGTGGCGATGGACACGACCTTGACCCCGGAACTTGTCGACGAAGGCTTAGCCAGGGAGTTCGTCAATCGAGTGCAGAACATGCGCAAGGAGGCCGGGTTCGAGGTGACCGACCGCATTCTGGTCGGGTTCAAGGCGGATGCGAAGCTCACCGAGGCCATCGTGAATATGTCCGAATACGTCCGCGTCGAAACGCTGGCGCTCGAAGTGGAACAGGGTCGACTCGAAGGCGATCACCGGGCCAGTTGCGAGATCGACGGACAAGCGCTGGAAATTGCAATTTCTCGCGTGAACGGAGCCTGATTGACCCTTTACGCGCCCCCTAGAAACCAGCTATCGTAGGGGATTCGACAGGCCACAGCCACCGCACGGCGGCAGGGCACGGCCGTTAGCCGAGGTAGCTCAGTCGGTAGAGCGCGGCCCTGAAAAGGCCGGCGTCGGCGGTTCAATTCCGTCCCTCGGCATTTCCCAACCCCGGATTCCGCTGGAGACCCTTCGATTGTCCTCCGAAGCCGAAGATCAAACATGGTGGGATGGATTCTTCGCCGCCGATGACTGGCCTCTGGTTCTTCGGAGCGCCAAACCCGAAGAAGTCACGACCGCCGAAGTCAAATCGATCGAGAAGTACCTGGCCGTCCGAAAGGGATCCCGAGTGCTGGACATCCCAAGCGGGAACGGACGGCTCGGCATCCCACTCGCCCTCACCGGCTACGACGTAACCGGAATCGATCTTCAGCCGATGCTGATTGAATCGGGCAACCGGGAGGCCGAGCGCCTTTCAGCCTCGTTCGGCGGCAGGCAGGCAGACATGAGGGAACTTCCCTGGTGGGACGAGTTCGACGCTGCGTTCTGCTACTTCGGCAGCTTCGGGTATTTTGATGACGATGGGAACCGCGATTTTATCGAAGCCGTTTGGCGGTCGATCAAACCCGGGGCGCCGTTCCTCATCGACACCATGGTCGCGGAAACCCTGCTCCCGAGGTTCAAGGAAAAAGACTGGCTCATTGTCGATGGCGGAGTCGTCCTCGAGGAACGCACTTACGATCACGCGCAAGCGCGAATCCGCGCACACTGGACTTTCGTGGGCGGCGAGAGTACCCGGGCACGGAACATTTCGGTCCGCGTCTATACATACCGTGAACTCTCGGATCTGCTCCAGGCGTGCGGCTTCGTCGACTGCTGCGGTTACGATGCCGCGACCGGAGATCCGTTCGACCTCGGGGCCTCCCGCCTGGTGATGGTCGCACGGAAACAAGCCTGATGGCCCCCGAGCCCGTGCGCTGCGAATGGCCCGGAACCGACCCACTCATGGTGGCGTACCACGACCAGGAGTGGGGAGTCCCCCTACACGATGACCGAAAGCTGTTCGAGTTCCTCATCCTCGAAGGTGCGCAGGCTGGTCTGAGCTGGCCGACAATCCTCAAGAAGCGATCCAATTATCGCAAGGCGTTCGAGGGTTTCGATCCGAAGAAGATCTCGAAATACGGTGCGGCGGAAACCCGCAGACTGCTCGCCGACGCCGGCATCGTGCGAAACCGACTGAAAGTCGCCGCGGCTGTCACGAACGCTCAGGCTTTCCTGGAAACGAAGAAAGAATTCGGCACCTTCGATACCTACATCTGGGGGTTTGTCGATGGCAGACCGATCCAGAACCGGTGGAAACGTCTGGGCGACATTCCGGCTCAAACCGCTCATTCCGATGCGATGAGCAAGGACTTGAAGAAGCGTGGTTTCAAGTTCGTCGGCTCGACGATCTGCTACGCGTTCATGCAGGCGATTGGCACGGTCAACGATCACACGGCGGGTTGCTTTCGGTACGAGGAACTTCGACTCTTGGAGTAACGGTTCTACTGAATCAGCTGTGTCTGGGGAAACTGAGCGTACCATCCGAACCAGAACGCACGGTTCGCCGTGACCCGCGGGAGACGGACTTCCGGACGATCGCCCCCGACGAGCGCCTCCTCTTCGACCTGCCACCGCCTCCTGGCCCGATCCTGGACACGATCGGATTCGTCGCGGCGCGCGAAACGAACCTCACCGGTCTCATAGACTCGGTTGGCACCTTCCTTGGACGTGATCACCACGAAGGAGCGCCCGGCAAACTCGAACGGGTAGGTACGGTTCTCGTCGAGAAAGTCCACCGCAATAGCCAACGGTTCCCTTTCACCATCGCCCTCGGCCGGTTCGATCAGCATCACCAGAACCTCATCCTTGTTGTTGAGCCGGTCGTCCGTCGACGGTACCTGGAACATCAGGCGGTCTGTGGCGAAGTAGTCGCGGTAGGCCACGCCTTCCCCGTAGTTCCGCGAAAAGCCGGTGTCGATCGATAGTACGGTCGTGTCCGGATGCCGGCGTCTCCACTCGCCCCACGTCGTCGTGACCGAGGAACGCAGCCGCAACTCCAAGCCTTCACCGACAAGATCGCCGACCACAGGTCTGCCTTCGAGCGTCGACCACAGGCTCATCGTCTCCTCGTCGAAGAAGAGCTTGTTCGACCGGTAGAGCAGGCCGCTGGTCCCGAACTTGCGAAGTTGTCCGGCCACTTCGCTTTCATACGGCAGCACCGTGTTGCCACATAGCGTGCAGTAGATGATCGTCAGCTCGACATCGCCGATCTCGTCCAGCGCCATCTCGTGCCAAGCCAGAATTCGCTTCGGATAGGCACGTGCCTCGCCATTGACGGAAATGCCGAAAATCACGTCGCCGTCGTCAAGGTAGTCCGCCTCGTCGGCCGGAATGTGCGTGGGGTGCTCGAGCGGTGGTATCCCGTTGACGGGCACTCCGCCCCAATCGACTTCGTCGAGCCGGATCGTCGTCCGAGCGCCAGCGGGAAAGAACTCCATCATCCGTACGTCGACGACCTGACCCAACAGAGATGCCTTGAACTGTCCGTACTCGGGGTGCGGATCGTAGGGCAGGCTCCACATCCACCGGCGCCACTGATTGAGATCCGTTCCGAAGCTCTGACCGGTCCGGTCCTCGAGAAAATCGATCAGTCGGCCCCGCTGAGGCACGCCCGGGCGCAGCACGCGCATGAAGTCCAGGATGATGGTGGAATAGCCGTCCTTCCAATGGGCACCGATCTCGGCCAAGGCTTCCTCGGCAACTGCTGGGTCAGGTCCGGCGGCTCTGTAGAAAAGGTACAGGCCGGGGTCACCCGACTGGCCCATTGCCGATCCCGGGACCAGGAACAAGACAGAAACAAGACTTCCCACCAATCCCAGACGGCTCGCCGATGCTCTGGGAACAAAGTGGGGTAAGCTCATGGTTTCCTAGTGTATACCCCTCCCATTACCATTGATGTAAGGAACCCTACAGTGTCGGAGTCCGTAAGTTTAAACAGCGACAGGCCCGCCTGTCCCCATTTGGCGCGATTGCTGGACCGCGGTTGGGATTATTCCCCCGTCCCCGCTATCATCATCGGAGGAAAGACGATGTCCGAAAACACGAGTTGGGAGTCATTCAAGGCCGGAGGGGGTGAAATCCTCGACAAGCTCCGAACAATCATCGCGGAAGGCAATGTCCGGCGCATCCGGATCAAGCAGGCAGGGCAGACGGTGGCCGAATTCCCGTTGACGGTCGGGGTGGTCGGAGCGGTACTGGCACCCATACTTGCAGCGATCGGTGTTCTCGTCGCCCTGCTGACCGAGTGTACGATCGAAGTCGAACGTGCCGACCCCCCGAACAAGACGAACTAACAGGAGGTCAGATGCTGGTCCATACATCCAGAGTGCGAATCGAGCAACACAAGAGGCCCCTGCGGCTGGCTTACATCGAGGATTTCGAGGAACCGGTCCGCTTTGGCGTACACGGCGGCATCAAGGAGTTCTACAAGTTGGAGCCCGAGGAGGACATCCCGGCGACCCTCGACTATCTGGTCGCCGCCGTCGCCGGCTGACTGACCGGTACCCTGGGCGGCGCCCTGGAAGCCAGAGGAATCCCCTCGTATCCCAAGAAACTGAGCTCCGATGTCGAGGGCGACATCGAAGAAATCGACGGCAAGATGATCGTCACGCGAATCCGCGTCCGTTACAACATCAAGGTCCCGAAGGGCCGCGAGGACGACGCCCGTAGACTCATAGCGCTCGCCGAAAAAGGCTGTCCGGCCGCCCTCAGCGTCAAGCGCGGGATTGAGCTGGAGTACGACGCCAATATCGAGGTAGACGATGGCGGGTAGCCACCTAGAAGCTTCCGAAACCGGCTCAAGAAAGCTACAATCCCCCTTCCGACTTTTCGTAGACATCACATGACGGATAGCTCTAGTGAATCCGTCCCAGAGGAGATCACGGTCATGACAATCGATCGACGGACGCTCGTACGCGGCTCCGGGATCCTCCTTGCCGTCCTGTTCGTCGCCGGCCTCTCGGTGACGCTCGAGGCGCAGGAGCCCTACCAGAAACCACCGCAGGCGATATTGGATGTGCTGAACGCACCTCAGACGCCGCAAGTCAGCATCAGCCCCGGACAGGATCTGATGATTCTGGCAGAACCGCCGGGTTACGCAACGATCGCGGACCATGCGCAGCCCATGCTGCGCCTTGCGGGACTGCGGATCGATCCCGCCACCAATGGCCGCAGTCGTCCGCGTTATTACACCAGCTACACGTTGAAAGCGATACCCGGCGGCAGGGAGACCGTGATCAACCTGCCAGGAGCGATGAAGCTCAGCCTCCCGTCCTGGAGCCCCGACGGTAACCGCTTCGCCTTCACGAACACGCTTTCGGATGGCATCGAGTTATGGGTCGGCGAAAGAGGCGGCCAGATCAAGCGGATCGACGGCGTCCGGCTGAACGCCGCCTATGGGTCCACGATGCAATGGATGCCCGACAGCAGCACGCTGCTGATCCAGCGTGTCGTGTCCGGACGCGGCGCGGCGCCCGAAGAAGCAAAGGTTCCTATCGGCCCGAACGTTCAGGAAACCTCCGGGCCGTCAGGACCCGTACGGACGTACCAGGATCTGCTGGAAACCGCACACGACGTCGCGCTGTTCGATTACTACGCCACGGGCCAGCTGGCTCTCGTGGATGTCGAGAGCGGCCGCGTGAACAACTTCGGCGACCCGGCACTCTTCCAGACGGTCAACGTCTCTCCCGACGGCGAACACATCCTCATCGTTCGCGTTCGGAAGCCCTACTCATACCTGTACACACACCGGTCCTTTCCGAAGAGCGTGGAGGTATGGAATCGCTCGGCAGAAGTGGAATACAGCCTCGGAAGGATGGGGCTGGCCGATACCGTCCCGATCGGTGGTGTAACCACCGAAAAGCGGAGCTACGGCTGGATCCCTACCGAACCGAGCACGCTCATATGGACCGAAGCGCTCGACGGCGGCGATCCCCAAGCTGAAGCCGACTACCGCGACAGCATTCTGACTCTCGCCGCACCGTTTGACGGGACGGTGGGCGAACTGGTCCGAACCGAAAACCGGTATCGGGGAATGCAATGGCTCGACACGGGGGATGCTGCGCTGGTGACCGAATTCGAGAGGGATCGGCGCTGGAATCGCACCTTCCTGGTGAGCGCTGGCTCGGAGCCGCGCCTGATCTGGGATCTGAGCTCCCAGGATCGCTACAACCATCCGGGCAATCCCATGTCCCGAACGCTCGAGAACGGCGAACGCGCCGTCCTGACGAACGGTGACTACATCTTCCTCGAAGGCGATGGATCCTCGCCCGAAGGCGACTATCCCTTCCTGGACCGGCTCAACCTCCGGACACTCGAGACCGAACGTCTGTTCCAGACCGCCCGGGGCAGCTATGAAACGATCATCAGCCCCGCGGACAATTCCGGAACGCGCTGGATCACGCGCAGGGAATCCCCCAGCGAGCCACCGAACTATATGATCCGAACCGTCGGGGCGAATGCGGGAACCATTGCGTTGACGGCCTTCACGGATCCGACACCCGAACTGCGAAGGATCACGAAACAACTCGTCAAGTACAAACGCGATGACGGTGTGGATCTGTCCTTCACGCTCTATCTACCTCCCGACTATGAAGAGGGGGCCATCCTGCCGACCGTCGTCTGGGCCTACCCCAGGGAATTCAGCGATGCCGGCACGGCGGGCCAGGTGAGCGGGTCGACCGAGCGCTTCACCTCGATCCGGGGCACCTCACAGCTATTCTTCGTGCTCAACGGGTACGCCCTGCTAGACAACGCCACGATGCCGGTCATCGGAGACCCCATGACGATGAACGACACGTTCGTGGACCAGATCGTGATGAGCGCCGAGGCGGCCATCGACAAGGCGGTCGACATGCGCGTGACAGATCGGAATCGTGTAGGAGTCGCCGGGCACAGCTACGGGGCGTTCATGACGGCAAACCTGCTGGCTCACTCCGACCTGTTCCGCGCGGGAATCGCCAGGAGCGGAGCTTACAATCGGTCGCTGACACCGTTCGGTTTCCAGAGCGAGCAGCGCACGTTCTGGGAAGCTCCGGATATCTACTTCAGCCTGTCCCCGTTCATGCACGCCGACCAGATAAACGAGCCGATCCTGCTCACTCACGGAGAACAGGACAACAACTCGGGGACCTTCCCCGTCCAGTCCGACCGGATGTACCACGCTCTCGCCGGACACGGAGCGACCGCCAGGCTCGTCACCCTGCCCCTGGAATCCCACGGATACGCGGCACGTGAATCGGTCGAACATACTCTCTACGAGATGATGTCCTGGTTCGAACGGTTCGTGAAGGACGCGCAACCGATGAACCCCGGGCAGAACTAGCCACCCGGTAAGTCGCGGCGGAGCCTCCGAGCTTCGCCGCGGACACCTTCCTTACGACTATTGACGTTGCCAGGGTACAGGAACCGTGATGACAAGCCGTCAGGTTGACATCACAACTGCCACCTGCTAAACAAGACGCTTCCGGCCCACCGTTTGCTTTGGATTGCGGCATCGGGCGAAGGGACACGTCGGGCAAAACGATGTCATCCACCGCTCACGACGACGAACTCCGCCTTCGGCTAACCACACGGCTCGTGGAAGCCCGTACGCGTACGGACGCTCTTTTCGGCCTTCTCGCACCCGATGCTATTCACGACCGCCCGATTCCCGAGCGCCATCGGATCGTCTTCTACCGAGGACACCTGGAGGCTTTCGACTGGAATCTGATCGCCAAATCGGCGTTCGGAATCGATTCGTTCAATGCTCGATTCGATGACCTGTTTGCGTTCGGGATCGATCCGGTCGACGGGGGGCTACCGAGCGACAATCCAGCAGACTGGCCGCCATCGGCGGAAATTGAAACCTACATCCGTCTGACACGGCGCGCCGTGGACGCCTGTCTTAGCGAGGCTCGGTTCGACGCATCGGAAGATCTTCTCAACGGGCTGGTCTTTCAAGTGGCGATAGAACACCGCTTGATGCACCGAGAGACACTCGCCTACATGTACCACTGGCTCCCGATGGAACGAAAGGCCAAGCCCGACTGCACCTCCAGGTCGTTCCCGATCCGAAAAGAGTCCACTGAATTGGTCGAGGTGCCGGACGGACCGGCAACGCTGGGCGTTGTCAGAAACGGCACCTTCGGGTGGGACAACGAGTTCGACCGGAACCAGGTGCGCGTACCTCGGTTCAGGATCGACCGGCACAAGGTCACCAACGGCCGGTATCTCGAGTTCGTGCGTGAGGGCGGTTACCGGGACCGCTCCCTATGGAAGCCGGCCGATTGGGAGTGGAAGTGCCGCACTGGTATCGAACACCCACAATTCTGGCAACCGGACGGCGACGCCTGGATGCAGCGGAACATGTTCGATATCCGGCCGCTTCCGGCGTCCTGGCCGGTCTACGTCAGTCATGCTGAAGCGGCGGCATTCGCGCGCTGGACGGGCAAGGCCCTTCCCTCCGAGGAGCAACTTCACCGGGCAGCCTACGGGACCCCAGACGGAGCCGAACGCGCATATCCGTGGGGTGATGAACCACCGACCGCCAGGCGGGGAAACTTCGACTTCGGGTCCTGGAACCCCACTCCGGTGGGTGCGTTTCCGGCTGGCAACAGCGCCTTCGGCGTCTCCGACCTGCTCGGCAACGGGTGGGAGTGGACTTCAACGCTCTTCGCACCGTTTGAAGGCTTCGAGAAATTCAACTTCTATCCCGGCTATTCCACCGATTTCTTCGATGGCAAGCACTACGTCATGAAGGGCGGATCGGCACAGACAGCAGCTTGTATGCTGCGCCGATCCTTTCGCAACTGGTTTCAACCGCACTATCCCCATATCTATACGGGCTTTCGCTGCGTTGCGGCATAGGGTGTTTGATTGATCTCTCAGCAGAGTACGGAACTGCAATTCGACGAGTTCGTCACGGATGTTAGAAACGGGCTGACACGGGTGCCGCAGAAGATACTCCGGTCGCAATACCTGTACGACGACGTCGGCTCCGCACTCTTTGAAGTCATCACGCTCTTGCCCGAGTACGGCCTGACACGCGCGGACGAACGGCTCCTGGACCGACACGCCTCCGATCTGTCGGCACTGCTGTCCAACAATGTCGTCGTTGCAGAGCTAGGGAGCGGGTCCGGCGTCAAGACACGGCGCATCCTTACGGAACTCACGAATCGGGGCGGGATCACCTATTTTCCTATCGACATTTCCGTAGCCGCGCTGGAGCGGTGCCGAACCGAACTCCAGCAAGTGGGGCAAGTACGGATCGACCCGCTTGCCTACTCCTACATGGACGGGTTGAGACAAGCCATAGACCGAGCCCCCGGGAGCGCGCAACTCCTGCTGCTGTTCCTCGGAAGCACGATCGGCAACTTCGATCGGTCGGTCGCCATCGAGTTTCTCCGCGACATCCGAAGCGTCCTAAGGGCCGGTGATGTCATGTTGTTCGGAACCGACCTGGAGAAACCCATCCCTCAGCTGCTGGCGGCTTATGACGACCCGGCCGGTGTGACGGCCGCCTTCAACAAGAACATAATCGCCCGGATCAACCGCGAAATGGGGGGCGACTTTGACCTCGCTGAGTTCGAACACGTCGCAGTCTACAACGAAGAACAACGTCGCATCGAGATGCATCTGAACTCGTGTCTCCACCAGAAGGTCCACATCTCGGCCGCGAAGCTTACGGTGAACTTCCGGAAAGGAGAGACGATCTGGACCGAGAGCAGCCACAAGTTCAATTGCGAAGAAATCGTACGAATGGCGACCGAGACCGGCTTCCGCTGCGACCAGCAGTGGGTGGATGAGGACTGGCCGTTCGCCGAGAACGTGTTAGTCGCCAACTAGGACCACCCTCTGTAGCGGCGGTCTATGACCGCCGAACACTCTTACACCGTCCAAGCCTCGTACATTCTCCGTCGCAGAGTCGCTTGCCGCTCCTCCAACTCGTGAATCCGCTTCCGGTAGTGGCCCCGACCGACATAATCGGAAACACCCATCCCTGCGATGATCATCCCCACAAGGGCCAGAAAGCGAGCAAACGACATGTAGAAGTTCGCGACGAAGGCGCCCAGGTTCAAGAGCGATAAAATCAGCAGGCCGACGAGCGAAAAGGCGCACACGCATCCGCCGATAACCATCTTTATCCTGCAATTGGAATACTTCCCGCCGAGGTTCATGATTTCTACCGACACCTTGGCGTATTCCTGTTCGAGAGCGTACTCCTGCCTGGCGGTCCGTCGGGGACGATCCAACAGCCCGCGCTCGGCCTTTGCCACCAGGCTGTCGTACTCCGCACGCGAATCCGTGTCGAGCAGCGTCTCCAGGATGAAGTTGATCCGGCTCATCCGTTCATGCGCCCACTCCTTTTTCTCGGACGGGTTCCGGTCTGGATGATAGACCTTCGCGATGTCCCGGAACGCGCGCTTGATCTCGTGAGGACGAGCATCCCGGCCAACTCCGAGTTCGTCATAGAAAGTACGGATTGTCCGCGTGGCCATGGTGATTCCCAATTATAGGAAAACGAAAGATGGGTGGGAACCCTAGCTCTTAAGCCTCGGGTCCGCGGCATCCCGTAGCCCCTCGCCGACCAGGTTGTAGGAGGTGACGGTGATGAATATCGCCAATCCGGGGAAAACGGCCAGCCACCATCCGGCAGGTTGCAGCCTCCGGGCGTTGGAGAGAATGGAACCCCCACTGGCCGTCGAGGGCGGTACGCCGAAACCGAGGAAGCTCAAGGTCGATTCGATCAGGATCGCCGACGCCACGCCGAACGTAGCTGCAACAAACACCGGCGCCAGCGTGTTAGGGAGGACATGGCGCACTATGGTGCGAAGATCGCTGGCCCCGAGGGCCCGGGCCGCCACAACATAGTCCATCGATTTCGTTCTCAGAATCTCGGCGCGCGTCAGACGGGCGACCGTCGGCCAGCTCGTCAGGCCGATGATTACCATGATGTTGAAGATGCTTTGGGGAAGAAAAGCGACGACGGTAATGATCAGAAAGAACGCCGGTATGGTCAGCATCATCTCGATCAGACGGGATGCGATGATGTCGATCAGTCCACCGTAGTAACCGGCAAGCGCCCCGATAAAGACCCCGATTGCAACGTATATCGACACGGCTACGAAACCGACCGACAGCGAGACACGAGAGCCGTGGACCATCCGACTCGCGACATCGCGGCCGATATCGTCAGTCCCCAGAAAATGCTCCGCCGACGGCGGCCTGATCACCTGGAGAAGGTTGACTTCGTTCGGTGAGTACACGATGGGAGGAAACAGAGCCCAGTCGCCATCGGTGAAGTTCTCTTCCGTGAAATCCTTGTAGCGAACGTTCTGAAACTGCTGGTCGAACTGGGTCAACCCCAACATGACGCCGTAATTCCTGACGATCGGAAAATAGGTCCGCTCCTGATAACGAAGCATGATTGGTTTGTCGTTGGCGATGAAATCCGCAGCCAACGCGACACCGAAGAGGCCAACGACCAGCGCGAGCCCGACCATCGCGATCCGATTCTTGCGAAACTGTCGTCTGACGATTCCCCAGTAGGTTTCGGGGGGACGCCCGGTATCGGGGGCTCCTTCCGGTTCGAACCCGGTTACGGGTCCTGTAGCCGTAGCGTTCGGAAGACTCATCGTCCCCTCATCGTCAGGCCGACTGTTCACCATAGTTGATCCTCGGATCGACGAAGGCGTAAAGGATGTCGGCGATCAGAATGCCTACCAGAGTCAGCAAAGCGCTGATCGTAAAAACGGCCATGATGACCGGATAGTCCCGGGCCAGGACCGCGTCCCAGCCCATTTTCCCCATTCCGGGAACGGAGAAGATGTATTCGATTACGATGCTGCCACCGATTAAAGCGGGCAGGAGATCCGCCATGAGTGTCACGATCGGGATCAGCGAGTTTCTGAGGGCGTGCCGGTACACGACCAGCCGCTCGCTCAAACCCTTGGCCCTTGCAGTGCGGATGTAATCCTGGCGCACTACTTCGAGCATGCTCGATCTCATGTAGCGCGAAAGCGCGGCAAGTGTGTAGTAGGTCATGCAGATCACTGGCAGGGTAAGGTGCCAAGCACGGTCCTTGAGCTGGTCCCAGAAGGGCCAGCTCTCCGATCCGATCGTCTGCAGTCCGTAGACCGGGAAAACGTGCCAGAAATCCCCGCCGCCCAGGTAAATAATGGCCAGGGTGGCAACCCAGAAATTCGGGAGCGAATAGAGCGTAAAGAGCAGGATCGTCGCCGCCTTGTCCGTCTTGCTGTACTGGTGTGTCGCCGAATAGATACCGATCGGAATCGATATCAGGTAGGCCAGGAACAAGGATATTCCACTCAGCTGAATCGACACGGGAACGCGTTCCACAAGCTTGTCCCACACCGGCCGGTTATCCTGCAGCGAGTACCCGAAATCCAGTGTGACGACTCGCCGGAACCAACGCGCGTACTGGATGTGGAGCGGCTGATCCAACCCGTACATGGCCCGCGTCTCGGCGACGATCCTCTCGGCCATCGCCTGATCCCGCATGCCCTGAGCGTTTCCGAGTCGCATCGTCGCCGGATCCCCCGGCGCGAGTTGAATGATCAGAAAGGAAATCATCGAAATCCCGACGAGCGTCGGGATCATCAGCAGGACGCGTTTCAGCAGGTAGCTACGCATCGGTCGGGGGTGACACCAGGCGAACCCGAAAGCCCGCCCGGGTCGATTACGGCATCACCGGCGTGTATTTCTGTGACACTTGCGGCACGAACCACTTCGTCAGGTCGTAGCCGGGTCGGACAGGCAGGAAATCGACCTGCAGAAAGCGCTTGTCGTAGGCGACCGATTCCTCCGGATAGAGCATGAATGTGTAGGGTTGTTCCTCGTGGAGAATTTCCTGGAACTTCCAATACAACTGCCTGCGCTCGTCAGGGTCGAAGGTAAGCCGGGCTTGCTCTATGAGCCGATCCGCCTCAGCGTTGCTGAAGCTGCCGAAGTTCGAACCGCGGTCTGCGATCGAGTCGGAATGCCAGAGCTGGTACGGGTCTTGCAGCAAATCGCTGAGCCACGCGCCCGCGAACGCATCGTACTGTTTGTCCCTGACGTTATCGATGACGACGGTGAACTCCAGGCGGCGCTCTGTCATTTCGATGCCGACCTTACCGAGTTCGTCCTTGAGGATCGGTAGTAGCTGGTCGGTGAAGACGCTGCCCGCCGAGCCCAGAAACTCGAAGCTGAACTTCACCCCATCCTTGTCTCGGATGCCATCACCGTCATGGTCGATCCATCCCGACTCGTCCAGAAGTTCCGCCGCGCGTGCCGGATCGTACGGCCAGAGCTCGAGCTCGGTGTGGAAATCGGGAGAACTGGGGTTGAAGTTGGACACCGCGACACGGCCGAGGCCGAACCTCAGGTTGTCGATGATCTGCTGACGCGGGATGAGCATAGTCATCGCCTGGCGCACACGCTTGTCGGCGAAAAACGGCCGCAGGGAGTTCCAGACGATGTACGAAAGCTGAGGAATACTGAATTTCGCTTTCGCCAGTGACGCGTCGAAGGATGCGCCGCTGGTCTGTTGTGAGTACTGGATAGAATTCAACCTGGCGTCGAAATCGATGTCTCCGCTCTTTAGAGCAGTCAATCGCGCCGTGTCGTCGATGATGAAGCGTATCCGGATCTGGTCGAGGTAGGCCCTCTCACCCCAATAGTCGTCGTTGCGCGAAAGGATGATCTCCGAGCCGCTCTCCCAACTGTCAAACTTGTAAGGTCCCGTACCGATGGGCTGGCGGTTCGTGGGGTGCCGGTTGAACGCCTCACCGTAGGCCCTGAGCGCATCGTCGTTCCGAGCTGCATCGGCGATGATGTCACCGTAGGAGTACGCGTCCAGAACACCGTCCGGGTCGTAGACATGCTTGGGCAGCACGTACAGAGTCCCCAGCGCCAGATCGTTCAGCCAATACGGCCGGCTCATCTCGAAACGCACCTGGCGGCCGTCGACCTGGACATCAGCCAGATCGATGTAGTAGCCCCGCTGGTCCGCCGTGTCCGCATGCGGGTTCATCATCGCCTTGGCGGAAAACAGGACGTCCTCGGCGGAAAAAGGTTCGCCGTCGTGCCAGCTCACTCCCTCCCTCATCATGAACGTGTACGTCAGGTTGTCTTCGGAGACTTCGGGATAGGATTCAGCCAGCAGAGGAACTTCAAGCCTCCAGGTCTCGGGGTCGTACCCGAGCAGGACTTCGCCTACCATCGAGCCCTTCGCGCCAGTCCAGATGTACTGGGAATAGGAATTTGACGGTCCGAGCAACAGATTCATGGAGCCTGGCTCGGCCTCGTATCCTGCGATCAACCAGTCACCCCGGACGGGACTCTGGTCGGCGCCACCCGATCCGACTTCCGCAGAGGGGCCGCCACCGCAGCCTGCGACCAGCAGCGTCGCAGTGAGCATGAGCCCCCCGATCCTCCGTCCCGCTTGACGATCCATTCGGTCCTCCTTGTCGGAACCTCCGGCCGGACCGAACTGGGCCGCCGGCAAGGCCAAACTTAACAATGAGTTCTACCCTCGAATTATGACACGAACGAGACTGGTCGCTGAAGCCAAGTAGCAGCCAGTGGCGAAAGTGGGGTCGACACTGTACGGGCGATCTACGACCGCCCATTGTCCGGCGCTCATAGAGCGCCGCTACAGTTTTAGGCGTGCTAGCCCGCCCCGAGCCGCTTGGCCACCAGGCGCAGACCCTCCAGCGTCAGGTCCGGATCGAACTCCGTTATCCAGCGAGACTCATCCTGGATGAAGCGCGTCATACCACCGGTGGCGATCACCCGGGCGTCGTCTCCGAGCTCCCCTCGCATCCTTTCGATGATTCCGTCAACTAACGACACGTAGCCCCAGAAGAATCCGCTCTGCAGGCTCGTCTCAGTCGTGCGGCCGATCAGTTGCTCCGGCCGACGAATGTCCACTCGGGGCAGCCTTGCGGCCTGTGAAATCAGGGCGTCCGCGGAAACCCGGATCCCCGGGGCGATCAGACCGCCCAGATACTCGCCGTCGCGGGTAATGGCATCGAAGGTCGTCGCCGTTCCCAGGTCGACGATGATCGCAGGCGATCCGTACCGCTCCAGTACCGCGATAGCATCGACAATCCGGTCCGCGCCCACCTCTCGGGGGTCTTCGTAGAGGATCGGGATGCCGGCGTTGTCCGCAGACACGAAGATAGGCGTCACCGAAAAGTAGCGTCGCGACATCTCATCGAGCGTCGCATCCAGTGGCGGGACAACCGACGAGATGACGACGTTTCGGATCGCCGTGCCGTCGAGTTCCTCGATAGCAAACAGGTTCCGGAGCAGTATCCCGTATTCGTCGACGGTACGGTCGCGGTGCGTCGACAACCGCCAACTGCGTACGAGCCGGTCATCCCGGTACACGCCGAAAACGGTGTTCGTGTTTCCGATGTCGATTGCCAGTAGCATCTTCGGCGTTTCCTCCGCTATCTCCAGTTGGTCACGTCGCCCGAATACACTTCTTCGACCCGGCCTTCGCCCTGATCGATCCGGAGGGCGCCCAGCGCATTCAGACCTCGTGTGATACCGCGAATGCGCCTGACGCCGTCGTTGACCTCTAACGTCCTTCCTTCGGCGAAGCTTGACGAGCTTGTCCAGGGCTCGATGATCGCCGACGGACCCTTGTCGAGAAACCTGTCATACAGTCGTTCAAAAGCCGTCAGAAAGTCCAACAGGATCTCGATCCTCGAATGCTCCCTTCCGCTCTCCATCCTCATCGAGGTGCCGATGTCGGACAACTCATCGGGCATCCGGGTGTGGTTAACGTTGACTCCTACTCCGATGACCATCGTGGACACTCGGTCCAGTTCGGCGTGAAGTTCGGAAAGGATTCCACCCAGTTTCCTGTCCCCCACGAGCAGATCGTTCGGCCATTTAATGTCGACATCCACGCCGCTGATCCGTTCTACGGCCTCGTGAACTGCGACGGCTGCACCCAACGTCAGCAAAGGCGCCAGGTTGGAGGGAATCCGAGGACGAAGAATCAAGGTCACGTAAAGGCCGGTACCTCGAAGCGACACCCAACTTCGTCCGAGGCGGCCCTTTCCCTCAGTCTGCCTCTCGGCCACGACTACGGTGCCGTGCACAGGAGGCTTGGCTCGGGCCAGCAGTCTCTGGGCAAACGCATTGGTCGAGTCGACAGAGTAGAGGTGATAGAGAGGACGCCCCATGTTGCGGGTGTGGAGACGGTTGCGGATGAGTTCGGGCAGCAGGACGTCGGGCAGCCGCGTCAACCGGAAGCCGCTAAACGGTTCCCCGAGAATCTCGATTCCCTCACTACGCAGGCGTTCGACGGACCGTGCGACACGTGAGTGAGACACACCGAGTTCTCGGGCGAGCTTCTCACCCGAGACCGCGACGGTCATGTGGCGCATCAGTGCGGATAGTACATCGTCGAGCTGATTATCGGTCTCGCTCGTCACTGTGGAGCAACCCTGAGATGGACGTCGGCGGCCACTACCGAGTGGGTTAGCGCACCGACCGAGATGTAGTCGACACCCGCGGCCGCGTATTCAGCGACGTTCTCGAGGGTGATTCCACCGGAAGACTCCAGCGGAATCCGTCCGGCGACCACCACTACCGCCCGGGCCGTTTCTTTGGGCGTGAAATTATCGAGCAGAATGATATCGGCACCCGCCTCTATCGCACCCGACAGCTCTTCGAAGTCACGCACTTCAACCTCGACCGGGATCCGGGCGCCCAGGCTGCGACGCGCGCGGCCGATGGCATCCTGGATCCGATCGTGGAACTCGAGGTGGTTGTTCTTGATGAGGACGCCATCGAACAGGCCTATTCGATGGTTGAGGCCGCCACCGCAGCGTACGGCATACTTATCCAGCTCCCTCAAGCCGGGGGCCGTCTTTCGCGTATCGATGATCTCGGCCGGGGTGCCCACCACTGCGGCAACGTACCGGGATGTGACGGTGGCAATCCCGGATAGTCGCTGGATGACGTTCAGCGAGGTGCGCTCGAGAGCCAGGATCGATCTCGCCGGCCCTTGGACCTCTCCGAGCGCGGCACCGGCGGCCACGCGCGTGCCGTCCGGGATCTCCCCGCGGAACCGAAGGCCGGGATCCACCAGCCGCGCGAGTTCGGCGGCCACCGGGAGCCCGCAGACGATCATCTCCTGCTTGGCGGCGTAGTGTCCGACTCCAAGCACCTCGGAATCGACGACGGCGCGCGACGTAACGTCTCCCGAGCCGAGATCTTCTCTTAGCGCGGCAAGCAGCTTTTCCCGGATCGCAATGAGATCGACGGAATCCATCCAGACTTTGTGATTCGAGCAGCCGGCCGGTCCAACCGGTCAATCCAGCCGAGCGAGGCCCTCCTCGAGACGCGCTTCCCTTGCGCGGTACTCGGCGAGCCGGCGGCGGTTTTCTTCGACGACTGCGGCCGGAGCACGCTCCAGAAACTTGGTATTGCCGAGCTTGTGCTCCAACCCGTCAATCTCGTGGCGAGTCTTGTCCATTTCCTTGCCGACACGCGCTCTCTCAGCGTCAAGGTCGATTACGCCGGCGAGCGGTACTTCCAGGGCAACACCCAGAGCGACCGCCTGCGCAGCCGCCTTATCTCCGGACAATGCCTGGGCGACCTCGAGATTGTCTACGCGCGCAAGCCTGCGCACGTAGTGTGCGTTGTCCTCCAGCATCGACCCGACCACATCGTCTCCCACGGCAAGCCGAAGCGGGACGAGCTGCTTGAAATCTACATTCATTTCGGACCGTATGTTGCGCACCTTGACGATGATCTCCTGGATCAACTCGGTGTGACCTTCGAGGGTTTCGTCGATGAATTCGTCCTCGGTTTCGGGATACGCCGCGGTAACGATCGATTCCCCCTCATGCGGAAACCGCTGCCACAGCTCTTCCGTGATGAACGGCATGAACGGGTGCAATAACCTCAGTGCCGATTCGAAGACATAGATCAAGACCGGCCGAGACTTCTCAGGGTGAAGCTTAGCCATCTCGAGGTACCAGTCGCAAAACTCTCGCCAGAAGAACCGGTAGATTCCGCGCGCCGCCTCGTGCAGGAAGTACCGTTCGAGCGCCTCGTTGACTTCCCTTACCGTTCGGTGCAGGCGCGACAAGATCCAGCGGTCGGCGAGCGAGAGGTCCATGGCCCGGAGTTGCTCTTCGGTCGGCAGCGCGTGCGATTCTTCGACATGGTTCAGCGTAAAGCGGGCCGCGTTCCATATCTTGGTGGCAAACGCTCGATAACTCTCGAGTTGATCCTCGGTCAGTACAAGATCCGACCCGGGAGCTCCGAGGCGGGCGAGCGTGAAACGCACCGCGTCGGTCCCGTACTCGTCGCAGACGAGCAGCGGGTCGCCGACGTTGCCTTTCGACTTGGACAGTTTCTGTCGTTCCGCATCGCGAATCAGGCCCGTGATGTAGACTTCGCTAAACGGAACGTCCTGGGTGAACTTCAGACCTGCCATCATCATCCGCGCCACCCAAAAGAAGATGATGTCCGAGGCGGTGACGAGCAGTTGTGTGGGATAGAACGCTCTCAGGTCTTCTGTCTCGTCAGGCCAACCCATCGTCGAGAACGGCCACAGCTGGGAACTGAACCACGTATCTAGCACGTCCTCGTCCTGCTTCAGGTCGGTGGAATCGCAGCTGCTGCAGGACGAAGGGTCCGTACGCGAGACGGTTATTTCCCCACAGGCGTCACAGTACCAGGCGGGAATCCGGTGGCCCCACCAGAGTTGCCGAGAGATACACCAGTCCCGGATGTTCCTCATCCAGTTAAAATAGGTCTTCTCCCAATTCTGCGGGATGAAACGCGTCCGGCCCTGTTCGACCGCCAGGATCGCTTCGTCGGCCAACGGCTTGATCTTGACGAACCACTGGGTCGAGAGCAGCGGCTCGACGATGGTCCTGCAACGTGAGCAATGCCCCACCTTGTGGGGGTGCGGCACGACACGCACCAACTGTCCTTCTTCTTCGAGGTCTTCGAGAATCTTCTTGCGGGCTTCAAAACGGTCCATGCCCGCATAGGGACCGCCTTCTTCGGTTATCCGACCGTCTTCATCGATCACGCTCACTCGCGGAAGTCGATGCCGTTCGCCCATCGCGAAGTCGTTTGGGTCGTGGGCCGGTGTGACCTTCACGACTCCGGTTCCGAACTCACGGTCCACTATCTCGTCGCGGATGAAAGCGAGTTCGCGCCCGACCAGTGGAAGCGTCGATGTTGCTCGCTCGAGGCCTGAATATCGCTCGTCCTCGGGATGGATCGCCAGCGCCGTATCCCCGAGCATTGTCTCAGGACGCGTCGTCGCGATCTCGACCGAATCACGGTCTCCCCCGTGGACGGGGTAGCGGATGTGGTACAGCTTTCCCTCAACGCCGGCGTGTTCGACCTCCAGGTCCGACAGGGCGGTTCGGCACCTCGGGCACCAGTTGATGAGACGCTCGCCTCGGTAGATCAACCCTTCGTCATAGAGGCGGACGAACACTTCCCGGACTGCTCTGGAAAGTCCCTCATCAAGCGTGAAGCGCTCTCTCGACCAGTCGCACGATGCGCCGATGCGCCGGATCTGGCGAGTGATCAGATCTCCGTACTCGCGCTTCCATTGCCACACCCGCTCGACGAATTTCTCCCGACCCAGGTCATGCCGGCTCAGCCCTTCTTCCCTCAGCACCCGCTCCACGACGTTCTGTGTGGCTATTCCTGCGTGATCGGTACCCGGTAGCCAGAGCGTGTTGTAGCCCTGCATGCGCTTCCGGCGCACGATGACGTCGTGGACCGTATTGTTGAGCATATGGCCCATGTGGAGCGAACCGGTCACGTTCGGGGGGGGCATCACGATCACGAACGGGGGCGCCGTCGACGATGCTTTGGCGGAAAAGTACCCGTTCGATTCCCAGTACTTGTACCAGCGCGCTTCGGTCTGCTGGAAATCGTAGGTCTTCGGTAACTCGGTTCTGGTGCTCATCCTTCGTCCTGTCGTTTCAACTCTTCACGCACAACTCTTTCGGCGATGTCGGGCACGACATCCCACGCGACACCCTCGATCACCTCCGAAGAGAGCTTGCGAATCACCCGGTCGGCAATACCCTCGATCTGCTCTTCGCTGAGGCTCGTCCCCTCGGCTTCGTGGGGTGCCGAAGGGAACAGGACTCCCAGCCCGAGTATGTCCTCGGCCGCTGCTCCGGACTCGACCTCCGCCATGGCGGAGGAATCCTCATTAAGGACCGACACGACCAGGTCCATCAACTCCTGCGGTTCAAAAGGCTTGCTGATCTTTCCCACGGCGCCGACCCGTTCGGCCTCGGCTTCGTCGTAAGCCTCGAAAGCACCGACAAGCAGGATGACGGGCGTGCGATCGAGGACCGGATGCTCTTTGACGAAGGCACACACTTCGTAGCCGTCCTTGCCGGGCATGAACACATCGGCGAGGACTGCTGCAGGCCGTAACTCTTCGAACTTCTTGACTGCGGCATCGCCGTTGCTCACTGACACGACCTCGAAACTCTCGTCATCGAAAGTTTGCGTTACGAGCCGTTGGATGGTCGAACTGTCGTCGGCAAGAAGGATTGTTCGTTTCATTGAGCAGCCTGCACAAAATCGGGCGGCCCTGAGGCCGCCCGTATGTTCCTGTTCGATCGTTGTCGCTAATCGGATCCGAGAGGCGGCGGATTGGACGGGTTTACGACTACGCCCTCGACTTCGAAATCACCTTCTCCGGTAACGGTTCCCGGCTCTTCATCGCGGATGATCGAAGCCGCCGTCGTCTCCGTCGAAACAGCGGGGCGGCGGCTCAGCAAACCGAACATTCGGGCAAACAGGCCCTTGGATGCCGGCGGAGGCGCAGCTTCCGCACGGGCCAGCGCGACGGGGTTCGCCTCCGGGATGGGCTGACCAAGCTCCGTAAGTCGCTCCTTGGCCGATGCAACCTCCTCCGCCAAAGGATGATCCCGGATGACCCGCGAGTAGTAGATAATCGCCTCGCCGGCGTTATCGTTGTTCCGCATCGCTTCAGCAAGTTTGTACAGGGCTTCGGGAGTCCTCGAATAGTCCGGGTATTCTTCCAGGACTTCTCGATAGCGGTCGATCGCCGCCGGGTAGGAACGTGTCGTGGAATAGAAGTTCGCAACCTTCAGGATAGATTCCGACAACACTTCCTGCACGCCCCTCAGCATGTCCTTCGCCTCATCCAGCAGCTGGCTGTCTGGATAGGTCGAGATGAAATTCTCCAACTCGATTTCGGCCATCAGTGCTTGCGTTGGATCCCTGTCCGGCTTTTGCATCTGGCGCACATGCGTCAGCGCCACCATCAACTGCGCGTCGTCGGCCAAGTCACTGGTCGGGAAGAACGTAATGTAGTCCTTGAACTCGGCTTCCGCCTGGATGAGGTCGGACCTTCCGCCGTCCCGGTAGAAAGACTCCGCGATGGCGTATTTGGATTGGGGCAGGAACTCGCTGTCGGAGTAAGTGTTGATCAGCGTATTCAGCTCCAGACGAGCCTGAATGTGCCGGCCGCGCTTCATGTCTATCAAAGCGCGCTCGAAGAGAATGCGGTCCGGCTCCGCACTGCCCCCTTCGCCGATCGTGAGTTCGTCTGGATAGCCGCCGCAACCCGCCAAGAGCAAGCCCAGCAGGGCGGGAAAAAACCTTCGCATAAGTTCCGGAACCCCTTTAATCAAGCGTACTTGGAATGATAACCGAGCATCGAAGCCTTTTCCAACATTTCCTTGAGCCGAGCCGCCGGGTCCGCGGCTCCGAAAATCGCGGAACCGGCGACCAAAACGCTCGCGCCGGAGCTGACGACGTCTGGGAGAGTCTCCATGTCGATCCCACCGTCAACCTCGATTGCGCACTCCAGCCTTCGTTCGTCGATCATTTCCCTCAGACGCCGGATCTTGCGCGACGTATAGGGGATGAACTTCTGCCCTCCGAAACCCGGGTTCACGGTCATGACCAGCACCATGTCCACGGTGTCGAGTACGTGTTCGACTGCGCTGAGGGGAGTCGCTGGGTTCAAGGCCACACCGACCCGAACGCCGTGGGATCGGACGAATTCGATGGTGCGGTCCAGGTGCTTCAGCGCTTCGACGTGAACCGTGATGTTCGTCGCCCCCGCTTCGACAAAGGCGGGGATGTAGCGGTCCGGTTCATCGATCATGAGATGCACGTCGAGTGGAAGTTTCGTCGCTCTGCGCATTCCCGCGACCACGGGCGGTCCGATCGTGATGTTCGGCACGAAATGCCCGTCCATCACATCGACGTGGATGGCATAGGCCCCGGCCTCCTCGACGACTCTTATCTCTTCTCCAAGTCTCGAAAAGTCCGCTGCCAGGATCGAGGGTGCGATTCCAACAGTCACTGGCTCACATCCAAAAGAATAATGTCGTTCCTGGACACCCGGTAGCCTGGAGGCGGCGACTGCCCGACAATCCGGCCTCGCTCAACATCAGGATGGGACGTCAGGGTGACCTCGCCGAGCCGAAAGCCTTCATCCCGGATCTGCCGAATGATCCCATCGGACCGGAGTCCAGCCAGGTCCGGCATGACGAAGTACTGGTCGATAGGCCCCAGAGAGACGAGGACATTCACCGCCGGATCACTGGCTGCCGAATCGCCCGCCGGGGGTGCCTGGTACACGACCGAAGCCGCTTCGCCGGCTTCAGTATGAGCGAAAAGTGTGTTGCCGAGTGAGAGCCCGCGCTGGGTCAGCATCAATTGAGTAGCGCGGAGACTCAAACCTTCGACCTCGGGCACAGCGAACTGCCGCGGTCCCAGACTGAGCAGCACCTTGACAGTCCGGTCTGGCTTGAGGCGCATTCCTGCCGGGGGCGTCTGATCGAGGATGAGGCCTTCAGGCACGTCGGAACTGAACCGATGGCCTTCCAGTTCCAGGTCCAGCCCCGTGGAGGCAATAATGCCGGCGGATTCAGCATGTGTCCGACCGATCAGATCCGGCACCTCGATTTCATACCCCCGAACCGCGATTCGCATCGCGGTCAACGCGCTCAGCAGACCGGCCACGACCAGCACCAGCGTCATCAGCAACAACGCAGGGGCGTGAGTGCGGAAACCCGCCCTCAAGTTGCTTTCGTTCTTGGTGGATTCAGTCATTCCGACCACAGCCACAGATTACACGAAGAGAAGGCCACGGATTACACGAAAACACTGCCACAGATTGCATGAAGAGGCTGCCACGGATTACACGGATTCAACGAATTTTGGAGTGGCAATGGGGAAGCAGTCCGAGCATATGATCCCGTTCCATCCGTGTAATCCGTGTAATCCGTGGCTGATTCCCTCCTCCGTGTAATCCGTGGCTAACTCCCCTGTCCGCTCAATCCGTGGCTCATCGACCCAAATCGCTCGTCGGGCCGGAGGTGGACTCCGTTCGAGAACTCGACGCCGGAAACCGCCTTTCGGCTTTCGGGTTGCAACCTCAGGATCTCGAGAAGCCCCCCATCCCCGCAACGGACTCTTAGACGGCCAGAATCGGGAACGATACATCCAGGGGGCGATTCTTTACACTCCCCAGCTTCGGGCCGCGTCTCGAGGATCCGGCAGGGTCGGTCCCGAAAGCGCACCAGGACGGCAGGCCAGGGCGCAAAGCCCCTCACTTTGTTGTGGATGGCGAGGGCGGCTTCCTCCCAGCGGATGAAACCATCTTCCTTCGCAAGCCGTGGCGCGAGCGTGGCGGCCGCTTCGTCCTGGGGGCGCGGCCTGAGATCACCTGTGGCGATTCCCTCGAGGGTCCGCACGAGCAGTCGACCACCGATCTTCGCAAGTCGTTCCGATACCTCCGGCGCGGTCTCCTGTCCGCCGATCTGGGTTTCATCGCAAAGGTAGACCGGACCAGTGTCCAATCCCTCGTCGATCTGCATCGTACAGACGCCCGTCTGAGTCTCGCCGCGGATGATCGCCCAGTTCACCGGAGCAGCGCCGCGGTAGCGGGGAAGGACAGAGCCATGGACATTCACTATGCCGTGCGGGGGGAGGTCGATCAGCCACCGGGGAATGATCTTTCCGTAGGCAACGACGGTGATCAAGTCCGGCCGCGCCGCCTCGAGGAGACTGCGGACGGACGGGTCCTTCAACTTGGCCGGCTGGAGAATGTTCAACCCCAGGGCCAGAGCGGTTTCCTTGACCGGGGGTGGCTGGGTCCGCTGACCCCGTCCGCGCGGTCGGTCGGGCTGTGTAAACACAGCCTCGATGTCATGCCCGGCGGATACCAGGGCTTCGAGCGAAGAAACGGCGAACGGCGAGGTCCCCATGAAGACCAGCCGCATCGATTACCATTCGTCCTGTTTGATCAGCTTGCGGATCTTGCGCTTGATCAGATCACGCTTGATGAAGCTGAGATGATCCAGGAACACAACACCGTTCAGGTGGTCCATCTCGTGGCAGAATGCACGCGCGAGCAGGTCTTCGCCTTCGAGGACAATCTCCCGACCGTCCAGATCGAGACCCCGGAGGACGACTTTCCTGGGGCGTCGGACCCGTTCACTGAAGCCGGGGATGCTCAGGCAACCTTCCTCCTCGTACTGCTCGCCCTCGGTGTCGACGATCTCGGGGTTGATGACGATAAGCAGATTGTCCGCTTTCTCGCCACCGCTCGTGTCGGTAACCATGATCCTTCGCGACGCGGCCACCTGGGGAGCGGCCAAGCCCACTCCGGGGGCCTTGTACATCGTCTCGACCATGTCCCTTACAAGATCGATCTCTGCCTGTGTGATGTTATCGACCGGTTCGGCGACTTTCACTAGAACGTCCGCGCCCAGTCGAACGATGGGTCTTTCCATATTCCTTCGGATCCGGCGGTCCAAGACGGTTTCCACGGCACGGACCGCGATATTCCTATCGTAACATTCTCACTCGTCCACCTTGGGGGGCTTACCGGGAAACCGCCGGAGTTGCTGCGCGTATCCCTCGTAGTTTCTGAGGGTTTCTCCCATCGAGTCGCCGCCGAACTTCGCCGTTGCCGCCTCGGCCAGGACGATGGCCACCATCGACTCGCCGATCACACCGGCCGCAGGAACCGTACAGGTGTCAGACCGCTCATGCTGTGCGAGGAAGGGCTCTTTCGACACCATGTCGACCGAACGCAGGGCTTTTTTGAGAGTTGGAATCGGTTTGAGATAACCGATGAGACGAATGTCTTCCCCGTTTGACATCCCGCCCTCGATCCCGCCGGCATGGTTCGACAGACGGTCGAACCGGCCCGTGGATGCATCGTAGGTAATCTCGTCGTGCGCATCCGAGCCTCGACCGTATGCGACCCGAACGCCGTCGCCGACCTCTACCGCCTTGATCGCGTTGATCGACATCATCGCCTGCGCCAGTCTCCCATCCAGTTTTAGGCGCCAGTTCGTATGGGAACCCAGTCCGATAGGCGGACGTCGCGCAATGACCTCGAACGTGCCGCCGATCGTGTCCCCGTCTTTCTGGGCTCTCTCGATCTCGGCAACCATACGAGCGGCACAATCCGGCAGCACACAGCGGACAACGCGGTCATCCCGGATGGACTCGAGTTGCTCCCATGAAACCTCGAAATCCTCGGGAACCCGGGCCAGACCGATCGCGGTCGTGTGGCTGAGGATCTCGACGCCGAAAGCCTCGAGAAAGATCTTGGCCAGGGCTCCGGCAGCAACGCGAGCGGCGGTCTCGCGCGCGCTGGATCGCTCGAGGACGTTTCTGGCGTCGGAATGGTCGTACTTCTGCGAACCAGTCAAGTCCGCATGCCCGGGTCGGGGCCGGGTAACCCGACGTTTTTCCGCCACCTCCGCAGTGACCGGACCGACAGACATCACATCTTCCCAGTTGGACCAGTCCCGGTTCTCGATCATCATCGCGATCGGGCTCCCCAAAGTCCGACCGTGACGCACACCCGACAGGAAACGGACCTGATCGCTCTCGATCTTCATCCTGCCGCCGCGGCCGAATCCGCCCTGCCGGCGCCACAGTTCCGCCTGGATCAGGTCGAAGTCGATTTCGAGACCGGCCGGGACACCCTCCACCAGCGTGACAAGCGCCTGTCCATGGGATTCGCCTGCCGTGGAAAACGTAAACATGCGCGTCAGTATAGCGTGATTGCCCGCCCCTGGCGCGAGCCCGCAGCGTGTGCGTTGACCCTCTACAAGCACTTCCGATACGATGCCAACGTGCTGCTCAGTCCGAAAGCGATGGTCAAGGAAGCCCAGGACATCTCGGTCCTAACGGCTCGCGCGATCCGGGGCGCCTTTCGACGGCCGTTCTACTTTCGGGACATATTGATTCAGATGGATCAGATCGGAGTGGGTTCCCTGACGATCGTCATCCTCACCGGGTTCTTCACGGGGGCCGTCCTGGCGCTCCAGAGCGCGGCAACGCTCAAGACATTCGGCGCCGTCAGTTTCACCGGCTCCCTCGTGTCGATCTCTCTGGTTCGCGAGCTCGGCCCGGTTCTGGCCTCGCTGATGGTGGCGGGGCGCGTGGGGTCGGGAATGGCCTCCGAGCTCGGGTCGATGAAGGTGACCGAGCAGCTCAACGCGATGCGCGCGTTGGGAACCGACCCTGTCAAGAAACTCGTCGTCCCCAGGATCCTGGCGACGGTCACGATGCAGCCGATCCTGACGATAGTTGCAGACGCGCTGGGCATCATCGGCGGCCTCTTCGTCGCGGTGAGTGTGCTGCAGATCAGCCCGAATCTCTACCTCAGTTCGGCCTGGGATGCGCTGTCGTACAACGATATGTTCGGGGGGCTGTTGAAGCCGCTCGTGTTCGGAGCCATCGTGGCTACGGTCAGCTGCCACTGCGGCATGCGCACGTATGGAGGCACGCGTGGAGTCGGTCGGTCGACCACCCAGGCCGTTGTTGCCTCGTCCGTCCTCATCCTGGTTTCCGATTTCTTCCTGACCCGGTTGATCCTGGCGTTTGCATGAAGATGCTCGACTCGATGACCGAAACCGAGACGGACCGGACTTCCGGAAACCTCCTCGAACTCCGTAACGTGTCGAAGTACTACGGAGACCATGTCGTTCTGGAAGACGTCTCGTTCAGCCTCAGGTCGTCGGAGACCAAGATCATCCTGGGCGGCAGCGGTTCGGGGAAGTCGACGATGCTCAAGCTGATGATGGGTCTGGAAACACCCGATGAGGGTCGTGTCTTCATAGACGGCGAAGACATCACCGGTATGGGCGAACGGCGGCTCAGCCGGATCCGGCCCAAAGTCGGCATGGTGTTCCAGGAATCGGGACTGTTCGATTCGATGTCGGTCTTCGAGAACGTCGCGTATCGGCTCCACGAATTGGGCGTCGACGACGAGTTGATCGAGCAACGGGTCCGTACACTTCTGGGGTTCGTTGGGCTGGCATCGGCCATCGACATGGTTCCCTCGGAGCTATCTGGCGGCATGCGCCGCCGGGTTTCGCTGGCCCGGGCGCTAATCTCGGAACCGAAGATCATGCTTTACGACGAACCGACTGCTGGACTGGACCCGGTCACGTCGAGGCGCATCAACGAGCTGATCATCCGCTTGCGGGACACCGAGGACGTCGCCGGGGTCTTCGTGACACACCGATTGCGCGATGCGTTCACTCTCGCGACCGAATACGCCGTTGAGTCGAACGGGCGGACGCGCTTCCTACGCGAGGACGGCACGTTCTGCCTCGCGCATACGCGCTTTGTGATGCTTCACGAGGGGAAGATAATCTTCGAAGGGCCGGACGAGCTGCTCCGCACATCGGACGATCCCTACATTCAACGTTTTCTAGCGTAGGAGGGGTAAGACAAATGGCAAGGCGTCAATCAATGTCCTGGGTGGAGCTGCGCGTCGGCATCCTGGTCATCGCCAGTTTCGGTCTCCTGGCATCGGCCATCTTCTTCATAGGCGGCGAGACGGGCCTGTTCACGCCCACTTACGCCATCACGGCGTACTTTGCTTCGGCGAACGGCATGAACGACGGAGCGGAAGTCTGGCTGGAAGGCGTGACGGTCGGGAACGTCGGAAGCGTCCAGGTCACCGGACGGGCCAACCCGGCCCAGGCCGTCGCGGTGGAGCTCAACATCGACGAACGATTCAGCGACATGATCCTGGATGACGCGATCGTCGCGATCAAGACGGTCGGACTGCTTGGCGACAGCTACGTGGACGTCGCGCGCGGCGACGGAACCGGGAACGTGGTTCCGCCCGGAGGAACGATTCAGGGATCCGGCAGCGGTGACATCCGCGAGCTCATCACGGGTACGAACGACGTGATCGCAAACCTGGAGGTCCTGAGCGACGAGGTGGGGATAATCACGGGGCGCCTGCGAGACGGCGAGGGAACCCTGGGCCGGATGCTAACCGACACTGCGATATTCGACAATGCCAACGCCGCGGTGCTCGAGGTCAACGAGCTTGTCCGGGATGCCCGCACCGGCGAGGGCACCGTCGGCAGGCTGATGTCGGATTCGGAGTTGTACGATCGTATGACGGAGATGTTGGAGCGATTCGAATCGATCGCCGACACGGTCGAAAACGGCGACGGAACACTGGCCAAACTCCTCAACGATTCGACGATCTACGACGAGGCGGCCACCATGATCGCACGGGCCAACGGCATCATCGGGCGGATCGAGAACGGTGAAGGAACCCTCGGCAAGCTGAGCGCCGACGATTCACTCTATGACGAACTGCTAGACACTCTCGACCAAGTCTCAACAATGGTGTCCAACGTCGCCAATAGCGAAGGAACCCTCGGGAAACTGATCAACGAACCCACCCTCCATGACAACCTGAACGTGACTATCTCGGAAGTGCTCAAACTGGTGTACGATTTCAGACAAGATCCGGGAAAGTTCCTGACGATTAACTTCCGGCTCTTCTAGTAGCGCTCATGACCCTGGAAGCCAAGCAAAAGATCGAAAACGAAATCCGGGTTCTGCAAAAAGAACTCACGACGGAACTCCCAAAGGCCCTGAAGCTGGCCCTGGCGATGGGCGATCTGCGGGAGAACGCGGAGTATCAGACCGCCAAGGAACGCCAGGAGTTTGTCCGCGCGCGCCTGGGCCAGCTCGCAAAACGCCTGGCGGACCTGTCGATGATCAACTACGACAAGATCCCGACGGATCGAATCTCGCTCGGATCCAAGGTCGTTCTGTTCGACATTGGAAAAGAGGAAGAGATCACTTATAAGCTGGTGACGACGGAGGACTCGGATGTTTCCGGCGGCGCGATCTCGACCAGTTCACCGATCGGTAGGAGCCTGCTTGGAAAGCAGGAAGGTGACGAGGTAAACGTGCAGATACCCGGCGGAACCCGACTGTTCGAGGTGGTCAGCTTCACGACCATCCACGACAAGGAATCCTGACTCCCCCAATCTGGCCCGATGGCCGGGCAGACTAGCCTCTGACGCCACGTTGTTAAGAGGACAGATTTGACGTAAAATTCATCGCTGGAGAGGTTTAGTAGTAGCCTGCCGTCCAGCGGCAGACAAGGCAATGTCGTTCTACACGATCAGCGGAAAAATCGCGAAAGTGGGTAGAAGGGGCCAGGACTTCCTGGTCGCCCGGCTATCGAAGCACCGGGTCAACCCCAATTACCTCACCTTCATCGGCCTCGGGATCAACATCTGGGCCACAGTTCTGTTCGCCAAGGGTATGTTCTTCTGGGCGGGGCTCGTAGTCCTGCTTGCCGGCGTGTTCGACATGCTCGACGGCGCGGTCGCGCGGGTCACCCAAAAAGTGACGAAGTTCGGAGCATTTCTCGATTCGGTGATCGATCGCTATTCCGACATGCTGATGCTGTTCGGCCTCCTGATCTGGTACGCGAAGATCGACCAGATATTTTACATGGGGCTGACCGGCATGGTCATAGTCGGTTCGGTCATGACCAGTTACACGAGGGCCCGCGCCGAGTCTCTCATCCCCGCCTGCAAGGTCGGTTTCCTGGAACGGGCCGAGCGGATCGTCATGTTGGTCATCGGTGCGCTGACCGATCGAATGGCCGTGGTCCTCTGGATCATGGCAATCCTGACCAACTGGACGGTCTTCCAACGCATCTGGTACACGTGGAAGGAAACGCAGCGCTGGAGAGGCTGGAGAGGCTGGAGAGGCTGGAGAGGCTGGAGAGGCTGGAGCAGGAAATCCCGAACGAGTCCGAGCAGAGCGGCGAAGAAGCGAAGGTCGCCGCAGCCAAAGCTTCAATGCAGGTCTAGCCTGTAGCCCGCCCGTTTTCGGCGGTCATAGACCGCCGCTACAGTAGAAGAACCATGGCCGGGACGTGCGCGAACATCCACGCCCTTATCCTTTTATGACGGTGACATCTTTGGGAAGGTCCAGTTCGAAGACGGAGTCCGGAATAGAACCGTTGATCGTGCGATCCGAGAATTTCTGGACGCGGTAATTGCCCCCCGGTTCGGTCGTACGGACGTTGATGGGGACCCAGCGTTCCTGATCCAGCCACAGACGAATCGTCGCAAACATCGCCGCCACCCTGTCCGATTTCGGTACGAGATCGATGACGGAGGTTGCCACGCCGTCGATGACCGCCTCCTCGACCAGGGTGATGTCGTAGTCGGCCAGCATGTCGGCTTTCGATGCAGCGAAGCCGACCAGCATATTCTCCGCGATGTTGCGGTTTTCGCCGAGGTCGAATTCCTGAACCAGGTTGATCCGCGGCTGGTAGATTTGCAGCTTGCCCCGGGCGACCAGCAACTCTTCCGCGGGAGGCGGATCATCGAGCGTCATCCGGAGCAGACTGCCATCGTCCCGGCGCGCAAGGTACACCTTTCCGGACTTCACGGTGTGGAAGTCGACGAGTACGTTTACTTGGTCCTGCTCGACCGTTGCTTCGAACCCGCGGAAGTCCCGCCCGACGCGTTCCAGGTTGTCGAGAACTTCTTCCAGGGAATAGGTTTCTTGAGCGCTCGCAATCCCGGAATAGAGCAGAACAAAACCAATCAGGGTCAGCATCAATACAGTTCTCTTCATGGGCCTACCCAGAAAGCGTACGCCGCCACGACGCCGCGAGTGTCTTTGATCGGCTCGACGCGTGTGATCTCGAGCGGATCGTCAGCAGGAAGGAACTCCCGCAGTGTCTCCCGCGCACCCTGTTCGGCTTCCGGGTCCGAAGATGCGATGAGCCGCCTGGTGACTTTGACGGTGTAGACCGGGTTTCCGTCATCATCGAGTACCCGACGGACCGCTGCGTCCGACAAACGCATGTAGTCGGGTCGGTCGTTGAAGACGGCCGGGGGAATCGCAAAGATCGCGATGAGAATCAGGCCGCACAACACGTCGTACTGGAATGACCGGCGCTCAAACGACCAGATGATCCAGTTCTTCACGATTCCTCCGTTACGGGTTCCGACATCAGATCCCCCTCTTGTTCCCATCCAACGTCGACGGATCCTTCGCCCACAACCTTGCCGTCGCGCATCTCGATAACCCTATCAGTGTAAGCGGTCAGCTCAGGGTTGTGCGTGACGAGCACGACGGTTTGCCCGAACTTGCGGTTCAACTCCCGAAACATGTCCAGGACGATCTTCGAGTTCTCCGAATCCAGGTTGCCGGTCGGCTCGTCGGCCAGGACGATCGCTGGGTTCCTGACAACGGCCCTGGCTATCGCGACCCGCTGCTGCTCCCCGCCGGAAAGCTCTGCCGGGCGGCGGTCCATCTTGTCTTCGATCTGGAGCAGTCGAAGAATCTCCGACAGGCGGCGGTCGCCGTCGGGATCATTGTGGCTGCCGTGGATATAACGCGCAATCGCGATGTTCGCACGCGAGCTGAGTGTCGGCAACAAGTTGTACTTCTGGAAGACGAACCCGATCTGCTGGCACCGAAACCGAGTCCGCTCCCGGTCGTCCATCCGAGCTATATCCTTCCCGGCGACGAGCACCTTGCCGCTCGTCGGCTTGGTCATGGCGCCAAGGATGTGCATCAGCGAAGACTTGCCGCAGCCGGAAGGTCCCATGATAGCGACCATTTCGCCGGAACCGATCCGGAGGTCGACACCCCTTAACGCGCGGACTTCAAGTCCAGCCGACCTGTAAGTCTTCGTTAAATCAATCGTTTCAAGCAGTATCTGCATCCCGGATTTCGCTTCCACCTCAAACCCTATTCATACGCGAGGGCCTCGACCGGATCCTGGCCGGCCGCACGTAAGGACGGGTACAACGCTCCGAGGACTCCGCTCACCAGGGCAAGCACCGATGCGCGGACGATCCACTCGATCGTGATCAGGATCTGCAGCGTCGGAACCGCTGAGGTAACCGCGGAAGCGATCGCAAAACTCAGACCGATGCCGACAATGACGCCGACGACGCAGAACGCGAGGGTTTCCTGAAGGATGAGCCTGACGACGAAGCCTTTCCTCGCCCCCAACGACCTCAGGATTCCGATCTCACGTGTCCGCTCGGTTATTGTCGTGTACATCGACAGGAAGATCACGAGCACGCCTATCGACACGGCCACACCGACCACGACGGCCAGGAACGCGTCCAGCGCGGGTATGCTGCGGTTCATCACCATCGACACTATGTCCGCCGTCGGAACGGTACCGTACTCCGGGTAGGTCTCTTTGAGAGCGGCCACGACTGCGTCGGTTTCCTCGGGACCGGCACACAGGACGAAGAAAAGCGTCGCCTTGTCCTCCGAACCGGTCATGTCCTGCGCTGCCGCCAGATCGATGAACAAGCGGGCCCCTTTGCCGTGATCGACGATTCCGGAGACGCGGAACTGGTGGTTGAGAACGGCGTGTTCATCGCCCACCTCCAATCCCCTGGACGCAGCATAGAGATCGTCGATGACGATCTCGTCAGGCCCTTCGAAGAACCGCCCTTGCTGGAAGGTAAACCCGCCGGTGACCTGGTCCCATGTCTCGGGCTCGATCCCGTAAACCCAGCCGAAGCCGCCGTCCTGAGAATTGAGCTGCATGATCACAGGCGAAACCGCGGTGACCCCGTCGACGGCCAGGAGCAGATCGCCGATCGCAACGGGCATCACAGAGGTGTTGAATGACAGCGCGACAGTACCCGGCGACGCGTTGAACATGATATCGGCGCCCACACCGCGCATCCGTTCGGCGTTGTCGGAAAGGATCCCCGCCGTCAGACCCACCAAGATGAGGATCAGCGTCACCTCGATCGCTACCGCGAGAACGCTGACGCTCGTGCGAACGGGCCTCTTTGCCATGTTCGCAAAGATGATTTCCTTGACCAAAACGAACTCCTAATTCCCCGATCCCGTTCGGCCGATCTCGATCCGCTCCGCGCCGCGAGGCGCTTCCAGCCGGAATCTTTCCTCGTCAATCCCTTCATTCAGTCGCGTCGCCTCGAACCTGATCCGCACCGAATAATCCTCGACGGGCCGTTCGATCGTGATCTCCCGGGGGAACGGCCACCCGCCGACGTCATGATGGCCACTGTAAATCGCATCGGTCTGGATGACGCCGTCATCCCCGAAAACCTGTTTGCGTACGATGTTGAGATCGAAACGGTCGATCCAGACTTTCTCGACTATCTCCGGAACCTCTCGTGCGTCGTCGATGAATGTGAGGATGTAGAAGCTGCGCCGGCCCTCGGTCAACTCCTCCAGCACGGGTTTCATGATCCGGTCGTCGTCCAGATACTCGCGCACATCGACGAACAGAGCCTCCATAATGTGCTGCGGCCGGAGGTTGAGCACCGGATTGTCTTCGGCCGACACCGCGTCGTTCACTCCCGTGAAGAACTCGTTCCGGGGGGGAATCCAGACACGGAACATCTCTCCATCCGACATCATGTCGAAAATCTGGGCGAAGGCCAGCGGAGACTCGCCGTTGAGCCGAATGTGCGAAGGGCGCCGAACCAGAAGTCCTCCCCGTATCTCCCGGTAGGAAGTCAGGACGCCGGTCGTCGCGCCGGAAGACACACTCAGCGTCACGGTTGCTGTGACGCTCTCGATGGCGCCGCTCGTCTGGCGCAAGCCCGAAAGCAGTTCGGATCGCGATGCGTCAATGCGAGGAAGGAGCGCTTCTCCCGGCGGTAGTACACGGGTTCGGGAAATACAGCCGCCCAGAACGGCGATGAGCACCAGGACTGCGAAGATCCGTGTCGACCGAACGCGGCGCAACCAGGGTCGCTTACTCATCCCGATCACCGGAACGCCGTCCATACACGACAAACAGCACTGTCGCCACAACTATCGCCAGTGACATGCCGATGCCGATCTTGCCGTAGTTCTGTTGGACGAACGTAATCGCCGCTGCGCCGAAGAAGACCGCGAGCGTCGCTTCTGAGAAATAGCGGATCGATCTGCCGACGACGACGGCGAAGATGAAGCGTGGCCAGGAGATCCCGAACGTCCCGGCCGACAGCACGAATATCTTGAAGGGGGTCGGTGGCGGTAGCAGCGATGGGATGATGATGGCCAGAATGCCGTACTTGCCGTACCACCTCCGGACGCGTTCGATCCGATGGCCGGTAAACCGCTTCTCGAGGAAGGCCTCCCCGCCCTTTCTTCCCACCGAATAAAGCATCGCACAGCCGATGACCGATCCGAGGGTTGTGAGCGAAGCAAACCAGATCATCCGGCCCGGGTTGTCGATGGAGAAGGTCATCAACAGAATGTCGTTGACCTCGGGCAGCGACAGGAACGAGGAGTCGCACACCGCCAACAGCATTAGTCCGATTCCGCCGTACGGCAGCAGGGTTTCCTCCAGCCAGACGGAGATCACATTGAAAATTTCCATAAAAGCGGTCTGCAGCCTGCCTTCTCATAAGAACGCCAGAACCATCAACGTACACAAACCAATCATTTTACCATGCAGATAGATCTTCTCCCGGCTATTAACTCGGCCCGAGCCTACGCTGGCGGCGACAGGTGCCTCCGACATCCTTGGACGCGGGGTCTGCCTCATGTAAACTTGGTCAAACCGTTACCCGAGGGTGAAAAACGCGATGATCAAGACCATTCTTTCGACCGTTGTCATCCTGGCCATACTCCTTCTCCCTGGCTTGCTGGCCGAAGGTCAGGGTGGACCGGAGGATTACGCAGCGCGCGCCAGGCTCCGCACCGAGCAGGCATTCCGCGAGAAGCGCATGGCCGAAATGAAGGAGGCTGCCGACGAACTCGCCGAATTGACCGAAACACTCGTCAAGGAGGTCGCCGCAGCGGACGGCTATACGACATCTGCACGGCTGATTCAGTCCAGTCGTCGAATCGAGGAACTTGCCAAGGAAATCGAAAATCTGGCCAAGACGGTCCGGAACCGGGCGCAAGGGAACTAGAAGCTCGCGTGGCCTTCGGACACGAAAATATTGCGGCCTGCCACCGCCAGGCTGATTCTTTACCCCACACCCGATTTTTTGTGCGGCTCCCCTCTAACGTATTGTAGACTTACTGGCTTCCGGAAAGCTCGTCCCGGGAGTACCGACCTCATAACTCACAACAACACGGTCCGCCAACGGAGGTTCGTTCGATATGACATCCAAAGAAGTACTTCAGTTTGCCAAGGACAAGGGCGTGAAGATAATCGACCTGCGCTTCGTCGATCTGCCCGGCATTTGGCAGCACTTCTCCATCACGACCGCGGAATTCCACGAAGAGCTGTTCGCCGAAGGCATCGGTTTCGACGGCTCCAGCATTCGGGGCTTTCAGCAGATCCATGAAAGCGACATGCTCTTGTTCCCCGACCCGGAGAGTGCGTTTCTGGACCCGTTTACCGAGGTGCCGACTCTCGACTTGATCTGCAATGTCCGCGATCCTGTGACGGGAGAGGCCTACTCGCGGGATCCTCGCTATGTCGCGCAGAAAGCGGAGCGTCATCTGATATCCACCGGCATCGCGGACACCGCTTATTTCGGGCCGGAGCCCGAGTTTTTCGTCTTCGACGACATCCGTTACGACCAGGGTCCCGGTTTCGGCTTCTACTTCGTCGACTCGGTCGAGGCGGCATGGAACACAGGCCGTGAAGAGAGCCCAAACCTCGGCCACAAGCCCCGCTACAAGGAAGGTTACTTCCCGGTACCGCCGACGGACACACTGCAGGACATGCGTTCGGAAATGGTTCTAACTCTCGAGAGCCTGGGCGTACGTATGGAGGTACACCATCACGAAGTAGCGACGGCCGGTCAAAACGAGATCGACATGCGTTTCGACACTCTGACCCGGATGGCCGACAAGCTTCAGATGTACAAGTACGTGGTCAAGAACGTGGCGCGCCGGCGGGGCAAGACGGCAACGTTCATGCCCAAGCCCTTGTCCACCGACAACGGGTCGGGCATGCATGTCCACCAGAGCCTTTGGATGAAGGGCAAGAACGTGTTCTTCGCGCCGGGCAGCTACGCGGACTTGAGCAAGGAATGCCAATACTACATCGGTGGCCTGCTCAAGCATGCCCCGGCGCTGCTGGCGTTCGCGGCGCCGACGATCAATTCGTACCGGCGGCTGGTCCCCGGTTTCGAGGCTCCTGTGAACCTGATCTATTCGCAGCGGAACCGGAGCGCATGCGTCCGTATTCCGGCGTATTCCAAGAGCGAGGCGGCTAAACGCCTGGAGTTCCGGGTGCCGGACGCCGCCAGCAACGGGTACCTCGCGTTTGCCTCAATGCTCATGGCCGGCCTCGATGGTATCGAGAACAAGATCACGCCGCCGGACCCGATCGACAAGGACCTGTACGATCTGGCGCCGGAGGAGAAGCAGAACATCGCGTCGACACCGGCAAGTCTTGCGGAGTCGCTGGCGGCGCTGGAGAACGATCACGATTTCCTGCTGAAGGGCGACGTCTTCACCCAGGACGTGATCGATACCTGGATCGCGTACAAGCGCGAGAACGAACTGGAGCCGATGAGCCTGAGGCCCCATCCATACGAATTCACCCTCTACTACGACGTCTAGCAGCCTACCCTAAAACCGGAAATACCCGAGCTCATCGGGTATTTCCGGTTACTATTTGCGAACTTCGGGTGTAGGGGTGGCACCTGTGGCCACCCGACGTCGTCGTTGTCCCGCCGTGCCGTCGGGCTCACAGGGTGGCCACCCGATTTCATCATTGGCCACGAATGGATACCGTCGGGCAGACATCATCACTGTCGGGACGTCGTCTGTCCCGAGAGTGCATGCCGTCGGGCGGGCACAGGTCCCGCCCCTACACGCTAGCCGGAAGGCTGGAGCGATCCGATCAGCCGTGCGAAGGATGCCAAGGGAGATAGCCACGGCCGGCTGGCGAGCCATGTGTCGACGGGCTGCGACCACGCATGGATCGGAAGCGACAGCGCCACGAGGGGGAAAGGCGGGACGCTGGTGAACAGGTCTCCGGCAAAACGGAGGGCGACGGTGGCGAGCCCGGTGTCGCTCACGATCTGCAGAGTTCCGACGTGGCCGGCGACGGAATTGGGCGCGAAGATTTCATCGACGAACCTGGCGGTATGGCGGTTGGCGGCCAGCATGACCGACGTCGTCAGGACCTGGAGCGCCTCGGTGTTGAGCAGGTTCAGGTTCACCGTCGCGGTTGCGACCTGTGATGGGTTGGCATAGGCGAGCGCGGTCCGGAAGCCGGTGCTTTCATCGACAAATATTGCCTGGCTCAAGGCCGTTTCCGCGGGCGTCACGGCGGCCTCGCTGACGAGCGTTCCGGTGCCCGGGACTCCGGAAAACTGCGAGAAAACCGCGCTGGTCGTCACCGGGCCATCAGACGTGATCGTCGCGAAACCAACCACTATGGGTGACGCCGCAGTCGAGATCAGTTTCCGGCTCTGGCCAGCCGCCAGAGCGGCGATCGTTACCATGTTCCCGGAGCCCACCGGTTGGCCGTCCTCATCTACGAAAGCAATGTTGAACGGCGTGCCAGCCGATGACGTGAACGTGAACGTCACGTTGATGGAACCGGACTCGGCCGCATTGGCCACGAATATCGTCGTCGTGAAGAACGCGCCGCTGAAGGTCCCATCTGCGATCTCCGGGAAATAGGAGGTCGTCTGCGCGGTCGCGACCCCGGACAACGTCGCCACGATCACGAGAAACAGGATTGCTCTCTTCATGATTTCTCCAAACTCAATCGATCGCCGGTAAAGGCGCCATCCCTTCGATTCCTTCCGACGGCAGCGGGCCTCGATCGCGAAGTATGGCCAACTCGGCCCGTGCTTCGTCATCGCGCCCCAAGCGCTCCAGCGACGTTGCCAGAAGGTATCGCGCCTGGCTGAAATCCGGTTCCCAGTCGAGTACGATCCTGAGCCTGGGCACCGCATCGGACGGCCTGTCCATTGCAGTATACACAATCGCAAGGTTGTACTGAGCCGGCCAATAATCGGGATTCATCCGGAGCGTTTGCCCGAACTGCTCGAGCGCTCCGGAGTGGTCGCCGAGCAGGAAACGCACGTTCCCCATGTTGTGGACCGCGGGCCAGTATTCCGGGTCCTGCTCGAGAGCCCGTTGGTAAGAACCCAGCGCCGCCAGGTTGTCGCCAGCGCCCTGATCGATCACTCCCAGGTTGTAGAACGCCTCGGGAAAGCCCGGCTCGATCTCAATCGCCCGGAGAAAGGCATCCCGTGCTTTCTCGGGGTCCGATTCAAGATAGGCACCACCCAGGTTGAACCACACTCGTGCCTTGCCGGACGCCCTCAGGGACGTGTCCTCCCAGAGCCGGACCTCGGACGCCCAGACGCTGCCCCGTCGGACGGTCAAAGCACCGAGAACGCCGACGAGCAGGGCAAGAACGACCGCGCGGCGCGGCACGCGGGCAACCCAGAAGGCAGCAAAGGGCGCAAACGCGAGCATCGGCATGTACAACCGATGCTCGAACGCAAAGTCGTAGCTCGGGATGAGGCTCGAGGTCGGCGCCAGCAGTATCCAGAACGCCACCCCCGTCAAACCGGCCCATCGATACACGGGGTGACCGCAGAGCCGCCACAGCGCATATCCCATCAGGACCAGGCCCCCCAGCCCAACGAGGACCGTCGGGTCGATCAGCGTCGAGGCCGGGGGGAAGTCGTATTCGAGTGACTGGGGATACGGGAAAATGAGAAGGCGGAGATACGTGTAGACCACACGCGTCTCGGTCAGGAAGTAGGACCATGGTCCGATGCGATCCACGGCCCCGATCCCCACCGTTTCCTCTTCCAGCAGGACAAGCAGACCCAGAGTCGCAGCGCCTAGCGCACCGACCAGGATCACGATCGCACGAGCACCCTGAGTCCGGAACCCCATCAACAGCGCCACCACAAGCGGGACGGCGAGTGCTGATTCCTTGCTCTCGAACGCCAGAAAAAACAGCACGAATACCAGGAGCTTCCGCCGCCATGAAGTGCCTTCCCCTTCGTTGTTCTGGCCGCTCACAATCGTCAGCAGCGCTAGCAGCGAGAAGAACGTCGCCAGCAGGGTTGACCGCTGGTAGACATAGAGCACCGCCTCGGTCTGGATCGGGTGCGCGAGAAATATGAGACCGCCGGCGGATGCGATCCATCCCCCGAGGAAGGGGATGAGAAGCCGATAGACCAACAGGGCATTCGTAAGGTGGAGCAAGACGTTGACCCCGTGGTATCCGAACGCGTCGTCTCCTCCGACAAGATAGTTCAGGTAGAAGCTGAAGAACGTCAACTGCCGCAGCTGAAACGGACTGAAGAATTGCTGCCAGCGACCGGGGTTCGTGACATTGGAATCCTTGAGGATCAGCTCGTCGTCGAAATGGAAGCCGTCGTCGAGAGAGGGCGCAAAGAGGATCAAGCCCAACAGAAGGATCGTAGCGACGACATAGTGTGCGGGAAAGCCCGACGCGGGCCCATCGAGCTCATGCTTCCGAATACTCGCCGCCATTGCTATATTCGCCTCGGATTATGAAGGTCGCAATCGCGCACGACTGGCTCACCGGAATGCGTGGCGGTGAACGGGTCCTCGAATCGTTGCTCGAGGTCTGGCCGGACGCCACCGTGTACACGCTGTTCCATGACCGTGGAAAGGTCTCGCGAGCGATCGAAGACCGCCTGATCGTGGTCTCTCCGCTCGACCGAGTGCCCGGTATCTACCGAAATTACCGCAACCTGCTGCCACTGTTTCCTGCAGCGATCGGTGCGCTCGAAGTAGGAAGATGTGACTTGGTGATCAGCTCCAGTCACGCCGTCGCCAAGGGCATCCGCGCGCCGGGCGCCACGCATATCAGCTACTGTCACACGCCCATGCGGTACATCTGGGACGCGGAAAGTGACTACGCCCCGACCCGGCTGCAGCAGGTCGGCCTGTCACTGTTCCGCGAGCGCCTCCGCGAGTGGGACCGGACGTCCGCCGCCAGGGTCGACCACTTCATAGCCAACTCGAAATTCATCGCGGATCGAATCCAATCCTACTACGGCCGAAGCTCCACCATCATTCATCCGCCGGTCGACACCGATTTTTTCTGCCCCCCCCGAGAGCCGGCAGACTTCTTCCTTTCGGTCGGCGCCCTCGTTGGATACAAGAGAGTCGATCTTGCCGTGGACGCGTTCAACCGGTCGGGCAGGCGTCTTGTTGTGGCCGGGGATGGCCCTGATGAACCGAGGCTGAGGCGGCAAGCCAGGCCCAATATCGAATTCCGAGGACACGTCGGAGCAGACGAATTGCGCACGCTCTACCGCCGGGCGAAGGCGCTCGTCTTCACAGCCCGTGAAGACTTCGGCATCGTTCCCGTAGAAGCGCGGTCGTGCGGCTGCCCTGTGATCGCATTTGCCGGCGGCGGGGCGATCGAGTCGCTGGAAGACGGCCGGAACTCGGTCGTGTTCTCCGATCGGTCTGTCGACGGATTGAATAAGGCAATAGAACGTTTTGAGGGGATACAATGGTCGGAAGCGGCAATCCGAAGGAACACTACTGAGTTTGGGCGTGAAAGGTTTAAGAGAGAAATCCGGGCGTTCGTCGAGGCCAACCTCGGTCAAGAAAAGAGCGCTCAAGGCAATCCAGTTCCGTAGTCACCCGTCGCTCGAGGGAGTCTCGGGTCAGCTTAAACGGGCGACCGATATCGCAGGATCTGCCGCCGGGATCGTCCTGCTATTTCCTCTCCTGGCAGCAATCGCAGCGACGATCCGGCTCTCGGACCGCGGGCCCGCACTCTACCGACAGGAGCGTGTCGGATTACGGGGTCAAGCCTTCACGATGCTCAAGTTCAGGACGATGCGCACGGATGCCGAGCGCCGACTGGGCGTCGTCTGGTCAGTGCCGGACGATCCCCGCTGCACGCGATTCGGCGCCCTGCTGCGGCGGACCGGCCTGGACGAACTGCCACAGCTGTGGAATGTCCTCAAAGGGGAGATGAGCCTCGTCGGCCCACGCCCGGAGAGGCCGGAGTTCATTCGCAGGTTTCGTTCAGAATATCGCGGTTACGACCAACGCCACCGGGTCAAGACGGGCCTGACCGGCTATGCCCAAGCCAACGGGTGGCGGGGTGACACCGACATTGCCCAGAGGCTGAAACACGACCTGCACTACGTCAAGAACTGGTCGTTGGCGATGGACATCAACGTCGTTCTGACAACTCTCGCGCGCGGGTGGAGCGAGCAAACTCGCGACGACGTTGGGGATTGAGAGGGACTTCCTTTCCATCGCTCATCCGATCGAGAACCTCCTGCTTGTGGCTGAACAAATGCAGCTTGATCCAGCGGTGACCGAGCAACACGTCCCCAGCCCCGACCGAGGCCCCCGCCTTTCTCCGCAGGTACGGTCGGAACACTGCTCGGCTCAAAAGCTCGAGTAACTGCACCGGACCGGCTCTGAAGCAACCTTCCAGCATGACCTTGCCCCCCCCGCCGGACAACTCCCGGTACCGGCTTCGCTGCGGGACCGGGTCAAAATTCGGAAACTGCCGGCGGATGAATGGATTCTCACTGATGAAACGATCGTACACGCCGAAGCCATAGACGGGCTTGAGCGAGGCGGCCTGCTGGGCAGTGAACGGGTCGGTGTCGAAGAGCGCCAGCGCGCGGTCACTGACGATGTAGTTCAGGCAGATCGTCCGCCGTAGCCCGCGGAGCTTGGCCCATACCGTCACTGCAAGCAACGTGGCCCACAGCTTTCCGTCCTCGACGACGGCGAACAGATCCAGATCGTCGTCGCGCATATTCCGATGGGCGCTCGCACCCGATAGGGCCAGCATGCGAACGAACGGGAATCTTGCCAGGGTCTCGACATGGGGCCAGGCCCCTTTGATGACGGCATCGCTGGCGCTCTCCCTTTCCAGGCGGCGGTTCCCCGCATGACGATCTGTCCCGACGAACCCGTCGGTCGTCGGAATCCCCATCCGCTCCAGCGTAGCCTCCAATGTCTCCTGGTCCGCCTGGACGTCGAAGAGCCTATCGCGCAGCTGGGCCGGAGTCAGCGGATAATCGAACCTGGCTGCATAGTCCAGCGTCCGCCGAACCGATGCCTCGAGCATGCCGGCGGTGGGAACCGGCACGGAAACCGAACTGGACCGAGCCACGCCCAATCCTGTTGCCTCCAGGTACACGTCCCGCGTGCGTTCCGCGGTCTGCCGCCAGGAAAACTGCGCCGCTCTTCGAAGTGATCGCCGGGACAGATCCGACGTCAGCGAGGGGTCCTCGACCACTGCGGTCAGTGCGTCGGCAATGGCGGGAATGCTCAACGGGTCGACGAGTAGCGCGGCATCTCCGGCGACCTCGGCAAGGCCCGAGGTTGCGGACGTGATCACTGGGCGGCCGCATGCCATCGCTTCCAATATTGGGAGGCCAAACCCCTCGAGCAATGACGGGTAGACGAAGGCCGTCGCCCCGCCGAGGAGCCCCGGCAGGTCGGGACGCGGAACATAACCGAGAAAACGGACACGATCACCCAGGCCAAGCGACGACGCAAGCTTGCGGGGCTCCGATCCCCGGTACCATGGATTACCCACGATCACCAACGCGTGTTCCTTATCCGTAATCGATGAGAACGCCTCGATCAATCGTGGAAGATTCTTTCTCGGTTCGACGTTGCCGACATACAGAAAGTAAGGCCGGTCCAGGCCGTATCGCCGCAGCACATCCACACGGGCTGGGCCTTCCACGGGTCGAAACTCAGGGCCGACACCGAGAGGTGTCACGCGAATCCTGGACTCAGGGACAGCCAAAAAGCGTACGATGTCCCATTTCGAAAACTCGGAGTTCGTGATAATCAGTCTGGCCCGTTCGGCCACGTACGGGACGAGCCGCCGCGTGTAGACACGTTTGCCGACGTGGTGGTGCGTTCGAAGACGCTCAAGACTCATGTCGTGCATGGTCACGACGTAGGGATGCGAATCGCGGATCGGCGCCAGAAAGTTGGTGTAGTGCACGAGGTCCGGCTTTTCTTCCGCGAGCAGTCCCGGCAGCAGCGCGTGGAGATAGAAAGCCCGTACTGGGCAGAAGCGCGCGGAGGCAAACCGCACTCGTTCGTTGGGCTTGACGAGCCCGGCGGAAAGCGGTCGATGCGAAAAGATGAAGTAGTCGTCGGCGCGATTCAGGGCAACGAGGGCGCGCACCAGTTCCTGGCAGTAGTACCCTACTCCGGACTTGCGTCCGTGGACGACTGTGGCGTCAAGCGCGATCTTCATCCGCAAGTCCCAATAGCATCCAGAACCCGAAGTAGATGGGCGTCGTCATGAGAAAAACATCAACGAGCCCATGCACGAAGAACACCAGAACGCCCAATCCAGCAGGTTGCCAACGGTAGCGGGCTGAGAACGGAACTGCCAGGAACGCCACAAGCCCCAGGAGGCCGGTAGTGGCCAGCAATTCGAAGTACAGGCTGTTAGACCGAATGTTCTGATCCCAGGCCTCGTAGCCCAGGTACTGCCCGTACAGGAGACGATAGTTGTCCGCGCCGACACCCAGGATAGGGCGATCCATAGTAATGCCGATCGCGGCGCGCCACAGGTCCGGACGCGAGACCGTCGAGTCCAGAGTCGGAATAGACCGCCGCTCGGGCTGGTACCAGCGCGAGACGTCGCCCAGTCGCCAGAGCGGCTCTCCATCTTCGCCGAGATACACCTCGACGATCCCGGGAGGGACACCTGCTCCGGTAAACCAACCGAAATCAGCCTGCCTCAAGTCCCAATCCAGCAAGTGAAGACCAGCACCGTCCGGTGTACGGAACCGGGCACGTACTTCAATGGTTTCGCCGGGCGCAACATCGGCAGAAAGTTCGGTTGCGATCGGCGATACGTCTACGATCACCTTCCGGGCCGTGTCGTACCAATGATAGGCGAGGACCACACGGCGCTCACCGGTCGCGGCCCAACGGATCTGACCGTTGTTCGTCAGCTGGAGATCCAGCGTGTGCTCGGTAGCCGGCCCAAGTCTCAACGTGTTGAAACGAGGTTCGTAGTCGGCCGCAACCGGAGCGCGGGCCGGGGATGTGCCGAGACGGTCGATCAGCAGCGGTTCGAACAGTCCCAGTACCACGTAGACGATCGAGGAGGCCACCCCGAGCCAGATCCAGCGCCGGTGACCGGACCGGGGATCGCACCGCGACTCGGTACGCCGGGACAGCCAGGCTCCGAAGGCCAGCGCCACGAGGACAGCAACGGCGGCTCCACGGGAGAACGTCAGCACGAGGGCTACCCACACCAGAAGCGTCCCGGCATATCGGAACCCCGGACGCCGGGGCACGCTCCAGAGAAGCGGCAACGACATAGCGAAGTACGCCGCCGCCGCGTTCGGATACTCGAAAGACCCGCTCAGACGCCGCACGGTACCGACGTAAAATTCCTGGTCGCGGAAGAGGCCTGCCAGGCCGAACCCCGCAAAGTCCGCGATAGCGTACGCGGAAGCGAGCACAGCCGCCCCGCACCACACCCTCGCGAGAGGTTTTGGGCGCTGGCACGTAAGCGCGACGGCTAACAGATAGACTCCCGCCGCGATACGCACGAGGGCTTTGGCCGAGTTTGCCAGGTAGGGCCCGCTCGCGAGGAGTGAAACCGCGGCGAGGGCAGTGAACGCCAACGCGGCGATGAACACGGGTTTACGGCCCAGAACACTCCGATGCTGCCACAAGCCGGGAAGACTGAATGCCACCAGGAAGGCAAAAACCCACTGCAGAAGGCTCAGTCCCAGGACCGGGGCGAGGGGTTCGAACGGAAGCAAGGCCACCAGAGCGGCGACCAGGAAACCTGCCCCACGATCACGCATGGCCTCGGTCAAGGCGTTCGGGCCCGGATCGGTACGAGGACGCCAGGTCCACGAGAAGCACGCCCCCTCGTGCGACGGCAACCTTGAGGCCCTCGAGCGCAATCCGCAGATAGGGACGATCCTTCCCCCGCCACATCCGATCGATGTTGACGCTCTTGACGAGCCATCGGATGGCGAACCAGTAGTAAAGCCGGGGGTAGCGGCCTTTGAACAGCAGCTTGTTCTGGTTGCGGGAAGACCAGTTCTCGTTCGGAATGATCCGATCTGCCACGCGCTCGTAGAACTCCGTTCCCCTGATCGGAAACGCCACGGACGTGCCGACAACGTCGGGCCGCGTCTCCTTCAGAAAGTCGATCGTCATCCGAATGTCCGCCGTGGTTTCCTCCGGATATCCGAGAAGGATGAAGAAGCCTGACTGCATCCCGAGTTCCTGCGTGATACGCGAGGCTTCCCGGACCTGTTCGACACGGGTTCCCTTCTGCATGCTGTCGAGGACTTTCTGGGAACCGGATTCTGCGCCGTACCAGATGCGGAAGCAGCCGCTGTCGGCGAGGCCCTGGAGAATCTCACGATCGACCAGGTCCGCGCGGCTGAGGCATTCGAACGGAAGGGCCGCACCCCGCCTTCGAACCTCTTCGAAAAACGCAAAGCTCCATTTGCGGCTGATGGTCAGAACGTCATCGGATATCCACATGATGTCGGGGTCGTAGCGTTCTTTGAGCATCAGCATCTCGTCGACGACGTCCGAGGGCGACCGCTGGCGGTGCGAGTGGCCGAAGACCTCAGCCGAACACCAGGAACAGTGGTAGGGACATCCCCGAGCGGTGATCAACGAAACCGACGACTCACCATGCCTGGACTTCCACGCCTTGAAATAGTCGTCCATTTCGAGCGCCTCCCGGTCCGGCCACGGCAGGCTGTCCAGGTCGGCGATCACGGGACGGGGGGGAGTGCGACAGGAGGATCCGTCCTTGGCGAAGATGATGCCCGGAACCTGTTCCAGACTCTCGAGGCCCTTCTCCTGGAGCCAGGGGATGAGCTGCTCCAGCGTCCTCTCGCCTTCGTTGGTTCCGATGATGTCGACCCCGGCCCGGAAATACGTGTCGCACCATTCCGCGGCGTCGGGGCCGCCCACGACCACGAACTCCACACCGCTATCCTTGGCAATCCGCGTCAGGCGAAGAACGTTGTCGCGCGTGATGATGTTGGCATAGAGGCCGACGATGCGCGGCCGGACTCTTTCCAGGGTCTGTTCAAAGTCTTCGAAATCCTTAAAAGTCGCGTCGAACACCTCGACCCCGAATCCGCCGCGTTTCAGGTAAGCCGACAGGTAGAGGATGCCCAGCGGCGGATAGGGCTTCATCACCCGGCGTTCGATGACGTCGTATTTGAGAAAATAGGCGTGACCCAAAAGGATGTCGACCACTAGGCCCTGATCAAGCGTGATTGACGAGGTATTGATAGCGGCATAGCAGCAGAAGTACCCGAAATGCCCCCGTTCCGTGTGAATAAAGACTTGGAAAGAGTCTACGGAAAAGGAGGCATTTCGGATGAACGATTATACGCGCAAGAACATGAAGAACCGCAAGCGGCGAATCGAGCGCCGGCTTGCGGACCGGAATTGGACAGATCAGGCGGCGCCGATGTTTTCGGCGAGCAACATTCATTATGAGATGGGAGAGCGGACGCGCGGCACGGCGGTGGGCGGAATCGGGATGATGCAGTTGGTGGCGCGGCGGACGGGGCTGGTCAAAGCCATCGACGAGAGTGTGCATGTGCTGAAGCGGCACTTGCCGTATCACGAATCGGATCACGTGCTGAACATCGCCTATAACGCGTTGAATGGAGGGACGTGCCTGGAGGACATCGAGTTGCGGCGCAACGACGAAGTGTATCTGGATGCGCTGGGAGCGCAACGGATTCCGGACCCGACGACGGCGGGAGACTTCTGCCGGAGATTTGAGCCCAGCGACGTGGAGTCTCTGATGGAGGCGACGAATCAAGTCCGGCTGCGAGTCTGGCGCCAGCAGCCCGAGGCGTTTTTCGAAGAAGCGGTGTTGGACGCCGATGGGACACTGGCTGAAACCACAGGCGAATGCAAGCAAGGAATGGACGTGGCCTACAACGGGACCTGGGGGTATCACCCGCTGGTGATTTCGCTGGCGAATACTCAAGAGCCGCTGTACCTGGTCAATCGCAGCGGTAACCGGCCCTCGCATGAGGGAGCGGCCGCACGGTTCGACCAGGCCATCGCGCTGTGCCGTCGAGGCGGGTTTCGCCAGATCCTGCTGCGCGGGGACACCGACTTCAGCCAGACCCGGCACCTGGATGGATGGGACGACCAGGGCGTGGGATTCATCTTCGGCATCGACGCCATGCAGAATCTGGTGGCGCTGGCCGATGAACTGGAACCGCACCAATGGACGCGTCTGGAACGGCCCGCCAAGTACGCGGTGGCCACCGAACCGCGCCAACGTCCCGACAACGTGAAGGAACAAGTCGTTCGGGAGCGCGGTTTCGACAATATCCGGTTGCAGGGCGAGGATGTGGCCGAGTTTGCGTATCGGCCCAGAGCCTGCGACCGGGACTACCGCGTTGTCGTGGTGCGGAAGAATCTGTCGGTGGCCAAAGGCGAACAGGTGTTGTTCGACGACATCCGATACTTCTTCTACATTACCAACCGCTCGGATTCGGCCAGCCAGATTGTGCTCCGTGCGAATCAACGGTGCAATCAAGAGAATCTCATTGAGCAGCTCAAGAACGGCGTTCAGGCCTTGAGGATGCCGGTCGGGGATCAGACCAGCAACGGGGCCTACATGGTCATGGCGTCGCTGGCCTGGACACTGAAGGCGTGGTTTGCGTTGCTGCTGCCCGAAACCGGACGCTGGGGCCAGAAGTATCAGGCCGAGAAACAGACGGTACTGCACATGGAGTTCAAGACGTTTCTAAACGCCTTCATGTTCGTGCCTTGTCAGCTCGTGCGCACCGGGCGGCGCATCCTCTTCAGGATTCTGGCCTGGAACCGGTGGTTGCCGGTCTTGTTCCGTGCCGTGGATGTGCTGCATCAACCTCTGCGATGCTGACCCGATCATGGCCCTGAGCCCGGGCGATCGAGGTCCCGGTTTCTGTCAACCGCTCCAACACCAGCGAGGCTGAACTGAAACAGATCCAACAGAAACCCGATACCTGGATAAAACGATCCGGGAGCGGGATTCTATGCCTCGAATTTTATGCGCGCAACCTGGCCGTTGGCGGACTGGTTATGCGCTTGTTTTGGGACTAGGAGCCTGTCGGGAATAAGAAGTCTGCAACTAAGAATCAACAACTTACAGACCAGGGATGGCTCGTAAGTTGTTGATTCTTGCTTCGAGGGAGCCAATTCCCGACAGGCTCCTAGAATCCCTCCACTTCGGGCTGCCGGTACCGAAACAGCCTGTTCGCCACGAACCGGATCTCATACGGCGCAGCGTAGAAACGAGCCCGGTAGCGCCACAAACCCAGCGTCTTCATCGCCAGCACCTGCCAGGCCCTGAGCTTGATGTCGGAGATCGTCGGGTAACGCGCGTTGAGAACCCATTCGAAGTCGCGAATCCTCCGGACGTCGGACGGACCGAGCCACGGCGTCTTCGGATCCCGGCGCAGATCGAACTCGTTCCACTCCGGTTTGAGCCAGTCTTCCAGCCGCTCTGGAAACCGGAACCCACTCGCGCGCGCCTTCCGAAAAAGCCCGGCATCCTCGAAGGACACGGGGGAATAGACGTAGATAATGATCTCCGAAGCCGGATTGATCGCCTTAATTTTTCGAATGTAACGAATATCTTCTCCGATCGAACGGCCGACATCTTTCGATGGTGTTCCGAGCACGAAAGAGAATTCAGGCACGATCCCGAACCGCAGGGAGCGGGCTGCCAGATCAAGCACCATCTCAGGTGTCTGCGTTCCCCCTTTGTCCATCGATTCAAGAACGTCGGACGAAGACGACTCCACGCCGAAAAACATCATCTTGAGCCCACTGTCGGCCATTGTCCGCCACGTCGAGTCCGAATAACCCATCACAGTGTCGGGCCGAGCCTCGCCCCACCAGCCGAGTCCGAGCGGCGCGATGCGTTCGGCAATCTCCGCCGTCCGCTGTTCTCCGACGAAGAAATTGTTGTCGATGAACTCAACCGCGTTGATTCCGTGATTCCGGTGAAGCGCCTCCACGTCGCGGGCGACCTCCTCAGGAGATCTACCGGACCAGGCCCCCTTGTAGACGCCGGCAACAGCGCAGAAGCCGCACAGGAACGGGCAGCCGTAGCTGGAATGGTAGGACAGAGTGCGAGACCCCAGACACGTATCGCTGACGTACCGGTCGACGTCGATCCGGTGGTATGGAATAGGCCGTTCCGCCTCAACCCGATCACGACCGAGTCCGGGATTGTGGACCAGGGTTCCACCTGAACGGTACGACAGCCCGGGAACCGCTTCGAGTGAATCCCCGGCTTCGAGCGCATCGATCAGCTTTCGGAACGAAGTCGCGCCCGGGCCCCGAATGACGTAGTCCACCAGGCCCGACTCCAGGACGACGTCGGTATGGAGCGACGGGAAGTAGCCGCCCCAGACAATCACCAGGTCAGGGAAGCGTCGCCGGAAACTCTCGGTCAACGGAATCGCCTGCCCGAGCTGCGGCCCCGGCATGACGGTAATGGCCAGGTAGCGCGCGTCCGACGCTTCCATCCGCTGCGCCAGCACCGTCTCCGCATCGGATTCGAAATTTCCGTCGACAATCTCGTACGGATAGCGTCCTTCCAGTTCGGCTCCGAGCGATAGGATCGAAAGCGGCAGGCGGAACTTCCACCGAGCGCTTCTCGGGTTGAGCAGCGTGATCATGGCTGCAGAACCCGGGTCCGCTCGGGATCGGGTGAGAGGAGGCGCTTCACCCGGCCGGCAAACTTCAAGATCCAGACTTCGAAAGGCAGGGCGTAACGGCCCCGCTTTAGTCGAGCTCTGGCCGAGGGAGCGAGCACCCGGACCACCGCCTCGCGCAACGATCTGCGACGTCGGATGGGCGCCGCGCCGAAACCGATCCGGATGTACTCGCGCATGAGTTGGATCCGTCGATGATCTTCCGCGTCAAGCCATGGGAGTCCTTGTGTTTTAGGGTAGAAAACAGCCCACTCTTCGAGCGAGTCAGGGGCCTGGAGCCCCATCTCCACCGCCTGCCGAAAGTTCGGCGCCCCCGGATATGGCGTGTAGATATTGCTATGGAACTCGGTCTTCGGATACCGGCTCTTGATGCTTCGGATCATATCGAGCGTCGAGAGCCTATCGCGTTCGGTTTCGCCGGGGAGCCCGAAGATGAGAGAAAAAGTCGCTGTAATTCCGGCGCTGTTGAGCCTGGATGCAGCGGCATGGATGACGTCCGTCGCCTGAAAGCGAACCTTGTTGACGGACTCGAGAACGTCGTCCGATCCGGATTCGGCCCCGATAAACACCCGGTCCAAACCGCTCCGCCGCATTACCCGCAAGCCGTCATCGGACAGCCGGAGCAGGAAATTGGCCGTCGTCTGGATCGTCCAGTCGAACTTCTCTCCTGAGGCGAGCAATCCCTCAGCGATTTGTACGCCTCGCGGTTGGTCGACCAGGAAGTTGTCGTCGACGATGTCGATCATGTCGAGTCGGAACCGGCGAACGACGTCGACGACCTCATCGACGACGCGTTGGGAAGGCAGAGCGTTCCAGGCACGCCCATACAGGCTCGCGTTCGAGCAGAAGGAACAGTCGTATGGGCAGCCGTGGCTGGAGGTGTACGTCAACCATCGTCGTCCGCTCAACTGCGCGTACGGCTCCAGGTCCACGAGATGGTAGGACTTGGACGGTAAGGTGTCGATATCCGCCGTCGGGCGCCCCGGGTTATCGACGGCCTCCCCTCCCCCGCCGGTATAAGAGCATCCGGCCACGCCGGAAAGATCCCGCCCTTTGGCGAGCCGGTCGACCACTTCAGCCATCGTCAACTCGCCCTGGCCCCGTACGACAACGTCCACATAGGGTGCTGCGAGCGTCTGGCGGGCCAGCGTCGATGGATGCCAGCCACCCAGCACGACGGGGAAGTCCGGCCTCATGGCCTTGACGGCGCGGGCCACTTCGATCGCTTCGTAGATCATCGGGCCTGTAACGATCGAGATGCCCAGGCAGACGGAATCATCCAACTCGGCGAGGATTCTTTCCTTGTACCGGGGCTCGATCGTGGAGTCGACTATGTCGAGGTCGTAGCCCCGCTGCTCGAGAACGGAGGCGAGAGCGAGCAAGGCCAGTGGGGGCGCAGCCTCGAGGCTTCGATACGAGGGAAAAAACAGTAGGACCTTGGCTTTCATCGTTGAAATATCGTCCTCCTTCGACACTTCCCTCCGGACGGCGACACGGCCCGGAATCCCAGGGGAAAGCTGTGCGTTACAGTTTATATCCGGCGCGATGCGTGGGCAACCGACAGTCGCAGGGCTGAGCAGCCTGTGGCAGGCCTAGCGGCCCGTGGCAGAAGTCTGATGGCCCGCGTTACGGCGACGTCGCGCCAGATGCTAGGCGCCGCGCCGACAGCGATGCAGGTACATCGTTGAGGGGCGGCAACAACGCAGATGGTGTGACGTCGCCGTAACCCTCCGGGCGCATGGGGGTTGCGGGGCGGATACTTCGTTGCTCGTCGTCATGATGAAGCAGCATCACTTCCTCCTCGCGCCTCGTCTTCGCCTCCGAAGACCCATGCGCGCGAGCCATCAGACTTCTGCCACGGGCTGCTAACGGAGGTCCATGCGGAAAATCGCCGTGAAGCGGTAGCCTCGACGTCTATCGCTGGCGAAGACAAGCGAGCGACCGTCCTGTGCGTAGGCAGGCATCAAGTCGTTTGCGCGGCTCGAGGTCAGAATTCGGACCTCGCCTCCGGCCAGGTCGAGCTCGGCAATGTCCCAGTCGCCCATCGCATTCGTCGCGAACAGGAGCGCGCTCCCATCCGGGGAATACGCACCGTAGCGGTAGTCGACGTCGCCGGCCAGCAGGACGCGCGCGGCGCCATCCGGGCGCGACCACTCCGAGATTCTATACCGGCCGGCGACAAGCTCCGAGAACACAACTTCCTCACCTGTGGGGGAGATTGACAGGTCATGCACGATCCGAGGACGCTCGAACAGAACCGACCATCCCGCGCCTGGTGTCGATTCGATCACGGACCAGGTTTCCCCGCCCGAACGAACGGCCAGAACCCGGCCATCCCCGAGAACGGGCTCGGCCCCCCGCTCGATGGTCACCCCCTGCCCGTCTCCGAACCGTCCGCGCACGAGTCCGTCGGCCTCATAGACAACTCCCGAGCCGAAGGCTGACGGATGAAGCCAATCGAAACCGGTGCCACCGAGCGACGCGAAAAACACGCCTGCATCGCCGAGGGCCGGATCGATCTCGAGCATGCGAGCTCCCTGCCCAGGCTCCAGAGTTGCGCCGTCGAGCCGATCCGACTCCCAGCGCCGCCACTCTCCGGCGGCCGAAATAGAGGCCAGCACGATCACCATCCCGAAGGCTGCCAGGATCGGCCGGCGGCGACCTCCCCAAAGCTGACCCAGATTGTGTATCGGCGAAGGTGCGTGCATGAGTGCGAGAAACAGGATCCACAGGGCGAGAGTCAGGTAGGCTCGTGGAAACGCGAGCAGCATCGAGAGGCCGGAATCGAACCCGGTACCGGCCCCCATGTAGTCGGAGCAGTAGACCGTATACAGCGCAACCAGACTCAGCCGGACTTTCAACGTCGAGAACTGCGCGACGGCAGCCGCGATCGCGGGAAACAGAAGCACGTGGTGGTAGCTTGCCTGACTCGGTGTGGTAAGCGAGATCATCGTCATGATGGCGCCGTACTCGAGCAGCCGATTTCCGCTCGGACGCCGCCGGATGGAAGCGAACGTCGCCACGGCCACGAATCCCGACAGTAATGGCCGGACAAAGAAGTAGAGACCCGGCAGGTTGGTGATCGGCTCGGGGTTCAAAGCCGGATCGGCCACCAGCGCTCGCCGCAGCAGAGCCTGCAACGTGTTCCAGCCGACGTTGTAGGGATCCTGTATCTCTCCACGCAGCGTCCTGCCAATCACCTCGACGAGATAAATTCGATGGGGCAGCCACCCCAGGATGATCAGGCCGACGAGCGAGCCTGCCGCGATCGCTGCGATCGTCCACAGCGCAGCGCGCCGCCGGTCGGTCCAGATCAGCCACCCCAGCAGAAACACGGGGAACACCTTCGTCAGGGCTCCGAGCGACAGAGCTACACCGGTAATAGCGGGACGGCGCTCCGCCGCAAGAATGGCGGCCATGAGCAGCGCGGTCAGGACGAGGTAGAACTGGCCGAACGCCAGGTTGTTTCCGAGAGCATCTCCTGCCGCGAATGCCACCAGACCGGCCCAGACCCATCCAACACCGCTAAGCCGGGACACGAGTGCGATCGACAGGATCAGGGCTCCGAGACTCAAGACGATCCAGACCCGCTTTGCCGGCAGAGGGTCCAGCGAAGCGAGGGGAAGCATCGTCAGGGTGGAGAACGGCGTGAAGTAGTTGAACAGCGCCGGCACGTCAGAAAATCCCGCGAGTTCGGACTCGCGCGCGAACGCCGCCGTGTCGTAGAGATCCGCCAGAGGACGGTCGTTCGCCACCATCCATGCGGCCGTGTAGTAGTTCGGAAAATCGGTCCGAATAGCGGTCCAACCCGGAATCAGATACATCCACACAAGGCGCAGCGCCAACACGGCCAGGACGAGGGCCGGAAGCGCCCGCTTCATCGGATCTCCAGGACGATCATGGTCTCGCCGAACCCCCAGCGACGCGTGTCGACACGCGCGACGACGAAGCCCTGGTCCGCGAACAAGCCCTCGATCCCAGCCACTTCGATGTCCGTCGACAGAACCAGCAAAGCGGCCCCTCCGGCGGCCAGATGCGAACGGGCCGAACATGCGAAACGGGAAATCGTACAGAAATCGTCGCCTGCATGAAGAGCGTGCTCAGCCACATCGCGCGCTTCACGGGGAAAGAACGGAGGGTTCCAGGCAATGAGGTCGAACTTCCGGCCCTCGACCGCGACGAAGAGATCACTCTCGAGAACCTCGATGGCGAGCCCGTTGACGCGGGCGTTCTCCTTCGCACACGCCACGGCAGCGGGGTTGATATCGAGCGCGGTCACCAGGGCACCGGCACGTGCCGCGCGAAGGCCGATCACACCGCTACCGGTCCCCATGTCCAGCACGCGCAACCTCGCGAGTTCCAGCCCCGACAGGTAGTCACCCAGGATCGAGCTACTCCCAAAATAGCGCGGATGGAACACGGTGGGAAAGACGTGAAGCGTCAGACCAGCGATCCGCACAGTCTTCGAAGCCGACGACCTCAGCAGCCAGAACTTCAGCGTTGGATGTATCAGCCGCCGCAGGCGTCCGAGCAGCGAGAACTTCATCCGGAAGCGGAACGAATCAGCCGGGCCAGATACGGTTCGAGAGCCAAGTGATACCAATCGTTATCGCACCGCAATCGGGACACGATGCGCAACAGGGCGCGGATGGCTCCGGACCCGGCCGAGGTGTAGGCGTGGCGGAGGTAGAAATTGAGGCTTTCCACCCTTTTGGACAGCCGTCGAGCGTCGGGGAGCCAGGCGTCATCGATCGAAAAGTCCGCCCAATCCTCGAGACGTTCGGGAAGTCGGAAATTTCGCTTCTGCAGTTCGGCCACAAGCTCCGTTCCGGGATACGGGGAATAGAAGTAGATCGTCGCCTCGAGCTTCGGACTGATACCCCTCACTTGCTTGATCACCTCGAGAGTCTGCCCGAAATCAGCTTCGGTTTCGCCCGGAAAACCGGTGATGAAACTGAAGGAAACGGCGATGTCGGCCCCCGCGGCGCGCCGACCCGCGGTTACGATCTCATCCACCCGATATTCCTTCTTGATACGGTCCAGAATTTTCTGTGACCCGGATTCGGCTCCGATGGTGATCCGACGGCAGCCGGACTGACGAAGCCGCGGAAAAAACTCCTCCGGCAAGCGGCACAGCTCGTCCGCACGCGCTGCACCCTTCCATCCGAATGGAGCTTTTCGATCGATGAACGCCTCGGCCAGCGCGCGGATTCGTTTCAGGCTGGCGAACAGGTCGTCGTCGAGGAAGGAGACCTCGTCCATCCGGTAGCGCGCATGAATTCGGAGTAGCTCATCGACTGTGCGTTCCGCCCTCAGCGCCGTCCACTTGCTCTTGTAGATAATCGGGTCCGCACAGAACGTACAGCGATAGGGACATCCCCGGGAAGAACTGAAGTCGACCTGCCGTGCGCCCTTGTGGCGGAAGTAGCTTTCAACGTCCAGCAGCTCATAGTCCGCCCGCGGAAAGCTGTTCATGTCGACGAGCGGTCTGGGTGGCGTGCGAACCGGAGAAGACTCGCCTCCCAGCGCGAGTCCGGGAATCGAGGACCAGCGTCGACGATCCTCGATCGCCGAGACCAGCTCCGCGAACGTTGCCTCTCCTTGTCCGATGACGACCGCATCGACCGCTCCGCTGCCGATGCACTGTTCGGGGAGGATCGAGGGATGCCAGCCACCCCAGACGACCGGCAGTTGCGGATACCGCTGCTTGAGTTGGCGTGAGAGTTCCAGCGCCGGTCGGATCGGCGAGCCTGAAAACACGGTCATGCCGACGCAGCATGCGCCGGCGGCGTCCCCGATCAGCCGCCCCGCGGCACCGGCGTCTATCCGGGAATCGTAGATGCGTACGTCAAATTTTGAAGCCGGCAAAGCAGAACCCACCGCAACGAGTCCCAGCGGCATGGCATAGAACTCTGAGGGAGGGTTGTAGAGCAGAACACGTCTCGTCACCGCTCACCCACCGAAGCGCCATACCGACAGGGAATGATCCCCGGCCGCCGAGAATGGCGCGAGCCGGCACAGAAACCGGTCGAGAGGTTTGATGGCATCAAAAACACCCTGAAAGCGCCGGTCCAGATGATCGAATCCTGGCACGGGAACCAGCAGGTTCAGCGCTTCCCGCTTTTCCAGGACAAAACGATCGCCAAGACTGCGCCGGAGATGTCGAAATCGATGGTAGTGTACGTCAAATTCCGTGCCGCCAACAATCGCAGTTCCTGCCCGTCTGAATCGCCTGAACGCCACCGACGGCCGTCCTTTCACCAGGTGAATCGCTGTCTCCAACGGATAGAGGGACCCCAGCAGGACGATGACAAGCCGAGAGCCCGGCCGCAGTACCCGCGCTGCGAATGCACCCAGCCAGTCGATGTGCGCGACGCAATTCAGCGCACCAAAGTTGGAGTAGAGCCCATCGAAGCTTCTCGGGGGAAAGGAAAGCGTCGAATAGTCGCCCACCCGGCACTGGACGAGATCAGAAACTCCGACAGCCTTCGCTTTCTCGACGACTCGGTCGGTCATCTCAGCCGAAAGATCGATGCCCGAAACGTGGACACCGCGGCAAGCTAGGTGGATCGCATCGTCTCCGGTTCCGCACCCCAGATCGATAACTTCCGAGCCCGGCGCAAAACAACCATCCAGTACCGTCCATGTACGCGCACGCAGTTCCCTGCCCAGCCGCGTATCACCGAACTGCCGATCGTAGTCGACGGAGTGACGGTCGAACGCCTCCCGAACCCTCGCGATATGGGTTTTGGATTCGTCCACGGGCGCGCCCTGGGAGCGATTGTGTCGTTATTGGAGAGTACTCTGGAAGGGTAATCCGTCAACCGCCCCGATCAGGCGCATCACCCCCTCGGCGATCTGACCGGCGACCCCGCTGAACAGAATCGTCTGGAACGAGAACCCACCGCCCTCGACCAAGTGGGGAAACAGCAACTCGTCTGTCGCCGGCGTGCCACTCTCGTCGGTCGCCGGCGTCGTCGTAATCAGGAACTCACCGCGCTCGTTGGTGCGCCCGCGCAGGCCGGTCACAGCGATTTCCTCGGTCGATGTGATCCGCACAATCCCACGGAACTCGACATCGAGAACCTCGTCGATGAAGAACGATTTATGTCCCGAAGCCGGAACCGGGATCGGCGCGCTTGTCGCAATCAGGGTTCCGTCGAATTCCATCAACTCCAAAGTGATGTCCGCGTTCACGAACCCCATGTTGAGAATGGCAACGCCGGACTGGATCGACCCGACGGCGAATGGCTCCCCGGAAACCTCGCCGTACATCCGAAAAGCAGTTCCGCTCTCTGAAGCCTGGACGGCCGCTTCGGTAATGATGATCCCTTCCCCGTTGAACAGTGTGAAAACCGCCTGGCCGACTGGAACAGCGTGGCCGAAGTCGGGGAAGATCCGGACGGTCCCGACCCGGACATTGGACTCGAGCTCCGTCGTCCGGTACACCTGGGCGCTCTTGCCATTGATAACGTATGGGTAGATGGAAGTTGGGAATGAGAAACCTTCGAGAAGAATCCGAGTCTGAACCCCTGGGAAATCGATGGTTCCTGCTTCGGGATCCGCGATCGCCCCCTCGTCATAGAAGACGAGGTTGCCTATCATCTGCGTGTCGGTCGGGTTCACCAGGATGACCTGCGTGACCCACCCGCCGCCGGAGGCGAAATGGGGTATTTGAATGGGAAGGGCCGAGAGCGAAGTGTTCGTAGTGTCCACGACCGGCAGCGCGCTGATGAGGAAATCGTTCCGGGCGTTGACGAATCCCCGTAGAGCGGTCACCGCAACGGGCAACGAGGATGTAAAGGTTAAGGTCGCGTCCGTAGCATTCGGCAAAGAAAACGGGGCTTCCGAGAGGAACCGGGAAATCTGCTGGTTCGCCGGGATCGTCAAGGTGCCGGAACCAAAGTCGGAAATGGGGCTGATGAAGCCGGCATCGGTAAAGTGAAAGTCGATCGTTACCTCCTGCTCGTTGGGGTTGGCGATCGCGATGCCCGTGTTGAATGGCTGATTGAAGCGGGCAAAGATCCGTCCCTCCTGAATGAGCGGAGAGGCCGGCACGCTGGTCTCGCTTACCAGCACGCCGTTCACGCGAGAACCAAAAATCCCGATGCCAGAGGGTGTCGTGCTACCGGCGGCGGGCTGGATCCGCGCATATACCACCGAAAAATCCTCTGACTCGGAGGAAGTCAACAACGACAGACCACCCCTGTCGGAGATGGAGTACGACCGTACCGAGTCATCGTCAGGGGATTCGATGAACGGGAGGAGGAATCTCTCGTCGGTGTAGACGTAATCTCCGAACGCAGAGCCGGAACCCTCGGCAGCGACACCCCCCACGTTGAAGCGGACCGTCCCGGTGTCGGTCGTGGCCGGCGCGGTCCAATCGAACTTGAACGTTGCGGTTCTATCACCCGCCAGCGGCTCGGAGTGCTGGACATGCTCGAGCAGATGCCCGCCGACCTCGGATGCCTGGACCTCGATGCCGCTGGCAGGGCTGAAGCTCCCCGCCTGGACGCCGACGGCGTCGACCGCCGTCATCTGGAACCCGAATGCACTCGCATCGAGGTCGGGGTTGGGGTCGGAGACCGTCACGTCGATCGTGTAGGTCGTTCCGGGCACCCACTGTGTCGGCAGGCCGCTGATGCCGACCGCTCCAAGCCCGAAGTTCTGATCGAAGTCGAAGTGACATCCGAACGTACTGCAGCTGGCGTCGATGCCACCGCTCACGCCCGACCGATCACCGGGCATGCCCGTGGAATTGCCCCAGACGAGCGCGGCCCATGCCATCAGGAGTACGGACGCAACAAAAACAAACCGATTCGCAATCACCTGTCGGAACCTCCATCATCCATCCCGCCGGCGCGTTAGCGCGCTTTCGGCGTCCTTATAAGATTAAACCGGATCTGGAGCGTAATTGGCAAGGGGACCACAGATTACGGGAGAAAGGGGCAGGCCACGGATTTAACGGATTTAAAGGATATTGATCGGACTGCTTCTCCGAAAAACCTCAATCAATCCGCTGAATCCGTGAAATCCGTGGCTCTCCTCCTCCGTGAAATCCTGGGGCTAGATCAAGTCGATCGTGACGGCGCCGATCCCGGATTCGATCCGGATGATGATTCGCGTCCGCCCGTTGCCGAGATTTCTCGTGTAGCGGTCATTGTCTCGTTCGAAGCCCGGGGCGCTGATGTTGGAAAGGAAGCTGCTGTCGCTGCGGATCTCGACCGCTAGCTCCCTGGGAATCCGCAGGAGGATGTGGCCAACACCGACCGAGATCTCGGCCTCGGTCGTCCAGTCGTCCCATTCCCCGGAGAAGTCGAGTTCCGTCCTACCGATACCACCTTGGACCTTGAGGTCACGGACCCTGGCATTGCCGATACTCCGGATCGTCACCTCGCCGACACCGGCTTCGACATCAAGATCATCCATCTCTTCGGCAGACAGCTCACCGAAGAGGATTTCGGTCCGCCCGACACCGCCGTCCAGCCGGAGCCGGGTCAGCCCCAACCCCGTCAGATCCAGGTGGGACTCCGCAACGCCAGTCGACAGTCGGAGGTCGATCGGGATGTCGGGGTTCAGGCGGAGCAGCAGGTCGTTGTTGAAGCGGTCGCCGGAGAATCCACGGCCCACTGAATCCAGATCGAACGTCAGGCTTGCGCGACTGCCGGCACCGTCGAAATCCAGGTCGGGGTCGAAATGGAGCCGGTCGTACTCGAGGTCGATCGAATAGAGCTCGTCGTCCGAGCCCTCGGAGATCTCCAGGTTTCCGATGTCGTACTCGATATGGACCTCCAGGCTCTCGAAGTCGTCCAGTGGCTGGGACTGCCTGAAGGTGTCCATCTCGACGCGGGTGTCGATGAATTCATCGCAGCCCGCCGTGCTCCACACGAGCACGAGAGCCAGGGCAAGTTTCGAGACGCTGTTCATTTTCTTCATGGTTTTTCCGTCGGACGCATCACAATTTCGCTGATGAAGCTGTTCGGTTCCTCGGCCACGATCATCCGGACCGCATGGGCAATGTCGCCGGGCTGCAGCATGCGCTCGCGCGACTTGCCCTCTTTATTGCGGGGTGAGAAGGTCGTATTGGTCGATCCCGGACAGATAACCGAGACCCCGAACCCGATGCTCCCGCACCTCCTCGGCAAGCGCCTGGGAAAAGCCCACGACGCCGAACTTCGAGGCGCAGTAGAGTGCTCGCCTGGCCGTGCCGACCTTCCCGGCAATCGACGCTATGTTGATGATATGGCCGTGCTTTCGCTCGATCATACCGGGTAGTACGGAACGGCATGCAAAAAAGATCCCTCTCAAGTTCGTGTCGAGCACCGAATCGTAGTCCTCGTCGCTCGCCTCGGTCACGGGCCCGTAGTGGGACACCCCAGCGGCATTGACCAGAATATCGATCGGCCCGAGCTTGCGTTCCGCCGCCCTGACAAGGCGCTCGACCTGTTCGCTGTCCCGGATGTCGGTCGGCAGGATCTGGGCGCCCGTCACGCTCCGAGCGGTCTCTTCCAGTTCAGCCCGGGTTCTGGCCGCCAGTGCCACCCGCACACCCTGATTCCCGAACTCCACCGCGACGGCCCGACCGATACCCCGTCCGGCTCCAGTCACCAACGCTACCTTGTTATCCAACGAGAGCATTCCTTTTCTCAGCGTCGGGCCCCCTGCGCATGGGGGCTCCATGCGCATTGGAGCTTTGTCATTGGACATTTCTCATCTGTCATTTCAGGACGCCACCACTTCTCCGTCTCCGAAAAATGTCCAATGTCGAACTTCCAATCTCCAATTGATCAATATCCCGGTCCCCCCACGCCTCTCCTTCACACGGAACAGGGATTACCCGGTCGATACCGCTTCCGGTTCTGTCGGAGTTGATCAATATCGCGGTCCCCCCGATGTCTCCTGGACGGGCAAGAGCTCCTGGTCCTTGTACTGGAGCTGATACAACTTGTAGTAGAGACCGCGCTGGGCCAGCAGCTCCTGGTGCGAACCGATCTCGCGAATTTTCCCCTTGTGCATCACGATGATCCTGTCGCAGCGCTGAATCGTGGACAGACGGTGCGCGATGATGATCGATGTTCGGCCCGACATGAGCCGGTCGATGGCCTGGCGGATCGCAATCTCGGTTTCGGTATCCACACTGGACGTCGCCTCATCCAGGATCAGGATCTCCGGGTCGTGGGCCAGCGCCCGCGCAAACGCCAGAAGCTGCCGCTGACCGACCGACAGCGTCGTCCCCCGCTCGTTCACGGGATGCTCGAGCCCCAGTTCGAGAGATCGCAGGAATGGCCCCAGGTTGACGTCCTGAGCCGCCCGGAGCACACGCTCAGCAGGAATATCGCTACCGAGCCGGATGTTCGATTCCAGCGTGCCCGAAAACATGAACACATCCTGCAAAACGACGGCAAAACGGCGTCGCAGGTCTTCGAGCGCCAACGCAGAGACATCCGCCCCGTCGATGAGAATCCGGCCTTTCTGGACGTCGTAGAAGCGGGGTAAGCAGGCCGGTCACCGTCGTCTTCCCGGCACCTGTGTGTCCGACGATGGCGATCGATTCACCGCTGGCCACGCGGAAGGAGACGTCCTTCAACACCCAATCTTCGTCGTTATAGTGCCATCTCAACCGATCGATGCAACACAAGCGTTGAATCGTTCTGCTGGAGTTTCAAACTCCAGCGTCTTACGCGGCCGTTCATTGAGTTCACGTGCCACCTTGTTCAGGTGCGCCTGCGAGTGCACCGATAAGTCGGTTCTCTTTGGGAAGTACTGTCGGAGCAGGCCATTCGTGTTTTCATTGGAACCACGTTGCCATGGACTCTGCGGATCGCAGAAGTAGACGTCGATGTCGGTCGCCAGGGTAAACCGCCGATGATCTCCCATTTCCTTGCCGCGATCCCAGGTCAGCGATTTATACAGCTCGGTCGGTAGTTTCTTCGCGTGCTTGATCAGTGCAGGCACGACGGTCTTGGTCTGTTTATCCGACACTTTCACCAACATCACGTAACGGGTATGGCGTTCGACCAGGGTCGCAATGTAGGTGTTGTTCGATCCCACTATCAGATCTCCCTCCCAGTGACCGGGAACGGCACGATCTTCGACCTCGGCCGGGCGCTCACGAATCGATACGATATCGGCGAGATCCCCTTTCCCGTGACCTTTGTGACTGGAATGTCGGGATCGACGAATCGTTCGTCTCGACCTCAGATGTCTAAGTAGTTCTTTCTTAAACACCCCGCGCGCCTGCACGAATAGGCTGCGATAGATCGTCTCGTGGGACACGTGATACGACTCATCCTCTGGATAGGATCGCTTCAGCCAGCCGGCGATCTGTTCGGGCGACCAATTCCGCCGGAGCTTCCTCGCCACCATTCGCCGTAACCGCGGATGGCGACCCAACTGACATCGCTTCGGGCGACGGGCCCGGTTCCAAGCCTGTTCATCGGCGACAGACGCCCGGTAGTCATCATAGCCCCCATTGCGCTGGATCTCCCGGCTCACCGTCGAGGGTGAACGCCCCAGACACTCTGCGATCGAACGCAACGACTGCTCGGCCGCGATCCCGCGGGAGATCTCCTCACGTTCCGACAGGCTCAAAGCCAACCTCGACCGTCGTCGTGGTCGAGGACGAATGCCTCCGGTATGCGCCAGCTGACAATATACAGACGATGACAGCTTGCCAAACGCTCGCCCGATCTCATGCAGAGATTCCCCTCGCCGCCACCGATCCCATACCTCCGCCTTCTCCGCCGCCGTGAAACCGAATCGCATCCCTTTCCGCATACACTCCACCTCTTCCTTTTAAGATAAAGTGTTGCGTCGATCCATTGAGACCAGCAGGCAAACCAGACATTGCGGAACTCAATTTCGCCCCGGGTTGCGGGAATACGCACGGGATGGGCCGGCGCTTCGACTTCCGGGCGGGTGTCGAGCAGGCTGAAGATGCGCTCCGAACTGGCCATCGCCGATTGGAGGATGTTGTACTTCTCGCTGAGGTCCGCGATGGGCCTGAAGAACCGCTGGGAGTACTGGATGAACGCAATCAAGGTCCCCAATGACAGCAGGCCCGCAATGACCTGTCATCCACCGTACCAGATGATCAATGCGATTGCGGTCGCGCTCAACAGTTCGACGACCGGAAAGAACACCGCATACGCCATGATCGAGTCCAGGTTAGCGCCGAGGTGTTCGCGATTGATTCGCTCGAACTTCTCCGCACTCTTGCGCTCGTGGTTGTAAAGCTGCACGACACTCATCCCGGTGATGTGTTCCTGCAGGAAGGCGTTGATCTTCGCTACGGCGACTCGCACCCGCCGGTAACCGTCCCTGGCATGTTTACGGAACACCGCAGTCGCGACGGCAATGATCGGAACGACCGCAAGCACAATCAAACCCAACCGCCAGTCACGCACGAGCAGGACGATCATGACACCGGTGAGTGTAATAACGTCGCCGAAAACGGAAACGAGTCCGGCCGAGAACATCTCGTTCAACACGTCGACGTCACTCGTGACGCGCGTGATCAGCCGACCAACGGGGTTCCTGTCGAAGAAATTGTTCGACAGGGTCTGCAGGTGTCCGAAGATCTGCTCCCTCATGTCGAACATGATCCGCTGGCCGGTACTCTGGAGCGTGTAGGTCTGGAGAAATCCGGTGCCCAACTTGACTACAAGAAGCGCGAAATAGAGCAAGGCGATGGACAGCAGGCCCTGCATGTCGCCGGGCAGGATGTAGCGATCGACGGCGATCATCGTCAGCCAGGGGAAGCTGATCTCGATCAGTGACTCGATCATGATCAAGCAGAACGCCAGCGCGACGGATTTCCGGTACGGCACAAGGTAGACGAGGAGCCGCCGCATCAGTCGCGAGTCGTAGGCTTTTCCTAATACTTCTTCTTCCTGCATAAACCCATCACACCGAACGATCCGCGGCCGAAACCTATTCGCTGACCTCCAGTTCTTCTTCGAGCAATTGTCTCTGGTGCAACTCCGCGTATCGGCCATCCATCGCCAGAAGTTGATCGTGGGTGCCGCGCTCGACGATCCTGCCGTCGTCGAGAACGACGATCTCGTCGGCATCTTTGACCGTGGACACGCGGTGGCTGATCAGGATCGACGTGCGGCCCCTCATCACCTCACGCAGTTCGCCCAGGATCTGCTCTTCGGTATGGGTATCCACACTGGACAGCGAATCATCCAGGATGAGGATCTTCGGGTCCCGCACCAATGCCCGCGATATGGCAGTCCGCTGTTTCTGGCCGCCCGAGAGCGTAATTCCCCGCTCGCCTACGACGGTGCCGAACTTCGCGGGAAAGGAATCGATATCTTCGTCGATACTGGACAACCGCGCGGCCTCGACGACTCTTTCCTCGGTCGCATCCTCGACGCCAAAGGCGATGTTTTCGAACACCGTTTCACCGAACAGGAACGTGTCTTGGGGAATAAAACCGATGGACCGGCGCAGGCGCTCCAGCCCGAACCGCTCTATCGGAATGCCGTCAATGAACAGGGTGCCGGGCGGGGCATCGTACAGTCGCGGAATCAGCTGGACCAGTGTCGACTTGCCCGATCCGGTAGCCCCGACGATTGCCAGGGTTCGGCCGTTTGGGATCCTCAACGAGATGTCCCGAATGACGGGCGTCCCATTGTAAGAAAAGCTCAGGTTGCGGAATTCGACCTCGCCCTGAATTTCCTGCTCAATGAGGTCGGAGCCGTCTCGAACGGCCGGCTCCGTGTCGAGTATGTAGTTGAGCCGGGCCATCGATGCGCGGCCCCTCTCAAGCAGGTTCACGACCCATCCGAGAGCGATCATGGGAAACGCCAGCATGCCGAGGTACACGGTGAACGCGACGAAATCGCCGAGCGAAATCACGTTCGCGACGACTTGGCGTCCTCCGAACCAAAGCACGACGACCGCCGCGAAGCCGATCGTAAACTGCATCGTGGGATAGAACATGCTCATCACTCGGACCAGTTCCAGGTTCTTGCTGCGGAGATCGGTGTTCAACCGCGCGAACTCCTCCTTTTCGTGCTCTTCCTGGACGAACACTTTCACCACCCTGATGCCCGCCATGCTTTCCTGCACGCGGGCGCTCAATCGGGCCAGGCGGCCCTGAGATTCTTCGCTTAAGTGGTGGATTTTCCTGCCGAACTGGCGAACGCCGACTGAGATCAAGGGCAGAGGCATCAGCGCGACAAGCGTCAGTTTCCAGTCGATGCGGACCATGAGGATAATCGCGATGGTCGTGATCAGCAGAGTATTCACCGTATACATGATTCCGGGACCGAGGAGCATACGGACGTTGCTCAAATCGTTGGTGGCCCGGGACATCAAGTCTCCGGTGAAGTTCTTCTGAAAAAAAGACATCGGCAGCCGTTCCAGATGGGTGAAGACGTCCTCTCGCAGTTGGTACTCGATCCGCCGGGAAACGCCGATCATCAGCCAGCGCATCAGAAAACGGAATACGCCTTGTAGGATCGTCAGGCCGATGATCAACCCGGAATACTGGAGCAACTTCTCGGCGGTGACCGACTCGGTTAGGCTGTCTACCGCGTACTTCAGGACCCAGGGAGTCGCCAGGTAGAAGCTGGTCGTACCCAGAACACAGACCATACCGGCCGCCATTCGCCCTTTATAACGTTGCAGATAGACGAAAAGTCGGGCTAGAGTTGGAGTTTGGGGGTCGGCCGCGGACATCGGAAGCCATTCTACATTTATTTTCCGGTGCTTTTAAACCGAGCGAGGCAGACAAGGGTCCAATATCTACAGGACGGAGCACTCTGAACTGAGAAGGCACAACTTCAATTTCGCCAACAAGTTCGGACGTATTCCAATGGATCATACAGCGACTACAATCATGCCGGGCGCCGCCACGGAACAAGACGCCGATCAGCTATTGGTCGCGCGCTACCTTGACGGCGACCTGGTCGCCTTCGATGAGCTGATGACACGCCATGAACGGCAGATCTACCGGCTTTGTTACCGGTTCGTCCGTAATCACGAAGACGCGATGGACCTGACACAGGATGTCTTCGTCAAGGCTTTCGAGAAGCTGCCATCGTTCCGGGGCGATGCACGCTTCAAGACCTGGCTGTACCGGGTTGCGGTAAACCATTGCCTGAACCACGTCAAGAAACACTCGCAGAACTTCGTTGAAGTGACCGAGGAGACAGGACGTGTGAAGGCGGCCGCGGATGATCGACTGCTCGCCCAGGAGCGGCGACGAATCGTCCGAGACCTGATGCCTCAGCTGCCGCCGCGACAGAGGGCGATATTCGAAATGAGGATGAACGACAACCTCAGCTACGAAGAGATCGCGGAAATCCTGAATCGGTCGGTCTCCACTATCAAGTCGAGTGTGTTCTTCGCGCTGACGAAGCTGAAGAAGCTCGTCGGCCCGCAGACCCTCAACGGACGTTCGGTCTGAGTGATCACGATGTTCAGCCACCTGAAATCTGAGGAGTTCGTCAACCTGCTGGAAGGGATCACGCTGGATCCGAGGCGGATTGCACATCTGGACGGCTGTCCCCAGTGCAGCGAGACGCTGGAGTCGATCTCGGAAACCTACCAGGACGTTGCAAACGAATGCGTGGAAGCCGCCGGGGTCGACATGCCCGATATCGATTGGCGCGCGGTGCGGTCGTCCGTAAGGAACCAATTGCTGGCACGTTCGGTCAAGCGAACGACGGCGGTGCAGCGGTGGACCGGCTGGCGACTCACGCCTTCGGCCGCCTGGGGGATGGGATTCGCTCTTTTGCTGACGGTGGCACTGTTCGCGAGCTTTACCGGCAGCGGGCCGATGCCCGAAAGCATCCCCGCCGTCGAGGTCGATACCGGCTCCGCCGACGATGGGCTCACGTTCTACATGGATGAGGCCGAAGCCAGCCAGGCCGAAGCCATGGCATGGGCCGAAACCGAGATCTTTACGGTCCTGAACGAGCTGGAGACTGAAGAGACCGAGCTCCTGAGAGAGCTGATTGCGTCCGCCTACGACGAAGAGATCGGTATCGACGGAGGTTTGTACCGATGAAGCGACTTCTAGCGGGAACGTTGCTGGTCCTGTTGGGTGTGAGCGCAGCGACCGGGGCGCCCTTCGTGCAGCGGGGTCCACGAAACCTCGGCAAGGCCCCTAGAGGGGCAAGGGTAACCAGGCCACCCTCTGGCCGTGTGCCGATTCAGGAAGTCATCGAGGGTTTCTATGTCAGCCGCGTGCAGCGGGAGCTTGATCTCGATGACAGTCAGTTTGCCCGCTTGCTGCCGGCACTCCGTGAGTCGCTCGAGGAACGCAATGCGCTTGGGCAACGCCGCACACGGGCGTTCAACGCCCTGCGCCGGGCATTGAGGGAAGACGAAACCACCGATGAAGAGCTGGACCGGCTCGTCCGGGAGCTCGATGAAGCGGAGAGTCGATTGCGAGCCGTCCAGGAAGAACTCCTGAAGAATGTCGATCCTGAGCTGTCTTCCCGACAGCGCGCCCGCATGCGCATCATCCAGCCGAATGTCGAGGAGCGGATCCGCAGTCTGATCGAACGCTCCCGGAATCCCAACCGACCCCCTCCCCCCGGCGGGCCCGGCCGGTAGATCTTCCGGCTCGATCCGTTCGTACTACGAAGGTTCAATCCATCTCCGTTTTCAACGCGAAGGTCACGAAGTGTGATCAAACTTCGTGTCTTCGCGTTGAAAACGGATCGCGCCAGCCCTCGCACAGGACTCTTTGGAAGGGGAACACCCGGTCGCTACCGCTCTCGGTTCTGTGGGAGGCCAACCAGCAGGATCTGGAGGTCCATGAGATTGGTCTGTGTAGGGCCGGTCGTGATCAGGTCTCGGACCGTTCGGAGGAAAGTGAAAGAGTCGTTTTCCCGGAGAAATTTCGTGGGTTCGAGATTGAGCTCAAGCGCCCGAGAGCAGGTCAAGGGATCGACAAGCCCTCCCGCTGCGTTCGTGGGCCCGTCAGTCCCGTCGGTGGCGACGCTGGCGAAACACATCGGATGAAGGGACGCCTGCATTTTGATCGCCCACGCGAGTGCCATCTCTTGATTTCGTCCCCCCGTTCCGCGGCCGCGGACCGTCACCGTCGTCTCTCCTGAGGCGAGAATGCATGCCGGCGCGGAAATCGGGTTGCCACTCGCCGTGATCTCCTTCGCTACCGAAGCGAAGAAGCGCCCGACATCGCGCGCTTCACCCTCGACTTCCGAACTCAGCAGGAGCGTCTCGAATCCCAGCTCGCGCGACTTCGCCAAGGCGGCCTCCACCAGCAGTCGATTGTTGGCGATGATGTGGTTGGCGACCCGCTCAAAAATCGGGTCGTCGTGCTTCGGTGTTTCCGGAATCTCGCCCCGCGCTCCGCTCTCGAGCCGTTCCCGAACTCCAGATTGGATGGAAATACCGTACTTGCCGAGGATGGCGAGCGCGTCGGCAAATGTCGTGGTGTCCGGGGCGGTCGGACCGGACGCGATGAATTCGATCGAATCCCCGATCACATCGGACATGATCAGCGAGACGACCCTGGCAGGGGCCGTCCATCGAAGCAACTGTCCTCCCTTCATCAGGGAAAGATGCTTCCGGACTGCGTTCAGTTCGAATATCGTCGCACCGGCGCCAAGCAGGTCGCCGGTCACTTCCTGTTTCTCCCTGAGCGATACCCCTGCCGCCGGCAAAGGCAATAGCGCCGAGCCGCCGCCCGAAATGAGACATAGCACGACGTCCTGGTCGTCAAGGTCGCGCAGGATCTCACGCATGCCTTCGACGGCGAGTTCGCCGGCCCGATCCGGAACGGGATGGCCGGCCTCGAAGATCTGGATCTGCTCGGTCGGCAGGGCGTGGCCGTATTTCGTGATAACAAGACCTGCAGTAATCCGTCCCGCGAACAGGCGCCCGCGGACAGAGATCTTCTGTCCGTAAACGATGAAGCCATCGTCGGTAGGCTGAATCGCCCTCGGAATACACACCTCGGGTCGCGCGGCCTCGAGCGCCGCCTCCCAGATCTGCCGAGCTGATTCCCTCAATTGTGGAAGTGTCATTGCGGTGGCGTTCCTTCTACCACGGGGCCGCAAGGCGGATGGAACCTTTCGCGTGGGATGCAAGGGAACGTCAGGGCCCGGGCTTCAAGGCCTGCTCAATCTGATTTTTCATGGCCTCGACCGCTTCGCGCTGGGGACTGTCGGGGTTGAGCTCCAGGTACTCGGAAAGTAGCTCTACCACTTCCAAATAGCGCGCTGTTTCATGTAGACGTTGACGAGCATCAACCTGGCCTCATGTTTGCCTTCGTCAAATGTGAGCGCGGCGTCAAGCATCATCTCAGCCCGTTCCAGAGCATCGGTCCGGTACAGGGCCGAGCCGAGCAGATACCGGGCAACAGCGGAAGTCGTATCGATGGCGACGGCCTTCTCGAGAACTGTCACGGCGGCAGCGAAACTGACGATCGCGGCCTCAAGCTCGCCGCCACTACGATAGGCCTCGCCCTCTTCCAGGTGGAGGCTACCCAGGTTGAGCAGTGGCTCGGTCGTGTTCGGGTTCAACTCGACGGCAGTCTCGAGCTCCGATTGGGCATCGGCGTAGCGCTTCAGCCTGAGCAGGTGCAGGCCCAGGTCGTTGCGGGCCTGGTAGAAATCAGGCGCGAGACGGACGGCTGTCTCGAGTTGCTCCACGGCCTTCCTACTGTCTCCGTCCTCGGCGGCCTCCTGCGCCTTCTCATACGCTTCGACCGCTTCCTCCGGAAAATCCGAACGCAGTTCCGAGACGTCGACGATACCCCCGCCACCGTCCGTGCGGGTCACACGCGGTTCGGACTCCATGAAGATCGTCACCGTCGCGGTCTTTGTAAACCCCGATACCTCTACCCTTTCACGGACTTCCCTGAAACCATCTATGATCACCCGGACGTAGTAGATGTCGGAACGTAGGTTAGGGAACATGAAGTTACCGACCGCGTCCGAATACACGGTCTCGATCACCTGACCAACCTGCAGTTCCAAACGGACTTCGATGCGTTCCGAAGGTGGGACCGGGACATCCAACACGATCTTTCCGCGAATCCCGAATGAGTCGGCGCTGGGCGCCGGCTGACCGGTGGCTTGCGAAAAGGCAGTCGCAGCCAGCATCGACCAAAAGACCAGCGTCAGTGTCCCGTTCCGAATCATAGCTATCCTCCTGTCCGTACAATTCCCAACTCGCCTTATATGCGCGTTTCACCGAAAAATCAACGACCTTCGCCCTGGCGGGCGTTACACTCTGTCCCTTAACGATGATGATCGACCAGATACGACGTCCCTCGAAAGAGATCCTGATTTCGGAAGATCGAATCCAGGCGCGCGTCTCTGAACTGGCCCGGGAGATCTCTTCCGACTACGCCGGATCGGAGGTCGTCCTGATCGCGGTTTTGCGTGGTGCCGTCATGTTTGCCTCGGATCTGCTGCGGAAACTCGACCCGGCACTCACTCCCACGCTGGATTTCGTCACCGCATCCAGCTACGGCGATGGTACGGTGTCGTCGGGCAAGGTTCGGCTCCTGAAGGACTTCGACTTGTCAGTCGCGGGCCGGAACGTTCTCATCGTCGAGGACATCGTGGAAACCGGACGGACCCTCGAGCACATTCGCAACCGAATCGCCTCGACGGGTGCGCTGTCGGTACGCACGGTTACCCTGCTCCACAAGCGAAGCAAATCTGGAGAACGGCCGAAGCTCGACTACGTTGGCTTCACGGTCCCAAATCAGTTTGTTGTGGGCTATGGCCTTGATTTCGCTCAACGATACCGCAATCTCACCGACATCCGGGTGCTGGATGACTGATGTGGGGAGCCTGGCGGCGGTCATTGACCACACCTTGCTGCGGCCCGAAGCCACCCGAGCCGATGTGGACCGCCTGTGCGGCGAGGCGGTGGAATTGGAAACATATGGCGTGTGTGTCTTTCCTTCCCACGTCGGCACGGCACGCGACATCCTGAAGGGGCGAGGTGTCCGAATATCAGCAGTCGTTGCCTTCCCGTTCGGATGCACGTTCCTCGAGACAAAAGAGTCCGAGGCCCGGTCCGCCGCCTCGGCCGGGGCCGATGAGATCGACGTTGTCATCAACCTGTCGGAACTGAAATCAGGGAACGACCGTGCGGTTCAAACGGAGATGGAGCAACTCATGGAGGACGGCCGGAAACTCGGACTCGTGATGAAGTTCATCATTGAAATGACATACCTGGATGGAGAGGAGCGCCGCAGGGTGGTCGACATCGCCAATCGGGTTGGAGTTGATTTCATCAAGACCTCGACAGGATTCGCGCCAGAGGGGGCTAAGGAAGAAGACGTCCAGTTTCTCCGTCAGCACCTGACGCCCGGGATTCGGATCAAGGCCGCCGGCGGCATTCGAACCCGCGAACAGGCACATGTGCTCATCGAGGCGGGTGCATCCAGGCTGGGATGCAGTCGCTCCGTCGAGATCCTGGAGGAGGACGCTTGAGTCAACAGCCGGAAACACCGTTGCCTGACAGTCGCTTCCTCGCCGAGGTGCTCGCGATCAACCACGAGATCACGGCCATCCTGGATCTGGATCGGCTGCTCCACAAGATTGCCGAGCTTACGCGCCGTTTCATCCCCTACGAGGTTTTCGCCATCCTCCTGGTGCACGAACAGAAGGAAGAACTCTACTACCGGTTCGCCATCGGACACCCCTCCGAGGTGGTCGACACGCTGCGGGTGCCCATCGGCGACGGAATCATCGGAACCGCGGCAAAAGAACGGCGTCCGGTCGTCGTCGACGATGTTTCCTCAGATTCCCGGTACATCAACGTGGTCTCGGGAACGCGCTCGGAGCTTGCGATTCCGTTGATCAGCAAGGACCGCGTTCTCGGCGTGCTCGACATCGAGAGCCCGGAACTTGCCTACTTCCGTGAGGAGCAGGTCCGCATGCTGGACATGCTCGCAAGCCAGATCGCGATAGCGATCGACAACGCTGAGCT
>CBDBIN010000044.1:0-452909 GCA_965206125.1 Terriglobia bacterium
ACACAAAGCACGAGGGTGGCACGGGGGAGTCGCTATGATCGTGGGCGATCTGAGTTAAGAAAAGGTGTTTCTAACTCGCACCGATTCTTTGAAGTACTTTGTCCAAACGATCGCCCATCCTAGTGCGAAAGTAACTATTCCTGAGAGGATTGCGACTATCATCGGCAGTTCCTCACTGCTCATCGGCGGCTGGCCCTCACTAGCCATCGGAAACAAAAAGACACTTAATGAACGTAGAGTCATTAAGACCACTATGATCCACAACGCAGCGATGTTCCACTGCGGTGCTTTAGGGGATTTCAATAGAATGAGCAATAGTGGAACTGCGAGTAAGAGGAAGATTACGGCGATGAGAACAAAGGGATAGTCGAAAAACCACCCTGAAAGGCCCATCGAATAGACCATCAGGAGAGGGATCGAACCGGTGAAGTAGACCAGTAGCCAACCCTTTATGCCTTCTATGCTGTCACTTTCCATCAGAACCTCTCTTCTTTTAGCGGGTACTAGAAGCTCACCCCGTCCCGACGTGCAGCCGGGCAACCACGCGGCGCGTCGAGTTGCAAGATGAGGAATGCCGAGTTCAAAAACACGCCGACGCGCGCCTTGGCTGAAGGGGCTTCTATATTTCTTGTCGTCCTCTATGCTCGAAATGTGCGTTTGCAGTGCCTATCCACTTGGGAGCGCCCTACCGTGCGATCAGCATCGTCAGCCGATGCGGCTCGGTGGCGGACGGGTGATGCATGAGGATGTCCTGCTTGCCGTCCTTGTTGAGGTCTACCAGCCAGGTGTATTCCTCGCGGGGCATGGCGACCGCCACTTCTTGAGGTCGCCTGGCGAACAGGTCCGGCCCCGGCACGCCGAGAAAGACGCGGAGTTCCTTCCGGCTCCTCCCCACCAGCAGGTCCGGGCGTCTGTCGCCGTTCACATCCCCGATCAGCACTGACGGCAAGAGCGAGGCTCTTTCCCCTGACTTTCCGAGAGAGTCCGTCTTGATTTTACGGGTGGCGTTGGTTTTGTCGGAGTAGATGCCGCCTTCCATTCGGTAGAACTCGACATCCAGCGATACGGAACGAGTCAGAAGCGCACCGATGATCATGCGGATGGTCTTAAAGATCCCGATCTTGATGGTTGTGAACATCATGTCGACCTGGCCGTCGCGGTCGAAGTCGTGCTGGCCCATCCCGAACGGGAGGCCGCCCGACTGGATCGCGGTGCCGATGTCCGGCGCGAACGCTGTGCCGCCGTCGGGTGTTGGCGTGCCGAAATGCACCTCGTAGGTGGAGTTCGCGCTCCACATGCTCCTAACCTCCAGCGAGAAAATCACGAGATCGGCGACGCCGTCGCCGTTCATATCGGTTAGCGAGTGCAGCACCCTCCCCGTCATGTCTCCGGTCGGTTGGTGATCTCTACGCCGGCGGCGAACCCCCAGTGGAGCGGCAAGCGAGGCGAGCTCGTCGGAGTCGAATGCCACATCGGTAGTGAAGGTCTTGGCCGCCGGCACAAACAGCCCGTGCTCATCCTGGTGATGAACCTCGAAGTGATCCTCGTTCCAGAACACCAGGTCACTGCGACCATCCCGGTTGTAGTCCATCTCATGGACACCGCCCTGATCCCAGGGGTTGTGTCGATATCCGTCGACTCCGACGGTCATACGCCTGGAGGAGCCGATCTTCACCGGATCGGTGAACGCGCCATCGCTCGTCTGAACGAACACCCAGAAGCCATCCACGTCCGGCATCACCAGGTCGTCGCGATCGTCGTCGTTCACGTCTCGAGTGATGTCTACATGGGGAATTTCGCCTCTCGGAGGCGGGTTGAAGTTGGAAGTCATGGCCACCAGCGCGCGTTGGGTCCCCGTTTCGGGATCGAACCAGTTCAGGCGGCCGCGCTCATACGTGATCAACCGATCGCGTCCACCGATGTTGACAACATCGACGAACAACACTTCGGGATCGAGCGTCGCCTCGAGTCTCGGCACCCAGGTGCTGGCGTCGAACGCGTAGATGCGCAAGCGGCGGGCGTCGCTCTCGTCGATGTTCACCACGGCAAGGTTCGCGAAGGCACCACCGAGAAGGAACCCCGTCAAAACGGTCTGGCGTTTCGCGGAGCCGGTGACGACCTCGTAGTGCTCGAAAGTGAATCCCGGGACGGCAGGCGGGTTCGTACGCGCTGCTAGGCATCCCGACAGGAACACTCCAGGGACCAGTATGAAGAACAGGCTTCGTCGATATATCGGGATAACCCGGTTCATCCTGATACGACCCCGGGAAATTAGTCGATCCGTCATGTCCATCACCTCACCCCTGCACTCTAGCCGTCAGCCGCCGGGGCCAGAGTCCGGACTGTCGCAGTTTTTCGACTGTCACAAACGGGTTGGGATCCTCGGGAAGGCCGGGAAGATGACGCTCTAACGGATCTGGCCAGGTATGGGAGAGATCCCCATGAGGATCTGGCTCTCGAAGACGAGTGCCGTGTCACATCAAGAATAACTGCCACAGATCGTCCAACCGTGAAAAGCTGCGTATCTACTATGAAAGGCGGGTTGATGGCAAAGTCACAGGCTTATATGACCGCCTACTCGGTAACTTGAAACCTCAGAAAACGGGGGCTACACATGTGGATTGAAACAGACTGGCGAATCGGAGGGTCTGCCGGGGGATTGGAAGGCAGCGTGGCCAAGTGGAAGGACGCCCCATACCACGACACGCGTCAATCGCTGGATCAAGGTGAAGAACCCGTCCTACAGCCAATCTGAGGGCAGGCAGGAGCAGTTTGAGCGGCTACGGTGACTTCCAACCGCACTCTCCGCGACAACCACGAAAGCTGTGACCGGAAGCCCCTGGTTTCAACTGAACAGCGAGCCCGACACCCGAATTGTGCACCACCCTGGCGTCACCAAAGTTGACGGACGCCTTAGTAACCCTTCTGCAATTCAACTACTATCGGAATCTCCTCTCTAGCTGCGACCCTGATCTTTCGCTCCCAAGACTTGTAGCCATCCATCATGATCTTGATCTTGTATTCACCCGGTTCGAGCTTCTTGTTGCGAGGTGTCGTGCCTGCAAAGGCCCCGTCTATCTCTATCTCTGCGCCTTCGGGGTTGGAGCTAAGCTCAATTACCGCTACTTCGGTTGCAGCGCCTCTCCTACTTGCAACAGTTTCCTCTTCGTCCTTGATGCCTTCTTGGTCAAAGACCAATTCAACGCCAGATACCTGCTCCACTGCCCTCATGACTCCGCGGTAGTTCTTCTTGTCGAGCTTGAACTCCACGGCACCGACAACGTCTGCACCGTTGTCGAACGACAGGGTCATGTAGTGTTTCTTGCCTTTCAAAAACAGCCCGAGCGGACCGAGCAGGAATACAGCCGTCTTGATCCGCCGTCCTGAGACTCGGCTGTAGAACAGGTCGTTTATCTCGTCGCTGGGTATCGAGAAGTGTTCCTGGCTTGAGTTCTTGCTGTTTACAAACCGAACGGAGCCCCCATCGACGATCAGTCTTCCCTTCTGACCTTCCTCTGCTCCCATATATGCAGTTCTGCCTTCGACCTTGTCGAACGACATTTGCGCCAGCAGGTCGGGAGGCAAGCACAGCAAGGCGAAGATTGGCACTAGAAGCCACGCCCTCAAATTCTTAAGCATTTAGGTAGCCCTCCCATTCCAATCGTGCGGTTCATCACGTACTCGAAGATCTGAAACGCGGTGTGCGTCTATCGGGGTATGAAGCGAAAGAGCGCGGAAGTTACGGCAAGAGATAAATATTGTGTTAGAGGCGGGCTCCTCTAGACTCAATAGTGTCAAGAAGAAGAGGGCTTGTGCCCGGCGAGTCAGCAGATGGAACCCTTCCAGACCGTGGGGGGTCTTTCCCTACGGCCCGATGGAGCCTCGTGCTCGCTGTCGGCGGTTCCGGTGGGTCAATCAGAGCGGGGCACACGACGGCTCTCTCAGCACAGGAACCGATAGAGGCAGTTCGCTGAGTTCACGCACAGGTGTCGAAGGCGCGGACTCTCTTCGCCCCTGGCCGCCGGTTCTACCCAAGGTAGGCCGTCCGACAGCCGGACGGCTCTCCTCAGGGTACTGGCGGTGTGCTTGGCGGCGGTCGTCGGATCCGAGCGGCCTGCTCGAACGCATAAGCGAGACGGATGAGGGTCGGCTCACTCCACGCACGTCCGAGAAGTTCGATCCCGATCGGTACGCCGATCGGTGCCGCCTCGGTGGGCTCCGAGAAGCCACCTTGAATCGTGATTGCAGGGAACCCCGTGCTGTTGGAGAGCACCCCGTTGCGTTCCACCTGATCGTCCCCGATCGGCACCACGAGCCGCTTTTGATGGGGGTAGAGTATCGCGTCCAGCTCATTGTCTGCCATCGCGGTCATGACAGCCTGACGTAGCTCCTCACGCCTGAGAAGTCGACTCCGGTACTCGGGGTGATTGAGACCGTCTTCGACGGCCTGATGCGCTTCGTACCCCTCTCGCAGCGGCTCGTACAACCCATCACTAGCGAGGAATTCCGCCAGGCTCTTCACAGCAGCGTCGGGCCCGAGGCTAGCCAGGTACCGGTCGAACGCCACCTTGTACTCGAAGGGCGTGAGAGCGATGTCGCGGGTCAGTTCCTCGAAGTTCGGAATCCGGATACGAACCACTGTGGCGCCGAGCCGTGCCATATTCTCGATGGAGGCCTCCACAACCGCGTTGACTTCCTCGTGGATGGCGTCCTCGCCCTGCAGGTCGAGCAAAAGGCCGACGCGCGAGCCGGTCAGGCCGTTCGCATCCAGGAAGTCGACGTAGCTGCTCGGAATCCTGCCGACGCCAAATGCCGTGATCGGATCGGCCGGATCGTAACCGGCCATCACACTCAACATCCGGGCCGCGTCCTCGACCGTGCGCACGATCGGGCCGATCTCGTCCTGGGTGAAGCTCAGCGGGATGACACCGTCTCGGCTCACGAGCCCGCGGGTCGGCCTGATCCCGACAAGGCTCTGCGCGGAAGACGGCGATCGGATCGACTGCCCCGTGTCGCTGCCTGTGCCGAGGAGTCCGAAGTCGGCCGCAACCGCTGCACCCGTGCCGCCGCTCGACCCACCAGGGGTGCGAGTGAGGTCGTAGGGGTTTCGCGTCTGTCCGCCGAGCGAGCTGACGGTCGTGCCGCCACGGGCGAGCTCAGTCAGGTTCGACTTGGCGATGAAGAGCGCCCCGGCCTCGCGGAGGCGTGCCACGGCGAAAGCGTCATCGGGCGGCCTCGAATCGGCCAGGGCCACAGCAGCGCCGGTGGTCGGCATGTCGAAGGTGTCGTAGTTATCCTTGAGAATGACCGGGATGCAATGCAACGGCCGCCCAACCGTGCCCGACCTCGCAAACTCGCGGTCCATCTCCGCTGCAATTTCGCGGGCTCTAGCGTTCACTGTCAGGATGGCGTTCAGGGCAGGGCCCCGCTGGTCGTAGGCTTCGATCCGCCGTAGGTAGTACTCGGTCAGTTCGGTACACGTCAACCCTCCAGCCCCCATCGCTGCGTGAACGCTGCTGACCGTCGCCTCCTGGAAGGTAAACGTGCCAACGGCTTCGCCTATGTTCCTCCCCCCGTCTTCCGCACAACCGGAAGCGACGAGCATCCAACCGGCAAGGCAGGCCGCCACACGCAATAGGCGACTTCGTGCAGGCACGAGTTTGGAGCCGGGTTCGATCACCCGTAGATAAGACTACAGGCAGGAGTCGGGGTCAATCAGGAAGGCCACATGCCGGAGATACCGCGTTCCCGGTAAGTAGCACACACGCCGAAGACGGACGCTTGCGACGGAATGCATCTCCGTGATGGCGACGACACTGCCAAGTGGCGGTGATCCAACGAAAGCTTGCAGCGCCGGGTCGGTAAACAGACAGACGTGTTATTAGCCGGGGCGTTTGGATTCGGGAGTCATAAACGCCTTCACCTTGCTCGTACGGACACCATAATCCAGAAGGGACTCGGCGATCTTCACTGCCGCCACGACACCATCGATGACCGGCGCTCCGATCTCTTCCTCCAGGACCTTGTCCAGTCCGGTCAACGTCGATCCTCCGAGTAGGATCACCTCCGCCCCATCTTCTCGCAGGGCAGACTGTGCTCCCTCCACCAATCGGGGATGCGGCCGTCCCGAGCCGTGTCGAAGTTCGGCGGATCGGAGCTCGACAATGCGGATGGATGCGAGCCGTTCGTCGAAGCCGTACTTCGTCACGAGATCCTCCAGGAAAGGACGCAAACGTTCGACGAATGTGAGAATCGTGAACTTGTACCCGAGCGAGCTGCCCAGCAGCATGGACGACTGGGCGATTCCCAGAACCGGCACTTCCAGCAACTCGCGAAGCGCATACAATCCCGAATCACTGTATGAGGCGACGATCAGGGCATCGAAGGAATCACGGCTGAGACTCTCGACCTTCCGGAGCATCGCCGCGGTTGCGAGCTGATCTTCGTAGCGGCCGAGGATGATTCGAGGTCCGTCGTCGGGATTGATCGCCGACACCGTCACTCCAGCACGCGCGTATCGCCTCGCGTTCTGAAGAACCTGATCGGTTGTTTCCCTCGAGGTGTTCGGGTTAACCAACAAGAGCCGGTGCTCTCGGGGCCGGCTCTGTTCCGGAGCGGCAAATCCAAGGGCGCCAACCATCAATTCTCGACGCGAAAGCATCGCTGGTTCCTCCCTGTAAAGTAGAATCGCGATCGGTTTCGATACAGATTAAGATAGGTGGACATCGTTTCGTTACCGCAAAGTTAATATCACGCGAAGGCCCGGATCGTCCGACCGACCACCAGGAGGTAGGAATGAGCCGTTCCAAGACTCTGTGGGTTCTCCCGATTCTGTCCCTGTTGTTTCTCGGGCTCCAGCAATTCGCAGGCGCACAAACGATCGACCTAGGCAGGGTAGAGGCAGTGCTCGAGGAGCACATCGAGCGGGAGATGCTCGAGGGGAGAATCCCGTCGTTGAGCATCGCGCTCGTCGACGGTAACCGAGTCGTGTGGAGCAAGGCTTTCGGTGACTCGAATCTTTGGGCCCGTACCCCTGCTACGCCGAGCACGGTGTACATGATCGGCTCGACCTTCAAACCGATGGAGACGGTAGCGCTGCTCGGGTTTATGGAAAAGGGCCGCTTCAGCCTGGACGACCGCGTCAATGACTACCTGGAGGAATTCAAGATCCAGGGAGAGGACCCCCGGCATCCGATCACCTTTCGCCACTTGCTGACGCACAGTTCCGGGATTCCTGGCCAGGCAGAGGAGGGAGCTTTTCCCGACGCCATCGACGAGGTGACGAAGAACGTCATCCCCTACTGGGATCGCCCGTTCCAGGCTTATCCCATCTGGGGCTACCTCCTGCCGCCTCCGATGTCAGAATACCTGAGCCAGAGTCTCAAAGTGACGCGACCGCCATTGGAGCGCGTGGAGTACTCGCCCGTGGCCTTCACCCTGGTGGCGTACCTCATCGAGAAGTTTTCGGGCGTTCCTTTCATCGAACACATTCAGAAAAACGTTTTCGATGCACTCGGGATGAACAGCACAACTTTCGTTCCGAGAGCCGATATGGATGAGCGCTTCGCCATCCCGTATGTGGTCGATCCGGACACGCGTCACCATGTCGCCGTCAGTCGCGTCCGAATCTCCATCTGGCCTACCGGTCTGGTCTATTCAACCGCGCCGGATATGGCAAACTGGCTGGTCCTCAACTTCAACGGAGGCGCCTTCGGCGGTCGACGACTCATCAGTGCCAAAACCCTCGATGAGATCCATACGCGTCAATACGAGCAATTGGAGCGGATGACGGCGCGCGGAGAAACGACCGGGTACGGTCTCGGCTGGAATGTATCCGACCGCAAGGGTGACCGCTACATCTCACACGGTGGCAGCCTGCCCGGCGAATCAGCTTACGTACTCGGCAACCTCACGCGAAAGGTCGGCGTCGCTATCCTCTCGAACGGAAACCGGGCCAGCGCGCACCTCCGGAGCATCGCCGAAAAAGCAATCGATCTGATGATTGAGGATTGATCGGGTTCCTCTCTCCTGCCCTTTTTCGCATGACGATTCGACCAGAGGATCTACGTATCGATTCACGTCGACTGCGTGCGCGCATCGATTCTTTGGCCCTGATTGGAACGACGCGCCTTGCGTTCTCGGCCGAGGACCGATCAGCCCGTGAATGTGTCATGGAAATGATGCGCAAGGCCGGCCTCGACGTGCGGATCGATGCGGCCGCAAACGTTATCGGAAGACGGGAAGGGACCGACTCTGGACCGGCTATTCTGTTCGGTTCCCATATCGACACGGTCCCGGACGGCGGCAGCTACGACGGCATTCTCGGTTCACTCGCTGGGATCGAGTGCCTCGAGACGATGGAAGAAGCGGGGCTTCGTACGCTGCATCCGTTGGAAGTTGTGGTATTCGCAAACGAGGAGGGACAATCGTTCGGCGGGATGTCGGGCAGCCGCGCCATGATTGGCGCCCTCGAGTCGGACGAACTCGGCCAGCGAGATGCCTCGGGCCGAAGCCTGGCCGAGGCCCTCGCTCAATTCGGCGGCAATCCCGACCGGATCGATGAGGGAGTTCGGACGAGCGACGACGTCCGCGCCTATGTCGAACTCCACGTCGAGCAGGGCGCGGTACTCGAGAACGAGCGAATGCCGATCGGCGGCGTTGAGGGCATTGTCGGTATCCGGTACGTCGACGTTCGCGTCAGCGGAAACGCCAATCACGCCGGCACGACACCGATGAACCTGCGTTGCGATGCGCTGGTGGCGGCGTCGCGTTTCGTTTCACTGGTCGACGAGGAGCTCCGCACCGGGAACTTCTGCCGAGTCGGCACGGTGGGACAGCTCGAAGTGGAGCCGAACGCTCGCAACGTGGTCCCGGGTAGAGTCCGGATGACTCTGGGCCTGCGCGATCTCGACACCGAAGAAATAGACAGGACCCTCGCTCATCTGCGAGAAGGTGCCAAGGCAATCGGTGAGCCAATAGGAGTCGACTTCCGAATGGAAGAAGTAGAGATCATCGATCCGGCCGTGGCCGACCCGGCGATAATGTCGGCGGTGAAAAGCGCGGCGGAGACTCTCGGGCTCCGGTATCATACGATGCCGAGCGGGGCCGGTCACGATGCGCAGATGATGGCGCGCATCGCGCCGATGGGCATGATCTTCGTGCCGAGTGCCCAGGGGGTCAGTCATTCCAGTCGGGAATTCACATCTCCTGAAGACTGCGCGAACGGCACGAACGTCCTGTTCCAGACGATATTCACGATTGATCGATCGGAAGCACAGATGGCGACCGCTCCATAGGTGATCGAGGAGTTTCATGTTTGAACTGGGAGTCGACGTCGGCGGAACTTTTACAGACATCATTCTCGCCGACACGGACAAGAAGACTTTCTGGATCCACAAAGTGCCCAGCACTTCGCCAGATCCGTCGGTCGGAGTCATCGACGGCATTCGTGAACTCTGCTCACGGGAGAAAGTCGCTCTGGAAAAGCTGGAACACGTGTTCCACGGAACGACAGTGGCCACCAACGCGGTCCTGGAGCACAAGGGCGCAAATACCGGGATGCTCACGACCCGAGGCTACCGCGACATCATCCACATCGGTCGGCATCAACGCCCGCAAAACTACTCCCTGATGCAGGACATCCCGTGGCAGTCTCGGCCGCTGGTTCGGCGACGCCATCGCAAGGTGATCACCGAGCGCCTCATACCGCCACGCGGTGCCGTGCTGACGCCCCTTGACGAGGGGGAAGTCCGGAGGGAGGTTCGGATTCTGAAGACAGAGGGTGTCGAGTCGATCGCGATCTGCCTTCTGTTCTCTTACTTGAATCCTGCCCACGAGCTTCGGACACGAGAAATCATCGAGGAGGAGTTCCCCGAAGCATTCGTGACGACGTCTGCAGACGTCTCTCCGCAGTTCCGGGAGTTCGAGCGTTTCACAACATGCTGTATGAACGCCTTTGTGGGCCCCGCGGTGCGCGATTTTGTTCAGAACCTGTCCAGGAGCCTTCACGATGTCGGGGTGCACGTCGAACCTCACATCATGACCTCGAACGGCGGGGTTGCGACCGCAAGAACGATCGCCGCCAAGCCGGTCTACACACTGCTGTCTGGTCCGGCAGCGGGCGTGCTCGGCGGCGAGTGGACGGCCGGTCGCGATGAGCGACGAAACCTCATCACGTTCGATGTCGGCGGAACGAGCGCAGACATCGGAATCGTAACTCGAACAGGGATTACCGAAGCGTCTGCCAGGGACACGAGGATCGCCGGCTACCCCCTCATGATTCCGATGATCGACATCCACACGATCGGCGCGGGCGGCGGGAGCATCGCCTATGCGGACAAGGGAGGTGCTTTCCGGGTCGGGCCGCGGAGCGCCGGTTCCGCACCGGGACCGGCCTGCTACGGGAAGGGTGGACAGGAACCGACCGTCACGGATGCGAACCTCGTACTGGGTTGTCTGGATCCCGACCACTTTCTCGGCGGATCGATGAAACTCGATTCCGATGCCGCTTTCCGGGTCATCGATGCCCTCGCCGAACGATTGGGCCTGGAGCGATACGAGGCGGCCGATGGAGTGAACACGATCATGTCGGCCAACATGGCCAACGCCATTCGGTCCCGCACCGTCCAAAAGGGACACGATCCCCGCAAGTTCGCTCTCGTGGCCTTCGGTGGCGCGGGTCCGATGACGGGCGTCGCAGTGGCCCGGCACCTGAAGATTCCCGAGGTCGTCGTCCCGATCTACCCGGGCATCACCTCGGCGCTTGGGTTGCTGACAACGGACCTCAAGTACGATTTCATGCAGACGGAGTTCATGCTCGCACCGGACCTCGACGTAGAAAAATTGAAGCAGGACCTGGATACTCTGGAGGCGCAGGCGAACGAACAACTACGCCGGGACGGCATCTCCGAGGATCGGATTCGGTTGAGCCGCAGCCTCGACCTGCGGTACCTGGGACAGGGCTATGAAATGCGCATCCCGCTACCAAGGCAGGCTCTCGACACCGGACCGATGAACCCGGTCTGGGAGGATTTTCACGAGCGGCACCGGATCGAATACGGCCACAGTTTTCCTTCGAACCCGATCGAAATCGTCAACCTCCGGGTCACCGGAGCCGGTCTGATGCCAAGGCTGGAACGTCCTGCCTTTCAGAATGGATCGGGCGATCTGAACCGGGCTCTGCTCAAGAACGCCGAAACGTACTTCCGCGTCGACGGTACGCTCCAGAAGCTCGAATCCGCGTTCTACGAACGGTCCCTGCTTCCCCTGGGCGCCGTAGTCGAAGGTCCGGCGGTAATACTCCAGCATGACTCGACAACGGTGCTCCCGCCCGATTCGAGAGCCCGGGTCGATGAAACAGGAGACATGATCGTCGAAACAACCATGGAGACGGGATGAGCATTCAGGCGGAAAAGGCTTTGCCGAAAATCGATCCGGTTACCTCACAGGTCGTTCGTGGTGCGCTCGAGCACATCGCCATCGAGATGGGCCACAAGCTAACCCGAATGTCTTACTCCAGCATCATCCGGGAATCTGAAGACTTCGGAGCGGCACTGGTCGACCCGAACTGTCAGCAGCTCTGCGAGTCCGTGTTCAGCACACCGCTTCAGTTGGGTCCGATTTCGGGCTATGTTCGCGGCATCAAGGCGCTGTTCGAAGAAAGGGGCGACGAATTCCTTCCCGGAGACGTCATCATGCACAACTCGCCCTATTACGGTGCCTCGCACGGGCCCGACATTGCCTTTTGCCTCCCTGTCTTCCACGACGATGAACTCATCGGATTCTCGCTGACGACGGCGCATCATCTGGACATCGGCGCGCTCGTTCCAGGCAGTTGCGGAATCGTTGACGCCGTCGACGCCTATGCGGAAGGCCTGCAGTTCAAGGCAATCAAGGTCTTCGAGCGCGGCGTACGGAACCGGCACTTCTGGAATTTCCTGGCCGACAACGTTCGAGCCAGCGACATGGTGCTTGGAGACATGGAGGCTCAGATCGCCGCGGGCCGCATCGGCGCAGACCGCTATCGCGAACTGGTCGCGGAGTACGGAATGGACACCGTCATGGCAGCGAGCGACGACCTGATGGACTATTCCGAAAAGATGCTTCGGAAAGAGATCGAAAAGCTTCCAGACGGCACCTACCGAGCCGAAGGCTATTTCGATGGTTTCCTCGACAGTCCTGATCCTGCCAAGAAAGACCTGAAGATCGCCGTCACGCTGAAGATCGACGGGAGCGATATTTATGTCGACCTTACCGGGTCGTCACCCCAAATCGACGATCGTCCCATCAACATGCCCCTGGAGGGGACGGTCTCTGTCGCTGTCTATCTGATCATTCGCTCCATCCTGCTCGACACGGAACATCACGAATATGTCCCGCAGAATTCCGGCCTGATACGGCCGATTCACATCCATGCCCCGGAAGGGTCCATCTGCAACCCGACTTTTCCGGCTCCCACGATCGCTCGATTCTGCCCCGGCAACGTCGTGGCCGACACCATCATGCACGCCCTGGCCCAGGTGGTTCCGGAACAGGTGAGCGCGGGTGTGGGCAATCTGAAGGTCATCGCCTACAGCGGGCTCGTGGACCAGACTTACTGGGTTTACATGGATATCACCGAGGGCGCTTACGGTGGGCGGTTCGGGAAAGACGGGCTTGATTGTGTCGACACGCTCTACGCGAACACGCGCAACAACCCGATCGAAGACATCGAGTCCCACTACCCGCTGCGCGTCAACCGCTATGAACTCCGCGAGGACCACTGCGGAGCCGGCAATTGGCGGGGCGGACTGGGCTCGATTCGGGACGTGATGATCACGACCGACGGGCGCATGTCGCTCGAAGGCGATGGCCACAAGTTTCCACCCTGGGGCATATTCCAGGGCAAGGCCGGAACTCCGGGTGCGCTCATCGTCAACCCGGGGAGCGAGCAAGAGTCTGAGCTACCATCGAAGATCAGTAATCTAAGGACGAAGGTCGGTGACACATTCCGGACCGTCAGTCCATGCGGTGGCGGCTACGGCAACCCGCTCGAACGCGACCGCCAGAAGGTCCTCGATGATGTCATCGACGGATTCATTTCTAGGGAGAGCGCACGCGAATACGGGGTCGTCGTCACTGAAAACCTCCAGATTGACGAAGCAGCCACGGCCCAGTTGCGCGGTCAGGCTTGACTCCTGTCGCTGATGAGATCGCCCGATGAAACCGATATTGTCGATTTCGCCCAACAACCGGCAAGCGTCAATGGAGTATGGAAGGGCCGGCTTCGAGAGCGCTGATCCTCCCAATATCTCAGCGGCAAGGCTTTACTAATCAGCATAAGTCGGAACGAAAAAGTTGTAGAGCCAGCCGACGATCACGCCTCCGATAAACCCGTCCACCAGTCCATACAGCGTTCCAATGACCACCTGCATAAAGGAAGCGGTAGCATCGTAGCCTGGATAAATCGAGGCGGCCAGTTCCAACACGGCGCTCCCGTAGAGGGGCCAGATCACGTTGGCTATCCCAAGGACGAGAACGGTTCCACCCCAGGTGAGTCCGAAAGCTAATCCGAGGGCTTTGACATTCAATTTCATGGTTCCTCCGGAATGAGATGAAGATCAGTCAGCATCATTCTACCGGCAAGGCGGTCGACAAGAGACCGGTGTCGGAGCCGATTCAAGCAGTGGCGCCTCGACTCCACACTGTTGATTTCGGGGAATGACTCGACGGACTCGACCTATTGGGGGGCGTCGGTCAGTTCGATCAGCCAGATGTCGGATTCTGTGGGCGGTTCGAAGACAAAGTACAGCGTGCGCTTGTCAGTGGAGGGGGCCGGCAGCCGGAGGTCGCCGCTGTCGAGCGACAGAACCTCCCGGGTTTCTTTCGTGAGCCGGTCCACGGTATAGATTGTGCCACGGTCCGCGTATACGAGCGTCCGGCCGTCGTCGACCCAGCGAGGATGCACGCCGCCCGTCGTCAACCTCTCATACTGCCCCGATTCCAGCGAATACACATACACCCCCGTTTCCTCCGAGATGCGGCTCGCGTCGAAACCGGCGCCGGCCAGCCAGTTTCCGTCAGGCGACCAGGAGAACCCGACAAAAAAATTCGTTTCCGTCCGCTAGCGTGGGCAGTGCTTGCACCGACTGGTCCTCCAACTCCATGATGAAAGACCCTGTGATGAAGTCCGTGTACGCCACGCGCGATCCATCCGGAGACCACGCCGAATGCGCGACATCTGCCGGGCCGTTGGTGAGCTGACGGAGGTTGCGTCCGTCCGGGTTGATGGTCCAGAGTTGATATTCGCCGCTACGATTCGAATAAAAGCTGATCCTGGCTCCGTCCGGAGACCATCGCGGATAGCGATCGATGTAGCTATCGTCCGTCAGGCGTCGGACGCCGCTCCCGTCGGCATTGCTGAGGAAGATGTCTTCCTGCACCCCGACCCGGTAGAAAACCAGCGACTGCCCGTCAGGCGACGGCTCGACCGAACCGACCGGGAGCGAGCCCTGGGTAACGGGGATGGGGTCTCCGACAACGATGCCGTTGGAAGGATCGAAGTCCATCCGCATGATGTTTGCCCTGCGGTCCTGGAGCCCGTACGCAATTCTGGTGCCGTCTGAGGACAGCGTGAGGTACATTCCGTCGCCCGATGCGCCCGTCGTGACCGGTTCCGGCTCGGCCAGCGTCCTCCCGGTTTCCTCGTCGATCTGAACTCGCCAGAAATTCATACTTCCGCTACGGTCGCTCGAGAAGTACAGAAACTTCCCGTCCGGCGACCAGACCGGATTCCAGTCCACCGCAGCGTCTCGGGTCACTTGAACGGCCTCCTCACCCGTGGCGGTGATCGTCCAGATGTCTCGTTGCCCGCCGGCGACTGCCCAGTAGGCGATACGGAAGCCGTTGGGAGACCAGTCTGGCTGCACAGCGTCGCCTTCGAAAGCCAGTCTCGGTTCCCCGCCGTCCAGCCCCACAATCCACAGTCCGCTGTTGCCCAGCCTGTCTCTGGGATCGGTTTCGACCGACTCCGCCGCATAAACGATTTCCCGGCCATCCTGGGACCAGGCGGGATTAAAGCCGAATCGCGTCAGTCGCCTCACCGACTCGCCTGTCGCACCCATCACGAATATTCCTCCGCCGTTGCGGTTGGACTGAAACGCGATCGAGTCGCCGTCGGGGGAGAATCTCGCCTGGATGTCCGAGTCCACCGAATCGGGCGTCAGGTTAATCGGGCGTTCGCCCCCGACCCTCTGTAGATAGATGTCGAGGTTTCCGGCACTGGTTTCCTTTGAGTAAACGAACGCGCGGCCGTCGGGTGAAAGGCCCGGATACAACTCCTCGCCCCCCTGGGACGTCAGTCGAGTCAAGGTCGTGTCTAGGCCCTGATCAAGCGTGATTGACGAGGTATTGATAGCGGCATAGCAGCAGAAGTACCCGAAATGCCCCCGTTCCGTGTGAATAAAGACTTGGAAAGAGTCTACGGAAAAGGAGGCATTTCGGATGAACGATTATACGCGCAAGAACATGAAGAACCGCAAGCGGCGAATCGAGCGCCGGCTTGCGGACCGGAATTGGACAGATCAGGCGGCGCCGATGTTTTCGGCGAGCAACATTCATTATGAGATGGGAGAGCGGACGCGCGGCACGGCGGTGGGCGGAATCGGGATGATGCAGTTGGTGGCGCGGCGGACGGGGCTGGTCAAAGCCATCGACGAGAGTGTGCATGTGCTGAAGCGGCACTTGCCGTATCACGAATCGGATCACGTGCTGAACATCGCCTATAACGCGTTGAATGGAGGGACGTGCCTGGAGGACATCGAGTTGCGGCGCAACGACGAAGTGTATCTGGATGCGCTGGGAGCGCAACGGATTCCGGACCCGACGACGGCGGGAGACTTCTGCCGGAGATTTGAGCCCAGCGACGTGGAGTCTCTGATGGAGGCGACGAATCAAGTCCGGCTGCGAGTCTGGCGCCAGCAGCCCGAGGCGTTTTTCGAAGAAGCGGTGTTGGACGCCGATGGGACACTGGCTGAAACCACAGGCGAATGCAAGCAAGGAATGGACGTGGCCTACAACGGGACCTGGGGGTATCACCCGCTGGTGATTTCGCTGGCGAATACTCAAGAGCCGCTGTACCTGGTCAATCGCAGCGGTAACCGGCCCTCGCATGAGGGAGCGGCCGCACGGTTCGACCAGGCCATCGCGCTGTGCCGTCGAGGCGGGTTTCGCCAGATCCTGCTGCGCGGGGACACCGACTTCAGCCAGACCCGGCACCTGGATGGATGGGACGACCAGGGCGTGGGATTCATCTTCGGCATCGACGCCATGCAGAATCTGGTGGCGCTGGCCGATGAACTGGAACCGCACCAATGGACGCGTCTGGAACGGCCCGCCAAGTACGCGGTGGCCACCGAACCGCGCCAACGTCCCGACAACGTGAAGGAACAAGTCGTTCGGGAGCGCGGTTTCGACAATATCCGGTTGCAGGGCGAGGATGTGGCCGAGTTTGCGTATCGGCCCAGAGCCTGCGACCGGGACTACCGCGTTGTCGTGGTGCGGAAGAATCTGTCGGTGGCCAAAGGCGAACAGGTGTTGTTCGACGACATCCGATACTTCTTCTACATTACCAACCGCTCGGATTCGGCCAGCCAGATTGTGCTCCGTGCGAATCAACGGTGCAATCAAGAGAATCTCATTGAGCAGCTCAAGAACGGCGTTCAGGCCTTGAGGATGCCGGTCGGGGATCAGACCAGCAACGGGGCCTACATGGTCATGGCGTCGCTGGCCTGGACACTGAAGGCGTGGTTTGCGTTGCTGCTGCCCGAAACCGGACGCTGGGGCCAGAAGTATCAGGCCGAGAAACAGACGGTACTGCACATGGAGTTCAAGACGTTTCTAAACGCCTTCATGTTCGTGCCTTGTCAGCTCGTGCGCACCGGGCGGCGCATCCTCTTCAGGATTCTGGCCTGGAACCGGTGGTTGCCGGTCTTGTTCCGTGCCGTGGATGTGCTGCATCAACCTCTGCGATGCTGACCCGATCATGGCCCTGAGCCCGGGCGATCGAGGTCCCGGTTTCTGTCAACCGCTCCAACACCAGCGAGGCTGAACTGAAACAGATCCAACAGAAACCCGATACCTGGATAAAACGATCCGGGAGCGGGATTCTATGCCTCGAATTTTATGCGCGCAACCTGGCCGTTGGCGGACTGGTTATGCGCTTGTTTTGGGTCTAGGTCGGAGAATCGCGGCCCCGCCGCCGGTCCGAAAACAAGGACGTACACCACCGCGGCCAAGGCCAGCAGTCCGAGTCCTGACAGAAGCACTTTCCAGCGGCCGTACTCGGTGTCTTCAGTGGCGGCCTCGGCACCATGGCTCGAATCCGAATGGCGCTGTATTCTCTTGAGATCCGTTCTCAGTTCAGCAGCACTCGGGTAGCACAAATCCGGCTGTTGTTCCAGAAGCTTGCTGATGACAAAGCCCAACTCGACGGGAATCGTCGGGTCGAGTTCCACGGCTGCAAGCGGCTCCTTGTGCAAGATTTCGTCAAAGATCGCTGCCGATGTGGCTCCCGCGGACGCCGGTTTTCCCGTCGCTGCCTCGTAGAGAATCGCTCCCAGCGAAAACAGGTCGGTCCGACGGTCCACCTCCTGCCCGATCGCCTGTTCGTTGGAGTCGAAAGCTCCCACCGGCGACCCGTCTGCCGTGAGGCGTTTCGACACCAGAGCAGCGAGATCCTCGTCATCGGTGTCTCGGGCCGACGCACTCACCTTAGCCAGACCGAAGTCCAGCAACTTGGCTTGCCCCCTCTCCATGATGAAGACGTTAGCCGGTTTGACATCCCTGTGAATGATTCCCGCCTCGTGCGCGGTATCCAGCGCATCGGCCAACTGAATCCCCAGTTCCAACACCTCGTCGGTCTTCAACGGCCCGCGTGCCAGCTTCTCCTTAAGCGTGTGGCCCGTCATCAACTCCATCACGATGAACGGTTGGCCGTCGTGCTCGTCGAGATCGTAGATCGTACAGATGTTGGGGTGATTCAGGGCGGACGCGGCCTGGGCTTCACGTTGGAACCGTTTCAGTGCCGTCCGGTCCTTCGTCAGTTCATCGGGCAGAAATTTGAGAGCCACCGACCGGTGTAGCTTTGTGTCCTCGGCCCGGTAGACGCCACCCCTACCTCCGCCCCCGATCTGTTCGAGAACCCTGTAGTGGGATATGATCTGTTCTAGCATTTATTTAGTATCGGACCCGCACCGACCATCCCAGCGCGGGCGCGTTTCGTTGAATCCCTCGACATTTCTCCAGACCAGCTGATCGGTCGATGGCGCCCTGCATCTGGCGCAACCTCGCCACAACACGAGCTATTAGACTTCTGCCACGGGCTGTTAGGGCTTCAGCTTATCTGAGAAATGAGGGAGGGTCAAACCGTTGTGCGGCAGGCTTTTCGCGCCGATTTGGACAGCTTCGGCTTCGCCTTTCTCGGATCTAAGCGTATTTGAATGCTGCAGCGAGCCAGAGCCATTTTTCATATGTCGGAACGCTGAGTCCGGAGCTAGTCGGGGAGGCTGATCAGCCAGACGTCGGATTCTAGTTGATGCGTGGAAACATAGTAGAGAGTGCGATCATCACCAGATACTACGGGATTTGACAAGTTCTCTCGCTCTGCGGACAACACCTCCCAAACTTCCTTCGACGCGCGGTCAACAGCCCTAAGCCGAAAGAGATTCGGAACGGCCTGGTAGAGAAGAACCCGGCTGTCACTGAGCCACCGGGGATTGGCTCCCGAATCCGTCAGCTTCTCATACTGCCCGGAGTCTAATGAGTAGACGTAAATTCCGTCCTGCCTCGGATTTCGTGTCGGGGAGTATCCGTGACCCGCCAGCAACTTGCCGTCGGGAGACCACGACGACACTGCAAAGAACTCGTCTCCATCTGTCAGGGGTGGCAATTTCAAGGGTGATTGTTGTTCCCACGACTTGCCGCTTTCAATGATGAAGGAGCCGGTCCGAAGGTCCGTGTAGGCGACGCTTGACCCGTCCGGGGAAAACATCGGGTAGGCCACGTCAAACGTTTCGTTCGATAACTGCGTCAGACCACCGCCGTCCGGATTTATCGTCCAAAGCTGATAGTCCCCGCTTCGGTTGGAATAGAAACCAATCTTGATACCGTCGGGCGACCAACGCGGAAATCGATCGTTGTAGATATCGTTTGTCAGTTGGCGAATGTCCTCTCCGGAAGACCCACCGATGTAGAGATCCTCTTGCGCACCAGCCCTCATGAAAACGAACGATTCTCCGTCGGGCGATACGTCGGGTGTCGAAGTTGTCACGGACCCCCCCGTCACAACAACCGGTTCACCAATCACAGCCTTCCTGACCGGATCGAACCCGACTTTCATGATGTTTGTTGTCGCGTTCAGAACCGCGTATGCCATTCGTTTCCCATCCGCCGACAGAGTCAAATGTATGCCGTCACCGGAGGCCGCTGTCGTCACAGGTTCGGGCTCACCCAGGGTCTCCCCTGTTTCCTCGTCGACAGGCACACGCCACAGGTTCATGCTGCCGCCCCGGGCACTCGAAAAGTACAGATATTTCCCGTCCGGCGACCAAACCGGATTCCAATCGGCCGCGGCATGATTTGTCACTGCAACGGGCTCACCGCCGCTCGGGGTTATCGTCCAGACGTCGCGGCGGCCACCGCTGATCGCCCAATAAGCAATGCGGTAGCCGTTTGGTGACCAATGAGGCTGCACCGCATCCCCTGAAAAAACCTGGTGTGTTTCTCCCGTCGCGACATTGACCGCCCAAAGTTCACTATTGGCTGCGCTGCGGCTCCGTTGAGTGGCACCAATCGATTGAGTCCCAAACAGAATCTCTTGCCCATCATGCGACCAGATCGGGTTAAAGCCAAAATCGGTCAACCGTCTCACCGACTCGCCAGTCGCCCCCATAACAAAGATTCCGCCACCTCCGCGCTCGGAACGAAACGCTATGCTATCCCCGTCTGGAGAAAAGTTCGATTGAAGGTCGTCCGCATCGGAATCTGCTGTGAGATTGAGCGGGTTCTCACCTCCCACTCGCTGCAGGTAGATATCCCAGTTGCCGGACTCTCGGCTCGAATACATAAGACTTCGCCCGTCTGGAGCAAGGTTCGGAAACAATTCCTCGCCCCGCCGGGATGTCAATTGCGTGAAGCTGGCGTCAAGCTCCGAGAAACGTGGCTCCTCTACACGGTTGGGCAAAAGGACGTAGACTACTGAAACCAGTGCCAGCGTTCCGACCACCGCCAAAGCGTTGCGCCGCCGCTTCGCGGTTCGCCCCAGACCGACTCTCGATGCAATATGGCTCGATTCTAAAGCCAGCCGCATCCGTTTCAGATCTGCTCTGAGTTCAGTGGCGCTACTGTGTCGCAGGTCGCGGTTCTTTTCCAGGAGCTTGTTGATGACAGACCCCAACTCAGCTGGAATCTTCGGGTTGATCTCTGAGGGGTCGGTCGGGGTTTTGTGCAGAATTTCGTCGAAGATCGCAGCTGGTGTCGTTCCCACGAACGCCGCTCTGCCTGTGAGGGCTTCATAGAGAACGGCACCAAGCGAGAACAGGTCGGTTCGGAGATCCATTCCCTTGCCCAAAGCTTGCTCGGGCGACATGTATGCGAGCGTACCGACAATCGCTCCAGTGTCCGTAAGGGCCTCATGCCCCTGGGATCCGGTCCAGTTGTCGAGGGTGGCCCTGAGGGAGGGCCTCAGTTTGGCGATACCGAAGTCCAGTAGTTTGGCCTGTCCCCGCTCGGTCACGAAGATATTTGAGGGTTTGATGTCCCTGTGGACGATCCCCTCCGTGTGTGCGGCATCCAGCGCGTCGGCCAACTGAATCCCCAGCTCCAGGATGTCATCGGTCTTCAGCCGGGCTAGGATCCCTGCCGGGTCTGCTGCATCCAGCGCGTCAGACGATTGAGTCGTTGACTCCAGAACCTCATCTGTCTTCAGCGGCCCACGTGACAGCCTCTTCTCAAGCGTCTGGCCCTTGATCAGCTCCATCACGATGAACGGCTGGCCGTCGTGCTCGTCGAGATCGTAGATCGTACAGATGTTAGGGTGATTGAGTGCGGACACAGCCTGAGCTTCACGTTGGAACCGTTCCAGCGCAGTCCGGTCCTTCGTCAGTTCATCGGGCAGGAACTTGAGAGCCACTTGGCGGTGCAGCTTCGTGTCCTCGGCCCGGTAAACGACACCCATACCTCCGCCCCCGATCCGTTCGAGGACCTTGTAGTGGGAAATGGTCTGGCCGATCATCTATTAGCGTCGGTCCCACGCGGCCATGAAATTTCCAATCTGGAATCTCCGCTGAAGTCGTTCCCCGTCGAGCATGATGTCAAAATGCCTACGGCAGGATGCCCATTGGACTCGGTAAATACTACGAAAGGCGGGGGTTGGAAGCAATCAAACAGTCATCTCGATGTCTATCCGACGATTCGTACGAGTGACATGTCAGGTAACGACAAAGATTCGGGTTTGAGGGCTGGCGTAGGTGTCCCTGGCAGGCATCTTCCCGTCTTGCGGCCGCGGCTGCCACCATCGCAGCAGGCCCGGATGGTCCGGCGGGTTGCGGCGCGTGGTCTACCGGGCGCCAGGTGGCGAACTCGGGCGGGATGTCGCCGCCGGTGAAGACGGCCATACGGTGATTCCTCGGTCGGCGAGCAGCCTTCTCGGAAACTTGAAGGCCGTCCAAGCCACCTTCCGGTATGTGGCGAGCACTCGCCCGAGTGGGTGGTCGCGGCATGCTGATTTTGGGTTGATGTTCCCGCGCTCCTCCTTCGGACTTGTTCAGCGCCCAAGAAAGAAGGCCCCGGAAAATGCAACCGGGGCCTCGCTCTTGAAAGCCAGTCGGCTTCCTGGCTTCATCTTTTTCCGCCGACGGATTGACGCTCAGCCGCTGGCGCGAGTGCCATCGCGGCCCAAGCGGTTCCGGCCGTTGAAATGAACTGATCTCGACCGTATGGGAATCCGCTTTCGAAGTAAGGCTGCACCCATATCGCGCGCGTCTTGACACGCCACGATCCATCGGCGGCCTGGGAACGCAGGAGATAATCGACGCCTCTTCGGTACACTGCATCCGTTACAGCCATCCGGCCGGCCGTGTTCAGGGCATACATTGCCTGTCCCGCGGCATACGCATCCGAGGCCATCCGCGGCAATTGGCTCCAGCCACCATCCCCCCGCTGCAACGCAGCCAGTGAGCGGGCAGCGTCGTTAATCGAAGCGGATGAGGCGTTGCCCCACGCCAGCCCGAGCAAGTGAAAGGCCCGATCCTGCGTGATGGAGGGCTTCGCGTTTCCGAGCCACTTGACGGCTCTGGCGACAACCATATCGGTGCTCGCCGCCTCTGTCTCCGGGCCGTAGTGTTGGAGTGCGTAGATGGCCAACGCTGCAGCCTGAAAATCACCAGAGCTCATCGGAGGTCGCCGGCTTTCATTACGGGGCCAGTTCCCTTCTGGCGTCTGCATGGCTTTGATATAGCGTACGACGGCGTCTGTGTACGCACTCTTCGGCGCATGGTTCATGCCCAGATCGAATAGCTGCCAAGCGAGGGTCACGGAACTGCTCCCACTCAAATCCATGACTCGCTCAGTAGAAGGCAGCATCGAGGCGGGGAGCTGCGGGATCTCGGGCGCGGCCAGACCGCTATCGCGCACAAGGCCGGCAGCCGCAGACGGCAAATCCTGCGAGTGGCACGAGTTGCAGCCGGCGATACGAATGAAGTTGTAACTCTGTTTCTCCAGCAGCGCCATCGCCTTTTCGACAGCCTGTGACACTGAGCCCAGAGGTGCGCTATCAGGCATCACCGCTGTAGCCTCGCCCATGCCCTCCCTTTCCAGGCCCCCGAGCAGGCCTGTCACTTCCGTGTCGCCCCGCTTTGCGGCGAGAATGGTTGCGGTTTCATCATAGTCGGCGGCGTAGCTCGTGTCGGCTCCCTTGGAGAGAAGCATTTTCACAATCCCGGCCGGCATGGTGTCCGAACTGGCGGCGAGCATCAGTGGCGAATAGCCGCGGACGTTTCGAATGTTTACATCCGCGCCCTGATCGAGCAGGAGTTTGAATGTTTCTTCGTCTCCTGCCGTGGCGGCATTCCCGAGCGCCGTCTCATTGCGCTTGCTTTTCACACCTGGGTCGGCGCCGTGGTCGAGCAGCAACTGCACGGCTTGAAGACTTCCGTTAGTCGCCGCTGCCATCAAAGCTGTCGCGCCAGACCCACTCTTCCGGTTTACGTCCGCGCCCTTCTGGATCAGCAGGAGCATCGTTTCGGTGTCGCCGCGACCGGCCGCCGACATGAGCGGAGTCCGCCCGACCAGTGTTGCCAGGCTCGGATCACCGCCCTTTTCGAGCAAGAGCCGGAGAACTGCGTTCCCGTTCTCAAGCACCGCGGCCTGATACAGCGGCGTCCGATCCTCGACCTGCTTGGCGTTGATTTCTGCGCCATGCTCGAGCAGCAATCGGACCCGCGCCTCGTCGTGGATCGCCCAATGGAGCGGCGTCGAAGAGCGGCGATTCGTCGCGTTGACCTCGGCCCCTTTGTCGAGCAGCAACTGGACTGTTTCCAGAGTGCCGAAACCCGCTGCATGATGCAGCGCGGTGGAGCCGGCCGCGTCCTTCGTGTGCACAACTTCGGGATCTGCGTCGATAAGATTCTCCACCGTATGTGGGTCACCGGAACGGACGGTCGCCAGAAACGCCGCGACTTTGGGATCGAGGGGCTGGGGAGGTGCTTCTTCCGCGATCTCCGTCCGAAACTCCGCGCCCTGGTCGATCCAGGCTCGCAAGATTCCAATCTCTTCATCAGAGAGCGCGCCGGTAGGCGGCATCTGCAATCCGCCGTCGCCACTAACAAGACGACGGGTCATCTTGCTTTCAGCGCTGTTGCCCGGAACGATGACGGGCCCGTAATCGCCGCCTCGTAACGCGTTCTGCCGCAAGTCGAGGCGCAGGCCCGACTGTTGCACCTCTGGTCCATGGCACGAGTAACAATTCTGCGAAAGCAATGGCCGGACGTCTTGGTCGTAGTCAACCTCGATTGATGCAGCAGGGGGAAGCTGGCTCTGGGCCGCAAGGGGGGAGCACACACAGAGAAACACCAATAGTTTTCTCATTCGGACCTCCGATTGACTTGTCGATCGAGTGCTTGTGGCTACTACTTTGTGTGAACGTTTGCCACCTCAACCGATCGATGCAACACAAGCGTTGAATCGTTCTGCTGGAGTTTCAAACTCCAGCGTCTTACGCGGCCGTTCATTGAGCTCACGTGCCACCTTGTTCAGGTGCGCCTGCGAGTGCACCGATAAGTCGGTTCTCTTTGGGAAGTACTGTCGGAGCAGGCCATTCGTGTTTTCATTGGAACCACGTTGCCATGGACTCTGCGGATCGCAGAAGTAGACGTCGATGTCGGTCGCCAGGGTAAACCGCCGATGATCTCCCATTTCCTTGCCGCGATCCCAGGTCAGCGATTTATACAGCTCGGTCGGTAGTTTCTTCGCGTGCTTGATCAGTGCAGGCACGACGGTCTTGGTCTGTTTATCCGACACTTTCACCAACATCACGTAACGGGTATGGCGTTCGACCAGGGTCGCAATGTAGGTGTTGTTCGATCCCACTATCAGATCTCCCTCCCAGTGACCGGGAACGGCACGATCTTCGACCTCGGCCGGGCGCTCACGAATCGATACGATATCGGCGAGATCCCCTTTCCCGTGACCTTTGTGACTGGAATGTCGGGATCGACGAATCGTTCGTCTCGACCTCAGATGTCTAAGTAGTTCTTTCTTAAACACCCCGCGCGCCTGCACGAATAGGCTGCGATAGATCGTCTCGTGGGACACGTGATACGACTCATCCTCTGGATAGGATCGCTTCAGCCAGCCGGCGATCTGTTCGGGCGACCAATTCCGCCGGAGCTTCCTCGCCACCATTCGCCGTAACCGCGGATGGCGACCCAACTGACATCGCTTCGGGCGACGGGCCCGGTTCCAAGCCTGTTCATCGGCGACAGACGCCCGGTAGTCATCATAGCCCCCATTGCGCTGGATCTCCCGGCTCACCGTCGAGGGTGAACGCCCCAGACACTCTGCGATCGAACGCAACGACTGCTCGGCCGCGATCCCGCGGGAGATCTCCTCACGTTCCGACAGGCTCAAAGCCAACCTCGACCGTCGTCGTGGTCGAGGACGAATGCCTCCGGTATGCGCCAGCTGACAATATACAGACGATGACAGCTTGCCAAACGCTCGCCCGATCTCATGCAGAGATTCCCCTCGCCGCCACCGATCCCATACCTCCGCCTTCTCCGCCGCCGTGAAACCGAATCGCATCCCTTTCCGCATACACTCCACCTCTTCCTTTTAAGATAAAGTGTTGCGTCGATCCGTTGAGATCAGCTTCGATCTAAGTCAAGTTCATGATCGCAAGCCAGCCGACGTTGCCCGGAGTGGCGTTTGCAGGATTAAGGGCATCCGCCCTATTTGCGACCGAAAACTTCTGCAACTCTTGCGTGGTAGAACGCAGCGTTCGGTCAGGCGGCCGGGAAAGAACCACGTCGCAGGCATCCGTTAACTGCGCCCAGCCCCCTCATTCTTCCTATACTCCGAGTCTTATGTATTATTGACTCTTCTGCCTTAAGCCGGCCCCGACAAGGGGGACTCATTTAGTCTCATCGTCATGAACCAGTCTCCATAAAGCCAGAAGGGCGTTACCTGAATAGATGATCCGTGGTCATGGTGTATCCGGCTCATCGACATCCCAAGGTGTCGAGAACCACGTCCACCATTCCATATAGAATCCGAAAACCGCCGCAGATTCCGTATCGCTCGGTTTCACGTACACCTTTCTATAGGGTCCGCACGCCCGAGTCAGGTGTATAGATGACAGGCCACCCGATGCGGCGCGGCGCCGCTGCCGACGTCGATCGTGGCCGGCATGAGCCGCCGGCACTCGGGCTGCACTTCCGGGCACCGCGTGTGAAAAGGGCAGCCCGGCGGGGGATTGGCCGGCGACGGGACGTCGCCGGGCAGCACGATGCGGCGTGACTTTCGAAGCGGATCCGGAACCGGCACGGCGGAAAACAGCGCGCGCGTATACGGATGCTTCGGTTCGGCATAGACGCTGTCGGCCGATCCCGTTTCGACGAGCTTACCCAGATACATGACGCAGACGTCGTGCGAGACATGCTGGATGACGGCAAGATCGTGGGAGATAAACAGGAACGAGATTCCGAGTCGTCGCTGTAGATCCGAAATCAGATTGAGCACCTGCGCCTGCACAGACACGTCGAGCGCCGAGACGGCCTCATCGGCGACGATGAGCTTCGGATCGAGTGCGAGCGCCCGCGCGATGCCGATGCGCTGGCGTTGTCCGCCCGAAAACTCGTGCGGGTAGCGGGACGCGACCTGGGCCCTGAGTCCGACGATCTCGAGCAGCTCCTCGACACGGCGGCGCCGCTCGGCGCGCGTACCGATTGCATGCAGGTCGAGCGGCTCCCGTAGCGTCTGGAGCACAGTTCGGCGCGGATTCAGCGACGCATAGGGATCCTGAAACACGATCTGCATTTCCCGCCGGCGCTCCCTGAGCTCACGCGCCTTCAGGCCAGTCACCGGGCGCCCATCGAGGACGACCTCCCCTGCGGTCGGCTCGTGCAGGCGAAGCACTGCACGGCCGAGCGTCGACTTGCCGCAACCCGATTCGCCAACGAGCCCGAGCGTCCGGCCGCGACCGATCGAAAAGCTCACGTCATCGACGGCTCGGACCTGGGCGACGACTCGGCGGAGTACGCCGCCGCGCACGGGAAAGTACTTTTTCAGATTCCGGACCTCGAGCAGACCGGTCACGGGAGGGCTACCGGGTAGTGGCAGGCAACGCGTGCCGGCCCGAGCTCGTGCAATTCGGGTTGCTCTTCGGCGCAGCGCTCCTCTCGGTTGGCGCAGCGGTCACGAAACGTGCAGCCGCTCGGTAGGTGCGCCGGATCCGGCACGACGCCGGGGATCGTCGGCAACGTCGCGAGCCGCTCGGCCCTGACGCGCGTCACCGAAGCCAGCAGACCTGCCGAATAGGGATGTCGAGGCGCCGCAAAGAGATCTTCGACGGACGCGGCCTCGACGAGCCGGCCGCAGTACATGACGCAGGCCCGATCGCAGGTCTCGGCGACGACCCCAAGATCGTGGGTGATTAGCAGCATTGCCGTGCCCGTCTCGCGCGCCAGCGACAGCATGAGCTCGAGCACCTGGGCCTGAATCGTCACGTCGAGGGCAGTCGTCGGTTCGTCTGCGATCAGAAGCTTCGGTTCGCAGGCGAGCGCCATTGCGATCATGACTCGCTGGCGCATGCCGCCCGAGAGCTCGTGCGGATAATCGCCGAGGCGTTGCTCCGGCTCGGGTATGCCGACGCGATCTAGCCATTCGGCCGCTTTGGCACGCGCAGGCGCTGCCCCGAGGCCGCGCTGGCGTCTGAGCACTTCTGTCATCTGGCTCGACACCGTGAACACCGGATTCAGGGCCGTCATTGGTTCCTGGAAGATCATCGCGATACCGGCGCCGCGCAGTTTTCGGAGCCCCGCCTCGTCGAGCTGATGCAATTCCTGACCGTCAAAACGCAGACACGCCGCAGATACGCGGCCGGGCGGCGACGGTACGAGGCCGAGCAGCGCGAGCGCCGTCACGCTCTTGCCGCAGCCGGATTCGCCGACGAGACCGACGATCTCGTTGGCACCGATCGAGAGCGAAAGTCCGTCGACGGCGCGCACGGCGCCATCCTCGGTCGCGAACTCGACAACGAGATCCTCGATTTCGAGGATTGACGATTCGCTCATGAGCCTCAGCCCTCCGTCACCTTCTTCGGATCGAGCGCATCCTGGAGCGCGTCCGAAAACAGATTAAATGCGATGACGAGCACGAACATGAACGCCGATGCCGCGATGAAGTTGTTGAAGAAGCCGGCCGTCACTTCGTTCGTCGACTGAGAGATCATGAGCCCCCAGCTCACGCCGTCCTGCGTGCCGATGCCGAGGAAGGACAGGATCACCTCGGCCTTGATCGCCGTGACGAAAACGATCGTCGCCTGCACCAGAAGAATGTGAGAAGTATTCGGCAGGATGTGCCGGAAGATCACGAGCAGGTTCCCCACGCCGACGGCCCGCGCGGCCTCTACGAACTCGAGACTCCTGAGCTTCATGACTTCGCCGCGGATGATGCGGCCAGTCGTCGTCCAGAACGTGGCGATCAGAGCCGCGTGCATGCCGAGCGGATGTCCCTGCATCGCGTAGGCGACGGCGGCGACGAACAGGTAGAACGGAATCGCGTCGAGCACGCCCATGAACCAGAGCAGCACTTCATCGATCCAACCGCCGGCATAGAATCCGGAGATGGCGCCGAGGACACCGCCAATCGCCGTTGTGAACAGGGCTACGAGCAGACCGATCTCGAAGGCCGTCTTGGTCGAGAAGATGGCGCGATCGAATATGTCCTGCCCGTTTCGCGTCGTGCCGAACCAGTGCTCGGCCGACGCAGGCGCAAAACTCGAGTCAGTCGTCACGAACCAGTCCTGCCCGAGCAGCCCGAGCCAGACGCCGGCGGCAATGAGCAGATAGACGAGCACGATGACCAGTGCTGCGACCCCGAACCGGTCGTGCGCGAGCTTCCTCAGGCCCTTGCGCCAGAGCGAGTCCGACCGGACGCCCGCTGTGGGCAGCGATTCGGCGGCGACGCTCATTTGACGGATACCCGAGGGTCGACGACACGATAGAGCACGTCGTTCACTATGATGACGAGCGCGAAGAGAACGGCCGTCAAACCAACCACGGCCTTGAGCACCGGCTGATCGCCCGTCGTGATCGCGTCGTAAGCGGCCGCGCCGACGCCCGGAATCCCGAAATAGGACTCAATGAGCAGACTGCCGCCGATGATGATCGACGGAATCGAGAACATGATTCGTGTGATGATCGGAATCATGCTGTTCTTCAGCACATGCCGGAACAGGATATTCCCAGCACCGGCGCCATAGGCGCGCGCCGTGCGTACGTAGTCCCGGCTCATCTCCTCGACGACGACGGCGCGATAGAAGCGCGTGTTGTAGCCGAGCGAGACGAACACGATCGCGAGCGTCGGCACCGTGACGTAGTAAATGTAGTTGCCGAGATTCGAGACTTGCCAGCCGAGCACCGGAAAATAGTTGAGGCCGTAACGCGACGAGAAGAAGAGCTGGAACGCGATGATGATGATCAGAAAACTGATGCTCATTCCGACGACGGCGCCGGCCATGATCAGCTTGTCCGCGATGCCGCCGCGAAACCAGCCGGCGACGAGCGCTAGCCCGATACCGAGCAGGTTGCCGATGACGAATCCGGGCAGCGTGACGAGGATCGTGTTCGGCACCGTCCGCGCGAGCAACTCTGCGACCGGCTCGCCTGTCGAAAGCGACTCACCGAAGTCCAGCGTCGCGAGCTCACGCAGGTAATCGAGATAGCGAAGCAGGAACGGATCGTTGTAGCCGAGCAGCTCACGCGCCCGTTCGAGCTGCTCGACGTTGGGATTGCGTCCGACGAGCTGGAAGGTCAGGTCAGGCCCGAAATAGACCATGAGCAGAAAGCTCACGAAGCTCACACCGAGGATCAGCGGAATGCCGTAGAGCAGTTTCCTGAGCGCGAATCCTAAGAAATCCATCGCGCCTCACGCGTCTCGTGGCTCAAGGATTTTGTCCTGCTCAGTCGGTCGAGCCGGCAACGTCGGGGACGTCGACGAAGCGCAGCCAGAAACCGCCGAGGACCTCGCGGTCCGGCTGGCCGATCACGTCCTTGTGCCAGACGAACACGCTCTGGCGCGACAGTGCCATGATCCCGACGCAGTCGTCGATCAGCATCTGGTTCATGCGCTGGAATATCGCCGTGCGTTCCGGCGAGGGCTGCATCACGGCCGCCTGTTCGTAGAGCGCGTCGTATTCGGCATTACTGTAATTCGAAGCGTTCGATCCCGGCGAGCCGTTGGGTCCGTAGAACAGTTGCAGCGTGTTCTCGGCATCGGGGTAGTCCATGCCCCAGCCGTAGCCCATGATCATGAGTTCCTTGTTGCTCATGGCCTCGCTCAAATCGCCGAAATTCGCGAACGTTCGAATCGAGATCTTTTCCTGCGGATAACCGACGTTGGTGAGATTGCCGCGAAACTGCTCGTACATCTCGCGGTTGATCGTATTCGCCGACGATCCGTACTCGAGTTCGGGCAGGTTCGCAGCCGTCCAGCCGGCATCCGCGAGGCGCCGGCGAGCGCGATCCCCATTCTGGGTCACGGAGTCCTGGTCCATACCGGCGTCGAACTCGGGCACCACGGGCGGGATCACGCCGGGAAAGACGACGCCGAGGCCGGCATAGAAACGCTCGTTGCGCTGCTGCCAGCTGAACGCATCGCGAACGGAACAGCGGAGCTCCCGATTCATGCGATTGCGCTCGGAATCGTCGTTAACCCCGATTGCGGGATCGTCCATGTTGAAGACCGTGAACACGAGACCCGTTTCGGGCGTTGAGATCATATGGTAGCGGTCGGCGAACTCAGGCCTGAGTGCGACCGGGTTCCTCGATGCCAGTACGGACGGCACTTGTTCGGGCGGCACGACCGCGTATTGAATCTCGCGGCCCGATGTAAACGACGCCCAGCGTGAGGCGGTTTCCTCGATGAAATCGATCTCGAGGCGATCCACATACGGAGGGGCAAGACCGGCCAGCGCTTCGATACCGAGATGTCCGTGCAAGTCCGGGTCGTAACCCTCATAGGCCAGGTCCAGCGGCTGCTCACGGAATTTCCCGTTGGCTTCGAACACGACGCGCGTCGTGTTGAAATCGATGAGCCTGTAGGGACCCGAACCCACGGCGCGCCGGCCGAGCGCGGTGCCGTGATACTCGACGGCCTCGCGCGGCACGAAGCCTGAGAAGCCCATGGCAAACGTGTAGGTCAGCTGGGGAAACGGCAGGGTCAAGCGAATCCGGATCGTATAGTCGTCGGGCGCGGTCAGACCGGAAACCGGGGCGTCGTAGTCGGCACCGGACTCGATCCATTGGTCCATGCCTTCGATCCGGCCCTCCCACAGCCAGGCGCCCCTGGAGATGTTGTCGGGGTGGAAATGTCGTTTGATCGAGTAGACGAAATCGCCGGCGACAACCTCTCTGCCGACCCCGTCCGGAAAGGCTTCATCGTCGATGAACTCGACGCCCTGCTTTATCCTGATCGTGTAGCTCAGGCCGTCGTCCGAAACCTCGGGCATGCCGACAGCGAGGTTGGGTATGAGCTCGTAAGGGCGCGCGAGATACTTGTAGCGGTAGAGTGTGTCGTAGACGTTGACGGTGATGATGTTCGCATAGACTGTATTCGACTGAATCGGATCGATATTGGTCGGTGATCCGTTCTCGGAATGGCGGTAGACCTTCAAACCCTCACGCGAATCGTCACCACCGCAACCCGACGTCACGGCGAGCAGAGTCGCAACGGCCAGCCCAAGCCCCCTTCTCCTCATCGCTATTCTCCTCGTCATCCGCCTTCCCCCCTCGCAGCACCCGAATTGTCGGTTCATAATCGCATATCCCGCCGCCCTGTCGCAGCGGATACGTGAAATAGGCGGGGATTGAAGAACTGCGGGAGGCAAGGCGCACAGCAGGAATGTCGCCGGCGAGGTAATGCGTGGCGAATTACAGAAAAACAGGCCGGAAGACCGGCCCGTAAGTCATTGATTAAAGAGCGGGAGACGGGAATCGAACCCGCGACGTCCAGCTTGGGAAGCTGGCATTCTACCGCTGAATTACTCCCGCTGATTACGAGACGAAATATACTCCTCCGCCCGGGCAGTTTCAAGGGAACGACGTATCTTTGGCGGTCATAGACCGCCGCTACAGAAGGTGACTGCGATTCGCAAACAGGCCGACTCCCTGGTGTAGAATGACGCTCTCAATCTGAACCGAGGAGTTCAAGAACGATGCCCTTTACCGCCGCCGTCGTCCAGGATTGTCCGGTCGTTTTCGACCGGGACAAGACGCTCGAAAAGATTGCCGATCTCACCTCGGACGCCGCAAAGACGGGCGCAAAGCTTGTCGTCTTTCCCGAGGCGTTCGTTTCCTCCTACCCCAAGGGACTGGACTTCGGGGCTCGGGTCGGTGGGCGATCGCCCGAAGGACGCCACTACTTCGGGCGGTACCACGACAGCGCCGTCGACATCCCGGGCCCCGGGATCGACCGGCTCGCGGCGATCGCGGGCGACAACGAGGTGTACCTGGTCGTCGGGATCATCGAGCGGGATCGTGGCACTCTCTACTGCACGGTGGTTTTCTGCAGCCCGGAAGGTGCCTACCTGGGCAAGCACCGCAAGTTGATGCCGACTGGTATGGAGCGAATCATCTGGGGGTTCGGCGACGGCTCGACGCTGCCGGTATTCGACACGCCGCTTGGCCGGCTGGGCGCCGTTATCTGCTGGGAAAACTACATGCCGCTGATGCGGACGGCCATGTACGGCAAGGGCATCCAGCTCTACTGCGCGCCGACGGCCGACGACCGCGACAACTGGCATTCCACGATGATCCACGTCGCTCTCGAAGGCCGGTGCTTCATCTTCTCCTGCTGCCAGTACCTGACGCGTGGGGACTGCCCGGAGGATTACCCGGCAATTCAGGGCGACGATCCTCAAACGGTCATCATGCGGGGCGGGAGCGCGATCATCAGCCCGCTGGGCAAGGTCCTGGCCGGACCGCTCTACAACGAACGGGGAATCCTCGCCGCGGAAATCGACACCGATGAGATAACACGCGGCAAGTACGACTTCGACGTCGTCGGGCACTATGCGCGGCCGGACGTGTTCCGCTTGCACGTGAATGAGAAGCCGACGCCGCCCGTCGTGATGGATTGAGGACTAGCAGCCTGTGGAACCTTGTGGGGCCACGGCTGCTAACGCAGGAACTCCGCGATCACGCCGTCCCACTTCCCTTTCGCTTTCAACACCAGCTCGATCACTTCGCGGACCGCACCGTTTCCGCCGGTAGCTTCGGCGACGTAGTCGGCGCGGTGCTTCACATCCACGCAGGCATTCGCCGGAGCAGCCGAGAGACCGACCCGCGTCATGACAGGAAGGTCGAGGACTTCGTCTCCGATGTAGCAGACCTGTTCGGCGCCGAGTCCGGTCTTTTCGAGTATCTGCTCGAAGACGGGCAGCTTCTCAAAGCAATCGACGTGGACGTGAGCGATTCCGAGTTCGCGCGCGCGATGGGTAACGGCGGGGGAAGCTCGCCCGGAAATGATTCCCGTCTCGAGTCCAGCCCGATGCGCCAGGGCGATACCCGCACCGTCGAGCACGTTGAAGGATTTCACCTCGACCAGCTTGCCCTCATCCGACGTGTAGGAGATCTTGCCATCGGTCAGGACGCCGTCGACGTCCATCAGGATCAGTTCGATCTGGCCCGCCCGGCGACCTACTTCTTCTTCACGCATTCTCTTAACGCCAGCAGATCCTCGAGCAACGCCTCGAGCAACGACAGGTCGAGCGCGTTGGGGCCGTCCGAGAGCGCATTCGCGGGATCGTCGTGGATCTCCATGAACAGGCCGTCCACTCCAGCCGCAACACCTGCACGCGCCAGATCGGGTATGAACTCGGGCTGACCGCCGGATGCATGACCCTGTCCGCCCGGCAGTTGGAGGCTGTGCGTGATGTCGAAAACGACCGGGCAGCCTAAGCCCTGCATGATCGAAAACGAACGAAAATCGACCACCAGGTTGTTGTAGCCGAACGAGCTGCCTCGCTCGGTCAGGACGACGCCCTCGTTGCCGGCGTCTCGGGCCTTCAAGACGGCATGCTCCATGTCGGCCGGAGCGACGAACTGGCCCTTCTTGATGTTGACGATCTTGCCGGTGCGGGCCGCCGCTACGATCAGATCGGTCTGGCGGCAGAGGAACGCTGGGATCTGGAGGATGTCCAGGATCTGGGCCGCGGGCGCCGCGTGGGCCGGCTCATGGATGTCGGACAGAACGGGAACACCGGCATCCTTCTTCACGCGCGCCATCACCTCCAACCCACTATCCAGTCCCGGACCGCGATAGGAATGGACCGACGTGCGGTTCGCCTTGTCGTAGGACGCCTTGAATATGTACCCGATACCGAGGCGATCGGTGATTTCCCGGATCTTGTGGGCCATGCCCAACGCATGATCCGGGGTTTCGATGACGCAGGGACCGCCGATCAGGAAGAAGTCTTTGGAAAGGTCGAGTTCATGGCCGGGAATGCGATAGAGAGAAGTCACGGAGAAATCACTTGGCCACGATCTCTCCGGCTTTCTGCCGCAGCTTCCGGTGCTCCAGAGCTGCTCCGATGAACGATGAGAACAGAGGATGAGGTTCAAGCGGTCGCGACTTGAACTCGGGATGGAACTGGCACGCGAGGAACCACGGATGGTCGGTAATCTCGATGACTTCGACAAAGTTCTTGTCGGGCGAGACACCGGAAATCACGAGGCCGGCCGAAGTCAGCTTCTCCTCGAAACTGCGGTTGAACTCGTAACGGTGTCGATGGCGTTCGGAGATCATCGACTTCTCGTAGACCCGGTTGACCAGCGACCCGGGTTCGAGTTCGCAAGGATACGCTCCAAGGCGCATCGTACCGCCGATCGTGTCCACACCGAGCAGGTCCCGGAGTTTGTAGATAACCGGTGTGGACGTGTTGCTGTCGAACTCGGTACTGTTGGCCTTCTCCAGACCCGCGACGTTCCGCGCGTATTCGATGACCGCGCATTGCATTCCGAGACAGATCCCGAAATAGGGGATCCTGGACTCGCGCACGTGCTGGATCGCCCGCACCATGCCGGGTATTCCGCGCTTCCCGAAACCGCCGGGCACGAGGATGCCATCGAAAGCGTCAAGCTCAGCAACCTCGTCCCGCCCTTCGAGCCGTTCGGCCTCGACCCACTCGATACGGGTCGTCAGTCCATGTGCGATGCCACCGTGTACGAGGGCCTCATGAAGGCTCTTGTAGGCATCCTCCAGCTCCACATACTTGCCGACCACACCGATCGAAACTTCACCTTCCAGATGCGCCAGCCGCTCGATCAACGACTCCCACCGGTCCATCCGACGTTCGCTGGGCGGCAAGTGGAGCAGATCGACGATCTGATCGTCCAAACCCTCCCCGCTGAGCACGAGCGGGACCTCGTAGATGGTGTCGACGTCCTTGGCGGTGATCACAGCCTCCTCGGAAACGTTGCAGAACAGGGCCACCTTCGCCTTCAGGTCCTGCGAAAGGTAGCGGTCCGTACGGCACAACAGGATATCGGGCTGGATACCGATCTCACGGAGCGCTTTCACGCTGTGCTGCGTCGGCTTGGTCTTCAGTTCCCCGGCGGTCGGTATGAACGGAACCAGCGTGAGATGGATGAAGATCGCGTTGCTCCGGCCGATCTCGTGCCGGAACTGGCGGATGGCCTCCAGGAACGGGAGCGATTCGATGTCGCCGACGGTTCCGCCGACCTCGACAATCGTGATGTCGGTCTTCTCAGCGACCCGGTGCACGGCGGCCTTGATTTCGTTCGTGATGTGGGGGATCACCTGCACGGTATTGCCCAGGTAATCGCCGCGGCGCTCCTTCTGGATCACCGTTTCGTAGATGCGGCCCGTCGTAACGTTGTTCTTACGGGTCAGCTCCGCATGGGTGTACCGCTCGTAGTGGCCGAGGTCCAGATCGGTTTCCGCCCCGTCGTCGGTCACGTAGACCTCGCCGTGCTGGTAGGGGCTCATCGTTCCCGGGTCCACGTTGAGATAAGGATCGAACTTGAGGATGCTGACCTTGAAGCCACGGCTCTCGAGCAGGCATCCGATCGAGGCCGACGCCAACCCCTTGCCCAGCGACGAGACGACCCCGCCTGTAACGAAGATGAATTTCTTATCCATTAATAGTTCGCCCGGTAATAGTTCGCCCGGTCAAAGGCATTGACCGACGCCAGCCTGAGCGACGGCCTGTGGCCGTCGAAAAGTGGCAAGCCGGACATTTCGGCGCTCATAGAGCGCCGCTACAGAAAGCTCGTTCACTGCTTTAGTCGTTCCCATTTCGACGATTGCCCAACATTGTCTGGAAAGTTTTCAGATCTGCAGGTGTGTCGATGCCCCAGGAATCGCTCTGAACTTCGATGACGCGAATCCTGTAGCCATGCTCCAGTATTCTCAACTGCTCCAGCCTCTCGGCACTCTCCAGCGGTGTCGGATTCAGAGCTGCGAAAGTTTTTACAAATCGAGCGGAGTACGCATAGAGTCCAATATGAAGAAACGCCGGCCCAGATGAGGGGATCGGCGAGCGGGAAAAATACAGCGCGTGTCCGGCCCGATCGACGACGACCTTGACCCGGTTGGGATCCCGGATCAGCGCAGGGTCCTCGAGGGGCGTCATCAGGGTAACCACATCGGCATCCCGTTCGAGGGCAGCGGCAAGGGCGGCCTCGATGGCTTCGGGCTCGATCAGCGGTTCATCGCCCTGGACGTTGACGACGATCGTATCGTCCGGGAGCCCGGCGGCGACCTCAGCCAGGCGGTCGGTCCCGCTCCGGTGGTCAGCACGGGTCAGGACGGCGTCGCCACCGAAGGCACGGACCGCGTCTAAAATGCGGGCGTCGTCGGTCGCGATGAGGATCCGGTCGATGCTCCGGACCCGTTCTACCTGCCGGTAGACGTGTTCGATGAGGGTTCGGCCGGCGATTTCTTTGAGAGGTTTCCCGGGGAGACGGCTCGAGCTATAGCGTGCAGGTATGATCGCGATGGAGCGGTTCCCGTTCATCCAGATGGTGCTACATGTGCTGACTACGCGGTAACTATAGCACACGGCTAACAGCAGGTTAAAAAGCGAATAGATTGCGCGGGAAAGGACCTATGTTGACCTAAGTGTAAGCAGCCTAAGGATCTGTGGGATTCTTCGCTTGAACTTGATAGGACGAAAGACTATAATCAGCCCAGTTCAGTAGGACAACTTATTCAACCGATTGCAGTTAGAGGCATTTCGAAGGCTATTCGGATATCCGAAACGAGAGCCCATGACGTTTAAGAAATCGCTGGTTGCGGTTGTGGCGTTCATGATCGTCGCGGTGGCCGCCCAGTCCCAGGACCTCCGGCAGGCACTGGAACAGACGCTCAGGGTCGATGTCGACCTGGTCCTGATCAATGCGACCGTCACCGATCCCCAGAACCGGTACGTCACGGGTCTCGACAAGGAGCACTTCGAGATCTTCGAAGACCGCGTCGAGCAGGACCTCCAGTACTTTTCCTCGGAAGACGTCGCACTCAGCCTAGGTATCGTCTTCGACGTCAGCGGCAGCATGAAGGACAAACTGTCGGTTGCCCGCGATGCGGCCGTCACGTTCCTCAAGACCGGCAATCCGGACGACGAATACTTCCTCACCGAGTTCAGCGAAGAGCCCAGGATCTCGCAAGACTTCACAACCGACATCGGCCGCCTTCAGAATCTATTGATCTTCTCCCCTGCCAAGGGCATGACCGCGTTGTACGACGCCGTCTACCTGGCGCTCGAAAAGGTCGATGAGGGCTCCAACCCGAAGAAGGCCCTGCTGTTGATCACCGACGGCGAAGACAACCGCAGCCGCTACACGTTCTCGAACGTTCGAGAGTTCGTGAAAGAATCCGACGTCCAGATCTATTCGATCGGCATCGTCAGCAACTGGAACTCGCAACTGGCCATGGGCCGGTCGGGCCGGGGACTGCTCGAGGAGCTTTCTGAAACCACGGGCGGCCGGTCGTTCTTCCCCAACTCGATTTACGAACTGGAAGACATCACGACGAAAATCGCCGTCGAGTTGAAGAACCAGTACGTGCTGGGTTATTTCTCGACAAACGAGGAACCCGACGGCAAGTGGCGCGAAGTGAAGGTGGAGGTCGAACCTCCGCGTGGTCTGCCCCGTCTCAGTGTCCGAGCGAAGAAAGGCTACTACGGACCGGTCCAATAGCCGCAGCCTTGCGATGATAACGACCGAGAGGAGGTCTGTTTTGTATCGATCCCTCTTGTTGGCATTGCTCCTTCTACCCACGCTAGGTCCCGCCCAACAGGTTCAACGCGATCCCAATCAAGGCTTCGTAATCGGCGTCGATGTCGAACTGGTGACGCTGGCGGTATCGGTCATGGATCGTGAAGGCCAGCCGGTCATCGGCCTCGATCAGGAACACTTCCAGGTGTTTGAAGACGGCGTCGCGCAGGAAATCTCGCTGTTCAAGCACGAGGACGCCCCAATCAGCGTCGGCCTTGTGATCGACAACAGCGGCAGCATGCGGAACAAACGGGAACGGGTCAACAGCGCGGCGCTGACCTTTGTGCGCGAGAGCAATCCGGACGACGAAACCTTCATCGTAAGCTTCGACGACGAGGCCTATCTCGAGCAGGATTTCACCGGCAGTATTGGGAACCTTCTGGATGCGCTCGATAACATCGACACGCGAGGCGAGACAGCGCTGAACGATGCCGTTTACCTGTCCCTCGAGTTCGTCGAGGCTGAAGGACGGATGGACAAGAAGGCTCTGCTGGTGATCAGCGACGGCGAAGACAGCGCGAGCAAGTACGGTTTCAACTCGGTCCTCGAGAGAGCCAAGGAGGCCGACGTCACGGTGTATGCGATCGGTTTGCTCGAAGCGAACGACGACCGGGGTGGCTTTTTCCGAAGATCGCCGTCCGAGCGAGCCAAGAAGGAACTCGAGGAGTTGGCCGAGGCCACTGGCGGACAGGCGTTCTTCCCTGAATCGCTTGAAGAAGTGGAAGAACTCTGCCGGCGGGTGGCCCACGATCTTCGCAACCACTACACGATCGGTTACAACCCCACCAACATGAAGTTCGACGGCGGCTGGCGTGAAATCGAAGTTGAGGTGAATGCCCCGCGCGGTTTCCCTCGACTGAGCGTGAACACACAGCCGGGCTACTACGCGCCCACGGAGACCGTAAATCCCGGAAGCGGCGGTATTCGCTAGTGGTCCCCGCCAGAAGTAGCGTTGCTAGATTTCGGAGCGCAACGGTGCCGGATTTGGGGAAGCGACGACGATCCAATGCTCATTCATTGCGAGGAGGAGCGACGCCAAAGACGGCGCCGTTCCGCCCGAACCCGCAGGGCCGAAGGAAGTTGCCCACGCTGAACGCCAAGGACCTCCGCAGTTTCAAGACGCTGACGTTGTGGATTCCGCCATTCGGTCCGGTCGCAACTTCCTTCGGAGATAGTGACGGTATTTCTGGCGGGGACCACTAGCAGGCATGCAGCCGGACCTGGTCCTGACCAACGGCCGGATCTACACCGGAACCGGATTCGACAAGACCGCATCTTCGGTCTCGGTGCTCGCCGGCCGAATTGCTGAGATCGACGACGTCGGCCACGGCCCCGACACGGAGGTCATCGACCTGGGCGGGCGGACCCTCATCCCCGGATTTATCGATTCCCACACGCACTTCTGCAACTACGGCCTCGGCGGAACGATGGTCGATCTGGACGGCGTAGCCCCGATCGACCGAGCGCTGGAACGCATCCGGGGGTTCGTCCAGACGAAACGTTCCGGCGAGTGGGTTCGAGGGTTCGGGTGGAATCAGAACGTTTGGAATCGCTGGCCGAACAAGCGGGACCTCGATCGGATCGTACCGGACAACCCGGTCGCTCTCATGCGCAAGGATGTCCACCTTCTCTGGGTGAACTCCAGGGCCCTCGAAGCGATAGGATGGGGTCCATCGACACCCGACCCGGAAGGCGGCCGAATCGACCGCGACCCGGAAACGGGGGAGCTGACCGGCATCCTCCGCGAAAAGGCGATGGAGCTGTTCCGCGAGTGCATTCCGGTTCCAGCGCGCGACGAGTGGATCGAGGCGATCCATGCGGCCACCGACAAATTCCACCGGTTCGGGATCACCTCCGCTCATACGATGGAGGGACCGGATGAATTTCGGGCTCTGTCCTACCTGAACCAGACCGAGGGTCTGAAACTGCGGTTTAACGCCCTCGTCGCCAGGAACAACCTTGAAGAGTTCGCCGACAACGGCATCCGTACGGGGTTCGGTGACGAGTTCCTGCGCATCGGTTCGCTGAAGATATTCCTCGACGGCACCCTGGGCTCCCAGACGGCCGAGATGCTGCAGCCCTTCGAGCACTCGGACAACTTCGGGATTACTTACACATCCGACCCCGAGCTCGCCGAGCTCGTCGATCGGGCCACCGGCGCAGGAATCTCGGTCGCCATGCACGCCATCGGCGATAAGGCCGTCCGCCGTGCGATCGACCACTTCGAGCGCGTTGCCAGGTCGGGTCTCAGAAACCGGATCGAGCACGTTCAGCTTGTCCATCCCGAGGACCTGGTGCGTCTCGAGAGGCTCAATCTCATCGCTTCGGTGCAGCCGATCCATCTCAGCTCGGACGTTGAGATCGCGCACGAACACTGGGGGGGGCGCAGCCGCTGGGCGTATGCCTTCAAGAGCCTCCGCGACCACGGGATGCGGCTGGCTTTCGGCTCCGACTGTCCAGTGGAATCTCCGGCAGTCCTTCCGTCGATCGAAGTCGCCCACAAGCGATGTTCCATGGCCGGTCAGGACTTCTACACCGAAGAGGCACTGTCGCTTGGCGACATCTTCCGTGCCTTCACGATCGGGGGCGCCTACGCTTCGGGGGAGGAGTCGATCAAGGGTTCGATCGACGTCGGCAAGCTCGCCGACATGGTCGTGCTCTCGGAGGATCCCTTTGCCACCGAAAACATTCGTAACGTAGAGGTTCTCCAGACGATATTGGGCGGTGAGACTGTATACTTAGGTGCTTGACGGTCGCGCCCGCAAGCGCCTTCGGCGGTCAGAGGCCGCCTCTACCGAAAAGAACTCCGATGGACTTTCACAACAAAGAAATCATCAAGCGCTACGCAAAGATGGTGACCGGACGGCCGTTCGCGCCGATCCTGCTCAATATCCTAGTCACATCGGTGTGCGACATGCGCTGCGTCCACTGTTTCTTCACAGACGAGCTGAACGACAAAGCCCGTAAGAAGCTGCAGATGAAGACGCACGAGTTCGAGCGGATCAGTGAAACGTTCGGGGCGAACCTGGGAGTTCTCGTCCTCGCCGGCGGCGAGCCGTTCACCCGAAAGGATCTTCCCGAGATCGCGCGCGCGTTCTACGAGAACAATAAGCTCGAGTCGGTCTACCTGATGTCGAACGGGCAGATCCAGCAACGCATCCTTCCCGACGTCGCACGCATCCTGGACGAATGCCCGAACCTGAACGTGACGGTGGCTCTCGGTATCGACGGCCTGAAGGAAGAACACGAAAAGATCCGCCAGAAGCCTGGGAGCTGGGACATCGCCATCGATACGGCCCGTCAACTACAGGAAATCAAGGCAGACTGCCCGAGACTCGACATCCAGACTTGCACCTGCTTCATGAACAGCAATCAGGATCGGATCTTCGACTGGTACGATTTTCTCAAGACCGACTTGAAGCCGGACAAGGTCAACGTGAACTACATCCGGCCGCCTTCGGCCGTGCCGAAGGAACTGGACATCGACATCTCGCGCTACTACGAGCTGACCGAGCAGATCGGCCAGGATTCCGGACACGCCGCCCTCAAGAACAGCTACGCAGGAGATGCCGGCTTCTTCAAGGCGGCGATCGATGTCTACATGCACCAACTCATCGCCAAGACCGCGCTCGAGGGCCGTCCACAGCTCAGGTGTTTCGCGGGAGACGCGGGAGGCGTGATCTACGATGAAGGCACGGTGTCGAGTTGCGAGATCCTCGAGCCAGTGGGCAACCTCCGGGACTACGACTGGGACTTTTCCAAGCTGTGGTACTCACCCGCGATGGACGCGCGGCGGGAGCGGGTCGCCGACGGTTGCTTCTGCACCCATGAGAGCAATTGCTACTACCCGTCGCTGGCTTTCAATCCACAGCACCTGATCCAGATCAAGAAGGTCGAGCGCGACCTCCGCGAATCGGCGGAAGCCCGTGAGGGTCAGCTCACAACCGGATAACCCGGACATTCCCGTGTTGATCCGGGCCCTGGCGGCCTGGTTCCGCAAAAACCAACGTCCCCTTCCCTGGCGCGAGACCTACAACCCTTTCACCGTCTGGGTTTCCGAAGTGATGCTTCAACAGACCCAGGTCGAAACGGTTATTCCCTACTACGAACGGTTCGTTCGACGATTCCCGACGCTCAACGCGCTCGCCATATCTGAAGAGTCCGAAGTTCTCAAGCTCTGGTCGGGCCTGGGTTATTACAACCGGGCCCGGAACTTTCGTCGAGCAGCGAAGCTCGTGGTCGCCGAGGACGGGGGCCAGGTCCCGGCCGATTACGACCGGTTGCTGGAGTTACCGGGAGTGGGACGCTATATGGCCGGCGCCATCATGAGCATCGCCTTCGACAAGCGGTATGCGATCGTCGACGGCAACGTTCGGCGCTTCCTATGCCGGGTTCACGGATGGCCGGACCCCAAGGAACGGGACCTCTGGAGAGCGGCCGAAGAAGTGGTCCGGTCGGGCCGCCCACGTGTTGTCAACCAGGCGATGATGGAGCTGGGGGCCACTGTTTGCACTTTTAGAGCGCCACGATGCGGGGTCTGCCCGTGTAATAAGGGGTGCGTCGCCCATGCGGCCGGCACCGAGGAACAGATTCCCGTCCCCAGAGCACGGCCGGACACGGTGCGCGTGCACCTATACGCGATCGTGGACGATGGAAAGCGTGGCTTGCTGATGGCGGAACGTGACGGGTTGTGGGAGTTCCCTACCCTCACCGAGCCCCCGGTTGGCGATTTCGAGAAAGTGGGCACCTGTCGCCACACGATCACGCACCATCGACTCCGGGTCGACGTCTACAGGGGGAAGCTCGGACGGAAGGCAGAGTACAAGCGGGTTCGGTTCGAGGACGTGCCGGTTAGCTCGCTGACGAGGAAGATCCACTCGACGATGATCTCGGGGACGGAGAGATAGCTATGGCCTCGGGGACGGAGGTATAGCTCCGTCCTCGACACCGAATAGAACCCGAGGACGACCTGCCTGTTGGGTAATGAGGTCCTTCTGTTCGGTACTGAGGACGGAGCTATACCTCCGTCCCCTTACTTTTAGGTGCGCGACACCGTTAAGAATACCTCCGTCCCCTTATAGGTTGGTGATGAACTTCTCTAGCCGGTCCAAACCCTTCTCGAGGTTTTCCATCGACGCTGCGTAGGACATCCGGACGTGTTCCTTCGTCCCGAACGCCACGCCCGGAACCACGGCTACCTGCTGGGTTTCGAGGAGCTTCACCGAAAAATCGACGATGTCCTTGATGCCGTGATCGAAGGCAACCGAAACGTTGGGGTACGCGTAGAACGCCCCGCCCGGCTCTTCGCATCGAACCCCGGGTATCGCTCGGAGACGGTCGACGATGTATCGGCGCCGTCGGCCGTATTCAGCCAGCATTTCGGCGACCGCGTCCTGTGGCCCGTTCAGAGCCTCGACCGCCGCCTTCTGTGCGATCGACGTCGGATTGGACGTGGAATGGCCCTGCAGCTTGCCGATTCCCTTGATCAACGCCGCATCTCCCAGGACGAAGCCGATCCGCCATCCGGTCATGGCATAAGTCTTTGACAACGACCCGGTGATGATCAGGTTGTCCTTGAACTCAGCGTGAGCAGCGATCGAGAACGGCTCGCGGCCGTCGTAGAGGAAGTAGGCGTAGCACTCATCCGACATCAGCAGCACGCCGTGCTCTTTGCATAACTCAGCGATTCGTACGAACTCATCGTTCTCGAGGACGGCGCCGCTGGGGTTCGAAGGCGAGTTCACGATCAGGAGTTTGGTCTTCGGTGTGATCGCCTCTTCGACCATACCGGCCGTCAGACGGAACCCATCTTCTTCGGGCGTGTGGATGAAGATCGGGTTCGCTCCCACGTAGCGCGTGATGTCGGCGAAGCTCACCCAGTACGGCGTCGGGATGATCACTTCGTCTCCGTGGGTGATCAACGCGGAGAATACGCTGAAGATCGAGTGCTTGCCTCCGACGTTAACGATCACTTCGGAGATGTCGTAGGAAGAGCCCAGGTCGCGGGCGTGCTTGCTGACAATCGCCTCTTTCAGTTCCTTGATACCGCCGGCCGGCGTGTACTTGCTGAAGTTCGCTTCAATCGCCCGTATCGCAGCCTTCTTGATGTTGTCCGGCGTCGCGAAGTCGGGCTCGCCCATGCTGAACTCGACGACGTCGAACCCCAACTCGCGCTGCTTGGCGGCGGCTTCCGCCACCGCGAGGGTCTGGGATGCAGAAATGCGGGAAATACGCTCGGTGAGTTCAAAAGCCATGTTATGAAAATTTCTCCAATAATCGTCGTTCCACCAGGTCCGGAACCAACCCCTTCACCGACCCCCCGAGCTCCGCAATTTCCTTTATCAGACGGGAACTCAAATAGGAGTAGTTCTCGCTCGGAAGCATGAAAAGTGTCTCGATGTCGGGCTGGAGCCGCCGATTCATCAGGGCCATCTGAAGTTCGTATTCGTAGTCGGACACGGCCCGGATTCCCCTGATGATGACATGGGCGTCCCGTCGGTGGGCATAGTCGACGAGCAGTCCGCTGAAAACCTCGGTCTCGACGTTTGACACGCCTTTTGCGATCGACAGATCGATCAACTCCTTCCTCTCCTCGGCCTCAAAGACAGGATCCTTGTCGGAGTTTACGAGGATGCCGACGATCACGCGACCGAACAGCTTGCTGCTGCGTTCAATCAGGTCCAGGTGACCGTTCGTGACCGGGTCGAATGTACCCGGGTAGATCGCCGTCGTTCGTTTCACTAAAGACCTCCGGTCCGTAGAATGTCAACGCGCTGTCACCCGGCCGAGTCGTCCGCGTTCGGGCCAGCGAACCCGCCTTGGTGGGCAGTTCGAGCTTGCTGGAATGCTCCACGATCACGACGCCGTGCTCGGCGACAACACCTTCAGTACCCAGGCGCTCCAGGTCGGCAACATAAGGCGCCTCACCTCCGTAAGGCGGGTCCAGGAACACGATGTCGAAGTGTTCCCCTTCCGCGGCCAATAACGCGATCGCAGACCGAACCTCCATGTGCAGTACACGGATGTCCTGGGAAATTCCGAGGGTCTCCACGTTCGAGCGAATGAGGGCCACGGCTTGACGGGAACGCTCGACAAAACGGACGCGGCCGGCTCCCCGGCTGATCGCCTCCAATCCGACGGCACCCGTCCCGGCGTACGCGTCCAGAAATACCGATTCTATTACGCTATCGCCAAGAATGTTAAACAGGGTTTCGCGAAGCCGGTCGCTCGTCGGCCGAACTCCGTCCGGCGGTGTCCCCTGGAGACGCCGGCCCCTGAAGCGCCCCGCGATGATCCTCACAGTGCCACCCGCTAACCGACGGCCACAAGACCCGCTGTCCCGGAGTGTCGCCGCAACTGTTCGATCAAACGATCCCGGACGGCGGGCCTGTCGATCCACAGCCGGGTCTCCTCCCGGGCCTGGACCAGGATTTCGGTGTCGTCGACCAGGTTTGCGATTCGAAATTCCGGAATGCCGGACTGTTTCCTTCCGGCCAGCTCACCCGGCCCTCTCTGCCGGAGGTCCGTTTCCGCCAGACGGAACCCGTCGTTCGTCCCAGCGACCGCGCGGACACGCTCGAATGCCGTTTCGCCTATCCGGTCGGGTGTGACGAGCAGGCACCGGGACCGGTGGGCGCCCCGCCCGACGCGACCCCGCAACTGGTGTAGCTGGGCGATACCGAATCGCTCCGCGTGCTCGATCACCATCAGCGTGGCGTTCGCCACGTCGACCCCGACTTCGACGACGGTCGTCGCCACGAGTATCGCGATCTTCCCGGCGGCGAAGGTGTTCATGGTTGCTTCCTTCTCGGCGCTCTTCATTCGACCGTGGAGCAAACCCACGTTCTCGGCGCCGAACACTTCGGACAGCCTCTCGTGGGCTTCGGTTGCCGAGCGCAGATCCATGGTCTCCGACTCCTCGATGATCGGGTAGACGACGTAGGATTGGCGTCCCTCGCCCAGCTCGCGCCCCAGTGCCTGCTCGACACGCCGCCGCTCCCGTTCGCGCACATGTTGCGTTTCGATCTCGATCCGGCCGGGCGGCATCTCATCGATGATCGAGACGTCCAGGTCGCCATAAAACGTCATCGCGAGGGTTCTCGGAATCGGTGTGGCGGTCATGACTAGCGTGTTGGGGTTGCGGCCCTTCTCCATGAGACGAAGGCGCTGAACGACTCCGAAACGGTGCTGCTCGTCGATAACGACCAGGCCCAGCCGGCGGAAGGCCGCGTCGTCCTCGATGAGTGCATGCGTCCCAACGACAACCTGGACCTCGCCCGCTCGCACCCGCCCGAGGAGTTCTTCGTCCTCCCGGCGCACCCCGCGTTTGATAAGGGCTACCGAATAGCCCAGGGGTTCGAGGATCTGGCGCGCGTTGATGTAGTGCTGTTCGGCCAGTATCTCGGTCGGCGCCATCATCGCTGCCTGGTACCCGTTCTCCACGGCAATGACTATGGTCTCGAACGCCACGATGGTCTTGCCTGAGCCGACGTCTCCCTGGAGAAGACGGTTCATCGGATGGGGAGCACACAGGTCCTCGACAATCTCCCGCAACGCGGTCTTCTGGGCACCGGTAGGATGAAACGGAAGAATCCGCTTCAGCCGCTCGCGTATGGAGTCATTGGTCTCAAAACGAATGCCGTCAGTCGAGCGAAGCCGGAGGCGCCGGAGGGCCAGCGTCAGCTCCACCAGAAAGAACTCTTCGAAGATAAAACGGCGGTGGTAAGGCGACCGTCGGCAGTTGAGTGCATCGAGGTCATCGTCCAACTGGGGGCGGTGGAGCCGTTTGATCGACTTCGCCAGATCGGGAAACCCATGGCGTTCCCGCAACTCCACGGGCAACGGATCGTGGAGCGATCCCGGTATGGCCTCGAGCGCAGACTCGATGATCGTCCGGAGCTGGCGGCTCGTGATGCCGGCCACCTCCTCGTAAACGGGCACGTAGCGGCCCATCTCCTCGGTCGATGCGTCCTCTCCTTCGGGCATGACCTCGAACTCCGGGTTGAAGAAGACGACCCCGGACTCGTACTTGTCCCGCTCCGCCTTGCCAAAGAGGACGACCCAGCGACCGGGAAGGAACACCTTGTTCCGATAGAGATGGTCCCCGTTGAACCACTTGGCGCGGACGAAGCCCGATTCGTCCTTGAAGGCAACGTCGAGAATCCGTCCGCGGGACCGTGTGGGAATAAGCCGGGCCCGGTAGACCTGGGCGTGAATGGTCGCCACCTCTCCCAACCGCAAGGAGCTCGACCCGATGAAGTGCGCTCGGTTCTGGTAGGCACGCGGGAAATGAAGCAACAGGTCTCCCACCCTGCGGATGCCCCGGCCCGTGAGTAGCGCCCCTCGTTTCGGGCCGACACCCTTGACGAACTGAACGCCTGTGTCGAACTGAAGCATCAGGTTCACCGCAGAGGCGTAGCGGCACAGAAGGAGACCAGGGACTTCTTCACCGCAAAGGCGCAAAGGCGCAAAGGGCTGATTTCAGTCATACGACCCTGGTTTGAACCGCGAACTACGCACTTTCGTTACTGGCCCCGGTCTTCCACTGGAGGAACGCATTGATGAAGGTGTCCAGATCGCCGTCGAGCACGCGGTCGACGTCGCCCATTTCCTCCTTCGTGCGATGGTCCTTGGCCAACCGGTAGGGGTGCAGCACGTAAGAACGAATCTGGCTGCCCCAAGCGTTGTCCATCTTGCTGTCCTCGATCGCCTGCGCCTCGGCACGCTTCTTCTCCATCTCCGCCTCGTGGAGACGGGCCCGGAGGATCTTCATCGCCACGTCGCGGTTCTTGTGCTGGGACCGTTCGTTCTGGCACTGCACGACGATTCCGGTGGGCAGGTGGGTGATTCGCACCGCCGAGTCGGTCACGTTAACGTGCTGACCGCCGGCGCCGCTGGACCGGTAGGTGTCGATACGGAGGTCCTTCTCGTCGATCGCGACCTCGATCTCGTCGTCGATCTCCGGGTAGACCGAGACCGAAGCAAAGGAAGTGTGTCGTCGCTTGGCAGCATCGAACGGAGAGATGCGGACCAGCCGATGGACGCCCGATTCCGCAGAAAGATAACCATAGGCGTAGTCCCCCGACACCGTAAACGTCGTCGATTTCAAGCCGGCTTCCTCGCCGTCCTGGTAGTCGAGGATCTTGGTCTTGTAGCCCTTCTTCTCGCCCCACCGCAGGTACATGCGCATCAGCATGGCCGCCCAATCCTGGGCTTCGGTCCCACCGGCGCCGGGGTGGATATTGACGATGGCGTTCCGGACGTCGTTCTCGCCGCCGAGCAGCATCCGGAACTCTACCCGGTCGATGAGTTCTTCCATCTCCTCGAGGAGCTTGGGCAGCTCGTCGCCGACGTCCTCTCCTTCCTTCTCCAACTCGAACAGCGTCTCGACATCCTCCACATGAGTCGAGATCTTGCGGTCTATCTCGATACCTTCCTCCAGGCGCGCCTTCCTCCGGAGCACCTCGCTCGAGCGAGCCTGGTCCGACCAGAACCCGGGATCACTGCTGATCTGTGTCTCGAGCTGGTCAATGCTTTTCCGCTTTTCGGGGGCGTCAAAGAAACCTCCGTATTTCCTGACTGCGATCCCTGATCAGCGAAAACCGTTCCAGCAGCTCTTCATTCATAATCGAGTTCCTTCCGAAGCCAAGCAACCAGCGACATCGGCGTCACGGCGTACGCAAACAAATCTCCGTACCGGACGTAGAGCGTCAGGTCGTTATGGTAGCCCACTCCGCTATCAAGAGTGGTCCTCGCTCCCGGGTCAGTTTCTGAGTATCGGTTGGTAGCCTTCGGCGCGGAGACGATCGCGCACGCGGAGGGCTTCGGCCTGGTCGCTGAAGGGGCCGACCTGGACGCGGTGCAGAGCCGACGCATCGTCCGGAGCCGGGCGAAGCACGAACACGCGCAGTCCCAGCGCCTGGATCTCGGCCCTCAGCTTCTCCGCTTGCGCGGCGTTGCTGAGCGCGGCTACCTGAAGCGTGATAGCCGCACCCACGTTCGGTGTTGTGGTCGGAGGGGCCGGAGGCGGCGATCGAGGGACTGATCCCGCCTCGAGCGGCGACGGTGAGGCGTTCTCGACGTCTTCGTAGAAGGTCAGATCCAGCTCATCGGGGTCCGGGTCAGGGGCAGCTTCTTCGGTCTCGGTAGAGGCCGATGCGACGAGGGCAGTCATCTGCGTCCGCCCGACCAGCATTCCCAGTATGAAGAAGATCGAGCACAAGACCACGACACCGCCGAAGATCAACAGAGTAAAACTATGCCCCCGCCACGACGTCTGGTCCTCCATCGTCTAATCTCCCGAACGCGGCGGCTCGGGCTGCTGCTTCTCCATGGCTTCCCTGAAATAGGTAAAGATGTCGATCGGAAGCGGAAAAATAACCGTCGTGTTCTTCTCGATCCCGATCTCGGTCAACGTCTGCAGGTACCGGAGCTGTAGGGCTACCGGGTTGGCGGCGATTCTGTCCGCCGCTGCCGACAGGCGTTCGGCCGCCTCGAACTCACCCAGGGCATGGATGACCTTGCCTCGCTTCTCGCGCTCGGCCTCGGCCTGACGCGCCATGGCGCGCTGCATGATCTCGGGCAGGTCCACACCTTTGATCTCGACGAGCGAAACCTTAATTCCCCAAGGGTCGGTGTGCTGGTCCAGGATCTCCTGGATTCGCAGGTTCAGCTTCTCCCGCCCGCTGAGCAGTTCATCCAGGCTGGCCTCACCGAGCACAGACCGCAGAGTCGTCTGGGCGAGTTGCGACGTGGCGTAGAGGTAGTTCTCGACCTCGACCACGGCCCGCGCGGAATCCACGACGCGGAAGTAGACGACCGCGTTCACCTTCACGGTCACGTTGTCCCTGGTGATCACGTCCTGCGACGGGACGTCCATCGTGATCGTGCGCAAGCTGACACGCACGATCTTATCGATCGGCCAGAACACCCAGATCAAACCGGGCCCCTTGGCGTCGGGCAGCAGGCGTCCCAGCCTGAAGATGACCCCGCGCTCGTACTCCCGCAGGATGTTCAGCGAATTAAAGACCCAGATCAGGATGATAACGAGCGCAACTATCTGCAGATTCATCGGTGTCATTGCCCCTCGCTTGCGGTTTCAACTTCCAGTTTGAGGCCGTCGACTTCGACGACCCGGATACGTGAGCCCTGTGGGATGGGAGACCGGGAACGAGCTCCCCAGTATTCGCCGTGCACCATGACACGGCCGGTTTCAAACACCTCTGTCGCCGTGGTGCCCAGCTCGCCGACCATGCCCGATCGTCCGGTCACGGCCTTCTTTCGATGCGAGACAATTATCAGCCGCACCAGGAACACGGTGATCACCGCGAGCGGCAGCGCCACGGCCAGCACGGTCCCAGGTTGGATGCGGAGCTGGGGGATTGGGCCCTCGACCAGCATCAGTCCTCCCGCAACCATGGCAACCACTCCTCCCATCGCCAGGACTCCATGGCTGGGGACCGTAGCCTCGACGACAAACAGCGCGATCGCCAGCAGGATTAACAAGACACCGGTCAGGTTCACCGGGAGCAAGTTAAAGGCGAACATCGCAAGCAGGAGACTGATCCCGCCGATCACACCCGGGAATATCATGCCAGGATTCGTGATCTCCAGGTAGAGTCCCAGCATGCCGAGCAGGCCCAGGACCAGCGCGATGTTCGGGTTCATGATCATCGACAGCAGTTTCTGCCGCGAGTTCATCTCAAAAAGTTCGACGGTCGCACCGCTCAATTCCAGCGTCTCGACTGTGTCGTCGAAGCGTCGGATCTCCTGCCCGTCAAAGGTCTCGATGATCGCAGCGACGTCCGCCACTATGGCGTCGAGAAACTCGTTCTCGAGGGCCTCTTCGGCTGTAAACGATTCGCTTTCGGTGACCGCGCGCTCAGCGAGTTCGGGATTGCGTCCCCGCTTGGTGGAATAGCTCCTGAGGAACGCGGTGGCATCGTTTACGATCTTCTGCTCCATGACCTCGTCGATCTCGCCCCCGAGGGCCGAGACCGGATGGGCCGCTCCCGTATTCGTACCCGAAGCCATCAGCGCCAGGTCACCCGACAGCAGGATGAAGAACCCCGCCGAGGCGGCTCGCACACCGCTCGGACCGACCCACACCATCACGGGTACCGGGGACGTCAGGATGCTCTCGACAATCGCACGCATGGAATCGATGAGTCCTCCCGGCGTGTCGATCCTGATGATCACGGCCACGGCGTCGATTTCGTCAGCGTAGGCGAGACCCTCGGCGACGTAGTCGGCGCTGACGGGATGGATGATATCGGCCAACTCGATCTGAAGGATGGTCCGGCCCTGGGCCGAAGCCGGGCGTAGTTCGGGCAGACCGAAGAGCAGGCCTCCGAGGAGAGTCAGCGCTAGCGAGCCGGAGACAACGCGGACTGATCCCCGGGAACGGAACGCGGGCCGGGAACGGCGCCCCACGGGGGCACCCGGCGGCGAACGGTCAACGTACCGTGGAATCATGGGTTTGATTATATCAAACAGGTAATGCAGGACCTCGGGCAACCTGCCCGCTCGGGACCGCAGAGGATGGTTCAAGCGTTCCACGTTGGCCCGGTCTGCGATCTATATGTGATTTGGCTCCGACCATCTATCATGACACCATGCGCATCGCGATCGACATCCGCAGGATCAACGCTTTCGGCGTGGGTGCGCACATCTGGAACCTCGTTCGAAGCTTGGCGGGAATCGACCAGGAGAACGAGTATTTTCTACTCGGGTCACGGCGGCAGTTTCTGGAACTCGGACCCCTCGGCCCCAATTTCCTGGCCATCCACGTACCCGAGGAAGACAGCGTGTGGAACTTGCATGTCCGGATCCCGATCCAACTCCGGACGAACCGTGTCGACCTGTTGCACGTGCCCCATCACGAGACACCGCTGTTCGTCCCCTCGAAACTCCTGGTGACAATGCACGACTGCGTCCACCTGTTGTTTCCGCAGGAAGGTTCCTCGAAGTTCGAGAACTACCGCCGTTACCTCTACACGCGGCGCGGCGCCCGGTCCGCCAACCATGTGGTCGCCGTTTCGGAGTCGACCCGGCAGGACTTGTTCCACATCTTCGATCTGCCCACCGACAAGGTCTCCGTCGTCCACAACGCGCTGGACGAACGATTCATGGCGGTCCGCCGCACTGCCGAAGAACAGAAGCAGGTTCTCGAGCGCTACCAGCTCTCCGACCCGTTCATTCTGTACGCGGGACAGCTCAAGCCGCACAAGAACATCCACCGCCTGATCGAGGCGTTTGCAGTCTTGAAGAGCGAACTGGGCGACAACAAGAAGTATCGCAACCTGAAGCTGATCGTGATCGGTGACGAGCTCGGCCGCCACCAATACCTGCGCCTGACGGTGGTCCGGAGCGGTGTTCAGCAGGATGTCCGGTTCTTCGGTTTCGTCCCGAACCCCGTCCTACAGGTGTTCTACGAAACCGCCGTAATCTTCGCCTCGCCTTCACTCTACGAAGGGTTCGGCCTGTCGTCGCTCGAAGCGATGGCCAACCGTACCCCGGTGGTCGCCTCGAACACGTCATCGCTTCCGGAAGTTCTCGGCGAAGCGGCGATCCTCGTCCACCCGGAAAACGTCTTCGATATCGCCAGGGCGATGAAGAGCCTGCTCATCGATCTGGTCCTGCGTCAGGAGAAGATTGAAAAAGGGCTCGAGCAGGTGCGGCGGTATTCGTGGGAAACTGCAGCAGAGCGGGTACTGGAAACCTACCGGGCCATCATGGCGGGGGGCCGGGGCCACCGCGCTTGAGGGGATTCACCTCCCGCACTTCCTCGAACTTGAAGTTCGAAACCATCGCGATCCGTGTACCCGGAACGTCAATGCGAGTGCTGAGGGCTCCGCGCGCGATCGTAAGCTCCCGTCCAACAATGCTGACAGACTGAGGACCGGGCTGGGTATCGATCGTGATCGTCTTGCGGGAAAGCGGCGTGACATAGCGGTCAATCTCCGCATCGCTGATGCGGTCGATCTCCTCATCGAACTTCGCGTCCTGGTCGACGACATCCAGGATCGTAAACGTGCCGAGTCGATTCGTGCCGCCAGTCAGAATCTCAACGACGGTCATGATCTCGGCGGGAAGCCCGAAATCGTCGTCCAGTCCGACCCGGTGGTGGAGGTCGAAAGTGAACTTGCCGCCCTTCTGCGTGTAGGGGAGTTTGATCAGGACGCCCTCGCTCGGGCGGCTCGTGATCACGACGTCGTAGTACTCGCGGCCAGTGTCCACTCCGGAACCGAACCGCAGGTTCTCCTCGGCCCGCATCATGTAGAGCGGCGCCTCGTCAACCGCCGTGGCTTCCGCGACCGCGATGACCGGCGCCTGGCCAGTCGGGGGCGCTTCGGGTGGGGCGGCCTGCATAGCAAACGGAACCGACCATAGCAGTGAGATCAGCAGAAGATACATGTGGGGCCTCCCCTAAAGCGTGACTACACTATAACATGAAGCTCCAAGTCGACGACCGCGCCGTCGACCGTCCGGAATGCCCGAACCTCGGGTTCCCCGCCCTCGAACGAGACGATAAAACTGGCGCTTTCCGGGTAGTGATTCGACGCGATGTCCGATGCGGACGGGACCGCCGGGCCCGACGGGTGTGAGTGGCAGATCGCGACCAATTCCTCTCCACGATCCCGCAGGTCACGGAACAGGTTAAAGAGGAACTGGGGCGCGACTGCGAATTCGGTTCGGCTATGAAGGGAGTTTTCGGCAGGGACGAATCTTGCAGCCCGCCCGGTCGGTCCGACGAGAAAACCGACTCCCTCCTCGGGCAGGCAGCCCTCCATATGGGAAACGACCGCATCGAGCAGCCCGGGGTCAAGCGTCAACACCATTCAGAAATTATAGGCGGGCTCTCCAGCAAATGGCTCAGGGAAGGCCGGGATCCGGTGTTGGAGGTGCGAAGTGATCCACTCCGCACCCCGTCGTCGATCAGTTAGTGGCCCGTCGGAGGAAGGCCGGGATCTCCAGATCGCCACCCACCACAGCCTCACCACCCACGACGGCCTTGATCGGCCTCTCGTGGACGTTGCGGTCGAATCCGGTTGCGATGACGGTGATCTTCACCTCGCTCTTCATGCTCTCATCCAGCACGGCGCCGAAGATGACGTCGGCCTCGCTGTCGGCGGCTTCGTAAATGATGCCCGACGCCTCGCTCACTTCGTGAAGCAGGAGGTCGCTCCCCCCGGTGATGTTGATCAGCACGCCCTTGGCGCCCTCGATCGAACCTTCCTCGAGCAGGCGGCTCGAGATGGCGCGTCGGGCCGCTTCTACCGCGCGGTTCTCTCCCGATGCCACGCCCGTGCCCATCAACGCCATTCCCATCCCGTGCATCACGGTCTTGACGTCGGCGAAATCCAGGTTGATCAATCCCGGAACCGTAATCAGATCCGAAATGCCCTGCACGGCCTGACGCAGGATGTCATCGGCGATGTGGAACGCGTCGAAAAGACTCGTGCCCCGCTCGAGCGTCGCCAGCAGTTGCTCGTTGGGGATTGTAATGACCGTGTCAACGGTCTCCTTCAGATCGGCCAGGCCATGCTCGGCCTGCGCCATCCGCTTCTTTCCCTCGAAGGCAAACGGCTTCGTGACAACCGCGACGGTCAGGCCGCCCAGTTCCGCGGCCAAGCTCGCTACAATTGGGGCGGCGCCGGTGCCGGTCCCCCCACCCAAGCCGGTCGTCACGAAGATCATGTCCGCACCTTCCATGGCGTCCAGGAGCTTTTCGGTGTCCTCGAGCGCCGCCTGCCGACCGATTTCGGGGTTCGCTCCAGCGCCCAGCCCCTTGGTCAACTGCGAGCCGATCTGGATCTTGACCGGAGCACGGGATTGTTTGAGCGCCTGGAGGTCGGTGTTGGCGACCATGAATTCTACGCCCTCGACACCGGCCTCGATCATCCGGTTGACGGCGTTCGATCCGCCACCGCCGATACCGATCACCTTGATCGAGGCGCCAACATCCCGCTCCTCGTCGAAAAGAAACCGGATTGGATTCTCCGCCTGTACGTTGCTTGCCACTGCTCCCCCCTTTTTCCAAACGTCTCTGGCCATCAACCTATTCTCTCCCCTGGCGGAAGTTTTGCCGGCCATCAAAACAGCCCGAGCGCCCGGAGTTTCGAGAACGCCTTCTTGAAGGCGGACCCCGAGTGCTCATGAAATTCGTGTGTCTTGCGCCTGCGATTGCCGAAGTCGACCAGCCCCACCACGGTCGCAAACTGGGGCTCGGTGAGCCGATTGTCGTTGTACCCCCCCGGCACGCCCAGCTGGACGGGAAGGTCCAGCAACTCCTCTACAAGCTCCGGCATACCTTTCAGCACGGCGCCGCCGCCGGTCAGCAGAACCCCGGCCCCCGCCTGCCCGTTCATAGCCGGCCCCCCGGATTTCGTCGCGGACGAAATGAATGATCTCTTCGGCACGTGGCTGCAACACATCGCTCAGGACTGCCTGGCTTATCGCGCGCGACTGGCGTCGACCTACGCCGGCGAACTCGAAGGTTGTCTCCTCGTCCGCCATGGAGGCAAGCACGCAGCCATACTCCCTCTTGAGCCGTTCGGCTTCCGGGATGGGCGTTCTCAGGCCGATCGCGATGTCGTTCGTAAAGTGGTCGCTTCCGATCGGAAGCACCACCGTATGCCGGACCGCTCCGTGGTGATAGATGGCCAGGTTCGTCGTTCCTCCTCCGATATCGACGAGGACGCAACCCAACTCCTTCTCGTCTTCGCTCAGCGTGGCCTCACCCGCGGCGATCGGTTCGAGTACCGTGTCCGCGACCTCGAGGCCGCACCGGTTCACGGCAGTCACGATGTTCTGAGCGGCTGTCACGGAACTGGTCACGATGTGGACGTTCACTTCGAGACGCGTCCCGACCATCCCCAGGGGATCTCCGATACCGTCCTGTTCGTCCACGACGAATTCCTGGGGAAGAATGTGGATGATCTCCCGGTCGGGAGCCAGCGCGACCGCACGTGCCGTCTCGATCACTCTCCGGACGTCTTCACGCTTGATCTCGCGCGACTGGGTCGAGATGGGTATGGCGCCTCTGCTGTTGAAGCTTCGGATGTGCGGTCCGGCCAGGCCGACGAAGACGTCGTCCACCTCCATGCCCGCCATCATCTCAGCCTCAGCCACGCTCTTCTTGATGGCTTCGACGGCAGCCTCCAGATTGACGACGACGCCCTTCTTCAGTCCCTTCGACTCCGCCAGGCCGAAGCCGATGGTCTCCAGGCTTCCGTTGCGCGACGCTGCGATCAGAGTGCAGATCTTCGTCGAGCCAATGTCGAGTCCTACAATGATTTTCTCTCTTCGCCCCATATTATTTCTCCACCAGGTTCGAAAGGTTCTGTTCGGATGATGACCTGATCCTCGAAGCGCAGGTCGAGACGGACCGCGCCGGGATATTCCGCACGAATCCGACTTCTCAGCTTGACGTACTTGGTCCACCGATCGCGATGCCGCTCTGTACCCAGGTCGATCCACATCGGACTGTCGGCCGGAACGACCGAAACTTCTCCCAGGTCCGAAACGTGGACTTCGGAAAGTTCCGCCTGTCCGATCGCCTCGACCATCTCGATGTAGACGTCGATCTTGCTCCTGTTGCCCTCGATGTCCCCCGGATACAGCCCGCCCAGCACGGGAAAATCCGTGCCGGCAAACGGATCGATCGGCAGGACCACGCCCTCGGCGTCCACTTGAAATATCTCACCGTCGATCCGGGCCAGGCCGATTGGTTCGCGTTCGACGATCGCTATAACTATCTCGTCCGGCCATACCCGCTTCACGGTGGCGTGATGGACCCGGGCGATCGCTTCGATCGAATTGCGGGCTTCCTCCAGGTCGATGCTGAGGACGTTCGTGCCCGGCACATGATCTATCCGCGCCAGGATCTCGTTTTCGGTAATGCGCCCGAGTCCGGAGACGGTGATCTGGCTGATCTCGAGCCGTTCGGCGTGGTGCGCGTAAACCACAACCCGGTAGAGACCCCAGAAAAACGAGCCGAGGATGAGAGCGAATACGCCGATGTAGAGATAACGCTGCAACTGCGCGCGCGACTTCCTGCGCAGCGAACGGATCCATCGGTTGATACGCCTACTGGTCATGGTTCACCTCGAGCGGTTCAGGTTCGACGGGCTGAACGGCAAGCAGGTCCGACAGGACCGTGATGTTGCCCGCTCCCATGATCACGACCGCATCACCTTCGTGTGCGTGTTCCCTGATGTAGGCTTCCATCTCGGCAAAGTCCGGCATGTAATGCGTCTCGCCCGAGCCTGAGGCCTTGATCCGCTCGACCAGTTCCGCTCCGGTGACTCCCTCGATGGGAGTTTCGCCAGCCGGATAGATGTCGCTGATAAGGACAGCGTCGGCATCGCCGAAAGCCTGCGCAAAATCGTCCATCAGGTGATACGTCCGGCTGTAGCGGTGAGGCTGGAACGCCGCCAGCACGCGACGAAATCCAGCCGCACGCGCCGCGCCCAGCGTCGCCCGGACCTCGGTGGGGTGATGCGCGTAGTCGTCAATCACGGCGACTGGCTCCAGGCTCTTGATTTCGAACCGCCGCTCGACCCCTTCGAAGTTCTCCAGCGCACCGGCAATCACATCGGGCTCGACGCCCATCTCGAATGTCGTGGCAAACGCGGCGGCAGCGTTGAGGACGTTGAACATGCCCGGAAGCCGCAAGCCGCAGGACTGAACAGCGCCGCCGTTGTAGCGGAGCGAGAAGCGAGAACCCAGGCCCCCCAGCGTGCACTCGGAGACGAAGACGTCGGCCTCGTCGGCGATCCCGAACGTGATCATCCGGCGCGTTATGCGTTCGCGAATTCTGCCGACGGATTCCGAATCAGAGGGAACGACGACCGCTCCATAAAAGGGGACCTTGTTGACGAAGGATACGAACGTATTTTCGATATCGTCCAGGTCTTTGTAGTTGTCCAGGTGATCGGCCTCCACGTTCGTGACCACGGCCATCGTCGGAGACAACATGAGGAAGGAGCGATCACTTTCGTCGGCTTCGACGACGATGAACTCCCCCTTGCCCAATCTGGCGTTCCTTCCAACCGTCTTGAGCCGCCCCCCCACGACGAAGGTGGGGTCCATTCCGGCGTGATCGAGTATCGTCGCGATCATGGACGTGGTCGTTGTCTTCCCGTGTGTACCCGCAACCGCGATGGTGTACTTCAGCCGGGCCAGTTCGGCGAGCATCTCGGCCCGGGAGATGACGGGGATCTTGGCGCCTTTGGCGGCAAGGATTTCCGGATTTTCCTGTTCCACCGCGGACGAGCAAACCACCACGTGTGCTCCGCGCACATGTGCGCCGGCGTGCTCGGAAAACACCTCCGCTCCTCGGCGGGCGAGTGCGTCGGTAACGCCTGTCCCCCGTACGTCGGAACCGGTCACCTTGTACCCGAGCGTCAGCAGCACTTCCGCGATGCCGCTCATACCGCTTCCGCCGATACCGACGAAGTGAACATGCTTGATTCGTTTGAACACGAGTTCTTGAGTTGTCAGTAATCAGTCATCAGTTTTCAGCCGTTGGCTGTTGTCTGTTGTCTGCTCGGCTGCTGCCATCCTCTTCCTCTTCCCAATTGCCAAAGGCCAATTGCTGTTCGCTGTCAGTCAACTACTTCCCTTCCTCGCCGCGATCGCCCTCTCGATCAGGTCGACGATTCGGACTTCCGCATCGAGAACGGCTGTCCGGCGTGCGATCTCCCCCATCGAAGACAAACGCCCGGGCGCCCCGAGGACCGTCCGAATCTGCAGGGCCAGGAACTCGGCATTGAGGTCGGCCGGGTCGATCATCATGGCGGCCCCTTTCTCCACCATCGCGCGCGCGTTCTGACGCTGATGGTCGTCTGCCGCATGCGGCAGAGGTATCAGGATGGCCGCCCGGCCTGCCGCGCCCAATTCGGCGATCGTTGTGTTCCCCGCGCGACCGACGATCAGGTCCGCACCGGCGTACTCCGCAGCGAAGTCCTCGAAGAAACCGCGCACCCGCGCTGAGAACCCGGCGCCATCGTATGCCTGCTGGATCTCTCGCTCCTGTCTCTGGCCAGAGTGATGCACGAACTGCAAACGTTCCTTCCATCCGCCGAGAAATTCGAGTGCACCGACCATTGCCCGGTTGATCGCTTCCGCTCCCTGGCTCCCGCCCGTGACGAGGATCGTGAACGGCGGACGATGCTCTTTGGGCGCGATGCTCTTGAACCCCGCCCGCACCGGATTCCCGGTGACAACCGCCCGACCCGGAAAGTGCCGAGCGGCTCGAGAGTCCGGCACGGCGACAAAATCCGCCCGACGACCCAGGACCCGATTAGCCAATCCCGGCAGCACGTTCTGCTCCATGATCACCACGGGCTTTCGCCGGAGGATGGCCGCTCCGACCATCGGAAACGACGCGTACCCGCCCAGCCCAACAACCACCTCGGCGTCGAAACGGGACAGCGTTCCGATCGAACGCACCAGAGCCGACACCATCGCGAACCCGTTCGCGAAAGCGCGGCGCCATCCGACTCGTTTGAGGCCACCGATCGGCAGCGTTTCCAGCGCGAAGCCTTCCCGCGGCACGACCGTCCGCTCGATTCCCTGGTCCGCACCGACGAACAGGATTCCGGACCCGGGATCTCGCCTGAGAATCTCCCGCGCCACGGCGATGCCGGGCATCAGGTGACCTCCCGTTCCACCTCCTGCGATTATCGCCCTCATAGTGACAGATCAGGACCGGACCGTATTTTTTTCGCCCTGTAAAAACAAGCAGATACGACCTCATGTGCAAACATTTCGCCAAACTTGCGTCAGCGTCCGTGCTGGGACACATTCATCAGGATTCCCACACTGGCCATCATGACGAGAAATGAGCTGCCCCCGTAGCTGAGGAACGGCAGCGGAATCCCTTTCGTCGGTAGCAATCCGAGAACGACGCTCATGTTGATGAAGGCCTGAACGCCCACCATCATCGAGATACCCATGGCCAGATAGCGGCCGAACAGGTCCGGAGCGCGGTACCCACTCCGAAGACCCCGCCATATAAAAATGACGAACAACAGCAGGACGGCAGTGGTCCCCACCAGACCCAGTTCCTCGCCCACTACCGCAAAAATGAAGTCCGTGTGCGGCTCAGGCAGATAGAACAACTTCTGCTGGCCCTCCATGAACCCGACACCCCCGATCCCTCCGGTGCCGACAGCGATCAGGGACTGAATGACCTGAAAGCCGCTGCCCAGCGGATCGGACCACGGGTCCATGAACACCTTGAGCCGGTCCAGGCGCCAGGGCACGCGGAAAACCAGCAGGTAGAGCAAGGGTGCCGCCGCCAACCCTGCGGCGGCGACCCACCGCAGGCTGAGGCCGGCGGCGAACAACAATATCCCGACGACTGCAACGATCGAGATCGCAGTGCCCAGGTCCGGTTGCAAGACGATCAGCCCTGCCAGCAGCGTTGTCACCGCCCCGACTGGGACCAGCGTGAACGCGAAGTCGTTGACCCGGTCGTTCCGCTTGTCCAGAAAGTAGGCCACAAAGACGATGATCGACAGTTTCGCCAGCTCCGCGGGCTGGAAAGACAGGCTCCCATATCGGATCCAGCGATGCGTGTTCGCCGTAGCCGGCAGCAGGAACGTCAACACCAACAGGACGGTCACGACAGACAGGCTGGAGAAAATCACGGCTGGGTGGCTGTAGCGATGGTAGTCGATCCTCATGAGGACGAACATGGCGGCCAGGCCGAGGCTGATGGCAACCATGTGGCGGAACGCGAAGAAATTCGGGTCCCCGTACCACTCCTTCGCCAGCACCGCGGAAGAACTGAACACCATCACGACACCGATGAGCACGAGCGTCAGCGTCGCAACGAACAGGATCCAGTCTGGTTTGAGCTTTCGGGCCATTTCGGTTAGCTGTCAGCTGTTAGCGTTTGGCTTTTAGTCATCAGTTTTCAGTCGTCAGTAGTTGGTTGTGACATCGCGCAATTCTGCGGCTGTGCAAGAGCCAACCGCCAACAGCCAACTGCCGGTCCTTCATTGCTCCCGCATTCCCACCTGAAACTTCACCGCATCCTTGAACCTTCGTCCCCGATCCTCGTAGTCATCGAACATGTCGAAGCTGGCGCACGCCGGAACGAGCAGCACGACATCCCCGTCCAGGGCCACCGCTCTGGCAGAGGCCACAGCCTGCTCCATCGATTCTGCGCGGCTCGTAGGGATGCGGGCGCCGATCGCGGCCGCGATCTGGTCCGATGCCTCACCGATCAGGATCGCGTTCCGAACACGCCCCTCCATCGCATCGACGAGAGCGCTGAAGTCCGCGCCCTTTGCGGTCCCGCCGGCGATGATGATGAGACTCTCTACGAAGGACTCGACCGCTTTCACCGCCGCGTCCACATTCGTCGCCTTGGAGTCGTTGACGAATTCCACCCCATCGATTGTTCCCACGCTCTCGAGCCGGTGCTCGACCCCCGGAAAACACCGGACCGCCTCCGCCATTTCGGCGGCGCCGATACCGCAGATGTCGCCGACCAGGAGCGCCGCCAGCACGTTGTCGACGTTGTGGTTGCCGCGGAGCGGAATTTCGTCAATGCCAAGTACAGGCCGCCCTCGGACCGACAGCCGTCGATCCTCCACCGCAGCGCCCCCGGCCACCTTCCGACGCTGACTGAACACACACAGCTGGGATTGCAGTGGGACCGGAACCGGAAACGAGCCGGCGTCGTCATCGTTGACAACCGCAAAATCCTCGGACTCCTGGTTCGAGAACAGGCGAAACTTGGATGCCCGGTAGGCTTCAAAGTCCGGATACCTGTCCATGTGATCGGGAGTGACGTTGAGGACGACGCCCACATGAGGCCGAAACGCCTCGATCGCGTCCAGTTGAAAGCTGCTGACCTCGAGCACGTTGATCGTTTCCTCAGTTGACGATTCCACCATTTCGGAAACCGCGATTCCGATGTTGCCGCCGACCTGTACCGGCCGCTTTCCGCCTGCGAGAATCCTCCCCACCAGCGATGTCGTCGTGGTCTTTCCGTTGGAGCCGGTGATGGCAACGATGTCCCCTCGGAGGTACCTTGCTGCGACCTCCATTTCGCCGACGACCGGAACCCCGCGGCTGCGCGCCTCGGCCAACGGTTCGATTCCGAGCGGCACTCCCGGACTGACCACGATTTCGTCGGCGCCGCGAAAGCGCTGCACCGCATGCCCTCCGACCTCATGGGGAATGCCGAGGCGGTCGAACTCATGGATCATCATCGGATTCGATCCGGCATCGGTGGCAAACACCGCAACTCCCCGGGCGGTCAACAGACGTGACACGGCCAGTCCGCTCCTTGCCATCCCCACCACTACAACCATGGGCACAACCCCGTCATCTCAGCTTCAACGTGGACAGACTGAAGAGCGCGAACAGCAGCGCCACGATCCAGAAGCGGATGATGATCTTCGACTCGTCCCAACCTGCGAGCTCGAAGTGGTGGTGCAGCGGCGCCATCCTGAATATTCGCTTGCCCCGCAGCTTGAACGACACGACCTGAGCCATCACTGACAGCGCTTCCACGACGAAGATCCCGCCGATGAAGATCAGCAGCAGTTCCTGCTTGATCACGACGGCAACTGTGCCGATCGCCCCACCGAGTGCGAGTGAGCCGACGTCCCCCATGAACACTTCGGCGGGGTGCGCGTTGTACCAGAGAAACCCCATGCTGGCTCCTACCATCGAACCGCAGAAGATCGTCACTTCGGCGACGGGCCGGATGTACTGCAGGTCCAGATAGGTCGAAAACTCGACATGACCCGTGACGTAGGTCAAGACAGTCAACGCTCCCGAGGCGATCAGCACCGATCCGATCGCCAGGCCGTCGAGCCCGTCGGTCAGGTTGACGGCGTTGGACGACCCGACGATCACCAGGCCAATGAACAGGAGAAAAGGCACGGCGCCCAGCGCCAATAGCAATGGGTTCTGGGCCTGTCCGAACACCAGGTCGGGAGTGAACAATTTGAAAAACGGGACTGTCAACCTGGTCGAGAACGAACCGCGAGCCGCCAGATCGATCAGGACGTAGCCGATCACAATCGTTGTAAGCACCTGCAATCCGATCTTTGCGTCCGCTCGCAACCCCAGCGACCGCTTCCGAACCACCTTCAGGTAGTCATCCGCAAAGCCGACTCCTCCAAACGCTATAGTCGACCCGATGAGCAACCAGCTGAAAGGGTTCCCGAGGTCCGTCCAGAGCAGCGTCGACACGACGATGGAAACGACGATGAGGACACCGCCCATCGTCGGCGTTCCTGCTTTTACCTGATGGGACTCCGGGCCGTCGTCCCGGATGTTCTGTCCGATCTGGAGATGGCGCAGCCGCTCGATAAGCCAGGGTCCCACCCCCAAGCTGATCGCCAGCGCCGTCATCGTCGCCATGGCCGTCCGGAACGTGATGTACTGAAAGACGTTCAGCACACCGAACCCCGGCCAATCGGCGGTCAGCGGACGCAGATACTCGTAAAGCAAGTGGTAGAGCATTACGGCTCCAGGCTCGAGAACGACAGTCTCAGCGTGTCGATCACCTGTTCCAGGGCGACGTCACGTGAGGCTTTGATCAGAACCAAATCGCCTTTTCTGACAGTCTCCGCGACGAGATCGCCGGCCTCGACGGCGTCGCGAACGAACATAAGCCGGGATTCGGACGCCCCGGCTTCCCGGGCACCCTGGACGAGGGCGGCCGCGTCGCCACGAACGCCGACGATAACGTCGATGCCGGCCTTGACCGCTTCCCTGCCGCACGCGGCGTGCATCTTCGCGCTCTCGGCGCCCAGTTCGAGCATTTCGCCCGCCACGACGACCCGTCGCCCGTAACCGGGAATCTTGGGCATCAACCGGATCATTTCCGTCAACGCCTTCGGACTCGAGTTGTAGCAATCGTCGATCACGGCGAAGCCTTCACGAAATTTGACGATCTGTCCCCGCATTCGTTCCGGGGCCATCCCTTCGACGACCCGCCGCAGTTCGTCCCAGTCCATCCCGTGCGTGATACCGACCGCGATTGCCGCAGTGGCGTTGGACACGTTATGGACGCCGAGCAGCGGCAACACGAAGTTCACTTCGCGCCGACGGTGCCGGACGGTGAAAGCAGTGCCTTCAAGTCCGAGGTGCTCGATGCGCGTCACCCGAAAGGCCGCGGCCGATCGAACACCGAAGGTCACGATTTCTCCGTCGAATCGTCGCGCCATCGCACGGACCCTGGAGTCGTCGTTATTGAGATACGCACGCCGGTCACCGACCAGTCCGTCGAGAAGCTCCTCTTTGGCCCGGGCGATGCCTGCGATCGAATCGAAGAACTCCAGGTGCACCGGGCCTACGTTGGTAATCACGCCTTCGTTCGGCTCAGCGATCGACGCCAGCCGGGCAATCTCTCCGGGCGCCGACATCCCCATCTCCAAGACAGCCATGTCGTGGTACGGTTCCGCCCGCAGCAGACACAGCGGAAGGCCCAGCTCGTTGTTCATGTTCCCAACCGTCCGCAAAACCCGGTGACGAGATCCCAGGACCGTGGCAATCATTTCGCGGGTCGTCGTCTTGCCGATACTGCCTGTGACGGCCAGGACCGGACGCCCCCACCGGCGCCGGACCGCCCGCGCCAGATCGCCCAGCGCGCGAGTTGTGGACGCGACACGAACCTGCGGTAAGTCCAGGCCGCCGACCACCGCGCCGGAAACTACCGCACCAGCCGCACCCTTCTCGGCCACTTCTCCCAGGTAGTTGTGTCCGTCAAACCGGGGCCCCTTGATGGCGAAAAACAACTCCTCTGGCTTTACTGTGCGGCTGTCGATCGAGTACCCCCGTACTCTGGGATTCCCCTCGCCTTCGATTTTCCCGCTGATGAACTCAGCGATCTCTGCCAACCTCAAGTTCATCGAGCAGTTCCCCGGCAACCAGTCTGTCGTCGAAAGGGATCACTCGATCCCGCACGAGTTGGTACGTTTCATGCCCCTTGCCGGCGATCAGTACGGTGTCGTCCGGCCCCGCTTCATCGAACGCCCTGCGTATGGCCACGCGGCGGTCGGGCTCACACTCATAGGTAGCCTTGCCACCGCGCAGCCCTTGTTCCACCATTCGCATGATCTCGTCCGGGTCCTCCCCGCGTGGATTGTCAGAGGTGACGACGACGATGTCACCGAGCCGGCCGGCCACCTCGCCCATCCGGGGCCGCTTGTCTTGGTCCCGGGCGCCACCGCAACCAAACACGACGATCAGACGCCCGTGGGTAACCTCGCGAGCAGCCGTGAGGACCTTCTCCAATGCGTCATCACTATGAGCGTAGTCGACGACAACGCGAAACGATTGCCCACGATCGACACACTCGAAGCGGCCGGGTACGGAGTCGAGTCGGGTCACGCCCTCGACGATCGCCGCGGTGGGAACCTCCAGTGCGATTGCGATAGCAACCCCGCAAGCCAGGTTGTACAGGTTGGGCCGCCCGACCAGCAACGAGCGCAATCGGATGTCACCTCTTGGCGTTGAAAACTCGGCGTCGGTCCCATCCCACCTGAAGGCGTAGCGAACGGGACACACCTCGGCGTCCTGATTAAGCCCGTAGGAGATGACGCGGGAGTTGCCTAAGGCCCGCAGCTCAGCGAACCTAGTATCGTCGAGGTTGAGGACGGCCGTCTCGGGCGGTTGTCCACATAGACCGGCAAAGAGCTTCTTCTTGGTCCCGAAGTACTCTTCCATACCGCCGTGGAAATCCAGATGATCGCCGCTCAGGTTCGTGAACGCGGCGACGTCGAAATCCAGTTGTTCCACACGGCCCAGAGCTATGGCATGGGACGAAACTTCCATCACGGCGTGACGGCAACCCACGCCAACGGCATCGCGAAACATGCGTTCCAGGTCCGGCGCCTCCGGAGTCGTCCTGACGGCGCTGTGGCCGAAACCCGGACCACGGTGGTCGATCGTCCCCACGAGCGCAACCCCGTGGCCCGCAGCTTTCAGAATCGATTCGAGGATGTAGCTCGTCGTCGTCTTTCCATTCGTACCTGTGATGCCGACCAGGGACAGATCCCGAGTCGGGCGGCGGTAGTAGTTCGTCGCCAGCACGGCGAGCGCCGAACGGGCCGAGCTCACCTGGAACCACGCCACGGATGCACGGGCGGGCTGCTCCGAGACCACTGCTACCGCGCCATTTGCAATCGCCTCGGGTACGAAGTCGTTGCCGTCCGCCAGGGCGCCCCAGATCGCTACGAACACCGAACCCGGGCGGACGGCGCGGGAGTCATAAGCAATGCCGGAAATGTCCTGTGTCGTTCCGTCTCCGAACGACTGCGCCTCGACGTCTTGTAGTACCTGGTCCAACTTCATGTGTCCATTTCTTAGCGTCGGGCCCACCGTCCCTTTCGCTTCATTTCATTTAACTAGTGCCCGATCCTCGTCCGCTTCCCTTCGCTTGCGGGAACTCGACGCGGGGCCGGTCCCCCCACGCCCTTCTTTAGGTCGGGCCCTCTGCTCCCTCACGCCGTGCGATGCCGACCCGGTCGCTACCGCTCCCGGTTCTGTTCTTGATGGCCGCCACCGGTCCGCTCTGTAAATGCGACATCGGCAATCCACCACTGCCCGCCGCCGTCCGCGGAGCGGTCGTTCGGCAAGAGCGAAACTACCGATCGCGGGGATCCGGTTTCGGGCCCCCGCCTGTAGTGGTGGAAAACCGAACTTGGACAGGGGTGCCGGGCCGTACCAGGGTGCCCGGCCGAGGCGCCTGCAGAACGGCTACTCCTGAACCCACCGACTGCAGTCTGAGTCCCAACCTCAGGCTCTGTTCCGTAACCTGTCGAAGGGATTTTCCAGAGAAATTCGGTACCGGGAGCTGAGCGAGAGAGTACCGATCGCCCGCACCACTGGGAAAATCAGGGCCAGCCGCCAGGGAAGTGTCCATCACTTCCCATGCGGTCAAGACAGCATCCTCGAATTGCTCTTGCGGCGGCTGTGGCGACTCGGGAGATTGACCATCCTCGGTGAATCGCGGCAGCGTTTCGGGTCGGTCCGGGACCACGGAACGATAGCGCAGTACCTGCTCGACGATCCTGGCGAACACGGGAGCGGCAACTGCTCCGCCGCCGTCCTCACCGCTGGGTTCGTCGATCACGACGATTGCCGCCAAAACCGGGTTGTCGGCGGGTGCGTATCCGGCAAACGAAGCGACGTGCTTGGTGAGCGAGTAGGTTCCAGTCTTCGGATCATACTTCTGCGCGGTTCCGGTTTTGCCCCCCGCGGAGAATCCTGAAATTCGAGCCCGAGTACCTGTCCCATCGGTCACAACCTTCCCCAGGGCGTCCTGCAGCAGGCGCGCCGTTTCCCTGGACAAAACCCTGGTGCCCGAAGGTGCGGTCTGTTCGATGACCCCGGTCGCGTCGTCTATTCGGTCGACGACGTAGGGCCGGAACAGAATGCCCCCATTGGCGATGGTTGCGACGAGGTTGACGATTTGCAACGCCGTCGTCGCGATTTCCTGTCCCATGGACTTGGCACCGACCGACACGTTCGACCACTCTACCGCTGGGCTGGCCAGCCCTCGTTCCTCTCCAGGCAGATCGATCCCGGTACGACGCCCGAAGCCCAGTCTGTCGATGTAGGATGCAAACCGCTCGTCACCCAAACGGAGTCCCAGCTTGATGATGCCGACGTCGGAGGAATATTGAAGGATCTCCCGAACGGTGAGATCGCCGAACGCTTTGTGGTCATTGATCCGGAGACCAAACAGGACAATCGAGCCCATCTGACAGTCGATGATCTCGTCCAGGTGCGTCAGGTTTTCTTCGAGTGCCGCCGCGGCCGTAACGATCTTGAACGTCGATCCCGGTTCATACACATGACCGATCGACCGGTTCCGGGTCCAGTACGCGGCAGGGTACTGGTTGTATTCGTTCGGGTTGTACTGGGGGTAGTTGGCCATCGCAAGGACTTCACCGCTCATCGGGTTGGTCACGATGACCGACATTCCAATGGCATCGGTCTCGGCGATCGTCCGGGTGATCTCCCTCTCGACGATGTACTGGATCGTCCGGTCGATCGTGGTCGTGAGGCTCGCCCCGCTTGCAGACGCCTGCTGGAGCCGCTGAAAACTGCGCCCTCGGGCATCCGTCATCACGATCACCTTGCCCGGCGTTCCTCCGATGGCTTCCTCGAAGCGGTACTCCAGGCCGGCGCCGCCGTTGTCGTCCAGGTTCACGAACCCGAGCACATGCGCAGCTAACTCCCGGTTCGGATAGAAGCGCTTGCTCTCTGTCTGGAAATAGAGCCCGTCGATTCCGGCGGCGCGGATGCGTTCGGATTGGCGCGCGGTAATCTTGCGTTCGATCCACGCAAACAATCGGTCCGAATCCAGCCGGCTCTCCAGAGCTGGAGCGGGCATGTCTAGGATGCGGGAAAGGAAGTCCGCCGTCCCAGCGGGATCCTGAATCTCGGCGGGAACCGCGTAGAGAGAATCGACCTCGATGCTGACCGCCAGTGCGTTACCGTTGCGGTCGTAGATTGATCCACGGCGGGGGCTGATCTCCAACACCCGCTGGTGCTGGTTTTCGGCCAGGTCTCTGAAGTCTGCCGATTGAGCAACCTGAAGATCGAATAGACGAAACCCGATCGCCAGGCTCCAGATGCCCATGAACGCCGCGATTGCGACGAGCCGCCTGCGAATTGGCGCGCCTCCTGATCCCATCACTCCTTCAAGCTCACCTATCGAGTCTTTTCAGCGAGCAGTGTCCCGGCAACACCGGCGTCCTCGGGCGCGTCGAACCCGAAGGACACGACCTGCCCGGCTGCGGGGCCCGTCATGCCGAGTTCCTGCCGGGCAATCGTGTCGATTCTCTGGAGGTTGGCCAGCGTGGCTCGTTCGACGCTGAGACGGCGGCCGGTTTCACTGAGTTGTTCGATCTTCTTCTGCGCCTCTTCGATGTGGTACCCGTATTGGATCCATTCGTATTGCTGCCACGCGTAGAGGAGCACGCCGAGCACAAACACAGCGCCCAACATCGTCAGGCAGAGGTACTCGAGCCGGCACCGCGTATCAGCGTCCCGCACGATTCTGGAGTTGTTGATCTTCTTGTCGAAGTGGATGTCGATCGTGGACATTAGATTTTCTCCAGTGCCCGAAGCTTCGCGCTCCGCGCACGCGGGTTCCGCCCCCGCTCACTCTCACCTGCCCGAACAACCTTCTTGGTCAGGACACGGCCAAGCTCACGCATGCGATGTTTGACGATCCGATCTTCCAATGAATGAAAGCTGATGACGACGAGACGACCGCCCGAGCGGAGTGTCTCGATCACACTGTCCAGGAAAGCTTCCAGTCTCTCCAATTCCTGGTTGACCGCTATCCGCAGAGCCATGAAGGTTCGTGTGGCAGGATGAATGCGTCCGTAACGCGGTCTGCCAGACACAGCTTCGATCGCTCGAACGAGGTCTCCGGTCGTCTCATGCGGCCGGCTCCGGAAGATCGCGCGGGCAATGGGCCGTGAGCGCCGCTCCTCTCCCAATCTATAGATGGTGTCGGCGAGTTGTCGTTCAGTACCGGTGTTAACCAGATCCGCTGCAGACGTCCGTTGCCGCCGGTCCATCCGCATGTCGAGGGGCCCGTCCGTCCGGAACGAGAACCCACGGTCGGCCTCGTCCAGCATCATCGAGGAAACGCCAAGATCTGCGATCACGCCGTCCACACCCAGGAATCCTTCCGCACGTGCCGCTTCGGCGACCTCACTGAAGTTCGTGCGAATGACTACGGTTCTGTCCGTCCATGGAGCCAGTGTCTTGCGGGCCAGTTCCAGTGCGGCCGCGTCCTGGTCGATGCCGAGCAGCCTCCCGTCGGGTGCGGTCCGCTCCTGAATAGCGGCGGCATGCCCCCCCGCCCCGAGCGTCGCGTCGATGAATCGTCCCCCCGGCTGCGGGTTCAGGAAACCCAGGACTTCTTCGAGCAAGACGGGTGTGTGTTGAGGCATCCACGGCCACCTAAACTCCCAACTCGCTCATGACCTGCTCATCTTCTTCCGTGAACGGCTCGTCATGGAGCCGTTTCAGGAACCGTGTGTTGTTCCAGACATCTAAATAATTCAGGTATCCCAGGACAGCGACTTCTCCAACCATCTCGGCCGACTCTCTCAGAAGAGGAGCGATTAAAACCCGTCCCTGCTTGTCCATTGTGGCTAACTGGCCGAAGTAATTCGCTCGGTCCAGAAATTTTTTTTTGGTAGGGTTAAAGGCGGGCAAATTGGTGAGCTTTTCTTCAATGTCTTGCCAGACAGAAAGGGGGTAAACACGGACGGACTGGCCGGTGACGCTGGTCACATAGAAGTCGCTGCCCCAGGAATCTTCAATATCTGCGCGGAAAACTGCAGGGATCTTCAAACGACCCTTCTCATCGATCCTTGCCGGTTGATTTCCACGCAGCATTATAAAAAGTCCCGTTCTGACTACTTTGGACCACTTCTGTCCACATCAGACTACTGATGGGCCTTAAAGCTGTCAACCAAAAAATATCTGGAAATGTATGGTAGGGTTTCACTTACTATGCGATCCGGCCATCGGGCAGTGGCATTCGGCCTGTAACTGGTGAACGTTCGAACGCCAACCGCCAACGGCAAGCGCTAACCGCCACATGAAAACCGGCATCGTCGGGCTCGGGCAGGTCGGCAAGACCACGATCTTCAGAATCCTGACGCAGGCCGGGCCGGCCATGATTACCGACCGTGGACGGAAGGCCCAACCGAACGTCGGTGTCGTTCAGGTGCCTGACGAACGCGTCGATTTCCTCGCTTCCGTCTTTGAGCCCAAGAAGACCACCTACGCAACGATCGAATTCGTCGATGTCCAGGGGCTCGTGCGCGGAAAGGGACGTGATATGGCGCTGGATCCCGTTCGTGACGTCGACACGATGGTTCATGTTGTCCGAGCGTTCGAAGATGATACTGTGCCGCATCCGGAAGGCTCGGTAGACGTCGATCGTGACATCAGCGACTTCGACGCCGAGCTGAGGCTGACGGACATGGCATCGATCGAGAAGCGGCTCGAGCGACTCGACAAGGATCTTCGAAAAATCAAGGACGCAGACCTGGCACGCGAGAGGGATCTCCTCAAGGAGGCTCTGGCGTGGCTGGACTCGAACCGGCCCCTGAGAGAAATGGACCTCGGCGACGACGATCGGCGACGCATCCGCGGCTTTGCATTCCTTTCCGAGAAGCCGATGATCCACGCCATCAATATCGGGGAAGACCAGTTGGATCTGATCGGCGAAGCGCAGGAACCACTCGAGGCGACGCCGGAAAACACCGAGCGCGTCTACATCTGCGGCAAACTCGAAGCCGAGATGGCGGAACTGCCGGAGGAAGAACTGAACAGCTTTCTCGCCGATTACGGCCTCAAGGAAACCGGGATGATCCGGCTGATTCGAACCGCCTACCACCTGCTCGGTCTGGTTTCCTTCCTCACGGCCGGCGAGGAAGAGTGCCGGGCGTGGACGATCCGGCGCGGCACGTCCGCGCAGAAAGCCGCAGGAGCGATCCATACAGACCTGGAAAAGCACTTCATTCGGGCCGAGGTCTCCCGTTTCGACGACTTCAGAGAACACCCCAGCTTCGCAGCGCTCCGTGAAAAAGGTCTGCTCCGGCTCGAAGGCAAGCAGTACGTGGTCGCCGATGGCGATGTCATCACCGTCCGCCACAGCGGCTGACACCCGGCATAAGAGAATACAAAGAAGGTCCAGCAATCGATGTTCCCCGCCCTACTGCCGTTCCTGCTCGCCCTGGTGGCCGCCGGCGCCAACGTTATCGGAGGCGCGATGGTCACGGCGTTTCACTGGGGACGTTCGAGCGTTCGTTATTTCTTCGCGCTGGGCTCCGGGTTCATGCTCGGAGCTGTTTTCCTGGAGATGCTGCCGATCAGCATGACGCTTCTGGACAGTGCCGCCGCCTGGGTGCTGGTCGGCTACCTCGTCGTCCACTTGTTCGAACACACCGTCGCCCCGCACCTGCACTTCGGCGAGGAGACGCACCATGACGAAATGGCCGACCCTGCGGTCGCGATGTCGGCGTTGGTCGGCCTGCTCGTGCACACGTTCTTCGACGGCGTGGCGATCGGCGCGGGTTTTGCAGTGTCGGGCAGCACCGGCACGCTAGTGTTCCTGGCCGTCCTGATTCACAAGATCCCGGACGGGTTCACGATATCTTCGGTCGCGCTCAGCTCGGGTTTCTCCAAACGTATCGCGTTCAACGCCGCGGTGCTTCTAGGGCTCTCGACTGTGGGTGGAGTGCTGGTGGTACTTCTGGCAGGAAATTCGCCGACTTATGCGCTACCGGTCTCCGCCGGGGCCACGCTGTACGTCGCGGCATCGGATCTGATGCCCGAGGTCAACCGTGAGCCCGGCGTTCGGCTGGCACTGGTGGTCTTTGCCGGTGTCGGCCTGTTTGTCCTCGCCGAGATGCTCGTCAGGTAGGATTCGATCGGCAACTACTTATCCCCAGAACGGCGTACGCCGGCCATCGCGGTGACCGACAAGTCTTCCCTCTCGGCCTCTTCCTGGCAAGTGATGCACATCGTCGCCCAAGGCACCGCGACAAGTCGCTTCTCGTTGATGTCCTCACCGCAGCCCGCGCACTCGCCGTACTCGTCCCGATCGATCCGCCCGAGGGCGTCTTCGATGGCTTTGAGCCGACGAAAGTCCGTTTCGTGCAGATTGTAGAGCAGCTCTTTGTTGTGGCTGATCAACGCGAGATCGCCCTCGTCTTCCGTCTTATCAAGCTTGATCTCTCCATCCGCTTCTCGGTTCCGGTTCAGCGACTTCACGAGGTTGTCGTACTCTTGGGTGAGAGCCTCTTTGATCCGCTGCAGCTTTCTCTTGTCCATGACATCCTCCTCTCATTATGGCGCCGACCTCTTCGTCGGCCGGGAGGTCCGTTTCCCCTAGCAAATGTAAGCAATTTCGAAGCCATTTCAAGGCTGAGGCATCGAAAACCGCCACATCGGGTACTTCGGACGCGGGTCCCCGCATCTCGCTTCCTAAAGTCTATAGACGGCCGATCCCGTCGGTTGGTTTGGTCCGGTGTCGGATATCCGGTCGGAACGGTCGACTTAAACTATGAAAGCGTGGGATTATACCACTGGTACCGGGAACTACAAGGTCCCATTGTGTTAGAGTGACTCTTTATCGGGCCTCTGGACGGCGGATGCCGCCGCGCAAATCTAACCCACATTAAATCAGCTATTTAGCAAATACGATAACGCGAAAGGACCGAAAATCATGGCCGATTCGACCGAAATCAACGTACGCACAAATGGACCCTTGCTGATCAAGGGCAACTTCGGAATCAAGGACGCACGGGGTCAGGAGTTTGACTTGTCGGGTCGTGAAGCTATCGCGCTGTGTCGATGCGGCCAGTCCGAGAACAAGCCTTTCTGCGACGGAAAGCACGGTCAGGTGGGCTTCGCATCGGACGTCGAGGCCCGCAAATTGCCGCCACCGGCCGGCAGTTCTTAGCATCGCCACCGGGCGGTTTGTGCGGGTACCCTGCCCGTTTCCCGGTGACACCAGGCAAGGGGGACAGGCTCCCTTGTCCCCTGATCAATGACTGACCATGCACCGCTTTTCGGTGATGTGGTACTCAAACTCCGATCGGAACTTCTGAATCATCGCCTCGACCGGCATCGCGCAAGCATCGCTCAGCACGCAGATTGTCACACCCTTCATGTGACCACACATGTCTTCGATCATCTCCAGGTCGTTCATGGTTCCCTGGCCGCGCTCGATCCGATGGAGGACCTGCTCCATCCACCAGGTGCCTTCACGGCACTGCGTGCACTGTCCACAGGACTCTTCGGCATAGAAGCGGGCCGTCCGCGCAGCAAATCGAACGATGCACGTCGTTTCGTCAAGCACGATGACGCCGGCAGATCCGAGCAAAGTCTTCCGCTTTGCGAGGGAGTCGAAATCCATCCGTACGTCGATCTCGTCGGGCGTCAGGATCGGCACGGACGAGCCCCCGGGGATGACTCCCTTGAGAGCGTTGCCGTCACGGATACCGCCACACTCGTCGTAAATGAGTTCCTTGAGTGGCACCCCGAGTTCACGCTCGACGACTCTCGGACGTTGGACATGTCCGCTGACGCAGTAGAGCTTCGGTCCCGTGTTATTCGCCGAGTGACCCAGGTCCTGGAACCACCCCACACCCCGCTCGAAGATGTGCGGCAGGTTGGCGAGCGTCTCGACGTTGTTGACGACCGTCGGACAGCCGTAGAGACCCGCGACCGCGGGAAAGGGCGGCTTCTGTCGGGGATGCCCACGCTTCCCTTCCAACGATTCGAGGAGCCCGGTTTCCTCTCCGCAGATGTAGGCGCCGGCGCCGGAGTGGACGACAATTTCGAGATCGTAACCCGAACCGAATATCCCCTTTCCGAGAAAACCCTTGGCCCGGGCATCTGCGACCGCCCGCTCGAGAATCCGGTAACCCAGCGCGAACTCGCCGCGGATGTAGATGAAGGCCAGGTGGCAGCCCACGGCGTAGGACGCGATCATGATCCCTTCGAGCAGTTGGTGTGGGTCCTTTTCGATGATCACGCGGTCTTTGCAGGTCCCGGGCTCGCTCTCATCGGCATTGCAGCACAGGTAGGTCGGCTTGCCGGTGTTCTTGGGGACGAATCCCCATTTCATGCCTGTCGGAAACCCGGCTCCACCCCGTCCGCGAAGCCCCGACTGCTTGACGACCTCCACGACTTCAAGCGGGGAATAGTCGCTCAGCACTTTCCGGAATGCGGCGTACCCACCGAGTTCGACGTAGCGGTCGATCTCGATGGCCCGAGGATCGTCGATGTTCTTGAAGAGGACTCTTTCGTACATTAGCGAAACCCCTATCCTACACCACCCTCGGTGGGGTCTGTGGGGGTGGCACCCGTGGCCACCCGACGTCATCAATGTCCGGAAATGATCAACCTGCGATTGGAGAAACACCTTCGGCAGCGGACGAAACGCTGTCGAACACGGAACGGACCGAGGGCAGGAAACGGGCGCGCCGCCTTTCCAATTCATGAACGCGCTTGCGGAGATCCGCACGACGCAAAAGCTCACTCTCGCGCAGCACGCGGTAGCCGGAACGCTTTCGAGCCACCGTCACGGCCTGAAACTCCCCCTTCTTGAGGTCGAGATAGATCCAGTCACCGGTGCGAACCGACGCCAACGCTCCGCCGTCGATCGCCTCGGGCACGATATGGACGATCGACATTCCGCCGTCGGAACCCACGCGCCCGTCGGTCGCCAGCAGGCACATCTGCCTAACTGGCTCATCCGGGAGTGCCTCAGACAGCCGGACGACCGGCATCCCAGCGGCGTGAGGGCCTTCGCCGCCGACGAAGATCATCACGCGCAATAGATCCCGCTCGAACAGGTATTCCCAGAGCCTTCTCTTGTTCCAACCGGACATGTCGCCGTTCAGTCCCCCGTCCTGCCCCCAGTTGATCGACCAGACCCTGTAGAGGTCGTCCCGGCTGACTCTCTTGCGAATTCGACCCAGAACACCTTCCGGCCCGACAGCAATCTCGCGCAATTCTTCCTGCCCGAGGTAGAAGTCTGCCAGGTAGACCTTCCGGTCATACAGCTCCGGCCGGGCGGTACAACCGAGCCTCACGAGAGCACTCTCGCAAAGGTTTCCATGGACGCGGGCCAGTCCGCAGTTGGGGAAACTGGGGGTCATCGTCGATTGGAAAAACTTTCCGTTGGCCGATCGCGCCTCCATGATCCGGGACATCCAGGAACCGTCCAGAGTCGCCGCGCGATCGTCCACAAAGCGTTTCTCCGAAAGTGTGCGCATCAGCGTGTCGATTCCCGAGTTCCCGCCGGCGTCCGCCTCGGCGGCGATGCCACCCCCGGTCTCGAGATTCGTGTCCGCCGACATCAGGAACGGAACCTTCGTCATCTTGCGGTTAAGAAGACTGGCGCTCAGTTGAACACTCACGGCCTCGGCAAGATAGTTCAGATGCAAGAACCAGGAAGGATGACCTCCTGTGGCGCTCCACACGGTAACGGCATTCTGCAGATTCGATCGCGTGAGCTGAGCAACGCTGATCCTCCGCTCCCTCCTGTGGATGCCCCCGACAAGCCGTTCGACGACATGCGCCAGCTGTTCGTCGCTCGGAGGTCTGGCGGAAATGTCCAGCTTCTGAGGAACGAGCCCAAATGTCGCGATCATCAGGCGGGTCACGATTGATGCACGGGAGGACGCGGCCCCGGCAGAGGCAGCCCGTGCCGCCACGATATGTTCGAGTTCGTCCTTCTCCGATTCCAGGATGGATCTGTTCCCGAAGCACCGGTCCAGACAGGCCTTAACCCGTTCATAGAGGAGGCCGTTCACCGGCAACCGGATGAGTTCGAACAGTTCCGCCGCTTCGGATGGTGACAAACGTTCCCGGATTGCCTCGAAACGGCGGCGTTCGCCCTCGTTGAGTTCAACTTTCCTGCCGACCAGAGTCGGCAGGAAGACTGCGTACACGGGCCGCGCCTTCCTCTGTTGCCGCGCCAGGTCCACCTCGACAAGAGCTCGGAGAGCGCCGATCATCATCTTGTCGCAGGCGCCCACGACGACCGCCGCATCGTAGCAATGGGCTTCCATCTGGGCGGCGAGGTTTGCCGCCCAGACGTTGCGGCCGAGGAATGCGTACCGCGATCCCGGAAGCCCATAAGTCATCTCTTCGCATGGAATCGCCTGGACTACCTCGATCGGGAGAGCGCCGGCGGCCCAGAGTTGCCGTACCAAGCGGCGTAGCGTATCGCGGCTGCCGATGTTGGGTGGATGGTCTTCGGATCCGTGAACGACCGCAATGCGGGGATGCCCCGCCATAAACCGGTCCACGATCATGTCCCGATCTGGTTGAATACGGGCCAGCCTCATTGTCTCCTCGATCAGCGGCGTCAGGATGGTGACCGGCAGCGCCCGACTGATCGCAGGATCCTTGAACCGGTGCGAATGCATCTTCATCGCGTGCAACTCACGCTACGGAAAAGGTTTGTGCTGTTTCGAAGGATTGGGCGCAATATACATTAGGTTGCCGAGACTAACAAGCAACGAGTCCGTAAATTGCGCATAAATTATTGATATATAATGGCTTATATATCGGAGTGGAAGGACGGAATGCCGGGAGGCGGTCCGATAGTTGGGTGTAGCGAGAAGCTGATGGGCTGATGGCCCGAATCGGCCAGTGTCCTCGGTCAGAAGTACGGTTGCTATATTTCGGAGCGCAACGGTGCTGGATTTGGCGGAGCGACGACGAGCTAATGCTCATTCATTGCAAGGAGGAGCGACTCCAAAGACGGCACCGTTCCGCCCGAACCCGCAGGGCCGATGGAGGTTGCTGGTTGGGAAGGCTAAGCCGACCGAGCCCATACCCACTGCTATCGACCGATTCAACATCCACCTTGCGTCCGGCAACATCCATTGGAGATAGTGATCGTATTTCTGACCGAGGACACTATCGTCCCGTGGCTGCTAATCCACTCTCTTCCAACGGCGCCCGGCGAGGATATGGAGTTTTCGGATCTCGTTCGGAGAGAGGCGGTGGCGACTGGACTTGAGTCGGTCCTCCCATTGACCGAGTGCGTCCCGCGTCGCCGCCTCGGCGACCTGCTGCTTGAGGTCGTAGAAGAGCGGATCGTATTCGCCACGGAGCTCACGGATGTAGTCGAACGACTGACGGTGGATCGGGCTGGGACCGAGTCTGCGCACCGCACGCTGGTGGTCCGACGTACAGTAACCCTTGTGTCGCGCGAAACCGTACCCCGGGAATTCTCGGTCAAGTTCCTCCATCAACCGATCGCGGTACACCTTGGCTACGATCGACGCGCAAGCGATCGAAAAGTTTATGCCGTCCCCTTTGTGGAAACTGTTCTGCGGTTGAGGCAGGTCCGGAATCGTGCGGCTGTCGACCAGCACGTGTCGGGGAGGTACGGATAGCGAATCGACAGCAAGCCACATCGCATGAATCCCAGCGTTGTAGATGTTCAGACGGTCTATTTCTTCGGGCTCGACCACCCCGATGCCCACACCGGTGGCCGCATCTCGAATCTGCTGATCGAGCGAAGCTCTCTGTTCGGGATCGAGTCGCTTGGAATCGTCGACGGCATCGATCCAGGTGCCGGGTCGGAGCACGACGGCTGCGGCAACTACCGGACCCGCCATCGGACCAACCCCGACTTCATCGACACCGGCGATGCGTTCGATCCCGGCGCGCCACAGCAATCTTTCAAAGTGCAACATGGCTTCCAGACGGTCGCGTTCTGTCCTCTCGCGCTCGGCTTTCTTCTTGAGGCGCCGGTAGAGTTTCTGTGCCCCGAGGCGGGGATCCCTCCTCAGCTTTTGAAGTGCCTGGGGCGAGACAGAAGCATCGGCCGAAGCATATTGCTTCTTGAGTTCCGCTAACGATGATTGTCCGGAGCGGCGTGCCATGGTTAACATTGTGGCCCCCCGAAGGGACGGATGCGGGGGGCAAGACGGTGTATCTTGGGGACTCGGCGACGCGAGGCCTCCCGCCACCCCGGAGGACCAGTCATATTGTTCGACATTGAATATCGCAGAATGCCCTTGTGGCCATCGACCATCGGTCTTTTTTCAGCTGGAAAGGCCTTCGTCGGATCATGACCCCCGATGGTCTCAATAATAAATGATCAACGGTCGGTGATCGAACCTCGACGTTCGATCTTCGACGCGAAATCCCGGAGCGAACGAGATCAGAATGGGAACACTGCGCCCGGGCCATACAGTCAAGCTCTTCGCCAGCTCCCTTGTCGCGGAGCGGTGCCTGTTGCCTGAAATCGAGAGCCGACTGGTCGAGGCCTTCGGACCCATCGACCACCGAAGTGACGTCCTGCGCTTCGACGGTACGGATTACTATGCCCGGGAGATGGGGAAAACGATCGACCGAGTGTTTTTCTCCTTCGAGGATCTCATCGAAGCCGGCGAACTCCCAACGGCAAAGCGACGTACGAACGTCCTGGAAGAGGAGTACCGAGACGCCTCAACCGGGGGCCGCAGAATCAACATCGATCCCGGATACCTCGAACAGGTCAAGGTCGTGCTGGCATCGACGAAGAATTTCTACCATCGAATCTATCTCGGGCAGGGAGTGTTCGGGGAAGCGACCATGCACTATCGCGGTAAGGCTTATCAATTCTTCCCGTGGACGTATCCGGACTACAAATCGAAGGACTGCCTGGGGTTCTTCCTGAAGGTTCGCGAGCTATACCGATTACAGCTCAAACAACAATGCGTCGCCCGATGAGCGCGCGAGGCCCTTCGGATCCGAAACACGGTGGGCAATCGTAAAGGAGACAAATGTCAACCTTCTGGAAGACGGCGCTATCGAGAGTGTCGAAGAACAAGATTCTGATCCGCGGGTACCGCGTCGAAGACCTGATGGAACACTGTCTGTTCGGCGACGCGATCTACCTGACGTTTACCGGCGAGCTGCCGGCGGGTCTCGAGGGGCGCATGGTCGAAACGATCATGGTGTCGAGCACCGATCACTCGTTCCTGGCGCCGTCGGTCGACGCGACCCGGTTCGTCGCCTCGGGCGGCGTTCCCCTCCAGGCATCCGTCGCGGCTGGCCTTATCGCCCTCGGCGAGCACCACGGCGGAGCGGTTGAGAGATGCGCGCGCCTCCTCCAGGAGGCCGTGACCGCCCGAATCGGTGCAGCGGACATCGTCTCCGACTTTCGAAGCAGGAAGGAACGTGTTCCCGGCTTCGGGCACCCACTTCACGACAGCGACCCCCGAACCGTAAAGCTCGTTTCGAAGGCCCGGGAATGGAATCTGGCGGGCGCTCACCTGGCCCTCGCGGAACAGATCGCCTCGAGCCTCGGCCAGCCGCTCAACGTCGACGGCGCAATTTCCGGCATCATCTCGGACATGAAGATCGACTGGCGATACGGCAAAGCGTTTTTCGTAATATCGCGCACTGTGGGTCTCTCAGCCCACCACGTCGAGGAGACAGAGCGGGAACCTCCATTCCGGGCCATCGACCTCGCCGGCGTGACCTACGACGGGCCGGCCGAACGGGACGTGCCTGACCAGTTCAAGGAATAGCTGGAAAGAAAAATTGCAGATCTGTTATCTGGGAGTCGACGTTGGACCTCGGTCATTGGACATTTCTCGAATTCATATTTCCGGAGCCGGCTCGAACAGGGCCGCACCGATTGACAAATGACGAACTTCCAACCTCCAATGAGCAATCTCAAATGGAGCTGATATCAGAACAGATCGCGGACTTCATCCTGGCCTCGGATTGCGCTTCCCTGCCCGAAGGCGTTCGGGCGGTGGCACGGCGGAGCCTGCTGGATTGGACCGGGTCCGCGTTGCGGGGATCCGGCGAGCCGCCAGCGCGGATGATGACCGATCTTGCCCGTGCGGAGGGCGGCCGACCTCGAGCCACGGCCCTGCCCGATGGCTGGAAGACATCCGTCGAGTGGGCAACCCGAATCAACGCCGTGGCCTCCCATACCGTCGAGATGGATGACCTCCATCCCTCCTCTGTATTGCACCCTGGGGCTCCAGTCATGTCCGCCGCCGTCGCGATGGCCGAGGCCCTCGATTCCACCGGCACAGAACTGGTCGAGGCCATCGCGGTCGGTTACGAAGTCGCCGTGCGTGCCGGGGAGGCGGCCGGTCCCGATCACTACCGTCTCTGGCACACGACCGGAACGTGCGGCACATTTGGAGCGGCAGCGGCCGCGGCGAAGCTGCTCAAACTGGACCGTAGAGCCATCATCGACGCGCTGGGTTCGGCCGGGACGCAGGCGGCCGGGCTGTGGCAGTTCCTGGCCGACGGTGCGATGAGCAAACAGTTGCATCCGGCGCACGCTGCGGGGGCGGGTATCCATGCCGCGGAATTGGCCCGCCGTGGTTTTACGGCAGCGCAGGAGATTTTCGAGGGCGAAAAGGGCTTTCTACGGGCAATGTCCCCAAACCCTGATCCGGACCGGCTGACCGAAGGGCTGGGCTCGGAGTACCGGATGGTGGACAATGCCTTCAAGAAACATGCTGCGTGCCGGCACACGCACTCGGCGATCGACGCGGCGCTCCTGGTCCGCGACAGGACATCGTTGACTCCCGAAGACATCGACGAGATAAGCGTTCACGTCTATCCGGCGGCGGACGACCTGCTTCGCGACGTCGAGCCGACGACACCGTATGCGGCAAAATTCTCACTTCCCTATACGATCGCCGTGGCCGTCTGCCGCGGGCACGTCGACCTCGCCGACTTCGTCGACGTCACCGCCGAGGACATCGGAAGCGTCATCGAAAAGGTTCGCGTCGTCCGAGACGATGCGCTCGGGGACGAATACCCCGTCAAGTGGCCATCGCGGGTCGAGATCCGGTTCCGCGATGGGACGAGGGCAAATGCCGAGATCGACTACCCGCGAGGAGACGCGCGCAACCCGCTGACGAACGACGAACTCGAAAAGAAGTTTCGGACGCTGACATCCACGATCCTTCGGACCGAACAACAGGACCACATCGTCAGTGCATCGATGACCGTGGAGGCAATCGATGTGCGCTCATTCTGGCCGTTTTAGTGGCCTGCACCACCCATATTGGGACCAGCGCCGATGGGTCTTCGAGGCGAGGTCGAGGCGCGAGTCGGAAGTCGATGCTCATTCATCGACGACGGCTCGCAACGACGAGATCGCCTCGAACCCCCATCGGCCCGAAGGGTTGCGGCGAAATGGCATCGTCTTCGGCGTCATCGGCTTCTCGCAATGAAAGCCATTTCCTCGGCGCCGATTCCTTGAATCCAATACCATTTGGCCGCAACGCTGGTCCCAATATGGGTGGTACAGGCCACTTGTGTCCTCGGTCAGAAGTACGGTTGCTATATTTTGGAGCGCAACGGTGCCGGATTTGGCGGAGCGACGCCGAGCTAATGCTCATTCATTGCAAGCAGGAGCGACTCCAAAGACGGCGCCGTTCCGCCCGAACCCGCAGGGCCGATGGAGGTTGCTGGTTGGGAAGGCTAAGCCGACCGACCCACACCCACTTTTATCGACCGATTCAACATCCACATTGCGTCCGGCAACCTCCATTGGAGATAGTGATCGTATTTCTGACCGAGGACACTAGCGATGCAAGACACTTCCTTGCGTGAACGACTCTGCTGCGTGGCATGCTACGGCTCGCTTCTAGAGCAGGCAGGGAGGTTGACGTGCGAGAATTGCGGATCCTTCTACGAGATTACCGATTCGGGAGTCCCGGTGATGATGACGCCGGACGACCGGGCGCGGTTCGCCGCGGCGATGACGGGCCCTGCCGCGTCGACGATGGAGGAAGTGTATGCGCTACGGCGACGAGATGAGTGGACAGCACGCGCCTACCGCGCTTTGACGCCACCCGAGCCGGTGTTCATCGATCCAGAAGCGCCGCCGCTACCCTATGCCGAAGACGGCTTCAACCTTTGGCTGGGAGGCGGCGGTCTCGACACATGGGGGCACATCAACATCGACCTGGCTCCCTATTACGGTGTCGATGTCGTGGCGCATGCTGGCCGGCTTCCCTTCAGGGAAAACTCCTGTGACCGGGTGGCGTGCCTCGCGCTGCTCGAACACGTCCCGGATGCGGCCCAGATCCTCCGCGAAACCCTGAGAGTCCTCGCCCCGGGTGGCCGGGTCCAGGCCGTCGTTCCATTCTGTCACCCGTACCACCCCTACCCGTCGGATTTCACGCGCTACTCGCGCGAAGGACTCGAACGACTGTTCTCCGAATTCGACGCGGTACGCGTGGGGATCCGCAGCGGACCGGCCACTACGATTCTGACGTTCATGACCTACTTCGGAAAGCTGCTGTTTCCGGTACACACGCCGAACACCGCTCGCCGCTGGTTCAACCGTGGAGTGATGGGGCTGTGGGGATGGGGAAGCTGGCCCCTGGTCTACCTGGACCGTTGGATCAACCGCCTGCCGAACGCCCACATCCTGGCCAACCATTTCTACGTGACTGCAGAGAAACCGAAAGGCTAGGAGCTAGTGGCCGCACCAACCCAAAAGCTTTCGTGAAATCGATTTCGGCGGTCATAGACCGCCGCTACAGTGCAGACCCTTTGCTAGGCGGCGTGGACGGCGAGCATCGCGGCCATCTTCTTGCGGGCGCGGTAGAGGCGGATCTTTACGTTGGACTCGGTGATGCCCGTCATCTCGGAGATCTCATTGACGGAATAGCCCTCGACTTCTTTGAGCACCAGAGGAACTCTCAGATTCTCATCGAGCCTGTCGAGGGCCCTCCCGAGCCTGCCGTCCGGATCGGCATCGACGGGCCGGACGCGGGGCTGATACCGGAAATCATCGATTGCCGCCCGCTCCCGACGGATCTTGCGCAACCGGTCGTAGCAGACATTGATGGTCACACGGGAGACCCAACCGGCAACGTTGTCACCCGGACGGACCTGCTCGATCTTCGAAAAAAAACGGATGAAGGCGTCCTGCGCCAGATCTTCGACGTCGTCGCGTGAACGGAAGAACCGGCTCACCAGCCGGAATACCAACGGTGCAAGCAGGGAGACGAGTTCTTCCTGTGCTTCTCGGTCCTGGCTTTGTGCTCGGACGACCAATCCTGCGTCGATTGTGACTCGCGCGTACGGGCGCGGCTTGGCCCGCGGCGCGACCATATCCACCGTCCCGGCCACCTCGTGGGGGCTTGCCACGTGTTGTTCCGTTGCACTCACGATCAATACCTCAGCTGGGAGCGCGTCTCGGACGCCCACTTTGCACAGTCTACCGAGTCCGCCTGACGGGCAGGTCACGGTCCGGTAAAGCTTTTGTAACAAAGAAGTAACGGGCGGGAGGGTCAGTCGGCGAACCGGTAGCCGTGGCCTCTGACGGTGATGATCAACTTTGGTTCGGTGGGTTCGGATTCCAGTTTCTGACGCAAACGAGCCACGTGCACATCGACGGTGCGGGTGTTGGTCATCGCGGAGTAACCCCAGACCGCATCCAGCAGTTCGTCACGGGTCACGGCGACTCCCTGGTTCTCGAGGAAGAACCGGAGCAGTTGCATTTCTTTCGACGACAGTTGGACCAGTTCGCCGTTACGGAACACCTGCGCACTACGAAAGTCCACCTTCAAGTCGCCGACCTGGACGATCTCGGGCAGGCTCTTATGGAGGGTTCTTCCGGCACGCCGCAGCAACGCCTGCATCCTGGCCAGAAGCTCGATGAATTCGAAGGGCTTTGTCAGGTAGTCGTCGGCGCCGAATTCCAACCCAACGACCCGGTCGGTGACCTCGCCCCGCGCAGTCAACATCAAGATGGGGGTGTTGACTCCGTGGCTGCGGGCCTCTCGGGCGACCTCGAAACCACTCTTGCCGGGCAGCATAACGTCGAGGACCACGAGGTCGAATTCTCCCGAGGCGAGTCGCGTGGCGCCATCCCTGCCGTTGGTGGACAGCTCCACCTTGTAGCCTTCCCGAGTGAGGCGGTCCGACAGCGCCAGTCTCAGCGCGGCGTCGTCCTCGATGACCAGAACCCGCCGCCCCTCGGGGCCGCTATCGTTCGTCGACATGCTGCGTCTCTCGGCCCGTCGACTTCAAAAACACGGAAAACCGTGTTCCTCCTTTATGTCGGGCGTCGACCTCGACGCTCCCTCCATGGGCTTCGACGATTTCCTTGACGAGACTCAGCCCCAGCCCGGAGCCACCCACCTGATGATCACGGGCGTTCTGTCCCCGGTAGAACGGCTTGAAGATGTGCGGGAGGTCGGCGTGATCGATTCCGTGGCCGCTGTCCTGGACACACAGCACCACCTGACCCGCCCGGCCGGAAGCGGGTCGAACCGCCACGGAAATCTCATCGCCTTCCTGACTGAACTTCATCGAGTTCGACACAAGGTTTCGGACCAGCGTCCTCAAGGCCTGCTCATCACCGAGAACTACGGGCAGGTCGGGGCCAATGTCCCGCTCGAGTGAAAACTGGGACAACTCGGCCGGGTCGAGTCGGTCGAGTTCCTCGTCAACCAGGGAGCCGAGATCGATCGGTCGTGACTCATAGTGGTACTGTCCGGAGCGGATCGCGGAGAATTGCAACACGCCTTCCACCATACTGCCCAACCTGCGGCTTTCCTGGTTGATCGACTCCCCGTACCGGGCCGCCTGGTCGAGGTTGCCCACGACCCTGTCGGCAAGGTTCTGGCTGAGCGAGGAAATGCCGGCGATCGGCGTCCGTAGCTCGTGCGACACTCCGGCGACGAACTCCATCTGGCGTTCTGCCAGCCACTGGGCGCGACGCGTGGCGACGAGCAAAAACCCGAAGCTCAGACCGAGTACGATCACGACTCCGAAGCTCATAGACAGGTTGCGCATCCGGTACTCGTCGATAACGACCTGGAGGGAGCCGGACCGGTGTTTCGCAACGATCTCCCAGTCCGGACTGTCATCACCCAGTCCCCTGCGGATGTCGGGTGATGCCAGGGCCGCCGCTGGCAGGGCGCTATTCGACGCGTATATGACGTTGGTCTCGTCAGCCTCGTCAACGATCCAAACGTCGTAATCCCTCGTCTCGTCCGGGCCGAAGTACTCGTCCACGGCGAACGGAATGAACTCGTCGATGAGGACGTCATTCCTTAACAGCGCCACGGCCCAGCTCGGATTCGACCGGTCCTGGGCAAAGACCAGGCCGAACCGATCATCGTCAACGGGACCCCACAGGCCGTGCGCGAAGCGCAACCGGTCGCCGCGTTCGCGGTAGTCCACCTGGTCGACGTTTGCGAGATCTCTACGAATCCGCTTCAGCGCGTCGGGCCATTCCACGGGTTCCAGCAAACCCGCCTCGAAGTTGACCCGACGGAGCCTGAGCGGACCCGGCCCGTCCGTCTCGTCCGCATTCAGGTCGTGATCGATCCAGTACGCATCCCCGATCAAGTGTGGGAACTCAAAGGAGTCGGTCCAGTCCCGGTAGTCTCCGATAATCTCGGCTTCGACCGAGGGCGACCGGCCGACAAAGAAGGTAAGGCGGATTCTCCTGAACTCGCGCCCGAAGTCGCGGGAGAGCGCCCGCGTCGATATCTGAAGGGACCGCTCCATCTTCTCGAACTGAAACTCGATGAGCTCATTGACCCATCGATTCTGGAGAACTGCCAGCACGACCAGAAGCAGGCCAGTCAGCCCTACCAGCAGTACAGTTCGTTGTCGTTTCCAGATAGCCAAGGTTCGTCGGTCCGTAGGAGGTCGGTTTACTACCGGACACTTTACCAGTTTCGCGTCCACGGGGTGTAACAGGAAGATCACAAAGCCGTAAACGGAGCTGATCTCAATGGATCGACGCAACACTTTATCTTAAAAGGAAGAGGTGGAGTGTATGCGGAAAGGGATGCGATTCGGTTTCACGGCGGCGGAGAAGGCGGAGGTATGGGATCGGTGGCGGCGAGGGGAATCTCTGCATGAGATCGGGCGAGCGTTTGGCAAGCTGTCATCGTCTGTATATTGTCAGCTGGCGCATACCGGAGGCATTCGTCCTCGACCACGACGACGGTCGAGGTTGGCTTTGAGCCTGTCGGAACGTGAGGAGATCTCCCGCGGGATCGCGGCCGAGCAGTCGTTGCGTTCGATCGCAGAGTGTCTGGGGCGTTCACCCTCGACGGTGAGCCGGGAGATCCAGCGCAATGGGGGCTATGATGACTACCGGGCGTCTGTCGCCGATGAACAGGCTTGGAACCGGGCCCGTCGCCCGAAGCGATGTCAGTTGGGTCGCCATCCGCGGTTACGGCGAATGGTGGCGAGGAAGCTCCGGCGGAATTGGTCGCCCGAACAGATCGCCGGCTGGCTGAAGCGATCCTATCCAGAGGATGAGTCGTATCACGTGTCCCACGAGACGATCTATCGCAGCCTATTCGTGCAGGCGCGCGGGGTGTTTAAGAAAGAACTACTTAGACATCTGAGGTCGAGACGAACGATTCGTCGATCCCGACATTCCAGTCACAAAGGTCACGGGAAAGGGGATCTCGCCGATATCGTATCGATTCGTGAGCGCCCGGCCGAGGTCGAAGATCGTGCCGTTCCCGGTCACTGGGAGGGAGATCTGATAGTGGGATCGAACAACACCTACATTGCGACCCTGGTCGAACGCCATACCCGTTACGTGATGTTGGTGAAAGTGTCGGATAAACAGACCAAGACCGTCGTGCCTGCACTGATCAAGCACGCGAAGAAACTACCGACCGAGCTGTATAAATCGCTGACCTGGGATCGCGGCAAGGAAATGGGAGATCATCGGCGGTTTACCCTGGCGACCGACATCGACGTCTACTTCTGCGATCCGCAGAGTCCATGGCAACGTGGTTCCAATGAAAACACGAATGGCCTGCTCCGACAGTACTTCCCAAAGAGAACCGACTTATCGGTGCACTCGCAGGCGCACCTGAACAAGGTGGCACGTGAGCTCAATGAACGGCCGCGTAAGACGCTGGAGTTTGAAACTCCAGCAGAACGATTCAACGCTTGTGTTGCATCGATCGGTTGAGGTGGCAGAGGTAAACGCACATTCCCGGCACGCATCTGTCTCCCACTGGGGCTTTGCTCATCCCGATCAAACAATCTAAAATCCCGAACATACCGGGAGGGTAAGACCGATGCTGACGTACTTCATGCTGCCGAACCGCGTGATCTTCGGCGCCGACGCCTCGAAGCGGGCCGGCAAGGAAGCGGCAAAGATGGGAATGAAGCGTCCCCTGCTCGTGACCGACCCGGGACTGAGGGAATGCGGAATCGCGGCGGGTGTCCTAAGCGCGCTGAAGAACGCCGGCCTGGAGGTGACCGTGTTCAGCGACGTCATCGCCAACCCAAACGAAGCCTGCGTCGGGGCGGGTATCGAGATCTACAGCGGAAGTCATGCAGATGGACTCGTGGCGTTAGGGGGCGGAAGCGCCATGGATACGGCCAAGGCGATCGGCTTGATGAAGACACACCCCGCGCCACTGGCTCAATACGACGGAGCGGTCGGTGGGATGGCCAGGATTCATGACCGACTGCCGCCGTTGATCGCCATACCGACCACGGCCGGCACCGGCTCGGAGGTGTCCTCTTTCGCGGTGATAACCGACACGTCGAGGAAGATGAAGCTTGCCCTGGGCAGCCCGTTCCTGATCCCTCCGCTGGCGCTCGTCGATCCGGCGCTCACACTCGGGCTGCCGCCCGAAGTTACCGTCAACACCGGTGTGGACGCGCTCACCCACCTGGTCGAAGGCTATGTCTCGAGTCTGAAGAATCCACTCGCAGACCGGATGGCGCTTTATGGCCTCGAACTGATCGGTGGGCACCTGAGATCCGTCGTTGTCGATCCCACAGATCTCGAAGGCCGCTCCAACGTCATGATGGCCTCGATGACGGGTGCGCTGGTCTACAACCAGAAATTCCTCGGCATGAATCACTCGATGGCGCACGCGCTATCGGCCGTTTCGGGGATGGCACACGGCCTGGCCAACGGACTCGTCCTGCCGACGACAATGCGATTCAACCGGCCCTCGGCCCCGGATCAATACGCCGAGGTCGGACGCGCTCTGGGGGGAACCGACGCGGTGGCGGAAGTCGAACGCCTCCTCGACGATGTCGGGATGACACTGGGGCTGGGCAATCATGGGATCGCAAGGGACGACATCGACAATCTCGCCACGAAGGCCTTCGAGGACCCGTCGCACGGCACAAACCCGAGACAGCCGGTCACGCGGGACGACTTCGAGAATCTGTTTAAGGAAGCGTATTGAGAAAGGGGCCGGCGGGAACCCTCGGAGGATTCGGCCAGGCTAGACCCAAAACAAGCGCATAACCAGTCCGCCAACGGCCAGGTTGCGCGCATAAAATTCGAGGCATAGAATCCCGCTCCCGGATCGTTTTATCCAGGTATCGGGTTTCTGTTGGATCTGTTTCAGTTCAGCCTCGCTGGTGTTGGAGCGGTTGACAGAAACCGGGACCTCGATCGCCCGGGCTCAGGGCCATGATCGGGTCAGCATCGCAGAGGTTGATGCAGCACATCCACGGCACGGAACAAGACCGGCAACCACCGGTTCCAGGCCAGAATCCTGAAGAGGATGCGCCGCCCGGTGCGCACGAGCTGACAAGGCACGAACATGAAGGCGTTTAGAAACGTCTTGAACTCCATGTGCAGTACCGTCTGTTTCTCGGCCTGATACTTCTGGCCCCAGCGTCCGGTTTCGGGCAGCAGCAACGCAAACCACGCCTTCAGTGTCCAGGCCAGCGACGCCATGACCATGTAGGCCCCGTTGCTGGTCTGATCCCCGACCGGCATCCTCAAGGCCTGAACGCCGTTCTTGAGCTGCTCAATGAGATTCTCTTGATTGCACCGTTGATTCGCACGGAGCACAATCTGGCTGGCCGAATCCGAGCGGTTGGTAATGTAGAAGAAGTATCGGATGTCGTCGAACAACACCTGTTCGCCTTTGGCCACCGACAGATTCTTCCGCACCACGACAACGCGGTAGTCCCGGTCGCAGGCTCTGGGCCGATACGCAAACTCGGCCACATCCTCGCCCTGCAACCGGATATTGTCGAAACCGCGCTCCCGAACGACTTGTTCCTTCACGTTGTCGGGACGTTGGCGCGGTTCGGTGGCCACCGCGTACTTGGCGGGCCGTTCCAGACGCGTCCATTGGTGCGGTTCCAGTTCATCGGCCAGCGCCACCAGATTCTGCATGGCGTCGATGCCGAAGATGAATCCCACGCCCTGGTCGTCCCATCCATCCAGGTGCCGGGTCTGGCTGAAGTCGGTGTCCCCGCGCAGCAGGATCTGGCGAAACCCGCCTCGACGGCACAGCGCGATGGCCTGGTCGAACCGTGCGGCCGCTCCCTCATGCGAGGGCCGGTTACCGCTGCGATTGACCAGGTACAGCGGCTCTTGAGTATTCGCCAGCGAAATCACCAGCGGGTGATACCCCCAGGTCCCGTTGTAGGCCACGTCCATTCCTTGCTTGCATTCGCCTGTGGTTTCAGCCAGTGTCCCATCGGCGTCCAACACCGCTTCTTCGAAAAACGCCTCGGGCTGCTGGCGCCAGACTCGCAGCCGGACTTGATTCGTCGCCTCCATCAGAGACTCCACGTCGCTGGGCTCAAATCTCCGGCAGAAGTCTCCCGCCGTCGTCGGGTCCGGAATCCGTTGCGCTCCCAGCGCATCCAGATACACTTCGTCGTTGCGCCGCAACTCGATGTCCTCCAGGCACGTCCCTCCATTCAACGCGTTATAGGCGATGTTCAGCACGTGATCCGATTCGTGATACGGCAAGTGCCGCTTCAGCACATGCACACTCTCGTCGATGGCTTTGACCAGCCCCGTCCGCCGCGCCACCAACTGCATCATCCCGATTCCGCCCACCGCCGTGCCGCGCGTCCGCTCTCCCATCTCATAATGAATGTTGCTCGCCGAAAACATCGGCGCCGCCTGATCTGTCCAATTCCGGTCCGCAAGCCGGCGCTCGATTCGCCGCTTGCGGTTCTTCATGTTCTTGCGCGTATAATCGTTCATCCGAAATGCCTCCTTTTCCGTAGACTCTTTCCAAGTCTTTATTCACACGGAACGGGGGCATTTCGGGTACTTCTGCTGCTATGCCGCTATCAATACCTCGTCAATCACGCTTGATCAGGGGCTAGAGTGTCGGCTTCAGCCGCATCCACTCCACTTCGAGCCGTATGATCTTCGCGCTAACGTGCTCGGCGGCGGCAGCGGACAGGTCGACGAACTCCAGGCCGATAACCTGGCCGTTCTTTCTGCAGACCTTGACGTCGATGTCCTGGATCTTGCCCTTGTGGTACAGCGACACACGGTGGGCGCCGTCGAGTTCGAGCGGAGCGTTCGGTTCGACCATATACACGCAGATACCACCATCGCTAAGGTCGAGTATCTTCGCCAGATGCTGTTCCCCGGAGACGTGCAGCACCACGACATCCTCGTTGGAGCCGATTGGGACGATCCGTTCCGAACGTCGCTTCTCCTGCATAGTGATCGCACTCGTGGGCATAACCTGCTGATCGGCAGGTCCGTTCCGTAGCTTTAGCCCGCATTTCTCACCAGTAGCCTGCTTCGCGACGACAACCGGTGAGAAAGGCGGACTGGCCTCATTATGCGGGAGGGCCAAGCTGTTTGCCGCCCAGAACGTGTAGATGAATGTGATAGATAACCTGTCCGCCCTCCTGATTGACGTTGAAGGCCACACGGTAACCCGCTTGATCGATCCCGCGCTCACGCGCAATGAGCGTCGCGGTTCCAACCATGTGTCCGACGAGTTCGCTATCGCCGGGGCGCAGATCGTTCACCGTCGGAATGTGTTTCTTGGGAACGACGAGAACGTGCGTGGGAGCGCGAGGGCTGATGTCCTCGAATGCGAAAACCTGATCGTCTTCATATACTTTCGTCGAAGGAACATCGCCCGCAATGATGTTACAAAACAGACAGTCGGACATGCCGGCTACTTTAACGCATTTCAAATGGAGTGAAAACGCCCGGATTCTGAGCCGATTCGGACTCCTGACCGTCGCCGTCGGCGCTGTCCGGGTCGTCCTGACGCTGAGCGAAGTCTCAGACGACCTGACCAGATTCGCCAGCATGACGGTCGTGATCCTGGCGGGATGCGTCTACTTCGCCCGGCGGAGAACCGAAGTCCGTGAGCGCCTGTTCATCTCCTACGCGCTCGTCATCCCCTACATGCTCATCGAGGTCCCGGCCCTCGGTTACACGTGGTGGTCTGGACGCACGACGATCTTCCACACGCCACCCTACACACTCGGGACACCCATAGAGATCCATTTCTACGGACACCTGGTCGGCGGTCTCACATGGGAACCGCTATTGGTCTTCCTTGTGATCACTCTCGGGTCGACACTCCTAAGGCTTCTTCCCAATCAAAAATGATCGCTGGTCGATGGTCATTGGTCGATCCGCAATGTCCAATCTCCGCTGGCCGAAGCAGCCAGCCGCCGAAACCCTCTGCCGAAACCCGCCAGGGAGGGGTTATGTTAGACTTTTGCCAATGAAAAGGCTGGCATTGGTGCTGGTTCTTCTGGCTTCCGCTGGGGGATGCGCGGACAGTGCGGAAACGACCACACTCATCGTCTATTCCCCTCACGGCAAAGAACTTCTGACCGAATACGAGACGCGGTTCGAGGCCGCTCGTCCCGACATCGACGTCCGGTGGCTCGACATGGGTTCGCAGGACGCATTGGAACGTATCCGCAGCGAGCGAACGAACCCCCAGGCCGACGTCTGGTTCGGCGCGCCGGCAACGATGTTCTCCCAGGCGGAGAAAGAAAACCTGCTGGCGGTCTTCAGGCCGAGTTGGGCCGATGCCGTCGACGAGGATGCGCACAGCCCGGGTGATTTCTGGTACGGCACCTACCAGACACCCGAGGTCATCTCCTACAACACGAATGCGCTGACACGGGCCGAAGCGCCGCAGGACTGGGACGACCTGCTGGATGAGCGGTGGCGCGACCAGATCATCATCCGCGATCCGATCGCTTCGGGCACGATGCGGACGATCTACGCGGCGATGATCCTCCGCAACCGAGGCGAAGACGGGGGGCCCGAGCCGGGTTACGAGTGGCTTCGGGGACTGGACCTGAACACGAAGGAATATACCCTCAACTCGACGTTGATGCTCCAGAAGTTGGGCCGCGAAGAAGCCACGCTGACGCTCTGGAACATGCCCGACATCGAGCTTCAGAAAACGCAGTACGACTTCCCGATCGATTACATCGTCCCGGCGAGCGGTACGCCGGTCCTGACCGACGCGATCGCGATCGTCGCCGGGGGCCCGAACATGGAAGCCGCCCGGGCCTACTACGAGTTCGTCACGAACGAAGAAAGCATCGCCCTGGCGGCCGAGTTGTTCTACCGCATCCCCAGCCGCAACGACATCCCTCCGGAAATGTTGCCGCAATGGATCCGAGACTTGGACATTCAAAAGATGGAGATGGATTGGAGTCTGGTGGAACAGCACTCCGGGGAATGGATGGAGTACTGGGATAGCTACATCCGCGGAGGACAGTGAGCCATCTCCAACTGGTCGGCGTCAGCAAGACTTTCGAGAAGGTCGAAGCCGTCCGGAACCTTAACCTGGAGGTCGGGCGCGGCGAAATCCTCTGCATCCTGGGACCCAGCGGCTGCGGCAAGACAACCACGCTGAGGATGATCGCCGGGCTGGAGATCCCCACCTCGGGCACCATCCGCGCCGGCGGACGCGATCTGACCAGGGTCCCCGCCCGTGACCGCAACATCGGACTGGTCTTCCAGAACTATGCCCTGTTTCCCCACCTGAACGTCTTCGAGAACGTTGCCTTCGGACTGCGCGCACGCGGACAGGACAGCCCAACCATCCAGAAGCGAGTACGCCAAGTCCTGGATCGCGTCCAACTGGGTGAGTACCCTACGCGCGCGGTGCATGAGCTGAGCGGGGGGCAGCAGCAGCGAGTCGCGCTGGGGCGAGCGCTTGCGATCGAACCCGAGGTCCTGCTGCTCGACGAACCGTTGAGCAACCTCGATCCGTCCTTGCGAGAGGACATGCGGAATCAGATCCGCAGTGTCATCGACGACCTGAAGGTCACGACCGTGTTCGTGACACACGATCAAGGGGAGGCCTTCGCCCTGGCGGACAGGGTCGCCATCATGTCGCACGGAGTCTGCCGGCAGGTCGGACCGCCCGAGGAGGTCTACAGCCGACCGGCAGACGCTTTCGTCGCGAAGTTTCTAGGCAAAACGAACCTGCTGCCCGCACGCGTAGCGCGATCGGCAAATGGGCAGTCCACCCTGAGGCTTGCCGAAGGGTTCACCCTCGAGGCGTCCGTTCCGGAACATGTGTCCGATCTGGCCTACGTATTCGTGCGGCCCGAGAACGTCCTGATCTCCGAGGCCGGACATGAGGCCCGTGTGGTGTCCACCCAGTTCGAAGGGCCGGTCGTCGAATACACCGTCGAAGTTGCCGGCGTCCGAATCACGGCCCGCCAGTTCCATCACGGAAACAAACCGCTCGCCCCTGAAGACGATGTCCATATCCGGATCCCCTCCGGCCAGTTCCACGTGCTCGCCGACGACACGGAGTAAACGATGGTGATGCCGGTCATCATATTCATCGTTCTGGTCGTGGGCATCCTCTACCCGAACGCGTTCACGTTCATCAACAGTTTCTTCCCGGACGGCACTTTTTCGCTGGAAACGTACGTTCAGTTCTTCGCGACTCCGTCGAGCCGCGAGGCGATTGCAAACAGCCTGATCATCTCGCTGGGAAGCGTGTTCTTTTCGGCCCTGATCGGCGTGCCGCTGGCGTTCGTCTTCCACCGATACGACTTCGCTGGACGGCGCGTCCTGCGGGCCATCGCCTCTGCGCCGATCCTGCTGCCGCCGCTTGTGGGCGTCATCTCGTTCCTGTTCCTGTACGGTGAAACCGGCATCGTGAGCAAGCTCATCCAGCAATTCCTGGGACTGGAGGATCCCTGGCCCAACCTCAGCGGAATTTCGGCCGTCATCTTCGTCCATGCCTATTCGATGTATGTCTACTTCTTCCTGCTAGCGGGGGCGGGGCTCGAGAGATTGGACTACGCCGTGGAAGAGGCGGCGGCGAGCCTGGGCGCCTCGCGCGCAATGACGATGCGCCGGACCATCCTACCGATGCTGGCTCCATCGTTGATCGGCGCTACGCTGCTGACGTTCTTGTCGTCGATGGCCAGTTTCAGCGCTCCCTTTATTTTCGGCGGCGGTATCCGCGTTCTGTCGGTCGAGATTTACAACTCGAAGTTGAACGGCAACACGCAGATGGCGCTGGTCGAAACCGTGCTGCTGGCCTCCGCTTCGCTGACTGTTCTGGTCTTACTCCGCTGGTATGAGAATCGAAACCGGTACAGTTCGGTCGGAAAGGGCGTGACGGCGCCGCGCGTACCGATCGCCTCACCGGTTGCCCGTGCGGTCGCAGGCACGACCGGAGTCCTCGTCGTGACGTTTCTGCTCCTGCCGCATCTGATGGTCTTCCTGATGAGCTTCGTTCAGGACGGGACGTGGACGACACAACTGTTCCCGCCCGCTTATACGACCGAAAACTACTCTCGGTTGTTCCGCGACCCGCAGTTCTTCGAACCGATCCGCAACAGCCTTTGGATGGCGGCGGTCGCGACCGCGGCCAACCTGGTTTGGGGCCTGATCGCGACGTTCTGGCTGAGGAAGCAGAAAGGAATCGGCCGGAAGCTGGCCGACGCGCTGATCATCCTGCCCTGGGCGCTGCCCGGCATGGTGGTCGCCCTGGCGATGCTGGAAACGTTCTCGAGCCTCAGCGCACGAACGGGGACAACGATCCTCGCCGGAACGGTCGGCCTGTTGCCCGTGGTTTACTTCATCAGAAATGTACCCATCGTGTATCGGGCGATCGACGCGAGTTTTTCTCAGATGGATCCGTCAGTCGAAGAGGCCTCCGCCACGCTTGGTGCCGGTAACGTCTATACGATCCGCCGAGTCGTCCTGCCGCTCGTGCTGCCCGGAGCCCTGGCCGGCAGCCTCCTGGCGTTCATCGCCGCTCTCGGCGAATTCGTCTCGTCGATCCTGATCTACGTCTATGCCAACCGCCCGATATCGATCGAGATCCTCTCGCAGTATCGCGCGTTCAATTTCGGGAGCGCCGCCGCCTACGGTGTTCTGCTGATCCTCATGATTGGCGTGACGCTTGGGCTGGCTGAGCGGATCCGGGGCACGCGCGCGAACACGATGATGATGATGTGACCCACAGGCCACTAACCGACCTCATTACTCCGAATGGATCGCCCGAGGTTCCGACTCCGCCGACGGCGGTTCGGCAAACCGGCCCCGGGTCACCCACCAGAAACGGCCGTTCAGGCACACCGCGGCAACTGTCAAGCCGGCGATCAGTCCGAACCAGATCGTTCGGGGCCCCATCGCCTGTGTAATCCCGAGCGTATAGCCGAGCGGCACGCCGATCCCCCAATAGGCCACAAAGGTCATCATCATTGGAATGGCGGTATCTTTCAGACCTCGCAAGGCGCCGGCTCCGGCGACCTGCGCGCCGTCGGATAACTGGAAGACGGCGGCAAGAAACAGCAGCTTGAGAGCGACGGCCCTTACGGGGGCGTCATCGGTGTAGATGCTGACGATAGCCTCGGGAAACAGAAGGATGAACGCCGCGGTCACGACCATAATTGACAGGGCCACGCCCACCCCTACGAATCCGGCGCGGCGCGCGTCGGCCGGTGACCCGCGCCCCATCGCCTGGCCGACTCGAACCGTGATCGCCATCGAGAGTCCTAGGGGGATCATGAACGTGATCGACGCTACGTTGATGGCGATCTGATGACCCGCAACGACGTTGGTCCCCAACGATCCCATCAGCAGCGCGACCGTCGCGAAGAGGCTCGCTTCCATGAACACGCTGACGCCGATCGGGAATCCGAGTTTGACGATCCGGGCGATTTCGGATGCGTTCGGCCAATCGAACGAAGCAAAAACCGAGAACTGCCCGTAGAAACGATCGACCAGTACGACCGTCAGCATGCAGGTGAACATCAACCACATCACAAGAGCGCTCGCCCACCCGCATCCGACCGCCCCCATTGCCGGAAAACCGAGCTTGCCGTACATGAACACATAGTTTGCGCCAACGTTTGTCACCGTCGCGATGATGCTGACGAACATCACCGGGCGGGTCATCGATACGCCTTCGCTGAAATACCGTAGGACCGTGTAGGCGCAGACGGCAGGCAGCCCGAAGGTGATCGCGTCGATGTACCCGAGCGTAATCGGGATGATCTCCGGGTCGATCTCAAGAGCGTAAACGACGGGGCCGACCGCGTTGCGCACGATCACGAAGCACAGGATGGCGAGGCCCTGGCTCAACCAGAGCGATTGACGAACCAACCGACCGACACCCTTCCGTTCACCCGAACCGAACAAGTGGGCGACCGAAGCCGTAACCGCCAGCAGGAAGCCCGCGACGAAGATCGCTACCATCATCCAGAAGCTACCGGCGACCGCGACTGCCGCAAGCGCGCGAGGACTGAGCCTGCCTGCCATGACCGTGTCGACGAAGTTCATCGAAATCACGGCGAGTTGGGCGCCGATGACCGGGAGACCGAGCTTGAGCAGGGCGACGACCTCTTCCCGGATTCCCAACGATGTCGGAGGGTCCGACCTCTTCGGAGTGGTCATTGGGCGGCCACTAAAGAGGGTTCACGGCAAAGGCGAACTCTTCCACCGTGCGGCCTTCGATCAGGTGCTCCTGGATGATGCGCTCCAGGACCTCGGGGGTCGCTGAGTGATACCACACGCCTTCGGGATAGACGAGGGCTATCGGACCCTGCTGACACACTCGCAAACAGTTCGCCTTGGTTCTGTATACGGACGGCCCGGCTTGTCCCAGACCCAACTCGGCCAGACGTTTCTTGAGGTAGTCCCAGGAGGCATTGGTTTGATCTCTCGGAGCGCATTTGGGTTTGGTCTGGTCCGCACAGAGAAAGATGTGCCGCCCGATGCCGCCAATTCCGAATTTGGCAGCGACGGCATCAAGGGTATCGGGAGGTGACTGTTCGCTCGTCATTCCGCCTATTCTAACTCGGCTGGAATCGGAGACGGACCGGGCGGCCCGTTGTGAAAGTCGGTGCGGTCTACGACCGCCCATTATTCGGCGCTAATGGAGAGCGCTACAGCTTTCGGCGACTTGCGCTAGCGCCTGGAACGAAGTGCGTACCGGAACGTCGTTTCGGGGGATTCGATACGGCCCGAGCGAACCAGTCCATCCACGACCCTCGAAACGACGGACTGATAATACCAGGCCACAAACTCGGAAAACGCGGAGTACCGCGATGCATAGATCTCCGAGTGTAGTTCCAGCAGGCTGTACCGCTGGCCTTTGAAATACGGTAGCAGTTGGTCCCGGGCGAATAGACCGCCGAATGTCCTCCACCGGCGTGCATCGTCGTACTCGTACACAGGGGAATCCTGCCTCAACTCGTCGATCTCGACGCGGAGGCTCTCATCCACTACGGGACCGACGGAATACACCTGGTAACGTCCGACGCGGTCCGACTCCCGGTAGATCTCGGACGGTCCTGAGGTTTCCCCTTCCATAAACCAGACGTAGTAGCCGGAACGACCCTCACGCCTGGGAGGGCCCGGCATCATCGTCCCGTCGCTATAGAAGACATCCACCATGCCTCCCAGGAGGATGTTACCGACGACGATGCTATAGAGCCGCTGGCCGGTCGGCTGACCCTGCCCGGCCTCGAGCGACGCTGCGAACTCCTCGATCTGTGCCCACTGTGTCTCGAGGATGCCGAGAACATCGGCGGCGTCCTTGTCGATTTCCGGCCCGAGTAGCCCGAGTTCCTCCTGGGTCAGTACCGGGAACCCCGGCCGCATGTCGTAGTCGTCCCGGCCGCGGATGATCCGGTCGTCCTGCAGTTCGTCGGCCAGCGTCAGGATTTCGATTCGTGGTTTTTCGGTCTCGCGGATGTATTTGTCGATCGACCAGCCCTTGTGCAGACCGGCGATGAAGAGGCGCACGTCCTCGGAGGCAAACCGTTCCATCGCCTCGGCCGAGTACGGAAACGTGCCGCTCGAATAGTCGGGATGGATCTCCAACTCGTCCTGGGCGACGAGAACGGCGGGAACCCCCAACCACACCAGCAGGAGCGCCGCCACCAGCAACGAACGAGTTCGGCCCGGCGACGTTCGGCATGAATTCTCTCGAATGTTTCCCATGTACCAAGTGTCCTAACGGGTATTGGACAGCATTCTATCCAGATCGGCTCAAATTAACCATCCAGAACCGGGAACGGTAGTGACCGGGTAACTCGTCCGGACCCCCGGTCCCAACTGCCCGGAACCCCGTCGCTACCGCTCTGGGTTCTGTGGGAGTCGATCCTACCCCGTCGCTACCGCTCTGGGTTCCGTGGGAGTCGATCCTACCCCGTCGCTACCGCTCTGGGTTCTGTTAACGAGCACGTCACCAGAGGACTCGCAGGCCCAGTTGGATGACCCGCGGTGAGCGGGCGACGAACAGAGCTCCGAAATCCGGCGCGTCGGCAAAGTTCTGGGTCGTGGGAGGTGCGATAAAGTTCGGATGGTTCGACACATTGTAAAAGTCGATCCGGAATTGCGCCCGGATACGGTCGGAAACGGAAAACACCTTCGCGATAGAAAGGTCGACGTTCGCCAGACCGGGGCCGATGATGACGTTCCGACCGCTCGTGCCGAACCGGCCGAAGTCGGGTACGGAGAAAGCGTCGGTGTTGAAAAAACGGGAGGTCGTCGGATCGTCGACACGTGTATCTGCTACGAGGTCCGGACGGTTCACAATCGGGCTCCCTGTGCCGGATACGTCGGTCCCCAGGATCGCCGACAATGGCGTTCCTGATTGAAACAGGCCCGTAACCTGAAGCTGCCACCCGCCCAGATACGGCAAGTTATACCTCCCGGACAGAGTGAAGCGATGCTTAACGTGAAGGTCCGACAGGCCCCTCTCGGAACCAAGGTCGTGGCTGTTCTGCGGCAGAATGCTGATCAACGTCGCATCATCGATGATTCGAGCAAGCCGGTAGCCCAAACGAAACCCGATTCCCCGGCTCATCCTGCGGACAAGCCCAAGGTTCATCGCATGTGCGTCCGAAGACGCCGTCGTTTCGAACTGGAAGACGTTGCCGAAATCCCGAATCGGTCTGCGATCTTCCAGGGTTGCAGCGGCGCCCGGAAGGGGCTGATTCCGGTTGACCTGTCGGCGGAGGTGAGCGCCCTTCTGTCCGACGTACGATGCCGTCACGTCGTAGGCCGAACCGAAAGACCGGCCCGCGAGGAGACTCCAGTGCTGCAAGTAGGGATTGGCTGTCCGCCCAGCTGCCGAGAAGACGCTCGGTGGAGTCGTCGACGCCGGATCCTCGAAGACAGTCCCCAGATCGAAGCGCGGGACGACCGGGTCGTTGTTCTCGACGTCGAACTGAACGAATGGGGGATTCAGGCCGAGCAGGAACAGGCTGTCGCCGACCGCCAGGCTGTCGTAGTAAATCGCGTAACTGGCACGTAGCACCGTGTCGGCCATGGGACTCCAGGCCAACCCGAGACGCGGCCCCAAGTTGTTCCGGTCCGGTGAATAGAGCCGGTCGGGCGACACCTCCAGGGTGCCCCCCGCGGTGATGTTCGCGACCCGTCCATCGGCCTCTTCGAACGGCGTCTGGTAGTCGTAACGGAGACCGGCCGTCAGCTGAAGCGTCGGACGCGGCCGCCATTCATGCTGCAGATAGATGCCACTCATCCAGGTGTGAAACCGCCGCCCGGTGTCTCCTTCAAGACGGAGGGCGTTTGCCGGCAGTCCCAGCAGCAGGTTTGCCAGGGCGTTGTTGGCATACGAAGCGCCGTTGAACTGGAACTGGCCCCGGCTGTAGAGGTTCATGAATGCGTCGAAGTCGAAATGGCGGAAGCTGCCCCCGATGTACGTCGTCTGATCCGGGCGGCTCCACACGATTCCCGTGTCCAGTTCGAACGTCCTGTTCCTGCGGCGCTGCGGGAGGGTCGAGGCATGGCCCAGGTTGGAAAACCCGCTGATGATCACCACGGGCGTCTCGGTATCGCTCAGTATCTCTCTGGGCTGCGTCAACTCGCCGAAAGAGAACCGGAACTGATGGACAAGCAGAGGGGAGAAGACATGGGTGTTTCCGATCCGAACCGTGTGGGTGTCGAGGGCATCACGGGCTCCGAAGCCGGGCACATTCGTAATCCCCGTGACCAGGTTGAACGGATCCTCAGTCGTATCGCGGCTGTATTGATACTCGAAGGAGGTTTCATCGGATATGGTCATCCGGTGATCTACCCGTATTCCGAAAGCGTCGGCGACGGTCTCGAGACGCCCGACCGCGAGAAAATTCTGAACCTGGGCGCCACCGACATTGGGCTCTGGGTAGCGTCGAGCCAGCGCTACACCCATCGGGTGCAGGCGATCGGACGGAATGATGTTGTTCTCGAACGGAAAACCGGTTTCCGGGTCGAGAATCGGCTGCTGCAGTGAAGAGAAATTGCCCGCCAGCCACGCCGGGTCGGGGACAGTCGCCGCCCGGGTGATCGACTGCCGCATTCGAAGGCCCCAATAACGTGTCATCAGGAAGGTTTCATCGCTCAGGGGGCCGCCGACATCCCCGCCGAAGAAGTGATATTTGAACGGAGGAATCGGTTCGTTAGGCGGGTCGAAGAAGTTGCGCGCGTTCAACGCGTCGTTGCGATGGAAGTAGTAGGCCTCACCGTGAAAGCGCGGACCACCCGGCGGCAGGGAGTCGTCCACTCCCACGCTCGCCGCAAACTGGGCGGAGGGTTCCGGGAGCGGGACCAGGAATCCAGCGTTGGCCGAACTGGCAAACACACTCCCAGAGGCGGCGATCCACTGCTGGCTGGCTCCTTCGGCGATGCCGGACACGTTGATACCACCGCGCAGGCCGAACAACCGGTCCGAGCGCGGCAGGCTCTCCAGGTCCGAAGGGCCCCCCGCCCCGCCGAACCCTGCGGCGTCATCAATCAGCAACTCCACGCGCTCGACGTCGGCCGGATCCCCAGCCAGCAACACGAAGTCCAACTGGTAGGTTTCCCCGGGGGCAAGCGTAATGGCATTGGTCTCGACCGTGCGAAACCCCGTGCGCGAGACTTCCAGACCGAACCGACCGGTGACCTCGGCCAGCACGAGACCGTCAGGGTCGGTTTCCAATTCAACGACGCGGCCGTCGTCGAAAAGAAGGGCCACACGGGCTGATGGAACCGGCACGGCGGTACGGTCTGTGACACGAACCTGGAGGCTGGCCCGAACCTGGGCGAACGCGGACGCGGCGCCGAGCAGGGCCGTCAGGGCGGCCACTGCAACGATGAGGCATTTGCGGTCGAGTGCCAACAAATCGCACCTGCCATACGCCTGACAGCCCGTGGCGAGAGCATCGTGCTACGTGGGCCGGATACTAAATCCGTATCGCCTTGGCGGTCAGAACGTTCTCGATGGTCAGCAGCTCGGCAAGGACTTCATCCGGGATGGGATTATCGACCAACAGGAGAGCCAGCGCCACTCCGCCCTCCTTTTCGCGACCCAGATGCATCCCGGCGATGTTCACATTCCACCGCCCGAGCGTCATGCCGAGGTTCCCGATCACACCGGGCTTATCGGTGTTCGTCAGGCAAATCATATGCCCTCTGGGGACGACTTCCAACGCGAAACCGTCCACTTCCACGATCCGCGGCAGACGGTCGGTGAACACGGTTCCGGCAATTTTCCTGGTCTCTTCGTCGGTGCGAACCTCGATCGTGATGAGGTTGGCGAAATTTTCCGGAGCCGGTACGCGCGTCTCCTCTACCTTGATACCGCGTTGTCGCGCGACGTGCGTCGCGTTGATGAGGTTCACGCCTTCACCGAGGATCGGTATCAGCAGCCTCCGCACAACTGTCGAGGTCAGGTAGTCGAGGTTCATCTCGCTCACCTCTCCCGAGTAGCGAATCGAAACGTTCTGCATCCGCCCAAGGGCGACCTGCCCCACGAAGGTCGAAAGCCGGGTCGCCAGGTCCACAAAGTGCTGGTACCGCGCCAGCTGACCGGACTCCAGCTGCGGGAAATTCAACGCTCCGCGGATCGTGTCCTTCACGAGAAAATCCATGATCTGTCGACAGATGTCCTCCGATACCTTCCGTTGGGCCTCGACGGTCGACGCGCCCAGGTGTGGCGTGGCGATAAAGTTGTCCAGTTCGAGGAGCGGTGAGTCCGTATTGGGTTCATCGACGAAGACGTCGAACGCCGCGGCCGCTACTTTCCCCGACTTGAGGGCGTCGTAAAGGTCGGCCTCGTTGACGATCCCGCCCCGGGCGCAGTTCACGATGCGCACACCGTCCTTCATGCCGGCGATCGTGCCGGCGTTAATCAGATCCCGGGTCTGCTCCGTCAGCGGCGTGTGCACGGTCAGAAAGTCCGACTCGGCGAAAACGCGGCCCAGCTCGGCGATCGTAAAACCGCTGCTAAGGTTGGACTCCGGGCTGATGAACGGGTCGTAGGCGATTACCTCCATGCCGACACCCCGAGCCTTCTGTGCGACCTCGCTGCCGATCCGGCCGAGCCCGATCACACCCAGGGTCTTTCCTGCCAGTTCAACGCCCTTGAAGCGGCTCTTGTCCCAGGTCCCGCTCTTGAGCAGGCGGTATGCCTGGGGAATGTTGCGGGACAGGGCGAACAGCATCGCCACCGTGTGCTCGGCGGTGGTGGTCGTCGAACCGCCCGGGGAATTCATCACGATCACGCCATGCTCGGTGGCGGCCTCGATGTCCACGTTGTCCACCCCAACACCGGCCCGGCCGATCACCTTGAGGTTTTTGGCACGTTCGATCACTTCCCGGTCGACTCGTGTGGCGCTTCGCACGACGATACCGTCCACGGACCCGATGAGGTCGAGAAGTTGCTCACGCGGCAGGGTTTTTTCGACGATGGGTTCGATTGATTGTGTCTTGCGGATGAGGTCGACGCCCGCAGGGTCGATTCCGTCGGTGAGTAGAATTTTATAGTACGACATTTCCTTCCAGGGTATGGATCGGAGAGGGCATCGTCACGGGCCCGGCTTCGGGGCCCGTAGCGCGGCGACATGATTCCGGATGCGCTTGACGGCTTCTTCGATATTGGACAGTGAGTTGGCAAACGAAAAACGAAGGTAGCCTGCGCCGTTCTTCCCGAACGCGGTTCCCGGCAAGGCGGAGACTCCCGCATCTTCCAGCAGACCCACTGCTATTTCCTCCGAGGTCGCTCCCAGTTCCTGAACGTTCGGAAAGACATAGAACGCACCCTTGGGGCGGAGACAGTGGACTCCGGGGATGGAGTTGAGACCGTCGACAATCGCGTCACGGCGTCGGCGGAACTCACCGACCATTCGCTCGACCCCCGAACGCGTTTCGGCCGAGAATGCCGCCATGGCCGCCTTCTGGGTAAAAGTCGATGTACAGGACACGCTGCTGTTGATCATGAGGACAACGACATCAACCAGCTGTTCCGGCAGAACCGCGAACCCCAGGCGCCAGCCCGTCATCGCGTAGGTCTTCGAGAACCCGTGGACCAGGATCAAGCGATCCTGGATGTTGGGAATCTGCAGCATGCTGGCCGGACGCTCATCGTAATAGATCTCGGAATAGATCTCGTCCGACAACACATAGAAATCGTTCTCGACGGCGAGGTCGGCCACCGCCTGGAGGTCGCCCAGCGTCAGGACACCACCCGTCGGATTCTCGGGTGAATTGATGATCGCAAGCCGGGTCCTCGGCGTGATCCTGGCTTCCAGATCTGCAACGTTCAGCCGGAATTCGTTGGATTCAGCGAGCGGCACAGGAACCGGCGTACCGCCCGCGATACGAATCGCGGCCTCATAGGCAGGAAAGGCGGGATCGGGGATGAGGACCTCGTCTCCGGGATCGATGAGGGCCAGAATCGAACTAAACAGCAGCAACTTTGCGCCCGGCGCGACGACGACCCGATCCGGACGGACGTCGGCCCCGGAACTTCGTCCGAGTTCCGCCGCAATGGCGGTCCGTAGTTCCGGGATGCCGGCCGAAGGAGAATAGTGCGTCGCCCCACCGCGCAGCTCTCGGACGGCGGCCTCGACGATCGGCTCCGGCGTGTCGAAGTCCGGCTCACCGATCTCCAGGTGCACGATGCTGCGGCCCTGGCGTTCCAATTCGTTCGCGCGTGCGAGGACCGCAAACGCGGCCTCGCCGACGACGTCGCGCATCCTTTCGGCGATTCTCATCGGTATTGTGAAAGTCACGGACGGTCGATCAGACGATGACCTGCCGTTCGGAAACGTAGAAAAGCCAGTCGGAATACTGCGGACACCGGCCATGCACGGTGTCGAAGAAGGTCGCCTGAATCGACTCCGTGATCGGACCGCGTTTCCCGTCACCGACAGTATGGTCCCCAACCTGGCGGATGGGTGTCACCTCGACAGCCGTCCCTGAAAAGAACAGCTCATCGGCTTCCAGAAGGTCGGCCTCCTTGACGTCCCGTATCTCGATTGGAATCGACTTGTCTTGTGCGATCTTTAGGATCGCTTCCCTCGTAATACCCATGAGGATCGAAGCATCCGCATCGTTGGTGACGAGCTTGCCATCCTTCACGAGGAACAGGTTTTCACCGGACCCCTCCGCGACGTTGCCTTCCATGTTTAGAAGTATCGCTTCGTCGAAGCCTAATTGTTGCGCTTCCTGGACGGCGAGCACGGAATTGACGTACTGACCGCAGGCCTTGCCGGCCGTGGGTATCATCGACGAGTGGAACCTGCGAATCGAAGAGACCATCACGCGAACGCCCTCTTCGAGGCCCTGGACCCCGAGGTACTCGCCCCGGGGCCAGCCGGCAATCGCCACAACGACGGGACAGTCTTTCGGCCAGACGTCGAGCGAGTACACGCCATTGAAGGCGATCGGCCGGATGTAAGCGTTACCGAGGTTGTTTCGGGAAACCAGTTCGAGCGCCGCCTGGGAGAGTTCCTCGACGCTGTAGGAAAGGTCGAGGCGATAGATCGCGGCGGAGTTGACGAGTCGGCGCATGTGCGCGTCGAGGCGGAAAATCGCGGTTCCGTTGTCGGTCTCGTAAGAGCGTATGCCCTCGAAGACCCCTGTGCCGTAATGCAGACAATGGGCGGTGATGTGAAATTGCGCCGAATCCCACGGCACGAATTCTCCGTCCATCCAAATGCTGTCAACCTTCGGAATCGCTCCCACCAGACTGCCCTCCCAACTCGACTTTGGCAAAGTATAACATGAGTTTACGGGGCATTCCGAACCTCGGCGGCAGAGCGTGTGGACGCTCGTTTGGTAGACTGACCGCTGATGAGTCAGTTCAAGCTCCGTTGCCAGATCGAAGTACGACCCAGTGACCTGGACAGCCTGGCGCATGTCAACAATGCTGTCTACTTCTCCTACCTGGAGATCGCCCGGGGACGGTACTGGACCCATCTTTTTGACGGGCAACGGCGTCTGAGGGACGACGTCATCCTCGCGCGGGCGGAGCTGGACTACCGGTCGCAGGCAACCGACGACGACCTGCTCGTCGTGGAGATCCGCACGTCGCGCATTGGACGCTCGAGTTTCGAATTCACCTACCGCATCGTCGGAGAGCGAGACGGGCGTCTGATCGCGGAAGGACGATCGGTCCAGGTGATGTTCGACTACACCAACAACCAAAAGATTCTCCTGCCGAAATCCGTCCGGGGCGCCATCCTCGAGTTTGAAGGAGAAGAAAACGTGGAGCGGAGTCGGGTCGATGGCGACAAGTAAGTGGGTAAGGGCAGGGTCCCTCGACGACGTTCCTGAGGACGGCATGGGCCACGCGGTGCGAGTCGAAGGCCTGGATGTCGCGCTGTTCCAATGGGACCGGGCTTTCTATGCCCTGGAAAACTTCTGCCCGCACCTGGGATTCCCACTGACCGAAGGCATGGTACAGGACGGTGCGGTCATCTGCGGCTGGCATGGATGGCGTGTCCGGCTCTCGGACGGCGGATGTCGGAGCGAGCGCGAGGCCGCTCGGAGCTACCCATGCGAAGCCAGGGGGAACGACCTGTACGTGGAGGTTCCGGTTCCCGAATGACAACCGCGGCCCGGTCCGACAACGGTCCGGCGCCGATCGTGGCGTGTTCGCCGGACTATTCCAGGACGGCGCCTTTAGACGCCGAAGAGACAAGCTTTGCGTACCGGGCCAGGACGCCCTTCGTGTACCTCGGGGCGGGCGCCGACCACGATTCCAGCCGCAAAGCGATGTCCTGATCGGTCAGGTCGACGCTTAGACGGCAGGCCCCCGCGTCGATCGTGATCGTGTCGCCGTCCTCGAGCACGGCTATCGGCCCCCGGCGGGCCGCCTCGGGGGCGACATGGCCGACCATCAGACCGTGCGTGGCGCCCGAAAACCGGCCGTCGGTAATGAGGCCGACCGAATCGCCCAACCCTTCGCCCGAGAGCGCGCCGGTAACGGCGAGCATCTCGCGCATCCCGGGCCCGCCACGGGGGCCTTCGTAGCGGATCACGACGACATCCCCGGCGACGATCTTGCCGGCCATGATGGCCGCAAACGCATCCTCTTCACGCTCGAACACCCGCGCTGGTCCGCTGAAAGTCGTTTTGCGGACACCCGCGATCTTGACGACGGCGCCTTCCGGTGCCAGGTTCCCCTTGAGGATTACCATCGTTCCCGTGCCTGAAATCGGGTTATCGATGGATCGGACGACGGAACGCTCTTCAACCGGCGCGACGCCGGACAGCACCTCCCCGATCGTCTGGCCGGTCACGGTCATCGCGTCCGCGTTCAGGAGCCCTGCGTCGAGAAGGACCTTCATCACACGCCGAACGCCACCCACACGGTCCAGGTCGGCCATCACGTAGCGACCTCCCGGCCGCATGTCCACGATGTGTGGGACCTTTGCCGTGACACGGTTAAAGTCCTCGATATCCAACTCGACTCCCGCTTCGTGAGCGATCGCCAGCAGGTGGAGGACCGCGTTGGTCGAACCGCCCGCCGCCACGACGACGGCCATCGCGTTCTCGAAGGCTTCGCGCGTGAGGATCGAACGGGGACGTATTCCCTTCCGGAGCGCCTGCATCGCCAGACGTCCAGTCTCGACACAGAGATCTCGCCGCTCCTCGGCCACGGCCGGCACAGAAGCGCCTCCGGAAACGCACATGCCGAGGGCTTCGATAGCCGCGGCCATCGTGTTGGCGGTGTACATGCCGGCGCACGAGCCCGCTCCCGGACATGCCAACCCCTCGAGTTTTCGCAAGGCGGCCGCGCTCATCTTGCCGCGCGCGTGTGCCCCAACCCCTTCGAAGACGTCCTGGATCGTGACGTCCCGGTCGTCGACATGCCCGGGCATGATCGTCCCGCCGTACAGAAACACGGACGGCAGGTCGAGCCGAGCCAGCCCCATCAGCATCCCCGGCAGGCTCTTGTCGCAACCGGCGATCGCTACGAGTCCATCGAACCGTTCGGCAATTGTGACGACCTCGACCGAGTCCGCGATGATCTCCCGGCTGACCAGCGAGGCCTTCATGCCTTCGTGACCCATCGATATCGCATCGCTGACGGCAATCGTGCCGAACTCGATCGGCGTACCTCCGGATTCGGTGACGCCCTGCTTGACTCTCAATGCGAGCTCGTTGAGATGAACGTTGCAGGGAGTAACTTCGTTCCAGGAGCTGGCGACGCCGATGAACGGCCGGGCGATTGCCTCGTCGTCCATGCCCATGGCCCGGAACATCGCCCGGTGGGGGGCGCGCTCCGGTCCTTCGGTCACCTCATGACTGCGGTGCTTGAGCTTCATTTCTGGAGCCATCGGTCTTCTCCTGCACTCTATAAGTGATGTCGTCGAGCGAAAAACGCCCGGGTTTCGCTCCTTCCGCACTCAACTGTTCCATCATTTCCAGCAGCGCCGTGTTGTACGGCGTGGGCACGCCGGCTTCGAGCCCCAGGCGGACGATCTCACCGTTGAAATGGTCGACCTCGGTCGAGGCGCGACCGACGACCACGTCCTGCCAGGTGGAAGGATAAGTCCGGCGTTCGGGCGGCAGATCCTCGGGGTTCTCGTAGGCAAACCCGCCGCCCTCGAGCTGGTCGATGAACTCACCGACACTGGGCTCGCCCGGACCCATCCTGACGGCGATGTCCAGTGCCGCCGCGACTCGGAGCCCCTCACGCATCGTCTGCCCCAGGAAGTACCGGCAATCCGGATCGGTGTAGGCCAACTGCAGCCACGTGTCGGCGAGCGCATAAACCGCATTGTTGAGGTTGAGTAGCAGCTTGCCCCACTTGGGGGGCATCACGTCCTCATCGAGCGTCACGCGAAAGCCCGCCTCGGTCAGTGCATCACCGACACGGCGAACGGCCTCGTCCAGCCCGGTCGGGTACCGGCCGATAGCAACGACGTCGTTCCGTGTGTGTTCGACCACGCCCGGTTCGACGAAATTCACACTGAACACGACGAGACCACCGTAGGCGTTTTCGAACCGCTCGGCCGCCCATTCCTCGTTTCTGACACCGTTCTGGAAACAGAACACGGGCGTCTGCCGGGGCGCTTCGTCGAGATGATCGAGCAGATCCACCGTGTCCTGGGACTTGGTGGTGACGAAGATAGTGTCCCCGGGTTGCCAGGTGACATCCGATGGATCAGTAACGGCATCGAGGTCCGCGCGCCGATCGCCCCGGGCCGTCTTGATCGTCAGCCCGTTCCTACCGATAGCCTCGGCATGCGCTCTGCGGGCGATCAGGACGACCGGGCTGCCCCCAAGCGCCAGATAGCCGCCCATGACGCTCCCGATAGCACCAGCGCCGGCGATGATGAATCGCATGCGCGTCAGGATACACCACTAACCTTAGCGTCGGGCCCACCGTCCCAGCGCTTGTCCGACCTTGGAGAGTGCCCAAACTGTCCGCTCAGCCACGGCCTCGGGAACTCGAACGCCGGGCCGGTCCCCCCACGCCAGGGCCTACAAATCCAGCGGGCGGCCGACGTTTCTTTCCTTCGCGCGTTCGTAGACGAAAGCTCCCAGCGCGACGTCCTCGAGGCCGATGCCAAGGGACTTGAACAGGGTCACTTCAGAGGCACCACGGTCGACGGGCCGCGCTAGGGCATCCTTCAGTTCGACGACTTCATCCCAGTGACGGCGGCCGACGGTGAAGGCGGGAACGAACTCTCCGCACTCGGTCCGAGCCTGCTCGATCGAGTCGACGACGATCCGGTCCGAGCGCATGATAGCCGCCGTGTCCAACTCTCGGCGAAGCGCAATGTTCCCACCTGCCGCGTTGATGTGTGTGCCGTCCTGGATCCATTTTCCGAGCAGCACGGGCTCCCGGCTTCCTGTGATCGTCGTCACGAGGCGACTTTCGCGAACCGCCTCTTCCGTGGACTCCGCCAAAACCAAATCGCCGGTCACCTGGGGCGACATCCGTTCGATGAACTCCTCGGCACGCCGACGGGTGCGGTTGACAATCCAGACCCGTTCGAGGGAGCGGACCGAGGCCATACCCAACAACTGGGACTCGGCCTGAAAGCCTGCACCGAATAAGGTAGCCAACTTGACGTCGTCCCGGGCAAGCAAGCGCGTTGCCAGTCCTGTGGCGGCACCCGTGCGGATCTGCCCGAGCCACTCCGCCTCCATGACCGACACGAGGCCTGCGGATTCCGCATCGAACAGGTAGAAGAGAAAACGTCCCTGACCGCCGCCCGTCGTGTAGGCCTTGTACCCGAAGTAGCCGGAAGAGGCGCCGGCGAGCATGTGCAGGAACGCTCCGCGAGTCGCCAGGCGGTGCCGTGGATGCGCTGTGGCCTCGCCGCGGCTCTGTTCGAGGAAGGCCTTTTCGAGCACATCCACCGTTTCGGCAACCGAGGCCAGCCCGCGGACATCTTCTTCGCCCAAGAACAGCGGCTTCATCGGTCGAGTGTTCTCAGGCCATCGGCTCCGGCAACCACTACCCTGTCGGCCATTCCCGAAAAGAGGCCGGAATCGACCACGCCCGACATCGACTTGAGACGATGCTCGAGTTCTTGAGGATCCTCGATGGGCCCGTGCCGCCAGTCCAGAACGTGGTTGCCGTTGTCGGACACGAACGGAACCCCGTCCTTCATCCGGACCTCGGGTCGAGGGCCGAGGTCGGCGAGAGAACGCCGAACCAGTTCGGTTGCGAACGGAATCACTTCAACCGGCAGCGAGGAACGGGTTCCCAGGCGATCCACTAGCTTGGCCTCGTCGACCACGATCACGAGCCGCCGGGAAGCCTTGGCGACGATTTTCTCGCGGACCAGCGCTCCGCCGAGCCCCTTGACGAGGTCGAGGGCGGGAGAGACTTCGTCGGCACCGTCGACAGTAACGTCCAGGCCCGACACGTCGGCGAAAGACACGATCGGGATGCCGCCCCGACGAGCCAACTGATCCGATTCAATTGAGGTCGCGATCGCCCGAACATCGAGCCCGTCCCGCACACGCCGTCCCAATTCCTCGATGAAATGCCGGACGGTCGAACCCGTGCCCAGACCGACGAGCATTCCCGTCCGCACTTCGTCCAGCGCTGCGACGGCCGCCTTGTACTTAAGGGAATCGTTCACGTCTCGCCTTTCGGAGTTGCTTTCCGGCGCTAACGCTGGCCGATGAGGTTAAGGAATTCGTTTCGGGTGTTCTGGTTTTCCTTGAACGCGCCGAGCATCGCGCTGGTCACGGCGACGGAATGCTGTTTCTCGACGCCCCGCATGATCATGCAGAGGTGCTGCGCCTCGATGACAACTGCCACTCCGCGCGGCCGGACCTTTTCGTTGATGGTGTCTGCGATTTCCTTCGTGAGCCGCTCCTGGACCTGCAGTCTGCGGGCGTACATGTCGACGAGGCGCGGGATCTTGCTGAGCCCCACGATCTTCTCGTCGGGCAGGTACGCCAGATGGCATTTCCCAAAGAACGGCAACATGTGGTGTTCGCACAGGCTGAACACCTCAATGTCCTTCACGATGACCATCTCGTCGTATGGAACCTCGAACAGCGCACCGTTGAGGAGGTCGCTTGCGTTCTGTTGGTATCCGCTGGTCAGGTATCTAAGCGAGCGGTCGACGCGTTCGGGCGTCTGCCGCAGTCCGTCGCGTAACGGATCCTCTCCGATTTTGACGAGAATCTGTCTAATGGCATCGATCACGCTGGTTTCCTCACGATCTGCCCTTATCGGCCCGCCTCACGGTCGATCCGCAACGAACCCTTGTGGCACAAGAAGCAGTCGGCCTTCCGATCGGAATCGCTGAAATAGGGCAGCTCGTTGAGCATGCCCACCATCTGGAACATCTCGCGGGCGACCTGCTTTTGGGCCAGGTCCTCCGCCGCGAAATCACCCTGGACATGGCAAACAACGCACGTAACTCCCAGGTCCCCGGACCACGACCGCATCGTCGACAGGATCTCTCGATCGGTGACACCGGTAAGGACCTCGATGTTCCTGTAGTTGGAAGCCTGTCGTGCCCCGTCCACGTCCACAAACACGGCGCCGAGAATGATCGCACAGATTACCGACACACCCCACGACATGGCTCGATTCATGGTGGTTACCCCTGGGAAAGAGCGGGCCTCGGTCTCAGTTTGCTACCAGCTCCTCGTAGGCCCTCAGAATGTTCTCGTTCACCGAGTATCTGAAGTACGGGAAGTACGACTCGTACTCGTCCAGGCTAACGGCATCGGAAATCTCGTCCGCCCCCACGCCGGCGTCGATCGCAGCCTGAACCCGTCGGGTCAGATCACCGAGGTAGCTGACCAGGATGTCGACACGGTCCCGGGGCCGATCGATCCAACCGTGGCCCGGCACGACATCATCCCAGGCCAGCGTGCTGAGCTTCAACAGCGTCGGCCCCCATTGTGATGGGACGGCGTCGCCTCGGCGCATGAACGGTTGACCCGGGGTCAGCAGGTCCCCGAAAACAAGCGTCCGCTCCCGGGGGAGAAAGACGACGATATCGCCCTGGGTGTGCCCGGGACCCACATACCTCAACTCGATCGGCTGGGCCGATATGTCCAACCTGAACACATCCTCGAAAACCACATCGGGCGGAGCAACGTGCATCGTCGTCAACTCTTCCAGGTAGGCCGAGTCCAGTTCGATCTGCATCTCGAGCTGGGCGACGGATTGGGAGGAATCGCCCCGTGCCCGGCGCTCATCCAGAGTACGGCGGGCGGCTTCGAGTTGGCCCGGTAGGACTTCACGCTGGAGTTCGATGTTTGGGACCACTCGCGTCAGAATGTCGCGCAGGGTGTTGATGTGTCCGACGATGGTCGCGCGCCCTTCGTAGATCTGATTCCCGAGCGTGTGGTCCTGATGCCAATGAGTGTTGATCAAGTAACGGATGGGAAGGTCCGTGATGCGCCCGACCAGATCGACGACCTCCGCGTCAAAGGAAGGCTGCTGGTGTGTGTCGACCACGGCGACCCCGGTGTCTCCGACGATCACCGCAGTGTTCGTCGGGATACCCGAATTCGGCTTTCCGCGGACCGCAAACACGCTCTCGCTGACCCGCAGGACGTCGAAGTGCTCGGTCTCGGCGGGTATTCCGGATCTGAACCTCTGAGCCGCACCGAAACGGGGCGCAACCAGCAGTAGAGGCGCACCTCCGCCGACGGTTTTCAGGAAGTCTCTTCGCTTCATCGCTAGCACCTCATCTTATCACCGCTTCGTTCATGCGGGTGTGGCGCCGGATGAAGGCCCGGCACGGTCTGTCCGTCCGCTTTCGTTGTACTATGGCACTGTCATGCCGATTTACGAATACGGATGCGACAAGTGCGAAACTGTTATAGAACGCATCCAGAAGTTTTCCGATGCCCCGCTCACCACCTGCGAGACCTGCGGCGATCCTCTCCACAAATTGATCTCGAAATCCGCCTTTCATCTGAAGGGTGACGGATGGTACGTCACGGACTACGCGAGGAAGGACAACGGAAAAGACGCCGACAGTGCGAAGTCCGAAGACAAGAAAGAAACGAAGACGGACGCCAAGAAAAGCGCCCCGGCCGGCGACGATACGTCTGAGAGCAAGAAAGAAACTCCCAAGGACTCCGCGATGAGTTCGAAGAGTTCGAGCAAGAACGGATCGAAGGACAAGTCCAAGTAGTGCCTCGTTTCCGTCGGCTCGAACGCATCCTCGAAACGCTCGAGGCGACCTACCCCCATGCGCGATGCGCGCTCGATTTCAAGACGCCCCTCCAGCTTCTGGTCGCCACCATCCTCTCCGCCCAGAGCACGGACAAGATGGTCAATCAGGTGACGCCCGCTCTGTTTCGCAAGTATCGGAGCGCGCGAGCGTTCGCGAAGGCGGATCCGGAAACGCTGGAAGAGATGGTCCATTCGACGGGCTTTTTCCGGAACAAGGCCAGGCACATTCGCGAAGCCTGCCGGATCATCGCCCAAGAGCATCGCGGGAAAGTGCCCGACGACATGGATGAACTCCTCGCCCTGCCCGGCGTCGCAAGAAAGACGGCCAACGTCGTGCTCGGCGTCGCGTTCGAACAGGCCGAGGGCGTGGGCGTCGATACCCACGTCAAGCGACTCTCAGGACGTCTCGGTTTCTCGAAGGAGTCGCAACCTGAAAAGATCGAACTCGACCTGATGCGCGTCGTCCCGCGCGAACGGTGGATACAGCTCAGCCACCTGCTCATCTACCACGGCCGCGGCCCTTGCAAGGCGCGACGCCCCGATTGCATAAACTGCACCATTGAAGAGCTGTGCGAATCCGCGGACAAGCGACTGGAACCTGCTAGCCGAGTGAACGCTGGACGAAAGAATCACCGCAAAGGCGCAAAGGCGCGACCGAAGAGTTAGGAAACCTCCGATGGATGCAGTCGACAAAGTGGTCGGGGAACTCAAACTCTATGCGCATCCGTTCTTTCGGTGGTCGGCCGAAGAATGCGCTGGTGGAGTGGCAGTGCTCGTACGGTCCAGCGTCGATGGTGTTCACACACCGGAATATCGCTTCACTCTGACCGAGCGCGAGATCGACGATTCACAGTTCCGATGGAATTTCCAGAAGCTGCTATACGGAATCCTCAACGACTACATGGTGGAGCTGTTCACGGCTTCTCCCTACGACTAGTGTCCTGATGAAGGTCGGGTCTCTTCTGTAGGTGCGGTCTATGACCGCACTCCCGGGAATTCGGATGAAGTGCGCTCATAGGGCGCCACTACAGCAAGCGCCTCCTCGATTTTCAATTCCGAAATAATTTGAGATCGCAGATTGACCACTGACCCATCGACCATTTGAAATCTATCACCCATGACTCGAAGATCCGACGTCACCACAGGCTGCCAGACTCCTAGGGTCCAGTGGCTGTCGCGGTAAACCCCATCTGATCCATCTTCTTGTCCAGCCGCGCCTTGCGCGCCTCCAACCGATCGCGCCGCCTACCCATTCGGGGCAGCCCCTCAATCCGCCTGAGCGCTTCTTCGACCACGCCGCAGGCGGCCGGGATGTCCCGCGTCTGTCGCTCGTGGTAGAGCGCTGCACCGGTATAGCCGGCCAGGCTGAACTCGGGGCCCGTCATCAGCTTCGTACACAACCCGAAGGACCGCTGATGCTCGCCCATGCGGCGGTAGAGGACCGCAAGGCGCTCCATCGCCCGCACACCGGCGTCCCACGGCATCCCAGTCTCGAGCGCCAGTTCGTAGCATCGAATACCTTTGTCTCTGTCGCGTGCCGCATCGAAGATACGCCCGAGAGAATACACATCGAGCGCGTCGTCCGGCGGTGCCGGTTCGGTCACGAGCCTGTCGGCAGCATGGATCGTCAGAGCGGCCAGGGTCAGGATGTCGTACATGTGGTGTGAGAACACGCTGCGTAAAGCCGTCGCCTGACCGAGCTGGAGGTAGTCGAAATACGCTTGGGGAATCAGAGATCCATGGATATCCGGGCCGCGCATGAACTGGACGATCCTCGCCTCGAGCGCGGTCAGCTTGCAGCTGCCGTGCCTGGCGCGCCACAGGCGCCGGGCCGTGAAGAGCAGGTCCAGATGGGTCATGCGTTTGAACGGACTCTTCTGCCGACACAGGACGTACCGGTTTTCGACCAGGGGGAGATCGAACGATCGCCCGTTGTAGGTCACGATCAGATCAAACTCGTCGAGTTGCCGCGCCAGGGCCGCCAGCATGGACGATTCTTCGTCAAAATCCCGCATGAAGTACTGGACGATCCGGAAACTCCCGCTCGCGAGGAAGCCCAGCCCGATCAGGAACGGACACATCCCCGCACCACCGTGGACCCCGGTCGTCTCTGTATCCAGAAAGACGACACGTTCGGGATCGATACCGGGGTGATCCGAACGCGCCAGCCTCAGCAGTTCGGGCAACTCGTCCCGAGTGAGGCGGTCCAGACGAACGTTGCCGTGAAGGTGGTTTGCCGGATATTCGTTTTGGATGAAGTAGTGGACGCCGTGGTCGTTCTCGACAACTTCTCCGTCCGGGATCGTGCTTCCGAAAGCGGGACGCTCCCGGCGCTCGCGCGGCGGTGGGGGCGGATCCGCCAGAAAGCGCAGCTGTTCGGAGAACGAGAAACTCGATGGGGGGACGTCACCCCGCAGCCGGCTGAGTGCTTTACGAAACTCCGACATCGCCCAGAGCGTCGACTATCGCCAGAGCCGGCTCCTTGGCTCCTGCCGTGGGGCCAACGCAGGAGGGACATCCCTCTTCGCAGGCGCACGAACGGATCAGCTTGCCGGTCTCGGCAAGGACACGCTCGCGAATTTCGAACAACGGCCGGCTGAGGCCGATACCCCCCGGATAGTTGTCGTAGATGAAGATCGTGGGTTCGTAGGCAGGATCCTCCGCGCTAACGCGACCGCCCGCGGCCAGCAACGCCCGTTGCTCGTGTACGGATTCCTCACCGGTCTGGACCGACGACCCGAGGTCGCGGCGGTCGCACATCAGAAAGACGGCGGCGATCTGCGCAAGTGCATAGCCCAGCCCGAAGATTCCGTCCAGTCGGGCCGACATCGAAAACGGCAGACCCTCGAAGACGGGCCTGGGAACTCGAAGCCAGTAAGCGGTGGTGTGCATCTCCTGGGTCGGCATGCTCAGTTCGCCCGAGCCGATGTTCTCCATCGTCTGGAACTTCAGCTTCTTGAAGCCGACGACCTGGTGGGCCACGTGGACTTCCCCATGCTGGTGCGTGGCACGGCGTTCTGCGGTGTCGAGTACCCGGACGTTGGTGTAGGTGATCGCGTCGGTGAAGTATTCCGAATCCACGCGCTTCACGTAGGCGCGCCGCTCCTCTACGTCCAGCTGCTGCACGTAGAACTGCCGGCCCTGGTGCAGGTAGATTGCCTTTTCGTGCAGCGTCGTGAACGCGCTCGAATAGTCCACCTCCCCGATCACCCGGCTCTCGCCGGTGGTCTCGACGACGATGAAGTTATCCGAACCTACGCTTCGGAGGGATATCGAGTCCGCCGGGTATGCTTCGCTGGTCCAGTGCCATTTCTGCCCCGACTTGTGAATAAAGCCGCGCTCTTCGAGGTACTCCATGATCTCGTGCACGTCGTGACCACCGAACAGCTCCTCGGTGTCGAACGGGAGCTCGAAGGTGGCGCACTGGAGGTGGCTGATCAGGATGTGAATGTTCTCGGGATTGATGAGCCCCGATTCGGGGGACTGGCCCAGGAAATATTCCGGATGGTTGACGATGTACTGATCCAGGGGCGCGCTCGATGCCACCATCACCCCGATGGAACCCTCACCGCGGCGGCCGGCGCGGCCGAGCCGCTGCCAGGTCGACGCCACGGCCCCCGGATAGCCCGCCAGGACCGCAACATCGAGGCTCCCGATGTCGATTCCCAACTCCAACGCGTTCGTCGACACGACCCCGCGAATCGTGCCCTCTCGGAGTCCCCTCTCGATGGCCCGGCGCTCCTTGGGCAGGTAGCCACCGCGGTAGCCCACGACAATGTCCTCCTGCCCAATGCCGGGACGGAGATCTTCCTTGAGGTAGCGTACGAGGATCTCGGTGATCAGACGGCTGTTGGCGAACACGATCGAACCCAGGCCGAGACCGAGGAAGCCGGCCGCGAGACCGCGCGTCTCCTGCACGTAGGACCGTCGGATACCGAGCCGGCGGTTCACTACCGGAGGATTGTAGAAGAACACATGCTTCTCACCCTCGGGGGCCCCGCTGTCGGCGATCAGTCCGAACGACTTTCCCGTCAGGCGTTCAGCGAGCTGCTTCGGGTTGGCGATCGTCGCCGAGGTGGCCACGAACTGCGGCGAACTTCCGTAGAAACGGCAGATGCGTTCCAGCCGCCGCAACAGGTTCGCCAGGTGGCTCCCGAAGACACCGCGGTAGGTGTGCAGCTCATCGATGACGATGTAACTGAGGTTCTCGAACAGCCGCGTCCACTTCGTGTGGTGGGGCAGAATACCCTTGTGGAGCATGTCCGGGTTCGTCAGGACGACGTGACCCCTGGAACGGATCGCCGCCCGCGCGTCCTGGGGCGTATCCCCGTCGTAGGAATGGATACGAATCTCTCCGGGCAGCTGGTCGAACCACTGGATCAGGTCGTCGAGCTGATCGTAAGTCAGCGCCTTGGTCGGAAAGAGGTAGAGGGCCCGTCGATCCGGGTTTTCGACAATGCTCTCGAGAACGGGAAGGTTATAGCAGAGCGTCTTCCCTGAAGCCGTCGGGGTCAGGACGACCACATTCTCCCCCGCACGAACCCTCTCGTAGCACTCGGCCTGGTGGGAATACAGCTTGCGGATACCACGGGAGGCCAAGGATTCGACAACGGCAGAGTGCAACGAGGAAGGAAGGTCGACGAGACGGGCTTCCCGGGCCGCAACCCGATGGTAGGCCGTAACACATGGATTTTGCTCGAGTTGGACGAGAAACTCCCCGGTGTTTCTCGGACCCTCGAGAGACGTCTCCGGGAGACGCACCTGCAGCTCAGAGCGCATAAAGCCCACAATCGCCCTGAGGTCGGCCAACTCAGGTCCGGAATATTGAAAGATGAGAGTTGGACACTGGACGTTTGAGCTCGACGGACTCGGAAACCACCGGAGCCTCGGTTTGTGGAGCGGTCAAAATCCCCGTATGATGAGTTTTTCCAGTGGGCGATGCCCAATGCGAGAACTTTAGCCCGGAGGTGGGAACCGTGAAAATTCAGCTCAAATACGATGATCCTCGGAAGGTCAAGACCGACCTGCTGGTCGTCATTCTCGACAAAGACACGAAGCTCCACGATCTCGGTCGCTCTCCATTGGCGGACACGGTGGATTCATGCCGGAGACGCTTCAGGGCAAAAAGACTGCTGAAGGAATACCTTGTGCCGTTGAGCCCTCGAAGCGCGGCCCGACACCTTGTGGTCTACACGACCGCCCACGATCCCGCATTCAACGTGTGGGAGAACGTCAAGACCTCGGTAGCGCGGGCGCTTCGCACGGCACGGGACCTGGGACTGAAAAACGTGGCGGTCGTCCTGAACACCGACGCGGCTCTACCGTTCGTGGGGAAGGCTGTGGAGGGTGCGTTGCTCGGCAGCTACACCTTCTCGACCTACAAGAAGAGTAACAAGGAGAAACAGGACTATTACGACAAGATGCGGCTGCAGATCGTCGCGTCGAAGGCCCATGACGAGCAGAACCGTTTCTATGTGGACCGTTACACGATAGGTTGTGAAGCCGTCAACCTGGCCCGCGATCTCATCAACGAACCGGGGGGCGTCGTCACCCCGGTACGGCTGGCCGAAGAGGCGAAGGAGATTGCCGCAGAATCCGGGCTCGAGGTCCGCGTGTGGGATGAGAAACAGCTCGTCAAGGACGGCTATAACGGTCTGGTCCAGGTGGGTCGAGGCAGCGCGAACAAACCCCGGCTGATCTGTCTGAACTACCGTGTGGCCGATTCGCCCCATTGCCTGGCGCTGGTAGGAAAGGGCGTCACCTTCGACACCGGCGGCATTTCGATCAAGCCCGCCCACAACATGTTCGAGATGAAGGGAGACATGTCGGGCGGCGCGGCCGTCCTGGCGGCCATGAAGGCCATCGGCCAGTTCAAGCCGAACCTCAACGTCGTCGGGATCGTTCCGGCCGCAGAGAACACCCCTGACGCAGAGGCACAACGGCCGGGCGACATCTTTTTCGCGAAGAACGGCAAGTCGATCATGGTCGACAACACCGACGCCGAAGGGCGGCTGATCCTGACCGACGGCCTGGCGCTCGCCGGCGCAGAGGGCGCTACCCATATCATTGATATCGCGACGCTCACAGGAGCGTGCGTCCGGGCGCTTGGGGCGAGCATCGCGGGCGTGATGGGAAACTCGCCGGAGCTCATTCAATCCGTCATCTCCTCGGGTCAGAACCACGGAGAGAGCTACTGGGAACTGCCACTTCCGGAAGAATACAAGGAGATGCTCAAGACTCCTTATGCGGACCTCAACAACATCGGAGGGGCGCTCGCCGGCGCCTCCACGGCCGGCCTGTTCCTCCAGGAATTCGTCCCCGAGGGCACCGCGTGGGCGCATCTGGATATTGCGGGACCGTTCATGCGCGACAAGAGCTGGAAGTACTACGAAGCTGGCGGGATCGGTTTCGGCGCCAAGACGATGATCGACCTGGCCGTAAAGTTCAATGACTACTTCAACGGAGAGTGAGCCCCGGGTCAGGCGGGTATCGGGCGCCATAGCGACCGTGTATTCCCCGTTCCGTTTTCCGGAACCCCGTCGCTACCGCTCTGGGTTCTGCCGGACGCAGTCAGAACCGGAAGCGGTAGCGACCGGGTGATCGCCGTTCCGCTTTGACCTCTCAGGCCGGCTAAAGGTCTTCAGGGCCGCAGATTTCCCCTTTGACCGCTGACGCAGCGACGACGAGAGGATTCGCCAGGTACGCGTCGCCGTCTCCCATCCGGCCCGGCATGTTCCGGTTCGTCGCCGAAATTGCCACCTGACCTTTCTGAGGTCCACCGGGACCCGCATTGATGCACGCACCGCAGCCCGGCTCTTCGATTATCGTGACACCTGCGGCAATCAACGTTTCGTGAATCCCCTGACCGAGGGCCTCATCACGAACGCGTTCGGAACCGTACTGGATGAAAGTCGGCACCCGGACCTTGCGTCCGTCGAGCACCCGTGCGTACATCGACACCGAAGTAAGGTCTCCCGCCGTGCATGAGCCGGCGTAGGCGAGGTCGATCGCAGTACCGCGAACCTCGTCGAGAGCAACACCATTGCCGGGATGGCCCGGCGCGGCGACCAGCGTCTGGATGTTACCCAGATCCAGGGCGATCGTAGCCTCGACCCGGGAGTCGGGGTCCGGATAGACCAGGCGGCCCTCGATGTCGGGGCGCGCCATCCCCCGCCGCTCTTCGAGGTATCGGATCATCGGCTCCGTCGGCTCCATAACCGCGGTCAGCGCGTTGCACTCGACCGCCATGTTGGAGAGCACCGCCTGCTCTTCGAGTGAAAAGGTCGCCAGGCCACGTCCGACGAACTCCATCACCCTGCCGGTGAATACGCCTTCCTGCTTGCCCTGACGCGCGAGGTGCAGCATCACGTCCTTCGCGGTACAAGATGGGGAGAGCTCGCCGGTCAGCTGAATTCGTACGGTTTGAGGAACGCGCCCCGCCACCTCGTTGTGCTCCCAGATCGTTGCTATCTCCGTGTTGCCTACCCCGTATGCGAAGCAGTTCAACGCCCCGGCCGAACATGTATGGGAATCGGTTCCAAGAACGACCTGACCCGGGAGCGCGATTTCCTCCCGCACTACGGTGTGGCAGATCCCGTCGCTGCCGCCTCGGGCGCCGCGGTGGTAGTGGATTCGGGTCTCTTCGGCGAACACGCGCTGCCCTTCCCGGAGGTCCTTGATACCCGCCAGGGCTTCGGCGGTGATGCCGGGCAGGTTGGGTGCCAGGGTCAGGTGGTCCGGAAAAGCGTGAATGGAATCCGGATCGTTGACGCGCGGCTCCCGGCCCAGCGCCGATCGCAGCATTGCTGCGCTTGGAGCGGTCGTGTAGTCGTGTGAGAAGCCGGCGTCGACGCGGATAAACCCGGCGTCCCCGGGCTGAACGGCGCCGTTGGCGGTCTGCATGTGTGCCGCGAGGATCTTTTCGACGACTGTCATGGACCGCCCAGGCGTCTGGATCGCGGAGCCGGCCTCCTCGCCGGCGGCCCGCGCTTCCATATAGCGGAAGAGTCCACCACGCTGGACAATCTTCCGGTTGAGATCGTCCAGGTCGGCTGTCAAGTCCTCCACGGGTACGCGCTCGCCGGAAGCTAAGCGCCGGGCCAGCTCCGGATCCGTCACAGGAAACATGCCGTTGTTGATTAGGTTCTGCCGATGGATGGGTGCGATGCTCGGCGCAGCAACGATACCGATCCCGGCGTATAGAAGGGCCAGCACGGCAACCTCGCGCGACGAGCCCTCGCCCCACCCGTCACCGGCGAAAATCATGCCGAATCCGCCCCTGTGGAGGTCGCCGGGCTCCACATAACCGCCACCGCCCAGGGACCTGAGCACCAGGTTGCCCAGTCGCCCGTCGTAGTAATAGCAGTCGGGATTTGCCTTGATAATCGCATCCGTCGATACGTGGGCGAAGAGGGCGTCCGTTGCGGGTGCGTCTTCGATATCCTCGCCATCGAACTGGCGCCGGAGTACTGCAGGATCCGCCGTGAGGTAAAGCACCCTGCCATCCAGTTGAACGGACTCAACCAATTTGTTTTCAGTAAGATATATGCTTACGTGGCCTATTTTTCGCAATCGGGTACCTCGTAGGTTAAGAATGAGTGCAGATTGTATCATCGTCTCGGAACGGGAATTCGCGCTATCCGCTTCTCAGCATTTGCCTTACGGAGCCGAGGGAGATTCCAGGACCACGCATTTTTTGCTTGAGATTTGCGGCGTCACCTATCAGTCCGTGGTTAAAGTCGGCCTCATCGTAATTAGAAGAAGGACCGGATGCGACCATAACGCGAGGAGAATCAGGTTAGGAGATCGCGATATGGGAATGGGACGGAGAAAGCACCGACAGGACACGTTGTGGGTTGCGACCGCGGAGTTGCCGCGAACAGCGGGCCACGTATTTTACGAACGGGTAAACCGAATCCTGAACGAGAGGGAGTTCGACCGGTTCGTCGAGGATGCGTGCGAGAAGTTCTACGCCGCAGTGATGGGTCGGCCGAGCCTGGCACCGGGCAAGTATTTTCGGATGTTGCTGGTGGGCTACTTTGAAGGGATCGATTCGGAGCGGGGGATTGCATGGCGGTGTGCCGATTCTCTAAGCTTGCGGGAATTCCTGGGAGTGGGACTGAGCGACGCGGTACCGGATCATTCGACGGTTTCGCGAACCCGACGGCTGATCGATCTGGAGACGCATGGAAAGGTCTTTTCGTGGATGTTGGGTGTATTGGCCGGTGAGGGCCTGATCGATGGGAAGACGGTGGGCGTGGATGCATCGACGCTGGAAGCCAACGCGGCGATGCGATCGATCGTGCGGCGGGATACCGGGGAAGCCTACAACGAGTTCCTGACACGGCTGGCCAAGGCGTCGGGCATTGAGACGCCGACCCGAGCGGACCTGGCCCGACTGGACCGAAAGCGAACCAAGAAAGGATCGAACAAAGAGTGGGAACATCCCCACGACCCGGACGCGCGCATTACGAAGATGAAGGACGGGCGGACGCATCTGGCGCACAAGGTCGAGCATGCCGCCGACATGAAGACCGGAGCCATCCTGGCGGTTACCGTGCAGGGCGCCGATCTGGGCGACACGACGACTATCGAAGACACGATGATCGAGGCGGCCCGTCAGATGGAGACACTGGCGGCCGATCCTGAATCGAAGCTGCCCGACGATTACCTTTCCGAAATCGTGGCCGATAAGGGATATCACAGTAACGATACGATGACCGCCTTCAAAGACCTCGGTATTCGCAGCTATATCTCGGAACCGGACCGGGGTCGGCGTAACTGGAAAGGCAAGCCCGCCGAACAACAGGCCGTCTACGCCAACCGGCGACGGATCCGAGGTGAGCGGGGCAAGCGGTTACTCCGACAGCGGGGACTGATGTTGGAACGGCCGTTCGCGCACACTCTGGAAACCGGAGCCATGCGTCGGGTTCACCTCCGACATCGGGACAACATTCTCAAGCGCATCCTGATTCAGTACGCCGCGTTGAATCTGAGCCTTATTCTTCGGAACAATTTCGGGAACGGCACACCGCGAGGCCTTCAGGGCCAGTATGTTGCTGCCTTGTTCACCCTGATACTGCTCTGGAGCCACTATCAATCGCTCTCTTTCGATCCTGAACGCTCCGGACACGATTTCAACGCTGTTCCGTCTTGGCCGACACCCGTAAATCCCAATTCAGAAAATTGCACTTCTGCCACGGACTGCTATGGTACGCTGCTCAAGTCGCAGAGTTCCCACGAGGAGGAGCCGAGCGACTGGAGCGTTTTCTCGGACGAAAAATACAAGAAAATGCTTTACAAACGGGGTGTCCTCGTAGCATAAACCCCGATGAGTATACTTATTGTCAGGAGGACAACAGGATGGAACCGAAGAATATCGAAGGATTCGAACTCGAACTCGAAATTAACATTGAAGAATTAGAGCAGAAGATTGCGCCCGGTGAAACGGTGTGGCCGTTCCCCGGACCCGGCAACCCCTGGGGTGGCCACTAGAATCTTTTGCACTGCCTCCGTCGTTTGACGGAGGCAGGCATTTCGAGTCTCCGAACTCGAATCTACTTAAATGCAGCTGAGGCTGCATTTTTTTTTGCTCGCTCACCGACATGTCCCGCATTGACGCGCTCAAAGGCTTCCTCGCTGACGACCCCGGCGATTCTTTCTCCCGCTATGCGCTGGCCCTGGAGTACATCAAGATAGAGCGATTCGGCGAGGCGGTCAGCGAATTCGAATCCATCGGCCGGAACGACCCTGATTACCTTGCGACCTACTACCAACTCGGGAAGGCATACGAACACGAGGGCAGGACCAGCGAGGCGGAGCAGACGTATCGCGCCGGCATCGAAGTCGCCAACCGGGCCGGCGACGCTCATACGAGAGATGAACTCGGGGAAGCCCTGACCCTTCTGCTGGGTACGTAGTGGCCTGTACCACCCATATTGGGGCCAGCGCCGATGGGTCTTCGAGGCGAGGTCGAGGCGCGAGTCGGAAGTCGATGCTCATTCATCGACGACGGCTCCGAACGACGAGATCGCCTCGAACCCCCATCGGCCCGAAGGGTTGCGGCGAAATGGCATCGTCTTCGGCGTCATCGGCTTCTCGCAATGAAAACCATTTCCTCGGCGCCGATTCCTTGAATCCAATACCATTTGGCCGCAACGCGGGTCCCCATATGGGTGGTACAGGTCACTAGTGGCCGAAGGAAGCACGCCCGCCGAACGGACGTTCATCGCCATGCTTCTCGGCTCCCTGATACCCATCGCGGTTGCCATTGCCATCGCCGCTCTCGGGGGATTCCTCATCTATCTCTTCTGGTTTGGTACTGACTGGATCTTCAACTAGGGACAGGGGTGCCTGTCCCCGGTTAATGGCATCTCGATCCGTCCGCCCCAATCACTCTAATGCCTGCAGGAACGGCGAGATGTCCTGGCGATCGGTGAGAACGGGTGCCCACAGGTCGCCGACCCGCTTCAGCCGCCGGAATATCGTCCGGATGTTGTACTTCACCGGATCGATCGGACGGCGTAGTTCTTCCCACCGAAGCGGCGTCGATACAGGCGCTCCGGGACGTGCCCGGGGCGAATACACCGAAGCGACGGTTTTCCCCCTCACGTTTTGCAGAAAGTCGATGTACACGTTCTTGGGACGGCGGCTGACAACCCGTTCGATCGTGGCCAGCTCGGGAACCCGGGCGACGACGATCGAAGCGATCGCCTCGGCAAAAACACGGACATCCTGATAGCTGAAGGTGTCCTCCAGAATCGGCAGGTAGATGTGAATGCCGCTCGCTCCGGAGGTCTTCGGGTAGGCGCGAAGCTCAAGTTCGTCCAGGGCCTTCTTGATTTCCAGAGCCACCTTCTGAGAAACCCGGTACGGCGTGCCCTCGACCGGGTCGAGATCGAAGATCACGTAATCGGCATAGTCCAGCCGACCCAGCCGGGAACTCCAGGGGTTCTGTGTGATGGCGGCCATGTTGGCCAGATAAATGAGCATCTCCCGGTCGGCGCCGATGAAGTATCGTGTGTCTTTTTCGACGTCCTCGCTCCAGAGCGACCCGGTACGGAGCCACTCGGGCGTGTAGTCGGCGGCGTCCTTCTGGTAGAAGTACTCGCCGTGGATGCCGTTAGGATATCTCTTGAGGATAAGGGGTCGGTCCTGGAGATATGGAATGAGAAAGCTGGAGATCTCGTCGTAGAAACCGATGAGGTCGCCCTTGGTAAACCCGTCGTCCGGCCAGAACACCTTGTCCATGTTCGTTAGCTGAACGCGCGTCCCGAAACTTGCGCCGGGCTCGGGTTCCGGACGGCCCGCTTCGGGCGGCTGCTCTTGGGCGGCTACGGGGTCCGGTTCAGGATCCTCTCGGACGAGACATGCCGACGGGGCGACATCGTCTCGAAACCGCAGAAAGACCGGGGCACGGAGTTTCCCATCGGGCGTCCACTCATTGAACTTCACTTCGGCGACCAGCTGAGGAGACACCCAGATCGCCTTGGACAACTCTGCCGGCACGGCCGGAAACGGCGCCTTTTTGCGCACGAGCTTCTGGAGGTTCGCGTGGGCCTGGGCCAGACCCGCGTCGTCGAATCCGGCGCCCGCCCGGCCGACGTATACGAGACGACCGCGGCTGTCGTACTGGCCGAGGACGAGCGCACCGAAGTGTTTCCGCGATGCCGCCGGTGGGGTAAAGCCGACGACGACGAATTCCTCCGAGCGCGTTGTCTTGATCTTGAGCCACTGGCGAGAACGCCCCTGCCGATACGTGGAGTCTTTGCGTTTAGCGATCATTCCCTCGAGGTCATGCGCCGATGCGACTTCGAAGAACTCGCGGCCCCGCCCCTCCACGTGGTCGGTGTAACGGATCCATCCCCGATCATCGGGGATCAGTTTCCGCAAGATGGCCTTCCGGTCGAGGAGCGGGCACGCCACCAAACTGTATCCGTTGATGTTGAGCAGGTCGAACGCGTACAAGTAGGCGGGTATGGCGGTGTCGGCCTTCTCGATGTCGCTTTCCCCGGTCAGGTTGATTCTCGGCTGGATCAGGTTGAAGCGGGAGCGACCCGCCTCGTCGAACACGACGATCTCGCCGTCGATCACCGCCTGGTCGACCGGCAGCGCAGCCAGGGCGCGCACCAGCGTTGGAAAGCGCCTGCCGATCGGTTTCTCGTTGCGGCTGTGAACATGTATGTCCGCGCCGTCCTTCGAAACGATGGCGCGGATACCGTCCAGCTTCATCTCGAACAGCCATTCCTCCCCATCAAACGCCCCTTCTCGCAAAGTCGCCAGCATCGGGGACACTTCCCGAGGCGGAGCCATTCGGCGGCCCTTCTTCATGCCGCGTTTCTCGAGTTCCCTCTCGAGTTCCACATGCCAGTGTCGGGCCTCGGCGCCCTTCTCACCAACCTGTTCGACAAGCAGGCCCGAAACCACCGATTCGGGCCGCAGTTCCGTGATATCCGCCACGCCGGCATGATCGTCCCGGACCTTGAAGAAGATCCACTGTCGTTCGCCCCGGCGCGTTTCGACGAGCACCCACTTCCCACCCAGCTTCTTTCCGTGCAGGACAAAGTGGAACTTCCTTTTCTTCCAGCCGTCCTGGGCCGTCGACGGATCGACCATCTCGTAGGTGCCATGGTCCCAGATGATGACATTGCCCGCTCCGTAGTTGCCTTTGGGGATCACGCCTTCGAAGCCGCCGTAGTCGACGGGATGGTCTTCGGTCTGCACGGCCAGGCGTTTTTCCCCGGGGTCGAGCGACGGCCCCTTCGGGACCGCCCACGACCGGAGGACGCCATCCATCTCCAGACGGAGGTCGTAATGGAGGCGCGATGCCCGGTGCTTCTGTATGACGAAAGAGCTACCCGGCCGCTTCTTGGGCCGGCCCTCTGGCTCGGGCGTCTCGTCGAACCTGCGCTTCTTGTTGTATTCCTGAAGTCCCATGCTCCAGTGTCCTAGCCCACACTCCGCTGATTCGGGCTCGCGTTGACGTTCGGTATAATACGCATCATGGGCCGAAAGCGAATCAAGAAGAAGGACGCCGTCATCCCTTTCCGCGAGACCGTAGCATACCGCTTCATTATTTCCGCCAGCTCCCTGCTGCTGTTCCTGGTCGCGGGTTTCTACACGATATCGGCTTTCAGCTCTGCGAGTTCGTCGGCATTCATCGTGCCGGCCGCCGTGGCGGTCGGTGCGATCATCCTGGCCTTCTACAACCTGAGTCAGATGAAGAACGCCAAATCGCCGCGCCGGACGGCCGAGAAGATCAGGCTCCGATGATGGTCCGCGCGGTCCTTCTGATGATGATAGGGCTGCAGGGGCCGCTGCCACAGCAACTCAACGTCCGAGCCGGGACCACGTCGATCGAATTCTACGAGGGACTCGAAGGCCCGCTCTACCGCCAGGGACTCGGGCTCTTCGAGAGCGGTGAATACGGGCAGGCGCTCGTCCGATTTGAGGAGTTGTACGAGGCGGCGTCCCATCCCGCCGCGCTGTTTCTTGCCGGCAACGCGCTGTACCAACTCGGCGAGCTCGACCGGGCGATCGACGTGTACCTGCGCGTCATCGACGAAGGTCTCGACCGAATGCCGGACGTCCACTACAACCTCGCAAACGCCTACTACGGAAAATATCGGCGGCGAGAGGCGATCGAGTCGTTTCGGCGCGTTCTCGAACTGACCGAAGGCCGCGACGCGATGGCCCATTACCATCTTGGCATCCTCCTCGACGGTGAAGGCGCGCACGAAGAGTCCATCGCACACTACCTCAGGACGGTCGAGCTCACCGAGGATGGCGAGCCGCTCGCCCGGCAGCACCTCGGCGTAGCGTACTTTATGAACGGACAGTATGAAGAGTCGGTCGAAGAGCTGGAGATCTACGTGGGCCAGGTCCCGGACGACGCCGGCGGCTACCTGAACCTGGGCATCGCGCTACGCTACGCCGGCCGGATGGACGAGGCATTGGAGCAGTTCGACGAGTCGCTGAACGTCAGCGGAAACCGCCTTGCTCCCGCCCATTACGAACTCGGCCGTATCCATGCCGAACGTGGGGACTACCGGCGTGCGATCGAACATTTCGAGGCGGCCATCGCCGGCGGGCACACGAGTCCAAAAATCGAGCAGGAATACGAAGCAGTCAAACGCAAGGCCGGCGGCTAGGGCTACCGCCGGTCGTCCCCGCGGACTGTAGGCAAGATCTTCACCGCAAAGACGCTAAGGCGCAAAGAGATCCCTTTCTTAAGAACTAAGACCTTTGCGTCTTTGCGCCTTTGCGGTGAAAGCTCCAGGACGTTTCGAAACGTCGACCTGCTGCAGGCGGGTGGATGATCAGTCGGTTTTGGTGGGGACTCCGGGTTTCGAAGAGGCTGGGATCTCGATCCCCAAACCTATCGTCCGGCCACGGCGCAGCTCGATGAGCATCAGCACGAGCGCGAATGAATGTGCGAAGAACCAGAACGGCGCAAACCAGGTCGCAGCACCGAGGCGACGGGAGTAACAAAAGTAGCTGATCGCCATCAGGCCGTAACTGGACGCCGCGAAATAGAGGATCCCCATACCCGCAACGCTGGTCGACGGCGAAAACAGCCCGAACACGATGCCGATAACCGAAACGATCGAAACGACCGCACTTCCGACGACGAAGGCCGACACCCGGCCGACGCTCAACACCTCGGTGTCGACATTCGACATGAGCGACCGGGCCGTGGCCTCCCGGGAAATCCACCCGGACCCGTCTCCCTGAAACGTCCGCAGGCCTTCTGACCGGTAGCTCCACAGCGTCCAGCCCGCCTCGTTCAAAATTCCCGGCAGGCGGTTCATCTTGTTAATGACGGTGTGCGTATGCCCGTGCAGCAGCAGGAAGGGCTCGACGAGGTTCATTCTCTGGGACTTCTCGCGCCCCCTGTCGACGACGCGGATCATCCTCACGAACCACTCCAGCGACGGCGCCAGCAGCTTCTGCGCGAGCGACCGACACTCGATGCCGGGACTCAGCGCGACCGCTGTGATGTCCTCGCTCGTCGCAAATTCGAGAGCCGATTCCAGCGCATGTCGGTCCAGAACCACGTCGGATTCCAGAACCAGCAGCCAGGAACCCCGGACGCTCGCGTGCGCGTGGTCCAACGCACGGATCCGGTCGGTCTCGGCGTCCAGAGCAAACGGCACCGGCACCGCTCGGACCGGGATATGGGACCGGATCGAAACGAAATCTCCGGCCACTCTCGCGTGCCGTTCGTCGCGTTCGTCATAGATGAGCAGTAGCTCGATAAAAGGGTAGGACTGGTCGAGAATGGACCCGACGGTGATCCGGATGTCTTCGGCCGAACCTCTGAGAGGAACGAGAGCCGAGATGACGCCTTCGGTGCCCGAGGACCGGCGCGCCCCGAGCTGATTCCTGCGAGTGAGAGCGAGCCAGCTCTCGAGGAAAATGACAAGTGTCGCGAGGGCTGAAATCCAGCACACGAACAGCAACACATATTGGGCCAGGGCACCGAGCATCTTCCTATCTAAGGCCCCCGCCCGGCTTGTTGTCAACCGAGAACACCAAGTGTCCTCGCCGATTACCGCTGGTAAGGGCGGATGCGTTCGTAGAGTTCGGCCGTGGCCTTGCAGTCGGCCAGGCAGTAGTGGGCGATCTCGTCCAGACGTCCCTGCTTGAAGTAATCGCCGACTTTGCTGCCGTCAATACCGTCCTTTGGGGAAGGCACACCAAAGATCTCGCAGAAGAACTCCAACGTCCCCTTCCGGTACCGGTCGTAGTTGGTCAGCGCTTCACGTACGTCGAAGTGGCGATCTGTCGCAAAGCGGCGAGTATCGAGAAGGACCTCCCGCGGCGGGGGCACATGGAGGATCGCGCTGCGAAGGTTGATGTAGGGAAAATCGAAGGACTTGCCGTTGAACGTGACCAGGCGCCCCGGTCGAATCTGGGCCAGATCCGCCCAGAAGTTGGCAAGCAGCTCGCGCTCGTCGGCCTGACAGTAGGCCCGCGAGCGATCTCGCTCGATCCAGTAGACCCCGATACAGACGATGCGTCCCGTACACGGATCCAAGCCGAAACGGTCCAGGACCGCCTCGCGCGCCTCCTCGTCATCCACGTTGAGCAGGATCTCCAAGGCGCGCGGCGGGATCTGATCCGGTTCCTGTCCGACGGTCTCGATATCGACAACAAGCGTGCTGGGACTGGCCATGAGGGGTTCCGACCCAATGCTACCCAATCCCCGGTCAGATCAGGTTCCCCGAAATTTCCGGCGGCGCTAAGAACGTGGGCTGAACTGGGCGGCTCCATGTACAATGCGGAGGAATCGTCGGGCTTTCACATGCAAACGCCCCATGGCGAATCAGGAGGAATACATGACTCGAACGATTATCCGCTACGGCCTTCTTCTGGCGCTTGTCTGGATCGTGATCGCACCGTCACAGGCCGAAGCACAGAGCCTGACAGGCAAATGGGTCGTCACGCTGGAATCGCCGCAGGGACCGAACGACATGAACATGACCCTGACGATGGCCGGCGCCAAGCTCACTGGCGAGATTTCCAGCCCGATGGGCTCGATGAAGATCGAAGGCGGAATCGATGAGGAGGGCAACATCACGTTCGAGTTCACCTTCGAGCAGCAAGGTGAGAAGATCCTGATCAGCTTCTGGGGATACAGCGACGAGGACGTGGAGTACCTGGAAGGGGAAGTCGACTTCGGAGGCTTCGCCAGCGGGTACTGGTCGGCCGTTCGGGAGTAGCGAGACTACATTCGTGAGGTCAGCCCACCGTCCACTGTCAACACCTGCCCGGTGAGGTAGTTGTCCGGTTCGAGGAACAGTGCGATCGCACGTGCGATATCCTCCGCTCGCCCAAACCGCGTGATCACGTCCTTCTCAATGTAGGGATCGTACTTCCCGCTCCCGACGCTCTTCTCGGCCATGCCCGATGTCGTGACTCCGGGAGCGACGACGTTGACGCGAATTCCCCCCGATCCTCCCCACTGCTTGGCCAGAATCCGGGCGGCATGAACCAGGGCGGCTTTTGGCGCGGCATAGGCGGTGCTTCCGGGAAATACTCCGATTGCCTGCATCGTCGATATGAACACGATGCTCGCGTCTGCCAGACCCACTGCAGCGGCGAAGTCCCGGGCAAGCAGGACGGGCGCCACATAGTTGATCCGGGCAGAGGCAAGCAGGTCATCCGCTTCGGCCGTCTCGATCGGTACGCGCGACGGCGCACCAACCAGCGGGACCAGTCCGTAGAGCGTGCCGGCATCCGCCCCCGCCTGGATGAGACGAGCCCGCGTGGATGCCTCGAGGACGTCGCCCGAAACGACGGGCGCGCGAACGCCGTAGCGATCCTCGATTGCATCGGACAAATGCCGGGCGCGTTCGACCTGCTCCATGCATCCGATCACCGGAATGAAGCCGCGCGAAGCCAGCAGTTTCGCCGTTGCGGCGCCGAGTCCTCCCGAACCACCAGCCAGGATGATGCTGGCGGCCCTCTGCCCCTCGGTCATAGTCTTATGCTCACGGAGTCGATAAATCGCGGGTCCACCTTCTTGCCGGCGAGCGGCCGCAACTCTTCCAGGAGTTGGGTCGCCCAGCGGCGCGCGAACGGTTCCAGTTCCGGCGGCAGTTCCAGAACCGGCACATCGAGACCTCTGGCGATGAACTTCTCAACCATGCTCGCTTCGAGAGGAGCCGGCTCGAACTCCCCGGTGACGGCTTTCCGGATCAACGCCGTGTTGAACGCCTTCCGCAGGGGAGTATCCGTAGTGGCGAATAGCCGCAGAAATCCCTCCGCCATCGTCCGAAGCTCCTTGAGCCTGTGGCCCGCGTCCTTGACTTCTTCGAGCGTCTCGAAGTTGCGGTAGCTTCCCTCATGCCAGAGCAGGGGCTTGAAACGGCGCAGGCCCGTAAGGAACTCGCGGTCGGCGTCCTCCAGCAGTCCGGGAGAGAATGCTGGGAACCCGGCCAACTGCTCGGCCTGATCCCTGAGGCGGGCCAGTTGGTCGAAACCGGCCTTGAACACGTTCTGGGTATAGTTTGAGGCGAGAACGCCGGGAGCCGAGAGTTCGTCGCGGCCGGAAAGAAATTCCAGCCCGATCGTCAGGTAGTCCCGCATCTCGACGAGCGCCATCCGGATCCCCTCCACCTCGCCGAGGTTGATGAGGTTGGCCGACAGGATGCGGTTGCCCAGCGCGGTCAACTCTCCGGCCAGCCGTTCCGATTCGGAAGCGGGGACGTCTCCAAGCGCCGCCAGCAGGAACCCGCTGCCTGACAGGGATTCGGCAAACACGGTCGGCAGAAACTGCGGCGGCTCTTCGCCCGGTATCTCTTCGGTAACCGCTTCGGCGCGGGGCACCGCCACCGTCTCGGTTCCTTCAGGACCCGCGTAGATGGACAGGGCCTCGTAGTAATCCACAAAACCATGTACGTCGAGCCGCCGAAGCTTGTTCTGATAGGCGGTCTCCTCGAGTTCGATCCGAGAGGTGTAGCGTAGGCGCCGGAGGATGCTGTAGCCAAGGTCCGGATTGAATCGGAACAACACGTCGAGGATCAACGCCGCTATCGTCGCTGCATCTCCCGACTCGGTCTGACGCATGGCAAAGCGGTTGTCGGGCGAAAAAGTGAGTTCGGTCGCCGGCGGGGGCTCGTCACGATCGATTTCAAACACCTCGATGAGCTCCTTCAGGAACAGGGCGACTACAAACTCATCGATACCCTCCAGAGCCCCGGAAACCGTCTCAGGCCCGATCTGGACGAACGCGGCTATCCACTCCATGAACGGCTTCCGAGCGAACGCATCTTTTCGCCAGCAATCCAGATCGATGAAGCCGCGGGTCTGTGCCGGGGTCACCAGTGGCAGCAGTTCCAGCGAGTCAGCCAGGCCCAGGGTCCTTACGGTGAAGAACACCTGCTCGAACGAAGCAGCCTCCACCGACGCACGGGCATCGGGCGACGTCAACAACTCGTCGAGTTGTTCCTTGTTCTGGATTCGAAGAGTCTTGCCGACCAGAGGACCGAGGGCTTCGTCGGACATGAATTCCAACCTTAGCAGCCCGCGGCAGAAGTCTGATGGTTCGCGCGCACGGATCTTCGGAGGCGTAGACGAGGCGCGAGGAGGAACTGATGCTGGTTCACCATGACGCGAGCAACATAGTATACGCCTGCTAGTCCCAAAACAAGCGCATAACCAGTCCGCCAACGGCCAGGTTGCGCGCATAAAATTCGAGGCATAGAATCCCGCTCCCGGATCGTTTTATCCAGGTATCGGGTTTCTGTTGGATCTGTTTCAGTTCAGCCTCGCTGGTGTTGGAGCGGTTGACAGAAACCGGGACCTCGATCGCCCGGGCTCAGGGCCATGATCGGGTCAGCATCGCAGAGGTTGATGCAGCACATCCACGGCACGGAACAAGACCGGCAACCACCGGTTCCAGGCCAGAATCCTGAAGAGGATGCGCCGCCCGGTGCGCACGAGCTGACAAGGCACGAACATGAAGGCGTTTAGAAACGTCTTGAACTCACTGCTGTCCGGACGTCGGAGGGCTAGAGCCCAGTAAGTGTTTGATTGGGAATGAATAACTCATGGTTTTGTTTGGTCTCGATTTGAAACGTTGCTCATCGATTTGCGACCCTGCGAGGAACTCAATCGCGGGAGGCATCGATGAACCTGGGAAAGCTGGTGTTCGCGCAAGTCACACAACATCTGCCGCTGACAACGTTTCGACGGTGCGTGGCCCGGTACGCTGGAGAGCGCAAGGTGAAGAGCTTTTCCTGCCTCGATCAATACTTGTGCATGGCGTTCGCTCAACTGACCTATCGGGAAAGTCTGCGCGACATCGAAGCGTGTCTGCGAGCGCAAGAAACCAAGCTCTACCACATGGGCATTCAGGGCCGAGTGTCGCGCAGCACGCTTGCCGATGCCAACCAAGTGCGCGACTGGCGCATCTACGCCGACTTTGCGCAGTCTCTGATCCGGATTGCTCGGCGTTTGTATGCGGACGAACCGTTTGGCGTCGATCTGAAAGAGACGGTCTACGCCTTGGATGCCAGTACCATCGACTTGTGTCTCTCGGTGTTTTCCTGGGCACCGTTTCGCTCGGCCAAAGCGGCGATCAAACTGCACACGCTTTTGGACCTGCGCGGCAATATCCCTTCGTTCATCCATATCAGCGACGGCAAGCTTCACGACGTGAATGTTCTGGACCTGTTGCTGCCCGAACCAGGAGCCTTCTACATCATGGACCGTGCCTACATCGACTTCCGCCGTCTCTACGGTCTTCACCAGGCAGGCAGCTTCTTTGTGACCCGAGCCAAGTCCAATCTCAAAGCCCGGCGCCGCTACTCTCATACCGTCGATCGGAACTCCGGATTGATCTGCGATCAGACCATCATGCTGACTGGCTTCTACACGCGCCAAGACTTCGAAGCGCCTTTGCGCCGCATCCGATTCAAAGATCCCAAAACCGGAAAGCGGTTGGTGTTCCTGACCAACAACTTCACGCTGCCGGCAATCACTATCACCGAGCTTTATCGATGCCGGTGGCAGGTCGAGTTGTTCTTCAAATGGATCAAGCAGCATCTTCGTATCAAAGTTTTCTTTGGCACTTCCGAGAACGCTGTCAAAACTCAAGTGTGGATTGCTGTCTCCACTTACCTGCTGGTCGCTATCGTGAAAAAACGACTCCACATCTCGGCCAGCTTGTATGAAATGCTACAGATTCTGAGTCTGACCATGTTCGAACGAATCCCATTGGATCAACTACTTAACAACATCGCTACCGATGAGGATCTGTGCTTTTCGACTAATCAACTGAATCTATTCAACTAACGTCCGGACAGCAGTGTGGTTATATATATCAGAACCCGCGTCAACCGGTAAGTACGGACCCAGCGACTGCTTGCGGTGACGACTAAACGGAAGGGATTTGCGGAGGCACGTGTAGGGGCGGCACCAGTGGCCGCCCGACGCCTTCGAGGTAGCAGGACGCGCTACTTTTCGATCGTATTCTTCTTCTGCTTCTTGAACGCCCGGAAGACACCGAAGCTGATGCTGCCCAGGATCGCGTACGGGGCCGCCAGCAGGAAGATGATGCCCTTCCTGAAGCCCTCGGCGATTACCTGACCCTCGGGGGAACTCTGGAGCGCCGTCCGACACATTGCACACTGGCTCCAGCCGGTGTCTTCCATCAGGAGAACCACCGCGAAGAACGAAATGATTGCCAGAGTTTTCCGCATTGCCGTCACCTCAGCATCAGGGTCCGGGTCGCGGTGTCCGCTGAGTCCGGAAAAATGAAGAAGAACAGGATCAGGGACAGAACGATCGGCGTGAATGTAATCAGGACCAGGTTCATCTTTTCGAACCGCAGGTGCATGAAGATGGCTGCGATCAGGATGACTTTCGCAAGCGTGATGCCGACCAGGAGCAACGCCTTAATACTGGGTGACCCTGACATGTCGACCGAACCCACGCCCAGCGCAAGCAGCGTCATCACCAACAGCCATCCCCAAGTGATGTAATAAACTCGGTATCCTTCCGGATGGGCCGCTTCAGACATGAATCCCTCCTACAGCAAATAAAAGAACGCGAAAATGAAAACCCATACGACGTCGATGAAGTGCCAGTAGAGTCCTGCGATCTCGACGCCCTCGGCCGTATACCTGCCCGTCCCCGCCTTGACGGCCGTGTAGGCCAGAAGCAGCAGCCCCGTGAAGACGTGGAACCCATGGAACCCCGTCATCACGAAGAAAGCTGCACTGAACTGGGGCACACCCCAGGGGTTCACGTCCAGACGAGCGCCCTCGTGGATGAAGTGGTACCACTCGTACGCCTGTGATCCCAGAAAGATCGTACCGCCGACGAGCGTCAACAGGATGAATTTCAGAGCCTCCTTGGACTTTCCCTGTTTCGCGGCTCCGACAGCCATGGCCATGACGGCGCTGGATGAAATCAGCGCAAACGTCATGAACGTGATCAGACGCATATCGAAGATTTCCGTCTGATTCGGCCACGCGGGGCTCAGCAGGCGCATGAAGCCGTACGCGATGATGAACGCGGCGAAGGTCAGGGCGTCGGACACGATGAAAATCCACATCATGAACTTGGCCCAGGACGTACCGAACGGAGACTGGCCACCGCCCCAGGGCGAAGCCAGGACCCGTTCTTGATCGGCTACTACGGTCGCTTCCATTCTGGACTACTCCTCAGCTACGCGAGAACGAACAACAGGAAAAGATAGACCCACAGGCCATCGATAAAATGCCAATATGTCGCGCACAATGCGATCGGCTCATGATCTTGCTTCGTGTACCGGTTCCTGAAGGTCTGGATGAGTACAAACGCCAGCGCTCCCACACCGCCCAGCAGATGCACGGCGTGTGTTCCGGTCAGGATATACAAGAAGGAACTGTGTAACGTCGACGGCAGAAACACACCGGCCTCGACCATCCGGCCCCATGCGACGATTTGTCCTACCAGGAAGGCCAGGCCGAGCGCTCCGGTTGCTCCGATCCACAGCTTCGCGGATCCCGCCTGGCCGCGCCGCATGGAACGTCGGGTCTGTTCCATAGCCACGCTGCTGGCCATGATCACCAAAGTGTTCACCCACAGAACCGACGGTATGGCGACGTTCTGCCACGAAGGAAGTCCGCGGAGAACGATGTAAGCGCTCGAGAACCCGGCGAAGAGCATCGTGATGCCGGTCAACAGGAGCCACAGACCCATCCTGCCCTTCGAAACTGGAAACGCGGGGGCCGGATCCCGCGGTTCGCCGTCGCCCTCGTCACCACCGCCCGGGTGGCGAGGCGGCGGACCGGAGTCCAGTATCTCGACGCTTTCCGCCGTTCCTATCTCTTCAGTAACAACCGACATATGAATCCGTTCTGGCGCCCGGTTCACCGTGGCGTTCCCAAGTCCTAATCAACAAGCACTTGCAGTGCCAATCACCCACCGCTTTCCGGACCCGGCGAGGACGCGGTCTGCATCACGTAATCCTTTTCGGCTCCGGGCAAGCCGTAGTCGAACGGGCATCGATACACGGTCGGCAGTTCCGGGCCGAAGTTCCCGTGGCCCGGAACACCTTCGACCGTCCACTCGAGAGTCGTGGCGTTCCACGGGTTGGACCCCGCTTTTCGGCCCAACCAGATGCTGCTGAAGAAGTTCACGATGAAGATCAGCTGTGCAGCTCCGGTGATGAATGCCGCAATCGAGATAAACACGTTCAGTCCTTCAACCGGGGCCAGGAAATCGTACTCAAGCGGATTGTAGACTCTGCGGAGGTGCCCGATGATACCCGTCGTATGCATCGGGAAGAAGATGCAATAGACACCGACAAAGCTGATCCAGAAATGAATCTTTCCGAGCGTATCGTTCATCATCCGGCCGAACATCTTCGGGAACCAGAAATAGATGCCTCCAAACGCCGCGAACAGCGGCGCCACGGCCATCACCATGTGGAAGTGCGCGACGACAAAATAAGTGTCGTGCAGCAGGATGTCCGCCGCTGACGTGCCCAGGAAGATGCCGCTCAGGCCGCCGGTGACGAACAGCGACACGAAGGCGAGTGCGAATAGCATTGGCGTCTTGAACTCGATGCGGGCCCCCCATAGGGTACCCACCCAGTTGAAGGTCTTGACGGCCGACGGGATGGCGATCAGAAGGGTCGTCAGAGTGAACACGGAGCCGAGAACCGGGCTCATCCCGCTCAGGAACATGTGGTGACCCCAGACGATGAAACTCAGGAACGCGATCGCCGACATCGAATACACCATCATGCGGTAGCTGAAGATGGGCTTCCGGCAGAACGTCGACAACAGGTCCGATGCGATGCCCATCGCAGGCAGGAGCACGATGTAGACCTCCGGGTGCCCGAAGAACCAGAACAGGTGCTGCCAGAGCAAAGGGTTCCCGCCGGTGTGTTCAAGGAGCTGCTCTCCCATCACCAGTCCGGCCGGGACGAAGAAGCTGGTACCGCCCATCCGGTCGAACAGGAGCAGTATGCCTGCCGCCAGCAGAACCGGGAAGGCCAGCGTACCCAGGACCGCCGTGATAAAGATGGACCACTGGGTCAGTGGCAGCCGCATCATCGACATGCCCTTGGTCCGCATTGTCAGCAGCGTCGTCACGTAGTTCAGTCCACCCATCAGGCCAGAGATTGCGAACAGGGCGATCGCGATGATCCACAGCGTCATTCCGTCAGCCTGGCCGGCCCCGCCTTCCGGTAAAGCGCTCAGAGGCGCGTACGCCGTCCAACCTCCCAGCGGGGGGCCGCCCGCAACGAACAGGGCCCCCAGGATCACCACGCAGGAGACGAGGAACGTCCAGTAGGAAAGCGCGTTGAGGAAGGGGAATGCCATGTCGCGGGCACCGATTTGAAGAGGGATCAGAAAGTTTCCGAAACCTCCCGTCAGGACGGCGGTGAACAGGAAGAACACCATGATCGTCCCGTGCATCGTCACCAGCGACATGTAGAACCCGGGCTCCATGACCCCGCCTGCCATGCCCGTGGGGAACAACTGGGATATCGTCGGCAACGGTTGGGAAGGCCAGGCCAGCTGCAGTCGCATCAGCATCGACAAAAGGCCGCCGACGATGGCCATGAACATCGCGGTGATGATGTACTGGACCCCTATGACCTTGTGATCCGTGCTGAAGATGTATTTCCGGACGAATCCGAGTTGCGGATGTTCGTGTTCTACGGTTGTACTCATCGTATTAGTCCCTAGTCGTCCCCGGTCTGGAACTGCAGCTGGTCGTCGAGCCACAGCTGGAAGTCCTGTTCGTTTTCGTCCACCGTCAGGAAGCCCCTCATCCGGTAGTGCCCGAGCCCGCAAAGCTCCGCACAGGCGATCTCGAATTCCCCTGTCCTGTCTCCATCTGTGGGCGTGAACCAGATTTCGATGGACATGCCCGGCACGACGTCCTGTTTCACCCGAAGATGCGGCACGTGGAAGTCGTGGATGACGTCGGTCGAGAACAACTGGACACGAACCGGCTGGTTCTCGAGGACATGCATCTGGTTTAGCGTCACGATGTCGTCGACCCCCGCCGGGTCGCTACGGTCCAGACCGATGTAATTAGTTTGGGAGACCAGGTTAAGGTCTTTCCGTCCAAACACGCCGTCCGGGCCGGAATAGCGGATTACCCACTGGAACTGCTGGCCCGTGACTTCGACAACCATCGCATCCTCGGGCGGGTCGGAGAAAAAGATATCCGCCCAGACACTCTGGCCCATGAATACGAGGACCGTCAGCGTCACGGCGGTGATCCCGATCAGGATTGCTTCCGCCTTGGGGTTGTCGTGCCAGTAGATCGCCCTGGACTTGCCGTCGGCTCCGTAGCGCGCGATGAAGTAGGCCAGCAGACCCTGGACTGCGATGAACGCGACTGCGGTCACGATCAGAACAACCATGAATAGCCGGTCCAACGCGGCTCCGTGTACCGAAGCCAGTTCGGGGAACCACCAGCCGTCCTTTAAGAACATCCAGATCGACACGACGATAAGGGTCAGGAGCATGACGCCCATGACGACGCCCGGCACGGTGAACCGGCCAGTTCCGCTCCCATTGGCCATCGGTACCCTCCTAACTTATGAAAAACGGGGAATCTGCGCGTAAATGCATGAAATCAAACGATCATACTAGCAAAATACCCGAGGCATTGCTATCCCCTATTTAGAACCAATTAATTGAGTTATCCACTACACCCAGGGGCATGCGACGCCGCGCCCGTTTCGTTGTTCGAAGACCGGAACTTCGTCCGAACAGGACTCCTTCGCGATCGGACAACGGGTATGAAAGCTGCAGCCGGAAGGTTTGTGGATGGGGTTCGGGACGTCGCCTTCGAGGCGGATGCGTTCGCGGTGGCGGCCGGGAAGAGGGGCCGGCACTGCGGAGAGCAGGGCTCGCGTATACGGGTGCAGGGGTTCGCGGTACACCTGCTCAGCCGGGCCCAATTCAACGACCTCTCCCAGGTACATCACCGCGATCCTGTCCGAGATGTGCCGGACGACCGACAGGTCGTGCGCGATGAAGACATAGGAAAGGCCGAACTCTTCCTGGAGGTCCTGCATCAGGTTGATCACCTGCGCCTGGATCGACACATCCAGGGCGCTGACCGGCTCGTCGGCGATGATGATCCGGGGGTGTGTCGACAATGCGCGCGCGATACCGATCCGCTGCCGCTGCCCTCCGGAGAACTCGTGCGGGTACCGATTCGCCTGCTCCCGGGTCAGACCGACCTTGTCCAGAAGCGACATGACCTGATCCCGTCGTTCGGCTGCGGTCGTGCGGGTGTGAATCCTCAGTGGCTCTTCGATGATCTGGCTTACGGTCATGCGCGGATTCAGCGACGAGTACGGGTCCTGGAAAATCATTTGGATGTCGGACCGGTAAGGGCGCATGGCGCTGCGGTTCAGTGCCATGAGGTCGACGACGCCACTCGGCGAGTGGTAGAGGATCTGCCCCGAGATCGCAACGCTGTAGTTCATCGCCCGGAGGATGTTGACGATCGCCCGTCCGACGGTGGATTTGCCGCACCCGGACTCGCCGACCACGCCGAGCGTTTCGCCCTCGTGGAGGTCGAAGCTCACACCGTCGACCGCCTTCACGGCCGCTTGCTGCCGGAGCAGAATGCCGCCGTGGATCGGAAACTCGACGTGAACGTCTTTCAACTCAAGAATCTTATTCATCAAAGCTGTAGGTGCGCTCTATGAGCGCACGAATCCGAAATGTGCGGTCATAGACCGCACCTACACCGCTTCCTCCATCAAATGGCAGCGGACTTTGTGGCCCGCAGAAACTTCCAGCAGTTCCGGTTCGATGTCGTGGCACCGGTCCATGACTTCGGAACATCGTGTGGCGAACTTGCATCCCGCGGGCAGTTCGTGGATGTTGGGCACGTTTCCCGGGATCGTCCGCAGTCTTTCGTGGGGATTGTCTTCCAGGCTCGGGAGCGATCCCAGCAGCCCTTTCGTGTAAGGGTGCTGTGGCTTCGTGAACAACTCCTGGGCCGACGCCACCTCCTGAATCTTTCCGCCGTACATCACCGCGACCCGGTCGCAGGTTTCGGCCACAACTCCCAGGTTGTGCGTGATCAGCAGGATCGCGGCGTCTTTCCGCTGTTCCTTGATGTTCTGCATCAGCTCCAGGATCTGAGCCTGGATCGTCACGTCCAGCGCCGTCGTCGGTTCGTCCGCGATCAGGAGCGAGGGGTTGCAGGCCAGCGCGATCGCGATCATCACCCTCTGGCGCATCCCACCGGAGAACTGGTGCGGATATTCGCCCATGCGCGACGGGGGATCGGGAATGCCGACCAGCTTCAGCATCTCCACCGACCGGTCGAAGGCTTCCTGCTTGGAGCAGTCTTCGTGTGCGAGGATGATCTCCATTACCTGCATGCCGATCGTGAACACAGGGTTCAGCGACGTCATCGGTTCCTGGAAGATCATGCTGATCTCGCTGCCGCGAATCTTTCGGATTTCCTCCCAGGAAAGGCCGAGCAGGTCCTCGCCTTTATAGAGGATGGAGCCGGAGACGATCTCGCCCGGAGGGTTCGGTATAAGGCGGATGATGGAGAGCGCCGTGACGCTCTTTCCCGATCCGGACTCCCCGACCAGGCCGAAGACCTCGCCTTCGTAGATGTTCAGGTCGACGCCGTCGACGGCCTTCGCTATCCCGGACTCCGTCCTGAAGTATGTCTTCAGGCCCTTTATCTCAAGGAGTTTGTCCGCCATCAGCGCAGTCTCGAATACTCCTTGGGGTCGAAGGCTTCCCGCAGGGCTTCCCCGACAAAGACGATCAGCAGAAGCGTCAGGAACACCGCGCCCAGCGGGAAGAAGACCAGCCACCACTTGGTCAGGTACTGCATCCCCTGCCCGATCAGCTCTCCCCAACTCGGTGTCGGAGCCGGCAGCCCGAACCCGAGAAAGTCCAGTCCCACCAGCGCGAAGATGTTGCCGACGATGATGAACGGTGCGAAGGAAACGATGGGTGTGAGCGCATTCGGAAGGATGTGCTTGAACATGATGGCCGGTTCGGACGCGCCCAGGGCGATGGCCGCCCCGATGTAATCCTTGGCCTTCTCCCGGTAGAACTCCCCGCGGATGTAGTAGGTGATCCCCACCCATCCGAACACGGAGAGGATAAAGATCAGCATCCAGAACGACGGCTGGAACAGGATGCTCCGACCGGGCAGGTAGATCGGAACGACGATGGAGCTGATGATGATAATTGTGTACAGGAATGGAAGCGACGACCAGATTTCGATCAGGCGTTGACCCAGGATATCGAGTTTCCCTCCGTAGTAGCCGATTAGGGCACCGATTCCAATACCCGCGATGTAGGTAAAGATCAGTACGAGGATCGCGAAGGTCATCGAGATGTTGAAACCGTAGGCCAAGCGTACCAGGATGTCGCGCGCGCGGTTGTCCGTACCAAAAGGATGTGCCATCGAAGGCGCGTGTGGAGGGGCGCCCTCCAGATCGAAGAGAGACTCACTGGGACTGTAAGGATACAGCGGCATGATCAACCAGTTCTGCGATTCGTCCGAATCGAACAGCTCTTCCAGGGCACGGTAGTCCGGTTCTCCAAACGAGTCGAGTCCGAACTCCTGGGCGTCGTGGTATCGGATCAGCGGGAAATAGTATTGGCCTTCATAGGACAACACCAGGGGCTTATTGTTGATCAAAACGGGTAGAACGAATGAGACGAGGTAAACGGCCAGGATAAGTAGAAATGAGTAGTATCCACGTTTCAGAGACCGGAACTTGCGCCAGCGTTTCCGGAGGATCGACTCAGGCTTCGTTTGCTTGGTTTTCAACGAACCCGATGACGGCGTCTGAACGTCGCCGAGATCCTGCTCCCTGATCGTCATTTCGACACGTGATCCTCTCCTTTCCTACTTGAACCGAATTCGCGGATCGACGACCACGTAGATCATGTCGGACAGGATGTTCCCCACAAGCAGCAGGATGCTGCTAATGACCAGGATCCCCAACGCGACGGGATAATCTCGCTGGAGTATCGACGTGTATCCCAGGTACCCCATGCCGTCGATGTTGAAGACTTTTTCGATCAGGAACGACCCGGCAAGAATCAGGCTGATGAAGTGTCCGAGGCCGGTGGCGAGTGGGATCAAGGAATTCCGGAGCGCGTGCACGAAGATGACGCGGTTTTCCTTGAGGCCTTTCGCGAATGCCGTGCGGACGTAATCCTGACCCAGGTTTTCCATCAATGCATTCTTGGTCAGGATAGTAAGGGTGGCGAACGATCCGACCATGTAGGCGAGGACCGGAAGGAACATATGGTGAAGCTGGGCGAGAAGTTTCTGGCCAAAATTCAGGAACTCCCAGTTGTCAGGCCGGAAGCCACCGAGGGGGAACACATCCCAGAAGCTGCCGCCCCCAAACAGAACGAGCATCGCCGCCCCCAGCGCGAACCCAGGGATGGAGTAGCCCATAAACACGATGAAACTCGAGAAGAAGTCGAACTTGCTGCCATGCTTGATCGCCTTGAAGACACCAAGAGGGATGCAAACCAGGTACGAAAGCAGGAAGCCGGTCAGGCCGAGGAACACTGAGACAGGAAAACGGGATTTGATGACGTCCCAGACCGGCTGATGATAGATGTAGGATTGTCCCAGATCCAAATGCAGGACGTTCCACAGCCATGTTGCGTAGCGGATGTGGACCGGCTTGTCGAAGCCGTAGTACCGGCGTAGTTCCTCGATAGCCCCTTCCGGCAGGCTCTCGGATATCAGAACTCCGCCCGAACCGACGCCGCCTTCCTGGGCGATCGCCATCTTGAACCTGAGAATTTGCTGCTCGACCGGACCGCCCGGTACGAAATGCATGATGACGAAGACGACGATGCTGATTCCCAGGAATGTGGGAATGATCAGCAGGAATCTCCGTATGAAATAGCTCGTCACTGCTGGGTGGCAGCGGCCTCTCTGCCCGCGTCACCGAAACTCAACCAGTAGCGATCTTCGGTCTCGCCAACCTCGAGTTGAATCGACTCGTCAGCCATCGCCTGTGCCAGTGCTTGCTCTTTTTCGGGGTCGATCCACCACATCGATAGCGGGTCCGAGTAGCCGCCGATCCGGGAAATGTAGCCTTCGGGTGTCCCAAACTTGTTCCAGTAAACAAATCGGCTCGCACCGTACCAGGACAGGATCCAGTGATAGCTTTTGGCCACGATGCCGTCGACTTCCCGGATTGCCGCAATACGCTCTTCGACGTCGAACATACTGTCGTACTCATCGAGGATCTCGTCGACCCTGGCGTTCTTGAAACCGGTAATGTTGTTCGAGTTCGACTGATCCGCAAGACTAGAATGGAATGACGTTTCTGGATTCGGGAACAGGAGGCCATTGTAACCGAGCGTCACCATGTCGAAATTGAGTTCGTCCAGCAGTTTGACCAGGGTTGCGAATGTCACCAGTCTGAGGTTTAGCGTGATCCCGATTCGGCGCAAATCCTCCTGGTAGACCGTCAGGTAAGGCTCCTGAGTGTTCGAATAGTAGACAATCTCGAGTTCCAGCGGCTGGCCGCTCTTGACCAGCCGACCCTGCGAGTCGCGACTGTCCCAGCCGGCTTCAGCAAGCAGAGACAATGCGGTTTCCGGATCGTAGAGGTTCTTCGGATTGTCGGGGTTCTCGTACACACCGCCAGGAAAGTAGGAATTCTGCGGAGTGTACTCGTTGAAGAAGAGCTTTTCGATGAGCTGTTCCCGGTTGTAGAGCTTATTGAGCGCTTGCCGGACTCGGATATCGTCGAAAGGAGCTTTGCGGGTATTCATCGCGATCCCGGCGCGACCCTGTGGTTCGTTGTTGAAGATCTTGCGTTTCCGAACGAGACCTCGCTGGACTCGATCGAAATCCGTTTCTTCGACCCATTGTTGGGCGCGCAGAACGAAGAAGAAGTCGAGGTCTCCCCTCTTCACCATTTCGAATGCAAGGTTCTCGTCACGCACGACGACGTCGTGCAGTTCGTTGAAGTTGTAGAGACCGACGTTGGCACGGGCATCCTTCGCCCAAAAATCGTCGCGACGCGTCAGCGTGATTGATTGTCCCCTGTCAACATCGTCTTCATGGATGATGTACGCGCCGGACCCCGGGAACATCTTGAAGTTCCAATCGGTGACGTAGTCGTCTCCCTCGAGCGTGTCGAGGACGTGCGTCGGGAAAATGAACATCGATTGGGAGAAGTAGAGGAAGTTGCGCCAACTGAGATCCTTGGCCTCGACGCTCACGATGTATTTGCTTTCTGCGATGGGCTTGTTGAACTTTCCGAAGGTCACGGCATTCGCCGGTGCCTGAATGTTTGGATCTAGCAAGAATTCCCACGTCCGCACGACATCCTGGGCCGTCACAGGCTCTCCGTCCGAGTATCTGGCGTTGGGGTTGATGCGGAACCGGAAGTGCATTTGGTCTTCTGAGACCTGCCAGTGGGTTGCCAGGTTTGGCAAGTACTCGAGCGTTGTCGGATGGAGGGACAGCAGCGTCTCATAGATCCGTTCGGCAGAGTGCTGGTTCCACAGGATGACGTCCGGGCCCTCTGTCCGCAGAGTGCCTGGAAAGTCGATCTGATGCTTGGTAAACCGTCCGCCTTTGACCGCTCTTGGATCGCCGATGAAATCGAAGTCCGTGTTCGTCGACCAGCCTTCACCCGTGAATCCGGCGCCCCCGTCTTCGGCCGACACGGCGGGGTCAGCTCCCGCGTCCAGGTTGGGGAAGACCGGATAGTCGTTCTTGTCCATCGAGACCGGGCCTCGGGGTGTCATCACCGTACTGGAGCTTCCTCCGGCGGGCTCGGTCGACCCACACGCGGTGAGGACCAGTGACGTAGCCAACAAACAGATGTATGCAGTTCTAAACATGGCGCTTCCTTCCTTTTTTCGAATCGAGAAAGGGCATTGTAGTCTGCCGGGGAGCGCGATGTAAACGCACATCGAAGGGCTGTTTTCGCTACAGATCGCCTCGTTCCCCGACCGAAGGCCCTTTCTTCACCGGATGTTAGACTGAGGCATGCCCGGTTCGTCGTCTGCTGCCGTGCCTGAGGTCGAATCCTTCACTGACGATCAACTCCAGAGCCTCTACCACGTGATCCTGCTCAACGACGAGGACCATACCTACGATTACGTCCTCGAGATGTTGCAGAAACTCTTTGGATTCAGCGAGGCGAAGGCGTTCTCCCACGCCGTGGAAGTCGACACTCGCGGGACGACCATCCTTATTACATGCGAGTTGGAGAAGGCGGAGCTGAAACGCAATCAGATTCACGCCTATGGGCCGGACCCGCGCATGTCCCGATCCATGGGGTCGATGGCCGCGTTGGTTGAGCCCGCCACCGGCTGATTTTCGTTACAATTTTTTACAGGCGTGATGCCGTCGGGCGGGCGCAGGTCCCGCCCCTACACCTTCCTCCAGTAGGTCTCCCCATCTGGTAGAATCCCGGCTCTGGTTGGAATCATTGGGAGGAACTGTGTCTCTATCGGGAAAGGTCGCGGTTGTGACGGGTGGGACTCGGGGTATCGGCCGCGCGATCGTCGAGATGCTGGCGTCTGAGGGGGCCCTGGTCGCCTTCACCTATGTGAGCAATCCCGCGCTGGCCGCCGAGGTCGCCGGCGCCGAGGGCGTCACGGCGTTCGAGGCCGACGTCACCGACAGCGCCCGTGCGGCCGAGGTCGTCAAGGAGGTGCGCCGAGCGCACGGACGCATCGATATCCTCGTCAACAACGCCGGAATTACGCGGGACCGGCTGCTCGTGCGGATGAAGGAAGGGGACTGGGACGCCGTCATCGATACCAATCTCAAGGGCGCTTACAACTTTGCCAAACCTGTGGTGACCGCGATGCTGCGGCAACGCTCCGGCCGCGTGCTGAACGTGACCTCGATCAGCGGGTTGACCGGCATGCCCGGTCAGGCGAACTACTCGGCGTCGAAGGCCGGGATGATCGGTCTGACAAAAGCGATGGCGAAGGAATTGGCTAAGGCCGGCATTACGGTGAATGCGGTAGCGCTGGGTCTGATTGCCACCGACATGACGGCCGGGCTTGCTGACGAATACCGAGAGAAGGCGCTCGAACAGATCCCGATGGGACGCTATGGAACGACCGAAGAGGTGGCGCGAATCGTCCGGTTCCTTCTCTCAGACGATGCGGCATACATTACCGGCCAGGTGATCCAGGTGGACGGCGGCCTGGCCATTTGAGTGTGTAGGGGCGGGACCTGTGCCCGCCCGACATCTTTACTTGGACCAACAAGCCGACCCTTTACCGAACCAACAAGCAGACGGGTGGCCACAGGTGCCGCCCCTACGCCTAGTTCCCGGTCCCAATCACCCGGACGAGCCGACTGTTCAAAAAGGCGGTCAGGTCCCTCATCTCGTCGCCCTCGAAGACGGGCCACTCCAGGCCGCGCCGTTCCAGATTCTCCAGCATGGCGGGGCCGTGGTTCCAGAGTGACCGCGTCAGCGTGATCGGCGAGTATTGCTCCGCGCTCTGTGTCAGGTCCGGCGCGCCTACCTCGGCCCGATCATTCTCGTGGCACACGGCGCACTGCTTGGAGAGGAAGACCCGAGCTCCTTTCGCGACGTCGCCCCTCTCGAAGAAGTACCGTTCCGCGAACAGGTACGCGATCAGGTCCGTCATCGCACCGTCCCCGATACCGGGAAGGTCCTCATCAGCCGCTACGGCCTGCATTAACGGTGCGTGATTCCACATCGCCGTCGCGTAGCTGGTCAGAGTAGCCGGCGCGGTCCGGTCGAGCAGATCGATCTTGCTGGCAAGCGCCGGGCCGAAAGAATGGCAGCTCCCGCATGCGGATTCGAATATGGTGCGTCCCAGTTCCGGTTCGCCCGGTTGAAAGGTGGCCTCCTGGGAGCGTGTTTCGGGGATGTTCCTCAGGTAAACAAGCAGATCCACCATCTGTTGATCAGAGAGCTCGGGCCAGGCCATGTGTGCCTCAAGTACGGCGTCGCGAACCCGGCCGGAGTGATTCCACATGCGTTCGGCCCACACGATCGGGTCCCGCACGCGTGCCCAGGTGACCACCGGCGAGCCGACCTTGAGGCCACCGTCGCGCGCTTCATGATCATGGCAGTTCCCGCACCCCTGTCCCAGGAAGACCGCGCGGCCTCGCCCGGCGTGGCCGGGCATGCTGAAGTACAGGCGGGAATAGAAGTAGGAATACAGATCTGCCGCTTCGAGCGAGGTAAAAACGGGCGGTGTCGCGCCAGCCTCCGCGATCGCCTTCCACATGGCGGGACCGTGGTTCCACATCGCGCTGGCGAGCAGGTCGGGGGTGTAGGTCCGTGACGGACGCCGCCCAAGGTCTGGCGCGCTGTTACCCCCAACGCCATCGATGGCGTGGCAGGTGATGCACCCCTTGTCGCCGAACAGACGCTCGGCGCGCCGCGCGCTGCCCGGGATTTCTACCTGCGCAAGCGCCGGCAGCGATAGCGCGAGCACCGTTCCGAAGACCGCAAGGGTCGGAGAGATTCGGATTCTTGCCATCACGTCACCTAAGACTGTCGCGGCGCTCTATGAGCGCCGAATAACGGGCGGTCGTAAACCGCCCCTACAGTGTAGACCCGACTACGTCGCAATCAAATCCAGGCGCTGGCTGAGTGCCGGCGTCGGCGAGTTCGAGGCTGCCGGGCTGTGGGAATCGATGGCAGCCAACACAACTCACTCGGCCGTCCGGACGTGTGTCGAAAATGCGTCTGGGTGCGTTGCCCCGATTGCGTGGTAGCCCGTGCATTCGCCGAACTCGGCTGCGGGACCACCGCTTCCGAAAGGCACTATCTCCAGTGGTTCGAAATGAACGCCGCCGGTCCCCCGCGGGTTTCACAGCCCATGCGGGCCGCGCGATCGACCTCTAACTCCATGTCCAAATGGAGATTGGCCTCGAACGAGATGCTTATCTCCGCATGGCAGATCAGGCTGTTCTCGGTAAAGACGAAATCGCTGGAAGGAGGACGCAGCGGCTCCTGTGAGAGGAGAGGCATAGGAGCCGCCGCGAGGAGAAGTGACAGAGGCAAAGCTGCCACGAATCATATCCTAGCAATTAGCTTGCCATGGGGTCTTGCCTCGAGGTGTCGAGATGGAACACGACGTTGCGCAAGACCGCTTCAACCCACCTTGACGATGACGGGCGGGCACAGGTTCCGCCCCTGCACAAGATCCCAATGCGCTAATTGGCCAGAACTCTCGCCAGATCGAGTAGCTTGAGGTCCAGTTCTTTCCGCTTTCCCGCCACGTCTTCGAGCGGCGTAGTCCGAACATCGCCGTCAATCATGCCGACCAGACAACCGAATTCTTTCCTCGCGATCGCCGCGATGGCGCCGGCGCCCAGGCGGGTTGCCAGCAGCCGATCATACGCGGTTGGAGTACCACCGCGCTGGACGTGACCCAGGATCGTCGCCCGGATCTCAAACGCCAGCCCATCCTGTTTTCGGAAGTATGCGATCAGCGCCTCGGCGTTGCACCTGGAACCCTCGGCGACGACCGCGAGGGCGTGCTACTTGCCCCTGCGGTAGGCCTCCTGGAACTCTTCGGCGATTGATTCGGGACTCGTTTCCCGTTCCGGTATGACGACCGCTTCGGCGCCGCCGGCGATTCCCGCCATGAGCGCGAGATAGCCGCAGTCGCGGCCCATGACTTCAACGACTAAAGCCCGCTCGTGAGAGGAAGCCGTCACCTTCAGCCGGTCGATCGACTCCAGCGCGATGTTCAGGGCGGTGTCGACGCCTATCGTCAGGTCCGAGCCGTACAGGTCGTTGTCGATAGTCGAGGCGATCCCGACGACCGGGTAACCGGCCTCCGACAGTGCAAAGGAACCCTGCTGCGACCCGTTCCCGCCGATGACGATCAGTGCATCGATTCCGGCCCGGGAGAGCTGCCTGAGAGCCTCGGTTCTTCCGACCTCCGTCGTGAACTCTACGCAGCGCGCCGTGCCGAGGAACGTACCGCCCTGCTGGATGATGCCGCTGACTTCTCGGCTGCCCAGTTCATCCAACGCACCGGAGATCAATCCGTTGAACCCCCGCCGGACACCCGAGATTTCGTAGCCGGCTTCGATGCCGGCTCGCACGACGGTGCGGATTGCCGCGTTCATGCCCGGTGCGTCACCGCCGCTGGTCAGGACTGCGATCTTCTTCATGAACGAAAGTCTAGCAGTAACCCGGGGACGGAGGTACAGCTCCGTCCTCAGTACCGCATACTCTTGTTCCACTGACGTTTACTGGTACAATTCAGGACTACGAGAGCAGGTAAACGGTACTGACCGTCGGAGTAAGAGTAAGCGGTACCGAGGACGGAGCTGTACCTCCGTCCCCTTATCATAGAGGAGAGTGAAACTGTGGATTTTGAATTCAAACCGTCGCGGTACCCCGAAGAGCTAATCAAGCCCATGCGGGAAGAGTTGACAGACCTCGGTATCCGGGAAGCGCGGAAGCCCGAGGAAGTCGATGCGGCCGTGCTCGAGGCGAAGGGCACGACGTTGGTCGTCGTCAATTCGGTTTGTGGGTGTGCAGCCGGAAAGGCTCGGCCCGGACTGGCCATGGCGCTCGCACAGGGTGTCCAACCAGACAACATGATCAGCGTGTTCGCCGGAGCCGACATCGAAGCAACCCAGAGAGCGCGTGAGCTCTTCAAGGGCTACTCGCCGTCATCGCCGTCGATCGCGCTCATGCAGGATGGCGAGATTGCCTACATGTTGGAACGCCACGAGATCGAAGGCCGGGAGGCCCCCCAAATCGCGAGTGTCCTCAGGGAAGCCTTCGACCGCATCTGTACACCGGTGCAGTAGCAACGGGTTCTGGTGCAGATAGGATTGTCGGAGTGATAAACCAGGAGCGCACTGTCGCGACGTGGACTATCCGGCCATGACGTAGCGCCAGAGCACTGCGGGATTCGACCGCAATGTGATCGGAATTGCGAACTGGTCTTTCTGAATCTTCTGTGCCAGCTCGATCCCGATGATCACGCGCCGCGCATTGTAGAATGTCTTGAATCCCAACATCGGCCGCAATCGCCCCTTCACCCGGCGGTGGTCCTGCTCCACCACGTTGTTCAGGTATTGGCAGCAACGAATCTTCACTGCGTTCTGGCCCCGGAAGTTGAACTCACCGTTCATTCCCATGCGCCGCAGGGCGCTATGGCTCGGCTGGTGGCCATCCAAGGTGATACTGTGCGGCTCCGGATGATGCTTCAGTGCCTTGCGAAAGAATGCCTTCGCCGCCGCAATGCCGCGTGTTCGACTCAGATAGAACTCCACGGTGTTGCCTTGTCCGTCCACGGCGCGGTACAGATACATCCACTGGCCTCGAACCTTGATGAACGTCTCATCGACCCGCCAGCTTCCACCCACTGGCCGCTCGAACCGGTGCCATCGCTTTTCGCACGTTTCGGCATAGCGAACCACCCAACGCAAGATTGTGGTGTGCGAAATCGACAAGCCCCGCTCACCAAGAATCACGACCAAATCCCGGTAGCTGAGTTTGAAGCGAAAATACCAGCGAAGGCAGAGGAGAATGATGTCGTCTTCGAACCAACGTCCGGCAAATAGAGGATTCCGTTTCGTTTTGCGATGCGCCATATCCCATTATCGCCAATTCCCTTGGGCTGTCTGCACCAGAACCGCCGCGTCGGGATGGTGCGGTCGCAGCCAGTCGGCCTGTTTCCGCAGTTTGGCGACGCCTTCTTTCCACGGTAACCGGAATGCCGCCTTCATGACCGAACGAACTTGGTTCGCCAGGTCCTCGGGGAGTTTGGCCGTGACGTTCCGGATTTTGTGGTTCCGGCAGCTCTGGACCGGATGGGATTTCCCTAAGACCCTGTCGATCGCGCTGCGCAACGCCTTCGAGCCGTCGATGACGAATAAGTAGCGCCGGCTCGGATCGATGCCACGATCGACCAGATCCTCCAACGATGCCGTGGTGGTGGCACCGTTCTCGCTGGCGCCATCCTTGATTCTCAGGACGACCTTTCGCCCTCAATGTCCACGCCCACGGCGCAGAGAACGTGATGTTCGCCGAAGATCACCCCGTCCAGATAGATCACGAGAAACTCCCGGTCGTCGAATCGTCGTTCGGTCAGCCGTTTCAACTCCCGGCCACTCTGTTCGACGAAGTTCCGACTCACCGACGATTTGCTGACCCCGATCGTGTGTGCCATCTCTGGAATGACTCGCTCGTAGTTCCGCGTCGACACGTTGGCCATCAGGATCTCCAGCACACGGTCTCCCAGCTTCCCATTGGCGTTGATCGCTTCATAGGCCGGGACCTGGACTTCGCCTCCCTTCCCCGGCCCCTTCTCCCGCAACCGCGGCTTGCGCACCCGTAGCTTGCGATCCGACAATCGCACGCTCCCAGCTTGGCTTCCATACCAGCGGATCGATTCTTTTTTCCGGCCCCGTTGCTTCTCGCCAGCCACGCCCCGCGCCGACAACCCCAACACGGCCTCGATGCTGGCTCGCCCCAACACGTCGATCAGCTCGACCATTGCATTGGCAGCATGATCTGTCCGTTCTCTGTCAGATACTCCCGCAGCAACTGGCTGTTGCTGCGGTCCACGATTCGGTATGCTTTCATTGGCGGTTCTTCCTTTCTTCTTTGCTTTGCACAACCCGATTCTACGGAGTCGGGCGGATGAACCGCCATCTAACCTTCAAGGGGCAGCCTCCCCAGAGTTCGTCCGGATGCTTCGACTGGAGGTTTCGATCGACCAGATCCGGCCCCGGAAAAGCGGAACAGAGGACCACCGGGGCAGCGGCGGGCATCGCGATCCCGAACCGTCGTCCGAGCCCGTTTGCGGCGGCTGGCACCCTCCAGACCGGCTGCTTTTAACAGGCGCGCCACCCGCTTCCGTCCCACGTGGTGTCCTGCATCGATCGGTTCAGTTCGATTATCTGCCGGCGAAACTCCGGCGGATATGCGTGGTGTGTCTTCCCGATTGTGGACTCCCTTCTCCCAAAGGATTATGTGTCCACCAGAACCGGTCAATTCCACTTGTTCTTTGAAAGCTCCCTGTTTGCTCCAGTCCGACAGGCGCCTGAACTTACGGCACTCTGGCCTTGATATTCTCCTAGCGCGTCCGCGACATATTTCAATGACAACGCACTGCGCTTTGGGATTAATAGGTACCAACAAGAAAAAAGTGTGGTTCCTGCGGCCGCGACTTAGCCTCGCCGTATCAGCAACTTTCCAGCCGCAAGTTTGGATGTGTGTGAGCTCGATCCTGTGAAGTAACCGAAGCTTCTTGGGACCATCAACGAACAGGTCTTTTAGACCGGATCCCGTGGGGGTGCATATGAATGCGAATCGCATCGTCGGGGTGCTACTGGCACTAACGATTGTGTTACAGGTAGCTACGCTATACAGGCACCATAGACCATCCGCCGCCCGATCAGTGGAGCCAATCGTCCGCGATGCGCCTGAAGGCCAAGTGTTGGAGTTGGGTGGTCTGCCGATCAGAGGCAGCAGTGAGGCGGATGTTGTGGTGGTCGAGTTTTCTGATTACGAGTGTCCTTTCTGCGCGCGCCATGCGATGGGCGTAGGGAATGAAATAGTAGAAGGGTTCGTGTCCACTGGAACTATACGGTATGCATTCGTCAATAATCCTCTGCCAATACATCCGAACGCAATGATGCTGGCAGCCGCAGCGATCTGCGCTGGCGACCAAGGATACTATTGGGAGGCTCACGATGGCCTCTTTCGTGTCCAACCCAAGACACAAACCGCCGTCCTTTCGCTCGTAGTAGAATTAGGTATCAAGCTTGAGCGGTTCCAGCAGTGCCTGAGCCAGAGTTCTGATCCCGCCGAGCGAATTGCCACCGATATGCAATTAGCACAGGAACTTCAGTTGACGGGTACTCCCAGCTTTGCCATCGGGCTTGCGGATTCACAGGGTCGACTCCACATACTGAAGTTAATCCGAGGGGCGCAGCCGTTGTCGGTCTTCGAATCCGCAATTGGTGATGCGCTTGACGCGAGGAGCACTGGACTGTGAGCCGTAGCAGCCCGTGGCGGAAGTGGGATTCTCGGACACAGTAGTAACGGCCGATCGGCTCGCGCCGGGGACCGGGATTCCGAGTTGAACGAGTTGACCATGCGTTTGAAGCACAGTCTGGCTGCAGAAAAGCACGATTTGAGCCGCAAAGTAGGTCGCACACCGGTCCTGCAGGCCCCGCGGCGCCCTGCCCGAACTTCTGGCGGAGGATCAACCGCAGGTTCAAGGCCGCGTAGTGAACCAGGAACCGTTTCAGGATGTTTTCCCGTCCGCGGAGGTGAACTCGTCGCATACCGCCGGTTTCCAGACCGTGAGCAAAGGGACGTTCCAGCATCATGCCGCGGCTTCGGAGCAGTTGCTTGCCACGCTCGCCTCGAATGCGACGGCGATTGGCATAGACGGTCTGTTGTTCGTCGGACTTGTTCTTGCATCGGCGCCGGCCCCGATCCGGTTCCGAGATGTAGGTGCGTATCTCCAACTCGCGAAGATCGATGATCGTCTCGTTGCTGTGATATCCCTTGTCAGCGACCACTTCGGAAAGCCAATCGTTGCGAATCTGCGTTTCGGTTCTCGGGTTGCTGGCCAGCTTCTCCATGTTCTCGGCCGTGCGGATCAACGTCTCTTTGATTGTTGTCGTGTCCCCGGTCGCAGCACCCTGAACTGTTACACCCAGCACGGCGCCGGTCTTCATATCCACGGCGTGTTCCAGCTTGTGAGCCAAATGCGTCCGGCCGTCTTTCATCTTGGTGATCTGCGCGTCCGGGTCGTCCGGATGTACCCAATCGTCGTTGGATCCCTTCTTCGGCCGTTTCCGGTCCAGCCGCCCCAGCTCGGCTCGTGTCGGCGTTTGAATGCCCGACGCCGGCGCCAACTCCGTCAGAAACTCGTTGTAACTGTTCCCGGTGTCGCGCCTCACGATCGACCGCATGGCCGCGTTTGCTTCCAGCGTTGTCGCGTCCATGCCGAGGGTCTTCCCGTCGATCGGCCCCTGTCCGGCCAGCCTCTCCAGCCTCCGGTTGAATACCCGCGCATGGGTTTCCAGATCGATCAGCCGGCGCGTCCGCGATACGCTCGAATGGTCCGGGAGACTATCGCCGGGCCCCACACCCAGAAACTCCCGCAAGCTCAGCGAGTCCGCACAGCGCCAGGCGATGCCGCGCTCCGAATCGATCCCTTCGAAATAGCCGACCAGCAACATCCGAAAGTACACGCCCGGCACGACTCCGGGCCGACCCATCACCGGGGCATAGAACTTCGCGCAGGCTCCTTCAACAAACCGGTCAAATCCGTCTTCTTCCAGAATCCGGTTGACCCGTTCATAGAACACATGTCCTTTGGTCCGCGGCAATTCCTGGGTCGCCACCCACAGCGATTCCTGGCGTTGCCTTTTCCGTCCCATGCCCATAGCGCGTCCTCCTTCGCTCATCGTCTTCCCGATACGGTCGCATCGGGTCCGTTTGAATCTGTGAAGTGGACATTAACCACGGGCTGCTAGCGTTGGACCGCTAGGGCACAACGGAGAGATCGGAGAAAACAACAGCGATGCGGCGACTGTTCACCGCCGTGGCTGCCTTCGCTTTTCTCCTCGGACAATAACGGATGCGAAGCAAACAAGTGTGTCGGGTCTTAAGCGTTCATCTACTGATTTTCCTACCCCAATCCCGGTTCAACCTTCATCAAAACGAGTCTAGGAGTCTGCGCGGCAGAACGATTTTGGGTCATTGTGACCACAGCATAGTGTGTGTGCGCAGCACTTAGCATCGACATGGAGTACCGAGTTTCTTCTGCCGCGCAGACTCCTAGCCGGTATTTCTATCCCTGCGCGGACGTGCATCCCTCCCACGCAACTCCAACTTGTCGAATAGGACACAATCACCCGTTCCGACCCAAAACCGAGGAACGGTAGAAACGAATGAGCAAGAGAGCACGGATTCAAATGACCGAGACACCATTGTCTCCTCAAGGACTGGAGAGCTTCGCAAGGATTGGCCTCACCCACCGCTATCCGAGCGGAGTCGAGCTGTGCCACCAAGGGGAAACCGGTAGTCACGTCTTTCTGCTCCAGGAAGGACGCATCGCGATTACGGTTGTCGAGAGAAGCGGTCGGCAACATATCATCGCGCTGAGAGAGCCATGCTGGATCATCGGTGCATCCTCTGCAATCCTTGACGAGCCATTCCCCGTAACTGTCAAGACTTTATCACCCTGCAAAGTGCTGTCTATCCCTGCCCAAGCGTTCGCCAGCTCTCTTCAAGACGATGGAGCGCTTGCTTGGGAAGTCCATCGATTACACAGCCGGGAACTCTATGAGCAAACTCGAAACCTCGCAGGCCTCGCGCTGCTGAGTGCACGCCAGCGCCTTGAGGAGTTCATTTGGAACATGACCATAGGTTTCAACGAAAGTGGATGTCGATTGCAATTGCCCGTCAGATGCTAACATCTTGCCGAGCTGCTTTCGATGACACCGCAATACCTGAGTGGACTGTTCAAGGCGCTTGAAAAAGACGGCATGGTCACTAGGTCGAAGGGGTGCTTGATTGTTCATCAGCCAAACCGGCTCTGGCGTCGTGACCAAGAAGCGCAAAGCGAGAGCTACCCTCAAAAGGTGTGTAAATAGCATAGGCGGTGATTATCCTTCCGGGTGAAATAAAAACCCGGGCGGAAGAGCCCGAAAGGAAGGAGTCACACCGCCATGAGCAAGAAGAACATTGATCGAAGTGTGGAGTCAAGAGTCTGCTTTGAACAGCTGGAAGAGTGGGTGCGAGAGCAGATCCAGTTTTACGTACAGGAACTGTTGGAGGATGAAGTGACACAGCTGCTGGGACGAAGAAAGAATGAGCGTCGCCGAGAAGTGGACGCGCCCGGTGGCTATCGCAACGGCTACGGTAAGGAGCGGCGACTGACGCTGAGTTGCGGAACGATCAAGCTGCGGCGTCCCCGAGTGCGGGATCTGGAAGAGCGTTTTGAGAGCCGGGTCTTGCCGCTGTTTGCCAAGCGGACGCAAGAGGTACGAGACTTGATTCCAGAACTCTATTTGCATGGTCTGGCCGAGGGGGATTTCGATCTGGCCTTAAGAGGGCTTTTAGGGGAAGAAGCGCCGCTGTCCCCCAGCACCGTAGCCCGGTTGAAGGAGAAGTGGCAGGGAGAAATGGAGGCCTGGCAAAGCCGTCGGCTGGACGATCTGGAAGTGGTGTATCTGTGGGCAGACGGTGTGTACATCAAAGCAGGGCTGGAGAAGGAAAAGGCCGTGATCCTGGTAGTGATCGCCGCTTTAAGTGATGGCACTAAAGTGGTGGTGTCGGTCAGTAGTGGTTATCGAGAATCGACCCAGAGCTGGTCCGAAGTGCTGAGGGATCTCAAAGAGCGGGGGATGAACCCACCGAGACTGGTGATGGCTGACGGGCATCTGGGGATCTGGGGAGCGTTGCGCAACGTTTTCCCAGAAGCCGACGAGCAGAGATGCTGGAATCATCGCATCGTCAACTTGCTGGCTAAGATCCCCAAGGGTCGGCACAAAGCGGCGTTGTTGGTGTTGCGGCAGATCCCTTATGCAGAAACACGGCAGGAAGCCGAGCAAGTCAAAGGACGATTCCAACATTGGTGTGGCAAGAGAGGACTGGAGGCAGCGGCTGATTTGATCGACCAGGACTGGGATCGGATGGTGACGTTTTACAACTATCCCAAACAGCAGTGGCAACATCTGCGGACTACCAATCCAGTGGAGTCTCCCTTCTCTGCTCTGCGACTGCGAACCGATGCCGCTCGAAGGTTCAAGAAAGTGGCCAACTCACGGGCTGTCATCTGGAAGATGCTGCTGGTCGCTGAGAAAAGATTTCGCCGTTTGAAGGCTCCGCACTTGATGAAGGATGTCTACCAAGGCGCCCAATATGTCAATGGAGTTCCAGTCAACCAAGTCACCGAGGAGAAAGCCGCCTGATGTCTATTTACACACTTATTGACGGAACCTCCCCCATTTCTAGTTGAAGGTTAGATGGCGGTTCATTGAATGAATCGCCGGGCCGGTGTGTAAGTGTGAATGGGCAGCGGGTGGTGCGGCCCATTCAAGCCGGTGTGGGAATCCGCGCGTTGTGTAGCGGATTTCCATAGCTGCGGCACTTTCCACAGGCCCATGCCTCTGTGCGGCTTGCAAGGCGGAAGGTTCCGGCCGCGGCGCGGCCTGGGGCCGGAATCTTTGCGGAGCGGTGGTCCACTGAAGGTTATCCCTCATTCAGATCAGGCTCCTTTCCGACCCAGCGCGGGCGGTGAGTGTCAACAAGTTTGAGAGTGCGCCGTGAAAGGTGAGTCAACGCAGCCGGTGAAAGTCCGGTCCAAGGAGGTGTCGGTAGACCTTGGTAGCTACCCAGGCGGTGGCAAGGGCGACCAACCCATCGAAGCCCTGGGGACAGAGACCCGCCTTGGGCGGGTTTGCAAGCGTGCGGGCCGCAACGCGAGTGAAGCCTGAGCAGGCCTCGAAAGGTTGAATGCGAGCGCCGAGTCTCCTCTCATTAGACGAAGGCCCATGAGGGTGGCCAGATGAACCGACAAGAGACGGTCGCCCTGCTCGCCGGGGTAGTGGGCGCAGCACGTACGCACGCGGGGACTCGCAACACGGGAAACCTGTTGTGCTGCCGGGGAGACCTGGCAACGGCTCCAACTGGGAGGCGGGCGCGACAGGCGTCGGAGGGGCTCATACTACCGATGAACCCGGGTAATGCCGGGGGAGGGAAGGAGCCCTAGTTCGGGGTGCGTTTGAACGAGTTGAGATGAGGAGATTGGCGTGAGCCTGGCAACTCCAGAAAAGATTCGGAAGCTCCAACGAGCGCTCTACGTGAAGGCCAAGCATGAGCCGACACGGCGATTCCACTTCTTATATGACAAGGTGTGGCGTGAAGACATTCTGACCCACGCCTACGCGCGTTGCCGATCAAACGGTGGGGCGCCGGGCGTGGATGGGGAAACCTTTACGCACATTGAGGGATATGGGGTGGACCGCTGGCTCAACACGGTACGGGAGGAGGTGCGAACAGGACGCTACAGACCGCAACCGGTCAAACGGGTGATGATTCCAAAGTCTGGTGGCGTGGGCCAACGGCCGCTGGGGATTCCGACTATCCGTGACAGGGTAGTGCAAACCGCGGCGAAGTTGGTGCTCGAACCGATTTTCGAAGCAGACTTCGATGGGGCGGTCTACGGGTATCGTCCCAAACGGAGCGCGCTGGATGCGGTTCGAACCGTTCATCGGGCAATTGATGAGGGGCACACCAAAATAGTCGATGCCGATCTATCGAAATACTTCGATACGATTCCCCACCCCGAGCTGATCAAGTGCGTTGCACGACGTGTTAGCGACGGGAAGATGCTGCATCTGATCAAGATGTGGTTGAAGACGCCGGTCGAGGAGACCGGCGAACGGGGACATCGGCGGATGAGTGGCGGCAAGAAGGCGACGCGGGGAACACCGCAGGGTGGAGTGGCATCGCCATTGTTGGCGAACATCTACATGCATCGTTTCATCAAGGCGTTTCGCAAGCATGGTTTGGATCGTCGGTACGACGCGGTGCTGGTGACCTACGCGGACGATTTCGTGGTCCTGTGTCGGCATGGCGCCGGTGAGGTCCTCGAAACGACTCGGCGATGGATGGCCAGCATCGGTCTCACGCTGAACGAGACCAAGACGCGTGTATGCGACGCCCGATGCGAGCCCTTCGACTTCCTCGGCTATACCTTCGGGCCGATGTACTCTCCGCGAACCGGCGGACGCTACAACGGTGCGCGGCCTTCCAAGAAGGCTGTGGCCTCGGTCAAGGAGCATATCCGGCGACGCCTGCGGTCCGGTAATCACGCGCCATGGGAAGACGTGGCGCGGGGCCTGAACCGCATGGTGCGGGGATGGTCGGCCTACTTCAGCTATGGGTCGGTGACGCAGGCGCGACACGGGGTGAAACTGTATCTCTATCACGCCGTCCGTCGCTTCCTTCGGCGTCGGCACAAAGTGGCCGGGTCTGGTTACCGGCGGTTCCCCACCGATGAGGTATTTGGGAAGCTGGGCGTGCTGTCTCCCGAATCCTGTCCGCATGAGGTCTGGTCGGCAATGCGCACGCCTTGACGTGAAACCCGTCCGAGAGCCGGGTGCGGGAAATCCGCACGCCCGGTTCGATGAGCGGGGAGGAGAAACGGAGCGATGGACTTCTCGGCGAGACCAGCAACGAAAGACGCTGGCCGCTATCGGCGCCGCCGGTCCTGTACGCCACCGCGCTTCTCCTCGACTCTACCACCTGCATTCGGAATTTAAGCTACCGCCTGCGGTTCAGCAGGCGGATTGATCCACACCTTTTCCGGCGGTCCGGCGATCTTCCTGGGTGCGTTGACGAAACGTTCGGGATGGCGTTGCCGTGCATGATCCAGAGGCAGTTGCCGTCGTAGAACGATTCGGTCGGTGCAGCCGTCGTGAACCGTGGCGGGTGTCAGCCAATTGAGACCCGAATGGTAGTGGACGTTGTTGTACCAGTGGAAGAAGTCCCGGCAGAACGCCTTGGCGTCCTGGATCGAACCGAATAGTTCCGGGAAGTCAGGGCGGTACTTCAGGGTTTTGAACTGGGCTTCCGAGAACGGGTTGGCGTCGGACACATAGGGCCGAGAGTGGGATTGGGTCACACCCAGATCCGACAGCAGCAGCGCCACCGCCTTCGACTTCATCGACGACCCGCGATCGGCGTGGAGAATCAGTTGATCGCGACTGATCCGTTGCTTATCACAGCTTTCACGGATCAACTTTTTGGCCAGAGTCGCCGATTCGCAATCGGCCACCATCCATCCCAGAGCTTGGCGGCTGAAGATATCGAGAATCACGTACAAGTAGAAGTAGGTCCACTTCCGTGGTCCCTTCAGCTTCGTGATGTCCCAGGTCCACACTTCATTCGGGCCTGTTGCCAACAGTTCCGGCTTCTGGTAGACGGGATGACGCCGTTGGTTCCGCCCGTTCGCGCACTTCTTGGTTCGCATCCAGAATCCGGTACATCGTGCGTACCGAGCACAAATAGCGGTCTGCATCCAGCAAGGCCGCACACACTTGGGCGGGCAGCTGATCCACGAAGCGCCCGCTATGCAGCAGGTCGAGGACTTCCTGTCGATCGGCTCCGTTGACAACTCCGCCTGTCGCAAGACGAGATGTGTCGCGTCTTCGGCGAGATCGGGAGGGTAGCCGTACTTTGCCAGCAACCGGCGAACATTGCGCCGCAGGCTGGCCCGCTGAGTTAAGTCGGCGCTCGACAAAACGAGGCTAGAAGTGCCGTTCCACAATCGGCTGATCGTAAGTTTTAACCCCGTCTGATTGCAAGTATTCGGTGCGTCAAATGTAAGAACAAGCCTGTCGGGAATAAGAAGTCTGCAACCAAGAATCAACAACTTACAGACCAGGGATGGCTCGTAAGTTGTTGATTCTTGCTTCGAGGGAGCCAATTCCCGACAGGCTCCTAGGCTGCGCAAAAGCCCGACATGTAGTAAGGGAGGAGCGGCGATTCAGAGAACGCGGTCGGCCAGTTCGAGTAATCCCGCAGGACGTTTTGACAGGTACGGCGGGTCGGGCCCGGTGGAGATCGCCACTCCGGTTCGCACCTAAATCTTGGTGTCGCAGTCGGGGCAAAGTGGTCGCGTAATGTTGCCGACAATTTCTCTCCACCCACCGGGACACCACAGGAGGGCAACACCTTGAGAGAGCAAATCCGGGGGTTGTTGACGCTACCCCATAATCCGCAACTGCATTCCCAGCGCCCGCGTGATCCGCATGACCGTAGCGAAGGTGGGATTGCCGTCCTCCGACAAAGCCTTGTAAAGCCCCGCGCGGTTTCGCTTACCCAGTCCGCTTTGCACGCTAAGCGGAGCGTTTCTGACGAGCGTTGAGGTGCCGATGGAGTCTCGAGCGGTCGATAGCAAACTGCTCCGCCTCCTGACGTGTTGAGATGGCTGGGTCGGCCGCCATCGCCTCGGCCATGAAAATCTGTCGTCGTCGGGCGCGGAACAGCTGCCCCCATTATCCTTTCGCACTTCAACGGTCAGGATGTCGAGCCGCTAGACAGGCGACGCTCATCATCGATCAGCATAACGCGGCTCGGCCCGACCGTTCCCCAGTTCCAGAGTACGAGATTGACATCGTCGGGCCCAGCCCCGGCGGCGAAGCTCTGGCCCCGCATTCCCGCATAGCCCAGCGCGATCAGCCGGTCCGCCAAGGCCTGCGATGAAGGGACCTTCCCTTTAAGCATTTCTGCTTCCCAGTTGGGGCACAGAAGTTCCAAATCGCTCACGCCAAGGGCCGCACGCTGAGCTTGATCCAGCGCATCGAACACCGGCTCGGCATCGACCTCGTAAGCACAGAGCGTGAGCGGTTGCATCGACCGGCCCAGCGGCTCCGCCTCGCGTATGGCGGTCAATTGGGTGAGCGAGGTATAGAGTGCCGGGATGCCACGTCGGTTGAATCGTCCACCGTGGTGGCGCGCACCATCACCAGATAGTGGCTGCCAGGACCATTGTGGATTGTGAGCCCGGTAAACCAGCCCTCGGAACCGCATCAGGGAACCGCAGAATCAGGCATAACCTCCTGCCATGATTCGGCTGAGATAGGCATGCACCTGATCGGCCTTGCCTTCGCGTAGCAACTGATCCGGGGTGGCGCCGCCAAAGCCCGGTACCGGCTCTGCGCGGAACCAGGCATAGGCCGCAAGAGGCGATCCGGTCGCGGCTTCGACGCGGTTCAGAATTTCCAACATCTGACGCAGACGGGTCTGGGTTTTTCGCGCCCTGATCCTCGAAGCGCGCGAAAACGCGTCCTGGCTAAGACCCAACGTGCCGGCGATCTCCGACTTGCTGGTGCGCAACGCGGTCGCGATGAGTGCCGGCGAAAATACCTGATCTTCGACAAATTTCTGGAAGAGCATAAAACCTCACCGTTTATTACATAGTTTAACGTGATAATCGGTGCAATGCTAGAAGCGCGCGTTCAAGTCGCATGTAGTCGATAAGGACACGTCGCATCCGGAACTGGTTCAGGCTCTCGAAGACTTCCGCGTCCTCTACAACGAATAATGCCTTATTGAGCGCCTCGACTTTCAGTCTCCCGTTCAGGCGTGGAATCGTCTTGCGCTCAACCCGGCGGAGTGATTATGGTCAACTCTATCTGTCCAAGAAATCAGGGCGGTACGTCCGCTCTATGACTCTACGAGACGCCGAGAAAGTGGCGAACTGAACGAAGGTTGAATTGCAGTGAGCAAGAACCCCCAGGAAGGCGGCCGTCAAGAGAGCGATGACTGCCCACCCTGGAACGTCACGGGCATCTGTCGTTGTCGGACCCGACACGGCAGCATTTGCTCGGGATGAGTGCATCCACGGCCGATCGGATTCTCCGCCAGTTTCGGGTGGCGCATCGGCCGCATGGTAAGAGCACGACCACGTCGGGCCAGTTACTCAAACACCGGGTTCCGATCCGAACGTTCGCCGACTGGGAGGAGACGGGGCCGGGATTCATGGAAGCGGACCTGGTCGCCCACTGCGGGGTTCATGCAGACGGCCCGTTTCTCCACACCCTCGTGCTCACTGACGTGGCCACCGGCTGGACGGAATGTCTGGCGTTACTCCATCGGTCTGAGGCTGACGTTCTACAGGCGCTCCAGATAGTGCGACAACTTCTTCCGTTTCAGTTAGTCGGCTTGGACACCGACAATGGGTCGAAATTCATGAATTACGGACTTTTGGCCTACTGCGAGCGTGAAACGATCCAATTTACCCGGGGACGTGCGCGCCGGAAGAACGATCAATGCTTTGTCGAACAGAAGAACGGCTCGATCGTCAGGCAGCTGGTCGGCTACGACCGGTACGAAGGTCCGCTCGCATACAGACAACTCGCCGAACTCTACCGGGTTATCCGGCTGTACGTGAATTTCTTCCAGCCGTCGATGAAGCTCACGATGAAGAGTCGCAACGGATCCAGAGTGAGGAAACGGTACGACATCGCGCAGACACCCTATCAGCGGCTGTCGAAGTCGGATGCACTAAAAAAGGACGTTCGGGAGCGCTTGGACGCGCTCTACCGACAGTTGGATCCGGTCGAGCTTCTGCGACAGCTTGAGAAACTCCAGGATGCGTTCTGGAGGCATGCGAAGGAGCTGCAGCCCACCAGAGTACCGGCCGAGGTCCTGCGTGCCACGCCTCTCTCCGACAACTTCGCTCCGAGTGGCCAGGCACCGACAGAGGGCGACCTACTTCAGGCCGAACTCCAACTCCCCGTCTTGGAGCAACGAAAAAAGCGCCGGTATCGGCGAACCAACAAGCCACGCGTGCCGCATACCTGGCGCACTCGACCCGACCCGTTCGACGGTGTGTGGAAGGAAGTGCAATCATGGCTTAAATCTGAACCTGAGCGGACGGCAAAGTCGCTTTTTCTCCAACTTCAGCAACGAGACCCCGCCCGCTATTCCAACGGCCAGTTACGGACCATGCAGCGCCGCGTGCGTGAATGGAGACGTCAAATTCTGGTGACTTTCAACGCGAAGTGGCTCGAACTCGATCGGTTCGGCCTGACTCAAGCATCGCCAAAAGCTGCCGGCGACAATGGCTGTGGAAAAGATGGTCGCTTCGCGACCGTGGAAAACCCCTCGGGTTTCCCACTTTCCCACAGCCTCGACGACGGGAAAACCCGTTCCAGTTGATCGATCGTTCGGTAACATTTTTGATGAGGCAACGACCCGGATTTCGGTAACATTTTCAAATGAGGCAACGCGGTCGGGAGTTTTGATTGTCGCTGATCACCCTGCGAACTTTCCTCTGACAATGCCCCTCGTAGTCCTGGGGGCGCGGCAGGGAGTAGCCCAGGTGTTCCCGAACCTCCCCAAAGCGGTCGCTCTGCGTCTGCTCTCGTCCACCGTACGTCTCAAGCGCGGACGAGCTGACCTTCAACTGATCCGCCACAAATCGAATCGCTTCCAATGGCGCAAACTTGAGGTCCTCAGGAACGAATCCCAAGTACCGCAAGGCGCACAGCTGCATGGCGATCCCCAGCCGATTGGCGGGACGACGACGGACGGCAATAAGGTCGCAGTCCGGACCTGTCGGCGTGAATGAGCGAACGAGCTCTGCAGAGGGAACATGAGCCGGCCAACGCTCAAACCGCGCCAGCTCTACTTCCGAGAGGATGTGCGGCGGCATTTATGCGGCGCGTTGCCGGCGGGCAGAGGACAAATCAGACAAGAAGCGTGATCGCTTCGTAGACCGTGCTACGAGCGATCCTCAACTGCCGAGCGATCTCCGCCTTCGAGAGCCCCTCGGTGAGGAGTCCCTTGACTGCCTGGAGCTTCTCCGGCGTCAGCCGGTAGCGCTGCCCCTTCTTTCGCCCGCCCCACATCTCACCCCGAGCCTTTTTTGCGGTCAGGCCCGCACGGGTACGCTCCGAGATCAGGTTACTCTCATACTCGGCCATGCCGACCAGTATATGGCGGAATATCTTGGCTGAAGCACTGTCGCCCGTCAGATGCCCGTCTCGTACCGAGATGTAGTCGATCTTGCGCTCGTCCAGGTCCTCAAGGAAGACAAGTACTGGCGGGCGCGCCGACCCATCCGGTCGTTGCGCCAGACGACGACAGTTCCTACCTTGCCGGCGAGCGGACTTCCGTGATCGGAAATGAAATCGGTTTGGCAGGTCACCTCCTCCGGGGAATAGTTGATATAGGTGATCGTGGTTTGCGTGTGCTGCAGCAACGCGAATGGAGGTTCAGGATGAACTGAGATTTGGGTGAGAAGCTGCATGAGAGATGGAGGAAGGCCCTCCGGGGTCGGCCTGCAGGGGCCGATCTCAAACCACCCTGAGCGGCGATTCGTCGTCGTGAGCGTCAGGGAAAAGGCGCGATGAATGCGTCAGGTATGGATCGAGAAGGCGAACACCCGTGAACCATCATTCAAGTGTCGAAAGATCCTTAGATGACATCAGAACCGGGGAGGGCTTGCTGCCCTGGGATGAGCCCATCGGAAACCTGCTTACAGGGTGGGCGGTGTCCGGCATAGAGATGGCGCGAGCTCGGTCCGGGCTCTTGTGCGGAACTGCAGGAACCTGCGATTGCGATGTAAAGGGAGACGGCCAAGAGAAACCCTCTCAAGGTCTGAGTGCCAAGGCGCAGCGCGGGGACGGACCGACCCGTAGTAGCGAAGAAAGGTCTGTAATGGACCTGGAGCGAAGGGGTCGGGTTGTCCTGCCGGAGTCGTCGTCAACCCGAAAGGGGAGGAGCGGGTGACAAAGGCAAAGTCGTTTGATATTCCCAAGCGGCTTGTATGGGAAGCATACAAGCGCATCAAGGCCAATGGAGGGGCTGCGGGTGTGGACGAGCAATCCTTGGCGGAGTTTGAGGGTGAGCTCGGGAACAATCTGTATCGGATCTGGAATCGGATGGCTTCGGGGAGCTATTTCCCGCCCCCGGTCAAGGCGGTCTCGATTCCGAAGAAGTCGGGAGGTGAGCGGACACTCGGTATTCCCACCGTCGCGGATCGGATTGCGCAGGCGGTGGTGAAGAGTGTTCTGGAGCCCCAGATCGATCCTCATTTCCACGAGGATTCCTATGGCTATCGGCCTGGCAAATCGGCGCACCAGGCGTTGGCGGTGACCCGTCAACGTTGCTGGGGGCACGATTGGGTGCTGGAGTTCGATATCCGGGGTCTGTTTGACAATATCGATCACCGGCTCCTGATGAAGGCGGTTCGACATCATACGAACTGCAAGTGGGTGCTGCTATACGTGGATCGCTGGCTGACCGTGCCGTCGCAGAAGGATGGGATGCTATATCAGCGTGAGCGGGGGACACCCCAAGGTGGGGTTATGACGCCCCGAACGCAAAAGGTAACTTCCGCCTTCAGTGCTGTCGGTGTCGGGTTTTGACGAGTCTGTACCGTCACTCGGCGATCCCGAGATCGGAATGGAATGACGGATGATGATTTTGTCTTCGCTGACCAACACTTCCTTCACGAGGAGCCGGACGACGCGCTGGCGTTCCGCGATGTCCAGCGTTTCGGCGGACGAGCGCAGCCGCGCCAGGAAGCCGGTCAAGGTCTCAGCGAGCCGGACATAGATCTCCCGATCCTTTACATGATCGATAACGGATTGCAATTCGCGATGCAGTGCCTTCTCCTGACGACGCAGCTCGGGCGTTCGGTCGCGCAGCTCGTCGATTGTGATCAACTCTTCCTGATAGGCGTTGACCAAGCGGTCGATGCTCTTGCGAACCCTGATCAGACGGTGCCGCAGGTCGATCTCGCGCTGCTGGTTGGGGTCGGAGGCACGGGCCATCTCCAGTCGCCGGTCGATTTCGGCGCCGATCAGTGCCGGGTCCTTGAGCAGGCGGACCACTTCGGTCCAGACGATGTCATCGAGCAGATCCTGGCGCACGGGACGATTGTCGCAAAGCGGGCCGCTGAGATGGCGCCAGGAGTCGGAACCCAGGCAGCGGTAATAGGATATCTTGCGGACACTCGTCCGGGTCGACGCGCGAGACAGCGCGTAGCCGCATTTACCGCACGCCACCAGCCCCTGCAAGACGCTGGGCGTCCGGGTTCGACGCTTGGAAAACACCTTGTTCTTTTCCAGTTGCTCTTCAGCAAGAGCAAAGGTGTGGTCGCTGACGATTGCCGGCACCGGGATCTCGATCCAATCTTCTCGCGGCCGTTCATGACTGGCACTGTTGCGGTTGGCGAACCCGTCGCGTTGGCGCAAAGGGCGGGTCACACGCTGGCGCGGGGCAATCCGGGTCTTGCCGAAGCACGCCCTTCCCTTGTACGCCGGATTACGCAGCATCGCCCATACTACCGACCGTTCCCAGCGCGAACGCCCGGTGGACGTGAGGACCGCGCGTTCATTGAGCTTGCGCGCTATCGCGCCGATGCTCATGTGATCGCAGGTGTAGTAGCGGTAGACATCGCGAACCACCGATGCCTGCGGTTCGATGATTTCGTAGAACGCATCGCTGTCCGGGGTTTTCTTGTGGTAACGGTAGCCATAGGGCGCGCTGCCGAGGACGGCCACTTCGCCGCGGCGCGCCCGATGGCGCTTGCCTCGCCGGGAACGTTCCAGAATCTGCGCGCGCTCGTATTCCGCAATCATGCCCTGGAACTGGACGAGGAGATGATCTTCGGGGGTTTCCATCGACGGCGCGTTCACAAACACGGTTTCGACGCCCTGTCGGGCCAGTTCCTCGATGATCAGCACCTGGTAAGCATAGCGGCGGCTCAAGCGGTCCGGGGCATGGACCACAACCGTGTCGATGCACCCTTCCGCGGCGAGATCCCTGACCCGATCGAGCCCCGGCCGCTCGAGAACGGCGCCGGTATAGCCATCATCCTCGATGATCATGTCGGGCGCGACGCGGTAACCGTGGCGCTCGGCGTAGTCGACCAGGGCCTCGGTCTGGCTGGCGATCGTGTTGCTATCTCTCTGCTGCTCGCCCGAGACACGTGCGTAAAGGGCTGCGATCTTCATGGTCGTCTCCTATGCCCTGCGCCCGGGCCGGGATTTTGTGAGCCTGATCGGGCACCAAGATCGCGTAGGCGTTCTGGAGTTTGGCGTCGAGCAGGCGATCGAAGGCATATGCGAGGTGAACAGCGGTCCGCGAGTTCGGGCGGTATTCAACCATGGCGATCCGCGTCTGAGAAAAAGCGTCTCATGGCCCGCGCAACGATCTCCCCGATAGAGTGCCCGCTGCTCCTGGCATGTGCACGCAAGGTCACCGCCAAGGTGCCCGGAATCTTGATAGTGATCGGGATCAACGCCTCGGCCGGCTCGGCCGGCTGGCCCATGGCGCGCGCGTCCTGAACGTAGCGATAAGACTGACGCTGCGACAATCCGAAGCGTTGCGACAACCGGTGTACGGCTTCGCTCGCCGTGACGCCCTGAGCGAGCAGCGAATAAGCGGCGTTGAGCCGCTTGATCTTCTGGGACCGTGTGGACCGAACCATTTGCCATTAGAGTATTACCGTTTACGACGTAACTCAACCAGGAGACGATTCCTCCATGCCACGATCTGACGTTCAAAACGGAAGTTACCTTTTGTGTTCGGGGCGTCCTCTCGCCGTTGCTGGCGAACCTGTTCCTTCATTATGCGTTCGACCGGTGGATGGCGGCTCACTTTCCTGGCGTCCCCTTTTGCAGATACGCCGATGACGGACTCATCCATTGCCACAGCTTGAAGCAGGCATGCTCCATCCGGGAACGGTTGGAGCGCCGGTTGAAAGACTGTGGCCTGGAACTTCATCCCGATAAGACCAAAGTGGTCTACTGCAGGGATATCCACCGGCAGGAGGAGCATGAATCGATCCAGTTTGACTTTCTCGGTTACACGTTTCGACCGAGGCGTTCGAAGGACCGATACGGTCGCGTCTTCGTGAACTTTACGCCGGCACTCAGTCGAGGTGCCGCCAAGTCGATGAGGCAGGCGGTGCGCGGGTGGCGGTTACAGCTGAAGAGTGACAAGTCGACCGAAGATCTGGCCTGGATGTTTGGGCCGGTGATTCAGGGATGGATGAACTACTACTGCCGGTTTCATCGTTCGGCTTTCCGGGCTGTCGCTGAACGTATCAATCAGGCGCTGGTTCGGTGGGCCATGCGGAAGTTCAAACGTTTACGAGGTCATCGCCGTCGTGCGACGCATTGGGTCGGACGAATCGGACATCGTCAACCGGGATTGTTCCCGCATTGGCGTGCAGGCTTCGTGTTATCGGCTGGGACAATGGGAGCCGGATGAGCTGAGAGGTTCACGTCCGGTTCTGAGAGGGCCCGGCGGTGCGATTCCGCCGGGCTACTCACCCAACCCGCTCCCACGGCAAGATGAGGAAAGTAATAGGTAGTCGATCCCTGCGCCTGGTCCTGGGGGGTGAAGGGGGAAGCAAAAATGAAGATGGCGGCCAGGACGGGAAGCAGCCTGCCAAACGTTCGCCATACGATGGGCGGCATGATCGGGTGGGCGGGTCGGCTTAGGTCAGCGACACAGCTTGGCTCTTGGCTCTTATGATTTTGCGCGCCACTTCGCCTTCCCATTGTCAAGCCCTTAATTCGATATTCTGCCTTGTTTTCGAGAGGGCACCGTTTACACAGCCCCCAACCTCTGTTTGATCTTGCTCGTGACCCGTCTGAGCTGAGCCGGCGACACCCGCCCCAGCTTCGAGGCGTCAGACGCGTCGATCGTCGCTATCTTGGCGCTACGGATGAGGGAGGGGACGGGCAGGCCCGCCAGCTTCAGGTTGGCGACCGGCAGATCGTCGGGCCAGCCCCGGTTCTCGGCGCTGGTAATCATGACGACCCACAAGAGTCCGTGCAACTCCTGGAGTTGAGCCGTCGAGACAACCACGGCTGGTCGCGACTGCCGCGTCGCGCGGTCCGTGTACGGGAACGGCACCTTAATCACGTCACCGCGCTCAAAGGTCCGCATAGGCCGTAGTGTCCGCTTCCGAGCGCCATTCCTCGAAGGTGCGGAACGGGTCGTCCGTTGTGGTCCCTCGTTGCCCCTTCGTGATCATGACTCGCCCATCGACGATCTCGTACGCCAATTCGTCTCCTGGCTGCAGCCCGAGCACAGCGCGGATCGGCTGCGGGATGGTGGTCTGGGACTTGGAAGTCAACTTACTGACGATCACGACACGCACCTCGGGTTGGTTGGGCATGTGTTCTATGGTAAGTAATTTCCTTACTTCTGTCACCCCTCCATGACACGTCTCGTCGCTCACGGCGAGTCCGCCGCCGATAAACTACCGGTCGCAGTCATAGCCCCGGCTACGTCAGCGCACTCTGCCTTAACTAGCGGTCCCATCCGCGACTTCTTTCGCGCCATGTCTTGCCGTATGTCCTGCCGCAGCCCACGGATGCTGGTCAGGATCACCCCGGCCAAGGCCACACCCACCGCCAAAATTGCAAGTATCTCTCCGCTCATGCTTCCTCCCAATCCGTTTGGCCCATTCTTCCACGCCTTCAAGCAAGACCAAACCTAGCGGCTGGGGCCAAAGTCTCGCTCCGGCCCACGCTGCCGCTCCCGAGCCTGCTGCTGCTGCTTCCAGATCGCGTTCACACCCCGCGCAATACTTCGGCGATCCCCTTGTAGTTCGCTGCCAAGATCTCGACTTGCTGCTTCAAATCCTTGGCCGACGCTTCGGTCCGCCCGAGCTGCGGCTTCAAGTCCTTGACCGATTCTTCGAGCCGCTGCACCTGCTCCTGCAATTCGCCGACCCACTCGGCCTGCTACTCCATCTCCGCTTCGTACTGCTTCGACAGCGCGGTTAAGGCGTTCGTCAACTGCTGTTCTAACTCGGTCATAAATCTCCTTCACTCGCTCGATAGCCTGACGGTAGGCCGTCCGTCCATGGTCAAGAGCGGATTTTCCGGGGTGCTCTCCGGCAGGATCGCGAAGCGCCGCCCGTTTGACCTCGACGAGTTTCACGCCCCACGTGTCTTGTTCGATCCGCTCGATGGTCCGGCGCGTCTCTTGGATCTCGAACTCGAGCGCCGCCCGCGTCTCGATGAGGCTCTGGATTTGGTTGGCATACCACCGCGTCAGGCCCCAGCTCCCGGCCAAGATGCCGAGAAAGAGACACACCCCGACCGTCACGCTCCGCAGCCACGGTCGCCACAGCGCCGCGTTCATCCACCGGGTGTGATCCTTGATATCGCGCACGATGATATACATCTCGTCGGTCACGCTCTGCCTCAAGTTTTCTGCGAGCTTCTTCAGCTCGCTCTGAGTCAGTGCTTCGATCTCTTGCCGGTCCTGCTCGGCCCTCTTCTGGAGCCGCGCTTGTAAGTCGCTCCCGCTGGAAGTCCCGTTCATAGATCGCTCCTTTCAACCGCCACTTGCCGCCGCTCTCGGGGTCCGCCGCCGTGAGGTAGTGCTCCCCTGGCGCGGCACCTCCAGGCCCGCCCGCTGCAAGGCGGAAACCATCGTGGCTCGATCCGAGACGGCCCCGGTTTCGATGCGCACCGATTCGAGCGGCCGGTGGGTGGGAGCTGGCGGGTTGATGAAACGTTTATCAAGATTCGGGGCCCGTTGATGTATTTGTAACGCGCCGTGGATGGAGAAGGCAACACCGTGGAGTTCTGTCTGAGTCGAACACGCGGCATTGCGGCGGCGAAGGCATTCTTTCGCAAGGCACTGAAGCATCATCGGGGAGCCACACAGCATCACCTTGGATGGCCACCAGCCGAGCCATAGCGCCCTGCGGCGTATGGGAATGAACGGTGAGTTCAGCTTCCGGGGCCGGAACCCGGTGAAGATTCGTTGCTGTCAATACCTGAACAACGTTGTGGATCAGGACCACCGCCGGATGAAGGGGCGATTGCAGCCGATGTTGGGATTCAAGACGTTCTACAATGCGCGACGAGGGGGTTCTGGTGCAGATAGGGGTCATCGCAAGGTTTGTACCTGAAATTACTCTAAGGAAGGAAAACGGCCGCACAAGGGGTTCAGTACAGCGCTCTAGCGATCCTGTAAGCCGGTGCCCTGCCAATCCCTAGCTGTTTAGCAGCCTCGCCGGGCGTCAATCCAGCTTCAATCAGTTTTTGGGCGGCCGAAACGGTGTCCGGGTGAAGCGGGGGGCGACCGGGCCTTTTACCGCGTCTTTTGGCGGCGGCAATGCCGTCGCGGGTGCGCTCGGAAATCAGACGGCGCTCGAAATGCGCAATGGCGCCGAAGACGTGGAAAACCAGTTCGCCCGCGGCCGATGTGGTGTCGATTCGTTCTTCGAGGCTGACCAGGTGAATGCTGCTGACCTTGAGGCTTTCGACGGTATCGAGCAGTTCTTTGAGGGAGCGGCCGAGGCGATCGAGACGGGTGACGCAGAGGCGGTCGCCGGGCCGGGCATGGTCGATCAGTTCCGCCAGGGCCGGACGCTCGAACCGTCGGCCCGAGATCACGTCGACGAACACGCGAATGGCGCCGGCCTCCCACAGCCGATCCTGCTGGCTAGCGGCATCCTGTGCCGCAGTCGAGACCCGGGCATAACCGAGGATGTCACCGTTGCGGGCCGGGCCGTCCGTCTCTTTAACGTTCGTTTCAGGGACGGTTTCAGGATGGGCCATTTCACCTCCATTCCGGGCTTTCGAAGTGTCTCTTTATTCGTTTCTATATTATGGGCAGTCTCAAAATAGACCCCAGCATTTTTGGGACATGCCATGGCTTCACGACATCTAGTGTCGGCCTCCGTCCGCGAAACCTTGTTCGGGGTTCTCTCCGACACCGCATCGCTGGAACGGAATTACGTTCTGGCCGATGACGATCTGGATCTGATCTGCACGCGGAGAAGCGCTGAAAACCGGCTTGGATTGGCGATTCATATCGCGCTTCTTCGTCACCCCGGCCAAGGTTGGCTGGACGGCGATGATTTGCCCGAACCTCTCATCCGCTGGCTGGTCGAACAAGTCGCCGTGCCTTCCTCGGCCCTGGCTGGTTACGGCACCCGGAACGCGACGCGTTCGTCCCACAGGCAGTTGGCCATCCGGCACCTTGGGCTGCGGCCCTTCGTGCCCGACGACAGGGGAACGGCGATTGATCTCGCCGCCCGGGCGGCATTCCATACCGACGAGGGCCGCAGCATCCTGATCGGATTGATCAACGACATGAAGGTGCTGCGATTTGTGCTTCCGAGCACTGCCGCATTGGAACGCATCGGTCTGGCCGGGCGGGCGCGTGCCCGCCGGATTTCGGCGCTGGCGCTCAACGATGCCCTGGATCGGACCCGGAAAGGTGCGTTGACGGATTTGCTGAAGAACGATCCCGCCATTGGCCAGTTCCGTCTGAGCTGGCTGCGCGTCCGTCCGCATTCCACCAGCGCGACGAGCCTGCATTCCCTTCTGGCACGGTTGCGATTTCTGCGGGAGATCGGGCTGCCGCCGGATCTGGGCCAGAACATTCATCCGGCCAGACTGGCCCGGTTCGCGCGGGAGGGAGAGGTGGCCCCGATACACTTCCTCAACGACTTTAGTGAAAGACGAAGGATGGCTTCCGTGGCCGCCCAGATGTTGGAACTCGACATTGTGCTGACCGACGCCGCGGTCGCCATGTTCGAACGACTGACGGGCCAGTTGTTCACACGTTCAAAGAACAAGCAGGACCAGTCTTGGTCCGCCGGCAAAGCCCGGATTGGCCGACTTATCCAGCTGTTTGGAGGCACTATCGATGCCATGATGCGTGCCCGTGAGCAGGGTCAGGATCCGTTTGCTGTGCTGGATGCGGAGATTGACTGGACCCGTCTGCTCCAGTCCCGTGACGAGATCGCCGCATTCGGGGATCTGGCGACGGAAGGCGCGTTGACGCTGGCGTCGAAACGGTACGCGCAACTGCGGAGGTTCGCACCCGCATTCCTGGAAGCCTTTGAATTCAGCGTCCCCGAGGGCGGAAAGGATCTGCTGGGGGCGGTGACGCTGCTGAAGGAGAAAAACCGAACCGGCAAGCGCAAGTTGCCCGACATCGTGCCGATGCCGTTCCCAGGCAAGCACTGGGAATCCCTGATCCTGGAAGATGGGCGGCCCAGTCGGCGTGTCTATGAGACGGCTGTCATCGCCACATTGCGCGACCGGCTTCGCGCGGGAGATGTTTGGGTCGAGGGCAGTCGGGATTATCGCCGCTTCGACGCCTACCTTCCGCCGGTGGATGAAGCGGAGAACGTTCTTGCAGACAGCGGACTGGAAACCGATGGTCCGACCTGGCTCGATGAACGGCGTGAAAGGCTGCACCATCGATTGCGCGAAATGCGGCAAAAGCTGGTGGGCGGGCATCTGGAAGGCGTTCGTCTCGAAGGCGGGCGCCTGAAGATCATGCCCTACGATCCGATCACGCCGCCCGCCGGCGAAACCCTGGACCGCGCCATCGATGGAGTGATGCCGCGCATCCGGATTACCGATCTGCTATGGGATGTGAATGCGCAAACAGGGTTTCTGGACGCATTCACCGATTTGCGGTCTGGACGCACCCACTCCAATCCTGCCGCCGTGCTCGCCGCCATTCTGGCGGGAGCGACCAACCTCGGCCTGGAACGGATGGCGCAAGCATCCAGGGATGTGAGCCACGCTCAACTCTCCTGGGCCAGCATCTGGCACCTGCGTTCCGAAACCTATGCCGATAGCTTGGCGCGGATCATCGATACCCACCACGCATTGCCTTTCGCCAAGGTCTGGGGAAGCGCCGATAAAACCTCTTCGGATGGACAGTTCTTTCCGTCAGGACGCAACTCAGGAGAGATCAACGCCAAATATGGGTTTGACCCGGGCCTGAAAATCTATTCCTTCCTTTCGGGGCAATACGGGTCGTTTCATTCCAGTGTGATCGGCGCCACCGCCGGAGAGGCACCTTTCGTCCTGGACGGGCTTATGGGCAATGCGGCTCAGTTCAATCCGCTGGGGCATTACGTCGATACCGGCGGCGTTTCCGATCATGTCTTCGCACTGTTCCATCTCCTGGGCCTGACCTTCGCGCCACGCCTGCGGGATTTTCCGGATCGCCGTCTCGCATGTTTCGGCAAGCCTGGCCAGTGGAAAGGGCTCGCTCCCATCATGGGGAAACCGATCAATCAGGATGTGGTGCTCGACCACTGGGGCGACGTGCTGAGGTTGACGGCCAGTATCACAACCGTGTCCGTAAAGCCCTCGGCCATGCTGCGCAAACTGGGCGCCTACCGACAGCAGAACCGCCTGTATCTCGCGCTCGGCGAGATCGGCCGGATCGAACGCACGTTCTTTATGCTGGACTGGATCGAAAACCCCCGACTCCGGATGGAGTGTCAGGCAGGCCTCAACAAAGGCGAAGCCCGTCACGCCCTGGCCCGGGCCGTATTCGCGCATTCGCAGGGCCGCGTTCAAGACCGTTCCAACGCCGCTCAGCAAAAACGCGTCATGGCGCTGAACCTCGTCCTCGCCGCGATTATCTACTGGAACACATCCGACATGGACAAAGCCGCTGATTATCTGCGACGAAAGGGGCGGCTGCCTGACCCGGAATTGCTCAGACATGTTTCGCCTCTGGGTTGGGACCACATCATCCTGACTGGAGACTTCAACTGGAATTCCGGGGCCGCTGAACGCACCAACGCCCGGCCGTTGCACCTCAATCCGGCTAAAAACCGGGCGTAGTGCTCTGCAGTCCAATTGTTCGCCAGCTCCTCCCTTAGAGTAATTTCAGGTACAAACCTTGCGATGACCCCAGATAGCCCAAGGGAATTGGCGATAATGGGACATGGCGCATCGCAAAGCTCAACGGAATCCTCTTTTTGCCGGTCGTTGGTTCGAAGACGACATCATTCTCCTCTGCCTTCGCTGGTATTTTCGCTTCAAACTCAGCTACCGGAATTTGGTCGTGATTCTTGGTGAGCGGGGCTTGTCGATTTCGCACACCACAATCTTGCGTTGGGTGGTTCGCTATGCCGAAACGTGCGAAAAGCGATGGCACCGGTTCGAGCGGCCAGTGGGTGGAAGCTGGCGGGTCGATGAGACGTTCATCAAGGTTCGAGGCCAGTGGATGTATCTGTACCGCGCCGTGGACGGACAAGGCAACACCGTGGAGTTCTATCTGAGTCGAACACGCGGCATTGCGGCGGCGAAGGCATTCTTTCGCAAGGCACTGAAGCATCATCCGGAGCCGCACAGTATCACCTTGGATGGCCACCAGCCGAGCCATAGCGCCCTGCGGCGCATGGGAATGAACGGTGAGTTCAACTTCCGGGGCCAGAACGCAGTGAAGATTCGTTGCTGCCAATACCTGAACAACGTGGTGGAGCAGGACCACCGCCGGGTGAAGGGGCGATTGCGGCCGATGTTGGGATTCAAGACATTCTACAATGCGCGGCGCGTGATCATCGGGATCGAGCTGGCACAGAAGATTCAGAAAGACCAGTTCGCAATTCCGATCACATTGCGGTCGAATCCCGCAGTGCTCTGGCGCTACGTCATGGCCGGATAGTCCACGTCGCGACAGTGCGCTCCTGGTTTATCACTCCGACGATCCTATCTGCACCAGAACCCCTCCGGTGATGATGGTGCGGTTGTTTATTTACGGCTATTGCACCGGAGTGGTCAGCTCGCGGCAGATCGAGAAGCGGACGTACGAGGATGTGGCGTTTCGGTACCTGAGTGCGGATTCCCATCCGGATCACAGCACGGTGAGCGAGTTTCGGAAGCGGCATTTGGGAGCACTGGCGGGCCTGTTCGTGCAAGCGCTGCGATTGTGCCAGAAGGCGGGGCTAGTGAAACTGGGGCATGTGGCGGTGGACGGGAGCAAGGTGCAAGGGAACGCGAGCAAACACAAGGCGATGAGCTACGGTCGGATGTGTGAATCCGAGGAGAAGTTGGCCGCGGAAGTGGACGAGTTGCTGCGGCAGGCCGAAGCGGTGATGCGGCCGAGGATGAGAAGGAACGGCAAGGAAAGGCCGACAAGTTACCCGACGAGCTGGCCCGGCGTGAAAGCCGGCTGAAGAAGATTCGGAAGGCAAAGGCGGCATTGGAAGCCGAAGCCCGGCAGAAGGCCGAGGAGGCGAAGGCGGCCGCGGAAGCCCGAATCGCCGAACGGCGGCAGAAGGAGGCTGAGACCGGTCGGAAGACTCCGGGACGCCCACCGCGGGTTCCCGATCCCGACCAGGCGGTGCCGGAAGCAAAGGCGCAACGGAACTTCACCGACCCCGACAGCCGGATCATGCCCGACGGGGCGCACAAAGGCAGCTTCGTACAGGCCTACAATGCACAGATTGCCGTCGATAGCGAAGCACAGATCATCGTGGCCGCCAACATCACGCAGCAGAGCAACGACAAACAACAACTGGCACCGATGTTGGAACAGGTGAAGCAGAATACGGGAGCCTCCCCGGTGGCGTGCAGTGCCGATACCGGCTATTGGAGTCCGGAGCAAGTCACCGACGGGCGGGTTGAAGGCATCGACCTGCACGTCGCGACAGGCAGGGATAAACATGGCACATCGGCCGCACCCATCCAGGTGCCGGATGAAGATGACCTTCTGCAACAAATGAAACAGAAACTCCAAAGCGAGGCCGGCCGGGCAGTTTACAAGATGCGCAAGGCGATTGTGGAACCGGTATTCGGACAGATCAAGGAATGCCGGCACTTCCGCCGATTCAGTCTCCGGGGACTGGAGAACGTGCAGGCAGAGTGGACGCTGGTGTGCCTGACACACAATCTATTGAAACTGTATCGCTCTAGACGGGTCGATACAGATGTCGGCAGCATGAATCAAGGTGCAGGGTTCACGGAAAGCAGCTTCTACAGACAACATGCAGGCTGTCTCCGCTCCGTTTCGATCGCCTGTGACTCTTTTCGCCGCCTCTTCATCCAATACGCCGCCTTACATCCTTCAATAACCTTATTGCCGACAGGCTCCTAGCAGCGCCGTCTATTCGAGGATGGTAGCGAGGCGGGCAAGCACGTCGTCCATGATGTACTCGGGGACGGTTTCGAGGCGCTTCCCCTTCCGGGCACCGAGATCGAGGATCCGGGGTTGGTCGCAGCGGATCACGCCGGTCGTTCGGGTGCCTGCGCTCTCAAGAGAAACTACAAAGCCACGCCGACGAGCGAAGCTCCCTCCCGTGGTGATGGGCAGGACTACCGGCGTCCTGGTCAGATTGTTGAAAGGGGCGGGGGAAACGATCAGTACGGGCCGGGTCCCCTGTTGTTCATGGCCGGCAGTGGGATCAAGGCTGACAAGCCAGATGTCGCCCCGCTTCACTACAACAGTTCGTTGCCGACGGGCTTGGCATCAATCCAGCCACGATCCTCGGTGGAAAGGGCCGCGGGTTCGTTGCATTGTGCCAGAAGCTCATCGAGTGAGTAGCTAGGGCGCGCCTTAGGCATGATGATCAAGCGGCCTTTCTCCACGGCGATATCCACCTTAGCCCCGATCCCGAGCTTCAGGAGGTCGAGAAGGGCCGGCGGTACTGCGAGCATGATGGAGCCGCCGACCTTACGCAGATTTGTTGTATGCATGGACACCTCCATATTATATGCAAATATAACAGATACTGGCGTGCTCGGTGATCTGGGAATGCTAGCAGGTTGGTGGTGAGCGAGATACCAGCGAACAAGTGGCCTATTCAATGGGGTTGCACGGGAGCTAAGAGAAGATCGTACACTGCCGATAGGGACACGGGAATCAACGATAAAGGAAGTTCGGCCAAACTGGTTTGTGGGTGCCAGGATGGGATGAGAGGATGAAAGGTGCTGTGCTGGATCTAGCGGGCTTCTCGGAAGCCCGACTATTCGAAGAAATTGCCGATGGGGTTCCTCTCATCGTGGAGAACGCGGAGAAACTGGAAGCGGCGGCGCACCGCCTCTTCGTGGCCAATGAGTACCGGGCGAGCGAAGTCATCCGCGGGTTAGCCGAGGAAGAGGCTGCAAAGGTCCTGATTCTCCTGGATGCCGCAAGGTGCCCGAAGAAGAGCAGACGGGACACGTTAAAGTGCTTCTACGATCACCTGCCAAAGCGCATCTACGCCCTGACGTGCTCGTTTCCGCACATATCGTCGTTCGGGGAACTCCGTGAACTCGTGGCGCATGAACGTCAACCGTACTATCTGGATGGACCGAACTCGGTGGATTGGATATTCACGAACTCAATTACGACAGAGAGGGAAAGGGCCATTTACGTCGACTACGTGCGGGACATCACGGAGACATCAGGCTGCTATGGGTGGTGGGGTGCTCTCGACGTATCAGGCACCGACCCTGGACCGTATAGGCACCCCGAATCGGTGGATCTATGTCGTGCTCTCTGCGAGGCCGAGGCGAAGTCCAAGGATGGTTTGGCGGTGATTGCAGAGACGTGGAAAGGGTTCGTACCGGAGGAAGACACAAGCCGCGAGGCCTTGCGCGAGTTGATCGTGAGCATGTTGACACGCCTTGAGGAAGATGGTCACGGCGTGTCGGACCAGTCTGCGGTCAACCGTATCGTGTCAAGCTGGTCGTTCCCGCTGTGGCCGTTTCGCCTGCAGGCGTCGCCAGTATTCCCGAGGAGCCCAAAGCCTCGGAGGAGAAAGACACTGCCGTCCAGCCGCTCGAAGAGAGCCACTCCACCATCCTATATGGCGATACCGGGCACACATACGAGTCGATCATGGGGCCATACCTGGACACAGCGAAGGCGGTCACGATCGAGGACCCCTACATTCGTGCCACACACCAAGTCAATAACTTCGTCCGCTTCTGCGAAACGATTGTCAGGCGGCCTGCGATTCGAAACTTTACACTTGTGACCAGCTACGACGAAGATACGAATCTCGTAGAATTGAAGGACAAACTGGAAGAACTGAAACAGAGCCTGCTCGAAGTTGACGTGTTGCTCAACATCAAACTGGATGGGAACCTTCATGACCGCGAGATTCGTCTTGACAGTGGCTGGGTGATCAAGATCGGCCGAGGGTTGGATTTCTATCAGCGCCCGGACGGCTGGTTCACGGTCGGGGCTAACGACTTCAGTCTTCGGAAGTGCATGGAGACGAAGGTGGATATTTATAGGCAGTAGGGCCCTCGACGCCTAAATACCTTCGAATCCAGGGGACAAGCTGGTTCTCAAAGCCTCAGTACTTTTCCGCTTTCAGGGAATTTCAAAAACTCACAAAATTCGCGCAGTAGACGTTAAACCCCTTCCTACGGAAGAGGTCGGAACTCCTGGACCGGCTTAATGCCCGCGCGTTCCGCGTCCTGCGCTCAGCGGCTGACCGCCTGCTCAACGTCGCCTGCGGGATGCTCAGCGACGGCACCTGGCTCGACCGGTACCGGCGTTAGGACCTCCGCCACTGCGTGAACAGCGCGACACCGCGTCCACGGGTCACACCGTCACTCTATGCACAATTCCGAAGGGAATCGAAGAGGACGCCAAAACGCCGCATGCAAAAATGATGGGAAGTCCTTTTACGTTATCGAAATCAGCCGCCCCTTGACCGGCAGACTTACATCTTCTGTGCCTCCCAACGGCCGGCCGACCTTCTCCCTGGAAAACACGCCACACGCGCCATCGGGACTAGAGCCATTGTCGCCCCGGACCAGCAATACCTACCATATTGTCCGGACCGCAATTCAGGGCCTGGAATAAATGTGCCGGGAAGTGCTGGCCTACAAGTGCGATGATTGAAAGTTTGTAGACTTACCGGGAATCGTTACCAGGGGGGGGGGGAGAACTAAGTGACTGCATCGGTGCGAAGCGTGAACGTTGACAATGTGAGCCGTCTGGTGGAAGCGGTCCGGATCGGGGACGGATTTGACATGGAGAAGATCCTTCGGGCGGCATCCGATATCGGAGGATACGCACCTGAAACGAATGCGGGCTACGAACCCAATGTCCGGAAGGAAGCGTCTGACGCTATCGAGCGATTCGAGTGGACTGCCCGATGGTTGGGCCTGAAGGAACCGGAAGCCGAGATACTGTTCAACCTCAGCGGGCAACCGTACACGCTTTCCGATATCACGCGGGAGCATCTGTTGGCCGTCCTAGAGGCGATCTGCGACGGTGAGCCGGTGGATCGGGAGATCTGGGCCAGAAACGATCTAGAGCGGAACCGATAAGGCCGTGCTATGTCTCTATTGATAGGGGTTAAGCAACACGGCACCCAAGGAGAACCCAATGACAGATACCCGTCTACTCGACCGAGCCTGGCCAGCGGCGTGGCTTCGGAAAATGACCAGTGTACTCGGTGTGACTTTGGCGGCAGGGGCATTGGTGGCTGCGGAGGCGCAAACGAAGGACGATTTCGCGTACTGGGATGCCAACGGGAATGGGGATTTGACTTGCACTGAAGCGCGCGGCCGCGACGAGGGATTGAAACTCCCGGCCTATCGAGATAACCGGAACGGCACCGGCGTGATCTACGAATGGCTGGAGCGACGGACATCTAGTGACACCGACAACGATGGCATAGCGTGTGAAAGCACATCAAACCCGAACGGCTACGTGCCCGGTTCGGCCCCACCACCGCCCCCGCCGAGCACGAGTTCGCGCGAGTGTCCAGCCGGGTCAGCGACGTGGATGGGTTTGCCAGTCTGCGAGGAGGGCGCCCGCGTCGGCTATGACCGGAACGCCTTCGGCTCGGCATACAGCTCGCTGGAAGACGAGATCATCGACGGCCTGCCCAAGTCTGGCGGGCAGGTGTACACTCCTTACACCTGCACAGTGTTTGATATACGGACCGACGGAACCCGTCGGAGTCCTCAAGAACATGCTCACGTTCGCCCTTGAGAACGAGCTGATCGAAACACACCCGCTCATCCGGTTTCGGATGCTCCGGGAGGAACCCAAGGCCGTCAGGTCCCTGACCATAGCGGATGAACGACGGTTGGTCGAAGCGATCGAGGAACCAACGATCGCCAGCTACGTCGCGATCCTGGGAGAAACCGGCCTCCGCAAGGAGGAAGGCTTGAGCCTCTGTTGGAAGCACATCAACCTGGGCGATCGCCTGCTGTCGGTAGAACACACCAAGAGCGGTCGGCCCCGATATGTACCGCTATTGGACTACGCGATCGAGCACCTGTCGACGCTGGTCCGACTGTTCGACTGCCCCTACGTATTCGTCAACCTCGCAACCGGAGACCGGTGGCGGGATCCACGGATTCCGTTTGAAGCGGGCAAGAAGAAAGCCAGGCTACCTTGGATCGGATTTCACGATCTCAGGCGCGCTATCGAGCCACCCAATGGGTCCGCCAGGGGGTGGATCTCAAGACCGTACAGGAGCTGCTGGGCCATGCCGACATCCAGACGACGATGCGGTACGCTCATTTCGCTCCAGATCATGCCATCCAGCAGGTCCGCTCCGTACAGCGTTCAGAACACGAAGGTTGGATTCGGGAGCGGGAGAAAAGCGGGAGAAAAGCCCGTATCGGGGAACGACCAGAGGTTTCGTCTGAAGGTAAGTTGTTATGCCGAAAAGAGGACTCGAACCTCCACGGGGTTGCCCCCACTAGATCCTGAATCTAGCGCGTCTGCCAATTCCGCCATTTCGGCTGAGCCTTTCAATGTAGCGACCAGTGTCGGGGAAGTCAATATGACCGAAGCAGGTCTGGTATCGCCAAACGGGGCCCGGATCGTTGTCTCCGCTCCGGTACTGTTGCTCATTATCCCCGGATGTGCCACAACTGAGCCGTGGGCGGCAAATCCAGCAGCAGGAGGCGCGTAGAGGACCTTTCCAAGGAAAGCCTCCTACATTACATACGCAACCAGGCCGATCGGGCCGCTGGCCTCCGGCGCATCCTCGACGACTTCCAGGCCGACAAGACCGACCGCAAGCAGATCAAGGACATCCTCGACCAACTCGTCAAGGACGAGAAACTCGTCCGCCACAAGGGCAATCGCTACGAAGCGCCTCCGGAGATGACCCTCTACCGGGGAAGGATCTCGCTCCACCCTGACGGGTATGGATTCGTGACTCCCGAAGAGAGCATCCCCGGTGTCACCGGCGACGTCTTCATCCCGCCGCCGAAGACCAATACGGCGATGGACGGCGACCGTGTCGCCATCTCGATTATCCCCAAGAGAAACGCTGAGGGCAGCGTCATACGGGTCGAGGAGCGCGCCCGGGACACCATCGTTGGTCAACTCCTCTACGACGGCCGCGTCTACTTCGTCGCTCCGGCCGACCGGAGGCTTCCCGCGAGAGTGCTCATCAAGGGTGATGTCTCCGAGCACAAGGACAAGATCGTCGAGGTCGAATTGACCCGCTACCCGTCCGAACAACACTGGCCTGCGGGCGATATTGCGTCGGTCATCGGGTTCCTCGATGATGAGAACGTCGAGACGACCGTCATCATAAAGAAGTACGGCTTGTCGGTGGAGTTTCCGGATGCAGTCGAAGCAGAAGCCAGCCGGATAACCGCCGAGCTCGCCGAAACGGACATGGAGGGTCGCGCCGATTTCCGCGAGCGGGAAACGATCACGATCGACCCGGCGACAGCGCGCGACTTCGACGACGCGGTCGACGTAGAAGAGCTGCCCGACGGGAGCTTCCGGCTGGGCGTCCACATCGCCGACGTCGCTCACTTCGTCAGACCCGGTTCGGGGGTCGACAGAGAAGCGCGAGACCGCGGCTGCTCGGTCTACTTCCCGGATCGCGTCGTTCCGATGCTCCCGGAAAAGCTCTCGAACGACATCTGCTCTCTCAACCCCAGGGTGGACCGGTTCGCGATGTCGGCATTACTGCATGTCGATCCCGACGGTACGATCCGCGACGTGTCATTTGCGAACAGCGTGATCCGATCCCGCGAGCGGTTCAGCTACGACACGATCCAGGGAATCCTCAACGGCGATTCATCCCTGAGGAAGCGTCACCACAAGACAGTGGGCACGATTGGAACGCTGGCGAAGCTGGCCGAACTGCTCAGCCGGCAGCGTATCCAACGCGGCACGATCGATTTCGACCTTCCCGAACCGGAATTGACCTACGACGAAGAAGGGCTGATGACGGGAGTCGTCAAGACCGTCCGACACTTCTCACACCGCATGATCGAGGAATTCATGATCGCAGCCAACGAGGCTGTCGCCCGGCTGCTCGAAACAAAAATCCGTGCGACGATCTTTCGGGTCCACGAGCGGCCCGACGCCGAGCGCGTCGGAGAACTTTCCGACACACTCGCCGAGATGGGCCTTCGTTTCCGGCCCCGAAAGCTGACCTCGGCGGCATTTCAGCGATTCCTCGAATCGATCGAGGGACGGCCGGACGCGCAGATGGTGTCGTTCCTCGTACTACGGTCCTTCCGACAGGCGGTGTATTCCGCCCAGAATCGCGGCCACTTCGGGCTTGCGTCGACGTCCTACACGCACTTCACCTCGCCCATCCGGCGGTACCCGGACCTCATCATTCACCGTCTCTTAAAAGCGTATCTTGCGCGGCAGCGCCACACCGGCTACACCGTACCCGAGCTCGAGACGATCGCCACGAGTTCGAGTTCGCGCGAGCGAATCGCCGAACAGGCCGAACGCGACCTGCTCGAATGGAAACGCATGATCCTCCTGGAGGACCATCTCGGGGACACGATGGACGCCATCGTCATCGGCGTTCATCCCAAGGGTATGCGGGTCGAACTGGTCGAATACTTCATCGAAGGACAGGTATCGGTCGATGACCTGGACGACGACTATTACGAACTCAATCCGCGCGCACGAACCCTGGTGGGCCGTGGAACGCGCAGGACGTACCGGCTCGGCCAGAAAATCCGCGTACGCGTCGCGCGCGTGGACAAGCTGCTGGGCCGGGCGTATTTCATACCCGTGGTGGCTTAGGGCGGAGGGTCCGAGTAAAATAAGGAGTTTCCGTCTGACGTGATTCGCAGTCAGACGCTGGCCGGCGTAGCTCAGAGGTTAGAGCGAAGGTCTCATAATCCTTAGGTCGGAGGTTCGAGTCCTCCCGCCGGCACTTGGCCCTAAAGGGGATAGGGGAAGTAGGGCACGGGCCGGAGACAGCCTGTGCCCATTTTTGTGCCCAGCTAAGTGCTCAGGCGGACTCGCGTTTCAGTTGATCGACCTTGCGGGTGTTGTAGTCCTCGAGATGTTACACGGGCGTGTGACTTGCTGATTGACCCCAACTCCTTCCTCCGCAATACTTGCCCAACTCTGAAGGTGCACCTCAAAACACGAAGAGGTACGGTGTGTCTCTCGCGAAAGGAACACGACTAGGCCCATACCAGATCGCCGACCAACTGGGTGCGGGCGGTATGGGAGAGGTGTATCGCGCCACGGACACGCGTCTGGACCGCACGGTAGCCATCAAAGTCCTCCCTGAACACCTCGCCTCCGACCCGCAGCGCCGGGAACGCTTCGAGCGCGAAGCCCGTGCCGTCAGTAGCCTGAATCATCCCCATATATGTGTGCTGCACGACGTGGGCGAACAGGACGGGATTCACTTCCTCGTCATGGAGTTGGTGGAGGGCGACACTCTGGCCGCCAGGTTGAAGAAGGGTCGCCTGCCCCTGGCACAGGCACTCGAATACGCCATCCAGATCGCCGACGCACTGGACAAGGCCCACCGGCAAGGTGTGGTGCATCGGGATTTGAAGCCCGGCAACATCATGATCACGAAATCAGCGGGCGTGAAGTTGCTCGACTTTGGGTTGGCAAAACTCAAGGGCGACGCGGGGGAGGTCTCGCCGTTGTCGCAAATGCCGACCCAAGACCCGTCAGCGCCCCTGACCGCTGAAGGCACGATCATCGGCACGCTCCAGTACATGGCACCCGAGCAGTTAGAAGGCAAGGAAGCCGATGCCCGCACGGACATATTTGCGTTCGGAGCAGTAGTGTACGAGATGGTGACCGGGAAGAAAGCGTTTGAGGGGGCGAGTCAGGCGAGTTTGATTGCCGCGATTCTGGACCACGACCCGCAACCCATGTCTAAATTCGAGGCGGTGACGCCGGACCTGCTGGATCATGTCGTGAAGACTTGCCTGGCCAAGGATCGCGATGAACGCTGGCAGGCCGCATCGGACGCGATGCTGGAGTTGAAGTGGGTCGCGAGAGTGGGTTCCGAGGAGAATCTCGTCATAGCTGCTGCGACCGCTCCCGCAGGCAACCGGGAACGCATCGCATGGGTCGGCCTGGCGTTCGTTGCCCTCATCGCCGTCGTCTCGCTCGTGGTCAATTTGCGGCCCGAGCCTCGCATACCCGAGATCCGCCTCGACATCACCACGCCGCCGACCACGGATCCGAACTCCATAGCGATCTCTCCCGACGGCACGCAGGTGGTTTTTGTCGCCACTTCAGAAGGCAGGGCCCTGTTATGGCTGCGCCGGTTTGAAGCCACCGAAACGCGACCACTGGCCGGGACCGACGGTGCCAGCCTTCCTTTCTGGTCGCCGAACAACCGATCCGTGGGCTTCTTTGCGGATGAGAAGTTAAAGCGGATCGACCTGGACGGGGGACTGGTCCGGGAACTGACGAGCGCCCCGGCGGGTAACGGCGGTTCATGGAACGACGACGGCGTCATTCTGTTTTCGCCCACTATCAGTGGCTCGGTTTATCGCATTCCCTCTACCGGGGGCGAAGAAGCCGCCGTAACACGCGTTGGACAGGGACAATCCGGACACGTCAGTCCACATTTTCTGCCCGGAGGAACGGATTTCATCTATTGGGCTGTTGGGACGCCGGAACTACGTGGCGCCTATGTTGCCGACTTGGCCGGCACGCTCAGTCGGCATCTTTTCGATGCCGATGCACGAACGGTGGTTTATACCTTGACGGGACAGTTGCTTTTTGTGCGCCAGGAGACGCTGTTTGCCCAGGATTTCGACACGCGAACACTGGAACTCTCCGGGGATCCATTTCCGGTAGCGGATCAACAGTTCGGCACAGTCAGGGCAGCACTGTCTGTCTCCGCGGCGGGACCGATCGCCTATCGGACCGGCTCGGTTCTTCCGCAACAGTTTCTGTGGTCTGACCGGACCGGTGCCGAGATTGGCCGCGTCGGCGATCCCGACATGGCATCACCCGAAGATGCTTCGATGGCCCCCGACGGTCAGCGCCTTGTGCTACGACATTCACTCAGTGAGAATCTGAACCTCTGGTTGTTCGACTTGGCCAACGGCCTGCTCGAACCGCTTACCTTCGATACGTCGGTCTCTGCCGCCCCGATCTGGTCACCGGATGGGACACGCGTCGTCTTTGGCTCGAATCGGGACGGCCCTTTCAACCTCTACGAAAGATCGATTACGGGTACCGTGAGCGAGCGGCTGTTGCTCGCAAGCGAAGGCGAGAACAAGCTTCCCTCGGACTGGTCGAGCGACGGCCGGCACCTCCTCTATCGACCGCTGACTCCCGAACGAGGATACGACGTCTGGGCCTTGCCGCTGGACGAAATCGGGGATCCGTCGGGTGACCCGTTTCCCGTCGTCCAGACCGAGTTTGACGAACGGGACGGACAGTTTTCTCCCGACGGGAACTGGGTCGCCTATCAGTCCAACGAGTCCGGTCAGTTCGAGGTTTACGTCCGGCCGTTTCCCGGCCCGGGTACCGCGCGCCAAGTCTCCAGCGACGGTGGTGCCCAAGTACGCTGGCGGTCCGACGGGAAGGAGCTGTTCTACGTCGCCCTGGACGGCATGCTGATGTCGGTTCCGATCGAGATAAGCGATGACGGACAGATGCTCGAGCGCCGGGTTCCGGTTCGCTTGTTCTCGACCCGCATCGGCGGCGCGGTCCAGGGGTATGAGAGACAGCAGTACATTGTCTCCCCCGACGGCCAGTCGTTTCTGATGAACACGTTCCCGGAGGCGTACGAGATGCCTATCACCGTACTGCTCAACTGGGATCCGGATTCTCTGTAGCGGGCGCTCGCGGTGAAATTAGCCCTGAACGATCGCTAGCGAGGAATCCTAAAACACCTTATATCTCTGGATAAAAATCGAAGAACGCTTCAATACTTTGAGCGAGCTGATTTTCGATACTGCTTTGGTCTCCGTGAATCAGGTGCATAGCGACGCGGGCCGTCTTCCCGTTTTTCAATCTAACAACCGCATCCTCGACGGCATCCAGTTCTTCGACTGGCAAGAGCCGCAACCCGTAAATCAAAGCCAAATCAGCCATATGTTCCCCTCCATTTCTGCAAGCCAGTGCCGCAACGCAGCCTCTCTCCAGTCTAATCGGGGTTGAAGGCTTCAAAGCATGTTATCGAAGCGTTCTCGAGACCGCGAGCCAATCGAGTCCAGCACTAAGATCAATCACTTCCTATGGGCTCAACCCGCGCGCGCCACGACCGAGGCATCCGCCTCACGCTCCTGGGGATCGAAACCGCGCTCGGGGGACCTCCCACCGACACTTCCTCCCAACAAAACAGCTGGGAAACTTTCTTGCTCTAGCAAGAGTTGGACCTGTTCTGTCTGCCCTTTCCTGAATACTGTCCTCACCTCAGATCTCCAGCGCGGCGGGTGGTCGGACTTCCGGTTCGGCTACCCGTCGCGCTCTCCTTTATTTGAGCTCCTTTTCTGCCAGCTCTTACCTTATCGGAGCCCAGACGGAACATTCCCATTGCATAGCCATGGAAGAGTGACGTACCCTTTCCCCTAGCATTACTTTGGGAGAGAATATGAGCGAGCAGAGAATCGGAGTCCTGAAGGGAGCCATGGATGTCCTCATCCTGAAGGCGCTGAGTTGGGGACCGATGCATGGGTACAGCGTGTCGCGCTGGATCCGCCAGGTCACCGACGAGACGTTCGAGCTTCAGGAAGGAGTCATCTATCCCGCCCTGCACCGGTTGGAGCGTAAAGGATGGATCCAGTCGGAGTGGGGCCTGTCGGAGAACAACCGCAGAGCCAAGTTCTACGAGCTGACGCCGCTGGGCCGGAAGCAACTTCAGCGGGAAATGTCGACCTGGGCTCGCTTTGCCGAAGCGGTCGGCAAGGTGGTAAACGCGAAGGACGCTCCGGACTGGGCGTAAACGACATGACCAGAAAGACCCCGATGTGGCGGCGCTACCTGACCTTCTGGGGACGGGACATCGACCGGGACCTGGAAGCGGAACTCGACTTTCACATAGAAGCCCGCAAGACAGAATTGATCGATGAGGGATGGTCGCCGGTCGATGCGCGGCGGGAAGCGGAACGGCTGCTGGGAAATCTCCAGGGCATTCACGATGAGTGCGCCGGCGTCGATCGGCTGCGAGAGGTGGAAATGAAACGCGCGGACTATCTGGAACAGCTCCGACAAGACGTCGGTTACGCGTTGCGCGGGTTGCGGCGCAGCCCCGGCTTCGCGATCGTCGCGATCGTCACTCTCGCGCTGGGCATCGGGGCCAACACGGCAATCTTCAGCGTGGTCAACGCGGTGCTGCTCAAGCCGCTCCCCTACGCCACGGACGGCGTCTACACACTGTGGCAGCAGGAGGCCGGCGGGGAGTTTGATTACACAGAAGTGTCTCCTGCCAACTTCCTGGACTGGCACGCCGAGAGCGAATCCTTCGAGTGGCTCGCTGCAGCGGCTCCGTTCTCGTTCGGCTATGCCGAGCAGGGCCGCTCGGTCGACATCGTCGCCTCGACGGTCTCTGACGGCTTCTTCGAAACACTTGGCGTCCCCGCCCTCATCGGACGAACGTTCTTTGAGAGTGAGTACGCCGCCGGCAACCGCGCCTTCGTCATCAGCCATGGCCTCTGGCTGCGGATGTTCGGAGCAGATCCGGCGATTATCGGGAGCGATGTCACTTTCGACGGAACGCCGATCACGATCATCGGCGTCATGCCGCCCGAGTTCCAATTCCCTGACCAGGAAGTAGAAATCTGGGCGCCGCTGGTCCGGCAGGACTACATGCCGCAACAAAGGGCCTCTACCTACTGGCGCGTAGTCGGCAAGCTTTCCGAAGGCGTGACGCCAGCCCAGGCACAGACGGAGATGGATGCGGTGGGCGCGGATCTGGCCCGCCGTTACCCGGAATCCAACGAAGGTGTCGGCATCGACCTTCGGCCCCTGCGCGAACACCTCATCGGAGATGTCCGTCAACCGCTGCTGGTGCTGCTGGCTGCGGTCGGATTTGTCTTGCTGATCGCGTGCTCGAACGTGGCATGCCTGATGCTCATACGAGGCTCCCAGCGCGAACAGGAGTTCGCGGTTCGCATGGCGGTCGGGGCCGGCCGCATGCGGCTGGTTCGCCAACTCGTCGTCGAGAGCCTGGTTCTGGCGATCGTGGGAGGAGCGGGTGGTCTGGCCCTGGCAGCTGGAGTCCAACGGATACTGCCCCTAGTGAGTCCATCCGGCTTCCCGCGGCTCGAGTACATGGACCTGGACACGACAGTGCTGATGTTCACGGCAGCTATCGCCACGGGGTCCGCCCTGATCGCCGGCCTGTTTCCCTTCGTGCGGGTGTTCGGCCGCGACCTTCAGGCCAGGCTCAAGGAAGGTCGACGTACGACAACCGCCGGCCGCTCATCACGCCGCCTGGGACGCGCTCTGGTCGCCTCTGAAGTTGCGCTGGCCATCGTGCTGCTGGTCGGGGCGGGTCTGCTCGCACGAAGCTTCATCAACCTCGTGAGAGTTGATCCGGGCTTCGACGCCAGGAACGCCCTGACCGTCGAGCTCCACATCTGGGACAGCTATCCGGCGCCCGCCCAGCAGGTGAACTTCTTCGATGAACTGTTTGGCCGGCTCCGGGCGCTTCCCGGAACGCGGGCGGTCGGGGCCGCGTCCTCGTCACCTTTTCATGACGCGAGCCAGGAGATGGAACGCATCTTTACGATCGAAAGCGAACCGGCAGAATCGAGCGGCCACAGCGCGTTCCTGACTATCGCCACCGACGGCTACTTCGAAGCCATCGGTACACCGATCTTAGAAGGTCGCGGCTTCAGACGTTTCGATGGCACCGACTCGAATCGCGTGGCGATTATCACGGAAAGCCTCGCAACACGACACTGGGAGAGTGGCGCGGCCGTGGGCGGCCGGATCCGCATAAGCGATGGTGGCGAGTTGAGCATCCACGAGGTCGTAGGAATCGTCCCGGATGCACGCCACACGGGACTCGACATGGCGCCGCGCGCGGAAATCTTTGTGCCCCACCGCCAGAACCCGTTCGGATCGATGATCGTCGTCCTGGGCACGGAGCAAGACCCGCTCCGGCTCGCCGAAGCGGCTCGGGAACAGATATGGGCTGTTCAGCCGGATCAGAGCGTCGGAACGGTCGCAACGATCGGCCAGTTCATCGATCGGACCCTCGGCACCCGGCGTTTCTATCTGTTTCTGATCGGCCTGTTCGCCGTGATAGCTCTCGCGCTGGCCAGCGTCGGCATCTATGGTGTCGTTTCGTACGCGACCTTCGAGCGGACACCGGAGTTGGGCGTACGGATTGCGTTCGGTGCGAGCTCCGCCGATATCCTCAGGCTGGTCGTCTGGCAAGGCCTCGGGATGGTGCTGCTCGGGATCGGTCTGGGCCTTCTGATGGCCATCGGCTTGACCAGGTTCCTCGAGGAGCTGCTCTTCGACGTGTCGACGCTGGACCCGGTTACGTTCGGCATCGTGGCCCTGGTTCTGACAGGTATCGCGCTCCTTGCCTCATACCTACCGGCCCGTCGGGCTATCAAGGTCGATCCACTCCAAACGTTGCGTTCGGAATGACCGTCGGAATCGAGCGAATCCCTACAGTCGGATCTACTGGCAGTGGCGCTACTCTTCTATGACCGCACTCCTGGGAATTCGGATGAAGTGCGCTCATAGAGCGCACCTACAGTCGGACTTACTGGCAGTGGCGCTACTCTTCTATGACCGCACGTCTGGGAATTCGGATCAAGTGCGCTCATAGAGCGCACCTACAGTCGGATCTACTGGCTGTGGCGCTACTCTTCTATGACCGCACGCCTGGGAATTCGGATCAAGTGCGCTCATAGAGCGCACCTACAGTCGGATCTACTGGCAGTGGCGCTTCTCTTCTATGACCGCACGTCTGGGAATTCGGATGAAGTGCGCTCATAGAGCGCACCTACAGTCGGATCTACTGGCGTGGCGCTTCTCTTCTGTAGGTGCGGTCTATGACCGCACGCCTGGGAATTCGGATCAAGTGCGCATAGAGCGCACCTACAGTCGGATCTACTGGCTGTGGCGCTACTCTTCTGTAGGTGCGGTCTATTGGGACTTTGGTAGGAAACGTTGGAGGTCGGTCGGGCTCTCCAGCCAGTAATCCGGCTCCGAGGCGGCGAGTTCTTCACGGGAGAACGGACCCCACATCACCGCGCCGACACGGACGCCGGCGGATTTGCCCGAAGCCATGTCGTACGGCGAGTCGCCAAGAAAGACCGCGCGTTCAGCAGCGACGCCGAGTTTGTCGAGCGCCATCAGGACAGGTTCGGGATGCGGCTTCGCGTTCACGACATCGTCCGCTCCGATCAGGACTTCGAACAGACCGTCGTATCCGCCCCGCTCGAGCCCGCGCTCGAGGCTCCCGTGCATCTTGCTCGTCACGACCGCCAGCCGGTAGCCGGCTTCGTGGAACGACGCCACGGCGTCACGAACCCCCGGATATTCCGCCACGAGTGCGTCATGGTGTTCCAGGTTGTGCTCAACGTAGGTGGAGATCATTGCCTGGATTTCATCCGGCTCCTGGGTGAAGTGGCGAAACTGCATACGCAGCGGGATGCCCAGGTTCTTCAACCATTCCTCGTCGGACAGCGGCGTGTACCCGTGGACACCGACAGTGTGGCGGTAGCTTCGGAGGATCAGGTCGACCGTGTCGATCAGCGTGCCGTCCAGATCGAAGAGCAGCGCGTCGGTGTCGTCGATTCGCATCGGATCGAGTATAGCTTCTGTAGCGGCGGTCTATGACCGCCGAAAAGTGGTGTTTTGAGCTGCCGAAAATGTTCAATATCATCGTGCCATGTCCTGCACGTGCACCCAGGTCGAGAAAGTCCCGATCGCCGGAAAACTCAAGGTCTATCAGTACACTTTCAATTGCGTGACCGCGGACGGACGAACGAAGCGGGCAATGTTGGTAGAGTCAGACGACAAGCGGGCCAAACTGCTGGCCGAGATCAAGTGCGCGGAGGCGGCGGCGAGGGAATAACAACGGAGCGGCGAACACCCGCCGCTCCGTTGGTTTCAATCACGCGAAGCTACTGCATCTGGGGGTCGGAAGTTGTGGTCACTTCCCCCTCTCCTCCTCTTGCCGGTAGCGTCTTCAGAAGCTCTTCCCAGTCGAACCAGTCTTCCTGACCGTTGATGTACTTCTCGAACCAGTTGAACTCGGAAACCATCTTAACCATCTGGTTCCGGCGCGTGGGAATGCCGTGAGTCTGGCCGGGATAGACGAAGAACTCCGTCGGGACACCGAGCTTCTTGAGCGCCATGTGCAACTCTTCGCTCTGCGGGCGCGGCACCCGTGGATCTCCGTCGACAACATGGACCAGCGTCGGAGTCTCGGCGTTGTTAATGTACTTGAGCGGCGAGATGTCCCATAACGCCTCGAAGTCGTCGTAGGGGAACACGCCGAAATAGTTCTGGCGGTTCCGTTGGACGTCGCTCTGCGCGTACATCGACACCCAGTTCATCGTCCCCGCGCCGGACGAGATCGCCTTGAACCGGTTCGTGTGTGTCAGGATCCAGTTGGACCAGTGTCCGCCGGCGCTCCAGCCCATCGCGCCCAGCCGGTCCGGGTCCACCATGCCTTCGGCGATCAGGTGATCCACGCCGGCCATGATGTCCTCGTAGCCCTGGCGGAAGTAATCCCCGATGATCTCGGTCCGGAACTCCTCTCCGTAGTTCGAGGAACCCCTGTAGTTGGGAAGCAGGCACATGTACCCGGCGGCCGCATAGATATGGGAATAGTAGCCATAGCTCGCGTTGAAGCTCTGGACCGTGGCCGACGCGGGTCCACCGTGAATCTGCACGACGAGCGGATAGCGGCGTCCGGGCTCGTAGTTCACGGGCTTCACCAGAACGCCCTCCACCATCTTGCCGTCGGTCGACATCCAGGTCACGGCTTCGGTCTCGCCGAGAGTGAATCCGTCGACCTGGGGGTTTGAGTTCGTCAGGCGCTTCCAGTTGTCACGGTTGGCGAGATCGCCCAGCGAGGCGATCGCGTAGACGCTTGGTGGTGTCACCGGGTCGGAGTAATTGACCTTGAACGAGTCGCTCAGACGGTCGTACTCGAGCGAAAGGGAGGCGGCCGCGTCCGTGATCTGGCTGACTTGTCCGGACGCCACGTCGATCGCCAGCACGTTACGAGTCGCGCCGATGCCGGCGTTTGAGTAGATCGTCCCCCCGTCCTTCGACCAGAAGCCGACCGACACTGAACCGTCGTAACCGCCACCAAGTTTTCGTAACGACCCTGCGCGATCCGACACTCTGCGAAGCCAGATCTTGCGGTCGCGGTTGTATGTGAAGTCGTTCGAGGCCGAGAAGGCGAGCGTCGAACTGTCCGGAGAGAACGAAAGCCCGCTCTCGCCGACTTCCTCATTCTCGGTCAACCGTTCGACGTGACCCGTGGCGACCTCCAACAGGTACAGATCGGAGTAGATACCGCTTTCGGTCACCGTACGCATGTAGCGGTCGTTGGGAACTCCCTGGAAACCGATCCATTTCGAATCGCGCGAAATGGTGACTCCTCGGGTGGAGTAGTCGCTGCTCGTCGTGACCTGCGTCGCCTCGCGGCTGCCCATGTCGAACGCCCAGAGGTGCTGCTGGGGCACGTCCTCGTTCCGGACCATCACGTTGAACTCTTCCTTCATCCGATCCCGCTTCCGCTCATCGACCCGATCGGGAGCCAGGAAGTACACCTGGCTGCTGTCGGGCGCAAAATCCCACCAGATAACGGGCGCGTAGTGGTCGATCAGCTTCGTGGCCGGGGTATCGATGTCGGCCAGGTCGATGACCCAGACGTCCCGGTCTTCGTCCTCACCGCCGGTGAACGCGAGCCAGTTCCCGTCTTCGCTGAAGGCGAATCGGCTGACGCCGCCCTCCGCATCGGTGATCCTGCGGGCTTCGCCGCCATCGCGTCGCATCATGTACAGCTGGTTGTCATCGCTTTCGCGGTCGGATCTGAAAACGAAGAAGCTGCTGTCCATGGACCACTCGGGAGCGTTCTCGTTCTTACCCTGGGTGTAAGTCATCTGGCGCGTCGAGGAGATCCCTTCGTCGACGGATACGAGATAAAGATCGGTAAAGTCCCGTCCTTCCTCCCAGTCAGTGATCGATCGCGTGTAGAGCATCCAGTCGCCGTCGGGGCTGACGGCCCTGTTCCCGATCGATTGCATGTCGATGACGTCCATGAACGTCATCGCCCGGCGTTCCTGCGCCGAAGCGGGCATTGTCACCGCGACCAGCAGCAACAGCACCAATGCCGGAACCCAACGTCGGTCGTTCATTTTCATAGGTCTCCTCGCTCGCTCGCGCGAGCGCCCTCCTCTTATGGATGTTCGAGATTAATGACGAGAATCGGGGAGACGGGCGTGGGAGTCAAGTACTAACGGAATCGGGAGCCGGCGTTACGGGGACGAGAGACGGGGATTACACGGTCGCTACCGCTCCCGGTTCTGTTGGACGTGGCAATAGCTCTGGAGACTCCCGGGCGTGGTGTGTGCGGCCGCCTACTCGACAACCATGCCGATGGAGCGAACGCGGCTGGTCACAATCCTCCGGCCCTCCACCTGAAACTCCAGGTTGAAGCCGATGTAGATGCCACGTAGCTTCAGGAACGAACCGCCAAGGGAACTGCCCGCAAGATGAACCGGGGTACGCCTGGGGAAGAAGCGACCGCCATGCACCATCACCTCACCGGTGTGGCCCGAAAGGATCGTGATCTCGTAGGTGCTGTTCTCCGTGCGAACGCAGAGAGAATCCAGATCCGCAAGGCTCTCCACCTGGACGCCGTCACGCCACTCACGTTTGGACCAGTTGTCCAGGATGGTGTCCGACGCGTGCCAGGCCGAACGGCCTGGCGTGGCCCGTAGACCGATGGCTGTGTCGGTGGAATCGCCGGGTCGGTTCATAAAGAATTCTCCGCGATCAGTGTACCCTAGGTGACACGGGCGATCTGAGCTTTTTCTTGTCCCACCCACAACGGCGACAAGACCTAAATCATTGATTACACAAGGAAACTAAACCATAATCGCATTAGACCGAATGATGGACAAGTTCAAAACGCTCAAACGGCGCATCGTCGAAGCGATAGAGAGACACAGGATGGTCGACGACGGGGAGGCGATTCTGGTCGGGGTCTCCGGCGGCGCCGACTCCGTCTGCCTGGTCCGGATCCTGCACGAGTTGGGCTACCCGCTCGGCATCGCTCACCTGAACCACGGCCTTCGCGGAGAGCACTCCAACACCGATGAAGAATTCGTCGGTAGTCTGGCTGAACACCTCGGGATCCCTTTTTTCCGGGCCCGCGTCGAACTGGACACCGAGAAGGGCAATCTCGAAGCGGAAGCTCGGGAAGCCCGCCGGATGTTCCTCGAACGGACTGCGAACAGGGAGGGGTTCAGCCGCATCGCCCTCGGACACAGCCGAGATGACCGAGCCGAAACTTTCCTGCTGCACCTGATGCGGGGAGCTGGCCCGGAGGGCCTTTCATCGATGCGACCAGTAGCGGGACGCGTGATCCGTCCTCTGATCGAGATTCCGCGGTCCGAGATCGTGACCTACCTCGAGAGCCAGCATCAACCCTGGCGCCATGACGAATCGAACGACGACCTCGGCTTCGCACGCAACCGGATGCGCCACGTCGTGCTGCCGACGCTCGCCGCGGAGTTCAACAGGCGCCTCCCGGACACGCTAAACCGGACCGCCGACCTCCTGGAAGCGGAAAATCAATGGATTGAACGAATCACCGACGATTGGCTGGCCGATCACGGGTCGTGGGAAGGGACGGAGTTCCTGATCGACATCGGTCACCTCCCCGACGAACTCGGGTTCGTGCGACGCATCCTTCGGGCAGCGCTCGAGACTGCTGGCGCCGATGTCTGGACGCTCGAGGACGTGGGTTTCCGGCACATGGAGAGCGTACGCTCCCTGATCGAGGTCGGAAAGAGCGGTCGTGTCATCGAGCTTCCGGGTGGAATCCGCGTGGAACGGAACTTCGAAAAGCTGGTGTTCCGTCAGGCGGGGTCCGAACCGGTCGACTACGAGTACGAATTGCCGATTCCGGGACGCATCGTCATTCCCGAAATTGGCATGACGATCGACGCACGGATTCTCACCCCCGACGACGTCCAACCCAATCAAAACGGGGCGTTTGTCGATGGTGAATCGCTGGGACCGTGTGTTAAGATCAGAAATTGGAGGAATGGCGACTTCTACAACCCGGTTGGGCTTCCGGCGGCGAAGCTGAAGAGGTTGTTTCAGAAGGGACGGATTCCGCGCAGGCAGAGACATCAGTGGCCCGTTCTCGTCGCCGCATCATCATCCATCGTCTGGGTAGCCTCATTTCCGGTGTCTCGCGATTTTGTCCCGACGGGACGCTCCCATCGCATAATTGCTCTTGAGGCTGTGCCCGCGCCGGGATGATGCCGGGCAGGGCCCGGAAACGTTTGCCGCAAGGCGGTGTCTAAGGAATTACAGGCCTTAGGCCAAACCCGGATCTCGGACGGATCCGGGCCAGGGGGTTTCATTGAATTCGACAGCGAAGACCATTCTATTCTGGGTCGCTCTGCTGCTGACGGCTGTCCTGCTGTACCAGGTCGTCCAGAGAACTACGTCGACCGACGACACCGATTTCAACTTCACGCGTTTTCTCAATGAAGTAGAGCGCGGCTCGGTCAAGAGCGTCACGATCGCAGATTCGGAAATTACCGGTGAGTTGACCACCGGAGAGACCTTCAAGACGTACCTCCCGATGGAATACCCGGACCTGCTGACGCTACTCCGCGACAAGAATATCGAGGTCGTCGGAGAACCGGCAACCCAAAGTCCCTGGATCTCCGCCCTGGTGGGCTGGGCACCGTTCCTTTTCCTGATCGGGTTCTGGATCTTCTTCATGCGCCAGATGCAGAGCGGCGGCAACAAGGCCCTGTCGTTCGGCAAGAGCCGGGCTCGGCTGCTGACCGCGCATCAGAAAAAGATCAGCTTCAAGGACGTCGCCGGCGTGGATGAGGCCAAGGAAGAACTCCACGAGATCATCGACTTCCTCAAGGAACCCCAGAAATTCCAGAAACTCGGCGGACGCATTCCCAAAGGCGTGTTGCTGGTCGGACCTCCGGGTACGGGCAAGACACTGCTGGCGCGCGCGATCGCCGGTGAAGCCAATGTCCCCTTCTTCTCGATCAGCGGATCCGATTTCGTCGAGATGTTCGTCGGCGTGGGCGCATCGCGTGTCCGGGATCTGTTCGAACAGGGTAAGAAGAACGCCCCATGCATCATCTTCATCGACGAGATCGACGCTGTCGGGCGCCATCGGGGCGCGGGTCTGGGCGGCGGCCACGACGAGCGCGAGCAGACGCTCAACCAGTTGCTCGTCGAGATGGACGGGTTCGAATCGAACGAAGGCGTGATCCTGGTTGCGGCGACGAACCGGCCCGATGTGCTCGACCCCGCGCTGTTGAGGCCCGGACGATTCGACCGGCGCGTCGTGGTGCCCCGTCCGGACGTCAAGGGACGCGAGGGCATCCTGGCCGTGCACGTGAGAAAAGTCCCGTTGGCGGAGGACGTCGAGATCGGCGTCGTCGCCCGGGGAACTCCTGGATTCTCGGGCGCCGACCTGGCCAACCTGGTGAACGAAGCGGCGCTGAACGCCGCACGCCTCAATCACAAGGTCGTCGCGCAGGAAGACTTCGAGACTTCGAAAGACAAGCTACTGATGGGCGTCGCTCGGAAGTCGCTCATCATCACCGAGGACGAGAAGCGCGTGACTGCGTTTCACGAGGCCGGCCACGCACTTGTCGCGGCAATGGTCCCGGAGGCCGATCCACTCCACAAGGTAACGATCATCCCGCGCGGGATGGCCTTGGGCGTCACACAGCAGCTTCCGATCGACGACCGGCACACCTATCCGCGGTCATACCTGGAAGGTCAACTCGCCATCATGATGGGCGGCAGGCTCGCCGAAGAGCTGTTCCTCGACACGATGACGACCGGCGCCGGCAACGACATCGAGCGGGCAACCGAACTCGCGCGCAAGATGGTCTGCCAGTACGGAATGTCCACGCTCGGTCCGCTGACGTTCGGACGCCAGGAAGAGCAGATCTTCCTCGCACGCGAGATAAGCCAGCACCGCGACTACAGCGAAGAGACCGCCCAGTCGATCGACGAGCAGGTACGCAACTTCATCATGGAGGGTTACGAGCGTGCGAAGTCGATCCTGTCCAAGAACAAGGACGCCCTCAGCCGCATCGCCGAAGCACTACTCGAACGCGAAACGCTGGACGCGCTCGACATCCAGGCGTTGATCGATGGTCAGCCGCTGAGGGAAAAGCCGGCGCCTGTCCCGCCCAGCAAGGACGAAGACCGGAAAGACGAGAAAGCGCCCGAGCCGGTCGACAAGGACGAGGTCGTCGGGCCGATTCCGCCGCAAGAGAATCCTTCGCCGGCGTAGTTGCCAGCAGCGGCGGTCGATGACCGCAGATGATCCCCAGCCAGAAGCTTCGGTTTCTGGCTTTTTCTTTATGCGCGCAACCTACAGCTGGAGACTGCCGCGGACCACGATCGAGCTGGGACGACGAACGATCGTCATGGGTATCCTCAACGTCACACCGGACTCCTTTTCCGAAGGCCGTGACAACGTGGACCCGGTGCGCGCGCGCGACCGGGCGCAGCAGATCGAGGCCCAGGGTGCGGACATCCTGGATGTGGGAGCGGAGTCGACCAAGCCCGGCGGAACGCCAGTCGACGCGGCCGAGGAAATGCGGCGGCTTGGTCCTGTCCTGGCACGGCTGGCCGCGTCAGTGACGATCCCGATATCGGTCGACACGTATCGAGCCGCGACTGCGCGCGCCGCTATCGACGCGGGAACCCAGATCATCAACGACATCAGCGGCTTCCGCCTCGATTCCGGGATGGCAAGGTTGGCGGCCGAAACCGGGTCCGGTGTCGTGCTGATGCACAGTCGCGGGAACCGATCCCAACTCCATGATAGGAAAGAAGATGATAGCGCTTCTGCGATTCGGGATGAACTCGCTTCGGTGGCCGCGGCGGGGGTCGAGGCCGGAGTCTCGCCGGGATCGATCGTCCTGGACCCCGGAATAGGGTTCGGAAAGAGCCCAGAAACCAATCTAAAAGTGTTAAAAAGACTGGATCTTTTTAGTACACTAGGCTATCCGCTGCTGGCGGGCATATCCCGTAAGTCTTTTATCAGGATATGTGTACCTGTATCCGACGCGCCTTTGTGGGCCACTTCGGCGGCCTCGACGGCTGCGATTCTGGGGGGGGCGCATATTTTGCGCGTTCACGACGTTGCCCAGATGCGTGCAGTGGCTGAAATGGCGGATGCAATCGAGGGATCGGGAGATTAGCGACCGCCCATCCCGACGAAACAAGGGTTCCCGATGGGGCAGAAGCGTACCCGAGTCGGTCGCCGGACGCGAGAGAGAAGATGATGAGCGAACTGCTCGGACTACCACCGATGGACGCCTACGTGATCCTCGACATCGCGGTCGTGGCGTTCATCATTTATCAGGTGCTCGTCCTGATCCGCGGAACGCGCGCGGTCCAGATGGCGCTAGGTATGACGCTGATCGTCGTTTTCTTCTATCTGTCGCGATCGAGTCGACTGGCGACGCTGGCCTGGCTGTTGACAAACATCCTTCCATATTTCGTATTCGCCGTCATCGTCATCTTCCAGTCTGAAATCCGGCGCGCGCTGATCCATTTCGGCAAGACGCCGTTCTTCAGCGGATTCTCGACGGTCAACCGGAGCGAGTTTTACGACGAGCTGGTCCTGGCCGCGACGACGCTCGCCGGGCGGCGCACCGGTGCGCTGATCGTCGTCGAGCGCGACATCGGCCTCAAGAACTACATCGAGAGCGGGATTACGCTGGACTCGGTCGTATCCTACGACCTGCTGGTCACGATCTTCGACCCGTCGGTCCCGCTCCACGACGGCGCGGCTATCGTCCAGGCCGGACGAGTCGCCGCTGCCGCATGCTTCCTGCCTCTCACGGTGAACCCCTATCTCAGTAAGGAACTCGGGACGCGCCATCGCGCAGCTATCGGAGTGACCGAGGAAACCGACGCCGTGGCGATCGTGGTCTCGGAAGAGACCGGCGCGATTTCCTTCGCAGCCAACGGTGAGATCGAGCGTTTCCTGGACGCCGAGGGGCTACGCCTTTGTCTGCGCAACTCGTTCGAGAAGAGGACTTCACAGGAAATCCCCGAAGCTGTCGCGACACCGGCGGGATCATGATGGCGATCCTGTCCATCCGGCATGCGGTCACGCGCAACTGGTTTCTGAAGCTGTTCTCCATCCTGCTTGCGGTTCTGCTCTGGGTCACGATCGCCAGCGAAACCAACTCGGTCATCGTCCAGACCGTGCCACTCGAGTTTCGCGCTATTCCGCGATTCATGGAGATCATCGGAGAGTCGGCAACTCAGGTCAGCCTGCAACTTCGGGGTTCTTCGAACCTGTTGAACGAGATTTCGCCCGCGGACATCGCGGCTGTGATATCGCTGTCGGGTGAGACCCCTGGAGAAAAGAACGTTCAATTGACCGCGGCAAACATCCTGACGCCGTTCGGCGTGGAGGTCTTGCGGTTCGATCCGTCCCGCGTTCAGTTCACACTCGAAAGGACGCTCACTCGGACGATTCCGGTGCGCCACAACGTCGAGGGTGAACCGGCCGAGGACTTTGTCGTCGGGCCCATCATCGTCGTACCGTCGACGGTCAATATCGTCGGCCCCGAATCGAGCATCGAATCACTCGATACGCTGCCCACGACAGTGGTCCGGATCGACGGCGCAGACTCGGATGTGCAAACCTCCGTCGGCCTGAACGTCCTCGACCCGCTGGTCCGCCTCGAGTCGCTTTCTGCCTATGAAGTCATCGTCGAGATCCACGAAGTCGAGGTGCGAGACACGTTCACCATCGTGATCGACCCGTCGCTCGACCCGACAATCTGGATGATCGAACCGACGGAGGTGGCTGTGACGATACGCGGACCCAAGAGCAGGATGCTCGACATAGACACCAGCGGGGTTTTCTTCACGGTCGACACGGCGGCCCTCACGCCGGGAACCCAGCAGGTCAGCCCCGAGATCATCGGGTTGCTCGATCCGTTCGCCGTCGAGGCCATCTTGCCTGAGAGCGTACAGGTAGTCGTTCGATCAGCGATTCAATGAAATCCCAGCCTGCTTCCTCTCGACTGTTCGGTACCGACGGTATCCGGGCGCGCGCGGGCGGATATCCGCTCGATCCCCGAACTATACCGGCAATCGGCAGGGCGATTGGTCGAGAGCTCGGCGGCACGGTCATCCTTGGATCCGATCCACGGGAGTCGAGTCCGTGGATCGCCCGTTTGCTGCGACAGGGTCTCGCAGCGGTCGGCGCCGGGGTCGAGGATGCCGGAGTGATACCGACGCCCGCCGTAGCCCTGCTGACGCAACAGGCCGATGCAGCCGGGGGAATAATGATCTCGGCCTCGCACAACGCCTACGGGGACAACGGCATCAAGGTGTTCGCGGCGGACGGCCGGAAGATCGAGGACGACGTCGAAGCAAGGATCGAGAATCGGGTGGCAACTGACGACGATCCCGCTGCGCCAACGGCGTTCGACTCCACGGGCGATGGCGACACGCGCGACCCGGCGCCTTCGCCTCTGGCCGATCGCTACATCGAGCTGCTTCGGACACGGTTTCCCTCGGACGGCTGGCTGTCGGGACTCGGGATCGTCGTCGACTGCGCCAACGGCGCGATGAGCCGGATCGCGCCCTCGCTGTTCCGGACTCTGGGAGCGGAAGTCCATGCCATCCACGCGGACCCGGACGGCACAAACATCAACGCCGGTTGCGGGGCGGTCCACCCAGCCAGCCTGCTCGCGACCGTGGCAGAGAGGGCGGCTGACTTCGGAGTCGCCTTCGACGGAGACGGAGACCGGGCGATGTTTGCGACCCGCACCGGACGCCTGATCGACGGGGACGCGGTCCTGCTCCTGATCACTCGCAGGCTACGGCAGGCAGGAAGGCTCGAAAACTCCGTGGTCGTCGGAACGTCCATGACCAACTACGCCCTCGAACAGGTCCTGGCCGCCGAAGGCGTTCGGTTGATCCGCGCTGACGTCGGAGACAGGTACGTCTTCCGCGAGATGCTCTCGTTGGGAGCATCGATCGGCGGTGAGCCCTCCGGCCACATCATCTTCGAGGATTTTGGACTCTCCGGAGATGGGCTCCTCACGGCACTGAAGTTGGCGGAAACAATCGTCGAGGGCCCCTCCGCGCTCGACGCACTCACCAAAGACTGGAACCCCATGCCCCAGCTGATCCGCAATGTTCCGGTCGCCGAGAAGGTACCCCTGGAATCGCTTTCTGAAGTGAGCGGGAAGATCGACGAAATCGCCGGGTTGCTCCGAGGCCGGGGACGCATCGTCGTCCGTTACTCGGGCACTGAAGCGCTATTACGCATCATGATCGAGAGTGACTCGGCGGAGACAAATGAGGCGTATGCCGCGGATCTGGCTGCGCTGTTCGTCAGCTCACTCGGGCCGGTGGCGTAGGTCGAGCACGGGGTAGAAGTGCGAGATGGAGGATCCGAGGGAACCCGGTCGCTACTGCTCTCGGTTCTGTTCGGTGCACCGAAACAGAAAGCCCCGACATCCTTTCGGATATCGGGGCTTCTTCAATTAATCCCCGGCGACGACCTAGTCTCCCACGCAGTCGCCCACGCAGTACCATCGGCCCTGAGGGGCTTAACTTCCGTGTTCGGGATGGGAACGGGTGTGACCCCCCCGGTAAAATCACCGAGAAACTTGGGTGGTCTTCCTTGGAATCCGTTTCGAGTGTCCGTTACGCTGATGATGCCGGGCGGGCACAGGTCCCGCCCCTACACACCAGAAGGGAAAACCTTCAAAGAACAGAAGTCTTCAACAACTCAATATTGATGGGCATCGAGCGCCAGTTGGCGAAAATTCGTAGTGATAAAATCGTAATGATCAAGCCTCACGACCGATTAGTACGGGTTAGCTAAACACGTTACCGTGCGTACACACCCCGCCTATCAACGTGGTAGTCTTCCACGGGTCTTTAGGAGCCTTATGGCCCGGGAGATCTTATCTTGTGGCCAGCTTCGCGCTTAGATGCTTTCAGCGCTTATCTGAACCGAACGTAGCTACCCAGCGATGCCGTTGGCACGACAACTGGTACACTAGAGGTCCGTCCAACCCAGTCCTCTCGTACTAAGGTCAGCCCCACTCAAATCTCCTGCGCCCACACCAGATAGGGACCGAACTGTCTCGCGACGTTCTGAACCCAGCTCACGTACCGCTTTAATGGGCGAACAGCCCAACCCTTGGGACCTTCTACAGCCCCAGGATGCGATGAGCCGACATCGAGGTGCCAAACCCGGGCGTCGATGTGAACTCTTGGCCCGGATAAGCCTGTTATCCCCGGCGTACCTTTTATCCGTTGAGCGATGGCCCTTCCATACAGAACCACCGGATCACTAAGTCCTGGTTTCCCACCTGCTCGACTTGTTGGTCTCGCAGTCAAGCCACCTTATGCCTTTACACTCGAAGGCTGATTTCCAAACAGCCTGAGGTGACCTTTGAGCGCCTCCGTTACATTTTAGGAGGCGACCGCCCCAGTCAAACTACCCGCCAGGCAATGTCCCTGAACCGGATAACGGTTCTAGGTTAGATCCACAAAACAACAAGGGTGGTATCTCACGGGTGGCTCCCCGCAGGCCAAAGCCCACGGTTCAAAGCCTCCCACCTATCCTGCGCATGCTGGCCCGTAAATCATTGCCAAGGTATAGTAAAGGTGCACGGGGTCTTTCCGTCTTGATGCGGGCATCCGGCATCTTCACCGGAACTACAAATTCGCTGAGTCACTCGTTAAGACAGTCGTCAGATCGTTACGCCATTCGTGCAGGTCGGAACTTACCCGACAAGGAATTTCGCTACCTTAGGACCGTTATAGTTACGGCCGCCGTTCACCGGGGCTTCAATTCAGAGCTTCGCTGCAAGCAGCTAACCCCTCCTTTTAACCTTCCGGCACCGGGCAGGCGTCAGCCCCTATACGTCGTTTTCGACTTTGCAGAGACCTGTGTTTTTGTTAAACAGTCGCCTGACGCGCTTCACTGCGACCCCTTCTCGCTCAGACCGCGAGGGTCTTTCACGATAATGAGGCGCACCTTCTCCCGAAGTTACGGTGCTAATTTGCCGAGTTCCTGAACGAGTGTTCTCTCAAGCGCCTTTGGACTTTAAATCCTCGTCTACCTGTGTCGGTTTGCGGTACGGTCACCCTGATCTCTCCTTAGAGGTTTTTCTTGGCAGTGTGGCTTCACTCACTTGTGAGTCGTTACGACTCCGGACTCCCCTCTCGGCGTTTGAATGCCCGCACGGATTTGCCTGCGCGGACCGCCTACCGGGTTCCACCTCCCATAGCCATAGGGTTTGGCTGAGCTAGCCTCCTGCGTCACCCCATCGTACAAACGAAATCATGGTGGTACAGGAATGTTGACCTGTTTCCCATCGTCTACGCCTTTCGACCTCGACTTAGGGACCGACTAACCCTGAGCGGATTAACCTTCCTCAGGAAACCTTAGACTTTCGGCGGGGAGGGTTCTCACCTCCCTTATCGCTACTTATGCCGGCAGAGTCTCTTCTGTACGCTCCACCTGTCCTTGCGGTCAGGCTTCAGCGCCGAACAGAATGCTCCCCTACCAAAACATGATTCCGAAGAACCATGAGTTCCGCAGCTTCGGCACGATGCTTGAGCCCCGTTGAATTATCGGTGCGAAGACGCTTGACCAGTGAGCTGTTACGCTTTCTTTAAAGGATGGCTGCTTCTAAGCCAACCTCCTGGCTGTCTAAGCATCTTCACGTCCTTTCCCACTTAGCATCGATTTGGGGGCCTTAGCTGGCGGTCTGGGCTCTTTCCCTTTTGACAATGAGGCTTAGCCCCCACTGTCTGACTGCCACGTATTTGTCATCGGCATTCGGAGTTTGATTGGATTCAGTAACCTTGTGGGGCCCCTAGTCCATTCAGTGCTCTACCGCCGATGCAATTCGCGTGACGCTAGCCCTAAAGCTATTTCGGGGAGAACGGGCTATAACGGAATTTGATTAGCCTTTCACCCCTACCCTCAGCTCATCCAAGCCGTTTTCAACCGACACTGGTTCGGACCTTCACCTCGTGTTACCGAGGCTTCATCCTGGCCAAGGGTAGATCATCCCGCTTCGCGTCTATTCCCACGGACTATATTCGCCCTATTCAGACTCGCTTTCGCTACGGCTCCCCCAAACGGGTTAACCTTGCCCGTGACAATAACTAGCCGGCTCATTATGCAATAGGCACGCGATCAGGCGTGACCGATCCGAAGAACGGCCATAGCCCTCTCACTGCTTGTAAGCACACGGTTTCAGGTTCTTTTAACTCCCCTAGCAGGGGTTCTTTTCACCTTTCCCTCACGGTACTGGTTCACTATCGGTCGACGGTTAGTATTTAGCCTTGGGAGATGGTCCTCCCGGATTCCCACAGGGTTCCTCGTGTCCCGCGGTACTCAGGTGCCTGTCGGGAGTCGCTGCCGCTTTCGTGTACGGGGCTATCACCCTCTATGGCCCGCCGTTCCAGGCGGTTCTACTAGCGAAGCGATTTGTAACTCCACTATGACAGGTCCTACAACCCCACCGAATCCGAAGAAACGGTGGTTTGGGCTATTCCGCATTCGCTCGCCGCTACTAACGGAATCACTATTGTTTTCTATTCCTCCAGGTACTGAGATGGTTCACTTCCCTGGGTTCGCTTCATACGACCTATGTATTCAGTCGCAGATACTCCGGTTTTGCCGGAGTGGGTTCCCCCATTCGGAGACCCCCGGATCAACGCCTGCTTGCGGCTTCCCGAGGCTTATCGCAGCTTGCCACGTCCTTCATCGCCTACCGTCGCCAAGGCATTCACCGTGTGCCCTTAGTAGCTTGATCACCACACAACTTTGCCTAAGGCGCTCGTTCTACTCAGCTGAATCCGCAGGAACTACAGAACCGTTGTCGCCGCCGCTTGTGCGGTCATAGACCGCACCTACAGAAGAGAATCACGGCTCTTCCCACGAATCTGTTTCGTAGAATTTGCCCATCAATATTCAGTTGTCAAAGACCGGTGTCAGTCGATTCAACCGCAAGTTGAATCGACTGCATTTGAGATTTGAAATTCGAAATCTCAAATTCGAAATCTGCGGGCCTAAATGCTCGCAATGGAGATGATCGGGATCGAACCGACGGCCTCCGCCTTGCAAGGGCGGCGCTCTCCCAACTGAGCTACATCCCCCTGGCACAACCTACACCAGCCCCGAATTCCCGAGATGGAAATGGGCCTGGGTAGACTTGAACTACCGACCTCACGCTTATCAGGCGTGCGCTCTAACCAGACTGAGCTACAGGCCCGGAGTTTTGCCGACTCCGCACGCGTTGCCGGATAGGCTTGTGCCAGAGAATTATCATTGAAAAAGTTGAGACAGAAAGCGTGCCCGCAAGCCAAACGAGCGAGTCGTCAGCTAACGAGCGAGTGGACGCCGAGCTTGCCTTCCGATCAAAAAACGATCGTCCGGCTCACTTGCGCCTATCGTGAGCTTTACTCTTAGAAAGGAGGTGATCCAGCCACAGGTTCTCCTACGGCTACCTTGTTACGACTTCACCCCAATCACCATTCATACCTTGGACGGCTATCTCCCGAAGGTTGAATCACCGGCTTCTAGTACAAACGGCTTTCGTGATGTGACGGGCGGTGTGTACAAGGCCCGGGAACGTATTCACCGCGGCATGCTGATCCGCGATTACTAGCGATTCCAACTTCATGGAGTCGAGTTGCAGACTCCAATCCGAACTGAGGATGGCTTTTTGAGATTAGCTCCCCCTCGCAGGTTTGCAACTCTCTGTACCACCCATTGTAGCACGTGTGTAGCCCTGGACATAAAGGCCATGAGGACTTGACGTCATCCCCACCTTCCTCCGGTTTTTCACCGGCAGTCCCCTTAGAGTGCCCACCATTATGTGCTGGCAACTAAGGGCAAGGGTTGCGCTCGTTGCGGGACTTAACCCAACATCTCACGACACGAGCTGTCGACAGCCATGCAGCACCTCGACTAACGTCCCCGAAGGGAACAAGGACTTTCACCCTCTAGCGCTAGCCGTTCGAGCCCAGGTAAGGTTCTTCGCGTTGCGTCGAATTAAACCACATGCTCCACCGCTTGTGCGGGCCCCCGTCAATTCCTTTGAGTTTCAGCCTTGCGACCGTACTCCCCAGGCGGGATACTTAACGCGTTAGCTCCGGCACGGGAGAATCAAACCCTCCCACACCAAGTATCCATCGTTTAGGGCTAGGACTACCAGGGTATCTAATCCTGTTTGCTCCCCTAGCTTTCGCGCCTCAGCGTCAGTTGCGATCCAGAAAGCCGCCTTCGCCGCCGGTGTTCCTCCTGATATCTACGCATTTCACCGCTACACCAGGAATTCCGCTTTCCCCTCTCGCACTCTAGTCTGCCAGTATCGGATGCAGGCTCCGGGTTGAGCCCGGAGTTTTCACATTCGACTAAACCAAACCGCCTACGCGCCCTTTACGCCCAGTAAATCCGAACAACGCTTGCCCCCCCCGTATTACCGCGGCTGCTGGCACGGAGTTAGCCGGGGCTTCTTCTACAGGTACCGTCAACCCGAAGGCTTCTTCCCTGTCGAAAGGATTTTACGTACCGAGATACTTCATCATCCACGCGGCGTTGCTTGATCAGGGTTTCCCCCATTGTCAAAAATTCCCCACTGCTGCCTCCCGTAGGAGTCTGGACCGTGTCTCAGTTCCAGTGTGGCCGACCGTCCTCTCAGACCGGCTACCGATCGTGGCCTTGGTGAGCCATTACCTCACCAACTAGCTAATCGGGCGTGGGCTCCTCTCAGAGCGACAATGCCTTTCATCACAGCCTCCGAAGAAGCCGTGATCGTATGCGGTATTAGCACCGGTTTCCCGGTGTTATTCCCCACTCCGAGGCAGATTACCCACGTTGTACTCACCCGTGCGCCGCTGTACTCGGGAACCGAAGTCCCCTTTCTCGCTCGACTTGCATGTGTTAGGCACGCCGCCAGCGTTGATTCTGAGCCAGGATCAAACTCTCAAAATAATTCTTTGAAAGTCGATACATGTGCTCGCAAGCTGAATAACTCAGCTCAAAATTCGACTATTAGGCACGCTTTCTTGTCAAAGAGCGAAGGCTCTCAGGCCTCAACTGCGCTCGACAAAACCCGCGAACGGAAACCGTTTTTGGGATCTGTCAGGGGCTAAAAAAACCGCCAGAATCTTGCTTAGCGGTTTTCATGTCGCCTCCCCGCACACGGTAGTACTCAAGTGCACAGGCGCATCAGAGGATGGTAGACTCTGCCGACTCTGCTGTCAAGCGCAGATCCCCTTATTTCTCCTCCGATTACGCCTGACGGGTGACTGATTGTGACCGACGCGGAGCGGGCCCGAGATCGGTCCACCGAAGGCCGAGGATAGCCGGATTTCGGCCCCTGCGGCGACATTGTGGGCGTATTGCGGGTGCGCAGCTGGCATTATCCTTGCCCTCAATGCGCGGAAGTGATACAAAAATCAGATATTTTACGGACCTTGAGCCAGTCAATCCAACCAGGATGCTACTAGTAATAGACGGGGGGCGCATGAGTCGACGCACGATCGCGGTCTTGGGTATAGCAGCCCTGTGCCTAATTGCGGCCAGTAGCACACATCTGGCCGGGGGGCAGCCCCAGTCCACCGCCACCGGGACGATGTCCGCGGAATCGCAGCGCGCTCTTGCCGAGGAGTTCTGTCTCGGATGTCACAACGATGCTCTCCTGGCGGGCAATCTTTCCCTGATGGACTTCGATCTGGAACACGCCGAGCAGAACGCCGAAGTCGCTGAAAAGGTTATCCGTAAGATCCGGGCGGGCCTCATGCCGCCGGCCGGCCAGGTGCGACCCGCCGAGTCGGCGCTCCAGGCGTTTGCGGCAACGATGGAATCCCAGATCGATCGCGCGGCCGCCATCGAGGCGCACGTGGACGCGCCCGAGTTGCACCGGGTCAACCGGACCGAATACCAGAACTCTATTCGTGACCTGCTCGATATCGATGTCGATGTGACCGGGATGCTGCCGCGGGATTCCATCACGGGCGGGTTCGACAACATGGCCGATTCATTGACCGTGACGCCGGCTCTAATGCAAGGCTACGTCCGCGCTGCCGAGAAGATCGCCCGCCTCGCGGTCGGCGATGCCGGCGCCCCGGCCGCGATGGAGTCATATTCGATTCAGCGGACCGAGAATCAGCTAAGCCATATCGAAGGCACACCGTTCGGGACGCGCGGCGGGCTGGGGATCGTGCACAATTTCCCGGCCGACGGCGAATACACCTTCAAGGTCGATCTCTACCACTATTACACGGGTTCCCTGATCGGTTCGCGGCTGCCCGAAAACCTTGCGGGACAGCAGATCGACATTTCCATCGATGGCGAGCGCGTGGCGCTGATTGACGTCCCTCCGGGGCTCAAGGATTTTGACGGCGGCCTGCATACCGATCCGATCAAGATCAAGGCGGGTCCGCGTCGCGTCGCGGTCGCTTTCCTGACGAAGTTCGACGGTCCCTTCGAGGACCGCTACTGGCTCGTCGATCAGACGCTTGTCGATGTCAGCATCGCCAACAAGGCGGGCATGTCCGCGGTGCCGCACCTGAAGTCGGTGGCGATCACCGGCCCGACGAACGTGACCGGAGTGTCGGACACGCCGAGCCGCCGAAAGATCTTCACCTGCCGGCCATCGGATCCTGGCCAGGCGGAAGCCTGCGCCGAGTCGATCCTGACGCGCCTGGCCCGACAGGCGTTCCGGCGTCCGGCAACCCTGGAAGATCTCGAGAGCCTGATGAATTACTACCGGGAAGGCTACGAGGACGGGGGCTTCGAAATCGGCGTGCGATTGGGACTGCAGGCAGTGCTCGCCAAGCCCGAGTTCGTGTTCCGGTTCGAACGGCTCCCGACCGGTGTCGGCCCGGGAGAGACGTATCCTGTCAGCGACCTGGAGCTGGCTTCGCGGTTGTCGTTCTTCTTGTGGAGCAGCAGCCCCGACGACGAGCTGATCACGATCGCGGGCGACCAGAGACTCCGGGACCCGGGCGTGCTCGAGGGGCAGGTGCGGCGGATGCTGGCCGATCCCCGTTCCGAGACGCTTTCGACGAACTTCGCGGGGCAATGGCTGCAACTCAAGGGGATCCAGGAAGTCAATCCGGAAGGCCTGACGTTCCCGAACTTCACCCGGACCCTGGCCCGCGCGATGCGGCGTGAAGTCGAACTCCTGTTCGACAGCATCGTGCGCGAAGACCGCGACGTGTTCGACCTTCTGAACGCGGACTACACCTTCGTCAACCAGATGCTGGCCGAGCACTATGGTGTTCCGAACGTCGTCGGGTCGCAGTTCCAACGCGTGGAAGTGACCGACCCGTACCGGATCGGTCTGATCGGCAAAGCGGGCTGGCTGACGATGACTTCGCAAGCGAACCGGACCTCTCCGGTAAAGCGGGGAAAGTACATACTGGAAGTCCTTATCGGCACACCACCTCCCAATCCGCCGCCGGTCGTGCCTCCGCTGGCCGAGCCAGCGATGAACGGAGAGCTTCTGACAGTGCGGGAGCGCATGGAGCAGCATCGAAGCAACCCGGCGTGCTCGGCCTGCCACCAGATCATGGATCCGATCGGCATCGCGCTGGAGAACTTCGATCCGATCGGCCGATGGCGCGAAGTCGATAGTTCTTTTCCGATCGACTCGAACGCAACGATGTATGACGGCTCCGAGCTGCATGGGGTCCTCGGCGTCCGAGACGCCGTCCTTGCTCATTCCAACGCGTTCATCCGGAACTTCTCGGAAAAGCTTTTCGCGTACGGGCTTGGCCGCGTTCTGGACTATCGAGACATGTCTGCGGTCCGGAAGATCGCCGAGGCGGCGGCCGGACAGGAAAACCGGTTCTCGGCGTTCGTCATGGGCGTGGTCAACAGCGCGTCGTTCCAGATGACGAAGAACCCGGACGTTTCCGAGATACAGCAATAAGGAAGACAGGAATAATCGCTATCAAGCTATTCTGATCGACTACAGAGGGGGCAAGTCGCATGTTCATCACGAAAAAGCACATTTCCCGTCGCACGATCCTGCGCGGTATGGGCGCCGCGGTCAGCCTGCCGTTGTTGGAAGCGATGGTGCCGGCGTCAACGGCTCTCGCCCAGACGGCGGCGAAGCCGCTCAGCCGGTTCGCGGTGATCGAGATCGTGCACGGCTCTGCCGGCAGCACCGTCTACGGAACCGACCAGAACCTCTGGACGCCGGCGACCGAGGGCCGAGACTTCGAGCTCGGCAAGATCCTCAAACCGCTGGAGCCGATGCGCGAGTACATGACGGTCATGAGCATGATGGACTGCCACCAGGCGGACCCGTTTGTACCGGAAGAAGTCGGCGCCGACCACTTCCGCTCTTCGGCAGTCTTCCTCACTGCGTCCCATCCCAAGCAGACCGAGGGCTCGGACGTCTACCTGGGTACATCGATCGATCAAATGTACGCGCATCAGTACGGCCAGGACACGCCGCTGCCTTCCATCCAGCTGTGCACCGAGAACTTCGATGCGGCCGGCACCTGCGCTTTTAATTACAGCTGCGTCTACATGGACACGATCAGCTGGTCTTCGCCCACAACCCCACTCTCGATGACCTACAACCCCCGGGTCGCTTTCGAGAACCTGTTCGGGACGGGCGGATCACCGGAAGATCGTAAGGCGCGACGCGACGCCAATCGCAGCATTCTCGACGGCATCACGCGCGACGTAGCCCGGCTTGGGAAGGAGTTGAACAGTCGCGATCAGAACCGGCTCAACACGTATCTCGATAACGTCCGTGAGATCGAGCGGCGGATCGAGATAATCGAGGCTTACAACCGTGAGCGAGAAGGTCAAAGCGACGTACCAGCCGCGCCGGTCGGTGTGCCGGACTCGTGGGAAGAGCATGTAAAGCTCATGCTGGACCTGCAGGTGTTGGCCTTCTCGGCGGAGATCACGCGGGTCGGCGCGCTCAAGCTGGGCCGGGATACGAGTGACCGTATCTTCCCGGAGGCGGGCAACGACACGCCGTTCCATTCGGCCTCGCACCATGGAGAGTCCCCGTCCGGGATCGAGAACTTTGCGGAGATCAACCGTTATCACATCGGTCTGGTCGGCTACTTCATGGACAAGATGAAGAACACGCCCGACGGTGATGGAAACCTGTTGGACAATTCACTGATCCTCTACGGAAGCGGCATGGGCAATTCCAACGTCCACGGCCATCGGCGGGTGCCTTTCCTGCTGGCCGGTCACGCTGCGGGCGCGGTGCAGGGCAACATGCACGTGCGGTCGAAGGAAGCGACGCCGCAAGGAAACGGCCTGCTGACAGTCATGCACAAGCTCGGGGTCGAGGTCGACCGCGTCGGCGACAGCACGGACACCATCGCAATCTGAGGACCCAGCTATGAAAGCATCCAGAGAATTAGCCAGGAGATTCATCGTCGGGTTGTGCCTGACGTTACTACTGTCGGCAGCGGGCCCAGGCGCCTCGGCATTGGCCGCAGAGGAGACGCCTCTGGCCGATGCCGCGATGCGGAACGACCTGGTGGCCGTCCGATCGCTGCTCGCCGACGGTGCCGATGTCAACGCCCCACAGGGCGACGGTAACACCGCGTTGCACTGGGCGGCCTACCACGACAACTCCGAGCTTGCCGAAGTGTTGCTCGGAGCTGGCGCAGATGTCACGGTCCGGACCCGCATCGGCGAAATGACGCCGATGTTCCTGGCGGCACGGACCGGGAACGCTCCGATCGTCAGGCTCTTGCTCGAAGCCGGCGCGAAGCCGAGTGTCACGACTTCGACCGGGACCACCGCTCTGATGCTGGCGGCTGGCTCGGGCAGGATCGAAGCCGTCGGTGCGCTGATCGAAGCCGGAGCCGACATCAACCGGAAGGACCTGGTCAACGGCCAGACGGCGGTGATGTTCGCCGCAGCGCTCAACCGCGCCGAGGCGATAGCGATGCTTGCCGCAGGTGGGGCCGATTTGAACGTGGTGACCAAACTTTCCCAAATTTCGACTGGCGACAGCCAAAGGCGGGTGAACAGCAGGCGCCAGTCGCGCCCAACGGTGACGATGGGTGGCAATGCGGCCCTGCATTATGCCGCACGCGACGGCCAGATGGACGCGGTGCGCGCGCTGGTCGAAGCCGGGGCTGCTATTGACGTGCTCACCGGCAACGACAAGACGCCTCCGATTACGCAGGCGTTGGTCACCGGCAACTTCGACATGGCACAATATCTGCTGGAGAGTGGCGCCGATCCCACGATTGCCAACGCCGACGGGTTGACTCCCCTGTACGCCACGCTGGATGCGCAGTTCGCGCAGCGCACATGGTATCCGCCGCCCAGTGTCGAGCAGGAGAAGACGAGCTATCTCGACCTCATGAGGAGCCTCCTCGAGGCGGGGGCGGATCCAAATGCACAGCTGATGAACCAACTTTGGTATCGGCAGTTCGGCAACAGCGGCAGCCCGAACAGAACCGGCTCGACCGCGTTCTGGCGCGCCACGCAAGCCCACGACATGGCGGCAATGCAGCTCCTGTTGGACTTCGGCGCGGACCCGAACATCCATACGGACAGCGGCAATAGTCCGCTCATGGTTGCCGCCGGCATCCACTTCTCCAACCAGGGGTTGCGTTTCGTGCCGGACTCCCGTCTGAAAGTCGTTCGTTTCCTGGTGGAAGAACTCGGCGCGGACGTCCGGTGGAAGGACGACATCGGCCACACGCCGTTGCACGGGGCGGCGTTGATCGGCCGTAACGACGTCATCCACTACCTGATCTCCGCGGGCGGGGACGTCACCGCCCAGTCCAACACGATCAGCGGTAATGGCGACGGCGGTGGGTCCGCGCAGGGAGTTGACGAGGGTACGGGCGATTCGCCGGCGGACATGGCCAACGGATGGGCGATGAACTCGCCGCAAAAACCCGACACGGTGACGCTTCTGCTCGAGCTGGGCGCGCCGTTCCAGAACAAGTGCTGGGCGTCGACGTGCGTGAACCCAACGATCCCGGATGATCCAACGGAACCTGGGGGCGGCCAGGATTAGGCTGTTAGTGTAGGAAGCCCCGGTCATTCGATAAGGATGTCCGGGGTTTTTTGCGTCTGGACACCTCCCGACAGCCCTATTCCACTCCCGGTCGAATAGGTATAGAGTGACCTCGAAATCTCTTCACCGGGAGGTAACGATGGAAAAGACAATTTCGAAAATTCTCGGCCAGTATGAAACCGTCAAGCTCAGCCGGAGAGAGTTGATTCAGGGGTTGGCGTTGCTCGCCGCGGGCGCCGGCGCTGCCGGCAGGGCCGAAGCCGCCCAGGGGGCCCCATTCAAGGCCATCGGGCTGAACCACACGTCCTACGTCGTCGGCGACCTGGCACAATCACGGGACTGGTACCGGGACCTGCTGGGCATGGAAGTGCTTCGCGACGACGAGAACGTCGTCTACATGGGATTTGGCGACAGCTTTATCGTCATGCGGTCCCGGGAAGGCGCACCAGTTGTTAGTCACATTGCCTACACGATCGAGGACTTTGACCTGAACGCAGTCGAGGCTGTGCTGCGCGCACGCGGCTTCGAACCGCGCGAGGACAGTCAGAGCTTCCACGTGACAGATCCTGACGGATACGACGTCCAGATTTCGTCGGTGGAAATGACGGCTCGGAGCTGACAACCATCGACGGAGTAGGGCCGCTGGGCTGCTCTTCTACCTGGCAAACCGACGTCTTCATCGAAAAAGTGTATGACTTGTCGCGGGAAGAATGGACGCCGTTGTAGCAGGGATCGCAGTTGTCGTCGCCGGCCTTGTCTTTCTGGGATATCGCTATCGGCCCTGGGAGTTCTTGCGAGCCGTGCAGCGGCAACCAGCCGCGATAGTAAGACAAGTTTCATGGGAGAAACGGGGTCCGACACCGGAGGGAGAGAACGGGTTTACACCACAGGGATTGACATGGGTGAATGACCGTCTGCTGTTCGCGAACAGCTGGCAGAACGACAAGTCACGGGTTTATCGCATCGACCCGGCAAGCATGGAAATCGAAGCTCATTTCGACATGCCTGCGGGCGCCAACCACACGAGTGGGCTGGCCTGGGACGGCAAGTATTTGTGGGCCGTAGACTACCTGACCAACTTTTGCTATCGAATCGATCTGGAGCGATCCTTCGCACAGCAGGGGGCGCGTGTTGTCGGCAGCTTCGACACGACGCTACGCGGTACGAGCGCGGCTTGCTTCGTAACGATTGAAGGGAAAACCCTTCTGGCGATTTCCGACTACATGAACTCGAGGCGTACGATCTTTGTGGACTATGAGTCCGCCATGGCTGACGGCAGTGCCAGGAATCACATCGAGTTTTCGTACAAGAACGAAGGACTGTCGCAGGGACTCGAGTTCGACGGTCGCTATCTGTACGAAGCCGAAAATAAGCTCGGGAACGACGTCATCAACAAGATCGATATTCAGATGCTGTTGGATAGGGGGAATTCCAGAAGCTCGACGATCACTCAGTACAACGCTCCGCATAGAGGAGTGGAAGACCTGGCGTGGGACGGCCGCTTGTTCTGGACGTCGGACGAGTTGTCGTTTCGATTCTACAGGGGTGAGCTTCGGTGAAAACGGTCGACGCAGTGCGTGATAGCACCGACCAGGAAAGCGGCAAGCGCTTGAGCCTCGTTCTGGCGGTACGTCAGTTTTACGAGTCGATACCGGTTTGGCCCTTGAACATGAAACTGTTCGCATCCCAGTTGGGTTCACTCGTACTGCTCGCAATGTCTCAGGTGCTTCTGCCCTACCTTGTTAGCTCGTGAGCCTCCTTCAAACTACCAACCCGTCGGTATGGCTGAACGCAATCACGTTCGTCAGAATTCCTCTCGCCGGGTTTGTCGCCGTGCTGCTGGCACGGCCTGGCATAGAAGTGCCGGCAACCCGGGTGGCGTTGGTCTGTATCGTGCTGATAGAGCTGTCCGACTGGCTCGACGGCAAGCTCGCACGTCGGTACGGTTTGACGACGAAGTTCGGTAGCGTCTTCGATCCTTTCGCCGATGCTGTTTCACGCTTCCTGGTTTTCTGGGGCCTGACTCAAATTGGATATTGCGCCGCGTACGTCGTCCCGGTCATCGTCGTCCGGGATGTGAGCGTCGCCTACATTCGAACCTGGCTGGTAGGCGTCGGAGCCAGCGCGGGTGCGCGTTGGAGCGGAAAAGCCAAAGCTGTAGTCCAGGGAGCCGGTGCGTTGGCCTTGATTCTGGGCCCTTCCTTCTGGGGCGGCTGGTGGACAACCGTCAGCAGTGGTGTCAGCCTCGTTGTTGCGTTGGTCGTTGGCGCGTCGCTGCTCGACTACTCTATTGCTGCCATCAACGTGTCCCGTCAGGGAACCAGATCGGAACCACAGCCTACGTCAGACGACGGAGCGGGAATGGGGCGTTGATGATTTTCAAAGAGGGCTTGACCGGTTTTGGACGGATTCATCATCGATTTCTCAACGATCTGACCTTACTCGAGCGGTTTCGCAGTCGGCCGCCTTCGCCGCACTTGACCGAGGTTGCCGAAGGCGATCTCTGCTGGTACGTGAACGGTAGCGAGATCGTGGCGGCGTTCGTTCATCCTTCGGGACTGAACAGAATCCCTACGCTGAACGAAATCCGAACTGGCATTGAACGGGGCAGCATTGCTCAACTCGATGACGTGCTCGATCGACGCTTTGACGACATCCCACTGGTGGTAGAACTGAAGACAGGCATTGGGAACGTGACACGGGCGATGGAGTACATACTCGACAGACTCGAGGGCGCGGCGCTCGGACGATACTGGGTGGATTCGTTTTCGCCCGGACTACTCGCCACGGTCAAGAAGGTTTCACCAGGCACTCCAACAAGCCTGCACACGCGACTCGGAGTCTATGGGCCAATCTTCATAAAGACGAGCTTTGAGGCGGTTCCCGTCGCTCCGAAGCTGTTGGCCTACCTGGACCAGGCCGACGCGATCACCGTAACGTACAAATATTCCCCGGCTCGGTTTCTCAAGGGAATCGGCGCAACCATCGACGGTATCCATTCCAGCCTCGCCCACGCGGGTAAGTTCCTTATCCTCGGTGGCGTGGACAACCAGGAGGTGTTCGACGAGGCCGAGAGTTCGTCCGCCGTGGCAGCTTACGTAAAATGGGAGCTGGATGAACAATGATCGCCATCGATTACGACGGCGTCGTGGCCGATACGAACGCGCTTAAAGCTCAATGGATCCAGGAACACCTGGGCATTGATGTGCCGAACTACCTCTGTGACCGCACCAGTTGCGTTCCGCTTATCGGAAAGGACAACTACGAAATCATGGGGGGCCAGGTGTACGAGAGCTCGGCCAGTGCCGACACACCCCTCGTCGAGGGCGCGTCCGACGCTCTGAAAACGTTGGCGAGTAGTGGCCCACTGTACCTTCTGTCGGCCAGAACCGACCAACGTCTGTTGTATGCTCGGACCTGGCTCGAGCGGCACGGTCTGGCCGACCTGTTCGAAGCGTTCGTGCCAGCGCCGAAGCAGCCGAAACTCGATGTTGCGTCTGAACTGGGTTGCAAGGTTCTCGTGGATGACGACGCGCGCCATCTTTCGCCGGCACGAACTTCGGTTGGTGGAATCCTGCTGAAGGTGGGGCTCACTGGCGGGCTGAGAGTTCCGGCGGGAATCGAAGTGGCTTCATCCTGGGATGATGCGCTGGCAGTAATACTCGACCGGATCCAAGCTACCTGAGACGGCGGCGCCGAGGTCCCGCAGCCCGACTGGCTGATTTGCCGTACGTCAGTGACGGCACTCACTTGACATGCAAACAGCAGTGATCATAAACCCCGCGGCCGGTTGGAGCGGAGCAGAGCAGAGCGGGCGGCGGGTAGATCTGGCCTGGCAAGTCCTGCGGAGGTATGACCCAAGGGCCGAAGTCTTCGTAACGGAAGGGCGCGGGGATGGCACGCGGATCGCCAGGGAAATGGCAGCGCAAGGTTGTTCGAAAATTATCGCCTGGGGTGGGGACGGAACCGTCAACGAAGTCGTACCGATTGTCGTCGAGCAAGGCATCACTCTCGGAATCGTGCCGGCTGGCACGGGTAACGGCCTCGCAAAAGAGCTGAAGTTGGATCGGCGGCCGGAACGGGCGCTCGTCACCGCACTCAAGGGCCGTCCTCAGCGAATTGACGTGGGCGAGCTGGGGGGTCGGATGTTCGTAAACGTGGCCGGGATTGGATTCGACGCGCACGTGGGGCGTCTCTTTAATACACGGAAGCGACGACGCCCGATCGGGTACATCACAACAACGATCAGCGAGCTCTTCAAATATTCCCCGGCTGAGTACTCCATCGTTCTCGGCAACGAGACGCACCGGCGGCGGGCCTTGACTGTCGCCTTGGCCAACTCGCGACAGTACGGAGGCGGTGCGTTTATCGCCCCGCAGGCCCAACTTGACGACGGAAAGTTACAATTGGTAGTCGTCGACGCCGAGTCCACCGCGCTTCGGAGCCTTTGGAAGGCCCGACACCTGTACCTTCGTTCCATGAATCGCGCGAGAGGAGTGCTCACCCAGCGTGTTGAAAGTGTCACCATCCTCAGCGAATCGGATATCTGCTTCCACGTCGACGGCGAGGTGATGACCGGGCCTTCGCAATTAACGGCAAAGGTCCACCCTGGAGCGCTCCGAGTCTGTGTATGATTCCACTAAATGGGTCCCTTTGACCTAAGGAGGATGCACTCATGGCGAACAAGCAGGTAACTCTGATTCTGAACGCGGCCAATCGAACGCTTTGGCAGGGTGGCGCCTTCACGCTACGGATACACCGACAAGATTCGAACGGTATCAAGGCCATGCGGTTCCAGACGTCGAACGGACCGCGGCGGACCAAGCTGGAGTCCGACCAACCCACGCTGCAACTCGATCTGGACCTGGCTTTCAACCGGGGTCAACGGTACATCCTCCACGCCGACGCACCCGGCCATCGAGGGATATTCCACGTCCTCCATCGTCGCAGCTTCATTTCGAGGGAGGATGGCGCGGACCTCGAACGGCCGGATGCGATCGTCCGCACGATCATGATCCCTGACAGGGCCGCCTCTTCCGATCTCGACGGTGGATTCGACAAACTCAGAGACCGCGGGTCGCCCCTCGTCGAGACAGGCATCGGAATTTCCCGAGATGAGTATCAAGCACTGACGCCTTCGGCGAAGATGGCCATGCTGAACATCGAGGCGAAACTACGGTCGACAAGGATTGACGGAACCCCCCTCGGAGCGTCGGTTACCGGCCTGCGCCGCGTCAAGCCGGACCGGATCTTCGTGATGATGAAACCTCCGATCAAGGACATGGTCGACCGATCCGGGGCTTTCGCACCGGCGCCGGGTCACGGTTCTGGTGCAGATAGGATTGTCGGAGCGATAAGACCAGGAGTGTGCCGCAGCGATGCGGACTATGCTGCCATGACGTGACGCCAGATCACCGCAGGATTCGACTGCAATGTGATCGGAATTGCGAACTGGCGTTTGTGGATCTTCTGCGCCAGCTCGATGCCGGTAATCACCCGTCGCGCATTGTAGAACGTCTTGAATCCCAACATCGGCCGCAATCGCCCCTTCACCCGGCGGTGGTCCTGCTCCACCACGTTGTTCAGGTATTGACAGCAACGAATCTTCACCGGGTTCCGTCCCCGGAAGTTGAACTCCCCGTTCATTCCCATGCGACGTAGCGCGCTATGGCTCGGCCGGTGGCCATCCAGGGTGATGCTGTGTGGCTCCGGATGATGCTTCAGTGCCTTGCGAAAGAATGCCTTCGCTGCCGCAATGCCGCGTGTTCGACTCAGATAGAACTCCACGGTGTTGCCCTGTCCATCCACGGCGCGGTACAGATACATCCACTGGCCCCGAACCTTGATGAACGTTTCATCGACTCGCCAGCTTCCTCCTACCGGTCGCTCGAATCGGCGCCAGCGCTTTTCGCACGTTTCGGCATAGCGAACCACCCAACGCAAGATTGTGGTGTGCGAAATCGACAAGCCCCGCTCACCAAGAATCACGACCAAATCCCGGTAGCTGAGTTTGAAGCGAAAATACCAGCGAAGGCAGAGGAGAATGATGTCGTCTTCGAACCAACGTCCGGCAAATAGAGGATTCCGTTTCGTTTTGCGATGCGCCATATCCCATTATCGCCAATTCCCTTGGGCTGTCTGCACCAGAACCCCGTGCCTACCGAATCCAGGATCGACGTGCCCTCCCACTGGACGACGAGCTGTCGTTCGCCGGGGTCGCCGGTCACGAGCGTCGTGGCACGGGCGTCGTCAACGAGGATCAGATCATCGAAGTAGGGCGCAATCAACGCCGGCGGTATGGTCCCTTCGCTACCGCTGGGACGTTCCACGGTTTTCGCTGGGAGCGAGGCGTTCTGAAACTCGGGAAGCGACGCGCCTTCGAGACTGATCCACCCGTTGGTGGCGATCGAGATCCGCGTGCCCGCGACAAAGGTGTCGGTGAACAGGCTGAACGAGAACGGAAGCTCCATGAAGAAAACCGAGTCGTCTTCGTTGATGAAATCGAGTTCGGTGCCACCGGACGCGGGCGACGCATCCACGAACCGGAAGCCGGCTGGAGCGACGTTCGAACTCATCTCCAATTCGGTTACCATGAACAATGGGCCTTCGGCGACAACTCCGAAAACCTCCACCGTGACGTCTCCGGTGGTCGCGCCGAACGGCACAACCGTTTGAATCTGGGTGCGAGTCGTTTGGACGACGTTGGCGCGGACGCCGTTGAACCGAACCTCCACATGCTGGCGGCGAATGTCGAAGTTCTCTCCCTCGATCGTCACGAGCGTCGTCGGAGGACCGACGAGCGGAGCCACGGTAGAAATCGCCGGCGGTGGTCCGGAGTAGTCGAAGCCGCCTTCGAGCAGTCCCCAGGTGCCGTCCGGGTTGATGATGTGGACGTTGGCAGGTCCGGGTGAGTTCGGAGGAACCGTGACCTGGAGCATGCCCGAGTTCAGGAACTCGAGGTCCTCCCCCGGCAACCCGCGAAACAGCACACTCAACCCGGGACGAAAATCCTGCCCGATGATCGTCACAACCATGCCTCCGTCGATGGCGCCGGACGAGGGAGCGACTTCGATCTCCGATGGCCGAGGATCGGTAATCACCAGAACTCCGCTCAGCACCGAGGGCGAACCGCCCGACAGTCCGGTGACACTCTTCGGGCCGAGCGGCAGGTCAGTGGAAGCCGTCACGGACAGGGTGGCACTCGTCCGGGCCGTGCGGGAGATGCGCCCACCGAAAACGGGCTCGTCTAGCGTAATTCCGGGGGTCGAAGAAGAGAAAGAGATACCGGCAACGACGTCCGTGCCCCCTACACGCAGGGTTTCTGTTCCGGTTCGTTCGACCCGTTGGGCAAAAACCGGACGTGTCAGGTTGAAATCAGCGCTATCGGGGAAAACGTCGATATCCACTTCCCCAGTCGATGTGCCGGCGGAAACGGCCACACTCGGAGCGTCGGCGAGAAAGCGAGTCCCTCCAAAGTAGGTGGCGTCGAAATCCGTCCGGATCCCATTGAAGAATCCGGGCAGCTGGTCCGATGAGACGGGCAGATCCAGGGGCTCCGCATAGATCCGATAGTCTCCGGGCGGAAGCGATCCCAGTTCGTACTCTCCATCTTCGTCGGACAGAATCGCCACCAGCGACGTCCCATCTTCGTTCATGGCCACGACGTGCGCTCCGAAGACGGGCACGGAATTGGAGCGCACGCGGCCGGCAATCGATCCGACCCCTGAGGCGAAGTCCGCGTTCGGGTAGATTTCCCCAACGCCGGCCATGTCGTCGTATTGCAGTGTCCGCTGGTCGATCTGCTCGGGTGATGCGAACGGCGCCATGACCGATGAAATGATCCCCGAGTGATCCAGCCCCAGCATGTGCCCGATCTCGTGTGTCAGCACGCCCTGGATGTCGAACCTGTTCGCCTCGCCGCTGGTCGTCAGATCGAAAACGGGGTTGAACGCAATGTCCGCTTCCCTGAAGACAACATCTCCGGATTCGAACCGGAACCAGGAAAACGTGGCGGCCAGCGTCGTCGTGCCAAGCAGATCGCTGTCGTCGGCGAAGGTAATCAGGTTGGTGCCGTCCAGGCCGACAGAACGCTCCGCGATCGTGCCCTCGAAGTCGAATTCGATGTCCGCGCTGGCAACCGCCTCCCACGTCGCAAACGCTTCGTGCGTGGCACCGAATTCGCTGCCGTTCGGAATCTGGTCCGAGCCCAGTTCGTTGATCGCGTATGAAATCGGCATTTCGGTCCACCGCACCGTGCGCGCACGAGACAGGGTGATGCGGACGTAGGCCAGCGCCGGCCCGAGCTGGACCAGGAGGATCAGGAGGAGAAGCAGTGCGCGAGTCTTCTTCAAAGTGAATCTCTATCGATCGAGACGCCGGCGGATCTCTTCCCGGAACCGGGCAAACGGCATGCGGGTCGGCAAGGCCGGTTTGCCATCCGTGAATTCGAGCCCGGAGACTTCATTCGCGATGAAGTCGCCCTTGACGCGGAACTTGCCCTGGCCGAGGCCGACGACTGTGCGATAGCGGCTGCTCGACTCCAGGAACAGTACGGCGCGCTCTCCGGCGGTGAAGGCAGGCATCCCGGCAACGTACAGCACGATATCTCCGATGTTTCCCCCGACGGTTGTGACCTCGATCATTTCCTCGGCGGCGCCTTTCAATGTTTCGTCAACCAGGATCGTATGGCGGGTCAGGATCACGCGGCGGTCCGAAGTCCAGTACGTCTCCGAGCCCAAGACCTCCCCGACAACGATCGTTCCCGCTGTGGACACGAGCCCGTCCAGATCCAAACGCTTGACGGTCGTCGCCCGCACGGGAACGGCAAGCAGCACAGCCAGCAGCAGACACCAACGCAGTTTCATCACAGTACCCTCCCCCTTGAGTTTGACCCGGTTGTCAGCTGAAAGTTTACCGGAGAGACGGCAGGCCCGGTATGCAGATCAACGCCGTGTTCTTTTTCAACGCGAAGACACGAAGATCACGAAGGTCGGAAAACCTGTGCCTCGATGGCTACCCTACCGAGTGGCCACTAGTCTTCCCAAGGGACGGATCGCCTCTCCAGCCAGAACGGGAAGGACCTGGCCGCCAAAGGGGAGGATGTAGCCGGGCGCGTGGGCGGCCTCACCCTCGAGGAGGGCCATCGCCGAATCGAGGTCGGGGGCGGGCTCCATGCCCATCTGACGCACATCCTCTTCGGGCAGGTCGGACACGCAGATCACACGGAAGAGGCGGGCCTTGGACAGCAGAGCGTACGCCGTCTGTCCATAAACCTCGTAGCCGGCACGCAGCGCTCGCTCGAACTCTTCGAGTTCTGTGCTGGTCTCAACGGATTGACGCAACACTTTATCTTAAAAGGAAGAGGTGGAGTGTATGCGGAAAGGGATGCGATTCGGTTTCACGGCGGCGGAGAAGGCGGAGGTATGGGATCGGTGGCGGCGAGGGGAATCTCTGCATGAGATCGGGCGAGCGTTTGGCAAGCTGTCATCGTCTGTATATTGTCAGCTGGCGCATACCGGAGGCATTCGTCCTCGACCACGACGACGGTCGAGGTTGGCTTTGAGCCTGTCGGAACGTGAGGAGATCTCCCGCGGGATCGCGGCCGAGCAGTCGTTGCGTTCGATCGCAGAGTGTCTGGGGCGTTCACCCTCGACGGTGAGCCGGGAGATCCAGCGCAATGGGGGCTATGATGACTACCGGGCGTCTGTCGCCGATGAACAGGCTTGGAACCGGGCCCGTCGCCCGAAGCGATGTCAGTTGGGTCGCCATCCGCGGTTACGGCGAATGGTGGCGAGGAAGCTCCGGCGGAATTGGTCGCCCGAACAGATCGCCGGCTGGCTGAAGCGATCCTATCCAGAGGATGAGTCGTATCACGTGTCCCACGAGACGATCTATCGCAGCCTATTCGTGCAGGCGCGCGGGGTGTTTAAGAAAGAACTACTTAGACATCTGAGGTCGAGACGAACGATTCGTCGATCCCGACATTCCAGTCACAAAGGTCACGGGAAAGGGGATCTCGCCGATATCGTATCGATTCGTGAGCGCCCGGCCGAGGTCGAAGATCGTGCCGTTCCCGGTCACTGGGAGGGAGATCTGATAGTGGGATCGAACAACACCTACATTGCGACCCTGGTCGAACGCCATACCCGTTACGTGATGTTGGTGAAAGTGTCGGATAAACAGACCAAGACCGTCGTGCCTGCACTGATCAAGCACGCGAAGAAACTACCGACCGAGCTGTATAAATCGCTGACCTGGGATCGCGGCAAGGAAATGGGAGATCATCGGCGGTTTACCCTGGCGACCGACATCGACGTCTACTTCTGCGATCCGCAGAGTCCATGGCAACGTGGTTCCAATGAAAACACGAATGGCCTGCTCCGACAGTACTTCCCAAAGAGAACCGACTTATCGGTGCACTCGCAGGCGCACCTGAACAAGGTGGCACGTGAGCTCAATGAACGGCCGCGTAAGACGCTGGAGTTTGAAACTCCAGCAGAACGATTCAACGCTTGTGTTGCATCGATCGGTTGAGGTGGCAGTGTATCTAAACCAGGGGAAGAAGCTGGGATGGCCCATGCCCTCCCGGCACTCGGCCAGCAGGATAATGGTTCCTCCCGGCCGGACGGCGTACCGCGCGAACTCCAGCGCTTTGTGGGCCTGGATCATGTTGATGTCTCTCGGAAACCCTCCGCAGCTGACGATCGCAAGGTCGCGAAGATCGGAAATCGGTACGCTCCCATGCCGCAAGTAGTCCTCGGTCCCAAGCCGATGCGCCTCCTGCCAGTGACCGCAATAGACACTGTGGATCCGTTTTCGGCTGTCGAGGATCGTGTTGTAGACAAACAGCTCGCGATCGACGAGCCGCGCACCTTCGACCATGTCATCGTGAACAGGATTCCCCTCGAGCGTGGCCACACGGACATCCGGGTTTCGCCCGGACCCGTTCCGATTCAGCACGAGCAGATGGTTGAACTCGATCGACGCTCGTGACGCGACCCCGGGCAGCAGACTCTTGCGGCCGCCGGAAAAGCCGGCAAAGTAGTGAAACCCGATCGAGCCGGTCAGGACGACCAAGTCGTGCTCGAGGACCTGGCTGTCGATTTCCACGCGATTCCCGAACGAGGTATCGCCGACGTACGTGTTGCCGGACTCGGGCTCGTGATCGAGCATCGGATAGGCCGAAAAGACATCGTCCCCGACGATGGCGGCCTTGTCTGACGCGTCAAGTGGCCGATGCAGGCCCGTGGCGAAAAGAAACCGGACGGCGGCCGCGCTTTCCAATCGACGCAGCATGTCGGGAAGGAATTCCCGTGTTCCCGTCGGGCGTGTCAAGTCGGAAACGATGACCAGAACCCGTTTCCCACGCGCCACATCTTCGAGCGGCGCCGAATCGATCAGGCGTTCGCGGGCGGGTCCCGGATCAGACTCCTCGGGCGCGACCACCGTGAGGCGGGTAGCGCCGAAGGTCAGGCTGAAGTGGGAACTTCCGTATGCCAGCCGCAGCTCACTCATCGCCCGGTATGCTAGCAAAGATCGCCGTATTTAACTGTGGTAACATCGTCGCGTTATGGCAGTTAGCCCCGAGTTATTGAAGATTCTCGTTTGCCCGCTCTGCAAGGCGGAGTTGAACCCGGTTCACAACGACCGGGGACTCAAGTGCACCGAGTGCAACCGCGTCTATCCGATCCGGGACGACATTCCGGTGATGCTGGTGAGCGAAGCAACGGTCGAGGAGTAGCGAGGCTCCGAACCCTTGCGCGACCTTTTCCGAAGGATCCCCCCTGACGCGTCCATCCTGCTGATCCGTCTCCGCTCGATGGGGGACTGCCTCCTGCTGACAAGCCCGCTCAGCTCGCTCAAGCGGGAGTTCCCCGGCTTCCGCGTCTCGTTGCTTGTCGAGGGGCGCTTCGGAGGGTGCTTCGAAGGCAATCGGGACGTCGACGAAGTCTTGACGACGGACCGCGGCAAACTGGCGACAGCGATGGAGTTGTTCCACCGGCGCTTCGACGCAATCGTAAACTTACACGGCGGCCCGACGAGCCTGATGTACGCGTGTGCAGCGCGGGGCCCTCGCGTCGGGATGGAAGGTTACCAGTACAGCCGGCTCTACACCGCTTTGATGCCGCGTCCGACGGACGCGCGGCTTCACGCCGTCGTAAACACCACCCGATGGTTCCGTTGGCTCGGAATGGAAACAGACGAACTTCCGCCGCTGCGTTTCGAACCCAACGCGAAAGAAGCCGCCTGGGTGCGGAAGACGATGGGTGAACGGCCCTACGTCGTGATCCATCCCGGCGCGCAAATGGAGACGAAACGGTGGGCGGCCGAGGGCTTTGCGGCCGTCGGCCGAATGTTCCAGGACCGCAAGGAATCCGTCGTCCTGACCTGCGGGCCGGGAGAGGAGTCCGTGGTTGCCGAGGTCGCGCACAACGTCCCGAACAGTACGATCCTTCTTGGCCTGACGATCCCGCGGCTTGGGGAATTGATCCGCGGGGCGGACCTCTACGTCGGCAACGACTCCGGGCCGATGCACCTGGCGGCGGCGGTGGGAACGCCGATTGTCGTCCCCTGGGGTTCCTCGGCTTCGTTTCGATGGCATCCGTGGCAGGCGCCGCACCGGATCGTCCAGAACCCGTTCGACTGCAACCCCTGCGCTGGGTACCGTTGTGAGGTCGCCGATTCACCGCTTTGTATCGAATCGGTCACCTTGGAACAGGTCACCAGGGCGGCGGACGAAATGGTGCGCCGGCCACACTCTCGTCCTCATGCGCCCGTCGGGTAGGAGCGGATGACCGACATGACGAAGGACAGGTTGAAACAGCTTGTCGAGCGGTTCGCCGGCCGCAGGGTCGTGGTCATCGGCGACGTCATGCTGGACCAGTTCACATGGGGACTCGTCGAGCGTATCTCGCCCGAAGCGCCGGTCCCGATCGTCAAGGTGACCGACGAAACCTACGGTCCGGGTGCCTGTGGCAATGTGGCTGCGAACATCCAGGCACTCGGTGGAATCCCCCTAACCATCGCCCTCGTGGGGCGTGATGCCGAGGCGGAACGTCTGGCTTCACTCTTCTCGGACATGGGAATGTCCACCGACGGACTTGTCCCGACGGACCGTCGAACCACGCTCAAGACGAGGATCATCGCGCACAATCAGCAGATCGTCCGGACCGACCGCGAGGATCGGACGCCGGTGCCCGACAGTGTCAATGAGGAACTCGCCGGACGTTTCGCCGAAGCACTCGGGGACGCGAATGCGGTCGTCGTCTCCGATTACAACAAGGGGACGGCAAACCCCGGCCTGCTGGCTCGTATCCTCCCCATGGCCGAGCGCGCGGGTGTTCCGGTTTTCCTCGACCCCAAGCTCGACTACGCCGACGACTATCGTCCCGTGACTCTTATCAAACCCAACCATCATGAGGCGGAAGCTCTTTCCGGAACTCGCATCCACGATCGTTCCTCCGCGGAGGAAGCCGGTCAGCGACTGCTCGACCGCTTTGGATGCCCATACGTCTTGATCACCCGGGGCGAGGACGGCATGTCCCTGTTCGGCGACGACGGCACCCACCATATCGAGGCGGCTGGACGCAGGGTCTTTGACGTCACCGGCGCAGGCGATACGGTCATCGCGACCCTGGCACTGGCGCGAGCGGCGGGCGGTTCCCTCATTGAGGCCGCACGCATTGCCAACCGCGCAGCGGGAATCGTCGTCGGCCGAGTTGGCACCGCTACCGTCGCACCCGCAGTACTGATCGAATCGCCCCTCGTGTAGGCGCCATGCGTATTCTCCAGGTCTGTTCGGCCCGGGTGATGGGCGGTGGGGAAGTCCACGTCGATGAACTGACCAGCAAACTCCGCGAACGTGGCCATGAAGTCCGGGTGGCGGGACGGGCCGGGGGACCTCTGGAGCTCGACCATCGCCTGCCTTTCTTCAACTCCGTCGACATCTATTCGGCCGTGCGGCTCGCCCGAATCGTTGCGAGCGGACAGTTCGACATCGTCCACGCACACGTGGCCCGCGATTACCCAATCGTCGCCGGCGCCCTCTGGAGGCTCAGGAAGCCGAAGCTGGTCCTGACCCGTCAGTTGGTATTTCCCGTCAGGGGGAACCCGATCTACCGCAGGGTCGACGGGTGGATCGTGACTACCGACCAGATTCTCCGCTCGATTGCTCACTTGAAACCCCGGGCAACGGCGATCGTCCCAAACTGGGTCGAGTTGGGGAGGTTCGATTACGGGGCCCGGCCTCTCCGGAAGCCGATAGCCCTGGGCCTTCTCGGTCAGGTGTCGCCACATAAGGGCCACGACGACGCCATCGAGGCGATGCGCCGACTGGGACCCGATTACCGTCTGCTGGTGGCAGGCAACGGAGAGCCCTCCTACGTCGACCGACTCAGGGCCGAGGCCCAGGATCTTCCGGTCGAGTTCCTCGGTTTCGTCCGTCCAGAGGACTTCTTGCCCCGGGTGGACGTCCTCCTGGTCCCTTCGTGGGAGGAACCCTTCGGCATCGTCATCGTCGAAGCGATGGCGGCCGGCGTCAATGTGATCGCGACGGACGCGGGTGGGCCACCAGAAATCCTCGATTGGGGCAAGGCCGGTGTGCTCGTGCCGCCAAAGAATCCCGCGGAGCTCGCCGGGGCGGTTCGGCGTCTTCAGGCAGACGGCGTTCTACGGCTCGCCCTGCGGGAGCAAGCTCGCGAGCGGGTCCGGAAGCGCTACGACATTTCGTTGACCGTTCCCCGAATCGAAGAGTTTTACATGCAGTTGCGCGGGAAGCCGCAGGACTCAATATAGCTAACCGCATCCCTCGACAACCGGAAGAGCGGGCGTCTGACTTCTGCCACGGGCTGCTAACGCCGGTACTTGTTGTCGGGCGAGAACGACAACAGGAGCGTCTCCTTGTGGACCAGAATCGCAACCGGCACCTGGTCGTCGATCTGGGCGTACACGGTAACGGCCCCTCCGCCTCCGTCCGAATCGATGACGTCGAACTCCCTCGGACCGCTCGTGTAGTAGCCCTCGTCCCCCCAGTCTTCAAGGAAAGCCTTCATGCGATACCGCTCACCGGCATCCCACATCGCATAGGCGTCCTCGTACCGGCCGGCCGCGATCGTCTCGAGGAACCTGTGAACCTGGGATTCTTCGCGGTAGTTCGCGAACTTGTAGAGCGCCCCTCCGACAACGATCAGGACGAGGGCGATGGAAACGGGGACCTTGATACGATCCTTGACAGGGCGGGCCTTTTTCGGCGGTGGATGGTCGCCGTAGATTAGGCTCCCGATGAGTTTTTCAGCCATAGTGACCCGTGTCGCGATGCGTGGGACCCGAGCTATTCGGGCCCCGGGTATTCTACCCGAACCAACGTTCGAGCTCCCCTGAATCGATCCGGACTCGCGATTGAATAATCCGACGCTTCTCGAGCAATCTGGAGAGGTGCCTCAACGGATACAGGAGGCCCGGCAGTGAGGAATTCTCCTGGAGCAGCACGTAACCGACAACCTGTAGATCTCGCGCCGTGATGGGCCAGAGATCTCGAAGGTAGAGGCTCGGGGTCATATTGTTCAACCTCAGCAGGAAGCGATTCTTCACCGAATGGCGATTGATCGCGTCGGTCAACTCGGACCGTCGCTCGGGTGTAACCCTCCTGCGGTGACGCGCGAGCGCGGACGGGACGTAGATCGAGTCCCATCCCAGCAACCGACATCGCCATGCCAGGTCGGCGTCCTCGCGATATGCAAAGAAGTCCTCGTCGAAAAACCAGCTACCGATAGCGACGTCCTCGAGACACGCATACCGATAGAGCGCGGCCGCCCCGCTGGGACCGAACACCGGACCCGCCACGTCGTACTGTCCCCGGTCGGCCTCTCCAGCGCCCCGGTCGAGGTGCCGCTGATTCCGCGTCATGATGATCCCGGTAGAATCGATCGTCTGCCCGTCCATCCGCAGCAGCTTGCCGGAGGCGGACCCGGCGTCGGGTGCTTCTTCGAGGGCGGCAACAATCTCCTCCAGGAAGGTAGGCTCGAGGACGGTGTCCGGGTTGAGAAACAGAACGTAAGGCGCCGGCCATGAACGCGCGAGCCGGTTGTGGCCGGCCCCAAACCCGATGTTCACAGCCGAATCGATCACCTCGGCCTCGAACTCGCCCACATGTTCGAGCGTCCGGTCGGATGATGCGTTGTCGAGAATCCGAACCCGAAAATTCCGATAGGTCTGGCCGGAAAGACTCTCGAGGCATCCGGCGATATCGGACTCGCTGTTGAACGTGACGATCTGGACCGAGACTCGGGTTTGGCTCATCAATCGGTGAGTACTTCGCGGAGGACGCGCCAGTAGCTGCCTGCGCGTCCCGGCCGGACGAGAATCTTCGGCACCGTTCCCACTGTCAGCGCTGCTTTCAACGCGAGTGTCGACCTGTGGCTGAAGTGTTTCCGTGCGTACCGAAACTGGTTGTCGTAATAGGTCGACAGGAAACGCTCGAAGCCGAGAGCTTCGAGGCTGTAACCGCCGTCGTGGTCGAAGGCAGCGCCGGGATGAAAGTATGACTCCCAACCCGCTCGGGCAAGGTTCCGGCAGAAATCGACGTCTTCGTACCAGGCCGGGTAGAACTGCTCGTCGAACCCCCCGACCTCGTCGTACGCCTGGCGACGGATCATCAGGGCAGCCCCGGCCGGCTGGTCCACACGCATCGAGGTGGAGCCGGTGACCCGAACATCCGAGGGCGCGAAGCCGAGGTTCTCACGGACCAGACTGCCCACGGTCGGAAACCTCCGGGGCATGTAACGTTCGTTGACAAAGCCCCCGACGGCGCCGGCGCGCGGGTGTTCATCAAACACGCGAGCGAGCGAGCGGACGCCGCCGGGCCGTGCGCGAACATCCGGGTTCAGGATCAGCACGAACGGCGCTCCGGTGGAACGGAACGCCTGGTTGATCCCGCCGGCGAATCCGACATTCGCGACGTTCGCGATAACCTGGATTCGGTCTTCGAACGGCCCGAGCGCCCTCATCGACCCGTCGCTCGAAGCGTTGTCGACGACGACGACCTCCAGGCCTTCTTCGGCAAGCAGCGACTCGACCGAAGATCGTAGTATCGGTCCCGCGTTCCAGTTGACTATGACGGCCGCGATATCGGTCATGACCGGCGCGTCGCCAGCACCAACATGATGTCGAACGGGTTGAGCCGAAAAACGCGGGAGGTTCCCGGTCGCGACCAGGTGCCGATCGAAGGCAGGTAGCGGCTGAGCCGGTTGGCGACAAACCCCAGGCTGGCGTACTTTCCCACGCGGATGATCCTGTGCACGTCGAAACCCTGCTCCCCGAGCAGTCGGGCCAGCGTCCTGCGGTCGAAGAAATAGTAGTGCTCCGGAATGAACTGACGCCATCGCGAGCGCATCAGGCGGTACGGCCATCCTCCGATGTCGGGTGTCTCGAGGACCAGCAGGCCGCCCGGTTTCAGGCGCCCGGCGATGTCCGCGACGAAGGCCGACGGGGAGTCGACGTGCTCGATGACGTGAAAGCTGACGGCGGCGTCAAAATCCGACCAGGGGGCATCGGCCACCAAGCCTTCGAACAGGTTTCCTTCGGCCCGGGCGTCGGCCGCTAACTCGGGATTCGGTTCGACTCCAAACACCTCGAAGCGCTCCCTGGCGGCGCTCAGGAAATCGCCACGTCCACAACCCACCTCGAGCAGACGGCCTGAGCTACAGTACGGCTTCATCAGATCCAGCCGCCAACGGGAGTTGAGATGGTTCAGTCGCCGTTCTTCGTCCCTGGCCAGGCTACGGTAGCCGGCGTTCGCGTCACGAATCCTGGCGGCCACTTCGGCCCGAGCCTCGCGGCCGAACGCCAGGCCGGCGGTTCGGTTCCCGACGAAGTACAGCCCGCACTCGTCACATCGCATCAAGGGACCATCGAGGGTCCGAGGAGCCATGACATGACTCGCTCTGGTTGCACCGCAGAGATCGCATCCGCGGCCGGTGGGGTCGCCCTGGTCCGAAGGGGGGGGGCGGTCCCCGGCGCGCTCGAGCGATGGTCGGACCGTACTCATCCGTCTCGGTCGGCCAGCGTCCGGTCCCGGTTCGTGTAGTGGCGATCGTAGTAGGACAGATAGGACTCGTCCTGGACTTCGCGGATCCAATCTTCGTTGGCCCGGTACCATTCGATAGTCTTCTCGATACCAGTGGAGAAATCGGTCAGGGTGGACCAGCCCCATTCAGTCTCGATCTTCGAACAGTCGATCGCATAACGCATGTCGTGCGCGGGGCGGTCCGTGACGAACTGGATAAGCGAGGAGGGTCTGCCCATGATCGCGAGCACATGCTTTACGACCTCGATGTTGGGGATCTCGTGCCCTCCGCCGATATTGTAGACTTCGCCGTCGCGGCCGCGTTCGATGGCGTTCCAGACACCTCGCGAGTGGTCGTCCACGTAGATCCACTCACGGCGGTTGAGGCCTTCGCCGTAAACCGGGATCGGTTTCCCTTCGAGCGCATTGCTGATGATCAACGGGATGAATTTTTCCGGAAACTGGTTCGATCCGTAGTTGTTGGAACAGCGGGTCACGACAGCAGGAAACCCATGAACCTTCGCGTGGCTCAGGACCAGGAAGTCGGCTCCCGCTTTCGTCGCCGCATACGGATTGGTCGGATTGATCGGCGTGTCCTCGCGGAAGCTGCCCTCGCTGCCCAGGCTACCGTAGACCTCATCGGTCGAAATCTGCACGTAGCGGGACACGCCATGGCGACGAGCCACGTCGATCAGGCACTGGGTTCCCAGCACATTGGTGCGGACGAAAGGAGAGGAATCCTCGTTTGAACGGTCGACGTGAGTCTCGGCAGCGAAGTTGACGACGACATCGATGTCGTTCTTTTCGAACACATCGGCCAACTGCGCGGCATCGGTGATGTCTCCGCGAACGAAGCTGTAGCGATCGTCATCACCGACCGATTCGTTGTTCCGGAGGTTGCCTGCGTACGTCAACAGGTCGTAGTTGATGATCGTCACGTCACTCTCGGTCTCGAGCACGTAACGGACGAAGTTGGAACCAATGAAACCGGCCCCCCCGGTGACGAGGATCGTTCGCCTCGTGTCCACGGGCATCTACCGTTCCTCGAGCGCCGCGGCCGAGCGACGAATGGTTTCCATCGAGATCTCCTCGGAGGTCGTTCCTTCACGGCCGGCAACCAGGATGTTCGCTCGTAACAACGAATCGAAGGTTCCGGCATCGGACCACCATCCGTCGATGATCTCGTAGGTCATCTCGCCCATCTCGATGTAGGCGTTGTTTACGTCGGTGATCTCGAGTTCGCCGCGGCCGGAAGGCTCCAGGCTCTTGATGACTTCGAACACACGGGAGTCGTACATGTACATCCCGGTAACCGCATAGTCGGATTTGGGATCGGTCGGCTTCTCCTCGATATGGATCACCCGATCATCTTCCAGGACAGGCACACCGAAGCGTTGCGGATTCTCAACTTGCTTCAGGTGCACGCGAGCCCCGGAACCCTGCTTCTCGTATGCTTCGACCGACGACCGGAAGCTCTTTTCGAAGATGTTGTCGCCCAGGATGACGCAGACCGCCTCGCCGTCGGCAAAGAACGCAGCAAGATCCAGAGCGGCCGCGATGCCTCCATGACCTTCCTGGTACGTGTAGTCGAGGTGCTTGAGGCCGAACTCCTTGCCATGGCCAAGCAGTTCGAGAAAATCCCCGGCGCCGTTGCCGCCGGTCACCACGAGGATCTCTTCGATACCCGCATCCACGAGACTCTGGATCGGGTAGTGGATCATCGGCCGATTGTAGATCGGCAGGAGGTGCTTGTTGGTGACTTTGGTGATTGGATAAAGGCGGGTACCAAGACCACCGCCGAGTACGATCCCTTTCACGCAAACTCCTTAGGCGTCGGGCCCGTCACTACCAGGCAACCCGGTCGCTTACCGCTCCATGGAACGGGGATTACCCGGTCGCTACCGCTTCCGGTTCTGCTAGTTGTTGAAGAAGGCCTGAAAACCCTTATAGAGCTCCCAGAGGTCGACTTTCGACGACATCTCGAACGGTGAATGCATGCTCACGATGCCGATACCGACATCGATCACCTCCATGTTCTGGCCGGCAAACCATGCTGCGATCGTGCCGCCTCCATAGCCCGAGTCGTAGGAGTGTGTCTGCCAGCGCACACCGGCAGAATCCATGATTCCGCGAATCTTGGCAAAGAACTCCGAATTGGCCTCACGGCCGGGTCCGTACTCCTTCACGACAAGCCCGTAACCGAGTCGCGACGTCAATGCCTGGTTCTGGGGTCCGGGGAATAAAGGGTTCAGGGCGGTTGTCGTGTCGCTGACGAGGACTTCCGTGTTTCGGAATGTCCGTCGAAGCTTCAAGTCGCTGAAATCACCGGTCTGCGTGTCGATCATCTCTGCCACGAGCGTCGTGAACCACTGAGAGTTGACGCCTGTATTCCACGAGCCGGTTTCCTCGTTGTTGACCGCGTAAGCGACTACCGTGTGTTCCGGCGTCCCGATTTCGGCGATGGACCTGAGGCTGACATAGCCGGTCGACCGGTCGTCCTGCCCGTAGGCGGCGACCAAAGCACGATCCAGACCGACGTCGCGAGGGACCGTGGCGGGAACAATCTGGATGTCCGCCGACAGGAAGTCGCGGGGATCGATGTCGTACTCCTGTTCGAGCAGCGCGAGCAGGCGGTCCATCGTCGAATCATGCTCGCTGCCCTCGTCGGGGGGCATCGAGGCGATGATGGGCTCGAGTTCTTCGGTCCGGATGACGTTGCGCTGGGTCCGGGACCTGTAGTCGGCATCGACGTGGGGTGCGAGGTCCGTAATGAGAAGGATCGGATCGTCGGGCTGGGTCCCGATCTCGATCCACTGGGTGGTTCCGTCCGTCTTGTCGATCCGGCCGATGAGTGCGAGCGGAACGTTGACCCACTGGTAATTCTTGATACCTCCGTGAACCTGGGCATCGATCGTCACGACCTGGTTGCGCTCCCGGAGCGGTTTGGTCTTGAACTCGATCCGGGGTGAATCGATGTGAGTGTTGACGATTCTCAGGCCGTCTTCGATCGGCTCGTTACCGATAATGAACAGGACGAGTGTCCGGTCGCGGTTCACGGCGTACCAGCGGGACCCGGGTGTCAAGTCCCCGGCCGTCACCGCCTCTGACCACTGGTTGAAGCCCTCCGACTCGGCAAGTTCCAGGCCCTCGCGGACGAACCACATTTCGCTCTTTGCCCGGCCCATAAAGTCCTTGAAGTCCTCGCCGAACGTCATCACATCGGCGCGTTCCTCCGGACTTAGTCCCGGCCAGGCCGAGCTGAATCCATAGTCCTGCGCGACGGCTGGGGCGGCGAGCATGAGCGCTATCGCGAGCGCCATTGCTGTCGATTTCATACGGTTAGCCTCCTCGGGTGGCCTGCACTAACTGATCTTCGCTATTGGGGTCCCGGCAATTGTATCGAAGTTGATGGCAACCTGTAACCCACGACACGACCGGGACGAATCAACGCGCGGTCAACGACCGAAACAACTCTTCGTATTGGTCGGTGACCTTGTCCCAGGAGTAGAGCGCTCGGGCCCTCTCCCGTGTCTTGACGCGGCTCGCCTCCGCGCCTTCCGCGTCGTTCAAAACCTTTCCCAGAACCGAAGCCAGGTCATCGACCGTATCGAAGTACATGCCGGTATCCCCGAGCGCTTCCCGGTGCTCGAGTGTGTCCTTAGCCAGGATGCAGTTTCCCGAACCCATCGCCTCGATCAGGGCCGGGTGGGTGCCGCCGACCTCTGTAGCCTGAAAGTAGGCGTACGCATGGGAGCGCAGTTCCAGGTAGCCGTCCCCGTAAACGGCACCAGTGAAACGAACACGCGAGTCGGCCATCGACTTGAGGCCCGAGATGTATTCGGGCGCATAGGGCGCATCGCCGACGATAACCAACGGCATGTCGGTCGCGACCTTGCCGTACCCGGCGATGACCTCGTGGGCGTTGTTTTCGGGCTCGAGCCGGGAAACATAAAGCAGGTAGCGGCGCGGGGTGAGCCCGAGCGACGCGAGAAGCGCCGTGCCTTCGCTTTGCCGGAGGTCGGTGCCGTAGGCGATCATCACCGAAGCCGTTCCGTGCTCATTCTGGTAATAGTCCCTCATCACTTCGGCATCGGTAATCACCGCAGTCGGCACAAGTGTCGATAACGTCTCCGAGATCCGGTAGTACGTGCGACCCGCGAGGCCCCACTTCTTCCGCAGGCGCTCGATGCCGTCGACATTGAGTGCCACGGGTGTTCCGGTCAGGCGTGGCACGGCGCAGAACACGGCGTTAGCCGCGTTGCACATCAGGATGGCGTCGAAGCGGCGACCGAGGGCATGGAACACAGAGAGGAATGTGTGCGCCACCGTGTCGAGGTGCTTGGTGGATAGCGTCGGCAGGATGACCAGCCGGACGCCTCTGTAAACATCGCCCGAATAGTCGATGTTGTTCGAACGTCCGTAGACGGTGACGTCGTGACCGCGGCCTACCAACCGAGTCGAGAGTTCCTCGGCGAACGTCTCGAAACCGCCATAATTGGCCGGGATTCCGCGAGTGCCGAGGATGCCGATCTTCATATGGTATAAGTCCCGGGGACGCATTATACCCGGCAAACCAGGAGCCTGTGGCCCGGGAGCACGATACCGCAAATGAAGGAGATACTCACGGATCTGGAGACTCGTCTGCCGGACGGCATCGCGCTGCTCCAACAGATGGTCGACATGGACTCGCCCAGCGACGATAAGCCGCTGGTCGACAAGCTGGTCCGCTTCCTGGCCGGTCGATTCGAGCAGATCGGCGGTCGGGTCACGATCACGCCGGTCGCGGGTTTCGGCGACCACCTCGGGATTCATTTTCCCGGCAGTAGCGATCGAACGATCATGCTGCTGGGTCATACCGACACCGTCTTTGCTGCCGGCGAAGCGACCCGGCGGCCCTTCAAGATCGAAGGCGACGTCGCCACCGGACCGGGTGTCTTCGACATGAAGGCCGGGATTGCGATGATGTGGATGGCGCTTTCGACGCTGCTCGACACGAGCGGCGGACTGACGAACCCCGTGACAGTGTTGCTGACCAGCGACGAAGAGATCGGCGGAGCGACCTCACAGAAGCTGATCGAAGCCGAAGCGCGGAAGGCCCGAGCGGTTCTGGTTCTGGAGCCTTCACTTCCCGGGGGCAGTCTCAAGACCGCGCGGAAGGGCGTTGGACGTTTCACCGTCAAAGCGATCGGCAAGGCCGCTCACTCTGGGATCAACCCGGGGGCGGGAGTGAATTCGATCGAAGAAATCGCCCACCAGATTCTTCGACTCCACGCCATGAACGATACGGACCGCGGTACGAGCGTTACTGTCGGGGTCATCAAGGGAGGCACCCGCTCGAATGTCGTCCCCGCACAAACTGGGATCGAAGTTGATACGCGGACCTCAACGCCTGAAGAGGTCGAGCGCATCACGAGGGCGATACGCGGCCTGTCTCCCGTCCTCGACGGGTCGAAACTCGAGGTCCGCGGGGGGATCACCCGCCCGCCGATGGAGCGGACCCGGGAAACGGCGCGAATGTTCGAAACCGCCCGCGAGATCGCTGCCGCCCTGGGCCACCCGCTGGAAGAAGGATCCACCGGTGGTGCTTCCGACGGTAACTTCACAGCCGCGCTCGGCATTCCGACGCTGGATGGACTGGGCCCGATCGGTCTCGGTCCTCATCAACCCGACGAGCATATCCTGGTGAGTTCTTTGGCCTGGCGGACCGCCCTGGTGGCGGGGCTGACAGAGCGGTTGTAGATCCTGAACTATCGTGGCCGGAAATGGGACCGTTGTGATACGGACATCGCCGCGGTATAGTTATTGTTTGGCCGGCCACCGCGATGGGCGTCGGGAACACCAGCATCTTCCTCGAGGAAGGTGCGTTTTTGTTGCCTGACGGAGCGGATGCGCCGGGCCGATATCATGAAGTCGGTCGCATACATCGAGGAGGACTACGTCGCGGGGCTACTCAAGGACTATTTCGCCGGAAACGGTCCCGCCTCTTACATCGTTACCGACCCCGCCGCCAAACGCCACCTGGCCGCCCACGGCCAGAAGGTTTCCCTCCCCGGCCGCAACAACGCTTCACTCAAGAAACTGCTGACCGCAGGTAGCGTCGACCTGCTCCTCGTACAGTCGGATGACCTGGACCGGATCGACAGCGTGCTGGAGGTGGTGCGGGAACACGGCAAGCAGGTACCCACGCTCGTCATCACGGCGCATCGGGACACGATCAACGAGCGGGAGCAGTTCGTGCACTCGATCACGATGCAAGAGTTGCTTGAAGGCAACCTGAGCTGGCAGATCGTCCTGGCGCGGTCGACGAAGCGAGTCGAACAGATCCGGGAGCATTTCGAGGATGCCGACTCGGTCCTCATCTTGTTGCAGGACGACCCGGATCCGGACGCGATTGCCAGCGGACTGGCTCTGCGCCAGGTCCTGGGGCGCAACAAGCAGACCGCGGTGATCGGATCCTTCGGCAGGATCACGCGCCCGGAAAACATCGCAATGGTCAAGCTTCTCGAAATCGAGGTCGAGGAAGTTACAGCCGAGAGAGTCGAAGACTTTCACCGAGTCGCGCTGGTGGACCTGCAGCCCTCGCATATCAAGACAAAGCTCGGCAAAGTGGACCTCATCGTCGACCATCATCCGCTCCAGAACGGAAATGAATCCCAGATCAGCGATGTTCGACCGGGTTACGGTGCGACATCGACCATCCTTCTCGAGTACCTGCTATCGAGCGAACACCGCATCGGTACACGGCTCGCAACGGCGCTTCTTTACGGGATCAAGAGCGACACGTTTCTGCTTGCCCGCGAGACCAACGAGTGGGACGTGGAGGCCTTTTCCTACCTCTATCCGCTTGCCAACCAGAACCTGCTTCGCCGGATTGAGCGCCCGGAGCTGCCGCCGGCGGCGGTGGATGCGTTGGCCAAGGCACTCAAGACGCGAGAGATCTGCGACAAGGTAGCCTTCGTCAACCTCGGCCGCGTGGAACGCGAAGACCTGATTCCGCAGATCGCCGACTTCTGCCTGCAGTTCGAGGGTTCCGACTGGTCGGTAGTCAGCGGAATTTTCGAATCGGATCTGGTCATATCGGTGCGGAACGTGGGGTACGTCCGCGCGGCGGGCACGGTCCTCAAGGAGGCCTTCGGCAGTCTCGGCGCCGCGGGTGGACACGGGTCGATGGCAAAGGCCATCATCCCGCTGGCCACGCTGTGCGCCAAGTGGAAGATCGACGCCCGCAACACCCGCCTCCTCAACAAGAAGCTCCAGCAACGCTTCATGAGGAGCCTTCGGAACCCCCGGTAGGCAAACCGCCAGATGCGCGCCGTCGTCCAACGCGTTCATTCCGCTTCAGTACGAATCGAAGGCCGGAAACACTCCCAAATCGGGCCGGGGCTGCTGATCCTGCTCGGCGTGGAGCGTGACGATACGGCCCAAGACGCCGCAGCTCTGGCCAAGAAGGTATCCGAGCTCCGCATCTTCGAGGATGACGAAGGCCACATGAATCGTTCTGTTCTCGACACCGGCGGCCAGTTGCTGGCCGTGTCGCAATTCACGCTCCTGGGCGACTGCCGCAAGGGACGCCGGCCCTCATTCATCAAGGCGGCCCGACCCGAAGAAGCCGTCGCGCTGTACGACCAGTTCGTCGAAGCTGTCCGCAGCCTGGGAGTTCCGGTGTCCACCGGGGTATTCCAGGCAATGATGGACGTCGAGTTGGTGAACAACGGCCCTGTCACGCTAATGCTCGATTCCCGCAAGCGTTTCTAATACGTTCCTTAACACGAAGATCACGAAGGGAACGAAGACCACGAAGGGAACAAATTTCCTGATCGATCTCCGTGCCTTCGCGGTTCCTTCGCGCCTTCGCGCTAGAGACGGTGTCGATCCCCTAGCGTGGTAGGATTCGCCCGATGAAACCGCTCGACGACACTCTGGTAGTCGATCTGTCCCGGATTCTCTCCGGCCCGGTCTGCACGATGTTGATGGGAGACATGGGTGCCCGCGTCATCAAGGTCGAGCCACCCCCCCACGGGGATGACAGCAGGCTGTGGGGGCCCCCTTTCGTCGGCGGAATCAGCACCTATTTCCATTCGATCAACCGCAACAAACAGAGCCTGGGACTCGACCTCAAGACCGAGGCAGGCCGGGAGATTCTGTGGAAACTGATCGACCGGGCCGACGTCGTCGTCGAGAATTTCCGGCCCGGTGTCATCGACCGACTGGGTTTCGGCTACGCCGACGTGCATGAACGCAACCCGCGGGCCGTATACTGCTCGATCTCGGGGTTCGGCCAGACGGGCCCCTACCGCGACCGCCCCGGCTATGATGTCATCGCTCAGGGTGAATCCGGGATGATGGATCTCACGGGGGAGCCGGACGGGCCCCCGCTCAAGATGGGAGCGTCACTCGCCGACATCGTGACCGGGCTCTACGCCTTCCAGGGAATCCTGCTCGCGCTTCTCTCCAGGCACCGGTCCGGGGCGGGCCAGCACGTCGACATCAGCCTGCTCGACAGCATGGTATCGACCCTGGCTTACCAGGCACTGATATACCTCGAGACCGGCCGGTCTCCGCAAAGGATGGGGACGCGACACCCGTCTATCGTCCCCTACGAGAGTTTCTCGGCTCGCGACGGCTACATCAACATCGCGGTCACAAACCAGAAGCAGTGGGTTCTGTTCTGCGACGTGCTCGGCTTCGCGGACGTGGCCCGAGACCCGCGGTTCGATTCGATGCCGAAACGCATAGCCAACTACGAAGCCTTGAAGCCCATCATCGACGAATCACTCGGCAGACGGACCCGTGCCCAGATCACCGACCAGCTAGGCGCGGTCGGCATACCTGTCGGCCCGATCAACACAGTCGGAGAAATACTCGAGGACCCCCAGATCCACGCTCGCGAAATGGTCGCCGAGTTGATACACCCGGAGTACGGCCCCCTCCGGATGCTTGGAATACCCATCAAGCTGTCCGATACGCCCGGAAGCCTCGAGACGCCGCCGCCGAGGCTCGGTGAAGACAACCGCAAAGTACTGGAATGGCTGGGCTGCCCGAACTCCGACATCGAAGCGTGGGCCAGCGACGGCGTACTGGTGGCCAACTCCACCGTACCGCCGCCCACTCCAGGCTAAAAATACCGGGAAATCGTCGATTTTTCCTTGGTTTACGGTTGACGGCGCACGCTCTGGTTCACTATCCTGCTATGTTCGTCCGCGGGAGGAGATCCCGCCATATCTCGGCGCTGATGGAATCCAACGGCAACCCCATTTCCATGCCTCCGCAGGAGGATCTTACCGAGGTCCGGAAGCCGACCTCGCTGCTGGTCGCACAGTTTTTCCTGTTCCCGCTTATCGTCATTGCGTTCGGTGTCGGCATCTTCCTTCTCTTTGGATACATCACCTATGACCAGAAGTCGCCACAGGTGTATCTGAATGAGATCCGGCTGGGTTCGGACACGCGTCGTTGGCAGGCTGCATTCGAGCTTTCGAAGGTGATTGCGGGCGACGCGGACCTGCTCGACACCGGCTTCGCGGCCGATGTGCTGCGCGTGTACGAGAACTCCCGGAACGACGACCCCCGAATCCGACAGTTCCTGGCGATGAGCCTGGCGCATCTGGCGGATCCTGTCGCCGTACCGGCGCTGGTCGAAGGACTTGACGACTCGGACGTCGATACGAAGATCTCGACGCTCTGGGCCCTGGGCGCCATCGCCGACCGGCAAGCGGCTCCGGGCGTCGCCGGTCAGACGTCGAATGAAGACGCGTCAGTCCGCAAGATGGCTGTATATGTTCTGGGTGTCTTGAAAGACCCGTCGACGATGCACGAACTCGAGGTCGCGCTCAACGATACGGTCTCCGACGTGCGATGGAACGCCGCGATGTCGCTCGCCCAGATGGGCAACGACGCGGGTGCGGATGTCCTGTTGCAATTGACCGACCGGACGTACCTGTCTCAGTTCGCCGAGATGGCGGAAGCAGACAAGAACAACGCTATCGTTAACGCGTTAAAGTGCCTCGGCCTGCTGAAGCTCGAAGGCACTCGAACCACTATCGCGCTGCTGAGCGAGAATGATCCGAGCCTCCTGGTTCGCGATGCCGCGCTCGCCGTGCTGAACACTTTCTGATTGACGTGAGCATTCATCTGGAGAACTCAAACTTTCGTCGTGCGCGGACTTGAAGCACACGATACAGACAACAAGCGAGGAGCCTGTTTATGAGTAATCCTCAAACACCGCCGCCGATACCACCTCGGCCGCCGACGCGTCCGGCCGCGAAGCCCAAGGCGACCTCGGCCAAGGGCGGCGCTTCGCGAAGGTCGTTCCTGTCTTGGATGTCCGTGGCTTGGATGGCCTTCACCGCGTCCATGCTGGCCGCCGGAACGGCAACCGCGCGATTCATGTTCCCCAACGTCCTGTTCGAACCACCGTCCACCTTCAAAGCGGGTCGACCCGAGGAGTACCAGATCGGGCTTGTGGATGAGCGATTCAAGGACCAGTTCGGCGCCTGGCTGATCCGCGACGACAGGGGCATTTACGCCCTATCGACGACCTGCACGCATCTGGGCTGCACGCCGAACTGGCTGGCCTCCGAGCAGAAGTTCAAGTGTCCGTGCCACGGCAGTGGGTTCTACAAAACGGGAATCAACTTCGAAGGACCGGCTCCGCGGCCGCTGGAACGCTACACGATCACGCTTGGCGACGACGGACTGATCCTGGTCGACAAGAGCAAGAAGTATCAGCGGGAAAAAGGCGAGTGGAGCAACCCGTTGGCTTTTCTCGAGCTGTAGGTTGCCGGGAGAAGCGACGAAAGAAATCCGGGAGCCGGCGAAAACTCGTCGGCCTCAGGCAAGAGTCATAATCGAATCGGGTCTATCTACCTATGAGTCAGCTTAAAGAGTTACTTTCGAAATTGTCGCCGGACAAGATCGGACAGTCGATTCAGGAAAGCCAGATCTATCGCTCTGTTTTCCGTATCGGCGTACCGGATTCCGACCGCAAGCGGATGCTCGTGATGCTGGGCAACGTGTTCCTCCATCTGCACCCGGTCAAGGTTCGCAAGTCGGGAATCCGCCTGCGATTCACCTGGTGCATGGGCGGTATCACGTTCTTCCTCTTCCTGGTGTTGACGTTCACCGGGCTGCTGCTGATGTTTTACTACCGGCCGACGCTCGAATACGCCTACGTCGACATCATCGACCTGAGGGAACAGGTTCCGCTGGGGATCATGCGGGAAATCCATCGATGGGGAGCCCACGCGATGGTGATTTCGGTCTGGTTGCACATGTTCCGCGTCTTCATGACCGGATCCTACAAGCCACCCCGGGAGTTCAATTGGGGTGTCGGTGTGATTCTGCTCGTGCTGACGCTGCTGCTGAGCTTTACGGGGTACTTGTTGCCCTGGGACCAGCTGGCGATGTGGGCGATCACGGTCGGCTCGAACATGGCGCGCGCGACACCGTTCCTCGGTCACGAGGGCCCTGGGGCGGCATTGCTGGCCCTCGGGGACATCAACCTGGTCAACAACACCAGTGACGCGCGGTTCGCGCTGCTGGGGGGCACGTTCGTGGGTGAGGCCGCGCTGCTGCGGTTCTACGTCCTGCACTGCGTAGGCCTGCCGTTGGTCGCGGGCTTCCTGATGGCCGTCCACTTCTGGCGAATCCGCCGTGACGGCGGCATCTCCGGTCCCTTGTAGGAAGCGGGAATAACATGGAATTCATCAAAGATGTCATCAACTACCTGGCGGCGCCGGAGATCCTGATCGTGCTGGCGGCGGCACTGCTGTTCGTGTCAGTCAAGTACCGCGGCATCTTCTACAGCGACAAGACAGCGTTGATCCTCTTTCCGGGAATGTTCGCCTTCCTCGGCATAAGCATGCTCGACGAGAACTTCTACCTGATCGTCACGAAGCCGGACAACGTGCCGATCGTGGGCATGCTGTTCCTGATCCCCTTCTTCACGTGGTTCGCCATGCGCGAAGGGATCCGGAACGACGAGCGAGTGGTGTCCGGCAAACCTGTCGTCGAGAAGGACGAGTCAGCGCAGAAGGTGCTGTGCTGGCCCGACCTGGTCTACACCGAGTTGATCTGCATGGTCGTCCTGACTTTCGTGTTGATCGGCTGGTCGATCATGATCGCGGCGCCTATCGAGGAGGCCGCAAACCCGGCAAGCACGCCGAACCCGTCGAAAGCCCCATGGTATTTTCTCGGACTCCAGGAAATGCTGGTCTATTTCGACCCATGGCTGGCCGGAGTGGTCTTCCCGAGTCTGATCATCGGGGGACTGATCGCTATCCCGTATGTCGACACGAATCCCAAAGGAAACGGATACTACACATTCAAGGAACGCAGTTGGGAGATCACGACATTCCTGTTCGGATTCCTGATCCTGTGGGTGCTGCTGGTGATCCTGGGAACATTTCTGAGGGGGCCGAACTGGAGCTTCTTCGGGCCCTATGAATACTGGGACGTTCACAAGCTTGAGGCGCTGGTCAACATCAACCTGTCGGAGTACATCTGGGTGAAGGCGCTCGGGACCGGGCTTCCTTCGAACATCCTAGTGAGGGAGTCGTTCGGCTTTATCCTCGTCCTTGCATACCTGCTGGTGACGCCGATCATACTCGCCAAGACGTTATTCAAACAGTTCTACGAGAACCTGGGTCCGGCACGGTATCACGTGATGGTGTTTCTGCTGCTCTCTATGGCGGCTCTTCCCATCAAGATGCTCCTGCGCTGGCTCTTCAACCTGAAGTACATCATCGGAATTCCGGAATACTTCTTCAACATCTAGCAAGCCTGAAAGACTTTTGAAGCGGAGAAAGCATTGAGTAGCGAAACACCCAACGGCGAAGGAAAGAAGCCGGCGATCCCACCGCCGGCGAAGAAAGATCCGGCCCTGAACATCTCGCAACGGGGAGATCGGCTCTACGAGGTCGACAGCCTGCACAAGTGGTTTGCGATCACGAGCCTCCTGCTGTTCGTTTTCACGGTCTGGATGATCATGGCCGACTACAACCGCGAGTGGAAACAGTATCAGCGGGCATTCAACCGGATGCAGGTTCAGCAAACGCAGGCGGAAATGGACGCCGCCTCGGGCGCGATCGATGTGGCTCAATTCGGAGTCCTCGAGGGTCAACTGAACGACGCGCGCGGCGCACTGGTCGCCAACGAATCCGAAGTGAACCGCATCCAGGGAGTCCTCGACGACCTGAACGCTCAGTTGTATGCAGCAGACCAGAATTATCGCTTCGCGCGCGCGACCTACGACGTCGAGAAATACGACCACGAGGAAGCGCTCGCCAGTAGCGCGTCGAACTCGGCTGCCCTCCTGGGACAGGCCCAAGCTACGCTCGCCGTGGCTGGAGAGTTCGAACTGCGCGTCGAGCAACTGACGTTGGACATCCGCGACAGGGAAACCGAACTCGGAACTTTCATCGGACAGCGGGACGACATCCAGAGCCAGATGGACGGCCTGCTGACTGAGTACAACCGACTGGAAGGAGTCAGAAACACCCTCGACCCCGGTCTCGTCGTCACGTCGTTCCGAAACGCGCCGGTCCTGGATATGCTCAACCCGTCGGAGAAGATCCAGCAGATCCTGGTACCCAATCTGTTCAACGACCACCCGTTCCTTCAGGTGCCTCGGGTCGACCGCTGCACGACGTGCCATCTGGGTATCGATCAGGCCGGTTTCGCCGATGCTCCGCAGCCGTTCACGGCGCACCCTGAATTGGACAAGTTTCTCGGAAGCGCCTCGCCCCATCCGATGGACCAGTTCGGCTGCACGACGTGTCACTCCGGCCTGGACCGCGCCGTGCAGTTTACGCGGGCCGGGCACATGCCCGTCGACGAAGCTCAAACCGCGGAATGGGAGGAAAACTACCATTGGGAGGAGCAGCACTATCTCGAAACTCCGATGCTCCCGATGAACCGGATCGAGGCAAGCTGCCTGAAGTGCCATACCGGCGCCGGAGACGTGCCCGCAGCGCCGTCGCTCAACGTCGGGCGAGATCTGATCCGGACGTACGGCTGCTTCGGTTGCCACAACATTCCGGGGTACGAGGATATTCGGGGCGTCGGGCCCGATCTGACGACAATCGCCAGCAAACTCGACAGGGAATGGGCCCGACGGTGGCTCCGGGAACCTCGGGGCTTCAAGTCCGAGGCGCGGATGCCGCAGTTCTGGTTCAACTCGAACAACAATGCACCCCAGGACGCGGCGAGGAATTACGCGGAAATCAACGCCATCGTGGAGTTCCTCTATTCAAAGTCCAGGCCAAACCCTCTGCCCGCAGGCCGAACCAATGGCGACGCCGAGCGAGGACAGGCACTCGTTGAGAGCGTCGGCTGCATGGGCTGCCACGCTGTGGGACCGATCGCCGAAGACGAAGATCAACCCCAGCACAGACGCCGCTTCGGCTACAACCTGGAGAGCCAGGGAAGCAAGGTAACGACCGAGTGGCTCTACAACTGGGTCCGCGATCCGCAATCGGTGTGGCACGACACGAACATGCCGAGCCTGCGCCTGTCGAACCAGGAGGCGGCGGATGTCGCCGTCTATCTCAGCTCGCTGACCAACCCGGACTTCGCGGCTCAACCGTGGACCGAAACCGACGAGACCGCGCTGGATGAGATCACCCTGGAGTTTCTCCGTGCCGGATCCACCGGCATCGAAGCGCGAGAGCAACTGACCGGCATGTCGCTCGAGGACAAGCACCTGTTCTCGGGCGAACGACTCGTCGGGCAGTACGGATGCTTCGGCTGCCACACGATCGAAGGATTCGAGACGACACAGCCTATCGGCACCGAATTGACGACCGCAGGAAGCAAGCAGGTCACGCGACTGGATTTCGGCTTTCTCGACCTCCCGCACGAACGCAGCGCCTGGTACGAACAGAAGCTCACCGACCCCCGGATCTTCGACGTGGGACGCGTGAAGCGGCCGGATGAACGACTGCGGATGCCCGATTTTGGCTTTACCGAGGAGCAGATCGACTCCATCGTCCTCGTCATCACCGGACTCGTGAAGGGAGAAGTGCCGCCGGACATGCGGAACGACCTGACCGAGGAACTCGAGGCCGGCCGGGCCATGATGGCGCGGCGGAACTGCCGTGGCTGTCATGAAATCGAAGGCGCGGGCGGCGACATTCAGGCGACTCTTGAAGAGGGCCTGGCACCCCCGATGCTCGCCACGGAGGGCGCCAAGACGCAGCCGCTCTGGTTACATCCGTTCCTGCAGGATCCGGGCGAGGAAGAGCTGCGGCCCTGGCTCTCGGTGAGGATGCCGACCTTCTACTTTGACGAGGTGGAGGCAGCGACCATCGGACGATACTTCTCCGCTTTCGATGAAGTCGAGTACCCGTTCATCGAGATGTCCATCGCGACGAACGACGAACGACTGCGGCAGGGGGCCGAGCTGTTCCGCCTGATGCAGTGCGAGCGCTGCCACCCAACCTCGGACGCGCCACCTCCACCCGGAGTCACGGCCGCCGAGCTGGCGCCAAACCTGCAGGTTGGGCACGAGCGGCTGAGGCCCCAGTGGGTTCTGGACTGGTTGCTGGATCCCCAGGGAATAATGCCGGGGACGCGGATGCCGCTGTTCTTCCAGAACGGCGAAACGCCGTTCACCGACATTCTGGGCGGCAGCACGCAGGCGCAGATCGAGGCGATGCGGGACCACCTCTTCCTGACGATCGGAAACGGGCAGCGCGCGCCGGACATCGCCGAAGACGACTAGTCGCCACAACCGGTTGGATGGCGAAAGGGCGGTCCTGACGGGCCGCCCTTTTTTGATGGTGTAGGGGTGGCACCTGTGGCCACCCGTCAGCTAAAACGATCGGTGGCAGATGTCGGGCGGGCACAGGTCCCGCCCCTACACCCAGGCCCGGGACGGTAACGGTTGAGAACCCCTCCAGCCTTGGCTATAGTGGATAGTTTGGATACTCGTTCTTGAACCTCATATTTACAGGAGATCCGTAAAATGCAGAAGAGAACTATCTTCGTTTGCGTCTTCTCGATGTTGCTACTCGTCGCATGCGGCGGAGGCGGCGAAGGCGGGCTGCCGCCGGGCGCGGGGAGCGGAGCAACCGGCGGCGGGCCGGCCTACGACGCGTCTACAGCCACGGCAACACTGACCGGCAACATCATGTTCGAAGGAGAAGTGCCCGAGATGCCGCCAATCCAGATGGCGGCCGATCCGTTCTGCCTGTCTCATGCCGATGGCGCGAGGAGCCAAGAAGTCCTCGTCACTGACGAGAGCAAGCTCCAGAACGTACTCGTCTACATCCGGGCCGGGCACGAAGGTCCATCCTACCAAACGCCCAGTCAACCTGTAGTGGTCAATCAGGAGAACTGCACCTACAGCCCGCACGCGTTCACCATGATGGTGAACCAGCAACTGATGATCCGGAACAGCGACGAGACGCTGCACAACATCCACGCGTTCTCGGAAATCAACCCGCAGTTCAACGTCGGCCAGCCCGTCCAGGGCATGGAGAGCTTCACCGAGTTCGCACAGGCGGAAGTATTCCCGCTCCGCTGCGACGTTCACCGGTGGATGAACGCCTACGTGGGCGTGTTCGAGCACCCGTTCCACACGACGTCGGGCGACACGGGAACCTTTTCGTTCAGTCTGCCACCGGGAACGTACGAAGTCGTCGCGTGGCACGAGCTCTACGGCGAGCAGGTTTCGTCCATCGAGGTCGTAGCGGGGGAGAACAACCAGGACTTCACGTTCGTAGCCGAATCCGCCGCGGACTAGTTATGGCAGACACGGCGGGACCGGGATCGCCGCCTGACAACATCTGGCTGCACCGTTTCGCGGTGTTCCTGGCTCTGTGCACCACCTTCCTGATTTTCGCGGGAGGGCTGGTCACTAGCACGAAATCCGGTCTCGCGGTCCCCGACTGGCCACTGTCCTACGGAATGTTTTTTCCGCCGATGGTCGGCGGCGTCTTCTACGAGCACGGCCATCGGATGGTCGCCGCTTTTGTCGGCTTTCTGACGCTGATACTGGCCACCTGGACCTATGCGAAGGAACCCCGACGCTGGGTCCGGCGGCTCGGTATCGGGGCGCTGTTGGCCGTCATCGCCCAGGGCACGCTGGGCGGGCTGACCGTGATCTATTTGTTGCCAACACCCATATCGGTCACGCACGCGATGTTGGCGCAGACTTTCTTCTGCCTGACGATCGCGATAGCGTTGTTCACTTCTCCAGATTGGAAACGCGGGCTGCCTTCGGCGGGGAACCGCTCCGAAGGCCTCAGCCTTCCGTGGTTGTGCGGTATGACGACCGGGGCGGTCTACCTTCAGCTCCTGCTGGGAGCCCTCATGCGCCACACCGACTCCGGGCTCGCTATTCCGGACTTCCCTCTGGCGTTCGGACGGATCATTCCCACATTCGCCTCTTCGGGAGTCCTGATCCACTTCTCACATCGCGTCGGAGCGTTGCTTGTTTCGTGCATGATCGGATGGACTTTCATCCGGATCGTTTCCGGGTACCGGCAGCACAGCCGGCTCCTTCGTCCCATTGTCGCGCTGGCGGTCCTGCTCATACTCCAGGTCACGCTCGGCGCGTTCACCGTGTGGTCCAGCAAAGCTGTCTACATCACGACTTTCCACGTCGCGACGGGAGCGGTCATTCTGGGCACATCATTTCTCTTGACGCTCCGTGCGTTTGCGATGGTTCCGCCACGGATCGCGTCGAGCTACCAGCCCGCCTGACGATGAAGACAATCGGCCGAGACATGGCGATACGACGGACTCGCGCCGGCGACTACCTAGAGCTGACAAAACCACGCGTGACGTCCCTCGTCCTGATCACGACGCTCGTCGGGTTCTACATGGGATCGGAGACTGGGATCGAGGGACTGCTGCTGTTCCATGCCGTGCTCGGAACCGCCCTGGTTGCCGGTGGAGCGAGCGGTCTCAACCAGTACCTGGAGCGTCATCACGATGCCCGGATGCGCCGCACCAGGGAGCGGCCTCTGCCCGAAGGACGCTTGAGCGAACCCGAGGCGCTCACTTTCTCGCTGGCGATCTCGATCGCCGGAATCGTCTACCTGGCCCTACTGGCAAACCTGATCACCGGTGGACTGGCCGCGGCCACGCTGCTGCTCTACGTGCTGGTGTACACGCCTCTGAAATCCCGAACGGCGCTTGCGACCCTCGTGGGGGCCATTCCGGGCGCCGCGCCGCCACTTCTCGGATGGACCGCGGCGGGAGGGTCGCTGGACGCGATGGCCGGCGCCCTGTTCCTGATCGTCTTCCTGTGGCAGCTTCCGCATTTCCTGGCAATCGCCTGGCTTTACGATGAGGACTACATGCAGGGCGGTTTCGAACCCTTGACGATCCGCAACGCCGGTCCGGGAAATGCGTCACGGCAGATCATCTTCTACTGCTCTGCGCTCATTCCGGTCAGCCTGCTGCCTTCCACACTGGGTGTGACGGGGAGCACGTATTTGTTCGGAGCGTTGCTGGCCGGAATCGTCTACCTCGGGTATGGCGTGGCCCTCGCGCTGTTCCGGTCCACGAGAGCCGCACGCCGCCTCCTGAGGGCGTCGGTCCTCTACCTGCCGGCGGTCTTTCTCTTGATGGTGGTGGACAAGCTCGGTTGAGCCGAAGTGGCAGCCTGACTATGCCTGTTGTCGAAGCAGCAAACCTCATCCATGAGTATGGGAGCCGCAGGGCTCTGGACGACGTCACGTTCGATGTCGGCGAGGCCGAAATCATCGCTCTACTCGGCCCGAACGGTGGGGGCAAGACGACGCTGTTCCGTATTCTCTCGACGGCGATGCCTCCGACCGGCGGGAGCGCCAGGGTGTTCGGTTTCGATGTCACCACCGAGGCAGCCGACGTACGCCGACAGATCGGCATCGTCTTTCAGAGCCCCAGTCTGGACATCAAGCTGACGGTCAAAGAAAACCTTTATCATCAGGGGCATCTCTACGGGATCCGGGGGTCGGCACTCACCTCGCGCATCGACGATGCGATGGAGCGGCTACGCGTTCAAGACCGCAGCCGGGAGCTGGTCGAGACGTTGTCGGGCGGTCTCCGCCGGCGGGTCGAACTGGCCAAGGGTCTGCTGCATCGACCCAGGTTGCTGATCCTGGACGAGCCATCGGTCGGCCTGGATCCGGGGGCGCGATACGACCTCATGCGCTACCTCGAGCAGCTTCGCGAGGCCGACGTGACGATCCTGCTCACGACCCACCTCGTCGAGGAGGCCGAGGGCGCGGACCGGGTCATCATCCTCAGCGAAGGACGAATCGTCGCCGAAGGGGCGCCCGACACTCTGAAGCAACAGATTCGTGGCGATGTCATTGCCCTTCGGAGCCGAAGCGCCGACGATCTTCGCGGTAGGATCGCCGAACGATTCGGACTGGAGCCCGTGGTGTTGGACGGCACCGTGAGGATCGAAAAACCCGACGGCCACGAGTTCATCGCGAGGCTCATCGAGGCCTTTCCGGGAATGATCGACTCCGTCACGCTGTCCAAGCCGTCGCTCGAAGACGTGTTCATCGACCGGACCGGACATCGGCTCTGGGAGGATCAGTGAGCTTTCTGCTCGGATCGTACACGTTGTGGCGCCGGGAGCTGGTGCGCTTCGTCCGGCAGCGAAGCCGGATCGTCGGTGCGCTGGGGCCGCCGCTGGTGTTCTGGTTCCTCCTGGGTAGCGGTGTCGGACGTTCGTTCGAACTGCCCGCCGGCGGTGGCATGGGATACCTGGAGTACTTCTTCCCCGGCACCATCGTCCTGATCGTGCTGTTTACTTCCATATTCGCGACGATCTCGATCATCGAAGATCGCCGCGAAGGGTTCCTGCAGTCGGTCCTGGTGGCCCCCGTTTCCCGCGCGACGATCGTGGTCGGCAAGATCGCCGGAGCGACGACCTTGGCCCTGATTCAAGGCGCGCTGTTCATGGTGCTGGCGCCCATCGTCATCGGTATATCCGTCACGGCAATCCCGGTCACGATCGCAGTGCTCGCGCTCGTATCGCTCGGCCTGACGGGCCTGGGATACGCCATCGCCTGGAGCATGGATTCGACTCAGGGATTCCACGCGATCATGAACCTGTTCCTCATACCGATGTGGCTGCTATCGGGCGCGGTTTTCCCGGCCGATGGCGCGCCGGGATGGTTACAATGGGTCATCGGGGCCAACCCTCTCACCTATGGGGTCGCCGCGGTACGATGGAGCCTTTACGGTAGCCCGGCTTACCTGGAGCTCGGCGGCCCGTCTCCCGGAACCGCTCTCGTCGTGGTCGTCGGGTTCGCCCTCGTCATGTTCGGCGTCGCACTCGGCGTCACGAACAAGCGCTGAGGCACCGAACACGAAGGAGTGAATGCATGTCGCGTCTTCCCCACTGGTCATCGCTAGCGGCAATCGCGATCGCGATGTCAGGAATCGCGATCACGATGGGCATCGAGGTGTTTGCCCCCCCGGAACCGGAATCGTTCGGTAGCGTGCCGGAATTCACGCTGGTCGAGCGGAGTGGAAGGACAGTGACGCTCGACGACCTTGCCGGCCAGGTCTGGGTGGCGGATTTCATCTTCACGAACTGCGCCGGTACATGCCCGATGATGACCGACGTCATGAAACGGCTCCAGGACGCTCTGCCCCAGAGCGTGCGGTTCGTTTCTTTCACTGTCGATCCGTATCGGGATACGCCCGAAGTGCTCAGCAACTACGCAACCCGACACGACATCCAGGGAGACCGTTGGATTTTCCTGACGGGCGAGAAGGACGCGCTCTACTCCCTGTCCAAGCAGGGCTTCCACCTGGCTGTGGACGACACGATCGGCACTGAAATCGAACCGATCACGCACAGCACACGCATGGCGCTGGTCGATGGGACCGGAGAGATCCGGGGGTACTATAGCGGGACCGACACGGAAGAGGTCTCCCGGCTGGCCACGGACGTTCGGGCGGTGCTTGCCGCGGATTGATGGACGTCACAGATCTTCCCGCGCTCAACGCCACGCTGAACCTCACAAGCGCCATCCTGGTGGCGACCGGCATCTATTTCATCCGCAACGGCCGGAAGGCCGCCCACCGGGCATGTATGCTGACCGCCCTCGCGGTCTCCGCGCTGTTTCTCGTCTCCTACCTGGTCTATCACTACAATGTCGGCTCCGTGCCTTTCGAGCGGGAAGGCCCGATCCGCACGGTGTACCTGGCGATTCTGCTTTCTCATACGGTGCTCGCCGTGGCAATCGTCCCGATGGTCCTGCGGACGGCCTACCTGGCATGGCGCGAGCGCTTCGCCGAACACACGCGGATTGCTCGGTGGACTTTCCCGATCTGGATCTACGTGTCGGTGACCGGAGTGGTCGTGTATCTGATGCTGTACCGGATGTGAGCCTTCGAATGGATTAATGCACCGTCACGAAATCCGGACGGACGATCTCGATCTGGTCGAGAATGCGGCGATCCGGCTGGAGTTCGCGATCGCCCGAGGGGTACAGGTTGAGCCAGAGCAGGAAAGCGACCAGGTCGGCATGTCCACGGGTGTTGATCGTCGCTGAGTTGTCCGGCGGCATGTCGCCCACCTGGTGGAACAGGTCACCTACCGTTCGACCGACCCACGACGCGTAGAAATCCTCTCCGACGAGCGCGGCGGTATCTTCGTTACCGCCGCCCAATCCGCCCCCGTGGCAGCGCTCGCATCCGGCGCTGTACACCAGATTCTCCCCCCGGATCGCCTGGTCATCCGTGTAGACGCCGTCCAGGATGGACCGTTGGGGTGGCACCGCGGCCGGAAGAGTTTTGGAGTGAATCGCCGGAACCATGAAGGCCACTGCGAGTACGGTCGCGGACAGGTATCCAAGTCTCATAGCTCTCTTAAGATTAAGACAATCAGCACCATCCCGACAAGCACCCCCACACATAATTCAGAACCGCGAGCGGTAGCGACCGGGTGTCCCCGTCCCAACAGAACCGCGAGCGGTAGCGACCGGGTGTCCCCGTCCCAACAGAACCGCAAGCGGTAGCGACCGGGTGTCCCCGTCCCAACAGAACCGGGAACGGTAGTGACCGGGTAGATCTGCACAAGAAAAGGGCGGCCTCGGGAGGCCGCCCTTGGACTGTCACTAGCTGTCTACCGTCTTAGAACTTCCACTTCACGCTGAGGCGCATGATCCGCGGCGGCAGAATGCGTTCCGGTTCCAGGTACCGCGAGCCATGACGCTCCCGAATCCTGGTAACCAGGTTGGAATTCATCGAATTGAACAGATCGAGGTTCGCCTCGATCGTGTGGCGATCGTTGACCTGGAACTCCTTCGATACCCGCTGATCCCAGATCGTCACGAACGGCAGCCGTGAGACTTGCCTTTCGGGGATGATGGTCTGGGTGCTCCGCAATGCGTTGCGGAGACGAACCTCCCGCCAGACCCAGTTCTCGCTCTGTCCCAGAATCGACGTGGAGTACTGCAAGCCGAACGGCAACTCGTAGACTGCGTTGATCTTGACCGACTTGTTCCACTCGTTGTTCTGGTTCGCGTAGTTGTAAAGCAGCGAGTTCGGGTTCGTCGGGTTGTTGGCCCGAATCTTCCGCAGGTTCGTACCCAGAGAAACCATGAACGACCAACCGTCCGAGAACTGCTTGTTCAACGTGAACTCGTAGCCGTGGTAGTGGTCGTTGCCCTCGTTCGGGCCCGACTGGACGTAGGTCGTGAATTGGTCCCCGAAGAACGGATGGCTCCGAGGAACCGACCAGGTTTCGACCGTGCCGTCGTCGGCGGTCCCGGCGATGTTGTCCCGACCCGGGTCCGGCCCATACCGCACGTCCGTGTAGGCTGAGAACGGCAGGTTATCGCTGATCGTCTTCTGGTTGTTGTAGTCCACCTTCCGGACCGTGTTGAACCGGAAGCTGTAGTCGCGGCTGATACCGAGGTCGACACCCACCGTGAACTCTTCGGTCCAGGCGGCTCCCAGGTCATTCGCGAATGACCGGGTGACATTACCGGCGCCGCCGCTTTGAGCCTCAAACTCCGGATCGTCCGCGTTGCCGAAGATACCGTCCGGACCGTTATTGGGAACGAACGGAATCGTGCCGTCCCACGTGTAGGTCCAGGTCGTCGTTCCCGACGGGTTCGCGCTGCTGGCGGTCCTGCCCGGCGACTGTCCGCCACCCGAATCCGAGCCGGCATACTGGCCGTAGCTCGCCTTCAACGCCACCCGGCCTTCGCCGGTGATGTCATAGACGAACGACACGCGCGGTACGATCGAGTTGTAGACCGGGAACTGATCCGGCCCCTGCGCTGGGAAAATCCTCGCCGTCGCGAACGGTCCCACGCCGCTGTTGCCCTGCTCGGGCAGCCAGGAGGTGTACCGGTCCCACCGCACGCCGAAGCTTATCGTCAGGTTCTGGTTGATCGTGACCTTGTCGTTTAAGAACCACGAGTCGTAGCTTTCGCCGTTCTTCGAGAAGTTCGGATAGTCATAGATGCGGACATCATCCGGGTTCAGGAAGAACATACCCATAGCTTCTTCAGCGTCGGTCGACCGGTATCGGTAGAACTGCTGGTTCCGGTACCCGACCTGGTCCGTGGCGCTCGAATAGCCCCACGTGCCGTGGTAGCCGGTCTTCAGCTCGTGCGACGTACTGCCCAGATCGCCGAACTTGCTGAAGTTGAAGTTCCACTGCCACCGCACCGGGCGGCGGTTCGTCTCGAGATATCCACCCCGGATCTCTCCCGAGTTCCGGTCCTGGATCGACACGTCCGACGTCCACGGAATCGACGGCCACCAGTACCCGCCACGGCTCACCTGGACGTCCAGGGTCGTCGTCGGGCTGGCGATGTAGGTCCATTTCAGCATCGGACCCACTGCAGACCAGGAGTCCTGGTTCTGCGTCGACAGCAGCGGCCGTGTGCGGCTTCCACCGCGGTAGGGCTGCCACTTCCGACCGAACTGCACCATGGTTTCCAGCTTGTTGTTGTCGGTCAGCTGCCACGTCAGCTTGATCGTCGGGTCCCGCAGGATCGTGTAGAACTCTGCCGGGGGTCCCGTCTCCGCATCTTGCCCGTCCCGGTTATCGATGAAACCCGGGATCAACCGTCCGCCGTAGCCGTGGCGGTCGGTGAAGTAGAACCAGAATTTGTCCTTGACCAACGGTCCGCCGATCTCACCGTAGTAGTCGGTGTATTTCGTGAACGCGTTGGGCGACGGGCTGAAGCCCCGGTCCAGCAGGTCCTGGTCGATGTTCTTGGACTGGAAGCTGGAATCGGACCACTCCGCGGCCAGTTGGCCGTGGAAGTCGTTACCACCACTCTTCACCACGAACGTCAGGCTCGTGCCCGCGGCCGACTGCTCGGCGCTCTTGGCGGCTGTCGCCACCTGCACCTCTTCGAACGCCCCGTAATCTTCGTAGTGCTGGTCCCAGACCATCCCGTCGATGACCACCTGCGCGTCGCCGCTCTTGCCGAACGCCTGGCCACCGGGCGAAGAGCCCGTACCGAAGCTCGACCCGCCGATGTCATAACTGGTCGCAAACACGCCCGGCATCATCATCATGACACCGCGCAGGCTCCGGCTGTAGGGAAGCTCTTCGAACTCCTGCGTGCTGAAGTTTACCGCCACCAACGCCTGCTCCAAATCGATCGTCGGCTCCTGGCTCAGCACGGTGATCGTCTCGGCCACCGTCGCCACTTCCAGTTCCCCGTTGACCGTCGCCGTCGCGCCCAACTGCACGCGGACGCCTTCGATGTTCAGGGTCTTGAAGCCCGGCAGGCTGAACGTCACGGTGTACTCACCGAACGCCAGCTGTGTGAAACGATAGCTGCCGGATTCATTGGTGATCGCCATCCGGGAGCCGCCGATCAGGGCCGGACTGGCCACGCTGACCTCCACACCCGGGATCAAAGCACCCGAACTGTCCATCGCGCGACCTGTAATCGTACTGGTCGTCTGTGCGAGTCCCGGCACTGACAGCGCCAGAACCAGCACGAGGACAGCAAATAGATTTCCTCTCGAAAGGTTCATTGGACCTCCGTTAACACAAGAAATGCCGCGTGCACATATGTAGCATGTGCGCTGCATACATTGACCGCCAGCGACATTTCGTCATCAACTAGGTCGGCTAAATGGGCGCCAGACCTAGCGTTATGTCGAATACCCTACGTGGGTATCGTATTTGGTCTCCTTTGTATACAGCTTACATGTGATGAACTGCAAGCCTTTTTGCCGGTTAATTACTGCGTGGGGGGACCGGCTCGGCGCTCAAGTACGCTTAGCCTGTTTATTATCAATATATTAGATGACTTTTGGGGCATCAACGACGACCCTGGCACGGTATTTGAGATTGTTAAGGGCGAAGGCTACAGAACCGGGAGCGGTAGCGACCGGGTGGCCTACCGGCCCGGCCGGCAGAGTCGGCAGTAAGAGACCCGGTCGCTCCCGCTTCCGGTTCTGTTGGGAATGTGGGGTCCAGCTCATGTTACTGAAGAGAGTTGCGGGCAAAAAAAGGGCGGCCTCGGGAGGCCGCCCTTGGACTGTCACTAGCTGTCTACCGTCTTAGAACTTCCACTTCACGCTGAGGCGCATGATCCGCGGCGGCAGAATGCGTTCCGGTTCCAGGTACCGCGAGCCATGACGCTCCCGAATCCTGGTAACCAGGTTGGAATTCATCGAATTGAACAGATCGAGGTTCGCCTCGATCGTGTGGCGATCGTTGACCTGGAACTCCTTCGATACCCGCTGATCCCAGATCGTCACGAACGGCAGCCGTGAGACTTGCCTTTCGGGGATGATGGTCTGGGTGCTCCGCAATGCGTTGCGGAGACGAACCTCCCGCCAGACCCAGTTCTCGCTCTGTCCCAGAATCGACGTGGAGTACTGCAAGCCGAACGGCAACTCGTAGACTGCGTTGATCTTGACCGACTTGTTCCACTCGTTGTTCTGGTTCGCGTAGTTGTAAAGCAGCGAGTTCGGGTTCGTCGGGTTGTTGGCCCGAATCTTCCGCAGGTTCGTACCCAGAGAAACCATGAACGACCAACCGTCCGAGAACTGCTTGTTCAACGTGAACTCGTAGCCGTGGTAGTGGTCGTTGCCCTCGTTCGGGCCCGACTGGACGTAGGTCGTGAATTGGTCCCCGAAGAACGGATGGCTCCGAGGAACCGACCAGGTTTCGACCGTGCCGTCGTCGGCGGTCCCGGCGATGTTGTCCCGACCCGGGTCCGGCCCATACCGCACGTCCGTGTAGGCTGAGAACGGCAGGTTATCGCTGATCGTCTTCTGGTTGTTGTAGTCCACCTTCCGGACCGTGTTGAACCGGAAGCTGTAGTCGCGGCTGATACCGAGGTCGACACCCACCGTGAACTCTTCGGTCCAGGCGGCTCCCCGGTCATTCGCGAATGACCGGGTGACATTACCGGCGCCGCCGCTTTGAGCCTCAAACTCCGGATCGTCCGCGTTGCCGAAGATGCCGTCCGGACCGTTATTGGGAACGAACGGAATCGTGCCGTCCCACGTGTAGGTCCAGGTCGTCGTTCCCGACGGGTTCGCGCTGCTGGCGGTCCTGCCCGGCGACTGTCCGCCACCCGAATCCGAGCCGGCATACTGGCCGTAGCTCGCCTTCAACGCCACCCGGCCTTCGCCGGTGATGTCATAGACGAACGACACGCGCGGTACGATCGAGTTGTAGACCGGGAACTGATCCGGCCCCTGCGCTGGGAAAATCCTCGCCGTCGCGAACGGTCCCACGCCGCTGTTGCCCTGCTCGGGCAGCCAGGAGGTGTACCGGTCCCACCGCACGCCGAAGCTTATCGTCAGGTTCTGGTTGATCGTGACCTTGTCGTTTAAGAACCACGAGTCGTAGCTTTCGCCGTTCTTCGAGAAGTTCGGATAGTCATAGATGCGGACATCATCCGGGTTCAGGAAGAACATACCCATAGCTTCTTCAGCGTCGGTCGACCGGTATCGGTAGAACTGCTGGTTCCGGTACCCGACCTGGTCCGTGGCGCTCGAATAGCCCCACGTGCCGTGGTAGCCGGTCTTCAGCTCGTGCGACGTACTGCCCAGATCGCCGAACTTGCTGAAGTTGAAGTTCCACTGCCACCGCACCGGGCGGCGGTTCGTCTCGAGATATCCACCCCGGATCTCTCCCGAGTTCCGGTCCTGGATCGACACGTCCGACGTCCACGGAATCGACGGCCACCAGTACCCGCCACGGCTCACCTGGACGTCCAGGGTCGTCGTCGGGCTGGCGATGTAGGTCCATTTCAGCATCGGACCCACTGCAGACCAGGAGTCCTGGTTCTGCGTCGACAGCAGCGGCCATGTGCGGCTTCCACCGCGGTAGGGCTGCCACTTCCGACCGAACTGCACCATGGTTTCCAGCTGGGTTCTGGTGCAGACAGCCCAAGGGAATTGGCGATAATGGGATATGGCGCATCGCAAAACGAAACGGAATCCTCTATTTGCCGGACGTTGGTTCGAAGACGACATCATTCTCCTCTGCCTTCGCTGGTATTTTCGCTTCAAACTCAGCTACCGGGATTTGGTCGTGATTCTTGGTGAGCGGGGCTTGTCGATTTCGCACACCACAATCTTGCGTTGGGTGGTTCGCTATGCCGAAACGTGCGAAAAGCGATGGCACCGGTTCGAGCGGCCAGTGGGTGGAAGCTGGCGGGTCGATGAGACGTTCATCAAGGTTCGAGGCCAGTGGATGTATCTGTACCGCGCCGTGGACGGACAAGGCAACACCGTGGAGTTCTATCTGAGTCGAACACGCGGCATTGCGGCGGCGAAGGCATTCTTTCGCAAGGCACTGAAGCATCATCCGGAGCCGCACAGTATCACCTTGGATGGCCACCAGCCGAGCCATAGCGCCCTGCGGCGCATGGGAATGAACGGTGAGTTCAACTTCCGGGGCCAGAACGCAGTGAAGATTCGTTGCTGCCAATACCTGAACAACGTGGTGGAGCAGGACCACCGCCGGGTGAAGGGGCGATTGCGGCCGATGTTGGGATTCAAGACATTCTACAATGCGCGGCGCGTGATCATCGGGATCGAGCTGGCACAGAAGATTCAGAAAGACCAGTTCGCAATTCCGATCACATTGCGGTCGAATCCCGCAGTGCTCTGGCGCTACGTCATGGCCGGATAGTCCACGTCGCGACAGTGCGCTCCTAGTTTATCACTCCGACGATCCTATCTGCACCAGAACCGACGCGGCCGCCAGCCTCGAAGAAGGTTTGGACGAGCTGTTTACCAGCAATCGGCTTGAGCTCTCGTCTTCGCTACGACGCTGCCTGGGGACGACGAACATCATCGACAGTTCCCACTCCGGAATCCGTATCCGAACCCGTCGGGTCGGTCGATGGCGGAACGGCCAGATGGTGCTACGATGGGCCGCCTCGGCTTTCCTGGCTACCGAAAAGAGCTTCCGTTGAATCCAGAGCTATCGTGATCTCTGGATGCTTCAGGCCAAGCTCAATGAAGCGGTCACCGGCGACGACAAATCCACGGTGGCTTAACTGATGACCCGAACCGCCATCGAAAGTTTCAACTAGCAGCCTGTCGGACTTTCGGCGTAAGCCCTTTGTTTACAACACGGGGTCTTTTCGGAACGAAATTTTAAGTGCAATAATATCAATGAGATGGGTGAATCAGCTATCCCTAGTCCGACAGGCTGCTAGTGTAGTCCGCCACAATTAACGTAACGGCTCTGGCTGTCCCATTTCTGATCATATATGAGGAAAATAATGACCATTAGATCGGAAATCCCTGTGCGGAAGGAACTCGGACGGCTTGGCCGAAGCCGCAGTGTGTCGGTCTGGCTCGGGGAACGATCCGAATAAGGTACAGTCTGTTAGACGGGGACCACTAGGTTCGAGACAGCTTCACTCTGGGTGGCGGACATACGCTCTGTGCGAGAGGTTCTTCGTCACCCTGGAATGTGAAATTCTCGACTGGAACAGTTTCCGCTCTTATACCGAATCGCGGATGGCGATGATTGACTTCATCGAGGAATGGTACAATCCTTAACATCGGCACTCGTCGCTGGACTGGCTGGCGCTCCCCTGCTCCGAGCAGCGGTTCAACACTTGGATTGAAACCCAACTCGGAGATCTTCTTCTAAACAAAAATAAAATGGTAGGGCGCAGGCCAGCGAAGCCGATGAACAGGTCCGGAATGAACTGTACCAACAGATCGGCTGGCCGGGAAAAGCAGGGTAAGAGTTTGGTAGGGAGGACTCAGGTGGCCGACACAGCAGATGCACATGCGAGTTTGGTAAGCGCAAAAGCGGATTGGCGGGGCCTGTTGGAGTGTGGCTCTCGACGAGTGTTTCCAGATGGGAATCAACTCTTTGCCCAAGAGGAGACCGCTGATGATGTCTTCCTGATCCAAGAGGGTGGCGTGAAACTCGTCGTGACGGTGGCCAAGGGGACACAGATGATCTTGGGGCTACGCTGGGCGGGGTGGTTCCTCGGCGCACCTTCCGTGATAGCCGGGCAGACGTATCCTGCGACAGCGATTACGCTGACCCGGTGCATTGTGCTACGCATCTCGGCCACTGATTTTTTGGGCCTGCTGGCCTCCGATACCAGTTTGGCGCGGCACATTGAGCAGCTTCACAGCAAGGAAATCCTCGAACAGGCGCATCGGATCAGCGGTCTTGGTTGCACCGGGGCAAAGGAGCGGACCCTTCGGCTTCTGCGAGAGTTCCTGCCTACCAGATCGCTTTACGGCAAGACGAATCGGATCCAGATAAAGGTACCGCTTAGTCAAAAGGACCTTGCTGATATGGTGCCGACCAGCCCTTCTTACCTGAGTCGGATCATCGCTGAACTCCAGACCGAAGGCATCTTGGAGCTCGATGGTGGACGGATGTTTGTCTCTGAACCCGACCGCCTGTTACTTCGATAGATCATAAAAAGGAAAACGAAAGACCCCATAAACTGCTTATTTCCTTGTTTCTTCTATTCCAAATCCAATAACCGGAGGTTGAAATATGACGAATTCGGACATGTGAGATTGCAATGACCGTCTCGAACGACCGTGATACACAAATTGGTTGATCAATGACAATTAAACCTCCCGGGCGTATTGTCGCAATACGCCGGGAAAAATGATTGATGCTGGACATGGGTGGTGATATGCACTCCGAGCCAACGGCACGGTGGTTTCCAGGGGCGGGTCCGTTGTCCACATCATCTCAGGTTTCGGACGAAATATGAGACGCTACTTTCGCCGGCTGATGCCCCTCGAACTATTGGCCGGAGAGCTAGCCTACTCCCTGCGGATACTTCGCAAGAACGGAGGGGTCACGTTTGTAGCGGTCGTCATGCTCGCACTTGGGATTGGCGCTAACACCGCGAGAGCTACCCTCAAAAGGTGTGTAAATAGCATAGGCGGTGATTATCCTTCCGGGTGAAATAAAAACCCGGGCGGAAGAGCCCGAAAGGAAGGAGTCACACCGCCATGAGCAAGAAGAACATTGATCGAAGTGTGGAGTCAAGAGTCTGCTTTGAACAGCTGGAAGAGTGGGTGCGAGAGCAGATCCAGTTTTACGTACAGGAACTGTTGGAGGATGAAGTGACACAGCTGCTGGGACGAAGAAAGAATGAGCGTCGCCGAGAAGTGGACGCGCCCGGTGGCTATCGCAACGGCTACGGTAAGGAGCGGCGACTGACGCTGAGTTGCGGAACGATCAAGCTGCGGCGTCCCCGAGTGCGGGATCTGGAAGAGCGTTTTGAGAGCCGGGTCTTGCCGCTGTTTGCCAAGCGGACGCAAGAGGTACGAGACTTGATTCCAGAACTCTATTTGCATGGTCTGGCCGAGGGGGATTTCGATCTGGCCTTAAGAGGGCTTTTAGGGGAAGAAGCGCCGCTGTCCCCCAGCACCGTAGCCCGGTTGAAGGAGAAGTGGCAGGGAGAAATGGAGGCCTGGCAAAGCCGTCGGCTGGACGATCTGGAAGTGGTGTATCTGTGGGCAGACGGTGTGTACATCAAAGCAGGGCTGGAGAAGGAAAAGGCCGTGATCCTGGTAGTGATCGCCGCTTTAAGTGATGGCACTAAAGTGGTGGTGTCGGTCAGTAGTGGTTATCGAGAATCGACCCAGAGCTGGTCCGAAGTGCTGAGGGATCTCAAAGAGCGGGGGATGAACCCACCGAGACTGGTGATGGCTGACGGGCATCTGGGGATCTGGGGAGCGTTGCGCAACGTTTTCCCAGAAGCCGACGAGCAGAGATGCTGGAATCATCGCATCGTCAACTTGCTGGCTAAGATCCCCAAGGGTCGGCACAAAGCGGCGTTGTTGGTGTTGCGGCAGATCCCTTATGCAGAAACACGGCAGGAAGCCGAGCAAGTCAAAGGACGATTCCAACATTGGTGTGGCAAGAGAGGACTGGAGGCAGCGGCTGATTTGATCGACCAGGACTGGGATCGGATGGTGACGTTTTACAACTATCCCAAACAGCAGTGGCAACATCTGCGGACTACCAATCCAGTGGAGTCTCCCTTCTCTGCTCTGCGACTGCGAACCGATGCCGCTCGAAGGTTCAAGAAAGTGGCCAACTCACGGGCTGTCATCTGGAAGATGCTGCTGGTCGCTGAGAAAAGATTTCGCCGTTTGAAGGCTCCGCACTTGATGAAGGATGTCTACCAAGGCGCCCAATATGTCAATGGAGTTCCAGTCAACCAAGTCACCGAGGAGAAAGCCGCCTGATGTCTATTTACACACTTATTGACGGAACCTCACACCGCGATCTTTAGTGTTGCAGATCCGCTATTGTTTAGAGCGTTACCTGTGAGGAACCCTCATGATTTGGTCCTGTTTCGAATGCGGGTGCCCAATCTTCCCGACATTGACTACGTGCCTTTCCTGCTGTTCGACCAAGTAAGAACAGAGGGCCGTGCCTTGACGGGAATCTTTGCAACCGTAGCGCCACCAACCCACACTCTATTGACAGTCGAAGGGGAAAGTGCTGCCGGCCGGGTTCGGACGGAATGGGTCTCCGGAGCCTACTTCGAGACGCTCGGTGTGGATGCGGTTGCCGGAAGAGTGTTTTTGGAACAAGAGGACCGCGCCAGTGGCGAACCAGTCGCCGTAATCAGCCACGGATTGTGGCAGCGGCGGTTCGCTGGGACGACCCAAGCAATCGGGCAGGCCGTTTCGTTAACGATACCTGCGCTGGGCTACAAGTCCTTTACGATTATCGGTGTTGCGCCGCCAAACTTCCATGGCGTTAATGTCGACTTCAACACGGACGTATGGCTGCCGCTTCATCACCGGCCTGGGTTCGGTGGACCGGGCACCGAGAGTTTTGGGTTGTTGCCCGTCCAGATGATGGGCCGCTTGCAGTCGAACAGCAGTCTACCGCAGGCTCAAGCAGAACTGGATGTAGTTTATTCTCAGATTGCCTCGCTGCTTCCCGACCACTACCGCACCGGCGCAGTTCATGTAGATTCGGGCCACTCTGGTTTCTCCGTGCTACGGTCAGAGTATAGGAGACCCCTGTTGATCTTGGCGGTTGCAACCGGCATCGTCCTGATCATTGCGTGTACGAACGTTGCCGCTCTGTTGCTTGCGCTTGGTGCGGCTCGGCGGAAGGAACTGGGTATCCGTCTAGCGATGGGCGCTGTTCCTTCCAGGGTGGTCGGTCAACTGATGACGGAAAGTCTCATCCTCGCCGTCTTGGGTGGACTTCTTGGCGTTGTCGTCGGGGGGGGGGGGCGCAACTGCTGGTGGGGTACTTACCGCCTGAATCCGGCTTTATGCCGAAAGTTGGCGCTGATCTTAGGGTCCTTGCTTTTACGTCTGCGGTCTCGTTTCTGAGCGTTCTTGTCTTTGGTCTTGTTCCAGCGATGCGAGCCACAAGGCTGAACCTGGATTCAGTGCTCAAAGGCCGTACCGGCACCAACGGCTCGAGCCTGATGAGGTGGAACCGGCTGATTTTGGTCGGGCAGGTTGCATTCTCTCTTTTGTTGATCCTCGGTGCTGGATTATTTCTCCACACGTTTCATAATTTGCGAGATCTAGAGAGAGGTTTTGGTACGGAAGATACGGTACAGTTCGCAGTGCGGCCTAGAGGCGACGAACTCAATGCAGATCCCGGCGAGCGTTTCGTCTCTGGCCTGGCCAACTTGCCCGGAATCGATGCAGCAACTAACTATTTCTTCCGCGGACCTCTCGGGAACAGCATCCGCATGACACCGATTCAGGTGGAAGGCTATGTCCCGGCGCCTCACGAGAGTTTGATGGCCTCAGTCTGGCGTGTGGGGCCGCGATTCTTCGAAACGCTGGCGGTATCACTGCACCGCGGACGAGACTTTCGCGAAGCGGACTTGGCACGTGAACCGGATCCATTCAGCAAATACAAGGGTGACCCAGTTCAGACGCCTGACTCCGAGTCTGCGGTCGGCGTAATCAGTCGAAATATGGCGGAAGACCTTTTTGGGGATCGGAACCCAATAGGCAGGAAAGTCCGAGTGGGATCGACGGAAATAGAAGTGATAGGTGTAGCAGAAGACGCGAGATATGGGCTACTGGTCGAGCGGCCACCATGGGTCCTGTATCGCCTAAATTATACACGCGCGGTCTATGCGAATCTCTTTGCTGTGCGTACCAAGGAGAGTCTCGCCACACTAGCACCCGCCCTTCAAGATCTGGTTGATGAAATCGATCCTGGCTATTACGTTACAGACCTCCAATCGCTGGGACAGTTGCTGGAGTCAACTCTGGTACGCGAACGTTTCATGGCGCGGCTAGCCAGTCTGTTTGGCCTACTGGCGCTGTTCATGGTGTCGATCGGAATTTATGGTCAGGTCGCTTACGGTGTTGCTCAGCGAAGAAGCGAACTTGGCATCCGGATGGCATTGGGTGCCCCCGTCTCCAATGTCTTGGCGCTACTTGCTCAGGAAATGTTCCTGGTCCTCGCTACCGGTATTCTGTTAGGGCTCTTGGCCGCGTTGGCTACCACACACCTAGTTTCCAGCCTGTTGTTCGGTCTGACGCCAATGGACCCGTCGACGATCGCATTCTCTATCACAGTACTTCTCATCGCCGCGCTCGCGGCCAGCCTCCGGCCGGCGGTGCAGGCGGCGCGAACTGACCCGATGGTGGTCCTACGTCACCAATGAGGCGAGTGTACTCCAGCACCTCGTCATTGTGCTCATGTGCCGCGCGGAGGTTGTCCCGCATCCTCTCGGTGTCGTAGAGAAGAGATCGGCGATGGTTGCTGGAAACTGCGCTTCGCGCACCAGGAGAATGTTCTCGGCGCACGCCGTCAGGTCGTCCTTGTTCTTCGCGGTGAGCGTCGGTATTCCACACCAATTCCGTGATCAGAATAATAGTGCGTATTCCACTGATCGTGAACGCCAGTTCCGGGCATCGTGAACACCGATTCCGGTGATGGTGAACGCTCGTCGGAGCGAAGCGACGATTAGGGTCTCAGTTCTTGCCTCCAGAGTCCAGGTTTGTGTCGTGATCCTGGTTTCCAAGATTGTGGTATTGGAACCGCCGCCGGGCCTGTGGGAACTGTGCGAAAGCCGGAGCGTTTGTTGCGGCGGCTTTTGCAAACAGCGGTGGGAATGATCCCGAAGAAGTCGGCCGAAGGCCCACCGTATTCATTTCCACGGCTGTGGCAGTTTCCATAGGCCCGCTACCGCGACGAAGCCTCCTGCGGCCCGGAACAGGTGCGTACGTGCCGATTCCTGCAATTGCTTCGCGCGAGGATGCCCAAGGAGCGGCGATTCGGTTCTGGACCGAGCTGGAGTACCCGCTCAGACAGGATGCTTTGGCCGTCATCGGGATGCCTTCGACTTCTTCGGCGCGGATTGGGTCTGCCGCATTGACGCCCCCTTCAGCTCGATGCGGTGCGCGTTGTGCAAGAGACGGTCGCAGATGGCATCGGCCTGGTTCGGATCGCCGATGACGCCGTGCCAGTCCGAGACGGGGAGTTGGCTGGCAATCAGGGTGGAGGCCCGTTCGCTGCGTTCCTCGATGACCTCGATCAGGTCGCGGCGTTCACTGTCGCGCAGAGGTGTGCCTTCGTCGAGCGGGCCTGCCGACGCGGTTTCACCGCCGCCTACACTCGCATGCCCCGCCTCCTCCACGACCTGGCCGTTGGCCGGGGAGCACTGCGGGATTCGACCGCAATGTGATCGGAATTGCGAACTGGTCTTTCTGAATCTTCTGTGCCAGCTCGATCCCGATGATCACGCGCCGCGCATTGTAGAATGTCTTGAATCCCAACATCGGCCGCAATCGCCCCTTCACCCGCGCCAGGAGCCAGTCGTCGATAGCCAGCAGATCGAGCTTGCCCAAACGTGTCAGCAGCCGGGTGTAGGAGCCATCGCAGAATGGTCAACGGCCAGGGTTACAGCCGCAATCCCTCGTCTCGATCTGCAGGGTCCGTCGGCGGTGGTTCGTACTCCCGGTCGACCGGGTGGTATTCCTGCAACCAGGAGACGTGTTCTCCGCCGATTGCGATCGAGCGCACATCAACCCACCGGTTTGGCGCGACGAACGTCATCACGCCCGAACTCGAGCGGGTGTCGTCCGCACACGCAACGCCCGAACTGGTAAAGGCGCGACGGCCATCCGATGAGAACTCGACCGTCTTGGAGCCGGTACAGCCGTCCGTCAGAACGGTCCTGGGCTGGCCATCTGCCACGAGGAGCTCGGTGGAGGTCACTTGACCGGCAACGACGCTGGTCACTTCGACGGCGTCGCCGGCCGCCCGGAAACACAGGACTCCGTCCCCGGTTCCTTGGTCGGCAGGCATCCAGCAACCGAGGAACGCCTGCCACGGGTGGATCTGCTGGGCGTCGACCGGCAGTGCGAGAGCGGCTGCCAACAGCGCGCCGATTCCGAGGATTCCAACGCTGTGTCCAAGTCTCTTCATCATTTTGGTCCTGTCCTTTCTCCGACTATAAGCGGAACGAAACGCCCAATACTAGCTTGAAACCCGACAGGTCGGTATCGGCGAAACTGACATAGTCGCCGCCGGTCGAACCGCTTCCAAAATTATACCGCGCCTCGCCCACGAGGACCACGCGGCGGCTGATCGAAAAGTCGGCTCCCAGACGCGCGTCCAGGATCGGCGACGCGCCCGACGTCAGGAGACGGTCGGCGAAGACATCGAGGGTGTCGAAGTCGACGAAATCACCGACTTGTGCGAACTCATGCCACATCACGCCTGCACCCGCACCGACGAACGGCGTGATCCGACTTGGAATCCACGCAAACTGCCCGACAGCCCGGCCGCGGGACGTGAGGTAGTACTTCGCGCCAAAGACCATCGATATCCGTTCGAATGTCGTTTCCTGCTCGATCGGTAGGTCGTCCAGATCCTCCCAATCACGGTATTCGGAGGAACGCTTACTGCGAGCCCAGCCGAAGTCGACGACGACGTCCACGCGTTCAGCCACGCGTACCGCGACTTCGCCTCCAAGGTAGGGACTTCGGAAGTCGCTGTCGTCGAGGGTGAACTGTTGACGAGTGAAGTCAAATAGGTCACTACCCACCGCGGGAAAGCTGTAGCCAAACCTCGCGCCAACCGAAGCGCGAGGCTGAGCAAACAGAAATCCAGGTCCACCCTGTGCGGACGCCGGTTTGGGTAAGAAGAGGGCCGCAGCCAACACCAATAAGAGTGCAATCCCCCTCACGCCAAGTCTGCATTTTCTGAACATCGCTTGTCGCAGGAAACCATCGAGAATCAGAGCTTTCACTGCCGATCGAGCCTCCATATCTTAATCTACGGGTACGCAAACCGACGCCAGAAATCGACGTTTTCTCTCTCCTGTTCTGGAGCTACAGTGGCCTGGCGGTGGTGACACACATGAGCGCAGAGTACGAGATGCAGAGTGGGCGTGTGGTGCGACGGCGGAAACCGGTAGCCACGCGCGGATTGAATGAGAACTGCAATCGCCGATTGAAGTCCGTGTTTTTATCAGCGGCGGCATCGGGTCGACAAAACGAGCTGTACCGGATTTACCTGGACAGTCTCCAACAGCGCGGGATGCGGGCGGAAATGGCACGGGTCACCCTGGCCCGCAAGATCGCCGCGCTGGTCCTGACGCTTTGGAAGAAAGGAGAATCGTTCGATCCGGAAAAACTGAACTGGATGACAACATAAGCCGTTTCGAGCCGTGACCGGTATACCCGAACTGAGTCGTTAGACGGTCTCGGAACAACTAACCCCTATATTTCACGGATAGGACCAGAAAAGGCCGCCCTGTTTGGCATAAAGCGTTTGACGAGAAGAGTTATTGTCAAAAGTGGTGTTTTGCCGATTGACTCAAGCGGCGGCCTGATCGACGTGGGTCACTTCGATTCCATCGTTGAATTTCACTCCAGTAATCACCTTGGGCAGATCATCGAATCCTCGTAATCGTCGCCAGTTCTTCTGAGCGCACTGTCCCAGTTTGAACATCATGTGCAGCATGCCAACCCGCGTCAGGCAACCCCTGGATCGCTTGGTTCGGTGGCGAATGGTAGCAAAGGTCGACTCAATGGGATTGGTCGTTCGGATGCTCTGCCAGTGCTTGGCCGGGAAGTCGAAGAAGGCCAGCAGTTCTTCTTTGTCTTTCTGGAGGCAGCGAGTGGCTTTCGGATACTTCGGCTCATAGGTTTCAATGAACAGGTCGAATGCCTTCTCGGCGTCTGCCTGTGTCTCAGCCCGCCAGATCGCGTGCAAAGCCTGTTTCGCCTTCGCCTGGACCGACTTCGGGAGCCCGTTCAGTACGTTCATGGTCTTGTGCATCCAGCAACGTTGGTGACGTGTCTCGGGATAGATTTCCTCCAGTGCGGCCCAGAATCCCATCGCACCGTCTCCGATGGCCAACTTCGGGATATTCATCCCACGCGACTTCAGCTTTAACAAGACCTCGCGCCAACTCTGTGTCGATTCCCGGACACCGTCTTCGATTGCCAGAAAACGTTTCTCTCCGCGTTGATTCGCGCCGATCACCACCAGTGCGCACAACTTGGTTTGTTCGGCCCGCAGTCCGCTGTAGATACCGTCGGCCCAGACATAGACCCAGCGATCGGCATCCAATCGCTCCTCGCATCCCCGGCGGTACTGCTCGGCCCAGACCTGTTTCAACCGCGATACCGTGCTCGCCGACAGGCCCTGCGCCTGGGCTCCGACAAGAACTTTTAGAGCGTCACTCATCTCGCCGCTGGAGACGCCTTTCAAATACAACCACGGCACCGCTGCTTCCAGCGACTTCGTCTTCCGAATGTAGGGGGGTACCAGGACCGATCGGAACGTCACAGCTTCGCCCGTCTTGGCTCGGACCTTCGGAATTTGCACCGTTACCGGCCCCAAACCGGTCTGCAGTTTGCGTTCAGGCAGATAGCCGTTGCGCACCACCCCAGCGTTCCCGCTCTCGGTTCGCCGATCGCCGTGCTGGGATAGCAGCTCTGCCAATTCGGCTTCCACCGCACGTTGGATCAGTTGCTGTGCCCCGACTCGTAGTAGCTCTGTTACCGGATCGTCAATCGTTTCTCGACCTTCCGGTCCAATCACGTTACTCTTGCTCACAGTGGCGTATCTCCTATTGGTTACTTTGATGTTTCGTCACAACAAATCAACCAGATACGCCGCTTTTTTTCAACCGCCCCAAACACCAGATTCGGTTATAACTCTGACGAGAAACGTTTAAAAACCCAAACGGAGACGGCCCTTATGAGAGCAGAGTGTAACCAAGCCACGTTCGAATTTCACGGACTTTTTCAACGGAAAGTGAAGGCGCGATTCGACGGCGGAAAGATCACCTCCGACGCGGGTGTTCTGCTGTTGAGGGAAGTCGAGAAGCGGACGGGTTTGATCGCCGGACTGGAGCAGTGTTTTACCGATCACCGGGACCCGAGGTTGATCGACCACAGCGTGAAGGAGTTGTTGGGCCAGCGGATTTATGGACTGTGCTTGGGCTATGAGGACCTGAACGACCACGACCAGCTACGGACCGATCCGATGCTGGCCGTGGCGGTGGAGAAGGCCGATCCGCTGGGGGAAAACCGGCGGCAGGCCGGAGACCGGGGAAAGGCGTTGGCAGGCAAGTGCACGCTGAACCGGTTGGAACTGACCGCAGAGCAGGTCGATGGCCAGGAGCGGTACAAGAAGATCGCCATGGATGGCGACAAGATCGACCGGTGGATGGTCGACGCGTTTATCGCGGCCCACGAATCGGAGCCCTCTGAGATCGTTCTGGACCTGGATGCCACCGACGATACGATCCATGGCAACCAGGAAGGACGGTTCTTTCACGGCTACTACGGCAACTACTGCTACCTGCCGTTGTACATCTTCTCGGGAGAACATCTGCTGTGCGCCCGGCTCCGGCGTTCCAACATTGACGGGGCCGACGGAGCGGTGGATGAGTTAGAGCGCATCGCCGGTCAGATCCGACAGGTGTGGCCCACAGTATCGATCATCATCCGGGCCGACTCGGGCTTTTGCAGGGATGAACTGCTCGCCTGGTGTGAATCCCATCCGGTCGATTATGTGATCGGGTTGGCCAAGAACAGTCGTCTCAAGCAAGAAATCGCTGAAGAAATGGTTCAGGCGGAAGCGGAGTTTAACGCCACCGGTAAACCGGCGCGGGTGTTTAAGGATTTCCAGTACCGGACTCTAAACAGCTGGACCCGCGCGCGACGCGTCGTCGGCAAGGCGGAGTTCCTGGACAAGGGCGCCAATCCCCGATTCATCGTGACCTCCCTGCCGCCGGAACGCTTCCAAGCCCGCGCTTTGTATGAGGACTTCTACTGCGCGCGGGGCGACATGGAGAACCGTATCAAGGAACAGCAGTTGGACCTATTTGCGGACCGGACCAGCGCGGCGACCATGCGCGCCAATCAGCTCCGGCTCTATCTCTCCTCAGCTGCGTACATGCTCATGCATGCCCTGCGACGCCTCGGGCTCAAAGATACCGCGATGGCCCATGCCCAGTGCGGGACCATCCGTCTGAAGCTTCTCAAAATCGGCACCCGAATCCGCCTGACGGTCCGCAACGTCTGGATCTCGATGTCGGAGGCCTATCCCTATCCCGAAACCTTCGCCCTTATCATGCGGAACCTGCAGTCGATTCCGCTTCGTTGCTGACGACACGATTCACCCACAACCGAAAAACTCACTTCTTCATCTGCACAGGGCCGAGGTCTGCCTCCACACGCCGAATCATGCCCCTGTCGTGCCAAACGAGTCGACCTCACGTCCTCAACAACGACTGATTCCCCCGATCCACCGACTCCAGGATTCAGAACTCGCCGCAATTCGTTTCTCGTACCCGAAAACCAGCCGATTCCCGGATTGGTGACCCATCCGGGCTAGGTTTTCCATCTGCAAGCGTCGGGTCCCCCTGCCGTGCCTGCAGGAGGTCCACTGGTCCAAAAAACCTAACGCCGTACAGGCGCAGACGAACACGCCGCCGTGCCCAGCTTCTGTAAGACAGCTGTAGATATGTAGGAGCTTGTCGGACAGTTTTATCCTGTCCTTAAAGGACTCAATGGTGAATGACCCCAAGATGGCCGTGGCTGACAGCCGGCAACAGTGCAGGAGGCCTGACGTTACCGTCTCCGGTGAGATAGTTCTGCAGATATCCGCTAGACGGTCGGCCAAATGCGGAGGGCCAAGTCGGCTAGATCATTGGAGCGCTGCTCCACCTGCTTGAACCGGAACTGCGAATATTCCACGGGCAGTGTCTTCGTGAGAGTGAATGCGGACTGCGCATGAGCCTTCTTCTTGCGGCGATAGGGGTTGTTTGACGCACTGATGTTTAGCTCGCCTGCAAAGAGAGTGAGGTTGCCGATCCGAGACACGTATCGGGGATGCAGGTTGACCGCATCCTTGCCTAGGTAGAACACCCAATCTCCGAACTCTTTCTTCGCCCGCTTGGTCTTGATCTTCTGCGGAATGATATGCTCGATGTGAACGATATCAGGCCCACCGGGAAGCAGCTCCGGATGGGTACCTTGGCTGGCAATCTCGAACTGCTCCAAGCAGTAGCGCGCGCGGTCGATCAGGCGACTGGGAAAGAGAGCGACCGCAAACTCCTGCCTGAATCTCTCGTCACTGGGACAGTACTCCTTGTAGCGGGCGCTAACCTCTGGCATCGGGTCGCGCGGGTCGGCTGCACACAATTGCGCAAAGACGGACTCGTTCTCGTTGGTGCGCTCACGCGTCGTGTGCCGCCGCAGGAGAAACGTTTCGGTCAGCCGCAAGACTTCTTCGAAAGTCTTGTCGGTACACCCGGTGGCACGTAATGCCATCAGGAAGCCGTAGCTGGGCTGAGCACGAATCAGGCGAAGATTTCGCAGTCGCCGATCCAGCTTGGCGATCCCGGTAGCGCACATTACCAGTTGACGATACACGCGAGCGTGAGCGACCAGGTTCTCAAGAAAGGTTGAAAATGACACGCACGGCACGCTGATGGCGCGGTTTTCATCGTCCTCATCTTCGCTGTTCTCGTCAGCGGCCTCGTCCTCGTCGAAGGCAGCGTCATCAATCTCGTCAGAGTCGTCCGCGCCGCTAAGGTCGGCGTAGTGACTTCGTTCTGGCAGGGACTCCGCCTCTTGCACCTCGCGCATGAATGTCGTTTGAAACTCATTGACGACTTCGGCTTTCGTGACACGTCTCGCGAGGTGCGCCATCATGTACTGGCGAAAAAAAGAGTCGATAGCAATGTCGTCCAACTCCGTAAGTATCTGCGCCCAGCGATCTCTCGCAAGATCCAGCGCAGCCGATCCGAACCTGGCAGCGTTGCCAAGAAGAAAGTTCTTGATAATATCGGTCGCACTCAATCGAAGTCCGCGGTTGTTGATGGTTTCGAACAACTTGAACGCGTCTTTGGCCTCGCTGACGTCGAGACGGATGATGACGGCCTGATTTTTGAGCCGGTACAACAGGCCGCCCACCTGTTCAAGAGACAGATCTTTAAGCCGTCTTCTTAGCAAGTCGAACGCCCGCAATAGCTGAGGGTTGTCAACCGGCTCGGCCATATCGCCGTTGGCGTGCCGGGCGAACTGCTTGGCATCCAGGGAGTCGAGCAGGATCTTGGGCTGAGATTTCCCAACCCGCGCTCTCGCACTCAGCAGGCGCGCCAAGTCTCGCGCGTCGTCGACCTGGCTCTCTGACTTCAGGCGATCGAGCAGGCAGTGTAGCAGGATACTGATTGTCGTGAGCCGCTGCTGACCGTCTACCAACTCCAGTTGGTTGACCCCGGCGGTATGGGGCCCGGCGAGGCAGACGATCGTGCCAAACAGATGCGAGTCTGCGGCTTCGAGTATCTCCAAGTCGTCCCATACGTCCTGAACCTGATGCCGCTTCCACGAATACCGTCGCTGGTAAGCCGGAATCACATACTGCTCGTTATCGGACCCCAGGAGTTGGGAGATGGTCAGCGATGTCGGCGTGATTTTCATAACGGACGGTGGCCTTCACTCCACCCTGAACTCTTTCATTACCTCGTCGCCGAGGTGGTTGATCTCCTTCACCGCAATGCGGCAGCTCGTCGGTACCAGGAGCGGCTTGCGAGTCGATTCGAGCAGTTCAAGGCTGTGGCGTAGGATCGTCATCTTCGTGCGAACTGACAGGCAACGGTTTTTACGGCCTCACCATGGAATGCGGCTTCTGGTATTTTATCTGACAGATACGGAACATGGAATGCGTCACATTCCATGGCACTAAACTGTTCGGTCATAACGAGCGTTTGTTCCTGACAGAACCATGCCGGTCTCCGATCCCGACGTCTCTCGCCCCCGTCTGATTCGCGATGCCCGCTTTCTCGAAGCCGATCGACGCGAGATCGCCCTGCGGCGGGACCGCCACAATCGATTGGGTTTCGTCTACCCGGTCGCCTTCGTGCGTGTGCTCGGCAGATGGAAGAACGTCATTCTCTACGGCTAAATCAAGATTGACCCCGCCCCGCTCAAGATGCGCGACCTTGAGCGTGTATTTCTGTACGAATCTGGTCAGTACCCTTATACCTGGAAGGTCAAAACGCAGACCCACGCTAATGAGGCTGTCGGGGCCATCAGAGACCATCTTCACCGATCCGTTACCGCCTCGCCTCGACTGCGGGTCGAAAGCGTGACCTCTCCCAAGGGGCGTAATCCGCCCTGCAGGGTCAGAGCGCCGTACTCGGTGACCTCTAGATCTCCTATGACGTCCACCACCGATTCCGGGTCAATCAGATTCCTCCCCCGGTCGTAGAAATAAATGGCAGGGCGGCCCGGCTGGCCCGGCCACATTCACGAGCACCAGGTCGTGTACCCCCCTGATTTCATGGACAGAGTGAACCCCCCATAATCAAGCCGCCGCGGCGATAGCAAGACATTGTCGCGCCTGAACCGGGATTGAAATCCGAGGCGCAGGATCAGCCCGTACATGGAAGGGGCAGCTTCAGAAGCAAAGAATGCCTACAGCAAGGGGATACCGCTCCCGGAATATCCGCCACATGCTGTCCGAAGCTGCGGGTGGAAACTTGCGCCTGGCGCACAAAGGAACGGTTTTGCGACAATTTGGTAAAGGATATAATCCTCGAATCTATGGAACAGGCTAACGGACAATCCGAACCGGCTAGTGCCGGCGAACTGACGCTGCGGCGCAGCATCGGCCTATGGCAGATGACACTCTACGCGGCCGGCAGCATGCTGGGCGCTGGTATTTACGGCCTGATTGGCCGAGTCGCAGGCGAGATGGGTTCGGCGATCTGGCTTGCCTTTTTGCTATCGCTGGTAGCGGCAGGGTTGACGGGACTATCGTATGCCTCGCTCGGGTCACGCTATCCGCGCGCGGGTGGCGCCGCCTATATCACGCATCGCGCCTATCGTCGGCGCCTGCTCACCCATGTCGTTGGTCTAACTTTAGCCTGCTCGGGCTTCACCTCGATTGCGGCCGGCGCACGCGTGGTGGGCGAGAATCTGCAAGCCCTACCCGGCCTTGAGGACCTGCCCACCGGCATGCTGGCGTTCATCTATCTCGCCATCGTCGCCGCGATTGTCTATCGCGGAATCCGAGAATCGATGTGGGTCAATGTCGGCTGTACGCTGGTGGAAGCGGGGGGATTGCTGCTTGTGATCGCGGTCGGCCTGCGCTTCTGGGGTTCGGCGAATTTGTTGGAATTCCCGATGGGTTCGGAAACCGAAGCCGGCCTTCCCCTGGTGCTGCTGGTGCAGGGCGTCGTGCTCACCTTCTACGCCTTCCTTGGCTTCGAGGATTCAATCAACATTGCCGAGGAGTTGAAAAATCCACGGCGCGACCTGCCGTTCGGTCTGGTGATGGCGCTGGTGCTGACCGTCGTCATCTATATGAGTGTGGCAATCACCGCCGTCTCGGTGGTGCCCTGGCAGGAATTGGCGGAAGCCAATGCGCCGCTGGCCGAAGTCATGACGCGCGCCGCGCCCTGGCTTCCGGCCTGGGTGTTCATCGCTATTACTATCTTCGCGGTCGCCAATACCGGGTTGATCAATTACGTCACCGCTTCGCGGCTCTTATACGGCATGGCCCGCGACAGGCATCTGCCGCGCGCTCTCTCCCTCATCCATCCGGTGCGGCGCACGCCCCACATCGCCATTGGGCTGATCTTCGTGCTGATCGTGATTCTGATCCTGTCGGGCGACATCTCACAATTGGCCTCGGCCACGGTATTACTGCTGCTTTTGGTGTTTTCTGTGGTGAACAGCGCACTCGTCATCCTCAAGCTGCGCCCCGGCGAACCTCAGGGCGCATTCGAGCTACCCCTTGCGGTGCCTGCGCTCGGCGCCGTGGTCTGTGTTGCGCTGTTCCTGGCGCGGGCCGTGGCCGGCGACTGGCGCGCGCCTACCATTGCCGGCGTACTGCTGCTGGGAGTCGGCGCGCTCTATCTCTGGATCAGACCGAGGCTCGCCGCAGAAGAGGGGTAGCGTCGGGAGTTTGTGCCCCGGTGGCGGCGGGCTTCAGGAAGATCCGTCGCCGGTAGTCTTCGCTCTCGGGCGCACCGCTCCATCCGGTCGTTGCGTCAGACGATGACAGTTCCGACCTTACGTGCTCTTGAATCCAGTCTGTCAGGAAGAAATGGAATGGATGGGTTCTGGTGCAGACAGGCAAGAGAATTGGCGATAATAGGTTATTGCGCATCGCAAAACTGAACGGAATCCTCTATTTGCCGGACGTTGCTTCGAAGACGACATCATTCTCCTCTGCCTTCGCTGGTATTTTCGCTTCAAACTGAGTTATCGAGATCGGGTCGCGATTTTAGGTGAGCGGGTTGCCGATTTCGCACACCACGATCTTGCGTTGGGGCGTTCGCTATGCGAACACGTGCGAAAAGCACTGGCGCCGATTCGAGCGCCCGGTGGGTGGGAGCTGGCGGGTTGATGAAACGTTTATCAAGATTCGGGGCCAGTTGATGTATCTGTACCGCGCCGTGCATGGGCAAGGCAACACCGTGGAGTTCTGTCTGAATCGAACACGCGGCATTGCGGCGGCGAAGGCATTCTTTCGCAAGGCACTGAAGCATCATCGGGAGCCACACAGCATCACCTTGGATGGCCACCAGCCGAGCCATAGCGCCCTGCGGCGCATGGGAATGAGCGGTGAGTTCAACTTCCGGGGGCGGAACCCGGTGAAGATTCGTTGCTGTCAATACCTGAACAACGTTGTGGAGCAGGACCACCGCCGGGTGAAGGGGCGATTGCGCCCGATGTTGGGATTCAAGACGTTCTACAATGCGCGACGTGTCATTATCGGCATCGAGCTAGCGCAGAAGATTCACAAACGCCAGTTCGCAATTCCGATCACCTTGCAGTCGAATCCCGCCGTGACCTGGCGTCATGTCATGGCAGCATAGGCCGCATCGCCCTAGCGCACTCCTGATCTTATCGTTCCGATAATCCTATCTGCACCAGAACCCGGTCTCGCGCTTCAACGACCGATCCGGAATCCGATGGATTACGATTGATCCTTTTGATCTCGGGGACGGTCACTGTGGGTCAGTCGTAAACACAGGCACTCATTCGAAAGGAAACCCAGTATGCCCTCAAAGTCCGCACGTTCCGGAAAAAAGAAGGAGACGACAAGGGCCCAGCGCTCCGACCGGCGCCTCCTGTACGAGGAGGCCGTCCAGTGTGTGGAAGCCGAAATCGACTTCGTCGACGATACCTATCACCAGTTGCGGGGGCGTAAGGCAAAGTGGCTTCGCGAAGATTTCTGCGGTACAGCGAATACGTCCTGCGAATGGGTTCGCCGGCGAAGAACCAATCACGTGATCGGTGTCGACCTGGATGCTGACGTTCAGCAATGGGGGTACGAGCACCACATCGCAGAGCTGACCGCCAAGGCTCAGAAGCGCATCGAACTCATCAACGCCAATGTGATGGATGTGTCATGCGCGCCCGTCGACATCGTATTGGCGATGAACTTCAGTTACTGGGTCTTCAAAACCCGGGACTTGCTACGACAGTACTTCAGCAACGTCCACGGCGGGCTTCTGGATGGCGGCCTCTTCATGCTCGATGCCTTCGGGGGCTCAGATGCGCACCGGGAAATGCGCGAACGCACGAAGCTGACCCGGTTCACCTATATCTGGGATCAGAAAGCCTACAACCCCATCACCGGTAACATGCTATGCCACATCCATTTCAGCTTCCCCGACGGCTCAAAGATCAACAAGGCCTTCACCTATGACTGGAGGCTCTGGACCTTGCCCGAGATTCGGGAGCTGCTGCTCGAAGCAGGATTCCAGCGTGCCACTGTCTACTGGGAAGGCACCAACGAAGAGACGGAGGAAGGCGACGGAGAGTTTACGCCCACGGAGGAAGGCGACGCGGACGCCGCCTTTGTGGTTTACATCGTCGCTGAAAAGTAGACTGGTTTCCGGTTCCCCTGCATGTGCGGCAAGAATCCAGACCTGGAGGGAGTACGAGCGTGGTCTCAGGAGCCGCGGTGACGTCACGATCTGGCTGAGCGAGGATGCGATTGCCGTGTGGACACCGCCGAAAAAGGATCTAGGCGGAGGCCAGCGTCGACGGGGGGTATTGCATACTAAAAACTACACGTTTGAATTGGAGAATCCATGAGCAACGATCCTTCAAGAGCTTTCGTTTCTTCTCGATGGCGTTACTGGAAGACGCCAGTGCTGTTTGGCATCGGACTCTGTGTCCTGCAACTCTTGCTCGCCCTTGTCCGTTTCGGCTCCATGGATTCCTGGAATCCAGCGGAAGTGCTGTTTGCGATTCCGGCCATACTATCGGGACTGCTCCTGTTCTTTCTGGGCGGCCTGCTGGTCGGGTTGCTGGCGCAACGCCTCTTGAGAGGAGTTGTCGGATCCTGGCGCAGAGGGTTATGGGTCGCAATCGCGGTGGCGACTCCGTTTGCCGTACTGCTCAGCCTTGTAGGCGGATTGCTCGGCCCGCACATGGTGGTTATCGGTGCTCTCGTTCCGTATCTGCTCCTGGTCGGAATCCCGCTGTTGATCCGGCAATTCTTGCAGCGTCTTCGAAGTCCGGCTGGAGCGGGGGAGTGATCAGCGCCCGTGCCCGGATTGCGGGCTGCGTACATCAGCGAAAGTCCGTCGCGAAACAGTACTGGAGTTCAATTATATAATCCTCCATTATGTTGCATACTTCCCCCCACACCGCTCGTTGCCACGCAACCGTGAAAGTGCGTTCCCGGTTCATCCGTGCCGTAGCAATCCCGTTTCGTTTCTTCAGCATCGTATCGCTGATGCTGATGGGCAGCCTTGCCGTGTACGCGCAGACGAACACGGGCAGCATCCGGGGTTTCGTCTACGACGGGACGCAGGCGGTGATCCGGGAAGCGACCGTCACGGCGCTGGATGAGAGCCGTGGGGTGGCACAGGCAGCGGTGGCGACCGATAGTGGCGGGTTTGTCTTCAGCCATCTCGCGCCGGGAATGTATACGCTACGCTTCGAGGCATCGAATTTCGCGCCCCTCACGGTGGAGGGATTCGAAGTGCGGGTGGGCGAGATTTCAACGTTTTCGCCCCAACTCGCGGTCGCTGCAACTGAAACCCGGCTCGTTGTGGCGGCATCCGCGCGCCCGGCCATCGAACCCGCGCGCGTGCAGCAGTCCGATCACATCGACTCGGTGCGTATCCAGAACCTCCCGATCAACCGTCGCGACTATCTGGACCTGGAGCTGTTGACCCCAGGGGTCGTGAATACCAACCACATCGCCAACGCGATTGATCGCCGCATCACCCCCACCCCCACGTCGGGACTCGGCATCGGCGGGGGCAACGGACGCGGCAACACGCTCATGATCGACGGACTGGACAACCTGTACAACTCCGGAAGCGTTCGATCCTCGATCAGCCAGGATGCCATCCAGGAGTTCCAGGTCAACCGAAACTCGTTCTCCGCCGAACAGGGCGGGGCGCCGGGCGGGACGATCAACATCGTCACGAAGGGGGGCACGAACGATGTGCATGGAACCCTTTTCGGCGTTCTGCGCAACCGCCGCTTCCAGGCGCGCAATTACTTCGACCCCGGCAAGGCGGCCTATACGCGCGCGCAGTCCGGGCTATCCATTGGCGGTCCGATCAAACCGAACACAACGTTCTTCTACCTCGCTTATGAACGCCTGGACCGCCACGAGTCGCAGATCGTTCCGCTGCTGGCCGACCGGTCGTTCCTCACGTCGCTGACCCAGTCCCAGCAGTCTTTGGTCGACACGCTCCGAGCCGCGGCGCCGGCCCTCGCGCCACTGGTCAATCAACTCGCTTATGCGCTTGTCCCGGCGCATAATCCGGCCGTGGTGTCCCTGTTCGAAGCGAACAGCGGGGTCTTCCCGTTCGGGGAACTGCGGCAGCAGTTCATTGCGCGTGTCGACCACGCACGGAGGGACGGTCACACGATGTTCTTACGGGGAAACTGGACGGGGCAGGAGAGCGACAACATCAATTTCGGAGCGCTCACCGCGCGCAGCAGAGGCAGCAACTCGAACGTCAAGGATTTCGCGCTCGCGTTCGGGGATACCTGGCTGATCGGCCCCCGCTGGGTCAGCGAGACGCGCGTGGGTCTGGGGTATCACGACTTCGGCGTGTACCCGATCGACACGTCCGGCCCCGCGATCGATATCGGCGCGATCAGCTTCGGCAGGGACTTCATCCTCCCGGTGCGAAACCTGGAACGTTTCTTCCAGGTGCGTCAGAACTTCATGCGCATGTCCGGCCGCCAGACACTCCGGTTCGGTGCCGACATCAATCCCATCCGCGACAGCGCGCAAGCCGAGACATTCTTCAGCGGAAGATTTGTTTTTGGAGAGGCTGTCCCACTCAGCAACATTATCGACAGTGTGGCGGGCGCGGGAACGTCGCGGCAGCTCCAGGGCTTGCTGTCCGCTTCCGGCGCGGCACATCTGGCGGGCGCCGTCGACGCTCCCATTTCGGCATTGCAGGCGTTCTCTCTCGGCTTGCCAACGGTCTACCAGCAGGGCTTCGGGAATCCACACTGGGTGGGCTGGACCAACCGGATGAACTTCTTCATCGAGGACTCGGTCCAGGTCTCGCCGTCTCTCCTGCTGACGCTCGGACTGCGGTACGAACTGGAACTGAAGTCAAGGTTCCCGCGCGATCACAACAACTTCGCGCCACGGGCCGGATTTGCCTGGAGTCCGGACCCGGCGACAGTGGTCCGGGGCGGTTTCGGAATCTACTATTCCCGGATCGAGGGCCACATCGGGTTCGTCAACGACCTGCTGGGAAAGACGCAACAAATCAACCAAGTGTTCATTCCATTGACGGGTCTGGCCGGGATTAACAGCCCGTTGACGGGCGGCCGGTTGACTTCGGCGGAAATCTACCAGACCCTTCTGGCCCGGGGAGTCCTCGGACAGCGGGGCATCCTGCCCGAAGACCTGGCGCCCCATGGTATCGTGCCGGGTCCGGGATACCCGTTGCGCATCGGTTTCCGGGTCGCGGATGACGTCGTGAACCCGTACTCCCTGCAAGGCAGTTTCGAAATCCAGCGCGAAGTGGCCGGCTACGCCGTGTCGGCGGCCTATAACTTCAACCGTGGCCTCCACCTCATCCGGCCGCTGGACCTGAACATTTACGACACCGGCCGCGGCCCGATGGGCGGGCCACCGGTTCCGGGCTTCCACAACCCACTGATCTATCAGGACAACGTGTATGGCAGTTGGGGAACATCGGACTACCATGCGCTGATCGTGCAGCTGGAGAAGCGGTTCTCGGACGGGTTCTCGATCTCGGCGCATCACACCTGGAGCAAGGCCATGGACGAGGCCACCGACTACAATTCCTCCTACGAACCGCACATCCCGTGGGACGCCCGGAACGAACGCGCCCTCTCCGCCTATCACCGCGGACACCGTTTTGTCGCAAATGTGGTCGCCCAGTCCCCGTGGGAGGCCGCCCGGGGGCGCGGCTTCGGACACAACCTGCTAGCGGATTTCACACTGTCCGGAATCGTGGCCGCGAACTCGTTCGCGCCATTCAACCTGACCACCGGCTTCGATTCGCTCGGCGACCGCCATACCGACACCCACCGCCCGTGGGGCCTCGGCCGCAACGCCGGGAAGGGCCCGGATTTCTTTAGCGTCGATATGAGGCTCACCCGCACGATCCCGCTGTCGGAAACAGTGAGACTGCAGGTCATCGGCGAAGGGTTCAACCTGCTGAACCGCACCAATTTCAAGACGGTGAACGGCGTCGTTGGAAACACCTCCATTGAAGACCTTCCGGCAAAGCTCGTTGGGCGGCGCGGTCCGGCCACGGAGCCACTCTCGTTCGCCTCGGCGTTCGATCCCCGCCAGTTCCAGTTCACGCTGCGGTTGACGTTTTAGAAACGGCAGCATGGTGCCCAGCGTTGTTGCATGGATCGGGGCGGAGATGGAATTCGCCCTTTCCCAAGCGGTAGCATCAGGCGATACGTTCGAACTCCGCTGGCGCAGGCTCTCGTTATATTCCGCCCAGTTGATCACCCGGTACTGCGCCTTATCAAACTTGTGCCGTCGGGCTGCGTTGAACTTATGTGGCATCTAAGTTATCCCCTGTGTTGAAAAACACAATGATAAGACATCCTTCGGGATGATCCATGCAACAGGGTCCTTCAGAAACAACTCATCGATGCGCCGCATCCGCGCCAAGGTCTCCGCGCTCTCGCCCTGGGGCGTGTAATAGAGCCAGGAGCGCCCGATCGACAGCAAACGGCATTGACGACTCAAGCTCAGTTCCGGGTCAGGGCGCCTCACCATCGCCCGGCGCGCGGCCCGGCTCATCGACCGGACCCTCTGGACAAAAATCCCGCTCCACCGTCAATTCGCCGATCTTGGCGTAAAGCTCACGAACCTCGCTTTCATGATCCCGCCGCCGGCGTTCCACACCGTTCGAGAACATCTCGCCAAGCCCTTCCATCGCCTGGCGCTTCCATGTGCTCACCTGGTTCGGATGAACCTGGTGCTTCGAGGCAATCTCCTGTAGCGTCCGATCGCCCCGAAGCGCTTCCAGTGCGACCTTCGCTTTCAACTCCCCAGAACACCTGCGTCTCTTCGTCATCGCGTATCCCTCCTCAGTCGGTGGAATACACCTTAAACAACTGCCCGATTTTCCGGGGCCACCTCACTCTACAGCTTCATGAAGATCTGAGGGCTCAAGCTGAGCCCTTAGCGTGTATTTCAACACGAATCTGGTCGGTACCCCAACAGGCATTACAGCAAATGGCCCCACCCTCTGAAAACGAGTCCAGGTTCAGTTTTGTTCGCTCAGAAATCGAGCCACGCTGAACTCATTCTGAGGGGTAAGAAAAGAGCAACTTCCAGATCCAGTTCACTCCGGTGTGAGTCAGGGCCGACGCAGTAATCTTTCCGGTTCGGGCATACACCCACCCATACCCGAAACCTGCCAACGTGGCGAGGAGCACGTATCGAAGATCGGGCAGGTGCGCCAGACCGAAGACGATGGCTGCGGCCCAAAGCCCGACACGCGGTCCCCAGTGGCGTGTCAAGAGATTCTGAATCACGCCTCGGAAGAGAAACTCCTCTGGCACGGCCGTAATTGTATAGATGATCACTGGCGTCGCCATGACCCCGGCAACGTCGATATCAGGCCGCCATGTCAAAAAGCCAGTAAGGAACCCGAGCGGCAGAGCAACGACTGTGTATGCCGCCCACGCCGCGCCAGCGAATCTGAAGTCCCGGACTTCGAATACAAGGGTGCATCCGGTCCCGGCAAGTGACCACGCCACAAGAAATAGATAGAATGCTGCAAGGACTCCAACGCCTTGGCTGAAATCGTAGCCATCCGGCGGTGGAACCGGAAGTGAGGGCAGCCAATCGAACTCAATCGGTAGCCAGAAAAGACTGATTGCAGCAATTCCCCATAGAGGAGCCGATCGACTGCTGCTATCCCGACAAAGAAGCAGCAACAAGGCAGGTGCGAAGAGATAGACGGCGTACACGAGCGCGCGTGGCGGTATGGGAAGCCCCGTGGCCGCCGCATATGCAAGAACGGCTCCAAGCATAATGGCTGGGCCGGTAAGAAACCGTCCGATCGGTCCGGTAAGAGAGGTGTTGACCGGGATTTCCATTAGCTCAATTTAGGTGGCAGGCAATCAGTTTGGCACAATACGACGGTCCGGCACTACCGGACGAAGGACTTGCTATTTTTACCACTCCGTTCAACCCTGTTTCTGCTGATATTCCCCCCGAAATCGCGATCAGATTAGAATTGGAACAGGTCCCGCGACTGGGAGCCATCCGCATTTGAGACGCGGGCGTAGCCGATCAGCATGTATCGCAAACCTTCGCTTGAGACATATGGGCGATGGCGCCTTCCTGCCAGCGCCTCAGTGTGTCTTATCCCATGGCTGATTCCATGTCGTGCATACGTCTAGTGGTCCCCGTCAAACAGACTGTAACTTATTGAATTTCTTCCGAGCGCATTGGGTTTTCTCAAGGATGTCGGTAGCCTTGGCGGTCCAGATGAACGGCTTGGGGTTCCGATTATGGCCGGCGATGTAGTCTTCCACGGCTTGGGTTAACTCGGAAACCGAGCAGAAAACGCCGGGCCGAAGTCGTTGTTCGGAAAGATCCCGGAAAAAGCGTTCGACCATGTTCATCCACGACGCACTGGTCGGGGTGAAGTGCACGTGGAAGCGCGGGTTGCGGTTCAGCCAATCGACGACTTTCCGGTGTTTGTGGGTGGCATAGTTGTCGCAAACAATATGGATTTGCTTCTTTTTCGGCGCCGCCCGTTTGATCTGATTGAGAAACCGAATCCATTCCTGATGCCGATGCTTGGGCATGCAACTGCCGATCACCGAGCCGTCCAGGGTATTGAGCGCGGCGAACAGCGTGGTGGTTCCGTGGCGTTTGTAATCGTGGGTCATTGTGCCGCACCGCCCCTTCTTCAGAGGTAATCCGGGTTGAGTGCGGTCCAGGGCTTGCATCTGGCTCTTCTCGTCGCAGGACAGGACCAGGGCGTTTTCCGGCGGGTTCAGATACAACCCGACCACATCCTCGAGCTTTTCGGCGAATCGGGGGTCGTTGGACAGTTTGAAGGTGCGTCCCAGATGCGGCTTCAGACCATGGGCCCGCCAGATTCTCCCGACCGTGGACTCGCTGACCCCGGTGGCCTTCGCCATCGAGCTCCGGCTCCAGTGCGTGGCGTTGGGCGGCTTCTCTTCAAGCGTCCTCTTCACAATCCGGGCCTGTTTCCGACGGCTGATCGACGGCAACCGTCCACTTCGGGGCGCGTCCTTTGCGATCCCTCCAATGCCCTGTTCCAGGAATCGATTGCGCCATCGTCCGGCTTTCTGACGCGTGACGTGCAGCCGGGCTCCAATATCCTGATTATTCAACCCATCGGCAGCCAGCAAGACGATCCGGGATCGCTCCGCCAGCCGGACCGATGTACTCCGGCTTCGGCTCAAACCTTCCAGTTCCTTCCGCACTGCGATATCCAGTTCGATGACCTGTGCTTTCCTCATGTCTACTTAGACGTTGGAAAGATCATTACGTTACATTAAATATGACGGACTACACTAGCGAAAGAGAATGGCTCGGAGGGGGGTTCTGGTGCAGATAGGATTGTCGGAGCGATAAGACCAGGAGTGTGCCGCAGCGATGCGGACTATGCTGCCATGACGTGACGCCAGATCACCGCAGGATTCGACTGCAATGTGATCGGAATTGCGAACTGGCGTTTGTGGATCTTCTGCGCCAGCTCGATGCCGGTAATCACCCGTCGCGCATTGTAGAACGTCTTGAATCCCAACATCGGCCGCAATCGCCCCTTCACCCGGCGGTGGTCCTGCTCCACCACGTTGTTCAGGTATTGACAGCAACGAATCTTCACCGGGTTCCGTCCCCGGAAGTTGAACTCCCCGTTCATTCCCATGCGACGTAGCGCGCTATGGCTCGGCCGGTGGCCATCCAGGGTGATGCTGTGTGGCTCCGGATGATGCTTCAGTGCCTTGCGAAAGAATGCCTTCGCTGCCGCAATGCCGCGTGTTCGACTCAGATAGAACTCCACGGTGTTGCCCTGTCCATCCACGGCGCGGTACAGATACATCCACTGGCCCCGAACCTTGATGAACGTTTCATCGACTCGCCAGCTTCCTCCTACCGGTCGCTCGAATCGGCGCCAGCGCTTTTCGCACGTTTCGGCATAGCGAACCACCCAACGCAAGATTGTGGTGTGCGAAATCGACAAGCCCCGCTCACCAAGAATCACGACCAAATCCCGGTAGCTGAGTTTGAAGCGAAAATACCAGCGAAGGCAGAGGAGAATGATGTCGTCTTCGAACCAACGTCCGGCAAATAGAGGATTCCGTTTCGTTTTGCGATGCGCCATATCCCATTATCGCCAATTCCCTTGGGCTGTCTGCACCAGAACCCGGGTCACCCGGGACACCCAGACAGCTGGAAACATCGAACCTTCCCGGTTGGGAACCTGCAACTCTCCTTCTCCGAACACCCCGAGAATTGGCCAGACCCGGCCACCGACGAAGAACGGTCCTTCTCGGTCGATGCCGACATCGATCTGGAAAAGGGTGTCGGTCACTGGGGCGAGTGGCTGAAGAACAATGTGATCAAGCCTGGCCACAAGACCAACCAGACGGTTGTCTACGGTCTTCTCTTCGGGCAGGGCATCCTACCGGACTACACGCTGGATCCGAAGGACGCATGACAACCCTCTAACGGAGAACGCTAACGGAAACCGACGTCATCCAGCACCACAACCCCCTCGGGCGTGCGGTCGAAGAGAAAACGTATGGACGCCAGCTGAGTGGCGTCGAACTCCGGGTTCGCCGCCGCAAAATCGCGCAACCGGAACGCAAAGCTCTGGAAGACCACCTCCGAAGACGCACCACGGCTGAGGAACTCGGCCTTTCGAGTCTGAACCTTGATCTGGGGCTGTAGCAGCGAGAAATGCGCGAGCGGCAGCGACGCTGAACGACCTTCCGCGTCTGTCAACTCGATCGTCAGATCGATAGGTTCCGGCTCGGCGTCTTCCGAGTCCTCTGAGGATTCATCGTCGTTCTCGGCTTCTGCTTCGTCCGCGTTCTCGTTGTCCCCCTCGTCATCATCCTCCCCCTCGTCATCGTCCGACTCCAGGCGCGGTGCCTTCTGATCCGCGTCCGCCATGGCAAAGGTCAGAAGACTGTCCGCATCCAACTCCAAACCCTCTTCCGGTAGTTCGATCGTGTACGACGCCGGGGCCTCGCCTTCTTCCGTGTTCCATCCCAGGTAAACCGCCTTGGTCCCCATCGTCCCCGACTTGAGACCCACATCCCGCTCCTTCCACAACGTCAGGTGCTCCTGCCATTGCCCGGCGCCGGGCATGGTCGCTGTCAGAACATCGATATCTTCCTCGAAGGTGCTGACAAACTGCTGGCGGGAATCCTCGAAACGGCTCAGGTATACGGTATCCGGAAGCCAGTGACCTCCGGACCGATGATCGGCGAAAAGAGGAACGTATCCTCGCTCCCCGCGGAGCGTCGCTTCAAGAAATGCAGAGATGTACACCCTGGCGATCTGCTCCTGGTCCGAAGCGGGTATCAGCGGTGCGCGGTTAAGGAACCAAGCGTTTGGAGCGGAAGTATCCATCGCGCCCCAGGTCGTATTGAACTGCCCGTGGTTCGCCCCCAGAATATAGAGTCCGGCCTTGAACCAGTATCGATCGTCCGTAAAGCGGATCCGCTCTAATTGTCTGGATCCTTGGAAGGACGTCACGTCACCGTCGTTCGCCCCATGGATTGTGAAATAGTTCACGTTCTCGACCGGCGTCGGAAGTTCGGCCGGCCGGTATTGTCCATCAACGGGAGCAATAGCGACGACCGCCCGGATGTTGAAGCCGTAGTCGAACGCGAGCGTCGCGTCATCAGGATAGTGCGGCAAGCGGTTAAACGCGCTGGCCACCGCCACGGCTTCGCCGCCGCGGGAATGCCCGACCAGACCGATCCGGTCCATATCGACCTTCCGCTCAAAGACGTGTCCGGCGGATTCGTTCCAGGACGCCCACACCTTCAGGTGCTCCAGAAGCAGCCATCCGCGCGCGTCATTCTCTTCGTCCAGTCCCCCATCGTCGTCCAGGCGGTCGGAAATCGCGCTGTTGATAAAATTCTCGTCGATCGAAGCAAAGATGTAGCCGCGACTGGCGAGCAGCTGGCCCAGATAGCCGTAGCCGGGATCTGAGAAATCCTCCATCCCGTGGTTTCCGTGGACGATCAGGACCAGGGGGAACGGCCCATCGCCCTCGGGGTACCACACACGACCTTGTAAAGGCAGTTCTTCCGAGTCAAAGCCCCAGTAGCGGGTCCTCGCCCAGCCTCCCCGGCCCTCCCATCCGTCGATCAGCTTCGAGCCGTCGACTGACTCGGTGACGTAATCGGCATCCTCCCCAAACTCCGGCCGGTGACGATCTTCCCCGCTCCCGTAAGTCAGGGTCAGGACTTGATACTCCCCGCGCTCTGATGGATCAGGCAGGTCGATGCTCGTGATCGGACTCCCCTCCGATGCGGCGTTCGCGTAGGCATCCGGCTCTGCACCGTCGTTCGCGAGCCAGACAACGTCAAATACCGCAACAGCCAGGCCCACGACGAGGGTGCCGATGACCAAGACACGTCTCGTCTTCGTCGCATCCTGAAGGCCGCTCCGTCCAACCCAAAGCCCTCCACCGATAAGCAGCCCGGGTACGAGAACCAGGGCGAGCAGGATCCACCCGGTTTGACCAGGGCCAGCGCGGCCTACCGCCAGCCAAACCACCGGCGCGGTCACCGCGACCACCCACTTGAAGGACGTGGGCAGCTTCATGATCAGGGTGACCGCCGCAAGGGCCGCCAATCCCGTGACGACAGCCTCGCCGACCTGCATGCCGAACACCAGAAAGCGACCCAGGGTGAACGGGTCGAGAACTCGCGTGTAGAAGAGAATGGCAAGGACTACGCCCGTGGCCACAACAACTCCGCAAACAGCACCTTCCCACCAACGCGCCTCCGATAGAAACGCTTCGAGCGTTCTCCTGATCCAGCCATAGATCTTGCTCGACAGTTCTCTTGACCGCGAGTACCAGTCACGCAGATTGGGCGACATATGGGTTCCTCTTTTCGTGCTCGTGAAGAAAAAGTGCCTCAGCTTACACCCGGCACGGAAGCCCCGACAACCAATACGCCGCCTGGATGGGTATAATTGGGCGGATACCGAACCCACAGCCTGAAAGAACACATGAGCAAAGGAAATACCTTGAAGACACTTCGTTTTGGGTTGCTGGTCGGCCTGGTCGCAGCGGCAAGCGTGGCGCTCGCCCAGGGGACGGCCGACCGACTGATCGGAACCTGGAAACTGAACCTGGAACGATCCACCTTTCTCGACGGCGAGGGAGAGCCGCGAGATGCGCCCTGGCTGGACCGGACGTGGACTTTTGAAGTCGCCGGAAACGTGGTCGTGGTCAAAGGTGAGATCACTCCGACCAAGGGCGATCCCATCACGTCGGAATACACGCTCCCGATCGATGGAGCCCCGGTCCCCATGGAAGACGCGCCGGAGGGCTACGCACTGGCCTTTGAGCGTGTCGACGACAACACGTTCCGTCTGGTCACGCGTACCAGCATCACGGAAATCGTGGACCAGTTCGAAATCTCATTAGATGGGCAGTCGATGACGCATAGTGTGGTCGGTATCGAGCAGACGATTGGACGCTTTGACCGACAGGATCCGTAGCACCATCCTCGACGCGCGACCGCTCCGACCATGACGGACGAACAAGACGCCCTTCGGGCATTGCACGACGGCGACTACCCGGCCGCGGCAACCCTACTCGAGGACATCGTCGCGAAAAACCACTACGGCTCGTCCGTTCTGAACGACGCTTACACAATCGCCCTTCATGCTGCGGGTAAGACCTCGGAGCTGGCGGAAGCTGCATTCCGGATCGGCCACCACTACGAGACGACCGACCCCAGCCTGGCACTCGACTACTACCAGCGCTCAATCTTCTTCGGACTGGATCCGGCAGGCGTGCGCCAGGCGTGCGAGTTTCAGGCAAGGCTCGCCAAACCGCGCAGGGAGCCCCGAGGCGCGATCCGGACCGATCGAATTGCTCATGTCATCGGCTGCTTCCTACCCGGCCACGCGCCCAGCCTCTACATCCAACTGATGTCGGACGCGCTCGCCGACCACGGTGTCCAATCCTACGTCTTCACGACCGAGTGGGCCGCCGGATGGTTCTTCAATCCTCCGGGAAGACAATCCCAGCCGATGGACGTGAAGGCCGAAACCATCGTGGGCCCTGAGCAGGGAGGTTTTCTCGAACGCGCCGACCGGGTCGCCGAAGCGATCCGCGAACACGACATCGACGTGGTGTTCTACCACTGCGGTCCGACCGAGCAGATCACGATCCGTGTCGCGGCACTGCACGCGGCTCCGGTCCAGATCAACGTGAACCACGCCACCGAGGTGGACGCCGACATCTTCGAGGGGTTCGCTCACCTATTTCAGAACGGCCTGGAACGCAGTCGGTTCGGACACCGTCCCTCACGATGGATACCCCTGATTTCGGACATCGAAGACCGACTCGCCGCCTGCTCACCGGCTTCGCGCGCGGACTTCGATATCGAGAAGGCCGAGACCGTATCCGCAACATTAGGGAACCTCTTCAAGGCGTCCTCGGAGGAATACATCCGTACTCTGATCCGCATCCTCGAACGTTTTCCGAGCCACTATCACCTGATCGCAGGTTCGGGCGATGAGGAACCGCTCCGGCAGGGACTCGACGCGGCGGGACTGCTCGCGCGGGTTCGATTCCTGGGCTACATGGACGACGTCGCACCGATCCTGAACCTTATCGACGTATACCTGAACACGTTCCCGGTATCCGGAGGCCAATCGATCCTCGAGCCGATGTCGGTCGCAAAACCGGTGGTGGTTCTGAAATATGCCGAGGCTACGCACTTCAACGCCGGGGCGGAGCTCGCCGGCATCCCCGAAGCCGTCGTTGATTCCGAGGACGAGTACGTGGAACTGGCCTCGCGGCTGATCGAAAATCCCGGCCTCCGCGATCAGTACGGCGCGAAGCTTCAGAAGCAGTTTCGCGAGAATTTTCGCCCGTCAGGCTTGGGCCCGAGATACGTGGACTTTATCGACGAAGTCGTGCGGCAGCTGGCCGCCGGGTCGCCTTGACACCGGACCCCGGTTCGCCTATCCTGCACCCCTCACGGACGGAAACTTGCCTAGTACGGGCGCAAGATTCGATATCCCTCAGCGCCACCGCTGAACCCGCAGGAGGTTTCTGCCATGAAGCGTCTCTCCTCCCCTGTCGAGCAGATCAAATCCCACTACTCCATCATCGTCATCGGTTCGGGTTACGGCGGATCGATCGCGGCGTCGCGCTTTGCACGGGCCGGCAAGGACGTCTGTCTTCTGGAGCGCGGGAAGGAATTCCTGCCGGGCGAGTACCCCGATACCGAGGCCCAGGTCGCACGAGAGTCACAGTTCGACCTCCAGGGTCTCCACATGGGCGCGGAAACCGCCCTGATGGATTTCCGGTTCAACAAGGACATCAACGTTCTCCTTGGCTGTGGGCTGGGAGGGACCTCCCTGATCAATGCCGGCGTCGCGGCGAGGCCCGACAAGCGCGTATTCGACGATCCGGTCTGGCCGTCGACGCTGCGCCAGGATCGGACGGGTTTCGAAGAAGGCATAGAGCACGCCGAGACCATGCTGGCGCCGAAGGCTTATCCTGATTCCTGTCCGCCGCTGGCGAAGATCGAAGCTCTCCGAAAATCATCCGAAGCCGTTGACGGCACGAAGTTCTACCAGCTTCCCATCAACGTTACGTTCGAAGACCGAACGAACGAAGCGGGACTGTTCCAACCCGCATGCGTCGGCTGCGGTGACTGCGTGACGGGCTGCAACTACGGGTCGAAGAACACGACGCTGATGAACTACCTGCCCGACGCACACAACCACGGGGCGGTGATTTTCACCCGGGTGTCGGTGCGTCACCTGGAGCGAAAGGACGGGAAATGGTTGGTCCACTACCAGCTCGCCGCCGCGGGCCGGGACAAGTTCGACTCCCCACCGATGTTCGTCTCAGCCGACATGATCGTGCTTGCGGCGGGCACACTGGGGTCGACCGAAATCCTGTTCCGCTCCCGCAAGGCTGCCGGACTGGACCTGTCCGGAAAGCTCGGCCAGAAGTTCACGGGCAACGGCGACGCGCTCGGTTTCAGCTACAACGCCGATGTGGAGGTTAACGGTACCGGGTTCGGACCGAACTCCCCCGAGGGGCGGGCCCCGGTCGGACCCTGCATCACTTCCGTCCTGGACGGCCGTGACACAGCGAAACTGGAAGACGGATACGTGATCGAAGAGGGGACGCTGCCCGGCGCCATCGGTAACCTGGTGCGGATTCCCTTCTCCGCGGCCGCTGGGCTGGTGGGAACGGACACCGATCGCAGTGTGGCCGATGCCGTCAACGAGAAGTCGCGGGAGCTGGAATCCCTGGTCCGCGGCCCCTACAAAGGGGCGATGCGCAATACGCAGACCTATCTGGTAATGGCGCACGACGACGGCGCCGGGTGGACTGGCCAGGTGTGGGCACACAGCCGATCTTTGAGAAGGTCAACGACCGACTGCTCGACGCAACGAAGCCGCTGGGCGGCACCTACCTGCCGAACCCGACGTGGACCGAGCTGACGAACCACAGCCTGACGACGGTGCACCCGCTGGGCGGGTGCGTGATGGCCGAGCGGGCCGAGGACGGGGTGGTGAATCACAAGGGGCAGGTGTTCTCGTCTGGCTCCGGGGACGGAGTCTACGAGGACCTGATCGTTTGCGATGGGTCGATCGTGCCGCGCCCGCTGGGGATCAATCCGCTGCTGACGATCTCGGCGCTGGCCGAACGGAGTTGCGCCCTGATCGCCGCGGACCGCGGCTGGAGTATCGACTACACGATCCGACCGGTGGCACAGCCGGCGGCTGGGGCCGCGCTGCCCGTCGGGGTCCGCTTCACCGAGACGATGAAGGGATACTTCTCCAAGTCCGTGACGGACGACTTCAAACAGGGTGCTGAGACCGGCAAGGCCGATGGATCGTCGTTCAAGTTCATCCTGACGATCACGTCTGAAGACGCCGAAACGATGCTCGTCGAACCAGGTCACAACTCCCGCGCCGTGGGAACAGTCGAAGCGCCCGCCCTGTCGGATCAGCCGATGACGGTGAACGACGGGATATTCCAGCTGTTCGTCAAGGACCCGGACCGGGTCGAGACCCGGAACATGGTCTACAAGCTGCCGCTGACGGCCGAGGATGGTTCGACGTATGCGATGCACGGCGTGAAGCTCGTCCACTCGGACCGCGGGATGCTCGACATGTGGGCCGACACGACGACGCTGTTCATCACGATTCATGAGGGCGATCTGTCCGGACCGGTGATCGGCAAGGGCATTCTCCGGATCGAGATTGCTGACTTCGCCGTGCAGTTGCAGACCATGCAGGTGCTGAACGCGACCGACCGGAAGCAACAGCTCGAGATGCTGGCCCGCTACGGCGGATTCTTCGGACAGGAGCTGTTCAACACCTACGGCGGCGTGATGGCGCGGGAGAACCGGATGGACGCGACCGCTCCAACGATCCGGAAGAGGCGTCCTCTGCGGATGCGGCCGCCCGAGATCCATCCGGTGACAACGACGGACGGCACCGAGATCCGGCTGACCCGTTATCAGGGCGGCACAAAGGGACCGGTGATCATGTCGCCCGGCTTTGGCGTATCGACGATGTCGTTTTCGACCGACACGATCGACACGAACCTGCCCGAGTTTCTTTACGCCTACGGCTACGACATCTGGCTGCTGGACTACCGGGCCAGTCCGGATCTGCCGTCGTCGGCGAACCTGTTTTCACTCGACGATATCGCACAGCAGGATTACCCGGCGGCCGTGGCGCGGGTGCGGGCCGAGACTGGGGCCGAGACGGTTCAGGTCATCGCGCACTGTATCGGATCGATGACGTTCCAGATGGCGATGTTGTCGGGTCTGGAAGGTGTGCGCTCGGCGATCTGCTCGCAGCTGGGCCTGTTCCCGAAGACCTCGACGGCCAACGAGATCAAGACGGGCCTGCGGATGGGACACTTCTTAGCGGCTCTGGGCGAAACATCGGTCGACATGAACCTGCCGCTGAACGATTGGCGGAACAAGCTGGCCGAGGCCGTGGCCCTGATGGGTCCGCGCGAAGAGCTGTGTCAGAGCTCGGTGTGTCATCAGGTGCGGATGATCATCGGGGAGAGCTACGCCCACGATCAGTTGAACGCCGCCACCCACGACGCGCTGCACGAGATGTTCGGGCTGACGAACCTGAAGACGTTCAACCACATCGCGTTGACCGTCGAGAAGGGTCAGGTGGTCGATGTCGACGGCAACGACATCTACCTGCCGCACATCGAACGCTTGAAGATACCGATCTCGTTCATCCAGGGCGCACGGAACACGCTGTTCTATCCCGAGAACACGCAGAAGACGTTCCGTCACCTGTGTGAGAAGAACGGACCGGACAACTACATCCACATTCAGTTCCCCGACTACGCGCACATGGATTGCTTCGTCGGCAAGACCGCCGTCGACGACATCTTCCCAACCCTGTACGGTGAGCTGGAAAAATTCCCTGCTGATACTGCCGCGCCCGCCAGACGTGGACGCGGCGCGGGACAATAACGGAGTTTTTTGATGACGCTTGAGAACTTCGATACGATCCTTGCCTTCGCCGCCATCATGCTGCTGCTGAGCCTCCTGATCACGACAATGGTTCAGTTCACTTTGGCCGCACTGGGATTGAGGAGAAAGAACCTTCTATGGGGCGTGCGGCGGGTACTGGAACGCTCGCCCAGATTGAAGAGTCATGCCGATAAAGTTGCTCGGGCCGCGCTATCTCACCCCGCGGTGTCGCACTCGGGACAATCCGCGGATGTGATCGGTTCGATGGAGTTGCTGAGAATCGTCGAAGACCTGGTTGAAGACCCGGAAGCTCTCGAGGAAGGCACCCGCAACGCGCTCCGGAGCGCGCTCGTCTCCCACGGAGTCACGGATGAAGCGATCGACCAGGCACGCATGATCAAAGAACGCCTCAGGGAACGGTTCCCGGAAGAAGCCGACCGGCTGGAGGAGGCTATCGAGGAGACCCTGTCCGACGCCCGGCAGTCCGCGTCGGAGCTCGCATCGGACATGAACCGCTGGTTCGAGACTGTTATGAACCGCGTCAGCGCACGGTTCCGGCTACAGGCCCGACTCGTTACGGTCGGGCTAGCCGTTGTCTTTGCGTTTGTCCTCGAGATCGACGCAATCGAGTTGATCCGGGACCTGTCCACGGATTCGGAAGTCCGGGCCGCTGTCGTTCAAGGTATGGGTGTAACGATGCAGCGTGCCGAAACCGTGCTGGAGACCGGATCGATTGCGACTGCGGCGCTTGAGTCCATACGGGCGCAACTGCCTCCGGGAGCGGCAGCAATCGTTATCCCATCTGCGATCGCCACACAATCGAAGGGCGAGCTCTGGCTGCGCCAACTGCTCGCCGAAGCGCCGGACACAGAGACGATTGTGGCGAGTTACGATGCAGAGTTCGATCGCATCACGCGGCAGGAACTCGACCGGCTCGGAATCGCCGCGATCGAGCTCAAGGATCAACTGGCCAAGTCTCGCCTCGACCTGATCCCGACCACGTTTCCATCATGGGAGCAGTATCGAGGGAACCTGTCGTGGGGACACGTGCTCGGGATGTTGATCACGGCGTTCCTGCTGAGCCTCGGTGCCCCTTTCTGGTTTTCGGTTCTCGGCAGCATGGCGGCGCTACGCCCGATGCTCGCCGGCAAAGCCGATCCATCGAAGTAGCCCCCATCGGCCCGGAGGGCTGCGTTGGAGCCGTTGCATTGTGATACGTGGGCCAGGACGTTAAGACTATGCCGACCAAACCCGTCATCGTCCTCGGGGCCGGTGCAACGAAAGCATGCGGCGGACCCCTCACTGCGGACATTCTACCCGCTGCCCTGAACGGCAAGATGGCGGACGGCGGCCGTCAGATGCGGGTCGACGACCGTGAGGAACTGCTGGCCCTGACTTCTCAGTTCCTCAGTAGCTGCTTCAACGTGCCCCCCGGGCAGTCGGTCCAGCCTGAAGACTGCCCGTCGTTACCGATGGTATTGAGCATGTTGCGACGAAGCGTCGACTCGGACTTGCCGCTCGGGCGCTGGAGCGGCAACGACCTGGTTAAGGCCAAGCGCGCGATCGAATACGGGATGTTCGCGGTAATCGAGGCCACGCTTCGCACCATCCCCGATGACCGGCGGTTTCACAGCACGTTGCTCGAACCGCTGTACCGCAACGACATCGAACCGGCGGTCGTTTCGTTGAACTACGACGTCATCATGGACAATGCGATGTTCGCCCTCGCCGACGCATATCGCGACGGATACCCTCCCGACTACCGGACGACGATCGAAACCGACCTCTACAACCAGTTCTGTCATCGAGGAACATTTGGCCTTCTCCTCAAGATTCACGGCTCGCTGAACTGGATGTACTGCGAACGTTGCGAGCGTCTGGACCTGTTCGTTTCGGAGGGAATGAAGAACGTGGAGCCACGCCTCCGGACGGGCAAGGCGCTCGACGACCTTTACGACCACGTTCCGTTCGACGACGCGTACAGTTGCCAGGGAACGCCGTGCCGCAACGCAGACTGCGACGGATTCGTAACACCAGTGCTGATCACACCCACCTACGTCAAGGACTACGAGAACCCGCATATCGCCGATGTATGGAAAGAAGCCGAAGTCGCCATGAAGGCTGCGGATCGCGCTGTCATCATCGGCTACAGCCTTCCCACCGACGATGTCGAAGTGGCGATGTTATTCAAGCGGGGCCTCGACCATCTCGATTCGGACCGTATTACCGTCGTCGAATACGTTCACGGTGATGCCGAAAGACCCACCGAGGATCGCGCACCCCTCGAACATCACCCGACCGGCCAGCGATTCCGCTCGCTCTTTGGCAGCGGTCTGGACTGGCACACGACGGGCTTTGCGGGCTGGCTCGGGGATCAGGAAGCAACGGGCGGATTTCCGTTCGACGGCGACTGAATACGCGGCCCTACGACAACTTTCTTGCTTCCGGTTACGATCCCAGTCGCCCGAGCGCGGTTCGATCCAGCTGCAGCGCGTCGGTAAACAACCGAGCCGCCACGAACGAGGTCATCAACGCGGACGTGAGTAGCGTCACGAACATGATCGAGACCAGGATCAGCATCTGGTACATCGCCGCCTCGAAAGGCGGTGTACCACCGAGCATCTGGCCGGTCATCATGCCGGGCAACTGGATGATGCCGACGATCATCATCGTATTGATCGTGGGCATCATCGCAGACCGCACTGCCGCCTGCTGGATGCGCCGAACGGCCTCCTTCGGCACTGCCCCTAACGCAAGCAAGACTTCCACATCGCGCGTCCCGGCCTTGAGGTCTGCAACAAGCCGCTCGATTGCCAGAGTTGCGGCGGTCATGCCATTGCCCAGAAGCATCCCGCCCAGCGGGACCAGATAACGGGGATCCCACGACCGGACGGAAAGGACCACCTGCGTGATATAGATCATCGTCAGCGCCGTAACGCCACCGAGCACGACCGGCAGAACGGTGACAAGACGCGGCATCCCAACGCCGCTCCGCCGGGCGCCCGTGAAACCCGCAATCAGCGTCATCACTCCGAGCAGCAGGAGGACCGAGTACCAAGTGGCGTAACGGAATACCTGTCCGATCACGAGCCCCACCGCGGTCAGCTGAATCAGACTGCGAGCCGTTCCGATGGAGATCTCGCGCGCGAGACCAAGGCCGAGACGTACGCTGAAGACCACGGCCACGGCCGGGACGCCGAGCAGCAGCAGAATCTGGAGGTAGCCGATCTCGATGATAGGGTCAGCCATGGGTATCCGCCCCCACAAGGAAATCTCGAATGGGACCGTCCGGAGGGTTGTCCGTCAACTTCCCCACCTCCCCTACCGCGGCAACGCCCCCGCTGATCATCACCGCCATTCGACCTCCGAGCCTCCGCACTTCGTCCAGGCGGTGTGTCACGATAATCATCGTCAGTCCGGACTCCTCGTGCACTCCCCGCAGACGATCGAGGAGGCTCTCCGCGCTCCTCGGATCCAGGCCCGAGGTCGGCTCGTCGAGCAGGAGCAGGTCGGGTTCCGTCATCAGGCTGCGTGCCAGCGACACCCGTTGCTTCTGTCCGACGCTGAGTTCCGACTCGTCGCGCCCCATCCAGTCCGCCTCAAGTCCCGCCAGCTTCAGGGCCCGTTCCATGCGGAACTCGTAGCCGTCGTCGGACCCGGCACCGGCGAACTCCATGGGCAGACGAAGGTTTTCCCGAACCGACAGGCCGAGTAGCGTGGGCTCCTGGAAAACGATGCTGACACGCCGGCGCAGTTCGCAGGGATCCCAATCGCGAATGGAACGGCCGAGCACCTCGATCGTGCCAGCCGTCGACTCGTCGAGGCGGTTGACGAGACGGATGAGGCTTGTTTTTCCGGAACCGGAAGGCCCGACCACCTGAAGAACGGTACCGCGCTCGACGGTGAGGTTGACACCGTCGAGAATAGCGGCGGCGTTTCGCGTGACAGATACGCCACGCATGCTCAGCGCTTCTGGAGAATCGGTCGTCAAGCCCGGCTACCGGAGGAACTCGGGTGATTTCCTGACTGCTGCTTTTCGGTGAGTGACATCCAACCTTCCCCCAGCTACGCGAAGTCTTCCTCTTCGAGTAGCGTATATGTGAAGTTATTCCCGAACTTCTCCTTCGCCCGATCGCACAACATCAGCAGGAACGCAAATTGGTCGGGGTCCTGGACCACCTGGCAACCGGCGCTCCAACGGCCGACCTGGATACTGGGTCGATGAGCGTTGGCCCTGTGGATGTTGACCGCGTGGAGACCCGTGTCCTCCTCAACTCCGGCCGTGTCGATCGTCGCGTCCTTGTTGGCATCGCGGAATACAGTGATGTTGCCCTGCTGCTGGAGCGCCTTGTAATTTCGGTGGCGGCCCACTTTGTATGCCGACCTGTAGTGGCCGGGCTTCATGATGGCGGTCCCGCGGACGTTCAGAGGGTTTCGACGATAGTAGGTTCCCGGATCGGTCGTCGCCGGAAACGCAAAGAAGTTCCAGACATCGCCAAAGTTGTAGAACACGGTCAGCCAGTCATTGAAGCTGTTGGCGCTGTCGTCGTCGGTACGTATGCCGACAATGTTCAGATTATGGCCGCGGTCGTTCCTGAAGACTTCGTAGTTCTTCGCTTCCATCACCTCGATGATGGCATCTACCTCAGGCTGATCCATCTCTCCTCCGTGGGGTCGATTCACTCCTTGCGGTACACGAAGAGCTCCGCGACTCGCAACTGAGGGTGATCGGACCGGCCGCGGCTTTCCATGCCCAGCTTGAGAGCGAGGCCGGCGCCGGCGACATTGTTGGGGTGACAGTACGCACAGATTTCGACGGGGCCGGGCAGCGCATCGAACAGGGCCTCCATGGCCTCGTGCGCGTACCCCTTGCGCCGGTGACAGGAAAGGATCGTGTAGTAGCACTCGAGTGCGCCCTCAGTCACGGGGGCGAAACCGCAAGAGCCCACGTAGGCCCCGCTCGCCATGTCCTCCAGGCCGTATGCCGCCATGGATTCCGGCCGCTCATACGAACCCACTACTGCAGCGAACAGTTCGCGCGCTCCGGTTTCGATCTTCTGCTCGTCACCGAACGCCAGATAGCGCGTCGATTCCGCATCGGTCATGAAGTCGACGAACGGGGCGAGGTCACGCGGCTCGAGCAGTCGAATCCGAAGCCGTTCGGTTTCGATAGGCAGGGCGATATCGCGCATCGGCACCGATCATATCGCACCCGCCAAAGATCGGTTCTCCTGCACCTATCTCCGATGCCCCTTCGGCGGTCATAGACCGCCAATACAGAAGAGGGACACGAACGGCCAATCTCCAGTCTCGAACCTCGAATGAACGAATCTCGAATGTGTCCGTGTTCGAAATTCGAAATTCGAAAGTGGAGAGTTTTGAATGGGAGAGTCGACCTGCGTCGATCAAGCCCACTAACTTTCTGTAGCGGCGCTCTATGAGCGCCGGAATCTATTCCGAAAACTTTCGGCGGTCATAAGACCGCCGCTACAGAAGAAGGGCACTCCGGTCGGTCATGGGCGTGATAATAGGAACTCCCGCCTCAGCTTCTGGTAGTAGCTTTGGTCCAGCCGTTCCTTGAGTTGAAACGTAAACGGCTTCGTCTTGTCGAAGGCTCTGCGATCTTCTTCGAAGACCCGGAGTTCCAGCTCAAACGGATTCGACGACCAGATATTGGCGATGTCTTCATCGCGCTGCCATCGGCGGGCATCTGCCACATGGCTGGTCTCATAGACGACCCATTGGGCGCCGAACGTCAGCCAGCCCTCGCAGCCTCCGAACACATGGAGATGCTTGACTGGAACACGGTACTCCGCATCGATCGCAATCGGCATGCGGTCGGTGACCGGTCTGATGACGTTCGTCCGGATTCGCTCAAAGGCGGCGGCTGAGAGACCTGTCTCCCCGGCAAGCACGGTAAAGTCGAACGCACGGTCCAGTCCCGCGTGCCACTTCAGATCCTCGTATGTCAGGACGCTGAAGGCCTCCGCCGAATGACGGTCGAAGCTCTGGATCTCGATCCAGGACCAGCTGTGTTGATGCTCCTCCTTCTCGGTCAAGTACTCGATACCGTCGTCTGTTACGATCAGTTCGCCTTCGCATGCACCCCAGGGGTCGTGATCGTGGCGGACCTGGATCGCCTGTGACAGGGCGGGCTGCGCTATCGCAATCGCAAGTATCAGCATCACAGTACGTTCAAGCATCTTTCAGCCTCCAGCCTTTAAGGATGTAGTAGATCACCGGGTAGACACCCAGTACGAGAATCACCGAGGTCACGACACCGCCGACCATCGGAGTGGCGATGCGCTTCATCACGTCGGCTCCCGTGCCGGTGCTCCACATGATGGGTATCAGGCCCGCCATGATTACGCTAGCTGTCATGATCTTCGGCCGCAAACGCGTCACGGCTCCGTGGTAGATCGCGTCAATCAGGTCCTTGCGGTTACGCATTCGACCGTCCTCGACCGCCTCGTTGTAAGCCACATCCAGATATAGCAGCATGACAACGCCGGTTTCAGCGGCCAGGCCTGCCAGTGCGATGATTCCGACCCAGACGGCAATGCTCATGTTGTAGTCCAGCAGGTAGAGCAGCCAGAAAGCGCCCACCAACGAAAGAGGCACGGACAGGAACACGATCAGTGTCTCGATTATAGAGCGCGTGTTCATGAAGATGATCAGGAAGATGATCGCCAGGGTCATCGGGATCACAACCTGTAACCGGCGTGCCGCCCGGACCATGTATTCGTACTGCCCGCTCCAGGCGATGTTGTAGCCTGCCGGCACCTCGACTGTTTCGCCACGGCCCTTTGGGCCATCCTCACATACGTTCCCACATCGATGTTCGCCAGGTCGACGAGAACCAAGGCCTGCGGACGCGAATTCTCAGTCTTGATGGCAGGGGGGCCTTTTCTGATCTGGAGATCGGCGAGCAGGCCCAGTGGAATCTGTTGCCCCACGGGCGTCGGAACGAGGATCTGACGCAGCGCTTCGGGGTCATCGCGCAGTTCGCGGCTATATCGAAGGTTGACCGGGTACCGCTCCAGACCTTCCACGGTCGTCGTGATGTTCATGCCGCCAATCGCCGACTGGATCACGTCCTGAACGTCCCCTACGGTCAACCCGTAACGGGCGATTGCCTGCCGATCCAACACGAAATCCAGGTAGTTCCCCCCCATCACGCGCTCGGAGTAGGCGGAGAGAGTTCCCGGCAGTTGACTGACGACGGCTTCCACTTGTTCGCCGATCTGTTGCAGAGTATCCAGGTCCGGACCGGATATCTTGATTCCGACGGGCGTCTTGATGCCCGTGGATAACATGTCGATGCGGTTCTTGATCGGCATCACCCATGCGTTGGTCAGGCCTGGAAATTGCAATGCTCGATCCATTTCCTCGATCAGCAGATCCGGGGTTAGCCCCGGTCGCCATTCCGACTCCGGCTTCAGCGTGATCGACGTCTCGATCATGTTGAGCGGTGCTGGATCGGTCGCAGTTTCGGCACGTCCAATTTTGCCGAAAACGGTTTCAACCTCCGGAAAGGAATAGAGGATCCTGTCGGTCTGCTGGAGGATTTCACGAGCTTTGGTAATGGACAAGCCTGGCAGAGTGATCGGCATGTACATCAAGTCGCCTTCCCAGAGCGGCGGCATGAACTCGGAACCCAAGCGTGAATACGGCACCCACGTGAGAGCCAACACGCCGAGGGTCAGCGCGAGGACGACGTACTTGAATCGCAAGAGCAGGTGCAGGATCGGATCATAGATCCAGATCAGGAGGCGACTGATCGGATTTCGCTTCTCGGATAGAATCCGGCCCCGGATCCAGAAGCCCATCAAGACCGGCACCAGCGTGACCGCAAGTATCGACGCCGCAGCCATCGAGTAGGTCTTCGTGAAAGCGAGCGGCTTGAACATCCTTCCTTCCTGGGCCTCGAGCGTGAAGACTGGAGCGAAGGATACGGTGATAACGAGCAGCGCAAAGAATAAGGTTGGGCCGACTTCCTTTGCCGCGGCTCCGATGATCTGCCAGTGAGGCTTGCTGCCGCGATCGCGTTCGAGATGCTTGTGCGCGTTCTCGATCATGATGATCGCCGCGTCCACCATCGCGCCGATCGCGATTGCGATACCTCCCAGCGACATGATGTTTGCGTTGATGCCCTGATAAGACATCACGATGAACGCCATCAGGACGGCGAGCGGAAGCGTGATGACCACCACGAGTGACGAGCGGAAGTGCAGGAGGAACAGAATGCAGACGAGAGCGACGGCGAGGCCTTCCTCCAGCAGTTTCTCGCGCAAGGTGTCGACGGAACGCTCGATAAGACCCGAACGATCGTAAACGGCAACGATTTCCACGTCGTCGGGAAGACCCTGCCGGAGTTCGTCGATCTTCTCCTTTACTCGCCCGATGACGTCGTAGGCATTCGCGCCGGAGCGAACGACGACGATACCGCCCACCGTTTCGCCCACGCCGTTCAACTCGGCCAGCCCCCTGCGTATCTCCGGCCCAATCTGTACGGTGGCGACGTCTTTGACCAGAAGCGGATTGCCTCTTTCGTCGACGCGCAGAACGATGTCTCGAATGTCCTGTTCGTTCCGGATATAGCCGCGCCCCCGTACCATGTACTCGGTCTCCGCCATCTCCAGGACCCGGCCGCCAACGTCGTTGTTGCTGCGCTGCACCGCTTCCCGGATCCGGGATAGCGGCATGTCGTACGCCCGCAACTTGTTCGGGTCGACCGTAATCTGGTACTGCTTCACGAAGCCGCCGATACTGGCGACTTCGGAAACCCCTTGCACCGAGGTCAACTCGTATCTGAGAAACCAGTCCTGGATGCTCCTCAATTCAGCCAGGTTCAGTTCGTTCGACTTGAGCGTGTACATGAACGCCCAACCGACACCCGTGGCATCGGGGCCGAGCGTGGGAGTAACACCGGATGGGAGCTGGTTCGACACATAGTTCAGGTATTCGAGAACCCGACTCCGTGCCCAGTACAGATCCGTACCGTCCTCGAAGATCACGTAGACGAGAGAGAAACCGAAGAAGGAATACCCGCGTACGACTCGGGCAAACGGTACGGCGAGCATCTGGGTGTTGATCGGGTATGTAACCTGGTCTTCGACGACCTGGGGCGCCTGCCCGGAATACTCCGTGTAGATGATGACCTGAACGTCGGAAAGATCGGGTATTGCGTCAAGGGGAGTCTGGCTGAGCGCATACACTCCCCACAATCCGATGAGAACGGCCCCCAGGATCACCAGAAGCCGATTCGCGAGGGACCAGTCGATGATTTTCTCGAGCATGGTGTCCGCCTAATCGTCCGTGTCCGGCTCGCTCGGCTCGCCGGTAGTTCTCTCCGAAATCAGTTTGCGGATCGCTTCTCGAAAACTGCTTTCCGAATCGATCAGGAACTGGGAGGAGACGACTACCCTGGCCCCTTCGGCCAGCCCTTCACGCACCTCCCACAACCCGTTTCCGTTCAGACCAAGATCCACCTCGCGGACCTGGAACGTTCCATCTCCCAGGTCGATGACGACGACATTTCGTTCGCCGGTTCGGATCACGGCCTCCTCGGGGACGGTAACCACACCGCGGGCCGACGGTACGTCGAACGTCACGTTCGCGTACATGTCCGCCCGTAGTTCGCCACGAGGATTCTGTATTTCGAGGGACAGACGCAGGGTCCGTGTGTCGCGATCGACGAACGGATAGATGTAGCGAACCGTGCCGGCGTAGCTACTACCCGGACGATGCGAGACTTCAACGACGGCGCGTTGCCCGACTCGAAGCCACGGAATCTGATCTTCGTAGACCTCCGCTTCGAGCCAGATCGTCGATAAGTCCACGATCTTGTACAGGTTCATCCCTGGCCGGGCGAGCATACCGTCCAGCGCCTGACCCATCTTTTCGACAACGACGCCGGCAACCGGCGAGAACACGGGCAGGGTCCGGCGCGGTTCGGACAGTTTCTCCAGTTCCTCCAATTGGCTGTCTGTGATGTCCCAGTAGCGCAGGCGTTGACGAGCCGAGTCGACAAGGGATCGTGCACGCTCGACGATGTCTGGATATTCAACATTGCTCAACCGTTCGAGGTACTCGATAGCGTCGAGGTATTCCTGTTGAGCTGCGATCAGTTGCGGGCTGAAAATATCGAAGAGCCGCTGACCCGGTTCGACGCTTTCGCCGATGTAGTTCACTGCGGTGTTCTCGATCCAGCCTTCGTACTTCGTGTTGATGGCGTAGATCTGTCCCTCATCGTATGTAAACGTCCCGACGGTACGGATCGTGAAAGGAATGTCCGAACGGATGGCATCCACCGATTGCACGCCGATCCTCTGAACGAACCCCGGATCGATCTGTACGAGGCCGGGAATGTCAGACACTTCGTCATCGTAGACAGGGACCAGGTCCATTCCCATCGGTGATGTACCCGGCTGATCCGAGATGTAAGTTGGATCCATGGGCGCCCGCCAATATCTGATCGTGCGTTTGCCGGGCTCGGTCGTAGTCGCCTGGGCCGCGGCGGTTGGCCCCTCGACCGGGACGAGAGTCATTTCGCAGATGGGGCACAAGCCGGGTTCTTCCTCGAGGACATGTGGATGCATGGGGCACATCCACAACTGGGTGTCGTCAACCGTGCCTTCGGCCTCGGCCATCAGCAGGCCGAGCAGACGATCCTGAGTCGGATGCACCCACGCCCAGCCGAAGGGATTCATCAGAATGATTGTCGCGACACCGAGACCCCCGACGAAAAACAAAACACTCAAAGCAAACGTCTTCTTCATGATCAAAGCCTCACGGGTTGGGGAACCGCGTTCCCAAGGCCAGTTCCAGGCGGGCCAGAGCTTGCATGTAGTCGAACACCAGACGCTCCCTATTCATCTTGATGTCCAGCAACATCCGTTCGCTGTCGAGAAGGTCCAGGGCTCCGAGTTGTCCGGTTTCGTATCCGGTCTCGGCCGCGCGAAGCGCGCTTTCGGCCTGGACTTGGGATACATCGTCATAGAGGGCCAGATGGGTTCGTATGGTTTCCAGACGGTTGACCTGGTCGTGAATTTCGAACTTCATATCTGCCACGAGATAGTCGTAGCCCTCGCGTTCGGCGCGGCGCCGTTCCCCCGCCGCCAGGACTGCGGCCCGGTACTTGTCTCGTCTGAGCGGAATGTTGATGCCCACGGAAAAGTTGTACACGTTCTTTGAATTGCCGGATGGCGGGGCGACACGGCCCGCGGGATCATCCCTCCCTCCGACGTTCACAAAACCCGCGCTCACGGTGACATCGGGCCAGTAGTCCTTCCTGGCCCGCTCGGCAGTGAGCTCCTCCTTCTCGATACTGTCGAGAATGCCCAGCAGCTCGGGCCGATTGGCCTCGCCCAGTTCGAACAGCGCGGCGAGATCGAGATCGGCCTGAGGGAGCTCCGGGACGATGATCGCAGGAATTGGCTCGCCGGGAGGCCGGTCACGGAGCGTTTTCAGGCGTCCTTCCAGGGAGGTCCGCTGCTGCATCAACCTGTGGGTCCGGTGCATCGTCTTCGTGATTTCCGCCTGGATCCTGATGACACCTTGCTGCGGTCCCTGACCGGTGGCATAACGCGTCTCGGCCAACTGTTCGTAGTGCTGCAACAGGAATTGTTCCTCCTCCACGATCTCGATCGCCCGATCGACGTACCCGATCTCGTAGAAGGTACCCTTCACCCTTGCTGCGACTTCACGACCGAACGCCCGGTACTGCTCGTAGATAGCCGACGCCTCCCGGAGTGCCGCCTTCCCCTGGAGATCCAGCTTCCCGAACCAGGGAAAACGTTGGCTCAGCATCAGGCTGTTCTGCTGCGGCCCGACACGAGTTTCCACACTCCGGACAAATTGGGTGAATGTCACCTCCGGATCCGGCATCGCCGTTACTTGAGGGATTTTCAAGGTTGCCGCGCTATAGCGCGAAAGTGCCTGCCGCAACCGCGGGCTGGCGTCCAGCGCCTGACCGATGTAGGTCTCCAGTTGTGGGTCGGAGACATAGAAGTCGGGTGCCATTGACTCCTGCGCCAGGCCGGGACGGAGGCACAGTGTCGTCACCAGCCCAATCAAGCAGGCAGAGCGCCCAATAGTCATCATCAGCGTCCTCTTCTCGACTGAATCACACACGCCGGGCGCACGGTGATCCGAATCGATCGTTTCGTTGGATTCCGGGCAAAAGCCCGATCTAAACAGATGGCAGGACGGAGATCAGATCAGCAGGACGCAGGTGTGCAAAAAGAGGGGTGCATCACCGGGTGGCCCGATCCATTCGGCGACGGTTTGAATCGGCCGAGAATCGGGCAGCGGCATTTCAAGCACGACCGCCCAGCTGGGCGCGAGAACGGTCGAGGGAGGCGGAAGCAGAGAGGAGTGGAGCTGCAGCTCCGCCGTCTGAGCAAAGCAACACTCCCCGATCGGCATGTCAGCCTCTTCCTCGGGCATGCACTGACGCGCGGATGCCTCCGCCACGGGCATGCAACACGCCCCGACCGCGGCCCAGAAAACCGCGAACGAGAGTACCGACGTAAAAAGGAACGACTTATGCATGTTATTTAAACGCTACTACAGAGAGAGCGCGTTTTCAACGTTTGGGGAACTGCCCGTAAGGTCTCAGGTCGAATCTTCGAACGCAGATCATGGGGCCAGACAGAGAAGCGGCGGTCCGAGAGGACCGCCGCTCTTCAATCTACCGATGGTTTCTAGAGCCCGGTACCAGGTCCCGGCTTGATCGGACCCGGGGCTGGTTTCTCGATCGATTCGATGACGTCAAAACCCGCACCTTTCCAATCGCTGATTCCGCAGAACTGACCGGCGTCGTAGCCGGCGTCGTGGAATCTTTGTGCAGCGCGCGACGCGCGCCCGCCTCCCGCTCAGTAGAAGACGAGCTCGATGTCCTTCGGAATGTCTGCCATCCGCGCATCGAGTTCGCCCATCGGAATATGAATCGCGCCTTTGAGCGCGCCATGCTCCTCGATTTCATAGTCCTCTCTGACGTCGATCAGGATGAACGTTTCACCGCTCTCTAGCTTGTCCTTCAGCGCCTGGACCGCGATTCGCTCGGTGTCTGTCTGCTGGGCTGCCTGGCCCGACGCAATACCGGCGAACACGAACAGCACCGCGACGACCATGCCCATCATTCGTCTTGGCATTATTAACGCCTCCTCTGAAACTACACTCAGCTCAGTCTGGAACCGGTAGCACCTCGGTCTCCCGTTTCGGCGCTCTATGAGCGCCGAAATATCGGACGTGTGGTTCACAACGGTCCGAGACCGCCGCTAAAGATCAAAAACTGAGCCACTCCTGATTCGGATGGCGCTATTGTACCGCGCCCAGCACCCGAGTCACATACCGGAAGCTGTTATCTTCGGTTCCGACGATGTGCAGGTATCCATCCAGGACCGCCGCGCTCGTCGCCCAGCCGGGGAGATCGGATGCCTCGAGTGACAACTCGGTCCCGCCCAGGTAGCGCATCAGGTAGCCGGCGGGGCGGCCGGGAACGAGCAGTAGACTCGGTGTGCCCGAAACCAGCCGCGGCGGATAGCGTAGCGTCCACTGATCGGAGTCCTCGAGTACAACGGCGGGTTCTCGGTCGGCCCTTGAAGCGGCCAGCAAGCGCCGGACGCCTGTCGAGCCGTCGAACCACAGCACCGCGTCGCCCACCTGGATCGGCCCCGCCACCGGACAGGCACGGATCTGCCATACAGGCGGGCTGATCGGGCGTGGGTCCTTGAACCCGCCGTCAGTCGTGCCGACGATCTTGAACGGGTCGCGGTATCCGTCGGGCGTCGTGTTACGAAACACGATCTCCAGAAGGCCCCCGGATTCGACGATCGACGGCAAGCAACATCCGCAGACCGAGCTGTCCTGGGACGCAGTCAGGTTCTGTTCCATTACTTCCCCGTCACGCACGCGGGCATAGTACAGGTCCGCAGGTTCTTCGGCTCCGGGACGACCGGCGCCCCGGGGATCCAGCCAGACAGCGTGGAGCGCACCGTCCTCATCGAAGGTGATCGAGGGAAACTCCTGAAGCACGCGGCCTTCGGTCTGATTCAGGCGTAGAGATGCTCGAAATTCGGCACCAGGTGACGGGGCGATAGCCGTCTGAATGTTGAACTCCGCGTCGGTCCAGGCGACGGCCACCTCCCCGAACGGTCCGATGGCCACGGCGGCGCGCATCTCGTCGATCGGGCTCCCGACTACCGAGTCCGGGACGGAATTGACACGGAGCGCTGGACCGAATGTCCCATCAGCCAGCACCGCCGCGAACAGGTTCGCCGTTCGACCCGCGCGTTCCTTCCATACGAGCAAGAGGTTTCCGTCGCCGGACGCGACAACCTGCGGCTGGTGGACCGCGGACTGCGAGGGCAAATCCTGCCCCAGCACCGATGGAACGAGGATCAAAGTCAGGGCCAATACAGAGCCCACAATTGTCTTCATGAGACCTCCGGTTTCAACGTATCCGTCCCTACATGTCCATGTACGGGTTCGGCGGTATCTTGCCCCTTGTTCGGGCGTAGACGGTCAGCGCGCCCCGGTGATGTGCCGTATGGTCCATGATCCCCCAAAACACGCTGAATCTGGGCTGGCCGCCCATGACGGGACCATCCGGCAGGGGCTGGGACCATACTTCCTCGCTTTTTTCGTCGAGCTGTTTCAGCGCATTATCGACGGCCCTCTTGAACCATGCCCGCGCTTCTTCGATCGAAGTCACCGCTCGAGCTTCCTTGTCGTGCGCTTCAAAGTCCAGATCAAATCCATTCGGGTCGAACGCGCCGGTGAGGAACCAGTCGATCGTCTGGGCCACATGAGCCACCTGGCTCGCCGCGCTGTAGGTGCCATCCGCGGGCACGTGTCCGGAGTCTTCCTCGGTCAGGGCTCTCGTGCTCCGGTTGAAGAATTCCTCGCTCGCCTTCAGCTGTCCGATCAATGCGTCTTTCATCGCGATTTCTCCTCTCGTCCTCTGGATAAACGGGAAACCAAGATACCACCGCAGCCGAATCGAAGGAACCGGCCACGTTTTTGCACGTAACCCTCTCGTTGGGTGGCGGTATCAAATAAGGCGGCGTGGGCCAACCATCGGGCCCCACCTTGTTGGTCCAGCGTTCGCATGCCGGAGACCGGAATGTCTGGGTCGAGTTCCCGGACCGTGGATTCCACGGTCCCGAAGAAAGTCGTCGGATCCGCCGCCGTACGGACGTACGCGGCCGCGCCGACAGCGCTACCCAGTTGCTCGAACGACAGAGGTCGACCGCTCTCTCGCAACCGAGCGCATGGTGGCCACCCTGTCCGGTGCTTTCGGGGCACTGGCCACGCTCCTTGCTGTAGTCGGACTCTATGGCGTGATGAGCTTCTCGGTCGCGCGGCGCAGCCGGGAAATAGCGATCCGGATGGCGTTTGGCGCGCCTTCCTGGGGAGTCGTCGGGATGGTGATGAGGGAAGTCGGCCTCCTGATCGGCATCGGTGTCGCCGTGGCACTGCCGGCCTACGTGGGTGTGTCGCGTCTCATCGGATCCCAGTTGTACGGGATCACAACGAGTGATGCCGCCAGCGTCGCAGGTGCTGTCGTCCTGCTGTCCGCCGTGGCCTTGCTGGCCGGATTCCTGCCCGCACGCCGGGCGGCTCAAGTGGATCCGATTGAGGCCCTGCGTTACGAATAAGCGCCGAGCATGCTGTCACGTATCACGCGGAAACTATGGGATTGGGGTGGCCCTTGGCCAACAAGAGTCCCTTCAGTGTAATCCGTGAAATCCATGGCTATCTCCCCAATCCGACTGAGGATGGCGCACCATGCGCCCGAGGGAGTGTTCGGTTTCGGGACGAGGAAACCCGGATTCGCGACAGACCCGAGTGCGCTCGTGGCTGGGTTCGCGACGCCCTCGACGAGCGGACATGACACGTAAGTGGTTCTTACGGAACATGTTCTCGCTCGCGCTTGGTGTGCGGAAATCGTCGTCTATGGCAGTTTGGTTTCGGAATTCGATTTGCCAGAAGTGAATAACGCGGCCTGCGGGAACTTTCGTGGGACCGAAGACGTAGGAATCTACAGATGAGCTTGACCGACAGCGGCGAACACGCACCTGCCCCGCAACCGAGAGATCTCGACGCCATCCGTGCGGAACGGGATGAGGAGCGCGCACTGGTCGAACGCGTCCAGAGGGGTGACCCGGATGCGTTCGACGAGTTGATCTACCGCTCGGACCGCGGCGTCCTGCATCTGGCCTACCGGATGCTCCGCAACGCCGAGGACGCGCAGGAGGTTTACCAGGAAACCTTCCTCAAGGTTCACCGGTATCTGCACAAGTTCCGCTTCGACTCCAGCCTGAACACCTGGATCTATCAGATCGCAACGAACGTCTGCCTGGATCGGATACGGCGACGACAGCGGCAACGTGAGGCGATCGTGGACGGGCCGTGTGTGGAAGGCGATTTCGCCCCCCGCGAGACCGACGAGTCCGCAACGTGCACTCCAGGAGCTCTCGAAAACCCGGAACGGATGCTCTACGGCAGGGAAGTCGGAAGCCGCATTGACGTTGCGGTTCGGACGCTTTCGGAAAGAGAAAGGCTGGTCTTCGAGATGAAGCACTATGGCGGTCTCAAGCTGAAGACAATTGGCGAGATTCTCAAAACTACCGAAGGCGCGGCGAAGAACTACCTGTTCCGAGCGACTCAGAAGCTGCGCTCGCAGTTGGCAGGGTTGTAGCTTAGCGTGGGGGCCCACCGCCCCCCGCATTCCCAACACGTCAGAGGGCCCGGGCATCCTTAGCAATTTGGAAGGTCTACGATGTGTATGACCTCCGAAATCTATGTCCGCAATATGCGCTTCGAATCGGCGTTCGCAGATTTCAAATGACCGATGATCGATGGTCAGTGGTCAATCTGCAATCTCAAATTTCGAAATTGAGAATCGACCATCGGCCATCGACCAGTGATCATCTTCCATTTGCGTTAGGCTCCTTCGGCCACGATCATCTGCGCCACCGACGCCGACTGTCGAAGTTCCTTGGGCAGACGGTACTCCTCGGAAGACCACCATCGCTTCGCGCGCTCGACGCTCTCAAACTCCAGGATGACGAAACGCTCGGGCTTCCAATCGCCTTCGAGCGTTTCGGTAGGACCGCCGCGTACGAGGAACTTTCCTCCATAGGCTTCGATCGTCGCCGGAACCATCGTTTTGTACTGATTGTATTTTTCCTGATCCTTCACGTCGACCTGAACGACGATGTATGCAGACACTGGCATCTCCTTTTCTTGGTTCGAGGCGGGGGCGACCGTCAGACGGAGTCTCAGCCTTCGGGGAAGTCGACATTCGGTGGCAGGCTGTGTTCATCCCTGTGGGGGACGAACGGGCCGTTGTCGAGCTTGAAACGGACCGTGTAGTGATCCGGCTTCTGGCGCAGTGTCACCGACATTGCGAAGGTCCCGAATTCTTCCGGTTCGAGCGTCTCCGGGTCAACCGGAATCTCCAAAGTCGCTGGAAAGCGTCCGGTGGTGTCCCGGGCTGTGATCACGGCGACGACATTCTCTACAGGATTAGAACTATGGTTGGTCACGCGGCCGGTGACGGAAAGCGTGTTCTCCAGGAGCACGTGGTTGAGCTCGTTCAGGACCAGCGGCTCGGAACCGTCTTCGGTCCTGGGAATCAGGACCTCGAGGTATCGATCGTCCATCGGGAGCAGGATCGCCGCAAGGTCCGTGACCGAAAACACGGTGATTGCGACGATCGCCAGGCCTGCAAAGATACCGGCGGCCATGCGGCGGTAATCGAGCTTTGGCTTCGAGTACTCGGTGTTCCGGATCAGAAAATCCGGCGCGCCGGTTTCGTGCTCCTCAGCCGACTCTTCGACAGGCTCTTCCGGGGTGGACATATATCTATGATACCCCCAACCGTTCGAGGGGGCTAAAGGTGTCCGACCGATCGGGGACAGGGGCCTTAGCCCTGTCCCCCCTTTCCGCTAAGCCACCACCCCTCCGACCGATCGGGGACGGAGGCCTACCTCCGTCCCCCTCTTTTCCGCCAAGCCACCACCCTCCGCTAACCCGCCAGCAACGGCGCCAGAACCAGCGACACGATCGCCATAAGCTTGATCAGGATATTCATCGACGGCCCGGACGTGTCCTTGAACGGATCGCCGACGGTGTCGCCGACGACTGCGGCCTTGTGGGCTTCGGAACCCTTACCGCCCAGGTTTCCGGCCTCGATATACTTCTTCGCGTTGTCCCAAGCTCCGCCGCCGTTGGACATCATGATCGCCAACAGCACACCGCTGACGGTCGCGCCGGCGAGAAAACCGCCCAGCGTCTCCGCACCGAGGCCAAACCCGACAGCGACCGGGGCACCGATGGCGAGCAGACCGGGAAGTATCATCTCGTTCAGGGCACCTGAAGTCGCAATATCCACACAGGTAGCATAGTCCGCCTTGGCCGTGCCTTCCATCAACCCGGGTATCTCACGGAACTGACGGCGCACCTCGTTGACCATCTTAAAGGCCGCTCGACCGACGGCACTCATCGTCAGTGAGGCCAGAACGTAAGGCATCACACCGCCCAGAAGCAGGCCGATGACGACGTTGGCCTCGATCAGGTTGATGGAATCGAGACCGACTGTCCTCGTGTAAGCTGAGAACAGGGCCAGCGCGGTGAGCGCCGCCGATCCGATGGCGAACCCCTTGCCGATGGCAGCAGTCGTGTTACCCAGCGCGTCCAGCCGGTCGGTAATCGCACGAATCTCCGGTCCCGCCTCCGACATCTCGGCAATACCTCCCGCGTTGTCGGCGATGGGCCCGTATGCGTCGACCGCCATCGTCACACCGATCGTCGACAGCATGCCAACGGCCGAGATCGCGATGCCGTACAGCCCGCTAAGGGTGTAGGAAACGTAGATTGCGATGCAGATCGTCAGCACCGGAAGCAAGGTGCTTTCCAGACCAGTGGCCAGGCCGCTGATGATCGTCGTTGCCGCTCCAGTCTGGCTGGCCTCGGCAATCTTTTTGACCGGCTTGCCCGAGGTGTAGTACTCGGACTGGAGTCCGATCGCGACACCCGCCAGCAATCCCGAGAGCACAGCCCAGAACGCCGACAGGTCCGGCATTGTCGAATCAACAACGAAGTACGCGGCGGCAATGAAGAGCGCCCCCGCCAGGTACGTGGGCATGTGAAGCGCACGTTCCGGGTCCATCTTGTTGAAGATACCGATGGAAAAAACACCGACCAGCGATGCGATAAGGCCCACCATCACGAGGAGAATGGGCAAAGACATCGACGGCAGGGGATCCACGAGCGTGGCGCCGATCGCCATCGTCGCAATCACCGACCCGACGTAGGATTCGAACAGATCCGCTCCCATGCCCGCCGTGTCCCCCACGCAGTCCCCGACGTTGTCGGCGATCGTCGCCGGGTTTCTGCGGTCGTCCTCGGGGATGCCGGCTTCGACTTTTCCAACCAGGTCCGCTCCGACATCCGCGCTCTTGGTGAAGATACCCCCGCCGACGCGCGCGAACAGCGCGATCGAGCTGGCGCCCATCGCAAAGCCATTGATGATCTGAGTGTCTTGCGTGTAATAGTAGTAGATACCGACCCCGAGCAGACCCAGCGATGCCACCGAAATACCCATCACAGCACCGCCGTTGAAAGCGATCGTAAGGGCCGCTGGAATGCCGCCTTCCTTCGCGGCCTGGGTCGTTCGCACGTTCGCTCGGGTCGCCGCTTTCATCCCGAAGAAACCGGCGACCATCGAGAACATCGCTCCGGTCAGGAACGCGATGCCCGTCCACAGACTAAGGGCCACGCTAAGCGCAATGAAGACCACACCGACGAAGATCAACACCATGGTGTACTCGCGCTTGAGAAAGACCATCGCGCCCAGGTGGATGTTTTCGGCGATCTCCTGCATCAGTGCATTACCTGCAGATTTGCGCTTGATGCCGAAGTAGATAAAGCCGGCGAAGGCCAGGCCGATGATGCCGAGGATGGGGGCCGCAGCTGTGAATTCCTGCATTGAATTCCTCCGAAATCCTGTCTGGATCTAACTATGAAAGGTTGGTGCGCCGACGATCGCAAACACGCCCGACAGTTAATAAAATAAGCCCCATTTCGGGCTGAAATGGGGCTCTCATGATCTTCACGGCCGCAGGATTACTCTTTGGCGGCAGGATCGTTCTCAGCCTCGGAAGTCTCCTCGGACTTCTCCGCCTCTTGTTCCTCTTCCCGCTGCGCGATCTTGACCTCGAGTTCGCTGCCGAGCAGCTCGATGATCGCCATGTCCGCGCCGTCACCGACACGGGGACCAAGTCTGACAATGCGGCAATAGCCGCCGGGTCGTTCGCTGAACCTCGGGCCGAGATCCGCGAAGACTTTCTTGGTCACCGCTGCGCTGATCAGATACGCCTTGACCTGCCGGCGTGCGTGAAGGGTGTCGCGCTTTCCCAAGGTGATCATCTTCTCTGCCAACGGACGGAGCTCCTTTGCCTTCGGCAGTGTCGTCATCAATCGTTCGTGCTCGAGGAACGACGTCACCAGGTTGCGAAATAGCGCCCGACGGTGGGAGGGGTTCCGTCCCAGCTTGCGCCCTGCCATCTTGTGTCGCATGTCAGTTGCTCCTTCGCTACTACTCGGGCGCCTGGTTGAGCTCCGGCGTCTGGCTGACCGGGCGTCCCTCGTCGTCCAGGCTCATGCCGAGACCCAGGTTCATCGAAGACAGGATCTCCTTGATTTCATTCAACGACTTCCGACCGAAGTTCTTCGTCTTCAGCATTTCGGCCTCGGTCTTCTGGACGAGTTCGCCGATGGTTCGGATGCTTGCATTCTTCAGGCAGTTGTAGGACCGCACAGAAAGCTCCAACTCGTCGACCAACTTGTTGAGATGTTCCATCACCGCGTCATGCTGGACCTCGGCGGGTTCTTCCTCCGGCTCGTCCTTCTCCTCGAACTGGATGAAGATTTGCATGTGGTCCTTGACGAGCTTCGCCGCGAGGCCCAACGCGTCCTGTGGTGTGATCGACGCGTTGGTCCACAACTCAACCGTCAGCTTGTCGTAGTCCGTCACTTGCCCGAGGCGGGCAGCCTCCACGAAATGATTGACCTTCTTTACGGGGGAATGGACCGAATCGACCGGAATGTACCCGATGCCCAGGTCTTCGTCGAAGTTCCTGTCCGCCGACACGTAACCCCGCCCGTTCTTGACCCTCATCTCGATGCTCAACGAACCGCCGTCGCTCACGGTCGCGATGTAGACGTCCTTGTCCAGGATCTCGATCTCCGGCCCATGTTCGATGGCACCGGCAGAATAGGTCCCGGGCTCGGTCGCGTTCAACACGATCGTGACGGCCTCATCGCTGTGCAACTTGATGGGAATCTGTTTCAGGTTGAGGATGATGTCGGTGGCATCCTCGACGACACCGGGAATCGAGGAAAACTCGTGCAGCACGCCCTCAACTTTGATGGCGGTAATCGCCGCCCCCTCGATCGAAGACAGCAGCACCCGCCGGAGCGCGTTGCCGATAGTCGTGCCGAAGCCCCGCTCGAACGGCTGCGCGCTGAACTCGGCGTAGCTGTCGGTCGTCGTGTCGACGTCGATGACCAGTCTCTTAGGTTTCTGGAAACCTTTCCAAAGCATTGATATGACCCCTAGTATGGATTCTCGGCTGCCCGGCTTGCCGGGCCGCGTGCCGAGGACGCTTATTACTTCGAATACAATTCCACGATCATGTGCTCTTCGATAGGCATCGCGATATCCTCGCGCTTCGGTAGGGCGAGGACCTTGCCGCGCTGCGCGTCGCGGTCCAATTCGAGCCAAGGCGGCACGATGCGGCTCATATCGAGAGCATTGAGAATTTCAGCGTTCTTCCGGGACTTCTCGCGAATGGTGATCTCGTCCCCAACCTGGACCAGGAAGGATGGGATGTTGACCTTCTTGCCGTTGACCCGGATGTGGCCGTGCCGGACGAACTGCCGCCCCTGGGCGCCTGAAGCGGCTATCCCAAGCCTCAGGACGACGTTGTCCAGACGCCGCTCGAGTTGCGACAGGAGGTTCTCACCTGTCACACCCTTCTGGCGGACGGCACGCTCGAAATAGAGACGGAACTGGCGCTCGAGAATGCCGTACATCCGCTTCACTTTCTGTTTTTCGCGCAACTGCAGACCGTATCCTACGGTCTTTTGCCGTCGATCGCGTCCGTGCTCTCCGGGGATGTAGTTGCGCTTTTCGATCGCGCATGACGGCTTAAAGCACCTCTCTCCCTTCAGAAAGAGCTTCATTCCTTCCCGGCGGCATAGCCGGCAAACAGGACCCGCGTATCTAGCCAATGAATCTTCCTCCGTTATCGTGGCGGCTCACCGCCCGTCGGATCAAACGCGTCGCTTCTTCGGTGGACGGCACCCGTTGTGTGGGATCGGGGTAACGTCCCGGATCGCTCGAATTTCCAGACCCGCATTTTGGAGGCCCCGGATGGCGGAATCTCGCCCTCCTCCCGGTCCCTTGACGCTCACCTGGATCGTCCGCATGCCCATGTCCCGGGCCTTCTTCGCCGCGGTCACCGAGGCCTGTTGTGCCGCAAACGGCGTTCCCTTTCGCGATCCGCGGAAACCGAGCGACCCGGCGCTCGACCAGCAGACGACGTTGCCCTCCGGGTCTGAAATCGTGACGATCGTGTTGTTGAACGTCGCCTGGATGTACGCATGCCCGCTGGGGACAATCTTCTTTTCGCGCTTTCTACCGCTCTTCTTCTTCGGTTTTGCCATTCTTAGCCCTTAGGTCTTAGCCCTTAGCTGTCGGCATTGGCTGGAGGCAGGCTCCGGAGCCCACACCCCAAACGCCAACGGCCAACGCTGCCTACGTCTTGGCGCTCGACTTCTTGCGGCCCGCAACCGCACCCCGTTTCGGACCCTTGCGGGTTCGTGCATTCGTATGCGTACGCTGCCCGCGAACCGGCAGTCCGCGCCGGTGACGGAAGCCCCGGTATGAGCCGATCTCCATCAACCGCTTGACGTTGAAGGAAATCTCCTTGCGAAGATCGCCTTCGACCCGGTAGTCCTCCTCGATCAGCTTACGAATACCCGTAATCTCCTCGTCGTTCAGATCCCGCGCCTTGCGGCTCGGGTCGACTCCCGCATCCCCGATAATCTTCGCGGCCCGTGATCGGCCAATACCGTAGATGTAGGTCAGGGCAATGTCCACCCGCTTGTTCGGGGGGAGATCCACTCCAGCAATTCGTGCCATAGAAAAACCTTTGGTCAGCCGTTGGTCATCGGCTATTGGCTCTCAGCCAACTGCCAACCACCAAAAGCCAATTATCATTCACCCCTGCCGCTGCTTGTGCTTGGGGTTCGAACAGATAACGCGCACCACACGCTTGCGATGCACAATCTTGCACTTGTCACAGATCTTTCGAACCGATGCTCTTACCTTCATAGCAAGCCTCTACTTGTACCGGTACACGATCCGCCCGCGGGTCAGATCGTATGGTGATAGCTCGACTGCCACGCGGTCCCCGGGAAGGATCCGGATGAAATTCTTCCTCATCTTTCCCGAGATGTGCGCCAGGACCTGATGTTTGTTCTCCAGTTCCACCTTAAACATCGCGTTTGGAAGGTGCTCGATGACCGTGGCCATCACTTCAATCGCATCTTCTTTCGGCAAATCTGGTTACTCTCCCTGGACGACAGCGGATCCCTTGATCACCGAAACCAGGTCGTCGGTGACCTGACCGATGGGGCCCATGCCGTCGACCTGATGATAGACGTGCTTCGCGCGGTAGAAATCGACAACCGGCTCGGTTTTTTCGCGATACTCGCGAAAGCGCTCGCGGATGACTGCCTCGGTGTCGTCCGCCCGGTGGATCAGGTTCCCACCGCACAGATCGCAAACACCCTCTTTCTTCGGCGGACGCGTCGCCGTGTTGTATATCGCGTTGCACCGGCTGCACGTCAGGCGTGTCGTCAGGCGCTCGACCAAATAATCAGGATCGACTCCCAGTTCGATCACCGACAACCGGTCCTGATCACCAAGTTCCGCGTCGAACATCTCCGCCTGTGCCACCGTCCTTGGATAACCGTCCAGTATGAATCCCCGTCTGCAGTCCGGCTCGGCGATCCGTTCCACGACGATGCCATTGACGATATCGTCGCTCACCAGATCGCCGGCATCCATCACCTTCTTGGCCTCCAGGCCCAGGGGTGTCCCGCGTATCGCGGCATCACGTAGCATGTCACCTGTGGCGATCTGGGGTATGGCGAGCGCATCCATAACAGCCCGCGCCTGCGTTCCCTTGCCGGCTCCCGGGGGGCCAAGGAGTATGACGACATTGCGCATCTGCTAGCCTCGCCTCCCTCGAATCCGACCCTTTTTGAGGAACCCGTCGTAGTGGCGCATGATCAACTGCGATTCGATCTGGTTCACTGTATCCATCGCTACGCCGACCACGATCAGCAGCGAGGTCCCGCCGAAGTAAAAGGTAACGCCCAGTCCCTGTGTGAAGAATGCCGGCAGCGCCGCATCGAGACCCGGCCCGATCCACGGCAGGCTCTGGACATGGAACCCAGTCATCATGAACTCGGGAATGACCGCCACCAACGCCAGGTACAGCGCGCCGACCAGCGTCAACCGCGTCAGGATCGCGTTCAGGTAATCTGCGGTGCGACGACCGGGTCGAATTCCGGGAACGAACCCCCCGTACTTCCGCATATTGTCGGCTACTTCATTCGGATTGAAGATGATCGACGTGTAGAAGTAGCAGAAGAAAATGATCGCACTGACGTAGAACAGGTTGTAGAGCGGCTCACCGAAGCTCAATGCGTCGCTGACTCCCCTCATGAACCGGTTTTCGCTCAGAAACAGCCCGAACGTCTGCGGAAACGTCAGAATCGACGACGCGAAAATCACCGGGATCACACCTCCGGTATTGACCTTCAGCGGAAGGTGGGTCGATTGACCGCCCATGACACGGCGTCCGACGACCCGCTTCGCGTACTGAACAGTGATGCGTCGCTGTCCGCGTTCGACCAGAACGATGAAACCGATAACGGCGATCATCACGGAAAATAGGATAATCAACGTAAGCACAGACCATTCGTTCGTGCTCACCTTGATGTAAAGCTCACCGATCGCACTCGGAAGGCCGACGACGATACCCGCGAAGATGATCAACGACATGCCGTTGCCGATCCCGCGCTCGGTGATCTGCTCGCCGAGCCACATGATGAACGCCGTTCCGGTCGTCAGCGTGAGCATCGTCATCAGGATGAACGGTAAACCCGGGTCCAACACGAACGACTGCTCCCCCCGCTGCAGTGCGATGGCGATCCCCCCGGACTGCACGGCGCTCAGGACGATCGTCAGATACCGGGTGTAGGTCGTGATCTTTCGCCGGCCGAGCTCACCCTCCTTCGACAGCTTCTCGAGGAACGGCCAGACGACGGTCAACAACTGAAGGATGATCGAAGCCGTGATGTAGGGCATGATGCCCAGGGCAAAGATCGTCAGCCGGCTGAAATTGCCGCCCGAGAACATATCCAGGAATCCGAACACCGTTCCCTGGTTCTCCGCGAAGAACTGCTCGAGAGCGTCAAAGTCGATCCCCGGCGTCGGGATGAACGCGCCCACGCGGTAGACCGCCAGCATGGCGAGCATGAACAACACGCGCTTCCGCAGGTCCGGAATGTTGAATATGTTCTGGAGGGTGTCGGTGATCACTTCTCAGGAACCTCACACTTGCCGCCGGCGGCCGAAATCTTTTCCTGGGCACCCTTTGTAAAGTGCTGTGCAACGACATGGAGCGGCCGCTCGATCACGCCGCCACCTAAAACCCTCAGCCCGTCCTTTTTCAGCTTTCGGACAATGCCGGCCGCAACCAATTCCTCCGGCCCGACGCGGGCTCCGTCCTCGATGTCGGCAAGTCGGGCCAAGTCTCCCACGTTGATCACCGAATGATGCTTCTTGAAGACGGCGTTGGTGAACCCACGCTTCGGCAGTCGCCGATGCAGCGGCATCTGTCCGCCCTCGAAGCCCCGCTTGGAATGAGCGCCCGAGCGGGACTTCTGTCCCTTGTGTCCCCGACCAGAGGTTTTGCCGGTGCCCGAGCCCATGCCGCGTCCGACACGCTTCCTCGGGCGGGTTGAACCCGGATTCGGCTTAAGTTCGTTGATCCCACTCATTCGATAACCTCTCGGCGTCACTCCCGTGGCGGGAGTGCGGCTCACTACTCTTCCACCACCCGGACCAGGTGCGGGACCTTGGCAATCATCCCCCGCAGCGAGGGCGTATCCTTGAGTTCGCGGACGGCATTCAGACGACGCAGTCCGAGTCCCTTCACGACTCGCTTCAAGGATTCGGGTGCGCCGATGACACTCTTGTAGTACTCAACCTTGACGCTGCCCGCTGCTTTCGGTTTCTTCCTCGTTGCCATCAGCCCACCAACTCCTCGACTTCCTTGCCCCGCAGGCGCGCAACGTCCTTCGGGTTCTTTAACATCTTCAACCCTTCGAAGGTCGCCTTCACGACGTTTTGCGGCGTGGCGGTCCCGATGGACTTGGTCAGGATGTTATTGATGCCTGCCGCCTGCATCACCGCACGTACGGCGCCTCCCGCTATGACTCCTGTTCCTTCCTTGGCCGGCTTCAACAGCACTCGGCCGGCACCGAACACTCCAACCACCTGATGCGGGGTCGTGTTGTTGATGATGGGGACGGTGATCATGTTCTTCTTCGCCGTCTCGATTCCCTTGCGGATAGCCGATGGAACCTCTTTGGCCTTGCCGCTGCCATAGCCGACCCGGCCGGCCTCGTCGCCAACCACGATAAGCGCGCTGAAGCTCAGGTTCTTTCCACCCTTGACGACCTTCGTCACGCGGTTGATGGATACAACCGTGTCCTTGATTCCGTCGGACGGCTCGTCCCGCCTCCGATCTCTGGGGTTCCCCCGCTGGTTCCTACGCTGGTTCGCCACGGCAATCTCCTCAGAACTTCAGGCCCGCATCGCGGGCCGATTCGGCGAGCGCCTGGATGCGCCCGTGGTAGATGAACCCGCCGCGGTCGAACAGCGCCGCTTCGAGCCCCAACTTCTTCGCACGCTCGGCGATCAGTCGTCCGACAGCCTTCGCCGCCTCGACATTTCCACCGTTGGGCAATTGCTTTCTGGCATCGCCTTCGACCGAGCCGGCGCCGGCAAGCGTGATGCCCTGTGTGTCGTCGATGAGCTGCGCATAGATGTGTTTGTTGCTCCGGAAGACCGCCAGACGCGGCCGGTCCGGCGTGCCCGACAGCTTCTTCCGAATCCGCGTGTGGATCCGCTTGCGAATCCGGTATCGAGTCTCGGTCGCCATCAGGCAACTCCTCCGACAGCACCGGCCTTCCCGGCTTTCTTCTTGAGAGCTTCGCCGGCATAGCGGATGCCCTTGTTCTTGTACGGGTCCGGCGGTTTGAGGCCCCGCATCACAGCGGCGACCTGCCCGACCTGTTGACGGTCCACACCGCTCACCGAAATCTTGGTCTGCTTCTCGATCTTGACCTCGATCCCGTCCGGAATCGGATACTCGATCGGATGCGAAAAGCCGAGGCTGAAGATCACGGAACTGCCTCGAAGCTCCGCGCGAAACCCGATGCCGACGATCTCCAGGCCCTTCACGAACCCCTCGGACACGCCCTTAACCGCGTTGGCCGCAAGGGCGCGGGCCAGACCGTGAAACGCCCGCTGCTGACCGCTGTCGTCGCTGCGGGTCATCACCAGCTCGTCACCTTTTTGTTCGCAAGAGATTCCCGCGGGAATCAGACTCGTCACAGTTCCCCTGGGACCAGTAACGTGAACCTCGTTGCCTTCGATCCCGATCTTTACCTTGTCCGGGATCGGAATCGGCTGCTTGCCAATACGTGACATATAAGTACCTGTAGCGGCGGTTCTATGACCGCCCGACCACTAGTAGACGTCGCAGAGGATCTCCCCTCCGTACCCTTTCTGGCGCGCTTCACGCCCGGTCATGATTCCGCTCGACGTGCTCAGGATGTTGATACCCAGTCCGTTGAGCACCTTCGGGATGTCTCTCTGCCCCACGTACACGCGACAACCGGGCCGGCTCACTCTCTTGAGCGAAGTAATGACATCCTCTCCTGCCGGCCCGTACTTCAGCACGAGGGTCAACGTCCGCCCGATGGCGGCCTCGCTGGTGCTGTAGCTCGAGACATACCCTTCTGCGACCAGGAGCCGCGCCATCTCGACCTTCAACTTCGAGGACGGCATCTCCACGCGGTCGTGACGGGCGCCGAGCCCATTGCGGATGCGCGTCAACATGTCTGCGATTGGATCGGTCATTCTTCCTTATCCCCTACCAGCTCGATTTCACGACTCCCGGAATCTCGCCCGCGAGCGACAGACTCCGGAAACAGATCCTGCAGAGTTGAAATTTCCTGAGAAACCCACGGGGCCGACCGCACCGTTTGCAACGACTACGGTACCGGACGGCGAACTTCTTCTTCTTCGCTTCCTTCGCTATGGATGACGTACGAGCCATGCGATCTCCCTATTGCTGCCGAAATGGCATGCCGAGAAGGCGGAGCAACTCCTGCGCCTCTTCGTCAGACTTCGCCGTTGTCACGATCGTGACGTTCATACCCTTGATCTTGTCGACCTTCGCGTAATCGATCTCCGGGAAGATCAACTGATCGCGCAAGCCCAACGTATAGTTGCCTCGACCGTCGAACGAACGTGTCGGGACACCTCGAAAGTCACGGACACGCGGCAGGACGATGCTCACGAGGCGATCGAGGAACTCGAACATCCTTGGGCCCCGCAACGTTACCGCCGCCCCGATCGGCATGTTCTCGCGCAACTTAAAGTTCGCAATCGACTTCTTCGCACGAGTGATGATGGGGCGCTGGCCGGTAATTCGTCCCAGTTCAACGATGGCGGCATCCAGAATCTTCGAGTTCTGGATCGCCTCGCCCAACCCCATGTTGACGACCGTCTTTTCGAGACGTGGCACGGCCATGACGTTGTCATACTTGAAGTGCTTGATCAGCGCCGGAACGACCTCGTTCTTGTATTGCTCTCTCAGTCTGGCCACACCCTACTCCTCGATCTCTTCTGTCTACTCAAATGCATTGCCGCACTTCTTGCAGGTACGTTCGTGGCGTCCGTCAGCCAGCACAGTAATGCCGAGCCGCGTGTGCTCCTTGCAGTTCTTGCAGACGATCGCCACATTTGAAATGTGGATCGGCGATTCTTTCTCGACGATCCCGCCTTTGATGTTCTTCTGGGGGTTCGGCCGGGTGTGCCGCTTCATCATCTGAACACCCTCGACGACCAACTTATGATCGGCCGGCCTGACGATCAACACACGCCCTGTCTTTCCGCGATCCTTACCGCGCAGAACATAGACTTCGTCATTCTTCCGAATCTGAGGCATCTTCGCGGGCATACCCATCACACCACCTCCGGTGCAAGGGACACGATCTTCATGAAGCGTCTGTCACGGAGTTCCCTGGCGACCGGACCGAACACGCGTGTCCCGACCGGCTCATGCGCCTCGTTGATCAGCACGGCCGCGTTCTGGTCGAAACGGATGTAGGTGCCGTCCTTGCGCCGATGTTCCTTCCGTGTACGTACGATCACGGCTCTAACGACGGCACCCTTCTTCACGTTGCTGTCGGGCGCCGCTTCCTTCACCGATGCCGTCACGATATCCCCCAAGCCGGCGGTTCTTCCGACGGAACCTCCGAGCGGCAGGATGCAGGCAATCCTCTTCGCCCCTGAATTGTCGGCCACCTCGAGCATGGTCCTCATCTGGATGCCCATCGTTACGCTCCCCTGGCCGAAGACGGCTGGACGATCTTCTGGAGGCGCCACCGCTTATGCTTGCTCATAGGACGGGTCTCGACGATCTTGACGACGTCCCCGGTGTGCGCCTTGCCCTCTTCGTCATGAGCGAGGAACTTCGACCGCTTGGTGACGATCCTCTTGTACAGGGGGTGCGGGACGCGTCGGCTGACCTCGACGACGATCGTCTTCTGCATCTTGGTCCGCGTGACCACACCGACCTTGGCCTGACGATGCCGGACCACTTTTTCTTCCTGCGCTTGTTTCGTTTCCTCTGCCATTTCCACTCCGGACTCCTAGGAACCCGTCTCCTGTTGAGCCTTTGTTGCTTCGATCTGTTTCTGACGGAGCAGAGTCAGCACGCGTGCCCGATCCTGCCGGAGTTCTCGCATCTTCTTGAGCGCCTCGCTCTGTCCCATGGTGAACTGAAAACGGAGTCGAAAACCCTCCTCCGACATCTCCTCCCGGCGGTTCTCAAGTTCATCGGCGGTCATGTCTCTCAGCTTGTTGAAACGATCGTTGGACTTCACGACGCCCTCTCTATCCGGGCGACGAACTTGGTCCGCACCGGAAGCTTCTGCGCCGCCAGCCGCATGGCCTCGCGGGCGGTTTCCTCGGGGACACCCTCCATTTCATAGAGGATCCGCCCCGGCTTGACCGGCGCAACCCAATACTCGGGCGAACCCTTTCCCTTTCCCATGCGTGTCTCAGCGGGCTTCTTCGTCACCGGCTTGTCCGGAAAGATCCGGATCCAGACTTTGCCGCCGCGCTTGACGAAGCGGGTCATCGCGATCCGTGCAGCTTCAATCTGTCGGTCGGTGAGCCACGCGGCGTCGAGCGTCTTCAGGCCGTAGTCTCCGAATTCCAAGCTTGAGCCCTTCCAGGCTTTGCCCTTCATCCGACCGCGCTGTTGCTTGCGGTACTTGACCTTTTTCGGCATCAACATGAGAACAAATCTCCTTAGAGGCGCGCCGGCATCGGCGGCCGGTCCGTGGGCTGCTTTGTCAAGATCTCGCCCTTATAGGTCCAGCATTTCACGCCCAGCACACCGTAAGTCGTATAGGCCTGTGCAAAACCGTAATCGATGTCGGCCCGGAGCGTGGACAGCGGCAACTGGCCCTGGAGGTACCACTCCGACCGTGCGATTTCATTTCCGTTCAGGCGCCCGCTGACCCGAACCTTGATCCCTTTCGCGCCGAACCGGAGCGCAGAATCGACGGCTTTCCGCATGGCGCGACGGAAGGCTATCCGCTTTTCCAACTGCATGGCGATTGATTCGGCGACCAGCTGGGCATCGAGTTCCGGTCGGTGGATCTCCTGGATGTTGATGTACACCTCACGGTTCGTCTGCTTCTGGACTTCGTTCTTGAGCTTGTCGATCTCGGAGCCCTTTCGCCCGATGATGATTCCCGGCCGTGACGTATAGATCGTGATCCGCAGCTTGTTCGCCATACGCTCGACATCGATGCTGCTGACGCCGGCATGTGAAAGCTGCCGCTTCAGCTTGCGCTTGAGATCGAGATCCTCGTGCAGCAGACGGCTGTAGTCCTTCGCAGCAAACCAACGGGACCGCCACGGCTTGGTGATCCCCAGCCTGAAACCGTAAGGATGTGTCTTTTGACCCATTAAAACCTCGAATCCTTCACCGCAGAGGCGCAGAGGCGCAAAGGTCCTGGTTTCGAAACCCTCTGTGCTGTCTGGACTCTGTGATCACTTGACATTTCTTATCCGTCATTGAAGACAGTGTTCCCGCTATGAGTCCGAGGAAATATCGAAATGTCAAATCTCCAATTTCCATTGTCAAATCTACTTATTCCTTCTCTCCGAGCTCCACGGTGATGTGGCTCATCCTCCGCATGTAGCCGAAGGCGCGGCCCATCGGAGCCGGTCGGATCCTCTTGAGGCGCGGTCCCTCGTTGATGAAAGCGCGCTCGATGAAAAGATTGTCGACGTCGACGTCCTCACCCCTTTCGGTCGCGTTGGCGATCGCAGACCGCACAACCTTCTCGATCGGGACGGTGGCCCGCTTGTTCGTGAACCGGAGCGTCATCAATGCCTCGTTGACGTCTTTCCCCCGAATGAGATCGACGACAAGGCGCGCCTTCTGGGGCGACATCCTGATGAATCGTGCTGTTGCCTTCGCTATCATTTGGCTATTGGCCTTTGGCTGTTAGCTCTCATTCCCTTGTCTCGGCGCTCCGACTTGCTGACCGACGGCCAACAGCCAACGGCGGCCCTCCTACCTCGGCATGACGGACTTGCCGCCGGCCGAGTGCCCCCGGAATGTCCGTGTTGGGGCAAACTCACCCAGCTTGTGCCCGACCATGTTCTCGGTAACGTAGACGGGGATGAATTTCTTCCCGTTATGAACAGCGATCGTGTGGCCCACCATCTCGGGAATGACGGTCGAACGTCGTGACCACGTCTTGTGAACCTTCCGCTCGTTGCGGGCATTCATGCCTTCAATCGCCTTCTCCAGGTGGTCGTCGATGAAGTAACCCTTCTTGATCGAACGTGCCATACGCCTACTTCTTCCTCTTCACGATGAACTTATCGGTTCGCTTGTTGTTCCGGGTCCGGTAGCCCAGCGTCGGTTTCCCCCAGGGCGTCATCGGATTGTTGCCCTTGACTCGTCCTTCGCCGCCACCGTGAGGATGGTCGACCGGATTCATCACAACCCCGCGGACGGTTGGGCGAAACCCGCGGTGTCGCATCCTGCCTGCTTTGCCCAGGGAAATTTTGTCGTGATCCAGGTTCCCGACGCGACCGACCGTCGCCATGCAATCCACAGCGACAAGCCGAACCTCGCTCGAGGGCAGCTTCACATGGGCGTACTTGCCTTCCTTGGCAACCAACTGAGCCGACCCGCCTGCGGCGCGCACCATCTGGGCGCCCTTGCCGGGGCGGAGTTCGATGTTGTGGATCGTCGTCCCGAGGGGGATATTCTTGAGCGGCAGTGCATTGCCGACGATTATGTCCGCATCCGGCCCCGAAACCACCTGTGTCCCGACCTTCAGCCCGACGGGCTGAAGGATGTAGCGCTTTTCGCCGTCCACGTAGGAGAGCAACGCGATGAACGCAGAACGGTTCGGGTCGTATTCGATTGTTTCTACCCGAGCGGGGATCCCGGCCTTGTCCCGCTTGAAATCGATCACGCGGTACTGCCGCTTGCTGCCGCCGCCACGATGCCGGACGGTGATACGCCCACTGTTGTTGCGCCCGCTGATTCTCGTCTTGGGCTCAAGCAGCGGTTTGTACGGGCGGTCGGTCGTAACCTCCTGCTTGTAGTCGACGACTTCCTGAAACCGCCTCGACATCGGGATGGGCTTGAATTTCTTGATCGCCATCTAGAAGTCCTCCCCGTACTCGATCATCTTTTCGCCCTCGGCCAGCGTGACGTACGCCTTTTTCCAGCTGGCCTGGTAGCCGGTAAATTTGCCCCTGCGGCGGAACTTTCCACGAACGATCATCGTGTGGACGTGGTCGACGTTCACCTTGAAGATGCGTTCCACGGCCTGCCGTATCTCCTGCTTGCTGGCGCTGGGCTTCACCTCGAAGCAGAGCGTTCGATCCCTTTCCTTCAACGTCAGGCCCTTTTCGGTGATTACGGGCCGGCGGATCACGTCATAGAGCGTGCTCATTTCAGCACCTCCTCGAGGTCCTGGATGGCGGACTTGCTGAAGACGACGTGCCGTGCGTTGATGAGTTGGTAGGGATTCACCTGGAGGCTCGGAAGGAGCCGGACTTCGGGAAGGTTTCGGGTTGCGAGGAGCAGATTCGGATTCTCTTTGTGATCGATCAGCAGAATCTTCCTCGTCAATCCGAGCTTACCCAGAGACTCCCAGAACAGCTTTGTCCGGTGACTCTCAAGTGTGAAGGCGTCTACCACGCTGATCTCGGAATCCCCGAGTTTCAGCGACAGGGCGCTTCGGAGCGCCGCCCGGAACATCTTTCTCGGAAGTTGGTAGCCGTAGTCACGGGGCTTGGGTCCGAAGACCGTCCCGCCACCTCGCCAAAGCGGGTTCCGCACTTCGCCGACCCGAGCGCGGCCGGTGCCCTTCTGCCGCCAAGGCTTGCGGCCGCTGCCGGCCACCTGATCCCTGGTCTTGGTCGAGTGGGTCCCCGACCGCCGTGTCGCCAGATACTGCTTGACGGCGTCATGCAGCAGTCCCTCGTTGACGGGAACGGCGAACACCTCGTCAGCTAATTCCAGTGTCTCGACGACCTTGTTTTCCAGGTTCCTGACTTCGATCTTGGGCATTCCCTCGTCTCCCGCTAACGGGCCCTCCGTAAGACGACGTATCCGCCGTTGGGCCCGGGAACCGCGCCCCGCAGATACAGGAGGTTTTTCTCAGCGTCCACCTCAACAATCCGAATACCTTGTACCGTGACGCGGGCGGCTCCCATGTGGCCGGGCATGCGCGTTCCCTTGAAAACACGCGAGGGATAGGCCGACTGGCCGACCGATCCGGGGGCGCGGTGGAACATCGATCCGTGAGTCGCCCTGCCGCCGCTGAACCCGTGCCGCTTGATCACACCCGCAAAGCCCCGGCCCTTACTCGTCCCGGTAACGCTGATACGGTCGGCGGCCTTGAAAATATCCGCCTGGACGCGGTCGCCGGCCTTCACATCGTCGTCGCCGCTGAGTCTGATTTCGCGAAGAAAGCGAACCGGCGGCACATCGGCCTTCTTGAAGTGTCCGGTCATCGGTTTGCCGACGCGCTTTCCCTTCACGAATTCGACCAGACCGAGTTGCACAGCGTCGTAGCCGTCGGTCTCGACTGTCTTGCGCTGGACGACCACGCAGGGCCCTGCCTGGACGATCGTCACAGGTATCGCCAGCCCTTCTTCGTTGAGCACCTGGGTCATTCCCAGTTTCTTGCCTAGTAGTCCATCAACCATAAGAGAGAACCCGACGCGAGTCGGCTCCACGGATTTCAAATCTCAAATGCCCAATCTCCAATGACAGATGTGCGGCGCTCTAGCCGCACTACTTCGTATGTTCTCTTCCGAATGCCTTGATCTCGACGTCGACACCGGCAGGCAGGTCGAGCTTCATCAGCGCGTCCACCGTCTGCGGCGTCGGTTCGAGAATATCGAGCAGCCTCTTGTGCGTCCGAATCTCGAACTGCTCCCGCGACTTCTTGTCCACGTGCGGCGAGCGCAGCACCGTGTACTTGTTGATCACCGTGGGCAGCGGAATGGGGCCCGCGACCCGGGCACCGGTACGCTTCGCCGTGTCGACGATCTCGCCCGACGACTGGTCCAGAATCCTGGAATCGTAGGCTTTGAGACGTATCCGAATCTTTTCATTCAGCATGCCATTCCTCGTTCAGCGGGTCTCTTTACTCGACAATTTCGGTGACGGTGCCGGCGCCAACGGTCCGGCCGCCTTCGCGGATGGCGAACCGCAGACCTGCTTCAAGTGCCACCGGTGTGATCAGTTCGATCTTCAGGCTCACCCGGTCGCCCGGCATCACCATCTCCACCCCTTCGGGCAAGGATGACGCCCCGGTCACGTCCGTCGTCCTGAAGTAGAACTGCGGCCGATACCCGTTGAAAAACGGCGTGTGGCGGCCGCCCTCGTCCTTGGTCAGCACGTACACCTCGGCGTCGAACTTCGTGTGCGGCGTGATCGACCCCTTCTTGGCCACCACCTGTCCCCGCTCCACTTCGTCCTTCTTGGTCCCGCGCAACAACAACCCCACGTTGTCGCCCGCCTGCCCGTCGTCCAGGAGCTTCTTGAACATCTCCACTCCCGTGATCACCGTCTTGAAGGTCGGCTTGAACCCCACAATCTCCAGCTCTTCTCCGACCTTCACCTTCCCGCGCTCGATTCGGCCCGTCACCACCGTCCCCCGGCCCGATATCGAAAATATATCCTCGATCGGCATCAAAAACGGCTTGTCCACCGCCCGCTCCGGCATCGGTATGTAATCATCGACCGCCGCCATCAACTCGTCGATCTTCGCTACCCATTCGTCCTCTTCGTCCAGCGCCTTGAGCGCCGACCCCCGAATCACCGGTATGTCGTCCCCCGGAAATCCGTACGAACTCAGCAACTCCCGCACTTCCATCTCCACCAACTCCAGCAACTCCTCATCTTCCACCGCGTCGCACTTGTTCAAAAACACCACCACGTAGGGCACTCCCACCTGCCGCGCCAGCAATATGTGCTCCCGCGTCTGCGGCATCGGCCCGTCCGTCGCCGCCACCACCAGGATCGCACCGTCCATCTGCGCCGCCCCCGTGATCATGTTCTTGATGTAGTCCGCGTGTCCCGGACAGTCCACGTGTGCGTAGTGCCGATTCGACGTCTGATACTCCACGTGCGCCGTCGCGATCGTGATCCCTCTCGCCTTCTCCTCGGGCGCGTTATCGATCGAATCGAACGACCGGAACGACACCTTCGGATCGTTCTTCGCCAACGTCTTTGTGATCGCCGCCGTCAGCGTCGTCTTCCCATGATCGATATGCCCGATCGTCCCTACGTTGATGTGCGGCTTGGATCGGTCGAATTTCTCTTTCGCCATTTCTGTCTCGTCCTCTCTCTTGCCTATCCAGTCATCAGTTGTCAGTTCTTCTCCCCGACTCGTAACTGATGACTGATCACTGTCCACTGGAAACTGATAACTGAGCTAACAGCTAATCTCCCTAAGCGGGCTTGTACTCCCTGCCTTGCACACGAGCAATGATTTCGTCCGCAGTCTGTTTCGGCACTTCTTCATATTGCGCAAAGTGCATCGTGTAGGTCGCGCGCCCCTGGGTCATTGATCGCAGGACCGTCGCGTAACCGAACATGGTTGCCAGCGGAACGAACGCCCGGACGATCTGCGTGCCGGGCCGCGACTCCATCCCTTCAACATGGCCCCGCCGCGAGTTCAGGTCTCCGATCACGTCCCCCATGTACTCTTCCGGCAGCACGACTTCCACCCGCATGACCGGCTCGAGCAACACTGGCTTCGCCTTCCGACACGCTTCCTTGATCGCCATCGAACCGGCAATCTTGAAAGCTATCTCCGAGGAGTCCACCTCGTGGAACGAGCCGTCGATCAGATGGACCCGGATGTCCCGCACTTCGAAACCGGCAAGGACACCCGCCGTCATCGCTTCCGCGATCCCCTGTTTGACGGGTTTGACGTACTCCTTCGGGATCGCTCCGCCGACAATTTCGTTCAGGAGATCGAGGCCCGTTCCCGGCTCAGCCGGCTCGATGGAAATCTTCACATGCCCATACTGACCCCTACCGCCTGTCTGCCGGACGTACCTGCCCTCCGCGTCTGCCTTGGCGCGAATGGTTTCCTTATAGGACACTTGCGGCTTGCCGACGTTCGCGCCGACCTTGAATTCGCGTAACATCCGGTCGACGATCACTTCCAGGTGCAACTCCCCCATCCCGGCAATGATGGTTTGTCCGGTGTCCTGGTCGGTATGGATCCGGAAGGTCGGATCTTCCTGGGCGAGCTTGGCCAGCGCCATGCCCATCTTTTCCTGGTCGGCCTTGGTCTTGGGCTCGATCGCAACGGCAATGACCGGCTCCGGAAAGTCCATGGCTTCCAGGAGTATCGGCGCCGTTTCTTCACATATCGTGTCACCGGTCGTGACCTTCCTCAGACCCACGGCCGCAGCGATGTCCCCGGTGTAGATCCCCTTGATATCCTCGCGCTTGTTCGCGTGCATCTTGAGCAGGCGACCGACGCGCTCCCGGGTCTCCTTGACTGTGTTGTAGACGTACGACCCGCTATCGAGATGCCCCGAGTAGACTCGGAAGAACGCCAACTGGCCGACAAAGGGGTCGTTCATGATCTTGAACACCAGAGCGGAAAAGGGCTCAGCATCGTCGGGCTTGCGGACAAGCTGCGAAGATCTGTCGGGGGTAAATCCGGTCATCGGGGGGATATCGAGGGGGGAGGGCAGGTAGTCCACAACAGCATCCAGCAGCGGCTGGACGCCCTTGTTCTTGAAGGACGACCCACACAGCACCGGCGTCATCTTCAACATGATCGTCGCCTGCCGCACCGCCGCCTTTAGCTCATCGTCGGAGATCGCTTCCCCGTGAACAAACTTCTCGAACAGCTTGTCGTCGGCCTCGCTGGCAGCCTCCACGAGGAGCTCACGCCTCTCGGCCACGATTTCCTTCAGCTCCTCCGGCACATCGGCAATCTCGTACTTGGCGCCGAGGGTTTCATCGCTGTACACGATCGCTTTCTGCCCGATGAGGTCGATGACACCGCGGAAGTCGTCTTCCGCTCCCAGCGGCCACTGCACGGCCACGGGGTTGGCGTGAAGCCGGTCCCGTATCATGTCCATCACATGTCCGAAATCGGCGCCAGTACGGTCCATCTTGTTGACGAAGGCGATCCGGGGTACCCGGTACTTATCCGCCTGGCGCCACACCGTTTCGGACTGCGGCTCGACGCCGCCGACGGCGCAGAATACTGCGACCGCTCCGTCCAGGACGCGGAGCGAACGCTCCACTTCGGCCGTGAAATCGACGTGACCTGGCGTGTCGATGATGTTGACCCGGTTATCGTTCCAGAAGCAGGTCGTCGCGGCCGAGGTGATCGTGATACCTCGTTCCTGTTCCTGCTCCATCCAATCCATGGTCGCCGTACCCTCGTGCACCTCTCCCAACTTGTAGTTGATCCCGGTGTAATAGAGAATCCGCTCCGTCGTCGTCGTCTTACCGGCGTCGATATGAGCCATGATCCCGATGTTGCGGGTTCTCTTGAGTGGTACTTGGCGGGGCATGATGTTACGCGTCGAGGGTCATTACCACCGGTAATGGGCAAAGGCCTTGTTGGCTTCCGCCATCCGATGGGTGTCTTCCTTCTTCTTGATTGAATTGCCGCGGCTGTTGGCAGCGTCCAGCAGCTCGGCGGCAAGTTTCTCTTCCATCGATTTCTCGCCTCTGCCTCGCGAGTAACCGAGAAGCCAGCGGATGCTCAACGAGGTTCGCCGCTGGTTGTTGACTTCAACGGGAACCTGGTAGGTCGAGCCTCCGACCCTGCGGGATTTCACCTCCAGAGCGGGCTTCACGTTCTCGACGGCGGCCTTGAAGATCTTCAGGGGATCGTCGTTGGACTTTCCCTCGACAATCTTCAGCGCACGGTAAAAGATGCTCTGCGCCACGCTCTTCTTGCCGTCCCACATCATCTGGTTGACAAACTTAGTAACCAGCATGCTCGCATACACAGGATCCGGCAGGACTTCGCGGCGTACGATGTGCGCTCTTCTGGGCATAGAAACCTCAAAGCGCCCACCCTACCAGACGCGAGTGGCCGCTGATTCGACTGAAATTGACAGAATCAAGAAGGGCCTATACCCGGGAGAGATCCCGGCAGCAGACCCTTATGAACTGTTACCCTTTGGGCCGTTTGGTGCCGTACTTCGAACGGGACTGTTTGCGGTTGGCAACGCCCGCCGCGTCCAACGTTCCGCGAATGACGTGATATCGAACGCCCGGCAGATCCTTTACTCGGCCCCCTCGAATCAAGACGATGGAGTGTTCCTGCAGATTGTGCCCGATACCCGGAATATATGTCGTCACCTCGATCCCATTGGTCAAACGAACACGGGCAACCTTGCGAAGGGCTGAATTTGGCTTCTTCGGTGTCGACGTATAAACCCGCGTGCACACACCCCGCTTCTGCGGACAGTTCTGCAGTGCGGGACTGCTCGTCTTAAATTTGGGCTTCTTCCGGCCCTGTCGTACAAGCTGGTTAAACGTCGGCACGGGGCAAACTCTCCTACAGATCTCCGTCCAAAAAACTTGTCTCACCGGTCACAAAGTCGTCGACAGGCGAAACTCAACAATATTAGTAAATCGTTAAGTCGTTGTCAACACTCACACTTGTATAACTTCGGCCCGGCGTCGTTCGGGGCGCCGAAATCAATTCGCCGACGCCCCCTCGCTGGTCCCCTTCACGTCTCCGGCTTGCATCATCTCGACTTCCTCATCCAGCAACGCGACAGGTTCCTGCTCGTTCGTCAGGTATACGTTGCGGTAGTAGTCCAGACCGGTGCCGGCCGGGATCAACCGGCCCATGATGACGTTCTCCTTTAGACCTCGCAGGTAGTCGATCTTGCCGCTGATCGAAGCTTCCGTCAGCACGCGAGTCGTCTCCTGGAACGAGGCGGCCGAAATGAACGAGTCGGTCGCAAGTGACGCTTTCGTGATTCCCAGAAGAAGCGGGCGTCCCGACGCGGGCTCACCGCCATTCACGCGTACTCTTTCGTTCTCTTCCTGGAACCGGAACCGGTCGACCTGCTGGTCGATCAGGAACTCGGTGTCGCCAACATCCTCGACCTTGATCCATCGCATCATCTGCCGAACGATGACTTCGATGTGCTTATCGTTGATGTTCACGCCCTGGAGCCGGTAGACTTCCTGGATTTCGTTGACCAGATAGGCCTGCAACTCCTTCTCCCCGAGGACCGCCAGGATATCGTGCGGGTTTCGGGGACCGTCCATTAGCGGCTCGCCGGCGCGTACGTATTCGCCTTCCTGAACGTTGATGTGAATACCACGTGTCAATGAGTACTCGCGCTCGACGCCTTCCTCGGTGACGACAAAAATCTTCCGCTGCCCCTTGGCGATGTCGCCGTACTTGACGATGCCGTCGATCTCGGTGATGACGGCCGTTTCGCGCGGCTTGCGGGCCTCGAAAAGCTCCTGCACCCGAGGCAGGCCGCCCGTGATGTCCTTGGTCTTGGTCGTCTCGCGTGGGATTTTTGCCAGGACGTCGCCCTGGTGCACCGGGTCGCCATCACCCACAATCAGGTGGGCGCGCGACGGGATCAGGTACTTGCGAAGCAACTTCTTGGAGGCGTCCCGGATCTGGATCATCGGCTGACGCTTCTCATCCGGGGCATCTGTCACTACCCAGCGCGACAGGCCCGTCACTTCGTCCAGTTCCTCGTGCATCGTCACGCCCTCGAGCAGATCCTTGAACTGGACGGTTCCGCTGAACTCGGTGAGGATGGCGAAGGTGTAAGGATCCCATTCGACCAGGACGGTGCCCACGGTTATGTCCTGACCTTCTTCGACTCGCAGCTTCGCACCGTAGACGATGCTGTAGCGTTCCTTCTCGCGGCCCTTCGCGTCGACGATCGCGATGTACCCGTTCCGGTTCATCGCAACCATCAAGCCTTCTTTGTCGCGGACGGTCTGCAAGTCGTGAAACTTGATGAGCCCGGGATTCTTGGCTTCGAGGTTGGTCTGCTCGATGACCCGTGATGCCGTCCCGCCAATATGGAACGTCCTCATGGTCAGCTGGGTTCCCGGTTCGCCAATCGACTGCGCGGCAATCACGCCGACGGCCTCGCCGATTTCCACCATCTTTCCGGTCGCGAGGTTCCGGCCGTAACACCGGACGCAGGCTCCCCGCCGCGTCGCACATGTCAGCACGGAACGAATCTTCACGCGCTCGATGCCGGCGGATTGGATCGCGCTGGCCAGATCTTCGGTGATCTCGTTGTTGATGTTGACGATGATCTTGCCTTCGTAGTCCTTGATCTTCTCCAATGACACGCGACCGATGATGCGGTCGCGGAGCGGCTCGATGATCTCACCCGACTCCACGATCGATCCCACGAAGATCCCGTCCACGGTATCGCAGTCGTTCTCGCTGATGATCACATCCTGCGCCACGTCGACCAGACGGCGGGTCAGGTAACCCGAGTCCGCGGTCTTGAGCGCGGTATCGGCCAGGCCCTTCCTGGCACCGTGTGTCGAGATGAAGTACTGCAGCACGTTGAGGCCTTCGCGAAAGTTCGCCGTGATCGGCGTCTCGATGATCTCGCCCGACGGCTTGGCCATCAGGCCACGCATTCCCGCAAGCTGGCGGATCTGTTGTTTCGAACCGCGGGCCCCGGAGTCCGCCATCAGCAGGATCGAATTGAAGTCGTGGCTGGTTGCCTCGGTGCGCTCCATCTCGCTAAACATCATGTCGGAAACCTTCTCGGTCACGTCCGACCAGATCGCGATCACCTTGTTGTAACGCTCACCGTTCGTGATGGCGCCATCACGGTACTGCGAGTCCACCTTAACGACCTCGGTCTGCGCCTTGGCGACGAAGTCCTTCTTGCCCGGCGGAACGATGAGATCGTCGATACCGATGGAGATTCCGGCCAGCGTCGCAAACAGGAAGCCCAGTTGCTTGACCCGGTCCAGCATCAGGACCGTCAACTCGGGTCCGTGGCGGAGGTAGACGTAGCTGACCAGCTGGCCGAGGCCTTTCTTCTTTAACAGGCCGTTGACGAACGGCACCCCCTTGGGCATCTTGTCGTAGAAAATGACCCGTCCGACAGTCGTCTCCATCATCCGGCTCTCGACGTCAAGAGATTCGGCGTGCATGATGGCCTGATCGTCATAGGCGGTCGTCATGTCGATCAGCGTGCCGGAGAAGCGCAGCCGGATTGGCGTCTGCGTTTCGACCTGACCGGCTTCTAGGGCCATGAGGACTTCTTCAGGGGATCCGAAAGTCCGGCCTTCACCACGCGTGGCCTCTTTACTGCGGGTCATGTAGTAGATGCCGAGCACCATGTCCTGACTCGGTACGGCGATCGGCTGGCCACTCGCCGGTGACAGCAGGTTCTGCGTGGAAAGCATCAGCACGGACGCCTCGATCTGTGCTTCGGGCGACAGCGGAATATGGACCGCCATCTGGTCGCCGTCGAAATCGGCGTTGAACGCCGTACAGACCAGCGGGTGGATCTTGATCGCCTTGCCCTCGACCAGGACTGGCTCGAAGGCCTGGATGCCCAGCCGGTGCAGGGTGGGCGCACGGTTCAGCATGACAGGGTGGTCCTTGATCACGTCCTCGAGAATGTCCCAGACGACAGGATCGTGTCGCTCGACCATCTCCTTTGCGGCCTTGACGGTTGTGCAATGTCCGCCCTGCTCCAGCCGGTTGTAGATGAACGGCTTGAACAGTTCCAGCGCCATCTTCTTCGGCAGTCCGCACTGGTGCAGCTTCAACTCCGGCCCGACGACGATGACCGACCTGCCGGAATAGTCGACGCGCTTGCCCAAAAGGTTCTGCCGGAACCGTCCCTGCTTGCCCTTCAGAGTATCCGAGAGCGACTTGAGCGGACGGTTGTTGGCACCCCTCAGGATGCGGCCACGCCGGCCGTTGTCGAACAGGGCGTCGACAGCTTCCTGCAACATCCGCTTCTCGTTCCGGACGATGACGTCGGGGGCGTGCAGCTCGATGAGCTTCTTGAGGCGGTTGTTGCGGTTGATCACCCGACGGTACAGGTCGTTCAAGTCCGAGGTGGCGAACCGTCCACCGTCGAGCGGCACCAAGGGACGCAGCTCGGGCGGGATCACAGGAATCACGTCCAGAATCATCCACTCCGGTTTGTTGCCGGACTTGACGAAGGCCTCGACCACCTTCAGCCGTTTGGCGGACTTGAGCTTCTTCTGCTGCGACGTCTCGTTCTTCATCTTGACGCGCATCTCTTCGGAGAGCGAGCTGATATCGACCCGCTTGAGCAGCTCCTTGATCGCCTCGGCGCCCATCATCGCCACGAACTTTCCGGGATGCTCCTGCTGCATCTGACGGAATTTCTCCTCGGTCAGCAGCTCGCAGTCCTTGAGCGGGGCCTCGCCGGGGTCGACCGTCACATAGGCTTCGAAGTAGAGGACGCGTTCCAGATCGCGCAACGACATGTCAAGCAAGTGTCCGATGCGGCTCGGAAGGCCCTTGAAGAACCAGACGTGGGAACAGGGACTGGCCAGCTCGATGTGGGCGAGCCGTTCCCGACGCACCTTCGACAGCGTCACTTCCACGCCACACTTGTCGCAGATGACACCGCGGTGCTTCATCCTCTTATACTTCCCGCACAGGCATTCCCAATCCGTCACCGGTCCAAAAATGCGGGCGCAGAAAAGACCGTCCTTTTCCGGCTTGAACGTCCGGTAGTTGATCGTTTCCGGCTTGGTGACCTCTCCGTGGGACCAGGAGCGAATCTTCTCGGGGGAAGCGAGGCTGATTCGGATACTGTCGAAATCCGCAATCGGCGCCACTCTGTCGTAAGGATTGGATCTGATCAAGTCTAGTTACCTCCGTGAAGGAACAAGAAAAATGGATCGGCGGTCATAGACCGCCGCTACAGATCGTCGTCTAATTCTCTGCCGCCTTGCTCTTCGGAACATTGCGTTTCATCAATTCCACGTCCAGACCGAGGCTCTGCAGTTCGCGGATAAGGACGTTGAACGATTCGGGAATGCCCGGTTCGATCGAAGCCTCGCCCTTGACAATGGCCTCATAAATCTTCGTCCGTCCGTAGACGTCGTCAGACTTCGCGGTCAGCAGTTCCTGAAGGATGTGCGCCGCACCGTACGCCTCAAGCGCCCACACCTCCATCTCACCGAAACGCTGCCCGCCAAACTGAGCTTTTCCGCCCAGCGGTTGCTGCGTGATCAGGGAGTACGGTCCAATCGAGCGGGCGTGGATCTTGTCGTCAACCAGGTGAGACAGCTTCAGCATGTAAATGTACCCGACCGTGACTTCCTGCTCGAAAGGCTCTCCCGACATGCCGTCGTACAGCCACGTCTGGCCGCTCGCCGGCAACCCGGCGCTCGAGAGTACCTCTTTGATCTCGCCCTCGGTCGCTCCGTCGAAGACGGGAGTCGAGTAGTACAGCCCCAACGCATGGGCCGCCCAGCCCAGATGCGTTTCGAGTATCTGCCCCACGTTCATCCGGGACGGAACCCCCAGCGGATTCAGGACGATCTCCACCGGAGTGCCGTCGGGAAGGTAGGGCATGTCCTCTTCGGGCAGAATTCGTGCGATCACACCCTTGTTCCCGTGCCGACCGGCCATCTTGTCGCCAACCGACAGCTTCCGTTTCATTGCGACGTAGACCTTGACCAGCTTGATCACCCCCGGGGGCAACTCGTCGCCACGTCTCAACTTGGACACCCGCTCTTCGTGAACCTTGCGGAGCACGTCGATCTGACGGGTCGTCATGCCTTCGATCTCCTGGATCTCATCCGTGCTGTTGGAACGATCCGAGAACTTGAGCTTCAGCAGCTCACGAAGCGACATGTTCTTGACAATTTCCCTGGTCATCGTCGTCTTCTTGGCAATGATCTTCCGCCCGGAACGGTCGTGGACCAGCTCGTTCGTGGTGACCTTGCCGCCGAGAACCTGTTCGAGGCGGTTGTTGCGTTCGTCCGCCAGGATTCTAATCTCGTCCCTGAGGTTCTTTTCGAGACGCTGCAGTTCCATCTCCTCGATGGCCTTCGCGCGCTCGTCTTTCTCGGCTCCTTTTCTCGAGAAGATATTGACGTCCACGACGATGCCTTCGATGCCCGGCGGGCAAATCAGAGAGGCGTCGCGAACATCGCCGGCCTTCTCTCCGAAAATGGCGCGCAGGAGCTTTTCTTCCGGTGTGAGCTGGGTTTCGCCCTTGGGTGTTACCTTGCCGACCAGTACGTCGCCCGGCTTGACGTAAGCGCCGATCCGGATGATGCCTGCTTCGTCAAGGTCATTCAGGAAGGATTCGCTGACGTTGGGGATATCGCGCGTGATCTCTTCAGGCCCGAGCTTGGTGTCGCGCGCCTCGGTGTCGAACTCCTCGATGTGGATTGACGTGTAATAGTCGTCCTTGACGAGACGTTCGGATACCAGGATGGCGTCCTCGAAGTTGTACCCGCGCCACGGCATGAACGCGACCAGAATGTTCCTGCCAAGCGCCAGCTCTCCCCGCTCAGTACACGGACCGTCGGCCAGCACCTGGCCGAGAGTCACGCGATCGCCCTTCTGGACCAGGGGCTTCTGGTTGATGCAGGTGTTCTGGTTCGAACGCTTGAACTTGGTGAGCGAATAGATGTCCGCCCCGACTTCACGCGAAAAGAAGCTGTCCTCAGCGCCTTCAACTCGGACGATGATGCGCTCAGAATCGACCGAATCGACTGTCCCGCCACGTTTGCAGACGATGACCGCGCCCGAATCGCGGGCGGTGATCTCCTCCATTCCGGTACCGACCAGCGGCGCGGCGGTCTTCAGTAGCGGAACCGCTTGCCGCTGCATGTTCGAACCCATCAGCGCGCGGTTCGCATCGTCGTTTTCCAGGAACGGAATCAGCGAGGCGGCGACCGACACCAGCTGCTTGGGCGAAACATCGACGAAGTCGACTTCTTCGCGATGCTTCAAAACGAAGTTACCCGACTGTCGAATGTTGACCAGCTCGTTGACCATCAATCCTTTTACATCGAGATCGACGTTCGCCTGTGCGATCAGGTACTTGTCTTCTTCCCAGGCCGAGAGGTAGAACGAGTGCGGTTCTATCTCGATACGTCTCTTTTTCTTCTGCCCGAGGGCCTTGTTTTCCTTCTCAACAGCCTCCAGCTCTACGTGGTCGCCGACCTTGAACCCGGAATCACCGGCTGAGAGCACGGTGACGTAATCGATAACCCGCCCCTTCTTGACCTTCCGGTATGGACTCTCGATGAACCCGAACTCGTTGATGCGTGCGTAGCAGCTCAGCGAGGAGATCAGCCCGATGTTGGGACCTTCTGGCGTCTCGATCGGACAGATGCGGCCGTAGTGCGTGGGATGGACATCCCGCACTTCAAAGCCCGCACGTTCTCTGGACAAACCGCCGGGCCCTAGAGCCGACAGGCGTCTCTTATGGGTAATCTCGGAAAGTGGGTTGGTCTGGTCCATGAACTGGGAAAGCTGGGAAGAACCGAAGAATTCCCGAACCGCTGCAATCACGGGCTTGGCATTGATCAGGTCATGCGGCATCGCAGTGATCATTTCCTGATAGACGGACATCTTTTCCTTGATCGCCCGCTCCATCCGAACCAAACCGATCCGGAACTGGTTTTCGAGCAATTCACCGACCGCACGGACCCTGCGGTTGCCCAGGTGGTCGATGTCATCGACCTGTCCCACGGCCTTCCGCAGCTTCAGCAAATACGTAATCACGCCGTAGAAGTCCGAAGACTCCAGGATGCGATTCTCCAGGGGCGTCGCCAGGTCGAGTTTGATGTTGAACTTCAGGCGCCCAACCCGTGAGAAGTCGTACTTGCGCGGGTCGAAGAACATCCCCTCGAACAAAGCAGTCGCCGTTTCCAGAGTTGGCGGGTCGCCGGGACGCAGTTTCCGATAGATCTCGATGAGCGCTTCCTGTGAAGTCTTAACCGTGTCCTTCTTGAGCGTCTGGCTGAGGACGCCAGCGATGTCGTCACGCTCGGGGAAGAACACGGGAAATTCCGGCACTCCGGCATCGACAAGCGTCTGCAGGAGCGTTTGGCTCAGCTCGTTGTTGGCCTCGACGATCACTTCGCCCGTCTCGGTGTCGATAATGTCGGCCGCGGCGAATGCACCTTCAAGGTCTTGGGTGCCGATCTCGAAACGCTTGATCTTCGCCACTTTGAGGGCCTGAAACACGGCGTGAGTGATCTTCTTGCCCGCCTTGGCCAGCACTTCGTCGGTCTTCGGCTTACGGATCTCCTTGGAAACCCGCATCCCGCGAATGTTTTCCGACATATTCCAGAGGAGCTTGCCTTTCTGAACCGTGATGTTATCGACCGTGTAGAACTTTCTGATGATCTCTTCGTCGCTCTTAAGGCCCAGGGCACGCAGGAAGATCGTGGCCACGAATTTCCGCTTTCTGTCGATCCGGACATAGAGGATGTTCTTCGACGTCTCGTACTCGAATTCGACCCAGGACCCTCGGTACGGAATGAGTTTTCCTAGAAAGTAATTGCGGCTCGGCGTCGATTCAAAAAAGACTCCGGGGCTGCGATGCAGCTGGCTGACGATGACGCGCTCGATACCGTTGATGACGAACGTCCCCGTGTCGGTCATCAGCGGGATCTCGCCGAAATAGACCTCCTGCTCCTTGATGTCGCGAATCGTCTTCGCGCCGGTGTCCGGGTCCTTGTCAAAGATCGTAAGTCGGATCGTAACCTTGAGCGGGGCCGCGTAGGTCATGCCCCGTTCCTGGCACTCATTGACGTCGTACTTCAGGTTCATCTGAACCGGATCGCCGCACTTCTCGCAGAACGTAACCAGGTTCTTGTTGTTCGAGCCGCAGTGACGGCAGAGTACTGTTTTCTGCGACGAGAACGGGTCTGTCGTAATCGTGGCTCCGCAAGACCGGCAGGTGCTGCGGAGGTGGTGGAGCCCTTTGAGCGAACCGCACTTGCATTCCCAGTTTCCGATGGAAAAGCTGATGAATTCGAGCGTGGAGACGCCCCGAAAGTCGGAAATCGGAAACACGGAATTAAAAACCGCCTGCAGGCCCGTGTCCTCGCGCTCGTCGGGCAGGTGACTCATCTGCAGGAAGCGCCGGTGGGACTTCTTCTGGACTTCGATCAGGTTCGGAATTTCGATCGCTGTGCGGATCTTCGAAAAATTGATTCGCTCTCTACCGCCGTTTGTGTTCGCCATTGCTGGTGTTTTCTCCTTCACCGGAGGGCCCGGATCGATGTCCCGACCGCCCCGGTGCGGCCCCGGGTTCGCTCATTCCCTGGAAAAAGACAAGTCGCCGAGCGGCGGGCAGACCCCTACCCTCGGCTTCAGCTCTGAAGTTTCCTCAAGACAGATTTCGGATGACGAGTCGATGGATGCTCCCGCGATACCGACTACTTCACTTCGACAGTGGCGCCTGCTTCTTCGAACTGTTTCTGGATGTCGCTTGCCTCGTCCTTATTGACGCCTTCCTTTACTGCTTTCGGGGCGGATTCGACGAGTTCTTTCGCTTCCTTGAGGCCGAGGCTCGTCAGCTTACGCACGACTTTGATGACGGCAATCTTGTTGCTGCCATAACCTGTCAGCACGACGTCGAACTCGGTCTGTTCTTCTTCAGCTGCCGCGGCACCTGCCGCGGGCGCGGCAGCTGCTACGGTCGCAGCAGCAGCGCTGACGCCGAACGCTTCCTCTATGCCCTTGACGAGCTCGGAAGCCTCCAGCAGTGACAGGCCTTTGATCTCTTCGATGATGGAATCTACTTTCTCCGACATGGGTTCTCCTGATCTCCTATTCGATGAGTGCTTGACTTAAGAAAACTTGTTCTGCTCGACGGCCTGATTGAGAGCTACCGCCATGTTTCTGGCGACGGCATTGACACCCGCCGCGATCTGCTGGACCGGTGCGTTGATCAGGAAAAGCAGCTTCGCGAGCAGCTCTTCATAAGATGGCAACGCTGCGATTGCAACCAGAGTCGAAATATCAACGACGCGGCCGTCGACTATCCCGGCCTTGAACTCGAAGATGGGGTGCTCTTTGGCGTAGTTCGACAGCGCCTTTGCCAATCCTACCGGATCCGTCGAATTCCAAGCGATCGCTGTGGAACCTTCGAACGAATCCTTGAGATCCGCAGCTGGTGTACCCTCCGAGGCGACATTGAGCAGCCTGTTCTTCACCACTCGATACTTGCTGTCGGCCTCGCGGACCTTCCGGCGCAGCTGGCCATCCTGCTCTACGGTCAGCCCTTTAAACTTCACGACGACGAGGTTCGTTGCTTCGGCGAGCTCGCTCTTGAGGAACTCCACTTCGTCCTGTTTTTCTTTCTTCGATTTCATCTATTAGCGTCGGGCCCACCGTCCCCGCCACTCACAGGCAGCTTCGAGTACCCTGACTCCTCTTGTGACCTTCTGTTTCGGGAACTCCCTCGCCGGGCCGGTCCCCCCCGTCCTTTGCTCTCACTTGCCGTCCAGTGAAACCAGATCGACGTCGATGCCCGGGCTCATCGTCGTCGCGACGGTCACCCGCCGGACATATTTTCCTTTTACCGCGGCGGGCCGTGCCTTGATGATGGAGTCGGTCAGCGTCCTCGCGTTCTCAACCAACTTTGTGAGTTCAAAGGAAACTTTGCCGAACGGCACATGGATCACGCCGGTCTTGTCCACGCGATACTCGACCTTACCGGCCTTGACCTCTTCGATCGCCTTGGCAACGTCGAACGTTACTGTGCCGGTCTTTGGGTTCGGCATCAGCCCCCGTGGGCCCAGAACCCGGCCGAGTTTTCCAACCGACTTCATCATATCCGGGGTCGCGATGCATGCATCGAAACCGGTCCAGCCCCCCTTGATCTTTTCGACGAGATCCTCTCCGCCGGCAAACTCAGCACCGGCATGCTCGGCTTCCCGGACCTTCTCGCCTGCCGCAATCACACACACTGTCTTGGACTTTCCCAGTCCGTTCGGCAGCACGACCGTGCCCCGGACCATTTGATCGGCATGCTTTGGATCGACACCCAGACGCATATGGAGTTCGACAGTCTCGTCGAACTTGGCAAACTTGATCTTCTGCAGCGTCTCGATGGCTTCGCCTAGCTCGTAGAAACGGTCCTCGATCTTTTCGGCCGCGGCTGTGTAGTTTTTCGTCGTGTTAGGCATATGTGCTTTCTTTACTTAGCGTCGGGCCCACCGTCCCCTTCCTAATCTCCAATCTCGAATCTCGAATGACCGATGTCCAATGTGGAACTTCCGTTAGAAATGTGCAATTCGCTTGAACCAACCCTTCGAATCGCAACGTCTATTTAAGATTCCGCATTGGACATTCGAGGTTGGAGATTCGAATTTCATATTTTCTTCTAGCCGGACACCACCTCCAACCCCATGCTCCGGGCCGTCCCTTTGATGATCTGGACAGCCGCTGCGATGTCGACGGCATTCAGGTCCGGCATCTTTTCTCTCGCTATTTCCTCAACCTGCTTCTCGGTAACCTGGCCGACCTTGTCCTTGTTCGGCTCGCCGGAACCCTTGGCGATCCCGGCAGACCGTTTCAGCAGAACGGCCGCCGGCGGCGTCTTCGTGATGAAGCTGAAGGACCGGTTCGCATAGACGGTAATCACGACCGGAATGATGAGTCCCTCTTGATCCTTGTTCGATGTCTTAGCGTTGAATGCCTTGCAGAAGTCCATGATCGCGACTCCGTGCTGTCCGAGCGCGGGTCCAACCGGGGGCGCGGGCGTGGCCTTCCCCGCCGGGATCTGAAGCTTGATGTAGCTGAGTACTTTCTTTGCCATTTACCTGCCTATGTCTTCTCGACCTGAAGAAAATCCAGTTCCACCGGTGTAGAACGGCCGAAGATCGTCACCATGACCTTCAGCGTGCTCCGGTCGTCATTCACCTCGTCGACGATTCCGTTGAAACTGGTAAAGGGGCCGTCATTTATCTGGACCGTTTCACCCCTTTCAAAGCTGAGCTTGGGCTTCGGCCTGTCGGCTGCGGCCGTCTCCACTCGGTAGACGATCTGCTGAACTTCCTCGTCCGACAGGGGAGTCGGCGAAGAGCCCGTCCCGACGAAACCCGTGACCCGCGGTGTGTCCTTTACCAGGTGCCACGCCTGGGCGCTGGGCCCGCCGCCGTCGGTCGTCGCCATCTCGACCATGACATAGCCCGGGTAGAACATCTTCTGCGACACGACACGCTTGCCGCCCTTGACCTCGATAACTTCCTCTGTCGGGATGAGGACATCGCAGACCTGATCCTCCAGACCGAACGCAGCTACCCGCGATCGCAGGCTCTCGGCAACTTTCCGCTCGAAGCCCGAATACGTGTGGATGATGTACCAGCGCTTGCCCAACGAAATTCTAGCCTCCACTACCGAACAGACCGAAGATCTGGTTGACTCCTGCTCCGAGCACGGTGTCAACGATCGCAAGATAGGCTCCGAAGAAGGCCACCGCGACGAGGACTACCACGGTCGTGCTCATGACCTCGTCCCTGGCAGGCCAGGAAACCTTCCTCATCTCACTTCGGACGTCGCCGTAGAACTCGGTGCTGCGGGACGACCAGTCTTTGATCTTTGCTACTGGGTTCATCGGCTGAGTTTGATACTCCGTTTCTTACCGGACACGCTCACTGCACTCCTGAAGCGAAGGCGCAAAGGCAGGCCAGGAGGGACTCGAACCCCCAGCATCCGGTTTTGGAGACCGGCGCTCTACCAGTTAGAGCTACTGGCCTGCAACGGGAAATCAGATGATTTTAACAGATTAACGCTATTTCGTCTCTCGGTGAACGGCGTGCCGGCGGCAGCGCGGGCAGTATTTCTTGGTCTCGAGCCGTTCGGTCTGTTTCTTCTTGTTCCGGGTTGTCGAATAGTTTCGCTCTTTGCACTCGGTACACTGCAGAATGATGATGTCTCTCATGGTTCACCTTCGCGTCCGGCGGTATTACTCGACGATTTCGGTGACGGTGCCGGCGCCAACGGTCCGGCCGCCTTCGCGGATGGCGAACCGCAGACCTGCTTCAAGTGCCACCGGTGTGATCAGTTCGATCTTCAGGCTCACCCGGTCGCCCGGCATCACCATCTCCACCCCTTCGGGCAAGGATGACGCCCCGGTCACGTCCGTCGTCCTGAAGTAGAACTGCGGCCGATACCCGTTGAAAAACGGCGTGTGGCGGCCGCCCTCGTCCTTGGTCAGCACGTACACCTCGGCGTCGAACTTCGTGTGCGGCGTGATCGACCCCTTCTTGGCCACCACCTGTCCCCGCTCCACTTCGTCCTTCTTGGTCCCGCGCAACAACAACCCCACGTTGTCGCCCGCCTGCCCGTCGTCCAGGAGCTTCTTGAACATCTCCACTCCCGTGATCACCGTCTTGAAGGTCGGCTTGAACCCCACAATCTCCAGCTCTTCTCCGACCTTCACCTTCCCGCGCTCGATTCGGCCCGTCACCACCGTCCCCCGGCCCGATATCGAAAATATATCCTCGATCGGCATCAAAAACGGCTTGTCCACCGCCCGCTCCGGCATCGGTATGTAATCATCGACCGCCGCCATCAACTCGTCGATCTTCGCTACCCATTCGTCCTCTTCGTCCAGCGCCTTGAGCGCCGACCCCCGAATCACCGGTATGTCGTCCCCCGGAAATCCGTACGAACTCAGCAACTCCCGCACTTCCATCTCCACCAACTCCAGCAACTCCTCATCTTCCACCGCGTCGCACTTGTTCAAAAACACCACCACGTAGGGCACTCCCACCTGCCGCGCCAGCAATATGTGCTCCTGCGTCTGCGGCATCGGCCCGTCCGTCGCCGCCACCACCAGGATCGCACCGTCCATCTGCGCCGCCCCCGTGATCATGTTCTTGATGTAGTCCGCGTGTCCCGGACAGTCCACGTGTGCGTAGTGCCGATTCGACGTCTGATACTCCACGTGCGCCGTCGCGATCGTGATCCCTCTCGCCTTCTCCTCGGGCGCGTTATCGATCGAATCGAACGACCGGAACGACACCTTCGGATCGTTCTTCGCCAACGTCTTTGTGATCGCCGCCGTCAGCGTCGTCTTCCCATGATCGATATGCCCGATCGTCCCTACGTTGATGTGCGGCTTGGATCGGTCGAATTTCTCTTTCGCCATTTCTGTCTCGTCCTCTCTCTTCGCTGCCGGCTGACCCGGATCTTCGCTGTTGGCCTTTGGCTGTTGGCTGTTGGCTGGACAGCTCGTTGCCAATCGCCAACTGCCAATCGCTAACCGCTTCCTCTAGGAGCGGGAGACGGGATTCGAACCCGCGACCAACGGCTTGGAAGGCCGTGACTCTAGCCACTGAGTTACTCCCGCTTAACGGACCAGGTGCGGTTCAATCTCTTCAGATCCTCAACCCGGCCCAGTTCTCGTCATGGAGCCCACGACCAGGCTTGAACTGGTGACCTCGTCCTTACCAAGGACGCGCTCTACCACTGAGCTACGTGGGCCAGGCGTTGCCCAGCCATCGGCTGACCGTCGATTCCACGTCGCGGATGGTATTTCGAGAACTCCCCCGCCGGGACCGTTCTCCCATACCAGCTACGGTTCGAATCAGCCCGAATGGACAGGGGAGGATTCGAACCTCCGTAGCTCGCATGGAGCGCCAGATTTACAGTCTGGTGCGTTTAACCACTCCGCCACCTGTCCTCGAGTCAACGCGGATCAGCGGGCCGCTCGGCGAGCGTCGGCCGCACCCCAATGTCCCCGCCGATCTAAGCTTCCCAAGGAGCTGGCGAAGGGAGTCGAACCCCCGACCTGCTGATTACAAATCAGCTGCTCTACCAACTGAGCTACGCCAGCGTTGACAAATAATCGAGATTATCACACGCGTGTCCGCATTTTCAATCCATTAGAAGAGCTTAAATCCCTACGGGCAAACTTTTTACGCCGATCCCATCCCCCGCTGACGCACGACCTCGAAAAGGACGATTCCCGCAGCGACCGAGACATTCAGCGAATCGATTCTGCCATGCATCGGCAGACGCACACATACATCGCAGTGCTGCCGAACCAGGCGGCGGATACCGTCGCCTTCACCCCCAAAAACCAGCGCAACAGGACCTGTGTAGTCGAAATCGGTCCAGTGGGTATCTCCGTCAGGATCGACACCCACAACCCACACTCGCTTTTGCTTCAATGTTCTGAGCGTGTTGACTAGGTTTTTCACTTGAACAATCGGCACATGCTCGATCGCGCCGGCGGACGACCTGGCAACGACGGCTGAAAGCGGCGCGGTGCGCCGTTCGGGCACGATCAACCCGTTTGCACCGGCGGCTTCGGCGGTCCGGATCACCGCACCGAGGTTGTGTGGGTCCTGGACCCCGTCGAGGATGACGAAAAAAGGATTCTCCGCCTCTAGAATCTCGGCAAAGGACGAGTAGGCCCCCTCGCCAGCCAACGCCACGACACCCTGATGGGCTCTTTGGGCACCTGCCAGCCGATCCAGGGTCTCCCGGCTTTCCCGGCGGACCGGCACGCCCCGGGACCGGGCAAGCTCAACAATCTCGCGAACCGCCTCGGAGTCCGCCCCCTTCGCTACGTGAACACGCTGGAGCCGACGCTGTCCTGCGCGAAGCGCTTCGAGGATGGAATGGACACCGACTAGTTCCTCAGCCATGACGGGCGACAAACGCCGCGACCCGCTCTCTGCAACCGTCAACGCCGGGCACGCCGAGGGCCGCTGCGGTCTCGACCAGCGGAATCAGCTTGTCTAGCTCCGGCCCCGAAGAACGGGCCGTCAACGCCACACGCAGGGGATGGAACAGGTCGCGTCCCTTCCGTCCGGTGACTCTCTTGAGTTCGCTGACGATCCCACGAAAGTCATCAAAACCCAGTCGTTCCCTGGCGGCCAGTTCCTGGCCGAAGCGGCGGATCAAGTCCATGGCCCCCTCGTCGTCGATGACTTCAGATTCCCCCGAAGCATCGTCGAGCGAGAACGCCAACACCGTGTCGAGAAGCGCGGGAATCTCCCGAATCGTGTCTACGCCCCCGATCAAGGTCTCGACAACGAGGCCGACCCAGTCGTCGGCTCCGCTGGTGGGGATCTGTCCCGCCCCTTCGAGCGCTTCGCGCACCAGCACCGCAGTCCGGTGGCTACCCCTGAGGTACTGGCGGTTGATGTAGTTGAGCTTGCCCGTGTCGAACACGGCAGGATTCTTGTTGACGCGGTCGAGGCGGAATTCGGCCAACAGTCGGTCCGGCGGAACCACCTCGCTGCCCTCACCACCTGGCGACCACCCCAGCAATGCGATGTAGTTCATCAGGGCCTCGGGCAGGTAACCGGCCTCGCGAAACTCCGCCACCGAAGTTGCGCCGTGGCGTTTGCTCAGCCGGGTCTGGTCCGGCCCCAGAACGGTCGACAGGTGGGCGAAATGGGGCACGGGCTTCCCGAGCGCCTCGTAGATGAGCACCTGCTTGGGCGTATTCGACAGATGGTCGTCTCCTCTGATCACATGGGAGACCGACATCAGAGCGTCGTCGACGACCACGGCATAGTTGTAGGTCGCGCCGCCGTCGGAGCGCATCAGGATCGGATCACTGATAACGTCGGTGGAAAAACGGGTCTTTCCATGGACGATGTCGTCGAAATGAATTTCACCCTCCCGCACTCTCAGGCGGATTACCGAGCGTTCGCCGGTCGTACTTCTCCGGACCACCTCGTCCCCAGCAAGGGCACGGCAGGTTCCCGGGTACTTCCAGGACGCGCCAACTCGCTTCGCTTCGGCGGCCTGGCGAGTGAGTTCCTCCTCCCTGCAGAAGCACCGGTAGGCTTGGCCCGCCTCCAGGAGCGCCTCGCCGTGTCGGGCGTAGACGTCCTGCCTCTCGGACTGGCGGTAAGGCCCAACCGGACCGCCTACATCGGGGCCCTCGTCCCAGTCCATGCCGAACCATTTCAGGTCAAGGTATATGTGGTCTTCGAACCGCCGCTCGGAACGTTCGCGGTCGGTGTCCTCGATTCTCAGTATGAAGACGCCGTCATGCTGACGGGCAAACAGCCAGGCAAACAGACCGGTTCGCAGGTTACCGACGTGGAGCAACCCGGTCGGGCTGGGGGCATAACGGACACGGACGGGTGGAAGGGCGTCAGAAACCATGGCTTGTCATGAGTAGCTTGTCACAGGAAGTGCCGGGGTGACGCTCAATCGATAAATACCAGCGCCACGGCTTGGGCGGCGATGGCCCTCTCGGCGCCCACGGCGCCGAGAGACTCCATCGTCTTGGCCTTAACATGAACGTCGCCTGAGGGGATCTGCAGCACTTTGGCGATGTTGGCCTGCATCGCCGGGAAATACCCCAGCAGTTTCGGCCGCTCGGCCAGGATGTTGGAATCGATGTTGCCGATGCTGTACCCCTTGTGCCGGATCATCTCCGCGGCGTCCCGGAGCAGGATCATGCTCGATATGCTCCGGTACCGCGGATCGTCGTCGGGGAATTTCTGGCCAATGTTTCCCAGACCGCATGCGCCCAGCAGGGCATCCGTCACGGCGTGCAGCAGTACGTCCCCATCGGAGTGACCGACGAGACCCTTCTCATGCGGGATCTCGACTCCGCCCAGGATCAGCGTGTTGTCGGGTTCGAGACGATGGAGGTCGAAACCGATACCGATTCGGAACTTCACTCCACCGGTTCCCGCTCCTCATCGAGAAGGAATCGCGCCAGGGAAAGGTCGGAAGGGCGCGTGATCTTGATGTTGCGTTCCGAACCCCGGACAAGGGCGACCGGGTGACCGGTCCGTTCGACCAGGCTGGCTTCGTCGGTCGCGTAGTACCCATCCTTCCGGGCATCGGTGAACGCCTTCTCGAGCACCTCGATCCGGAACGCCTGCGGCGTCTGGGCGAGCACAAGGTTCTCACGGCGGAGGGTGGACTTCACCGAGTCGCCCTCGACTTCCTTGACCGTGTCGGTAATGGGGATCGCCAGGATTGCGGCACCGGACCGGTCCGCTTCGGCAACAACCTGTTCGATCTCCTCGAGGCTGACGAACGGCCGGACGCCGTCATGGACCGCCACGATCGTGGTGCCGGGATCGAGATGACGCATCGCCATCTCAACGGAATCCTGCCGGCGATCGCCACCCTCAATCGTCTTGACTGGCTTGGTCAGGGCTGCTTCAGACACGAGTTGACGTACATCCTTCAGCGATTCGCGCTGCGAAGCGATCACAATATGATCGACAAGCCGCGAGGCGGCGAATTTTCGGAGAGTTGAAACCAGGATCGGAACGCCATCCAAAGCCAGAAACTGCTTGGGCCTGTCCGCTTTCATACGCCGGCCCGCGCCTGCGGCCGCGATAATCACTCCTACTTGCACATGATGCTCCGTGTTGCTCGATCGGATGGTTGCTTTTGGGCTGTTGGCCGCCAGCCGTTGGCTGTCAGCCGGCCTCAGGCTGCTCGTTGAGAGCTCACCCAATGGCCAACCGCCGAGAGCCAACGGCAAGTCGATCTATTTTGCCGGAACGCCCGACTCTTTCTCCCGATGTTGCCTTTCGGACCGGTCGAAACGGTCCCTGCCGCCCCTGTTGTCCCGATGAGGGTCATCGCGCCGCTCTTCGTAGCGGCCGAAGATCATCTTCCCTGCGGTAGTCTGCAACACGCTCGTCACCGACGAGTCAACGGTCTTGCCGATCATCTTGCGGGCGTTGTCCACGACGACCATCGTGCCGTCGTCGAGATAGGCAATGCCCTGGTTGAACTCTTTGCCCTCCTTCAGGATGAATACCTTCATGATTTCACCCGGCAGGTATACAGGCTTCAGGGCGTTGGCAAGTTCGTTGATATTCAGCACCTCGACGCCCCGAAGTTGGGCCACTTTGTTGAGGTTGAAATCGTTGGTTACGATCTTGGCATCCATTTCCTTCGCCAGCTCGATCAACTTCATGTCGACTTCACGAACGGCAGGATAGTCGTTCTCTACGAACTGCACGGTAAGGCCGGCCATCTTCTGGATTCGCTGAAGGATGTCCAGGCCCCGGCGGCCGCGGTTCCGCTTGAGGCTGTCGGCAGAGTCCGCAACCTGCTGCAGTTCGCGCAGGACGAAGTGCGGAATGACGAGAATCCCGTCGAGGAACCCCGTCTCGCAGATATCCGCGATCCGGCCATCGATGATCACACTAGTATCCAGGATCTTGTATGCCCGCCTCTCGGAACGCTCGACTCCGAATATCCCACCTAGAGCCGACAAGTTCAGGAGGTCTCCCTTATTTGCTCCCACAACGAGGCCGACATACACCATCAGGAGGAGGACGAAGATCTTGATGAACGACAGCGAGCTGGTGTCGAACGCAGTATCGGTCAGCAGGTTGCCGATCATGGTTGCGCCCGCGATCCCGAGGATGGAACCGACGGCGGCACCGATGAGGCGCTTTAGCGACGCGCGTCTGACACGGTATTCAAAGCAGATAATTCCGAGCGCACTCACGAATCCGATCAGGAGCGCGTAAACGCCAGTGACGCCGAAAGGAGGATTAAAGTAGGCGGCCACCATCAGGGTCACAGTGAACGTCATGCGGACGATGACGATGTCCCACACGAAGTTGGCTTCCGGGCCGGCGACCCTCGACAGCTCGTTAGAAATCGTCGAGTCTTGTTTTGGTTTCATCGGGCACCCAGCTTTTTATGAAAAATATGGACAAAGGCACAAAATGCTGATCGTGATTATAAACCACTGATAAGAATGCGTATAGCATTTTACCGGACGAAGACGTGGCCGGAATTACTTGCCGGCGGTTAAGTCCTAAGGGCAAGCAGCCGGTGGTAAACCCCCGATGGCCGCGAGTGGGTTCCATCACAGGCTGCCCGAGTCTATTTCCCCGAAAAGCGCGGAGACGGCCTCGCCCAATGTCGCCACCCCGACTCTCTGTATCCGAAGGCCGTCTTCGGCCAAGGTCCCGGCGGGAAGGATGGCGCCGGAAAATCCGAGCGAGGCCGCCTCCTTCAGGCGCAGTTCCGGGTAGAGGCACCGACGGACTTCCCCGTTGAGGCCGACCTCGCCGAAGACGACGGTGGAAGCGGGCAATGGTCGATTGAGCAGGCTCGACAGCACTGAGGCGGCGACGGCCAGGTCGGCGGCCGGCTCGTCGATGTCCAGACCACCGACGACATTGAGATAGATATCCTGATCCCACAGGTTGACACCCAGCCTCTTTTCGATCACAGCCGCCACCAGGGCGAGCCGCTGCGTGTCAACCCCTTTGGTGAGACGCCGTGGTGTCCCGAAGTGGGTTCGGCTTACCAGGGCCTGGATCTCGATCAGGAACGGGCGACTGCCCTCCACAGAGCACGTCACGGCGGAGCCGGCGTCGAGTTCCTCGCGATGCGACAAGAACAATCCGGACGGGTTCTCGACCGGACGCAGCCCATCCGAAGCCATTTCGAACACTCCCAACTCGTTGGCGGCGCCGAAGCGATTCTTGATCGTGCGAACGATGCGGTGTGGGTGCTGACGCGGGCCCTCAAAATACAGCACTGTGTCGACGATATGTTCGAGCGCCTTCGGACCTGCGAGTGATCCATCCTTCGTGATGTGGCCGATCAAAAAGGCCGGGATGAGTTTGGTCTTCGTCCAGACCAGGAACTGGGATGCGACTTCACGAACCTGTCCGATACTCCCCGGCGGCATCTCCAGCTTTTCGGAAAACGTCGTCTGGATCGAGTCGACGATGACGGTCCGAACACCCAACTGATCGGCTACTTCGAGGATCCGTTCGACGCACATCTCGGAGTAGACGTGAAGATCCCCCGATTCGATCCCCATGCGATCGCCGCGCAGCTTGATCTGCTGGGGTGATTCCTCTCCCGAGGCGTAGAGAACGGGATGGAATAGAGACAACCTGGCGGCCACGTCCAGCATCAGAGTGGATTTCCCAACGCCTGGATCGCCCCCGAGTAGCGTCAGGGCCCCGTCGACCACTCCGCCCCCCAGCACACGGTCGAACTCCCCAAGTCCGGTCGGTCTGCGCTGCACAGATTCTTCGGTAAGGCTGTCGAACCGGACCGGAGCCGAGTTGAACCGCGGTGCGGCCGAGACCGTGGCGGGCCCCACCCTCTCCTCGGACAGCGTGCTCCACTGGGCGCAGCCGGGACACTTCCCCGCCCACTTCGGGCAGGCGTATCCACACTCCTGGCAGACGAACTGTGTCCGGATCTTCATTTCGGTAGAACGTTCTCAACCCGAAGGCGCGAAGGTCGCGAAGAACTCGCAAGCGAGATCTCAGCCTGGCTGGCTGCTATATGTCGAGTAACGTTTGGAATCTTGTGTACTGCTTCTGGAATGCCAGCTTCACCGTTCCGGTCGGCCCGTTGCGCTGCTTTGAAATGATCAGCTCGGCCAGGCCGGCGTTCTCATCGTTGGCCTTGTAGACTTCCTCGCGGTATATGAAGGCGACCAGGTCCGCGTCCTGTTCGAGCGATCCCGACTCACGCAGGTCCGACAGCTGGGGCCGATGGTCACGGCCGGTCCGTTGCTCTGGAGCACGGCTGAGCTGGGACAGCGCAACGACAGGCACCTGCAGTTCCTTGGCCAGGCCTTTGAGCCCGCGCGAGATGCCGGAAATCTCCTGATTGCGGTTCTCGGATCGGCCATAGCCCGACATCAGTTGGAGGTAGTCGACGATCAGCAGACCCAGCCCGTGCTCTGCCTTGAGACGCCTCGCCTTGGCGCGCATTTCCATGATCGTCAGCGTCGATGAGTCGTCGATGAACAGGGGCGCGTTTGCAATTTGCCCGAGTGCGTCGATCAGCTTTGCAAAATCCTCCTTCGAAAGGTAACCGGTCCTCACGCGATGGGCATCGACGAGCGCCTCGGCGCACAGCAAACGCATCAGGAGCTGTTCCTTGGACATTTCAAGGCTGAAGATACCCACTGGCTTGCCCATCCGGAGCGCCACCTGCTGAGCGATATTCAAGGCCATGGCCGTCTTGCCCATCGACGGCCTCGCGGCGAGGATGACGAGATCCGACCCCTGTAACCCCGAGGTCATCCGGTCGAAATCGATGAAGCCCGTCGCAACTCCGGTGATTACCTCGCGCTCGGTATACAGCTTCTCCAACAGCCGTTGCGCATCACCCTGGAGGTCCCTGACGTGAACCAGGCCGGTTTGAATCCTCTTCTCCGACAACTCGAACAGGTTTTGCTCAGCCCTGTCCAGTATTTCTTCGGCCGGATCCATCTGCTCGAAGCACTCCGACATGATCCGGTTCGTCGAGTGGATGATCTGCCGGAACAGCGATTTCTCGCGGATGATCTGGAGGTAGTGATCGATGTTGACCAAATGCGGGATGCCGTCCATGAGGCTCGCCAGATAGCCAATACCTCCTGCGGATTCCAGCTGCGATGCACGTGCCAGTTCGTCCTGGAGCGTGATCAGGTCAACGGCCCTCGAGGCGTCGACGATGTCGGACATCGTTCGGAATATGGTGCGATGCGCTCCCAGGTAGAAGTCGTCGGAATGGAGGTTTTCGACGACGGTGTAGTAATTCTCGTTGTTGACGAGGATCGAACCGAGCACGGATTTTTCGGCATCGACGTTGTGGGGTAGGGTACGTTCTATTGCTTCGCGCGTCATGGTCTATAGGGCACTAGAAAAGGCGAAGCCAGAAGTTCGCGTCTCGCGCATAATTTGCGCATGCGAAACTTCTGGCTATAGTTCGGGCCGCCGACGGAGTCGAATCGAACCGCTATTCGGACGTTTCTTCCGGAGCAGATTCCGGTTCGGGGGCGCTGTCGCCCGAATCGGGAGCGTCTTCGGGCTCGACGTGCAGTTTAACCTGCGCGATGACCTCAGGAAAGAGTCGAATCGGAATGTCGAATGAACCGATCTCCTTGATGTGCTCTTCAAGACCGATCTTTCTCTTGTCGATCTCGATACCCTTCTTCGACAGCTCCTCGGCGATATCCCCGTTCGTCACGGACCCATAGAGAGTTTCCTGCTCCCCGACCTTCCGCCGGAAGGTAATCTCCAAAGCCTGGATCATGTCGCGGAGCTTCTCGGCCTCTTCACGCTGTTGGGCTTCCTTGCGCAAGAGCTTTCCCCGCTCCCGCTCCATGACCTTGATGTTCCCGGGGGTCGCCGGATAGGCCAGCTTTTGTGGCAGAAGGTAGTTCCGAGCATAGCCGGGGCGCACACGCACTACCTCTCCCGCACGACCCAGCTTTTCGATCGCCTGTCTCAGTATGATTTCCATAGATTTCTCGTCGAACCGTGGCTCGGGCGATGCGGTCTCAGCCGGTGGTGAAAGGTAGCAGCGCGATGCTGCGCGCCTTGCCGATGGCGTCCTTGAGCCTGCGCTGGTGCGGCGAACATACGCCGGAGATCCGCCGAGGCAGGATCTTCGCCCGCTCGGGCACGAACTGCGAAAGAAGCTTAACGTCCTTGTAGTCGATCGCATCGATCTTCTCGATGCAGAACTTACAGACCCTCCGCCTTCGATAAAACTGTTTTTGTGCCAATCGAAACTCCTCCCTAGCTGCCGGCCGGCTGCTCTTGGTGCTCGGCTCGGTTCGCGGTGCGGCGCGCAGCCCTTTTCTGTCGGATGGCGCGCATCTTCTCCAACTTTTTTTCCTCTTCGTCGATACGGACCGAAATATACCGCAACACGGAATCCATGACGCGGAAACGCCGTTCCACCTCGCTAACGGCTCCACCGTCGCTGTGTACTGTGAACAGGACGTAGGAACCCTCGTCGTGACGCTTCACTTCGTACGCAAGCCTTCGCTTTCCCATCTTCTCGATGCTGTCGATCTCGCCGCCGGCATCCGTGATGATGCTCTCAACCTGAGAGTTGATCGTGTCGATCTCATCCTCCGGGACGTTCGGATCGACGATAAACATGATTTCGTATTTACGCATAGTGGCTTCTCTTAGCGTCGGGCCCACCGTCCCCTTCGCTTGACCCTCGGGCACCGAGGGCTCCTATCTCAGTCTCCTGTCCTCAGTTTCGGGAACTCAACAGGGGACGGTCCCGCCACGCCCGGTAGCGTCGGGCACCCGGTCGCTACTGCTCCCGGTTCTGCTTACTATCCTCTGCATTCTCTCTCAGATCCATGCCGTTGAAACGCGACATCGCGGGTCGTACGCCTTCGGCGGCAATGTGCTCGACGGCGTCCGCGGCGAGATCTTCGGCTCGGGTCAAAGCGTCCCGGTTCGACTTCGCGACCCGCGACAACACGTAGTCTCGACCGTCGGAAATCGGCCGATCGGGATGTATTCCGACGCGAATCCTCAGGTAATCATCCGACCCGCAAGCCGAACTTATGGATTTTAGTCCATTATGTCCGCCTGCTGAACCTCTTTCGCGAATCCGGATCTTTCCGACCGGCAGAGCCAGGTCGTCGGAAACGACAATCAGCCGCGCCCGAGAACCGAAGCGTTCAAACAGGAGTGGCAGCACGGCTCCGCTCCGGTTCATGTAAGTGAGCGGCTCGACCAGCACAGTTTCCGTTCCGTTTCTGATCCGTGCAATCCGGGCCGGGCCCAGCCTCAACGACAACTTCGCGCCATGCCGCCGAGCCAGCAGTTCCACAACACGAAACCCGACGTTGTGGTACGTGTCCTCGTACTCGGGACCCGGGTTCCCCAAGCCGATGACGAGCCAGGGTCCGGCATTCTCGGAAGCACTGTCGCTGGGGTTCGGACAATCCGGTTCCTCGTCCCGGGACATCGTCTATTCGCCGGCCTCTTCCTCAGGCTTACCCTTGGCGATAACTTCCGGTTCGCCCTCTTCCCCTGGGGCGACCTCGATCTCTTCTTCACCTTCTTCCGGCACGGCCTCTTCTTCTTCTTTGATGGTCACCACATGCACCACGACCCGGTCGGGCTCCGCGAGGATCTCCACACGTTCCAGCGGGGGCAGGTCGCGAATCCGCACGCTTTCATGGAGCTGCAATTCAGAGACATCGCACTCGATCCGTTCGGGGATGTCCGCCGGCAGGCACTCGACTTCGATTTCCCTTAGCACGACATCGAGCATTCCACCATCCGTCTTGACGCCGATCGCCTCACCACGAATCGCCACCGGAATCGTTACACGGATCAGCTTGTCCATGGCGATGCGGTGAAAATCGACGTGCAGGAAGGTCTCTTTGACCGGGTCGGTCTGCCAATCCTTCATGATGACGCTATCGGTCGCACCACCTTCGATCTCGAGTGTCAGGATCGTGTTGCGGCCGGCCTCGGAGCGCAGCAATTTGAACAGGGCTTTCGGATCCACAGCCACAGGAATCGTGTCCGCGGCCCCGCCGTAGACTATCGCCGGGACCAAGCCCTGCCTGCGGAGACGTTTTGATGCGGCGCTGCCGAACTCGGTCCGACTGCTGACGCTGATGGTCATTTCTGCCATGGTTTTCGTTCCCTTCGATCTTCGTAATCCTGCCTCATATAAACAGCATGCTCACTGACGTCTCGTCATGGATCGACAAGATCGCCTGCGCCAGCAACTTCGCCACGCTAAGAACGCGAATTTTCCCACACTGCTCGGCTTCGGGCCGGAGCGGAATCGTGTCTGTGATTACCAGCTCGTCGAGCGAGGAAGCCTGAATGCGCTCAATTGCAGGACCGGAGAGCACTCCGTGTGTCGCGCACGCGAAGACGTCCCGGGCGCCCGCTTCCCGTAGCGCTTCGACCGTGTTGACCAGGGTTCCGCCGGTATCGACGATGTCGTCGACGACGAGCGCCGTACGGCCATCGACGTCCCCGATGACGTTCATCACCTCGGCCACGTTGGCCGCCGGTCGACGCTTGTCGATGATCGCCAACTCGCCGTTCAACCGCTTGGCAAAGGCCCGCGCACGCTCGACGCCACCGGGATCGGGCGACACGACCGTCAATGCCGGCAGGTTCAAGTTCGCGAAGAACTCGACCAGCACCGGGGCGGCGAACAGGTGATCGACCGGGATATTGAAAAACCCCTGGATCTGCGACGCGTGCAGGTCCATCGTCAGCAGCCGGTCCGAACTGATCGCCAGGACATCCGAGACGACCTTGGCCGAGATCGGAACTCTGGGCTTGTCCTTGCGATCCTGCCTGGCATACCCGAAATAGGGCAGTACCGCGGTGATCCGTCGGGCCGACGACCTGCGAAACGCATCGATCATGAACACGAGTTCCATCAGGTTGTCGTTGACCGGAGTGCATGTGGGCTGCACGACGAAGACATCCGCCCCACGGACGTTCTCAAGGATCTGAAAGTAGATCTCTCCGTCGGAGAACCGCGTCAGCGAACACTTGCCGAGTTCGCCACCGAGGTGTTTGCCGATCTCCTCCGCAAGGGCAGAGTTCGCCGACCCCGAGAAAACCTTCAACTCTTTGTTCTGCTTTGCCATCGCCATCACTATCACTGGGGCGGGAGGATTCGAACCTCCGAATGCAGGTGCCAAAGACCTGTGCCTTACCGCTTGGCCACGCCCCAATCGCGCGTCGGCCCGAACATACTCCGAAAATACTCCGCCCTGCCCAATGATCGTACTCGGGTCACCCGCAGCCGCCTGCCGAACTTGGCCGCTGCACGCTTGGCTCGACCTTCGTCCGGGAACACTCCGAACACAGTCGAACCGCTGCCGGTCAATGCTGCCAGGCGAGCACCCGAGGCCGACAACTCCCCTTTGATCACTGCCAATTCAGGGAAACGTCTGAAAACAGGCGCCTCGAAGTCGTTGAAGCGCGCCTCCGAAGTAGGTTCGCCCTCTCCATGCGCCGGCACAAAGCGAGCACAGAAACTCATAATTCTAATGCTTTCAGGAAGTTCGGTCAACCAGGAATACGCCTCCGAACTCCTGATCTGGCACTCCGGGTGCGCGAGGACCAAGCTGAGGGCCTCGCCATCCGGGAGAGGAAACAACTCGTCGCCGCGGCCGATGCCAAGGGCACGCCCTCCCAGAGCGAAGAACGGGACGTCTGCTCCCAGTTGCCGGAAGATCCGCCCCAAGCGTTCCCCCCGGATCCGGACACCGTAATGCTTCGCCAGACCCAGCACGGTGACGGCCGCATCGGCGCTCCCACCACCCAAACCCGCTCCCACGGGAACACGCTTGGTCAGGTTGAGCCGGAGGCGGACGCCGAGTGACGTCTCCCGCTCAAACGCCCGGACAGCCCGGACGACCAGGTTGGACTCATCCTCGGGCACTTGGCCGCTGGTTTCGAATGCGAACTCCTCGGCCCCAGACACGCGAATTTCGTCATACAGTCCGATGGTCTGCATCACCGTCCGAATCTCGTGATAGCTGTCGGGGCGCTTTCCGAGGATCCTCAACTCGAGGTTGACCTTCGCGAAAGCGCGCCACACGTGCGACATCCGGCAACCTCCGATTCTGCTATTATCGACTCCGCTTGGTGGTGCGCAACTGCGAGACTCCATAATGCCGCATCGAATTCTGCTGGGCGGCGGGTTTTTTTACCTTGCCGTGTCCAACCTGGTTTGGATCGCTATTGACACGCGACCGGCGTTCTGGGACATGGCTGTCCACCAGTCCGGGGCCCTGCGAATACTCGACGCCTTCGCGGAGGGCGGCATTGCTGCCATCGCAGCCATCCCGTTCCTGACCGGTTCCTACCCACCCCTCTACCACTCGATCGTCGCCCTCTTCTACACAATCTTCGGTGTGTCGCCTGACGCAGCACAGCTCGCAAACATCCCCGCCACTGCTGTTCTGATGGGCTCGGTTTATCGGATCGGCAAGAGGCTGATGCCGTCGCTGGGCGCCGCAACGGCCGCTGTTCTGGTCGCGTTCTACCCGCTGGTCGTCTGGCTCTCGCGGGAAACTGTCGTCGACTACTGGCTTCTGGCCATGACCGCCCTTGCCGTCTGGCTTCTCCTCGAAACGGACGAATTCCGCAACCGAAACAGGACGCTGCTGTTCGGCCTGGCGTGCGGTCTCGGGATGCTGACCAAGTGGACGTTCGGGTTGTTCCTGGTTCTGCCGACCTTGTGGCTGGCGCGGCACAGATGGCGTAGGGCCTTCCCGGCAGCGATCGTGGCGGCAGCGGTATCGGCGACCTGGTATGCCTGGAACGTTCGTAGCCTGTCGACTCTGTTGACGATAAACACGGCCGGCGCCCTCGCCGAAGGCGATCCCCCGCGCCTCGGTGGGCAAGCCCTCTTGTTCTATCTGCGGGCCCTGGAGAGCTACCAACTGTTCCTACCCCTCTTCCTGGTTTTCGTGGGTGGTCTGTTCAGGCTCTACCGCCACTTCGGTCCCGCGTGGGTTCCCGTGATCCTGTGGGCGCTCGGCGGCTGGGCGGGTCTTCTGGTCTTCCTCAACAAGGACCCTCGATACTCGGTTCCCCTCCTTCCTGTCATGGCTCTGGTCAGCGCCGGGTGGATATCTACCCGACGTGTTTGGGTGGTCGCACTGGCGGGCTTTCTGCTCTTTCAGCACTCCATGATTTCGTTCGGCATCCCGGCACTACCGAAGGAGGTGGTGATCGCCAAGGGCCCGGACGATGCGTTGCACCGGGACTGGATACTGTATTCCCAGGTCTACCTCGACCTCTGGGGACCGCCCGCCGACGAAGACTGGAAGATTCCTTACGTCCTGGCGCGCGTCATCGAAGGCAACCAGGGCCGGGCCGTCCGACTTGCGATTGTCCCGGACATCCCTCGTTTCGACTACAGTGCGTTCGAGTTTCACATCCTGGCTCGAAAGAACGCCGTCGTCATCATGCCACCCGGCCAGTTCGACCCAGAGGTTGCAAGCAACAGCGACTTCGTCCTGGCGGCGGAAGGTTCTCAGGGTTATCCGGGGTTGATTCCCGCCGGGGCGGACCGCATCAATCAGTACCTCCGCGAACACCTGGATGAATTCGAGGTCATCGAGCGTTTCGCGCTACCGACGGGAAACATGATCCGACTGTATCGGGTTCGAAGATGAGCCGAGCTATGGGCATCGGACCGCTCGGCGAGAAACGGTGGTTGGCCCCGGTCCTGCTTACCCTCGTCGTCCTGGCCGGCATCGCCCCGTTCGCGGACAGGGCAGTCTATATCGACGAGCACATTTTCCTCCGAATCGCCGACTCCGCCCTGGAAAACCCGCTGTTTCCGGCGGACACACCGGCCGTTTTCTTCGGTTCGCTCCGAGAGGATTTCGCCAGCCACACACACCCGCCCGTCGGCGAATATTTCCTGGCAATTATCCGCCTGGTAGTCCCGGTCTTTGACGAAGTGGCCTACCGGTTCTTGTTCGCTGTGTTTCCCGTCCTCGCGGTCATCTCTTTCCACCAATTGGCTCGCCGCTTCTCGGAGACGCCCCTCGCCGTGTCGATGCTGTTTGCCTTCTGTCCGGCGTTTTTTGTCCTGAGCCCGACGCTCATGATGGACGTTCCGATGCTGGCGTTCCTACTCGCCGGTGTCGCGCTCTTCTTCGATCACCTGGACGGTCGCGGCGGCAGGCTCGTTCCCGCCGGCGCCTGCTTTGTCCTCGCGGCCGGTACGGGCTACACGGCTCTGGTGCCGCTCGCTTGCCTCTTCCTGTGGGTCCTGTTCATGCGGCCCGGAGTGCGAGAGTTGGCGGCGATCGCTGCGGCGCCGGTTGCGCTCGGCCTATGGCTCGGGGCGATGACCCTTCACTTCGGCCGATTTCCTCTGACCGACACCTTGGGCTACTACACGGCACAACCGACTTTCTTCCTCCGAAACGTGGGCGCGACGTTCAGCTTTCTGGGCGGTGTGGGGTTGTTTCCATGGTCGGTGCCGGCCATCTCGGGATTGTCGAGACGTCAGCGAATCCTCTTCGCTCTGGTATCAGTCGTGGCGGCGGGGATGCTCGCGGCTGGCCTCGGGCTGGGGTCGACGCCTTACGCGCTATGGTTCGTGGTGTTGGCTTCGTGGGGAATCTTTCTCCTCGCGGCAGTGATCTGGAACGCCCGGCGACGATGGGCGGAAGAACCCGCGGTTCTGTTCATGCTCGCATGGATACTGGCAACCCTGGCTTTCTTCGCGCTCGTTGCCGACATGATCAACGCGCGCTACATCCTGCTCGTCCTGCCGCCCGCTTACCTCGTGCTGTTCCCCCGTCTGAAACTCCGTCATGCGGTGGTGGTCGCCGGCCTGGGACTGACCCTCTCGGTTACTGTGGCCTACGCGGATTACAGTTTCGTCAACGCGTATCCGGACTGGGTCCGCTCGAACATCGCACCACTCGAAGAGCGCGGGTACCGCGTCTGGAACGCAGCGGAATCGGGCCTGCGATTCTATCTTGAGGAACGCGGCATCGAAACGTTGACGACTACCGATACGCGGCCCACAGGCGGAGACATGGTGGTCCGACAGAACACGTTCCGCTACTCGCTCTCGGAGGAACTGGCTCCGCTGCTGGTGTTGGTCCAATCGTACGATCTGGACGATCCCTTCCCGGTGAGGTCGTTCAACAGCGAAGCCGGTGCGGGACTTCACGACAGCCGTTCCGGTCTGGTACCGTACGTCCTGTCGGACGCCCGACACGACCGGGTAGAGCTATGGCAACTGAGCCCGCTCGTCGAAGGACTGCCGCAGACCGATGTGTCTCGCTCCAAGGCCACCTGGAGCGAGCAAGGAGTGATACTGGTTCAGACCGAGGACAGGCTGCGGGTCCCCTTTCAGTTCCCTGAAGGGACCGAGTTGAGATATGAACTCGAGGGCGAAGGGCGTGTCGAAAAAGGGGACGGTTTTATTGACCTGATTCGCTCCGGTGAAGGACAGGTCGTCTGGCGCAATCTGCGCGTCGTCCCCGGGAGCTTTCCGAGATGAGATGGGAGCCGGAATCGATCGGGCGCCTGCGCCGCCTGCACCGCGACCTGGTCGACGAGATCGATCGCGCGCGCGCCGAGAAGCTCGGGGTCGAAACAAGGCTGGCGGTAACGGAAACGACCCTGGAGCAGATGTTCACATCCCGATCATGGCGATGGACCGCTCCCCTCCGATGGGTCACCAGAACGCTCGGGGGCGCCCCACCGGCAGAAAACGCCTGCGACGCGGGGACGGCTTCCCTCGCCCCCGACACTTCGAGGGGGCGGAACCTCGATGAGCTGAACACTGTCTTCGACGAAGTCGCCGCGGCTTTGCACCGGCAGACGATGGAACACGAGTGCCATCGCGACCTGGAATCGTTCCTCGCATCAGACGGCGTGCTCTCATTCGACCCAGCGGCCGAACCGGAAGTTTCTGTCCTTCTGGTGCTGTTCAACCGTGCGGAGCTGACCCTCGGCTGCCTTCGATCGCTACTGGAGAACCGGAAGACCTCCTTCGAAGTCGTCATCGTCGACAACTGCTCGACCGACGTCACCGACCGACTGCTCGAACGTATCGAAGGCGCCCACGTCATCCGCAACACCTCGAACCGACATTTTCTCGAAGGCATCAACCAGGCGGCGGGCGCGGCTCGCGGGCGCAACCTGCTCGTGCTCAACAACGACACACGCCTGTTGCCGGGAGCTATCGAAGCAGCGATGGACACGCTCGAAAGCGCGGCGGACATCGGCGCGGTTGGAGGCAAGCTGGTGCTGCCCGACGGGTCTCTGCAGGAAGCGGGCAGCATCGTGTGGCGAGACGGGTCGTGCCTCGGCTACGGCCGGGGAGACGATCCGCTGGCGCCACCCTACATGTTCCGCCGGGATGTCGACTATTGTTCCGCCGCTTTTCTGCTGACTCCCAGAGAGCTGTTCGAACGGTTGGGCGGGTTCGACACTGCCTTCGCCCCTGCCTATTACGAGGAAACCGACTACTGCATGCGACTGTGGAACCAAGGGTTTCGAGTTGTCTACGAACCGTTCGCGGCGACGATCCACGTCGAGTTCGCCAGCTCGCGTCGGACCGAAGACGCTATCGATCTCCAGCGCGCCCACCAGAGGGTCTTCGTCGACAGACACGGCGACGCGCTCGAACATCACCAGTCGCCCGATCCGACGGCTGTCCTGCTGGCGCGCTACGCCTCTCGGACCTCGCACACGAACTGCCTCGTTGTCGATGAGTGCCCGCGCGGAGCCGGCCTGGACGCGGCCGGGTTGGGACTCGTTTCGAACCTCGTCCAAGAGGGCAGCCGCGTGACGTTGTACCCAACCGGGCCCGCCCGAGAATGGGCCGACCTCTACCGTCACATTCCGAGAGAGGTCGAGATCATGCGGGGAGCCGGAGCGGAGGGTCTCGAAGACTTCTTTCACCAGCGGAGCGGCTACTACGATACGATTTTCGTGGGGCCCGGCGACAGGAAGCGAGTGGACGCGGTTGCGGAATCGCACCCAGATTGGTTCGAGAAAACCTCGATCGTCGATGCCACCACACACGCCAGCCCATGAATCGCGACGGGAGACGATTTAGGTAATGCTTGAATGGACCGGCGAACGCTTTCTGCCCTGGATTGAGGAGGCACTCGTTGCTTATGAGCACCTTCATCGGTACGCTTTCGCATCCCGGTTCGTGGCCGGCAAGAGGGTGCTCGACATCGGCAGCGGTGAAGGCTACGGCACATTTCTGCTAGCGCAATCCGCCTCTTTCGCCGCAGGCATCGATGTAGACCTTCCAACGATAGAGCATTCCGCATCCAAGTACCGACGGGACAACCTCGACTTCGTGGCGGCCTCGGCGATTCAGTTGCCTTTCGACAAGCCATTCGACGTCGTTGTTTGCTTCGAGACACTCGAGCACGTGGAAAACCAGGAGGGGCTGCTGAGCGAAGCCCGACGGCTCCTCGAACCCGATGGGCTATTGATCGTCTCGACACCCGACAAGCAGACGTATTCAGATGATCCCCACTTCGACAACCCTTTTCATGCCCATGAACTGTACTTCGAGGAGTTCCAGGATTTGCTCGGCCGCCACTTCAAGGAAACCCGCTTCCTGGGACAGCGCGTCTACCCGACCTCAAATATCTGGCCTTTGGACGACCCAGAAGGATCCGGCTTTGCCGAGTACATAATCGAGCGCTCGTCGTCGGAGTTCGGGCTTGCGAAGTCGAAAAAGCCCGACCCCGTGTACTACATAGGTCTGGCCTCAAACACATCCGGAACCTCTGGCTCGCGTAGCGTGCTGATCGACGTCTCCAATGCCTACTTTGACCAGATCCGGGACCAGCTTTCCGAACATTCCGAGATTGGCGAGACGATCCAGGGAATGTTAGACGAGCACCGATTGGCACTCGAATGGAAGGATGAGCAGATCGAGGACCTGAACGGCGGCATTCGATCTCGTGACGAAGCGCTCGCCTGGCGCGCGTCCCAGATCGAAGATCTCAAGGAAGTCGAAGCGGCAGCCGAAGCGCTACGGAAGCACGTCGCGTCGATCGAGCAGGAGCAGGCAAGCACTGCCGAATACGCACGTTCTCTCGAGGAGAGCATCCGCGCGAAGAACGACTACGCGGACCGCCTGGAGGCTGGGGTTCGCCAGACCGAAGCCCGACTCGGAGAGACAGAGGCTCGCGTCAAGGAAAAGGCTCAGGAGGCGGCCGATGCCAGGTGGGAACTTGAGACGCTGCAGGCGACCCGTGGCTGGCAGCTCATCATGTCGCTAAGGTCGTTCCGCCAGTCGATTCGCGACGTATTTTCAGGAATGTTCGGCCACTAGCAGGCTGTCAGGGCCCTCCCACCACGCGTGCCCGGACGCGAACGGGAACGCGCATGTGCCCGTAGGTTGACGTACGCTCGATCACCTCCAGCGCATAGGCGTTGTCCACCCAGTCGCAGTGTTCGTACTCGTCAAGAGTCCCATCGGCGACAGCCGGACAGAAGTGGTAGAAGCCGGCTTTCAGGTAGGGCACATCCAGGACGAAATCGACCGATACGCGCTCCCCCGCACGGGCCGGAGCCATCCTGGAACCCTCGTAAAGGACATTTGTACCGGTGACGTCCTCGCCGAGACGATTCCGCATCATGAAACCAACGTTTGGGCGTTCGACGTCCTCGGAGAACTTCACGGAAATCCGGATGCACACGCGCTCCCCCTGACCTGTACTCGCGACCTGTCGGCCGTCCCCGTTGAACACACCGATACCCACGACCCTGGCCTTTCCGTTGCCGTAGCGATCGTCGACATTCGGCATGTCGGGGATGAAATCCGGAATTCGTTCGAGGGCCGCGGGACTGAGGTCGAGGTCGGATGATCCTTCCAGCGCCTCTCCCAAGGGCCGGTCTCCCATCAGTTCCCCGTCACCCCTCGCCAACATGGCGGACATGTATTTCGACGTCACCTCATCGGTCCGACCGAGCATCTTCATCTGGCCTCGCTCAATCCAAAGCGTCCGGTCCGCAAGGCTCCGCACGGCCGCCAGATCGTGCGACACGAACAAGATCGTCACGCCTCGCGCTTTCATATCGTGGATCCGACGGATGCACCGCTGTTGGAAAAAGATGTCCCCAACAGCGAGCGCCTCGTCCACGACCAGGATGTCGGGATCCATGTGAATCGCGACGGCGAACGCGAGTCGGACGAACATCCCCGTGGAATAGGTCTTTACGGGACGGTCGACAAAGCCTCCAATCTCTGCGAACCGCTCGATCGAGGGCATGCGCTCACGCGTCTCGGCTTCGTTGAACCCGAGAATCGACGCGTTCAGTATCACGTTATCCCGTCCGGTAAATTCAGGGTTGAAACCGGCGCCCAGTTCAAGAAGCGCGGATACCCTGCCGCCGGTCCGGATCGCGCCCGATGTGGGGCGGATCACGCCCGCAGCAAGTCGCAGCAGCGTGCTCTTCCCCGATCCGTTCTCGCCGATGATTCCCAGACATCCCCCCTTTCCGACTTCGAAACTCACGTCCCGGACCGCCCAGAACGGGCTATGGTAGGTTCGCCGGCCGAAGGTCAGCGCCTCCTTGAGGTGGTCCGAGGGGCGTTCATAGACCCTGAAGCACTTCGATACGTTCTCGGCGATGATCTCGGGCATAGGCGGGTTAGAGGACGTCCGCGAAAGCCGTTTTGGACTGTCGGAAGAAGAGCGCGCCAGCCAGGAAGAAAATCGCGGCCCAGGCCAACAGGATGACAACGTGTCCGAGGGAGGGTGGGGCGAGCTGCAGGAAAGCGTTCCTGTATCCGGTCAGTAACGTGGCCATGGGGTTCAACGCGTAGAACGACCGATAGGGCTCGGGTACGAGACCGATCGGGTAGAAGATCGGCGTCAGCCACATCCAGAAAATCATGAGCACGTTGAGAACCTGGCTCGTGTCTCGAAAGAAGACGTTCAGACTCGAAACCAGCCACCCGAGTCCCTGAGCCAGGATGACCAGCACGGGTAGATAGGCCAGGACCCACAGGTTCGAGATCTCGATCCTATGGAACACAAGGAGCGCGCCCATGAGTATGGTCAAGCCAATGATGTGATGGATCAGGTTCGAGATCATGATCGCGATCGGTAGCACCTCCGACGGAATCACGGTCTTCGAGACCAGGTTGGCATTCTCGGTGATGGCCGTACAATTGCGAAGCACCGTGTCCTGGAACATCAGCCAGGGCAGAATGCCGCAGAATGTGTAAAGCGCGAAATTGTCGGTTCCGTACTCGGCGACGACAAGGCGGAACCGGAATACCATGGCGAATACGAAGTAATAGACAACCAGCAACGCCAACGGATACACGACCGACCAGAAGAACCCGCCGACCGATCCGACATAGCGATGTTTCAGGTCACGGACGACGAGATTCTTCAGAAGGCTGCGGCTCGCCTTGAGCCGTGCGAGGAAGAACCAGACGTCCCCGAAAGTCATTTAGTGTCTACGCCTCCCATCTCGGACAAACAACGTCGGACAAACAATAGAGGATGCATCCAGCGTTTACAACGGATCTGCTAGTGGCCACTAGGTCCCCAACGTCAGGGCGCGTACGGATACCCGGTGCTTCCACAACAGCCGGGCGAATTCCCCGCCCCCGAGACGCGCAAACCGCCGGATCTCCCGCCGCGAGCGTAACATCGGCACTACCTGTCTCACTCCGGACCATTGTGCCTTGACGATCATCAGCGCGAGCGTCATGCGGGAGCTTCCAGTCGCAAACCGCCCCGAAGAACCCAGCGAGAAAAGCGCCCCGAAAGCGTGAAAGAAGAACCTCACAAGGGTAAACCCCGGCGATAAGAGGAGCAGGGGCAGAGGGAACAGTTTCAGCAGAACCCAGATCCGGTTCCGCTCGATCAGAAAGGCTTTCAAAGACGAAAATTCGCCGGCAGTTGCCGAGTGGAGGTGGTAGACACGGGCGGTTGGCACGTATACCGATCCCCACCCGGCGAGCCGGCCGCGCAGTCCCAGGTCGGCATCGTCGCCATAGGCGAAAAACCGTTCGTCGAAGAGACCTATCTGGTCGAGCATTTCGGCCCGGTAAAGAGCCGCAGCACCGTCCGGGAACAGAACCTCCTCGACCTTCTCGAACTGGCCCCGGTCCACTTCACCGGATCCCCGTCCGTGGTTGAGCCCGTCCAAATAGATCAGGTGCCCGACTTTGTCGATCCTGCCTCGGTCTTTGGCAAAGAGGATCTTGCTTGCCGCCATGCCAATATCCGGTGCCTGTTCCATCGCGGCAACCAGCGCACCCAGCCAGCCGGCCTCGGCCTCGGCGTCGTTGTTCAGTGTCGCCACATAGCGGCCACGCGCGCGTCGAATTCCGGCGTTGCAACCTCCGGCAAAACCGCGGTTCTCCGGCAACCGAACGAGCTGAAGACGCGAGTCCGTCAGAGATTCCAGGTAGTCGACCGAACCGTCCACCGAACCGTTGTCGACGACGACAACCTCGAAGTCCTTGTACCCCTGGCGCCAGATCGAGTCGAGGCACCTCTCGAGCATCGATCTGCCGTTGAGGTTGGGGACGATGATGGAAACCGCGGGGTTCATCGCTTCCGGGCCTGGATCATGAGCGTTGCGCCACGACCCAACAATGCTTCGAGGGCCGCGGCCGGGTAACAGGCCATCACGAGGGCAAGATAGGCCAGGTGGCGCACCCACGTCCCGATCCGTGCCTCGGACGCGTTGCGCCGCTTCGCACGGACCGCCCTGCTTACCGGATCAAGCGCCGGGAACATGCTCGACGCCAGAGCAGGGGCGTTGTCCCGCAGGTTGAAGTGCCGCACCCTTTCGACATAAAACCCGTTGTCGGCGAGCAGACCGAGTACAGCCTGGCGGGAATAGTCGATCAGGTGGCGCGGGACGTCGAGGCCGTACCATCGGATCCCGAACAGCCGAAACTGGATACTGTCGATGTTCGGCACCTGGAGGACCAGCCGGCCGGAATCCTTGAGCACCCGGCCCAGGGCAGCGAGCACCTCGCCGGGATTCGGCACATGTTCGAGCACATGGAGCAGAACCGCCGTATCGAAGCTTGCCGGCGGCAGGTCCACTTCCTCGAGCGTGCCGACCGACACGTCGACGCCATAGTCCCGTCGGGCGACCTCAGCCGCCCGGGGAGAAGCATCTACACCGTGGACCCGGAAGCCCTCCTGTTTGAGAATCCCGAGAACGGTCGCCGGCCCGCAACCGACATCGAGGATGCTCGCCGGTTCGGACGGCGACGCACACCGCGCCGCCCTCCGGATGAACGCAAGGTGATCGACGAGAACAACGCGCCTGTAGAGGCCTTCGAGCCGCGCCAGCCATCCGGTTCCCGACGCTTGCCACCAGTACGCGGGGGGATAGAACCCGGCGATCTCGTCCGCGGACGGCATCGGTTCCAGAAACAGACACCGGCAGTCTCCACAGCTCCGCAACGTGAAGCTCTCCTCGGAGGTCTCGAACAGGAAGTCGGTACCGCGACCAAAGAAAGCTGTCCGGGTCGCCAGGCAGACAGGACAGTGAATCCCGTCCTCGAGGGTTTGCTCAGTCAAGGCGGAAGACCAACGTCAGCCGAAAGGAAAACGGAACGGATTCGCCATTCCGTCGGGCTGGCTCGAACACCCAGCGGCGAACCGCTTCGAGGGAAAGCTCGCCCAGATCGGGAAGCGTGGCGTTCCGCACGCGTGCCTCGGCGACGGTTCCGCGACGGCCGAGATCGACATCCAGCACGACGCGCCCTTCGACGCGCTGCCTCCTCAACCGCTCCGGGTATTCGGGCAGGGGCGCCGATATCCCGATCGGCTCCACGACGTCCGCTGGGGGCGAAGAGGAGACCGACACGGTGACACGGCCGAACGGCACGGGCTCGGAGGGCGACGGGACCGGCCGCGGATCGACCCGGTCGGCGAGTGCCTGGACCTCGCGCCGGAGTTCGGCGACACGCGCGGACTCGACGGCCCTGCGGCGGTCTTCCAGCCGCCGGTCGAAGGTTCGGACGACCAGAGTGTAGTACTCCTCCGCGGTCGCATCTGAATGCGGCAGATCGGCGGCCACTCGGATGCTCCGACGGGCGGCACCGTAGTCTCCGGAAAGCAGCCCGCACTCCGCAAGAATTTCAAAGAACCGGTCGCCGTATTCGGGTTCGAGCCGGAGCGCTTCACCGACCAGGACGATCCCCCGCTCGGGCTCGCCGTCCAACGCATATACAAGCCCCAGTTCGGCTCGGACACGGCCGGAAAGAGGCTCCAGTTCGACGGCCCGTCGGAGCGACGCGATCTGCTCGCTCCGGTCGTCGGCCGACCCTACCGGCAACGTCCCGAGATAGAAGTGAATCATTCCTGATTCGGGGAACTGCTCGGCAAGCCGTTCGAGACCCCGGCGGAGTCCAACCTTGTTCCCCTCCGTCGCCAGCATGGCCAACCCGACACTGGATCGTTCGAGAGCACTGGACGACTCGTAGTATCGCCGTGCCCGGCTTGGCCAGCCCGCCGACACCATAAGATCGCCACGGGCGGCGTCAAGTTCCTCCTGGGACAGTTCCCGCCCAGAGCCCATAGGTCGCACCGGCTCAAGGGGCAGAGGGGACTCGACGTACGAAAGCACCTCACGGGCCAGGACCTCCGGATCGACCTCCAGGGGCGCCCGGGAGCCGTCGGCGTTCGACAGGCCGGCAAAATACCGATCGAAAGCCGCACGGTGCCGATCGAGGAGGACTCTTAGCAGGTGGTAGGACTGGATTCGGAACCGCCCCCCGTCACCCAGGTCGTCGAAGGTCGGTCCGGAACGAATCCGCAACAGTTCATCGATGGGTTCGGCGTCCTCGCCCGAGACGGCGGAATCGCGGTCGTCGGTCCCGAGACGCCACAGGTACTCGCCGACGCCTTCCTGCAACCAAAGCGGCTGCCAGAGCGCGGACCGCGCGAGCAGCAAGTGGCCCAACTGATGGGCCACGTCCTTCGCGATATCCTCGGGCGATCGGTCCCGCGCGATGATAAACGCCCCGCCGGACCCGTCAACGAGGTATGCGCGGCGATTGGCCCGTCTCGGGGCCGCTGCTCCGGCGGTGCGTGCCGCCGCCGGGTTCAGCACTTTCTCGGGAATGGCCTCGGCAAACGACTCCTGGTCCCTCATCAGGAACACACCGATTGGCCCAGGCCGCGGCCCGATTTCGATTATCGTCCGGGAGAACGCAGCGTAGCGTGCCTCCAGATCCGCCACCAGCCTCTCGGCTTTTTCCAGGTCGGTATCGGTGTAAAGGACGAAGTGTTCAGTCTCGACCTCCAACCACGGACGGTCCTGCCCGCTGGCGGGCAATCCGGCGAAGAGGATGCCGGCCAGCACGATTCGCGCCATCGCTGGACGACCTTTGATACGCATACACCTGACAGGATACACCGCGGGTGTCGATAGCAGCTCTTCTACGGACGCTCTACCTGGCGTCGACAAACTCGATTTTGATAGGGACGCCTGCGAATTCGCTCCCTTCGGGCGGCGACAGGTATGTCACCACTACCGCAGCAGGAGGATCCAGCGGACCGCAACTGATCTCCTCACCCACGTCGGAGGTGAAGGTCGCGAACTCGACGCGGTCGGGCGATCTCGTGTGGAATTGAAGTTCCCGGCCTTCCACGGTTACGGTCAAAGTCAGCCCGTCCCGGCAGTCGATGAGGCTCAGCAATCCGGTGTGCTGATCGCCCTGCGAGACCCGGCTTAGGCGAATCCGGTCGTCGGGCGCTATTGGCTCACGGGCATGCTCGGTGGAAACGGTGGCACTGATCTCGGGAACGATGGCGGAGGTCTGGGACGGCCTCGACGTGATTTCGTCGAATCCTTCACCGACCAGCCCTCCGCCTCGCCCCCCGCCGGCCAGCGTGTCCAGCAGAGCCTGGGCCCTTTCACGGACGGCCGGGTCCTCGGACTCTTCGAGCACGCGCTCAAGGACGCTGCGCGCGGCCCCTATCGCGTCCTGCGCGATCAGCACCCGACTCAACGCGATGAGGTACCCCGTTTCTTCGGGTGCAAGGGTCAGCGCACGGTCGAGCAGCCTGGCCGCCTCGTCCAGGTCGTCAGCGGCATCGACGTAGGTCACCGCGAGTTCGTGGTATGAATCCGCGAAGGTCTCCCGCAGGGCGATGGACTGGCTGAGCCGTTCGCGAACCGTGGCCCGCTGCTCTGGCGTCAGGTCGGGGTTCAACCGACTGAAAGCTACCGCCCAGTTGTAGTAGGTCAAATAATTCGGCCCCTGACCTTCGATCGCTGTTTCCATAAGTTCCAGCGCGTCGGCGTAGCGTTCCTGCCGGATGCGCAACCCACCGAGCGACGTGTAAGGCTCAGACAGGCCGGGCTCACGGGCAATCGCGGCTTCCAGGCGGCGTTCCCCCTCATCTGAACGCCCCTGTTGAATCAGCAGATCCGCAATGTAGGTCTCGGCGCGCGCCGCTGAGAACGGATCGTCGTCCACTACGATATTGTCCTCGCTGAGCCCCTCCACACGCAGTGTCATGAAAGGCAGGCTGCGTTCACGGACATAGTCGGAGAACTCTTCCAGCACGCCGTCGAAGTTCACGCTGAAGGCAGTCTGAAAGGCCTGATCGAATTCCATGCCGGCAGCCATCATATGCACGAAAGCAGCCGTCTCGGCGAGTCCCGGTCCGCGGTTGCGCAGCATCAGGAAGTGAATCAGCCCCCAGGACTGCGCGTAGAAAACCTGGTCGCGGTCGAGCTCGTTCAGCAGGTCCGAGTCGGCTTCTGTGGCGAAGACGCCGGCGAACGGAAGCCGGTCGTCCTCGTCGCGGACCAGGCGGATGTGTTCCTCGATGGGCGCTCCGATCGTAAGCTGGTCGTCGTCAAAACCGATGGTGCTGTAGAACTCTGCCAGGCCCTCGACCATCCACACCGGCAGGTCGGGCAAGTTCTCTCGCGCGATGGAATGGAAGAAATCGTGCAGGATCGGCTCGAAAGGCTTGCGGCTGCGCGATTCGGGGGAAAGGATGATGTAGTTTTCGCTCGCGCCCCCAAAAAAGTACCCGTCGGCCAAGGGAGTCAGGCCCAGCTCTTCGACATCGTCGTCGTCGTCCAGGACGATGATCGTCGTCGCGGGCGGGGGCCGGAACTGCTGGCCCCGAAACAGCGTGGCCATCGCCGTGTAGAATCCTTCCAGGCGCGCACCGATCTCCTGCAGGTCGTCGTCGTCTGCCGTACCGATAAGCCGGTAGTGTTGTGAGCTGGCGCTAATCCAATCTTGCGCCTCAACAGGGCTCGCGTTCAGTGCAATCAGAGTAGTGATCAGGATCCCGAGAATCGGTCTGCCAATACGTCTAGATCTCATCAGTCACCTACCTTCACAGCGGGATATTTCCGTGTTTCTTGGATGGGCTCGAATCGCGCTTCGTGTCCAGCATGCGCAGTGCTTCGATCAGTTTCGGTCGGGTCGAGGCCGGCTCGATCACTTCGTCGACGAACCCGTGCTCGGCCGCGATGTACGGGTTGGCGAACTTCTCGCGAAATTCGGCGACCTTCTCGGCCCGTACTTTCTCGACGTCATCTCCGGCTGCGGCCAACTCCCGACGGTGGATGATGTTGACCGCCCCCTCGGAACCCATCACTGCGATCTCCGCCGTCGGGAAAGCGTAGTTGACGTCCGTGCGGATGTGCTTGCTCGCCATGACGCAGTAAGCACCGCCGTAAGCCTTGCGGGTGATTACTGTGATCTTCGGCACTGTCGCCTCGGCGAACGCGTACAGCAGCTTCGCACCGTGTTTGATGATACCGCCGAATTCCTGGTTGGTTCCCGGGAGGAAGCCGGGAACGTCCTCGAAAGTAATCAGAGGGATATTGAACGCGTCACAGAACCTGACGAAGCGCGCTCCCTTTGCCGAAGAGTCGATGTCCAGGCAGCCCGCAAGGAATTGAGGCTGGTTCGCAACGATGCCCACCGGGCGGCCGTCGAGCCGGGCAAACCCAATCACGATGTTCCGCGCGTAATGTTCGTGTACTTCGAAGAAGTAGTTGTCATCGACCACGGTGTGGATGACTTCCTTGATGTCGTAGGGGACGTCGGATTCTGCCGGGACTACTTGGTTCAACTTTTCCTCGGTCCGATCCCACGGGTCCGAGGTCGGGCGGACCGGGGGGTCCTCCATGTTGTTGGAGGGTAGAAACGACAATAACTCTCTGACGAGCAGAAGGCACTCTTCATCGTTGGCCGCCAGAAAATGGGCGACTCCGCTCGTTGCGTTGTGAGTCGCAGCCCCGCCCAGTTCCTCCTTGGTTACCTCTTCGTGGGTAACCGTCTTGATGACGTCGGGACCGGTCACGAACATGTAGCTGGTCTTGTCCACCATCAGGATGAAATCCGTGATGGCAGGCGAATAGACGGCTCCGCCCGCACACGGTCCGAGGATGGCGGAAATCTGAGGCACTACCCCTGAGGCGAGAGTATTGCGTAAGAAGATGTCCGCGTAGCCGCCCAGCGACACGACACCCTCCTGGATGCGGGCTCCGCCTGAATCGTTCAGGCCGATGAGGGGAGCCCCCACTTTCATGGAAAGATCCATGATCTTGCAGATTTTGTTGGCGTTGGTCTCGCTCAACGAGCCGCCGAAGACGGTGAAATCCTGGGCGAAGACGTACACGAGACGCCCATCGATCCTCCCATAGCCGGTGATGAATCCATCGCCCGGGTACTGATGGGCGTCCATCCCGAAGTCCGTGCCGCGGTGCCTGACAAACTTGCCGAGTTCCTGGAACGAGCCTTGATCCAGGAGCAGATCGATTCGCTCCCTGGCGGTCTTCTTTCCCTCGGACCGCTGCCGCTCCATGCGGGCAGCGCCGCCGCCTTCCTCGGCCTTGGCGTTGAGCCTTCTGAGTTGCTCGAGTTTGTCGTTTGCCGTGACCTTCGTCATAGGAACACAACCGAAGCGCGGTCGGAAACCGCGGAGAGGACTATTCCCGGACCGGCTCGGCCATTTTCTCCCAGTCCTTGAGGAACTGCGCGAGGCCGATGTCGGTAAGCGGATGTTTCATGAGCTGGTAGAAGACCTTCGACGGCATGGTGCAGATGTCGGCGCCGACGCGGCCTGCAGCGACGATGTGCATGGGGCTTCGAATCGAAGCCGTGAGCACTTCGGTACTGAAATCGTAGTTGTCGTAAATCGTCACGATATCGGCAATCAGTCCCATTCCGTCCTGCGAAATGTCGTCCAGGCGGCCTACGAAAGGACTGACGAAGACTGCGCCAGCCTTGGCGGCCATGATGGCCTGGGGCGCGGAAAAAACCAGCGTCACGTTGACCTTGATGTTCTCATCGCTGAGCGTCTTGGTCGCCTTGAGCCCCTCCAGCGTGAACGGACACTTGACGACGATATTGGGATGAATCCGCGCGAGACTGCGGCCCTCCTCCACCATTCCCGTGGCATCCAGGCTGACGACTTCGGCGCTGACGGGACCGTCAATGATGGAACATATCTGGAGCAGCTGATCTTCAAAACCGTTGCCTTCTTTGGCGATCAGCGAGGGATTGGTCGTGATGCCGTCCAGAATACCGGTGCTGGCCACTTCGCGGATCTCTTCCAGGTTCGCGGTGTCGAGGAAGAATTTCATGCTGGGCGTTCTCCTATTCGGAAAGTTTTCCCTCTCGGGGTCCGGGCCCATTCTACCGGATTTCTTTCCATCGACCATCGACCAATGACCATTGATCATTTGTCATCTGACTCCACTGCTGTCCGGACGTCGGAGGGCTAGAGCCCAGTAAGTGTTTGATTGGGAATGAATAACTCATGGTTTTGTTTGGTCTCGATTTGAAACGTTGCTCATCGATTTGCGACCCTGCGAGGAACTCAATCGCGGGAGGCATCGATGAACCTGGGAAAGCTGGTGTTCGCGCAAGTCACACAACATCTGCCGCTGACAACGTTTCGACGGTGCGTGGCCCGGTACGCTGGAGAGCGCAAGGTGAAGAGCTTTTCCTGCCTCGATCAATACTTGTGCATGGCGTTCGCTCAACTGACCTATCGGGCTTCCAAAAGTCTGCGCGACATCGAAGCGTGTCTGCGAGCGCAAGAAACCAAGCTCTACCACATGGGCATTCAGGGCCGAGTGTCGCGCAGCACGCTTGCCGATGCCAACCAAGTGCGCGACTGGCGCATCTACGCCGACTTTGCGCAGTCTCTGATCCGGATTGCTCGGCGTTTGTATGCGGACGAAACCGTTTGGCGTCGATCTGAAAGAGACGGTCTACGCCTTGGATGCCAGTACCATCGACTTGTGTCTCTCGGTGTTTTCCTGGGCACCGTTTCGCTCGGCCAAAGCGGCGATCAAACTGCACACGCTTTTGGACCTGCGCGGCAATATCCCTTCGTTCATCCATATCAGCGACGGCAAGCTTCACGACGTGAATGTTCTGGACCTGTTGCTGCCCGAACCAGGAGCCTTCTACATCATGGACCGTGCCTACATCGACTTCCGCCGTCTCTACGGTCTTCACCAGGCAGGCAGCTTCTTTGTGACCCGAGCCAAGTCCAATCTCAAAGCCCGGTGCCGCTACTCTCATACCGTCGATCGGAACTCCGGATTGATCTGCGATCAGACCATCATGCTGACTGGCTTCTACACGCGCCAAGACTTCGAAGCGCCTTTGCGCCGCATCCGATTCAAAGATCCCAAAACCGGAAAGCGGTTGGTGTTCCTGACCAACAACTTCACGCTGCCGGCAATCACTATCACCGAGCTTTATCGATGCCGGTGGCAGGTCGAGTTGTTCTTCAAATGGATCAAGCAGCATCTTCGTATCAAAGTTTTCTTTGGCACTTCCGAGAACGCTGTCAAAACTCAAGTGTGGATTGCTGTCTCCACTTACCTGCTGGTCGCTATCGTGAAAAAACGACTCCACATCTCGGCCAGCTTGTATGAAATGCTACAGATTCTGAGTCTGACCATGTTCGAACGAATCCCATTGGATCAACTACTTAACAACATCGCTACCGATGAGGATCTGTGCTTTTCGACTAATCAACTGAATCTATTCAACTAACGTCCGGACAGCAGTGATCTGACTCCGAAAATAAAAAATGATCAATGTCGATGGTCAATGGTCGATATGCGATGTCAAATCCCAAATGACAACTGCCTGACAGCCTGTGGCAAAGCATTGCGGGGTTCCCTCACAATCAGCCGCTACGACACCGGCCCGGACATCGGACTTTCGTTGCCCGACCGATCGATGGCGGAAACCACGTATGCATAGCCGGGACGGTACTCCGGGTCGAAAAGAGCCGTCGTGGTCTGGGCGTCATCACCAACGGTTTCGAATGGCCGATCCGGATCCTCCCGGCGGAACACCCGGTACCGGACCAGATCGGTCTCGGGGCCGGCTACCCAGTGTAGGGCGGCGCCACTTCCGGCCGGCCCCGGCGTAAGGGCAAGACCCGTGGGCGCTGCTGGCGGAGTGTGGTCCTGCGCGATGAATGGCAGTGGCTCTGAGGCCACGCCCTCGATCCAGACTCCGTCTCCCTGGCGCACAGCCAGGACAGCGTACTCGTAAACATCTCCCTCCTGCACAGCCCCATCGTCATACCGGGTCTCCAAGGAGGGCTGCGCTTCCAGCATCGCTCCCGATCGGTACACGCGGTACGCCCCGACAAGCCCGGACCCTTCGGATGGAGCATCCCATTCGAGACGAACCCGCTCCTGGTCGAACGTTGCGCGCAACCCCGCAACCGGACCCGGGACATCGACAACCGAAGCGATCACGCGGTTGGACTCGGCGGAAGTCCGCTCTCGGAGAGTGGCGACACGAACAGTGAACGGTATCCGGCTCCCGACCAGGTCGCGCCCGTCGACCCGGAGCGTCTGGGCCTGGCCCGGGCCCGACACGGCAACAGTCGCAACGACCTGGCCGCCGCCGAGAAGGACCACTCTGTCCAGGTCGGTCGAGCCAGACCCGTCGACGTTCACGAGCGGGTTGGTCCAGTTGAACCAAAGCTCGTAGCCGCGCTGCCGAACGCCGAGGTCGTCCACAGGCGCAGGAACACGTATAAAGGGAGGCAGTGGGTCGCCAACCTTGCCGCAAGCGGCAGTCAGGATCGAAATGGCGACGATGAAGACAGCGAGCGGGAACGAGCCCGGGCCGTTCCCGATGGATGGATACGTCACCCGCCTCGTCGCCCGATTACAGGATGTAGCGGCTCAGGTCCTGGTCCTTGACGATGTCGCTGAGCATTTTTTCGACGTAGGCCGCATCGATCTCGACGTTTTTCTGCTTGAGATCCGGGCCTTCGAAGGACAGTTCATCGAGGAGTTTTTCCATGATCGTATGGAGCCGCCGGGCTCCGATGTTCTCGGTATTCTCGTTCACCATTGCGGCAAAACGGGCAATCTCGAAGACCGCCTCGTCGGTGAAGCTGAGCCGGGTGCCCTCGGTTTCCATCAGCGCGACGTATTGCTTGATCAGCGCGTTCTGAGGCTCGGTAAGGATGCGTACGAAGTCCTCCACGGTCAGTGAATCCAGCTCCACTCGGATCGGAAACCGACCCTGCAGTTCCGGGATCAGGTCTGACGGCTTGCTGACGTGAAAAGCTCCGGCAGCAAAAAAGAGAATATGGTCGGTCCGTATCATCCCGTAGCGGGTGCTTACGGTCGTCCCCTCGACGATCGGCAGGATGTCCCGCTGGACGCCCTCGCGGCTGACATCCGGCCCATGTCCGGACTCGCGCCCGGCAATCTTGTCGATTTCGTCGAGGAAGATAATGCCGTTGTTTTCGACCCGCTCGACGGCGATCCTTGTAACCTGGTCCATGTCGACCAGCTTCTGTTCCTCTTCCTGGATGAGGTACTCGATCGCCTCGACGACCTTCGTCCTGCGCTTCTTCGAGCGCTGGCCGAGGAAACCCGGGAGGATATCCTTGATGTTGATATCCATATCCTCGATGCCGCTATTGGAGATGATCTCTAACGCCGGAAAACTGCGCTCCTTGACCTCGACTTCGACCGTGCGGTCGTCGAGCTTCCCATCCTGCAACTGCGCCCGAAGCTTCTCGCGGGTCCGTTTCCACTGATCCCTGGCCTGCTCCCGGGACGGCTCGTCGGCATCAGCGCTCGTCGGGAGGGGTGGCAGCAACAGATCCAGGATCCGTTCCTCGGCATTCAACTCGGCCTTCTCGGCGACCTCTTCGAGCTTCTCGTTCCGGACCATATCGATGGCGAGTTCCACCAGATCCCGAATCATCGACTCCACATCCCGACCGACGTAACCGACCTCGGTGAACTTGGAAGCTTCCACCTTCAGGAACGGCGAATTGGCCAACTTCGCCAGGCGCCGGGCCAACTCGGTCTTTCCGACTCCGGTTGGTCCGATCATGATGATGTTCTTAGGCATGACCTCGTCGGCCATTTCGGGAGGCAGTTTCTGGCGCCTTACGCGGTTTCGCAGCGCGATTGCCACGGCCCGTTTCGCGGCGGCCTGGCCGATCACGTACTTGTCCAACTCCCCCACGGTTTCGCGAGGAGTCAGATCGTCCAGATGCGGGGTCGGAACCGAATCGTAGGCAAACATAACGGGTCTAAGAGTCTATCATCGCGCGCGCCAACACACCGGGGTGAAAGTCGGTTCTACAGTGTGGGGGCGGTCTACGACGGCCCATCGTTCAGTGCTTACGGAGCGCCGCTACAGCTTTAGGCGACTTCCACAACGGACTCCTAAAGCTCTTCCACGGTCAAGTTGGAGTTGGTGTAAATACAGATATCGGCGGCGATCTTGAGCGCCTGTTCGGCGATCTCCCGCGCGCCCAGGCTTGAATGCTCCGACAGTGCCCTGGCTGCGGCCAGGGCGTAGGGGCCTCCCGAACCGATGCCGAGAATGCCGTCATCCGGCTCGATCAGGTCGCCGGTACCCGATATCAGGAATGTGATTTTTTGATCCGCGACGATCATTACTGCCTCGAGATGGCGCAGGCTCTTGTCGGTGCGCCAGTCGCGCGCCAATTCGACGGCCGCGCGGCTGAGGTTGCCGTGAAACTGCTCCAACTTGGCTTCGAAGCGGGAAAATAGCGCGAAGCTGTCTGCGGACGAGCCCGCGAAGGCGGCGAGGATCCGGTCGTTGTACAACCTCCGGATCTTCCGGGCTCCGTGCTTGATCACCGTGTCGCCGAGCGTGACCTGGCCGTCGCCGGCAAGAGCGACTTTTCCGCCTTTGCGCACACAGATAATGGTTGTCGCGTGAGCCCTGACAGGCATACTCAGTCCAACGGCGACGCCATGAAGAACCGATCCTGAAGGCCGTTGTTGTAACGCACCTCCTCGAAGCGGATCTGCATGGTCTTCAGACCGTCGGTATACCGGTCGATGAGCAGAGGGGTCAACACACCCTGAATGTCGTGGTAGTTGCTGTACACCTCTTCATGAACGCTGGGGTCGGACAGACGGCGGACGGTCTTCCTCATCAGCAATCCGTCGGCGCGGTCAATATAGAGGTTGATCCGCGTTCGGTCTTCATCGCGAATCTCAAGGATGTCGACCCGCTTGAAGTCAATCATGTCGCGGCCGACGTACTGCAGCGTGGTTTCCTCCTGGTCGAGGACAACCCGCAGCAGAAAATCGAGTGTGACCTTGAACTCATCCCAGAACACCTCGATCTGTTCGGGAAGTTGTTCGTCGACTTTCTTCCCCTTGTCCGTGATGTTCCAGCCTTCCCGACCGTTGTTGATGCGAACGGTTTCTCCCTTCTCGCCGAACTCGGTCCGTTCCTTGTCGGGAAACTTAAGGTAGTCGGTGAATACGTCTCCGCTGGAAAGCTCTCCGTCCTGGAACTGATAGTAGCGCCCGACCGCTTCGACGTCCGCCACAGCGAGGTAAGTCTCGCCGCCCAGGGTTTCGATTGCGCGCTCGAGGATCTCGCGCGCGTTTGCCTGCGCCCGCACTTCGGCGGGTAAGACGGAAGTCGCCAGGAACACCGATACCGCCAGCACAAAGAGTCTCTTCATAATTAGTCCCCAATTATAGCCAAAGTAACGTTCGCTCGCGGTTTTTCGCACGATCCTTCACGGTGCAAGCCGACTCGCCTCCACAAAGGCGGAGAACAGCGAACGGGCCAGTAGATCGGTTCTCCAGCCGGTTTCCGGATGCCACTGGACTCCCAGGACAAATCGTCCTCGCGTGTCCTCAACGGCCTCGGCGACGCCGTCCGGCGCTCGCGCGGTGATTCCGAGGTCACGGCCCGGTTCCGCCACAGACTGGTGATGGTAGCTGTTCACAACAGCCTCCGGCCCACCGTGCAGTCGATGGAGGCGGCTTCCTTCGTCCAGTCGAACTCCGTGTGACTTGACCTCTTCGGGCTCCCCGGGCCTGTCGTGGGAAACCGCTCCGGGAACATCGGACGGGATGTCCTGAATGAGCGATCCTCCCCGAAAGACGTTGAGGCTCTGCGCTCCATAGCAGACACCGAGCACGGGGATGACCCGTTGTTCTGCAATATCGAGCAGCAGAGCGTCAGCGCGATCCCGTTCGGCGAACACCCGGCCCAGCCGTGCATGACGTTCGCCACCGTAACGATCCGGATCGATGTCGGTCGCACTGCCCGGCAGGAGTATTCCGTCCAACCGGTCCGCGTAATCACGGATTATTTCCCGCTCGCTCGACACCGGAATCAAGACAGGGATTCCACCCGCCCACTCGATCGCATCGGTGTAGTAGCGGTCCAGTGCGAGACGCTGCTTTTCGGCGTCGTAGCCGGTCGGTATCCCAATCCAGGGTCGGCCCATTCCTCCTGTCCTATTTAGTGCCGCCCGCCGAAGTCGTCTCGCACTCGGCGGCGATTTCATAGGCGGTCATGTTTTTGGACGGATTGACTGCTTCGATGGTTATATCAGCCTCGCCGATTATCACCAGGCGGGATCCCATGGCGACACGTGTCGCCGCCCTGAATCATGATTTTCCGGGCGCGACTGGGCCAATGAGCAGTCTCCGCGCCTCTCCCACCAAGTACAAGGAACCAGCCACCAGGACCGTATCCTCCTCTCGTGCCCGCTCGCGCACCAGTTCGATCGCCTCCTCGAGGTCCGCCGTAGCCATCGCTCCCGGAAACAGACTGGCAAGCTCGGGCACAAGGACGGCGCGCGGGCCCTCCGGCCTCGTAAAGATGCAGCCGCCGAGGTGGGGCGCCAGGAGGCGAATCATCCCGGCGTAGTCCTTTCCCTGCATCGCTCCAAAGATCATCCACACACCCTCGGGGTGGAACTCCTCCAGAAAAGCGGCCACGGCTGATGCCGCCGACAGGTTGTGGCAGCCGTCGAGCAGAAAGGACGGACGACCCACGACGCGCTCCAGCCGCCCCGGCCAGGTCGCCGTGTCCGCTCCGTTCCGTATGCTTGCCCGATCGACCGGCCAGCCCGCTTTTTCAAGACACTCCGCCGCCCGGACGGCAACAGCAAGGTTGTCGACCTGGTGACGACCGGCCAGCCGGGGGCGCAGGCTGTCGTAGGTCCGGATGGGTGTCTCCAGATCGACTTCGAAAGAGCCCTGGCCCAGATGCCGGAGTCTCGAACGGACTTCCGAGGACGCATCGATCAGCCGCGCTCGCGCGGCGGAAGCAATACCGGTGTAGGCAGCGACGTCCCGGCCGACGACGATGGGCTCGCTTGCCTTGATGATGCCCGCCTTCTCTTCCGCAATCCGGTCGAGCGATGAGCCCAGGTGCTCCTGGTGATCGAACCCGATGCTGGTGATGAGGGAAACGTCCTGGTCAACAATGTTGGTCGCGTCCAGTCGTCCCCCCATCCCGACCTCCAGGACCGCGCACGAGACGCGTCCGCTGAAATGGGAAAGCGCCATCGCGGTCACCTTCTCGAAAAAGGTCGGTGGATAGAGAAGATCCTTCGCAGCGTTGCCGACGGCCTCTTCGACGGCATGGAATGCCCGATCGAGATCCTCGTCGCTGACCTCGACGCCGCCGACTGCGATCCGTTCGTTCAACCGCGACAGGTGCGGCGACGTATAGAGGCCGGACCCGGGGACCATGGCCGAGAGCCACCGCGCAACGGTGCCCTTCCCGTTGGTTCCGGCCACGAGCGCTGAACGGAAGTCCCGTTGGGGATACCCCATTACGCCCAGCAGCGTTCGAATGTTCGCGAGATCATAACGGAGGGATCGGTACTCGTTCCTGCTGGAAAACAACCGCTCGATGTCTTCGGTCCTCATCGCAGGTCAGCAGCTCTTTAGCCGACGAAGAACTTGAGGGCGCGCGCCGCGTACGGCTTCAGATCGCCGCGGGCAACGATCGCATCGAGCATTCCGTGCTCGAGCAGGAACTCACTCCGCTGAAATCCTTCGGGCAACTTCTGACGGATAGTCTGTTCGATCACGCGGGGGCCGGCGAATCCGATCAACGCCCCGGGCTCGGCGACGTTCAGGTCACCCAGCATCGCAAAACTCGCTGATACGCCGCCGGTCGTCGGGTCCGTCAGCACGGAGATGTAGGGGAGACGTTCGCGGTCCAGGCGCGACAGCGCCGCTGATATCTTTCCCATCTGCATCAGGCTCAGGGCGCCCTCCTGCATCCGGGCGCCGCCCGAGCAGGAAACAATGACCAGAGCGGCCCGCTTTGCTAGCGCACGCTCGATCGCCCGAGTGATCTTCTCGCCGACGACCGAACCCATCGACCCCCCGATGAAGCTGCCTTCCATTGCCGCGATGACGACGGAGTAGCCTCCCAGGGTTCCCTCACCGCAGATGACTGCCTCGTGTGGCCCGGAACCGGCAACCATCCTGTCGAGCGTTTCCCGATAGGGTTTTGCCGCCACAAACCCCAGGGGATCCAGGGAGGTGACTCCCGCATCCAGTTCGTCCCAGGAACCGTCGAACAGCAGAGCCAATCGTTCGCGGGCGCCGATCTTATAGTGATGGTTGCACTTGGGACAGACCTGCATGTTCAGGTCGATGTCCTTCTTCCAGACCGGCTCCTTGCAGCTATCGCACTTGAGCCAAAGCCCTTCCGGGATCCCTTTGCGCCCCTCCCCGACCGCGATGGACTTCTTATCGCGTTTGAACCAGGTCATATTGGAAGGGATTATACAGGGGCAGGTTGCCAAGCTATTGGGAGGGGAGGTCTGCCTGCGCGGAGGGAGCTTCTATCTATTGCAGATTGAGTTATTTGAGAATCCACATTGGACATCGTTCAATCGAGATTGGTCGATTCGTCATTTGCTGCAGGGAGTCACACCTTCGGTGCGAATTCTGGAAAATGTGAAACGAGACTTTCTCAGTTTCATTTTCATCGCAAATCCGCGCCGGAGGCGCTGCTCCAGGACAACCAATGACAAATCGATTAATTTCCAGCGTCCGACTTCAAATGCGGACTTTCCATTAGCTAATCTGCAATAAGCTCCCTGGCCCCCCGCCGGAGCCGGGAGACGGTTTTCTCCTTCCCCAAAATGACCATCACATCGAAGATTCCCGGAGCAACGGCTTTCCCCGTCAGGCAAACGCGCGATGCGTTGATCAGCAAACCGGCCTTGACGTCGAAGGTCGCTGCCAGGTCACGGAGCGCCTTCTCGGTCTCCTCCAGGCCGAACGGGTCGAGGGCCTCCATCGCGTCGGCGAGTCCTGGCAGGTATTCGGTGAGCTTCGGGTCTTTGAAGAACTTCGCCACCGCCGCCGGTTCGTAAGCGACGCGGTCTCCTGAGTAGGTGCGGACCTCGGCGGCCAGGGCTGTCAACAAACGGAACCGCGGACGGATCAGTTCCAGAAGCGATCTCAGCCAGGAAGCGTCAGCGCCCTCAAACCGATCTTCCCAGCTTCCGGCCGATACCATCAGCCCCCGGAGTCGGTCCACGAGGTCGTCGACCGGCATTCGGTTGATGTGCTGGCCATTGAACCACTCCAGCTTCTCCGGGTTGAAGACGGCGTTGGACTTGGTCACGCCGTCGAGCGAGAACGCCTCGACCAGGGCGGATCGGTCGAAAAGTTCGTCGTCGGAACCCGGCGACCACCCCAGCAACGCCATGAAGTTGACGAAAGCCTCGGGCAGAATGCCCTGATCCCGGTAGGCCTGCACCGATGTCGCGCCGTGCCTCTTGCTGAGCCTGGCCTTGTCGGTTCCGAGGATCAACGGAGCGTGCACGAAACGTGGCTCCGGCACGCCCAGAGCACGGTAGATCAACACCTGCTTGGGGGTGTTCGAGAGGTGGTCCACGCCCCGGATGACGTGTGTGATCTCCATGTCCACGTCGTCGGCCACGACGCTCAGGTGGTAGGTCGGGCCCCCACCCGACCGCAGGAGAATGAAGTCCTCGATCTCATCGTGACCGCGCTCGATCGTGCCCAGGACTTCGTCTTCGAACCGCACGCTCTCGGGAGGGACCCGAAAACGCACGGCCGCCTGCTCGCCCTGGTCCAGCCGTTCCTGGACTTTAACCGGGTCCAGCCCAAGGCAAGTCCGGTCGTACTTCCATCCGGTCTTCGCGCCCGGGTCTTGGTTGCGTTTCGTTTCGAGCAGCTCGCGCGAGCAGAAGCAGTGGTAGGCGTGTCCGTTCTCGATCAGCCCCCGGGCAACCTTGAGGTACAGCTCCCTTCGATCGGTCTGGAAGACGGGGCCCTCATCCGGGTCGATTCCCATCCATTCGAGGGCGTCCACGATCCCTCGCACCATCTCCTCGCTGGATCGTTCCAGATCAGTGTCTTCGATCCTGAGGATGAAGGTCCCACGGCTCTTTCTGGCGAAGAGCCAGTTGAAGAGCGCCGTGCGGGCCCCGCCAACATGGAGGTGTCCCGTCGGGGACGGGGCGAATCGGACACGAACACCCACTAGAAGCCCGTGACAGACGTCTGATGGTTCGCGCGCACGGGTCTTCGGAGGCGGAGACGAGGCGCGCGGAGAAAATGATGCTTTTTCATCACGACGACGAGCAACGAGGTATCCGACCGCAACCTCCGGGCGCCCGCAGGGTTACATCCCAGGCGTCAGCTTGCGAAGGGCGGCAACCGCTTCCTCGACGACGTCCGAATTTGGATCCTCGATCAGCGGTTCGATGTAGGGCCGCGCAGCGGGGTCCCCAATCTCACCGAGAACCCGGACGAGCTTCGCGCGGATTTCGGCTTTCGGGTTTCGCATAAGGGGAAAGATGGCTTCGAGCCGTCCCTCATACCTGCCCAGCTCGAAAAGATAGGTCTCGGCCTGGTGGTCCCTGCCGCCTTCGAGGGCGTCCACGAGCAACTCCAGGTGAACGCTATCTCCGGAAGCGGCCAGGCCGAAGGCCAGGGCCAGGCGGACACCCTCGTCGTTCTCTTCCGCAATTCGTTCCACGAACCCAGACGTGTCGTAATCGAGCCGCGCGAGCCCTTCCGCCGCCAGTTCCCGATACACGTCCTCCGCGTCCTCGAGCATCGATTCGAACAGGGATTCGGCAGCGGGCTCGCGCATCAACGCGAGCGACTGCAGGGACGATTCACGCACACTCCCGTCCCGGCTCGTCTTGAACAGGTTTGCCAACGCCGGAAACGCCGCCTGGTAGCCCGTAATGCCGACCGCTCGAATGGCCTCCAGCACGACGCGATTTTCGTCGTCTTTCAACATGCGCGTCAGGACAGGACCTGCCTGCTGGCTTCCGATCACCCCCATCGCACGGATGATCGCGACACGCACGTCGGTCGCCTGAAGGTTGCGCGGACCTTCCAGCGCTTCGGTCAGTGCAGGCAGTTGGTCGACCGACCGCAAAGACCCCAGCGCGTGAGCGGACTCCATCCGGACCTCTGGGTCGAAATCCCGTTCGAGCGCCGCAACCAGAGCTTCCCTGGCAGTCTGGTCGACGTATTCATTCACCCCGACCAACGGCCGTGGGTCCTCGGAGAACAAGCCCCGAACTCTCGAAAAGAAGCTCCAGAATCCCTCGTCGTCGGCGATCGGTATGTAAAGCCGCAAGAGCGAATCGATGGCCTGAAGCCGCACATCCTTTTCGTAGTCACCCTGGAGCGCACCGGCCAATCCCGGGATGGCAGACCGGTCACGGATCGTCCCCAGCGCTGCGATGATCGAGGAACGGATGTCTTTGAGGGGTTCGTTCCTGTAGGCCTCGACCAGCGCCGGGACAGCGTCTCGGTTGGCCAGAAAGGCCTTGGATTCGATGGCTTCTCTGCGCTCCCTGGGACTACTACTGGTAAGCGAGGGTGTCTGCGCGAGACTCAGTGCGAGCAGCAAGGGCAAGACGTTTGACATAGCGGTTCCTCTCCGAATTCCCCGGATCGATCGGCCGCCGCGCGGTCGTCGAGGGACAAGTCCCTTAAGTCTAGTCCCAAAACAAGCGCATAACCAGTCCGCCAACGGCCAGGTTGCGCGCATAAAATTCGAGGCATAGAATCCCGCTCCCGGATCGTTTTATCCAGGTATCGGGTTTCTGTTGGATCTGTTTCAGTTCAGCCTCGCTGGTGTTGGAGCGGTTGACAGAAACCGGGACCTCGATCGCCCGGGCTCAGGGCCATGATCGGGTCAGCATCGCAGAGGTTGATGCAGCACATCCACGGCACGGAACAAGACCGGCAACCACCGGTTCCAGGCCAGAATCCTGAAGAGGATGCGCCGCCCGGTGCGCACGAGCTGACAAGGCACGAACATGAAGGCGTTTAGAAACGTCTTGAACTCCATGTGCAGTACCGTCTGTTTCTCGGCCTGATACTTCTGGCCCCAGCGTCCGGTTTCGGGCAGCAGCAACGCAAACCACGCCTTCAGTGTCCAGGCCAGCGACGCCATGACCATGTAGGCCCCGTTGCTGGTCTGATCCCCGACCGGCATCCTCAAGGCCTGAACGCCGTTCTTGAGCTGCTCAATGAGATTCTCTTGATTGCACCGTTGATTCGCACGGAGCACAATCTGGCTGGCCGAATCCGAGCGGTTGGTAATGTAGAAGAAGTATCGGATGTCGTCGAACAACACCTGTTCGCCTTTGGCCACCGACAGATTCTTCCGCACCACGACAACGCGGTAGTCCCGGTCGCAGGCTCTGGGCCGATACGCAAACTCGGCCACATCCTCGCCCTGCAACCGGATATTGTCGAAACCGCGCTCCCGAACGACTTGTTCCTTCACGTTGTCGGGACGTTGGCGCGGTTCGGTGGCCACCGCGTACTTGGCGGGCCGTTCCAGACGCGTCCATTGGTGCGGTTCCAGTTCATCGGCCAGCGCCACCAGATTCTGCATGGCGTCGATGCCGAAGATGAATCCCACGCCCTGGTCGTCCCATCCATCCAGGTGCCGGGTCTGGCTGAAGTCGGTGTCCCCGCGCAGCAGGATCTGGCGAAACCCGCCTCGACGGCACAGCGCGATGGCCTGGTCGAACCGTGCGGCCGCTCCCTCATGCGAGGGCCGGTTACCGCTGCGATTGACCAGGTACAGCGGCTCTTGAGTATTCGCCAGCGAAATCACCAGCGGGTGATACCCCCAGGTCCCGTTGTAGGCCACGTCCATTCCTTGCTTGCATTCGCCTGTGGTTTCAGCCAGTGTCCCATCGGCGTCCAACACCGCTTCTTCGAAAAACGCCTCGGGCTGCTGGCGCCAGACTCGCAGCCGGACTTGATTCGTCGCCTCCATCAGAGACTCCACGTCGCTGGGCTCAAATCTCCGGCAGAAGTCTCCCGCCGTCGTCGGGTCCGGAATCCGTTGCGCTCCCAGCGCATCCAGATACACTTCGTCGTTGCGCCGCAACTCGATGTCCTCCAGGCACGTCCCTCCATTCAACGCGTTATAGGCGATGTTCAGCACGTGATCCGATTCGTGATACGGCAAGTGCCGCTTCAGCACATGCACACTCTCGTCGATGGCTTTGACCAGCCCCGTCCGCCGCGCCACCAACTGCATCATCCCGATTCCGCCCACCGCCGTGCCGCGCGTCCGCTCTCCCATCTCATAATGAATGTTGCTCGCCGAAAACATCGGCGCCGCCTGATCTGTCCAATTCCGGTCCGCAAGCCGGCGCTCGATTCGCCGCTTGCGGTTCTTCATGTTCTTGCGCGTATAATCGTTCATCCGAAATGCCTCCTTTTCCGTAGACTCTTTCCAAGTCTTTATTCACACGGAACGGGGGCATTTCGGGTACTTCTGCTGCTATGCCGCTATCAATACCTCGTCAATCACGCTTGATCAGGGACTAGCGGAACCGGGAACGGTAGTGACCGGGTGATGGAACGGATATTACCCCGTCGCTACCGCTCCGGGTTCTGGCTTGGTGCCGTCTCGCGTGGAAAATAGATTTGGAATTCCGTGCCCTCTCCAGGTTCGCTGGTCACCGAGATGAAACCCTGGCACTGCTTGATGATGCCGTAGACCGTCGCAAGGCCGAGGCCCGTACCGCTTCCGGGGGCCTTCGTCGTGAAGAACGGCTCGAAGATGTGTGAGAGCGTCTCCTGGGCCATTCCTTCTCCATCATCCCGGACCGACAATGTGACGTAATCACCCTCCGGTATCGCTTGTGGTTGCGAGAGGCCTCCGTCAAGGCTGACGTTGGCCGTTCGGATCTCGAGTCGGCCGCCGTCGGGCATCGCATCGGCGGCGTTGACCACAAGGTTCGTGATTACCTGTTCGATCGACCCCCGGTTTCCCCGGATTGAACACAGCTCTGGATTCAGCGAAGTTTCCAGCTCGATCCGTCTGTCGATGAGCCGCTCGAGCATCCCCTCGGTTTCCTTCACGATCGCGTTTAGATCCAGGGATGCCGGGTTCGGGATCTGCCGTCGGCTGAAAGTCACCAACTGTGTGGTGAGCCGGCTTGCCCGCTGAACGGTCCTGGAGATTTCCTCCGCCATCTCGTGCTCTTCGCTGACGGCGGCTAGGGAGCTCTTGAGCAGGGACGAATAACCCTGGATCGCCGTCAGCAGGTTGTTGAAGTCGTGCGCGATACCACCGGCCAGCCGTCCGAGCGTCTCCATCTTTTGGGAGTGCCGTAGCTGGTCCTCGAGCGTCCGGCGTTGGCTGATGTCCCGGATAAAGCTCTGGAACACTTGCCGGCCGGCGTAGTTGACGAGGCGTGTGCTGGTTTCCACCGGAATCCGCGTGCCGTCACGGGCCAACCCCTCGATCTCAGAAATAGAGCCTTCCGGACCCAGGGATCGTTCGAGCGCTTCTTCGATACGCCCCTTCTGGTCGGCAGGATGAATGTCGAAGAAAGTCATATCCTGCAACGCCGCCGAAGAGTACCCGAGCATCTGCTCAGCCTTTCTGTTGGCATCGCGGATGCGCTTGGTGTCGGCTTCGAAGAGAACAACGGCGTCGCTGGCGTGTTCGAACAGGTTGCGGTAACGCTGCTCGGATTGCCGGAGCGCCTCTTGGGCGAACTTGCGTTCCGAAACGTCTGTGATCGTCCCGATCATACGGCGAGGCTTTCCCGTCGCGCTTCTTTCCGTCACCCGGCCCCGCACCAACACCCACTTCCATCCATCCCCGCCGCGCAATCGATACTCAGACTCGTAGGCGGGGGTTTTCCCTTCCAGATGCGCTTCCAATGCGGCCTTGCGGGGTGGTTCGTCGTCTGGATGTATGCGAGCGTCCCAGCTCTCGACGTCGGCCACAGTCGTTCCCTCCGGGGGAGCGACTTCACCGAATATCGTCGAGACCCGGTGGCTGAACACGACCTGCCCAGTCTGGAGATCCCAGTCCCACAGACCGTCGGACGCGGCCTCCAACGCGTACCGAAGACGCTCCTCACTCCTGCGTAGAGCACCTTCAGAGCGCTGGCGTGCGGCAACCGCGGCAACCGTGATCGCAATTCGATTCGGCGGCGAGAACTTCAGAGTGAACTGGGCGTCGAAAAACTGATCCTGCCCACGCCGGAGTCGGAGTTCGATGGGCTCAATGTCGCTGCCCGCACGGATTCGTTCAAGAAGCGCGTCGTCGGGAAAGCGTGAAACCTTGCGGGCGAAGAGGGTGAAGACCGCTCGACCCAGGGCGTCGGACTCCGCCAGATCGAATATATCGACCGCGTCCGGGCTCCAGGAGGCGATCCGGCCATCCAGATCAATTTCGATCACCGCCTTGGTCGTGGCCGGCGCGGATTCTCCACGCGGGACGGGGACTTCGCTCGCACGGGAGGATCCCTTGGCAGGCTTCGCTCCATAGTTCATCTTTCGCGACGTCACCGCGGTAGCGCCCTCACCGTGGACCGCCGTCCCCGGGCCAGGGTTGCCCCAGCCAGGACTCGTAGGCTGCCTTCTGGTCATCTGTGGGGGCTTCCAGACGGCGAAGCTTCCAGCGCCCCACGGGCGTGCCCGCCAGAACGAAGTCGATAACGCGTAGCTGGCCGTATCGCAACAAGTGCAGGGTGATGGTGTCTCCGGGGCGCTTGTCTTCGATGACACCTGCGAATTGGCTGACCGACACCTCGAAGCCGTCGACGGCCACGACCCTATCTCCGGAGATGATCCCCGCCGGGTAGGCGGGGCCGTCCGACAGGACGGACCCGACAACGGTCGCGCCATCCCGCGTGGTGAGGTTGAGACCCGCATAGGGTTTTTCGGCCGCATCCGAGCTGTTGTCCGGCTCGGCTCCGTCATCGTCCGCGTCAGGCTCGAATACTAACTCCAGACCCAGCACATGAACGGCTTCCTCCAGGGGATATCGATCCGTTCCCCGGATGTAGCGCTCGAAAAGGGGGTCGAAGTTGGTGCCGGACAACTCGTCGAACGCCGCGACCATGTCTTCCGGAGTAAACCCGGCACCCGACAGGGGAAAGTTCCGGTAGAGTTGCCGCATGACGTCGTCGAGCGTCGTTTCATTCCCGGTGCGTGTCCTAATCTCCGTATCGAGCAGGAGGCTGGCCATAGCACCGCCGTTGTAGAAAGAGACCGTCGAATTGACGGAATCGGGAGTGGGCTTGGTGTACTTTATCCAGGCGTCGAAGGACGCCTCTTCCAGGCTCTGAATCCCCGCTCCGGGTCGATTCCGCAGGGTGTCGATCGTATTCGACATCGTGTCAAGGTATTCGTCGGGCGTCAGGACACCGATGCGGGTCAGCGTCAGGTCGTCGTAGTAGCTCGTCGTTCCCTCGGCGACCCAGAGCAGCTTCGTGTAGTTTTCCTGCCTGTAGTCGTACGGGCTGATTCCCGCCGGACGCAGTTGCTTGACGTTCCACGTATGGAACATCTCGTGCGAAACGAGCCCGAGGAAATTCTGGTATGCATCGTCGTCCTCGAGCGACCGGCGCGCGGTCTGCATGATCGTCGAGTTGAGATGCTCGGTACCTCCGCCCGCACCCGCGCCCACGTGGATCAGGAACACGTACCGGTCGTATGGCATGTCGCCGAAGCCCGCCGCCTGTTGGCGAACGATCCGGCCGAAGTCTTCCTTCAAGCGTTCCGCGTCGTAGTCGGCCCGGCCCCAGATGACGATCTCGTGCGGTGTCCCGTCGACGTCGAATGTCAGCGTGTCGTGGATACCGATCTCGAACGGCGAATCGATCAGAACATGGTAGTCGGGAGATACGCGAACACGAGGGTCGGACCCCGAGCATCTCCAGGCCCGTGGCGACTTCCCATCGGGCGGGCGCGTCGATCCTGACGAGTATCTCGTCCCCTAATCGCCCCGGGACGTAGAAGAACACACTCGAACCGGAAAGAAAGGCGTGCGTGTCGTCGACGTGCCGCGTGCGGTTGCCGAGCGAGTTGGCGTAGATGCGGTACCGTACCTCGATTTCGGAAGCTCCAGCCGTATCGATACGCCAGGTTGTCTTGTCGAGTTTTTCGATCCCGAGTGGACGGTCCGAGGCATTGGCAGTCACGTCACGGACGGTTCCGGCCGGGTCGATCAGAGCGTACCGTCCCGGACGCCACACCGGCAGTGCCACGTCGAGCGTCGGGCCGGCCACGTTCCGGACGAGCATGGCGATGTCCACCATCTGCGTTTGAGGTTGCGCCAGCGACACGGTGTACTCGATCGGCTGGCTCTGACCGTTCACGATTGACGGGAACGACACTGAGCCGAGAATCAACAGGATGATCATCCGCAACATCGCGGACAAGTGGGAGCCGGACTTACCGAGCAGCATCAGCCATTTCCTCCTCTTGCCAGAAAGTGGCTCCATTCTGAAGGAAGGAGAGCGGGGTTTTCAAGCGATCGAGGCGTGTGAGAACGACCTAGGCCATCCGATGGGAGTCGATGTCCGAGAGAAGGAGGCTAACGGCGAAGTCGCCCACCGCTGTAGCGGCGCTTTATAAGCGCCAAAAACGCGCGATCATCTACTGTCCCTACAGTGTAGACCCGCCCTCCATGCTAGTCGCGGTTTTTCTGCATCGCGCGCCGGATCTTCGCCCACGCATCCCGCAGCGTGACGGTTCGGTTGAACACCAGGGCCCCCGGTGCAGAGTCCGGGTCCACGGCGAAGTATCCCAGCCTTTCGAATTGCACCCGGTCACCCGGCTCGGCGTTCGCCAGAGAGGGTTCGACCCAGGTGTCGGTGCGGATTTCCAGGGAGTTCGGGTTGAGAAATGTCGTGAAATCCGTCTCGCGATCTGCTTCGGGATCTTCCTTCGAGAACAGCCGGTCGTACAGGCGCACTTCGGCACGGAGTGCGTGTTCGGCCGACACCCAATGCAGCGTCGCCTTGACCCGCCGTCCGTCCGGAGTCGTTCCGCCCCGAGTCGCCGGGTCGTAGGTGCAGTGCAGTTCGACGATTTCTCCGGATTCGTCCTTCACGACGCCGGTACAGGTCACCAGATAGCCATAGCGCAGTCGCACCTCCCGGCCGGGCGCCAGCCGGAAAAACTTCTTCGGCGGGTCTTCCATGAAGTCGTCGCGCTCGATGTAGAGCACCTCGGAAAAGGGGACCTTTCGGGTACCGGCGTCGGGGTCTTCGGGGTTGTTGACCGCGTCCATCTCTTCGGTTTCTCCTTCGGGGTAGTTGTCGATAACGACCCGGAGGGGATTCAGGACGGCCATGACGCGAGGGGAACGTTCGTTGAGGTATTCACGGACCGCGTGTTCCAGCTGAGCGATATCCACAACGCTGTCCCTCTTGGCGACGCCGACGCGGTCACTGAAGTTGCGGATGGCCTCGGGTGGGTAGCCTGCTCGCCGCATCGCGCTCAGAGTGGGCATGCGGGGGTCGTCCCACCCCTTGACGTGACCCTCCTCGACCAGCCGGAGTAGCTTTCGCTTGCTCATCACCGTGTAGTTGATGTTCAGCCGCGCAAACTCGATCTGTTGTGGGTGACATGCCACGTCGAGTTGATCCAGGAACCAGTCGTACAGGGGCCGGTGATCCTCGAACTCCAGAGAACAGAGCGAGTGTGTGATCCCTTCCATCGAATCGGAGAGGCAATGCGTGAAGTCGTACATCGGGTAGATGCACCAGCCGTCCCCGGTTCTGTAATGCGTGGCGTGCCGGATGCGGTAGATCGTGGGATCCCGCATGTTCAGGTTTCCGGACCGCATGTCGATCTTCGCACGCAACACGTGAGCGCCGTCGGGGAACTCTCCATCCCGCATCCGCCCGAACAGATCCAGGTTCTCCTCGATCGATCGGTCGCGGTACGGACTGTCTCGCCCCGGTTCGGTCAGCGTTCCCCGGTATTCTCGAGTCTCGTCGGCCGACAGGCTGTCGACGTAGGCTTTGCCCTTCTTGATCAGTTCAACCGCGTGGTCGTAAAGCTTTCCATAGTAGTCCGACGCGTAGTAGAGCCGGTCTTCCCAGTCGAAACCGAGCCACTGGATATCCCGCTTGATCGCCTCCTCATACTCGACGTCTTCTTTTGCCGGATTGGTGTCGTCGAAACGCAGGTTGCAGATGCCACCGTACTCTGCGGCAACGGAGAAGTTGAGCCCGAAGGCCTTCGCGTGGCCGATGTGGAGGTAACCGTTCGGTTCGGGCGGGAAACGTGTCACGACCCGGCCGTCGTTCTTGCCATTGGCCAAGTCGTCGACTATTCGGGCTCGGATGAAATCCAGCGGTCGGGTCGATTCAGCCGGGTCCGGGCCCGAGGCAGAGTCCGGGTGAGCAACGTCGGGCATACATTGCGGATTTTAGCACTAACCGAATGGGGTCGTCAGCGGACTCGAAAGCTTCCCGCCAGCAGGGCGCTGCCCCAGTGGATCTCGATGACGACGTCCTGGCCCTGGGCTCTGAGCTCGATGGTCAACTGTTCTGCGGTACTGGTCGCCTGGTCGGTCCGGAGCGGAGTTTCGGCAACGAATCCATCGGTCAGCGGAGGATCGCCCCAGACGCCGGTGGTCGGGTGGAATGCCAGGACCCATTGGCCATCGCCGATTTTCCGGGCCCAGAGTGAGTACCGTCCGGCCTTGAGTTCCTTACCCGCGACTACCAGGTTTCCTGTCGACTCGATCTCCGTCGCCTGGTCGGCCCCGAGCCGCCAGACCTGACCCACCCTGGCTATCGATAGGACATCCCTGCCGTATAGGTTGGGCCGTCCGTAGTCGATGCGGACCGTCTCGGAATTGATGATGGTTTCTGCGGTCCCACGCTCGTTCTGCGCGAGCGCCGGGGAGCCTGCAAGGAGGCTCACCGCCAGGGCGATGACAACATGCTTTCGCATACGAATCCTCGGGAATCTTCGGTTTCTACTCAAGGCTATCAGACTCAGGTTGAGACGATCTGTAAGACAAACCACATCTTCCAAGCAGCCCGCGGCATAACCCTGCGGGATCGCGCACAAGGGTCTTCGGGTCGCCAGGCGCGAAGAGAGGAGGGCGCGATGCTCTTTCATCGTAACCGACGAACAACAAAGCCTGCGGCGCGCCGTTTGGCCGTAACGCGACCCCACAGGGTTCTGCCGCGGGCTGCTCTACGGAGTCGGTGAACTCCGAACGAGGATCTCCCGCCTCAACGCCGACTCCAGGCTCGGGCTCACGGTCAGGAAAAGGTTCTCCGGATACCGTCGGCCATCGGTCAAGGCCTGGTAGATGTCCAACTCGACGTACTGATTGAGGGCCAGACCGGCAAGGTATTGCAGCCTCAGGTTGCGGTCCAGGTTCAGTTCGGCGTCGGCCAACCAGGCGGTCATATCCCGTCCCTGGTTCGCGTAGGAGGCGAGCAGGTCGACCACACTATTCAGATCGACATCGGCCAGCGATTGCCCCAAGCTCGGGTTCCCACGGAGACGAGCGTCCAGGGCATCCACGTCAATTTGGGTTGAACCTACCTGCCCTAGCGCTATGACGTCGTAGCCCCCTCCGTAGATGTCGCTGTTCCAGACCGTCGCATCCGGAAACGATCCGACGAAAGTCGCCAACTGGCTCTTGACGGCTGCCTCGCTCGACTCATACAGGGGGATCCACTGGGTGACAACGCCGCCGGGGTTCAGGTGCTCCTTGACCAGGTCGAAATACTCGGCGGAATACATCGTCGCCGCACCCCGGACCCAGGGATGAATCGGGTCGGACGTGATGATGTCGAATTTTTCGTCGGTCGTCGCCAGAAAATGACGCGCGTCGTCGATGATCAGCTCCGTTCTTGGATCGTTCAGGACGTCGTAGTTCTCGTCGGCGAAAAAGGCCGCGGCGGTCTCCGGAACATGCTTTTCGATCTCGCAAATAACGATCCGCTCCACATCCGGGTGCGCCACGAAGGACCCTGCCGTCACGCCGGCGCCGCATCCCACGATGAGGATCGACCGCGGTTGCTCATGGATTATGGCCGGAAGGTGTCCGAGCATCCGCTGGAGCCTCATGTCGATGGGGACGTTCGACGCCACGACCTTGCCGGCGACGTGCATGCTACGCTCGTCCTCGAATTGGGTCACCGCGACCGAGGCGTCCACACCTTCGACAGTATGGAGGTAGACCGTACCCTCACCCCAGTAGTCGATGAACCGTCCGTAGGCGATGAGTCCCTGTGGCGTGGACGGCATCATGTTGATCAGAAGCACGGCGACGACGAATCCAACTGTCGCCGTGACGATTCGCCGCCAGGGTTTGCTCGTCGCGCCCTTCGGCTTGTTATCTGAGGCCGGAGGAACCAGCATCAGGACTCCAGCACCCACGGCCAGGACCATCAACGCCTGCTGTGCGCTCCGCGTGCCGGCCATCGGAATCCAGATGAGCGTCGTGAAGAGGCTGCCGACGATGGCGCCGACCGTATTGGCGGCATACACACCGCCAACCACCTTCCCCGGGTCGTCACGCCGCGCGGTTGCTGCCAGAGCGAGCGGGAAGGAAGCGCCCCAGAGAAAAGTAGCCGGCAGCAAGGCGACAGCGCAGCGGACCATGTCCCAGCCGAACGTATAGGCGACGCTCTCCATCACCCACGGGAGGAATTCCGGGGTCGGTAGCCAGTACGGGATCTGCTCGGTGATCATGAACGAGCCCCACAGGATCGATGGTACGAGCATGAGCTGACACAATCCCAGCAGCTCGCCTGGGCGTTTGGCTCTTGCGAGCACGGCTCCCGCGCTGCTTCCGATCCCGAGCCCGGAGAGGAAGATCACCAGGATCAGCGAGAAATTGTAGACGCTCGCCCCAAACAGCAGCGACAGCTGCCTGGTCCAGACCACTTCTGCGCCGAGCGCCGTCAGCCCGGAGAGCATGATCGTGACGTATGGAGCAGCCGGCGCATCGATGGCGGAGTCCGGGGAATCTTCCTCGCCTTCGGTCTCGGGCATCGCGTAGCACGTTCCCAGATAGATGGCCACCGAACCAACGGCGATGTTGATCGTGACGGCGACGTAGGTCGCGATCGCCGTGTCGAAAACCCGGAGCAGGTAGAACCCGGCGAGAGCAGTTCCGATGACGGCGCCGACGATGTTGGCGCCGTAAAAAAAACCGAGCCGCGACACGCCGACGTTCGTAATCCTGATCCATCGGGCGATCGCAGGCAGTGTTGCGCCCATCAGGATCGTCGGTGGAAGCAAGCAGATCCCAGCGACAAGGGCGCGCAGTAGCACGCTCTCCAGGCCGTATCCGACCGAGGTCAGGTAGAACCGGCCGACCAGTGGCAGGACCAGGAGTATGACCAGCCCCATCAACCCGACGCCCAGTTCGAGGAACGCATAGACATGAAGGGGGTGACGATCAGTGGATACGAATCGGTGGAAGCCGAGGCTGCCCAGGCACATCCCACCCATGAAGCTGCCAAGCAATACGGCCAGAGATATGGACGACGCGCCGATGACGAGCCCGAGGAGGTGGAACCAGACAATTTCGTAGATCAGTGCGGAGGCGCCACTGCCCACGAACAACAACAGCAGCACAGGAGTGAACCTACCTCCGGTTGACCGCTCAGCTTCGGTTTCGGCAAGTGCTTCGGGGGGCATGGGTTTGCCGGCGACCCATTGGGGGGTGTTTCGGCCATCTCCAGAGTGACGAAATCGCGCGGAAATCCTACTAGGAAATTGCCGACCCGGTCAAACATGCCATCCCGCTGAAGTGACCCGATCAATCGATGCGCACAACGACATCGTCTACGTTTCCAGTTTGCCTGGCCGGTGACTAGACCTAGCGGTCCCCGCCAGACATACCGTCACTATCTCCGACGGGAATTGCGAGCGGACTGAATGGCAGCATCCTCAATGTCGGCGCCTTGAGACTTCGGAGCTCTTTGGCGTTCATGCTGGGCAACTTCATTCGGCACCGTCTTTGGGGTTCGTATGTGTCGTCCGGGCGACGTCGATGTCCTTGGGCATCATGGCGATGTTCGCCAGGTCCTCGCGGTTCACCTTCCCGAGGTACGGGACGCCGACCTTACGGATTATCGGGAGTGATTTCAATACGGCCCACTATTTGGAATACAATGAGCGGCAGTCGACGCTCCGAAGTTCTCGTACGATCGGTGCGCATCGACGAAAGGAGATTCTGAATGAGTCGGACTCATGCAATCGCGATTGGCGGAGCGGCCGGCCAGGGTGTGGCCACCCCCGGCAATATCTTCGCCCGCATCCTCGTCCGGCGAGGTTTGCACCTGAACGCATACAACGCATATCAGTCAATCATCCGGGGGGGGCATACTCTGCTCACAATACGCACAGGGGTGGATCCTGTGACAAGCTTCGGCGACAAGATCGATCTGTTGATTCCACTCAACCAGAACACCATGGATCGTCATCTGAAACTCATGGGGTCAGGGACCGCTGTCATTTACAACGGAGACACAATCGAACCACGAGATGCGGCCGAAGGTGTGCAATGCTGCCCCCTTCCCGTAAAGGAACTCACCGACAACAGTCGCAACAAGCTAGCGCAGAACACGCTCGCTCTAGGCGCTGCCCTCAACATGCTGGGCGTCGGTTTCCAGCCGCTTTCAGATGTTTTGACAACCCAGTTCGAACGGAAGGGTGACGCCGTGGTGCGGGAAAACGTCGACGTCGCCCGGGCGGGCTATGACCACGCATCGGCTAATTTCCAGCCTTTTGATGAGCCCCTTCCGATGACGGAAGACCCCAAAGCCGTGTTGACCGGGAATATGGCTCTGGCGATGGGCGGTGCCGCAGCCGGAGTGAAGTTTTACTGTGCCTATCCGATGAGCCCGGCCACTGGTGTCCTCCACTGGATGGCTCCACACGCTCGTAAGGCGGGCATTATGGTGCGGCAGGTCGAGGATGAGATCGGCGTCATCAATATGGCAATCGGTGCCGCCCACACAGGGGTGCGGGCGATGTGCGCGACCTCTGGCGGTGGCTTCGCCTTGATGACCGAAGGCCTGGGTATGTCGGCCATGATGGAAACGCCCGTTGTGGTGATCGACGTGCAGCGCGCCGGCCCTTCCACGGGAGTTCCTACAAAAACCGAGCAAGGTGATCTCTGGCAAATGCTTGGAGCCGGTCACGGTGATTATCCCAGGGTCATCGCCGCACCGACGACTGTCCTGGATTGCTTCAAGCTTGTGCCTGAGATCTTCAACCTCACAGATCGGTTCCAGTGTCCCGGAATCATCCTTGGCGATCTGCTTCTCTCAGAAGGCACGGGGAGTGTGGAGCCCGCAGAACTCGACTTCGACGTGGAAATCGATCGCGGAGAGTTGATCATGTCCAGCCAAGGGCCCAACGGCTACAAACGATACGCCTTCACCGAGAACGGGGTCTCTCCCCGCGCCGTACCGGGTGTGCCCAACCACATTCACACTGCGGCAACCGATGAGCACGACGAAGATGGGACGTTGATCAGCGACGAGTTCACCGACCCCACTAAGCGGCGAAACATGATGGACAAGCGCCAGCGGAAAGTGCAGGCAATCGAGGACGCGGTCCAACCCCCCGAACTGATCGGAGAGTCGGGAGCCGACGTCACACTTGTTGGGTGGGGTTCTACCCAGGGTGTCATCGAAGAAGCGATCGAGCTACTCAATGAAGAAGGGATCTCGGCGAACCAGTTGCAGATACGGTGGCTGGTACCCCTGCACGGAGATGCCATCGTTGAGATCCTCGGGTCAGAGAAGCACGCCATCATCGTCGAGAACAACTACAGCGGCCAGTTTGCGCGATACCTGCGGAGCGAAACCAGTTATGTCCCCGACGGCCACATTCGCAAGTACGATGGGGAACCCTTCATGCCCCATCACATCGTTGAAAGCGTGAAGGAGCAACTGACGGGTAAGACGAATTTGTCCGTACCAACGCACGAGATAACGGTTTGAGGAGGACGATGTGACGACCACGATAGAACCCGAGGGTAGGCTGACCGTCAAGGATTTCAAGGGACCGGTCGATCCAGATTGGTGTAAAGGCTGCGGTGATTTTGGAGTCCTGTCTTCTCTTGAAAAGGCCCTTGTCGAACTCCAAATCCAACCTCACAACGTGGTCACGGTTAGCGGAATCGGCTGCTCTTCCAACTTGCCCGGATATATCGACACCTACGGCATGCATACACTGCACGGGCGGGCGCTAGCTGTCGCCACAGGAGTGAAGATGGCGAATCCCGACTTGTCTGTGGTGGTAACCGGTGGAGACGGAGACGGTTTTGGTATCGGTGGCAACCACTTCATTCACACGATGCGCCGCAATGTGGACCTCGTCTACCTGGTCATGGACAACCAGATATACGGACTCACTACTGGCCAGACATCGCCCACTAGCCGCATCGGCATGAAGACCAAGAGCATGCCGTTCGGGAACATCGAGGAACCCACCAACCCGATCGCGCTGGCGTTGGCTTCCGGAGCGACTTTTGTTGCCCGCGCCTTCAGTGGGGCGCCAAAACAACTGGTCGACCTGATCAAACAGGCCTTCGAGCATAAGGGATTTGCCTTCATCGATATTTTCAGTCCGTGTGTGACTTACAACCACGACAACACCTATCCCTGGTTCCGAGAGCGCGTGAAGAAGCTCGAAGACGATGAAAGCTACGATCCAACGGACTGGCATGAAGCGATGCGACGATCGTTGGTCTGGGGCGACGAGATATTCATCGGGAAGTTTTTCCAGCGGACGGACCTTCCCTCGCTCGACCAGTCCGAACCGGTACTGGCCGAAGGGGGCCCCTTGCCCCACCGATCGCTCAAGCTTGATCCTGAGGTGGCGCGGCAATTCGTTACCGAATTGATGTAGAGCGGCTGGGTCGTCCAGAGCCGGGCTATGCCTTCGGGGGTGGACTGAGACGTAGGTTACTGATCTACTGCAAATCATCCAGAAGCTAAAGCGTCTGTTCTGGACCCGCGATCCAGATTCTCGGATAATGTGCCGATGCAAATACCTCAGGTGCCTGCCGTTTTCGTCGTAGTGTTTCTTCTTATGGCTCTATCGGGCTGCAACCTCGGGCCGGGCGACATCGCCGACCCGGATGCGGGAATCCCTCTGACCCTGGCCGAGGAGCGTCGGCGGACCATCTCGGATCTACGCTACGACCTGGCCTTTGACATCCCCCCAGAGGTTCATGAGCCGATCATGGGTCGGTTGACTGCTCGCTTCACGCTGTCCGACGCTGCGAACCCCCTCGTGTTCGATTTCGCCCCGGCTTCGGATCTGGAACTGCTGCCGGGACGCGAGTTCGTGGAATCGGTGATGGCAGGCGGTACAGAAGTGGAGTTTCGGACCGCGAACGGCCACGTCATCGTTCCGGCCGGCGACCTGGTGGTTGGGGAAAATTCCGTCGAGATCACCTTCCGCGCGGGCGATGCCTCGCTCAACCGCAACGCGGAATTTCTCTACGCCCTGTTCGTCCCTGCCCGCGCCCACACGGTCTTTCCGGTTTTCGACCAGCCCGACATGAAAGCGCGCTACACGCTGGAGCTGACCGTTCCCGCCCGCTGGCGAGCGGTGGCAAACGGCGCGGAGATCGGGCGGGAAGAGCTGGGGGACCGAGCCCGGATCCGGTACGCGGAGACCCAACCGATCTCCACGTATCTTTTCGCGTTCGCCGCCGGTCTGTTCGAGGTCGAGGAGGCGGAACGCAACGGGCGCACCATGCGTATGTTCCACCGGGAGACCGATTCGGAGAAGGTTGCGCGTAACCGGGACGAGGTGTTCGACCTGCACGCAGCCGCGCTCGAGTGGCTCGAGGAGTACACCGGCATCCCGTACCCGTTCGGCAAGTTCGACTTTGCGGCGATCCCCGCGTTCCAGTACGGGGGCATGGAACACCCCGGGGCGATCTTCTACCGGGACGGTGCCATGCTGCTGGACGAATCGGCGACGCAGAACCAGATGCTCGGCCGCGCCAGCACGATCGCGCACGAGACCGCTCACATGTGGTTTGGGGATCTGGTGACGATGGAATGGTTCAGCGACGTCTGGATGAAGGAAGTGTTCGCCAATTTCATGGCCGCGAAGATCGTCAACCCGTCGTTCCCCGAGGTGAACCACGACCTGCGCTTCCTGACGGCGCACTACCCGTCGGCCTACGGAGTGGACCGTACCGAAGGCACGCACTCGATCCGGCAGGATCTGGGCAACCTCAACGAGGCGGGAAGCTTGTACGGCGCGATCATTTACCAGAAGGCACCCATCGTGATGCAGCAACTCGAACGCATGATCGGTGAGGAAGCGTTCCGGGACGGCCTGCGTGAATACCTCGATGAATTCCAGTTCGGCAACGCGACCTGGATCGATCTGGTGGAGGCTTTTGACGCCCAGACCGACATCGACGTGGCCGCCTGGAGTCGTGCCTGGGTCGAAGAGCCCGGCAGGCCGGTCATCCGGACCGAATTGGCGCTCGACGACGCGGGGGCAGTCGAAGGGCTGGCCTTCGTCCAGAGCGATCCTATGGAGGGAAGGTCGTTGCGCTGGTCTCAGCAGATCGAGGTCCTGATCGGCTCGGGCGGAAGCATTCGATCAATTCCCCTGGAACTCCGGGAAGAGCGCACGGAAGTTCCCGACGCGGCTTCTATGCCCCGACCCGACTTCATCCTGCCGACCGGAGGAGGCCTGGCCTACGGGGACATCGTCCTGGACGATGCGAGCAGGGAGTACCTGCTCGAACACCTGCCCGATCTGGACGACCCGGTCACACGAGGCGCCGCATGGGTGACGCTGTGGGAAGAGATGCTGGGACGCCGTGTTACGCCGTCGGCACTGATGGACCTTGCACTGAGATCTCTGCCACGCGAGGACACCGAGCAGTTGGTCCAGCTCGCCCTGGGATACGTCGGCAGCGTGTACTGGCGCTACCTTCCCGCTTCCGACCGTGAGGCGCTGGCGTTACGCCTGGAGCGTGACCTTCGTGCGGGAATTCGCCGCTCATCGTCGTCGAGCCTCAAGTCGGCATACTTTTCCGCATTCCGTTCGGTCGTGACGACGCCCGACGGCATGGCCTTCCTCGAACGGGTCTGGCGAAGGCAGGAGGAGATTCCCGGACTCACGCTGTCCGAGCCAGACGAAACTTCAATGGCCCAACAGCTCGCCATGCGGTCTCATCCCGAGGCGGCGGCCATCCTGGCCGAACAGCTGGAGCGCATCGAGAATCCCGACAGGAAGGAGCGGTTCGAGTTCGTGAAGCCGACGCTGTCGGCCAATATTGAAGATCGCCAGGCATTCTTCGCCGGACTGGGGGATCCATACAACCGGAGGAGGGAACCGTGGGCCCTGGAAGGGCTCAGAAATCTGAACCACCCCCTGCGCGCGGCCGAGGCGGTGGTTTACATTCTGCCAGCACTGAACGAACTGCGCGAGGTCCAGGAGACCGGAGATATCTTCTTCCCGCGGAGCTGGGTCAGCGCCGTCCTGAACGGCCACAACAGCAGTAGCGTCGCCTCTGACGTCCGGCGCTTCCTGGCCGACCAGGGCAACGACTACCCGGTCCGTCTCCGGCGAATCATCCTGCAGGCGGCCGACTCGGTCTTCCGAGCCGCCGAGATCCTGGAACCAGAACAGAACCGGGAGCCGTAGCGACCGGGTAATCCCCGTTCCTGCAGCGGTAGCGGTCGAGATTTAATAGGGACTGACGTGCCTGTCCCTATCAAACGCTCCTACAGCTTTGGCCCCTCATTCCGGATAAGCGTTCACAAGTTCATTCAACAGCCCGGTGGCGCTCGGTGACAGGTTGGTCCCCGGAGGTAACTCGATGGCGCTGAATGAAAGAGCATATCGGGAGATGCAGTGACCCACGAAGATCCCAGGCTGGAATATGGAAGACGGCTCGAAGCCCGTGCCCGAGAAGTGCGTCGCTACGAGCAGATTTCGCGCCGGATTGCGGCCGCCCGACTGGCGGCGGTGATCGCGCTCCTGGTTATGGCCTGGCTCGTTCTCTGGCGCGATGCCTTCAGCGGCTGGTGGCTCATGGTTCCCGCTGGCGCGTTTGTCGTCCTGGCTCTGGTCCACACCGGCATCGATGCCGGCATGCTTCGCGCCCGGGAGGCGGTCCGGTTTTACGAAGACGGGCTGGCGCGCCTTGAGGACCGGTGGATCGGGAGGCGGCGCGCGAAGGAGCCTCTGCGTGACGAATCCCATCTCTACGCTGCAGATCTGGATTTGTTTGGCGAAGCTTCGCTGTTCGAACTGCTCTCGACGGCGCGCACCCGGTCAGGAGAAGAGACCCTGGCCGACTGGCTCGCTGCGCCCGCGGATCGGTCCGAGATCCTGGCCAGACAGCAGGCGGTCGAGGAGTTGCGCTCTGGGATCGAGCTCAGGGAAGACCTCGCCACGCTCGGCGCCGGCTCCCGGGCCAAACTACATCCGGACCGGATTCGAACCTGGGCCGCCGCCCCGGTCGTCCTCAGTGGACGGGTGCCCCGCATTTTCGGCCTCGTCATCGCGGCAATCCTCTGGACTGCGCTCGGCGCTGTCCTCTCCATCGGATCGAGCAGTGCGTGGCTCTTCTTGTACGGCGCGCTCGTCGTTGCGGCAGGATTCGGTGCGTTTTATCGTCGTCGGGTTCGATCCGTCGGGGCGTCGGTCGATGAACAGCGGAGCGACTTTGAGCTTCTGTCGCGGATCCTGACACGTCTGGAGCGGGAGAGGTTTCGTTCCGACAAGCTTGCCGCGATCCGTTCGTCTCTCGACGCCGACGGCCTGCCGCCCTCCCGGCAACTGGCCCGCTTCGCCCGGCTTGCCGACATGCTCGACTGGAGGCGGGGCGAAATGGTGCTGGTCTTGCTCATCCTGGCGATGTTCCAGCCCGACGTCCTCATTCTTCCGTTCTCGTTCCTGCTGTGGTCGACGCAAATGGCCTTCGCCCTCGAGGACTGGAGGAAGACATGCGGAACGGCCATCGGTCGATGGATTGGGGCGGTAGGGGAACTCGAGGCGCTGTCTGCGCTCGCCGGATACGCCTACGAGCATCCGTCTGATCCTTTCCCCGAAATCGTCGACGAAGAAGTCGCAATTTTCGACGGTGAAGACCTCGGGCACCCCTTGATCCCGTCCAACCAGGGAGTCCGCAACTCCGTCCGGCTGGGGGCCGAACCTCAGCTGGCGGTCGTGAGTGGATCGAACATGTCGGGCAAGAGCACCCTGCTCAGGACCGTGGGCGTCAACGCCGTGATGGCGCTCGCGGGAGCTCCGGTACGGGCCCGGCGTCTGCGATTATCGGTCGTGGCAATCGGGGCGACGCTGCGCATCCAGGATTCGCTCCAGGCGGGCACCTCGCGCTTCTACAACGAAGTCCGAAGGATCCGCCAGATCATGGACCTTACAGCCGGGGTGCATCCGGCTCTGTTCCTGCTCGACGAGCTGCTCCACGGAACCAACTCCCACGATCGAGCGGTCGGCGCTGAAGCCATTGTCCGCGGCCTGATCGAACACGGAGCTATCGGCCTGGCGACGACCCACGACCTTGCACTGGCCGAGGTCGCCGACAAGCTGGCGCCCCGGGCCGTCAACGTTCATTTCGAGGACGACATCCGCGGAGGAAAGGTGGTTTTCGACTACAAGATGAGGGCCGGCGTTGTCAGCAAGAGCAACGCGCTGGAGTTGATGCGGGCGGTAGGTCTGGAAGTGTGAGGGCAGTCCGCGAAAGTCAGCGTCCGGCTGTAGCGGCGGTCTATGACCGCCGAACGACTCGTTCTACGACGTCACAAGATCCTTCGAAAGGGCGGCGATCTGTCGCGGTTCCAGTTCGACCTCGAGTTCAAAGTCCGGGTGCGAGCACCCGATGCGTTGCAGAATGCGGTCACCAATGGCGAACTTCAGGTACTGAACCGAGCTGATCCGATCCGTGCCGACCTGCCGTGGGTCGAATTGTGCCGGAGATCGCTCCCCGCCCTGTGTCGTCAGGTAAATGGTTTCGGGGAGGTTGGTCCAACGTGCGAGGAGCCCAGCCCGCTCCTCGTCATCGCTGATCTCGATCAACAGCGTGCATCCGAGCTCACCCCGGTCTCCGAGCAACTCGTTGTACGTGTCGATCTCGTGTTGAATCGCGGGTTCGCCATCGATGCCCTCGGTCCGGATCATCTCCTGCACCTGGTACAGGATCGTGTCGTGGTTCTCGAAGAGAAACGTCAGGTACGGCCCGAGATGGATGCGTCGGTCTTGCTTTTGCGCGATTACGTTCCGACGGAACTCGTCGCGTACGGATTCATAATCCTGGCGGGACCGAACCTCCGTGCTCGTTACTTTATTCATCGCCACGTTCTCCCCGAGGAACCCGTAGGGGGAATCCATCCTCGCGGTAGGCGCGAGCCAGGATCGACATGGGATGCATCGGCTTTACCCCGGCGTGCTGTTCAAACTGCAGGGCCGCCAGTGGGCAGTCGGTCGACCAGACTTCCGCGGCGGAGTCTTGCATCCCGTCGAAGGCCTTCCTGCCGACACGTTGAGACGGCAAGAAGCCCTCGACCTTCATCGCGTGGGTGCCGTCGTGCCCGCAGCACTCGGTCACTGTCTTCGGGACGACCCCTGGGATCTTGCGCAGCAGGTCACGTCCCTTGAAGCCCACCGACTGTGCCCTCAGATGGCACGGCGCATGATAGCCGAGGCTCTCGCCGGGCGAGCTCTTGAAGTCTTCGTTGAAACGGTCTTCGGTGCGAATAGACCAGAGGTACTCACTCGGATCCATCGTCGCTGCCGCGACGCGTTCGGCCGTTTCAAGGTATTCCCTCGACACCAGCGTCGGATACTCACGCCGCAACATCATCGAACAGGTTGGGTTGATCGCCACGACCTTCGCACCCGCTTCGACAAAGGGAACCAATCGATCGAGATTGGCGTGCGCCTGCCGACGGAGCCCTTCGATGTCGCCGGCTTCCCATCGGGGCATGCCGCAGCATTCCAGGCCCTTCACGCACCCGATGTCCACCCGATTGCGTTCGAAAACGTCAACCGTGTCCCGGCCGATCTCCGGCTCATTGTTTTCGACATAGCAGGTTTGGAACAGGACGACTTCAGCCTTCTCGGAGGCGTTGCGCACGAGGCCTCGCCGGTGGGCCCACTTCGAGAACGTCGTGGATGCGAAGTTGGGCAGCAGCTTGTCGCGATGGATGCCGATGACCTTTTCGAGGAACCAGCGGTGGGCCGACACTCGGTTCATCACGTTGGCCATGCCGAAGCTGGCACGGGACAGCAGGCCCGCTTTGTCGGGGTCCCCGAGGATCTTCTCCCGCAAGCCGACGCCGCTTGTCCGGGTTTCCTGGGCCTTGTGTCGATGGACGAGCTTGGGAAAATCCAGCTTGCATTCGTGACCGTCGCGAAGCGTGTAGGGGCACTGTACCTCACAGAGTTTGCACTGGAAGCAGGCGTCCATCACGGTCCGGGTTTCGCCGGCGGTGATGCGGGTCACGTCACCGTCGTACTTGTCGTCGAGCAATTCGAAAAGGCTGGGGAACGAGTCGCAGTACTTGAAGCACATGCGGCATCCATGGCAGATCTCGAACGTCCGCTGAACTTCCTTCTCGAGCGCCTTCGGATCCCAGTACGTCGGGTCGTTGGGATCGTAGGAGAGTCCGTCGGTGGGCTGGTAAGAGATGCGTTCGGTGCCTTCTGACATGTGGCTCGGTTCGTCTGTAGGTGCGGTCTATGACCGCACGCTCCGAGGTTCATGAACGTGCGCTCGGGAGCGCACCTACAGAAGAGTCGGGTCAGTCGACGCTGTCGAGCATCTTCGTGAATCGGCCCGCGTGCGACTTTTCGGCCTTGGCCAGCGTTTCGAACCAGTCTGAGATCTCTCCGAACCCCTCTTCGCGAGCGGTTTTCGCCATGCCCGGATACATATCCGTGTACTCGTAGGTTTCACCCGCGATCGCCGCCTGGAGGTTCAGCGTCGTGTCGCCGAGCGGCAGACCCGTGGCTGGGTCGCCAACCTGCTTCAGGTAGTCCAGGTGACCATGGGCGTGGCCGGTCTCGCCCTCGGCCGTCTCGCGGAAATTGCTCGCTACTTCCGGGTAGCCTTCGATGTCGGCGACCTTGGCGAAGTACAGGTACCGGCGGTTGGCCTGCGATTCGCCGGCGAATGCATCTTTGAGGTTGCCATGGGTTTTTGTGCCTTCAAGAGATTGGGACATCGTCTGTTTTACCTCTGTTTGTTCCGGCCGAACGTGCGGCCGTCCAGGATTGAGTTCTTGGCTCCCGAATGATCGCGCAGTTTTGATTATAGATCAAATCGATTGTATCTATGTAAGATAGATGATACCTATTTGAACTGACCCTGCAGGCTCAGCACATTGAACGAACGCGATCGTGTCCTGGGCAGGGTATCGGGGAGGCGGGATTCGATCGTGGATCTCAGGACTCGCATGACGGCTTTCTTCAAGTGTCCGCGGCGATGCACCAGGCTGACCTCTCTTGCCGGAGTCGGCCTTCGGATAGGAATCACCCGGCCTTCAAATCTGCGCTGCTTGATCGCCTCGGCGGCCATGAGGGGAAGCAGCGTGTATCCCTGGCTCCGTGACACCAACTCGATGACTGTTTCCAGGCTCCCCCCCTTCAGGTGCACGGATGGAAAGGTGCCCCGCTGGTCTCCGGAACCACAGACGACGATCACTTGTTCCCGGAGACAATGCTCCTCCGATAGGAGCCAGAGGCCTTTCGGGTTCAGCGTCTTCTCAGATACCCGGGTCTTCGCCGCCAGTGGATGCCCGGGCACCGCGTAGACATAGAGGGGCTCGTAGTAGAGGGGTTCCTCTTCGATACGCGTCAGGCCGAGAGGTGTTGCAAGAATCGCGGCGTCGAGCAGGTCGCGGTCGAGAGCTTCGATGATCCTGTCCGTTGGCTGTTCCTCGATAAAGAGTTCCACCTTCGGATAGCGTGACGTGAATTCCTTGAGGAAGCGCGGCACCAGGTAAGGCGCAATCGTTGGAATCACCGCGAGCCGGAACTCTCCAGACACATCGTCCAGGTTCCTACTCGCCAGCAGCTCGAGTCGATGGAACTCGTTCAGCACGACCTTTGCCTGCTCGATGATGGGTTTGCCGTCGTCGGTCGGAAGTATCGGCTGTTTGCTCCGGTCGAACAGGGCCAGGCCCAACTCGTCTTCCAGCTTCTGCAACTGGGCGCTCAGCGTGGGTTGGGAAACGTTCGACAGCGCGGCGGCGCGGCCGAAGTGCCGGCACCGGTCCAGGGCAACCACGTATTCCAATTGAGTGATCGTTGCCATAGAGGGAGTCTATCAGTTCGGGAGACGATACGGGCGGGGTGGACCGGCAGGTGTATCGAGCGCTACTGGATGGTTTCGCGGAGGACTTCCTCGACCGTCGTGTGACCTTCGCTGACCTTGATCAGCCCGCTCTGGCGCAGAGTGATCATGCCGTCCTGGACGGCCGTTCGTGTCAGCTCTACCGCCGTCGCGTCCTGCATGATCATTTCCTTGAGTTCCTCGGTGATTTCCATCACCTCGTACAGCCCGACGCGCCCTTTGTAGCCCATCTTGTTACACGCCCCGCAACCGACAGCCTGAAACACGCGCACGCTTTCGGCTTCGGCGGGTCCGTAACCCATGTCGACCAACGTTTGCCCCGGAGGGTGAACTTGTTTCCTGCACTGGCCACACAGGCGCCGGACCAGTCGTTGGGCGCAGATCAGCCGCACGGATGTCGCGACAAGAAACGATGGGATCCCCATGTCGAGCAGTCGTGCGACGGCGCTCGCGGCGTCGTTGGTGTGGAGGGTACTCAGCACCAGGTGGCCCGTAAGGGAGGCCTTTATTGCGATCTCAGCGGCGTTCAGGTCGCGGATTTCCCCGACGAGGACGACATCGGGATCCTGCCGGAGGAACGACCTCAGGATGTTGGCGAAGGTGGACCCGACCTGCTCGTTGACCTGAACCTGGTTGATGCCCCGCAGGTTGTACTCGACCGGATCCTCGACCGTCATGATGTTCCGGTCGGGGCTGTTGATCTGCGAGATCGCGGAGTACAGTGTATTCGTCTTGCCGCTTCCCGTCGGGCCCGTGACGAGGACCATGCCGAAGGGCTGCGAGATGGCTTTCTCGAAGCTCTCGAGCGACTCCGATTCGAAGCCGAGGCGCCGCATGTCGAGCATCAGGTTTTCCCGGTCCAGGAGGCGCAGCACGACCTTTTCTCCGTACAGTGTCGGCACGGACGAGACCCGAAAGTCGAGTTCTTTGACCTTGCCGCCGAGTCTCAGGCGGATCTTGATGCGCCCGTCCTGTGGGCGACGCCTCTCGGTGATGTCGAGCCTGGCCATGATTTTGATGCGTGAAGTGATGGCGTCCTTGAACCGGATCGGGAGTTTCAGCCCGGTCTGAAGCTGCCCGTCAACGCGGAATCGGACCCGAAACTCCTTTTCGTACGGCTCGATGTGGATGTCGCTGGCTCCACGCTTGACGGCATTCAGCAGGACCGCGTTGACGAGACGCAGTGTGGGTGTCTCTTCCGACTTTTGGGCCAAGGTCTTGAGGTCGATCTCTTCTTCCTCCAGGACCTCGATGTTTTCCGGCAGCGCGCTATCCAGGTCCTCCAGTGTGTCGTCCAGAGCCCCGTCAGTCGATGGGCTGTAGTACCTGCCGATCGCTTCGCGGATTTGAGATTCCGGAGCGACCCTCGGGTCGATGCTGAAGCCGGTCATGAACCTCAGTTCATCGAGCGTGACGACGTTGATCGGATCGACCATCGCTACCGACAGAGTCGTCCCCTGGCGGTCGAGCGGCATGGCCTCGTACTTGCGGGCGGTCTCGTACGTGAGCAGGTCTATGATTTCCTGGTCAATTTCACAATTGCAGGGATTGACTGCGGGTATTCCGTACTGATGCGACAGGACGGCCGAGATGTCGTCCTCAGAGATGTGACCGAGTTCGACAAGACAACTCCCCAGCCTCCCCCCACTGGCCTTGTGGTAGTCGAGCGCTTCGCTCAGCTGTGCCTCGGTGACGAGGCCATCCTCCATCAATAAGTCGCCCAGACGAGGCGCTAGAATTTGCCCAATCATACACCTCAAATATCGGCATTCGGTGCTGGGAAGTTTAGCGGGAATGCATCCTTAAAATTCAGTCGGATACATGCAAATGTTGCTTGATTACAAGCCGCCACTTCTTCTAGGCTTCCAACGTAGCCTTGATCACATCGTCGCGGCAGTCGTTGATCTTATGCTGCACACTGAGGGGAAACCGGAGCTGAAATGCAGAGATGTTCTTGTTTGATACTGTCGATTGTCATCGTTCTGGCTCTGGCCGGAAGCGCGTCCGCCCAGTCGGAATTCGACCCGGGAATTGCGGTCGGGGGCCAGATTCCACGCTTTGAACTGGCCGATGCGGACGGCAAGGTGTGGACATTCGATACGCTCAAGGGCGAGCAGGGGCTGGTGCTTCAGTTTTTCCGATCGGCCGATTGGTGACCGTACTGCAAGAGCGGGCTGGTTCAGCTCGAAGAAGCTCGAAGCGAGTATGAGGAGCGTGGTTTCAAGGTTGTCGCGATCAGCTACGATTCGCCCGAGATCCAAAAAACATTCAGCGACCGTGTCGGTCTCGGCTTTCCGCTACTGACAGATCCCGGATCGGCCACGATCAAAGAGTTTGGGATCTTTAATACCACCCTGCCGACAGATCATCCGTGGTACGGCGTTCCGTTCCCGGGAACTTTCATGGTGGACTCGTCCGGGAACATCACTTCCAAGTACTTCCGGGCGCGCTACGAAGAGCGCTATACGCCGGCGTCGATGCTGAGCATGGACTTTGGCGTGAACGGTGGGGAGGTGGTTCGCACCGAGACGGCTCACCTGACGCTGACGACCCGGCTCGGCCAGGACCGCGCGCGCACCGGCAACCGCATCGTCATCGATTTCGAGATCGAGCTACCAGAAAGGATGCACCTGTATGCGCCCGGCGTTACGGGCTACCTCCCGCTGGCGGTCGTCTTCGACGAGAATCCCCTTGTGGAGATTCACGACACGGCATATCCGCAATCCGAGATGCTCCACCTGCCTGCGATCGGGGAAACTGTGCCCGTCTACCACGGCGCTGTGAGCTTCCGGCAGGAAGTCACGATCGGCCTGGATACCCGCCGGACCTCCAGCGTCCAAATCACAGGGAAGCTCCAGTACCAGGCCTGTGACGACGAAATCTGCTACCTGGCCACCGATATCCCCCTTAGCTTCACGGTGGATCTCGATGCCCTGGACACGCAGCGGGCACGTAGCCGGCGGGGGGCGGAGGCTAGCAGCCTGTGGTTCTCACAGGCTGCTAGTGTTCAATCGCCTCGCGTAATCGAAAAATCACCAGCGCGGTCGTCGTGGCCCCAGCTCCCCGTCATGGAGTTCCCCTCCATCTGCCCTTCGATCGTGTAGTGCAAGTCGCCGAGATCGGCCTCCATCGTGATGGCTCCCGATTCGGCATCGAACGTTGCGTTGGCGATCTCGATCGCATCCGGGCCCGGGTTGAGGGTTCCCGTCAAGCTCATGCCGTCCCATGCAAGCTCCACAGTGATATCGTTGCGGTCGCCTGGGCTGGGTCCCCAGTCACCGGCCCAGGTTCCGCTGGGATCCCCGGGTTCGGCGGCGGCGGGTTCGGCCGCGGCTACGGGTTCTGGTTCGGCTGCGGGTTCGGGCGCCGGCTCAGGCGCGCAAGCCGAGAGCACCGATAAAGTTGCCATCAGGCAGAACGACAGTAAAGTACGTCTCATTCGGATCCTCCGAGTTCAAGGTTGTCAAACACTTGCGGAATCCTATATGGCTCTTCGCGGAGTGTCAACGTGGGAGCCTCCGGTTCAGGCCACCGGTTTCGTATACAGGTTAGACTAATGGAGCATGACGACGCACCGGATCCCATCCGCTTTCATTTTCATCGTGATCTGTATTGGCATCGCCCAGGCCGCGTGCGCGCGGACTGACACCGGGACTGCCCGTAATCATATCGTCCGGTTGTCCGAGGACATTGGGGGTCGCCTTGCCGGGTCGGCCAACGAGCGGCGGGCGGCGGAGTATATCGAAAGTGTCCTTACCGCACTGGGCTATGCCGCCAACCGTCAGACGTTTATCTTCACTCCGGAAGACCGCGACAGGGGCAACAGACTGGAATCGATCAACATCATCGCGGTAAAGCGAGGCCAGACCGCTCGGGAAATCATTGTCGGTGCTCACTTCGATTCGGAAGTCCTCGGCCGGGGCGCCGGCGACAACGCGTCCGGTGTCGCAGTGATGCTTGAAGCAGCGGCAGCCATCCAGGGGACCCGCACTCCGTATACGGTCCGCTTTGTCGCCTTTGGCGCCGAAGAGCAGGGTTTCGGAGGGTCGCGCTACTTCGTATCTCAAATGACGACCGAAGCCATCGAAAATACCGTGGCCATGATCAACCTCGACAGTGTCATCGCCGGGGATCGTGCTTATGTCTATGGCGATGCCGGAGAAGCCGGGGTTCTCCGTGACTGGCTCCTTGGCAAGGCCCGCGACGAGGGATTACCCCTCGGGACGCAGACGGGCGAGAATCCCCAGTACCCGTCCGGAACGACGGGCGACTTTTCCGATCACGTGCCGTTCCGAGAAGCCGGCGTTCCCTACACCTACTTCGAATCCACCAACTGGTCGCTGGGAGATCTCGATGGGTACACCGAGGTCGACCCACGGTGGGGTGAAGACGGCGAGATCTGGCACACGCGGTTCGACACCCTGGATTACCTCGATGAGACTTTTCCGGGCAGAATCGATGCCCGACTGGCGTTGTTCAGCCGGATGCTGTATCGGGCACTTACTGAATTCACCGCACCCTAGCAACCTATCTTTACCTTGAGCCAAACCCACATCACGGAACACAAGCGAGGCGGCCTGGGTGAGCTTGCCGCGACCGCGATTTGCGGCAACGACATCACTTCGTCATGTCTCTATGTGTCGGCTCTGGCGATCCTCTATGCGGGCCGATGGGCGCCGGTCGTTCTGCTGATGGTCGCGGTTCTGCTGTATCTGTTCCGATCGATCTACGGCGAAGTTGTCGGTGCTCTCCCGCTCAACGGCGGCGCCTACAACGCTCTGCTCAATACGACCAGCAAGTTTCGAGCTTCAATCGCGGCTTGCCTGACGATTCTCTCCTACATGGCGACCGCGGTCATTTCATCGACCGAAGCCATGCACTATGCCCACGCGTTGTGGGAGGCGGTGCCCGTAACAGAGATGACGGTGTTGTTGCTGGCGGCGTTTCTCGGCCTCACGATATTCGGAATCGCGGAATCGGCGTTCATCGCGATCATTATTTTCGTCACGCACCTCGCCGTACTGAGTCTCCTCGTCGTCGCGGGCTTGATCCATGTCATCTGGTCAGGATTTGGCACTTTTTCGCTGAACCTGGGTACTCCAGAGCCGGGAGGGATCGCCATGGCCCTGTTTTTCGGGTTCAGCGCGGCACTGCTTGGAATCTCAGGTTTCGAGAGTTCTGCCAATTTCGTCGAGGAGCAGGCTGAAAATGTGTTTCCCAAGACGCTCCGCAACATGTGGATCGCAGTCAGCTTCTTCAATCCCGTGATGGCGTTGCTGGCACTCGCACTGATTCCGATTCCCGAGGTCGCAGACCACCAGGAGGCGCTGCTGGCGCACATGGGTCTCGTGTCGGGTGGAACGTGGTTGTCATCGTTGATTTCGATCGATGCCTTTCTCGTGTTGAGCGGCGCCGTGTTAACCAGTTTTATCGGTGTGAACGGGCTGATTCGAAGAATGACCCTCGACCGTTGTCTGCCTCAGTTGCTTCTCCGGACCAACAGCCGCGGGACGACCCACCGAATCCTTGTGACGTTCTTCCTGCTCTGCGTTTCTGTACTGGCGATCACCGGTGGCGAACTCGAAGCATTGGCCGGTGTGTACACGCTGTCCTTCCTGGCCGTGATGCTGTTGTTTGCGACCGGAAATGTCCTGCTCAAGGCCAAGAGGGAAGGGCTTCCGCGACCCGAGCGCGCACCGTGGCCCGTCGTGTTTCTGGGGATGTTTGGCGTCTCGATCGGTCTGGTCGGCACCGTTCTCATGAACCCCACCTATCTGAGGGTGTTCCTGGAATACTTCATACCGACGCTGCTTGTCGTCTCGATCATGCTGGGTCGGCTCGGTCTCCTTCGCGCAGCGCTGGTCCTGCTACGCGCCGCGCTCGTTTCTTTCGGGAAGCATGTCAACTCGTTGATGGCGATCATCCAGGTAAAAGTAGCCGTGATCAATTCTCATCAGGTCGTTTTCTTCACACGTGGAGATAACATCGCCAACCTCAACAACGCGATGCTCTACGTCCGGCGTAACGAACACACGAACAGGATCAAGATCGTGACCGTCGTTCGTGACCGGGCCGACGTCCCTCCAACGTTGGCAGAAAACCTTGAATTTATGGACAAAGCCTATCCGCAAATCGACATAGAGTTCGTCATCCGGGAAGGGGAGTTCACCCCCGAGCTCATCGAGACGTTGAGCCGGGAGTGGAACGTTCCGACAAACTTCATGTTCATCGGTTCTCCCAGTGGCCACCTGATCTATGGTCTGGCGGAACTGGGTGGCGTGCGGCTGATCGTGTAGCACAGAGGTGGGTGTTGATGCCCGGCGCGGTCGATTTCTCGATGCGGTGTCCAGCCGACGGGCATGAGATGGTCGAGCACGTCCGTGGCTTGCTTGACGTTTCGTTGTGCCCGAGTTGCCGGGGTGTCTGGGTTCATCATGCCGAGTTCGTCGCCTTCAAGTCGCTTGCGACTCTCCTGGCATCCGATGACGGGTTGCAAGCTTCCATCGCTTCCGTGATCGAGGATTCCGGTGGCGAGAGTTCGGCCGAGGCGACCGATCATCCTTGTCCGTCATGCGGCCGGCCACTCGAACGGCGGCACGTGGATGAGATTGCCGTCGACGCCTGCATGGCGTGTGGGGGGGTGTGGGTCGGGCGGGGGCGTATCCATGGTTTCCTGCCGGCAGCCGCGGCGGTTCGGGATACCTTGCCGACCGCCGCCGAGACGCCAGGGGACACCGTCGGTGTCGGGAACAGGTTTGACCGGTTCTCGTTCAGCCACCCGCTGACATATCTTTTCGCTTTACCCCTCGCGACTGCTGCCGCGCTCATCATCAACGCCACTTCCTTCGTCGGATTGATTCGTCCCTTCCACATATGGATCCATGAATTCGGCCACGCCACGATTGCCTGGCTTGCCGGCCGCCGGGCGTTGCCCTTGCCGATCGGATGGACAAGCTGGCAGCCCGACCGGTCCGTGATCGTATACGGAGCGCTGCTGTTCCTTCTGGCGGTCCTGTTCTACACGTCATGGCAGGAAGGGCTGCGAGGTGCCATGGTCCTGGCGGCAGGTCTGGCCGTAATCCAACTGTTGACGACCTGGGCGACCTCGGCACGTACGATCGAACTCTGGATCACGTTCGGAGGAATGGGAGGCGAGTTCTATCTCAGCGTGCTGTTGATGGTCGCGTTCTACTTTCCGATGCCGGACCGATGGCGCTGGGATTTCTGGCGCTACGTCGTTCTCGTGATCGCCGCAAGCACGTTCTGGGACAATTTCAACTTCTGGAACAGCGTCGAAGCCGGCCGATCCGAGATCCCGTGGGGCTCCATCCTGAGTGCAGGCGACGCCGGTGGCGACATGGACCGGCTGGTCTGGCAGTTCGGATGGCGGAGCGCCGGCATTGTCGACGCATACAACAGGCTCGCCGATGCCTGCCTCATGGTTCTCATGAGCGTCTACATCGCCTTCCTGGTATGGCGGAGGTCGGAGATCCTGTCCGCTCTGAGGCAGCGGATGGCGGGCTTGTAGCTGTAGTGGCGCTCTATGAGCGCCACTTGGCAGTGACCCTTCGATACGCCTGACAGGATTCGAACCTGAGACCTCTGGTTCCGGAGACCAGCGCTCTATCCAGCTGAGCTACAGGCGCGTAGACATTCAGTCTAGGCGGTGGATATGTTCGCGTCAAGACGCCCCTATGCTACGCGAGCGCGACCGCTTTCCGGCTCCATTGGCCGCAACTACGCCGCCTGCGATATCATTCCTACCCGCTTGGAGGAACATTTGAGCAGCAGCGGCTTACGCTTCACAAACTGCGATCCGGGTGCATTCTGCGACGAGACGTTCGCCGCTCCAGAGGAAGAGCGTTCATGAAAGCTTTCCCGACGCGCTTCATGCTCTTGCTGGCTTTTGCCCTGGCGGCACAAGGTGTCGCCAGGGGACAGGGGCAAGCTGTTGAACCGCTCTCGGTCGCGGTCGTCGGTAATGCGCCCTTCGTCATCAAGGCGGACCCGCCGATCGGATTGAGTGTAGACGTCTGGGAGACGGTCGCTGCGAGCCTGGGCGTCGCGTACACGCTCGTCCCACAGGAAGATATCGATGCTGCCATCAGCGGAGTGGAGGCGGGCGAATTCGACATCGCCGTCGGACCCGTCAGCATTACGGCCTCCCGCGCGGAGCGCGTGACGTTCGCGCAGCCCTACTTCAACGCGTCGCTGGCGATCATGGCCCCGCAATCGGGAAGTCTGTACGACCGCTTCGCGCCCTTCTTTACACGCACGTTCGTCACAGGTTTCAGCGCGCTGGCCGCGGTTCTGATCCTCATTGGCACGTTGCTGTGGCTCGCCGAACGCCGTGCCAACCCCGAACAGTTTCCACAGAATCCGCGCGCCGGCATCGCCAACGGCGTCTGGATGGCGCTGGTCACGATGACGACGGTCGGCTACGGCGATCGCGTTCCCGTGTCCGTCGCAGGCAGGGTCATTTCGGGGATCTGGATGTTTATCGGTCTTGTCATCGCTTCTTCGTTGACAGCGTTTCTGGCGACCGCGCTGACGCTGTCGCAGATGGACGGTCCCTCGATCGAGACCGCCGAGCAACTCCGGGGGCGTCGCGTCGCGGTGGTCGGCGGGACCACTTCCGAGGAGTTCGTCGAAAGCGTCGGTGGACGGGCGCTGGCTGCCCCCGATGTGCAGGCTGCCGTGGTCCTGCTGGAGCGGGGTGATGCAGATGCCGTCGTGTTCGATCGCCCGATGCTGCGCTACATCATCTCCGAAGATCCCAGCCTGGACTTCCGGATTTCGGCGTCTGAGTACCGCAGGCAGAACTACGGTTTTGCAGTCCCGAAGGGAAACCCGCTCGGCGAACGCATCGGGTTGGAGATCCTCCGGCTCCGTGAAAGCGGCGAGCTCCTCGAGATCGAACAGCGGTGGCTCGGGGCCCGCTGATATTGCGGGGACAGGCTCCCCTGTCCACCTTTGCCCCTTACACGAATTGCAGGAACTGACTTTTAAATAGGGACATAGGTGCCGGTCCCTATTTAATGATTGGGATATTGTTGGTTTCTGGGAACTGTGATCATGCCGAACATGCTCGACATCAAACCTGGCAGCGTCGTACCGACCAAGTACTGGCATCGCTTGGAGGACGGGCGCGTGCAGTGCGACCTGTGCCCGCGATTCTGCCGCATGAGCGAAGGCCAGAGAGGCTTCTGCTTCGTTCGAGCGGCCTCCGGGGGGGAGGTCGTACTCACGACGTACGGGCGGTCCAGCGGGTTCGCAGTCGATCCGATCGAGAAGAAGCCGCTAAACCATTTCCTGCCGGGAACTCCGGTTCTGTCGTTCGGCACGGCGGGTTGCAACCTGGGCTGCCGCTTCTGCCAGAACTGGGACATCAGCAAGTCCAGGGAGTTCGATACGCTGGCCTCGCCGGCCACACCGGATGTCATCGCGCGGGCTGCCCAGGAACTCGGTTGCCGGAGTGTGGCCTTTACCTACAACGACCCGGTCATATTCATGGAGTACGCGATCGACGTCGCCGCCGCGTGCCGCGAACGCGGCATCCGCACCGTCGCCGTAACCGCCGGCTACATCACCGAAGAGCCCCGGCAAGAGTTCTTCCGTTATATGGACGCCGCCAACGTCGACCTCAAAGCGTTCACCGACGATTTCTATTCGAAGATCTGCGCGGGCCACCTGCAGCCCGTTCTCGACACACTGGTCTACCTGAAGCGTGAGACCGAGGTCTGGGTTGAGGTGACCGACCTTGTGATTCCCGAGGAGAACGATTCTGAGAGGGAACTCGACGAGACGACGGGTTGGGTCGCCGAGAACCTCGGTCCCGACATCCCGATGCACTTTTCCGCATTCCATCCGGACTGGAAGCTGACCAACCGGCAGCCCACGCCCCCGGAGACGCTGATCCGTGCCCGCGAGATTGCGATCGCGAACGGCCTGCGTCACGTCTACACGGGAAACATCCACGATCGGGCCTCCGACGCCACCTACTGCCACGGATGCAGCGCGAAGCTCATCGGCCGCGACTGGTACGAGCTGCTCGAATGGAACCTGGATGCCGGAGGCCGGTGCTCGAAATGCGGCACGGTCTGCGCCGGCGTATTCGAGGAGAAGCCTGGGGGATGGGGGCGCCGCCGGGAGGCGGTGCAGATCGAGCGATATGAGTAGGGAGCTGGTCGCCCCGTAAATGTGAACGCTCTTATTGCGGCTGCTTCGGCCGCATGAAGAAGTAGATGATGCTGCCCACGATCATCGCGACGAGGAAGGCCAATGTGTCTTCGACCTTGGTCTGGGCGTAAAGCCAGATGCCGAGGCCGATCGCCAGGGCGGGCAACAGAGGGCCGAACTTCAGCTGGAACTCCGGCCGCGTCTCGCTTCGTTTGCGCAGGATGGGTACCGCAGCGCAGCTCACCATGTAGGCCCCGATGCGCGCCACGACGCTGATGGTCGCCAACCAGACGAACGTTCCCGAGAGTGCCATCATCCAAACGATGGCGGCAAAGACGGCGATCGAACCGATGGGCGTCCGAAACCGGCTGTGCAGTTCGCCGAAGAACTTCGGAAACTCCCTTCGCTCGGCGAAAGCATAGGTGAGACGAGGACCGATGAGCATGACCGCGCTCAAATTACCGAATATGGAAATCAGAGCGGCCATGGCCATGACGCCACCGGCAACTGGGCCGAGGATCTGCTGCCCGGCATCGGCCAGCGGCCGCTCGGATTGGGCTAGCGTGGGCAGCGTGCCCACGGCGACCACCTGCACGGCGAGGTAGATCACTGCCGCGATACCGAGCGCGTAGATCAACGCCCACGAGATGTCCTTCTTCGGCTGCCGGGCTTCCGACGCGGGTATCGCTGCGTACTCGAAGCCCGTGAAGGCGTAGATCAACAGGAGTACCGCGGTTCCGAAGTTGCCCGAAGCGGGCGCAGCGATCGTCGAGAACGCTCCCCAGTCGACGAAGAAGAGGCCGATGGTTCCGAACGCGACCAGCGGGATGATCTTCAGAACCGCGAGCACGTCGCCAAGCTTCGCGCCCAGTGCGACCCCCCGAACGTTCGCGCCAGCCAGGAATCCAATAACGGCCGTGAGCGAGATCATGCGGGCCAGGCCGACGTCGGCTCCGGGGACGAAGAAACCGAAGTAGGAGACCAGCAGGTTGGCGTTCGCTGCGAACGCGCTTACCCGGGCAAGCCAGATCGCCCATCCCACTTCAAATCCGACCAGCGGTCCGAATGCCGAGCGCGCGTAGAGATACGGCCCACCGGTTTCACTGAAGTAGCTGGCTACCTCGGCAAAGCAGAGGACGATGATGGCTACGATCCCGGCGCAGGCGACGAAGGCGATCGGGCTGGCGTTGCCCACCAACGCCGCAACCGCAGATGGCAGGCCGAAGATACCGGCGCCGATGATCCCGTTGACGGCGAGCGCCGTCAGGTCACCTCTTCCCAATGCCCGCATGGGCGTGGGCTTGCCAGGGACCGCGTTTGCCTTGGGATTGGACACCTGCCCGGAGAGCTTATGCGAGCCGGGCAGGTGGGTCAACCGACAGAACCTGCAGTCAGAACCCGGAGCCGTAGCGACGGGGTAGTAAGTAAAACCAGTCGCTACCGCTCTCGGTTCTGTTGTTAGCGGACTTTCTTGGCGAAGTCCGTCAGCAACTGCTTGAATCCTGCTGGCGCCGCCAGGGAGTAGCGGATCTGGAGCAGAGGTTTGTTGATCTTGATGAGTTGGCTGAGATCGACCGGTGTGGCGCCGATCACCAGGTCGGCTTTGGCCTTGTTGATCGTCGCCTCGAACTCGCGGATCTGCTTGTCCCCGTATCCCATCGCGGGAAGGATGCTCTTCAGGTGCGGGAACTTCCGGTACACCTTACGGATCGAGCCGACCGCGTATCGCGACGGGTTGACCATCCGCGCGCCCTCTCTCTTCGCGAAGATGGCGCCGGCCCCGTAAGCCATATCGCCGTGGGTCAGCGTCGGACCGTCTTCGACGACGATTACCTTCTTGCCCTTGATCGACTGCCGGTCGACGGCTGCGATCTTGAGGTCCGTCTTGAAGACCCGCGCCTTCGGGTTGGCGATCTTGATGTTCTTGCGGACCGTCTCGATGCCGGCCGCTGTCGCCGTACCGGTTTTGCTGATCAAGATGACGTCGGCGGCGCGAAGGTTGGTTTCTCCCGGGTGGTAGGACATCCCGTGTCCGGGTCGGTGCGGATCGGCAACCGTGATGTAGAGGTCGGGTGTGTAGAACGGGATGTCGTTGTTACCGCCGTCCCAGAGGATCACATCGGCTTCACGTTCGGCGCGACGGAGGATCTTCAGGTAATCGACGCCCGCCCAGATGACGACGCCCCTGCGGACATAGGGTTCGTACTCTTCACGTTCTTCGATCGTCGACTGATGCTTCTCGAAGTCGGAGTACTTGGCGAACCGCTGCACTTCCATGGCGACCAGGTCGCCGTAGGGCATCGGGTGTCGGATCACGCCAACACGCAGGCCCTGCTTCATCAGGTAGTCGACGACGAACTGGCTTGTCGGGCTCTTGCCCGCACCCGTCCTTACGGCACAGACCGCGACGACCGGCTTCTTCGACTTGATGTAGGTCGTCCCCGGACCCATCAACCGGAAATCAGCGCCCGCAGCCATGGAAATCGACGCGGCGTGCATGATGTCCTGGTGGGCGACATCTGAATAGGCGTGCACCACCTGATCGACTTTATGCTCGCGGATCAGGTCGGTCAGTCGATCCTCCGGAACGATCGGAACCCCCTTCGGGTAGAGCTTGCCGGCGAGTTTGGCCGGGTACGAGCGATCGTCGATGTTGGGAATCTGCGTGGCCGTGAAGGCAACAACCTTGTATTCCTTGTTGTTTCGGAAGTAGACGTTGAAGTTATGGAAGTCGCGGCCGGCCGCTCCCATGATGACTACGCGTTTCTTAGGCATGGTGGACTCATTCCTTTCCGTTTTCCGGATAGAGCCGGAAGGCGTCAGCCTTTGATTGTTGGAAAAAGAGCCACGATGTCGATCCGACCGGAAACCGATCGGAGACCGGGGGGTGGGCTGCTCCCAGGGTCGTTCCCGACGAGAGAACTATAAAATTATCAAATTTTTGGATGCGGCGCCACCGCCGGGCCGATACTCAATCGGCTCGGTCCAACCGGCGAACCAGGTTGAGGGCGGCTCGGAATGCGATGTTCATCGCACTGGCGTCCACCACCTCGGGCGAATCGGCGGGCGTGTGGATCAGTTGGAGAATGCGCGGCACGAACGCCGGGTCGAAGACGCCCTGGGGGTTGCTGTTCAGGAGCAGCCAGAGTCGGTGCGCCTCGGGCGCCGGAAGAGTTCCAATGGACACGTTCGGTATTCCCGCAGCCTGGAAGCTCCGGTCGTCGCTGGGCGGATACGCCGGGTAGTTGAGGAACTCGATCCCTTCGTCCAGGCATGCCTGCCTGAGCGCCGAATCAATCACCGCGTTCCCGGGGTCGGCCGTCGGTCCTATCAGCAGCGTGTCGCCATAGCCCACCACATCAAAGTTGATCATCGCGTCGATCGTTTCGGTCGCATGGGTGGTCAGGTATTGGCTCGAACCGATCAGACCGAGTTCCTCCATGTCAAAAAACGCCAGTACGACGCGGTGTTCGAACGTCTCCTCCGCGAGCGCTTCGGCTAGCCGTGTCAGTACGATGGATCCGGCCGCGTTATCGACAGCCCCGGGGCTGAGCGTGGCATCGGGAAATCGAACGGCATCGTAGTGGGCCCCGATCACGATGTCTCGAGGGCCCGAACCGAACGTGACGATGATGTTCCGGCCTTCGGTTCGCGGGTAGTCTTCGCGTTCTTCGATCGTGAACGATTCGATCTGGAAAGCGATCCCGCGGTCGGCCAGGATGGACTCCAGGATTTCACGCCTTCCGATGTTGGTGTCGGTCGCCATTCGGGCGACGTCGTCGGCCATTCCTTCGAGAAAACCCGCAGACGAAGCCTGAGCGCCGACAGCGGTCCCGACGAGGCCCGGCAAGAGGAGGCAAAGCAGCAAGCAGCGTAGCTTCATCATTGTGTGTCCATTCTAGCAGCCCGTGAGACTGCCAAATGAGGCAGAATAAGGTTACGTCGTGGAACTCCTGATTCAATTGATGATGGGCATCAGCCTGGCTGCTGCTGCCGGCCTCCGTGCTTTCCTGCCGATGCTGGCGGTCAGCCTCGCCGCACGGGCTGAACTGGTCGACCTGAACGCGTCGTTCCAGTTCCTGGCCCGGGACGACGTGTTGATCGTGCTCCTGGTGGCTGCGATCGTGGAGTTTTTGGGCGACAAAATCGTCGCGGTAGACCATGTTCTTGATCTTGTAGGTACCGGCCTTCGGCCCCTGGCCGGCGCGATGGCCGCGGCGTCGGTTCTCGGCGGGCTCGACCCCATGTTGGCGACGATTGTCGGCCTGGCGGCCGGCGGGGGGACGTCGCTTGCGGTGCATTCCGGGAAGGCGGCGCTGCGGGCCGGGGTCAGCATGTTCCTGCCCGGGTTCGGTAACGCCGCTGTCTCGATGCTGGAGGACATTGTGTCTGTCCTCGGGGTAGTTCTGGCGTTCTTTGTGCCCGTCGTAACGTTCGTTTTGGCGGTCGGACTGATCGTGCTTTGCGTCGCGCTGTTCAGGCGAGGATGGCGGGCGGGGCGCCGCGTCTTCTCGACTTGACCGAAGAGGGCGTCGCAATCATAATAGAGAACATTCGATACAACGGCGTATCGCTTAGGTAGACGATGGAGTCTTCGGGAGGTGTCCCCCGAGGGCTTGTTTTGTTTTAGAGCGTAGTCTGCGACGGACAAAAGATGTCCATGCGGCCCGGGCTGGAAGAGCCCTCGGCCGCTTGGGCGTTTTTTTGTTCGTAAGCACGGTACCGCGGCTAGCGGATAGTGGCCAACGGGCCGCTGGAGGGTTCCCCCGGACTTTATGGACCGGGTCCGGGGGAACCCTCTATTTCGTGACGGTGCATTAATCCCAACTCTGGTCCCTCTTTGACAGGTTCCACGACGGGTATGCCACGATTCGCCGGCTCAGTGAACTTTTGGCCCACGCCGTGGAGGACGCATACGCCGCCCAGTCCGACGTTCAAGATCCCGGACGAACGCATCCGTGCCGCAGGGCCACCCAGTTTGCGTGCCCTTACGGATGAACGCTTCGGTAGTCTGATCTCCAGGTTCGGACAGCCAGGCCGCCCAGTCGGGAACCTTCTCCAGGAGCGGGTTTGCCGTGAGGAGAGGGTCGCACGCCAGTCCGCAATGCGCGGCCGCGCTCGACCACTTGTATGCTTCAGCTCGCCCGACCATTTCCGCTCGAACTGGGTTCCGCTCCACGTAACGGACCGCCGCGATCGTGTGCCCTTCGTCGAGGGGGCAGGAGTAGAATCGTGCCTCCCAGAGATGACCTGAGAATCCATACTTCTCGTTAAACTCCGCCGCGTAGCTCGAATGGGCGCGGCGGAACAGAAGTGCGAAGGAGTCTTCACGCTCGGGGATCGCGACGATGTGGACATGGTTGGTCATCCAGCAATAGGCCAACACCAAGACGCCGCACCGCCCGGCGTCTGTCCGCAGCAGCGTGCTGTAAAGGCGCCGATCTTCGTCGTCCAGGAACACCGCGGCGCGGCGGACACCTCGTTGAGTAATGTGATGGGGGATGTCAGGAAGTACGACCCTTGCGCGCCGTGGCATGGCGGTACCTGTCCGTCCCGGCTGGGACTGGTTTCGGGGCAAGGGCGCTCTTAGTTTAGTGGTTCTTCGCCGTCCCATCAACGGCGGAATGGACCCAAGTGGGATTAATGCACCGTCACGAAACTACGGGTTCTTCCGATAATCCAGCGGGGGCTCGCGGTCTCCGACCAGGGCATCGTAGACAAATCCAGCTCCCCGAGCCCGTTCGAGCTCCGCCCGGGCTTCCCGGACGTGGTTCGGGTTGCTGAACAACTCGACAGCGGTCGTAGCGAGTGTCTTTGCCGCAATCATCATCCCGTTCGTGCCGATGCTCATCCCTCCGGCAGCGACAGCCTGCCAGCTGTGGGACGGCGTCCCTGGGACCCATGTGGCGGCGCGAAACTGCGCGGTTGGAACCACCCAGCTGACGTCTGCCACGTCCGTCGATCCGGATCCACCTCTCGGGCTCCACTCCTGAACCTGTTCCTGAGATCCGATCTCTCCTGGCCGAGTCAACGTGCCGAGGATCTGCTCCGCAAAAGATGCCTCTTCCGCCGTATAGCTGGACCCGCCGACGCCGCGGAGACCCGAATCGAGAAGTCCTCCGAGGTAGTGGTTTGGGAGCATGTTGTAGAGCCCGTGAATGCGTTCGTATTCCATAGTCGTTCCCGTTCCCATGGCCGCACCCTCGGCCGCGGCGACGACGCGCGCGAACAGATCCTTGGCGACCGCCACCTCTGGATGACGGGAGTAGTAGTAGACCTCGGCAAAGTCGGGCACGACGTTGGGCGCCGATCCACCGCTGGTGATGACATAGTGGATCCGTGACTCCTGTGGGACGTGCTCCCGCATCAGGTTCACCATATGGTTCATCGCTTCCACGCCATCGAGCGCCGAACGGCCTTGATCGGGCGCGGCGGCCGCATGTGCCGAGACACCATGAAATCGGAACTTGGCGGAGATATTGGCGAGCGAGTCCGAGGGGCTGGCGTCGTTCGCATCGCTCGGATGCCAGGCCAGCACGGCGTCCACGTCTTCGAACATTCCGGCGCGGACCATGTAGACCTTGCCGGCCCCCCCTTCTTCGGCGGGAGTGCCGTACAGCCGAACCGTCCCTTCGGTCCCAGTCTGCTCGAGCCATTCTCTGGTCGCGATCGCCGCTGCCGTCGACCCTGTTCCAAATAGGTGGTGACCGCATGCGTGCCCGGCAGCTTGTCCCGAAATTGGCGCACGCTCTGTGGCGACGCTTTGTGCAATCCCCGGCAGGGCGTCGAACTCCGCGAGGATGCCGATGACAGGTGAACCCGCACCGTAGCTCGCGACGAACGCTGTGGGCATGCCCGCAACGCCGCTTTCAATCTCGAATCCGGCCGATCTCAACGCGCTCTGCAGAAGCTCCGAACTCTGTTGCTCCTGATAGCCCACCTCTGCGAAGTTCCAGATTTGTTGCGCGATGTCCGCATAGTGAGATCGCCGACCCTCGAGGGCCTCCGATATGGAATCAGGGCCTTGTGCCACGGCCGGAACCGACACAGCCATCAGGCCGCTCAAGACAAGGATTGACGAGACTCTGCTTCGTACCATCGGAACCTCCAATTGGCGCCGTGACGTGCCGTCCGCGATTCGTATGGAAACCAGTCCATCCAATATACAATGGCCTCCTCTAATACCAAGCTCTCAGGAGGCCCCCATGAAAGGGACAATACGACTCACATTGGTGATTGTCGTTGTCTTGGCTGTCGGGTCGATTCCGACGATAGCCCAGCAGCAGCGGCACGATATGAACACCTTCGAGAACCCGATCGAACCCCTCGACAGTGTGTGGATCGAAGATCTCACGATGATCGAGGTCCGCGACTACATCAAGGAAGGAAAGACCAACGCGTTAATTCTCACCGGCGGGATCGAACAGAACGGTCCTTACCTGGTGACGGGGAAGCACAACTACGTGCTCCGGGCGATGGGCGAATCGATCGCGCGGGAGATGGGTAACACGCTCGTCGTGCCCATTGTGACGCTCGAGCCAGGCAACCCGGAGGGTGAGAACGTCTCTCCCGGAACGGTGTACCTATCGCCCGAGACATACAGGGCCGTGCTAAGGGATGCCGCCAACAGCCTGAAGTCCCAAGGCTTCACTAACATTTTCATGATGGGCGATAGCGGCGGCAACCAAAACCCGATGAGCGAAGTCGCCGAAGAACTGACCGAGAAGTGGGGCATGGGTTCCGCCCACGTCTACTTCATCCCGGAGTACTACCAGAATGGGATGATGAGGGCGTTCATTACCGAAGAACTCGGCATCGAGGAAGTGTCTGAGGGCCTCCACGACGAGTACTTCATCGCCGTGACGATGATGGCCGCTGATCTGCACTCCATCCGAACGGAACAACGGATCCGGGCCGGCAAGTTCTCGATCAATGGCGTGAGCCTGCTACCCATCGAGAAGACGCTCGCGAATGCGCGCAAGATTATCGCCTATCGGACCGAGTTGACCGTGACCGCGATGAGGAAAGCGACGGGAGCGGGGGCGTCGAACCAGCAGTAGAGGGCACCGTTCGTCCGAAGACCTGGGAGTTGGCACTCGGGACAGGTTCGCGTGGTCTGTCCCGATTTGTCCGCGTGGGTGTTGGCCTGATGTCGACAACAAAGAGCCCGTTGCATGTCTGAGGAAACACCCGTACCCACGCCATGGGGCCCGATCGGTTGCCTCTTTCTGGTTTTCCTTCTGTTTTTGCCCGTCCCATTGAAGTCCCTCGACGTCGTCTACAGCGCCGGCTACATGGTGGCGCACTGGAACGACACCGAAGCGTTTCCGCCAGGCGCCCAGTTCTGCAAGAAGTGGTTATGCATGCGGACCGACACCGCAGAGAAGCATGTTACGGGTGGCGAGGGGTATTACAGCGAGAAGCACATGTATTTCTGCCCGATACACAACCCGCCGCTTGCATTCACGTTCTTCCACGAATACATGGATTTTGGGACCCTCGACCTGTGGATTTTCCTGCCCTTCTGGGGGTAGAGTCGAGGAGAAGCGCGGTGGCGTACAGGACCGGCGGCGCCGATAGCGGCCAGCGTCTTTCGTTGCTGGTCTCGCCGAGAAGTCCATCGCTCCGTTTCTCCTCCCCGCTCATCGAACCGGGCGTGCGGATTTCCCGCACCCGGCTCTCGGACGGGTTTCACGTCAAGGCGTGCGCATTGCCGACCAGACCTCATGCGGACAGGATTCGGGAGACAGCACGCCCAGCTTCCCAAATACCTCATCGGTGGGGAACCGCCGGTAACCAGACCCGGCCACTTTGTGCCGACGCCGAAGGAAGCGACGGACGGCGTGATAGAGATACAGTTTCACCCCGTGTCGCGCCTGCGTCACCGACCCATAGCTGAAGTAGGCCGACCATCCCCGCACCATGCGGTTCAGGCCCCGCGCCACGTCTTCCCATGGCGCGTGATTACCGGACCGCAGGCGTCGCCGGATATGCTCCTTGACCGAGGCCACAGCCTTCTTGGAAGGCCGCGCACCGTTGTAGCGTCCGCCGGTTCGCGGAGAGTACATCGGCCCGAAGGTATAGCCGAGGAAGTCGAAGGGCTCGCATCGGGCGTCGCATACACGCGTCTTGGTCTCGTTCAGCGTGAGACCGATGCTGGCCATCCATCGCCGAGTCGTTTCGAGGACCTCACCGGCGCCATGCCGACACAGGACCACGAAATCGTCCGCGTAGGTCACCAGCACCGCGTCGTACCGACGATCCAAACCATGCTTGCGAAACGCCTTGATGAAACGATGCATGTAGATGTTCGCCAACAATGGCGATGCCACTCCACCCTGCGGTGTTCCCCGCGTCGCCTTCTTGCCGCCACTCATCCGCCGATGTCCCCGTTCGCCGGTCTCCTCGACCGGCGTCTTCAACCACATCTTGATCAGATGCAGCATCTTCCCGTCGCTAACACGTCGTGCAACGCACTTGATCAGCTCGGGGTGGGGAATCGTATCGAAGTATTTCGATAGATCGGCATCGACTATTTTGGTGTGCCCCTCATCAATTGCCCGATGAACGGTTCGAACCGCATCCAGCGCGCTCCGTTTGGGACGATACCCGTAGACCGCCCCATCGAAGTCTGCTTCGAAAATCGGTTCGAGCACCAACTTCGCCGCGGTTTGCACTACCCTGTCACGGATAGTCGGAATCCCCAGCGGCCGTTGGCCCACGCCACCAGACTTTGGAATCATCACCCGTTTGACCGGTTGCGGTCTGTAGCGTCCTGTTCGCACCTCCTCCCGTACCGTGTTGAGCCAGCGGTCCACCCCATATCCCTCAATGTGCGTAAAGGTTTCCCCATCCACGCCCGGCGCCCCACCGTTTGATCGGCAACGCGCGTAGGCGTGGGTCAGAATGTCTTCACGCCACACCTTGTCATATAAGAAGTGGAATCGCCGTGTCGGCTCATGCTTGGCCTTCACGTAGAGCGCTCGTTGGAGCTTCCGAATCTTTTCTGGAGTTGCCAGGCTCACGCCAATCTCCTCATCTCAACTCGTTCAAACGCACCCCGAACTAGGGCTCCTTCCCTCCCCCGGCATTACCCGGGTTCATCGGTAGTATGAGCCCCTCCGACGCCTGTCGCGCCCGCCTCCCAGTTGGAGCCGTTGCCAGGTCTCCCCGGCAGCACAACAGGTTTCCCGTGTTGCGAGTCCCCGCGTGCGTACGTGCTGCGCCCACTACCCCGGCGAGCAGGGCGACCGTCTCTTGTCGGTTCATCTGGCCACCCTCATGGGCCTTCGTCTAATGAGAGGAGACTCGGCGCTCGCATTCAACCTTTCGAGGCCTGCTCAGGCTTCACTCGCGTTGCGGCCCGCACGCTTGCAAACCCGCCCAAGGCGGGTCTCTGTCCCCAGGGCTTCGATGGGTTGGTCGCCCTTGCCACCGCCTGGGTAGCTACCAAGGTCTACCGACACCTCCTTGGACCGGACTTTCACCGGCTGCGTTGACTCACCTTTCACGGCGCACTCTCACCTTCGTTGGGGTCTGGATGATTTTCGGGATGGCGACATTGATGATCAGCGAGCCTTTGAGGGTTGTGCTTCCAGGAGAGTACCGTTTGCCGTGGCGAAGGTTCGACGAACCTGATTCCGCCGCGGGCACGGTCCTCAACAAGATCGTGCTGACGGTGTCCGTGGCCCTTACGGCGGTTACTGCTTTCTTCTATTCGATGTGGTAAGAGCTTGGTAGAGATCGAAGTGCATCGGCGGTGGAATGGCTAAGAAGGGGTCTGATGGGATGATGAACTTGGACGAAACGGAGCGCCGTATTCTGCACGATCTCATTCGGACGGATATCGTGCGCTATCGCAGGCAGTGGCTGCTTTCGGCGTTCGCTGTTTACGGCGCGGCGGTCCTGGGCATTGCCCTGAGTGTCTTTCTTGATCAGGATTCTATTTGGCCCGATGCCATCCTCGGCTCTTTCCTCCTTGGGAGCGTCGTTTGGGGCTACTTGTTCACGCTGCCGTGGGCATTTTACGGCAAGAGCAAGGGGAGCTTTTACCCTCCGATCGGGTTCTTCGATGAGCATGTCAAGTTCTACGTGATGCGGTGCATCGTGGCGCCGGTCTTCCTGACGATGGTGATCGTGCAGGCGGTGCGAGAGCCGAAGCGCTGCCGATCCTGTCGGGCCGAGAATCCAAGGAAGCGCACCGAGTGCACAGAGTGTTCAGCCCCCATCTGAGAGGGACTCATCAACGTCTCACATGCCACACCTGGCGCTCGTCCTCCCGTGCCCAGTGCCAGTCGTAGAGCGTGCGGACCGATAGCGCGAAGCCCAACCCTTCGCTACCCCCAACGTTCCAGGTAACGACGCCAAGGAGCCGCCCGTACAGGTCGAACAGGGGACCGCCTGAATTCCCCGGGTTGATTGCCGCATCGGTCTGGATCCACACGGCGACCTTCGGGCGCCTTGGCACAATGGAATAATCGTAGTCATATATCTCTTCGCGAACCTGAGACACATTTCCTTCGGTAAGAGACCAATCTCGGCCGCGAGGATGGCCTATTGCGATCACGTCGTCTCCGACAGAGGGCACGTATGGCTCGACAGGAGCATATGAGACCTTTCGGCTGGGCTCGAGCACCGTACGAATTACCGCGAGATCCAGTTCCGGGTGAAGCCATATCTCATCCAGCGTTCGCAGGCGTTCGCCATCGCTCGTGATTACGGTTACGTTCTTTGGGATCAACCAGTCGGCCGCAGCTGTTTTCCCCGGACCGCCCGAATCGCCTACAATGACGTGTCGGTTCGTGAGTACGGACCCGTCCTCCCACACAAACAAACCGCTGCCAAAGGCTGTCCCTGCAGAAACCTGAATCTCGCTAATGACGGCTCTGTCGGATTCCACTTCGATTCGGACGACGAATGGTTCCAGAGTTTCGAATAGCGATGCCGTATCGACGGGTGAGCGGAGCTTCGCCAGGGTTTCACTCGCTGCTTTGTGGGCGTACACATAAGGATCGCCGAGTAAACTTGCGATTTGACGAGCCTGCTCCGTCGCACCGAGTTCGCCCAAGGCGATTACCACAGAACCCTGCACGGTCTTGTCCGGATCGTTCAGTAGCAGTGCCAGCAAGGCGTTGACACGTTTCGTCTGTCCCTCCGTCCTGTACGGACCGCGGTGGCCCAGGATCGCAACCGTATTCTGACGAACTATTGGATTGGAATCCGCGAGCAACAGCGCGATCTCATCGACGAAGTCCTCGCGGTGCCCGCCCCAGTCGCCGAAAAAATCAACCGCAGAACTACGAATTCGAGGTACCGGATCGTTGAACAGATCGGCGACGTTGCTTTCCAGTTCAACATAGTTGCCCACCTTGATGGCTGACAGTGCAGCGGCCCGCACATCCGGATCCACGTCCTTCAACTGCAGTAGCCATGCGCCGACTCTTTCGTCATAGCCATCCCACTTCGCGACCAACCTCGACGCATTTCTACGAACGGCTGAATCCGGGTCAGTCTCCAGCCCCCGAACTCTTTCGAGTTGTTGACGCGCGTGAAACGCCCGCAAGGCACTAAGCGCTGCCACACGTACGCCGGCACTCTCGTCGTGCAGAAGATTCGAGACGTCGTTCCCAAACTGATTGGCCCGGAGTTCTTCCAGAGCGTCGACCGCCGCTCTCCTTACGGCCGAATCGGCATCGGTCAGCATCCTGCCAATCGCGTCGGCCTCGTCGCGTGCGTCGAGATCGATAAGCTCCCTTATTGCATCTCGTCGGACGCTCCAAAGAGGGTCCTCGAGTCGCCCCAAAGCGCTGGTGATACGAATCCGCTCCTCAAGCCTGCGTTCGATGGTCGCACTGCCTACGGCTGGCGTTTCGATCGACGCGTTGACGGCCGTCTCTATCTCACTTCGACCAACCCGTGTATCGCCCTCGGACGGGGAGGGCACGCGCTCGTCAACCTGCGATTCTTCGGCCGGAGGGCTCCCGGTGCAGGAAGGGGTGAAAACCGCGAGAATCACAACGCACGCTGTCGAACACAATCTACGATCCATAAATCTTGAACTGGCGTATCTAATCATTACGTCTCTCCCGGATCGAACCAGCCCTACATGAGTCTCTCGAGAGTTAAGACGATGAAGTTCTCGTTCATGAAGAGGTCAAGCGAGATCGGAAGGTCACCAATCGCGCTGCCACCGGGACCTGCGAACAAAAGTTTACCGCGGTCGTCCTCCTGATCCACGACGACCGGATTGCCCAGCTTTTGTACGAGATACCGCCCCAGGCTTTCCATGAGTTGTGCGTCGGAAGTGCGCATTTCGAACGCGATAGATTCAACCCAGCGAAACTCCTTACTTACTACAGCAAAGAGGCGGCTGCGGCTGTCGTATTGATAGCTATAGGCGTCATACGTGTTCGTAAAAGTACTCTTCCGACAACCCAGGGAACCATGCTGGTGGTGTGTCCTCATGGGACGCCCGAGACCATCCGCGGTTGCCGGCGGTGACTTGCGAATACGATTCAAGCCCAAAGCCGCCCAAACCTGTCGGGAATCCCCCTCTTCCGAAGCGGATGACCCTCTCGAAGTAGTCCAACTGCTGAGGTACGACGGAACCCGCAGGCCCGAGCATCGGCGCCGCCCGAGCGATCCGTCCGACGGGGATTCCCGCTTGAGCCCCCGGAACCTCTCTGCCTGCCGCGGGAAATGCCAGAGCCATAGCGACGATTGCGATCAATGCCAATGCGGTCCTGTTCATATGCTGGTCCTCACGTACTGATCAGCGTCTCATTCTGGTCCGCTGATCAGCTCAAAAGCCAGTCATTCTGACTGAGAGTCCTTGGAGTTTCGGGGATTCTCTCACCAGTAGTTCCCGGCACCGAAGAGTCCAGTGATTATGATTTTGTTTGAAATGAAGTACGCCCAGAGGGATTCGAACCCCCGACCTACGGATTCGAAGTCCGGCGCTCTATCCAGCTGAGCTATGGGCGCGTAGGGTGGATTAGGGTGGATTGTACTACAGGCACGGGTCAGTCGACCGTCGAGTCGAAGGACCTTCAGGACTCTCTCGAGACCCTTTTCCAGGTAGTCTCGCGGCGGGCCGAAGCCCAGGCGGAAATAGCCGTCCAGCATGAACTGCTGCCCCGGTACGATCAGCGTGGACTCCTCTTCTCTTAGCCGCGCGGCCAGCTTGTAGGATTCGATTGGGTGCTTATAGCGGATCATGGCGATCGCGGCCGCCTTCGGCTTGACCAGTTCGAACATCCCCGGCCGTAGCGCCATCCACTCTTCGACGAATGGCAGGTTGCGACCGATGAACTCCTGGGTCCGGAGCCGGAGTTTATCCCGCTGTTCCAGGCCGTGGCATGCGATCGTGTCGGCCAGGATACAAGGTGCGATCGATGTGTAGTCCTTGTGGCTCCAGATCTTTTCGATCGCATCGGGTGGGCCGAGAACCCATCCCAGCCGTGTCCCCGGCATGCCGTAAGACTTCGACATGCTGTGGACGACGAGCGTCTTCGGGTAGACGCCCCACATTGTGAGCGTTCGATCTCCTTCGCGTTCCGCACCCCGGTAGACCTCGTCGGAGTGAATCCAGCACCCCACCTTGTCGGCGGCTGCTGCGATGGCCTTGAGCGTGTCGGGACCGTACGCCGCGCCGGTTGGGTTGTTCGGGTTCGATATAGAGATCAACTTGGTCTTCGACGTCACCTTGTCGGCGATCTCGTCCGGATCCGGAATCCACTCATTCTCCGGCTTCGTCCACACCGGAACGATCGTGGCGCCGAACGCTTCGGCGGCACCGTAGGTTTGCATGTAGTTGGGAAGGATGAAAACGGCTTCGTCACCGGGCTCGATCAAACTCGACATACAGTGGAAATTGGCCTCGCATCCGCCGATCGTGGCCACGAAGTTGTCGACGCTCGCTTCTTCGTATAGTTCCGACGCCAGCTCACGAAACCGGATGCTGCCATTGCTCTGCCCGTAGCCCAGCCGTTGGTTCAGTAGTTCGTCGCCCGAGATGCCCAGTTCCGCGCAGCTGACCGGGTGTACACCGCTCTCGGTAAGGTTGTACTCGACGGTGTTTTCAAAGGTCGACTGCCACCGTTCCATCTCGAAATTCCGAATCTTCATGAGGTCTCCATCCCAAAAGAATCACTAGCAGGCCGAGGCAGATGTCTGAGGGCTCGCCCTAACCCTTCTGCCTCGGACTGCTAGAGCGTAGCATACCGTCCGCACGGTGCGCGTGAGCCCGCAGGTGCAACGCTTTTCGTCGAAGACCGTCCAAAGTGTTTGGCCCGCAACGGTCCCTCGAGGCCCGCATCGTGTGTTAATTTATAAAATTCGTCCAATCCACGAGGTGAAGTCATGCGCAACGTCATCATCATTGGATCCGGCCCCGCAGGCCTGACTGCGGCCGTCTATGCGGCACGAGCGAACCTCGAGCCCCTCCTGATCCAGGGGGCGGAGCCCGGGGGGCAGCTGACGCTGACGACGATGGTCGAGAACTATCCCGGCTTCCCCGACGGCATCATGGGTCCGCAGTTGATGGAGGACATGAGCAAACAGGCCGAGCGGTTCGGGACCGAGATCATGACCGGTTTCGTGGACCGGGTCGAACTTGGTGAGCAGCCGTTCCGCGTGTTCGTCGACGACAAGGAATACGAGGCAAAGACGGTCATTATCTCTACCGGTTCGTCCGCGAAGCTTCTGGGTCTCGAGAACGAGCGCCGGCTGATGGGGCACGGTGTCTCTACGTGTGCGACCTGCGACGGCTTTTTCTTCCGTGGCAAGAAGATCGCCGTCGTCGGGGGTGGAGATTCCGCCATGGAGGAATCGACTTTCCTGACGAAGTTCGCCACCGAGGTGAACCTGATCCATCGCCGGGGGGAGTTCCGGGCTTCGAAGATCATGCAGGATCGGACCCTCGCCAACGACAAGATCAAGGTCCATTACAACACCGAGGTGGACGACGTCCTGGGCGGCGATGCCGTGACGGGGATCAAGCTGCGCGACAACACAAAGGCCGTGAGTTTGGAGATCGATCTGGACGGAGTCTTTATTGCAATCGGGCACAATCCGAACACCGACATATTCAAAGACCAGATCGACCTCGACAAGAAGGGCTATGTGATCACCCAGGCCAACTCGACTGCGACCAGTATTCCGGGCGTGTTTGCCTGCGGCGACGTTCAGGACCCGGTCTTCAAGCAGGCCATCACCGCGGCCGGCACCGGCTGCATGTCGGCAATGGAAGCCGAGAAGTTCCTCGAACACTGAAGCCGGCCCGTGTCATGGAAAATACCGAGCGAATCTTCACACTCCGGGAAGCCAACGACACGCTGTCCCAGCTGCGCCCCCTGGTTGAAGAGCTGCGAAACGAATGGGACCATGTCAAGTCGCTCAATCCCAAAATTCAGAAAGCTCGAGAGAAAGCGCACTTGGACGCTTTCAGCCCCCAGGGCGTCGACTATGTGGAGTCGGTGTCGCATGTCATGCTGCTGATGTCCCAGGTCCGGGAGATGGGCGTGCTGATCAAGGATCTTGACAAGGGATTGTGCGATTTCCCGTTCCTAATGGAGGATCGGGTCGTCTACCTCTGCTGGCACCTCGGCGAGGACTCGATCGACTACTGGCATGAAATCGAGGCCGGTTTCGGAGGCCGCGAGCCGCTGGAAGGGCAGGACCGCTAGAAGGCTGATTCCAAATGATCACTCCCGCTGACAAAATCTTCGTTTCAGGGATCGATTGCGTGGCTGCGATCGGCGTCACGTCCGAAGAACGCACGATTCAGCAGCGTCTCTCGGTGGACGTTGAGATTGAGACCGACATCCGACGCGCCGCCGACACCGATTCCCTCAGGGACGCCCAGGACTACGCCCGGGTTGTGGCCCTCGTCGTTGAGATCGCGGCCGATCGCGACTTTCACCTGATCGAGACGCTGGCCGAGTCGGTTGCGTCACGTGTGCTGAACGACTTCCCCACGCCACGGGTCCGGGTCCTCGTCCGGAAACTCACCCCGGTGCTTGCGAGCCGGGTCAACTTCGTCTCGGTGGAGATCGTTAGAGAGCGGCCGCAATGACGCTGAACAGTTCGGATGAAAAAGTGCTTAAAATAAAATTTATGTTGATGAAATAGAAGTATTTGCGCTATTCTACCCGCGCTTTGATATGGGCTCGGCGGAGTGTTTTGCCGAGCCATTTCGTCGATATTTAAGGACGAACGCATAACTAAATTGCAGTGATTCCCCAAGGGGGTGGCCGACGGGCAAAGTAACCTGCCGGCTGACGGTCCAGGGCCGGATGAAGCGCCCAACCTCGAATCCCCCACTGCAAAGAAGAGGAGAGGCCTTCCTGCGAGTTCCAGGCAAACAGGGAAGGCGCACATTCTTGAGGAGGCAATTTGGCAACCTTATCTGAACAGGCGGTGGCGAACGCCCCGAATGGCAACGGGTCGAAACTTCCGGTTGGTAGGCGCGCGATGAAGTTTGTGGATTCTGCCATCTGCTTCGGCGCTGGCAAGACGTTAGACGTCATCCAATATGTGAACCGCGAACCCGTTCCGGCGTTCACCCCGAAGTGGTCGGAAAAACCATTGCAGAAGTCTTGGCAGAAGACCAAGCCGACGCTGGGGTGGCCGCGCCAGACCGACTCGCTGTGTCCGCAGTGCGTGGTCGAAGCGCGCGAAGCCATCATCGCCGGTACGAAGGACTGGACGAGTCTGCTCCACGAGAAAGTGGGCGAAGTGAAGGCCGATATCATCGAGCGTGACGGCCAGGTATGGATGGTCAAGGAATGTCCTCTGCACGGCAAGGTCGAGGACATGATGGCGATCGACGTGCGCTTCCTGGAGTGGATCGAAAAGAACTTCCCGGGACGGGACATCCCGGCGCACGCCGACAAGGGCCTCCACAACCACGGCAGCAGCACGATCAAACACGGGCGGGGCAGCGTCCTGACCGTCGACCTGACGAACCGTTGCAACATGATGTGCGATCCATGTTTCATGGATGCGAACCAGGTCGGATACGTGCACGAGCTCACCTGGGAAGACATCCAGGAAATCATGGACAACTCCATGAAGATCAAGCCGCGCCGCCAGATGTCGATCCAGTTCTCGGGCGGAGAACCGACGATGTCGCCTTTCTTCCTGGATGCGGTCGCGTATGCCAGGAAGCTCGGGTACTCCAGCACCCAGGCGGCTTCGAACGGCATTGAGTTTGCCAAGAGTCCCGAATTCTGCGAGAAGGCCGCCAAGGCCGGCTTGCGCTACGTCTACCTGCAGTTCGACGGAATCGGCAACGACGCCAACAGCCATCGCCAGGTCGGCAACCTGTTCGACGTCAAGTTGCGGGCGATCAACAACCTTCATGCGGCGGGTGTCGAGATCATCCTCGTCGTCACGCTGATCAACGGCGTCAACAACGATCAGGTCGGGTCAATCCTGCGTTTCGCGATGGACAACCCGAAGAAGGTTGCCTTCATCGCTTTCCAGCCGGTTTCCTTCACGGGTCGCGACGAGGAAATCACACCGGAGCGCCGCCTCCGCCAGCGCTATACGCTGTCGCATCTGGCGCACGATGTGAAGCAACAGGTTGGAATCACCGAGCCGACCAGGGACTGGTTCCCGCTGTCGTTGATGGGTTCCTTTGCCGACTTCGCGGACCTGGTTCATGGGCCGGGCCGGGAATGGGGGCAGGTCAGCTGCGGTTGCCACCCGAATTGTGGGGTGGGGACGGCGCTGATGATCAACAAGGAAACCGGGGATATGGCGCCGGTACCCGAGTTCCTGAACATCCCGGGACTCGTCAAAGACATGCAGTCGATCACGGATTCGGGACGCGGGAAATGGACATCGAACATCATGATGGGCCTCGCGTTGCTGAAGCACTACAATCCCTACCGCGCGCCCGGCAGTCTGACGCTGTCGGACCTGTTCAAGAAGTTCGACAAGTCGTTTGGCCTTAGCGGCAAGAGCTACGGCAAGATCACCGGCGACCGCACTCGGGATGACATCGACAAACGGCGTTCCGATCCTTGGAATTTCCTGTTCATCGCCGGAATGTGGTTCCAGGATCTGTTCAACTACGACTTCCGCCGCACCGAAATGTGCATCATTCCGTACGCGACGCAGATGGGCGAGATTTCCTTCTGTGCGTATAACACCGGTGTCGGGTGGAGGAACATCATCGAAAAACATGTTCAAGACCCACACGGTGTCGGAATGGTACCGCGAGAACGGCAAACATGGTGTCTACGCCAAGGGCAAAGAGGTCGAGCTCGAATCGATCGAACACAGTCTTGTGATCCGTGCCGAGGATGCCGAGCGCGTTCGGGACCGGGGCGCGCTGGCGTTGACGGCGTCGGACGAGGAAAAAGCCGTGCGGCAGAGCGAGCGCGAGGAGCAGAAGGCTCGCGAGATCTACGAAGAGATGGTTCTCGGCAAGAGGCCCAGCAAGGTCGACCTCATCAAGATCGAGCTGCTGAACCGTCGGGAAGAAGAGAAGGACCGCGAGGAAGTGGCGACTGCCGGCGATTAGAATCAGCTGGCGGTTAACCAGGAAAGGGCGATCCGTCAGGGTCGCCCTTTTTGTTTGGGGGATCTATTGCAAGTTTCCTAGTTGCAAATCGTCATTGGACGTTGGGCACTACATGCCGAGCGTCTTCTTTCCTTCTTCTGAAATCCGGTGCGGTGTCCAGGGTGGGTCCCACACGATTTCCACTTGCGGGTTCGGAAAGCCAGCGTCTTCGAGCTTCGCCCGCACGTCTTGCTGGATGCTCTCGCTCGACGGGCAACCCGGCGCGGTCAGCGACATCTTGACCTCCACCGAATCCTTCTTCGACGAAACCTCATAAACCAGGCCGAGATCGACGATATTCAGCGGGATCTCTGGATCGTGGCATTCCTTGAGCACTTCCATGACGAGATCCTGGTCGCTCATCTCGGCCAGCGCCGGATCGCGGGCCTGTTCGGCCAGGGTAGCGAGTTCGAGTTCGGGCTCTTCTTTGGGTACGGTTGGGCGGTAGGTCAAATCGACGTCCGGTTCGGGTTCACCGAACCTGGCAGTCACACGAGACTGGCGCCGGTTCGCATATATCAGCGTTGCGACCAGCAGCACCGGGATGACCAGCAGTAGGTACGAAAACAAGGACTCCCCTCCCTTTCAGCTCACTCTGACAGGATCGTGTTGCCGTTGTCAACGGCCCCACACAGGAACAAAGGCCGGTCCACGACCCCGCCCCAGTGTGTAGGCGCTCCCGCTTTGTCGCGGTTGCCCACACAACAGCCAGAGAGTGGACCCGGTTCTGGTGCAGATAGGATTGTCGGAGCGATAAGATTCAGGAGTGCGCCGCGGCGATGCGGACTATGCTGCCATGACATGACGCCAGGTCACGGCGGGATTCGACTGCAAGGTGATCGGAATTGCGAACTGGCGTTTGTGAATCTTCTGCGCTAGCTCGATGCCGATAATGACACGTCGCGCATTGTAGAACGTCTTGAATCCCAACATCGGGCGCAATCGCCCCTTCACCCGGCGGTGGTCCTGCTCCACAACGTTGTTCAGGTATTGACAGCAACGAATCTTCACCGGGTTCCGCCCCCGGAAGTTGAACTCACCGCTCATTCCCATGCGCCGCAGGGCGCTATGGCTCGGCTGGTGGCCATCCAAGGTGATGCTGTGTGGCTCCCGATGATGCTTCAGTGCCTTGCGAAAGAATGCCTTCGCCGCCGCAATGCCGCGTGTTCGATTCAGACAGAACTCCACGGTGTTGCCTTGCCCATGCACGGCGCGGTACAGATACATCAACTGGCCCCGAATCTTGATAAACGTTTCATCAACCCGCCAGCTCCCACCCACCGGTCGCTCGAATCGGCACCAGCGCTTTTCTCACGTGTCCGCATAGCGAACGACCCAACGCAAAATCGTGGTGTGAGAAATCGATAAACCCGCTCACCTACAATCGCGACCAGATCTCGGTAACTCAGTTTGAAGCGAAAATACCAGCGAAGGCAGAGGAGAATGATGTCGTCTTCGAACCAACGTCCGGCAAATAGGGGATTCCGTTCAGTTTTGCGATGCACCATATCCCAGTATCGCCAATTCTTTTGGCTATCTGTACCAGAACTCTCCCGGTATAATGAACGCCGTTTACTGGAACCGATCGGGCACATTCCCCCGGCCGAGTTTGAGCAGATATACTATCGTAATCAGACGTCCGGCCTCAGGGAGGCCGGACTCAACTAAAACCGTCTCCGGAAAACCCGGGGTGGGTCAAACACCATAGCCGGAGGGGTTAGCCATGCTCAAGAAATTCACTATTGCTGTAACGTTTGCTCTATTCCTGTTTGGGACATCCGCACGCACGTTCGCACAGGAGAACGCCACATTGGGGGGCTCGGTGACTGACCCTACAGGAGCATTGATACCCGGTGCCGACGTAACAGCGACGAATGACACCACCGGGATTGCCTCAACGGGTGTGACGAACGCAGTCGGCGAGTACACGTTCACGCTGCAGCCGGGAACCTACACGCTCACAGCGGAGCTGCCCGGCTTTCAAACTGGAATCGAAAGCAATGTCACACTCGGGGCGGGCCAACAGGTCCTGCGGAATTTTACGCTCCAGATCGGCGTGTTCGCCACGACCATCACGGTCGGAACGCGCGCCCAACCCCGATCGATGACGGAGTCGACGGTGCCGGTCGACGTCATCCGGACCGAGGACTTCGCGAGCCAGGGCAGTACCGATCTGGCAAACCAGTTGCGGGCAGTCGTCCCCTCCTTCAACATCAACATTCAGCCGATCAGCGACGCGGCAACCATCATCCGGCCGGCGAACCTGCGCAACCTGGCCCCGGATCACACCCTGATCCTGGTCAACGGCAAGCGCCGCCACCGCGCGGCGGTCATCGCCTGGCTCGGCAACGGCATCGCCGACGGCTCGCAGGGGCCAGACATCTCCGTCATCCCCTCGATGGCGGTCCGGCAGGCCGAGGTGCTGCGCGACGGCGCCGCGGCCCAATACGGCTCGGACGCCATCGCCGGCGTCATGAACTTCCAGCTCAAGGATGCCTCATCGGGCGGCAGCCTGGAGTTCCGCACGGGAGCCTACCGCAATGCGAACCCGGGCAACACGTCCACCTGCGGGGCGGGAATCATCGGCGACATCAAGCATTCCTGTAACGGGATCGGAGGGCATGGCCAGGCGTTCGCGCTTGCCGGTAACGTCGGGCTGCCGCTGGGCGAGACCGGATTCGTGAACCTCAGCATGGAGTACGGTAACGCCAACCCGACCAACCGCAGCATCCAGCGCAACGACGCGCAGGCGATCATCGCGGCCGGCAATACGAACCTGCGCAACCCGGCGCAGGTCTGGGGATCGCCGAAACTTGATGACGACCTGAAGATGTTCGTCAACTTCGGTCATCTGTTCGAGAACCAACTGCAGTTCTACGGCCACACCAACTTTGCGAGCCGCACGGTAACCGGCGGGTTCTATTTCAGGAATCCGCACACCCGCGGCGGGGTCTTCCGCGGCCCCGAGGTCGATGGCAACCCGACCCTGCGGGTCGGTGACCGGGTCTGGGCCGAAACGGGCGTCATGGGTGCCGGCGGCTGCCCCGCGATCCCGATCATCAACAACGTCCCCGATGCAGCCGCGCTGCAGCAGGTCGAGGCCGACCCGAACTGCTTCACGTTCTACAGCCGGTTCCCCGGAGGTTTCACGCCGCAATTCGGCGGCGACCTGATCGACTATTCGTGGGTCAGCGGGCTGCGCGGGTTCCTGAACAACGGCCTCACTTGGGATGCGAGCGTCAACATCGGCACCAGCGAGGTCGATCAGTTCATCTTCGATACGATCAACGCGTCGCTGGGCTACGACACGCCAACCGCGTTCGAGCCGGGTAGCTATCGGCAGGACGCCGTCAACCTCAACTTCGATATCTCCTACCCGCTCAACGATACCGTGAACGTCGCCGGCGGCACGGAGTGGCGGAGGGAGAAGTTCACCATCGGGGCCGGCGGGCAGCCCTCCTGGGAGATCGGCCCGTATGCCGCACAGGGTTTCAGTTCCGGTTCGAACGGCTTCAACGGCTACCGGGAGGACACGACGGCGGGAAGCTGGAGCCGCAGCAACATTGCGGTCTACGGCGACCTCGAGTTCACCCCCGGCAACCGATGGACAATCGGCACGGCCGTCCGGTTTGAAGACTTCTCAGACTTCGGCACGACGACGAACGGCAAGATCTCGATGCGCGTCGGGCTGACCGAGGCATTCTCGTTGCGCGGCGGGGTCAGTAGCGGGTTCCGGGCGCCGACGCCCGGCCAACAAAACACGTTCAACGTGACGACCGCGTTCATCGGCGGACAGTTGACCAACAACGGCGTGGTCCCGCCCACGTCCGCGGTGGCCATCTCGAGGGGTGGCGGGCAGCTCCAGCCGGAGAAATCCATCAACTACAGCGCAGGAGCGGTCTTCGAGCAGGGCCCGGTAACCTTCACCGCCGATTACTTCCGGATCGACATCGATGATCGTCTCGCCCTATCTCAGGAAATCGCGCTAACGGAGCCTGAGATCCTTACGCTGCTTGCGGAAGGGATTCCCGAGGCGCGGAATTTTCCGGTGTTCCGGTTCTTCCTGAACGACTTCTCGACGACGACCCAGGGCATCGACCTGATTTCGACCGTGGCGGCCGGGCGTACGACGTTCAGCGGGGTCTTCAACTACACGGACACGGCGCTCAAGAATCTCGAAACCTCCGTGATCGATGAATTTCGCATCAATACGCTGGAGCGGGGACTGCCGAAGACACGGTGGAACTTCACCGTCAACCACCCTGCCGACCGGTTGAACCTGATGGGCCGGCTGAGCTACTTCGGCGCGTTCTGGGATAGCGAGGATGGAAGGAATGCGGGCGACGTTACGGGAGAGCAGTCCTGGCTGTACCCGGCCTACGGCGGAAAGGCGCTGCTCGATCTCGAACTCGGCATTCCGGTCGGCGAAAACTTCATGGTGGCCATCGGCGGCGAGAACGTGCTGAACACCTACCCCGAGGTGAACATGTTCGGCGCCCAGACAGTAGGCAATCAGTACGGCCAGTTCTCGCCGTTCGGTTTCAACGGTGCCTACTACTACATACGGCTCAACTACACGTGGGGCATCGGCTTCTAGGGGTTCTGGTGCAGATAGGATTGTCGGAGCGATAAGACCGGGAGTGCGCCGCTCCGAGCTGCCGCCACGGGGCAAGTGCAGCGGCGCGGGTGATCTTGAAATTGTCCCCTCAAGCACCTGTCCGGCTTTCTGGGACCCCCTCAGCCCTCGTCGGGAATGATCCCGCTGCAATACGTGCAGGTTCGGGCTCGCTCTTTCCGCTCCCTGTAAGCGCGCTCAGTCGCGAAGTCACTTCGTGGGGGGGTCTGAATACTGGACTATCGTTCTCGATAGCATCCACGCCAACGCATTCCCGGTGCCGTAGATCACTCTTGCCTTCAATCGTCCTCACGATCACACCGTCAAGTTGCATAGTCTCCCATTCCGTACCGTATCAGATTGCCCCCGCGCACTCCTCAGGGGCGGTGACAGGAGCATCTTTCCGCAGGTTTTCCTGACCCGCAGGCCCGCACCAGCAATTCAGAATTCGAAAGAAGGTTTCCAGCAGCGCACTAGGGAGGGTTCGATGAGCCCTGTCAAATGTCAGGCTTGACGTAAACATTGAGCCCTATCTTGGCCTCCACGCCGTTGGCATCTTTAACGCCGATATTGCCTCAGTTGACGCTACCCGCCTGGTTTTTCCAGAAGCGCTGATGTTCCCGCGGTGGTTCAAGTCCACATAAATCACCAGGCGGTTCCCATCCACCACTGAAGGCTTCTGAAGCCGCGCCGGGGTCTTTTCCGATTCCCGGATTGCCTGCCTTACGCGCTGACGGACTGGCGTAGCCCGTACCCTGGCAATGGCGTGGGACTGCAGAGGTAAAATGGGTTTTTTACGGACTGTGGATGCGGTTGGCCGGCGGGACTCGCGCGGGTCGCAATTCGCAATGTAAGCGCGGAATGAGATCGTGTACTTGTTGGGAATCGAGCAAGGCGTGGTGTGCCGTTTTGTGGCTGTCCACTCCAACGAGCAGCCCAGCGTGGGTCTGATCGAGAGCCGGGATTTCGATTGTCTGAGCGTCCAGGTTTGGCCCCGCGTGCTATTGGTGGGGAGCGGCTACACGGGCCGCCGGTCCCCAGCGCCAGTTACTCTTCTTGGGCGTCGCCGCCCTGCTGAATTTCGAAGATCCGCGAGTGCGTCTGATCGGCCACTTTCGCCAGAACCAACAGGTCGTTGCGACCGAAGGTCTGGGTCGTCTTCCACTGATCACCGTCATTGTAGAGGCGGGAGAAGGTGACAGTGTAGCGGGTGCGGCCTTCGGTGTCGTTGGGCCAGACGGTGGCCTTGCTGGAGCCGATGCGGATTTCAGAGACGGGTTTCGAGTTCCCCATGATGTTTTTCCTCCTGGAAGTTAAAGGGTTTGGAGCGTTGCCGCTCACCCTGAACAGGCGGCAACGTCCGGGCCCGGACGCAGGAGGAATAGCAAAGCCAACTCCGGGAACAGGGTGGAAGTCCGCCCCCAGCAAAAAAGAGTGCCCGACGCTCGGGGGCGAGCGCAGCGGTCTGGCGCGACTGTTGCCGGTGGACTCGGCCCGGGGGGCCCGGTGTTGGCCAGCGGTATTCGCGAACACGGATCTGACACGGTAATCGGTTACATCTGCGATTGGAATCATCGTCGCCGATACTGCTGCTCGGCGCGGCATTTGAGCGCAAGGGAAGACGATGTAGGCTGGGCCGGGACAACCAACCTCGCGGGAGTGGTCGGCGGTTATGCGCTACCGGACTCCAGTGGGGCGGTGCTGGAGAAAGAGGTGAACGGACGGCGGATCGACTTGGGATTGCGCGGCCGAGGCAGAAGCGAGAGAATCCGCCACTCAGTGCAGAAGGCACTCTGTCGTGGGTATCCCCCGCCCCACGATTTCTTTGGACAGTGATTTGAGAAACTACAACGCAGGAGGATCACGATATGTCCAGAGAAACGAAGGAGGAATCCGGAATCGCGAAGGGAGCCCGTAGGGCGACCGAAGCGGGGCCGGATTTTCGAAGCCGCGGGAAGGGCCGGTGGTCGGCTCGGCGTAAGGTCACGGTAGTGCTGGAGTTGTTGCGTGGAGAAGATTTTGAAGCGATGAGCCGGCAGTATGGCGTGACGGCGGCGGCGCTGACCCGTTGGCGGGAGGCGTTCCTGCAGGGAGGCGAGGACGGCCTGAAGAGCCGGATCGTGGATGTGGTTGACCAAGAGAGGAAGACGCTGAAGTCAGCGGTGACCAGTCTGGTGATGGACAACGAACTGTTGCGGGAACGGATCCGGCATCTGGAGGACGCGAAGCCTTTTCTACGGTGGAGGTCGAAGCGATGAGCCGGACCCTGTCGCCCTCCACACACCAACTGTATGGTCTGGCCCGTGTCGCAGCGGCCTGGGGGTTGCCCCGGTCGACGTACTATGCTCGACGGGATCGACGGAACCATCCGGCCGAGCCGCGTAAACGGGGGCCCAAGACCCCGTTTACCGACGCGGCGTTGACCGGACGGATTCGGCAAGAAATTGCGGCCTCGCCGTTTACTGGGGAAGGACACCGGAAATTCTGGGCGCGGCTCCGGGTCGCCGGCGCCCGCACCTCCAAGGCTCGGGTCTTGCGCCTGATGCGGGAAGCTCAACTTCTGGCGCCCCAACGCCAGGCCGCACCCGTTGCGCGCAAGGCGCATACCGGAACCATCACCACCGATCGCCCGAACCAGATGTGGGGCATCGATGCCACCGCCACGGTGACCCTCGACGATGGTGCGGTCACTGTATTCGCCGCCATCGATCACTGCACGGCCGATTGTGTCGGCATTCACGCCGCCAAACGGGCGACGCGTTTTGAAGCCCTCGATCCCATCCGGCAAGGCCTCAAAGAGTACTTCGCCGGCTTTCACGCCGACGCGGCCGCCGGGCTTCGACTCCGTCATGATCATGGGTCCCAATTCATGAGCGACGATTTTCAAAACGAGATCCGATTCCTTGGCATCGTCTCCTCACCGGCGTTTGTCCGGGAACCGGAAGGCAATGGCTGTATCGAACGCTTCTTCAAGACCCTGAAAGAGCAGGTGCTCTGGGTGCGTCACTTTCGCTCTATTCCGGAACTGCTTCGAGCTCTTCAGGACTTTCGCGCTCTCTATAATCAGCACTGGTTGATCGAGCGCCTCGGCTTTCAATCTCCGGCTCAGGCTCGACAACGTCTTGCAATTGAGTCAGCGGCTTGATTATGGTGGGTTCACTCTGTCCAGGAAATCAGGGGCGGTACAACTCTGTCGTGGGTATTACTGGTTTCTCCTATTTATTTTGAGTTCATTCTTGATGAGATTTGCTTTCGTATTTTCCACAGATCCGCCGTGCCTAATACATGTCTGAATTAATACTTGGTCTTATTATGTGTAATAGAAATGACGCCGTTTGTTAACGGAAAACTCTATAAAACACAAGTAGCTTGTGGAAAACCATTCTCTCTCCTCGGTACGATTACCGGGGGGTCTGTATGTGTGCGGATTAGCGGGCCAACCGCAGGAACTGATGCGGCGGGACCGATGGCGTGGTCGATGGAAGCAAAACTAGGGATCCATGTGGCGTAGAGTAGTCCAGCCTTGGCCACGCAACTTTAATTTTTTTTAGTTCCCGGATTGCCTTCTCGCGGAAACACCGAACAGTGTAACCGTCATCCACTCTGGTGAGATCTTTCCCGAACTGGCGATAGACCTGCTTCCAAGAGAGCGTCAACGGATCCTTCAACGCGAATGTCCGGTAGTTGATCCACAGATACAGGTCGAGCCCGATAGAGGATCGCTTGAGTGCCTTTAGGATGTGCATATCCAGCGGGATAGGATGTCGGATGACTTCGTTGAAAAATTCCTCACCCAACCGGATTGAGCTTTTCCATATCTCCGGATCGTCGGAGCTCCGTTCGGTCG
>CBDBIN010000045.1:0-844111 GCA_965206125.1 Terriglobia bacterium
GCTTCACCCGCATCATGGCGGGTCGGTGCGTCGAGCCTAGGGCTGCTTGCGCTTCTTCTATCTGCGATCGGTGTGTTTGGGGTGGTGGCCTACTCGGTGACCCAGCGGACCCGTGAGATTGGTATCCGTATGGCGTTCGGCTGCACCCGACTGGGGGTATTGGCGCTCGTGGTGCACGGCGGCCTCGGCTTAGCCCTGCCCGGTCTCGTGGTGGGCGGCACTGTCGCGGTGGGCTTTGGACACGTGATCAGAGCGGGCTTGGTCGGCGTGAGCCCACTCGACCCGGCGGCCCTGGGTTCGGTCGGTCTATTGATGCTTGTAGTGGTCGTCGTGGCGAGTCTCTTACCCGCAATTCGCGCTTCACTGGTAGAGCCTGTGGAAGCGCTACGTTGTGACTGATCTGCGGTAATACGGAACTTTTCGGTTATCTGGCTCAAGACTTTCCTTCTCCCAACGGCGATTATGAGGACCAGTCGCGCTTGCGATATATTTAACTACAGCGTAGTATAATCAACGTCAAATTCAGTCTGATGACTTGGGGAGGATGCAGGATTGGGCAATCTTGGCGAGTTTGAACAGCTAATTCTATTCGCGGTGCTACGTCTAGGTGACAAGGCATGTGGGATTTCAATCCGGGAGGACATCGAGGAGCGGACCGGGCGGGTCATTTCATCTGGAGCGATCTACACGGCGCTGGGACGAATGGAAGAGCGCGAACTGGTGAATTCGTGGGTCGGGCAGCCGACATCGGGAAAGGCGGGTCGACCTCGCAAGTACTACACCCTCGATCCCCAGGGAGCCCGGACGCTGCGTGACAGCTATTCGATGGTCCAGGCCATGGCGGGTGGACTCATTCGGAAGCTCACCGTTTTGGCGGAGGAATAGGGAATGTCATCTTCAAGACCTCGATTGTTGCGCCGACTCGCCCGATTCTTGATGCGAGGTGTGGACGCGACTTTCATCCTGGCCGATCTCGAAGAATCTTTCGAACGGGACCTCGAGCGTGGTGTGCCCCTGTGGTCGGCGCGACGCCGTCACGTCATAAACGTGGTCGGCTCCATCCTCAACACCTGGCGCTCAAACCCCTGGTTCCCGGAGTGGAGCGCTTCCTGGATCGACGTTAAGTTAAGCGTGCGAATGCTCGGGAAGCAACCGGCCCTGACACTGGTGGCGGTCTTCGCACTCTCCATCGGAATTCCCGTAGGACTGTTGCCTTTACACGTCGCAGGTTCACTCCAGGCACCCCTTCCCGTTCCGGACGGCGATGAAATCGTGGTTATCCGGAACTGGGATCTGAGCGCGTCCCGCCGGGTCTTCCGCCCCATCCATGATTTCGTGCAATGGCGTCAGGATCTGACATCGTTCGAAGATCTCAGTTTCGATCGCACGGCCACCTACAACGTCATCTCGGATAACGGGCGGGCGGCCCCGGTTCGCGGAGTCGAAGTGACCGCTTCGATTTTCTCCTTGCTTCGCGTTCCGCCCTTGCTGGGCCGGCCGCTCAACGAAGCTGATGAGACCGTCGGGGCGCCCGATGTAGTGGTGATTGGGTACGATCTCTGGCAGTCGCGCCTGGCAGGAGACCCGAATATCGTCGGAAAGACGATCCGAATCGGCTCGGTGCCGCACGCCGTGGTCGGCGTAATGCCGGAGGGATTTCTCTTCCCGTATCGAGACCATCTCTGGCTTCCGTTGCGAGTCAACCCGCTCGACTATGAGCGAGGCGCCGGGCCGGCCGGCAGGATCATGGCCCGCCTCGCCGAGGGGGTCTCGATCAGGAGGCGCGAACCGAGTTGGATGTCATGTCGGAACGCATGGCCAGCGAGTTTCCAGACACGCATGGGAATCTTCAGGCGCAGGTTCTGCCCTACACCGCCGGCCGGATCGGGTTCGACGCTTCACAACTCAGAGGAGCATTGCTTGTCGAGTTCCTGGCTCTGCTCCTGCTCATCCTGGTCTGTGGCAATGTCGGTATCTTGATGCTGTCACGTGTGGCGACGCGTTCCGGTGAAATTGCAGTTCGGACAGCCTTGGGCGCGAGTCGTGCCCGGGTCGTGGGGCAGCTCTTTGTCGAGTCCCTGGTAATCGCGATCCTGGCAGCAGGTGTCGGACTTGCCATCGGACAGTCCGTCGTGACGCGAATGAGCTACGTTTTGGAATTCGTGCCGTTCTGGGTCGACTTCAACGTCACGCCGAGGACGGTCCTCGTTGCGATTTCACTGGCAGTCCTCAGTGCCGTTGTCGCGGGTGTCGTGCCGGCTCTCAAGGCCACCCGTCGGGACGTACAGGTTTCGTTGCAACGAGCATCAGCCGGCAGGTCGGGCATTCGCTTTGGAACAGCATCGAGTGTCTTGATCGTCGCCGAAGTAGCCGTCTCGGTCTGGTTCCTGACCCTTGGTTCGATAATGATACCGGCCGCCATTGAGGGACCATCCGGCCTGGGCATAGAAACGGATCAATACCTTCATGCCTCCCTGAGTATTCCGCGGATCGATCCCACGGCCAGCGGTGTCCAGGCTTACGGGGACGAATTCCGGGCGCAGGTCAAGTATGCACACGATGAGCTCAAACAACGCCTGGCGGCCGAGCCGGCATCCGGTCCAGTGGCCATTGCAAACGCCCTCCCTGGAACGGGCTATCCGGACAGTTATATAGAACTAGAGGGCGAGGCTCGATCTCCCGGCTCGGGAGCGATCGAGGTGTACGTGGCCGAAGTCGATGTCGACTACTTCGAAGCGCTTCGGCAACCGATTCTGAACGGTCGGGGATTCAGCACAGCGGACCTTGGGAACGACCGCACGTCTCTGATCGTCAACAGCGGCTTTGTGGAACGGGTGCTGAATGGTCGCAACCCGATCGGGCGCCGCATTCGCTATCTCGACAATGGGGGCAACCCGGAAGGGCCCTGGTACGAGATCGTCGGCGTCGTCGGCCCATTGGGCATGAACGCACTCGATCCGACCATGGATGCCGGAGTCTATCAGGTGATGGCGCCCGGCGAACTCCATCCAATGAGCTTTGCCGTGAGGGTCGGAGACGACCCGGGGGCGTTTACGCCGCGCTTGCGAGCGATTGCCATGGAGATCAATCCAAACGCGATGATTCAAGACCCGACACCACTCGATGAGGTGTACAGCGGGTATCAGGCCCAGGCCTGGATGACGTTCTTCCTGGGCCTGCTGGCATCGACCGCTGTCACTCTCTCAGCTTCCGGCCTCTACGCGCTGATGTCGTTCACGATCGCCGAGCGTACGCGTGAGATCGGGATTCGGACTGCGCTTGGGGCTCGGCCCGCAAAGATCGTGGCAGAAATCGGCCGGCGCGCCTGTGTTCAGCTCCTTATCGGTGTCGTCCTGGGTGTCGGCTTGTGTGCTCTGACGATTCCTAACGTCGAGGCGGATTCGATACGCGAGTCGAACTGGCCGATCGTCGCGCTGGTTATTGCGCTCGCCGTTGTCGCTATCGGCATACTTGCCTGTGTACCACCGACCCGAAGAGGCTTGCGGATTCGGCCGATCGAAGCGCTCAAGACGAGCTAACGAAGCTGGTCACGAAAGAGGATCTCAAGAAGCTTGCCACAAAGGACGAGCTGGAGGCGATCGAGACCGACCTGAAATCGTACCCGACTCCCAGACGAAAGCTCTCATGGGCGCGCTCTATGAAAAGCTTGCTGATGATCAGCAGTTGCTGACGGAGGGACTGACGGAAGTCAACCGACGACTCGATTCAGTCGACGGACAGACCGAGGCCATCACGCGCATTGAAGAGAAGCTGGATTCCGTCATTGAAGCCGTCGGAACGATCCAGACCGACCTCACCAACACGAAAGAGCGTGTCGATAAACTTGAACATTCAGCAGCACGCTAAAACGAACTAGCCGTTTCCACCACCGCTTCCATTAAGCTTCTTCAGATTCGCTCCAGGTTTGAACCTAGCAACTGTTCGCGCGGGAATCTGGAGAGCAGCGCCGGTCTGCGGATTGCGACCAATCCGGGCCTTCCGTTCCGCGATTGAGAAAGTGCCGAAACCAACAAGCGTCACATTGTCGCCTTCTCTCAGTGCCGTCTCGATGCATTCGAGTGCAGAATTCAATGCGTGTGCGGCCGTGGTCTTGGACAGATTCGCCTTTTCGGCGGTTCGTTCAATCAAATCGCCCTTATTCATTGGAGCCTCCTGGACTAATCAAGGGATGGACAATTTTGAGTTATTGTCAAAAGTGGTGTTTAGGAGATTGATTCAAGCGGCGGCCTGATCGACGTTTGTCACTTCGATTCCGTCGTTGAATTTCACTCCAGTAATCACCTTGGCCAGATCATCGAATCCTCGTAATCGTCGCCAGTTCTTCTCGGCACACTGCCCTAGTTTGAACATCATGTGCAGCATGCCACCCCGTGTCAGACAGCCCTTCGATCGCTTGGTCCGGTGGCGAATGGTGGCAAAGGTCGACTCAATGGGGTTGGTCGTCCGGATGCTCTGCCAGTGCTTGGCCGGGAAGTCGTAAAAGACCAGCAGTTCTTCTCTGTCTTTCTGCAGGCAGAGGGTGGCCTTCGGGTACTTCGGCTCATAGGTTTCAATGAACAGATCGAATGCCTTCTCGGCGTCTGCCTTTGTTTCCGCCTTCCAGATCGCGTGCAGGGCCTGTTTCGCTTTCGCCTGGGCCGACTTGGGTAGGCAGTTCAACACGTTCATGGTCTTGTGCATCCAGCAGCGTTGTTGGCGTGTCTCGGGATAGACTTCCTCCAGTGCGGCCCAGAACCCCATCGCCCCGTCACCAATGGCCAACTCGGGAATATTCATCCCTCGGGACTTCAGCTTCAACAAGACCTCACGCCAACTCTGCGTGGATTCCCGGACACCGTCTTCGATCGCCAGAAAACGCTTCTCTCCGCGTTCATTCACGCCGATCACGACCAACGCACACAACTTGGTTTGTTCGGCCCGAAGTCCACTATAGATGCCGTCGGCCCAGACATAGACCCAGCGGTCGGCGTCCAAACGCTGGTCGCACCCGATGCGGTACTCCTGGGCCCAGACCTGTTTCAAGCGCGATACCGTGCTCGCTGACAGCCCCTGCGCCTTCGGACCAACAAGAACTTTTAGGGCGTCACCCATCTCGCCGCTCGAGACGCCTTTCAAATACAACCACGGCACGGCCGCTTCCATCGACTTCGTCTTCCGAATGTAGGGTGGTACCAGGGCCGACCGAAACGTCACAGCTTCGCCCGTCTTGGCACGGACCTTCGGAATTTGCACCGTTACAGGACCCAGGCCGGTCTGCAGCTCGCGTTCAGGTAGATAACCGTTGCGCACCACCCCAGCGTTCCCCGTCTCGGTTCGTCGATCACCGTGCTGGGATAGCAGTTCTGCTAATTCGGCTTCCACGGCGCGTTGGATCAGCTGTTGAGCCCCAACTCGTAGCAGATCGGTCACCGGGTCTGCAATCGCCTCTCGATCTTCCAGTTCAATAACGGTACTCTTGCTCATAGTGGCGTATCTCCTTTGGTTGCTTTGAAGTCTCGCAAACAACAAATCAACCAGATACGCCGCTTTTCTTCAATCCCTCAAACACCAGATTCGGTTATAACTCGACAATTTTGCAGCCGTCGCCAAACTGAATACCTATCTGTAGAGCGCAGAGTTCCGTGATGAACTCTCGGCAAGCTTTGCGGATATATTGCTGGTCTCAATGGATCGACGCAACACTTTATCTTAAAAGGAAGAGGTGGAGTGTATGCGGAAAGGGATGCGATTCGGTTTCACGGCGGCGGAGAAGGCGGAGGTATGGGATCGGTGGCGGCGAGGGGAATCTCTGCATGAGATCGGGCGAGCGTTTGGCAAGCTGTCATCGTCTGTATATTGTCAGCTGGCGCATACCGGAGGCATTCGTCCTCGACCACGACGACGGTCGAGGTTGGCTTTGAGCCTGTCGGAACGTGAGGAGATCTCCCGCGGGATCGCGGCCGAGCAGTCGTTGCGTTCGATCGCAGAGTGTCTGGGGCGTTCACCCTCGACGGTGAGCCGGGAGATCCAGCGCAATGGGGGCTATGATGACTACCGGGCGTCTGTCGCCGATGAACAGGCTTGGAACCGGGCCCGTCGCCCGAAGCGATGTCAGTTGGGTCGCCATCCGCGGTTACGGCGAATGGTGGCGAGGAAGCTCCGGCGGAATTGGTCGCCCGAACAGATCGCCGGCTGGCTGAAGCGATCCTATCCAGAGGATGAGTCGTATCACGTGTCCCACGAGACGATCTATCGCAGCCTATTCGTGCAGGCGCGCGGGGTGTTTAAGAAAGAACTACTTAGACATCTGAGGTCGAGACGAACGATTCGTCGATCCCGACATTCCAGTCACAAAGGTCACGGGAAAGGGGATCTCGCCGATATCGTATCGATTCGTGAGCGCCCGGCCGAGGTCGAAGATCGTGCCGTTCCCGGTCACTGGGAGGGAGATCTGATAGTGGGATCGAACAACACCTACATTGCGACCCTGGTCGAACGCCATACCCGTTACGTGATGTTGGTGAAAGTGTCGGATAAACAGACCAAGACCGTCGTGCCTGCACTGATCAAGCACGCGAAGAAACTACCGACCGAGCTGTATAAATCGCTGACCTGGGATCGCGGCAAGGAAATGGGAGATCATCGGCGGTTTACCCTGGCGACCGACATCGACGTCTACTTCTGCGATCCGCAGAGTCCATGGCAACGTGGTTCCAATGAAAACACGAATGGCCTGCTCCGACAGTACTTCCCAAAGAGAACCGACTTATCGGTGCACTCGCAGGCGCACCTGAACAAGGTGGCACGTGAGCTCAATGAACGGCCGCGTAAGACGCTGGAGTTTGAAACTCCAGCAGAACGATTCAACGCTTGTGTTGCATCGATCGGTTGAGGTGGCATTCCTTCTTCTCCATTTATGGTCTCCGATGGAATCAATCTATAAACCTTATTGCGGATCGGAAGGCCACAACAGGTCCTCCCACATGATTGCTTATTCCCACCGCCAAATTGAAATTCCCGCCCGACTTGCTAGAGTGAAGAGACCATATCCAGCCTCACGGAGAACATTTTGATAAACAACTCGGCAAGCTCGCGCAAAGGAAGACCTTGCCAACGGCCTTGCAGCGCAATCCAAAAGCCCTCAAACACCACATCGAATCGCAGATTTCAGAATTGGCCGCTATGGTCAAGAAGGGCTTTGACAGCATCGAAGAAAAGCTGGATGTCCGACAGAAAGTGGAAACGCTAGAACGCGAGATGAAAGAACTCCGCGAATCCCTCCACCTGTAAACTACCCCACAGCTGAGCTCCCGCTTGGGTTTTTGGGCTGTTTGGCGTGGCTACTCCTGCATAAGACTCCTAACGCGAGCGAAGCGAAAGATCTCTTGTGCACCGCGGACTGGCTCCTCTGGGAAGAGCGGTTCGTCCTCATCCTCATCAACTTCCAGGTCCGCTTCCGGCGGACTGAACGTTAGGCGACTTGTCGGTAGTAATCCGGGAATCCGCGATGCATCTTGCACGTCGGTCCGTTGCTGCTTGTCGGAAATTCTTGCACCGCACACTTCCAGTTGACAATCAAATGGAGAGACCTCACTATATTGGCATGTCTAATAGAGAGCAGTCGAAGGTCGAGGTCCTCCAGGGCACACTCGATGTCATGGTCCTCCAGACTCTGACCACGCTCGGGCCGCGCCACGGATATGCCATCGCCGAGCGCCTCCAACAGGTTTCCGCCGGCGCCTTACGGCTGAACATGGGAACCCTTTACCCCGCCCTGATGCGGCTTGAACAGCGCGGACTAGTGAAAGGAAATTGGGGCGTTACAGAAAACAACCGTAAGGCGCGTTTTTACCGGATCACCCGCGCCGGCCGCAGGCAACTCGCCACCGAAAAGCTCGGTTGGGACCGCATGGTATCGATCATGAATGCCGTGTTCGAGAGGCAAGCATGAGCCGCATCTCATCCGTTCGCGCTGCCCTCCGTGAATGGAATCTGCGCGTTTGGGGCGCCATAAGTGGCCGCAGGGCCGACGATGACATCCGGCTGGAGCTGGCCGCACACATCGAACTCGCCGAAGAAGACCTCCGTCGCGAGGGGTTTTCCCCACAGGACGCCGCCCGCCTGGCCCGCGTGCGCTTTGGCAACTCGACATCGGCTATCGAATCCGTGCGCGAGCAGCGCGGCATCCCCCACCTGAGTACGTTCCGTCTCGACGTCAAGCTTGGTCTGCGGATGCTCCGCAAATATTGGGCGCTGTCGCTGTTTGGCGGTATGGCCATGGCGATGGCGATCACGATGGGAGCGTCGGTCTTCGAACTCCTGCACGTGGTCCGCGGAACCACAATACCGCTGGAGGAAGGCGACCGTGTCGTCATCATCCAACCTTTTGACACCGAAACGCAGCAAGCGTGGAATTCGTCACTTGAGGACTTCGAGCGCTGGAACAGCGAACTACGCTCTGTGGAAGATGCCGGGGCGTTCCGTACAACCCAGCGGGACCTGACGACGATAAATGGTCCGTCGGCTCCAGTACCCGTTGCAGAGATGAGCGCCTCGGGGTTTCAAACGGCCCGCGTGGCACCGTTGCTGGGAAGAGTCCTTTTGGCCGGCGACGAGATCGCGGGAGCACCCCCGGTTGTGGTCATCGGCTACGACGCTTGGCAGTCGACGTTTGCCGCCGACCCTGCAGTAATTGGACAGGAGGTGAAGCTAGACACCGTGTTCCACACCATCGTCGGCGTGATGCCGGAAGACTTCGCGTTCCCGGTGAACCACCAGTACTGGACCAGACTGGGAACCGGCGTTCGCGATCGCGTGGTCGTCTTCGCGCGGCTGGCTCCCGGAACAGACCTGGAACGTGCCCAGGTTGAGGTTGAGACGGTGGGTCTGCTGGAACCGAACTCCACGGAAGCCGGCCCGCCACTCCGGCCCCGTGTCGTTCCCTATGTAATCGGGATGACCGGCAATTCCGGTATCGGAATCGTGGCGATCCTGCTGCCGCTGGTCCTGCCTCTGCTTCTCGTCCCGCCGTGCATCAACATCGCCATTCTGATTTATGCCCGGACCGTGGCGCGTCAGGGTGAGTTCGCGGCCCGCACTGCGCTGGGAGCCAGTCGTGGTCGCATCGTCGGTCAGATCTTCATTGAAACGCTCGTTCTGGCAACCGGAGCGACAGGCCTGGCCTTGCTCCTGACTCCGAAACTCGTCGAGTTTCTTCGCTACAACTTGATACCTGGCGGGCTCCCGTTCTGGATGGACTTCGGCCTCTCCTACACGACCATCGGATACGCTGCCGGACTGGCTATCGTCGCTGCTTTAATCGCCGGTGCGATCCCCGCCCTGCGCGCCACAGGCCGCTGGACCGTGGTGAGCCTTCATTCCCTGAGCGCTCGCTCAGCCCCGAAGCTGGGGAAAGCCTGGACGAGTATGGTCCTGCTCCAGGTCGCCTTGTCGGTAGCGATACTGCCGACCGGAGCCGAGATCGCCTGGGCGCTATCGGGCCCCTCGGTCGACGGGCCCCGGTTCGCCGCTGAGGAATATTTGACAGCCAGCCTGAGCCTGGACCCGCGAACGGTTCCCGACCCTGTCCGGTTCGCAAATACCCGCGATGAACTGGTCCGCCAACTAAGGGCCGAACCCGGGGTCACCGGAGTCACGGTGGCCGAAGCACTGCCCAGCCAGGAGACGTATATCCAAGTCCAGGTCGAGGCACCGGACTTCATAGAAACGGCGGCATTCAATCGCGTCGACCTGGGGTTCTTCGAGACGTTCAATACTCGCATATTGACTGGCCGCGAATTCGAATCTGGCGACCTGGAGCCGGGCAGTAACACCATCCTCGTAAACCGGAGCTTTGCCGAGCGCATTCTGGGTGAGGGGAATCCGGTGGGTCGCCGCTTGCGCACTGTCACCCAGGGCATCGCTATGATCGACGGAAAGCGCGTGCCCGTGGGCGGGACCGGACCATGGCTCGAAGTCGTCGGCGTCGTCGACAACTTTTCGGGCGAAACCGGTGTCCGGACGATCTACCAGCCTCTACCGCGCATCCCTGAAGTCACACCGATCGCTGACAATCGGGGCGACGCGGAGACTCGTCCGGTGAAACTTGCAATTCACGCGGGTCGCGCGATTCTACCCGAGCTACCGGGCCGGATTCGGCGGATCGCTCGGTCGGTCGATCCAGACCTCCGCATCGATCCGATTCGAACTATGGACAGTGTCTGGGAATCATACTGGCTGGAAGACCTGGCACTCGCTTCTGGACTTGCGGGACTAATGCTGGGCGTCGTCGTCTTTTCGGCGGCCGGTATTTACACGCTGATGGCGTTCACGGTCGTGCAGCGTCGACGCGAGATCAGCATCCGCTCTGCGTTGGGAGCTCCTCCCTGGCGGCTGATCGGCGGCATCTTCCGGCGTGTCCTTGTACCGGTATCTGTCGGCGTCGGGCTCGGGGGCCTTGCCGCGCTGCTGATCGACTACTATCTATCCCCACTGCTTTTCGACTTTCGAGAAGGCGGCCGCCCACTACCCTGGATCCTTCCTGCCGCGGAGTCGCTGCTGATCGTGATCGGCATTCTCGTCTCGGCCAGTCCCGTCCGCCGCGCTCTACGCCTCGACCCGTTAGAGGATCTACGAGAGGGCTGAAAATATCTTGGCACAAAGGCCGCCATTGGAAGCCCACTTGAAAGAATGGAACTTATCGACGCTGATTACTGGCGGTAAACGCCGTTCTCAGACGTAATTTGATCATCTCACGGCCCACACGTAGGCAAGTGCACTCTTGGTTCGCGCTTGATTGATCTCGACTTGGGAACGAATTTGCGCCAGAAACTGCTCCGCCTCGGCGTCTGTCAGAGCCTGGGCCACGGCGTCCCTTAAGCAAGGAATCTTCGGGTTGGGGGCCGCCAAGTAGACCTCGTTCCAATCCTGCACTTCCTCCTGCGGACCCACTTTAAGCTCCAGACGAAGATTCACTTCATCAAACCCAGCAATTTCTGCGAATCTGACAAGGTCGCGCTCGTCGAAACTCATCATCGGATCTGATTCCATTGGTTGCAGGTTCGCATAAAGCGCTTTGACCTTGTCGGCCAGTTCAGGCACAGGTGTAACGTCGCAACACCAAAACCGATCTTGAGCCTCCGGCCAGCCGAAACGGTTGATCGGTTCGAATATGGACAGCCGCCCTCCTGGTTTCAAAACTCGATGAAACTCAGTAAAGGCTTGCTGCTTCTTGTCTACGTAGATGAGCACAGAACGAGTCGTCACAACATCGACCGATGCATCTTCGATGCTCGACAGATCATCAGCTGATGTCAGGACGAAGGTACAGCATTCCTGGACTTGAGCCTGCTCCGCAAGTGAGCGACTGCGATCGAGCAACTCGTCCGAGATGTCGGCAAAAATCACTCTGACGGTTGTGTCTTGTTGGAGCGCCCTGAACGCAATGAGTCCGTCTCCACAACCAACGTCGAGAAGTGTCTGACCGGGTTGCAGCTTTGCGTTTGCCAGCACTTTGTCGCGAATGGGATGTAGATGATCCATCAAGCGGCGACGTTGCTCATCGGTCCAGTCTCTGCGTTGATGGACAAGCCACTCGCTCCAGATGTCGGGTTTCTCGTCGGTCATGAGAGATATCTTGCGACGGTTAGCAGTCAATGGCCAGCCTATCCAGCTAGAGCAGCGATGAAGTGGCAAATGGCTTGTAGCTGGCTACACGACGAGTGGCCGAGTCGGACGCCATAACGACGTTTATCGCGCACTTATCGAAGCTTCAATACGCGCCGGTGCTCACGGATGTGTTGCCGCGGGGGTGGCAGCGTGCCTACCTCACCGCTCGGTTCGAAGCCTTTGCGGGTGTAGAGCGCGATCGCTGACACGTTAAGGTCGCCGACATCCAGCAGGAGTTTGACGAATTCCTCGGAGCGGGCCCACTTGACAACGGCATCGATCAGCGCCGCGCCGACACCCCTGCCTCGGGCTTCAGGTGCCACCCACATCGAGATCAGCCACGCTGTATCTCCGGCTTTCCCATCGGGCATTCCCCGCACGAGGCCGACATCGGAGTTGCCCACGACTGCAACGAAGGTCGCAAGCCCGGAAAGCTGCTTGGACCAGACCTCGAGTGGACGCACTGCTGCTTCTTCAAACGTACTGCCGAATGCGTCGGGCGCGTCGCGCAGCGCGCACAAGCGGATAGATCGGAAGCGCGCGACCTCTTCGGCTGTGAGCCTTTGGATCTCCATATGTTCTTCCATCAATCTGACGGGCGGTTCAGTTCAGGGTCGTGGTCCGGAGATTGACAATACCCTAGAATTACCTCCTCAGTTCTTGCTGCTCCGTAGCGAACATCTTCCGCCATTGCTCCCCATAAACGCGTTGGTCTCAATAGGTTGATGCAACACTTCACATGAAGAGAGAGGTGAAGTGTATGGCGAAGAAACGAAAGCAGAAGCCGAGGAGGCAGCGGCGATGGTTCACAGCGACCGAGCTGGTCGAGATGTGGGATCGATGGCAGCGAGGAGAGACGACCGAGGAGATCGGGCGTGTGCTGGACCGAGCCAGAGCGACTGTTCACCAGCAGCTGGCGGTGTATGGTGGTATCCGTCCCCGACGGCGGTGTCGCGCAGCGCGGGTGCTGACTCTGATCGAACGCGAAGAGATATCCAGGGGCATCGCGGCGAAGCGATCGATTCGCTCGATTGCGATGGTTGTCGGTCGCGCACCCTCGACGGTGAGTCGAGAGATTGCCCGTAACGGCGGCTATGCTCACTATCGGGCGTCAGCTGCGGATGAGCAGGCCTGGGAACGCGCCCGCCGTCGGAAGCCTTGTCGCCTGACCCGGTGTCCACGATTACGGCAGCTCGTTGAAGAGAAGCTGCGAGACGATTGGGCACCTCAACAGATTGCCGGGTGGCTGAAGCTCACATTCCCGGACGACGAGTCGCTGCACGTGTCCCACGAAACCATCTATCGCAGCCTTTTCATACAGGCGCGCGGTGCTTTGAAGAAGGAGCTCACTCAGTATCTGCGCTCGAAACGATCCATCCGCCGATCCCCCTGGCACACGGGACGCAGGGGCCACGGAAGCGGACAAATCAACGATGCCATCTCCATCAGCGAACGTCCGGCTTCAGTGGAAGACCGCGCCGTCCCCGGTCATTGGGAAGGCGACCTGATTGCCGGATCGAAGAACACCTACATGGCGACGCTGGTCGAACGTCACTCACGTTACGTGATGCTGGTGAAGGTTCCGAACAAGCAAACCGAAACCGTCATCAACGCGCTGATCGAACACGCTCGGACACTACCGACCGAGCTCTACAAATCGCTGACCTGGGATCGTGGTCTGGAGATGGCGGATCACAAACGGTTCACTCTGGCGACCGACATTGCCGTCTACTTCTGCGATCCGAAGAGTCCATGGCAACGGGGCTCGAATGAGAACACAAATGGTCTGCTCCGATACTATTTCCCGAAACGAACGGACTTATCCGTACACTCACAGGAGCATCTGAATATGATTGCGCGGAAGCTCAAACAGACGGCCCCGTCAGACGCTGGGGTTTCACACTCCAGCTGAACGATTTAACGCATGTGTTGCATCGACCGGTTGAGCTGGCAGCCGTTCTGGGAGTTCGAGGGATGCTTACCTCATACAAGCTATATGCTCAATGAATCGACCCGCCTCTGCCGTGACAACAACAATTCAAACAAGGTTCTCGATACAAACACCGATGTAAACAAGTTGGCCACGAGTCCTATAGCAAGTGTGACGGCAAACCCGCGGACTGGTCCGGATCCGAACAGGAACAAGAACATGGCCGAAATCAGTGCGGCAATGTGCGTGTCGAGTAGCGTGATAAAGACACGGCTGAAGCCGGTCGCAACGGAAGACACAGGCGTTTCCCCCGCTCGTAGTTCTTCTCGGATCCGCTCGAATATTAGAATGTTCGAGTCGATGCCCATACCGATAGTCAGGATCACACCGGCAATGCCCGGCAGAGTTAGCGCCGCATCAAAGTAGGCCAGCGCGCTGAATAGAATGAGAATGTTCAGAAGCATCGCCACGGCGGCGTTAACCCCGGACATCCGATAGTAGAAGAGAATGAACAGAACAACCGCGATCAGCGCCACGATCCCGGCCAGAACACCTTGCCGAATCGAGTCCGCGCCCAGCGATGCGGACACCCGACGTTCCGCCAAGTACTCGAGAGCCGCCGGCAGTGCGCCGCTACGCAGAACGAGAGCCAGGTCCTGTGCTTCCTGGAGCGTGAAGCCGCCCGAACCGCCCCGGATAATACCCGACCTGCTGATTCGCTCTTCAATGCGCGCCGCGGACTGAATCCTGTCATCCAGAACGATCGCAAGGGTCCGCCCGATGTTTTCTTCAGTAACACGTCCGAATCGCTGTGATCCGTCAGGCGTGAGTGTGAACCCTACCGCCGGCCGATTGTTTTCATCTCGTGAGGTATAGGCGGATCTCAGGTCCCTGCCCGTGATTGCAGCCACGCGGTGCACTGCGTACCACGCCTCGGAGGAACCAGTTGCATCCCGTTCCCCCGACTCCATCAGCTCCAGATGGGGTGGCAGCTTTCCACGGTAGTTCACAAGAGCCGCCTGTTGGCTTGGGAACGGACCCGAGTCGGCGAGCTTCAGTTCGAGAAAAGAAGTGGACTGCACGATTCTGCGGACTCGATCAGAATCGTCGACGCCGGGCAATTGCACAAGAATCTCATACCGACCGGCGCCGCCATATCGCTGAATCACCGGTTCGGCCACTCCGAGCCCGTCAATCCGATTGCGGATCGTGAGCATCGCTTGACTGACGGCCTGATCACGGAAGTCGTTTTCCGCGATCGCTTTCATCCGCACGAAATACGTTTTGGGAGAGCTTCCAGTGGCGGATTGGATGTTCCAATCCTGAAACTCTTCGTTCAAGATCCGACGGAACTCCCTATCTCTCGATGCTTCGACGCCGCCGAACTGAAATCGATTGACCTCAAGGCGGGAATCCTGCCTGAAACGGACGTCGGCCCGCTCCAAACGCTGGCGAAGACGTTCAATCGCACGGTCGGTCTCTGCTCGAACGGCGTCGTCGGTGACGACTCCAAGAATGAGTTGAGTGCCGCCTTTAAGATCCAAACCCAGTCGGATCCGCGCCTCTACGTTGTCGAGGCTTGGCGGAAAACCCGCGAGCAGGTAGCCCGCGACCAATGTGACAAAGACAGTAATCGCTAGACGAGTCCGAATCCTCTTGTTCATAACGCACCTTGGTTTCGGAGGCGGCAATACGGGCTTCGCATTGCTCGAGCCGAAACAGAATTAGCAATTGGTGGTTGATCCCTAGTTGCCGAGAAGCGACATGCAGCTTCCGGCACTACGAGGGAACGGTCGTTTGAACGAAAGGTCTAGATCCGAAAAACGTGATGTTTGGCGAGAATGTCGTCAGGAGCCCTCAGAGAGGGTGGATTCAGGAGGAAGAGTCTTTCCGTCGGATCGCCACTACCTGATTTGACTATCTCAATACTGATTCGTGACAGGGCAAACCTGTGGTCATCTTTCAGTGGGAGATGCTGGCGAGGGTGGAGTTCGGTCCGTGCTAGTGGTGCGAAGGCTTGGTGGTAGCCGGATAGGTCCTGTTGGGCCGAACTGAGTTCGGTGCGGTACATTGCCGAGCTACACACACCGAAGACCAAGACCAACATCAGTGCAATCGAGACACAACGTAACACGAATCCATTGTGATCGTGGCACGCTGAAAACGCAACTAAGATACCGTAGGCGGAGTATGCGCGGTCCATGAGACGGGCTGTCGAAGCCTTTTGTTAGTGGTTTGGAGAGGCTACAGTCGCTGACGACTCAAGAGTTCTGACTAAGCGACAATTTCGGTGATTGTTTCCGAGAACGGCTGCCGGCTCAACCGGTCGATGCAACACATGCGTTAAATCGTTCAGCTGGAGTGTGAAACCCCAGCGTCTGACGGGGCCGTCTGTTTGAGCTTCCGCGCAATCATATTCAGATGCTCCTGTGAGTGTACGGATAAGTCCGTTCGTTTCGGGAAATAGTATCGGAGCAGACCATTTGTGTTCTCATTCGAGCCCCGTTGCCATGGACTCTTCGGATCGCAGAAGTAGACGGCAATGTCGGTCGCCAGAGTGAACCGTTTGTGATCCGCCATCTCCAGACCACGATCCCAGGTCAGCGATTTGTAGAGCTCGGTCGGTAGTGTCCGAGCGTGTTCGATCAGCGCGTTGATGACGGTTTCGGTTTGCTTGTTCGGAACCTTCACCAGCATCACGTAACGTGAGTGACGTTCGACCAGCGTCGCCATGTAGGTGTTCTTCGATCCGGCAATCAGGTCGCCTTCCCAATGACCGGGGACGGCGCGGTCTTCCACTGAAGCCGGACGTTCGCTGATGGAGATGGCATCGTTGATTTGTCCGCTTCCGTGGCCCCTGCGTCCCGTGTGCCAGGGGGATCGGCGGATGGATCGTTTCGAGCGCAGATACTGAGTGAGCTCCTTCTTCAAAGCACCGCGCGCCTGTATGAAAAGGCTGCGATAGATGGTTTCGTGGGACACGTGCAGCGACTCGTCGTCCGGGAATGTGAGCTTCAGCCACCCGGCAATCTGTTGAGGTGCCCAATCGTCTCGCAGCTTCTCTTCAACGAGCTGCCGTAATCGTGGACACCGGGTCAGGCGACAAGGCTTCCGACGGCGGGCGCGTTCCCAGGCCTGCTCATCCGCAGCTGACGCCCGATAGTGAGCATAGCCGCCGTTACGGGCAATCTCTCGACTCACCGTCGAGGGTGCGCGACCGACAACCATCGCAATCGAGCGAATCGATCGCTTCGCCGCGATGCCCCTGGATATCTCTTCGCGTTCGATCAGAGTCAGCACCCGCGCTGCGCGACACCGCCGTCGGGGACGGATACCACCATACACCGCCAGCTGCTGGTGAACAGTCGCTCTGGCTCGGTCCAGCACACGCCCGATCTCCTCGGTCGTCTCTCCTCGCTGCCATCGATCCCACATCTCGACCAGCTCGGTCGCTGTGAACCATCGCCGCTGCCTCCTCGGCTTCTGCTTTCGTTTCTTCGCCATACACTTCACCTCTCTCTTCATGTGAAGTGTTGCATCAACCTATTGAGACCAACGCGTTTATAGGGGATATCGTCTCCTGGTTCAGACCAAGCCCTGTCAACTGCGCTGCCGCGGATCGCTGCCGGAGGTCCGATCGGGAAGGGACTGCTAGTGGAAGACCGTCACCGGCGTCGTAGAAAAGACGGCACCATCATGGAACAACCCAATAGCGTTGAAGCCTGCGGTACCCAGTATCGACAATGATCCGACAAAGAATCCCGAGGGTACGTGCACGAGTTCGTCCACGAATCTCGCGAGGTGACCTCCAGGTGCCAAGGTGAGGGTCCGAACGTTCAGTATCCGACCGAATTGATCCGCGAGTGTGAGCTGGTAATGGTGTGTGAACGGTGAATCGTTCACCATGGCAAACCCCATCCGTGTGCCGTCCCCCTGGACGACGACTAACCGACCTCCCGTCGCCGCCTGCGATGAGAAGACGGTTGCCATTCCCAGTGTTCGCCCCGAAGGCGATAGATATCCGTAGGTTGCCGTCGCCGTGACCCATTGTGAGCAACTCACGACCGCGTATCCCTGGTCGAACGTGGAAATATTCGTAGTGCTGATCAAGGAAAAGCCGCCCGAAGGAATCGTCACGGAGGATCTGTGGAGTCGGTTCCGACGCAAGCCACCCAGCGTGATCGAGCAGAACGTCTGTCCCGGGGAAACGTTGGTGATCGTGAACGAGGTTATGTAGCTGCTCCCGTCGGCAAACCGGCCGTCCACGATCTGGGGAAAGACGTGTCGGAACCGCGATGTCACGTCGACCTGAGCCAAAGCAGACGGGGTGAGAAGCGAGAAGAAGGTAGCAAGCACAACGACGTTCCTCATCGAACACCTCCTGTTTGAGTAGTCAGACGGGAATCTGTTTAGCTTGTCACACTCGGGCCTGGCAGATGGAGCGAATAGTGCAGTAGGAAGTGCGTCCTATTCCGCGACGCGGAAGGGACAGATGCCGGCGAACTCGTGTCGTCGCGTTCGGCGCAGCACGGCGCGTATCTCCGCGAATCCCGGTTTTCTGCGCACGCTAACGTCGAGGTCCGCAGAAACGCCGTTGGGAGAAGGTCTGCTGGCAGGTACTAGCAGTTCATATGAAAATCGAGGGTAGATAATCTGCTGAGGTTCGATCGCGCCCTTCGCTGAGCTTGGATATGGCGAGACGAGAGTGCTAAAAAGTAATGGATTGGTAAGTGCGATGACACCACACGAATACGAATTACAGAACAGCCAGGTGCTGGTGATACGCGATACTGAGGTCGAGGATTCCGTCGCGATCCTGGAGTACGTTGAATCCATCAGCGGAGAGTCTGACTTCCTCAGTTTCGGCCCGGGCGAGTTTCATCGGACCGAGCCGGAGGAAGAAGCGTTCATCGGAAAACTGCTATCAGCAGACAACAGCCTGTTCATTCTCGGTCTGATCGAAGATTCGATAGTGGCCGTCCTGACCTTTTCTGCCGGAGATCGGCCCCGGGTCCGGCATTGAGGTGAGTTCGGCATGTCGGTACGAAAGGACTTTTGGGGACTCGGCATAGGCGGTCTAATGCTTGACGTGCTGATCGACTGGGCAAAGCAGGGGCAAACCATCAAGAAGATCAACCTGCGCGTTCGCACGGACAATCAACGTGCGATCTCGCTCTACGAGAAGAACGGATTCGTGAGGGAGGGCACTATCAGCCGAGAAATCCTCCTGAACAGCCAGTATTTCGACCATCATTGGATGGGCTTGGAACTATAGGCCCGTGTGTCAGTGAAGAGCCGATCGGAAAGGTGGCCAGGGGGGAGTTAGCCAGCCACTGGGCACCGCGCCTACGTGGCTGATTGTCTCTTCAATATGGAGATCTGACCAGCATGATAAACGTTGTGCTGAATCGCGCCATGCAGCATGACGTAGTACGTGCTTCGCACTGGGGTCAGCTGTTGGTCAAGCAGCACATCATCGAGCTGTTCGATCTCCTGAACCAGGGCTCGATTGGCTTCGACGAGCCCTCTGATTGCCTGTCGCCAGGCCGTTGGCGAAGTATCCGTCACCTCCGACCAAGTCGTTTGACCCTCTACCCAAAGCAGGTCCGTGCCTTCCAGTAGCGCTCGGGCATGTTGAAGTTCGGCGGTGAGATGCACGACTAAGGACCAGATGCTATGCGCTCCCCCATCGGGCTTGTGCGCAGCAATCTCGGCAGTGACATTCTCCAATGCGCCCAACACGGAAGGGCCGTAATATGCCCGGCCTTTGAACGTCTGCTCGAGGAGACTGGCGATACGAGCGATTTCACTCACTGTGTCCGGCCCACCGCATGCATAAAACGCCTCCCCGATCCTATACGCCAAGAATCGGACTGGCTAACGGTTTATTGAAGTCGTCCAGTTCACGTGCCGTGGATTCAATCGAGGCACCAGGATTCAAGCGCGCGATCGTACGCCCTACCCGCGGAGGAGCAGGAATCCAAATATCTCCCGGCCCGTAGTACACGGGTGGGAACGAGAATCCTGGCGGCATCACGCCAATGACGATCAGTGTTCCGTCGCTGGTTCTGAGTTCCGCGCCGATTGCGTCCGAGCGGCCGCCGAGGCGCTGTTTCCAGAAGCCATTACTGACAATCGCGACCACGCTTGGGCCATATGCCGCATCCTCCGCTACGAAGCCTCTTCCCATCAGTGGCTCGACTTCGAGAACCTGTGCGAAGTTTGGTGACACCCTTGGGGCGACCAATGTTTCCGGCCCGCTCTCATTCAGCAGGGTTACCTCGCCGTCGGAATATCGCAGCATTTCCTGGAACAGATTGGGTTGGTCCTGCCAGTCCGGGATCGCACCAGGCGGAAGTGGAGGGGGTGGCGGCTGGTCGGCCGTGCCGCGGTAAAGGCTGCTGACCGTCACGAGCCTGTCTGCTTCGCCGTAGGGCAGCGATCGCAGCAATACCCCGTTGACCACGCTGAAGATTGCGGCGACACCACCGATTCCGATCGCCAGCGTCAGCACGGCTACGAGAGTGAACCCGGGGTTGCGGCCAAGACTGCGGGTCGCGTATCGGAGATCCTGCCGGAGATGATCCAACCACAGGAAGCGTCGAGACTCGTAGAACCGTTCACGCACTCTGGTAACATTTCCGAAAGCCTTCGCAGCTGCCGATCGCGCGTCCTCCGGGCTGATTCCATGGTCGATCAGCCTATCTGTCTCCAGGTCGATATGAGCCTGAATCTCGTCCGTGAAGTCCTCTTTGGTCCGCTGCCGTCGCCACATTGCTTCAAACCTCTTCGGGGCCGAGGACCCGTCCAATTGCAGCTGCCAGGGATCTCCACTGCCCGGTTTCGACGACAAGTTGCTTCCGGCCGGGCCTAGTCAACGTGTAGAGCCGCGCTTTATACGTTTGTTTTCGGACGTACCCCATTCCGCCTTGATCCAGCCCTTTTCCTCGAGACGTTTCAAAGCGGGGTAGAGCGATCCATGGTCGACGAGCAATGTGGCTCCGGACCGCTCCTGGATAGTGCGGGCGATACCTTGCCCGTGTTCACGGCCAAAGACGAGGGCTCTGAGGATCAACAGATCAAGGGTGCCCTGCAGAAGCGTAATACGCTCCTTTTCGTCTTTTCGGGTAGACACACGACACGAGTATAGAGTGCTTGGGTCGGATGTCAACCCAAAAGCAGCAGGTGTCGGATCGTTAGCCAGAACGGCGTTTATTAGGAGGAGCTTTGTCGCTTTTCCAAGTACCGAATCCCGTCGAGACTGGCACAATCATCTTCGTTGAACGTAGCGATTAGACTGACCGAATGGAAGCAGAAGGCAAAGAAGGGAGTGCGAGCGTGACGAAGCGTGAACGTCAGAATCTCCATAGGAAACTCGATCTCGCCATCGACAACCCGAGGGCCATGATCTACGTAAAAATGCTGGCGGACATCTTGACGGCGACAACGCCCCAGCCGTCAAGACCAAAGGCGCAAAAGCCTACAGGGCGGTGGATGGCATATTCAGGAAGGCCGAAATCCCGCCGATACCGTGAGCTACTTGCTCGGGTTGACTCCTTGTTCCGGCATCCGAGACGTAACGCTTCTGAGATCTCCAAGGTGGAGACAACCGTCGAAGATGCGGTCAGGAGCGCCGTAGCCAAGGGCACTGTCTCGTCCGTGAAAGGATTGGTGCCAATCAAGGAAAAGCGAGCTAAGCCGGTTCCTTCTTGACCTTCCCAGAAACGCGTTGGTCTCAATAGGTCGATGCAACACTTCACATGAAGAGAGAGGTGAAGTGTATGGCGAAGAAACGAAAGCAGAAGCCGAGGAGGCAGCGGCGATGGTTCACAGCGACCGAGCTGGTCGAGATGTGGGATCGATGGCAGCGAGGAGAGACGACCGAGGAGATCGGGCGTGTGCTGGACCGAGCCAGAGCGACTGTTCACCAGCAGCTGGCGGTGTATGGTGGTATCCGTCCCCGACGGCGGTGTCGCGCAGCGCGGGTGCTGACTCTGATCGAACGCGAAGAGATATCCAGGGGCATCGCGGCGAAGCGATCGATTCGCTCGATTGCGATGGTTGTCGGTCGCGCACCCTCGCCGGTGAGTCGAGAGATTGCCCGTAACGGCGGCTATGCTCACTATCGGGCGTCAGCTGCGGATGAGCAGGCCTGGGAACGCGCCCGCCGTCGGAAGCCTTGTCGCCTGACCCGGTGTCCACGATTACGGCAGCTCGTTGAAGAGAAGCTGCGAGACGATTGGGCACCTCAACAGATTGCCGGGTGGCTGAAGCTCACATTCCCGGACGACGAGTCGCTGCACGTGTCCCACGAAACCATCTATCGCAGCCTTTTCATACAGGCGCGCGGTGCTTTGAAGAAGGAGCTCACTCAGTATCTGCGCTCGAAACGATCCATCCGCCGATCCCCCTGGCACACGGGACGCAGGGGCCACGGAAGCGGACAAATCAACGATGCCATCTCCATCAGCGAACGTCCGGCTTCAGTGGAAGACCGCGCCGTCCCCGGTCATTGGGAAGGCGACCTGATTGCCGGATCGAAGAACACCTACATGGCGACGCTGGTCGAACGTCACTCACGTTACGTGATGCTGGTGAAGGTTCCGAACAAGCAAACCGAAACCGTCATCAACGCGCTGATCGAACACGCTCGGACACTACCGACCGAGCTCTACAAATCGCTGACCTGGGATCGTGGTCTGGAGATGGCGGATCACAAACGGTTCACTCTGGCGACCGACATTGCCGTCTACTTCTGCGATCCGAAGAGTCCATGGCAACGGGGCTCGAATGAGAACACAAATGGTCTGCTCCGATACTATTTCCCGAAACGAACGGACTTATCCGTACACTCACAGGAGCATCTGAATATGATTGCGCGGAAGCTCAACAGACGGCCCCGTCAGACGCTGGGGTTTCACACTCCAGCTGAACGATTTAACGCATGTGTTGCATCGACCGGTTGAGCCGGCAGCCGTTCTAGGAAGGGGACGCACCGCCGTGAACGTCTCGTCGAAATCTTTTTGTCTTCCCCTCCGTTGGGGATAGCCTTTTCCTAAATGAAAAATCTGCTCCGAGACATCCGGTACGCGCTCCGTAACCTGAGGCGCAGCCCGACCTTCACAACAGTAGCCCTCCTGTCGCTCGCGCTCGGCATTGGCACCAACACGGCGGTGTTTTCGTTGATGCGGCAAGCGCTGCTTACAACGTTGCCGGTAGCCAATCCCGAAGAATTCGTCGAGATTACCTGCGATGACAATGATTCGATTCTCGGCGCATCTGACGCCGTGCTCTGTCCCGATTCGTCGTATCCCGGATTCGAGAACTACCGCGACAACAACCGCACGCTCTCTGGGACCTTCGCGTTCAATGACGCAGAAACCGATGTGAATGCGGTCTTGGATGGCACCGGAGAATTGGCCCGGATGCAGGGGGTCTCGGGCGAGATGTACGAGTTGCTGGGGTTGACTCCTGCCATAGGGCGTCTGCTGATTCCGTCTGACGACCAACTCGATGCCGCGCCAGTAGTCGTGCTCAGTCACGCGTACTGGCAACGGCGATTCGGCGGCGACCCCACCATGATTGGCCGGATCCTCCAGGTGAATGAACGAGTTTTCACAATCGTCGGCGTTACTCCGCCCGGTTTCGACGGAGTCCGTTTCGGTTTCACCCCTGACATCACCCTGCCGCTAGGAGTCTTCGTTCAGATTCGGGGAGAGGGTCATTCCGCAGAATACCCCTTGGCGGTGCGGACGGTGGGACGGCGGCGCACGGGCGTTACCCTAGAGGAATTGCGCGCCGACTTCGAGCCACTCTTCCAGGAGAACCTAGGCCGCTTTCGGGAGTCGGTGTTGTCGGCTCCCATCGTCGAGCAGTTTGGGGAATCCTTGTCGCGGTCCAGCGTGGCCATCCGCCCAGTCGGCAACGGCTTGAGTTCGGGATTCCGGGAGAGCCTCGATCGGCCGTTACGGATTCTCATGGCGTTGACCGCGTTCGTCCTGCTAATCGCATGCGCGAATCTGGCCGGAGCGATGGCGGCGCGGGCACGGTCCCGGTCCCATGAATTCAGTATTCGAGTGGCGCTCGGCGGCGGGCGCACCCGCCTGGTGCGGCAGGTTCTGACCGAAACGCTGCTCCTAACACTGGGGGGTGGACTCCTCGGATTGGCGCTCACCGCATGGACAGGAGACATCATCCTGAGGTTTGCCGCCGGAGAAACCGGTCTTCGTTCGCTGGACCTCACTCCGAATTGGCCGGTCTTGGCGTTTGCGCTCGGCGTAGCCGTCTTGACCGGGCTCTTGGCGGGCACAGCCCCCGCCTATCGCGCAGCAGCGACCGACCCTCAGAACTGGCTTCGGGATTCCTCGCCACGTATCGCTCGTTCCCGACTTCATGCGGTTCTCGTTGGCGGCCAGGTCGCGCTAACTGTGGTGTTGCTAGTCGGGTCGGGATTGTTCCTCCGCACGTTTCAGAGCTTTCGGAGCGTTGAGCTTGGCTTCGAACCTCGTGACATGGTGGTCTTCGAGCTTCCAATGGTGATGATTGGTTACGATCAGGTGCGGACATCGGCAGTCCTCGACCAGGAGATCGCACGGCTGAAATCATTGCCGGCTGTGCGTAACGCCGCAGCATCATCTTCCCCGATCGGCGATATTCAGTACGGGATCTTGGCGGTGGCCCCGGGTTTCGAAACCGCGACTATCGAGGAATTGATGTTGTTCCGGGAAGTCGGCCCGGGATTCTTCGAGACGGTGGGCCTGGATCTGCTGCTCGGCCGTGGAATCGAAGAGTCCGACCGGCCATCCTCGCGGAGCGTGGCGGTCGTCAACGAATCGTTCGCGAGGCACTTCTTCGGACGAATCGGCGTGATCGGTGAAACCTTCGCTGCCTTCGAGCGGCCGGATGAGCCATTCGAGATCGTTGGTGTGGTAAGGGACGCCCGCGAACTCGGCCCGAAAGAACCCGTCGAGTCTGCCGCCTACATGGCGCTCGCCCAGAATATGTCCGGCGTACCCACTATTAGCGTGCGCACTGAACAGGACGGCACTGCCGCGGTCATGGCGGGCATCCGGCAGGTCATTCGGGAAATCGACCCAAGTGTTCCGATACGCGACATGCGCACGACGGTCGCGCAGTTGGACGACGCCCTTCGCCGCGAACGGCTCCTGGCCTATCTAGCTTCGCTTTTTGGTTTCCTCACGCTGACTCTGGTGGCGATCGGCCTCTACGGTGCAGTTGGCAGCAGCGTCATCCAAAGGACGAGGGAGCTCGGTATTCGCTTTGCCTTGGGTGCCCTCCCGCGAAATCTTGCCGCTCTGGTCATGCGGGAAACAACGGTGGCCGTGCTGGGGGGGCTTGCTATCGGCCTCCTCGCCTCAATGGCGCTGAGCAGCCTCGTTCGGAGTCAGCTGTTCGGCATCGAGCCGCTTGACCCGGCTTCGTTCCTGCTCGCGGGAGGAGCGCTGCTGACGGCCGCTGCCTTTGCCGTGGCGGCACCGCTACTCCGCGTCGTTCGCCTGGATCCCGTGCGCGCGCTCCGCCACGAGTAGCCGATCGGATCGCTTGCGTGGCGCAAACACACTGCGAGAGTTGATCCTCGCGGAATTCTGCATCCAACCTCAATAGGACCTAAGACTTCTCCCAACGGCGTTTCTGAGGCGTGACTGGCTTCTGAGGAGCCGACTTTCGAGGAGTTGGCTCTCGGTGCTCCTAAACACTAGGCGACAAGGGAGGAGGAATCCCGCCGTTGTGCCTCCTACACCTCAACATAACACCCCACCTGCGACATTCCAGCCGTGCTTCTCTCCACACCCTGCACTGCGAACCCTGCTTGCTTTACTTGTCGCCTCCGCCGGTTCTTCGTCTCGGCGGCAATGGGCCGAAATCAACCATCAACGGCCCAACCGACCGAGGTTGACGGTCAGCCCAGCCAGCACCTGGTAGCGGGCCGGACCGGCAGCCAGGCCGTTTTCGACGATGGCCACGTCCCACACCAGGTTGGGACGGATCCGGTAGGTGATGCCCTGGCTCATCGAAACGGATGTGTCGGTTCGGGTGGGCTTCTCGATCCACACTCCCGCAAAGACTCCGAGGCGTGAAGCGGTCCCTGAGAAGCCCAGGGTGCGTGCGTAGTCGACGGCGAAGTCGTACTTGTGCGCTGGATTTGCCGACGACGACGAGGTCGCCGACGTCCAGGTGAGGTTCCCTACGACACCATTCAGGCCCGACGAATAGGCGACGATCCCCAGCAATCCCAGGCGCGCCCCCTCAAGGTCGCGGATGAAAAACTGCGCAAGTGGAGCAACCGCCACCGAAATCGAATCCCCTTCCCAGACCGGACGTCGGATAGCCAGCAGAACCGAATCGCCGAACCGCGATTCGGTCTCGGCTCCTGAGGAATCGCGTTGCAAGGTGTCGAAGCTCATACTGAATTCCGCGCGATGGAACACGCCCGACACGTCCGGCGTGAACTTCAGCATCGTCGGCAGGGTCAGGAAATCACCGCCGGAACCCGTCGCGGCGACTCCGAATTCGACTTCCATCGTGCCGGCCGCCGTCGTCGACGCGTCGGAGGTGAACGTCGGACGTTGAGGCGTCGCTGGGTAGGGTCCACTTTGGGCCAGAAGGTCGGTCGCCGGCGTTACCATCAATAAGAGGACGACAGGCATGGCTCGAAGTTGCATCCAACTGCAATGATACCCGCTCGGCCACAAATCGGGGCCGCGACAGAAGAGACCGGCCGGCCGTGGCCCAGGCTCTCTTCTTGTGGGCCACGAGCGGGCACGTGATGCTGTCACTGCGAACCCCTTTTTTGTTACTTGTCGGCCCGAGTCTTATCATGACCGCTGGCTCTTCACTGTTCACGACCTTGGGTGCTATCGACGACGATTAGTCTTGAGTAACGCCGTAGCGTTTACCGATCCAATCTCAACACCCGAGCGGTCGGCATCTAAGGAGCTGACCTTACTTGCCCGTCTGTCGGCAAACCGGACAGGGTAAAGTCCCTCCCCATAAACGCCGTTCGAGTCATCTACTCAGGTCTACATACCTTCACACCGCTGAGCGTCTCGGCGGTTCCTCAGTCTCGACGACACGGATAACCGCAACCAGTAAGAGGACCCGGTCAAACAGGCTCTCCGCAGCTTCGGAAGATGCTTCATGCCAATCGCCTCGTGCGCGGTCGCTGGCTCCACCCCCGTGATCGTTTTCATTTGATAAAGTGGCTCACTGCTGTCCGGACGTTAGTTGAATAGATTCAGTTGATTAGTCGAAAAGCACAGATCCTCATCGGTAGCGATGTTGTTAAGTAGTTGATCCAATGGGATTCGTTCGAACATGGTCAGACTCAGAATCTGTAGCATTTCATACAAGCTGGCCGAGATGTGGAGTCGTTTTTTCACGATAGCGACCAGCAGGTAAGTGGAGACAGCAATCCACACTTGAGTTTTGACAGCGTTCTCGGAAGTGCCAAAGAAAACTTTGATACGAAGATGCTGCTTGATCCATTTGAAGAACAACTCGACCTGCCACCGGCATCGATAAAGCTCGGTGATAGTGATTGCCGGCAGCGTGAAGTTGTTGGTCAGGAACACCAACCGCTTTCCGGTTTTGGGATCTTTGAATCGGATGCGGCGCAAAGGCGCTTCGAAGTCTTGGCGCGTGTAGAAGCCAGTCAGCATGATGGTCTGATCGCAGATCAATCCGGAGTTCCGATCGACGGTATGAGAGTAGCGGCGCCGGGCTTTGAGATTGGACTTGGCTCGGGTCACAAAGAAGCTGCCTGCCTGGTGAAGACCGTAGAGACGGCGGAAGTCGATGTAGGCACGGTCCATGATGTAGAAGGCTCCTGGTTCGGGCAGCAACAGGTCCAGAACATTCACGTCGTGAAGCTTGCCGTCGCTGATATGGATGAACGAAGGGATATTGCCGCGCAGGTCCAAAAGCGTGTGCAGTTTGATCGCCGCTTTGGCCGAGCGAAACGGTGCCCAGGAAAACACCGAGAGACACAAGTCGATGGTACTGGCATCCAAGGCGTAGACCGTCTCTTTCAGATCGACGCCAAACGGTTCGTCCGCATACAAACGCCGAGCAATCCGGATCAGAGACTGCGCAAAGTCGGCGTAGATGCGCCAGTCGCGCACTTGGTTGGCATCGGCAAGCGTGCTGCGCGACACTCGGCCCTGAATGCCCATGTGGTAGAGCTTGGTTTCTTGCGCTCGCAGACACGCTTCGATGTCGCGCAGACTTTCCCGATAGGTCAGTTGAGCGAACGCCATGCACAAGTATTGATCGAGGCAGGAAAAGCTCTTCACCTTGCGCTCTCCAGCGTACCGGGCCACGCACCGTCGAAACGTTGTCAGCGGCAGATGTTGTGTGACTTGCGCGAACACCAGCTTTCCCAGGTTCATCGATGCCTCCCGCGATTGAGTTCCTCGCAGGGTCGCAAATCGATGAGCAACGTTTCAAATCGAGACCAAACAAAACCATGAGTTATTCATTCCCAATCAAACACTTACTGGGCTCTAGCCCTCCGACGTCCGGACAGCAGTGAAAGTGGCTATAGGATCGATCCAGAGCGGTTGGCAGCATGGCCTTACAGGCAGACAGAGTGGAGGTTCAGATGTTGATCATGATCGGCGGTCCGTACCGTACCGGTGCGAATACGGAGGAAGAAAGGACATCCAATCTGGCAAAACTTAATCGGGCGGCATACGAGGTGTTTCTCAAAGGTCATATACCCGTGGTCGGAGTCAACATGGCTCTCCCGGTAATCCAAGCTGCAGGCACGGACACGTACGAGGAGATCATGATGCCGATCTCTCTCGCTCTGGCGGAGCGATGTGATGCCATACTACGGCTTCCAGGACCACCGACGTCGGGTGTGATGGCGGAGGTGGCGGTGCTGGAGACGAGGGGATGCCCCGTTTACGGCAGTATCGATGAGGTACCTCGATCGTAGCCCGAATGTTCTTTACCTCATGGACTTTGCTGGAGCTCGAAACCGCCCCTCAAGTTGATTGTATGATCCTCCGCCACTACCAACCAGCCGACGACGACGAAGTCTGGTTCCTGCACAAGCTCGCCCTGGACGGTGTTGGGGCAAATGCTGGCGACGGCCCCTGGAACGACGACCTCCACGACATCGACGAGGCATACCCTCGAAACGGAGGCGAGTTCCTAGTTGGACACGTCGACGGCCGGCTTGTGGTTATGGGGGCCTTACGGCGTGTTGACGATGAAATCGCTGAGATCAAACGCATGCGCGTCCACCCGAACTTCCAACGAAAAGGATTCGGGCAAGCCATGCTGACCGTGCTTGAGGAGCGAGCCGCTCAACTCGGTTACACCAAGATCGTGCTGGACACAACGGACCGGCAGAAAGCCGCACAGGCACTGTATGAGAAGCACGGCTACGTTGAGGTCGGGCGAAAGGTTGCAAACTTTCCCGGCACTGGTGAGATCGGGATCATTCTGTACGAGAAATCCCTCATTTAAAGCCTCCGACTTCTGAAAAGTCATGACCAAAAAGGATGATACGGTTTTCGGTCGCGGTCTCGTCGAGAGGCTTGCTCGGAACGTGTATGGAGGCACGAAGGGAGACGTGCGCCTTCACGTTCTATGGCGGCACTTGTTGACAGAAGTCCCGGCGATCAGCGACGGCACGTTGCGAGTAATCGACATCGGAGCCGGGATGGGCCAGATTGCGCTCAAGATGGCGGCCTTGGGGAACGACGTGACCCTCTGCGACCCGTCCCCCGAAATGTTGGACAGGGCCCGCGAGACGCACGGCGCAACCAACACCACTGGTTCCGTTCATTTTGTGCAAGCGAAGGCTCAGGAGCTGAAGCAGGAAGTCAGAGGCCATTTCGATTTGGTTCTGTGTCACGCGGTTCTGGAATGGCTGGCGGGACCTCGCGGGATATTTCAGAGTCTCCTCTCCCTTGTAAATGTCGATGGATTCCTGTCCCTCATGTTCTTCAACCGCAATGCAGCGATCTTGAAGAAGGCGCTTCAAGGTCAGCTCCGCTCTCTTACGGGGGCGGGCCTCGGATCAGACCAAGACCAGGCCGTGCCGCTGGACCCGGAGCAAGTGTGCTCTTGGATCGTGGATGCCGGTTTTCGTGTTCAGTCCAAGGCGGGCATTCGTATATTCCATGACCACCTGCCAATGCCACCCGAAAGTCCAGCCGAGTTAAACGAATTGTTGGAGGTTGAAATGGCTTTTCATCGGCAGGAACCATTTGCCTCTTTGGGCCAGCACGTCCATTTAATTTGCAGGCGTGGATGACCATGTAAAAACAAGGCTCAACGAGAGTTGTCGACCCCAATCCGTGGCGAGCCGGTCGGTGACCGAGCGCCTTTAGATGCCTCGACCGATCAGATGAACCAGATGGGGAACACGCGAGGGAAGCCCTTGTACGCAACCGAACACAGACAAGATATCCAAATCCGTTTGCTCGACGAACGGGACTCTATCGCGGACCTGACCGACTTACTGCATCGAGCCTACAAACCCCTGGCCGATGCGGGTATGAACTACTTTGCGACGCACCAAACCGAGGAACAGACGAGGGAACGGATCAGAAACGGTAAGTGCTACGTAGCTCTCATCGATACTCGGATCGTCGGCACGTTGACTTACTATTTTCCCCTCTCACCGCGCAAGAGGACCTGTGACTCGTACCGCCGAGCCGGTGTGGCAACTTTCGGTCAGTTTGCAGTTGAGCCTCGGCTTCAAGGTCAAGGTATCGGAGGACGGATGTTGGAAATAGTTGAGGAAGCGACTCTGAAGGAGGGAGCGACGGAACTGGCATTTGATACCGCTGAGCACGCGTCGCGCCTCGTCGAGTACTACTCAAAGCTCGGATTCCGGATCGTTGATGCAATCGATCACCGGCCCGTCACGAACTACAAAAGCGTGGTCATGAGCAAATCTCTCAGCCGCTAGGGCACCATGCTCGCGTCACCATCGCGCCGCACACCGATGGGTTTTCAAACACGGGATGACTTCTTAGAACGGCTGCCAGCTCAACCGGTCGATGCAACACATGCGTTAAATCGTTCAGCTGGAGTGTGAAACCCCAGCGTCTGACGGGGCCGTCTGTTGAGCTTCCGCGCAATCATATTCAGATGCTCCTGTGAGTGTACGGATAAGTCCGTTCGTTTCGGGAAATAGTATCGGAGCAGACCATTTGTGTTCTCATTCGAGCCCCGTTGCCATGGACTCTTCGGATCGCAGAAGTAGACGGCAATGTCGGTCGCCAGAGTGAACCGTTTGTGATCCGCCATCTCCAGACCACGATCCCAGGTCAGCGATTTGTAGAGCTCGGTCGGTAGTGTCCGAGCGTGTTCGATCAGCGCGTTGATGACGGTTTCGGTTTGCTTGTTCGGAACCTTCACCAGCATCACGTAACGTGAGTGACGTTCGACCAGCGTCGCCATGTAGGTGTTCTTCGATCCGGCAATCAGGTCGCCTTCCCAATGACCGGGGACGGCGCGGTCTTCCACTGAAGCCGGACGTTCGCTGATGGAGATGGCATCGTTGATTTGTCCGCTTCCGTGGCCCCTGCGTCCCGTGTGCCAGGGGGATCGGCGGATGGATCGTTTCGAGCGCAGATACTGAGTGAGCTCCTTCTTCAAAGCACCGCGCGCCTGTATGAAAAGGCTGCGATAGATGGTTTCGTGGGACACGTGCAGCGACTCGTCGTCCGGGAATGTGAGCTTCAGCCACCCGGCAATCTGTTGAGGTGCCCAATCGTCTCGCAGCTTCTCTTCAACGAGCTGCCGTAATCGTGGACACCGGGTCAGGCGACAAGGCTTCCGACGGCGGGCGCGTTCCCAGGCCTGCTCATCCGCAGCTGACGCCCGATAGTGAGCATAGCCGCCGTTACGGGCAATCTCTCGACTCACCGGCGAGGGTGCGCGACCGACAACCATCGCAATCGAGCGAATCGATCGCTTCGCCGCGATGCCCCTGGATATCTCTTCGCGTTCGATCAGAGTCAGCACCCGCGCTGCGCGACACCGCCGTCGGGGACGGATACCACCATACACCGCCAGCTGCTGGTGAACAGTCGCTCTGGCTCGGTCCAGCACACGCCCGATCTCCTCGGTCGTCTCTCCTCGCTGCCATCGATCCCACATCTCGACCAGCTCGGTCGCTGTGAACCATCGCCGCTGCCTCCTCGGCTTCTGCTTTCGTTTCTTCGCCATACACTTCACCTCTCTCTTCATGTGAAGTGTTGCATCAACCTATTGAGACCAACGCGTTTCTGGGGAGTGACTTTGCCCTTGTCCGGATTGCCGACAGACTGGGGTGAGAAAAGGCCGGCTTCCTTACAGACGCCGACTGCTCGGGTTGATATTGGATCGGTAAAACAAAACCGGGTCTTTCTCGGGTAATCCTAAGGGATTTCCCAAGCGTCCTGGAACCAGGCACAGGTGCGGCAAGACGGTTTGGACTAACCCGGCTTGGTTCCACAGACACAGACTGCGTTCACCGGTTTCATCTCAAACACCGTGGTGCCGATGTCGCTGAAGCCTGCGGCGCGCATGTCCCGTGCGATGTCGGCTCCCACCAGCTCCGCGTCGTCGTCGGTAGCCCGAGCCTGTCTCGGCTGAAGGGTCAGTGCAAGAGTTCCACCGGGCCTGAGGACCTTGGACAGTTTACCGAGTGCCTCGACCTTATCCCGCCAGAACATGTAGACGTTTACTGCAAATGCCTTGTCGAACGGAGCTCGGAACGACGGCATGCCGTAAACCGACGCGACGTGAAGCTCGACAAGACCACTAGCAATCGCGCTCGCATTCCGGCTTGCCGCTCTTTTAACCATCGATTCGGAATGATCAATGCCGACCACTTTGCCCCTCGTGGCCAGGCTGGCGACCTTTTGAACCGCCAGACCTAGGCCGGACCCGATCTCGAGCACAAGGTCTCCGGGCTGGATGTCCAGCAGATTCACTGTGCGCAAGTTTCGGATCCTGTTAGACGGCCGGTACTCCATGATCAGGCCGGCCGGTACGCCCAAGAGACCAGACGGCTTCCCGAACTGCCGAACGACTATCAGTCTTAACGCACTCGACATCAGAGATCTCCCTTCAGTGCTTCGCGAACGCGCTTCAGGGACCTGGCGGTCGCCCGGATCTCGCTGACACGCATCGCGAAGTCCGTCGACTCATAGAGTCGAGCTTCGCGCTTTCTCATTCTACGAATCACGCGTTCCCCCTTGTCCGTCAGTTTCACCAGCGAGGACCGTTTGTGAGCCGGATTGTCCTTGAGCGCCACGAAACCCTCGTCGAGCATCGGGTTCACCAACGACTGGATGTGTTGGCGCGTCACGTGTCGGCTGCGCGCCACGTCCGGCACGGTCGTGGGACCGTTCTTGAGAATGAATTCGAGCACCGCGCGCATTCCGAGCGTGACGGGTTCGACCGCATGAAGCTGTTCTGCTACCTGAACAATCCGGTGGTACAGGAGTCGGACTTCGTCCAGCAGCCTCTCGATATCGTCGGTCATTGGTATGTCCCCTCTGTCGCTAATCCGTGTCTCTTCGCCGCCGGCGGAGTCAGTTTCTCCTGTTCCAGTGCTTCAACACCTCGGCCCGCTGTTCGGGTGTCAGAACCTCCCAGACGTCAACCGCCGCCTCGAGTGCGTCTGTGATCGCGGAGTCGCTCAGCTTTACTGCTGCATTCCGCAGGCGTGCGACTCGTTCGGGCTCGAACTCTTCGGTCTCGAAAGCGGCCAAGAGCTGAGTTCTCAGCGTGCCTTCCTCCGCCCACAGCTCAAGAATCTGAGACTGAAAACGCTCGGCTACAGGCAGTAAACGGACGCGCTGCGTTGAGCTCACATCGAGACCATCGAGCCACCGCTCGATTCCTTCCCCGTTGACGATTTGACTCGTGGAGAAGCCGCGGGTATCCCTCCCTCTCCTGCTGCAGCCCGCAGAAACGATAAGGGCTACCACCAGCATTCCGGTGACCAGCCAAAAAGCCTTCCGACCGCGTCCAACTTTCCGATGCTCTTCCATGTTCATGTTCCTGGGTGAATTCATCGTTCCTCTCCTTCTGTCTGTTTTGGCTCCGACACGTCCATGCGGAGCCACGTTGATAATGACAATCTTATTGTCATATATGACAAACGACTTGTCAACATAAATTTTGTGCCGCATTAGCCTCAATACGTCAGATCCGCGTCAGCGGTCCTGACCAGGGATCTCCCTGACTCAATATCGTTGTTGGGTGGGGCCTGTGGTCTAGACGCCCGTGGGCCGTCATCGCGTTCGGCGCCGGAATGATTCTGTTTCAGCTGGTACCGTACACCGTTCCGGGAGTACTTCATTCAAGGCCCGGAGGACGCCAATACGCTAATAGGACTAGTGGGCAGTATCCCTCTTGCTCGCCGTGCTAAGCATTCTGATCGTGATAAGAAAGTAGCGGAAGGAGCCGAGGATTTGTCCATGCCTAAAGATTGACAGGGGATTGAAGCCCAGTCACCTTTGGTAGGAAGTTTCCTCGTCAGAGCCTGCTCATCACGACGCGCCCCCCAACGCCGTTTCTGGGGAGCGACTTCGGAACACCTGGCACCTTCCATTCCAAGCACAGGCTCAACGGCCGATCGAGAAATTAGAACTCGCGCGCTCTCGACCGCGTCGCGAATCAGTTGTTCAACCTGATCCCATACCTCCGGATCCCGATCCATCTTCGTATGGGCAACCCTGCCGATCTTCTTGAACCAGGCCACATCCGTCAAATCAATCTGTCTGCTCTTGTAGCTGAAACGGAAATTTCCGAGGATGCGTGTCCGCGCGGGATCTTCGGCGCGGATCTCCGGCTCACCACGGATGATCCAGCCATCCCGCTGGAACAGGTTAGCTGCCGATCGAACGTTCGGGGGAATCACGCCGTCGCCGATTCCAATGCTGTCGACCTGGATCGTCAACAAGATAGGGACGTCCAGCTCTTCCATCTGACGGGCGAACTTCACCACCGCCGCTCCGCCGAAGCTTTGACCGTAGACGATCAGTCCGATCGACGCTCGCTCAAGGCCGTCGATATGTCCGTCGCTGTTCCTGTCGAACGAATTTCGGACGAGTGTTACGGCGAGGTCCCGCTTTTTGTTCTCGACGATTTCGAAATGCACCCGGTCGATACCGGAGTCACGGAGCCGGGCCGCCAGCCGCCCCACACCGACCTCGGTATTGTCCCAGGAATCGCGTCCCCCGAGAAAGCCGACGACGAGGAATTCATCGGCCGCGATCGGAGTCGGAATCGTGAAGTGCTGATAACGCTGTCCGTGGACGAAGAGACAGCCGGAGGGCAACACAGTCAGCAGCAGGAGCCAAACCACCCTCAGGGCGCACTTCGAGTGAAGGGTCGAGCAAACCGAGACGTCGGCCCCGACAAACACGCCGGACCGAAAGATCAGTCCCCGTTCCAAACGGGCCCGAAACCGCGCTTACAATCGCACTCTTTGTGCTCGATGTGCCAGTGAGCGCGCATGTGCAGATCAGTCTGCGCTTCTTCGAGCGACCCGAACAGATCGTGGATTTCCAGCGCCTTTTCGCCTTCGACGCGGGCCCGCCACTCTCCACCGTCCTGCCGCGCAACCAGATTGTGGCCCAGGAAACTGGACGAACGCTTTTGGCCGGTTGTGAAAGTCATGAGCCTATTCTATTGAGACCGTCGCAAGAGTCCAGCATTTGTGAGGGTGTTGTCAGCGCAAGAATCTATCCCTTGCCTCTCGTTCGGAGTGTTCGGCGAGTGAATTTTGCGGTAACCCTTCCCTTTCAATAGTTTCAATTGTTAGTTTGGCCAAACGCGGCCAAACCGGGCCAAAACGCGGCACCCGCGGCACCCTGTGGCACCCGGATTCCCTGAAAGGCCCGGGTGATTAACCGACGTTCCGACACACCGAAAGGCAGCAGGCGCGGCCGGCCTACGGGGATCCACTTCCGCGAAGCGCTTGGATCTCGTACGCCCACATGATCCGGGCAACCCTGTGCACCCCACAAAACCTGCTCCGCCCTTTCCTGGCCCCTTTAGACCTACGAGACTGACAAAAAATATAATAGCTATAGCAAGGAGATTAGGTGATATTACGTCTTTTTAGGTTTAGGGTCCTCGTAACGCTGGGCACTTGAGCCGGTTGGCAGTGGAAGTGTCTGTAAGCTATTGATTACACAATTGAATATGGCCGACGGAATTGGGGAGGAGAGTTTGAGAATCAGATTGGAGCAGCGCGACTCGTCCACAATTACCGACGCGCTGATTCTGTTTCGGCCCATGTGTAGCAGCCAAGTAACGCTAGGGAGGCGAACACTTGTATCTGTCAATTCTCGTTGCCGACCCCGACCATCTGTTCATTGACCTCCTGACAGCGAGACTGGCCTCGCCGCAGGTCATCGTCTCCAGTGAGGCTTTGACTTGAGTCGGTCCGACGTACTCATCCGGTTAAATCGCCAGGAACTATCAGTTATTCTTGAGGCCCTGGCGTCTCTTTCTTCTGCAGAGCCAGCAGGCGCGACACTGTTCCGGCACGCGCTCGCCACGTTTCAAAGGGCGCCTGATGGCCTGTCTTTCAAGGTTTCTTTAGAGGACCTGGAGGCGGCAACCCAGGCGCTGGCCTCCCATTCAACTCAGGTGGCTTCGAACCGGCGTGGTGCGGTCGAACAAGTTGTTTTAGTGAAGCTCTCCACTTACCTCCTGACTCCGTCTGCATCTGTCCCTTCAACCGTTCAACGCCTAAGCGATGTTTTCATCAACAGACATCCGATTTGCCGCTCAGACATGGATGTGTTCGCTTACGGGTTGCTTGCGGCAAGAAAGAAGCCGGATGGCTATCTGGCCATAACAAGAACGATCCTGGACAGGTGCACAAAAACAGGACTGAATCAACTCGTGGGGGACAGTCTGGCGTTCGTCAGCGTGCCACGGGGCGCTGTCGTGAGAGGGTATTGCCAGTCTCTTCCCAAGGAACGCGTTGTCCTGGAAGTGAGCGACGAGGGCGTCGATCCGGACGAAGCTCTCTTCCAGGCACTTGCCAAACTATCCACGGACGGCTTTCGCCTTGCGATAGCAGACTTGCTGATACGGAAAAGCGACCACCCGCTGGCTTCGATCGCCTACGTAATCAAGCTCGATTTTAGGGACCTTGGAAAGCTCGCCATCGAAGCTCGTCTGGAAACCCTGAAGAAGTTCAGCTCACGGTTATTAGCCGACAATGTCGATACTCATCAAGATTTCGAATTCGCCTGCGGTTTGGGCTTCGACTATTTTCAAGGCTACTTTTTCTGCAAACCCAACATCACGGGCAAAGATATTCCCCTCAACCGCCTGGCCACGATGCGGTTGCTGGCACGACTGCGAGATCCTGCAGTTGACGCTCAAGAACTGGGAGAAATGATCAGCCAGGACGTACCACTCGCTTTTAAATTGCTAGAGTTTGCCAACTCCGCCTATGTCGGCCTGTCCGGGAAAGTAGAATCGATAAGCCATGGTGTGAGCCTAGTTGGTCTCGAGCGTATCCGTACCTGGGCCACTCTGCTGATGTTTTCCAGAATGGAAGACAAGCCGCGGGAGCTGATGATCACAGCACTTATTCGCGCAAGAATGTGTGAGTCGCTTGCTGAGGCGTCAGGTAGAGATCGGAAGGTGGTTTTCTTCACCGTCGGTCTCTTCTCTGTGCTAGACGCGGTCCTGGATTGCCCAATGGTCCAAGCCTTGGATTTGCTCCCACTTTCGGACGAGATCCGCGAGGCGTTGCTGTACCGCGAAGGTGTTCTTGGAGACGCTCTGAATTGCGTTCTAGCCTACGAGCAGGATGACTGGACAAACGTGAGAGCCGGAAAACTCACAGATGCCAAGATTCGAGATTGTTATCTGAGTTCCATAACCTGGACTCAAACGCATGCCGAGGGTCTGGGCATCTGAAAGGATTGTAGACTGTACGTCGTCAGAACAATTCGGACAGAATCCCGTGAGAAACTAAGAGACACTTTCCTGAACAGAACGATGGCGACGCGTTACCTCGCCACCAACGTCTCCTCGTACACCGCCCCTCTACATCTTGGGCATACGGCAGGCTCAGCCAGCAAGTAATACGTAGTCGCCGGGGCCTGACCAGTGACATCGTCCAGCACTGTGAATGGAATCTCGGCCGTGTCTGGCTCGCAGTTCTCACAGCCCAGGAGAGGTTCCGTCAATAAGTGTGTAAATAGACATCAGGCGGCTTTCTCCTCGGTGACTTGGTTGACTGGAACTCCATTGACATATTGGGCGCCTTGGTAGACATCCTTCATCAAGTGCGGAGCCTTCAAACGGCGAAATCTTTTCTCAGCGACCAGCAGCATCTTCCAGATGACAGCCCGTGCGTTGGCCACTTTCTTGAACCTTCGAGCGGCATCGGTTCGCAGTCGCAGAGCAGAGAAGGGAGACTCCACTGGATTGGTAGTCCGCAGATGTTGCCACTGCTGTTTGGGATAGTTGTAAAACGTCACCATCCGATCCCAGTCCTGGTCGATCAGATCAGCCGCTGCCTCCAGTCCTCTCTTGCCACACCAATGTTGGAATCGTCCTTTGACTTGCTCGGCTTCCTGCCGTGTTTCTGCATAAGGGATCTGCCGCAACATCAACAACGCCGCTTTGTGCCGACCCTTGGGGATCTTAGCCAGCAAGTTGACGATGCGATGATTCCAGCATCTCTGCTCGTCGGCTTCTGGGAAAACGTTGCGCAACGCTCCCCAGATCCCCAGATGCCCGTCAGCCATCACCAGTCTCGGTGGGTTCATCCCCCGCTCTTTGAGATCCCTCAGCACTTCGGACCAGCTCTGGGTCGATTCTCGATAACCACTACTGACCGACACCACCACTTTAGTGCCATCACTTAAAGCGGCGATCACTACCAGGATCACGGCCTTTTCCTTCTCCAGCCCTGCTTTGATGTACACACCGTCTGCCCACAGATACACCACTTCCAGATCGTCCAGCCGACGGCTTTGCCAGGCCTCCATTTCTCCCTGCCACTTCTCCTTCAACCGGGCTACGGTGCTGGGGGACAGCGGCGCTTCTTCCCCTAAAAGCCCTCTTAAGGCCAGATCGAAATCCCCCTCGGCCAGACCATGCAAATAGAGTTCTGGAATCAAGTCTCGTACCTCTTGCGTCCGCTTGGCAAACAGCGGCAAGACCCGGCTCTCAAAACGCTCTTCCAGATCCCGCACTCGGGGACGCCGCAGCTTGATCGTTCCGCAACTCAGCGTCAGTCGCCGCTCCTTACCGTAGCCGTTGCGATAGCCACCGGGCGCGTCCACTTCTCGGCGACGCTCATTCTTTCTTCGTCCCAGCAGCTGTGTCACTTCATCCTCCAACAGTTCCTGTACGTAAAACTGGATCTGCTCTCGCACCCACTCTTCCAGCTGTTCAAAGCAGACTCTTGACTCCACACTTCGATCAATGTTCTTCTTGCTCATGGCGGTGTGACTCCTTCCTTTCGGGCTCTTCCGCCCGGGTTTTTATTTCACCCGGAAGGATAATCACCGCCTATGCTATTTACACACCTTTTGAGGGTAGCTCGCCCAGGACCTCCTGCTGCGCACGCATCACGGTGTGTTTGCTCAGGGCAACGATTCTGATGGGCTGGCGGAGAGTTCGGTCATTTCTTGCTCGTTGAGTTCAGTGCGTTCCGCAGTGCGAGGGCTTGCTGCTGGCGTTCCCCGTGGCTCAGCGATTCACTGGTCGGGTCCGGCATCTTGAAATCATCCCCAGCCTTGCGCGGAACCACGTGATGTGGAGGTGGAACAGTACCTGGTCCGGAGAGCGCTCGTTTTGGAAAAGCGTTGCGCCCGTGGCATCAAAGGCCTCGCGCACCGCGATGCTCACGCGTCCTGCAACCGAGTACAGCTCTCCGAGTAGCGACGCCTCAGCATCGGCCAACCGGGTGACGTGTGCCCTCGGCAGGACCAGCATGTGACCACGATTGAGCCGGCGCTGCTTCGGCGCAGGCACCACAAGAGCGAGGGGTGTTCGTAAGGCAATCAGGTCGGCATCCACGCGGCCTGAGGCAAGCTCGCAAAAAGGGCATTCGTCCACATGCCAGATTACACAGAAAATTCGCGGTAGCGGCAAGGGCAAGAGGGGCAATTCGGGTGCCAGAGCGCCAGTTCAGCGAACCTCCGGTCACGGCTCTCGGGGTTGTCGCGGAGGGTGCGAGGGAAGTCGCGGAATATCCGCGAAATCTTGCCGAATGTCATGCCGGGGGGGGGCAACTGACCGTTTCAAAATGTGGGATAGAATGTGGGATAAAGTGCCGACCCTGAAGGAGTCCTACCATGGAAACCCTGCTTGGAAAGTATTCGCAGTATCTCTATGCGATTATGCGTATCGTTGTCGGTTTGCTCTTTGCTTGCAACGGAGCTCAGAAGCTGTTCGGGGTGTTTGGTGGCTTAGGGGGGTCCGATGCAGCAGCCCCTTTCTTTTCTCAGATGTGGATAGCAGGCTTCCTTGAATTCTCGAGTTATTGTCAAAAGTGGTGTTTAGGAGATTGATTCAAGCGGCGGCCTGATCGACGTTTGTCACTTCGATTCCGTCGTTGAATTTCACTCCAGTAATCACCTTGGCCAGATCATCGAATCCTCGTAATCGTCGCCAGTTCTTCTCGGCACACTGCCCTAGTTTGAACATCATGTGCAGCATGCCACCCCGTGTCAGACAGCCCTTCGATCGCTTGGTCCGGTGGCGAATGGTGGCAAAGGTCGACTCAATGGGGTTGGTCGTCCGGATGCTCTGCCAGTGCTTGGCCGGGAAGTCGTAAAAGACCAGCAGTTCTTCTCTGTCTTTCTGCAGGCAGAGGGTGGCCTTCGGGTACTTCGGCTCATAGGTTTCAATGAACAGATCGAATGCCTTCTCGGCGTCTGCCTTTGTTTCCGCCTTCCAGATCGCGTGCAGGGCCTGTTTCGCTTTCGCCTGGGCCGACTTGGGTAGGCAGTTCAACACGTTCATGGTCTTGTGCATCCAGCAGCGTTGTTGGCGTGTCTCGGGATAGACTTCCTCCAGTGCGGCCCAGAACCCCATCGCCCCGTCACCAATGGCCAACTCGGGAATATTCATCCCTCGGGACTTCAGCTTCAACAAGACCTCACGCCAACTCTGCGTGGATTCCCGGACACCGTCTTCGATCGCCAGAAAACGCTTCTCTCCGCGTTCATTCACGCCGATCACGACCAACGCACACAACTTGGTTTGTTCGGCCCGAAGTCCACTATAGATGCCGTCGGCCCAGACATAGACCCAGCGGTCGGCGTCCAAACGCTGGTCGCACCCGATGCGGTACTCCTGGGCCCAGACCTGTTTCAAGCGCGATACCGTGCTCGCTGACAGCCCCTGCGCCTTCGGACCAACAAGAACTTTTAGGGCGTCACCCATCTCGCCGCTCGAGACGCCTTTCAAATACAACCACGGCACGGCCGCTTCCATCGACTTCGTCTTCCGAATGTAGGGTGGTACCAGGGCCGACCGAAACGTCACAGCTTCGCCCGTCTTGGCACGGACCTTCGGAATTTGCACCGTTACAGGACCCAGGCCGGTCTGCAGCTCGCGTTCAGGTAGATAACCGTTGCGCACCACCCCAGCGTTCCCCGTCTCGGTTCGTCGATCACCGTGCTGGGATAGCAGTTCTGCTAATTCGGCTTCCACGGCGCGTTGGATCAGCTGTTGAGCCCCAACTCGTAGCAGATCGGTCACCGGGTCTGCAATCGCCTCTCGATCTCCTCAGTGGTCACTTCAAAACCGGCCAACGATGGTCACTTCAAAACCGGCCAACGGGGATGGCCCGGGACGGTGTTGTTCTACCTCTTTGGGACTGGACTCGGCAAGCCCGTTTTAGTCCTCCAACTCCGAGGGCCGCATTTGAGGATGTGGCCGTGATGGAGCAGCCGGTCCAGCATGGCTGTGACGGCGGCGCTATCACCCAGTAGTTTTCCCCAGTCTTGGACGGGTCGATTCGATGTCAGTAACGTACTGGTCCGTTCATAGCGTCGCATCACGATCTCGAGGAGTTCCTCTGCTGCAGTGGGAGGAAGCTTCCGCATCCCCAGATCGTCGATGATCAGCAGCGGGACCGTCGCCAAAGCTTCCATGCACTCCTTTCGGGTACCGTCAATGGTGGCTTCGGCGATGTCGTCGAGAAGCGCATGAGTTTCACGGTAGACGACCCGATAGCCCTGCTCAATCGCAGCCAAGCCGATGGCCTGAGCCAGATGACTCTTGCCGGTGCCAGGAGGACCGAGAAACAAGGCATCGTCGTGCCTGGAGATGAAGGCGCCCGTCGCCAGGTCGAAGACCAGACTACGATTCATCTTCTTGTTGAAAGTAAAGTCGAAGGAGTCGAGCGTCTTCTGGGGATCGCGGAACCGGGCCTGTTTCCGACGCCGTTCCAACAACCGGATGCTGCGACGGTCCAGTTCATCCGAGACCAGACGAGAGACCAAGTCGATCGGCGCCATGGCTTCGGTCTGGGCCTGGTGGAGGCGTGTTTCCAACACCTCGGCAATGCCGCCGAGCCGGAGTTGTCGGAGAGCCCGCTGGAGTTCGATCAGATTCATGAGTGTTCCTGCTCCTGGATTTTGAGGTTGATGAGATCGCGATACTGAGTCAGTTCGCGAATGAGAGGATCGACCTGACGCAGGGCGAGTGGAGGTCGCCGCTCCAGATAGCGGCGGACGAAACGATACTCGTAGACGTGGAGTTCCAGTGCCGCAGCCGAAGCATCCTCCACGGCGGAGACACCGTACTTCTTGGCCAGGGAGAGCACACCCAGGATGCGGCGGACCGCAGCTTCCCCTTGTCGGCGGTGAATGGCGTCACAGAGTGTGCCGATGTGGGTGCCAGCGCGGCGGGCTCGGGCCAGCAGTTGCACCGTCGTTAACGGGGTTTTCTTCGGGTTGTCTTCAGCACGGACACGGTATCCACCCCGCTTCTGGCGGACATGCTCGCGGAGGAGTTGATAGGTGTTTGGGTCCAGGATCCGGACGTGAAGCGTGTCCCACTGGACCTTGACACCCCGTCCGATCCAGCCCGGCGGTACACTGTAATAGGCGGCTTCGACTTCGACGCAACCGTCGAGATGGACGACACGTTCACCGAATTGGTAATAGCGAAACGGTTCGATCGGCAGCGGCTTAAGAGATGGTTTCTCTTCGGCGAACATGGCCGCCACCTGCCGCTTGGTCGTGCCGTGGATGCGGGTGTCGGCCCATCGGACTTCCCAGCGATCCAGATACCCCTGGGCCTGGTCGAGGCTCTCGAAGCGCTGTCCCTTCAATGGGGTCTTCTGGGCGTGCCCGACACCGGATTCGACTTTGCCTTTGCGGTCTGGATCGCGCACCCGGCATGGCATGGCCACCACGCCGTAATGGGTCAGGACATCTCGAAACAACGGATTCAGGGTGGGGTCGTAATGGTCCGGGACGATCACGCCTTCGCGCAGGTTATCCAGCACGATGAGGCGGGGAGTGCCGCCGAGTCGGCGGAACGCGGTCTCGTGCAACTGGGCCCAGATGCGGGAACTGGACTTGAACGTCAGCAGCCGGACCGATTTGCGGCTGTAGCCCAACGTCATCACGAACAGCCGCGTCCGTCGGTACTTGCCCGTCTTCGGATCCCGGACCATCGGTCCGGTCCCGTAGTCGACCTGCGCTTCCTCTCCAGCTCCGGTCTGGATGATTCCGACCGCTTCCGGGGATCGCACTCCCCGGAGTTTGCGAACGAAACGCTTGACCGATTCGTAGCTGCCGGCAAAACCGTGATCCGTGACCAGGTCCTGCCAGATCGCCATCGCGTTGCGGCCACGCTCCAGCGCCTGTTGGATCGTCTCCCGGTACGGCTCGCAGGAACTGCCCGACGGTGGGCTTGGAGGGGGAGCCGACGACTCTGCCGAGACCGGATTCTCGGCCTCCGGGTCGGTGGTCACTTCGTTGGCCGGTTTTGAAGTATCGGAACCGCCAAACCCCTCAACGACACCATTTACGCCGTCCGGGTCGGTGGTCACCTCGTTGGCCGGTTTTGCCGGTCGCCGGCCCCAACTCCCGGGCGGCCGAATGGGGATTCCGGCCGCTCTCAGATACGCACTGGCCGTCTCACGACGCACGCCGGTGGTCTGTTCGATCCGACGCAGCGGCCATCCAAGCCGCCCCAATGCAACAACTTGCTCTCTCTTTTCTGTGCTCAAGACATTGCTCATGCCGACGGAGCCTGTTTCGGCTTCCCGTCGGTGTCAATGTCCCGGGCTTATCTATGTTCGTTGGCCGGTTTTCAGGTGACCACCATTGGCCGGTTTTGGGTGACCGCCGAGGACAGAAGAACCACTAACCTGTAGGTGCGGTCTATGACCGCACATCATCGGCGCTCATAGAGCGCCCCTACAGAAGAATCGCTAACCTGTAGGTGCGGTCTATGACCGCACATCATCGGGCGCTCATAGAGCGCCCCTACAGAGGAACCCACTAACCTGTAGGTGCGGTCTATGACCGCACATCATCGGGCGCTCATAGAGCGCCCCTACAGAAGAACCGCTAACCTGCAGGTGCGGCACATCGTCGGGCGCTCATAGAACGCCCCTACAGAAGAACCACTAACCTGTATGTGCGGTCTATGACCGCACATCATCGGGCGCTCACAGAGCGCCCCTACAGAGGAACCCACTAACCTGTAGGTGCGGTCTATGACCGCACATCATCAGGCGCTCATAGAGCGCCCCCACAGAAGAACCACTAACCTGTAAGTGCGGTCTATCGCCGCAGGATCCGCGTCCCCACCCTCAGCTCTCCATGAGCTTTGAAGATGGGGTAGATCTCGCCCTCGGCGAGGACCTCGTCGAGGAAGTTCCAATTCACCATACCGTCGTCGCTTTCCGGCTCCAGCAGATACGCGGCGAGGGCCGACAGCGGCTGGGCTGTCCGTACGATGATGGACCGGGCGGGAAACGTGACTTCCCTGCTCTCGAAGCGGCCGGCAAGCGAAACCTCCCGATGGCCCTCAAATTCCCTCAGGGAACGGTCGATCGTACCGATCTCGAACGCGTCCACCGACGCGGTGAACTCTTCGGCTGCTTCTTCCACGACGATGCCGTGGGCCAGGAGTTTTTCGAGGACAGTCTCGAGCCTGCTATCGGGCCGGAAGACGTATGCGCGTGGCAAAGCAGCCGTAGCGTCGACCCGGAAAGTCCCGTACTCGTCCATCCTCTCAGGAGCAAACCGGTCGACGACCATCGACGTCATGTCTTCCCCGTTACGGGGGTTCCGCATCACACCGACTTCGCCGATCAGGATCTCGATGTCCTCACCGTTCTTTTCGAAGTCGAAGCGTACCCCCGACTCTGAGGCTTCTGCGCCAGCCATTCCACGCCGGATCGCAGCCTCGTCGAGAGACTGAACGAGCGCCATGATCTCTCCTCCGTTGTCCGCCGAGTACTTCAGGATCTCTTCGACGAACGCCGACGTGGCTTCGACCCGTCCCCGAAAGTCCAGGTAGGCGTAAGCCTCGGAAAGAATCGAGATGCGGTTGCGCAAGCCCCCGTAGTTGTTGCCAAAACGGGGCCGGTGGTCGAAGGTCTGCCAGACACGGTTTCCTTCGTCGGGCCTTCCCTCGCCACCGGGCGGCGTGGCGAAGTTGCCGTAGTAGTAAGTCCGGACACCGTGATTGTCGAGGACTGCCTGGGTGAGGGCAGGCAGCATCGTGTTTCGCTCATAGTCGATCAAACCGGGTGCGGCGTTGGGATTCAACGGCGGCGAGTAGGTCAGATGGTAGCCGTGCCGGGATCCGTTCGTCGTGTGGAGGTCGACGATGACGTGAGGATCCCAGCGGTTGAACAACCCGACCAGAGCTTCGGCCTCAGGGCTATCCATCTTCATATAGTCCCGATTCAGGTCGAGGCCCATGGCGTTCTGGCGGGTGCCGACGCCGCCGATCGGCCCGTTCTGGTTGCCGCGGTTCTCCAGGGCGATCCGGTCGTTGCCGTCGGCGTTGTAGATGGGCGCGACCAGAAGGAGGATGTCCTCGAGAAGGCCCCCCAGGTCCTCGAGCAAGATACGCCGCACAAGGGCCAGGATCGCCTCCTTGCCCTCGACCTCACCACCGTGGATGTTGGCCATAACGAACACCACAGGTTTGCCCGAGCCGGCCACATCGCGTGGTGTCGCCAGCGGCGGGTCTGCGATCACCATCAGGGGCATCGACCTGCCTTCCCGGGTCCGGCCGAACGACTCGACGTGGACGAGCGGGCTCAGCCGCTGCAGCGCGTCGATAAAGTCGATAACTTCCTCATAACGAGTCGTTTCCTCAAATGCCGTCAGCTCGGCTCGGGTCCTCGGCAGCTCGCTCTGGCTCATGGTCATCCCCAACAGAAAAAGCGCAATGGCGTTCATCAACGGGTGCCTCCCTTCCGATCCCTCACGCGATAGACAAACTTCAGGCCCGACCAGACGTCATCTACGGCACAGATCTTGACATCGACCAGTCCTCCGGCCAGACCAATCTGGCGGACCCCGTTCTCATCCAGGTCCAGTTGCATGCCCGACGATCTCTTTGGCCATGAGACCCAGAGAGTACCAGTCTGGGCAAGCGCGCGCTTCATGCCGGCAAACCGACGCTCGAGCGGCGCCCTTCGATTCGAGAAGAAATGAATGAAATCGAGGGACCCGCCCAACCGGGATCGAACCTCGACCCCCTCGGGCAGTGTCCCCAGAGACTCTTCGTAGTCATCGGGCGCGTTCAAGAACACCGCACGATGACCCGGCTTGATCCCTAACTTTCTTAGCAGCGGCGTTCCCGAGTACCCGGCCATGAAAGAACGATCTCCTCGTGTTCGAATGCTGCGCTATTATCTACCACAGCCGACGCGATCCGTACATCGACGACGACGGTGGTCCGGACTGTTGTGATGGTCGTGACGCCGTGCTAAGAATCCACGGTACTCGACGGGGGAACGGACCGAGCCGTGACGGGGTCGTACGTGTGGGCCGCCCGGACCGACAACCGATGAAAGAGGAAGAACTGCAAACGAGCGTGGAAGAAGAACGTGACCAGCTAAACGACGAGATACGGCGGCTGGAGGCGGCGCTGATCGAGGCCAAGGAGGTCACCAGCGTCAAGGCCGTTGAAGACGCCCATGACGAGTTTGCGGTCAAGCTTCGAGAGTCCCGCAAGCAAAAATCCCGCCTGGAGGAAGAGCTCGAAGAGCAGGCTGACCGGGCCCGCACCGAACGCCGCCGGCTCAACAACGAAATCGACGAGCTGGAGCAGTCGCTGCAGCGCGCCCGAACCGAACTACGCAAGGCCAGTGCGGCGTCGGGTGAAGTGGGGGCCGTCAACCGGGAAGAGCTTGACGAAGCCATTGCCGCGCGAGACAAAGCCGAGGATGCGTTTGCCGAGGCCAGAAAGAAGCACGCCGCCGAAATCGAGAGTCTCCAGGAGCAGAAAAGCACGCTCGAATCGCGCCTCGTCGAAGCGATCGAACGATCCTCGAACCCTGCTCGCACCAACGACGCCGACCGCGCCCGGGTCGAGATCGAGATTGAGGCTCGCACCAAACAGATCCAGCATGACGCGCACGCCGAGTTAGGGACGCCCGGAAAGAATGGGAATCCGAGCGCGGAAAACTGGCCCTCGAGATCGATCGCCTGAAAAGGTCAGCCGCCAAGGCGCCAGCACCCGGCGGCGCTCCCGCGCCAACGGAGGCTGCCCAGGGGGAAATCCAGGAGCTCAAGGCCCGGGTGGGCGCCCTCGACACCGAACGCACGGACCTCGAGAAACAACTCTCCGAATCGAAGGCCGCCCTGGGCGAAGCCCAGGCGACCGCTTCACGTGTCGTCGAACTGGAACAGGAGATCGAAACCGGAAAAGGCGACGCGGCGGCTCTCAACGAGTCCGCGGAGCGATTCGAAGCGGAACGGGCCACTTGGGGCGAAGAGCGATCCGCTCTCGAGGAAAAACTCCAGAACGAGTCCGATGCCCGGGCCGCAGAGCGCGGGCACCTCGAAATACAGGTCCGAGAACTCGAAGCTTCACTCGAGCAAGCCCACCGCGCCGATCCGGAAGAGGCGAAGCGACGACAGGAGTTCGAGGCCCGCGCATTAGCTGCTGAAGAGTCCCTGGCCAAACTGAAAGAGAAACTCGGGGCCACATCGAAGGAAACAGAGACGGCTCGCCAGAAACTCGAAGCCCGTGCGGAGGCTGCAGCAAAGTCGGCGGAAGAGCTGGAGGAGAGGCTTCGGGCAGCGACAGACGAGCGGGAAGCCGAAGGTGCGGAACGGGAAACCCGAGCGCATGCCGCCGCAAAGTCGGCAGCCGAAACCGAGGAGAACCTTGAGAATCGGATGAATGAAGCGGCCGAGGCGCGCGAGCAACTGGAAGACAAGGTCCGGTTGATCGAAGAATCCGCGGCCCGGGCGGAGAAGGAACATCAGGCCGCCGCAGCTGAGTGGGAGTCCGACCGGATGAAGCTGCAGCAATCGCTCGACAGCGCTTCGGCCGCCGCCGATGAGGCTTCGAAGGTCGACCGGGCAGAACTCGACGCGGTTCGCGACGAGCTGCTCTCAAAGCTCGAACAGGCGGAAGTCGGGCGTGCCGCGCTCGTGGAAGAAATCAAGGACAAGGTCGCGGCCTGGGACGAGAATCGTGCCTCGCTGGAAGCTGAACTACAGCAGGTGCGTCGCGACGTCGAATCCGAGACGGAACAACTCGAATCCAACCTGCGCGAGAAGCTGAGTCTCGAATACGAGCTGAAGCTGAAGGATCTCAGCCTTCAGAAGGACTCCCTCGAACAGAAGCTGCGAGATCAGCCCACTCCGGCCGCAAACGTCGGAACGGGCGATGCCGAATTGCAAACGGAACTCGCCCACGTGGACGAGCAGGTCGCCAAGATCACCGCCTTCATCGAGGATCCCAAGTCCGCGCTGGCCAACGTGATCCGAAAGAACGTCGAGCGTAGCGAACTGGAAGCCTACCGCAGAGGACTCACCTACAAGGGCGGCAAGGGCAAGTAGGCTCCAAACTGTAGCGGCGCTCTGATGAGCGCCGAATTCTCTATCCGGAACATCTTCGGCGGTCATAGACCGCCGCTACAGGGAGAGCCTCCTTACTTCACACACTTTGCAATTCCGAAATGACTTGAGATCGCAGATTGACCACTGACCATTGATCATCGACAATTTGAAATCTGGCTCCGCTGATTCGACGATCTACTGGAGGGCTAGGTCCCCAGTTCGAACGCGTCGTGGATCAAACCGACGGCTTTGGCCGCGCTCTGGCTCTCCACCACGAAGGAAAGGTTCAACTCCGAAGAGCCTTGCGCGATCATCAGAATGTTGATGGCCGCCGCGCCGATCACGGTGAACGTCCGGGCCGCAATGCCGGGCATGGTCTTCATCCCCTCCCCGACCAGCGCGATTATCGCGATCTCGGAAACGTCGGTGACACGGTCGACCTGCCGCTTCTCGATCTCCGGTTGAAACTCACGGCGCAGGGCTCGGACGGTGCTGGGACCGTCCGAGCGGCTGACGACGAGCGAAATGTGCTGCTCGGATGACCCCTGCGAAAACATCAAGACGTTTATTTTCTGCCGGGCGATCGTCGCAAAGGCGCGCTGTGCGGTCCCGGGCACACCGATCATTCCGCGGCCCTCGATCGAAACCAGGCTCACACCCTCGATCGAGGTGACCGTCTTGACGCCCTGGTGGTTCTTGGGAGAGTCCTCGGTGATCAGCGTCCCTTCCCCTTCGGGCGACAGCGTGTTCTTGATCCGGAGAGGAATGCCCAGATCTGCGGCGGGCATGATCGTGTTCGGGTGGAGCACTTTTGCGCCGAAATACGACATCTCGGCGGCTTCCTTATAGGAAATTTGCGGAAGCACACGCGCGCCCGGGACCAGACGCGGGTCGGCCGTCATGATGCCGGCCACATCCGTCCAGATCTGGATCTCCCCAGCCCGGATGCAGTGACCGATGATCGTGGCGGAATAGTCGGAACTCCCCCGCCCCAATGTCGTCGTCACGCCTTCGGGCGTCGAGCACAGAAAACCGGTCACAACCGGCACTCGGGAGGCTTCAGCGAGTTCCACGAGGATCCGGCATCGACGGCGCGTCTCGTCGAAATCGACGACTGCGAAATCGCTTTCCTCCTCGGTAAGGATGACGGCACGCGCATCGACCGCTGAGGCATCGATTCCCAGCTCGTTCAGGTACGCGGTGAACACGGGCACGATCAAGCGCTCGCCCATCGACGAAATCAGGTCGCGCGACCGGACGCTCAGTTCCCGCAGCAGCAGAACTCCGGTCAGCACGTTCTGCATCTCATCCCAGAGCGGATCGAGATCGGATCGCAGCGTGGCCTCTGAGGCAGCGTCGGTGATTAACTCCGAGATCGCGCTTTGATGCCTTTCGCGGACGGACTCGACGAGGCCGTGAACCGTCTCTTTGCGGCCGTGAATGGCCCCCTCGGCGGCTCCAAGGAGTTGATCGGTCACGCCGCCCATGGCCGAAAGAATGACCACGGGACGCGCCGACTTCGACGAACGAACAGCCTCGGCGGCCGTCCGAATCCTCTCCACGGTGCCGAGGGACGTCCCCCCGAACTTCATCACGATCATGTGGGTCAATTTACCATGAGCACACGGGCGGGATCAGCCTGCGGTGGAACACTCACTTGCGGATGCAAATCTCATCGAGCCGTTTTTTTCCGAAGGTCCGGCACCTTGGCGCCCGCCGCTGGATATCCGATCGGCAACAGGACGAAGGGAGTCTCGCTTTTGGGACGGCCCAGGATGTCGCGCAGGAATCCCATCGGGCTGGGCGTGTGGGTCAGCGTCACGAGACCGGCTTGGTGGATCGCAGTCAGGAGCATGCCGACGGCGATACCGACAGACTCCATGACGTAGTAGTGTTTTTTCTTGAACGCCCGGTGTTCATCGGATTCCCCCAGAGCATAATCGACCCGCAAAACGACGATCAGGTGGGGAACGATCTCGAGAAACTCCTTGTGCCAATCGGTGCCGAGCGGCGCGAGCGCTTCCAGCCACTCCCGGGGAAAGCGCCGGTCGTAGTTGTCGCGTTCTTCAGCTTCAGCCGCGATGCGGATCTGTCGCTTGAGTTCGGGGTCGGACACGATGACGAAACGCCAGGGCTGAATGTTCGCCCCGGATGGAGCGGTACCGGCAACCTGAATGCACCGCTCGACAAGCTCGAGAGGAACGGCTTCGTCCGAGAAGTCCCGGACGCTACGCCGTGTGCTCAGTGACGCGTAGAGCCGATCCAGACGCTCTCGAGCCTGGCTCTCGGAAACACTCTCGAATTCCAATGGATTGAAGGTATAACGGCTTTTGGCGCCGCCTAACTCAGATTCTGCTGCCATGTTCTAGCCTTAATAAAGAAACGGCGCCCGCCTTGAAGGCGAAGCGCCTCTGATATGGAAACCGTCATCGGCCCGCAGACCGGGCTATTCCGCAAGCGTTTCAACACGAAGACGCGAAGGTCACGAAGAAGCGGGCAGAAAATGTTTCCTTCGTGCCTTCGTGTTAGGAAACCGGAAGCCGCGCCCCCGCGTGGGGGACCGGCTCGGCTTCGCCGACGCTAGGATCAGGAACATCCTGAGGTGGCACCGCAATTCATACACTTGTAGCAGGCCCCGTTGCGGACCATAAGCGAACCGCAGTCCACGCAGATCGGTGCGTCCCGATCCTCGATATCGACAAGCTTTGCCGGGTCCGCTGTCGCCATCGTTTTGGCCGCAGCCGACGGCATCTGCACCGCCTGGCCTCCAACCAAGGGAGCCGGGCCGAGCGGATCGGCCGGCTGCTCATCGACCTGCACTCCCGCTTCCCGGGCTTCTTCCATCGTCAGGAACCGCGACGCCAGATACCTGAAGATGTAATCCATGATGGACTTCGCGTATGGCACCTGAGGATTGTTCGTAAAGCCGGATGGCTCGAACCGCGCGTGGCTGAACTTGTCGACAAGTACCCCGAGTGGCACACCATACTGCAGGTTCAACGAGCAGGACGTCGCGAAGCAGTCCATCACACCCGACAGCGTTGAGCCTTCTTTCGCCATGACAATGAAAATTTCGCCCGGCGATCCGTCCTGATACATACCGACGGTCAGGTACCCCTCATGCCCGGCGACGCTGAACTTGTGGGTGATCGCGTACCGTTCCGCGGGAAGGTGCTTGCGGACCGGACGGTCCGACCGTCCCTCTACCTCGTTGTCAGCGGCAGACGTCGACAGGGGCTGTGTCCGTTTCGAAGCGTCGCGGTAAATCGCCACGGCTTTCAACCCGAGCCGCCACCCCTCGATGTAGGTCTGGGCGATCTCGTCGGCCGTCACGTCGGTGGGCAGGTTGACCGTCTTCGAAATCGCGCCGGAGATGAACGGCTGCACCGCGCCCATCATCTTCAGATGACCCATGTAGTGGATTGAGCGTTCGCCGTTAGTCGCCTTGAACGCGCAATCGAAGATCGGCAGATGTTTGTCTTGGAAGCCCGGAGCGCCTTCGATCGTCCCACGCTCATCGATGTAGGAAACGATTGCCTTCACGGAAGGGTCGTCGTAACCCAGGCGCCCCAGCGCCATCGGAACGGTGTTGTTGACGATCTTGATTGTTCCGCCCCCGACCAACTTCTTGTATTTGACCAGCGCGAGATCCGGCTCGACTCCGGTGGTATCGCAGTCCATCATGAACCCGATCGTCCCGGTGGGCGCCAGGACCGATGCCTGCGCGTTCTTGAAGCCCAGCCGCTCACCGGTATCGACCGCCTCGGACCAGACATTCCCGGCCGTCTCGAACATCGGGCTGGAAATCCTCGTCCGATCGATCGCCTTCACCGAATCCCGGTGCATTCGCATCACTTCCAGAAACGGCTCGCGATTCTGTTCATAGCCGGCAAAAGGTCCAACCTCCCCGGCAATCTTCGCCGACATCAGGTACGCCTGCCCGGTCATGATGGCCGTAATCGCGGCGGAGTAGTCGCGCCCTTCGTCGCTGTCGTAGGGGATTCCCATCGACATCAGCAACGCGCCCAGGTTGGCGTAGCCGAGGCCAAGCGGTCTGTAGTCGTGCGAATTCCGCTCGATCTTCTCGGTCGGATAGCTGGCGTTGTCGACGATGATCTCCTGGGCGGTGATCGTCACCTCAACGGCCTTGCGGAACGATGCGATGTCGAACGTACCGTCGGCCCCGCGGAACTTCATCAGGTTGAGCGACGCCAGGTTGCACGCCGAATCGTCCAGAAACATGTACTCCGAACACGGGTTCGACGCATTGATCGGAGCCGTGTTCTTACACGTGTGCCAGCGGTTGATCGTCGAATCGTACTGCATGCCGGGATCGCCGCAGATGTAGCTCGATTCGGCGACCATCGTCATCATTTCCCGCGCCTGGTAGGTGTTGACCGGCTCGCCCGTCGTGACCGCCCGTGTCGTCCACTTTCCGTCGTTGACGACCGCTTCCATAAAATCGTCCGTAACGCGCACACTGTGGTTGGCGTTCTGGAAGAAGATCGATCCATACGCGTCGCCGTCGACACCGCCCGCGTAGCCGTTGTCCAGAAGCACCCAGGCCTTCTTTTCCTCTTTCGACTTGCTGTTGATGAACTCGATAATGTCGGGGTGGTCGACGTTCAGGATCACCATCTTTGCCGCGCGGCGAGTCTTGCCCCCAGACTTGATGACGCCGGCAAACGCGTCGAATCCCTTCATGAATGAAACCGGTCCCGACGCGATACCGCCGCCCGAAAGCTGCTCGATAGATGAACGGATCGGCGAAAGGTTGCTACCGGTTCCCGAGCCCCACTTGAAGAGCATGGCTTCGGTTTTCGCCAGCGACAGGATCGACGACATCGTGTCTTCGACCGAATTGATAAAGCATGCCGAACACTGAGGTTTTTCTTCGACACCGCAGTTGAACCACACCGGGGAGTTGAAGGCGACCATCTGGTTCAACAAGAGATGAGAAAGTTCGTCATGGAAGCAGTCCGCATCGGTCTCAGCTTGGAAGTAGCCGCCCTCGAGGCCCCACTTTCGCATCGTCGTCGTGACGCGTGAGATGAGCATACGAACGCTCGATTCACGCTGGGGCGAGCTTTGTTGACCGTGGAAGTACTTCGAGGCCACGATGTTGGTGGCCGTCTGCGACCAGTCCTTTGGGACCTCGACGTCGTGCTGCTCGAAGATCACGCCGCCTGATTCACTGGCGATTGAAGCAGTCCTCCGCTCCCACTCCAACGCGTCGTAGGGAGAGATCCCCTCCGTGGTGAAAAAGCGTTGGAACTTCAGCCCTTTCTCGGTCTCAACCGATCCGCTGCCGCCTGCCATCGCCGCCAGTGCCTCCTCCTTCATGCCCCTCTCCTCAACCTAGGTGTCGCCGGCTGGTCGCCAAACGCGAGATTCACAGTAGGAGTGGGGCGGGACAGAACAGGTCCATTTCTCCGAGAATCTACTACATATTGTAGCTTAAAGTGAAAAGCACCCCATATAAGGGTGCCCATGCACCTCCAAACCCTGTGGTTTCCGCCAGTTGGAGAGCTTTGCTAATTGATGAATCCGCGAATACGGGCGATGCCTTCGAGCGCGGGCTTGTAATCGGGCTTTTCTGCGGTAGCCATTCGGTATTCGCCGAGAGCGCGCATCCAGAGCCGTTTGAACTCATAGGCACGGCCCAGGTTCATGTGCGGAAAGCAGTAGCTCTTGTACCGGGGTGCCTCGAGAGCCTGTTGGAACCATGGGATCGCGTCATCGATTTCACTCTTCTGGAGCAGGTAGGCACCGATGTCATTGTACGGATTCCCGAAGTCGGGGTCGACAGCGATCGCCTTGTGGCACTCGGCGATCGCATCATCGAGCCGCCCCATATGGCTGTAGGTCCAACCGAGGAAGGTGTGCGCTTCGGCGGTAGGGTAGGCGGCGATCGATTCCAGATACAGCCGCGCCGCATCCTGGAGCTGTCTGGCCATCTGAAGCTCGTATGCCTCCTCGAAGAGCTCTTGGGCTCGATGCCGGCGCGTCCTGTCGTCGTCCATGGCTTTTTCCCATCTGCCGGTCGCTGCCGCTCAGACGAAGTCGACCTTGGGCGCAGACGGAATCAGACCGTTTTTGTACCCTTCGCGAAACAGCTTTCTGACGGCCTTGCGGCCGTCGACGCCGTAATCGAGGGTCAGGTCATTGACGTACATTCCGACGAATCGGTCGGCGCGCTCTTCATCGAGATCACGCGCGAACTCCAGCGCGTACTCCATGGCTTCCTTTCGATGCTCCAGGCCATAGCGGATGCTCTCTGCGATGTGTCCCGAGATACGGCGCAACAGAGGACGGCCCAGATCCCTGCGGATGGCATTGCCACCCAAGGGCAAGGGGAGGCCGGTTTCCTCTTGCCACCACTCGCCCATATCCAGGACCTTGTGGAAGCCCATGTCCCGATAAGTGAGTTGGCCCTCGTGAATCAAGAGTCCGGCGTCGAATTCGCCGCGAGTCATCTCCTCCAGGATCCGGTCGAACGGGACGACCTCATACGAAATATCAGGAGCGAACAGTCGCAGGACCATGAACGCCGTGGTCAGTTCCCCGGGGATGGCAACGCGGGTTTCGGCGAGCTTGTCCCGGTTGATCGGCTTCGTCGAAACGACGACGGGTCCGTAGTTCCGGCCCAGACTACCCCCGCACTTGAGGATCGCGTACTTGTCGGCCAGGTACGCGTAGGCGTGAAAAGACACCGCCGACACCTCATAGATTCCCTTCATCGCCTTGCGATTCAGGGTCTCGATGTCGGCCAGAGTGTGCTGGTAATTCAGTTCGCCCGTGTCGATCTTGCGAGTCGCCAGCGCATAGAACATGAAGGCGTCGTCCGAGTCCGGACTGTGCGCCACGCGAATCTTTCGCTTCCTCATCAAACTCCTAGGAGCCTGTCGGGAATTGGCTCCCTCGAAGCAAGAATCAACAACTTACGAGCCATCCCTGGTCTGTAAGTTGTTGATTCTTGGTTGCAGACTTCTTATTCCCGACAGGCTCCTAGGGGGAGACACGTCGGGAGCCGCCTATCGTAGCACCTAAACAGGGACAGGCACCTATGTCCCTATTTAAGGGTAGTGGGCAAGTTTCAATCTCAACTTGCCCGCCTTCTGTAGGTGCCCCGTTTTTCCGGCTTCGGTTCAGCGGCCTCCAGCAAAGAGACTACTTCCTCGATCTCCCAAACATGATCAGTCAATCCAGCTTCCATTGCCGGAGTGACGCGGAGGGTACTCCGAGGACGGACTCGTCCGGACTATTCCTGCCCTGCATCGCGTTTCTTCCAGCGTGCCTCTGCGGCGCGCTTAGCAATCTCTTTTTTTCTCTTAGAAGACAAGCTTTTCGCCCTTGCTTTGCCACCCTTCAGGCCACCTTTCTTGCCAATCTTGGCTAGGTACGCCTTTACAGGATCAACCTCGGCTCCTTCTTCCTCTTCGGTTGAGAGCCGGACGATTTCAGCGGCCAATTCGTTAGGGTCTTTAGGACGCTTCGTGGATTTCTTTCTACTTATTCCGCTCATGCATCCAACGATATGTAAGAGTGGAGGAGAAAGCAATAGGCAGAGGTTTCAAAGTTGACCACTACCTATTTAAGCGTCCCCGGCTATGAACCCGTTCCCTTCACTTCTGGCGACTGCGCCGGGCCTTGCGTGACAGCTCGCACGGCACGTTATCGATCAGGCGGGTCTGACCGATCCAGATTGCGGCCGCCGCATGTACCGGGCCGGTGATCTCATCGACCGGCTGCATGTCGTAGGGATCGACGATCTCCAGATAGTCGACCCTCACGGTCGGCTCGAGCTCGAGCACCCGGAGCGCGGCAGCGCGCCCCACCTGTGGGTCGCGATCCCCGTCCCCGATCCTCTGACGTGCCACCCGCAACGCGCGGTTGAGCACGGTAGCCACCTGCCTTTCGTCGTTCGACAGGTACTGGTTGCGCGAGCTTATGGCCAGACCGTCGGTCTCCCGTTGAGTCTCCACGCCGACAATCTCGATCGGCAAGTTACGGTCGGCAACCATTCGGCGGATGACCGCCAGCTGCTGCAAGTCCTTCTCCCCGAAATAGGCTCGGTCAGGGGAGAGGGAGGCGAACAATCTCAGAACGGCGGTAGCCACACCGCTGAAGTGGCCGGGTCGAAACGGACCGCACAAGTGCTCCGCCTCAATGCCTACCTCGACCATTTCGGGCTTGCTGTCCCCGTATAACTCTGCCTTCGAGGGAGCGAAGACGGCGTCCACCTTTCGGACCTCGCAAAATACCAGGTCTTCGCCCAGGGACCTTGGATAGCGGTCGTAGTCCTCGCCCTCACCAAATTGCAGTGGGTTGACGAAGATGCTCACGACGAGGATGTCGCACTCTCCGCGCGCCCGGCCGATCAGGCCGCCGTGGCCCTCGTGCAGCGCGCCCATCGTCGGCACCAGACCCACGATCCCGCCATTGGCACGAGCCTTGCCGAGGTAGTTGCGGAGTTGATCCGCGGTTCGGATCAGCTCGACGCTCATCGTTTCCGCGCTTCGCTTTCGGTGATCGGACCGAGCGTGTGCCTGGGCTCTGGGAATCGGCCAGTCCGCACTTCTTCCGCATACCTTCCGACGGCGGCGACGACGTCATCGGCCATTTGGGCGTACTGCTTCACGAAAGATGGGACAAATTGATCAAAGAGGCCGAGCATGTCGTAGCTGACCAGAACCTGCCCGTCGCAGTCGAGACCCGCACCAATACCGATCGTCGGTACGGTCACCGCTTCGGTGACCCGCCCGGAAATCTCCGGCGGAATAGACTCCAGCACGATCGCAAACGCACCGGCGCTTTCGAGCGCGATCGCATCCTCGATGAGACGATCGCCGGCTTCGCGAGTTCGAGCCTGGGGACGGAAACCGCCGAACTGGTGCACCGACTGGGGCGTCAGGCCGAGATGCCCCATCACGGGCACACCCGCGTCAGTCAGGCGCTGGGTGACCTCGGTGACCCGTCGCCCGCCCTCGAGCTTGACTGCCGCGGCGCCTCCTTCCTGGATCAGACGGCCGGCATTCCGCATCGTATCGGCCGGGTCGATCTGGTAGGTAAGGAAAGGAAGGTCCGCGACGACGAGCGCGTGCCGCGTGCCGCGAACGACCCCACGACAGTGATGCACCATCATGTCGAGCGTCACCGGCACAGTCGTATCGTGACCGAGAACGACCATGCCCAGCGAGTCGCCCACAAGCAGCATATCGATCCCTGCACGGTCGAGAAGGCGCGCCATCGTGGCATCGTAGGCCGTCAGCATCGTGATCTTCTCGCCACGTTGCTTCATGGCCTTGAGGTCGGGCACGCGCACGGGCCTGGTTCGAGTTTTCATGACATCCATCGTAACAAAATCCCGAGACCGAGCCTCGCTCTAAGGACGCAGCACGCGCGTGCGCGAGGGTGAGAGCATCGTGTATCGAACGCCCCGCCATCCGATGCTTCGACTCCCGAGCGACGCCACAAAATTGGCCCCAAACAGCAGCGCGATTGCGGGTGGAGAAACCAGGTAGAACCATCGGTGGGCCACCGGCCGGCCTCGCAAGCGGAAGCCTGCCCGAACTGAGGCGAGCAGGAACAAGATACCGAGCGCGGAGCCGCGAACCGGATCGAGCGGCCCCGCGACCAGCAGGCCCAGGAACGTTACGTTGAACAAGGTGTAGCTCGTCAATCCCAGAGCCCAGATCCGGGGCGCATACACGCGTGTGATCTTGATCTGGCGGGTGGTGAACTCGAACAACTCCCCCCAGGAGCAGTCACCATGGGACGGAACCAGGCACGGCGGCACGAAGACGATACCAAAGCCGGCGCGGCGCAAGGCCGCGGTCACAGCGTAGTCGTCGCTGACGGCGCCCTTCCACGCCTCCAGCACCCCGGCACGATCGAACACTTCGGCCCGGATCGCGGTCGAGCCACCCCAGACAAAGTTGTTCTGATGGGGTCCGAGGAAGCCCGCCACCGAGGCGTTCCAGGCGGATCGGATGAGGCCCGCCCAGCTGAACGGTTCCGGGACATACCAACGGTAACCGGTGGCAGCGCCGACGGAAGGGTTCGACAGGGGGGCGGTGAGGTCGGAGAGCCAGTTCCGCGGAAACCGCGCGTCGGCATCGGCGAAAACGAGGATGTCTCCGTCCGCTCGGTGTGTCTCTACGGCATGGACGAGGTTGTGAACCTTCTGGCCCGAATCGATCGATAGCCCGGCGACAGTGACCGTGGCATCTTTGAACTCGCCGAGCCCCTCGGCGGCAGGATCGACTCGGGACTCGACCACGAAGACAACGCGGTAGTCCGGATGCTCCTGTTCGAGCAACGAACGCGCAGCCGCTTCAGATTCGGAATCCCATCCCTTCACCGGACAGAACACCACGACCGATCCGGACGGCCTTCGAGGGCTCCGGTACGTTGCCGCGTAACGCATGTTCCGCCACCCGTCCTTCAGGGAAACGATCCCCTGAAGGATGGCCAGCGCAACGAGTATGTAAAGGATGGTCATGCTAAAGTGGGACGGCCCTCCCCTTGAGCGACGGTCTATGACCGCCGGCCCTTCCCGTTACAATGCTACGCCTCAACAGATTACGATTGATCTTCATCGAATCTCCCATCTACTTCATCACCACCTGCACAAACCAGCGCAGGCAGATTCTCGACCGGCCACCGATTCACGCCGCCTTGATCCGCTTCTCGGAAACCGCATTAGGGCAACGAGTCTTCGTCGGACGATACGTCATCATGCCAGACCATATTCACTTGTTTACAAGGTTGGGCCCAGAGTCGATGAGCCTTTCGATCTGGATGAAGACGCTGAAGAACTACCTGTCGAAAGCACTTCGCGAAACCGGCATCCCATCTCCACATTGGCAGAAAGGATTTCATGACCATGTCCTCCGAAGCTCCGAAGGGTACGATCGGAAGTGGGAATACGTAAGAGACAACCCGGTACGCGCCGGGCTTGTTTCGCGCTGTGAAGATTGGCCCTACCAAGGCGAGATCAACCGGCTATCGGTTTGTGACGACGGGTTCGGGCCAGACATTCGGCGGTCTCCCGGAACCTTTCGGCGGTCATAGACCGCCGCTACAGCAGGACAGCAAGACAACCCGCCAAGGCGAACAAGCCCCCTGTAGCGGCGGTCTATGACCGCCGACTTTTCCCGATACATCGGGAGCAGATATTGAAGCCGTCGGGCGGGCAGAGCCGGGCATCAAGCTGTCGGGCGGGCACAGGTCCCGCCCCTACACATCATTTCCACAAATTTCTTAGGAAGGAGGCGGGTAGGGACGGGAACAGGGATGCGACGACAAAGGCGGCCCCTAGCGCGGTGGGATGCTCGACGAGGCGGCGCAGGCGGCTCGCAGAATCACGGCGCCGTCGCCAACGCGCATTCCATTCCCGCTCGTGGCTCCGCCGGATTTCCTCGTAGTCCCTCCCCCGCGCCAGCCCTTCCGCGATCGCCCGCCCGGCGATCCTCCCGGAATCGAGCGCGTGTCGCATACCCTCTCCGCAGAACGGATCGATCATACCCGCAGCATCGCCGATAGACAGGTACTTACCCGACACCCGCTCATATCCAATCGGCCCCGTCACGACACAACCTTCTTTCTGTGCGCGAAACGCAGCCAGCCGTTCCCTATCGACCAGGAAACAAGAGTTGCGTCGGCCGCCTTCGACCGACACCGTTCCACCGTAGCCGCCGGCGAAGAACCTGAAGTCCAGGATCGAGCCATTGTCCCCCGCTTCGTGAAACTGCACGCCGTACTGGGCGCTGGATCGGCGCCGACTGAAACGGCTGCGCTTTCCAGCCGCGTCGACGACCGCCCGGCAGCCCAGTTCGATCACCCGCCCATCCGGGTCCACGACCCGCAGCCGGAAGCCGCCCCGGTTGGGGCGCACTTCTTCGACCGAATGGCCCTCGGCCACGCCGGACCTGTCGGCAAGGACCCCCTCGAGAACCTGTCGCGACACGCCGAGGCCATGGCCCTCGAACGGGATTTCGACCCTACGAGAGCCGACGACGATTCGCGCACGATCGATCGCCACGGCTCCGGCTGACGAGAGCCGTTCTCCGACCCCGAGTTCGGCCAGCGTCCGTACCGCGCCCGGAGAAAGAAACTCCCCACATACCTTCTGCCGCGGGAAACGGTCCCGGTCGAACACGGCAACATCCACGCCAGCTTTGCGGAGTTCAATGGCCGCAGCGGCTCCGGCCAGGCTTCCGCCGATGACAATGACATCATGCGTGGTCATTTCTCGGCCACCAGAACCAGCCGGTACGGAAAACTCCGGTACACCCGCGCACGAATCCCGGCCCGTTCAGCCACTGCGGCCAACTCGGCGGGCAGAAAGCCCCGTCGGACTGACAACGGGCCGTCGTTGCGAACCATGACGCTGTTTGAAAACAAGCGCGTCAGCACGACGATCGACGCGTAGGCGAGGGGCGCGCGGTGCAGGTCGTTGACGATCACACGACGGCGTGCGACACGGTACATGCTCCCGAGCGCACGGACGCAGTCGTCGTCGGAAAGGTGATGGAAGAACAACGACGCGGTGACGAGGTCGAACGCGCCGTCAGAGAACGGCAACTCGAACGCATCGCCCACGACCTGAAGGCTCCGCCGGGCAAACTTCAGGCCACGGACATCACGGTCCAACCCGACGACGGACCAGCCGTTGAAGGTCGTCAACGCGTCGCCGACGTCACACGCACCGGCGGCCACGTCCAGCAACCGGCCCTCGGCAAGCTCGGGCAGAAACCGCCGCACCGCGCGCACACCTCCAAGCAGACGGTTGATCACCGTCAGTTCGCCGAACGCGGCGGCGAACTCCTCGTCCGAACGGGATAAGTCGTCCATCAGCTCGAGGTCATGAATACGCTGGGACAGGTCGGGCACAGGTTCGCTCAGACTTTCTTCAGTACCAGGGCCGAGTTCTTCGACCCGAAACCGATGCAGTTGGCCAGCGCACACGATACATGCTGGGTCCTCCCCACGAGCGCCGTGTAGTCGAGGTCGCACTCCTCGTCGGGCTCCTCGAGGTTTAACGTCGGCGGAATCGCGCCCTCGCCGATCGCGAACAAAGCCGCGCTCAGCCCGGCGGCTCCGCTTGCCCCCTGCGGATGTCCGAACATCGATTTCGACGCGCTCATCGCGATCCGCCCAGCCGCGGCACCGAACCCGATCTTGATCGCACGCGTTTCGACCCTGTCGTTGAGCACGGTCGACGTGCCGTGCAGGTTCACGTAATCGACGTCCGATGGTGCAACGCCGGCGTCTTTCATGGCCAGCATCATTGCCCGCGCGGGTTCGACACCCGACTCGTCGAGGCGGACCCGGTGGTATGCGTCGCACGTCGAGCCGTAGCCTGCGATCTCGGCATACACGGGAGCGCCCCGCGCTCGCGCGGACTCCTCGGACTCCACGACGTAAATCCAGGCGCCCTCGCCCAGGACGAACCCATCCCGATCCTCGGAGAAGGGCCGCGATCCGCGCGTCGGTTCATCGTTCCAGGATTCGGTCAGGATGCGCATCATGCAGAAGCCGGACAGTATGCCTGGAGCGATCGGGGCATCGGCGCCACCGGTCAGGACAATGTCGGTCTGCCGCGTCAGGATGGATTGACACGCATAGAAGATCGCGTCCGTCGAACTCGTACATCCGGTCGAGACGACATGACTCGGCCCATGGAAGTCGAACGCCATCGAAAGCTCACTCGACAACGTCCCGATCGTCGAAGTCGGTATGGAATAGATGCTCGCCTTCCGGAGGTTTCCGCCGTAGTAGTGCGCATACTGGCGTTCGGTGAACTCCAACCCACCGCCACCGCTGCCGAGAACCACTCCAATCCGCTGACGCTGAGCATTGTCCAGATCCGGCAGGCATAGCTTCGCGTCTTCCAGGACCTGACGGGCCGCTCCGAGGGCAAGCGCCGCGGTCCGGGACACGTGCCTCCGATCTTTTGGCGGGACGTGCTCGAACGGGTCGATATCGCGGACTTCGCCTGCGATGCGGACCCGAAGCGCCCAGGGATCGAACGCGTCGATCGTTCCGATGCCGCTCGGCCCTTCGCGGTAGGCCTGCCAGAGCGTGTGGCGGTCGTTTCCAACCGGCGTCAGGCACCCGAACCCGCTGATTACGACACGATCTCTGCGCAGATCCCGACGCGAATGGAACGACACTCCAACTCCCTTCTTCGGGCGGGCGCCGGCCCCGCCCGGACTATTTTGCGATAACCTAATGTTCCTGCCGCCGGATGCCGATACACCTGATAGGCAGAAAGGGATAACATGGACAGCAGGACCATCATACCGACCTCGATCGACTCAGGCATAATCAACCTGCAGCGGATCCAGCCCTCGTCCGTAGCGGGCCGCCGTCGCCGCGATACCCCAAAGCGCCGAGTTCGCAAGAAGCCGGCAACACCCGCTGACGACACGACTTACACGCCCGACGGGCACGTCACTCACGACGAGCACGGCATTCGGGTGGACATTTCCGCCTGACCTTTTCGCTGAAAGCAGCCCGGCACTCGCTGATTTCACGCCAGAATCGACTCACCTAAAGACCCGATCCGTCTCCGCTTCGGAGTAACCTACACAAGCTGATACCCCGATTGACTTTTCCACAGGGGTTCGCTAACTTACTCATTTCACGCTAAGAATAATTGGAGAGGCGATGGGTAGTCATACCGTAGAGATCACAGAGAGCAATTTCGAGTCGGAAGTTGAAAAGTCCGAGGTTCCGGTCTTGATCGACTTCTGGGCCGCCTGGTGCGGCCCGTGCCGGGCGTTGGCACCGACAGTCGATGAAATAGCCGCCGAATATGAAGGAAAGCTGAAGGTCGGCAAGCTCGATGTCGACGCGAACAACGGCCTTTCAGCCCGGTTCCAGATCCGGGGAATTCCAACGCTTTTGCTGTTTAAAGACGGACAGGTCAAGGAACAGATCGTCGGCGCGAAACCCAAGGGCGCGATCGTCGACGCCATCTCCAAACATCTCACCTGAGAACACGCTTCCACCCGGAGAGTTCGTGCAGTTACCAGTCATCACTGAGCCCGATCGACGCGCGCCTATCGAAGAGATCCGATACCGCGCCCTCTTGATACGGGGCAAGATCAGGCGCTTCCTGCGCTCCAATGTCTATACCGAGAAGAACGAACAGCTGCTCGCCCGGCGCCGGGGCGAATGTACCCGCTGCGGAGCCTGTTGCAAGATCCTGCTCAAGTGTCCGTTCCTGGAAGAAGCAAACGGCGAGTACAGCTGTTCGATATACGGCGAACATTTCGCCCAGTGCCGAATCTTTCCGCTCGTGCCGCAGGACCTCAAAGAGATTGACGAGGACTGCGGCTACTACTTCGAACCCGAGTAGAACGCCCTGGCGGGTCGCGCTGTCGCGACTCGGGAGATTGGTGTGCGCATGGTTAACGGGAACAACCTGGCGGTGGTGGGCGGCCAATGGGGCGACGAAGGAAAGGGCAAGATCGTCGACATATGCTCCGACGAATTCGACGTCGTCGCACGGTACCAGGGCGGACACAACGCCGGACACACGATCCGGTTCGGCGAGCGGCGTTTCATCCTCCACCTGATCCCCTCGGGAATCTTCCATCCCCAGATGCAGTGCGTCATCGGACCGGGCGTCGTCCTGGATCCCCTTGCTCTGATCGAAGAAACCGAAGGACTGGCCAAGGCCGGCGTCTCGGTCGATGGCCGGTTGTTCGTGTCGACCCGATGCCATCTGATCCTCCCCTACCACCGGGTCCTCGAGACGGCCATCGAGTTGCAGCTCGGCGAGCGGAAGATCGGCACGACGTCTCGCGGTATCGGACCCGCCTACGAAGACAAGATGGGCCGGCGCGGCATTCGGGTCTACGACCTGATGAGCACGTCCTCGCTGGCGGACAGAATCCGAGAGCAGGTCGCACAGAAGAACCGTACGCTCGAGGCGCTGAACTATCCCCAGGTGATCGATCCCGAGCCGATCTGCGATTCCTACGCGGAGTACGCCGAGAAGTTACGACCCTACGTGGTCGACACGACTTCGCTCCTCGACCGGATGCTCCGGGAGGGCAAGCGCATCATGTTCGAAGGGGCCCAGGCGACATTGCTGGACATCGACCATGGGACGTTTCCTTTTGTGACGTCGTCGAGTTCGACCGCCTGCGGAATCCCGGCAGGCCTGGGAATCGCGCCCAAGCACGTCCATTACGTGTTGGGGATTCTCAAGGCATACACCACCCGCGTGGGGGGCGGCCCGTTTCCGACCGAGGCGAACGGAGAGCTGGGCGATCTGCTGCGCTCGAAAGGTAACGAATACGGTTCGACGACCGGCCGTCCTCGACGCTGCGGTTGGTTCGACGGCGCGGCAGGCCGTTATTCGGCGATGGTCAACGATATGGATTCGATTGTCGTCACGAAGCTCGACGTGCTGGATGAGTTCGACGAGATTCCCTTCTGCGTCGGGTACAAGTACAAAGGGTCGATGCTCGAGGAGTTCCCCGCCGACACCGCGGTACTTGCCCAGGTGGAGCCGGTCTACGAGAACCGACCGGGTTGGAAATCTTCCACCGCGGGCACGCGTGAATGGTCCGATCTTCCGGAAAAGGCGCGCGACTACCTGAAGTTCTTCTCCGATTTTCTGGAACGCCCGATCACGATGGTGTCGACCGGACCGGATCGCGACGACACGATTCGGGTCGCGGGGTAGGCCGCCAGCCTACTTCACGCGAATCACGTCGCACCCATCGATCACCCGGCCGTCGAGGGTCTCCCCTTCCAGGCAAGCTTCAACATCGGCCGCCGACAAATCCAGCGATTGCACCGCGAAGTGAACGATCAGGTCGCCCCGCGCATCGCCGTGCACATCTTCGAGTCCGCCACCGTTGTTGAGCGGCGAGGCGCCCGCAAAGGAAAGCGACGAACGTAGGATGGAAGCCGCGTTCAGCGCCGGCGAACACAGCAACGTCACCGGAACCCGTCCGCGCGCAAGGGAGATCTCGCAATCAACGTCAGGGCCCTTGTGGCGGTGGCGATGGAGAACCCGCTGACATGACTGTCGAAACAAAGCCGGTGGGACTGTCCCCTGCCCCGGTCCTGCGTTACCATATATTGATTTTTGCGGGCCGTTAGCTCAGTTGGTTAGAGCATCTGCCTTTTAAGCAGAGGGTCGCCGGTTCGAATCCAGCACGGCTCACTTTTAGAATCAATATTTTGGGCTGAGGCGTCGTGGCCTTTTCATTCGTCGGGGTAACAATCGTCCATTGCTAGGGCCTGCGACAAGAGCCTCCGAGACCACGGCGTGTGTGGACGACGATGAGAAGGCTGGCCAAGCTTCGTAGCAACAAACTGCTATCCTGTGACCCCTTCAATGTTTGATACTTGCTCCTTCCGTGGTGCGGTTGAGCTACCCTCAAAAGGTGTGTAAATAGCATAGGCGGTGATTATCCTTCCGGGTGAAATAAAAACCCGGGCGGAAGAGCCCGAAAGGAAGGAGTCACACCGCCATGAGCAAGAAGAACATTGATCGAAGTGTGGAGTCAAGAGTCTGCTTTGAACAGCTGGAAGAGTGGGTGCGAGAGCAGATCCAGTTTTACGTACAGGAACTGTTGGAGGATGAAGTGACACAGCTGCTGGGACGAAGAAAGAATGAGCGTCGCCGAGAAGTGGACGCGCCCGGTGGCTATCGCAACGGCTACGGTAAGGAGCGGCGACTGACGCTGAGTTGCGGAACGATCAAGCTGCGGCGTCCCCGAGTGCGGGATCTGGAAGAGCGTTTTGAGAGCCGGGTCTTGCCGCTGTTTGCCAAGCGGACGCAAGAGGTACGAGACTTGATTCCAGAACTCTATTTGCATGGTCTGGCCGAGGGGGATTTCGATCTGGCCTTAAGAGGGCTTTTAGGGGAAGAAGCGCCGCTGTCCCCCAGCACCGTAGCCCGGTTGAAGGAGAAGTGGCAGGGAGAAATGGAGGCCTGGCAAAGCCGTCGGCTGGACGATCTGGAAGTGGTGTATCTGTGGGCAGACGGTGTGTACATCAAAGCAGGGCTGGAGAAGGAAAAGGCCGTGATCCTGGTAGTGATCGCCGCTTTAAGTGATGGCACTAAAGTGGTGGTGTCGGTCAGTAGTGGTTATCGAGAATCGACCCAGAGCTGGTCCGAAGTGCTGAGGGATCTCAAAGAGCGGGGGATGAACCCACCGAGACTGGTGATGGCTGACGGGCATCTGGGGATCTGGGGAGCGTTGCGCAACGTTTTCCCAGAAGCCGACGAGCAGAGATGCTGGAATCATCGCATCGTCAACTTGCTGGCTAAGATCCCCAAGGGTCGGCACAAAGCGGCGTTGTTGATGTTGCGGCAGATCCCTTATGCAGAAACACGGCAGGAAGCCGAGCAAGTCAAAGGACGATTCCAACATTGGTGTGGCAAGAGAGGACTGGAGGCAGCGGCTGATCTGATCGACCAGGACTGGGATCGGATGGTGACGTTTTACAACTATCCCAAACAGCAGTGGCAACATCTGCGGACTACCAATCCAGTGGAGTCTCCCTTCTCTGCTCTGCGACTGCGAACCGATGCCGCTCGAAGGTTCAAGAAAGTGGCCAACTCACGGGCTGTCATCTGGAAGATGCTGCTGGTCGCTGAGAAAAGATTTCGCCGTTTGAAGGCTCCGCACTTGATGAAGGATGTCTACCAAGGCGCCCAATATGTCAATGGAGTTCCAGTCAACCAAGTCACCGAGGAGAAAGCCGCCTGATGTCTATTTACACACTTATTGACGGAACCTCGTGCGGTTACGAAGCCGGGACAGACGGGGTTTGGAGTGCGATGCCGAACTAGCTAATACTTAGTTAGGCGGACGACAATTTCTATCCGTCGGAGCGGGAAGTGACCTTTGACTATCAGCCGATCCTGAAGGGTGACCTCGTCGAACTCAGGCCGTTGCGTTCTGACGACTATGCCGCCCTTTACGCCATCGCAGCCGATCCTCTCATTTGGGAGCAACATCCGGTCAAGACGCGTCACGAGGGCGAAGGATTCCTTGAGTTTTTCCACGAGTCGCTAGACTCTGGTGGTGCTTTGCTTGCCCTTGCCGCCCGAGAGCAACGCGTGATTGGGTCATCGCGTTTCCACGGCTACGACGAAGAGCGAAATGAAGTCGAGATCGGGTGGTCATTTTTGGCCAGGTCCCACTGGGGCGGCAGGTACAACGGGCAGATGAAGGAACTCATGTTGCTGCATGCTTTCCGATTTGTGAATCGAGTCGTCTTTATCGTGGGCCCTGAGAATATACGCTCGATGCGAGCTGTCGAAAAAATTGGAGGCGTTCGAATGGGGTCAAGGCCTGACGCGGGTGGTCGAGATAGCTGTGCCTACGAAATCAATGCCTCAGCGTTCGCGCAACGATGATGTACTGTCTGAACAATCACGGGTCGCACAGTGTCGGGTACTGCCCGCTTGGCCGCCTAACAAAACGTTCCAGCTGTCAAACGGCGCGCGAACTATTCAGCGAACCTGCGAGGAATCTTCGCGCCGTTCGCAGCTGAACGTTGAGCCGTCATCCGGATGAGACCCTCATGAAGCGATCGTTAAACAGATGACTGGAGAGGTCGGCCCCATCAGTCCATTCTTTATTGTCGACGACCTGGAGAATGCAATCGAATTCTATGAGCAACAACTCGGATTCGCGGTCCGATTCACCACGCCTGACGACGATCCGTTTTTCGCGATAGTCGGTCGTGGAGGCTCGCAGTTATTGTTGAAGCACGTATCGACCGATGTTCACCCTCAGCCGAATCACACTAGGCATGAATGGGCACCTTGGGATGCCTTCGTTTCGGTCGGAGATCCTGACCGACTGGCGAGTGAGTTCGCCTCACGAGGCGTCGTGTTCCACAAGGAAGTCGGCAACCGCGACGACGGGCTCAGGGGCTTCGAGGTCCGCGACAATGATGGTTATGTGCTCTTCTTCGGCAAGCCGATCTAAACAGCGCACCTGGCAGGTCCCATGAATTGCTCCAACAAACCGACACACGACAGGTACACAAATGCCACAAAAGCAACTCCTTAAGACACTGATGGGGAAATGGGAAGGTACCAGCCGAACTTGGTTCGAACCGGGCAAGCTCGCTGATGAATCTGCAGTTACCGGAGAATTCGTAGATGTGTTTGATGGCAGTTTCATTCGGCACACCTCCAAAGGCACGATCCAGGGAAAACAACGACGTGGCGAAGAACTGATCGCATTCAATTCCACGACCAAATCGTTCCAATCATCCTGGATCGACGACTTTCACATGAACTCCGCGATCATGTTCTCAGAAGGCGAATCGACTGAACGCGGTTTCAATGTTCGGGGCGAATACGACGTCGGCGAAGATCAGCCGAAGTGGGGATGGCGCACTGATTACGAACTTGTTGACGACGACCATTTGACGATCACCGCTTACAACATCCATCCCGAAGGAATGGAAGCCAAGGCCGTCGAAACCAAGTATCAGCGGATAAAGTGAGCGATCCTGACCGTCGCGAATTGCTTCGGACAATCGACCCGGGAAAGAACGGGCGGGGTCATAAGGTTCGTGAGTCTCGGAGCCTGTGTCAACACCTCTACCGCAGATTTCAACCCACCCGATTGCCAACGAACTCTTCGACGAGGTTTGGCGTGTTCGGTCCCAGAAGGATCCTGTCCCCGTCGGTGAGAACGGGTTTGTTGATGAGGTTGGGGACCCGCGCAAGGACGTCGAGGAGTTGCGCCTCGCTCAGATCCTGTCCGGCGATGTGCTCCTGATATTCCGGAAAATGGGTATTGAGAGTCACCATCGCGGGCGCCCCTCCCGGCATCGATCGGGCGAACGCTCCCAGTGCTTCCCTGGAAGGAGGATCCTCCAGAAGGAGTCGCTCTTCGAAGGGGATGTCTTGTTGCGAGAGCCACGCTCTCGTCTCGTCGCACGGCCCTCAGCCCGGCTTGTGGTACAGAATCAGGTTCGACATGGTCCTGCCTTAGGGAGTTGGATTATACATGGGAGAATCGATTCCTTTCGACATTTCGGATCTGCCGCCTACAGCCGCTCGCGGGTGGCACCACCCGTTCCAATTATCTTCAACTGATCGACCGTCGCTGCTATGTTCGGATCTGAGTTGGGCGGAGGTCTAAATGGCGACACGAAGGATATATTTGGTTCGACACGGGGAGTACGACTGGGACGACCAGCCGAGTCCGAAGAAGGTGCTTACCGCTCGCGGTCTGAAGCAATCCAGATTAACGGCAAAGAGACTTCGATCTCTGCCTATCACGGCTGTCTATTCCAGTGACCTGACCAGGGCGGTGGAGACTGCTGAAGTCATCCTCGGCGAACTCGACGGCGTCCGCTACGAAAAGAGCCGAATACTTCGAGAATGCATCCCATCGATCCCCGTGAACCCACGCCCGAACTCCATCTTTGCCCGCATGTCCAAGGAGCATATCCTCGCTGGGAGGAAACAGGCCGATAGCGTACTTGCGCGGCACTTCAGGGCGGCTCGTGGTCAGAATAAGCACGAAATCATCGTCTCGCACGGCAACCTGATCCGGTACCTGATCTGCCGGGTTATTGGCGGGCCTGAAGATAGTTGGCGGCGACTGCGAACTCTGAATTGCGGTATCAGTGTGGTGACTGTCGAATCCAATGGGCAAGTGCGGGTCGAATCCTATAACGATGTCGGCCATCTGTCACCGAAGCTCACGACCGCAGGGACCTCGAGGCCGCGCTCAACTCGCCAGTAGTGCCGTTTTACCGATCATTGCAGCCCCGACTGTAGGTGCGCTCTATGAGCGCACATTGGGCGGTCATAGACCGCCCCTACAGAAGAAGAGACTGCGGAGCTGTCACGCGTTTTGCCGATCACTGCAGCTCCGACTGTAGGTGCGCTCTATGAGCGCACTTTGGGCGGTCATAGACCGCCCCTACAGAAGAAAAGACTGCGGAACTGCCACGCGTTTTGCCGATCACTGCAGCTCCGACTGTAGGTGCGCTCTATGAGCGCACTTTTGGGCGGTCATAGACCGCCCCTACAGAAGAAGAGACTGCGTAGCTGCCACGCGTTTTGCCGATCATTGCAGCTCCGAAACAGGGGCGGTCATAGACCGCCCCTACAGAAGAAGAGACATCGTAGGTGCCCGGGGTCATTGGTCTTCCAACTCCGCAGTCCAGTTCACGATGACCGTGACCGGCGGAGAAAAGGACTCGTCGGCCGGAACGATCACGATAAACTGTTGCCCATCGGCAGTGACGGCGTACTGGCTTCGCTCGCTCATGTCATCTTCGTAGATCCCGGCTTCGAAGAGCGGTTCGGCATCGCCGGGGGCGAACGTGACACCCACCGCAATCGGAACGGCCATCAAGCTGCCGTCCCTGGCGAGATAGAAGAGTTCCCTGCCGTCTGCCCGCCAGAGGGGCTGGCTGCCTCCATCGGCGGAAACGCGGATCTTGGCGCCTGGGCCGGGGAACGGCTGCACGTAGACTTCCGGTTGACCGGACTCCTCGGACATGTAGGCCACGAGCCTTCCATCCCGGGAGAATCGTGCCTCGCCATCCAGGGATCCTGTAACGACGAACGGTGCCGCCAGAGACTCATCGAACGGCGGACCGTCGGCTGCGGGCAGTGACCAGACGTCAAAACCGGTCTCCGGGCTGTGTCGGGTGTAAAGGATGGTGCTTCCGTCCATCGACCAGTCCGCTGGATGGCTCGCTTCGAGCGCATCTCCGGCCAGGAGGGCGAGCTCCTCAATACCCGAACCGAGTGAAGAGGCGATATAGAACGGTACTCGACCGAGCGTACTGTCCCGATTCGAGCCGAACAGGAGGTATTGGGAATCGGGGGACCAGATCGGGCTGTAATCTCACATGGGACCGGGCGTCACCCGTGTGGGTAACGCTCACTGTAGGTCGATGACCCAGATGTCACCGGCTTCGGTCTCGTCCAGGGTTTCCACGGCGACCCGGCTTTGGTCTGGCGATAACTTGACGTCGACATGCCGTCCGGGTTGGCCGACACGCCGCACGAGGGTACCAGCCCGGTCGAACCACGTCAGCTGGGTATCGGCGAGACGAGTTCCACGCCAGTAAGCCAGCACCCCGTTATCCGAAACCGAAAACGCGCCAAAGTCGTATGTGGTGTTCTTGCTCACTCCTTCGGCAATGGCCAGCGGCGGACCCGTCACCTCAAGGCGGTCCGCGTCGAACGGCTGAGCCATCAGGGTGCGTTCCCTCAAGAACAGCAGGTAGCCCGAGGCGTAGAGGGCATTGGTGTCGGTCGCATCAGAAGCGACGTTTCGTCGGAGTCGAGCGAACCGATGTGAATGCCGTCGTCCTCCGGATTCGAACCTTGAATGTGATAAATAAAGTGGCGCCCATCCGGCAGGAAGTGCGGGCGCCAATGAAGGGCTTCTCCGGCCGAAGCGTCTACGCGGGTTACCGGTTGCGGCTCACCGCCGGTATCGGGCACGAGGTACAACGGGCCGTCATCGGCGAAAAGGATTTCTCCATTTCGATTCCAGCTTGCTCCGCTAGCGGTATGATCCGGAGTGACCGTGCAGACAGTCTGGGCGACGCTTCCGGCCAGATCTACCCGCTTGATTCTGTCATCCGCGAAGAATCCTATCGATTCACCCCCTGGGGACCAGAAAGGAAGTTCCGCACCCTCGGTTCCGGAAAGCTGTAGCGCGTCGAGCGAGTTCAGGTCCCTGATCCAAATCGCCTGGCCACCCCCCGCCGACGCGAGTACGTAAGCGACCCTGCGTCCGTCCGGAGAAACAGCGGGATGTGCCAGCAGAGTGGGTCGAGTCCGTTCCGGCAGGAGCAGCGAAAAACGGAGGACTTCACGTCCATCAGCCCGGAATCCGAAATAGAGTGCCGTTGACGCCGCTGTAAGGATGAGCAACACCGTCGCCAGTGCCAGCGCGCTCCGGGTCTTGTTGGCCTCATTCCCGACCCTGGACGGAGCGCTGAAATCGGTACCTTCGTCCGCAACCCATTTCAGCTCGCGCATCAGGTCTGATGCCGTTTGCCAGCGATCGTCGGCATCTTTTGCGAGGCACCTTTGGATCGTTCGATCGAGCAGCCGGGGCGTCATCGATTGAGATTCCGACATCGACTGAGGATCCCGTTCCAGGATTGCCGCGATCAAGCTCGCCTGACTCGCACCCTCGAACGCCTTCTTGCCGGTGACCATCTCGTGGGCGATGGCGCCGAACGCGAAGATGTCTGTCCGGGCATCGGCGTCCTTGCCCTCCAATTGTTCGGGTGCCATGTACTGGAGCGTGCCGATGATCGTGCCTTCTGCTGTGAGGGGTGCGGACGGATCTTGCGTCGGCATCTGCGACAGCGGCGAAACCTGCGCGGCGTCGCCCTTGAGCTTCGCCAGCCCGAAGTCGAGCAACTTCACGCCTGCCGATTTCATGATCATGATGTTGGCGGGTTTCAGGTCTCTGTGGACCACACCCTGCCGGTGCGCCTTGTCCAGCGCGTCGGCGATCTGGATGGCGTATTCCAGCGCCTGGTCGAGCGGAAGGCGGCCCTTCTCCAACCGCTGCTGCAGCGTGTCGCCTTCCACCAACTCCATGACGAGGTAGTGAACCCCGTCCTGTTCGCCGACATCGTGGAGCGTACAGATGTGCGGGTGGTTCAGGCTGCTGACGGCTTTGGCTTCACGCTCGAAGCGCTCCCGACGTTGCGGGTCGTTAGCGAGGTGTTCGGGAAGGACCTTGATGGCTACAGTGCGGTCGAGGCGCGTGTCCGTGGCTCGATACACTTCTCCCATACCGCCTGCACCGAGTTGGTCGGCGATTTCGTAGGGGCCCAGACGTGTACCTTCCGCGAGCGACAACGATTGCCTCCAGACAAGTCCGGCGGTCACAGACCGCCGCCACAGGGCGATCCGTCGCCATGTTGGGTAAAACCGGGCTAAATAGTAAGGGAGTAGTGGGTTAGAGTCAATGGAGGGATCGCTCTCGTTGGATTGCAAACCCCCGGCGGAGAGCTTCAACACACATTGTCTCTGATTCAACGCTGGGAAGACGGGACGGGCCTACTGTCAGTAAACTTCTCCGCGATGTCCAATCTTGACAATCAGGATGACGTCGTCGCGTTCGATTGTGAAGATAACTCGGTAATCACCGACTCGGAGGCTTCTGGCGCCTTTCAGACTGTAGCGGAGGGGCTTCCCAAATTCGATCGGATGAGAGGTGAGCCTCGTTTCAATGGCACGCTTGATTCGACGTTGCGCCACCTTGGTAAGACGCGGAATATCGGCCGCAACAACGCTCTTGAGGTACTCGATTCGATATTTCAAGGCCAGGCCTTGTCGTGCGAAACCCGCTTCTCCCTCGTCTTCAACCGCTCGTCGGCGATGCGCGAAAAATAAATGTCTTCCTGGAATTCGAGAGCTTGTTCGATCAGGCTCAATCCCACGCCTGCCACGGATTGCCCCCGTTTGGCCGACAGGCGCCCAAGCGCTTCATACGTATCGTCATCAACCGTAATATGGATGCGTTTCTTGTCGGTCGGCATGGCTCACCCCTCGAGGCAGTGTGACACGAGTGCTGCACTTGTTTCAACCTTTGAACGTCCCATCCGTCGGCATTGTCAGGTTGAGTCGTCCGAGTTCGGACGGTGGCCCAGGTGAGCTTGATTACAAACAGAGAGGTACCAGCATTGGATAATTATTCGGGGAAACCAAAATGTCTGAGTGGTGGGTAGTCGTATTCGGTTGGCCGTTTGTGGGCGTGGCGGTTGTCCTATTCGGCTTAGGGCTTCTGCGTTGCAAGTCTTCGATCGTACTGTTGGGCAGCTTGTTTGCTGCCCCGTTTTGCCTGTATCTCACTGCTACTCCCAGATTCTGGTTCGTCGCGCCGATAGTGCTGTTGTCAAGTGTTGGCGCAGCGTGGGCACTAGCGCGGGGCCGGCCGACGACGGCGTCACTTTTGGTCATACCGTTCGTTGGCCTGGCCTCTTTCGTCGCTTGGGCAGTCGTGACGCAATAGGAACCCTGGGCGCTGACAACCTCTGCCAGGAGGAATTCGCCCCTGCTTCCCTGCTTGCTCCGAAGAGCCAGCACCGGATCAACCCGGGCCACGCGCCTCGCGGGAATCGCGCCGGAGACAAGCGCGACGAGAATGATTCTGAGGAACGCGACGGCAAGCATCCCGGGATCGGTCCGCCCCGGATCCGTGTAATGCCCGAACCATCCGACCGACGCACCTGTATACTTTCCCGAGGTCGCGGCCTTAGGCGTCTGTCGCCGAATAGCAACCGAGAGGAGTCATCTGGTATGAAGAAGACCGTCGTTCTGATGAGCATGATCCTGATCGTGGCTGCCGGTGCCGTCGCACAGTCCCAAATAAACGAAACCGATTCCGGACTCAAATATATCGACCATCAGGTAGGTGACGGTGACGAAGCCGTTGAGGGCAAGACCGTCGAAGTTCACTTCACCGGATGGCTCTATGTCGACGGCAAACGGGGGGTAATGTTCGAGAACTCCGTGGACCTTGACGAAGGCGAGCCGCTCAGCTTCAAGCTCGGAGCCCGTGAGGTCCTCAGTGGCCTTGACGAGGGTGTCCAGGGCATGAGAGTCGGTGGCAAACGCGAGCTGATCATACCGCCGGAGTTGGGCTACGGGCGCCGGGGAGCCAGCGCCGGCCTCACGAGCAGTGGAGCCCGACCCGCGATTCCTCCGGATGCCACTTTGAATTTCGAGATCGAGCTACTGCGAGTTCTTCCCTGACCGCCGGTTGGATGGTCCTTATCCTCCTTGCATGGAATGCGACGTTGGCCAGAAATCGCAATGCCTTCCCACGCATCCGCCGCGACCGAAGGATCAGCCACCGCCGTCAATCCAGAACAGGCGGCGCACTAAGCGATTATCGGGATGCGGCACCTCAACGCGCCCTTGAACAGTGAACCCGCAGACAGTGATCCTCGACTCGGCATCCCTTTCCTCCGTCTCCTCGGTACCAACCAAGACAATTAGACGGCCGTCCGGTTTCAGGACATGGGTGAGCACGTGACCCACAAGGTCGGCGCGACGGGCCATTGGTGCGTACTCGGGACGTATCAAGGCGAAATCAAATCGCTCGTTGACCGGACTCCACGTACGGATGTTGCCGACGTGTATCCGATGTGCCCAGTCGGGCAGTCTCTGGCGGGCAAGCTGGACGAACTCGCGGACAATATCAAGGCCGTGTGGCTCGATTACGAGGTTCTTGCTCGCACCCCATCGGTGAGCGCTTTCCATGAGGACGCCGCTCGCGCAACCGACATCGAGAAGTGTTCCGTCTCTGTGTAGGGCATCTGCGATGAAGCCGCGCGATGCTTCCCAGGTTGCGGCGTTTCCGTGGTGACCCGCCTGAGCGTAAGGGTTACGGCCGGCAAGGTAGGCCGTCTTGACCAGGGCGGACATGGCCTCGTGCCACTCATCTTCGTCGATTCGTCCCTCCGCCAGGGCCTGGTCAATTGCGGCCACTTCCTGCCAGGCGCGTTCTTTCAGGGGTTCGATCGCTGGATCTGGATCAGGCATGGCGTCGTCGGTCAGCGCCTCAGATTTTCCTCGGCCAGACGCCTCTGGATCGACCGAAACTCATCCGTTGTGACGACGTTTTGTTCGCGGGGCGGAAGGTAAGTTTCTATGGTCGCCTCGATCGCGTCGAGGCGAGCAGCGATAGACGGGTGAGTCCGGAATAGGCTCGGCTCGGCGTCGGGCCTCTCCCTCAATAGCACTGGTTTGTCGTCGGGCGTCTTCGTCAGCAGCTCCGGCGAATCTTTCGCGAGGAAGCGCATCGCAGCCCCCGGGTCGTATCCCGCTCGGTAAAGATACTGCGCACCCAGGAAATCGGCTTCCTCGACTGCCTTCCGATTAAAGAACCTGAACATTATCGGCAGCATGCGATCCTCGGGTCCTGGCGGAGACGCGCGATCCGGCTCGAAATCTTCGGTGCGCTCTGAAACTGCCAGGTACGTGAATCCGAGGGGAATCGGTTCCGGTAAGCGCCAGTTGATGATCGCAAGCCTCAACCTGAGCTCTTCGCCATGTCGTGCGGTTGCGTGCGCGATCTGGTGCGCAATCACGGATGCGAGTTCGGCCTCACTCGCCGCGGCAAGGATCGTGCCGGTGTTGATGTAAATGAAGCCTCCGGGGAGCGACAGGGCGTTGACGTCGTCTGAATCGACAACGCTGAGCCTCAGCGGGCCGGTTGGATCCGAGGCTCGGGCAAGTTTCTGTCCAAGCCGGTCGATGTAATCGAGGACCGTCGGGTCGGTGACGAGTTGAATCTCCTGATCCAATTCCGCGGCCAGTTTCCGTCCGAGGGCGAAAGCATCCTCAACGGACGTACTGCTGAACTGTCCCCTGTTGATGTCACGGACACCGATGTTGTCGATATCGGAATTGCGACGATGCTGCCGAGCGATGCCGACAGGTGCGGACACCATGCCGACAAGGACCAGAGCTGCCGCAATGCGGATTGCCATGGGAGAGCCTTTCCCTACTTGTGCAGCAGCTCGTAGAGCGACTCCTCGGTTTCACGGCCACTCCCCCACAGCCGCCAGGCCAGAAAACCGTAGACGACAAGAAACAGAAGGATCGCGCCGATGTCGACGATAAGAAGCCGCATGGCCATATCAACCATCTATATTCTCCAACGGGGAAAAAGGATGTTTTATCGTACTGCGGCGTCTGGAGGATTACTACGGATTTGAGGTCTCGGTCAAACACTCACTAGGCTATCAGCCGACCCTCTCGACGAAGACAAGTCGATTGCCGAACGGGTCGGTGATACGCATCTCCTTACTCTTCCATGGCGTCTCTTCGATGTCTGGATTCGCAAATTTGTAGTTCTTCTCTTTCAGCTCCCGATTCATCGCATCAATGTCATCGGTTTCGATTCGAAGAGCGCTTCCAGGACTGCTGTCACCGTGGTGCTCGGAAAGATGCAGAACGCACTTGTCCCTGGAGACCTGCAAATACAGGGGCAAGTCGTCGCCAAAGCGGTGCTCCCAATCGACCGAGAAACCCAGGAAGTCTAGGTAGAACTCCCTCGTCTTGGCTTCATCGAAGATTCTCAGTATCGGTGTGGTGCCGGATAGTCCCATCTACCTCGTCCATATTGGAATAGGTTACCTGCGGGCTATCTCACTTTCGATCCAGCGCGCGACCGAGTTTCTCCACCTCTACTGCCGCCAGCAGTGCCAGGCCGCCCCCCCGGTCGTCGGCCCCATGCAGGATCGGGCGCTCGAGATAGTACTCCCTGGTGGATCGCGCTCCAGTGCTCACGCACACGTCACTAACCGTCTCGTCATTTCCAACTCGGGCCACGATGGCCTGCCATCCTCTCTCGACGACAGGCAGGAACTCTTCGCGGTCCAGCCAGCCGAGGCGTATTCCACGGGACATTGCGGTCACGGTCGTGGCCGTCACGGTGAGCTCGCGGTAGCTTGTAGGCTCGTCCACCACCTGCCGCCAGCTACCGTCGTCACTCTGATGCGTTACAAGCGCGCGCATCTGGCGACGATAGATGTCCAGGATCATCGTACGATCGGACCAGTCCTCCGGCATGTACGTCAACGCTTCCGCGAGGCCCAGGGCCGCGAATCCGTTGCCGCGTCCCCAGGCGAACGGTCCCTCGAGCGAGTGGACGAAAATGCCGTCCGGACGCTGAAGACGCTCGGCGTACGCCGTCAGCAGGCGCCCGATGACCCGCGGATAGCGGGCGTCGCCCGAGCGGTCAGCGACCCTTGCGAGGAGCGAGGTGGCCATGAACATGTCGTCCGTCCACTCGGTGGCAAACCGCACGATCTCCTCGGCGTCGGTTGGCAAGATCAGCTCGGCAGCCTCCGCAGCGAGCGCCCTGGCGGCGGCGTCTTCGGCAAGCTCGCCCAGGTCGGAAAAGGCCGCCAATACGGCCAGGCTCGTCAATCGGTACGGCTCGGCGATCACGGGCCGTTCTCCCTCGAGGAAGGGTTGCATCTCAAGACGAGCCTTTTCGGCCCAACGGTCCTCACCTGACAGCTCCGACAGACCGAAAGCCGCCGCCCACGACAGCGCGGAGATGTAGCTCCTGGAGGGCGTCTCGGGATAGCGGGCCGCCAAAACCCTGGCTAGTTCGAGGGGCTCGTTTTCGGGGATCTGCCCCAACGCCGCGACTGGCAAAAGCACGAGCAGCGCGGCGAGGGACAGGCTGTTTATTGCTTTCGAGTGCACAACGATCAGTTCCCACCTCCGCCTTCTTCCAGGATCGCCCGGGCACGAGCCGCAAGGTCCACCATGTGCGCCCGGGCCACCTCGTCCTCTGTAGCTGTGGCGGCACGCTCCGCATCCTCCTGGATGGCCTCGAGCTGTGCGCGAGCCAGCGGCCGGATGTCGGACTGACTCACATCCACCCGGGTGGCGTTGCCGCCCGACGGCCCGGTGGCCGTCGGATCGTCCGTCATCAGATATTCGAGGCGCTCAACATACGCACGCTGTAGGTTGCGACGGTAGGTGTCGATCGCTGAACCGTCGTCGAGCTCGGAAAAGACTCCGTTGCGAAGGTCACCAAGAAAGTCGACGAGCCGATAGGGATCGGAATCGAAGACCTCCGACTCGATGACGCGCTGCATCCGCCCCGGATTGAGCATCTGATTGAGAAACCCGACCTGCCGACCGCGCACCCGCTCGAGCGCTCCGGCGTGCTCAATTCTCCGCAGGATGTCCTTGTCTGCGAGCCAGGTCGGCGATTCGAACGCTTCCTGGATGACGAACTGCACTGCGTGCTCCTGCTTGTCTCGCGACACCGGGGTGTAGATCGGCTCGCCCTGATCCGTGGACTTGGCGTTCTGGTATCGGCCCCCGACGAGCGTGATCACGTGGCCGATATACCGGCTCCACTGGCCCACGAGCTCCCCGTAGAGTTCTTCGAGGTCGTCGAAGTTTTCGCCCGGCGTCTTCGTCCATTCGACCAAGTTCGGCACTACGCGCTTGAGGTTAGCGACACCGTAGCCCGAGGACTTCACCGGGTCGTTGCCCATGTCCTCGGTCTGGGCGTCGGGGTTCCAGCCGGTGCTGGATCCGAAGCGGTACATCGGGTCGTCGGCGTGCTCGGCAATCCACTCGTCGAGCGTGGGCTTCTCTTCGTCGGGAGACTTGGCCGCCGGGATCACCCGGTAGCCCCAATTGACGGCGTAGTGATCGTAGGGGCCGACCTTGCGGATGTAATCGGTGGGCTTGAGCCCATCGCCGGGCTGGGCCACATAGTTCTGGCGGGCGTAATCCATGACCGATGGGGAGACGCCCATGCGGCTCGCGAAGTCGGGATCTCGCAGCGATTCGGTCGGATACGAGGACGACCCGATCATGTTGTGCGGCAGCCCGATCGCGTGCCCGATCTCGTGGGCGATCACCTGCCGGATGGTCTCGCCCATGAGCTCATCGGGCATGTCGAGCGATCGCGCGGCCGGGTTCGACGCGCCGGTCTCGATCATGAGCCGGTTTCGATACGACCGCAAATGGTTGTGGAACCAAACGATGTCGCTCTCGATGATCTCGCCAGTGCGGGGGTCGGAGACCGACGGACCCATGGCGTTGCGGACCATGCTCGCCGCCCAGCGCACCACCGAGTAGCGGGCGTCCTCGGCGGCCCAATCAGGGTCCTCCTCACGGCTTGGGGGATCCAGCGCGACGATGGCGTTGCTGAACCCGGCAGTCTCGAATGCTGCCTGCCAGTCCTCGATGCCTCGACGCACGTGAGGGCGCCATCGGGCCGGCGTCGCCGGGTCGACGTAGTACACGATGGGCTTTACCGGATCGACCAGCTCGCCCCGCGCATACGCTTCAGGATCGGACGGTTCCAGGCGCCAGCGCCGGATGAAGGTCTGCTCAGCGGCTTTGAGTTCGTCGAGGCCGAAGTTCACCTGGCTGATCGAGGAGTAGCCGACGCGGTCGTCGCGACGACGCGGCATCATCGGGTCTTCGGGCAGCAGCACCATCGACTGGTGCATCTCCATCGAGATCGTCGCGGCGCGGACGTCGGTTGGCGGCGCGGCGGCGGAGAACGTCAGCGTGTGCCGCACGTCGACGTTGAGCGGATAACTGCGCGCATAGTTGATGAAGCTCCGGTCGGAGTCGAGACTGCGAACCTCGTAGGTCTTCCGTTGGGCTGCCGAGAGTCCGGAGAGCGCCGGTGTGTCACCCGAATAGAAGTCGGTAACGTCGATGACCACGGTGTCGCCATCCGGCCCGATGGCCTCGATGTCAAAGGCCTCGACGATCGGGGCGAAGTTGTTTCGTACGACCGACTCGAAGATAGGCAGCGAGTCTTCCGCGACTTGGTTGAAGGACACCTTTCGCAGCAGGACCCGATCGCCGCGGCGCTCCCAGTGGAGCACCTGCTCTGAGACCTTGGCGCCCGACACGATGGTCCCTCCCAGGCCCGCCGGCACCCGCCCGATCCGCGTGATCAGGAGCATGTCCACGTTGTAAAGGGACTCCGGGATCTCGAAGAAGTAGGATTCGTCGACCCGATGAACCGTGAACAGCCCCTCGTCGGATTCGGCCTCCCCGGTGATCACGTCGGCGTAGGGCTTGGGCCCCTCTTGGTCCTCAGCGGCGCTCTGGGGAGCGGGATCCTGCGGGCTGCTGGACTGGCTGGCCTGGGACAGGAGGCTAACTGAGCCGAACGAGGGTGTGGCCGTCGCCCCCGCCGAGGAAAAAACACCGCACGTCAAGGCGAGCAGGAATGCAAAGTACGATCTTTTCATCGTGATCTCTCCAGATGATTGAAGAATTGCGAGTAAGTGAAACGGGACAAGTATATCGGCAGGATGTGCACCAGGCAACGACGGTGGTGCCTGCCCGATAATCCGAATCATTCCCCTGTTCGAAGTTACTTTCACGCCGAAGCGACCTTCTTCATGGGCAGACTGATCGTCACCTCGGTTCCCTTACCCACGACACTCTCGATCCGGATCTCGCCCTGGTGATCGTGAATAATCTTATAGTCGGTAGACAAGCCGAATCCCATCTTCATCCGGCCCTGGGTAGCGTGGAAATCAAAATCGAAAATACGGTCCAACTGCGCCTGCGGAATGCCCACCCCGGTATCGGCAATCTGAACATTGACCTTGTGATCAGCCTCAAAGGTGCTGATTCTTATCTCCCCTTTCGACTCGATAGCCTGCAGCGCATTCTTTAAGAGGTGCATGATGACCTGGTTCAGTTGTCCGGGCGCGCAGTAAACACGCCCGATCTGGCCATAGCGCTTAACGATGTTGATTTCTTTCGCAGTCTGGCTCTCCAGCAGCGTCAAGGTGCTCTCGATCCCCTCGTGGATGTCCGCCAGCTGAAACTCCGCTTCGTCGAGTCGGGCGAAATTGCGCAAGCTGTTGACGATGCGGGTTACCCGTTTGGCGCCGCTGGAAATCACTCGATTGGCATCGGCCATCACGTCGAATAGGTTTTCGAGAGACTGGTGATCTTTGTGACCTACGGACAAGGTCCTTTCCACCGTCAGTTGCAGCTTATCCAGAGCCCGGGTAAGGGTGTCGTTCATGCTGCGGATGGCCCCCATCGGGGTATTCATCTCATGCGCCACGCCGGACACCAGATCGCCGAGCGAGGCCATCTTTTCCTGGATGACCATCTGGTTCTGCGTTTCTCTTAGCAGCCGCAGGTTTTCTTCAAGGGTCCTGTTCTGCTCCTCCAAACGCAGAAAGTCGAGATAGCGGATATAACCCAACGACAGTGCTTTTGTCAGCTCCTGAACGATAGTCAGGTGCTCTTGGACTGACGTGGGCACAATAATGCCGACGGTGCCATGCTCGAAAGGCACATGGATAAAGATCCATTCGGCTCTATCGGGTATCGGATAAGGCCGGCCCAGGCCCCAGGGCTCGGTCACTGCCTCAAATCTCGCCGCGCAATCCTCTCCGCTGACCGCTATAGACAAGACCTCCCCTCGGCGCCAGCAATCGATCACTGCCTGATCTCTTGAACTAGACAAGTTCACTTCCGATACCACCACCTCTTCATTGAGCTCAAACACATCGGGCGAAGTCCAGGACATGCCGAACTTTCTCGGGTTGTGGAAGGCGTAGTACCGTCTTCGAATGTGAAACCCATCCTCTTCTTCTTCCACGAACCGAATCGTGCTGCCCAAGTTATCGATTCCCAGATGCGACATCTCCTCAAACATCGTACCTACTACGTTCAATAGATCCTTAGTAGAACGCATGGCCATAGCCTCTGCCCGCACCCGCTCGACAGCCAGCCTGCGTTTCACCGAGGGCACGTCGCCCTCCCGACGCAAGCCGTCGTTATCCTCGCGTAGTTTCGCCAGCTCAGCGATGAGTTGTTTTTTGGTTTTAGCGGTATCTTTCAACGAATATCATCCCCATCGATCTGATATTGATGAAGCAACCGTACTTCTAGTTCATCCGCCCATTCACATGCCGCCCATCGATGAAGTGAGTGAAGTAGACCAGCGGATGCTCGACAGGGTGCCTGGTAGGATCTGGCTGGAGGTTGCGATCGGCTACGTAAGTCTGGTGTGTCGCCCCATGTGGCAATACGTGGTACCAGGGACGATCCTTCGGTGGTCTCGAACGCGCTACAGATTCGTACCAATCGTCGGTTCCTTTGAACTCGGAATCGACGCCAATAACAACACCCCGGTAGTTGAACAGTTTGTGGGCTGGTCTCAACGGATCGACGCAACACTTTATCTTAAAAGGAAGAGGTGGAGTGTATGCGGAAAGGGATGCGATTCGGTTTCACGGCGGCGGAGAAGGCGGAGGTATGGGATCGGTGGCGGCGAGGGGAATCTCTGCATGAGATCGGGCGAGCGTTTGGCAAGCTGTCATCGTCTGTATATTGTCAGCTGGCGCATACCGGAGGCATTCGTCCTCGACCACGACGACGGTCGAGGTTGGCTTTGAGCCTGTCGGAACGTGAGGAGATCTCCCGCGGGATCGCGGCCGAGCAGTCGTTGCGTTCGATCGCAGAGTGTCTGGGGCGTTCACCCTCGACGGTGAGCCGGGAGATCCAGCGCAATGGGGGCTATGATGACTACCGGGCGTCTGTCGCCGATGAACAGGCTTGGAACCGGGCCCGTCGCCCGAAGCGATGTCAGTTGGGTCGCCATCCGCGGTTACGGCGAATGGTGGCGAGGAAGCTCCGGCGGAATTGGTCGCCCGAACAGATCGCCGGCTGGCTGAAGCGATCCTATCCAGAGGATGAGTCGTATCACGTGTCCCACGAGACGATCTATCGCAGCCTATTCGTGCAGGCGCGGGGTGTTTAAGAAAGAACTACTTAGACATCTGAGGTCGAGACGAACGATTCGTCGATCCCGACATTCCAGTCACAAAGGTCACGGGAAAGGGGATCTCGCCGATATCGTATCGATTCGTGAGCGCCCGGCCGAGGTCGAAGATCGTGCCGTTCCCGGTCACTGGGAGGGAGATCTGATAGTGGGATCGAACAACACCTACATTGCGACCCTGGTCGAACGCCATACCCGTTACGTGATGTTGGTGAAAGTGTCGGATAAACAGACCAAGACCGTCGTGCCTGCACTGATCAAGCACGCGAAGAAACTACCGACCGAGCTGTATAAATCGCTGACCTGGGATCGCGGCAAGGAAATGGGAGATCATCGGCGGTTTACCCTGGCGACCGACATCGACGTCTACTTCTGCGATCCGCAGAGTCCATGGCAACGTGGTTCCAATGAAAACACGAATGGCCTGCTCCGACAGTACTTCCCAAAGAGAACCGACTTATCGGTGCACTCGCAGGCGCACCTGAACAAGGTGGCACGTGAGCTCAATGAACGGCCGCGTAAGACGCTGGAGTTTGAAACTCCAGCAGAACGATTCAACGCTTGTGTTGCATCGATCGGTTGAGGTGGCAGGTTAACAAGATCCCCAATCAAAAAACGGGCACTCGACGTTGTCTCTGCTTCACCCATTCGACAGTTCCCAATGATGGCACCGGCACCCGTCCCGCCCGAGACGCTTCGCGTGCTGCTCTGGCGAGCTCGAATCAGCCACCGAAGCTGCGGGCGAACAGGTCGTCAATGGCGGCCAGTCCGTTTTGCTTGAGGACGCGCGTCCCGCCTCCGGCGATCGCACTCTGATGAATGACGGGGGCCGCTTCCGCTTCCCATGATTTGCCCGTCCATCGGAACCAGTCGTCCACTTCCTGGTCGAACACGGCCGGCTGTTTGTTGCAGAGTTTGGCAAACTCGGCGCCCCAGCCGGTGCCGCCCTTTACCGTGCCGTCGTCCAGGATCTGGCCAACGATAAAGACATCCTGACCGTTGTTGATTTGATGCCAGATACACTGGAGGACGTGCCGGAAGCCGGGCGTATCGGGAAATGAACGGTTCATCAGGCGGCCGACGTAGTGGAGACTCACGTCGCCCTGCCTCATCTCGGACTGGGTCAGGACACGGATGCCGCGGGTTCTCTCGTCCTTGTGACCGTCGAACGTGAAATTGATTTCCTCGATCCCGTATCTCTCGGCTGCTGCGCCAAAGGCGGCTTCAGCCCCGTTCGAGGCGCCGCTGAACAGAATGCAGTCTTCAGGGTTCATGTTTGCTCCGGCTTGAGGGTTCAGCCATTGTCTGCGAACCGTGCGGGCGTGTCCACCCAGTTTGATCTTGGAATCTCGGACCGTGACAGTTTGATTGCTTCGACTAGCTCTCTTTCGTAACATCTACCCAGTTTTTCGAGAACACGATTCGTCAGAGGGGGTTTGAAGTGAAACTAACTTATGCTTTCCGAGTCGCTTGGGTTCGGCTCGTCGTAGTGACGGCTTCGGTCGCAGCACTCCTGGTGGTCTCCGAGGCGAGCGCCCAGACTCAGCGGCTCTCGCTCGACAATTACCTGGATATGGAGTCCGTCTCAAATCCTCAGATTTCTCCCGATGGGTCCCGGATCATCTACACGCGTCAGTGGGTGGATAAGGTCAACGACCGACGTGCATCGTCACTCTGGATGATGAACAGCGATGGCACCAGGAAGCGACAACTCGTCGAGGGGAGCGGAGCGCTCTGGTCTCCCGACGGCACCCGAATCCTGTTCACCAGGGAAGGGGAGCCTGAGGGCTCTCAGATCTTTGTCCGTTGGATGGACGATGAAGGATCCGTGACTCAGATTACGCGGCTCGAGAACGGGCCGTCCGGTGCGCGTTGGTCCCCCGATGGCAACCTGGTGGCCTTTACGAGCCGCATCGACGATAAAGCGGATTTCGCCGGAGTCCGCCTCCCCTCACGGCCCGATGGCGCAAAATGGGTGGATGAGCCGAAGATCGTCGAGCGGGCCGGCTACAAGCGTGACCGCCAGGGCTACATCGACACCGGCTGGGCGCATGTCTTCGTGGTACCGGCTGAAGGCGGGACCGCCCGGCAGATGACAGACGGTGCTTGGAACCACTCGAACATCTCGTGGAGCCCCGACGGAACCGAGATCTACTTCACGTCCCATCGCGCCGAGGATTGGGATCGCCCGGAAAACTGGCAGGAGTCGGAGATCTACTCGGTTGCTGTGGCTTCGGGGGACATTACCCAGCTTACCGACCGTCGAGGTCCAGACAATGGACCGACACCATCACCCGATGGGCGCTTGATCGCCTACACCGGAATCGAGACCCACCAGGACACCTACCGGAACCAGAAGATCTATGTGATGAATCGGGACGGTTCCGGATCACGCGTAATCTCCGGTGACTACGACCGTCAGTCCCGTGGCCTCCGGTGGGCTCCGGACGGGAGTGGCCTCTACTTCAGCGTTTCGCGCGACGGATACCGCAGCCTTCACTTCGTGTCACTTGATGGGGGCGTCACACAGCTTACCGACGGTGAGCAACTCCTGTCGCTATCGTCATTCTCGGACGCCGGCACAGCCGTCGGGACGATCTCGAGCGCGTACGAGCCCGGTGACATCTACCGATTCGATCTATCGAGCCCGAGCGTCGTCAACCGCTTGACCGAGGTCAATACTGACGTCCTCGACGGGATCAACCTCGGCGAGGTGGAGGAGATCTGGTACGACTCGGATCCGTTCCGCATCCAAGGCTGGATCGTGAAGCCCCCCGACTTTGACCCAAACCGCGCCTACCCCATGATGCTGGTGATTCACGGTGGCCCCCATGGGATGTACAACGGCGGGTTCAATTTCGCGTTGCAGGAGCACGCCGCCAATGACTACGTTGTGCTCTACACCAACCCGCGCGGCAGCACGGGCTACGGGACGGCTTTCGCAAACGCGATCAACCATGACTACCCCGGCATCGACATGCAGGACCTCATGCGCGGTGTCGATGAGGCAATCGAGACCGGCTACGTGGACGAGGACAACCTGTTCGTGTACGGATGCTCTGGTGGCGGCATCCTGACCAGCTACATCGTCGGCAACACCGATCGCTTCAGAGCTGCGTCGGCGAACTGTCCCATCGTGAACTGGATGTCGGCGATGGGGACGTCCGATGCCATTTCGTATCTGCGGACTTTCGAGAAGCCCTTCTGGGAAGACGCGACCGAGTGGATCGATCGCTCATCGATTTTCTACGCGGGGAACGTGACGACGCCCACGATGCTCATGACGGGCGAGAACGACCTTCGCACGCCGATGGGTCAAACCGAGGAGTTCTACCAGGCACTCCAGTACGTGGGCGTGCCTACAGTGATGGTTCGATTCCAGGAAGAGTGGCATGGCACAAGCTCTCGGCCTTCCAACTTCATCCGGACCCAGCTATACCTGCGGAAGTGGTTCGAAAAGTGGGGCACGCACGAACCGCTCGCAACTGCAGAAGACACGAGCGGTGAAAATCGAAACCAGCAGCGGTGATCGTACGGAGGGCGGTTTTGCGGCTTTAACCAGCAGCCGGAAACATGCTCATTCCAAAACAACGTCTGTTCCTGATGACGGGTTGTCGCCGCCATGAATCTCTACGAGCGGTGCACCCTCGCCGACTGAGGGGATCTCGAACAAGCCGATAAACACTTTGAGCATGTCCGGGTCGATTCGGAAGTTATACGTAGGCAGTCGCGCGTTACGAGCCTCGATTCGAGCGTTGAGCACTTTCGGAGTTTCGCTTAGATAGTGGGTCTTCGCTCGAGCGCCAAGATCGTGGGCCATCTCGATGTGCTCTCTCCTGTCATCTCGAAAGAAGAAACCATCGTCAAGGATGACATCGATGCCTCGGACCAGAAGCGAGGTTGCGCTCAGCCAGATCAACTCTCGGCACGCGAGCACACGGCGGACATGTTCGGGGTGTCCAACCGACTCAATTGAATACGCCCCGAAGGCAGTGATCAGCCAGTAGTCCAAAGAAAAATGGACGCTCTCCAAATCAGACTTCAGTGCTTTCGAATAAGTCGTCTTGCCGGAACACGGCAGGCCCGATATCAAGTGAGCTGTTGCTATCGATTTCGTACCCATAACGGACCGACGATCAGCGCGCGGCCAAGCTGTGCCCTTCGCCTTGTTGGGAATCCTCCGTCAGCAGAGAACGTCCTCTTTTCATGTGTCGGAATACAACGCGGTGCTCAGGTACTTCAGCCCCGAATCAACTGCCACCGTAACCACCGTTCGTCCGGGTCCCAGGCGATCCGCGATCCGCAACGCCACCGCGATGTTGCCGCCCGTCGAAGTGCCTACAAAGATCCCTTCCTGCCGAGCGAGGCCGCGGGCTGTCGCCATCGCCTCATCGGTCGATACCATCTGGATCTCGTCGGCGAGTGCTTCGGTCCACAAGGGAACTACGAACCCAGCGCCGATGCCTTCGATCTTGTGAGATCCGCTCCCCCGGCCCGACAACACAGCGGACTCGGCGGGCTCTACAGCGACAATGTGCACCGATTCGTCGTGGGCTCGAAGACACGTAGCGATTCCCCGCAGTGATCCCGCAGTACCGACGCTCTGGACGAAGGCGCTGACCTTTCCGTCGGTTTGCTCCCAGATCTCCTCTCCCATCCGATCGTAGCTGGATAGTTGATCCGTATTGTTCAACTGATCCATCCAGCAACTCCCAGGTGCGGATGCGAGTTCTCTCGCAGTCTCGATCATCTCGAGGGTCAGCGCCTTCGTCATCCCGCCGTCCTGGCTGGCGACAAGCGTGAGCTCGGCACCGAGCGCTCTCATGTGGGACCGCTTTTCCTTGCTGAACGCATCCGATGTCACGATCTTCAAAGGGATGCGCTTCGCGGCGCAGACAAAGGCCAGCGATACGCCTGTGCTTCCGCCCGTGTACTCGACCACCGAACCACCCGTTCCGAGGCGCCCATCCGCCTCGGCTGCCTCAACCATCGCGAGCGCCATCCGGTCCTTCATGCTCCCCGTCGGGTTTTCGTATTCCAGCTTGATTAGAACGCGGGCGCTCTCGGTAGGAACCATGCGCCGGAGTGGAATCAATCGCGTTCCCCCGATTGTGTCGAGTACGGTCACACTCTTTTGGTCCGTTCTGAGATTATTTTCTGGATCGGTCTGACGGCGCTCGTTAGGCGGCCGGCACTTATTGATCGGCCGCCTGACCGCAACAACGACACGGCGTTAAGGGTTGGGCGTTTGTGATTCGCAGTCGATGCGCTCCATGGGAAAGTCGGCCGTTCGGAGCTCACCGTCTACGTTACCTTCGATCCTCGCCTCGAGATTCCCGCCAGGTTTCAGGCGATAGATGATGCGCTGAGGAAAGTCGTGAGCGGGGTTTTCAAAGACGACCTCGCCTTCAGACAGCAGCACCATGAAAAAGGTTGCCTCGGTCTGTCCCGAAGGCTTGGCAATGTACTCAATCTCGCCAGCGTCCGTCTCGCGAATCTGTAGGAATTCGTGCGCCACTGTCTTGGAGTTCCGGACGATACGGCTGACACCGAACAAGGTTTTGCCGGCAGGACTGGTCCATTGCTCGACCGAGCCGGCTTCGCCCCCAACACTCGCCCAACACCCAGCCAACCATGCGAGAGCCTCAACAGAAGCGGGTTCCTGTGCCGGCGCTGCCGAAGGAAGACCCATGAGCAGAGAGACCATGAGAGCGATGAGAACTTTTATTTGGTACCGCCAATGCTTGGATAGTTCACCACGGATTGTGACTCACCTGCTGCCACACCTTCAAGACTCAAGAAATAACCTGGCCGGCGCCTGGTGCAGCCACGTGTTGGCCGGATTGCAACCCGTAACTACATACGTTACACTAGTTCCGGTGCCGATCAAGAATATTCGTCACAAAGGGCTTGAGCGGTTCTTCACCACCGGAAACAAGTCTGGAATCCAGGTCAAGCATGCGAATCGACTACGGTTGATCCTCGGCCGATTGAACGCAGTAGCGAATGCGAAAGACATGGGCCTTCCCGGACTCGATCTCCACCAATTGCGCGGTGGGCGAAAAGGCACCTGGGCCGTCAAGGTGAGCGGCAACTGGCGTGTCACATTCACCGTGGCCGGTAAAGACATGATCAATGTGAACTAGGAGGTCTACGATGAAGATGCATAACCCTCCGCACCCGGGTCAGATTCTCAGGGAACTCTGTCTCGAACCGTTGGGGCTGACGGTAACTGCAGCCGCCAAAGCACTCGGCGTGAGCCGCAAGACTTTGTCCACAATACTCAATGGCCGTGGCGGCATTAGTCCCGAAATGGCCGTGCGACTCTCGCTCGCTTTCAATACAACCGCCGAGAGTTGGTTAAACCAGCAGGTCCAGTTCGACCTTTGGCATGCGGAGAAGCATAGAAAGAAATTGCGCGTTCAGAAGCTCTCCGCCGCCTGAACCTTGGAGTATGTATCCAATAATTGAAAGGGCCACAGGATGGCAGTCTCTTGCTACGAAGCCTGCACTACGAGATCCCCGACCAACGCGGGTCTCACTCGTTCCGGAGGGCAGTCATCGGATCGACTACCATGGCACGCCTGGCAGGCGCATAGCACGCGGATAGGCCGACCACCGCCAAAATGAAACAGACCGCGCCGAGCGTAAGCGGATCGGCCGGACCGACACCGAAGAGCAGGCTCGAAAGTGACCGGGTCACGGCAAGCGAGCCGGCCAGGCCCAGCCCGAGCCCGGCGACGACCAGCCACATCCCCCGACCGATGACCGAATTGAGAATGTCTTCGGATTGCGCACCCAGCGCACGCCGTACTCCGATCTCCTTCGTACGTTCGGTGACGGAAAAAGCCATCACCGCGTAGAGCCCGATCGCGGCCAGGAGAAGTGACACGGCGCCACACAGCGCGATGAGCGTGGCGGCGAGTCGCTCGTTAGAGACCGACTCGCGGGTGCGATCCTCAAGCGTTCCCAAGGCCAGCAGCGGAAGGCCGGAGTCCAAATCGGCAAACTGTGCCCGCAGGATCGGACCCAATTGTGCAGGTTCCCCCGAGGCGCGTACATGCAGGGTCAACGTCGAAGAATAACGTTGGGACGCCGAGAAATAGACAACCGGAGTCCAACCGCTTTTGATGTCTCGGTGCAGCGTGTTCTCCACCACACCGATGACTTCAGCCTGATCGGTGCCCCCGCCCGAAGCGATCACCTTTCCGATGGGATCCTCGCCGGGCCAGAATGAATCCCCAAGCGCCTCGTTGACGACAACTACTCGAGGACTACTTTGGTTATCTGCCTGACCAAAATCCCTTCCTGCTAACAAGGCAATTCCCATCGTGTTGAAATAGTCCGTCCAGACGATGTTTGTGTGAAGTTGCGTGCCAAAACTGCCCGGCTCGGGCTGGCGGTTTGCGGGAAAAGAGGAAGAACGTGAGTAGGAACCGCCAAGAGGCACGATCCGCGCAAGGCTTGCCGACTCCACTCCCGCCAGGCCTCGAGTCCGCTCCAGCAGCAGCCTATAGAAGTCCAGTCCCGCACCCTCGCTATACCCAGCGATGTCGAGATTCGTCGAAGCGAGAACAACCTTGTGGCGATCGAATCCGGGATCGCTGCCAGTCATCAAATACAAAGTTCTCAAGAACAATCCGGATCCCACGAGCAGGATGACCGAAAAACTCAGCTGAGCGATGACAAGCGCGGTCCGGACCCTTCCCTTCTTTCTCGGGCCGGCTGTAGTCGTCGACTCATCGTGCAGCGCCCCGGTGATTCCGACCTGCGAGGCGAACCAAGCCGGGATCACTCCGACAACGATCGCGCTGAGCATGGACAAACCCGCCGTGAAAGCAATGACCCGTATATCCGGACCGAGGTCGATCGACGACGGAATCCCAAGAGCATAGAGTAGATCAATGCTCCACGCCGTCAGCAGAAGCCCCCCGGCACCCCCCATCAATGCGACCAGGGTGCTCTCGGTGAGAAGTTGCCGCACAAGGCGGGCCCTTCCAGCGCCGAGGGCCAGCCGTACCGAGATCTCCCTCCTGCGGGACGCTCCCTGGGACAAGAGCAAGTTCGCGACGTTCGCGCCCGCGATGATCAGCACCAGGATGACCACCCCCATGACCACCGCCATGATCGGAGCGGCCTCGTCGCGGACTCCTGGTTCGTTTCCCAGTTGGGTCAACGTCAAGACGGACTCCGCTCGCATCTGGGGCGAGGCCTGGGCGATGCGGGGAGACATGACCTCCAGGCCGCTCTCAGCACGGTCGAAGCCGACGTCATCTCCCAGACGACCGACAAGCCGAAGCCAACCGATCCCCCGTTGGCTCAGCAGATCCGTGGTACCGGTTCTACGGCGAGCTCCGGCAGACGCCGGTCGAATCTCTTGCTGCATCATCGAGGGAACCCAGAACTGACTCGTTCGCTCCATCGCCGCGCTGTTGAAGCCTGGCGGCGCGACACCGATCACGGTGAACGGGATCGAGTTGACGGTTACCGAACGACCAGCGATGCCCGGATCCGACCCAAACCGATCTACCCACAACTGATGGCTGATCACGATCACAGGCTGGGCACCCGGCACGCGATCCTCTTCGGGAAGAAAAAAACGACCCAGGGCTGGCCTGAGGCCAAGGACTTCAAAGTAGCTCCCGCTCACGATCTCGCCGCGAGTCCATTCCACCGCGCGGTCGATGCGCATGGCCACACTGGCGGTCCCGTAAGCGGCAAGTCCCGAAAAGATGTCGGACGACTGGTCCCGGACGTCAACGTAATCCGGATATGAGAACGAATTGTTCAGCCCACCTTCTGTGCTGACCATCAGAGTGATCAGACGTTCCGGCTGGTGCATTGGCAATGGACGCAGGAAGATCCCGTTCAGGAGATTGAAACCGATGGTGCTCGCTCCGATTCCAATCGCCAGCGTCAGGACCACGACCGTCGTGACACCGGGGCTCCTCCGCAAAATACGAATGCCATAGCTGACGTCCTGGCGCAGTCGATCAAACGCCGGCCAGATCCAAATCCCACGGGCATCTTCCCGGGCGATGGCTGCATTACCCAGGGCACGTCGACTTTCGAACTCGGCCTCTTCTTTCGACATCCCCCTGTCCTCGAGGCCCTGCTGTTTGAGCGCTCGATGAAACTCGATCTCTTCGGCAAGTTCGGCGGCCGCATTACGGTTGGAGATCCAGTACTTGAGCCGGCGGAGCAAATTTCCCATCAACGCACCCTCATGCCGTTTCGAGAACCTTCTGTATCCCGGTTATCAGACGGTCAAATTTCTCGCGTTCCAGATTGAGTTGCTTACGCCCTTTCGGGGTCAACTTGTAGAAGCGCGCACGCCGATTGCTCTCCGACGCTCCCCACTCCGCTTTGACCCAACCGTTGAGCAGCAGGCGCTGCAGAGCCGGATAGAGTGAGCTTTCACCCACCTGAAGCACATCGTCCGAGACCGACTTCAGCGACTCGGCGATTCCATATCCGTGCATTTCCCCTCGGATCAGAGTTTTCAGGATCAAGAGGTCAAGGGTTCCGGGCAGAAGATTCAGGGATTCTTTTGGCTTTGCCATCGCATTCGCTCCCATCGCTTGTCGATGGAAAGAATGCCCGACTGGGCGGGAGCTGTCAAGCCCCATCGATAGACGATGGAAGAGGTCGGATCGATGCGCGGGTCAGTTGAACCGGTCTCGCGAACTGAATGTCGGGCGGAAGCCGCCTGTCCCCGGATAGATACGGCCCGGGGACAGGCGTCCGATCATGGCAGGCTGAACGTGACGAGCGAACTCGGATAGTCGAACCCGCCAATCTGCACGACGATGTACTGTTTGCCCTCGTGCAGGTAGGTCATCATGCCGTACTGGGCGCGGACCGGAAGCTCCACGGAACCCAATAGTTCACCGGTTCGCTTGTCGCGGGCGTTGAGAACCGGTCGTTCTCCGATCACTTCGGCGGTCAGCAAGAGGCTCCCGGTCACCATCAGGATGGCGCGGCTACCTCCGCCCATATTCGGCAGGTCGATGCCCTCCAGGGCCGGATGCTCCGTGATCGCTTCTGATGTCTCCCCGATGGGAACCCAGAACAGGCGCTCGCCCGTGTTCATGTCGTAGGCCGACGTCCGGTTATAGGGTCCCTTGAAGATCGGGAGCCCTCTGGGGCCGGCGAAGCGCACTCCGGGACCGCGGACCCACTCCGATATCGTCGCTCCGGTCGTCAATACGTCGTCGGGGTCGTCGGATTCCGACCCCGGTTGCACCATGCCGCCGTTGCACGAGGGACCGCTGGGCACGTACATGATCCCGCTGGTGGGATCCAGTGCCCCCGGGTGCGTGATGTTCAGCCCGCCCGAACAGGCGATGTTCGCCATGCCGTCATGGCCGACGTGGACCCGCGGCATGTAGGGGCCGCCGATCCGGAAGCCCTGGATGATCTCCTGCGCCTGCTCCTTGAGGGCGGGCGTGTAATCGATCAGCCGGTCGTCGGAGAGACCGAGCGGTTCAAAAGGCTCCGGCCACGTCGGGAAGGGCTGGGTTGCTGAAGTCCAGTTGCCCGGAACCTCGGTCTGGGCCACGGGGCGCTCTTCGATCGGCCAGACGGGTTCGCCCGTTTCCCTGTTGAAGGTGAAGATCAGCCCCTGCTTCGTGGTCTGAATCACCGCAGGGATTTCCTCGCCGTCCACGGTAATGTCCGCCAACATCGGCACGTTGGGAAGGTCGTAGTTCCACTGGTCGTTGTGAACCGTCTGGAAGTGCCATTCCCGTTCACCCGTTTCGACGTTCAGCGCGATCACGCTGGTACCGAACAGGTTGTCCCCTGGGCGGAATCCACCGTAGTAGTCGATCGTCGGCGGGTTGGTGGGGATGTAGACGATCCCGAGATCATCGTCCGCGGACAGCGGTGCCCACGAGGAAACGTCTCCGGTGTACTCCCAGGCATCATTCAGCCAAGTTTCGTGGCCGAACTCGCCGGGACGGGGGATGACGTGGAACTTCCACTTGTGCTCGCCGGTACGCGCGTCATAAGCGAGGATGTCGTTCGGGACCATCTCGATGCGGGTCTGGTTGTAACCCTGCTCTGCCGAGCTTCCAACGACGACAACGCCGTTGACGACGATGGGCGGCGACGAACTGGTGATGTACCCCATTTCTCGCGGTATTCCAAAGTCGAGGTCGTAGGGTTCCCCGTATGCTTCGTACGGGCCCCAGCCCGGCAGGAGATCTCCCAGCAGGTCGACGACGCCGGTCTCGGGGAAACCCTCCAGCGGTACCCGGTTGCCCCAGTTCTCGATGTGCTTGCCCGTCTTTGCGTCGAGGGCGTGCAGGAAGAAAGCGGGTGTGACCAGGTAGATCACGCCGCGCCCGTCCAGATCGCCGTAAGCCACGCCTTTGCCGTAGCCGGCCCTCATCGACCGCTCCCACCGGGTGGTGTGGGGCTCGCGGTAAGTCCAGAGGACTTCCCCGTTCGCCGGATCCATCGCCACGACGATCCGGCGATTGCCGACCACCGTGTAGAGGATGCCGTCGATGTAGGTCGGGGTCGAACGAGAAGTGATCTCCGGCGTCGGACCGAAATTGTCACCCCGGAAAAGCCAGGCCACCTCGAGGTCCTCGAAGTTCTCGGCGTCGATCTGGTCAACCGGCGAGAAGCGGCTCCCCCAGGCGTCAGCACTCTGGTAGCGCCACTCCCCGTACGGATTGCCACGTTCCTGGCCGGGGGCCAGAGTCGGTATGGCCAGAATGACGACCAGCGCCAGAATGAAACAAAGTTCGGGCCGTTGCCGAAGGCGTGTCGGGTTTGCTTTCATCTTCTTCCTCCCAGAGTTGATAACCAGGTCAGTACCTGGGCTCAAATCCATCGAGAACACCGGTGCTCGGGGCACTCCCCTTGCGCTCGGCCGGTAGCTGTAGTTTGGTCCGGAAACTTCAGTGAGTCTAACTACAGGTCCGGCCCGGAAGCAATCAAAGTCTCGACTCGGGCGAACGGGCAGGCCACGCACAGGAGTTCAGGACATTGTCGGTCCGGGCGGGAGGCAACGCGATCTTCTAGACAGGCAACCCAGGATCGGTCAGGATAGCGCTCACAGCACATTTGCTTACCAAGGGGGATCCATGTCAACCCATCGCTTGACGTTCCGGTTGCTCGCGGGCGTAGCCGCGATTGCGTTGTCGGCCCTCGCGACATACTCGCAGTCCGATCTGGTCGACCCAGCGGCCAACAGTCTACCCAATCCCAATCCGACGGTGATCAAGGAGTGGGGGCCCCTGCCCGACGGCAGGACCTGGGGTTCTACCGCGGGCATCGACATCGGCCCCGACGGGCACGTGTGGGCCTACGATCGATGTGGCGCCAACGCCCTTGCCGGCGGTTGCGACACATCGGAAGTCGCTCCCGTCCTCAAGTTCGATCGTTCGTCGGGGGAGGTCCTTGCGAGCTTTGGTGTGGGCATGTTCGTACTGCCGCACGGGTTCCATGTGGACCGAGAGGGCAACGTCTGGGTGACCGACTCGCAGGGCAACGAAGCGGGAACCAAGGGGCACCAGGTCATCAAGTTCAGTCCCGAGGGCGAGGTGCTGATGCGGCTCGGAACCGCGGGGGTGGCCGGGGGCGGTCCCAGCAACTTCAATGAACCCTGCGATGTCATCACTGCACCCAACGGCGACATCTTTGTCTCGGACGGCCACAGCGGTCAGGGCGCCAATCCGCCGCCCGGCGCCGCCGGACGCATCGTAAAGTTCACCAGCGACGGACAGTTCGTTAAGGAGTGGGGACAGATAGGCACGGCGCCGGGCGAGTTCCGGACACCCCACGCGCTCGCCTTCGACTCGCGGGGCCGTCTGTTCGTCGCCGACCGCGGAAACCATCGCATTCAGATATTCGCCCAGGACGGGAATTTCCTCGACTCGTACGAGCAGTTCGGCCGCGTCAGCGGGTTGTTCATCGCCGCAGACGACACCCTGTACGCGATCGATTCGGAGTCGAACCCCAACAACCATCCCGGCTGGAGGACGGGCGTCCGGATCGGGAGCGCGACCGAGGACCGGGTTACGGCCTTCATCCCCCCGCATCCGACGGAACGGGGACCGCATGGTGCCGCAGGGGAAGGTGTGGCGGTCGATCCCGAGGGCAACGTGTATGCGGCGGAAGGACCGAACTCCCGCCCCTTCGCCGGCGGTGGGCTGACGAAGTACGTCAAACAATAGGTCGAAACACGCGGCCGGAAGCCGCGCGTTCGATTTGGTTACCTTGGGGCGGCGCTATCGCAAGTCTCCGCCTGCCCTCTTCCACGCCTCGTAGCGCATCTGCAGCGTCTTCACGGGGTTCAGGTCCTCGCCGGGTTTCGTGCCGTATTCACGTTCCTCTGAAGGCTGAGACACAGGAATATAGAGCGCGTAGTCGCCGTCGTTATAGGAGTCACCATTCGCGTCGGTCGGGTCCGCGGCCACTATGAATGCGACGTGCGCTGTCTTGGCATCACATGGGATCGGAGGCTCGCTGCCATCCTCGGGAGGCGGCGGGCATTCGCAACGACTGTCGCCGCCAGCACGGTCGCCGGCCCAGAGTGCAGCCATAGCACGGTCCGCGAGGGTGCCTTCCGTGTCGATGAAGGCCTGGACCGCGGAAGGAACGACGTCGTGCATGCGGAGGATGTTGCCCTGGACAGCGTAGAAAATTTCGGTTCCGGGGACCTGACCGGTAATGTATTGCGCGACAAAACCGTTGCCCAAGCCGGAGTGGCCGGCGTTGCGTCCTTCCATGTCGAGAATGCCGAACTGACGCGACTGGAAAGCCGGGTCGCGGCTCAGCATCTCGATGATCTGATGCGGATCGGTTCCCTTCCGTAACTCCTCGAACACCAGCGTCTGGTTCAGGCCCGTGCCGTCCGCCGCCGCCTGGCATGTCGCAATGCCGAAGCCGGGAACGACGACGGCGATCGCTTCAAACATCCGGTGGTCGGTGGTGTCGACACAGGATGCGGCCGCCATCGCAACCCGCCCAGTGCTCCGGTCCACGGCGATCACGGACCATGTCGCAAACGCCGAGTTCTCCAGGCAAAACAGAACCGCCAGAAGAAGAACTGTTCGTCTCATGAGATTCGTCCTCCGCTTTGAGGCGTCAGAATATTCCAAACAGCGCGCGTTTGCGAGGGTTTGAATGGCGAGCAACCTAACTGCGCGAAAATCGAAAAATAGGGACAGGCACCTCTGTCCCTATTCTTTCGTAGCTCTCATCCGCAGCCGGTGACCGTCGGTCATCCCTGAACTCTACATTCGGGAACCTGCCAGCGTCACGTCGGCCAGCGCCCAGATTTGGTCGAAAGCCTGCCGGACCGGTCGGGCTGCTTCGAACTCATCCGGGGCCTCCAGGCTCAGTATCAAACCGAACAGCGACCAGCCGTTCCGGGGGTAATCATTGAGATCTCGCCGGTAGACCGCCTCCGCTTCGATGTAGCGTTCCGCCTTCAAGAGGGCAGTGCCCAGCGATTGCCGCGACGGGTAATACCAGAAGGGCGGCTCCATATATGGCAGCGCGTCCTGAATCCGGACGGCCTCACCGAAGTTGCGGATCGCGTCTTCCAATCCTGCGTCGGCCAACGCGATTTCGCCAAGAAGGAGGTGGTCGGCGATTTCCAACAGAACGCTCGCCGGATAGTCGTTTCCGTCAAGGAACAGAACCTGCACCGAATCCCTCAGGTCCGCCAGCGCTTCACGCTCCAGACGCGCTCCGGGCACATCACCCGTGTTGGCCAGCGCAACTCCCCTCGCGTAGTGCCAGATGGATTTCGAGTAGTCGAGTGTTTCGTGGGGACTGGGTTCGGCCAGGATCTCCTCCCAGCGACCGAACTGGGTGAGGGCAAGGATCGGGATCGTCTTGAAAAACTCGACGGTCGGGAACTGTTCGATCTGTTCCAGGCGCACATTGGCCGCAACCTTTCGTGCCGCCTCCAGCGCAACCGCGCTTCGGCCTTCCATGCTCGAAGCGGCCCACAGGAAATGAATATTGTGCGGGTAGTAAAGGGCCGGATAGAAACCCTGCGCATTGCACTGCGCGATGTAGTCCTCATCGACCCCGGCCGCGCGTACATTGGCTTCCGAAGCATCATGGTAGCGGCCCACCCGCCAGTAGATGTGCGCCGGCATGTGCACCAGGTGTCCGGATCCCGGGACAAGGCCGGCCAGCGCATCCGCCGCGGCTTCCGCCCGGCCCGGATCCGAGGACGCTTCGACAGCGTGGATGTAGAGGTGGAGCGCGAGCGGATGCTCCGGACTCCGCCCTAGAATGGATTCGAGGGCGGCGATCGCTTCGACCGTTTCGGCCCGAGGCTGACCGTCTTCGGACCAGTAGTCCCACGGCATCGTATTCATCCAAGCTTCGGCAAAGATGGCCGACGCGTCATCGTCTTCGGGATACTCCTCCACGAACGCACGCATCGCACCGGCCCAGGCCCGATCCAACGGATCGCGGTCGCTCTCCGGATCGCCGTTGTAGCGGGTTCGGAGCGCGTCAATGAGAGCGCGCTCCACTTCGGTGGCATGTTCCTTGAGAGCGACGGCCTTATCGACGGCGGTGAACGCAGCCATCCGATCCTCAGACGACATCACCGCTCTTCCGTTGCTCGTCACGTTGATGTTCGGTCCCGTCGCCAGCGCTTCTCCCCAGAAACACATCGCGCATTCCTCGTCGAGCCGCTGTGCGGCGCGAAAGGAACGGATCGCTTCCGCGTGGTTGAATCCAAACATGAGCACCATTCCCTGGTCGAAGTAACGCTGCGCTCCCGGGTCGCCGGTTGTGATCGGACGGTGATAGGCTCCCATGCCTTCAAACAGCGGCGCACCGGCCCTGGCGACAAGCTCCAGGTCGGCCTGTTCCTGAGGTGTCGGTCCGGGTGGCTCGGCCGGAGCACATGCGGTGAGCATCGCAGTAACAAGTAGGAATGTTGCTGTTCGGATGGTCATGCGATCGATTCTCCTCGTTAGTGTCCGGGAAACGAGCCTCAGTATACCGCCAGGGTCGTGGTGTCCCTCCAGGCCTAACACTCTCTGCCGTTGTTGCGAAAATACTTCGCACACAAAAATAGGGACAGAGGTGCCTGTCCCTATTTTTCTGTCTTTTCTCGACGATCCATCAATCCTGCTGCGCGACCGCACGCTTGAACTCGACCATCTCCTTGATCTCGTCGAACACCGGGTTCGAGGCGGCCTGCTCCCTGAGACTCCCCTGCCGTTCGACGGCCTCGCGCAAGGCCATCAACGCGTTCAGGAATTCACCGGCCTCGGCGTACCGCTCCGCAAGCCCGTAGCGAAGCTGCCCGCTCGTGGGGTTCATGTGCGCAGCCTTCTTCTGCGCGTCGAGTGCCTCGCGGACATTACCTCTCGAAACCAGTTCCGATGCGACGTTCGCATAGTGACGCGACAGGTGGCGCAGGTTCAGGATGCGCCGCAATTCCGTAAAGGGGTTGTCGAGGCTGTGGTCAACCCGCAGATCCACGCGACGACCGATCGACGTCGAATCGGGCGGGACCGGACGAACGACCAGAAGCCCCGCGGATCCCATCCCGCGGGCGTCGCCACCCTCGGCGTTCCCGGCATCCAGGGCATCCATGAGGCGCTCCTCCATCGGTTTGCCCTCGCCGGCCTCATACGCCTCGGCCATGGCAATCACAACACTTTCGCCGGCCAGAGTGTTGCCCTGGACCGAGTAGTTCGGCCCTTCGATCGATCCGGCGTATCTGTCGCCACCGCGGTTCAGGATCCTGTCGGACGTAAACACACCCGTCCGACCCTGCATGTCGATCACGGCAACCTGACGGCTCTCACGACCGGGGTCTTCGTCCGTAATCTTCTTAACGATTTCCGCAGGGCTCAGACCTTCCTGGAGCAACGCGATCGACTTGGGGCCGTAGGTCCGGTTGGCGCCGGCTTGAGTCGCAATGGCGCCGATGCCCGCTTCCGCCCAGAGGACGGCGGCTCCGGCACCGACCGGGCGCGATGCGACGGCCACACCGAGGTCGTCGGTCTCCGGATCGTAGGCCACGATTGAAAACGTCGCGAACCATTCTTCGGCGCCACCGAGGTCATACGGTTGGGGCGCTTGCTGGGCGACCGCTGGGATCGCAAGGACAAGAAGCAGCAGGCACGTGCTGAATGATTTCATGGAGCCTCCTCGCTGGGTTGTCACGGAAGTCTATAACCGATGAAGAGCCGTGGCACGCCATTTCCCACTCAATAAAAACGGCCGCCTTTGCGGGCGGCCGTTTTTATTGACACAAGACTGGAAACCGGTCACTTTGAGCTCTTGTCGGAATTCCTCTCGCTCTTCTGAACTCTTACCTGAACTCTTACCTGAACTCTTACCTGAACTCTTACCTGAACTCTTACCGGAGTCCTTCTTCGAACTCTTGTCCGATCCTCCGCTACTACGCCAGAGGAAGCTGTGCATGGTGCCGTCGAGGCCACGGACGAAGTTTTCGTCGTACGCTCCAACGGTGTCGCCACGATTGTTGTTACCGAACATAAACGTCCGGGACGCTCCCGGAAAGTCAAACGTCGTGAACTTGCCTCTGCGGAGGACAAAGCCATGGGCTACGTTGCCGTCGGGACCGTCAATGTACCGGCCCGAGATGTCTCCGCGATTGTTGATGCCGTAAGCCAGCGTCGCCACAACGCCCGGAAGGTCCACATCGATGGAGGTGTACTCTCCGTCCCTGAACAGGAAACCGTGGAACGGAAGCAGGACTACGATCACGATCGGGTTCCCGTCCGCATCCTCGCCCTCGCGCTCTTCCGAAAAACGGTACCGCCCAACGACATCCCCCTTGTTGTTGATGCCCGTCGGCCAGGTAAAGAATGCTCCCGGGAATACGATTTCGGTCACGACACCGTCCTCCAACAGGTAACCGTGCGAAACCCCATCCTCGTCTTCGTACCTGCCGACGATCGCGCCCCGCGCATTGATTCCGTTGGCTTCGGTGTGGGTCGCATCCGGGATATCAATCGTCGTGAATTGCCCCTTCCGGAAGAGAAAGCCATGAGAGCCGTCATCGCGGATCACTCTTCCGACAACATCCCCACGATCGCTGACGTCGTAGGCCTGGCTCCATAGAGAATCCTCCGGATCGATAGTGACAGGTCCTTTCGACTTCGACAGAGTGTGCGTGCCTGCAATCAGGAAGACTCCCACCAGAAGCAGGGCCAGGACTCTGCGGGGTTGGGAACTACGAGGCAGCTTGTTTAGTTTGGCCAGGGACATGGTCATTAAACCCTCCATAGGTTGTTCCGCGAGGTTGTGCCGAAGCTCCCAGACCGGCGAGCGTTTGGCTTTCATTCCTAGGTGAACGTACTATTCGGGCGCCACTATGCCTTTGGCCCGTGGTCCCTGTCAAGTAGTCCGGATTACCGGCACGGCCTGGTGACACCGCCGCTCACCCGTCACAAGACGCAGCCTCTCGCTGTCCATCCTTCAAGCCGAACGCGATCTGCTAGACTTTCGCGACCGCGATGAACCCCACGCTGAAACTATTGATCCGGCACCTGCCTTTCTTCGGACCCTACTTCAACCGCCGCGAAGGTCCGCACTCGCCGTTGGTCTCGGTCGAGCAGATCCAAAGGCGGGAAGCCGAGGTGTTCCGAGCAGTCTCGGCAATACCGGGCGTTGACTTGAACGTAGCGGCGCAACTCAGCCTGTTGGACGATATCTCTCTGTTCTATGCCGAGATGCCCTTCTCTGAGGAAAAGACCGAGGGACGACACTTCTATTTTGCCAACGAGATGTATTCCTACACGGACGCGATCACGCTGTACGGCATGATCCGGCATCTCCGACCGAAGAAGATTGTCGAAATCGGATCCGGGTTCTCCTCCTGCGTCATGCTGGATACGAACGCGCTGTTCTTCGAAAACGCCATCAATTGCACTTTCATCGAACCGGAACCCAAGCGGCTCCTCTCGCTTTTGGGATCCAGCAAGACCGACGACCTCGGGCTGCTCCGATCCCCGGTCCAGGAGATCGATCTCGGAATCTTCGGCGAACTCGGTGAAAACGACATACTCTTCGTTGACTCCTCTCATGTCGTCAAGACAGGAAGTGACGTTGACTACCTGATGAAGAACGTCCTGCCCAGCCTTCAGGCGGGCGTTTGGATCCACTTTCACGACATCTTCTTTCCGTTCGAATACCCGCGCGAGTGGATCTACCAGGGACGCTCGTGGAACGAACTGTATTTCGTGAGGGCCTTCCTTCAATACAACGACGTCTTCAGCATCCGTTTCTTCTCCGACTACCTGGCGCAATTCCACCGGGAACGGCTGGTGGACAGGATGCCCCTGTGCGGAAGAAACACCGGGGGAAACCTATGGCTCCGAAAAGATCGGTGAGGCCCGGATAAGGTCACTCAAACCTTTCTTGCCATTGAGTTTCTCCAGTGGTAGAAAGTACCAAGGGTTATTGTATTCAGGTTGTGTCCGCCGCAAGGAGTTGACCAGGAGAAAGCACACAAGGGTAAGGGTACAAAGCTGATGAGACGATTCGGGTTTTCGATCCTGGGTGGCGCGTTGGTGTGTCTGCTCGCCCCAGGCGGCTCGGCCCTGGCCCAGGGGCCGAACGGATCGGGGGCGCTCGCCTCGCTCGAACAGCAGCAGGACTTCGTCGCCGAGTACTGCCTCGCCTGCCACAACGATGCATTGATGACCGGCGGAATGTCACTCCAAAGCTTCGATTTCGAACACCCGGCAGAGAACGCGGAGCTCTCGGAAAGCATCGTCAGAAAGCTCCTGACCGGCTTGATGCCTCCGCCGGGCGAAGCGCGTCCGGACCGCGATCGCGCCGAGGCCTTCTTCCGCACCATCGAAACGCAGCTCGATCAAGCGGTGGTTCGCCCCAATCCCGGAAGCAGGCCCTTCCAGCGCCTCACCCGGGACGAGTATGCCAACTCGATCCGCGACATGCTCGGCATCCAGGTCGATGTCGACAAGTTCCTGCCCGCTGATGCTCTCAGCGACGGCATGGACAATATCGCGGATTCTCAGACGTTCTCGGCGGCGTTGATGGAGGGATACATCCGTGCAGCTGCCCAGATCATGCGTGAAGCCCTCGGAGATCCGAAAGCGGAAGCCACCTCCACGGTGTTCCAAGTCAACCGCACGGGTTCGCAGCTACTGCAAGTGGAGGGCGCTCCGTTCGGCACACGGGGCGGGCTCTCGCTCATGTACAACTTCCCTGCCGACGGGGAGTATGGCTTCCGGGCGATGCTGCACGGCACTCCGACGGGCCGGCTCTTCGGCAACACGCCGGATGAGGAGATCGAAGTCTCGGTCGATGGCGCCCGCGTCGCTCTGCTGCCGATCCCTTCGGACCTGTCCGAGGCCGGCTCCATCAGCGGCCTCAACCTCGCCACCGGACCGGTGTTCGTCAAAGCGGGCCCGCATCGGGTTTCGGCCGCGTTCATCAAGAAGCAGACCGTGATCGTTGTCGACGACATGGCCGAGATCCAGCACACGCTGATCGACACCGACTCGGGAGACGGACGCGAGCTGACCGTCTACCCGCATATTCGAGAGTTTGAAATCAGCGGTCCCCGGAACGTGTCGGGTGTTTCGGACTCGGCGCCCCGCCGGCGGGTGTTCACGTGCAGACCGCTGAGCCGGGCCGAAGAGATACCCTGCGCCGCCGATATCGTCCGGCAGCTTGCCCGCAAGAGCTACCGTCGTCCGGTGGCCGATGAAGACATGGAAGGCCTGATGCTCTTTTACGACCAGGGGCGGCGGACGGGTGGCGACTTTGAGGCAGGTATCCGCGAGGCGCTGCAGGCGATGCTCACGAGCCCCGACTTCGTCTTCAAGTTCGAGCGCTTCCCGGAGGGGACGGCACCGGGCGAGGACTACTACATCGGCGACCTCGCGCTCGCGTCGCGCCTGTCGTACTTCCTCTGGGGGAAGCCGCCCGACGACACGTTGATCGACCTCGCCGATCAAGGCAGACTCGGAGAACCGGTGGTTCTCGAAGCCCAGGTGCGGCGCATGCTGGCCGAACCGAGTTCGTCCTGGCTTTCGACCAAGTTCGCCAACCTCTGGCTCCACTTGCCGGATCTCGAAAACTTCCATCCCGAACCGTACTATTTCCCGCAGTTCGATTACACGCTAGCCCTGGCTCTGACCCGCGAAACGGAGCTGTTCTTTGACAGCATCGTCCGGGAAGACCGGAACGTTCTCGACCTGCTGACGGCGGACTACACGTTCGTCAACGAGCGCGTGGCGATGCACTATGGCATCCCCAACGTTCGGGGTAATCGGTTCCGGAGGGTCACCCTTTCAGAGGATTACCGCCGTGGCCTGCTGGGGAAGGCGGCCATACTGGCGCTGACATCCAATGCCGAGCGCACATCGCCGGTGCTCCGCGGTAAGTGGGTGCTGGGCGTGCTGCTCGGAACGCCGCCGCCGCCACCACCTCCGGTCGTGCCAAGCCTGGAAGATACCGAGGCGATCAGCTCGGGGAAGGTCCTGACCGTCCGGGAACGCATGGAATTGCACCGGGCGAACCCTGCATGCAACTCCTGCCACCGGATGATCGATCCGCTGGGCCTGGCGTTGGAAAACTTCGAGATCACCGGTGAGTGGCGGACGTGGGACAAGACGTACACGATCAGTTCCGACGGCGTTCGCATTCATACCGGCGGCGTCCCGATCGATCCGACGACCGAACTCTATGACGGATCGCCGCTCGATGGACCAGCCAGCCTCCGGCGAGCGATCCTCAAGTATTCGGATGCGTTCATAAACACCCTGACGGAAAACCTGCTGGCGTTTGCGGTCGGCCGGCGCGTGGAATACTACGACATGCCGACGATTCGGGCGATCACTCGCGACGCCGCCGACAACGATAACCGTTTCTTGTCATTGATCCTGGGCATCGTCAAGAGCCCGGCGTTTCGCATGAGCCGAGCGCCGGAGCCCGTGAGCGAGGCGAACCAACAGGATTGATCAGTCCGAGTATAGGAATCGAAGAACCGACGTCGATTAGGGGAGGAAGGATGTTCATCACAAAGAAGCATATTTCCCGCCGCACGCTACTCCGGGGCGCGGGAGCGACCATGGCCCTGCCGCTGCTCGAGTCCATGGCGCCCGCGATGCCACGGCCGCAGGAGAATCCCGCGCGGCCGGTTCGACTGGCGTGCATGGAGATGGTTCACGGTTCAGGAGGAGCCACCCGGTGGGGCGCCACTCAGAACCTGTGGTCACCGGCCAAAGCGGGCCGCGACTTCGATCTGACTCCGAGCAGCTTGCTCCCGCTCGAGCCGTGGCGCGACTACCTCACGATCGTCAGCAACACCGACATGCGGGGCGCCGAAGCTTGGGAAGTCAAGGAGATCGGCGGTGACCACTTCCGCTCGAGCGCCGTATTCCTGACCCAGGCCCACCCGCGGCAGACGCAGAGTTCGGACGTGCTGGCCGGCACGTCGTTCGACCAGTGCTATGCGCAGAGGTTCGGCCAGGAAACGCCGCTGCCGTCGGTGCAGATGGCGATCGAAAGCGTCGACCAGGCGGGGGGGTGTGAATACAACTATTCCTGCGTCTACACAGACTCGATCAGTTGGGCAACGCCCACCAAGCCGCTCCCCATGTTGCGGGACCCACGTATGGTGTTCGATCAGCTTTTCGGGGTCGGCGGAACTCCCGAGGAGCGCGCCCTCCGCAGGCAGACGGACCGGAGCATCCTCGACTGGATCACGCATCGCGTAGCCGAACTGAAGACGCAGCTGAGTCCCACCGACCGTATCAGGCTGGACGAGCACCTGGAAAACGTGCGTGAGATCGAGCGGCGGATCACCCGGATCGAGGAACAGAACGCCAGCGGCGAAGCTCGGGAATCGCCAAATGCACCCATCGGCGTGCCTGATTCTTTCGACGAACACGTTAAATTGATGTTCGACTTACAGGTTCTGGCTTTCTCGAGCGACACGACGCGCGTCGTGTCGTTCAAGCTGAGCCGCGACGCTACGGGGCGGACGTTCCCCGAGAGCGGGTACGATGGTTCGTTCCACGGCGCGTCGCATCATGGCGAAAACCCGGGACGTATCACGACTTTCGCCGAGATCAACACCTATCACGTCGCGGTTCTTTCCTATCTGATCGACAAGCTCCAGAAGACCCCCGATGGAGACGGCACGCTCCTGGACAACGCGATGGTCCTGTACGGGTCTCCGATGGGGAACGGCAATTTGCACAACCACAAGCGCGTGCCGTTGATCCTGGTGGGCCATGCCGGCGGCCGGCTGAAAGGCGGTCTGCACGTGGTGCCGCCGGACGGGACGCCCTCGGCAAACATGTACCTGGCCCTGATGCACAAGCTTGGGTTCGACGTAGAAAGTTTCGCGGACAGCACTGGAGTGCTGGACATCTAAGTTTCGGAGGAGTGATCAATGTTCAATAAACACTTCATCGGCACGGCTTCGCTGGCCCTGCTCGTTGGCTTCTGCACCAGCCTCCTGCTCGCCGGCGCTCAGGTGGATACGCGCGTCGCGGATGCGGCCCGGATGGATGACACCAACACCGTGCGTACCCTGTTGAGACAGGCCGCAGACGTCAATTCGGCCCAGGGCGACGGGATGACGGCACTCCACTGGGCGGCGCTGAACGACAACGCGGAAATGGTCCAGCTCCTGCTCTACGCCGGCGCCAATGTGGCGGCCACGACAAGACTGGGCGCGTACACGCCTTTGTTTCTGGCAGCCCGGGACGGACACACTGCCGTCCTCGATGCCCTTCTCGCCGCGGGTGCGGATCCGAAGCATGCCGCCACTGGCGGGATTACGGCCTTGATGATGGCGGCCAGTTCCGGAGACGCCAAGTCGGTGACGTTGTTGGCCGAGGCCGGTGCCGATGTCGACGCGGCTGAGGACGTGCGCGGCCAGACGCCGTTGGTCTTTGCGGCGGCGTTCGACAGACCGGATGCAATCCGCGCGCTGCTGGCACACGGCGCCAATATCGACCAGGCCAGCAAGTTCCTCGAGCCGCTCGAGACCCGCCAAAGGAGCCCGCAGCAGAACACGCGCAATCGGGCGGGTCAGTCCGGTTCGCGTGGTGGCCGGGGCTCTCAGCCGAGTCAGGCGCAGGCTCAACAGGCCGAGAACGTGGAACCCGATCCACCGCTTGCGCCCGTGAAAGAGCCGGAATTTCTGACGACGAAAGGGGGGAATCCGAAGGGCGAACTGACCCCGCTGATGTACGCCGCTCGCGACGGCAAGGCCGCTGCGGTGCGGACCCTGGTCGAGGCCGGTGCGGATCTGGACGCGGTCAGTGCCGACCGGAGCACCGCGCTTCTGCTAGCCGCCATCAACGGTCAGTTCGACATCTCGAAGAATCTCGTCGAGAAGGGCGCCGACGTGACGATCGCCAGCATGGACGGCGCCACACCCCTGTTCGCCGTCGTGAACATTCAGTGGGCGCGGCTCACGTTCCACCCGCAGCCCACGACGAAATTCGAAGAGACTCCGTACCTGGAGTTGATGAAGCTCATCCTGGACAAGGGCGCGGATCCGAATGCCCGTCTGAAGAAGGACCTCTGGTACATTGCCCCCGGGGGGGCCCAGAAAGAGCGGACCAACGCTTCGGCAGTCACCGCATTCTGGAAGTGCGCCGCCGTCGGTGATGTCGACGGGATGCGTTTGCTGGTAGCGTACGGCGCAGATCCGAGCCTGGCCAGCATCGAGGGTGTCACGCCCCTGCTGACAGCCGCAGGCGCCGGTTTCCACGGCAACGATGAGATCACGACTCCGGCGGGTCGCCTGCCTGCGGTGAAGTACCTGATCGAGGAGCTTGGGGCCGACCCGAACGAGGCAAGCACCGGCACGCCCCCGGATCCGGACGCGGATCCCAATCGGGTCCGCAGACGGAACGCGGGCTTCACCGCGTTACACAACGCCGCAGCTCGCGGCGACAACGAGATGATCATGTACCTCGTCTCCAGGGGTGCCCGCCTCGATGCGGTGGCCGACAGCGGTGAGACCGTCGTGGACACGGCGAACGGATACCGGCAGCGAGTGCAGCCCTATCCAGAGACGGTGGCCCTGCTCCAGATGCTGGGCGCTGTAAACACCCACAAGTGCGTCTCCTGTTGAGGGAGCCGGACGCCCGAACCCGACATCGATCGTTCCTCTGGGAGGCCAAGGAGCCTGCCAACTTACCCTCTACTTCACAAACAGCCACAAATAGCTCTGACAAGGCCACTTAAGGTCGTGGCTGCCGCTTTCGGCGGATAGCGAGTACGGCGACGTTGGATTCACGTTCTGTTAATCAATACCGGAGGGACGTATCGGAACCCTCCAAATCGCCGCAAACCTTTCTTGATGTTGGGGTTCTTAAATGCTAAAAATGAGTGTTGGACTTGAGGGAGAACCGTATCTGAACAATCCCAGGGGGTCGGGAAGGTCATATTTTATAAGGTAAAAGTAATGTATCGATACAGTTTCGCAATCATCACCGCAGGAGTAGTGTGCCTTTTCGCAGCCGCAAATGTCGCTACGGCCGAACCGCAGGCACAGGCCGACTCACCGGGCGCCGCGGTCCTTTCGGCCGACCAGATTGCCGACTTCGCCGCCGAGTACTGCCTGGCGTGCCACAACGACGCGCTGGTCACGGGAGGGATGTCACTCCAGAGTTTTGATCTGCCCCATCCGGAAAGCGATCCGGAGCTTGCCGAGAAGATCATCCGCAAGCTGAAGGTGGGATTCATGCCGCCGGTGGGCGAAACCCGGCCGGATGCGGACACGATGCAGGCGTTCGTCCGGACGATGGAACGCCAGTTGGACAGCATTGCCGGCGCGAACCCGAACCCCGGTAGCCGGCCGTTTCAGCGTCTCACGCGGGATGAGTACGCCAACTCGATCCGCGATCTGTTCGGCATCGACGTGGACGTCGCCCAATACCTGCCCGCCGACATGCTCAGCGAAGGCATGGACAACATTGCCGACCAGCAGGCCTTTTCCGCTTCCTTGATGGAAGGCTACATGCGTGCCGCCGGAGAGATCACGCGTGCCGCGCTCGGTGACCCGAGAGCGGACGCGACCTCGGTGCTTTTCAAGGCCAACCGCATGGCCGCCCAACTGGACCATGTTCCTGGCACGCCCTTCGGCACGCGAGGCGGTCTGTCCGTAACGCATAACTTCCCGGCGGACGGCGAGTACCGGATCCGCGTGCTCACGTTTGCGACGGCAGTGGGAAACTTCTTCTCCAACGTGGAAGGCGAGGGTATTGAAGTTTCGATCGACGGCGAGCGCGTTGCCCTGCTCGAAATGGACCCGGAGATGTCGGAAACCGACGAAACCGGCCTCAACCTCTACACGCCCCCGCTTTTCGTCAAGGCCGGACCGCATAACGTGGCGGTGTCGTTCGTCAGAAAGTTCACGCGTCTCGTCCAGGACGACATCAAAGAGATCCGCCAGACTCTTATCGACACGGATGCCCCGAACACCTTCGACCTGACGATCTACGCACACCTCAGAGAGTTTGAAATCACGGGCCCGCATGCGGTGTCGGGCGTGTCGGATTCCGCGCCGCGGCGCGCGGTGTTCACGTGCCGGCCCTTGAGTCGGGATGAGGAGGCTCCCTGCGCGACGGAGATCGTCAGAAACCTGGCTCGGAAGGCCTACCGCCGGCCTGTCACCGACGAAGATATGGAAGGCCTGATGCTGTTCTATGACAGCGGGCGTCGGGAAGACGGCGACTTCGAATCGGGGGTGCGGGCGGCGATACAAGCGATGCTGACCAGCCCCTACTTCGTCTTCAAGTTCGAAGTGCCGCCCGAGGGCGCGGCCACCGGCGAGAGTTACTACATCGGGGATCTGCCGCTCGCGTCCCGAATCTCCTATTTCTTGTGGGGTACGCCTCCGGACGAAAAACTCGTAAGCCTCGCTGCCGACGGCAGGCTCGGGGACCCGTCCGTGGTCCGGGACGAGGTCGACCGCATGCTCGCCGACCGCCGGTCGATCTGGTTATCGGAGAAGTTCGCCAGCTTGTGGCTGCACCTGCCGGACTTGATGAACATCAACCCGGACCCGTTCTATTTTCCCCAGTACGACCACGTGTTGGCAAAATCGATGGAACGGGAAGTCGAGCTCTTCTTCGACAGCATCGTCCGGGAAGACCGCAACGCTCTGGAATTGCTCGACGCGGACTACACGTTCCTGGATGAACGCCTGGCATTGCATTACGAGATCCCCAACGTTCGCGGCAACCGGTTCCGCCGGGTCACGCTCGAGGACGATTACCGTCGCGGCCTCCTGGGCAAAGGCGCCATCCTTGCGATGACCTCCAACGCCGACCGCACGTCCCCGGTATTGCGCGGGAAGTGGGTCATGCAGGTTCTGCTCGCGACCGACCCTCCGGCGCCTCCTCCGGTAGTACCAGCGTTCGATGAAACCGAGGCCGTGGATGCGGGCAAGATCCTGACAGTTCGCGAGCGTATGGAAATGCACCGGGCAAATCCGGTTTGTGCCGCATGCCACAAGTCGATCGACCCTCTGGGCCTGGCGCTGGAAAACTTTGACGTCACCGGCAAATGGCGTGTGTGGGACAAGACGTTCGCCATCAACGACGAGGGTACCCGCATCCACACCGGGGGGATCCCGATCGATGCGGCTACCGAACTCCACGACGGAACGCCGCTCGACGGCCCGGCCAGTCTCCGGAGCGCGATCCTGACCTACGGAGACGCGTTCGTCCAGGGGCTGACGGAAAAGCTGATGTCGTTCGCGATCGGCCGCCGGATCGAACACTTCGACATCCCTTCGATTCGGGCGATCACGCGCGCGGCGGCCGAGAACGACAACCGTTTCTCGTGGTTGGTCAAGGGCATCGTCGAAAGCCCGGCTTTCCGAATGAACGCGATGGAAGAGCCGGTAACCGAGGCGGCCGAGAGACAGCAGTAAGGATTCATTCGTTTTATTAGATTGACGCTATCAAGGAATCGAAAAACCGATACTTCACTGGAGTAAGTTCAGCTAGGGAGGAAGGATGTTCATCACCAAGAAGCACATGTCCCGCCGTACGGTGCTGCGCGGCATGGGTGCTGCCGTATCACTGCCGTTCCTGGAGTCCATGGTGTCCGCGATGCCGTCACCCCAGGAAGCGGGGGCAAGCCAGCCGGTGCGGGTGGCCTGCCTGGAGATTGTTCACGGTTCGGCCGGATCGACGCGCTGGGGGTTGACGCAGAACATGTGGTCTCCGGCCAAGACCGGCCGAGACTTCGATCTGGGCCCGAGTGCTCTTTCCCCGCTCGAGCCTTGGAAGGACTATCTCACCATCGTCAGCAACACCGACATGCGGCCGGCAGAAGCATGGGGTCTCAAGGAAATCGGTGGTGATCACTTCCGCTCGAGCGCGGTCTTCCTGACCCAGTCTCACCCGAAGCAGACGCAGAGCTCCGACGTCTACGCAGGCATCTCCTTTGACCAGTACTACGCCAAACGCTTCGGTCAGGACACGGCCCTTCCTTCATTACAGATCCACATCGAGCATATCGACAACGCGGGGGGCTGCGACTACGGTTACTCCTGCGCGTACACGAACTCGATCAGCTGGGAGACGCCGACCAAACCGCTGCCGATGGTCAACGACCCGCGGATGGTCTTCGACCAGCTGTTCGGAGTCGGCGGGTCCGCAGAAGAGCGCGCCAAGCGCCGGCAGGTGGACAGCAGTATCCTGGACTGGCTGAGTCACACGGTGGCCGACCTGTCCACCAGGCTTGGTCCGGCCGACCGCCATCGTCTGGATCAGCACCTGGAGAACATGCGCGAGATCGAGCGACGGATCGCCAAGATCGAGGAACAGAACCTCAGCGGTGATTTCAGGGAAATGCCCGACGCACCTGTCGGCGTACCGGATTCCTGGGATGAGCACGTCAAGCTCATGATGGACCTGCAGGTACTCGCGTTTGCCGGCGACTCGACGCGGGTGTCCGCCTTCAAGCTGAGCCGCGATGTCTCGGGACGGAGCTTCCCTGAGAGCGGCGTGGACACCGGTTTCCACCGGGCGTCGCATCATGGTGAGGACGAACAGCGGATTACGCAGTACAAGGCGATCAACACGTACCACGTCAGTACGGTCGCCTACTTCGCCGACCAGCTCGCCAAGACACCAGACGGCGACGGGACGCTGCTCGACAACATCATATTGGTCTACGGGTCCCCGATGGGCGATTCGAACCTGCACAATCACAAGCGTGTGCCTTTCTTCGTGCTGGGACGCGCGGGCGGCAAGCTCGAGGGCGGCGTCCATGTGATGAACCCCGACGCCACTCCGGCCGCGAACATGTACCTGACTCTGCTGCATCGGCTTGGTTTCGACGACATGACGACATTCGGCGACAGTACCGGGGAGATGGCCCTCTAGGGCCGCTTGGAGGAAATGAAATATGTTGCGTAAGAACATGATCGGCGCGGGTTCGCTCAGTCTGCTGGGCATCCTTGCCGTGACCATCGTCCTGGTGGGTGCGACCGCTGACACCCGTGTCGCCGACGCGGCCATGTCGGGCGATCTCGATACGGTGCGTTCCCTTCTGCGGGAGGCCGCGGATGTGAACTCGGCGCAGGGCGACGGCATGACCGCGCTCCACTGGACCGCCTTCAACGGCGACACCGAGATCGCCGAGACGCTGCTCTACGCGGGTGCGAACGTTAAGGCCACGACCCGTCTGGGCGCCTACACACCGCTGTACCTGGCCAGCGAAGGCGGACACGCGGGTGTCGTCAATGCCCTGCTCGGCGCAGGCGCAGACGCGAACCTGACGGCGTTCGGCGGTGTCACGCCGCTGATGATGGCGGCCAGTTCCGGTGAGCCCGAAGTTGTCGAACTCCTCATCGCGGCCGGGGCGAAAGTCGATGCCGCCGAGGACGGCCGGGGACAGACCCCGTTGATCTTCGCGGCCGCCTTCAACCGGACGGATGTGATCGGCGTACTGCTCGAGCATGGCGCGGACGTGGACCAGGTGGACAAGAAATTCACGCCTCCAGAGCGCCGACGGCGGGGCGGGCAGCAACAGTTCCAGCAGCAGCAACAGCAGGGCCAGCGCGGACGTGGAGCCCAGGCCGCCAGGGGAAACCGTGGCCGGCGCGGGCAGCAGGTCGCACAGGCCACGCCGCCCCCGGATCCACCGGTAGAGCCTGCCGAAGATCCCGATGCTGATGAAGCCGAAGAAGACGAGGAACCGGACGAACCCGAGTTTTCCTTGGATAAGGGCAACAACCCCAAAGGTGAGCTCACTCCGCTGATGTATGCGGCGCGTGAGGGCAGCCTGGACGCGGTTCGTACTCTCGTCGAGGCCGGAGCCGATCTGGACAAAGTCAGCGCAGATCAGAGCACGGCGCTACTGATTGCGACGATCAACGGCCACTTCGACATCGCCAAGCACCTGGTCGAGGCGGGCGCGGACGTAAACATCGCCAGCGTCGACGGTGCCGCGCCGTTGTACGGCGTGGTGAACATCCAGTGGGCACGCAAGACGTTCCACCCCCAGCCCACCACCTTCTACCAGGAGACCCCGTACCTGGACCTGATGAAGTTGATGCTCGACAAGGGCGCCGACCCGAACAAACGGCTGGTCAAGGATTTGTGGTACATCGAGTTCACTTTCAGCCTCGAGAACACGAACGCCTCCGCAACGACAGCGTTCTGGAAGGCGGCGGCGGTCGGTGACGATGCCGCCATGCGCCTGCTGGTAGAGCACGGCGCCGATTCAACAATCCAGAGCATCGAGGGCATCTCGCCGTTCTTGATCGCCTCGGGAGCGGGATTCCACGGCAACGATGAGGTAACGACGCCGCAGGGCCGGATGCCGGCCATTCGGTATCTCGTCGAGGAACTCGGTGCCGATGTGAACGAGGTAGACACGGGTCCGCCGCCGGGCGCCCAGAACAACGGTGGGCGTCGCGGCAGGGTCCGCGGCGGCGTCACAGCCCTGCATAACGCCGCGGGACGCGGTGACAACGAAATGATCCTCTATCTCGTATCGCAGGGCGCGCGCGTGGATGCGGTCTCGAAGAACGGCGCGACCATCGCCGACATGGCGAACGGCTCCAGGCAACGCGTCCAACCCTACCCGGAAACCTTGGCGCTTCTGAAGCTGCTTGGCGCGCCAAGCAGATACAAGTGCGTGTCGTGCTGACGGGACACTAACGGCCCGAGGCGGTTCGGTCGCCGGTCCAGCAAGCGCTGGATCAAGGCTGAACCGCCTCTCTTCGATTCTTCTTAGATTGAAATCATGAGCACCAGAACAACGTACACAGTCATCCTGGTCGGTTTTGTTTTGCTTGGCGGCATGGCACTGGCCCAGCAAACGGATCTGATCGCGCTGACCGACTTCCCTGTTCCGGCCTGGCCCGAGGACGGCGACGTTGGGCCCGACACCGAAGACTACGTCTTTGTCGACCTCGCCAACAACGAGTTCATCGTCGCTTACCTCGCCAGCCTCGAGGAAGAGGAAGGTGACGAGGAGGAAGAGGCGGCCGAAGCTGAGGAGGAAGCCGCAGACACCGAAGAGGAAGAAGAAGAAGACGAGGGGCCGCCCCCGATGCGAATCACCCACTACGACCTGCTGCGTGACGTTCAACCCGCGCTGACGACGACGGTCACCGATGCCGGCTCCGGTCGCTATCGCTACGCGTACTCGGTCGCCAACGGACCTGGGGCCAGCCAGTCGATCGACCAGTGGGCGCTTGTTCTGCCCGAAGAAGGTCGTAATTCCACGATCCAGCACCCTGCAGGGTGGTTCGGCGTCATCCAACCGGACCGGTCCTTCCGATTAAAGGATTCCACCTGGATGCCGAACGGGGCCGGGGCGATCTGGTCGTTCGAACTGACCGAAAGCGTGATCGAGCCCGGCACCGTCGGAACGGGTTTCGAACTCGAGAGCGGGCTTCGGCCAGGCTTTACGGTGGGTTACTTTCGCGAAGCTGAGTCGACCGGCGCAAAGGTGGCGACTTCCGGATACGTTCCCGACGTAGTCAAAGAGCAGATGGACCGGATCCTCGCTCTCGAATACAACAGCAGGACCATCCTGATGATCGGCCCCAAGTTCGACAGCGACGCCGACGTGAAGGCGATCGCTGAGGACTATATCCAGGGCATCTTCACGCTGGCTCGAATGGGCATCCTGGACCTCGGTTCGGACTTCGTGCGGACGATCTTGAACGAACTCACAGGCGTCGAGTCGGGCTCGAACAGCGCGCGCCTGACCGCGACGGCGAACTCCAGGGTCGAGATCGAAGTGCTCAACGCACTGAAAGTGAGCCTCGGCGTCGACTGAAGAAGCCGCAAGATTGCTCGGGGTGCGCAGTCATTCAAGTGTCCGGTGCACCACAGCCAGCCCTTTCCGGGCGAACCACCCAGATCCACTATAACTCACTGACAATACAGTAGTTATATGCGTAAACGTTGCGCTGATTTCGCAAATATTTCGCGTTGACATGCCACCTCAACCGAACGATGCAACACAAGCGTTGAATCGTTCTGCTGGAGTTTCAAACTCCAGCGTCTTACGCGGCCGTTCATTGAGCTCACGTGCCACCTTGTTCAGGTGCGCCTGCGAGTGCACCGATAAGTCGGTTCTCTTTGGGAAGTACTGTCGGAGCAGGCCATTCGTGTTTTCATTGGAACCACGTTGCCATGGACTCTGCGGATCGCAGAAGTAGACGTCGATGTCGGTCGCCAGGGTAAACCGCCGATGATCTCCCATTTCCTTGCCGCGATCCCAGGTCAGCGATTTATACAGCTCGGTCGGTAGTTTCTTCGCGTGCTTGATCAGTGCAGGCACGACGGTCTTGGTCTGTTTATCCGACACTTTCACCAACATCACGTAACGGGTATGGCGTTCGACCAGGGTCGCAATGTAGGTGTTGTTCGATCCCACTATCAGATCTCCCTCCCAGTGACCGGGAACGGCACGATCTTCGACCTCGGCCGGGCGCTCACGAATCGATACGATATCGGCGAGATCCCCTTTCCCGTGACCTTTGTGACTGGAATGTCGGGATCGACGAATCGTTCGTCTCGACCTCAGATGTCTAAGTAGTTCTTTCTTAAACACCCCGCGCGCCTGCACGAATAGGCTGCGATAGATCGTCTCGTGGGACACGTGATACGACTCATCCTCTGGATAGGATCGCTTCAGCCAGCCGGCGATCTGTTCGGGCGACCAATTCCGCCGGAGCTTCCTCGCCACCATTCGCCGTAACCGCGGATGGCGACCCAACTGACATCGCTTCGGGCGACGGGCCCGGTTCCAAGCCTGTTCATCGGCGACAGACGCCCGGTAGTCATCATAGCCCCCATTGCGCTGGATCTCCCGGCTCACCGTCGAGGGTGAACGCCCCAGACACTCTGCGATCGAACGCAACGACTGCTCGGCCGCGATCCCGCGGGAGATCTCCTCACGTTCCGACAGGCTCAAAGCCAACCTCGACCGTCGTCGTGGTCGAGGACGAATGCCTCCGGTATGCGCCAGCTGACAATATACAGACGATGACAGCTTGCCAAACGCTCGCCCGATCTCATGCAGAGATTCCCCTCGCCGCCACCGATCCCATACCTCCGCCTGAAACCGAATCGCATCCCTTTCCGCATACACTCCACCTCTTCCTTTTAAGATAAAGCTTGGCAAACAGCGGCAAGACCCGGCTCTCAAAACGCTCTTCCAGATCCCGTTCAGCGCGTCGAGACTCTTTCTCCGCCGCCGTGAAACCGAATCGCATCCCTTTCCGCATACACTCCACCTCTTCCTTTTAAGATAAAGTGTTGCGTCGATCCATTGAGATCAGTCAGATTCTGGGAAAAGTAAGAAACTCCATCCTGCGATCGGGTCGAAATGATCGCAACCAAGAACGCAGTTGGTACGGTGCCCTTCCGAACGGAATGGAGTAATCCTGAGGCTGGCCGGGCGCTGTCAAGAGAACTCGGAGATCTGGGGTTTGGCCAACAGCTGACTTGGGGCGTCAAGGGAACCATGGAACCGTTGACACCGCGAGCAACTCGACCCGGTCGCTTTTTTTCTGCCCGCTTCCCCGACGTTTTCGCTTGAATCTCCTAACTTAGTACCTCGTTATACTTGTCGACCAAGAAGACCATGTGCGTCGCCACTCCTGTCACTGGCAATTTCGGAAGACGTGCGTCTGGCTGCGGGCAACACCACCGGGAGCTGCCGCCTCGATTGACACATTTCCGAATTCGCTTCACAATACGAACTCATTTGCGATGCGGAGAGGAATTGTGAAACTACGGCGAAAATACGGATCCGACGACTTCAAGGGTTTCCTCGACCATGGAACATCCGTGACCGGAGAGTTGACGTTTTCCGGAACACTTCGAGTCGATGGGAACATTCACGGATCGATCACGACGTCCGACCTCTTGATCGTCGGTGAACGGGCAACGATCCACGCGGACATCAAGGCGGGGGAGATTCAGGTCTACGGATCGGTCTTCAGAAACATTGAAGGAAGCCGCCGCGTGGAGATCTACTCTACCGGCAAGCTGCATGGAGATGTCCGCACACCCCGTCTCGTGATCGAAGAAGGAGGCACGTTCGAAGGCCGCAGCCGAGGTGAGGATTCCGACGCCGAGAACGAGGATCAGCGCCCGGGCACGGAAACCGCCACACCCGCCGACACCGACCGTTTCGCATCCTGACCGGGATCTGCCACACGAAAGCGATGGCAGGCCGTCCCGTTGACCGTTTCGACCGCGCCTATTACGACCGCTTCTACCGCGACCCCACCACGCGTGCCAGCTCGCCCGATGATCTCAACCGTCTGGCACGATTTGTCCTCGGCTACCTGCAATACCTGGACATCCCTGTGCGCCGTGTCCTGGACCTGGGTTGCGGTCTGGGCCGGTGGAAGCATGCGCTGGCCGAACACGACCCTGCGATCGAGTACACGGGGGTCGAGCTTTCACCCTATCTGTGTGACCAGTATGGGTGGGAACCCTCGTCCGTCGTGGATTACACCTCCGCCGACAGCTACGACCTGGTGATCTGCCAGGATGTTCTCGCCTATCTTTCCAAGAACGATGTTCGGAAAGCGGTTGCCAACATCGCCAGCCTGACGAACGGATGCGCCTACCTTCAGGTGGTGACAGAAGAGGACTGGGAGGACGACAACTGCGACCCCGACCGCACGGATGAGACGATGCGACGACGGAAAGCGTCGTGGTATCGGAGCGCATTCCGCCGACACTTCACCAGTTGCGGTGGCGGTGTCTGGATCCCGGCGGACAGCGATGTCGTTCTGTGGGAACTGGAAAAGGGCTAGGCCCCTTCTCGCCCCAACAGCTCGGTGATCGTTGCCATGTGGTAGTCGTCATGCTCGGCCAGGAACAGCAGCATGTCGACCAACCGAATGGGCTGGCCGAGTCGGGGGTGCATCGACACCCTGCTGAAGTCCGACGAATCCAGACTATCCAGTTTCGCCGCCAGTTGAGCGCGCTCGTGACGGAAGGCGGCGAGGACCTCATCGATACCGACCGTATTGTGGTCCGCTTCGGTGGTCTTGCGGTTGGTCATGTCCGCGGCACCAAGCTCCGCGGCGCCCGAAAGAAAGGCCTCGACCCTTCCAGCCCATAACGACTCCAGGTCGCCCAGGTGTCCGGCGTGTTCCTGAATCGACCACTTTCCTTCCCGGGGCTGCAGTGTCCGGAGGGAATCGGGCAGCCACCGAACGCGATCATCGAGTCGCGCAGGGGCGCCCCGGAGCCGTTCGATCAGCTCCGGATGAAGGTTTGCGTCAAAATCAAAATTGAATCGGCGCACGACCCACGGTATGCGGACGCTCATCAACAGCCCTCCTTCCGGCGTCATTCAGTATAATCCGGTCATTCGATCGAGATCGATCACGCGAGGGAGCCACTCCATGCATATGCCCAAACAATTCATGTACCTCAGTTTGTCTGCCCTTGTGCTGGCTTCGACGGCGAACCATGCCTCCGCCCAGGGGTTGTCCGCTCTCGAACGGCAGATCGCCGACGCGGGGGAAGCCCAACTCGACGATGCGCTGGCCCTGCTGGAACGTACCGTAAACGTCAACAGCGGAACGCTCAACGCCTCCGGCAACAAGGCCGTTGCCGACATTCTTGCCCCGGAATTCGAAGCGCTCGGGTTCGACGTCCGCTGGGAGGAGTTGCCCTCGGCGCTCAACCGGTCGGGACACCTGATCGCAGAACGCGCCGGCACTACCGGCCGCTCGGTCCTGTTGATCGGTCACCTGGACACGGTCTTCGAACCCGACAGCCCGTTCCAGGAGTTCACTCGGGACGGAGACACCGTGCGGGGTCCGGGCGTGCTCGACATGAAGGGCGGGAACGTCGTCATCCTCTACGCCCTCAAAGCGCTCGCCGAGGCGGACGCGCTGACTGACACAACGATCCGGGTGATTTTTACCGGTGATGAAGAGCGTCCCGGCCGTCCGCTCGACGTCACCCGAGCGTCTCTGATCGAACTGGCCCGGGCCAGCGATGTTGCCCTCGGGTTTGAAAATGGCTCCCGCGATTCCGATGGCGACCTGGCGGTCGTCGCCCGGCGTAGTTCAACAACCTGGGCTCTGACGGTGACTGGGGTGCGGGCACACTCTTCCGGTGTCTTCGGCGCGAACGCCGGGGCCGGAGCCATCTTCGAGACGTCGCGGATACTCAGCGCTTTCTACGGACAACTGCGGGGTGAACAGTACCTGACCTTTAACGTGGGTGTCGTCCTCGGAGGATCCGACGTGGCGTTCGACGCGGAATCGTCGACCGGCACCGCGGGCGGAAAAACAAACGTCGTCCCCGAGAAACTCGTTCTCGAAGGCGACATCCGGACGATATCCACCGAACAATTGATGAACACCCGCGATCGTATGCGCAGAATCGTGGCAAACCACCTCCCTCGAACTTCCGCTGAAATCGAGTTCCGCGAGGGATACCCGCCTATGTCGCCCGCGGACACCAACTACGAGATGCTCTCTGTCTACAGCGACATCAGCCGTGCGCTCGGATACGGCGAAGTGCGCCCGTTCGACCCGGGCCAGCGTGGTGCCGCGGATGTGTCTTTTGCCGCGCCGCACGTCGGGGCGGCACTGGACGGACTGGGGCCACAGGGGGGTGGCGGCCACACCGTGGACGAAAGGCTCCGGGTCTCATCGATCGTTCCCGCCATACAGCGCGCCGCCCTGTTGATCTACCGGCTCACTCACTGATCCGGAAGGGAGTAGCCATTCTCCTGGAAATACGTTCTAGGATATTTCCATATTTCCGTGCCACCTCAACCGAACGATGCAACACAAGCGTTGAATCGTTCTGCTGGAGTTTCAAACTCCAGCGTCTTACGCGGCCGTTCATTGAGCTCACGTGCCACCTTGTTCAGGTGCGCCTGCGAGTGCACCGATAAGTCGGTTCTCTTTGGGAAGTACTGTCGGAGCAGGCCATTCGTGTTTTCATTGGAACCACGTTGCCATGGACTCTGCGGATCGCAGAAGTAGACGTCGATGTCGGTCGCCAGGGTAAACCGCCGATGATCTCCCATTTCCTTGCCGCGATCCCAGGTCAGCGATTTATACAGCTCGGTCGGTAGTTTCTTCGCGTGCTTGATCAGTGCAGGCACGACGGTCTTGGTCTGTTTATCCGACACTTTCACCAACATCACGTAACGGGTATGGCGTTCGACCAGGGTCGCAATGTAGGTGTTGTTCGATCCCACTATCAGATCTCCCTCCCAGTGACCGGGAACGGCACGATCTTCGACCTCGGCCGGGCGCTCACGAATCGATACGATATCGGCGAGATCCCCTTTCCCGTGACCTTTGTGACTGGAATGTCGGGATCGACGAATCGTTCGTCTCGACCTCAGATGTCTAAGTAGTTCTTTCTTAAACACCCCGCGCGCCTGCACGAATAGGCTGCGATAGATCGTCTCGTGGGACACGTGATACGACTCATCCTCTGGATAGGATCGCTTCAGCCAGCCGGCGATCTGTTCGGGCGACCAATTCCGCCGGAGCTTCCTCGCCACCATTCGCCGTAACCGCGGATGGCGACCCAACTGACATCGCTTCGGGCGACGGGCCCGGTTCCAAGCCTGTTCATCGGCGACAGACGCCCGGTAGTCATCATAGCCCCCATTGCGCTGGATCTCCCGGCTCACCGTCGAGGGTGAACGCCCCAGACACTCTGCGATCGAACGCAACGACTGCTCGGCCGCGATCCCGCGGGAGATCTCCTCACGTTCCGACAGGCTCAAAGCCAACCTCGACCGTCGTCGTGGTCGAGGACGAATGCCTCCGGTATGCGCCAGCTGACAATATACAGACGATGACAGCTTGCCAAACGCTCGCCCGATCTCATGCAGAGATTCCCCTCGCCGCCACCGATCCCATACCTCCGCCTTCTCCGCCGCCGTGAAACCGAATCGCATCCCTTTCCGCATACACTCCACCTCTTCCTTTTAAGATAAAGTGTTGCGTCGATCCATTGAGACCAGCCTCGGACATGATGACGCTCGAAGCACCTCCCGAAAGCGTCCGGCACAACGTCAAACAGTGGGTCGGCTGCGTGGCCGGCGCTCCTCCATCGATCCTAAGCACGGCGGAACTTGCCTGCCTCTGCCCGGAAACCGCCGTCTGCATGAGCCTGAACTTAGCAACAGTTCGGCCGGCGCGGACTTCGGCCGTTCCCGGGCGGCGCCTGTCGGAGACTCATTCAGTTCTCGCATGCAGACCTTCCAATTGCTGTCTCAGCACGGAGATCGTTTCCTGCAGCTGCGCGCGCTCGGCATGATGCTTCCGGTCGAGCGACTGCAGCCTCTCGTCGAACGAGGCCGTTTCTTCGTCCAGTCGGTCCCGGAGGGCCCCGGCCGTTTGCCTCAGCTGACGGATCTCGTCGTCAGCCGCAGACGCGGCAGCCTGGAGGCGTTCCTCCTCCCCGATACGACGGCGCTCCAGTTCGTCCCTCAGAGCGTTTGCGGTACCGCGCAGCTGGCGGTTCTCGTCGTTGGCCGAAGCCACCGACCGCTGCGTCCGCTCGTCTTCTCCGATTCTGGACTTCTCCAGTTCGTCGCGGAGCGCGTTGATAGCCTCCTTAAGCTGACGAACCTCAGACTGAGCAGCTCTCAGTTGTTTCTGAACCGGATCGCCCTCGCTCATCTTACGCCTCGATCGCGGCGTCAGGACGAAAACTCGACGCCCTGCGCGAGATGAACCTCTCCACCCCAGTTAACCGTGTTGGTCTGACGCCGCATGTATGCCTTCCAGGCATCCGAGCCCGATTCCCGGCCGCCTCCAGTTTCCTTCTCGCCACCGAAGGCGCCGCCGATTTCCGCACCCGACGTCCCGACGTTGATGTTGGCGATTCCGCAATCCGAACCCCGATAGCTGACAAAGGTCTCGGCCTCGGACATGCTGTCGGTAAAAATGCCCGACGACAGGCCCTGCGGCACACCGTTATGTATCGAGATCGCCTGCCGGAGGCTCTTGTACTTCATCACGTACAGGATCGGCGCGAACGTCTCGGTCTGGAGGATCTTCGCGCCAGAAGATATCTCGACGATCGTCGGCTGAACGAAAGTCCTCCGCCCGTAGCGGGCACGCAGCACACGGCCTCCGTAGAGCAGTTTACCTCCCTGCTCCTGGGCGGTCACGATCGCCGCCTCGTAGCCGGCGACTGCGTCCTCGTCGATCAACGGCCCCATCAACGTCTTCGGGTCCAGCGGGTTTCCAATGCGAACCTTCTCGTACATGTCTATCAGCCGGCGAAGAAAACGCCGGTAGATCTTTTCGTGGACAATCAGCCGACGCGTCGAGGTGCAGCGCTGGCCGGCCGTCCCGACGGCTCCGAAGAATGCGGAGGCCAGGGCGCCTTTCAGGTCGGCCTTTTCCGAGACGATCAGCGCGTTGTTGCCGCCCAGTTCCAGGATGACCCGTCCTAAGCGCGCTCCGACGACTTCACCGATCCGTTTGCCCATCCTCGTCGATCCGGTGGCGCTGACCAGGGGGATCCGCTTGTCGGAAATCAGGCGTTCACCGACCGTGCTGCCGCGCCCAATGACGAGGGAAGAAACCCCCACCGGTACACCGTTGCGCCGAAACACCTCGTTGGCGATGTTCTGAGACGCTATCGCCGACAGCGGCACCTTGCTGGACGGTTTCCAGATTGCCGTGTCCCCGCAGATCCATGCCAACGCCGCATTCCAGGACCATACCGCGACGGGGAAGTTGAAGGCGGAAATCACACCGATCGTCCCGAGCGGATGCCATTGCTCCATCATCCGGTGCATCGGTCTTTCACTCTGCAGGGTGGGCCCCGAGTACATCCGGCTCAGCCCGACCGCGAAATCGCAAATGTCGATCATCTCCTGGACTTCGCCCAGGCCCTCGGTGAGGATCTTGCCCGTCTCCAAAGACACGAGGGTGCCCAACGCTTCCTTTTTCTCGCGCAACGCCTCCGCAAACTGCCGGACGATCTCGCCCCGGAGCGGCGCCGGGACTTCCCGCCATTGTTCGAAGGCCTTTTGCGACTGTCGCATCGCAACTCCGAAGTCCTTCGTACTCGTCTGCTGGATGCTGGCCAGGTGCGCGCCGTCGGTCGGGCTGCGCACTTCGAGCCAATCGCCGCTGGTCGCGTACCAGTCGCCACCGAAGCTCGTGCCGGCCAATCGGCGGCCCAGGCCCAGGGTCTTGAATAATCGGTTTTGCTCTTGCTTCGTCATGGTCGGCTGCTCTGCTCCTATCGTGTACGCGCGACGACCGATCCTGCCGGCCATGGCCGTAACTCTTTTAGATTATTGCGTTAACAGTGGAAGGCCCCAGTAGGGCGAAAATACTGCGCGCCAGAATTGTATAGGCCGCGGAGTGCGGATACAAATGCCTTTAGCTGATGGGCTGTGGAACGCGCCCGGACGTCAGGAGAGCGGCCCCTGGGCGGCCTCGTACACCGCGCGGGCGATCTGGATGTCCTGGACGGCAACGCCTGTCAGGTCGGCCACGGTGATTTCGTTCGGATCGCTCCGGACGGGCGTCCCAGAAGTGATGATTGCGCCAAGTTCAACGACGTTCCCCCGGTCGAGAACACCCGCTCGCACTGCGTGACCGATTTCACCCCGATCGACACACTGCACGAGGCTGTCGGCAACCACGCGATCGGCGCGGCCGAGCACGTCGGAGCTCAATTCCTGCTTACCCGGCGTGTCCGAGCCCACGGCTGTGATATGGGTTCCCGGGCGCAGGTCCGACGCGTCCAGAAGAGCCTCCCTGGAGGGGGTCGTGGTCACGATGACGTTCGAGGCGGCCGCTACTTCGCCGGGGGATTCGGCAACTTGAATCTCGAACCCCTGCCCTGCCATCTCTCCCCGGTACCGTTCGACGTTCGCCGGCGTCGGCCCCCACACGGCGACCTTCCGACAACCCGTCATCTCCGACAGATACAGCAGCTGTAGTCTTGCCTGCGTACCTGAACCGATGATGCCGATCCGGTCCACAGGCTTCGGGGCCAGATAGCGGGCCGCCACCGCGCCGGCGACGGCGGTCCGGATGTCGGTGAGGCAGCCCTCGTCGGCGAGCAGGGCCAACGGTTCTCCGGTCGATACCCGAAACACGAGCATCAACCCGTTACTGGACGGCAGGCCGAGCTTCGGGTTGTCGTAGAAGCCCGAGGCAATCTTGATGACGTAGTAGTCGTCACCCCGGATGTAGCCATACTTGATGTGGACGTCCCCGGGTGGGTCGTCGAACAGCAATTCGCCTACCGGCCCAACCACTGCACGGCCGTCCGAATACGCCGCGAAACCCTTTTCGATGGCCGAAACCAGATCGATATCAGGCAACACGCCGCGAATCGTATCGATGTCGATCACTCTCATATTCATCCTCCACTCTGAGCCTCTCCGTGCCGGCTGCGGCCGACGATGAACCAGACCGCGCTGATGATGATCGAAGCCGCAATGAGCACCCTGGCGTTGAGGGCCTCACCTCCCAACCACCAACCGATCGCGACGGCAACCACGGGGTTGACGTACGCGTAGGTCGAAGCCTTCGCCGGGGTCGTGTTCCGGAGGAGCCATAGGTAAGAAGTAAACGCCAGCAGCGATGGAAACAGAACGAGATAAGCGAAAGCCAGCGCTGACTTCATGGAAACGGCCGATATATCAAATGCGGAAAACTCCCCGCGGACCGCCGCCAACGACAGCATCAGCATCCCCCCCATCAGCATGCTCATCCCCGTCGACAGGATCTGAGACCTCGGTTGTGGGGCCTTCCTCGAATAGAGTGACCCGAGGGCCCACGATACGGTACCCAGCACAACGACCAATGCCCCGGCGGGATCTATCCGCTCGCCGCCGGCAATCGCCGCCGGTCCGACAAGAAACAGGATCCCGGCAAACCCCATCGCAAGCCCCGCCGCTTCGGACGCCCGCACACGCTCGCGGCCGCCTGCCCAGAGCAGGACGACGATCCATAGCGGCTCGGTTGCGATCAACAGCGCCGTCAGACCGGACGGAATAAACTGCTCCGCCCACACGACGGCACCGTTTCCACCGACGACAAGAAGAGCTCCGATGATCAACGTCGACCGAAAGTGTTCCAGACGCAACTCGCCGTGACCGCGCACCAGTTCCAGAGTCCAGAGGATGGCGCCGGCGACAACGAACCGCGTTCCGCCCATCAGGAAGGGCGGAATCGTCTCGATCGCAAAGCGAATACCTAGATAGCTGGAGCCCCAGAGCAGGTAGACGGCGCCAAAGGCCAAGGTCAGGTGGAGCCGAGATGCGCGTTGCGGGGCGAGGTTGTCCGGGTTCGACATGAAGGGCCGTCGATCATAGCCGGTCCCGCCTCGGTAATCCAGCTTGCGCGCTCTGCTATAGTCGCAGTAGCAGCCCGTGGCAGAAGTCTGATGGCCCGCGTTACGGCGACGTCGCGCCAGATGCTAGGCACCGTGCCGACAGCGATGCCGGTACATCGTTGAGGTGCGGCAACAACGCAGATGGTGTGACGTCGACGTAACCCTTTGGGCGCATGGGGGTTGCGGGGCGGATACTTCGTTGCTCGTCGTCATGATGAAGCAGCATCACTTCCTCCTCGCGCCTCGTCTTCGCCCCGCAAGACCCATGCGCGCGGACCATCAGACTTCTGCCACGGGCTGCTCGGGCATGAGACTACGCGAAACACAGCGACTTGTCCGAGCCCAGGAGACCTCCGATGGGGCCGGGGTTCGTCTGAAGCGCAGCATCGGTACCGTCGCCCTCGATCACCTGGACCCGTTCCTCCTGTTCGACGAGTTCAAATCCGATAGAGGCGATGACTACATCGCCGGTTTTCCGGATCATCCCCACCGCGGTTTCGAGACGGTGACTTACATGCTTGCCGGCCGCATGGAACATCGAGACCATGCAGGAAACCACGGAGATCTCATCGCGGGAAGCATCCAATGGATGACGGCCGGTCGGGGGATCATTCACTCGGAGATGCCCAAGCAGGAAGAAGGCCTTATGTGGGGCTTCCAACTCTGGGTCAACCTTCCGGCCAAAGACAAGATGACCCACCCGCGCTACCAGGACATCCCTCCCGAGAGCGTTCCTGAAGTCGCTACGGAAGGGGGAACGGTTCGCGTGCTTACCGGCACAGTCCGGGATGTCCGCGGTCCGGTCCAGGGCATCGTTACCGAACCGCTCTACCTTGATGTCCGGGTCCGGGAAGGCGGCAGCTTCACCCAGGAAGTACCTGCCGGACACAACGCATTTGTCTATGTCGTGGAAGGCGACGGGCGGATCGGAGTGACCGGGAACAGCCCGGGGATGGAAGCAGAAACGAGTATGCTCGGCGTTCTGGGCGATGGAGATGCCATCCGGATCGATGGGGGCGGTGCCGGCATCCGGTTCCTCCTGCTGGCCGCGCGACCGATCGGCGAACCGGTGGCCCGGCATGGGCCGTTCGTGATGAACACCGAAGAGGAACTACGGCAGGCTTTCCTGGAGCTTCGAAACGGAACGTTTCTGGACGGTTAGCCCTTGCCCTTCTTTAAGATTCGGTTCTGGAGGCGGCCGAGCGCTTCGGGATCGCCCGATCCCCGGAATGCCTTCCTTGCGGCTTCACCGATCGCCTTCATCTGCTCTTTGTAGCGGCGACATTTCTTGCACATGGACAGGTGTAGCCGGACAACGAGCCGACGACGCCTTCCGGCGTCGGCCAACTCATCGCTCGAGAGCGTCCGCGTCACTTCCCGGCAGTTCAGACCCATCGATATCATTCCACACCCTTCCGTTCGAGGCACTCCCGCAGACGATTGCGTCCCCGGTAAAGCAGCACACCCAAATTAGTGCGCGTCACCTCGAAAATCTTACACATTTCTTCCGAACTCATTTCCTGAACCTCGCGCAAGACGAACGCCATCCGCTGCTTCACCGGCAGCAGTTCCAGGCAACTCTCGATATGCACTCCCAATTCCGCGCCGTAAAGCTCGAGCACCTGCGTCGGATTCTTCCACATGCCGGCCGCGTCGAAGCGCGCCTCGACAACGTCCTCGATGTCGTCGAACTTCCGGTCCCGCTCCATGCCGCGGCGCGCTTCGGAGATCTTCTTGTAGAGGATTCCGAACAGCCAGGTCCGGACGTGGGACCGCCCCTCGAACGCCGACGCTCGCTCGATGAAGGTCTCGAACGTCGACTGTGCGACGTCTTCGGCCCGTTCGGGATCCATTCCCGAGGCCTTGGCCGTGTTGAGAATGTGCGGGAGGTAGGCCTCCACAACTGCCTGAATTGCGTGCGGATCGCTGTTGCGAATGTGCTCGGCGAACGCCGGATCGTCAAAATCCATGTTCTGTGTGTAAGAAATCCCGGCGTCGTCGCACTCATTCAGCGAGACCGGAATCGGGCCACCTTGGACCGCCTTGATCTTAGGCATAAAGCCACCGGCCTTCAAGAGTTTGAACATTCGATATCGGAGGCAAAGAAACGAAATGAACATAAAGAACATCCAGAACGGAGCCGTGGCCGGGATCGCTGGAGGAGTGGTTTTCGGAGCGATGATGGGAATGATGGGCATGCTGCCGATGATCGGCCAGATGGTCGGATCGCCGACGGCCACGGCCGGTTTCATCGTTCACCTCGCCATCAGCGCCTTCATCGGGGCCTCGTTCGCATTGCTGTTCCATTCCTTCGTCAACGGAGCCGCTAGCGGTCTCGCGTACGGCGGCGTCTACGGCGCCGTCTGGTGGTTCCTGGGTCCGCTCACCCTGATGCCCCTGGGAATGGGGATGGGCCTGGGAGTGAACTGGAACCTGACGGCGGCCGAGGCCATGATACCGAGCCTGGTGGGACACCTGGTCTACGGGCTTATCCTCGGCGCCTCCTACTCCTGGCTGGTGCGCCGGGGTTCTGCACTCGAATGCGTCTCGCCCACCGCGTCGCAGTCGGCGTAGGGAAAGACTCGACCACACGAAGCCGGGAGAACGGTGCACTTCTCCCGGCAGGGAGTCTGGTGCCAGACGATGCACGTTTGCAAACGATTGGGCTCATTTGGGACGGGCGGAATTCCACAGTTTTTGGAACCGCCGGCGGGAGCAACTCTGTGAGTTATTTGATGATAGAATCTTGCCAGCATGCGCAGGCTGGTGTCACTTCTGATCCTTGGCCGTTCCTGGTTTCGGTCGCGCTAGCTCAATCCGGCCAAACGAATAGCTCTAATGAGATTGACTACGAAACCGCAAGGCTGAGCCGGATCGCTTACGCACTGGCTATAGAACAACCCATCGAAATCGACGGACGGCTCGATGAGGAGGCATGGCAGCGCGCCGAGCCCATCGGGAATTTCGTTCAGTGGGGGAACAGCTGGGACCCCGGCGGACCCCCATCCCAGCCCACGGAGGTCCGCTTCCTTTTCGACGGCGACAACCTCTACGTCGGCGCTATCTGCTACGACGACGACATCGCCAACATGATCGTCAACGGACTGAAGCGCGACTTTCAGAGCAACCAGGGCGACGAACTCGGTTTCATCGTCGACACGCTCAACGACGACCGCTCGGGGTTCTTCTTCTCGACCAACCCGGCCGGTGCCAGGCGCGACCTGCAACTCGCCAACGACAGTCAGATCAACCAGGAATGGGACGGCGTCTGGGACGTCCGGGTACGGGTGGAAGAGGATCGGTGGGTCGCTGAATTCGTCATACCCTTCACGACACTTCGTTTCGCTGGTTCGGAGTCGCAGGAATGGGGATTGAACGTCTACCGAAAGATCCGCAGGGTCAACGAGGAAGCGAATTGGGCCCCGATTCCCCGCCGATACCGGATGAGCCGCATCTCGATGGCCGGAACGCTGCGGGGCGTCGAAGGTATCCGTGCGGGACGCAACATCAAGGTCAAGCCATACGCTGTCGCTGGAATCGTGCAGCAGCGCGTCGACGACACGCTCGAGAACGATTTCGACTACGACGGAGGATTCGACGCGAAGCTCGGCGTGACGCAGTCGCTCACGCTGGATCTGACCTACCGAACGGATTTCTCGCAGACCGAAGTGGACCAGGATCAGGTGAACCTCACACGGTTCAGCCTGTTCTTTCCCGAAAAGCGTGAATTTTTCCTGGAGAACTCCGGCGTTTTTGGGTTTGGAGGGCGGAGCGCTGCCTCCCAGGGACGCGGTGGCGGTTCGAACGTGATTCCCTTCTTCAGCCGGAGAATCGGCCTGAACGCGGGCGAGCCGGTTCCGATCGTCGGGGGCACCCGCCTGTCGGGCACGGCCGGAGCCTACGAGATCGGCCTGCTGGCCATGAAGACCGAAAGCGTCGACCCTGAGGAGGAAGGGGATCGAGGACTCCCTTCGGACAATTTCATCGTCGGTCGGGTCAAACGAAACCTGCTCCAGAACTCCTTCATCGGAGCGATATTCACGAACCGGGACTCGACGGTCGAAGGCGATTACAACCGTGTTTTTGGGGTCGACGCAGTCTTTCAGTTCTACAACCGCCTCAATGTGTCCGGATATGTCCTCGGGAGTCAGACGCCCGGGGTTGATAACGACCAGGATGCGCAAAAGCTTTCCGTCGGTTGGAGGGACAACGCGCTGTCGTTCGGCGCCAACTACGAAAAGGTGGGCGACAATTTCAATCCCGAGGTGGGTTTTGTCCGACGCCGCGACATGTCCCACTATTCGGGGAATTTTTCCTATCAGCCGCTCCTGGAAGGCAGTGACCGGATCCGCAACCTGACCTTCCGGACCAACTACAATTTCTACGAAGGTATCACCGGGGAGATCGAGACCCGGGATTATGGTCTAAATTTGGGCGTCAACTTCATCAACGGCTCGATGTTGAACTTCAACGCCGGCGAAACGTTTGAACGCGACGACTTCAGCCGCTACGACGTGGCGTTCGGCGACTACAAGTTTCGAGACTACTCCGTGTCCTACAACTCCGACCGCAGCCGCATTATTGGCGGCCGGATCAATTACAACTGGGGAGGTTTCTGGAACGGGACCCGTCGCTCGATCGGCGGGGACGTGACTTTCAAACCGAACTACCACTGGCAGATCGACACCCGCTACAGCCGGAACGATATCCAAATGCCCGCCGGCAACTTCGTAACCACCCTGGTAAGCCTGAAGGTCCTCTATGCGTTCACGAGCCGCGCGTTCTTGAACACTTTCCTGCAGTACAACGCCGGGAGAAACGAGTTCAGCTCGAACATCCGGTTCAACCTGATCCACCATCCGCTCAGCGACATCTATCTCGTCTTCAACGAGCGCCGCGACACGCTGACCGGCGAGGTCCTGGATCGCGGCATTATCTTCAAGTTCACCAACCTGTTTAGTTTTTAAGCGGCGCGCCGCGCCGATCAGTGTCGGGGAGTTACCCGGTCGCTACCGCTCGCGGTTCTGTTGATGGTGCCCTGACGTGCTTTGCTGGCGATGGTGGTTTGTTGCGTCTTTGTAAACTCTTTTCTTGCTTACTCATCTCCATACTGCGCGGCTCCGCCGCCTGATAGAATCGCGCCAAGATGCGATCTGGTGCATTATTCGTCATTCTCCTGGCTGTCCTTTCCCCATCAGTATTCGGACAGTCGAACGGCAACGGCCCTCCTGTCGACTATGAAACCGCCCGCTTCGCGAAGGTTGTCGATGCAGTCCCGATTGAAGCCCGGATAACGCTCGACGGCCGTCTGGACGAGGAGGTCTGGATGGAGGCCCAACCTGCGACCGACTTCACGCAGGGTGGCCGCAGCCCAAACCCGGGATACCCCGCTTCACAACGAACCGAAGTGCGGTTTCTCTACGACAACGACAACCTGTACATCGGCGCGATCTGCTACGAGGCTGACATCGCCAATATGATCGTCAACGGCCTGAAGCGGGACTTTACGAGTAACCTGGGAGACGAAATCGGCATCATCATCGACTCGCTGAACGATGACCGCTCGGGCTTCTTCTTTTCGACCAACCCGGCAGGCGCCCGTCGCGACCTGCAATCCTCCAACGACAGCCAGATCAACCAGAACTGGGACGGCGTTTGGGACGTTCGAGTGACCCTGGGCGAAGATCGATGGATCGCAGAGTTCGTAATCCCGTTCAAGACGCTGCGTTTTTCCTCGGACGCATCGCAGGAATGGGGCATGAACATGTTCCGCAAGATCCGCCGGTCGAACGAGGAGAGCCACTGGGCGCCGCTGCCCATCCGCTACAACATGACGCGGGTTTCCCTCGCTGGCACCCTCGAAGGGATCGAGGGGATCAGCCAGGGTCGCAACCTCAAGGTTAAACCGTATGCGGTGGCCGGATTGATCCAGCAGCGGAGCGACGGTGCGTTGGAGAACGATTTTGACTACGACGGCGGATTCGACGTCAAGTACGGCGTGACCCAGACGCTGACGCTCGATGCCACATACCGCACCGACTTTTCCCAGACCGAAGTCGACCAGGACCAGGTTAACCTGACCCGCTTCAGCCTGTTCTTTCCGGAAAAGCGCGAGTTCTTCCTGGAGAACTCCGGCCTGTTCAATTTCGGCAGCACTCGCGGACGGGGCAACTTGCTGCCGTTCTTCAGCCGGAGAATCGGCTTGAGCGATCGCGGCACGCCGATTCCGATCGTCGGGGGGGCGCGCCTGTCGGGTACGGTCGGAAAGCAGGAAATCGGCGTCATCACGATGAAGACGGAGAGCGATGACGGAACCCCGTCGAACGATTTCATCGTCGGGCGTATCAAGCGGAACCTGCTGCAGAATTCGTTCATCGGGGCGATCTTCACAAGTCGCGACTCGAGCGTCGAGGGAGACCACAATCGCGTATTCGGTTTCGACGGTGTGTTTCAGTTCTTCACGCGTCTCAACGTGACCGGGTACATGCTGCGGAGCGACACACCGGGTGTGGACGAAGATCAAGACGCGCAGGCGTTCACCATCGGTTGGCGGGACGATACTTTCGCCATGGGCGCCGACTACGAGTCGGTAGGGGACAACTTCAATCCAGAGGTCGGCTACGTACGGCGCGACGACATGTCTCACTACTCGGGCGACATCACCTACACGCCCCGGCTGCGAGGGCGGGCGGGCATCCGGAACCTCACGTTCGGTGCGAACTACGATTACTACGCCAACGTTGACGGGGAGATCGAGACACGGGAGCACACTTTCCGTGCCAGCATGAACTTCGAAAATGGTTCGTCGGCCAGCTTCAACACCGGCGAGTCATTCGAGCGACTGTTTGAAGAGTTCCGGCGTTATTCGCTCGAGCCCGGGGACTACCGGACACGGGACTACTTGGTGTCCTACAACTCAGACCGAAGCCGACTCGTCGGCGGGCGGATCAGCTACACATGGGGCGACTTCTGGAACGGGACACGACGCTCGATCGGAGGCGATGTCACGTTCAAGCCGAACTACCATTGGCAGATCGACACCCGCTACAGCCGAAACCATCTGGAACTGCCCGTGGGGGACTTCGTGACAACGCTGGTAAGCCTGAAGGTCCTCTACGCGTTCACCAGCCGAATCTTCCTGAACACCTTCCTGCAGTACAACGCCGAGCGTCACCAATTCAGCTCAAACATCCGCTTTAACATCATTCACCACCCCTTGAGCGACATCTACCTCGTCTTCAACGAGCGGCGGGACACGTTGACCGGCGAGGTCCTGGATCGGGGAATCCTCTTCAAGTTCACGAATCTTTTTAACTTCTAAGCGGTGAAGCGGTGGGGACAGGGGAGCCTGTCCCCTAACTCGTGGTCTGTTCCTCGAACCGGATGCCGACCTCTGCCAACTCCGACAGGATCGGTCCGTAGAGATCCGCTTCGACGGGGATGGCTACGCCGGTACGCTGGAGGGTTCCGATCAGGAGGTGGCGGACAGCGATACCGCAAGGCAGGGCAACGGTCCGGGCGATCGACGTGTCGCCGTTCGGGATACCGTAGTCGATCAGGGTGGCCGTTGTGCGCTCGGTCTTCCCGACCGGGAAGTTGGAAACGAACTCGTGGTGCATGACCACCATGTCTCGATCGCCTGGCTGCATACCCAAGCGATCCAGACTCAAGACGTTCAGCCAATCCAGGGGATCCTTCGCATCGAGGGTCAGGGGCCGATTACCCAGCAGGCCGAGCCATCCCAATCGCTTCATCGCCGTCGCATAATGCCGAACGCCCAAATGCCGCGAGACGGCTTCGATTAGGTCTTCATCTCGATTGGCTCCAATCATGTGCCGCGTCAGTTCCCCGAACGTCTTTCCCTCGAAGCCGACAACCGGTTCGGTGGCCAACCAGCCCAGCTTCACGATCGCTCGTAACGTCTCACACCAGCCCACCATCCGGTAGGTCCCCCGGTAGACGGTGTCAGCAGTTGCCAGGCCGTAGATGTCACGGTAGGGCATGGAGTCTCTGTTGGGATAGTTCTCGAGCGTCCCTGCGCCGGGTACGTCCTCGAGAACGTAGTTCTCGAACAGCTGCTCTCCGGGGATCGACACTTCCTTGCCGCCTTCAAGCCATTTCGCGGCATTACGCGACGCGAGAAGCACACCTCGAGGCGACCAGGAAAACTTATAGCCGAACGGGTTGTTGCTCGCCTCCCATGCCGGCAGAGCACCCGTTGTCGACCGAAAACTCTTCACCTCACCGCCGCGTGCACGCACGTCGTCGATGACTTTCATCGCAGACATATGGTCCAAACCCGGATCGAGGCCGCACTCGTTGATGAACAGGAGTCCCTTCTCCCGCGCCGGAGCGTCGAGCGCACGCATTTCATCCGACACGTAGGACGTTGTCACCATGCTCTTGCCCGCCTCGAGACACAGCTTGGCAACCTTAGGGTGGAACTCGTAAGGAAGGAGGCTGACGACGACATCGGCTTCGCGGACCATGCCGGGCAGCCGCTCGCCCTCCTCCACTTCCGACATGTCCAGAGCAACGGCCGTTCCGTTCGGATGACCAGCGATCATCGCCTGCGCTTTTGCCAGCGTGCGCGTCGCCTGTGTCACGGCGACATCGTGGTCCAACAGGTAGCGGATGAGCGGACGGGCCACCAGACCCGCACCGAGTATCAGAGCCTTCTTCATGACAAACAGGTTCTCCTCAAACGTACTTGGTCAGGTAGCGGTAGCTCTCGGTGAACTCGCCCCGATGGACGATCACGGCCTTTAGAATCTCTTCGGACAGCCTCAGCTGTTCGAACGGCTCCTCGAAATCGGCCGCGACAAGCTCAGGAACGAACGGTACCAGCATATCCCCAAAACTCGTCGAAGCCTCGAGCGGCACCTCCGCCGGGAGCGTTTCCACAGCCATCACTACCGGTCCGTCGCCTTCACACCCGTCGGGGGTTTCGCCGGTAGCCGGAATGTAGGTATAGCTGGGCTCGCCCGGTTCGGTCGCGCGAACCGTACACTCGATCGATCCACCGATATCGCATGTGATGTCACCGATCACCCGAAGCCTCGGTGGCCCAGCATGGGTCCAAGCGCCCCGCAGCCATTCGTTCGTGACGAGCCGAGGATACCGCTCATCCCAATAGATACAGTTCACGAGCACCGACAGATGGGGTAGGTACTGTTCGAAAACGGACCGGTAACGCTGTGGATGGTCGTAGTAGTCCTGAAGATCGAACACCTGGCCTGGCTTGAGTGGTCGCACGATATCAGACTCCCGGAAGACGACCTTGTATAGCTTGCGGTCGGAAAAGCTCCCCTCTTCCATAAAAGAAGTTAGCTCGCCCGGCACCAGTTCTTCGTGAGGAAGAAGGTCGAACAACGCCTGGGCCCCGCCAGAAACGTTGCCGTAGCCGGCGAAACCGACGACCAGGGGGCCCACGCCCAAAGGCAGCCCATCGGACGTGATCCGGTCCGCGGCTTCCCGGAGTTGGGCGCGGCACTCATCGAGACCCGCCAGGTTCACGGGACGGCCGATGGCTTCAAACGGTGTTGCCATTCCCTCCCAGGCCAGCCGTTTACCGAGGGCGTGCAGCGTCTCAACTATTCCGGTCAAGCCTGCATAGTTGCCGAAGAAGATCAGCCTTTTCCCGCGATCGTTGGTAACTCGTTCGTAGTCGATCAACGTGGCGCCGCACTCGAGGACGCGGCGGAGCATCGGCATATTGTAGTGTTGACCCTTCGTGACGTGTGAAAAGGCCATGTAGCCGACGCCCGGTCGGAAGAAACTGCTTGGGATCTCCTTGACGGCAAAAACGAGGCCACAACCCGACAAGTCCTCGCTCACCGAAGCCCCGGCCTGCTCATAATCGGCATCGGGAAAGACCCGTATCGACGACGGCTGGATAGCAACCTCGATCCCCTTCGAAACAAGCGCAGCGATGTGTGTCGGCGCGAGCGGGACCCGTCGCTCCCACTCGTTCTTGTCCTCCCGCCTGATACCGATTTTCACTTTTGATGTCTCCGGAAATGTCGTCGATGGAACTCAACACTGTAGCATCAAAATAGCGAACCGAAGGAGCGATCCAGGTAGGGCTTCGACGTCCCGAAATGCGACAGCGCGAAGTCGCCGATCTCATCGGTGTGGCGCGGGAGACCGTCGCACGGTCGCTCGCCGAACTCCGCCGCAACGGCGTCGTTCAGGTTCACGGCCACTTGATTACAATCACCGATTCCGACGAATCGGAACGCCTGGCGACTACGTAATCTCCGTCACGCGCCGATGAAGCTTCGGGTGCCGTGCCAGCGACATATGTCGCACTGTCCCCTCACATTGCTTGCCTGGACCTCAAAAAAGGGCTAAATTCCTGAAGCACTCATTTCCCTTTTTGAGACAAAACGATATCCGAACGCGGAGGCTACGACATGAAACCCATGGTACGAACACTGTTCCTGGCCGTGCTGATAGCATCCCTGGCCACTGTGCCGGTGCTGTCCCAGCAGCCCGAAGAACCCGAACCCACCCCGACCGAGGAGGGGCAGGAGCCCGAAGAGGGTCAGCGCGGACGCGGCGGCCGAGGTGGCGATAACGGCGACGACGAGGGCATCAAACCCTACGAAGAGGTCATCACGGATGAGGCCGAGACCCAGGAGGGTGTCTTCAGGGTCCACCAGATCAAAGACGACGTGTACTTCGAGATCCCGACCTCGGAACTCGGCAAAGAGTTCCTGATGGTTACCCGGATCGCGAAGACGCAGCTCGGCCAGGGCTTCGGCGGACAGAAGCTGGGCACTCGGGTTGTCCGGTGGGTCCGCCGTGGAGACCGCATCTTCCTCCGCAACGTGAACCACGACGTCATCGCTGACGAGGGCCTGCCGATCGCGCAGGCCGTCGCGGACTCGAACACCGAGGCGATCATCTCCGCTTTCAACATCGCCGCCCTGGGCGAAGACGATGCGCCGGTCATTGAGGTCACCTCGATGTACGCGACCGAGGTAACCGAGTTCAGCGCCCGGTCGCGTCTGCAGGCACGGGGATTCGACCGTCAGCGCTCCTATGTCGATCGCGTCATGGTGTTTCCGACAAACATCGAGATTCGGGCGGCCCATACGTATACCCGACCACCTGATAACGCACCTGCCACGCGCGGTGGCCGTGGGCGCGGTAGAGGTAACCGCGGCATGGCTCCCGGCAGCGCTACGCTCGAGATAGCCTTCAGCATGATCAAGCTTCCCGAAGATCCGATGATGCCGCGGCTATTCGACGACAGGGTCGGGTACTTTTCCGACAGCTACATTGACTACGGCCGCGACGAGCATCGCTCCGAGACCCGCCGGTTCATCACGCGCTGGCGCCTGGACAAGCAGGATCCTTCGGCCGAGATTTCAGATCCCGTGAAGCCGATCATCTATTACGTCGATCCGGCGACACCGGCGAAGTGGGTGCCGTGGGTCATCAAAGGAGTCGAGGACTGGCAGCCCGCCTTCGAAGCCGCCGGCTTCAGCAACGCGATCATCTCACTGGAGGCGCCCGACGATCCGAACTGGAGTCCTGAAGACGCCCGCTACTCCGTTATCCGCTGGCTGGCCTCGACGACGGAGAACGCGTCAGGCCCGCACGTGCACGACCCGCGCACTGGAGAGATTCTCGAATCGGACATCCAGTTCTATCACAACGTGATGAACCTGCTACGTGACTGGTACTTCGTCCAGGTCGCGCCGCTCGACCCCGCGGCACAAACTCTGCCGCTGTCCGACGACCTGATGGGACGGCTTCTGGAGTTCGTCGTCGCACACGAGGTCGGACACACGCTCGGCTTCCAGCACAACATGAAGGCCAGCTCGACCTACGACTTCGAGAACATCCGGGACCCGGAGTGGCTCGCGGAAATGAGCCACACACCCAGCATCATGGACTATTCGCGGTTCAACTACGTGGTCCAACCCGAGGATGGCGTGCCGGCGGCGGACCTCATTCCCGGCGTCGGCCCGTACGACGAATGGGCAACGATGTGGGGATACAAGCCGATTCCAGACGCCGACACGCCCGACGCAGAGCTTTCCACCCTGAACCAGTGGGCACTCGAGCAGGAGGACACGCCGTGGTACCGGTTCTCGACGACCGGTGATGCCGGATCCGACCCGGGCGACATGACCGAGGCGGTGGGCGATGCGAACGCCGTCGAAGCCACCCGACTCGGTGTGCGGAACCTGGAACGGGTCATGGACCTACTGATCGACGCCACCTCCAAGCCGGGCCGAAACTGGGACGAACTGGAGGAAATGTACGGACGGACGCTCGGGCAGTGGGTTCGCGAGATGAACCACGTCGGTGCGCTCGTCGGAGGATTCCTTTCCCAGCAGAGGCACGACGGACAGGACGGCGTGCGGTTCTGGCCGGTTCCGGCCGACCGTCAGGCTGAAGCCGTGCGCTTCCTGAACGAAAATGCGTTCCAAACGCCCGAGTTCATGATCCGCCCGGACATCCTCCGGAGGATCGAGCCTTCGGGTGTGATGGCGCGCTTGCTCAACCGCCAGCGTTCGGTCATGAACTTCCTGTTGAACCCGGCACGCTTTACGCGTCTGGTGGAACAGGAGGCGCTGGACACGACGGCTTACAGCCCGACGCGGTTCCTCGGCGATCTGCGCCGGGGGGTCTGGTCGGAACTGTCCGATGAAATCGTGGCCACGGACGCATTCCGCAGAAACGTCCAGCGGCTCTACCTGGACCTGATCAACACACGTCTGAATGGGACAGCGGAAGCGCCGGCCGACATGCGGGCTCTGCTACGCGGTCAGTTGAACGTACTGGATGGTGAGATCTCGGCGGCCCTGTCGCGGGCGGACGATCAGATCACCCGGTACCACCTGGAGGATGCCAGGGACAGGGTCGGCGAGATCCTGAACCCGACGCCTGCCCAGAACGCGGCCGCGGCGGCGTTCGCCGAGCTGTTCGCCGAGCCGGACCCGTTCAACCCGTACACCGTCCACGGCTGCTGGGTCGATTTCATCATCAGCCCGAACTAAGAGTCGGCGATTACCATTGAGAAAGAGCCCGTCGAAAACGGCGGGCTTTTTTTATTGGGGACAGGCTCCCCTGCCCCCTACAGAAGTGTTGGGACGCTAGCCGAAGGCGTGGGGGGACCGTCCCCGTTTGGGTTCCCGCCCCTCTCGTTTCCCCACAAGGTCCGAGTACTCCGACAAGCTGATTCACGAAAAGGGACGGTGGGCCCGACGCTAAAAAAGTAAACTACGGAGGTTCATCACCACGAAGAAGCCGTAGAAGATCGAGACGAAGATCATGACCGCTTCCCTCCACTTCGCCGGGCGGAGCGGTTCGGGAAGAAGTCGGCGATTCACCAGGACGATGTGGATCGCCGAGAACATGAGTATAAAACCGGCCACATTGGCGCCGATCAGGACGAGTACGATCGGGCGGGCCAGCGAAAGCGCAAAACTTCCCCACACGGCGAACGCACCAAGCAGGCCGTAGTACACCTTTCTAACGTCGTCGCCACAATATGCACGGACTCCGGGAAAAACAGTCCATGTGATGTCGGTCACGACCCGGACCAGGCCATCCATCACTGCAAGCTGCGTCGACAGAAGAATCCAGAAGCCGTTCAGCAGCGTCAGCAACCACATGAACTCCCCGACCGCCGCTCGAAGGTACTCCGCCTGATATGCGCCGGCGGCCAGCCCGGTCATATCCGTCCTGGCGGGCATGGTGCCGATGGCCATGTTGACCGTCAAGAACATGCCGATCAGGCAGAACAAACCCCAGATTCCGAACTGCTCGGCCTGGAGGTATCCCATCCAGCGCTTCCAGTGCCCGATGTTCTCGGGCGTCGTCTCAAAGGTGCTGCCGACCGGACTCAATCGAACATCGCTGCCACCCACCGCTCCAGAAATCGCACCGACCACCTTGCCCATCCCGTAGCCTCGATCGCGTGCCCAGTTCGAAAGCATCAGGTTGGCCATGCCGCCGGCCCCGGCATAGGCGGCGAACGCCCCGATCAGCGTCCAGTCCACCGAACCCGGCATCGTCCCGATGAAGGCAAACCCTTTTAGCGTCGACCACCACACGGATCCAGGAATGAATGCGATGTTCACGACGACCAGAAATAAAAAGACAACACTCATCAGCGTCCAGGAAACGCGTTCGAGGGTTCTCTCCACCGTCTTTCCAAAAGTCAGGATGACGAGGCAGAGGGCAAACGTGAAATAGCCGTACAACGTCACCATCCCCCCATCGCCATCCACCGGAAGCCGACCGTTGACGGTGGCAAACAATACCGACGCCGATGTGGCCGCGAACGCAGGCCAGCCCAGATGGAGGAAGCCGAAGATGATGTAGATCATGCCCCACATCACCGGACGCCTTCCCAGACGCATGAACCCGGTGAAAATCGGCTCCCCCGTGCTGACCGTGTAACGCATCAGCTCGGTGTTGAAGACGACCTGAAGGAGGACAGACACCGTTACGATTCCGAGCAGGGCGGTTCCGTATTGAACGACGGCAGCGGGACCGATCAGCCATTCCCCGCTGCCAATCGACGTACCCAGCAAGATGGCCGCCGGGCCGGCGACGAGAAAGAAACTCCGTATGCCGGGAGCCGGTGGAACTGGCAGGGGCGCCCGTCTAAGCGGTGGAATCGAGTTGTGTCCCATGACGGTCCGCCTATTCTACAGACCCGTCGGGCGAGGAGAAACCGATAGCAGCCCGTGGCAGCAGTCTGATAGCCCGCGTTACGACGACGTCGCGCCGCCCACGCCGCCAGCGATGCGGGTACATCGTTGAGGGGCGGCAACAACGCCGATGGTGTGACGTCGCCGTAACCCTTTGGGCGCATGGGGGTTCGGAGGCGTATACTTCGTTGCTCGTCGTCATGATGAAGCAGCATCACTTCCTCCTCGCGCCTCGTCTTCGCCTCCGAAGACCCATGCGCGCGAGCCATCAGACTTCTGCCGCGGGCTGCTAAATCACGTGGTATTCGTGGAGCGGCTCGCCCTTCGCGAAGCGTTCGATGGAAAGCGAGGAGATGTCTATGGACGAGGCGGACCCGTCGAGGATGACCTCAGCGATCACCTGGCCGGTTGCCGGGGCGTGCTGAAAGCCGTGACCGCTGAAACCGTTTGCAAGGATCACGCCCTCGAGGCCAGGGACCCGCCCCAGCACCGGGTTATGATCCGGCGTCGTCTCGTAGCTACCCGCCCAGGACTTCAGGATCGCCGCGTTCTCGATCGCCGGGTACCGCCGGATGGCCGTCGTCATGACCGTCTCGAAAAAATCCCAGTCCACTCCCAGGTCAAAGGTTGGAGGGGCATCGCGGTCTCCCATTGCCATCAGCAACCCCTCCCCCTCACGGTGGAAGCAGAAGCCCGAACTGAATTCGATCACGAGCGTATGGCGCGTGGGCGACCCTTCGAACGCCCGCGTCGTGAATACGAAGTGCCGGATCGGCTCGACCGGGACATCGATACCGACCATCTTCCCAACGATTCGGGCGTGTGGCCCCGTGGCGTTCACGACGACGGGTGAGGAGATAACTTCCGTTCGTGTACGGACGCCGGTGACCCGACCTCGTTCGAGAGCGATCCCCACGACCTCCTGTTCGGTCAAGATCGACACGCCGAGACGGGCCGCGTTCTTGCGATACCCTTCGGTGACACCTGCCGGATCGGACACACCGTCGATGCCGCAATAGGTCGCGGCGACAATGTCGTCGAGCTTCAGCTCCGGCCCGGGATAGACGCGCGTGACATCCTCCGGTCCCAACAGTTCGACCGGAATGCCCCGGCTGACCTGAAAGTCGACGTTCCGCCGAAAAGGTTCCACGTACCGCTCATCGTCGAGGAGAAACAGATAGCCGTCCTGATGGAACGCGATCTCCTGATCCAGTTCGGCCGGAAAGTCCTCGAGCTTTTGAACACTCATCTTCGAGAGTTCGATATTCACGTCGGTCGAGAACTGGTGGCGGAACCCACCCGAACACCGTCCGGTCGAACCCAGCCCGACCATGTCTTCCCTTTCGAGGACGATGACGTTCTTCGCGCCACGAACGGCAAGGTGATAGGCAATACTCAAGCCCACCACACCGGCGCCGACAATCACGATTTCGGCTGATTTCATTCCGTCCGTTCCCTTATCAGTGCGGCCGGTACAGATCCAGTGACGGCGTGCCCGAAAACGGCTTGGGTGTGGACCCAAGTTGGTTGCAGTCGACGACGATCACCCAGGGATCATCCGAGGCGATCGCATTGCCGAGGAACTCCCTGAAAGAGGAGCCGTCGCCCACTCGCACCGACTCGAATCCGAACGAGTGGGCCACGCCGACGAAATCCGGGCTCTGGAGGTCGACACCGATCCCGCGACCCTCGAACACGACGTTTTGCAGGTTGCGCAACACACCGTACCCCCCGTCATCGAACACGATCGCCGTCAGAGGCAAGTCCTCCTCCCGGGCTGTCGCAAGCTCTCCGATGTTCACGAGAAACCCGCCGTCGCCCGACATCAGCAGAACCGGCGTTCGGGCGGAGGCAAGCTGGGCACCGATCGCCATGGGCAGGCCCTGACCGATGCCCACAGTGGCCGGATGCACCGTCTGGCGAGGACCGGTCACCTCGATCATCCTCGAGCCCCAGGTCGTGCTCGGAACCGTCACGTCCCGGACCACGATGCCTCCGTCGGGCAGCACGTCGCGAATCGCATCGAGTACCGCCTCGTAAGGACCCAGGCTCTCGCGCATCGCCTGCCGCGCAGCCGCACCCACGGCGGCAACCTCGGCGACGTATTCCGGTTTCCGGGCGGCGCCCATCCCTGCGACCAGGGCGCCGAGTTCACCGAGGACGGGCTTCGCCCAGCCATTCACGAACGCCGTGTGGGGGTAGTTCCGATTCGCGGCGGACGGGTCCGCGTCGATCCCGATGTGTTCTCTGGGGAGTCTCACATTCCAGGTTCCGGTCTCGTTCCCACGAAACCGGACGCCGACGCTCAGGAGAAGATCTGCGTCGGTCAAGAACTCCCGAACTCGGGTGCCGGTCGCGAAATATCCGATGCAGCGTTCATCGTCCTCGGGAAAGGCTCCTCGCCCACCGTGACTCGTCAGGACCGCGGCATCGACCAAACGCGCCAGCTTCTCGAACTCGTCGGATGCGTGGCCCCGGATGACACCGCTCCCGGCCCACATCACAGGACGATCCGCGGCCAGAATGCGCTCGGCCAGTTCCTCAAGGAAATCGCGATCGACAGACAAGGGCACGGCCACAGGAGTAGCGATTTCAGCCCGAGCAATCAGCGCTGCCTGAAAATCGATCGGTATCTCGACACTGACGGGGCCGGTCGGCGGTTCCAGCGCTTCTAGAATGGCTCTTCTTACGACGCCAGGAGCCTGTTCAGGCTGTCGTACCCGGTAGGCCGCCTTCCCTATACTCTTGAGCATGGCCAGCTGATCCCGGCATTCGTGGATGTAGCCACGGCCGCTCTCGAGGTACTCAGATGCCACCTGCCCGGTCAGGTGCAGCAGCGGCGTTCCGGCCGTGGCGGCTTCGATCATCGAGCCGGCCGCGTTTCCTGCTCCAGTTCCGGTGCTGGTAATGGCCACGCCCAGCCGATCTCCAATTCGACCGTAAGCATCGGCCATGTTGACCGCGCCACTCTCGCCCCTGGGCTTGATCACACGGAAGCCTCCGTGCCGCGCTACGGCGTCGTAGATCGGGATGTTGTGAATGCTAATGATCCCGAACAGCGTGTCGACACGGGCCCGTTCCAGTTCGGAAACAATCGCATCACTGACGGTCACCCTGTCTTCCATATGCCTCCTAACCCGCATTTCTCGCCAGTGGTCTGCTGCAGCGCCGGATCCATCCGCCATTACTGCGTTGCGCTTGGTCGGGCTCCTCAACGTACTGTCAAGTACGCCTCGGTCGCCCTCCCGGCGCGCGCCCAGCATGGCCCGTTGAGGGCCATGCCAAATGCCCTGTCGGCGTCTGTATCCTACCGGGCCACAAAGTGGCCCGGCGGGCTTCGCGACGACAACCGGTGAGAAACGCAGGCAAATGGCCTGACGGTCGCATCAATATACGAAACTTCCCAACTATACGTAAGGGGCCTGCTTGTGTCCCAGTTTGAGACAAGCGTCCCAGAAACGGACGGAGGCCCGGATCGAGAAATCCTTCGAAATCGGTAAAACCTCTGATATATCAGCTAGTTGGACAAAAGTTCGAGTTTGGCCAGCGACGTGTTCTATGCCAGTACGGAACAGAGGAGGCCTCATGGCCGTATATGCACCCATGACCACGATACTGAAGCGCACCGGATACGATGTAGTCTCCTTCAAGAGCGAGCTTTCCCGTGCTGCCGAGCGAATGGCCCGCGCGATTGCCGGAGGAATCGGTGCTACCCGAGACCCGGACCGAGACGGCTTCTACGATGTAGAAATGGACGATATCAGGTACTACGTCCACGTGGACGACAACCGTAAGACCGCCTACATCGTCGCGCTGTTCCGGCGACGGGACGCGCAGTTACGCTGCCCGGAACTCGTTGGCGCCGCCCGAGCTTCCTGACACTCAGCATTTGGGGAAACGACATGGAAAGCCTTCTTAGAGACATTCGCTACGGCCTCCGGACCCTGACGAAAAGCCCGGGGTTCACCGCCGTCGTCACGATCATCCTCGCGCTGGGCGTGGGAGCAACCACGGCCATGTTCACGATGGTCAACGGCATCTTCCTGAAGCCGATTCCCGTGCCGGACGGCGCGTCGGTCGTCTCGATCTACACGACCGACTCAAAGAACTCCGGGTTCAACTCGGGGTTCCTCTCGGTGTCCGGGCCAAACTACGAGGACTTCAGGGACGAGAACGAGGTGTTCACGGACCTGGCGGCCTATTCACAGCTCATCTACAACATCGGCAACGTCGATGAACCAGTTCAAGTATTAGGTGAGATAGTCACTGGCAACTATTTTGATGTACTAGGCATCAAGCCACAGTTAGGACGATTTTTCCTCCCAGAGGAAGACCGGACACCGGGAACCCATCCCGTCGTCGTCTTGAGCGACGCTGGCTGGCGAAACAGCTTCGGCAGAGATCCCGGAATCATCGGTAGCGAGCTTTCGGTGAATGGTGCCGTGCTCACGGTCATCGGTGTCGCGGAGAAAGGCTTCGAAGGTCTCGGTTTGGGTATCGTGCAGGAACTCTGGGTACCCAAGCAGATGTACCAACAGGTGCACCCAACGCCCGATTTCCTGGACGACCGGCGCGCCGTCGTCTTCAACGTCGTGGGCCGCCTGAAGGATGGGGTGACGATCGACCAGGCCGAGGCAAACATGCAGGCGATTGCCACCGCCCTCGAAGAACAGTACCCCGAGCCGAACGACGGACGGAACGTCATCCTGGATCCTCTGTCGCGCCTCGGCCCCGGGTTCCGGGATATCCTCATGCTCGCCAGTGCCCTGCTGGTCGCGCTTGCGGGCCTGGTGCTCCTGATCGCCTCGGCGAACATCGCGAACCTGTTACTGGTACGTGCCGCCAGCCGAAAGCGGGAGATTGCCGTCCGCATCTCTCTCGGTGCGGGGCGCACGCGCCTGATCCGTCAACTCCTGACCGAAAGCTTCGTCCTGTCGGCGATGGGCGGAGCGCTCGGACTCGTGCTGGCACTGTGGCTTCGGGACTTGCTGTGGTCTTTCGCACCGCCGTTGCCGTTCCAGATCGGCCTGGACATGAGCCTCGACGCGCGTGTACTCGGCTTCACGGCGTTCATCTCGATGGCGGGGGGCTTGTTCTTCGGCCTGGTACCGGCGATTCAGTCGTCGCGCCCGGATCTTTCCAGCGAACTCAAGAGTGGACATCAGCGGGAAGGGTCTATCCGCAAGCTCAGCGCCCGCAACATCCTCGTGATCGCGCAGGTGTCATTGTCTTTGGTGGCCCTGGTGTCGGCCGGCTTACTCATGCGCAGCTTCCAGAACACGCTGAACATCCCGCCCGGGTTCCGGACCGAGAACATCCTGACGGTATCCTTCAGCCTGATCGACAACCGATACCTCAACGAAACGACCGGGCAGAGTTTTTTCAACCGCCTGCAGGAAGAGGTGCAGGCACTCCCGGGCGTGAACTCCGCGGACGTGGGTTCGAATATGCCATTCTTTTTCGGCGGCATCTCCCGGACGGTCTACATCGAAGGCCGTGACGCGGACGAGGGCGAAGACGGTGTGCTGGTGGCCACAAGCACCGTGGGTCCCGATTATCTCCGAACGATGGACATCCCCGTTTTGCGAGGTCGCGACTTTCGCGGGGTTGAACCCCAGGAGTCCAGCATTGATGTCGGGCCGCAGTACTCCATCATCAACGAAACGATGGCGGAGCGCTTCTGGCCCGGCGAAGACGCTCTTGGAAGACGCTATAAGCTCTACGGCGATGTCACTTCGGTAGAGGTGATCGGTATCGCCAAGGACGTGAAATACGGCTCGCTGTCGGAAACGCCGACTCCTGCTTTCATGTACTTGCCTCTCGAGCAAAGCTACCGCGACGCAAGGGCGACGATAAACCTGTTCGTTCATACAGCGGGACCGCCTGCGAGCCTCGGCGGCCCCGTGCAGGAGATCTTCCGGCGACTGGACCCGAACCTACCGTTGACCGGCGTGCGGCCGATGACAGCCATTCTTGATCAGTCGATGTGGCTGCCGAGCATGGGGGCCTGGCTGGTCGCGGCTTTCGGTGCCCTGGCTCTGTTGCTCGCGGCAATCGGGGTGTACGGCGTCATCTCGTTCTCGGTCAGCCAGCGGACCCATGAAATCGGCCTGCGGATGGCTCTCGGCGCGAAACCGACCGACGCGATGGCACTGGTCGTCCGTCAGGGATTGATTCTCACGATGATTGGCGTCGTCGTTGGAATCGTCCTGTCGCTCGCAGTGACACGGGTACTCGCCACGTTCCTGGTAGGTATCGAGGCGCTCGACCCGACGGTCTTTGGCGTCGTTGCTATCGTCCTGACGATTGTCGCCGGAATGGCGTCCTATCTGCCGGCCCTCCGGGCAACGAAGATAGACCCGGTGTCGGCCCTGCGGACCGATTAGTTAGCGTCGGGCCCACCGTCCCCCTTCGCATTAACTAGATGCTGAGAGTGCCCTAGCGTCGCGGCACATCGTGGGTCCTGGGAACTCGATCGGGGACGGTCCCCCCACGCCCATCAGTCAGCGTCGGAAAATGGGCGCTCCCGCGAGCGCCCAACCGGTCAGTCAGTGCACAACCCCCGGGTCATCGCCAGACGATAGTTCTGGCATAGCCCCAGGTCACAAGCCTTCTTCCAGTCCGGACAGGCCTTCGGGCTGTCGCCAATTATCGTCATGTAGAGCAAGCCGCGGTAGTTGTAGGAGTTGGCGAACTGCGGGTCCAGTTCGATGGCGCGCGTGAGGTCCCTCAGAGCCGGTTCGGCACCCTCCCGGCGGTAGTAGGCGCTCCCACGACTGAAGTAGGCGTGAACCGAGTTCGGATTCAACTCGATCGACTTCGAGAAATCCGCGATCGCTTCTTCGAACTCCCCACGGTCCTCGTGCGCCCCACCCCTGCCGAGGTATGCCTCATCGTGATCCGGGTCGAGCGCGATCAACTCGGTGAACGTATCGATCGCAGCCTCGGTTCTACCCTGCCCCTGCCACAGAACCAGCGCCCGGATGTAAATGCCGCGCCCGTACTCCGGGTGGGACTCGACGACTTGATCGATCTCCACCAACGCTCGGCGCGCCTGCTGGTCGTTGAACAGAGCAATACCTTTGAACATGAACGCGGCAACATCGCTTCCGATCGTGTCACCTTCGACGTCATCGATCACGCGTAGCACTTCGCGCGCGGGAATGGAATACGCCGCTCGCTCCATGTAGGCCGCCATTTCGGCTCTGGCTTCGGCGTAGTCGCCATCTATCGCGAGGGAAACGGCGTTGTCGAATCGCGTCGCGTCGGGTGGCTCGAGGGCGGTTTGCGATCCGAGCGGCCCACTGCCAAACAGGAAGACGATCCCGACGAGCAGTGCTGGCAGTAGCGTCCGGTTCTTCATGGTATTCTCCTGTCCTCGGGCCGATGATACCGCACCGCGAAACGACCCTCCTCACAACGGGCATTGCGACATGTCTCATGCTGTCCGTCTGGGTGGCATCAATCAGCGGCCAGGAGACACCCGTCGAGACCGCGATCGCTTATCTCAGCCAGGAAGTCCCCGCATGGTCCCGCGACGCAAATTGCTTTTCCTGCCACAACAACGGCGACGCTGCGCGCGCCCTCTACATGGCGCGCAGCCTCGGCTACGACGTTACCGAGGAAGTGTTGGGAGATACGACCGGGTGGTTGCGCGACCCGGCTGGGTGGGAGAACGCTCCCGGAGAGCCAGGCTTCAACGACAAGAAGCTTGCGCGGATCCAGTTCGGGTCAGCACTACGAGACGCGGTCGAAACCGGGGCCCTCGACGACCGTGGCCCCCTGCTCGAGGCCGCCCGTATGCTCGCCGCGGACCAGCGCCCCGACGGCTCATGGCATGTGGAGGGCGACGACCGCATGCTCGCATCTCCGGCAACCTACGGCTCGGCGCTCGCGACCTACACAGCCCGTCGCACCCTCGAGGTTGCCGATCGGGAGCAGTTCCGTGAATCTATCCTGAGGGCGGATGCCTGGTTTCTGGAGCTTCGTCTGGGGCCGATCATGGACGCGGCAGCCAAAGTCATGGCACTGGCTGATCGCGGAGAAGAATCCGGGAACCAGCTCGCTGAAGCCGTAGGGTGGATCGTGGACGGGCAGGCCAGCGACGGCGGTTGGGGACCCTATCCAAGGACACCTTCGGAAGTCTTCGACACGGCGGTGGCACTGCTGGGATTATCGTCTCTCCCCTTCGATGACGAGCGGATCGATGAAGCAGTCTCAAAAGGGCGGGCCTATCTGATCGAAACTCAGCTGTCCGATGGCGGCTGGATCGAGACCACCAGGCCCTCGGGCAACCAGAGCTATGCCGAGCACATTTCGACCAGCGGCTGGGCAACGCTGGCGCTGCTGACTACCGGCGAACCCTGACGCCAAGCCTGTACTCACCCTTCCCACCAAACCGGAAAGTCCTCGGGGAACGGACCCTCCGATAACTTTTGACAAGCTCCTGTCTGTTGTCTACTGTCTCGTCAAGGAACACTCTCACACCGAAACCCGAACCGAGGCCATTTATGCAAGGTCCATCTAGGAGTAAAGAACATGTCCGATTGCGATGATCGTCTTCTGCGGTTTGCGAACGACAATCTCAACCAAATCCATGCAGGTTTCAGAAGCGTGCTGACGCAGATCGCGGCAACTCAAGGTGTAGATCTGCCCGACAACGTCGGAGTTATCCACTTCATACTCGGTGAGGCGAATGACGAAGACCAGCAGAAAGCCATCAGAACGGCTCTCAGCCGGGCCTTCGGCGGGAGGATCGGCTACGAGTGGGAGGATTGCTATATCTGCTGCTACGATGGCGAATGTTACTGTTGTTGCGACCCATATTTCCGACCAGGGCCCGGGCCGGGCGAACCAAGACCGGCACCGGACGTACACCAAGCATAGTCACGGCCGAGAGCGTACGAAATCTAGTCAAACACCTCGGCAACGCGTCGGTACGCGCTCAACAGTTGCGGGCGCAGATAAACTAAGCCCGCAACAACCAGGAGCAGAAACCACATCCCGATGGTGATCATGTAGGGCCAGGGATCCAAGACTCGGAAGATTGCCAAGAGCGGAACGACCAGAAGCATCACTTCAACGGTGATGGCAGTGCTCATCGATTCCAGGATTCCGTAGCGCAGGAACAGCCAACCGAGTAAGACGCACTGTAAGGCCGCCAGGACGTAGAAAGCCGGCACAGGAAAGACCACTGCGCCCATTGAGCTCAGGCCAAACGCGAGCCACACGGCAACCAGAACGCCCAGCGAAACTGCTTGGCGAGACGTCAAGCGATCCAACAGACCGAGCGGAAAAGCAATGAAGAACCATACGATCAAGACTCCGTGGGCCAACAGAAACAGCGGCAGACCCCAGACCATCGTCGCGACAACAGTCTCAGGCTGGGAAAAAAACTGAAGCCAGGAGATCATCCCGATCTGAGGCGCCCCTAGGTACATCCCGACCGACATCAGCGCCATCCAGGTGCCGGCAAACAGAAGGCCGTAGAACGCACCCCGCAGCAGAGCGAGACCCACGGGTCGGGAGAGAACGTTGGCCTTCGACAGCGATAGATAGGTCGCTACCTGGAAGGGACAGCGTTTCCGCAGGTAGTACAGTACGGCACTGAGCGCGCCATGGGTCACCGGTAGGCCGAGAGAGATCACAAGCAGCGGCATCGTAACGTTCAAGTAATCCCCACCCGGCCCTCCGTATTCGACTGTCATCGAGGCCAATGCCGCAGCCACCGCGATCAGCGTCGCCAGAGCAAGATTCTCACGTGAGCGCTCTTGGAGGTAGACCTTGCGTACCAGGAACAGAACAACGGCCAGGATTGTGACGCCAAAGAATGCGAGAATATAGCGGCCGAAAACGCGATTCGGGTCGGAGTAGTAGCCCGAGACCGGCCCCTGGATCCCTGCCACCAGGCGGCCGAAGACGTTTGGTGGACCGGAAGACGCCTGCAGTTCCTGCCGAACGTTGACCAGCTTCCACCGGCTTTCGTCAATCACTTCCGTGACTCTCGCAGCATAGCGCCGCACGCCCGGATCCTCGAACTCGTCCCATATCAAAAACACTCCCTGGGTACTGGCGCTTGCCCATTCCCCGATGCCGGGTTCGGAGGAAGTGGGGGCCGTGCCAAACAGGGCTCCAATGGTGGTGCGCGCCGCTTCCACGATACGGGTACGGGCCTCGCTGTCGGAGTCGAAACTGCTTCTTGCGTCGGAAACGCCCTGACCGATCCTTCGGCCGGCGGGTGCTACAGGTCTCCAGACGTGTGATTGAGGATCGAGCCCTGCCTCAACCGTCACTGACAGCAGGTTGCCCACACCGTCCATCACATAAGAACCGTCGATGCCCTCGCCTTCCGGACTCGTACCGACCAGACGCCCTTCCCAACCGGTGATTCCTGCACGAGCCGCCAGATCACGTCCCAGAGGTCGCGTTCCGCGTGCGAGTAGGTAGTAGAACCGGGGTGCGAACCAGAGCCGGGGCTCTTCGATCTGAAGGCTCAGGCCTAGGCCTCCAAGCGCGTCGTTCACGACTCGATCCTGCTGTTGGCGATCGATCGTTATTGCCAATCCCACCGCGGGATGAAAAAGAAACATCAACGAGAATAGGGTGGCGGTCGCGACAAGAGCTGACGCAAGCAACAACCAATCCGAGCGTTGCCATAATTTCAAGTGCGACGGCAACCGAACCTCCTCCCTAGCGTCGCCACCGACCTCCTTGGCCTCTAGTCGATCGCCCATCGCGTCACGCAGTTCCGACAGGTCCTGAAAGCGCTCTTCCGGATTCTTCTCGATACATTTCGAGACGACGCGTTCGATTCGCTCGGGCAGATCGGGTGCTATAGACCGCAGCGGAGCCGGGGCTTGGTCGATCTGCATGCGAAGGAGGGCAAGGGGTGTCTCCGCATCGAATGCCCTTTGACCAGAAAACATTTCATACAGGACAAGTCCCAGAGAATATATGTCACTGCGCACGTCAGTCTCGACGCCCCGAGCCTGCTCGGGGCTCATGTAGGCGGGAGTTCCCACCAGGCCATCGGTTCTTGTCTTGTCGGCATCGAGCGAGCGTGCCAGGCCAAAGTCCATGATCTTCACGGTTCCGTCGTGGGCGATCATGATGTTCGCAGGCTTGAGATCGCGATGGAATACACCTTGGGAATGGGCCTCCTCGAGTCCGGCGATGACCTGGCCGGAGATCTTCATGCCATGTCGGACAGAAAGCCCTTCCACACGGCGGAGTAGATCCCGAAGGTTCTCTCCCTGAACGTACTCCATGGAGATGACCGTAAGCTCGTCAAACTCGTTCAGGTCGTAAACACGGCTGACGTTCTTGTGCGTAATCCTTCGAGCCAGCAACAGCTCGCTGCGGAAACGTTCAAGAAGGTCGGGTTGGTTGGCGATCTCGGAGTGGAGCAGCTTCAGAGCGACGGTATCGCCCGATACCTTGTCTTTCGCCTTGTAAACAACTCCCATCCCCCCGTGGCCAGCTTCAGCGAGGATCTCGTATCGACTCTTGAAGGAAGCCGGAAAGCTCCATGGTGCCCTGATCGTGCGAGCTCCCCCTACGTCCGATCGGGACTCCTGCGTGGATTTGTCCTGGTTGTCCATCAATGCAGTTCGGATTGCAGGGTCCTGCGGAAACTCTCAGGCAGTCCCGAACCAATACGCCTCGCTATGGAGACATGTTCGAGGAGGCACCTCCGTGACCAGCAACATCATGGGAAGTCAGTGGCTTGCTCGGCGTATCGAAATCCTTGTTAGGAATATCCTATGGTGAGCCAAAAGTCGAGTCAACCAACGCGCAGGCCGATGTAGGTGACCGAGGGTCTGGGCGTTTGACAAACAACTACTGTCGGGGAGGAATCGTAAACGGGAGGGATTCGGTCTCGCCGACCGGCGTAATCTGATCAACTTCGAACACGTCCACCTCGAACAGCCCGTTTAAGGCGTTTCCCGCCAGGTCCTCGAGTTCCGTCCCCGCGATCAGTTCGTAATTCCCTGACACCCACGCCGAAGACGGCGTGAAACTCCATCGCGTCTCTTCCCTGTCCACGGTGACCGAGCCCTTGAGGGTGTTCCCCTCGTCATTGACGATGGCGATCAGACGATCGAGAAGTCCTCGGTCCATCGGCTCCGGAAAAACGACCTCAACGGGCTCGGTCGTTCCGGCCTTCGGCACAGCCAGGCGCCAGTCGGAAACCTGGGGGGCCACGTCGTCGAACGGGCCGACGCGGAACGTCTTTCGGTATTCCTCTTTGAGGGACCGGCCGTTCGCATCCTTCCAGCCCGCGTCGATAACGAGCGTGTAGGTATTTCCCTCGACGATGGGCATGCCGTCTTCCACGTTTGGAACCAAGCCTGTCTTGATGCGCCCCGGGTCGAACAGAATAGTAAAGCGGCGGAAGTCCCGCGTCCAAAGCTCCTGGTCGAGTTCGAGGAACGGCAAGTAGAGGTCGTCCCCTTCTCCGTCGAGAAGCCTGATGTTCCGGTACGCCTCCGCTCGACTCATTGGCGAAGAGAAGTGGATGTAGAGCTTGAGTTGGTTCTCGGGCAAGACGCCCGTCGAGGGGTAGACGTGCTCAACGACAGTCGTCGGCGTGCGGTCGAGGTCGGGAACCGCGAACGTGCGGACGACCTCGTTTCCGTCGGACCGAAAGACTGCGCGATACGTCACGCCGGGAGACGGGGGATATCGCGGCTCGAACACCAGGACATCACCGTCCATTCGATAGGAACCTCCGACGGGCGGAATATCGTCTCCGGCGACGTCGACATAGACGGTAAGAATCTCGCGCCATCGTTCCGGTGCCATGGCACGAACGATGGCCGCGTTCGGCAGAGCCACCCGAAAGGCGGCATCGCCGCTCATGTTGTTAAAGCGGATCTCTTGCGCCAAGAGCGTGGGAGCGCAGCACAGAATCACGATGGAAGCGAACAGGCGCACTAGTGGACTCACGATGGTAGAAAGGCGCGAGCCCGATCGAGCCCGCGCCTCAAACAAACGAACTATCGGACGGCCTACGGCAGTTCGATCGTCTCCAGATCGATCGAACCGCTCTCGGCACGGGTCAGAATCACGGCGTGATTCGCGTCCAGCTGGTCCAGTTGCTCGACACCCGTAAGCTCATCGAGTGTCTCGTAGGGCACACCGGCGAGGTCGCCTACCCGCGAGTCGATGTGGTCGTAACTGTCAAGACCGCGCGCCGCCATCTTCATTACACCGCGACTGTTGTTGCTCATCAGGATGTAGTCGACGCCGTCCTGATCGTAGATGATCATATCCAGGGGGCGGTTCCCGCTGCCCAATTCGGCAATCGTTCGGCCGAGGATTTTTTGGCCCGGCTGCAGTTCCGACACAGGGAACGTCACCAGGGGCGTGCAGGTATAGGCGGCCAGGATGTGCGGCTTGCTGTCGATCGAGTAGGGCACGAAGGTCCGCACGGGCGAATTAGTCTCCAGGCGACCGTGGTTGCCGTGGTAGATCTCGACGCTGGTCCCGCTGTTCACCGAGGCGAACGGGAACGGTACGGAGCGGAGCTTCGAGGAGAACTCCTCGTTCGAAAGACCAGCGATGAAGACGCGGCCGTCGATATAGGCCAGGTCCGTAATTGTCTCGAGACGGGCCCGTCCGGCTCGTCCCTCACCGGGCGCCGGCGCGTTGGGCAGGGACACCTTCGCGTGTTTCACGTTGTCGAGCGATAACTCCTCGAGCGAACCGTTGGCGTCAACCCGCAGGATAACCGGCATGGCACTTGGACCGCGACCACGTGAAACCGACAGGTAAATCTTCTTCGAGATCGGGTTCACGGCCAGGTCGTTGATCAGAATCTGATCGGCAACCGTGCCGAGCGTCGCGGCAATCTTCTCATTGATGGCAACCACGTCGACGTGCGCAGCGGCACCTTCGGTGCGGTCCCCGGTGTCGATCGCGAAGACCTGGGCGCCCATCGAGTCACCGACGAACAGGACCGCATCGGGCCCGAACGCAAGAATGCCGGCGGACTGCAGATCGGCCTTGCCTGCCATCAGGCTGTCGGTCGACTGCGCGGCCACCGGAGCGGCGAACAGCGCGGTGATCGCCAAGGCTGTCAGAATCGTACGAAGTCTCATGTATTCCTCCGTTTGGTAGCGTAAACGTCTTTGGATAATGGCCGTAGAATAGAAAACGATGTCACTCGGGTACCCCTGGAGTCAAGCTATAACCGGCTCTAATTCGTGACGGTGCATCAATCCCAGATCAGGTCCACACGTTCATAGGACTGGGCCTACGTCTGAGGCAGGACATACCTCTTAAATAGCGAGAGGCGCCCGTCTGTCCGTATTTAGCGTTCCTGACGGGTCCTAAGCTGGGATTGATGCACCGTCACGAATTAGTTGCGTCACGAATTAGTTGAAGGGGTTGGAGAACTTCGGGTCGGTGAGGAAAGTTTCGTCGGTCAGGGTGTTCAGGAAGGCGACGAGGGCATCGATCTCCCGGTCGTCAAGATTCAGCCGTCTCGGTCCCTGACCTCGTCCTGTAAGGGAGCGATCCAGAGATCGGCTCGGCTGGACACCGGAGTTGTAGTGCTCGATGACTTCGCGTAGTGTCTCGAACCGGCCGTCGTGCATGTAGGGCGCCGTCACGGCGATATTGCGTAGCGATGGCGTCTTGAAACGCCCTCGGCCCGCACCCGGATCATCGTCGGTGGTCCGGTCCAGGCCGTTGTTCCGCGCCCGGTCGCCGATCTGGGCCGCCGATTCGTGGCACCTGACGCACCCTGCGTTCCGGCCTCCTCTTCCTCGCCCATCTCCTCCTCGGCCGCGTCCTCTGCGTCCCCGGCCGCCACCATCACCGAAGAGCCGGCGTCCCAACTCTTCCTCTGCGGTAAACACGCTGTCAAAGTTCGGACGCGATCCCTGGAACGCCCGATCGTATTTGGACTGGTAGGACACCATCGACCGCACGAACTGCGCCAACCCCCGGGAAAGCCGGTCCCGAGTCACTCCGGGACTCCCAAAAGCGTCCTCAAACAGTGGGGCGTAGAACCCGGCCGCAGCCAGCTTGACCTCCAACTCATCCAGCGTCATCCCCATTTCGACCGGATCCTGGACTGGCATCAAGACTTGGTCTTCGAGCGTAGCGGCCCGTTCATCCCAGAAGAAGCGCTCCGGTCCGTAGTAGCGGGCGTTCGCAAGACCCATCGAATGCCGCGCGGTGCGCCCGCCATCAAAACCCTTGCTGAATTGCTCCGGGTCTGAGAACCCATATTGCTGGATGTGGCAGGACGCGCACGAAGTCGTGTTGTTGGCCGAGAGCCGTACATCATAGAAGAGAACCCGCCCCAGCGCGGCGCCTGCGTTCGTTATTGGATTGTCGCGAGGCGTGTTGTTGGCCCTCGCCACCCCGCCCCGGCGATCGCGGCTCGTGAAATGATCCGGCAGGACGATGTCCGCGTCAGCGTACTTGTATGCCTCGACCGGCAGCGTCGGAACCGGTAGGTCCCCTTGCTGCGGCGCCATGAAAAACACGATCAAGCTCACCAGGTTCCACATACTGACATCATGAGACAAAAGTCGCCCCGGCCGCGTTTAAACTATGTAAACATTCATCATGACTATGTCGACAATCGGTTCCCACCGAACGATCCACGCGCCCACCGGCACGTCGCTTCAATGCAAGGGCTGGCACCAGGAAGCCGCGCTTCGAATGCTCATGAACAACCTGGACCCGGCGGTCGCCGAGAACCCGGCGGAGTTGATCGTTTATGGCGGAGCCGGGAAAGCTGCCCGCAACTGGGAGTGCTATGACAAGATCATCGCAACGCTCCGACGCCTCGAAAACGACGAAACGCTGCTCGTCCAGAGCGGCAAGCCGGTCGGCGTGTTCAAGACGCACGAAGAAGCGCCTCGTGTTCTGATCGCAAATTCGAATCTGGTCCCGAAATGGGCCACTTTCGATGAGTTCCAGCGCCTGGACGCGCTCGGCCTCACCATGTACGGCCAGATGACGGCCGGGTCCTGGATCTACATCGGAACCCAGGGAATCCTCCAGGGCACCTACGAAACGTTCGCCGCTTGTGCCCGGACGCACTTCGACGGCACGCTCCAAGGCCGGCTTGTCGTCACGGCCGGCCTTGGCGGCATGGGCGGCGCCCAGCCGCTGGCGGCAACGATGAACGGCGGTACGATCCTGGCCGTCGAGGTCGACGAGACACGCATCCGACGACGGGTCGAGACGGGCTACTGCGACCGCATGGCCACCCACCTGGACGAAGCGCTCGACCTCGTTCTGGACGCACGCGAAAAAAAGGAAGCCCTGTCGGTGGGACTCCTGGGCAATGTGGCCGAAATCCTGCCCGAACTCGTAAGGCGCGGCATCTCCCCCGACATCCTGACCGATCAGACCTCAGCCCACGATCTGCGGTTGGGCTATATTCCGGCCGGCATGGGTCTGGACCAGGCGGCCCGACTACGGGAGACCGACTACGCCGCATACGAATCGGCTGTCCTCGATTCGATGGAAACGCACGTTGCCGCGATGCTCGACCTCCGCAAGGGCGGCGCCATCACCTTCGACTACGGCAACAACATTCGCGGACAGGTCGCCGACCGACGCGGCATGAGACAGGCCTTCGACATCCCCGGTTTCGTCCCCGAATACATTCGGCCACTTTTCTGCCGGGGCGCCGGACCGTTTCGATGGGCAGCGCTCTCAGGAGATCCAGCGGACATCTACACCACCGACGACGCCGTGCTTGAAACGTTCCCGGAGGACGAAGCGCTCGCCCGGTGGATCCGCAAGGCGCGGGATCAGATCCAGTTCCAGGGCCTGCCCTGCCGCATCTGCTGGCTCGATTACGGAGCGCGCGCCGAGATGGGCCTGAAGTTCAACTGGCTCGTCCGAACCGGTCGGGTCTCCGCGTCGCTCGTCATCGGCCGCGATCACCTCGACACCGGTTCGGTCGCCTCTCCCAACCGCGAGACCGAAGGCATGAAGGACGGTTCGGATGCGATCGCGGACTGGCCGCTGTTGAACGCCATGCTCAACACCGCGTGTGGGGCGAGTTGGGTGTCCCTTCACCATGGCGGCGGAGTCGGCATCGGCTATTCGATCCACGCCGGGATGGTGTGTGTGGCCGACGGAACCGAGATGGCGGACCGCAGACTCGAGCGCGTCCTGACGGCAGATCCGGGAACCGGCGTGATGCGCCACGCCGACGCCGGTTACGACCTTGCCATCGACACCGCCCGGGAGCGTGGCGTCGATCTGCCGATGGTGACGGGATCGGACTCCGAGGTATGAGCGACTATCAATTCCGGAACGACCTGTCCAGGTGCACCGACATGGTGCGAAGAGCGACCCTTCTCGGCGCTCGCGGCGACCAGTTCTCCCTCGACTGATGCCTGTCATCCGGCGCGTCCCGAATATCGCAACCTGTCGCGCCGAAGGCGTGCAAAACGACACCCATACGATCTCCGATGGCGCGCTCGCCTGGAGCGAAGGGCGATTCGAATGGATCGGACCCGACAAGGAACTGCCCGACCGGTTCCGTGAGTGGGATGTTGTCCGCGCCGAGGGCGATCTTATCGTTCCCGGCCTCGTCGATTGCCACACCCACCTCGCCTTCGGTGGTTGGCGGGCCGATGAGTTCGCCGAACAGGCGAGCGGGCGGACCTATCTTGAGATCGCGAAGGCAGGAGGCGGCATCCTGAGGACCGTCCGCGACACGCGCGCGACATCGAACGAAGCGATGGTCTCCCGTGCGCTAAGCTTCCTCGCCGAGATGCGCGCGCTCGGAGTCACCACCGTCGAGTGCAAGAGCGGCTACGGACTCACCATCGAGGATGAGATTCGTCTGCTGGGGGTCTATCGCGACATCGCATCGGAACAGCCGGTCCGGATCGTCGCCACGCTCCTGGGCGCCCATACCGTTCCGCCCGAATACACGGACGATCGCAAAGCATACGTGAAGCTCGTGATCGAGGAAATGATACCGAGGACGGCTGCCGGGGGACTTGCGACGTTCTGCGATGTCTTTGTCGAGGACTCGGCTTTCACCCCCGACGAAGCGAGGGGGATCTTTGACTCGGCACGGGAGCACGGACTCGGGATTCGGCTCCACGCCGATCAACTGAGTGAAGGCGGGGGCGCGGCGCTTGCCGCAGAGGTCGGGGCCGCGTCGGCCGATCACCTGGAGCATGCCTCCGACGCCGGCATCGATGCAATGGCGAGGTCCGGAACCGTCGCAGTCGCGCTGCCCCTGGCCTCGGTCTACACCCGTCAGCCGCCGGTCGATGCCCGCCGGTTCATCCGCGCGGGGGTCGACGTGGCCGTCGCGACAGATTTCAACCCGGGTTCCGCGCCGTCCTACCACCTTCCGATGGCGATGACGCTCGCTGCAACGATGCTCGGGATGACACCGGCTGAGGCGCTGAAAGGGGCGACGATCGTCGCCGCCCGGTCACTGGGTCTGGGCGATGACGTAGGGTCGATCGAGGTGGGGAAAGCCGCCGACTTCGCGGTCATAGACGCGCCAGACGTCAACCACTGGCTCTACCACTTGAGAGGGAACGCCTGCGTGGGTACGTTTATCGCAGGCGAAAATTGACTTCGATGTTCACCGCGACGTCGACAGGCTGCCCATTCCGCCGTGCCGGGCTGAACTTCCACTGCCGGAGGGCATTCATCGCGCGTTCTTCCAGACCGAATCCAACACTCCGAACAACGCGGATGACCTCCACCGAGCCGTCCTTGCGGACAATTGCTTCGATGACGATCGTGCCCTGATAACGAGCCTTTCGCGCGTCCTCCGAATAGGTCGGATCGATCCGATACACGATCTGGGGCGCAGTCACGCCGCCGCCCACGGCGAAAACGCCGCCGCCGAACCCACCGCCGCTTCCAGCACCCTGACCGGGACCGTCGCCTTCACCGACGCCCCGTCCCTGCCCGATTCCGATGCCGCCCCCGACGCCCGGTCCCGAAGACGGTGGCGCAGGAATCCCGTTCATCGGATCCCCCAGGTTCGGCAGTGAGATCGGCTGCAGCGACGCAAGCTGAGGCGCCACAACAGTGGGTACCGCGACAAGAATCGGGTTCAGGTTCAGCGGAGGCTCCGCCTGAGGCGGGACAAACTGTTCGTCAGCAGCCTTTGGAGGCGGGCCGGCCGAGGGAAGTGTCAGCGTTTCCTTGCCACCACCGCCACCACCGGCGGAGGTGTCTTCCTCCGGAGGAAGCATCAGATCAGCGGGCAGGTAGAGCGGAATGAAAGTCTCGACGATCTGGTTTGTCGGGGCCGCATCGACGCCGAACCCTCCGAAAATCAGGAGGATGACCAGGAGATAGCCTCCTATGGCCCCGGCTGCCGGCTTCCGCCAGTCCCGTACGGACCACAGCGGCTCGACCTCCACAGGCGCTGCAGTGATCACAATCTCCGACGGGTTGCGGATCTCGTCGACGATAGCTCGGATTTGATAATAAAGTGACACGAAGGGCAGGCGCGCTTCGAACAGACCATCGAGCGCGGCCGGGTCGGCCTTGGCCGTGATCTTCGCCTTCGGCCGTGGATTCCTGGCCTCGTCGTACAACTCCCGAATCTGGAGCCACAGCCCCACCACGGGTAGACGAGGCTCGATCATCCCTTCCAACGCCGTTTCGTCCAACTGGGCGCTCACTTCGATCTTCGGAAGATCTCGCTCCGCCCACAGCGTTCGGAGCTGCCGCGGCAACGACACGATCCATTTCTGAGTGGCGATCTCCCGGTACGTGAACAGCTCTTCTTTCTTCATTCGAGTCTCCGGCTATTCGAGTTCCAATCGCATGTCCCTCTACAAATAGACGGAAAAAGATCCAATCGGTTTACTGAGATTCGCCGCAGTGCAGTTACTTAGATTCGGGACAGAGGATTGATCCCAGTTCAGGTCCAAAAGTGGGCGTGGATCAGGAGGCCCTGCGGAGGCTGGCAAGCAGCCTGTACGATTCTTCGAGTGCAGCGATGGAACGACCTATTCCATTGATGGTGTGGGTCTTATCTTGTCGGGAGGCATCGAGCACATCCACGGAGATGTTCGGAAGACGCCCCAGCCTACTGTCCGAAGAAGTCACGAACCCGGAAGAGCCGCCCTGCCGGGCCAGATGATCCCGCAGGCCGGAAAAGATCCCACCTCTGCCGGCGGCGTTCCCTCGAAGCAGCGTTTCAACCTCTGGGGCGGACGTGGCGAGAGCGGCGGCGAGTTTGTCGCCGTCTAGCTTCAACCCGCCCGAACCGCGGGTCCGGACTCCAAGATCGCCCAGACTCCCCGGGCTCCCCTGACGCCGGTCAGAGAGCGCCCGACGGACACCGGTCGTAATCGCACGCAGCACGCCGCCTGCAGCGATGCGGGTGCCGGGCTGGACTGCCGTTCCGGCGGAAGCCAGGTCGCTCAAATTCTTCTCCAGCGCGTTGAACTCGCTGACGAAACTCTCGAGTGACTTTCGAATCTCTACGGTATCGGCCGACAACGCCAACGTTGTCTTGCCTGGACCGACGAGCGTCATGGTGACGCCTTCCGCGATGGTCACGTTGTTCGAATCGCTGTCTTGGGCCTGGCCATCGACGGTGAAGGCGGCGGTCCGGGCATTCTGCGTGTTACCCACCAGGGAGCCCTGCCCAACCGCGAACGCCAGCGCCGTGCCCTCGGAGTTCGTCAGGGTGTCGTTGATGGTGAACCCGTGACCCTGCCCGGACTCCCTGCTCGAAATGACCAGCTTGTTCGTTATCGCATCGTTCGCGATCGAGGCGACGACGCCGGAGTTCTGGGCGTTGATCTGATCTCTGAGATCTGCAAGCGACGTCGACGTCGACACGCTGATGGAGGCTGTGGTTTCACCGTCAACAGTAAAGGATATCGATCCACCGTCAGCGACCGTGTCGGTCGTGTTTGAATAGGCCGTCGTCGACGTCGTGATCTGTCGCCGCGCCAGAGCCGTCACTTCGATCGAGTACTCACCGGGAGACGCGAGACCGGTGGTCGCGACCCTCGCCACACTCTCCGACGATGACTCTGCCCGGACAGCGGTCCATGCGGCCGGACCCGCCAGATCCCGAACCAGGCTCTCAAAGCCGGCCACCTTGGCGTCGATTGCTGAGAAATCCGAACGGATTCCCACACGCACACTGGGCCTCGACTGAGAACCGGCCGAAGCACGGTCCATGAAACTCGTCTGGTTGAGCAGGCTCGCGCCCGAAAAGCTTATCGAAGTCATAGGACAGGTTCCGCCTAATGTCTTCCTTATCGGCCGAACCACAGCAAAACCTTAGCGTAAAGTAGGGACGAGCATGCCTGTCCCCGTTCTATAACTCATTGAAAACACTTTCGAACTCTCCGGTCTCCGAGGCTCCCGCTCGTGGGTGAGGGCGGTTACGGTTCGGAGTAGGACTCCGCTGATATGATTTCGCGTGATGGGACAGATCATACGGATCACACACCGCAGTTCGGGAACGGTCTTGGCCCAAGGACCAACGGGCTGGGGAATCACGCCTTTCGAGGGGAACTACTACATCGGCCGGAGCTACCTGCGGACCGACGCGTTTCGGCCCAACTATATCCCCGGCCTCTGCATCTACAAGTTTCTCTACGTTTGGATGGACCTGGACCTGGGCGATCGGGGCAAGACCCGCAACCTCGGCTGGAAGTACTGGCTTCCGAACCCCCTGTTGCCCTTCATCTGGTTCCGGGTAGCGGTTCCGGCCAACCACCCGGAAATCTTCGTGGAGACGGTCACGGTTCAGCCCGAAGGCGTAGCGGGCGCCTTATCCGGCGCCTTGTCCAGGAAGACGGCGACCCAACGGAACTCGGGATTGTTCTCGAGCATGATCTTGACGACCATCGTCAGCGGAACGGAGAGCAGCATCCCGATGCCTCCCCAAACCCATCCCCAGAACACCAGCGAAAGGAAGACGACCAGCGTCGACAGGCCCAGGCGCTGCCCCATGAGCCGCGGTTCGACCACGTTACCCATCACGAGATTAACTGCCACGTAGCCGATCGCGACGGTCAGGGAGAGGCTCGCACCGCCCTGCGGCTGGATCAAGGCGACGAGCACCGGGGGAACTGCGGCCATGATGGATCCCAGGTTCGGAATGTAGTTCAGCATGAAGACCAGCAGCCCCCACAGGAGCGGAAAGTCGACGCCGAGCACCCAGACCCAGAAGCCCAACAGCAGACCGGTAACCAGGCTGATTCCGGTCTTGATCGTCAGGTAACGGTGGACCTGGGTCATCACGCCGGACAATTGGAGAACCTTGCTGCCACCATCACCGAATGCTGTACGCACCTTGTCCCGAAACCCGGTGGCTTCGGTCAGAACGAAAATCGTCGTCAGGAAAACGAGCAAGAAGTTGGATACGATTCCCGCCAGACGGGATAACAGGCTGCCGGCCAGAGACAGTGCCTGTCCCGGGTTGATCAGATCCCCGACCGCGGACAGAGAGAAGTCGATTCCCCACGACCGTATTTGGCTTTCGGCGCTCTCCACCAACGCCGTCGACCGCGCCTGATACTGGGGCAACGCCTGACTGAACGCATTCACAGAACCGCCCACGACGAGGCCGATCCCGGCCAGGAAAATCAAGGTGCCGAGGACAACGACGAGAATCGCAACCGACTGCGGACAGCGTCGAGCTTCGAGCCATATGACGACGGGTATTCCCAGCATGGCCAGGAAGACAGACAGCAGGAACGGCACGATGATCGACTCGGCCGCACGAAGTCCGGCGATCACGACGATTAGACTCGCCAGCGTCAGCAGAACCCTCGAGCCGACTCGGGGATTGAGGGGGATGCTCATGAGGTCCTGCCCAGATTCTATCACCCGAACGGTGCTGCTACCCTCGGGTCGGATCAAGCCAGCGCTCGGACAGAACCCGGAACGAGCCACTACTGTCACCGGTTCTGTCAATGCCCGGTGCGGGCTGATATATAATCTCGCTCGTTTCAACAGAGCTCATACACGACTTCACCAGGCAGGAGGAGCCTCGCATGCCCGAAAAACCCGACAGAGATCAGTTGAACCTCAACCGCCGCCGCTTCGTTGGCTATCTGTCCGCCGTCGGATTGGGGTCGACGCTGATGCCGGGCGCGCTGACCGCCATCGCCCAGGACGCCGCGACGCTGACTCCGGAAATGGTGGCCGCCTCGGCCGAGTTGTCGGGTATGTCGTTCGCTCCCGAAGAGATCCAGCGAATCACGGACGATCTCAACGGGCGGAGCGGTTTCATCCGCAGCTTCGAAAACATCCGCGAGATGCACCTGCCCAACAGCGTGCAACCGGCGATCGTGTTCAACCCGGTGCCTCCGGGAATGGAACTGCCGAAGGGAAGCCTCCCATTCCGGCGGAGCGAGTCGGAAGTGACGATCCCGGCGACCGACGAAGAACTGGCGTTCCTGCCCGTTAGTCAACTGTCGAGATTGATCGAGCGCGGGGACCTCAAGTCGATCGACCTGACGCGCCTTTATCTGGAGCGATTGCGCACCTACGATCCGACCCTGCACTGCGTTGTCACGATGACCGAGGAACTCGCCATAAAGCAGGCGCGGCAGGCGGACGAGGAAATCGCAGCCGGGATGTACCGCGGCCCGCTTCATGGTATCCCCTGGGGCGCCAAGGACATCATCTCCGTGCGGGGTTACCGGACAACCTGGGGCGCCACGCCATATGAGAACCAGGTGCTCGACGACAATGCGACGATTTATGAGCGGCTGACCGCGGCGGGAGCGGTATTACTGGCCAAGTTGGCGACGGGCGCAATCGCGCAGGGGGACCGTTGGTTCGGCGGACGGACCCGCAACCCGTGGAACCCCGAACAGGGATCGAGCGGCTCTTCGGCAGGACCGGGCTCGGCGACGGCCGCCGGCCTTGTCGGCTTCGCCATCGGGACCGAGACGCGGGGATCGATCATATCTCCTTCCAGCCGAAACGGCGTGACGGGGCTTCGTCCGACTTTTGGCCTGGTGCCTCGTTCCGGAATCATGGCGTTGAGCTGGACGATGGACAAGGCTGGACCGATGTGCCGTTCGGCCGAGGACTGCGCACTCGTGCTGAATGAGATCTACGGGCCGGACGGCAGGGACAACGCGATGATCGATGTCCCGTTTGGGTTTGACGCGAACTCGGACATCCGCCAACTGCGGGTGGGATACGTCCGGGACGATTACTTCGTCGATGAAGACGAAGAGCAGCAGGGTTCGACCCAGTCCGAGAACAACCGCGAGCGGCGGGCGGCCAACGACGCCGCTCTCAATGCCATGCTGGCGATCGGAGTAGACCTCCAGCCGATCGACCTACCGGATCTGCCGACCCGCGACCTGAACTTTATCCTCTCGACCGAGTCGGCAGCTGCGTTCGACGACCTGACGTTGAGCGGTGAAATTAACGCGATGAACGGAGCGGAACGAAGTTCACGTCCCGTCACGTTCCGCCGTCATCGGTTCGTTCCGGCTGTCGAGTACATCCAGGCCAACCGAGTGCGGTCCCGCATGATTGAGGAGTTCAACGAAGTTTTCGACGACATCGATCTGTTCGTGGGCAGCGATCTGTCGCTGACCAACCTCACAGGGCACCCGGAGATCTGCTTCCCCTACGGATTCCGGTCCGATGGTACGCCGTTGGACCTGCGGCTGACCGGCAAGCTCTTCGGGGACGAACACATACTTCGTCTCGCCCATGCGTTTCAGAGCGTAACGGACCACCATCTGAAACACCCCACCCTTTGAGGCTGCGGGTGCGCTCCGAGATCGTGCGATGTTCTACTTTCTCCAGAACGCCGGTGTCAGGATCACCAGGACGGTGTAGAACTCCAGCCGTCCCGCGACCATGCATCCCGACAGCACCCACTTAGCCAGAGTCGGGAGATGCCCGTAGTTGTCGAGCGGGCCGACACCGCCCAGGCCGGGACCGATGTTGAACATCGACGCCGCGACGGCAGTGATCGAGGTCAGGACATCGATGCCCATCGCGGCTAACAGCAGGACGGCTGTGAAATTGACGACAAAGGCCAGATAGACCAGGCTCAGCAGGCTCTGCACGGTTGACTCGGAGACGACGTTACCGCCCAGGCGGACGGCAAACACGCCGCGGCGTTCGACCATCCGCTTGAACTCCCGGTCCACGACTCGAGCCAGCAGTAGTATCCGGGAAACTTTCATGCCACCGGCCGTCGAGCCGGTACACCCCCCAACGAACATCAACGCCAACAGCATGAGTTGCGGCAGCGGGTGCCAGATCTCGAAATTATCGGTGACGAATCCCGTAGTCGTGATGATCGCTCCGACCTGGAACAGCGCGTTGCGAACCGCAAGCCCCAGCGGGTAGTCCGAAGCGACCACAAGTCCCGCTGTGATCACGCCCGTAGCGACTGCGACGAGCTACAGATAGTAGCGGAGTTCGACGTCACCGAAGAAGCTTCGGGGGTTGCGCTCCACCAGGAGACGATAGTGCTGGATGAAGCTGATGCCCGCAAGCAGCATGAAGACGATAATCACGCACTCGATCAGCGGGCTGTTGAAGCCGGCAATACTCGCCGTCCGCGTCGAAAAACCTCCCGTTCCCAGTGTCGAGAACGTGTGGCAGAGCGCTTCGAAGCCGTCCATGCCGGCAAGCCGGAGGGCGAAGAACTCGGCGACAGTGAGCGCCACATAGATCTTCCACAGCGACAGGGCGGTCTCGGTGATGCGTGGCTTCAGGCGCTCCGACTTCGCGCCGGAAAATTCCGCACGGTAGAGCTGCATGCCGCCGTGACCGACCAAAGGCAGAATCGCAATGCCGAGCACGACGATTCCCATACCACCGAGCCAGTGGGAAAAACATCTCCAGAATTGAAGCGCATCCGGGAGGACCTCCACCTGGTCAAGCACCGTGGCGCCCGTGGTCGTAAATCCGGAAATCGATTCGAAGAAAGCATCTGTGAAAGTCAGGAAATAGGGCGAGAAATAAAATGGAAGGCTGCCGAACAATCCCACGGCCGCCCAGATTGAGACGACCATCAGAAGACCCTCACGCTGCGTGAGTTCGCGTTCCGGTTTCCCTGCAAATAGGAACATCACAGCGCCGGTCACTGACGTGATCGACGCTCCGTAAAAGAGGGGGGCGAGTCCGGCACTGCCCGCCAGCCATCCGTATGCCAGCGGAATCAGCATCGTTCCGGCCAGCGCCACCAGGAACTGGCCCAGAACGTAGGTGACCGCGCCAAGTTGGATCAAGGTTGTTGTTGCCCCTTACGAGAGGAAGGCCGTCTCCAGTTCGGCGACAACGCTCTCCATCGCGAAGAAAATGACACGGTCCCCTGCTTCGATCTTCGCATCGCCCCGCGGAACTACCACCTGGCCGTCCGGGCGTGCGATAGCCCCGACGATCGCTCCGCGCGGGAATCGAATGTCCTTGAGCTTCCGCCCGACGTACCGCGTTCCCTTCGAAGCGATCAACTCGATCGCTTCGGCCTCCTCTTCACCGAAAGTCGTTACGCTCAGCACGCGCCCTTTTCGCACGTACTGCAGGATCTTGTCGACAGCCGAAAGCCGCGGGCTGACCGTCGTGTTGATGCCGAGCCGCTGCACCATCGGCAGGTAGCTCAGCCGGTTGATAAGCGCAACGACCTTCCGGACCCCAAGACGCCTCGCCAGCAAGGAGGCGATAATGTTGTCCTCGTCGTGATTCGTGAGCGCGAGGAAACCGTCGACGCCCTCGATGTTCTCCTCGATCAACATCGTCTGGTCCGTGCCGTCACCGTGGATCACGACCGTCTTGTTCAGGATCGTGGAAATCTTCTCGCACCGCTCAAGGTCCCGCTCGAACAACTTGACCTGGACGTCCCGCTCTTCGAGGATTTCGGCAATCCGGATGCCCAACTGCTTGCCCCCGACGATGAACACTCGCTCGATCTCCCTCCGGCTTTCGATGCCCATGAACTCGAGCACATCGTCCATGTTGTCACGCGTCGCCATCCCGTAGATGTGATCGCCGACTAGGAGTTGTTCGGCACCGTGAGGGATGAGGACCTGCTTGCCGCGGAAAATCATCGCGATCAGCGAATTCCGAGGGGGCCCGGCCTGCTCGAGCTCGTGCAGCGTCTTGCCGATCATCCAACTACCCGGTTCCAGGTTCATGCCGAACAGGCGCGCTTCGCCGCGCGCGAACTCGATGATCTCCGAAACACCGGGATAGTTCAGCACGCGCATGATGCGATCCGAGACGTCGGATTCCGGATGGATGATCAAGTCGATGCCGAGGCCGGCTTCGCGCGCAACCCGTCGCCAGTGTGCGACCTCGTGCGTGCGCATCCTCGCCACTTTGACGCTGACCTTGGATTCCACTTGAGCGACCAGGCATGCCAGGATGTTCGTCGCATCGGAGTTCGTCGCGGCAATGAGCATTTCCGCGTCTGCAACGTCCGCCCTCCGCAACACAGTAACGCTCGCGGCGTTGCCGTTGATGATCTTTGCGTCGAGAACGTCATCCAGTTCGGCGCAGCGGGCCGCGTCCTGTTCGACCAGAGTGACTTGGTTACCTTCGCGGATGAGACGACTGGCGATGAGAGCGGCGACGTGTCCGCCGCCGGCGATGAGGATACGCATGGCGTTAGTCAAAAACCGGCACGGGAGAGGCCTCTCGCCCGAAGACCGAATCGCATCATAGCGGTTTCAGGAGGGCTCTGTACAGAGGCCGTACGGGTAGCTCCTGTTATACTTCACGGCCATGTCCGGAAGACTCCATGAGAAGACAGCCCTGATAACCGGCGGATCGCGTGGTATCGGACGCGCCACGGCCTTGTTGTTCGCCTCTGAGGGTGCGAATGTCGTAGTCAACTACGCTGTGCGGGAAGATGCTGCTAACGAAGTTGTCGCGAAGATCAAACAGGCCGGTGGAAGCGCGATCGCGGCGTGCGCCGACGTCCGAAACAAGGAACAGGTCGCGGCCATGGTCGAAGCCGCCGTCGCCAGGTACGGCGGTGTCGACATCCTCGTCAACAATGCCGGCATCCTGCATAGCGGCGATATCGAATCGTTCGTCGATGAAGACCTGGACCTCATGATCGACGTCAACATCAAGGGCATCATCCACTGCACGCGTGCCGTCATGGGGTCGATGATCGAAAGGAGTTACGGGAAGATCATCAACCTCGGTTCGCTGGCCGGGCTGGGCACCGCTGTCTCCGGGACGACCCCTTACGGATTGACGAAAGCCGCCGTGATCTCGCTGACGAAGCGGATGGCTTTGGAACTGGGGCCGAAGGGTATCAACGTAAACGCGATCTGTCCGGGGTTCATCCAGACCGACATGCTGGCCGACATCGCCGGCTCCCAGGAGAAGCTTGCAGCGAGCCTCGGCGCACCGGCATCAAAGGCGATGATGGGCCGCGTCGGTCAACCGGAAGACATCGCAACCGCGGCGCTGTTCCTGGCGAGCGACGACGCGAGCTTCATCACGGCGCAGGCGTTGACGGTCGACGGCGGTCGGACGGACTTTCTGAGCCATTCGGCTTGAGCAGCCTGCGTTCATCAGACCTGGCCCGCTGCGATCAAGGAGACAATCCCGTCAGGCGTTCTGCGCGATAGACGATCCAACCCGGAGCCGGAGACTCCGGATCGCCGACGATCACTTCAAAAACCCTCTCGACCGGCTCGTTGTGCGTCACTTCGGTGATGGTCGCCCAGATGACCGCGCCGGCAAGCGTGTCGGTGGGCACGCCGTTCGCGTCGAAAGCCCGTGCTCCGGCGGTTATCAGGACATTCCCCGTTTCGGGTAGCGGATCCGCGTCGCCGACGATCGGGGAGAAAAACCGGTCGGTTTCCGGACCGCTGTACTGCCATACCTCAGCCACGGCCATGTCCCCTGGATCGACCGCGTATTCCACGGCACGGCTGTAGTTGTCCCGGGCCGCCACTTTGGGATCGAAAGGACGAGATCGGTTGTTCCCATTGTCGAAGAGCAAGATCGTTCCGCTGGGAGTCACGGTTGCAGCATGGGGGTGGAAGGGCCAGGCGAACTCGCCGACCGGGTTCAGCAAAAACGGTCGTAGCGACTCTGACCAGCCATCGTGGGTGCCAAGGATCCAGATCAGTCCTCCGGTCATTCGGTCGATCTTGACGACAGCATCCTGGTGGCGAACGGTCACAATATAAGAGTCGTCGACCGGCTGATGGACCAGAGCGTTCGCGTGAGACCAATCCCGCGTGCCGTTATCGGCATCGGGAAATCTTGCGTTCAAGCCCTCGCCGAGGGAGTCGTAGCCGATCCGGTACGGATCGAGGATGTCCAGTAAGGAAAACCTCCGAACGACTTCTCCTCCCGGTTCAAACTCTACGACAACATCACCCACCAAGTTGGCGTAGGCGGAACGGACGTCTCTCAGAGTTTCGCTGGCCGGATAGTCTTCAAAGCGGCGCATTTCCATCGATAGCGTCAGAAGATTGCCATTCTCCATCTCGAAGATTTCATGGTGGAACATGTCGGCGTCCACTGGGACACTTGCTTCGGTCTCCGCATCAAAGCGCCGCGAGGCGGTCCATCGGCGAACCACCTCGCCTGAAAAAGTTACCTCGGTAGCGTCGGCTCCGGAACCCGGCCCCGATTGGTAGAGCAGGTTCCCATTGCGGAGCCGTCGAATATCTCCGACAGGATGAGTCGTCTTGAGAAACCAGATTACTCGTCCCCCTTCATCCAGAGCCACGATCCATCCAACTCCAGGATCCGCTGCGGCATAGGACTTGTTGACGGCGAAAAGCGTCGCCCCAGGCTCCATCTCCTCCGGGCGGCTCACCGCGAGCCGGATCGGAGGAAAGTCATCGGGCAGCGGCGGTGCATCGAAAACGAGCGAATCCTCCCACGGCCGGCCCGTACCCGCCAAATCCGTCACGGTCACGTCCAGGGAATGTTCGAGGCCCGCCACGAGACCGAGGATCGTCAACGAATGGTCCGTAGCGTAGTCATCGAACTCAATACGTCGTTCCCCGGCGTCAGAACGTGCCACGACACACACGCGCGAGGGTTCGTCTGTGGACACGTCCAGGATGGCAACGAGCGGCGCGGCCCGGTTCGGATTTGGCCGAAGGATAGGCGGTTCGAGGAACTCCGGAGGCGCGAAGTCGATCGTACAGCCTGAGATTGCGAACGCGCCGAACAGCACGATGAGGAAGCGAAACCTCATCCTGCGATTCTACGCTTCCTTGACTTCCGCGATCAGTTTCGTCAACGAACCCTTCGCGTCCCCGAAGAGCATCGAGGTCTTCGGATGGTAGAACAGCTCGTTGTCGATGCCGGCGAAACCCGGGTTCATGCTCCGCTTCATGACGATAACCTGCTGCGCGTGATCGACGTCCAGGATCGGCATCCCGTAGATCGGGCTGGACGGATTGCTTCGGGCCGCAGGGTTGACGACATCGTTCGCTCCGATGACCACGACTACGTCGGCGCGCTCGAACTCGGGGTTGATCCGCTCCATCTCCCAGAGCTGATCGTAGGGAACATCGGCCTCTGCCAGCAGAACGTTCATGTGTCCCGGCATGCGGCCCGCTACCGGATGGATCGCGTACTTGACGTCGACATCCCGGCTCTCAAGCAGCGTTGCCAGTTCCCGGACAGCATGCTGTGCCTGGGATACCGCTAGACCATAACCGGGCACCACGATGACATGGCGCGCGTAGGCCAGCATGATCGCGGCGTCTTCAGGGCTGACCTGCTTGACCGTTCCGCCGCCAGCGCCGGCAGCCGCACCGGGCACTTCTGCCGGACCGGATCCGAACGCGCCGAACAGGACGTTGGCCAACGAGCGGTTCATAGCCTTGCACATGATCATCGTCAGGACTAATCCCGACGCGCCGACCAGTGCGCCACTGATGACCAGGCCACTGTTGTCAATGACGAAACCAGTGGACGCCGCCGCAATTCCGGAATACGAGTTGAGCAACGAAATAATCACGGGCATATCCGCGCCGCCGATAGGAATCACCGACAACACGCCCAGCAGCAGCGAGAGTCCGACCAGGACCATCATCGGTACGAGCACGCCCTCGCCGAAAACACCCGACATCGCCGCGGCCAGGCCGACGCCCGGTTCCGTCACGACAAGGTAGACCGCCATGGCGAGGATCGCCACAAGCAACAGGGCGTTGAGCGGCTTCTGGAGCGGATATGTCACCGCTTGTCCGGTCACCAGTCCCTGGAGCTTGCCGAAGGCGATCAGGCTGCCCGAAAACGTCACTGCGCCGACGAGGATGCTGAACTGAATGCTGACCGAAACGTCGACGGCGGCACCGCCTTCCGCGCTCAAGCGCAGGTACTCCGCGCTCGCCACCAGTACCGATGCGCCTCCGCCGAATCCATTCAATAGCGCCACCAGCTGCGGCATTGCCGTCATCTGGATCGTCCTGGCGAGGACGGCACCGACCGCCGCTCCGATGACCAGCCCGATCATGATCGCCGAAAAGCCGATAATGCGCTGGTTCAGCAACGTGACGACGATCGCGAGCAGCATGCCGGACGAAGCGAGCATGTTTCCCTTCCGGGCGGTGGCGGGCGAAGACAGCCATTTCAGTCCGAAGATGAAGAGGACTGCAGCCAGCAGATATGCCAGTTCGACTGCTGCGTTCACTTGGCGTCCTCTTGCTTCTTGTTCTTCTTGAACATCTGAAGCATGCGGTCGGTGACCATGAAACCGCCGACGATGTTGGTCGTGGCGAAAGCGACAGCCAGAATTCCAAGGACCGTCCCCAACTGGCTGTAGCCTTCTCCCGCGACGAGCATCGCGCCGATCACCGTAATGCCCGAGATGGCATTCGACCCTGACATCAACGGAGTGTGCAGCGTGGGCGGCACTTTCGTGATCACCTCAAAACCGACGAACATGGCGAGGACCAGGACGACGATCTCTCCTGTCAGACTTTCCATCATTGGCTAAACCCTTATCTCTCCGGCATGCGTCACGGTACTCGGCCCGACAACGTCGTTCTCCAGATCCACCTTCAAGACCCCTTCGTCGAGCATCTCGGCCAGCAAAGTAGTGACGTTTCTCGAATACATCTGGCTGGCGTGCACCGCCACAGTTGACGGCAAACTGACGTGTCCGAGGATGGTCACGCCGTGCACCACCACATCTCGTCCCGGTTGTGTCAGAGCACAGTTGCCGCCTGCCTCGGCAGCCAGATCGACGATGACCGATCCCGGCTTCATCCCGCGCACCATACCTTCGGTGATCAACTCCGGTGCCGGCTTGTCAGGGATCAGGGCTGTCGTCACCACGATGTCGACTGTCTTCAATGTGTTCTCAAGTAACTCTTGTTCACGGCGATGGGACTCTTCGGACAATTCCTTGGCATAGCCGCCCGCTGTCTCGGTGTCTTTCTCCCCGAGGTCGACCTCGAGGAACTTCGCTCCGAGGCTCTCCACCTGCTCCTTCACGACAGGCCTCACGTCGAAGGCCGACACGACGGCGCCCAACCGGCGAGCGGTCGCAATCGCCTGGAGGCCCGCAACGCCGGCGCCGAGCACGAACACACTGGATGGCCGTATCGTGCCCGCCGCAGTTATCATCATCGGCAACATCTTGCCGAGGGCGGCCGCGCCGGCAAGCACTGCTTTGTAGCCCGCGATGTTGGCCTGGGAGGAGAGCGCATCCATGGTCTGAGCGCGCGTGATCCTTGGGACCCTGTGCATGCTGATCGCCGTCACCTTGCGAGCCGCCATGGCCTCGACGATCTGCCGGTTGCGCACGGGTTGAAGGAAACTGATAAGGATCGCACCCTCCTTGATGGTCGCCACCTCTTCGATTGTCGGAGGTTGGACCTTCAGGAGGACATCGGAAGAGCCCATCAATGACCGAGCATCCTCGACAAGGGCGGCCCCGGCATCTCTGTACGCCTCATCGGTGTACGACGCCCGGATGCCCGCTCCCGCCTCAACCTGCACCTCGAAACCCGATTCCGCCAGCTTCTGGACCGCGTCAGGGACGAGACTCACTCGCTGTTCGTGCTCGACGGTCTCTTTCGGGACGCCTATCTTCATCCACACTCACCTGCTGAGGAGATTGAACGGGGGACGCGATACCGGAACAATCATGGTTTCCGACACGCACCGTGGGAAAACAGACGATTCTAACGGTCTCGGGCGCCTCGAGGCAAGCCAACCCCAGTATTTACATCGTTAACATTAATTTAGACCGCGCTTTACATCGTCTTCGGCAGGCATTCGTCTATCATTCGAACGAGATAAAAAATAAGGGCAGGTGAGTTGAATGGAAACGCTCTGGCAGGATTTCAAATACAGCTTTCGGATGCTGATCAAGAAACCCGGTTTCACCGCGGTCGCAATCCTGACGCTCGCGTTGGGGATCGGCGCGAACACTGCAATCTTCAGCGTAATCGATGCGGTTCTGCTCGAGCCACTTCCGTTCCATGACCCGGACCGGGTCGTCCGGATCATCATGAACCGGCCGCCGATGCCGGGCGAGGGTGGCCCGGGCCGCATCCCATCGTTGACGACGGACGATTTCCAGGACTACAGGGACCAGGCCCGGATGGTGTCCGACGTGGGTCTGTACAGCCCCCAATCGCTGACCCTGACCGACGCTAGGGAGCCCGTCCGGCTCGACGGCGCTCGCGTCTCGCCAGCCATGTTCCGGCTGCTCGGAGTGTCGCCGATGATGGGGCGATCATTCGAGGCGAGCGAAGAGACGCCGGGCAACGACCGTGTGATCATCCTGAGCGCTTTGGCCTGGGAACGATACTTCGGCGCGGATCCCAATATCCTGAACCGCACGCTGACGCTGGATGACGACCCTTATCCGGTGGTCGGGGTTATGCCGGCTTCATTCGAGTTTCCGTGCCACCTCAACCGATCGATGCAACACAAGCGTTGAATCGTTCTGCTGGAGTTTCAAACTCCAGCGTCTTACGCGGCCGTTCATTGAGCTCACGTGCCACCTTGTTCAGGTGCGCCTGCGAGTGCACCGATAAGTCGGTTCTCTTTGGGAAGTACTGTCGGAGCAGGCCATTCGTGTTTTCATTGGAACCACGTTGCCATGGACTCTGCGGATCGCAGAAGTAGACGTCGATGTCGGTCGCCAGGGTAAACCGCCGATGATCTCCCATTTCCTTGCCGCGATCCCAGGTCAGCGATTTATACAGCTCGGTCGGTAGTTTCTTCGCGTGCTTGATCAGTGCAGGCACGACGGTCTTGGTCTGTTTATCCGACACTTTCACCAACATCACGTAACGGGTATGGCGTTCGACCAGGGTCGCAATGTAGGTGTTGTTCGATCCCACTATCAGATCTCCCTCCCAGTGACCGGGAACGGCACGATCTTCGACCTCGGCCGGGCGCTCACGAATCGATACGATATCGGCGAGATCCCCTTTCCCGTGACCTTTGTGACTGGAATGTCGGGATCGACGAATCGTTCGTCTCGACCTCAGATGTCTAAGTAGTTCTTTCTTAAACACCCCGCGCGCCTGCACGAATAGGCTGCGATAGATCGTCTCGTGGGACACGTGATACGACTCATCCTCTGGATAGGATCGCTTCAGCCAGCCGGCGATCTGTTCGGGCGACCAATTCCGCCGGAGCTTCCTCGCCACCATTCGCCGTAACCGCGGCTGGCGACCCAACTGACATCGCTTCGGGCGACGGGCCCGGTTCCAAGCCTGTTCATCGGCGACAGACGCCCGGTAGTCATCATAGCCCCCATTGCGCTGGATCTCCCGGCTCACCGTCGAGGGTGAACGCCCCAGACACTCTGCGATCGAACGCAACGACTGCTCGGCCGCGATCCCGCGGGAGATCTCCTCACGTTCCGACAGGCTCAAAGCCAACCTCGACCGTCGTCGTGGTCGAGGACGAATGCCTCCGGTATGCGCCAGCTGACAATATACAGACGATGACAGCTTGCCAAACGCTCGCCCGATCTCATGCAGAGATTCCCCTCGCCGCCACCGATCCCATACCTCCGCCTTCTCCGCCGCCGTGAAACCGAATCGCATCCCTTTCCGCATACACTCCACCTCTTCCTTTTAAGATAAAGTGTTGCGTCGATCCATTGAGATCAGCCGACAACTGAAACAGAATTCTGGGTTCCGATGTCGTTACGACCCTCGGCCGAGAGACAGGTCGGTCGGATTGAAATCGCCGGATCCACCATCGCGCGGCTCGCCGAAGATGTCTCAATCGAACAGGCCACGGCGGAAGCCAACACCATCTTCGGGCGCCTTCACCCGACGAACCCCGATCTGGATGCTGGTGGCGACGTGCGCATGGCTCCGGGCGGCATGACTCGCGGTGGGCCTTCGGATGGTCCGCAAGCCACACCTCGAGGAGGCTCCCCGCGCGGCGGACGCATCGGCCGACCTTCCGGAGGCGGCGAGGACATCGATGTCGGCGCCGGTGCACCGGCGGGCGGCAGGGGTCGAATCGGCACTCGCGGGGGTCCGGGGCCCGGCGGACGGGGGGGACCGGGTGGGCCGAGGATGGACCCACTCGCGAACTCGACGATCGAGCTGGTGCCTTTGGGCGAGGATATCGTGGCTCCGGTGCGTGACGCGCTGCTCGTACTCGTGACTGCAGTCGCATTTGTCCTGCTGATCGCGTGCGCCAACGTCGCCAATCTCCTGCTGACTCGGGCCAGCGGACGTCAGATGGAAATCGCGGTCCGTGCTGCTCTAGGCGCTGGGCGCGGGCGGCTGGTACGGCAGGTTCTGACGGAAAGCATCGTGCTAGCTGTTACCGGCGGTGTGCTCGGGTGCCTGTTAGCCTTCTGGGGCGTCAGCATCCTCAAGACAATCCAGCCTGGCACCATCCCTCGGATCGAAGAAATTGGAATCGACGGTTCCGTGCTCGCATTCACGCTCGGCGTCTCGATAATCACGGGGCTGATTTTCGGGCTGGCGCCGGCTCTCAAGCTGACGAACCTCGCGAACATCGAAGCTCTCAAGGAAGGGGGCACGCATGCATCGTCCGGGTTCAGCCTGTTCAAGCGAAACCGCACTCGCAGCATCCTGGCGATGGCCGAGGTTGCGCTTGCGGTCATCCTGCTGGTAGGCGGAGGGCTGCTGATTAACAGTTTTACAAATCTGGCGAGCGTTGACCCCGGTTATGATCCGGAGAACGTGCTGACGTTCCAGGTCAGTCTGCCGCAGGCCCGCTATCCAGACGCCGTCGGGCGCCGGAACTTCTATGAACAGATGCTCGGGCGAATCGCGACGATGGGTGGGGTCGAAGCTTACGGGCTGGTCAACAACCTGCCATTGTCCCAAAACACGATTAGAATCGCGTTCCTGATGGCGGGCGATAGCGATTACCAGCAGCGGGCTACCGCGGACGTGGCGGTCGCCACCCCCGGCTACTTCGCCTCGATGGGGATCTCCGTGGTCGACGGCCGAGGATGCACCGAACAGGACCGCGAGGGCCAACCTTCAGTCGTCCTGGTTAACGAGACTTTTGTGCGGGAGTACTTCCCGAACGAGTCGCCGATCAACCGGGAATTCCAGGCCGGACCGTCCGGACCATCGCTGATCGTCGGCGTCGTCGAAGACGTCCGGCGTCAGGGACTCGACAGCGAAGTGCAGCCGGAACTGTACTTCAGCTTCGCCCAGGCTCCGGGCAGCTTCGGTGGACTGCCGATGAACTTCACCGTTCGGACCGCGGGTGACCCTACCGCTCTGACCCCGGCCGTAAGGCGTGCCGCACTCGATCTCGACCCGTCACTTACCCTCGACAACGTCCGTACGATGGAGGATCGGCTCTACAGCTCGATCGCAGGGCCGAGGTTCTACGCCGTTCTTCTGGGGGTGTTCGCAGGCATCGCTCTGGTGCTGGCCGCGGGGGGTATCTATAGCGTCCTGTCGTACTCGGTCAGCCTGCGAACACGGGAAATAGGGATTCGCATGGCCCTTGGCGCCGAAAAGGGCAGCGTCCTGAAGATGATCGTCGTTCAGGGAATGACGCTCACGGTGATCGGCATCGTGATCGGACTCGGAGGCGCTCTCGCCCTGACCCGTTACCTGGAGAGCATGCTGTTCGGCCTGACGGCTCTCGACCCCACGACGTTCGTTGCTACGACCGCAGTGCTGGCATTGACGGCGTTCGCGGCCTGCTGGGTACCGGGTCGGCGTGCCATGAAGATCGAGCCGATGATCGCGCTACGGTACGAATAGAAAGGGGGACAGGCTCCCCTGTCCCCCTTTGGTCCGTTACAGTTATTGCGGGAATCTAAATACTCACAGATCAGGACTAAGTTCGGGTGGGAGGTCTCGTGCGGGCTCGACTCCTCCCCGGTGGCAGGTCCAACAGCTCACCTTGTCCGCACCGTCGAAGTATTCCCTTTCGATCTCCGCCTCCATTTCCACCATCCGCCGCGTGAGCTCCTTCTCGCGCTTTCGATCGTCGGCCCAGTCATTGATGACGTGACAATGTGTACATACGACGCCGAGTGCGGCGTTGTAGCCCTCCATCACGTCCTTCAGGCGGTCCGCATCAAGATCGCCGAACAGCTGCAGATTCTTATAGACTCCCCACGCCGGGCCTCGGGATGCCGGAAACGGGTTGGTCGTGTAGCGCGGCGGTGCGGTTGGTGAGGTCGGCTGGACGGACGGAGTCGTCTCGCCACGATGGCAGGTCCAGCAGGATATGGCGTCGACGTCGTCGAAGTGTGATGTTGAAACGGCACGCTCCATTCGGATCATCTCGCGGGTCCGAATCTTAGCCGGCACGTCGTCGAGATCCCATTCAAGCTGGATGTGACAGTGCACGCAGTCGACACCAAGGGCTTTCTCAAACACCTGCATCTCACGGTCGAACAGGTCCTTTGGCACATCGGCCAACAGTTCGAGGTTGTCGTGCAGATCACCGGCCGGAGGAGACTGTGTTTGGGGGGGTGCCGACGCGCAAGCGGCCGTCAGGACTGCCGCCACGAGGAGTAGCCACAGGCGCCGCCGCGACACGGCCTAGTCGCGTCCCGGCATCAATTCGATCGGCAGTTGCATCTGGGGAGTCGTTTCGCCTCGGTGGCACGTCCAGCAAGTCAGCACATTGCGCGCATCGAAGAAGTCGCCCTGAAGACCCAGACGGATCTCGAGCATACGACGCGCGAGTACTTTCGTGACCTTGTCATCGCTCGCAAAATCACGCTCAACGTGACAGTGTTCGCAACCCACGCCCAGGGCTCGGCTGTAGGACCGCATCACCGCGGCAAGATCTCGTGCCGGGATATCCGTGTACTGGGTCACGTTCTGGTACGCCTCACCAGCGGGCATCGTTCCAATGATGAACGGCGCCTGTGCCGCCGGTGAAGGCCCGATGCCGGGCTCATGAAGTTGGGGCGTCGCCTCGCCACGATGACAGGTCCAGCAACTGGGGACCTCCATCACGTCGAAGTATCTCGGGCCCATGACCGAGATCATGTGCATCATGTTGCGCGCCGTCCGCTTCTGGGGCTTGTCGTCGATGTGCCAACCTTCGAGGACATGGCAGTGCTCGCAAACAACGCCCAGAGATCGGCTCGTGGCCTGCATGATCAGGCTTACTTGCGCTCGCGGTGCGCCGATGAGGAACTGGACGTTCAGGAGCGGGCGCTCTGGGGCAGCCGGCTCGGCTTGCCGAGACTGCCCGGAGCCGGCGAAGGCAAACAAAGCGGGCAGCAGAATCGAGGCGCCAACGATCAGGCCGGCAGGCCATCTTCGAGGTCGGCCCTCACTGTCGAATGAACCGCTCATCGTTCTGACTGTCTATCACTTGCGGTCGGGCTTTTCAACATGTGGGTCCAACTCGGTCACGACTCCGGGCCCGCCCCCCGCAGTTTGAATCGCTGGATCTTCCCTGCGGCGGTCTTGGGCAAGCTGTCGATGAAATCGACCCGCCGCGGGTACTTATACGGAGCGAGACGGCTCCTGACGAAATCCTGGAGTTCGTCAACCAGCGTGCTGTCGCCTCGGAATCCGGCCTTGAGTACGACGAACGCCTTGGGCTTGAGGAGGCGTTCCCTGTTTTCGAACGCCACGACGGCGGATTCCAGCACCTTTTCGTGCTCGATCAGGCAGTTCTCGACTTCGGTCGGTGAAACCCACTGGCCCGACACTTTGAACATGTCGTCGGACCGGCCCGCGTAGAAGAGAAATCCCTGATCGTCACGGTAGTACTTGTCACCGCTCGAAAACCAACCGTCCTGCCAGCGCTCCAGATTCAGTTCGTCCCGATTCCAATAACCGGGAGTCGTACTAGGCCCCCGCACCCAGAGGTCACCGACCTGGCCGCTTCCAACCTCGTCGCCCTGCTCATCCGTGATTCTGATCTCGTAGCCGACGACAGGATGCCCGGTGCTGCCGGGCTTGATCGCGCCGGGCCGGCTCGAGGCATACATATGGAGGACTTCCGTCGAACCGATACCGTCCAGGATCGGCAGGCCGAACCGGTCCTCCCAACGGTTGAGAATCGGAGCCGGGAGTGGTTCAGCGGCCGAGACGCAAACACGAACGCTTCCGAGGTCGTATGGGTTGTCTCGATCCGTTGCCGCGAGCATGGCGGCGTACAGGGTCGGGACGGAGTAGAAAATGGTCGGCCGCCGCTCGTGCACCGTCTTGAGGACAACGTCGGGTGTCGGACGGCCAGGGTAGAGTACTGTCGTCGCACCGACGTAGAGGGGAAACATCAGCGCATTGCCAAGCCCATACGCATGGAACAACTTCGATGAGGAGAACGTAACGTCCTCGGAACTGATCCCGAGAACACCGCGGCCGACGTACTCGGCACAGTAGTTCCAATCGCGATGACGATGGGGTGTTGCCTTGGGCGAGCCCGTGCTCCCCGAGGTCCACAGCCAGAATGCAATATCGTCCCTGGCCGTATCGGCAGCATCGAAGGAAGAGCTGTGGGCCTGGACCCATTCATCCCACCCCCGGGCTCGGCCCGAGGCCTTTCCACGCACCACAACGTGTCGCAGTTTCGGTCGTTCCTCCAGGATCGGCTCGACCTCGGACCAAAGCCCGCCGTCGACGATGAGCACCGATGCCTCGCTTTCGTCCAGAAAGTAGGCGTAGTCGGATGACCGGAGCGCGGTGTTCGTCAAGACCGCGACTCCGCCACTCTTGACCGTCCCCAGATATGCTGCGGCAAATTCGGCACAGTCGGGCAGGAGGATCAGAACTCGCCCTCCCCGGGGAACGTCAAGTTCGCCCAGCCCGTTTGCGACCCGGTTCACGGATTCGTGGAGTTGTGCGTAGGTTAGGGTGCCCGCTTCCGAGATCACCGCCATCTTGTCCCCGCGCCCTTCCCGGATGTGACGATCCACAAAATGGCTGGCCATGTTGTAACGGACGGGGATGTCTATTTTAGGAACGGTCATTGCTCGGTTTCTCGCCTCCTGTTTATCACCGTGGAACCCGGACTTCAATGCTACCAGCACGTCGCGGAAGTCTGATGGCCGGTGTGTTCTAATACTGGCAAATGGGAACCGAAAACACGCCCGGCAAGACGCCCTGGATCGACATGATCCACGAAGACGCCACCGACATGGAGCCCGAACTCGGCAAGATGTACAAAAAGGTGGGCGATCCGAGTGGGTATGTCGACAATATTCTGAAGATCCACAGCGTCCACCCAGTCTCGCTTCAGGTGCATTGGGACTTCTACAAGATGGTGATGTACGGACCATCGAAGCTGTCCCGTGTGCAACGGGAAATGCTCGCGGTGGCCGTCTCGGCCGCCAACGAGTGCCACTACTGAATACGCCATCACGCAGCGGGTCTGCGTCGCCTGACGAAAGATGCTCCCTGGGTCGATCAGCTGGTAGAGGACTATCGGACAGTGGATCTCGAACCGGCGGACCGCACGATGCTCGACTACGCGATCAAGCTCACGCTCTTCCCGGTGCAAATGGTCGAGGAAGACGTCGTGCAGCTCCGCCGAGCGGGATTCGACGACCGAACCATCCTCGACATCAACCTGGTGACCGGCTACTACGCATTCGTCAATCGGTTGGCCGACGGCCTCGGCGTACCGTTGGAAGACTTTTGGGGGGACGGGGGAAAAATTCCAGAATAGGTGCAGGCGGCTGGCCCCCGACCCGACAATCGCATCCGGTTTGGTCCTGACCTGGGACTTTCCCTCCATCCCTTTAATGCTGGAAATCTAGCATTTTGCCCTTGACCCACCAACCCCGCAGGTGCTAGTTTTTTAGCATCTTGTTGCAGAGAGGACTTCACACGATGGTTCAACCGGTTCATACCAATCTCAGTCGGCGGGAGCGCCAGATCATGGATGCCCTGTTCCAGCGGGGCCGGGCCACGGCGGCCGATATTCTCGGGGCGATTCCCTCACCACCCAGCTATTCGGCGGTCCGGGCGATGCTCCGTGTCCTGGAAGAAAAGGGACATGTGCGCCACGAAAAGGACGGCCCTCGCTACGTGTTCATTCCCACGGTCGCCAGGGAACGCGCGAAAAAATCAGCGATTCAGCACATGATGAATACGTTCTTCGAGGGTTCCGCCTCACAGACGGTTGCCGCGCTGCTCGACGTTTCCGCGCGCCGCCTCACAGACGATGAACTGGATCGGATGGAAACCCTGATCGACGAGGCTCGCAAGGAGGAATCATGATGGCTCTGACCGAGATGCTTCAGCCAACCCTTCTGGCCGTGATGTTCAAGGGAACCCTGGTGCTGGTGCTCGCAGCGGTTGCATGCTTCCTCCTTCGCCGAAGCTCGGCTTCTGGAAGATACCTGGTTTGGGCTTCCGCCCTGGTCGTTCTGATTGCGTTACCCATATTACCGGCGCTGTTTCCCGCTTGGTATGTGCCTGTTAACGCCGATATCCTCGCCTCACACTTTAATACTGCAACGCCAGTATCGAGACCCGCGGCGCCCGGATCCGGGACCGAGGAGACAGGCGCGCCGATGGACATCGCGGAAGTCAATGGTGAGGAAGCCGCGCCGGTCACCCCGGTGCCTTCGGTAGAGAACGATCCCGCTGGGGCCACGAACGGAGCTCACTCGGGAGCCATTTCCCGGATGACCCGAGCGAATTCTGCCGCCCTGGTCATTTGGCTGATCGGTAGCGTCGCCGTGCTCGCACGTCTGGGGTTCGGCTTCATTGGCATCTGGTGGATCGCCCGCCGTGCCAAACCCGTCACCGATCCGGGCCTGTTGGATCTCACTCACGAGTTATCAGAACAGAGGCCTCAAGACACCGGTGCGCCTGCTACAGAGTTCTCGACCACTTACGCCCATGACATGGGGAATCACATGGCCGGCGATCCTCGTTCCGCCCGACGCGCTGGCATGGTCGGAGGACCGGCGACGGATGGTACTCCTGCACGAGTTGGCCCATGTTCAGCGAAGGGACTGCCTGGTTCAATTCGTAGTCTGGATGGCATGCAGCCTGTATTGGATGAACCCGCTCGTATGGGTCGCAGTCCGCAAGATGCACATCGAGCGCGAGCGCGCATGCGACGATCTGGTGCTCGCCTCCGGCTTCCCCGGGAGTGCGTACGCCGAACACTTGCTCGACGTGGCCAAAGGGCTCCGCGCTGCTCCCCTGTCGGCACTCACAACCGTGGCGATGGCACATCGGTCACATTTTGAGACCCGGCTGCTTGCGATCCTCGATCCAAGACTCCGCCGACACGGCTGGAGTCGCCTCGCCTCGACCGCTTTCGTCGCAATCGCTGCAACCGGAACCGTTGCGCTGGCGACCATGCAGACAGGGGAACCGACGACCCGAGAACCGCTCGCGCTCAGTGGCGAATCGACGGAACCGGAATCCTCCGCCGAGAACGAACCGCTTTTCCTGCCCGAAGAGGAACCGGAACGCCTGGCCGAGATGCTTTCCGAGGCATTGCCAGAACCGCTCTCGGTGGGGCTCGAGTCTGCTTGGTCGGAGCCACTGTCGGTGGCACTGCCGGAACCGTTGGCCGAAGCTATTGGGCAAGCACGCATCGTTTTGAGACCCCAGGTTGAAGTGTCGCTCAGGCCGGCGCTGGAAAGAGTCCTCAGGCTCGAGCAGAGGGGCGGGGTTGTTGTTCGCAGCAACGAGATCGCCGATCAGTTGACCGAGCAAGAGCGAGACCAGCTGATCGCGTCCCTGACGGCTTCACTCGAGGATGAAAGCGTCGAGGTTCGGCAGGCTGCCGCCCTCGCGCTGGTCCAGCTCGGCGATACCGAAGCGGCCGCGGACGCGCTGTTGGCTGCCTTGTCGGATCCTTCTCCCGACGTGCGCCGGGACGTGATCTATGCGCTCGGGGAAATTGAGGATCCCAGATCGTTCGATTCCCTGGTCACGCTTCTTTCAGACTCCGCTTCAGATGTTCGCCGCGCCGCCGCCTGGGCGCTGGGAGAGCTGGACGATCCGCGGGCGGTGGAGCCTTTGGTGCGCGTGCTCGGAGACCAGAGCGCTGAAGTCCGGCGGGCCGCCATACAGGCGCTGGCAGAGTTGGATGCCCCCCAGGCCGTTGCGCCCCTGATCGCACAGATGCAGGACCCAGAGGCAGACGTACGACGGTCGGCCGCCTACGCCCTGGGCGAGATAGGAGATCCGGCCGCGGTCGCTACTCTCCAGGCGGCGCTCGATGACGCCAACACCGAAGTGCGCCGCGCAGTCGCCTATGCATTGGGGGAACTCAACGCGACAGAGGCCGTCGAGCCCCTGATCGCCGCCCTCGGCGACGAAAGTGCAGAGGTCCGGCGGGCCGCGAGCTCTGCGCTGGCCGAAATCGACGACCCGGCCGCGGTCGACCCGTTGATCGGCGCCCTCGCCGATTCCAGCGCCGAGGTCCGCAGGTTCGCCGCTGCTGCCCTTGGGGAGATCAGGGATTCTCGCGCGGTGGAGCCCCTCATGGGCGCTCTGGGGGACTCCAACCCCGAAGTCCGACGGTTCGCCGCCTACGCACTTGGAGAACTTCGAACCGAGCAGCCGGTGCCGACGCTCATCGAAGTCCTTGACGACGAGAACGCGGAAGTCCGACGGTTCGCCGCCTACGCGCTCGGGGAGATCGGGAGCACCGAGGCCCTCGAGCCTCTGACCCAGGCTTTGAACGACCCCAACGCCGAGGTGCGCCGGGCTGCCGCCAACGCGATTAGAGAAATTCTCGATTGACAGTACCGGGAGCGGTAGCGACCGGGTAGTCCGGCTCGCCATCCAGAGGATCCAACACCAGGAGTGTGCCCGATGGAAAGTTTCGTCCAGAACCTGCGTTTGGCGGAGGTTCCGTCAATAAGTGTGTAAATAGACATCAGGCGGCTTTCTCCTCGGTGACTTGGTTGACTGGAACTCCATTGACATATTGGGCGCCTTGGTAGACATCCTTCATCAAGTGCGGAGCCTTCAAACGGCGAAATCTTTTCTCAGCGACCAGCAGCATCTTCCAGATGACAGCCCGTGCGTTGGCCACTTTCTTGAACCTTCGAGCGGCATCGGTTCGCAGTCGCAGAGCAGAGAAGGGAGACTCCACTGGATTGGTAGTCCGCAGATGTTGCCACTGCTGTTTGGGATAGTTGTAAAACGTCACCATCCGATCCCAGTCCTGGTCGATCAGATCAGCCGCTGCCTCCAGTCCTCTCTTGCCACACCAATGTTGGAATCGTCCTTTGACTTGCTCGGCTTCCTGCCGTGTTTCTGCATAAGGGATCTGCCGCAACACCAACAACGCCGCTTTGTGCCGACCCTTGGGGATCTTAGCCAGCAAGTTGACGAGGCGATGATTCCAGCATCTCTGCTCGTCGGCTTCTGGGAAAACGTTGCGCAACGCTCCCCAGATCCCCAGATGCCCGTCAGCCATCACCAGTCTCGGTGGGTTCATCCCCCGCTCTTTGAGATCCCTCAGCACTTCGGACCAGCTCTGGGTCGATTCTCGATAACCACTACTGACCGACACCACCACTTTAGTGCCATCACTTAAAGCGGCGATCACTACCAGGATCACGGCCTTTTCCTTCTCCAGCCCTGCTTTGATGTACACACCGTCTGCCCACAGATACACCACTTCCAGATCGTCCAGCCGACGGCTTTGCCAGGCCTCCATTTCTCCCTGCCACTTCTCCTTCAACCGGGCTACGGTGCTGGGGGACAGCGGCGCTTCTTCCCCTAAAAGCCCTCTTAAGGCCAGATCGAAATCCCCCTCGGCCAGACCATGCAAATAGAGTTCTGGAATCAAGTCTCGTACCTCTTGCGTCCGCTTGGCAAACAGCGGCAAGACCCGGCTCTCAAAACGCTCTTCCAGATCCCGCACTCGGGGACGCCGCAGCTTGATCGTTCCGCAACTCAGCGTCAGTCGCCGCTCCTTACCGTAGCCGTTGCGATAGCCACCGGGCGCGTCCACTTCTCGGCGACGCTCATTCTTTCTTCGTCCCAGCAGCTGTGTCACTTCATCCTCCAACAGTTCCTGTACGTAAAACTGGATCTGCTCTCGCACCCACTCTTCCAGCTGTTCAAAGCAGACTCTTGACTCCACACTTCGATCAATGTTCTTCTTGCTCATGGCGGTGTGACTCCTTCCTTTCGGGCTCTTCCGCCCGGGTTTTTATTTCACCCGGAAGGATAATCACCGCCTATGCTATTTACACACCTTTTGAGGGTAGCTCCGTTTGGCGTTCCGTCTCATCCGGCGCGAACCTCTGTTCGCTGCCGGAGTCATCCTGACCCTGACCCTTGGAATCGGAGCCAACGCGGCGGTCTTCACCGTCGTCAACTCCGTGCTGCTCCGCCCGCTGCCCTACTCCGAGCCCGACCGTATCACCCGAGTATGGGAAAACGACCGGCTCAACAACACCACGCGCGAGTGGGCATCGGTTCCCGACTATTTCGATTTCGTGGAGCGGAACCAGGTATTCGACCTGATGGGTGGATACACACTCGCGACGGTGACACTCACCGAGAACGACACGCTGCCAGAAAGCCTGACGGCCTTCGGCATGACGCACACGATGTTCCCCCTGCTCGGCATCGAACCGTTCGCAGGGCGCTGGTTCGGCGAGAGTGAAGATAAACCCGACGGCCCGCTGGTTGCGATGATCTCTCACGGTCTCTGGCAACGACGTTTTGGTGCCGATCTGGATATCATCGGCACCCCGGTCAGTTTTGATGGAACGCCTTACACCGTGGTCGGCGTCATGCCGCCGGAATTTGATTTCCCGGTACCCGCAACCGACGCATGGATTCCCCTCTATCAGGGTCCAACGACTTCATCGCGGGGCACACACAACCTCCGAACCTTCGGTCGATTGAAACCGGGTCTGGGAATCGAAGCGGCACAAGCGGACATGACAGCGATTGCACTACAGCTCGAAGAGGAGTACCCGGGCCAAAACGTCGGCCGTGGAGTGGATGTTCTGCTCATGAAAGACAGCATGACGGGCGCAGCCCGTCCCGCATTGTTGGTTTTCATGGCGGCTGTCGCCGCTGTACTGCTGATAGCCTGCGCGAACGTGGCCAACCTCCAGCTGACACGTTCCGTTTCCAGGCAACGGGAAATGGCGATCCAGCGTGCGCTGGGAGCGGACACGATGAGGCTCGTCCGGCAGCCGATCGTCGACAGCATCGTCCTGGCGCTGATCGGCGGCTTGCTGGGATCGCTACTGGCTTACGGAACCGTCCGCGCACTGGTCGTTTTCAACGTCGGCGCCCTGCCCCGAATGCAGGAAATCAGCGTAGATGGGACCGTCCTGGTCTTCGCCCTTGTGCTGTCGGTCCTGACGGGACTGCTCTTCGGAACCGGGCCCGCACTCCGTGCTGCACATGGATCGATTGAGCCGGCTCTCAAGGAAGGCGGCCGCGACAGCAGCCAAGAAGGTCAATCCGGCGGACGAGCGACGTCCGCACTCGTTGTGGCGGAAATCGGGCTGGCTCTGCTACTCGTCGTCGGTGCCGGCTTGCTGATCCGCAGCTTTTGGAACCTGCAGCAGGTCGATCCCGGTTACAACCCGGACGGACTCGTCAAGTTCGACCTCACCCTGCCAACGAACCGCTTCCCGATGGCGTTCGGGGACTTTCCTAACTGGCCGGAGGTCCAAAGGTTCCAGGGCGAATTGCTGGAGCGTGTACGCGCTCTTCCCGGAGTCGATCAAGCCACGATCGCCTACAGCCATCCGGCCGACCCCGGTTTTACGACAAGCTTCACCCTCGACGGCGAGCAGATGGGAGAAGGCGGGCAACGCCTGGAAGTACGTACACGTATCGCCGCGGATGAATATTTTGAAACGATCGGTATCCCATTGTTACGGGGACGCCGCATCCTGGTGACGGACAGGGTCGACACTCCGACGGTTCTGGTCATCAACGAAGCCTTCCGGCGCCGCTACATTCCGGACGAAGATCCACTGGGGAAGCGAGTCCAGATGTTTGGTCGCGATTTCGAAATCGTGGGCGTTGTGGGCGACGTGAAATTCCAGGGTCTGGAGGCCGCGGTCCCACCGGCTGTTTACCCTCCCCTGACGCAAATGCCCTTCGGCTTCTTCCGCCTGATCGTCCGAACCGGGGGCGCGCCTGGGGCCGTCATTGCCGGCGTGCGCAACGAAGTCCGGCAGATGGATTCGGCCCTGCCGGTGGACAACATCCAAACCATGAACGAGGTCCTCGGAGCATCGGCATCGGCCCGACGGTTCAACACAGGGCTGCTGATCGCATTCGCAGGCGTGGCTCTGGTCCTGGCCGCCGTCGGAATCTACGGCACGATGGCTTACGCGGTCAGTCGGCGAACACACGAGATCGGCCTGCGCATGGCGCTGGGCGCCGATGAGCGCAATGTCCTCGCCATGATCGTCAGGCAGGGGTTCGGACTAATCGCTGCGGGCATTGGCGTGGGCTTCGTAGGAGCACTCGGCCTGACCCGTCTCATGTCCAGCCTCCTGTTCGGCGTCGAGGCAACCGATCCGGCTACGTTCGTCGCTGTCGCCGGAGTCCTCATGTTGGTCGCGCTGACGGCAACATACCTTCCGGCAAGGAGGGCGACCCGGGTCGACCCGCTGGTGGCCCTGCGGCACGAATAGGAGACTGCGATGAAAAACCTGTGGATGGATATCCGGTACGCCGCGCGCACGCTGGGTCAAAGCCCAAGCTTCACAGCACTGGCGATACTGGCGCTCGCCCTCGGCATCGGGGCCAACACGGCAATCTACAGTGTCGTCCATGCCGTGTTGATCCAGGAACTGCCATACCCGGATTCCAGCAAGATCATGGTGGTCTGGGAGCACAACCGCACTCGCGGTGTGCCGAAGAACGTCGTCGGGCCCGCAAACTACGTCCGCTGGGTGGAGCGCAACACAGTGTTCGAAGAGATGGCGGCCGTCTCCGATTCGAGTTGGAACCTGACCGGCGACGGAGAACCGCAGCGAATCGACGCCTCGCTCGTGACTCCGAGCCTGTTCCGAGTAATGGGCGTGGACGCGCTGCTGGGACGAGTGCTCACCGACGACGACGCAATTCCCGGAGCGGAGCGAGTCGTCCTGATCAGCCAGGGACTCTGGGAGCAGTCTTACGGTGCCGACCCCGCCATCATCGGTCGCAGGATCAGCCTCGAGGGTCGATCGATGACTATCGTCGGCGTCGTCGATGCGGACAACCCGTTCCCCGATGACGCCGAGGTGTGGGCGCCGATGCCGTTGCCTAGAGAGGCGCGCGACTTCCGTGGACGTTACATGCTGGTGGTCGCCCGGCTCGGAAACGGTGTGACGATCGACGAGGCTCAGTCGGAGATGAACACGATCGCGGCACGGATGGAGATCGAGCTGCCGGATTGGGACACGGGCTGGGGTGTGAACATCGTCCCATTGACCGAAGAGTTGACGGGGGAATTCCGGCCAGCGCTGCTCGTCCTGTTCGGCGCCGTCGGGTTTGTACTGTTGATCGCCTGCGCCAACGTCGCCGGCCTGCTCCTGGCACGCGCATTCGGCCGCCGTCGCGAAATGGCGGTGCGAGCCTCGCTCGGTGCCGGGCGGGGTCGAATCATCCGGCAACTCCTGGTGGAAAGCTGCCTGCTCTCACTCGTCGCCGGAGTCCTCGGCACGGCACTTGCCTACTGGGGTGTCGATGCGCTGCTCGCGATCGCCCCCGCCCAAATTCCGGGATTCATCCAAGTCGGGATCGACGCCGACGTTCTCGTGTTCACGCTGGCGGCTTCTCTCGGAACGGGCGTGCTGTTTGGCCTCTTCCCTGCCTGGGAATCTTCCAGGGTCGACCTGGTAGAGGCGATAAAGGAGACGCAAGCGACCGCCGGACGAGGTCACCACAGACTCCGCAGCTTCCTGATCGTGGGCGAGGTTTCCCTGGCCCTGGTTCTCGTCGCCGGTGCCGGCCTATTGGTCCGCAGCTTCATGGCGCTGAGGGCCGTCGACCCCGGCTTCCGGTCCGACAACGTCCTCACGCTCAACATCTCGCTGCCGGGCTCCTCCTACGGCGAAGAACACCAGCAACGGGATTTCTACGAGCAGGCGGTACGCGATATTGCAGCCTTGCCAGATGTGGTCAGCGCGGGAGCGATCTCTTTTCTTCCGATGACGGGCCTCGCCGCGGCCACGTCATTTACGCTCGAAGACCGACAGACGCCGAGGGCGGGGGAACGACCCATCGCCGACGTGCGTTCGGTCACCCGCGACTACTTTCGGGCGATGGGCATACCGCTCGAACGGGGCCGCGTTTTCGATGAACGGGACGACCCGGATGCGCCACACATGGTCGTCATCAACCGCACGATGGCGGAAACTTTCTGGCCTGCTGAAGATCCGCTCGGACAACTCGTCAACATGAGCTGGGGAGAGATGCTCCAGGCGGAGGTGATCGGTGTGGTCGGCGACGTCCGACACGCGGGACTGGATTCAACACCCCGGTCGAAGCTCTACTGGCACCATCCGCAGTTCGTCTACGACTACATGACCATCGTCGCCAGAACGACAGGCGATCCGTCCATCGCCGTTCCGGCAATACGCGGGATCATCGGTAGGATCGACCCCACGCTGCCGATCGCGCGGGTCAGTTCGATGGGGGACATCCTTTCCCGGTCAGTCCGGGAACCTCGCTTCGCGATGCTTGTACTCGGCATCTTCGCGGGCGTCTCGCTACTGCTGGTGGGTGTGGGTCTGTTCGGTCTCATCAGCTTCGCCACGGCACAGCGCACCCGCGAAATCGGGCTCCGTGTCGCGCTCGGCGCCCAGAGGAGGCAGATCCTCGGTCTGGTGCTCGGGAGGGGGTTGCGCTGACAGGAGGCGGCGTTGCGGTGGGCATCGTCGGTGCCCTGTGGTTGACGCGGTTCCTCGAGGGGATGTTGTTCGGTATCACACCATTCGATGGGTGGACATACGGGATTGTCGTTCCTCTGATCGTTGCGGTGGGGTTGCTCGCCACGTATCTGCCGGCCCGTCGAGCGATGGACATCGATCCGATCGCGGCGCTGCGTGAGGAGTGAGGGTAGGATATTACCCCGTCGCTACCGCTCCGGGTTCTGTTTGTTCCATTCGCGTTCGCGGAGGACGTTGCGTCGGATCTTGCCCGAAACGGTCTTGGGCAGACTGTCGACGAACTCGATCCTGCGTGGGTATTTGTAGGGAGCCGTCGCCTCTTTGACGTGCTGCTGGAGTTGCCTAACGAGTTGTTCATCACCCGACCGGCCCGGTTTGAGGATGACGAAAGCTTTGACGATCTCGCCGCGCACTTCATCCGGACTCGACACGACAGCGGACTCGGCAACATCTTCGTGCTCGAGCAGCGCGCTCTCGACCTCGAACGGACCAATCCGGTAACCGGCCGACAGGATGACGTCATCGGCACGTCCGACGAACCATAAATACCCGTCCTCATCGCGATACCCACGGTCTCCCGTGACGTACCAGACACCACGATAAACCTCACGGGTCCGTTCAGGGTCGTTCCAGTATTCCTTGAACAGCCCGACCGGGCGCTCGGGTTTGACGCGGACGGCGATGTCACCTTCGTTCCCGTCGGGAACGATTACGCCCGCATCGTCGACGATCTGGACGTCGAAGCCCGGAGCCGGCTTCCCCATCGACCCGGGACGGATCTCGAGGCACGGATAATTGCCGACCAGGAGCACGGTCTCAGTCTGACCATATCCATCCCGAATTTCGTTGCCCGTGGCACGCTTCCACGCCTCGATAACTTCCGGATTCAGGGGCTCGCCTGCGGCGACGGAATGGCGGAGGTTCGGAAAGCGGAAGGACTCGAGATCTTCCAGGACGAACAGGCGGTAATGAGTCGGCCCCGCACAGAGCGTCGTGACGGGGTGCCGTCCCAGCAACTCCAGAGTCCGAACTGGATCGAACCTCTCGGTGTGATGGACAAAGACTGCTGCACCGAGATTCCACGGCCCATAAAAGGAGCTCCACGCGGCTTTCGCCCAGCCGGTATCGCTCAGGTTCCAGTGCAGGTCATCTGGACCGAGATCCAGCCAGAAAGTACCCGTGATTCGATGGCCGATCGGATAGGACGCATGGGTATGCAGTGTCATCTTCGGAGGTCCCGCAGTTCCAGAGGTGAAAAACAGGAGCGCGTTCTCGTCCGAGCCGGTGTCCACCGTCTGGAAGTCTTCCGAAGCGCGAGCCAGCAACCCGTCGAAATCCGACCATCCTGATCGTACCCCTCCGAGTGCGAAACGACTCCGGAACAGGGGCGGCTCCGTTGTCGAACCATCCAGGCGTTCGGCCGTCGTCGCATCGGTTACGAGGCAACAGGCGCCGGAGGCCAAAGCGCGATACTGGACGTCCTTCGGCGTTAGCTGGGGGGTTCCGGGACTGAAGATGGCACCCATACGCAGACAGGCCAAGTGTACGAGCCACCACTCGATCAGCCGCGGCAGGATGACGATGACGATGTCACCACGTTCCACCCCCCCGGCGCCTAGGACGTTCGCAACGCGGCGCGAACCGACGGCAAGGTCCCGAAACGTCTTCCGAATCTCAGGGCCGTGGTCATCAATCCATACGAGCGCTGCCTTATCGGGATCCTCGGCCCAGATGTCGATCACGTCCCGAGAGAAATTGAACTTCGCCGGTACTTCGAGCGTGAAGCCTTCACGTGCCAATTCGTAATCAATCATGTTGGGTGACATGGTTTCTCCCAATCGAAAGGGTGTCGGGAGAACTTATGCCACGCGTCTCGGTGGAACGCAAACCGCTAAACGATGGAGACGATCCCAGGCCTGGCCCGTGGCCTGAAATCAACCCTCGGGGTTGGCTGGAACGATGAAATCGAAGAGAATATTCGGGCTGGCGGTCGGCGCTGACGAATGCGGCCTGGAAATCCTGACCGTAGGTTCACGCCGCAACGTCCGGAAAGGAAACACAATTCGATGCACCGAGCGAACGGCAATGGAAATCAACGAGACGAACCCGAAATAATCGAAAGCCGCGTCTCGGGTAACGGAGACAACGGGCCCGATCCCCTAGCGCCCACCGACGGCGGCAAGCTGATCGTTATCACGGCCCCGCTGACCGAATCGATTGACCACGCGGGCTATTTCATCCAGATGGCAATGGCCTCGCTGCCGATCTGGCTCGAGTGGATACTGGACAGGAAGTACCCCACCTGGCGAGACGTCGAGTACAACGCCGACGGCTCGGCCCGCTACATGCCTGCCGGTGTGGGTGTTCTGGAAAAATCACTCCTGAGGGAATTCCCGGCCCAAGACGTCGTCGCGTGCTATCCCGACGACCTCGACAGGTTCATCGGGCCGCGGACGCGCGTCCTGGCCGTGTCGACCCACAACCCGCTCGGCGTCACTTTTGCGGCGGGCGTCTACACGTCGATCTTCGGATCGTCGAAAATGCCGATCAACTCGCACTACGCACGGTTGATGTTTGCAAAGATCAAGCAGAGCCCGTACCGGAAGGATTTTCAGGTCATCGTCGGCGGGTCGGGAGGATGGCAGATCAAGCAGACCGATATGTTCGCCGAGCTCAGCGTGGACTGCGTCGTCGATGGACGCAGCGAGTCGGCGGATACGATGGCGCTGTTTCACCAGGCCGTCGCCGGTGAGGAACTCCCACACGAAGTAACGGTCAATCACCCGCGTACGCGCGAATCGATCCTGTTCCCCGACCGGAGAACCAGTTTCGGCGTTGTCGAGATGACGACTGGCTGCGGACGCCGATGTCACTTCTGCGTTCCGGACCTCAACCCTCAGATCGACCTCCCGAAGGACAAGATCATGGACGCGGTGCGCACGAACATCCGGTTGGGCAACAAGCAGATCTCGCTCGCGACCGAGGACATGTTCATCTGGGGCCAGGTGGGGACCGACATCCCGTTCTTCTTCCCGAACAGGGAGGCGCTCGTGGACCTCTACCGGGACTCGTCGAGTGTTCCGGGAGTTGAAGAGTTTGGCCTGTCACATTCCACGATGGCGCCCGCCGTGGTCGATCCGATTTTGATTCGCGAGATTTCCGAGGCCATCCTCGACAAGAGCCCGATCCACCTCCCGATGCTGTCGGGGCATCCGAAAAAGAAGGTCCTCACGCCCCTGATCGGCCTGGAAACCGGATCGGTGACGCTGGCCAGAAAGATCATGCCCAGCAAGGCCGTCCCTTTTCCGATCGAGGAATGGCCCAGTGTGGTGCTGGAAGGCCTGCGGGTCATGAACGAAAACAACTGGTATCCGATGATGACGCTGATGGTGGGCAATCCGGGCGAAACCGACGACGACGTCCGAGCAACGCTGGACCTCATCTACGAACTCGATCGCCGGAAGCTGTTCGCCTTCCTGGTGCCTTCGGTCTTTACGCCCCTGCACGACACGCGAATGGCCTCCGAGCGCGGCGTCACGGAGACCAGCAAGCTCACCCCGCTGCAATGGCAGCTGATCATGAAATGCTGGAAGCACAACCTCCGGCCGGGTCAAGCCAGTTGGTGGGGGCCATCGGCGTGGAGGATCGGCTCGCTCGTAATGTGGCTGACCAAGCTGCGCCGGACCAACGGGCGCAACTTCACATGGCCGCTGTTCATGTTCGCGGGCCTGATGCCTGAAAAATGGATGGAGCGGATGGGCAAGATCTACGTCGGCAAGCCGGTGAAGATGAAGAACCGCAAGGAGCTGCTCGAAACGATCCGGCCCGGCTACTGGAAACATCTCCGTGAAGACTGCGGTGACTTGCCCGACGGATGGCCGGGCCCTCGATCCGCATCAGGCCGGACCAAGGCCGGCGCGATGAATAATTAGGGGACTGGCGCTGTGTCCTCAACCGGTTTGGAGGCGATATGTATTCTTTTCTCTTCGCTGCGGCATTATTGTTCACGCCCCAGCTCAGCGATCTCCCTTTCTATCCTGGCGGTACCTACGATCCGGCGGTTCCGACACCGGCCGCCGAACTGGGGTACGAAATAGGCGAGCGCTTCACGCTCTACTCGAACATCGAGAATTACTACGAGGCAATCGTTGACGCCACCGACCGGATGCAGATGGTCCCCTATGGCCGGACCTATGAAGGGCGTACGCTCTACACTCTGATCTTCTCGAGTCGGGCCAACCTCCAACGACTGGACGCGATAAAGGCCGACATCGCCCGCCTGCGCGACCCGAGGATCACCGAAGAAGCGGATGCCCGTGCGATCGCAGCCGACACGCCCGCAATCGCGTGGCTTGCCTACAACGTCCACGGCAACGAAGCGGCGAGCTCGGAGGCAGCCATGCAGGTGGCCTATCAACTGGCGGCCGGGACGGACCCAGCAACCCTGGATTTACTCGACGAACTCGTGGTCATCATCGATCCGATGATCAACCCCGACGGGCGTGAGCGCTACGCCTCGCACGTCAACCGGTTCGTCGTCGCCGACGCAAACCCGGACCCCAATGCGATCGAACGCCGGGAACCGTGGCCGGCAGGCAGGACCAATCACTACCTGTTCGACCTCAATCGGGACTGGGCCTGGCAGACGCAGGTGGAGTCGCAGGGTCGCATCAGCACCTACCTGGATTGGAACCCGCAGGTGTTGGTCGACTACCACGAGATGGGAAGCAACAGCACCTACTTCTTCCCGCCACCCTACGCCCCGATCAACCGCAATTTTCCGGAAGTCCTTACGAAGTGGTTCGAGATCTATGGCCAGGGAAACGCGGAAGCGATGGACCGGATCGGCAGCCGATACTTTACAGCCGAGGGCTACGACCTGTTCTATCCGTCGTACGGTGATTCGTGGCCTTCCTTCCACGGCGCCATCGGCATGACATATGAGCAGGCTGGGAGCGGTTTTGGTGCCCTGGCAATCGCACGCGCCGACGGAACGACGCTGACGCTCCGCGACCGCGCGCTGAACCATTTCACGACGTCGATCGCAACCCTGAAGACGACCGCTGACAACCGTGAAGAACGCCTGATGGATTTCTACCGGTACTTCGTCGAATCGGTGGAGCGTGGCCGTAATGGAGCGGTCAAGCAGTATTTCCTCGTCCCCGGAAAGGACGTTCGGCTCGCACGAGAACTCGCGGAACTGCTCGCGTCCCAGGGCATCGAAGTCACCGTCGCACAATCCGAGTTCGAGGTGACCAACCTGGACGAACTGGCAGAAGGCCATGTCGATGCCACGGCCCTGCCCGCGGGAACGTATGTGATCGACCTGGCGCAGCCTTCAGGAATCCTCGCTCATTCGCTCCTGGAGCCGGACCCGGAAATCGAGGAGTACTTCTTCTACGACATCACGTCCTGGTCACTGCCGCTGGCATACGGCGTGCAGGCGTTCGCCGCCGGTAACCGCGCAACCGTGTCGTCGGTGGCACTGGCGGATCAGCCCGAACCCGTCACCGCAGGCGCTCCCGGGCGCCGCGCCCGGGCCGCTTACGGCTTCACGATGGACACGAACGACGCGGCGCGAATGCTGAACCAGGTGCTCCGGGCCGACATTCGCACGACCGTCATCCTCCAGGATTTCCGAATGAACGACACGCAGTTTCCCAGGGGAACGATCATCATTCCCGTCGAGGGCAACGACGACACGATCCACACGACGCTGGCAGGACTGGCCGATGAACACCACGTGGAGGTCCATGCGTTTGACAGCTACCTCACCGATGACGGCATCGACTTCGGATCAAACCGGGTCCGCACGGTTCAAAAACCACGCGTCGCAATCATCACCGACAATCCCACGAGCGCCTACGGTTACGGAACGCTGTGGCACCTGTTTGAACAGGAAAACGACATCCGGTTCACCGCGATTCGAACGTCCGAGCTGGGCGGGGTCGATCTGGACGACTACAACGTCATCGTGTTCCCCGACGGGGGCAACTATATGAACGCGGTCGGAGAAGGAACACGCACCCGGCTTCGTTCCTGGATCCAGGGCGGCGGCACGTTCCTGGGAATCGGCGCGGGCGCCGTCTTCGCCACCAGGAATCAGGCAGGATTCGCCTCGATCGGGTACCACCTGGTCTCGAATAGTGGCGAGGCACGGCGCGCGGCGCGCGATGGCGATGAAGAACTGGGTGCCCAGGAAGAACCTTCCGAGGAAGAACGCGTCCGCCGGCTGCTGACGCCCTATGAAGAACGCGAGGACGACCGGCTCACCGACGAGATACCGGGCGCGACGATGAAACTCCGGGTCGATGTGTCTCATCCGCTCGCGATCGGGTACGGCAACTCAGTAACGCTGCTGAACCAGGACAGCGTCATACTCGAGCTCACCGAGGAAGGTGACAACGTAGTCTACTACCCCGAGTCGGATTTCCGCGTGGGCGGGTTCATGCGCGACGACAAGGAATCCAAACTGGCTCACAGCGCATATCTGGTTCGGGAGCGGTTGGGTTCGGGAAGCGTGGTCCTCTATGCGGACATGCCCGCTTTCCGGTCGTTCTGGGAAGGCGGAACGCGACTCTTGCTGAACGGTATCTTCTTCGGGGTAGTCAGGGATCCGAACATCGAATAGACACTTCGGCACAGTCGCATTAATCCCGGATCAGGTACGGTCCACACTCGGGTGGTCCCAGGTTGGGATTAATGCACTGCCCGTAATCAATCATGTCGCAAGGTGTTGATCGGATCGACCGCCATTGCTCGGCGCGCCGGCACGAGACTGGCACAGGCGGCTGCCGCGGCGAGGACCACTGACACGGCCAGGTACGTAGCCGGATCCGGCGCGCTCACGCCGTACAGCAACGAAGACATGGTCCGAGTCAGGACGAGCGCCAGCACCAGGCCCAGAGCCACGCCGATCGCGACCAGGGCGCCGCTCTGCCGAACGACCATGCCCAGAATATTGCCGCGGTCGGCGCCGAGCGCGAGGCGCACGCCGATCTCATGGCGCCGCTGGCTGACCGTGTAGGCCATCACGCTGTAGACGCCGAACGTTGCCAGCACGAGCGCCAGCGCGGACAGCACTCCCATCAAGAACGTCGAGAAACGATCGGCGGCGACGGACACCCCGACGAGGGATTCCATGGTCGTGACGCTGTGGACCGGTTGTGTCGGATCCATCGTGGCAATGACGTTCCTGACTGAAGCTGCCAGCGCGGTCGGGTCTGAAGAGGTGCGAACCACTACGTTCATCGTGACGTAGGGAACCTGCGCGTGTGGCATATAGATTTCCGGCTGCGGCTCGGATTTCAGATCCACGGTTCTCACCGCCCCGGCGACGCCCACGATCTGGTACGGGTAGATTCCCCGTTGGCTGTAATCGATCATGAGATACTCGCCGACCGCATTTTCGTCCGGCCACAGCGATGCGGCGAGTAGTTCGTTCACGATGACCACAGGCACTCCATCGAGTGAATCGCGATCGTCGAAATCCCTTCCCGAGAGAAGCGGTATCCGCATCGTGCGGAGGAAACCCTGGGTGATCATCGTGATGTCCGCCTCGGGTGCGTTTTCGGTCCGAGTCGCGGAGCCCTGCCTCCAGTACGGCCGCGTGGGTGTGTTGTTGTAGGCGTTGAGCGGCAGACCCGTCGCCGCACCAACCGACATCACTCCCGGCAACGAGGAGAGTTGGCGTCTCAGAGAATCGAAATAGCCCAATCGGGCTTCTGCCCCGCCGTACTTTACGGGGTCTGGAAATGTTCTGGCAACCAGCACGTTGTCGGGGTCGTAACCCGGATCGATTCGGAGAATTCCGATGAAGCTCTGGATCAATAGACCGGCGCCGATCATCAGGACGAGCGCTGCCGCAACCTCGGTCACCACGAGAACGCTACCGAAGCTGCGCCTGGGGCGGCCGGTCCCGGCCCCGCCTGTTCCTTCCTTGAGACAGCCCAGCAGATCTACCCGGATCGCATGGATCGCGGGCAGCGAACCGAAGATCAGTCCACTGGCCGCAGTCACTCCCAAGGCAAACACAAGGACCCGAGCGTCGAGCGCAATCTCGTCGAAGCGCGGCAGTTCGGCCGGAGCCACGACCCCAAGCACGCGGAACCCGATAAAGGCCAACGCGATGCCGCCCAGCCCACCCAACGTCGACAACAGCACGCTTTCAGTTAGGAGTTGGCGGACCAGCCTCAGCCGCGACGCTCCGATGGCCGACCTCAACGCCATTTCGCGCCGCCGATCTGAGGCCCGTGCCATGAGCAGGTTCGCGATGTTGGTACACGCGATCAAGAGAACAAAGCCGACGGCGCCGAACAGAAGGATCAGAGACTGCCGCACATCGCCCACGGTTTCCTCATGTAGTGCGACGATACGGGAACTCCATCCTCCATTGGCCACCGGGTGCTCCTCAGCTAGCGACGCTGAGATCCGGTCCATGTCCGCTTGCGCCCGTTCGATCGTGATTCCGGGTCTCATGCGAGCAACGACGTTGACAAACCGATAGTCGCGCGGGATATCGGGCAGGTGCGAGTAGCTGATCCGGAAATCCCATGGCAGCCACAGCGCCATTAGACGATCCGGTACTCCGAAGTCGGCGGGCATCACACCGAGTACTTCGTGGGGGACCTCATCGATTAGGATCTTGGACCCGATGACGGATGGGTCGCCGGAGAAACGTCGTATCCAGTAGGCGTGCCCGAGGACAACGACGGCATCCTGCCGGCTAACCTCGGCCGAATCGAAGACCCGTCCGAGGAGCGGCCCACGGCCGAACACGCTAAAGAAGTCCAGCGTGACTTCAGTCGCCGATACCTTTTCTGCCTGGGTATCGTCTCGCACGGTCCGCGGTTCACCCGCGTACCAGGCGCCGATGCCCTCGAACACCGCTGTGCGTTGGCGCCAGTCCAAGATGTTGCCGGGCGCGGGTTCTTGATCAAAGAGCGATTTGTCCGGATTCTCATCCCGGATCGTCACAAGGCGTTCCGGGTCCGGGTATGGCAACGGCGAGAACAACACCGCATCGACAACGCTGAACACGACCGTGTTGGCTCCGATACCGAGGGCCAGGATGAGGAGGACTACTACGGTGAACCCCGGCCTCTGCCCGAGTGTGCGGACAGCGTAACGAACATCCTGCATCAACATGTCGATTCTCCAGTCCTGTCGTATGAGGCAGACGACATCCACAATGGCTCCGACCGACGCCAGAACAAGACCCATTCGGTCACTGGGCCTGATGCGCCGTCCTCGGCCCAGTTCTTCCCAACGATGGATCAGCTCCCCTTCCCATTCCCGACGCCAGTCGCTGCGGCGGGCCACAGGAACCAGTAGGGCCAGCCTCCGTATCCAGAACAGGCACCATTCGAGCAAGGGGTCGTCGGTTCGGTTCCCTGTCATGCTTCGGCTACCGCATTTTCCAACCCGGGAAAGCGGCGTAGCAGCGCCACCAGCGCCACCGATCCTTGACCCGTGAGCTCGTAGTACCGTCGGGCCGGCCGACCTTTCTTCCGCGCGTCAGACGCCCCCTCCCAACTGGACCGCACGAATCCTACCCGTTCAAGTTTTCGGAGCGCGGGATAGACGGTTCCGCTGGGTAGCCCCGTAACGTCCATGACATCGAACCCGTAGCGGTAACCGGCCGCGATGGCGCGGAGAACAAGTCCGGAGGAATACGTCACATAGGTGCGGACCATGCAATGTAGTTTTCTACATAGGGGTGGCACTGTCAAGCACGAGCGTCTACTGATTGAGGATGATTTCGTGACGGTGCATTAATCCCAGGTCTGGTCCCAGATCCCACGATGCAGGGTCCTGTGTTGGGATTAATGCACCGTCACGAAATAGGTATCGCTACCCGTCGGAAACGTCGACGCCGTTCCAGAAGGCGATGTGGCCGCGGATATTTTTGGCGGCTTCCTTCGGCTCCGGGTAATACCAGGCGGCATCCTTGTTCGTCTCATCATCGACGACGACGTCGTAATAGCTGGCCTGACCCTTCCAGCCACACAGCGTATGGTGGTCGCTCTCTCGAAAGTACTCGCGGTTGATGGCGTCCGCCGGAAAGTAGTGACTCCCTTCGACGACGATCGTCGCATCGCTCTTGGCGAGGACCGCCCCGTTCCATAAAGCCTTCATCGTGACCTCCGTTCCCTAGCAGCCCGTGGCTGCTAAAGTGACATGGCTTACAATGCCGACATCGTAACGCCTCCTACAATACAGAATTGGATTCACTGACGAGGAGCTGACCGATGCCACTGTTGCCCGAACAAGTACTGTACTCGCCACCGGGGTACGAAGAAAGATCCGGCGGAAGGCTTTCCGTGATGTTCGACCCCGAGGGTCCGAACTGGATCGCGACGGACCGGACAGGCGTGGAGATCCTCAAGGATGTCGGACCCCGACACACTGTCTCGGATCTGGTGGGTCTTTACCGCGAACGCACGCGCAAAGACTGGGCAGAATCCTGGCTGGACGTCACGACCTTCCTGAACCACGCTCTTCGAACGGACTTTCTCCGGCCCAAGCCTTTCGCGGCCAAGCCGTACCCGGGCCGGGGCGCGCTCATCAAGGAACATCCCCTCGAAGAAGTGTGGTTTCACACGACGAACCGCTGCAACCTGACGTGCGCGCACTGTCTGGTGAACTCGTCACCGGAAGGCATCGACGGCCTGGAGACCGAGCGTTGGATAGAACTGATCGAAGAAGCGAAACAACTCGGCTCTCAGCGCTTTTACATTACGGGTGGCGAGCCGTTCCTCAGACGCGACGTGCTTGACATCGCCCGGCCCATCCTGGAGGATCGCGACCTCGTCATCCTGACCAACGGGATGTTGTTCTCCAAAGGCATGCTCGATCGCCTGCGGGATATCTCGAACGGAAACCTGACGCTTCAGGTCAGCCTCGACGGGCCGGACGCCGCCACGCACAACCACATACGCCCCAAGAGCTTTGGCCGAACGGTTGAGGGCATCCGGGCGCTGCTCGAAGCAGGTTTCGAACCGACTGTGTCCACCGTCGTGACACAATCGAACCTCGCCACGATCGCAGCCTTCCCCCGGTTCCTGAACAAGCTCGGAGTCCGCAGGCACCATCTGTTATGGGGTCACAGGACCGGTCGTGCTCTTGACGGGGACGACATGGCTTCGCCATCGGCGGGAGAGATCATCGACATGCTCGCGATCTATCTCGATGAGGCCCGGACGCAGGGCGTGGAGCTGGACAATTACGAAATCGCACTCGAACGGGTCCAGGTCCGGCGAGGTGTCAAAACCGACCTGTCGGTCGCCGGAACACGCAGCCTGTGTGTGTACGCCGACGGATCTGTGTACCCTTCCCCGGCTATGGTCGGAGTACCCGAGATGCGCATGGGCAACATCAACGACCGGGCACTGGGGGAAATCTGGAGCGACTCGGCGGCGGCGGATCGGCTGCGGGCGGCATCGGTAATCGACAAGGAAAACTGCCGGGACTGCTACCTGAAGTTCATGTGCGGCGGAGGAGACATCGAGCATTCGTTCTTTTATTCCGGGAGCGTGCTCGGCGCCGACCCGTTCTCACCCGTCCACGAGTGGCTACTCGTCCGGGCCATCGATCAGATTGCCGAAGGCAACAAGGCCTGCGAGGGGACATCGGGATACGATTCCCCGGCCGTTGTGGCCACCATGGGAGAAACGCTGTCCGAAATAGAAACCGTGACGGCCGGCGGGTTTGAGATTGCGGCGTCGCGTTCAACATGTGTCCTGTCGGTCGATCTGGAACGCTCACGCAAAAAGGTGCGAGATTTCTACGGCCAGGCGGCGCTGGAACCTCAGGACGCCCTGTGCTGCCCGACCGCATACGATCCCGCTGAGCTGGCCTCCCTGCCAAAGGAAGTGGTCGAGGTGTCCTACGGATGCGGCAGCCCGCTTCGCTTTGCCGGACTCGAACCCGGAGAAACCTATGTCGATCTGGGCTCGGGTGGAGGCATCGATTGTTTCATCGCGGCACGAAAAGTAGGCGCCGACGGCCGCGTGATCGGCATCGACATGACCCCCGAAATGGTCGAACGGGCCGAGCGAAACCGTCCAATCGTCTCGGACGCGCTCGGGTACGATGTCGTCGAGTTCCGCCGTGGATACCTCGAAGGGCTGCCGCTCGAGGACGAGATCGCCGATGTGATCACGTCCAACTGCGTCATCAACCTGTCTCCCGACAAGCGGCGGGTGCTCGCCGAGCTGTGGCGGGTTCTCAAGAACCACGGCCGCGTCGTCATTTCCGACACGGTGTCGGAATCCCGGATTCCCCACGATATGCGCGCGAACCCGCGGCTTTGGGGAGAGTGCGTCTCGGGCGCATTGACCGAGGACGAGTACTTCGCGCTGCTCGAACAGGTCGGTTTCTACGGCCTTTCACTGATCGAGAAGTCGTTCTGGAAGGAGGTCGAAGGCTACCGCTTCCACTCGCTCATCATCCGGGGCTTTAAGTTCGGCAAGGGTGGAGTGTGCAGTTACGCCGGACAGCGAGCCGTGTACATGGGCCCGCTGAAGGCTGTTATCGACGAAGAAGGTCACCTGTTTCCACGCAATGAACCTGTGGAGATCTGTACGGACACGGCAGCGAAGCTTGCCCGTCCACCGTATTCGGGAACGTTTCGCGTCCTGGACGCGGGAGAGGATGTGGGGTCGGTCGCCTGCTGTGAACCCGGGGGGTGCTGCTAGCGGCCTGTGATCGATGAACGACTGGATCATCTTGACTGTCGACACGATCCGAGGCCTCGGCTGGGTCGGCCCAATCGCCTTCGTGTTGCTCTACGTCGTGACGACCGTCGCATTGCTTCCGGGTTCGGCGATCACGTTGATCGCCGGCTTCCTGTACGGGCCGGTTTACGGTCTGGCCCTGGCCTCCCCGGCCAGCGTCCTGGCATCGACGGTAGCATTCCTGCTCGCCCGGTCGGTCCTGCGGGACCGTGTACAGCATCGCCTTCACGGGCGCCCGTTCCTCCGGAAGATGAACGCGGCAGCGGAGCGTTCTGGGTTTCGACTCATCATGCTGCTGCGCCTGTCGCCAATGTTTCCCTTCGTGATGCTGAACTACTCGCTGGGACTCACGCGCGTCCGGTTGCGCGACTACGTGCTCGCGTCCTTCATCGGAATGTTTCCGGCGACGGCTCTGTACACCTACATCGGATCCGTGGCATACAGCATCGCGGAACTGCTGTCGGGAAGACGAGAGGCGACGACCGCGGAATCCGTCCTGTACTGGTTCGGGCTAACGGCGACAGTGATCGTTGCCGTCCTGCTGACTCGCATGGGGCGACGTGCATTGAGGGAAGTCACCGGGGAGGATCAGACCGAAGAAGCCTAGAGAGTCTCGAGAAGGCGGGCGGTGTGCAGCGGAAGATCCTCGGACGGCGTCCGGGCAAGATCGGCCCGGAGGCGTGCGAGGCCGACGAGATCGTCGACGTCGTACCAGGATGGCAGCAGGTCCGGTTCAAGGCCCGTCGAACGCGCCCTTTCGAGAGTCTGCTCGAGCACCCTCGGCGTGCTCCACGCGATTGCTTCGAACAGTCCAGAGGCCGGGCGTGCGAGGCCGATGAGGTAGTACCCTCCGTCCTCGGTCGGGCCCAGGACCAGGTTCGAGCCATCCCGTAGGCTCTCGACGGCAGATTGAACATAGGCGGCGGGCAGCGTCGGTAAGTCCGAACCGATCACGATCACGCCCCCGCGGTCCACCCCCGCTCGGGCTTCGACGATGGCGCGCATGCGGCAACCAAGGTCGCCACCCGACTGGGGCATGATTGACAGTTCCGAAAATGTTACGCGCTCGAAATAGGCCCGCGCCGCCTCGGGCGCGTAGGCGATCCATCTATCGCAGTCGCCGAACGAGGCGAGACGCGCGATCGAATCGAGCAACATCGCCTCGGCCAGGGCCCGGGCCCCGCCCGGATCGAGAGGGGGCACGAGCCGTGTCTTCACGAAGCCCGCAACAGGCTCCTTGGCCATCAGGACCAACGCGATGGTCCGAACGCGCGTGCTCACGATGACTCGTCCGATGGGGCGGGATAGCCGTAGAAACGAGAGAGCGTGTCCGGAGAGATTCCGGCGTAATATGCGGAGAGGATCAACTGGTTGCGCAAGGCTGTCCGGAAGAAGCCCCCGGCCTCAAACCGACGCGGCGATACGCCGACGGCGGTCCGGATGAGCTTCAGGGAGCCGTGCTTGTGCATGCGGCGGGCCAGGTCGATATCCTCCATGAGCCGCCACGGCCGGTACCCGCCCGTCCGGCGAAAGAATTCGTTTCGGACGAACAAGGCCTGGTCGCCCCAAGGAACGCCGACCCGCGAGCGGAGGTTGACCTGCCAGTCGAGCATGCGCCAGAGCCATCCTTCGCACGCGTAGCGGACAGTGAACCCGCCTCCGAGGGTTCCGGGATCGCAGAGCGAACGCTCGATCAGTTCCCGGGCGCCGGAAGGAAGTTGAGTATCCACATGGAGGAACAGGAGAACGTCGCCTGTCGCGCGGCGGGCCCCCGCATTCATCTGAAGGCTGCGCGGGCGGACGTTCTCGACTACGATCGCTCCAGACCGCGTGGCGATCTCCACCGTGGAATCGCAGCTGCCACCGTCGGAGACGATCACCTCGTCGCCTTCGACCAGGGCGCACAAGACCGAAGCTGCGATTCGATCAGCCTCGTTCAGCGCGGGGATAATAATCGAAAGACGCATCACAGCTATTATGAGCGAACGCTTCGACATTGTAGTCATAGGCGGCGGGACGGCAGGCCTCACCGTCGCATCCGGAACGGCTCGATTCGGAGCGCGCGTCGCGCTGATCGAGCGCAACCGCCTCGGCGGTGAATGCCTGTGGACGGGCTGCGTCCCGAGCAAGGCGTTGATCCGGTCCGCTCGGCTCGTGGCCGACATCCGGCGTGCCGCTGACTTCGGCCTGTCCCCAACCGATCCGGGCGTCGACTTCCCTTCCCTGATGGCAAGCATGAGGACCGCTCGCGAGTCAGTGGGCCGCCATGACGACCCGGAACGCTTTCGCGGCATGGGTATCGAAGTCATCCGGGGAGAAGCTTCCCTGCTCGAGGGCGGAAGGATTCGGGTTGACGGACGCGAGCTGTCGGCACGAAAGACCGTGATCACGACGGGATCCCGGCCCGGGGTCCCGCCAATTCCAGGATTGACCGAAGCCGGCTTCATCACCCATGTCGAGGTCTTTGCCCTCGAGCACATGCCGCGGTCGCTTGCGATCCTGGGGGCCGGACCTATCGGCATTGAACTGGCGCAGGTCTTTTCGAGGTTCGGCAGTCGGGTCACGGTTGTGGAAATGCTCGACCGCGTCCTGCCGCGCGAGGATGTGGAAGTCAGCCATGCCGTGGCTGAAATCCTCAAGAGCGAGGGAATCGGCCTCGTCCTCGGCGAGTCGGCGATCCGGGTCGACACAAAAAGTGGTCTGAAACGTGTCAGCACGTCGTCGGGCCGTTCGATCGAAGTCGAGGAAATTCTCGTCGCGGCGGGCAGGATGCCGAACGTTGAGACTCTCGGGCTGGAAGCCGTCGGTGTGCACGCGAGCAAGACCGGTATCGATGTCGATCCCAAGCTCCGGACAAGCGCCGTTTCCATCCACGCCGCGGGAGACGTCACGGGGAAGATGCTCTTCACTCACGTCGCCGAGTACCAGGGACGCCTGCTGACCGGTAACCTGTTGTTTCCCCTCAAGCGAAAGGCTTCCTACCAGAACGTGGCATGGGCAACGTACATGGATCCGGAGGTCGCTCACATTGGCATGACCGAACAGGAGGCCCGAGAACGGATTCCGGACCTCAAGGTGATGCGCTACTCCGATGGCGGAACTAGACCGAGCCATTACCGAGAGACAGCCCATCGGCTTCGTCAAGCTCCTTTCGACACGCCGGGGCCGGCTTGTGGGTGGACATATTGTCGGGCCCAACGCAGGGGAGTTGATCCAGGTCGTTCAACTGGCAATGACGAACCATATCCCGGTCGGAAGGCTTGCCCAGTCGATTCGGGTGTATCCAACAATGATCGAGGGCCTGGAACGAGCGGCGGACGGCTACTACAAAGACAAGTTCGAGGGCACACTCGGTCGCTTCCTGAAATGGATGGCCCGGCGCAGCCTGAGATGAACGTTGACCATATCCCTCGGACAGGGCAAATTAATAATTCAGGACGGCGGACCCGGAGATATTAGTCACACGGATGGGGCCGTTGTTGGTTTTCGGCCTCGATCTCCCCGCGCACATTGCTGACTTCGATTACGGTTCCGTTGACTGACCCAAGCCTGAGCGACGTCTCCGTAGGGCACACGAAGAGCGACCTCCGACACGCGTGCAAAGGGTCCTTGAACGGCGAGATTGTCGCGACGTTTGACGACATCGAGGGCGACAGCCCGATGGCGTTCAGCACGCTCAACGGCGCGATCGACGTTACACTTCCCGCAGAAACGAGGGCAACTGTCCGGATGAAGACGAACAACGGTGAAGTCTACAGCGACTTCGAGGTCGAGCTCGCGTCCCGAGTGGGGGGCAATGCTTCGACTTCGACAGGGAGCGGTGACCAGCCCCGTATCCGCATCGGTGACACGATCGTCGGGACCATCAACGGCGGAGGGCAGGAGCTCCAGTTCACCACGTTGAACGGTAACATCTACATCAGGCGCGGTAACTGAGCGTGTAGGGGTTGCGATCTCCGATTTCGAATTTCGAATGAACGATGTCCGATGCGGAGTCTTCAATAGAAGACCTGCGATGCGCCGACGTAGCGAGGAGATTAGGAGTCGGAAGACTCTTCGAGAGACCGGATTGTTTCCCTTAGTTGTTTCCTCTCTTCTTCCCACCGGGCGACTTTTTGCTCGAACTCCTCTTCCAACTGGTGACGGAGCCGGTTGATTTCTTCCACGGTCGGCGCGCTGGATCGTTTGAAGGCCATGTCCCGCGCCTCCTTGACACCCTCCTCCAGACTCTTGAGCTGCTTTTCGAGTCCGCGGCGTTCCAGTTCCCATCCCTCGACCGCTTCCCGATGCCGTCGCTCCAGGCGTGTCCGACCGCGCTCGGCCTCGTCGACCTTGGCATCGTACTCGGCCTTGACTTCGGCACGGGTCTGGACCCGGACTGCTTCTTCAGCTTCCCGGACCGCCTCTTCGAGGTGATGGATTCGAGCGCCGCTCGATTCCTTCAGGTCGTCCAGTTCTTCGGTAAGCGAACGAACTTCCTGTTCGAGCTGTGACTTGATTCGGTTGGTCTGCTCGGTCTTCTGGTCATAGCGATGCCGGAGCTCGTTGTAGGCTTCGCGGCGCGCAGTCTCCTCGGTTCGCTGGACTTCCCGCTCGAGCTGCTTCACGCGACCTGCGAGCTCGTCACGCTCGGTCTCGGCTTTCTCCTTGGCTGCGGCCAGTTCGGCACCGGGCTGGCCCGGAGCCCGCCCTTCCTGCTTCGCCTTGAGACGCTCCATCATGAGCCGACGCGCCTCGGCCATCGGATCTTTGGGGCCGGAGTCCTTGGCCTTGGCAATCCGCTCTTCGAGGCGGCGGCGTTCCGTATCCCATTGCTCCTGCCACTCCTTCTTCGCTTCGGCGAGGCGAGCCTGGACCTGCTCGCGAACCTCCGTCGCAATACGAGCGGGATTATTGATCTGCTCCATCGACTCGACGAGCCGATGCTCGAGGCTTGATATCTGCGCCTTCAACGCGACGCGCTCCACCTCGAAACGCTCCCCGGCGGTCTTGAAATTGTCAGCCGCCTGGGCCCGTGCCTGCTCAGCCTTCTCGAGTTTGAACTGGGATTCTTTCTGGAATTCCTCGGTTACTTCGTTCCGAGCGGTTTCCAACGCCCCGGTGGCCCCCTCCTCAAGGCGCTCTGCCTCAGCGTTGAGCCGGCGGCGCTCCTCGCGCCACCCGAGACGTGCCGCGTCAAACTCCTCTTCGAGAGCCGTCCGCGACTGCTTCATTTCCTGAATCTCTCCGACGAACTTCTTCTGCAAGTCATCGATTACATGCTGCGTAGCATCCGGTGACCAGCCGACGGAGTAGACATCGATGGGTTCGTCCTTACCCCTCATCTTGGCCCGCCCGAGCTTTCCAACCTGCAGGCCGGCCCTCGAGCACGCCGAGAGCAAGACGTCCGTGACGAGGATCTGATCGGGCTCACACTGACTCTGGACGCGTGCCGCCGCGTTGACGACATCACCGAACACGTCGTTGTCCTGGAGCAGGCCCAGCCCCGTATGCACACCGATCCGGATGTGGATCTGGTCGGGCTCAGGCTGTGCCTTGTTGTAGTCAACCAGGATGTTCTGCATTCTGGCGGCCGCCCGGACCGCGTCCACGGGGTTGTTGAACATGGCCATGATCGCATCCCCGATGGTCTTGATGATGCGACCGGCGTTGTTCTCGACGCACGGGAACATCATGTCGTTGTGGCGCTGGACCCAAGCCAACCCCTCGACATCCCCTTTGCGCTCAAAGTAGGCGGTGGAACCCTTGATATCGCTGAAGAGGATCGTCATCGCCGTCCGATGCTTCTCTTCGATGACCGCAGGCTCCGAAGCGTGCTTTGTTAGTTGGTCGAGTTTCTCGTCTTCCATCGTCTGATGCCCGAAAAGGGAGAAATTATAGCAAGGAGTCGCCCCAACCGGGAATTTCGTGACGGTGCATTAATCCCAGCTTAGGTCCGATCATATGCCTACTGGACAGCGGCAACCGCAAATGTCTCTGTTCAAGAGGGTCCTGATCTGGGATTAATGCACCGTCCCGAAATTCAATCCTACGGCGAAATTCAATCGAAGACCGACTTTCGTTCCCGGTGGACGGCCGCGTGCAACTGGGCCGTTTCGAGGGGAGTCTTCGCGTAACCACCAGCAGGCAGGAACGCCAGCGGAGATCCGTGGCGGCGGGCTGTCTCCAGAACGTAGTGCTCCCGTTCTCGCAGCCCGGCGGTTGTGAGGGCCAGCCGACCGAAGCGGTCGCCCGCCACCGCGTCGACACCTGCCAGATAGAAGACGAGCTCCGGGGACGACAGTCGGTAGGCTTTCTCGAGCTTGTCGACCAGAGCATCCATGTATTCTTCGTCCCCGGTGCCGTCGGGAAGGTCGACGTCCAGCGAGGACGCCGGCTTTACCCACGGGTAATTCCGAGCGCCATGCATGGAGAACGTAAAAGTCCGGGGATCGTCGGCGAAGATGGAGGCCGTTCCGTTTCCCTGGTGGACGTCCAGGTCGACTACAAGTACCCGACCGGTTTCTCCCGACCGCCTCAGAACCGCCACGGCGACCGCCACATCGTTCAGGACGCAGTAGCCCTCTCCATGGTCGGGGAAAGCATGGTGTGTACCGCCGGCCAGGTTTGCGGCGATACCATCGGCAAGAGCGAAACGCGCGGCCTGGATCGTCCCCTGCACGGCCATGCGCGACCTGCGGATTAATGCCGGGGACCAGGGCAGCCCAAGACGACGCTCCTCGCCCTCGGTCAATCCTCCTTTACGTAACGCGTCCAGATACGCTGGGGTATGGACGAGTGCCAGGTCCGACCAGGCCGCCTCGCCCGGGTCGATGGCATCGTCGGGGTGAAGCAGGCCTTCTTCGACGATAATCCGGTAGAGCGCCTCGTACTTCCCCATCGGAAACGGATGGGCATGTGGCAACCGAATCGTGTATCCAACGCCGTAGCTAACTCGCATGGTCCCCGCGGGCAGATGAACCGATGATCAATGATCGGTGGTCGATGGTCGATCCGAGATCACTGAATGGCCAATCTGTAAATTGATCATTGCCAATGTGTGATCTTCGAAAAGGATCAACCAAGCCCCGGAGTGGCGCCCTAGCCCACCCGATCGATGTCGGGCTGGTCGGTGCTGATTCGGATGCAGGCGGCCATGTGATTGGGCTTTATCTCGACGAGCTCGGGAACGTTCTCGCGACAGGCGGCGAGCGCGTACGGACAACGGGTGTGGAACCGGCAGCCCGAGGGCGGGTTGATGGGAGAAGGAACGTCGCCTTCCAGCATGATCCGCTGCCTGGTGCTCTCGGCGACCGGGTCGGGGATGGGCACCGCGGAGATCAATGCCTTCGTGTACGGCATCAGCGGATCCTGGTAGATCACTTCCGCTTCCGCGATCTCCACGAGCTTGCCCAGGTACATGACCGCCACGCGGTCCGACGTGTGGCGGATGGCCCGAAGGTCGTGGGAAATGAAAAGGTAGGTCAGGCTGCGCTCTTCCTGCAGACGTTCGATGAGGTTGATGATCTGCGCTTGGATGGATACATCCAGAGCCGATATCGGCTCATCGGCGACGATGAAGTCCGGGTCCGCGGCCAGCGCACGGGCGATCCCGATGCGCTGCTGCTGCCCGCCGGAAAACTCGTGCGGATACCGCTTGATGAACCGCACGCTGAGGCCGACGGTTTCCATCAACTCGCGCACGCGCGCTTGCCTGTCGGCTCCCCGTGCCAGACCGAACGTTTCGATCGGCTCGGAGATGATCTGACCGACCGTCATCCGAGGGTTCAACGAAGCGTAGGGGTCCTGGAAGATCATCTGCAGGTGACGCCGCCGGAGCCGCATTTCCGAGGCCGACAGCGCCGCCAGGTCCGTGTCTTTGAACACGACTTCGCCGTCAGTCAGGTGTGTCAGGCGCAGCAGGGCGCGTCCCAGGGTGGTCTTCCCGCAACCCGACTCCCCGACCAGACCGAGGGTTTCCCCTTTGCGGATGTCGAGCGAAACGCCATCGACGGCCTTGACGACTCGTCGAACCGGACTGCCCCCCGCAACCCGATCCCAAAACGTGCCCCCACCAAGGTCGAAATGAACTTTCAGGTCGCGGATGGCGAGCAGCGTATCTCCGCCTCTCGCATGCGATCCGTTGCCGGTCATGGGGACGCCTCCCCTTTGATCTCCTCGGCAAAGTGGCAAAGCGAGTAGTGGTCCGGGGTCAGCTCGACGAACGGAGGATACTGGCTTTCACAGATCGCCTCCCTCCGTTCACAGCGCGGGGCAAACGGACATCCCGGGCCAAGACGGGCAAGGTCCGGCGGCAACCCTGGAATCTGGTACAGGGTCTCTCCAGCGCCCCGGGGGCCGGGGACGGACTTGAGCAACCCCTGCGTGTACGGGTTGGACGGCGCGGCGAAGAGCTCTCGTGTCGGCGCCCGTTCGAAAACCTTACCGGCATACATCACAACGATCTCGTCGGTCATGCCGGCGACGACACCCAGGTCATGGGTGATCAGGATGACGCTCGTGCCGGTTTCGTCCTTCAGTTTTCGGATCAGCTCCAGAATCTGGGCCTGGATCGTCACATCCAGCGCGGTCGTCGGTTCGTCGGCGATGAGGAGCTCGGGACTGCACGACAGCGCGATCGCGATCATCACCCTCTGCCGCATACCACCGGAAAACTCGTGGGGATAGCTGTCGATCCGCGTGCGCGCGTCGGGAATACCCACCAGATCGAGCATCTTGACGGCGTGCTCGTAAGCCTCGGCTTTCCCGTGTCCCTTATGTAACTGGGTCATCTCCATCAACTGCGCGGAGATACGCATGAACGGGTTGAGCGACGTCATCGGGTCCTGGAAGATCATCGCGATGCGGTTGCCCCTCATCCGTCGCATCTCGTCTTCAGAGAGAGACAGCAGGTCCTGGCCGGCAAAAGTGATCCGTCCTGATACGATCCTTCCCGGGGGCTGCGGGATAAGCCGCATGATCGACAAGCTCGTTACCGACTTGCCGGAGCCCGATTCGCCCACGACACCCAGTGTCCGTCCCCTCGCAAGGTCGAAGTCGACGCCGTCCACGGCCTTGACCATCCCATCGTCAGTATCAAAGTAGGTCGCGAGCGAACGGACCGAGAGCAACGAGCCGTTCGTGCCTTGATCGGCGTTCATTGAGCCTTCCGCATCTGCGGGTCCAGAGCGTCGCGTAACCCGTCACCGAGGAAGTTGAGGGAGAACAGTGTGGCCGCCATCGTGACACCCGGAAAGATGAGCTGCCACGGGAAGATCGCGATGTTCCGGATGCCGTCCGCCGACAGGCTTCCCCAGGAGGCCAGGGGAGCCTGGACACCGAGGCCAAGAAACGACAGGAACGCTTCGAGGAGCATGACCGAGGGGATAGTCAGCGTTGCATAGACGACGACCGGTCCGAGCGTGTTCGGAACCAGATGCCGGAAGATGATCTTCGCACTCGACGCGCCGATAGAACGGGCGGCAAGGACGAACTCCTGGTTCTTGAGCGAGATCACCTGCCCGCGGACGATACGTGCCATCGTGAGCCAGGACACCGCCCCTAGTGCCAGGAAGAGCAGAAAGAGCTGACCGAGGGGCGATTGTCCGCCGAAAAATGCCAGCAGAACGATCACGACCATCATGTATGGAATGGCGTAGAGCACATCCACGACCCGCATCATGAGGTCATCGATCCTCCCGCCCAGATATCCGGCGGTCGCGCCGTAGGTGACGCCGATCAGCAGGGACACGATCGTCGAGATGATGCCGACCATGAGCGAGATTCGGCCACCCAGCAGGACCCGCGCGAGGATGTCCCTGCCCGTGTCGTCGGTACCCATTGGGTGCGTCCAGGAGAACGATCCGTCCGGGCCGGTAAATGGAGGGAACGCTCGGATCAGAGAGGAATCCGCCGGAATGTAGTCGTAGGTGAAACCCGTCGTCGCCTCGATAATCGGCGGTCCCACGAGCGACGCCGTGACGATCAGGATGACGAAGACCATGCCGACGACCGCCAGCCGGTTCCGGAGCAACCGCCGCCATGCGTCCCTCCAGAGGGACGTGCCTTCGATGATCTCGTTATCGACTTCCGTCATCGTCAATATCTCACGCGTGGATCGAAGAAGCCGTAGGCCACATCGACGAGGAGGTTGAATATCAGGATCGAGATCGACATGAACGCCACAATGCCGATGATCAACGGCTCATCACGGTTCAGGTTGGCGTTGATGAAGTAATTGCCCAGGCCCGGCAACGCGAATATGCGCTCGACGATCACAGTCCCGGAAATCAGCAGGGCCAGCGCCGGACCGGAAAACGAGACAACCGGGAGCAAGCCTCCTCGGAGGGCGTGTCTCACAACCACCTGCCGTTCGTCGAGACCCTTGGCGCGGGCCGTCCGGATGTAGTTGGATCGCAGGACTTCGAGCATGCCCGAACGCGCCAGCCGCGCGATATAGGCCATGTACACGGCCGACAGCGTGATCACGGGCAGAATCGTGTGGATGCTGAAGAACCCTTCCCACCTTGCGGGAGGCAGCCAGAACAGCGTCAGACCGAACGCCAGGACGAGAATCGGACCCATGACGAAGTTCGGTAGCGAGATCCCGATCATCGCGAAAGTCATCGACGTGTAATCCATGCCGGAGTTCTGTTTGACGGCCGAGATTACCCCGACGAGAACCCCGATCACCAACGCCAGCAGGTAGGCCGCGATGCCGATGCTCGCCGACACCGGCAGCGAGATCGCGAGGATCTCGTTTACCGACTGCCCCTGGTAACGGAGCGAGTTGCCGAAATCGCCCCGCAGTGTGTTCGAGATCATGCGCCCGTACTGGACGTACCAGGGCTGGTCGAGGCCGTACTTCGCACGGAGGTTTTCTTCGATCGCAGGCGGAATGGCCTTCTCGCCCGTGTAGAAGTTCCCCGGAGCGAGCCGGATCAGGCCCCAAGTCAACGAGACCACGACGAGGACCATCGGCAACGTGACGAACAGACGTCTCAGGATGAAACGCAGCATAGTTTAGAGAGGGGACAGGCTCCCCTGTCCCCGTTTAATTCATGTCCGGAACACCGCGGTCCCACTTGGACTCGTCGTGTTCGATGTAGACAAATTTCCAGGGATGCATGGTTCCCGCGTTCGGATACATGCCCTTGACGTAAGGCTTCTTCATCCAGTTCGTCGCGCTGGTCAGCAGTGGGATCACGGGCTGGGCGTCGAGCATGAACGCCTCGGCTTCGGCGAGTAAGCGGTACCGTTCCATCGGATCGAGCGTCCGATTCGCGTCATCCAGCATCTGGACGTATTCCGGATCCCACCACCCGGTCCCGTTGTCCCCGGTTGGGGTATAGAGGATGTTCAGGAAGCTGAATGGATCCATGTAGTCGCCCACCCAACCCGCTCGGCTGATGCCCTTGTACTCAAGGGCCGCGCGAGTAACCAGGTAGGTCTTCCACTCCATGTTCCTGAGCCCGACGGTCAGGCCCAGGTTCTGCTTCCACTGTGCCTGGATGAATTCGGCAACCTGTCGGTTTGACTCCGACGTGTTATAGGTCAGCTCGACTTCACCGACCGGGAAAGTCGACGGGTCGAAGTTGCCGGACGCATCCGCATAGCCGGCCTCCGCAAGCAGCTCTTTCGCGCGTTCCGGATCGAACTGATCACCCTTCGGCTGCGGGTAGCCCGGGTAGATCCCCTCGGGCGAAAACGCTGTTAGCGGCTTCGAAACACGCCTGTATTCCGCAAGCGCCACTTTGTCGATCGCCGCGTTGAACGCCTTGCGGACCCGCACGTCGTCCATGGGCGCCTGGGTCGTGTTGAACATGTAGTATTCGATCGCGTTCTCGGGGGCGTCCATGTAGTCCAACATCGGTCGGATCACGTCGAGCCAGGCGGCCGGCACCACATGGTTGAATACGGCATCGACCTCTCCGGCCTTGTAGAGGTTCATCATCGTCGTCGCTTCTTCCATCGGGTAGAAGATCAGCCGTTCGAGACGAACCGTTTCCGCATCCCAGTACGTCGGGTTTTTCTCGAGGAGTATTTCGTTATAAGGCTTCCATGAGATGAGCCTGAAGGCGCCATTCGTTACGATGTTCTCCGGCTTGGTCCAGGCGTCGCCGAAGCGTTCAACGGTGTCGCGGTGCACGGGTTTGAACATCTGGTGGGCAATCAGGCCCACAAAATATGGCGCCGGGCGGACAAGGGTCACGCGAAACGTAAAGTCGTCGACAGCCTCAATCCCAACATCCTGGGCGGCGACGGGCACGAAGTCTTTGTTCCGGACCAACTCGGCAAGGACAGGATTCTCGTCAAACATCGCCTGGCGGGATGCTTCATCACCCGGCAGCGTCAGCCGGTTCGGGCCCGTGATGAACGCACGGAACGCCGTGTCGTCCGGCACATCGACCTCCTCTTCGGGCTCACCGCCGGACAGATCCTGCTCCAGGACATATTCGCCGTTGGCAGCATTCTGTACGAAAACAGCGCCTTCGTTGTACGGCTGGGCGTACTTGATCTCATAAGCCAGGTAAGCGTTCCGAGAGGCCAGTTCCGGCGACAGGCCGCGGCGCCAGGAGTAGACAAAATCGTGTGCGTCCACCGTGCTCTGGTCGGTCCACAGAGCATCCCGGCGGAGATGGAACACGAATTCCGAAGAGTCCTCATTGATGTCCCAACGCTCGGCGACACCCGGGATCGGTTCCTGCGTCTTCGGATCGTACTCGGTGAGACCCTCGAAGATCGCCATGTAGAGTCTCGCCTCCGGCTGCCCGGACGACACGGGTGGGTCGAGCGATTCGGGTTCAGAGCCGGAGATGTACCGCATGACCTGCCCCTCGGGCGGGGTGACACGGCCGAAGTACTCGCTGTCGGCCGAGACGTTCGCACAGGCTGCCAGCCCCAATGCCAGGACGACGCCCAGCCAGAAGCGGGTCCCTGTTCGCATGTCGCTCATGTTCCTCTCCTGGTGCGGATTTGGTACGGCATGGAAATTATCACGCGGTGGGGGCGGGATCAAGGTTGGGAGGCTGTTGGCCATTGGCTAGAAGCCAGAAACTGACAACTGATTACTGATTGACCTCAGACATGCAACACGCCCTTTAAGAACGTCAAAACGTCCACCGCCTCCTCGATCTGCATCGAGGTGGGCTTCCCCAAACCGTGTCCCGCGGAAACCGCGACACGGATCAGCGTCGGTCGTTCCCCAGCCTGCGCAGCCTGGAGCGCCGCGGCGAACTTGAAACTGTGCGAGGGAACGACCCGGTCATCGTGATCTCCAGTCGTCACGAGCGTCGCGGGATAGTGCGTGCCTTCGGCCAGGTTGTGGTAGGGCGAATAACTGTAAAGCACCGGAAAGTCGGCCGGGTCGTCGGGCGATCCATAGTCGGAAACCCAGGCCCACCCGATCGTGAACTTGTGAAACCGGAGCAGATCCATCACTCCCACGGCTGGAACAGTGGCCGCGAACAGGTCGGGGCGTTGCGTCATCGCCGCGCCGACCAGCATGCCTCCGTTGCTGCCGCCGCTGATGGCCAGGCGATCCCGGTTCGTATAACCGTTCTCGATCAGCCATTCCCCGGCAGCGATGAAGTCGTCCAGGCCTTTCTGCTTGTTCCTGCCGATGCCTGATCGATGCCATTCCTCGCCGTATTCGCCTCCTCCTCGGATGTTGGCCACGGCGTAGACTCCCCCCATCTCGAGCCAGGCGATGCGCGACACCGTAAAGGTAGGCGTCACCGAGATGTTGAAGCCGCCGTACCCGTAGAGCAACGTCGGCCGGGCGCCGTCGATCTCGAGCCCACGCCGGTGGACGATGAACATCGGAACGCGCGTTCCATCCTTGCTCTCGTAGAACGCCTGGTGCGTCTCGAACGCGTCGTTGGGGACGTCGATCTCGGGGCGCCGGAATACTTCGTTCACACCGGTTTCAACGTCATACCTGTAGATCGTCGGTGGCAACGTAAAACTCGTATAGGCGTAGAAGCACTCCTTGTGGGAAGCCTTGCCGCTGAACTCGGTGACGGTACCCAGGCTCGCAAGCGGCATCGTCCGCAGATGGGTCCCGTCCCGGGCGTAGCACTCCAAACGGCTGTGCGCGTCCTCGAGGTAACTGGCGATGAATCCGCCCGACACGGGGACAACCGACTCGAGCGTGGCATCATGTTCGGGCACGATTTCACGCCAGTTCTCCGGTTCAGGGTGCTCGAGGTTCACTCCGATCAGCCGGCCGCGAGGCGCCCCATTGTCGGTTTGAATCCAGAATTCCGTGCCGTCGTTGCCGACGAATTCGTAGCGCGCATCGAAGTCGTCCAGCATTTTCATCACACGCCGATCGCCCAGTGCGGACCCACTCCCGAGATCCTTCGCATAGATCCGGCTGCGAGTCTCCGTCCCCAGCCAAACGTGAATGACCAGGTAGCGCCCGTCTTCGGAGACCACCCCCATGAAACCGCGCTCCTTCTCGTCCGGATCGTCGTAAACGAGAACATCCTCCTGCTGGGATGTGCCGATCCGGTGGTAGAAGAGCTTTTGATGGTAGTTGGCTCCGGCGAATGCGTTGTCGGAAACCGGTTCGTCATACCGGCTATAGAAGAAACCTTTCGCGTCCCGACTCCACGAGATCAGCGAAAATTTGACCCACTCCAGACGGTCCTCAAGGTCCCGCGCGGTCTCGACGACGCGGATGCGGATTTCCTGCCAATCCGACCCTTTTGACGAAACGCTGTAAGCGAAGAGCTGTCCGTCGGGGCTGGGTTGGTAGGCAACAAGCGCGAGGGTTCCGTCCTCGGAAAGCTGGTTTGGGTCCAGCAAAACGTGGGCCTCCTCGTTGAGGCTCCCCATCGTGTAGAGAACGCTCTGGTTCTCCAGGCCGCTATTCCGGAAGTAGAAGTAACGCCCGTTCTCGCGGAACGGGGCTCCGAACTTTTCGAAGTTCCAGAGGCGAGTGATCCGTTCCCGAATATCGTCGCGGCCCTCCAACGACGACAGGTATTCCTCGGTGACGGCATTCTGCTCGACGATCCACTTCCTGGTCTCAGCCGAATCCAGGTCTTCCAGCCAGCGGTACGGGTCCGAAACGCGGGTTCCGTGGTAGTCGTCGACCTGATCGACGCGCCGGGAGTACGGGTATGTCAGCGAACTGTGATCGGCAGGGCTCATCCCTACCGCGGGGAGTGGAGGGGAGCGATCGGTTTCGGATTGGTCGCCCCCGCAGGTTCAGCGACTTCGGGTTCCGTCATCGGCAACAGGACTGTCAACTGATGCCCAGGAGGGCTTTTCCTGCATCTGAAATCTTGTCGGGCGTCCACGGGGGGTCCCAGACAATCTGGACGTCGGCCGCTTTGACGCCTCGGATACGCTCGATCTTGTGCTGCGCGTCAGCGGCGATGGAATCACCCATCCCGCAACCTTGTGCCGTAAGCGTCATTTTTATGTCGATCCGGCTGCCGCCGTCGGCATCCGCCACCTGCAAATCGTAAATGAGCCCCAGATCGACGATGTTGACGGGGATCTCTGGATCGAAACAAGTCTTCAACTGCGTCCACACTTCGTCACGGAGGTCTGCCCCAGTCCTGGGGCCGGAACTCTCCTCTGCGGTCGAAGACTCCTCGAGGGCCTCTTTGCCGATGGCGTCGGCATCCCTGCCCGTGAGACGAAAAAGGCCACCGAGCGTCGGCACGAGCAGCGTGTAGGATCCACCGAGCGCCTGGGTGATCGATACGCGCGTCCCCTTCTTGAGTTGGACGGTCCGGCCGCCGGGGACTTCGACGACGTCACAGTCCCGGCCCAGTTCGATTGGATCGTTTGCTTGCATCGTTCCTCCAGCAGTCCATCCACCTTAGCTAATCAGACGGCTGTCACGCAAACAGAGATATCGTGCGAGGCGGGCGCCGGGCAAACGACATCACCAGCTGCGAACATCATGGGGACGGGTGGCCACGGGTGCCACCCCTACAGACCTACCCGCAAGTGCCGGCCTATCAACGCGGCAAAGGCTTGCGGGGCAGCAGCTCCTCCCGGTTGGCCGCGTGGTATACGAACGACGCCACGATCACGGCATTTTTCATCATGTCGGGCGCCTGGATCCTTTCGTAAACGTCCATGCTCGAATGATGGGTTCTCGATCCGTACTCGACCGGATCCTGGATGAACTGGAACCCCGGCAGACCCACCGCGTCGAAAGACTGGTGGTCGGTGCCGCCGGTGTTGCGGATCGCCAGCGTCGTCATGCCCATGTCGTTGAACGGCCTCATCCAGGCGTCGAACACCGGTCGAATCGCCTCATTGCCCTGCAGGTGGACACCACGGATGGCGCCTGTGCCGTTGTCGACGTTGAAGTACCCTGAGAACTTATCGTGATCCGGTTTCATCTCGAGCGTTTGCCGGTCGCCGAAGTGCTCGGCCACGTAGGCGCGAGACCCCAACAGGCCCTGTTCCTCTCCCGTCCAGAGCGCGATCCGCACGGTACGGCGCATCGGCAGGCCGACCTCCTTCAGGATCCGGACCGCCTCCATCATCACGGCCGATCCCGCCGCGTTATCGGTTGCACCGGTTCCGGAGTGCCAGGAATCGAAGTGCGCCCCCAGCATCACGACTTCGTCCGCCAGGTCCGTGCCCCGGATCTCACCGACGATGTTGAAGGCGTTCAGGTCATCGTCATAGAAGGTATTCTTGACGTCCATGTCGATGGTTACCGGAACGTCCCTCTCGAGAGCGCGGTACATCCGGCCGTAGTGTTCTACAGCCAGAACGATCTGCGCGGATACCGGGTCGCCTTCCGGGTCGCGGGACCCGCCGCCACCGACAAACACTGTGCCTCCCGAACCCCGGCCGGGTTCGAGCACAGCCACGACACCCTCATCCAGGAAGAACTGCATCCGCTGTTGGGCGAAGCTCGGCCCGCCACCGCGACCGCCACGCCCTCCACGGCCGCGAGTCTGGACCGGTTGCTGGGCGCGGGCCTCAAGGGCTTCCTCGGTATATCGAACGGCCAAAGGGTCGAACAGCGCAGGGACCTCGGGCGGTGCGGCGACCATCGCGTACTTCCCTCTGAGCTGCCCGCGATACTCGTCAAAGTCCGCGGTCGAGCTGATGTTGACGATCACGGCTTCTCCGCTGACGAGACCCTCTGTGCCAGGGGTCCATGCCTTCGGGTATCCGATGAACGGATAGGAGCCGCCTCCCATCGTCATGTGGGCCGAAAAACGGTCGTTGGTCCAGCCTCGGCCGAATCGGCCCCACGTCTCGAGATCAACGTTGAGCAGTTCCCACTCGATCAGCTTGTCGCGCGTGTACTCCGCAGCCGCAAGCAGGTTCGGCGAGCCGGTCAGCCGGGGACCATAGACATCGGTGAGGTAGCTCATGATGTCCATCACCTGGGATCGGTTGAGCCCCTCCTGCTTGATCCTGTAGATCGCGTCCAGATCGACCGGTTCGTCCATCTGCGCCGCGATTGGAACGGTCAGCGTGAGGACCAGAAGGATAGGAAGAAAGACTCGCGGCGAAGTCAGCCGCCAGCTAAAGCGTTTCATCTGGTTGATCTCCCAATATTGATTGCCCCGAATTATCCGCATGGCGAGAGCATGAGTCCACCGAAAACATCCCTGTCGCCCCAAAGGCTCGTGGTAAACGACCCCAGGTCTCATAGCTCAGAATCGAGAGGCGCACATTTCTCCGCGCCTGTATTTGAACCTTCGTCTTCAAGGTAACGAATCTCGATCACGACACGCTCGCACCGGGACATGCCAGGCCCGCCATTCCGGCAACGAGCAACAGGAGCCGTTCCAGTCCCGCCTGACGGCCCTTCGGGTCGAACCATTCCCGCCGCGTATGAATGGCCCCGCAGCTTCCGCCGGCCCCGATCGCGATCGCCGGAATCCCCATGGACATCGGTATGTTGGCGTCGGTCGAGGCGACATCCAGGACTGGTTGCGCGCCGCAAAGCCGCGTCGCCTCCGACGCCATGCCGACAAGCCGCCCGGTCGGCGAAGTCACACCGGCCGGTCTTTCTCCAATAACCTCGATCACACAGTCGAGCCGAGCCTCGAGCGCTCCGGCGCCTACGGCCGAGCGGAGTCGCTCCTCCATCCGGTCGAGCCGGGCCTGGTCAGTCGCGCGGATGTCCACTTCCATATGGGCATGGGACGGAATCGCATTGACGGAAATCCCCCCCTCGATCACGCCCACGTTGTAGGACGCGCCATCGTCCATCCCCGACATCGCTGTCATAAACTCGCCGATGCCACGCGCGAGACCGTGGATCGGGTTCCCGGTTCCAAAGTCCGCCCAACTGTGTCCGCCGGGTCCGGCGAGCGTCATTCGAAAGCGACGGCTACCGAGGCCTCGGTTCGTGATCCGACGCAACCCGCCACCATCCAGAGCGATGAAGTCACACAGCCCCTCCCACGGCGGACGCTTGAACAGGTAACGGATCCCCCTTAGGTCACCGATGCCTTCTTCTCCGACGTCGGCAACCGCCACGAGAGGTCGCCCGAAGTCGAGGCCGGCCGCGCGCGCCGCTCTGAACAGCCACAAGAGAGCGACCAGACCGGCCCCGTTGTCGGCCACCCCCGGCAGCTCTATCACAGACCCTCGGCGACGCATTTCCAACGGCGTGTCCGACCCGAAGACCGTGTCCAGATGGGCGCCGACGACCACCGGGTCGGTCCCCATCACCCCGTAGGGCGCCACGACGTTTCCGATACCGTCGAGTTCGGCAGGGAAGCCCGCTTCCAAGAGTCGATCCCTGAAGTGCTCCGCTCGCTGCGTCTCCTCGAAGGGCGGGGCTGGGATCTGACTGATCCGGATCTGGTCCGCTTCGATTTCGGCTGCATGGCTGTGGAGGAATCGAACCGCTTTCCGGACCCGGGGGTCCGCACGGACCTCGCTCAACCGTACGAGCGTCTGCGCTTCGGAGACGATGGGTTCTAAAGGGTGCATGGACGCGATGAGTGTGACCGAGGGCGGCCGCCCAGTCAACCCGCGGTGGGTCGCTACGGGACTTCGAATTCGAGGGGATCGGATCGGACGGAAGTGCCTTCGGTGGTCAACAGGGCGAACACCTCGTAGGTGCCGGGCCCGACGTCATCGAGGTTGTCGTCGCGATGGTTCCAGACAGCTTCGAAGAGCCATTGCCCGCCGGGCCGGATCGCTTCGCTGCGTATGACCTGGGAGAAGAACATCCGGCGCGACCACCGCCAGACTTCCAGGCCGTTCGATGTGTCCAGGACCACGAAGTCGAAGCTCTGGCTCGTCGTGAAGTCGAACGGCAACAGTTTATCGGCGGTGTTCTGGACTTGAAGCACGAAGCGATGCCCCCCCGACTCCGGTTTCGCTTCGAGGATGAGCACCGGGTTCACTTCCGACAACGTGGCGACGTTCTCGGAAAGATCTCCGGGGTCCATCGGTTCGGGGCCACGTTCGAGGGCAGCCTGTTCTTGCCGCGACGTCACGTCACCGATTAACTCCGATCCGATGCGAGCGCCGATCAACTTGATGACCTGCTGCGGGCCGTAGGCTCCCGGAGTGGCCTCGACGATCCCGACACCACGCTCGAGCGTCAGCGCGATTGCACCGTAGTCGAAGACAACTCTCAACGCCAGGCCGTCGCTGTCGGTTTCGACCACCTCCATCGAGGCTCCCAGGGACGGAAACAGATCGTCTTCCAACTCGCCGTCGAAGCGGAGGTACTGCCTGCGGTCCCGGTCGTACCGCACACCGACCGGACGCCCGGCCTCCACGCCCGGCGCCAGAGGAAACTGCGAGAAAACATACATGCTGCGTCCATCGACGATCGTGTGCTGGAGGATTTCGATTTCGAAGTCGTCCAGCACCGCGCCGGCGGAATCCTGAATCTCATAGCGCCACAGATTGCCCACATCCAGCGGCAGAAAATCCGGAGACATTCGGATACCCTGTGCGAAGGCAGTCGGCGCCACCAGGAATGTTAGTATGCTGACCGCGATCAGACGGGCCATAGAAACTAGTCCCTGATCAAGCGTGATTGACGAGGTATTGATAGCGGCATAGCAGCAGAAGTACCCGAAATGCCCCCGTTCCGTGTGAATAAAGACTTGGAAAGAGTCTACGGAAAAGGAGGCATTTCGGATGAACGATTATACGCGCAAGAACATGAAGAACCGCAAGCGGCGAATCGAGCGCCGGCTTGCGGACCGGAATTGGACAGATCAGGCGGCGCCGATGTTTTCGGCGAGCAACATTCATTATGAGATGGGAGAGCGGACGCGCGGCACGGCGGTGGGCGGAATCGGGATGATGCAGTTGGTGGCGCGGCGGACGGGGCTGGTCAAAGCCATCGACGAGAGTGTGCATGTGCTGAAGCGGCACTTGCCGTATCACGAATCGGATCACGTGCTGAACATCGCCTATAACGCGTTGAATGGAGGGACGTGCCTGGAGGACATCGAGTTGCGGCGCAACGACGAAGTGTATCTGGATGCGCTGGGAGCGCAACGGATTCCGGACCCGACGACGGCGGGAGACTTCTGCCGGAGATTTGAGCCCAGCGACGTGGAGTCTCTGATGGAGGCGACGAATCAAGTCCGGCTGCGAGTCTGGCGCCAGCAGCCCGAGGCGTTTTTCGAAGAAGCGGTGTTGGACGCCGATGGGACACTGGCTGAAACCACAGGCGAATGCAAGCAAGGAATGGACGTGGCCTACAACGGGACCTGGGGGTATCACCCGCTGGTGATTTCGCTGGCGAATACTCAAGAGCCGCTGTACCTGGTCAATCGCAGCGGTAACCGGCCCTCGCATGAGGGAGCGGCCGCACGGTTCGACCAGGCCATCGCGCTGTGCCGTCGAGGCGGGTTTCGCCAGATCCTGCTGCGCGGGGACACCGACTTCAGCCAGACCCGGCACCTGGATGGATGGGACGACCAGGGCGTGGGATTCATCTTCGGCATCGACGCCATGCAGAATCTGGTGGCGCTGGCCGATGAACTGGAACCGCACCAATGGACGCGTCTGGAACGGCCCGCCAAGTACGCGGTGGCCACCGAACCGCGCCAACGTCCCGACAACGTGAAGGAACAAGTCGTTCGGGAGCGCGGTTTCGACAATATCCGGTTGCAGGGCGAGGATGTGGCCGAGTTTGCGTATCGGCCCAGAGCCTGCGACCGGGACTACCGCGTTGTCGTGGTGCGGAAGAATCTGTCGGTGGCCAAAGGCGAACAGGTGTTGTTCGACGACATCCGATACTTCTTCTACATTACCAACCGCTCGGATTCGGCCAGCCAGATTGTGCTCCGTGCGAATCAACGGTGCAATCAAGAGAATCTCATTGAGCAGCTCAAGAACGGCGTTCAGGCCTTGAGGATGCCGGTCGGGGATCAGACCAGCAACGGGGCCTACATGGTCATGGCGTCGCTGGCCTGGACACTGAAGGCGTGGTTTGCGTTGCTGCTGCCCGAAACCGGACGCTGGGGCCAGAAGTATCAGGCCGAGAAACAGACGGTACTGCACATGGAGTTCAAGACGTTTCTAAACGCCTTCATGTTCGTGCCTTGTCAGCTCGTGCGCACCGGGCGGCGCATCCTCTTCAGGATTCTGGCCTGGAACCGGTGGTTGCCGGTCTTGTTCCGTGCCGTGGATGTGCTGCATCAACCTCTGCGATGCTGACCCGATCATGGCCCTGAGCCCGGGCGATCGAGGTCCCGGTTTCTGTCAACCGCTCCAACACCAGCGAGGCTGAACTGAAACAGATCCAACAGAAACCCGATACCTGGATAAAACGATCCGGGAGCGGGATTCTATGCCTCGAATTTTATGCGCGCAACCTGGCCGTTGGCGGACTGGTTATGCGCTTGTTTTGGGACTAGTTTAGCAAGGCTGTTGGAAAACTCACCAAAAGGAATGCCTTCGTATCCGGCGGGCAGCAAGGAGCGGGACGACCGCTTGATGGGGTTTGCCATCGACCTGGCCCGAAGGGCCGAGCAGACCGGTGAGGTGCCGATTGGCGCCGTTCTCGTCGATGGCGACGAGGTGATCGGCGAGGGATTCAATAACCAGATCGGAACCTGCGATCCCACATCCCACGCCGAGATCGTTGCCTTGCGCGATGCGGCCCAACGTCGCGGCAACTACCGCCTCAGCGGCGCCGAACTTTTCGTCACACTCGAACCTTGCGCGATGTGCGCGGGCGCCATGATCCACGCCCGCATCAGCCGCCTCGTTTTTGGCGCCGAAGATCCCAAGAGCGGCGCGGCAGGATCGTTGTACTCGATTCCGACCGATCCACGCCTGAACCACCGCATCGACGTCGTCGCCGGCGTTCTTGCCCCCGATTGTGCCACGCTCCTGCGTCGTTTCTTTGAGAGCCGCCGATAAGATCACCCCTGAGCGCTGGCGTTGGGGGGGGCACAGTCCCGCCAAATGTAAGATCTCGAATCTCCAATCTCGATTGTCCAATGTGGGTTACTCGATAGTCGCTCGAGTGCCGGGGTCGACAAATTGCAGATTTTCTATTTGAGAATCCGCAGTGGACATCGTTCATTGGACATTCGAGATTCGAAATTGTAAAGGATACGGTGGTCGACGCTCAGTTTGGTGTTCGATTCTGAACCCAGCGTCCCAAATGCGGGCATCCTCACCGAAACTCATTTCGATAGAAACCCGTTAATAACATTTCCAGTCAATCGTTTAAGGATAGTCCGCAGATGGCATCCGGGGTGCGATTGGACATCCGTCGAGTTCGATCGTAACGATTCGGGGACTCTTCGGTATTGAACAAGCGGCCGACCGCGTCCGTACAACGTATTCAATACCGGTAAGGAGTTCGTAAAAAATGCAAACGAAACTGACAGGATTCGCAGTTTTCGCCCTGGCGATCGCTCTGGTGGGCGCACCGGCGGCGGCGGCACAGGACCGATTCGAATGGGATCAGGCCATTGCACCCGGCAAGACGATCGAAATCAAAGGAATCAACGGATCAATCGTGGCGTCGCCGACATCGGGAAACCGCGTCGAAGTCGTGGCGATCAAGGACGCCCGACGTTCCGACACCGATTCGGTGACGATCGAGGTCGTCGAGGACGACGGCAATTACACGATCTGCGCGGTGTACCCGAGCCGCCCTTCCAGGGACCCGAACGAATGCCTGCCGGGGAGCCGCGGACGTATGAATACCCGCGACAACGACGTTGAGGTGGATTTCGAGGTGCGTGTTCCCGCCGGTGTCCGTTTCGTCGGCCGGAACGTCAACGGCAACGTCGAAGCACTTTCGATCGACGGCGATGTCGAGGCCTACACCGTGAACGGGAGCGTCGAAGTCAGTTCGAACGGGCTGGCGCAGGCCGAGACCGTCAACGGCTCCATCGAAGTGGCACTGGGAAGATCGGACTGGAGGGGCGACCTGACATTTGAAACGGTCAACGGCCGGATCACGGTCGAACTGCCCGACGGCACGAACACCGATGTCACGGCGGAAACGCTAAACGGCTCGATCGAATCCGATTTCCCCCTGACTCTGTCCGGCAGGTTCGGACCGAAGCGGATCAACGGAACCATCGGAAACGGGGGCCGGGACCTCCACTTGAAGACCGTCAACGGGGCGATCCGGCTCCGACGATCTTCGCGATAAGCGGCCGGCATGGTGGAGTTCGCGGCCGGCCGCCCCTTGGACAGGGTGCTAAACCTTGTTACCCTATTGAGATTACGGGTCCCAAGCGTAACGATTCGGTCTCAAGAAGCGTAAAAAGGGACAGAGTTCCACCGTATACGCCGGCATACCGCCGCCTAGGAGTATCTCAAATGAAGAAGTACGTACTATTAGTTGCCCTCTGGGGCCTGTTGCTCTCCACGCCTGCCAATGCGCAGGGCATTTTCGGCAGGGTGCTGGATCGCTACCAGCCACAGCCGGTCGCTGCCAGGGCACTATCAACGACGCCGACGATGTCACCGACGTTGATGTCCTTGTCCCAGGACGGCGGCCTGCCGCTTCGCGTGAGCGACGTGGTCCGACTGATGCTCGAAAACAACATCAACATAGGCGTCAACCGCTTCAGCCCAACCATAACGGAGTACGCAATCACCTCGGCTTACCAGCGATTCGACCCGACACTGACGTTGTCGGGAACCGCCAGCCGGAACACATCGCCCTCGGCCTCGCAGCTCGACGGTGCGGCGACAAACTCGCGGTTGTCCGGCAACTACTCGGCTACTTATAGCCACAACCTGGCTTACGGGACGAATTACTCGTTCCGGATGTCGGTGAACCGCTCGTCCACGAACAGCCAATTCAGCACCGTGAACCCGTCCTACAACGCCTCGCTGGTGTCGTCTTTCAGCCAGCCGCTGCTCCGGGGCCGCGGGACTTACATCAACATGGGCCCGATCACGATCGCGCAGAACAACCTGGAACTGTCCGAACTCCAGTTCGAGCAGCAGGTGATGGGCATGGTCGCCCAGGCGCATAACCTCTACTGGGATCTTGTTTCCGCACGGGAAAACATCAAGGTCCAGGAAGAATCGCTCCAATTGGCCAACCAGACGCTCCGCGACAACGAGACCCAGGTCCAGATCGGTGTGATGGCCCCGATCGACGTCATCCAGGCCCGCTCCGAGGTCGCTACACGCCAGGAAGGCCTGATCCAGGCACGATTCAACCGGACCCGCATCGAGGACCAGATCAAGATGCTGGTCAGCGCCGTTCCTGATCCGGCGCTTGTTCTGCTGGCGCTCAATCCGGTCGAGGAGGTGCGTGGACGGACCGACGAAGTCCTTCCCGTCGCAGATGCGATCCGGCTGGCACTGATCAACCGGCCCGAGATGCGGCAGATCGAGCTGGAGCTCAAGAACAACGACATCAACATTGCGTTGGCGAAGGATCAGTTGCTGCCCTCGCTCAACCTGAACGCTTCCTACACCCAGAGTGGTCTGGGCGGTACGGAATTCGTGCGTTCCGGTGGGTTGGGCGGAGGCACGACGACTGTGATTCCGGGCGGCATCGGCGGGGCCTTCGGCGACATCTTCGGGTTCGACTTCACAGGCTATTCGGTCGGTTTCAACCTGCAGATCCCGCTGTCGAACCGGGCCGCGCAGGCCAGCCATGCCCGTGTGACGACGCAAAAGCGGTTGACTGAATCGCGGATGGCGGCGACGGCCCAGGGTATCGCACTCGAGGTACGCAACAGCTACAACCAGATCGAAATGAACCGAGCCCGGATTGACGCGGCGCAAGTGGCCCGTGAACTGGCCGAGGAGCGTCTCGACGCCGAGCAGCGGAAGTTTCGGCTGGGGGCTTCGGCCATCCGTTTCGTCCTCCAGGAACAGCGGAACCTGACTCAGGCCCAGACCTCGGAGATCACCGCGCTGGTGGATTACGTCAAGGCGGTCGTCGCTTATGACCAGGCTATCGGACGGACTCTGGAACGGAACAACATTCAGATCGAGCAGCAGTTGCGGCCCTCGGTCGCTAGCCTGGGGAACACCGGGGTTGCCGGACCCTAGCAACCGGTGGCGCGGGCGACGCCGTTCGATTACGGACCCGTTTTCCCGGAACCGGACACACCCGACCTCAAAGATATGGAGACCTAGGCGTTAAGTGATTTATTATTAGTGGTTTGAATGTGCGAGAAGCCTGGTATGCCGCTCGCACTAGCAGCCACGGAGGAACTCATGGATAAGAAGCGTCCAGACCAGACCCGAAAGAAACGCATCAAACGCGTCATCTACGGCTTGTTCGTCATCGTCGCGGGAACCGGTGTCACAGTCGGCCTATCACGCCTGGAACCGGCCGCGCCGAGCGTCGACCGCGGAACCGTCTACACCGATACGGTCCAGCGGGGTGAGATGCTGCGCCAGGTTCGGGGCCTGGGCAAGCTCGTTCCCGAGGAAATTCGGTGGATTCCTTCGACCACGGCCGGCCTCGTCGAGCGCATCGTCGTACAGCCCGGCGTGACGGTAACCCCGGATTCGGTCATCGTCGTGATGAGCAACCCCGAGTTGAGACAGTCGGTCCGTGATGCCGAACTTCAGATTCTTGCGGCCGAAGCCGACCTGGCCAACCTGCGCGTGCAGCTTTCGAGCAACCTGCTCAACCAACAGGCCAGCGCGGCTTCCGTTGAACAGAGCTACCTCACGACAAGTCTGCAGTATGAAGCCGATTCCCAGCTGAGCGTGGAAGGTCTGATCTCGGACCTGGATCTGAACAAGTCCCGCGTGACCGCCGAACAGGCCGCAAAGCGCTGGGAACTCGAAGGTCAACGGCTTGCCACGGTTGGAGAGGCGAACGAAGCCCAGTTGATGGCCCAGGGAGTGCGCCTCGAGCAGCTGCGCGCGGTCCTCGCGCTGCGTCAGGACCAGTTGAACGACCTGAGTGTGCGCGCTGGTATCCACGGCGTGCTGCAGCAGGTGCCGGTCGAAGTCGGCCAGAAGCTCGCTATGGGGACCAACATCGCTCGGGTTGCCGAGCCGGGACGGCTGAAAGCCGAGCTCAGCATCGCCGAGACCCAGGCCAAGGACATCGTGGTCGGGCTGCTCGCGTCGATCGACACACGTAACGGCGTCATTCCCGGAACGGTGGTCCGGATCGACCCGGCGGTATTGAACGGCACCGTGAAGGTCGACGTCCGACTCGACGGGGAGCTGCCCCGCGGGGCGCGGCCGGACCTGAGCGTCGACGGAACGGTGGAGATCGAACGGCTTGTAGACGTGCTCTACGTCGGGCGGCCCGCCTACGGACAGGCCAACAGCCTGGTCGGCATCTTCAGGCTCACTCCCGAAGGCGAAGCGATTCGGACGACAGTCCGGCTGGGCCGGGTGTCGGTCAGCACGATGGAGATCGTCGAAGGACTGAACGTTGGAGACGAAGTCATACTTTCAGATATGTCGGCATGGGATGCGTTCGACCGCGTCCGCCTGAACTGATCAAGACGACAACGAGGAGAGAACCGAATGTCAGATTCCCAACCCGTAATCCATATGGACAACGTGACGAAGGTCTTCTACACCGAAGAGGTGGAGACCCACGCCCTGGCGCGCATTCACATCAAGATCGAGAGGGGCGAGTACGTGTCGATTTCCGGCCCGTCGGGATGCGGCAAGTCCACGCTGCTATCTATCCTGGGCCTGCTCGACTCTCCGACCGAGGGCGAGTACTGGCTGAACGGCAGGGACGTCGCCGACCTGTCGCTTTCCGAGCGCGCCCGGATCCGGAACCGCGAAGTCGGCTTCATCTTCCAGGCGTTCAACCTGATCGGCGATCTCACCGTGTACGAAAACGTCGAGCTTCCGTTGACCTACCGCGGCATGCCCTCGAGCGAGCGCAAGAAAGCGGTCCAGGAAGCTCTCGAGAAAGTCGAGATGGCGCACCGGATGAAGCATTACCCTTCCCAGCTATCGGGCGGTCAACAGCAGCGCGTCGCCGTGGCGCGGGCCCTCGGAGGCGCGCCGTCGATCCTGCTGGCCGACGAGCCGACGGGGAACCTCGACTCCAAGAACGGGGCAGCCGTCATGGATCTGATGCGCGACCTGCACCGGGAAGGCGCGTCGATCTGCATGGTCACGCACGATCCCCGGTACGCGCGTTACGCCGAACGTCACATCCACCTGTTCGACGGCTCGGTGGTAGAGGAGAGCGTCGCCGCCGACGGATAACTGTTCTCGCAGGGGAGGGGCGGACTCCGGTCTTCCCCGCTTCTCGGGCCCTGCCGTCATGCCCTGGTCCGGCCCCGCCCTCCGGGTCGGACTGGTATTCGAAGTTTGAAGCCGGTATAACTGTTCGACTCCATGAGGCCGGACAGCCCCCTCGAGTGACAAGACACCATGATCCAACTGAGCAACCTCGAGAAGTTCTACGACACGCGAGCTGGAAGAACCTACGTTCTGCGGCGCATCAACCTGGAAGTGAGAGCCGGCGAGTTCATCACTATCATGGGACCTTCGGGTGCCGGCAAGTCGACGTTGCTCGCGATCCTGGGCATGCTCGACAGCGCATGGCAGGGTGAATTTTTCTTCCTCGACCACGCCGTGCACCGCATGAAGCCCAAGCAGCGGGTGGAGCTGAACAAGCAGTACATCGGCTTCGTGTTCCAACAGTACCACCTGCTCGACAGCCTGACCGTTGCCGAGAACCTCGACATTCCGCTCTCCTACCGCAATATCAAGCGCAGCGAGCGCCAGGCGATCGTGGCCGACTCGCTGGACCGATTCCAGATGGTGGGCAAGAAAGACCTCTTCCCAAACCAGCTCTCGGGCGGGCAACAGCAGTTGGTCGCGGTAGCTCGGGCAGTAATCTCTGATCCGAAGGTAATCCTGGCCGACGAGCCGACCGGGAACCTCCATTCCAGTCAGGGGCGCGAGATCATGGAGCTCTTCAAGAAGCTGAACGAGGGGGGCACGACGATCATCCAGGTCACGCATTCCGAGAGAAACGCCGCGTTCGGCCACCGGATCGTCCAGCTGTTCGACGGCTGGATGCGCGACCCCGAATAACAGGGATCTTCCGACAAGAGTCAGCCACGGATTACACGGATTACACGGATCATAGACGGATTTGTTCTAGCCGCGGGTCCCAACCTTCTTGCCCAGAATCCGTTAAATCTGTGTAATCCGTGGCAAAATCCGAAGAGCCATGTGATCCGCCCAACCGTAAAATCCCGCGCATGAAATACCGCAACATGACCCCAAACGTCTTGATCGCGGATGATCAGCAGGATGTACTCGAAGCGCTCCGCCTACTGCTCAAGGCCGACGGCTACCGGATCGAATCCGCCGCATCGCCCACCGGAATCTTAAGCGCGATCGAAGCGCGGGACTTCGATCTCATCATCATGGATCTGAACTACGCCCGCGACACCACCTCCGGCCAGGAAGGCCTGGATTTGTTGACCAAGGTCAGGGCAATGGACACAACGCTTCCCGTCGTCGTCATGACCGCATGGGGGACGATCGAGCTTGTCGTGGAAGCGATGCGACGGGGAGCCCGGGACTTCGTACAGAAACCGTGGGAAAACAATCGGCTCCTGGCCATCGTCCGCACGCAGATCGAACTGTGTCGGACCCTGCGGAACGAGCAGCGACTCGAGGCGGAAAACCGTCTGCTTCGCGCAGAAGGCCGTCCGACCCTGATTGCGGAGGCGGCCGCGATGCAGCCCACGCTCCAGCTCATCACGCGGATCGCGCCGTCCGACGCAAATATCCTGATCACCGGTGAACACGGAACGGGCAAAGAAGTCGTGGCCCGCACCATCCACGCGCTTTCCGACCGCGCATCGAGCCCGATGGTTACCGTCAACGTCGGCGGCCTGTCCGAAGGCGTGTTCGAAAGCGAGATGTTTGGACACGTCAAGGGCGCATTCACCGACGCGAAAACCGACCGCGTTGGGCGGTTCGAACTGGCCAACGGAGGGACGCTCTTCCTCGATGAGATCGCCAACGTCCCCCTAGCCCAGCAAGCCAAGCTGCTCCGGGTGCTGGAGGCGGGAGAGTTCGAGCGTGTCGGATCCTCCAAGACGCGAAAGGTCGACGTGCGTGTCCTATCGGCGACGAATGCCAACATCGCTGAAGAGGCCGAGCAGGGGCGATTCAGGCCGGACCTGCTGTTCCGACTCAACACGATCGAGATCCGCCTCCCCGCCCTCAGAAACCGGCGCGAAGACATCCGGCCGCTCGCGATGCACTTCTTGAACAACTATGCCACGCGTTACCGAAAGCCAGTCAAGGGGCTCGACCCGGCGGCCTTGGACATGCTCAACGCCCATCCATTCCCGGGCAACGTCCGCGAGCTCGACCATGCAATCGAGCGCGCGGTCCTGATGTCGCAAGGAGACATGGTGCGCTCCGGGGACCTTGGGCTCCATGACGGCAGGAGCGGCGCAGGACGAGTGGAAGACATGAGCCTCGAGCAGGTCGAGGAATTCCTCATCCGGAAAGCGCTGGCACGCTACGACGGCAACGTCAGTGCTGCGGCCAAAGCACTGGGTCTCAGCCGGAGCGCCCTCTACCGACGGATTCAGCGGTACGATATCTAGTGCCACTAATGTCCTCGGTCAGAAGCTTTGAACGATTTCGACCACAAGCTCCTGCCAATACTCCGGGCATCGTACGCGAAGGCCAATGAGGCACGAACAGCGCATCCTGTGGTACGCCTTTCTCGCGGGCGTACCCGGCTCATCGATCGCCATGATCATCCTGTGGTCGGGCGACTACACACCGAAAGTACAGTGGACTCTCTCGGTGTTGATCTTTGCCGTCTGGCTCGGTGCCTCGCTGGGCGTGCGGCAGCGGGTCGTGTTCCCCCTCCAGACCTTGTCAAACCTTCTGGCGGCACTGCGCGAGGGCGACTACTCGATCCGCGGCAGCAGCGCCCGCAACGACGACGCGCTGGGGGACGTCGCGCGGGAGATCAACGCGTTGGCCGATACGCTTCGATGGCAGCGCATGGATGCGTTGGAGGCCACGGCCCTGCTGCAAAAGGTCATGGAGGAAATCGACGTCGCGATCCTGTCCTTCGACGAGCACGACAAGCTTCGGCTGGTCAACCGTGCCGGAGAGCATCTGCTGAATCGCCCGTGGGAGCGGTTGCTCGGTGCCGGCGCCGACGAACTCGGCTTGGCCTCCTGCCTGGAAGGCGACACTCCTCGACTGGCGGACTTCGGAATTTCCGGTCGATGGGAGATTCGCCGGACCAGTTTTCGCCAGGGAGGCCTACCGCACCGACTGTTGGTGCTTTCCGACCTTAGCCGGACTCTGCGCGAGGAGGAACGCAAGGCGTGGCAACGGATCGTGCGTGTCCTCGGACACGAGTTGAACAATTCGCTGACACCGATCAGCTCAATCTCCAGCAGCCTGACAAGCCTGCTCGGCCGTCGTACTCGACCCGAGGATTGGGAAGAAGACGTCCGGCGCGGCCTGACCGTCATCTCCACTCGCTCACAGTCGCTGGGACAGTTCGTCGAGTCCTACTCTCGTCTGGCGCGCTTGCCTCAACCCAAGCCTGAACTTGTGGAGGTAGACCCGCTCATACGCCGCGTCGCCGGTTTGGAAACTCGTCTGGCGGTGGATCTGGATCCCGGACCGGCCGTTACGATCAGAGCCGACGGCGGCCAGATCGAACAACTGCTCATCAATTTGCTCCGCAACGCGGTCGATGCATCGCTCGAGATCGGAAGTGGTGTCCGCGCCGGTTGGGCGCGTTCGGGCGCGCACCTGGACATCTGGGTTCGCGATGAAGGCCCCGGCCTGCCGAACACGGCAAACCTGTTCGTTCCCTTCTTCACGACCCAAAAGGGTGGCTCCGGCATCGGGTTGGTCTTGAGCCGGCAGATAGCTGAGGCACACCGCGGCTCCCTGACACTGGAAAACCGCCCGGACGGCCAAGGCTGCATGGCCCGCCTACGCCTGCCGGTGTTGCCGCAGATGTCGTAGCGGTAGAATGACGATTGCCTGATCCGATCGTCTATCCATGAATGAGAGAGGGACCGTTCGCGCTCACCCAGCACTCGACGTGCGGACTTTGTCCTCAAGACGGTTGGCGTAAAGAGCCGCTCTGGTGATAATAGGGGGTTGGCCGGGAGAGGTGCTGGAGCGGTTGAACAGGCCGGTCTCGAAAACCGGTGTGGGGGTGACTCCACCGTGGGTTCGAATCCCACCCTCTCCGTTTATGTTCGCTGCAACTGACTGATAATGGGGCTGATTCTACGGGGGTTGGCCTTTCATCCCACATTCCATCCCACATTCCAAATGAGTTAAGGGCACCTGGAGCGGCCTCGATCGTCTCGTTTCGCGGCGAATTCTGGTGGCCCCGTTCATTTGACCCGCACATCCTCCACTCTCAGTCCGACCGCCAGACAGAGCCGCGCTATCGTGGATAGCCGAAGTTTCTTACCTGAGAACGCTCTACAGGTCGTCACGTGATGCACCCCGGCCAGCGCAGATAATTCGCGCTGTGTCTTGATACCTTTACGCTTCATGGCCTTCTCGATTTTGCGCATGTTGACTTTCTCGACTCGGAGTTGACAAAACCCCTAAAGAGCACGGCTCGAACGATTTCGTTACGATCAAATCCTGGTCGATATCGCCTTCCGCAGGCCCAGGCGTACCACTGAAGGGTTTGGATTTAATGGGCCGATGCTCGTCCCACCACCTGCGGGCATCGTCGGCGTCCCAAGCGAAGGACTGTTCGATCGCCTGAAGCCTCGCCGAGAGTTCCGCAGCCGAAGGAATACGTTTCGTCCGGTCTTTCTCGAGACACGCAAGGATCACCGCGTCCAATTCGGCGGGTAAGTCGAACTCGGAGTACTCGGACGGCGGGACTGGGACTTCGGTGCGGTGCTTGAACAGCATGTCCAGCGTATTCGATGCTTCAAAAACCGTCCTGCCTGTGAGCAGCCAGAAGCCCACACATCCGAGTGAATAGATGTCGGAGCAGGCATCCACCCGGTCGGTGTCCCCACCGGCCATTTCGGGCGAGGCGTAGGCCGGAGTTCCGGTGAACGTCCCCACGTTGGTCAGCATGACTTCGTTTTCTTCCAGGCTCGGACCCCGTTTGACCAATCCGAAATCTAGCACCTTGACGAAGTCCACATCTCCGGCATAGCGGCAGAGAAAGATGTTGGCCGGTTTGATATCTCTGTGAACCATTCCTTTCCGGTGGGCTTCGTTCAACGAATGACAGGCCTGCCTAAGAATGTGCACAGTACGCTCGACAGAGAGTGGCCCGTCAGATCTCAACAAGTGTTCAAGATCGAGACCGTCGAGCAGTTCCATGACGTAATAGAAGCTTCCACCTTCGGTCACTCCGTAGTCGTAGACCGCGATCGTGTGCGGTGACTGGAGTTGGGTGGTCGCTTGAACCTCGCGTTCGAATCGTTCCAGATACACTAGGCCGGACTCACCGGCGATATCACTCCGAACAAGCTTGATGGCTGCGGGCCTGGCCAACATCCGGTGTTCGGCTTTCCAGACCTCTCCCATGCCGCCAGCTCCGAGTTTCTCAGTCAGGCTGTAGCTGCCCAGCTGACGGGCCTGCACGACGTCGACGTTCAGTCCGTAGACAACGCGAGAGGCGAGGTAGGCCATGACCACCGCCAGCGCAGGGTTGATTGACGCTTGGAGATAGTCATCCTTCGTCAAGGACCATCGTCCCAGAACCTGCAGGATGAGAAGGCTCAGCGGCGAGGTGAGTGCCGCGGCGATCGCGGCCAGGAGCATGCTTCGCGGCGGGGATGGAATGATCAGCGGAAACAGGATGATGATTGCAATGACCCACGTCAAATGAGGTAGTTCGCCGGCCTGGGTCAGGAAGTACTCGTGGGTGTCGAAAGAGACGACGAGGCAGATCAACACCTCGAACGTCAGACCGACGTTCAGCAACCGTGTCTGGCTCACCTGGGGAGATCGCGCAATGGCCCAGACGACCAGTGAGAGCGAGATCGCCACAAGATTGGTGGCGAGAGGCAAGATCTCGACTCTAGGGGGTGCCCCGCCCGTCATCTGTGAGGTTACCCATACGACCAGCTGAATCGCCGGATCCACGACGACACCGATCAGCAGCAGGATGGCGACCAGTTTGACCCGCGATCCAACCTTCTGGAGGAGATCGGGCGGGAGCGTCAGCGTATGGGTTCGTCGATGGGGCCCAGCCGCAGATCTACGGACGAGGTTGGCGCTTCGCTTCATGGATCAGGTCGAAGGATCCTCCGGGACGATGGCGACTTGATGACATCCAACTGCCACCAGAAGCGGACCGGAGGGACGCTCCATCATCTGCAGATATTGAATTGAGTGCCTTTAGCTCGAAGCTCTCGTTCGCTCCATCGTCGCACAACGGATAGGGGTAATGAAAACTACTTCTGGAGGCCTGACTCCCCGGAAATCGCCTTCTGTCAGGTCCTGCCTGCTGGACGCGGTGAGTGGCCAGCACCCGGACTACGGGTTGAGCGCGCCGGCGCAGTGCCCGCGATGCCGGGGGCCGGTGTATGAGGAGACGTTGGTGGAGCGATGAGGGCCAAAGCCACCTGGAGGCCTGACGGTTGATTTCAGGGGATGACTCGACGGACTCGCCTACTGGGGGTCGTCGGGCAGTTCGATCAGGAAGGTGTCGGATTCTGGTGGAGAGGTGAAGGTGTAGTACAGAGTTTCGTCGTTGGGCGAAGGCACCACCCAGTTCAGGCCTGGCCCTGACAATATCTCCCATACCTGCTTCGATACGCAGTCCACGGCATGAATATTGCCCCCCGCGGCGTATACCAGCGTTCGGTTGTCGCTGAGCCAGCGGGGGACTCCCCCTATGTTCGTCAGCTTCTCGTAGTCTCTCGATTCAAACGAATAGACGTGGCTACCTGGGGGTGCCCCCCTTACACCATTTCCCGCCAACCATTGTCCATCCGGAGACCAGGAGACCACACCAAAGTCCCCGTCACCCAGAGGCGGTAGCTGCATCGGCTCTCGCTCATCCCAGCCCTTGTCAACCTCCATGATGAAGTAAGCAGTCTCAGTGCGGTCGTAATAGGCAATTCGGGACTCGTCGTGCGACCACATCGCGGCTGTAACGTTGTCCGGGGAGTACGTCAATTGCGTTGATCCGCTGCCGTCAGGGTTGATCGTCCAAATCTGATAGCTCCCGCTTCGAGTCGAGTCGAACGAAATCTTAGTGCCGTCGGGTGACCAGCGAGGCCGACGATCATTAGGCCGGTCGTTGGTCCACGGTTGCTGCCCTGTCCCGTCGAGACTGATGACGTAGATATCTTCCTGTCCACGCTGGGATCTGAACACCAACGACCTGCCATCTGGCGATAGGTCGGGCTGGATGAAATTTCCCGAACCTCGAGTAACGAACTCAGGGTTTCCAACGGTCTTGGTCGCGAGATCGAATTTCACTTTCATGATGTTCGAGGTGACCTCGAACGTATGGTAGGCGAACCGCTTTCCGTCCGAAGAAATGCTCAGGCCCCATTGCTCACTGGATGATCCGAAAGTCACGGGATCTGGTGGACCCAAAGTCTCCCCCGTCTTTTCGTCGATGGGAACGCGCCACAGGTTCATGCTCCCACTGCGGTCACTCGAAAAATAGAGGTAGTCACCGTCCGGGCTCGGACAATGCACGGACTCTGGTGGCGGTCAGAATCTTCAATTGATGCTTTCCTGTGCTCTTCGGCATGCCAACTCCCACATTCCACCCCACATTATTTGTGGGATGTCTTCAGATTATAGTGGACACGCTTGGACAACGGAGGGGACTCAGGACCCTGCAAATAGGGGGTTTCTGGACTTCCTTGGATGCTGTAGGATTAAAGAGAATGGGACACCCTCTCCGCTTCCCGAGTTGAGGGATAAAGTTGGTTGTGAGCCCGCCGATCACGGCTTCCGCCGGAGAGGCTATCGAAAGGAGTAATTATGAAGAACATACTGCGCGTCGGTGTCGCCCTGCTGTTTCCTGTCCTGCTGTTTGCACAGGCCACCTCTTGGACCGTTCCCGAATCCGATGCGAACATGGACAACCCCCGCGAGGCGAACGATGCGTCCATCGAAGCCGGCAAGGCTGCGTTCGGACAGTTCTGTCAGGCGTGCCACGGAGAGGGAGGTGCTGGCGACGGCACAATGATCGCGATGCTACGGATCGAGAACATGCCGGACTTCACCGACGCCGCGACGCTGGGAGAGCAAAGCGACGGCGCCCTGTTCTTCAAGATCGGAAACAAAGGCGAAAACAAGATGCCGGCCTTCGCTGCACGCGTTACCGAGGAACAGCGCTGGGACATAGTCAACTTCCTGCGTACTCTGTCGGATTAGCCCGCCTTCTCACCGGTTGTCGTCGCGAAACCCGCCGGGTCACTTTGTGGCTCCGTTTTAGGCAGAAACAGACCTGTCAAGTGAGTGCCGGAGACTTCCGAGCGCGGTGGCGGTGGGCTAGACGCTCGTAAGTGGCCCGGCCGTACGCATTTCCGCAAAAAAAGCCCCGCGCTGGGCGGGGCTTGGAGTGTGGGGAACGCTCAAATTAATGAGATAAGGGTAATTCTGGTGTCTCCGTCCCGCCTTGTCAATGCATTTTTTACAGGATTTACAGCACTATCCGTTTCGAGCCGGCAAGGCTAACGGAATAGCCACTTTAGACCGCTACGGTCCGAACAATCGCTAAAGCGGTCGAGGGGCCCGGTTCTGGCCGCAGCAGCATCGTATAATCCTTTTTCGATCATTACCCGGAACCACCTTCGGGAGCGCTACGGCCAAGCGACGCCCGATCCGGCCAGGTGCGCCCCCATTGCTAAGGCAGCTCTTCGAAATGCCCACACCGACCGAAGTCCTCATGGAAAAGGCCCGCCGGATGCGCGTGTCGTCCATAAAAGCGACCACAGAAGCGGGCTCAGGACATCCGTCTTCCTGTCTGTCCGCGGCCGATCTGGCCGCGGTGGTGTTCTTCCGTGAGATGCGCTTCGATCCATCGGATCCCGGAAATCGTGCCAACGACCGTTTCGTGCTCTCGAAAGGACATGCCGCGCCTCTGCTGTGGGCCGCGTATGCCGAAGCCGGCATCGTGGATGAGGCGGCGACGCTGACGCTGCGACGGTTCGACAGCGACCTGGAGGGACACCCGACGCCACGTATGCCGTGGGTGGATGTTGCCACGGGCTCTCTCGGTCAGGGGCTGTCGGCCGGGCTGGGGATTGCTCTGGCCGGGCGTTTGGACGGAACCGGGTACGATACGTACGTCCTTCTGGGCGATGGCGAATGCGCGGAAGGCTCAGTGTGGGAAGCGGCGGCACTGGCGAGCTACTACAAGACCGACCACCTCTATGCGATTGTCGACGTCAACGGGCAGGGCCAGAGCCAGAGGACGATGTACGAATTCGACGTCGATCAATACGCGGAACGTTTCCGGGCTTTCGGGTGGTTTGCGCTGACGATCGATGGACACGACTATGCCGAAATCACCGACGCTTTCGAGCGCTGCCGTAAGGACGGGGGCGACCGGCCGCGGGCGATCATCGCGAAAACCCTTAAGGGAAAGGGTGTGTCATTGCTCGAGGACAAAGATAACTGGCATGGAAAACCGGTACCGAAGGCGCAGCTGGAGACGACGCTGGCGGAACTGTCCCAGCCGTTCGCTTCCGACGGGTATCAGCCGTCGCCGCCTTCTCGCCCTCCAAGGGTCAAAGGCCCGTCCGAGCACCGCATCGAGGTCCGACGTAGCATCGGTGACCGGGTTGCAACACGGGAGGCCTACGGAGAAGCGCTCGTGAAGCTGGTCGAACAAGATCCGCACGTGGTAGCGCTCGACGGCGACACAAAGAACTCCACGTTCTCGATTAGACTGCTCGATCGCCACGAGGATCATTTCTTCGAGATGTTCATAGCCGAGCAGAACATGATCGGTGTCGCGGCCGGCATGTCCGCATGCGACAAGATCGCGTTCGTCTCCACGTTCGCGGCCTTCCTCACACGGGGCTTCGATCAGATCCGGATGGCTCGCATCTCGCAGGCAAACGTTCGCTTCGTGGGATCGCACTGCGGCGTGTCGATCGGCCCGGACGGACCCTCCCAGATGGGCCTGGAAGACATTGCAATGTTCCGCGCAATACCTGACTCGGTGGTCGTGTACCCGAGCGATGCGGTGTCGACCGAGCACCTGGTGGCAGCGCTGGCCGATCAGCGGGGGATTTCCTACTTGCGGACGTCGCGACCCAAGACGCCGGTCATATACAATTCCGCCGAGAGCTTTCCCATCGGAGGCTCCAAGGTGGTCCGGTCCTCCCAGTCCGACCGGCTTACCATCGTGGGCGCGGGCATCACGCTACACGAGGCCCTCGGGGCAGCAGACATCCTCGCGGCAGAGGGAATTGGGGTCCGTGTCATCGACGCGTATTCGATCAAGCCCATCGATCGCGACGGCCTGCTCCGTGCAGCCGCCGAGACCGGGGGACGTCTCATCGTAGTCGAAGACCACTACTGGGAAGGCGGGATCGGAGATTCCGTTCTCGACGCTGTCGGGAACCATGCGGAAGTCCACAAGATGGCCGTTCGGGGCGTCCCCAGGTCCGGCAGCCCCGAAGAGTTGATCGCGGCCTTCGGCATCGACGCCGACAGCATCGTCGCACGTGTTCGTCAGCTGACCTGAGAGTTCCAACATGGCGCAATCGAGAAAGAAGAGCCCCGGCAAACGCTCACCCCAGACGCTTTCCAAGCTGAAGCTTGTCGTCGAAGTCGATGGCAAGCGGGTTGGGGTGCTCGACATCGACTGGAACCGCCTTTGGCCCGAAGTGAATCACCGCAAACGCGAGTCGGCGGGAATCGAGTGGATCCGGTCGAGAGAACTCGACGTCCTGGCCAAGGCCACCATGCTCGAGCGGTTCACCCGACGCCTGGAGCGGCGTCTCTACCAGGGCCTGGGCGACGAGATGGTCCGCGCCGAGTTGGACATCGAAAATTTCTTTCTTCGCCTGGAGGCGGCGGCACAGCTGTTCGGAACGACGCGGAGGGAAATCGACGAGATGCTTGCCTTCGTGGGCGTGACGGAAAGCACATTCAAGGACTTCCTCTGGGAGTACGTTGCGGGTGACGCCGACATCGACGACATCAAGAGGGCTTGGAAAGCCGTGCTTGCCGAGCGGGAGGCCCCCGCCGGACGTCGGGCGAAGAAACCGCGGCCTTCTTAGCCCGCTTTTCTCATCGGTTGTCGTCGCGAGGCCCGCCGGGCCACCTTGTGGCCCGGTTTGATACAGACGCCGACAGGCATTTGGCATGGCCCTCGACGGGCCATGCTGGGCGCGCGCCAGGAGGGCGACCGAGGCGTACTTGACAGTACGTTGAGGCGTGGGGGGACCGGCCCGGCCTGGAAGTTCCCCTCACTCCTGCGTGGAGTGTGTGTTCGGGTACTCCGAAGAGCCTGGGGAGCGCGGGGACGGTGGGCCCGACGCTGATGAATTGAGGAGCCCGACCAAGCGTAACGCAGTATTGGTGGATGGATCCGGCGCTGTAGCAGACCACTGCTGGGAAATGCGGGCTAGGTCTTGTCTCCAGGAAATCCGGTTTCCCGATCGTAGGCAACTTCGACGACCGCCCTCATCCCGCCACGAGTGTTGAACACTCCCCGCACGCTCGCCCGCACGGGGCTGCAAGCGGCCACCAGATCACGCAGGATCCGGTTGACGGCATTCTCGTAGAAGATCCCCAGATCCCTGTAGGCCAGGAAATAGCCCTTCAGTGACTTCAACTCGAGGCAATCGGCGTCCGGTCTGTAGCTGATCGTGATCACGCCAAAGTCGGGCAGGCCGGTCTTAGGACAGATCGCCGTAAACTCGGGCATCGAAATCGTGATGTCGTATCCGGGAAACTGGTTGGGCCAACACTCGATTTCGGGTAAGTCGCGATCGATGCCAGCCTCAGCGTGATGGGCAGTGTATTCCGGCACGGGCAGACTATAGCATGGCAGCCGGTGGTAGAACTCGACGCGGCAAAAGGCCCTTCCGGCATGAGAAAAGCCCCGTAGCGTATCCTACGCCGGAATTTCCTAGTTTAAGGTCTTGGGTTCTATTTCAGCCATTCATTTGCGAAGGCATCCCCACACTCCTCAGCTACATCTTCCGCAGAGAATAGGTCTCGCCCAATACTAACAATTCCGCCAGTCATCCACAGTAGTTGATGGAGACCTTCGGGATTGTATTCGTAATATTCAACACGCCAAACATAGCCAATTATGGTATCCCTCTGGGTTCCCGAGAAATTGCATATCAAGTAATTTGGGGCGGCTTTGTCTACTTTAATTCCATCTCTGCGTAGAGAAAGTATGAAATCGCGCTGTACGTTGTCCTGGAATGTCTGCCGATCTCCCTCCATATTCAGCCATGTGCGAACCAGAACCGCAGCGTCGAATTCATGTATGCCTAGCAGGGCGATCCCATTATCGGAAGGAAAATATTGAGCGCTGAGCGGCAATCCAAAGACAAGCAGCAGGGCAAGCAATGGCAGCATTCGCATGGGTGGCCTCCTTGAGGGAGAATTACTCATCGAAAGGTATCTCTAGATTCGTGTTGATCTTCGGGTAGGCCCTTTGCAGCATGCGCTTGAACTGCTCCCAATTTGCAGACGCACGCATAATTGCCATGACACCGGTCAGATGTTTTTGGAGGGCCGGATGCCCAATGTCTACTGTTAGCCATTGGTGATGCTTCACTCTGCGGTTGCCAGTTTCGTTTTTGGGATTAAGCCTTTCCAGTTCATCCCTTACTCCTGGAGCAAGCCGATCCCACACAATGTCATTCGTATAGTGCCCGACAACACTTGGGCGATTGATTTTCATTCCATACCAAGGCCATCCCCTGAGCTTGAATATTCCCTTGTAGAAGTCATCTGGAAACCGCTTCGCCCATTTCGCTCGTTCAGCAAGAAGGAAGGCGTCTAGGATTTTATTGAGGGCCTTTCTGTCTCGGATCTCCTGGTAGTTAGTCGCCTCATCGACCAGAGCGATGATGCCGACATGAGCAAGTCCGCGCATGAGTATTTCGGCCTTCTTCGCTTTATCGAGCTGCTGCTTCTGTAGTGCGCCAGCGTCTTTTGCGCGAAGCCAAACGTCGCAAATTTCAGGCAAAACTTCAGCGCTGAACCCATAGACGATGCGGGAGTTCTGTTGATACTTTATAGGGGTGAGGGGCCCGCCATTTAAATCACTTGAAATAAATGGCTTAAGGCTTTCAGGGGCCAGAAAAAGCGGTAAAGGGGCCCCTTCTGCCTTCGATGCTCTAATACGTCGTTTTGAGTAGCCGCTACGGGAACCGAGTAAAGCGTTCGTGATGCCATGCTCGCTCAGAACGCGCGTACCGTCTTCTAGTACAGCGCACGGAATTCTGCTATTTCCAATGTTAAGCTCTCCTGTATGTGTCGCTTTTCGGACGCCCATCAGATAACTCCCAATCCACGATCTATCGTGAGCTCGAACGAATCATCTGTTTCAATGTCCCGAAGGTTGTAGCGATAGCAGAACTCATCCACATAACGCTGTAGATGCTTCCGGCTGACACTGTGGAACTGTCCGAATAGCCCGCGTTTCAAGAGTGCCCAGAATCCTTCAATCGTGTTGGTGTGGATCGGGCCATCTACGTACCAGCGCGAATGATTGATGACGGCGTGAGGCAACACTTTGTGCATCCCAAGGTACGCCTTGTATTCGTCGGTAATCAGGCTCGCTGTCCGAGTGTCAATGTGATTGCGTACAAAGGCGCGAAGGTTACGACCCTTAAGCTGTCCTTTCTTCGTGACCTTGGCCGTTACTTTTCCGCCGCGTTCAACCGCTCCGACTACGGGAGTCTTTTTCGTTCCGCGCCCCGGCTTCGATGGCGTTCCACCCTTACGTGGCTTTCCCCCGACATAGGTTTCATCCATTTCTACTATTCCCGTAAGCAGTCCGCGTTGCTCGGATTGCGTCATTGCCTTCCGAATCTGCATGGCGATCCTCCACGCGGTATTCTTGTTCACTTCAAGATCGCGTGAGAGCTGAAGCGCGGACAATCCTTTCTTCGCGTTGAGTATGAGCATGATAGCGAGGAACCACTTTTGAAGCGGCATGTGTGTGTGGTGGAAGATGGTTCCAACTGTCACCGAGAACGAGGTTTTGCAGGCATAGCAGCGGTGGCGGTGTTGTAACCGGGCTGTTCGAATCGAACTGCAATACGGGCACATTGGTTTGCCGTTCCAGCGGGCGCGTTCAAGATGTGCGATGCAGTCCTGTTGGCTTGGGAATCGTTCGAAAACCTGTATAATGTCCATGACTTTCAGCCTTTCGCCGTGTTGATTTTCTTAACCTCACAAGCAAGATTATCTCACGGCGGAGGCTGTTAGTCAAGACCTTAAACTAGGAAATTCCGTCCTACGCTACGGGGCTTTTTCCTCTAGTCTCCTTCACCGTCTGTATTCAGGTCCTGATCGCGAAATCCGTTTCGCTCGGGTTCCTTCCCGTCTCAGCCCTCCTGAAACCTAACTACAGCCGACTACCGTCCCTGGCTGGAGTAGCCTTTTACTCACTAGAAGAACGTGTCTCGTATTGAGACGTAAGCATTTTGTTCGTGCGTCATACGAGAATGCAAGGGTTTTTAAATTCTCTGTATTTTTTGCCCGGATGGATGCTCAGAGGCCGATCCAGGCGCGGATTTCGGCCGTCCCGACCACCATCGACAGGCCCATTTTCACGCGGCCGGCTACTATTGCCATTTCCGGCCCCGATCACTAGAATTGGGCCATGGCAAAGAAGGGAAGCAAGAAGAAGCAGACAAGAAAAAGCAAGGCAGGCTCGTCGGCAAAACCCTTGCTCATCCTCGTGTTGGGTGTCGTCGGCGCACTTCTCGTGGCTTACTATTTGACGTCCGGATCCGAAGGCACGCCGGCGGCGACGCTGTCGGCGACCGATTCGCCAGCCGACACGGCCCGAGTTCGCGGGCGTGACGACGCAGCCCTGCAGTTGGTCGAATTTGGAGACTATCAGTGTCCGACCTGCGCGGCCTACCATCGCATGATCTCAGAAGTCATGCGCCGGTTCCCCGCTGACATCCGGCTTGAGTTTCATCACTTCCCCCTGGTCAGCATCCACGGAAATTCCATGTACGCGTCCATGGCCGCAGAGGCGGCGGCGGAACAGGGGAAATTCTGGGAAATGCATGACATGATCTTCGAGAATCAGGGGATATGGGCGCCCAGTTCGAATGCCGCATCCATTTTCAGCTCGTATGCCGAAGAGTTGGGCCTGGACATGGATCAGTTCGGACGCGCGGTGAGATCGAACGACGCGGAATCCCGGGTCCTCGCCGACGTGGTTCGGGCGCGTGATCTTAGATTGAGTTCCGTCCCGACCTTCTTTGTCGACGGGCGGCAGCTTCCTCTCAACCTAGTAGGCGACGTCGCCGCCTGGGAACAGATGGTCCGTAACGCGATCGCCAGTCGTTGATGCGCGCCCACCTGCTCGCGATTCTGATCCTCTCGTTCCTCGGAATGGCGGACACGCTCTACCTGTCGCTCTCAAGGGATACAGGTCCGGTACCCTGTCACATCACCGAGGGTTGCGGTGACGTGCTGACGAGCGAGTACTCCGAGGTCGCTGGCATGCCGATTTCCTGGCTAGGGTTCGCCTTCTACGTCACGGTGTTCGGTGTGACCGTATTCGAGGCGTTCGGAGAGCAGCGTCTCGTTCACTTCCTGATCTGGCCCGCCTCCGCCGCTTTGGCCTCCTCCGCCGTTCTTGTGGGGATCCAGGCGTTCGTACTCGAAGCCTGGTGCGAGTATTGCCTCGCGTCGGCTGGACTATCGACGGGAATCTTCGTTGCAGTCCTGTTCGGCAGGACAACGGGGACGGGGGAGTAATCTCAGAGAATCTAGTTTCGTGACGGTGCATTAATCCCAGGGTAGGACCCGGAGACCGCGCTGAGGGACCAGATCTGGGATTAATGCACCGTCACGAAACTCAGTCGCCGTAGACGCCTTCGAGAGCCGCAGCCCCGGATGGCATCTGTGTCTCCCGACTCTCGAGTGCCGCTTTCTCAGCTTCGGCCAGTTCGTCGATGACTCCCTGCTCGGCCGCTTCCAGTTTCGGGCGCCCGATACCTTCGGATTCAAGGTACGCCTCGTAGGTCCCGATCGGATCCCGCCGACCCCAGTACTGGAAGGTCTCGGCGTCGAACAATGCGCGCGCCTCGCGCTCGTCGTGGGTGGCATGACCGCCCATCCGGAACGTTTCGGCGAAAATGATGGCCGGATCGTACCCTTCCCTCGCCCGCGCTGCCGCCTGACGAGTCGCAGCGAACGTGTCGAGCACGTTGTTCCCGTCGCAGACGAAACCGGCAACCCCATAGGCCTTGCTCCACGCCGTGAACGGGCCCGCCTGGTGCCCTTCGAAGGGGGTCCCGAGTGCGACCTGGTTGTTCTGGAACACGAACAGCACGGGCACCCTCAGCACGGCTGCCATGTTGATACCCTCGTGGCATGCGCCGGTCTTGGTTGCGCCATCTCCGATCCAGGTGAGAACAACACGCCTCTCACCGCGATTCTTGAACGCGAGCGCGACGCCGGGAACGACACTGCCAAGCGCGCCCACCTGGCTTGGCGGGGCGATCACGCCACAACCCAGGTCGCCAAGATGGAGGTCCTTGCCCTTGCTGGGCGAGTCTGCCGTGGCCAGGTATTCCCGCAACATCCCCGTTAGCGACATCCCCATTTCATGACAAGCACCCGCGTTGCGAATCATGGGAGCGACCAGGTCTTTTGTACGGTCCAGCGCGTGAACGTTCCCGACGGTCACGGCCTCTTCCCCGGTTCCGAGCCATGCTTTCGACAGGATGCCCTGCTTGACCCAGCGTTTGAGCGTGATGTCGTGGAGGCGGAACCTCAGCATGCCCGAATAGAGATCCATCAAGACCTCCTCGGACAACCCCTTGATGATCCGCCTCCGGTCCGCCTCGGCTGAGAGCACCTCACGGTACTCCTTCATGATCGCGGAATCGGGCCGCCAGTTGGCATACTCGGGCGGGTCGAACATGGAATAGCGACGCATAGGAAGGGAAGTCTACACCGACAGCGTGCGGAGGGTGAAAGGTATGGATGGTGACAGGCCACGAGCGGTGAGTGTAAAGCGATGTCCGGATCACTCCGGGTGGATCACTCGTCACTCACCACTCGTCGCAATCTTTCCTAGCCGTTAGCCTGCGAATCGGCCGGGCCCATGACCTCCATCCAAACTTCCATGAACCGATCCATCTCGGCGTCGGTGCCGACCGAAATCCGGAGGTGCTCATCCATCGGCGGGAACCGGCGGCCGATCTCGACGTTTTGCTCGCGGAACGCACGACGGATCGGGTCGGTTTCGCGCCCGGCATTGACCATGAAGAAGTTGCCCTCCGACGGGATCACCTCATAACCCACATCGGTCAACTGACCAATCACCCGCTTCTTGATGCTGCTGTTCAGCGCGATGACTCTCGCCTCGACTTCCGGCTCCGCAAACGCCTGAACGCCGGCGGACTTGGCGATCACGTTGATGCTGCCCAGGTTGAACGAGCGCATCTGCCTGATCAGTTCCGGCCTCGCAATGCCATAGCCCAGGCGCAGCCCGGCAATGCCGTAGACCTTCGAGAACGTACGGGTCACGATGACGTTTCGGCCTTCCTTGACGTACTTGATGGCGCTGTCGTACCGGGGATCTTCGACGAAGTGATGGTAGGCCTCATCGATGACGACCACCATGGTCTCGGGAATGCTGTCGAGGAACTCCCGAATCTCCGAGTCTGTGACGATCGTTCCGGTCGGGTTGTTGGGGTTGCAGATGTAGACAAAACGCGTGTCGAAGTCGATCGCCTCGGCCATGGCCGGCAGGTCGTGGCGGTAGTCGCTCGTCAGCGGGATGATCTTGCCTTCCGCATGCGTGTTGGTCAGGTAGCGATAGGTGGTTTCAAAAGTCGGCTCGGTGCCGATGATGTTGCCGCCGCCCTTCAGGAATGCGTCGTCGATGGTCTTGAGCGTTTCGGTGGAACCAGCACCCAGAACGAGGTTGTTGGTCTCCAGCCCGTGATGGTCGGCGATCGCCTGGGTAATCCCGTTCGACCCCACGTACATGTGGGATTCTTCGAAAGCCCGCGTCATCGCACGGCGGACGCCATCGGACGGGCCGTAAGGATTCTCGTTGTTGCTGATCTTGACGTATCCGTCCGGTCGCTGAGGCGCCTGGGCCGGCGAAGCCATCAACTCCAGGCCGGGCCCTACGCCGGCGTATGTCAACGCGGTGGCGACGCCGCCGATAAACCCACGGCGCGAAACTTTTTTCTTTTCGTTCATGTGTCCTCCCGCGTTTAAAAAAACGCTCAGGTTGTGAACAGGCTGCGACTCGAATATTGGTCAGATTCTAAATCTAAACCTGATATAATTCCAGTGACTCAACGGAAAGAGGCTAACTCTATGAAACGCAGACAATTGAAGTTCTTTGTCGGACCCGTCATTGTCATCTTGGCTTTGGCGTGGATTGGATATTCTGCATTTGATGCGAACAAGGCATATTACCAGACCGTCTCCGAACTCTACGTGATGGAGGCCGAGAACGCGCTTGACGGCAAGCGCCTCAAGGTGGCCGGAGACGTCGTCCCCGGATCCATCGTCCAAACCGATGACTCCCTCAACTTCCTGATAAGCCAGGAAGACCAGACCCTGGCCGTTCAGTATGTCGGAAAGGCTGCTCTTCCCGATACCTTCCGTGATCGCGCTCAAGCGGTCGTCGACGGAGAATACCTCGGCAACGGTGTCTTCATCGCGACCAGCATGCAGGCCAAGTGCGCTTCCAAGTACGAAGCCGAGGTTGAAGCCGGCGTCTTACCGACAATCTCCGACGCGAGCGTAGGCATCGAAGACTGAGATGGCCGCGTTCGGGCAATTTGCTCTTGCACTGGCCTTTGTCGTCACGGTCTATTCGATCGGGGCGTCTCTGCTGGGGATTCGACTTGGTAACGACCGGCTGATCGCCAGCGGCCGGAACGCCGGCATCGGAGCCTTTGCCTGCATCTCGGGTGCGATCGTATCCCTCGCCTATCTTTTCCTCGCGAACGATTTCTCGATTTCCTACGTCGCGTCCAACTCGAACCGGGACCTGCCGTTCTTCTACAAGATCGCGGCGGTCTGGGGCGGCCAGGAAGGATCGCTCCTGTTCTGGGGATGGATCCTGACGGTCTACGCCGCTCTGGTGTTCATACAGAACCGGCGGCGCCACACAGCGATGATGCCCTACGTCGTCGCTGTGCTGATGGCCGGGTCGCTGTTCTTCACTTCCATGAGTCTGTTCGTGACGAATCCGTTCCACGAGTTGGTGCTCGTGCAGACCGACGGGACGTTGATGGCCTTCACGCCGGCCGACGGCCGGGGCCTGAACCCACTGCTTCAGTACGTGCTGAACGTAATTCACCCGCCGATGCTCTACTTCGGGCTCGTGGGCTTCGCTGTACCGTTCGCTTTCGCCATGGCCGCGATGGCCAGTCGCCAGTTGGGCGACACGTGGATAAGGACGACCCGCCGCTGGACCATGATCGCCTGGTTCCTGCTCGGAACCGGGGTCATGTTGGGCGGCAAATGGGCCTATGTGGAACTGGGTTGGGGCGGCTACTGGGCCTGGGACCCGGTCGAAAACGCATCGCTGATGCCGTGGCTGCTGGGAACGGCGTTCCTCCACTCGGTCATGATCCAGGAAAAGAAGGGCATGATGAAGGTGTGGAACATGGTGCTGGTCATCATGACCTACACGATGGCCCTGTTCGGCACCTTCCTGACGCGCAGCGGGATCATTTCATCCGTCCACGCGTTCGCGCAATCTAACATCGGCGGCTACTTCCTGGCGTACATCATCCTGGTCGTTTCATTCGCGTTCTACCTGCTGGTGGACCGGGCCGGCTACCTGAAGACCGAGAACACACTCGAAGCCGTGGCCTCGCGCGAAAGCGGTTTCATGTTCAACAACCTGCTGTTCGTCGCGGCCTGCTTTGCGGTTTTCTGGGGAACGATGCTCCCTGTCTTCTCGGAATGGATACAGGGGACGAAGATCACCGTCGCGCCGCCGTGGTACACGGAGGTGATGAACCCGATCGGACTCGGCCTGCTGTTCCTGACCGGGGTGGGGCCGTTGCTGGCATGGCGGCGCTCGTCGATCAACAGTCTCAAACGAGCGTTCCTCATGCCCGGTGCCTTTGCGCTGGCAGGTACGGCGGTCTTGTTCGCCGTGGGCATCCGGCACATCTCAGCCCTGATCGCGCTCACGCTGGCGATCTTCGTGTCCACGACGATCTTCATCGAGTTCTTCAAGGGCGCGCGCGCCCGACGCTCGAGCACGGGCGAGAACTTCGTCGAAGCGCTGGCTAACCTGACGCTCAGGAACACGCGCCGCTACGGCGGGTACGTCGTTCACTTCGGAATCGTCCTCCTGTTTGTTGGTTTCTCCGGACAGGCGTTCAACACGGATGTCCAGAACGACCTCGCGATCGGCGAGACGATCGCCATCAACCAATACGTGCTGCGAGTCGACGACCTCCGTGTCGAAGACACGGCGAACTACCAGAGCAGTCAGGCCGTCGTCAGCCTGTTCAAGGACGGCGAGAAAGTCGCCATAATGTACCCGGAACGCCGCTTCTACCCGGCCAGCGAGCAGGCGACCAGCGAAGTGGCGATCCGCTCCAACCTGGTCGAGGACGTCTACGTCTACTTTGCCGGCTACACACCGGATGGTTCGAAGGCCACGATCCAGGTATTCCTGAACCCGATGGTCATGTGGGTGTGGATCGGAGGGATCGTGGTCGCTCTGGGTACCATGATCGCGCTGTTACCGAACAAGAGGACTACTCCGTCCAGGAAGAGGAAGCTCAAGGATTCCGAAGAGATTGAAGAACCCCGTGAGACCGAAAAAATCCACGCTTAGGCCGCTGCTGGCTGCCGGTTTACTCGGCAGCGCGCTGATGGTCAGCGGGTGCGCGTTCCTCGCCTCGGCAACCGACCTCGAACGAGCCGAGATCCTCTACGACAAGTTCGTATGCACATGCAGCTGCAACCTGCAGCTGGGCGTCTGCAACATGCTCCTATGCCCCAACAGGGAGCCGATGAAGCAGGAGATCCGGGCGCACCTGGCCGACGGCCGGAGCGATGAGGAGGTTCTGGATCTGTTTGCCGAGAAATACGGCATGACCGTGCTCTCGGCGCCTCCCAAGGAAGGTGCGTTCAACCTGTCGGCATGGTTGATGCCGTTCGTTGTACTCCTGGCGGGCGCGGGAGTCGTCGGATACACCGTCCGCCGCTTCCGGGGCCGCTGGACGGAAACGCCGGTCGGGACGGCATCCCAGAGTTCGGCATTCCAGGAACGCCTCGAGCGGGAACTGACCGAATACATGCCGGAAGATTGATGGTCTATATCCTTTCCGGGCTGCTGACGGGCGGCGTTCTGACCGCCATTTGCTGGCCCCTGTTCCGCGGAGACAAGTCCCTGGAATCGTCGGTCCTCGAAGAGACGGAATGGGATCTCCTCATTCGAAAGAAGGAGGTCGTTCTGGGAAACATCCAGGACCTCGACTTCGAACACCAGTGTGGAAAGCTGTCCGATGAGGACTACAACAAGCTTCGTACCGAGTTGGCCGGCGAAGCGGCGGGTGTGATCGAGGCGATCGATGAGATCGAGTCTGCACAGGACCTGGATGCGCTGATTCGCCGCGAAACGAGCGCCCGAAAAAGCCGTGTCTCCAAGTCCCACATCTGCCCGCAGTGCGGACATGGCAACCCAAAGAAGAACAAGTTCTGCGCAGACTGCGGAGGAAAACTCTACTGAGCTCGGCCATGCGCGTGTTGATCACTCTGGTCGCCTCGGTTCACATCCTCGGCGTTACCGCCCTTGCGCAGACGACCCAGGGTATCCCGAACCCCATGGCAACCCACACCGTCGCGATCGTGGTCATCACGGCTGCGTTCCTCGCATGGGCCGCCAGCTATTCGCTCCAGGTGATGCAAGAGCGAACCCGGAAGAAGGACCGCGAGTTGCTCGGCAGACGCCGGGAGGCCGTCCTCGACAGCATCACGGCACTCGAAATGTCCCGTGAATCGGGTACCATCAGTGAAGATCGGTACAAGCGAAGGAAGAAGGAACTCCGCTCGGAACTGGCCCGGGTCCTTGAGCGGCTGAGGTCTGCTCAGCCCGTCTCGAAGAAACCCGCCTAGTCGCCGCCGCATACCAGAACGATATGCCCGACACACGAGCCCTCGAATCGGAAGGGATCACGAAGAACTACGGCTATTTCCCGGCATTGCGGGGTGTCGACCTTCGGGTGGAAGTGGGTGCCTCGGTTGCGTTATTCGGCAGGAACGGTGCGGGAAAGACAACCTTCCTCAAGATCGCCTCGACGCTGACGCGGCCGACGGCGGGATCCCTTTCGATTCTGGGCGCCGACATCTCCGACGAACCGGAAGCCGTACGCCGCGGTATCGGATTCCTGTCGCACACAACGTCGGTTTACCGAGACTTGACTCCGGTCGAAAACCTGCGTTTTTTCTCGAAGCTGTACGGGACCGACAGCTCAGATGCCCGGATAAACGAACTGCTCGACCGTGTCGGTCTCGGCCGTCGGCGCAACGATCCGGTGCGGGCGTTTTCACGCGGCTTGCACCAACGGATGGGACTGGCCCGCGTGATGATACACAACCCGGCCCTGCTGTTGCTGGACGAACCCTACACCGGTCTCGACGCCCACGCGGTGGACGTCCTGAACGAAATGCTCGACGAGGCGGTGGCGGCGGGGCGAACTGTGATCCTCACGACCCACGACCTGGAACTGGGCCTGCGTGCCGCGACCGACATCCACATCATCGACCGCGGAAAGATCGTCTATTCGGCCCGGGCCGGAGACAGTGGCGTCCGCGATGCCTACGCGCGTTACATCCAGCAGGGGACGACGGCATGAACGTTATTGCAATCCTCGTCCTCAAGGATTTCATGGTCGAGTTGCGACGCAAGGAAACCGTCGCCGCGATGATGATGTTCGGCCTGCTCGTCGTCGTGATATTCAGTTTTGCTTTTGTGCCCAGCGGCGTCGAGCCCGCACGCGTCGCGCCGGGGGTCCTGTGGGTCGCCCTCACCTTTGCGGGCATCATCGGTCTGAACCGTTCGCTGGCGATCGACCTGGACAACGATGCGCTGCAGGGCCTTCTCCTCGCACCGATCAGTCGCGGCAGCCTCTACGTCGGCAAGGTCCTCAGCAATCTTTTGTTCATGCTCATGGCCGACGCGGTGATTTTTCCTCTCTTCATCGTCTTCAACCGGCTCGACGTGGACGCGCGCCTCGGGTGGGTCATCCTGATCGGACTGCTCGGCACGTTCGGGTTTGCGACGGTCGGCACGATCCTCGCTGCGATTTCAGCCAACACGCGCATGCGCGAAGTGATGCTGCCGGTCCTTCAGATCCCCTGGCCCTTCCGATGATCATCTCCGCCGTCGGCGCCACTTCGCTGGTTATGTTGGAAGAGGGCGACGGCTTCTGGTCCGGGGTGAACATGGTCATCGGGTTTGATATCATCTACTTCGTCATTTCGTACCTCGTGTTCGACTATGTCGTGGAAGAATAGACGATGATGGACCGCACGCTCGGAATCGCAACCCCTGCCGCCATGTTGGTCGCCCTCTACTTTGCCTTGATCTATGCTCCAACCGAGGCGACGATGGGAACCGTCCAGCGGATCTTCTACTTCCACGTGTCCGCGGGCATCCTCTCGTACCTGGCCTTCATGGTCGTAGGCGTCGCCAGCGTGATGTTTCTCTACAACCGCGAATTGAAATGGGACCGCCTGGCCTACTGTTCCGCCGAAGTGGGTGTGCTTTTTGCGGGTTCGAACATCGTGATGGGAATGCTCTGGGCGAAGCCGGTTTGGGGCTCCTGGTGGGAATGGGATGCGCGGCTGACGTTGCAGTTACTGCTGGCATTGATCTTCGTGTCGTACCTCATGCTGGGTGTCTACGTCGCCGACCCGATGAAGCGGGCGTCACTCCAGGCCGTCTTCGGCCTCATGGGCGCGGCCGACGTACCGATCAACTACATGGCGATCCGATGGTGGCGCACGCAGCACCCCTCCCCGGTGATGTTTGGGGGACCCGACTCCGGCCTCGCCACACCCATGTATATCGCCCTGGGCGTCGCTGTCTTTGCGATGACCCTCCTGTACGTCTACCTTGTCCGTAAGCGTATCGCGGTGGAACGCAGCAGCCAGGAAGTCGAGTACTTCGAGCAGATGGTGCACGCGCGATGAACTGGCTCGTCGTAGCCTATGCCGTGTTCTGGACGGCGGTTTTCGTCTACACCTGGACGGTGGGCCGGAAGCAGAAGGAACTGGACCGTCGGCTGGATGAACTCCGCCGCCTCCTCGCCGATCAGAACCCGCAGCAGTAGCGACTGCTCCTGATCGTCCCCAAGCCAACCATTTCACATCTCCGGGTTCAACACGAAGCTCACGAAGAACCGCGACGGCACGAAGAAACACATAGCGGTTCTTCTCTTCGTGACCTTCGCGCCGTCGCGTTGAAAACGTTATTCGGAGATGAAGGAACCCAGACTCGGCAACCCTGGGCAGGTCAAGGTTTCTTCTTGGGAGGCTGGGCGGCGGTCTCGGGAGGCCCCTTGTCCACGAGGACCAGGAGGCCCAATGTGGCCAGCACTGCGCCGACGCCAACCACTAATGCGAGCGTAAAATTATCCATTCAACCACCTACTCTCTTGTGATTCGCCTGGGCCGGTCTTAGCTTCAGGCTTGTTCCTGTTCGTGTTCCTGTCCAGCGTCTCCGCTCTCGAAGAACGCCTCGATGATTTCATCGGCGCGTTCGGCATCGGACTGCTTGACCCAGACACGAACCTCGGTGAGCTTCCCGGCAGCGGGGATCGTCGTTGCCGTGACCTCCCCCTGGAGCACCGTAGCGATCCCGTTGTTGCGGAGCAGTTCCTCGATCATCGGAGCCGACATGGCATCCTTGATTCGGACGATTCGCAACGGTTCGTCGCTCCCTTCCAACTCCGGCAACTCGGAAACGACTTCCACGCCGCAATCCGGGCAGCGGGTGATCTCATCTACGTATTCGGAGCGACAATCGGGACAGTACATGATCAGGTCTCCTCGGCACTGTTCGACGCCCCGGACGTCGAAGCTCACTAATGGATTATACCCTCAGCGGAAGAGCTATTTGAGATCGGACACTTGAACGTTTGACAGCTGAACACTTTCCTAGCTCCGCCAGCTTCCGCGTCAATGACAGATTGATCAATGTCAAACGACCCATGCCCAATGTGGATTGCTCGATAGTCATTCTGCAATGGACATCGTTCGGGAAATTGAGATTGGAGAATTGGGGCGGGACCGCGGTGGCCCCACGCGAAGTAATGAGTACAATGAGCCGCACGATGGCCACCCGTGGCCACTACAAACGCTGAAACAAGCGAGGCTTCCATGACGAACATGATCAGTGTCGGTGGGCTCTTGCTGATGCTGTTGCTGGCGTATGGACTCTCCAGCAACCGCAAAGCAATCGACTTCCGGCTCGTGGGTTGGGGGTTAGTCCTCCAGTTCTCTTTCGCTCTCCTCATTCTCAAAACAGCGGCCGGCCGCGCCACTTTCGACGCCATCGGCGAGGTCGTAAAAAGCATGCTGTCCTTCGCCGACGCAGGCTCGGCATTCGTCTTCGGTCCCCTGGCTTCGGACACGGAAACGTTCGGCTTCCTGTTCGCGTTCCAGGTTCTGCCGATCATCATCTTCACTTCGGCCCTGTTCAGCATCCTCTACTATCTGGGCGTCATGCAGCAAGTCGTCCTGCTTTTCGGTAAGGTGATGTCGAAGACGATGCGGACCAGCGGCGCGGAGTCGTTGGCCGCCGCTGCCAACGTTTTTATGGGGATGACCGAAGCGCCACTGGTGGTGAAACCCTTCGTCGGACGGATGACCAATTCGGAGATGATGGCGCTGATGACGGGTGGCATGGCCACGATCGCCGGAAGTGTCATGGCCGGCTATGTCCGGTTGGGCGTAAACGCCGGACACTTGCTGACGGCCAGCGTCATGGCCGCTCCCGCCGCTCTGGTCATCGCAAAGATGCTCAACCCGGAAACCGAGACACCGGAAACCCGGAATAGCGTGCGCATGGAGATGGACCAGGGAGACGTCAACCTGATCGACGCCGTCTCACGAGGCGCCTCCGACGGAATGCGCCTCGCCCTGAACGTCGCCGCCATGCTGATCGCGTTCGTCGCCCTTATAGCGCTGGTCAACGGGATCATCGGTTTCGCCGGGATCACGCTCCAACAGGTTCTGGGGTATTTGTTCGCTCCGGTTGCGTTCGTTCTCGGAGTTCCTACCCAGGACATCGTTCAGGTGGGGAGCCTGCTCGGACAGAAGGTCGTGTTGAACGAGTTCGTGGCGTACAGCAGCATGGTAACGATGCTGGACGGACCGACGGCGATGGACCCACGATCGATCACCATAGCCACCTTCGCCCTGGCCGGATTCGCCAACTTCGGATCCATCGGAATCATGATCGGCGGCATCGGCGGTATCGCTCCCGAGCGCAGGCACGACCTGGCGAGACTGGGCATGCGATCGCTGCTCGGTGGGACGATGGCCACGTTCATGACGGCTGCCATCGCGGGAATGCTCCTGTAGTCCTCGAGAACATGACCTACGATCTGGCCGAAGAAACAGCGCACTTCATGCTGGACAAGTTTGGGAGTAAGCCGGACGCTGCCCTGGTCCTGGGAAGCGGATTCTCGGAGGTGGCCTCGATCCTGGACGGCGCGATTTCGATCGGGTTCTCCGAAATTCCCCACTTCCCCGTTCCAGCTGTCGAAGGACACGGCGGACACGCCGTAATGGGCAGCGTGGGAACCGCCGAAGTCCTGATCCTTTGCGGAAGGGTCCATCTGTACGAAGGTCACCCTGTCGGGACAGTCGTGTTTCCTATCCGAGCGCTGCGGCAGATGGGAATCGGCGAGCTTCTCCTGACGAATGCCGCCGGCGCCATCCGTCCGGACTTCGAAGCCGGTGACCTGATGCGGATATGCGACCACATCAACCTCACGGCCGTGAATCCGTTGACCGGCAGGAATGAGGATCGCTGGGGGCCGCGGTTTCCCGATCAGAGTCAAGTCTACGATGCGTCTCTCGGGAGACGGCTCGACGACGCCGCCGCGAGAACGGGCATGATTCTGCCCGAGGGCGTCTATGCCGGGGTTGCCGGACCGACCTATGAAACTCCCGCGGAAATCCGGTTCCTACGAACGATCGGCGCGGACGCCGTCGGCATGTCGACGGTACACGAAGCGATCGTCGCCAACCACATGGGCATGCGCGTCGCCGCCTTGTCGGTCCTCACCAACAAAGCGGCGGGTTTGTCTGAGTACGCGGTCCGTCACGACGAAGTGCTCGAGGTGGGCCGGACAGCCCGTACTTCCATGAAGCGGATTTTCGAAGAGTACTTCCAAGCCCCGGAGGGCGGCTCGCCGCCATGAGGGAACCGCCACCGAGACCATTCTCGTTACCTCGCCGCTACCTTGTTTCTTGGGTTCACGCCTGTGACCGCGCTTCCCTCGGTTCGTCTCATCGCGGAAAATTTGACAACAGGAAGGACGAATTCGTACTATTTGTCCTGCAATGTAGATCATAGAGGCCTGACCGGTTCGGAGGGAACGACTTCGGAATGACCAAAAACCTGGGCGAGTTCGAACAACTTATTCTCTTCCCGCTCCTGGACCTTGCGGGGAGTGAGTCCTACGGCGTGCTCATCCGCGAAGCAATAGAGCGCCGCACGGGTCGCACGGTTTCTTCGGGAGCCGTCTACACGGGCCTCGAACGGCTGCAGGAGCAGGGACTGGTGTCGAGCCACGTCGGAGAGCCTACCGCCGAAAGAGGGGGCCGACGGAAACGACTCTATCGATTGCAGCCGAAGGGGGCCGAGGCTTTGGATCGGTCGGTTCGGACATTCAACGCGATGTCGCGCGGCCTGCTGCCTCGACTCCGGGCTCGTCTGGCGGGCAACGACAGCCCAAACGCCCGGGAGGACGCATGAGTAATCGACCTCCCTTGCCCGGACGCCCTCCTGTCCTCCCTCCTGAGAGGCCCGGACGCAGACATTCTGAGAGGCGACATCGAAGAATCCTTCCGGCGTCGGATGGAAAACAGCAACCTGCGCGCCCGAACATGGGCTCAACTGGCCTATCTCATCGACGTCCTCGGGTCCGTCGTCGCATGGTGGAGTCCGGACGCGGTCCGCAGGCGCTTTCGAGCCCAAGGCAGGGTTTTCGTATTCAATCATCGGGGTCTTGCCGGCTGACTTCCGGCCACCGGAAGCTCTCATGGACGATGGAACGGAGTTCTGGATGCCGCTCGACCTGGGTCACGCTCGCTACGGCCGAGGGAACCGCCGCCTCAACATCCTGGGCCGCCTCCGCCCGGGGGTTGGCATAGACGCAGCACGCGATGAGATCGACGCGATACAGGGAAGCCTGGCCCGGGAGTTCCCTGACGGCAACGTGTATCCAGACGGGAGGCGTTTCGGGGCAGGAGTGAACACCCTCCATGCCGAAACCGTCGGAACATCGCGGCGCACTCTGCTGATCTTCTTCGGAGCATCCGGACTCTTGCTCCTCATCGCCGGTCTGAATGCGGCAAACCTTCTTCTGGTGCGGGGCATGGACCGTGAAGGAGAACTCGGTGTTCGACAAGCGCTTGGGGCCGGGCGGGGGCGGCTCGTCCGCGGGCTGCTTGCGGAAAGCGTGGTTCTCGCCGCAGGAGGCGGCGCCCTGGGCGTTCTGTTCTCGTACGTGGGAATCGGAGCCTTTCTGCGCTTCGGTCCATCGTCGTTGCCGCGGTTGGGTGAAGTGGCCGTAAACTCAAGGATCCTGGCGATCAGCGCTATCGCGTCCCTTGCGATCGGTGTTGTCGTGGGGATCATTCCGGCGTTCCGCCTCACCCGAGGAAGCCTGGCAACGAGAATCAGGAGCAGCGTCGGAACCACCGGGGCGCTGAGGGGGCCCGACTCCGAACCGTCCTGGTCGCCTCGCAACTGGCACTGGCACTGGTGCTGGGTGTCGGTGCCAGCCTCCTCGTCAACTCTTTCCTTCGGGTTCGGGCTGTGGACCCCGGCTTCAGATCCGACCAACTCACAGTGTTCTCGATGCCGATGAAGCGCCCGGGCGTCGGGAATCTGCGAATGTGGCAGGATTGGGACGAGTTATTGACCGAACTCCGGGCGGTACCCGGAATCGACGCGGTGGACGCATGGTATTGGATTCAAGGAATCGGCGCCGAGGAAATGCCTTTCATTGCGAGAAGCCGATGACGCCGAAGACGATGCCATTTCGCCGCAACCCTTCGGGCCGATGGGGGTTCGAGGCGATCTCGTCGTTGCGAGCCGTCGTCGATGAATGAGCATCGACTTCCGACTCGCGCCTCGACCTCGCCTCGAAGACCCATCGGCGCTGGTCCCAATATGGGTGGTACAGGCCACTAGTCCGCTGTCTGCTTGAGGCTCTCGTAACCGTTCGCAGCCGTTACCTCTGTCTCGACCGGATATTCGTGCTGTACCCACCCGGGAGTGACGAGCTGCCCCATCGGATCGCGGGCGCCCCCGAAACCGCCCTGCATGTTTGCCACATCGGGGTATCCGGCTCCGGCCATCTGTTCGGCGGCGAACTGGGAGCGGCCGCCCATCATGCAGCCGAGAATCACCTCCCGGTCCTTCGGGACATGAGCCTGGACCACCCTCAGGAAGTCGGGGTTGGGCATCATTCCTCGGGTCGCCGCATCGGGAAAAACGACGGGGATGTTGATAGCCTCTGGCGCGTGTCCCGCGGCAAACTCCTCTGGCGTCCTGACGTCGATGTAGACCGCGTCAGTACTGTCTTGAAGGATCTGATGTGCCTGCTCGACGTTGATCTGTTTTACGTTCATGTCTCTCCTCCTCGGGACGCCATCGTAAGGCGCTCGGGCCCCTCGGGTCAACGGAGCCGATCGGGCGCTTCGGTCACAGCCCAAGACCTCGACGTCGCTTTGCCGGTGCGGTAGAAGGGGCACGAAGAATTCCTGGCCTCGACTGCTCTATACTGGAAGTTTATGCAGTTGGACCATATCCGTAACTTCTCCATCATCGCGCATATCGATCACGGCAAGTCGACGCTGGCCGACCGTCTCCTCGAAATGACGGGGGCCCTGTCGGCTCGGGAAATGTCCTCGCAGGTGCTCGATGCGATGGACCTTGAGCGGGAGCGCGGCATCACGATCAAGGCCGCCACCGTTCGCCTGAACTACAAGGCCCGTGACGGCCGAGAATACGTCCTGAACCTTATCGACACACCCGGCCATGTGGACTTCAGTTACGAGGTCTCCCGCAGTCTGGCCGCTTGCGAGGGAGCCCTGCTCATCGTGGACGCCTCCCAGGGCGTCGAGGCGCAGACGCTGGCCAACACCTACATGGCCATGGAAAGGGATCTGGAAATCATTCCGGTGATCAACAAGATCGACTTGCAAGGCGCCGAGATCGATCGCGTCCAGGAACAGATTCGATCGGTGATCGGAGTCGACGCCGAGGATACGCTCAGGATCAGCGCAAAGCATGGTCAGGGCATCGAGGACGTACTCGAAGCCGTCGTCGAACGAGTTCCACCACCCACGGGAGATCCTTCGGCTCCGTTGAAAGCCCTGGTCTTCGATTCATGGTTCGACACCTACCGCGGTGTAGTGGTTCTGCTACGGATCATCGATGGCCGCATCGAAAAGGGGATGCGCGTCCGCTTGATGTCCAACGGCAAGGTGTATAGCGCGGACGAAATCGGTGTGCGAACCCCAAAGATGCTGCCTGTTGACAGCCTGGCAGCTGGAGAGGCCGGCTACCTGATCGCCAACATCAAGAACGTCGCGGACGTCAACATCGGCGACACGGTAACCGCCGACCAGCGGCCGGCCGACGAGGCCTACCCGGGCTTCCAGGAGGTCAAGCCGCTCGTGTTCGCAGGTCTGTACCCCGTGGAGCCGAATCAGTACGAAGCGCTCCGCGATGCGCTCGACAAGCTGCGGCTCAACGATTCTTCGTTCTTCTATGAACCGGAGACATCGATTGCTCTCGGGTTCGGGTTCCGGTGCGGATTCCTCGGCCTGCTGCACATGGAAATCATCCAGGAGCGGCTGGAACGCGAATTTTTGCTTTCTTTGATCACGACGGCGCCGAGCGTCCGTTACCGGCTGCGGATGAACAACGGCACGGTTGAAGAAGTCGAAAACCCCAGCCGTTTCCCGAGCGTCGCGGATATCGAGGCGATCGAAGAGCCGATTATCACTGCGCTGGTCATGACACAGGACGAATTCCTGGGACCCATCCTCAAGTTGCTAGAGGACCGGCGCGGCGTTCAGAAAGGTTTCGAGTACGTATCGGACTCGCGGGTGCTGCTGACCTACGAACTCCCCTTGAACGAGATCGTCCTCGATTTCTACGATCGCCTGAAGTCCGTGTCCCGGGGATACGCCTCCTTCGACTACCATGTCTCGGGGAACCGGATCGCAGACCTGGTCAAGCTGGACATCCTCGTCGCGAACGAAATCGTGGACGCATTGAGTTGGATCGTCCATCGTGATTTCGCGTTCGCCCGAGGTCGGGCCCTGGTCCAGAAGATGAAAGAACTCATTCCGCGGCAGATGTTCGAAGTGCCGATCCAGGCATCGGTGGGGAGCCGGGTGATCGCCAGAGAAACCGTGCCCGCGATCCGGAAGAACGTCATCGCCAAGTGCTACGGCGGCGACATCAGCCGGAAACGGAAGCTTCTTGAGAATCAGAAAGAAGGCAAGAAGCGGATGAAACGCGTCGGCCGCGTCGATATCCCGCAGGAGGCGTTCCTGGCAGTCTTGAAGATCGGCAGCTAAACGCACCCGTTACACTTCTAATACAACGCTTTACGCAGGCTGCTATACTCTGAAGCAAGATGAAACTCCAGCTTCGGCGGTACTTCGTTTCGTTCCTGTTTGCCGCACTCCTTGTAGTCTCGATCACGCTGGGCGCAACAGGTGGGGTACTGTTTGTCTACAACAACAGCCTGCCCCAAGTGGAATCGCTGGAGGATTATCGGCCGAACGTCGTGACCGAAGTGTACGGCGATGACGGACACGTCATCGGCACTTTTGCCCTCGAACGCCGGATCGTCATCGAGCCTGGCCAGGTCCCTCAGGTACTCAAGGACGCCATCACTTCCGTTGAAGATCAGAATTTCTACGAACATTGGGGGCTGGATTTCAGGGGCATCTCCCGCGCGGCAATCAAGAATATCCTCGCTGGTCGCATCGTCGAAGGCGGGAGCACCATCACGCAAGTTCTCAGCGAGAACCTCTTCCTCCCGCATGACAGCCTGTGGAGCCTCAAGATCCGGGAGGCGATGCTCTCGATCCAGATCGAGCGCCGCTACACGAAGGAAGAGATTCTGACCCTCTACTGCAACCAGATCTATCTGGGCCACGGCATGTACGGTTTCGCGGCGGCGGCTGAGTTCTACTTCGACAAGAACATCCAGGATCTGACGATCGAAGAAGCCGCTATGCTCGCAGCGCTGCCCCGCGGGCCTTCCACGTATTCGCCGATAACGAACCCGGAGCGCGCGCTGATGCGCCGGAACTACGCGATCGATCGCATGGTCGCCGAGGACAAGATCGCGGTCGACGACGGAGAGCGCGCCAAACAGAGACCGCTGCGGCTTGCGTCCCCAGAGGAACCCGGCCGCATCGCTCCATATTTCGTCGAGCAGATTCGCCAGTACCTGGAGGCAACCTACGGGACCTACGCGGTGCACGAGGGAGGACTCCGGGTCTACTCCACACTGAACGCCCAGATGCAGCAGGCCGCGGTCGAGAGCCTCCAGGATGGGTTGCGGAATTACGACAAGCGGCGAGGATGGCGGGGCGCTCCATCGAATCTGTTGGACGATGGAATCGAGAACCTCGACACCCACGTCCTCGACGGATGGAAGCGGCCGCTACGCGCCGGGGACATCGTGCCCGCCATCGTGCTCGAGTCGGGCCCGAGGACGGCAGTTGTTCGCGTCGCCGAGTACCATGACGAGATCATCGGCGACGACATCGCCTGGACCGGACGCCGGTCCCCTTCCGGAGTCGTTTCCCGGGGTGATGTCGCCCTGTTCTTGATCCAGTCGATCGACCCCGCAGCAAAAACCATCGAGTTGCGCCTGGAGCAGAGGCCGGAAGTTCAGGGCGCGTTGGTCGCCATCGATCACCGCACGGGCGAGGTCAAGGCAATGGTTGGCGGGTACGACTTTGCGGAGAGCCAGTTCAACCGGGCAGTCCAGGCACTACGTCAAACCGGTTCCGGCTTCAAGCCCCTGCTCTATACTGCCGCGCTCGAATACGGTTTCACGCCCGACGACGAGATCGATGACGCGCCGGTCGACTTCGACGGTTACTCGCCAGCCAACTACGGCGGCGACTTCCTGGGCACGCTCACGTTCCGGGAAGCCTTCGCAAAATCACGCAATGTTCCCGCAGTCCGCATTTTAAACGAGATCGGTTTTGACGGCCTGATTCCGATGGTCGCGAGGTTCGGCATCACGTCCACGATCGAGCGGTATTTGCCGATCGCACTCGGCGCCACCGAAATCACCCCGATGGAATTGACCTCGGCATATTCGACGTTTCCGAACGGGGGCATCCGTGTCAGCCCGAGACTCATCAACCGTGTCACCGATTACGATGGAGATATTCTCGAGGAAAATTTTGCCAACGCCACCGATGTCATCCCGGCGGAAACGGCCGAGATGATGGTCGATCTGCTCTCGGAGGTCGTCCACACCGGCACGGCAACATCGGCGCAGGCGCTTGGCCGACCCGTCGGGGGCAAGACGGGCACGACGAACGATTTCACCGACGCCTGGTTCGTCGGCTTTACGCCTTCGCTGACGGCGGGTGTTTGGGTGGGTTTCGACGAAAAGGTCAGCCTGGGACCGGGAGAAGCCGGCGGCCGCACGGCGCTGCCCGTGTGGATCGATTTCATCGAGCAGGTGTATGAGGGCCAGCCAATCGAGGGGTTCGAACAATCGATTTCGATCCTGAGCCAGACCGCCGATCCGGATCGCCAACCGCCGGACGGCGCCCACAGGAGGTCCCCGTGAAATTCGGCATATTTCTGTTGCTCGTCATCGCATCGATCGCTATCGATGCGGGGGCACAGTCGCTCCCAGAAATCGCCCGGCAGGAACGCGAGCGCCAGGACCGCACAGTCAGTGCTCGGGTATTCACGAACGAAACTCTTCCCGGCCTGCGACCGGGATCCACATCCCAATCCTCAGAGCCCGCTGGTGCCGCATCTGGCGAACCTACCGCCGAGCCTGTCGAACAGCCGGCCACCGATGCCGGTCCGACCGCCGGCGGCAGCACCGAGGAGCAGTGGCGGGAGATGTTCGCGGATGCTCGCGCGGAGATTGTGCGTTCCGACGACAGGGTTCAGCTGTTGGAGGCGGAACTGACAGACCTGAATCACCAGTTGCTCAACCGGGCCGACCTCTACAATCGGGAATACACGCTCGGACCGCAGATTCAGGCCAAAGAAGAGGAACTTGTCACGGCCCGGCAAAGGGCGGACGATGCTCGAACAGCAGTCACCGATCTCGGGCAAGAGCTGCGTCGGGCGGGTGGTCCGGCGGGGTGGGGTCGCGGATAGCCGGCCTTCACCGATGACGACGCTCGGTATCGATGGTGGCGGCAGCAAGACAACCTTCCTGCTCGTCGACGACGAGGACCGCGAGCTGGCCCGATTCGACACCGGTCCATCCAACTACATCTCGGTAGGGCGCGATCGGTCGGTCCAGGCCATCGCCGACGGCGTTGGGAAGCTCCCATCCCAACCGGATCAGGTCTGCGGGGGATTTGCTGGTGCGGGCCGCCCTGAGGGCCGCCGTCACTACGCGGAAGCTCTCGGTACGCTTTTCCCAGATTCCCGTGTCACCGTGGAAAGCGACGCGTTCATCGCCTACGTCGGCGCCATCGGCATCCGCCCGGGGCTCCTGCTCATCGCTGGAACGGGATCGATCGTGATCGGGCGGCGCGAGAACGGAACGATGTTTCGGGCCGGTGGATGGGGACCACAGTTCGGTGATGAAGGCAGCGGGTACTGGATCGGCCGGGAAGCGGTGCGTGCGGCGCTACGCTCCCTGGATTCGGGTTCCCACGAACGGTTCCGACAGCGGGTGACCGATACACTGGGGCTGGAATCCATCACCCACACCCCAGCGGCCTGGGCCGAAGGCCGCATCGGCGCGCCCGCCATCGCCGCCCTGGTCCCGGCCGTGATTGACTTCTACCCGAACGAGCCGGCCAAGACGATTCTCGAAGAGGCGGCCGGGCATCTCCGAGTGATGGCCCAGCGTGCCGTGATGCGGATGGGTGGAGACGCTCCACACACTGCGGCGACTGGCGGCGTCGCGACACACCCCCTCATGCAGGATCTCATCGCGATCCCGTTCGAGCCCGCTATAGATACGCCCGAACGCGGGGCCGTGCTGTGGGCCCGTCAAACCGTAGCGAGCCCATAGCAGCCTGTGGTCTCAAAGCCTACGATCGAGAAAATCCAGACCGACGTCGCCGACTACCCGGACGAGGCGCTGGAACTCGAATTCGACCGATTCTTTCGAGACCAGCCCGAGATCTGCGACTTCGTTATGGACCTGACGTCTACGACGGGTCAACGAGTCAGGGAGATCTCGCTATACCTCGGTTACGTCGTCTACAAGTCCCTCGAAGCAACCTACGGCAATGCTCTCGTCGAAGCGACACCCGAGACGATCGCGGCGGCCTCGGTTGAAAGCCAGCTTTGGATGGAGCGGATGCACGGATCGGGACCCAGCGACGATCCGACTTTAGAACTGCAGATCGAAGCCGATGAACCCGTCCTGCTTGGCTTCGTCGTGTCCGAGGTCGAAGACGCGATCGCCGACGGACTCGAGATGAAGGAAGAAGAGGTGGGCGCGGTCTTCTTCGCCATGAAGACGGTCATTGCGTCGCTTTCCCCGGGGAACCAGGCGGAGGATGAGTGAGAGGGCTATGGGCTTTGGCTGTTGGCAGTGAGCTCTCAGTTATCACCAAACGCCAGCTGCCAATAGCTAACCGCTGATAGCTGTCCCTACACCTGCCGATTCAGTATGAACTCCGGAATACTGAGCATCGCATCCCGGTAGACCGAAGGTGGGAAGGTTTCGAGGGCGTCGACCGCACGGTCGGCGTGATCGGCCGCCAGTCGGCGTGTACGCCTCACCCCGTCGGCGGCGTTGACCAGGCTGAGGACTTCATCCGGGCTGACCGAGGAAAAATCACGCTCCTCCAACACCCGTAGAACCTTGGCTCGAGCGTCGGCACCCCCGGCGGCCAGGGCGTAGAAGACGGGCAGGGTGACCTTCCCCTCTTTCAGATCACTGGCAACGGGCTTTCCCATCGCTTCCTCAGTCGAAGTCAGGTCGAGCATGTCGTCGATCAGCTGGAAGGCCATCCCGAAGTTCATGCCGACCGCAGTGATCCGTTCGGTTTCGGTCTCGGAAACGCCGGCCAAGATCGCCGCAATGCGCGTACATCCTGAAAACAGATGGGCCGTCTTTCTGTAGGCGATGTCGAGGAGCTCGTCTTCACCGACATCAGCCTTTCCCAGATAGGTCAGCTGAAGAAGCTCCCCTTCGACCATCCGCTGTGTCAGGTCGATCAACGTATCAAGGACGGCAAAGTTACGCTCCCCGAGCGCAACGGCAAACGATTGCATGTAAAGCCAATCCCCGGCCAACACGGTCATCGGATTACCCCAATGCGTGTTGACGGACGGATGGCCGCGCCGGGTGGCAGCCCGGTCTATTACGTCATCGTGAACTAGCGTCGCGTTGTGGATGAGCTCCATCACCGCGGCCAGCCGGATCGTCGCCCCGGACACGTCGCCGAGCATCCGCGCGGTCAGCAGCATCAGAGCCGGTCGGACCCGCTTCCCCCCGGCGTCGATCAGGTAGCGCCCGATCTCGGAGATCGGGCCGATCGGCGAGCGCGTGTAGACGCGCAGTTCGTCTTCTACCCGTTCCAGATCCTCGCCCACGAGGGCATAGATCTCCTGTTGTGTCAGGGCGGTTTTCATGCGAGAGGCATTGTACGACATGTCCGAACGCTGAAACTACCGCAACCCCAAACCGGCCACTCGGGAGCAGTCGGGCAGCCGTTCACTCTATTCCAAACATTTCGATGAAGTTCCGGGAAACCGCTGCGTGCAGATCCTCGGCGGAAGCGCCCCGCAACTCGGCCAGAGCCGTCGCCGTCTCGACAACAAACGCTGGCTCGTTGCGCTTGCCGCGGTGGGGTGCCGGAGCGAGGTAAGGGCAGTCGGTCTCGAAAAGAATCCGGTCTGAAGGAATGCGGGCGGCAATCCGGCGGAGGTCCTCCGCACCCTTGAACGTCACGATTCCGGAAAAGGATATCGTCAGCCCCAGTTCGAGGGCGCAGTCGGCCAGCGCATCGCCACCGGTGAAACAATGAACGACCCCTCGCCCGGGCCGAACCTCGCGGAGGATGTCAATCGTATCTTCGTCCGCATCCCTGGTGTGAACGATGACGGGAAGTCCCAGGCGGCCGGAAAGCTCCAACTGCCGGCGAAACACGTCGCGCTGTATCTCCCGAGGCGAGTTGTCATAGTAATAGTCCAGTCCGGCTTCACCGATCGCGACGACCCGTTCCTGATCGGCGAGATCCTCCATCAACGAGAAGTGCTTCGCCTCAGCTTGGGCGGCGTCGTGCGGGTGGATACCGACACTCGTGTAGATCCAATCGTGGGCTGCGGCAAGGGGAATGCCGCATCCCATGTCATCTGGACCTGTCCCGTTCCCGATCGTCAGGATCTTTCGAACGCCCGCCTCCCAGGCACGCTGGATGACCGTCTCCCGGTCCTCGGAGAACCGGGCGTCATCCAGGTGCGCGTGAGAATCGATCAGGGATGTCGACATCGTCCAAAAGTCCGCGCCTATTTCAGTCGGGCGCCATCGGCCACGTCCTCATCGAAGCCGATGAGCACAGGCCTGTCATCGGGGGGCATGGAGGCGGCAACGATCATCCCGTTGGATTCTAACCCGCGCATCTTGCGCGGCTTGAGGTTGGCTACAACGACCACTTTTCGGCCGATGAGTTTCCCCGGATCATAGACCTTGGCGATCCCGGCCAGAACCTGCCTCTTCTCGAACCCCAGATCCACGACGAGGCGCAGCAACTTGTCGGCGCCCTTCACCGGCTCGGCTTCCACCACGGTCGCCGTCCGAAGATCCAATTTGACGAAATCCTCGATCGTGATCATCGGGGCGAGCGGCGGCGGGCCGTCGGCTTCCTGGGTCGGGGGCGAGTCACCGCCCGCTGCCGCCTCGAGGCGGGCATAAACCTTCTTTGCGTCCACGCGTGGAAACAGGGCGGAACCTCCGGCCAGCTTCGTACCCACGAGTATGTCGCTCCATACCAGCTGATCGAGCCGGACGTCGGAAGCTGCGCCGGGGAGCCCGAGTTGAGCCCAGATCCTCTCGGCTGTCTCGGGCATCACAGGTACCAGCATGGCTGCACACAAGCGCAACGCTTCTGTGCAGTGGAACAAGACGCTCGACAGTCGGCCGTCCTCGGAGGCGTCCTTTGCGATCTTCCAGGGTTCGTTCTCGACAATGTACTTGTTCAAGCGGGCAACGAGCGCCCATGCCGATTCGAGGCCTTTCGAGAATTCGTAGCTGTCGAAGTGACGCCGATAGTCCTCGATGACGCGAGCCGCAAGCTCGCGCACATCCTCGTCTCCGGTCGCCACGCCCGGCTCCGGTACGACACCGTCCCGATACTTACCCACCATCGCCACGGTCCGGCTCAGCAGGTTCCCCAGGTCGTTGGCAAGGTCGCTGTTCGACCTCTGGATTATCGAATCGAAGCTAAAGTTGCAGTCCTGTCCGAAAACCATCTCCCGCAACAGAAAATACCGCAGCAACTCGATCCCGAAGACATCGCTGAGCAGCGCCGGTTGCAGTACGTTACCCCTGGACTTCGACATCTTCTCGTCCTTGAACAGCCACCATCCGTGCCCAAAGATCGTCTTGGGCAGCGGCAGTTCGGCCGCCATGAGGAACGCGGGCCAATAGACGCAGTGAAACCGCAGGATGTCCTTCCCGACCAGATGCACGTCGGCGGGCCAGTATTTCTCAAACTTCGCATCGTCGGACTGGTAGCCGATACCGCTCATGTAGCCTGCCAGGGCGTCAAACCAGACGTAGAAGACATGCTTCGGGTCGTCGGGAAGCGGGATTCCCCACTTGAGAGTCGCCCGGCTGATCGACAGGTCTTTAAGGCCACCCCGTACGAACGACAGGACTTCGTTCCTGCGCGAGTTGGGCCGGATGAACAGCGGATTCGCCTCGTAGTACCGAAGCAAGCGGTCTTCGAACGCAGACAGTTTGAAGAAATAGCTCTCTTCGGAAAACCATTCGGTTTCGCGGCCGCAATCGGGGCAGGGTGCGGGCTCTTCCGGGTTGCTATCGGTAGCGTAGGCTTCGCAGGAAACGCAGTACCAGCCCGCATACTCGCTTTTTTCGATATAGCCTCTTTCCTTGACCCGACGATAGATCTCCTGAACAGCCTTCTTGTGGCGCGGATCGGTCGTCCGGATCGATTCATCGATCGACATTCCGAGGCTCTTCCACAAGTCTGCATATTGCCCGAACACGCGGTCAGCGAGCTCGTTCGGCGCAATCCCCTGCTCTCGTGCGGAGCGTTCGATCTTCTGCCCGTGCTCATCGGTACCCGTGAAGAACTTCACATCGAACCCCATCATGCGCTTGTACCGCGCGATCGTGTCGACCACGATCGTTGTGTACGTGCCACCCAGATGCGGCGCGTCGTTGACGTAGTAGAGTGGGGTCGTAATGTAAAATATTTCAGCCATCTTCGTTGATTCCGCTCTCCTGATAACGATCGAGATAACACTTCACGGCTTCGGCCCGAACATCCCGGAACGGACGTTTAGTCTCCCGTGCCAACCGGGCGCAGTCTTCATACTCGGGACTGACGGTTACGATCCTACCGTTGAAGCATGACACCTTGACGCCCACGGGCCCTGCGGACGTTTCGACCTGAATGATCTCCCGGTCCAGCACCCGACGTGCGACCGTGCGCATCCGCACGCCGATAGTCGTGGTCTCTTCAAACATCGTACCCGAGATTTCGTCCTGCCGCTCTGGAGTCACGAGAACCTGCAGCAGGTGTCCCGGACGTCCCTTCTTCATCAAGACCGGGATCGTCACAACGTCGATGGCGCCCGCCTCAAGCAGCCGCTCCCCGGCGTATGCCAGCTGCTCGGCGCTCATGTCGTCGATGTTGGCCTCGATGACTACAATGTCGGTCGCGGAGCTCGTCACGTCCGTCTCCGACTGGCTGCCCAGAAACACCCGGAGGCAGTTCGGAAAATCGGGAAAACTCTTGGTTCCCGCTCCATAGCCCACACGCTCGATCCCGAAGCCATCCATGGGGCCAAACCGGTCGACGGTCGCAGCCAGAATGGCGGCGCCGGTCGGTGTGACAAGTTCAGCCTCGACATGCTTCGAATACACCTGGGCCTGGGTCAGCAGGTTTGCGGTTGCAGGAGCCGGAACCGGGTAGACACCGTGTTGACAATGGATGAACCCGCCACCAATGTTAATCGGCGAGCACAGAAACCGCTCCGCTCCGAGCACGTCCAGGCCAACGGCGGTACCGACGATGTCCACGATCGAGTCGATAGCCCCCACTTCATGGAATTCCACCTCTTCGGGGGGAACCTGGTGGACCTGCCCTTCGGAAATCGCGAGCTTCTCGAAGATGTCTACGGCGCGCCCCCGTGCGCCGCTGGTGATCGAGCTCTGCCGGATCATGCTGATGATCTCGGACGCTTTCCTGTGGAAGTGAACTCCGGGTGTATGTTCGTGATCGTTCGAATGGGTGTGAGACCCTCCGGGGGCGGGCCCGTTCTCATGCCCATCTTCTTCGTGATGCTCATGGTCGACGACGACGTCGAACTTGGCCGCGGCCAGGTTGGCCCGCGTGACCCGGCCCAGGCGAAGCTCAAAGCCCTCGACCGGCAGTTTCGCGATCTCCGTTTTCAGGTAGTCAAAGTCGACGCCGACATCGATCAGCGCGCCGATGGTCATGTCTCCGCTGATACCGGAGAAACAGTCAAAGTAAAGGGCTCTCATACAAACACCCCGGCGGGGGAGGCAAACTTTCATGCTATCCCACCACCGATCGAGGCGCAATCCGCGCTCGCTACACTTTCGGGCCGAATTTCCATATGATTGGCGGTCATGCAATTGCAGGTGCACAGGCGGATCAAGGCGGGGATCGCCTCGGCTTTGAAAGAACTCTGGCAGATCGAACCGCCCCAGATCGTCCTCAACCAGACACCCAACGTCGATTTTGGGGAGCTGGCCACGCCGGTTTGTATGGGTCTGGCGAAGACGCTCCGGAAGGCTCCTCGAGCCATCGCCGCCGAACTCGTGGGCAGGCTTGAGATCGACGGCGTCGTCAGGGTCCGAGTCGCAGGCCCCGGTTACATCAATTTCTTCCTCGATCGTGCCGAAGTCCTACGCGAATCGATACGCGAACTGCGGACCGGACGTTTCGAGGGTTTTGGCGAACGCGACGGAAAGGTCATCGTCGAACACACCAACATCAATCCGAACAAGACTGCGCACATCGGACACCTTCGGAATGCCGCCATCGGCGACACCTTCGTGCGGATCCTGCGCTTCGCCGGCAACGATGTCGAAGTCCAGAACTATATCGACAACACGGGAGTCCAGGTGGCCGACGTCATCGTCGGTTTCCTCCACATCGAAAAACGGTCGCTGGATGAAGTGCGCGCGCTGATCAAGCACCCGGGACGCAAGTTCGACTATTACTGCTGGGACCTCTACGCGAAAGCGTCCACCTTTTACGAAACCGAGGATCCGGAACACAAGCGACGGGCAGAAGTCCTACACGCCATCGAGGAGGGCGGAAACGACACGGCCGCGATGGCCGAGGACGTCGCGATGAAGATCGTCCGGTGCCACCTGGCTACGATGGAGCGGATCGGGGTGCGCTATGACGTATTGCCGCGGGAAAGCGACATCCTGCACCTCAAGTTCTGGGATCACGCCTTCGGTCTCCTCAAGGACCGCAAGGCGATCTTCTTCGCCGAGGAGGGTAAGACCACGGGCTGCTGGGTCATGCGTCTGGAAACCGATTCCGGCGCCGAAGACAAGATCATCGTACGCTCCAACGGTACGGTGACCTACGTCGGCAAAGACATCGCCTACCAACTGTGGAAGCTGGGCCTCCTCGAGCGGGACTTCAAGTATCGTTCCTTCCACCGGTATGACGACGGCCACCGGATCTGGGTCACGTCGTCGGAACAAGACGAGCCGGAACACCCGGCTTTTGGACGCGCCAGCACCGTGTACAACGTGATTGACGTCCGTCAGTCCTATCCGCAGGCCGTGGTCAAGGAAGGGGTCCGTTTGCTCGGATTCGAGGCCGAAGCCGACCGCTCGATACATTTCTCCTACGAGATGGTCGCGCTATCTCCGGCGTGCGCGGAACAGCTCGGAATCGAACTGTGCGCCGAGGATCGCAGCAAACCCTATGTCGAGGTGTCGGGACGCAAGGGCCAGGGAGTGAAAGCCGACGACCTGCTCGACATCCTCGAACGCGAAGCACTGGTCGAGGTGGACAATCGGAACGCGAGTCTTGCGGACCAGGAAAAGAAGGAGATCGCCCATCAGATCGCGATCGGTGCGCTCCGATAACTTCCTGCTGCGTTTCACGCGAAACGCGGTAATCGCGTTCGACTTCGCCGAGGCACTGAGTTTCGACGGTGAGACAGGACCCTACATCCAGTACGCCGCCGTGCGCGCCAACAACATCTTTCGCAGAGTCGAGGCCGAGAACCCGAGTTTCTCGGCCGATCAAATGGAAGTCCTTCTGGACGGCGACAAGGTTGCGGGCTTTCTCGACGAGTCAGAGGAAGTGTGGGATATGGTTTACGCAGCGGCCCGTCTGGATGAAACCGCCGATCTCGTCGTCTCGACGATGGAACCGGCGACACTCGCCAAGTTCACCTTCGTCGTGGCCCAAAAATTCAGCCTCTTTTATCATCGACACCGCGTCCTCCAGGAACCGGATCGGGATCGCCAGCTTTTCTATCTGGCGGCGGTCGACTTCGCGAGAAAGACGCTTGAACGGTCGTTGGGCCTGATGGGCATCGCCGTTCCGGATCGCATGTAGGGGGATTTGTGCAGCCACCGACCTTCACCGACGTCCTGCGGGCACGACGGATCATCGATCGATACCTCGGGCCGACCCCACTCCATCACTATCCCCGCCTGTCGGCTGAGCTGGGCCTGGATGTCTGGATCAAACACGAGAACCACCAACCCATCGGTGCGTTCAAGGTTCGCGGCGGGATCAACCTCATTTCTCAGCTCACGCCAGATGAACGTGCGGCGGGCGTGATCTCCGCATCGACCGGCAATCACGGACAGTCAGTGGCTTTTGCGGCCAGGCTGTTCGGAGTCCGAGCCGTGATTGGAGTACCGGAGGGCTCGAATCCCGACAAGGTCGCGTCAATCGAAGCGCTCGGGGCCGACGTATCGTTCCACGGAAGAGACTTCGATGAGGCGAGAGAGTGGGTGGAGGATGAGGCCAAACGTCAGGGATACCGGTACATCCACTCGGCAAACGAACCGCTGCTAATCGCCGGCGTGGGAACGATCGGCCTGGAGATCATGGAAGCCTTACCGGACGTTGACGTAATTCTCGTCCCGATCGGGGGAGGCAGCGGCGCTACAGGTATCGGCCTGTCGGCCAAGACGATCAACCCCGACGTCCGGCTCATCGGCGTCCAGTCCGCGCACGCTACGGCCGTCCATGATTCGTGGAGGGCCCGGAAACTGCTGTCCTCAGGGAAATGCGAGACGTTCGCTGAAGGCATGGCGACGCGTCAGGCGTTCGAGCTTACGCTGGAGATGTTGATCGAGCTCCTCGATGACTTCATCCTCGTCACGGACGACGAACTGAACAGCGCGATCCGCCTCTTGTTCGATCACACGCACAACGTCGCCGAAGGCGCCGGAGCGGCGGCGATGGCGGCCTGCGTGAAGATGAAAGCGGACCTGGCGGGCCAGAAGGTGGCGCTGGACATGAGCGGCGGGAACCTCACCGCCGATCAACTCTGCGGGATATTGGGGACAGGGGAGCCTGTCCCCTAGACGACGCCGTGTTCGACTTCCGTGCGTTCCTTCGAGAACCTTTCAATCGAGAACGCGCTGATGTCGACTGTGGACGCCTTGCCGTCGATGATCTCTTCGGCAATGAGCTGGCCGACACCGGGAGCATGCTGGAATCCGTGACCGCTGAAGCCATTGGCAACGATAAAGCCCTCCAGGCCCACTACCCGGCCCAGAATCGGGTTGGCGTCGGGTGAGGTTTCGTAGCTACCCGCCCACGACTTGTGAATCGCGGTGTCGCCGATCGGCGGAAACCGGTCGATGGCGATCTCCATGACGGTTTCGAAAAAATCCCAGTCGACGCTCAAGTCGAACGTCGGACCCTCTTCGCGGTTGCCCATGCCAAAAAGGACGCCGCCGCTCTCTCGGTGGAAGTAGAAGCCCGTCGCGAAGTCGATGACGAGCGTCCAGCGTGGCGGAGTTTGCTCGAACGGCTTGGTCGTCCAGATGAAGCGTCGCAGCGGAACCACGGGCACTTCGACACCCGCCATCCTTCCGATTCCGGCGGCAAATGGGCCGGCAGCGTTGACCACCGTCGACGTCGCCACCCGGCCGTTCTTCGTCCTCACGCCCGTCACGCGGTCGCTTTCCCTGTCGATGCCGACGACTTCCTCGTCTGTGGCGATCTCCACGCCCAGACGGGCGGCGTTCTTGCGGTAGCCCTCGGTAACGCCGGCGGGATCGGAAACTCCATCCTCACCGCAATAGGTCGCGGCCAGGATGTCATCCAGCTTCAGTTCCGTGTCCGGCAGGACGCGGGCAACATCGTCCGGCCCGATCAACTCAACGGGAATCCCGAATTTCTTCTGCAATTCGACATTCCTGGAAAAAACATCGACATCCTTCTGGTTGTTGAGCAGGAACAGGTAGCCATCCTGGTGGAAATCCAACTCCTGATCCATTTCCTCCTGGAACGCGATCAGTTTGCCGACACTCAACAGCGATAGCTCGATATTTGCCTCAGTCGAAAACTGGTGCCTGAAACCACCGGCGCAACGTCCCGTGGAACCGGTCCCGACCATGTCTTCTCCTCTCGAGGACGACAACATCCGTGACGCCTCGTTGGGCGAGGTGATAAGCGATGCTGAGGCCCACGATTCCTCCGCCAATGATCGCTACTTCCGCCGTATCCTTCATGATCCTTACCTTCTTTCAAAAACTCAGGAGCGGTTCATTGTAAGCAATAAGGCCCGGCAGGCCCAAACCGGCGAGAAATCGCTTTCCGACATTCTGCTATCCGCGGACGAGCATTTCCAGTTCGTGAATCCGGTCGATGACGTGATCGGGCCGGAAACTCCTCGAACGTATCTGCAGCGTAGCCATATGTCACACCGCAGGTCGTCACGCCGGCGTTCCTTCCCGCCATGATGTCCACAGAAGAGTCGCCGACCATCCACGTGCGCTCAGCGTCCCGGCCCGTATCCGCGATGATCTGGAAAATCCCGATCGGATCGGGCTTCTTCTGCCTGAAGCTGTTCCCGCCGTAGACCGCGGAGAAGTGATCATAGATGCCGAGCCCGTCCAGCATGGCGCAACTGAACAGGTACGGCTTGTTTGTGAGCACCGCGAGACCACAGTCAGCAAGGCTGTCGAGCGTCTCCTCGACGCCCGGATACAGGCGCGACTCGTCGAGCATATGATCCCGGTAGTAACGGAGGAAAAGATGAAGACCCTCTTCGACCGAATGATCCGTCGCGAGGCCCTCCAGGGTGCGCCGGATCATCGTGTGGGCGCCGTCCCCGATCAGCCCGGCGATCGCCTCTTCGGCAAGAGGGTCCAGGCCGAAGTGGAACCGGACATGGTTGACCGACGCGCAAAGGTCCTGCTTTGAGTCGACGAGCGTTCCATCCAGATCAAAGATGATGAGCGGTCTCATATAGTCTATTTATTCAGTATTTTAACCTGTTCTACTTCTGGCACTGGTTGAACATCAGGCGGTGACGCGAACCTCAATGATACTATCTGGGATTCATGAATTCAGGATCTCGGGCCGTGAATACCCGGCTCCACAGATGACGCAAGAACTCATACGCAAGGAATTCAACAAGTGGGCCGACCTGGGTCGCGGCCGTGGCATGGAAAAGAGCCACGGGGAGATCACCCGCGCCGCGGTCGAGTTGATGAACATCCGATCCGGCGACGACATCCTCGACCTCGGTTGCGGTATAGGCTGGGCGACCCGAGTACTCGCTGGTGCCGCTCCGGAGGGAACGGCCCTCGGGGTGGACCTGGCCGACCACATGATCCACGAAGCACAGAACGGATACGTGAACCCGCCCAACGCGTTCTTCGCAGTGGCCGAGGCGGCGAGCCTTCCCTGCCCGGATGCCTCCTTCGATTCCCTGCTGAGCGTCGAATCGATTTATTACTATCCGGACCTGGAAGGCGCGCTCGGGGAGACGGCTCGCATACTGCGCCCGGGCGGCCGAGCCTTCCTTCTGATCAACTTCTACGGAGAGAACAAGTACAGCCACTGCTGGTCGGAGTACCTCGACGTTCCAGTCCGGCTACTAGGCGCCGATGAGTACGTTCGGCTACTCGAGAACGTGGGATTCCGGCAGGCCGCCCACAGCCGTGTCAGCGATACCACGCCGATTCCGGACGAATTCCAGCCCTCCAGGTGGCACCCCACGAGGGAAGATCTCGAAGGGTTCCAGGCCGAAGGCGCGCTGCTGCTGGTCGCAGAAAAGTAGCGCGTGAGCGGGGCCGGTGGGCCCCGACGCTAAGTAACAGAACCGGGAGCAGTAGCGACCGGGCAATCCCCGTTCCGCTATCCCGCCAGTGGTAGCGACAGTCCCCATTCCGGTCGCCGCTATCCTACCTCTTCGTCTGGAAACGGAACGAGTCCTCCTCCACGAACTCCCTGACGACAGGGTTCGTACTCTTGTACAGTTCGTGGATCGTCCCGTTGAAAACGAACTTCCCATCGTGAAGCAGAGCCACCCGGTCGGCGACTTTCTCGGCGCAATTGGCGATGTCGTGTGTGACCACCATCTGCGTCAGCCCGAGCTGATCCCGCATCTTGTTAATGAGGTCATTGATCGTCTGCGAGAGCAGCGGGTCGACCATCGTGGTCGGCTCATCGTACAGGATGGCCTCGGGTTCGGCGGCCAGCGCCCGGGCGATGGCCACGGCCCGTTTCATGCCGGTGCTCAACTCCGAAGGCATCAGGTCGGCGAGATCGTCTACCTCGACCAGTTGCAGCTTTTCGACTACCCGTCGCTCGATCTCCTCCTCACCTAGACCGCTGTCCTGGAGCGGAAACGCCACGTTATCCCAGACCGACAGAGAGTCGAACAACGCGCCGGACTGAAAGACCAGCTGAACCTTCCTTCGAACGGCCGCCAGCTGTCGCTCAGTCATCGTCGTAACGTCGTCACCGTCCACCAGGACGCTGCCAAGGTCCGGTTGGAGAAAACCCACGGCATGCGTCAACAAGACGGTCTTTCCTACGCCACTCGGCCCGAGAATGGCAAACGTAGACCCTTTCTCCACCCCGAAAGAGACGCCGTCAAGAACGACTTTGTCCTCAAACGCCTTGTGGACTTCCCTGAACTCGATGTATTCCAGCATCCCCTAAATAGCACCACAGTCGCGACGGCCGGGAGGCCGCACGAGGCCCGAACGCTCAAAGGTATCGCAGTTTCAGCTTGGCCTGGGCAGCAATTAACGACCTCCGCCCTCGGAGCTCTTACGGCGCGGTAAGCTGGCTCTTGAAGTGTGCCACCTGGTTTCGGCCCCCGTTCTTCGCGACATAGAGGGCCTTGTCGGCAACGCGGATCAGATCTTCTTTGCTGGTGGCGTTCATCGGGTAATTGGCGACACCGACCGATGCGGTGATCTGGCCAATCATCCCGAGCTTCGTCTCCGCGATACGCTTGCGCAGCCGTTCGGCGACGAGGACGGCTCCCGACAGATCGGTTTCAGGAAGGATGACGGTGAATTCCTCGCCGCCGTAACGGGCGGCAAAATCGATCTCCCTGCACGTACCGCTGATCGTCCTGGCAATCGTGCGGATCGCGGCATCCCCGGCCGGATGTCCAAAGCGGTCGTTGACGCTTTTGAGGAAATCCAGGTCGATGATCAACAGCGAAAGTGGCCGATGGTGACGAGCGGCGCGGCCAATTTCCCGGCTGAGCGTCGACTGGAAGTACCTGTGGTTGGCAAGACCCGTGAGAAAGTCCGTCCGGGCCATGTGCTTCATTTCCTCGAACAGCTGCACGTTACCCAGCGCATTGGCCGCCGTGCCGGCGACCGCCTCCACGAACGGGAGCGTCGCACTCGAGCTCCCGAGCACCGTCCTGCGGCCTCGGAAGTAGATCAGTCCCACGACCTCGCCCCGGGTGATCATCGGGATCGCCAGTGTGTGCGTGCCGTCCGCAAGCGCGGCGTCGGCGGTCTTTCGCTCGTGGAAAGCCTGGTGCAGCGCGGGCGCGGTGGCAAGCGGGATGGATTCCGAATCCTTACCGCGGTCGGCCGACGACGCCAACACCGCGCCCTCGTCCGACTCGGCGCCCTCGACGTGCACGACCGAGCACTCCGCGCCGTCCATCGTTTCCGAAAGGCGGGCGACGATCACCTTGAAGATGTCGTCCGCGTTCATCGAGGCCGAAAGCGCGTGCGTGAGTTCCACGATGGTTTCAGCACTGCGCTTCTCTTCGATGACGGCGACCGAGGTTTCCATGTCGCGGTCGAAGCGATCGATCAGGAAGACGTAGAAGATCGAGACGACGAAGAAAAAGGCTAGAGCAAGGAACTGCTCGGGCACGACATCGGTCTCTGAGCCAAAAAGCGTGAAGTTCTTGATCACACCGTAAAGCACGCTGACGACGAGCAGAGAGAACAGGAGGACCCGCAGGTCGCGCCAGGCCACCGCCAGTACGAATATTCCTATGAAGGGCAAATAGATGGGCGGTCCGTCTCCCTGGAGCAGGTACAGGCAGGCACACACGAAGACGGCATCCGCCACGATGATAAGCCGTCGTTCTCGCACCGCCATGAAGAGTCGCAGCGGCAGCAGGCTGATCGCGACGTTGGATGCGGAATACATCAGCACCAGGACGAAAATGCCGCTAATATTCTCGCTTTGTATGTTCGTGAACAGCGTCAGGTAGGATGCCAGGATGATGAGCAGCCACCTCAGGAGCACAAACGACCTGCGGTTCTCCAGGAAGGGACCCAACGACGGTTGCTGCGCTTGATTCTGCATATTCGGCCCGAAGGGTGGCGTCGTGGCAGGCCGTAGCGGCCCTGATCTCTTATCGTTGAAGGATTTTATAGGAGGACAACTTGAAATTCATGAATTTTTCCAGGCGTGACGAAACAGGTAACCGCCTGGGCTTGGAGTTGGAACATCGGATCCTGGACCTGACAGCAGCAACCACAGACGGGCGTCTCCGGTTCGGGTCGGTTTCCTGTCTCGAGGATGTTCTTCACCTGGACGGAGGGATGGCTAGTCTCGAAAAAGAGCTGGATGGGATCGACCCAGACGCTTTTCCCGAATACCTGATCCCCTCGGAACAGGCGCGGCCGCGCGCAACTATCCAAAACCCCCAGAAAATCATAGGTATCGGCCTCAACTACCATGATCATGCCGACGAAGTGGACATGGCTAAGCCAGACGCACCCCTGCTGTTTGCGATGTTCGCCAACACGATCATCGGGCCCGATGACGACATCCTCATCCCGGAAATGAGCAATCAGTTGGATTACGAGGCGGAGATGGGCGTCGTCATCGGCAAACGCGGACGCCACATCGCACCCGAAGACGCCCTCGACTTCGTCGCCGGCTATACGATCGTCAATGATGTCTCGGCGCGCGACCTCCAGTTCTCCGACAACCAGTGGGTGCGCGGAAAGTCGTTCGACACGTTCGCACCGATCGGTCCGGTCATGACGACACGAAGCGCTCTGGGCGACGGGAGCAATCTGGCGATCGAGCTGCGTCTGAACGGCAAAACGATGCAGAAGTCACATACAGGCAACCTGATATTCAAGGTACCGGAGCTGGTCTCCTACACGTCGCGCATCCTGACGCTCCAACCTGGCGATGTGATTTCCACGGGAACCCCGGGGGGCGTGGGCTTCTCGCGCAAGCCACCGATTTTCTTGAAGCCTGGAGATGTGATCGAAATCGATCTGGAAGGTGTGGGAACGCTACGGAACACTGTGGCAAACGAATAGAGCTACACCAAACCCGTGCACGGTGGGTCGCATGTCAACGACCGCGGTAGCCCTAGTTCAGTACGGTTTCGACCGCCTGCAGCAGATCGTCCAGCCTGAACGGCTTCTGCACGTACTTCGTCCCGGTCTGGGCGAAGAATTCCCGCGTGTGCTCGTTCAACACGTCTCCGGTAACGAAGATAAACCGTTTGGCCAGCTCGGGATCCAACGCCTCAACCATCCGAAAAAGGCTCTGGCCGTTGACTCCCGGCATCCGCTGGTCGCAGATGATCGCATCGTAGGACTTGATGCACAGCCGGTCGAACGCATCGGAGCCGCTGTTGAAGAAGTCGACATCGGCCCCGTATCGACTGAGCAGATCTTCGACGAGTTCAGTAATTGTGACTTCATCGTCGACAACCATGATCGACTTACCCTCGAGCGAAGCTCCGGCCGACGAAGGCAGGCGAGGGGTTTCAGCGGGAGCGACCGACAGGTCGATCGGCAACTCCATGGTAAATGTCGAGCCCGTCCCGTAGTTGCTCCAAGCATAGAGCTCTCCGCCGTGATCCTTGATGATATCCGCACAGATGTTGAGGCCAAGTCCGGTTCCGCTGTTGCCGTTCGAGTTCGCCTTGGTACTGAAAAACGGATCGAAGATTCGGCCCATGTCGTCGGAGCGAATGCCACCGCCGTTGTCGGCCACTTCGAGACGGATCCGGTTGTTGAGCACCATCGTCCGGATCTGGATCTCGCACATTCGATTCTGGGCGCTGATCACGGCGTCTTCGGCGTTGACCATCAGGTTCAGGACAACCTGTTCGATCTGGCTTGCATCGCCCACTGCGAGCGGCAGGTCGCCAGCCAAGTCTCTTGAGACAACGATATCCCGGACGCTGTGGTCATACTCGCGCAGTTGAAGCACGTTCTCGACGACGGCAGTCAGGCTAAAGGCCCGTTTCTCGGGCTCGGTCTTGGTCGCGAGGTTGAGAAAATTCCTAACGATCCTTCCCGCCCGCTCGGCCTGATTCTGCACGACCTCGACCATGCGGTGAGTCGACGGATCCAAATCTGCCCGTGACAGCAGCTGAGCGTAGCCCACGATTCCCGCGAGCGGATTGTTGAGCTCGTGAGCGACACCGGACACCAAACGTCCGATCGCGCCCATCTTTTCCATGTGCACCAGTTGGTTTCGCAGCTTCCCCTCAGCCGTCGTCTCCCGGCCCAGGAAAATGGACAGACCCTGCTCGGTCAAAGGCAGGGTCTCGAAGTCGTAGGTGGCCGAATCGGCCACGCGAACTTCATGGTGCGGGATCTGCTTGACGTTGGTAGTGTCCGGGAAAAAATCGTTGAAAGTCGAATTCGCGAGGACGACTTGTCCTTGCGCATCAACGATAGCTACGGGGACGGGAAGTAAAGCGAAAAGGTTGCCTATCAGGCTCGATAGATCTACCGCGAGGGTCGCACCATCCTTGGTCATTAACAGCTCCCTTCCTTGGGTTCAGTTCAAAGCGACTTGAGCATTCTTATCGCATGACAGAACTAATACAAGAAAAAAATGATGACCTAGGTATTTTTTTGAAGAAAACGCCCTCACATCCCACAATCGGGCCCAATCTGTCCCAAAATAGGCGGCAAATTTCCTACGGGCAGCCTGTAGTGGAACCCTCGAGGGCTACAGCCTGCAGACTGCCTGTATCGGACAATGAGCGCACTTGACGAGGTCCTGTTTCTTCGGGCAGTCGCCGGCAATACCCAAGTGACAGAGCGCGAAGTCGTACCGTAACGGATCGTCCCGGTCGAGCGCACGGAGGGATTCGGTGACGTCCAGCGCCATCTTCCAGCCGGGGGTCACACGGTCGGTAAGGCCTATGTAGCGCGATATGCGGGCGATGTGGGTGTCGACGGGCATCACCAGGTCTCGGGGAGAGATCCTCCGCCACACCCCGCAGTCGATCCCGTCGTCGTCCCGGACCATCCACCTCATGAACAGGTTTAACCGCTTGCAGGCGCTTCCATCGGAAGGTCTCGGGAAGAAGTACCGCACGCCGGCGCGCGTCCGGTCGCTGGCCGGGTAGTATCGTTCGTGTCCGAATCCCAGCGCGGCACCGGAAAAGCGATCCAGCGCCTCCGACGCGAGGTGTGGGGCGTTTGCCCCAGAGCCGACGATCGCCGCCTCGAGCGATCCATGGTTTTCAAGGAATCGGCCGAGGATCCACAGCAAGACCGACAGGTCCCGGTCGTTGTTCCACCGGTGATAGAATCCGCGGAATAGCCGCGCGTCTCGACGCGGATCGAAGTCGGCGACGAAACGAGCCGGATGGGGACCCATGCGGGAAACGATGGTTTCCACGGTGCGGAGTACGCTTCGGACGTTGCCGTAGGCGAACGCCGCCGCCACGAATCCGACAATCTCTCGGTCGCAAGCGTCGTCGTAGCGGTGAACGAACTGTACCGGATCCATCGCGACGTAGCCCTCGCTGGGGAACTCATCGAGAAATCGGTCGAGGTGCCGTTTCAGTCTGTGGGATCGGCTGAAGGCTGGGGCAGACACAAGGTGATTCTATATCGGGAGAAGCCATGACTTCGAGACGAGCTATCTATATATTGGGATTCGTGGCGGCCCTGGCGGCCACGAGCGGAACGTGGGCCCTGGAGCAGGCGAACCCTCGCCACGTCGTTCCGGCTTCGGACGCGACGACATACGTCAGTCCGATGGCCGACGTGGGGATAACGATTCTGCTCGACCAGGAATCGGTCGGCTCCGACGCCGCCCTCAGTCTGGGCACCTTTCTGCCCGGTTCAGGCGTCCCGGAACACGTGCACGAAGAATCCGCGGAGATCCTCTACATCCTCAACGGCGAAATGGAGATGACCATCGGCACCGAGCGGCTCCGGGCAGGGGCCGGTTCCGCAGTGTACATTCCCGCCGGGACGCCGCACAGCGCGACGGTACTTGGATCAATCGAATCGGTGAAGGTTGTCCAGGTCTACGCACCGGGCGGGCCCGAGCAACGATTCAAGGACTGGGCGCCCGAGAACCGCGAGCGGTAGCGACCTGGTCCCGATCCCGCACCGTACGCTTCCCCGACCCCGTCGCTACCGCTCTGGGTTCTGACGGACTTACAGAACCGCGAGCGGTAGCGACCGGGTATTCCCCCTGCCACGAAAAAGGGCGGTCCGAAGACCGCCCTTTCTACTCTCGATCGACGAGAATCCTAGTTATTTCCACCCGGCGGGAAACTGAGTTTGCCCCTTCGAATCTCCTGTCCGAGGCCCGGCGTGCCCATGTTGGGGTTCGACAAGGGGTCGACCCGACGGCCCCGGCGATCGTTGTCACCCGCGGCTCCCCGGATCAGGGGGACCGGACCGTTCCCGGAGGCAGGCACATCCTCGGCCCGCACAACCGACATGACGCGCGGTAGCCCAAAGACACCGTCGATCGCGACGGGCGTCATCGGATACTCGCCGGCCTCGACCCGGGTCTTGCGTCCCTTGTCGAGGACGACTTCTCTATCCGACAGGCCCGCCGATTCCACACTCACCCGACCGTCGAAGCACAACACCTCGGTCACCGATCCGGCGACCTGAACTTCGAACGTCGTCCCCCGAACCGCAATCAGGGCTGTCGGCGTGTCCACACGATACGGGTTCGGACGCCCACCAAGACGCTGGATGTAGAACCGAACCTTGCCTGCGATAAGCTTGAGCAGGTTCTTGACCTCGGATCCCCAGAATCTCTCGATCGTCAGCGTCGTGTTCTCTTGCACGACCATGTAAGAGCCATCTGGAAGCTCGAGCGTCATCTGGGCTCCCGGTCCGGTCCGGACAACATCCCCGATATCCAGCGTCGGCATGGCGCTTGTCTTGACCAACGTCGCGCCCGAAGCGGATTCGATCTCGACCGGACCGTACATCGAAGTCACCTTGATGGGCCCGTCAGCCCGCGCCTCGGTCGGCACCAGGAGTGCCAAAAGCAGGAACGCGTATGCGATTGTGAATTTCTTCATCAGTTTCCTTTTCCACCTTTAGTCAGGACTTCCACCCCGGCGTGGACCTTCGTCGGACTTGCTGGTCCGATCTGTCTGAAGTCCAGCGCCTCCTGGAACAACCCGAAACCGTTACCCAGATCCGGCAGTCGGTCGATACGAACGGCCGATCTCATCCGGTCGAAGATTCGGGAGTTTCGTTCCCGGAGTGCCAGGGCCGCGAATTTTTCGAGTGAGCCGATCATCTTGTCGGTGCTCATCTCCATCCTGATCGTAAATCCCAGAGCGTCAGCGTGCGCGTTCTCCCCGACAAGCTCCTCAAAAGCCTGTCCGGTCGTCGCATGGATGTAGGACAGGACCGCAATCTCACCCCAAGAGATCGACTCCGCCAAGGCCCATTCCAGTTCGGCCTGCGGCGTCCTGAACTCATCACGCATGATCGAAGCGTACACTCGGGACATGCCCTGGTCTGCCTGAACATCCCGATTCAGGCTCTCGACCACGGTCCCGACGCGCTGGGAAAGATCCGTGGCGTCATCCGCCGCGAATGCCCCTGGCGCCATCATCAAAACTGCCGCCGCCACCGCGCCCGCTCTCTTAATCGAGTCCAACATGTTTCCTTGCCGGGTATTACCCGACCCCGGGGGCTATTTTGGGCGAACTCACCCCACCCGCGCATATTACCCGTAAGGTCTTCTTAAATCAATGCCTAAGCGCTTTGCTTTGTTATAGAGAGTGCGGCGCTCGATCCCAAGAATTTCGGCTGCACGCTTCTTGTTCCCGCCGGTTTCGCGCAGCGTGCGGACGATGTGTTCCCGTTCCATGTCTTCGAGCGACCCGCTCGGAGAGGGGGCATCGTCCTCGTCCGGTTCACCCAGTTCCAGATCGGTTGGCTGGATGACCCCGTTGTCACAGAATGCGAAAGCCCGCTCCAGGACGTTCTTGAGCTCCCTAACATTCCCCGGCCAGTCGAACCGCCGCATCGCCTCGATCGTCTCAGGCAGCATCCGCGCCGATGCGCCGTACTCCTGGTTGTACTTCTTCAGGTAGTAGCTGGCAAGCATGGGAATGTCGTCGGAACGTTCCCTGAGTGGTGGGATCGACATCGTAAACACGTTCAGCCTGTGGAACAGATCCTCCCGGAACAGTTCCTGCCGCACCATCTCGCGCAGATCCCTGTTTGTCGCCGCGACCGTGCGCACATCGACGCCGATGGTGTCGTTCGAACCCACACGCCGTATCTCGTTCTCCTGGATAACCCGCAGGAGCTTCACCTGGAAGGCCAGCGATGTTTCCGAAATCTCATCGAGGAGCACGGTCCCGCCACCGGCGCTCTCGAACAAGCCCTTCCGAGTTCCCACCGCTCCCGTAAACGCGCCACGCTCGTGCCCGAACAGTTCGCTCTCGAGCAATGTTTCGGTCAGGGCGCCGCAGTTGATTACGAGAAACGCCTTTTCCGACCTCGAGCTATTGCTATGAATCGCGCGGGCCACCAATTCCTTCCCCACACCGCTCTCGCCGTAGATCAGGACCGGCGCGTCAATCGCCGCTACGCGAGCCAGCTTCTTGTAGATGGCGACCATTCCGGCACTGGTGCCGACGATCTCCGTCTCGGGCAAGGACTCGGCCAGCTCGGGACCGACGCTCGCCGCCTCCAGCAGCCTTCCCTTCTCTTCGATCCGCCGGATGACGGAAAGAATCTCATCGACTGCAAACGGCTTGCTGATGTAGTCGAACGCGCCGTGCCGGACAGCCTGGACGGCAGTCTCGACCGATCCGTGTGCCGTCATGATGACGACCTCGGCATCGGGTTGGACATCCCGGGCGAGGGCGAGCACGTCCAGGCCCGACGTATCTCCCATATAGATATCGCTGAGGACGATGTCGTACGGTTCATCCCGCAGCACCGCCAGCGCTTCCTCTCCCTGATTGACCACGCGATAGGCGTAGCCCTCCATCTCGAGCAACGATCCGATCAGGCGGCAGATCGACCGGTCGTCATCGACGACGAGCACCCGCAGTTTGGTCGGAGCAGTCTTAGTCGTTTCAGCCGTCACGGTCGTTGTCCCTGGCCGGTCGGAATCCACAATGTCAGGGACGAGCCGGCTCCAGGCCGCGATTCGAGCGTCACGTCCCCCCCGTGTTTCAAGGCAACCTCACGGACGAATGCGAGGCCGAGGCCGAAGCCGCTCTCGGCGCGCGTTTCCCGGTTGCCGCTCCGGTAGAACTTCTCAAACACCCGGTTCGCCTCCTCGGACGGGATGCCGTAACCCTCATCTTCGACGAGAAACCGGACGCGCCCGTTCCCATTGGCGACATCCAACCGAACACGAGTGCCCGCGGGGGAGTATTTGATCGCGTTCGAAACGAGGTTCGCCAACGCTTGATACAGTAGCATCCGGTCACCGCGAACCCGCCCCGCTTCGGCGCCTGCGGCCGATTCGATGGTGATTCTCTTCTTTTCGGCAACCGGGACGTGATTGGCCACGAGGTCGCCGAGCATCGCGCCCGCTTCAAACTCGGTAACGTTGAGTTGCTTCTGTCCGGACTCGATATAGGCCACATCGAGGAACGCCTGGATCAGTTCGTTCAACCGGCTGCTCTGGTCGATGATCGAATCGACGAACGGCCGGCCTTTTTCTTCGACCAGACCGTACTTCAGCAGCATGTCGGTGTATCCGCGAATCGACGTGAGCGGTGTCCGCAGCTCGTGCGAAACGAGCGACACCATGTCGTTCTTGGCCCGGTTGAGCTCCTGCTGCGCTGTGACGTCGTGCAACGTCGCCACGACCCCGATGTCCGCGATCGATGCGAGAGTCAGGCTGTAGAAACGGGAACCGGTTCCCGACGCGACGGCCTCAACGTGCGCCGGCACGCCGGAAAACACTCCCGCGAACATGTCAACCAGGCGCCTTCCGTCGAGCAGCCCGGAGATGTACTCCCAGGCCCGGGGTGGATCGGCCGAGTACCCGTCCATCCGGACGGCCGCAGGATTCTGGTACACGATCTGACCAGAGGGATCGCTTACGATGATGACGTCCTCAATGCCCGAAAGTACCGCATTGTTGAAAGAGACAAAGCGGTACAGCTGTTCGTTAAAGAAATCGACCGCGTCCAGCTTCCATCGGGCGTTGTGTCGGTGGGCATCGAGAAGATTCTGCTTGCGATCTCGCCTGGTGGCACGACTTCGCTCATGGGCGTCCAGGGCGGCCATCCAACGATCGGCCGCCTCGCCCGGCTCCAGTTGCTCGATCAGATCCACCCGGGGTTCGGTCGCGGACCGTAAAGCGGCCGGGCCTTCCGCCGCCCAAACCGAAAGCCGCGAGATCTTCTCGTCGAGGTCTTTGTTCACGCGGACCAGCTTACCGACTTCGAGCGCAGGAACGGTGAGCCCCAACGCGACTAGAAACGTCGGGAACGGCAGCCACGCTTCGGCTGCGCCGAGCAGAAGCCAGGACAGCGCCACAAGCGCCGGGATCATCGCGAGGGAGGCCGCATAGAACAGGCGGCCTTCCCAACGTCGGTCCAGTGCGTACAGTCCCGCAACGAGCGCTACCAGCGCTGCGAAAACAAGGAGGGCCGAGACCGGCTCGACTCGACGGTTCGCGTAAATCGTGTCGATTGCGTTGGCATGGATCTCGACGCCGCTCATCCGAAGGCCCTCGACGGAAAACGGAGTCATCCAGTCGTCGCCCAAACCCTGTGCCGTCGCGCCGACTAAAACCATGTTGCCGGTCAGCAGGGACAAGTCTGCTCGGCCTTCGAGGACTTCCCATGCGGGGATGTAGGGAAAGGTGCCACGATCGCCGGCGAAGCGGATCAGCATCGACTCCGGACGGATTATGACCGCCGTGCCGACGCTTTCCTCGAAGTCGGCAGGCAGGTTGCCCGAAACTCTCAACGTTTCGACCGCAAGGGCGGAGATGACGCGCCCTGAGGCCTGCTTCGCGGTAACGATTCGTCGCAACACGCCGTCAAGGTCGGGATCGGCATGCGCGTGGCCGATGCTTTCAGCTTCACTGGCGAGAACATCGAGGGGCATCAGCCACCCCGTGCCGGCATCGTTCTCACCGACGCGGGCGGCGAGGACAACGTTGCCCGCTTCCTCAATTGCGTCGGCCAGCAATTGATCGGCATCCGCGGAGGTGGGGTCGTCCAGGACAAAATCCAGAGCGATGACACCCGGGCTGCCCTCGGAAATCGCACGCACGAGTCGAGCCAACACGTCACGCGGCCATGGCCAGGGTCCGAGACGGTCCAGGCTTTCCTCATCGACCGCAACGATCCTTATCGGGCTCGCGGGCTCGACCGTGCCGGCCAACCGGAGCGTGAAGTCAAACGCTATGTCGTTGAGTTCGGTGAGAAAGGCAGTCCAGGAAAGCAGAAGTACGCCGAGAGCTGCGGCCACGCTGAGCGCCGCCGGTTTTGCGAAACGCTTCCAATCTCCGAACACTCAGGCTCCCTTATCAGTCCGTGGTGTATTCGGTGCAAAAGAGGATAGCGGTCGGACGACCCGAACGCTGGCCGAGAAGCCCGGGAAGAAGTCATTAGTCTAGCAAATCCGCTCGCAAAACTCCTGATTCTTGTAGTGTTCGGGCAACGGCGCGGTTAGGATGGGAGTGCCCTTTCCTTCTGAATAGAAGGAAGGTCCCATGTCCCGTCCAAAGGGCACGACCCTGCTGGAACTCTGTTTCACCCTGACCATTGTCGGAACTCTCGCAGCCGTTGCCATACCGCCAATCTCCCGTGCGATCGACCAATTCGAGCTGATCGCCGCCGCCGAACAGGTTCGTTCGGGTCTCCACACCGCACGAATCCAATCGATCATCCACAACAGGGACTGCCGGCTGCGCGTCGCGTCGACCATCACTTTTGTCATCGAATGTCAGACCCCGGAGTGGCTGACCATCCGCACCGAAACCCTGCCCCATGGTTTCATGCTGGTGGCCAACAACAAGCCGGAATTCCATCCGAGGGGAAACGTAGCTCCGATGGCCACGATCACCGTGTGGAACCGAGCCGGACGGCCACGTCGCATCATCGTCAACCGAACCGGGCGCGTACGAATGGAATAGAGGTTCGAGTGTAGGGGCGGGACCCGTGCCCGCCCGTCAGCATCAGTCGTCGCCCATGAACAGTACCGGGAGCGGCAGCGACCGGGTGATCGCCCCTTGGTCGCCCATCAGATACCGGGAGCCGTTGTGACCGGGTCGCGCGTTGAGCGACCACCACCAGACCGGGAGCGGTAGAGGAGTAGCGACCGGTCGGGCCCGCCACGATCCCAATTTCATCTCTGGATCCCATCAATTCTGGGTCATTCCCATCCGCTTGCTTCAATTGACCCGCCCTTTCCTTTCCGCTACGATTGAATCCGTAGCATGGGCCTGTGGCGCAGCTGGGAGCGCGCCTGACTGGCAGTCAGGAGGTCAGGGGTTCGATCCCCCTCAGGTCCACTTGATAGTAAAGGAGTTAGCCCCGGTCGAGTGGCCGGGGCTTTTTGTTTGTGGGGAGATTTGGGGGGACCTTGCTAATAATTCCTTGCCTGGCTTCGCTCCCAAGAATCACAATAAAAGACATGCTCCGTCCCGATTCCACTTCGGTCATGAGGCTTGCCAACGCTGCTCCGAAGATTCTGACGCTAGGTCGGGCTCTCCGGGAGCGGTGGAGCAGCCGGGAGATCGTCCGGATACATGTCTGGAGTTCGGGGTCGCTGACGGGTTTTCTTCGCGACATCTCCAAAGATTTCGAGTCCCTTTCAGGTGAAAAGTTGCTCGTTCGGCACAAAGGAGAGGGTCTTTGCAAGGATCTCCGGACGGGTCAGCCGGAGATGAGGCTTTCATCCTACTGCGATATCGCAATAGTCGACTACGTCTCTCTGCCGGAGATTAGACACAATCTGCAGACCATTGAGTTTTCCGATGACGACTGGTCGGGGTTTATTCCGTTCTTACTGGAGGGAATCGACACGAGGAACCCGAAGGCCGTACCGGTTATGGCCAACATGGGATCGACCTACTTTCGCTCCGATATCATCGAGGAGTTCTCGGCTGGATCTCTCAAAACGATGGAAGGTTTGGTGAACTCGGTAGGCTCGGTGAGCGAGAAAGCGGCCCAACTCGGAATCACAGGATGTGCTTTTCAGTGGTTCGGGAACCATCACTGTGGCGCGGAGATGCAGCTGTTTATCAATAGCTGTGGAGAGCTCTTGGCAAACTCGAAGGGCAGGATGGTCGCTGACAGAGAGCGTCTCTTGAGAGCGTTGGTTCTATATCGTCAAATGATCGTGCGTTCAGCGCGCTTCTTCGCCCTGAGCCATGAATCCGAGGACTGGAGCATCAGAAGGGCATTCCGGAAGGGTAGGGTCGGCTGTTGGCCCGTGAGCTGGCCCCACATGATGACCCTGCCGCAGCAGCAGCCCGGCCCGTTCGGGGAACAGGCCGCCAGGATCAAGGCGATCCCGACCCCCACCCTGGACGGGAAGCCGGGACTCCACGTCGGCCATTGGCTCGGAGTAATCCCCTCCTATGCTCGAAACAAACCGGGAGCCGAGCGCTTCCTTCGCTGGTTTACCACCTCTGACAGCGTGCAGACGCGACTCGTCGACCATGGGTTGTTTCCGGTTAGCGCAAGAGCGTGGGCCGAGCTGGGCTCCCATCCGCATTATCGGCAATTTGCCGACATCGATAGCTTGCACCTCATTAGAAGGCCCATGGTATCCGGATACGGGGCTATGACGGCGTTCTTGAGGATCAAGGCCGAACAGCTGTCGAAGCACGATGCACAGTTGAGGGACTTGAGGATTGCAGCAGCGGAAATCGAGAATTTTGCAAACACCTGGTACAACATAAACCACTCCCCTAGCCAAGCTTGAAGTTCAACCCGCCGGCGACCGCAACGCTCGGTGCCGCCTTGCTTCGGTTGTAGTCTTCCAGCCGTGAGAAGGCATCCTCGAGCCGCTCCGGTGTCGGGTGGACGTAGCGCTGAGAGACAAGGATACTGGCGTGCCCTGCGATCTTCTGTATCGTGAAGGGGTCGGCGCCGGCTTCACTCAAGCGGGTCAAGGCGGTGTGTCTCAGGTCGTACATCCTGAACCGACGCACTCTCATGCTGATTCGATGCGTTGCTCGAAAACCGCCCGGACTTGTTTGAAATCGGTCGGGAGGCGATAGCCTGGGCGCTGATACCGCATGAAAATCTAAAACACCTGTTCGAGGTTGGCGATTGGTATCAGTACCTTCTTCGTGCGATTAAGGCCAATTCGTTCGAAGGCGTTGCCAACAACATTCTCACCATCATTACGTTCAATTACGACAGATCCCTCGAAACCTATCTCCTGATGGCACTCCAGAAAATGTACAAAGGAGTGGCTCGCGACGCAGCCGTCGATATTCTCAACCAGATACCGATCATCCACCTTCACGGGCAGTTGGGCATGCTCGGCTGGCAGACGGAGAATCATGACGGCCGTCCCTATGAGGGCCGGATGAGCCCCGAGATCATCAAAGAGAGCGCGAACGGCATAAGAATCGTCCACGAGGCTGAAGCAATGTCGCGTGAATTTGAACAGGCACGGCGCGCAATAGCTGAAGCCAAACGAGTCTTCTTCCTCGGTTTTGGATACGACGAGGCCAACTTGAGCCGGCTGAAAATCACCTGGACCCGCAAGAAAGATTTTGCCGGGAGCTGCTATGGCCTAAGGCCTGCGGAAATCGGGTGGTAGTGAATCGGTGCGATAACGCGTTGAACCCGGGCAACCCGGATCACAAGGTCTTGGAGTTCCTGAGAAACGCGGTACCTCAACTGTAAAAACGACGATACGCGACCGCCGAATCTCCGACCTTTGGGTGCCGTGCTGGACTCAGCAGGAGATTGCTGCGGCGATGGCATGCCCTCGGGAACGGTCCGCGACCTGAACCGAAAGTCTTGGCGGGATAGGCAGGCTCAATAGAATTGTTGGAGGTCGTCACTTTAACTCGACCATCTCTTTGAACCGCCCCGGGTTTCCCGGAGACGGTTTTAGTTGAGTCCGGCCTCGACGAGGCTGGACGGCTGATTCTTATAATACATCTGCTCAAACTCCGCCGGAGGGATGTCGCCGATCGGCTCCAGCAATCGTTTGTCGTTGTACCAGCACACCCAATCCAGCGTTGCGAACTCGACATCGTCGAGCCCCCTCCAGGGTCCCTCCCGGCGAATGACTTCAGTCTTGTACAGGCTGATGATGGATTCAGCGAGCGCGTTGTCGTAGGAATCCCCGATGCTTCCGACGGAGGGTTCGATGCCCGCATCGGCCAATCGTTCGGTGTATCGGATCGACAGGTACTGCACGCCACGATCGCTGTGATGGACCAGGCCGGCCGTGTCTGAACGCGACCAGAGGGCCTGCTCGAGCGCATCCAGGGCAATGTCGGTCTTCAGTGAGCTTGTCGCCCTCCAGCCTACGATCTTGCGGGAGAAGACATCGATGACGAAGGCAACGTAAACGAATCCACGCCAGGTGGCGACGTAAGTCAGATCGGCCACCCACAGCTGGTTGGGTCGGGTCGCACTGAAGTTGCGATCGACAAGATCGGGCGGTCGCAGCGCAGATTCATCCGGCACCGTCGTCTTGAACTTCCGGCCCCGCACCACACCCGCAAGGCCCATGTCCCGCATCAGTCGGGCCACGGTGCAGCGGGCCACCTTCTGTCCTTCACGGTTGAGCTGCTTCCAGACTTTCCGGGCGCCATAGACCCGGCGGTTCTCCCGCCAGACCCGATCCACCTCGACGCGAAGTTCGACGTCCCGCTTCGCCCTCACCGGCAATCGTTCCGGATCCCTCCGCCGTGCCTCATGCTCGTAGTACGTCGACGGGGCAATCGGCAGCATCCTGCAGATCGACTCGACCCCATACTGGCTCCGATTCCGATCGACGAACTCGGTCACCACTTCCCTCGGCGGTCGAGCTCCGCCTGCGCGAAAAACGCGGATGCCTTCTTCAGGATCTCGTTCGCTCGCTTCAGCTCACGATTCTCCCGTTCCAGTTCCTTCAGCCGACGTTTCTCGTCCGTCGTCAGGCCCGCACGCTGCCCGGTGTCCCGCTCGGCTTGCCGCACCCACTTTCGCAGCGTCTCAGCTGTGCACCCGATCTTCGACGCGATCGACGCCATCGCCGCCCACTGGGAGTCGTACTCTCTCTGGTGCTCAAATACCATCCGCACTGCACGTTCACGAACCTCTGGTGAATATCTGCTTGGTCTTCCCATAACCCCATCCTCTCAAGAAATGGAGTCTCCGGAAAACCCGGGGCGGTTCACGCCAGGAAGACAGCGAAGTGTTGACTGCGCTTGATGCGGCTACAGGTAGCGAACTATGGCACACGGGCTACCCGGCTCCGCACACCCCGTCAGACGCTGCAGCAGCCCATGGCGACGGCCCGAAGGCAACTCCAGCGTTCTGTGATGGGAAGCTGTTTGTCCTTGGCATTAGCGGCATTGTCGCCGGGTTCGATGCTTCGAGCGGCGAGCTTCTGTGGCGCACGGACGCGCCATCGGAACATCCATACTTCAGTGCCGCTTCGTCGCCCGTATGCGATGCAGGCGTCGTCTATACCCATCCTGGCAACTACGAACCGCTGACGGCGTTTGACACTAGCACCGGTGATGTCACGTGGACGGCTGGTGAAGGAGGGTTTTTTCAAGCGCCCGTCATAGCCGACATGGCCGGCACCCGCCAAGTAATAACGGTCAACGGAAGCAATGTGATCGGTGTATCGGTGGCCGACGGTCAGGTGCTTTGGCAGTTCCCATGGAATGGGGGCGCCGGTGGAACCATGCCCGTTCTGTATGGTGACACTGTAATCATCAGTGGTCTCAATGTAGCTGTGGCCGGATTTAGACCAACCAAGAGCAACGGTGAGTGGACAACTGAGACCGTTTGGGAATCAAGAGACGTCTGGATGTACGTGAGCAACCCGGTGGTGATCGGCGACACTCTGTACGGTTTGTCGTATCGAAACAGCGGTCAGTTCTTCGCCATCTCTGCAGCAACCGGTGAAACCTTGTGGCTGGGCCCGCCGCGTGAAGCTGATAACACTGCCGTCGTAAAGGCAGGAGACCTCCTCTTCCTTATGAATGATGACGCTGAACTCACCGTGGCAAGAAGCAACGACGCTGGATGGGATGTGATTAAGCGGTATGGCGTTGCTGACGCTGCGACATGGGCCCAACCGGCAATCTCAGGTAATCGCTTCTTCGTAAAGGACACTTCGTCTCTAGCTCTGTGGACGATCGAGTGAGCTCCCGAGCCGATGGCATGCCCGAACCCCTCCGATACGGTGATCTGAAGCCTAGCCTGAGCGAACACACCGCGCTGCGTGCCCAGCAGGACATCCTGGCCTGTGAGAGTTGTGCGCCGGATACCGCAGAGATTCCCTTCACTTGGTTGCTGGACGACGTGAGCGGCCAGGACCCGTCAATTACGGACTACCTGTTGAGTGAGCCGGTCGTGTATCCGCGATGTAGGGCGGAGGTGTACGAGGAGACGTTGGTGGAGGGGTGAACTATGGTCCACCCACCGAGATTGCTGGCCCATGGTCCTCTCCTGCAGAAACCCGCTTTTTCTCAACAAGGATATCGTTCCCCTTTGCGTCTCCTTAAGATGAACCACTGAATCAGGAGGTGTATATGGCTGGATCGATGGTCTACCGCCTTAGGGTTGACGCGCCCGGCAAGACCCATATGAGCGTCTTCCGCTCGGCAATGGCAAGCATCCAAGCTCGCCTAGACAACAAAGGTTTCAATCACATTGCTGGTTTTCATGGAGCGCCAGGATGGTACTGCTGGCACCACCAGTTCACTTGGCGCACGCCGCTGCAGGCTCGCCTCTTCTTGCCATGGCACCGGGCCTATCTGTGGTGGCTGGAACAAGCACTTCAAGATGCCCAGCCTGAAGCGGCCCTACCCTGGTGGGACTGGAGCACCGATGCGGGTATCCCCCCGGCGTACAGCGTCGCCACAACAGACGGTGGGCCAAATCCCTTGCGGCGATTTCGCATGCGCGTTCCGGCAACGGTAAATACCCGGGCTATCAACAGAAACACTCGCCGCTCGCTGGGCACCAACGGACACCTCCCAACGCGAAGTGAGATCGACTTGCTCCTATCGGACAACTCTGATTGGGCTTCCTTCTCAGATCTCTTGCAGAGCTATCACGATGGCGTGCACGTCTGGGTCGGTGGCGACATGGGAGATACGACGACAGCGGGCTACGACCCGATCTTTCATGCTCATCACTGTATGATCGATCGTATCTGGTATCTCTGGCAGGTCAAGTGGGGCGCGTCAAATATTCCAGCTGGCTTGCTCGATCTGCCGTTGCAACCCTTCGGAAAGACCGTCAGGGATGTGCTCGATGTTCAGGCGCTGGGATATGAGTACGCCTTATCGGCAGTCGACGTTCCGACAAACGGAGGTGCATGATGATCGAAAAGCGCACGTTTGGTCCATTTAGTCATGGGCTGGCTCTTCCTTTTTCGCGGGCTGATCTTGAGGTATACGGTATCGATGCTGATCTCAATGGATCGACGCAACACTTTATCTTAAAAGGAAGAGGTGGAGTGTATGCGGAAAGGGATGCGATTCGGTTTCACGGCGGCGGAGAAGGCGGAGGTATGGGATCGGTGGCGGCGAGGGGAATCTCTGCATGAGATCGGGCGAGCGTTTGGCAAGCTGTCATCGTCTGTATATTGTCAGCTGGCGCATACCGGAGGCATTCGTCCTCGACCACGACGACGGTCGAGGTTGGCTTTGAGCCTGTCGGAACGTGAGGAGATCTCCCGCGGGATCGCGGCCGAGCAGTCGTTGCGTTCGATCGCAGAGTGTCTGGGGCGTTCACCCTCGACGGTGAGCCGGGAGATCCAGCGCAATGGGGGCTATGATGACTACCGGGCGTCTGTCGCCGATGAACAGGCTTGGAACCGGGCCCGTCGCCCGAAGCGATGTCAGTTGGGTCGCCATCCGCGGTTACGGCGAATGGTGGCGAGGAAGCTCCGGCGGAATTGGTCGCCCGAACAGATCGCCGGCTGGCTGAAGCGATCCTATCCAGAGGATGAGTCGTATCACGTGTCCCACGAGACGATCTATCGCAGCCTATTCGTGCAGGCGCGCGGGGTGTTTAAGAAAGAACTACTTAGACATCTGAGGTCGAGACGAACGATTCGTCGATCCCGACATTCCAGTCACAAAGGTCACGGGAAAGGGGATCTCGCCGATATCGTATCGATTCGTGAGCGCCCGGCCGAGGTCGAAGATCGTGCCGTTCCCGGTCACTGGGAGGGAGATCTGATAGTGGGATCGAACAACACCTACATTGCGACCCTGGTCGAACGCCATACCCGTTACGTGATGTTGGTGAAAGTGTCGGATAAACAGACCAAGACCGTCGTGCCTGCACTGATCAAGCACGCGAAGAAACTACCGACCGAGCTGTATAAATCGCTGACCTGGGATCGCGGCAAGGAAATGGGAGATCATCGGCGGTTTACCCTGGCGACCGACATCGACGTCTACTTCTGCGATCCGCAGAGTCCATGGCAACGTGGTTCCAATGAAAACACGAATGGCCTGCTCCGACAGTACTTCCCAAAGAGAACCGACTTATCGGTGCACTCGCAGGCGCACCTGAACAAGGTGGCACGTGAGCTCAATGAACGGCCGCGTAAGACGCTGGAGTTTGAAACTCCAGCAGAACGATTCAACGCTTGTGTTGCATCGATCGGTTGAGGTGGCAATAGTTTTCGGCCAAGCTACACCGTGCACGTTTACTTCAACAACGATGACGTCGATGAATCCAAACCCGCCGTCGAACAAGATGGATATGCAGGTCGATTCTCAGTGTTCGGTCACCCTGAGTGTGTGGGTGATGACCACCATTGCCACGTCCCGACCGGCCATCGGCGATTTGATGACAGGCCCTCGCATCCGCTCACACCGGCATTTCGACGGGTAATCGTCACCGCTATGCTGCGGCAAGTTGTCAGCAAGCGAAAGAAAATGACGATCACGTTCATTGTGACCTGTGACTCAGAAGCTGAGGATTTTGAAGCCACACACTTGTTGGATTGTCGCGGCTTTCAATTGGTGACGTTCGATTAGGACTGTCCTGTGGTGTTGGTTGTCACGGAACAGGCTCAAGTGAAACTTAGAGCGAGCACACTCGATAGGGACAAGCGTCGTCGCTGCCCCTATTCGGACGGTGACCCCGAAACCCCCTTGCGCACGCCTGGAATCTGGATTCGGTCCGCTTAGCCGCCCCAGCTAATCTGAACCGACAGTGAAATCAGACCGTGCCGGTTTCTGGCAGTTAACGTCGTGCCGTCCACAATGAGAGTGCGGGTGCATTGTCAAAGTAATGATCATACTTGAGCACAAGCGCAACGTTCTCAAGCGCAGTCTGACTCGGTCCTAGCTTCACCTCAAGCTGGGTAAAGATGTCAGAACGGTTGTCAAACGGGCCCCCGTCACGGCTGGCGCTCCACGGGAAACCGAGTGGGAGCTTGAAATACGGAAGAACACTTATCGTCACTCGCTCATTAGGGCGCACATACAGGGTAGGTCGCAGCGTGAGTCGGAATCGCTGTTCGGCGTCCAGAGAAACTTTCTCGGATTTCTCTTCGTCAATCGGCCTTGCGATGCTTACCTGTTCCAATTCGGCCATAAGGCTGATTGCAAAGCCTACAGCAACTGGAGCGCTCGTGCTTTTTACTATGTCTTGAACTTCGTCTGCCGCTGTCCCGAAGGGAGAGATTGTTCGGACCCACTCTTTGGATCTGCTCCAAGGACCTCATGGGAGCGATTAGATCGTCGCCACAAGTTCATCCAGAGCACAGCGCCACACCATCCCAGTGCCTGGCTCGGCTTCGAACGATCCACGGCCACCGATCTCGAACGCACCAAAGTCGAGAACGTAAACCAAATTGGTTTCTGCCGAAATCTCCACGTCGATCGGCCTCACCATACCGTTCGACGGAACTCGGTGAACCGACCAGTCGCTCGGATCAACACGCACCAGTATCCGGCCCACAGGGGGGCCTTCTGAAGCTGTCATCGGCCGCTCGTCTCCGAACAGGGTCACGAGCAAGTGTCCTGCGCACCGCGACGCTGAGTCGGGGATGACCGCAAACTTGGTCGGCGCGCTATGAGCAGGAAATCGTACGAGCGGTAGCTCCGCCGGCGGTAGCCGGTCGTGGTTCGCCAGCACGAAACGTGGGGCCGGCCCTCGTTTGGGAGTAAACGCTGGATCCGTGATGGGCACACCGCCCATGAAGTCAGGCCACCCGTACCAGGCTCCGGTCTTCACCTCGAACAGAAAATCGGGCACGCCATCGACGGGCCGCGATCCGCGATCGTCGGCCCCCTGATCGAGCGCCAGCAACCTCCCGTCTGTGAGGAATCCAAGACCGTAAGCGTTGCGGATACCCCACGCCACCAATTCCAAACCGCTGCCATCCTGTCGGCATCGCAGGACCGATGCCGTGGCCGGCATGCCTGCTCGCAAGACCTGGCCGGGACTCGTGGGCTGCCCGAAGGGACTGAACGCCCCAGTCTCCGCCTGTTCCCCGGTCGTCGGGTCTTTCGCTGAGAAGTTCTGCCCGACGAGATCGATTGGGAGCCCGGGCACGTCGTGCGCATGTCGGAGCTGTGGGAGCCACCCGATACCGAGCCCGTCGGGCCCGACTACTCCGGTGTTGGTCATTGCCCCAACCCCAAAGTACAGGAAGTTGTCAGGGCCGGCAGCCGCCATATTCAGGTGGTAGTTGCCAGGACCGGGGAAGCCCTCGACCAGGGTTTCGACCGATCCCTCGTATTCGATCCGAACCAGCCGGGCCGGGCAACCGCCAACAGACACGATCAACCCGTCCTTCAAGGGCAGCACTCCGTTAACGGGAGGTGCTAAGTCCGTAGCGACAACCTCGACTGCGTCGCTGTTGCGCCTCCGAAGCACCCGGCCTCGGGAAGGCGCTCCACCGAACGGCAACCCGGACTCTGCAACGATTAGATTGCCGTCTCGATTGATCACCAACGATGTCGGGAAGTCGAGACCAGTCCAGACCGGCTCCATTTCCATGCCGGTTAAGCGAAGAAAAGAAACGAAATCCCGACGGCCGCAGCAGCCACGGCCGGCCCCCCCGCCCATCGCGCGTGGATCTGCGAGCTACAACGACCGACGACGGCCATCGTGGCCAACGATACATCGCCGCTGACGACACCGACGAACAAGGCGGCCGGAATCGCCCCCACGATCGGCAACCCGAAGGCCGCACCGGCTATCAGATTATCGAGACCGAACACGACCGGAAGGACGTAGAGTAGCCGTCCAATCGGAACCGGTTGCTCTGATACCACGCCCACAAAGCTCAACGCTGCGGCGACTACCAGCAAGACCGGACCGAGTACCTCGAATGAAGCCACCCGCGCCAGCAAGACCGGTGCGACCGCGGCACCGACAAGTGGGAATGCCGCTTCGACGACGGCCATGAGGACAGCGAGGCGCCACCATTGACCAACAGCAGACCCCAACAGCCCGAAGCTACACGCGAGGCGAACATTGTCGACGCTAAGCAAGAAAGCGACGGTCACGAGTTCCAACATGCTCCCTCCTCACAACGAATAGATACAGACGTGGTCGCCGGTTCCAGCCACAACGTAGCCGCCGGAGATGGCAGCACCAAGGCAGTAAGAGCCGGCCCCGAATGACGGCGCCGACCAGAGACAAAATCCGGTATCGGCGTCCAAAGCGTAAAGTCCGGGCTTGGTTGTGCCGACAAACACCACGTCGTTGACCGATGCTATGTTCGTGAGCCCAGCCTCGCCTGATGTCGAGTAGACTGGCGGCGTTGCCATCGAATATTTCGGCGGATTGATCCCGGTGGTTGGCCACGCGTCACTCAAATCGTTCCAGTTCATCGCCCGGATGAATGGGGTCGTCGCGTTGTCGATGGCGTTGCCGTATCCGCCGAGGCCGACAAACAGCGTCCCCCGACTGGCGTCGACCGAAGCAGTTCCAAACATTCCACTCTTGTTCTCCCGAGGATTGTTGTTGTCGGGAGGGTCGACGCTCGGAAAGGGGTTGCCGGCCGAGTCGTACGGGAGGAGCTGTCGCCGCTCCACGAGGGCCAGCCCGTCCGCTTCAAGCAAGAAGTACGAGCCGTTCTTGCTGCCGATCCCGACGAGGCGCTGGCCGCTCCGACTGAAAATGGTCGGAGCTCCAGGCACGTCGACATCGAAATCAGCCGTCGGCCGGTAGCTGTCCCCGGGGGCTGGCTGGAAGAATCCCTTGTACTCGCCCGTCGAGGCGTCCAGCGAGATGATGCCACTAGCGTACCGAGGATCGGGTAGCGCATTGTCTGGTTCAGCGTTACCGGTGCCTATGTAGATCCGATGCAACCCGGCATCGTAGGCTGCCGACGACCATGGAGCCGATCCCGGATGGGCCGGGTCGGACTGAGCGACGACGAACGGTGCCGGTATGGCGCCGACCCCGGTCCAGTGCGACGGCGGGATGACGTTCGCTTGGTTTTCGTTTCCTGGATTGTTCGGATCGTCGAATTTATCCGTGCAAAAAAGCCACTCGACGTTCCCGTTCACCGCGTTAATGCAATAGACGTACCCGAACGTGTCGTGCTCCCCTTCGCCAGAGCCGACGTACATGCGTTCTCCCACGACGACGGGGGAACTCCAGCCAGTCGCCCAGTCGCCACCGTGGTCGACCGGCTGGTTATGAGCCAGATCTTGCTTGCGGAGGTCGACCACCCAATCCTGTGCCATCGTGGCCGCGTCGACGCAATATAGCTTCCCGTTGAGGGCCGAAAAGTAAACTTTCCCGGATACGACGGCAGGCGTGGAGGCGATGCCTCGACCTTGGCGCGAAGATCCGCTGTCCACGGAGAATGTTCCCTCCACAGCGCTCGTGGCCATATTGATCTTGTAGAGCACACCGCCGACCAAAGCGGCTGATGCATTCATGGTGCCGACGTAAATGTACCCTGCGACGATCGCCGGTTGGCTATTCACCTGACCGTCGACGCTCACTCGATGTCGCTCGCGAAGCGTCGAAACGTTGTACGACCTGATGGAACTGCACAACGCTCGGCCTGTGTGCTGAGCGTCGTGCATGTACATCGGCCAGTCCGTTCCCCAGAACAGGCAAAAGAGCCACCGCAGGTCAATCCTTGGGATCGCCCGGACAAAAAGCTCCGGGTAGAACCGCGGGATCGGTACCGGTTCGGGTGGCCACGGCAGTGGGACGGGACCAAGCGGCGGGAAGAAGAGCTCCTCCTCCGGGAGCCCCGCAGGCAACGGATCCAACCCTGTAATGATCTCGCGTAAGTCGCCGAAGTCCTCAGCATCGCCGGGCAACATGGGTGCGGCAATACCGAAGCCTTGTCCCCGTCGCGTCGTCAGCTCCTTCACTCGGTCGGCTCCGAGGTTGAGCTCGAGAGCGGTAATACGATGTCGCAACTCGTCGAGATCGTCACCTCCTAACTCGAACAGCCGCTCAAAAGGTTCGATGGTAACCTGTCGCGCCCGATCGGAACCCTCAACGTTGTCGATGCGCCGGGTCGTGGCAATTTGCCGAAGCGTCTCGAGCAGCAGGCGGTCCCGGGGTAGACCGAGCACCACATATGTTCCTGGACGGTCGATCCTTGCCCAGACGTACCGGAAGTCAAGGTTCGCCCCCGACTTCCATAACGGACGGTAGGAGTTTCGGTTTGGTGGAGAATAGAACACGCGGATGGTGCTCGCGTCGATCCAAGGCCTTTGCTCAAGGTCGAAGTCGATGACCAGATACGAATCAGGGAAGAGCCCCTTAGCAGTAACACGGTAGGCCGCGCCGACGTCGCCAAGTGTTCTTCGTGCTAGAGGAGTCCCAGCAGCTCTGAGGGAGAGGCCCTCTTTACGCACATCGAAGTCTGGATCGATGGGAACGAGCCGCGCCCTTGGACGTCGACCCGAAGCCAAAGAAAGATCAGATACCATTTTTCCTTTTTCCTGGTGGTTGAAATCACTTGTCCAGCGCGTTGCAAGTCTTCCATAAGACAAGCGCCCCGCAAAAGCCATTCTCCCGCCCCTACCTCGGGGAAACCGACGATGACTCCGTCCCGCTTTTCTGTCGCACTGAGCTTGAAATTGGCTCTTTGATCTAACAAGACGTAATGTGGGCAAAGGACCGTGCAAAGCGGGCCGAGCTTTTTTGCAACTGCCACTCAAGCGGGGCGGCTATCGCAGGGACAGTCTGTCGGGGATGCCGGGTAGTTCATCTAGCCTCACCGCCTACTCCCTGGCGACCCGCGCAGCAGCACCAACCCCATTGCTGGCGGCCTGCTCGAAGCCGGCGCGTTAGGCAGTTGCTTCTAAGCGGCCCGCGACTTCCCCCGCGCCCTCCGCGACAACCTCGAGAGCCGTGACCGGAAGCCATTAGTTTCACTGACCAAACGCGCCGCCACTCGAATTGCACCACTTCCGCATGACAACCCTGATCGCAATCAGCCAAGCCACACTGCTCAAGGCCCTGGCCCAGATCCTCGGTTGCGAACCCTGCTCCCCAAATGCAGAGATCCCATTCGATTGGATACTGGACGAAGTAACCGGCCTCGACGGATCGGAAGTGGACTACCTATTGATTGAGCCGGCGCAGTGCCCGAAATGCCTTTCTGACGTTGCGGAGAAAACGCTTATAGCGTGGTAGGCAGCCTCCGAATTCTGCGTTTCCAGTACTGCCCATGGCCGTCCCTCACGTAATCTCAACAGGGCGGAATGTATCCTTGGTGACGTCAATCTCCGTGTCAGGGACCTCGTGGTCGAACGGTGGCGGAGCTATCGCCGCCCCGAGAAGATGGGTTTCAGTCACGAACCAGTAGGAGTTGGCCGAATCGTGAAGGTCCAGCGTCAGAAGGTTCCCATGCACCAGCGGTGAACTTCAACCACGGATTGCTACCGCTTCTCGGTGGAGATCGCCACAATCATCTGGCCAGGCTCAGCTGCCAGCAGCAGCGAGCGAAGGGATCCGTCGCGCAGTACTCGAGCCAGCGCCGCAGCGCCGCGCAGGGGGCGTCGACCTGGAGGTTGGTCAACGAAGTTCGCCTCGATCTCGGCCTCGGCGGCCACGACCTGCAGACCATCTTCCAGCGATTCGCGAAGTACGGGGAGAAAAAATACATCGAGGACTTTCAGACCAACCGGAAGCACCAGGGCTTCGACTTCTTTGGCTCCGCGGAACAGCTCACGGGACACGAAGTGAGCGGGCACAGCCCCAAGAGCCTGGCCGAGGACACCGAGTCGCTCCGCGCCCCGGTTCGTTGAATCGAACCACGCAGCGTCGGGCCAGATAACTCACAGCATCTCGTTTCGCTGACGGCTTAGAGTTTTTTTCGGTAAGTTCCTTCAGTGCTTGATTCTCAAGCTCCAAGTCAGCGTGCACCCGGTTCAGCTTGCTCATCTCGACTTCCATCTCCTTGAGCCGCTTCACGCTGGAGCAATATAGGTGCCGGACAAAAACCACTGTTACATGCTTGATCAGATCCACTTGTGGCGGATCTCGATTCCGTACTCATCACCTTCGGGAGGGGCAAATGAATCGAACAGCAGCTCAGGCTTTGAAAGTATCGCTGTTACTCGTTTTGCTGGCAGGACTGCTGCCGGCTGCTGAACCTGCTGCGACCCAGCCGCCGCAGGCGAGTGGTCAGACACATCGATTTCAGGCGGATCACTACTTCAACACCTTTTCTTTCGCGCATGAACCGGTGCTACGGATTGCTCCTGGCGACAGGGTTATCACAAAGACGATCGATGCCCGCGGCTTCGATGAGACAGAAACGGAAGTTGCCGGGCGGTGGAACCCACAGACCGGCCCTTTTTACATCGAGGGTGCCGAGCCGGGGGACATGTTGATTGTACGAATCGAAAAGATCGAGCCAAACCGAACGACCGCATGGTCCGCTCAGGTGTTGGCGCCATATGCGACCGACCCCTTCTACTTGCGTTCGCAGGGTGGAAGAGTTCCCGAGCCACAGCCATGCGTGGACCTGGACTCACCGCGTTGCGAGGTCTGGGATATTGATCTGGTTGAGGGGATTGCCCGGACAACCACTCCGGACCTGCAACCCTCTGTCATCGAGATTCCCTTGGTGCCAATGCTCGGATGTGTCGCCGTGGTACCGCCGAACAAGGAAGCAGTCTCCACCGCGACCCCGGGCGAGTTCGGGGGGAACATGGACTATTTCGGGATCGTCGAAGGCGTGACGCTGATGCTCCCGGTCTTTGAACCCGGAGCGCTCCTGTTCGTCGGCGACGGCCATGCTCGGCAAGGTCACGGCGAAGTAGCAGGGAACGCGCTGGAGATATCGATGAACGTCGAGTTTTCTGTGGACCTGGTCAAGGGCAAAACGATCAATTGGCCGCGTCTGGAAAACGAAGACTACATCATCGTGCTCGGTAGCGCGCGGCCGCTCCTGCAGGCTCTGCAGCACGCCACAACGGAGCTTCAAAGCTGGCTCATGGACGATTACGGGTTCGACGAACGCGCCTCCGGCCTGTTGCTCGGACACGTCATCGAGTATGAGGTTGCCAACGTGGTGGATCCGCATTTTACCGTCGCTGCCAAGTTACGAAAGAAGTATCTCCGCGGTGATTAGGGGTCTCGTTGCGACTGTCCTGGGCCGGAAGGTAGTGAATCCCGAATCTTCAAGAGCGTCGGCATGAGTGTTGTGTTGAAACGCATGGTTCTTGTGAGTGCGCTGATCGGCGCCTCGGCGGTCGGTGCGGTGGCCGAAGCTCAGGACGCGGTGCTGGAAGAACTCATCCTGGCGTCTCGGTTAGTACCATCGGACGTAAGTGTGGGCGTTCTGCTTCCTCCCGGATATGGTGATTCAAGTGAGGCCTATCCACTCCTCCTGTTCCTACATGGCGGCGGCAGAGACAGCAGTTTCCTGGGCAGGCTGCGGGCGCTGATTGAGCAGGCGTGGGCGCGGAATGAGATCCCGAAGATGGTCGTTGCCACCCCCTCGGCCGGACGGTCCTTCTACATGGACTATTACGACGAGAGCCAGAAGTGGGAAACGTTCATCATGACCGAGCTCCTGGACCACCTGCGCAAACAGTACCGGGTGGGGGTCGGCGCGGCGAACACGTTGGTGGGCGGACTCTCGATGGGAGGCATGGGGGCACTTCGCTTGGCGTTCAAGTACCCAAGTCAGTTTGGTGTTGTTGCCGCCATGGCGCCTGCAATCGAGCCGGCCTTCTCGTTCGACGAGATCGACCCGAGCGACCGATCTTACCGTCGCGATGCCGTCTACTGGGAGAAGTTCGGCAAGCCGGTGGACCGGCAGTACTGGAGGGATAATCACCCCCCTTCTATCGCGCAGGACAATCTCGCCGCGATTCAGGCTTCCGGACTCCAGATTTACCTCGAGGTCGGAGATGTGGACCGCTTCAATCTGTTTCGAGGGACTGAGCTACTGCACCGCCTGTTGTTTGATGGTGGGGTCAAACACGAGCATCGACTCGTTCGAGGTGCGGATCACGTCGGCGCTTCCTTCCCAGGGCGCTTTTCGAACGCGTTGAGGTTCATTGGACGAGCGCTTCGAGCTGCTGAGTGAATTGTCTGAGGGATCAGGCATCAAATAGGTAGCAGCGCCCTGAACAGAGGGCCAGGCTCCCTGCTTATCCCGTCCGTTGTGCGGTGTTTCGCGCCCATTCCGCGCCCCCCGCACCTTCCATTCGGCTACAAGGCCGATGCCCGATCTTCCGCCAGCTTGGCATCCGCCTCTTGTTAGAGAAGAGAAACCGTCACAGTCCGTGCAGACAACCCTACTTGGTGACCGTAAGTTGTAGTCGTCCTGAGCCAAGACGCACTCGGACAACGAAGGCAGAAGGGAGGCAGAAAATGATCAGACAACTGAAAGTGGTATTGGTCGCGATCCTATTCCTCGCCGCTTCGGGTTGTGTTTCTCACCGAACCGTCTTGAACGACCCTATTCCCACTCTGAATCGGTGGGACAAGCTGGATGGGACCCCCCTGGGGACAAGAATTAATGTTCACCTGAAGACGGGAGTGATCATTTCGAGCCGCTTTCGAGGATCGACTACATCCCGATTGAACGTCACCACCGAGGGAGCGGGCCAAATGATCATTGCGAAGTCGGATGTGCTGGAGATTACATCTGCGGACCCCGACAGTCTCAAGAACGGCGCCTTGTGGGGTCTGGGAATTGGCGCGCTGGGTGCGTTCGGCGGTGGTCTCACACAGGGAGCTGGAGCTGCGGTGCCAGCCTTTGTACAAGCATTGAGCTTCGGACTCCTCCTCGATTGGCTCCACCAGGAACACGAAGTCATCTACATCGCGCCCTGAGGACTGGCGAGGGCCGGCCTACTGTCAGTGACCAGAGTTGGCCGCTATTCATCCTGCTCGTCGTCGACGACTATTCCAAAACGCCTGGCCAGGTTCCAGGACAAGGCGACCATCTGCGAGGAATCAATAATCATTCCCTGTACGTCTTCGGGGGTAATCCTATGCCATCAATGTCGGAGCCACGCAAATCAGCGCCATCGAGCTTCGCCCCGGAAAATTGCACGCGGCCAAGGTCACAACGGGCGAACCGCACACCTCTCAAGTCGGCTCCCGCAAAGTCTCCGTCTCGGATCGTGCAGCCTTCGAAAGCTGAGTTCTTGAAGGACGCAAAGCGAAAATTGCTGAGGTCCAACATGCAATCCTTGAACAGAATGTGCTTGAAGAAGGAACCCGAGACGTCAAGCCCGGTGAGGCGGGTTTCGATCATTTGGGTCCGGTGGATGACTGATTCGTGCCATCTGCTGTTTGCGGCGTCACAGTGATCGAAGAGGATGTCCGTCAACTCTAGCTTCTCAAGCCGTGTGTCTTGAAGGGTAACGTGACGTAGGCTAATCCGTTCCAGTTCGAGTTGGTGGGCCGCCAAACCCTTGAGAGAGCAGTTCTCAATCATCCCATCGGCATACCGGTCGCCGTTTCGAACATTCGCAACGTCCAAGTGAAGCGGGTCGAGCTGCGCCGGCAGCCGGGGCCGGGACACGCCCGATTGTTGCCTCCTGTGACGAACCATTGGACCCTCTATCTGCTTGGCAGCTTTCGGCCGACCCGATGACCGGGGGACGGTTTCTCGAGTCCAACCAGCTCTCGGTCGATTGTGCGGAGCCTATTCCCTGAGAGCATCCAGGAATCCGCCTGTCCATTCGCGGCGGGGTGAGGAAGCCTGGATCGGCCTGCTATAGTCACATCCAATGTGTGGACGCTACACCATCTCCAAGGCTCAGGAGGTCCTCGGCACCTTCTTCGGCGCGGAGTTCTCCGAGACTCATATTCCCATCTTCAACGCCAGCCCCAACCAGCATCTGCCCGCGATTCTCGATATTCAACCGGACAAGATCCTGCGGGTGCTCTGGGGCATCACGCCGGAGTGGACACACCGGAAGAGCAGACTACTGATAAACGCTCGAGCCGAGACGATTAAGGTGCGGCCCGCATTCAGAGAATCCTTCGAGCAACGCCGCTGCCTTGTGATCGCCGATGGGTTCTACGAGTGGCAGGCGACAAAGGATGGAAAGCAGCCGTTCAGGATAACAATGAGGTCGTACGAACCTTTTGCCTTCGCGGGTATCTGGCAGAACGTCGGCCCGGAGCGCGCCTATGTGATCCTTACCACGGACGCGAACGAAGTGACTCGGCCAATCCATGATCGGATGCCCGTTATCCTCGAAACCGAGGAGCACGACCGGTGGCTGGACCAGGACCTTCCCATTGAGGATGCGGTGCAGCTCCTCGCCCCCTATCCTTCTCACGCGATGACCGCGGTCCGGGTTTCAAAGGCCGTGAACAGCTGGAGGAATCAGGACTCCAGTTTGATCGAACCGATCGCCTAGCCCGGTCAGCTCGACGTAACGGACATCGCAGGTCGCCGCGGGCGTCTATCCCGGACCGCCGGGCAATGGTCGCGTCGTGGTTAGGGATTCCGCTGCTGTGCAGACACCTTCGCGCCACTGTAATCCGCACGATGTCCACACTCGCCTTCGCTGCAGGTTAGAAAAAGCTTCGCCGGCGACTCGAACGGGCCGCGTCCTTCGGTTCGATCCAGACCGAACAGGATCGGTGAGCGGCATTTGGCACAGCGCACAGCCAAGTACCACCGCTTGTCAGTCCATTTCGAGGATCGGGAAAACTGCATAACGATTCAGTGGGGGATCGAAACCCCGTGGAAAAACAGTCAACGGCGCCCAATGGCCCAACTCAGCCTGAGGCCTGACGCCTGATTCTTAGGAAAGGCGAGGGCACGGCACAAAACGCACCGTGCCTTCGTCATCCAATTTCAGTATCGGTTGTATCCGCCGCGACCGCCGCCGCCGCCGCCGCCGCCTTCGCGTTTCACCTGAGGTCGTGCTTCGTTGACCGTAAGTGCGCGGCCGTCTAACTCAGTTCCGTTGAACTGCGCGATCGCTTTCTCAGCATTGTCCTCGCTCATCTCCACAAAGCCGAAGCCCCGGGATCGGCCAGTGTCCCGGTCCGTAATGATCCGGACCGATTCGACCTCGCCGGCCTGCGCAAACAGTTCGTCAAGATCGCCTTCCGTCGTCTGGAACGACAGATTTCCAACGTATAATTTTTTGGTCATTGAATCTCTCTTGAATTTGTCTGTAGAGGAACTTCGAGGGCTTTGTGGGAAAGGAGGGTCAGCAAACAGGATCTAACTACCTTCCGAACAGAGGCAAGAGGCGCCTAAACAGGATTAACAACTTATGTTGCGGACTCCAGTATATGGAAAGGCAGATCCTTGTCAAGGGTTCCCCCGGGCCGCCGAGCTCATTCCGGGTCCATTTGAGGCCGAGAAAACACAGCACCATGCCCCTGAGATGCGAGTTTAGGCGATTATCGACCCGGTAGATCGGATCCCATCTCAGCATACCCCGTTACTCGGGTTTTCCCACCTCTCCGGCCATGGAGTCCATGTAGAGCTGGTATTGAGCGCGCACGCGTTTGGAGACGAATACAACCTCGTGGGGTTCGGTTCTCAAGGCCACGGCCGCATCGTAGAAATACAGGCCGATCTGGGAGTCGTGCGTTGGCTCGCCATGCTGGGCACGAAGCGCATCAGCGAAGGCCTCGTGTTCATCCGGGTCGGTCAGCACAATCACCAGGTCGAGTTGGTCATCGCTGAACATCAGTTCCATGAACCGTTTCCGCCCCCGAAACCGGTATCCGTCACAATCGATCTGTTGCTGGGACTGGCGGGCCACATCCAAAAGCATGTCCAGCCGACGCACCTCAAGCGTGTCACAACGGGGATCTACGGCAGCCCTTACCGTGGCCAGGGAGGTATAGAAGGCGGGCAGGTCCGGCCGAGAGACTTCCTGGCCGCCAAAGCCGGGCATCGGCGTCAGAAACAGGAACACCAGGCAGCAGGCTGAAGCGTGATTAATCCCGGGTCCGTTTCGCGCGCTTCTTCCTCTTTCGTGTCGGGCGAGACTTCTTCGCCAACCGCTCGGCAGCTTCGGAAGCATCGATGCTTCGAACATCCCGCAGTGCCGCCTCGCTCCCACCGCGAAACTCGAGCCGGCCGCCCTTACTCTCCCACAGAAACACGGTTTGTGCAGACACACCGAGCAACGCCGCCAGTTGGGCCTGCGTTAACTTCAGCTTCCTTCTCAAGGCTCGTACGCCACGGGATGTCATGCGAAACTCATCTTTCGGCGATTCCACGCCCGCGTTCCGGGCAAGCTTCGCAAGCGACGAGGACAGCCGTTTCTGCCCTGCCTTGAGCACGGCCACTTCCTTCCTCAGTGTCGCAGCGGTACGGCGCAGAGTTGCGTTGCTCTTGGCCAAGCCGGCAGTAGCGCTTCGCACCTCTTTGCGCGAAAGCCGACAGATTTCTTCTTTCAGAACCTTGGCAATGTTGGGCATATCGTCTCCCCTTTCGACCGGGCCATTATCGGACCACTCTTACAATCATCAGATTATCTTATGATTTCTGTTAGCAGAAGATCCGACTCGGCGACTGTTTGATTGCGCTTCTAAACCTAATTTACCCTCCAGCAATATACATCTAATCTCGGGTACTGGATCAACTATGATCTACCGCTCCTTCTGATCACATCCGCTTTTCGGCACCGACTTGCGCGATGATCTTCGCGAAGGATGCAGCCGCGGAGTCCACCGAGACGATCCCCGTTCACCATGAAATTGAGTCCTTGGGCGCCGGCCACGCACGTTCACCTTTCGAGGAGTTAGCGATGGGTCTTCTATCGGCTGGCAAGCGTCAACCAAAACTGTAGCGACGCTATATGAGCGCCCACCAATGGGCGACCGTAGACCGAACACCGGCCGACGGATACACCCCATGGTATCTTACAGTTAGGTCGACCATCGCCAGACGGATGCGGGTACGCGCCCTAATACCTGAGCTTGTGCAGGTGGGTCGATCAGATGATTCTTCTGTTTGTCCGCTGGTCTCAACGGATCGACGCAACACTTTATCTTAAAAGGAAGAGGTGGAGTGTATGCGGAAAGGGATGCGATTCGGTTTCACGGCGTCGGAGAAGGCGGAGGTATGGGATCGGTGGCGGCGAGGGGAATCTCTGCATGAGATCGGGCGAGCGTTTGGCAAGCTGTCATCGTCTGTATATTGTCAGCTGGCGCATACCGGAGGCATTCGTCCTCGACCACGACGACGGTCGAGGTTGGCTTTGAGCCTGTCGGAACGTGAGGAGATCTCCCGCGGGATCGCGGCCGAGCAGTCGTTGCGTTCGATCGCAGAGTGTCTGGGGCGTTCACCCTCGACGGTGAGCCGGGAGATCCAGCGCAATGGGGGCTATGATGACTACCGGGCGTCTGTCGCCGATGAACAGGCTTGGAACCGGGCCCGTCGCCCGAAGCGATGTCAGTTGGGTCGCCATCCGCGGTTACGGCGAATGGTGGCGAGGAAGCTCCGGCGGAATTGGTCGCCCGAACAGATCGCCGGCTGGCTGAAGCGATCCTATCCAGAGGATGAGTCGTATCACGTGTCCCACGAGACGATCTATCGCAGCCTATTCGTGCAGGCGCGCGGGGTGTTTAAGAAAGAACTACTTAGACATCTGAGGTCGAGACGAACGATTCGTCGATCCCGACATTCCAGTCACAAAGGTCACGGGAAAGGGGATCTCGCCGATATCGTATCGATTCGTGAGCGCCCGGCCGAGGTCGAAGATCGTGCCGTTCCCGGTCACTGGGAGGGAGATCTGATAGTGGGATCGAACAACACCTACATTGCGACCCTGGTCGAACGCCATACCCGTTACGTGATGTTGGTGAAAGTGTCGGATAAACAGACCAAGACCGTCGTGCCTGCACTGATCAAGCACGCGAAGAAACTACCGACCGAGCTGTATAAATCGCTGACCTGGGATCGCGGCAAGGAAATGGGAGATCATCGGCGGTTTACCCTGGCGACCGACATCGACGTCTACTTCTACGATCCGCAGAGTCCATGGCAACGTGGTTCCAATGAAAACACGAATGGCCTGCTCCGACAGTATTTCCCAAAGAGAACCGACTTATCGGTGCACTCGCAGGCGCACCTGAACAAGGTGGCACGTGAGCTCAATGAACGGCCGCGTAAGACGCTGGAGTTTGAAACTCCAGCAGAACGATTCAACGCTTGTGTTGCATCGATCGGTTGAGGTGGCACCCGAATAGACTTGAAAACGTCATGGATCGAGACGCCGAAAATCCAGCAGTTTCGCTGCTCGAGCGCATCATGGACGAAGCTCAATCGCATGGAGCGACAACGATTCAGATCGAACCGCTCGACGGAGACGCGATCAGGGTACGGTTTCGGGTCGACGGCCAGTTCCGCGAGGCACGTGGTTTTCCGAGGGTGATATATCCCGCTCTCGTCGTTCGGATGAAAGGGATGGCAGGAATGGACATCGCTAACCGTCGGGAATCGCAGTCCGGAGTGATCCGCTTCGGCGGCAGGCGACAGGGCGTCGGCTACGTCGTGACGACGCTGCCTACTGAGCACGGGGAGGCGCTCTGCCTGAGTGTCAATCCGCTCGATGAAGCTACCATACCGAATAGAAAGAAGCAGTGACCGCTGTAGGGGCCACGGACGCCGTCAGCGCGACCTTGTTGAGCAACCGCCATTATGCGGCGTTCGGAGACGCCGCTACGGTTTTGCAGCTCTCGGTACGAGCGCGCTATCGAGACAGAATCGTACGGAGCGTCTCTGCCAAGTCCCCTAGGTTCACGGGCTTTTGAACGACTGCGTCAAATCCGTAGTCCTTATGGTTCGCCATGATCGGATCGTTGGAATAACCACTCGAAACCACAACGCGGGCACCGGGGTGCAGCCTTCGCAGCCGGGAGACAGCCTCCTTGCCCCCCATGCCGCCCGGAACGGTCAAATCCATGATTACCACGTCGTACGCTCGATCGGCCGACAGAGCCGCTCGGTAAGCCTCCAGAGCTCCAACACCATCCCCGACCCCGTCTACCTCATAGCCGAGTTCCCGGAGCATGCGCCCGACCGTGTCCTGGATGATTTCATCGTCATCCATCAGGAGGATTCGCCCGACACCCTTCCCGATCTCCTTTTCCGCTGGCTCGATTCGGTCAGGTTGCTTGACTGAAGCAGGAAGGTGGATGTCAAGACGGGTGCCGGCTCCTACCCTGGAACTGGCGGTTATGTACCCGTCATGCTTGGACACGATCGAATGTGAGACGGCGAGTCCCAGCCCGTTGACTTCGGTTTTCGTCGTGAAATAGAGATCGAATATTCTCGGAATGACCTCTTCCGGAATGCCTGGCCCTTCGTCCTCTATGGATATCTTCACGTACGGCCCGGGATCCATGGAGAGATCGTTGTCTGGGACGGTGACGTTGGTGGCGGATATCTGAAGCAGTCCGCCATCACGCATCGCATGATCCCCGTTTATCACCACGTTCTGGATAACCTGTCCGATCTGTCCCCTATCGATCTCCACCGGGTACAGACCCTCCTGGAAGTCGTATTTGGGCCGTACTTTGGAGCCGCGTAAGGAACAATCCAAAGACGGAAACAGATGTATTGCTGGCAAACAAGTAAGTGTGGGTGCGTCGCACATGGATACCTGCAAGTAGCAGCAGAATGGCGGCCAGCACATCTTGTTCCTGTACCTCGCGGTCGACGGTGGCGTCGATAATACGGGTCATCTGTGGGCGTTCGCGTTTCCTCTGCTCGCCGTCATACACTTCGGGCTCAGGAAGGGTACGATTGCGATAGGCCTCTTCATTGCCGGCATCGTTTTCTTCTTTGTTGCGGGTTTTCCGGGCGCGGCCAGTCAATATTCACCTGGACTTCAAATTCAGATTCGTCAGCTCCCTCCTGACGATCAGCATCTTTGCCTATCTCCACGAATACATTCGCTCCGCGTTCGTTAAGGACATCGTCAGACAGAATGAAGAACTCGCAAGAGCCCAGCGGCTCGAGTCTCTGGGTTTCCTTGCAGGTGGCATTGCGCATGACTTCAACAACATGCTGACGGGCGTCCTTGGAAATCTTGCCCTGCTGGAGATGTAGGTCCCGCGCCAAAGCAGTGACTTCAGGCTGGTAACAGCGGCGCAGAGGGCGGCTGACCGATCGATAGGTCTGGCCCAGCAGTTGCTGACGTTTTCGAGAGGAAGCAGCCCGGTCAAGGAAGCGACGGCGATAGTAGATTTGTTGAGGGAAACGACGGAGTTGTCTGAATTGGATTTATTCGCTGATGGGGAACTCCAGGGCTCTAGCAGCCTAAGGTTGAACGTTGACGATAAACGCCTGTCCGGTACTGCCATACTTTGCGTAGTCGGTAACTCTCAACTCCGGATGTGCTTCCAAAAATTCCTCGAGCGCCCGGCGCTCACCCAGATCCGCCCGCCCGGCAAAGCAGTAGTAGTCATCGAAGACCAGGAGAGTCCCGTTCTGAATGAGCGGCTCGATGAAGCGAAGCACGGGGACCGTCGACTCGTACAAATCGCAGTCGACCCACACGACGGCTGCGGGTCCGACCTTCTTCGCCAAATCCGCCGTGAGGGTTTCGTCAAACCATCCAGCGACGACGGCGTAGTCGGAACGCGGAACCCGGTACCCATCGAGTTGGCGGACGAACTCCTCGGCGGAACACCGGAACTGGCCCGCCTGCTCAAACGACCCCGCTCCCTCATCGACACCCGTGGGCGCCGGCATTCCATCGAAGCTGTCGAATGCCCACATGTGCGAAATCGATGAGCTGTGACGCCGGAACGACTTGTAGGCCGAAGAAAACGTGAATCCTCTGTAAACGCCAAATTCGAGATAAGCGCCTCGAACCTTGCTGACGTGAACGAACCGTGCCGCCAGATCCAGCATCGTCATCCGTCCGGCGGTCTCCGAGCGGACGGAAACGTCCCGCCAGATGGCTTTGATGGCGTTCTTGACGAATAGGGGGATCATCGAGCGCTAGTATTCCACAGGGCAACCCCGTTGGGAAAATACCCGCAATTGACGTCTCCCGTTTCGCGGCGTATCGTTCTGGGGTTCGTGTCGTAGTGTCACGTAATTGAAGACCCGAAACGGAGAACAACACGTGAGTGAGATGGACCAGGAAGTGAAATCGCTGTCCACGCCGACCCGAGAAGCCCTGGACTTCAGGAAGGTCGCCCGATTCGCCGTGCCTTCGGCTCTCGGCCTCTTCCTGTTCCTGTCGCCAGTCTATTCCGGGGGTTGGACGATACCCATAGCCGTGATTCAGGCACGAGTTCAGTCATTGATGGGCGTCTCCCTGCTTTTGATCCTGGTCAGCTTGTGCGTCTTCACCGCCCTTGCGAGCATGGCCTACAGTTGGTTCGACTTCTCCTGGCTACCTAAGTCGAAGCTGCTCGGCCAGATCTTCAAGACCAGTCCCTTCTGGACGGTTCTGCGTATCCTGGGCGCCGTGTTCGGCGTCATGTTCTACATGGAGTCCGGTCCGGATCTGATCATCGGACCGAGAACCGGCACCGCGGCATATGTCGAGATCGGCCAACCGATGCTGACGATTTTCGTGATCTCGTGCGTGTTTCTGCCCTTGCTCACGAACTACGGCGCCATGGAGTTCATCGGGACGCTGGTGCGGCCGTTGTTCATCCGGCTCTTCCGCCTGCCCGGCCGGGCGGCCATCGATGCCGCCGCTTCTTTCGTGGCGGCTGCAAGCGTCGGTCTGCTGATCACGATCGAGCAGTACCGCAACGGCTCCTACAACGCACGCGAGGCGGCAGCTGTCGCCACGAATTTCTCAGTGATCTCGGTCCCGTTCGCAGTAATCATCGCAGGGGCGGCGAACATCGATCATCTCTTCTTCCCCTGGTACATCTCGGTAGCGGTGGCCTGCGTCATTGCCGCCGCGATCACCCCGCGTGTGCCGCCTCTTTCGCGAAAACCCGACACGTATTTCCACGAAGCGCAGCCAGCGCCCGAGGAAGATCGGTCCAGCGGGATTTCGCTACCGCGGCTGGCACTCCAGAAGGCGGTCCAAAGGGCAGAGGGAGCCCCGGGCATCCACGGCTACGTCGCCAGTTCGTTGCGCTCGATGGCGGATGCCGTGTTCGGCGTGATCGGTGCGAGCATGGGGATGGTCGTCCTCGTCATGATATTGGGTCGGCACACACCGGTCTTCGCCTGGCTCACCATACCTCTCGTACCGCTGTTGGAAGTGATGGGGCTCGGTGGGGCGGATGTCGCGGCACCGGGAATCCTGGTCGGTTTTCTCGACCAGTTCGTTCCCGCCCTCATCGCCACAGACATCGATGCGGAATTGACTCGTTTCGTGCTCGCGGGCTTGTCGGTCGCTCAGCTGATCTATATGTCCGAAGTCGGCATACTGCTGCTGAGGTCGATCCTTCCGCTAACCTTCCGCGACCTCGTCCTGATCTTCCTGCTCCGGACGGCCATCCTGTTGCCCGTGTTCGTCGTCGCCGGAAACATCATTCTGTAGTCGCCCCGCCACAGAGTCGCCCCTCATGCTTCCGAGGTACTCCGGTAGTTTGATGCCGACGTTCTTCGTCAGCTCATGTAGGGGTGGAAGCGAACCGACAAGACCGGACAGGAACTCGGCGGTGTTGGTCTTTCCCTTCGATCCCGTCCCGGATTCCCAGACCGTCACGGAGTCGATCTTCAGGTTCGATATGGCTTTGACTTGCGCCTCGACGAGCTGCGGAAGCTGTTCGGTGACCAGAAGCAGAGATGCCAGCTCGGGATCGTTCGAGGCGGCCCGTACGATACGATCGAAACCCTCTGCCTTGCGGGTCAGGATGGCCTTCAAGCCCTCGGCTTCGGCTTCCATCAGCGCACGGATGCCGTCGGCTTCGCCCCGCTTCAGGCGGCGTGTTTTCTCGGCGTCCGCCTCCGCCAGGGTCTCGATGCGCCGCTTCTCAATCTCCGCCGGTACGATGATGTTGGCCTCCTGGGACGCAGATTCCTTCTTGGCCCTCTCGATCTCGGCTGCTTCCTCTGCGGCGTAGGCTTCCTTGAGCGCATCGGCCTGCTTGACCTTCTCGGCAGCGGTCGCCCGCCGTTCAGCCTCTGCCTCCATTTCCCTCCTCGAGGCGTCCGACTGGGCCACCTTCACCTTGGCCTCGTTCTCACCCTCGACGGCCGTGGCATGGGCGGCGGCCACCTGGACGCGCCGCTCCCGCTCAGCGTTGGCCTTACCGATCTCGCCGTCACGTTCCTGCTCGGCCACCCTGATCTTGGCTTCGTTGACGGCACGGGCGGCCGCCTCTTTGCCGAGCGCGTCGATGTAGCCCGATTCATCCGTGATGTCCTGGATGTTGACGTTGATCAGATGGAGACCAACCTTGTTCAGCTCGACTTCAACACCGCTGAAGATCTTGTCGATCAGTTTCTCCCGGTCGGTGTTGATCTCCTCGATCGTCATCGTCGCGATCACGACCCTCATCTGGCCAAAGATGATGTCACGGGCCAACTCCCGCACCTGGGTCATGGGAATCCCGAGCAATCGCTCGGCGGCGTTTTCCATGACTCCGGGCGCGGTGGAAATGCCGATAGTGAAAGTGGACGGCGTGTTGATCCGGATGTTCTGCTGGGACAGGGCCCCCTGCAGGCTGATCTCGATCGGCGTCGGAGTCAGGTCCAGGAATTCATAGCTCTGGAAGACCGGTATGATGAAAGCCGCGCCGCCGTGGTAGCAGCGGGCGGAACGTCGATCGTCTCCTTTTCCGCCCACCTTGCCGTAGACGACCAGAATTTGATCGGAGGGACATCGCTTGTATCGCGTAACGATGAAGAGCGTGGAGAATAAAAACAGGATGACGAAGCTCGTCATCAGGACAGCGATCATGTTCGGCGACATCCTACGACTCCTTTTCTACAGTTTCTCCAAGGGGTTCGACCAGAAGAGTTCCCGAATCCACGAGTGCGACCACCCGAACCTTCCGCTCACTCGTGATCGAGGTCGAAGATTTAGTGTAGGCAGGAACGACTTTCAGACGCCCCTGGACCATCACACGCACCTGCCCACCACCAGACTCCGCGGCAGGTATCGAGACGTACACCGTACCGACCTCGCCAATCGCAGCGGCAAAGTCGATTGTTCCGCTTTCCTTCAAGGAATGCAGCACTTTCATGACGTAAGCAACGGACACCATCAGGACCAGGCCCACTCCGAAGCCGACTCCCGTCGCCGCCACTATCGACGACCCGTTCTCCAGCATGAGCACTCCGGCCCAGCCAAATCCTCCGAAAAAACCGGTCAACGAGCGGAAAGAGATGAGACTCAAGCCGTCGCCGGCATCCAGTCCCTCCACGTCACCCAGATCGTCGAAACCGAAGGCCATCATCACGATCTGAACGACAAGGACGAGTGAGGCGAGGATAGCCATCGCGTAGAAGACGACGATTGGTCCGGTCAGTCCTGTGAAGAATTCGAGCAATTGTCCCCCTTCCTGTGGGTCGAGCCCGAGCGGCGCCCTCGACCCTGGACTGGCTGTGAGCAGTTCCGGCCTATGTCGGTACCACAAAAATCAATTCTGGACACGGAAAATCAGCTTCAAGGGAGCGCGGGCTGACAATGTAGTAGGATGCTCTCGCCAAGACGGCGTTCCGCCGACAGCCATGACGACGCGTTCAAAATCGTTGGTCTTCCTCTTGCCGATCATCCTCGCCGCTTCCGCCTGTTCCGGGTCGCCGGAACCGTCACCCCCGACCGAGCCGCTGGCCGAGGGAATCGGGTGCTCTACATGGGCTTCGGCCGCCGAGATCGGCGCTCTGGACCACGAAGCGATTCCTGAGGCAAGTGGACTGGAAGTGTCGTCGCGCTTTCCGGACCGCTTGTACCACATCAACGATTCGGGGGACTCCGGCCGATTTTTTGTAACTGCGAGGGACGGAAGCGGAACCCGGATCGTACGCATCGAGGGCTTCGAACCAAGTGATACCGAAGACATTGCGATCGGACAGTGTCCGGCAGGCGGCGGCTCCTGCCTGTTCATCGCAGACGTGGGAGCCAACGTCGGCATGCGCAACAGTCTTGAAGTCGTCGTGATCGAGGAACAAGAGCAGTACCCCGAAACTGTCATACCTCTATTCCGGTTTCGGTTTCGGTACCCCGAAGGCCCAGGGGATGCGGAAGCATTCGCCGTCCACCCGAACGGGGACATATTCATCATCACGAAAAGAGCGAACTACCTCATGCTGACAGCTTCAGCGTCACAAATCTTCAGGATCCCGCGGTTGACCTGGGTCGATCCTTCAGCGGGAGTGATCGTCGCAGAACACATCGGGGAGCTGGACCTGACCGCGATCAGCAGCGACCGGTTTTCCGGCAGCCTGCCGACGGCCCTCGACATCTACGACGACGGATCCCGTTTCCTCGTCCTGACTTACGTGAACGCGTTCGAGTTCTACTTCGACCTGACCGAGGCGCCATTGCCGGAAACCACCGAGATGGTGCGCGGCCGCGATTACAACCAGATTGAATTGGTGCCCCTCGCCCAGCAGGAAAGCGTCGCCTATGTCCCCCGAAGCGAAGACTTTCTGTACGAGACGGAACTTGAGCCCTCCCAGCCGGGATTCGACTCGAGCGGACGCGCTAGAATCATGCAAGTCCTGTGCCAGGATTAGTGGCGAGGGGGGGCAGGCTAGCAGCCCGTGGCAGAAGTCTGATGGCTCGCGCGCATGGGTCTTCGGAGGCGAAGACGAGGCGCGAGGAGGAAGTGATGCTGCTTCATCATGACGACGAGCAACGAAGTATCCGCCTCCGAACCCCCATGCGCCCAAAAGGTTACGACGACGTCACACCATCTCGGTTGTTGCCGCACCTCAGCGATGTACCGGCATCGCTGTCGGCGCGGCGCCTAGCAGCTGGCGCGACGTCGCCGTAACGCGGGCCATCAGACTTCTGCCACGGGCTGCTGGAGCCGATCAGGAACCGGCCGCGTGGTTTGGCGGGGAATTCGGGGCGTCCAGCAAATGCCCGAGGTTCTCGACGTACTCCACTTCCCTGCCCTCGACCTTGTATATTGCGGCGGATATCTTCTGAACCTCCTCCTCGCTGAGGTGGCTCATGACCTCGGCTGCGAGATCCTCGCCAAGCAGGACCATCATCGCGGCCGCGGATCCGATGTTTTTGTTCTCCATGCCCTCCCTATCGACTCGTCTCGCTTCACCCATTAGTGGCCGCGTCGTGCGTAGTAAGATACGGAAACAACTCTTTGAGCCCGAATCGTGATGCACCGTGCCAAAGCACAAATCCGAAGGCTGCTTCTCGGCGCCGCCCTTGCGCTGGCCTTTGCGGCAGCAGGCGCCGTGGAGTCCTCCGCCCAGAATGCCGATCCATCCGCAGCCGAGGAAGAGCTGGACGTTGTCATTTGTCTGGAATCGAAGACCTGGAGCCGTCCCTCAAGCGACGACCAGCAGGGGCGGGCACCGCGTCGACGCCGTTCGAGACGCCGGGAACAGCCGGACCTCGGGAGCATCTGGTGGATCCGCGATTTTGTCTTCTACCAGGGAGGTGCGGACGCCACGGCGGAGTCGGAGGTGTTTCGCCTGTCCGGCGCATGGTCCGCCCAGGACGTCACGCGCCACTGCGACGACGAAAAATGGAAGCAGGACATCGATGAGGAGCGCTATCTCGATCTGTGGGTCTTCCTCCACGAGATCCTCTCCGTGATCCGACATGGCAACGCCTTCACCGTCATCGTGGAACCGACAGGCCAGGGCTTCCAGCTTGCCCGGATCCCGAGGCCCGCGGAGGCTGGGGCCAGCTCGGTGAGCTTCACCGTCATCACGCCCGACGGTGCGGAACTGGAAACCGTCACCGAGGCCGCGCGATCCCCGGGATCGGGTTAAATTATGTAAAGAGGCTCCCGAAAGGCGCCATGTTGTCGTAACTTCATTCCAACGAATACCGTACAGTAAAGATGAGACCTTATTGACGGACAGCTGCTGCGTCCGCCCGGCGGTACGGGTCGGCGCGGCAAGGAGAATCAACATGCGTTTTCGGCTTTTTGTCCTTGCGGTGGCGATGCTCGTCACGCTGCCCGCGGGCGCGCAGGACGCCGCCGGCAGCTGGACGGGTGAGATGCCCGTTCAGGGCGGTGAACAACAGGAGATCACGTTCGAACTCGCCGTCGACGGAAGCACCGTGACGGGCACTGCGACGAGCGAGTTCACGGGCACCGCGGAAATCACCGAAGGAACCGTTGACGGGAGCACCATCGCGTTCAAGCACCAGGTGGACTTCAACGGGAACGAGATCACGTTTGCCTATACCGGCACGATCAGTGGCGATGACATGACGCTCACCCGCACGATCGAGGGTCGCGGCCGTGGTGGTCGCGGCGGCGGTCGCGGTGGTCGCGGCGGCGGTCGCGGCGGCGGTGGTCGCGGCGGCGGCGGTCGCGGTCGCGGCGGCGGTCAGGCCGAGTTTACAGTTCATCGCGGGCTGTAGACACCTTCCGGGCGCCGGTTCGTTCGGCGCCCGCACGTATCTCCACGGGCAACATCCCCGCCGCCCTTGCGGTCGATGCGGAGGACTGTGTCTTCAGTCCTGGCAGGGCCTCCTCTCCCCTCCCACCGACTCGTTTTTCCATAGACAACATAGGACCTTATGTGACAATAAGCGAAGTCACACTGCATTAATTCGGTCGCAAGATGCGACCCTGCTGCCGTGGAACGGCAAAGTGCTTCATACTGGATAGATTCCGGAGACGGTCATGCTGCGATTACCTTTAGTTCTGGCGCTCGTTCTGGCTGCCCAGAGCGGAGATGATCCATACTGTCCCGCGTACCCAAAGCCCCAGCGGGCGATTCTGGAGGCTCGGCAGGCACTCCAGCGGTCTGTCTTCCCGATGACGGCCCAGACTGTACATCCGGTCGTCATGTGGTCGGCTCCAAGGGGCGCAGCCGCGGTAGTCCCGAACAACTTCATCGATCAGCATATCTTCGGCGCGATGGCGGCCGACAACGTCAATCCCGCCCCGGACGCAGGGTCGTCCCAGATCCTGCGGCGGCTCTCACTCGACCTCACGGGCCGAATCCCGACGATCGAAAAAGTCGAAGAATTCGTCGCGAGTGGCGACCCCGCGAAACGAGACAAGCTGATCGACGAGCTGATTGCTTCCGAGGCTTTCGTCGACAACTGGACCGCCTACTTCGCGAACCACTTCGAGGTCACCAGCAACTACTACAATTTCGTCGGAATCCCGGGACGCAACCTTTTCTACAACTACATCCGGGACTTCGTCGCCCGGGACCGTTCCTATGCCGACGTCGTGACCGAGCTGATCGCCTCGGGTGGAGACTCCCACGAGCAGGGTCAGGTAAACTTCCTGGTCCGCGGTATTCAGCAGGGCGACCCGATTCAGGACACGTGGGACGTGCTGGCCGACCGTATCACCACGAAGTTCCTCGGAGTCAAAACCGAATGCGTGTCCTGTCATGACGGTGCAAATCATCTGGAACCGATCAACCTCTACCTGGCCGAGCGGCGCAGGGAGGAGTTCTGGGGGCTCGCAGCGTTCCTGTCCCGGCTGAATCTTGTGGAGTTGCCCGCGGACGCTTTCGAGGAACAGTCCCACTTCATCGTCAACGATCGAACCCAAGGCGTCTATAACGGTTCGGTCGATGCGGGGAACCCGGGTCCGCGGCCGTTCCGCACCGGGGCTGCCCGGACACCCTCGTACATGTTCACGGGTGAGGAGCCCGCCGGCGACAACTGGCGTGCGGAGCTGGGACGCATGGTGGCCGCGGACCGTCAGTTCGCCCGGGCCACGGTAAATTATCTGTGAGCCCATTTCTTCGGCGCCGGCATCGTCGATCCGCCGAACGGGTGGGACCTGGCCCGCATCGACCCGGCGAATCCCCCGCCGGCGCCATGGGCGCTGCAGCCGACGCATCCGGACCTGCTCGAAGAACTAGCCGACGAGTTCATCCGGAGCAACTACAGCGTCCGGCAAATCATCCGCACGATCGTTGCCTCCCGCGCCTATCAGATCTCGAGCGAATACCCGTGGGAGTGGCGGTCCGAGTACGCGCTCTACTTTGCGAAGCACGCACCTCGCAAGCTGTCTCCGGAAGAACTCTACGACGCGATCACCACGGCCACGATGACCAGGACTCCGATGTTTGTGGAGGGCTTCGATCAGCCGCTCTATTACGCGATGCAATTGCCGGATCCAACCGAACCGCGGAGCAACTACGACATCATGGACTTTCTCGACCGGATGGGCCGCGGCGACTGGTGGCAGACGCCGCCCGCCTCCGACTCGAACGTTCTGCAGGTGCTGTTCCTGATGAACAACTGGATGATCAACGACCGCGCTTTCGGAGACCGCGGCATTTTGACGCACGTGACGCGGGTATTACAGGCCGGTTTCACCGACCGCGACGCGGTCGACCGGTTGTTCCTGGCGACTCTCGGGCGATGGTCCACGGATGAGGAGTTCGCCACGCTGCTGGACGCGAAAGGCGAAGACTACGCAGAGTGGCTCGCCGACTGCCAGTGGGCGCTGCTCAACAAGCTGGATTTTATTTTCAACTACTGATGACCAGGCCCATCAACTCCGGCGGTAGGTGCGCTCTGTGGGCGCACATTTCCCAAGGTCGATCAAAGAGTGCGGTCATAGACCGCACCTACAGCAAGAAATGAAAGGATGTCCCAGCTGCAGAAAGATGACCAGGCGGGAATGGCTCGCGCAGGCGGCCTCCTGGGCCGCGTTTGCAGCCCTGGCACGCCGCGGAGATGCGCAGGTCATCTCCGGCAACGCGCCCGTCAGGGGGACCGCCCGTGCCTGCGTCTTCGTCTACCTGAACGGGGCTCCATCGCAACTGGATACGTTCGACGTCAAAGACGCCGGCTGGAACGCGGCCGACGCCGACATCCAGCAGCACGGCAACATTGCGCTATCGAACAGGCAGTTCCCGAAGCTCTCTTCGCTGACCGACGACATGTGCATCATGCGGTCGGTCCAGAGTTGGGAGGCTATCCACGACCGCGGGGTCTTCTACATGCAGACCGCGCATCCGTCAAACCCCGCCTTCCTGGCTGAGACGCCACACATGGGCGCCATCATCGCGCACGAACTCGGCGGCGCGGGGCCGATGCCGCCATTCCTGTCGTTGAACCAGCAGGGCGGAAGGTTTCAGGGATCGACGTTCCTCGGCGGTTCGGTTGCGCCTCTGGCCGCGCCCACCGACGGTGATGGGTTGTCGGTGATCCGGCACGACTATTTCGGCGACGATAGCGAGGAGCGCTTCTTCGAACGCTACGACCTGCTCGCCCGCCTGGATACACGTCTGCGGTCGGATCCGTTCGACCGGGTCATGGGAGACCACGCCGCGTACTACGAGTCAGCCCGCCTCATGATGTTCGACGAGGGCATCGCTTCAGTGTTCCGCATCGACGAAGCCGAGCGCGAACGATACGGGGACACCTCGCTCGGCCGCGCGGCACAGGTCGCCCGAAACGCCATCCGCGCGAAGAACGGCACGGTATTTCTCGCCCTGACCCACTCGGGATGGGATACCCACCAGCGGATGTGGGACGCCAACAGCAACAACAACATGTATTCGCTGTCGAACGAGCTGGACAGCGCGATCGGGTCCCTGGTTGAAGACCTCAAGTCCTCGGGCGATTTCGATCAGACGTTGATCGTGATGATGGGGGAGTTCGGACGCACCCCCGGCGAACTGAATCTCCAGGGGGGTCGGGATCACCACCGGGATGCCATGAGCGTGGCCATGATGGGCGGCGGCATCGCCGGGAACCGCGTCATTGGAACGACCGACTCTAGGGGCGCATTCGTGACCGATCCGGGATGGAGCGGGAATCGAACCATAAGGACCGAAGATATCGCGGCAACCGTCTACTCCGCACTCGGTATCGACTGGACGAAGAGCATCCAGGAAACGCCCTCGGGCCGAAAGTTCGAGTACGTCCCGTTTGCGTTGAGCGGCCGCTACACATCGGTCGACGAGGTGTTCCGGTGAGGCGCGTCGTCTTCGCTTTCCTCGGCCTGGTCTTCCTGGCGGCATCTCTCGCCCAGGCACAGGGTCAGGTCTTCGCCCGGACGATCCTGATCTCGGCTCCCAAATCGACACTGATCGTCGGCGAACAGCTCCAGCTTTCCGCAATCGTCTGGGACGAGAACGGGGAAATGAGCGTTGGCGGGGCTCAGTGGGACGTGTGGGACACATCCATCGCATCGATCGACGCATCGGGCCGGGTGACGGCGCTGGGCGTCGGCAACACCGGGGTATCTGGTCAACGGGACGAGGCGTGGAACTACTTCTCGCTCCAAGTTCTTCCGCTTCGGGTCGAAGTGAGTAGCCCATCTGCAGAAATTCTTGTCGGTGACACGATTCAGGTCACCGCCACGGCCTTCGACATCAACGGGAACGCCATACCGAACGTCGAGTTCGAATGGCAACCTCATGGCCCACACGGCTACTACACCAACATCGCTTCCATCGACGAGGAAGGCCTACTGACCGCGCTTGCATCCGGAACTGTCACTGTGAACGCGGTCCTCGGGCTCTGGGGAAACGCAGGTCAGGTTCAGCGGCTCATTGCCTCGACCGACATCGTGATCCGCCGCCGGGAGGAATTCCGCCTCACCCGAGTGTTGGCAACCGATCCTGTCGAGGGTTCGTTCGAATTGATCGCCAACCCATGGACCCCCTTTGCTCATAACGAATCCGGCCAGATCGCCTTCGTCGGCGGACTCGGCGGTATCGCCGGCGGTATCCTGCGCTACGACCACGGAGACTGGACGTTGATGGCTTCAGCCGGAACCCCCGGCGCGCTCCCGCGAAGCAACGTGTGGACGTTCCACGGCGTGGGGATGAACAACCTGGGCCACGTGGTGGCATCGACCGGAACCCGAGGCAACCGATCCAGCATCATACTGGCGACCGACGCGGGGACTCAGATTGTCCTCGTCGAAGGGCAGACCGAGGGTTCGTTCCAGGACATTCGAAACTTCTCGGTCGGTCGATACTCCCTGAACGATCGTGGGGATATCGTCTTCGCCGGGAACTATAGCCTGCCGTCGGGCGACCCCAATCATCACGGCATTTTCAAGATCTCGGGCGACGAGTTGAGAGTCGTCTGGGGCACATCCCTCCCCCTGGCGGACTTCCCTGATGGATGGGAGCCCGCCGGCATTGTCGGGACCGATGCCGACGGCGTCGCGTATTTCATGGCACAGCACGACGGCACCTACGCCGTCTATCGGGCCGACGGCCTGTCGCTACCGCAGAAGATCGTCATGACGGGAGACGAAATCGGGGGTCGCAGCGTAGAGCGCATCGATCGATTCATCATCGCCCGGGACGGGACGTTGGCTCTGGAACTCGCAGGCGCAGACTTCCGCTTACCCGTAGTTTATGAGCCGGACGGAGACTTTCGTATTCTGGAACCGCAGGGTTTCGGGGACGTGCTCTCGGTTAACGCCAGCGGACAAGTCGTTTTCATGGGAGACATCGGCGAGGGCTGGGGTTATATCCTGTGGGACCATGACGACACCTCCACTCTGCTGATCTGGGACGATCCGGTCGGCGACAGCCGGGTTCGTGATAACCGGAAGGCCATGATCACGGCAGACGGCACGGTGTACGGTGTCATCGCGACGATCGAGAACAACTTTGCGGTCGCGAACGCCCAGACCCGCGAAATCCTCTTCCAGGGGGGAGATCTGATCGACGCGCGGGCGAACGTGAACTTCCTGGGCTTCATCCCCGGAGCGATGGCGGGTCCTGCGATGCTCTACACCGGCGGTGATCCGGTAGCGATATCGGTAGCGGACGCCGGCGAATTGGTCCCACTCTGGTTGCCCGGACAATCGAGGCAGGAAGAGTCCGACAGCGGAACCCTCAATATGGCTGCGCGGAATCCACGGGGCGATCTCTATTTCGCCGCGGGATGGGGCATGTTCCGCAACCTCGGCTCGCAGGAGACCGTCTTCGAGTACCCGGAATCCATCAGCGTCAACATCGGCCAATCCATCCGACTCGAATGGACGGAGGGCTGGTACGACGGCGGGAATACTTTTGCCGTCAACGACGCCGGCATGTTTGTCTTTACGGCCCGGGACGACGACGGTATTTGAACCTGGTCTCCTCCGAGGACGGCAGGCTCTCACTGCTGGCGCGCTTCGGCGGCGATGAGGGCACGTCCTCGCCCACGGGCGGCACTTTCAGTTATATCTACTGGGGCGGCGATACCGCCAGCACTGTCGCCCTCGATGACACCGGCCGGGTGATGATGGTCGCCGAGGTCTTCGAAGGACCGAACGGGGTTTTCCTTTACGAGAATGGGATATGGCGTAATGTCCTCATTCTGGACGAAACCCAAGTCGCTGGAGCCACCGTGAACCGGGTAGACGGCGGCATTCGTGCGGCGGGCGATCGATTCTACGCGGTCTTCAACATGGACAGCGCTGGCACGGCCCTCGCCGAATACGATGGAACCACATGGAGCCCGATCATAACGACCGCGGATCAGCTGCCGAACGGCGGCGATATTTACTGGGTCCAATCCACGTTCGACGCGAACCGTCGCGGCGACGTTGCCTTCGCTCTGAACGCCCGGGGAGGCAGCACGGTGATCCTCCGGACGGCCGACGGCGAACTTCACACGGTCTACCGGACGGGAGAGGCCACCCCGCAGGGCGACTACTTCCGTCCGTGGCAGCCGTTCCCAATCGATCTGCGCGACGACGGCAGCCTCTACTTCATGGGCATCGACATCCTCGACCGGCGCGTCCTGTACCACGCCCAGCCATTACCTTAAGCGTCGGGCCCACCGTCCTTTTCCAGACCCCTAAATGGATAGTACTCACGAGTACGGCTTGGCATCGGTATTGGGAACTCGCGCGGGACAGTCCCCCCACGCCCCGACCATTTCCTTAGCGTCGGGCCCACCGTCCTTTTCCAGACCCCTAAATGGATAGTACTCACGAGTACGGCTTGGCATCGGTATTGGGAACTCGCGCGGGACGGTCCCCCCACGCCCCGACCATTTCCTTAGCGTCGGGCCCACCGTCCTTTTCCAGACCCCTAAATGGATAGTACTCACGAGTACGGCTTGGCATCGGTATTGGGAACTCGCGCGGGACGGTCCCCCCACGCCCGACCATTTCCTTAGCATCGGGCCCACCGTCCTTTTTCCAGACCCCCTAATGGACAGTACTCACAAGTACGGCTTGGCAACGGCATTGGGAACTCGCGCGGGACGGTCCCCCCACGCCCAACCTTCCTTCGCGTCGGGCCCACCGTCCTTTTTCCACACCCCTAATGGTCAGTACTCACGAGTACGGCTTGGCAACGGTTTAGGGAACTCGGGCGGGACGGTCCCCCCACGCCCGGGTAAACTCAGAGCTACCTGGTCGCCACCACTTCCGGTTTTGATCCATCTCCTGCACACCAGTGTCGACAGGTGACGCCCGAATCCCGATAATGCGTTATGCGCGTATCTCCTGCGAGAGAATCTGTGATGGGACCGGACCGCATGGCTCTGATGCTGGTGGGCGTCGCCCTGATCCAGTTCTTGAGCGTCGAGCTCGGGTTTGCCCTTATCGTTCCTCCGCGGGGAAACGGGACCATCTGGCCCGCTGCGGGGGTACTGTCCGCAATCCTGATGCTCAGCCCCCGGAACCGGTGGCTTTCCATCATGGCCGCTGCCTTCGTGGGCGAACTCGTGGCCAACCTCCACGCCCAGTACGCGATGCTCGCCGCGGCGCAGGTCACCGGTGTCAACCTCGTTCAGTCCGCCGTTCTGGCATGGGCGATCCTGCGCGTCTGTGGGACAGACCGATGCTGCGACACCGTGCGCGACTTGATGGGATTCGTGGTGACCACGGCGGCGACCATCGCTACGATCGGTCTTGTTGCCGCTGCGGTGATTCGTCTGAACTTTGGCAGCGCGTTCTGGACGGCCTGGCAGGACTGGTGGGTGTCCGACATGCTCGGCGTTCTACTGGGGGCGCCTCTGATCCTCGCCTTGGCCCACACCGACTTTTCCCAAATCAGCGCGTGGCGCAAAGTGGAGGCTGCGTCGCTGGCGCTGACGGTCGGTCTCAGCACCGCGATCATCTTCGGAACCCAAAGCTCGGCCGATGCTCTTCAGCTGCTGGCGCTCCTCTACGTGACGTTCCCCGTTCTCATGTGGGCCGCGCTTCGATTCGGGCTGCACGGTACGTCGGCGGCCTTGTTCGGCGTGTCGGTCATCGCCGTCTGGTTCACGGCGAACAGCCGGGGGCCGATGGCGAACATCGGGGAGACCGTCGGACAGCAGGTGACCTACGTGCGAATCTATCTTGGCGTGGCCATACTGTCCTCGCTCACGCTCGCAGCCGTCACCCGTGAACGGAGCACATCCGAGCACGCGCTACGGAAGGAGGCCGAACGGTTTCAGAAAGTCTTCGACAACATTCCGGTGATGGTCGTAATGCACGACGGCGTGGGAGGCATCGAAGGAGTAAACCGGGAGTTTGAACGCGTAATGGGATGGTCGGCCGAAGAACTTGCCCGGATCGACGTGCTGGAGGAGTGCTATCCGGATCCCGACGTGAGGCGAGAAGTTATCGAACATATGGGCGCGCCCCACGCCGGATGGCGCCTGTTCAAGGCACGCATCAAGGACCGCCGGGTTCTCGAAACGCTCTGGGCTAACGTCCAGCTCCTGGATGGAAGTTATCTCGGTATCGGCCAGGATGTTACCGAGCAACAGGAACTCGAAGCCCAGCTCCGCCAATCTCAGAAGATGGAGGCGATCGGGCGTCTGTCGGGTCGGATCGCTCACGACTTCAACAACCTCCTCACCGTCATTCTGGGGTACACGAAGCTGTCGATGGACTACCCGACTTCAGCCGAGGAACTGCGCGAGAATCTGGATCAGACGCGTCTGGCTACCGAACGCGCCGCACAATTGACGCGGCAGCTCCTTGCGTTCAGCCGCAAGCAGGTCCGCCAGCCGCGCGTGCTGGACCTAAACGAGATCGTCGTCGAGATGGGAGGCATGATCCGCCGCCTGATCGGACCCGACGTCACTCTGGGGATCGAAACCGACCCCAAGCTCCGCCCGATCATCGCCGATCCCAACCAGATCGAGCAGGCAGTCCTCAACCTCATCGTCAACGCCCGGGACGCCATGCCGCATGGCGGACATCTGTCGATTTCGACCGAGGACACCAAAACATCCGTCACTGAGAATCAATCGCCCGGAACCGATGCGGGATCGTGGTCTCAGTTGACGATCTCCGACACGGGTTGTGGCATGGATGAGGAAACCAAGTCCCGCGCTTTCGAACCGTTTTTTACCACCAAACAACCCGACAAGGGCACTGGCCTTGGCCTTGCGACTGTCTATGCCATCGTCAGCCAGGCAGGGGGCCATATCTCGATCGACACCACTCCCGACGCCGGCGCCGAGTTTCGGATTTACCTTCCGAGCGCGGAGGTACCGCTCGTTGAAAAAACGTCACCCGAGGGCATCCGTTTGCCAAGAGGCTCGGAAACCATACTAGTCGTCGAAGATGAAGACATGGTCCGGGGCTTGATCGCGAACATGCTGACTCGAGCCGGCTACAGCGTCCTTCAAGCGGACCGGCCGTCTGAGGCTCTCCGTATCTGCGAAAGTCATCAGGAAAGGATCGACCTGATGCTGACTGACGTGGTGATGCCGGAGATGAACGGGCGTCAGTTGGCCGAACGCGTCGTCAGGATGCGCCGGATAGGCGTCGTGTATATGTCCGGGTTCACCGACGCGGCGATCGGAACCGAGGGCATCCTGCCGCCCGACGTCCAGCTCATCGAGAAGCCGTTCGCCGAGGAGGTGCTGCTCGAAACGATCCGGAATTACCTCGACCGGACGACCGACCACGGAACCCTGGACGGGCCCGCCACAGGGTGAAGCGCGAAGTGCCAGGCCGCTTCCGGGATTCCTACCCACCGGAACCAGCAACCAAATTTCGACATTAACCTTTGCGGTACACTGAGGCTGGGGAACCGGCATACCTGAAGGAGTAGACTTCGATGGCTGTACCAGACGAACTCAAGGCCGATCAGCTGTACCGTCGCAGCGACCCGAACGCGTTCGATTTCGAAACGACCGCCGAACTAGCCGAGGGCGTTGAGATCGTGGGACAGGATCGCGCCGTCGAATCGGTACGCTTCGCGGTCGGTATGACTCACCGAGGCTACAACCTTTTCGCGTTTGGCCCGCCGGGAACGGGCAAGCACTTCATCGTCGACCACTTCCTCAAGCAGGAAGCCGCCGACGGGAAGGTTCCGCCCGACCTGTGCTACGTCTACAACTTCGACGAACCCCAGAAACCGACACTTCTCGAGCTGCCGGCCGGTCTCGCCTCCGAGCTGCATGACGACATGGACGAGGTCTTCGAGGAAGTATCCACGTCGCTGCCCGCCGCGTTCGAAAGCGAAGAATACCAGGCACGGCTCCAGGCGATGCAGCAGGAGTTCAAGGAACGGCACGAGAAGCAGGTCGAGGATCTCGACGCCAAGGCCAAGACCAAGGGGCTCACGATGATCCAGACACAGGTCGGCATGGTGTTTGCGCCTATCGCCGACGGCGAGGTCATCGCTCAGGAGGATTTCGGAAAGTTGCCGGAGGCCGAACAAAAGCGGCTCGAATCCGAGGTCCAGCAACTACAGGAGGAACTGCAGAGTCTCTTGCGGAAACTGCCCGGCTGGGAACGGGAGCTCCGCGCGCGGGTTCGGGAAGTCAACCGTGAGGTCACAGACTTCGCGCTGGGACAAGTGATCAAGGAACTGCGGGTCAAGTACAAGGAACTGCCCGAGGTCGTCGCCTACCTGGACGCGGTCCAGCACGACCTCGTCGAAAACGCCCGGGAATTCATGCAGTCGCAGCAACCCCAGCCCCCCGGACTCGGCGGCGGATCGATCGAAGGATCACCGATCGCGCGCCGGTACCGCGCCAATGTTCTGGTCGATCATTCCGAAACCGAAGGCGCCCCGGTCGTCTACGAAGACCACCCCATATATGAAAACCTGTTCGGACGTATCGAGCACATCTCGCACATGGGAACGCTCGTGACCGACTTCAACCTGATCAAACCCGGTTCCCTGCACCGCGCAAGTGGCGGTTACCTCATCCTGGAAGCGCGCAGGCTATTGATGCAGCCCTACGCTTGGGAGGGCCTGAAGCGCGCCCTGAAATCCCGGGAGATTCGTATCGAGTCGACCATCCAGGCGATGGGGCTTGCTGGCACTGTCACCCTCGAACCGGGACCGGCACCGCTCGACGTCAAGACCGTGCTGCTCGGCGACCGGATGCTCTATTACCTGCTGTGCCAGCACGACCCCGATTTCGGCGGCCTGTTCAAAGTGGCGGCGGACTTCGACGACCGAGTGGAACGCACCGACGACAACCAGGTGCTCTACGCTCGTCTGATCGGAGATCTGGTCCGAAAGCACGGCCTGAAGCCGTTCGACCGGGGGGCGGTCGCCCGGGTGATCGAGCACGGCGCCCGGCAGGCAGGCGACTCCGAACGGATGAGCGGCCACATCGGAGCGCTGGCGGACCTGCTCCGGGAGTGTGACTACTGGGCGGGAAAAGAAAATCACGATGTCGTGACCGCCGAGGGTGTCCAGAAGAGTATCGACGCGCAGGTTTACCGTGTCGACCGGATCCGGGAGCAGATGCAGGAACAGGTGCTGCGGAAAACGATATCGATCGACACGGACGGCTCCCGGATCGGCCAGATCAACGGGCTGGCCGTGCTCCAGATTGGAAACTTCTCTTTCGGCAAGCCCAGTCGTATCACCGCGCGTGTTCGGCTGGGCAAGGGAGAGGTCATCGACATCGAACGGAAGGTCGAGCTGGGCGGACCGATCCATTCAAAGGGAGTGCTCATCCTGTCCGGATTCCTGGGCGCTCGCTATGCCGCGGATCATCCGCTGGCGTTGTCGGCAAGCCTGGTGTTCGAGCAGTCCTACGGAGGCGTGGACGGCGACAGCGCATCGTCAGCCGAGCTTTATGCGCTGCTGTCGGCCATCGCCGGCATCCCGATCACACAATCGCTTGCCGTTACCGGCTCGGTCAACCAGTACGGGGACGTTCAGGCGATAGGCGGCGCCAACGAGAAGATCGAGGGATTCTACGATCTCTGCGCTGAGCGCGGCCTGACCGGCTCCCAGGGCGTCCTGATACCGGCATCCAACGTCAAGCACCTGATGTTGCGTCACGACGTTGTCGAGGCGGTCCGCGACGGGAAATTCCATGTTTACCCGATAGAGACGATCGATCAGGGCATCGAAGTCCTGACCGGGACTCGGGCCGGCGAACCTGACCCCGAAGGCAACTACCCCGCCGACAGCATCAACGGACGCGTCCGATCCAGGCTCCGGGAGATGGCCCGCACGCAGGTTAGCTTTGCCAAGTCCGTTGCACGGCGTTCGACCGAAACCGAGGACGAATGATGGTCACCCGAACCCCCGCGGTACGAAGGATCCTCGTGGCGCTGGATGCTTCGCCGGGAAGTATGGCGGCGCTGGAAGCCGCGGCCCGAGTGGCTACACGTCTCGATGCCGAACTGGTGGGCCTGTACGTAGAGGATGAGAACCTGCTCAAGGTCGGAGATTTACCGATCGCGGGTCTGGTCGACAAGATCTCGGGGGGAGTCCGGCCGGTCGGTCGGAACGAACTCGAACAGCACCTCCGGGTTCAGGCCTCTCAAGCCAGGAGCGCTCTGGAGGCGGTGGCCGGCCACCTTCACGTTCGCTGGACGTTCCGTGTCACGCGCGGCGGTGTGAGCCGCGAATTGCTGGCCGCAACTGCCGAGGCCGATCTGGTCAGCCTTGGCCGGTCGGGCTGGTCGATGATCGAAACGCGGCGGATCGGATCCACGACCGAGACGATCCTCGGCCAAACCGCCACACCCGTCCTGCTCCTTCGCCAGGGGCTCTGTGGTGGACGGGCCGTCGTCGCCGTCTTCGACGCGTCCGAGGGCGCCGCCCGGGGTCTGGACATCGCCGCCCAGCTCACGCGCGACGAAACCGCTCCCCTGATTGTCGTCCTTCCGGGAACAGGCCGCGAGGCCGACGAGCTCGAGAACACCGCCCGCGAAGCACTGCGCCAGGCCGAGGCAACCGGTTCCACTCGATTCCGACACATCCCCCGCCGTGATGCCGCCCTCCTGGAAAATCTGGCTCGCGGCGAAGACGCCGGAATCCTGATCCTGCCGGCCCCTGACATCTTCGGAAAAGGTACCCAGGATGTTCTGACAAGAATTCACTGCCCCGTGCTGGTCGTTCGATAGCCGATCTCCGTCCTCCCGGTTTCAACTACTGCTTATCCCTCGGTTAACCGATAAGAACCATAGAAATCGACGGATCGAAGGGATGTCGCAGGATGCAGAACAACTTGAAGAACACAAGCCTAAAGCATAGTCCTGACAACAGTTCTGAGTTCAAGCAGATTACTGAAGCCTGTCCTGATGGAGTCCTCGTCGTGGGCCAGGACGGGCGGGTCGTGTTTGCCAACGCGGCGGCTGGGGAGCTGCTCGACCGCCCGATCGATGAGCTCGTCGGCGGCGTGTTCGGCTACCCGGTGATGACACCGGATCGGAGCGAGCTTGAGATCGGGAACCGCCACGTGGAAATACGCGTGGTACGAGCGGACTGGGGGGGCAGCCGGCCTACCTCGCCTCATTACGGGACATGACCGACCGCGTGCAGGCGGCGGCTGATCTGAAAGACTTGACTGTCGCCCTCGAGCAAGCGAATCAGCAGTTGCGCCGGCTGGCGACCGTCGATCCGCTGACCGAAACGCTCAACCGACGCGGCATCGAGAACGCTTTTTTCAACGAACTTTCTCGCGAGCGCCGCTCGGGAGCCAACCTGGTAGCCGTCCTGCTCTCGGGCGAGGAACTCGACGACATCATCGAACACATAGGCCAGGCGGCCGCTGACGTCGTCCTGAAGGCCGCTGCCGGCCGCTTGAAGAGCGCTTTGCGCCCTTCAGACCAGATCGCCCGCATCGACCGGCATCGGTTTCTCGTGCTGCTGCCCGACACCCGGGAAGCGGAAGGCAGTCAGGTCGCCGAAAAGCTCCGTTTCGCTGTTGGCAGCACGCCGCTGGCGGTGTCTCCCCGCTCCCTGAGCCTGGACATGAAAGTCGCCGTCGTCAAGGTCCCCCCCGAGACCTGCTCGATTGAAGAGATACTGGAGCTTGCCAGGCATTCGCTTCGTTCCGGGCCCCAAAGAGTCACGCCTGCCAGGCCGGTGCCGGTGGAACCGGCGATCCCGAACCTGCTGGACCTCCGGAGCGCAATCGAGAAAAGCAGCTTCCGCGCGGTCTCGCAACCGATCATCGAGCTGGAGGCTGAACGGATCGTCGGTCACGAGCTTCTGACCCGTGGCCCGGCGGGCGCGATCGAAATGCCGGTGGACTTCTTCCGCGTCGCTCTCGAAGCCAACATGCTGACGACGGTCGACCTATCCTGTCTGAAAGCGTGTGTGGACCTGAGCAAGCGGCTGCGGCCGCGTGGCAAACTCCACCTGAACCTGCTGCCTTCCACGATCCTCGGCACGCCCAGCGAGCGTCTGATGGACCTGCTCACGGCCGACGATGATGTCTCCTTCTGTATCGAGATCAGCGAACAACAGTTCATCGGTGACCCGGCATGCCTGCGTGACCACGTGGCAGCGTTCAAGGAACGCGGCATCGAGGTCTCCATCGACGACGTGGGCTTCGGCCGCAGTTGTCTCGAGACGCTGATCATGCTGGAACCGGACGTCGTCAAGATCGATCGGGCCTACGTCGACGGCGCCTCGAAGGACCCCCACAAGGGCCGACTCCTCAGCCGCCTGGTCCAGGTCTCGCGGACCCTCGGCGCGGAAATCGTGGCCGAGGGTATCGAGACGCGCGACGACCTGGCCCTGCTCCGCGACTACGGTGTCCGCTACGGCCAGGGCTGGCTGTGGGGGAAACCCGGAGCCTCCGAGGGCGTGTACCTGGCCGCTTCCTAGGGATCAACAGAACCGGAAGCGGTATCGACCGGGTTCCGACCCCGTCGCTACCGCTCTGGGTACTGACTGCACGCAAGTCCGACAGACGTTCAAAGTACCGGGAACGGTAGTGTCCTCCGCTTCAGGTACTTGCCTCTCCCCACTGTTGTCTCTCCCCATCCATGGGTTATGATTGGCCGCCCGCCCCGGGCCCGCTGATCGAATGGATCCCAAGTACGACATCATCGTCATAGGCGGCGGTCACAACGGACTCGTCAACGCGGCATACCTGGCACGCGCCGGCAAGAAGGTGCTCGTGCTCGAACGCCGTCACGTTCTCGGTGGTGCGGCGGTGACCGAGGAAGTCTTCCCGGGCTTCAAGTTCTCCGTTGCGTCCTACGTCGTGTCGCTGTTGCGTCCCGAGCTGATTCGCGACCTCGACCTGCCGCGGCATGGGTTGGAAATCCTGCCTCTCGACGGCACGTTCACTCCGATGCTCGACGGGAACTACCTCTGGCGTGCAGATGATGCCGCCGAGACCCGCCGCCAAATCGCACGTCATTCGAAGCTCGACGCGGAAGCCTACACCGAATACGGCAAGGCCATGGGCGACATGGGCCGTTTCGTCAAACCCATACTCGGCATGACGCCGCCCGACCCGAGTTCGCTCAACCTCCAGGGCCTCCGCGACCTGCTCTTCATGGGAAGACGATTCCGGCAGCTGTCGGCCCAAGACAAGTACAACCAGGTCCAGTTGATGACGATGAGCGCAGTCGACTTCCTGGACGGCTGGTTCGAAACCGATGTGCTCAAGGCGACGATGGCCGCCTCGGGAGTCATCGGCACATTCCTGGGCATCCGCTCGCCGGGCACGGCTTACGTCCTGCTCCATCACTACATGGGTGAGATCGACGGCGCGTTTCGGGCGTGGGGGCTGCCACGGGGCGGCACGGGCGCGATCTCGAACGCGATTGCGGATGCCGCACGCGAAGCGGGCGCCCAGATCCGAACGGAAGCGGCGATCGAGCGCATCCTCGTCCAGAACGGCCGGGCGACGGGCGTTGTACTCGACAACGGCGACGAGATCAGCGCGCACATCGTCTCCTCTAGCGTCGATCCCAGGCTGACGTTCATGAAGATGGTGGGACGCGAGCACCTTCCCGACGATTTCGTCGAGGATCTCGAGCGCTACAAGTTCCGCGGCTCCTCCGGGAAGGTCAACCTTGCTCTGGGCGGCCTGCCGAACTTCCGAGCACTCCCCGGGGAGGGCTCTCACCTGCGGGGAGCGATCTCGATTTCGCCGAGTGTGGAGTACATGGAGCGCGCTTACGACGACGCCAAATATGGGCAGTTCTCGCGGAGGCCGTACATTGACTGCGTGATCCCCACCCTGACAGACCCCTCGATGGCGCCGCCGGGCAAGCATGTCATGTCGTGTTTTGTCCAGTACGCCCCGTACCACTTAAAGGACGGCAACTGGGACGACCAGAAGGAGGCGTTCGGTGACACGGTGATCGACACGCTGGCCGAACACGCGCCTAACATCCGGGACTTGATCCTGCACCGCCAGGTGTTGACGCCGCTCGACCTGGAGCGCGACTTCGGCCTGACCGAGGGCAACATTTTCCAGGGGGAGCTGTCTCTGGAACAGCTTTTCTTCCTCAGGCCGGTGCCGGGCTGGGCGGATTACCGGACGCCAATCGGCAACCTCTACATGTGCGGTTCGGCCACACACCCGGGGGGCGGGATCATGGGCGCACCCGGCCTGAACGCCGCTCGGAAAATCCTGAACGAAACCCGTAAAGGCGGTGCCCGGTGAGTGGACGGATCGTCATCATCGGAGCTGGCCACAACGGGTTGGTGGCTGCGGCCTACCTGGCACGAGCCGGACTATCGCCTCTGGTGCTCGAACGGAGAGACGTCGTTGGGGGCGCGGTCATCACCGATGAACTCCACCCGGGTTTTCGCTGCTCGACGCTAGCGCACACTGCCATGAACCTGGAAGCTCGGATCGTGGGCGACCTGGGGCTCGAAGCTCGCGGAGCGGTTTCGATCCGGCCGGAGGTTCAGCTCTTCGCCCCCAACCTGGATGGCCCTCCCGTCGTGCTCCGAGAGGACACCTCGGCCACCAGCGACGGCCTTCGCTCGCTGTCGACCGACGATTCAGCGAGGTATCCGGAGTTTCTGGACAGTTTTCGAAAGGTCGGCGCCGTACTCCGGCCTCTCCTGACAATGACGCCGCCCGATATCGACCACCCTTCGGCGGGCTCGCTCTGGGACATGGGAATGCTAGGGCTGCGCTTTCGGGGCCTGGACAAGAAGGACGCCTTTCGCCTGCTTCGATGGGGCCCGATGGCTGTCGCGGATCTGGCTTCGGAGTGGTTCGAGACCGAACTGCTGCGCGCGGTGGTCGAGGCCCGCGGAATCTATGGAACATTCGCTGGCCCCCGGTCGGCCGGAACCACTGTGGGACTCCTGCTTCAGGCCGCTGCGGGAGGCTCGCCCATCGCACCGGCGGTGTTCGTCCGCGGCGGTATGGGCGCGCTCTCGGACGCCCTCGCTCAAGCCGCCCGCGACGGTGGAGCCGAGATTCGGACCGGGGTGGATGTGGGCACGGTTCGCGTAGAGGACGGCCGAGCCGCCCGAGTCGTCCTGGCTTCCGGCGAGGAAATCGAAGCAAGGCTCGTCGTGTCGAACGCCGATCCACGAACGACCTTCCTCGGCCTCGTCGATCCGGCGGATCTGGACCCCGATTTTCTTACCAGGATCGGTAACTACCGATGCCGGGGAACCGCCGCGAAGGTCAACCTGGCCCTGTCGGGACTACCGGATTTCGCGGGTGTCGATCGTTCGGAGGCGCAATCCATCCTGTCGGGCCGTATCCATATCGGGAATAGCACAGACTACCTGGAACGGGCCTTCGATGCCGCCAAGTACGGCGGCTACTCCCGGCACCCCTACCTGGACGTTACGATACCGTCGCTTACCGATCCGGCGCTGGCCCCGGAAGGGTCCCACGTCATGTCGATCTACGTCCAGTTCGCGCCCTTCGACCTCAAGGACGGACAGTGGGATTCGACGAAGGAAGCGCTCGGCGACGCTGTGATCGCAACGCTTTCAGACTATGCGCCGGGACTTCGAGATCTCATCCTGCATCGCCAGGTGTTGACGCCACAGGACCTCGAACGAACCTACAGTCTTGGGGGCGGACATCCGTTGCATGGGGAACCGTCGCTCGACCAGTTGATGACCTTCCGCCCGCTGTTGGGATGTGCGCGTTATCGGACCCCGGTTCGCGGGTTGTACCTCTGCGGCGCCGGCACCCATCCCGGGGGCGGCGTGTCGGGCGCGCCGGGGCTGAACGCTGCGCGCGAGATCGTGGACGATCTTCGGACCGATGCCGTGTGAGCGGGGGGGCTATCGCAATAGATCCACAGGACCCTACTCCACAGGCGTGGCGGTTTTTCTCGGAGGGTTGAAGAACGGCGTCTTGACGACCGTCGCGCCGACCCGATGCCGTACAGCTTCAAGGGTCAGTTCCATCTTGACGCGCGTACCCGGAATCGCGTTCTCCCGCCGGAGTGTGGCCAGGGAGATCAGCTTCTTTAGTGTCGGCGACCAGGCCGTCGACGTGGCCTTGCCTATCTGAAGACCGTCCCGATAGACGGGAACGGCTTCGCGCGAGGCGGTCGACGACATCGCCGGCGCAAGACCAGCGCTCTCATAGACGCGCTCGATATCGTTCCAGTCGACCTCCAGGCCGACGATCTGCCGCGAGTGCCCGCGCTCCTTCTCGACCATGAGCTGAGAACGGCCGACGAATTTCTCCTTGCCGAGATGAACCAACCGGCCCAGGCCCATCTCGAACGGCGTGTATGTCTGCGACTCGATGAGGGCTTTCTTGCTGCTGTTGAAGTCCACTTCGACCAGCAGCAGGCCCGCCTCGATACGTGCCACGTCCAGCGCCAGCATGCCCGCCGGATGGAGATCGAATCCCCGGCCGGCCTCGATGAGCGCATCCCATACCGACAGCGCGTGCTCTCTGGGGATCCAGAGTTCGTAGCCCAGATCCCCGGTGTAGCCGGTCCGCGATACGTCCACCGGGATCCCGCCGAAACGCGCGGTGGTGACGCTGAAGTAGCGGAGATCGAGGATGTCGGCAGTCTGGAACAGATGAGCCAGGAGGCGGCCTGATGTCGGCCCCTGAAGAGCCAGGGCCGCGACATCCTCGGAGATGTCCTCGATCCGGACGTCCAGGCCTCGGGAATTTTGATGAAACCACCGGTAGCTGGGATCGGCGGCCGTCCAGCGATATACGTTGTCGTCGAGCCGGGAAACCGTGCCGTCATCGATGACCTTTCCACGTTCGTCGCACCAGGGTGTGTAGATCACGCGGCCAACCTGGACCTTCCGCATGTCGCGCGTCACGATCCGATCGACGAGACGCGTGGCGTCGGGCCCGGTGATCCGGTATTTGAACAGCGGAGAAACGTCGATCAGTGCCGCGGCGTTGCGGATTGCGTTGTATTCGTGTTCGTGGTGCGTTTCGTAAGCGCTGACCGTGTAGTAGCCGGACCATTCCCGATAGTTGAGGCTGCCGCACAACTCCAGCGTTCGTTGATGAAAACCTGTTCCGATCGGCATGAATCCCCTCCACTCGCGGTGGATTATACTATCGGCGGATCAACCGAGTTTCGTGACGGTGCATTAATCCCAACCCAGGACCCACTTGGACCTAAGCTGGGATTAATGCACCGTCACGAATTAGAGAGCATGCAGTTTAGGCACGCAGTTACCGACATCATCGAATCACCATGGTTCCCGATGGGCTCGTGACCTCTTATCGCGCCCGGACCATCGGGCTATCCACTGCCGCAACGACACGTCTCGGCTATTTGGCATCGGAGATCGAGAGGCTTCCCGCTTCCGACGCCACGCTCGTTGTCGCCCCGACCAGAGGTGCCGCTGACGATTTCGTCCGCCGATACTGCCTGGCTTCGGGCCGCCTGGGTTTCCACCGGATGACGCTCGCGCAAGCCGCGTTCGAAATCGCGACACCGGCGCTGGCGTCCGAGGGCATGGCGCCGATCAGTGGCGTCGCTCTGGAAGCAATGACGGCCAGAGCCACGAACATCTGCCGGATGAACGACGAGCTCGGCTACTTCGAACCCGTATCCGACACGGTAGGCTTCACGCGTGCGCTTCGCCGGACCCTTTCGGAGCTTCGGCTCGAATTCGTCCCCCCAGAACAACTCGACGACCTCGGCCCGTCCGGATCCGACCTCGCGGCCCTTCTACGCCGCTACGAAGAAGAACTTCGGAACGCCCGCCTGGCCGATCCGGCGGCTATTTTCCAAGCGGCACGGCGAGCGGTAGAGAGCGCGACCAGCCCGCTTGTGGGGATTCCCCTCGTCCTGATCGACGCGCAGGTCCGGAATGCATCGGAGGCGGCGCTACTCGGGGCGTTGGCGGACCGGTCGCCATGGGTCGCTGCGGCGGCAATGCCACAGGACCGCCGCCTCGGAGCGCTCGGTGACGCGCTCGGGACAGAGGCCCGGGCCCTTGACGATCCCGGCGACAACTCGACGCTCGCGCGACTCCGCCGCCACGTCTTCGAAACCGAGACACCTCAAAGCTCCACCCAGGATGGCAGCCTGGTGTTCTTCTCCGCCACCGACGAGGGACGTGAGGCTGTCGAGATCGCCCGACACATTCACGCCGCCGTGGAGGGGGGTGGCGCGTTCGACGAAATCGCCGTCTTGCTCCGTAACCCCGATCAGTATCAGGCGCTCGTCCAGGATGCGCTGGGTCGAGCGGGGATCCCGGCGCACTTCACCGGCGGTACCATCCGGCCGAACCCTTCGGGACGTGCATTCCTGGCTCTCATCGCGTGCAGTCTGGAGGGCCTGTCGGCTTCGCGCTTTGCCGAGTACCTGTCTCTCGGCCAGGTCCCGACCCCGGACGAGGACGGGGCTCCACCGGAACCCAAACCCGAATGGGTTCCCGTCCAGGGAGAACTTTTTCCGGATGTGGCGCTCCCCGAAGTCACAGCGCCAGATGAGATCGAGATCGAGTTCGACGAAGAAAGCCCGGTCGTCGACGGGAATCTTCGGGCGCCTTTCCACTGGGAACGCCTGCTCGTCGATGCTGCCGTGGTCGGCGGCCGGCAACGGTGGGAACGGCGGCTCGGCGGCCTCGAAGAGGAACTGCGCAGGCAGAGCATCGAGGCTGAACGAGACGACGATACGCGCCGCGAACACATCGAACGGCAGATCGCACGGCTCGTCCACCTCCGTCACTTCGCCCTGCCGTTGATCGATCTCCTGGCCGCGTTTCCGAAGGAGGCGATCTGGGGGACCTGGCTAACGCTGCTCGAAGGCCTTGCCCGGCGCAGTCTCCGGGCGCCGGCGCACATCCTGTCCGTGCTCGGTGAACTCCGGGCGATGAACGACGTCGGGCCGGTAACGCTTGACGAAATCGGGCGGGTTCTCGCCGACAGACTGAGCTTCCTTCGCAGCGATCCCACAGATCGGCCCTACGGCAAGGTGTGGGTCGCCACGATCCCCGAAGCATCGGGACGTGCATTCCGCATGGTGTTCGTTCCCGGGTTGTCGGAAGGCATCTTCCCGCGTAAAGCGCTGGAGGATCCGCTGCTACTCGACGAATTCCGCGGGCGCGTCGGCGTACCCCTGACCCGTCAGGACGACCGGGTCGCCGATGAGCGCCTGCTGTTGCACATCGGGGCTGGCGCCGCCCGGGATCGACTGATTGTGTCCTACCCGCGGATGGCTATGGGCCAGGGCCGTAGCCGCGTACCCTCCTTCTACGCCCTGGACGTGCTGCGCGCCGCGGAAGGCAGACTGCCCGATCTTGCGGAACTGGAAAAACGGGCCCGGGCAACTTCGATGTCGCGTCTGGGCTGGCCCTCACCCGAGGACGCCAGCGTCGCGATCGACGATGCGGAGTACGACCTCGCCACGATCGGCGGGATTCTGGGACACCCTGACGGGGGCCGAAACGGACGCGGTCACTACCTTCTCGAAGCAAACCCGCACCTGGCGCGGTCGCTCCGCACCAGGGCGCGCCGGTGGCGCAACTTCTGGTCGGAAGCTGACGGCATCGTGGACCCGGATGCAGAAACCCTCCGAATCCTGGACGCCAACCGGCCGAGAGCGCGGAGCTATTCGGCAACGTCGCTCCAACAGTTCGCGGCGTGCCCGTACCGTTTTCTGCTCTACTCCATCCATCGGCTGAGATCGCGAGAACAAGCAACACCGATCGAACAACTTGATCCGTTGACGCGCGGCAGCCTGTTCCACTCGGTTCAGTTTCGACTCCTCTCGCGCCTGCGCGCCGAGGGTCTGCTGCCGATCACCTCCGACAACCTGGCGGACGTGACCCACGTCGCGGACGACGAACTGACAGCCACAGCGGCGGACTACCGGGAGGATCTGGCCCCGGCAATCACGCGCATCTGGGACAGCGAGATCGAGGACCTGCGGACCGACCTTCGAGGATGGATCCGAGAGCGCGCCGAACAGGCCGAGGCAGAACCCGGTTGGGTGCCCAGGTACTTCGAGCTCTCGTTCGGACTCGGAGAAATGAGTGAGCGGGACCCGGCCAGCAGCGCCGAGGAAGTGACCGTACTGAACGGCATCCGGCTGCGTGGATCGATCGACATGATCGAAGAGCACTCCGCGCTGGGCGTTCTGCGCGTCACCGATCACAAGACGGGCCGGGCTCTGGCCCAGGCGCCCGTCGCCACCGGAGCCGGCGAGGTCCTCCAGCCGATGCTCTACGCACTGGCCGCTGAGACATTGTTCGAAAAATCGGTCTCTGCCTCCGAGCTCTCCTATTGCACCCGGCGAGGAGATTACAGACGTCTGGCGGTGGCCGTAACCGACGAAGCGCGAGAGCGGACCGTCGAAGCGCTGGACTACGTCGACCGGTCTTTGAAAGAAGGGTTTCTGCCGGCCGCGCCGCGTGAGGGCGCCTGCCGGTACTGCGACTATCGGATCGTCTGCGGGCCCTACGAGGAGTTGCGCACCTCGCGTAAGAAGAAGGAACGACTCGAATGGATCAACCGGCTGCGTCAGACCCCATGAGCGCGGACGAACAGGCACGACAACGAATCCGAACGTCGCTGGACGAAAGCCTCATCGTGGAGGCTGCCGCCGGGACCGGGAAGACATCCGAACTGGTCCGCCGCATCGTCCGAGTGCTGGCCGAAGGCCGCGCCGATGTCGGAAGCATCGTCGCCGTGACGTTCACACGCAAGGCTGCGGGAGAGCTCAAACTGCGACTGCGCCAGGGGCTGGACCGTGCCAGATCCGAGGGTGCCGACCCGAGCGCGAGGCGATATCTCGAACAAGCGATGGTGCGCCTCGAAGAAGCGCACATCGGCACCATCCATTCCTTCTGCGCCGACATCCTCCGTGAACGCCCGGTGGAGGCCGGCATCCAGCCCGGCTTCGAGGAGCTCGACGAGAACGAAGCACCGCGTCTGTTCGGCCGCGTGTTTCAACGCTGGGCCGAGGAAACCCTGAACGAGCCACCACCCGGGCTGAGGCGAGCTCTGGAACGGGCCGGGTCCTGGGAAGCGAGCCGGACTCCTCTCGAACAGATCCGGGGCGCGGCCTGGCGGCTGATCGAGTGGCGCGACTTCCCTTCTCCGTGGCGGCGTGAGCCGTTCGACCGCGAAGCCGAGATCGATCGACTCGTCCCGGATGTCACCGATCTTGCCCGGATGGCCTTGTCGGCGAAGCGCTCGGGAGACAACCTCCGTCAGGCTCTTGCCCCGGCAGTCGATTTCCTCAACCGTATCGAGCGTGCCGAAGCCGTGCGCAGCCGCGACTATGACGAGATGGAAGCCCTGCTGGTTCAGGTGGGCCTCCGCTTGAAACGGAACCGGAAGAAGGGACGCGGAGCGTTCTCGGACCGTTTCACTCGGGGGCAGGTGCTGGACCGGCGCGAGGAAACAATCGCGTTGCTCGAGGAGTTCCGTGTCCGGGCCGATGCGGAACTGGCCTCCCTGCTTCGTGACGAACTCTGGGAACTGGTCGAGCGCTACAACGACGCCAAGATGCGAGCCGGAAAGCTCGACTTCGTCGACCTGCTGATTGCGACACGTGATCTGGTCAAGAGCGACGCGGCAGTACGCCGCTTTCTGCAGCGGCGTTTCACCCACCTGTTTGTCGACGAGTTCCAGGACACCGACCCTCTCCAGGCGGAGATCCTCGTACTGCTGGCGGGGGACGACCCCGACGAAGACGACTGGAGGCGCGTCAGGCCGGTAGCGGGAAAGCTCTTCCTGGTCGGCGACCCGAAACAATCGATCTACCGGTTCCGGCGTGCGGACGTAGTCCTGTACCATGCGCTCCGCCGGGACCTGACCGCGCGCGGGGTTGGGCTGGTCTACCTCAGCCGGAGCTTCCGTTCGGTCCCAGCGATCCAGGGCCTGGTCAACGCCGCATTTGCCGCGGAGATGAACGGGGATCCAGAAAGCGGACAACCATCCTACGTGGCTCTGGAGGAACATGCCTCCGCCATCCCATCTCAGCCGGCCGTGATCGCCCTGCCCGTGCCCCGCCCCTACCGTTGGAACTACATCACCAAGCGCGCGGTCAGCGAGAGCCTGCCGGATGCAATCGGCGCGTTCATCGACTGGCTCCTCAACGAAAGCGGATGGCGTGTGCGGGATCCCGTGGACTCCGCATCGGAAGTACCGGTTGCGTCACAACATGTGTGCGTGCTGTTCCGACGCTTTATGTCCTGGGGCCGGGACATTACGCGCGACTACGTGCAGGCGCTCGAATCCCGCAACGTCCCGCACCTGCTCTGGGGCGCCAGGTCCTTCCACCAGAGGGAGGAGGTGGAGACGATGCGCGCGGCGCTGACCGCTATAGAGTGGCCCGACGACGAACTGGCTGTCTTCGCCACTCTCAAAGGTTCGCTTTTCGCCGTTCCAGACGACCTGTTGCTCCGCTACCGCAGCACGATCGGGCCGCTGCACCCGTTCCGTCCGGTTCCCGATGACGTAGCGGAAGACTTCGGGCCGATAAGCGAGGCGTTGTCGGCAGTCCGCGAGTTGCATCGACAACGTAACCGACGGCCCTTTGTCGAGACAATAGACGACCTTCTCGAACGGACACGCGCGCACGCCGGTTTCGCGCTTCGGCCGGCCGGGAACCAGAAGCTGGCGAACGTATACCGTGTCGGCGATCTGGCTCGGAGCTTCGAAGCTCGAGGCGGGGCGTCGTTCCGCGGCTTCGTCGAGCTGCTGACGGCTGAATCGGAATCCCAGTCGGGAACCGAATCGCCCGTGCTCGAGGAAGGCGCCGAGGGCGTGCGCATCATGACCGTTCACGCGGCCAAGGGGTTGGAGTTCCCTGTCGTGATCCTCGCCGACATGACTGCGAACCTCGCCACCGCGTCACCCGACAAGCATGTCGACGCAGAACGCGGGCTCGCCGCGATGCGGATCCTGGGATGTTCGCCGTGGGAACTGCAGGATAACAGCGAACGGGAACACCGGCGAGACGAGGCCGAAGGTGTTCGGGTCGCCTATGTTGCGGCCACGCGTGCCCGAGACCTCCTGGTCGTCCCCACGATCGGCGACGAGGAGATGGCGGGCTGGATCGGCGCCCTGAACAAGTCCGTCTATCCCGCACCGGGGGCCGGGCGTCAGGCCGGAACAGCCCTCGCGTGTCCGCACTTCGGGGAGAGCAGCGTTCTCGATCGGCCCGCAAACCTCATGGGACACGAGGAACACTCGGTCAAACCCGGCCTCCACAAGCACGCCGGAGGCTACGACGTAGTCTGGTGGGATCCGGCGGCCCTCGAGCTCGATGTCGAGGGCAGTTTCGGAGTCCGTCAGGAGGGAATGCTGGCACCCGACGAGAAAGGCGTGGAGGCGGCACGGTCCCTCGAAGAGTACGCCGCGTGGAAGGCACGGCGCGGCCAGTTGCTCGAGAAGGGTTCTGCGGTCTCGCTCGATGTCTTCACCGCCTCGGAAGCCGTGTCTGCTCCGCCCGGCGAACCCGCCGCGGTCGAGGTGATCGAAGTGGACCAGGTCGAAGGGCGACCCTCGGGTCCGCGGTTCGGAACGCTCGTCCACGCTCTCCTGCGGGATGCCGCCTTCGACGCCTCGGGCGAGGAACTCCTTCAACTCGCAACTTTCCAGGCACGGCTTCTCGATGCTCCGGACGAAGAAGTGGCGGCGGGGGTCGAAGCCGCCCGACGTGCTCTCAGGCACCCGTTGATGGGACGAGTCCGCGCGGCGGCGCGATCCCACCGGGAATACCCGGTGACGCTGACCGAAGACGGCGGATTCATCCTTGAAGGTGTCATCGATCTGGCCTTCCTCGAGGACGACGTCTGGCAGATCGTCGATTTCAAGACGGACGTCGACATCCGCCCGAGAATCGAAGAATACACAATCCAGGTCCGTTGGTACGTGCACGCCATCGAACGGATCACAGGTCTTCGGGGCAGAGGCTACCTGTTGCGGGTCTGATGCCTTTGGTTGTCAGTTCAACGGAAAGATGATGAACGAGTCGTGAACGTCCCGCTGCGGTTCGTCGCCGATCGCATCCAATGCCTGCCCAAGTTCGACGAGGTGAGCGAGCCGCAGTTGGAGCGGACGTTCATTTGGCTGGTAAGTCGTGCGGACCGGATAGTCGATGCCGGGTTCGGCAGACATCTCGACATGTGTCCCCAGAACCCATGAGACGGTACGCGTTCCGGTGAAGGCGACAAGCCGACTGATGCTCGTCCGGTATGCCGCCCAGTCCCGAACGTACAACCGGCCCGGATACAACGTATCGCCCGTCAGCAGGATCGCCGTCCGGCGGTCGTAGACGGCAACATGGCTGTCCTGGTGTCCCGGAATCGGGATCACGTCGAGGATTCGGCCGCCCAGGTCGAGTTCGACGGCCTGGTTCGGCCAGTCCGTGATTCCGAACATCTCCTGCACCCCGGCAACGTCCCCGGCCGCGATGGTGGTGTTCGGGCGGCCTTCGAACTGAGGATCGCCCGCAACATGATCACCGTGGCCATGGGAGTGCGTGACGAGCAGTTCCAGACCCGCACCGTGTTCAGCGAGGATTCGATCGACGGCAACACGCACCCCGTCCGAGTCGGGCACCGCGCCCGTGTCCTGCATGAACGCCCTTTCGTCTCCGAGCAAGAGATAGATAAACGGCGCTTCGAAGTTGATGCACTTGTTCTGCCGGAGGATCCAGCTCCGTTCGTCGTACCGAAAGACCTGCACGGCCGGATCGGCGTTGTCGCCGCAGTCCGCGCTTCCGTGAATCCAGGCGACATCGATTGGGCGCGCCGGGTCCTGCAAAGGGAGCCCGGTTCCAACGGTGGCCAGCAGGATCCACCAGGCGAGACATGGCAGTGCGAACCGACGGACCATGCCGGAATTATACTAGGAATACCGAGGAGCGTGTCCGCTATGGAGGACATCCGGATCCATGGTATCGTCGCCGCAAAACAACACGCGGGAGGCATCATGTTTTCTCGAAAATTGAAACGGGACTCGGACCTGGATCGCAAGCTACCGCTTCCCTGCCAGATGATATCGAACGAAGAGACGACCCCGATTCCTCAGACCGAATTCGAGCAGAGGGTCGAGCGGACGATCCTCGACGACGCAGCACACTACGCGAAGAAGCTCGGCATAGATCGTCGAACCTTCCTCCGGACTAGTGGCGGGATGGCGTGCGCCTTTCTGGCTCTCAACAAACTCCACGGTGGAAACTTCTATGACGTCGCGGAAGCCGAAGTCTTCGAACAGGCCGCGACCGAGGAAAGGCTGCCCAAGGGCCTGTTCATCATCGATTCACAGAACCACTTCTGCCAGGACGGCATGAAGACCAACCTCCGGAATCAGGGCTTCCTTAGAGATATCGGTGCCCCGGAGATCGGCAACACGACGGACGACTATAACTTCGAAACCTTTGTCCGGGAGATCTTCTTCGATAGCGACACAACGATGGGTCTCGTCAGCGGCATCCCTTCGCGGGTCGACGGCCAGTTCTGGGGGCAGTCCCATCAGCGAAACCTGCTGCCCGTAGACATGGCCATCTCCGCCCGCGATCAGGTCAACCAGATGGCCGGGTCACACCGGATGCTCGGACACGGCCAGGTTGCACCGAACCATCATGCCAGTTTTGCCGAGGTCGCCGAGGAGATGGAGCGCGAAGTCCGCGAACTCAAGATCGACGCCTGGAAACACTACACGCACAACCCGTTGACGACCGACCCCTGGCGCTACGATGACGAGCAGGTCGCCTACCCTTTCTGGGAAAAGTCACTCGAACTCGGAATGGATGTGACATGCGTCCACAAGGGCCTCGCCGACTCGAGTCGCAACGAGCGCTTCGCGCATCCGGAAGACATCAAACAGGCGTCACTGGACTTCCCGGAGATGAACTTCCTCATCTACCACTCGGGAATGCGCAGGGGTGTGGGCGGGTTCAACTCCAGCGGCACGGACGTCCGGGCCGAAGCCGAGCGTCTGGGCGGCCTGGAATGGACGCGCGACCTGTGCCGGGACCGGGACGAAAACCCGCAGATGACCAACGTCTATTGCGAGATAGGAAGTGTTTTTGCGATGTGCGTGGGCGACCCGGTCCTGATGGGACATCTATTGGGATCGATCGCGAAATCATTCGGCACGGACCACATCATCTGGGGTACGGACTGCCTCTGGTGGGGCTCACCCCAATGGATCATCCAGGCGATGCGCCGCTTCCGCATGCCGGAGGATCTTCAGGAACGCTGGGGTTATCCCGAGATCACGGACGAAGACAAGGAGAAAATATTCGGGCTGAACGCCGCCAGGCTCTTCAAAGTGGATGTCGAGGCCCAGCGTAATGCGATCCCTAGCGACTACATGTCGCGTTACAAGCAGGCTTACCTGGAACGCGGGATCCTTCCCGAGAACAACTACTACGGATGGGTCGAGGAACGCGCCTAGTGCCGGATGGGGGGTCGATCGACCGCGTCAGCGAACTCTGGGCGGCCGCGTACCGGTCGATCGCGCGCTCACGCTGGGCTGCGGCGTCGGCGAATTGGAGCGCGGCCTGGTCCAGTATGACTTCTGCCGACATCACGACGCGTTCGATGTGTCGGGGGGGGCAATCGCAACCGCGAAGCAGCAGGCGGAGGCGCTCGGACACACCCACATCCATTACGAAGTCCAGGATCTGAATCGCGTCTCGCTCCCGGCGAACACTTATGACGTCATCTTTGGGGTCTCGGCTGTCCACCACATCGCGGAACTGGAAAATCTCCATAAAAACGTCCATGGGGCGCTCACGCCTGGCGGATACTTCTACATGGACGAGTTCATCGGCCCGTCACAGTTCCAGTGGACCGAGCGGCAACTCGAGGCGGTGAATGATTTCCTTGGGAGCATCCCGGCGCGGCTTCGGGTCAGTGTGACCGACGGCGTCACCCTCCACGAGGTCGTCGAGCGGCACACGATCGAGTACATGAACACCGTCGACCCTTCCGAGGCGATCCGCTCGGCGGAGATCCTGCCGCTGCTCTCACAGTATTTCCCCGGTTACACCTTCCGCGGATACGGTGGCACGATCCTGCATCTCCTGATGGAGGACATCGCGGGAAACTTCGACGAGACGGATCCTGAAGCGATGGAATGGCTGGAAAAAATGTTTGCTTACGAGGACGAGTTGATCGCCTCGGGAGAGCTGAGCGACGACTTTGCGGTCATAGTTGCCCGAAAGAGTTGACGTCGGTGAGGTCCAGTCTCTCGATGTAGTCCTGCCAGAGCAGTCCTTCTGCCCCTAGCCCTTCCAACTCCTTGCGTGTGGCGATCGCTGTTCCGGGATCGACTGGGCGGGGCGTGTCCTTGATCGCCATCGCGGCACGCGTAACCTCCAGGTACCGCCGGGCAAGGTTCTCGAGCAGGATCATGCGAATTGTCGCCGAAGCGACGTTGCCACCGGACGTCAGCGCACCGTGGTTGGGAAGGATCAGGTTTCGCGCCGTTCGTAAAACATCGGCCATCGGGCTGATTCTCTCCTCGGTCGACACCAGGCCCTCGTAGTCCTCGTCGTAGATCGCGATGTCACCGGCGAGAAAGCAGCTTTCCTGATCATAAATGTCGGGAACGATCCGGAAGGCGCTGATGGTGACGACCGAACGCGGGTGCGTGTGGACCAACACCTTCGCTTCGGGAACCATGTGGTGGAGGACGCCGTGAAGTCGAATCGTGTCGTTGACGTAACCGTCACCTTCCACGACGTTACCGTCGTAGTCGACCCGGATGATGTCGGCGGGCACGAGGCGGGCGAAGGAAGGACCGAAGCGGTTGACGTACATCTCGCCGCCGACGTCGACGCTCAGGTGGCCGGCAACCAGTACCGACATTCCTTCGAAGGCAAGGATGCGGGCGGCGCAGGCGATGTCGTAGGCGACCGGCGTGTCCATAACAGGGCGGGTCATACGACGCCGATCGCGTGCAGGAACACCAGGATGATACCGACCGGGACTACGAATTTGAGCAGCAACAACCAGGTCTTGTAGAAGAACGCGAGGTTGGTGCCTTCGAGGAACTCCCGGTGCCGGATCGCATCGTCAACTCTCCACGCTGTAAACAACGCGATTCCGAGGCCGCCGAGGGGAAGGATCCAGTTCGACGCGAGGTAATCGAATATGTCGAACCAGTTCCTGCCGAACAGGCTTGCGAAGTCTTCGCCGAACAGCGCGGTCCCTCCGCTGAGCGCCGATGGGATGCCCAGGGCGGCAATGACTCCGCCGGCGAACAAGGTTGCCTGGCGCCGGGTCCATCCCTTCTCGTCGATGAAGTACGACGTCGTGACCTCGAGCATCGAGATCGAACTGGTCAGCGCGGCGAATACCAGCAGCATGAAGAACACGAACGAGAAGAAGGTCCCCGCAGCCATCTGACTGAACGCGATCGGAATGCTGACGAACACCAGGCCGGGGCCGGCCCCCGGTTCCATCCCGTAGGTAAAGATGATCGGGAACAGGACCATCGATGCGGTCAGCGCGATCATCGTGTCCAGCGCGGAGATGACAATCGACGCGGACATGATGTCGTCGGTCTTGCGGAGGTAGCTCCCGTAAGTCAGCATCGCGCCCATGCCGAGGCTGAGCGTGAAGAAAGCATGGCCCAGGGCCTCGAGGACGCCGGCCGCGGTCAGGTTCTCGGTGTGGAAGCCGAACACGAAATCCAGAGCCTGGCCGAAGCCGTCCATCGTGAACGAATTGATCAATAGGATGAGCATCAGGCCGAACAGCGTCGGCATCAGGATTCGCGCCCACCGTTCCAGGCCCTTGCCTACGCCGCCGAGGACGACACCGACTGTCAAGATCATGAAGATGGCGTGCCAGAACACGTTGAGGCCGTTCGAGGCGAACAGAGCATCGAACGCCGGCCCGACGCCTTCGGGCCCGAGGCCGACGATCTGGCCGGTGATCGAGAGGTAGCTGTAGTGCAGGGCCCATCCGGCGACGATGCTGTAGTAGGACAGGATGACGAAAGCACCGGCGACGCCGAGCCAGCCGAACGCGACCCAGGGGCCACCCCCGAATTGCTTGAACGCGCCGACGGGGGACTTCTCGGTGGCACGGCCGAGGAGGATCTCCGCAGTCATCACGGGTAGGCCCACGAGAGCAATACAGCCCAGGTAGATCAGGACGAACGCCCCGCCTCCGTTGACCCCGGTGATGTAGGGAAATTTCCAGATGTTTCCCAGGCCGACGGCCGAACCTGCCGCCGCCAGAACGAAACCCAGCTTTGAACCCCAGTGCCCTCTGTCTACCGCCAAAACGGCCTCCTGTGTTCAGTTGTCCTGTAAGAATGAACGCGTGATGGCAGCTATGGTACCATTCCCGCCCGAATGGCCGAGGAGCACTTTCGGAAGCTGGAACGGATGTACGGACGGGCGCCGTGCAACCGGGATCTGTCTGCCACTGTAACGATCGGAGAGGGCCTGGCGGAAGTCCGGATGCCTGTCCGGGAAGCACTCTTTCACGCTGCCGGAGCTGTCCACGGCGCGTACTACTTCAAGCTGCTCGACGACGCGGCTTTCTTCGTAGCGAACTCGATCGTCGAAGGGGTCTTCGTGTTGACGGTCTCGTTCAACGTCCAGCTCCTGCGCCCGGTTTCTTCGGGCATCCTCATCTCACGAGGAACCCTGATACGCGCCTCGAAGAGCCTTCTCTTCGCCGATGCGATCGTCACGGCCGAGGACGGCCGAGAGATCTCGCGCGGCACCGGCATCTTCAGCCGCAGCAAGATCGCACTAAACGAAGACATCGGATATCGGTAGGGGGAATTTCGTGACGGTGCATTAATCCCAACCTGGGTCCCTGCACCACAATCGGGGTCCTGATCTGGGATTAATGCACCGTCACGAATTAACGTATAGCAAACTTCAGGACGCCCGCCTCTTCGAGAACTTGAGCCACGTAGACGTTCCCTTCCGGATCCATCGAGACCCAATGCGATTGCTCGAGGCCCGCAATCGTCTCCAGAAGCCTCCCGGTCTTGCCGTCCACGACGAGCAGGGTTTCCGTCTCCCCTTCGACCATGAACAGCGTGTCGTCCGAGTCTATGTATAGACCGTAGGGCTTCCCCAGATGGGTCCACTGCGAACCGGCGCTGACGGTACCCGAGAAGTCCGGAGTCGAGTCACCGAAGTCAATCACGATACTCGAACCGCCCGCCTCAGTCGTGTTCCCCCAAATCACAACAGGTTCGCCAGCCATCGCGTCGCGGTCGGGCATGATCTTTGTCTGCGCTGACGCGACCGATGCGCCGAGGGTCAGGAACACCGCCAGGGTCACCATCGTTGCAAACAATCTAGTCTCAGTTTTCCACTTCATTTTTCTAAGTCTCCTTGACTTGATCAACCGAGGAGCATTCAAGGCCAAACGTCTTCGAAATCCCAGATTATCACCGATGTGAACTCACTGGCACGGACATGATACACAAATGATCCAGCGATCTGAATATATTTCGTTCATTCCACATCATATTAGTAGCTTACGCGGCCATATGAGCGTTCTGCGAAGAATGTTTCAGGCTTGGCGATTAGAAAATGAACAGATTGCACCACCAACACTTCCGGCTGAGCCGAACCCTGAACTGGCGATGGGGCGGAAGAGGAACCAACTAGGGGAGGCGCGAGCCGGTGCACGCGAACGCCCAGCCGTGATCGCAAGCTCGGGCGAACAGTTCGGGTTCGGACATGTCGGAGAGTATTTGTTTGCCCTCACGCAGGAGAACTCTCAGGTCGTTGTTCTCAGGGTCCGACCGTCTGAAGGAGAACGGTATGAGCACGTTGAAGCAACCGGGACCGAAACCGAGTTGGCAGGCACGGGAGAAATTTGCAACTGCGACCTCCGAAGTCGATTCCGCAGCCGCCAGAATGGAATTTCGAATACCTATTTCGTTACAGGACCAGCCGGAACCCTCATTGCAATAGATATACTCGATCTGGGCCAGGCGTTCACATGCCTTGCGCAACCCTTTATCGCACGACTGCTGCCAGAACGGCACACTGTCGCCGGTGTGCCTGCCGTCGGTCGATCCGGTTACCCCCATGGCGGTAAAAAAGACGACCCAAACGGCCATGTGAACCAGGTTGGCGCGTTGCGAGGCGAACGCCAAACCCAGCCGATCCAACCCGGGCCGGTCCTGCACCGAACGGACGGCTCGATCGATCCACTGCACACCCAGGTTCAGTAACGGCACGCACAGCAGCTTGTCGTAAAACGTCGGCGCGCCGAAAGCTCCGAGCAATTCGTAGAGACCGAAAACAAGCAGGCCGTACAGCACGCCGAAAACGACCTTGCCAGATGGGGTTCTGGGAGACGTCGACGGGTCGGTTACCAGAAGGTGAAGTCCGAGGAACACCGCGATCGGGATTTCGGAGTCGATGAAGTACGGAACCCCCACCACGCGAAAGTACACCGCGCTCAATCCGAAGAGCGTCGCGGCCGCCAGAGCGGACACCAGCGTGATCGAAAAGAAATACATGACGACGAGTCCGACGAGGAACACGAAGACGTAGATGTTCGGTGCGAGATTCAGGGTCGTTGCGATCTCGAATCCCCGGGTGACCTCGGTAGATCCGGTCAGGATCAGCGCGAGGGAAAACAAGCCGAGAGAGAATGCGGATGGGTTGAAGATGTGTGTCGTCTTTCCCTCGCGATGCCACCGCACGAACTCTTTTCCGACGAACCCCACGCCCAACATAAGAAACTGCAGATAGAACCAGTCGTCCCTGAACCAGAGAAACAGGTTCGTGCTGAAGACGATCGGGAACGGACCGAATCCGAGAATCCAGTGTCCCCGCCGGGTCCAGCCGAGCAGCATGTCGAAGACGTATGCAAAAAGAATCTGGGCAACAATCAGTTCCGCCGCGTCGTAGACCGGACGCCAGTACCATCCCCAGTAGACGAAAACCGAAAGTTGCAGCATCGCCTGGATGTAGTGCTGCTTGCGGAGGGAAACATCCAGACGCAATGAGGCACCGCGGTCAGAGGTAAAGAGAACCAGCTGCCATACGGCCAGTAATGCGGCAGCCGACCAGAAGGACGTGTACAGGATTTCGTTGCCCCTGATCCGGGGCGTGTAGGAAAGGAGGAGAAGGATGGAGGTCAGGACAAAGGGCAGCCTCCACAGCCCGCGGCTCACCTCGCCACTGTTCCCCGACCCTTCAGTCATCGTTAGCCTCCCATGACCGTCCGCTACGAGATGATACGACCGAACCGAGCCAGAAAAAAAGCCCGGGACCGTGTGGTCCCGAGCTCGGTTGTCAACTCGAAGAGCGACTATTCCTTGCTACTCTTGTCAGACTTGTCGGACTTCTCAGACTTGTCGGACTTCTCCGACTTGCCGGACTTCTCCGATTTCTCAGACTTGTCGCTCTTGTCACTCTTGTCGCTCTTGTCGCTCCCTTTGGTCCCCCACGTCTTGTCGACGATGTTGGACGTGAGGCTTCCGATGGATGCCTGAATGGTGTCCGTACCGCCCGTACCGGTGTCGGTGTAGGTGAAGGTAGCATCGCCGCTCGCGTCGGTCACGTCCGTACCCGTCTGTCCGGCATTCGGGCCGGTTAGCACTTCGAAGTCGACCGTCGCGCCCGGCACGGGCGCTCCCGTGCAAGGTTCAGGCGAACAGGCTGCCTCCGCATGCGCGGTCACCGTGTGCGTGGTTCCAATAGGATTGGTGGCTGTAAACGGCGTGAGGCCGATCGTCGAGAACTTGATCGGATCCGGTGAAATCAATGCCACCTTCGACAGAATCAGCAGCGCCAGTGCATTTTTCCCAGTCAAATCGTTGTTGCAGCATGAGAATCTCAAGCTCGACCAATGCCCGCCGGTGGTCGTCGCGCCGCCGCTCTGTACGCCTGCCAAAAACGCCTGGTAATCCTTGTGCCAGTCCAAGTCTGTGCGAGGGACGTTCGACAGGGTAGCGACGGTATACAGCTTCAGCCCCTTGAAGTTATTGAACATCGTATACAGACAACCCTTGGCGAAGTCGGCGTTCGAGACGAATGAACAGTTCGTCGAGCTTCCCACCCAGTTGTTGAAGTTGTTGAGATAGTCCACCGTCAACTGGGGGGGCGTCGTCGTGGTGGCGTTCGTGTCGGGCAAGGCGAGACCGGCCAAATTCAACGACTGGAGACGTATGCCCGAGCGGGTGGCTGAGGAACCAATGCCCGTATACCCCAGACCACCGTCCACCGCACTCGTCGTCCTTTCGATCTCCTTCTCCAGCTCACCAGTGAGATCCAGAAAACCTGCTCCCACAGTTGGCAGCATCGCGCCGAACGCGGCTCCGTCAAGCAACGCCAAGGCGTTCCACCCGATCGCCGAGCCATCGGACGATCCGTCGTCCAGACCGTACCGCCAGCCGCCCGTTCCGAAGCCGATTGGATCGGCCTGGCCCCACGCGATGGTATTGACGAGACGCTGTACGACTTCCTTGTAGGACTGCCCCGCACCCGCTCCAAGGCCCGCGCCAACGGTTGCGCCCGGCGAGCCGCTTCCGGCGATCGCGAGCGTCACGACCGCGGTGGAGTAGCCAACGGGGCCCGCACCAGTGGGTCTGAGACCGTTGCAAGGCAACAGAATTGCCGGGACGCCCGGGACACAAGGATCGCCCGCCGGTTCCACCGTGAGTACTTGTGTGGCCAGTTGCGCGAAAAGATAGTTCAAGGCGCCCTGAACCAGCGGTGCGTAGATGGAACCGCCGGTCGCCGGGTATTGATGGTTCTCGAAAGCGAGGGCCGCCATCGAGGTGAACGAGCCGTGGAAGCTCCACGAGGCCGTCACCCAACCCGCCGGGGTCTGGGCGTCGTGACGGGACTCCCGAGAATTTGTACTGAAGTACAGATACCGCAACCCATTTTCGATCGCGATATTGATCCTGATCTCCTCCTCCTCGCCCTCCGGAGCCGTTAGCTGAGCCGGATCCCACACGGTGACGGTCGCCGACCCCGAGGACGCGCCCACCGTGAGCGTCACGGTGAAATCCTTGGACTGAGCCCCGCCCAGATCGGCCAGTGCATAGGTGTGCACCGTCGCGATGTACGACTGGGAACCAGCATTGAAGGCTGGGGTAGCGTCCGGGCTCCCGTCTCCAAAGCTAATGGTTACCGGGCCAGCGCCCTCGGACGTGTTCCCCCACACGACAACCGGTTCCGCAGCCATCGCGTCGCGGTCGGGCATCATGAGCGTCTGTTGCGCCGATGCGGCAGATACGCCGAGGGTCAGAAACAGCGCGACGGTCAGCAGCGTTGCAATCAATCGAGTCTCCGTTTTCCAGCTCATCTTTTAAGTCTCCTTGGCCGATCATCCTGGGGCACTCAGGGCCAAACATCGGCCATTCAAGACCAAACGTCTTCAAAACCCAGATCATCAGCGGGGTGAACCCAGTGGCGCCGACATAATACACAAATGAGTCGGCGATGTGAATGTATTTTGTTCATTACTAATAATATGAGTGGTTTAATCAAGAATTGAGCGCCCTGAGACGAAAGCGACAGATTTGGCAATCAAAAAATGTACAAGCAGCGGCGCCAACACTCTTAAAGTGAACCGAACCCTCGACTGCGATTAGGCGAAGAGGAACTAGATACTGGAGGCGCGAGCCAGCGCACACGAACGCCCAGCCGTGATCGCAGGCGCGCGTCCCGAGTCGGATTCGGACAACACTTCGCATCAAACGATTTCAGGTGTCTCGTTTTGGCTATACTGAGTCCGTTTGAAGTCCGGTCAATAAGATGAACCTGCCAGCCTTGAAGATCCAACATCGCATCGCGGTTCCGTTCACGCTGCTGTTCGGAATGGCAATCCTGGCAACCGCCCTCGTCTCCCAGTCTCTGATCTCCAGTACGCTGGAACAACAACTCCAGGATCAGGTCGAACGCGCGTCGGAAGTCCTGGCCTTGAGCGACTTCGCGCTGAATGTCCCGATTCTCCAACAAGTGAAGCAGATCGTGGATGCCGACATCGTTACCTACACGCGTGATGGGCAGGTGCTGGCCACGACGCTCGACGACGCAAATGACAACACACTTCTGAACCTGATCCGGTCCACCGAGGCGGCCGAGGTTGTCCTGTTACCAAGAGCCGAGCTGCTCATGCGGAGCTTCGTGCACGATTCCGCCCCCTACACCGTCGCGTACCGCCCGTTGCCCGGGAGTTCCGACACCGTCATCGCGTTCGCCGTCGAGACCGGGGACATCGCCGCCGCCCGCACGGCCATTTCGCAGACGCTGGCCCTCATCGGGCTCGTCATCATCGGCCTGATGGCCCTGACGAGCCAGTTCATCGCCCGGGGCATCGCCGCGCCGATCGGCCAGCTCGCGACGTTCACGAAGTCGATCGCCTCAGGAGAGCGGACGACCCGGACACCTGTCAAGGGCAGTGAGGAAGTCGGCCGCCTGGCGGAGTCCTTCAACGAAATGGTCGAGAAGTTGCGTGAGTACGAGGACAAGCTGCTGCAGTCGGAAAAGCTCGCCGTCACGGGCCTGCTGGCCGCTCAGGTCGCCCATGAGATCCGTAATCCGCTCCTGTCGATGAAGATGGAGGCCCAGCTGCTGCAGACAAAGCTCGAAGCGGGCACGACCGACAGGGACCTTATCGATGCTGTCATACGCGAGATCGACCGCGTCGAGTGGGTCGTCAAAGGGATGCTGGAGCTGGCCCGCCCCGGCAAGCTTCGGCTGAGCCCGACCGACGTCAACCACTGCCTGCGGGAAGTGCTCGACCAGACGGCTTTGCAGTTACGACATCGTCAAATCGAAGTCGAGCGACATTTCCAAGACGATCTGCCCGAAACGCTACTGGACATCGACCGACTCAAACAAGGCCTGTTGAACATCGTCCTCAACGCCGCGGACGCGATGACCAAAGGGGGCCGCCTCACGGTAACGACTTCCGTGGTCGAGGGCGGAAACTCGATCATTGTCGGTATCATTGACGACGGAGAGGGCCTCGACCCGGACATCCGGGACCGGCTGTTCGAGCCTTTTGTCTCCACGAAACGAGACGGGGTCGGCCTGGGCCTCGTGAACGCCAGGAGCGTCGTCGAGCGACATTCGGGGAGGATTTCCCTCAAACCGGGACCCGAGGGGGTCGGGACCCGTGTCACAATTGAACTGCCGATTGTGTCGGCCACGCCGGACGATGAGCCGGCCGGCAAGAATCAAGCAAGAGAGAGGATTCATGGCTGAAGTCATGATCGTCGATGACGACGAAAACATCTGCTCAGCGTTCAAACACTTCCTGACAGAAGACGGACATACGCCGATCATCGTCAGCAGCGGTGACCAGGCGATCTCCAAAGTCCGTGAGCTGCGGCCGGACCTGGTCATCATGGACATTCGAATGCCGGGAACAGACGGGCTCGAGGCGCTCGAACAGATACGCCGGTTCGATACGGACACCTATATCGTCATCATGACGGCCTTCGGAACAAGCCAGACCTCGATCGAAGCGATGCGGCTCGGTGCCTTCGACTACCTGACGAAACCCTTCGACCTGAGCGAAGTGAGAGCTGTCATCCGCAGGGCGCTCGAGGCCCGTTCAGCGAGCCGGGGAACTGACTCGGCACCGCAAGAACGCTGGGAAAAGTACGCGATCGTCAACCTGGTCGGGAAAGACCCGCAGATGACGGAAGCCTACAAGATCATCGGCATGCTGACGACGAACGATGTCCCACCTTTGATCGTCGGTGAACGCGGGACTGGCAAGGCCCTGGTTGCCCAGACCATCCACTACAACAGCGCTCGCAAAGCGGGGCCGTTCGTCTCACTGGACTGCAGATCCCTTCCAGAAAGCGCCCTCGAGGCCGAGTTGTTCGGACGGTCCGAGAGCCGCCAGCTGGGAGGTCCTCCTTCGACACCGGGAAAACTGGAGACGGCGAAGGGAGGGACGATCTTCCTCGGCGAAATTTCGGTCATGTCTCTGCCCTTGCAGGCGCGCCTCGCGCGTTACCTGAGGGAAGGATCCTATGAGCGCTCCGGCGAACTCACCCCGATCAAGTCGGATGTCCGGATCGTCGGCGCGACCGAACGGGATCTGGTTGAAGACGTTCGTGACGGCAGGTTCAACCACGAACTGTTCGACCTCCTACGGGTCATCACGATCGGCCTGCCCCCGCTCCGCCAGAGGCTCGATGACATCCCGGAACTGGTGGGTCACTTCGTCAAGCGCTACAGCGAAGAACTCAGCAAGACGGTCAAGGGTGTGGACGACCGCGTGATGCAACTCTTCCTTGGCCACGCCTGGCCGGGCAACGTCGGGGAACTGGAGAATGTCGTCAAGCGCGCGTGTGTCCTGGTCCGTGGCGACGTGATCACAGTCGATGACGTCGGCGACAGCCTGGGAGAAGGGGACTTTCCGGTTCGAGAGGAGACCGATGCCACGCTTCGACAAGCGGTTCGATCGGCTCTGCACCAGCGCCTGGTGGAAGACAAGGCCGACCCGGACTGGTCTCCCTTTCACGAGGTGGTCTTGATTGTCGAGGAAGCCCTAGCCCGAGAAGCCATTACCGTCACAAACGGGAATCAGGTCAAGGCGGCGGAAATTCTGGGCCTGAACCGAACGACATTGCGGAAGAAACTCAAGATCGACAGGTAAGCTTGGAACCCGGCGTCAGTCCAGTTGACCCTGGGTCGCGGCCGGATCTCCCGAATCGAATCCCCTTTTGAACAACAACCAGGCCAGCGCCGGCACGGCCACGATCACCAGGATCGTCACGAAAACGCTCTCGGCCTCGATCGCGAACGTGCCTGCATAGGAGTAGGCGAAACAAACGGGAATCGTGCCGACGAGCGAGGCAGCCAGGAACGTCGACCGTGAAAGCCCGGCCAGGCCAGCAACGACGCTCAAAGTCTCCATGAGAATCGGCAGCGGACGCGACGCCATCACCGTGACGGCGCCAAAGCGGGAAAAGATCTGCGTCATGCTCTCGATCTGACTCTGACCGACGAGGCGGGTGGATGCCTCGCGGCCATAGGTCCGGGCCAGTTCAAAGCCCACGTAGTTTCCGATCAGCGAACCGACAAGCGACAGCACCCCACCCCACACTGTCCCGAACAGCACACCGCTCAGTACCATCACCAGACTCGACGGTATCGGCAGAAAGAGATCGATCGACAGGAGAGTGACGATCAGCAGGGCGGCTCCCCACCCCGGCTCCTGCATCCAGCCTTCAATGTAGGCGTCTGCTCGGAAATCGAGCACGACTTCGATCAGGAACCGGAGGAACATGATCGCGAACGCGACCGCCAGAACCAGGACCCACCATCGACGCATCTTAGTGGTCCCCGCCAGAAATACCGTCACTATCTCCGAAGGAAGTTGCCACCGGACCGAATGGCGGAATCCACAACGTCAGCGTCTTGAGACTTCGGAGGTCCTTGGCGTTCAGCGTGGGCAACTTCCTTCGGCCCTGCGGGTTCGGGCGGAACGGCGCCGTCTTTGGCGTCGCTCCTCCTCGCAATGAATGAGCATTGGCTCGTCGTCGCTCCCCCAAATCCGGCACCGTTGCGCTCCGAAATCTAGCAACGCTACTTCTGGCGGGGACCACTAGCGCCCCTCGCTGACGCCGTTGGGAACAGCATCCCTGTCGGATGCGCGCCACAGGTCGGCGAACCGTACGCCGCGACGAACCCCGACACCCACGAGAAACAAGAGGACCCCCGTCAGGGCGAACCAGCGCCACAGTTCCCTTCCCCTCCCTGCCCTTCGTGGACCGGCGAAGGGACTCTCGCCGGTACCGAGGAATTGCCCACCGGTCATCTCAGTCAGTTGCTCGAGAAGCGGTCGGTTGATGCCGCCGACTTCCCGTTCGGGCAGCCGTGCGACGTATTCGCCGACGCGGGTGGAGTGCGCCGCACCATTGGTGCGATCGAGGGCATCGATGCCCAACTCGTACACTCCCAGCTCCAGGGGAAGCGCTGCCTCATAGCGTCCCGGTGCGACCTGGGACAGGACTTGCTCCCACACCTCGTCCGAGGGGAGACGCGCAGCCAGAGACGCCTCCAGCCCGTCGACAAACGTTCCGTCGGCACGAACGGCGTCCACTGAAACCACCAGAGTGCTTCCTTCGATACGCAACGAGGCGTCCAGAACGGCGTCTCCGGCGCCTGGCGTTACCGAACGCACAATCCGGGTCCAGAGAGCTCCAAAACCCGGCCAGCGGAGCAAATCGGCAGACCAGACCGACGTCAGGTCCGTCGTGATCGCCGCGCTCCGGCCAAGGCCGTATCGACCGAGGATCGCCACCGGGTCTCCGAGATCGGAATTGAGGACCGCATCGGCCGACGCCCTCGCCGTGGCGGCGATGTACCCGTTGATCGAGGGCAGAGAATCCGTGTCGATACCGTTAAGGACTCGATGTCCGGGCGATGGCTCGAGTGAGATTTCGCCCTCAACCAGCCAGTCTCCCGAGGCGCGGATCGCTTCCCGGGTGAACACTTCCGGGAGCGATCCTAACGACTCCGGAAAATAGGCTTGCCCGCCGCCACGTTCTGCCAGATCCCGAAGAAAGGCCCGGTCAATCTCGCTTCCGATGCCCACGACGGAGAGTACGACATCGGAACCGTCGATCCGATCCCTCAACAGGCGGACGTCCTCCTCATCAGACTGACCGTCGGAAAGCAGCAGAACGTTCTTCCTGTCGGCATCGTTTGAGTTCTCGAGCCAGGAGTAAGCCTCATCGATCGCCGGCCCAATCGCGGTGTCTCCGCCCGCATCGAGGGCTCGCACACGTTCCTCGATGTCGGTAGCCTCGGAAACTCGCGTCAAGGGGAGAACCGTCCGCGGTTCGCGATCGAAAGCGAGGATGCCGACCAGATCATCCCCGTCGAGATACTCCGGCACCGCAAGCGCCGCATCCTGGGCGACACCGATCTTCGTCAGGCCGCTCTCCTCAGCCGCCATACTGCCGGACTTATCCAATACGAGAACAAAACCCAATCGAGGGACGCGCTGGCGATCGCGCACGCCGAGGTCCAGCGGAAGCACGTCTTCGATCGGCGTGTTGACGTAGCCTCCCGGGGCAAAGCTGCGGGTTCCGCCCGTCATGATGAGTCCGCCGCCCTCTAGCCGCACCCATTCGGCCAGGGCCGTCATGAAGTCGGGATCGAGCCGTTCGGCGGCGACATCGTCCAGAAGCACGACGTCGGTGCTCTCGAGCAGGCTGGAATCTGCGCGGATTGACATGGGATCGATGACATCGACCACATATCCGTCGGTTTCGAGCGGGGGTAGGAGCGCGGCCGTTCGACCCGGCGCCCCGATGTAGGTAAGCCGGGGTATTCCGGATGCGTAGACGACGGCCCCGATTGCATCGCCGACTCCGCCAGCTGGATCGGCCGGTGGGCTTTCGATGGTCGCCCTCGCCTCGTACCGGTGGAAACCACTGCTCTCCAGACGATCGGCGAACGTGAAGGCGTTCACGCCATCCGACGAGAGCCGAACGTCTCTCCGCTCGACGAGGGCGCCGTCGCGCTCCAACTCCAACGAGACGAGGGCACCGGCCAGTCCGGAAACGAGGAGCTCCAGCGGGAAGGACTCCGAAAGTTGAACCCGGCCGGGAGCGCGGATGCTCTCGAGCGTGATCGGTCGCGATTCAAATTGGGGGGGTACGGCAACATCGATCGGAATGCCGTCCGCCGCCGCTGCGAGGGCCTGGGCCAGTGCCCTGCCGCCGGAGTCGTGTCCGTCGGTCAGCAGAACGATCCGTGCATCGTCGCTACCCCGCAGGATCCGCCGTCCCAGCGCGATCGCCGCGCCGATATCGGTGGAGGAGGAATCGGGCAGCGACAGCGGTGCCCCAAGCGCCTGGGATGCGTCCAGACGTCGATCCAGAAGCGCGTCTCGGCCGAACACGACGACGGCCAGCTCATCCTCACCTCTTCGCCCTGCGGTGAGAAAACCGTCCTCGACCACGGCCTGGATGTCCGGCATGCTCTCGGAGTAATCGAAGGCCAGGACGACCCGTCGGGCCGCCTCGCCACCGGATAGTCTTGGCCCGGCGAGAGCAACGACCAACAGGGCAACCGCCCCAAATCGAAGCTGCGTGGCACGTCGGGGTCGCGGATCGTCGCCGCGTCCCCACCGATATAGGAACGCCAACGCCACCAGGAGGATCAACGTCCACGGATATGCGACGGTGAACGGCATGTCCTCGTCAGGTCCTCACCGATGGACCCGGGCGTAGCGCGCCCACGGCCTTGCGATGTCCGTAAACCCATTCGCCCAGCAGGGTCACAATACCCAGAACAATAAACAGTCGCCAGAGATCCGAAGGCGGCAGTGCGGACACCGTGGCGGAGCCCGTCGCCCCCGGCGAAGGCGGCGCGCCCGGACGAATGCGCGATTCGGACTCATCGAGCAGGTTGACTACCAACGTCTGCGCCCCACCTCCGGAACGCGATTCGTAGAAACCGAGTTGGCCAACATCCGCCGTCACCACACCCCCAGCCGGTTCCAACCGGCGGCGGGCGCCGTCCGGGGAAGTCAGGTCCAGAGACCCCGGAACCGCCATCCGCAGGGGATCGCCGCCTTTGAACGCAAAGGCCTCTCCCGGACGAGGCGCCGACAGCCACTCGATGAGACTCGAGATGAGAATCGGAAAGGCAGGTCGCAGCACGAAGTCCGAAGACGACACGTCGATGCCCAGCACCGCCCGGCGAACATCGGTGGAATCCCAAACCGCCAGGACCGGTCGGCCGGCTGCACGGAGCAGGACCTGGCCACCCGCGCCCACGTTAAGAGGTCGGTATCGCAATGGCGGGACTGGTGCGAAGTCGACCAGCCGCGTGACGGGATGATCGATCGTCACGGACGCGACCCTGCCGCCCGAGTCGGAAGTTGCAGGGTGCTGAATTTCCAGATACCCCCTACGAGCGGCGGCTGGCAGATTGCAACCATCACAGACAACGATGTCGTAGGTCGCTTCCGCGCCGGGGGCATAGGCGTCGGGCCGAACCAGATCGACATCCAGGAATGGGTGAACCCTCAAGGCTTCCTCGAAAAAAGGATTGCCATCGGTCACCAGCAGGACCGCCTGCCCCCCGGCGAGGTCGTTTAACGCAAATGCGCGATTGTCGGCCTCGAGAGCGTCATCCACATCCAAGCTGGCTTCAATCCTTCTTCCCGAAACCGTCTGGAAGAAAGTTGCCCGTTCGCCCGGTTCGAGCTGAAAATCCTGCTCGGATTTGACCGTGTCATCATCAACCATGCGCAGCGTTCCACCGCCTGAAGTCTCTCCGAGGTTCGCCACCTCGACGAAGGCATCGCCGTCATGGACGCTGTAGGGATTACTCCGGACTTCGAAGCGAGTAATGGCAAAGTTGTCGACCGCGTTTCCGACCTGCTCGTATCGAACACGGTCGGCTTCGAGCAGAGAACCCGAGCCCCCTGCCAGGTCGGTGAACACGTAGACTGGCGCATCGTCGAATTCCTGACGGGCCAGTACCAGCTCGACCGCCGCGGCGACATCCGCTGTGCGCTCGGTCGGGAACAATCCCCGGATTGCGGCACGCACCGCAAGGCCGTTGGTCGGAAAATCTCCGACCACGTCCGGCTCCGTCCGCGCAGCAACGACGACGACGCGATCCCGGAATCCGAAACCGCCGAGAACATCCAGGGCCCTGTCCTCGGCCAAATCCACGCGCCTTACAGATCCCTCAACCGTTCCCATGCTGGCGGACAGGTCAAAGACCAGCACGACCGTGCGACCCGAACCCAGCCAGGTCGCCACCGGGCGAGCCAGTCCGAGGACGATAAGCAGAAGGCCGGCAAGTTGCAGCAATAGCTGAAGGTTCTTACGGATCTTTCGGAAGGCCAGCTGCGGCGGGGTAGCTTCGATCCGCCGCCAGAGATAAGCGTTCGAGATCAGTGCCGGACGACGAGGCCGGTTGAATAGATGCAGGGCCAGAAGAACCGGCACGAAGAGCAACCCGAAAAATCCGAGGGGGTAGAGAAAACTCACCGGCCACTCTCGGGCCGGTGGAATGCCGTCCGCTCCGAGGGGCGTTCACCCGACATGCCAGATTCCCCTCCTCAGAAATTCAGAGACCCAGTCATCGAACGACGCCGAGCTCACTGCGGGTACGTATTGGATGTCGTTGCTCATGCAGAAGCTCTCCAAGGATCGGCGGAATTTGTCGAAGCGCCGGCGGTATGCCTCAACCGAGCCGTCGTCGACAAGGATGGGGGGCCCATCTTCGTCCTCCAGATCGCGCAGTTCAGCGCCCGGCTCGATCCGGGGCTCAATCTCCTCCGCGGCCATGACGTGGATCAGGCTGACTTCAAACCTCTTGTAGGCCAGGTACCTCAATCCTTCTTCCAGCCCTCGAGGGTCGAAGCAGTCCGAAAGGACCACGGCCAATCCAGACGTTCTCGAATGATCCGCGTATTGACGCAAGGCCTGGTTCAGGTCGGAGTGGCCGGACGGTTGTGTCTCTTCGAGCGCCTCGAAAATGTGGAAGAGGTGAGGTCGGCCTCGCCGTGAGGGGATAACGGTGTGCAAGCGGTCCGAGAACGTGGCCAGGCTGACGCGGTCCAGGCTCGCGACGCCGACGAAGGCGAGCGCGGCAGCGACGCGACGGGCGAACTCGAGTTTGTCCGCCTCCCCGAATCCCATCGAACGGCTCGTGTCGACCAGCACATGCAGGGTCAACTCCGACTCGGCACGAAACAGACGCACGAACAGCTTCCCCATCCGGCGGTAAACGTTCCAGTCCACGTGCCGCAGGTCGTCGCCGGGGCAGTAGTTCCGGTAGTCGGCGAACTCGACGCTGAAGCCTTTTCCGCGGCCGGGTCTCCGGCCCGGTAGGGGCGAAGACGTCGCGGCCCGAGACGCGAGCACCAAGGGTTCCAGTCGGGACAGGTATTCTGGAGTAAATAGAGTGCTCATCGTTAGTTACTTCGGGGTCACGCTCGGCCGGGGCGGATGCGCAAATGGGGAGTTTTAGCTCGGGCTTCTCCCTACGAGTGTCTTTAGGAGCTCGTCGACTACCTGGTTGGCGCTGATCTGTTGGACCTCTCCTTCGAAGTTAAATATGATTCGGTGGTTCAAGGCAGCCAGGGCACAGGCGCGGATGTCGTCGACCGAAACGTTGTAGCGACCCTCGGCCAGGGCCCGGGCCTTTCCGGCGAGTACCATGGCCTGACCCGCGCGGGGGCTGGCGCCGTAGCGCACGTATTTCCGTACGGTCTCGACGGCCTCGGCCGAATCCGGATGAGTGGCCAGCGTCAACCGGAGAGCGAATCGCTTCACGTCTTCAGCAATCTTGACCTTTTTGACCAGCGACATCATCCCGATCACGTCGTCCCACCCGTAGCGCGCCTCGACAATCGGACTCTCCTCGGAAGTCGTCAGGTCCATGATCCGGGACAGGTCGTCCAGGCTCGGGTAGCCCACCTGGAGCTTGAAGAAGAAGCGATCGAGCTGGGCTTCCGGAAGCGGATAGGTTCCCTCCATCTCGATCGGGTTCTGCGTCGCCAGCACCAGGAAGGGACCCTCCAGGATGTGGTTCACACCGAAGACCGTGATCCGGCGCTCCTGCATCGCCTCCAGGAAGGCCGACTGTGTCTTGGGGGTCGCACGGTTTATCTCGTCGGCCAGGACGACGTTTGCAAACAGGGGGCCCCGCTCGAACCTCAGGCTCTGCCCGCCGAGCGTGTCGTCGACCATGACGTTTGTTCCAATGATGTCAGCTGGCATGAGATCGGGTGTGCACTGGATCCGTGAAAACTTCAGGTGCAGGATCGAACTGAGAGTCTTGACCAGCAAGGTCTTTCCGACGCCGGGCACGCCTTCCAGCAGCACGTGCCCGCCGCAGAAAAGGGCTATCAACAGGAGTTCGACCGTTGCGGGTTGGCCGATAAACACCCTGCCGATCTCTTCCTGTAGCAGGGTGTAGCACTCTCGAAACTCCTCGGTCTTCTGCTCGAGGCTGGGGCCGAGGCCGGTCTGTTCGGTCGCTTCTTTCATTGCGGTGGTGGCCCAACAGCCGTGAAATAGTCCCGGATATAGCGCCGAAGCCCGGCCGGAATCCGTTCCGCCAGCGGAACTGCCTGTGCGCGGTTCCACAGTTCCGGATAAGAGGACGCCCTTCGAGGATCGGAGGCCATCGATTCGACCGTGTCGGGGGAATCCGCCGCCGATTGCCCACCGCTTCGAGCATCGGGGGCCGCACCCCTCGACGCCGCAGGTCCGGTGCCGGGAGCCGCCACACCCTCAAACTGGGCAGCAATGGCGCGAGCGGACGTCCCCGACGAGGACGCGCCAGCCGAGCCCGACCCTCCGACGCCGTCACTCGAGGACGCTTCGCCATCCGAAGCGGACCCGACGGAAGCGGTAGCCTCCACTCCCAGGGGGCTCTCGTCCGCGCCGGGTGCCTGCTCGGCACTACGGCCACCGGAAGGTCCAGTAGCCGACTCCACACCGACGGCCCTCGGCGGTACGGCGCGATCCGCCCCTGCCTGGTCATCATCCGCGGGCATGGCTTCGGTCGGCGTCGCGGGTGTTCGGAGGGCGCCTTCCGGTTGGCGATCCGTGTCGAGGGAGTCGGTCGTCACAACCGTTTGGCTTCCGCCAACGCTGGACCCACGATCCGGCATCGCGATGTCGATCACGGACCGGGTAACCAGTCCCAAAGCCACAGGCATCACGAACACCAGAACGGCAACCTGAGCCTCTCGTCGGTAGTCGAACAAGCGAGTCCCCGTCCATGTCGACGGAAGTCTTCGCTCGGCATCGGCCGTTAGGAGCAGGGCCATCTCGTCTGCCTCGCCAACGTGTTCGAGCGCCGTCTGCGTACGGTCTGCCAACCCAAATTCTCGGTCGACACGGCGGGCCACGGCGGCGAGCGAAGGGGCGCGAAGCGCCGCTGCCATCACGGCCACGACCAGAGCGATCAGCAAAAGGCCGGCCCGCTGGAACAAACCGAGGCTCACAACCTCGGCCGGCCACGCCAGTGTCACAATCACCGCAAGAGTCACGCTCGCGAGCAGGAGGGAGTACTTCGCAGCAACTGTGAAGGAATACGCCCTCCGGAGCTTCTTCAGCTTCGTCAACAAGGAGACCCTGGGAGCGAAATCAGACATCGATGAAGACAAACTCACGGTTGCCCCTCGGCCACAGGAACAAGGCCAGAATGATGGCCGTCATGCTCCATCCAGCCGATGTCAGAAAGGCGGCCGACGGATTGAAAGTCTGGAAATAGGTCGCCGCCAGCCCCAGTGCGACGATCCATGATGCAAACAGGGAGACCAGCGGATTATCCCAATTGACGGCCAAGTGCAGGCTCGTGAGGGCGACTGTTGCGCCGAAGCCCAGCAAACCTGCGTACCACGCTATCACCCCACCGGCGGGAATCGTAGTCGAAACAAAGACGATCATCGCGAACGGGATAGACAGGATCAGAAGCGTCACTACAAACACCACCAGCGCCACCGCCTTTGCGAGCAGAGCCGTTGCGCCACGGCTTGCGGTCAGAGCCAGTTCCAGGACGAATGCGCTCCCCCTCCGCTCGGTGAGGCGGGCGACGGCCCAAGGCACGGTGAGGGCCAGCAGAACGACTTGTACTGCACGGAAAAGCTCGAGGCGCATCGATCGCAACTCAGGATCCGCAAATCCGGCCGCAACTCCCCCTGCAAGCACGACGAGATAGAACGCCACGCTCACCCGCACCGGGATCGATCGCAGTGTCACGGCCATTTCCTTCCGCAGCCAGCGCTTCATTCGGAAGCTCCGCCCACTCGGTCCACAAGAACGATTTTCCCCGCCTCGAGCGCGAGCATTCGAGAACAGAACTCCTCGGCGACCTCATCGGAGTCCGCAGCCAGCAACAGTGTCATTCCTTCCTCGCGCAACTCGTCAAACCAGGCCCGCAGGCGATTCTTTCCATCGGGGTCTTCGGACGACAACCCGGAGGCGATCAGCCCGAGCGCCGGTCCGCGGCCAAGCGCGGCCGCGAGTTCAAGCCGTCGCGCCAGGCGTCCGGACAGCCGTCGAACATCCCGTTTTGCCGGCAGGCCGAGTCGCTCGACCAGATCATCAACCAGCGAGTCCCGAGACTCTGCGGCGGGCCCCAGCGAGAACTCCAGGTACTCGCGCACACTCAACGACTCCACGAACCGAAAGTTTCCCGAAACGAAGCCGACCAGCTTCCGGGCGGCATTAGGGCGCAGTGCGACGTCGATCCCGGACACCTCGACCCGGCCTGACGTCGGCCGCACCAGCATCGCCAGAATCCGAAGCAACACGAGGGCTGCGCCGGACTCGTTTCGATCGGCGAGACCCACCGCGTCACCCGGTTGGAGGGTCAGATCCAGATGGTCCAGGACCACACGGTCCCGACAAGTCTGGGTCAGCCCTTCGATGATTACCGTCGCCATCGATCTTCAAGTCGATTCAATCACCTGTCGGTCCGGTTTCCTCAGATCGCAAGTAGTGCTGGATCAGCAGCGTCGTTTGAGACCCGAGAACCACTCCCCTGTCGGCGGTGAGTGAGGGTTGTCGCTCAGCCAGGCACGCGACGTAAGGCACCGACTCCTGCTCGGACAGGAGACGAGTCAACATGCGCTGCCCGGTAGTCGGGTTCTCGAAGAATGTGTCGTGCGGTTCCGCACCAACTGCCTGAAATTCGACCGGTCGCCCCTGTTGCGGCACAGGAACGGGGAAAAGGCCCTGTTGCTCGACGACAAAGCATTCGGAAAGATCCCAACCTTCAGGGTTCCCGATGCGAAGGATCGAACCCGCGGCCTCGATGTCGAGCAGCTTTTCGTCGACGAAACCGGCGAGCCTGTAGCGCAACGCCTCACCAAGGCCGAGGGATTGTTCAAGCTCGGAAGTTCGATCTTCATCGAACAGATAGCGCGGCGAACCGGGACCGGCTAAGGCTTCGAAGAACAATTCCGATGGGGCACGAAAAAGAAACACACCCCGACTCCCGGACACGAGAATCCCGTCGCTCGCAACCTGGACACCGGCATCGGTGCCGAAACCACGATAGACGGCAAACTGGCGCACCTCCAGATCCGGGACCGGCCAACCGACACCCCAGAGCCGCACGCCGCTCGATGCGATGATGACCGTGGCCGTGAGACCCACCAGAACGAGCCAGGGAGAACGGACGGTTCGCATCCCGGCCAAGATCGCCAACGTCACCCCCAGACAGGCCGCAATGACAAAATAGATGGAATCGCCGGCCTCTGTCTTGGTCCCAAAGGCGTTGCTGACGCTTGCGAGTATTCTCCTGTCATCACCGCGTCGAGCGAGCATCGGCGGGGCACGCTCGGGCCCTCCGACGATCTGTCCTCCGGCCATGCGCCACCGCTCGAGGCTCATTTTCTGGCTTTCGTCCATTTCGGCGAACGAGTCCGGACCGACCAGAATTTCCTGAACGGATTCCAGTCCGTTCCAGCTTCTGGGCAACTCCTCGAGCGTGACCGGGACGACGGTTCGGTCCGAACCGAATCCCACCGAAGCGGACGAACCCGGGAGTGTCAAGACCAGCCGATCCCCATCCGCCAGCGGTTGTACCGAGATAGTTTCTGTGGCAACGGCCTTCCCGGAGGAAAGCAGTTCAAGCGTCAACTGGCGTTTCGGTTCGCCCGTGTGGACATAAAATTCCAGCGATTTGTGGCTCGGAGCCGGAAGAGCAACTCTTTGTTCAAAGGCCAGCGCCCCCCAGCGTACGACCAGCTTTCCGTCGATGTCCGGCCCGTCGTTCGAAACGTTGACGCGGATAGGCAGCCAGCGCCCTGGCCGATAAAACCCGTCAAACCCTGCGGAGGCGCGGAGGTTGACTTGGGCGAGGGCCGGCGAGGAGAGACAAGGCAGGCGCCTTCCGCTTCCTGGAAATCGCGGCAGGCTCCTACGTGCTGCAGGTAGAAGCCCCGGGCTTTGCGACCCGCGAACTGGAAGTCCTCGTGAACCGCGGCCGGGCCGAAGCGTTGCGGGTCGAACTAGGCATCAGCAAGCTCGCGTCCTCGATCACGGTGACCGCCGGCAAGGGCGCGGTCTCCGAAGTTACCGGCAGTCCCTACGTCGTCACCGTCAGGGACCAAGCCTACATGAGCGAGCGCCCGCTGGCGACCCTGGGCAACGCGCTCCAGGACAGCCCGGGCATACTCGTGCAACAGACGACTTATGGCCAGGTTTCACCGATCCTCCGCGGCCTGACCGGTTACCACGTCCTCAACCTGGTCGACGGCATCCGTTACAACAACTCGATTTTCCGGTCCGGCCCGAACCAGTACCTGGCTTTTATCGACGCCAGCCAGATCAGGCGGGTCGAGGCCGTGCTCGGACCGTCCGGTACACCGTACGGAAGCGATTCGCTCGGCGGCACGATCAACAACCTGACGACCTCGGCGCCGTTCGGGGGCAGCTCGGGCAACGAGTACCGCGGCGAAGTCCGCGTCGGCGGCGCCAGCGCCGATCTATCCGCAGGCGGCGGAGCGCAGTTTTCAGTCGCCAACCGCAACTTTTCGTGGCTCGTCGGCGGCTCGGCACGCCGTTTGAACGACCTTCGATCCGGGCGCGGCGAAGACTCCCGAAACGTCATGCGCAGATTTCTGGATCTGCCGGCAGAACAGATTCGCGGCCTGATCGGGGGACGCCTTCAGGACACGGGCTTCTCCCACTACGGCGCCAACACCAAACTCATCCTGAGCCCGGCCACCGACTACAACTTTACGCTCTCGTACCAGGCCAACAACATGGACAGGGTTCGACAGTACCGGAACCTGTGGGGGGGACGAGGACGACTGCAATCGAGCAACGAGCCTCAAACGCTTCAGTTCCTCTACGGTCGCTACGAGAGATTCTCCCTCGGCGCACTGGATTCGGTTTCAGCCACGTTCTCGGTGAACTCGCAACGCGACGGGTCCACAACGCAGCCCGAGAGCTTCACCGACACCGTGACAACCGAACGGAACGACGTTGACGTCTACGGTTATGCGGCGCAGGCCCGGACCCACCTGTCGGGCAACCAGATCCTCCTGTTTGGCGGCGACGTCTACAACGAACACGTCAACGCATCGCGCTTTGACACGAATCCCGTCACGGGTGCCGCAACCGGAACGCGTGCCCTCTACCCGAACGGGTCGCGGTACACGACCTATGGATTGTTTGCCGAGGACACGATGCGTCTGGACGGCGGCCGTTTCAGGGTCGTTCTCGGGGGACGCTTCACCGGCGTTCGGGTGAGCACGTTCGCCGACCGGGATGCGTTCGGCGTGACCGATTCGTCGCGGTCCTTCAGCGACCTGACCTTCAACACGGCGTTCACCTGGAACGTGGGCGAAACCTGGAAAGTCAACCTCCTGGTGGGCCGCGGCTTCCGGGCGCCAAACCTGAACGATCTGGGAGCGATCGGACTGAACTCGCTCGGCTATGAGATCCCGGCCTCGGAGGCCGCGCCATTCGGAGCTCTGATCGGATCGAGCGCCGGTGAGGACGCGGTTTCGGTCGGCCGGAAGGCCGGGGCGCTGTCGGCGGAAAGTCTCTACAGCTATGAACTGGGCCTGACCTACGATGGGGACCGGTTCTACGGCCGAGTGCAGGTGTTCAATTCCGATATCTACAGCCCGATAGTCCGGCGTACGCTGCTGTTCCCGATCGACAATCTACCTGCCGCGCTCGGCGGCGAGAGTACGGTACCGATTGAGCCGACAGACGAGCAACGCGCCCAGGCCGTGGCCCCTGTCTCGACAGAGATCGACTCCCTCGCGGTGAAGGCCTTCGTCAACGACGGCCGCGCTCGATACTACGGGATTGAATCCACGTTCGAGGTCCGGCCGTCTTCAGGATGGACGATCGAAGGGAACTACTCATTCATGGTCGGCAGAGAGTTGAACCCGAACCGAAATGCGCGCCGGCTGGTCCCGCAGAACGGATCGCTTCGGGCGCGCTATTCGCCATCGGGCCGGTACTGGCTGGAGGTCGCCACCCGCTTCGCCGGACCGCAGGAACGCTTGAGCGCCGGTGATCTGACCGACGCTCGTGTTGGCGCCGCTCGCTCTCGGCGCGATATCGCCACCCTCTTCCACGGTGGGATGTTGAGCCGATGGATCTCCGCGGGAATCGACGGGGCTCTCGGAACGCGCGACGACCTGTTCACTCCGACCGGCGAGACACTGGTCGATCTCCAGAACCGCGTGCTACCGCTCGGCGCAACCGTCAACGGCTACACGATTATGAACGACCGGACCCGTGTCCCCATGTTCATTCGGTCCGACGGCTGGATCTCGGCGGATGTGCTCGGCAGCATTCAGCTCTCGGAGAACACGAAGCTGAACCTTGGCATCACCAACCTGTTCGACACCAACCACCGGTCTCACGGCACCGGTATCGACGCACCCGGCTTCAGCGGATTCATCGGACTGCGGTTCAGCTTCTGAGGCCGTCCGCGGCCGGTTCACTCCGGCCCGATTCCGGGGCCGCATCTGGTATACCCAGCGTCAGCAGGACAACGAACACCATGTAACCGGCCGCCGTGACGAAGGGTACCGCGTGGCCGAATTGCTGGAATAATACGGTCGAGATCAGCGGCGACACGGTGCGCGACATTCCCGCAAACGACTGGGCGGTTCCCATCGTCGTCCCCAACTCGGATGGGTCCGCCCATTTCGATGTCAGCGCCGTGGTCGACGGGAACGTCAACGCCATGCCGACGGGCACCAGGGGGATCATTGCCATGAAGGTCCACACGCTTTCGGCCAGCGGCAACACCCCGAAGCCGGCCAGAAGGCACACCGTTCCCAGACGCATCGTCCAGGTCTCTCCAATCCGTGCGACAACAGGACCCAGCAGCAGCGAGCGCATCACAACCGACAGGAATCCGACATAAAGGAAAACGTAACCGATGCTCCCGGTATCGACACCGAATTCCAGACCGAGGTAGAGCGTGATGATGGAGGTGAATGCCGAGAACGCCAGCATCCCCAGGCCGTAGATCCACACGAGTCTGGAAACGGTGCGTGAGGGATGGCGTATCACGGTCCAGGCCGTATGCCAGACGGGTTTGCGCAAGCGCGTTCGTGCATCAGCGACCGAGGACGACTCTTTCAGCCAGCCCCAGGCGAAAACGATATTGATGACACACAGGCCGGCGGCGACCAGGCCCGGAGCGGCATGCCCCAGAAACACCGCGGTCGACCCGATAACCGGGCCCACCATCGTTCCCGCCGAGGTCGCCGCAGACACCCATCCGAGCGACCGTGTGCGGTCGCCCGATGGAACGGTATCGGCGACATAAGCGTGAAGCACGCCGGTTGTGCCGCCTCCGGCACCCTGGATGACCCGCGACGCCAGCAACAGCCAGAATGAGTTCGCAAACGCGAACACGACATAGGAAGCCGCCGATGCCGTCAGACCGATCAGCAACGCCGGTCTTCGCCCGTACCGATCCGAGAACCGCCCCCAGAGCGGGGCGGACAACAGTTGCGCCAGCGAGAATGACGCGATGATAATGCCGATGCCCTGCGGTGAAATCTGAAGGTCGAGCGCGTAGAACGGCAGCAGGGGAAAGATCATCGCGAAACCGAGCATGTCCACGCCGGCAACGGCGATGAGCACCGACAGGCTTCGAAGCTGCGCAGATTGCGACGAGGTTGGGGAATCCGATGTCATGCGTGTTTCACTCTACTGGCTGAACAGCAACGTCGAAGACGGCTAGCCGCCAGATACCAGGCTCTCGGCCGCAGCTTCGGGAGGGTCGGCACTGGAGGCATTTTCGAGGTAGCCTTCCGGGAGCGCCACGGTCTGCGTTCCGCTGCCCTTCCCGCGCCGCACACGCATCGCCGCGGGTGGAAACGGCTGGTTGCGGTCCACGCCTTCGCAAACCTGTTCCAACTGGGCCAGCGTGCTCGTCAGCATGAGCTTCTGACGGATATCGGAACTGGCCGGGAAGCCCTTCGTGTACCAGGATGCATGACGGCGAAATGCAGTCATGGCCGTCTTCTCGCCGAACCAGTCGACGAGAAGACGCGCGTGCCGAAACATTATGTCCAGGACGCCCCCCAGGTTGGGCGGATTCGACGGGTCGCGACCGTTGAAGACATCTGCCAGGTCGCGGAACAGCCACGGTCTTCCCAAGCATCCGCGCCCGACGATGACGCCGTCACATCCGGTCTCGCGCATCATTCTCAAGGCGTCATACGCCTCCCAGATGTCTCCGTTTCCGAGCACCGGAATGCGAACTCTTCCTTTCAGGTCTGCGATCGCCGACCACTGCGCTTCTCCGCTGTAGAGGGCGGCGGCGGTGCGGGCGTGAAGTCCGACGGCGGCACAACCCTCTTGCTCCGCAATGCGACCCGAATCAACGTACGTCAGATGTTCGTCGTCGATTCCCATCCGGAACTTGATCGTAACCGGTACGTTCTGGGCCGAGGTCACCGCAGCGCGGACGATGTTCGCCAGAAGTCTTGGGCGGAGTGGAATCGCGGCCCCGCCACCTCTGCGGGTCACCTTGCGCACGGGGCAGCCGAAATTCATGTCGATGTGGTCCACTCGACCCTCAGCGACGAGCCTTTTGACGGCCTCGGAAACGTAGTAGGGGTCGACGCCGTAGAGCTGAAGGCTTCGAGGTGTCTCGTCCGGACCAAAATCGGCGAGTTTGATCGTCTTCTCACGTCCGTCCGAGAGTGGACGCGCGCCGATCATCTCGCTCACGTACAGCCCCGCGCCAAATTCGCGGCAGATCGATCGAAACGGATAGTTCGTCACTCCAGCCATCGGTGCGAGCACAACCGGCGGCCACACTTCCATCGGTCCGATGGCGAGGTGCGGAAACTCGTCCGGCGCCCCGGCAAGTACGGCTCGGCTGCGGTCACTCTTGTAGACGTCATCCATAGCCAGTTATCGATAGTACAACACTTCGCCGGCTGCCTCCGGGCCCACGAACAGCCGACTTTTGTGTATGCTATTAGCCTGTTACGGTCCGGTCGAAACGCGCCTTGTGTGCGCAACACCCACGGATTCAACAATGACCACCGACAGCGCCATAGCCGCCTACGTCAGCAGGCAGCCCATCTACCACGATGCGCTGCATGTCTTCGGCTACGAGTTGCTGTTCCGCAACAACGCTACCAGTGAGAGCGCCGTGATCGTCGACGGCGACCGGGCGACGGCACAGGTGATCCTGAACCTCATCGAGTTCGGACTCGATCAGATCGTAGGTCCGGATCCCGCCTTCATCAACCTGACCCGAAATTTCATCCTCGACGGCCATTGCCGATCTCTACCCCAGGACCGTGTCGTACTGGAGGTCCTCGAAGACGTGACCGCCGACCCGGACATCGTACGCGCGTTAAAGAAACTGGCCGGCGAAGGCTACACAATCGCGCTGGACGACTTCGAATACGATGACAGCCTTCGTCCTCTTGTCGAACTGGCGGACATCGTAAAGCTAGACATCCTGGCCACCGACCGTGAACGGCTGAAGGAAATGGTGCCGCTGTTGCGCGGTTTCGGAGTCAAGCTGCTCGCTGAGAAAGTCGAGACCCAGGACGACCTCGCCTTCTGCTCGGAGCTCGGATTCGACTACTTCCAGGGCTTCTTTTTCTGCGAACCGAAGCTCATCCAGGGTAAGCAAGTCCCGGTGAACCGACTGTCTGCGACGCGTCTTGTCGCCAAACTACAGGATCCAGACATCAAGGGTGAGGAACTCGACAAGACGATCCGCCAGGATGTCACGCTCAGCTACAAGCTGCTCCGCTTCGTTAACTCGGCTTACTGCTCGCTCCCCCGGAAGGTCGAATCGATGGGCCACGCCGCGATGATGATCGGCACGCAGCGTATCCGCGTCTGGGCCAGCCTGCTGATGATGGCGACCATGGACGACAAGCCGAGAGAGCTCATGATGACGGCAATCATCCGGGCGAAAATGTGCGAGGAAATCGCGATCGCGAAGCGGTTGCAGCGCTCAGAAGCGTTCTTTACCGCGGGTCTGTTCTCGGTGCTCGACGCCATGCTCGACAGCACGATGGAAGATGTCCTGAAACTCTTGCCGGTATCGGAAGAGATCGCACAGGCGCTCGTCGGGGAAGGTCGTGTCGGGCAGGTCCTGGACTTCACCCTCGGGTACGAACGCAGTGACTGGGACCGGTTGGCTGAGCTGACCGATGAGCTGGGGCTGGACCCGGCAACGATACGGAACGCCTACCTGGGTGCGGTTCAGTGGGCGATGGAAATCACAAACGAACTGCACATCTGACTCCCATGTTCGGCGGTCATAGACCACGGCTACAGTAGAGCTTCGAAGCGGCGTTCGCAGATCTAAAATGGTCGATGATCAATGGTCAGTGGTCAATCTGCGATCTCAAATCATTTCGAAATTGAGAATCGACCACTGACCATCGACCATTGTTCATTTTTGATTTGCCTCGACCCTGAAGCAAAGACGCTTTAACTGTAGCGGCGCTCTATGAGCGCCGGAATCTATTCCGAAAACTTGCGGCGGTCATAGACCGCCGCGACAGTCGGAAAGCGCGGGGCTCTAGGAGGGGACACCCACGGCCTCCATCGCCATTGCCGCAAACTTCTCCAGCGGAGAGAACATCAGCTTGACCTGGCTGCCGGCAACCCCACAACTGCGCTCGACGATGTCGGACATGAACGTCAGCAGGCAGTCTCCGCGCAGGCTCATGTCCCGAAGCGCCACGGATTCGGCCATGGAACGCGAGATCGCAAGGGCATTCCCGTCCCAGTAGTGCAGGTGTTGTTCCCTGGACGGGTCCTCGGCGAGCAGAGGCTTTGCCATCTCGAGCCCGAAACCCGGGCTGACCAGCTTTTCGTCGTCGATCCAGAATACGAGCGCACCGACATCGTCCGGAACGGCGTCCCACAAGTGGGCCATCGAGACGGACTCGACAGCCCTGACGGCCCGGTCCGGGGTGGCGAACGAGAACAGTTCGACCGCCCTCTGGACGTGAACATTCCCAACGGCGATCAGTTCCATGTGTCCGCCGTCGACGGTTCCGATCGATTCCAGTCTTTCTGACGGACTCTGGCCGACGTAGATCCAGACCAGGGCGATACGGCGCTTCTCCGTTTTCATTACGGTCTCCCGAGTTGTCTCCAATCCTTGGCGCTCGCCCCTTTCTATCGGCCCGCACGGACCGGAAGTGTAGGGGGAATATGCTATTCTCGGCTGGATGGCGCACATGGGACAGAGGTTATTGATCCTGTCTTCAGACACGGGCGAGGGGCACAACTCCGCCGCGGCCGCCCTTGAGGCTGCAGGGGAGGACGCCGGCTGGAGGGTGTCTGTCCGCAAGCCGCTGGAGGAATCGACCGCAGCAAATCGGATCTGGGCCGGCCTGTACAATCTCCTTCTGACGCACCGCCCGGGCTGGATGGGACTCTTTTCGAGGACCATCGACCGGCTCAAGCCCAATGAAGCCAACCTCTTCTACCGACGTGTCGAGGGCTACATCGCGCGGTTTCTGGAGGCCGAGCGGCCGGATGTCATCCTCTCGGTCCACCCGATGCTCAACCATATGATTCCCCGCTCAGTGGCCGAACGCGGCCTCAACATTCGGTGCCTCACTTTCGTCACGGACCCGTTCCCCCCGTTCTGGGAAGGTTGGAGCTCTCCCTACATCGACCGGTACTTTGTGCTTTCCGATGAAGCCTCTCGGGCGTTGGAGGCTTCGGGCGTTTCCGCTGACAGGATCGAACGGGTAGCCATGCCGGTACGGCCGGGATTCCGACCCCATCGCCAAGAAGAAGTCGATCAGTTGCGGTCGAAACTCAACATCACAGGTGAAACGATTCTGGTGAATGGCGGAGCACGAGGCGGAGGCCCCATCCGGCGGATCGTGCTGGCCGTTCGCGGGGCCTCGCCCTCGGCAAACCTGCTTGTCGTCTGCGGGCATAACGCACGCCTCCGGCGTGGGCTGGACCGTCTTCGCGACTCGAAGGTCAAGACCTTCGGCTTCGTACGGGATATCCATGAGTTGATCGGTGCCGCGGACCTGGTGATGACGAAACCCGGCGCGTTGTCGACCTACGAGACTCTGGCTTCGGCTGTGCCGGCGGTCCTGACCGCGATCGGGGGAGTGATGCCCCAGGAATCCGGTCTCTTTCATGCTGCCGAAAGTTATGGATTCGGTTTTCCCGTCACGACATTCGATGAACTGGCCCGGGTTGTCGGCCAGGGTCCGATGGAATGGCGCAAAAAACGGGAAGCCATCGCAAGTTTCTACCGCCCCGGTTCTGCGGCGGACATTATCGGAAGGATTCAGCCGCTACATGACCAGTCCCACGCCTCATTCCACGCCCAATCCAGCTAGGCTGCTGACGGGAGCGACTGGATTTCTGGGAAGCCACCTCTGTATTTCCCTGCTCGAAGAGGGGCATAGGGTCGTCGCGCTCGTCCGCGCGTCCAAGAGCCAGACGGCCTGGGAACGAGTTGTCGAGGTGCTCGGCAGGGTCGCTCCGAGTCCGGAACATGTCTCCTCGCTCACTACCCGACTCGAGGTCGTCGAGGGGGACATCGCGGCCGACTGGCTGGGGCTCGGTGAGAAAGCCTTCCTGGATCTGGCAAACCGGGTCGGCGAAACCTGGCACAGTGCGGCGTCCTTGTCCTTCCTCGACGAGGACCGCGCAGATATTTTCAGGATGAACGTCGAGGGCACGCGCCACGTCCTGGATTTCGTGGCCCGGACCGAATCGCGCCGTCTCCACCACGTCAGCACCGCTTACGTTGCCGGAACCCGGACCGGCATCATACCCGAAAAAGATCTCGACGTCGGCCAGGGGTTCAAAAACCCATACGAAGAATCCAAATGCAGGGCGGAGTTGCTGATCGCCGAGCGGGCGGCCGAAGGGATGATCGTCCCCACCATATACCGGCCCAGCATCGTGATCGGTGACTCCCGCTCAGGGAGGGCGACTCACTTCCACGGGGTTTATGCCTTCATACGCGGGCTCTGGGCAGTTGTCGAACGGCTTCGGCGAAAATCCGCGGACGGGGGTGTCGTCAGGCTGCCGTTGCGTGTTCTGGGATCTCTGACGTCGACCCTGAATTTCGTACCAATCGACTACGTCACCGAAGGGATGATCGAGATCTCGAACAGACCGGACAGCGCCGGCCGGACCTTCCATATGGCCAACCCGGAGGCGACGCCTAACTCCCTGTGGCTGGGAATTGTCTGCGACCAACTCGGCGTGGAGGGGATTCGATTGGTGGAGAGCTCAAGCCTCGAGGACGAACCGATGACGCGCCTGGAAGCCTTGTTCCACCGGCAGATGGCGTTCTACAACCAGTACCTCGAGCAAGAGCCGCACTTCGACTGTACAAACGCGCTCGAAGCTCTTGCGGTCACATCCATCCGCTGCCCGAACGTTTCGGACGAGTTCGCCAGGAAAATGACCGGCTGGTATATCGATCGGCTCAACGGAAAGAACGGGTAATCATCAGGACCCGGAGCCCCATCCGACAGAACCGGAAACGGTAGTGACCGGCTTACTTCTATCCCAACAGAACCCGGAGTGGTAGCGACGGGGTCGCCAATCCGGGTTTCAGCGCGAAGGCACGAAGTGGGGTCGGAGACACGGAAGAATCCAAGTCACAACCTTCGTGGATCTTCGCGCTCTTCGCGTTGAATCGGAAAATGCGAACCGCTCGCGGGCTGGCTGAACGGGGGTTACCCGGTCGCTACGGCTCCTGGTCTGGCGGAACGGGGCTTACCCGGTCGCTACCGCTCGCGGGCTGGCGGAACGGGGCTTACCCGGTCGCTACCGCTCGCGGTTCTGGCTTTAGCGCCATTCCTTCATGTACTTCCAATTCCTGGGCTTCCCTTCAGACAGCCACTCGACCGATGTGGCGATGCGGCGTTTCCTGGTCTCGTCCCTCTTCGCCTCGGTCACCCACTCGATGTACTCCTTGCGGTTGTTATTGCTGAAGCCATCGAAGGTCTTGAGAGCCTTTTTGCTCTTCTTGAGAGCGGACGCGAAGTCCTTGGGCAGCTTCGCCTCCTTCGGCCGCGCTTTCTTTTGCGCCGTCCGTACCGGCTTCACCCCGTGGGCGTTGAGATCGATAGCCTCCTCGATGTAAGCGGTCAAGACCGCATCTGTCGGCAGATCGGAGACGGCGTGGAACTTGGCGCTTGCCATGCCGGTTTTGCCGATCTGCTCGAGCAGGTTCTCGGGATCGCTCAGTGCGAGACCTTTCCAGAAGCCGAAGGCCACGTGCTCCTTGAAGGCAGCGACGTTTCCCACAAGGCCGTTGTATTCGAAATGGGGAAACCCCCATTTAATGGTCTCTTCGATTTCGGGGCAGGCCTTATGGTACAAATCCCTGATTTTCTTCAGGATAGGCTGGGCGTACTCGGCAGACTTCTCGATGTACGCGTCGACTTCCGGCAGTCTGTTCTTCATGATCCTTCAATGATAACCGGTAGGCGGACGAGTCAGGGTCACGGGCCAAGCCCCCATTTCTCGGTCGGCTCAGCGCCGGAGACATCCACCACGACGACCTCAGACTCTCTCATACAGGTAAGCGCACTGTTGGATCGACGATTCGTTGCCATCGTGGAGGGAATACCGACTTCCGCTCCAGATCGAAGCGCCCGCATGCTCGCCCCGCTTGTTGACGACGTAGAAGTTCACGTTGAAGTTTGGGCGTCCGTCTTCGTTCAAAAGCCTCGCGCTTGTCGTCTTCTCGACGATCCGCTTGCAGGCTTCCAACCCGGCCTGTTCGGGGGACATCCCGCGGCGCATGCTATCGACCGCCAGGAAACTCGCGCACGTGATTAGGTTGGCCTCTCCGCGGCCCGTCGAGCCACACGCACCGACGAGTCCGTCGACGTACAGACCCGCGCCAAAGATCGGTGAATCGCCGACCCGCCCCGGAATCTTGTAGGACAGACCACTCGTCGTCGTGACACCGGAGACGTCACCGCTCTCGTTGACGGCATTGCAATTGATGGTTCCGTAGGTGTATTCAACTTCGAGGCCGGCCGAATCCCCTCCGTCTGGGGGAATTCAGTCGTCTCGGTCGCTCAGGTTCTCCTTCCACCGCAGCCACCGCTGACGGGATTCGTCTGTCAGCAGGTCCACTTCCTCGAAACCGTGAGCGCGCGCAAATCGCAGCGCGCCCTCTCCTACAAGGAGAACGTGATCGGTGCGTTCCATGACCATCTTTGCGACACGCGACGGGTTCTTGATGTTTCGCAGCGAAGCGACCGCGCCCGCTCCGTTCGAGGGGCCGTGCATGACACAGGAATCCAGTTCGACCACGCCGTCTTCGTTGGGAGCCCCGCCGTAGCCGACGCTGCGGTCGTTGGGATCGTCCTCGACGATGTTCACACCCGCGATGACCGCATCGAGAGTGTCTTCGCCTTGCCCCATCATCTCCATGGCACGGTCGACCGCGCGACGGCCGTTCGCACTGGAAATCACGATCGGACGCGGCGGCCGCGCGTCCGACAGAGACTGCGCGGAAGAAGGGAGGGCAGCGGTGGCGCCAGCTATCGATGCACCGAGGGCCGACGTAACGAATCCTCGACGATTCAGGTTGCTCATAGTCACTCCTTCGTACCGGGTCTCGGACGGCCCGGGATCCCGCCTCCGCTTCGGCCCTAGTTCGCGTTCGGCTCGTGCGGGTGGAACGATTATAGGAACAAGCGGATTTCGAGGGACAAATATTTTGGGTCGGCAAGGGCCTGGGAAGGCCATGGAACCCGCGACGCGGGATCGCCGGCTCTACTAATCCTCGCTCGTTTCGGCAGTCGCTGCTTCCGGCGCGGTCTGGGCCGCCGCTTCAGGCGTTGCTTCGGGCTCTGCTTCCGCCGCGGCTTCGGTCGCGGCTTCAGCCACCGCTTCGGGGGCGGCCTAGGGCGCCGTTTCCGGCGTAGCTTCGATCGCTGCTTCCGCCGCGGCCTCGGCCACCGCTTCAGGCGCAGCTTCCGGTACCGCTTCCGGAGCGACTTCAGTCACCGGGGCGGCCGTTGGAACTGGGGAGGGGGGTGCAGCCTTTCCTGTACGCTGCTGATAATGCGCCTCGGCGCGCCGCTTCAATCGCGCTTTCTTCTTGGCACGGTTCACGCGCCGCTTCTTTCGAATTTCGTAGGTTGTCGCCATATTCCTTTTGTGTTCTATAATCCCGGACGGGAGTGAGTAGGGTCCGGTGACTCTCCTGGCCTTCAAAGCCAGTGGGATGTCGGGGAACCGGCGTCCGGTGGGTTCGACTCCCACGCACTTCCGTCCTACTCCAACGCTCTTTCCTCTCCGATCAGCCTTCGAGGGAAGCCACAGCTTTGCTTTCGTCGTCGAAAGTATCAAAGACCGTCAGCAGCTTGGTCATCTGCAACAAGTCTCTCGCTTTGGTCGTCAAGTTGAGCAGTTTTACGTCGCCCTGGCGATTGCGGATCGTTGTGTACGTCGATACCAGTTCGCCGAGACCTGAACTGTCGATGTAAGAAACACCTCCAAGGTTCAGGACAAAGCGCACGTCACCGTCGTCGGCAAACCCGCGTATCGTGTCACGAAGTTCCAAGACCGGCTCGCCGATCGTCAGCCTCCCCGACATATCCACGATCGTGATGCCGTTGGACTTGCGGGTCTTGATGGAAAGACTCATTCACCCTCCTTGACTCGGTCAGAATACACGAATGTGATCGCGCGGCGTAGGCTAACCTCAACGATTGCTGCATTTCAAGGATCTTTTCAATCGGCTCGGCAATCCCGGACCCGGCCTCGCGCGGCGATGCCGCACCTGATTGATGCCGGGCCCCAGCAGTCCGTTGCAGAGGTCTGCTGGTTCGCGCGCACGGGTCTTCGGAGGCGGAGACGAGGCGCGAGGAGGGCTAGGGCGGCCTCACACCATCTCGGTTGTTGCCGCGCCTCAACGATTTACCAGCATCGCATTCGGCGCGGCGCCTGGCATCTGGCGACGCCGCCCTAACGCGAGCCATCAGACTTCTGCCACGGGCTGCTCTTGCCATCGGTTAGAATAGACCAATACGGACCACCGAGGCCGGTTTCAACCCGCCGGAGCCACGACCTTTGAGAATCGATTTCGCTGCATCAAAAAAGATTTTTGCCTCTCGTTTCGCTTTCATCGCAATCGTCTTCGTCGTCGCGGTCGGCGTCGGCATGCTTCTGACCCAGGAATCGGTGCGCGCACCGCTTGGGGCCGCCTCCTTGTCCAGAGCGACGGGAGTGTTCGAATTCTCCTGGTCTCCGGACTCGACCGATGTCGCCTTCGTTTCTGCTCAAGGCGGAACGTCGGAAATCTGGCTTGTCGACATTGCCGCGGGCGCGCCTCGGCGGATCACCTCGGACGGACTGCCAAAATCGGATCCGCAGTGGTCTCCCGATGGACGGTGGATTGCGTTCGTCGCCACGCCGGCGGATGGACGCACCGACATCTTCGGCGTCAGTAGCGATGGGGCGGAGACCCGACAATTCGTCGCGACGGCTTCGGGCGAGAGCGCTCCCCGATGGTCTCCCGATTCTAGCCAGCTTCTGTTCCTTTCGGATGCAGAGGGTCCCGACCGACTGATGGTGATCGACCTGGAGTCGGGCGAGATCCGGACGATTTCCGACACGCCCGCATCAGATCCGCAGTGGTCCCCCGACGGCGAATCGATCGCCTTCGTCTCGGACCCCCTGCCCAACGACGACAGAAGAGACAACGAGGACATCTTCGTCGTCCCCGCCGGGGGCGGTCCCACACGGCTTCTGACGCCGGGAACTCAACGATACCGGGACTACGCGCCGTCGTGGTCTCCGGATTCGACCAGGCTGGCCTTCGTGTCCGAACGCAACGGGTTCAGCAACCTTTACACGATCGGTCTGGACGGAAGGAACCGAGCTCCTCTCACCGACACTGAACTGGACCAGCACCGGCCGCGATGGTCGCCCGACGGCCGCTCGATCGCCTTCGTTCAGGCCGAGGACTTCGAGTTTCACGTATGGTTGATTCCAGCTGGCGGAGGACGCCCGATCCAGGTTTCGGACCGTGCGGGAACCAACGGGGGTTTCCAGAGACCGAATCAAGGTCCGGCGGGAACGTTGGGCTGGTCGCCCGACGGAAGATTCCTCGCGTTCACCCACTCGGACCCGTCGCGAACCTCCGACATCTGGATCGTGCCGGGCGGCGGCGTCCGCCCTACGCCCCTGACCAACTCGATGCCGGTCGAACTGCGCAGAGAGTCCCAGTTCACATCACCCGAGATCCAGACGTACCGGAGCTTTGACGGCATGGATATTCGGGCGCTGATCTACCGACCAACCGCGCGCGGTGGCCAGGACAGGCACCCGGCGATCCTCGTGTTTCGTGACACGGTCGAAGGCGCGAACGCCATCGCTTGGGATCCATTCATCCAGTCCTTCGTGAGCAATGGTTACCTCGTCTTTGCGCCGAACATTCGCGGCTCTGGCGGGCAGGGCCGTGACTACCGCCAGTCGATCTTCGGCCAGGGCGGCGACGCCGACATCCGGGACGCGTTGATCGGCCTCGACGGCCTGTCGGCCGATGGCGTGATCGACCCGGAACGCGTGGGGGTCTTCGGCGCCGGATCCGGGGGATTCCATGCCGCGGCCGCGCTGGCTCGCGACGGGTCCAGATTCGGCGCGGCCGTGTCGCTCGAGGGGATCACCGATCTGGTCACAGCGGCATCCTATCCCGTGACGGCATCTTGGATCCGGTACATGGCGGGAGGAACGCCCATGGAGGTACCGCGACCCTACTACGAGCGGTCGCTGATCAACTTCGTGGGCACGCTCAGAACACCGATCATCTTCCTATACGGCGGCGCCGACGTCTCGGTCCCCTTCCAGCAGATCGAGCAGTTCGCCGTGCAGGCGGAGGTTGAGGGCAAGTGGTTCGACTATCGCGCGTTCGCCGGTGAGCCGCACGGTTGGCAACATTGGCGACCCAATTCAGTCCGGGTGGCGCTCGAAGCTGCGCACGCGCTGTTCGATACCCACCTGTTGGGCCGCGCCCGGGCGATCACACTGAGCCGAAACCGCTGACAAACCGGGCAACGTTAGGGAACTTCTGCCGTCAAAGAGACGTTCGGCGGATTTTCAGTTCGCCCGCACGACTTGCTGGACAGTTCGGAACAGTAATAGTAGCTTTCTAGACCTATTTTTTATCGGAGGGTTCCATTATGCGTATGTGGCTTGCCCTGGCGCTGCTCACCAGCCTGATGCAGCAGCCGGACGCCGAAACAAGGATCATCAACTATCTCGGCGACAACCTCGAACCGGGACAACGCGTCATCATTTCGGACCTCGTGAACGACGTGTTCACGACCCCGGAAGAACGCGTTGCGTTGGACAGCTTGTACAACACGTTCTTCAAGATTCCGATGTTCCTTGTGCAGTTCCAGACGAGCAGCGGCAGGGTCCCGACCCTTCAGGAGATATCCGATCAGTTCGTCTTTGACGTCGATGGGCAGGCAGACGTGATGCTGCGGATCATGGAGGCGGATCCGCGCATACCGTCGTTCTTTGAACGCGACCCGACCACAGGCGAGCTCACCAGCCTGGATGTGGAGCCCCTACGCGACCATCCACAGTTCGGTCGCGCCATCGAGCGGACCATCGCCGGCTGGGAAGGCAATTCCATTCCTCCATTTTCGATCGAAACCTTTGGCGGCTACTCGATCACGTCCGCATCTCTAGCCGGCAAAGCTCACATGATCTACATCTGGTTCACGAACTGCCCGCCGTGCGTTGAGACCGCACCCCTGCTGGTGGAATTGTACGATCAGTACCGGAGCGCGGGTTTCGAGATCGTCGCGGCCAATGCGGATCGCTTGCTGGAACTACCCTATAGCGACGAAGTGCGGCACGAGTATGTCGAAGAACTTGGCATCGAATTCACAGCGGCGTACTTGTCCGAGGAAATGCAGACGGCTCTCGGAGGGATCACCGTGTTCCCGACGATGTTCTTCGTGGACCGAGAGGGAGTCATCGTCCGGCATTTCATGAACTTCCAGGAGAAGGGAGTCCTGGACGAAGCCATTAGAGCGGCTCTGGATTAACGGGACGTCAGCGCAAGAGTCCGGGTTTCTTCGGGAGCTTTCGGTGTTCCTTGTAGTACTTGCCGGCGGTGTTCAGGTCGGCTTTTCCAAGGGCGGTGTGGCAGGTCAGACAGCTCTTTTCTTCTTTCTTGGCGATCTCGGGAGTCGCGTCCGCAACTCCGGACAGGACGATTCCCAAAGCTCCCGCTATCGACGCCAGCAACAGCATTTTCTTCAACATAAGATCACCACTCCTGCCCTACGTCGGAACACTCCGGTAGCCAGGTTGGCGCGCTCCGAGAGAGATTCTGTCATGTTACGATACCATACCGATGCTCTTCATCATTAGACTCTCGTTGCCGCTCTTGGTCATGGCCATTCCGGCCATCGGGCAGGACCAGAAGTTCACCCTTCGGGTGGACGTCCCCGTCGTCAGCTTCGACGTCTCGGTCACGGATGAATACGGGCAACCGGTCGAAGGCCTCGCTCCCGAAGATTTCCAGGTGTATGAGAACGGCACGCTGCAAGATATCGAGTACTTCGGATCGAGCGCGGCCCCATACCATGTGTACCTGCTGTTCGACGGCTCGGGAAGCACGCGGCACAAGTGGGACTTCATGAGAAGGGCGGTGTCGGGCTTCGTCGGCTACCTGCAGCCTCAGGATCGTGTCCGGGTTGGCGTTTTCGGCGGCCGACTAAGCAACCTGACGGATTGGGATGACCCCCGGGAAGAGGTGCTGCGGGCCCTCGACCCCTTCATGACGACGAATGGAACCAGCGGCACGACCGAACTCTATGACTCTCTGGAGCGTGTGCTGAACAACTCGTTCGACAAGATTCGGGAACGGCGGGCGGTCATCGTCCTGACCGACGGGCGGGACACGTCGATGTACCGGGAAACGGTGAGGCGGAACCGGGTTCGGGACTCAGCAGAGAACCGCGACTTCAGGAACCTCAGGAAGAAGGCCGAAGAAAAGGGCATCCCCGTCTACTTCGTCGCGTTTAACACGGACCGAAACCTTGAGCACAACTTCCTGGGCGCCGACGAATACCGGAACCTCATGATCATCTACCGGGATTCCCCGATACCGCAACGCTACCTGGAACAGGTCCGACTGCGCATGGAACTAGTTTCGGAAGCCTCAGGAGGGCAAGTTCGGTTCCCGAGTAGGTTTGAGGACGTGATTCCGCTCTACGGACAGATCGGCCGGGAGCTGGGCGGCGCTTACAGCCTGGGATACGTACCACAGCAGGGATCCCCGGGTGAGGGCTTGCGGCGGATCGAGGTGAAAGTTCCGGGAGGACAATACCGGATCACCCAGTCGCGAGCCGGCTACTATCCTTAACAGGGACAAAAGAAGAAAAAGGGGGCGGAAATGAACCGCCCCCTTCCATCTTTCCTACGGCTTCTCGGGCAGGCTGTTTAAGTGCCGCCCCTCAGCACACTGATTTCCACGCGCCGGTTCTGCTCCCGGCCTTCTCTCGTGTCGTTGGAGGTCGCCGGACTGACGTTCCCGAGGCCGACAATCTCGATGCGGAACAGAGCCACGTCACGACTCACCAGGTACCGCTTCACGTTCTCGGCGCGCCTCTGGCTCAAGGCGATGTTATAGCCGTCGGCTCCTGTGGTGTCGGTGTAGCCGTGCAGTTCCACGAAATCGCCCTCCTGCACCTGGCCCGCGATAACATTCAGCGTTGCCATGGCTTCGTCCGACAGAGCGGAACTCTCGAGGGCAAAGTTCACCGTAGCCGTCTCGGCGACGGAGAAGTTGTTAAGTGTGCTGAGACGGTTCTCCACGGCACCGACCCGGTTCCCCGCCTGGTCCGCGCTGGTCTGCGCAGATTCAGCCTTGCGATCCGCCGTGGCGGCGGCGGCGTTCGCCTGGTCCGCCTGGCCGGCAGCCTGGTCCGCAGACTGGGCTGCGTTCCTCGCGTCGGTGATGCCTTGCTGAGCGCGCTGATCAACGGCGTCGATGCGCTCTGCGTGCTCCTCGGTCGTGGACTCAAGTTCCGAGACACGTGATTCGAGCGGAGCAATCTGCTCTTCGACGAAGCCCTTCGTGGCGCAACCGGACAGTGTCACAGCTCCGACCAGAATCAGGACTGCCATCAGAGAAAATCGGCGTTTTGGAATGGGCATTGCCTCCCCCTTCTGAATTCGATTGATATCTGCTTCCCGTTAAGTTCAGGTAACTATTAGGCCCCCCGAACGAACATCGAGTCGTTAGAGGCATGTCATTCTAATAGACTTGCCTACTCCACGTATATACCTGATTCGCAAGAGACCAAGGTCCGGAACCCACCATCACCAGATGGCGGACCATTGAGCTCCCGACTTGCGGCCGTCTACCGGCCTCGATTCACAGCCGACTTCAGCCCCGCGCCCGGCGAAAACCTCGCGACGCGACGCGCCGGGATCTTCAGCTTGCCTCCCGTCTGAGGGTTTCTGCCAGTCCGCGCTTTGCGTTTGGCGACCGAAAACGTCCCGAAGCCAACCAGGGTCACCTTCCCGCCCTTTTTCAGAGCGGCCTGAATGCCGTCGAGTGCGGCATTCAGCGCGCTAGTTGCCTGTGTCTTCGACAACTTGACATCCTTCGCAATGCGTTCGACCAACTCTCCTTTATTCATTGGACCCTCCCGAGGCTGCTGCTTAGAGACAAGAATCGACGGTACCGTCGCGGTTTTTACCATAGCGGTCGGGGCAAGTCAAGGTATTGGCCGCGGTTGAAAGGAGCGGGTAAGACAGTGCAAATGCCCATCTGGTATATCTTTGCGCCTGTGCGGTATGGTCTCGTCCCTAGCAGCCCGTGGCAGAAGTCTGATGGCCCGCGTTACGGCGACGTCGCGCCAGATGCTAGGCGCCGCGCCGACAGCGATGCGGGTACATCGTTGAGGGGCGGCAACGACGCAGATGGTGTGACGTCGCCGTAACCCTTTGGGCGCATGGGGATTCGGAGGCGCATACTTCGTTGCTCGTCGTCATGACGAAGCAGCATCACTTCCTCCTCGCGTCTCGTCTTCGCCTCCGAAGACCCATGCGCGCGAGCCATCAGACTTCTGCCACGGGCTGCTACAGGATGTGGCGGCCACCGTCCACGTGCAGGACCTCACCGGTAATGTAGTCGTTTTCTATGAGGAACAAGACGGCTCGGACAACATCGTCGATGTCGCCCTGACGTTTGAGAAGGGTTCTTTCCACCGCCGAGCGTTTCTGCTCGACCGTGTAGTGCTCGGGAAAGTGAACCGGACCAGGAGCGACGGCGTTGACTTGAATGTTCGGCGCCAGCGACTTCGCCAGGCCCCGGTTGGCGGCCAGCAGCGCCGCTTTCGATACGCTGTAGGGGAGGTAGCCCGTCCAGACGGTTTCTCCCGCTGGATCCGTGATGTTGACGATCTTGCCCGGCCCGGCTTCTCCCATCAGTGCGGCGGCGGCCTGTGCGACAAAAAAGGGCGCTTTTGCGTTCGCGTCCATCTGTTCGTCCCACTCGGCTGGCGTACTGTCTGCGATCGTCCCTCGAGCGAAGACCGACGCGTTGTTCACGAGGATGTGCAAATTGCCGAAGCGCGTTCGGATCTGGGCGAACAGGCGCTCCCGATCCGAATCATTGACGAGATCCGCCTGGAAGAGCTCTGCCTCTCCGCCGGCGTTCCGGATCGTGGCGAGCGTCGCCCGCGCGTCGTTGGCCGAGGAACGGTAGTGGATGCCGACTCGCGCATCTCTGCGTGCAAGCTCTAGCGCGATCGCGCGGCCGATCCGGCGCGCCGATCCAGTTACAAGCGCCGTTGCGCCCGCTACATCCATCCTCGGGTCACCATGTCTTAATCATCCGGGTATTCGTAGACACCCTTGCCGACCTTGCGTCCAAGCCGTCCCGCCTTCACGTACTTCACGAGCAGCGGGCAAGGACGGTACTTCTCGCCTAGCGTTTCGTGGAGAAAGTTGAGGATGCTCAAGCGCGTGTCGAGCCCGACCAGGTCGATCATCTCGAACGGCCCCATGGGATGGTTCAACCCGAGTTTCAGGGCTTTGTCGATGTCGCGGGCGCTGCCGACGCCAGATTGGAGCATGTAGAAGGCTTCGTTGCCGATCAGCGCGTTGATTCGGGACGTCACGAAACCTGGTGATTCGTTGACTTCGACGGTTTCCTTACCCATGCGCTTAGCTACCGCTTCGACTGCGGCATAAGTGCAATCGTCCGTCTCCAGACCGCGGACGATCTCGACGAGCTTCATGATGTGCACCGGGTTGAAGAAGTGCATGCCGATGAACTTGCTGGGCCGGCCCGTGGACGCGGCCATTTCGGTGATGCTCAGAGCCGACGTGTTCGAAGCCAGGATCGTATCATCGCCGGAAGCCCGGTCCAGTCGGGAGAAAATGTCGAGCTTGAGGTCGATCTTCTCCGGAACCGCTTCGACAACCAGGTCTGCATGGGCGGCCGCATCCTCCAGATCCGTCGTCGATCTCAGACCAGACATCGCGGCCGATGCCGCTTCCGCCTTGACCTTGCCACGATCGACTCCCTTGGCGAGATCACGCTCTATCCTGGAACACGCGCTTTCCAGCAGATCCGCCGAAATGTCATTCAGAATCGTCTGAAAGCCACCGAGTGCGGCCACATGCGCGATGCCGCGCCCCATGATTCCAGCGCCGATAACGGCAACCGTCTTCACATCCATCCAGAATCCTCCCGATTGAAAAGAGCCAATTTAGCACATAGACTGTGCGGGTCATGAAAGTCGTGCGCTTCCACGAACACGGGGGTCCCGATGTCCTTCTGCACGAAGACGCTCCCGACCCCTTGGTTTCTGACCACGATGTCCTGATCGAGGTCCGGGCGGCATCGGTCAATCACCTGGACATCTTCGTCCGCCGAGGCCTGGCTGGCGTAAAGCTGCCGTTGCCCCACATTCCCGGCGGGGACGCGGCCGGTGTGATCCGCGAGGTCGGATCAGCTGTTCGCGGCCTGGAGGCCGGGCAGCGGGTCATGATCAACCCGGGTATCAACTGCGGCCGGTGCGAGTTCTGCGCGGCAGGTTTCGGCAGCCAGTGCCTGACGTACCACATGGTGGGAGAGCACATTCAGGGCAGCTATGCGGAGTTGCTCCGAGTTCCCTGCCACAACGTGCTGCCAATTCCGGATGAGTTGAGTTTCGAGGATGCGGCTGCGGCTCCGCTCGTGTTCCTGACCGCGTGGAGCATGATGGTCACGAAAGGGCGCATCCAACCCGGCGAAGACGTTCTGATTCTGGGTGCGGGGGCCGGTGTCGGTACGGCCGCCATTCAGATCGCCAAAATGGTCGGATGCCGGGTTTTTGCGACTGCAAGTTCGTCCGACAAACTGGATCGTGCGCGGGAGTTGGGAGCGGACATCCTGATCAACTACAAGGAAGAGAAGTTCGATCGCGCAATCCGTAAGCTGACCGACAAGCGCGGGGTGGATGTGGTTGTGGACTACATCGGCGCTGACACCTGGCTTCAGAGCTTGCGGTCCGCGCGTCGTGGCGGCCGAATCCTGACGTGCGGCGCGACGACCGGACCGACGCCCGAAACCGACCTCCGGCACATTTTCTACCGTCAGCTTCAGATCATCGGCTCGACGATGGGCAGCCCGAAGGATTTCAGCGATGTGATGAAATGTGTGTTCCGCGGGCAACTGAAGCCCATCGTTGACCGGTCCCTGCCCCTGGCCGAAGCCCGCCACGCCCACGAATTGATCGAAGCCCGCAAGGTGTTCGGAAAGCTAATCCTCACACCCTAATTCGTGACGGTGCATAAATCCCAGCCTAGGTCCCCAACTCAGCCAGGAGGGTCCTGACTTGGTATTTATGCACCGTCACGAAATAGCTACTTCCCTTTGAACTCCGGCTTGCGCTTCTCAAGAAAGGCCGCCACGCCTTCCCGTTTGTCGTCGCTCGTAAATGCCAGACAGAACAGATCGGTTTCCGCCGTCATCGCCTCGCGGATTCCCATCCGGCCGGCATTCTTGATCGATTCCTTTGCAAGAGCCAGCGCAACAGGGCTTTTGTCGGCGATCCGGCTCGCAAGCCCCAGGGTGAACCGGCGAAGATCGTTGGGGGTTACGACGTGGTTAACAAGGCCAAGGTCGTAGGCGACACCAGCATCGATAATGTCGCCGGTCAGGATCAGTTCCATGCTCTTGCCTTCGCCCACGAGGCGTGTCAGGCGTTGTGTTCCCCCGCCGCCAGGGATGATCCCCAGATTGATCTCGGGTTGGCCAAGCCTCGCGTTCTCTCCCGCGATGCGGATGTCGGCAGAAAGCGCGACTTCCATTCCCCCACCCAGGCAGAAACCGTTGATCATCGCAATGACCGGCAGCGGGCAGTCCTCTATCGCATCGAAGACCCGGCGCTGTCTCATGACCTCGCGCTGGTCCAGAGCTGTTCGACCTTCAAATTCGCCGATGTCGGTACCCGCGATGAACGCCTTCTCTCCCGCGCCAGTGATTATGAGGACCCGCTGTCCTGAAGCCGGTAGCACCTCCATTGCGGCGATCATCTCGTCGCGCGTCGCCTGGTTCAGCGCGTTGCGCTTCTCGGGGCGGTTGATCGTCAGAATCGACACCCGGCCTTCCGATTCGAGCAGTATGTTCTGGTATTCCATCAGTGCTGTTTTCCTTCCAAGGCCGATTGCGATGAGGCCTTAACACGATGGGGATGAGTGTACACGTTCATCGATCCCTCTCGAACGAAACCGACCGCAGTCAGTCCGAGTTCCCCGGCGAGTTCCAACGCAAGGCTGGACGGAGCGGACACCGACGCAACGACCGGGATCCGCGCCGCCAGCGCTTTCTGGGTGATTTCGAAGCCCAGACGGCCGCTGACCATCAGAATCGTTGCTCTGCCTAGCTTCCCTTGGCGCAACGCCGCTCCGATGGCCTTGTCGACGGCGTTATGCCGCCCGATATCCTCCCGGACTACGATCTCCCCACCCTCGCGATCGAACAGTCCCGCCCCGTGAATCCCACCCGTCCGGCTGAAGTTCCGCTGGCGCAACCGGAGCTTATCGGGCAGCCCAAGGACGATGTCTTCACAGACAGAAACACGTGCTTCGAGAACTTCGAGCTCTTGATGGATGCTATCGATGGTCGACTTCCCACACAGGCCACAACTCGAACTGGCCCATGAATAGCGGTCCGGACCCGAGGTTCGGTACGATCGGACAAGTCGGGCCTCGACGATGTTCCGCCGGTCGGGCTCGTCCTCGTCCGGACAGTAGGCTAACGTTCCGATGTCCTCGATCTTCCGAATCCAGCCCTCGGTGAGCAGGAAGCCCGCGGCCAGGTCCAGGTCGTCACCCGGCGTGCGCATCGTCACGACAACGTCTTGCCCGTCCACGCGTAGCGCCAGCGGCTCCTCGACGACGACGGTGTCTTCGGTGGATCGGGCGCTCCCTCGCCCGTACCTTACAATGTCGACTCGATGGGTATCCCGTGTCATCAGCGGTTTTGATTATATAATCTCCACCTTTGAACGAGCCGGCGAGACAGAACGCTAACGAGGAGGCCAATGGAAACGGAACTCAAGGTCGGGCAGAAAGCACCGGATTTCACCCTCGAAACAGGTGAGGGCGACAAGGTGACGCTATCGAATCTCAAGGGCAGCAAAGTCGTTCTTTTCTTTTACCCCCGGGACGACACGCCCGGTTGAACGCGCGAAGCCAGTGACTTCCGGGACGGACAGTCGAAAATCAAACGAAAGGACGCGGTCGTGCTGGGCGTCAGCACCGACAGCGTGGCATCGCACAAGAAGTTCGCCGACAAGTTCGAACTCAATTTCCCGTTACTCGCCGACACCGAAAAGACAGTCGTCGAAAAGTACGGAGTATGGCGCGAAAAGAACATGTACGGAAAGAAATTGATGGGTGTCGCGCGGACGACATTCATCATCGACGAGGAAGGGAAGATCCGAACGATATTCCCCAAGGTCAAAGTCGACGGCCATTTCGACGAAGTCTTGAAGGCACTCTAGTGCGGCGTGACCCAGGTCGCGTCAGGCGGCGCTAACCTGATGTCGGGTGCGGCGCTGGCCCTGATCGGCGCCGTGACGGGCGTCCTGGCCGGCCTGTTGGGTGTCGGCGGCGGCTTCGTAATGGTCCCCCTGCTCTCTGCGGGAGGATTCCTCATGCGCGAGGCTGCCGCTCTGAGCCTCATGTTCGTGGCGGTCTCGTCGGTGTCGGGCAGCTGGCGACACTTCCGCCAGGGGACCATGGACCCCGTCGTTGCCGGCATGGTGATCGCGACAGCCGCGCCAGCCGCCCCACTCGGGGCTTATCTCGGCACAAACCTCCCAGACCTGGTCCTCAGAATCGTTTTTTCGGTGCTCGCCGCCACGATCTCCACGAACTACTGGCTCCGCGGGTCGGCCAGGACCGAGGCGGCCGGAAGCCCGTCCTGGAGCAGGTATTACCTGCGGCGCCGGCGGGTCGTCGGCGGCCGGGAAACGACGTTCAACGTGGACATCCCCACGACGCTCGCACTCGGCGTGGCTGTGGGCCTGTTCTCCGGCCTGCTCGGAGTTGGCGGAGGATGGCTCATGGTCCCGCTCTTCGTGATGGTAGTTGGCATCCCGATTCACATCGCTGTCGGAACATCCCTGCTCGCGATCCTGGGTCCGGCGCTTGGCGGAACCTACGGTCACTGGCTGGCGGGCAACCTCGATCTGGCCGCGGCTCCGTGGCTCGTCGTTCCTGCCGTGCTGACGGCACAGATCGGCGCAAAGCTCGTGGTCCGCTTCAGCGACAGAACTCTCCGCCGGTTGCTCCTGATGCTGCTGGTGAGCGCAACCGCTTACATGGTGGCCGGCGTTCTTATCGAGGTCGTGTTCTGATCAGCGGTGCCTCCACTCCGGAGGCCGCTTCTCGAGGAAAGCATCGATTCCTTCGTGCATATCTTCAGTGAATGCGAGACGGTGGAGGTAGAGATGCTCAACCTCGGTCAGACGTTCGTTGAACGTGTTCCCCTCCCCTGCCCGGAGCGCCTTCTTAGCGATGCTCAAGACGATGGAACTCCGACCGAGGATGCGCTCGGCCCACCGGTCGACGGCCGCGTCTAGTTCGTCTCCCGGAACGACTTCGTTGACCAACCCAAGCCGCTTGGCTTCGTCGGCCGAAAGATTTTGACCAAGCAGAACGATCTCCGAGGCACGATGCATTCCCACTTTCGACGGCAAGAGAGTCGCTGCGACGGGGGGGTAGCAGCCGACGTCGATCTCTGGATGCGCCAGTTTTAGGTCGTCGGCTGCGATGACGAAGTCGCAGGCCATGGCCAGCTCTGACGCCCCGCCCAGCGTATGCCCTCGGATCACGGCGATGCTGATGCAGTTGGACTTGTATATCCTTCGGAGCGTGGCGTGAAATCCTTCGAGCATGGCCGCGAGCCGTTCCGGTTTGTGATCGGCGACGTCGACACCTGCCGAAAAAGACTCGCCTTCGCTCGAAATGACGACGAGCGGCGCGCCGAGTTCCTCGACCTCGATCCAAGCCCGGTTGAGCTCTCCCATCATCTGGATGTTGATGACGTTCAGCGGCGGACGGTCAAGAACGATTGTCGACATTCGTGGACCGGGGTGAAATCGGATCGTTTCGTAAGCCATGGTCCCTTCGTAGCAGAACGCCGGGATGGTGTAAACATCGAAAAAAGACGAGGACCGCAGTGAAGTACCATAGCAGCCCGTCGCATCGGGAATTCCTGCCCGAAGGAGATCGCCGTTCGTGCTGAAAGCTGTGTGGGCCCTGACGAAGGAAACATTCCGCCGGTGGGTCACCGACGGCGCTTTCGAGATGAGCGCGGCGATCGCATTCTATGCCGCGTTCTCGATGGCGCCGGCAATGGTGATCCTCGTCGCCCTGGTCGCCCTGGTCTACGGTGGGAACACCGCAGCCGAGCTTCAGGCCCAGGCCTCCGGATTTGTCGGCCCAGAAGCGGCCGAACTGATCGGCAAAGCCATCGCCAGCACCACCAACCGGGTTGGTGGCGGTCGGGGCCCAACGATCATCGCAATCATGACGATGCTGCTTGGCGGGTCTTTCGTGTTCGCCGAGTTGTTGGCTGCGATGAACCGGGTATGGCGGGTGAAGGCGAAACCGGGACGGGGCGTCAAGGGACTACTCCGCGATCGCTTCTGGCCGTTCACACTCGTCGTTGTGATCGGTGGCGTCCTGCTGGTCTCGTTGGTGACCAGCGCGTCCATCCAGGTCTACAGCATCTACTTCACCCGTTTGCTCCCCGGAACGGCCTTCGTCTGGCACTACGTGGACCTGGCAGCGTCCTTCGTAATCATCACGATCCTGTTCGCACTGGTCTACAAGTTCCTCCCCGACGTTCGAGTCGCCTGGAGTGACATATGGGTGGGAGCGATCGTCACCTCCCTGCTCTTTTCCGCGGGGAAACACCTGTTCAGCTTGTACCTGGGCCGGACCGCCCTTGTGTCGATCTACGGCGCGGCCGGATCCGTGTTCGTGATCCTGATCTGGGTCTACTTTTCGACGGCGATCCTGTTGCTGGGGGCGGAGTTCACTTGCGTCTACGCGGAGCGGCACGGCCATGACGTGGTCCCCAAGCCGCATGCTGTCCGGATCGGGTCAGCCTGCAGGTAGCGGACTGCCCGCGTTCTCAGAGCGCCGTTAGCCCGCTTTTCTCACCGGTTGTCGTCGCGAGGCGTCGGAGACGCCGCCAGGACAAGGCGAGCGCCGGGGGGGCGACCGAGGCGTACTTGACAGTACGTTGAGGAGCCCGACCAAGCGCAACGCAGTAATGGCGGATGGATCTGGCGCTGTAGCAGACCACGGGTGAGAAATGCGGGCTAGAAGCCCCCTGGCGGCCGGAATCCACCAGCACCCCTCGAGCCGCCCGAAGTGGGGTTGGCCTGGCCGCCCGAACCACGGCCTCCCTGCGGGTTGCTGTCGAATGGATTCGGCTGGCCGGATCCGGCGCCCGGCGCAGCTCCGGGCTGTTGACCCTGTAATGCGGGGAATCCTGACGGTACGCTGCTGAAGCCGGGGATCGCGATGAACTCCCACTCGCTGTAGTTCTCACGCGTGTTGTAAACCATCAGGGATGCGGCATCGTTCGTTGGCGCGACGCCGACGACCCCTCCCGCGCCGAACTGCTGGGGAACGCCCCCCTGGCCGGGCGCTCCTGCTCCACCGGCGAGGCCCGCCTGACCGCCTCGGCCACCACCTCGGGCCTCGGCCTGACCTCCCCCACGGCCACCCCTCTGGCCACTGCCTCTCGCCTCGGTACCGCTGCGACCGGCTCCACCGAAGCCCGCCTGGCCGCCCCGGCCGCCGAAGCCGGATTGGCCAAAACCGCCACCTCCGCCCAATCCGCCGCCAGTTAGGCCAGGGCCTCCACCGAAGCCGGCCTGGGCGCCAGTCTCGGTCGGGACTCCAGGTAGTCCGAATCCGGATTGCGTCTGCGACCTTTGGTTGGTCGCCCCTGGGGTTCCACCGAATCCGGTTGGGCTAGCGCCAAAAGAACTCTGGGAGCCGACGCCAAATCCAGACCCGCCGGATGGGGCGATCGCCGCACCGAGACCAGAAGATCCTCCCCCTCCAACCTGGCCTCCGAAGCCGCCGGCGAAGCCACCAGCAGATCCGCCGGGTCCGCTCCTCTGACCGCCAACGCCCTCTGGACTTGCGCCTGGGCCAAATCCGCCCCCGAAACCCTGCCCCCGAGCGACGCCGACGTCGCCACCACGGCCACCACCTTCACCACCTCGACCGCCACGTTGACCGGCACCCTGACCTCGAGGGCCTGCCTGCCCGAACCCCGGCGCTCCGAACATCTGTGGCGTGCCCCCCCGGAAAGTGTCCGCGTTGCCTACCTGCTGTTGATAGACGAGTGAGTCGTTGATAGTCCCGTCGGGGTTTACGGTCAGGGTTCGGAAAGGTTCACCAGTGATCGGATCGGTATAGGCGCGTCTCAGGAAGCGGATCCCGTTGGTTTCCATCAACGCGTCGATGCTGGGCGGATAGATGCCGAATCGCCGCTGGTATTTCTGGATGGCCCGGATGTACTCTTCGCCCCTGAATATGAGTTCTTCCTCGAGTTCTCGCTTGGCCTGTGTTTGGTAGGCGGGGACGGCCGCGGCCATCATGATAGAAAGGGCGGTCATGAAGACGATCAGAGCGGCGAGAGAAAATCCACGTTCCCTGGTCCCGGCCAAGCGCCCCATGCCGGTCATTGTATGATAAGCGGCATCCTCTGCCGCCGGTTGAACTCCAGATCTTCCACCTCGATAAAAGCCTGAGTCAACTCGAGAATCCGGTACCGTCCCATTAGGGTTTCACCTTTGACAACACTGAAATGCCGGCTCGCGTTGCTGTCTACAAGCAACGCCGTCAAGCGACCGCCTTGGGCGTCCAGGGCCACATACCCCGCGTACCGGAACGGTATCGGGGGAGGCGGCGGCGGCGGAGGAGGCGGCGGCGGTGGCTGTAGTTGTACGGGCGGGGCCACCGGCTGGGACGGCGGGGCACTCGCCTGCGGTGGCAGCGGCTCGGGACCGTAGGCGAACGGGTTCCGCCTGGTCGGGTTCTCTGCCGGGTCCAGCAGGCTCATCGTGAGCCCGGAACCTACGCGAACCTCGGCCAGCGACGAAACCACCAGATCCGACACGCCACCCTCGGCGCCTGATTCCGGAATCTGATCGATCCGACGCCCCACCCACGCCGTCGCCACAAGCACCATGATCAGAATCAGGAGAATCTTGGCTCGTTGTCGGTCTTTCGGGCTCATCAGCGTTCGTGCGAAAAGAAGGTCGTCAGGTTGAGCGACAGGTCGAGGTCGCCTGGGTTGTTCGAAGAGGAAGCCGCAAGACCCATCGAGTCGAGGATGAAGAAAGTATCGGAGCGCTCCAGTTCGCGGATGAATCGGGTGACCTCGGTGTAGTTGCCCTGGACCGGACTGTTGATACTGACGGCATAGACACCGAATTGCGGACCTTCGATGATGTACTGGGCACGGTTTCGGCTGATCCCAGCCGTCTCGGCAAGTCGGTCCAGGTCGGGAAGCATCGCCGCAAACCCCTGTTCGCGAGGGATGAAACGCGCGGCCAGGAAACGCAGGCTATCGGCCTCGGCCTCGTCCACCGAACGGGCAAGTGCGTCGAGGCGCTCGAGCACATCGGTCTCGGAGACGATCTCGTCCTCGAGGGACTGGATCGATGCCGTCAGGCGGTTGAAATCCACACGTGCCGGCAGGTGGAGAATCAGAAAAAACAGCGCGGCGATTGCACCGACAATCCCGATGGCGCCGGCGAACAGGTACTGTGTTCTCTGTCGGCGGTACAGCATCACGGAGCCACCGACGCCAGCGCGAGGGCGGCCGGCAGGTATTCCGCCCCCATCACGAGCCTAACTTCTGCGACGCCCTCGACCATGTCGCGCTCTTCCAGCGAGACGGCTACATTACGGAAGGCCGCCGACTCCTCCATGCGGGCAATGAACTCGCTCAAGGAGTCGATGTTGCGGCCGCGCGCCTCCATCGCCACGTAAACCGCGTCTTGCTGACGAACCTGTGGGACGAGCGACGTGAGGTGGACATCGCGCGGGATCACGATCTCGATCTGTTCGAGCAACTGCATCCACGAAAAATTCTTCCTCTCGATGACCTGGTCGAGGAATTGAATCTCCTGGATCTGAAGCTGAATATCCGGACGCCCCAGACGCTCGTCCAGCTCCTCAATCCGACCTCCCAGGTATTCGCTCTCGACCCGCAGGTCCTGCTCGCGACGATTCAGTTCGGAAACCTGGGCCGTGTAATCCTGGAACCCCGTCACCTGCCACGCCGAGAAGCCCAGGATCAACACGAGGACTCCGGTCAACATCATATTCGTCGCGCGATACCTCGGGAACCGTCGCCCCGACAGGTTGAGATTGAACCGGCTCATGGCTGCAGCGCTCCGAAGGCGGACTTGTACATGTCTTCCAGCTCGCGTGAATAGAGCTCGCGGACGGGTAGCGAAAGCTGCCGGCCAAGCTCGGCCGGCTCCGAACTTCGGTCATCGTAGCCGCACGTGATCAACTCGCGCATGGTTCGGCCTTCCAGCTTGTCCTCGTAGTACATCATCACCGGATAGACCGCGTCATAGAGCGGTTGGGGGCCCACCTTGCGGTAGAAACGCAGAATACCACCCACGAAGACGGACGTCGTCACCGACTCGGAACTCGCCTTCACGAACAATGTGTCGTCCGAGTTCGTCGGAACCAGGTTGAGCGCCGCCGGCGTTGAAGGCATCACGATCCCGGCGTGCAGGCCCAGGGATCCGAACATCTCTTCGTACTGGCGTGTAACGACGCGTGGAGACAACACCACCAACAGATCCACCGAACCATTTTCCGCCAACTTTTCAAAGGCTACATCCGCCGATTCAACGTCGAACGGAACGCTCTTCTTGAGCTTCCACCGGACAAACGACGCCTGTTCAGTCGAATCGGCGGGAAAATTTTCGACATTCAACAGCGCTATCCGGACGGCGTCATCCGGGATCACTAGTACGATCTCGGAGCCCGAAAATCTTGCGGTCCCGAGCGCCTGTTCGATGGCCCGCTTCACCGCGGAACCATCCACGAAATTGGCTCCCTTCACGGCCCCCGCAAAGGCGCCCGATGGCAGCTCGACTGCGGCTTTGGTAGCCACGCTTCTGCGATCCGGTGTGACTCCGAGCACGATGACATGGCGCGAAGTCACCTCGCATGCCCAAAGGGGCATGTCCGGGCCGAACAGATCGTCAAAGCTACTCAATGAACGTCACCTTGTTGATTTCGCGCAGGGTGGTCACTCCTTCGGCCACCTTGTCGACCGCCGATTCTCTCAAAAACCTTATGCCCTCGGAATGTGCGGCCCGCTTGATTTCCGACGTGGGTTTCTTATCGATGATCATCTCGCGGATGTTGTCGGACAGGTCGAGCAATTCGTGAATGGCGGTCCGCCCGTGGAACCCGGTACCGTTACACTCCAGACAGCCCTCACCCTCGTAAAACACGGTATCGCGGTACCTGTCGGGGTCTATGCCCGACTCCTGTAGTGTTTCGGCGGAATACTTGATGGGCTTGCGGCAGTTGAGACAGATCAGCCGCACGAGCCGCTGAGCGAGGATGCAGTTGAGCGCGGACACGAAGTTGTACGGGTCGACACCCATGTTCAGGAACCGGCCGAGGACATCAACGACGTTGTTGGCGTGGACGGTGGTAAACACGAGGTGACCCGTCAGAGCCGACTGGATGGCGATCTGGGCCGTCTCCATGTCACGAATTTCACCGACCATGATCTTGTCCGGGTCGTGACGAAGTATAGAGCGCAACCCGCGAGCGAAAGTCAGCCCCTTCTTCTCGTTCACGGGTATCTGCGTAATCCCGCTGATCTGGTACTCGACCGGGTCTTCGATCGTTATGATTTTGTCCTCATCGTTCCGGATCTCCATCAACGCGGCGTACAGCGTGGTGGTCTTTCCACTACCGGTCGGTCCGGTCACCAGGACCATCCCGTACGGCTCGCTGATGTAGCGGCGGACCTTCCGGACGTCGTCTTCGGAGAAGCCGATGACGTCCAGATTGAGCGTGCGGAATTTGTCGCTGATGGACTCCTTGTCCAGAATACGGATGACGGCGTCCTCCCCGTTGATCGACGGCATGATCGACACGCGGAAGTCGATCGACCGGCCCTTGTACCGCGTCTTGAAACGGCCGTCCTGGGGCACCCGCTTTTCGGAAATATCCAGTTCGGACATCACCTTGATGCGCGAGATGATCGTCGAGTGATGCTCCTTGGCTATCGGATCCATCGCCTGGGCCAGAGTCCCGTCCACGCGGTACTTGACCAGAACTTCGTCGGCGCCGGTCTCGATGTGGATGTCGCTGGCGCGCCGGCCGAGCGCGGTAAAGATGACTGTGTCGACCAGCCGGATGATCGGGCTCGCTTCATCCTGGGTGATCTTCTCGATCGTGATGGTTTCATCGCCCGACTCATCCTCGCGGATCAAAGCGAGCCTGAATCCCTCGGTCGCCTCGTCGAGCACGCGTTGCGATGACTCCGATTTCTTGAGCAGCTCGCCGATCTCAGCCTCGGCGGCAACCTTGATGACGAGTGGTCGATCCAGAAGCGCAGAGACCTCGTCGACCTCGATCAGGTCGCTTGGATCGGCCATTGCGATCACGAGCGATTCGCCATCTTCTTCGAGGGGAACGAAGTTGTAGCGAAACATCAGATCGACAGGTGTCGAGCGGAGCAGATCGACGTCGAGGTAAACGTCCCGGAGGTCGACCAACTCGCACCGGTACCGGCGGGCAAGTTCGCGAGCCCGCTCCCGGTCCGCACGCCGGACTTCTTCGTTACTCGACTCCGTGGTCCCGATAGGTTCGTCCATCTTCCTCACGTAGGCAACCCGCGCGATCCGATGCTGAAGATCGGCAGGTATAGCGAAACCAGGACAGCCGCCACAAATCCGGCGACGAAAATGAGTATCACGGGCTCGACCCAGCTGAGCAGGGCCGTCAAACGAAGATCCACATCTTCGTCGTAGAAGTCCGCGACGTGGTTCAGCATTTCCGGCAGCGCGCCGGTCTGCTCACCCACTTGAATCATCTCGAGGGCCAGATCCGGAAACCGCCCCCCCGCCTCCAGGCCACCAGCAAGCGACATGCCTTCACGGACGCTGACGATCGCTTTCGCGATCGCGTCTGCGATGACCCGGTTGCCGGACGCTTCGTGTGCTACTTCCAGAGCCGACACGAGCGGGATCCCGCCCTGGAGCAATATTGCCAAAGTCCTCGACAGCTGGGCGATAGCGAACATCGTCCAGATGTTGCCCAACACCGGCAATCGAAGCTTGAGGTCGTCGATACGACTCCGCCCACCGGCCGAACCCGCCCAGATCCGGAACGCGATGGCTCCACCGATGATCAACGGGATCGTTACGATCAGGCTGTCCTCAATCGTCGTGGCGATGATGATCAGCACCTGGGTCGGCAACGGCAGAGCCGAGTTCATACCCGCGTACAGTTCTGCGAACCGAGGGATTACGTAGGCGAGGATCACCCCGACCATCACAATAGAAAGGACAACGAGGAAGGCCGGATAGATCAATGAATTGCGGAATTTCTTCCCTGCCGTCATCAGGGTCTTCTGGTAATGGATGTACCTGTTGATGACGTCAACCAGGTTACCGCTGCGCTCGCCTGCGAAGACGGAGGCAGTGTAGACGCGTGGAAACACCCCTTCCTCCTCCAGGGCTTGGGAAAGCGAGGTTCCCGACACGACACGCTCGCGGACCGATGCGATCCGAGTCTGCAACGCGGGATTGGAGATTCGATCCTTGAGCAGGTCGAGCGACCGGAGGATCGGCAAGCCGGCCCGGATCAGGGCGACGAACTGCTGATTGAACAGGAGGAACTCTTCGGGCTTGAACTCGATCGTACGCCGCCGCCACCCGAACCCGGACCAGGACTTGGGCTGGACCGAAAGGACCAGCAACCCCTGTTCCTCGAGACGGCCCCGAACCTCTTCGGCGGTGTTGCCTTGGTTGACGACCCGGACGACCTCACCCGAGGGCTTGGCATACTTGCATATAAAGTCCATGAAATCAGCAAGTCGGCCGTCGTTGGGAGGAACGGGCGTTCGAGACTCTGACGCCTAACCGCCGATCCCCTCAATCACCTGGGCTCCAACAGGAGGCTCAAATTCGAAGAACGATTCCTCCAGGTCACCGTTGACCCGAACCTCGTCGAACAGGACCTCCCAGACCGATCCGTCCAGGCGGGTCAAGCTCAATCTCCGAATGTCGAAGCTCACTGGGTCGACTTCGAGGATGATGGCCTCGACGTCGGACTCCCTCCTCGGGTACATCTGGAGGACGCGAGCTCCGGCCACTTTCGGCGGAGTCCTGAGTTCTGCAATCCGCTCGAACTCACTCTCCAGATCCTGGCGGCCCAGCAAGTACATCAACGGAATCCTCTCGTCGAAGCTGTCCCCTACGCTCTCATAGAGGACCTGCCCGGCGGCCGGAATCCAGAGATATACCGTCTTGCCATCGGAAACGAAGAGCTTTTCCTCAGGGGTCCGATACTCCCACCGCATCTGACGCGGCCGTCTCAGGTATACATGACCCTGCTCGCTACGGGTTTGGTTCAATGAATCTTCGTAAACCTGCGTAAACTCCGCGGAAAGGTCCCTTATGCTGGCCAGCCGGCGCTCGACGCCGTCGATCAGATCGGGGAGTGACACCCTCTCCTGTGGGGTCGGCGGTGTGGCAACGGGCGTGGCTGACGCAATCGACAGGATGATAAAGACTGGCGCAAGAACCCGCATCTGAAGCCTCCCGGAAAGTCAGTGTACTACGGAGTATTCGACGCGGAGACCCAAGGGCGGTTAGCTGTTGGCTGTTGGCATTGGTCGTTAGGGGCCAAAAGCCAATCGCCAACTGATGACTGATGACTGATGACTGATGACTGATGACTGATGACTGATGACTGATGACTGATGACTGATGACTGATGACTGATGACTGATGACTGATGACTGATGACTGATGACTGATGACTGATGACTGATGACTGATGACTGATGACTGATGACTGATGACTGATGACTGATGACTGATGACTGATGACTGATGACTGATGACTGATGACTGATGACTGATGACTGATGACTGATGACTGATGACTGATGACTGATGACTGATGACTGATGACTGATGACTGATGACTGATGACTGATGACTGATGACTGATGACTGATGACTGATGACTGATGACTGATGACTGATGACTGATGACTGATGACTGATGACTGATGACTGATGACTGATGACTGATGACTGATGACTGATGACTGATGACTGATGACTGATGACTGATGACTGATGACTGATGACTGATGACTGATGACTGATGACTGATGACTGATGACTGATGACTGATGACTGATGACTGATGACTATTGCACGCCCTTCCCGGCCATACCTGCCGGCGCGCGGGAGACTGTGGAGGTATAGCGGATGATGTAGTCCGGGGTCGAGTAGTAATCGTAGCGCCCCGTTGATTCGCTGACGGCCGTTGCAGTAACCGTGTAGTCCTGGTTGCTGTCGGCTAGCGTCACGCCGAACACGTACCCGGACAGCTCGACCTCAAAACGTTCGTCGATGAGGCCGCCGGCGATCAGATCGGCCATCGCGCCGAACCCTTGGTTCGTCATCATGTAGACGTTCTGGGCGATGTTGATCGACTTCATGCTCGCGGCCGCGCCAGACTCGTGGGCACTCTGCCGCGAGCGGAGCAAGCTGGGGATGGCGATCGACGCGATAATCAGGATGATCGCAACGACGATCAGCAGTTCGAGCAGTGAGAAACCGCGCTGTGTATTGGGTCCGTTGCTCACATTCGCCGTTCTCAAGCTGGGGCGCCCGCTGCCCCCCAGCGAGGGGCGGCGGGCCACTTGAGACTCCTGGCCCGGAATTAGTTTACCGGTGCCCCGAGAGTTACACCGGTACCCGCGGAATAACGCACGACTCCGTCGGGACCGCTGTAGTAGTCGAACTTCCCCGTGTTGTCGGACACGGCGTTCGCCACCGTCACGTAGTTCGTGTTGGCGCTCGACAGGGTGATCGTGTAGGTGTACCCGGCGACCGTACCGGAAAAGTTCTCCGGGAGGAAACCGCCGTTGATCAGGTCCGTGATGCCGCCGTAGTTGCCGCTTGCACCCGACATGTACGTTACCTGGGCGGTGTTGATGGTCCTGAGCTGCGCCACGGCTCTCGATTCGTTGGCGGCCTGGCGGGAGCGGAGCAAGCTGGGGATGGCGATCGTCGCGATGATCAAAATGATCGCGACGACGATCAGGAGCTCCAGCAGTGAAAAACCACGACTCTTCTTCATCGGTCACTTCCCTCCGTGAATTCGTCCTATAGCGTGTTCAAAATAGGTAATCTATTGAGCCATCTACGAAATTTCGTTGCATCGTACCGAGACGACACAACGCTGTCAACCAGTTAGTATCCATGACAAGGCCACCGCGTGCGATGGCTGCGAGGACCCCGGACGATACTGTTCAAATTCGGTTTCGGTGTGGCAATTGCAGTTCCTAATGGCGAAAGAGTTAGGATGGAGCGACTTATGAATTCAGGCCGTTTCCCCGAGCGACAAATTTTGTCACTCGAGTGCCGCAGAACGTAAGCAAATGGTGGATTTGCCTAAATTCGATGAGCCGATGGCGCAACCGACACTGAGCCCGTCTTCGGAGGGGGGGCGAAGCCTGGCGCGGCCCCGAGCGGAACCGGTTGTCCTGGCGCTGGTGGGATTGGCCATCGCGATCGCCCCCCTGGGCCACCTGTCGGCCCAACCGCTGCTGTTTATCCTCTACAGAACGTTGCTCTTCGGAGCCATCGGTGTCGGTCTGTGGACCACCCGGGCGACATCCGGCCCAGGGCTGCCAGTAGGGCTTCCCACCCGCATCTACGGGCTCATCGCCGGGACGCTCGTGCTGATGTTGGTCTCGCTATGGCTGAACCCGGCAAGCCTGGGCCACGGCTACCTGGATTGGAGTGAACACGTCCTCCTGGCTCTGTTCCTGATCGTATTGGTTCGCTTCGCGGGCCGCCGGACACTTCGCTGGAAGAGCTCTCTGCTGGCGCTGGTGATTGCGATTCCGGCGGGGCATCTCGTCTACGGCCTGGCCGGAGCGACAGGGGCCGTTTCCGGACCGTTTGCCAACCCGAATCATTTCGCTTCCTACCTGCTGGTCGGCTTTGGAGCAGCCCTCGGCGTCGCCATCTTCCACACAAAACTTCGTTGGAGACTCCCGGCCGGCGCGGCGGGCCTCTTTCTGGGGTACGGCATCCTGGAGACGGTGTCCCGCGGCGCCACCCTCGCGGCACTGGCGGTCTTGCTCGCCGGATTATGGAAGTTGAAGCCGAGGCTCGTTCTCGTCGGGGTCGCGGTCCTGGCCGTCGCGATGCCGTTCTGGATCGTGTTCTGGAATCCGCCCGTCGTTCAGAAGTTCCTCGATTCTGGAGAGCAAGACCCGTACAACTACTCAAGGGCGGAAATCTGGGCCAGTACGGCGACGATGATCGCCGAACGGCCCTTGATGGGCGTCGGTCTGTCCCAGTACGAACACGCGGCCAGAAAGTATCGCTTTCCCGTTGACAACACGATCGGCCGTTTCATGAAAAGGCAAGCGATCGCCCATTCCGAGTACCTCCACTACGCCGCCGAAACCGGGATTCCAGCCACTCTCCTTCTGCTTGGGTTGATCGGGTATTTCTTCAGGCGGTTGATGCGTGCACGGCACGAGATTGGACCCGAAGCGGTTTTCCTGGAGCGCGCCGCGCTGCTCATCATCGTGGGGGTGTCGGTCCACGCCACCGTCGATAACAACTTCCAGACCGCGATCGTCTTGTCGGCGATGTCGGTGGTCGCACTCGCGTCGGCACCGCTGGGGGAAGAGCGCCACGGACGTCCGGCGGCATCGCTCCGCGTAACTGCGGTGGTGGGAACGGCCGTGGTGCTTCTGTACATCCAATCGAGCCTGGTCCCGGCGATCGCCTACCAGTTGAACGCCGTCGGGCACCGCGCCTACGTCGAAGGACGCCTGGAACAGGCGGCCCGGGCCCACCGCCTCGCCGTAGGGTTCCGGCCGGCCGATCCGGTCCTGCTGGCGAACCTGGGTGTCGTTTATAAGGAGCAGTTCCTCCGCGAGGGGGACCCGCACCTGCTCGACATCGCCGAAGCCTATTTCCTGCGCGCCGCCGACAGCAACCCGGCCTTCTTCCCGGCCCGACTGGAACACCTGTACTCAGTCATGTTCCGGCTGACCGATAACGATGGCCGCAACGAGGCCGTTCATCGTCAGATTGCCTCCACCGCAGGCCGGATTCTCGAGATCGACCCGTACGTCGTGGCCGTCCGGCGGAACCGGGCGGAGGCGTTGTTCCAAGGTGGCGATGTCTCGGGTGCGATGGAGGAATTACGGACCGCGGTTGCGATGGAACCCAACTTCGTTCCGGCACACTTGAAGCTCGCCGAACTGTATGACATCAACGGCGATATCGAACGAAGAGACGAACATCTGGCGCTGGCGGACGCGATCCGGGAACGCTACGCCGGTGCCGAAGGGCTGACCGACTACGAGATCATCATCCTTGGCATCGAGGGGGCCCGATGAGCGTTCCGCCCCTCAAGACGGCCCGACTGCTCGCCCTGGGAGCCCTGGTTGTGGTGGCCCTTGCTCCACCGGAGGCATGGGGTTCGGGCCGGATGCTGCTGATGCTGGCATCGACGTTCGCGCTCCTGATCCTCGTAATGGAAGCCCGCGTACCTGCCAGCTTTCTGATCGGGGGCGGCGCGTTCTGGGGCGGCCTCCTCGTTCACTCGGTCATCGTCTCGGCAGATCCGTATCGGTCGCTCGATTTTCTGACGATCGTGTGGGCCTACTACTGTCTGTTCGGATACTTCCGGTATTCGCCCGACAAAAATCTGAAGCCGGTCGCGCTCACGCTGGTGCTGCTCGCCGGGACGGTGTCGTTGTACGCAATCTACCAGTTCGTCTGGGGCCTGGAGAACGCATACAACTTCGTGCTCTACTCGGAAACGAACGAAATCGTACGGGTGCCAATCCTCGATCGCCTGGCCACGGCACGAGTGTTTGCCTGGTTTGCACTGCCGGGAACTCTTTGGGGTTTTCTGCTGATCGCCCTCCCTCTACACGCCGCCCTGTGGAAATCTGGGCCGCGTCTGGCAGATGCGGCCCTGGTGGGGAACGCCGGCCTCGTCCTGGCGGCCGGTTTGATGACCCGATCCTTCGGCTTCGTGGCCGGGCTGGGCGCCCTGGTCCTGGGTTGGCTGCTGATGCGGCCTAACGCCGCGCGATGGCGAAGCGCGGTCCTGGTCCCGTTGGCGATGATCCTGCTGGCCGGGGCGGTCAACCTAGGCCGGGCCGAGACGCATAACCCTGTCACATTGCGGCTCCAGAACTGGCTGACGGGCTGGGAAATCTTCGCGGCGAACCCGATCTTCGGTAGCGGCCTGAACACCTACGCCGTCCTGTACCGCCAGCACCAGCAGATCGGCGCCAACGAGACGCAGTTTGCACACAACACGCCGGTACAACTGCTGGCCGAACTGGGTCTTCTGGGCGTCGTCGCGGGCTTCGCCCTGGCACTGTTCTTGTGGCCTCGCCGCCAGGGCATTCTGGACTCGCAGGGAGACAGACGCTGGGTGCTCCTCGCCATTTTGGTATGGATCACACACAACCTGATCGACATCGACGTCTATTTCGCCAGCGTCGGCGCGGTCGGTGTGGTGCTAATGGGACTCCTCGCCACCGAAGGGCCTCGGATCGGGCCTCGGCCGGGCACGGGCCGGGGGCGCTCGATCGGAGCGGGGGCCTTCGGCCTGCTGACCGGGGTCGTCGTTCTGGTATCGGGTGTGGTCTACGTGTCGGGCGAGCTTCATTACCGCGCCGAGGGCGAGCTGGCGAATCTGAAGGTGGAGGAAGCTTACCGAACTCTCCAATTTGCAGCAGCGGTCAATCCGTTCGATTCGAGCATCCTTCATGCAGCGGGACGGACCGCGTTGGAGCTCCATCAGAAGACAAGCGATCCGGCCTACCTCGCTGAAGCTACCGAGCACTTCGAACGTGCGATCTGGTTGAGTCCGGCAAAGGCGGACCCTCTCCTGGGCCTCGGTCTGTGTCTTTCCAGCGCCGACCGCCTCGATGAGGCACTGGCGGCATTCTCGCTGGCACAGACTCTCCACCCCTACAGTCGAACTGTCAGCGCGGTCCGGCGTCAGATCGAAAGACGGCAGCGGAGCTCTCCGGCGCCCTAGCATTACTTTGGCAAGACGGTTGCTCTATCAAACTGGAGAAACGGTCCGGCTTTCGAAAGGCAGCCTCTTCCGTTCCTTGGTCGAGTGCGGCAGATCGGTTCGAAGGCAGCTGAGGACAGCCGTTTCCCACTACCGGAACGGCACTCCGGAACCGGCGGAAGCCGAAAAGGCCCAGACGGTTGACTGTGATCGTGTCAAGATTTTGGGAGCGGTGTCTGACTATTGACACCCAGCAGGTCCGATTTTCGAATGGAACAGCTTCGATGAAACAGAGGTCGCCAATGTCCAGCCTGTGCGCGGAAACCCCGGTCGTCGTCCTCGCGGGCGGCAAGGGAACGCGGCTGCTTCCCTACACGACAGCGCTGCCGAAGCCCCTGATGCCCGTCGGCAACTATCCAATCCTGGAGATTCTGCTGCGTCAGCTCGCAGCCTACGGCTTCCGGGATGTCACCTTGGCTGTCGGACACCTGGCGGGCCTCATCCAGGCCTACTTCAAGGACGGCAAGGACCTCGGGCTCGACCTCAAATACTCTTACGAAACCACGCCACTCGGCACGGCCGGACCGCTGGCCCGACTGCCTCGAATGGACCGCAGCATTCTGGTCCTGAACGGGGACCTGTTGACCGACGTCGACTTCGGGCGGCTCGTCCGCTTCCACTACGAAAAAGAGTCCGTCGCAACCGTGGCCATGACCCGACGTAACGAACAGATAGACTTTGGAGTCATCGAGACGGACCCGGACGGACGCGTGATCAATTTCAAGGAAAAGCCGGGGATGGAATATCTTGTCAGCATGGGAATTTACGTCTTCGCGCCGCGCGTAGTCGACTTCATCCCAAAATCGATCAGGTTCGACTTTCCGGATCTGCTCCGACGACTGCTGGACAATGACCTGAAAGTCCTCGGTTACGAAAGCACCGATTACTGGATGGATGTCGGCCGCCCCGACGACTACGAAAAGGCGAATGAGGACTTCCCGATGAGGGAAAAGGAGTTCCTGCGCCCCCATGTGGAACACGAGACTGTCGGAACTGGAGTTTGACGGCGACGAGCTCGCCGGTGCACTCGGCGCACTCGAGTCGAACTGGATTACGGCCGGACCGCGCACCGAAGAATTCGAACGGACGTTCGCGAGAGTTGCCGGAACGACCGAAGCGGTAGCGGTTTCGAACGGAACGGCCGCGCTCATCCTCGCTCTCAAGACGCTCGGCATCGGACCGGGAGACGAAGTGCTCTGTCCCTCCATGACGTTCGTCGCAACTGCCGCCGCAATCCTGCATTGCGGGGCGACCCCCATCTTCGTCGACATTGTCAGCCTGGAAGACCCTACGATCGACCCGGAAGATGCAGCGCTCAAGGTGACGGCCCGGACACGGGCGATCCTCCCTGTTCACTATGCAGGGATCCCATGCGACATGGATCGGCTCTCCGAGATCGCGCGCGGGCACGATTTAGCCATCATCGAAGACGCCGCACACGCGCCCGGCGCCACCTACCGTGGCCGCCCCTGCGGCAGCCTGGGGTCGGCGGGCTGCTTCAGCCTGTTCGGAAACAAGAACATCACGACGGGCGAGGGTGGCGTCGTGACCACCGATGACAGGGAGTTTGCCGAACGACTGCGCCTCGGGCGGTCACACGGAATGACGAAGACGACCAGGGACCGGGACTGCGGACGCTCTGCTCATTACGACGTCGTCGAGATCGGCTTCAACTTCCGCTTCGACGACATTCGGGCAGCCATCGGCCTGGCTCAGCTCGCCAAGCTCACCGACATCAACAGGAGGCGGGCCACGATCGTCGAACGATACAACTACCGCCTCGCGATCGAAACGGACCTGATCCTCCCGTTTCGATCAGTCGCAGCCGACAGGGTCCCGGCGTTCCACGTGTATCCGGTGGTCCTGCCGAGCCGGGCAGATCGCGACACGATGGAGTCAGAACTGCGGGAACGGGGTATCCAGACCAGTATCCATTACCGGCCCGTCCATCAATTGACCGCGATCCGATCTCTTTATCCGGACGTCTCACTCCCGATAACGGAATCCTACGGCGAGAGAGAGTTGACGCTTCCTCTCTATGCGTCACTCCACAAGAACGATGTGGATTCCATAACCGAAGCAGTCGCGCGTTCCTTAGCGTCGGGCCCACCGTCCTTGTTGGCAACCTGAAGGCGATCGAGGGCCCACACTCGAATCTCCAACGAACGATGTCCAATGCGGATTCTCCACTAGAGAATCGGCAATAAGTGGAAGCTACCCGGTCGCTACCGCTCTCGGTTCTGTTCTGGAATGGGGATTACCCGGTCGCTACCGCTCTCGGTTCTGTTCTGGAATGGGGATTACCCGGTCGCTACCGCTCTCGGTTCTGTTCTGGAATGGGGATTACCCGGTCGCTATCGCTCTCGGTTCTGTTCTGGATGGGGATTACCCGGTCGCTACCGCCGGATTACACTTTGGCCGCGACCGAGTGGATGCGTTCCAGGACTCTTTCAGACGCCGCCTTTCCGCTTAGAATCGAATCCTCCATCGAAAAATACTCCCATCGCCCATAGCGGCCTGCTGGAAATATATCCCGCTCCTCGAGGTAATCGATCAGCTCCTTCAGGTGGGCCTGACGATGGCGGTCGAATATGACGTAAGCATGGGGTATGTGGATGAACTGGCGGGTGAGAATCCTGTCGTCGGCGTTGAGGAGGCCGCACTTCCTCAGGTCCTCGACTGCGCGTTCGAAGGTCTTCTCCGGATCTGGTTTCGGATCGTGCTGGTGCGTGACCTCGACGTACATCGAGCTGGTGCCGGCGGGAGCGACCGACTCCGAGAAATTGGTCGGAAAGCCGACTCGGGTGAAGATGAACTCGTCTTCGGGAAAGTACAACCAATGCTGATCACTCACGCCGGCCCGGTCGATGCCGATGTTGATGTCCAGAACCGAGAGAACTCGAAGCTTCATCGCATTGTCCCGGATGCGGGGCTCGGGACGAACGAGCAGGCGGTAGACTACGGGCAGCGGAACCGTTGAGATCAGGAAGTCGTAGGACTCTTCCCTGTCGTTGGCGAACCGAACGGTCTTCGTGGCGGTGTCGATCGAACTGACGGCGTGGTCGGTGTGGATGTTCTCGAGGGGTCGGGCCAAGGCGTTCGGAAGGCAATCGATGCCTCCATCCTTCGGATATAGAAACCTCGGGTTGTACCCCATCCCCCTGTTCGTCATACCCAACGCCCCGTTGACCACCTCCTCCAGGCTTGGTTTCGGAATCGACCAGCTGACCCAGTCCGCGGTAATCGTCCGCAAGTCGCTCTTCCAGAACTTCTCGTTGAACGGCAGCATAAAATGGCGAGCGATGCCGATGCCGAACGTCTTGAGCACCCAATCGTGAAAATCCTCGGCCCTGGTGGGGTCTTCGCCGAGGCTCTCGACGAACCCCAACAGACACTCTTTGACGACCTCGGGCGGCAGACCATGCGTATTCGCCTGAAACGGGTAGGGCGTCACGCAACCTTTGGAGTAAATCGCAGCGCGTCGCTCGTTTGGGCGGAACGCATCAGGAAGAAGCCGGTCGAGCAGTTCCTTCGTGTAGTCGTTCTTGAGATGAATCAGGTGGCCGGTAACATCGAAAGTGAATCCGTCCTGGGAAAAGGACCGGCAGATTCCACCGACCGTACTTTCCTTTTCGAACACGATCGGGTCATGCTCGTTGAGGTGAAATGCCGCGCTCAGCCCGGCCAGACCTCCGCCAATGACCAGAACCCTGCTCACGAAGCCACGTCCACTTTCATCAACATGTATGCCGAGAGAACCCCCAGCGACAGCGTACCGGTCGTCGTTGCCAGAGCCCATTCCAACTCGATCTGACTCATCACGAGCGCAACTCCACTCAAGAAGAACGTCGCGAAATAGCTGATCAGTGCGGTCTCGACCACCGAGAACCGGCATCGCTGCAGCCTCAACGCGAAGTGATCGGGGCTGCCACGGGTGATCGGGATCCCCTTGCGCCACCGCGCGTACACCACGAAAGACAGGTCGAAGAGCGGCAGACCCAGAATCAGCACGGGGCTGATGACGGCCACCAGGTTGATCCGAGTGTAACCTGCGTTCATAGACAAGGCCGCCAGCATGAAACCGATGAACAGGCTGCCGGAGTCTCCCAGGTAGATCTTGGCGGGATGGAAGTTGTGACGCAGGAACCCCAGCGTCGCTCCGGCCAGAACGATGGAAAGGAACGCGATCGATTGTCGGCCGGCCATTAGATTGGCCACGGCGATCGCCAATGCACATACCGACGCGACGCCCGCCGCCAGACCGTCCATCACGTCGATGATATTGAAGGCGTTCGTCACCGAAAGAATCCAGACGACCGTGAGCAAGATCGCAAGCCAGGGGGGCAAGAACTCGAGCTTGATGAAGATGCCGGACTTGACGAGCACGAAGGCTGCAAGCGTCTGACCGAGCAGTTTCTGGGAGACCGATAGCGCGCCGAAATCATCCAGGAGCCCGACCATGACGATCATCGTTCCCGAGAGAAGCAGTCCGAGCGTTTCCTGCTCGAACTCCGTCAGGACACCGACTGTCAGCAGAAACGACATGAAGACAGCCAAGCCGCCCAGGTATGGCACCGGTTCGGCATGGTCTTTGAGCTTTCCGTCCGGCCGGTCGACGATGCCGAGCTGAAACGCAGCACGGCGCATGACGGGCGTCCAATACAGCGCGAACACGAAGCTCAGCAGAAATGCCAGGGCGAACCAGATCATGCCTCACCCAGGCTGCCTGCCCCGGCAACGTTTCCGGCAGACGTGTCCGCGAGACACTCGCGGTACTCAGATTCCAGCGTTGCCACGGCCGTGGCGATGTCGAACTGGGCGACACGGGCTCTGCCTCGCCTCCCCATCGCGACTCGAAGTTCGCGATCGTCCACGAGTTTCACAATGGACCGGGCCAGCGCATCGACGTCCCGTGGCGCATGGATGTACCCGTTCTCACCGTCGGTGATGGCCTCTCGCGCACCATCGGCGTCGGTGACAACCAGCGGCCGGCTGCTGGCCATCGCTTCGGAGAACACGCACGGCAGACCTTCCCACAGCGATGTCAGGACGACGATATCCAAGCTCGCATAGACATCGGGCATGTCCTTGCGCCATCCCAGCAGCGTCATGTTGTCGCCGACACCGCGTTCACGAATCCGGGACTCGATGCCTGAACGCAGGTCGCCGTCACCGACCATCACGAAGTGGACGTCGCTTCGCGATTCGAGGACCTTTGCGGCGACGTCGACGAAATCGATGGGGGATTTCTGCGGTTTGAAGCAGGCCACCATCCCGACGAGGGTCCGACCTGGCGGAATACCCCACTCCGCCGACTTTCGCTCGCGCTTGTCGCTGTCGAGAAATTCGCGCACCGAGATCGCATCCCGACAGAGGATCCATGGCGTGTTTCCAATCAGGTTGTACGATTCGGCGGTCCGGACGTTTGAGTGGGAGACGAAGACAAGTCGCGTTGTTATTCTTCGCGTGAGACGCTCGATCCAGATGCAAAGCGTCCGAATGATCGCGCGCTGATACCGGTTGAAACCGAAACCGTGCGCCGTGTGAAAAATGTAAGGAACGCCGGCGAGCCAGGCCGCCCAACGGCCGAGTATTCCCGCCTTCGAACTGTGGGTATGAACGAAGTCGGGACGCTCGCGCCGGAAGAGCCTGTAGAGGCACCACAGCGCACTGAGATCCTGGATCGGCCGGATCTCCCGGACGAGCGAGGCTACCTGCACCGTGCGAACCCCGGGTATTTCCACCGCTTCGCCGATCAGTAGGCCTTCGGAACCGGTGACCAGAGCAAGCTCATAGCGCTCGAGCGGCAGTCTTTCCAGCGTCATCAACGTCACCTTCTGTGCGCCGCCCAGCTCGAGCTTCGTGATGACGTGGAATACCTTCTTCTTGTCCGGCATGTCCTTCAGTCCTTCGAATCCGGTTCATTCTGACATCGGGCCGGCGGCGTTCCAAACCCATTCAGCCCGCCTCTGCCAGTTCCGTGTGAAGCGCGGCGTAGCTGTCTGCGATTCCCTCGATCGAATACAGCCGCTCGACCCGTTCCCTGGCGGCGTGGCCGATAGCCCGCCGACGCTCCGGATCCATCTCGTACAGTTCGGTCCAGGCCCTCACATGCGCGTCGGGCTCGCCAGGTGGCACGACGATGCCGGTGTCACCAACCACCAGGGCAGCGTCGCCGACGGCAGTGACGACACTAGGAACCTCGCAGGCCATCGCTTCACCGACGGCGTTCGGGAAACCCTCACCGAAAGCGGATGTTAGCGAGAGGACATCGAAACCGGGAACTATTTCGGGCATGTCGGTGCGCTCTCCAAGTAGCTCGACCGACTCCCCCAATCCAACCTTGGCAATCTCGTTCGCCAACGCCGGGTTCCTTGCATCCATACCCTGGCCCACGAGAACAAATCGGGTATCGGGTTTCAGATTTCGAAACCGGGCAGCGGCTTCGAGAAACGTCCGATGGTCCTTCATGGGATCCCATCGCGCCACGAGCCCAATCACGAAACGGGGAAAATCCAGCGGAGCCCGGAGACGTAGCCTCGCCGCGGGATTGGGGCGAAACTCGTCCACGTCGAAGCCGTTCGGAATCACCTCCCATCGGCGCGGCCGGAACGACGCCTGTTCGTGCGCAATCTTGCCGCTGTTGGAATTGACGACAACGGCGTCGGGCAACTCTGAGAGCAACGGCAGCGTCCGAAAGACCATGCGTGATCCTGTCGGGTAGCGCTCCCAGTCGATGTCGGAATTACGAAGGTTCCACACGCAGGCGGGCACGCCCTGGATCCCGCCGGCGATCAGGCCGACAAGTGACGACTGGTAGAGCCAAGTGTGTATGACATGAGGTCGCCGATCCCGAAGAAGGCGTAGCAGACGCAGAAAACCCACCGGACCCGGAACGCCGCGCGTCATCCCGAGCGAATCCACCGGAACGCCGAGAGCTTCAATCCGGGGTCGCAGCTTACCCCCATCGATGAGCGTCACGACGGAACTGGAAAAACTCTCCGGGTCGGTAGCGCGGAGCACCTTGTAAAGCATGGTCTCGGCGCCGCCACTGCGGAGGCCATTGATGAGGTAGACGATCCGGACTGGCGATATCAAAGCCAGGAAATTCCAGGACGGAGTCGTCCCGCCAAGGGCGCCCGCCGGACGGGCTGGAGAACGTTGAGCATTGCCGTGGCTTCTAGTATATTCTTCTGACCCTACTGGAGGTTCAAAATGACACGCTTCAAGACCCTCGTCGTGCTGGCTTGCCTGCTGGCATCGGGCACTTTCGCGGTCTACCAAGCCCAAAGCATACCGACAATGACCAGCACGGCTAACGCGTTCCTGAACTCGTTGTCGCCCGAACAGCGCGACAAGGCTACGTTCGGATTCTCCGACGACGAACGCATGAACTGGCATTTCACACCCGTCGAACGTAGCGGCCTCCCGATCAAGGAGATGGAGCCATACCAGCGGCAGCTTGCACACGCGCTGGTCATCTCCGGGCTCAGCCAGGAAGGCTACATCAAGGCGACGACGATCATGAGCCTCGAGCAGGTCCTGTTCGAAGCGGAAGGAACCGGTCGTCGGATCAGCCGAGATGAAGAACTCTACTTCGTCAGCATCTTCGGTACGCCATCCGAATCGGGACAGTGGGGCTGGCGGTTCGAAGGTCATCATCTTGCGCTGAACTTTACGATCGACGGCGGACGTGTCGTGTCGACGCCTTCGTTCCACGGCGCGAACCCGGCCGAAGTCCGAGAAGGCCGGATGGCCGGACTACGGGCGCTGGGCGATGAAGAGGACCTGGCCCGCGCGCTGCTCGATTCCCTCGACGCCGAACAGAAGGCCACGGCCATCATAGAAACCGAGGCGCCCCGCGACATCATCACCGGTGTCGACCGCAAGGCCGAACCGGGAGACCCGGCCGGACTGAGGGCTGCCAGCATGAGGGCCGAGCAGAAGACGATGCTTCTGGCTATCATCCGCGAGTACCTGTTCAACAAGGCTCCCGACGATGCCAATAAAGCGCTGGATGAGATTCGCCGCGCCGGGGCCGACGCCATTTACTTCGCATGGGCCGGGGGCACAGCGCGGGGAGAGGGTCACTATTACCGAATCCAGGGCCCGACGTTCCTGATCGAGTACGACAATATCCAGAACAACGCCAACCACATCCATTCGGTCTGGCGGGATCTGGAGAAAGACTTCGGCGCCGACCTTCTGGCAGCCCATTACCGCGCGTCGCACATGAACGCAGAAGAATAGGCGTGTCGAAACGAGGCTCAACCCGAATCTCTAACACGAAGCACACGAAGTTCCACGGAGGTCACGAAGAAAAGAATTTCTGTTTCCTTCGTGTTCCTTCGTGCCCTTCGTGTTGAAAACGGATTAGCTCTTGCTGTCGTTGGTTTTGATGTTGAACTTTTGCATGTAGTGGCGGAACGAACGGTAGGGTATCCCCAAGAGTTCCGCGGCCCTGACCTGCACTCCGTTCGTCCGACGCAGGGCTTCGTCGAAGAATTCTTTCTTCAGACTTTCCACGTAGGACTCCAGATCCAGGCCGGCGGGCGGAATCACCGGTGGACCGGGCTTGGACTGCGGAGCTCCTCCGATCGTGGTTGACAGGTTCTCCGCGGTAATCTGCCTCGTTGTCTCCAGGATGAATGCCCGCTCGATGGCATTCTCTAGTTCCCTCACGTTGCCCGGCCATGAGTGGCTTTCCAGCTTTCGGAGCGCTTCGGCGGAGATCCCTTCAATGTGCTTCTCCATCGACGCATTGAGCCGATCCAGAAAACGGTGGGCGAGAAGAGGGATGTCCTCGGCACGCTCTCTGAGCGGGGGAGTCTCTAGAGGGAACACGCTGATGCGGTAGAACAGGTCCTCTCGAAACTCTCCTTCGGAAACCATGTCGGATAGATTTCGGTTCGTCGCTGCGATCACCCGGACGTCGATCGGTGTTTCATCGGCTCCTCCGACACGACGGACCATACGCTCCTGCAGGACTCGCAGGAGCTTGACCTGCATCGCCATACTGGTGTCGCCAATCTCGTCGAGGAAGATCGTTCCCTTGTCCGCTACCTCGAACAGACCCTTCCGGTCTGAGTTTGCACCCGTAAAGGAGCCTTTGACGTAGCCAAACAGCTCCGTTTCGAGCAACGTCTCGGTCAGGGCGCCACAGTTGACCGAAATGAAATGCTCGTCGGCGCGTGGGCTGTTGAGGTGGATCGCCTTGGCAACAAGCTCTTTGCCCGTGCCACTCTCCCCGGTGATGAGCACGGTACTGCCGGTTTCACTGACGGTCTCGATCATCCGAAACAGGTCCTGCATCCTCTCGCACCTGCCGATGAGGTTTCCCATCCCGTGCTGTTTCTTGAACTCTCGCTTCAGGTAGGTGTTCTCTTCCCTCAAGCGCTGTTCTTCGAGAGCCCTTTCGATGATGTGGCTCAACTCCTGCATGAAGTTGTCGGTCTTCAGGATGTAATCGAAAGCGCCCATCTTGAGGGCCTGGATGGCCGTGGCCGCTGTGGCGTATGCGGTGAGCAGGATGAATTCTCCGGAGGCAGCCTCGGATCGAAAGCGCCGCAGCAGATCGATCCCCGACATGTCGGGCATGCGGATGTCGGAGACGATGACGTCGAAGTCCTCCTCGCGAATGCGATCCAGCCCCGCCTCGCCGCAGTCTGCGACGGCCACATCGCACCCCTGGCGCTTCAGGAAAATTTCGAGCATCTCCCGGATCGAGAGCTCATCATCGATAATGAGGACCTTAGCCTTAAGACTCATTGAGTATCAGGTTGTGGGCGGACCCGCTCACCGGCCGCCACCGGAACCTGCTCGCCTTCGAGCACGAGTTCCCGCGGCAGATCGAGGGTGAACCGAGTCCCCTGTTCGGGCTGCGAGACGACCGCAATCGTCCCCCGGTGCGCGTTCACGATCTGGTACACGATCGACAGGCCGAGCCCCGTGCCGGTGCGAAACGAGGAACTGAACGGGACGAACAGGCGGTCGATCATGTGGTTCTCCATTCCGATTCCCGTATCTTCGAACCGGAGCCGGACCCGATCCTCGGCAGAATCGAGAAGAATTCGGAGCGTGCCGCCCTCCGGCATTGCCTTCAGCGCGTTAGACACCAGATTATGGACCACCTGCCTCATCATCCCGTCATCCAGACGAACGGTCACCGGCTCCAGGCTGGTTTCAATGTGGTGCCGAGGTCCGAGATCGGGACTGTTCTGGATCAGCTGGACCGCGTCGGCGATCAGTTGGTCCAGTCGGAGGTTCCGCGGGCGTGGCAACACCGGGCGAGCGTACAGAAGAAAATCGTTGATCGTCTGGTTGAGGCGCTGCGTCTCGCGCGCTATGATGCCGACGAGCTGGCCCTGCTCCTCTTCGAGCTGCAGTTCGGCCTTCAGTAGGTCGAACGACCCTGTAATCGATGCCAGGGGATTCCGGATTTCGTGGGCGATGCCGGCGGACATCACACCGATGGCGGCCATACGCTCCTTTTGCCGCAACCGCTTCTCCATCTCGCGAAGTTCGGTCACATCGTCGAAGCACCACACGTATCCGGTCGGCCGGTCCGGGCTCATGGCGAGCGGCGTGACGGTGAACTGCAGACAGATGCGGCGGTTCTCGGGGCCCGTCGTATTCAACTCGAAATTCCCAACACCCACTTCAGCCACAAGATCGGGGAACAGCTGGTGGATGCTCGTTCCGAAGGCGTCGTCGGAACTCCGCCCCGAGATGCGGGCCGCGGCTGGGTTGAAAAGGTAGATTCTTCCGTTCAGATCCGTCGTGATCAGCCCGGTACCCAGGCTGTCAATGATGTGGCTCGTAAGGGCCTGCAGGAAAGCCACTCGTCCCGTGGATTCCTCCAGCGCCGCATCTGAGGTGTGCCAGTTTTCCGCCAGGACGTTCGCCAGGAAGCCGACTGCCGCAAAGCCGAAGATCGTCACGCCTACGATGTATTGCAGCGTAAACAGCGGCGGGAAGTTGACCGTCGTCGACGGGATCACCTGAAAGTGCGCAAGGTCCAGGTGTACGCCGTGCAGCAACGAGCTCGCGATGGCCGTCAGGTAAGCGCCTCGCCGTCTGAGCAGGATGCTCGACATGACGATTTCCAGAAAGTAGAGCGAAGAGAAGTAGCTGTCGAGACCGCCGGTCCGGTTGACCATCCAGGTGATCAGCAGAAGGTCAACAGCGATCTGCCAGTAGGCCTGCGCGACGTACGACTTGTTCAAACGAAGCAGCGCGAACCAGCAAAGGGAAAGGGCATAGACAGCGCCGAGCAGGACCAGCATGTCGAGCGACCGCTCCTGCGCCGCGACGAACACGCTGAAGACGGCGATCCGGACCCAGATCAACCGGAGGAGCCACTTGCTCCGGTCCATCAGGGAGAGGGGGCCGCGTGTGTCCGGATTTGCCAAGGGGACCGCTATCCGCTCAACTCGCCGACCAGTTGGAAGATCGGCATGTACATCGAGATCACGATACCACCGACCACAACCCCGAGCACGGCCATCATCATCGGCTCGATCGCAGTCATCAGGTCGCCCACCGCAGTGTCGACTTCGTCTTCGTAGAAGTCGGCGATCTTCGACAACATGGTTTCCAGTGCACCAGTCTCTTCACCGACTCCGATCATCTGGATGACCATCGGCGGAAAGACGCCGGATTCCTTGAGGGGTTCGACGATTGTCCGTCCCTGTTCGATGGCGGTCTTCACGTTAAAGATCGCTTCCTCGATGATCGCGTTACCCGAAGTACGTGCGGTGATGTCCAGCGCCTCGAGAATCGGCACTCCGCTCGAGATCAGAGTCCCCATGGTCCGGGTAAAACGGGCCACGGAGATTTTTCGGACGAGGGGGCCGAACACGGGCAGCTTCAGTATCATCTTGTCGACGTTGTAGCGGCCCTTCGGTGTGCCGTAGTACGCCTTGAACAGGTACGCAAAGATACCCAGACCTATGAGGATAAATATCCCGAAGTTACCGACGAAGGAACTCGCCAGGATCACGATCCGGGTCGGCAGGGGTAGCTCGACCTCCATGCTGTTGAACAACGTCGTGAAGGTGGGAACGACCTTCCACAGGATCAGGGTGATGACGGCGCTCGCGATGAAGACGATTGCCGCGGGGTACACCATCGCCGACTTCATCGCAGCCTTCAGTTTGACGGCCTTCTCGATGTAGATCGAAAGCCGCTGGAAGATCGTGTCGAGGATACCGCCGGCCTCTCCGGCGGCGACCATGTTGATGTAAAGGTCGTCGAAGACCTTCGGGCTGAGCTTCATACCGGATGCCAGCGTGTTGCCCGACTCCACCTCACGCAGGATGGTGTTAATCGCCGCGGCGAACTTCTTGTTTTCCTGTTGGCCGCCCAGAATCTCCAGGCACTGCACCAGAGGCAGCCCCGAATCGATCATGACTGAGAACTGCCGTGTGAAGATGGCCAGCTCAGCGGGACCGGGGTTCCCCCCGATCTCTAAATCCTTGAGGCTGAAACCCTTCTTCTCCGAGGCCTCGACAAGCATGATGTTCTCTTGTCGCAGTGCCAACGTGAGTGCCTGCCTCGAATCGGCGACGCGGGTCCCATCGATCACATCTCCATCGGAATTTCGGCCTTTGAAAACAAAGTTTGGCATCGCTTCTACCCTCTACGCTTTTTCCTGTCGGAAGAAACTGATGGTTGACGTTGATAGCTTATCCGACGGTTTCCCTCAACACTTCTTCGACACTCGTCACCTGTTCTCGGATCTTGTTCAGACCGCTCTGGCGCAAAGTGATCATACCGCCGTCGATCGCCCTGCGGCCGAGGTCGATGGCGGAGGCACCGAGGATGATCGCATCACGAAGATCATCGGTCATATCCATCACTTCGTACAGCCCAATCCGCCCCCTGTAGCCTGAACCGTGGCACCTGGGACACCCCCTGCCCCGGACAGGCCGAACCGTGGCGGCCTCCTCCGCAGTGAAACCGATGTCTGTCAGCAGGTTCGGGGGCGCTTCAACCTCTTCCCTGCAGTCCACACACACACGCCTCACGAGGCGCTGTGCACAGATCGCCTGGACCGATGTCGCGACCAGAAATGGCTCGACGCCCATGTTCGTCAGCCGCGACACTGTACCCGGCGCATCATTGGTATGCAGGGTACTCAACACCAGGTGCCCGGTCAGGGCCGCTTTGACCGCGATTTCAGCGGTCTCCAGGTCGCGAATCTCGCCCACAAGGATAATGTCGGGGTCCTGTCGAAGAAAAGAACGAAGTGCAGCGGCGAAATTCAGTCCGAAGGCATCCCGCATCTGGACCTGGTTGATTCCCGGCAGGCTGAACTCCACCGGGTCCTCGGCGGTAACGATGTTCAAATTCGGCTTGTTGAGTTGCGTGATGGCCGAATAAAGAGTGTTCGTCTTGCCGCTGCCCGTGGGCCCCGTGACGAGGACCATGCCGAACGGCTTGGAAATCGCGCGCTCGAAACGCGACAGTGACGCCGCCTCGAACCCAAGTCTCCGCATGTCGAACATGAGATTCTCGCGGTCCAGCAACCGCATCACGATCTTCTCCCCGAACAGGGTAGGCAGGGTCGAAACCCGAAAATCCAGCTCCCTGGGCTTGTCGTCGAGCCGGAGACGCACGCGGAGCCTCCCGTCTTGCGGGAGGCGTTTCTCGGAAATGTCCAGATCCGCCATGATCTTGATACGGGAGCTGATCGCGTCGCGGAGATTGACCGGGGGGTTCATCGCGGTCTCGAGCACTCCGTCGATACGGAAGCGCAGGCGAAACTCCTTCTCGTAAGGTTCCAGGTGGATGTCGCTGGCACCCCGCTTCACGGCGTCGAACAGGATGAGGTTGACCAGTCGGACGATCGGAGCCTCGCCAGACTCCTTCTCGAGAGACAGCAGGTCGAGTTCTTCCTTTTCCTGGGTGATTACCTCGACTTCGCTGGTTCCGTTGCTCGACTCTGTAATGTCTTTGAAAGCTCGTCTCAGTCGGTTCTCGTCGGATACGACGAAGTGCTTCTTGATGGCTGAGATGACCTGGGACTCTGAAGCCACGAGTGGCTGGACGTTGAGGCCCGTGATGAACTTCAGCTCGTCGAGAGCGATCACGTTCGTCGGATCGACCATCGCGATCGTCAAGGTCGAACCCATGCGGCTGAGCGGTAGTACCTGGTACCGTTCGGCGACTTCACGAGAAAACAGCCCAGCGACGTCGGGATCAACCTCGAAGTAGCCGAGGTTGATGCACGGCACGCCGTACTGCTTGGACAGGACGGCTGTGACGGCATCTTCGGAGAGGTGTCCCAGCCGGACAAGACAGCTGCCGATACGTCCCCCGTTCTTGCGTTGATCGTCGAGGGCTCCGACGAGCTGTTCCTGAGTGATCAGGTTCTCTCCGACTAGAATCTCTCCGAGTCTGGACATGGTTCGGCGACGGTCCGAGGGCCTGGTGAAAATCGTGTCCACACGGTATGAGCGGTCTACGACCACCCTCTATTGGGCGTTCACTCGAACTCCCCTGTCTGCTACAGACGACTTTCACCCCGGGCTCCTAAACCCCTTCAAAAGCGTATAATTGAGCCGGCTAGCGCGACACCGGCTGTACGTTACCACAGGGCCATTCGGAGCGTGCGGCTGCTGATGCTATTACAATGACTTCATCGACGAGCGCAACGAAGCTCTATCTGGCCGGGCTGGTTCTTCTGGTGCTTGCCCTGATTGTATTCGTCCAGGCTGCGTTCAACCTCGGCCCGTTGGTCAGCCCGTCCCAGCCGGGAGAAGTGTTCCTGTTTTACACTCTCTCGACCTTCATTTTTCTCGTTCTGATCATCTTCGGTTTCGTGCTGGCCCGCAACCTGATCAAGCTGTGGGTCGAACACAAGATCGGACAGCCCGGAGCCAAGTTCCGGACGCGTCTGGTTCTGTCGTTGATCGGCGTTACGCTCGTGCCCGCCGTGTTTCTCTTCCTGTTCGCCTTCGGCCTGGTCAACCGCAGCATCGACAAGTGGTTCAGCGCCCCGATGGATACGGTGTTCCAGACGACGGAAGAAATGAGCGAGGAATGGGTGCGCGCCGAGGAGGCGACAGCGGTCGGGGTCATTTCGTTCCTTGCGAATGAGCCACCGGAGGACCTGGACGAATCGGCCGCAAGCCTGGGAATGGAAGCCGTGGCTTTCCTGGACGCCCAGGGGCGCCTCGTCCGCGCTTCGGCAGGGGCCCTCAGTCACACGGAACTGTTCGAGCGGCACCTCCCGGGAGTACAAACCACGACCCGGGCCGTCGTTGTCGCGACCGAAGGAAGACTGATTGCATTTCACCTGCTGGAAGGCGATGGGTCCGCGGCATGGGTAACCGGCCTGTTTCCGACCTCGGAACCCTTCGCCCAGATGACGGCCGAGATCGCCGGGGCACGACAGAGCTACAACGAGCAAGTTCAGGATCGCACGGTCTACCGGGACACGTACGTCCTTGTCCTCGTGTTGATTACAATCCTGGTCCTGTTTGCGGCGGTCTGGACGGGGCTGTTCCTGTCCAAGCGCATCACCGTTCCGATCCAGGCGCTCGCCGGGGCGACGCGGGAGATATCCGCCGGCAACCTGGATCATCGCGTGCGGGTAGAGGCAGAGGACGAGTTGGGGATGCTGGTCGGCCTCTTCAACGACATGGCGGACCAACTCCAGGTGACAACCCGCGAACTCGACCGACGAGGCCGGTATACGGAGATCATCCTCGAATCGATCCCGACGGGCGTGATCTCCATCGACGACGATTTTCGTGTCACGACGATGAACCGAGCCGCCCGTACGATGTTCTCCATCGAGACGGCCAATACCCTCGAGGACGTGTTCACAGCCGAAGATCGGGAGCAGATCGGCGAACTGCTCCGCATTGCCCGGCAGGAAGGAATTGCGACCCGGGAGATCACGCTGAGGGCCGGCGACCGGGGGATGGACAGCGCCGTCACGGCCAGTCTGCTCAGCGGCGGCGGCTACGTTCTCGTCGTCGAAGACCTGACCGAGGTCGTCAAGGCCCAGAAAGCGACGGCATGGCGCGAGGTGGCCCGGCGGCTGGCCCATGAGATCAAGAACCCGCTCACGCCGATCCAGCTCTCTGCCGAGCGGATATCCCGCAACATCCAGCGGGCACCGAACACAGACGTGCGCACGCGGACGGTCATCCAGGAGTGTGTCGATGCGATCACCGGAGAGGTCGGCAGCCTCAAGGCCCTCGTCGACGAGTTCGGGCGGGTGGCTCGCCTGCCGGTCGCAACGAAGCGACCCAGTGCGCTCGGACCGCTCGTGGACAAGACCCTGGCGCTTTACGAAGATCGGTTCAACGGGACGAGTGTTCGCGCTGTCATTCCCGACGGCGTGCCGGCTGTGATGATGGACGGCCAGCAGATCAAGCGCGTTCTGATCAACCTGATCGACAACGCTCTCGAGGCCATGTCCGGACAGGAGAGGAAGGAATTGACTATCAGCTGCGAACTCGTGCCCGATCGAACGATGGCGCGGCTCAGCATAGCCGACAACGGGCACGGCATTCAGCCTGAAGATCGGGAACGGGTCTTCGCGCCTTACTTTTCCACGCGAAAGGACGGCACTGGCCTGGGCCTTGCCATCGCAAGCCGCATCGTCGCCGACCACGGCGGCTACATCGGCACCGAACCGATGAACCCTCACGGCGCTCGCTTCGTCGTCGAACTACCCGTATGCCAAGAGTCCTGATCGTCGACGACGAAAGCGGAATACGCCGATCGCTGAAGGGCGTGTTCGAAGACGAAGGTTACGCCGCGGAGACGGCGGCCTCAGGAGAGGCCTGTCTGGAGCTGCTGGAAGGAAGCGAATTCGACCTCATCCTCCTGGACGTCTGGCTCCCGGGAATAGACGGACTCGAGACGCTCAAGCGGATCCGATCGAAGACTCCGGTGACGTCCGTGATCATGATATCGGGCCACGCCACGATCGCAACCGCGGTCAGCGCGACGAAGCTAGGCGCCTTCGACTTTATCGAGAAACCTCTCTCGGTCGAGCACACTCTCCTAACAGCCGAGAACGCGCTGTCTCACCGGCGCCTGGAAGCGACCAATCTTGAGCTGAGACGCGAGATCGAGACCCGATACCACATCGTCGGCGAGAGCATACCCATCAAGGCCCTCAGCAAGCAGATTTCCGTCGTGGCCCCAACCAACAGCCGCGTGCTCATTTACGGAGAGAGCGGGACAGGAAAAGAGTTGGTCGCCCGCAACATTCACTTCCAGAGCAAGCGCAGAGAAGGGCCGTTCATCGAGGTCAACTGTGCCGCGATCCCGGAAGATCTGATCGAGAGCGAACTGTTCGGCCACACCAAGGGCTCGTTCACGGGAGCGAGCGAAAACAAGAAAGGCAGGTTCGAGCTGGCAGCTGGCGGGACGCTCTTCCTCGATGAAGTCGGCGACATGAGCCTCAAGACCCAGGCTAAGGTTCTGCGAGCGATCGAGGAGCAGAGGTTCCAGCCGATCGGAGCGCAGTCGACCCGCAGTGCCGACGTCCGGATCATCGCGGCAACCAACAAGAACCTTGCGCAGGAAATCAAGGCGGCCCGTTTCCGCGAGGATCTATTCTACCGCCTGAATGTCATCCCGTTCTTCGTCCCACCCCTCAGGGAGCGGCATCGGGACATCCCCGTCATTGCCCGGTATTTCATGGGAGTCTTCTCGGCCGAGCACGGCATACGCGCCAAAGAATTCTCCGGTGAAGTGCTCGAAGCGATGGCGAAGTATTCCTGGCCGGGCAACGTCCGGGAGCTGCGGAACGAGGTTGAGCGGCTCGTTATCATGGTGTCGGGAGACCAGATCGTGGTGCCGGACCTGTCCTTGCCCGACGGCTACGACGCCGGAGGGAATCTGCTGCACGACGCCCGGGCGCGCTACGAACGCGCGCTCATCGTGTCCAAGCTGGACGAGAGTGGCTGGAATGTCTCGCAGGCCGCCAGGGTTCTCGGCCTGGAGAGGAGCTATCTGTACCGGAAGATGAAGACCTACGGAATCAGCAAGGACTAGCGCCGGCGGGCCGGCGCATTGGAGATTCGAGATTGGAGATTTGAAATCTGTCATTTGTTGATAGGTGCGGCCCGTCCCGGGCCAGTTCCGAGAATCTGAAATCTCGAATGTCCAATCTCAAATAGATTACTGGCCGCCCGGCCAGTAATCTTTCCCTTCGTCGTACACGCGCTTCGGCGTCAGGATTTTTCGCCTGTAGGTCAGTACCGTTTCCCCATTCTGATTAATCCCTCGCGTCGAGATGTAGACGATCCCGCGGTCTGGTTTGGATTGGGACTCGGTCACCTCGAGCACCGTGGATTCCGCATACAGGGTGTCTCCGTGCCACACGGGCCCGGTGTGCTTGACCTCGTCGTACTCAAGGTTGGCGATCGCCTTTAAGCTCATATCAGCGACCGACATCCCAACGATCAGGCTGAACACAAAAGTTCCGTTTACCAGACGGCGACCGTGCTGTAGCTGCGCCGAATAATGCTCGTCGATATGGAGCGGGTTCTGGTTCATCGTGATCAGGCTGAACCACGTGTCATCGGCCTCGGTCACGGTACGGCCGGGCCAGTGACGGTAGACCTTCCCAACCTCGAAGTCCTCAAGGTAGCTTCCCAGGTTCATCAATCCACCTTGTACTTCCGGATCAGGCCCTTCGCGATCAGAGTCCGCTGAATTTCGTTGGTCCCGCCTCCCACGATCAGCAGAGGCGCGTCCCTGTAATACCGCTCGACGGCAAGGTCCTTTGCGTAACCGTAGCCGCCGTGGACCCTCATCGAATCCAGCGCCACTTCCTGTGCCATTTCAGTCGCGAACAGCTTGGCCATGCCCACCTCCAGATCGCACCGCTCGCCACGATTCTTCTTCTCCGCGGCGCTGTACGTCAACAGCCGGGCCGCCTCGAGTTTGGTCGCCATGTCGGCCAACCTGATCTGGATGGCCTGGTGCTCGCAGATGGGCTTGCCGAACGTAATTCGGTGCTGGGAGTACGCCATCGCGGCCTCGAACGCCGCCCCGGCAATACCCAGAGCGCGCGCCGCCACATTGATCCGCTCGCTCTCGAGGCCCGTCATGATGTGTTTGAAACCCTTTCCCTCGACGCCCCCGACCAGGTTGGCGGCAGGAACACGGAAATCCTCGAAGACGATCTCGCATGTCTCGACGCCCTTGTAGCCACATTTCTCGATATCGCGGCTGATATGGAAACCCGATGGGCCTTTTTCGATTATGAAGGCGCTCATCCCCTTGTGAGGAGGATCGGTATCGGGATTGGTCTTGGCCAGCAATGCGAACGTATTCCCATAACGGCCGTTCGTAACCCACATCTTCGATCCGTTAATGACGTAGTCGGAACCGTCGCGTCTGGCGATGGTGCGGATCCGCTGGATATCGCTACCGGCGTCCGGCTCGGAAAGCGCCAGCCCTCCGCGTTTCTCACCCGTTGCCAGTTCCGGCAGGATGCGCGCCTTTTGCTCTTCGGTACCGAAGCGCGCCAGGACATCGCACATGACCGAGTGTGTTCCGAGGATGCCGGCGACACCCATCCAGCCCCGCGACACCTCTTCAAAAATCATCGCGTAGGTCACGTAGTCCAGTTCCAGACCGCCGTAGGCTTCGGGAATGTTCGCGCCGAACAGCCCCAGTTCTTTCATCCGGTCGACAAGGGCGAACGGGTACTCGTCCTTAGGCTCCAGCTCCCTGGCCGCCGGCATGACTTCCCGTTCGACAAAAGATCGGACGGTGCGGAGAATCTCCTCCCGCTCTTCTGGCGCGCTGGTTGTCATATGAGAGTCCGAGGGGAATGGGAGGGTTGAATCCCGTTCCTCAACCGACCTTACCTTCGATCGGAGATGATGCGCTGGCGTAAAGCTTCCGTGCGATTCGTCCAGCTCGGAAAGCGAGACGGCCCGCCTTGACGGCGTGATTCATCGCTTCGGCCATCGCACCCGGATCATGTGCCCCGGCTATTGCGGTGTTCATCAGCACGCCGTCGGCGCCAAGTTCCATCGCCAGCGTGGCATCCGAGGCCGTGCCAACCCCGGCGTCCACGATCAACGGCACTTCGGTGATCCGCTCACGGAGAATCCGCATGTTTGCAACGTTCTGGATACCCATACCCGAACCGATAGGCGCCCCGAGCGGCATGACGGCGGCCGCGCCGGCATCGATCAGGCGACGCGCGACGATCAAATCGTCGTTGGTGTAAGGCAGAACGATGAAGCCTTCCTTGACGAGAACCTTCGTCGCCTCGACGAGCGCGGCAGTGTCGGGAAAGAGCGTTCTCTCGTCTCCAATCACCTCCAGCTTCACCCACTCCGACAGTCCTGCCTCGCGCCCGAGGCGAGCTGTCCGAACAGCGTCGTCGGCCGTATAGCAACCCGCCGTGTTCGGAAGGATCATGAACTTCGACGTATCGATCGAGTCGAGCAGCTCTCCGCGCGGCCGATTCAGGTCCACGCGCCGGACGGCGACCGTCACCATTTCGGCACCCGAACGGCTGTGGGCCTCGATCATTTGCTCGTTGGATCGGTACTTGCCCGTGCCGATGATCAGTCGCGACCGAAACCGGCGGCCGGCAATCAACAGTCCGGAATCACCGGAACCACCCCCGACAAAGTGAACGACCTCGAAGCGGTCGTCGGGCTCGACCACGATCGCATCCCACTCATTCCTCGCGATGACAGAACGGTTCCGCTCGACGGCGATCCGCTCGGTCGGCAAATCCAGATGTTCGAGCAGCTGACGGACGCTGAGCGAGTCCGGGACCTCGCGGGATTCGCCGTTGAGTTCGATGCGTACGGGCATGATCGCCTCATAGTAGCAGGGCGGTAGGGTATTCAGAAATCGAAGGTCGTAGAACGACCACTGATCAATCGGCCATCGATAATTCGAGATTCTGGACACGTGAAAGAGAACAACAGACAGACCAATGATGGTTGATCCATCGTCGATCATCGCTTTGAAATTCTCGAATTTTGAAGTCGGTAGGAGGCGTGCGGGCGACCCCTAGTTGACAGTTGACAGACAAGGGCACCCCTCCCATAATGGGTGGTTGGCTTATAGGTAGAAGTCCTTTTCTATATGGAGGTTACGGCGTTTGGAGAACTGGCTGCCGATCCTCATTTTCTTTATCCTCATCGCCGGCTTCGCAGCAACCTCGCTGATCCTGTCGTGGTTCCTGGGTGTCCGCAACCCGACGGCCGCCAAGCTTTCCCCGTACGAGAGTGGGATGCGACCGATCGGCACGGCGCGCGACCGGCATTCGGTCCAGTTCTACGTCGTGGCGATGCTGTTCCTGCTCTTCGACATCGAAGCGATCTTCCTGTTTCCGTGGGTGGTCGTCTTCCGCGATCTCGGGATGTTTGCGTTCTGGGAAATGCTGGTCTTTATCGGAATGCTCCTGGCGGGATTCCTGTACGTCTGGAAGAAGGGCGCTCTGGAGTGGGAGCGATGACACCCCAGTGCCCATGACCGGAAAGCGCATATTCTCAGACGCCACGGAAGCGCGGTTCAGAACGCTGGTCGAGGTCTACCCTGAGAAACGATCCGCGCTGATCCCGATGCTGCTTGCTGCCCAGCAGGAGCAGGGATGGGTCCAGCCCGAGGCGATCGAATACGTAGCCGAATACCTCGGCCTGTCACCGTCTGACGTCGAATCCGTCGTGTCCTTCTACACCCTGCTCAACCGGAACCCGGTCGGCAAACATCTCATCCACGTATGCACGAACCTCGCGTGCATGCTTCGAGGATCGGACGACATCGAAAGGGCGCTCCAAGACAAGTTGGGTGTGGGGATGGGGCAAACTACCCAGGATGGACGTTTCTCGCTCGTCGAAGCGGAGTGCCTCGGTTCGTGTACGACCGCGCCGATCATCCAGGTAAACGGCGAATTCCGGGAGAATCTCACACCGGAGAAGGTGGCGACTCTTCTGGACGAACTCGATTGATGATCGAATACGTCACCCGCCAGGAGTTTCTGATACTGATCGCCAAGATGGTCGCGATCTTCGGCGGTCTGATGGGCGCACTGGCTTACATCACTCTGCTGGAACGCAAACTGATGGCCTGGGTTCAGATGCGTCCCGGACCGAACCGGGTCGGACCTTTCGGGCTGTTGCAGCCACTCGCCGACGGAATGAAGTTCCTGTTCAAGGAAGACATCATTCCAAACGGAGCCGACGTCGCAATCTATGTCATGGCACCCGCATTGTCGCTGATTCCGGCCTTCATCTCGTTCGCCGTCATTCCGTTCGGGCCCAGCCTGCAGATCACGGACCTCAACGTCGGGCTGCTGTTCGTATTCGCCGCAACATCGGTCAGCGTTTACGGCATTGTCCTGGGCGGATGGGCCTCGAACTCAAAGTACTCGCTGATGGGCGGGCTGCGCGCATCTGCGCAGATGATCAGCTACGAACTGAGCCTGACGCTGTCGGTGGTCGGAGTTTTGATAATCGCAAACACTCTGAGCCTCCAGGAAATCGTCACGTCCCAGCAGGGGCTGTGGTTCGGTCTGGTTCCCCGCTGGAACATCTTCCTGCAGCCGGTGGGGTTCATGATCTTTCTGATCAGCGCGATCGCGGAAACGAATCGTTTGCCGTTCGACCTGGCCGAAGCGGAGCAGGAACTCGTGGCCGGATGGCACACCGAGTACAGCTCAATGAAGTTCGCGATGTTCTTCCTCGCTGAGTACGCGAACATGGTTACCGCGTCGGCGATTGCGACAATCCTGTTCTTCGGCGGATGGGGCGGGCCCATGTTCGGCCCGCCCCTCCTTCAAGTAGTTCTACCGACGGTGTGGTTCCTGATGAAGGTGTTCGGGTTCATCCTGATCTTCATGATCCTGCGGGCAACGCTGCCGCGAATCCGCTACGACCAACTTATGGCATTCGGGTGGAAAATCCTGCTTCCGCTCGCCCTGGCTAACATCGTCGTAACGAGCCTCCTGGTGGCGCTCCTATGATTGAAGTCCTGTTCTTCCTCTTCGCGGCAGTGGCGCTGGGCGCCGCGATCAACGTCCTGATCCAGCAGCATGTCCTCTACAGCGCGCTGTCGCTGATCCTGATGCTGGCGGCCGTTTCAGGGCTGTTCGTCCTGTTGGAAGCCGACCTGCTTGCCGTTATCCAGATCATGGTCTACACGGGGGCGATCATGGTCCTGTTCGTTTTCGTGATCATGCTGCTGAACGTGACTTCAGAGGAAGAACAGGGCCTCGACCGCCTGCGTTGGCCCAAGTTCGTCGGGATACCGGCGGGCCTGTTCCTGCTGGCGATGATCTCCTCGGCAGTATGGCGCTTCCGGCCGACGATTGAGGATGCGCCGTCAACCGTCGGCACACCGGCGGCAATCGGGGCCAGCCTGTTTACCGACTACCTGCTACCGTTCGAAGCCACGTCGGTGTTGATCCTGATCGCAATCATCGGAGCCCTGGTCCTGGCGAAGAGGGACTTATGATTCCGCTGCACTGGTACTTGACGCTGTCGGCGATCCTCTTCCTTGTGGGCGTCATGGGCTTCTTGATCAAACGGAACATCATCGCGCTGTTGCTTTCCATCGAGATCATGCTGAACGCTGTCAACCTGACGTTCGTGGCATTCTCGCGGGCGTCGGGAGAGGTGAGCGGACAGGTCTTCGTGTTTTTCACGATGGTCGTTGCGGCAACCGAAGTCGCGGTTGGACTCGCGCTGGTGATCGCACTATTTCGAAACCGCGAGTCCCTCGATGTGGACCGAATAGACCTATTGAAATGGTGAATTTCTGTTGGCAATTGGCTTTTGGCCTTTGGCGGTTGGCTGGCGATCCATGAGCTAGCAGCCAACACCAACAATGAACTGACCGGTTAGAGCTAGTGACCAACAGCCAATAGCTAACGGCGCACATGAACTACTTCGACTACATTTGGGCGATTCCGTTGCTGCCTCTCCTGGGCGCCGTCGTTAACGGGATCATGGGCAAACGGATGTCGAGGGGCGCCATCGCCGGCATCGCATGCGGTTCCGTAGCGCTCGCCTTCCTGGTGTCCGCCGGGGCGTTCTGGCAAATGTGGAACACCTCGGAAGACGCGCTCCCGATCGTCACGGAATACTTCACGTGGATCCAGGCCGGATCGTTCGAAGCCGGCGTGGGATTCCAACTCGATCAGCTGTCCGGATTGATGATCCTTATCGTCACGGGCGTCGGCTTCCTGATCCATGTCTACTCGGCCGGGTATATGCAGCATGAATCGGGGGTCTACCGGTACTTCGCGTACCTGAACCTGTTCATGTTCTCCATGCTCACCCTGGTTCTGGCAAACAACTACCTCCTCATGTTCGTCGGATGGGAAGGCGTCGGGCTGTGTTCGTACCTCCTGATAGGGTTCTGGTTTCACAAGCGGTCGGCCACCGACGCCGGCAAGAAAGCATTCGTCGTCAACCGGGTCGGGGATTTCGGTTTTCTGCTCGCAGTCCTGCTCATCTTCTGGACTTTCGGCAGCGTCGATTTCGAATCGGTGTTCCGGATGGCCGGGAATGTGCCGGTCGAGGCGCTCGGAGCCGCCGGAGCCGTCACCGCGATCTGTCTGCTGATGCTGGTCGGGGCAACAGGCAAATCCGCCCAGATACCGCTCTACGTATGGTTGCCCGATGCGATGGAAGGTCCGACACCGGTCAGCGCCCTGATCCATGCGACCACAATGGTGACCGCGGGCGTGTACATGGTCGCCCGCTCGAGCGCCCTGTTTCGGCTGGCGCCGACGGCGATGGCAACCGTCGCTCTTGTCGGAATCCTTACCGCGCTGTTCGCAGCATCGATCGGCCTGGTCCAGAACGACATCAAGCGCGTCCTGGCGTATTCAACCATCAGCCAACTGGGATACATGTTCCTCGCCTGTGGCGTCGGTGCGTATGCCGCGGCCGTCTTCCATCTGATGACACACGCCTTCTTCAAGGCGCTCCTGTTCCTGGGCGCCGGCAGTGTGATCCATGGGATGGGCGGTATTCAGGACCTTACGAAGATGGGCGGGCTTCGCGAAAAGATGCCTTGGATTTTTCGGACGTTCCTGGTCGGCGGCCTCGCGCTGGCCGGGATTCCGGGACTCGCCGGGTTCTTCTCGAAGGACGCGATCCTGTGGGCGGCCTGGTCCAGCGATCACTACGGGCCGATCCTCTGGGGAATGGGCATCCTTACCGCCGGGGCTACGTCGTTCTACACGTTCCGGCTCATCTTCCTGGTGTTCTTCGGCAAAGCCCGTTACACGAACGACGACGTCGACCACGTGCATGAATCACCATCGATCATGGTCGTCCCGCTTGTGGTCCTGGCGGTGTTCGCCATCGTGGCCGGATACGTGGGTGTGCCTGCCCTGCTGGGAGGTGGCAACCAGATCGAGCATTTTCTCGGACCCGTTTTCGGCGACGCGTTGGAAGCCCAAGAAGGTTCCCACATGACCGAAGCCCTCGTGATGGGCGTGTCGGTAGCCGTCGGCCTCGTCGGGCTGCTGTTGGCGTACCTGCTCTACGCGGGAGAAAAGCCTCTTCCGGACCGACTGGCTACCAGCGCTCCCGGTGTCCATCGTCTGCTCGAACGGAAGTATTACGTCGATGAAATCTATGACGCCTTCCTCGTCTGGCCGATCGTTCGCGCCTCCAGGGAATACCTCTGGTCGCTCGTCGACGTCCGGGTCATCGACGGGGGTGTGGACGGCATGGGGCGGACGGTCCGGGGACTGGCCGGAACCCTCAGGAAGATGCAAGCCGGCTATGTGCGAGTGTATGCGGGATGGATCCTGTTTGGGGGCGTCCTCGTCGTCGCCTGGATGCTCAGATGAACGAACTGCTCGAGGCGAGAATCCTGACACTCGTGACGTTCGCGCCCGCCGGCGGCGCGCTGCTCATCGCGGTTCTGGGGAGGGGGGGACACGATCGGATCCGTCTGGCGGCGCTCGTCACGACGATCCTCACCTTCGTCCTGTCGTTGCACCTGGTCTGGCATTTCGATTCGTCGAGCGCCGAATTCCAGTATTCGGTCGACGCAGAGTGGATTCCCGACTTCGGGATCGGCTACCGGATGGGCCTGGACGGGATCAGTCTGTTCCTGGTGTTGCTGTCGACCTTCCTGACACCCCTGGCGGTCCTGGCTTCGTGGTCTGTCTCGGAACGGGTGAAGGAATACTTCATCTTCATACTCTTTCTCGAAACCGGAATGATCGGGGTATTCGTCTCACTGGACCTGTTCCTCTTCTACTTCTTCTGGGAAGTCATGCTGATCCCGATGTATTTCCTGATCGGCGTCTGGGGCGGCGGGCGACGAATATACGCAGCGACGAAGTTCGTACTCTACACGATGGCGGGCTCGGTGCTGATGCTGGTCGCGATCCTGGCACTCTACTTCATCCACGGAGACCAGACCGGTCTTTACACGTTTGCCTATACCGACATCGCCGCGGCTTTGTCGGCGGGCTTTCTTGTGCTGACACCGGAAGCGGAACTCTGGCTGTTTCTGGCCTTCTTCGTGGCATTTGCGATAAAGGTTCCACTCTTCCCGTTCCACACATGGCTACCGGACGCGCACGTCGAAGCTCCGACCGCCGGATCGGTCCTGCTGGCCGGCGTGCTCCTCAAGATGGGAATCTACGGAATGCTGAGGTTCAGCCTGCCGTATTTCCCAAACGTCAGCAACATGCTGGCCCCGCTGATCTCACTACTGGCCATCGTCGGCATCATCTACGGCGCGCTTGTCGCCATGGTTCAACCCGACATCAAGAAGCTCGTCGCTTACTCGTCGGTAAGCCATCTCGGCTTCATCGTGCTCGGCATCTTCGGCTTCACGGTGATGGGTGTCGAAGGCGCCGTATACCAGATGCTGAGCCATGGCGTCTCGACCGGGGCTCTGTTTCTGCTGGTCGGCGTCCTCTACGAACGACGCCACACACGGCTGATCTCCGAATATGGAGGCATCGCGCACCGGATGCCGGTCTACTCGGCGTTGTTTCTGCTGGTCGCGCTGTCGTCAATCGGTCTGCCCGGGCTGAACGGATTCGTCGGCGAGTTCCTCATCCTGCTCGGAACGTTCGGGGTCCGACCGTGGTATGCCGCTTTTGCGGCCCTGGGAGTGATCCTGTCGGCCGTTTACATGCTCTGGATGTACCAGCGGACGATGTTCGGAACGATCACGAATCCGGAGAACGAGAAACTTCGAGACGTCAACGGACGGGAGCTGGCGATGCTGATCCCGCTGGGGGTTCTGATCGTCTGGATGGGCGTTTACTCCAACTCGTTCCTGCGGCCGATGGACGCTTCGATATCCCGTCTGCTGGGACAGGTTCAGAGTCGTGATGTGGAGTTCGCCCTGGTCATCGAAGATAGGACCTTCAATGTGGCCGGGATGCAATTCGTGATGCCGTTGCCGGCGATCGAATCCCGCGAGCTCATCGCAGCGACCAGAGAGCTGGAGAAGGACAGGCGATGAATCTTCCCGAAATCAATATCCTCGCCATCCTCCCGGCCCTGGTCGTTGCGCTCACCGGCGTTGCCGTGATGGTCGTCGACCCCTTCATCGATCGGTCGAACCGTGGCAAGCTCGGATGGCTCGGGTTTGCGGGAATACTGGGAGCGTTGTTGGCTCTCGCGCCGATGGCCGCAAATCGCGGTTTCTGGTACGCCGATCTGTGGTGGGTCGACGACTACGCGATCTTCTTCCACGCGACCTTTCTGCTGATCGCGGCGATCACGATTCTCGGCTCCATCGATTTTCTGAGGCGGGACGAGATGCCGCCGTCAGAGTTTATCGCGCTCGTGCTGTTCGCCACCTTCGGTGCTCTGCTGATGTCCGGGTCCGGCGAGCTGATGATGATCTTCATCGGCATCGAGATCCTGTCGATGGCGACCTATGTCCTCGCTGGCTATAGGCGCAATGACCTCCGTTCAAACGAGGCGGCGCTCAAGTACTTCCTGCTGGGGTCGTTCGCGTCCGCGTTCTTCCTCTACGGGACGGCTCTCATCTTCGGCGCGACCGGAAGCACGAACCTGGCGGTTATCGCCGATACCATCCGTTCGGCAACGCCCGCACTCAGCATGGTCTACGTTTCCTCCGGGATGATCCTCATCGCACTCGGCTTCAAGGTAGCACTTGCGCCGTTCCATGTATGGGCGCCGGACGTTTACGAAGGAGCACCGACGCCGGTAACGGGGTTCATGTCGGTCGGACCCAAAGCCGCCGGCTTTGCCGTCCTTTTGCGCATCTTCATGACCGCGTTCGCCGATATACAGCACCGCTGGGTATTCCTCGCTTGGCTGGCAGCAGCCCTCACGATGGTGATCGGCAATGTGGCCGCCGTCGCTCAGACGAACATCAAGCGTATGCTGGCCTACTCTTCGATCGCCCACGCGGGCTACATCGCCGTTGCATTTGCCACAGGGACAGAACAGGGCGTCACGGCGGCCATGTTCTACATGATGGCGTACACGGGAATGAATCTGGGAGCATTCGCGATCGTGACGATCCTGGCCCGCGATGACGACCGACTGACACAACTCGACGACTATGCGGGCCTCGCCGCGCGACGGCCGGGTCTTGCGGCATTGTTGTCGCTGTTCTTGCTGTCGCTCGCCGGGATCCCGGGAACAGCGGGCTTCGCGGGCAAGTTTTTCATATTTCGCTCCGCGGTCGAATCCGGGCTGATTGGCCTGACGGTCATCGGCGTCCTGACAACAGTCGTATCCTTCTATTACTACCTGTATGTAATCGTCCAGATGTACATGAAAGAGCCGAAGGAAGGCTTCGAGGACGTGTCGATCGCGCCCGGATCCGGTGCAGCCTTGATCGTCTGCGCAGCCTTGACTGTGTATCTCGGGGTGCTCCCCGCAAGAGTCCTGGACTGGGCAACTGGGTCAGCTTTGTCCGCGTTCGCACCCTTCCGCTGATCGTGCCGACAAGGCGGGGGACCATGTTGACACGATCGTGGAGACCGTGGTCCACTCCTATTACATGCTCTGTTCGCTCTGCCCGGACGCGATTGGTGCCCTCCATGTCACCGGGTTTTCCGACCAATGAAGAAAGCACTCATCACGGGAATCACCGGCCAGGACGGCTCCTACCTGGCCGAACTGCTCTTGGCCAAGGGTTATGAAGTCCATGGTTTGATCCGTCGTTCCAGCTCGTTCAACACGGAGCGAATCGACCACATCTACCAGGACCCTCACGAACCCGGGGCGCGGCTTCGCCTGCATTATGGGGACCTCAACGACGGCAGTTCGTTAAACAAGCTGATCCGGACGATACGTCCGGCCGAAATCTACAACCTCGGGGCGCAGAGCCACGTGCGCGTGAGCTTCGACATCCCCGAATACACCGGTGAAAGCGTCGGCCTCGGCGCTGTGCGTCTTCTGGAAGCGATCCGGGAAAGCGGCGTCGAGACCCGCTTCTACCAGGCATCGTCGAGCGAGATGTACGGCAACACCAGCGAGCGCCCACAGAACGAAACGACGCCCTTCGAACCCCGCAGCCCGTACGCCACCGCGAAGGTCTATGCCTACTGGATGACCGTGAACTATCGCGAGGCTTGTGGGCTGTACGCAGTCAACGGAATCCTCTTCAACCACGAATCACCCCGTCGAGGCGAGACGTTCGTTTCGCGCAAGATCTCGAAGGCAGCCGCGCGAATCAAGCTGGGCGTGCAGGAAAAGTTGTACCTGGGAAATTTGGACGCAAAACGGGACTGGGGCTTTGCCGGCGACTACGTTGAAGCCATGTGGCTGATGCTCCAGCAGGACGAGCCCGATGATTACGTCATCGCCACGGGCGAGACCCACTCGGTCCGCGACTTCCTCGATCGGGCTTTCGGGCATCTGGATCTGGACTGGAAACAGCATGTCGAGATCGATCCGAAGTATTTCCGCCCGACCGAAGTGGACGTCCTGCTGGGCGACGCGAGCAAGGCTCGACACGATCTAGGTTGGACGCCGCAAATCGGTTTCGCCGAACTGGTGCGGATGATGGTCGACGCCGACCTCGGAGCCGAGAGATTGAAGCTCGAAGGGATGCGCTCGGTCGGGACACCATGAACTCCTGGAACGACACTCGGGTGATGGTGACCGGAGGAGCCGGGTTCCTTGGATCTCGTGTGGTCGCGCGACTCGAGGAGCGAGGCTGCAGTCACATCTTCATCCCTACCCATGACAGGTACGACCTGGTCCGGGCCGACGGGGTCGAGAGCGCTTTCGAGGATGGAAACCCGGAACGGGTAATACATCTCGCCGCCAGCGTCGGTGGAATTGGAGCCAACCAACAGAACCCAGGCACCTATTTCTACGAGAACACGATGATGGGCCTCCAGTTGATGGAGACGGCGCGGCGTCGCGGCGTCGAAAAGTTCGTTGCTATCGGAACCGTTTGCGCCTATCCCAAGCACACACCCATACCCTTCCGCGAAGACGACCTCTGGGCGGGATACCCCGAGGAAACCAACGCCGCCTACGGCCTGGCGAAGAAGATGCTCCTCGTCCAGGCGCAGGCCTACCGGCAGCAGTACGGTTTCAACGCGATCTATCTGCTGCCGGTCAACCTCTACGGACCCGGCGACAACGTAGATCTCGAACATTCCCACGTGATTCCCGCGCTCATCCGCAAGTGCGTCGAAGCCGGCAGGGATGGTGCAAAGGAGATCGTCGCATGGGGAACGGGCAAGGCCACTCGGGAGTTCCTCTTCGTCGACGATGCTGCGGAGGCCATCGTGCTGGCGACCGAGAGATATGATGGCGCCGACCCGGTGAACATCGGTTCGGGGAACTCGATCAGCATCAAGGATCTCACCGAACTCATTGCGCGGCTGACGGGATTTGACGGTCGTATCCGGTGGGATGAACATCGCCCGGACGGCCAGCCGGCCCGCCAGCTCGACGTCACACGAGCCCGTAAACTGTTCGGTTTCACCGCAACGAAGTCGTTCGAAGAGGGCATTCGGGAAACGATCGATTGGTACCGGGAACAGATGGCTGCGACCGGTGAGCTCGAGTCGAGAAACGCGTAGCGGACACACCGGCTTTTGCGACTCTCCCGAATGCCCTTACACTCTTAGCAATGGCAAAGCACCAGCATGGAATCGTCGCCCTGGTTCCCATGAAGGCGCATAGTGCTCGTGTACCGGGGAAGAACTTCAGGATGTTTGCGGGAAGGCCGTTGTTCTGCTGGATACTCGACACCCTTCTCTCTCTTCAGGAAATCGAACTTGTCGTGATAAACACCGACGCCCGGGACATCCTGCTCGAGCATGGGCTCGCCGAGACCGAACGCGTGCAGATTCGCGATCGCCGACCGGAGCTGTGCGGCGATCTCGTCAGCATGAACAAAGTGCTGGCCGACGACGTCCTCGGTGTGGAGTCGGAGGCCTACTTGATGACGCACACGACGAACCCGCTGCTGGGCGCAAAGACGATACGCGCCGCCCTCAAACGGTACACGCATGCTCGCGAGGAGGATTCGGGAGACAGCCTGTTCACGGTCAATCGCTTGCAGACGCGGTTTTACCGGGAGGATGGGTCTCCTGTGAACCACGACCCGGAGAACCTCATACGAACCCAGGACCTGGACGCCTGGTACGAAGAAAACTCGAACCTCTACGTTTTCTCGCGCGAGAGCTTTGCCTCAACGGATGCGCGGATCGGGAAGCGGCCTGTCCTGTTCGAAACCCCACGTTTCGAATCGTTGGACATCGACGACAAGGCGAGTTGGAGCGTCGCCGAAATACTCGCCCTCAGCCGCCTCACGTTCGAAGCCCACCTTCCAGAGCGAGCGGATCCGAACTCCTGAGATCAGCATCTTTGAAACCTCCCGGACGAACGACACCCAGCTCCGCCCGCGCCTTGTGGGAATCGCCAACCCTGATGACCTGGGCGAGTCTCGTGACTCGGTCGGCCGGTTGGCTGGTATTGCTCCCGCTCGTTCTGACGCGCCTGGACAGTCAGGAGGTGGCCGTGTTCCTGCTCTTCAGCGTGATGGCCGGCTTCAGAAACCTCGCGGATTTTGGCTTCGGGCCAACCTTCATACGCTACATCGCATACTGCATGGGAGGAGCCCGCTCACTGGGCAACATCACGAATCCGCACAGAGAACGCGGTGATGGTCGACCGAACCTCGAGCTGCTGTCCGAAGTGGTCGGGAGTATGCGACAGCTTCATCGCTGGGTCGCATTGGCCGTCCTGGGGCTGTTTGCAATCGGTGGCTCGATAGCCGTCGACAGGCAGATCAACTTGCTCGCCGACCCCGGGGAAGGTTGGCTGGCCTGGACCGCAGTGGTAATCGGGATCGGCTTCACTTACTGGGCAAACCAGTTTGCAGCTTACGTCCAGGGCCTGAACCACGTCGCGCTGCTCCGCAGGTGGGAGGCTCTGTTCAACGCGCTCGGCATCGCTTCGTCGATCGTAGTCTTGCTCATGGGCGGTGGACTCGTGGCCCTCGTCGTGACCGTGCAGCTATGGCTGATCCTTTCCGGCGTCCGCTACTGGTTGCTCGCGCGCCGGGTCTTCGACGGCTGGTGGACCAGCGCTCCACGACATGGGAGTGGGGCAACGCTGGCTGAAACTTGGGCGCCCGCCTGGCGTACGGGTCTGGGCTCAGCGATGAGTATGGGTGTAGTTCAGCTTTCGGGCGTCCTGTATGCGCAGCGTATCGGCGGCGAGGAACTCGCCGCGTTGTTGCTGGCGCTGCGTCTGATCGCCGTGGTGAGCGCGTTCTCCCAAGCGCCTTTCTACAGCAAGCTCCCGCTTTACGCTCGACTCTACTCTTCCGGAGATTACTCTAGCCTGGTACGGTTTGCGGGACGAGGCATGCAGTTGAGCTACGCGGCGTTCCTACTCGGCTGGATCGGCCTGGGCCTTGCCGGGCCACGGCTGTTCGACGCCATCGGGGCCAGCACGCCGTTTCCTCCTTCACGGCTGTGGACACTGATCGGTCTGGCGTTCCTTGTCCATCGGTTTGGGGCAATGCACATCCAGCTCTACAATGCGACGAACCATGTGATCATGCACATCGCCGATGGCGTTAGCGGCGGGATGTTCGTCGTAAGCGTGCTGGCCCTGAGCCCTCGATTCGGGGTCCTGGCGATTCCCTTGAGCCAGCTGATCGCATACCTGGGTTTTTACAATTGGTACAGTGCGATGCACAGTTATCGCCTGATCCAGGTTGGGTTCTTTCGCTTCGAACGTGTCGCTGCCTTACCTGCACTGGGGTTTGCGCTCCTGTACGTCGGGTTGGCTTTCGGTCTCTGACGATGCTCGACAGACTTGCCGCTTCAAGATTGCGACTCATCTACGACCTGATGCCCGAGCGCGTCAAGGAGGTGTACCGCAGGGCGAAGTTCCGACCGAAATTGCACGAGTACGTGCGCACACGGTCGGGACTGGCGCAGACCGAGCGGATCCTGGGCCCGCTCAAGGACGCTTACCTCGGCAAGCGTGTCGTGTTGATGGGCAACGGTCCCAGCCTTCGCCAGACCGACTGGTCACTCCTCGAAGACGAGTTCACGATAGGGTCGAACCGCATCTACCTGCTACACCCGGAGATGGGGTTCTACCCGTCCTTCTACGTGTGCGTCAACGCCCTCGTGATCGACCAGTTTGCGACCGACATCCTTGGGATTCCATCCGTGAAGCTCATCGACTGGGAAGCCGCATCGAAACTCGAGGGTCTCCCTGAGGACGCCGCGTGTATTCCGTCTCTCCCGACACACCGGTTTCGTCCCGACATCCGTCGTGGCTGGCACACGGGCGGCACGGTCACTTTCCCCGCCATGCAGCTGGCGTACTACCTCGGATTCCGCCAGGTCATCCTGATCGGTGTCGACCATCGGTTTCAGTCGGCAGGCCCGGCCAATAAAGTCGTGGAGTCGGAGGGCGAGGACCCGGACCACTTCCATCCGGACTACTTCGGAAAGGGCGTCAAGTGGCAGCTTCCCGACCTGGAAGAGTCTGAACGCTCCTATGTGATGGCGAGGACCGCCTTCGGAGCCGACGGTCGTGAGATCGTGGACTGTACGGCAGGTGGAGAGCTTGCTGTCTTCCCGAAACGGAACCTGGGGGACATGCTTCGATGAAGGACGCGCACACATGGCCTCGGATCAGCATCGTCACGGCGACTTACAACCAGGGTGCCTTCATCGAAGAGACGATTCAGTCGGTCCTGTCCCAGGACTACCCCGACCTTGAATACATCATCATGGACGGCGGCTCCACCGACGAGACCGTCGACATTATCCGACGGTACGAGTCACGCCTGAGTTACTGGGTCAGCGAAAAGGACCAGGGAGCGTCCGATGCGCTTCAACGGGGTTTCGCCAGGGCCACGGGCTCGATCCTCGCGTACCTCAACTCCGATGATCTGTACCTTCCGGGGGCACTGTTCCGTGTGGCTTCGGCGTTCGTCGAGAAGGGCGGCGCGGACCTCGTCTACGGACACAATTACTGGATCGGACCGGACGGCCAGCGCCTGGGCGAGCGGCGGCAGGCGCCGTTTCCTCTATACGGATACCTCTATGGGGGCGCTGATCTCATCCAGCCGGCGACGTTCTGGGCGAAGGAGATCTACGACAGATCGGGAGGCATCGACCCGTCGTTCGCGTTCCAGTTCGATGTGGACATGTTCCACCGATTCGCCGTACGCGGCGCGCGGTTCAAATGCGTCCGGTCGCATCTGTCCAGCTTCCGGATTCACCCGGATTCGAAGTCGTCGACGCTTCCAGAGACTTCAAAGAAAGAACTCGACAGGATCCGCGAGGAGTACCTGAGGTACTCGATCCACTCCCTCCCGGCAAAGTTTCTCCGGAACCTGTCACGGGTTCGGAGGGCGATGAGCTATGCGGCCCAGGGGGACCTTCTATGGCTGCTGGGCAGGGCGCCCGACAGAATCCTGTCGAGGCGGTCTGAAATCGTGGTTGGATCGCAGGCCCGTTGGAAATGAAGACATCAGAACCGGGAGCGGTAGCGACCGGGTGATCCTCCTTCCACGCGGTCCGGGAGCGGTAGCGACCGGATTAGAACCTTCCCGAACGGCCGGAACGAAAGCTCCCGGCCGTCCGTTTCATGCAATCACCGCAGGCTGCTAGAGGGTTCCGCCAATCAAGATGATGAAGAGCGTGTAGAGCGCGAGCGACTCGATTAAGACAAGACCCAGAATCAAGGCAAAACGGATGAGGGGGGCGGCACCGGGATTCCTGGCGAGACTCTCGCAGGCGGCCGCGATGGCCTTGCCCTGGGCCAGCGCGCAAAAACCCGAAGCGATCGCCATCGCGAATCCGAAGCTGACTCGCTCCCAGTTCGTGGATGCCCCATCCGCCTGGGCAAACACCGGCGTCGCCATCACCAGCAGGATGAACGACAGCATCAAACCGACATACAGCTTTCTCATTTTCGACTCCTTATGAATATGTCGCATGGAGGTGGTTGCCGAACACCCCTCGTACAGTCGGCCTCACACATACGACTGCTTGAAACCCGATTCTAATGAAAATCACAGAAGCACTGCCCTGAACGTCCGGTTGTCAGTGCTCTTCCGTCGCGACAGCGCCACCCAGGTATACCATCGTCAGGATCAGGAAAATAAAGCCCTGGAGTAGCCCACCAAACACCGCGTATCCCATGAACGGAAGAGGAATCAGCAGTGGAACCAGCCCGAAGAATGCGATCACGAGTGCTTCTTCCGCGAAAATGTTCACGAATAGTCGAACCGTCAACGAAAAAGGCCGGGCCAGGTGGCTGATTATTTCGATCGGAATCATCAGTGGAGCCATCCACCAGATCGGTCCGGCGAAATGCTTCAGATACTTAAAGATACCCAGCTCGCGCATCCCCTGAAGGTTGTAGTAGATAAAGACGATAAGAGCGCATGCGGCCGGTACATTGATATTGCTCGTCGGGGCCGCGAAGCCGGGAATCAAGCCCAACAGATTTGAGAAGACGATAAAGACCCCGAGCGTGCCCACGAGGTTCAGGTACTTTCGCCCCTTGGGCCCGACAACCTCATCGAGCTGGTCGCCCAGAAACTCCACAACGACCTCGAAAACCTGCTGAACTTTGCCCGGATTCTCGACCGAAAGCTGCGATCGCAACCAGCCGAAGAAGACGAAACAGAAGATCATGATGAAGGTTGCCATGACGACCTGCATCGGGATGAAGTGTTCGCCTTCTTCGATGTGAATGCCAAGAGCGTCGGCGATGGGGTGGCCGAGCATCCTGTTGACCCAGTCGACTATAAAAAGTTCATGTTCTTCCATTCGGATCTCGGCGGGTCAGGGTGCGGCCAATCTCGAAGATGCATTCAAGGAGTACAGCCAGGATATAAGAGAATAAGCCCGCCAGGAGGAGGGCCAAGTCCAAGAGTGTAAAGCGAATACTAACATACACGGCGAGGCCGATCAACGCGTAGCGACCCGCGTATTGAAGCGCCACGCGCCAGCCAACAGGCCGCTCTCCTCCCCGCCGGACGATGTGGTCGACGGCCAGTTTCAGCCACCGAAAATTGACCCACGAGATGGCGCCGCCGACGGCCAGACTCGCGGCGCCCCTCGGCGAATGGAGCAGGGCGGCTGCCACGACGGCCAGGACGATCACCACCAGATTCGTCCGGTCGAGGCGGCGTTCGAAGAGTTGATAATCGTCGAGCATCTTGAAGGAAAACGGTGTAGGGGCGGCACCCGTGGCCGCCCGACGGCATGAATGTTCGCCTGGGCGGCAACTGTGGCCGCCCGACGGCAAGATCGTTCGCCCGGAAGTCCTCACCACGACTGCCAATGTCTTCAGGAGCCTAGATCTTGTCGATCGTCCGGAAGAAACTGACGAACCCTGCGGCGATGCCGAACAGCAGAAAGACGATCGACAGCCAACTCGTACCCAGCCACCGGTCCAGCAAATAACCCATCGCGTAACCGATGGCTATCGAGACCGGAAAGACCATACCGGCGCTCATCGCGGCGCCTAACTGCTGGTACACATCGCGTTTGTCTTTTCTGCTACTCATGCCCCATATCATTGTTATATAATTCACGGCCTAATACAGCAAAACTCTTGTGCTGAAACCATTTAGCAACCGAAGTCTAAGGAGGAATCCATGCTGAAACGGGTCATGCTGTTCAGTCTTGTCGGCGCGATGACGCTGGGTCTAGTTGGCTGCGGTCCGGCCTCGGAGGCGCCGGCGGCTGAGGAAGAAGCTGCGCCACCTCCTCCCCCTCCCCCGCCCGTCTTTGAGCTGACCGAAGTCGCCATTGCGGAAGAAATGCCTGATTTCACGAGTCGCAACGTCAGCGTACTGGGAGTCAAACTCGGCGATACGACACGCAACGTCGAGGGCGACCTCGGAGACCTGACCAACACGCGGACCAGCGAGCAGGACTACATCACCGCGTACCGGCTCGGTGGCATCATCATCTACACGTTCAAGCTCACCGGGAAGGCGCGCAAGCTCGAGATCACGGACCAGTTGGCCGAGGACATCCAGGCACCGGCACTGAGAGCCTGGCTCGAAGACGGTGATCTGGAACAGATGCGAACGTTGATGGGCGATGAAGAAGGCATGGAAAACGACCCCGACGTCAACTCGGTCGAGTATCTCTACGACGCCCGCGGCATTCGCTTCGTCATCTATGACATCGGCGGCGTCAAGGTGAACGCGATTCGCTTCAGCGAGTTCCGCGACTCCTAGAACCCGAGAGGATGCCCGGCCGGATGACGTACAGCACGGGCCGGGCAACTGCTCCTGATCAGCCCGATCGTTGAAAGTCGGGTTTACACCGTTGGGCGGTCTCCGGCCGCCCATTGTTCGGCGCTCATAGGGCGCCGTTGGGCGGCTTTCACCACGGGCGCCTAACCCGCCAACACTTCCCCACTAGCGATGATAGTCACGCCCTCTCGCCGCATCTCATCGAGCGCCTTCCCGACATCCCCTGGCTCGAGCTCCACGCCGCGACAGCCGTCCTGGACGAGGGTCGTTCTGAACCCAGACCGGCTTGCGTCCAGCGCGCTGAACTTGACGCAGTAGTCGGTCGCCAACCCGGCCAGAAACACTTCGTCGATGCCGTTCGACCGCAGGTAGTCGGCAAGGCCCGTGGACTGGCGGTGCCTGTTGTCGAAGAACGTCGAGTAGCTGTCGATCGCGGTGTTGGTTCCCTTCTGGAATACTCGGCGTATGCGGCTCTGATCAAGCGACTCCACGAGTCGGGCTCCGCGGCTCTCCTGGACGCAATGAACCGGCCACATCACCTGCCCGATGCCGTCCAGGTCGACAACATCTCCGACCTCACGCCCCGGATTGTTGGCGGCGAAACTGCGGTGATCTGAAGGATGCCAGTCCTGGGACGCCACAACGAAGTCGAACCGTTCCTGGAGGCGGTTCGCCACGGGCACCACAAGATTCCCCTCGGGCACGGCCAGCGCACCACCCGGCATGAAATCGTATTGCAGATCGACCAGGATCAGGGCTCTCACAGCGGCACCCGGGTCAGTGCTTCCTCAGTTCGAGCATGACACGGTTCCGAAGATCGAACAGATTGCCGGCGAGTCCGGCCGGGTATTCATGGGGGTTGACCAGCCGCTTGATGGCGGGGTGGAAGCCCGCTAGCTGAGAAGCCGCATATTCCCGCGACGCGTCGAGCGATGGCGTCTCAACAACTCGCCGGCCCTTCCTGAAGACCGGAACCAGCAGGTCGGACCATTCGGCATCGGCGGGGATCCGTTTTCGTCGTGTCGCATCGACAGGGTCGATAGCAACATTTGCCCGACCGATACCCATCTGTTCGTCATAGATCACGTCGGCCAGGAACTCGGAACCCATACGGTAGCGCCGGACTTGCAGCAGACCGGGAATCGAAGCCTTGTTCACCTGCTCGGACAGCTTCAGCTTGTACGCCCATTGCTGGTCGGAACGGTCCCGGACTGCCGTCAGCTTGTACACTCCGCCGAGGGCCGGCTCGTCGAAGGCGGTCGCAAGCTGGGTGCCGACCCCCCAAACCCCGATCGCGGCTCCCTGCTGCTTCAGGCTCGAAATCAAATGCTCGTCCAGGTTGTTGCTCGCGACGATGGCCGCGTCGTCGAAACCGGCCGCGTCGAGCATTCGTCGGGCCGCAACGCTCAAGTATGCCAGATCTCCCGAGTCCAGCCGGATACCCCCCATCCGATGACCGCTTTCACGCAAATGGCGTCCCGCTTCGATCGCGTGCGTCACTCCTTCCAGGGTGTCGTACGTATCGACGAGGAACACGCAGTTGTTGGGCATCGCACGGGCGTAAGCCTCGAAAGCCTCCGGCTCCGTATCGAAGCACATGACCCAGCTGTGGGCGAGCGTCCCACGCACCGGTATCCCGAAAAGCTTTCCGGCCAGGAGGTTTGACGTGGCGGCACAACCCCCGATATAGGCGGCTCGGCTCGCGGTGACGCCCCCGTCGATGCCCTGGGCTCGACGAAGTCCGAACTCGATCACAGGATCATTCCCGGCCGCCCGGACGACACGTGCCGCCTTGGTGGCGATGAGCGACTGGAAGTTCACGAGCGTCAGGATCGCCGTCTCGAGAAGCTGACATTGAAGGATCGGTCCCGTAACCCGTACCAGCGGTTGTTTGGGAAACACGACCGTGCCCTCGGGCACAGCATCGAGATCGCATGACAACCGTAATTCCCCGAGGTATTCCAGGAAGCCGGCTTCGAACAGCGGCTTGCTGTCGTTGCCCTCCAGACTACCGAGGTAGCGGAGGTCGTCTTCGTCGAAACCGAGGCTTTCCACCCACTCGACGACCGATTCCAGGCCGGCCGCCAGCGTGTATCCGCCGCGAAATGGCTGCTCCCTGAAGGACGCACAGAAGACAGCCTCGCGGTCGGCAATCCCCGCTTTCCAGTAAGAATAGGCCATGGTGACTTGATAAAGGTCCGTCAGCAGGGAGAGAGAGTGACGGTAGAGGCGAGGAATGGACATTGGGGGTGTCGTGTGTGTGGGTGACCTTCAGGTCGCCCCAATCTCAAGTCTCGATCTTCGAATGACCAACGTCCAATGTGGGGGACCGTCCCGTCATAGTTCCTTCCATCCTCGCTTCGCCGCAGAGTCCGGGCACTCTTCAGACATCGGCCAGCTCAAGGACGGTGGGCCCGACGCTAAAAGACCAGGGTCGCGTTCCGAGCCATCTCGATGAACGGGTCCGGATAGATGCCGATGAAGAGCGTCATGATCAACGCAATGGCCAGGACCGTGACGAGTCCGGGCGACAACGCCAGGCCCGTCTTCTCGGTAGAATCGTTGATGAACATGGCCACGACTACTCGCATGTAGTAATACAGCCCCACGACAATATTCAGCGCGGCGACTACGGCCAGCACCGTGTGGCCCGTCTCGATCACAGAAGCGAACAGGTAGTACTTCGCCACGAAACCGGCGGTCGGCGGGATTCCGGCGAGCGAGAGCAAGAACACCAGCATGACGGTCGCGGCCGCCGGATGCTTGAAGAACAGACCGTTCAGGTCGTCGACGTGGTCGCCGATCACGTCCCGGCGCCGCAACGCGACGATGATCGTCCACGCGCCCAGGTTCATGAACGTGTAGACGAACAGGTACATCACGACCGCCGTCATCCCGGTGTCGTTTCCCGCGATCAGGCCGAGCAGCACGAAGCCTGCGTGGGAGATCGACGAGTATGCCAGCATCCGCTTGACGTTCGTTTGAGTCAGCGCCGCAACGTTGCCGACGGTTATCGTCATCACGCAGACGGCCGCAAACACCGGCAACCACTGATCCCGCAGCGGGTAGATGCCGATCATGAATATCCGAATCATCATCGCGAACGACGCAGCCTTGACCGCAACCGACATGAATGCAGTCACCGAAGCGGGGGCGCCTTCGTAGGCGTCGGGCACCCACTGGTGGAACGGAAATGCCGCTATCTTGAAGAACATTCCGCATGCGACCGTAATCATCGCAACGAGGGAAATCGGGTCAGTGATGGGACGTCGCGACAACGCCTCGGCGATCTCTACCAGGTTCGTCGATCCCGAGATCCCGTAGAGCAGGGACATGCCGTAGAGCAGAACGCCGGAGGAAAACGCACCCAGGAGAAAGTACTTGAGCGAGGCTTCGTTGGAACGCTGGTTCCCCCTCAGAAACCCGACCAGGACGTAGGTGGCAATAGCCATCGTTTCCAGTCCAATGTAGAGCGTCACCAGATCCGTTCCGCTCGCCATGAACATCATTCCCACCGTAGCGAACAGGATCAGGGCGTAGTACTCGCCGTGGTGCTCTCGTTCGATGTCGAGGTACCGCGTCGATATCCCGATCGTCAGGGCGGCGGCGATCAGGAAGATGAACTTGAAGTAGGAAGCGAACGGATCGATCGAGACCTGGCCGCCATAGGCCGATGTGCTGAGGTCTCCCAACCGGAAGAGGAGAAATGCCGAGATAGCCAGGATGCCCAGGGACAGATACCCGAGCTTACGCTTGTCCGACACGATGAGGTCGGCCACAAGAAGGACCAGACCGAACGCCGCCAGGGCCAACTCGGGCGCGATCGCGCCAAGGTCCGCCAGTTGGAAGAATTCACCCACCTAGTCGTCTCCGGGTTCAGCGGTCGAGTCGACGAGCCCAGGCAGCCGAACCGCGAGCGGAACGGCGTCGAAATACCCCGGCCGTACCGCCTCGACCAGCTTGTTCACGGGCCCGTCCAGCGCCCTGAAGAACGGCGCCGGGTAGATGCCGATCCAGAAGACCAGGATGATCAGCGGGACGAGTGTCACGATCTCGCGCAAGTTCAGGTCCAGCAGGCCTTCATTCTTCGGGTTGTCAAGCGGACCGAACATGGTCCGTTGGTAAAGCCAGAGCATGTAAGCCGCCCCGAGAACGATGCCCGAAACACCGGCGACGGCCCACCAGATGTTCTCCTGGAGCGCGCCCTGGAGGATCGTGAACTCACCGATGAACCCGTTGAGCAACGGCAGTCCGATCGAAGACATGGTCATGATCAGAAAGACAGTCGCAAATACCGGCATGATGCTCGACAGGCCGCCGAACTCCGAGATTTCGCGTGTGTGCCGGCGTTCGTAAATCATGCCGACAATCAGGAAGAGCGCGCCCGTGGTAATGCCGTGGTTGATCTGCTGCAGGATACTGCCGTTCAGGCCGTTCGGGTTGAGCGCAAACATGCCGAGCATGACGAACCCCATGTGGCTGACCGAGGAGTACGCGACAAGGCTCTTCATGTCCTTCTGCATCATCGCCACCAGGGCGCCGTAGACGATGGCTATTATCGACAGCGCGATCATCATCGGCACAAAGTGCACCGTCGCCTCCGGGAGGATCGGCAGGCTGAACCGGACGAAGCCGTACGTGCCCATCTTCAGCAGGACAGCGGCCAGAATGACCGATCCGGCCGTGGGTGCCTGCACGTGCGCGTCGGGCAGCCAGGTGTGGAACGGGAACATCGGGACCTTGATCGCAAAACCGACGAAGAAAGCCAGGAATACCCAGTACTGGAGATCGAATTCCAGGTACGGCCCGATCGCGTGGAAGGCTTCGATGTTGAACGTATAATCCGTCCCGAACACAGCTGCGATTTCTGGAACCTGGGCGGCGATGGTCGGATACGCCCAATACAGCGACAGGATTCCAAGCAGCAGCAGTACCGACCCGACCAGCGTGTACATGAAGAACTTGATCGCCGCGTACAGCTTTCTGGGACCTCCCCAGATTCCGATCAGGAAGTACATAGGCACCAGCATGACTTCCCAGAACACGTAGAACATGAAGAAGTCCAGCGCGATGAACACGCCGAGCATGCCCGTCTGGAGCATCAGCATGAAGATGTAGTACTCCTTCACGCGGTCCTGGATAGCCTCCCAGGATGAGAGCGTTGCGATCGAGCCGAGCAGCGTAGTCAGCAGTATCAGTAACAGGCTGATGCCGTCGATCCCGACGGAGTACTCCGCGCCAAGAGTTTCGATCCAGGTAAAACTCTCCGTGAACTGCATCGACCCCGAGTCCTCGTAGTCGAACAAGAAAAAAAGCGGCACCGATACGAGGAAGCCTAGCAGCGCCACCGCGTTGGCCCAGAGCCGGATCATGAGCTTGTTCTCCTTGTTGAAGAACATGAGCACGATCGCACCGGCCAGTGGCAGGAAGGCGACTATGGTTAGGATGTGTGTTTCAAAAAAGTCCATTTAGACTCCGGTCACGCGGTCATGGACCGCACCTATCAAGGATTCGGGCTATCTCCAGAGGGCATACCCGATGAAAAACAGTACTCCCAGGATCATCAACAACGCATAGTTCTGCACGTATCCGGTCTGGACGAGCCTTAGTGGCCAGCTGAGCGTCTTGACGAAGCCGCCGATAAACCGGACCGACCCGTCCACGACCCAACGGTCCCACCAACCGGAACCGTCGGCGCTCTGCACGGTGCCTTTAGCCATCCCGTTGACAACGCCGTCCACGATCCTCGCGTCGAAGCTCCACAGGCCGGTGCCCGCGTCCTTTGCACGGTTGACGACAAACATGTCGTAGATCTCATCGACGTACCACTTGTTCAGAGCGCCCTCATACAGCGAGTGGAACCGGGTTGTCAGCTGGCCCGCCAGATCGCTCTTCCGGTAGTACATCGTGAACGCCAGGAAGAATCCGATAAAGGCGATGGCGACCGAGAAAGCCGCCATGCCGGCTTCGAAGGGCAGCGAGTGCGGCGCCGCTTCGGCGACTTCCAAGTCCAGATCGAAGACCGGCTCCAGAAAATGTTCGAACGTGTTCGTCTCGGCAATCCAGGGCGGCAATCCCAGGTACCCGACAAGGATCGAGCCGATCGCCAGGACGATGAGCGGCACCGTCATCGACATGGGTGACTCATGAACGCGGACGGCCGGGTCGACGCGCGATTCGCCGAAGAACGTCATGAACAGCATGCGGAACATGTAGAACGCGGTCATGCCCGCGACGACCACGCCTATTCCGTATAGAACGATGTTTCCCTGTGGGTTCGAGAACGTGCGCCACAGGATTTCGTCCTTTGAGAAGAAACCCGACAAGAACGGTGTTCCCGCGATCGCCAGCGTTCCGATGGCCATGGTCCAGAACGTGATTGGAATCTTGTCCCGGAGACCCCCCATGTTCCTCATATCCTGCTCGTGGTGCATCGCGTGGATGACGCTTCCGGAACCCAGGAAGAGCAGGGCCTTGAAGAAAGCGTGGGTCATGAGATGGAAAATACCGGCGGCGAACGCGCCCACGCCCACCGCAAGCACCATGTATCCGAGCTGGCTGACGGTCGAATAGGCGAGGACCCGCTTGATGTCGTTCTGAACCAGGGCGATCGAGGCGGCAAACAGAGCGGTCAATGCTCCGATGACCGCCACGACCATCATCGCCGACGGGGCGAGTTGGTAGATGAAGTTGCTCCGGGCCATCATGTAGACACCGGCGGTCACCATCGTCGCCGCGTGGATCAGCGCGCTCACGGGAGTCGGGCCCTCCATCGCGTCGGGCAGCCAGACGTAAAGCGGAATCTGCGCGGACTTCCCGGCAGCCCCGATGAAAAGCGAAAGGCCGATCGCGACGAATATCGCGTCACCCACACCGTACAGTCCCGAATCGACACCCGCATGGATCGCTTCATTGACGCCGGTAAACTCCAGTGTGCCGAACGTGAAGAAGATCAGCATGATGCCGATCGAGAAGCCCCAGTCCCCGACGCGGTTCACGACGAACGCCTTCTTGGCCGCATCGCCCGCGCTCTTCTTCTTGATGAAGTAACCGATCAGCAGATACGAACACAGCCCAACGCCTTCCCATCCGACGAACAGAAGGAGGTAGTTGTTCCCCAGTATCAGCATCAACATGGAGAACATGAAGAGGTTCAGATAGGCAAAGTACCGGTAGTAGCCATCTTCTTCGGCCATGTATCCCGTCGAGTAGACATGGATCAGGAAGCCGATGCCGGTAACGATCAAGACCATCACGGCCGACAGCGGGTCCAGCAGGAAGCCCCAGTCGACCGAAAAACGTGTCAACTCCCCGGCCGACGTGTGCGCCGCACCGGCGTCGATCCACTCGAAGACCGTGACGGTGTGCGACCGTTCTTCCTGTTCCAAAGCGACAAGTTCTGAAACAGCCCCTGCCGCCACGATGAACGACACGAGCACCGTTCCGCAGGCGATGACGCTGATCGCGGCCTTCGGCAGCCGCTTCCCGAACAGGCCGTTGACGACAAAGCCCAGGGCCGGAAACAGCGGGATCAGCCAGATGAGATCGAGAAAGTTCATTGTTGCGCGTTGGTGTTGGCTATCAGCTTTTGCTTTTTGCGTGTTGGCTCTTAGCTGTTAGCTTTTGGCTTTTAGTTGTTGGCTTTGGCCGATAGATCCGAAGCCAACAGCCAAAGACCAACACCCAATCGCTAGCAGCCAAAGGCCAACAGCCAATCGCTAACAGCCATTCACCATTTCATTAAGTCAATCTCGTTGACGTTGACGGTTTCTTTGTTCGCGAACATCGCGATGACGATTCCTAAACCGACCGCGGCTTCGGCAGCCGCGACGACGATCACGAATATGGCAAACACCTGTCCGTTGACCTGCTGCCACTCCGCGGAAAACGCGATCAGGTTGATGTTGACGGCATTCATCATCAGCTCGATCGACATCAGGATGATGAGCACGTTGCGTCGTGTCAGGACGCCGACGACACCGATGGTGAACAAGGCGACGCTCAGCAGCAGGTAGTGATGTACAGGTACCATAGGACCTCAGTCGCCCGCCGCCCCCTCTTGCTCCGGCCCGGAGGGTTTCTTTGAGAGGACCACGGCTCCGATGATCGCGACCAGGAGCAGTATCGATGCAATCTCAAAAGGCAAAAGGTAGTTCTGGTACAGGACCGTCCCCACCCACTGGCTGTTCCCCTCGACAGCCGGCTCAATAACACCGGAAGGAAACACGAAAGACCCTTGACCGTTGATGATGACGTAGCCGAACTCGATGACAAGAATAGCGGCTGTGACCAATGCCACCTTCCCCTGCCTGTTGTACGTGCGTTCGAAGATGGCCCGGTCCGTGGGCACGAGCATGATCACGAAGACAAACAGCACGAGGATCCCGCCTACGTACACGATGACCTGTACGCCGGCCAGAAACTCGGCCCGAAGGCTCAGGAACACACCCGCCACCGACAGCAGCGTACCGGCGAGAAACATCGCGCTGTGCACGGCGTTCTGCCTGGTGATGACGAGAATCGCTGAGACGACCGCGGTCGTTGCGAAGATGTAGAAGACGACGAGTTCCAGCATCAGCTACTCAGCAAATCACTTCGTGTAGAGGACGGGCTGATTCCCATCTTCCAATTTCTGCCGATCCCACTTCATGTCCTTGCGCCCGTACAGCGCCAGCTCGAAATCCTGCGTCAGCTCCAGGCAAGGCGTCGGACACGCGTCCTCGCAGAGACCGCAGAACATGCACCGCGAAAGGTCGAACGTGAACGTTGTCAGCACCTTCTTTCCCTTGTCGCTGCGATCCCAGCCAACCTCGATGCAATACTCCGGACAGGCCAGCGCACACAGGTTACAGGCGATGCACAGCGTAGCGCCCGTCTCCGGATCGTTATTCAGCCGCGGCGCGCCTCGGTAACGTTCCGACACCTTGGGCCGCACCTTCGGATACTGTTCGGTATAGTTGGCCGAGGGACGCTGGTAGGAGAAAGTCAGCATCAATCCCTTGATGAGATCGACCATAAATATCCGCTTCAGCAGCCCCAACTTATCAGGTCGAGCAACTTTCATTTCGATTACCCCTTCACCACAAGAACCAGGATAGCGGTCACTATTACGTTGGCGATCGAAATCGGCAACAGGTAACGCCAACCCAGGCTCATCAACTGGTCGTACCTGTAGCGCGGCCAACTGGCCCGGAACCACAGGTAGAAATACAGGAACATGGCGACCTTCAACGAAAACCAGACCACACCCGGCACCATGTCCAGGAATGCCAATGCATCGACGCTCGGAAACGGCGGCAACCAGCCTCCCCAGAACAGCGTGATGGCCATCGACGCAATCACGATCATGCTCGCGTACTCGGCGAGGAAGAACAGGGAAAACCGAAATCCGCTGTACTCGGTATGGAAACCGGCGACGAGTTCCGTTTCGGCTTCGGGGAGGTCGAACGGCGCGCGGTTCGTCTCCGCGACCCCGCATATGAAAAACAGGATGAATCCCACGGGCTGCAAGAAGACGTACCAGAAACCGCCGTCCCGCTGAGCCTCGACGATTTCGACCAGGCTGAGGGTCCCAGCCAGGATCAGCACACCCATAAGGGAGAACCCGAGCGCGACCTCATAGCTGACCATCTGAGCGGCGGAGCGCAACGCGCCCAGCATCGGATACTTGCTGTTGGATGCCCACCCTCCAAGGATGACTCCGAGGATGCCGATGGACGACACAGACAGGACATAGAGGACGCCGATGTTGATGTCGGTGATGTAGAAAGGGTTTGCCACCTCATACCCGAGGCCAGGGATCTCGATCACACCGGGCGGCCCGAACGGAATCACCGAGAACACGATGAAAGCCGGAATCAAGGTGATGATCGGCGCCATCATGAAGATCAGTCGATCTGCTCCGGCCGGCACGATGTCTTCCTTCAGCATCAACTTCACGCCGTCGGCAATCGGCTGCAACAGCCCGTACGGGCCCACGCGCATCGGTCCCAGCCTTACCTGCATGAACGCGATGATCTTGCGCTCCATGAACGTGAGGTACGCGACGACGCCCGAAAGCGTCAGGAAGACCACGAGGATCTTGATCAAGGGAACCGCGACGAATTGCAGCAGGAATTCCATAATCGGGCGGGCCTACCTGTCGATCTCTCCCAGGACGATGTCGAGCGTACCGATAACGGCAACCACGTCGGCGACCATGTGTCCCTTCACCATCTGCTTGAGCGCCTGCAGGTTCACGAACGAGGGCGGCCTCACGCGGATCCGGTACGGTTTGGTCGAACCGTCGCTGACGATGTAGTATCCCAACTCGCCCTTCGGCGCTTCGATCGAGTGGTACACATCGCCGACCGGCGGCTTGATGATCTTTCCCACCTTCGCCCGAATAGGTCCATCCGGAATCCTTTCGACAGCCTGCGAAACGATCCGCATCGACTGCCGCATCTCTTCCATGCGGACCAGGTACCGGTCGTAGGTGTCGCCGTACTCTCCGACAGGGATATCGAAGTCAAACTCGGAATAGCAGGCGTAAGGATTCGACTTGCGAATATCCCAGTCGAGACCCGAGGCCCGGAGACACGGACCGGTCACCCCGATGTCGATGGCCTCTTGCGTCGTCAGCACACCCACCCCCCGGGTCCGGCCGAGCCAGATTCGGTTCTGGGTGAGAAGCTGCTCGTATTCGGCGATCTTCTTCGGGAAGTCCTTTATGAACGCGCGGACCTGATCCTCAAATCCCTCATAGATTTCGTATTCGAGGCCGCCGATGCGGAACACGTGCGTCGTCAGACGGGCACCGCAGTAGTTTTCAAATATCTTGAGGATCTCCTCCCGCTCGCGGAAGGCGTAAAGGAAGACAGTCATCGCTCCGATGTCGAGCGCGTGAGTACCTAGCCACAGCAGGTGGCTCGTGATCCGGTTCAGTTCGGTGAGGATGACGCGGATGTACTGGGCGCGGGGCGGCGCCTCCACCCGCAGCATCTTTTCGATGGCTTCACAGTAGCCCAGGCAGTTGGACACCGCGGCGATGTAGTCCATCCGGTCCAGCGTGGGAACGAACTGCCCGTAGGTCTGGTGCTCTCCCAGCTTCTCCACGCCTCGGTGGAGATAACCGATGACACACTCCGCGTCGATGACCTTCTCGCCGTCGAGCTTAAGCTTGACCTGCAGCACGCCGTGCGTCGACGGGTGCTGGGGCCCCATGCTGACCGTGATTTCGCTCGAATCGAAAAGCGTGTTTTCCATCATTTGGCGTCGGGCCCACTGCGCATGGGGGGCCCCGCGCAATTCACATCGGTCATTGGAGGTTTCTCAGTTGTCATTTGTCGATCTGTGCGGCCCGTTCCGGGCCAACTCCGAAATCTCCCAAATCGAAAGATATCCAAATCTTCAATCGACCAATGAGATCCGGTCCCCCCACGCTTGCACTCTTCCAACCCCTAGCCATGATCGCCCGAGTCAATCTTCGTGCTTCGCCTTGCCAACGTAGAACTTCTGGCCGGAATCGATCCCGAGATGCTTGCGGACCCACTCGACGTCCTGCAGCCGCAGATCGTAATCCTTTCGCAACGGGAAACCTGTCCAGTCCTCCGGCAGCAGGATGCGCTTCAGGTTCGGGTGGTTGACGTACCGAACCCCGTACATGTCATAGACCTCGCGCTCCAGCCAATCCGCTCCCTGCCAGATCCCGGTCAGGCTCTCGACCGATTCCCACTCCTTGATCCGGAGCTTGACGCGCAGGCGGCCCCTCGTCTCGAAGGAGAACAACGAATAGACGAGTTCGAACTCCTCTTCGTTCGGCCAATGCGTCGCTGTCTCGTCGCTCAGGAAGTCGAACGGTTCTACATCGTTCCTCCGGAGGAACTCCATGATCTCGGTGAACCGGTCTTTCTTGATGACGAGCTGTCGCTGAGACAGAAACGTGTAAGCGTCGAGAACCTGATCCGGAAACTTTTCCCGAACGGCATCGACCAGCGGAGCCGACCACGGTTCGTTTACCGGCCCCTTCGGCTTTGCCGGCGCGGTCGGCTTCATCGGAGGCGGCTTCGGCACGGCCGGCTTATCGGCAGAGCCCTCACCGCCCGCGGGAGCCGAAGGAGCGACCCGTCGAGGTGGAGGCTTGGGGGGATCCGGAACTCCAGATTTCGATCCGCCTGGCCTCGGCGGGGGTTTGGGCGGATCCGGAACCGCCTTTTTGGGAGCGCCGGGGCGGGGTGGAGGCTTCGGCGGATCCGGCACTACTTTCTTCTGATCACCACCCCGGGGAGGTGGTTTCGGTGGGTCCGGAACGACACGACCGACATCAGCATCGGCAGACTTCGCCGCTGCATCCCCGTTCCCCGGACCGGGCGAGTCTCCACCCGGGCGTTGCCCCTGATCTTTTTCGTTTTCCTCTGCCACGCCTCTTTCGCAAAGGGAAGGTTATGACTTCAGCCGCACCCATCGAAGGCGTTCTCAACTTCGATCTTACCGCAACCACGAACGTCCACGACCGTCTCGCCAAACTTGCATATTAGCGTAGTTCAGAGCGGAAAAACAGACGGTATTTGCTTGAAATCACGAGAACAACACCGATTCAAGGGCTCACGATCCCTCTCTGCCGGTAGCAGGGTTTCCAGCGGCGCCGGAACGGTCCCGAAAACCGGCTAGTGCCCCCGCAGACACTCCCTTGCTTTGAAGCAGAACCCTGAACCGCTCTCCCATCATCGGCGGCAACAGCAGGTTCTTGAGCGCCTGGATCCGGGTAACCGAAGCGGCATCGCCTTGCTCGGCCAGGGGCGCCATGAGGTCCAGGATTCCGAGGTCGATGAGAAAATCCATCTGCTTCACATAGGCCACGTTCCCGAGTCCGACCCCGGCCCCGATGTCCATGATGTCGGAGAAATTCACGTGTGCCGTGATGTCCTTCTCTCCGATCGATGAGTAAGGATCCTCGTCGGCACGGTGTTGCCGGTAACACATCAGGGTTCCGCCTCTTCTGGCAAACAGCTCGTCGCGCAGGTACCCGTAGTCGATCGCAAGATGGAACCCGACCTCGATCGCCTCAGCGATCCGACGGATCCAGTCCGTAGCGTCCAGGCTGATATCGACGATCCCGCCGTCGGCGAGCAGCGGCAGATCGACGGACACTTCCGGGTCGTCTTCGATCTCGGCAAACCCCTCCGTAACGAAGATTTCCCGTATCCTGCCGTCGCGCCTCACAAAACGCCGGACCGGCAGGGCGTCGAAGAACTCGTTGGAGAACACGCAGCCCCGGATGCCTGAGGGCAGTGTCTCCGACCAATCAACCTCGAACCCTCTGAGCATCTCGGTCTGCGCGCGCCGCATCGCAGGACTTCTCTCGACGATCGTGTAAGGAAACGGATGCCGTTCGAGAACGTGCCTTGCGAGCAACCCCTTCCCCGCCCCGATCTCGACCAGTCGGAAGTCGTTGATCCCGGCAGCCATCTCCTCGAAGAGCCCCGCGAGCAGATGACCGAAAGCGGGATCGACGTCGGGAGAAGTGTAGAAATCGCCCCCGGCTCCGATGGGATTCGTCTCGTGCTCGCGGGCATAGTAGCCGTGCTCGGGGTGGTAGAGCACTTCGGCCATGTAGGTGGAGAACGGTAGTCGGCCTCGCTCCTGGATCAGGCGTTCAAGATGGGCAACAAGGGCGGGATGGCCGGTGGTCATGTTTGGCGTCTGGCGTTTGGCGTTTAGTTATCAGTCATCAGTCGTCAATCGTCAGTTGCAAGAAAGTTCCTCCTGAACTGATTACTGACAACTCCCAAGGGCTCCTCACAAAACAAAAGCCCGGCCGAAGTGCCGGGCTAAATCGGACCAGCCTGGGAGATCTTCAGATCTTCAGCTTGATCCGATCCATCTCCTCGAGCGCCGCTCTGGTGATCCGCGCGTCGTCCTTGATCTCGTCCAGTCGGGCGTCGGTCGGCCTCTTGGCAATCGTCATCCGGTCGATCTTGTCCTGGAGTCTCATCAGTCCGTACAGCAGCGCTTCCGGCCTCGGCGGGCAGCCAGGAACGTAGACATCGACCGGCACCACGTGGTCGACACCCTGGAGGACTGCGTAGGTGTCGAACGGGCCGCCGACGTTTGAGCAAGCTCCCATCGATATCACCCACTTCGGATCCGGCATCTGGTCATAAACCCTGCGGACGATCGGCGCCATCTTGAGCGTCACAGTTCCCGCGACGATCATCAGATCCGACTGTCGAGGGCTCGGCCGAAAGATGCCGGCGCCGAAACGGTCCATGTCAAACCGGGAAGCACCGGTCGCCATCATCTCGATCGCGCAGCACGCGAGGCCAAAAGTCATCGGCCACAGCGCTGACTTACGCGCCCAGTTGAACACCGTGTCCACGGTCGTCGTGATGATGTTCTTCTCGAACCGGTTGTCAATCCACGCCATTAGCCAGCCACCTGTGCTATGCCCACTCGATTGCGCCCTTCTTCAGGATCCAGACATAACCGACGATGAGGATACCGAGGAAGACGCACATTTCGATCAAACCGAACAGTGCCAGCTGATCGTAGATGATCGCCCATGGAAAGAGAAAGATCGTTTCGACATCGAAAATCACGAACAGGATCGCGACCAGGTAGTAACGGATCGCGTAGCGCTCCCGTGCATCACCTTCCGGGTCGACGCCGCATTCGTAAGCGCTGAGTTTACCCGCTCCGCCTGTCTGCGGCCGGACGAGCCTGGCGAAACCGAGCGTAACGACCGGAAACAGAAACGCCAAGCCGAAGAACATAAAGATCGGCAGGTAACCTGTCAGGACATCTTCAGACATGAGCCGGGGCTCCCTTTCTCATTTGTAACGTAGCAGGATAACCTATCTGGCGCAATTGGCAACCGCAGGTTTGGTGCCGAGTCGGCACATCGAACATCGCGGACGACCACTGACCATTGATCATCTAACATTTTCCATTTGTCGCCTCGCCTTCTGAAATGATCAATCTTCGCTGGTCGATGGTCGATCGGAAATCTGAAGTGGTAAATTGGCTCGCGAACGCGTCAGGACTCACTATGGGGGTCTGTTTCGGGGGTTTGGGAGAGTACGGTAATCGCGTGGGGAAGAATCGGCAGGAGGGCTTCGAGGGACTCTCGCACGCCCTTGACACTTCCCGGAAGGTTGACAATGAGGCTGGACGCCCGCAAGCCCGCTATCCCCCGCGACAAAGCGGCTCTCGGCGTCTTCTTCAGACCCTCCATGCGCATCAGTTCGGCCAGCCCGGGCGCCTCCCGGTCGATGACACGCCGGGTGGCCTCTGGAGTGACATCTCTTGGAGACAGCCCCGTACCCCCGGTCGTCACGACCAACCGAGCATGGTCCCGGTCACACGCCAGTCGAACCCGATCCTGGATGTGGGTGCGTTCGTCGGGAACGATGTCGACCGCGACGACGTCGAAGCCGGCATCCTCGAGCATCCGCCGCGCCTCCGGACCGGACAGGTCCTTCCGCTCGCCTTTAGATGCAGAGTCGCTGACTGTCACGACGACCGCTCGCGGAACCGTCCGGTCACCGGGTGATTCAGCTCTGTCGCGCGATTCCATTTCAATCGCCTTCCCGCTTCCACGGGCCGCTCTTACCGCCCGATTTTTCGATGAGTCGAACAGGGCCGATCTCGACACCCTTGTCAACGGCCTTGCACATGTCGTACATCGCAAGAGCCGATACGGACGCAGCAACGAGGGCTTCCATCTCGACACCGGTTTCGGCCCTCGTGCCAGCGGACGCTTCGATTCGCACACCCGAATCCTCGATAGAGACGGAGACGTCGATGTGGGTCAAAGGGAGCGGATGGCAGAGCGGGATCAGGTCGGACGTTTTCTTGGCTGCCTGAATTCCGGCGATGCGGACGACTTCAAAAGGGTTCCCCTTCGGCAGAGCATCATCGCGAAGGCGTCCCAGGAGCGACGTGCTCATACGGACGAAGGCCTCCGCGCGCGCGCGCCGCTCCGTGGTGGCCTTCCCCCCGACGTCGACCATCTTCGCGCGTCCTTCTTCATCGAGATGAGTGAAGTCTGTCATATCGGAATGAACTCCACCTGAGCCCCAGCGCTCAGCATTCCTTCCCGCTGCGGAATCATCACATACGCGTTTGCGCGGGAAAGGCCGACCAGGTCCGACGAGCCTTTCCACCGGACCGGGGTCAGCCAGTAAGCGCCTTTCTCGAACCGGACGTGGGCCGGGACGCACGCGGCCCGGGCCGTGTCACAACGGGCTTCCTCGGTCAGCAGCGCCTGTCTCAGGGTGCCCTGCACGTCGGGCGCGTGCAACAACAAACGGATCAACGGCCGCACGAACAACTGAAAGGAGACGATCGTCGAAACGGGGTTCCCGGGCAACCCGAAGACAAAGGTCCGTCCCCGGCTGCCGAAAACCGTCGGCTTGCCGGGTTTCATCGCCACACGTTCGAAGGCGATGTCGACGCCAAGATCGGTGAAGGCGCCGGCCACTAGATCGTACTTACCCATGGAAACACCACCCGAGGCGATAAGAACGTCTGCTTCGAGGCCTTCGGCGATCCTGTCATTCAGATCCGGAGCGTGGTCTCTCGCGATCTCGAGTACATTGGCATGCCCGCCTGCTGCCTGAACCTGCGCTCGGAGCGTAAAACTGTTGCTGTTGCGAATCTGATCTGGCCCTGGTGTCTCATCCACGTTCACCAATTCATCCCCGGTGGAGACGATCGCAACTCGGGGTTTTCGGGAAACGCGGACCAGTGCGTGACCCGTACTGGCAAGAATACCCACGTCAGCCAACCCGATGACCCGGCCTGAGGCGAGGATGCGGTCGCCTTGGACAGCCTCGGTCGCGCGAGCCTGAATGCTCCGACCCGCAGGGACACATTCGAGGATTCGTACTTCTCCATCGGACACGCGTTCGGTGTCCTCGACCATCACCACGGCATCGGCGCCAGCCGGAACCGCAGCCCCGGTCATGATCTCGGTGCACTCACCCGATCCCAGAGTTCCGCCGAACGACCGCCCCGCGCGGGATTCCCCGATGATGCGAAGCGTCGCCGGAACCGAAACAACGTCGGCTGCCTTGAGGGCGAACCCGTCGCGTATCGAGCGATCGAACGGCGGGGAGTCGGCGTCAGCCGCGATGGACTCGCGCAGGATTCGGCCTGGGCTCGAGGCGAGATCGACGGCCTCGACGGACATGAAGTCTTCCGAGACTTCGGACCGCGCTCGAGAGAGTACGATGTCCAGACCCTGCTCGACGGAAATCATTCCTGGAAGGTTGCACCCGAAAAACTGGAAGAGAACTGGATCTCATGCTGGTAGACCCGCAGGTTCACGGGGACCGAATAGTTGATGTCCACTATGAAAAACGGCCCCTCCCTGGACACCTTGATGTCGTCTTCGGTGACCGGGACCTTGAACTCAACTGCCCGCAACAGCACCGCTTCCCGTACGGACTCGACCGTCTTTCGGGCGCTACCCGCGAACTTGACTTCCTGCCTCACGGAGTCGTTGAACTGAAAAGCGTGGAAGTAAATCGGAACGTACTGGACACTGAGTAAGACCAGCACCGCCACCACGAGCAAGTAGGCAGTGCCCCGGGGAAGCAGGCCAAGCATAATGCCGGATTATAGCACAGCGTGTTAGAGTGAACGACGGAGGGCAGGATGTCAAAACAGACCGTCACACGACCCATAGATACATCACTAAAAGACTTAGATTCAGAAGTTTACGAAGCTATCAAAAATGAAGAAGGAAGGCAGTCCGGGGGCCTGGAACTGATCGCTTCTGAGAACTTCACCTACGAGGCGGTACTGGAAGCGACGGGGTCTGTTTTTACCAACAAGTATGCCGAAGGCTACCCTGGAAGACGGTACTACGGCGGGTGTGAGTTCGCAGATGTCGTGGAGCGGCTGGCCCAGGATCGGGCCAAGGCGCTTTTCGGCGCCGAACACGTCAACGTCCAACCCCATTCGGGAAGCCAGGCGAACATGGCCGTTTACCTGACTGTGCTCGAGCCCGGCGACACAATTCTCGGAATGAACCTGTCGCACGGCGGTCATCTCACGCACGGACACCCGCTGAACTTCTCCGGTAAGTACTATAACGTCGTGGCGTACGGCGTCCGCAAGGACACCGAGGTCCTCGATTACGATGAACTCGACCGGCTGGCCCGAGAGCACAAGCCGAAAATGATCGTCGTCGGCGCGAGCGCCTATCCCAGGATCATCGACTTCGAACGCGTCGCGACAACTGCGAAAGAAACCGGATCGCTGCTGATGGCCGACATGGCGCATATCGCCGGCCTGGTGGCCACAGGCGAACACCCCAGCCCCGTCCCATACTGCGACTTCGTCACGAGCACGACGCACAAGACTCTGCGCGGCCCACGGAGCGGCTTTATCATGTGCCGGGAGCAGTTCCGGAAGGGCATCAACCGCTCAGTCTTCCCTGAAATGCAGGGCGGTCCGCTGGTCCACGTGGTGGCAGCGAAAGCGATCTGCTTCAAGGAAGCCGCGTCTGACGATTTCAAGGACTACATCCGCCAGGTTGTGCGGAATGCCCGGACGTTGGCCGGCCGCATCGCGGCGCGCGGGTTTCGTATCGTTTCCGGCGGGACCGACACCCACCTCATGCTGGTCGACGTGTTCTCGAAGGGAATCGATGGGGACCGGGCGCAATCAGCACTGGAAAGCGCCGGAATCACCGTCAACAAGAACGCGATTCCTTTCGACGAGAACCCACCGATGCGGCCGAGCGGCGTCCGCGTCGGTACGCCCGCGGTGACGACCCGCGGTATGGGCGATGCCGAGATGGAAGCAATCGGCGACTGGATCGCCGAGGTTCTCGAAAACAACGAAGACGAGACCGTGATCGGGCGCGTCAAGTCCGAAGTCAGCGCGCTTTGCGAGCGCTTCCCACTCTACACCGGGCGCACCTGACACTGTTGGCGCGGTCTATGACCGCCGGAATCCTGTCCTCAATATCTTCGGCGGTCATAGACCGCCGCTACAGGGGAGACGGCAGCCAGCAAAAAGCTGTTTTGGACAAGGGCGCTCATAGAGCGCCCCTACAGCTTCGTTACAAGCAGGATTCCGCGGACGAGCTACAGACGGTCTTCGCGCTCTCGGTACCGCGTAAGGTCCGCCGACACCATCTCTTCGATCAGATCGTCCAGGCTGTGACCGTAGGACCACCCCAACTGTTCGCGAGCCTTGCCGGGGTCTCCGACGAGAAGGTCGATCTCCGCCGGGCGCACGAGTTGGGAGTCCACGTTGAGGAATTCGTAGGGGTCCAGGCCGACGACAGCAAACGCGCGCTCCAGGAAGTCTTTCACGGAATAGGTCTCGCCTGTTGCGATGACATAGTCGGACGGAGTGCTCTGCTGCACCATGAGCCACATCGCCTTGACGTACTCCCGGGCGTGGCCCCAATCCCTCCGGGCGTCAAGATTACCGAGACGAAGTTCTTTCGCGAGACCCAGCTTGATCTTCGCGGCGTGCGAGGTGATCTTTCGCGTGACGAACTCCAGACCTCGACGGGGCGATTCGTGATTATAGAGGATGCCGCACGACGCATGGAGACCGTACGCCTCACGGTAGTTCCTCGCAAGGTGGTATCCGGCCAGCTTTGAAATCCCGTACACGGACCTCGGGTAGAAGGCCGTGGTTTCGTTCTGGGGATAGCTGCGGGAGTTTCCGAACATCTCGCTGGACGCGGCGAAATAGAAACGGGCTTCCGGAACTGTTTCCTTTACCGCGGACAACACGAAGTGCGTTCCGTTGACGTTCGCGTTGAATGTCGAGAACTCGTCTTCGAACGAGTAACTGACGAAGCTCTGTGCCGCGAGGTGGTACACCTCGCGGGGTCTGACGTCGTGAAGCACTTTGAAGATGCTGGGGTAGCTCTCGAGCGAGGCGGCGTGCAGGTTGAGGTCGCCGAGTCTGTGCCGGATCCGCCAGAGCCGGTGTTCCGGGTCTTCGATCGCGACCCTCCGGACGATGCCGTGTACTTCGTAACCCTTCTCCAGCAACAACTCTGCCAGGTAGCTACCGTCCTGGCCCGTTATTCCTGTGATCAACGCTCGTTCGGACACGTCACTCCCGCCTTCTTCTCGATGAAATGGAAACAGGGATTATGCCACGTAAAGTGATCGTCAGAACCCGGAACTATGGTGACGGGGTCGGGACGCGTTAGTCACCGGTCGGGGATACCCGGTCGCTACCGCTCTCGGTTCAGTCAGAGCCTGGAACGGTAGTGACGGGGTCGGGATTCGACACGGACCGGTCGGGATACCCGGTCGCTACCGCTCTCGGTTCAGTCAGAGCCCGGAACGGTAGTGACGGGGTCGGGATTCGACACGGACCGGTCGGGGATACCCGGTCGCTACCGCTCTCGGTTCTGAAAGAGCCCTGGCGCAGAAAGGGCGGCCGCTAGGACCGCCCTTTCAAACGACGATGATTCGGGCTGCTAGTTTCCGCCGCCGCCCGGGCCCCTCTCATCCGCCAACCGCTTGTAGTACTCCTCGACCAGGCTCTTGTACCCGGCGGGTATCTCTTCTTCCGCAGCAGCCCGGATGTTCTCTTTTCCGATGAGCAGCTGAAGTTCCTTGCTCAATTCGAGTTCGATCGATCGGAACGGGTCGATGATCTCGCGGCGCAACGCTTCGATCTCGGCTGGATCGCCGGGCATGTGACCATCCATTCGTCGGCGGATGGCATCCATGATGTCCCCAAGCTCACCGTACAGCGGATTGCCCGTCCCTAGGGCATCGCGAATGCCCTGGACGTCACGCAGCCGTTGTTCGAACTCGCGCGTCAACTGCCGGATGGCATCCTCGGGTGAGCGCGTCCCGGTGTTTCCACCCCGGAATCCGCCCCCCTCGGCCCCGCCGCGGAAACCACCGTCGCCGCGCTGGCCATCCTGGCCCTGCTGGCCTCGCTGACCCTGCTGGCCTTGCTGACCACCCTGGCCTTGCTGACCCTGCTGGCCTTGCTGACCCTGCTGGCCTTGCTGGCCCTGCTGGCCTTGCTGGCCCTGCTGGCCTTGCTGGCCCTGCTGGCCCTGCTGGCCAGCCTGCTGCTCGTTCTCCATCCGCCGCTGCATCGATTCCAGAGCACGGATGGCTTCGCTAGTCTGGTTCAGTGCGTTCTGGACCTGCTGCTCCTCGGTGTTTGCAGCACTGGCAGTCGCCTGATTCAGCTGCCGCTCGAGATCTTCGACCGAATTTGCGATGTCGGCCTCGCGATCCCTCGCGAATTGGGTGAACCCGTTGTCGAGCAGTTCCCGACCGTTGAGCATCTTGTCGATGAGCCGGCCCGATTTGATCGTGTTCAGCGCGCCGCGGATCTGCCTCTCGGTTTCCTGGCTGTCGCCAGCGTTCTGGACTGCCTCGAGTCCGTCCTCGAGCGACCGCAGTTGCTCCAACGCAATATCCTTAGCAGCCCGAACCTGGTTGGCACGCTGTTCGGCGTTGCTCTGTGGATCCGCCACGAGACGTTCGAGCTGGTCGGCGATGTCCCGCTGGTTATCGGCAAGATTACTCGCCTGCCGCTGCAGATTCGCCAACCTCTCTTCCAACGATCCGCCCTGCGAAGCGGCCAGCAACTGCTGTGCACGTTGGAACTCGTTCAAAGCCCGCTCGGCGGCCGCCTGCTGTTGCTCGGGGGACCCGCTACGCGCCTGCTGCATGTTCCTTGCGGCTTCCTGAAGCGCACGGCCGACATCGGCCATTTGTCGGTCGTTATTCTCCCTTGACAGCCGGTCGAGTTCTCGGGCCAGCCGTTCGGTCTCGCGCCGAATCTCGTCGGCCGACATCTGCTGGCTTGAACCACCACCGCCGCCGCCTGCTGCAGCCCGACGCCGCTGTTCCTCGATTTGCTTCTGCTGGCGCTGTGCGAGTTCCTTTAGCTTCTGTAGCGCCTCGTCCAGCTCTTCGCTGCCGCTCTGGGAGAGTTCACCGCGCTGGAGCGTCTCATACTGGTTCTTGTTCTGGTCCAGTTCGAGGTCGAACAGGTCCGCCAGATCCTCGGCGTTCTGTCCCCCACCGCCGCCGCCGCCGCCACCGCCACCGCCGCCACCCATGCTCACCTGGATCTGGTTGAACAGCGCTTCGGCGCGGCTGAGGAACTGCAGGGACTTCTGTTCGAAGGGCATGGCCTCGTCGAGGTTCTCCTCGATCAACTGCTCGGCGGCCGGGCCCATCTGCTCCATTGCGGCCTCGAGGTTCTGGGTCAGTTCGTTAATTTCTGCCTGGTCGGTAAGCTGGCGCCGCGTCAGACGCGTCATCAAGGTCTGAGTCTGTTCGGCAAGTGTGCTCTGGCTCTCTGCCACGGCCTGGATGTTGTCGGAATATTCTTCCTTCCCGAAGGAATCTTCGTCACGGATCAGCCGAAACGTCGCCGCGATGATTTCCTTCTGTCTCTGTGACAGGGCCTCGGCGGAATCACCACCACCGCCACCGCCGCCACCACCTCCTCCGCCTCCAGCCTGTCCTTGGAAATACTCCATTCCGAACGGTCGGATTTCGATGAAATAGATGTCGGTCATCGTGGAGTTGGCGGGATTGGCGGAATCGACGGCTTTGCCGTAGTAGGTGATGAAATCGCCCGGCTGGATCTCGTATTCCTCGAGGAAAAACGTGTAGGTGCCCGAGATCTCCTTCGGGGCTGTGCCGTTGTTGGCGAACAGGTTGATCCTGTTTTCCTCACCGCCGTTTAATGAAAAATAGAGCTCGAGCGTATCCATGCCCAGGTCGTCCTCGGCACGCAGCTCGGTGAAGACCTCTTCGACGGTCGACGCCTTGTGATCCCTTCCCGGCTTGATGAACTCAACGAGCGGGCGCTGGTCGTCCAGGGCCTCCATGGCGTACTCGGAGAGGCTGAGATAACTCTGGTCCCGCGAATTCGTCAGCTCGATACGGAAGGTCACCGACCGGTCGACGATCACTCGTGCCGTTGCGGTCTGATCGGGGCCGGCCTCGAGTTCGACTTCCCGGCCATCTGAAAACACGAGCCGCCCGTCCGACAGGTCCTGGCTCGCGTGAACCGTCATGTCGACAGCGGTACCGCGCAGCGCTACGATGTCGAACGCGTCTTCTTCAGTGCGGGATGTCAGGCCGGAATAGCGCGGGAAGTGATAGGTGTAATCCACGCTCTCAACGCTCGGCAGGTCGTCCACACTGATCACGTATTCATCGGACTTCCGTCCTTCCGCCTCGACGTAGTAACGGATCGGCTCCTGGACGTTGAACAGCAGATGGCGGAACGTCGGCACCGTCTGCGGCGCGACGTCCATCGTGGACGACTCCCACTGCGAACTGTTGTCGTAGCGGAGGTAAACTTCCGCGCGCTGTGGGTCGAAGCCGGGTGTGACCGCCTCCAGGATGACATCACTGCCGCGTGGAACCGTCGTGTCACCCGGTGTGACGACGATCAGGTAGTCCGGGATGGGAGGCGCATCGACGAAGCCGGCGAACAACCGCGCGCTACCGTACGGGAAGAAGGATGTGGAGAAATAGAGGGCAACCATCAAGGCAACGACAAAGACACCGGACAGCGTCGCAAAAACGTTGTACTTCTGGCGATCGACAAGGTTTTCGAACCGCACACGCCGAGTCCGATCCAGGGCGTCGCGGATAAGCAGGATTCCGAAGGGCCCGCTTGTGCCCCGCGGTTTCTCGGTTTCCTCGACCGCACTGACAAAGCGGTCTTCCAGGCCGGAAAATTTTTCCTCTACAAAACGGGCAAGCTGCGTGGAATCCGGCTTGCGCCGTAACGGCATGATAAGCATCTTGACTGCGGTGCCGGCGACTGTGACGACGAATCCGATACGCAGAGCAATGACCATCCACGAGGGGATGTTGTCCCATTCGGCGACGGCCATCGTCAAGAGCATGGCGCCGATACCGACCCCAAGCACCCAAGCTACCCCCCGAAGCCAGACGTAGCGATTCCAGCGCCTGCGGACTCTGTCTATCCGTCTTAACAGTTCCTGCCTCGGTTCCATTGAAGGCTCCTTGTCGGGATGCTCCCGCGGTCTTTGCCCGCACCTTGCACGGGCGCATACACGAATCCCTTCGGCGGCTACGGTCGGCTCGCCACCGGGGGAGGCTCATCACTCATCGAACCGGTTACGCGGTTCCCAAGATAAATCTCGCCTATTCCCACCAAAAGTGCAAACAAGAAAAGATACCACCACCAACTCTGGCTGCGGGCGTAGTCGTCCTGTTCGGACTCCGCCAGCAGAGCACCGCGCCGCTCTTCACCTTCCAGCCTCTGGAGGCTCGCCATCAACTCATCCGGGGCGATCCGCTCCATCACTCCCTCGCTCGAGGGCGCGTTGACCGCGACGTGGGAAATATCGGCACCCACGCGAACTTCGTAGTACCCGCGAAGTTCCGGCGTGAAGAAGCGCCGGCTGGCCGAGGCGCCTTCGCCCATGCTCAGTCGTTCTTCGTCGGGCGTGATCAGAACGACGCTTGCGTCGAGTTCCGCCACGACCGGGATCGCTTCACCGAGTTGGTACCAGGAACTGCCTTCGCGATAGCCGGCCAGATATCGCACTACTTCGTGGACGACGGGAAGGAAGGACGGCTTGAGCGGAAAGTCATTCCAGCCGTTGTCCACCGACGACGCAAACACGAGAATGGCGCCGCCCGCACCGCCGGACTCCGCAATAGCCACGGAGCCGTCCTCGAACTTCGCAATCGCCTCGGCATTCGGCTTCAACTCGAAATCGGAGTACGCAAAGAAACGGGCGGTGTTCAGGCTCAAGCGAGTGCTCCGCTCCAACGGCTCGAATACCTCGTGGCTCCGTTCGTAGCTGGTCAGCGAATAGAATGGCTGGTCGCGGTCTCTCTCGACGTACACCTTCACTCCGAGCCGGACGGGCAGGTCTTCGAACGTGTTCCACCAGTTCGGGTCGGCAAACTCGCCAAGGAAGAAGAGCTGTCCCTGGCCGTTGGCCCGCCGCTCGTCGAGCGCCGCCTTGAGGTCGTCATCCAGGCGTGGCGCATCGTTGACGACGACAACTTCATAATCGTCCAGGCGTTGCGGGGACAAGTTGGCCGCTTGCACCGTGTCCACGGCAAAAGGAAGATCAGGGGCCGAAGTCAGGGCCTGCTCGAGAAAGTAACTCTGCCTGGAACGGCCGCCGTCGATGAGGAGGACGCCAAGCCTGTCCCTGCGATGCAGGACGAACAGAAACTCGTTGTCCGCGTTCAACTCGTCGTCCTGGTCGATCCAGACTCGGCCTTTCGAGTATCCCAGCGGCAATTCGAAGCCGGTAAACTCGACCAGTTCCGAGGATTCCGCCGGGATCGTCACAGTCCTCCGTTCGACTTCCCGGCCGTCGATCGCGATAGCGACCGGCACGGTTGCGGGGTCCGCCAGGTTGTGGTTGTTAAGCCGGGCCATGACCTGCCCCGTATAGGTGCGGGTGAACACCGTATGGTCGACAGCGACGCTGTCGATACCGACGTTGTCCGGATTGTCGATACCGAGATCGATCAACTCGGTGCCCACGTCTGCATCGATCACGCTTTCCCGCGACGAGCGGTTCCATCCGTTACGTTGAAAGTCTGATATGACGATCAGCTCCTTGTCGTACCCCTCCAACTGTCTCAGCGCACGGTCCGCGAGCGTAAACGCCTCGTAGTAGCTCGTCGCGTTCGAGGTCGCCTCGAGGTCCGACACGATCGGCTTCAGTTCGTTGGGGTCGTCTGTCGGCATCGTCAGGACGGTGGCCTTCTCGTTGAAAGCGATGATCGACATCCGATCCCCGGGTTCCATACCGTCGATGCGGTCGTCGGCATCGCTCTTCATCCGATCGAAGTTGGTCCCGTAAGTCATGCTATAGGACGTATCCAACAGCATGACGATCCCGCGGGAGCGGCTGTCCGGAAGAACGGACGCTATCGACTCTTCCAGGTACGGACGGGCAAACGCGGCAACCAGCAGGGCCAGCAGGAGCAGACGCATCGCCATCAGAAGCAGATTCCGCAACCGGTGCTGTCGAATGGTCTTGCGCGGTATCCGCAGCAGGAACATCAGCGAGCTGAACTGCACGCGCTGGGACTTGTCCCGTCGAACCAGATGGATCAGGATGGGCACGGCCAGCGCCAGAGTCCCGAATAAGAAGAACGGATTCAAGAATGACATACCTAATCAAACGCCTTTGCAGTTACATTTTTGACTTGGCCCGCTTGGCCAGGTAAGAAAACAATCCGGCGTCCAGCGGCTTGCTGCTGTTCATCAACGTGTGGTCAACGCCGATGGATGCGAACTGTTTCTCCAACTCCGTGACGTGCCCCCGAATCAACTGCAGGTACTCCTTCCTGAGGTATTGGGGGATCACGTTCAGTCTTCGGGTAGTCTCCAGATCCTCGAATTCCGTCATCTGGTCGAACGGAAAGTTGAGTTCGAAATCGTCCAGGATATGAAAGACGATAACCTCGTTGCCTTTCGAGCGCAGATGCTTGATTGCGCCCACGATGTTGGCCACATCGTCGTAAAGGTCCGACACGATCACGACGATTCCACGTCGCTTCAGGAACTCCGCCATATACTCGAGAGGCTTCTCGAAGCGCGTCTCCTTTGAGGCCTCCAGACGATCCAGATTGGCCAGGATGTTGAAGAGCTGTCCCGTCCGCCGGCTCGCCGGGATATGGCTGACAATATCGGTATCGAAGGTCAACAGGCCGACGCCGTCACGCTGGCCGTATGCAAAATAGGCGAGCGATGCCGTCAGGTAACGCGCGTAATCGACCTTGGAAATCGACCCCGATGACCCATATGCCATCGACCCGCTGATGTCCATGAGCAGGTTGATATGGGTGTTGGTCTCACCGTCAAAAAGTTTGACGTACAGCTTGTCCATCCTGGAAAAGACGTTCCAGTCGATCCGGCGGATCTCGTCTCCCGGCTGATACGGACGGTATTCGGCGAAGTCCACGCTGAAGCCGAGGTAGGGAGACTTGTGCAGTCCCGCTACAAAGCCCTCGACCACCGAGCGCGCAAGCAACTCGAGGTTCTCGATTCTCGACAGGACAGTCGGATCGAGAAACCGGTTCGTCGGGACAGGTTCGACCGCAGAACTCATCTCACTCCTTAAGTCCGGATTCCGGAACCGGCACGACCTCGATCAGCTGGCGGATGATGTCTTCAGACGTAATGCTCTCCGACTCGGCGTGGAAGTTCGTCAGGATGCGGTGACGGAACACCGGATATGCCAGGCTCTGGATGTCCTCAACAGAGACGTTGTACCGGCCGTTCATCAGAGCCAACGCCTTGCCGCCCAGGATGAGGAACTGTGAAGCGCGGAGGCTGGCGCCGTAGCTGACATACTTCTTGATGAAATCCGGAACCTCTTCCTTGCTTCGCGGTCGGCTGGTCCGGGCCAGTCGCACGGCGTAGCGCATGACTTCGTCGGCGACCGGCATCTTGCGGACCAGGCGCTGAAACTCGATGATTTCCGGCCCACCGATGGTCTTCTCGAACTTCACGTCGTGGGTTGTCGTCGTCTGGGTGACGACCTGGATCTCGTCCTTCTCGTTCAGGTACTCGATGATGATGTTGAACATGAACCGGTCCAACTGGGCCTCGGGCAGCGGATACGTCCCCTCGAGTTCGATGGGGTTCTGCGTCGCGAGGACGAAGAACGGCTTGTCCAGGATGTAGGTGTTGCCTTCCACCGTCACGGTGCGCTCCTGCATCGCCTCGAGCAGGGCCGATTGAGTCTTGGGCGGCGTCCGGTTGATTTCGTCCGCCAGAATGATGTTCGTAAAGATAGGTCCCTTGACGAAAATGCGCTCCCTGCGCCCCGTCGCCCGGTCTTCCTCGATCATTTCGGTGCCGGTGATGTCTGCAGGCATCAGGTCGGGCGTGAACTGGATTCGGTTGAAATCCAGACGCAGGACATCGGCGACGGTCTGGATCAGGAGCGTCTTGGCCAGCCCGGGGACGCCGGTGATCATCGCGTTGGCGCCGGTCAGCAGAGCGATCAGAACCTGGTCCACCGCATCCTTCTGCCCGACGATGATTTTCCGAATCTCGCGATCGATCGCCGCAATGTCGGAGTGAAACTTTTCTACCGTTTCGAGTTCTTGTTTCTCGTCTACGCTCGGGTTCATTCAGTATTGTCCTTTCGATTTCGTAGTGAACTCTTTAGAGATTTCCCCTACCCACAATCCGCAGCAGCAGTTCCTGTGCAGCCTCGAACGACGGTGCGATCTCCAGCGATCTCAGTATGCTCCGACGGGCACCGGTCCTATCTCCGGTGCTGAACTGGGCGGTCGCCAGCTTGAAATAGGTATCCGCGAGATCGGGCGTTTTCAGCGCGATCAGTGTCTGGTACTCCCGTACTGCAGCCTCGTAGCGCTCCTCGGTGAGCAGCGCCGACCCTAGCTCACGGTGACCGTCCAGATCCAGGGGGTGGACATAAAGGGCCAGGTTCAAGACGTCGATCGCCTCGCCGAGTTCTCCGGCCTCAACCAGCAACCCCGCCAGTTGCAGGTACGTGCCGTAGGCATACTCGGAATAAGAAATGAACTCGTCCAAGACGGCGATCGCTTGGGACGTATCCCCCTGCTGAACATAGACGTCGGCCAGGGTTTCGTACGGGTTGAATTCGGACGTGTAGTCCGGGTAGGCCTCGGCGGCCTCTGTGAGGAGTTCGACCGCCCGATCCAGATCGCCGTCGCCGAAAGCCTGCTGGCCATCCTGGAGAAGCGTCCGAAACGCCTCGACGTCAATCCCCCCCGTCCGTGATTCCACCCAGCCGGAAAACGCGTCGTCAAATCCTGCAAACCCGAACCCCAGGACTTCGCGTAGAACCTGCTCTGTGTTCCGGCGGTCCTTGTAGAGCGCCAGCATCTGCCGGATGGCGTCGAAACCATGCTGCTCATCGATGTACTCGCAGACGAGCGAGGCCTGGTAGTAGGACAGTGAAATCTGGCCGGGGTTATCCGGACGGACGAAACCGTTGTTCAACTCCCCGATCGGAAGGAACTGGTCGGCCTGGATGGCCAACAGGAAATCCATCCCGAGGTCGTCACCCCAGCCACGGCGCGCTCTGCGCTCCTCGTAGACGGAAATCCCTTCCGAGAACCACCGCGGGATACGATGATCGGTGATCTGGAGCGTAATGACATGAGCGAATTCGTGCCATAGGGTGCTTCCCCAGTTGAAGCTCTCGGGCGGCCTGGCCGACGGAGAATCCATCACGATGACCTTCCCGAAAGACACACCCAGTGCGCCCAGCCCCGGCAGACCCAGAGTCCTTACCGCGAAGTCTTCGTGATCCGGAAACATTTCGAACGTGATTGGCCCGTCGGGAATGAACTCGTACTTGGTCGTCAACGTGTCGTAGACCTCCTCGAGAAGGTCTGTGACGTAAGGTTCGAGAACCCCGCGCTCTTCCTTGTGCAGCTTGATCCGGAAATGCTCGGTCTCGATCCGGTCAAAGTCCTCCAGGCTATCGATAAGCGTAAGCGTGTTGACAGTCCAGCTGTTGAACGGGTCGTTGTCGTACGAGGTTTCCAGGCTGGCAAGCCCTTCTTCTTCCTCGCCGATACGAAGCAGGTTGATCCCGAGCAGGTTGTACGCTCTCCAATGCCGAGGGTCCAGGAGTATCGCTTCCCTGGCGAACTCCACTGCCTGAGCGTACTGGCGAACATTGACGCACCGCTCGGCGAGGATGAAGTACATTTCGCTGTAGGCCGGGTTCGTGGCGAGCACCTCTCCGACGTAGCGCTCGAACTCGGATTGGTCATCGCGCAAGTAGTGGGTAGTCGCCAGCAGGGCCAGTGCGTGCGCCGAGCGAGGGTTCACGTCGAGAACGCTCTCGATGATCCGGTCGGCGGCGTCATATTGCTCGGTACCGATGCGCTGTTCCGCCCGGAACAGATGCGCCTCGACGAAGTTCGGGTTGACGCCGAGCGCTGTCTCCAACGCCGCCCGGCTCTGCTCGGGATTGGTGGCCGCCAGAAGCCGGGCGATGCCAAGGTGCGCCTCGGGCATGTTCGGGTCGAGCGCCAACGCGTCTTGGTAACTGGCGACGGCCTCTTCTTCGTTGTACTTCTCGGCGAGCAAGTCACCCCAGTCCAGGAACACCTCCGCGTTATTCGGATCTCCCTGGGCGATCACGCGAAACAGGTCGTTGGCGTCGTGAAACTGATCGAGCGCCCACATCGCTCGAACCACGTAGAGCAGATCCGGGCCGCCGCGGATAAAACCATCCAGAAAACGATTGAGAAGGTCCGAATAGATCTCGTCGCTCTCTGCCCGCCGGCCAACATCCCGCAGAACGGCCGCCTTCTCGTGAAGGGCGGCCACACCCACGTCCGCGTAAGAGAGGATCGGATCCAGGCCCTCGAGCGCGCGCTCGTAGTCCCCGACCCCGCGAGTCGCCCGGGCCGCTGCCAACCCGATGGCGCCGGAATTTGGATATTCAGCGGCCAGCTCTTCAAAGCGGCTTCGCGCGAGCGCGTACTGGCCGGATCGGATCCAGGCGAAATAGAGGTCTTCAACGATGTCAGCTGCGGCATCGCCGGATTCGACGAGCGGGGCGAGCCGGGTAGCTTCTTCGGCGTACGTTTCGGGGCCCGGACTCTCGGTCTGCTGTCCGAGTGCGCCACAACCCGACAAGGTGACGACCAGGAGAGCCAGGACGGTCATCGAGGCGGTTCCGGGCCGTGGTTTCGCGCGCTTCACGGCCCCTCCCGTTCACGGATCTGTCGGCCGGTGAGGGCCAGTTCGATCAGGAGTTCTTCCAGGCGACGATCGTATTCCTCCGCCGGCATGGTGTCTTCGACCAGGCGCAACGCACCGATCTCGGCCTCGAGTTGGCGGCGCTTTTCCAGCAGACCGGCGAGGACGGGATCGTCGGTCTGGATCACCGCATCGACGTTGAAGTCGATCATCCTCGCCAGAACCGGCGTCTCTTCCGGTTCGACTCCCCCTTTCTCGCCACCGTTGTCGGACAGTTGCGGATGCTCGCTCGCCAGCCGCGTCTCCTCGGTGAAGAACCGTTCCACCGCCAGCGTTGCATACCGGAAAGCTTCCCAGACGGAGATCTTTTCGTTCTTGTCCTCGTCGCTGGTTTCTGTCCCGAGCGCCTCGAGAAAGTAATCGTAGAAGTATGTATCGTTGCGTTCCGAGCCGCTACGGGTCGCGGTCACGACGACACGGTTTGGTCCGGCCAGCGTGTCCAGGATCGCACCGCTCGAATTGGTCGCGTTGATGATCACCGAGCGTCCTGCTCCAACCGCCGCCACAAGCTCGGAGTAGTCCGAGCCCGTCATGTCGGGGCCCGAGATGAGGAATTTGTACTCGCCGCTGTCGTAGCTGCCGTGACCGATGAAGAACACGAACAGCGTGTCGGCGGGACCGGCGCGTTGCCCGATCGCATCGAAGGCCGCACGAATGTCATCTGCACGCGCCTCCCGATTCGTCAGGACCGTCACGTCCGCGGGGGCAAAGCCAAACGTGTCGACCAGGAGCCCGCGCGTCGTCGTCGTCCAGCGGTCGAACTTTTCTCCATGTTCCGGGCTACCCGGAATGCCCATCAGGATCAGAGCGACCGAGTCGGCTCTGGCGGTGGACCCGAAGAGAATGATGGCCAGCAGAAGGGTTCGAATCCTCAAGCAAAACCTCGCATCTTCCGCCAGAACCATTCTCCGCCTAGCGTCAGCGTCAACAGGAGAAACAGCAGCGGCACGTCCCAGAGCTCACGCTGCTCGATGATCGAAGACTCCCCATCGACGTACACGGCGTCGTCGGGCAAGCTACCCACCTCTGACAGCGGATAGTATCGACCTCCCGACTGGTCCGCCACAGATTGAAGAAAACGCGTGTCCAGCGCAGCGTCGTAGTACTCGACGGGGCGGTCGCGGACCTGGAACGTGCTCTCGTAGCCTCCGATCGCGCTGTCGGCATAGCTGGCATCGACTTCCAGCGTGTAGATGCCCGGGACGCTGCCCGTCATCTCCGCCTGGTACGTCCCGTCCTGGAGGCCCGTCCATTCGAACTTGACCGTCTGGATGTTGCCGTCGGGATCGATCACACGCCCTGCAACGTCCGCGTTGTTCATGCGGGCGAAACTCGAGTCGGAGATGTCTGCGAAGAGCCGAACAGATTCGCCCGGTATGTAGCTGTCCTTTTCGGCATTCGCCATGACCGGATCAGGGGAGGAGCTGACCAGCCACCGCAGGATCTGGCGCCAGAACAGCTCGTGGGTCATGTCCTCGTGGTTCATTTCCATCTGCCAGCGCCAGCTGCTCGACGTCATGAAGGCCATCGCACGCCCCCGACCGTACCGCTGGTAGGCAAGCAGGACGGGCCGGTTCCGGCTGGAGGCTTCCATCTGGGCGTGGGCCAGGACCACCGCACCAACCTTGGCCTCCTCCACGCGATTGAACTCGGTCAGCGCGGGCAGCTCGTCCCATTCGACGACGCTTTCGTTGCCGGTCGGATTGAGCTGCATCAGGGGATGTGTGCGGCCGTAGTCGGAAACGTCTACGGTGAGGTTTTCGACGACGAAATTGGTTTCCTCATCAGTCAGGCGAACCGGGAGGATGTCGGCGATCGGTGAGTTCTGGTACCGGCCGCCGCTGAAGGAACTCCGGCCGCCGATCATCAGGAATCCCCCACCGCGTTCGCTGACGAAGTCCACGATCATCTGGAGTTGTTCCTGGGTGAAGAAGGTGGATTCGATGCTGCCGAGGATCAGGCCCTTGTACTCGAACAGCTCCTCACGAGTGGTCGGGAAGCCGTCGATCAGCACATCCTCGGAATCGATCCCCTGGCGATAGAACTTGTTCGGCGACGTGCGGAGCAGGGTCACGAGCTGGACGCTGGAGTCCTCGGCCACGGCGCGGCGCATGTAGCGGAATTCCCACCGGGGCTCGCCTTCGACGTAGAGGATTTTCGGGTGATCGTTCTTGACCCGGATGAGGCTGTCCAGCGAATTGTTTTCCGGGATTCGATCGTTGGGCGCCTCGATCGAGAACGAGAACACACGGGATCCCGCGTTCTTGACGGGCAGGTCGACGGCGAATTCTCCGATCTCGCCGTCCCTGGGAAGCGAAACCTCCTCAGACTTCAGCAGAACACCGTTTTCTCTAACATGCAGGGTTGCCGAACGGCCGGCCAGGCCGTGGCTGCGAAACTGTACTTCCGCGACCGCCGTCGAATCGTTGAGGGTCTCGCGGGGAGCGGTGACCCGGATGATCTCGGCGTCGCGTTCTATCGCCTCCTCACCGACACCGACCGTGTAGATCGGGATGCCCCTGGCATGGATCCGCGAGACCGCTTCGGTCCATTCCTCGGAAGAATTATCCACACCGTCGGTCATAAGCGCGATGCCCGACAGCGGGACGCTCCCCAGTTCCTGGTAGAGCAGATCCATGGCGCTTTCCATGCGGGTACGTGTGCCGTTAAAGGTCATCCGGTCGAGATCGTCGATCCGCTCGGCTTCCTCGTCGAAGCGGTAGACGCGCACTCGGAACTTCTCCGCCAAGCGTCCGAAGAAATCCGTCGCCTCCAGCTGGGCCATCAAAAGGTCCGCGCGAGTGGCCTCTCCTTCGTCGCGGATCTGCATGCTCTGAGAGTTGTCGACGATCACGGCCAGGTAGGACTCCTGGGGCAGGACCGTGGAGATGTTCAGCACGGGCCGCATCAGGATGAAGGCCAGGATGACGAACGTCATCGTCCTCAGGGCAATCATCCCCCAGGAAGACCGGCCGGCAAGGGCCCGGTAGAAGTAGTACGCGGCGGCGGCGGCGGCGGCGACAAAGATCAGGAACAGCGCCGGATTGTCCAACATCTGGAAACCCAGTGTCCCCCTCTCGTAAACGATCGGCGTGTACTTGAAGAATGTCTCGAACCAGGTCATGAAACGCTCACCGCCCTCAGTGTGTCATCGAATAGATGATGAAGTTCAGCCCCATCCGGTACGCCATGCCGGAAAATTCGTGCGGGTAGCACGGCGCATCCGCCCACTCCCAGGCGTCGCCGAGATCCGTGTTGTAGTTGATCATCATCATCGGCCGTCGGTTGTCGTCGTAGACCGCCAGGGCGAACGGGGTGTACCCGTCCTGCTCATGGGTCCGATAGCCCCCGCAGCCGAGGTTGACGTTCGGTATCTGCAAGATCTGGTCGATGTCGTAGAACGAATGGAAGATCGGGTGTGACAGGGGAACTTCTTCGACTTCCTTCTCCGGAAAGATCTTCTTGAGCTGGATCGAGAAGTTCTCCCACTCGTAGGTCCCCCAGAAATCGTCGACGACGAAGAAGCCGCCGCGGAGCATGTACTCCCGCAATCGGTCTGCCTGCTCCTGGTTGATCTCCATCTTTCCGACTTCGACCGCGTAGAGGAACGGATAGCTGAAGAGGTTGTCGTCCATGATCTCGATGGCGACATCCTGGTCCAGAACGATACGGACGTTGGACAGTCGATCGATGCCGAACATGAACTGCTTGTCGGCCTTGGGCCAGTCGGTCCGCCACGACCCGCCGCCGCGGCGCCCGTAGTAGGACGGATAGATCAGCCGTGCAAAAACGAACTCCGATCCGTCTGCGCCGGCCGGGACGAACTGGGCCGCTGTGCGGCCGAGGGTTCCCGTCGACGTCAGCAGGAGCGCCGAAAGACTGACAAGAAGCAGTTGTTTCATGATGATAGCGATCACGTTCATTCTACTGAGAATCCTGCGTCAACAAAAGAGTCGAATGGCAGTTTCACCCCCCTAAGAGGGGGTAATCAAAGAACTTTTTACAAATCTGACACAACTGGACCCACCAGGCCTCACACCGGCGTGTAGGGATCGCCCCGTCGGGCGATGTCGAGAAGTTCGAAAAAATTGATCAGGGCGTGCGCCAGAGCCACGGCGAACAGACTTCCGGTCGTCTCGTACACGATGCCGAAGACGAACCCCATCACGATGGCGATGATGGTCCAGGGAATCAGGCGACGATTCATAGGGTAATGCAGGAGTCCGAAGGCCAGGCTCGTCGCCCACAACCCGAAAACCGGCTGCATCACCGCGCGGAAGAACGTCTCTTCGGCTATACCGCTCGCCACGGCAAGGATGAGGGCGCCAGATACGCTGAGCGGCGCGAGCAAAAAGCGAAATTCCTGCTCCAGTTCTCGAGCCCAACGGAACGTCCCGCTCATGGCGCGTCCTCCGAAGAGTACGCTCGTAGCAAGGAGCGCACCGATCATGAAGTTCGTTCCCAACCGGGTCCACCCGGCAAATCCGAAAACCTCCAACAGACGATCCTGCGAATAGGCAAGACCAACAGAGACCGCGAACAAGAACCCGTATCCGATCACGGAGGATCGGACGAACGACAACAGGATGCGAGGACCGGGCGAGGGCGTTTCCGGCTTCACTCCGGACCCTCGACCTCAACACCCAATCCGGTCAGATAGTCCTTGAGGATCGCGAGCGAGCGGAAGCGGTGAGTCTGTAATCCGAGGGCGTCGCCGGCCTGGATGTTTTCCTGGCGGTCATCGATGAAAAGCATCGCCTCGGGCGGGCGGTCGGCTGCTTTGATCGCGCACTCGAGCATCCTCGGATCCGGCTTGAGCGACCCTACCTGGTAGGAAAGCACGTGTTGCCCGAAGTGTCGGAAGACATCGTAGTTCTGACGGACGTAGTCGGCATGGGCTTCGTTCGTGTTCGAAACCAGTGTCATCGGGTACTGGCGACCCAGCCGCTCGAGCAGGTCCGGTTTGATAATCGGTACGGGATCGAAGACTTCCGTCCAGCAGACGTAGAACGCCTCGTAGTCCATCTCGAGGCCGCCGTCACGGACCAGGAAATCGTAGAAATCCCGGGTTGTGACGTGCCCGGTTTCATAACGACGGATCCACCCCGTGTCCCAAACAGCCCGGAGAAAGCGGTCCGGATCGAGGTTGGAGTGGGCGATCAAGGTGGATTCACACTCCGCCATGTCAAAATCGACGATGACGCGGCCTAGGTCGAACAGTATCGCTTCGAGCTTCACGAAAGGCATTCTACAGGCACCGGGCCACCGGCGCGAAACGCTGTCCCGATCCGCATCGGCGGTCACAGGTTATACTCTGGGGGACAGGATCAGCCTGTACGGGGGAGCGATCAGTGGGTTCGAATTTCAAGCCGAATAACGGCCGAGATCGGGCGGCGGGTAAGCGCCGACGCCAACTTCCGACCGAAACCACCTACCGTGAGTCCGAGTACATCGACTGGCTATCTAAGAACCACGTTCCGATCGTCGTCAAGTTGATAGACGGCGAGGAAGTCCGTGGCTGGATCGAGTACTACGACCGAGAGATCATACGGCTGACGCGGAACCGGGACTCGAACCTGTTCATCTATAAGGACCGGGTCAAGTACTTATACGAGGAGCCCGGAAAGTCCCGCCGAAGATCCTGACCGTTCCCAAACCCGTTGACATAGCGCCGCCAATACACCAACATATGTTTGGTGTATGGACTGACCCCACGCCAGGAACAGATCCTGGTCTTCATCAGGGAGTACAGCCGGAATAACGGCTTCCCGCCGGCAGTTCGGGACATCGGAGACCGTTTCGGGCTGAATCCAGCGACCGTTCACGAACACCTCAGAGCACTCGAACGCAAGGGACGGCTCCGCCGGGAGCCCGGCAGGTCCCGTTCGCTCGTCGTCACCGGAGGCGATGTCGGGGCACCGGACGCCGCGACAACCCGGGTTCCGATGGTCGGGCGGGTTGCGGCCGGCGCCCCGATCCTGGCGGAAGAAAACATCGAAGATGTCGTCCACTTGCCGGAGAACTGGGTACCGGCCGGCGGGTTCCTGCTCCAGGTCCAGGGCGACAGCATGCGGGACGCGCACATCCTCGACGGCGATCGCGTCCTGGTCCGTCCCGGGCCGTCGGCCTCGAACGGAGAGATCGTCGTCGCCCTCATCGAGGACGAAGCCACCGTGAAGCGCTTCTACAAAAAGGGTAACCGCGTGGAACTGAGGCCGGAAAACCCCGCTTACGAGCCGATCCGGATCGACGGCGAAGACGGAATAGCCGTCAGCATCGTGGGGAAAGTCGTTGGCGTGTTCCGGGTTTAGGGATCTATTGCAGATTGTCGGCGGGAGAGAACCATTTTTCAGGAGAGCGATTCTGAAAGATCTCCAATCACAAACCTCCAATTTTCAACTTCGAATGGACTACTTCTCCCCCAGCAACACGTAGATCGCTCCCCCACCACCGTCAACCTGCCGGGCCGTCGTGAACGCGATCACATACCGTCCGAGGCGGCGCTGCCGCATCCATCTCTGAAGGCTTTCTTTCATCACCGGTTGACTGTCGGGGGAATGCAGGCCGCGGCCATGGACGACGCGCACGCACCGGAAGCCGGCGAGAATCGACTCGCGAAAGAAGGCCTCGACGGCGGAGCGCGCGCCCTCGAGCGTCATGCCGTGCAGATCCAGATGGGCCTGGATCGCGAAGCGCCCCGAGCGCAGGTCGCCCAGGTACAAGCGCCCCGCCGGATGGACGGAGTGTTCATCGTACTCGCGGCTGTGTTGCGACTCGATTCGCCCTTCTCTTGAGAACTCTTCCAGGAGAGCCAGCGCTTCGGCTTCGTCATCGCCCGCCCGGATTTCAAGGGGAGGGGACGGGGGAGGTTCGGCCGCGCTCCAACCCAGTGGCTCGACGCCTTTCATCGCAAGGTCGAACAGTTCCTCGTCTGTCAGGTCGTCCGCACGGTCGAGAATCTCAGCGGGGACGGGACCGGCACCGCTCGGGGGCGCCTCGACCAGACGAATCCGGCCTTCGCGGACGAGATCTACCAGGACTTCGAAAGGACGATGCATCCGTTCATCCCCGAAAGCGATTTGTGATCGGCATGCGGCGGTCGCGGCCGAAGGCACGCGGCGTAATCTTGATGCCCGGCGCCCCCTGCCTGCGCTTGTACTCGCTCATGTCCACAAGACGTACCACCTGCCGGACTATCTCCGGGTCGAAACCCATCTCGACCATCTCTTCGACGCTGCGATCGTCCTCGACGTATGCCTCGAGAACCGGGTCGAGTCGGTCGTAGGCCGGCAGCGAGTCGATGTCCTTCTGATCGGGACGCAGTTCAGCCGACGGTGGCTTATCGATGATAGCGCGGGGGATTCTTTCGCTCCCGGCGTTCCGGTTCAACCGTTCCGCCAGACGGTATACCGTCGTCTTCATCACGTCCTTCAGAACGGCGAAGCCTCCGGCCATATCGCCGTAGAGCGTGCAGTACCCTGCGCTGATCTCGCTCTTGTTTCCGGTGCTCAGAACAAGCCATCCGAATTTGTTCGACAAGGCCATGACCAGGTTGCCGCGGACCCGCGCCTGGATGTTCTCTTCGGCAACGTCCGGTGGGCGATCGCCGAACGTTTCTTCCAGGCCGTCCAGGTACGCGGCCACCATCGTGGGGATCGGAAGACTGATCAAGCGGATGCCAAGGCTCTCACCAAGAGCCTCCGAATCCGTCACGCTGCCCTCTGAAGAGAACTGGGACGGCATCAACACGCCTATGACGTTTTCGCCCCCGAGTGCATCAACCGCGATCGCTGCGGTCAGCGCCGAATCGATGCCGCCGCTCAGGCCAAAGACAACCTTTTCGAACCGATTCTTGACGACGTAATCCCGGGTACCCAGAACAAGCGCCCGGTATATTTCATCCTCTTCACAGAGCGCGGGCGGAATGGAGGGCGGATCGAGGGGATTCTTCTCTTCGGAAGGAGTCGGCACCGAGACGATGGTTGCGGAACCCGATCCATTCCCCTGCTGCCGTCGGCGCGGGTCCCGAAGCCGGCGCCGGAACACGCCGTCCAGGTCCAGGTCGGCGACCACCATTGACTCTTCAAACTGGGGCCCTCGGGCAACGATGTTTCCGTCCGCGTCGACGACCATGCTGTCGCCGTCGAAGACGAGCTCATCCTGCCCGCCAACCAGGTTGTTGTACGCCACGATCGCGGAGTTGTCCGCGGCGCGCGTTCGGAGCATCTGTTCCCTCCAGCTACGTTTTCCGGCGTGGTATGGAGAGGACGATATGTTGATGAGAACCTCGGCGCCACCCCCCATCGCCTGGTTCACGACGGGACCGTCCGGATACCAGATGTCTTCGCAGATGCTGATTCCGATCCGGGCCTCGCCCATCTGGATAATCGGCGAAAGCTTTCCGGTGTGAAAATAGCGGAACTCGTCGAAGACGCCGTAGTTGGGAAGATACGTCTTGTGATAGACGCCCGCGACACGCCCATCGTGGAGAATCGCCGCCGCGTTGTAGATATCGTCGCGGCGATCGACAAACCCGACGATGACAGTCGTGCCCTCGGTCGCGGAAGCCACGGTCTCGAGCGCCCCGAGGTTGGCCTTGACGAATTGTGGCTTGAGCAGCAGGTCTTCGGGCGGGTATCCAGTCAGGGCCAGCTCAGGAAACGTCACGATGTCGGCGCCTGCATCCCGGCCCTTGCCGATCCAGTCGATAATCTTGCGGGCGTTGCCCTCGAGGTCTCCGACGACGACGTTGATCTGGGCCATCGCGAGACGTATCTTGTCCGGGCGGCTCATGATGGAATCGTAACATCAACACCGCTGGCGATATTCCGAGGACGCTTACCCTCCAAGATCGAACCTCGATTCTCGGACTTCGAATCTCCATCGCGGATTCTTCGATTGACAACCTGCGGTGACAGACTAACGGGTTGCCAGGAATTGCGGATCTTTAGCGGAAAATCCGCATTGAACATCGTTCAGTCGAAATTCGAGATCAGAAATCGACGGTTTACACGATTCATATAGACTAGGCACTCATGAAGCCCGATCCGCGCGACATCTCCCGTCAGCCGCTCAGTCCTGAAAGTATCCAAACCGCGCCCCGTATCCGTGGTGCCAAGGCCGTCCCGAGCGTGTGCCCTTACTGTGCCGTGGGATGCGGGCAACTCGTCTACATACGCGACGGAAAGATCATCGACATCGAAGGCAATCCGTCCAGCCCGATCAACGAAGGCACGCTCTGCCCGAAGGGCGCCAACACCTACCAGTTGACGGTGAACCCGCATCGTGTCACCCGGGTTCTCTATCGGGCACCCTACGCCACCGAGTGGGAGGTTCGGCCGCTCGACTGGGCCATGGATCGGATCGCAGAGCGCGTGAAAGACACGCCGGGAATCGGACTTTCTGCAAACCTCCGGCGGAACTGCCTTGAACCATCTGCCTTCGATCACGTGCCTGGGCGGCGCGACAATGGATAACGAGGAAAACTACCTCATCAAGAAAATTGTTCGGAGGAGGGCTCGGCGTTGTCGCGATCGAAAACCAGGCCCGGATATGACACAGCGCATCGGTGCCCGGTCTGGGCGCCACATTCGGACGGGGAGCCGCCACCACCTTCCAGCAGGACCTGGCCGAGAGCGATTGCATCCTCATCATGGGCTCCAACATGGCCGAGGCGCACCCTGTGGGCTTCCGCTGGCCCCTGAAGGCCCGTGAGAAGGGAGCGACCCTGATTCATGTCGACCCCCGCTTCACACGGACGTCGGCAATGTGCGACATGTACGTCCCGATTCGTACAGGGTCGGACATCGCGTTCCTCGGTGGCCTCATCCGATACGTCCTCACAGAGGATCGCTGGTTTCGGGAATACGTCCGCGCATATACGAACGCGGCCACGATCATCAGCGAGCGGTACGCCGACGCGGACGAGGCCGACGGTCTTTTCGCCGGATTTGACAAGACAACGAATGAATACGACCAGGCGAGCTGGCAGTACGACAGTGAGGCGGGCCGCGACGAAACGTTCCAGCACCCCCGGTGTGTACTGAACCTCGTCCGGCAGCACTTTTCACGGTACACGCCAGAAATGGTCGCGGACGTCTGCGGATCGAGCCGCGAAGACTTCCTCCGGGTGGCAAAGGCGCTTTCGGACAACTCGGGACGCGATCGAACCAGCGCGATCGTTTACGCGGTCGGCTGGACGCAGCATACGACGGGAGTCCAGACCATCCGTGCTGCCGCGATCCTCCAATTGCTTCTCGGCAACGTGGGACGGCCGGGCGGCGGCATCATGGCCATGCGGGGACACGCCAGCATCCAGGGTTCGACCGATATACCGACCCTCTACAACCTTCTTCCGGGCTACCTGCCCCAGCCTGAGGCCGATCTGGACCACACCCTCGCCGATTACCTGGACCGCTGTACCGAGAAGACCGGGTACTGGGCCCATCTGCCCCGCTTCATGGTCAGCCTTCTGAAGGCGTGGTACGGCGAGCACGCACGGGAAGAAAACGACTGGGGCTTCGGGTGGATTCCGAAGATCGACGGGGACTATTCCCAATTGGCGACCGCGATACAGATGCTCGAAGGCAAGGTTCGCGGCATGTTCCTGTTCGGGCAGAACCCGGCTGCCGGAGCGCCGAACGCAAGGCTGAACCGAGCCGCTCTAGGGAAGCTGGACTGGCTCGTGGTGCGCGATTGGTTCGAAACCGAGAGCGCCTGTTTCTGGAAGGACGGGCCTGAGAATCCCGACCCTACAACCATCGGCACGGAAATTTTTTTCGTGCCTGCAGCTGCAGCCGCAGAGAAAGAAGGAAGCTTCACGAACACCCAGCGATTGATCCAGTGGCACGACCGCGCGCTCGACCCTCCGGGCGACTGCAGATCCGACGCATGGTTCGTCATCGACTTGGGCCGGCGCCTGAAAGAATTGTACCGGGGTTCGCGCAAGAGGCGTGACCAGGGCTTGCGTCACCTGACATGGGATTATCCCGACAACGAGGCCGTCCTCAAAGAGATCAACGGATACACCGTAGCCGACCGGGAACAGGTCGCCGGCTTTGACAAGCTCGCCGACGACGGGTCGACCGCCTGCGGCTGTTGGATCTATAGCGGTGTGTTCCCTTCCGAAGGGAACAACCGGGCGCGGTCCCGTCAGCCCGACCCGAAGAGCCGTACGAATCCGGACTGGGGCTTCGCATGGCCTGCGAACCGGCGGATGCTATACAACCGCGCTTCGGCGGACCCCGAGGGACGTCCGTGGTCGGACCGCAAGAAGTACGTCTGGTGGGACGAGGAACGGAGCATCTGGATGGGGTACGATGTCCCGGACTTCGAAATTTCGAAGGCACCCTCCTATCGGCCTGCCCGCGGCGCCACCGGGATGGACGCGATCGCAGGCGACGCTCCGTTCATCATGAAGCCCGACGGGAGAGGGTGGCTGTTCGCCCCTCGAGGCGTGGTCGATGGACCGTTGCCCGCCCACTACGAACCGGTCGAGTCGCCCATACCGAACCTGCTGTATTCGCGGCAGACGAATCCGCTCACCGACCGCCGAGAGGGTGAAATGAACCCAACGGCGGAACCGATGGATGCGGACTATCCGATCGTCGCAACCACCGTGCGGCTCACCGAACACTACCTGAGCGGACCGATGAGCCGCTTCAACAGCTGGCTGAACGAACTCCAACCGGAGATGTTCGTCGAGATCAGCGGCGAACTTGCCTCCGAGTACGGAATCCGTCACGGGGGATGGATGGTTGTCGAAACGCTTCGGGGGGCGATCGAAACGCGGGCCATGGTCACAGGACGCATCCGAGCGCTCACTGTCGGTGGGGCGAGACTGCCCCAGATCGCAATTCCCTTTCACTGGGGATATGCCGGTGAAACGACCGGAGCGATGGCAAATGACCTCACGTCGATCGTCCTCGAACCCAACGTAGGGATCCACGAGGCCAAGTCGTTCGCCTGCAGGGTGCGGCCCGGACGGCTCACGGGGACAGAGGAAAGGGAATGAGCGATCACGTCCCTTCGCCCCCGTCCGGCCAGGAAATGGGCCTGTTCACTGACACCACGTTGTGCATCGGCTGCAAGGCCTGCGAGGTGGCGTGCAAGCAGTGGAACATGCTTCCCGCCGACGGGTTCCAGTGGAGCGGCCAGAGTTACGACAACACACTCACGCTTTCAGCAACAACATGGCGCCACGTGGCCTTCGTCGAACAGATGGAACGGGCAGACGGTCCTCCCCGATGGCTGATGATGAGCGACGTGTGCAAGCACTGTGTCGCCGCTCCCTGTCTGGAGGCGTGCCCGACTGGATCGATCATCTACAACGAGTTCGGTAGCGTGTATATCCAGGAGGACATATGCAACGGCTGCGGATACTGTGTGGCCGCCTGCCCGTTCGGTGTCGTGGCCAGGAACCCGGAGGACGGGCGCGCCCACAAGTGTACGATGTGCTACGACCGGCAGAAGGACGGCATCGAACCCGCATGCGCGCAGGTCTGCCCGACCGATTCAATCCAGTTCGGCCCGATGGACACGCTGCGTGAGCGGGCTCGCGAGCGCACCGTCCAACTCCATCGCCGCGGCGAGACCGATGCGTACCTCTACGGAGCGGAGGCGACCGAAGAGTACAGCGCGCTGAATGCATTCTTTCTGCTGAAGGACCGGCCGTCGGTTTATAACCTGCCCGAAGACCCGCGGCGACCGAGGAGGCGGATGAATCAGCGCTACGCCGTCAGCTACGGCGTCGCGCTGGGACTGGCGGCCGTCGCCGGCTGGTTGTTCGGCCGGAGCGAGAGGTAAGCGTGGACGAAATCGTCGAACGACCGGGCGATGCGATGGCCACGCCGGATGCCGGCGGCTATGGGTCGATCCCGATGCTCAAGCCGCCGACATGGGAATGGCATATCGCGGTGTACTTCTTCCTGGGCGGTGCGTCAGCTGGATCGTTCCTGTTCGCAAGCCTCGCCGAGTTATTCGGCCACGGAAGGTTTTCCGCTTTCAGCAGGAACGGATACCGCGCTGCCTTCGCCGCTTTCCTGCCGTGCCCCGGACTCTTGATCGCGGACCTGGGTCGACCGGAACGATTCCTACACATGCTCCGAGTGTTCAAGCCATCGTCACCGATGAACCTGGGATCGTGGACGCTCGCGGCCTACTCGCTCGTCCTCGCCAGCAAGGCGCTCGGGGGCCGGAGCCGCCCCGGAGTGCTGTCGGTACTCGGGTCCGGCCTCGCGGTTACCATGTGCAGCTACCCGGGGGTCCTGCTCGGTACTACGAGCAACCCTCTCTGGTCGAGCGGGCGCCTTCTAGCCCCTATATTTCACGGATAGGACCAGAAAAGGCCGCCCTGTTTGGCATAAAGCGTTTGACGAGAAACGTTTAAAAACCCAAACGGAGACGGCCCTTATGAGAACAGAGTGTAAGCAAGCCACGTTCGAATTTCACGGACTTTTTCAACGGAAAGTGAAGGCGCGATTCGACGGCGGAAAGATCACCTCCGACGCGGGTGTTCTGCTGTTGAGGGAAGTCGAGAAGCGGACGGGTTTGATCGCCGGACTGGAGCAGTGTTTTACCGATCACCGGGACCCGAGGTTGATCGAACACAGCGTGAAGGAGTTGTTGGGCCAGCGGATTTATGGACTGTGCTTGGGCTATGAGGACCTGAACGACCACGACCAGCTACGGACCGATCCGATGCTGGCCGTGGCGGTGGAGAAGGCCGATCCACTGGGAAAAAACCGGCGGCAGGCCGGAGACCGGGGAAAGGCGTTGGCAGGCAAGTGCACGCTGAACCGGTTGGAACTGACCGCAGAGCAGGTCGATGGCCAGGAGCGGTACAAGAAGATCGCCATGGATGGCGACAAGATCGACCGGTGGATGGTCGACGCGTTTATCGCGGCCCACGAATCGGAGCCCTCTGAGATCGTTCTGGACCTGGATGCCACCGACGATACGATCCATGGCAACCAGGAAGGACGGTTCTTTCACGGCTACTACGGCAACTACTGCTACCTGCCGTTGTACATCTTCTCGGGAGAACATCTGCTGTGCGCCCGGCTCCGGCGTTCCAACATTGACGGGGCCGACGGAGCGGTGGATGAGTTAGAGCGCATCGTCGGTCAGATCCGACAGGTGTGGCCCACAGTATCGATCATCATCCGGGCCGACTCGGGCTTTTGCAGGGATGAACTGCTCGCCTGGTGTGAATCCCATCCGGTCGATTATGTGATCGGGTTGGCCAAGAACAGTCGTCTCAAGCAAGAAATCGCTGAAGAAATGGTTCAGGCGGAAGCGGAGTTTAACGCCACCGGGAAACCGGCGCGGGTGTTTAAGGATTTCCAGTACCGGACTCTAAACAGCTGGACCCGCGCGCGACGCGTCGTCGGCAAGGCGGAGTTCCTGGACAAGGGCGCCAATCCCCGATTCATCGTGACCTCCCTGCCGCCGGAACGCTTCCAAGCCCGCGCTTTGTATGAGGACTTCTACTGCGCGCGGGGCGACATGGAGAACCGTATCAAGGAACAGCAGTTGGACCTATTTGCGGACCGGACCAGCGCGGCGACCATGCGCGCCAATCAGCTCCGGCTCTATCTCTCCTCAGCTGCGTACATGCTCATGCATGCCCTGCGACGCCTCGGGCTCAAAGATACCGCGATGGCCCATGCCCAGTGCGGGACCATCCGTCTGAAGCTTCTCAAAATCGGCGCCCGAATCCGCCTGACGGTCCGCAACGTCTGGATCTCGATGTCGGAGGCCTATCCCTATCCCGAAACCTTCGCCCTTATCATGCGGAACCTGCAGTCGATTCCGCTTCGTTGCTGACGACACGATTCACCCACAACCGAAAAACTCACTTCTTCATCTGCACAGGGCCGAGGTCTGCCTCCACACGCCGAATCATGCCCCTGTCGTGCCAAACGAGTCGACCTCACGTCCTCAACAACGACTGATTCCCCCGATTCACCGACTCCAGGATTCAGAACTCGCCGCAATTCGTTTCTCGTACCCGAAAACCAGCCGATTCCCGGATTGGTGACCCATCCGGGCTAGGCGGTCTGCTTGCGTCCAGTTCCCTGCACTCCGGAGCGGCTCTGGCACAGCTCGCCCATTCTGCCGCGGGCTCCGCGGATCCGTCGACACGCATACTCCACCGGGTGGAGCGCCTCGCCGCGGTCTGTCAGGGAATTCTGGCCGTGCTGTTCGTGATCGAGTCCGGGACCGCGGCGCGTCCGCTCCTTCGGGGGCGTCATGCCTCCACGTTCTGGCTGGGCGCAATCGCGCCGGTGCTGTTTCCAGCAGGGGTCCGTCGCAACAAGAGAGGCAAGTCCCGACGGAGCGTTCTGCTACCGCTTCTCGCGCTCGCCGGCGGCCTGGCACTCAAGTGGGCAGTCACTCACGCAGGACGGGAAGCGGTAAAGAAGGGGGACGGTGCACTAATCCCAGGTTAGGACCCTCGGCACCAACTTGCTTGGACCTCAGTTGGGATTAATGCACCGTCACGAATTAACTGTTGTCGGATTTTGAGAACCCGTAGACGCGCATGACGTCCGGAAGGCCAACGATGCCGTCCATGCGCCGCACGTCCAGGCGGCTCACGACCGGAAGGGCGTTCATTCCGGAAGCGCCCATTCGCTCCAGGGCAAGATCCAGCAAGTGATCGTCATGCAGGTGCGGGCTGCCCTTGAAGTCCAAAGCCTCGCGCAAGGTGGCCTCCCCTTCGGTGTCGGCAGCCTCCCGCAACTCGCTGTCACGAACCATCCCGACCAACCCGCGGCTATCGACAACCGGCCACGCATTCCACGGACTGCCCCTGACTTTGTCGAGCGCCTCGGACGCTTTCATATCGATGTCGAGCACATCGGTCGGGACACGCATCGCGCGGCGCACCCGCATGCGGCCCGGCCGTTGCTGGGTCGCGGTCGAAGGCAGATGGATGCCGTCCTGCTCGGCCAGCGCTTCGTATATCGGCTTACGCTGGTAGCGGTACGAGATCAAGTAGCTGACCACGCTCGAGACCATCAGCGGGACGATGATCGAGTAGTCGCGGGTCAACTCGAAGATCATAATCACGGAGGTGAAAGGCACGCGAATGATCCCCGCAAACGTCGTGCCCATGCCGACCAGGGCATAGGCTCCGACATTAGCTGTGTAATTCGGAAGCAGGAAGTTCGCTACACTGCCGACGGTCCCTCCGAGCATCGCCCCGATGAAGAGGCTGGGGCCGAAGATTCCTCCCGCGTTCCCGGACCCGTAGCAGGTGGCCGTCGCTATCACCTTCAAGACGACCAGCATCACCATTACCTGCACGGCCATACCGCTGTTCAGGGCGTCTCCGACACGTGCGAATCCCACGCCGAGAACTTCCGGGCCGAATATAAAGCCCAGGACTCCGACCGTCAGGCCGCCGGCAACGGGCTGAAGCCAGCGTGTCCGCTGCGGCATATCGAGAAATCGCTGACGGATCTTCAACAGGATCTTGACGAACGCAACCGATACGAAGCCCCCGATCACACCGAGAATCACGTAGAAACCCAACTCGGAGAAGTGGACCAGTTCGTACTCGGGCACGCTGAAGAGAGGCGTGTCGCCGAGCACGAAGTGCAGCACCATCCAGGCGGTGGCCGAACTCAGAACGACCGAACCGAGAAGTGGTGCGTGAAGGTTACCCATCACCTCCTCGAGCGAGAACAGGACGGCGGCGATCGGCGTGTTGAACGCCGCGGCCAGCGCGGCCTAGGCGCCTACGGGCACCAGCGCCTCTACTTTCTCTCTCTTGAGACCGAGCGCCCGCCCCATTACCGACGCGATACCCGCACCGACCATCACGGAGGGACCCTCGCGACCAAGGGCGACGCCACTGGCCAACGAGCCGGACGACAGCCAGAACTTCCCGAGCACTGTCCGGAGCGTGATTCGGCCGCCGTGAACCGCCAAAGCGACCTTCGTCTGTGGAATGCCACTTCCGCGGGCGTCCGGGAAGAACCGGTAGAGCAGAACGCCGGTCACGAAGGAACCGATCACCGGCACGATGAGCCTGCGCAGCTGCAGGCCACTTCCCAGCGGAAACATGCGCGAGCTGAGGTTTTCGGTCAGGACGATGAACGCGACGATCGTCAAGCCTACGACGGCCCCGCTCACCAGTGTCAGGACCATGAACAACTGGTCTTCGCGGTGACGGATCCGGATGGCGATCTTGCGGAGCCGCATTCGTCCCGCCGGCTGGAGACGCCAAAACCCGTCGATTTTCTTGATCACTTCGGCAACAGACATGAGTATTACAGGGGACTCAGGCAGGAACAGAACACATAGGACATTCGAACACTTGATTGTGCGGGGTGACTAGGAAAACCGCAAGACGTAACAGGCAAACATGCTGCTAGACGGGCCGGGATCTGCTCGAACGGGTACTCCGATCCCCGGCGCCCTCGCCGCCCGCCGGGGATGGCTTGAGAGGCAACTAGCTGATCAGCGCTTCCTGCTGGGCGATAAGGATCCGCCGGAAGTCGACAGACCTCTCCCGCGCCTCGTAACCTCAGTGGCCGCAGCTCCACATCTCGATCCTCTCGATCAGCTCGAAGCCCCACGGATGCCTGCACCGGGTGCAGAGCATGAGGTCGAGAGCCTGATCGTGCGGATGCCAATGGATCGTCTCGGGCCGTTCGGGCCCGATATCCAATACTTTCATGGGTTCCCCCTATCAGTAGATGGCGCCGGAAACTACTGACCTTGCTTACCTTGGTAGCGTCGAGGACGGCCAGATCAGGTCCCATTGAGATTTGTCGAACGAGTGAGGCGAATAGGGTTGTCCCTACTGAGAGAAGATACTTCTCAACGATGTGTCACCCCCACCGGTATTCCAGAGTGAGACCGGACGACGCCGAAAGGAACGCATGCTGCCGATGACAACGCCGGCACCGACTGATGAGCGCGGACCAGCCGACCCGAACACGTTGCTGCTGATCCGGAGGGCAGCAGCAGGTGACCGGACAGCGTTCGAGGCGATCATCCGGGTGCACGAACGGAGGGTTCTGATGACGGCGCTGAGACTGCTCGGAAACATGGACGACGCCCAGGATGCGGCCCAGGATGTGTTCATCCGGATGCACCGCTACCTGCCACGATTCGATTCGGCAAAGCCCCTGTCTCCCTGGCTATACCGGATGACGGTCAACGTGTGCCGTGACCACTGGCAGCGAAGCAACCGGAATCGGACCGAAAGCCTCGTCAACTTTGAAGTCCCATCGGAAGCGACACCGCATAACGACCCTCACCGCAGCCTTCGCGCCCGCGAGGACCGGACAATTCTCTACCGGGCGCTCGACACCCTGCCCCCCAAGGAGCGTGCCGCCATCGTGCTCCGAGACATCGAAGGTCTTTCGACTGCCGAGGTCGCCGACGTTCTGGAATCCTCCCCGGTCACCGTACGTTCGCAGATCAGCGCGGCACGGCTGAAGATCAAGAAGGCGATCGAAAGGATGGGGGAGCGATGAACTGCAGCACTTCCAGAGAATGTCTTGCCCTGTGGGTCGAGGGCGACCTTCCCGGGACCCAAGTGCAGGAGATGGAAGAACACCTCTCGTCCTGTCCGGCCTGCCGAACGTTCCGCAGCGAACTCGCCGACAGCCAGACGCGGTTTCGCGCATTGATCGATGAGCCGGTGAACGTAGAGGCCCTGGACAAGATTCGGGAAGCCGTCCTCGTGCGCACAAGCCGGGGCTCGAAGACCGCCGGGGATAAACGCCCGTTGGTTCCGGCCTGGGCGTACACGGCCGCAGCGGCGTTGCTGATCGCGCTGATCGGATGGACGGCCCTACGGCCATCCCAGGAAGTGGAGCCGGTCCGGACTGCCCAGGTCGAAGCGATACCCGAAGCGCCCGAGGTGCTCCGGACCCCTCGGGTTGCGCCCCCCGAGCCGGACGTACAACCGGAACCTGTGGCAGTGGCCGCAGTGAGAGACCCCGCGCCGCCAACGCGGCCCGCCGTGGTCGAACCGGAAACAGTCGTGGCCGATGCCACACTCAGCCAGACTCAAAGCTTGACCGTAAAACTGCTGACCGACGACCCGAACGTCATTATCTACTGGGTTATCGATCAGGTTGGAGGAATGGAATGATAAGGAAGAGTAACTTCGTATGCATCGTGGCGCTACTCACGGCTGTTGTCCTCACATCGCCGCCGACGGCGGTGGCACAAGAACGCACTGTCACCGAGCAGATCCGAGAGGATCAGGTCATGCGTGACTGGGAAACCCGGGTCATCCAGGTCCAGTATGCGGAAAGGAACGCCTTGGGGCGGATCCTGTCCATGTTCGAGGCCCGCTACACGTTCGACGAGCGCCTGCGGACGCTCATCGTACGGGCACCCGCCGAGATCATGCCGGCGATCGTCCAGGTTGTCGATCGGTTCGACCAGCCGGCTCCCGCCGCACCAACGCCGGTCAGCGTGGAGCTGACGACTTACATCGTCCTGGCTTCAACCTCGGCGATCGAAAGTCGGGCGCTACCGGCTGCACTCGACCCGGTCATCGAACAGTTGAGGACGGTCCTCAATTACGACAGCTTCAGCCTGCTGGAGACGGTGATCTCCCGGGGCGTCGATGGGGAGGACATGTCGGTCAACGGCGTCATGCCGGTAATCGCCGGGATGCGGTCGATCAACCCCGAATACGGGCTGCACGGCCGGTTCTTTGTGCGGCGGGGAACGGAAGGCCGGAACGTGGTTCGAGTGGATAACCTGGAGTTCTCAGCAAGGATCTACCTGGAGGAAACCTCCCCCCGCGTGCAGATCGCGACGGCAATTGAAATCGCGGACGGCCAGCAGGCCGTCGTCGGGAAAGCAACAGTCGGCGACAGCGCACTAATCCTGGTCATGAGCGTTCGGGTCATCGACTAGACGCAAAGAAAAGAGAGGGTGGCCCAAAAGCCACCCTCTTTTACTCTGTCCCCTCTCGGCGCGCAGCCTCAACCCCCGAAGCGGCTGACCAGGAAAATCACCGCAACGGCTCCCATCGTCGCCAACCCGATATAGGAATAAACAAGCATCGCCGGGCCGGGCCTGTGCTCGGCCGGAACGTGGGGCGACGTGACGACCTTCAGGTTGAGGAATCCCAGTATCGGCCCCGTCAGGAACGCGACGATCGTCACGAAGTCCACCATCTGCGTCATCCCGCCAACAAACAGAGACAGCACCACGATTGTCAGGATTCCGATGATCGTCATCGCAATCCAGTAGGGCTTCGAGACCGGCGCGTTGGCCGTCACGGCCGGATTCTTTTCTTTGATCACCTTGATCACGCGATCGATCACCCGCGGGTACCCATCCATCACGGTCAACGTCGTCGAGAACATCGCCGCCAGGGCCGCGACGATGATGATGGGTTTCGTCCAGTTACCGAGGGTTTGCACATACATATCGATCAACTGCGTCGAGAAAACCACCCCGGCGGAGCTGAACGTCTCGCCTGAGTTGAACATGACCGTGGCGCCCAGCGTCAGGAACGCAAAGGCCAGGACGGCCGTGGCGCCATAGGCGATCATGAAGTCCAGGCGCGCCGTGGACACGCTGGCTCGAACACCGCTGGCCTTGTCCTTGGCCAACGTCCACAGTGAACTGTAGACCGAGATCGCGATGTCGGATGGCATCCAGCCGGCCAGCGCCAGCATGAACGCCAGAGAGACGCCGGCCTGCGGCAGAGGGATGAAGCTGACCGTCGACAGATTCGCGCGAGGCAGAACAACCGCGGCGGCGATCAGCGTCGATGCGGCCAGCAGGACCAGGACCAGCTTGATGGCCAGGTCGAGCGCCTTGAAGTGCCCCATGTAAAGCAGCAGCGCGCAAAACACGAACAGGATCCCTGAAGCCAGCACGACCGACATCTCGGAGCCGAAGGCGAACAGGAACAGAGACGCGGTAAACAGAATGATCGCTGAGTGAGTGATCACGACCGTACTGAGGACGATCGCAAAATACAGCCAGACGGCCCAGCGCCCCACTCGCTGGTAGCCTTCGACCAGGCTCTCGCCGGTGGCCGCGGCATACCGGGGTCCGTACTCGAAGAACGGGTACTTCAGGATCAATGCGAACACGATGACGCCAGCCAGTGCAAAGCCCGCGTCCGCTCCGGCGCGGGTGGACTGGACCAGGTGCGACACGCCGATCGCGCTCCCGGCCCACAACAGGCCCGGGCCAAAGCTCCTCATAAAGATCTTGAGCCTGGATTCCTCTCTCTCGGCGATCATTCCGGGGGACCCGACGTTCGTGCTCATCTACGCTCCTCGGCTATTGAAATTGTTCTCGAAAAATGCGCAGCAATCATACACCGAATGACTGACGGGTCAATAGGATCGGGGCTACGGACCGGATAGGAGCCATGCAGCCGACTGAAGGCAAAACTTAAGCCAAGAGCTTCCATTTCACCTGCCGAGACCGCTAAAATCCGCGGTGCAGCCCGCGTGAATTGACACTCGAAGCTTTTTGACGGACCGACAACGAGGATTTCTTGAAAATGAGCGCCCCGGCATCGCCGCCATTCGTTTCCCCTTCAGATACACCCAGCGAGCGGCAGCGGCTCGAGGACATCGGCTACCTCACTTGCATGACCTTGACCCTGCTCGGTAACTACGCGCAGACCGGGCACTTCGGCGGTCCGCTGGCCTACACGCCGTTCAACGTCGCGGCTCATCTAGCAGGACCCGAGCGGGGCGGACTCCGCTACGACTACCGCCGGCCGAAGCATCCCTTCGGCGACAAGTTCATGCTGGCGGCCGGCCACTCGGCGCCAACCTGCTACGCGCTCTGGATCATCATGGGCCAGGCCCTGTACCGGAAGTACCAGGCTACCGGCGAGGACCGCTACGACGTCGCCCCCGACGTAGCGATGCTGCCGGTCGACGCTCTGGGCTTCCGCCGCGGGGCGGGCGCGCTCCGAACGCTCCTGTCCGACCACGACCTGACCGATCACCCTCTGTTTGCACAAGCCAGGGGACGCGGCGTCCGGGCGCTGTCGGGCCATATCGAGTCCACGGACCTCACCAACGACGTCAACGGGGGCCGTCGGGCATCGGGATCGCCACCGCCGCCGGAAAGGCCGCGTTCTGGGACGTCGCCGGCGCCCGAATGGGCACGCCCAAGGTCATCGCACTCGAGGGTGAATTCGCCATGTGCGCCGGCCACGCCCAGGAACTCAAGACACAGGCGCTGGCCCTGCAGGTGGGCAAGCGGCTCCGGGTCTTTCTGTCCAACAACAACGCCGGCATCGACGATGTCCTCATTGGGGGTGTCATTGCCGGTAAGTACGACGCATACCGGTTGGTCGACCAGTGGAGCGCGTACGGATGGAACGTGTTCACGATGGACGACGGTCACGACTACGGACAGATCCTCCACGCACTCGAGGCCATGGAGGCGTGGGACCCCACCGATCGGCGTCCGATGATCGCGATCGGAAAGACGACGAAGGGCTACTGGCCGGGCGCCGTGGACGGGAAGATTCCGGGCGCGGGTGATCAGGTGGTCAGTTTCCAAAGCCATCCCTATGCGATGAAGATGAACTCGGAGTACTTCGTTGCTCTGGCACGGACCTTCGAAGAACGCTACGGTGTGGCATTCGAGGGCATCCGTCAGGGGCCGGTAGCCGATACGCGCGAGAAGCTCGTCCAGTTCAAGACGAATATCGACGTCGCCATGTCGGTACTGGATCGGAACGGGCTCGGTGACTGGCTGGCCGACCGCCTGGTCCGAATCGGAGACATGGTTACCGACGAACTTCCCCTGCGAATCGACACGGAGCGCGATCCGTTCCTCGACGAAAGGCTACGCGTTGCCCGCCTCCCGGAAGGACCGCAGACCCTGAACGTCAAGAACCCCGCGTCGGGCGAAAACAAGCAGGTCAAGGTCACCCTTTTCCGCAAAGCGGGTGAAGTGGCGGGAGCGCGGCGGGGTGTCTCGGAGATCATCAAGTGGCTCAACTACGTCACAGGCAACCGCGCGCTGACCCTGGCGGCAGACCTGTCCGGGTCGGTGAACCTGGAGGCCGGAAGCATCTGGGGGCACTACGACCCGGAGAACAACCCGTCGGGCACGAGGGTCAAGGCCGCGATCCAGGAAGCAGGCAACGTGTCCAGCGCCATCGGTCTCGTCGGGCAGAATGCCTCGGTGGACGCCGACAAGTTCGCCGGTGTCTGGGCATTCAGCGGCACGTACGGCGCGTTTACGCCGCTGATGTACCTGCCCGCACGCGTGTGGAGCCAGCAGAACCAGGACAGCCGGTTCAGGATGGGCGTGCTGAACATCCTGGCCGGACACTCCGGACCGGAGACCGCCGCGGACGCCCGCACACATTTCGGCATCTTCTCGCCGCAGGTATGGAAGCTGTTTCCGCGCGGCCAGGTGATCAACCTGAGCTTCTGGGACTACAACGACGTTGCGTCCGGGTACTTCGCGGCCGCAGAAATTGCCGCGCGAGAAAAGAAGGTCGGCATCATCGTAATTGAGGTGGCACGGCCCGACTTCCCGGTTGCCGACCGGAGCACGTTCGCCGACCCGGACCCGAGGGCAGCAGCGAAAGGACTGTACGTCATCCGGGACTTCTCGCCTGAACTGCCGAAACACGGCTACGTCGTGGCCCAGGGCTCGAGTTCGACCGTCAATCTCGTCAGCGTACTGCCTCGCCTCGAAGAGGCGGGGATCAATGTGAAGGTGATCGCCGCCATCAGCGAGGATCTCTTCGACCGGCAACCGGAAGAATACCGAAATTCGGTGCTGCCTCCCGGAGCGACCGGGGACCTCATGTTCGTCAGCACGGGGACGCGACGTATGTGGCCACTATCGTCGGCAGGTCCACTGGCGGACGAATACTCTTTGACGTCGGACTGGGATCAGCAATGGCTGACCGGCGGGACCGAGGCCGACGTCATAGCAGAGGCGCATCTGGACCCCGACTCGATCTTCACGGGTGTCGAACGCTTCGCCCGGAATCGTCCCGAGCGTATGGACCGGCTGCGTTCGATGCTCAGCTCGCTGGAGTAATGTCCCATGACACTAGTTGTGTCGAGTTCTTCCGGGCAAGGCCAGCGCACTGACCGTCGCGACGATAAGTGCCGCCGAATAGACGAGGGTAGCCGCGCTGTGCGCGTCGACAACCGACCGTTCCCCGCCGAGCAGGTATCCGAGCACCGAGATGCCGATCACGCCCCCGATGTATCGCGCCGTCGAGACGACGCCTCCGGCCATGCCGGCTTCGGTAGGAGCAACCGCAGTCATCGCGGTGGCCTGAGACGGCGCCGACGATAGTCCGAGGCCAGCGCCAATCAGGATGAGGCCGGTCAGGACATCCCCGGGTGTTTGCAGGGCCTCGAAGTCCAGTACCAAGGAGAGCCCGACCAGCGAAGTCAGCGTGCCTACGAGCGCGGTCGTACGGGCGCCGACCCACTCGGAAACCCGGCCCCCCAGTGGGGCACAGACGACCATTGCGATCATCATGGCGATGATGGTCCGCCCGGTGACCCCGGCCTCGACGTTGCGCACCTGCTCGAAGAAGATCGGAAGCTGGAACAGAAGGGCGTACATTGCCAGGTTCTGCAGGCCGATGACGGCATTCGCGGCGGCGAACGCGGGTCGCCTGAACAGCCTCAGATCGAGGACAGGCTCCGCTACGCGACGCTCCCACCAGGCAAACGCCGCCAGCAGACCCGAACCGCCAAACGCCGCTCCCACGGCCCTCGAGCCTGTTGCCTGGAACGCCACCACGAGCAGCGTCAAACCGAACCCCAGCAGGACGCTGCCCAGGACGTCGAAACGAGGCGCCCCCCGGGACACGCGGTTCGGCCCAGGCGCTTCAGAGCGGATCGCGCGCCGAATCAGGAGGTATGCGAGCAGGATGACCGGAATGTTGGCGATGAACACCGAGCGCCACCCGAAGCGAGCCGTCAACTCACCCCCGATGAGGGGGCCGAGTGCGGCTGCGGTGCCCATCACGGATCCAAAATAACCGAACGTACGCGCCCGTTTCTCCTCGGGCACGAGGTTTCGTAGCAAGGCCGTTGTCGCCGGGACCGTGAACGCTCCGCCAACGGCCATCAAAATCCGAGCAAAAGCCAGGCCTGGCAAGTTCGCCAGCACAAGCCCGAGAATCGAGCCCACGCCGTAGATGACCATGCCGATGATGAGAACGTGTCGGTGACCGATCCGATCCCCGAGTTTTCCGCCAGGGCTCATCGTGGCAATTCCGACGATCAGGTAACTGGACACGAGCCACTGCGTGAGTTCGCCGCTCGCAACGCCGAGCTCTCGGCCGATGGACGGAAGCGCGACGGCGATCATCGTCGAACCGAGGGGAGACAGGGAGGCGGCCAGGAACATGCCCACATAGAGCAGCGGCGAGACGCGCTGGGCAGGAAGTTGGGGTGGTGTCAAGACGGGTGTCTCAGGGTTCTACCGGGTGATCGCCCGACACTGAAGAAGGTAGAGTTGCCCGGCCGCGAACGCCCACTCGATGTCGAGGCCCTTCCCGTACTCGGCTTCGCAGCGCAGGGTCAACCCGTGTAACGCCTCGAGCTGGGAGTCAGCGAGCGAATGAGCGTGGACGCGTTCCGGGTCGACGGCAAATTCTTCGGTACCGCCCCCCGCATTCAGCCGGAGCGCTACGTCCTTCTCACCCGCGGTCCGCTCGATGATCTGGCCGGCGGCGGTCATTCGGTACGAGTCGGGAACGACCATCCCGGAAACAACAGCTTCACCCAACCCCCACGCCGCTTCGATCAACCGCTCTTCGGCGCCGGTAGCCGGGTTGTGTGTGAACAGGACGCCGGCGGTTTCCGCCTCCACGAGCCGCTGCACCGTCACCCCGATCTTCGGCGCTCCGGCGATTCCCATACGCTCCCGGTAGGCCAGCGCTGAGGCGGAGTGCGCCGACTGATAAACCTCACAGATGGCATCGACCAGCGCGGTGTGAGTCCGTACATTGAGGAGAGTGGCGTGCTGGCCGGCGAAACTGGCATCCTGGGCATCCTCGCCAACCGCCGACGACCGGACGGCGACAGGGCCACCCAGAAGCGCGATCGTGTCCTCGAGCGCGCCAATGGCTCCGCCATCGGCCCGTGCGACGGCATCCACAGCGTCGACACCGAGAGCGAAGCCGGGCGGAACGGGAAGGCCGGCCCGTATCGCCCGGGACAGGCTGGCGGACTTCCCTCCGAACAGGCTTTCGTCCCCCGCGTCGGCCAGCGGAACCGGTCCGCTCACAGAATCTCGACCTTGCCGGCAGTGCCGTCGACGCTCACCTGAGCGCCGTCGGCGATCAGTTTGGTCGCCTTCCTGGTCCCGACCACCGCCGGAATACCGTACTCCCGAGCGACGATGGCAGCGTGGGACAGCTGGCCGCCCCGGTCGGTCACGATGGCTCCGAGCAACGGCAGTACGACGTTGAACGCCGCCGACGTCGACGCGGTCACCAGCACGTCGCCCTTCGTGAGCCGGTTGAATTCTTCGGGGTGGCCGACAATCCTGGCGGTTCCCGTGTAAACGCCCGGGCTGACCGCTCTGCCGGCAATGGTCTCTTCCGCTGGCTCCGGCCCCCGGGCGAACACTTCGCCGAGAGCCGTTCCGATCGCGCCCATCATCTGCGCGACATGGGGTGGCAGGCCGTCCAGAGGCGGAGGCGGTGTCGGTGGCGGGCCGAGGAAGGGAGGCACTTCGTCCAGCGGCGCGTTCAGGCGCCAGTCGGTGCGTTCGGCCAACTCGTCCTTCGAGGGACCTTCCTGGCCGCGAAGGATCGTCGCCAGTTCGTCGTGGGTCGTGTCCAGCGCGGACTGGGCCTCTCGGATCCTGCCCGATTCCGCCAGGCGGCGGCCCGCCTCCAGTATGGCCTGGCGCGCGATCCCAGTTCCCCAGATGTCGTTGTGGACCCCACGCTCATCACGGACGCGGCTTATCAGTCGGGCTTCTCCGAGCAATCCGTCAAAACTTTCGCGGTGTTCGGAGGGCACCGCTTCCCTCACCCGTGCTGCGGCCTTGGCCGCTCCGTCCGATGGCGAGCGCTCATGCGATTCCAAGGCAGCCCGAACGGTACCGAGTAACATTTCCGGTAACTCACCGGCACATGGGTCCGCGATGTCGTATCCCCCGGCGAGTCGCATTCCGATCGAGCCGACGTACGCCCGCGTCGCTTCCCCGACGGCGTCGTCCCGTGCCTTGAGGCGATCGAGCGTTGCCTCGGCCGACTCTGCCGCAAAGTCGTCCGGCCCCAACCCTGCGGCCGACAATGCGTCGGCGAGTTGCCGCAGCTCATCCTGAGCCCCGAGCGAGACACGCGAGGAGCCCTGGAGCGGCGCCAACAACTGACCGGCATCCATGCCCGTCCACTCCATGGCATTTGCCAGATACAGGCCCATCGGAATGAGGGCCGTGATCGAGAACTTGTGGTGCCGGTAGACCATTTCGTGCGCGTTGTCGTAGACGGCTGCCAGATGCGCCAGCAGGCCATCCGCATCCAGCCCGGCGAGCCCAACGCTCTGTAGGGAATTGTTCCGGCGGATCGAATCGGGCTTGATCTCCCGGTCCCAGAGATCCAGATCCTCGCGCCAGATCTTCGACTCCAGGCCGTGTCGGGCGGATTCGAAGCGTCGACCGACCTCTTCGCTGTCGCCGGGGTCCACAACACTATCCCGGTAGTACATGAACCCATTCACGAGAGCCGGTTCCAGGTGGCTGAACAGGAGGCCGTAACGGGCGCTTCCCTCCTTGAACCCCCGCACGAAAGATTTCTTGAATACATCGAACAGGTACGGAGTCACGGGACGGGGGCAGTGCGTCGAATCCTGCTCCCAGGTTCCGGGACCGGGAGCCTCGTATGTTCGCGAAGTCATGGCAAAACCTTCCATAGGAATTAGCAGGCTGCTGCAGGTTGTCGCATCCGTCGCCAAGCACGGCGTGGATTGGCGGAATGGTATCGGAAGCGGGGAGAAGGCGTCAATCCAAGGAACCGGTAGGGCATGGCTACGCACCCCTCGTCAACGTCACCGCTTCTCCCGGCACATGATCGCGAAACCTGGAGCCGGCCGCGAACTGTTCGCCCGCCTTGATCGTCATCCGGGGCTCGAGGAGGCGATCCCCTTCCAGCGTACCGCCCGCGATGCCGTCGGCGAAAAGGTGCCGGCCTTCGAGCAGTTCGAACACCGTCAGATCGGCGAGCAGGCCCACCCTCAGGGAACCGCGCTGGTTTTCCTCGCCCAGCACGCGCGCCGGGGCAACCGTCGTTTTCTCGACGACATCGTCGAGCGTCAGCCCCAGGGCGAGAAACTTGGACATGACAACGGGCAGGCTGAACAGCGCCGGCCCCCGATAGTTGGTCTTCGTGATGTCGGTGCTGATCGTCGTCGGAGCAAGACCTTCGCCAAGAGCCCTCCGGGCATTTTCGAAACTGAAGTGACTCTTAGCCGGAGCCGCATCCATCACGACGCCCCGGCCGGCCGCCTCCCGCAGTTCGGCCATCAGTGCCCGGTCCTCGAGCATCAGCCGGCCTCGTCGGGCGGAATACACATGAGTCAGAATGTCGCCCGGGCCCAGGAGCGCCACGACATCGCGGTTGAAAGCGGAAATGGCGTCGTCGGAGACGGTTTCTTCCGAGTTCAGGCCGATGTGCACCATCAAGGGAACGTTTGCCTCACTGCTCACCCTCTTTGCGGTTCTCAGCAACTCGAGTTTCGGTTCGACGACGGCGGGGCCGTTCGCCCTGATCTTCACGCCCCGGATTACATCGCGTTCGGCGGCGATCAGCCCCAGCGTTCGGCCCACGTCGACGGTCTCCCACGCGATCTCAGGCGAGACCGCCTGTCCGGTCGGGCAGAGATGCAGGAAGCAGAAGACGTCGGTCCGCGCCTCGGGCAGGATCGATGCTTTGAAGGCGCCGTACGTGGCGCAGCCCACGCTACCCGCATCGGAGACGGTCGTCACACCCGAGTTGACGCCGGCGTCGTCTGGATCCAAAGCGATCGGCATGATGCCGCGCGCCACGTGCGTATGGATGTCGATCAGACCGGGCGTGATCAGCCGATCCCGGGCGTCGACCACTCGGACCGCATCCGAGGCCTCCAGATCGTCCTCCACCGCCGCGATCCGTCCATCACGAATCCCGATGTCCCGCCGCCCGTGTATCTGCCGGGCCGGATCAATCAGGGTCCCTCCCCGAACGATGAGATCGTACATAACAGCGCCTTCCGGTGGCCCTCAGCGGACGATGAGCCAGAGTCCGACCAATAGCAGACCGATGCCCCCGGCGCGCGATGCATCCAGAGCCCGGACGGTGGCGTTGAACAGACCGAAGTGATCGACAGCGGCGCCGACGAGGAATTGAGCGGTCACGACAACGGTGAACGTGGCAACCAGACCGATCCGGGGCGCGAGATAGGCGAGACCGCCGACGATCGCGAGGCCGAGCAGACCCGAGGACAACGTGTATGGAGGGACGGTACGCCATGCGCCGAGGTTACCGCCGCGCATCACCAGGGCGATGACCGCGATGATGCCACCCCCGATTCCGTAGGTGATGAACACGCTCTCGAACGTTCCGATTGCCTGGCCCATCTGCCCCATGAACTGGGCTTGCAGCGCAGCGGCCGCCCCCACGAGGGCAGCGATCAGAAACAGCAGCACATAAATCGTCATGGACACCTCGAATTCATTTGTTTGCTCTCGTAGACGCCTCGATGATATCCCGGCGTGAGGTCCATCCCCTCTTTCGGGCCCGGGCTGCGCGTGGATTCACGCACGGTATTGTCAGGAACGAGCGAGCGAACAATCAAATAGGCAGGAACAATCCGGCCGGCACGGTGTCCACAAACTGAGGAATCATGCGCCGAGCATTGGCCATTCTGTTCTGCCTGACGATTTGGACTGCCAGCCTCGCCCCAGCCAGTGCGACCGTTTCGCCGACACAGCGCATGAGATTAACGGCCGCAGCTGCAGCCAGGAACCTAATCCATTCCGTCGATCCGGTATTCCCGCCGCGTGCTCGAGAAGCGAAGGTCAGCGGGGTTGTCGTCGTTGAATTTGTGATCGATCGCTCCGGACAGGTGGTGTCCACCCGCGTGATCACGGGTCATCCGCTGTTCAAGGAAGCTGCCAGGGAAGCCGTCGCCCAGTACCGCTACACACCCTTTCTGCTCAACGGCGAACCGGTCGAGGTGATCTCGTCAGTCGGCGTGCGTTTCGTGTTCGACTTCCGAGAGCTTTATCGAAATCATGGGGTCCGCAGGGACGAGCCGCTAAGCTCTCAGCGTTTGTGAGGCGCTCTCCGCCGCCTCGTACCGTCGGTTGCATTCGTCCCAGTTCACGTTCCGCATGAACGCGTCGATGTACTCCCCGGCTCGAGTCCCGTAGTCCATGTGGTAGGCGTGTTCGAACATATCGTTGACGAGGACGGGGCGGCCGAACGGGATGTTATCGGTATGGTCGAAGGCGATGTAGTTGTGCAGACGGCCGTCATTGAAGTTGAAGCTCAGCGTTGCCCATCCGCTGCCCCCACCCAGTGTCGCGGAGATCGCTCGGAACTCAGCTTCCCAAGCGGATACGCTGCCAAAGTCCCGCGCGATGGCTTCCGCAACGCTCCCGTCGGGCCGTCCGTCACCGCCAAGGCTCTGGAAATATTCTTCGTGGAGAATCACGGCATTGGTCGCGGTCAGTTCTTCCATCTTCAAACCCTTCCGCAGGAACGCCGGCGCATCGGACGGTAGCGAAGCCAGCTCGGACTCAACGGCCGCGAGCCTGCGGAACGCCCCGCTGTAATTGTTCTGGTGATGCGACGTGATCACGCGCTCGGATATGCCGTCCAGGCTGTCAGGCGCAAAGGTCAAAGCCTTCAACTGCCTTTCTGCTCTCTGTTGTGCCCGGACCTCGGCAGCGTTGCCTCCGATCGCGGCGGTCGCCAGAAGTGTAGTAAGGAGTTCTCTACGATTCATGGTTTACCTCCTGTCCGGCGTAGTGTCGCCGGCAAGTCAAACGTTTGCGACTCTACGTCGAGTGGATCGGTTCAGCGTGAACACGCCTATCTCAGATTGACAGCTCGAATCCGTCTCTGACATCGTGGAACTCATGAGCGACAAAACCTGAAGGTGAGTTGCGGGCCGTCGGGATTCTGCCCGTCAGCCCTGCTGCTGTACATGATCGCTCTTGCAGTGATCGGGTACTTCGTCTTCGGTCGTTAGCGATCGCCGGTCCCAGTCCCACACCACCGCTGTTCATGCAGGAAAGCAACAGTCCTGTGCAGCCTCGCCGATTCATGGTTGTCAAGCATTGCTTGGCTCCAATCCTCAAGTGTCAGGCGTGGTGCGGTTCGTAGCGTTCGACCTTGATTTGATCCTGATTGCGTCGTGCCTGAGCAAGGTCGTAGGCCGTCTGTAGGCGCAGCCAATGATCGGCTGTCGACCACCCAGCCTTTTCCAGTCGGATAGCCATGTCCGGCGAAACGCGCGAATGCCCGTGAATGACGCGAGACAACGTATGCCTGACGACACCAAGCACCTTGGCCGCGGTCGTCACTGCAAGATCGAGCGGATCAAGACATGCGTCTTTGATCGAGCGACCCGGATGGGGCGGATTCTTCATGGGCATTGTTTCTATCTCTAGTGGTAGTCCACCAAATCAACATCGAACGCATCACCGTCTTCAAAGCGGAACGTAATGCGCCAGTTCGACGAGCATGATGAGACATCCCTGACAACGGACATAACCAAGTGCCTGGGGTGGGACTTGAACCCACACGTTCCTTTCGGAACTCCGGATTTTAAGTCCGGTGCGTCTGCCAGTTCCGCCACCCAGGCATACCCTTAGTCTAGGACAGGTTTTCGTGGGAGGTGAATACCCGCGATCATGCAGCGGGCGCTGCCGCCCTCGACAGTCTCGACCGTCGGAATCGGCGAGTGGACGATCCTGGCGTATCTGCCGAGGGTCTCCAGTTGCTCGGGCCGGAAGGCATCGTGTGCCTCGGTCGACATGACCAGTACTTTCTCGCCGTGCCGATTCTCCACCTCGATGACGTTACCCGCAAAGTGCGTCATCTGATCACGGTCGATGAGGACCAGTTCCCTTCCGGTCGCGCCGAGCCGGTCCAGGACAGCCTTGCGCTCAGCCACATCGTCGATCGCATCGGCGCAGATCACGGCAAACCGCTCACCGATGCTCATCAGAACGTTCGTGTGGTAGACATCCATGCCCGTAGCATCGGTGGCGCTGAACGTCACGAGTTCGTACTCGAAGGTGGCAGCCAGTTCCTCCAGGAGGTCGGGGTGAGTCCGGGGGGAGATGTTCGCGTAGACGACGCCGTTCGTAAAATCGAAGACGATACTTCCTGTCCCTTCGAGAAACCGCTCCTCTGTCTCGTGATGACTCATGTCGACGACCCGGGACACCTCGAAACCGTGACTGATTCCGAGCGTCTCTACGATATCCATGCGCCGTTCCAGGCGTCGCACTGGAGCAAACATCGGGTAGACGACCACGGTACCGTCGTCATGGAATGAGATCCAGTTATTCGGGAAGATGGCATCCGGTGTCTTCGGGTCGGTCAGGTCCTCGACGACGATGACCTCGACGTCAGCCTTGCGCATGGCCTCTGCCATCGCGTCGAATTCGCGAACTGCCCTCTCCTGAAGCTCGCTGTCGGTAACCTCTTCGGGTCGCGTCTGGAACGCGTTGGTTCCCGCCGTCTCAGCGTTAAAACCGAACCCCGCGGGTCTTACCATGAGGGCTGCGCGGGCCGACTGCGCTCGAATGTCTCCCATGCTCAACGCTCCTATTCCAAGGACACGTGTCACTTTAGCAGATCTCTCCAGGCCGACCCGCAGCATGCTCCCTCGCTCGTTTACAATAGGTGGGATGGACACTGCGACGGAAAAGCGCCAGGACCGCGCACTCATGCTGGAACGGCTGCTCGGGGAGAGGATCGTCGTCATCGACGGACCGATGGGGACGATGATCCAGAACCAGGGCCTTACGGAAGCTGATTTTCGCGGTAAGCGATTTGCCGACCACGGCTCCGACCTCAAGGGGAACAATGACCTGCTGTCCATCACGAGGCCTGACGTTGTGCGGTCCATTCATCTGGAGTACTTCGAGGCGGGCGCCGACATCATCGAAACGAACACGTTTAACGCCAACGCACTCTCGCAAGCGGACTACCGGCTCGAGGATTTCGTCTACGAGATCAACGTTGCCGCCGCCAGGGTTGCGCGGGAAGCGGCCGACCTGACGACTGAACGGACGCGCGGCTTGCCGCGTTTTGTCGCCGGTGCAGTCGGTCCGACGAACCGGGCGGCCTCCATGTCGCCCGACGTCAACGACCCGGCGTTCCGCGCGGCCACGTTCGATGACCTGGTCGACGCTTACAAGACGCAGGCCGAAGGGCTGCTGGACGGGGGTGTCGATGTGTTGCTGGCAGAGACGATCTTCGACACGCTGAACGCAAAAGCCGCGCTCTACGCGTTCGAAGAATGCTTCGACGAGAAGGGTTACCGCGTGCCGGTCATGGTGTCGGTCACGATCACGGATCAGAGCGGCAGAACGCTGTCGGGACAGACCGTCGAAGCATTCTGGAATTCGGTCTCCCACGCGGACCTGCTCAGCGTCGGCATCAACTGTGCGCTGGGTCCGAAGCAGATGCGTTCCTACATCGAGGAGCTCGCGGCGATCGCGCCGGTGTACATGAGTTGTTACCCGAACGCCGGTCTTCCGAATGCCTTCGGCGAATATGATCTGACTCCGGAAGAGATGTCGGACACTCTTGCCGAATTCGCCTCCAACGGGTGGCTGAACATCGTCGGCGGTTGCTGCGGCTCCCGCCCCGAACATATCCGTCGGATCCGCGAGGCCGTGCATGGTTTCGGTCCGAGGGAGCGCGCCCGGCCCGCTCCCGAGATGCGGTTGAGCGGCATGGAAGCGCTGACCGTCGAGCGTAGCCTCAACTTCGTCAACATCGGCGAGCGCACCAACGTGACCGGATCCCGGCGTTTCGCGCGCCTGATCCTCGAGGGAGACTTCGAGGGCGCGCTCGCAGTCGCACGCGACCAGGTCGAAGGCGGCGCCCAGATCATCGACGTCAACATGGACGAAGGCATGCTCGACTCGGAAGCTGCCATGACTCATCTCCTCAACCTCATCGCTTCCGAGCCCGATATCGCGCGGCTTCCCATCATGATCGACAGCTCGAAATGGTCGGTCATTGAATCCGGGCTCAAGTGCGTGCAGGGCAAGTCGATCGTCAATTCGATCAGCCTCAAAGAAGGCGAAGAGGCCTTCAGGCAGCAGGCGGCGATGGTTCGCCGTTACGGCGCCGCGGTCGTCGTCATGGCATTCGACGAAGAGGGCCAGGCCGTGACGGCGGACAGGAAGGTGGCGATCTGCCGGCGGGCCTACCGAATCCTGACCGAAGAGCTGGGCTTCCCCGCCTCGGACATCATTTTCGACCCGAACGTGTTGACGGTGGCGACCGGTATCGAGGAACACAACGACTACGCGGTCTCGTTCATCGAGGCCACGCGCGGGATCAAGAAAACGCTGCCCGGGGTCAAGGTCAGCGGGGGGATCAGCAACGTCTCATTCTCGTTTCGGGGCAACGACGCCGTCCGTGAGGCGATGCATTCCGCATTTCTCTACCACGCGATCCAGGCCGGCCTGGACATGGGTATCGTCAACGCCGTGCAGCTTGCCGTGTACGAAGACATCCCGAAGGATTTGCTCGAGCGTGTCGAGGATGTCCTGCTTAACCGGACACCCGACGGCACCGAACGCCTCGTCGATTTCGCCGAGTCCGTCAAGGGCGAAGACACGACCCGCAAGAAATCCGACGAGTGGCGAAAGGGGCCGGTCGAGGAACGGCTCAAGCACGCCCTGATCCACGGCATCGTGGATCACATCGAAGCCGACACGGAGGAAGCCCGCCAAAAGTACGACCAAGCGCTGAACGTCATCGAAGGTCCGTTGATGGATGGGATGAACGTCGTCGGCGACCTTTTCGGCGCGGGAAAGATGTTCTTGCCCCAGGTTGTGAAGAGCGCGCGCGTGATGAAGAAGTCCGTCGCCTATCTGGAACCCTACATGGAGGCCGAGAAGGCCGGCGGAAGCGGGAAGGGACGCGTGCTGCTGGCGACTGTCAAAGGCGACGTCCATGACATCGGAAAGAACATCGTCGGCGTCGTGCTGGCCTGCAATAGTTACGAGGTGATCGACCTTGGCGTAATGGTGCCGACCGACAAGATCCTCCGAACGGCGAAGGAAAAAGCCGTCGACATCATCGGCCTCAGCGGGCTGATCACACCCTCACTCGACCAGATGGTTCACGTTGCCTCGGAAATGAAACGCGAAGGCCTCGGGTTGCCCCTCTTGATCGGCGGTGCGACGACCAGCAAGGCCCACACCGCAGTCAAGATCGCACCCGGCTACGCCGAGCCCGTCGTTCATGTGCTGGATGCATCTCGCGCAGTCGGCACGGTGAGTCGACTGTTGAGCGAAGAGAAGCGGGACAGCTTCGTTGCCGAGGTCCGGAAAGAGCAGCAATCCGCCCGCGAAGCCTATGCGAACAAACCGCGCCAGAAACTGCTGGCCATTGAGGTCGCCCGTACACGCGGCAAGAAGATCGACTGGGTGGAACAGGACATCGCGCGTCCGGCCTTTCTCGGAACCCGCAAGCTCAAGGACCTGGCCCTCGCCGACGTGGTGCCGTTTATCGACTGGTCACCGCTTTTCCACGTCTGGGAGATCAAGGGCGTTTTTCCCAAGATCCTCGACGACGTGCGGGTCGGCGAACGCGCTCGCGAGTTGTTCGCCGATGCCGAACGCCTCTTGAAGGTCATCGTCGAGCAAGGGCACCTGGAGTTGTCAGGCACCTACGGGTTCTATCCGGCCAACAGCGTGGGCGAAGACATCGTCCTTTATTCCGACGAGTCACGTTCCGGTACCGCTGCCACGTTCTTTTCACTCCGACAGCAACTGGATAAGGGACCGGCTGAACCGAGCCTGGCCCTGGCGGACTTCGTCGCACCGAGCGAATCGGGGTTGGCCGACTACGTCGGGGCGTTTGCCGTGACCGCCGGTCACGGCCTGAATGAACTGTGCGCGGAGTTTGAGCGCGACCACGACGACTACAGCTCGATCATGTCCAAAGCCCTGGCCGACCGCCTGGCGGAAGCCACTGCGGAGTGGCTGCACCGGAAGGTTCGGCAGGAATGGGGCTACGGCCGGAGCGAAGAGCTCTCATCCGGAGAGTTGATCCAGCAAAAATACCGGGGTATCCGTCCCGCGCCGGGCTATCCATCCCAACCCGACCACACCGAAAAGCGGACGCTATTCGACCTGCTGGATACCGAGTCTGCGAGGATCACGCTCACCGAAACCTGCGCCATGCTTCCCGCCAGTTCCGTGTGCGGCATCTACCTGGCTCATCCCGAAGCCTGCTACTTCAGCGTCGGCAAGATCGGCCGGGACCAGGTCGAAGACTACGCCCGCAGGAAAGGAATCCCGGTCGACGAGGCCGAACTGTGGTTGGGCACGAACCTGGGGTACTAGCAGTCCGTGGTTAAAGTCGGCCTCATCGTAATTAGAAGAAGGACCGGATGCGACCATAACGCGAGGAGAATCAGGTTAGGAGATCGCGATATGGGAATGGGACGGAGAAAGCACCGACAGGACACGTTGTGGGTTGCGACCGCGGAGTTGCCGCGAACAGCGGGCCACGTATTTTACGAACGGGTAAACCGAATCCTGAACGAGAGGGAGTTCGACCGGTTCGTCGAGGATGCGTGCGAGAAGTTCTACGCCGCAGTGATGGGTCGGCCGAGCCTGGCACCGGGCAAGTATTTTCGGATGTTGCTGGTGGGCTACTTTGAAGGGATCGATTCGGAGCGGGGGATTGCATGGCGGTGTGCCGATTCTCTAAGCTTGCGGGAATTCCTGGGAGTGGGACTGAGCGACGCGGTACCGGATCATTCGACGGTTTCGCGAACCCGACGGCTGATCGATCTGGAGACGCATGGAAAGGTCTTTTCGTGGATGTTGGGTGTATTGGCCGGTGAGGGCCTGATCGATGGGAAGACGGTGGGCGTGGATGCATCGACGCTGGAAGCCAACGCGGCGATGCGATCGATCGTGCGGCGGGATACCGGGGAAGCCTACAACGAGTTCCTGACACGGCTGGCCAAGGCGTCGGGCATTGAGACGCCGACCCGAGCGGACCTGGCCCGACTGGACCGAAAGCGAACCAAGAAAGGATCGAACAAAGAGTGGGAACATCCCCACGACCCGGACGCGCGCATTACGAAGATGAAGGACGGGCGGACGCATCTGGCGCACAAGGTCGAGCATGCCGCCGACATGAAGACCGGAGCCATCCTGGCGGTTACCGTGCAGGGCGCCGATCTGGGCGACACGACGACTATCGAAGACACGATGATCGAGGCGGCCCGTCAGATGGAGACACTGGCGGCCGATCCTGAATCGAAGCTGCCCGACGATTACCTTTCCGAAATCGTGGCCGATAAGGGATATCACAGTAACGATACGATGACCGCCTTCAAAGACCTCGGTATTCGCAGCTATATCTCGGAACCGGACCGGGGTCGGCGTAACTGGAAAGGCAAGCCCGCCGAACAACAGGCCGTCTACGCCAACCGGCGACGGATCCGAGGTGAGCGGGGCAAGCGGTTACTCCGACAGCGGGGACTGATGTTGGAACGGCCGTTCGCGCACACTCTGGAAACCGGAGCCATGCGTCGGGTTCACCTCCGACATCGGGACAACATTCTCAAGCGCATCCTGATTCAGTACGCCGCGTTGAATCTGAGCCTTATTCTTCGGAACAATTTCGGGAACGGCACACCGCGAGGCCTTCAGGGCCAGTATGTTGCTGCCTTGTTCACCCTGATACTGCTCTGGAGCCACTATCAATCGCTCTCTTTCGATCCTGAACGCTCCGGACACGATTTCAACGCTGTTCCGTCTTGGCCGACACCCGTAAATCCCAATTCAGAAAATTGCACTTCTGCCACGGACTGCTAGGGGACAGGCTCCCATGTCCCCTAGTACCCGCTACAGGAATTCCTGGAATCCGTCGGGCCCCAAGAGTGAATTAGCTGTACGGGACAAGGGGGGACAGGGGAGCCTGTCCCTATCCTCAAATGCTAGAATTGTTCGTTTATGCCTGAAGTCCAAGTCACACGGGAACTGACCGACGTCGAGGGTTCCGAGCACGCTAACTTTCTGACGACGACGATCGACGCCCTGTCCAACTGGGCCCGGAAGAGTTCGCTGTGGCCGTATCCGTTCGGAACGGCCTGCTGCGCGATCGAGTTCATGGCGGTGGCCTCGGCCCACTACGACATCGCGCGTTTCGGGTCGGAAGTTGTCCGGTTCTCGCCGCGTCAAGCCGATGTGCTGATGGTGCTGGGCACGATCAACGACAAGATGGGCCCGGTTCTCAAGAAGATCTACGATCAGATGGCCGAGCCAAAGTGGGTCATCTCCATGGGCGCCTGCGCGACCTGCGGCGGTTTCTACCGCGCCTACCACGTCATGCAGGGGATCGATGAGATCATCCCCGTCGACGTGTACATCCCGGGTTGCCCACCCGTTCCCGAAGCAGTCATTGACGCCATCATCAAGCTGCAGGAACAGATTCAGAAAGATACGCGAAAGTCGTACGAACGACACCCTCGGCAGCAGACGCTGAAAGTTGCCGAGGTCGATGCGACAGTTCACGGGCTGGAACCGCCGTCTCGTCCGCTGATCCGGTTTCTCGAAGAGCGGCACGAAGTGGCCGGCCCGATCGCCGACACATTCCGGGAGAAGCTACCGGAAGAGGTGATCGGAATGCGGGAGTGCCGGGGCGACCTTTCGATCACGGTCCGACGCGACAACATCAAACACGTCCTCGGGACCCTAAAGAACGACCAGGCTTTCGATTTCAAGATGCTGCTCGACGTCACCGCGGTCGATCATCTGGACCAGCGGCCTGAACGTTACGACATCGTCTACCATATGGTTTCCCTCTCGAACAAACACCGGCTTCGCCTGAAGGTTCCGGTGCCTGGGGACGACCCCGCAATCGATTCGGCCGTAGACATATGGAAGGGTGCGGACTGGTCCGAGCGGGAAACCTATGACATGTTCGGGATCCGTTTCGACGGGCATCCGGACCTGCGGCGCCTCCTGACCCATTCCCAGTTCGAAGGACATCCCCTGCGACGGGACTTCCCCCCCGGACAACGGACGTTGTGTACCGAAACAATCGACCTTCCCGTTGTCGAACGAGCCCGGCGACATGCCGCCGAGAACGGTCTGGCCGAACCGATGATCCTGAACCTTGGACCGCAGCACCCGGCCATGCATGGGACGTTCCGGCTCCAGATCGCATCCGACGGGGAACGCATCCTGGACGCGGACACCGAGATCGGATTCCTCCATCGTTGCTTCGAGAAGATGGCCGAAACGCACAGTTACTGGCAGATCATCCCGTTCACGGACCGGCTCAACTACATGTCGGCAATGATGAACGGCGTCGCTTATGCGATGGCCGTCGAAAAGATGTTCGACGTGGAGATCCCGAAGCGGGCGCAGTACATACGGGTGATTCTTTCCGAATTCAGCCGCATCTCCGACCACCTGATCTGTATCGGCACGAACCTGGTCGACCTGGGAGCGATCACGAATTTCTGGTACGCGTTCCGGCCCCGGGAAGAGATCTACGACCTGATCGAGTCCTGCTGCGGCGGCCGCCTGACCGTCAGCTACGTCAGGCTCGGCGGAGTATCGAAGGACCTGCCCGACGGGTTCGTTCCGCGGGCCCGCGAGGTTCTTTCTTCGGTCATCAAGTATGTCGACGAGATCGAGAAGATGAACCGCCAGAGCAAGCTGTTCAAAGCGCGTACCGTGGGCGTCACGCCCGTATCCGCCGAAGACGCGATCGACTGGGGATTCACCGGGCCCGTCCTGCGCGCCTCGGGCGTGCCCTACGACATTCGCAAGTGGTTCCCCAACTACGACTACGATCAGTTCGAGTTTGAAATTCCAGTCGGGGAAAAGGGCGACATATACGATCGATACCTGGTCCGGATCGAAGAGATTCGGCAGAGCGTACGGATCATCGAGCAGGCGATGAACAACCTTCCCGAGGGCAGGGTCGCGATCGACGACCGCCGCATCAGTCTGCCGCCGAAGGAAGGTGTGTACTCGAACATCGAAGACCTCATGAACCACTTCGAACTGATCCAGGACGGCATCCTCCCGCCGATCGGCGAGGTCTACTCCTACTGGGAGGCCGCGAACGGCGAACTCGGTTTCTACCTGGTCAGTGACGGGGGAAAGAATCCGTACCGTCTACACTGCCGCGGTTCCTGCTTCTATATCTTCCAGGCCTTCAGCCACATGGTGAAGGGCGGCTATGTCTCAGACGCGGTCGCGGCGCTGGGATCGTTGAACATCGTGGCCGGAGAGTTGGAGAAGTAGCTTGTGATTCTTTTCTCGAGCAACGCCCACCTCTCGGTCGAGGCACGGCGCTTGGTCGACTTCGACGTCCAGTCGGTCGAACGGCTCGTGGCCGCGGAGCGCACCGGGGAACCCGACACATGGCTCGCTGACCCGAACGGCTACCAGGAAGACGGGCACGTCCGTCGTGACAGCGACTCGATCCGCCTCATTGCCTACGCGCGGCACGCCGGCGTTGTCTACTCCACCGACGGCTGCAACGCATGCCGACACAGACTGGAACGACCGCTCGAGATTTCGAACGACGAAGAACTCGAAAACGTCGCCCGCCTGACCCAGTTGCCGCTGGAGATGTTGCGGAAGATCGTGGAACTGACGCGCTAGCGTCCGGACCCCCGAAGATCTCCAATTTCGAGTCTCGAAAGCTATCTGCTTCGCGTCACGGCCACCCGGTCACAGTACTTCCCCACCGGACAGATCGAGCAATGCGGGCTGGTCGGCTTGCAGAGGTTCTGTCCAAACGCCACGAACAGATCGTTGATGACAATCCAGTACCTCGGCGGCAACTTCCCTCTCAACGCCAGCTCCGTCTCGTCAGGACTCCTGGTTTTCACATAACCGAGTCGGTTGGATATCCGATGCACGTGAATATCGACGGCGATACCCGGTTTGCCGAAGGCGAGCGTCACGACAATGTTCGCAGTCTTACGACCGACTCCGGGCAGCGTCAACAGGTCTTCGAGCTTATCGGGAACCCGGCCCTCGAAGCGAGCGAGCAACTCCTTCGAGATCTTCAGAAGCGTGCGCGCTTTCACGCGGTAGAACGAGACGGGGTAGATCAGGCGTTCGATACGTCCGGGTGAGAGCTCCAGGAGCCCCTCGGGCGTATCGGTAACCTCGAACAAGCTCTCGCTCGCCCGCGTCGTCGTACGGTCCTGCGTCCTCAGGCTGAGGATGCAGGAGATCAGCGTCGTGAAGGGCGTCCGCGTGTAGTGACCGATGGCCGGCACGGGCCACTGGCGAACCTCTTTGCGAAGAATTCGGGTGATATGATGAATGTCTTTATCGCGCATTCCTGCTCATGAAAACCCTATTCGAAGACTCGGTCGCCGACTACGACGCCAACCGTCCAGGCTACCCCGGACCGCTTTACGATTTTCTCATTGCGGAGTGCAACATGGACGCACATTCCGTCATCGTGGACGTCGGCGCGGGAACCGGGAAAGGGTCCGACCCGTTGCTGGATCGAGGATTGAAGATCATAGCGATCGACGCGGGCGAAAAGATGCTCACGCGAGCTCCCCGCCATGAACGACGCATGCCCATCCTCGCCGGGGCCGAGGAAATGCCGCTTCGAGGGGCGACGGTCGACCTGATCATCTGCGCGCAGTCGTTCCACTGGTTCGCGACAACGAAGACCCTCTCGGAGTTCGCGCGTGTTCTGAAGCCGGAAGGTCGTCTGGCCGTGTTCTGGAACACGCGCCGATCCGAACCCCGTCACCAGAAGTTGTACGAGGATCTCATCCTCAAATACAATCCGGCGCACGACTGCGCGTACCGTCGGAAGGATTGGTCCGACCTGATCGAGCGCGGAGGCACATTCCGAATGCTCGAATACGCCAGCTACGAACACGTGCAGACGATGTCGGTGGAGGCCTGGCAGGGGCTGGCTCGCAGCACGTCCTACATCCGCTGTGTCGGCGACGAGCAGCTGGCGGCCTTCGAGAAAGAGTTGGGCGACATCATGGCTTCCCAGAACGAATCCATAGACCTTCAGTACTCCACGAATGTGTGGCTCGCAGGCCGCGCGGAAATGGAGAAAGCGGGGTGATGGAAGACCGAGAGCTGTTCGCCCGGCTGCTGGGCGGCGAACTCCAGCTTGGAAGCGGGACGGTTGCCGAGATCCTGGGGCGCGGCCCTGAAGTAACGCCCAAGTTGGGACACCTGCTCGGAAACGTGCGGCTCTGGCATACCGAGGGGACGGGCCGCGTCGCCGTCTTCCATACCGTGAAGCTCCTTGGAGCCATGAAGGCCGAATCCGCCGTCGATGCCCTGATCGACGCCATCTTCCTCGCCTACGGCACCCGGCACGAAGACGTACTCGATGAATTGCCCCTGGCTTTCGCCCGGATCGGTCCCGGCGCCATCGGGGCACTGGAGTCGATCCTCGACGACCCGAACCTGGAACCCCCGATCCGGATCGTCGCGGCGTCCGCTCTGGAAGGCGTCGCGGTCCTTCACACATCCGAGCAGGAGCGTATCCTTGGGACGTTCCGCAAAAAGTTGGGCCGTACCGACGAAGCCGGCCAGCTTCGGGCCCACCTGATCACGCTCCTGGCCCACTTTCGGCAGCCCGCGGACCGCGCTCTGGTCGACGGCGCGCTCCGGACGATACCCATGTTCGGCGACATCGGCATCGATGATATCGAGGGATATTTCGACAGTTCCACCGAGCCCTGGGAATGGAGCCAGTATCGGGTCGATCCTCTGGAGTTCTACGACGATGAGCTGGCTTAGACTGGCACTCGGACTGATCCGTGAGGCGGCCACCACCGAGGTCGGCCAGGAGATCATCAACGATATCGCTTCAGGTGCGGCGGCACGCGCCCGCGGACAGCGGCCCAAGCCCGACGAAGGTATCGACGAATGGAGGCGCTTCGTGGATGAGAGGCTGACCGTGATCGATCGGAACCAGGAAATCCTCGTACAGATGTTGAACGCTCAGGACGAGACTCTCATCAAGATCCAGAAGCGCCAGCGGGCCTGGAACGTCGCCCTCGCCATCGGTCTTCTGGCCGCCCTCGCGCTCACCATCTATCAGCTCGTTCGCTGACCCGCTCGATCCTATCTACTGTGGCTATCGCCAATCCAGCCACGGATTGCACGGATTCAGCGGATTAGTCCTTGAGAGTCATTGTCTATAGGGATAGTATCGCCCGCGAGAAATCTTCCCAGGAGGCACCATGAAGCCATTGGCATTCGTTGCTGTGCTTTGTCTCTTCATCGTCGCCGCATGCGGCCCGGCGGCGGTTCCCCTCGCCGAAGCGCCCGACACGACAGCCCAGGATCGGGCCGCGATCCAGGGCACGGTCGAACCCTACACGGCCGCCTTCAACGCCGGCGAATTCGACGCCGTCGTGGAATTCTACGACGAGCAGGTCATCTGGATGCCGGTCAATGCCCCCGCCGTCGCCGGTCGCGGTGCGGTTCGTGCGGCCATCGACGAGCTAGCCGCTCTGGGAACGCCGGAGATACTGATCGTTTCCGACGAGATCATCGTGAGCGAAGACATCGCATTCGACCGCGGAAACTACCGGATGACGATCACGCCTGAAGACGGGGACCCGACCGAATCGAGCAATAAGTACTTGTCGGTCTGGAGGAAGCTCCCCGACGGATCCTGGAAGATTGCCCGCATCATGTTCAGCAGCAACGACCCGCTGCCGGAAGATTAAGTCGGCAAGTGACGGTTCCGTGAAATCCGTGGCTCGCCGAAGGCAAGAGTGGTCATTGCGGACTCGTTCTGCTCATCCAGAGAGGAATTACCCTTCCAAGTTGCATTTTTGACCCATTTTGGCTAAATAACAAGCCCCTGATGGTCCAATCCATCCCTCGATCAGTCGGATTCGCTGGGTTCGACTCACCCTGTCTTTTAACTATCTATATTTCTGCCTGATACAGATGGTACCAGACCCGGGTATTGTATTGTTGACATGAGCGAATGGGGTGGGTATAAGGCTAGCTAGGATTATCCATATTGTGCGCACTTCGTGCGCAAGGACGAGGACCGTCCATTTCATTGGAACTGGACGGATGAACCTTCACTGTTGGAGGAAACATATGAATTTAGGTAAGAAACTATTCGCGGTGTGTTGCGCTATTGCCATCGTGGGTATGGTATCCACGCCGGCGCTTGCACAGAGCGGATCTGGAACCATCACGGGACGCGTGATGGACACCACAGGCGCTTTGATCCCCGGGGTGGAAGTGTCGCTGTCCAGTGCTGTCGGTTTGCCCGGCGGCGATCGGGGCGCGTTTTCCAACGAGTCCGGTGTGTACCGGTACACGTTGCTCGTTCCGGCTCTGTACACCGTAACGTTTACCCTTCCGGGCTTCGCGACCTTGATTCGCGATGAGATCCGGTTGACGGCAGGGACCACGGTCACCATCGACGCGCGGCTCGAAGTCGCCACCGTGGCCGAGACCATTACGGTCACCGGTGACACACCGGCCGTCGACCTGGAATCGGCCCAGGTCCAGACCAACTTCGACGAGCGGCTGCTCGAGGACATCCCCAGCGGTCGGACCCTGCGGTCCTTGATGGCTGCGGTTCCCGGCTTCTACGCCCGGGCGATCGATGTCGGCGGCTCCGGCACGGGGACCGGTACGATCGGTAGCTTCCGAGCCTACGGCGACTCCGGCCAGAACTACTTCCTGACCGACGGCGTCTACACCGGCGGCCACTACTCGGACTTCGGGGCCTACGCGGAGATCCAGATCGTGCCGGCGGCCAAGGGCGCCAACGTCCCGAACCCCGGCGTGTACTTCAACGCTGTGATCCGGGGCGGCGGTAACGACGTCCACGGCTATGTCTATACCGACTTTGAGAACTCCAGAATGCAGTGGACCAATGTCACGCAGGAACTCCGGGACGCGGGGATAGAAGGCCGGAAGTTCTCCCGTTACCAAAGCTTCAACGGCGAGGTCAGCGGGCCGATCTGGCGGGATCGGGCCTGGTTCTTCATCTCCCACTATGACGCCTACAACGGAGAGCCTGTCAACGGTCTGACCAACGAGGCGGGGGTACCGGTCGACTACTACACGCGGCTGGCCGATCCGACCTACAAGTTCTCGTTCCAGATCACCGACAACAACAAGATCGAGACGATGGGTCAGTTCGGTTGGAAGCACCAGCCGTACCGGTCGTCCAACCAGTTCCGGCCGTCGGAAGCGGCGCGCGACCAGGCGTCCTGGTCGGTGCTGGGTAACGTCAAGTTGCAGTCGATCATTTCACCGACGACCTCTTTGAACGTGCAGTTCTCCCGCTGGGGCTACTGGTGGCCATCCTACGCCCAGGTGCGGGATGTCCCTCTGGTCAATGACTTGACCACTGGCTACACCCGCGGTTCGCTGAGTGAGAACTATTCCAAACCCACCCGCTGGCAGTGGGACACGACATTGAGTGTCTTCACCGACGCGGGCCAGGGTGACCACGAGTTCAAGATCGGCTGGGGCGGCTGGTACTACCACTACCAGAACGAAATCCAGGGGTATGCCACGCACCAGCAGTATACCTACCGGAGCAACGGTGACGAGGCCGATCCGCTGGCCGGCTGGCCGGAGGCGTTCGCGTTCTTCGTCAACCCGGAACGCGTCGTGGTCCAGAACACGCCGTACCGGTACGACGAAGTCTCGAACAGCAACAACATGTACATCAACGACCGGTGGAACATCGTGCCCCGGTTCACGTTCACCTGGGGTATCCGCTGGGACTACTACGACAGCAAGTATCCCGCACAGGGAAATGCCGGGATCGGGCCCTACGCCGAAGCGTTCACGATTCCGGCACGGGATGATTTCGACGCCATGTCGAACGTGGTCCCCCGGCTGTCGTTCGTCTACGACCTGACCGGCGACGGTACGCTGGCGTTGAAGGGAAGCTACGGGCGGTACTACGGCGATCCGGGCCGCGGCTCGGCATCCAGGTCGAACCCCGGAAACCAGGCTTCCAACAAGACGTACTGCGCGGTCGGGCGGTGTCCTGATGGCGTTCCCGACGCGGCCGCCTGGGGCGGGGAGATCCCCTACATCCCGAACGAGCTTGCGCTGACCAGCACCGGTGGTGCCCGAGACCGGGATGTCATCGACCCGTTGAAGAACAACTACCTGGATGAGGTCACTTTGGGACTGGACTTCCAGATGAATGCCGACTGGACCGGACGGATCAATGTCGTCCGGAAGTGGGACCGGCAGGGCCGGCAGACGCTCAACGCGGCGCTACCCTACGAAGCCTACACCCAGAGCATCATCCGGACCGATCCGACCGACGGCAAGCAGTACGAAATTTGGTCGGTTCCGAGGGATCATCCAGGGTTCGGCAAACGGGTCGACCGCCTGCAGAACTTCCCGGGTGCCGGTCATAACAGCTACCTGGGGTATGAAGCCACCGTCAACAAGCGGATGTCGGACGACTGGCAGATCCTGATAAGCGGCGGCCACGCTTACCGGCAGGAGCGCTGTACGTCCGAAAGGTTCAGCGGCTTCAGCGGTTACAGTTGCGGCGGCGGGATGCCCGACACCCCCAACGAGGCGCTCTACGACCCGTCAACCCGGGCATGGGAGTGGAACTTCAAGACGATGGGGATCTATGAGATGCCGGGCGGACTCGAGTTCAGCGGCATCTGGAAGTCCCAGAGCGGCCAGTTCTACGGACGGCAGGTCCGGCTGCGGGATTCCAACAACCGTACGGTGACGATCGCCGTCGACAAACAGAAGTACCAGTTGAACACGCTCAACCTCCTCGACCTTCGGCTCAACAAGGTTTTCCAGTTGAGCGACAACCATTCGATCGAGGCCATGTTCGACCTGTACAACGTGCTCAACTCGTCTGCGGTCGTGGCGCTGAACCTGCGTTCCGGCTCCACCTTCCAGAGACCTTCTTCCATCGTTCCGGGACGCATCATGCGCCTGGGAGTACGGTGGAAGTTCTAATCGTTTAGCGGCGGTCTTTTTGATCGTCGATTGCTCGCGAAAAAGGGCGGCCCTTCGGGGGGCCGCCCTTTGTTTTGGGCGAAACCAAGACTGACCTGAGGCACCCATCGGTCTTGGCGCCGAGGGTAGGTCTCCCTCTCCCTAGATGCCCCTACGGGGTACCTGTATTGACCCCTGGCTCTGATCGGTGTAACCCTCCACAAGTTAACCAAGATGTATGCGATTCGTCCAGGCATCGTGGAGGGGTAGTGTATCCATTAGTTTTGACTTCTCTATTCCCCACCGCGACGCCTCCAACCGACGTTTGGTTGTTCTCTGGTTTGGAGGAAACTATATGAATATCCGTAAGATTTTGGGCGTGACCCTCGGGGCGTTGATTGTAGTAGCCCTGGTATCCACGCCGGCGCTTGCACAGAGCGGAACCGGAACCATCACGGGCCGCGCAATGGACGCCACGGGCGCTTTGATCCCTGGCGTGGAAATAAATCTTTCCAGTCCCGTCGGTTTGCCCGGCGGCGATCGGGGTGCGTTTTCGAACGAGTCCGGTGTGTACCGATACAACCTGCTCGTTCCGGCTACGTACACCCTGACGTTTACCCTTCCGGGCTTCGCGACCTTGATTCGCGATGAGATCCGGTTGACGGCAGGAACTACGGTCACTATCGACGCGCGGCTGGAAGTCGCCACCGTGGCCGAGACCATCACCGTCACCGGTGACACACCCGCCGTCGACCTGGAATCGGCCCAGGTCCAGACCAACTTCGACGAGTCGCTGCTCGAGGACATCCCCAGCGGTCGGACCCTGCGGTCCTTGATGGCTGCGGTTCCCGGCTTCTACGCACGGGCGCTCGATGTCGGCGGCTCAGGTACCGGAACCGGTACGGTCGGTAGCTACCGAGCCTACGGCGACTCCGGTCAGTCCTATTTCCTGACGGACGGCGTCTACACCGGCGGCCACTACTCGGATTTCGGGGCCTACTCGGAGATCCAGATCGTGCCGGCGGCCAAGGGTGCCGATGTCCCGAACCCCGGCGTGTATTTCAACGCTGTGATCCGGGGCGGCGGCAACGACTTCCACGGCTACGTCTACACGGACTTCGAAAACTCCAGAATGCAGTGGACCAACGTCAACAAGGAACTCCAGGACCAGGGGTTAGAGGGCCGGAAGTTCTCCCGCTACCAAAGCTTCAACGGCGAGGTCAGCGGGCCGATCCTCCGGGACCGGGTCTGGTTCTTCATTTCCCACTATGACGCCTACAACGGAGAGCCTGTCAACGGCCTGACCAACGAGGCGGGCGTGCCGGTCGACTACTACACGCGGCTGGCGGACCCGACCTACAAGTTCTCGTTCCAGGTCACCGACAACAACAAGATCGAGACGATGGGTCAGTTCGGCTGGAAGCACCAGCCGTTCCGGTCGGCCAACCAGTTCCGGCCCTCGGAAGCGGCGCGCGACCAGGCGTCCTGGTCGGTGCTGGGCAACGTCAAGTGGCAGTCGATTATTTCACCGACCACCTCTTTGAACGTGCAGTTCTCCCGGTGGGGGTACTGGTGGCCGTCTTACGCCCAGAAGCGGGACGTCCCGCTGGTCAATGACTTGACCACTGGGTACACCCGCGGCTCGCTGAGCGAGAACTATTCCAAGCCTACCCGGTGGCAGTGGGACACGACGCTGAGTGTGTTCACCGACGCCGGTCAGGGCGACCACGAATTCAAGATCGGCTGGGGCGGCTGGTACTACCACTACCAGAACGAGATCCAGGGGTATGCCACGCACCAGCAGTACACCTACCGGAGCAACGGCGACGAGGCCGACCCACTTGCCGGCTGGCCGGAGGCGTTCGCGTTCTTCGTCAACCCGGAACGCGTCGTGGTCCAGAACACGCCGTACCGGTACGACGAAATCTCGAACAGCAACAACCTGTACATCAACGACCGGTGGAACATCGTGCCCCGGTTCACGTTCTCCTGGGGTATCCGCTGGGACTATTACGATAGCAAGTATCCCGCACAGGGGAATGCCGGGATTGGACCCTATGCCGAAGCGTTCACGATTCCGGCACGGGATAATTTTACGGCCATGTCGAACGTGGTCCCCCGGCTGTCGTTCGTCTACGATCTGACCGGCGACGGTACGCTGGCACTGAAGGCAAGCTACGGTCGGTATTATGGCGATCCGGGCCGCGGCCTGGCATCCAGGACGAACCCCGGAAACCAGAGTTCCAACAAGACCTACTGTGCGATCGGGGCGTGTCCTGCTGGCGTACCCGACGAGGCCGCCTGGGGCGGGGAGATCCCCTACATCCCGGATGCGCGGGCGCTGACCAGCACCGGTGGTGCTCGAGATCGGGATGTTATCGACCCGGTGAAGAACAACTTCCTGGATGAGGTCACCCTGGGACTGGACTTCCAGATGAATGCCGACTGGACCGGTCGGGTCAATGTCGTCCGGAAGTGGGACCGGCAGGGCTCGCAGACGCTCAACGCCGCGCTGCCCTATGAAGCCTACACCCAGAGCGTCATCCGGACTGATTCGTTCGACGGCAAGCAGTACGAGATCTGGTCGATTCCCAGGGATTATCCCACCTTCGGCCAGAGGATCGACCGCTACCAGAACTACGGCGGTCACAACAGCTACCTGGGGTATGAAGCCACCATCAACAAGCGGATGTCGGACGACTGGCAGATCCTGATAAGCGGCGGCCACGATTACCGGCAAGAACGCTGCACGCGCGAAAGCTTCAGCTCCTTCAGCGGCTATGGCTGCAGCGGCGGCCTGCACGACAACCCCAACGAGGCGCTCTACGACCCGTCCCTCCGGGATTGGGAGTGGAACTTCAAGACGATGGGGATCTATGAGCTGCCGGGCGGGGTTTCGTTCAGCGGCATCTGGAAGTCTCAGAGCGGCCAGAAGCACGGACGGCAGGTCCGGCTGCGTGATTCCAACAACAGTACGGTGACGATCCCCGTCGACCGTAACGAGTACCAGTTGGACACCCTTCACCTGCTCGACGTACGGCTTAACAAGCTTTTCCAGGTGAGCGACAACCATTCGATCGAGGCCATGTTCGACCTGTTCAACTCGCTCAACTCGTCGGCGGTCGTGGCGCTGAACCTTCGGTCCGGTTCCACGTTCCGGAGACCTTCTTCGATCGTTCCGGGACGGATCATCCGCCTGGGAGTACGGTGGAAGTTCTAATCGTTTAAGCGGCGGTCTTCTAGATCGTCGATTCGTTCAAAAAGGGCGGCCCTCCGGGGTCGCCCTTTTTCATTGGATGGGGAAGACAGGACAGAACCGCGAGCGGTAGCGACCGGGTCGTTCGGGGAAATGTGAGATTTCGAATTATCTCGAATCTCGATTGTCACAACCAAGCCAATCACCACTTGGCGACACGGCCTACTGAGCGTACTATTAAAGATACGTTTGGAGGTTCTATGCGCAAGGTTCCGAGAATCGTTCCGATCACCGATCTACGCCAGGATGCGGCATCGCTCTTGGATGAAGTTCGAAAGACGGAAGAACCGTGGATCATCACACAGCGAGGACGAGCGACGGCCATTCTACTCAGTGTTGACGCTTATGAGAGGTCCCAGAGGGAGAATGAACTGCTTCGTCTCCTGGCCACCGGTGAAAAGGAGATCCGCGAAGGCAAAGGGTACTCGCTTGACAGTATTCTCCGGGAAGCCGACGGATTGCTCGAGAATGGGTAGTCGTGAGAGTCCGCTTCACGCCCTCGTCGCGGCGCCAGTTCTTGGAAGGATTAGCTTATATCCGGAGGGACAATCCCAGAGCGGCGAGGAAATTTCGCGACCGGGCCGAACGCATCTTGAAGCGGCTTTCCGAGTATCCCGACTCCGGGCGCGTAATCCCGGAGTTTCCTGAGTTGCCCCACCGCGAGGTCCTGATTGATCCGTACCGCTTCTTCTATCGTGTCGAGAAGAAGACGGTATGGATTGTTGCCGTTTGGCACGGGGCGCAAGATGTGGACAACCCCGGCCTCGGCATCAAGGAACAGAACCGCGAGTGGTAGCGACCGGGTTGTTCCTATTGAGATATGAAGATTTCGAATCTCCAATCTCGATTGTCCAATGTGACTCTTCGATCGTCACTCTGCAATCCACCGAAGACCGCACCGAATTGCAGATTTTCTATTGAAAAATCCGCATTGGACATCGTTCATTGGAAATTGTAATGGGGACGGTGGGGAGAGCCGGAGACTACTGGAGAGGCGAGGGGGCCACCATTCTCAGGAGGTTGCGGTACTCGGCGGCGCCTCCCGAAGCGGCAACCGCTCGGCGCAGATACCCAACTGCCGATGCTCGGTTGCCGCGGCCCAACTCCACCATCGCGGAACCGACCAGCGCGTCGAGATGGCCGGGGTCCATGCGGGAAGCAGTCGCGTAGGCCTTTGCGGCCGCGTCCAGGTTTCCAAGGAAAAGATCCAGATTCCCCAACCTCACCTGGATGCCGACGCGATCGTCCTCGAGTTCGAGCGAATCTCGATACTCTTCCAGCGCGTCGAGGAAAGAGGGGTCGGTCTCGGCAACGGGCAGGGGCCGATCGGAAAAGGCCAGGCCGAGCATGGCCACGGCCCCTTGCACCCGGACGGCCCGATAAGGATCGGCCAGGAGCGAAGGCGGAATCTCTACATCCCTCTTGGACGCCAATCCGAAAAGGGCCCTCGCCGCTTCGATTCGGATCATCGGATCCGGATCCGTCGCGAACGCCGAAACTTCGTCGACAGGCACATCACCCGGAATCACACCGAGGTATCCGATCGCTCCGGCACGAATCAACGGATTCTCTCGAGCGTCTGAAGCCAGGGCGAGCAGCGCTTTTGACGCATCCGGATGCCCGGACCGGGCGAGCGTAAACGCCGTCGCCCTCCTCTGCAGTTTTCGATCCCTCAGCGGATACCAATCCTCGACGTAACGAACCGCCCACGCCGCATCACGATCGGTGTGGCAATCGTTGCACGCATTCGGAATGTCGTAGCGAGTCGTGTTGACCGGTTCGGGCCCAAGCATCGAGTGTTCCCTCATCTCGTGCCTCACCGCGGAGATGCTGTACGGCATGTGGCAGTTCACACAACTCGATCCCGTCGAGCCCTCTTCATGGTTGGTGTGCTCGACGTCGTAGCCGGTGGTGTGGCAACCGACACAGAATTCGTCGGCGCGCTCCATGAGTTGCTCGTTCGGATCCGTCCGGTTCCAGTGGGGATCGTGACAGGACATACAAGTCGCTTCTCCCGATTGAAAGCAACCGCTCAGGAAAAATGCCGGCGCTTCCATGCTGAAGTGCCGGGGCCGTCCGTCCGCCCACCAGTCCGGATCGACCGTCGTATCGACATCCCAACTTGCCACCATCGGCATGTAGTAATCGAGATACGGCTTTCGCGCGTCAAAGCCGGTCGCGATTACTGTCTTCGGCCAATGACACTGACCGCACACCATCAATTGCTCGAAAGATCCGTCCGCGGCAATGGGATCCGTCTCGCTGGTCGGCGTGTGTTCGAGCATCGGGCCGTGGCAGCGTTCACAGCCGGCACTGGATTCGACCCATTCTGTGGAGAAGGTCATCGTCTCGGAATCGAAGCCCTTGACGTCCTGCCGATGCTGCGTCACGTGGCAGTACAGACAGGTGCTGTTCCACACCTGTCTGTAGTTTTCCGGAGCGCGCAGCACGAACTCGGAGGAGTGAAACCATTCCTGACGCCGAATATCCCAGGTGCTGTGAAGCACGTTGATCTGTCCGGTCGAAGCCTCGGACAGGTAGAGCTGGACCCGGCGGTTGCCCAGGGTGTAATCGACAGGGTACTCGACGCCGTCCTCCTCGATGTAGAAACGTCCGGCGCGCCAGTATTTCCGGCCCGTGCGGTTGACGAAACTACCCGTTTCACCCTGGACCGTTTCCAGCGTTGCCGGCTGGATCATCTTGCCATGGATGGTGTCGGACCAATCGTCGTATATGGCTGCATGGCAGGTTTCGCACGTCCCGGAACCGGCAAGGACGGGCTGCTGGTCCGGCACCTCCTGCTGGCCGAGGATGGCCCCCATCATGGGAAGAGCGGCGAGCATGGCAAGAAACAGTACGAGGCCAAAGGCATTATGGGAGCGGGTTGTTCCTGGCGAGGCCACAGTATTGATCCAGCTGGCTGGGGTCATTATATCCGCTGCAGGCCCAAGCTGGTACTATAAGGGCGTTGCGCGTCTTGTCTCTTCAAGGTATGGCTCCTTTTCCATGGGCTTCTCAATGCTGAGCCGTCAGCCGGCGCTTCGGATTCCGTTCGTCGCAAGCATCCTGTTCGTCGCCTTCTCAGGCCTCTATCTTCAGGGTGTCCCTGCCCTCCGCTTCTCGTTCTGGGGTTTCGGAGCCGCGCTGCTAGTCTGGCTATACAGCCTCCACGGTTCGTCCATTCGTCAGGGACGACGCCTGGAGTTCGAGTTCGTCCCGCACAAGCATCACTACATCCAGGCGTCCATTCAACTCGCAGTCTACGCTTACTGGGGATGGTACTGGCGCGACGTTTACGATGAAGCCGGCCTGATCCTCGCACAGATCGTTTTTGCTTACGCGTTCGACTCCCTTCTCTGTTGGAGCCGTAGGAAAAAGTGGATCCTGGGTTTCGGGCCGTTTCCGATCATTCTCAGCACCAACCTTTTCATCTGGTTCCGCGACGAGTGGTTCTACCTGCAGTTCGCGATGATCGCGGTCGGCTTTCTGGGGAAGGAGTTCGTACGCTGGACCAGGGACGGTCGCAGCGCACACATCTTCAACCCTTCGGCGTTCTCGCTCGGCCTGTTCTCCGCCGTTCTCATCCTGACCGGAACGACCGACATGACCTGGGGTGTGGAGATCTCCCTGACACTCCATAACGGGCCCCACATTTACGCCTTCCTGTTCGGCGTGGGCCTCGTCGTGATGTATTTCTTCTCGATCACCCTCGTGGCGTCGACGGCCGCGATGACCCTGCTGGGGATCGGCGCGCTCTATAAGGTTTATACCGGCGTCTACTACTTCACCGATTCCGACATCCCGGCGGCGGTCTTCCTCGGATTGCACCTGCTGGTCACAGACCCTTCCACATCGCCGAGAAGCAAATTCGGCAAGGCTGTTTTCGGCACGGCATACGGGCTTGGAGTCGTGGGCTTGTACTCGCTTCTCGGATGGGTCGGCGTTCCGACTTTCTACGACAAACTGTTGATCGTCCCCGTGCTGAATCTGAGTGTCCGCCTGATAGACCGGCTCGCGTCCGCGACGATGGATGGCCGGAGCCTGGGAAATATCGGTGCCCGGCTGAATCCGGACCGGCTGAATCTCGCCTACATGGGCCTCTGGATTGCCTTCTTCGTCGGAATATTCTCGATGGGTGTGCTCGGCACCACGCATGAGGGTCATTACGTCCCGTTCTGGCAGGATGCCTGCGAGCAGGATCTGCGGAATGGCTGCCGCACGCTGGCCAGGATCGAGAACACGGTGTGCACAGGCGGCTCCGGCTGGGCGTGCAATGAGCTCGGAATCCTGCGCCTCGGCGGCGCTCTCGGTGTCGACCGCGGCGGTGCTCTCCAGAGCTTTGCGCGTTCCTGCATCCTCAACTACGAGACGGGGTGTGAAAACTGGGCGGCATTGAGGTCGGGGGTCGAAAGGAAACTCCAGAGCAATCCGAAGATTTCCGACTACTTGCTCCTGCTGCAGGATGGGCACGGGCCGCTGCCCAACATGAGCGCTCACCAGCTGTTTACACTGGCCTGTGATCAGGGGTGGGTGGTCGGCTGTGGCGAGAAAGCCCGCGTGCACTTGACGGGCACCGGCGTGCCGGTGGACTACCGGGTGGCAGCCGAGGGGTTCGAGGTTTCGTGCGCGATGGGCGATCCGACCAGCTGTACGGACTTGGGTTTGATGTATGAGCGCGGTGACGGAGTCGAGGCGGATCTGGGGAGAGCCTCGGAACTGATGAGGGAGGCGTGCGATCTCGGAATGGGTGAAGCTTGCGCATGGCTCGAAGGGAAGAGTCGCGACGACGGGATCGGCACAGGTAATTCTCCGCCCTAGCGAGTGACTTTCTCATGTTGAAATCACAGCCGGCCCTCCGGATTCCTCTCGTCGCGAGCATCCTGTTTCTTGCCTTCTCTGCGCTCTATCTCCAGCACGCGCCGGCGCTCCGGTTCTCGTTCTGGGGTTTCGGAGCCGCGCTGATCGCTTGGGTCTTCTGGCTATCTCGCACCTCCACGCGGAATGGGCGGAAGCTCGAGTACGCGTTCGTTCCCCGGCAACATCACTACATCCAGGCGTCCATTCAACTCGCAGTCTACGCGTACTGGGGATGGTATTGGCGCAACGTCTACGATGAAGCCGGCCTGATCCTCGCACAGATCATTTTTGCTTACGCGTTCGACTCCCTTCTCTGTTGGAGCCGCAGGAAAAAGTGGATCCTGGGTTTCGGACCGTTTCCGATCATCCTGAGCGCAAACCTGTTCATATGGTTCCGCGACGAGTGGTTCTACCTGCAGTTCCTGATGATCGCGGTCGGTTTTCTGGGGAAGGAGTTCGTGCGCTGGACCCGGGACGGTCGCAGCGCTCATATCTTCAACCCGTCGGCGTTCTCGCTCGGCCTGTTTTCCACCGTGCTGATCCTGACCGGAACCACCGGCATGACCTGGGGCATCGAGATCTCGACAACGCTCTATTACCCGCCGAACATCTACCCTTTCCTGTTTCTGCTCGGCCTGATCGTGATGTATTTCTTCACGATTACGCTGGTCACGGCCACTGCGGCGATCACACTGGTCGGCGCCGGCGTCCTGTACCAGGCCATGACCGGTGTTTACTTCTTCATCGACTCCGAGATCCCGATCGCGGTCTTTCTGGGCCTGCACCTGCTCGTGACGGACCCTTCGACATCTCCGAAGACCGCGTTCGGCAAGGTAATGTTCGGCGGTTTTTACGGCCTTAGCGTCGTAGGCTTGTACCTGCTTCTCGGAGCGTGGGGTGTGCCAACCTTCTACGACAAACTCCTCGCGGTGCCTCTGCTGAACCTCAGTGTCCGTTTCATCGACCGGTTCGCCGCCCGGTTTCTCGACAGCCTCACCCTGGAGGCAGACGGCCTGCGGGTCATCCCCCGACGGCTCAATCTGGCCCACATGAGTCTTTGGATTCTGTTCTTTGTAGGCCTGTCCCTGACCGGAGCCTTCGGTGACACCCACGAAGGCCATAACCTGCCCTTCTGGAAAAATGCCTGCGACGAGGACTTGAGGAACGGATGCCAGGTGTTGGCGGTGATCGAATCGGGATACTGCGACGCGCAATCGGGCTGGGCGTGCAACGAGCTTGGCGTTCTGCAGCTGAGCGGCAAGGTCGGCTACAGTCCGGAAGGTGCGCAGGAGAGCTTCGCGCGGTCCTGTTCGTTCAACTTCGCTCCAGGCTGCGAGAACTTCGCGGCACTCGAGGCTGGCGAGGACAGCGCGCTCCAGAGCAGCCCGAAGCTTTCCGACTACCTGCTCATGTTGCCCGAGCGGGGACCTCTCCCCAACATGGGGGCATTGGAACTATTCACGCTGGCCTGCGACAAAGGTTGGGTCGTCGGCTGCGGGGAAAAAGCCCGCCTGTACCTGACCGGAACGGGGGTGGAGGTGGATTACCGGCTGGCCGCAGAGGGATTTGAAACGGCGTGCGCGATGGGGGATCCCACCAGCTGCACCGATCTCGGTCTGCTGTACGAGCAGGGCGACGGCGTGGTAATGGACCTTGTGCGGGCGGGGGAACTCATGGATCAGGCGTGTGGGCTCGGCATGGATGAAGCGTGCGCGTGGCTCGACGAACGTAGCGAGCGGTAGCACCCACTCGAAAGCTCTCAAACGACACTTGTCGATCTGAAATCTCCGGAACCGGCCCGCGAAGGGCCTCACCTATCGACAAATGACAAATGTCCAATGAGCGATGTCCAATGCGCGTGGGCATCGCCCACGCGCTACCCGCCCAGATCCCTGCGAATCTGATCCGCTCGTTCCTTGATCGCGTCGTAGTTGGGGGCGTCGGGAAACGCCTCGAGATAGGTGTCCAACTGGTCCAATGCCTTGAACGTCTGCCCACTTCGGACGTACACGTTGAAAAGCTGGAGGCGGACCGGCCCAGACGCATCTGGCTCCAGTTCAACCGCACGAAGCAGGTTGTCTTCCGATTCCATGAGCGCGCCGAGCCGATAGTAGGATGATCCGAGAAAGAAATAGTCGTCGGCGCTCGGCGCACCGAGGTCGATCCGCGCGTAAAGCTGCTCGATTGCCGCGACAAACTGCTCCGTTTCAAAGTACAGCCTGCCGAGCCAGGATCGCCCTTCCGCCGACGCATCGTTCAGCTCGACGGCTCGCTCCAGCGAGGCGATCGCTTCGGGCCGCCGTTCGTCCCTCTGGTGGGCTAACCCGAGCTGAAGGTGAGCTTCGTAAAAATCTGGCGAGATCTTCAGCGCACGCTCCAGGTGCTCTACGGCGCGAACCGAGTTCTCGTCCTGAAATTCCTCCACTGCCCGGTCGTACTCTTCGAGAGCTTCGCGCGGCATGTTGCGACGCAGTTCTTCCAAGCTGACCAGGGCATCGCCACCCTCTGACGCCCTGCGCGGATACATCGGGATGTCCAACGAAATCATCGCGAATACCTGCATATCCACGACGAGTAACTGCTGGACATACTGATAGCGTTCGCTGTCGATAACGATGGTATAGCGGCCCATTATTACGCCGTCGAACCGAAACACGCCGGTCGGCGTCGTCGTCGTTTCATCGACGATATTTCGGGCCACGCCATCCCGAAGCTCAACAGTCACGATGTGGGGCGAGGCTCCCCCCTCGAAATGCAGCTGTCCGACCAACGGAAAACCGTCCTTGATGCTCTCCCGGACATTGGAACTCGGAAGGATGGTCGGAAGCGTCTGAAACAGAAAGGCAGCGAGGAGCAAATGAAGCATCTCTACCTAGATAGGCCGATTCCGCTATGCAGTCAACCAAATAAGAGGGTCCACACACATTTTAGAGATCGGAATCGGCTACTGTGCGTACAAGCTGGCCAAGGGATGGCCCGGTGAAAGCTTGAGAACCATCCTGTACCATTCCTCGGCCAAGTCTAGGCTGCCGGATTGCCGTAGCGTCTCAGCAACCCCGAGGAAGCTCTGGAAGTTTTCGGGGTCCAGATCGATGGCGCGCTCGAACTGCTCCAATGCCTGGTCGTAGCTGCCGCGTTCGAGCAGGAACGTTCCGTAGTTGTTGTGGGAGACTGCGTCGGCGGGATTCGCCTCCAGGACATCGAGGAACTCCGCTGCGGCACGGTCGTGCTGGAGCGTCATGTTATAGAGAATGGCCAGGAGGTCACGGGCACGCATGTTCCCCGGATCGATTTCGATGGACCGGCCGACGATGCCGATCGCCTCGTCATAGAGGCCCTGCTGATACCGCATCCACGCCAAGTGGTACAGTGCTCGAGCATTGTCGGGGTCGAGGGCCAGGAGCCGGTCGACGGCTCCGGCGAGCTCCAGACTACCCTCCTCCTTAAGAACATCCGAGAGCTGGACCAGAACCTCAACGTTTTCCGAATCCGTCTCGAGGACTCTCTCCAGCAATTCCACAGACCGTCGATATTCGGACTGCAACATGTAATGTTCAGCCGCAGCAACCAGGACTTGTTCTTCCGGGTATTGCTCAACCATGTCATCGACGAAGTCCGTCACGCGCTGGCGCGTCCGATCACGACCGGTCCGGACGTAGCCAGCCCACGTCTTCTCATCGGTTCGGTCCAGTTCCAGCGCAAACTCGAACTCGGCGGCGGCCAGTTCATAGCTGCCTGAGAAGAGCAGCATCTCCCCCTTGTGCCTGTAGTTGTCGGCGGTCGGCATCGCCGTCAGGCGCTCGACGAAGGGCGGGGGGGGTACCTCGCTCGTCACGGCTTGGACCGCCTGCAAGTTTTCATCCGTCGTGTTCGCGTATATGAACTGCGGTGACCGAAACTCCAGAATGGGAAAATCGTCGGTGTTCACCGCTGCATTGCCCGCGAACAGGTCGAGATCCTCATCGGCGATCATGAACATCGAGAGGATGCTGTACAGGTCGTGGACCTGAACGCTCTCGAGGTCTGAGCGGACCCGGTCGAAATTGGCCCGGACGACACTCTCTCGGACTTCGATGGGAGAAGGAGAGCCGAGCAGCAGGAAGTCGCTGTCGTTAAGCGCCCACAGCGCCGCATGGGGAAAGGCCGACCGGAAAGAGCGGACGATGGTACGCAGATCCTCGGTGGACATGTTGTAGCTGTGGACCCACTGGCAGTGAATCCCTCGATCCGACAGACGTGCGCGGACCTCTTCGAAAAACTCGCGTGTGAACAACGACGCCATGCCCGACATCCACGGGTTAGACGGCTCCGAGATAGTGACGTCATACGTCATCGTCGTGTAGCGAAGGTGGTTCCGTCCGTCCCCGATGATCAGCTCGACCCGGGGATCATCCAGGGCGCGGTGATTGACGTGTTCGAAAAACCGCGACGCCTCCACGACCTCAGGCGAAATTTCGATGACATCCAGCTTTTCGATCGGATAAAGCAACGCCGCCCCGGCGGTGACTCCGCTGCCAAACCCGATATTGGCAACGTTCCTGGCGCCGTCGCTGAGCAGCAACGGCAGGTGACCCAGCATCTTCTGGGTCAGCATGTCTCCCGAATCGGTCGCATCGACCTTTCCGTCCACGGCAAGCATTGTGCTTTCCGCATTCCGTTTGACCGACACGGTCGTCGTAGTGCCTTCCCGGAAGTATAGAAGTTCGCCGCTCTTGAGGACCGATTCCAGATCCAGGTTCGAAGCATAGTACGGCGCGTACTTGTAGGCGCCGGACGCCATCAACTCGGGATCCCAGCGCGGCATCAGCAGAATCGCCGGAATCAGGGCCAGGACCGCGGCGACGCTCGCCAGATTGGCGCGGGTGAGAGCCAACGGCTTTCGCGACGACAGCGTCAGGGCGACACCGACAAGCACGCTCAGCGCGGCCGCAACGACGAGCGTGGACTCGGTTCCGATCATGGGCACGAGCAGGAAGCCGGCAGCGAGGGAACCCAGGATGCCTCCGGCCGTGTTGAAGGCGTAGACGGCGCTGACTTCGGTCCCCAGCAGGGCGTCCGACCGGGCATATAGCTTCGACGCGACGGGAAACGTCATGCCGAGCAACGTCGTCGGGACCAGCATGATCGCGAAGAACAGCAGAAACTCGATGGCCTGGATCGCTCCGAAGGACTCCACGTACCGCGTCACGAGCCCGCCCACCCAGACCGGTAGCTCGCCGAACAGGGGCACCAGGGCCAGAGAGGAGAAGCCGACTCCGATTTCGATCCAGCCGAATCCACCGAGAGTGGTCCCCTCGCGGGCGGCCCACTTGGAACCGAGCCAGGCGCCCAGGCCCAGGCCGGCGATCATCGCCGCCAGCATCAGCGTGAAAGCGTAAGTAGTCGGCCCGACGATGAGGCTGAGAACGCGAGTCCAAGCCACCTCGTTTGCGAGCGCAGCAACACCGGACAGAAACATCGCAAACAGGACGATCCTCGGTCCGGTAGCCGCCGCAGCGGGTTCTCCCGCCATGGACGACGCATCGGCGGAGCGGGCCAGGATCCACGATGCTCCAGCGATCAGCAGGTTGAGCGTCGCCGCAAACGCCAGGGCCTCCCACACGCCGAAGGTCGGGATGAGAAGGAAACCTGCGGCTACGGTGCCCACCGCCGCTCCCCAGGTGTTGGCAGTGTAGACCCTGCCGGCGTGCAGTCCGATCGTCTGGATATTCTCGGTGTAGTAACGGATCAGGATGGGCAGGGTCCCCCCCATCAGGGTCGCAGGAACGATCAGGAGACTGAATGAAACCACCAACCGGCCGAGGCTGAGCAGGGCGAACGAATCGTAGGAAGAAGCGTAGAGAGCGCCGAACACCGGATCCGCAAGGCCGAGCATCGCTGGCAGCAGGAGGTTATAGACGCCCAGGCCGGCTTCCAGCACGGCGTAGGTTCGCACGAGAGGCATCCGTCGGCGGTCGATCAGTCGGCCGAACACCCGGCTGCCAAGCGCGAGTCCCGCCATGAAAACGGCGAGCACGATGCTGACGGAGAAGACGGTGTTGCCGATGACGGGCGTGAAAAGGCGAACCCAGACGATCTGATAGATCAGGCCGCAACCACCCGACACGAAGAACAGGAGGAGAAAGATGGAAGACCGGCGTTTCACGGTGTGGAGCACTGCCCAGGTTTCGGGACTCTCGTAAAAGCCTGCACGGGTCGAGACTGATTCATTAGTACAAACGCGTCAGACGAGGCGTCCCCGATGGTGCTCAAAGCGATGCGACGATGTCCACAGCGGTCTGGGGTTCGGGGCGAAACGTGTAATCCGGGTGCACTTCAACGTCGCGAATGGTGCCGCCCGAATCAATGACGAACCGTGCCGGCATCGGCAGGGTCTGGCTGTCCTCGCCGTTGTTGGCGGCCAGGTCGATGCTGAAGCCGCGGTAGACTTCCTGCAGATCGTCGGGCAGCCGAAACCGGATCCCGAAGCGTGCCGCCACCTCGTTGCCAGGATCCGACAAAATGTCGAAGGTCAGCTTGTGCCGCTCGATCATCTCTCCACTATGTTCGGCCAACTGTGGCGAAAGGACGACCAGGGTTGCACCCAGATGCTTCAGGCTCGCAACGATCCCCTCGAGAGCGTACAGCTCCGCGTTGCAGTACGGTCACCACTTGCCCCGGAAAAAACTCAGGACCAGTGCGCCGTTCACGAGCAAGCGTTCCGATTCGACGAGCTCCGCACGAGTGTTGCGAAGGGCAAAGTGCGGAACCGCGTCGCCGACCCGGACAACGCCGTCCATGATGCCCGACGCCTTCAGGTCCTCGGTGGCACGGTGCATGATTGCTCGTTTGTCCGGTGGAATGCGGGTCTTGGCCCCGTCACGGATCTTGTCGAGCTGTTCCTTGAGTCCCACCACGAATCCCCTTTCGCTGACGATACTTCCCGAAACCGCGCTAGCCGTCGCGGCCCGATTGAGTTTAAGCCATCACCGCCCCCTTTCGTGTCAAGAACTCCAACTACTCAAGAAACAGAAGTAGTTCCCCACGATCACAACCACTGAACCGCCCCGGGTTTTCCGGCGACTCCATTTCTTGAGAGGATGGGGTTATGGGAAGACCAAGCAGATATTCACCAGAGGTTCGTGAACGTGCAGTGCGGATGGTATTTGAGCACCAGAGAGAGTACGACTCCCAGTGGGCGGCGATGGCGTCGATCGCGTCGAAGATCGGGTGCACAGCTGAGACGCTGCGAAAGTGGGTGCGGCAAGCCGAGCGGGACACCGGGCAGCGTGCGGGCCTGACGACGGACGAGAAACGTCGGCTGAAGGAACTGGAACGGGAGAATCGTGAGCTGAAGCGAGCGAACGAGATCCTGAAGAAGGCATCCGCGTTTTTCGCGCAGGCGGAGCTCGACCGCCGAGGGAAGTGGTGACCGAGTTCGTCGATCGGAATCGGAGCCAGTATGGGGTCGAGTCGATCTGCAGGATGCTGCCGATTGCCCCGTCGACGTACTACGAGCATGAGGCACGGCGGAGGGATCCGGAACGATTGCCGGTGAGGGCGAAGCGGGACGTCGAACTTCGCGTCGAGGTGGATCGGGTCTGGCGGGAGAACCGCCGGGTCTATGGCGCCCGGAAAGTCTGGAAGCAGCTCAACCGTGAAGGACAGAAGGTGGCCCGCTGCACCGTGGCCCGACTGATGCGGGACATGGGCCTTGCGGGTGTGGTGCGGGGCCGGAAGTTCAAGACGACGGTGCCGGATGAATCTGCGCTGCGACCGCCCGATCTTGTCGATCGCAACTTCAGTGCGACCCGACCCAACCAGCTGTGGGTGGCCGATCTGACTTACGTCGCCACCTGGCGTGGATTCGTTTACGTTGCCTTCGTCATCGATGTCTTCTCCCGCAAGATCGTAGGCTGGAGGGCGACAAGCTCACTGAAGACCGACATTGCCCTGGATGCGCTCGAGCAGGCCCTCTGGTCGCGTTCAGACACGGCCGGCCTGGTCCATCACAGCGATCGTGGCGTGCAGTACCTGTCGATCCGATACACCGAACGATTGGCCGATGCGGGCATCGAACCCTCCGTCGGAAGCATCGGGGATTCCTACGACAACGCCCTCGCTGAATCCATCATCGGCCTGTACAAGACTGAAGTCATTCGCCGGGAGGGACCCTGGAGGGGGCTCGACGATGTCGAGTTCGCAACGCTGGATTGGGTGTGCTGGTACAACGACAAACGATTGCTGGAGCCGATCGGCGACATCCCTCCGGCGGAGTTTGAGCAGATGTATTATAAGAATCAGCCGTCCAGCCTCGTCGAGGCCGGACTCAACTAAAACCGTCTCCGGGAAACCCGGGATGGTTCACACAGCAAAAAAGGCCCGGCCAGAGGCCGGGCCTTTAACCCACTGAATCCAAGAGAGGCGCCGATCGGATTCGAACCGATGCATAAAGGTTTTGCAGACCTCTCCCTTACCACTTGGGTACGGCGCCCGACAATGAGTCCATCATTATACCCGGGGCAAATCCCTCCGGCAAAAGCACGCAGTAACTGTAAGCGGCGCGACGATCAGAACCGGGAACGGTAGTGACCGGGTTACGCGTCCGGGTACGCGAATGATAAGAACCCGGTCGCTACCGCTCGCGGTTCTGTCTGATGCTGAATCCTCGAAGGCGCTCGGGCTGCGTAGGGAGCAGCTTTGAGATTGGAAATCGAAACAGCCGACGCTGATTTATGGCCAGATGCCGAGGTCCTTGCCGTGACGGAGTTTTGCGACGTAAGCGATCTGCCCGAGGTGATAGCCGAAATGCTCGATAGCGTGGTAGACGGCATGGAGGCGGCTGACCTCGAAGCTCTGGACCGGAATCCGATCGAGCAGCGAATCCTCGCGAAGATCCGCCAGCACCCTATCGACTTCCCCGGCCGTTTCTTCCACGAGCGCCGCAAGCTCGGCCTTGCCCATGGGTCCTCTGGCTGTGAATTCGGCGGGGCGGTCTCTCGCGTCTAACGCTCCTCCAACCCCACAGACAATCCACTGATGAAGGTTGCCCGACAAGTGCAGCATGAGGTTCCCAACGCTGTTGCTGGCCTCGTTGGGGCGCCACCAGATGTCGTCTTCGGAGAGGACTTCGAGGAACCGGCGGAGCTTTGGCATGTAGTCCTCTGAAAGCAGGGTCCGGGACGAATCGATGAACTCGCCCGAGATCGTCGGAGCTGAACCGGCGGTGGGTCTCATGCGGTTCGACCTTAGAGGCCGAAGCTTACGATCGCGGCTTCTTCGGACTCGTGGATGTCGAAGACGGTATTCAGCCGAGAAAACTCAAGAAGCTCCCGCACCTGGCTGTTCAGGTTGGTGAGCTTGAGACGTCCCCACGTCGCCCTCCCGGTGCTGCCGCACTGGGAGCATGCATCCCATTCGCCCTGATCGTTCTGGAAGACCGAAGTGCCGCAGGAATCGCAGATGTTCTGGGTGACGGTCCCGTGGCCGAGAACGAGTTCGCCCAGCCCACTGCTGTCGATGTATGAGACTTCTTCCAGGTTCAGAAGGATGTCCTTGTTGCCTTGAGCCACCTGGTCCCGGATCGCCTGCCGAAAGATGTTCGAGCCCTCCCCAGCCGTGATCCGGCCGGAAACGTCCAGCACGACCACATCACTCACTTCACGCGTCGCCATCTTCACACTCATGGAAAGGTTCCCCTTCAACGCGCCCGGCGGGGAGACATTCCCAGAAGCCGGGCTGATCGTGAAGCACGATTGAAACACTTCTTAGGGGGAGTTGCAACTACTGGGAGCGGGTACCGAAAGCCTGCTGAAGAGCGGGAAACGGGATTCGAACCCGCGACTTCGACCTTGGCAAATCTTTACTTATTCTGTGTTTTCAACACCTCAACAAGTTAGCGTGGACACGAGTGGCCAGACACGGCCAGAAAGCGGCAACCGTGGCAACCTATGGCAACCAACCAACCTCGGTAAAAACACGTCTGCCGGCGGTTGCCGGTTTGCCCCCTGATAACGGGCAAGAAGTAATTTCTGGTCGCGCCAGTCTCGATTCCGGTCCCAAATCAGATATTCTTCCTGCAATGCAAGGTTGTTCGGGATTCTTACGTCTCTTTGAATGACAAGGGCCTCGCTCTCACTCCGCGAGGCTAGGTAATTGACGGGGGAATGTGGAGAACAAGCGCGCGCACCTCCAGATGATCCAAGCCGTCATCACCAGGATGGCGGGCAACTCGTTCCTGATCAAGGGCTGGAGCGTAACGTTGGTCGCCGCGCTGTTCGCACTCGCCGCAGTCAACACGAACCAGGTGTTCGTGTATCTGGCCTATTTCCCTGGCTTCATGTTTTGGGCGCTCGATGCCTATTTTCTGCGCCAAGAACGACTCTTCAGGAAGCTCTATGACAGGGTCCGCGAAGAGGGCGAGGACCACATAGATTTCTCGATGAACACACAACCGTTCGAGAAGAACGTGGACGGGACGCGGAGCGTTGCCTGGTCACATACGCTTCGTCTGTTCCACGGCACTATCACAGGCACGATCGTGGTCGTCATGCTGGTGATGATCTTCGCGAAATAGCACTAGAGAGGGTGGTGAGTCATGGCACGCAGAGCGTTTTTTAGCTTCCACTACAAGCCCGACGCCTCGCGCGCCGGTCAGGTTCGGAACATGGGGATGGTTGATGGCAACTCCCCTGTGTCAGATAACGATTGGGAAAAGGTCACTAAGAAGGGTGATGCGGCAATCAAGAAGTGGATCGCTGACCAGCTGCATGGGCGCAGTTGCACAGTCGTGCTGGTTGGCAGTAACACGGCCGGCCGCAAATGGATCAAGCACGAAATCATCGAGTCTTGGAACGATAAAATGGGGGTGGTCGGCATCTACGTCCACGGCCTGAAGAACCTAGACGGCAAAACAACGCCCAAGGGCAGCAATCCGTTTGCCTCAATCGTCCACGGCAACACCGGAAAGAAGCTGTCATCGATCGTGAAGTGCTACACACCTTCCGGGAGCGACAGCAAGGAGCGATATGCCTGGATCAAGAAGCACCTCGCCAACGCCGTCGAAGAGGCGGTCACGATACGGGAAGACAATTAGCCGTGGCGAAGAAACACGAGTTTTCAGCTTCGTACCGTCAGGTGCAAGGCAGAATCCCGCGCAGAATTCAAGGCGGAGGAAAACGATGGGAGTGTTAGACAGCCTCATGGGCAACGCATCCGAAGTGGATGCTTCGAGCGTCACCGACGAGTTTCAGCGGATTCTGGCGAGCGGTGAAACGATTGAGAAAGCGTACCAGCTCTTCCGGGACTTCTTTCTCTTCACGGATCAACGCCTGATCCTTGTCGACAAGCAAGGTCTGACCGGTAAGAAGATCGATTATCATTCGATCCCCTACAGATTCATCACACACTTCAGTATCGAAACCGCTGGATCGTTCGATATGGACGCCGAACTCAAGATCTGGATTTCCGGGAATCCGACACCGATCCAGAAGAAGTTCAACAAGAAACTCAGTATCTACGAGCTCCAGCAGGTGCTCGCCGGCTACGTGCTCAGGTGAAAAGAAGAGGGGGGACGTCAACCGCCCCCTCCTTCTTCACCACCTTCCGCCGGACCCGCCTGTCCCTCCGGACCTTCCCTGCAGCGAATCTGACTGTAACAACGACAGAATTGCGCCATTGGGCCGGACCGTTCAGCGCGACGTCCGAGCTCCGGTCCCAGGCAGATTTGGATGCACGTATCTACACGGGACGCCAGACGGCCGCCGGTTCTAGACACAACAGTCTGCACAAGCTGCGACTTCCCCCAGCACCCTCCGCGACAACCCCGAGAGCCGTGATCGGAAGCCCCTGGTTTCCTTGACCAGACGCTCCGGCACCTGAGCTGTATATCGTTTCCCTTGCTGCTTCCCCGGATTTTCTGTGTAATCGTGCCACCTCAACCGATCGATGCAACACAAGCGTTGAATCGTTCTGCTGGAGTTTCAAACTCCAGCGTCTTACGCGGCCGTTCATTGAGCTCACGTGCCACCTTGTTCAGGTGCGCCTGCGAGTGCACCGATAAGTCGGTTCTCTTTGGGAAGTACTGTCGGAGCAGGCCATTCGTGTTTTCATTGGAACCACGTTGCCATGGACTCTGCGGATCGCAGAAGTAGACGTCGATGTCGGTCGCCAGGGTAAACCGCCGATGATCTCCCATTTCCTTGCCGCGATCCCAGGTCAGCGATTTATACAGCTCGGTCGGTAGTTTCTTCGCGTGCTTGATCAGTGCAGGCACGACGGTCTTGGTCTGTTTATCCGACACTTTCACCAACATCACGTAACGGGTATGGCGTTCGACCAGGGTCGCAATGTAGGTGTTGTTCGATCCCACTATCAGATCTCCCTCCCAGTGACCGGGAACGGCACGATCTTCGACCTCGGCCGGGCGCTCACGAATCGATACGATATCGGCGAGATCCCCTTTCCCGTGACCTTTGTGACTGGAATGTCGGGATCGACGAATCGTTCGTCTCGACCTCAGATGTCTAAGTAGTTCTTTCTTAAACACCCCGCGCGCCTGCACGAATAGGCTGCGATAGATCGTCTCGTGGGACACGTGATACGACTCATCCTCTGGATAGGATCGCTTCAGCCAGCCGGCGATCTGTTCGGGCGACCAATTCCGCCGGAGCTTCCTCGCCACCATTCGCCGTAACCGCGGATGGCGACCCAACTGACATCGCTTCGGGCGACGGGCCCGGTTCCAAGCCTGTTCATCGGCGACAGACGCCCGGTAGTCATCATAGCCCCCATTGCGCTGGATCTCCCGGCTCACCGTCGAGGGTGAACGCCCCAGACACTCTGCGATCGAACGCAACGACTGCTCGGCCGCGATCCCGCGGGAGATCTCCTCACGTTCCGACAGGCTCAAAGCCAACCTCGACCGTCGTCGTGGTCGAGGACGAATGCCTCCGGTATGCGCCAGCTGACAATATACAGACGATGACAGCTTGCCAAACGCTCGCCCGATCTCATGCAGAGATTCCCCTCGCCGCCACCGATCCCATACCTCCGCCTTCTCCGCCGCCGTGAAACCGAATCGCATCCCTTTCCGCATACACTCCACCTCTTCCTTTTAAGATAAAGTGTTGCGTCGATCCGTTGAGATCAGCCGCGAAATGGCCAATGAAGAACACGTGGAGATACTCAGGCGGGGCGTGAAGGCGTGGAATGAGTGGCGTGGCAAGAATCCCGATGCGGCGCCAGATCTCAGCGGCACCGACTTCACGGCTGGCGCCCTCAAAGACGCCAACCTCGAACGGGCCAACTTCGTCAACACCGACTTGGAAGGCGCACATTTGGGGAATGCCGTGCTCGCTCACGCAAATCTCAGTCGTGCAATTCTCACCGGCGCCGACCTCAGGGGCGCGATGCTGAACGTTTGCAGTCTCTATAGCACCAACCTCGAACGGGCCAACCTCTCGGGTGCCCACCTCAAAGCCGTTCTCCGCGGCGAGAATAGTTTCGTAGAACGTCCTTCGGAAAATATGATCCTTCGAGGTGTAGCGACGCAAGCTGGATCAGGATCTACAAGCGGAACTGTCCTTCCATCTCTCGATGCGGGAAGAGCAATTGCGTACGGATGGCGTGCGAGACCCCGATGCCGCGGCCAAGCGAGGCTTCGGAAATCCAACGCGATTGAAGGAAGAGAGTCGGCAGGCGTGGACCTTTCAACTGCTGGAGGAGGTGTGGGTTGATTGCCGGCACGCGGTGAGGGGCTTTCGGCGCGCGCGTGGATTCACAGCAGTTGCCGTTCTGTCTCTTGCTCTCGGTATCGGCGCTACGACGGCAGTGTATAGCACCGTCGACTGGTTGCTGAACCGGCCACCGGGAAACGTGATTCAGCCTGAACGGGTCATGGCGCTACGGACATTAGACGAAACGGAACCTCAACCGAACAGCCGCATGTTTTCCTACAAACGCTATGAAGACCTGCGTGCCGTCCAGAATGCGTTTTCCGAAGTCGCGGCATACGGCAAACTCCCTGGTGTTGTCTCGACGGAAGAACGGGCAGATCAGGTCGTTTTCGAGACGGTGACGGGAAGTTACTTCCCTCTGCTTGGAGTTCGTCCAGCGGTCGGTCGGGTCATCACACCCGACGACGATATTCCGGGTGCGCCTACTGTTGCCATGTTGAGCCATGAGTTCTGGCTATCTCACTTTGGTGGTGATCCGGGCATTCTCGACAATACGGTCCGCCTCAACGGTCAACTTTGCCGTGTGGTCGGCATCGTACCCCGCGATTTTGAGGGCTACCACCTTGATTGGAATGGCCCCACTCGCGTGTGGGTGCCCATGAGCGCTCTCCCGTCACTCTTCAAGAGCACTCTTCTCGAGAGAGATTCGGGGTTCTTCCCTGTCATTGGTCGGCTGAAACCGGATCAAACGGTCGATCTGGCTAGAGACCGGGCTTCCAGCTGGGCAGCAGCCCTCAACGAGATGTCGGACGCATCGTACCAGCCAACCACAATCCTCGTAGATCCAGCAAACGAGACGCGAATTGTGCGTCGCTACCAAACCCGCGAGTTCTTCGGGTTGCTCCTGATAGTGTGTGTCCTGATATTGCTGGCGGCGTGTTTCAACATCGCGAACTTTCTGATCGGGAGCAGCTTCTCCCGTCGACGGGAGTTTGCTATGAGAACGGCGCTTGGCGCTACAAGGTGGCGCGTGTTACGCCAGTTGCTGGTGGAGTCCATGGTGATCGGCGTGTGCGCCTCGATCGCAGGGTTTGTGTTTGCGGCATGGCTCGTGAGTGTCCTGTCTGCAGCACCTCGCCTTTTCTTGGGCTTACCGTTAACGACCGAATCTGCGATTGACGGCAAGATGGCGGCGATCGCAATGGCCCTTGGGATCATTTCAACTGCTGCGTTTGGGTTGATGCCGGCCGCAATCGTATCGCTTAGCAATCCTATGAGGAGCCTTAGGGGGCGCACGCCTCACTGGAGTTGGGTAGGACTCCGCGTTACGCCAAGGCAAGCCATCCTTGTGCTACAGGTTAGTCTGGCCGTTATGTTGGTGGTTACGGCCGGGCTGTACGCTCGAAGCTTGTCTGAAATCGCTTCCGTGGAATCGGGTTATCGAAATCCAGAGTCCATCCTGGTGGCGCGAATAGTGCCCAATGGCTTCACTCAGGAAGATACGGCCCTGTTCTACGACCAGTTCTTCTCGCGCCTCGAAGCCTTGCCAGAAGAGTTATAACCGAATCTGGTGTTTGAGGGATTGAAGAAAAGCGGCGTATCTGGTTGATTTGTTGTTTGCGAGACTTCAAAGCAACCAAAGGAGATACGCCACTATGAGCAAGAGTACCGTTATTGAACTGGAAGATCGAGAGGCGATTGCAGACCCGGTGACCGATCTGCTACGAGTTGGGGCTCAACAGCTGATCCAACGCGCCGTGGAAGCCGAATTAGCAGAACTGCTATCCCAGCACGGTGATCGACGAACCGAGACGGGGAACGCTGGGGTGGTGCGCAACGGTTATCTACCTGAACGCGAGCTGCAGACCGGCCTGGGTCCTGTAACGGTGCAAATTCCGAAGGTCCGTGCCAAGACGGGCGAAGCTGTGACGTTTCGGTCGGCCCTGGTACCACCCTACATTCGGAAGACGAAGTCGATGGAAGCGGCCGTGCCGTGGTTGTATTTGAAAGGCGTCTCGAGCGGCGAGATGGGTGACGCCCTAAAAGTTCTTGTTGGTCCGAAGGCGCAGGGGCTGTCAGCGAGCACGGTATCGCGCTTGAAACAGGTCTGGGCCCAGGAGTACCGCATCGGGTGCGACCAGCGTTTGGACGCCGACCGCTGGGTCTATGTCTGGGCCGACGGCATCTATAGTGGACTTCGGGCCGAACAAACCAAGTTGTGTGCGTTGGTCGTGATCGGCGTGAATGAACGCGGAGAGAAGCGTTTTCTGGCGATCGAAGACGGTGTCCGGGAATCCACGCAGAGTTGGCGTGAGGTCTTGTTGAAGCTGAAGTCCCGAGGGATGAATATTCCCGAGTTGGCCATTGGTGACGGGGCGATGGGGTTCTGGGCCGCACTGGAGGAAGTCTATCCCGAGACACGCCAACAACGCTGCTGGATGCACAAGACCATGAACGTGTTGAACTGCCTACCCAAGTCGGCCCAGGCGAAAGCGAAACAGGCCCTGCACGCGATCTGGAAGGCGGAAACAAAGGCAGACGCCGAGAAGGCATTCGATCTGTTCATTGAAACCTATGAGCCGAAGTACCCGAAGGCCACCCTCTGCCTGCAGAAAGACAGAGAAGAACTGCTGGTCTTTTACGACTTCCCGGCCAAGCACTGGCAGAGCATCCGGACGACCAACCCCATTGAGTCGACCTTTGCCACCATTCGCCACCGGACCAAGCGATCGAAGGGCTGTCTGACACGGGGTGGCATGCTGCACATGATGTTCAAACTAGGGCAGTGTGCCGAGAAGAACTGGCGACGATTACGAGGATTCGATGATCTGGCCAAGGTGATTACTGGAGTGAAATTCAACGACGGAATCGAAGTGACAAACGTCGATCAGGCCGCCGCTTGAATCAATCTCCTAAACACCACTTTTGACAATAACTCTTGCCAGAAGTTGTCACGGCAAGTATCGGCTGGAACCGGCCGTTTGCGATTGGCTATAGCCCAATCAGCTTGCCGGTTGATGAAGACCTCGTTGTAGAAGCCAGGGCAACGGCGGTGGCTCCAAGGTTCTTCGAGACTCTCGGAGTACCTTTGATTGGAGGACGGGAGTTCGACGGCTCAGAAGATGACCAGGAAAGCGGGCTTCTGATCAACCATGTGCTCGCTGGTCGGTTGTGGCCGAATGAGGATCCGGTCGGACAGGTTGCTACCTACGGCCAAGACCCACGGATTGTCGTGGGCGTCGTCCAACTGGATCGCTGCAACGAAATACTGGGCGAACCCCAACCATGCTCGTGGATACCCTTTCCGAACAACAGTTCGGGATACGCTCGGTTTCGGACGAGAGGGCAGCCTATGACATTTGTTCCCGCACTTCGAAGGCTAGTTCATGAACTGAGTCCAGACGTGGCTGTCGCGGAAGAGCAGGCGATGGCTTCGCACCTCAACGAATTGACCGGGGCGCAGCGCACCTCCGCCTTTGTAACGATGGCGCTGGCTGTCCTGGCAATCCTGCTACTAGCTATAGGCTGCGTGGCCCTGTTTACTGGCATGGTCAGGGACAGCCGCAACGAAATCGCAATCCGGATGGCATTAGGGGCAACCAATGCAAAGCTAACGGCACGCATTGTCGCCCAAGGCCTACTGCTCACGACGACAGGAGTCCTCTTTGGGCTCGTGGGCAGTGCGTTTATCTCTCAGCGCATGAGCGACCAACTCTACCGAGTGCCTTCCAGCGACCCCGCAATTCTTTCCCTGGCCTGTTCGGTGGTTCTGATGATCGGTCTCGTTTCCGTTTACTGGTCTGCCCGCCTTGCAACACGAACAGATCCGGGACAGTCACTGCGTTGTGACTGATCTCTCGCGCCTTGTTAGCTTGAGCCGATGAGAGCTCTTCCACAACCACCCGCCTTGGGTAGCGGGTCAAACGACTTGGTCGGAGGTGACGGATACTTCGCCAACGGCCTGGCGACAGGCAATCAGAGGGCTCGTCGAAGCCAATCGAGCCCTGGTTCAGGAGATCGAACAGCTCGATGATGTGCTGCTTGACCAACAGCTGACCCCGGTGCGAAGCACGTACTACGTCATGCTGCACGGCACGATTCAGCACAACGAGGTTCCGTCAATAAGTGTGTAAATAGACATCAGGCGGCTTTCTCCTCGGTGACTTGGTTGACTGGAACTCCATTGACATATTGGGCGCCTTGGTAGACATCCTTCATCAAGTGCGGAGCCTTCAAACGGCGAAATCTTTTCTCAGCGACCAGCAGCATCTTCCAGATGACAGCCCGTGCGTTGGCCACTTTCTTGAACCTTCGAGCGGCATCGGTTCGCAGTCGCAGAGCAGAGAAGGGAGACTCCACTGGATTGGTAGTCCGCAGATGTTGCCACTGCTGTTTGGGATAGTTGTAAAACGTCACCATCCGATCCCAGTCCTGGTCGATCAGATCAGCCGCTGCCTCCAGTCCTCTCTTGCCACACCAATGTTGGAATCGTCCTTTGACTTGCTCGGCTTCCTGCCGTGTTTCTGCATAAGGGATCTGCCGCAACACCAACAACGCCGCTTTGTGCCGACCCTTGGGGATCTTAGCCAGCAAGTTGACGAGGCGATGATTCCAGCATCTCTGCTCGTCGGCTTCTGGGAAAACGTTGCGCAACGCTCCCCAGATCCCCAGATGCCCGTCAGCCATCACCAGTCTCGGTGGGTTCATCCCCCGCTCTTTGAGATCCCTCAGCACTTCGGACCAGCTCTGGGTCGATTCTCGATAACCACTACTGACCGACACCACCACTTTAGTGCCATCACTTAAAGCGGCGATCACTACCAGGATCACGGCCTTTTCCTTCTCCAGCCCTGCTTTGATGTACACACCGTCTGCCCACAGATACACCACTTCCAGATCGTCCAGCCGACGGCTTTGCCAGGCCTCCATTTCTCCCTGCCACTTCTCCTTCAACCGGGCTACGGTGCTGGGGGACAGCGGCGCTTCTTCCCCTAAAAGCCCTCTTAAGGCCAGATCGAAATCCCCCTCGGCCAGACCATGCAAATAGAGTTCTGGAATCAAGTCTCGTACCTCTTGCGTCCGCTTGGCAAACAGCGGCAAGACCCGGCTCTCAAAACGCTCTTCCAGATCCCGCACTCGGGGACGCCGCAGCTTGATCGTTCCGCAACTCAGCGTCAGTCGCCGCTCCTTACCGTAGCCGTTGCGATAGCCACCGGGCGCGTCCACTTCTCGGCGACGCTCATTCTTTCTTCGTCCCAGCAGCTGTGTCACTTCATCCTCCAACAGTTCCTGTACGTAAAACTGGATCTGCTCTCGCACCCACTCTTCCAGCTGTTCAAAGCAGACTCTTGACTCCACACTTCGATCAATGTTCTTCTTGCTCATGGCGGTGTGACTCCTTCCTTTCGGGCTCTTCCGCCCGGGTTTTTATTTCACCCGGAAGGATAATCACCGCCTATGCTATTTACACACCTTTTGAGGGTAGCTCCAGCACAACGTTTATCATGCCGGCCAGATCTCCATATTGAAGAAACAATTAGCCACGTAGGTGCGGTGCCCAGGGTGCATCGACCCATTGAGACCAAGGCGTTTGTAGGGAGTGATCGCTAAACGGTAAGCAGCCTGTCGGCAGCAACTCGGAGCAGAGCAAGCAATGCGCTGCGGGCAGCTCCGAACCGTACCTGGAACAACTTGATCGAGGTGAAGCCGAGGGGGATACTCGTAGATCGATAGGCTTAGTTCGGAGGTGAGTGTGTCGGCACCTGGATATCGTCTGCCGGAGGAGGAGGCCAGACAGCTGGCCAAGAGGACCCACCTATCCACAAGGCCAGTCGTTGTGAACCGCCCCGGGAATCCCGGAGACCGTTTTAGTTGAGTCCGGCCTCGACGAGGCCGGACCGGCGGTTCTGATAATAGTCCTGTTCAAACTCGGCTGGAGGGATATCTCCGATCGGCTCCAGCAATCGCTGGTCGTTGTACCAGCACACCCAATCCAGTGTCTCGAACTCGACATCATCGAGTCCCTTCCACGGACCCTTCTGGCGGATCACTTCAGTCTTGTACAGGCCGATGACCGACTCGGCCAGTGCGTTGTCATAGGAATCCCCGACGCTGCCGACCGACGGCTCGATGCCGGCCTCTGCGAGTCGTTCCGTGTAGCGAATCGATAAATATTGCGAGCCACGGTCGCTGTGATGGATCAGCCCATCGGTGTCCGGCCGCGACCACAGCGCCTGCTCCAGAGCATCCAGGGCGATGTCGGTTCTCAGGGACGTGGTCACCCGCCAACCGACGATCTTCCGGGAGAACACGTCGATGACAAAGGCGACGTAAACGAATCCACGCCAGGTTGTGACGTAGGTCAGATCCGCCACCCAGAGCTCATTCGGACGGGTCGCTGTGAAGTCCCGATCCACCAGATCCGGCGGACGGAGTGCGGCTTCATCCGGGATGGTGGTCCTGAACCTTCGACCGCGAACGACGCCCTTAAGGCCCATATCCCGCATCAATCGGGCCACGGTGCACCGGGCCACCGGCTGTCCCTCACGGTTGAGCTGCTTCCAGACCTTCCGCGCACCATATACCTGGCGATTCTCACGCCAGACCCGATCGATCTCCAATGAAAGCGATGCATCCCGCTTTGCTCGGGCCGGCAAGCGATTTGGATCACGTAATCGTGCCGCGTGTTCGTAATACGTCGACGGGGCGATCTGCAGCATGCTGCAGATCGACTCGACCCCATACCGGTCCCGATTCCGGTCGATGAACTCGGTCACCACTTTCCTCGGCGGTCGAGTTCCGCCTGCGCGAAAAATGCCGATGCCTTCTTCAGGATCTCGTTGGCCCGCTTCAGCTCACGATTCTCGCGCTCCAGCTCCTTCAGGCGCTGCTTTTCGTCTGTTGTCAGGCCCGCTCGCTGACCTGTGTCCCGTTCGGCCTGACGCACCCATTTCCGCAACGTCTCTGCCGTACAGCCGATCTTCGATGCGATCGATGCCATCGCTGCCCATTGCGATTCGTACTCCCGCTGGTGCTCGAACACCATCCGTACTGCGCGCTCTCGAATTTCCGGTGAATATCTGCTCGGTCTTCCCATGATGACTCCCATCTTCTCAAGTAATGGAGTCTCCGGAAAACCCGGTGCGGTTCATTGTGTCCATCGTATTCGGTCTGGCAATCGGCCTTATAGGGGATGCTCCGCGCTGGGCGCTGTTCGGCGTCTACTTTCCGCTCTCCTTGTTGATACCGAAATTCCTCTGGCACAAACGAAGGATGGAACGTTACTGGCGGGGCTTCGAGCTCGTCCTGGAGAGCGAGCGTATCTTGGTGTTGGAGCATGAGGCCGTGACCAGGACGCTGACCAAGCCGGATATCGGGCGAGTCGTAGAAGTAGGTCCCTATGGCTTGAAAATCTTGGGTACGGATGCCCGCAAGCATCTTTGGGTCCCGTCGGCCCTGAACGACTACGATGAACTGCGGGCTTACCTATCGGGCTGGGCACCTTTCGAAACACCGACACGTCCCGGGCCGGCAAGTAGGCCCCGGTCCCGACTTATTGCTGGATTCCTCCAGAGGCATATCGGGATGGTTGGGTGCATCTCGTTGTATGCATCCGCGCTCTTGGTACGATCACCCTACCTACTGTATCCACTAGTGGCCATCGTCGGGGTCATCCTGCTGCAGCAAGCTTACGTTCTTGCCGCGAACCAGCGGATCCCAACACGGGCGACCCTGATTCCATTGGCGCTCCTGGCCCTGCTCGCTGCAAAGGCCGCTTTCACAGTCGGTTGAGCTAGATCAAGCTCAGAATAAGATCGGTTCCAATCCGTTTTGTCTAATTGGCGACAGACCCACTCCCCACAAACGCCGTTCTTAGGAAGGGACACCACCGCCACGCTCCGAGCATCTTGTTGAAATCCCTTTGTCTCACCCCTGCGTTGGGGATAGCCTCTCCCTAGATGCAGACCCTGCTTCAAGACATCTGCTACGCGGCCCGCAACCTGAGGCGCAGCCCGACCTTTACCTCAGTAGTCGTGCTGTCGCTCGCTCTGGGTATCGGCGCAAACACGGCGATCTACAGCTTCATGGAGTCGATCCTTCTACGGCCCCTGCCCGTGCCGGATCCTGAGTCGCTGGTCATCTTGAAGTGGCAGGGATCGGGTTTTCCCGGATCCGTCGGTTTCTCCTTCTCCACCGGAGGGACCTACCGCGATCCCGACGGTCGCACGGTCGGGAGCATTTTCCCGTACTCCGCGCTCGAGTTGTTCGGGGCACACGAGCCTGTCCTCTCGACGGCTTTCGGGTACTTTCGCACTGACCAGCTCAATGTCACGATCGGCGAAGAAACGACCGCTGTCAACGCACAGTATGTGACTGGCGATTACTTCCCAGGCATGGGTATCGGTCCCGCTGCAGGACGGCTAATCGGACCAAGCGATGATGTCTCAGCCGAGGCGGTCACAGTCCTGGGTCAAGCGTTCAGCCGGAAGCGCTTTGGAGATCCCGCGCGTGCGGTCGGGCAATCGATCCGTATCAATGACCGGCTGTTCACTGTCGTCGGTGTAGTAACGCCGGAATTCTTCGGTGCGGAGCCCGGATCGGTACCCGATCTGTACGTTCCCGTCGAAACCATCCGGCTGCTAGAACCTCAGATTGCCGGAGCTTTTCTAGGCGAGGACTTCTACTGGATTGAGATTATGGGCCGCTTGAGTCCCGGCGTGACCGCGGGGCAGGCGGAAACGGCGCTGCAGCCCGAGTTCCAGCGGTTGGTCCGGGAGTCCCAACCGGAGGGCCAGCCCGACAACGATCTGCCCATATTGAACGTGATGGCCGGCGGCTCCGGACTTGACAGTCTCCGACGCGAGTACTCCCGGTCCGTCTATGTCCTACTGGCGATGGTCGGCGTGATTCTCCTGATTGCCTGCGCCAACATTGCCAATCTGCTGCTGGCTAGGTCGACCGCGCGTCGGCGCGAGATCGCCGTCCGGTTGAGCATAGGGGCGGGCCGCTCACGGATCATTAGGCAGCTCCTGACCGAAAGCGTGCTCCTGTCTATCATGGGAGGCATACTTGGCCTTTTCGTGGCGGGATGGGGCATGCGAGTCCTCACGTTGCTGATGGCTAACGGTCGCGAGAATTTCACGCTTCATGCTGAGTTGAACGGCAACGTGCTTGGGGTCACGCTCTTGCTGTCGATCTTCACCGGACTCCTATTCGGCCTTGCTCCCGCCATGCAGTCCCTGCGGGTCGACGTCACGCCGGCATTGAAGGCAACGTCTTCGGCATCCGTTGGAGAGACGCACCTTGGCGGACGCAGATTTGCCGTGGGATCCCTCCTGGTGACCGCGCAGATCGCTATGGCACTCGTGCTGCTGATCGGGGCGAGCCTCTTCGACCGCACGCTGAGGAACCTGTATGCGATCGACGTTGGAATCGACCCGGATAACGTCCTGCTGTTCCGGCTGAACACTCGGGCGGCTGATTACGAAGGCCCAGCACTCCATCGCGTTTTTGAAGACCTGCGCAGACGGTTGAGTGAGATTCCGGGAGTCGAGACGGCGAGTCTTTCGGCTAGAGCGCTGCCCAGCGGCGGGACGATGGCCCCGGTGGCCATCTCAGGAGCGGCGATGCCGCAGCCGGCTGATGGCCAGCGACCCAACATGGCCGGGATCCTGAATGTTGGTCCAGCATTTTTCACGACGATGCGGGTTACGCTCGTGGCTGGCCGCGAATTCGAGGAACGTGACAGATCGGGCGCGCCCCCAGTAGCTATCGTCAATCGACGGCTGACTCGCATATTCGGCTTGGAGAACCCCGTGGGCCGGAACCTGGATCTCGGATTTGGTGGCAATACGACGACCTACGAGATCGTCGGCTTGGTCGAGGACGCGCTGTGGGTGGGGTTGAAGCAGAGCCTCACGCCGGTCGTGTACTTTCCTTATTCTCAGCGCCGGCCACCGCTCCAGATGACCTATGAAGTCCGGACCTCTAGCGACCCGCTCGCTTACGCGGGAACCATCCGGGAGGTCGTCCAGCAGTTCGATTCACGTCTCGCCGTCTCGGACGTGACGACGCAGGGGGCGCATCTGGACCGGGCCATCAGCCAGGAAATTACGCTCGCCCGCCTGGCCACCGCGTTTGCAATCCTCGCCCTGGCAACCGCGTGCATCGGTCTCTACGGTACGATGAGTTTTCAAGTCGCCCACCGGACGCCGGAGATCGGTCTCCGAATGGCGCTGGGCGCAACCTCGGGAAGCGTCGTCCGGCTCGTCCTCGGCCGTATCTTCACGGCAGCGTTGGCGGGACTGGCCATCAGCTTGCCCGTCGCGCTGTTTGGAGCGCGCTATCTCGAGCCGTTCCTCTACGGGATCCAGCCAAACGATCCAGAGGCCGTTGCCCTGGCCATGGCGATCCTTCTTGCCGCCGGGCTGGTCGCCGCGTTCCTCCCCGCTCGCCGGGCGGCCGGCATCGATCCGATGGTGGCTTTGCGGCACGAGTAGGGGGATGACGTCACGTCAGGGCTTCCGGTCGACCGCTTCTATCATCGATTCGTAGATTTCTGTGGCGTCGTCCGACGCTGCCGAGCGCGTGACCCGGTCCCAGCATGCTGTATGACTCCGCTCAACGCCTTCTGCGTTCCTGAACCGGAGGACGAGTGCGGTCTTGACGCAGTCGCTGCACACAGCGGAGACCGATTGGATCCACTGAGACGGGTTTGCCGACCGAACCATCACATCCAGATACGCGAGCGTGGCGACATCGATGTTTTCCTCGCAGGCGAGCCCGGTCAAATAGCAGGTCAGCCTCCCCGTGGAATCGATAACCATCTCGGTTCCGTCGGTACCGGAGAATCCTCCCTGGCGGGCGATCTGGAGTACCCAAGCCCCGGGTCCAGTGGGAGGGTGCGGCCGCACGTCATTGGCAAAAGCAGGAGGAGAAGGCGGTGAGTCGTCAGTTCCACCGCTCGGAGGTGAGCACGTCGCTCTCGGCGCTCGAAGGTCTTGCGCCTCCAGGTTCTGACAGAACAAAAGCGTGATGGCTATGAGCAGCAAGAGTTGTTTCACCAAGACACTCCTATACGTGTAACGTCTGAGCAGAGTCTTTCTTAGATCTGGTTTTTGATCTGTTCCGGGCAGAGCGAGGCAGGTTGTGAAGCGGATCGGGCTTTTTCTTCCTTTTCTGCAAGGTTGCCGTCCAAGCCCACGTCTTCTTGATAGTGGGGGAGTTTTGTCATGTTTCGTACTGGTACCGAATGCGCGCGACCCGGCGTCTATCGTTCGAACGATTGCGGCTACGAGCTCAGCCTTGTTGAAGGGGAGGAGTTCCCCGACTGTCCGATTCACGACCGGCCCGTGACCTGGATGTTCATCAAGGGGGCAACCTGAATCGGAGGGGGGTCAAATATGTGGAACTTGAGGCTCCCGGTTACCGGCGTGGGGTTGGACGGGAGCTTTGTGGTCGAAAACACTCCAGCGGGCCGGTTTCGGCTGCGAGCGAGCGGCGCTTCCGCGGACTATTACCTCAAGAGGATTCGTTTCGGCGGTGAAGAGATCCCGGACGGTGTCATCGAGGTCGCTGGAGAGCCGGAAGGCTCACTGGATCTGCTGCTGAGTGCCCGTGCGGGCCGCGTAGACGGCTCGGCTACCGATGAGGATGGGAAAGTTCGCCTCGGGACGCGCGGCGTTCTCATTCCTGAAATCGCTGCGCGCGATCGCACCTGGCTCTACAAGACCAGCTCAATCGACCAGAACGGCAGCTTTTCGCTTCGCGGTATCACGCCCGGCGAATACCTGCTCTTCGCCTGGGAACGCCTCGAATCGAACGAGTACTACAACCCCGACTTCGTCCGCCGCTATGAGTCCCAGGCCGAGCGGGTCGTGATCGAAGAAGGCAGCCGACTGAACATCAATCTCCGTGTCATTACGGCTGACGAAACACCGTGAAGGTCCCGGCTAGTCACTCATGCTGACCCTCTGGCAAGACGTTCGTTACGCAGCGCGAAATCTCCAGCGCAGTCCGGACTTTACGGTTGCCGCGGTCGCTACCCTAACGTTGGCGATTGGCGCCGCCACGGTCGCGTTCACGATGGTCGACGGGATCCTGCTGGCACCGCTGCCGTTCGAGGAGCCCGACCGGTTGGTTTCCTTCCTCAGGACGGTTCCCGAACGCGGCGTGGAGACGCAGGGGTTTCCGACTCCCGTGTTTGCGGACCTCCGTGAGCAGGTGGGCACTCTCGAAGGGCCGGCCGCATACGTGACGACGAGCGCGCTTCTCGATCAGGCCGGTCCGCCCGAGCGGTTGGGAATCGCAAGGGTCAGTGCCGGCTTCTTCGACATTCTCCGCGTGCGGCCGGTTCTCGGGCGTTTGTTCTCGACCGAGGACGATCTTCCCGATGGTACGCTACCGGCAGTCGCCAGCTTCGATCACTGGCAACAGCGGTGGGGCGGCGATCCCGACATCATTGGCCGCGTGATCCGGGTGGAGGACCTGCCGGCGCTGACGGTCATCGGCGTTCTGCCCTCTTCGTTCCGTTCGCCCAGCCGTGCGGGCGCCCCTTCGCCCGTCTGGATCCCGATGGAAGTGGATCGTTCGCGGCCCCGGCGGGGTGGCGCGACACGGATGGTTGCCCGCTTGAAGGACGGGGAAAGCCTGTCTTCAGCCGGGTCGGAGTTAGACACGATCGCGGCGCGCCTGGCGGACGAGTACCCGGAGACCGACGGTGGAACGGGAATCAATGTCGTCCCGCTGTTCGAGTTGATCATTCGCAACTACCGCCGGACGATCCTGATCTTCACCGCCGCCGTGGGTGCCCTCCTGCTCATCGGCGTTCTGAACCTCGTCAACCTGCAGGCGTCCCGGATCTCGAAGCGGGAGCGCGAGCTTTCGATTCGAACCGCCCTGGGAGCGTCACGCTGGCGCTTGATCCGCCAGATGATTGTCGAGGCGACTGTTCTGACGGGCGTTGCCGCCGCGATCGGCCTGGGGATCGCCTACACGCTTCAGGAGGCACTCCTGGCAAGCGTGCCCCTCAATCTTCCGAGGATGGACGATCTTGCCGTCGACGGCCGAGCCTTTGCGTTTGCCGCCGCGACCGCTCTTCTCGCAGGTGTTGTTATCGGGTTGGTTCCCGCCTTCCGGGCATCACGGGTGAGCGTGAACGATGCCCTGAAGGACGGCACACCCGGGTCGACCGAGTCCCGTCACCAGCGACGGTTGCGCGGCGCCCTGACCATTGTGGAGACCTCGCTGGCCATCGTTCTGCTCGTCGGCGCGGGCATCCTGATAGAGAGCTTTTGGAAACTGGTCTCAGTTGAGATCGGGTTCGACCCGGGGAACGTGACAACGGCTCGACTGACACTACCACAGCGCGCTGAGGACCGCCTCGGGCAGGAGGCCCGGTTTGGCTGGATGCTGGGGAGCGTTCGCGCGCTGCCCGGCGCTGAGTTCGCGTCGCTCTCCGGCACCCTGCCGATGGAATCGACCATGAATATGCGCCTTGAACCCGAGGGACTGGAAGAAGCCACGGGTGGTGGGGTTCAGGGGATATCGGGAGACTACGGAAGAGTGATGCGAATTCCGCTGTTGGCGGGTCGATGGATCACGGATGAAGACGTCGCGGTCGGCCGGCCGGTGGCCGTGGTCACAGACTCGATGGCACGGCTCGCCTGGCAGGGTCGGAATCCTATCGGCAGGCAGATTCGGAGCCCCAATGGCGAATGGCACCGTGTCGTCGGCATGGTTCCGGATGTGCGGGCCTCTCTCTTGCGCGAACCGACGCCGTCCATATACGTGCCCTACAACTCCGCGTTGATTCCCGACACGCTCGTCGCAAGGCTGGGAGTGGTCTTTGTCCTTCGATCTTCGATGCCACTTGCGGACGATTTGGAACGTGCTATTCAAACCATCGAGCCCGATGCCGCCGTCAACGTGCGCCCGATGGAGGAAATTGTCGCCAGACAATCGCGCCAGCAGCGGTTCCAGACAGTCGTATTGTCCGCCTTCGCCGCTACCGCCGTAATCCTTGCGATGCTGGGCATCTACAGCGTCGTGGCGTTTTCGACGGCCCAACGAACGCGTGAGGTCGGCCTGAGGCTGGCCCTGGGAGCCGGGGCTCGGGATGTGGTCCGCCAGATGATGCGACAGGGAGTGATGCCGGCCGCCATCGGACTGGGCGTCGGGATCGCGTTGGCATCGACGTTGTCCGGTTTCCTGGCTGGTCTCAATGGATCGACGCAACACTTTATCTTAAAAGGAAGAGGTGGAGTGTATGCGGAAAGGGATGCGATTCGGTTTCACGGCGGCGGAGAAGGCGGAGGTATGGGATCGGTGGCGGCGAGGGGAATCTCTGCATGAGATCGGGCGAGCGTTTGGCAAGCTGTCATCGTCTGTATATTGTCAGCTGGCGCATACCGGAGGCATTCGTCCTCGACCACGACGACGGTCGAGGTTGGCTTTGAGCCTGTCGGAACGTGAGGAGATCTCCCGCGGGATCGCGGCCGAGCAGTCGTTGCGTTCGATCGCAGAGTGTCTGGGGCGTTCACCCTCGACGGTGAGCCGGGAGATCCAGCGCAATGGGGGCTATGATGACTACCGGGCGTCTGTCGCCGATGAACAGGCTTGGAACCGGGCCCGTCGCCCGAAGCGATGTCAGTTGGGTCGCCATCCGCGGTTACGGCGAATGGTGGCGAGGAAGCTCCGGCGGAATTGGTCGCCCGAACAGATCGCCGGCTGGCTGAAGCGATCCTATCCAGAGGATGAGTCGTATCACGTGTCCCACGAGACGATCTATCGCAGCCTATTCGTGCAGGCGCGCGGGGTGTTTAAGAAAGAACTACTTAGACATCTGAGGTCGAGACGAACGATTCGTCGATCCCGACATTCCAGTCACAAAGGTCACGGGAAAGGGGATCTCGCCGATATCGTATCGATTCGTGAGCGCCCGGCCGAGGTCGAAGATCGTGCCGTTCCCGGTCACTGGGAGGGAGATCTGATAGTGGGATCGAACAACACCTACATTGCGACCCTGGTCGAACGCCATACCCGTTACGTGATGTTGGTGAAAGTGTCGGATAAACAGACCAAGACCGTCGTGCCTGCACTGATCAAGCACGCGAAGAAACTACCGACCGAGCTGTATAAATCGCTGACCTGGGATCGCGGCAAGGAAATGGGAGATCATCGGCGGTTTACCCTGGCGACCGACATCGACGTCTACTTCTGCGATCCGCAGAGTCCATGGCAACGTGGTTCCAATGAAAACACGAATGGCCTGCTCCGACAGTACTTCCCAAAGAGAACCGACTTATCGGTGCACTCGCAGGCGCACCTGAACAAGGTGGCACGTGAGCTCAATGAACGGCCGCGTAAGACGCTGGAGTTTGAAACTCCAGCAGAACGATTCAACGCTTGTGTTGCATCGATCGGTTGAGGTGGCATGGAAACATTTCTGTTCGATATCGAACCGGCCGACTCTTCGGTGTATGCCGTGGTCTTCGTTGTAGGGCTGGCTCTAGTACTTCTGGCGTCGTGGCTCCCTGCCCGCAAGGCTGCAAGGGTCGATCCGATGGACGCGCTGAGGCATGAGTGAGCCCGTGAACACTCTCGGTGTAGCACTGATCGGATTGCTCCTGCAGGGTGTTCCGCAGCAACCTGGGACTGCCTCGATTGAAGGAGTCGTCGTCCTGCTTGGAACCCGTGATCCGATTGCCGGTGCGCGCGTGCAGCTGAGTCGCGCCGAAGACGACCTGACCGACCGCAGTGTTGAGACGCGCAACACGACTTCCGCCGCAGACGGATCTTTCGTGTTCGAGAACCTGCCTGCGGACGATTACCGGCTTGTCGCCACGTTTACCGGAAGCGGGTACACGCCTGCCGAGTACGGCCAACGTCACCCCCGGGTGCGAGGCACGGTCTTCCCGCTAACCAACGGTCAACGGATTACCGGCGTTGAACTGGCTATGGGGCCCACAGGCTCGATCTCCGGCCGTCTGTTCGACGCGGAGGGCGACCCCGTCGGTAATGCCCGCGTCATGGCTCTCGAGACGATCTATCGGGGCGGTCAGCGCTCGTTGAGCATCGTCCAAGCTGTGCGATCCAACGATCTCGGAGAATACCGGCTGTTCTGGCTGCCGGCCGGCCGGTACTACATCGGAGTCCTGCCGGTCGACCTGCGAGGCCCCACCTTTGCTATCCATATCGTGTCACCGGAGGGCGCAGGACCACGCGAGGACGCGACCAGCCCAAACGTGACCCGGCGACTCACCGAAGACGGTGAAATCGTCGAAGAGGCCGATGTCATCGTGTACTACGGCGGGGGACGTGATGCGAGCCGGGCGCTTCCCGTGGACCTGACGGCCGGCGGGAATATCGGCGCGATCGATGTCCCACTGCACGACGCGAAGGTCCGAAGCTACCACGTGAGGGGTCAAGTAATCGACGCGGTGACCGGTCTGCCGGTCGACGAGGCGTCAGTGTGGCTCATCCCGAGCAATCCGAGCCCGCACGCGCTGATTGCCAACGACGCATCCGATGAGGAAGGAGGTTTCGATATCGCAGGGGCAATGCCCGGAAGCTACTTCCTGTTCGCCGCTAAAGGCGCGAGCCGCGGGGGAGGAGCGTCGGAGACATTCCTCGATATAGGAACAGCGTCGAGCGGTCGTCTATCGCTCGGGGTCGGGAACAACGATGTCGACAACGTCACGGTTGCGATCCGGCCGTCCTTCTCAGTCGATGGGAGAGTGATCGTCGATGGTGTTTCGGGAACGGAGCTTCCCGATCTAACCCAGGTGCGCTTCACGCTGCGGAGGCAACCGGACATTCTCGGCATGCCAACTGCAATACCTCGAATCGACCGGTCGGGTGGGCTGCCAAGCGGGGCTGTGGCTGTCGATGGCACCTTCGTATTCAAGGGTTTCGGCCCGGGTGACTATCGAATCGAGACGACTTCTCTTCCCGAGAACGCCTACGTCGAATCGCTGCAGCTCGGTTTCGCGGACGTGAGTAACGGGTTTAGTGTCGAGGGCCCGCCAGACGAGCGGTTCAATGTTGTCGTCCGTCTCGACGGCGGCGCCGTTCGGGGGACGACCTCGAATCAAAGAGGTGAGACAGTCGGAAACGCAACCGTCGTACTGGTTCCAGCCGAAGCGCTACGGAGACAGTCCCACCTCTACAGAGCTGAATCTTCCGATGCCTTTGGTCGCTTCGAGATTCGGGGAATTGCACCCGGTCAGTACAAGCTGTTTGCCTGGGAGGTTGTGGAACCGGAAGCCTGGCAGGATCCCGAGTTCATTCGGATCTATGAGAGCTCAGGCATGACGGTTCGAGTCGAGCGAACAGTTTCCGAAGAACTGCAGGTCACCGCGGTTCCACCTGGGAGGTAGTGGAGATGAGATTGATATTGGCAGCCGTCCTGGCCGTCGTCTCTCACGGGTCCGCCTTGCCACAGGATGCGCAGGTATCCGTTCACGGGCTGGTTGTGGATGCCGCAACAGATGTGCCGATAGGGAATGCAACGGTGGAGTTGCAGGGAGAAGGCGCCAGCGGCCTTCCGTACTCCGTCGGTACCTCGAGCGATGGCACTTTTGTCTTCCGACGCATTCCGCCAGGGCGTTATCAGTTGTCCGTCAAGCGAGCCGGATTCATGTCCCGGACATACGGTGAGCGGCGTCCGGCCGGGCCGGGTGAAAACATCGAGGTCGGAATGGGCGGTCCCGCGCCTGGGATAGACATCGCGATGATGCCGACGGCAGCGATTGCGGGCCGGGTCTTCGATGCGCAGGGTCAACCGGTTGCCAACGCAGCTGTCAGCGCTTTGCGGCTCTCCTTCAGGCGTGGGAATCGGTCATTTGCCGAAGTTCAGTCCACAAGAACCGATGATCGCGGGGAATACCGTATGTTCTGGCTGGCGCCAGGCCAGTACTACGTGTCGGCCGAACCACCGGATTTTGCCAGTCGATCGTTGATTTTCGGCAGGCAGGGTTCCGATCCGATCTACTGGGTGCGTTACGTTCCGCATCGCCTCACCACGTACCTGCCGTCGGCGGAGGAAGCCGTCCCAGTCTACTATCCTGGAACTTTCGATGAGGAGTCCGCATCACCGATCGATCTCGCGCCGGGATCCGAAATTCGCGGTATCGATATTCTCGCTGCGCCTGTAAAGTCCCTGACAGTGCACGGTACGGTGGTGAATAGCCAATCGCGTGAGGTCATAAAAGGCGCTCGCGTGACCTTCATCGGTTCTCGTTACAGGACGTATCGCACATCCGAAGACACGTTCGAGGTGGCGGGCGTCCTCCCCGGCAGTTACATCCTGCTGGCTGAGTCCGGAGATCTGAAGGGCCGAGCTTCCGTAGAGGTCCGGGATCAGGATGTAGAGAACGTTGAAATTCCCGTTTCCCCTGGATTCCGCATTCCGGGTACGGTCGTCGTTGCAGGTCGCACGGGTATCGATCTGGTCCCGGATCTGACAAGGTTGCGCGTCAACCTCCGGCTCGTGCCGAACAGGGGCCCTGGTCCGGCTTCGCCCGTTAATCCATCCGCGGACGGTTCGTTTGTGCTCGAGGGCGCAACATCGGGAGACTATCGCATCGCCATCACGCCCGAATTGGAGAACGCATTTCTTCAATCGATTCGCCTCGGCGACGTCGACGTGCTGGATTTCGGTCTTCATCTTGATGGTGCGCCGGCGAGTTCCCTTGAGATCGTAGTCAACACCAACGCTGCGACGGTGGAGGGCATTGTCCTCGACGACAGGGGGCAACCTGTGCCGGGTGTTCACGTTGCCGCGGTTCCGGACAATCCGATCGAGGGTCGCACCGACCTTGCGAGAAACTCCACCACGGACGCTTCAGGACGATTCCGGATCACCGGAATTGCACCCGGAGACTACAGCGTCTTTGCCTGGGAAGACGTGGAGGATCGAGCCTGGTTGAACGCGGAGTTCATGGGTCGATACAGAGGCCTCGGCGTTCCAGTCCAAATCGAAGAGGGCAATGCGTTCACGATGCAGGTGCCTGTGATCCCGTTCGGAAGAAGAGAGTAGGCGTGGAAGCTTTGCTTCGAGAACATTCTGTCTTCGGTCCGGCGACTTTGGAAAGACCGGGCATTCAGCGCAACCGCGATCCTGACGCTGGCTGTCGCAATTGCCGTGAACGCGGCCGTCTTTGTCGTCGTCAACTCCGTCCTGTTAAAACCCCTACCGTTCCCCGAGGCCGACCGCATTCTGCTGATGTCCAATCAGTACCGCGATTTCGGGACCCCGGGGAACTCTTACAGCAGCGCATTTGACTACTTCGATCGCCTTCGGGAGCTCGATGTCTTTGACGAGCAGGCGGCGTTCCGTCTCCTGACATGGACGATACAGCTTGACGGGCACCCTCAACGTCCTCTGGGAATGGCCGTGACGCCTTCGCTGTTCCGTGTCATCCAGGTCCCGCCGATGTTGGGCCGAACGTTCAGCGAAGAGGAAGGTGCGGAACTCGGGCGGTCGACGTTCGTCATCCTCAGTTACGGCATGTGGCAGCAGTTCTTCGGAGGTGATCCCGACATCGTCGGCAAGGCGATGTACCTTGGCGGCAACTCGGGGGCCGACACCATCATCGGGGTGATGCCGCAGGATTTTATTTTCGTCGAACCCGATGTTCAGTTCTGGTACCCGCTGGGTATTGCGGATAGCATGAATCCCGGTGGCCGCCACAACAACCGTGTCTACAATGTCGGCCGCCTTCACTCCGAAGCTACCCTCGAACAGGCGCAGGCCGCGGTCGACGCGCTGAATGCGGCCAACCAAGTTCGGTTTCCCGAGCTGGAGAGCTTTGAGTCGAGCATCGGCTTCTATACACGAGTGGAGCCGCTGCAGGAAATGCTCGTGCGGCCGGTGAAGTCTCTCCTCTACCTGTTGTGGGGTGGAGCCGCGTTCGTTCTTCTGATCGCCGGGATGAACGTGGGCAACCTGGCCCTGGTCCGTTCGCGGGTGCATGCGAGGGAGATGGCCACTCGAGTGGCACTGGGGGCGTCTCGGCGAAAGTTGACGCGTCAGTCCATCACTGAGAGCGTCATCCTGACGCTGACGGGGGGCGTAGCGGGTCTGGTGCTCGGCTGGTGGAGCGTGACTGCGTTGGCGAATCTTGGTCTCGAAGGAATTCCCCGTTTGACTGAAATCCAGATAGACCTGACCGTGGTCGCATTCACCCTAGGCGTGTCTGCGGCAGTCGGAGTGTTAATAGGACTCGTCGGAGCGAGTCAGCTGGTCGGCATCGACCTCGGTAGTCTCCTCAGCGAAGAGGGTCGAACGGGTACCGCTGGTCGCAGTAGCAGAGCGATCCGGCGGGGATTCATCGTGGTTCAAGTGGGATTCGCGGTAGTTCTCCTGATCGGCGCCGGCTTGCTCCTGGAGAGCTTCCGCAAGCTTGTGGCCGTAGACCCGGGTTTTCGGGCGGACCAGGTGATTACTGCCGCCACGAATCTGCCGGGCGGCCGCTACAGCACCGGGGAAGAGCGGCGGGCCTTCATGACGCCGGTGCTCGAGGCCATCCATCAGATCCCCGGCGTGGAGGCGGCGGGGGTTGCCACGAACATTCCGTTCCTGCCTCGGACCAGCGACAGCACGACCCTGAACGGCCGTCCGGAAGGGCCGTTGATGGCCGAGGGCTATGATGTGCAGCAGCCCGGCGAATCCCTGATCATCCCGCTGCGCACCGTGGCCAGCCCGGGTTACTTCGAGGCGCTCGGAATCCCGCTGATTCGTGGTCGCTATTTTGACCGTCGGGACTCCGAAGGAGCGCCGGCGGTGGCGATCCTGGACGAGCGCCTTGCCCGTCGGTTCTGGCCGGACAGCGACCCTGTCGGCCAACGCGTGTACTGGCCGAGGAACCTGGAGAACCCGGCGCTGACCGACGACCGCACTCCGTTTTTCGAGGTCGTTGGAGTTGTCGGCAGCGTCCAGATGGAAGACCTTGCGGGCGGAGGCAATCAGGTAGGAGCCTACTACCTGGCATACGATCAGTTCCCGTTCGGTTTCTCAAGATTCGTCGTCAGAGTTTCTGGGGATCCAGCCCCGGTCATAGAGGGCACTCGCAACGCACTCTGGGACATCGATCCATTGCTGGCGTTCTTCGAAGTGCGATCGATGGCGGATTTGATAGACCGATCGATGTCGTCCCGCAGGATCGCAATGATACTTTCTCTGACGTTCGCTGCGGTTGCCCTGCTCCTTGCCGCAGTGGGTGTCTACGGTGTGCTGGCATACCTGGTGTCCCGGCGCACGCGGGAGATCGGGATACGGATCGCTATGGGGAGCAGTACCGGGGGGGTGTTCAGGCTTGTGCTTCGGGAAGGAGTGCTCGTCGTGACGGCCGGTGTCGCACTGGGGCTGGCCGGGTTCGCCGTGCTGGGGAGAGTTCTCGAAAACCAACTCTATGGCATCGCATGGATCGATCCGTTTGTGATCGCGTCTGTAGTGATCCTGCTGACCGCAGTAGCCGTACTCGCCTGTGTCGTGCCGGCACGTCGTGCGATCAGGGTTGATCCGATGGTGGCGTTGCGTCACGAATAACCGCTCAAACGCACTCTCCGTGTACCTTTCCGACCTGCCATTGCGACCTATGCAAAGCCGCAGACGACGGTCCGCACTTCCACGCGTTCATCAAGAAGGGCAAGCGGATCGTTCATCACTGGGTTTGCTGGAGCTGCAAGAAGAATTTACAGGTCGACGAGGAGCATAGGGACGATGGCTGAAACCGACAGCATCAAGAGCACTTTTCTTCGTTGACTGGGCAACCCTCAAAAAGATCAAGTCGTCTGCACGGCGTCGCGTCGAAAACACGTCTTCTTAGAACGTGAAGCGGTCACCCTGTCAGCTCAAACATGACTAGAGACCGCTGAGAACCATGATGCACAACAAGACCCGAAAGGAGATCTGAGATGAAAGCCGTTGAAGTCCAAGAAGTTACTCGCGCAAACGAACCCCCAAAAGGCAGTCAGAAGCTATCCGAAGCCGAGCGTCTCAAACTACACAACCTGTTCTTGCAAAGGCAATTGCAACAAGAACAACTCAACAACCTGACGCTCCGGTTCCTGCAAACCGAGCAGCCGAAATCTATCCAGGAGAAGATTGACGCGCTGGGCAAAGAAATCAACGCAGGGGTCGAGCAAGCCTGCCGTCAAGTGGGTCTGAACACCGACGAGTATCAGATCAACATTGACGACGGCACCTTCGTCAGGCGGCCTGATGGTCCCCAAGGGTAAATCCCAAACTCATTGTTTGTTTCGTTCGGTTCACCGCTCAATGACCGGTTCTTGTTCAGAGACTCTAGGAGACTAAGGAAATGGCACTTCTAAAGAAAGTCGGCTCTATCGCATCACCCACATCCACAGGAAACCAGTCTTATACCGGCCTCGGCTTTCAGCCGAAGCTAGTTCTGTTTTGGTACGCGTGCCTGCCGGCTGACGGGAATCAGGGGTCGATTATTGGCAGCGTTGGGGCAGCGGTGTCTTCCTCAGACCGCCGGTATGTTGCCATCGGCGAGGCAACCGGGAAGACCACGACTGAGGCTGCACGCCGACACAGCGCAGCCGCCTGCGCATGCCGAGTGGGCAGCGATGAGGCGGTCTGGTGCGAGGGCGACCTCGTTTCCATGGACTCCGACGGCTTCACCATCAATTGGACCACTGTTCAGGTCGTCGCTCTCTCGTTCGGATACTGTGCCCTAGGCGGAAGCGACATCACCAACGTAAAGACAGGTCAGGTTCAGGGCAAGGCCTCTACTGGGACGCAGGCCGTAACCGGGGTCGGCTTCCAGCCGGATTTGCTGGTAATGATGTCGGCTAATAACGCAACGGCCCCGCCGGACTCGGCTGCAGACGCGGCACTCAGTGTCGGAGTCGGTACTTCAACCGCTCAGGCCCATCTCAGCGTGTTCTGTGACGATGCCGTGACAACCACCGCCACGAACCGCTACCAGCGCACGAATTCCATCACGTCTTCGCTCATGTCGAGTGGCACGTTGTCGAGGGAGGCCGCGCTCCAGTCGCTGGATAGCGACGGGTTCACATTGAACTGGTCGACGGCAAATTCGACCCAGGAGTACCTCCACTACGTAGCCATCAAAACAACCGGTTCCGTGGCCGTGGGATCCTTCAACCAACCTACGTCCACAGGGAACAGTGCGGTTTCCGGGGTCGGGTTTCAGCCCAGTACACTATTGTGCTTCAGCTTCATGGCTGCGGCGAGTGGTTCGGTGCAGGCGAACGCCCGTTGGTCGGTTGGCGCGATGTCGGACGCCTCGGACGAGCTTGCTTGGTTTTGTGGCTGATCTCAACGGATCGACGCAACACTTTATCTTAAAAGGAAGAGGTGGAGTGTATGCGGAAAGGGATGCGATTCGGTTTCACGGCGGCGGAGAAGGCGGAGGTATGGGATCGGTGGCGGCGAGGGGAATCTCTGCATGAGATCGGGCGAGCGTTTGGCAAGCTGTCATCGTCTGTATATTGTCAGCTGGCGCATACCGGAGGCATTCGTCCTCGACCACGACGACGGTCGAGGTTGGCTTTGAGCCTGTCGGAACGTGAGGAGGTCTCCCGCGGGATCGCGGCCGAGCAGTCGTTGCGTTCGATCGCAGAGTGTCTGGGGCGTTCACCCTCGACGGTGAGCCGGGAGATCCAGCGCAATGGGGGCTATGATGACTACCGGGCGTCTGTCGCCGATGAACAGGCTTGGAACCGGGCCCGTCGCCCGAAGCGATGTCAGTTGGGTCGCCATCCGCGGTTACGGCGAATGGTGGCGAGGAAGCTCCGGCGGAATTGGTCGCCCGAACAGATCGCCGGCTGGCTGAAGCGATCCTATCCAGAGGATGAGTCGTATCACGTGTCCCACGAGACGATCTATCGCAGCCTATTCGTGCAGGCGCGCGGGGTGTTTAAGAAAGAACTACTTAGACATCTGAGGTCGAGACGAACGATTCGTCGATCCCGACATTCCAGTCACAAAGGTCACGGGAAAGGGGATCTCGCCGATATCGTATCGATTCGTGAGCGCCCGGCCGAGGTCGAAGATCGTGCCGTTCCCGGTCACTGGGAGGGAGATCTGATAGTGGGATCGAACAACACCTACATTGCGACCCTGGTCGAACGCCATACCCGTTACGTGATGTTGGTGAAAGTGTCGGATAAACAGACCAAGACCGTCGTGCCTGCACTGATCAAGCACGCGAAGAAACTACCGACCGAGCTGTATAAATCGCTGACCTGGGATCGCGGCAAGGAAATGGGAGATCATCGGCGGTTTACCCTGGCGACCGACATCGACGTCTACTTCTGCGATCCGCAGAGTCCATGGCAACGTGGTTCCAATGAAAACACGAATGGCCTGCTCCGACAGTACTTCCCAAAGAGAACCGACTTATCGGTGCACTCGCAGGCGCACCTGAACAAGGTGGCACGTGAGCTCAATGAACGGCCGCGTAAGACGCTGGAGTTTGAAACTCCAGCAGAACGATTCAACGCTTGTGTTGCATCGATCGGTTGAGGTGGCATGGTAGCTCCGACAACGTTTCCACCTCAGTAGTCACTGCAAACCGCGACTCGACGAAAGCCGTGAAGCTGGGTCACGAAACCTCGGGCAGCACGGCGACTGACGCCGATGCTGACGTGGCAACCTTCGACCCCGACGGCTTTACGCTGAACTGGACAACAGCAGATGCTACGGCCAGGGAAATCTTCTACGTCGCGCTTGCCAGCGGAAACGGCGGTGGCATTCAGGGAAGCGGCACAGCGGGCCAGGTCACCAAGTTTGACGGTGCCACGACAGTTGCCGATTCTCTCCTCTACAGTAACGAAACCGATGTAGGCATCGGCACGACGAATCCAGACGCCACTTTCCATGTGGAGGGAGATGGGCTGTTCAAGGGGAGTTCCAACGGCGATGAGAAGACTTCCGTCGACAACACGGGATCAGGAAATGCCGCTCGTGCGCTATTCAAGGCTATTGGGGACTCTTCTGACGTGTCCCTAGGAATAACCTCTTCCGCCTATTCCCAAGGCTCGCTGCTTAGCTCAGATCAGGCCTTCCTCGTGGCAGCAAGCGCAGGGAACGGACTGCTGATTTACACAGATAGTGGACACGTAACGGTTGAAGGGGCGGCGAACAGTAACGATTACGTTCTTCAGGGCGTAAGGAACGAGAATAGCGACTCGGTGATCCAGCTCATCAACACAAACACCTTCGATGATCCCCCTGGGGACCCCAATAAGGCCCGCGCCTACTTTATAGCCTCCAATTCTGTTGTCGGTGATGACGGTACCTGGCTGGCAATGGGAGTTACTTCCGAGGTCTATGACAATGCGTCCCAAAGCACCGAGACGAAACCGAAAATGGGATTTATCGGGGCCTTCGCCGAGAACGGACTGCGCATCACAACGGAGAACTTGTCTGGCCCAATAGTGTTTGGTACCGATCAGAAGGATCGAATGTGGTTGGACAAGGATGAGGCGAGACTGCTCATCGGGATGAGTTCAACAGACGTTTCTGGATGCAGTCTCATTACGGCAGGGTGCATAACGGTTGCTGATGCGATCGTAAACGCCTCGATACTGAGCCTCAGTTCAGGACCAAGTTCCGTTTCTGGTGTTCACGCGTCGCGCACCGGAACCGGCACGTTCCTGCCGCTCACCTTCAACACCAGCAACTCAGAGCGGATGAGGGTTCACACGGGGGGAAACGTCTCGATCGGGACCACCTCAGACAATGGATTCAAACTCGAAGTGAACGGTTCGCTGAAGACAAGCACGATCACCTCGACCACCGTTGGTGACGAAGAAGTGGTCTACAGTTCCACGAACGCGCTTCAGGGCAGTACAAACCACAAGTGGGACAATAGCAACAAGCAGCTGAAGGTAACCGGCCGCTACCGAGTCCTGTCTGCCACCAGGACTGACCCCACATCAGGGACGAGCGTGGATACCTACTATGATTCGTCGGGAGCTTCCGGAGCCCTGAACTCCATCGCTTGGGCTGCCACGCTCGAGACATCCAACATGAAGCCGATGGCCTACGCGGCAGAGGACCATAAATTCTTTACCGGATCGACCGCCGCCGTCAACTTCGAGAGGCTGCGAATCGAAAACAACGGGAACATAGGAATCAGTGGCGCGTCCTTCGGCAGCGGTGTGAAGGTCCTCTTCATAGCTGACGGTACGGCCCCGTCGAGCAATCCATCCGGTGGCGGAATCCTCTATGTTGAGTCGGGGGCACTGAAGTACAGGGGTTCGTCCGGGACGGTGACAACAGTAGCGTCCGCGTAAGGCGGGCGATCACCGCCTAGCCTGATTCGGTAGTGTCTCAGTTTGGATCGCAGAATTCAAATTGAGACACTACGCCTGATTGCCTTCGCGCAAGGCCTTGTCACGGGTACCATCATTCAAGTAGGAATCGTGGTTGAAACGGTACGCTCCGCGTCCGAGGTCTGGATTATGAAATGCGAATAGCGAAGTTCATTGTGGTCGCCGTTCTCGTCTCGATCGCGGTCCCGAAGAGTATCCACACTCTCGGGGCTTTGCTGGGCGCGGCAACGCAGTCCATCGTGCCGCCCACCATTTCTTCAATATCGCCAAGCGTTGTGCGCCGTGGTGCTTCTACAACCGTCACAGTCTTCGTGCGACAGTTGGAGGACGTGACGGACATTTCAGCCGTCACCGCGGGCGTGACGGTGACGTTGCTCGACCGAGGTGTTGATGCGAATGGTTTCACCTCCCTGATAGTTCGCCTTGAGGTCGCCGCGGATGCAGAAGGGGAGCTTGAACTAAGGGTTACGGCACCGGCAGGTACAACAGGCAGAGGTGGCCTGGCCCGAATCGCGAGCGGCAGCTTTAGAGAGATTCGTACACCGCAGGTTGACCGGGCCGGAGCTACCCTGACGAAACTGCTGGATGGTCGGGCACTGCTCATAGGCGGCACGAAGTCGGGAATCGGCGCGGTGCGGGGAGCGGAAGTTTACGACCCTCAACGGGAGATATGGTCGGCTGCCGGCCTCGCATCTGACTTCGATAGCAGGCACACTGCCACGCTATTGCCTAATGGCTCCGTCCTTGTGGTCGGTGTTGTTGCTGCCCAATTGTGGGATCCGATCAGTGGCTCATGGACCGTAACAGAACCGAAGCTCTCTTTGACGACGCCGGACACAGCTACACTCCTGCCTGATGGGACTGTGTTCGTCACTGGCTTCAATACCGCCGAAATCTACAATCCATCCACAGGGACATGGAGCGCTGAGATCCCTCCGTCGAGCCTTGGATCCTCGGCAACGCTTCTGCCCGACGGCACCGTCCTAGTGGCCGCGGGTACCGAAGCGGAGATTTTCAACCCAATTGCCCGGTCTTGGAGCACAACCACTGGATCAAGTGTTGGCACCGACGGCGCGTTGACGGTCCTGCCGGACGGTCAAGTCTTGGCGGACGCGGAACTCTTCGACCCCGACAATCAGACTTGGAGTCCAACGGCCGGTTTTTCGGGAACTGGTTTCTTCAGCCGCACTTTGCTGATGGACGGAAACGTTCTAATGATCAATGGTGGGAGGGCTGGAGGGTTTCTTGGAAGAAACCCAGCTATTGACACTGAACTGTTCAGTATTGCGGCAAGAACGTGGTGGGCGGAGGGTACAACAGCACAGCGCTATAGACACGCCGCGGTGCTGCTCGACGACGGTAGCGTGCTGCTGACTTCAGGACAGGGCGCTTTGGGGGTCAACAATAGGGCTCAGCTATACGAGCCATTCTTTGCAGCAGCGCCGGTGCCCCGTCTAGACGAGATTGCTCACGCTGCAACGGTCGCCGGAAAGCTTGTCGGCGTCTATCTAACTGGCGACGATTTCGTGGCCAACTCCAGCGCTCGCCTGGTCCACGGCCCGGATTCGATCCTCGTGCCCGAGACAGAAGAAAAAGTACGCACGATTTACCTTGGCCAGAACAAGCTCCTCGCGTTTGTATCCACCGTGAATCTTCCTTCGCTCGACCGACCGAGAATACGAGTCGTGAACCCCGGTCCCGGCGGTGGCGTGAGCCGAACGATCGAACTGGACAGCGGAGCTGTCGTTGGGCCGGCAACCTTGTCTTTGACGGGCATCGACCCGCCCGCCCTTGTGGCAGGTCGCAGCGTGGAGGTTTCTTTGAGGGGAACAGGGCTCGGGGACGCCACTCTAGTCCCAAAACAAGCGCATAACCAGTCCGCCAACGGCCAGGTTGCGCGCATAAAATTCGAGGCATAGAATCCCGCTCCCGGATCGTTTTATCCAGGTATCGGGTTTCTGTTGGATCTGTTTCAGTTCAGCCTCGCTGGTGTTGGAGCGGTTGACAGAAACCGGGACCTCGATCGCCCGGGCTCAGGGCCATGATCGGGTCAGCATCGCAGAGGTTGATGCAGCACATCCACGGCACGGAACAAGACCGGCAACCACCGGTTCCAGGCCAGAATCCTGAAGAGGATGCGCCGCCCGGTGCGCACGAGCTGACAAGGCACGAACATGAAGGCGTTTAGAAACGTCTTGAACTCCATGTGCAGTACCGTCTGTTTCTCGGCCTGATACTTCTGGCCCCAGCGTCCGGTTTCGGGCAGCAGCAACGCAAACCACGCCTTCAGTGTCCAGGCCAGCGACGCCATGACCATGTAGGCCCCGTTGCTGGTCTGATCCCCGACCGGCATCCTCAAGGCCTGAACGCCGTTCTTGAGCTGCTCAATGAGATTCTCTTGATTGCACCGTTGATTCGCACGGAGCACAATCTGGCTGGCCGAATCCGAGCGGTTGGTAATGTAGAAGAAGTATCGGATGTCGTCGAACAACACCTGTTCGCCTTTGGCCACCGACAGATTCTTCCGCACCACGACAACGCGGTAGTCCCGGTCGCAGGCTCTGGGCCGATACGCAAACTCGGCCACATCCTCGCCCTGCAACCGGATATTGTCGAAACCGCGCTCCCGAACGACTTGTTCCTTCACGTTGTCGGGACGTTGGCGCGGTTCGGTGGCCACCGCGTACTTGGCGGGCCGTTCCAGACGCGTCCATTGGTGCGGTTCCAGTTCATCGGCCAGCGCCACCAGATTCTGCATGGCGTCGATGCCGAAGATGAATCCCACGCCCTGGTCGTCCCATCCATCCAGGTGCCGGGTCTGGCTGAAGTCGGTGTCCCCGCGCAGCAGGATCTGGCGAAACCCGCCTCGACGGCACAGCGCGATGGCCTGGTCGAACCGTGCGGCCGCTCCCTCATGCGAGGGCCGGTTACCGCTGCGATTGACCAGGTACAGCGGCTCTTGAGTATTCGCCAGCGAAATCACCAGCGGGTGATACCCCCAGGTCCCGTTGTAGGCCACGTCCATTCCTTGCTTGCATTCGCCTGTGGTTTCAGCCAGTGTCCCATCGGCGTCCAACACCGCTTCTTCGAAAAACGCCTCGGGCTGCTGGCGCCAGACTCGCAGCCGGACTTGATTCGTCGCCTCCATCAGAGACTCCACGTCGCTGGGCTCAAATCTCCGGCAGAAGTCTCCCGCCGTCGTCGGGTCCGGAATCCGTTGCGCTCCCAGCGCATCCAGATACACTTCGTCGTTGCGCCGCAACTCGATGTCCTCCAGGCACGTCCCTCCATTCAACGCGTTATAGGCGATGTTCAGCACGTGATCCGATTCGTGATACGGCAAGTGCCGCTTCAGCACATGCACACTCTCGTCGATGGCTTTGACCAGCCCCGTCCGCCGCGCCACCAACTGCATCATCCCGATTCCGCCCACCGCCGTGCCGCGCGTCCGCTCTCCCATCTCATAATGAATGTTGCTCGCCGAAAACATCGGCGCCGCCTGATCTGTCCAATTCCGGTCCGCAAGCCGGCGCTCGATTCGCCGCTTGCGGTTCTTCATGTTCTTGCGCGTATAATCGTTCATCCGAAATGCCTCCTTTTCCGTAGACTCTTTCCAAGTCTTTATTCACACGGAACGGGGGCATTTCGGGTACTTCTGCTGCTATGCCGCTATCAATACCTCGTCAATCACGCTTGATCAGGGTCTAGTGTCCGTGAGTGGCGAAGGGGTGTCCGCAACGATTCAGCCGGGCGGAACCTCCGACACCTTGCCGGTGCTTCTGGAGATCACAGCAGATGCGTCACCGGGTCCGAGAGCCGTCACCGTAACAACGGCGCTCGGTTCGGCAACCTTGGACGACTTTACGATTCTCTCCCCGGAGATCACTCGATCGGGCGTGGCCCCTCTTCCGATTGCCGAGGTGGAATCCGGCCCCATCCGGGCCGGTTACGTCTTTGTGACCCCTGATGACGACTCGCCTTCACCCGTCGCTTCACTGACCTATGGAATGATCCGTAACGGTGTCGTGCTGTCCCAGGCTGCTGTGCCGCCGTCCGAATTGGCCGAGGAGGTGGTGTTCTACGTGGACACGATCACGGACATCGGCCGTCGCTTCGGTGTCGGGCTGCTCAACCCGACGTCCATCGCGAATGTGATCACCGCGACGCTCAGGAACAACTCGGGTTCGGTGGTCGGCAATGCCGTCCAGATCCATCTCGATGCCTTTAAGAGTCTGGCCAGGTTTGTGGATGAGACATTTTCGGCGAGCGGCATCTTCTCTGAGCCGTTCGACGGCAGCGTCACTCTCGGTAGCCCCACCCCGTTCGTCGTTCTCGGCTTTCCGTTCAACGGATCGAGTTTCAGTACCGTAGACACCCGCCTCGGAGATGCCTCGATACCGCTACCGACGCGTCAGTTGGCGGGGTCAGCGATTACGGAGGAAGGGGCGGTCGGTGGAGCTACGGGGGTTCCGTTCGCCCAGTTCGCCCTGGGCGGAGGTTGGGCAAGTCAGATCGCGTTGGTCAACAACACAGACGAGATCATCACGGGCCGGGTGGACATTTTCGATGCCAACGGATCCCCGATGGCCGTCACCTTCAACGGTCAGACCCGCAGCACGTTCACGTATGCCATCCCTGCCGGTGGAGCGATACTGCTCGCTCCACGGGACGCGAATGGACAACCGCCTATGTGAGGAGTTTGGCGGACGCCCGAGCTCGTCGGGATTCAGCGGTGGGTGCTGACCCACTACGACAAGAGCGTCTCTTGGCGGGAGTTTTCGAAGGCAGGGTATCGGCCGCGGAGGGTCCGGGCATGACCGAGGCACCCGTAGGCGCGGCGGTTTGGGCAGATGGTTCGACCCATCGACAACTTGACGGGAACCGCTAGAACACGTATTTTTTAAATAGCTGAAACGGCTGACTTAAAGTGCCCTATCCGTTAGAGAGGGCTGGATTTTTGCTCGAACCGGTGGCAAGATCATTCGTTCTGATAATCATCCTTCATAGAGCGCCCGTTTTTATACTCCAATCATCAGTAGGTTCGAACAGTCTAATGCAATGACGCGTCGGTGCCGAAAGAAGGACTGACCGGTACTGATTAGTCCGGGGGAGGACTGTGACCATGAGTAAGAAGAAGGATCATTACCCATTTATGTTCAACTTCAGGGAGGCCATCACCGGGAGTGGCTTCCTGGCTGGCGTCACTATCTCTGGAAGATCTCTGATGCTAGAAGAAGATGGTGGGTGGTGGATGTATGGTGTTCGCCCAGGAGCGATCGCCGAAACGGGAGCCACTCCGCAGGAAACCTTCCTCCGGTTTATCGAACGGCTCCGGACTGTGCTGCATGACTTCGCGACCGATGCCTCAGACTACCCAGCCTTCCGCGTGGAGGTTGAGAGCTTCTTCTATCAACCCGACGAAGAGGAAGAGGTCAGGTGGGAGGCAGCACGGAAGAGTCTACGGGAGAGCCAAGCGAAATTGAAGTCTTGGGACCTGCCCAAAGAAGCCCCGGAAAGCCGGCCTGCCGGCGTTTCGGTGGTACGCCTGGATAAGAAATCCTCAAAGCGGTTCACCCCGGCCGACAACCTCAGATACGAACCGATCATGGCCGCCTAACGGCTTTGGGCAGACAAGAACTACTTGGCTGGACTGGTTCCATATCGAAGCCTTGAAAAGATGCTGAAGAAGTGTGCGACGGGAGCGACCGTGCACCTGACAGACCACTACCGATGCATTCAGTTCGACGGCCTAACCTTTCCATCGTTTCCGAAACATGATCAGATTGAGCCATCGCACGTGCGAAAATTGATTCGCAATCTCCGAATCGACAAGCAGTGCGCTCGCCGCTATCTCGGCATTCCCATCCCTGAGTGAACTATTCAATGAACTACAGTGCGCCCTTGAGTTCCTCAGCTGTCAGCAGCGTGTAGGTCAGCGAGTTCCCCCATCTCTCCATCGCCCGCTTTGCCAGTACCATGATGAAGTCGAAGTGGTCCGGATCCTGGATCACCTGGCAGCCGGCGCTCCATCGATCGACCTGACCTGACGGCCGCTCCGGGTTGGCCCGGTGGATGTTGATGCCGAACACGCCGCTCTGGGTCTCGCCGTCCGGATCCACCTGGTCGTCCCGATCGGCATCCCGGTACACCGTCATCGGTCCCTTCTGCTCGAGCTAACTTTCCCTTTTGCAGACCCACCTTGTACGCGCCCCGGTACTGTCCCGGCTTCAGGACGCGGAGTCGGGCGGGAGGAGCTGCTTATCCGTCATTGGGCAGTACCTGTACGCGGTGCCTTCCCGCGGGATAATCGAGCCCGGCGAGCGTTGGCGTCTCTGCATGCGACCAGCGCGCCGGCTATCCGACTCAGGAAGTTGATGTATTCCTCACTGGTGGCCGTCTTGTCGAGCACGTCCTCGAGGTCCTGGTGCAGCTTGGCACGTTCGGCCTTCGTCATGCTGCACCTTCTTTCTGGCCATCCGATTTCCGCCAGGCAACGCTGATCATTCCCTGTAGGACGTCGAAGTACTCGGAGCCATTTTCCTCGAGATACGCGAGCTTTTCGGCGATCGTGGGTTCTGGGTTTGGGTCTGGAGCTGCTGCCGGCGCCTCGTTGGCGGCCCTGAAGCGCCCGTCCATTTCGTCCAGAAAGTCCGAGGCCACATGCGCCGAGGGCGCAGCGATCCAGGCTAGGACGCAACCGTCGATCTTGCCGTCTGCGAGCTGATCGCCCATGTGCCTCACACCGTCAATGAACTCGGACAGAGTACTCAACGTGTAGAGGTCGGTCTTCGTGAATCTGATGCTTTCCATTGGTCTGCCTCTCTGGCAGGCGCACGGCGGCCGTCGGTCCTGATCTGGGGATAGCTGGGGGTAGGATTTTCGGAGCCATAAGCCTGGTCTCGCAGGTTTGTTGTACCTGGAGTTATGGGCTCGCCCTTTAATCAGTAGAACATCAGTGCGATCGGTCTCCGAGAAGCTAAAGAACACGCTTGCCATGGTCGGTTCTCCTATATTGATCTAAAAAACGTGAAGGCGAGGTTGTCTTGTCAGACAGATAGGCGTCGGCAACCGCCTTGTTGTGCGCGGCATCGTTGACAGCGTTCCGTTCCGCTACCTGCTGGTCGGTCAACATTCCGCCGTGAGACATCCCGATGTCTGCCCGCAGATCATTGAAACGCTTTAGAGCTGCGTCCATGTTCTCTCTCGGAAAGATGTCCTGTTCGGTCAATTCCGGAACGGCATCGATGGCTTGAGGCAGAAGGAACATGGAGGTTGCCAGGCTATCGGCCGCAGCCGTGGAATTGTCGAACGCCGTCTCCATGTCGATCTGGACCTTGCGTGCGATTTCGTATGTTGTCGTCAGCCCCCCGGTCAGCTCGGCCAGCTCCTCGAGCGCCGTCTTCTGCTTGTCGAGGGACGTGTTCATCGTGTCCGTCGAGTCGGTGACGTCGACGATGGCGGGATCCAGCTCGTTGGCCTGGCGATCGGCGAGTTCCCGCGTCCGGAGTTCGAACCACTGTGCGTTGCTGGCAGCTGTGGCGATCGCTTCACCCCATTCGGTGGTGGACATCGTGCCGCGCTCAACTTCGATTGCGTAATTGTCCCGCAGTGCCTTGGCGGCCCTCTCGGTCGATTCTGCCTGGAGGGACAGGGCGGTCCGGTTGTCGTCCTGAGCTTTGGTACTGGCGTCAAAGGCCGATTTCAGTTTCCACAGCGCGACGCCGAGACCGGCGATGGCGGCGACAGTCACGAGGATGGGACCACCTGCGATTGCCAGACCTTTCAAGCTGGTGCCGAACTTCGTCATCAAGACTGTTACTCCACCGGCACCCTTCAGGAAGCCCACAAGCTTGGCGAGCGATGTTGCGAAACCGGCGACGCCAGTTGCGGCAAGACCTAGAGCGGCGATGACCGGTCCGATGGCAGCAGCGAGGGCAGCCAAGCCCGCAACCGCCAATTGCATCGATGGCGACATCTCGGAGAAGGCGGTTGCCGTTTTCTCGATCCATCCGAGCAGGGGCTCGATAGCGTTCAGAGCCGCGTTCAGGGCGGGCACCAGCGCATCGCCGGTACGTTGCGCCGCAACCACAAGCCGCTGCTTGAACTGATCCATCTTGAATCCGGCCGCGTTGATGCCTTCAGAGATTTCACCGAACGCCGTATTCGCGGATCCTGACGCGTTCTCCATAGCTGTCAGTGAAGAGTTGAACTTGTCCGCAGAATCGCCGGTGAGCGCGAACACCGCACTCAGGGCTTCCGCGCGCCCGAACAGTTTTCCTGTCGCCTCCGTGGTTCCGTCCGTGGTACCGATCAACGCGTCCAGGGCGCCCTTCATCCCGAGCTGCTGCAACATCGCCTCGGACGAACTGAAACCCAACTTCTTCATCGCGCCGGACATGTCCGCCGTAGGCTTGAGCATCGCCTTCAGGACGGCCGCCATCTGGGTGCTGACTTCCGATGCGTTACCGGTAACGCCGGTTAGAGATGCGAATCCTGCAAACAGCTCTTCCTGGGACACGCCCAGCGTTGCGGCTATGGGGATGACCCGACCCATCGAAGCCGCCAGTTCTGGGAACGTAGTTTGTCCGAGCTCGTTGGTCTTGAACGCCAGGTCGGCCGCCTTCTGAATAGCCGCGGCACTCACATCTCCGTAGCCCTTCGTGACGGCCGAAGTTAGATTGATGGCGTCGGTGGTGGTCGCCATCCCTGCTGCAGCCGCCTTGGCGTTGATTTCGAGGATGGATGCGGACTCGGCGGAATCACCGAATGCGGAAATGACTTGGAAAAGACCATCGGACAGGTCGGCAGTGCTCTTGCCGGTCGCTACGGCCATGTCCTGAACCGACCGCTTTAGCTCAATGACGCGCTCCGTATTTCCGGGAATCAAGGTAGCGACATTGGCCATTGATTTGTTGAAGTCTGTCGAGAACTTCAACGCGGCCGCACCGGCTCCGACCAGGGGCAAGGTCACCCCGACGGTCAGGCCCTTGCCGGCAGCGGTCGCAGTTCTCCCGACGTCGTCCAGGAGCTGCTTCGTGGGGCGTACCGATTTCTCGAACTCCTTCATCTCGCGTTGAGCGCTTTTGATTTGGTTGTTGAACTTGTTGGCCGTCAGCTGCAGGTCGACGGTTAGAGATGAGATTGTCACGATGATTGACCCTCCCGCAGACGCTGACGCGCTGTTTCGTCGTATCCATCAACGAAGCCCTGGAGGTGGGCAGACACCTGATTTACCAACTGCCGACGCTTGTCAGCTGAAAGTGAGGAGTACAGATGAAATGGCAACTCGGGCACTGCGATGGCTAGGAATTCGCGATCCCGTTCGACCTGGTCGGGATCGGTGTCCTTGGCGTCGGGGTCGGATGATTCACTTGCGATTTGGATCAGTCGTTCGACTTGAGGAAGGCCCAGCCTTTTTCGTAGTCTGTACGATTTTCCAGAGACCATAATTTTCGATTTCACTGGGATCCTCCACAGAAAGGAACAGGGCGGCCACTCGACGAACAACGCCCGAAAGACGAGAGGCACCGGACTGGCCGACAGCCAACCGGTTGTTCGCACCCGGCCAACGCAGCGGCGATCGGCGCGACAATAGATCGCGTCAGCATCTGAATCTCATTGGCGTTCACATCGATCCCCTCTTTCGAATCGAGCCAAGAGCCTCACCTCGAGCTCGCGAAACTGGTCTTCGAATTCTGGCCAACGCTCCGGCTGATGGGCGACAGAGTCGAAGACATCGACCAGTTCGAACGCCTCTTCCACGTCGCTGGTGTCGTACATTGCGTGATCCAGGAACGCTGGGCGCTCGTCCGGATCCCGCAACGCAGTCAGTACGGGCCAGGTCGACCATTCTTTGATCGGTGGAGACCTGCGATCGAGGACTGAAGCCAGGATGTAGGTCAGGCTCGAGCGGACGTCCTCCGTCAATTGCCAGAGGGAGTGCGGATCCGGTATCGACCGGGCGCCCGCGATTGCTTCCCGGATGACTTCGAAGCCGCGTTCAGCTTCTTCGCGGTCGACGACCGTGTTGTTGTCGTTCTTCATGTCAGATCATGATCGGTTCGTAGTCCGGGTCGTCCCAGACGGACCCTTCGTCGTCGGACTGCACCATCGCGCGGGATAGCGCCATGACCAGCGCCGCGATTCCGTCGATCTTCTCCTTGCTGCGTCGGCGTGAAATTTTGACGTTCTCCATGTCGTCTTCTGACGGAACGCAGTTGCCTGCCATCCAGGTCAGGACCTCGTTGCCTCCGTGGGCGAGTGACTCCGACAAGATGAGGCTCTCGAGCTCCTTCGTTGGCGCGCTGAGCTCTCGGAAGTTCTGCCGCACAGCGAGAATCAATTCGTTCGAGTCCAGCTCATCGGCGAGCAGCTGACGGAGGTACTCGAGATTCCACTCGTCGGCGCCGACTTCGGCAACGTCGAAGGCTTTGAAGTCTGTGGTGATCTGCCGGCGGATCGTCTCGTAATCGATTCGGTTGCCATCGGTGAGCGTGATCAACCCGGCACGGCCCCAGGTCGCGTATTTCGCGCCGCTGTTCGCCTCCCGTTTCTCGGCGTTGTCCGCCGGCACAAAGAAGCGCGGCAGGATCCGCCACTTGGAGTCACTCTCGGTCGGGGGGAACGCGAGTACCCAGGCCGCAATGTCGTTCTTGTTCGCCAGGTCCAGGCCTCCGAAGCACCGCCGGCCGGCGAGCTGATCCTCGTCGACAACACCGCTGCAGGCACGCCACCGCTCCATGTCGAAGAACGAACTGGCCTCGTTGACCCACAGATTGAGCCGATATCGGAGAAAGGGCCCACGCTCAGAGGCTTTCTCCTTCGCGTCTCGGGCGGCCTTGGCGATCTCGTCGGCCTGGATCGTAATGCCGTAGTTCGGATTGGCCCGCCGGTGCTGCTCCGGATCCAGGTAACCGTCGCCGTCGGCCGCGGTCTTATCTGCAGCTCTGATGTATGAGAAGAACTCGAAGTCGACGACATCGCCCCGAACAACGCGATCGGCATACTCGTGCTCCGTCCAGCCGAGCGAGGTAACGTCGTAGAGGCCGGCCGTGGTGATGACGAAGGCGAGCGGCTGTTTTCTGGCAGCGAAGCCGTAGCGCAGCGAGTCCCAGAACTTTCGGCCTTTCCAGGCGTGCAGCTCGTCACAGATCAAACAGTGGATGTTCAACCCTTCGGCGCCTTCGGCGTCGGACGCCAGGACCCGGTACCGCGAGTAGGTGTCCGGCCAGGCGATCACCTTGGTCGTGTTGTTGATGTGAAGGGCCTTTTTGAGCAGTGGGCTGGCCTTCGTCATGTTGATCGCCTCATCGTGCACCAGGGAGGCCTGCTCTCGCCGTGTCGCGGCGCTGAACACGTCCGCACCGGCCTCTCCGTCGCCTCGGAGCATGTACAGGCCGACGCCAGCCGCGATCGTGGATTTACCGTTTTTCTTGGGCAGCTCGATATGGGCCCGGCGGAATCGCCGTGTACCATCCGGCCGCATCCAGCCGAAGATTGGACCCAGAAGATCGGACTTCTGCCAGGACTCAAGCAGGAACGGCTGTCCACCCCATCGGCCTTTCGAGTGGCGAAGGACGCGCTCGAAGAAGCGAAACACCCGCTCAGCGGCCACCAGGTCGACATAGAAGCCCGATCGACACGCGAGCTCGTCTGCATCGGTGCGCACGAAGTCCCGCCACCCTTCCTCTCGGGCTCGCTTCTTCCACGCGCGATCGGAGACCTTCATACCAATACCTGGTCAAGCTCATCCACGGCCGCTCCGTCTGGGACCTCGATTCCGCGGAGCGCGCTCGGCGACATGCCAAATTCGCGACAGACTTTCAAGACGCGTTCCCACGCCTTGTTCTTCATCCCGAAGATTGGATTCTGGATCGCGTTTCCCTTGTCGGTTCGCTCGATCGGGTCCGCGTCCCGCGCCAGCTCCGAAAAACGGATCCAGTCGGCCAACGCATCGCAGAGGAGAGCCATGGAGACCGTGTAGTGGCTCGAGTTCAACCGCATCGCGGTGAGCATCGCCGCGATCTTGGGCCACTGTTTGCGGGCCGGGCCCTTCAGCCAGACCGGACATTTCGCGCGGGTCGCCGGCGGATCCGGCGTGTTACCGTGCCGATCCTCTCGAAAGGTCCCCACGAGCCTCAATTTCGCCTTTGGTGCTGGTCTTCTACCTCTCAAGTCGCTACTCCCCCGCAATCGAAAACTGCCAAAATCTTCAAACAATTCGGGGCGTCTACACTCGCCCTTTTTTTTCAGCGATTTACCCGCCCCCCCGTCACCGCCCAAATCCACCGTCTTCCTTTACCGTCTTGCGGTTGTGGCACGGCGCGCATCCGGCCTGCCAGTTGCTCTGATCCCAAAACCTCTTCTGGTCGCCGCGGTGAGCAACGATGTGGTCGACAACCGTGCCAGCCGTGATCCGGCCTTCTCGTTTGCAGTCCATCTCGCAGATCGGATGCGCCCGAAGGAACCTCAACCGAGCCCTTTGCCATCGACGTCCGTACCCGCGTTTCGCAGCGCTCAGGCTCCGGTGACGCTCACAGCGCAGCCGGCCGCAGCCTAGATGAGTGCACGGACGCGGTGCGGCGGTCGGGCTCATGCTCGGCTTCGGAACTCCCTGAGTTCTCGTGCTTCGTTGAGCAGCAGCTCGCCGGCAAGCTCGAACGCTTCAGCAGCGATATCTGGCCAGTCGTCGACGGGGACGTCCGGGTATCTCTCCGCCCTCACGGTCATGACGTCCAATGGGGCGGGTGTCGTGGTAGACCGTCGCGCCTCAGTGACTATGTGTTCGGTTACGTTGGTGATCAACTGCTGCTGCTTCATGCCTTGCTTGTCCTCCTCAGGAAATAGGGGTAACAGGTGTCAACCGGGTATACCCCTTTAGGGGTGCGGACGTGGCGGACGTTAATGTTGTTGAGCGGTAACCACTTAAAGTCCGCCAAATGAAATGTGCCTCAGTTGGCTGGCGGACGTTATTTTCCCACTTAAATACATGCATGGCAGTCACTTAAAGTCCGCCACCATTTCGTGGCGCGCCATGGCGGACGTTCCTCGTGGCGGACGTTTCATACCGTGAAGAACTCCACCTCACGCCCCAACTTGTCCCTACCGATACGCTGAAGTTCGACTGCATCGGAGATGACCCTCTCCGCCGTTCGGTCACCGATATTGAAGTCATCCTTAAGGCGATTGATCAGGTCCTGGCGTTTGGCTCGGCCGCCGAGATGCATCAAGGTATTGACGACGTCGCTGAGTCCAACCTTCGTTTCCCGATCCGCCTCTTTCACGACCTCGTACCATAGGTTGTCCGGGTCTCGGTCGACGATCAGATCCTCCGGGGCTTCGTCGTTGCGTAGCGTGAACGTCAGGCGTTGGTACCGCCGTCCCTCGATCTTCTTGTAGGGCAGCAACGTCAGGTAAGTGTCGGCGAACGCATCGAAGACTGACGAGCCGCGCATGAGCTGGAACCCGTCCCGGCCGCTGTCTTTCTGAGGTTTGCCGTGGTGATGGACGATGATCTGGGCCACCTTGAAGACGCTACGGATGTAGCTGAACTTGTCGAGGAGCCGCTGCATGCGGTCCGACTTGTTCTCGTCCTGCGAGTGCAACTTGTAGAGCGGATCCCAGATCACCACGTCCGGCCTACGGGCCCGGATAATCCGCATGGCCGCCTTCAAGCCCTCGTCGTTGTCCAGCTTGATTGGCGGCATGTTGACGATGTCCAAATTGGAACCGGGATCGAATCCTTGCTGGCGCGCGTAGGCGAGCATCTTACGTAGCCTGGCAGCGACCGACTTTGCCGAGATCTCCATTTGGAAATAGAGAACTTTCCACTGTCGTTCCACTGGGAACTGGTTAAGGAGGGACTTCCCAGATGCGATACAGATGCCGACCATCAACGCCAAGATGCTCTTCCCCATCTTCGAGTAGGCACTGATGACGAGCATGGCCTCGGGCGGCAGGATACCGGAACCGATAACCTCGGGGAGCTGCGGGAACGACTTGTCAGCGAGCTCGCTCGCGCTCTCGATGGCGATCGTTCCACGGGGCGTCCAGATCAGTGCACGATCCAAAACGTGTTCGGCAAAGACTTCAGCAGAGTGTGTGATCAGGTAATCATCGAGACCCTGCTTCTCGCCGCGTTCCCCAGTGGGGATCCGGCAGATGTTGACTTGCGCTCCACCCTTGTCTAGAACCGAGGCCAACGCGTTCTCGGCCGCCTGGACCTCACGCTTGGCCACCACATCGCTGTCATAGACGACGTAGACTTGGCGCTCCCTCCAGGGAATGCGCTTCAGGTCATCGATCAGGGGGACGTCCTTGCTTTTCCAGCACCAGACCCCGGCCAACCCGAGTACGAGGAAGCCGTCGAGGTCCTGGGCGCCCTTGAGGGCTTTCTTTTCGCCTTCGGTGATGACGACCGGGATCGCTGTATCTTTGAAGATCCCCCCCGTATAGATCGGCGGAACATATAGGTGATTGCGACCGTTTTTTGCGGTGAGATACTTCGCCGCCCTTCCTGTCGGTCCGCTGAAGGGGTTATCTGGCTTGAATCGAACGAACGCCCGCTGTGTTCCGTTCGTGCCGGGATATGGGAACGCGAGACCGTCGGAACCTGGGTCGAACCCGAGCAGCTCCGTGGCATCGACGCGCATCACCGAGTGGAGCTCCGCCAACTCAATGATCTCGTCACCAAGACCACTTGAACGAAGGTCGGCGAGATGATGATCGCGCAAGTTTCGCATTCACGACCTCCGGCGGAGGAGATATTCAAGTAGGCGGATCCCGGCGCTATGAATGGACCAAAGTCGATGTGCGAACCAAACAATCCCGCGTGTCCTTTTTCTTCGGCTTCAGCCACTACGAGAAGGTGGCGAGTCTCAAGGTCCCGGGCGATCGGCGGCAGCAGGCCGTGTTCGGATTCGGTTGCGGTCCTCACGATGCCCGCCTCCGTTTTGCCAATGTCTCGTCGGCGATTCCAGCCAATACGTCCCGCAGGGGACTCGGCCTGGACTCGGTCCGCGGCTGGATCTTTCGACCCTCGAGCCACTTAAGAAAGTCGATCTCACGGATGTAACGTCGACCCCGCACCAAGAACACCTCACCCGTCCAGTCCTCGAGGAAACGCCGCCCGGTCTTCGCGGACTTGCCGATCGCAGACCCGATCGCGGTGGCATCCATGAGTACTGGGCTCATACAAGATCGCCGGCGGGTCAGCTCGCGACCTCTTGGGTGATCGCAGCGGGCTCCTGCAGTTCCTCGGGACTTAAGCCAAGGATCCGACCGAGCCGCTCCGCCTGAGCTGGATAGGGAACCATGCGACCTGTCTCAATTCGACTGATGTCCGAGGCGGAAACCCTGGCCCGATAGCCGAGGTCTTGCTGGCTCCACCTGCGCTTTAGTCTTTCTGACTTGCTCTTGTTCAAGTTCATGGGCTAAAGTGTACCTAACGCTAATACGTTAGTGAGCGTTATATCGTTATGCCTCGAAAAAAAGGATCCGTGGGTCAGGCCAGGTTGATGGCGGCTCAAGGTCAGTGGTTCCGCTTCAGTTCTTACGAAACGGTTTCCTCGAGCGGCGGGTTTTCACAGCATGTGCGGCCGGCACGTGGCGCAGCGCTGAGCTACTATCGCCCGTTTGATCACTATCCGGAAATCCTCCGGGATTACCTTGAGCTCGCGCGCGACCTTTCGGTCGATCAGCCCTTCGTGCCCGGTAAGACTGACGAAGAATCGAAGGCTCGAATTCGCGCTCGCGTGAGTAGGAACGCGAGGCGGGTGATTGGTTTCGCGGAGAGGTATGGGCTTCCTGGAACACTGTGGCAGTGTGACCCACAGATAGACCACGGCTCAATTTTCGTCTTCGATGATCAAGGCCGGCAGAAGTTCTTCGACGACTACCGGCGCATATTTGTCCAAAGTTCGATTTGGTCGCTGAGCCTCCCAACGGGCCCTTACAAGACGGCAACCGATCTCATTGATGCGAAGGAGTTCCTCGGCTACTTCCTTGCCGATCGACTGTCAATTTCGGATGCCCTTAACTTCAACAAGCGCTTTCTTCGGGCCTACGCTGAACCGGTTACCTCGATCGAACGCGACAGTGCCGACGCACTGAGAATCGCTGAGGATTGGGAGCGGTACAAGAAGGACGGCCATCAGCCTGAGGACTCTTTCGTCGATCGAGCTGGCCAGGTGAGGGCCCCTGCAACGTGGCGACAGGAACTCACTGGAGGTTTCGGTATTGGCACTCGTGTGGGTCTTGCCATAAACCTTGACGCTAAGCGCGTACGTGTCGATTATCGGTTCTCCTCGCTGATTTCTGCGCTCCGGATCATGTTTACGTTAAATGCCGTCAGCGAAGGCCAGCAGGTCCGGTTGTGCGCCCTGTCTGAATGTGGTGAGCCATTCATCGCGAGGAACGACCGGGCTCGCTACTGCAGGGAAAGCCATTCGAATACAGATCGTCAACGCAGATTCGTGAAGAAAAAGTCTGGAGGGATTGATGGGCGTAAGCGTAAGACAAAGAAGAAATCGTAGCGGCTGGTGGGTCTACTGCCGCCACGCCGGCACCCGCACTGCATTCCGGTACGACACCGAGGGAGAAGCCCAGGACGTCGCGAGGGCCTTCCGCTACCGGATCACCCTCGGTGAGCTCGACCTCGAGGCCGTCCGGGCGGCGACGGAGAAGCAGGAGTCGGAGGTCCCGACGGTGGGCGGGTATTACGAAACAGTCTTTCGACCCGTGTACATCGAAACCGCCGTCGCCGACTCCACGGCCGTAAAGTACGTGAAGAATTTCAAGATCACATCCTGCCGACATTAGAGACCGTTCCGCTAGATCGCGTAACGCACGAAACGATGGAGGAATTCATCGCAGCACTGGTCAAGGAAGGACTTGCCAAGGCGACGATCGACACCATCGTGAGCAACCTTCGAAAGCTCTTCAATCATGCGCGGAAACGCAAGCTGGTAGCGGATAACCCCGCCAGCGGCCTCAGCGAGCTATACAGCCAGGCGAAGACCAAACATGAAACGGTGGAACCACTGACGCAAGAGGAGGTCCCCGTTTTCCTTGCGGCAGTCGCCGAGTATGCGCCGCAGTACTACGCGCTATTCGTTACCGCTATCCACACCGGTGTCCGTGCCGGCGAGCTGGCCGGCCTCCAGGTCGGCGATATCGACTTCAGGGGGAAATATCTGATCGTTCGACGCAGCATCGACCGCGTACACCGAAAGGTGGTCCCGACCAAGAGCAAACGGATTCGCCGAGTGGATCTCTCTGACGAGCTTTGTGTGGTGCTCCAGGAACACATCCGCCGGCAAAAGGAATCGTGGCTCCGCAGTGGGAAGCGACCCGAGCAGGAATGGTTATTCCCGAACGAAGATGGCGGTTGGTTTGACACCTCCAACCTGGCCAATCGACATTTCCACCGGTGTCTCGCAAAGGCTGGACTGCATCGCCGGCGGTTCCATGATCTTCGGCACGGCTTCGCTTCCCTGCTGCTCACAAACGGCGCGCCGATCGCATACGTATCCGAGCAGATGGGACACGCCAGCATCCAGCTCACAGTGAATCTCTACGGACACCTCCAACCTGGAGCAAACCGACACTGGATGAACAGTCTTCCTGGAATCAACGGCCCGTCCCCGGATGCGACCGAACAAGTCGCCGGCGCCGTCTGAGGTTGGCAACCAGTGGCAACCAGGCCAAAGAAACACGAAAGCCCCGGAGTGGTCCGGGGCTTATCTTATTAATTCCAAAGAGCGGGAAACGGGATTCGAACCCGCGACTTCGACCTTGGCAAGGTCGCACTCTACCACTGAGTTATTCCCGCCTCGAATTGAGATTATAGTTTCTTCAGAAGCGCCGGTTCAAGTGCTCCCGGAATGCGTCCCGGATGAGCCGATAGATCGGCTCCTCTCCCTCAGGCCGGCGCACGGCCAGGATATCGAACCGATACGGGCGAGGGTTGTCCCGATAGCGGGAACGGTATGCCCGTGCTGCTGCGATGATGCGGCGCTTCTTCCGGCCACCGACGGCATCCTCCGGATGCGGATCTCCACGGCGAGCTTTCACCTCGACAAACACCAGACAGCCGTCATCATCGGCGACGATGTCGATTTCCCCACCGCGCACGCGAAACGGGGAGGCCAGGATTCGATAACCCAGGGAGCGCAGGTATCGGGCGCCCTCGATCTCGGCCCGCCGTCCGAAACGAACATCCCAGCCCCAGAACAGGGGAAAAGGCATGAACTCCTATGCGGAGGCCGCGGCCACAGCCTCATCGATCGTCTGGAGGGCAAAACGGCATTGCTCTTCGTCAACGAGCAATGGCGGGGACAGTCGGATGGTCGAGCGTCCCGCACCCAGGATAAGCAGGCCTCGCTTGAAACACTCGTCGACGACCGCATCACGCAACTCGGCGGCGGTCTCTTTCGTCGTCCGGTCCCGGACGAACTCGACGCCGATCATCAGTCCCAGACCCCGAACATCACCGATGACCGGATGACGCTCCATCAACTCGAGGGCCCCGGTCCGGAGCAGTTCACCCATCTGTCGGCAGTTCTCCAGGTAGCCGGACTGCAGCAGGTTCAGCGTAGCCGTCGCGGCGGCCAGGCAAACAGGATTGCCTCCAAACGTCGACGCATGCGCGCCCGGCTCCCATTCCATCATCCCGGCCTGGGCCATCATCACGCCAAGCGGCATTCCCGACGCGACTCCCTTCGCCAGAGTGATGATGTCGGGCTGGTAGTCGAAGTGTTCGAACGCGAACAGGCGGCCGGTCCTCCCCGAACCCGACTGGACCTCGTCGGCCACCATCAGGATCCCGTGTTCACGCGCGAGCGCCTGCAACCTCGGCAGGAAGTCGTCGGGCGGGACGATATAACCGCCTTCTCCCTGGACCGTCTCGACGACGAACGCGGCCACTTCGGCCGGATCCAAGGTGGTCTTGAACGCAACGTCCCTGATGTAGGCAACAGCTCGCTCTCCGCACCCCTCACCGTCCCTGTATGGGTTCGGAAACGGCACGTGAGTCACTCCGGGAACGAGCGGGCTGAACCTCTTCCTCTGGACGGGCTTGGAGTTCGTCAACGAAAGCGCGCCGAACGTGCGGCCGTGGAACGCTCCATGGAAGGCGATGTAGTGTTGCCGTCCGGTGTGGTAGCGCGCCAGCTTCATGGCCGCTTCGACGGCCTCGGCGCCCGAGTTCCCAAAGTAGCAGCGCCAATCGTTGCCGTAAGGCACCAGATTACCGATGGCCTTCGCAAACTCCGGCATGAGACCGTAGTAGAAATCAGTCCCCGACATGTGAATCAATTCAGCCGCCTGATCCTGTACAGCGCGAACGACGTCGGGATGGCAATGGCCTGTGGAACAGACCGCGATCCCCGCGTTGAAATCCAGAAAGCGGTTCTGGTCCACGTCTTCGACGAGCGCCCCCCGACCCCGGGCGGCGACGAATGGATAGGAACGCGTGTAGGACGGGGAAATCCACCGGCTGTCATCATCGATGATCTTGCGGGCCTTTGGTCCCGGGAGGTCTGTGACGAGGTTGGGCAGCTTATCGCTCATCATTCAAAACGCCATCGCGTGCCGTCCTTCGTGTCCTCGATGACGACGTTCATGTCGGTCAACTGCTGGCGGATTTCATCGGCCCTGGCGAAGTCTCGCGCGGCGCGAGCCTCTTTGCGCTGGGCGATCAGTTCATCGACGCGCGAATCTTGATCGCCTCGGGCCGAGGCACGGCGTACGATCCCCAGTCTCCGGTCGACCTCGTCGAACCAGGCATCGATCCGGGCTCGATTCTGTTCCCTCACGGTTCCGGCTTCGAGTGCGGTGTTAACGGTGCGGATCAGGTCGAACACGGCGGCCAAAGCGACGGCGGTGTTGAGATCGTCGTCCAACGCGGCGTCGAACCGGGAACGCGCATCATCGAGCATACCTGCTGTGGAAGCGTCCTCACCCGTAGCGAGCTGCGCCGAGGACAACCGGAACAGGAACTCCTTGATACGGTCGATGGACTGGGCCGCCTGGTGGAGCCCGTCGAAGGTGAAGTTCAGCTGCTTTCGGTACGGTACCGAGACCAGTAGATACCGGATGGCCAGCGGATCGAACCCTTTATCGATAAGGTCGCGCAGCAAGTAGAAAGTTCCCGCGGACTTGGCCATCTTCTGGCCTTCGACCTTCAGATGTTCGCTGTGCACCCAAAAACGGACAAAAGGTTTGCCGGTCGCGGCCTCGCTCTGCGCGATCTCATTCTCATGATGCGGAAACATCAGGTCGACACCACCGCAGTGCATGTCGAAACTCGCGCCCAGGTACTTCATGGACATTGCCGAGCATTCCAGATGCCAACCGGGACGTCCCGTGCCGATATCAGTCTCCCAACGCGGTTCTTTATCCAGCTTTGGAGCTTTCCACAGCACAAAGTCCTGGGGCGATTCCTTGTCGTATTCATCGACATCCACTCGTGCCCCGACCTTCAGTTCCCGGGTATCGATCCGGGACAGGCGTCCGTAGGAAGGAAAGGCGGAGACTCGGAAATAGATCGAACCGCTTTCGGTGTAGGCGATGTCTTTTTCCAACAAGTCCCGGACAAGCGCGACCATGTCCGGAATGTGTTCGGTCGCACGAACGATCTGCTCCGGGGGCTCGATGCCGAGCAACTCGCTGTCCTCAAGAAACGCTTCGGTGTACTTGTCCGTGTAGGTCCGGAGATCGACATCTTCGGCTAAGGCCTTCTCGATGATCTTGTCGTCGACGTCCGTGATGTTCATCACCTCCAGGATCTCCCAACCCTTGCTCTTGATATGCCGACGCAGGATGTCGCAGAACACGAAGTATCGAAAGTTCCCGATGTGAGCGTAGTCGTACACGGTCGGACCGCAGACGTATATCCGAACGGTCTTGCCGTCGGCGGGTGTAAATTCTTCCAATTCTCCTGACAGCGTGTTCGTGAGCTTGAGCATGTCGTAGCGGACGGACAGAAATCTACTGGTAATACATTCTTAACAAACGGAATCCGGCTCCGGGTCGTCTAAACTCGAAGGACCCGAATTGAGCATGTTAACATGGCCCCAATGCTTCGATTAACCGCCGTTATAGTCCTGACATTGCTGGCCTTGCCGCCTCTGGCGGCGGGGCAGTTCACCATCAAAGTCGGCGTCGACCTCGTCAACGTCCTATTCAGCGTGACTGACGACCGGGGCCGGCTCATCTCCGACCTCGGACCCGAAGACTTCGTCATCGAAGAGGACGGAAAGGTACAGGAGATCCAGCATTTCGCGAGGGAAAACGAGCTTCCGCTCACGATCGCGATGCTGATCGACACGAGCCCAAGCGTGCGACAGGTGTTTGACGAGGAAAAGAGGACGGCGGTAGCGTTCTTCGAGTCGATCATGCGGCGGCAGGACTTGGCGCTGGTGATCGGATTCGAACGCAATATCACGCTGGTGCAGGACTTCACCGAGAGCGCCGCTCCGCTGGGTGAGGCGATTCGATCGCTGGGTATCGGCAGCGGGACTTCCCTTTATGATGCTGTGTACCTGGCGAGCGAAGACCGACTCCGGCAGGAAGCCGGCCGCAAGGCCATCATTCTGATCAGCGATGGCGAAGACACGACCAGCAAGATCCGCCGAAGCGAGGCGCTCATCGCCGCACATCAGGCCGACGCGGTCATCTACTCCATCTACAACCAGCAACCCCGCAGGGGAGTTTTCGGTGGTAGGCGGGGGGGCGGAGACATGCGCACACTGAGGACCCTGTCTGAAGAAACGGGCGGCGCAGTGTTCGAAGTCAAGAACGACTCGAGGTTCCAGGACATCTTCGACCAGATCACCCAGGAACTCCGGACCCAGTACAGCCTGGGCTACGTGTCCACGAACACCAAGAAGGACGGGGGCTACCGTGAGATCCAGATCAAGCCGCGTAACCGTGACCTCAGGGTCCGCGCCAGGAAAGGCTACTATGCGCCGCTGGAAGACAACGATTAGCCTGCTGGCCTTGTCCGTCGTCGCAGGACCGCTCGCTGCTCAAGAGTTTCAGCTCCGCACGCGCGTCGATCTGGTCGTCGTTCCCTTCCAGGTTCGCGGCGCCGACGGTGAGTTGATCACCGGCCTGGACAAGGACGACTTCGTCGTCCTCGAAGATGGCCGCGAGCAGACGATCGATCAGTTCAGCATCGATCCGGTACCCTTGTCGGCAGCTCTCGTGATCGATACCGGTATGGAGGCGAAGTCGCTGGCAGCGGTCCAGGAAGCGGTTCCTTCCCTCGCCGCCGCATTCGGGGCGTTCGACAAGGTGGCTCTATTCCGGTACGACGACCGGGTGACGCGGATGCTCGACTTCACCGACGACTCGGACGAACTCTATGCCGCCCTGAGCCTGCTACGAGACCAGAATCCGACAAGTCAGACTGCGGGCGGATCCCGAGGCCCGCCCGGACTGACGGTCAACGGGCGCCAGCTCGTGCCGCGAGCCGGAACTTCGAGGCAGCCCGATGCCCGTGTGCTCCACGATGCGATGTACCTGGCGATGGGCGAACTGCGCGACGAGCCAGAGAACATGCGGAAGGTCGTCCTGCTGATAACCGACGGCAACGACCGTGCCAGCATCCACCGTCTCCAGGACAACGTGATGCGGCTGATCAACTCCGAAGTCGAGGTGTACGTCCTGCGGCTCGCCGCCGATGTTTTCGAGCGAATGAGGCCGACTGATCTGGACGACTACTCAAACTATTCGGGCGGCGATTTCCGCGACGTCGGCAACTCATCGCTCGCGAGCGTCTTCTTCGATGTGACCGAGCAGGCCCGCAACCAGTACGTCCTCGCTTACGTGTCCAACAATCTCGCGCCTCCCGACAAGATCGTGTTCCGCAACATCGAAGTTCTCTGCCCCGAAGGCCGGGATTACGACATCGTCCACAAGCGGGGCTATTACCAGGCTCCCTGATCCCGGACCGACCGGGCGCCCTGGCCTGTTTTTTCACTTGACACGCAAAAATTTCACCACAATACTATGCACTGTGTGCTCGACTCTACCCCTATGGGTAGTAGTCGTGCTTGAATCTTCTGATGTTTCTTTAAGGAGGGATAATCAGAAAGACCTAGGATTAGAAAGCTCCAGTTAACAAAAGGTCGCGTAAGACGGCCGACTTGCAAAACAACAAAATAAGGCGCAAAAGACCGAGAATTGAACAAAGGGCTGCACTAGTTGCAGCCCTTTTTATTTGATGCCCACCCGGTCGCTACCGCTCCCGGTTCCGACTGAGGGCCCAGACGCCGACGCTTCGTCAGAACCGGAAGCGGTAGCGACCGGGTGTCTATTCTGTCGAACGGAGTTGATGAGACTCTAGGTACCCGGACGGAGGTGTTTGTAGGAAGTTTTCAAGTGTGACTTCCGCACATGGCGTTCGAGAGCCAGTTGGATCAACCGGTCGACCAGTTCGGGATAGCTAATGCCCGATGCCTCCCACAGTTTGGGATACTGGCTGATCGACGTGAAGCCCGGAAGGGTGTTCATTTCGTTCACGTAGTACCTGCCGCTGGCTTTCTCGAGAAACAGGTCGACGCGGCCCAATCCGGACCCCTCCAGGACTTCGAAAGTCGCGATTGCCAGACGCTGCGCTTCGGCTACTTGACCATCGTCGAGTTCGGCCGGAATGATGATCTCGGAGTCGTCGTCGAAGTACTTGGCCTGGTAATCATAAAACTCGCGCGACGGACGGATTTCGCCGGGCACGGACACAATAGGTTGGTCGTTACCCAGCACCGCAAGCTCGATCTCGCGCGCATCGATGCCGCGTTCAACGAGGACCTTCCGGTCGTAGCCTGCCGCCTCGGCGATCGCGGATCCGAGGCCATCGAGCGACGCCACCTTGGTGATGCCCACCGACGACCCGAGATTCGCCGGCTTGACGAACACGGGATATGGGAGCTTTGGCCCTCTGGCTCCGACGAAGGATTCGATCTCGTTGGCGGGCATACACCAGTAATCGACCACTGGCAATCCGGCATCCCGCAGCAGACGCTTCATCACGTCCTTGTCCATGCTGAGGGCGGACCCCAGGACACCGGCTCCCACGTATGCGACGTCGGCCAGTTCGAGGAGACCCTGGATCGTTCCGTCCTCTCCGAACGGGCCGTGGAGGACGGGAAACACGACGTCCAGACCCGAGGGGCCCGCCGGTTCGGCCGCCATCGTCATCGGCACGGCCGCCTTGAACGTCTCGCGGATCTCCTCTTCCGGAGGTAGGAGCGCGATTGAACCGGTACCGCTCAACCACTTCCCCTCAGTCGTGATGCCAATCGGAATGACGTCGTATTTAGCCCGGTCGAGCGCCCCGAGGATGGATTGCGCCGAGCGGAGCGAAATCTCGTGTTCACCCGACCGGCCGCCGAACACGACCCCGACACGCAACTTCATCGCTTCCTTTCGTCGACGAGCTTCTGAACGATGTCGGCCGCACGGTCCACTTCCTCGTCGCCGACGTCCAGGTGCGCCACCATACGGACGCGATCACGGTCGACGGGTACGGCAAGGACCCCGCGGCTCTCCAGCGCCGAAAGGAAGTCGGACGACCCAAAGCCCGCCCCGGCAATATCGTAGATCACGATGTTCGTCCGTACCTTCTTCGGATCGATCCCGATGCCCGGAATACGGCTCAACCGTTCGGCAAGTCGCTGCGCCCTGGCGTGGTCTTCGTTCAATCGTTTCGGGCCTTCTTCGAGTGCGACCAACCCCGCGGCCGCGAGCACGCCGGCCTGGCGCATTCCGCCGCCCAGCATCTTGCGGATCCTCCGGCAGCGATCGATGAGTGCTCTGCTGCCCACGATGAGCGACCCGACCGGAGCTCCCAGCCCCTTGCTCAGGCAGAACTGGACCGAGTCGAAACCGCGGGTGATACGCGCTACGTCCTCACCGAGGGCGGTGGCGGCATTGAAGATGCGGGCGCCGTCCAGGTGCATCGCGAGACCCCGCTCGTGCGCGCGCTCCGAGATCTCATCCACGACCTCGGTAGGGTAAACCGTCCCGCCGGCCATGTTGTGGGTGTTCTCGAGCGACACCATGGCGGTCTGCGCACGGTAGTAGACTTTCGGACGGATGGCGCGTTCGATCTGGTCCCAACTCATGATGCCGTCTTCGGTCTCGATCACTCGAGGCAGAACACCGCCGATCGCGGACATCGACGCCATCTCGTAGTTATAGATATGGCCTTGTGCTTCGCAGATGACTTCCTGGCCCCGTTCGGTCTGCGCGAGGATGCCCGAGAGATTGCCCATCGTTCCGGACGGAACATACAGACCCCCCTCTTTGCCGAACAGTTCGGCGGCGCGATCCTGGAGCCGGTTGACCGACGGGTCTTCCATGAACACATCGTCGCCGACGTCAGCTTCCGCCATCGCCTGACGCATCTTGGCAGAGGGCTGCGTTACGGTGTCGCTTCGGAGGTCAATAGCAGCGTCGGGCATAGGAGTTCCTCAGTAATACCGGTAGCGAACAGCCAACCGCTGGGTGTCAACTTCAGGGTTCGTCCGTCAAATGTGACAAGCCCGTCCCGCGCGAGGTTCTCCACGCGGTCGAACCAGTCCTGAGGATAATCGATTCCGAGATCTTTCGCGACGACGGCGACGTCGAACCCATCGATCTGGCGCAGTCCCAACATGAAGGCTTCCTGGAGTCTGATCTTTCGTGTTCTCTCCTCGATCTCCTCGATGGGCAGCGTCCCGTCGTCCAGCATGCGCGCATACTTGTCCAGCGAACGCGTGTTCCAGAAGCGGCGGCCACCGATGAAGGAGTGCGCTCCCAGACCGACGCCCCGGTACGGCACGCCGTTCCAGTAGCCCAGGTTGTGCCGACATTCCCGCCCCGGCCGTGCCCAGCTGGAGATCTCGTAGTGGCGGTATCCGGCCCCGTCGAGGCGTTGGGCCGCTTCAACGTAAAACCAGGCCGCATCCTCGTCGTTCGGGGGCCCGGTGGCCTGCCTTCCCCACAGGCTGCTGTCCTCGACATCCAGCAGGTAGATGGAAAGGTGCTCCGGGCCGAGTTCGATCACACGGTCCAGGTTTATCTCCCAGCTCTCGTGGGTCTGCCCGGGAAGACCCGCGATGAGATCCATGTTGATGTCGTCAAACCCGTGCCGACGCAGCGTTTCGTAGTCGGCTGAGGAATCCTCCGGCCCGTGCAGACGTCCGGCATTCCGCAGGTCACCCTGATCGAAAGACTGCACGCCCAGGCTGACCCTGGTGACACCGGCCCCGAGGTACGCCCCGATACGTTCCTCGTCGAACGTGCCCGGATTCACCTCTATCGAAACTTCACGCGCACCCTTGGGAATCGCTGCGAAGAGTCGATCGAGTAAGCTGGGACTCAACAACGAAGGGGTCCCGCCTCCCAGGTACACCGTCCCTACTCGGTCGGGCAGTTCCGCGAGGTCGATCTCGCGCAGAAGCCGATCGACATACGGCGCGTGCGCGTTCGTGCCGAGCACGGCTACCGGGAATGCACAGTAGTGACAGTGCTGTTCACAGAAAGGAACGTGGATGTAGACACCGAAACTCACACGCCCTTGCCTCTGGCTCGCTGATCCATCAGTCGCGCCATAGCGAACAGCGTTTCGTTCACGGGCGTGTCAATGCCGGCTTCGCTCCCAAGCCGAACGACGACTCCGTTGAGCGCTTCGATCTCGATCTTCTTGCCGGCCTGGTAGTCCTGCCACATTGAAGACTTTCCGTCTCCGAGGCTCCTGGCTGTCTCCAGAACACTCTGGGCAGGCTCGTCCACATCGATACGCACTTTACGAAAGCGGGCCACGGCCAACACTTCGGCGACGGCTGCCCGAACAATACTCTCAGCATCGGAACTCGCCGCCATTTCGCCGAACGAAGCCCCGGTAATCATCGACATGGCGTTCAGACTCGCGTTGAGCAGGAGCTTGTTCCAGAGCACGCCTTCGATGTTGCCGGAGGTCTTCGCCGGAATGCGTGCTTCAGCGAAAACGGGAACCAGGTCGGACAACTCCTCGGGAAGGACAATCTCACCGCGGCCCAGGTGGCGAATCAGGCCGGGCTCCACCAGGCCGACTGCGACGTAGACGACGGTCGGATGGACCACGACGTTTCCGAGCCCGGCGGAGGCTGCCAGGTGGTTGTCGACACCGTTCTGGAGACTCAGGACCCGGGTCCCGGGCCCGATTCGCCCCTTGAGCGAGGCCGCGGCCCGAGCGGAATCGAATGCCTTGACGGTCAACAGGACCAGGTCCGGATCGGAACCGGCCGGAAGACTCTCGGCGGCGTGGGGGTGCGATGTGGAGGTCGGGAAGACCGAGGATTCTATCTTCAGGCCGCCCGAGCGGATTGCCGCCACGTGGGCGGCACGGCCGATGAGCGTGACGTCATGACCGGCTTCGGCCAGACGACCCCCGTAGTAGCTCCCCACGGCGCCGGCGCCGAACACGGCAATCTTCATCACTGTCCGGGTGTGGAGATCAGTATCTCTTGATGGAGATGACGATGCCGTCTTCGAAGGTGATGAAATCGGCGCCCAGACCTGTCTTGAAGTAGATCCAGTCTTCGCGCGGGCGTCCGTCGACGGTTTCCCGGATCCTGCGGTCGGGCCGGCCCATCGCCAGCAGGACCGTCGACTTGTCCATACCGATCTTCGCTTCCTTCGCCAGGACGGCTTCCTTGAACTCTTCAGGAAGGGAATCGATACCGGTGTCCAGGAAAGTCCGCTTGTTGAAGTCCAGAACTGGAGAAAGATACGCCCGGAGATCGTCCGCCGTCATATCGGGGGGCACCTTGTCTTCAAACCGCAGGATGATTCTCGAGCCCTTGGCCTCCGCAGGATCCCGGTCGCTCACGGGCGACGTCCGATCCCCAAATCCGACTTCAATTCGTTCGAGGATGCTCTTCTTGTTCTTTCCGCCGTCGTTGAGCTCGATCTCGATCCGATCGTCATGGAAGTCAATGTCTGTGATCTCGACGACTTCATCCAGCTCTACGGAGGGACCTTCCTTGTTGACCTCTTTCTGGAGGGCGTCCTGGTCGATCTCGCCCGTCGAGGAAAGCGTGACACCGTTGTCGCCGTAGGGCATGACGATCTTCGACACTGCACTGTCGGCAATCAAGGTTCCGAGGATCTCGAAACGCCTTTGCTGGGACAGCTGCGCCCAAGCGGACTGGGCCAGCGCAATCGTCACGAGGACGAACAGGATCGAACGGAACTTCATAACTCTAATTCTACCCAGTCACGTCGCGTCGACAAAGGAATTCCGTGACGGTGCATTAATCCCAAATTAGGACCCCTAGGGACCAGTTCCGGGATTAATGCACCGTCACGAAATTCAGTTACCGAGGCTGATCAGGTTTGAGAACAGCCGGTACGCCCCGGCGACGCCCGCCGGCAACTGGCGGAAGAAGGCATAGCCGGTGTAGACGTAGCGTCCCTGGCCGATTTCGGCCACCATCATGCCGCCCAGCTTCGGTTCCTCGCCCGGGTCGTTCGATGCGAGGATCGGCGTATATCGTTCGTCCCAGTCTCCCATGAAATAGAGGCCGCGCTCCTGGACCCATCCGGCGAAGTCGTCCTGGGTGATCCGGTTCGGCGTGTTCAAGGCTGGATGGTCCGGGTCTACGAAGGTGATAGGCGCCTCCTCAACTGTCACCCGGTCATGCGGACGGCTGATGGAGAACGGGTATGGGCCGAAATCCCCACCGGGCATCGCATACTGGTTGTACTGGACGACCACGGTGCCGCCGTCGGCGACGTAGTCCAACAGCCTCTCGTTGTAGGCGGCCAAATCGTCGCGAACGCCGTACGCGCGGATCCCGACTACGATGGTGTCGTAAACAGACAGGTCCCCCCTTGACAGATCATCCGAGGTCAGGAACGTTACCGGGATGCCGAGTTGTCGGAGCGATTCCGCGACGAGGTCTCCGGCGCCCTCGATGTAACCGATGTTCTCGACGTGGGTTTCGAGCGGGAACACCTTGACCCTCGAGTGTGTCGGAGAATAGATGTGCCTCGTCTCGATGTGGGGGTATGCGATGACACGATAGCCCTCTTCGTAGGTGTGGCCTCCCATCACGGCTGTCGCAGTGATATCGAACTCGCCCTCCACGGCCGGCACGTCCACCACGAACTGAATGGAAGCCGTTTCTCCTGGTCGTCGAAACTCGACGCTCCGCGTCGCGGGCGTCACCGACCAACCCTCGGGGGCGTTCAGCCACACCTCAACCGTTCCGCCTTCCGGTACCTGGTTGTGGAGTTCAACGGTGAACTCTTTCTTGCCGTCGCTCGAGATCGGGACCACGGCCGTCTCCGGAGTCAGTCGGACTGAAAGACCGGGCACGGCCTTGACGAAACTCCACTGCTCGCCGTAAACGTCGTCCACATAGCGGTACCGGGCGTCGCGGTCGATCTGGATCGCTACCCCGTCGTAGTCGATCTCGACTTGGGTAGCCATCAGGGGCGAGTCGAACGGCATCGCGACCTGTTCCCCGTCCGGCCAGATGAACCGGTCCCCGGCCTTGCTCTCCCGCAACCAATAAGGCTGGGTAAAGTCGGTTTCCGCGCCGACTCTCACTGTGAACGTCTGTTCGAAACGATCCCCGCTCGACATGCTGCCGGACGAACCCAGGTACTCCGTCTCCCATCCGTCCGGAAAGTCCGTAGTCGTCCGGACGGTTTCGAAGTCGAACGGCCCGTTGTTAACAGCCACGATCGTCAGTTCCAATTCCTGGCCAGGCACGACGGTGTCGTCCGAAGCGAGCACCTGCACGTCGATGCCTGCGGCCAGTTCCGCTGCGAGATAGAAATCCGATTCTTTGGTGTCGAGTATGAACCGGACATGATCCACCCTCGCCTTGTCGCGAATTGCGTGAAACTTCCGGATGGCCTCGATAAGGTCGGACAGGATGGCCGACGGTTCGCTCAGGGTGGTCTTGCTACGAATATCGTCAATGTCGGCTTGCAGCGTGTCGAGATCGGCTCGAAGCGCCGGTTCGATTTCGGCAAGATCCGTCAGCCGGTGCGTGGTTCCGGCGAAAATCGAGGCGTCATCAGGGCCATCGACCGTTTTCTTCACAAGGTCGAGACTCGTGTACCGCGGTCCAATCTCGCGAGCCGCTCCCATCGACTGCGTTCGATGCAGGCTCCGTCCTTCCATCGCGATCTCATGGTAGGAGCGTCCCAACGCAACCGCGTACTCGCCGACGTTCATTCGAACGTCTCCGGTAGCTGCGCCACCCCGTCCTCCGCGGCCACCACGCCCGCCGCCGCGCGCGGCCATGTATAGCTTCTTTGCCTGCCAGGGGGGACCGTACTCCGGATACAGGTTCGGGTCCCCCGCCGCGTCAAACGCTTCCATCGTCGCGATTCCGGCGGCCTGGTGATGACCGTGGCCGTCCGAGGGCGTGCCCGTAAAGCGAGAGACGATGACCTCGGGCCGGAACTTGCGGATCACACGCACAAAGTCGCCGACCAGCGCCTCTTTGCCCCATTTCTCCAGGGTTTCGGCCGCGGTCTTTGAAAAACCGAACTCAAAATTAGGCGTAAAGAACTGCTGCCCGCGGTCGAGCCGCCGCGCCCCCAGCAACTCCTCAGAACGGATCACTCCCAGTGCTTCGAACAACTCCGTACCGATCAGATTCTGGCCGCCCTCTCCGCGAGTCGTCGACAGGTATGCCGTCCGCGCCCCCTGCCCTCGCGCAAGCCAGGACAGAAGCGAGCTGTTCTCGTCGTCGGGATGGGCCCCGGTATGCAGGACGCTGGCTACGACGTCGAGCCGGTCCAGCACCTGCTTCAGTCCGGATACGCCACGATCCTCCGGAATCTCCGACGCCCAGACCGCCAGCGAGCAGGTCACCAGCGCTATCAGGATTCTGGTTCTCATAGATCGTCACCTATCGAATTGAAAGTAAGTTATTTATGCGCAAGGCTCAGCATACAGGGGGTGTGGCGTAATTCTACTTAATGACCTGCAACAAGGACAAGTAACAAGCCGGTAAACAGGGAGCCGTGCCGGCAAGGTCGCAATGAAAACCGGCCGCAAGCTATTGCGATCAGGAACGCCCGGGCTCAAGAGGTCGGGCGTATTTTTCGGACGCTTGATTTCGCACAAGACCAAACGGTATCGTGAGCCGAACTTCTTACGCTGGAAGGTATTGTGATGCGCACTATCGTCGGACTGGTTCTGATCCTTGTCTGCCTGACCCCCGCTTACTCGCAGGACTCTTCCGGGACGGCTGCCGAGTCGCAGCTCGACCCGGAGACACTCGTCCGGGAATGGTTCGCCCGATTGAACGCCCTCGACGACTGGTCTCCTGAGAATGCCGAGAACAAGGAGGTGGAAACTGCAGGATCCGAAACCGAAGAACAGGAGGCTGAACAGACAGAACCCGAACCGGCGCCGAATCTGCCGAGCGTGGAATCATTGGTGGAAGACCTCGTCGAGCTCTATCGCCCCGATGCCTTCTTATTCGTCAGGCCGAACGAGAACCAACTGGGCCCCGTGATGTATTACGAACACGCGGGAGTTCGAAAATGGGCCGACTATTACGCCTCGACGTTCTTCGACCTCGCCTACCGCATCAACATGCAGACGGCCCGGGAGATTACAGCCAATCTCGTATACTCGACACCGCTGCCATGGGGCGGAGTGGCGGTTTCGGTGGAATTCACGGCTATCTACACGTTCCGGGACGGCGAGACGAAGTTCATGGCCCCGGGCGCCGCGTTCTTCCAGTTCGCCGAAGACGGACGAATCCAGCGGCTACGCCTGTACGAGCTCAAGGACGAAACGTTCGAAGTCGGGCAATAGCTATTCAGTCCGGCAACGGCGGCATGCGAAGACCCGGCGTGCCGAACGTTATCTCCGTGATCGCCTTGAGGCTTCGTTGCCCGTACCGGAAGGGGATAATGAGCCGAAGAGGCGCACCGTGCCGTGGCGGAATCGGCTCGTCGTTCATCATCCACGCAAGCATCACCTGCGGGTGTCTCAGCGACGCTACCGGCTCGTCAACGTATCGGCCGTCGGAGGCGACGAAACGGCAATAGTGCGCCTCTGGGATGAGACCCAGCATGTCCGCGAAGTCGGAGAAACCGACGCCTGTCCACTTGACGATTCCGCGGGGGTTCGGTGCGCCGCACTGCAGGAGAAAGGTGTGGGACACTCGCGGCAGTTGCTCCAGATCCGAAAAGCGCAGCGTTCCGGTGAGTCTCGCGAGACCGCGCGTATCTACACTGATCTCCATTTCCCGGTAGTCGAACTCGATCTCGGGTGCCTGCCGGTCCGGGGTGCGCCACATGAGGGGATCGGTGATCGGCCCCGCCGCGCTCTCCGGGTGCTCCGGAGCTGAACCATCCGGGTTGAGTGGAAGCGGCGCCGGAAAGCCCTCGCGTAGCGGCCGTTCGACGAGCTGGTCCGGCCCCGGCTGTTGCGGCAAGGAACCCTTACCCCGTAGGATCCCGGGCTTGAGCACGCCGAGGGACAACCCCGCCAGCGTCGAGCCTGAAATAGCGATCGCCTTACGTCGTGAGATCGTCATTGCTGCACCTCCTGTCTTGGGAAAAACGCATTGTAGCATGCACTGTTGACGGAACCCTCAGTCGATCGCTCCCAGTTTCCGCAACAGATCCTGGGCCTCCTGCATCTCGGGGGAAGGGCCTCCCCGGCCTCGGCCGCCTCCCGTCGTCAGGGACAACGGGGTGCGTCCGTCCTGATTCTCCGGGTTCAGGTCGGCGCCTCGGTCGGCGAGCAGCTGAATGACTGAGGTGGATCCACCGGCCGCCGCCCCGTGCAGGGCGGTGTCCCCGGCCTGGTTGGTATCGTTCACGTCGGCGCCCGCCTCAAGCAGCAGCTCGACCGCTTCCACAACGCGGCTCTCTTCACGCGGAATCTCGCGATATCCGCCATCCGCGTCGGAGTCTTTGACAAGGTCCACCGGACGAATCCGGCGCTCGACTCTGATTCCTGCTACCACCATCATTGGCGTCGTGCCGTCCAGAATGGCGGCCGCCGGATCGGCGCCGCTGGCGGTCAGTGCCCGCATGATTTCGACTTCGAGATAGTTGGCGGCCACGAACAGAGGCGTGGCCCCGGCCATTTTGCTCGACAGAGCCCAGTCCAGGTCACCGTGTCGACGGACTGGAGAGCCTTTCGTCATGGGTAGGTTCGGATCTGCACCGTGGGCGAGGAGCGCGTTCACCGCCCGCAGGTTTCCGCTCAGCACGGCGGCATGTAAGGAGGTGAAGCCTCCGCCGGCGGCATTGGGGTCCGCCCCCGCTTCCAGCAGTAGTGAGACCACATGTTCCTGGCCACCAAACGCTGCCACGACAAGGGCGGAGTTGCCGTCCGCCGATGCCGCGTTGACGTTCGCTCCCGCCCCCAGAAGCAGACGGGCGGAATCCAGATCCCCGACCCGCGCGGCATACAACAACGGCCTGCTGCCCCCCATCTCGGCCGGGGTCGCGACAAGCTCCGATGTCTGGACCTCTTCCCCGCCCCCGCGGTCCAGCATGACTATCCGTGTGCGTGTGCTCGTCCGGGCATGGACGTCGGCACCGTATCGGAGCAGCACCTCGACCACATCGGCGTGTTGCTGCGACACCGCCCACATGAGCGCCGTCTGCCCCCGGGCACGCTCGTTCGCGTCCACGTCGGCTCCGAACTCCATCAGCGCCCGCACTACGTCGATGCTCCCTGTGCGCGCGGCCTCCATGAGCGGTGTCACCCCCACCTCGCTCGCTACGGCGGGATCAGCCCCGGACCGTAGTAATGTCTCTGCGATGGCCGCATTCCCGTTGACTGCCGCGAGGGCAAGCGGTGTAATTCCCAGGTCGTTTGCTGCGTTAACATTCGCGCCCGCACCGATCAGCAGTTCGACAGTGTCGGCCTTGTCTCGGTAGACCGCCCAGTGCAACGCAGTCGCTCCATCGCCCTCGGGAGCATTCACGTCGATCTCAAGTTCGAGCAGCGCGCGTATTGCGGTCTCATCGCTCTGCTTGACCGCTTCTACGAGTTGGAGCTGCCCGGCAGGGGCGAGGCTGGGGGCCAGAAACAACAGCAGGGTCGCAAGGCAGAGGGGACAGACACCTCTGTCCACACGTGGCATCATGACTTACCTCGGAATCTAGTGTTGGGGACAGAGGAGTCCGTCCCCTCGCTGTCGGCAACGTTGCTGGCTAACACGGGCTATCAGACGCCTGCAAGGGAATCAATGTTGAGCGGGCCCGTACTGTCGCCGATCTCCTCGATGGGCGCACCGAGTTTGTCCAGCAGGGCAAGGTGCAGGTTCGCCAGCGGGGTCCCTTCTGCATACCGAATATGGCGACCTCCCTTGAGCCGGCCTGCGCCTCCGCCGGCCAGCAGGAGCGGCAGGTTCTTGGGAGAGTGGGCATTGCCGTCGCTCATGCCGGACCCGTAGAGGATGGTGACCTGATCCAGGAGGGACCCGTCGCCGTCCGATGTTCCCGCCAGCTTGTCCAGGTAGTATTTGAACAGCGTCACGTGAAACTCGTTGATCCTGGCGCATCGCTCCATCCGTTCCGGATCGTTTCGATGGTGCGATATCGGGTGATGGGCGTCGGGAACGCCGATCTCGGGGTAGGAGCGGCCACTCAATTCGCGGCCGTACATGAACGTCATCACGCGCGTGACGTCCCCCTGGTATCCCAGCACCTGCACGTCAAACATCAACTTCGCGTGTTCTTCAAACGTCGACGGAATCCCGGAAGGACGGCTGACCGCCGGGAGTTCCACGTCGTGTTCGGCGGCCCTCTGGATGCGGCTTTCTACATCGCGGATGTTGTCCAGATATCCCTCGATCCGGGAACGATCCCCGGGGCCGACAGCTTGCTTCAGGCCGGAGACTTCCCCAAGCAGCGAATCCAGAATGCTGCCCTTCTCTTCAAGGCGGGCACGCCGGGCGACAGGATCGGTGGTGTCATCCCCGAACAGCCGTTCAAAAGCAGCCGCCGGGTTTGTCTCCATCGGCAATGGCTCCGTCGGCCCGGCCCAGGAGATTGTGCCCGTGTAGATGCAGCTACCGTAATCGCAGACCGTCCCGAATTCCACCGACTCCAAAGCGAGTTCGAGCGAAGGCAAAGGCGTGTCCTGACCCAATACCCTGGCGGCAATCTGATCCATCGATATTCCGGCCCGGAGCTTGCGATAGGGGAACACGTCGGTCAGGAATTTCGTGCTGGCTTTCGCATGGGGGAATCCGGAAGTGTCGGCGGGTGGAGCTGGGGTGCTGTCGAGCCCGCTCAAGATCACGAGACGATCCCGGAACGGCGCCAGCGGCTTCAAGATGCGTGTGAACTCGAACTCCGTCCCTTCAGCCTCGGGGAACCACTGTTGGACAGTCACGCCGTTTGGTACGTACACTGCGCCGAAACGCATCACGGGTCTGGCGGGCGTCTGGCCCAACGCCGTCGCCGCCGGCACCATGGCATCCAGCAGCGGCAAGGCCACCGCGGCTCCCAAGCCGCGAAGCAGCGTGCGGCGGGAAATAGCCTTCTTCGTAACAATCATGATGCTGTTCTCCTCATCTGAAACGGCGTGCTCTCGACGATCCCCAGAATGATAGACGACCATCGGTAGTCGGTATCTGCGGACTTCCGCTGAATTTCGCGGACGGCTGCATGGTCATAGTATTCGATCGTGCGGCCCAGAGCATAGGTCAAAAGCTTCTCGGTAAAGGTCCTGACGAACGATTCTTGATTGCGCAACAGGAACCTCCGCAGCCCCGCGACCCCCTCGATCGCCGTGCCATCGGCAAAGACACTGGACGCGTCGATCGGAAGGCCGTCGGCCTCGACACGCCACCGACCGACTGCATCGAAGTTCTCCAGCGCGAACCCTACCGGGTCTATCCGCACGTGGCAAACCGCACAGGTCGGATTTCGGCGGTGAAGCTCCATCTGCTCTCTCATCGATCGCGCCCGGCCATCCTCGCTCCTGGGTTCCAGGGCCGGCACCGTTGGCGGTGGGGGCGGAGGGGGCATCCCCAGGATGTTCTCGAGCAGCCAGACTCCACGAACCACGGGTGAGGTGCGGTCGGGGTAGGACGTGACCATCAAGATACTTCCCTGGCCCAAAAGGCCACCACGTTCTGTACCGTTCAACGTCACGCGGCGAAATCGCTCCCCGTAGACTCCCGGTATCTCGTAGTGCCGGGCCAACCGTTCATTGACGAACGTGTAGTCGGCGCTGAGCAGTTCGACGACGCTCCGGTCCTCGCCTAGCTGGCTGTCGAGGAACAGTTTTGTTTCCTCGAGGAAGGCGTGGCGCAGGTTTTCGTCGAAAAAGTCAAACCGGGCCGGGTCCGGCTGCCATGCATGGACCCTCCGGACCGTCAGCCACTGGTTGGCGAAATTGTCCACCAGCGCCCTGGACCTGGGATCGTCCAGCATGCGACGGACCTGGTGCTCGAGCACGCCATCGTTTCGGAGTTCGCCACGAGTAGCCACGCCCAGAAGTTCTTCATCGGGAATGCTGCTCCAGAGGAAGAACGACAGACGCGAGGCCAGTTCGAGTTGGCTGATCTGATAGACGGTACCGGGAGCGACATCCTGCGGGTCGTGCTCTATACGGAATATGAAATTAAAGCTCACGAGGAGCCTCTCGATCGCTTTCTGTATGCCCGTGTCAAAGTCCCCCTTGCTCCTGCCTGTGCGGTAGAAGCCAAGCAGAGTCTGGACTTCGTCTTCGGTGACCGGCCGGCGATACGCGCGACGGGCGAGTCGGGAAAGAATTGTCCTGGCGCAGGGGGTTTCTTCCTGGACGCTCGTGGGCCGGCACACAAACACCGCACGGCGGCTCGGAGTGTCCCCCGGTCCCCCCGGGAGATACGGGCCGCCGATGTCGACTCTGGCAACGGCGGCGTTATCGTCATACAGCTCATCGAAGTGGCGGCCGAAAGTCCTCATCCCGTAGCGCGGCTGCAGAAACCCTTCATCCTCCCAGGGTGTGTCGACGAACGAAACCCCGACTGTCCGTGTTCCGGCCTGAACTGCGACACGGACATCCAAGCCCGCATCCGCCTCATGCATGTACTGCTCCCATTCCAGATCCCCGACGATTGCTCCTGTCCACGTCAACGGACCGGGCAGGCCCGGCGCCTCGCCGCCGACGGTGAATCGGTGAACGCGTTTTCCGTCGATACGTACATCGATTTTCTGGGCGGAACCCATGCCCATGATGTAGTCGTAGGCCTGCCGTCGCAGGCGCACGCGGATGACGTATTCACCGTCGAGCGGAAAGTGATGGCGAACTGCCGCACCGCCACGAGACCCGAAGGGCAGGTCTTCACTGACGCGAACGTCTTGGTCCAGCACCTCGGAAACCGCGTACTGTTTGAAGCCGGGAACGATGCCCATCGTCAGGTCACCCACGGCGAGACGGCTGATCTTGCGGGCCGCCGACATGTAGCGTTCGAGGTGCGTCGGCGAGAGCGGCAGATTTGAAGCGATGTTGTCGAAGCCCGAATCGGCCTCGTCCGGCAGCAGTAGCGAGTTTCCGTCGACCTCGAGACCGAGCAGATCCCGAACGGCGTTGGCGTATTCCGACTGATTCAGGCGATGGACACCGACACTGCCAGGATCCGGATTCGCCACCGCTGCGAGGTCGAGTTCGGTCTCCAGCCACGACAGGATAGCTTGAGAAGCGGCCTCATCGGGCCGCGGCATGCCCATCGGCGGCATTTGACCTGTGCCCACCTTGTGCAGGACCTTCTCCCACACCTCCGCGTTGGCGCCGACGCGCTCGACATCGATCCCGTCGAGTGTGAGCCCCGCCGTGAGCAGTTGTTCGTTATGGCATGCGACGCAGTTCGAGTCGATGAATTCCCGTTGGTTTGAGGCGCTGGTGTCGATTCGGCCCGAGGGCTCCTGTCGCTGCGCGGGTCCTGGCGAGATTGCCGGGTTCGTTTCGGTCGTCAGCCGACGGCCAGAGCCAAGCACCAGCGGGACCAGTATCAGCGACATCCAGACGGCTCTCGTCATTGTCCGCATGTGTCACCTCTCGGAGTGTCGGATAGGACTCCGAACCGTAATCGAAGCCGATAGAAACAAGCCGATTGGACGAAGTATACGGAGCGTGAAGTACCCCGGTCAATGGAGTCCAGTAGGACTGCGAAACAAAGGGTGCTGTCGAGTTGACTGGAATTGATCCGCTTAGGGCGAAATTGATTCCCTTATTCCTTGCTTTAGGAAGTGGGACGACTGTATAAACGATTACAAAGATTGGTAGTTATTAGGGTTCTGAAGCGAACGAGATTCTCATAATCGATGGAGGGGGGCAACTATGCAGCCGCGGAAAGTGGCAGTATTCTTGATTTTTTGCCTGTCGGTCACTTTGACGGTGTTCGCGCAACAGAAAAAACCGCCGGAGAAGCCGAAGGTTCCGACCATCGAGCAGCATGACGCCATCGAGCAAGCGCACGAAGGAATCTTCGCAAATGCTGAAGACAAGGCTGCCGAAGCGAGCCGTCTGACCGAAGCATTGGCGGGTATGCTTCCCGCCTCCTTCGAGGTGGGAGAGATCCCACGCAAGAACCTCGTCGACGACCACATCTTCGGTCGGATCGAGCGAGACGGCATTCCCCACTCCCCTCTGGCAAGCGACACCGAGTTCATCCGGCGTGCGTACCTCGATGCCACGGGCTTGATACCGAGTCCTGAAGCCGTGCGGGAGTTCGTCGCCAGCGACGACCCCGACAAGCGCGACTCCCTGATCGACTCCCTGATCGGAACCGAAGAGTTTGCCGAGCAGTGGGCCTGGTTCTGGGGCGATCTGTTTCGGGTCCGTGACCAGTCGTTCCAGTGGTTCAACAAGCAATGGCTAAAGGCCGATCGACCGTATGACGAGGTCCTCTACGACCTCGTCACGACAGCGGCGAAGAGCCACACGATGATGCCGGCGCTGCAGTTCTACAGGGGCCCCCTCTATACCGCTACCCGTGCGGTAAGCCCGACCGACGCCGACAACTACCACCTGATGGATCGGTTGGATTTCGTCGACGAAGTTTCCGTCGAAGTCGCGCGGATCTTCCTGGGACTCACGCTCGATTGCGTTTCCTGTCATGACGGCGCCGGGCATCTCGAAAACATCAACCTCTACCTGACCGGCAAGAAGCGAGCAGACTTCCATAGGAACGCGGCGTTCTTCGGAAAGATGCGCGCGGTGGTCAGTTACAGCGACCGCGCCCTGAACGTGTCGAACGCCAACACGATCATGGACAACGAGGCGGGCGGTTACGACACTGGAGATGACGCTCCCTTCTACACGTTGGCGAAAGCCCGGTTCCCGCGGGATGGGGGCACATACGAGCCCGCGTTCCTCTTGACGGGCGAAGTGCCTCGTCCCAGCGAAGATCCCCGCAAGGCGCTGGCCCGAATCATCCCGACTCACATCCAGTTCGGACGCGCTACCGCGAACCTGATCTGGAGCAAGCTCATGGTCGTTGGCTTTGTGGAACCCTACGATTCGTTCGATATGGCTCGTCTGGACCCGGACAACCCCCCGCCCGAGCCCTGGACGATCCAGCCGACCAACCCCGAACTGCTCGACGCGCTGGCCGAAGACTTTCGGGCGAACGGTTTCAGCATCCATCATCTGATCAAGACGGTCATGAAATCGAGCGCCTACCAGCTGTCGACGCAGTTTCCGGGAGAATGGAACGATGCGTACATCCCCTACTACTCCCGCCGGTTCGTTCGCGTTTTGACCGGGCCCGAGCTGGCCGACGTCATCGCTCAGGCGACCGATAGTCCCTACAACTTTGCGCTGAAGGGCCAAGCTGTCTCACGGGTGAAGCAGCTTGCCGCCCCGAACGGCGTGTCGAGTCGGCCAAGGGATGCCGAGGGACCCAACGAAGGAACTGCACTCTACGCATTAATGCAGGCGTTCTTCCAGAGCACCCGTGAGACGCCGGCATTTCAGGGCAACAAAGCATCACCGATGCAAGCGATGTTGATGATGGTGTCGGACGTAGTCACCACCCGTTCGACCGCTAGCGAGGGAAGTCGATTGTTCCGTCTGCTGGAGTCGGACAGGACCCAGCAGGAGATCATCGCCGAGATCTTTATAGCGACCCTGTCGCGACTACCTACCCCGGAGGAGATGGACGTCGGACTCCAGTTGATGGAGAAGGATCGAAAGACCGGCGTTGAAAATATTCAGTGGGCGTTGCTCAACAGCCCCGAGTTCCTGCTGAACCATTAGAGCGTCATACGGAGCGTCACAAGATTCGATTCGGGAGACAACAAGTGAGAAGGCTACACAAACCAACCCGACGGGACCTGCTGAAATTCGGAGGAATGGCGCTGGCCGCGGCCGCGGCCGACCAGATCGGCTGGCCCAGGCTTGCAAGCGCCGCACCAAAAGCCTCACCGCGTGGTACGGCTCGCAACGTCATCTTTATTGAACTGCCGGGCGCCATCAGCCCGATGGAGTGTTGGGACCTCAAGGACACGCGGGAGACGCCGAAGGATCTCGACGTGCAAAAGGTCACATCGGACCTGTACATGTCGAAGACCCTGTTCCCGAACTACCTCGACTGGGCGCCGCGAACGACGTTTGTCCGGTCGATGCGCGCCCCCGAACTTGCGCATTTCACCGGTCAGTATCACACCCAGACGGGCCGAAGCTTGAACCAGGCGGTAGCCAAGGAGATCCCCGCTTTCGGAAGCGTAGTTGCCGCGGAATTGGATCACGAGCGCCGGGATACCGACGCTTTTCCGACCTACATCAGCATGGGTCTCGGAAAAGCACGCGTGGGCGCCATCGGTGCGGGATTCTTTCCGCCCCAGTTCACCGGAATTAACCTCGATCCCGCCGCCGCATTCGACAGTTTCGGCGCCAAGCCCGGTGAATCGGCGAATGCGGCTCTGATAGAGAGGTACGACGCTCTGATGAAGCTGTCGGAAGTGTCGCCCGCGGTTCGGTCGTCACTGGGAGATAAGGCCTCCGACTACAGGGCGTTCTACCAAAACGCCTACCGCATCCTGGACGATCCCCGCTGGAAGAAAGTCTTCGATGTCAGCGAGGAAGAGAAGGAACGGTACGCAAACGGGTTCGGAATGGGCTGCATACTCGCCAAGAACATCATCGCGGCCGATGCGGGCACCCGCCTGGCCTACGTCATCGATGGACGTCAGCCATGGGATCACCACAGCTTCATCTTTGATCGCACCAAGAGATCGAACCACTACGTCACTTGCCTGGCGTGGGACAACGCGTTCAGCAACCTCATCAAGGACCTGGACGCGATGCCCGGCCGCGAAACCGGCAATTCCCTGCTCGACGAAACCCTTGTCGTCGCTGCCAGCGAATTCGGCCGGATGCCGTACATGAACAACGTGGAGGGCCGCGACCACTACGGAGAGACCTTTACGACCCTGTTCATCGGAGGCGGAGTGAGGAAGGAAACCCGGATCATCGGCGCGACCAACGAAGACTGTTCCAAGTGCATCGACACCGGTTGGGAACACGCCGAACAGCCTGCGATGGATAACGTAATCGCCACGGTTTATTCGGCGCTCGGGATCGACTGGACGAAGAGCATCGAGAACACTCCGTCAGGCCGTGCGTACAACTTCCTGCAGACGGCTCCGATCGGCGGCGGGGAGATGCTCAGCGGTGATGCGATCGACGGGATATTTGAATAATTAGCTTTTGGCGTTTTGCCTTTAGCGTTTAGCTATTGGCTTTCGGCTGTCAATCTTCACCTTTCTTATCCAACAGCCAGACGCCAACAGCCAACGGCTAACAGGCACGAACCGCCCATGCGACAACTCCACGCAATATCCTTGATCCTGACGTTCGCCTGTCTGGCGTATTCGCAGGAACCGCAGGCCGGAGATCCGGTCGAGGAGCCGACTGCGGAGTCTCTTGAAGTAACGCCCCCTGCTCCTCCGCCCGCGCCGCCCGGCATGGCTTTGGTGCCTTCCGGAGAGTTCTGGATGGGCCGTGTGCACTTCTTCGTGGTCGATGCGATCGGATGGTTCGAGCGGGACCGCCAGGACAACACACCGGCCCATCGGGTGCATCTGGATGCGTTCTACATCGATCGAACCGAAGTCACGAACGAAGACTACGCGAAGTTCGTCGCCGCAACCGGGCGCACCAGTCCGTGGCAGTGGCCGAAAGGCGAAATCCCTGAAGGTGACGAAGGGATTCCGGCCTACAACGTGAGTTGGGATGACGCCAACGTGTATTGCGGACGGGTCGGCAAACGACTGCCGACGGAAGCCGAGTGGGAGAAGGCCGCTCGCGGTGGGCTTGACCGAAATAGGTTCCCATGGGGCGATGAAGGAATGGGGCTGGGAGGATACGAGGTCAACGACGACAGCCTGGCCGCGAAGACGGGACGCCGCGCCCACACGAACTATCCCTTCGGTCCGGGGCCGGTCGCCTCATACCCCGAGAACGACTACGGACTGTATGACATGTCGGGCAATCTCTGGGAGTGGGTCGACGACTGGTACTACCGCAACTACTACAGCATCAGCCCCCTGGAGAATCCGCCGGGGCCCGAAGATGGGACCTACAAGATCATCCGTGGCGGCGGCTGGTCCGACAGCGACGACCGCAACCTGATGAACCACTTTCGCAGCTACGCAGACCCTGAAGTCCGATCGACAACGGTGGGGTTCCGCTGCGCACAGTCCGTACCCGTTCCCGCACCACCGAGTCCCCGCTAACCGCCCGGTGGCCTGCATTCCGGGCTGAGAGAGTCCATAGCTGTCAGGCTGATCTGGTCACCGTCGTCACGTCTTGCAAGCGCGCCCTTTACGAGCATCTTGTGCCCCTCGTGCGCCTCGGAGTCGAACCCGCCGAGCATGAAGAAGTTCCCCAATCCGAAAGTGAGCGTGCCGAGCGGCCGCGTCTGGGCCATCTTCAGTTCCTCGGGGGTGCCCTGCTCAGTATTCCTGGCCCGAATCGGCCTGCTGGCCAAAGTGAGCATCCAGTCGCTACCCTCCCCACGGGTGAAGCAGCCGACAACTTCCGCAATGGCACGATCCGGAAGCGGCTGAGGGCCGCCTTCTCCTTCGATCCGGATCGCACCGAACGTGGCCGGGTCCAGTTCGTTGTCGCCAGCAGGAAAGCCGTTCGCCCACAGGATGTACCCGAGAATGCTGCGGTAAGAGTTATCGTCGAACCAGGGTCCCGCCGGCGGCATCGTTTTCATGGTTTCGTACAGCGGTTCGAGCGTGTTCTCTCTCCACTTCTCGAAGAACCGGTCCCCGTAGAGTTCTTTTGCGGCGAAGCCGCCCGTGTCCTGACCGTGGCACTTGATACAAGTACCCTCGAAGAGCGTTCGGCCGCGCTGGGCCTGGGCATCCGTGTAAACTCCATCCCATACGGAATCGGCCGACGGGGACTGTCCCGAGGCTTCCGAGGCAACTGCGCCTACGGCCAGCGTCGCCATCAGTAGAACGCTACTTCTGAACATGTCTCATCCGTATTCGAACCCATCAAACGAAAGGAGCCCGGATGGGCTCCTTTCTGTTTCGAGTTGCCGAAGCGTGACTCGGCCTGACTTTCGATGCCACTCCTACTGCTGCGGCTTCTCCGCCAGAGTCTTGACCACACAAGTGGCCGCCCGGCAATGGTCCGAGTTGACCGCACCCAGGCTTTCCAGGAAAACGACCGTCTCCGGGTACTGTAGGTTGTGGGGTTTCGGCCCGTTGGCCATGTCCGCCACCGTATCACCGGTCTCCTGGTCGACGTCCCGGTCCGTTTCGCCGATGCCGCCGAAGACTACAGAGGCCCGCGCCTTGACGTCCGCGCCGGCAGCGACCAGGTAGGCAATTACTTCATGGTTGGCCGTCAGCGCCGCACCGTGTAGCACCGTGTAGCCCTGCTTGTCTGCTCCATTCGGGTCGGCGCCGATTTCCTCAACGAGATACCTCACGGCATCCAGGCGTGCATCCGGGACCACATTACTGGTCTGGGGCTCGAGGCCGAATCCCGCCGCAGCCTGCAGGGGCGAACCGCCTACGAGGGATCGGATTGCCGGATTTGCACCGGCAGCCAGGAGCAGACGCATCGCGGCGATGTCATTCGACTTGGCTGCTCGCCAGAAAGCCGTCGCACCTTCTTGTTTGATCCAATCACCATGGAAGGTCCGGAACCACAGCTTCTTGCCCAACCGGGCGTCCAGATCTGCTCCGGACTCGATCAGCGCAGCCATGAGATCCAGGTAGTGGACCTCTTCTTCGGATACGCTCGGCGCGGGATACCAGGTACGAGCGGCCCACTGAGAGTCAACCGCTGCATAGAGCGGCGTCCATCCTCCCATGGTCGCAAGATTAGGATCCGCGCCTTGCTCGACGAGGAACATCGCAATGTCAAAGCCGCCATTGATGATCGCCGAAACGAGCGGGCTCATCCCATCCGCGGCGTTCACCACGTTGACGTCCGCGCCACCAGCCACCAGTTCATGGACGACTTCGGCGTGCCCTTCGCGAGTCGCGAACAAGATTGCAGTCATCCCGCCCATGACCGGTAGATTCGATGCCCCCTCCACCCTGGTCTGCTGGGAACGATTTGGGTCTTGCCGCAGACGATACCGGTACTCGCGCTTGATGATCTCGCTGACGTTCGTGTTCACGTCCAGATCGGCGCCTCTTTCGGCCAGAAGCCTTACGGCTGGGGTCCGGCCGAGCGACGATGCGAACATCACGGCGGTTTGACCGTTGGTCGTGTCTTGCGCGTTCACATCGGCACCGCGGTCCAGGAGAATATCCAGGGAGGCCTCGCTCCCCGCAGCCGCCGCTAACATGAGAGGTGTCGTGCCGTTGGTATTGGTCGATCGGGCATCGGCTCCGGCGTCGAGCAGGAGCTCTATCATTTCTGCGCTGCCGTTCTTGGCAGCCATGAACAGCGGGGTGATATCGCCCAGTCGAGTCTTCGGACCGATCTCGGCCCCGGCATCCACGAGCAACCGGGCCATTTCCGCGTTGTCCCGGTACGCTGCCCAATGCAGCGCCGTTGTCCCGTCGCCTTGCGCCACGTTTACATCTGCCTGCCCGGCGGCGAGCAGGGAACGAACCGCTTCCAGATCACCACGCATGGCCGCATTCGCGAGCGGGGCGTCCGGTGCGTACGCCAGAACCTGCCCACCCGTAACCGCGAGCAACGACACCAGGCACAAACCGGTAATTATGCTTTTGCCGAACATTCGTTACTTTCCTCCGGTTGTCTTGTCTCCAAAATTTATCGATCTCGAATAAGTTGCGGAGCTAGATGGCAATCGTGCCGGTGCTGTCACCGATGGTTTCGATATTCACACCGAGCTTATTTGCAATCGTCAACAGCAGGTTGGCCTGCGGCGTCCCATCCGCTTCTCGGACGTGGAGGTTGCCTTTGAGGGCCCCGGAGGCGTGACCGATCAGGACCATAGGCACCCGCTTGTGGCCGTGGATGTTGCCGTCACCCATCGGGCTGCCGTAGAAGACCAGCGAGTGATCCAGCAGGTTCCCGTCGCCATCAGGCGTGTTCTTCAGCTTGTCGATGAAGTAGGACAGCAACCCGACGTGGTATCGATTGATCTTCGTAATGTCCTCGATCAGCGAAGGCTTCGCCTGGTGGTGCGACGCGGTGTGGAACGGCGCATCGCTGCCACTCTCGGAGAAAACACGGTTGCTCGTATCCCTGCTCAGCTTCAAGGCGGAAACACGCGTTACGTCCCCCGCGAAGGCCAGCGCCTGGAGGTCGTACATCAACTTGACGTGGTCTTCCCAGGAATCCGGCACGCCGATCGGCGCGGTCGGTAGTTCCCTGTCGGCGCCGTGGGCGACGTTGTATTCCTCGACCCTCTGGATCCGACGCTCGATCTCGCGAATGTTTTCCAGGTAGTCGGAGAGCCGCGCCTGATCGACAGGGTCCAGATCGCGCTGGAGACGGGCCACATCGTGGGTGATGACGTCCAGAATGCTCTTATTGATCTGACTCCGGGCCGCCCGATCCTCTGCGGTGCCTCCCGAGCCGAACAGTTCCTCGAACGCCAATCGCGGATCCCGCGTCATCGGTAACGGTGTCGTCGGCGACGACCAGCTGATCGTGTCCATGTAGAAACAGCTGTAGTGGTAGCCGCACGTGCCCGACGAATCCCAATCCTCGATGCTCAACTGGATCGACGGCAGCGGCGTGTCCTGCCCGTACTTGTGGGCATATAGCTGATCGATCGATGTGCCGTTGTAGACATCGGATCCCTCTGTCTGTTTTGCGTGGGCTCCGGTCATGAACACGGCGCTGGATCTGAAGTGGTCGGCACCGACTTCCTCGGCCGAGATCGCGTCGGCCGAACCGCAGTCAGTGTCGCTGACGATCGTCGTGTACTCTTGGAACGGTCCGAGCGGTTCCAAGGCCTTGCCGAACTCGAAGTCCCGTCCGACAGTACCCGGCGACCAGAGATTGTTCTCGGTTCCGTACATCGTACTTCCGCCGGCCCCATGGACGATCTCGATCCCCGCAAAACGGGTACGGGGTGCGGCCGCGGTGTTGCGGATCGGGGTCTGTGCCGGAACCATAGATTCCATCAATGGCAGTGCCAACGCTACTCCCGTACCGCGAAGCATCGTCCGCCGTGAAATATGTTTTTTTGTGATAAACATTGATCAACCTCTCCTCGATTGATTTGGGAACCTCTCGCACTCCACTAGGTTCTGAAAGATTATTGCCGATCGGCCTCCACCGCTTCCGAAGCCGGGTTGAGTGTTCTCATCTGGAACGGGGCGCTGTTCACGACTCCGAGAACGAACGCCGAGAAACGATTCTCTTGTCCTGCCGCAGCCCGCGCTATTGAACGAACTGTGGGCATGTCACGGTAATCCAGCACCCGGCCTACTCCGTAGGCCAGGAGGTTCTCAGCAAAGCTTCCTATGACGGCTTCTGAACGGTCGAGGACTGCCTGACGCAGGCCGACCGGCCCGTCCAGAGGAGTCCCGTCGTACATCCGGGCCGAAGGATCGATGGCCAGACCACTGTCGTTATCCCGCCAACGTCCGATTGCGTCGAAGTTCTCCAGTGCCAGGCCGATGGGGTCCATGATCTGATGACAGGCGTTGCACGCGGGATTTTCCCGGTGCGCCTCCATGCGCTCGCGAACCGTCGAGACTTTCTCGTTGTTAACGCTCTCCTTGAATGGCGGCACGACCGCAGGAGGCGCAGGCGGCGGAGCGCCGACGACGACTTCGAGAACGTACTTACCGCGGGCCACCGGCGAGGTTCGGTTGGACAGGGAAGTCATCGTGAGGACGCCGCCCTTACCCAACAGCCCGAACCGATTCGGGTCGTCGAGCGAGACGCGACGGAACCGGTTTCCGAGCACGTCCGGAATCCCGTAGTGCCTCGCGAGCGTTTCGTCGACGAAAGTGTAATCGGCCGTGAGCAGGTCCAGCACGTCCCGGTCTTCCCGGACGATGCTGTCGAACAGCAACTCCACCTCACGCCTCATCGATTTCGCAAGGTTCACTGTGAAATCGGGAAAGATCGTGGGCTCGGGATGAAGGGATTCGATACCAACCAGGCGTAACCACTGGGAGGCAAAGTCCGTCGAAAGCGTTTCGGACCGCGGATCGCCGAGCATCCGTGCCACCTGTTGTTCGAGTACGCCCACGTCCCGAAGGCGCTGGGCACGTGCGAGTTCGATCAACTCGTCGTCCGGCGCCGTGCTCCACAGGAAGTACGACAGCCGGGAAGCCAGTTCCAGGTCGTCAATCCGATAGCTCTCCCCAGGCTGGACGTCCTCAGGAACACGCTCGAACCGGAACACGAACTCCGGTTTTGCCAGGATCGTCTGCAGCGCGGTACGGACACCCGCCTCGAATCCGCCCTCGTCGGAGCCGATACCGTAGAGCTGCATCAGGCTTTCCAGATCCTCGGGATTCGCCGGACGGCGGAATGCCTGGCTTGCCAGCCTCGTGATGATCTGTTCGGCGCAGGCCGCCTCATCGGTGGCCTCAGTGGGACGACAGCTGAAGATCCGCTGGCGGCTTGGGGTTTCGGACACCCCCGTGATCTTCATCGGCCCAGTGATGGTGACCGTCCGCAGATGGGGCAGCGCGGTCATGCCGGCCTGAAGCCCGATGCTGATGTCCATCAGTGTCTGTTCGACGAGCCGGTAATGGTCTTCAACCGGACCGTCGAAAGTCGAGACAAATGCCGCCGCAACCTGGTGTGGTCCCGCCGTAACGGTGACCGGGTCTGTGACCATTACCGCCGTCGTCTCTTCCTGCAGCGGGTCGACGGTGAACACGCCTACCCGGTCGCCGTCGATGGATATTTCGATCTGCTGGCCCTGCAACGACTCGGGAAGGTTCGATCCGATCAGCTCGCCGGTGTAGTAGTAGTACAACTCGAGGGCGAACGTGTATTCGCCGTCCGCCGGGAAATTGTGAGTGACCGCGGTCCCACCCCTCGTGCCAAACGGGGTGCCTTCGATGTGCCGCATCTGGTTGGCAACTCTGGGCACATCGTATTTCGCCATAACCGGAGGTGCTTGCGGATCCCCCACAGCCTGCCTTGCGATCTTGTCGGCGGCGCGAACGTAGGCCTGCATCAACGCCGGCGTTACCGTCAGCGCATCGGCCATGTTGTCGAAGTTTCCGGTCCGGCCGTCGGGTGGGAGGAGCGCGGCGATGTCGATGTCGAGGTCGAGCAGGTCACGCACGGAGTTTCGGTACTCGCGGCGGTTGACTCTATGGAGTTCCGGAGACTCCACAAAGGGACGGGCCGCCCCAGCCTGGTCGATGCGGGTTTCCAGCGCTGCTGCCAGCGCTTTCAGGCTCGCGGCATCGGGGCGGGGCGCGCCGACGGGTGGCATCATACCGGAGCGGAGCTTGACGACAACTTTCTCGGTTTGTTCCGCGTTCTGGTCCGGATGAGCCAGGTCGATCTCAGTCCAGGAGAATCCGCCTTCGTTCAACGCGTCGTTATGACAGTAGACGCAGTACTGATTGACCAGGTCCTGCTGAGATTGAACGGACGCCGCTCCGGCCGCTTCTTGTCCGAGTGCCACCATGACAACATCACCGCCACCCGGCGCGAAAACCAAGGTCACAAGAAACAGCAGACTGCCGCAGAGCAGCGTAGCCTTCATTGATATACCCCTCACTCGTATCAGTGCGAATTCATCTCGAATTCACCCTCACGAACGCTCCTGACAGTTCGGTGGAATCAACGATCCAAACAAGGCAATGGAACGAAAAATTCCACCCGGCTATTGGCTACCACAAGTTACTGAAATAAACTGCTTTTGACACTATAGAAGCAGTCACGTCTGAGGTCAATTTTTTAGTGGTCTTTCGAGGCCACTATTTTCTTGGATCTCAAGGCGGTCAGCTGGGTCTCTGCGGGAAAGATTTCGGATGGATCCTGGAAGCCGATCCGCGTCCGGAACCGGCGGAGCGGGGCGGCCGACCGCTCTGGACGCCCGAACTCGCCATACTGGCAGATAACTACTTTAAGATCAATCGATTGCAAAACACATGAACAATCCATCGCCGCCCGATGCCTGCAAATCCTCCTGGCTGCAGCCGCGAGACTCATGCGCGGCGATCCAGGAGGTGCCATCGTCGCCGCCGCCCTGACGGTCGTGGTGGCCAACCATGGCCGAGCCTTCGCCCGAGCTGGTCCAGTTCGAACAGTTCATGCCGACGGCTGCAGTTCCGTCCACGAGCGTGCCGGTCATGATGTCGTGCCGGTTGGGGTCGTCTTCCCTTCCGTTGATCACTTCGCCCTTTTCGTTGAGCGCCGTCTCTTTCGTCAGGCGGTTGTTGCTGTGAAGCTCGGCCACTCCGCGGGCGATCATCACACCCTTGGCGTTGTACCAGGGACCGGTGCCGATCCGGTCACCGGCGTTGACCGTCGGCCTGTCCTGGAAACTGGTACTCAGGTACGCGCTCCAAGTCCGGTCACCGACACCGACTGTTTCCCCGAGAGCCTGGCAATGCCGATCCGCTCCCGCCAGACCTTCCAAATGCGCCCCGTTGCCGGGGCCCGTGCTCGTGATGAAGAAGCTCATGCTGTTTCCGAGAGGAATGACCTCTTCCTCCTCGGCCTCGGAGACAATCGCCGCCAGATCGATCAGGAACTTCTCCTCATTCCGTTCGAACACGACGGTCTCATTCTCCGGATCGGTAAAGTAGAACGCAGAACCGTCGATCAGCCGGGTGGAACTGAAGCCAAAACGATCCGGGAAGCCCGCCCGAATCATGGGCGTGATCGTATGCTGGGCAGCCTCGAAAGCGGAGCCGAATTCGTTTCGCACTCCTCCGCCCTCGGGGTTCACGTGACAGACGGCACAACCGTCGACATCGGAGCGGCGCATGGGATCGGCCCGGAAAATTTCCAGATAAGGGGGCCGGGCCGTGACCGGCTGGGCCAGGCTTATCAGGAATACGAGCAACAAAACAGCTCCGGTGATTCGAATCATGTGACCTCCGCGAAGATACCGACTACCGTTACGCGTCCAGTGCGAGTGGGAAATGCCTGCTCGACAGGCTCGCGGCGTTCTCGGCGCCAGTCTAAGCGAAACCGGCAAAGTACCGCAACTCCCGAAGGAACTGTGCGGAAGCTTCATCGAGCGCCGCAGGCGATTAACACTGTACGCATCACGAAAGGGCTGGTAGAAAGTCGTGCGCACCTCGACGGAAAGTTGGCACTATCTCACCGAGCCTCCCCTCGGCGCTCTTGGTCGGTTGCGGCGCATTCGGCCATCCGGCGAGAGTTCTTCAATAATGGACACTGAAAGACACAGGACGCATCCGGACGACAGAGACGGTGTGGTCTCGACCGCGCCTCTTGCGCTCCCGCCCGTGCTCTACCACTACTGCTCGGAACAAGCCTTCAGAGCGATCGTGAACAATGGCTGCGTGTGGGCCTCGGATGCGGCTCACATGAACGATGCGCTCGAGGGCGTGTGGTTAGACGAGGTCGTCAAGCGGATCGAGGGACCCGAATGGGACGACTGGCGCGAATCCGATCATATCCTCCAGGACTACAGAGTGTGGAAGGCGGACTTCTACATCGCCTGCTTGTCAGAGAATGGCGATCTGTTGAGCCAATGGCGCTCCTATGCCGACGACGGCCGCGGCGCGAGTATCGGCCTTGGACTCGAGGGACTCGAGATACCGACCGGACTGAGTTTCACCGACGTGTTCCACATGAGTTCGCTGGGTTGCACCATCGATCGGGTCGTCCATGATGAAGCGTCCCAGACCGAAGTAGCCCGGCGGGTGTTCCGATACGTCGACCATCTTATGAGGTCGGCGGCGGCCGAACGCGGTGACGTCTACGACGCGATCGTCGACACCGGCAGGGACTGCCTCGCCTACGTTTCAAGGCTCCTGAAGCACCCGGGCTTCAGCGAGGAGCAGGAGTGGCGATTGATCTACGACGGCAAGTCGGATCGCAGGCCGGCGGAGATAAATTCCGACCTCAAGCATCGCTTTCGTGGAAAGGAAAAGATCGGTTATTTTGAGTTCAGCATTCGGTCGGTAAGACAACCCCTTCGCGAAGTCGTGCTCGGTCCGAAGAGCGCCTTATCTGTCGAAGAAACCGCGCAACTGCTCGAGGGGGCCGGCTACCGAGATGTCGAGATCCGCAAGTCGACGATTCCCTACCGTTGACGTTCCCGCCTTCACGATCGACGTAGTCGGACCCCACTACAGCCCGCAGCGCTAACGTCCATACTACGAAATCATAGTATCGTTAGGAGTTTCTCGGGGAGGATCATGCTCATCGGATTGACAGGCCGCAACGCGGGGGGGAAAGGGGAAGTCGCCGCACAACTCAAGGAGCGGGGCTTCGAATGCCACTCCTTGTCGGACATCATCCGGGATGAAGTTCGCTCCCGCGGCATCGAACCGGGCCGCGAGAACCTGATAGAAACCGGCAATGATTTGCGGCGACGCTTCGGCCCTTCCGTACTGGCGGAAAGAACTCTCCGAAAGCTCGACATCGACCACAACTACGCCATCGATTCGATTCGGAACCCCGCAGAAGTCGAAACCCTCACTCAGAGCGGACACCATTTCCGACTCGTACGCGTGGACGCGGCCCCCGAGGCGCGGTTCGACAGGATCCGGAAGCGGGGTCGCGAGAGCGATCCCACCAGCTTCGACGCGTTCAATGATCTCGACGAACGCGAGGCCGTTGGAGATGAGCATTCGCAGAACCTGGCCGCGGTCGAAGAACTGGCCGACCACACGATTCTGAACGACGGGACTCTCGAGGAACTTCGCGCGCGGGTCGACGAACTGCTGCTGCGTCTCCTGAGCGAAGTCCCCCGCCCTGGTTGGGACCCGTACTTCATGAACATCGCCAAGGTGGCCGCCTCTCGATCGAACTGCTTGAAGCGGAAGGTCGCGGCAGTCATTGTCCGCGACAGACGCGTGGTTTCGACCGGCTACAACGGCACGCCCCGCGGAACCCGCAACTGCAACGAAGGCGGCTGTCCCCGATGCAACACGCTTGCCGCCTCGGGTACGAGCCTCGAGGAGTGCCTGTGCTCCCACGGAGAGGAAAACGCCATCGTCCAGGCCGCATATCACGGCGTTGGGGTCGCCGGGTCCACGATATACACGACGTTTGCTCCGTGCCTGCTGTGCGCGAAGATGATTATCAACTCGGGAATTTCCGAGGTCGTGTACAACCTGGAATATCCGATGAACGACACATCGTTCAACCTGTTCACGGAAGCCGGCGTCGAAGTGCGCCGGTTGAGTGTGGAGTAGCAGCGGGGGTGGGGGGGACCGGACTATTGCAGATTGGTCACTCGAGAACAGAACCGGGAGCGGTAGCGACCGGATAGTCTCGGCCGCCACGGCGTGGGGAGACCGTCCCTGTTGGAGTCCCCGGACCCGACTCCCCGTTCCGGCGTCCGGGCACTCGGAAACCTCGGGATGGCATTGGGACGGTGGGCCCGACGCTAAGGAATGGAAACGGAACCGGGAGCGGTAGCGACCGGGTTATTACCGTTCAGCCAGACCGCACAGGAAAGCCGACGGGCGGGCACAGGTCCCGCCCCTACACTCTTACCGATCTTGCTCCGAGTCGCGGGGAGCGTAATACCCCTTCCGGGCCTTGACTTCGAAATCGTTATCTCTGGGTCTGACTTCGATCTCCCGGTAGGTGCCGTCTCGAATGGCGTTGGTGGGTATGTATGCCAGCGTATACTGCGCCCGCAGTTCTTCGCTGATGTCGGCGAAGCTGACGGCAAGATCCTCGAGTTTAAACGGGAAGAACGCCTTGCCGCCCGTCTCCTCGGCAAAGGTCCTGAGCGTCTTGTCACCACGCGCTTGGGCGCGGTTTCCGAAATTGGCCGTAGAGTTGGTGCTGATCGCGTAGATCGACACATCGTTCTTCTGTGCCATTTCCAGCGTCTCGGTCAGCGAAACGCGACTGGCGTTGTCATCGCCATCGCTGATGACGATCAGGACCCGCCGCCCTTCGGGCTGCTCGGTGATCTTTTCGCTGATCGATAGGGAGATCGCGTCGTACAGCGATGTGCCTCCCCCGGCCCGGATCTTCCGGACGGCTTCGGCAAGCGTCTCGGGGTTGTCAGTGAAATCCTGCAACAGGTCCACACCTGAATCGAACGCCACCAGCATTCCCATGTCGCGGTTGCGTTGGATCGTGGAGTAGAAGAACTCGATCGCGGCCTCCTGTTCGAAGCGCAGCTTGTCCCGGATGCTGCCGCTCGTGTCGATCAGAAGGGCGATCGTCAGGGGAAGGTCCGTTTCAGAGTCGAATACGGTGATCGCTTGCTCGATGCCGTCCTCATAGACTCGGACGTCGTCCTGGGTGAGCCGGGTGTAGAGTCGTCCTCTCCGGTCGGTCGCAGTAAAGAGGACCTGCACCAGGTCGACATCGATCGTGATCGTCTGGTCGTTGCGCTGATCGGTCGGCTCCTGGGCTTGCTGTGGTTCCTGGGCCGAGACGAGATTGACACCGACCAACGCGGCCAGCGCCAGAACGAACATTGCCAAAACGACGGATTTCCTCATCATTCCCCCGGTTCCCCCCGGTTTTCGGGCTGTCCAAAACTGTCCTGAAACTGCCAAATATTATAGCATTTCGCGGAACTCGGACTCGTCGACGACCCGCACTTCAAGTTTGCGGGCCTTCTCGAGCTTGGAGCCCGGGTCCGCACCGGCCAGGACAAAATTGGTTTTCTTGCTCACCGACGACGTTACACGCCCACCTCTTTGCTCGATGAGCTCCTTCGCGTCGTCCCGTGTCATTCCCAGGAGCGTTCCGGTGAGTACGATCTTCATCCCTGCGAAAACCTGTTCGGGCCGGTCCGGAGCCGGGCCGTCCATCACCATCCGCAGCCCGAAGTCCACAAGACGGTCGATCAGCCTCCGGTTATGGGACTCCCGTACGAAGCGGTAGATCGTCTCCGCGACGACGGGTCCGATCTCGTCGACCTGTTCCAGTTCGGCAATCTCGGCTTCGAGCAGCGCTTCCATCGAATGGAAGTAATCCGCCAGAATCTCGGCCGTGCGCTCACCCACATGGCGGATTCCCAGTCCGTAAACGACACGGGAGAACGACAGGTTCCGCGTGTCTCCGATCTCCTTCAAGAGGTTGTCCGCGGACTTTTCACCGACCCGGTCCAGGGCAACCAGCGCGTCCCTCTTGTCGGCAAGCTCGAACAGGTCTGAAATGTCGCGCACCAGTCCGTGCTCGACCAGTTGATCCACGAGGCGCTCACCCAGCCCATCGATGTCCATGGCCTTACGCGAAGCCCAATGAAGGAAGGATTCCTTCACTTTCGCCGGGCAGGTTTGTGAAATGCAGCGGCTCTTGACCTCGTCCTCCGCACGATAGACCTCGCTACCGCACTCCGGACAATGGGTGGGCATCTGGAAGGGCCGTCTATCGGGACCGGTATCGACAACCTTGAGGACTTTGGGAATGACATCGCCGCCGCGTTCGATCAACACGCGGTCGCCGATCGCCACACCGAGGCGAGCGATCTCGTCTTCGTTGTGAAGCGTGGCGTTGCGTATGGTGATGCCACCAACCTGGACGGGCTCGAGTTCAGCTACCGGAGTCAGCGCTCCGGTCCGCCCCACCTGGACTCGAATGTCGATGAGACGTGTCGTCGCCTGGCGCGCCCGGAATTTGACGGCCACGGCCCATCGCGGGGCTTTCGCTGTGCTCCCGAGCCTTTCCTGGAGGCCGATGGAATCTACCTTCACGACGACGCCATCGATTTCGTAATCCAACGTGTCCCGGCGGTCTTCCCATTCCCGGCAAAACTCGATCACTTCCTCCAGGCTCGCCGTGCGGATGACGTTCGAGTTGACCTTGAAACCCAGGCCTGTCAACGCGGCAAGGTCTTCGCTCTGGGATGCGCGGTGCGGCAGCAACGCATAGGAGAAAAAGGCCAACGGTCGCTCGGCGACCGTTGCCGGATCGACCTGACGGAGAGATCCGGCGGCGGCGTTACGAGGGTTCGCGAACCGGGCCAGCCCTTCGGCGTCACGCTCGTCGTTGAGCCGGCGGAACGCTTCGAGCCCTAGAAAGATCTCGCCGCGAACTTCCACGGTCTCGGGCCGCTTGAGCCGCAAGGGCACAGAACGTATCGTACGAACGTTGGACGTGACGACCTCACCGGTCCGTCCGTCACCGCGGGTGATCCCCATTTCCAGCCGCCCGGCTTCGTAGACGAGATTCACGCTCAAGCCGTCGATCTTCAGCTCGGCGACGTAGTCGATCTCCCGAGTGCCCGAGCGTTCGGCCACCCGACGCCCCCAGTCCTCGAGTTCATCGAACGAATACGCATTATCGAGGCTGAGCATCGGTTCCTGGAAATGATGGCTTGGAAACCCGCCTGTCACCTGGCCTCCGACCCTCCTGGTGGGAGAATCCGGTGTGACGAGGTCCGGGTGTTTCCCCTCGAGCGTCCCGAGTTCTCGCATCAGCTGGTCGAACTCGTAGTCGGAAACAACGGGTTGCGCCTCGACGTAATAGCGATACTCGTGGTCGCGGATCTTTGCGCGCAACTTTTCGAGCTGTTCTCTAACAGAGGACATGGGAAGAAAGCGGGCGGAAAGAGCCCGAGTCTTATTTATACCGCAGGGCAGGCCATGGCAGGTCTCAGGAGTGGGCCTGTACCCACAATTCCGTAAGCTTGTACTTCTGGATCTTCCCACTCGGGGTCGTTGGGAACGATTCGACAAAATCGACGTACTCGGGCACTTTGAAATGGGCGAGTTGGGCCCGGCAGAACTCGGCTACCTCGTCGAACCCGAGCCGAGCGCCCTCCTTCAGCCGGATGGCAGCAGCGACCTTCTGGCCGAAAAACTCGTCCGGCACGCCGTATACGTAACCCTCCTGGATCGAGGGATGGGTCAGAAGCAGCTCTTCGATCTCTCTGGGCGAGACGTTCTCGCCCCCGCGGATGATGAGATCTTTGCTACGGCCGGTGATACGAACATATCCCTCTTCGTCGATCGTGGCTAGATCGCCTGTGTGCAGCCATCCATCGCGCACGGCACGCTCGGTCTGGTCCGGCATGTCGTAGTACCCCAGCATGACGTGGTACCCCCGCGTGATCAGTTCGCCTTCCTGGCCCGGGGAAAGCTCTTGTCCACTCTCAGGATCGACGACCCGGATTTCGACATCGGGCAAAACCCGTCCGACCGTCCCGACCCGGCGATCGAGTGTGTCGTCCGTGAACGTCATCGTCACGCCCGGCGAAGCTTCGGTCAGCCCGTAAGCGATCGTCATTTCGCGCGCGCCCATGCGCTCGATCACATCCTTCATGACTTCTCTGGGGCAGGGCGAACCGGCCATGATTCCCGTGCGCAAAGAACTCACATCGAACCGGTCGAAATCAGGGTGGTTCAGCTCGGCGATAAACATCGACGGCACGCCGTAGAGGACCGTGCACCGATGCTTGTCTACAGCCTTGAGGACTTCCAACGGCTTGAACTCCTGGAGAACAACCATCGGTACGGCGTGCGTGTACGCGCCGAGCACACCGATAACGCACCCAAAGCAGTGGAAAAGCGGCACCGTCAAGCAGAGTGTATCGGCAGCGGTCAATCCCAGGCGATCCCCGATGTCCAGTCCGTTCTTCAGGATGTTGTGGTGACTCAGCATGACGCCTTTGGGAAAGCCCGTGGTCCCGGAGGTGTACTGCATGTTGATGCATTCATCCGGATGCAGCTCAATGTCCGGAGCGAACCGATCCGGTTCGCCGATAAGTCGGGATGTATCCCGGGGCAGTACGAGCACATGTTCCAGGTCCTCGAGGCCGGCCCGGACTGCGGCCAGTTCGGCGACGAAGTCGATGTCTCGCATGCCCGGAACCATCGCCAGCCCCTTCGCCCTGGACTGCGAAAGGACCCACTCGAGTTCTTTCCCGCGAAGTCCGGTGTTGACGGTCAATTGAATGACGCCGATCTTCGCCGTCCCGAACTGCAGCAGGACCCACTCCGGTATGTTGTTCGCCCATACGGCGAACCGGTCCCCCTTTCGGAAACCCATGCTCCACAGGTTGGCCGCGATGTTCGTCGCCAGGCGATCGATTTCGCCGAAGGTGTAGGCGTCACCGGTTTCGGGAAAGATCAGAGCAGGGCGATCGGGGTACTCCGAGGCCAGGTCGGAAATGAGGCGGCCTATGGTCGAGGGTTGCATGGTCGATTCCCGCTTCTGAAGATACCGCAGGAGGTTAGGAGCCTGGGGTGAAAATCGCTTAGCAGCCGTGGCGGCGCTCGTAGACGTCTGTGACCGCCGATTCCGATTTGTTCTTCGAATCAGCGGTGACAGATTTCGAATGGTTCATTTGCCTGAAGCACGGAAGTGTGGAGGAAAGAGGCTTTCACTGCAGCGGCGATCTATGCCTCTCGTAGACCGCCTCTACAGTGTAGACCCTACTTTCACCACAGGCTGTTAGCGGGTGCGCGGGCAAAGTCAAAGAGGGAGTCGAGGATCGACGACGGACGCGTCAGGCGGCCTTTTCGGTAGCCTTTCGGAGCGAGGATGCAACCCGTTTCCCGTAGAGCTCGCGGGCAGCCTTGAGGATTCGGGCCTCCTGAGCCTGCTGGTACGAGATGGCTTCGCGTTCGGCCCACGCTCGCAGGTTGCCGGCATCCGGGCTGTTGCGAAAGTCCTTACCGAAGCTGCAGCACCAGCGGACGAAAACCTGCGCTATTCCCGCTGGCCCGGTTTTCCTCCGAGGGCCTGGCGCATCGATTCTTTCGGTCTCGAAAAGCGAACGCGCTTGAACATTGGAACTAGCCATCATCTACACTATCTTCGTCCGACCGAGGACAGATAGGGTCCGCATGGAAGAACCGAACCAGCATTATTCCCGCGACCGAGTTTTTCGCTCCGCAGATCTCAAAGCCGCCGACCTGGTTCGCCTCTACTACTATCTGCGCCTGAATCGAACGCTCGAGGAACGCCTGTCCGCTCTCTACCGTCAGGGAACCGTTACCGCCACCGTGTTTACGAGCCGCGGCCAGGAGGCCACGTCGGTCGGCAGCGCCTACGCCCTGGGTTCGAAGGATTTCGTGAGCCCGTTGACACGGAATCTGGGCACGATGCTCGTGCGGGGTGTCTCCCCACGTGACATATTCGCCCAATACCTGGGGAAAGCAACGAGCCCGACGCGCGGAAAGGAACGCATCCACTACTTCGGCGACCTCGATCTGGGTCTGGTCGCGTCGCTCAGCGTCCTGGGCGACATGGTGCCCGTCATGGCCGGGGTTGCGCTCGCCCTGGCCCGCAGGGGCGATGGCATCGCTCTGGTCTATGTTGGCGACGGCACAACCAGCACGGGAGACTTTCACGAAGGCCTGAACATGGCTTCCGTACTGAGCCTGCCCCTGGTCGTCGTCATCGAGAACAACGGCTACGCCTACTCCACGCCGGTCAACCGCCAGACCGCGATCGCGAACCTCGGCCTGAGGGCTCGCAGTTACGGGATACCGTCGGAAACCATCGACGGCACCGATGTGCTCGAAGTGTACGACGCCACGCAACGGGCCATCGTCAGAGCGCGCCGGGGCGACGGGCCGTCGATAATCGAAGCGCAGACGATGCGGATGCAGGGCCATTCCGACGCCGACGACAGCTGGTATGTGCCCGCTCCCGAGCTGGAAAACTGGAAAACTCGCGATCCGATCCGGTGTCTCGAACGGCGCCTCGACGGCGACGGGCTGCTGACACCTGCCGTTACGGCAGATATCTCGTCGCGGATCACCAGGGAACTGGAGATCGACCTTGATTCCGCCCTTCGGAGCCCCCAACCGGAGCCGGAAACGGCGCTGGACGGCGTCTACGCGACACCCCTCAGAAACGCTCCGGATTTGGGCTAAACCCCGTCGTGAAGATCAGGACTCCTGCTGTAGCGGCGGTCTATGAGCGCCGAAAAGCTTTCGGACTTAGATTCCGGCGGTCATAGACCGCCGCTACAGTAGGAGCCTCCTTTTGGGGACCGCTAAAGTTTGTCGCTTGCCCCGTCGATACCGACGATATGGTAACGATCCTCGAACTCGCCCGCGAAATCCGGCACCACATCGTCAACCACTCCACCGGAAGGCTGGATCTTGCCTATGACGACCGCCATGTTTTCGTCGATTTCTCCGACGGTACCGTCATCACGTCCCGCGAGGTGTTTCTGCCCTGTCTACGTGAAAACCCGATCGGGTTCGAGTTCTACACCAGAGAGATACCGGTTCCCGAGGACCACGAGAGCGGCGCTTCGTACCTGATAGAAGCGATGGAATCCCTCAGTCCGGAGATCCTGGGCGCCGTCTGGGCACCCTACGTGGAATGGACGATCGACCTCCCACAGGACCCCGAAATTCACCGCAGCCTGGTCGGGGATCATCAGGCCGAAGGCCCGGGCCGGCTTCGTCGCATGATGAGACTGGCGGTGGCAGGCGTACTCAAGCTGGAGCCACCCGCTCTCAAGTCGGTCGAAGAAGAGATCGTGTCGATTCGCCAGGGAACCGGACGGGGCGACTACTGGCAGGTGCTGGGGATCGGACGGACGGCCACGGCCGCAGACGTGAAGCACGCGTACCGCAAGCTCGTCCGAAAGTACCATCCGGACCGCTGGCATTCGAACGAAAACTCCGAACTCGGTGAACGAGCCGCCGAGGCGTTTCTCGACGTACGGTACTGCTACGAACGCGCGCTGGCTGCTGTACCCACCCCACTGCCGGCGCCTGCATCGCCACGAACGGAACCGGTTGAAGCGACGCGGCCGGCAGCCGCACCGATGCCGCCCCAGGAACAGGCGCAGCCCAGGGAGCAACCGCCTCTGACGCAGACGGCACCCGGAAAGTCCGCCCAGCCGAAGGCCCAGGACGCCGCCGCCATGGCCGGCCGTTATTCGGCCTCCCACGACAAGCAGTTGTCCAACCAGAACAGCTTATTCCGGCGGATCTTCGAAAAGGTGTTCAAAGCCGCCTGAAGCCCATTCCCGCCGCCGCCTGTGGTAGAACCCTCGAGGTTCGTTCCTGACACGGGCTGGTACAATCGCGGTCGTGCCTGAAGAGTCGCCCACAACGTCAGCAGAGTGGACTGATCACCTCGACTCCCGTTTTCCCAGGGAGCCCCTCGCGACGCTGCCGACACCTCTGGATTACCTGCCCAACCTCACGCAGCATCTCGGCGGTCCCCGGATATATATCAAGAGAGACGACCTGACGGGCCTGGCACTGGGTGGAGACAAGCCCAGGAAGCTGGAGTACCTGCTGGCGGATGCGAAGCGGCTGGGCGCAGACATCGTCATCACCGGCGGGAGTTCCCAGTCTAACCACGTCCGCCTCACCGGAGTTGCATGCCGCAAGCTCGGCTTGCGGACCATCGCGCTCTGCACCGCGGACGAGCACGCCGCCAACACGGGCAACCTGCTGCTCAGCCGCATCCTGGGGATCGAGATTCAATTCCATGAAGTGGCCGGAGGCGACCATTGGCTGCTCGTACCCCTGATGGAAGCCGAGTGTGACCGGCTCCGGAGTGAGGGATCGAGACCGTACCTGATCCCGATCAGCGGCACCACGACCCTGTCATGCCTGGGATATGTCCGGTGCGCCTGGGAACTGTCGGATCAGTTTGACCGGAGCGACATTACCCCAACAGCGCTCTATATCACCTCCGGGACAGGCGGAAACCTCGGGGCGCTCGCTGTGGGCTTCTCGGTGGTAGGACGCCGGATGCGGATGGTTGGCGTGAACGTCAACCGGGCCGGAGCTGAAGCGATGGATCTGGCCGAAAAGTGGCGGGATGAGACGGCGACGCTGATCGGCGTACCGTGCGACACCAGAGTGGAGCTGGAAGGGGGCTTCGTCGGGTCGGGTTACGGGGAGATGACCGCCGAGTGCGCCGAAGCGATCCGCATTTTTGCCGAGACCGAGGGCATCTTTCTTGACCCAGTTTACACGGGCAAGGCGGGGGCCGGTCTGATCGCCCACATCCGGGAGGGCAGGCTGACCGTGGACGATACAGTGGTGTTCGTACATACCGGAGGGATTCCGGCATTGTTCGCGTATTCGGAGGAATTGGGAGTGGGATGAATCTCAGACTTTCTATTTGAGGATTGGAGGATTGGAATTGGACGTTTGAGATTGGAAACTAATCAATTTGTCATTAGGCCGGTAAATGCTGAGGTTGATCAATATCCGACGTCCAATGTCAAATAGGAAGGACCCCTCCCCCCTAAAAAAAGCTCCCTGTCCAAGAGGACAGGGAGCTTTCGAATAGGGCCACCGCTGGCGCGGGCTGTTAGAAGCCCATGCCTCCTGGAGGCATGCCTCCTGGAGGACCCGCCGGGGCCTTGTCCTCTTCCGGGATTTCCGCAACGATCGCCTCGGTCGTCAACATCAGCGATGCAATCGAAGCGGCGTTCTGCAGTGCCGTCCGGGTCACTTTCGCGGGATCCAGAATCCCGGCCTTGATCATGTCTCCGTAGACCTCTGCACTTGCGTCGAAACCGGTGTTGGCGCCCTTGGATTCCTTGACCTTGCCGACGACGACCGCACCCTCGTGTCCGGCATTCTGCGCGATCATCCGAAGCGGCTCCTCGAGCGCGCGCCTGACGATGTTCAGCCCGATCGCCTCATCGCCTTCAAGATCAAGCTTGGCGAGCACCGGCAGCGCACGAATGAACGCCACACCACCGCCGGGGACGATTCCTTCCTCAACAGCCGCTCGGGTCGCATGCATGGCATCCTCGACACGCGCTTTCTTTTCCTTCATTTCGGTCTCGGTCGCCGCGCCGACCTTGATCACCGCAACACCTCCGACCAATTTGGCCAGCCGTTCCTGGAGTTTTTCACGATCGTAGTCGGACGACGTGTCTTCGACCTGCACACGGATCTGCTTGACCCGACCCTCGATCGCGTCGCTCGTGCCGTCGCCTTCGATGATCGTCGTGTTGTCCTTGTCGATGACGACCTTCTTGGCGCTGCCCAGGTCGTCGAGTTGGACATTCTCGAGCTTGATGCCGAGATCTTCCGTGACCGACCGGCCACCGGTCAGGATCGAAATGTCCTCGAGCATAGCTTTCCGACGGTCGCCGAATCCGGGAGCCTTGACGGCGGAAACCTGCAGCGTGCCTCGTAGCTTGTTGACGACGAGGGTCGCCAGCGCTTCGCCTTCGACGTCTTCAGCGATGATCAGCAGCGGCCGTCCCATCTTGGCAACCTGCTCGAGCAACGGGAGCAGATCCTTCATGTTGCTGATTTTCTTCTCGTGGATGAGGATCAGTGGGTTCTCGACCACACACTCCATGCGTTCGGGATCGGTCACGAAGTAGGGGGACAGGTAGCCACGGTCGAACTGCATCCCTTCGACGACATCCAGCGTCGTCTCGATCGTCTTTGCTTCCTCTACCGTGATCACGCCGTCCTTGCCGACACGGTCCATTGCCTCGGCGATGATACTGCCGATCTGCGAATCGTTGTTGGCGGACACGGTGGCTACCTGGGCGATCATCTCGCCTTTCCGGACCGGCGTCGCCAGCTTCTCAAACGAGTCAACCGCAGCCTGCACGGCCTTTTCAATGCCGCGCTTAACGGCCATCGGGTTGGCGCCTGCGGCGACAGTCTTGACACCTTCGCGGAAGATGGCCTGCGCTAGAACCGTTGCCGTCGTCGTGCCGTCCCCGGCCACGTCGCTGGTCTTCGAAGCCACTTCCTTCACCATTTGGGCGCCCATGTTCTCGACCGGATCTTCCAGTTCGATTTCCTTCGCTACGGTCACGCCGTCCTTGGTAATCAGAGGCGATCCGAACTTCTTGTCGAGAACCGCGTTCCGACCCTTGGGGCCAAGGGTAATCTTCACGGCCTCGGCAAGTATGTTCACGCCCCGCAGGATCGCCTGGCGCGACTCTTCACCATGAATAATCTGCTTTGCCATCGTTTTAACCCTCCTACTTCTTCTTGGCTTTCGCCTTTTTGGCCGCTGAAATAATGCCCAGAATCTCGTCCTCGCGGAGGATCAGGTAATCCTCATCCTCCAATTTGATCTCGGTACCGGAATACTTGCCGAACAGGACCCGGTCCCCTGCCTTGACTTCCAGCGGGGTCACGGTTCCATCCTCGAGCCGCTTTCCGCTGCCCACAGCGACAACTTCGGCTTCCTGAGGCTTTTCCTTGGCGGAATCGGGAATGATGATTCCTCCGCGAATCGATTCTTCTTCTTCGATGCGTTTGATTAGCACCCGATCGTGTAAAGGTCGTACGTTCATCTCTACTTCTCCTTTGTTTTTAAGAAGATTACATCGGCAGATTAGCACTCACTAACGCCGAGTGCTAATAATATGAACGGTGTTTGCCGGTGTCAATACCGGGATTGACGATCGGTGGGAAATTGCAGAAAAATGGCGCTCAGCAGTGCGTGTGCGTGGACTACCCGGCCGACTGGCTCTGGCAGCCCGCGGCAGAAGCCTGATGGCTCGCGCGCATGGGTCTTCGGAGTCGAAGACGAGGCGCGAGGAGGAGGTGATGCTGCTTCATCATGGCGACGAGCAACGAAGTATACGCCTCCGAACCCCCATGCACCCAAAGGGTTACGGCGACGTCACACGATGGGCTTTCAGGACGATCTCCAACTCCCCCCGGTCGAGATATACACCCTCGCAGCCGCCGCACCGGTCCACGGTAACCAGATCCCGGTAGAGCTCTTCTTTCAGTTGCCCGCCGCATTTGGGACAGGTCATCCAGTAGGGCTGGTCCTTGTTGGCTTCTTCGAGTGCCTGGCGGTGGGCGGCGGCCTCAGCGCGGAACTTCGCGATCAGCTCCTGGTCCTTCTTGAAGAAGTACTCGTCTTCCTTGCTGTAGCCGAGCTGCCGCAGATCATCGCTCATACTCATCAAAATAACCTCACTGTGATACCAGGGGATTGATCAATGCCGGCCCGCTCGGCCGTTCACCCAACTCCAGCAGAGCATGATAGACCAGCTTCACCACGTTCTCCATCTTCAGGTAGTTGATCTTGTCCGCCGTGTCATTCGGCGTGTGGTAATCGGGGTGCATTCCGCCGAAGAGGAACACAGCCGGCACACCACGGGCCAGGAACGACCAGTGGTCGCTCCTCTGCAGCAGATTATCGGCGCCCCGGTCGTAACGGAATCTCAGGTCGAGCCCGACGGACGTATTGGATTTCTCCAGCACAGAGCGGAACTCCCGGCTGAAAATGGATCCGAGAACGTTGATCGAGTTCTCGTTCTGCCGCGCCCGCTCGGCAGGCACACCCTGGCCCCGGTTTGCCGGGTGATCCTCGTTGCGTCCAATCATGTCCAATTGAACCATGGCCACGGTCCGGGCAAGCGGTTCGACCGGATCCCGGACGTAGTGCCGACTGCCCAGCATTCCCTTCTCTTCTCCCGCCCAGGCGCTTAGCAAGACCGTACGGCCCGGACGGACTCCGGAACCGAACGCCTCAGCAAGTTCCAGCAGCGCACTCGTTCCCGAAGCGTCGTCGTCGGCGCCGTTCCAGATCCTGCCGTTTTCGGCACCGTCGTGGTCGTAATGAGCTCCCACTACGATGACCTCCTCTCGGAGGGCCGGGTTCGATCCGGGTACGCGAGCGATGACGTTCCTGGCGGTGTAGGCGTCTCTGGTCAGATCCACAACGAGCCTCGCCGACCACGACAAGAGGCTTGACCGGCTCTCAAGGTCTCGATCGATCCCGGCCTGGATCGCCCTCAAGCCCGGAAGCAGCCGGGGACCCGCACCCCTCGACAGCAGTACCGTGGGAATGGCCGTACCATCTCGGTCCGGCGGCAATTCCATCGTGACGTTTCTGGGCGAAAGACCGGGACGCAGGCTGGCGGCCAAGGACCCGATCGAAGCCGCAGAGCCGAGCGGGCCCTGAACGACGATCAGGCCGATCGCACCAGCCTCGGCCGCGTTGGCGGCTTTGCTCGGGATGGACGAGAACTCATCGAGCGACGCGACGTTGAACGGAGACTGGGGGTCACGGGCCCGAGGTTGTCCGTCCAGGACGACCGCGATCCTGCCCGCGACATCGACGCCGCTAAAATCGTCATAGTCCAGCGCCGGTGCCCGTATGCCGTAGCCGGCAAAGGCGAGCGGCCCCTCCACGACACCGTTCGGCGACGTCGTGACCGGCACGAAGTCGCGCCCCGGCCGAAAGACTTCCGTCCGGCTACCCGTCGTCTCGAACACGTTGCCGTCGCCCAGACTCAACCGCTCGACCGTAAACTCCTGGAAATAGCTGCCATCCGGTCCGGAAGGCAGTCCGGATTCAGCAAAGGCGGCAGCGATGTAATCCGCCGCCCGGTCCAGGTCCGCCGTGCCGTTTCCGCGACCCCGAAACTCGTCCGAAGCCAGGTAACTCACTTTTTCACGAAGTTCTTCAGCCCGTATGGACTCAGGTCCGTGGCTCGGAGCCTGGGCGTCGAGAAGGCCGGCCAGCCCGATAACCGAGACCAGCAGAGCGCCCAGCACGCTCCTGGTGGTTACCCGGACCCTCCCTCGTGCATCGTCAAAAATGGTGGTTGGCATGTTTGACGTTCTGTCTGAAGTCACTTCCCACCATCTTGACGGTCTTGCACATCTCATACAGGCGGGATCGCATGCGTTCGCCAATGCGGTCGGTCAGCGAATCCGATATCCCCTTGCGGGCAGTCGTCCCCGCAGTCTCGTCGGGAAAATTCGTCGTCAGGATCGTGACCTTGTTCTCGTTGTAGCGGTGGTTGAGGATGTAACCGACGGTGTCTCGAACCCAGGATGACGGGTTCTGCGCGCCCAACTCATCGAGGAACAGGACCTCGGCGTCGAGCACCGGGGCCAGCAGAGACAGTTCCGACGCCTTCGACACGGGGTTGTAGGAATTCTGAATCTCCTTGAGCAGTTCGGGGAACGGCCGAAACAGGCAGGCGACCGACTTGTCTCGGATCAGACACTTGATGATTCCGACGCCCAGGTGAGTCTTGCCGACGCCGGGGCGGCCCATAAACAGGAGCCCGAACGGAGGAGACATCGGATACTCTTCAACGAACCGTTCCGCGGCCATCTTGGCGTTTCCGATCGACGGGGTGGTCAGCGAGGGGCTGAGTTCGAATATGTCGAGCTCGCAATGCGCGTATCGTTCCGGGATGCGCGCCTCCTCAAGCAGGCGGGAAGCCCGGGAAGCCCGTGTGCACTCGCACCGGACAACCCCGGACCGACCATCGCGTTCTACTTGGTGCCAGCCAGTGCCTTGACACTTCGGGCACGATCCGTTACTCGCCATCCTTCGATTCTAACACCTGAAGAAATTCACCACAGAGGCACTGAACATGGAGAAGAAAGAATTCAACCGCAAAGACGCAAAGGCGCAAAGACAAGGAGGTTTATTTCGGAAACTACCGGAAGTTCTGCGTCTTTGCGGTGAAAGTTCGAGCTGCCCTAGTCCCAAAACAAGCGCATAACCAGTCCGCCAACGGCCAGGTTGCGCGCATAAAATTCGAGGCATAGAATCCCGCTCCCGGATCGTTTTATCCAGGTATCGGGTTTCTGTTGGATCTGTTTCAGTTCAGCCTCGCTGGTGTTGGAGCGGTTGACAGAAACCGGGACCTCGATCGCCCGGGCTCAGGGCCATGATCGGGTCAGCATCGCAGAGGTTGATGCAGCACATCCACGGCACGGAACAAGACCGGCAACCACCGGTTCCAGGCCAGAATCCTGAAGAGGATGCGCCGCCCGGTGCGCACGAGCTGACAAGGCACGAACATGAAGGCGTTTAGAAACGTCTTGAACTCCATGTGCAGTACCGTCTGTTTCTCGGCCTGATACTTCTGGCCCCAGCGTCCGGTTTCGGGCAGCAGCAACGCAAACCACGCCTTCAGTGTCCAGGCCAGCGACGCCATGACCATGTAGGCCCCGTTGCTGGTCTGATCCCCGACCGGCATCCTCAAGGCCTGAACGCCGTTCTTGAGCTGCTCAATGAGATTCTCTTGATTGCACCGTTGATTCGCACGGAGCACAATCTGGCTGGCCGAATCCGAGCGGTTGGTAATGTAGAAGAAGTATCGGATGTCGTCGAACAACACCTGTTCGCCTTTGGCCACCGACAGATTCTTCCGCACCACGACAACGCGGTAGTCCCGGTCGCAGGCTCTGGGCCGATACGCAAACTCGGCCACATCCTCGCCCTGCAACCGGATATTGTCGAAACCGCGCTCCCGAACGACTTGTTCCTTCACGTTGTCGGGACGTTGGCGCGGTTCGGTGGCCACCGCGTACTTGGCGGGCCGTTCCAGACGCGTCCATTGGTGCGGTTCCAGTTCATCGGCCAGCGCCACCAGATTCTGCATGGCGTCGATGCCGAAGATGAATCCCACGCCCTGGTCGTCCCATCCATCCAGGTGCCGGGTCTGGCTGAAGTCGGTGTCCCCGCGCAGCAGGATCTGGCGAAACCCGCCTCGACGGCACAGCGCGATGGCCTGGTCGAACCGTGCGGCCGCTCCCTCATGCGAGGGCCGGTTACCGCTGCGATTGACCAGGTACAGCGGCTCTTGAGTATTCGCCAGCGAAATCACCAGCGGGTGATACCCCCAGGTCCCGTTGTAGGCCACGTCCATTCCTTGCTTGCATTCGCCTGTGGTTTCAGCCAGTGTCCCATCGGCGTCCAACACCGCTTCTTCGAAAAACGCCTCGGGCTGCTGGCGCCAGACTCGCAGCCGGACTTGATTCGTCGCCTCCATCAGAGACTCCACGTCGCTGGGCTCAAATCTCCGGCAGAAGTCTCCCGCCGTCGTCGGGTCCGGAATCCGTTGCGCTCCCAGCGCATCCAGATACACTTCGTCGTTGCGCCGCAACTCGATGTCCTCCAGGCACGTCCCTCCATTCAACGCGTTATAGGCGATGTTCAGCACGTGATCCGATTCGTGATACGGCAAGTGCCGCTTCAGCACATGCACACTCTCGTCGATGGCTTTGACCAGCCCCGTCCGCCGCGCCACCAACTGCATCATCCCGATTCCGCCCACCGCCGTGCCGCGCGTCCGCTCTCCCATCTCATAATGAATGTTGCTCGCCGAAAACATCGGCGCCGCCTGATCTGTCCAATTCCGGTCCGCAAGCCGGCGCTCGATTCGCCGCTTGCGGTTCTTCATGTTCTTGCGCGTATAATCGTTCATCCGAAATGCCTCCTTTTCCGTAGACTCTTTCCAAGTCTTTATTCACACGGAACGGGGGCATTTCGGGTACTTCTGCTGCTATGCCGCTATCAATACCTCGTCAATCACGCTTGATCAGGGCCTAGTTGAGGTAGGCCATGAGTTGGCGGGCCCGACGCGACAAGCGGAGTTTGCCGAGGGCGCGGGCTTCGATCTGCCGGATTCGCTCGCGAGACAGCCCCAGTCCCTCCCCGATTTGAGCAAGGGTCTGCTGCTCCTGCTCCTCAAGACCGAACCGTCGTACGACAATGTAGCGTTCCCTGTCGTCGAGTTGATCGAGAAGCTCCACCAGCTGCTTCTCGAAGGATCGGGCCAGCAATTCCTTGAACTGGGGCGCGGTGTTCGGATCCGCGATCAGGTCTTCGATCTCGAAGTCGCCGTCGGCGCCGAGCGGGGTGCTCAGCGAAACCTCCGAGGGAATGGTCCGCAACATGCCCCAGACGGCATCTTCAGCCATCTCGAGGCCATCTGAAATTTCTTCGACCGTCGGCCGATGACCGAGTTCCTGGGTCAGCCGACCCACGCTGGTCTCGAATCTGTAGAGCTCGTGCTTCAGCTTGGGCGGAATGCTGAAGACCTGTCCATAGCGCGCGATGGCAGCCAGGATCGCCTGCCGGACCCACCAACTGGCGTACGTGATGAACCGGACTTCGCGGTCCGGATCGAATCGGCCCGCGGCCTTGAGCAGGCCAAGGTTTCCCTCATTGATCAACTCGTGCATCGGATAGCCCGAGCGCGAGTACTTCTTCGCCATCGAAACCACAAACCTCAGGTTCGACTGAATCAGCTTTTGAAAAGCATCCTGATCTCCGTCTCGCACTTTTCGTACGACTTCCCGTTCTTCTTCGACACTGAGCTGTGGATAAGCGGAAATCTCCTTGAGGTAGATCCCCAGGCTGTCGGGCGACGAGCTTTTCTTTTGTTCAGCGAGCTTCATGATTGCTTACCGCCCTTGACCGGAACCACGTGCGCCGGCCGTACACGAACGAGAGCGTGTTGGATCTTCTGATTCGTTTCGGGCGACCGGTTGACGAGCTGGTCTTCGACGTAGCGGATGAAATCGGACATCTCAGTCTGCATCTGCTCCATCCGTCGCCGCATGTTGAGCACGACCTCCACTCCTGCCAGGTTCACGCCGAGGTCTCTGGTCAGGCTCAGGATCAATTCCAGTTGCTCCAGGTCCTCCGCCGTGTACAGGCGGGTGTTTCCTTCCGACCGGGAGGGTTTCAGCAGGCCCTCTCGCTCGTACATGCGGAGCGTCTGCGGGTGGATCCCGTAGGTCTCGGCCACAGCGCTGATCATGTATGCGGCCTTCGCCTTCTTCTTAGCGGCCATATGCTTCCAGGTCCTTTCGTGGATCTTCCGGATTCAGCTCCGCCAGCTCTTTCAATATCTCTCTGGACCGTTCGTCAACGACACGTGGGACGACGACCTTCACCTCGACATACTGATCGCCGCGAACCCCCTCGCCGCGCAACGACGGCGCGCCTCTTCCACGAAGCCTCAGCTTGCGGCCACTCTCGGTACCGGGAGGAACCTTCACGGTCGCCCTTCCGTTGACGGTCGGGACTTCGATCCTAGCCCCAAGCGCGGCCTCAGTGAGGGTCACCGGGACCGAACAATGGATATTGTCCCCAACCCTGCTGAAGAAAGCATGAGGCGCGACATTCGTTACGACGTAGAGGTCGCCCGGCGGCCTTCCCGGGCTCCCGGCATCGCCCTGACCCGGAAACCGGATGCGGGAACCCGTGCTGACGCCGGCGGGAATATCGATCCGGACACGCTCTCCTCGGGCTGCCGTGCCCCTGCCGCGGCACGCTCGGCAGGCCAGGACAACCCGACCGCTGCCCTGACACCTTGGACACGTCATGGAGAAACGGAGATGACCCTTGGCCTTGATCAGTTGGCCGGAACCGTCGCACTCCCTGCAGCTCGCGACCAGGGTCGTCGACTCCCTCCCCGTGCCGTCGCAGGAAGGGCACTGTTGTCTCCGTTGGACATGAACCAGCGCCCCAGCACCCCGGATCGACTCTTCAAACGTCAGCGAAACCTGGCCTTCGATGTCTCCTCCCGTGTCGGCGCCCTGCCGGGGGCGTTCCTGATTGAAGAAGCTTTCGAACAGTTCCCCAAATCCGGAGGTGTCGGACGATTCCGTACCACCGGCGCTGAACCCGCGAAAGGAAAAATTCCATCTCGCTTCGGTCGGTTCATCCAGCACTCCTTCCGAGTAGTAACCGTTCTCGTCGTAAAAGACTCGCTTGTCCGGATCACTCAGGACCTCGTAAGCGTAGGAGATGCGCCTGAAACGCTCCTCGGCCGCCCGATCACCCGGGTTGATATCGGGGTGATAGCGGCGCGCCAGCCTACGATAAGCCTTCTTGACGTCGCCACCCGACGCGCCTTCGGCTATCCCGAGAAGGATGTAGAAATCAAGGCTCATGACGGTTCAACTGGCACTCGGTACTCACTCTTTCTTTTCGTCTTCGACGTCGACATACTCGGCATCGATGACGTCGTCGTCAGCCCCTCCAGTCTCGGCGCCGGCCTCGGATCCGGCTCCGTCACCTGACGACCCGGGCTGTCCATAGATAGATTCGGCGAGTTTGTGAGAGGCCTCGGTCAATGTCTGGGCCGTCGAATTGATCCTGTCGAGATCGCCGTCCTCGATCGCCTTCTTGCAGTCCGCGATGGCCGACTCGGCCGCCTTGACGTCAGCTTCTCCAAGCTTGTCCTTGTTCTCAGACAGAACCTTCTCGGTCTGGTACACCAGGGAGTCGGCCCTGTTCCGGGCTTCGATCTCCTCAGCCTTGCTCTTGTCCTCGTCGGCGTGGGCCTCCGACTCCTTGACCATCCTGTCGATTTCGTCCTGGCCAAGGCCACTCGAGGAAGTGATCGTGATCTTCTGTTCCTTCCCCGTACCGGTGTCCTTGGCCGACACGTTGACGATGCCGTTGGCGTCGATGTCGAAGGTGACCTCGATTTGCGGCACGCCGCGGGGAGCCGATGGAATGCCTACGAGATGAAATTTGCCGAGGGTCCGGTTGTCCTTTGCCATCGGGCGCTCGCCCTGAAGGACGTGGATCTCAACCGATGTCTGACTGTCGGCAGCCGTCGAGAACGTTTCGCTCTTGCGCGTCGGGATCGTCGTGTTCCGTTCGATCAGTTTGGTAAAGACACCGCCCAGAGTTTCGATACCCAGGGAAAGAGGCGTCACGTCGAGCAGGAGAACATCTTTGACTTCGCCGCCGAGTACACCCGCCTGGATTGCGGCGCCGACCGCGACGACTTCGTCCGGGTTCACGCCCTTGTGAGGCTCCCTGTCGAAGAGTTCCTTGACGATCTGCTGAACGCGGGGAATCCGAGTCGACCCGCCGACCAATACGACTTCATCAATGTCGCTCGGTCCCAGGCCCGCATCCTTCAACGCCTGGCGACACGGACCGGCGGTTCTCTCGAGCAGGTCTCCGATCAGGGACTCCAGCTTCGCACGCGTCAGCTTTTCGTTCAGGTGCTTGGGTCCTGTGGCATCGGCCGTGATGAAAGGCAGCGTGATCTCGGTTTCCTGCACCGAGGACAGTTCGCACTTTGCCTTTTCCGCCGCTTCTTTGAGGCGTTGCAACGCCATCTTGTCGCCCGAGAGCGGATCGCTGCCTTCCTTGTTCTTGTACCGGGCGATCAGCCATTCGATGAGCACTTGATCGACGTTGTCGCCGCCCAGATGGGTGTCGCCGTTGGTCGCCTTGACTTCTACGACCCCCTCGCCGACTTCGAGGATAGAGATATCGAAGGTGCCACCACCGAAGTCATAGACGGCGATCGTCTCGTCGGCCTTCTTGTCGAGACCATAGGCCAGCGCTGCGGCCGTCGGCTCATTGATGATCCGGAGAACTTCCAGGCCGGCAATTTTGCCGGCGTCCTTGGTCGCCTGCCGCTGCGAATCGTTGAAGTAAGCCGGCACCGTAATGACCGCCTGCGTCACCGATTCGCCGAGGTAGTCTTCAGCCGCCGATTTCAGTTTCTGGAGGATCATCGCCGAGATTTCCGGGGGCGAGTACTGCTTGCCGCTGGCTTCGATGCGGATGTCGTTGTTGGAGTCGACGACCTTGTAGGGAACCATCTTCATCTCTTCGCTGACTTCGCCCATTCGGCGTCCCATGAAACGCTTGATCGAGTAGATGGTGTTCTCCGGATTCGTGACAGCCTGGCGCTTGGCGACCTGTCCGACCAGACGTTCGCCGGCCTTGCTGAAAGCGACCACCGACGGGGTTGTTCTCCCGCCTTCCTGATTGGAGATCACGACGGGTTCGCCGCCCTCCATGACGGCCACGACTGAATTGGTCGTGCCGAGGTCGATCCCGACAATCTTGCTCATCTGTAAACTCCTTCTCCCGCGGCTTCACCCGCGTCAACTCTGTATTGATATCTGTAAGTGCCAACCAAGACTATAGAATATGAGCCTGTCATTGTCAAGTTCTTCTGATATCGATGCTGTAGATATTGTCGAGTATGCGACGCAACACAATAATACTAAATGCTTTATTCCGCTAGGGGCGAGCAATTGGGCAGGGTCTGGGTGTGGGGCGTTAAACTCCCCACGGTCACCGCAGCGCTGACTCACTCTGACGGAGAAACTCTATGCGCGGGCGCGGTGCGCAGACGGGAAGCCGTTCCATCCATCGAAACGGCTACCCACTGCGGCAATCGAAATGGTGGCTGATCTAATCGGCCTGACGGTCGGAATAGATGGTCTGAACCTTGCTCACGTACTCCACGGCGGCTTCACTGCCACCCGACGCACCGAGATACCGGCCCACACCCTCCCAAAGCCCGTAGCGTTGGGTGTAATCCTTGAGAATCCGCGTCCCCAACTCGACGCTGTCCTCGACGCGAAACAGGTTGATTTCCTCAAGGTCGGCGAGTGAGCCCCATGTCGGCACGTGGATCTGCATGATCCCTACGGCGTCTCGATTGGAGATCGCAAACGAGTACCCGCTGCTCTCGACAAGCAGGATGCTGCTGATCAGATAGGGATCGACATCGTTGCGTCGGGCGCTGTCCACCACGGCCTGGGCAATGCGCGACCTCTGAACGGGGCTTACCCTGGAATGCCGGCGCAGCAACTCTTCGACTGAGTCGATGGCGGGATCCGAAATGGGAATCAGGGGGCCAGAACTCACGGCCTCGATCCGCACAGCTGGCGCGGTGTCTGACGGGCCGGAAAAAACGGTGACTGTTGTAGTCGGGAAGAACGAAATAATAAGGGCGGCAGCTACAATGTATGTAAGTATTCGCAGCGAACTGGAAAGTCCGCCAAAACAACCCAAGCGGTGCTTCAAGTACTTCCTGTTCCACCCGACTTCCATTCCGCGACATCGGTCGCAAAACTCGATCGGCTTCATATATCCCTCCCTGGGATCGGGCAAGCACCCGACCAAAAGCCGGTCCGAAGGCGCACACCTCTCCTTTAATGATTACGGGTCCCTTGAACGATTTGCAAGGGAAGAATCTGTACCGCGATCGGGTCTCGGAAACTCCTTGTTGGACCTGCGTCCCGCGGGTATCATGGAGGGTTTGTCTTTGGATTGGGTTTTCATCTGACTGCCCGTCCTCTGGTCAGGCGCTCAGGAGACGCTGTATCATATCCGCCTTCCGGCAATTCATCGGGCAACCCGACGGATCGCTCCTGAAACTTCCCCACAAAGGCGGAAACTGAATGTCATCTGAATTGGGCTACTACCGGCAACCCACCATCTCGGGAGATACGATCGTTTTCACGGCCGAGGACGACCTCTGGAGCGTCTCTTCGGACGGTGGCACGGCCCGACGCCTTACCGCCAACCCGGGAATATCCTCTTTCCCGGTCTTTTCGCCCGATCGTGCTTCGATCGCCTTCACGGGAAGGGACGACGGGCCCGCCGAGGTATACGTGATGGACGCCCAGGGGGGCGAAGCCCGCCGGCTGACATGGATGGGCGCCCGGACTCAGGTCGTCGGCTGGAGTCGGGACGGGAAGGAAGTCATCGCCGCGACAGATTGGCAGCAGCCATTCGATGGAGTCATGCATCTCGTAGCGGTGGGCCGCAACGGGGGAGCGCCGCGCAGGCTCCACGTTGGACCGGCCCGTGCGGTGTCCTTCAGCCCGGTTTCGGACGGTGTCGTGATCGGGCGAAACTCAGGAGATCCGGCGCGCTGGAAGCGGTATCGGGGGGGCACCGCGGGAACCCTCTGGGTGGACCGCGGCGGAAACGGGCGGTTCGTGCCGCTCGCCGCGCTCGAAGGCAACCTCGCCAGCCCGATGTGGATCGGCGCTCGCATCTATTTCCTTTCCGATCACGAAGGACACGGCAACCTCTATTCGTGCACGCCCACAGGCCGCGACCTCCGGGGGCACACGACCCATGACGATTTCTACGTCCGGTTTCCCACGACCGATGGACGCCGGATCGTTTATCACGCGGGAGCCGACATCTACGTATTCGACACCGACCAGGGGTCGGCGACCAAGCTCGACGTCGGTATCCATAGCACCCAAAGTCAGCGGAACCGCAAGTTCGTCAGCGCCGGGCGATATCTGGAAAGCTTCGATCTGCATCCGAAGGGGCACTCCATCGCATCGGTTCACCGGGGCGGGCTGTTATCGATGGGTTTGTGGGAAGGCGCGCCGATCCGGATGGGGGCAGTTTCGGCCACGCGTTACCGTCTGGCTACCTGGCTGCCCGACGGTGAACGTATCGTCGCGTTCCATGACGAAGGAGGCGAGGAAAGCTTCGTCGTCTTCCGATGCGATGGGTCCCAAGCGCCTAAAACGATCCGGGGAGACTTCGGCCGCCCCCTGGGCCTCTACGTCGCTCCCGGCGCTATTCACGATGAGGAAGAGAAAGAAGAAGAGGACGGCAAGAAGAAATCGAAGAAGAAGAAAGGAAAGACCCGGACCAAGAAGACGACGACGGTAAACCTCGTCGCCCTGACGAACCACCGGCAGGAACTGATACTCGTCGACCTGGACGACGGGAGCTCACGCGTAATTGACCGAAGCCGCCACGGTCGCATCAGCGGTGTGGCGTGGTCTCCGGACTCGGATTGGCTCGCCTACGGATCATCCTCGGCAGACAGCACTAGCGCAATCCGATTGTGCAGAGTGGAATCCGGAGAGATCACGACGATCACGCGGGAGGACTTCTTCGACGGATTTCCCAGCTTCGACCCGACAGGGCGGTACCTGTACTTCGTGTCCTGGAGAGTCTTCAACCCGGTCTACGACAGCCTCTACTTCGACTTGGGGTTCCCCAAAGGCGGCCGGCCTTACTTGGTCCCTCTCCGCAAAGACATTGTCTCGCCATTCGCAGAAGCCACGCGCCCTCTCCGGGCGCCGGGTGCGCCTGCAGAAGCCAAGGAGAACTCCAACGATGACGGGGCGGCTCAGGTCGAAATCGATCTGGACGGCATCGCCGAGCGCGTCGTCGCGTTCCCCGTCCAGGAAGGCCGCTATGGAAGAATCTATGCCGCCGAGAACCGCGCACTCTTCAGCCGATACCCGGTCGAGGGGAGTCTGGACGAAGCCGATGATACGAGCGCTCCCGGGATCCTGGAGTTCTGGGATTTCGAAAAGAACAAGCTGGGTCGGGTGTCGGACAAGGTCACAGACTTCCAACTCTCACTCGATCTGAAGGTCCTCGGCATCCGTTCAGGAACCAGCATCAGAGTTCTGCCGGCAGTATTCAAGGAAGATCCGGAGAAGAACAAGGACGAGTATTCACGCGAGACCGGATGGATTAACCTGGAACGCCTGCCGGTATCGGTCGTGCCGACCGATGAATGGCGTCAGATGTACGACGAAGCCTGGCGGTTGCAGCGCGAGCACTTCTGGACGCCGGATATGTCCGGAATCGACTGGGAGGAAGTTCGCGAACGGTACCGACCGTTGCTGAGTCGGGTCGGAAGCCGCACGGAATTCTCCGATCTGATGTGGGAAATGCAAGGTGAGTTGGGGACCTCCCACTGCTACGAAATGGGCGGTGACTACCGCCCGCGACCGAATTGGCGTCAGGGTTTCCTGGGAGTCGACCTCGAACTCCATCGCGGCCGAAGATGGCGCGTGGTGCGTATCCCCGAAGGAGACTCGTGGGTCCACGAGTATGCGTCGCCTCTCGCGGCGCCCGGCGTGAACGTCAAACCTGGAGACGAGATCCTCGCGGTGGGCGGAGAGCCCGTCGACGGGCACGTGTCTCCCTTCGAGCGGTTGGTGAACCTGGCGGACACCCAGGTCCGGGTGACGATCATGCGACGGGGCCGAGGCAGGGGCTCGAAGACGCCGGAAACCCTCGCGGTGACGACCTTGCGCGACGAGACGCCGCTCCGTTACCGGGACTGGGTCGAGAACAACAGACGGCGCGTTCGCGACGACACCGGCGGTCGGGTCGGCTACGTTCACATACCGGACATGGGAGCGTTCGGCTATTCGGAGTTCCACCGGTATTACGCCAGGGAGTCCGAGCGGGATGCGCTGATCATCGACGTGCGATACAACCGCGGGGGACACGTCTCGGAGCTACTGCTCGAGAAACTGCTGAGGCGCCGGATCGGTTACGACATCCCCCGATGGGGCGAGCCGATGCCGTATCCAAGAGCATCGCCGATGGGGCCGATGGTAGCCCTAACGAACGAATACGCCGGTTCGGACGGCGATATTTTCTGTCACGCGTTCAAGCTCTTCGGCCTCGGACCGTTGATAGGAAAGCGAACATGGGGCGGTGTCATTGGCATCTGGCCAAGAGCTGCACTGGTGGACGGCACGATAACAACCCAGCCTGAATATGCTTCCTGGTTCGAAGACGTCGGCTACGGCGTCGAAAACTACGGGACGGACCCGGACATCGAAGTCGACATCCGGCCGCAGGACTACGTTGAAGGACGCGACCGCCAACTTGAACGCGCCTTGAGAGAAGTTCGGAGGATCCTGAGGAGGAATCGCCCCAAGAAACCGGGCCTGAGAGGCCGGCCTGGCAGCCCATGATGAAAGTTGCCTAAAGCTGTAGCGGCGCTCTATGAGCGCCGAATAATGGGCGGTCGTAGACCGCCCTACAGTGTAGACCCGACTTTCATCATGGGCTGCCAGGCCGGCCTCTATTGGAGATTGGTCGTTGGACATTTGTCGATTTCGTATTGTCGGACCGGCAGCTCCGAGGATGTCCCGATGACCGATTCCCGATGACTGTACTCAAATGGAGTCTTCGCGACGCGGCCGACCCGGCGGGTTGCCCTCCCTGCGAACGGCGTCATACAATCATTGCCGAGACGCCCTGTTTGGCGGCCCTGGAGAGATGTCCGAGAGGCTGAAGGAGCACGCTTGGAAAGCGTGTGTGGGGGTAACCTCACCGTGGGTTCGAATCCCACTCTCTCCGCTCGTTCGAACCCTGGACTTCGTCCGGGGAATATCAGGTCAGGGGGGCTGTGCAATCGGCGCCCGCGAACCCCGCCAGGTCCGGAAGGAAGCAACGGTAGTGGGTTCCCCGATGTGACACAGTATCCCCCGGGCCTGGCCCTGCCACGCCCAGCTCTGACCAGACGGTTGCAGGCACTGAATGAAGTACCAGGTTATCGCCCGCAAGTTCCGGCCCCAGGCTTTTGAAGAAGTCGTCGGTCAGGGCGCTATTGTCCAGACTCTCAGGAATGCGATCGAAATGGATCGCACAGGCCACGCCTATCTGTTCTGCGGCCCCCGGGGAGTCGGAAAGACAACGATGGCCCGCCTGCTGGCCAAGGCGCTGAACTGCGCCAAGGGGCCGACCGCCTCCCCCTGCAACGCGTGTGCCTCGTGTACGGAGGTCGCGTCGGGACATGCGATGGACGTCCTGGAAATCGACGCCGCATCCAACACTGGCGTCGACAGCATTCGAGAGCTGCGCGAGAACGCGCGGTACTCTCCATCCCGGGATCGGTTCAAGGTATTCATCGTCGACGAAGTGCATATGCTCTCCACATCGGCGTTCAATGCACTGCTGAAGATCCTGGAGGAACCGCCCGCGCATATCGTCTTCATCCTGGCGACGACGGAGCGGCACAAACTGCCTGCGACGATCCTGTCGCGTTGCCAGCAGTTTGTATTTCGCACGATTCCTCCGGCGGAAATTCTCGCGCACCTCAAGAGCATCGCCGAGCGCGAAGGCATCGCGGTCGGCGACGGGGCGCTCGACTACGTCGTGAAGGCGGCCGAGGGGAGCATGCGCGACGCGCAGTCGCTGCTGGATCAGATCATCGCTTTCGGCGGTCAGGAGGTCACCGATGCGGACGTCCGGGATGTGCTTGGCTTCATCCCGGCAGAACTCCTCGACAGAACCGTCGAAGCGCTGATCGCCCACGACTCGGCAACGTTGATCGAAACGGCCGGTGCGGTAACTGATCAGGGATTGAACCCACAGCAGTTCGTCCGGGAACTCCTCTCCCGCGTTCGCGACCTGCTGCTGTCCAAGCTGGACCTTGAAGAAAGAATTCTCGGCGGAACAGACGAGAAGGAACGAATCGAAGCCCACGCCGGCCACTTTTCAGAGCAGGACCTCATCCGATTCTTCGATCTCTTGCTTCGCCTTGAAAACGATCTACGCTGGACCTCAGAACCGCGCCTCCATCTGGAAATAGGACTGCTCAAGCTGGCAAAGATTGGGCGACTGAAAGATATCGAAGACGTCATCCGGGAGATCCGGGCCGCTGGACCCGGGGTGTCAGCGGCCACGGCGTCTCGGGCAGCGAGCCCACAGCCACGGGCGAAATTACCCGAACCCATGCCGACGCGACCGAAGGCCGATACCGCAACCGAGGTGACGAAAGCGGACGCGGCATCTCCAGAGGACACCGAATCCCATAGCGAGCCGCCCATACCCAAGCCCAAGGCGGCCAGCGTAGCGAAGCCCGTCGAAGTCGCACCCCCCGAATCTCGGCCGGCGGGTATCCTGGATCGGTTCAGCAACCTGGTGGGTCAGATGTCGGAAACGACAGGCATGTACCTGGACGGTGTCGACTCGATGGAGCACAATGAGAACCGGTTGGTGATCAAGGTAAAGGGCGCGACACTCCGAACGGCGTTGGAGAGCCCCGAACACCGGCCAGTGCTCGACCGCGCGGCAGCGGAGGTGCTGGGAAAGGAAGTTCGCGTTTCCCTTATACTGACCGAGGCCTCCAACACCGAAAAAACCGAACAAAACGACGTACTTCGACAATCCGTACAGAAGGAAGTCCTGGTCCAGAGCTTTCTGGACGTCTTCCGTGGGCAGATAGCCCACGTGAAGAGCGAGGAGAAAAGCACGGACAAAGCTGACGACAATGTGGAGTAGCGGCCACTAGGCCTAAAACAAGCGCATAACCAGTCCGCCAACGGCCAGGTTGCGCGCATAAAATTCGAGGCATAGAATCCCGCTCCCGGATCGTTTTATCCAGGTATCGGGTTTCTGTTGGATCTGTTTCAGTTCAGCCTCGCTGGTGTTGGAGCGGTTGACAGAAACCGGGACCTCGATCGCCCGGGCTCAGGGCCATGATCGGGTCAGCATCGCAGAGGTTGATGCAGCACATCCACGGCACGGAACAAGACCGGCAACCACCGGTTCCAGGCCAGAATCCTGAAGAGGATGCGCCGCCCGGTGCGCACGAGCTGACAAGGCACGAACATGAAGGCGTTTAGAAACGTCTTGAACTCCATGTGCAGTACCGTCTGTTTCTCGGCCTGATACTTCTGGCCCCAGCGTCCGGTTTCGGGCAGCAGCAACGCAAACCACGCCTTCAGTGTCCAGGCCAGCGACGCCATGACCATGTAGGCCCCGTTGCTGGTCTGATCCCCGACCGGCATCCTCAAGGCCTGAACGCCGTTCTTGAGCTGCTCAATGAGATTCTCTTGATTGCACCGTTGATTCGCACGGAGCACAATCTGGCTGGCCGAATCCGAGCGGTTGGTAATGTAGAAGAAGTATCGGATGTCGTCGAACAACACCTGTTCGCCTTTGGCCACCGACAGATTCTTCCGCACCACGACAACGCGGTAGTCCCGGTCGCAGGCTCTGGGCCGATACGCAAACTCGGCCACATCCTCGCCCTGCAACCGGATATTGTCGAAACCGCGCTCCCGAACGACTTGTTCCTTCACGTTGTCGGGACGTTGGCGCGGTTCGGTGGCCACCGCGTACTTGGCGGGCCGTTCCAGACGCGTCCATTGGTGCGGTTCCAGTTCATCGGCCAGCGCCACCAGATTCTGCATGGCGTCGATGCCGAAGATGAATCCCACGCCCTGGTCGTCCCATCCATCCAGGTGCCGGGTCTGGCTGAAGTCGGTGTCCCCGCGCAGCAGGATCTGGCGAAACCCGCCTCGACGGCACAGCGCGATGGCCTGGTCGAACCGTGCGGCCGCTCCCTCATGCGAGGGCCGGTTACCGCTGCGATTGACCAGGTACAGCGGCTCTTGAGTATTCGCCAGCGAAATCACCAGCGGGTGATACCCCCAGGTCCCGTTGTAGGCCACGTCCATTCCTTGCTTGCATTCGCCTGTGGTTTCAGCCAGTGTCCCATCGGCGTCCAACACCGCTTCTTCGAAAAACGCCTCGGGCTGCTGGCGCCAGACTCGCAGCCGGACTTGATTCGTCGCCTCCATCAGAGACTCCACGTCGCTGGGCTCAAATCTCCGGCAGAAGTCTCCCGCCGTCGTCGGGTCCGGAATCCGTTGCGCTCCCAGCGCATCCAGATACACTTCGTCGTTGCGCCGCAACTCGATGTCCTCCAGGCACGTCCCTCCATTCAACGCGTTATAGGCGATGTTCAGCACGTGATCCGATTCGTGATACGGCAAGTGCCGCTTCAGCACATGCACACTCTCGTCGATGGCTTTGACCAGCCCCGTCCGCCGCGCCACCAACTGCATCATCCCGATTCCGCCCACCGCCGTGCCGCGCGTCCGCTCTCCCATCTCATAATGAATGTTGCTCGCCGAAAACATCGGCGCCGCCTGATCTGTCCAATTCCGGTCCGCAAGCCGGCGCTCGATTCGCCGCTTGCGGTTCTTCATGTTCTTGCGCGTATAATCGTTCATCCGAAATGCCTCCTTTTCCGTAGACTCTTTCCAAGTCTTTATTCACACGGAACGGGGGCATTTCGGGTACTTCTGCTGCTATGCCGCTATCAATACCTCGTCAATCACGCTTGATCAGGGACTAGGGGGTCCCGAGAGATGAAGAACATGCAACAGATGATGCAGCAGGCTCAGAAAATGCAGGAGCAGTTGCGAAAACAGCTCACCGAAACGGTCGTCGAGGCCAGTTCGGGAGGCGAGATGGTCTCGGTCAAGATGAATGGGAACAAGCAACTGCTGTCGATCGAGATCGACCCGGAGATCTTCGAAGGCGGCGATCGGGAAATGATGCAGGACCTCATCGTTGCAGCCGTCAACGAGGCGACCCGGCGAGTCGACGAAGCAATGTCCACGCAGCTGGGAAGTCTGGCTGCAGGCCTGAACATTCCCGGTCTGTAGCATCGATATGGGAGAAGTCGCAGAACCGGTCGGCAGGCTTATCGAAGGCTTTCGAAAGTTGCCCGGTATTGGCGCTAAGTCCGCCCAGCGAATGGCGTTTCATGTCCTGAAAATGGACTCGGCCGCAGCAGAGCAACTGGCCGCCGCGATTGTAGACGTTAAACGGTCGATCCGACATTGTTCGGTATGCAGCAACCTCACCGATATCGATCCCTGCTTCTACTGTTCCGATCCGAAGCGTACCGATGGCCTGCTCTGTATCGTCGAGGAGTCGCAAAACATCGTGCCGCTGGAGAACACACACGAGTTCAACGGGCGCTACCACGTTCTGATGGGAGCGATCTCTCCGTTAAAGGGAATCGGCCCGGACCAACTCACCGTCGCTGCGCTGATGGAGAGGCTCCAGGACAGCAAGATCGAAGAAATAATCGTAGCAACGAACCCGAACGTAGAAGGTGAAACGACGGCGCTATACCTTTCCAAGTTGATCAAGCCCCTCGGCATCCGGATAACCAGGCTGGCGATGGGCCTTCCGGTGGGGGGAGACCTGGACTACGCCGATTCCGTCACCCTGACCAAGGCCCTGGAAGGCCGCCGGGAGCTCTGAGCGGACAGTCCGGGACTAAGAATACGGTCGCCGGCCGCAAACAGACCATGACCCCGAAAGATCCGGAAAGCGCACGCGCACGGGTTCGAACCCTTGAACAGCAGATCGCCGAACGCGATCGGCGACTTGCCGCCGTCGAAGGCATGCTCGGGGGGATCCTCAGCTCGCGTTCCTGGCGCTGGACCGAGGCCCTGAGATCACTCGCATGGCGGCTCCGCTCCCTGGGCAGCCGGAACGGAGGCGGCGGACTACCATCGGCGCTCGCCCCCCCTCCCCCGGGGGGCGAGGCTCCGAACCCTGTACTCGCCGAAGCCAAACACAGCTTTACCGAGCTCAGTGAAACCATACTGGACTCGTTCCTGGCTTCGGGGAGCCGTCTAACGCTGGCTGGGTCATCAGCGCCCCTGGTATCGATCGTTCTCGTTGTCTACAACCGGGCGGAGCTGACCCTGCACTGTCTGCGGTCGATCGCGGAGGCCGGCGGTGTGCCCCTCGAACTGGTTGTCGTGGACAACGCCTCCACCGACCGTACCCGAGCACTCTTCGATCGGGTCGACGGGGTCCGGTACTTCCAGAACGACGAGAACCTGTTCTTTATCTCCGCCGTTAACCGAGGCGCCCAAGCCTCACGCGGCAAGTACCTTCTCCTGCTCAACAACGATGCCGTTCTGCTGCCTGGGGCGATCAACTCCATGGTTACGGCCATCGAATCGGCCTCCGATATCGGCGGTGTGGGCGGCAAGATCATCTTCCTCGATGGCACGCTCCAGGAAGCCGGCAACATCATATGGCGAGACGGAACGTGCCTCGGTTACGGCCGTGGCGACGATCCGGTCGGATCGCCGTACATGTTCCGGCGGGATGTGGACTATTGCTCCGGAGCCTTGCTCCTGCTCAGGAAAGACCTCTTTGATCGACTTGGCGGTTTCGACGAAGCTTACAGCCCGGCCTATTACGAGGAAACAGACTATTGCTTGCGATTGTGGCAGGCCGGCTATCGGGTGGTCTATGAACCGGCGGCCGCGATCCTGCATTATGAATTCGCATCCCGAGACCCGGCGCACGCATCGCGGCTGCAGGTGGAAAAGCGCGAAGTGTTCGTCCGCAAACACGCGGACGCTCTTGCTGGGCGTCTCGACCGGAGCGACGCCAACATCCTTCGGGCGAGGTTGGCCGGGAAGTCCCGAACGCGGATCCTTCTGGTCGACGACCGTGTTCCTCATCCGAGGTTCGGATCGGGTTTCCCACGCGCACATCGCCTATTGACAGGGCTGGTGGACTACGGCGCTTTCGTGACGCTCTATCCGCTCGCGGCGTTCGAAGACAGCTGGACGCAGGTATACGCCGACATCCCGGGCGAAGTCGAGGTGATGATGAACCACGGTCCGGCCGCGCTGGAAAATTTCCTTCGAACGCGGGAAGGATTCTACGACCTTGTGCTGGTCAGTCGCCCGCACAACATGCGGATCATGGCGGGCATCATGGACCGAAATCCATCGTGGTTTGCGCGGACGAAAGTCGTTTACGACGCCGAAGCTCTGTTCTCCACCCGGATCAAGCTGCGACAGTCGGTGCTCGGCGCCGGGGCCATGTCCGCTGAACCCGATCAGACGCTCGAAGACGAGCTGGCTCTGGCGAAGAACGCGGATGCCGTGCTCTCGATCTCCGAAGCAGAGGCGGGGGAATTTCGACGGGGTGGCGTGGCGCATGTCGAGGTGTTGAGCCACGCCCTCGACGTGACTCCCACCCCCGATTCATTCGACGATCGTTCCGGGCTGCTCTTTGTCGGGGCGATCTACGAGGAAGGGAGTCCGAACGGCGACTCGATGCTTTGGTTCATCGAACAAATCCTGCCCAGGATTCACGACAGCCTGCCCGGTATCAGGCTGACACTGGCTGGCATCAATACTTCGGCGCGCATCTGGTCTCTCGCGTCCGAGAAAGTGTCGATTCTGGGCCCGATGGAAGACCTCGGCGGACTCTACGCCACGCACCGCATCTTTGTCGCACCTACCCGCTTTTCGGCAGGAGTGCCGCTCAAGATTTACGAAGCGGCCGCGTTTGGCGTGCCGGTCGTCGCGACCTCCCTACTGGCGGTGCAGCTGGGCTGGCGGCAAGGTCGAGATCTCGTCGTTGGCGATTCGCCTGTGGATTTCGCGCGGAAGGTAGTGGAGCTCTATCGAGACCGAACGCTCTGGAACCGCATCCGCACCGAGGCTATCGATCGCGTGCGGAGGGACTGTTCAGCACAGTCCTTCGACGAGACACTGCAAAGGGTGATCAGACAGACCACGGGCTGCTAACAGGAGGCGGATCAGACGGGAATCAGGTCCTCGAACTCTGGGATCTCGTCGCGGAGACGCTTCTCGATGCCGAAGCGGAGCGTCAATGCCGCGCTGGGACATCCCCGGCAGGCGCCTACGAGCCTGACCTTCGCGGACTTCCCGACGATCTCAACGAGTTGGACATCGCCACCGTCGGACTGCAAGGCGGGACGGACCTGATCCAGCACAGCCTCGACGCGGATTTCGAACGGCGCGTCCCGAACTGGGGCGGTCTGGGCCGACTCGGGCGACAGGCCCGAACGCGACCGGGGTGCGTTGTCGACGCCCAGAATCCTGGCAAGCAACCCCATCGTCAGCGGGCCGACCCGGCCTGGGCCATCATGTCGACGAAAACGTCTTCTGCGTGGTAGGAACTGCGCACCAATGGGCCTGAGAACACCCAACGGATACCCATCCGGCGGCCGGCCTCGCCCAATTCGTCGAATTCCGCGGGCGTGTAGTAGCGCTTGATCTGGGCGTGCCGCGGCGTCGGTCGCAGGTACTGTCCGATCGTCAGGATATCCACACCCGTGTCTGCGGCGTCGGACATTAACTCCAGGACTTCTTCCTTCTCCTCACCCAGACCGACCATGATGCCCGTCTTGGTAAAAATGCCGTCAGCCATCGTCCGGGCCTCGGCGAGCAGACGGAACGACACACGGTAATCGGATTTGAACCGAACCGAAGGGTACAACCGCTCGACGGTTTCCACATTGTGGGAAAAGATATCGGGGCCCGCGTCGATCACCGTCCGCAGGGCATCGTGGGACCCCTGAAAATCCGGCGTCAGCAGCTCGATCTTTACGTCCGGATCCAACCGGCGAATCTCACGGACGGTTTCGGCGAAGACTCCGGCTCCCCCGTCTCGAAGGTCATCCCGGTCGACGGAAGTGATGACGGCGTGTTTGAGCTTGAGCTCGCCGATGGCCGCGGCGACCCGCTCCGGTTCGAGAAGATCCAGTTCGCTGGGCTGTCCGGAACGAACCGCACAGTAGGCGCACGCTCGCGTGCAGATATCTCCGAGGATCATGAAGGTTGCCGTCCGATGCGTGCCCCAGCATTCGGCGATGTTGGGACAACGGGCGTCCTCGCAGACGGTATTGAGGTTGTGGGATCGAAGGATCCGCCGAACGTCGAAGAAGTCGTCACCGCTGGGAAGGCGAACCTTCAACCACTCCGGATGCTTACCCATTCTTCGATTATACCGCCACAGGGCAGGAGAACTTCTCGGTGTACGCACCCTTACATATGTATTGCGGCGCCGTAGATGCCTTCGACCGCCTCGTGGACGGCCTCCGACATAGTCGGGTGGGCGTGGATCGTGTGGACCAAGTCGGCCGCAGTCGCCTCCAGACCCATGGCAGCCACGCCTTCGGCAATCATCTCGGTGACGTGGTCGCCGATCATGTGAACGCCGAGGATCTCGCCATATTTTGCGTCGGCTACGACTTTGACGAAACCCTCGGGTGCGTCCTCGATCATGGCTTTGCCCAGGACCGAGAACGGGAACTTGCCGACTTTGACCGCGTAGCCGGCCTCCCGGGCCGCCCTCTCGGTCGAGCCGACACTCGCCACCTGCGGCTCGCAGTAGGTACACGCCGGGACATGGTCGTAGTTGATAGGAACCGGCTTCTTGCCCGCCATGTGCTCGGCAGCGATGACACCTTCGGCGGACGCAACGTGAGCGAGCAACGGCGTGGGCACAATATCCCCGATCGCGTACACGCCTCCGACGCTCGTACGCATCCGAGCATCGACGGTGACGTAGCCCTGGCCATCGGTGGCGACGCCGATCTTCTCGAGACCGATACCCGCGGTGTTGGGCTGGCGGCCCGTAGCCATCAGCAACTTGTCGGCCTTAAGGCGCTTCTTCTCATCTTTGGCTGTCACGAATTCCACTTCGAGCACGTCTTTCTTTGTGCTCGCGCTCTCCAGACGCGCGCCCGTGAACACGTCGATTCCCTGCTTCTTCATCCAGCGCGCGAGCTCCTTCGAAACCTCTTCGTCCTCGATCGGAACGATATTCGGCAGTAGTTCAAGAAGCGTCACTTTAGTTCCCAGGCTCGCGTAGATCGACGCGAACTCCACACCGACGGCTCCGGCGCCAACGATCACCATGGAACCAGGGATCTGGGTCAGATCCAACGCTTCGTTGTTCGTGATGACGAACCGGCCGTCGATGTCGTAGCCTGGCAGCGAACGCGGTTCGGATCCCGTTGCGATCACGATGTTCTTCGCCCGCACCTCGGTCGTGGAGTCCTTGCTCTGGACCGTTACCCGGCCTGGCCCCGCTATCGCGGCGACTCCTTCAAGACGGGTGATCTTGTTCTTCTTGAACAGGTAATCCACACCCTTGGTGAGTTTGCCGATGATGTCGTCCTTACGCTTCTGAATCTTCGAGAAGTCGACTTCCACGTCCGCTGTGTTGAAACCGTATTTCGCGGCTCGTCGAATCTTCGTCAGGAGGGCGGCGTCGTGTAGGAGAACTTTCGTGGGGATGCACCCCCTCAACAGGCACGTACCCCCAAGTCGAGCCTCTCGCTCGATCACGGCTGCCCGCAGGCCGAGTTGGTTCGCACGAATTGCGGTCACATAACCACCCGGCCCCGCGCCGAGGATGACGACGTCAAAGATCTCCTGGTCTTTCACCATGCCTCCATTTAGTTAGCGTCGGGCCCACCGTCCCTTCGCGGGCCTCCGTTCGGGAAGTGCCCACACAGTCTCGATGCCGCGTTGGCACCGGGAACTCGCACAGGGACGGTCCCCCCACGCCTTTCTGTTTATTAGCGTCGGGCCCACCGTCCCTTCGCGGGCCTCCGTTCGGGAAGTGCCCACACAGTCTCGATGCCGCGTTGGCACCGGGAACTCGCACAGGGACGGTCCCCCCACGCCTTTCTATTTATTCGCGTCGGGCCCACCGTCCCTTCGCGGGCCTCCGTTCGGGAAGTGCCCACACAGTCTCGATGCCGCGTTGGCACCGGGAACTCGCACAGGGACGGTCCCCCCACGCCTTTCTATTTATTCGCGTCTGCCCACCGTCCCCGTTTCAATTTCCAATCTTGAATTTCCAATGAACGCTGTCAAATGCGGATTTCCCATTAGAAAACCTGCAATTCGTCCGGACCGAAGGCAATGCAGAGTGACTATTGAAGACTCTACATTCGAGATTCGAGATTCGAGATTCGAAAATCTCATATTTCACAGGGATGGCCCCATAAGCCCTGAGACTACCCGGTCGCTACCGCTCCCGGTTCTGTTCTTGGGACGCCTGCCTGAGCTTCGAAAATAATCAAATCTCCAATCTCCAATAGTAGCCTCCCTAACCTCTGGCGGTCCCGTCACTCGAATAGAATCAGCAGCTTAACACAAGTACTCTGGTCTGCGAGCAGCTCGCCGCGAGTAGGTCCATCACTCCTTTACATTCCTCGATTGGCCCCTTCTCACTTTTTTTACAATTCTTGACGGGGGTGCCTGTAACCGGTTCCCGGTACGATTCGTACTCCTGACGTTGGGCACAGTGAACAACTGGCCCATCTATAGGTCCGAAAGGCATGAAAATAATGAATGATTCCGTGTTGATTGGGGATGATGGAAATCGGATCGCCGATGGTGGGAGAAATCAAAGAATGGCGGATGAAAAGACAGCGCAGAACGTTGAAGCTAGACTGTCTCGCATCGAAGGACAAATCCGCGGCATCCGAAACATGACTGCAGAGGGACGGCTGTCCGTCGACATTGTCACGCAGGTCGCCGCCGTCCGTGCCGCATTAAAAAAAGTCGCTGACATGGTCGTGGCCAGCCACGTACACCAGTGGCTGAAAGAAGTAGGCGGCGAGCATGGGGCTCCGTCGGACCAGAAGGGCGAAGAACTCCTCAAAGTCTTCAACCAGTACTATAAGTAGCCCCATCGGCTGCCAGGCCGCCGAGACCGACCGCCCGCCGAATGTCGGGGTGGCCTTGCTTCCACCGACGTCAAGCGACTTGGCATTCCCCCGGGTCGCGCTCCGTCGGATCAGAAAATATCGAAGCGTTCGGCTTCCAGCGTCGAATCGGACTGAATTCGGATATCCTTCTTGGCCTCTTCCTCAAGATCGGTCAAATCTACAAATTGCCCGCTCTTGAGGGCTTTGGCAACTTCATCGCCGACCCGAATCGTGATCTCCTTACCATCGACTTCGGCCATCATCTTGCGCAGCTCCTGCTGAATCTCGTAACAGACCGTCTCCACAGCCTTGATGATCCCCGAGCCTGTACAACGAGGGCAGGACCGCCCGAGGACGCGCTCGAGGGAAGGCTGCGTCCTCTTGCGCGTGATGGCCACCAGGCCAAAGTCATTGAACTGAAGAATTTTCGACGGCGACCGATCTTTGCGGATTTCCTGCTCCAGCGCCTGCATGACTCGCTGCCGGCTCTTCCGCTCCTCCATGTCGATGAAATCGACGACGATGATGCCCCCGAGGTTGCGCAGCCTGATCTGTCGGACGATCTCATGGGCCGCATCCATGTTCGTCCGCACGATGGTGTCTTCCAAGCGGTTGGACTTGCCGACGAACTTGCCTGTGTTGACATCGATCGCGACCAGGGCCTCGGTTTGATTCACGACGATGTAACCGCCCGACTTAAGCCAGACCTTCGGCTTCATCGCCTTGTCGATTTCCTGCTGCAGCCCATACTCTTCGAATATGGAATTGTCCTTCAGGTGCAGCCGCACACGATTCACGAGCGCAGGCTGGAATCGATTCACGAACTCGAGCACCTTGGCGTACTCGCTCTCGCTGTCCAGACGGATGGCTTTGAACTCATCCGACAATTGATCACGCAAGACGCGTTGGATCAGGTTCAGATCGCTGTGGATAAGCGCTGGGGCACCGCCGCTGTCGCTTTTCTCCCGTATCTCCGCCCAAAGGTTGCCGAGGAAGCGAATGTCCTGTATGAACTCCCGCTCGTCATGCCCCTCGCCGGCCGTCCGGACTATGAAGCCACCCGGCAAGTCATGTCTGTTGTCAGCGATGATCCGCCTTAGACGAGAACGCTCCTCCTCAGAGGCGATCTTGCGGGAAACACCGATGTGATCCACGGTCGGCATATAGACGATATACCGGCCGGGAAGAGCGATGTGAGACGTGATGCGGGCGCCCTTCTTCCCCAACGGCTCCTTGGACACCTGGACGAGGATCTCCTGGCCTTCGCGGAGCAACTCCGAGATCATGGGTCCACCCGACGAAGCTTGTTCTCCGGACGAATCCCTGGGCGATCGTCTTCGCGAACGCCGTACCGGGGATCGGCGGCTGAACCGGAATTTGTTGGGATCGTCCAGGATCCGTACCTGACCGAAGGACGAGGAGTCCTCATCGTCACTGGGGTCATCGCCATCGCTCCCGTCGGCCTCAACGCTATCTTCGGAATCTTCGGAATTGCCATCGGCATCCGCAAGGGAATCGTCGGGGGCAGCGGCCTCGTCTGCGGGCTCTTCGGGTTCCGCGTCCAACTGTTCGTTCGAAACATCATCGTCGGAACCCAGCACGGCATCTTCGAGCGAGTCGAACGTCTCGTCCTCTGCCGTTTCGCCCTCATCCGCATCATCGACAGACGTACCCGCCTCACTCGGATCCGTGTTCAGGATAGGCGGCTCTGCAGTTTCGTCCAGGACCAACGCCAGTTCGTCATCCACATCGGCCGGGGCGGGAACATCCTGGCCATCTGCATACCGTGCCAGCGATTCACCGGGAAGCAGTTCGAGGGTTCGGGAACTGGATTGCGGGTCTTTCGCCGGCTCGAACGAACGTATCCGCCCTTTCCGCTCACGCTGTTCGCCACTCCGCCGGGAACCCCGACGATCCGACGGTTTCCCGGAGGTTTCCGATTCGGACCGTTCGGGCCGGGGTTCGGCCCTCGGGCGGCTCTCGGCTTCTCGGTCGACGCGTTCCTTGCGATTCCGGTCGTTCCGTCCACGCTCACCTCGGTCGACTCGTTCCTGGGGGCGACCCTCGGTCCGTGTGTCGCACCGGTTGCCTTCCCGGGGCTCTCGTGGCTCGCTCCGGGACTCCCGCGTCTCGCTCCGGGTCTCCTTCGCGTCACTCCGGGTCTCCCTCGTGTCACTCCGGGTCTCCCGCCTCTCGCTCCGGGTCTCCCGCGTGACACTCCGGGTCTCCCGCGGGTCACTCCGGGCTTCGCCGCGGCCAGAGCGCCGACCCTCGCCTCGGCTGCTCTTGGACGCCCGAGCGCGGTCCGGGCCGCCATGGGCTTCGTCTTCCGCCGAGGTCACGATACGTTCGTACTCGTCGGTGTCGTCGAAGAAATCGGAAACGTAGAGGAAAGCGTCACGATCGAGACCGATATTGACGAACGCAGATTGCATCCCAGGCAGGACCTTCGTCACTCTTCCCTTGTAGATGTTGCCTGCGATGTTCTGAGCGCGATGTCGTTCGATTATGAATTCGACGAGTTCATCGTCTTCGAGGACAGCGACCCGCGTCTCCTGCGGAATCGCCGAGATGATCAGCTCTTTTTGTATCGAGTCGTTTTGCATCGAGGCTCCTAAACCCGTCGTGACGGCGCACAGGGGTCAACCTCGACGCGAACGCGCGAGCGCGAATCTTACGTGTCATCGGAGAACTCCTGGCCCGGAGGAGCTGCTCGGTCTGCGGATGGAGAGCTCCGCGTCTCTCGTCGATCGAAACACAGCGAAGCTTTCGGCTCGTACCGCCGGGGGCCGCATGAAGTCACGCCTGGACAGGCCGAAAAACGGCGGAGACTCGTATCCTGTGGGACTTCGAGCCGCCCGCCACAGGCTGTGCAGCAGCGATCGACATCGGCCAGACCCGAGTTGAAGCTCAACTCTTACGCCGTAGCGTCTCGGGCGATAATCTTTTGAACAACGTCCGACGATGAGCCCAGCTCATCGCCGTATAAAACTCGTGGATCGTCACGCCGAACGGTTGCGCGGCGCCAGCCGCCGCCACTTGACACGAATCAGCGCGCGATCTTGACCGGGCGAACGCCCGGTCCATCGGTTAACAACCGGAAGGCTTCCATCGGAAATTGTCCTTCCGAAAGCCTTGACGGGATTTCAACAAGTCCCGTCGGTGCCGGCCTACATGCCGGCGGGGCGGTTCTCGAAACCGAACGCTTCGGTTACGTCCCGGCTTCAACGGCCCATACTCTTCATCGGAATCGGAAACGACTCCCGATTCCCGACTGCGAAACTAACTCACAAAACCTGGATAAGACCTTCGCGACGGGATTGAGCCGCCGCCCCAACTCCTTTCCTGCGAGCCGGTTACATGAAATCAACAGCTGACGGCGCCCAGCCCTCAAGAAGCACGAAAACTATATCACGATTTTCAATTCACCAGCCGGCCCCTGCGCACGCTGATGATCAGGCCGAGTCCGATGAATGCGGTCAGAACCGAGGATCCCCCATAGCTGAGGAACGGTAGCGGTATGCCCGTGATCGGCATAAAACCGATGACCATCCCGACGTTGACCAGGATGTGAAACACGAACATCCCGACGACACCTACGATGATGAACAATCCGAGGGTGTCCCGCGTCATCCGGGCCAATGAGAGCGACCGGAGCACGAGGGCCAGCAACAGTCCCAGAGTGACGCACACTCCGATGAAACCCAACTCCTCCGCCACCACAGAAAATATGAAATCCGTATGTCGCGTGGGCAGGAACCCCAATTGATTCTGAGTCCCTTGAAACAGACCGGTCCCCCACATCCCGCCGGACCCGATCGCGATCTTGGACTGAATCACCTGGTAGCCGCTGCCGAGAGGATCCGTCTCGGGCTGAACGAAGGTGATAATCCTGTCTTTCTGGTAGTCCTTCAAAAAGAACCAGGTAACCGGCATCAGCAGGATGACGATGAGTCCGCCCGCGACGAGCGCCATTGGACGAACGCCTCGGACGAACAGTCCGATTGCCAGAACCGGTACGAACGTCAATGCAGTACCCAGGTCCGGCTGAAGTCCCACAAGGATGACGGGAACAGCCCAGATGGCCCCGGCGGCCAGGATTTGGCCGAACGTCATATACCGTTCCTTCTGCCCGGCCAGGTATCGGGCCAGCGCGATGACGACGACCATCTTGGCAATCTCGGACGGCTGGAAACCGAACGAGCCCACGCCGAACCAACTGCGCGCCCCGGATACCGCCCGTCCGAACACCAGGACGTACACAAGCAGCAACAGCGTCCCCGCGTACAGGAAGGTGACGTGCTCGGCCAGAACGTGGTAATCGATCGAAGCGACAACAAACAGCAGGCCGACGCCGATACCGATCCAGACGAGTTGCCGGAGGAAATAGTTACCCGAGTCCATGTTCAGGGTCGAGCTGTAGATCTCGAGCAAACCGATCGACGACAGTGACAGCGCGGTGAGCAAGAGAAACCAGTCAAAATCCTGCCAGAAGCGCCGGCTCCGCAAAGCATCGATCAACCGAGTGCCCCCCCCCTCTTCCGTCTCAACCCGTCAGTCGTTACGGGCCATCTCCGGTGTTCGGTTACGTGTGAGACGAGCCGACTTCTTATCAAAGTAGGTCTGCAGGATCGCCTGCGCGACCGGGGCCGCCGCCGAGCCCCCATGGCCGCCGCTCTCCACGAATACGCCGACGGCGATCTCTGGAGCGTCGTACGGCGCAAATCCGATAAACCATGCGTGGTCCTCGAATTCCGCGCTGTAAGCGTCCTTACGGACGACCTGTGCCGTGCCCGTCTTTCCGGCAACGTCGAATCCATCAACCCGCGCCCGCGTCCCGGTACCGGCGTCGTTCACCACGCCCCAGAGCGCTCTCTGGACTAAGGCCACTGTGTCGGCCGCGACGGGGTACGTCTCGCTTCGCAGGGCAGGCACTTCCAGTCCCGCCTGCCGGAGGAACTCCGGAGCGACCAGGTGAGGCTGATTCAGGACGCCGCCCACGGCGAGTCCACCGACGGCATACGTCAACTGCAGCGGCGTCACCGATACGGGTCCCTGACCGATACTGACTGAGATGGTTTCCCCCGGGTACCAACGTTCACCGGTGGTCCGTATCTTCCACTCTGCCGACGGCATGATGCCCGCATCCTCACCGGGCAGATCGATTCCGGTCCGTTGCCCTAGTCCCATCATCGTCGCGTACGAAGAAATGCGGTCTATGCCGAGTTGGTCACCCAGGGTGTAGAAGAAGACATTGCAGGAATGAACGAGAGCGTCGAGTAGCGATACGTGGCCATGGCCTGCGCTCCAGCAGTCGAAGCGGTTTCCGTAAAAAACCTTGCCGCCCTGGCAAAGAATGGCCACATCGGAGGTAACGACGTGCTCCTCGAGCGCCGCTGCCGTCATGAAAATCTTGAACACCGATCCCGGCGAGAAACGATTTTGTATGGCCCTGTTCTGGAAGGGATCTCGAGGATCCGAAACGAGCGCGTCCCACTCCTCGGGTAGAATTCCCCGGGCAAACAGGGTGGGATCGAAGGCGGGCCGGCTCGCAAGCGCCAGCACTTCCCCCGTCGCGGGCAGGATCGCGACTGCAACTCCGGTCCTGTCACCGAGAGCCATCTCGGCGGCTCTCTGCAGGTCCAGATCGAGCGTTGTGACGAGATCCTTGCCGGGCACGGGTTTCAGTTCCACGAGGACTTCCATCTCCCGACCGAAGTTGTTGACGAGCACAAGACGGGTGCCGTCCGTACCCTGAAGCAACGCGTCGTATTGCCGCTCCAGACCGAACCTGCCGACGATGTCGCCCGCTTTTCGATCCACGAATTCGTCGCCCGAAAGCTCGTCCTGGGTGATTTCTCCCACATAGCCCAGGACATGCGCCGCGAGTTCCGCACCCTCATACCTTCGCCGCGGTTGGAAACTCAGGCTGATCTCGGGCAGTTCGAAACCTCGCGCCTCGACGAAAGCAATGTCGGCCAGCGAGAGGTCTTCGTACAGAAGAATCGACTGATACTCCGGACTACTACGGCGGCGGTCGAGGCGGTCGAGCATCTCCCCCTCGGTGACGTCCATACCCTCGGCCAGGATCGCAATCGTTTCTTCCGGGCTACGTGGACTGTCTTCCCGGGTCAAGATCAGATTCCACGACGGACGATTGTCAGCGATGATGCGGAGCTCGCGGTCGTAGATGTTTCCGCGTGGCGCCTCGAGTGGTAAGTCGCGGATTCGGTTTCTCTCGGCCAGTTGGCGGTAGTAGGGCGATTGCGCGATCTGATGTCGCCAAAAACCGAAGGCCAGGATCGCAAAAGCTACCAGGATGGCCCCCAGCACGACCATGATCCGGGAGTTCAACAGCTCTAGTTCGTCACGCTGCCGCATTCTGTGTTCGGCTCCGATAGGCGAAGAGCACCAAGCCAAGCAGGGTGTTGAACGCCGCCGACAACGCCCATATTCCGGGTGCTACCGTATAGACCTCAGCCACTCCCGACCGCACGACGGCCTCCAACACCACCTTCAAGATGGCATCGGAAAACGTAAACGCCACCAGGGCGAGGATGCGAGTAATCGTCTGGTCAACGTCGAATCGAGTCCCGGCCGTGGCAGCGACAAAACCGATGAGGGTCTTGCTGAAGCCATTTACGCCTAGCGCGGCTCCGGAAAGCGAATCTTGCATCAGCCCCATGGTGCTACCGATCGCGATAGATCCCTTCGGGCTAGCCAGAGTGAAACCATAGTATATGCAATAGATTAGGGGTAAATCAAAATAAGCGAAAACCTGGAATTTCAGACTTAAAATACCCTGTGCAACGACGACCCCGACCGACACAAACGCAAATTTTGCGAGGGTCGCAAGCGAGCCGTAACGATTCATCGTGTCGCTCATCGCCGTCGTCATCGCGGTGCCCAATTCACAGGAGCGGCCCCTTCCCCCGGAGTTCCTTCAAATCCTCGATCAACTCAGCGTTGCCCCAACCTTCTATTAGAATGAGCACCTCCTCGAGCCGCCCGAGCGCTGCGAAAGGTTCGATCCGTGCGGACCGGGTCAGGTCCTGAACAGGAAGGATCTCAACAATGCGGCCGACCGGTAGGCCCTTGGGGTAGATGCGGTCCGTGCCGGACGTCACCAGCTCGATGCCTACGGCCATGGCCGTATCATCGTTTACATGCTCCAGGGTCAGGCTGGACGACCCGTCGCCCCGGACTAGGCCTTGAACGCGGTTCTCCCGCTCGATCACGCCGATTGCACTCTCCGCATCGGAGAGCAATTGGATAACGGAAGCGAAGTGGGCGGTCTGAATGACCCTTCCGACAACGCCGTCCGCGGTCATCACCGGCGCGTCGATGTGGAGCCCGTGCAGACTTCCTTTATCGACAGTCACGGTGTGCCGTACCAGCGTGGTGTCACCGCCGATAACGCGGGCCACGACACCCTCGCGGGCTGACGGGAGTTCGAGATCCAGCAGCCTCCGTAATCTCTCCGCCTCCAGAACCTGTTCGCGATTGCTATCGATCTGCATGCGCATTTCAGATAGCTCGTCCTGAAGCATCCGGTTTTCTCTCTCGGTGTCGACCAGAGCAATGTAGTCGCCCCAAAGAGAAACCGTTGTGTGAACCGTGAGATCGAAGAGTTTCTCGAACGGAGTCACACCGTCGATGATCAAAGTCCGTACGAGGCCGGTTCTGGGAGGATCGCCTGAGGGCAGCGCGATCAGGAGAATGTGGACGAACAGAACCGTCACGAGCGCAAGCCACGCCGGTTTGTTCGACTCCAGAGGCATAGCTAGCAGCCGGTGGCGGGACCCTGCGGGGTCGCGCGCACGGGTATTCGGGTCACGGGCGCGAAGTGAGGAGGGAGCGAGGCGGTTTCATCGTAACCGACGAACGACAAAGCCCGTGGCCCGAAGCCACGTGCGCCCGAAGGGTTACGGCGAAACGACGCCGTCTTCGTTGTCATCGACTCCTCACAATGAAAGAGCATCGTCTCGTCTTCGTCTCCGTTTGGCCGTAACGCGCCCCCGCAGGGTCCCGCCGCCGGCTGTTCAACTCAGTGCGATCTTGCGCAGAAGAACGAAGTCGCTCAGCATCTTCGAGGTTCCCATGACCACGCAAGAGAGCGGATTCTCCGCCAGCGTGACCGGAAGCCCCGTTTCCTCACGAATCCGCGCATCGAGGTTCCGGATCATGCCTCCGCCGCCGGCCAGGACCATGCCCCGGTCGGAGATGTCGGACGACAGTTCCGGAGGCGTCCGCTCGAGAACAATCCGTATGGAGTTGACGAGCACGTTGATGCATTCATCGAGGGCCTCGCGAATTTCCTCGTCGGACACCGTGACACTCTTCGGTACACCCTCCATGAGGTCGCGCCCCTTGATCTCAGTCGTCTTCTTCTCCTTCAGAGGAAAGGCCGAACCGATCTCCATCTTGACGCGTTCTGCGGTACGTTCCCCGATAAGGAGGTTGTACTTCCGTTTGATGTACTGAATGATCGCCTCGTCCATCTCGTTGCCCGCAACCTTGTCGGACCGGCTGTGAACGATACCGGAGAGCGAAATGACGGCGATCTCGGTGGTGCCACCCCCGATGTCGACGATCATGTTCCCGGACGGTTCCGTCACCGGAAGACCGGATCCGATCGCGGCGGCCATCGCCTGTTCCACCAGATGCACTTCGCTGGCTTTGGCGCGGTACGCCGAGTCCTGAACGGCTCGCTTCTCGACCTGCGTAATACCCGCCGGAACCCCGATCACGATCCGCGGGTGCACGAGCACCTTGCGTCCGTGCGCCTTCTGGATGAAGTACGTGAGCATTTTCTCGGTGACGGTGAAGTCGGCGATGACGCCGTCCTTCATCGGACGAATCGCGATGATGTTGCCCGGCGTTCTACCGAGCATGTCTTTGGCTTCTTTGCCGACCGCCTCGACCTGGTTGTTCACCTTGTTGATCGCGACGATGGAAGGTTCGTTGACGACAATGCCTCTGCCCTTGGCGTACACCAGCGTGTTGGCGGTTCCCAGGTCGATGGCCAAGTCACTGGAGAAAAGGCTGAACAGGGGTCGAAAATTCATGGATTCGTACGTCAGCTCCTCAACCGCGCATTATTTGCGTTTTCAAGACAGGGGGCCAACCCCTGCGCGCTATTTCCGCAGCTCCGGGCAGCCCAGAGGGGACCGTCATCGGAAGTGGACCTATCATAGTGAAAATGAACCGTTAAAAGCCAGTCCGTTTCGTTGCGTTAGAATGAAACTGCTCTCAAAACAGCGCACGACACCTCCGGTACAGACCCGATTCCAACGACCGGACCGCAAAAACGTCGCTAGCAGCCCGTAGCAGCCCAATTAGCCCATGCGCCACCACGGATCATTCTGATAGCATTAGCGGATGGCTGCGGCGTCCGGATCGTGGCGCGGTGGGTAGCTTCCAACGGAGCCTGGCGGAAGGCGGGATCTTGGGGAAGGACGCCCGGTAAGTGAGATGGATCGACGGGAGGCTCCTCAATGCTGGATTTTTTTCGGCGCCAAAAATCAAACCTGAGATGGATCTGGATCATCCTCATCGGTGTCTTCAGCGTCACGCTGGTCACCATGTACATCCCGGCCGGGGACCTCGGAAACGTCAGTTTGACGACCGATGTGGCCGAAGTGGGCAATGAGTCCGTCAGCGCTCGAGAATTCCAGACCGCGTACCGCAATTACTTGAACCAGGTGCGTTCGCAGCTGACTCCCGAATTGATCCAGGCGTTCCAGTTCGACCAGCAGATTGTCAACGGCCTGGTCGATGAGTACGTGATGGTCGCCGAGGCAAAACGACTGGGCCTGGACGTGTCGGCTGCCGAGATCCAACGGATGATACTCGAGACTCCGATATTCCTCGAAGGAGACTCGTTCATCGGGCTCGAGCGGTACGAAACCGTCCTGCTCCAGAACAACCTGACAGTCCAGGAGTTCGAATCGAACGTCCGGAACCAGATCCTGCTGGACAAGCTCTTCAGCTTTCTCACCTCCCCCGCCTCGGTTTCTGACGAGGAAGTCGAGAACGAATACCGGAACCGGAACGAGACGGTTCAGCTCGATTACTTCGTCGTGAACCCGCCGGATTTCGAGGACGACGTGGAGCTGAGCGCGGAGGCACAGCAGGAGTTTTTCGAGAGCAACCTTGCTCGCTACACGATGCCCGAACGAAGGAGTGCCCGTTACATCTACATCGACACCGTCAAGATTCGGACCGAGATGGAGCCCCTGGAGGGCGAATTGCTTGCCTACTACGAGGAGAACAGGGCGGACTATGCCCTTCCGGCCCGTGTCCGAGCGCAACACATCCTATTCAAGACAGAGGGCATGACGCCTGAAGAAACAGCCGCGATTCGTGATTCGGCGACCGATGTCGTGATGCGGGCCAAATCGGGCGAGGACTTCGGAGATCTGGCGAGAGAGTTTTCCCAGGATACATCGGCCTCGAATGGCGGCGACCTGGGCTACTTCGGCACCGGACAGATGGTTCCGGAATTCGAGAACGTCGCTTTCAACCTCGGCGTGGGAGGGACGAGCGACCTCGTTGAGACGGAATTCGGGATCCACATCATTCGCGTCAACGAAAGAGAGGATCAGAGGATTCGGCCTTTTGAAGAGGTTCGTATCGCGATCGAATCACTCGTCATGTTCCGGCAAGCTGCCGACAGTGCGGCCCAGATCGCGCAGAGCATCGCCGTCGAACTTCTCAACAACGACGACTTCGAAGCCGTGGCAAGAGCCCGCGGCACGGAAATTCGGGAGACGGGCCTGATCGCACGTGGCGAAGGACTGGAGGAATTCACGGACAAGGTGGAACTGGAGAGCCAGATTTTCGGCCTGCAAGAAGGAGCGGTGGGAAGCGCCATCGCGGTAAACAACGGGTACGTGATCCCATCAGTCGTTGAGATTCAGCCGGCGCACCAGGCGGCGTTCGAGGAAGTCGCCGATGACGTAAGTGAGGATCTGCGCACCGAGAAGGCCCGCGAACTGGCGGCAGAACGCGCCGAAGAAATCCGAAGTGGGCTCGCCGAAGGACAGTCCTTCCAGGCGGTCGCCAGCACGGCAGGGTTGGAGATCAAATCAAGTGAGGCACTGACCCGAGGCGGCTCTATCGAAGAGTTCGGATCGACGAGTACTCTCGACGGGCAAATCTTTTCGCTCGACACGGGAGTACCCGGCACTCCCGTCACCGTTGCGGGAAAGACCATCGCTTTCGTCGTGACGGACAAGCAAGAGGTGGATCCGGTACTGATGCAGACCGGTTTCGACGAACTACACACGGAATTGCTGTTTAGGAAGAAAGACCAACTCTTCGCCGCCTACAACCGCGAGGTGCGGAAGCGAATGGAGGACGACGGGGAAATCGTGATCAACAACGTTCTGGTCGGGCAGATCGCCGCGACGATCGGATAAACGAGGAGGGGACGGTTCGGCCCCTCCTCGGTCTACTGCATTTTCCAGAACGAAACGCCGGACGCCTGCTTCCCGAGTTCCACGCTCGAAACCACCTCCAGCGATTCCAGATCGATCACATCGAGTGCCCCCGGTTCGCCGCCAACGCCTTCCACTGAAATGAAGGCATAACGCGAATCGGAACTGATCGTGACACCGTGAGATACCTTCCTGGAGTTTCGAATCCGGGCGAGTTCCTCTCCGGTCTCGAGGTTCCAGACACCGGTAGAGCCATCTGACTTATAGGTGACGACCAGGAGACGACCGTCCGGAGTCGTCTCTAGATTGTAGGGACCGGGAGCGGTCTCGAACCGGCGCGTGATCTCCCACTTCTCGACGTCGACCTCCATCACCTGGTTGCCGCCGTTGGCGGCGACGTAGACGAACCTGCCATCGGGTGAAGGATGGACCCAGGTCGGCTTGACCTTTGCCATGCTGGACATGTCCATGCCGGTCATACCCTCCATCCCCGGCATGTCTTCCATCGGCTCAGCCTCTTCGGTGGCTGGCATGGCGCCCATGTCATGGCCCGCGTGCTCATCGGCCATGTCCATACCCGTCATGGCGTCATTCCCGGACAAGTCCAGCCGACGGAGTACGCGAAACTTGAACGCATCCAGCTCGACCAACTCATCGGTCATCATCATGACCGAATACTGGCGGTCCCCGGCCCGGTTCAGCCGAGAACTGTGCGGCATGATGCCGACTTCAATCTGGGCCACTTCCAGCATGCTGGCGGTTTCGACAACCGAAATCGTACTCGGCTTCATCTCCCCATGCAGGTCGAAGTTGACCACGTACAGGAGTCCGGTACTGGCAGCAATATCCATCGTCGCGGGAAACATCCCGACTTCGACGGTCGTTACCAACTCGTCGGTCCCTGTCTCATATTTGTAGATCGACCCGAACGGGTTCCCGTGCGCGAGCGACATGTACCAGTAGCGACCGTCGGGCGAAACGCGCACACCATGGGGCCCTTCGATCTCGGTCGGCCATATGCCTACCTCGATGGTCTTCTCAACGGTAGCTCCACCCGGGCCGAATCGAACCAACGCCACCTCGTCCTCGGACTCTGAGGCGACGTATACCCAGTAGTTCTGGGCGCTCGCGACCGAGACGGTCGCGAGCGCCACAATCAGTACGATTAGAGTTCTTCTCATTGTTGCGGAGACGTCTCCTCGTCCTCGGCCACGACTCGGACGGCCCAGAGGCCGCTGTTGTGATCCGCGAGGTAAACAAGTCCCTTGTAGGGCTGGGCTCCCCACACCATCGGAGCGTTACGCACGACGCTTTCCGTGTCATAGGGCATGAACCAACCGATTTCACGGCCCTGACGGTAAAGATCGCCGACAAGGTCACCGGAAATATCCACGACCCTCAAACCACCGTTGTAGTAGCCGATGTAGAGGACATCGTCCTCGACCCACAGGTTGTGTGTCCCCGCCTCGGGAACCTCATACCTAGCAATCTCAACTGGATTCTCCGGGTCAGTAAAATCGACGAAGTGCATATATCCGGCAGCCCGATCCGGATCGTCTTCTCCGATGATGTCGCGATAAGGAAAGATCTCATCGCCCATGATCACGTAGAACTTGCCGGTTGACTGGCTTGCAAACGGAAACGCGGCGTGGTTACGGCCCTGCGGATCGGCGTAGCGTGCGATCTCGACCGGGTTCTCCGGACTGCCACCCTTGACTCCGTTGCCTACATCCACCATCACGACACCGTCTCTCCAGTTGGAGGAATACGCAACGCCGTCCTCGACCCACACGTCATGGATCGAATGCCCGGGCGTATCCAACTCGAAACTGCCGACTTTGAACGGAAGCTTGGGCTCGGCGATGTTGATGATGTCGTAACGACGGCCTCCCGACAGCGCGTAAACGTGGTTATCAGACACGAAGACGTTGTGCACGCCGCCGGTCAACTCCTCGTCGTACGTGGAGATCGTCTTCACTTCGTACGGATTGCTGACATCGAGGATGACGAAACCGTTACGGCGGTTGGAAGCACCTTCACGGCTGATCACGGCGATTCGCCCGTCCTCGGACACCTTCACGTCGTTGACGGTCCGGGCATCCACGTTGACCGTGTCGACCAGCTTGATGTTTTCAGGATCGGTAACATCCCAGAAGTAGGCGTGGCCGGCGGCACTCCAGGTTCCTGTGATCGCATAGTCCTTCCCGTCGATGCCCTCCCAGACCCAGAGATCCGACGTGTGACGGTCCAACACTTTCCCTCGCCCAACCATTTCGATACGTCGCGCCACATCCCGGGGCGTGATCTCCACCGTAGCCGTCGCCGACATGTTTCCGGCAAGCGCGACGATGGTGTACTGGCCCGGCTGCTCGGCAACGAAACGACCGTCGCCGAGGATCTGAGCACGTGCAGAAGCGCCTGGACTCGTTTCGATCTCGTGGGCCTGGACGGCATACCGGATTGGATAGTCAGCAATCGGGTTGTCCGATACATCTTTCGCAACGCCGTTCATCGGAATGACGTCACCGGTTCGGGCGTCAGTTGTCTCCGGGTTGATCTCCAGCGTCCAGATCGGGTTGTCGACGACAGTGACCTCGAATTCATTGGTTACGCCCTCGATCGAGGCGATCAGCGTCACAGACCCTGTCGCCTCTGCCTTGACGTTACCGAATCGATCGACGGTCGCGACCGAGGCGTCGCTGGTGGACAGCTCTGCCTGTAGGTCCCGTCGGAGCCGATCGGCGGTATCGACAACCTGTTGGGTCACTCGCACGGAGGTCCCGAAATACATCCGGGCGGGAAGCCCGTTCACAACGACGTGATCGAGAGGAGGCTGCGGTACGGTAACCGTCACCTCCACCTGGACGGCATCGTCATTGTTCCCGCGCGGGTTGAAGTTCTCACCCCGCGGCACCATCGCAACGACGGTAAACTCACCCGGACGGTAGGCTTCGATTTCGCCGGAGGCCTCGACGCCCAGATTCCGACGAGCCCGCGAGATAAAGATCACCGGCGCCGGAATCACGTTCCCGTCGGCGTCCTTCACCGTGGCCTCGAGCATGGCTGTCGATCCGATCTCGAGTGTCACGGTACCGGGAGTGACTTCGATCGACGCCGCGCGATCGACGATCGACGGGTCGGCTTCGGGAGCCTGCTCCTGAGCAGCGGCCGGTCCCGGAATGGCGAAGACCAATGCCAGCATGGCACCTACTAGAAACACGCGTTTGTAAATGTTCATTTTCACCCTCACTTAGTCCTGTGAACTCTCGCCGTCCTCGACCAGCCGGATGGCCCATAGGCCGCTGTTGAAGTCGGAGAAGTAAATCAATCCCTTGTACGGCTGGGCTCCCCAGGTCATAGGGGCGTTCGAGACGAAGCCGTCCTCGTCGTTCGGGTAGAACCACGCGATCTCCCGGCCCTGTTTATAGAGGTCTCCCATCAACTCACCGGACAGGTCGACTATCCGGACCCCTCCGTTGTAGAACGCTGCGTACATGACGTCGTCTTCGATCCAGAGGTTGTGCGTCCCGGCTTCCGGAACTTCGAAACGCGCGACTTCCACGGGATTATCCGGATCGGTGAAGTCGACGATGTGCATGTAGCCACCCGCAATGCTGGGTCCGTTGCTGTTCATGCCGTACGGGAAGGTCTCGTCTCCCATGATGACGTAGAACTTGTCTGTGGACTGGCTCCGGAACGGAAACGCCGCATGGTTCCGGCCTTTTGGGTCGGCATAACTGCCGATCTGGACTGGGTTTTCCGGTGTTCCGCCCGCCACGCCGTTGCCGACGTCGACCAGCACAACGCCGTCCCTCCAGTTCGAGGAGTAGGCGATCCCGTCGTCGACCCAGACGTCATGTATGGAATGGCCCGGAACTTCCAATTCGAAACGGGAAACTCTGAACGGAAGTTTCGGCTCGGCGATGTTGATGATGTCGAACCGGCGACCGTTGTTTACCGCGTAAACATGGTTGTCGTGGATAAACACGTTGTGAACACCGCCGGTCAGTTCTTCATCGAATTCTGACAGCTTCGTGACTTCCGACGGGTTCGACACATCCAGGATCACGATACCGTTCCGACGGTTTGACGCGCCTTCACGGCTGATCACGGCGATCGTCCCATCCTCGGAAATCTTGACGTCGTTGACCGTCCGCGCATCGACCAGGACGGTATCGACAAGAACCATGTTCTCCGGATTCGTCACATCCCAGAAATACGCGTGACCCTCGGCGCCCCAGGTGCCCGTGATCGCGTAGTCTCTTCCATCCTGGCCTTCCCAGATCCACAGGTCCGAGGTATGACGGTCACGGACCGGCGCCCTGCCGACCACCTCGACCTGTCTGCTCGCGTTCCGCGGCTCGATCTCGATCGTCGCGGTGGCCAAAAGGCCGCCGGAGTTGGCGACGATGGTGTACTGGCCGGGCAACTCCGCGACAAACCGTCCATCCTGGGCAACCTGTCCCGATGCCGGCGCACCCGGGTTCGTGACGGACGGGTGGGTCTGGATGGAGTAGAGGACGGGCATGTCTTCGATGACGTTGCCGCGCGCATCCTTGGCAAAGGCAGTCAGGTGGATCACGTCGCCGGTTCGAGCCTCGGTCTGATCGGAGGCAACTTCCAGTCTGACGGCCGGGTTGTCGACAACACGGACCGAGAGCTCACGTGTGACTTCGGCCGCGGTGAGCGTCAAGATGGCGCTACCCGCCGACAGAGGCATGACCTGTCCAAACCGATCGATGCTCACGATGGTCGGATCGCTACTGGCGAACGTGACTGCCGCATCCGGACGGAGCGTGTCGCTCGTGTCATAGACCTCGACCGTCCCACGAAACAGGCTGCGTGTGTAGAGGCGCTCCGGGATGCCCGACACCTCGATCCTCTCGAGAGGAGGCTGAGGGATCGTCACGCTCACATCGACGCTCAGGCCCGGATTACCGCCCCGGCCCCGGAGGCCGCGACCGCCACGACCGCGCCCACCACCTTGTCCGGGAACCATCACCGCTACAACGTACTCACCAGGCTGGTAGGCTTCGACGAGCCCTTCGGCGTTCACGCCCACGTTCCGGCGGGACCGGGTGATGTAGAGCACTGGCGCTGGGATGACGTTCCCGTCGGCATCCTTGACGGTGGCCGTGAGCGTCGCCGTGCCACCGACTTCAATCATCAGTTCTGTCGGGGAGACCTCGATCGAGGCCGCCCGCTCCAGAATCGATTCCGACGCTTGCTCCTGCTGGGCAGCGCTAGGCATTACAACGACGACCAGCGCAAACACCGAAAACAGGATCGCACTCACCCGAGTTCCAAGTCTTCCCATTGTCCTTAACTCCTTAACCGAGATCAGTCTCCGCGCCTCTCATTCCCCCAGGCAGCCGAGGCAACCTGAAGTGGAACCCTCGAGGCGTCGCCTTACACGCCGATGATTTCGATCAACTCTTTGACCGCAGCCGCAGAACTTTGCATGGCGGACCTTTCTTCGAGGGTCAACTCGATCTGGATGATCTCCTCGATCCCCTGCCCCCCCAACTTGACGGGTACGCCTACATATAGTCCGTTGACACCATATTCTCCTTCCAGATAGGCCGCACAAGGTAGGATTTTATTGCGATCGTTCAAGATAGCGTCGACCATCTCCACGATCGATGCTCCGGGCGCGTACCAGGCGCTGGTCTTGAGCAGACCCACGATCTCCGCCCCGCCCTTGCGCGTCCGGTCCACGAGGCGCTCGATCGTGTCCGTGGACATCAACTCCGTAATCGGGATGCCCGATACGGTGGAGTAGCGCGGCAGCGGGACCATGGCGTCACCGTGGCCTCCGAGCACGAATGCGTGCACATTGTCGACGGACACGTTCAACTCCATGGCGATAAACGACCGGAATCGGGCAGAGTCCAGCACCCCCGCCATGCCGAGGACACGCTCTTTCGGAAAGCCGCTGACTCGAAAGGCGGTCTGCACCATCGCATCGAGCGGGTTGCTGACCACGATCAGAATCGAGTCCGGCGATCGCGTTACGACCTGTTCGGTCACGCTCTTTACGATGTTGTAGTTGGTCTTGAGCAGGTCGTCCCGGCTCATTCCTGGTTTCCGGGGAATGCCGGCCGTTATGACAACGACATCGGACCCGGCGGTCTCGTCGTAGCCGTTGGTCCCTGTCACGTGGGAATCGAAGCCTTCGACCGGACCGGTTTCCGTCAGATCGAGGGCCTTGCCTTGGGGCACCCCCTCGACAATGTCCACCAGGACGACATCCCCAAGGTCCTTTGCAGCCACTAGCTGAGCTGCAGTCGCCCCGACATTACCGGCCCCAACGACAGTGATCTTGTTTCTACCCATTACAGATTCTCCACAATCGCCGCAGCGAACTCGGAAGTCTTCAGTTTCGTCGCGCCTTCCATCTGACGCTCCAGGTCGTAAGTAACGCGTTTCTGCTGGATCGTCTCGCCGAAGGCCGCCTCGATGGCCGTGGCGACTTCCCTCCAGCCGAGGAAATCGAACATCATGCAACCCGAGAGAATAACGCTACTCGGGTTGATGACGTTCTTACCCGCATACTTCGGGGCCGTACCGTGGGTGGCCTCGAAGATCGCGTAATCGTCGCCGATGTTGGCGCCGGGCGCGATGCCGAGGCCTCCGACCTGCGCGGCGCATGCATCGGAAAGATAGTCTCCGTTCAGGTTCGGCGTGGCGACGACATCGTATTCCGACGGGCGCAGCAACACCTGCTGGAGCATCGAATCTGCGATTCGATCCTTGATGACAATCTTCCCCTCCGGAACCGTGCCGCCATGTTTCTCCCACACTTGGGCTTCGGAAATGGTCTGGTCCGAAAATTCCTCACGTGCCAACTCGTATCCCCAGTCCCTGAAGGCACCTTCGGTGAACTTCATGATGTTTCCCTTGTGCACCAGGGTGACGGACGGACGGCCGCGGTCGATGGCAAACCTGATCGCGCGCCGTACGAGGTTCTTAGTCGCGGTCGCCGACATAGGCTTGATACCGATGCCCGAATCCGGACGAATAGTCTTTCCCATCTCTTTTTCGAGAAACGCGATAATCCGTCCGGCCTCATCGGTCCCCTGGGCCCATTCGATACCCGCATAAACGTCCTCCGTGTTTTCGCGGAAAATGACCATGTCCATCCTTTCCGGATGACGGACTGGACTGGGAACGCCGCTGAAATACCGGACCGGACGGATGCAGGCGTAGAGGTTGAGCAGCTGCCTGAGCGTCACATTCAGACTCCGAATCCCGCCACCGACGGGAGTCGTCAGCGGACCCTTTATCGCGATGCGCAGTTGCCTGATCGCCTCGAGCGTATCTTCCGGCAACCAGCTGTCAAACCTCTCGAACGCCTTCTCCCCGGCAAAGATCTCGTACCACATCACCTTCCGGTCCCCGCCATAGACTTTCTCGACTGCCGCGTCGAAGACGGCCCGCGACGCATTCCAGATGTCGGGCCCCGTCCCATCTCCCTCGATGAACGGAATGACCGGCCGGTCGGGAACCACGAACCCGTCACTCATTTTCTCGATGATCTGCCCCTCGGAAGGGACTTCAACTCCGTTGAACTTCAATTGCAACCTCCGCGTTTTGTGATGGATGAACCGGCAAACCGTCCGATTACGAGGCGCCCTGGTCGTGTGGCTGTTGACGGACACCGGACGCTAACATGTGCCCAAACGGGTTGTCAATTGACACCCCCGGAGGAGTCTGCTAACTTGCCGGGTTTGCCTTCTGGCGAACGGCGAAAGCGTGCCTGTCCAATGATCCGGACGAAGGCTGGATTGACGCAGCTGGGAGGAGCTCCGATTCGATGTTCGTTGCCAAGAAAATCTTCCTGACCAAGGGTATGGGAAAGCATCGGGAGAAGCTACCGAGCTTCGAAATGGCCCTTCGTGACGCGGGTCTGGCTCCGTTCAATCTCGTCCATGTATCGAGCATCTTTCCCCCAAGGTGCAAACTCATCACGCGGTCGCAGGGGTTGAGGCACCTTCACCCCGGCCAGATCGTTTTCTCGGTAATCAGTTCCAACGCAACCAAGGAACCACACCGGCTGATTGCGTCGTCTATTGGGGTTGCGATTCCGGCCGATTCCAGCTCTTACGGCTACCTTTCCGAGCACCACTCCTTCGGCGAAAAGGAGGGGATCGCAGGAGACTATGCCGAGGACCTGGCAGCGGAAATGCTGGCAACGACGCTCGGCGTGGAGTTCGACCCGGACCGCAGTTGGGATGAGAAGCGTGAAATCTGGAGCATCTCCAACAAGATCGTGGAAAGCAGAAACGTCACGAAATCCGCGGTCGGGGACAAGAACGGACTCTGGACGACTGTCGTCGCAGGCGCGATCTTCATCCCGGAACCCCTTTACATCCCGGAATGACCGTCCCGGTGGTCATTCCTCATGCCGCCGAACGGAACCACGAGAAAAGGGCGGCGCTTCGGCGCCGCCCTTCCGGTTGCAGTCTTGGGTCCTAATCTCCTCCCGCCGGCTCCGGCACAGGTGCCAACTCCGGGCCCTTGCTGAACCGAATGATTGCCTCGACCACCAGCCACAGGCTCAGGACAAAGATGGAGCTGGCGACGAAGGTGAGCAGGAACTGCCCGCCGCTGTAGTACAGCCACAGGTTGTAAACCATCGCCGTGATCGTCACGACGAGCATGAAGACCATCGGCACCAGCGTGAACCAGTAGTTCCAGCCCTTTTGCCTGAGGTACACGGTCACCGTCAGCAGCGTCAACCCGGCAAGAACCTGGTTCGTGCTTCCGAACAGCGCCCACAGCGCCAGGCCCGCTGGCTGACCGTTAACTTCAAAGAAGGCGAAGAAAGCAATCAACGCGACGGCGATCGTCGATGCGACGTACCGGTCACCCAGTTGGGGGACACGGATAGAGTCGGCGATCTCCGCGATGTTGTACCGAAGCAGCCGCGTTCCCGAGTCGAGGGACGTCAACGCGAAAGAGACGGCGACGAGCGCGATCAGAGCCTGTGCCACGCCCATCGGAATGCCGAGTTGGCTGACGAACAGAGCAGCGCCGTCGATAAAAGCGCTCATCTTGGGTGCCAGGCCCTCCGCTACGGACCAACTCGAGTAGTGTTCGCTCCAGGCCTCGACCGACCGGAAGCCCGCCGTTGTCGCCAGCACGGCCATCAGGCCGAGAAGAGACTCACCCACCATACCGCCATAACCGATCGCGACGGCGTCGGTCTCCTTGTCTATCTGTTTCGACGTCGTCCCTGACGAGACGAGGCCGTGGAATCCGGACGCCGCGCCGCAGGCGATGACGATGAACACGAATGGGAATATCGGTGGGGCTCCAGCCGGCGCCGTATCAATCGCAGGTGCGACGAAGGAGGGAGACATCAGAAAGAAACCCACGTATGCCATGCCCAATCCCAGGTAAAGCAGGAACGAGTTCAGGTAGTCGCGCGGCTGCAACAGGAGCCAGACCGGCAGCACCGACGCCGCAAAAGCGTAAACCAGGAGGATGAGAATCCAGGCGCTACGACCGAGGTCCGGCTGCGCGATATTGAGCGCTACGACGATCGAGCCGAGCATCAACGCGAAGCCGATCGCGGTCGACTTGCTGATACTGGCGTTCCTCTTGTAAACGAGCCATCCGATGACGAGGGCAACGCCCATCAGGAAGAACGTCGGGAACACGGCTTGCGGATAGAACGCGGTCGTGAACAGATCAGCCACCACGCCCACGAACACACCCATGACCAGACAGATCAGGAAGAGGATGATCAGCAGGAAGAGACCTTTAGCCCTCGCGCCGATCAGGTCCTCGGCCACCTTACCGATGCTGAGCCCTTTATGACGCATCGAGATGACAAGGGCGCTGAAATCGTGAACGGCGCCGATGAACAGGGTGCCCAGGACCACCCAGAGCATGCCCGGTAACCAGCCCCAAATCACGGCGATCGCGGGTCCCAACATCGGAGCAAGGCCGGCGATCGACGCATAGTGATGGCCGAAGAGAACGCTCTTACGGCAGGGTACGTAGTCCACCCCGTCCGTCATCGTATGTGCAGGTGTTTGGGCCGTTGGGTCCAGCCGGAACACATGACGCCCCAGGTATCGGGCATAGAACCGGTACATCAAGATGTACGTGACGAAGCAAAGCCCTGCGGCCACAATAGGTTGCATATTTGACTCCTATGTCGAACTTCAGCCGGTCATGGAAAAGATCGTCTAACCTTTTACACTCGCACCGAAACTGTGTCAACAGTTCCGGACTTCCCTCACCCAGTACCGATCATCCCAGGACCAACAATACGACGGTCGGAATGACCGCAAGCGCGACGATGTCGACGACTATGCCGTACTTGATCATCGAAATGATTGGGACCCGGCCCGACGAGTAGACGATGGCGTTCGGCGGTGTAGAGACCGGTAGCATGACAGCAATGGAAGCCGCGAGGCTGGCCGCGATGGCGGGAGGAATCGGATCGACACCTGCCCCCTGGGCGATCGAAATGATGACCGGAATCATCACATTGGTCGCGGCGGTATTCGACATCGCCTCGGTAAATAAGATGAGGAAGCCCGCCGAAACGTAGGTGAGGACGACGACCGAAGAGATCGGGAACAGCCCGGTCACACCCCGTCCCAGAACCTCGGCCAGACCCGTGGAGAACGCCAGGCCGCCCAGCGACAGGCCACCTCCGAACAGGAGGATCGTGCCCCAATCGATACCGGCGGCCTCCTTCCACGATAAAGCAGGGCCACCATCACTTCCCCCAGGCAGTACGAAGAGAAGGGTGGTACCGATCAGTGCTGCCACCGAAACCGGGACGGCAGCCGCAAGTCCGACGGCGAAAGGGTGGTCCGCCCCCAGTACGATCGGCAAAACTCCAGGCATCACCCACAGTGCCACCGTCACGCCGAACGCGATCAGGACACTCCGCTCGCCGGTTGTCATGGGTCCGAGATCCTTCCGGCGTTGCTGGATGATTTGCTCGGTACCTGGAATCTCCCGAATGCCAGGCGCCCCCACCCAGGCGACGTAGAAAAGCAGAAATACGAGAAGAACGAGCGCCACGGGCACCGCAAAGGTCATCCACTCCAGGAAGGAGATGCGCACACCGACGAACTCCTCGAGCATCCCGACTGCGATGACGTTAGGCGGCGTTCCGATAATCGTCGCGAGACCCCCGAGCGAGCACCCGTATGCGGTCGTCAGCAGCATCACCGTCCCGAACCTCGGATTGATGTCCGATTCTTTTTCCATGAAGGCGACCAGCGACAAGCCGATCGGCAGAAGCATCGCCGCGGTGGCGGTGTTGCTCATCCAGGCCGAGGTCACCGCCGCGATTGCCCCGTAGGCAAACAAGATCCTCATCGGCCGGGGTCCGATGATCTTCCATGACATGACCGAGTAGGCGATTCGCTCGTTCAGATGGTGGACGAATATCGCCCTGGAGAGGATAAAACTCCCGATAAAGAGGAAGATGAGCGGGTTCGCGAACGGAGCGAAAGCACCTCCGGCCGGCGCCACGCCCAGCATGACTGCCAGCATAGGCCCGACCAGGGCTGTGACCGGGAGGGGAAGTGCCTCGGTCACCCACAGCACGACGACCATCGCGAATACAGCGGCGAGCCGGTGGGCCGGAACCGTTAGCGACGGCAGCGGCAACGCGAGGATGGCGAGAAACACAGCCGGAGCCAGGATTGCCCCGACTCGCTTACGGATGCGGTCGAATTGCAGCTCCGCCTGGCTGATTCGGCCGACAGGAAGATGATCGTTCACGGACTGCTACGCTCCGACCATCCTGGAGTAGACGGACTTGGCGACCGAGGCTTCTTCAGTTCCCTTGATGATCGCCCGGCCGTCCTGGAAGAGTGTCAGCTCATACGGCGGATCCGTACACCGAATCAGGAACTCGTTTGACTCGACCCGCCCATAAGCCTCCATGTTCCGGCTGATGACCGCGAGATCCAGATCGCCGCGAGACGTCGGTATGAGCTGGACGGCATTTCGCCCGCAGAGGGTTATGGTGCGCAACGGGTCCGATTCCAGGTATTCGTACCGCCCGCCGGAACAGAGCGGGCACCGAGAACGGAGGTCCGCCGACACGGCCACACTCTGAAAGCGCAACGTCCATACGTCCAGCGACACGAGACGCACGTCTTGGGCCCCAAGCTCGTCCACGAGGAAACGCAGGGCGGTCGCCACCTGAATGGAAGCTATCGCATTCGTGACCGGGGCGATCACGCCCGCGCTGTCGCAGGTCGGAGAGGAACCCGCCGGAGGAAGAATCCCGACTAAGCAACGGATGCAGGGACCGTCAGGAAGCACCGGCATGACCACTCCGTAGGAACCGACGGCCGCCGTGTAGACCCACGGCGTGCCGCTTTTCCGGCAGGCATCGTTCAGGACATACCGTGTCTCGAAGTTGTCCAGCCCGTCCAGGACAAGATCGAGGTCTTCGATCCAGTCCTCGACGTTCTCTCCATTCAGGTCGTCAACGATAGCTTCGATCCGAACATCCGAATTAATCCGCCGCAGCTTACGTTCGGCGGCGACGGCCTTCGGCAGACTCCGTTCGGCATCCTCCTCATCGTAGAGCGTCTGGCGCTGCAGGTTCGAGACCTCGACGTAGTCGCGATCGATGATATGTAGCTCGCCGACGCCGGCGCGGACAAGCTGGTCGGCGACCACCGTACCCAGCGCGCCCAGTCCGGCGAGCCCGACCCGGGCGTCCGAAATCTTCTTCTGTCCAGGCTCGCCTATTGGTCCAAAACGTACTTGTCGTGAGTAGCGGTCATCCACGGGCAAGATCCAACTCCCGTTCCATGCATTTATAGATCGCGCGCACCAGCGGCTCGGTTTTCATCAAGACGGCGTCGGCCAGCACCTGATCGAATTCCTCTGATTGTTCGGCAAGTACGAAGAACGGGGGAAAGCCGGCCCGGGCGATGAAAAAGTTCGCAAAGACCACTGCTGTCGTCCGGTTGCCGAAATCGAATGGCCAGATGTCGACCAGGCGCGTAAGGGCGAGGGCACTCTGCTGGATCGGATGGAGTTCGGTGAAACTATCGACCTCGAGCCATTTCTCAAAATGACCCAGCGAACGATCGATGAACCGAGGGTCGGGACAATCCTGCCCCCGGAACACAGCGGCGATCACACTGCTGCGTAGCCTGCCGGCTCCTTCCCGGGGATCGAACAGGAGCCGATGCGCCTCCAGCAAGCCGGCCCGGGTGGGTTCGACCAGACAGGCTCGGGCCCGCGCGACCTCACCGGCGGATTCTCCGTGGTCGAGCAGGCGGTCGAACCTCTCCCAGCATCGGTCGAGGTGGAGTCCAGCTAAATTCTCGAGCGCCGGAAAGGGGTTGGCGCTTCGGAAGACGGAATCGGAGTAGATGGGCAAGTCGTTCATGGGGAAGTAGTTTTCAGTTGTCAGTCTTCAGCTTTTTGCTGTTGGCTTTTGGCCTTTGGCTTTCGGAACTCCCACCGATCTTACAGCTAACCGCCAAAGGCCAACCGCCAACGGCCTCCCAACTGATGGCTGACAGCTGATCACTGATGACTCCGCGGCTACCGTTCCCTCACCGCCTGGCGTGTTTCACTATCGATCGTCTTCCGGCGTTCGGTCTCTCTCTTGTCGTAGTTCCGTTTACCCTTGGCTAACGCGATCTCACACTTGATGCGGCCGTTCTTCAGGTACATCTTCAGCGGGACGAGAGTCAACCCCTTCTCGGTAGTCCTGCCGATGAGACGCCGAATTTCCGATCGGTGAAGCAGGAGCTTGCGGGTTCGGACAGGATCATGGTTCGAAAGGTTACCGTGAGAAAAAGGGCTGATGTGGCACTTCAGAAGCCACACTTCGCCCGCTTTGACGATGGCGTAGGCATCCTTGAAGTTGACACGGCCCTGTTTTGCGGACTTCACCTCGGTGCCGGTCAGCACGAGGCCAGCCTCGAACTTCTCGATAAACTCGTAGTTGTGAGATGCCTTGCGGTTCAGGGCGAGGATCACGGCCCAGGCTTGGGCGGGTTCGGACCCTTAGGCGTGCTGGTCGGGGCCTTGTTCTCGAACACGGGAGGCTTCGTGTTGCCCAGGATGTTGGGCGGGCCACTCTGCTGCTGTTGCTGTTGCCGCATTTGCTCGAGCATGGCTGGGTTCGTGATCGGGTATCCGTCCGGACCGGTCGGATAGCTCATGCTGGTCGGGTTGGTAGCACTGCCCGCAGTTCCACCGGGTGTCATACCGAACGGCAAGCCCTGGCCCGGCATCGCCATAGGCGTGCCTGGCTGCGCCCCTCCACCCTGGGCGGCGCGCGGGTTCACGAGCGGCCCGAACGGCGTCTGAATGACGGCGGGCTGGGCTCCTCCAGGGGCCGACGCCCGAGCCGGGACCGCTGCCGCCCCGGACCGATTCCCGGGAGCCTGGAAGGGATTCGCCGCCGGAGCACTCCGGGAAGGCGCCTGCGGTGCGCTCGCGCTGCGCGTCGGTGCGGACGAGCCAGAGGCATTGCCACTAACGCTCGTCGAAACGTCGGTCACTACGATGCGATTGCCGTCAAGTACGGCATAGTCGATCGGCAACCCCTCGAAGATTTTCTTGATGCTTTGGTCCAGCGAAAGATTCGTGAACTGGACGCTGACGTTACGATTGGCAAGCTCCGGCGGCACGGTGGAGGAAGTGCCCGCGACACGGTCCATCAGGTCCAACAGCCGGCCCAGGGGGGCCGCTTCGGCGTCCATCGAAATCTGTCCGTCAACGATCTTAATCTCAATGGCGTTGCCGTCGGCCCAAGCCCCCGGCGCAGTGAGGGACAGCAGAACCAACAACGTCAAAACGGCCAAATGCTTCATGAGTTCTCTCCGGGGAACAACATTTTCCAGTGAGGACAGTATAACGCCGGGACGACGCGAACAAAAGCCTGCTATCGAGCGCCCTTGCCGAGCAGAACGACCGGCACGGTCTTTATCAAGATTTTCAAATCCAAAAGCAAAGACCAGTTGTCTATGTAATTCAGGTCGAGCCTCATCCACTCGTCGAAGCCGACCTGGTTACGGCCGCTGATCTGCCAGAGGCAGGTGATGCCAGGCTTCATCGACAGGCGCCGGCGCTGCCATCTTTCGTAGCGCTGGACCTCTTCGGGAAGGGGTGGACGGGGGCCGACGAGGCTCATGTTGCCAACGAGGACATTATAGAGTTGAGGCAGCTCATCGATACTGAAACGGCGCAGGAACTTCCCCACGGAAGTAATCCGGGGATCGCGGGAAGACTTGAAGACGGGTCCATCCATCTCGTTGATCGCTTCCATTTCCACCCGCCGCTGCTCGGCGTCATCGATCATCGATCGGAACTTGTACATGACGAACGGGCGGCCGTGGAGCCCCGACCGCTTCTGTCTGAACAGGACCGGCCCGCTGCTGGTCGCCCGGATCGACAGCGCCGCGATCAACATGACGGGCAACGTCGTCACGATAAGGAAGACGGAGAACACGATATCCATCGCCCGCCGTATGAGGAGGAGGAATTCGTCCGAGGGTGTCGTGCTGAACGTCAGCAGGGGGACGCCGTCAAGTTCGTGGAGTTCCATCCGCGCAATCGAATGTCCGAACAGGTTGAGTACGACGCGAGCGGTGACTCCGAGCTCTTCACAGAGAAGAAACAGTTCCTCGCAAGAGTCCAGTCTTTCCCGGTCGACGACGAAGATCATATCGTCGATGCCCCCTCGCTCGAGCACTTCCTTTGCCTGCTCGAGGGCAAAGACACCAGTCGGCTCCAAACCCCACTCGACGTGACGGTCCAAGCGCCGGACGAAGTCGACGGCTTCGGCCCCATCGCCGATAACCGCAACGTGTCGCCTGCCCGCAGGCGTCCGACGCCGGGATGCGAAAAGCAAGAGACGGTAACCGACCAGGAGGGCGTAGTTGATGACGAGCGTGAGGATGGCTATCGAGCGGCTCGTGGCTTCGTCATCGAGGAAGAAAAGAAGAGCCGCCACGAGCAGCCAGGCAAAGCCGATCCCCTTGGAAAGCTGCACCAACTGGTCTTTCAACGACAGGAAGCGAGTCCGGTACACGCCGAAAGCGGGCAACAGAAGCGCCCAGATCGGCAGCATCAATCCGAGGAGCCAGATGTACACACCGACCGGCATCACGATATAGCCCTCCATCTCGATCCGGGAGCGAACGGCATAGGCAAGGAAGAAGCTGCCGGCAGTCAACGCCAGGTCGACCAGCAGCAAGGTCAAGGCCAGAACTCTCTGCTTCTGCTCGATCATGAAGGGTCCTTAGCTGGGCGGCATCCGAGAGGGCAAAGGATCCTGCCCGCTGAACCTATATTACTGAATCCGGGAACCCGAAGATGGACAGACTCATGAAACGAACTTCGAAACGGAACCGTTGGCCCGCAATTTCGCCTCGCAAAGGCCTTCTCTCAGCACTCATGTCGGTCGTACTGGCACTGGCCGGGTGCTCGGCGGGCGCAAAAGCCTACAAGCAGGGTCTCGACGCGGAGATGGCCAAGGACTACGATCAGGCGCTGTCGCTCTATGAAGAAGCGCTCGCCGAGAAGCCGGGAGATATCGAGTATAGGCTGAAAGTGCAGCAGGCGCGGTTTGCGGCCGCCTTTGCACACTTCCAGAACGGCCGACGGGCAACGGCCGACGGGAACCCGGAAGCCGCGCTTGCCGAGTTCCGCCGCGCCCAGCAACTGGACCCGACGAACGAGCTCGCCGGGGTCGAGATCGAACGGACCGAAGCTCTATTGAGCGAGGGGCCAGCGCCGGAACAGGCAGTAACCGCGAGTTTCGAAGATCTGAAGGAAGCGGCGAGGGTCGATGCGAGCCTGGACAATCAGCTCAACGCGACGATGACCGGCCCGATATCCTTGAGGATCTCGCAAGAGGCCGACGCCATATACCAGACGGTTGCGGAGATGGCAGGACTCAACGTCATCTTCGACCCCGACTTTCGGTCGACGGCCATCACGGTCGAGCTCGACAACGTTACGGTATATGACGCGCTGGACATCCTGGCACTGCAGACGCGCACGTTCTGGAAGCCGATCAATCCGACAACCTTAATTGTTGCCCCCGAGAACCAACAGAAGCGCCGGGACTACGAACAGCACATCCTCAAGACCATCTACTTTTCGAATAGCGTCAACCCGACCGACATTACCGAAGCCATCACGGCGATTCGAACGCTGCTCAACATGCGTTTCATCGCCCAAAGCACGTCGAACAACGCCATCATCCTACGCGATACTGCCGACAAGATCGCGATCGCGGAGAAGATCATCGACGACATCGACAAGGCCAGACCGGAACTCCTCGTCGAGGCCACGGTACTGGAGGTCGACAGGAACCGCTTACGGGACCTCGGAATCCTTCCACCGGCGGGAACCGTCCTGAGCTTCGACTCGGGCGCAACCGATGGGGGCGGCGATGACGGCGGCGGACCCGGTGGGCAGGCCGGGAATCGGCAGGTCAACCTGAGAGATCTTCCGGGGATCAACTCCGGCAGCTTCAACCTCATCATCCCGGACGTAGTCGCCGAGTTCCTGGAGAGCGATTCCCAAACACGCCTGGTACAAAACCCCAGTGTGCGCGCGACCGACGGAAAGATGGCGACGATTCACATCGGGTCGCGTGTCCCCGTCGCTTCAGGAAGTTTCCAACCCGCCTTCGTCGGGGCAACGGGAACGCCCGTCGTCCAGTTCCAGTACATCGACCTCGGCGTCAATCTTCAGATCACGCCGCGAGTGCTGCTGAACCGTGAAGTCTCCATGGTTGTCGACGTGCAAATCGCGGCGACTGCCGGCACCAGCGTCATCGGCGGGGTGGCGTTGCCGGTATTAAGCAATCGCCAGGTCACCCACGAGATCCGTCTGAAGGAAGGCGAGACCAACATTCTGGGAGGGCTGATAGCTAGAACGGAAAGCAAGTCGGTCTCGGGCATTCCCGGCCTGAACAAGATCCCGATACTCAAGTACCTGTTCTCGACGGAGACGCTCCAGGAGGACACGACCGAGATCATCATCCTCCTGACGCCACACATCGTAAAGATGCCCGATATCACCGCCCGCAACCTGGATGGCCTGCTTGTCGGCACCGAGATGAACACCCGCTTGATGCGGCCGCCCACGCCCGAACCCGAAGCAGCGGAAGAAGATGTACCCAACAACGGGCAGCCGGCGCCCGGCGCCGCAGCGTTGGTACCTCCCGCGCCCGAAGCCACGCTCCAGCCCACAGGGCGGGACTCGGTGAGTTTCTCCGAATCGGAAGTGACGCTCGAACTTGGCGCGACCGGAGAGTTGATGGTACAGATCAACGCGGCAGCCATTACGGGCGCGGACCTGGTCATCGAATTCGACCCGGACGCGATCGCTCTCCGGGAAGTTTCGGAAGGGGGGTTCCTCGGCCAGGACGGAAATGCCGTCACGCTCCTCCGGAACATCGATACGACGATCGGAAGAGCTGTCATCTCCCTCGAGCGGCCGATCGGTTCCGGGGCACTCACGGGCGATGGAGACATCGTCCGCCTGGCACTGGAACCGCTTCGTAGCGGGGAATCCGTGCTCCGGATCACGAGCTTCCTGCTCAGGACCGCGACCGCGGACACTCGGGCGGGGCAGGCAGGTGAAGTCCGGATCACCGTCCCGTAGAATGGTGGGTAGATGAAACGAGCGGGCCATCGTGGATTTTCCCTGATCGAGCTGATCGTGACCGTGACCATCATCGCGATACTCGCCGGCCTCGCCGTTCCTCTCGCAAGGAATTCGATCCGGCGCCAGATGGAGGTCGAGCTCCGTCGGCAGCTGCGCGAGATGCGCGTGGCCATCGACCGCTACAAGGAGGCGTCGGATCTCGGGTTGATCGAAGTCATGCTGGGCACCGAGGGTTATCCGGAAAGCCTTGAAGTGCTGGTAGAAGGCGTGGATCAGATCGGGGCCGTGGATCGTCAGCTAAAGTTCCTGAGGAGGATACCCGTTGACCCGATGACGAACTCGACGGATTGGGGCCTCCGCTCATACCAGGACGACCCCGATTCGACGTCCTGGGGCGGGGACAATGTTTTCGACGTGTACACCAAGTCTCGGGGAGAGGCGCTGGATGGAACCCAGTACAGTGACTGGTAGCAAGGCCCTCGAACGCGGCTTCACGCTGATGGAAATGATGATCGTGCTTACGATCATCTCCATCCTGGCGACAATCGCCGTGCCGATGTACCGATCGGTCATCCTCAGGTCCAGAGAAGCCGTCCTCAAGGAGAACCTGCATACGCTCCGATCGGTCATCGATCAGTACACCGCGGACAAGAAGACCGCTCCTCAAGCATTGGAGGATCTCGTCGACGCAGGCTACCTGAGGGAAATCCCCGAAGACCCCATTACCGAGTCCAGCACGACCTGGCAGACCGAGTTCGGGGACACGGCCCTGGTGCCCGACCAGATGGATACCGGCATCATCGACGTTCGTAGCGGCGCGACGGGGATGTCCACGGAAGGCAGCCCATACTCGGAGTGGTGAGTCGCGACGGAGTCGTCCCTCCGAACCGATAGGGGACCGAGGACGCTGTCCCTAAGAGCAACTATTGTGCAGGTGATGACTGGGGTGGGACAGCTTGCTCTGTCCCCTCAACGAAAAAGAGGGGACAGAGCAAGCTGTCCTCACCCCAGCCGGCACTTGCCCTATGGACCGTTCATAAGGACAGCGTCCTCAGTCCCCTATCGGTCGGATTCCTATATCCCCAATGTCCTGAGCATCTGGTCATCGTCGCGCCACTTCTTCCGCACCTTGACGTGGAGGTCCAGGTAGACTTTCCTGCCCAGCAGCGACTCGATCTCGGCGCGAGCCTCGACCCCGACCTTCTTGAGGACCTGGCCGGCGGTGCCGATGACGATTATCTTCTGTGATTCCCGCTCCACGACGATAGAGGCGTAGATACGCACCACGCCTTCGCCTTCCTCGAAACGTTCGATCACTATGGCCGTGGCGTGAGGCAATTCCTGACGCGTCCTTACAATCAATTTTTCCCGGATCATCTCGGCGACGAGGAAGCGTTCCGGTTGGTCGCTGAGTTGGTCGCTGGGGTAATACATCGGCCCTTCGGGAAGGTAGTGGAATATCTCGTCGACAACAGTCCCCACTCCGTCACCGTCGAGCGCGGAGATCGGTACGACCTGGTCGAAGTCCGCGGCCGTCCGGTAGCGGTCGATCTGCGGCAGCAGTTTTCGCTTCGCCACCTTGTCGACTTTGTTCAGGAGCAGAAAGCGGCGGGATGGCGCCTTGGAGATGAGATTGAGCGCAAACGCTTCGCCCCGTCCGAACGGCTCTGAGGCGTCGACCATCAGCATGACGACATCGATCTCCTCGAGAGAGCCCAGCATGACGCGCATCATGCGCTGGTTCATCTTGTAGACCGGTCGGTGTATTCCGGGCGTATCGAGGAAGACGATCTGGCCCCTACGGTCGTTGACGATCCCACGAACCACGTGACGCGTCGTCTGGGGACTCGAGGTGACGATGGAAATCTTGTCGCCGACCAGGCGGTTCAACAGGGTGGATTTGCCCGAGTTGGGGCGACCGACGATCGAAGCGAACCCCGATCGGAACTCCGGCTCTGGCTTCGGATCGCTCATCGGGCCTTGGGAGTCACTGCCCGCACCCGCAAACGCCGGACGCGACGCCGGTCGGCCTCGATCACTTCGATAGCGAAGCCATTGTGGCGAATCCGTTCACCTGAGGACGGCAACCGCCCGAACAACTCGACGACGGCGCCACCAACCGTGGTGCTCTCGGTGTTGGGGAACACGTCGACGCCAGTCCGTGCCTCAATCGCATCCAACTCGGTGCCGCCCGGCACCAGGAAGGCGCCCCCCTGCTCTTCGAGGATTTCCTCGCCTTCCGCTTCAGTGCCGTCCCGGATCTCGCCGACGATCTCTTCGATCAGGTCCTCGATCGTGATCAGACCGGAAATCCCACCGTATTCGTCCACGACGAGGACGATCTGGCGACCCTGCTCCTGCATCTCCTGCAAGAGGTCGTCGATGGGCTTGGTTTCGGGCACGAATTGGACCGGGTGGACAAGCGAGCGGACATTGCCGATGCGGTCTTCATCCCTCCAGACTCGCAGCAAGTCTCTTTCGTGGACGATACCCTCGATGTTGTCCAGTTCATCCCGGTAGACAGGGATACGGGAATGGCGCTTTGCGACGACCAGGTCCACGAGGCGATCGATGGTCCAACTGACATCAGCCGCGTCGATCTGGGTTCTCGGCGTCATCACCTCGAGGGCGACCTTGTCTCCAAACTGGACGATGGAGTGAATCATCACGCCTTCGTCCTGTTCGAGTATCCCCTCTTCCTGACCCGCATCGATGAAGGCCTGGATTTCTTCTTCGGAAGCCTCATCATCATCGTCGGCTTCGACTTCCCACTCGTGGAAGTAATTGAGCATCGCGGTAATCAGCCGCACGAGCGGGCGGAGCACGAAATAGGCTGCCCCGAGCACGGGAAGAAGGCGTTCGAGCGCGGCTGCGGGATCGCGAAGAGCTATTGCCCTCGGTATGAGCTGACGGAAAGGCAGGACCACCAGCAGCGTCGTCAAGACCGCCGCCGGGAGGGAGACTGCGTAGGGCAGCGGGTAACTCAGGTAGGAGCCGGCAAGCAGCACGGCAAGCGCCACCAGAAGCGTCTGAACGCTGATGTGGATGGCCATCAGCACGTCGTCTCTCGAGGATACGAGCGAGGCCATCAGCCGGTCCTTCTTCCGGGATTCGCCTTCCGCAATCCGGCGCAACGCTACCTTGCTGATGTCTGCCAAGGCGAAGTCGACCACCGACATCACCAATAGGGCGGCTACCAGGAAAAGCGCGAGCAGTATCTCGATCTCGATCAACATTGAAACTTGCGACGCAGGCGACGTTCGAGGGCTCGCATCTCACCGTCGTCCGTCGCATGGTCGTAACCCATGAGGTGAAGCAGACCGTGCAGGGCCAGCCTTCTCAGGTTCGTTCCGAACTCCAGAGTCTTCGATCGCAGGGCCTGATTATATGCCGTCTCCGTAGATATCAGAAGGTCGCCCAGGTACCCGTCGTCGCCCGAAAACGACAGCACATCGGTCGGTTTGTCCTGTCCCCTGTAGTGGCGGTTGTATGCCCTCATCGCGGGGTCGCTGACCAGCACAACAGAGAACTCCCGCTCTGGGCCAAGTTCGTCAACCATCGCGCGGACAAACGCCAGAAGACTGCTCCGGTCGACCACATGTTTGCGCTGCCGATTGAGCAGTAGGAAAGAGGGACGTTTCGAGCCGGAGGGGGCAGACGATCCGGCACGGGCGGGTGCACCGGCGCCCATCAATCGACCTCGACCTGCTCGTCGGGGCGCTTGAAGCCCGGCGTTCCCTGGGCGAGGTTCTTGTCAGCGTAGCGTTCGTATGCACGGACGATCTCGCGGACCAGCGGGTGCCGCACGACGTCGCGTTCGTTGAAGCCTACGAACGCAATGTCATCGATGTTGCCTAGTACTCTACCGGCCTCGACCAGACCCGATTTCCTGCCGAGAGGAAGGTCGATCTGAGTCACATCACCGTTGATGACCGCCTTCGAATTGAAGCCGATGCGCGTCAGGAACATCTTCATCTGTTCCGGAGTGGTGTTCTGCGCTTCGTCCAGGATGACGAAGGCATCGTTCAGGGTCCGCCCGCGCATGAAGGCGATCGGTGCGATCTCGATAACCCGTCTCTCCAGATAGCGGTCCACCCTGTCGGCGTCGAGCAATCCGTAGAGTGCGTCGTACATGGGTCTTAGGTAGGGATCGACCTTTTCCTCGACCGTTCCGGGCAAGAACCCCAGCCGCTCGCCGGCCTCGACAGCCGGCCGGGTCAGGACGATGCGGCTGACTCGCTTGCCGAGCAACTCGCGGACCGCCATGCTGACCGCAAGGTACGTCTTGCCGGTGCCCGCAGGACCGATCCCGAAGACCATGTCGTACTTGTCGATGGCTTCCATGTAGAGCTTCTGGTTCAGGCTCTTGGGCGAGACATTCCGTTTCCCGACCTGAAACTGACGGGGCGCAGTGACGACCTGCCGCATCGTGATGGAGTTGTCTTCCGCGACAATCCGGATGATCGATTTCAGGTCGTCACCGGATAGCTTGACGCCCTCGGCGCGAAACTGAGCGTAGTCTTCGATGAGCTGCTCGACGAGTGAAACGTGGTTGTCGTTTCCTTCGACGGTCAGACTGTCGGGGGCTATATGGACTTCGACGTCCAGGAGGGATTCCAGATACTTGATGTTCCCGTCGTACGTACCGAACAGGTCGGCGACCCCTTCGCCGATGGGGATGGTCTTCTTCATTCACGGGTGGTCGATGTCACCACCTGAACCGAATTATACCATGCGAAACAGGCAGTTCCCGGCTATGGAACCTGTCGGCGGGACGCTCGAGAGCACCCCTCGTTTAGTGGGGTGGGATTGACCCGGAGCGCGGCATGTTGCTAGTATTGTTGGTTTGTGAGGCACATCTGATGGCGAATCATGTATCCGCGGTCAAGCGGAACAAGCAGAGCGAGAAGAAGCGGCGCATCAACCAGATGAACCGGCACAAGCTCAAGACACAATTCAAGAAGTTGAAGTCGGCGATCGCCGACGGCAAGGCCGACGATGCCCAGGCATTGCTGCCCGGAACGTTCAGCCTGATCGACAAGTCCGTGCAGAAGGGCGTGCTCAAGGTCAATGCCGCGCGGCGCTACAAGTCCCGCATGTCCCGCCACGTCAACGCGATCTAAACTTAGCGTCGGGCCCACCGTCCTTTCGCTTCTCCGTGATTCAGAGTGCCCGTACCGGTTTCGCTTGCCTCCGTTTAACGGGAACTCCACCGGGACGGTCCCCCCACGCCGAATTAACCTTTAGCGTCGAGCCCACCGTCCTTCCGCACCGATAGGGGACAGATCACTCTGTCCCTAGGAGTAGCCTTCAGGTCTAGCGTCACCCGGGGTGTGGACAGAGTGCTCTGTCCCCTCTTTGCGAGTGCGCTATCCCCCCTACCGCATCAGCTTCCAAAGCAGCATATCGAGGTAGATTTCCGCGTTTGGCGATGACGTCTTGAACGCACGGTCCGCGCGCAGCAACTCGGCAAAACCGGTGACTATTCGGTCCCTGTCGAACCTGCCGCTGGCCACCGCAAATTGGGTCGCCTTCCAGTGGGGCACCGACGCAGCAGCGGCGATCTGGCCTGAGGAGGCGCGACCCTCGAGAAACTTCCCGATGAGCACCCGCCGCCAGACTCGCGCTATCCGTGACAGGATGAGGATCGGCTGGACGCCTTCGTCCAACATGGCCCCCAGAACCCGGACCGCCTTCGGGTAATCCCGCGCCTGCAAGGCGTCGTCAAGTTCGAACGGCCCGTACTGCTCAGAACGCAGGATCAACTCATCGACGTCCCTGATCTCGATGGGACGGGCCTCCCGGACATAGGTCTGGAGTTTTTCCATTTCCGCTCGAAGCTGTTGCAGTTCCGTCCCGATGTTGTCGACGACATAATTGGCAACGTCCGGCGTCACGCCGTAGCGGTCGCGGAGCCAGCGGGCCGCTTCACCAGCACGCGGAGGGTCGATTTCGACTTTGGGGAACGTTTTGGCCAGCGCAGAAACCGAACGCCGGGTCGGAGCCGACACGATCACTTTGAGAAACGACTCCTCCAACCCGGCCAGCTCTTCAAGAACCGCGATCTTCTTCTTGGTGATTTTTCCGGCGTTGGTCACCAGCAGCGCTCTCGGGGGGCCGAACAGCGGGGGGGTCCGGGCCAACACCAGCAACTCCGAGGCTTCGAGGGCCTCGAACTCGCGAACCGAAACCTTGCTGAAATCCCAGTCACCTCCAAAGACACCGGCCCAAACCCCCCGAGACTCGTCGATGAGAAACTCGTCTTCACAGATGAAGATGTAGACGTTGCCGCCCGGAGGGGAGTGGCGGCGGAACTCGGAAAACCTCATCGCTGAGCCTGAACCAGGGATGCCACCAGAGATCTCGCAAACCGCCTCGCCAAACGCTCGACGGCAGCTGTGTCTTCGGGGAGAAACTCTTCGGAATCGTTCGACAGCTCGAACACCTCGCGGAAGGTCCACCGATCATTCGCGAAAAGCACCCGATTGTCACGACCTTCCACCATTCGAACAGCGAGCTCCACCTCAATCGTGTACGCAGTGCTGCGGCCGCGATCGGTGAGGATGATCGGGATGGACCTGACGTTGAGCACCTCTCCAGTCAGGACGACGTCACCGGCATCGGCCGATGTCACCCGATATCGGGTCCGCTGAATCAACTCGCGGCGGACGGCATCGGTCAGGCGCTGCTCGATCTTGAACTCCGTGGTCGTGTTTCGGAAGGTCGGCACGGCGAGCGTCTGCCCCTCACCGGCTTGGGTTCCCCTCCCGGCGAGACGGTAGCCGCAACCGGCCAGGGACAACGCCACGGACAGCAGAAGGACACGGGCAAGTGGCCAGCACCCGGCGTATCGAGTTTTTCCTGCGGCCATTATTCGCATAGGATAACACCCGGATGGCGCCCGGACGGGGACGCCAAGCAGGCTACGACGACAGGCGGAATACCTCTCGATGACGGATCCAGTGCTGGCCCACGCTCTCAAATTGCTGGCCCGCCGGGATTACAGCATTGCCGATCTCCGACGGAAACTCGAATCTCGCTTCGACGATGTCCCGAAATCCACGATCGACTGGCTCGTCGGGAAAAGGTACCTCGATGACCGGCGATTCAGCGAGGATCTGACCGCCAGACGCCGGCACGGAAGCCGCATGCTGCTCGAGACCGAACTCGCTTCCGCGGGCGTCGCCGACGATATCGTCAAGGCGGTGCTCGACGGACAGAGTTGGCCCTCGATCGCGGAGGTCCTAGAGGCTAAAATGGTTGATTCGAAGCTGGATTCGCCTCTCGAACCGTCCGAGGCCGCTCGACTTTTCCGGGCAATTGCGCGTCTCGGATATGAGGAGGAGGACATCCGCTCGGAGTTGGATCGATTCCTATGAACAGCAACGACATCCGCACCCGGTTTCTCGAGTACTTCGAGGCACGCGGCCACGAGAGGGTCCCCAGTTCACCCCTGCTCCCCGCCCAGGATCCGACCCTGCTGTTTGCGAATGCCGGAATGAACCAGTTCACGGACTTGTTCCTGGGAATAGAAACGCGCACCTATAGTCGGGCGACGACCAGCCAGAAGTGTGTCCGCGCCGGGGGTAAGCATAACGACCTGGAGATGGTCGGACGGACGCGGCGTCATCAGACGTTCTTCGAAATGCTCGGCAATTTCTCCTTCGGCGATTACTTCAAGAGAGAAGCCGTCGAGTACGCGTGGGAATTGCTGACCGAGGAGTTTGGTGTCTCCGCCGACAGGCTCTGGGTGACGGTGTTCGAAGAAGACGATGAAGCGGCCGGCCTCTGGAAGGACCATATCGGTGTTGCCGCCGACCGGATCGTCCGGATGGACGAGAAAGACAACTTCTGGCAGATGGGCGACACCGGGCCCTGTGGGCCCTGCTCGGAGATCCACTATGACTTCGGACCGAAGGCCAGCGATGAGGGTCATACCGATTGCAGCTTCCCTTGCGAGTGTGGCCGGTACCTGGAGATCTGGAACCTCGTCTTCATGCAATTCGACCGGGACGAGACGGGAAACCTGAACCCTCTTCCGAAACCGTCCATCGACACCGGCCTGGGACTGGAGAGGATGGCCTCGGTGCTCCAGGGCAAGGTCAGCAACTACGACACGGATCTGTTCACTCCCCTGCTGGAACGGGCCGCGAACCTTCTGGGAGTCTCCTATGGGGAATCGGAGTCGACCGATACATCTCTCCGGATCATCGCCGACCACGTACGCGCCGCGACGTTCCTGATCGGCGACGGCATCATTCCCTCGAATGAGGGCCGCGGGTACGTGCTTCGCAAGATCATGCGGCGCGGCATGAGGCAGGGAACGCTGCTCGGATGGCCCAAACCATTCCTCCACACGATGACCGGCCACGTCGTCGATCTCATGAAGGATGCGTATCCCGACCTGGTGAATACGCGAGACTACGTGGATCGCGTAGTCGAGAACGAGGAAAAGCGATTCTCCACTACCGTCGCGGTCGCAGTCGGAAAGCTCGAGGAAATCATCGCCGACGTCGAGTCCCACGACGGAAACCGGATCCCGGGAAAGGAACTGTTCAAGCTTTACGATACGTTCGGACTGCCGCTGGACTTTACCGAGGAAATCGCTAGGGAGAAGTCCCTGGAACTCGACATCCTGGGGTTCAACAGTGAATTGGACAGGCAGAAGGAGCGCGCCCGAGAGAGCTGGAAGGGCCACAGCCGGTCGGCTGGAGTCTACGAAAGTATCGTCGAGGGTGAGACGGACTTCCTGGGCTATGAAACGACCGAGGGCGAATGCCGGATTATCGGAATTCTCTCTGGAGGCCGGACCGTCGAACAAGTCGAGGGCCCTGGCGCCGAAGCGGAAGTGGTGCTCGATCGAACGCCATTCTACGCCGAGTCCGGAGGGCAGGTCGGCGATCAGGGCAGGCTGACTTCACCCGAGGGCGCCGCAAGCGTCACCGACACGTTCTCGCCCACTCTCGGCCTCATCGTCCATCACGTGAAGTTGGATGTCGGACGGCTCGAGGTCGGCAACACGGTACTCGGCCGGGTGGACGCCCGGCGCCGGCGGCGCATCGCTGCCAATCATACGGGAACACACCTCCTGCACGCCGCGCTGCGCCGGACTCTCGGAGTCCACGTCAAGCAAGCCGGTTCCCTGGTCGCGCCCGATCGGTTACGGTTCGACTACACCCATTACGCACCGCTGACCGCAGAGGAAATCGAAGAAATCGAGGGTGGCATCAACCGGATTGTTCTCGAGAACCATCCCGTGGAAACGCGTGAAATGGCACTCGGCGAAGCGATCGAGTTGGGGGCGATCGCCTTCTTCGGAGAGAAATACCAGCAGAAGGTTCGGGTTGTTTCGGTCCCCGATATCAGCATGGAGCTATGCGGCGGAACCCACACGAGCGCGACCGGGGACGTCGGCTTGTTCAAGATCATCGCGGGATCGAGCGTTGCGGCAGGCGTCCGCCGCATCGAGGCCGTAACCGGCCTCGGAAGCTACGATCGGCTCGCAAGCGACGAGCGCCTGCTCGACGAGGTCGGGCGGCAACTGCGCGCCCCACGCTCGGATCTCGCCGGTGCCGTCGACCGTCTGCTGGCGCAGCAGAAGGAACTTGAGGATGAACTGGCACGGCTGAAGCGCTCGAGCGCGGGTTCACGTCTCGAGGGCCTGCTCGAAGCCCAAAACTCCGTTTCCGGAATATCGGTTATCGCCCAACGTGTCGAAGGTGTCGACGTCCCTATGATGCGTGAACTGGCGGAAAACGCCAGGGCCAGGATGGGATCCGGTGTCGTCGTCCTGGGCACGGCCGACAACGGAAAAGCGATGCTTGTGACTTCCGTGTCGGAGGACCTGCGGGGGCGGCTTCACGCCGGAAGAATCGTAAAACAGATTGCAACTATTGTCGGGGGCAGCGGCGGGGGGCGCCCGGACTTCGCCCAAGCGGGTGGAAAGAAGCCCGAAAAACTGGATCAGGCTTTACAAGAAGTGTACAATATCGTGGCGGATCTGGGGTCTTAGACCACAGTCTGTTGTGTTCGTGATGAAAAGGATAGCAATCATTTCGATCTGCATTGGGATGACCCTTCTGGGTGCTCGTGGAGAGGTGCGTGCCGCCCAGGTGCGCACCGGCGATGACGGGCTCATTGGATTCGTCGATGGCAACGGACGGCTCGTGTTCAGCAACATCGGGCGGCACGCGCCGGCACCGGTAAGCCCGGTAGGACAGACAACCCTCCCAGTGCCTGTGGCGACGCCGCCCAGCCAGAACCCCGTTGACGCTTTAATCGACGGCATTTCGGCCAGATATGGCGTGGACTCCAGGCTTGTCCGCGCGGTCATCCAGGTCGAATCGGCTTTCGACACGCGGGCCGTTTCGAACAAGGGAGCGCTGGGTCTGATGCAGTTGATACCGGCAACAGCTCGCCGCTTCGGCGTTACCAACGTGTTCGACCCCGCGGAAAACATCGAAGGCGGAGTCCGCTATCTGAAATTCCTGCTGGAGAAGTTCCAGTACAATCTCGATCTCTCGCTGGCCGCCTACAACTCGGGCGAGAACCGCGTCGAACGTCTGGGACGAATCCCCGATATCAAGGAGACGCAGGACTATGTCGTCAAAGTCCGGTCCGCGTACACAAAGTTGCTGGCTTCATCGAGTCCGGCGACTACGCGGGCACCGGCTTCCGTTGCGGCGGCCGCCCCGGAGAGGCCGGCCGCCCCGCAACAATCAACGCCGGTGCAGGCCGAGCCCACGATGTACCGGACGGTCGACGAACGTGGTGTCACCCGATTCTCGAACATAGGCCCGGGGCAGTAATAGGGATAGGCCGACCCGCAAACACCGACCACGGATGCAACAGCCGAGGCTCATCGCTGTCCTGCTGGTAACGCTCCTCACCCCCCTTGTCTCCGTCGGCCAGACTCTTCTCCAAAAGGCCGGCGCGGCATACCAGGAAGCCCAGCGTCAGGAGATCGTCCTCAAGGAAAAGGCGCCATCGGACCGCAGCCGATCCGAGTATCTTGGGGTAATACGCCTGTACGAGCGCGTGTACCTCACCACTCCGCATACCGGTTACGCCGACGACGCGCTGGTCAACATCGCAGCGCTCTACGAAGAAATCCAGGACCCGAAGGATGCGGTCAAGACCCTCCGGTTTCTGATTCGCGAGTACCCAGCGTCCCGTTTCATCGGCACGGCCGAGGACGAGATCCGAAGGCTGACAGAGCCACCCAAACCGCTCGAACCCGTACCCCCGACACCGGAACCTGTTCGGGTAGCGGAACCTGCCCCCTCCGACGCCGGGGCCGCCTGGGTATACGTCGACAACGTTCGCTACTGGGAATCCCAGAAATCGGTCCGCGTCGTGGTCGATCTGGACGGCGAACCCCGTTTTCGACAGGGAGACGTTCAGGATCCCCCGCGGGTCTTCGTCGACATCGATAACGCGCGGGTCCGGAGTTCCCTCCAGGCGCGGGCACTCCCGGTCGAATCGGTGATGCTGGAAAACATCCGCGTTGCTCAGCATGACGTCGACACGGTTCGTATCGTTCTGGACCTGGTCCAACTCAACAACGTCACAACCTTTACGCTGCGGGACCCAGACCGGCTCGTCATCGACGTGCTCGGGGACGCACCGGCCCGGCCGGCGACGACCGAGGCCGTTCCTGCCTCCGAGACAGCAGACAGAACCCAGAGCGGTAGCGCCGGAGTTCCCGAAACCGCCACTGCAGCCGGGCTCTCCGAGACCGCCGCCCCAGACGCCGGTGCCAACGACACGCCAGTCGCGACTCCGGCGCTACCGACCGGTGCCGGCGAACACTCTCTCATACGCAGCCTCGGCCTGAAGGTCGCCCGGGTCGTCATCGACGCGGGACACGGCGGTAAGGACACGGGCACGGTCGGGCCGACCGGACTTACGGAAAAGGAACTCGTCCTGGACGTGGCCCGCCGCCTGAAGGCTCTGATCACGGAAGAACTCGGGGCGGAAGTCGTGCTGACGCGGGAAGACGATAGTTTCGTCCCCCTGGAGACGCGCACAGCGATCGCTAATCAGGCCGAGGCCGATCTGTTCCTGTCAATCCATGCCAACGCAAGCGACATGACCTCGATCCGCGGCTTCGAGACCTTCTTCCTGAACTTCACGACGTCGCGCGAAGGGTTAGATCTGGCCGCTCGCGAGAACGCTGCCTCACAACTGGCTATCTCGGAACTTCAGGACATCGTCCGAAGAATCGTCCTTCGGGACAAAATCGACGAATCGCGCGAATTCGCTTCCCACATCCAGAAGTCGATGGCATCGAATCGAGACCTTGGCCGCGATCGCGGCGTCAAGGAGGCGCCGTTCGTGGTGCTGATCGGCGCCAACATGCCATCCATCCTCTCGGAAATATCCTTCATCAGCAACCCGGACGACGAGAGACTCCTCAGGGGAGACGACCGTCGTCAGCAGATTGCCGACGCTCTCTTCGACGGTGTAAGATCATACGCACAGACCCTGAGCGGGGTCCGAACGGCGCGCGCTCAGGACTGACCGCCAAGAGAAAAGAGAATCGACATGAAGACCCGCTGGCCGGGAAGCCTCCTGGTGATTCCCTTCCTTGCGACATCCTTGATCGCACAGAACAGAGACGGTCTCGTCGAGGCCCTGCGGGAAGCCCCAGCCTGGGAGCTGCGATCGGAGCCTGTCGAGTACTCGGCGGACAACATCGAATCGTTGGCTCCGGAAAGCGCTATGGCAATCCTGGAATACGGTTTGATCGGAGCGTCCACGATGACTGTGGCCGGCCCGGAGGGCATCGTGGACCTCGTGCTCTACGAGATGGTCGACTCGGCAGCGTCGTACGGCCTGTTCACGCTCGAACGATCGTGGGAGCGTCGTGACTTTGAAACGGTGCCGCTGGGCACCGAAGGCTTCAGGATAGGCGACGAACTGATCTTCTGGCAGTCGAAATACGTCGGGCTGATCCGTGGCCCGTGGGAGGCGAGCGCGGCTCTGGGGAGGGTCCTGACGGACAACATCTTCGGCCTGTCGCGGAGGGCCCCGGTGTCGCAGCACTTGCCGCCGGAGGGACTGATCGCCGATTCGGAAAAATACATCCTGGACCCAACAACTTTCGAACGTGCGGTGGCGCTCAACGCCGAAGGACTCGGGTTCGAGGACAGCCTCGAGGTCGCCGTCGCCGCCTATGACACGGCCGGTGGCTCAGCAACCCTCGCACTACTGCTGTACCCGACCCGACAGCTGGCTGAGTTTCACCTGGAGGAGTGGCTGGCGAACCTCGAAGGAGAACCACCTTATCGGCAGGCCGGCCCGCTGGTTGCGATTGTCAGCGCAAGCGATGCGCCGGCCGTTGCGCAAGACATCCTTTCCGGGGTGAACCACCAGTACAGCATCACCTGGAACGTGGCGCTGCCCGACCCCCTCACACTGCCTGAAATGATCCTGACGATCTTCGCCTGGATCGGCATTGCGCTGCTCTTCACCTTGATCGTAGGGATCGCCTTTGGCGGCTTTCGCATCTATATGAAAACACATCATCCTAACCGGCTATTTCTGAGCGAAGAAGCGGAAGGATTGATAGAACTCAAGATAAATCAACCAGTTACGCGGAAGCAGCTCAATGAATGACTCGATCGTCACCGCCAAGCCGAACAAAGTGAAGGCATTCGGTTCGTTTCGAGGATTTTAGTTGACAAGGCCAAACCCCCTATTTAAATTATGGGTGTATTGGAGCTTTCTGCCCCGTCCTGTGGGGTGGATCCTTTTTCTCTTTACAACTCTTGCTCACCCCCTGTGGTGAGCATTTTTTTGCCGACGTAGCTCAGTTGGTAGAGCAGCTGATTCGTAATCAGCAGGTCAGCGGTTCGAGTCCGCTCGTCGGCTTCAAGTCTATAATACTAAGACAGTTAGGTGAGTCATCCGCAGGTTGACCCATAAGAAGGCCACGGATTTCACAGATTACACGGATGGGAAAGACCTGCGGTCTGCTCTCCGAAGACCACTCACATCCGTTAAATCCGTGTAATCCGTGTCAACTTTCCTCCCTCAACCTCCCGCAATCGTCTTCTCATAAAGTTCGACGTAGCGGGTCACGATCTTTTCATGGCAAAAGTTGCGCTTTGCGTGATCGCGGCCGGCCTGCCCCATCCGCCTTCCGAGTTCGGCGTCGCCCAGTATCAACAGAGCGGCTTCGGCCATTCGATCGACATCGCCCACGTCGAAGAGAAAACCGTCGCTACCATCTTCGACGACCTCGTGCACGCCTCCGACGCGTGTCGCGATCACCGGCACTTCTGACGCCATCGCCTCGAGAGCCACCAACCCGAAAGACTCCAACTGGCTGGGTAATAGGAGGACGTCGGAAATCGACAGTAGACGCTCCATGTCCGCCCGTTTTCCCAGGAAGTGGACGTGCTCGCTGAGCCCGTTGACCTGAGCGAGCCACTCCGCGTTGGGTCGATCTGGTCCGTCGCCGACCATAAGCAGCTTTGCACCGGCCTTCTTGCGAACCCGGCTGAGAATTTCAACGACGTCGGAAGCACGCTTTACAGGACGGAAGTTCGAAATGTGAATCAGCAAGCCCTCGTCGGGAGCGGCAAACTGTAGCCGAAACTCCGGATCCTCGGACTTCCGGAACGCCTCGCAGTTGACGAAGTTCGGAATCACCTCGATGGACCGATCAATCCCGAATTCTTCGACGGTCCGGGCGCGCAGATATTCGGACACGGCGGTGACGGCGTCGCTCTCCTCGATGCCGAAGCGCGTGATGGGCAGGTAGGAACGGTCGTTGCCGACCAGGGTGATATCGGTTCCGTGGAGCGTCGTGACGAACGGCACCGGAGCGTCCCTGGCCATTTTCTTGGCGAGAAAGGCGCTTATCGAATGCGGAATCGCGTAGTGCACGTGGAGCAGGTCAAGCTGGAACTTCGCCGAGACTTCGGCCATCTTCGTGGCCAGGACGAGGTCGTACGGGGGGTACTCAAACAGCGGGTACGACAGAACCTCGACCTCGTGGAAGAACACGCTGTCGGTCAGCTTGAGCCTCATCGGTGGAGCGTAGCTGATGAAATGGATCTCGTGGCCGTATGCCGCAAGCTCACGACCCAACTCCGTGCCGACGACACCGCTGCCGCCGTAGGTGGGATAGCACGTGATGCCGATTCTCACAGCTCGATCACCTGGTGTACCGATCCGTCCAACTCTAGTCGTTCGTCGATCATTGGAATCAGCTTGGCGCCATAGCGCACCAGGAAGGACGTGACGTTGACGATGCGTTCCTGGAGCTTGCTCTCCGGATACAACCGGTTCCTCACGTTCTCGAGCTGGCGTTCGAGGACCTCGTCACGCCGTGCCGCTGCACGCACATAACGTGATCCAAGCGCGTCGACCTGATGGCGGACTTTGTCCAGCGCCTTGTCCAGAGCGCCACCGAGCGTCTGGTCGACACCGGTCAGCGTCCCGCGGAGCGATTCCATTTCTTCGGAAACTCGATCACGAACCGTTTCGAACAGATCGGTGTCTCGGGTTTGGCCGACGGCTTGTCTCCGGAGCGCCTCGCCCCCCCCAAAGACATCAGTCAGCTCGATACCGTATTTCTTCAGCACCCGACCGATGGGCGGATCGACGATGGTCGCGCTGATCCTCGGAAAAACTGGCGGCATCGAAAGGCCCAGGCACTCGTAGATCGGGGCCGCCTGCGCGTAGTAGGCAATCTCCGCCGGCCCGCCCACGTACGCCACGGTCGGGAACACCGAATCCTGTACGACGGGGCGAGTCAACACGTTCGGGCTCAACTCAACCCCGTGGGCGACATCCCCCGGACCGATCGGTTCGCGGGACCGGCCCCGGTAGGTAAACAGACCCGTGAACTCGCCATCCACGCGTACCTGGGTTGGATAGCCAGCCTCGAGAATCTCGCGGCTTCTCTCGAGGACCGCCCGCCGGATGTCCCCGTTGTTTTCGACGACCGCTCGGAGGGACGCCTCGGTCAGGGCCCGAAACCCGGAATCGAGAGGATCGGCGATCAGCAGACCAGTTCCGTCGAACAGGCGCGCCATCATGCCAGCAAACGCATCCACGGGACTGGCGTCAGGACGGTACGTCTCCCGGACCATGGCGAACACGGCCTCCCGGAATTCCGTCGCCGGCATCGCGTCGAAGCCTCCCTGGATGGCCTTTTCGATGGAACGAGAGAAGCGCAGCCAACCAACCGGCCTGCGATTGCCGTCGGACAGATCGGCCGTTATCCGCTGCAAATTGGATTCCGCGTCCAGGATGGCCGCCCATGAAATCTCGTCGTGGTCATGGTCTTCCGATGCGATCCAGAAAACCGGGACCGCCTCGATGCCTTTCCCGGTGAGGTGCCGCGCCAGCTTGACGGCCGTCAACGCCTTCAACACGGCATACATCGGACCGGTGAACAGACCCGGTTGCTGCCCGGTGACCACGGCGACCGCTCCGGCACGGAGCCGCTCGACAGGCCCCGGGTCGGCTCCCCATCGGGCCTGCTGTGCCTCCAGGACGGAACCGAGTTCTTCGTGACGTCGGGCACCCCCGTCGGAACAACGGGCCGCGAACCGGGCGATGGCGTCCAGGGATCGATCCTCAGGGTAAAACCGGCACGCCTCTTCCCGGCCCTTGAGGTAGTCGAGAAACAGTCTCGGGATCGCGGGAACCGCTTCCAGGGGAATGCTCATCATGAAGCAGCGGCGAGCTGGCCGTTCATACGACCAAGAGTTTCCTCCAGATCTTGCCTGGCCGCATCGTCGGACGGAAGCAGGGGCCGACGCGGCAAGCCGGAGCGGAACCCACATGTCTCCATCGCCGCCTTCAGACCCGCGACGCCGTATTTTGCCGTAACCGCGACCGCGGACGGGGCGAGAATCCTTTGAAGCCGAGCAGCCCGAGAGTAGTCGCCATCGCACACCGAACTGTAGAGGGCGAGCATCTCCGCAGGAGCCGCGCATGCCAGCGCGACAATGCCTCCACGAGCGCCCGCCATCATATTGGGATAGAGCGTCTGCGCTGAACCGGCCAGAACGGAAAACGCGTCAGAAGGAGCGGACCAGACAACCTCTGAAATGAGTTGAACGTTGCCCGCGCTTTCCTTGAGACCGTGGATGTTCGGATGGCGCGACAGCTCGATCACGACATCCGCGGCCATCGAAATCCCCGTAAACATCGGTACGTTGTAGAGCACGACCGGGACTGGTGACGCATCCGCCACAGCCGTGAAGTGTGCCAGGTAGGCATCTCGATCCATCCGGCTCTTGTAGTAGGACGGGTTCTTGACCAAAACGCCGTCGATGCCCCTTTCCGCCGCCTCCCTCGTCAACTCGATGGTTGCCCGAGTCGACTCCAGACCCGTCCCGGCAAGCAGCATCATCGAGTCTGGGATCCGTTTTCTGGCGACTTCGACAAGCCGGAGCTTTTCGTCGTGGTCGAGGTAGACGGCCTCGCCGTTCGACCCCAGAACGAGATAACCGGTAACACCCGCCTCGAGGTACCGGTCCAGGTTGCTCTCGAAATCCGCGTAGACGATATCCCCGTTCGCATCGAACGGTGTAACCATCGGCGGTATGATCCCCTTCAGTTCGAACATCTGAATCCTGCTCCTGTTGATTAAACGCTATGCGACTTGGTTCAGGAAGTGCTCCAGGCCACGGATATCGATTTCGGATTCGAAACCTCCGAAATCCCTCGGTGCGGGTCCTCGTAGTCTGGCCTCGAGCCGGCCGAGGGCCGGGAGCGTCTCGTAATCGACACTCGCTCCGTTCAGCACCCGGCGGGCCCCCGTCATCGCGCGATAGTGGCTCATGAGGCGCAGGGCCGGGTAATAGAAAAATATGTTCGGACCGGGAATGGGCACGAGCACCCATGCGAAAGCGACCGCGACGGTCGTTAGGGCAGCGTCGACGAACAACCAGGCCGTGTGCTTGACGAGCTGACCGCGAAGAAAGTCACGGAACTGGTTCTCAGCAAGCCCGCTCGTCGCATAGCGCACACGAAAGCTGTCGGACCCATTGAGCGCCTTGATCATTCGCTCGAGAGGGTCGATGCGGTCCTCGAGCTTCTGGTATAGACGGTATCCGGTTCGTGTCACGCGGCCCACCCATCGTACGACCACATTCCTGTGGCGAATCAGGCGGCGGATAAACCTGCGAATCTGGTTCCCTTCGGACCGTGACCAGGCATCCAGCGCCCGCCTCGAAAGAAACAGGACAGGCTGGTAGCGGGCGGTACGGATCATGTATAGATCCTGTGTCTGGGTCAGTTCTACAGCCACTCGCTTGCCGCCTTCCCGGTCTTCAGTATTCAGTGACCGGCAACCAAACAGTTTACGCAAAACGACGCCGCTCGACCAATGCGGTCGTTCACTATTCTCTTAGACGCTCCCATCCTCGCCAAGGCTCGCCACGAACTGGCGGGCTCTTCGTTCGATGTCGGCGACGCCGATCAGGTCCGAAATCACTGCCACCGATGAGGCGCCCGCCCGGATAACATCGGGGGCATTTTCGAGCCGGATGCCGCCGATGGCCACGATCGGATGGGTTGCAATCTCGGCGAGGCGGGCCAGGCCATCGAGACCGAGTACCGGGGCCGCATCCGGCTTGGTTCGGGTCGGAAACACCGGCCCGACGGCGATGTAATCGACGGGCTCTCGGGCAGCATCCCGGACCTGATCCTCGTCATGGGTGGACAGGCCGAGAATTGGACCGTCCCCGATGATGACGCGGGCGGGGTCGGGCGGCAGGTCGCCCTGTCCGACATGGAGGCCGGCCAGGTGGGCAATCCTGGCGATATCCGCACGATCGTTGACTATTACGCGGGCGCCCGGTGGCGCCGCCTCGACGATCGCGCGGCATTGGGCAAGCAGGAGTCCCGACGACGGAACCTTGCTCCGCACTTGCACAAGGCGGACACCTCCCGCAAAAAGCCGACGGGAAATCTCGACTGGATCGCCAAAGGCGGCGTCCGCAATCGCGTAGAGGCGCGGGAGCATCAGTCGAGAAAGTGTGTCGAAATGTCTCCGGACACGAACCGCTCGTCTGCCAGGATCTGCAGGTGGAGCGGGATCGAGGTCACGATCCCCTCGATGATAAAGGTTCGGAGGGCGCGATCCATCCGGCGTATCGTTTCGGGCCGGTTCGCACCGTGTGCGATCACCTTGGCAATCAGGGAATCGTAGTGCGGCGGCACCTCGTATTCCGCGTAAGCAGCCGTGTCGATCCGGACACCGGGGCCGCCCGGCGGATGCCACGAGGTGATAGTTCCCGGACAGGGACGATGGGTGAACGGATCCTCAGCGTTGATGCGGCACTCCAGGGCGTGGCCTCGGAATTCGACATCCTTCTGGCGGTGGGGCAGCTTATCTCCGGCAGCGACCAGGATTTGGGCCTGAAGCAGATCGATACCGGTCACCATTTCAGTCACCCCATGCTCGACCTGGATTCGCGTGTTCATCTCCATGAAGTAGAAGTTCTGGTCCCCGTCCACGAGGAATTCGAAAGTACCGGCGCTCGCATAACCGAGGTCCCTGACGGCCTTGACGACTTGCGCACCCACGCTCTGGCGGAGAGTATCGTTCATAATGACCGATGGGGCCTCCTCGAGAAGCTTTTGATGACGCCTCTGGATCGAGCACTCCCGTTCGCCCAGGTGAATGGCGTTACCGTGTTCGTCCGCCAGAACCTGAAACTCGATGTGGCGGGCCGTCGGCAGATATTTCTCGATGTAGCAATGGGAGACTCCGAAGGCCGCATCGGCCTCCGAACGGGCCGTCTCCAGTCCACGAATCAGATCGGCGCGATCGTAAACGACCCGCATTCCGCGGCCGCCGCCGCCTGCGGCAGCCTTCACGATCACCGGGTAACCGATCTCGCCCGCCAATGCCAAGGCCTCGTCCGAACTCTCGACCGGTCCCGAGCTGCCGGGGAGAATCGCCAGGCCAACCCGCTCCATCTCGGCACGAGCCTTGGCCTTGTCTCCCATCAATCGGATGTTTGTCGGGGACGGGCCGATGAACTTGATGCCACATTCCTCGCATACCTCGGCGAAATGGGCACTCTCAGCAAGGAAGCCATATCCCGGATGGATCGCATCGACATTGGCGATTTCCGCTGCGCTGATCACGCTCGGGACGTTCAGATAGCTTTCCCGGCTGGCCGCGGGGCCGATGCAAATCGCCTCGTCTGCGAACCGGACGTGCAGCGCGTGGCGGTCGGCCTCGGAAAAGACTGCAACAGTCTTGATCCCCAGTTCCTTACACGCGAATATCACACGAAGGGCAATCTCACCCCGATTGGCGACGAGTATTTTCTTGAACATGCGTTTCCCGGTTTGAGGAACGGCCCGCAGTGGCAGCCTCGACGGCTATCGTGGACGGATGGCGAGCAGCCGCTCACCATATTCGATAGGGTGGCCATTCTCGACTGAGATGCTTACGACTTCTCCGGCAACATCGGATTCGATTTCGTTCATCAGCTTCATGGCCTCAATGATGCAGACAACGCTGCCTTTCTCGACGAAATCCCCGACATTGACGAAAGGGTCGGAATCAGGACTGGCGGCGCGGTAGAAGGTACCCACGAGCGGAGACGACACGTAACGCAGTCCGCTAGTTTCTGCCGGTATCTGGGCTGGGGCCGGGGCGGTCGATTCTGTACTCGGCGCCTCTGGGACGGGCGGCGCGGGCGCGTAGTTCCCCACGCACTTGATACGGACACGGCTCCCGTTACGCTCGACCTCGAGCTCCTCGATGGTCTCTTTCGAGCTAACGATATCTATGAGTTCTTTGAGCTCTTTGAAGTTCATTTCAACCTGCGGCCGGGTCGCAAGAGTATAGCATTTCGCTTGGGTTAGCCGCCCGCGGCCTCAGGGTAGCGGATCGACGGAACCAGCTCGGCATGGGAGTTCGATCAGCAGTTGGCGACCGGCTTTTTGGCTCTTGGCTGGGGAGCCACCAAAAGCCAACAGCCGACGGCCTAACGCCATGGACCCGGCGCTGGATTCAGACCTCTGCGGAGTATGCTGCCAGCCGCATTCCTCGCCGGCGGGCTAGGAGCCGGTGGCAGAACCCTGTGGGGTCGCGTTACGGCCAAACGGCGCTGGATTCTAGGAGACGAGGACGAGACAATGCTCTTTCATTGTGAGGAGTCGTCGACAACGAAGACGGCGTCGTTTCGCCGTAACCCTCCGGGCGCAAGGGGGTTCGGGCAGCAGGCTTTGTCGTTCGTCGGTTACGATGACAAGCATCGCGCCCTTCTCTCTTCGCGCCTGGCAACCCGAAGACCCTTGCGCGCGATCCCACAGGGTTCTGCCACAGGCTCCTACGCTTTCTCGATCTCCGGGCGGAGCCGCCCGGCCTCTCGGCGCAGGACATAGCGGGCCTCGGCGCTACGAACGCCGGGCTCGAGAACCAGGATCAGATAATGTTGCGTGGAAACACGGCGGGAAAGGACAATAGATCGATCCGCGACCCAGGACAGCTCCTCGAGTCCGCCCGTTCCGGCATCCTCGGAGGTACGTTCTGCGATTCGGAGCAGCGTAGCAAACTCTGTCAGACACTCCGGATCGAGCTCTCGATCGTCGACGATCGACTCCTCGATGCTTCCATCCAGACTGACGAGCGCCAGCGCCCTAAAAGCTCCGACCGCCTCACGCACTCGACCGGCAAGATCGGGAAATAACATCGCAGTCGTCCATAGAGATCTTTAGGCAACTTTCACCACTCGGGGTGCTAAAACGGCTCGGGTCCCCTGGGGCGATCCGCCACGAGCCCGTCCGGAGCCGTTTCGAATACGGAATCGTCCGGGACTCGGGAGGAATCTCCGTCCGGCTCGGCCGACAGGAACTCCAGCGCGTTGGCGGGCCTGATCCGAGCCGTGATAAAGAACAACAACTCGCTTGTGCTCTTGACAGTCTGCGTGCTCCTGAACAGGGCCCCAAGTACCGGAATGCTCCCGAGTCCCGGAATCTGGCTGATGTTGACCGATTCCGTGTCGAGTAGGATTCCGCCGATAACAGCCGTTCCTCCGTCCGGGATCAGCACCTGGGTCTGTGCCTGCTGCGAGGCAACCGATGGAATACCGCCGACTGCGCGCGCAAAATCCGGACTGCTGTTCGTGATGGTCGCGGTGAGCAGGATCGTCCCGGCCGCCGTGATCTGAGGCGTGACGCTCAGTTCCAGGTTAAACGCTACGAACGTGACGCTGATCGTATTATTGACGTTGGTCTGGACCGGAATCTGCGTGCCCTGGGAGATCGTCGCCGTCACGTTGTTCTGGGTGACTACCCGGGGACGTCGGTCGAACTCATGGAAAGACCGGTAATGTTCACAATCCGGTCCAACTCCCGGATCCGATCGAGGAAACGGCCCATGTTGTGGTATGTCGCCCGAACCTGCATATCCAGCGGCCACTCGGCATAGACATCATGGTCGACTTCAGCCCGGGGAGCGACGCGAAGGACCACCAACGATGAATCGCGCGCTGCCCGCTCGACCTGCCTCAGGACATCCGCAGTCTCGCGTCCGAGCGGTAGGATCGACTTCAAGCCGTCCAACTGCTCCTGCAACAGAGCCGCATCCGCTTTGATCTGGGCCAGTTGTTGCTGACTCTGTACCGCGACGAGGATCTCCTGATTGAGTTGGTCGAGCTGACCCTGCTTCGTGTCCACTTCGGCCTGGAGCGGTGTCAACACCTGCCACCAGACCAAGGCCAACAGCCCGCCGGCAACGCCGATGACGATGAGCCCCTGGTAGTACCAGGCCAATCGATTAAAATCGCTGAAATCCGCCATTTTTCGATCCTGTCCCGCTAGTTGACCCCATCGCCTGCCTCATCGGGCACTTCCCCCGGCAACGCCGGAGGAAGAAACTCACAGGTGAGGTTGAAGGAGAAATTCCCCTGGCCTGCCTGCAGTGTGCCGAGGTTGACGTTCCGAAAATAGCCGGTCTGTTCCAGGTTCTCGACAAAATCCGCCACCGCGTTGACGCTGGTGGCGGTCCCCGCCATGCTGAAGTTCGAGTTGTTCTGAGTGAGCTGGCTCAACCAGATGTATTCGATTGACTGGATTGCCTGGCTGAGGATGTCCAGCGACAATACAGGGCTGACCTGATTCCGCTGGAGGTCCTGGATGACCGAGATTCTATCTTCGAGCATCGTCTTTCGGGCTTCAAAAACCGCGTCCTGGTCGATGATGGTCTGGAGCTGCGCCTTCTGCGCCTGGGCGCTCGATATCTGCGACGACAGGCCCGCGGAAGCCTGTACGAGCCCATCCCACCAGAAATAGCCGTATGCCCCGATCCCAATAAAGAGCCCGATCCACACCACCGGCAACAGGCTGGTTGGGAGCGGAATGCTGAAGCCTTTCTTGGCTGCTTGTTGCTTCGGTCCGCCGATGAGGTTGACTCGGATCATTCGTCAAAACCCCTCAACGCCAGGCCAATCGCGACCGCAAGCGCCGCACCCGATTCCCGGATGCCGGAATCCACTTTGGAACCCACGGTGAGTTTCTTGAGCGGGTCCAGCACTTCTGTCGGGACGTTGAATGCGGCCTGAATCTTCTCGGTCATCCCGGCGGCTCCCGAGACTCCCCCGGCGATGTAGATCGAAGAAATCTCTTCGGCCGTGTACGTTTCCTTGAAGAAATCGAACGTCTTCTGCACCTCCATCACCAGCATGTCGGTGATGGAGTCCAGCAGCGGCGCGACCATTTCCGCGTCGTACATGCCAACCTGCTTACCGAACTTGAGGTCCTCGGCTTCTTCGTAACTCAGCTGAAGCTCCTTCTGCAGGATGTCGGTGTACTGGCTACCTCCGACGGAAACGTCGCGGATGAACAGCGGCATGCCGTCTTTCGTGATGTTGATGTTCGTCAGCGAGGCACCTATGTTTAGCAGCGCGGTTGTGGCCCCAGCATCGGGAGCGTAGTTGACCTCGAACGCATTCTGGAGAGCGAATGCATCGATGTCGACGACCTGGGGGGTCCGGCCGGCGACCGCGATCACGTCGGTGTGGTTCTGGATCTGATCCTTCTTCACGGCGACAAGAAGTACTTCCATCCCACCCTCGTCGGAATCGGAGGGCCCGATGACTTTGAAATCCAGATTCACTTCCGCGATCTCGAATGGGATGTACTGGTCGGCGTCGAATTCGATCTGGCCGGCAACCTCTTCTGCGGTGTCGACAGGCAATACGACTCGTTTGACGATGACCGAGTGACCCGACACACCGGTTGCGACGAGCTTCGTCTTCGGGCTGGCCGATTCGAACACCGTCTTGATGGTTTCCGACACTTTGAGGCTATCGGTAATCGCTCCATCCACGACGACGTCCGGTCCGAGCGGGGCCCGTCCGAAACCCGTAATTTCATAACCGCTCTTGGACTTGGTGAGTTCGATCGCCTTGACCGCGCTCGAGCCGATATCCAGTCCGACAAGCGGCTTCTTTCTGTTAAAAAACATGCCTGAACAGCCTCTCGCTCGGTTGAATCAGCGCCTTGTCCTGCGTCTTTTCCCTCTGCCGCTGGGGCTCGCGCTGCGTTCACTCTTCAGCTCCATCCACCGGTCGAGCAGATCCTTCTTGAACCGCCACCGGTTTCCGAGCTTGAACGCGGGGATCTTGTCCTCGCCCAGGTACTTGTAAAGCGAATCCGGCGATATCCCCAAATACTGCGAGGCTTCCCGCAGAGTCATAACCTCTTTTAATCGTTCCATTTGACCTCTAGATCTCCGTGGGGTTGCCTATTTCACATCCGGGCCCCCAACTTGTCAAGAGATTTCTGGTGCTTCCTGGGCCCTTTTGCCCCGCTATTCACCTGTTTGTACCGGTATTTATGCTTGTTTTACCGGTCGTTACCAGGTCTCTATCACGCGCTGTTTCTGCACCTTAGGCGCAAATTTTGCGGGACCTGATCTGTCCCTCAAGGACGCCGGCAAAAACAACCAAAAAAAAGGGCGAAAATACGTCCTCCCGCCTCAGAAACCGTCCGGAAGATGGCTCACATCCGCCCAAACATCGGGAACCCAACCCGAATCGTCGGCCCTCAGGAGGTTGACTCCGGCATTGGGCAGAGCAAAGGAACGCTCGCCGGTCAGGCCCAGTCCCAGGCCGAGGCGGAGCCAACCGTCCAGCACACCGCCGTGGGTGACGACGATGATTGTTCGTCCCGGGTGACGCGATCCCACCTCCTGGAGAAACTCCGAGCTGCGGTGTAAACGGTCGGAAATGCTTTCCCCTTCCCGGGATCGCGTAGTCGGGGTTGTGGTCCATGGACCGTGCTAAGGCATCCGGGTGCCGCTCGGCCATCTCTGCCAACGTCAACCCCTGGAACACACCATAATGGCGCTCACGCAGTCGGCGGTCCGTGACGGGCTCCCGGCCGACAACGGGTTCGATCGCTTCGGCCATCCGAACCGCCCGGCCAGCAGCCTGTGGTGGAATCCTGCGGGGTCGCGCGCACGGGTCTTCGGGTCGCGGGCGCGAAGTGAGGAGGGAGCGATGCGACCTCATCGTAACCGACAAACGACAAAGCCCGAGGCCCGAACCCCCGTGCGCCCGAAGGGTTACGGCGAAACGACGCCGTCTTCGTTGTCGTCGACTCCTCACAATGAAAGCGCATTGTCTCGTCTTCGCCTCCTAGAATCCGGCGCCGTTTGGCCGTAACGCGGCCCCGCAGGGTTCCACCACAGGCTGCTAAATCGCTCGTGTAAAGCGCTGCCGCATCCTGGCCGGCCAATCGGTCGGCAACGGCCCGAACCTGGGCTTCCCCTTTTGAAGTCAACGGGCTGTCCAGGTGTCCCTGGTGACGCCCCTCGATGTTCCATACAGTTTCGGCATGGCGGACGGCGACAATGCGAGTGGTGTGGGAGCTCACATCCTTAATAATAGGACGGCGGCGCCCACACTAATCTTTTCGCTATTAGTAGTTATGGGCTTGAGGTCCGATCAACCAAGCGGCAGCGACGGTTGAGCTAATCCACGCCCCACCGCTCCCGGAGTTTTGAAAACCTTTCCTTCGAGAATCTCAGGAACCGATAGCATCTGCATCTTCGGGTAGTGCTTGTTCTGAACTTTCAGGTCACCGGACCCTGCCATGAACTGGTGGAAGTGGCGGGCTTTCGTTGCGCCGAGTGGATCCATAACGATCAGGCCTGCCATGACAGCCTGATCATGATCCAGAACGCCTTTCAGTGCTCTCAGGTCTTGTATCCCGACGTTCTTTCCGCCCTTCACTTCTATCGCCATGCTTTGCAAGTCCTGCTTACCGTGAACCGAAAAATACAGGCGTCCGTCTATGCCGCCGTCCGCTGTCCGCCGCGTGGTAACAAACCCATCCACCTGCTCCACGGCCCACTTCTGAAAGTGGTACTTGTCCCGCTCCCAAAGATCGCGGGCACCTTCGATGTTTTGCGGGACGCCTTCAACTGTGAAGTCCCGGCCCTCGACCAGTCCGAGCCTGTCCGCGAGTCTAACGTGCGCTACACGCTTGATGGCATGAATAGCGATGTCGATCCCTATCCACTTACGGCCCAACCGGTCAGCAGCTTCAAGCGTTGTTGCGCAACCGCAAAAAGGATCAAACACAACATCGCCGGGGTCTGAACTGGCTTCGATTATTCGCTCAAGCAACTTCAGGGGCTTCTGTGTTCGATAGCCAAGCCGTTCCGCGCCCGATACAGGAACAATATCGGAGATGACGTCCTGAAGAGCCATGCCGCCCATGCTTTCAAGATATCGCTTAAATCTTGGGACCTTGCCTCTCTCAGGCCAATGAATCATGTCTTGAGCCATGAGCACGTCGAGGCGTTCTTGCACGTCCATTTCGGCGTATCCATCCGGCCACACGAACCATTCGGGCAACGATCGATCTGGCGGTAACTCCCAATGCCGTCCCGCTACGTTGGGATCGTAACCGCTCCATGGCATGCCCGAACTTCCGGTGCGCGTCCCTGGGCCGGTCAGATCCCCGGAAGTGTAGCGTCTGCCATCGCTGTCTTTGCGATCATAGGACGCTTCGACGTAACGCTCATCATAGGGTTGAAGGATACGATTCCACGTGTACCGCTTCCCCTTGCTGTAAAAGAGGATGGTGTCATGAACCGGGCCGTACCGCCGTGCTCTGCTATGTGCGCTTGTTCGTTTCCAGATAAGTTCGTTCTGGAAGTGTTCATGCCCCAATATCGCGTCCATCATCGCCTTAATATAGTGACTGGCGGTCGGATCACAGTGGAGGTAGATCGAACCGTTGGGTTTCAGCAGCACCTTCATTTGCAGCAATCGTTCGACCATGTAGGACAGGTACGCGAGCAGGCGCGGTTGAGTATTCCGAAGCGCGTTCATCCAGAACTTCCAGAACTCGGCAACGGTATCGTCAATTCCGGCCTCGCGTAACAGGACGGGCATATTTCGGAGCGTGCGTTCCCGCTCCTCGTCCAGTGTCCACAAATCGCAGAACGCCTCGATCTGGTCGGGCAGCGGCCGCCCGGTCTCGTCCTTGTAAATTGCGTTGTACTCGCGGTTTGAGTTGAACGGCGGATCGAGGTAGATCAAATCCACGCTCTGAAGCTTCATGTGCTCCTGCATGACTGTCAGACAGTCGCCGTAGTAGAGCCGATTCATGCCATGCACCCGCGCAAGAACGTACCGAAAGCATCGCCGTTCTTGCGTTGGTTGTACTTCCAGCAAGCTTCGGCGACGTACAGGGGCATGTAGCCGACACGGTAATGATGATGCGTCCCGTACCATGCCCGCTTGAGAAGGCTCCAAAACCCTTCGATTGTGTTGGTGTGCGTCAACCCGTCCGCATAAGAAACACTGTGATTGATGACGGCGTGAGGCATGAACTTGCGGACGGCGTTGTACGCTCTGTACTGATCGGAAATCAGAAGCGATCCACTCGGATTTACTGACCCTCGAATGAACTTCATGATTCCCTTGCCGGTCAGATTGACAGCGACTTCGGCAACTACATTTCCACCACGCTCGACAACGCCGATCACAGGAGTCTTCTTTGTGCCTCGGCCTCGCGGTTTTGGTTCGTCGTCGTCGCGCTTGTTCGGCTTGCGCGGCTTGCCACCGACGTATGTTTCATCGGCCTCAACAATGCCCTGAAGCAACGGGCCTTCAGTCGTGGACATCGCGGCGCGGATACGGTGCTGAAGATACCATGCCGTCTTCTGATTCAAGTCCAGATCGCGGGCAAGCTGGCAACTCGAAACGCTTTTCTTCGCGTTCACAGTCAGGCAGATCGCCATGAACCATTTCTCTAGCGGTATTCGTGTCTGTTGGAATATCGTTCCCGAAAGGACGTTGAAGCTGGAATGGCAGTCGTGGCAGTTCCACCGGCCCACGCGGTCCAGTTCATCCTTTCGCGCCACGTTCATGCAGCCGCACAACGGACAGAAAGGCTCGTCGCCGAACCGGAGTTTTTCGAGGTATTCGATGCATGATTCTTGATCTTGAAAGCGTGTGTGAACTCGAAGCAGGTTCATGGTTTCAACTCCTGAACCTATAGTATTCTATGGCTTACACATTGTCAAGCCCATAACTACTAATCCCGAATCTTTTTTGAACTGGAAAGAAAACGCCCGGACGAAACGTATTGATATCGAAAGGCGGGCGCGATCAAGTGGAGGCAACCATCCGAATCGAGGGATCCATCAAGGTTGAAGCTGATGAGCTGACGCTGCTGGTGCGGGAGCACCGAGCGAAGGCTTTCTACTACATCCTGCAGATGGTCGGAAACCGGGAAGACGCAATGGACCTGACCCAGGAGGCCTTCCTCAGGCTCCACCGACACTGGGAGCGGCGCGACCCGGACAGGAGCCTGGTGCCATGGTTCTATGCCATTCTGCGCAACGTCGCCATCGATCATCTTCGGAGGCGGTCCTCCCGCAAGGAGTACGAGCTGGACGACATGATCGAGTTCCCGGACAACGAAGGGCTCGGGACCGCCGACCTCGCCAATCTACGTCTTCGACTGTGGAAGGCAATCGGCGCGCTGCCCGACGAGCAGAGGGAGGTCGTTGTTCTGAGGGATGTCCACGGCCTCTCCTATGCCGAGATCGGCGAGGCTGTCGGGATACCAGCGACCACGGTCTCCTCGCGGCTGCATCACGCCCGCGCAAAGTTGAGACACCAGCTGAAGGAGTATCTGTAACCGTGCATGACGATGTTCGACAGATGTTGTCCGCATACCTGGACGGCGAACTCGTACAGGCCGACGACCAGCGCGTCCGCATCCATCTGGAAGACTGCGCCGACTGTAAGGAAGAGCTCCGACAGCTGAAGACACTGCAGCAGGCGGCATCGACCACGCGATTTGCGAGACCAACGGAGGTAGAAATGGAACAGTCTGAGAAGCGGATGTCCGTACGCGCCCCACGGCTGGCGGGCTGGGTTCTACTGCTGGTGGGGGCCGTCCTTTGGGTGGGCTACGGGATTTACATGTTCATTACGAACCCGGTAGAGCTTACATTGGGGAACCTGATCGCGGGCGCGACCGTCATCGGATTCGCGCTCCTGTTCATCTCGGTCCTCCAACAGAGGCTGCTGGAGCTGCCAAAGGATCGTTACCGGGGAGTGAAGAAATGATCGTTACGACTACGGAAGACATCCGGGGTAAGCGCATCGTGCGCACGCTGGGCATCGTTCGGGGTAACACGGTTCGCGCCCGCCACATCGGACGGGACATTCTGGCGGCCCTGAAGGGCATCGTGGGCGGCGAAGTGCACGAATACACGAAACTGCTGGCAGAATCCCGCGAGCAGGCTCTCGACGCCATGGTGGACGAGGCCCGCAGCCTTGGCGGCAACGCCGTCGTGTGCGCCAACTTCGTCACGTCCTACATCTCGGCCAACATGGCCGAGTTGCTCGCCTACGGTACCGCCGTGGTCATCGAAGACGAATAGGTTAAGCCGGGCCCGCAGGTTTCGCTTGGGTTGGACCTCCCTGAGGCGGTACGATTTTATTTTTCCTACAGCGAGGGAGCGAAATCTCAATGAGGCAGGAACGAGGGCTGTTTGAAACATACGAGGATCCGGAACGGGCGGACGTGGTGTTCGAGAGCCGGAGGGGCTTTCTGAACGGCGCAGGACGGACCGCGATGGCGCTGGCGGTGGGCGCTCACATCCCCTTCGGCCGCTTCATGCCCGAGGGCCTCATGCCGGCGGCCCTGGCTCAGAGATCGTCCCCGATCCTGCCGCCCGGCAAGGATCTGGTTCTCCTCAACGAACGTCCGCTCGGGGCGGAAGCACGCACCCATGATCTGGACGACGTGGTCACGCCGACGCGGTACCACTACATTCGGAACAACGGCAACCTGTCTCCGATGGCAGAAAGCATGGACAGCACCGGCTACCGGCTCGTCATCGACGGGGAAGTTGAACGCCCGCTGGAGCTTTCTCTCGACGATCTGAAACGGAACTATCCGATACGCAAGTGGAACCTGCAACTCGAGTGCACCGGTAACGGGCGAGCTGGTTACGAACCGCACCCGAGCGGCATGCAGTGGACGTTCGGCGCGATAGCCTGTTCGGAGTGGACGGGCGTAAGCCTCGCGGACGTACTCCGAACCGCAGGGCTCAAGCAGTCGGCGGTCTACACGGGACACCATTCCGACGACGTCCATGTCAGCGGGAACCCGGACCTGGCACCACTCTCACGCGGCATTCCGATTTACAAGGCCACGAATCCGTTCACGATCCTGGCGTGGGAGATGAACGGGGAACCCCTTCGGGCCGTCCACGGCTTTCCGCTTCGTCTTGTGGTCCCCGGTTGGCCCGGCTCGGCTTCGGCAAAGTGGTTGAGCCGGATCGAAATTCGGGACCGGGTGCACGACGGGCGTGGCATGACCGGCTATTCCTACAGGATCAACCGGTACCCGGTCGCGCCCGGCGCCGACGTGCTGGAATCGGAAATGGACATCATCGATTACATGCCGGTCAAGTCGATCATCACGCGCCCCGCAGCTCGGGCAGAGATCGCGCTCGGAGAACCACTGAGGGTCCGCGGCCATGCGTGGGCAGGGGACCTCGAAGTGGCCCGCGTGGACATCAGTTACGACTTTGGTCAAACATGGCGGCAGACGAGACTGGACGCCCCGGTCAATCCTTATGCGTGGCAGAGATGGGCGACGGAAGTCCAGATGCCCGAGCGCGGGTACTATGAGATCTGGGCCCGGGCCACAGACACGAACGGCAAGTCTCAGCCTCAGGTCGTGCCGGGATGGAACCCCCGCGGCTACCTGAACAATGTGACGCACCGCATCGGCATCACCGTCGTCTAGTCCCAAAACAAGCGCATAACCAGTCCGCCAACGGCCAGGTTGCGCGCATAAAATTCGAGGCATAGAATCCCGCTCCCGGATCGTTTTATCCAGGTATCGGGTTTCTGTTGGATCTGTTTCAGTTCAGCCTCGCTGGTGTTGGAGCGGTTGACAGAAACCGGGACCTCGATCGCCCGGGCTCAGGGCCATGATCGGGTCAGCATCGCAGAGGTTGATGCAGCACATCCACGGCACGGAACAAGACCGGCAACCACCGGTTCCAGGCCAGAATCCTGAAGAGGATGCGCCGCCCGGTGCGCACGAGCTGACAAGGCACGAACATGAAGGCGTTTAGAAACGTCTTGAACTCCATGTGCAGTACCGTCTGTTTCTCGGCCTGATACTTCTGGCCCCAGCGTCCGGTTTCGGGCAGCAGCAACGCAAACCACGCCTTCAGTGTCCAGGCCAGCGACGCCATGACCATGTAGGCCCCGTTGCTGGTCTGATCCCCGACCGGCATCCTCAAGGCCTGAACGCCGTTCTTGAGCTGCTCAATGAGATTCTCTTGATTGCACCGTTGATTCGCACGGAGCACAATCTGGCTGGCCGAATCCGAGCGGTTGGTAATGTAGAAGAAGTATCGGATGTCGTCGAACAACACCTGTTCGCCTTTGGCCACCGACAGATTCTTCCGCACCACGACAACGCGGTAGTCCCGGTCGCAGGCTCTGGGCCGATACGCAAACTCGGCCACATCCTCGCCCTGCAACCGGATATTGTCGAAACCGCGCTCCCGAACGACTTGTTCCTTCACGTTGTCGGGACGTTGGCGCGGTTCGGTGGCCACCGCGTACTTGGCGGGCCGTTCCAGACGCGTCCATTGGTGCGGTTCCAGTTCATCGGCCAGCGCCACCAGATTCTGCATGGCGTCGATGCCGAAGATGAATCCCACGCCCTGGTCGTCCCATCCATCCAGGTGCCGGGTCTGGCTGAAGTCGGTGTCCCCGCGCAGCAGGATCTGGCGAAACCCGCCTCGACGGCACAGCGCGATGGCCTGGTCGAACCGTGCGGCCGCTCCCTCATGCGAGGGCCGGTTACCGCTGCGATTGACCAGGTACAGCGGCTCTTGAGTATTCGCCAGCGAAATCACCAGCGGGTGATACCCCCAGGTCCCGTTGTAGGCCACGTCCATTCCTTGCTTGCATTCGCCTGTGGTTTCAGCCAGTGTCCCATCGGCGTCCAACACCGCTTCTTCGAAAAACGCCTCGGGCTGCTGGCGCCAGACTCGCAGCCGGACTTGATTCGTCGCCTCCATCAGAGACTCCACGTCGCTGGGCTCAAATCTCCGGCAGAAGTCTCCCGCCGTCGTCGGGTCCGGAATCCGTTGCGCTCCCAGCGCATCCAGATACACTTCGTCGTTGCGCCGCAACTCGATGTCCTCCAGGCACGTCCCTCCATTCAACGCGTTATAGGCGATGTTCAGCACGTGATCCGATTCGTGATACGGCAAGTGCCGCTTCAGCACATGCACACTCTCGTCGATGGCTTTGACCAGCCCCGTCCGCCGCGCCACCAACTGCATCATCCCGATTCCGCCCACCGCCGTGCCGCGCGTCCGCTCTCCCATCTCATAATGAATGTTGCTCGCCGAAAACATCGGCGCCGCCTGATCTGTCCAATTCCGGTCCGCAAGCCGGCGCTCGATTCGCCGCTTGCGGTTCTTCATGTTCTTGCGCGTATAATCGTTCATCCGAAATGCCTCCTTTTCCGTAGACTCTTTCCAAGTCTTTATTCACACGGAACGGGGGCATTTCGGGTACTTCTGCTGCTATGCCGCTATCAATACCTCGTCAATCACGCTTGATCAGGGTCTAGTGGGACAATGAAGTCATCTTCCATGATGAATAGACGGTTCAACCCGGTACCGCTGTGGGTGATAGCCCTGATCCTCTGGGGCACGCCGGCCACGGGTCAATCGTCCCCGGACCCTAAGGACTTCAAGCCGGGCGAAGGACGGGACGTCGTCGTGGAACACTGCACGAAGTGCCACGACCCAGGGCTGATCACTTCCGCGGAAATGACGCGGCCGCAATGGGAACGTACGGTTCGCGCGATGGTCGAAGAACAGGGAATGGTCGAGCCGTCCGAAGAGGTGCGGAAAGTGATTCTCGACTATCTGGAGAAGACTCAGTCGCCGGGGTAGCGACGTACTGCAAAGAGGGGACAGAGCAAGCTGTCCCACCCCAGCCGGAACCTTCTCGAAAGTCGACTCTTAGGGACAGCTTCCTCGGTCCCCTATCGGTCGGAGCTTTTCTACAGAGTTGCGAGGAGTTCCTTAACCTTGCGTTCGATCAGGTCCCGTACCCGGCGGAAGTCATCCGTCTCCATATCCCGGGGATCCGGAATATCCCAGTCCTCCCGCCGCGTCGCGCGGACCCAGGGGCACTCATCACCGCAACCCATCGTCGCCACAACGTCGTATTCCACTTCGGGGATCTCTCGGAGCGCATTCGACCGATGCGACGTCAGATCGTAGCCAACCTCACGCATTGCTGTGATGGCTTTCGGGCTCACACGGCCGCTGGGCCTGGAACCGGCACTGTACGCTTCAATACCCCCACCGCCGTGCAGGCGGGCGAAGGCTTCAGCCATCTGGCTTCGATTGGAATTCTCGACACAGACGAAGAGAACCCGACGAAGCTGGGCCGCACCGCTCAACGGCACACCTCACCGGTGCAGCAACCCTCCTCGTTAACGGACCGGCACGCAGGCACGGCCAGCAACGATCCGAGGGCCGGGGCCAGGAAGTAGAGCCAGAGCCCTTCCAGGTTGCCCGATATCAGTGCCGGACCGAGCGACCGGGCCGGGTTCATCGAGGCTCCGGAAACAGGACCAGCAAACAGCGCCGCGAACGCGATGACCGACCCGATCGCGATTCCTGCGGTAATTCCCTTCTCCCGCGCCCCGGTCGACACATTCAGGATGACAAACATCAGGATCCAGGTGATGACGACCTCGAGGACGAAGGATTGCGCAATGGTGCCGCCCGGGCGCGTCGCGCCGAGCGCCTGATGCGCAGGAAAAAGGAACCGCAACAGAGTACTGGCCGCGACGGCACCAACACACTGACCGCCCACATATGGCGCTACGTCACGCCCCTCGAGGCGGCGGGCCGCCCAGAATCCGAGGGTCACGGCCGGGTTCAGGTGCGCCCCCGATATGTCGCCCAGGGCGTAGATCATCGCCATGACGACAAGACCGAACGTCAACGAGACACCGACATGCGAGATGGTTCCGGTAACATCGCCGATGACGATCGCGCCCGTGCCGGCGAATACAAGAGCGAAAGTCCCGATGCACTCGGACACGACCTTCTTCATTCCGACACCACGGGCCTGGACATCAAAGTGTTGTTCAGAAGGCAGGTCGTCCGGAGGCCGAACTTCACGTGCGGGGCAGGAACGTGCTCACATCAGGCGTCGAATCTCGAGCGCAAGATCCTGAATCAATTCGAGACCACCGACGACCAGGTAAGGCAACGACGCTTCGAAGATGAGGTCTTCGACCTCGATCGCCGGCTCCCCTTCACCGTTCAGAAGATTGAGGATGAACTCGATCTTCGGCTCGATCCGGTAAACGAGCGCCAACACCAGCGTCAGCCGGTCTTCGAGAGTCTCTTCCCCATCGGGGGGCGACTTGATGATCCATAGGTCATCTGTGTTCCCGTTTACCTGGGGCACGATCGCCACGAGGAAGGAGATCAGCCTACCGGCCCGATCGTACAACTCCTCGGTCTTGTCTTCGAAGTTGTTCAGCTCTGCCGACGTCAACTCGTCGAGGACCCGATAGGACACCAACTCCCCGCTGACCTCATAAAACCGATGCACGTCGTCGGTGAAACCATCGATGCGCTGTTGGAAAATCGCCTCGGCCGCAGCCTGTCGGCGGTCGGCCTCTCGCTGGGAGGGGCTCTGCGCCGCGGCCGGGACCGCACACACAATGAATACCGCCACGAGCAACCAAAGAACAGTCTGTCGCTGGAGTCGAGAGTGCACGCTTCCTCCGTGTCTTGAACGGTTGCCTCAGGGTATCAGAACGGCAGGCGCGAGGCCAGAAGTCTGAAAGGCCGGTCGTTTTGGTTTGAAGGACTACGAGGCTCAGGTGGGACAGACCTTTAGGCGGTCTCTAGGAGCCTGTCGGGAATTGGCTCCCTCGAAGCAAGAATCAACAACTTACGAGCCATCCCTGGTCTGTAAGTTGTTGATTCTTGGTTGCAGACTTCTTATTCCCGACAGGCTCCTAGCAGCCTGCGGCAGATTCAACTGTATATGGATTGATATATATATATATTAAACTATTCTGCATATGACTACCCCTCAGCCAGACACGTTCCTTCCCCTGCGGGCCAACTGGTTCCACATACTGCTATCACTTTCAGACCGCGAGCATCACGGTTACAGGATCATGCAGGAGGTGCTCGAACGGACAGAGGGGAAGATCCGGCTGTGGCCGGCGACGCTCTACGGAACGATCCGGCGCCTTATCCGGGAAGGCTTGATCGAGGAATCTGACACTCGACCGTCGCCAGAGCAGGACGACGAACGCCGACGCTACTACCGGCTGACGCGGCTGGGCCGAGGCGTTCTGGACGCCGAGTGCAGGAGGCTCGAACAGCTCGTGGACGTCATCCACCGCAAACGGACGAGCATCGAAAGCGAGGCCCCTTCATGAAGACGACTCTCAAGCTGTCGTTCTGGCTCTACCGCAAACTCGTCAAAGCCTTTCCTGACGAGTTTCGCCTCGACCATGGGTGGGAGATGCTCGAAGACTCCGAAACCATCATCCGCGAGGCGGCCGGAAGACAAGGCACCGCGCGGCTTGCGTGGTTGAGCCTGCTCCTGCTGGCGGATGCCGCTGTGCGACTCCCGGTCGAGCACCTGCGCGAGTTGGCTCAGGACACGCAATACGCGGCGCGGTTGCTGCTTCGATCGAAAGGCTTCACGATCGCATCGATCATCTCGGTGGGCATCGGCATCGGTCTGGGAACGACCGTCTTCAGCCAGCTCGAATCCTTGATGCTCAAGGACATCCCGACGGTTTCCGCGCCGGAAGAGTTGATTGCCAGCTCGAGACCCGTCTCCTATCCGGACTACGAACGCTTCCGCGATGAGAGCGGCCAGTTCGCGGACATGGCCGCCTACATGGCGCCCGTGCCGTTCGTCGTGCGCGAACAGGGCAGGTCTCAGCGAGTTTGGGGCCATCTGGTCTCTCCCAACTACTTCGATGTGCTCGGGAACGACGCGAGCATCGGGCGTACGTTCGGCGAACCCGAACTTGCCCGGGGGGGGGCGGTATCCATCGTCATCAGCCATCGATACTGGCAGGGACGCCTTGGAGGACGTCCGGACGTTGTCGGCTCGACGCTGCGCATCAACGGGTTCCCGACGACTATCATCGGCGTTGGGGAAGTAGATTTCCTGGGTGCGCGCCCGATACTGGCCGCCGCGGATATCTGGATTCCCGCCACCGTGGATCCGCGAGTGGCGCCCGAACTCCGAGGGAACGTGCTGGAGGCTCGCGACCTGGAGGCGTTCAACCTGGTCGGCAGACTCGGGCCCGGTGTCACGTCTCCGCAAGCCGAAGCCCGCCTGGACGCGATGATCCGCCAGCAGGAAATCGACGACGGACTGGACGAGGTGTTTGAAGGACGCCGTATCACCCTTGTGTCCGGCGGCCGCCTGCTGCCGTTGCGCGATGAAGACCTGCCGGTCATGATGGCGCTACCTCTCATCATGGTGGGACTCGCGCTGGTGATCGCGTGTTCGAACGTCGGAACGCTGCTGCTTGCCAGGGGCAGCGCGCGGGCCCGTGAGATCGCGATCCGGCTGTCGGTCGGAGCGAGCCGGGGGCGCATCGTCCGACAGTTGATCACCGAGGCGACGATCCTGGCGCTGCTCGGCGGTGTCGCCGGTCTGATGTTCGGGCTGTGGTCGAACTCGACGACGGAGTGGCTGGATCCGATGCTTCCCGAATACATGACCTTCGAGCTGGAAACGAGCTGGAGGGCTCTCCTGTTCACGCTGGGGCTGAGCATTCTGTCGGGCATACTGTTCGGCCTGGCGCCGGCGCTCCAGGCGGCGCGCTCGGATGTCTCCCCCGCCCTCAAAGGCGACGCAGGCAACCTGAAGCGTTACCGGTGGTACAGCATGCGTAACTTCCTGGTTCTTCAACAGGTGGCGGGCTCGCTCACGCTCATGCTGCTCACCGGGTTCGTCGTGCTGGGATTCGGACGGAGCAGTTCCGTGGAGGTGGGCTTCGAAGTCGACGACCTCTACATGATGTCGCTAGACCCGATACGGGACGGGTATACCGGAGATCAAGCTCGAGATTTCTTCGCCGATCTTCCGGATCGCGTGCGACAGATCCCGGGGGTTCGAGACGCGAGCCTGACTTACAGCATCCCGCTGGGAATGTTCAGCGACGAGGCGTCCATGCAGGCCAGTGCCGATCTCGATGAAGCGGCCAGGCTGGCTCGACAGATCCGCAGTGAGCGGGTCGGTGAAGGCTTCTTTGAAACCATCGGCGTGGAACTGGTCCGCGGACGGACTTTCGGTCCGACAGACGATGGTTTGCGGGTCGCGATCGTCAACGAGACGATGGTAGCTGAGACCTGGCCCGGTCAGGATCCTGTGGGTCAGACATTGGAAATCGAAGACGACCGGTATCAGGTCATCGGGGTCGCTCCCGACTTCCGCTCCGGGAGGATTCTCGAGACATCGCGGATGGGTGTATTCCTACCGATGGATCCCGACCGGTTCGACCAACCGTCTTCGCGGGGCGTGACGGTCCTCGTACGGGCGGAGCAGGGTGTCGATGTGCGCCAGGCGATTCGGAACGAGATCGCCACCGTGGATCCAAACTTAACTCTCTTCAACGTGTCCCGCCTCAGGGACCAGGTCGAAACCATGATGTACATGGTGCGTGTGACGATGTTCGTCTACGGGGGCATCGGTGTCTTCGGCCTCGTCCTCGCTGCTGTCGGACTGGGAGGCGTGACGGCCTACACGGTCGCTCAGAGGACCAAGGAGATCGGAATTCGTATCGCGCTCGGCGCCCGCAGCAACGATGTCCTCCGTCTGGTCTTGAAGGAAGGCGCGCTGATGGTCGTCATCGGCACCCTATTCGGACAAGTGATGGCATTCGGCACGACACGCGCTCTGGGTTCTTACTTCGACGCGCTGTCGACGATCACCGAGACGACCACGTCCGACCCGTTGCTGCTAGTCGGTGCGCCCGTTCTGCTGGGAACCCTGACGATGCTGGCGTGTTACATCCCTGCCCGCAGGTCGACACGTATCGACCCACTCGTATCGTTGCGCCAGGAATAGCCCCGAGACGCGATGGCTGCCTCACTCCAACCTGAGCGCAGCCATCGGGTCGACCCTCGTGGCCCGGTGAGCGGGTATCAGCGAAGCAAGCACCTGCACCAGGCCCAACACAACGATCACACCGGCAAACAAACCGGGGTCGAAAGGCTCCGGAAACTCCGGGAACGCCGCCGCCATCAGGATCCCCGAGCCATACCCGCCGACCAGGCCCAGAGCCAAAGCCGGGATTCCGACGCCGAGCGCCTGCGAGAAGATCAGGCGGTAGAGCGACGCAGAATCCGCGCCCAATGCCATCCGCAGCCCCATCTCGCGGGTCTGCTGGGCCACGGAAAAGCTCACCACGCCGTAGATTCCCATCGCCGACAGCACGAGCGCGACCAGCCCCGATGCGGCGACCAGCGTCACGATGAGTCGGCCACCGGCCCGGTTCAGGTCTATGACCTCGTTCATGGTCTGAACGGGGGCGATCGGGAGGTTCGGGTCGGCCCGACGCACACTCTCGCGAACCGAAGCCACCGCGCCGGACGCACCCTCGGCCCTGACGAGCAGCGACATCGAACGCCTCGGCGCCTGACCAAAGTCACGGTACACCAGCGGAAGCGGCCGGTCGGCAGCGAACTGATTCTGAACATCGCCTACCACCCCGACAACCTGCAGCCACGGGTCTTCGGCGTCGAACCGGACACGCGCTCCGATGGGGTCCGAGTCCGGCCAATAGGTGCGTACGGCGGCCTCGCTGACAACCGCTACCGGCAACGAACCGGCCCCGTCTTCGCCCGATGGTCCCCTGCCAGTCAAGACGGGTATTCCCATGGTCTCGAAATAGCCCTTGCTGACCACAAGCTCGACCGCAACGGGGGCGGCTTCATCATCGAACGCCGGACGACCCTCGATCTCCATGGGTTCAGTCGCCTCGCGCGGTTGACCGAGATTGGGCGGAGCGGTACCTACGGCGGCGGACCGAATTTCAGGGAGGCTCTCCAGGTCGTCGATAAGACCGAAGTAGAAGTTCTCGAGATCCCGGGATTCGGGATAGGCGTAATCCGGCAAACTCATTTCCGTCGCGACAAGGCCTTCCGCATCGACACCGAGGTCCTTATCCTGGATCCCCATCCAGAAGCCCGAAAGCAAGGCGGCACCGATGAGCAGGGTTGTCGCCACGGCGATCTCGGCCCCCACCAGGAAGCGCTGCCAACTCCTTCCGCCTCCCGCATCGGTGCGGCCGCGTTGCTTCAGCGTACCCATCAGGTCGACGCGAGATCCATGAAGCGCCGGCACCAGGCCGAAAAGGACAGTAGTTCCGAGGGCAAGCACGGCTGTGAAAACCAGCAGGGGCACGTCGACCTGGATTCCGCGGGCGACGACCGCGATCGAAGGCGCAGCGGCGAAGTAGGCACGCAGATACGCCACTCCCCACAACGAAACGACAAGCCCTCCGATGCCGCCAAGGACGGAAAGCACCACGGACTCGGCGAGCAACTGCCTCACGATCCGGATCCGTCCGGCCCCCAGCGCCGCCCGAATTGCAATTTCCTCACGCCGGGATGCCATCCGCGCCAACAGCAGGTTGGCAATGTTTGCGCAGGCGATCACGAGGATGAAGAAGACGGCCAGGAGCATTACGGTTACGGCCGCCCCGGCGTCTTCCCGGATATCTTCCCGGAGAGTCACCAGGGAAGCGCCCCATCCGCGATTTGTCTCAGGGTAGGCCTCGGCCAGTTGAGCGGCGATCAGCTCCATTTCGGAAGTGGCTTCGGCTATCGACACGCCTGCGGCGAGACGGCCCGTGATGTTGAGGGTCCTGTCGTCACGGTCGGCTACCGGGACGAGGTCCAGGGGGACCCAGAAATCGTCGGTCCGGCGGTAGAGGAAATCCGGCGGCATGATGCCGATGACGGTGTGCGCATCCCCATCCAGGATAATCGGCGTTCCGATCACGGACGGATCTGAATCCAGGTACCGGTCCAGGAAGCCCTGGGTGACGACAAACAACCCGATTCGCCCCGGGGATGGAGTCCTCGGGAACAAAGCCGCGGCCACGATCCGGTTGAACTCCGATGACATCGAAGATGTTCGTCGTCGCCACCAGCCCCACCACTCGGACCGGCACCTCACCGCCGGTTATGTTGAACGGAACGCTGTCTTCCGCCGCAAGGCCATCGAAGCTCGTCGCCCGGTCCTGCCAGTCGAGGTAGTCCGCCAATGATATGGAAGACTGTCCAACACCGCGTTCCGGATTGGTCGCGGAGACGAAGACGGCACGGTCCGGATCCACGTGGGGAAACGGGAAAAACATCACCGTATTGGCGACGCTGAAGACAGCGCTGTTGACGCCGATTCCGACCGTGAGCGTCAGGATGGCAATTATCGTGAGTCCGGGGTTCTTGCGCAGCAACCGGACGCCGTAGAGAATGTCCTGGAAGGCAGCTTTCATAATTTCACCTTTACTTGTTCGTGCTCCAATCCACTAGACGGACGAGCTCCGAACCAATTGGACCGATTCCGAGTTTCTTCTCCGCATCACCTATTGCTGTGTAAGCACGATGACCGGGTCCACACGAGCGGCCCGCCTGGCAGGCAACGCGCAGGCACCCAGGGCAACCAGACCCAGCACCGCGATCACCAGACCGATGACCGACAAGTCGAGGGGACCGACGCCGTAGACCTGGCTGGCCAGGGCTCCACGCAGAGCGACCGTTCCCGCAAGTCCCAGCGCCAGCCCGAACCCCACGAGAAGCATCCCTTCCCGCAGCACCAGGGCGAAGACGCTCCGTCCCGAACTCCCAAGCGCCATCCTTATCCCGATCTCACTTGTGCGCTGGCTCACAAGGAAGGCCAGCACGCCATAAATACCGACGGCCGATATCAGCAACGCGACGCCGGCGAACGCCAGCGCCAGCACCATCGAGGTGCGCCTGGACGTCAGGGATAACTCCATCCGGTCCGCCATCGTGCGCACGTCGTAGAGAGGGAGTTCCGGATCAATCGCCGTAACCGCGGCGCGTACCGACCCAAGCAAGCCGGAAGGGTCGCTCGCGGTCTTGATCACGAATCTCGAGGTCCGACCTGTGTCCTGCCCAAACGGAAAGTAGTAGGCACCCACACTCCCATCGTTGCCGGCCAGATCCTCCAGTACGGCCTCTCGGACGACACCCACGACGGTCAGCCACACCGTGTCCTCGTTTACGGCCAACAGATCGTTGGGATCGGTCGGCCGGTACATCCGGCGGCCGACGGGGTCGTCGCCCGGCCAGAACTTGTCCGCTAACCGTTCGTCCACTATGACGACGCCCGGGGCATCCGGACCGTCGCGGTCGGCGAAGTAGCGTCCAGCCACGAGCGGCATGCCCATGGCCTCGAAGTAACCCGGCGTAACTCGCAGCCGGCGGGGCGAAACGAGGGACTCACCGGGCTGCATCTGGTAGCCTTCGGCCAGGATGACCGCGTCGCCATAGTTGCCGTCAAACGGAACGCTGTTTGTCGTACCCGCTTCGAGAACTCCCGGAATTGCGCGGATCGTTTCGAGAGCCCGTGCCGTGAATGCCCGAAGGCTCTCCCCATCCGGATAGCTGCTCGTCGGCGGACTGAACGACGCCGTTACGACGTTCGTCGGCTCGAAGCCGGGGTCCACGGACAGCAGCTCACGGAAGCTTGCCAGGAGCAGACCGGCGCCGATCAAGAGGATAAAGGCCAGGCCGACCTGGGCGACCACCAGACTCCGCCGCAGGGTCCTGCGCGTCCGTCCGCCGGTACCGCTTCGACCTTCTTCGTTCATCACTCGCCCAATGTCAGAGCCAAGAATCTGGCCGAGTGGCATCGCGCCAATCAGTAAACCGGCCGCCACGGATACGACCAACGTGAAGCCGATCACAAAGGCATCCATCCTCACCTCTCCCGCGCGAGGAATTTGGTCGAGCCCGATTCCCGACAGCACCTGGAGGATGACCCCGCCAATAGCCAGACCGGCCAGACCGCCCGCCAACGCGACTATCACGCTCTCGGTCACCAGCTGCCGGACAATTCGCATCCTCGCCGCACCGAGGGCGAGGCGGGTCGCAAACTCCTTCATCCGAAGGCTGGCGCGGGCCAGCGCCAGGTTCGCGATGTTTACCGCGCCGGTCAGAAGTACAAATGCCGCTCCAGCCCAGAGCATGAACAGGGTCGGGCGGATGTCGCGGACCAGCATGTCCTGGAGTGGCTCGACGCTCGTGTAGAACCCGGCATTTGCCAGGAGCTCTTTGAACTGCGGAAACCGTTCGTCCAGCGAGACGTTCAGCGCGGCGATCTGCTCCCGCGCCTGATCGATCGTCGCCCCGGGTTTGAGTCTCCCGATGTTGTGCCAGTTGTTGCTGTGACGGTTGTCGTCGGATCGGTCTTCCGGACTGAATGCCAGCGGTGTCCAGAAACGGACATCCGGATCGATGAACAGGAAGTCGGGTGGCAGGACACCGACGACTTCGTAAGGTTCTCCGCCAATCCTCAAGTCATTTCCGACGGCGGAAGGATCCCCCCCGAAAAGCTGCTGCCACAGACCGTCGGTCAGGATCACCTTCTGGTGTTGGCCGACCTCACCGTCCTCCTCGAGGAAAGTCCGCCCCAGTGCGGTATTCACGCCGAGGAGCCTGAACAGGGACGGCGTCGCCCTGCCGGTGCTCACCCTTTCGGCGACGTTGCCGATTTCGATCGTCGCACCGCTGAAATCGAAGATCGCCTGCTCTTCGTACACATCCAGGGCTTCCAGGCGATCGTAGTAGTCGACCGTGCCACTGAAATTGCTATCCCCGGCCCCGGCGTTGGGATACCGGTTTGACATCAGCACGATCCGGTCCGCTTCGGGCAAGGGCAGCGGCCTCAGGACCACGGATTCGACGATCGTGAACACGGCGACGTTGGCGCCTATCGAGATCGCCAGTGTCAGGATGGCGGTCAGAGCAAAACCGCGGTCTTTCCAGAGAAGCCGGCAACCGAACGTGATGTCCCGTATCAGCGAATCCATGAGATGCCTCCTCGATGCGATCGAAACAACCCGATCGTAGTAGGAACCTACGAAAGGAAAGACGGCCGGGTTCCTGCAAAATTATCAATGTTTTCAGGAGCTTGAGAATTTGCGGCTTAAATGCATGAGAATACGGGTTTCTGCGCTATATTGGCCGCTTACGGCTGCTCCATCCTCTGGATATACAGCCGTCTCGAAGCTTAGGAGGACGAATGAATCGGAAGTTCACAGATAACGCTCTCTTCTTATTTTTGATGATGGCCGTGCTGGTCGCGGCTGGTTGTGCAGCGGAGGCTCCGGACGAGGGCCCGGCCGCGGAAGCGGCGCCCGCGGATACGCCGCACCAAAATGCCCTACTGGACCTCTGGGAAGACGGCACGACGGCGTTCGGCGTTTATGTGCCGACCGAAGCCCAGCTCGCCCAGGCCGCAGCTGCCGCGAGTGGAGAGGGAGGGCGCGGAACTCGTGGAGCGGCTGGACCGCGAGGAGGCCGTGGGAGCGGGCAGAGACCACCTGCCGTATACACTGCGGAGATCGGCCGCCAACTCGCTGAGAACCCGCTCTACGACTACGCGTTCCTCAACCTTGAGGGAAACTATAGCTTCGAAGCGGTGTCCGCCATTGCCGAGGGCCTGCGCAGCCAGACTGCGGTCAGCCGAAAAGCGCTCCTCGTTCGGATTCCTTCGCTCGACAATGCAGGGGCTGAAGTCACCATGCAACGGATTCAGGAAATCTACGATGCGGGGGCAGATGGCGTCGTCATGCCCCATGTCCGCAACCTCGAGGAAGCGGAAATGCTTATCGGTTTCTTCCGGGATGCGACCGGCGGGGATATCTGGTCACCCCAGAACCCCGGTGGCGAAAAGGTCGGGATGCTCATGCTGGAAGACCCGGAAGTGGTCGAGCATTTGGACGAAATCATCGCGCTGGGCAACTACAGCGTCCTGGCCTGCGGTATCGGAAGCATGACCGGAGCGATCCGCAGTTCCATGGAGGGCGACGACGAGGAAGCCATCCGTGAGGCCGCGTCAGACGTCGCCCGGGAACTGAACATGAGGATCCTCAACGCTGCAACGGAAGCGGGCATGGCAGACATGATCACCGCCAATTCTGGCAACGTGGAACGCCAGGTCGAAGAGGGGTTCCTGGCCCTGTTGATGAGCGGTGCGACGGCTGACGACGCCATCCGGCTGGGCCTGGCGGCCGCTGGAAGGCCGGTACCCGAAGCGCCGGAAGCGGAAGCAGAACCCGAACAGTAGTCCGAAGGCAGGAGACGGCAAGCACAACGCTTGCCGTCTCGGGAAGCCCCCCTCTATCGAGGAGCCATCCCCGATTGCTTGTTTGTCCCGGCTCCACGGGACTACAATGGCCACTTCCTGGAGGCAACGACACATGAAACTCACAAGAGTACTTTTCCTTTCGCTGATCGCGATCTTCCTGGTTACTACGCTGGCCGAGGCGCAGCGGGGGCGCGGGCGCGGCGGCCAACCACTGACTCCTGAGCAGCAGGCCCGGCAGGAAGAACGAAGAGCCGCACAGCAGTTGGCGGACGGCGAACGCCCGATTGCGATGCTGGACACGGTGTGGACCGAAGAGATGACCTGGATGGAAGTCCGGGATTCGATCGCAGCCGGTAAAACCACCGCCATCATCGGAACCGGTGGAGTCGAAAAGAACGGTCCGTATACGTCGACCGGCAAACACAACTACGTCCTAGAAACCACCACGGAAGCCATAGCCAGAAAGCTTGGTAACGCTCTGATCGCACCGCTGGTGAGGCTGGAGCCGGGCAACCCCGACAATCCCAACATCGTTCCCGGTAGCGTCTACCTGACCCAGGAAACCTACCGAGCAGTTCTGAGAGACATGACGCGGAGCCTCAAATCGATGGGCTTTACAGACATCATGATGGTGGGCGACAGCGGTGGAAATCAGAACGGCATGAGCGCAATTGCCGACGAACTCAACCGGGAATGGAAAGGTGAGGGTGCCCGCGTCTTCTTCATCACGGAGTACTACACCCAGGACAGGTGGAGCTACGACTACATGAAGGAGGAGCTCGGTATCGTCCAGATGCCGGACACGCAGTCCGCGACCCGATGGGACATCCACGACGATTACCACTACGAGTCGTTGGTTGCCGTCAGCCGTCCGAGGCTGCTCCGGGAAACCGAACGTGCCGCTGAAGGAAGGTTCTCCATCTATGGCGTCGACCTGGAGTCGACCGAGCAAGTGATCGCGAACGGTAAGAAGCTGGCGGACTACCGCGCGGACATCACGATCGCTGCGCTGAAGAAAGCGATGGCCGAGTTCACGGTTCCGGAATAGGTCAGTATAAGCGCGCGCGCGGAGCGCACAAACATGGGGCGGTCCGAAACCGCCCCATGTTTGCATCCCGCCCCAAAGTTCTCGCCAGGTCATGGCGCGGTAGAATAGACCCATGCCCTGGGTGAAAGCCGCATCGATTGAGTCCCTCGCTCAGAAGCCGAGGGTCCTCAACCATCCACCGCGCCAGATCGCGGTCTTCAAGGTCGACGGAAACGTCTACGCGATCGACAATCGCTGCCCGCACGAAGGCTACCCGCTGGCCGTAGGGAGCGTCGGCGAAGACTGTCTGCTCACGTGTAACTGGCACAATTGGAAATTCCGGCTCACCGACGGGAAGTGTGTGAAGGGAGGGGATCACGTCCGCAGCTACCCCACGCGGATCGAAGACGGACATGCGTGGGTGGACGTATCGGAACCTCCCCCGGGGCAGATACGCGAAGAAGTGTTCCGGGGGCTCCGAACGGCGTTCGATGATCGGGACTTCGGACGCGTCTGCCGCGAGATCTCCCGCCTGGAATACCACAAAATGGACCCGAAAGATGCCGTCCGCAAGGCGATCAACTGGTCCTACGATCGATTAGAATACGGAACTGTCCACTCCGCGGCGGCGGCGGCGGACTGGCTGGCGCGCGCTGAGGAGTTCGCTCGACGAGGGACGGACTTTGAAGACCGACTGATCTGTATCGCGGAAGCCGTCGACCACCTGGCTTTCAACAGCCTCCGTCACGAGGCATATCCCTATGCCGACGCCGGCGAGGCCTTCGCACCATCAGCGTTCATGGCTGTCATCGAGGCCGAGGAAACAAAGCGGGCCGAAGCGATGGTCCGGCGGGGACTCGACGACGGCCTCGGTTGGCCCGAAATGGAAGAGGCATTCGTCGGCGCTGCCCTCGCGCACTACAACGACTTCGGTCACAGCATTATCTACGTGCAGAAGGCGGGTGAGCTGATAAACCAACTCGGAAGCGAAGTCACTCCGTTCGTGGTTTTGCCGCTGGCGCGTCACCTGACCTACACGACGCGCGAAGACCTCATTCCCGAGTTCAAAGAGTACGGACCGGCGCTGGATCGTCTGGCCGAGCCAGGCGAGGCCACCTCCAACTCGGAACGGATGAGGGTTCCGTTCCCCGAAAACATGGCTGGCGCTCTCGGATGGCTGGAGAACAACATCGCTGCTCGCTCGGTGGAAACGGTCTATGACGCCTTGCTCGAGGCGATCGCCCTCAACATGCTTCACTACGACACGAGTTACGACACGGCCACCGATCGGTCCGTTAGCCAGAATGTCAGCTGGCTGGGCTTTACCCACGGCGTGACGTCGTCGAATGCCATCCGCAATACGTGTGAGAAACATCCGCGCTACTGGAAACAGGGTCTCATGCAGATGGCATGCTGGGCGGGACGGAACCGCAGCTTCATCGATCTCGAAACCGAAACATCAGCTTGGCACGTCGCGGACCCTGTCGCCTTCTTCGACGATGTCGACCAGCGGCTCCTTGACCACGGGATGCGCGACCCGATCTTCTCGGCCCACCTGTTGAAGACGAGTGTCGCCGTCAGGAGCGAGCTGGCAGAGGCCTCGGAATCGTGCCGTGCGGCTTTGCTTGCGGCGCTCAACCGGTTCCTGAATTCGCCCATCAAGATGAAGCACGTCCGGCGGCTGGCCCGTCAGGCCATCGCGCTCGTCGCGCGCGATTTCCCGGCGGCCGACTGATCCGGCTGGACCACTTGGACCCCATTCACACTGGCCCAAACGAGAGCAGCGGTAAGACAACACGCGGCCAGGAAGTCAAAGCCCAGTACCTGGAGCAGCCGCTGCGCGTCCGAACCCGGGGCGAGCGGCTGGATAAGGACAAGCCCGATCGCCGCGTAGACCACGCCCCGAACCCAGCGCGGAGGATGCTCCCGGGCCAGGATGAATCCGGCGATGATGGCCGGCCAGAGCAGGACGACCAGCGCAGACCTATGGCTGAAGGGCTCCAGCAGCGCCAAGCCGCAGAACGCCACTCCATGCTCGACCCAGCCCACTTCCTGACGTCTCCGGTAGGCGAGCAGCAACAGACCCACGTAGCCAGCACCCGCCATGCCAAACCACAGCGTGCGGACCATCTCCGGGTTCAGGCTAACGATGTTTACTGTTCGGTAGTTCGAGTCCGGCACCCCGGAGTAGTCGACCAGGGTCAAGTAACGCATCAGGGCGCCTCGCAACGACTGGTTCGGGTACCAGATTTCGGCCGATCCCAATTGTGTTTGGAACTCCTGATCGACCCACTGGGAAAGGAGGTCCAGGTTAGTCGAGAATCCGAAGTAGACTGCGGGAGCCATTGTGAGAAGAAGGGCGAACATCAGGGTCCATGCGACCACGTCCCAGTCCCTGCGCACGGCCAGATAAGGAACAAAGAACAGCGGCCAGACTTTTATTGCGACCGCCAGGCCCAGCGCTCCGGCCGCCCAGATCGGCCGACGCCGTACCAACACTAGAGAGGCAGCCACGAGCACGAATATGAAAAACTGGACGTTGCCGTAGCGGAACTCCAGCACCAGGAAAGACCCCGAGAACAGAAGCGGGATCAGCCACTCCTCCCGCCTCGGGCTCGTCCCCAGCTCCCGAAAAATCGCCGCGACCAGGAGGAAGAGTGCGGCACACTTCCCCACCACCCAGATTCCGGCCCCAAGCCCGAGCGGCATGAACGCGAACGGCGCAAACAGGAGCAGGAACAGCGGGGGGTAGCGATAGTGCATCGGCCAGCCCAACCCGCTCGTGTCTCCATAAACCGGACGCGTGCCGTCGAACACGCCCGCAGCGCCGACGTGGTACACGCGAAAATCCACCGGGTTCTGGGAGAAAAAATAGGCCAGCAAGACGACCGCGAGCACCCCTCCCGCGGCAAGTGCTTTCCTGGTGTCGTTCGACATCCCGATTGACTATACCGGTTGAGGCGCGGCGAATACATCGGATGTCGCGTCGGCGAGGGTCCCGAGCGTGGGGGGACCGGCACGGCGTCCGAGTTCCCACAGTCCTCGTTCCACAGATCGTTGGGGCACTCAGGAAGGTCGGCGGGCTCCGGGGGGGACGGTGGGCCCGACGCTAAGGAATAGAACCGGGAACGGTAGTGACCGGGCTCCCCGGGTCCGTCGATCAGGCGCCGGGGTCGGTCTCCAGCTTCGCTCGCATTCCTTCGATTCTCTGGTCGATTGCGGCCTGTCTTCTGGACAATACCTCCGTGTATCCAAAGATACCAATCCAGACCACACAGCCTACAGCGAATAGCCAAACCATTCAGAACGCCTCCGATTCACATCGATCATCCCGAGGATACACTCAAATCGGACGGACCTGAAATCGGCCAGGAGGGAGAACGGCTCTTTAGTCGACGGCACCGGAATTTCCTGGACTCCGGCGCCGCCGAATGAAACTACTGGCGTGGAGAGATGTTTCTTGCCGAAGCACCGCCTCTATCCGCCCTTCGCCGCGTGGAATCCTCGGATGGAACCAGAGCGTAGCCAACGGCGGTGTCGCGCGTCACGTGGGTGAATACGAGTTCGTAGGAACGCTCTTCACCCCGCGTGTAGAACACGATCGACTGCTGGGCCGGTTGGTCCTCCACCCAGAGGATGCGCCCGTCCGCCTTCAGGTGTAGCCAGCCGCTCACTTTCTGGCTGGACTCGTTCGAATCGCTCACATGCAGCATGATTCCAGGAGCGATCTCCACGGCATCGTCTTCAAACAGCTCAAAGCCGAGCCGGGTCTTGTCCACCTTTCGTGCGATGGCGGCCAGTTCGCGTTCGGTCGGCTCCAGCCGACGGCGCACATCACCGACCGTATCCCACACGTCGGCCAGATCACGACCCGTGCGCCGCCCGATCTCGGCGTCTTGCTCTCGCAGTTGCGCCACTTCCAGCCGGGTGCTCTCCCTGAGTTCATCGACTTCCTGCTGGATCCGGGCAAGCTGGGTCCTGTCCGCCGAGCGGGATGATTCCACGTTGGCCATCCGGGTCTCGACGTCCCCAACCCGTCGATCCATTTCCGCTTCGATACGGCGAGCGAGGTCTGCACCGAGATCCTGCGCCTCCTGGCGTACCACTGCCAGGGCGGTGCCCAGATCACTTTCGAAATCGGAAATCTGATCCTGCATTCTTCGAAGGACCCCGTTCTCTGAAGACATCTCCTCGAGCACCGCCTCGGCGGCCACCAGACGGGAATCGACCTGGGTCACCAGCGTCTGAACGCCTGGCAGCTGACCGATCAGGCTATCCTGGTCCCGAAGCTGAGAAAACCCCATCCAGATCCCGGCCGTGAAGATAAACGCCAACACGACCACCGAGGCCCAGAGCCCTCGGACGCTGCGGCGCTGCTTGCCGATATCACCCTCGTTGTCATCCGCAACTGCCCGAGCCTTGCGGGCTTCGGAATGCGCCGCGTCAGCCGCCTGCCGGGCGTGCAGCACATCTCCCTCAAGGCGTTCTACAGGGTCCACCGGATTCTCTTCCGGGCGGCTTCCCTCTTCACTGGTTCCATCATTTTCTTCCATTTCGTTTCTCCTTCGGCGAGTGCCCGGGCGTTAGAAAACATACAGACGGACCCGAAGCGTCCAATGGGCGGGTCCGTCCAGATAGACCGATACTGCATAGACGGCGAAAGCGTCTGGTAAGTTGACTGACAATCCCGAAAATAGTTACCAGCCGGATCAGCGGAACGGTTGTTTCGTTTGTCCACCTCTACCGGAGTTTCGTTCGCGAATTTCGACTCCGATGGAGGCATTCGAAACTATTTCATCCCTCGAGACACATGTAATACAGTGCTCTCGACTAGTATCCAGGAGGGACGATGGAAACGCTGATACAAGACCTTCGATACGCGGTTCGAGCCTTGACCAGGAGCCCGGGTTTCACAGTGGTCGCCGTCGCGGTGCTCGCCCTGGGAATTGGAGCGAACACCGCGATCTTCAGCACGCTCAACGCCGTCGCGTTCGCCACACTGCCCTATTCGGAACCGGATCGCCTGGTGCAGATCCTGAGCACGGGTCCGGCCTCTAAGGACCCACCCACGTTCATGCTATCGGGGAACGAAGTCATCGAGTACCGGTCCCAGAATTCGGTCTTCGAGTACGTCGCCGGCTATCGGAACCGGGAGATGGACTACCGCGGTAGTTTCGAGCCCGTGACTCTCTCCGCCGCCAGCGTCACGTCGGACTTCTTCCGAATGTTTGGATACGAAGCCGCGCTCGGCCGCACCTTCGGTCCCGAGCACGAGAACAGGTCGAGCCGGGGGACTATCGTCGTGAGCGACCGGTTCTGGCGCCAGTACCTGGGCGCTGATCCCAACGCCGTCGGAAAGAGCGTGCGACTGAACCGCAATGACTCTGTCGTGGTCGGGGTCCTCGAGCCCGGCTACACGCATGTGGAAGGTGAGAACGCGGACATATTCATTGTGGTAGCGCTCGATAATCAGGAAGCGCTGCAAGCGAGGTGGCTCACCGTCGTCGCCCGCATGAAAGCCGGCGTATCGACAGAGCAGGTTCAGGCCGAGTTGGATCTGATCGCCCCTCGTGTCGAGGAGAAGTACCCCGACCGAAACGAAGGCTGGTCGACCAGCGTCGCTCCGCTCCGGCCGTTGCTGGCCGGCGAGGTAAATCCGTTACTGTATGTGCTGCTCGGCTCGGTTTTCCTCGTGCTGTTGATCGCGTGCGCGAACGTCACAAACCTCTTCCTGTTCCGCGCCGTCACCCGGGAGCGTGAGATTGCCGTTCGCTCGGCAATGGGCGCAGGCCGGGGCCGGCTGGGACGCCAGGTTCTGACCGAGAGTACGCTCGTGGCTCTCTTGGGCGGCGGCGGTCTGATGCTGGCGCTTTCGGGAATGCGAGCGCTGGTTCCGCTGTTTCCCCAGGACGTCCTCGGAGTGACTGCGGTCCCCATCGATGGACGCGTCCTCTTGTTTGCGGTCGGCATGACGGTGTTGACTGCGATCGTCGTCGGCCTGGCACCCGCGCTACACGCTTCGCGCCGAAACATTTCAGGATGCCTGACCGACGCCAGCCGGGGACGCATGGCCGGAGGCGGCCGGGAAACCCTTCGGCGTCTCCTGGTCGTGTCGGAAGTTGCGCTTGCAATGGTCCTGTTGGTCGGCGCCGGTCTCTTGATGAGAAGTTTTCTGAACATGCGGTCGGTCGATCTCGGGTTTCAGACTGAGAACGTCCTGACGATGCAGGTGCGGCCGAGTTGGGCACTCTACGATGGGCGTCCGGACCCAGCGTTCTACAGCATGCTCTTCGAACGGGTTGCCGCCCTTCCGGGCGTCGTCCAGAGCGGTGCGACATCGCGGCTTCCGATGAGAGGCCGGTTCGGGGGCTGGCCGGTGCGAGCGGAGGCGGAAGCGCCCGATCCGGAGAATCAGTACGAGTCCGGACTGAAGCTTATCGGCGGCAGCTACTTTCAGGCCATGGGAATCCCTCTGCTCAAGGGTCGCAACGTCGGGGAGCAGGACAGCCGGGATGCCCCGTCCGTCGTCATCATCAATGACCTGCTTGCCAGGCTCCTCTGGCCCGGGGAGGATCCGATCGGACGCCGCATCGCGGCCCGGCGTTTGTCTATGGAAGTCGTCGGTGTGGTCGGGGACGTAAAAGATACCCTGGAAGGCGAAGCGGCGCCTCTGTTCTACGTGCCATACCGACAATTCCTGGGGGAGAGTCAACCGCGCATGCTGGTGATTCGGGCCGAGGGCGACCCGTTGGTGATGGTCGATGCCATTCATCGCGAGGCGGCCGACCTGGACCCGGGCATGATCGTCAACGACATCGCAACTCTGGACCAGATCAAGGGCGGTTTCATCACGCCGCAGCGTTTTTCAATGCTGCTGCTCGGCATTTTCGCCGGGGTCACGGTCGTTCTGGCCGCAGCGGGCATTTACGGCGTGATGTCCTATTCAGTAAGCCAGCGAACCCAGGAGATCGGCGTCCGGAGAGCGCTCGGAGCGGAAGCAGGGGACCTGCGGTCGATGGTCGTTCGCCAGGGCCTGAAGCTGATCGCGATCGGCCTGGGCATCGGCCTGGTCGTCGCAGTAGCGTTCACTCGCACCCTGGGCAATCTGCTCTGGGGAGTCACGGCGACCGACCCGATCACGATCGGGGTGGTCATCCTGATCCTGGCCACGGTCGGGATGCTCGCTTGCTACCTGCCGGCGCTGCGCGCGACGCGGATCGACCCGGTCTCGGCGTTGCGGTACGAATAGCCCAGAGGTACGAAAAAACGGCGGTCCGTCCGGACCGCCGTGATCTCTTCTGACTTCCTGTAGTTACACTACTGCTGCTGCCGTCCGCCCGTGTCCGGTCTGGCCTTGAGGACGCACACCGACGCCCGGCAGTTGTCGGCAAATTCCGAACCGAACTGGATCAGCAGAGCGATGGTGTCGGGATATACCCGCGCATTCATCGAAGGGCCGTTGGCATAGTCGGCTACGCTGTCGCCAGTGCCCATCGCGACGGCACGGTCGTCGACCTCTTCCCTTCCGCTGACGTTTCCGGCTCTGACCGTCGGGTCGGCACCGGCGGCCACCAGATACTCGATGATATCGTTGTTGCCCACCCGAGCCACGCCGTGCAACGGGGTGTAGCCCCGGCTGTCCCGGGCATTGACATCGGCTACGTGCTCTTCCACCAGATAGCGGACAGTGGCCAAGCGTGCGTCCGGCACGAAGGCGGTGCCCTGGTGAGATATCCCGAAGCCTCCGGCAACCTGCAGGGGAGAGACTCCGGCGGTGGAGTAGATGTTCGGATCAGCTCCCGCGGCGACCAGTAATCGCATCACTTCCTCGTCGTTGGCCTGGGCCGCACGCCAGAACGCCGTCGCTCCGGCGGCGTCGCCGCCGCCACCGCCGAATCTGCGGAACCATAGGGCTTTGGTGATCCTGGTATTTACTTCAGCTCCGCCGGCGATCAGCTCCTTCATCAGATCGACGTGATTGATCTGTTCCTGCTCCGTGCTCAGCGGCGGATACCATGTGCGCTGCGCATACTCGGCATCGATCACCGCGTAAAGCGGCGCCAGCCCCCAATCGCTGGCAATCGCCGGGTCCGCGCCATTGTCGAACAAGAACTTCCCGATGTCGAAGTGGCTGTTCATGATACCGGTCGTCATGGCGCTCATCCCGTCGAGCGCGCTCCCCTGGTTGACGTCCGCTCCGACCTCGACGAGCGCCCTTACGGCATCCATCTGGCCTTCCCGCGCGGCCAGGTGCAAAGCAGTGTTGCCGCCCATCTTCGCCGGGCTTCCACGATCCCCCCGTCCGCCGCCGCCCCTCCGGGCTCCGCCGTGAAGCTCATGCACCTCGGACGTGACATCCAGGTCTGCGCCCGCTGCGGCCAGCAGTCGGATGACATCGGATCGGTTCAACGCTGCCGCAAACATCGTCGCGGTTTGACCGTACGCGGACTCGGTCGCGTTCACATCGGCGCTCGTGGCGAGCAGCACCCTGACAGCATCCGGGATACCCGATGCAGCAGCCAGCATGAGCGGCGTGGTTCCCTGAGCGTTCGGCGAGTTTGCGTTGGCGCCCGCGGCGAGCATGAGCTCGAGGATCGCCGCATTGCCGTTCTTGGCGGCGATAAACAGCGGAGTCAGCGCTCCAAGACGCGTCTCGGCGTTGAGGTCCGCTCCAGCCTGGATGAGCATTCGCACCATCACGGCGTCATCCGTGTATGCCGCCCAGTGCAACGCCGTCGTGCCGTCACCCTGCGCACCGTTCACGTCGGCGTTTTCGCCCAGGAGTCTTTCGACCGCAGGCATGTCGCCTGCCATGGCCGCTCTCGACAACGACGCGTCCTGGATGGCCGCCGAAGCGAGCATCGTCATGCACAGAATGCCAATCAAGCTCTGACCTATTCGACCCAGCATCATTGGTCCTTCCTTCAGTTTGAAGTCCTACTCACCACACGGATCCCTGGGAGCATGTGCTGAAAGTCGGGACCACTCCTCTGTAGGGGCGGTCTGCGACCGCCCATTATTGGGCGCTCATAGAGCGCCCCTACAGCCTTAGGCGACTTTCAGCACAAGCTCCCAGGGACACCACACGGGTGTCAGATGGCGACCGTTCCAGTACTGTCGCCAATGTACTCCTGTTCAATCCCCAGCTTGTGGAGGACCGACAACAGGCCGTTGGCCTGCGGTGTTTCCTCTTTGGTCCTCACATGCAGATTGCCCTGGACTGTCCCACTGGCGTGACCCACGAGCAGGAAGGGCGTTCTCCTGTGGGCATGCACCTGCGAGTCACCCATCGCGCTCCCGTACAGGATCAACGAGTGATCCAGCAGGTTCCCGTCGCCGTCCGGTGTGTTCTTGAGTTGATCCACGAAATACGCCAGCAGATCCACGTGGTACCGGTTGATCTCCGAAAAATTGGTGACGCCGCTGGGGGTGTTGCCATGGTGCGATGCCGAGTGGAACGGGCTGGTGTTGCCGCTCTCCGGGAAAACGCGGTTGCTCGTGTCGCGGCCCCACTTGAACGTCGATACGCGGGTGACCTCGGCCGAAAAAGCCAGCACCTGCAGGTCCGTCATCAGCTTCACGAGGTCGTGCCAGGAATCCGGCACTCCGATCGGGGCTTCCGGCAGTTCCCTGTCCGGGTTCGCGAGATTGTAGGCTTCGATCCCTTCGATCCGCCTTTCGACTTCGCGCACATTATCAAGATAGTCGCCAAGCCTCGCGCGATCCTGCGCGTTCAGATTCTGCCCGAGACGCGCCACATCGTGCGTGATCCCGTCGAGAATACTGCGGCCTATGCGCCGCCGGTTGGCACGGTCTTCCCTGGATCCCCCGTCACCGAAGAGATCCTCGAACGCCATGCGCGGGTTCAGGGTCATAGGCAGCGGGGTTGTCGGCGAGGACCAGCTCACGGTGTCCATGTACACGCAACTGTAGTTGAAGGCACAGAGGCCTGCTGCGTCGAAATTCTCAGTGCACAGCTGGATCGACGGCAGCGGCGTGTCCTGACCGAACTGCTGCGCGTAGAGCTGGTCGATCGAGGTGCCGTTCCGAACGTCGGACCCCATCGTCTGCTTGGGATGCGCCGCCGTCAGGAAAACTGCGCTCGATCGGAAGTGGTCAGCGCCGACCTCTTCAGCGGTCTTCGGGTCCGCCTGCTGGCAGTCCATCAGCGTGACCACGGTCACATACTCTCGAAATCGTTCGAGTGGCTCGAGAATCGGCGTGAACTCGAAGTCCCGGCCCTCTTTCGCCGGCACCCAGAGGTTCATGTCTGTTCCGACTTCCGTACTGCCCGCATTGCCGTGCACGACTTCCAGGCCGACGAAGCGGCTCTTGGGCACTGCGGCAGTCTGGGCAAGGGCCGTCTGGGCGGGCACCATCCCCTCGAGCAGAGGGAGTGCGACGGCCGCTCCCATTCCGCGGAGCACCGTACGCCTGGAAAGATGCTTCTTCGTAACAAACATGAACTACCCCCTCTGTCGAAAGTCCTCGTCTACTGCTCTTGTCGTTCGCTTACTTCGGGCAACCTGGACATCTGGAACGGTGCGCTCTCTACGATGGCGAGGACGAACGACGAACTGCGGTTGTCATCGGCGGCCGCACCCCGCATGATTGCGCGAACCGTGGGCATATCCCGGTGGTCGGTGACCCGGCCCAGCCCATAGGCCAGGAGGCTTTCGGTGAATCCGCGCAGGAAGGAATCGGTCCGGTCGAGCAACGCCTGTCGCACCCCCGCGGGTCCTTCAAGGTCCGTGCCGTCGAACATCTTCCCTGCCGGATCGATACGAAAACCGCTGTCGTTCGTCCGCCATACGCCGACCGCATCGAAGTTCTCGAGGGCCAACCCGATCGGATCCATGATCTGGTGGCAGCCCGAACATGCCGGGCTGGCCCGGTGTTGCTCCATCCGGTCACGAACCCTCAATGTCTTCTCATTGTTGACCGCCTCGGCCAGCGGCGGCACCACCGGAGGCGGTGACGGAGGAGGCGTTCCTAGCAGAACCTCCAGCACGTACTTGCCGCGTGCCACCGGAGACGTCCTGTTGGCCAGCGACGTCATCGTCAACAAGCCCGCCTTTCCGATCAGGCCGAACCGGTGCGGATCCGTCAACTGCACTCGTTTGAAACGGGGACCGACGACATTCGGGATGCCATAGTGCTTGGCCAGCACTTCGTCGACGAACGTGTAGTCCGAAGTCAGCAACTCCACGGGACTGCGGTCCTCGCGCAGGACGCTGTCGAACAGCAGTTCCACCTCCCGCCGCATCGACTCTCCGAGGTTTCGCGTGTAGTTGGGGAAAGTGCCCGGTTCGGGCAGAACCTCCCGAATCCCCTGCAAGCCGAGCCATTGCCCTGCAAAACTCGTCGCGAGCGCTTCCGACCGTGGGTCGGCGAGCATCCGCTTCACCTGCTGCTCCAGTGTTGCGGGGTCCCTCAGCCTGCCCTCGGCGGCAATGCTCACCAGTTCTTCGTCGGGGATGCTGCTCCAGAGGAAATAGGATAGACGGGACGCCAGTTCGAGGTCGTCGATCCGATAATTTCGACCGGGCGCCGCGTCGTCCGGCACCTGTTCGAAGCGAAACACGAACTCGGGCTTGGAGAGAATCGCCTGCAGCGCCACTCTGACGCCCGCTTCGAAACCGCCGTCCACGTAGCCATCCTCGTAGTGGATCATCAAGCCTTCGAGGTCTTCAGGCGTGGGCGGCCGGCGGAAGGCCTGGCCGGCCAGTCTGGAGATGATCTCCTTCGCGCAACCTTCTTCCTCGCTCCGCTCTGCCGGCCTGCACGTGAAAATCCTCCGCCGGCTGTCGGTTTCCGAAACGCCGGTCGGGTTCACAGGCCCGGTGACAGCGATGGTCTGCAAGTGTGGGAGGGCAGTCATGCCGGACTGGTTGGCGATGCTGACGTCCAGTAGCGTGTGTTCGTAGAGTTGGTACTGGTCTTCGATAGGGCCGTCGTGTTTCGAAACGAAAGCCGCCGCGAGTCTCCGCTGACCCGCTTTGATGTGGGCCGATTCGGAGATCAGGACGTTGTCGGTTTCGTTGGCATCGGGATCGATCGTGAAAACCGCGACCCTTTCTCCATCGACGGAAACTTCCAGTTCCTGGTCCTGGAGCGGTTCGGGCAGCTTGGAGCCGATTTGCGTTCCCGTGTAGTAGTAGTACAGCTCGAGCTTGAAGGAATAGTCCCCGTCTGCCGGGAAGTTGTGGACTACCGATATGCCGCCTCGCGTCCCAAACGGCGCGCCTTCGACGCGACGCATCTGGTTGACGACCTTCGGGACCTTGTAATAGACCTGCGCCGCTGAGGCCTCAGGATCGCCGACCGCGTCGCGGCTGATCTTTCCGGCCGCCCGGAGATACGCGTTCATCAATGCCGGCGTCACTGTCAGCGCGTCCGCCATGTTGTCAAACCCGTTCGTTCTGGAGTCGGGCGGCAACATCGTCGACACATCTACCGTGAGCCCGAGCAGGTCGCGGATAGAATTTTGGTATTCCGTTCGATTGATGCGATGGAGGTTCGGCGGCCTTGCAAACGGGTTTTCGGCGGCAGACTGATCGACCCCGGTCTCGAGCGCCACTGCGAAATCCTTCAAGACGGCAGCGTCGGGCCTTGCTGCGCCCGCCGGGGGCATCAGGCCGACACGTAGCTTGCGGATGACCTCTTCCACTCGGGCTGCGCTCTGTTCCGGATGCGCAAGATCGACGTCAGCCCAGGAGAATCCTCCCGACTGCAATGTGGGATTGTGGCAGTCCGCGCAGTATTGATCCACCAGCGCCTGTTGTGATTCCACTGAGGGCACAGCTTCTCGACCTTGCCCGACCAGCGTCCCGGATCCGCCTTCGGCCCCGACCAACAGCAGGACCACAAGCACGGCCATCACACCCAGAGCGAACCTACGCTTCATGTCATCTCCTCGAGTGGCCCGTAATAGATCACCCAACAGGCTGATAGAATTCAAGCTGTCGACAGAACTAACTGCTTGCGAACACTATAATTAAGGGGGGTTTCCGAGTCAACTTTTTTGGTCAATTTTTGTAGGAGGGGCCCCACCACGGACGTGGGCGGTTCAGAAGCAGATATGAAAGATGTCCTGTCCCACGCTCAGAGAGGCGAGACAGGACATTCGCTTGGTCGTTATTCTCGGCCTCCGCGACCGCGACCACGGCCTCGGCCCCGGCCTCCACCGCCGCCGGTCAGGCGGTTTCCGCGGTCTGCATTGACGACGAGATTCCAAGCACAGATCTGAGTCTTGAAGTCATTGACGTCCACACAGTTGATGCCGAGACTCGTCCCGTTTTCCGCATTGGAGTCCGCGGATATCATCCCGCGGCGCTTCAACTCGAGACCAACAGGCCGCGTCTCGTAGTCCGCGATGGTGTAGGCCACGTGATCGAGCGTCCCCATGGCGGCCGACGACTCTTCACCTTCGCCTGTCGCGGTGGGAATCCAGACCGAGTCTCCAAACCACTGATAGACGTCCCGACCGGCGTCCGTCGTCTGGTAGAAGCCGAACAGGTCGAGGTACCAGTTTGCGATCGTCTTGTAGTCCGGAGAATTGAAAACGATATGGTTGGCGCTGAGCGCCTTCCATGTCGTCGTCGTCGGACCACCACCGGAGGGCCGGGGCATCCAGTCGCTGGAAAAAACACCGATCTCGTTGCCTTCCGGGTCTGCGAACCAGAAACCCTTGTCCGTATCGGATTGCGGGCTCAGGTTCCGCATCATCAGGGCCTCCTGCACGACCGCGCGGTCCCAGTGGTCGATCGTGAACCCGAATCGGGTGATCCCGGGCGCCACGTCGCCGGCCTCGGCCTGCTTGACGATCATCAGCGTGTCGCCGCCCGTGTCGCCGTACCAGAGGTGGGTCTCCGTGTCGTTCGACTCGCCTTTTTGCATCGCAAAGACTTCCATGTACCAGTCGACGGTCTTTTGCATGTCTGGCGCTGTATAGGTGTAGTGATTCAACCAAAGCGGTTTGAATGCCGGCAGAGCGAAGGCGTCCAGCGGCAGCGCTGCGCTCGCGGCCGCGACTGCCAGACCCCCCAGCAGTTGTCGCCGCGTCATTTGTCCGGGTTGAATGTTTCGAAATGCCTTTTCAAAGGGTTCCATACCTGATTCTCCTGTATCCAAAACTAATGACCTTTCATGAGTCAATGGCGTGGCCGGATGGTAACCGAGCACAGCACGGAAGAAAACCAAAAATATTGAGCGGCGGACGGGCGACGGCCTACATTGCTCCCGTCACTGCTCAAGAAATATGTCCTTCGGGATATAGCCAACCACGACCTGAGTAAGGTCGACGACTTCCCCAACGCGAAAATCAACGGCGATGCTCGCCAGCGACAGCGCCTTCGCCGGCGTAAGCCCCTTCTGCTTGACGAGGAAATCGACGACCTCCCATGTTGCCTGACGCATCGCCCGATCGAGATCGAGATCGATACCCATAATCATGTAGTGGGTATCTGTCTCGGCGCGCGGACCTGAAATCGTTTCCCCCTTGTGCAGAACCAGGCGGAACACACCGGTCATCGACTGCTCCACTGCAGTTCCGCTCACTTCGCCATCTCCTTGAGCGCCGTGCGGGTCGCCAACGTAGAAGAGCGCGCCCGGCTGGAAGACCGGAAGGTATAGCGTGGTTCCGGCCTTGAGGTCCTTCACGTCCATGTTGCCGCCGAAGGGACCTGGAGGCGTTGAACTCTGCACTCCCGGAACGGTCACGCCGGGCTGGCCCACCTCTGGTGCGGGCGCTACCGCCATGATGCCCATGAAGGGGGCGAGCGGCACGTGTATGTCCGGGGCAAACAGCGCGACTCTGCGGCCGTCTACTTCGCCCGTTCGGATCAAATGTCGGGTACCACGGGGGATGTCCAATTCTGGATCGTCTTCGCGAAACCCGGGATAGCGGCTCGAAAATGCGCCGCCCCTCGAGCTCGTGTTGTTGACCCCCCAGGGCACTCGCGGCTCGATGTCGAGGATCTGGACCTCGAGCATGTCGCCTGGTTCTGCGCCCTCGACCCAGACCGGACCGGTGATGACGTGTCCGCTACGGCCTTCCCGCGGACGACCCTCTCTCGAAGCCCAGAAGTCCAGCATGTCGTCGAGCATCTCTTCACGCGGGACGCCGATCGACGACAGATTTGCGACCGGCTCCTGTCTCTGCGTGGCTCCCACGTGCGTCAACGCGTCCATGCGAACGGTCTCGCCGGACTGGATGGTCACGATCGGTTCTTTGTCGAGCGGGTACCATCCCCAGGACACCGTCTCGGGTCGTGACGGGACGAAATGATCGGCATCCATGGAACCAGGACGGGCCTGGCCTGTGGCGGGCGCGGGTTGCAGGTACGCGACACCCACCCCGACCACGACAAACAGCGGGAGCGCGCGCAGCAAAACCTGCCGAGAGAATCGACTGCCTCGGGAAGGTACCTTCCGCTTGACTCGGTTTCGGTCCATGTGTCCTCCTCGTTTCGGACGGTATCGTCGGGATGCAGATGTGCCCGTACTATCGTCCACACGACCGCGATCAGTCAATCATCCTCCGGCGATCGCCAGCAGGATGTCGATCTCGCTCCCCTCATTGAGCGGCGTGTCGAGACTGTCGAGAAACCGGACGTCTTCTCCGTCCACGAATACGTTCACGAACCGATTGAGCTGGTCTCCGTCCCCCAGCAATCGTTGCTTGAGCCCCGGGCATTGCCTCTCGGCGTCCAGAATTGCCTCGCGAACGTCGGAGGCGTGGACATTGAGCACTCCGGCGCCGTTCGTCAGCGTGCGGAACGGACCCGGGATCACGATTTTCTGCGACATATCTATCGAACCTCCTCGACCAGCACGTCCTCGGTCCAACCTTGTTCTGCCAAATGCCGGTCAAAATCTGACAGTTTCGGCGCGATAGCCAGGTCAGGTTCCAGGCTCAGCGCTTCGGTAGTCTTCAGCCCGTTTCCGGTGATCGCGATCACCACGGTCTCGTCAACCGGGAGCTTCCCCGCGGCCGCAAGTTTTTGGGTAACGGCAACTGTTACCCCTCCGGCAGTTTCGGCGAAAATTCCCTCCGTCGATGCGAGTAGTTCGATTCCCTGGCGGATCTCGTCTTCCGTCGCGTCATCTGCTCCGCCGCCACTACGTTGGATGATGTCCGCGGCCCAGTAGCCATCGGCCGGGTTACCGATGGCAAGTGACTTGGCGATCGTCTGCGGTTTCACCGGCCGAACATCGGTGTCCCCCCGTTTTACTGCCGCCACGATCGGATTGCAGCCGGCGGCCTGGGCGCCGAAGATGCGGGTTTCATGGGTCGTCCGCAGCAGCCCGAGACGTCCGAACTCCTCAAGACCCTTGTGAATCTTGCTGATGAGCGAGCCTCCAGCCATGGGGACCACGACCGCCGCGGGCGCTCGCCATCCAAGATCCTCGGCGATTTCGTACCCGAAGGTCTTGGAGCCTTCGGCGTAGTAGGGCCGGAGGTTGACGTTGACGAATCCCCAGTCGTACTGGTCCGCAAGCTGCGAACAGAGCCGGTTCACCTGATCGTAGTTTCCATCGACACTCACCACGCGAGCGCCGTACACGAGCGTGCCCAACACCTTTGCGCGTTCAAGGTTCGAAGGTATCAGTATGTAGGCTGTGAGCCCGGCGGCCGCAGCGTTGGCGGCAACCGAGTTGGCGAGATTTCCGGTGGATGCACAACCGACGGTCCCAAGGCCCAGTTCCTTCGCCTTCGAGAGCGCGACGGCCACGACACGATCCTTGAACGACAGCGTCGGCGAGTTCACGGCATCGTTCTTGATGTAGAGCTTCTCGAGCCCGAGCGCGCGCCCGAGGTTCTTCGCGCGGATAAGTGGCGTGCAGCCGGTCGTGTGCCCTATTGCCGGGGTTTCGGACACGGGCAGGAGTTCGCGATACCTCCAGATGTTCCGATCCCGCTTCTCGATCAGGGAACGGGTGAGAACTCTTTCGATCGCCGAATAGACGTAATCCGCTTCGAGCGGACCCAGACATCCCTCGCAATAAGTGATGCCGGAGGTGTAGAGAGTGCCGCAATTGCGGCAACGCAGTCCTGTGAAGTAGGTCATGTGTTTCTGTCCCTTCACCGCCCGAACACTACGCAGTGGAAAGGAACCCCAAAAACACAAAGCCTCGCAGGATGCGAGGCCTAAACATGGGAGCTTTCACCGGCTGTTTAGGCAGTTTTTAACGTGGAGCAATTCACCAATAAATCGCCACGGTTCAAATTGTCGAATCAGTATAGGGCTCGCGGTGGGAGTTGTCAACAGCGCCCGGAACGGTGCCAGCACTTAGCAAGGTCAAAGAAAACGTCTCGCAGTGCTAATCTAGTCGACGAGTTCGATGCGGCAGGAAAACCCGCCGGACCGTTCATGGAGATGGTGAATGGGAACGAGATGACAGAAGAGCCGTCACGCTTGCTGGTGTTCATCGCAACACCCCTGGAGGCGGAACATGTAGACCGGATTCGAGCCGTCGCCCCGGAACGGATCGAGGTTATCTTCGAGCCCGATCTGCTGCCACCCCCGAGGTACGTCGCCGACCACAAGGGGCAGGACGGCTTTGCTCTGAATGCGGAACAGGAGGAGCGCTGGCGAGGCCATCTCTCACGAGCGGAAATCCTGTGGGACTTCCCACCCGCCGCCTCGGATGGCACAAGCGGAATCGACCTGGCACCAAACTTGAAGTGGATTCAGACGACGAGTACCGGCGTCGGGCAACATGTCAAAAGTCTCGGCATCCAGGAGTCCGATATCCTGATCACAACCGCGCGGGGCGTCCACGCCGGTCCGCTCAGCGAGTTCGTCTTCCTCGCGTTGCTCAGCCACGTGAAGCGACTGCCCCACCTTCAGGCGGAGCAGAAGGCACACCACTGGGAACGATTCTGCGGAGACGAACTCGCGGGTAAAACTCTGGCCATCATCGGTTTGGGCACACTCGGGCGCAGGGTGGCCGACGTCGGGCGTTGTTTTGGCATGCGCGTCGTCGGGCTGGCGCGTGCCGCCTCGAACCGGACGGCCGAGCAATTTGGAATCAACCTCCTGTTCCCCGCCGACGGCCTGCATGAGATGTTGGGGGAAACCGATGCTCTCGTCCTGGCCGTGCCTCACACAGCCGAAACGGAAGCACTCATCGATGAAGCGGCCTTCGCGGCTTTGAAGCCCGGCGCCGTGCTCGTCAACATCGCGCGGGGACAAGTCATCGATCACGACGCGTTGACCCGGCGCCTGCAGTCCGGCGAGGTCGCTTTTGCCGCCCTGGATCCGTTCGCCGTCGAGCCGTTAGATCCGAACAGCCCGCTCTGGGACCTGCCCAACGTACTCATCAGCCCACATTCAGCCAGCACCGTTGAAAGCGAGAACCGCAAGATCACAGATATCTTCTGTCACAACCTGCGCTGCTACACCGAAGGTCGCCGCGACGACATGAAGAACGTTCTCGACAAGGCTCGAATGTATTGAGGAACCCAAAACTCCGTTTGTGCTACCTCCGGCCCTTCAGGCGAGGGTTCAACGCTTCCTGGAGCGCGTCACCGACCAGATTGGACGCGAGGACGAATAGAAACAACGCGACGCCGGGTCCGAGAAGCAGGTACGGAGAGGTGCGCAGAAAATCCTTCGACTCATTCAACATCGCCCCCCATTCTGGCGTCGGCGGCTGGACCCCCAGACCCAGGAAGCTGAGGGCCGACGCCGAGAGAACGAGGACTGGAAGCGTCAGAGTTCCCTGGACGATGATGGGCGAGGAGATGTTCGGCCAGATATGACGTCGCAGGATATACCACCGGCCCGCCCCTACCGCGATGGAGGCCTCCACGTAGGGCTCTTCCTTGACCGACAACGTCACGCCTCGGGCGATCCGGATGAACTTCGGGACTTGCGACAGCGCCAGCGCAACGATGACCCCGCCTTCGGACGGTCCGGCGATCGTCACGATCACGATGGAAAGCATGATCGTCGGAAAGATCAACATGATATCTGTCAGCCGCATCACGAGCGATTCCATGAGGCCACCCACGTAACCCACGTACATTCCCGACGTCGCCCCGAGGGCAAGTGCCAGCAGGATCGCCGCAGCGCTGATCTTTGCTGTAACTTGCGTCGCGAGGATGACGCGCGACAGAACGTCGCGACCGAACTGGTCCGTTCCGAGAAGATGTTGGGCCGAGGGCGGCTGAAAGACCTCCCGGAGACTTGTCGTCAGGGCGTCGTACGGCGCGATCCACTGGGCCGTAAGAGTGATGAGGTACAGGCCCATCAGCACAAACGCGGCAAACACGCCAACTCTGTCGCGGGTGAAGCGGCCGACGAAGCCAGTGCCCTGGGCCAGGACACTAGTCATACGTGATCCGGGGATCGACGTATGCATAGAGCACGTCGACGATGAGGTTCACGGCGATGAACATCAGGGCAAACATAAGCAAAGCTCCCTGAGTGACAGGCAGATCCCGGGTAAGGATGGAATCCACCATCATGCGGCCTAACCCCGGCCAGGTGAATATCGTCTCGGTGACGACCGAACCACCCAGCGTAGCGCCGAAGCCCAACCCGAACAGCGTGATGATGGGGAGCAGTGCGTTCGGGAGCGCGTGCTTGAATACGACCGCTGTCTCGGCCACCCCCTTCGCCCGTGCGGTCTGGATGTAGTCCTGACCGAGCGCGTCCACCATAGTCGACCGAACCATTCGTGTCAGGACCGCCGCCTCGAACGCGCCGAGGGTGATCACGGGCAGGATGAATCCTCTCCATGAGCCGAGGCCTCCGGTCGGCAGCAGGCCGAACTGGACCGAAAAAACGAATATCGCGAAGAGTCCCGAAACGAAGACCGGGGTGCAGATGCCGAGCAGGGCGATAACGGTTACGACCTTATCGATCTTGGTCCCCCAGAACATGGCCGATGTGCAGCCCAGGATCAGGCTGACGATCATCGCCAGCCCGGTCGACCAGAACGCGAGCTGGGCCGTGTTCACGACCCGCGGAAAGATCAGAGAGGTGACGGGTTCGCGGGAGTAGTTCGAAACGCCCAGGTCTCCCCTCAAAACCTTCGCCATGTAGGTCGCGTACTGTACGAGTAGCGGTCTGTCGAGACCGTAGGCTTCCCGGATGCCCTCGACGACCTCGGCCGGCGCGTTGTCACCAGCGAGCAGGAGGGCGGGGTCGCCCGGAATAAAGTGGAAGAGACCGAACAGGAAGGTGACCACCAGCAGGCCCGCCGGCACCATAAAGAGCAGTCTGCCGACAACCAGTCTCAGCATGGCCGTCTGCCGTGACTCAGCGCCTCACTCCCTGGCGCTCCATCTCCGCCTGATCGATCCAGGCGAAGCGAGCGGGATACTGATCGATCGCAAGGATCCTGTCGCCGTGAACGTAGGACCGTGTGCCCAGATTCAGTGCAAGTGTCGGCAGGAAAATGATCGGCGCATCCTCGAGTAGCTCCTCCATCCAGAGACGGACGTACTCCTTGCGCAGCGCGGGATCGACCTCATGATGGGCGAGCACGGTGAGCCGGTCGACCTCTTCGCTGGCATAGAACATCCGGTTCGCACCGATCGGCTTCCAGGCCTTGCTGTAGGTCATCATCATCATCGGCTCGTCCGGATCCGCGGTCGGGATGCCCCAGGAGAGCAGCGCCATCTCATACTGGGCGTCCTCGGGCCCCAAGTTGGTCGCGGACCCGAACGCCGAGTTCTCCCAGAAGCGGATCTCGACAGCCACGCCGACCTCGCCGAGCATGCTCTGCACGAGTTGGGCGACCTTGTCGTCGCTTTTCGCCGAAGCTCTCGGGGACCACAGGCTCAGCCGCAGAGGAGTGCCGTACCTGTCTTCGACCACGCCATCAGCATCCCTGTCGACGAAGCCGGCACTGCCGAGCAACTCGCGAGCCCTGTCCGGGTCGTGGGCAAAGATGGTGTTTTCACCGGGCTGGCGCATGTCGGTAAAAGCCACGACTCCCTCGGATAGAACCGGCGCCTTCGAAAGGAAAGCGCCCGTACCCGCAAAGACGCTCTGAACGATACCCTCCTTGTCCATGGCGTAGTTGAAGGCCTTACGTACAACCGGGTTGTCGAGCGGAGCCACGGTGTGATTGAGCACCACGTAGTACTGGCGTGTACTGGGTATCACACGAATGTTGATGCGGGGGTCGGCCCGCAAGCGAGGAATGTCGAAATCATTGATCAGGACGGTCCGATCGGCCTCGCCCGCCTCGAGCATGGCCGAGCGAATCGACACGTCGGGGACGATCCGGATCGTGACACGGTCCAGGTACGGCTTCCCTTGCTGCCAGTAGCCATCGTTCTTCCGGAACTTCAAGTACTCGCCGCGAACTTGCTCTTCCTGGATGAACGGGCCGGTGCCGACGAGGTTGGTGGCCATCCATTCCTCGCCGTTTTCACGGTAGGCGGTCGGGCTGAAGATCACCATGGACCGGTGAGACAGATTCGAGAGCAACGCCGCGAAGGGCTTTTCGAAATGGAAGGTCACCGCGAACTCATCATCGACAGTGACTTCCTCCAACCCTTCGAGCATGTGCACGTAGATAAAGTTCTTCGCCAACGCCTCGTTGAACACGAAGGCGACCGCCTCGGCGTTGAAGGGCGTTCCGTCATGGAAAGCGACCCGCTCCTGCAACGTGAATGTGGTCTTGCGGCCATCCTCGGAGATCTCCCAGGCAGTGGCCAGCCACGGGATGATTTCGTTGTCCTCGTTGATCTCGACCAGACCCTCCATAGCATAGAGCCAGGCGTCGTGGGCCGTCGAACTCGGCTGGCGCCCCGGGAACAGCGAATAGGTTTCGGCAGCCATCGCGTAGATGAGTTCACCGCCGTACTGGGGTTCACCGTCCGCGGTGGGGTTTGTCGAGGCCGCATCCCGAGGCTGGGTTGCGTTGCAACCGGTGAGCAGCAGGCCTAGGGCGATGAGGGGCAAGAGTCTGTCCACGGCGTATTCTCCGGGTGCTGATTCCGGGGGCAAAGCGGCAAGCCGTAAAACGATTGCCAGCGCTCACTAGCAACAACAGTCGTTCAGCCCCATTGACTCGCCAAGCCGAACGAACACCGATCGATCACGGCGAACCCTGGACCCAGCTCTCGATTCGATCGAGCGCAGACCGATTCTCCGCAAGATCGAGCTCCCAATCATAGCCAAAGTCCTCGCCCGAATCAGCACGGATCCGTTCGATTGCCTGCATCCGCGCAAAGCCCGCTTCTTCATCTCGAAGAATGCCGACAAGAACATTGTAGCCATGACGATCACGCGATTCGATCAGGGCCTCGGCAATGGTTAATTTCAGAAACGGATCGAAGTCTCTCTCGGCCGCATTGTGAAGTGCGGCCAACCCAAGGGCATCCTGTCGTCCGGCCAGGGCTTCCGCGATCGCTTCGACCACCTGCTCGGACGGCGTTTGCTCCAACAATTCCGCTAAGGCGGGAACGACGCGCGGATCTTCATCTCCAACGAGGTTGACAATCGCGTCAAGTTGCCCGGCGACCTCTTCATGTCCCAGTTCCTCTAACAGGAGATCGGTCCTGGAGCCGGTTGTCGACGCCTGTTCGGTAGGCGCTTTCTCAAATTGCCGTAGTGCCCCGACGAACACGACCCCGAGAACCACAATCAACGCGACACCCCCGGTGGCACGCACACGATGTTTGGCGACCGCCACGTTGTAGGCCATGGCAGACACGACCAGGCACGCCGCGAGCGAGATCACGACGGCAGGTCCTGTCGGGTAATCCGAGTAGAACGACCAGAGAATGCCGCCAACGCTTCCTAGGATCGCAACGGCCCACCCGACCAGGAGGCGGGTCCCGATCGAGGTGCTCCACATCTGTCCGATCACAGCGGGAATCACCAGATAGGAAAAAACGAGCAGTACCCCCGCAATCGAGACCGACTGCGTGACCAGGACCCCGAGTGTCATGTAGAACAGAAAGTCCCACAAACGTACGTTGACGCCCTCTCGCGCAGCCGTCTCGCTGTCCAGCGATATGGCAAAGAACCTGGCCCGGAAAACAACGTGAAGAATACCGACCAGAGAATAGACTACGGCGACGTTCACCAGGGTCTGTGTCGAAACCAACAGAATGTCGCCAATAAGCATCTGGCGGAGTTCCTCGCCACCGGTCGGAGATTTCGACAGGATCAAGATCGCAGCCGCCGAAGCAGCGGCGTACACGACCCCGATAAACGCCTCCTGGGGAACCTTCTCACCGCGCATTCGGGCTATGGCAAACAGAGCAGCTCCAGCGAAGGTAAAAGCCAGGGAGAAGAGCGCTACGGCAAGAACATCGGAGGGATTCTCCGCATCGTAGCCGAGTGTTGCAGCGTAAGTCGCGCCCACGGCGGCAATCTGGGCCAGAGCCAGATCGACGAAAATGACTTTCCGAGCGACGACATGGACTCCCATGTAGACGTGTGAAATCGACAGAAGAAGGCACGCCAGGAACGGCGTTATCATCCAACGCCAGTCGAGAAAGAAATCCATGCGAGCTTAGTCCGACCTCCGCGCCAGTGCGCCCGTGATCTGGGTGATTAGATGATCTATCAGATCGAAATAAGTCTCGATGCCGGGCTCTCCCTACACCTGATTCGGCAGGGAGACGACTTCGGCGTTGGTCTCCTGGGCGATGTTGTTCGCCAGGGCGGGATCATAGAAATTGTCCACGAGGATCAGCGGTATGTCGGCGGCTTGGATTCTCTCTCGAACCTGACGAATATGTTGCGGTCCGGGAGGAATACCTGGGCGTTCTTCGATCGTGCCTACCAGTTCGATACCGAAGACCCCCGCAAAATATACCCAGACTTTATGGAACTCGTAAGCCTTCGCGCCTTGCAACGTTTCAGCTTGCTGCAGCCATCCCGAAGCCCGCACGATCAACGGCTCGCCTCCAAGTCGGTTAGTCGTCAGAAACTCGTGCAGCTCTCCGCTCCAAGCCAGCCGTGTCAACTTCTGGATGCCGATCAGATTCACCAGTTCTTCACCGAAGAGGGCCACGTCGATACGGTTTTCGAAATCCGCAAGTCGGTTCGAGTAGTAATCAGCCCCATTCGGGTCGACGCGCTCGAGTGCTTCAGCGATGTTTTTGGCCTGGATCTTCGCCCGGAGGGGATCGAGCCATACATGAGGGTTCCCTTGCGGGTGGATATCCCCCATCTCGCGCGACAGAACCGATGGAATCTCCAGCGCAGCAACGCCGGTTCCGGCGATGACCCGTCCGGGAGTTCCACGGTATATTCTCGAGTTGCCGGAACCGTTGGCCACGTCGTCAGCCCATCGCTCCAGCGAAAAGCCGTTCTCGACAAAAAGGACCGCCTCCCGGGTGCGTCTCATCAGCACCGGCGTCGGCGTGACAAAATGGGGGTCCTGATCTCCCCTGGCGAGGGCTATCACATCGACGCGCTCCCCACCGACCTCCTCGACGAGCGCCTTAACGGTGGGCAACGTGGCTACGACCTTCACTGGAGCCCCCTGTGCCAGCAAGCTACCGGACGACAGGAAGAGGCAGATCGAGAATCGAATTACAGATCGACCGACAATCATGAAGAGCTCCTTTGATATCACCTGTTCACCCAGAACGGCTCAGGTGGATGAGCGCCAAAAATCCAGTTGAGCTCCGCAAACACCGAGTTGCGACCGTCCTCGTTTGGGAAGTCACTCCACCGCCGTTCGTAGCTCAACCTCAACCTTAAGAATTCACTGAAGTAATAGGATACGTACGGCGTCAGACTGCGGCGCTCGAGATCGGGATCGATCAGCGCTTTGGTGTAATCCCCACGAACGCCAACATACTTTCGGCGATCGAGCTGCCATTGCGTGAAAACAGTAGCGCCGTAAGGACGGTTCGAGCCCCCGGAATGGACCTTCTCTCCAGCGAATCGACGGTCGGAAAACATGAATTCGCCGCCCACCAGGTACGATCGCCACTGGCCTTGGCGCAGAGGCTTCCAGCGGTAGCTGAAATCCACACCATGGAGGCGCACGATCGGGCCGTCATCATTTCCCGGATGCCAGTAGCTGGACCATCCGACCTCGGCCGTGTGGGCGGCGTCCAGCGCCTGGAACCACCGCAGGTTCCCCACGTAAGCCAGCTTGTTACGGGATTCGGGAGACACGGCAATGTCACCACCATCGAGCACCTGAAGACGGGCGTTCAGGGAGGTGTTCACGCTCCAAGGCGACGGCACGAAAAAGTCCGCCGACACTCCCTGTTGGATGAAGCCCTCTTTCCCGAGGAATTCCTCGGTCGGCAGGGAGCGTGACGAGGTCGGCAGGTCGTGGGTGTGGAGCAGGTTGAGTCTCCCAAACGCCGGCCGGAAGCGACCCACCTGAAACTTCAGACCCAACGGCGACGACATGAACGGAAGCTTCTTGACGTTGACATAGCCTTCTTCGATCCCGACTTCGAACTCGCCTGGCGTCTCGGATTCGAGCGACACAATGAGCACGGCGTCGGCGAAAGGATCCACGGGCACGCGCAGGTCGATCTCCGTCTCGCGTAAATTGAAACGGTTATCAACACGGGAAGACTCGTCGATGAAAACTTTCCGGCTGTCGGCGCGAGCCAGGAAATTAGCGACGACGGAGATGGCCGGGTTTAAAGAATTGTAGCTCACCTGTGGTGGAGCGCTGGCTGCGACCACCGGTTGGGTGTCTGATCCGGCGCGAAGCATCTGGATCTGGAGATCTTCCATCCGCTCCTCGAGTTCATCAATCCGCCGTTCGTAGTCAGTCCGGAGGCGATCGAATTCAGCACGTAGCTCGACCAGTTGCTGATCAAGCCCTTGCGGGTTCGCTTGTGCGGAATCTTGAGCGAACGTGGGGGGTGGTTGATCACCGCCCCCTTGGGCCAAGGCCGAAACGCTGCAACCCCCTAATACCAAGACGGTGACCACGACACGTTGCAAAATACACTCCGGGAGTAACTTGCAGAGAAGACAGTAATCTTTCATGGATACCCTCCGTAACAGCCAACGGACAGCCGGGACGCCAAATCTGAAAACTCAGGCCCGAACCAACAGACTGATTAAAGGATCGGAGGACCGCGTTCGTGGATGTTCGATGCTTGCGGCAGGACGGGAGCGGGGGTGACCGACGCGATGACCGTGTTGCCGGCCCTACCGGAGAACACGGCAGCCAGCAATGTCAGTTGTGCAAATGCGTTCGAATGTGCACAGAAGTGCGATTCATGCGCACCGAAACTGGAATCCCTCGCGTCGTGGACGACTTTGCCATCGTATTGGTGGTCATGCCCGGCCCGGATCTGTTCCTCGATCGGATGGAACACCTCGAGAGACCACTGGAAACTGAACGCCAGCAGAACCGGCACCAACAGCAAAGCAATCTTTTCAGTGTGGGCGCGCTGGGGGAAAGTGTGCCAATCTTAGTTGGAAATTGAAACGGCTCCAAACCCTATGGTTTGATGGTATTGGAAGAAACAACATCAAGCCTGTAAGAGAAAGGAGCCGAGATGAGGAGTCTGTTACGTTCGGTGAAAAAACGCAAGAAGAGGCGAGTACTGGGTGAGGTCGAGGTCATGAGCCGGGAGGAGTACTCGGGACTGGAATTGGACTCGAAGGTGGAGATGATCCGGGCGTTGATCCCACTGGGGTTGATGCACGTAGAGGAGTTGCTCGACGAGGAAGTGAAGGCGTTGGCGGGTGAGCGATACGCGCGAAAGGAGGCGACGTTGAGGGGCCGGCGACACGGGAGCAATCCGGGGACCGTGGGGCTCGGGGGCCAGCGGGTGCCGGTTCGGGTGCCTCGAGTTCGCAGCGTGGCGGGCGGGGAGATTCCGCTTCGGAGCTACGAGGAACTCAGTCCGGATGGCGCGGTGAACGAACTGCTTCTCAGACGTGTGCTTTATGGGATCTCCTGCCGGAACTACGAGTCGGCCGCGGAAGCGATTCCAGGAGCCATCGGATTGTCGAGCTCGACGGTGTCTCGAGGATTCGTCCAGGCGAGTGCCGCGAAACTTCGGCAGATGCAGGAGCGGGATCTGTCGGCCGAGGACGTGGTGGCGATCTTCCTGGACGGGAAAATGTTTGCCGACGCCACGATGGTTGTGGCCCTGGGCATCACAATTACGGGCGACAAACGCTTCTTAGGCTTCGTGGAGACGAGTACGGAGAACGAGCAGGTACTGACTCCGTTTCTCCGTTCATTGATGGAGCGAGGCCTGGACATCTCTGAAGGCGTGCTGGTGATCGTCGACGGCGGCAAAGGTCTGCGCGCGGCAGTCAAGCGGGCATTCGGTAATCGAGCCCTGGTCCAACGCTGCCAATGGCACAAACGCGAGAACGTGGTGAGCTACCTGTCGAAGACCGAGCAAGCCGCGTGGCGCAAGCGGCTTCAGCGTGCGTACCAGCGCCCGGAGTACAACGAAGCCCGGGCGGCCCTCGAACAGCTCCATGGAGAGCTCGAGGAGCGAAACCAATCGGCCGCTGCGAGCCTTGAGGAAGGCCTGGAGGAGACCCTCACGTTGCATCGACTCGGCGTGTACGGGGTCCTGGGCCGTTCGTTCAAGACGACGAATTGCTTGGAATCGGTCAATGCCCTCGTCGAGGAAAGGTGCGCGAAGGTCGATCATTGGAAGAACTCGAGCCAGCGGCAGCGCTGGTTGGCGACGGCGCTCATCGACATCGAACCACGCTTGAGGAAGGTGATCGGCTACCGTCATCTTCCAAAGCTCCGCGAAGCCCTCAGGCGGGAGCTGAAGATTGAGGCGAAGACGTCGACGAGATCGAAGAAGAAGGTTGCGTGACCAATCGTGAGCCGTGGAGAGTTTCAACTAAGAATGGGCTTGACTCCGCTGGGGCATAGATGTCCAAAAGTATAGGGGAAATCGTTCGCCCACCATACTTTAATTCACAGCGGGACTACTCTCGATAAACGCTTAGCGATTACCGATTCCGTGGCGGAACACTCGCCCCTCGGCGACAACTGGCGAGAAATGCGAGCCGTTATTCCGCAGCCCTCATCGCCACCGACGGATCCATACGCGAAGCCCTCATAGCCGGAATCGAAACACCCAAGAGCGCGATGACCGCCAGCACCCCAGCGGTCCCGGCAAACACCGGCAGATCGAAGGGCGATACCTCGAACAGCAAACTCGACAACAGGCGCGACGCACCGGCCGCGGCCAGCAGCCCGATTCCCATCCCCACCGCGCTCATCGCGAGCCCCGTACGTAGCTCCTGGCGGACGATGTCGCCACGCGTCGCGCCTAGCGCCAGACGGATGCCGATCTCATCGCTCCTGTTGCTCACTGCAAACGAAATGAGACCGTACACGCCGATGCCCCCGAGCACGAGTGCGAGGATCGCGAAAACGGAAAAGAGGATTCCGTAGAACCGCGGGCTTACCAGTGACTGACTGACGATGGTGTCCATGGCGGCAACCCGCGTGATCGGGAGCCCCGGATCCACCGAGCGAACGATTTCGCGCAACTCTGCCGTCATTTCCGGAACTTCGCGCTCGGTCCGCGTAACGATGGTCATGGCGCTGGCCCAGTCGCTTTGCGAGAGCGGCAGATAAATCTCGGGAAGTGGGGGCAAACCGACCGCGGACTGCCGGACATTGCCGGCGATGCCGATTACGGTGAAGAACGTGCGACCGTTCGTTCGATACAGGCTCTTCCCGATTGCGTCGCCGTCGGGAAACAGTTGATCGGCGAGCGAGGCGTTGATAAGGCCGACCGGTTCCGAAGCTGTCCGGTCACCGTCGTTGATCGTGCGTCCTCGGAGTATCTGAATGTTCATCGCTTCGAGATATCCCGGCGTAATGACACGATAGCCACTCGATTGACTGGTTTCGGGGTCGGTCGGGTCGATGAGGTAGTTGATGCCGGGCCCGCCGTCGGCAATGGGAAGGAAATGAATCGCACCGGCTGCCTCGACGCCCGGGATGCCTCTCACTCGCTCGAGAATTTGCGAGTACAGTGCGCGTCGCACCCCAGTATCACTAAACTTTTGTTCCGACGGAGCGACACGGATGGTCATGACGTTTGCCGCCGTAAAGCCCGCTTCAACGTTGGTGAGCCTGGCAAAGCTTTTTACCAGCAGCCCCGCTCCATAGGCGAGCACGAGCGCCAACGCGATCTCTCCGACGACGACTCCCTTGTTGATGGTGTGCTCATTTGAACCGGCGCCGCGCTGGGAACGCGCGAGGGTGAACTCGGGGTTCTTCGTACTACGCACGGCCGGCAAGATCCCCGAGAGCACGCCAGTGACCACGAGAGCCGACAGACAGAACAACAGGACCGATCCGTCCAGGCCAACCTCTTCGGCTCCCATGACGCCGGCCGGAAGCACGCTCACAACCATCGGCAGGAAGATTCGCGCCGCTGCCAAGCCCACTACCGCCGCGGCAGCTGAGAGCATGGTGCTCTCGGTCAGCAGCTGGCGGGCCAGTCTCCCACGACTCGCACCTAACGCATGTCGCACGGCGAGTTCCTTCCGGCGCGCGGCGGTCCGTGCGAGGCCCAGGTTGGCGACGTTTGCACACGCGATCAACAAGACCAGACCGACCGCGCCGAGCGATACGAACATGGCGGGCCGGAGGTTTCCGAAAAGGGCGTCATGGAGAACAACCACGCCTTCCTGGGCGATCTGCTCTCGCGAGTTCTGCAACGAAGGGATGACGCCGCTCAACCGCACGAGCTCGGCCTTGAGCCCGACGGTGGAGGCGTCAGGCGTCAACCGTGCCACGACACTCAATTCACCCATGTTCGTGAAGTTGGATTCGGCAGGATTCACCACGAGGGGTGTGAAGACCTCGGCCTGGTAGCCGAATGGACGGTACCGCGGCGCCAACACACCCACGATGGTGTGCGGTGTTCCGCTGAACGCTCCGGGCACCATCGGAATAGCCGCCGAGGTATAGAGATTCACGCGTTGCCCTACCACGCCAGCCTCACCGGCGAAGTGACTCTGCCACAGTCTGTAACTGATCAGAGCCACCGGTTCCGCGCCTGGAACACCGTCTCCCGCGTCGAAACCGCGCCCGAGCAGCGGCGGGATGCCGAACACGTCGAAGTGGTTGGTCGTGACACCGATGCCCGATACTTCTTCCGGTGCGTCCCCACCGGCAATGACGTAGTTGCGACCGGCGAACGCCGTCAGGTCCGCATATTCCGCGACGCCCGGTTGCAACTGGGCAAACTGCTGCATCGTTAGCGACACCTGACCGCTCGTGAACGCCCAAACCAGCCGATCGGCGCCCGGAAACGGCAACGGCTGAAACACGGCCGCGTTCACCACGGCGTAGATCACGATATTGGCGCCAAGACCTAAAGCCAACGTTGCGACTGCGGCGAGTGTAAAACCAGGCGATTTGCGAAACGAGCGGACGGCGAAACGAGCGTCTTCGAAGAGTTGCATCATGGCTCAGTCCGGAAACCGGGTCAGCGCGTTTTCGTCGGTGTGCTCGAATACCTTTCCGTAGATCTCGACAATCGTCGTCTCGGAATAGGACAGGCGCTCCGGGCCTACTGTGATCTGATGGCGGAATTCCATGGTTCGGGCGTTCTCTCGCATGAAAGGAGATTGAATGATGTTCCAGTCCGGATCGTCATGCCGTGCCGCCACCTCCAGAGTGACGTCGCTTACCGTGCGGCTCGATTCGTCCCACGGACCACCCGCAAGCACTCCGACCGCGCGAGGAATCACGAGCGAGTGCATCACGACGCCGGCAGACCGGTCCCACATCCAATAACCGGTCTCGTCGTGAAAGACCTCGCGATCGGACTTGCGGCGGACGATCTGTCGGTAATGGACAGCGACCAACCGCTGCGATTCGGCGTTTTCGACGTTTCCGACACCCTCGAACGTGATCGTCTCATAGTAGGGGTTCTCTTCACGTCCATCGGGATCTGGAGCGACGTCAATCCCTTTGTCGCCTTCCCATCGGCCGATCAAGCCCGCAAGAGGACCGAAATCCACGCCTGGTCCGGCTTTGGCCTGGTCACCCATATCAACCACCCACTGCCCTACGACCGATCGCGATCACTTCGGCGTCGCCGATGATGAGCCGGAAGCCCTGCTCCAGCTTTTGCTCCACATCGTCGACGCTCGACAACGCGGAACAGGAAACGTCGTGCTTCCTGCAAGCTGCGACCACCATCTGGATCGCATCCTCGAGCGCCTGCGGATCCCCACCAAGCGACGACGACAGGCTGCCGCGTCCGACCGACGCGATACTGACCCCCGGTGTGCCGATGATCTCTGATGCCAGACCGACGGCATCTCTGTCTTCAATCATGACGTAGAGCAAGAAGCTTCCGTTTGGATCCGCGGGCCACAATGACGCGGATGTCTCGCCGATCCAGCGGACCACCTGTCGGACCTGTTCGGGGTTCATGACGTGCGGGATGATCACACCGTCGGCGCCGGCTTCCACGAGCTGCCGAATCCGCATCCTGGTATCGTCCGCGCCGTCACCGACCGGAGCGATACGGACAAGCATCGTCGGTGGATCCGATTGCTCCCGGAGCGCGCCGATGAATCGAACCACGGCCATGGCATCGAAGCGGCGCTGGGCGTCATAGAACACGAAGTCGAGTTGGGCATCTCGGGCCATGCGAGCGGCCCCTTCAGGAGACCGGTCGTTGGCGAAGGAACCGAAGACCCGCTCTCCGAGCTCGAGCAGGCCGATGATCTTGTTCGGCGAGTCAGCCTGGCGGGCAAATGCCCCTAACCCAAGGGGTACGAGCAGGCCGATCAATACGGCGGCTCGGAGCTGGTGATGGCGAAAATGCATATGTCCTCGTCGATACACTATCCTACCAACATCCTATTGTGGCCTGTACCAATAGACACCGAACTCACCAACTGAGTACCGCTGGCTACGAAGGCCTTCCGACGCGTCAATCGGAACCGCGGGTTGCCTCCTACAAAGTAGGTCGTTTAGACTCGGTGAACCCATGAGAATCCCCCAACATCTACTCTTTGTTCTGTTGCTGGCGAATTACTTTGCGAGCGGTTGCAGCGCCACCGAAAGCGCCCCCGACGCCCAGACCGCGTCGGCCCTGACCGAAGACGGTCCGCTGCTTGTTTCGGCCGACGTCGGCTTCGCCCCGCATGCCATGATCCGGCCCGATGGCGTTCCCGAAGGCTTCAATATCGATCTGGCGGAAGAGTTTGCGCGCCGTCTGGGCCGGCCTGGCTATGAGATCGTCGACCAGGAGTGGTCGGGCATGTTTGCAGGGCTGAACGCGAACCGCTTCGAATTCATCATCGCTCCGACGACGATGACATACGAGCGTTCCCAGGAGGTACTGTTCGTCGAGGGTTATCTCGACACGGACTACACGTTTCTGATCCAGAATGACGCCCCTGAAATAATGACGCTCGAGAACATTCGCCGGAAAGCCATCGCGGTCAACAACGGATCCGCATACGATCTCTGGGCTATGGTGCCACCTCAACCGATCGATGCAACACAAGCGTTGAATCGTTCTGCTGGAGTTTCAAACTCCAGCGTCTTACGCGGCCGTTCATTGAGCTCACGTGCCACCTTGTTCAGGTGCGCCTGCGAGTGCACCGATAAGTCGGTTCTCTTTGGGAAGTACTGTCGGAGCAGGCCATTCGTGTTTTCATTGGAACCACGTTGCCATGGACTCTGCGGATCGCAGAAGTAGACGTCGATGTCGGTCGCCAGGGTAAACCGCCGATGATCTCCCATTTCCTTGCCGCGATCCCAGGTCAGCGATTTATACAGCTCGGTCGGTAGTTTCTTCGCGTGCTTGATCAGTGCAGGCACGACGGTCTTGGTCTGTTTATCCGACACTTTCACCAACATCACGTAACGGGTATGGCGTTCGACCAGGGTCGCAATGTAGGTGTTGTTCGATCCCACTATCAGATCTCCCTCCCAGTGACCGGGAACGGCACGATCTTCGACCTCGGCCGGGCGCTCACGAATCGATACGATATCGGCGAGATCCCCTTTCCCGTGACCTTTGTGACTGGAATGTCGGGATCGACGAATCGTTCGTCTCGACCTCAGATGTCTAAGTAGTTCTTTCTTAAACACCCCGCGCGCCTGCACGAATAGGCTGCGATAGATCGTCTCGTGGGACACGTGATACGACTCATCCTCTGGATAGGATCGCTTCAGCCAGCCGGCGATCTGTTCGGGCGACCAATTCCGCCGGAGCTTCCTCGCCACCATTCGCCGTAACCGCGGATGGCGACCCAACTGACATCGCTTCGGGCGACGGGCCCGGTTCCAAGCCTGTTCATCGGCGACAGACGCCCGGTAGTCATCATAGCCCCCATTGCGCTGGATCTCCCGGCTCACCGTCGAGGGTGAACGCCCCAGACACTCTGCGATCGAACGCAACGACTGCTCGGCCGCGATCCCGCGGGAGATCTCCTCACGTTCCGACAGGCTCAAAGCCAACCTCGACCGTCGTCGTGGTCGAGGACGAATGCCTCCGGTATGCGCCAGCTGACAATATACAGACGATGACAGCTTGCCAAACGCTCGCCCGATCTCATGCAGAGATTCCCCTCGCCGCCACCGATCCCATACCTCCGCCTTCTCCGCCGCCGTGAAACCGAATCGCATCCCTTTCCGCATACACTCCACCTCTTCCTTTTAAGATAAAGTGTTGCGTCGATCCATTGAGATCAGCAGAAAACCGGGACAAGTACGATCTCGAAGTCCAGCGCTACGGCAAGAACGCCGACGCTGTCCAGGCGGTCGTGACGGGCCGCGCGTTCGCCAACCTTGCGGGCGAGACGGTTGCCAAATGGGCTGCAAAGCAGAGTCCTCTGGTCAAGACGACCTACACCATCAAGAGCGGCAGCAAATTCTCTGCTGCTTTCCGTCACGAAGATGTCGAATACCGCAACCGGGTCGAGGATGCCCTCGAATGCATGAAGATGGACGGAACGATCGCACGCCTGCACGAAAAATGGTTTGGGGACCTGCCGGTGGAAGGCTCGGCGGCGATTACGGTTCTGGAAGGCTACGGTGAGCCGGGAATGGAGGGCTACGACCCGACGCCACATCCCGACGGGTGCAGCTGACGCGGCTTTCCATGGGACAGGCCATCCTCAAGATTGAAGGACTGAGGAAGAGCTTCGGAGGCCTTGAGGTCCTCAAAGGCATCGATCTGGATGTCGCGCCCGAAGAACTCGTTTTCGTTATCGGCCCTTCCGGCTCGGGAAAGAGCACTCTACTCCGCTGCTGCAACCGCCTCGAGAAACCGACCGCCGGATCAATCGTCGTGGACGGGACCGACATCCTTGCTCCGGGTGTCAACGTCAACGAACTGCGCCGCAGGATTGGGATGGTTTTCCAATCGTTCAACCTGTACCCACATCTTCAGGCCCTGGCAAACGTCACGCTTGCCCTCCGCAAAGCATCCGGACAGTCGAAGTCTGAAGCCGACGATCGGGGACGGGCGGCCCTCGACAGGGTGGGGTTGGGCGACAAGGCGGACGCCTACCCGGGTCAACTTTCCGGAGGTCAGCAGCAGCGGGTGGCCATCGCGCGCGCCCTGGCCCTGGAACCTCGGATCCTTCTGATGGACGAGCCCACCAGTGCCCTGGACCCCGAACTTGTCGGCAGCGTCCTCGAGGTCATTCGTGAACTGCAGGGTTCGGGCATGACGATGGTTGTCGTCAGTCATGAGATGCAGTTCGCCCGCGAGGCCGCCGACCGTGTCGTGTTCCTCGACGGAGGAGAAATCGTCGAGATCGGAACTCCGGAGCGAATCTTCGGCTCGCCCGACCAGGCACGTACACGAGAGTTTCTCACGCGTGTTCGTGCCGGCTGACGGATGGCATGATCGAAAGCTTCTTCAACCTCGAGGTAATGGCCCGCGTCTACCCGTCGATCGTCCGCGGCTTGTGGATCACGCTGGCGCTCTCGGCGCTGATCATTCCTTGCGGAACGGCCCTCGGACTCCTGCTGGCAACCATTCGAACTCTCCAAGTTCGCGCGCTGAACTTCTTCATCATCCTGTTCATCGACGCGTTTCGCGCCATACCGCCGCTGGTCATCCTCATCGTCGTCTACTTTGCGCTCCCCTTTGTCGGGTTCCAGTTGTCCGGGTTTGTTGCGGCCTGGCTTAGCTTAAGCCTGGTACTGGGAGCGTTCTCGGAAGAAGTCTTCTGGGGCAGCATCGTCGCTGTGGACCGAGGCCAGTGGGAAGCGGCCCGTTCGACCGGGCTCGGGTTTACCGAAACCTTGCGACATGTCGTCCTGCCCCAGGCGATTCGATTGGCGCTGCCGCCGTTGACGAACCGCGCAATCGCAATCGGCAAGAGCACGGCGCTGGCCTCGGTCATCGCGGTGCCGGAAATACTCAACCAGGCGTTGAGCGCGCAAGCCCAGGCAGCCAACCCGTCTCCGCTCACGCTCGCGGCCGTCGCCTACCTGGCGATCTTCGTCCCCCTTGTCGTTGTAAGTCGATGGGTCGTTGCGCGGTTTCGGTGGAGACACTAGCCAGGAAACCATGCAGCAACTGATCGACACTTTTCTGAACCCCGACATCATGAGGACAAGTGTTCCCTATCTTGTTCGAGGTTTTTGGATGACCCTCGGGCTGTGCGCGCTGGTGATCCCGCTCGGCATCGTGGGCGGCTTGATCCTGGCGAGCCTCCACAACCTTGGCCACCGATGGCTGAACGCGATCCTGATCGTCTATGTCGATCTGTTTCGGGCGTTCCCTCCGCTCGTGCTGCTGATCTTTGTCTATTACGGACTGCCCTCGATGGGCGTCGAACTGTCGCCTCTTTCTGCCGTGGTCCTCGCCTTCACGCTGAACACGTCGAGCTATTACGGCGAGATCCTTCGCGCCGGGATCGAAAGCGTCCCGCTCGGCCAGTGGGAGGCGGCGCGATCGACAGGCCTGAGCCGTTTCCAGACGATGTTGCACGTCGTCGTTCCGCAGGCCGTCCGCACCGTGTTGCCCGATCTGGTCGGCAACACGCTGGAGGTGGTCAAGTTGACATCCCTGGCCAGCGTCGTGGCGCTGCCCGAGCTGCTCCGCATGGCGCGCATCGCTCAAGGCATTACCTTCAACCCGACGCCGCTCGTCCTGGCCGCCATCGTCTACTTCCTGTTACTCTGGCCCTTCGTCCGCCTGCTGAGCCGGATGGAAAGGCGGATGCTGGTACCGACGACTTGAACAACACTATGTGGAGTCCAATTCTCGTCATCAACCCCAATTCGACTGAATCCGTCACGGAAGGAATGGACAGGGCGGTGGAGCCCCTGCGGCTGGAGGGAGGTCCCCCGATCGAGTGCCTGACGCTCGCCCAGGGCCCACCGGGGATCGAATCCCAGGAGCAGGCGGACGCGGTCGTGGGGCCGGTCTGCGACTTGATCCGCTCCCGGAACTACGAAGCCTCCGCGTTCGTCATCGCCTGTTACAGCGATCCCGGGCTTTCGGAGGCTCGAGGCGCATCATCGAAGCCCTTTCTGGGAATCGCGGAGTCCGCGATGTTGACGGCGATGACCCGTGGCGATCGGTTCGGCGTGATCTCGATCCTCGAAGGTTCCATCCCGCGACATGAATGCTATGTCCGGCGGTTGGGCCTCGCGTCTCGTTCGGCCGGGGATCGAGCCATAGGTGTGGGCGTGACGGAACTCTCGGACGAAGGCCGGGCGCTGGGCCGGATGATATCGATCGGAACCGCGTTGCGTGATCAAGACGGCGCCGACGTCCTGATCCTGGGCTGCGCGGGCATGGCTCCCTATCGACGAACCCTCGAAGAAACTCTCGGCCTTCCTGTGGTCGAACCGACGCATGCCGCGGTAACCCTCGCGATCGGAGCGGTTCTCGGGTAGGCAGGGCAGCAACCCGTGGCAGAAGTCTGATGGCCCGCGTTACGGCGACGTCGCGCCAGATGCTAGGCGCCGTGCCGACAGCGATGCCGGTACATCGTTGAGGTGCGGCAACAACGCAGATGGTGTGACGTCGCCGTAACCCTTTGGGCGCATGGGGGTTGCGGGGCGGATACTTCGTTGCTCGTCGTCATGATGAAGCAGCATCACTTCCTCCTCGCGCCTCGTCTTCGCCCCGCAAGACCCATGCGCGCGGGCCATCAGACTTCTGCCACGGGCTGCTAGTCCGGAAGAACGACCCCCGTCTGGGACGTAATCAATCCGTAGTGTTCGATGCGGCGGTGTTTGGCGAAGTTGAAGATGTTCTCCTTGATGTCGGCTCCGAGCTCCAGATCGCAGTTGTAGGTGACAACCTCGTCGTCCTCACTGAGCGCCTGGGCTACGATCTCGCCGGTCGGGGCGACGATCGCCGTGCCACCGATCAGCCCGTGCCCGTCTTCGGATCCCGCCTTGGCCGTCGCCACGACCCAGGCTCCGTTCTGGTATGCCCCCGCCTGCAACGACAACATGTGATGGAACATCCTTTGATGTACAGGCTGGTGGTGGTGGATGTTCGTGTCGGGCGTGTTGTACCCGAGGACGACCATCTCCACGCCCTGGAGTCCCATGACCCGGAAGGTCTCGGGCCACCGCCGATCGTTGCAGATGCACATGCCGATCACGCCGTCGAACGCCCGCCAGACCCGAAAGCCCAGGTTGCCGATGTCAAAGTATCGCTTCTCCAGGTGCTGGAACGGCTTCCCCTCGAGGTGTTCCGCGTGCCCCGGCAGATGAATCTTCCGGTATTTTCCGATGATGCCGCCGTCCTTGCCGACCAGGATCGCGGTGTTGAAGTGCCGGACTTGTCCGTCTTCCTCGGCCAGCTCGGCGTAGCCCAGATGGAAACCGATGCCCAAGCGCCGGGCCTCGTCGAACAGCAGCGCGGCGGCGGGGTTAGGCATCTCCCGCTCAAAAAAGGCATCGATGTCCTCCTGCTTTTCGATGAAATAACGCGGGAAGAACGTAGTCAGCGCGAGCTCCGGAAAGACCACGAGCTCGCAGCCCGAGGCATGGGCCTCGCCCAGCATCTTGACGAGCCGTCGAACCACCACTTCCCTCGAATCCGCGCGCTGGATCGGCCCCATCTGGGCGGCCGCTACTTTCAGAAACCTGGACATAGTCTTCCTCGAATCATGGAGACGGCATTAAAAAACATCGCGTGCCCCGAAGCGCCGGGCCAACGCCTGGGCATCGGACAGGCGGCCGGCAGGTTGGGCGGCCCCCGGCCGGTCGCATGGAATGAACTCGCCACTCCCCGGTTCGGCGTGCAGCTTGCCGTCTTCGACGACGACCCGTCCCCGGCTGATCACGGTCGTGGGGAATCCCTTGACCGTCCGGCCCTCATAGGGCGTGTAGCCAACGTTGTCGTGCATCGCCTCAGCGGTGATCGTAAACTCCCGTTCGGGATCCCAGATGGCGATGTCCGCGTCAGACCCCACTGCGATCGTACCTTTCCTCGGATAAATGCCGTACAGGACCGCGGCGCGCGTCGCGGTCAGGTCGACAAACCGATGGATGTCGATCCTGCCGCCGCCGACGCCTTCAGAGAACAACAACGGCATGCGTACCTCCAGGCCGGGCACGCCGTTGGCAATCTGCTCGAAGGTGGCGTTCGGACCGGCCGCGAGTTTGCCGGTTTCGTCGAAGCGGTACGGGGCATGGTCGGATGAGAACACCTGAAACGTCCCGTCCGCCAACCCCTCCCAGACCGCCTCTTGCGACTCCTTGTCACGAGGCGGTGGGCTACAGCAGCACATTGCTCCGTCCATACCGTCCCGGTCCAGATCGTCCGCAGTCAGGAACAGGTACTGGGGGCAGGTCTCACCGTAAAGCTTCAGACCGCGCTTCTGCGCCCTGCCGATTGCGTTCACCGCGGCCGGGGTCGACACATGGACGATCAACATCGGGACGTCGATCAACTCGGCAAGGCTGATCGCCCGCGACGTGGCCTCACTCTCTGCAAGCTTGGCGTGGCTGACGCCATGAAATTTCGGAGCCCCGTGGCCGGCGTCGAGCAGCCTCCGGCTCAACCACTGGATCATGTCATGGTTCTCGGCGTGAACCATCGTCAGGGCTCCCTCGCGGCGCGCCAGTGCCAGGATGTCCAGTATCTGATAATCGCCCAGGCGGAGCGCATCATAGGTCATGTAGACCTTGAACGATGTGCAGCCCTGGCCGATGAGTTCGGGAAGCTCCTGCCTCAGCACGGCATCGGTCGGGTCCGAGACAATCATGTGAAAGGCGTAGTCGATCACGGCCTTCCCCCGGGCGCATTCGTGATAATCGGCCACAACCCGAATGAGCGATTGCCCCCGGTTCTGGGCCGCGAACGGAATGATCGTGGTCGTCCCGCCGAACACCGCCGACACGGTCCCGGTGTAGAAGTCGTCCGCCGAGACAACACCGAAGGAAGAGCGCTGGTCGATATGGCAGTGGCTGTCGATGCCGCCCGGCAGGACCAGTTTCCCCGCAGCGTCGATTTCACGATCGGCCCGGGGGAGATCCACGCCAAGCGCCACAATCCTCCCGTCGGTAATCCCGACGTCGCAGACTGTGCTTTCCGTCGATGTGACGACGGTGCCATTTCGAATGACCAGGTCAGAGGGATTCATGGGGCTTCGCTTTCCCGATGGAGTATCTTAATCGAAAGGGAATAGAAGGAAAGACCTGGGGCTATCCTATGTTCCGAACCGGCAAAAAGTGCGAACGAGCAGGCGTCTACCGCTCGAACGATTGCGGCTACGAGATCACTCTTCTCGAAGGGGAGGAGTTCCCGGAGTGTCCACTCCACGAGCGACACGTGACCTGGACGTTCATCAAGAAAGCGTAGAAAAGGGCAGGGGCGGTCGAGCAGTCCGTGGCTGCTATAACCGCCCCATTGTTCGGCGCTCATAGAGCGCCACTACAGCTTAGCCAACTCCTACCTGCCGCCGCCGCTCGGATCCAGTACGGTGTTGTTGACGCAGGCCGTGGACCGGCAATCATGGGAGTTTTCCGAGCCCAGGGCCTCGAGCAGTTCGACGGTAGCCGGATGCAGGAGCGACTTTTCGCGCGGCCCGTTCGCCATGTCCGCCACGGTGTCTCCCATAGCATTGGGGGCTTCGGTCGCCGGTCGCGTTCCAGATAACCGACCCCGGGCCCTGGCCCTCACATCGCCGCCCTGAGCCACCAGGTACCTGATCAAATCATTATCGCCGACGTACGCCGCCCCGTGCAGCGGCGTGTAGGACCAATCGTCCTGGTGATGCACATCGGCACCCGCCTCTTCCACCAGATAGCGAGCGGCGGCCAGCCGTGAGTCGGGCAGAATATTCGAAGATTGGTAGTCAAAACCGTAGCCCGTGACAACCATCAGCGGCGTCACGCCACCGGTGTTCGCGATAGTCGGGTTGGCTCCGTGGGCGGACAGCAGGCGCATCGCGACGATGTCGTGCGCTTGAGCGGCTCGCCAGAAGGCGGTGGCGCCGGCAGGGTCTATCCAGTCCCCACCGTACCGAAAAGTCCGGTACCACAGTCTCTTGCTCAGCCGGGCATTCACATCAGCGCCGCGGTCCAGCAGGTCGCTTACCAGGTCCAGATAGTCGGTCTTCTCTTCGCCCACGTCCGGCTGCGGATACCACGTGTTGTTCCTCCATCGAATATCCACGACCGCGTAAAGCGGGGTCAGCCCATCGGCATTCATGACATTCACATCGGCACCGTTGTCGAGCAGGAACTTCGCGATGTCGAGGTTGGCGTTGATGATGGCTTCCGTCATCGGAGACGTCTGGTTCGCCGGGCTGAGGACGTTGACGTCGGCTCCACCCGCGACCAACTGGCGAATCGCATCCATATGACCGTCCCGGGCGCCGAAGTGCAGAGCTGTCAGCCCTCCGACGGGAAGAGTGGAACCCCCACGGCCCCGCCTGCCCGAGCTTCTGACCTCAGACACGTTCGTCGTGATGTCCGGGTCCGCGCCGTTATCGATCAGGACCTCGATCGTCGAGGCGCGATTCAGTGAGGCTGCGAACATCAGCGCTGTCTGTCCGTTGGTCACATCAGTTGCGTCGACGTCAGCGCCCTTTTCGACCAGCATCCGCACAGCTTCCGCGCTTCCGGAGGCCGCCGCGGTCATCAACACGGTGGTTCCGTTCGTATTGGCCTCCGTCGCGCTGGCACCCGCATCCAGCAACGCACCGATGATGGGAGCGTTCCCGACCCTGGCCGCCATGGCAAGAGGCGTCATAGAGCCGATGCGGGTGGCGGCGGCGACGTCAGCACCCCGGTCGATCAGGAGTTCGACCAACTCGAGTTCGCCGTGGTAGGCCGCCCAATGGAGTGCCGTGCTCCCATCGCCCTGGGCGACGTTCACATCCGCGCCATCAGCCAGAAGTGTGCGCACCGCGTTGACATCGCCGCGCATCGCCGCATCGGCCAGGGGCGCGTCGTTGCTCGCCCCGGAAACTACCATCACGGTGACGAGCAGCCCAAGAAAGACGTATCCGAGTTTATTCATGATTAGTTTCCCCTTCGCCGTTTAGATCGCAAGTACCCCGGTACTGTCGCCAATGTATTCCTGCTCAATCCCCAGCTTGCCAAGTATCCCCAGAAGGAGGTTCGACGTGGGCGTCTCATGAGCAGCCTTCACGTGTCGATTGCCCGAGAACTGTCCGTTGGCGTGACCCACGAGCAACATCGGAACGCGCTTGTGGGCATGAACGTTGGAGTCTCCCATGGGGCTGCCATACACGACCAGGGAGTGGTCCAGCAGGCTGCCATCGCCGTCAGGCGTATCCCTCAGTTTCTCCAGGAAGTACGTGAACACTTCCATGTGATACCGGTTGATCTTGGCGTACTCCGTTATCCCGCTCACCGATGATCCGTGATGCGACGCCGAGTGGAAAGGCGTGCTGTTGCCACTTTCGGCAAACACCCGGTTGCTCACGTCACGGCTGAGTTTGTGTGAGGTAACGCGGGTTACCTCGGACGAAAACGCGAGAACCTGCAGATCGAACATGATCTTGACGTGATCTTCCCAGGAGTCGGGCACACCGATCGGAGCGCTTGGCAACTCCCTGTGGACGCCACTGGCGTTGTACTGCTCGATTTGCTGGATGCGACGTTCGATCTCGCGCACGCTATCGAGGTAGTCGTTCAGTCGGTTCCGGTCTCTCGTCCCGATATCCTGCCGCAAGCGATCGATTTCGAGCGTCACGCTGTCGAGAATGCTCTGGTTTGCCCTCCTGCGCGCCGCGCGAGCTTCGGGTGAGCCGCCGGCGCCGAACAGTTCCTCGAAAGCCATCCTGGGATCGATGATCATCGGCAGCGGAGTCGTGGGCGACGACCAGCTGATCGAGTTCATGTAGACACAGCTGTAGTGGTAGCCGCAGTTACCTGAAGCGTCCAGGTTCTCGATACAGAGCTGAAGCGAAGGCAGAGGGGTATCCTGGCCAAACTCGTTGGCGTAGATCTGGTCGATCGACGTCCCACTCTGTACGTCCGAGCCCTCGGTCTGTTTCGGGTGCGCACCGGTCAGAAATACGGCGCTGGATCGAAAGTGGTCCGCACCCTCTTCCTCCGCGGTGTACGCTTCGGCCGGACGCTGGTCGGTGTGAGTGACCAGCGTGATGTAGTCCCGAAACTGCTCGGCCGGTTCGAGGATCGTGCCGAATTCGAAATCGGACCCTTCGGTCGGGGGCATCCACATGTTCTGATCGATACCGTACTGGGTACTGCCCGCGCTTCCGTGCACCATCTCGAGACACGCCAGCTTGGTTCGAGGGTTGGCCGCGGTCTGACGCTGGGGCGTCTGAGCGGGAACCATCGATTCGAGCAGGGGCAACGACAGAACCGTGCCCACTCCCGTGAGAAACGTGCGTCGCGAAAGATGTTTCTTGGTCAAAAACATGGATCTCTGCTCCTTGTGATCTACGAGCTCTAATTACTGCTGTTCCGCCGTCGGTATGTCGTCCGCCCTTCTCATCTGGAACGGAACGCTGTTTACGACTCCCTGGACGAACTCGGAAAAACGGTTGCCGTTGCCCGAGGCTTCTCGGGCGATCGACCGAATCGCTGGCATGTCGCGATAGTCCAGGACCCGGCCGACACCGTACTGCAGAAGATTCTCCGTAAAGGTCCCGATGAACGCATCGGAATGATCCAGCATGGCCTGGCGCAGGCTGATCGGTCCGTCAAGTTCGGTCCCGTCGTACATCCTTGCCGACGGATCGATGAGGAACCCCCCATCGTTCTCGCGCCACTGTCCGATCGCGTCAAAGTTCTCGAGCGTCAGACCGATGGGGTCCATCATCTGGTGGCACGCCGCGCACGCGGGGTTTTCCCTGTGGTTCTCCAGCCGCTCCCTCACACTCCTCACGACCTGGTTGTCGACGGCCTCTTCGAGAGGCGGTACCACCGGGGGCGGGGGAGGAGGAGGCGATCCGATCAGGACCTCCATCACATACTTGCCGCGCATGACCGGAGAGGTCCGGTTCGCCAGCGATGTGAGCGTCAGGACGCTGCCGTGCCCGAGCAGTCCAAACCGGTTCGAATCTGTCAGGCTCACTCGCCGGAAACGGTTTCCAAGCACGTCGGGTATCCCGTAGTGCTTGGCGAGAATCTCATCGACGAACGTGTAATCCGCCGTCAGCAAGTCTGTAATGTTGCGATCCTCACGCAGAATGCTTTCAAACAGCATTTTCGTTTCACGGGTCATCGATTCCCCGAGATTCCGCGTGAAGTTGGGGAACACCAGAGACTCCGGGTCCGCTTCCTTGACTGTCTGCAGGCGCAGCCACTGGTACGCGAAGTTGTCCGCCAGGGCCGTCGCACGGTCATCGGCCAGCATGCGACCGACTTCCTGCTCAAGGATCGCCGGGTCCCGCAGTCGCTCCTCTGAGGCCAGTCTCAACAACCGATCGTCCGGCAGGCTGCTCCACAGGAAAAACGCGAGTCGCGAGGCCAGCTCCAGGTCGCTGATCCTGTAATTGGTACCGGGTCTCACGTTCGCCGGCACCTTTTCGAATCGAAACACGAACTCGGGGTGCGACAGGACGGCCTGCACAGCCATCTGAATGCCGCCCTCGAAATCTCCCTCTTCACGGCCGGCTCTGTAGTGGTTGATCAGGAACTCGACATCGTCATCGGTGATCGGCCGTCGGTACGCGTGACGTGCAAGGGTCGAAACGATCTGCTCGGCGCAGGGCAACTCTTCTGCGCTCGAAGACGGGGTGCAACTGAATATCCTGAGACGGCTCGGCGTTTCCGACATGCCTGTCACGACGAAGGGGCCGGCGATCGTCAGCGTGTGCAGGTGGGGCAGTCCGATCAGACCGGGTACGGCCGCAGTGACGTCGACCATGGTCTGTTCGACCTGCCGGAACTGATCCTCGGTCGGCCCGTCGAATTTCTTGATGAACGCCGCCGCAATCCGGTGCTCACCCGCCGTCACCGAGATGCGCTCGGTCGTCAGGACGTTCTCCAGTTCGCCGAGGGCCGGATCGATTTCAAAGATGGCCAACCGTGCTCCGTCTATCGAAATCTCGATCTCCTGTCCCTGGAGGTTCTGGGGCAGGTTGCGGCCGAACAATTCGGTGATGAAGTCGTGGTAGAACGTCACCTTGAAGGTGTATTCCCCGTCGGCCGGGAAGTTGTAGACCACGGACGTCCCGCCGCGGGTCCCCAGCGGCGTGCCCTCGATGTGGCGCACCTGGTTGAAAACCTTCGGCACGGTGTACATGGACATCGTGGGCGCGACCTCGGTATCGCCGACCGCCCGCCGGCTGATCTGGCTTGCCGCTCGCACATATCCCTGGACCAGAGCCGGGGTCACCGAAAGACTGTCGGCAATGTTGTCGAAGCCGCCGCTCATCTGGTCGGGAGGGAGAAGCGTCGACACATCCACGTCGAGGTCGAGCAGTTCTCGGACCGAATTGGCGTACTCCGTCCTGTTCAGCCGGTGGAGTTCCGGTGCGCCCGCGTAGGGGTTGTCGATGGCGGAGCTGTCGACCCCCGATTCCAGCGCCCGGTAGAACGCCCTCGCGTCGGCGGCGTCGGGCCGGGGTATCCCCACTGGCGGCATCATGCCAGCCTTCAGCTTACGAATCACCGCCTCAGACTGCACAGCGTTCGTCCCCGGAGAGGCCAGATCCAACTCGGTCCATGAAAAGCCGCCGGCCCGGAGGTCGTCGTTGTGGCAACCCGCGCAATACTCGTCGACCAACGCCTGTTGTGAGGCCACCGACAGCGTCGACGTAGTCTGTCCAGAAACTGTCGCAGCCGGAATCAGCAACGCGAGGGCAAGGACGCCGGCACGAATGCAAAACGACTTCATCGAATCCCCTTTACGCAACCTATATCTTGTTTATCCGCTTGACGATAGCACATTTATTCGCCCGGCCCAAAGAGCATTGTGGGTGCCTGATCCAGCCGTCGAAAGCAACGGAGAATGTTTCTCCAAACGATGTCGTTCAGCCTAAAAGCAAGATGTCATCCGAGTTCAAGACAACGATCCGGCGTCTCGGGAAATCACGTCCAAAAAGAGCAGGCCGTACCGCTCGAGCTTGGATCGACCGATTCCCGGGACCTGGGCGAACTGGGCCAGGCTCCTGGGCCTGCGTAGCACAAGCTCGACCAGCGTGGCGTCGTTGAACACGACATAGGCCGGCACGTGTTGCGCGCGGGCGATTTCCAGCCGCGTGTGGCGCAACGCCTCGAAGAGCGAGCGGTCCTCGCCGACGAATGCTTCGGCTGCGGATCCGGCCCGGCGACCTGCTCCTTTCGCGCGGGGCAACCGCACCGGATCTTGCCGCAAGGTGACGCGCGCCTCTTCCCGCAGAATCGGCAGGACCCGCTCGCGGGGGCCGAGTCGCACAACGCTGTGGTTTTCCAGGTCGACCCGGATCAGCCCCAGCGCGGTCAGTTGGCGGAGCACACCCTGCCATTGGCGCTCGGTGAGATGTTCACCCTTACCGAAAACATTCAGTCGATCGTGGCGGCGTCGCATGGCTTTCTCGGTTTCCTTGCCCCGGAGTACGTCGATGATGTGCCGGGTGCCGAACGACTGTCCGCACCTGTGGATCGCCGAAAGCACGAGCCGCGCGTCCGCGGTCCCATCAATGACGTTGACGGGCTCGAGGCAGGTGTCGCAGTTGCCGCACGCGGCGATCTCTTCGCCGAAATACTCCAACATCACCTGGCGGCGGCACCGGGCTGTTTCGCAGTAGCCCAGCAATGCCTCGAGTTTCTTCTGCTCGACCCGCCGCACATCCTCAGGCGCGGTCGAGTCGTCCATCAGCCGCCGCAGCAATGCCACATCCTGCAGCCCATAGACCATGAACGCGTCTGCGGGCAGGCCGTCCCTGCCGGCTCGACCGGTCTCCTGGTAGTAGGCCTCGAAAGATTTCGGCATGTCCATGTGAGCGACGAAACGCACGTCGGGCTTGTCGATCCCCATTCCGAACGCGATGGTCGCCACCATCACCAGGCCGTCCTCCATGATGAATCGCTCGTGGTGCCGGACCCGCGTCCCGGCATCCAGCCCTGCGTGATAGTGGAGCGCCGGAATTCCTTCCTTCACGAGCAGAGCCGCCATCTCCTCGACACGCTTGCGGCTCATCGCGTAAACGATTCCGGCGTCACCCGGATGCTCCAGCCGGATAAAATCCGCGATCTGGCGCTTCGGGTTGTCTTTCACCCGAATGCGGTAACGGATGTTCGGCCGGTCGAAGCTGGCGACAAAGACCCGTGCACCATCGAGCCGGAGCTGTTCGATGATGTCCTTTCTTGTGATTTCGTCGGCAGTCGCCGTGAGTGCGATGCGTGGCACTGAGGCAAATCGTTCGGCGAGCAACGCGAGCTGGCGGTATTCGGGGCGGAAGTCATGGCCCCACTGGCTGACGCAGTGGGCCTCGTCGATCGCAAAGAGTCCGATCTCCATCCGGTCGAGCTGTTCGAGGACACGTGGGCTCAGCAGACGCTCGGGTGAGACGTAGAGCAGGTCCAGATCTGCGTGCTCGATGGCTTGCCAGGCGGCACGAGCATCTTCGGCGCTGAGGTTGGACGTGAACGCGACGGCCCGTACACCGGCCTGAAGGAGTTGCGCCACCTGATCCTCCATGAGGGCAATCAGCGGCGAGACGACGACACCGATCCCTGGCCTGCAGAGGGCAGGAACCTGGTAGCAGATCGACTTCCCGCCACCGGTCGGCATGAGGACGAGCGCATCCCCCGAGGCAACCACATGATCGACGATCTCCGGCTGCAGGCCACGAAAACTCGCGTGGCCGAACACGCGTGCCAGAACCTCTCGCGGGTTCGGTGTGGCCACGGACGAACGGGAACGTGCTTGGGACATACCTGAAACTACCGGTCTTACAAGAGGTAGCGGGCCGCTGTCGGAACGAACGCCGGGTTCGGGGAAAGCGCGTCCGTATTATCGCATGGAAGACTCGATGGATGGGGCACGAGCGTGGCGGAGCTCTTGCAGCCTGGCTTTGTTCCCTTGTCATCTATATAGTTGTCCGCATCCTAACAGTTCACGATAACCAAACGCGGCCTCAGAACGGTGCGTCGCGCCGGCCGCCCTACCCTAGGAGAACCGCCATGAAACGTTTCGCTCTCGCAATCGTTCTCGGGCTGCTGATGCAGTCCAGTGCTTTCGCGACGTGGTCTCTGCTGGCACTGGACACAAGGACCGGCCAGGTGATCATCGCGTCCGCGACATGTGTGCCGCAGAGTCGCTTCCCCCCTCGCCCATCGAGAGACTTGATGGACATCCAGGCCGTGATCGTCCCGGGTGTGGCGGTTGCCGCGTGCCAGGCCGCCGTGGACAACTCCGGCCAGAATCAGCAACTGGTCTTCGACGAATTGAAGAAGGGCACGCCGCCGGCTGAAATCATCGAGAAACTGCGCGAGTTCGAGAAGGCCAAGGGGCCCGAAGATGACCGCATGGAGCGGCGTCAGTTCGGAATCATCGACATGCAGGGACGCCGCGCGGGGCACAGCGGCTCGGGCAACGGCAACGCGTCGCTGGACGTCTCGGGCAACGTCGGAGACTATATTTTCTATCAGTTCCAGGGGAACTCGTTGCTGAGCGACGACGTGATGCTGAACGCCGAGGTGGCATTCACGAAGACGAAGGGCACGCTGGCCGACCGCGTCATGGCAGCGATGGAAGGGGCCGATGAGAAGGGCGGCGACGGACGCTGCACCTGCGAGGAGGCGCCCTATCCCATGGCGCCCTGCGAGGGCAAGACCTCGCACGTTGCATACATCCTGATCTCGGACACGGGCGACCCCGAGGGCGAGGGTTTCAATGGCGGCACGTACTTTGCCTACATCAGCGCGACCGACCAGAACATCCAGCCTTGGGAGAACGCGAACCCGGTGAAGACGCTCAGAATGCGCTATGACATCTGGAAGGATTCCGGCAGCCCGCGCATGGACTTCGACGCGGCATGGTCACCCGAAAGGTAATTCGTTCACGCCGGCGCGTGCACCCGGTACGCGCCGAGCCAGGAGAACCCAATGTACAGAACGATTGCGGCGCTCATCGGCGCTGTTCTGATTTCAATGATGATCCCGTCCGCCCTCGATGCGCAGCTCGCGGACCGCAAGGTGATCACGCTCGAGGGCGCCAAGAAAATGATGGCGGCGGCCGAGGCCGAGGCTAACTCGAACGGCTGGACGGTGGCTATTGCGATCGTCGATGAAGCGGGAGACCTGATCGCTTTTCGCAAGATCGACGGCACACAGGCAGGCAGCATCGACGTGGCAATCGGAAAGGCCCGCACCGCGGCACGGCTGAAGCGTCCGACCAAAGACCTGGAGGACGCGATCGCGGGAGGCCGTTCGACTCTCCTGGCAGTCGATGGGATCATGCCGCTCGAAGGCGGAGTTCCTGTCGTCGTGGACGGTGAGGTCATAGGCGCGATTGGCGCCAGCGGGGTGACGTCCCAACAAGACGCGCAGGTGGCCCAGGCCGGAGTGGACGCACTGGAGCGACAGTAAGCGTGCAGCAGTGGAGGATGAAAAAAGGCCCGGACATCGCCGTCCGGGCCTTTCGTTTTTCCGCAGATCCGTAACGACGCTACTGGAGCAGGAACGCCCCCCGCTGATTAGCGAAAGCCCTGAAAAGTTCGGGACCCGTCAGGAAATCCTCGAAGCTCTCCAGCTTGCGCGTGTCCGCCTCGACGTACTCGCGGATCAACTCCTGGTAACGAGCCACGCGCGAACCTAGGGCCTCCGTGTCGAGCCACTTCGTCGCAATGTCTCGCACGTAGCCCATGTAGCGTTCCCGCAATGCCTGCACGGCGAGCAGCCTGGAGCGCAACGGCTTGCCTGGATCGTCGAGGCCGACCAGGGGATCGAGATCGATCGTCGCGCGTAGCCTCCCGCCGCCTCGGCCTCCACGACCACCACGGCCCCCTCCACGGGCGGGGACGCGGAACGTCTCGTTGCCGTCGTGCGGGATGATGTGGAACTGTCCGTCCGGATCCTGGTACATGTCGTAATCGCTCGCCCGGGTCCAGTACCCGTCGCCGTTGAGCAGGACGACGTCTACGGCTAGAAACTTCAGGACTTCGTCGATGTCGAGGATGGGATCGAGCGCGGCTTCGAGTTGTTCGGCCGGGGTTTCGTTCAACACACGAGTCAGTTCGATGAGGTCGGCCCACGAATCATCACTGTCCTTCGTCTTGATGTCGTACACGCTCTTGTAAGCGGCGACGTCATCGCCGAAATACTCCAGACCACGCCCCCCACGGGGATTCCCCTTCACTTTCCAGCGAGCACCGCCCCTTGTGGCGAATGCATCACGCACGAAATCGCTGTTGAACTGCTCGACGTTCACATACACACCCCAACTCTCACCGTTGATGACCACCCGCACGAAGTTGGCCCTCGGGGCGGCCATGTAATCCCGCGATAACTCGTAGTAGAGCACTGAACGCAGGTACGTCGGATCTGTGTGCGAGTTGAGCAGGTTGAGCGTTCGATGTCCTCCGAGTCGCTGGTCGTCGTGGGCCATGTCGATCGACACGTTGAGAGACCGTTTGAGCCCCGGCCACACCGTGAAGTACGACGAAGCGCCCCGGAAAGAGACGCCGACGTCGTCGTAGACCTTGCCGTCGACCGTCATCGTGGCCGGGACCTCGACGTCCGAGTACCGAAACGCCCCGAGTTCCGCCTCCCAATCTTCGTTCTCGAAATCGAAGAACAGAGTGCGCAGCACCGACGTGTCGTAAAGGAGCTCATCGTCGTAGATCGTCACGTCAGCGGGTGACAGCCGCTCGCCGGGCTCTGGCGGTAGTGGGGCATCGCCCCCCGGTCCCCGACGCGTCGGTTGCGTCACGATGAACTCGCGGGCCGGCACGCGTTCTTCCGCGTCGAGCCACCCGTCGCCATTCGTGTCGAATCGGTCGATAATGTCCAGTTCAACCAGGCCGGCGGTGGGGTTGGCGGCCCCTCCGCGACCACCCCGCTGCGGGGCCGCCGCTCCGGACGCGGCGATTGCGATCATGGCCAAACACGCGGCGAATGCCGCGCCAATACGGATGGATGCTTTCATAGTCATGCCTCCTCAGTCGCCTTTCGTCTTGCGCCGTTGCAACTGCACACTCTCGACGCCGTCCATCTCATTCAACGCGCGGACCAGAGCTTCGGCAGCATCGTCCGCAGTCAGGTGCCCTTCGTAGGATACTTCAATCGCCGAGCCCTCAGACACGGTCCCCATGGACCTCAGGCGCCTCCCTTCGATGTACTGGTCCAGCACTGGAACGACGATTCCGTTCACGTCCTGGCTGCTCCGAACCCTCAGCTTGAGCGTGCACGGCCGGACCAGGCGGCCGGCCCGTGGCTCGGGCGGCGGTGGGACGGCCGGCGGCCGCATCAGGTAAGCGGCAAAAGCGACGACCACGATACCGATGCCGGCTACCCACGGATCACCGGCGCCCGCGGCCATCCCGACGACGACCGCAAAAATAACATAGGCCGTGTCCTGCGTGTCGCGTACGACGGTCCGAAACCGCACGATCGAAAGCGCACCGACCAGGCTGAATGCGCGTGCCACATTGTCTCCGATCACCTGCGTCACCATCGCGATCAGGATCGCCAGGAGCACAAGCGTCGTCTTGAACGACCCGACGACGTCTTCGGGCGCCCGGGTGCGGCTGTACACAAACACAACGATGCCGCCGAGCACCATTGCAGCGACCAACCGCACGCCAATGGCGAGAGGAGTGGGCAAAGGCCCGGGCTCGAGCTGAGTCTGCAGGAATTCAAGCATCGGCTGGACTTTTAGCCTCGAGCGGCGCCTCGACATCCCTCGCCGCCACGAGCCCGTACAGCGCACTAATCCCGAGACGGTACTTCGATATCCTCACCGACTCCAGTTTGAAGTCGTTGACGAGCTGCTGGAACAGCGGCGGCATGGCAGCGCGAAACTTGACCTCCAGCAGCACGGCCGACTCCACGATCGGTACACCGTTCCCCTCGACGAACGCGAGGTCGTTTGCACGCAAAACTCGGATCTCCCGGTCGGCCGTCAGGCGTACCGGTCCGGCATCGGTGGAAGCCACGCGCGCAGTCCTGCGGTACGCCACCTGACAGACGGGGTCGAGGCGTCTCAGTTGAAGGCGTTTGTGAAACCAGTCGCCGGACCACCCGGGCACCGGGCCACTTCCGTTCAATCGGTTCAATTCGGTACGGAGGACAGTCGTCCGCCGTTTGCTCACACGGTCGGCCCTACGGATCTTTCTCTCCAGAAAGACCCTGTCGCCGTCGCCGTAGACGCGGGCACGGTACTTACTGCGGCCGAACGATCCACGGCGATGGAACACGTCAAAATCTTCTGTATCGAAATAGACGCTTCTGGTGAGGTACTCATCGCCCGCTTGGCCGCCGCCATGGGGGTCGGGGGCGAGGCGCACTCGCGCCCATTCGATGATTTCATCTGCCGTCGGCGGGTCGATAACGAACTTGATCTCAAACGCAGGACCGGGGAGCATCAGGAAAGTTAACCACGAATCCCCAGCCGAGTTCCAGACCCCTGGCGGTTAAGTTGTGTAAACGGACGCTTCTGGGCCGCCTAGCGCTGTTCCGGCATCAGCGTCACGCGAACTCGATTCTCCATGTTGAAGTACTTGCGGGCGGTTGCCTGAATCGAATCGGGTGTCAGCACCTCTACCGAGCCTGGGTAAGTCTCAATCGACCCCCCGGGCTCGTTCCCCCGCTGGTAGTCGAATACGAGTTGGCCGAGGATCGTCCCGTTCTGCTGAAAATTGGTCTCGAATGCCCGAAGCAGCGCCTCGCGTGTGTTTGCGACCTCGATTTCTGTGGGTCCTTCCGTCTTGAGCGCCTCGATTCCGTCATAGACGGTCTGGACGAGTTCCTCCGTCCGCTCCGGGTCGGACCCGAAGCTGATCGTCAACCTGTACGTCTCCTCCGGCCGCCAGTTGTAGCCTGCACTCACGCTGACGCTGTACGTACCGCCGAGTTCCTCGCGCATGTAGTCGAACAGTCTCTCCTGAAGCGTCATGGCCATGGCGCGGATTCCTGTCCGCTCCGCCTGGGATTCGTAATCGAAGGGACCGGTGAACGCGATACGGGTCTGGCTTCGCGGCTCGATTCCCTTGTTGACCGTTTCCTCGATCACTCCCGTCGGAGCCCGCACGCCGATGTCCCGCCACGTCTCCTGACGGCCCGTTGACGGCAGCGCTCCCAGATACCGCTCGACCAACGGTCGCATCCGATCGGGATCTATGTTGCCGACAAAGACGAACGTGTAATCACCGGCGTCAGCAAAGCGATCTTCATAGAAGGCCAGCGACTCGTAAAGATCGGCCTCATCGATCATCTCGACAGTGGGCGGGCGTTGCCGCGGGTGATCCTGCGTCATGATGCGCGTGTAGGCATCGCTGAATACCGCTGCCGGATTCATGCCGCGATTCGCCAGGAACTGGCGGTTCTGGGTCTGCCACACCTCGAAGAACGTATCGTCGGCACGCGGAGCGGTGAAGCGCAGGTAGATCAACTGGAACATCGTCTCCAGATCCGCCGGCGACGCCGAACCGCTGACGCCTTCCTCAAAGGTCGAGATGAACGGACGTACGTTCGCAACTTTGCCCGTCAGAATTTTCTGCAGGTCGATCGCGTTGAATTCTCCAACGCCGCCGTTGGGGATCAAGGAGTCGGCGGTAGTAGCCGGAACAAAGTCTTCATCGGCGGCAAGCGATGTCCCGCCTGGGCTGAACGCGCGGAAGACAACCTGGTCGTCGGAATAATCGGTTGGTTTCAAAACAACGCGGATCCCATTGGCGAGCGTCCATTCCGTAATGTCGAAGCTACGGGTTTCCGTTCCGACGATCCGGGAACCATCGGGCACATCCGCCAGAAGCGGCCGGTCGCTGACAGTGTCGACATATGCGGTAATCTCGGCGCTGTCTCGGGCGTCGATGACGGCACTCAATGCCTCCTCGGCGGGCATCGTCACGCCTTCCTTTTCTGGGCCGGTGACCAGGACGACCCGGTTTGCATCACGGATCCAGTCCTGGCCGACTCTGTTGACCTCTTCGAGCGTGATTTCGGGGATGAACCGCTGGTAAAGGGCGTATTCGTATTCGATGCCGGGGATCGACTCCCCGTCCAGAAAGGCGCGGATGTACTCGGATGCGTAGGAACTCGAATTGCGATTTGCACGGTTGGTGTTGGCTCGCTCGATACCGCGCAGGGCGTTGGTCTTTTCCCGCTCGAGCTCCGAGGCGGTGAACCCGAATCGCGCGACACGCTCAGCTTCGGTGAACAGCGCTCCCAGACCGCGTTCGATGCCGTTCTCCAGGACGCCGGCCGTCAACGCGTAGACGCCCTTCGAACGGATCAGCTGCCCGGAAGCGGATGACGCTCCCATGAACGGCGCGTTTGGGCTCCTGGCGATTTCCGCGAAGCGGCCGCTGAGTATGCCATTGTAAAGCTGTTCGACGATCCTCTCCCGGTAGCCGCCGATCGTCCAGTCTTCCTCGACATCCATTTTGTGGTAGACCGAAACGCTCGACGAAGACAGCTCCGGATCGGTCACGATGGAAAACAGGGTTTCCTCATGGTCTGGGACGCCGTAGTCGGTCCGCTCCCTGGGGCTCTGGGCCCTGGGAAGGTCCTCGAAGTGCTCGCGCACCAGAGCCTCGATGTCGGATGCCTCAAAATCCCCCACCGCGATGACCGCCATCAGGTCCAGCCGATACCAGTCCGTGTAAAACCGTCGGAGCGATTCGTGATCGAAGTTCTCGAGGCTGTCGAGCGTCCCGATCGGCGAGCGGTCAGCGTAACGCGAGTCTCTGAAAAGGATCGGAAACTGCTGGTCGCGAATCCGGGCTCCCGCACCCCGTCGTAACCGCCACTCCTCGATGATGACGCCACGTTCCTTGTCGATCTCTTCGGGATCGAGAGTCAACCCATGGGCCCAGTCCTCCAAGATCTGGAACGCCGTGGCCATATGCTCCGGGTTCTCGGTGGGAAGCTCGAGAGTGTAGATGGTTTCGTCGAAAGACGTGGTGGCGTTGACGCCCGGACCCAGGCCCATCCCGATCGATTCCATGAACTCGACCAGCTCACTTTTCTCGAAATTCTCGGCGCCGTTGAAGGCCATGTGCTCGACAAAATGAGCGAGCCCAAGCTGGTCTTCGTCTTCGACGATTGATCCGACGCTCACGACGAGCCGCAGCTCGGCCCGGTTTTCGGGTTCCTGGTTCTCGCGGATGAAGTAGCGAAGACCGTTGTCGAATCGACCGACCGTAACGTTCGGGCCAACCGGGGTCTGCTGATCCAGCGGAGCGGTGAACGCTTCCTGGGGAACCGCAATCGTTGTCTGCTGGGCAAGCACCGTTGGGGCGGACGACACCAACGCGAGCGTCAGCATCAGGAAAGCAAGGATCGGAATGCGGCTCTCTCTCATCGAAGACTCCTTTTCGTCGTCCCCGGCTGTTGCCGGGACGGCTCTCGACTAAATGCGATAAACCATAATAGAACGCAGTTCCCTCTAATTGGCAACAAGCTTGGGTAAGGGATGGACTCCACGGCTTCATCATGCCCCCCGGAGCCGGGGCTCGGGCGAGCGAATCGTATCGTTTGGTGTTTTGGAACAGCGTCTCCTATGATCGGTCCTGCAACTGGAAAATTATTTGCGGCTCTTCCCTGGGTATCAACATGTTGGGAGAGCTCTGAACCCAATTCTTTGGAGGCTTACACCGTGGAACGCATGATTGCCAAGCTCCTCGAGGATTTCGAGAACGGACACATGAACCGCCGCCAGCTCATTCAGAGCCTGGCCCTCTCCGCCGCCGCAGTGTCCGCCGCCGGCGCCGCTGGCTCACCGACAACTCAGTCTGGCGGCTTCAAGACAATTAGCGTGGATCACATTTCCTACCAGGTCGCCGATTACACAAAAACTCGGGACTTCTACGCCGATCTGATGGGGATGACCGTCGCCGGAGACAACGGAACCAACCAATGCCAACTAACGTTCGGCGATTCTCTTCTTATCGCTCGCAATCGCCGCGATAGCGCAGGTTCAGGCCCGACGGTGGACCACATGTCGTACAAGATCGAAGATTGGGACACCGACCGTGTGCGGACGGAGCTGGACCGCCGTGGCCTGGAACCGCGTCTGGACAGAGGACCCGGTGGAACCTATGCGAGTTTCCACGTGGCGGACCCGGATGGATACGACGTTCAGATTAGCGGCGAGTTGAAGCCGGGAGATTCTTTGTACGAAGGATGACTAGTGTCCTGTGCTGAAAGTAAAGCTGTAGCGGCGCTCTATTGAGCGCAGAGTCCGGATTCGCTCGATTCCGGCGGTCATAGACCGCCGCTACAGAGAATGGTCGATGATCAATGGGTAGATCGGGCTTTCGCGACAGGCGGGTAGTCCTTACTCCGGGTCTTCCGGCCGCTGCCGGTGGAAGTCCGTGACGGCCTGGTAGGCCGCAACGACGGCAAAGAGCCGTTCTTCACCGAACGGTGGCGCGGCCAGCACGGCGCCCCGGGGGCGACGACGCCCGGAGTCCTCGTGGATGTCGAAGCCGATCGGCATGCACATCAACGGCAGGCCGGTGCCGTCGAAAGCGCCGGTCGAACTCGTCAGCACGACATCACACTGGTTGAACAGCTGCGTAAGCATGCGCTCGAGGAGAAGATGTCTGGCCTGTTGCACTTTCACGTAGGTATCGGCGCTTTGGAACATGCCGTTGAGAAACCGCGGAAGCCGATCCGCGAAGTTCCGCACGTCCTTCCGGAGATGCTCGATGAAGAAAGCCGTGGGATCGCCGTGCGAGGTGCCGAACGGGTTCGACGTGAGCTCATCCCATTGGTCCGGCAGGGTCATGTCCGGGACGATCGTGACGGACGGATTCCGTTCCAACTCGGTGACCAACTCACCTCGGAGTTCATTCGTCCGCTCGTTGTTGGACGCGAGATAATCGGGCCAGATGCCGATCCGCGTGGGCCAGCGGACGCGCGGTCGTTCTCCCCCGAACGGCGTCGCGGCCAGGGCGTAATTCGGCGGCGGGGGCAGCCCCAGCGTCCTCGGATCGTTGGGATCAGCCACGGCCAGCGTCTGTAACACGATTGCCGCGTCCAGGGCGTTACGCGCCATCGGACCGACATGGTCCCGGGTCAGGCTGAGCGGGATGATCCCGTGAAGGGAGATACGTCCGAAAGTCGGCTTGATGCACGTCAGTCCCTGGGCGTTGCCGGGTCCAAGAACCGAACCTCCGGTCTGCGTGCCGAAGCCCGCAACGGCCAGCCGGCCCGCAACGGCTGTCCCTGTCCCTGAAGACGACCCGGCGGGACTGACAGACGGGTCGTTGGGCACCCAGGCGTTTCTTGTCGTCGGAATCGTCGTGCCGTACTGCCGGGCACGGCCGCCCGCCAGGTTTCCCATCTGCGCTTTCCCCACTACCAGGGCGCCTGCGGCTCGCATCAGCGAAACGGCTGTCGCGTCGTAGTCGGGTTGGAAACCCTCGAAAACGAGCGAGCCGCCCTCGGTCAGCAGATCCGAAGTGTAGAAATTGTCCTTCGGTGCGAAACAGATCCCGCGCAGAGGAGCGTTCGGGCCGTCGGGCGGAATGCGCTCAGCCAGGGAGAGAAGGTCTTCCCGTGACGGTCGGGCGGCGTACGCCTGGTAGATGGCGTCGAAGGCCTCTATCCGATCCACGTAGGCATCGACGAGATCCGAAGGCGCGAGCGTCCCATTGCCGGATGAGCGTCATCGTTTCCGACAACGTCAGCTCGGTCAGATCGTCAAGCGCTTGAGGACTGACCGAGCGCGCGAAGGCCTCTTCGGACACGTTTGGAGCTCGGGTGCGTGCAAGGGCCGGAATCTCTCCAAGGAGCGTACCCGTCGCCGACGCCGACGACACCCAGGCCATCCTGTTGAGGAACCATCGGCGGGAGACGTTCCGGTCCTGAGGTGGAGGCGTACGACCCATCGGCTATTCTTCTTCGGTCCAGGCCGTGAACGGAGCCGGGAAAGGTTGGGGAAGCGTGAACTGGGGATCGATCTGGAAGTCCGCCGCGACCACGTCCTGTCTGAGAATGGACCGGGCGTTACGGAGCAGGCGCTCCTGATCCATGGGCGCCTCTTCGTCCGAGACGGGCAGTACGGATATGTCGACACCGAGCAGTGCGTACCTGGTACGGATGAAGGTGTCTAGTTCTTCGTCGGTGGGAGGCTCCGGAGGGATCGGGTTCTGCACCGATTCACTGATCCACGGTCTTGACGACACAGGTGGAAGCCCGGCAGTAGTCCGAGTTTTCCGAACCCAACATCTCGAGAAATTCCACGGTCTCGGGATATTGCATGTTGTGCGCCTTAGGTCCGTTAGCCATGTCCGCCACCGTGTCACCGGTTCCGTCGACTTCCTCGTCAGCCCGACCTGCTCCACCGAAGATCTTATTGGCGCGAGCATTGATATCCGCACCGGCTGCGATCAGATAGAGGATCAGGTCATGCTCGACTGTCAGTGCGGCGCCGTGCAGTGGCGTATACCCGTCTTTGTCCGGCAGGTTCACGTCAGCCCCGGTTGCCTCCACGAGGTAGCGGACGGCGTCGAGCCGGGCGTCGGGAGCAAAATGGGTGACCTGCGGTTCGAAGCCAAAACCCGCGGCAGCCAGAAGCGGTGACGCGCCACCCTTGGTCGGAATGGCCGGGTTTGCGCCGGCAGCGAGAAGGAGTTTCATCGCGGGCACATCATTCGCTTTTGCCGCAAGCCAGAAAGCCGTCCCACCGATCGGCCGAATCCAGTCCCCATGGTTCGTCCGGTACAGCGGTTTCTTTTCGAGCCGTCGGTCGGGCTCCGCTCCGTTCTCGAGGAGCGCGGCAACCAGATCCAGATAGTCGGTCTGCTCTTCTTCGATACTCGGCGCCGGATACCAGGTACGCTCCGCCCACCGCGCGTCGATCGTCGCGTACAGCGGCGCCACTCCGTCCTTATTGGCCAGGTTGGGATCGGCGCCTTGTTGGAGGATGAAAGCGGCGACGTCGAGGCTGGAGTTGATGATTGCGGCATTCAATGGGCTGGCGCCATCCGAAGCTGCCACCAGGTCCACGTCGGCACCTGCGTCGACCAACTCTCTGGTGACGTCCAGGTGGCCTTCCCGAGCCGCAAAGTGCAGCGCGCTCAAGCCCCCAGAGAACCGCTCTTCACGATCCTCACGAACCATCGCGTTGCCGTCTTCGTCACGGTAACGATCCCGCCAGGGGATGACCTCCGACAGTTTCGTCAGTGCATTGGGATCGGCGCCCGCCGCCCCAAGCATGCGGACGACGTCAGCCCTGCCCCTTGCTGCGGCGAACATCATAGCCGTCTGCTCGGTCGTCGTGTCGGCGGCGTTCACGTCAGCGCCTTGGGCGAGCAGTAACTCTACGGCATCGGTCTTACCCGAAGCCGCGGAATACATCAGCGGCGTCGTGCCGTTCGCATCCGGTGCATTCGCATCGCTACCTGCCTCTAACAGCAACTCGAGCATATCGGCGTTGCCGTTCTTCGAAGCCATGAGCATTGGGGTCAGGTCACCCAGGCGGGTCTCTACACCAACGTTCGCGCCGGCTTCGATCAGCAAACGGGCCATCTCGAGGTCTTCGCGGTATGCAGCCCAGTGCAGGGCCGTGGTGCCGTCTCCCTGCGGAGCGTTCACATCCGCACTCCGACCGAGTAGCGATCGCACGGACTCAATGTCGCCCCGCATGGCCGCATCGGCGATAGGAGCATCCACCGCGCCGCCGTATGCGATGGCCGGTCCGGCCGCGACGGTCAGCAGTACCACCAATAACGCAAGGATCGTGCCTTTCCCGAACATGTGTCGTTCCTTCAAGAGCTGTTGGCTTTTAGCCTTTGGCTTCAAATGAGATCCAATAGCCAATAGCTATTGGCTAATGACCTGTGTCAGATCGAATACGTCGCCGTACTGTCGCCGACGCTTTCGACATCGACACCCAGGCTGTGCATCGTGGTCAGCAGCGCATTCGCCTGCGGCGCGTCATCAGCGGCCCGGACGTGGGTATTGCCCTGCACCCTTCCGGAAGCGTGACCCATCAGGACCACGGGAACACGCTTATGACCATGAATGTTGCCGTCTCCCATCGGGCTGCCGTAGAAGACCAGCGAGTGGTCGAGCAGGTTCCCGTCACCGTCGGGAGTGTTTTTGAGCTTGTCGATCAGATGCTTGAGCATCGTGACGTGATGGCGATTGATCTTCGCGAAGTCCTCAATCATCTCGGGCTTCTGCTGGTGGTGCGAGGCCGAGTGGAACGGGGTATCGCTACCGCTCTCGGGGAATGTCCGCGGGCTGACATCACGGGCCATCTTGAGGGTGGACACGCGAGTAACGTCCGCCGAGAAGGCCAGCACCTGCAGGTCGAACATGAGCTTGATGTGCTCTTCCCAGGAATCCGGCACGCCGACCGGCGCATCCGGCAATTCCCGTTCCGCCCCGGAGGCGTTGTATTCCTCGATCCTCTGGATTCGGCGTTCGATCTCCCGGACATTTTCAAGATAGTCATCGAGTCGATTCTGATCCGCCTGTCCGATATCGGTCCGAAGCCGAGCTACGGAGTTCGTGATGCGATCGAGGATGCTCCGGTTGACCTGCTGCCGGGCTACACGTTCTTCAGGGGTGCCGCCGGTTCCGAACAGCTCTTCGAACGCCAGGCGTGGGTCCTGAATCATCGGCAGCGGGGTCGTCGGCGACGCCCAGCTAAGCGTGTCCATGTAAACGCAGCTGTAGTGGTAGCCGCAGGCGCCGGAGGTGTCCTGGTTCTCAATGCTGAGGTTGATCGATGGCAGCGGTGTGTCCTGACCAAACTTCTGGGCGTACATCTGATCGATTGACGTTCCGTTGTAGACGTCTGACCCCTCGGTCTGCTTCGGGTGCGCTCCGGTCAGGAACACGGCGCTCGAACGAAAATGGTCGGCTCCGACCTCTTCCGCCGTCATAGGATCCGCCTGACCGCAATCCGTGTTGCTGATGATCGTCATGTAGTCGCGGTACGACTCCAGTGGTTCGAGGATCTGGGTGACGTCGAAATCGTGGCCCTCGGCCGCGGGTGCCCAGAGGTTTTTCTCGGTCCCGTACATCGTGCTGCCCGAATTGCCGTGAACGATCTCAATGGCCGCGAAACGGCTCCTTGGAGCCGCGGCCGTCTGTGCCAGCGCGGTCCGTGCGGGCACCATGGATTCGAGCAAGGGCAAGGCAACAACTACCCCCGCGCCCTTTAGCATCGTTCGTCTGGAAATGTTCTTCCTGGTGATGAACATGATCCGGCTCTCCTTGTGATTATCCAGCGATCTTCAGAAACTCGCCTGAATTCTACCTTATCTGCCCTCGGCTGCCTCAATAGAACTTGGGCTCTCCAGCCTCATCTGAAACGGCGTGCTCTCGATGATGCTCATAATAAAGGCCGAGAAAGCGTTTCCCTCCTCGGACGCAGACCCCGCGATGGACCGGACGGTCGGCATGTCCCGGTAGTCCAACACCCTACCGAGGGCGTAGGAAAGGAGCTTTTCGGTAAAGCTTCCGAGAAAAGCATCGGAACGGCCTACGATAGCCTCGCGGAGGCTACTCGGACCGTCCAGTTCGGTCCCGTCATACATCCGGGAACCCGCGTCGATCCGGAAACCGCCGTCCGTCGCGCGCCAGTACCCGATGGCATCGAAGTTCTCCAGCGTCAATCCAATGGGGTCCATGATCTGGTGGCACGCGTTGCATGCCGGGTTTTCGCGGTGCGCGACCATTCGGTCGCGAACGGTCAGCACGGCTTCGTTATTGACGCTTTCCTCGAACGGCGGCACGACCGGGGGAGGAAGCGGCGGAGGTGAGCCGAGCAGAACTTCCAGCACGTACTTTCCGCGCGCGACCGGCGAAGTCCGGTTCGACAGCGAAGTCACTGCCAGTACGGCTCCTTTGCCCAGCAGTCCGAACCGGTTCGGATCCTCCAGGGATACTCTGCGGAAGCGGCTCCCCACGATGTCGGGAATCCCGTAGTGAGTGGCGAGCGGTTCGTTGACGAACGTATAGTCCGCGGTGAGCAGATCGAGTACGCTTCGATCCTCTCGCACGATCGTATCAAACAGGAGCTCGACCTCCCGCTTCATCGATCGCGCCAGGTTCCTTGTGAACTCGGGAAACAGCGTTCCCTCCGGATGAACCTCTTCAATGCTGGTCAGCCTCAGCCACTGCATCGCGAAGTTTGTCGCCAGCGTCTCGGAACGGGGATCGGCCAACATGCGCCTCACCTGCTCGGCGAGGACTCCCTCCTCGTGAAGCCCGCTTTGACTCGCGATCTCGATCAGTTCGGCGTCAGGCGCAGAGTTCCACAGGAAGTACGACAACCGAGAAGCCAGTTCCAGATCGCTGACGCGGAAGCTATCACCGGATCCGACACCGGCGGGAACGCGCTCGAAACGGAAGACGAACTCGGGCATGGCTATGAGCGTCTGCACGGCCGTTCGGATTCCGGTTTCGAAGTCACCTCTCCCGACGCCCATCCCGTACATGAACATCAATTCTTCGAGATCCGCCGGCGTCGCAGGTCGTCGGAAGGCCTGGGTTGCAAGACTCGAAAGGATCTCCCGCGCGCAGGGTCCCTCCTCACTCGCATCGGTCGGGTAACACGTGAAGATTTTCCGGCGGCTGTCGGTATCGGACACGCCCGTGACCTTCAGCGGCCCCGTAATGGTGAACGTCCTCAGGTGGGGCGGCAGTGAGGTTCCGAAGTTCCTGCCGTAATCGAGATCCACCAGCGTCTGCTCCACGACCCGATAGGGGTCCTCGCCGGCACCCTCGTACTTGGACACGAACGCCGCCGAAACCCGGCGCGCTCCAGCCTGGATTTCGATCGCATCCGTCACCATCACGCCATCGCTGAGTTCGTTCATCAGCGGATCGATCGTGAACACGACAACTCGCTCCCCGTCGATGGAAATCTCGAGTTCCTGGTACTGCAACGATTCCGGCAGCTCTCGGCCGATGAGGTCTCCGGTATCGACGTACCAGAGCTTCATCTGGAAAGCGTATTCGCCGTCGGCCGGGAAGTTATGAATGACGGACATCCCTCCTCGTGTCCCGAACGGGGTGCCCTCGACGTGCCGCATCTGGTTGACGACTTTAGGGACATCGTATTGCTTGACGGCGACAACGGCCTCCGGGTCTCCGACCGCAAGGCGCGCGATTGTGTCGGCAGCGCGGACGTACGCCTGCATGAGTGCCGGCGTCACGGTCAGCGCCTCAGACATGTTGTCGAAACCACCCGTGCGGCCATCGGGCGGGAGCAGCGCCGCAACATCCACGTCGAGACTGAGCAGATCTCGGATCGAGTTGCGGTACTCCTTGCGGTTCACCCGGTGAAGGTCAGGCGCGCTGACGTTGGGGTTGTCGGCGGCAACCCGATCGATCCGGGCTTCCAGTCCAGCGGCAAGGTTTCTGAGCGAGTCCTCGTCGGGTCTGGGCGCGCCTGCCGGGGGCATCATGCCGGCCCGCAGCTTTCGGATAACTTCCTCCGCCTGTCGGGCGTTAGCGGCGGGGTTCGCCACATCAATTTCGCTCCACGAGAAGCCGCCCTCTCTCAGGGCATCATTGTGGCAGTAGGCACAGTACTCGCCAACCAGGGCCTCGTGGGATTCGACGGATGACCCCTGACCGTAGGCCACGGGGGCCAGCGCGAAGATAACCGGGCCTATAGCGGCCAACATCGCTCTCATTGCTACAACTCCTGCTTACTCAGCAGCCCGTGGCCGCTAATTCTGCGATCCATCCCGTGTCTTGATCACGCACGTCGACGCCCTGCAGTTGTTCGAGTTCTCCGAACCCAGACTTTCGAGCAATTCGACAGTGGCGGGGTACTGCAGGTTGTGAGCACGCGGACCATTCGCCATGTCGGCGACCGTATCGCCCGTTTCCCCCTCGACGTTGAGATCACGTCTGCCGAGACCGCCAAAGACCATGTAGGCGCGGGCCCCAGGGTCCCCACCGGCCGCCATCAAGTACCTGATCAACTCGTGGTTCTCAGTCAGTGCCGCTCCATGCAGCGGCGTGTACCCGTTGTTGTCCCGCGAGGTCACATCCAGGCCGATTTCTTCGATCAGGTACCGGACAGCGGCCACTCTCTGACCCGGCGCAAAGTTCGTCACCTGGGGTTCAAGACCGAAACCGGCCGCCACCATCAGTGAGGTCGCGCCTTGATTCGATCTGGCGGTGGGATCCGCGCCGGCGGCGATGAGCAACTTCATGGCCGGAACGTCGTTGGCTTTTGCAGCCAGCCAGAACGGGGTTGCACCGGCCGGCCTGGCCCAGTCGCCGTGCTCGGTCCGGTACCACGGTTTGTTCTCCAGGATCTGATTGACCTCGGCACCACGTTCGATGAGCGCCCTGGCAAGGTCCAGATAGTTGGTCGCTTCCTGATCGATACTCGGTGCCGGGTACCAGGTGCGCTCTGCCCACCTGGCGTCGATCGTCGCGTATAACGGGGCCTGTCCGTCGATGTTGGGCAGGTTGGGATCGGCTCCCTCTTCGACCAGGTACCTGGCGATGTCGCTATGGCCGTTGATGATGGCCGAAGTCAGAACGCTGGTTTCATCGGCAACCGAAACGCGGTCGATGTCCGCTCCGGAGTCCAACAGTGCGCGGATGGCGTTCATATGGCCCTGACGCGCCGCAAAGTGCAGCGCGGTCATCCCACCCATTAACTCTGCATCGTAATCTTCGCGGATCTGGATGCTGCCGTCCTCATCACGGTATTTCTGATCGAACGTGATGACCTCGCTCACCTTCGTAACCACGTCCAGGTCCGCGTCCGCAGCGGCAAGCACCCGGATTGCGCCAGCCCGGTCGAGGGCCGAGGCGAACATCGTCGCCGTCTGCCCGTTCGTGGTGTCTCTGGCGTTCACGTCAGCGCCACCGTCGAGCAGCGTCTGAACCGCGGCTGCCTCGCCGGCAGCCGCAGCGTACATCAACAAGGTTGTCCCGTTCGTGTCGGTGGAGTTCGCATCAGCCCCGGCTTTGATCAGCAGCTCGACCATGGCGGCGTTCCCATTCTTGGCAGCCATCACGATGGGGATGAGCTCGTTCACCCGAGTCCTGGCCCCGACGTCCGCTCCCGCTGCGAGCAGCAGGGTCGCCATCTCCAGGTCGTCCCTGTAGGCCGCCCAGTGCAGCGCTGTTGTGCCGTCACCCTGCGGCGCATTCACATCCGCTTTCTGCTCCAGCAGGCTGCGTACGGCCTCGATGGCGCCCCGCATGGCCGCGTCGGCGAGCGGTGAGTCCGCTTCGGATGCCAGCGCTGTCGAGCCTGCGGCTGCAAGAAGCATCGCCATGCACGACCCGAGAATTGCGTGTTTACCGAACATGTATCGCCCCTTCAAGACTCTGTTGGCCTTTGGCTGTTAGCTTCAAGACCGCTAGCTTCAAATTAGATCCGATAGCCAAAAGCCAATCGCTAATCGCCAAAGGCTAGTCGCTAGATCAGATCGAAAACGTCCCAGTGCTGTCGCCGATGCTTTCCCTGTGCACCCCGAGGCTGTGCAGGACCGTCAGCAAAGCGTTGGCCTGCGGAGTATCCTCGGCGGCACGCACGTGCCGGTTGCCGGACACGGTCCCCGACGCATGACCGGCCAGGACGAACGGAATCCGCTTGTGGCCGTGGACATTGCTGTCGCCCATCGGACTGCCGTACAGGATGAGCGAGTGGTCCAGCAGGTTGCCGTCACCGTCCGGCGTATTCCGCAACTTGTCCAGAAAGTAGGTCAGGACATCGATATGGTGCCGGTTGATGAGGGCGAAGTCTTCGATCTGGGCAGGGTCCTGCTGGTGGTGTGACGCCGAGTGGAACGGTGCGGGGGTGCCGCTGTCCGGGTACGTCCGCTGACTGGTGTCGCGGCCAAGTTTCAGGGAGGACGCGCGAGTGACGTCCGCCGAGAAAGCCAGCGCCTGGAGGTCGTACATGATCTTGACGTGCTCCTCCCACGAATCAGGCACGCCGACCGGAGCGTTCGGCAGTTCTCTCTGCGCGCCCGACGCGTTGTACTCCTCGATCCTCTGAATCCGACGCTCGATCTCACGTACGTTCTCGAGATAATCGTCGAGCCGACTTCGGTCCACGGGGTCCAGGTCGTTCCGCACGCGGGCCACCGAGGTTGTGATGCGGTCGAGGATGCTGCGATTGACTTCGCGCCTCGCGGCCCGCTCTGCCGGCGTGCCGCCCGATCCGAACAGTTGTTCGAAAGCCAGGCGCGGGTCCGGCGTCATCGGCAGCGGCGTCGTCGCGGACGACCAACTCAGAGTCTCCATGTAGACACAGCTGTAGTGGTAGCCGCAGGCGCCGGTGGTTTCCTGGTTCTCGATGCTGAGCTGAATCGAAGGGACCGGCGTATCCTGACCGAACTCCTGAGCGTAGAGTTGGTCGACCGACGGCCCGCAGTAAACGTCGGAACCCTCGGTCTGTTTCGGATGACCGCCGGTCAGGAACACCGCGCTCGACCGGAAATGATCGGCGCCGACCTCCTCGGGCGTAAAGGGATCGGCCGGCCCGCAGTCGGTATGGGAGATGATCGTCGTGTAGTCGCGGAACGGTTCCATCGGTTCGAGGATCTGGCTGAACTCGAAATCTCGGCCTTCCGCAGCCGGAGCCCAGAGGGCTTTTTCGGTCCCGTACATGGTGCTCCCGGCCGAACCATGGACGATCTCGATCCCGGCGAAGCGGCTTGGCGGAACCGCCGCCGTGTTTCTCAGCGGAGTCTGGGCGGGCACCATGGATTCCAGGAACGGCAGCGCGACCGCAACGCTGGCGCCATGTAGCATCGTCCGTCTTGAAATGTGTTTCTTGGTGATAAACATGGATCCGGCTCTCCTTAATTTTCTAATCCCTTCGTTCCTTCCCGTCCTACCTGTCTTCCTGGTTCGCCTCGGACGCCTGCCTGAACTCGCGCATCTGGAACGGCGTACTGTTCACGATACCCATGACGAACGCCGAGAAACGGTTCTCCTCATCGGACGCCGCCCGCGCGATCGAGCGGACGGTCGGCATGTCCCTGTAATCGAGCACCCTCCCCAGACCGTAGGCCAGCAGGTTCTGGGTGAAGCTTCCGAGGAAGGCATCGGAACGCTTCACGAGCGCTTCGCGCAGGCTGACGGGACCGTCCAGGGGCGACCCGTCATACATTCGAGCGGACGGGTCGATCACGAAGCCACCGTCGTTCGGACGCCAGCGGCCCACCGCATCGAAGTTCTCCAGGGTCAACCCGATCGGGTCCATGATCTGGTGGCAGGCGTTACACACAGGGTTCTCCCGGTGCGAGACCATCCGTTCGCGCACCGTGCGCACTCGGTCGTTGTCGCCCGCTTCCTCAAATGGCGGTACGACGGGAGGAGGAAGCGGAGGGGGTGACCCAACCAAAACCTCAAGAACGTACTTGCCGCGCGCCACCGGCGACGTCCGGTTCGCCTGCGACGTCACGGTGAGAACGGCTCCCTTGCCGAGCAGCCCGAATCGGTTCGGATCGTCCAGCACGACGCGCCGGAATCGGTTCCCGATGACATTGGGAATCCCGTAGTGCCGTGCCAAAGCGCCATCCACGAACGTGTAGTCCGCGGTAATCAGATCGAGTACGCTCCGGTCCTCTCTGGCGATGCTGTCGAACAGGAATTCGACCTCGCGTTTCATCGACCGCCCCAGGTTGCGCGTGTACTCCGGGAACAGCACGCCCTCGGGATGCACTTCCTCGACACCGGTCAGACGCAGCCATTGCATCGCAAAGTTCGTCGCGAGCGTTTCCGAACGGGGATCCGCAAGCATACGTCGGACCTGCTGTTCGAGGACTCCTTCGTCCCGCAACCTTCCCTGACTGGCAATCTCGATCAGTTCATCGTCGGGGCCGGCGCTCCACAGGAAGTAGGACAGCCGAGTGGCCAGCTCGAGATCGCTGATCGGATAGCTGTCTCCGGGCTGAACTCCATCGGGAACCCGCTCGAACCGGAACACGAAATCGGGCATGGCGATGAGCGTCTGCACGGCGGTCCGGATTCCGTTCTCGAAGTCGCCGCTCCGGCGACCCAGGTCGTACATCTGCATCAACCCTTCCAGGTCCTCCGGCGTAGCCGGTCTCCGAAATGCCCGGGTGGCCAGGCTACTGATGATTTCGTAGGCGCAGTCCAGCTCTTCTTCCTCGTAAATCGGATAGCACGAGAAGATCTTGCCGCGGCTCGCCGTCTCCGAAACGCCAGTCACCTTCAGCGGTCCGGTAACCGTAAACGTCCGCAGGTGTGGCAGCATCGTGTTCGGGCTCTTCAACGCCCAGTCGACGTTGACCAACGTCTGCTCCCAGAGCACGAACTGGTCTTCGACGGGGCCTTCAAACTTGGAGATGAAGGCGGCCGAAACCCGGTGCGCCCCGGCTTTGACCGGGACCGGGCCCGTGTCCATGATCCCGTCTCCGAGCTCGTCAAACAGCGGATGGATGTCGAACAGTCCTACCCGCTCGCCGTCCACGGAAACCTCAAACTGCTGGCCCTGGAGCGATTCCGGAAGATCCCTGCCGACAAGCTCCCCCATCGTGACGTACCAGAGTTGCGCCTGGAAGGAATAGTCGCCGTCTGCGGGGAAGTTGTGCATGACCGACGTGCCGCCACGGGTACCGAACGGCGTCCCTTCGATGTGTCGCATCTGGTTGACGACTTTCGGGACGTCGTACTGGGTCATGGTCTGGCCTGCCTCGGGGTCACCGACAGCCTGGCGCGCGATGGTCCCGGCCGCCCTGACGTACGCCTCCATGAGCCCGGGCGTTACGGTCAGCGCCTCGGACATGTTGTCGAAACCGCCGGTCTTGGCGTCCGGCGGCAAGAGGGCGGAAACATCGATGTCGACTGCCAGAAGGTCCCGGATCGAGTTGCGGTACTCCTTCCGGTTGATCCGGTGGAGGTCCGGCGCATCCGCATGCGGGGCCGCCGCCCGGTCGACACTCGCCGCGAGCGCCGCGGCAAACTGATTGATGGTGGCATCGTCGGGTCGGGGAGCGCCGGAGGGAGGCATCATGCCTGCCTTCAGCTTGCGTATGACTTCTTCGGCCTGTTCGGCATTCCTCGCGGGATTGGCCAGATCCAGTTCGCCCCATGAAAATCCGCCCGTCAGCAGCGCGTCGTTGTGGCAGTAAACGCAGTATTCGCCCACCAGCGCCCGTTGAGCTTCGAGAGACGGCAGACTGCCGCCGCCCTGGCCGTTGACACTCACGGCCAGATCGCCGCCGGCTGACACAAAGATGACGAACGCGAATAGGACGAACAGGGCTTGACGGAACAACGTCGATCTCATCAAGAAAGCTCCCACATATCTCACCGGAATCTACGCTCAGTCAGATACACCGGTCCGGGCACACGCATGCACAAATCTCCCGTCATGGCGGTAACGCCGCTTCGATTCTAGAACAACTCCGCACGGAGTTGAAGCAATCTTGCTGAATTTTAAAGCTTTTGAAAGGGGACAGGCTCCCCTGTCCCCTCTTGGACCATACAGCTATTGCAGCTTGCGAAAACCGGCTTAAGAAATCAGTAACTGAAATTAGTGTAAGAGCGAGGTAGGGACAGGGGAGCCTGTCCCCTATTTGCAGCCGGGATGGACGTCTGCGAGACAGCGTCTCACGGCCCCTCGAATCTGGGTCATGGACAGACCGGCTGCCTGAGGCTCTTGGGCCACAAGAAAAGCCAGATCGTCGAGGGTTCGGTGTCCGTCGATCGACGAGACGACCATCTGGACCAGAAACGCTTTCGACCAGAACACGGCCTGCCCTTCAAACCTGGGTATCGGGAGATGCCGGAAGATCAGCCAGGCCGGCGGACCGTCCCCCGAGCGGCTCTTGATCGAACTCTCACCGAGCCTGCCGGCGGCAAACGCGAGCACCCACTCCACCTTCCCGCGTCCGTTCAGTTTCGACACCAGGTAGGGCATCGATTCGGTCTGCCACTTCGCCACGTGAAAGCCGCAGCGCTCTGCAAGGTCAAACACTTCTTCACGCGCGAACCGCAACGACACCGGCTTGTCCGGTGTGTAGCGCAGCGGACCAAGGTTGAGCCATCGCCCTCCAGGGCGCAGAAGCCCGTGCAGTGTGCTCAAAAAATCGCGCAGGTCGCCCGGAACCAGATCGATGAACCAGGGTGTTACGACGGTATCGAACGTCCCGGGCTCGAAAGGCGGTTCCAGACCATCCGCCAGAAGAAAGTGGAATCGGTCTTCGCCTAGGGCACCATCCGGAGCCGCGAGATCCCACTCCTTGGAAACGTATCCGATTTCATCGATTTCCGAATTGGCCTCTCGAATACGGACTCTGCCACCACGGATCACGGAATGGGCCACGGCAAAGAGAAAGGAATCGATATCCAGGACCACAGTTTCCGCCCCCGGATCGCTGCGATGCAGGTCGTAAGCGAGCCGGCATCCGCCCGCTCCGAGGACCAGCGTCCGTCCCAGCGGTTGCCCTTCCAGAACCGACCGGACGGCCGCCAGAGCACGCTCGTTCTCGCCGTCCGGGGCGGGGGGCCAACCCCAGTCGCGGTAAAGATAGTGAATGTATTCGAGCGGCGCGGGCAGATCGTCACCCGACGACTCGCCTCCTGGGTCCGCGGCGTCTGCCGGAAGAAGAGGTTCCAGTATCGAACGGATGTCGGCTGCCTGACTCTGGAGGGCATCCATCATGGCCCGGCATCGGGCTCTAGTGATGGGCAACACGTCGGCCCGCTCGGACTGCTCTTGAATGACGCGTACGGTCTCCTTCGTCTGCTGGTCCAGATTTGCCAATTGCCGCCGGCAGGAGGCCAGGTACGCGTCCGGGTCCCGAAGCAGCACGGGGATATTCCCCAACCGCGGGTAGCGACTGCCGCAGCCGGAACACCCAATGGATGCCGCGCCGAGATCGACTTGCGTGGTGCAACGTGGACAGCGGGCCGTCGCGATGAGGCTTCCGATAGTCATGACTACATTGCTCTTTGAGCTACGCGCGGTGCGAAAAAACCTCCGGGCAAACACTGTGCCGCGCTCCGGCCAAGCCCCCGGACAATCCTGGCTACCGAGCTATGTTGACTTAGGTTATATCCGCTCGGTATCATTTGCCGAACCGTTTCAGTTGTAACAGTTTACGGTAGGCAGTTCCGGTGCTGGAGAGGTAGCAGATGCCAACAGTCAGAAGAGCCACTGGGTTGTCGCTCTGCCTGGTTCTGCTGGTCTTCGTCCACGAGCACGCCGCCGCAACCGAAACAAGTCCGCCGGGGGGCCCCCGGACCCTCACATCCGAACCGCAGAACGCAACGTCCCCGAGCGAGTTCATCGGTGAACACTGCCTCGCCTGCCACAACGAAGCACTCCTCACCGGAGGGCTGACACTCCAGGACATCGATACCGACGACGTCGCCGCCAACACGGACATCTGGGAGAAAGTGCTCTTCAAGCTCGGGACGGGTCAAATGCCGCCGATGGGGATGCCACGGCCCGATCCTGCAAGTACCCGCGCCATCGTGTCGTGGCTCGAAACCTCGCTCGACCGCGCGGCCGAGGCGAACCCCGATCCCGGTCGGGTCGGCGTCCACCGTCTGAACCAGACCGAGTATACGAACGCCATCCGGGATCTGCTTGCGCTCGAGATCAACGGGAAATCGCTCCTGTTGCCCGACGAGGCGGATTCTGGCTTCGACAACGTCGCGGCCAGCCTCACGATGTCGCCGGCACACCTGGAACGCTACATGTCGGCGGCCCGCAAGATCAGCCGGCTCGCCGTGGGCGACCCGACCATCGGTGCCGTTCCGGCCTTCGAAGTGCACCAGGTATCCGGACTCCTGGTTCAGGACAACCGGGTCAGCGAGGACCTGCCGTTCGGCTCCCGCGGCGGCACGGCGATCCGGCATCATTTTCCGCTGGATGGAGAGTACGTCATTCGGGTGCGCCTCAGGCGGCAGATCTACGACTACATCGTCGGCATGGGCTCGGCCCAAAAACTCGACATCCGGGTCGACGGAAAGCGCGTTGCGAGGTTCATCGTCGGCGGTGCGGCGCCGGGCGTCGCCGGCCCGTTGACGTGGGTCGGAGAGATCGTCGGAGAAACCGCGTGGGAGCTGTACATGCACGACGCGGATGACGACCTGGAAATCCGTGTACCCGTCGAGGCAGGAACGCGGACGGTAGCAGTGTCCTTCGTCGACAGTCCTCGGGAACCGGAAGGGTTCCCCCAACCGGTGATGGAGGAAAGGGATTTCGGCCGAATCTTCGATGAACAATACGACGGCTACGCGGCCGTGGATACGGTCGCCATCGGCGGGCCGTACCTCGCGGAAGGGCCGGGGGACACACCGAGCCGTCGGCGAGTGTTCGTCTGCCGCCCGGCGAGCGTCGAGGACGAGGCGCCGTGCGCCCGAACGATCCTGTCAACGCTTGCCGGCCGCGCGTACCGCAGGCCGGCAACCGACCGGGAAATCGGGACCTTGATGGACTTCTACGAGATTGGACAGCGCCAGGGAGACTTCGAGGCCGGGATACAGTCGGCAATCGAAAGGCTCCTGGTCAGCTTTAACTTCTTGTTCCGCATCGAGGCCGATCCGGCTGATCTGGCCCCGGGAACGGTCTACAGATTGAGCGACGTGGACCTGGCTTCCCGCCTGTCGTTCTTCCTGTGGAGCAGCATCCCGGACGAGGAACTTCTGGACCGGGCAGCCGCCGGCGAACTCCACGATCCCGAGGTTCTCGAAAATCAGGTACGACGGATGCTGGCCGATCCCCGGTCGAGGAATCTCGTCGACAATTTCTCGGGCCAGTGGCTCAACGTGCGCAAGGCCAATACGTGGCAGCCAGACCCCGACGGGTTCCCGTTCTTCGAAGAAAACCTGCGGCAGGCCATCCTGGCGGAAACGGAGCTTTTCATCGACAGCCAACTTCGCGGGGACCGGAGCGTAGTGGAAATGTTGAGCGCCGACTACTCGTTCGTCAACGAGCGACTGGCCAAGCACTACGGACTACCCGGCATATACGGAGAGCGTTTCCGTAGGGTGAAGTTCGACGACGGGCGGCGCGGTGGCCTGCTGGGCCAGGGCAGCATCCTGATGGTGACCTCTTATCCGGACCGCACGACGCCGGTGATGCGGGGCCTGTGGTTGCTCGACAACATGCTGGGAATGCCGCCTCCGCCGCCGCCTGCCAACGTGCCGGACCTGGAGGGCAGCACGGAGGACGGCCGCACCCTGTCGATACGGGAGCAGATGGCACGTCACGCGGAAAATCCCTCCTGCGCGATCTGCCACGTAAGGATGGACCCTCTTGGCTTCGCGCTCGAGAACTTCGATGCGGTCGGCCGGTATCGCACTGAGGCCGACGGCATTCCGATCGACGCGTCCACAGTTTTCACCGACGGCACGACGATCGACGGCATCGATGGGGTCCGGAGATTCCTGTTGGCCCATCGTAAGGATTTCGTCAAGAGCCTCACCGGAAGACTTCTGACATTCGCCCTCGGTCGCAGGGTCGAATACTCCGACCACCCGGCCATCCGCAAGATTCTGCGGGACGCCGCCGACACCAACTACCGGTGGTCGTCCATCATTCTGGGAATCGTAAACAGCACTCCGTTTCAGATGAGGAGAACAGCGTCATGATCATCACAAAGAAGGCCATCTCTCGCCGCACTATGCTGCGTGGCATCGGCGCAACGCTGGCGTTGCCGCTGCTGGATGCCATGGTGCCGCCGTTGACTGCACTGGCACAGACCCCTGCCCGGAGCACGATCCGCTTCGGCGCGGTTTACATCCCCAACGGCGTGATACCTGGTCTCTGGGTTCCCCCGACCGAAGGCTTGGGGTTCGAGTTCTCGCCCACCCTCGAGCCTCTGGAGCCGTTCCGGGATCACCTCCTCGTCTTAAGCGGGCTCGACAGCCTGCCACCGCCGCCCGAGGGCGCGCCCAGCTATCCGCACGCGAAGGCCAGCACAAAGTTCCTGACGGACGTGTTCCCGCACCGCGAGCTGCGGGCGGGGATTTCGATGGACCAGATCGCAGCGAACTTCATCGGGCAGGACACGCCTCTGCCGTCACTGGAACTCTCCCTGGAGTCGGTGGATGCCGGCGCAACTTGCGACTACGGGAGCTGCGTGTACACCGGTACGATTTCCTGGGCCGGACCAACGTCGCCGTTGCCCATGGAGACCGACCCGGCCGCCACGTTCGAACGGCTTTTCGGCGAGGACACTACGGATCCAGTGGCCCGGCGCGCCAGCCTCGAGCGGAAAGGCAGCATTCTCGACTCGCTGCTCGGTGAGGTTGCCGACATACGCAAAAGGGTCGGGCCGGACGATGAGAACAAGATATCCGGATATCTCGAGAACATCCGAGACGTCGAGCGGCGCATAGAAAAAGCGACTGCCGAAGACATCGACCTTCCCGCCGTGGCCCGGCCTGCCGGCATTCCGACAGCGTTTGCAGATTATGCGAAGTTGATGTTCGACCTGCAGGTACTGGCATACCAGGGAGACGTCACACGGGTGATGACCTTCATGCTCGGCCGGGAATTCAGCGGCCGGACCTATCCCGAGATCGGTGTGCCCGACGCGCATCACCCGATCTCGCATCACCGAAACCAGCCGGAACGGATGGATCGGTGCGCCAGGATCAACCACTACCACGTCACGCAGTTCAAGTATTACCTCGAGAAGCTGGCTGCCACGCCGGACGGCGATCAGTCCCTTCTCGACCAGGTTGCGATCGTCTACGGTGGGGGCATGAGCGAAGGCAACGGCCATCGTCCCGAGAACCTGCCGATCGTGCTGGCCGGCGGCGGCGCAGGCCAGCTCAAGGGCGGGCGCCACATCAAGTATCCGAAGGGTACGCCGCTGGCGAACCTGCACATGACGCTCCTGGACAAACTCGGTGCGCCGGTCGAGAGCATGGGCGACAGTACGGGCATGCTCGACCTCGATGCAGTGTCAGGAGAGTAGGTATTGATTGGCACGGTAAAGGCGGTCGAACGACCGGATTTGAGGCAAGGCAATATGCCACATGTGGATAGAGGTGTCTGTCGCATTCTCCTATCCACGGCCCTCGTGCTGTTGTCCGCCGGCTTCGCACAGGCTCAGTTGGTGGAAGCCGTCAAGCGGAACGACGTGTCTGGGGTACGGACCCTGCTCGCCGACGAGGTCGATGTGAATCAGACCGCGGGCGATGGAACGACGGCGCTGCACTGGGCAGCCTACCGGGCTGATTTGGACACGCTCGACCTGTTGATTGCCGCGGGGGCAAACGTCAACGCGGCCAATGACCTTCGGATCACGCCACTCGCCCTGGCCAGTGCCCACCCGGACGCGGCAATTGTGGAAAGATTGCTCGTTTCGGGGGCCGTTCCAAACGCCGCAAGCGAAGCAGGAATGACCCCGCTGATGGAGGCCTCACGGACGGGCAACCTCGATGGGGTGCTCGCACTGCTGGCATATGGAGCGGATGTGAACGCGCGAGAGAGTTCGCGCGGTCAGACTGCTTTGATGTGGGCAGTGTCGCAGAAACACTCGGAAGTCGTCCGCTCGCTACTCGAACACGGCGCCGACGTCGGCGCGCGTTCCCTGACACTTATTAGGATGGTCAAGCTGGACCGCGGCGGCGGCGGAAGACGGTCGCCCGAGGTTGCGACCCCAATCGAGACGGGGGGAAGCACGCCGTTGGTGTTCGCCGCCCGGGTCGGCGATGTTGAATCTGCCCGGCTCCTTCTGGAGGCGGAGGCAAACGCCAACGACATTGCGGCCGACGGCCACTCGGCTCTGGTTATGGCAGCATTCGCGGACCACCCGGATGTCGTCGAAGTACTGCTCGAAGCCGGTGCGAACCCCGATAGTTTTGGCGGGGGATACACGGCGCTGCATGCCGCCGCGCTGCGGGGCAACCTCGGGACTGTCAACCTGCTCCTAGCCGGGGGTGCGGATCCTAATCTCCCCCTCATCAAGGGTTCCCGGGTCAATCGATTCGGCATTCAGTGGGCACTGTCCGACGGGCTCGTTGGTGCGACGCCACTGTTGATCGCCGCCTCATACCTCGAAGTTGAGCTCGTGCGCGCCCTAGCCGCCGGTGGAGCCAATCTCATGGCCGCCATGCCGAACGGGACCACGCCGCTCCTGGCGGCGGCTGGAATCCGGGTCGACGTGGTGACTCGCCCGATAGATCAGGAGAGAGCCGGGGATACGAATACCGGGTACCGAAACCTCCCGCTCGAAGAGAGCCGCATCCTCCAGGCTGTCGAAGCGCTACTCGACGCGAGCGCTGACGTCAACGGCGCCAACAAGGCCGGTGACACGGCACTGCACGCCGCGACCGGTGGCGCCCGCCTTTCCGTTATTCAGTTGCTCGCCGACCGAGGAGCAGACCTCAACGCCCAGAACCAGAACGGACAGACTCCCCTGTCACTGACGACTGGAAGAGGAGGCGGACGGGGACGGGCGGGAGGAGGGGGCCGTGGTGGCCGTGGCGGTCGAGGCCCTTCGCCCGAACAACAAGCAGCCGGCGAACTCCTCCGAAAACTGGGTGCGACGGACTGAAGCGGTCTGCTTCCGCTTCGGGAACCGCTCAAACACGCGCGCCGCGAATCCACTTCAAAAAGTGAGGATCAAATGAACCACGACGATAAACGACGTTCGTTGATGACTGGCCTGGGTGCGGCAACCGCCGCAGCAGCCGCGGCCGCCTTCGTTCCGGGAACCCTTCCTGCTCAAACCCGGGCGGGTGGGTTTCAACCCGCCCGCCACAGCCAGGACGGTTGGCTGGGCGAACTCGCGGGCCAACATCGAATCTTCATCGATTCCGCAACGGCGACCGGGGGAGCCGAGGCACTGCTCTACGCCAACAACCTGTATACAGCCAACCAGGGCGCCTACGACCTCGACCCGGCCGACCTGGCCATGGTCGTGTGCCTCCGGCACTTCTCGACGCCGTTTGCATACTCCGATGCTGTCTGGGAGAAATACGGCAGGGTGTTCAGCAACGTGATGCAGTTTGTCGACCCGAACACGGGTATCGCACCGTCGTCGAACCTGATGAATTCCACCGACTATTACGGGTTCGCTCTACCTAACGTGGGGAACACGATCGACTCTCTGCTCGAACGCGGTACGCAGTTTGCCGTGTGCAATGCGGCCACTCAATTCTTTGCCGGACAGGTCTCCCAGGCAGCGGGCATCGGTAGCGACGAGGCCTACGACGAATTGGTGGCCAGCGCGATCCCGAACAGCCGTTTCGTGTCTGCGGGGGTGGTGGCGGTGACCCGGGCCCAGGAGTACGGCTACAGTTTGCTGTACGCAGGCTGATTGCGTTTACGGAAAAATAGGGACAGGCACCTCTGGCCCTATTTAACAACGGGGGATGCAGGCGCCACCGTAGCGACGCGTAGTTTGGCTCGACCCGTACCCGAAACCGGCTTCTCCACGTCCGCATAGACGACAAGGTCGCCCGCGAGAGACTCGTGCCGGACATTCGTCAATCTTGTGCGAGCCGGAACTCTTGCCAGGGACTTGACGGCATTCAAGCCGCCCACGACTTGCGGCGCGATCGTCACGATCATCCGGTCGACTAAATCGCCGGCCAGGAAGTCGGTGATGACCTGGGCCCCGCCCTCAACCATCAGGGAGTGGATGCCCTGCCCATACAAACGCCCGAGCAGTATTCCCAGATCCACCCGCCCGCCGGCTTCGGACGGTACACGGATGACGTCCGCTCCAGCGTCACGCAGCCGTCTTTCACGCTCGACGCTCGCCCCTATGGTCGTGGCAATGATCGGCTGGACCGACCCGGAGCGCAACAGCCGGGCCCCGAGCGGCAGGCGCAAGCAACTATCCAGAACGATGGGCCGTGGATTCTTCCCTTCAACAAGGCGAACGGTCAGTCGTGGGTCGTCGGAAAGAACGGTATTGATCCCGACCAGGATCGCGTCGTGCAACGCACGCAACTCGTGGGTTAGTGTTTGCGATTCGCGGTTGCTGAGCTGAAGCGGTTTTCCGGACTCGGCCGCGATCGATCCGTCCAGACTCTGGGCGAAACTCAGGGTCACCGACGGAACGCCCTCCCGGCGACGACCGGGTTCGTCGGACCCCAGTCGCCGACCGAGATGCGCCACGATTCGGGCGCCGATACGCTGCTCGTCGTTGTCGAAAAACCCAGCAGGTACCCTCGGATTTGCGCTTCCGTTCGAGGGGGTTTCCGGCGCCGGCCAGGGTTTCATGAGGTGCCCCATTTTGGAGGCTTTCGTCTGCAGGTAGGCGTAGTTCTCCGGACGCGGTTGAATCTCATACTGCACCCGCTCGACCACGCGGATGCCACAAGCCTCCAGCGCTTTCACCTTCTCGGGGTTGTTCGTCACGAGTCGAACCGAATGGATCCCGTGGTCTTTCAGCATCGCGGCTGCGTGCTTGTAGCTTCGAAGATCGGCCGGGAACCCCAGATGCAGATTCGCTTCCACGGTATCCATCCCGACGTCTTGCAGGGCGTAGGCGCGAATCTTGTTGTCCAGCCCGATGCCACGCCCTTCTTGTCTCAGGTACAGGATCAGGCCGCGGCCTTCGGCGGACACACAGCGCATCGCGGCCTGCAACTGCTCACCGCAATCACAGCGAACCGAGCCGAAGACGTCGCCTGTCAAACACTCCGAGTGGATGCGGACCAGGGGGGGCGGGCCGTCGAGTTCCCCCATATGAAGTGACAGGTTCTCCTTGCGATCATGATCCCGGTAGACGGTAACCGTGAATTCGCCAAACGCCGTCGGCAGCCGCGCCGATGACGATCGGAAGACCGTGTCACTGGTTTCTGTTCGAGAGCCCATATTCCAATTCCGGAAAGCAAGAGCCGGTATAAGCTGAAGCCCTTCAGGTATTCCGGAACCGTCGAGCCAGCGGCATTCGCGACCGAGCTAAACACAAAGGAGAAGCCCCGTCAACGACTCCTGTGGATCGGTGATGCGAGGATTCAGAGCCTGTTAGCAGCCTCTCTCGAGCAAGCCACCCAACATCGATCGCGAACGAAGCGCCCAACAGCGCAAGACCGGCTAATGCGACGACGTCGCTCATGGGTCGGGTCACGACCGGCGCGAGGCAGACAATCAGCGATAGCGCCTGCACGACACAGACAGTCTGACGCCGTCGGCTTTCGGGAAGCGAACGTCTCATCCAGGGCAGCAGATAGCCCGATCCAACGAACACGTAACGCATCAACCCGGCCGCAAGAATCCACGGGCCGGCCTTTCCGAAGCGCCAGGCGAGCGCGGCGCAGCCGAGAATCAGCATCGCATCGGTCTCCATGTCGAAACGCGCCCCGAAAACGCCGGTTTCGCTCCGCCGACGTGCGAGCCACCCATCGACGCCGTCCAGCACCACGATCACAAAAGCGGTAATCGCTGCAAACCAGGCAGCCGCAGGCGTCGCCTCTTCAGCGATGAGAGCCAGCAACAACGCTGTCAGCGCGGCTCGCGCCAGGGTAACGCGGTTGGCCGATCCAAACGTGCGAGACGGTATGTGCTTTCGAGCAAGCACAACCATCACTGACGCTCCAAGGCCGAAAGCCAACATCACCCGGAGCGGGAAGGTCTCACCGAGGTCGAGTAGTCGTCCCACGACCCAGGCAACCCCGGCAATTCCCACAAGCGACACTACGACGCTGGATGCGACGCTCCTCGCCAACGCCGGGGTTCGATCGGCACCGTCGGTCAGGACCGAGGTGATGGCGGCGGGTTTGGTTTCCAATCTCGAAGACTCCCGGTCTTTATATATAGTGTTTGGGCACGCACGCTCGGAAGTGCGTTCCCGAACTCATGATGCTTGGATTCCGCAGGATACTGACACTTTTTCGGGTCGAGTTTCAAGCGACGCCCGATCGCACTGTGAGCTTGCTGGAACAAGATGACTGACGCTGGCGAAGTCGCACGGTCGTTCTGGGTCGTTGGACCGGGCCGCGGCGAAATCCGTACCGAGCCGTTACCGCAGCCAACCGAGCAAGAGGTTCTTGTCCGGACACTCTACACCGGTATCAGCCGCGGCACGGAAACGCTGGTGTTCAACGGCCGGGTCCCGCCAAGCGAATTCGAGCGAATGCGGGCGCCATTCCAAACGGGGGATTTCCCCGCGCCGGTCAAGTACGGGTACATCAATGTCGGACGAGTGGAACGTGGGCCGGCCACGCTCCAGGATCGCGTCGTTTTCTGTCTCTATCCACATCAGACGCGCTACGTAGTGCCGGCCGAAGCCGTGCATCCGTTGCCTGGCGATGTGCCGGCTGAACGCGCGGTGCTCGCAGCCAACCTGGAATCCGCGGTCAATGGCCTGTGGGATGCTGCCCCGATGGTCGGCGACAGGATCGGGGTCGTCGGCGCTGGAACGCTGGGTTGTCTGACGGCGTGGCTGGCAGCAGGGATTCCCGGGTGTCGGGTCGAACTGATCGATATCGATCCCGACAAGGCCCGAATCGCCGGCGCCCTGGGCCTCGGCTTTCGGTTACCCGAGGACGCGACTAAGGATGCCGATCTGGTCCTTCACGCCAGCGCGACGGCCGAAGGCCTCTCCACGTGTCTCGGGCTCGCGGGTTTCGAGGCGAGGGTCGTCGAGCTGAGCTGGTTCGGCAACAACAGGCCGGCCCTCGCTTTGGGGGAGGCATTTCACAGTCGTCGCTTGAGCTTGCACGCGTCGCAGGTCGGCGCCATCGCCCCTGCTCAACGTGGCCGTTGGAGCGCGGGCCGCCGCCTGGAACTCGTCCTGCGACTGCTCGCGGATCCCGCGTTGGATTCATTGATAACAGGCCAGAGCCAGTTCGATGAACTGCCGGCCGTCATGAAAACACTCGCGACTACCCCCGACGGCACGTTGTGCCATCGGATCGTCTACTAGTGGCCTGTACCCCCCATATTGGGACCAGCCACTAAAAGGCAGAAGGACTCTCATGTACACCGTTTCAGTTCGGGACCATTTCATGATCGCGCACAGCTTCGAGGGCGAGGCATTCGGTCCGGCCCAGAACCTTCACGGAGCCACGTACGTCGTCGATGTGGAACTGCGCAGACCGAAACTGGACGAAGACGGCGTCGTCGTCGACATCGGTCTGGCTGGCGAGGTACTCACCTCCGTGCTGTCGCAGCTCAACTACCGCAACCTCGATGAGGAGTCGGCCTTCACGGCCCGGAACACGACTACCGAGTTCCTGGCGTATATCATTTTCGAGCGGCTGGCGAAACGGATTCAAGACGGGGAACTCGGTCCATCCGCGCGGGGACTGACGTCGATGCGTGTGACTTTGCACGAATCGCATATCGCATGGGCGGCCTACGAGAACGAACTGGCAAATCCGGACCAGTGAACAGTCCCATGAACGGGCCTGCCCTCGATCATCGCGCTCCCGTGTTGAGCCTCCTGCTACCGGGCGATCTCAAAACCCGGACCGGGGGATACATCTACGATCGACGGGTCACCGAGGGCCTGGGTCGACTCGGCTGGCAGATCGATGTGCGGTCTCTCGATCCGAGTTTTCCGCAACCGAACTCCGCCGCGCTTCGGCACGCCCGCGGCGTGCTCGCCGACATACCGGGCGGACGCATCGTCGTCATCGACGGCCTGGCACTCGGCGGCTTGTCGGCCCTGCTTGAAGCGGAGGCGGAGCGGCTTTGCCCCCTCGCCCTGATCCATCATCCCCTGGCGCTGGAGACCGGGTTGGATGCGGCCACCGCGCGCCTGCTAGAGCAATCGGAACGCGCTTCGCTTCGGTTCGTGCGGCGCATCGTCGTGACGAGTTCGTGGACATCCGAGATCCTGGCCGGGTACGGCGTGTCGGCCGATCGGATCCGAGTCGTTCAGCCGGGGATCGACACGCCCCTGGGCCGGCTTGTCCTGCCTCCCAACTCTCCCGACGACACGTCGCTCAACCTGCTCTCGGTTGCGACGTTGACGCCGCGCAAAGGTCATGCGGTGCTGTTCGATGCGCTTGCCCGGCTCAGCGATCGACGCTGGCACCTCCGTTGCGCCGGCAGCCTGACTCGCGACCCAACGACCGTCGATCGGTTGCGACGACAGATCGATCGCCTGGGGCTCGGCACGAGAATCAGCTTGCTCGGGGAAGTCGATCGGCCGGACCTTGATCGGTACTACGCAAGCGCAGACCTGTTCGTGCTCGCCTCATACATGGAAGGTTACGGAATGGCGTTGGCCGAGGCCGTCGCGTATGGCATCCCGGTCGTCAGCACACTGGCTGGAGCGATCCCCGATACCGTTCCGCCGAATGCCAGCCTGCTCGTCGAACCGGGTGACGAGGGAGCGCTGGCGAAGGCACTGGCCAAGATCATGGACAATCCCGACATGCGACGGCGGCTTGCCCTCAACGCTATCGCAGCCGGCAAGCACGTGCGGACCTGGAGCGACGCCTCCCGGGAGTTTGCCGCGGCGCTCGAGGGCTTGATGGATACCAGGTCGTGAGCGATTTTCGGCCTGACTGGCTCAGCTTGCGGGAACCTCTCGATGCCCGATCGCGCGCCGCATCCCTCGCCCCGATCATCGCCGCAGCGCTCCGCGGGGCCGGTCCGCCCGACATCACGATTCAGGTCGTCGACCTCGGGGCGGGCACCGGTGCAAACCTTCGTTACGTGGCGCCACTGCTTGGCGGCCCGCAGGGCTGGATAGCGGCGGACCAGGATCCATCGCTACTCGAGACCATGAACCTCCGAATGCGGGACTGGGCAGAGTCGATGGACGCCGAGGTCGACGAAGAGGGCGACGGCCGGATCACGGTGCGCGCAGACCTCTTCGAGTGCCACATCAGCACAGTCTCCATCGATCTGGGGACCGAACTCGATCGGCTGGCGTTGCCCGACGGTGCTTTGGTCACGGCGTCCGCATTGCTCGACCTGGTATCTGAAGACTGGCTTTGGCGGTTGGCCCGAAGCTCGGCGGACCGTGCGGCGCCGGTGTGGTTCGCCCTGTCCTACGACGGACGCGTCGAGTGCAATCCGGAGGAACCGGAGGATCTTGAAGTTCTTAATCTCTTCAACAGGCACCAGCGGACCGACAAAGGTTTCGGTCCGGCGCTGGGCCCGGGTGCCGCGCGAAAGGCGGCTGAAATCTTCGCCGACCACGGCTACCGCACGTGCTCGGAACCAAGCGACTGGCGAGTGGGATCGGACAGCAAGCCGCTGCAACGCGCTCTGCTCGACGGATGGTTCCGAGCCGCATGCGAAGTCGATCCGAGCAGGTCGTCAAAGTTCGGCGAATGGAGAGAACGACGCCGGGCACACATCGATAACGGACGATCTGAGATGATCGTCGGACACGTCGATGTGATCGGCACACCGCGGAGGTAGCAATGAATATCGCACTTTGGATCGCACAGGCGCTGCTGGCGGCCATGTTCACGTTGATTGGCTATAGCCATGCGGTTCCGCCAATACAGGAGGTCGTCGGGGCGTTTCCATCATTGGCGGATCTTTCGCCAGGCCTGATTCGGTTCATCGGTGTCTCGGAATTGCTCGGAGCGCTGGGTCTGATACTGCCGGGCCTCACAGGCATTCGACCCGGGCTGACAGCCCTGGCGGCAGCGGGACTCGGGATCATCATGGCGATGGCAACCGGTTTTCACCTCATCCGCGCCGAGTACACCGCAGCAATCCTCCCCGTCATCTTTCTTGCGACCGCGGGATTCGTCGTATACGGCCGACGGGCCGGGCAAGGTTCCGAGCGACATTAGCAGCTTCGTCGTAGATACCATCGCCAACCCCACGAGATTCGCTATAGAACGGCGGAGCACTCCTCTTCGATCTTTTAAGTAAAGCACTCTTGACATATAGTCCAGGCCCATTTACACTTCATGGTGTCAAGTAACATTTATATTTAGTCAAGGAGACAGACCATGGAGAGAACTTGGTGGGAACGATTCACATGTAGTGCCGACGTGACGGAACGCGACAGGCGAAACTCAAGGATCGTCAATTACTGGGCGTTCTCCTGGATGGCTGTCTGGGTCGGGGCAACCTTCCTCATCAAAGGCGAGTTGGTGACGGGGGAAGCGACCTTGATGGCCCTCGCCCTGGCGCCAAACATTCTGGGGGTCGCGACAGTCCGTGCCTACATCAGGTTCCTGCAGGAGGCCGAAGAGCTGCAACGCAAGGTCCAGTTGGACGCGCTTGCAGTCGGCTTCGGGGTCGGCATGGTTGCGATTGTCGGGCTTGAACTCCTCGGTGACATCGGCTTTTTCGAAGCCGGTCCTTCCGATGCGCTGATGTTCATGATCATGGCCTATTCCCTGGGTGTGATGCTTGGATGGCGGCGCTACCGATGAAAAACCGCATCAAGGTACTACGCGCCGAGCGGGACTGGACTCAGGCGGAATTGGCCCGCGAACTCGAGGTGTCGCGACAGACGGTCAATGCCATTGAAACCGGCCGCTACGATCCCAGCCTGCCGCTCGCCTTTCGCATCGCAGAAATGTTTGGGCTGCCGATCGAGACGGTATTCTTTCCGGCCGGCGGAGCCAAGCAGGAGTCATAGGGGCGGTTTGCAAGGGTGGCCGCCGTCAGAGCTAGCTCGACGACGGCAGGAGCCCGCCGAACGCGTCCATGTGCCAGGCCTCGCGCATCGGGACTTCCCAGCGACCGGCGCGGAACCCACCCGCCGTGGCGACCGTGGTGTCGAAGACGATGGTGTTCTCGTCGACGGCCCCCTGCTTGGCCAGGTCGCGGAACGCCAGACGGTCCACGCGTCGGATTCCCCCGTCGGCGTGCCGGTAGAACACCAGGTTGCCCCCGCCCGCGAAATCGATACCCGCAGCCCGGCTGAACCCCTGAAGGTTCCGGACCATGCTGTCGATCGAGCAGCCCCGAGAGCCCCACCATCGATTCATCCACGCAGATGACCACGAACCGGTCGTGAAGCAACTGCCAGGTCGGCGCCACGGCCTGCTGGTGCGAATGCCACTGGGCGAGGAAGTCGGCCATGCAGTCCTGAAGTGCCTGGACCTCGTCCGCCGTCAGAGTGCGTTCGGCGCCGTAGGTCCACAGGCGGGCGGAATCGGGGAGGTCGGAGAACTGAAGTACGGGCATGGCCTACCTTCCTATTGAATCAGAGTTAGTCGTGATGGCTCGCCTGCCCGGTCATTTCCACGTGAACTGCTCGCCACCGGGCGTCGAGGGACTTCACCTATCAAGTTAACACAGCGCTGCGGTACCTCGTCATGCAGTCCTTGCAACAGAGAATTCTAAAGTTTTTCGTTAACACTAACGTCTATTCCAATTCTGCCCCCATATTCACCCCGAGCCTCGAACCACCTGTTTATTTGAGTGCCGTCCATCCCATCACTGCGATAAGGGTGTAATAAATATTGTTGAGCATGTGAAATGCAATGGCCGCTTTCACAGATCCTGTTCGGGCAAATATCCAGCCCCAAGCAGCGCTAAACATAAAATACATCGGCCATAAGGCCATCGGTCCATGACCGAGTGTAAACAACAGGGAGGTTACCGTGATGGCACCCCATACCGGCATGCGCTTGGCCAGGGCCGACTGAAAATAGCCCCGAAACACCAGTTCCTCGAGAACCGGTCCCACCACGATTGCCAACACAAGAAAACCGATAATCCCATAGGCTGAACCGCTCTCCACGAAATGAGCGAACACTTCCGACGCCCCGCCAACAACGTTTACCTCGCCGAACAACGGTAAAACAACTGCTCGATAAACCCAGGTCAATAGCCGAACTGATACAAAAGTAATTGAAACCAACAGCACGGTCGGGCTGACGCCCAAACAACTGGGCCGCAACCCGATCTGCGGCCCGAAAGTTGAGCCGAATCGTCGTAAATCGAACCAAATCCAGATGAGCGTAATCGCGCCGCCGCCAAGCACAGATACGAGCCCAACAACATTGGTATCAACAGGGCCAGCGCCGTCGCTTGTGCCACCAATCAAACCAGCAATAAATGAATACCCCAGGCCTATCAACATCTGGCTACCAAACATGATTCCCAAGGCAAGGAAGCCACGTTTTACCGTTAGCTGATAGGGGGAAGCAGAGGATGGAAGGCCACTTGGGCCTGGTGTGTTTTCTTTTGAGGCCGCATTAGGTCGAACGTCGGCTGAATCGGTCTCGGTCATAGTCCCCCTGATTGCGCTGTGTCGGAAGCCCAGCAATCACCCGCAAAAGAACAATCGTAAAGTTTGCAGCATGAAACGGTAGCGAACCACGCTACCCTCTCCGTATGGAATGGATTGAGACCTTGAATCAAATCCTGGACTTTCGCGCACTCGAAGTTGGTGGCAGCGCCATAACCGCGAAGCATATCCTCCTTTTCGCAGTCGTTCTCCTGATTACCCGCTACGCCTCCCGGACCACTCGTCGTGTTCTCAATGAGCACATTCTGAAGAGTGTGGAGCCGGCGCCGCGATACGTCATTCTTCGAATCACTGGATACGCGGTGTGGGTGGTTGGAATCATCGTCGCGCTGGATTTTCTGAGCATCGATCTGACGGCTCTTGCAGTTGTCGCCGGCGGGCTGGGCATCGGTATAGGTTTTGGTCTGCAGAATGTCGTCTCCAACTTCGTGTCCGGACTTGTGCTTCTGCTCGAACAGCCGATCCGGATACACGACCGCATCACGGTGGAGAATGTCGAGGGAAACGTCGTCGACATCCACTTCCGATCCACGACCATCGTCACCAACGACAACATTGCGATCATCGTCCCCAATTCCCAGTTCATCAATCAGACCGTGACCAACTGGTCGCACGGAGATCCGACCATCAGAGTTCATGTGCCTGTGGGAGTTGCTTATGGTTCCGATGTCGAACTGGTCACGCGGATTCTCGAAGATGTTGCTGCCAAGACGAACCATGTCCTCAAGAATCCGTCACCGGAAGTCCGGTTCAACGAGTTCGGAGATTCGTCGCTGAACTTCGAGTTGCTGGTATGGAGTGACGACCCGCCTGGACACTTGGCGCTCCGCAGTCAGCTTAACTACGCGATCGATGCCGATTTTCGGCGGCATGGTGTCGAGATTCCGTTCCCGCAGCGGGTCGTCCACATCGAGTCCGACGAAAAGACGGTCGCCTGATCGAGCAGGATCCAACGCCTTATTGGTTCTCCAGGAAATCTTCCTTCAACACCTTCCGCCCGCCAAGGGCGGTGCGGAAACTCCACAGCGCCAACACCAGCACGAAACCAAGCCCAAGGAACGCCGTGCCCGCATACCACACCGAGAAATCAGTGGTCAGGGGTGCACGAAACAGGAGCTAGCGGATTCCCACGATCCCTATGATCGACTCGTAGAGCTTCACCGCATCCCATCCCACACCGTGCCGGAAAACGATCCGGGTGTCGTGGATGTGGCCGGCCTGTTCCACGTCGCCTTCGATAACGACAAGGTCGGCGATCTTGCCGGATTCGATCGTGCCGACGTCCTCGTCGATCCCGAGGACTTTGGCCCCGTTCGCGCTCATGATCTGCACCACCTCGCTCGGAGTGAAGCCCGCTTCGAGAAGGAGTTCATAGTTGCGCTGGTCACCCAGTCCCGGCGGAGCTGCGCCATAGCCTGTCGGGTCCACGCCCGCCGCCAAAAGACCGCCGGCCTTCGAGAAGGCGTACTCGTACTCCATCGCCTTCTTGAGCAGGGCCGGACTCAGTCCCCGGCCGGAGTTGGGATCGGCGCCTCGACGTTGCTCAGAGATCTCGCGCACTTCGGCCGCAATCTCGGGAGCCAGGACCTCGAAGACCCGCTCGTCGATCGGCTCGCGCCCGGGAACCGAAATCTCGTAGACCACGAGCGTCGACGTCATCGAAACGTCGTTGTCGATCATGTCCCGGAACGTGGCCTGGACCTCGGGCGAATCGATGTCGAGGTCCGTATAGCCGGCGCGGAAGTTGGGTGGACAGTCGTCCGGGCGCTTGTTGGGGTCGTACTCGCTGTTGGCGAAGAGGCCGTGCTCGAGGTTGTCGATCCCCAGCGAAACCGCTTCGCGATAGCCAACCGAGCAGAGGTGCGCGGTGACCTTGACACCGTTGGTATGTGCCGCCTCGATCGCTGCGGAGAGTTCCGCCCTCGAGATCCAGGTATAGGCCTTGAACCAGCTGACTCCTTCTTCGGCCCAGTACTGGACCACGCGCCGGGCCTGCTCGGGACCCTCCAGGCGTGTCATCGTCGCTGAACCCTGTTCGCCCGTCAGGTACGGACCGGTTGTGAACATCGTCGGGCCAATGACGCGGCCGGCATCGATGTCCCGCTTGAGGTTGAGTTCTTCATAGGGCGCGCGGGCGCCTGTAGTCCGGATCGTTGTCACACCGGACGCCAGGTACAGGCGCGAACCCGAGAACGACAACTGGGCCGCCCGACCACGGCCGCCCGTGTAGTAGCTGTGGTTGTGCAAACCGACGAGCCCGGGGATCACAGTGTGTCCGGCGAGGTCGTGGACTTCGGCGCCGGGCGGAACACGCACGTCTCCGGTCGCTCCTACAGCGGTGATCCGGTCGCCCTCAATGACGATCGTCTGCCCGTCTCTCGCCGGGGCGCCGGTCCCGTCGATCACCTTGACGTTCGTCAGGACTACCGTTGGCGCCTCGACGGCGACAAACTCCTGCAGTTGTTGCGGTCTTTGGGCTTCGGCCGCGGAGGAGAGCACCGCGGCCGCAATCGCCACAAGCACAAGAACCTTCGTAAAGCGCATCGTCATTGTCCTTCGACCTCCATTACAAATTTCATGCCGGATTCCAGGTGCTCCGCGATATGACAGTGGACCATCCAGCTTCCCGGGTTCGACAACTCCAGCAGTATGTCCGTCGTCGAGCCTGTGGGCAACAAAACCGTGTCCTTCCAGACCAGGTTGTCGTTCGCCACTCCGTTCTGCTCCAGGACCAGGAAACGCTGGCCGTGGATGTGGAGCGGGTGCTGCATTGCATGGAACGAGTCCCGTTCGTTGACGATCCGGATCTTGACGACATCACCGACGCGGAAACTCCAGTCGATATCCATGTTGTCGGCGCCTGCAACGGGATCCCGGAGAATCCAGGCAACTTCTTCCCCGGTCGAGGCCCAATTCATCATGGGCATGGTCCCGGTCCACTCGACGGGATTGAAATAGATCCAGTCATACGCCATGGATTGCTCGACGGGGAGCGGAAGGTCTTCCACTTCCAGCAACAGGACCAGTTCGTGGTCTACCGGTTTGTCGAACAGATGGCGGTAGGCATCGATCTCGGCGACGACCGCGGTGTGCTCGCGCACGGTTTCGAAGGTCCCCGAGTAGTCGGGATCCGTCGCGCGATCGGACACGTCGATGGTTCCCAGCGTCGTCATCTCGGGCAGGAAGACGCCCTGGCGATGGTTGATGCCCTGGACGTGGTTGACCATGAGATAACGCCCCGACTCGGGAAACCTGACTTCCACGACGTATCGTTCCGCGGGCGCAATCACCGCGTTCCGCTCGACGGCCTCGCGTTCGAAGCGGCCCACGTCGGAGCCGACCACCTTCATCGGCAGTATTGCTTCTGTCTCATCGGCATCAGGATCTTCACGTCGGAAAGACAGGTTGAAAGTGCGCGTGTTCGACGTGTTCGTGAGGAAGAGCCGGACAACCTCGCCGCGATTGACCTGGAGCGAATAGTCGGGTTCGCCGTTCACCAGGAACACGTTCCCGAAGCGGCCCATCAACATGTAGTTAGCCGACTCGTCTCCGAAGGAAAGATCACCCCTGGCACCTCGACTATCGCGATATGTATGAACCCGTTTTCCCACCCAGGTGACATTTTTATTGAACACTTACCGTGACATTTTCATTGGACAGCAACAACAAACAGTCACGTGTGTAGTTGTTCAATGATTCTGTCACCCATTAACTGTTCAGTGAAAATGTCACGTCGGCGAACAGTGGACGGTAGGGGGATCGAACCACCGGCGCACTGGGCGGGCCGGGTGGCACATTAGAGGCGTGGCACCCCGACCGCCTACATTGATCAGGCTTGTTGAGAGTTTTCTCTCAAACAATCCCCCAGCAGGGGCGTCCTTTCATACTGCGACTTATCGGGACTCGAACGCTTCTTGTTTCCCGGAGCTCAGGATAGGCATCCGCTCCTTCTTGCCCGGGGACCACTTCAGACCAAACGTCGCCCGGATCAGGTAATGGTCGGAAGGGAAACCTATGGGCCAGGTGGTGATCAGCCTGGTTGACGTGCTCTGCAAGCTGGCACCCTTGTAGTAGAGCTGATCGATCCGTCGGCCGCTTCGATGGCTGGCTCCGGGAAACCTCTGGACATCCGGATAGCGGCTGCGAAAAGCGTCGATGAAACCGGCATCCAGCATCGCTCGGGAAGCTATGCTGCTGCCGCCATCGGTATGCGGGACGGCATTGAAATCGCCCGCGAAGATGACCGGTGTTGCGGCTGACCCGGCGAATCTACTTTGGTGAAACTCGAACACGTCGGGGAATTGCTCCATGCCGTACCAATTTGACATGACCCACAGATCCTGCGTCTTGCTGATCGCGATCCTGGCACCGACATTCATGAAGGGTGAATCTTCTTGAACGTACAGCTCCTTGATCGGGTACCGGCTGAGCACCGAGATATTGGCGCCCTGGTTCAGGTAGTCCCAATCAACGGTGGTCGCGAAGTAATAGCCCAGCTCCGCCGCGATGAAATCACCCGATGAGTAGGTCTCTTGCATCATCACGATGTCGACGTTTTCCCGTTCGAGGATTTGCGCGATCGCCACTCTCGAGCCCCAACCGTGTTCTTCAATGGTGAAGTGCTTACCACCATGGAAGATGTTCCAGTCGCCCGCTGTGATCGAGGTGAGCTCTTCGGCGAGTTCGGGAATAGCGGGTTTGAAGTACGCCGCGTAGGAATCCAGCACTTCCTCGGCCGACAGCACACGACCCCAGATCGCCAGGTTGTCGATGTCGAAATCGGTCGGATACAACCGCTCGCGTTCGGTGAACGCTCGGGCGGCTCGATCGTCGATGGTCACCTCGCCATTCACCAGGGAAAAGATCTTCAGTAGCGGCGCAGCCTCCATGAAGCTGAACGCCTGGTGGGTTGTGTAAGGGCTTTGCATCAATTCAGATTCGATCTCGGAAACCCTCTCGAAGTCGACGGCTCGCATCGATTCGATAAAAGCTGCCCCGTCCGCACCAAGAGCCTCGGCTCGTTGACTCACTTTCTCGTCGAATAACCGTCGGGGTTCGACGATCAGGTTTACGAACTCCCCGGGTTCGACTTCGCTCAAACCGAGGGTGTTGAACGCGTCGACCATCTCCTGCAGCTTCCTGGCCCCTCGGTAGATCGCCGGGACAATCTCCGGCTGCGGACTCGCCTCCGTTGCTGCCCACCCGACAACCAGCGGTTGGCTACTGATAAAATCGAATCCGGTGGAATCTTCTACGTTGTAGACCACCTTGTTGTCCCCGTCGTAAAACAACCGAACTTCCGAGAGTGCGCTGTCGTAGGTCATGGTGAGCTGATGCCATCTCCCGTCGTTGAGTGGCATGCGCCCGCCGTTGTCGCGCTCATAAGTAATCCGCCGCGCGCCTGAACCCATGTTCCAGGCCCAGGTGCCGTCGGAGATGTAGAACACCCAACCCGATTGCTTTTGCGAAGCGAGGCTATTGTCCTCGAACACTTTCTGCGAAAGCATGACCATTCGCGATTCGGGCCCCACTGTCGTCCTCAGCCAGTACTGAACCGAAAAGTCCTCGCTTCGATCGAACGGCAGGTTGGCGCGTTGAAGTGTCAGAGTCGCCGCAGTGTCGCCGGAGGTCAGACTCAATGCCAGACCCTCGAGGCCCTCGACGAACGAGGCGGTTTCGCGGATCGATCCACTGACCGACGTTCCGGCCGTGTTGTCGACGTTGCCGTCGAACGTGAAGTGCGCGATACGCTCGATTCCTCTGAGCGGCGGCGCTTGCCGAGATTGCGCGTACAGGCCCCCGCCGGGCAGAAGGAGACCGCCAATGAGCGAGACTACGGTCCAGGTTACGAGACGCATGGGTCAATCGTAGGCATTGACTACCGGCCGAGTCAACGGCGTTGGTGCATGGATCGTAGGCTTGAGGTCGATCAAGGGTCCAGCTCTCCCAGGGTGGTCTGGGTTTTGCGGGTGCTGGCACGCATCGGCGTGATGGTCGGACGTGTAGTGCATGAGTTTGGACATAGACTTGCGTCAGCCTCCCGGATGGCGACCCGTCGGTTCCCGAATCACCGCCTCTTGTCGTCTTTCTTGATGCGCCGCACCATCTTTGAAAAGCGACGCTCGTGGGCTCTCAGCTTGTGTGATTCTGCCTGCCGATTCTGGTGACTCTCCAGTTCCTTTCTCATCTTCATGAAGCTCGCATAACGATCGGACGCGACGCGCCCCTGTTCTAAACCGGCCAGGACCGCGCAATCGGGCTCCGTTTCGTGTCTGCAATCTCGAAAGCGGCAATGTGGGGCCAATGCCACAATTTCAGGAAAAGTCTCACACAGACGACCCGGGTCGCCCAACAGTTGCAGCTCCCGCAGTCCAGGCGTGTCGATGATGGCTCCGCCCCCGGACAGAGCGAACAGTTCGCGTCGCGTCGTGATGTGCCGTCCTCTGGAGTCGGCCTCCCGAACCGAACCGACGCGCTGGAAATCCACACCGAGAATCCGGTTGGCCAGCGTCGATTTGCCCGCTCCGGAAGAACCGACGAACGCAGCCGTTTGTCCGGCCGCCCAATAACGACTGAGCACCTCGACCCCGGTTCCTCGATACGCGCTGATCGTGTGGACGTCGGCGCTGCCCGCAAACTCTTCGGCGCGCCGAATTGCATCGTCAACTTCGGCACACAGGTCCACCTTGTTGAGCACGACTACCGGAGACGCCCCACTTTCCCAGATAAGCGAAAGATAGCGCTCCAGGCGGCGCACATTGAAGTCCCCATCCAGCCCTGTCACGACCAGGATGGTGTCCACGTTGGCTGCCAACGACTGCTCTTCCACCCGAAGTCCGGCAGCCTGGCGGGACAGACAGCTCTTGCGGGGCAGCACCGCATCGATGATGAATCGGTCCTCATGTGGCCGCACAGCGACCCAGTCGCCGATAACGGGAAACTCCGAGACTGAGGCGACGCGATAACGCATGCGGCCCGGAACGGATGCCCGCACCTCACCCCGACGGCCGATCACGCTGTAGAACTCCCGGTCATGGCGGTTAATCCGAGCCGGCTCCAGCGAGGGATCGTCCAACTCCGTCAAGTGAAAATCAAGCGCCACGCTCCATCCGATGTCCTCTAACTTCATAGCGAACTCCGTTCTGTTTGTGACAGCGGACGTCCAAGCGAACGCACGCCGACCACCGATCAAATCTTTGTAGGGGAAGGAGTTATGGGACGGGATCCGCAGGGCGCACAACTCTGTTTGCGACGATAGAGCGACCGCTTAAAGGATTCCCGTCTTAGAGGACAAGGGCTGACATAAAAGTCTCTTCGAGGCCATCGAGCCTCAGCAGGAGCGTAGCACGATCCCGAGGATCGGACGGGAGATGTTTTTAGTCAGTCGGCTGGTGAGAGTTGGCACCCTTCCGATACTGCGACTTTACAGTCATGTGGATTGAGACGCCTTTCGATACGCAGACTGCCGAGCGAATCGGAGAGTTTGCGAAGGGCAGCCTGGCTAACGCTCAGCATCAGCGGCGGCGCGGAGCGCGGTCCGTTGTTCACCTGTAGACGAGCCTTGTGCCATCGGTGAAACCTATCCGAAACCGCACCTTGCCGTTGTGCTCGGCTGGATCGGTTCAGCGTCGCTTCGCTCCGGTGTCCAGCGGGAGCCGGTCGAAGCCTCCATGGAGGACGAGGGGCTTCGGCGGCCAACCGAGGGGCTTGCCCGTGTCGGCATCCTCGCAACGGGCGAGCTCGATGTCGAAGCTGCCGCTGAGTTCACGGGACTCGGCCAGCGCGGTGGTGCTGAGCGTACCGATGGCTGGATCGCCGGGCCGGCACCGCACCCTCCGGAGGCGCTCCTCGAACATGAGCTCGAAGACCACCTGGGTCTCGGGGGTCACCCGGCCGTCAGCGTCGAGGACGAGGACCAGATCCCAGTCGTCAGCGCCGAGTTCGAGGCGCGCGGGGCCGACGCTGCCGATGGAGGCGCCAGCGCTCGTCGATTCGAACCCCAGGTACGCCTCGAGCCCAAAGAGCTGTGGCGGAACGATCCCGCCGAGCGGCAGGCCGAGGCGCGGCCGGATGATCTGCACCACGAACGCCGGGCCCGACGAGGACCCCGGAACGATGGTGGCGACCGGACGATCCGGCCGATACACGACGAGGGAGAAGTAGACGACGACGGCAAAGCCGGCCAGCAGCCCCAGCGGGAGAAGGATCCAAGACGGTTTGCGCTCATGTGTCATGAACGAGTCGCTCTTCGGTCTTGTCCGCCCAACGGTTTGTGGCTCACCTGCGGCGGCCACTCCACTTCAACTCAAACAAACACTGTGGCCGCCGTCTGGTGCAGCCGCTTGTTGGGCAGCTACGTTCGCATCAAGTGTCGTGGTCGTCGTCAGGTTCGGCCACGGACACGGCGGCCCCTCCGCGTTTCGGATTGGGTTTTACCCGTACAGGTCGGAGCGCAAACTCGTCAGGAGGCAGTCCGGCTGGTGGTCGTCGCCACCAAGTCTTCAGTGAACGTGCCAACCGACCGATCTTGGATAGCACTGCGTGAAGCATGAGCCTTCTCTCAAGAGCTGCCACGGAACGTCACTGCTTTAGGCTTGTCTGCCCAACGGTTTGGCAATTAAGACTGCCGGCACAGCCGGTCAGTCTGCAATGGCTTGTTGGCTGGCCTGGCTCACAGTGACTTGATGAAGCAACGCACTATTCCGGTCTCCGTGAAACCCACGGCGCCGTGTGCTGCGGCACTTTCAAGATTGTCGACCTCAGCGTCGGAGCCAAGCTCAACACACCCATGGGAACGAGCCCAGGTTTCCGCAGCGTCAATCAAGGCGGCGCCAACACCGTTCCGTCGTGCAACCGGCTCAACATACCAGCCTTCGACGAACGCAACACGATCAGTCTTGCAGCCTTCTGCGTAAGCGCGTATCGACAACTCTGTGAAGCCGATCGCCCGACCTTGTTCATCGAACGCCAGGAGAACTTCCAGCGGCTCCTTGGCTTCGCCCTTGAAGTAGCGCTCAATGTCACGAACGTGGTCGTTGGACTCAGTCGGCCAGAGGGTTTGACGCATCTGCTCCCAAGTAGCTCGATCGCGGTCGGCAACTGGTCGTATCTCCATGCCTTGTCCAGCTAACTAAGTACTAGCTAGTTCCGTATAGCACTCCAAGCCCCGCCTGTTCAGGCTTGGTAACCACGCCACGGATGGAGCAAAGAACCAGTGTGGGGTTAGTACCTCAATGTATATACCTATAGGTATATACGCAGGAACACAGGTCGTGATGAAGGAAACCCAATTCCAATCGAGATCGTCGGGGTCGCGGCCGACGTCAATTTCAGAGAGATCCGCTACGACGTAGGGCCCTCGGTCTATTACCCTTACACGCAAAGCCCGATTGGCCTTGGGGCCGTAACGTTCGCCCTCCGCACCAGCGATTCGCAGTCGGGAATGGCCGCCATCCGGGAAATCGTTACTGGAATGGACGCCAGCCTGCCGATATTCGGCGTGATGAATCTGGAGGATCAGATCAACGCGGCGACCGCACAGGAGCGTCAGTTCGCCATCTTGTCGTCGACTGCCGGACTGGTTGCTCTGCTGCTGGCTTGTATCGGGCTTTATGGGATCCTTTCCTATTCGGTGACGCGTCGAACCCGTGAATTCGGTATCCGTGCGGCCCTGGGAGCGCAGCGATTGAGCCTGGTCGGTCTCGTCATGCGCGAGCTCTACCTGGTGCTGGGAGGCGTCGCGCTGGGTCTTGTGGCGGCGGCCGGCGCGACACGTCTGATCTCCAGCATGCTGTTCCGCCTGTCACCCCTGGACGTGCCGACGTTCGCTCTGTCCGCATTCGTGCTTGTGGGGGTGGCAACGGTCGCCGCCTACGTGCCGGCTCGACGCGCAGCAGAGGTCGACCCGGTGACCGCCCTTCGATGGGAGTAACTGTCGAAGGGTTGATAGACAATAGTAGACGGAGCAGTCAGGATGGCTTTCGACAGGATTCCAAACAACCGGCGGGCCGGCAGACGGAATGTTGCGACGCAGCTGTGTAAACGAATAGCCGAACTTCTAGACTGCGGAGGAGGCCCATGTTCGTCGGTCATCTGGCGGTTGCCCTGGGCGCCAAGAGGCTGGAGCCTCGTGTTCCGCTGGGCGCGTCAGTGGCTGCGGCATTCGGACTCGACTTGCTTTGGCCTGCCTTGCTTCTGCTCGACCTTGAGGCGGTTCGGATCAACCCCGGAGACACCGCGTTCACAAATCTTGCGTTCGACTCCTATCCGTGGAGCCACAGTCTCTTGATCGTAGCGGGATGGGCAGTGCTCGGAACGCTCATCGGGCGGGCTCTCTACGGTGCGTGGCGGCCGGGCACGTTGCTGGCGGGCTTGGTTCTGAGTCACTGGGTGTTGGACTTCATCACGCACCAGCCCGACCTACCGTTGTGGCCCGACGGTCCGTTGGTGGGGCTCGGACTCTGGAACTCGGTCCCGGGCACAATCCTCGTCGAGGCAAGCCTGCTTGTTGCGGGCCTTTGGTTGTACGTCGGTACCAGCTCCGCCCGCGACCGAATTGGTCAGTGGTCGCTCATCGCTCTAGTGGGATTGACGACACTGATCTGGGTCACCCAGCCTTGGGCGCCACTGCCTCCGTCGCCGAGTGCTGTGGCGTGGGGCGCGCTCATCCTCTGGCTTCTTCCGCCGTGGGCATTTTGGAATAGGACCTCGGAAAGCGCAGAACCGTGAGTTCAAGGCGCGTGGAGTTGCGGGCCTCGACCCCGCGCGTCCCAAGCCGACCAATCGTCTATCTGACCAGTAGTTCAGGGTCGATGTTGATCTGGCGAAGCATCACCGGCACCTGGAAATGCTTGCCAGGAACAACCCTCTTCGTCTAGCCTCTGCGGCGTATGGCAGGCGGACAAGGCCGACTCGTCGTCGGCAGTCAATCTCCAGCCAGAAAGGAACCGAACATGGCGCTGAAGGTCTCAAGCAGGGGCACGATCCCTCCTTTCATAGTAATGGATGTGATGCAGGCCGCGGCCGAGAGGGAGGCAGAGGGCAAGTCGACCTACCACCTCGAAGTCGGACAGCCTGGGACGCGGGCCCCGGCAGGGGTTCTCGAGGCGGCACACCGCGCGCTGGAAAGCCAGCGTCTCGGCTATACCGTCGCGCTCGGGGTTCCGGAGTTGCGTTCGGTAATTGCCCGGCACTACCAGAGCTATTACGGTGCCACAGTCGATCCTTCACGGGTGGTCGTGACTACCGGCTCAACCGGGGGATTTGTGTTGTCGTTCCTCGCTGTTTTCGATGCCGGCGACCGGGTTGCGATGGTGGCTCCCGGATACCCCTGCTACCGACACATCCTGTCGGCCTTCGGTATCGAGCCCGTACTTCTGCAGGCCGAGGCGGAGCATCGATTCCAGCCCACACCGGAACTGCTGGAGGGGGCGATGCGGCAAAGCGGACAGCTCGACGGGCTGATCGTTGCCAGTCCCTCGAACCCCACCGGAACGATGCTCGACTCCGACGCCATGCGGGATCTCTCAGCGTATTGCCAGAGCAATGGGATCCGCATGATTTCGGACGAGATTTACCATGGAATAACCTACGACCAGAAAGCGAAGACGGCGCTTGCCTTCGGAAACGAAGCCATCGTGATCAATAGCTTCTCCAAGTATTACTCGATGACAGGCTGGCGCCTGGGATGGATGGTCGTGCCCGAGGACCTGCTGCGATCGATCGAGTGCCTGGCGCAAAACCTGTTTGTATCACCACCGACGCTATCGCAACTGGCGGCGGTGGCCGCCTTCGACTGCGTTGACGAACTGGACCTCAACGTAGCTCGTTATGCAGCCAATCGCGCGCTGCTACTCGACAAGCTGCCGAGGGCCGGATTCGAACGCCTGGCACCCGTCGACGGCGCTTTCTACATCTATGCAGACGTCGCGAACCTGACCCAGGACAGCGTCGCTTTCTGCGGCAGAATCCTGAACGAAACCGGCGTCGCGGTCAGTCCCGGCGTCGATTTCGATCCCGTGCGCGGCCATCGTTTCGTCCGATTTTCGTTCGCAGAATCGACTGAATCCATCTCTGCAGCCGCTTCCGCTTTGATCGACTGGCAGCGCTAGCCCGCTTTTCTCACCGGTTGTCGTCGCGAAGCGCCGGAGGCACCGCCAGGACAAGGCGCGCGCCGGGAGGGGGCCGCAGGCGTACTTGACAGTACGTCAAGGAACCCGACCAAGCGCAACCGAGTAGTGGCGGATGGATCCGGCGCTGCAGCAGACCACTGGTGAGAAACGCGGGCTTTTCGATTAGGTGGTCCTGTCTCAAACGCCGGTACAGGACGAGATCTCCGGATGGGCTGTCCACGTACCGAAATCTTCTCCCTCTGTCGGCAATCGCAGGACGGTCGTTTCCCCGGACGGGAGATCGATTCGCTCAGTCGGGCCAAGCTCGATACCAGTGGACAGGTGGACCTCGACTCGAACGGCACAGAGCGTCTGTCGGGTTGTGTTCTCGACAGTCCCCACAAAGGCGTTGGATGCTGGATCGAAAGACAGGACGAGCCTCGCCCCGTTCCGCGTTGCGTCCCAGGTGTCTTGAAGCCCGACATACACGCCGGACTCTTCTCCTTCCTCTCCGCCCTCATCATGCTCGCCTTCGCCCTCGAGGCTTGTGCGCTCGGCCTGGCCCTCGGGGCTCTCATCCTCACTGGCTGCCTGGAGCGCGGTGTCTGAGTCACCCGCAGCCGCGGCATTCTCACGCGGTTCCTCGGAACATGCGGCCATCCCGAAAGATACGACCATTGCCAAGACGATCAAGAGCCACCTGCAGTTTGGCTTCCTCATTAATCTGATACCTCCATTCTCGTGCGGGCTTGTCTGCCCACCGCGTCAATTGCCGATCGTGACAACACGGTCATTTCGCCAGCTTTCTCGCCCAGCCAGGCATTCGACCACCAAAAGACAACTCTAGCAACCCGCAGCCGTTGCTGTCACCGGGTCTGACAGCACTTCTTGAACTTGACTCCGCTTCCGCACGGACACGGCGAGTTCCGGCCGAACTTCGGCCGACCTCTCTTCAACTCACGTCGAAACCCGCTCGCGCGAGTGCGCAAGTCCTGGTTGAACACACGTTCGAGCGCCGAATAGAGCTCCGGGTGCTTGCGTTGCAACACTCCGGGCCGCTCGAAGAAGTACTCCGACATCACGGCGAAGAACTCGGCTTCGTTGGTCAGCGCGTATCGGTTGATGTCGGACGACCCCGCCTCGATCTCGGCCATCTTGCGTCGCACGAGGTCAATCCAGGGTCCAATTGCCTGACGGTCGAGTCCCACGCCCGGCACGCCATCGATCACACCGTCGGATTTGTCGACCAGGTGCGCGAATTCATGGACGCCCACGTTCCGCTTGTCGGTCGCGTTCCGGAAGCCGTTGATCAGATCAGGCTTGGACAGAATCATCAATCGGTTCAGACTGCCCGTTCCGACCATCCCGAGGATGTTGTGCCCCTTCTTGTCACCGAACTGGAACTCGCCGTCGAACCGGCTTGGGTAGACGAGAACTTCATCGATCTGGTCCCACTCCCAGTCGGGAAATCCAAAGATCGGGATGATGGCGCTGGTGGCGGCCAGTACACGCGTCGTCGTGTCGACCTGCACCTGGATGCCGGTAATCCGCTTCTCTCCCAGGAACACCTGGAGTTGACGACGGAATCGCTGCTGGGCCGCTGGGTCGAGCACCCGAAAGAAGACGACATCCCGCTGCAGTACCGCTTCCCATTCCGGCGGAAATGGTTCCCCCAGGATCGCCCGCCGGCGACGGATTCTCCCCGTCTGCCAGCGGTAAACCCCGAAAGCCAGGCCCAGGGCCAGGATCGTCCCAGCCAGCCGCCCCATACCGATCATTACGCGTGCGACGAACGCTGACGCTACCAGTGTCAGCGTCGCGAAGACGAGCGCCCACAGGCGTGTGCGCCGCTCCCAGGCGGTGACCAGACCAACCGTGTCAGCCTGCCCGCCATTGTCGCCGGGAGGTTCCGACCGTATGTCGCCGCTGACAGTCATAGAGACCCTATTCTCACACGGTAGCGATCGTATTCGATCGGACCTCCGGAGGTTCAGGCAGGCGGGTAGAAGTCGTAAGACTCCCTTTTGGCGGCCGGGACGGAGGTAAACCGACAAGTAACGGAGGTCGGACGGTCGACCAGGCGTGCAGCGGATCGGCAGCGCCCCCGCCCGAAGCACCGTGAATCACCAGTGAAGCGTCGGGACGCTGCCTTGCTTCGGATATCTACTCCGCGGGCGGACTACAGAGGCGCATCCGGGTTCGCAATCGCCCGCCACATGTGAGCGCTCGGGCTGTTATCGTACCCAAGGCCTTCTTTCGGTTGCTTGAAGTGACGGCCGACGATGTCCACGAAGGGATCCATGCTTACCTCCACGCCCTCTTCGAACGCATACAGGTCATTGACCGTCACCTGGCGCGGGATCGAGTACCACCTATGGTTTCGCACATACTCGTAGGTCTGCTGAAGGTGGGGCGTCGGCTCAAAATCGTGTCCAAAAAGCCTGCGGTACATGTCGGGGTAGTAGTAGCCCGCCTCATCGTCGGTATAGAAACGCAATACCTGATGGTGCTTGAGCGCGAAGGCGACTTGCTCTGAGACATAAGGCCCGTAGAGTTGAGCACCCCAATATCCGTGCTCGGCCCGCATCAGGCATTGCACCGTATCGTGAATCAGGCACGTGAACACGACTTCCTCGGGCAAACCCTCCTGTAGAGCTAGATTGGCGCTCTGAAGGCAGTGCTCTTTCGACGCCAACCGGTGCTCGAAGAAATCGAAAAACGTGGCCCTCTCGGGCAGCCGTTCGAGTTGTGCGACCTTCTGACCTTCCCGTCTCGTTACGAAGAGGCCGCCGACTCCTCTTCGGTAGTGCCGGCTTACTATCTGATCCTCGACCTGGGCGGCGCTCGGAAATTGATTCTGTTGAGCGGCTTCAAGCCGCTCCGACATGTAATGCTCCAGCGCCTCGGCCTTCGCCTCGTGGCTCATGAGGCTGACGGCGGCGGCACCGCCGAGGCTGGCAATGAAATGTCTGCGCTCAATGTGCATTCTCGCTCCTTATTGGGACCGGCCTGATTCTCACCCCAGCTACAGTTCGACCACTATATCGGGTCCGGATACGAAATCAACATCGACTCACAGAATCCTGAACTCGATTGTTCAGCGCCTGGTTCAGAAAATAGGGAGATAGGTGCCTGTCCCTATTTTCTTCATTTTATTGTTGTCCAACGACGAAAACCGAGATAATCGGTCGGAACCAAAAGGGGGAAAGCATGAACGCCAGGAAAGTCGGACCCAAACTTCTGTTCTCAGCCTTCATTGTATTGGCTACGTCGTTGCCCGTGCCCGGAGCGGGCCAGCAGACAAGCTCACTGTTCGACCGGGAGTTGCTCTCCGACACGACCGTCCAATCGGCGTTCCGCTACATCGAAAGCAATCGAGAAGCCATCGTCCAGGAGTGGATCACGCTGACGGAAATACCCGCACCTTCGACCATGGAGGAACGGCG
>CBDBIN010000046.1:0-1209443 GCA_965206125.1 Terriglobia bacterium
CGAGCGTGGGGGCGTTGGGCATGACAAGCCCACGGCCAAAGTCGAACCAATCAGACGGCTAAGCTTAGATCTGCCGCAAAGCCTACACATTCGATTTAAGACCGCGTGCAGTGCTACCAGTCGCAAGATGGGTAATGAACTGCGCGCCCTCATTGAGATGCGCATTACTGAACTCGAACAAGAGGCGGGAATTATACACAAATGAATAAACATATATTTGTGGTTTTCTAAAAACGATGGCGATCCCGTTGTTGTTCGATCCGGCTCTTCAAATTCGCGCGCGACCCTGGTTCTGGACCGCCACTCGAGCGCCGTCGTTCGTTTCGCTTCGTTTACCGATCAAATATCCGGGTCAGCCCACACGATCGTGGCTTCGGTTTGTGCATACGGGGGAGTACTACGGTGTCGCCGCGCAGACGATCGCCGGGCTTGCCTCTCTGGCCAGTGTTTTCCTCGTCTATACAGGGTTTTCGCTCGGCCTGCGCCGGTTTCTGGCCTGGAAACAGAGACAGGCCCAATCCGCCTGAAAACCGAGTTCTTTCGGCGTGGCCTTTGAGGTGGTTCCGTAGGTAGGCCGGCCGCCGAGTGGCCTGATCAGAAAAGCAAGAGCCGGTGAGTGGAGTGATCCAGTGTCAACCGCTATGCCCGCATTGACGGCGGAGGCCACCTGTCGCGGTGGCTTGCACAAAGGATCGGGGTTACACAACGCTGACTGGAATGGATCCCGCTCGCATCATGAAGTCCTACACCATGCCGTCGTCAAAATGCTGTAATGTAGTAACAATTTCCTCCACCATCCCACTCGCGGGTGTTCGTCATGGACACCCGCTTTTTTGGGGTGCGCCAGATCACGGCACACCAAAGAAAGGCGACGGGGGTGAACCCGCCGCCGGAAGGTGCGGTCCTCTGCCGCGCTGGCCGCCTCGGCGTTGCGCTCGGCGATGAGCGTGTGCGCCTAGTCGGCGACCTTGGCGAGAGTGAGCAGGTTCTTGAAGCCGAAGCTCTGCCTGGTCTTCCACTGACCCTCGTCGCGGTAGATGCGCGAAAAGGTGACGTTATGCCGGGTGATGCCCCCGACCTCGTTTTCCCAAACGGTCGCCTTGACGGCTCCGATCCTGAGTTCCGCTGCGGGTTTTGAGTTACTCGCCATTGATTGAATCCTCCTGGTTTAAGGGTTTGGAGCGTGTGTCGCTCACCCGGAACAGGCGGCACCGGCCAAACCCGGCCAGGGGGTCCGTCGCTAGGTGCGGGATGGCGGGGAATCACCGGCCAAAGAGCAGGGGCCGTGACAGACGCCCCCGGGGCGAGCGGCGCCGTCTGGCCGCGGTCCCTGCGCCGGTCCCCGCCGGAGCAAGCAAGGCTACGGGAAAATGGCGAGACAACATTCGGCGCGGTGGATCGCGGGCCAGTCAGAGCTGCGAACAACGGGAAACCGGGGCGATCTCGCGGGCGGCCACCCGGCACCACGAGCCGCCCGAAGCGGCGATCCAGGGACCGTTGGTGCGGCCGTACTCTTTGCGATGGCCGGCATGTGTGCCCGGCAAGAAACGGAGCCGCCAGGAGCCGCTGGGTTCCTGCACCGATTCCTGGCTCCGTATTATTATGCTTAACCCATCCGCGCACCCGATTCCAATCGGCCGGGGGAGCGAACAGCACTCGCGGACGGCTTTTGATTCTGATTCTATGTTCCTCGAGAATGATTCGATTCTGGGGCAGGGAATCAGAGCGAGATGGACCTGAAGAGAATCGCGCTGGAGCCGAGGCCGGCGGTGGCCGAACTCAAGGAGTTCAAGCGGGGTACCAACGACGGGCTGCGTGGAGAGTCGGCCGCCACAGACACTGGAAAAGAGTCTTGGGCAGGTGCCGATGCAACGACGGATTCTTTGGCTGCTGGGCGGGCCGGAATGAAGCTTCTGGAGAACCGGTCATTGTCCGAATCCAAAATGGGCGATGATGGGGATAGGCGGATTAACGGAAGGGAAGCGGCAGTCAATCAAGGCTGGAGGATATAGTGATTCCGGCCCCCGGTCCTGGAACAAATTCAAGGAGAAGAAATGTCGAATACCGATAAGCAACTCGCCCAGCTTGCGGCGGAGGAAAAAAGCTGTTCGAGCAGCATAAAAATGAGCGGGATGCGCTCAAGAAAAGACTCTCTGCCGTCAAGAAACAGATCCGGGAGGAACAGCGCAAACTGAATGAACGCCGCGCCGCACTTCTAGGTCACTGCATGATGCAGAAATTCAGTTTCGACCCTGGAGCGAAAGAGGCCATGCTGCAGGATCTCGATGGCTTCCTGTCAAAGCCGGAAGACCGGGACCTGTTCGGACTAGTCGAAAAATAAACTCCTGCAAGAGAAGGCTCTTGAAACTTTTCCGGGGGCTTTCCCCCTTCCAGGATCGCCGGCCTTATTATGCGTCGGCCGCGGGGCCGTAGGCCAGTACCCATGGCAACGGCGTGGCACTGGATGGCATCGTTTATTATCCTTCGCGATCGAGCAAAAGCGGGCGCGGCATCCCTGGGTTTTCCCGGCGGTGAGCCGAGAGCGCAGTAGTGTCTCTGATCGGTAGCCCGGATTTTGATTGTGTGAGTGTCACGGTTTGGCCCTGCCCAACATTGCTGGAAAGCGGCGTCCCGGCCCGCCGCGCAGGTTGCGCCTCCTGGGCCTCGCCGCCTTGCTGAAGTTCGAACATCCGCGTGTGCGCGCCTGATCGGACGCTTTCGCCAGGACCGGGAGGTCGTTACGACCGAAGGTCTGCGTCGTCTTCCACTGCTCGCCACCTTTGTAGGGGCGGGAGAAGGTGACGGCGTAGCGGGCGGCCTTCGATGTCGTTGGGCTAGGAGCCTGTCGGGAATAGATTCACGGATCGGAAGAGCAGTGCGGCCCTGAGATGGCTGAAGAGATTGGTAGAAAGAGGCATGAAATGCTTTCTTATCGACGATCTGGACCAAAGTTTGTTGATGCCGCCGTCGTTACACGACTGGCTACCGGAGAATCACTAACCGCCAGGATGGCGCGATTCGTGGCGGATTTGGTGGACACGTTGGATCTTTCGGCGTTCTACCGTTCTTACGAAGAGAAGGACGGGCGGGGGCAGGCGGCGTACCCTCCGGTGGGTTCTGGTGCAGACAGCCCAAGGGAATTGGCGATAATGGGATATGGCGCATCGCAAAACGAAACGGAATCCTCTATTTGCCGAACGTTGGTTCGAAGACGACATCATTCTCCTCTGCCTTCGCTGGTATTTTCGCTTCAAACTCAGCTACCGGGATTTGGTCGTGATTCTTGGTGAGCGGGGCTTGTCGATTTCGCACACCACAATCTTGCGTTGGGTGGTTCGCTATGCCGAAACGTGCGAAAAGCGCTGGCGCCGATTCGAGCGACCGGTAGGAGGAAGCTGGCGAGTCGATGAAACGTTCATCAAGGTTCGGGGCCAGTGGATGTATCTGTACCGCGCCGTGGATGGACAGGGCAACACCGTGGAGTTCTATCTGAGTCGAACACGCGGCATTGCGGCAGCGAAGGCATTCTTTCGCAAGGCACTGAAGCATCATCCGGAGCCACACAGCATCACCCTGGATGGCCACCGGCCGAGCCATAGCGCGCTACGTCGCATGGGAATGAACGGGGAGTTCAACTTCCGGGGACGGAACCCGGTGAAGATTCGTTGCTGTCAATACCTGAACAACGTGGTGGAGCAGGACCACCGCCGGGTGAAGGGGCGATTGCGGCCGATGTTGGGATTCAAGACGTTCTACAATGCGCGACGGGTGATTACCGGCATCGAGCTGGCGCAGAAGATCCACAAACGCCAGTTCGCAATTCCGATCACATTGCAGTCGAATCCTGCGGTGATCTGGCGTCACGTCATGGCAGCATAGTCCGCATCGCTGCGGCACACTCCTGGTCTTATCGCTCCGACAATCCTATCTGCACCAGAACCGTCGGTTCTCTTTGGGAAGTACTGTCGGAGCAGGCCATTCGTGTTTTCATTGGAACCACGTTGCCATGGACTCTGCGGATCGCAGAAGTAGACGTCGATGTCGGTCGCCAGGGTAAACCGCCGATGATCTCCCATTTCCTTGCCGCGATCCCAGGTCAGCGATTTATACAGCTCGGTCGGTAGTTTCTTCGCGTGCTTGATCAGTGCAGGCACGACGGTCTTGGTCTGTTTATCCGACACTTTCACCAACATCACGTAACGGGTATGGCGTTCGACCAGGGTCGCAATGTAGGTGTTGTTCGATCCCACTATCAGATCTCCCTCCCAGTGACCGGGAACGGCACGATCTTCGACCTCGGCCGGGCGCTCACGAATCGATACGATATCGGCGAGATCCCCTTTCCCGTGACCTTTGTGACTGGAATGTCGGGATCGACGAATCGTTCGTCTCGACCTCAGATGTCTAAGTAGTTCTTTCTTAAACACCCCGCGCGCCTGCACGAATAGGCTGCGATAGATCGTCTCGTGGGACACGTGATACGACTCATCCTCTGGATAGGATCGCTTCAGCCAGCCGGCGATCTGTTCGGGCGACCAATTCCGCCGGAGCTTCCTCGCCACCATTCGCCGTAACCGCGGATGGCGACCCAACTGACATCGCTTCGGGCGACGGGCCCGGTTCCAAGCCTGTTCATCGGCGACAGACGCCCGGTAGTCATCATAGCCCCCATTGCGCTGGCTCTCCCGGCTCACCGTCGAGGGTGAACGCCCCAGACACTCTGCGATCGAACGCAACGACTGCTCGGCCGCGATCCCGCGGGAGATCTCCTTACGTTCCGACAGGCTCAAAGCCAACCTCGACCGTCGTCGTGGTCGAGGACGAATGCCTCCGGTATGCGCCAGCTGACAATATACAGACGATGACAGCTTGCCAAACGCTCGCCCGATCTCATGCAGAGATTCCCCTCGCCGCCACCGATCCCATACCTCCGCCTTCTCCGCCGCCGTGAAACCGAATCGCATCCCTTTCCGCATACATTCCACCTCTTCCTTTTAAGATAAAGTGTTGCGTCGATCCGTTGAGACCAGCAGTAAAAAGGACCGTGTCCCCGTCCGGCAGGACCGTTGCCCGACCGTGCTGAATCTCGCCAGCCTCTTGATCGATGGTGGTCAACTGCTCGACCTCTCCCCCGCCAGCGGGAATCCGCAACAGACCTGGGCGCGTTTCGAGACCAAACAGGATTGTGTCGTCAACGGCCCATTCCATGCCGAAGGGCGTTCCGTCAAACGTCGCAATCGGCACCGGTGCCCCCCCCCCAAGGCGGACACTCGCTTGAGCATTCGGCCTTCAGTTCCTCCGACGAAGCCAATCGATTCGCCGTCGGGTGAAAAAAATGGAGAAGCGCCTCCACCTTCCGTGCCACGAAGAACGATCGCCTCGATTTCATCGAGGTGTCGGACGTAGATCCGGCGGCTCTCGGGCACGTCGCCAACACGGTGTGACGAGTAAGCTATTCGGCTGCCGTCTGGTGCAATCGTCACGACTCTCACGCCGAAAGTGGTGGCGATCGGCCCGTCGGGGGGGGCTCGACGACGAATCGCACGAGTGGGCGCGTTTCGGTCGTTCCTGTGCCTGAGAAGATCATATAAACGGCAATTCCGCTCATCAGGGCGGCCGACACTATCGCTGCGACCCACGGCAGCTTCGACGGGGGCGCTGTCTGAACCACCTCTACAATGGGCGTCACGATCACGCCGTCTGGATCAGCGAGTACCTTCTGAATGTCCACTCGGGCATCGGATATGTCGCCGTACCGGTCCTTCGATTCCTTCTCCAGGCAACGCTCCAGAAGCAGTCGGATTCTGGGATGCAGGTTCGGGGGCAGCGTGTTCCACTGCGGTGCCTTTGCAAGTACACCGGCGAGGACGTGTGACACCGTCTCACCTGCAAACACCTGCCGTCCGGTCAGCATCTCGAACAACACAACGCCGAACGACCAGATGTCGGCACGTTTACCTGACGCACTCCCGCTCGCCTGCTCGGGGCTCATGTAAGCCGCCGTCCCCAGAATGACCCCTTGCTGAGTGTCGGCCATGCTGAGTGTCGGCGAGTTGGAAAGGCTGGCATCGGCACCCTCCCCCGCAAATATCTTCGCCAACCCGAAATCCAACACCTTGATCTTCTCGTCCGGCGTCACCTTGATGTTGGCAGGTTTCAGATCTCGGTGGATGACACCTTTCTCATGTGCCGCTTCCAGCGCCTCGGCAATCTGCAATGCGAGTTTCAGCGCCTCTTCAACGGGGATTGCTCCACGGCCAACACGATCAGCCAGCGTGTCACCCTCCACGAGTTCCATGACGAGGAAGTGCGTTCCTTTGTCTTCTTCAAACCCGTGAATAGCCGCAATGTTGGGATGGTTCAGTGATGCGAGGAGTTTTGCTTCGCGTTCAAAGCGTGCAAGACGGTTAGCGTCTTGAGCGAACTCCTCGGGGAGCGTCTTGATGGCAACCTGACGCCCGAGCTTCGAGTCCTGCGCCAGCCAGACAGAGCCCATACCGCCCTGACCGAGCTTGTCGGTGATCTTGTAGTGGCCCAGAGTCTTGCCGATCATGGCACCGGCACCCGATCCTTCAGTAGTTCAAACCAGTTCAGGATGATGTTGATTTGGTCGGGCGGGGCCTGCCCATCTTCGGTTTCCTCATTCTCGGTTGCCTCATCGGCCACGGGTACAACCGCCACGAATCGTTCCCCGTCGGGCATGATGTCAAAATTCCTAGGAGTGCTGACCCTTATTGGTATGGGCTGTGGGCTGCCAAATGTCACGGCTGGAGTAGTTTCGATGTCAACGGCGATCAGTTGCCTTCCATTCGGACGAAAGATTAACTCGCTGCCATCAGGCGACCACAGCGGCCATCCCGCTCCTGTTTGCGTAATCTGACTCTTGGCTCCCGTCGGGGGGAATGGCTGCACATAGATCGCAAAAGCGTCTTCAGATTCGTTGGAATGGTAGGCGATCCAGTTCCCGTCCGGTGAGAATACGGAAGCCCCTTGATTTGATTCTGGCACGTCTACGAATAACTCCGGTTCGGCCCCATCTTCACTTGAGAGAGTCCACACGCCACCATTCCCCCCATCCACAGCGTCTCTGAAAGACAGCCGTCCGTCGCCGGAATAGGACTCTGGATTATGGAACTGTCCGTCTTCTGCTGTCGTCAGACGGTCGGCCACACCGGTTCCGTCTGCACGTGTCCGATAAATGCTAGCGGTCAGACCTCGCTGTTCTCCATCTCTACTTGACGTGAAGGTGATCCACTCCCCATCCGGGGTCCATATCGGCCACCCGTTGCCACCGTCAAACGTTAGTTGCCGTATCTCGGTGTTGCCGGAAAGTTCATATACCCAGATGATGTGAGGCTGGTCGCCGTCTGCTGACGCAACCACAATCTGAGTTCCATCTGGAGATACGCGGGGAGAGTAGTAATTCGCTGGAGGCACGTTCAGGAGTTCTGCCACACCGTCGCGGTCTACTAGTGCAAGGCCCAAGCCGGCTGTGGCTGATCCATCACCCACAACGTAGATGAGCGTACCCTGATCGGAAAAACTGTAGTGTGCCGTCCCGGTTGTGGACCCCGGGGGCACCCGTCGCACACCTTCCACGATAGAAACGGGACCGCCTGAAAGCTCTAGAGCGTCGGCATCGAATGGGACAGCGAACAGGTCACTCTCCAGTGCATAGACGATGTGTCCGGTCGGCACGTAACGACCGTCACTTCCACCTATGAGAACTCTTGAACTATCCGTTCCAAGGGATGGTGTCGTCGGTTCCCCAACTTGCGCCGAAGGGATTAACAATATCGGCGAGCGGGATTGCAGCCCCACCGCTGATTGCGATTTTCTTCAACTGCGCATCCGTCTGCGACCAGTATCCGATCCACTGCCCGTCTGGCGAGAAGAACGGGTTAGTTGGAATCTCATCGGTCCCGGGGATGGGATGGGCCTCCAATTCGTCCATGGAGCGCAAATACAATTGCGAATTTGCAACGTAGACGATGTGGGACCCATCGGGAGATACCGCCACAAGCGGTCGGCCTACATTTGTGAACCGCTGGCCCTCGGGTAGCACATGGGAGAACCGGCTGATGGGACGAGGTTCCGCTGGTTTCAAGTACCAGACTGCCACGGAAGCAACTACGACGAGTCCAAGCGTAGCCACAACCCATGGCAGCTTCGATGCGGGCACAGCCTGACCAACCTCGGCAACCGGCTGGACTATTACGCCCTCGGGATCGGCCAGCACCTTCTGAATATCCACGCGAGCATCGGAGATGTCACCATATCGGTCTTTAGACTCTTTCTCCAAGCAACGTTCTAAGAGCAGGCGGACTCTAGGATGCAAGTTTAGAGGAAGAGTGTTCCACTGCGGTTCCTTCGCCAGAACACCGGCCAGCACATCCGACACCGTGCCTCCGTCAAAAGTCCCCCGTCCCGCAAACATCTCGAACAGCACGACTCCGAATGCCCAAACGTCGGCCCGCCTATCGACTTCCTGACCCCGCGCCTGCTCAGGGCTCATATAAGCCGCAGTGCCCAGAATGACTCCCTGCTGAGTGGCCTGCATGCTGAGGGTAGGGGAGTGCGACAGGTTTGCATCCGAACCGTCACCCATGAAAGCCTTCGCCAGCCCGAAGTCCAGCACCTTGATCTTGCCGTCCGGCGTGACCTTGATATTGGCGGGCTTGAGGTCCCGGTGAATCACACCTTTCTCATGTGCGGCTTCTAGCGCCTGAGCAATTTGGAGTGCGAGTTTGAGGGACTCCTCGACGGGGATGGCACCGCGTTTCAGCCGTTCGGCCAGCGTGTCACCTTCAACGAGTTCAAGGACGAGGAACCGCGTGCCTTCGTGTTCTTCGAGTCCGTAGATGGCGGCAATGTTCGGGTGGTTCAGGGATGCAAGCAGCTTCGCTTCTCGCTCGAACCGGGCCAGCCGCTCTTCGTCCTGAGCGAACTCCTCTGGGAGGGTCTTGATGGCGACTTCGCGCCCGAGCTTCTGATCCCGCGCACGCCATACTTCTCCCATGCCGCCCTTGCCGAGCGGGGAGAGGATCTCGTAGGTGCCGAGTTGGGTGCCTGGGGTCATTGGTCTTCTTCGAGGAGGGAGGTCCAGTTGGTGACAATGGTGGTCGGTGGGGGATCGAGGCTTGGTCGTCGCAACAGGAGGCGCTGGCCGTCAGGAGTGACTGCGTAATGGTTCCGACTGTCCGTTAACCCCATGATCTTTGGCTCGATGGCCACCTCAGAGGCACCGATCTGAAGTCCGGAAGAATCGATTTCCATGGCGACACTCATCACGAAATCTCCTGTCCCGCTGTAGTAGAACAGCCGTCTGCCATCGCGCTGCCACCTCGGGTGAAACCCTTGGGCAGTCGAGATACGTTGTCTGTCCCGTCCACCGGGGAAGCTCGCGACATGGACTTCATAGTTGCCAGTCTCGGTGGAGTTGTACGCAACCCAACTCCCGTCCGGCGAGAAACGTGCTCCATACTCGATGAACTCGGAATCCAACAGGGGCCACGGCTCCTCGTCTCCGGAAACTGGCAGTACCCACACGTCAGTATCGCCATCGGAACTGGTGTGATCGTAAAGAATGAACTGCCCGTCGGTCGACCAGTGCGTGATTCGGCGGACCCCTACATCCGTTAGTAACTCCGCATCCCCCCCGGCGACGTCCTTCACCCAGATGCCCGGCCGTGCGCTTCGGTTCGAGCCAAATGCAATCCGACGGCCGTCGTGGGACCAGACTGCATCCCCATCGAAGGATGGGTCCGTCGTAAAGCGTTCAGGAGTGCCCCGTTCCGCGTCGATCAACCAGATATCCACGTTCCCAGACGACGGGTCCTTGCGGTTCACGGCAATCTGTCGACCGTCCGGCGAGATCGATGGATTCACATACTCGCCCGATTGTGGCTGTTGTATCCGGCCCAGTTCGCCTCCCGTGCGATCGAACCAGACCAATTGTCCATCCACACCCGTTCCGGGCCGAAAAACTAATGTCCCGTCCTGCGAAACGGAGAACGCCGTGTCGTTGAATCGCACCACCTCCGGGGAAACCACCTGCTGGCCGATGACTTGTGGTTCCCCATCCACCGTCAGTTGGATTGGATCGAAACGTTGCGCCATCAACGCCCCACGCTGGACAAACAGGAGGTAGCCGTCGGAGTACAGGACGGGGGATGTGCTGTCGAATAGGAAGCTTGATTCCCCGGATTCGAGCGAACCGATGTAGACGGCAGAAGAACCCGCTATATAGAGGAAGTGATCCTCGTCTGGCAGAAAGTCCATGGGGGCTCTTGCAACGGGACCCAGTCCGTCACCCACGTCCAACGGCATGACTTCGCCGCCTACAGACCGAGCGCGGTACATTTGACCCTGCTCACGGTCAAAGAACACGATGACGCCATCACCGTTCCAAATTCCACGGCCGACGATGCCGTCGTGCACCGTCTGGGGAGACCCCCCGGCAAGGTCGATTGACTGCAACTGCCCCAAAACATTTACACCCAGTCGGGCGCTGTCCGACGACCAGAAAAGACTGCTGCCGGCACCCTCCGTGCCCGCGAGCGGTTGCGCCTCCACAGAATCCAGAGAACGGACCCATACGACAGTAGTACCGTCAGACTGCGGCGCAACGTATGCCAGCCGACTACCGTCCGGCGAGATCCGGGTCGAGAGGGGAGCCGTCTCGGGCGGCAGGGAAAGTGCAAAGCGAACCGCTTCCTGTTCTCCGGCTGGGGGCTCGACTCTGGTAGTGACGAGGATGAGGACCGCGATCAACAGGATTGTAGTTGCCGCAACCCACGCAACCCGCTCCCGACCACCGGGCCCGGTTTCAACGGAAACAGTTTCGGACTGGGCTCCAACCTCGCCGACCCACTGGAACTCCCGCATCACGTCCGACGCGGGCTGCCAGCGGTCATCGGAGTCTTTCGCGAAGCACCGGCGGACGATGTGATCCAGTGTGCGCGGCGTCATTGCGTCAAGCTCCGACATGGATCGCGGCTCGGAGTTCATGATCGAGCCAATCAGACTCGCCTGACTCGCACCTTCAAACGCCTTCTTCCCGGTCACCATCTCGTACACCACCGCCCCGAACGCGAAGACGTCCGTCCGGGCGTCGGCTTCTTTACCTTCCAACTGCTCGGGAGCCATGTACTGGAGCGTGCCAATGATCGTGCCTTCTGCTGTCAGGGGCGCTGAAGGGTCCTGCGTGGGCATCTGCGAGAGCGGAGAAACCTGCGCGTCGTCGCCCTTCAGCTTTGCCAGTCCAAAGTCGAGCAACTTCACGCCCGCTGACTTGGTGACCATGATGTTGCCGGGTTTGAGGTCCCGATGCACCACGCCCTGCCGGTGAGCCTTGTCGAGTGCGTCAGCGATCTGGATGGCGTATTCGAGTGCCTGATCGAGCGGCAGCCGTCCTTTCTCCAACCGCTGTTGCAGCGTGTCGCCCTCCACTAACTCCATGACGAGGTAGTGCACGCCGTCCTGTTCGCCCACGTCGTAGAGCGTGCAGATGTGCGGGTGGTTCAGGCTGCTGACGGCCTTGGCTTCGCGCTCGAAGCGTTCCCTGCGTTGAGGGTCGTCTGCGAGGTGTTCGGGAAGGACCTTGATGGCTACCGTGCGGTCCAGACGAGTGTCGGTGGCTCGATACACCTCGCCCATACCACCTGCGCCAATCTGCGCCGTGATTTCGTATGGGCCAAGTCGGGTTCCTTCCGCGAGCGACACACCGCACCCCGTTATGTTTTGAGCTATTCCCGTAGAGCAGGGTAAGTATTGCGGAAGGAAGGGTTGGGGTCAATGAAGGACAGTTGTCGAGAAAACCACGGGAACAATCAGGATACAACGGCGGCCATGAATCATTCGGATTCATCGTACAATCGGCTGGGATGTTGCAGGCCCGCCGGTTTGAGGTGAGCCGAAACCAGGCTCGGCTGCTACCCCTGAGTTACCCCGAAGGCCAGATGCAGGCTCATATGACCCGATAAGAACACATCTAAATGATTTTATTAGAACATATTAGACAGCGCGGCCAGATCCGATCCATCCAGTGACAACAGATCAGTTTCTCATCGTCGCGGGCGAGGCCTCGGGCGATATGTACGGCGCCGAGGTAGCTCGGGCACTCGGGAAGCGTTTCAAGAACCCCCGGCTGTTCGGAGTGGGCGGCGACCGGATGCGGACCGCGGGCGTCGACCTCGTGGCCGACATACGGCAGACGGCTGTCGTCGGCCCCTTCGAAGCGATCGGCTACTTCGGAACGCTGTACAGGATCTTCCGTCGCCTCGCCATGCGCATCGAACAGGATCCACCGACTGCGGTCGTACTTATCGACTTTCCGGATTTCAACATGCGGCTCGCCGGCAGAGCGAAGGCGGCCGGAATCCCCGTCATCTACTACATCAGTCCGCAGGTGTGGGCATGGCGCCGCGGCCGGGTGCGGCAGCTTCGGGACCTGGTGGACAAGATGCTCGTGATCCTTCCTTTCGAGGAGGAGATCTACCGCGACGCCGGGGTGGATGTCGAGTTCGTCGGTCACCCGCTGGTCGACATGGTGCGGCCACAGATGAAAAAGGGCGTCTTCCTCGCCAAGTACCGGCTCGACGCGTCCCGTCCCCTGGTCGCTCTGCTGCCCGGCAGCCGAAAGAAAGAACTGCGCTATATCCTGCCGACACTCGTACTCGGGGTCGACCGTATCCTCGAAAGAAAGCCGGAAACCCAATTCGTCCTTCCGGTAGCCTCCGGTCTCTCGGAAGATTTCGTCCGCCGATTCATCGGGAACCGCCCCATCAAGTTGACCAACGGCGACACCTACGACGCGATACGGTATGCGCGCGCCGCCATTGTGGCCAGCGGTACAGCGACGCTGGAGACGGCGCTACTGGGGACCCCAGAGCTTATTGTCTACCGCATCGGCCGGGCGACGTGGTTGCTGGGCAAGCTGCTGTTGCGTATCCGCATGTTCGGGCTGGTCAACATTATCCTCGGCGAGGAAGTCGTTCCGGAGCTTTACCAGGAGAGAATGACGCCGGACAACATCGCGGACCTCACGATCAAACTAATCGACGATGTGTGGACGCAGTCCCAGATCCGGGGAAACTACGAGAGGCTCAGGCGACAGCTAGGAGGCGGCGACGTCGCCGTGAAGGTAGCCGACGCCGTCTATCGCACGGTTAACTCGTCACGCCAACGAAAGAAAGGATGATCCGCGAATGCACCGGGCGGCCGAAAAGGGTCGCCGGCTTGAACTCCGAGTAGAACAGCATCTCTCTCAGCCAGCGGTCGACTTTCGGATCGTCCGGGCCCGAGAGGATGACGTAATGGATTACCCGCCCGTTCTCGCCGACCTCAGTCTCTACGGTCAACGGCTGGTTCAGGACGGGCTGATTGTCCATGAAGCGTCTCATCGTGGGTTCGCCTGCCCGCACACGCTTGTACAGGTAACCCGGCGGGTCGTGCAAACGATCGGAAGCCGCCATAACCTCCGGAGTCGAGAAACTGCCCAGCAGAACGACAAAGAACAACATGGTCGTCGAAATGCCGGCGATCGCCGGCAGCGCGATCGGCTTCAGCAGGTTTTCAAAGACGGCCTCCACCCAGGCTGCCGGGTTGGCGTTGCGTAGACGAGAAAGCCGTACTCGTGTCTTCAGGACGAGGTCGCCCGGCACTTCGGGCTTCACGGCGGACAGCATCAGGTTCTTGACCGACCGGTACGCCTGCAGTTGACGCTGGCAGGCTTCACAGACTACGAGGTGGGATTCCAGCAACTCGATCTCTTCGGGCGAGGCCATCGAGTCGATAAACGAACTCATGACCTGCTGGGCCGCCCCGCAAGCGACCTCGGCCCGCCGGCCGGAAACCTTGAGTTGTGACATCAGGCGTCTCATCATTCCTCTCATCGCTCTCATCCTGCTCTCACCCACGACAGTAGGTTCATCCTCCGATCCGTTGAACCGACAGGTACCTCATCAGCGCCTTCTTGAGATCGGCCCGCGCCCGGGCCAGTCGCGATTTGACCGTGCCCATCGAAACGTCGAGAATTTCCACGATTTCGTTGTACGAAAATCCCTGGATGTCCCGGAGCACGATGATCGAACGGTGCTCGTTGCTGAGTTTAGAAAGGGCCTGTTCGATGGCCTGCTCGCGCTCCCGGTTCTCGAGCGCATCTTCCGGCGTCGGACCATCGTCGATCACCTGCACCGGCATCGATCGGCCACTGCCGTTGTTGCTGTCATCGTCGAGCGATACGGTCGCATGGCGGTGCCGGCGCCGCGACCACCGCAGCCGGTTCAGGATCTCGGAGAAGGCGATCCTGAAAATCCAGGTTTTGAGGGCCGACTGTCCCCGGAACCGCCCGATGTTGCGGAAGATCTTCACAAACGTATCCTGCGTCACGTCGGCCGCTTCGCCCGGATCCCCGAGCATCCGACACGCCACGTGGTAAATCGAGGAGTGAAAGGTCCGCACCAATTCGTCGTACGCCGCGTCTTCGTTCGCCCTCAGGCGCATCACGAACAGGGTCTCTTCCGATGAGAGCCCGACGGCGGATTCCAGATCCGAATACGATATCTCTGTGCGCATTTACGTGCGGCCGCTGCGACAGTTAACGCGAGAAGCCAATATAGAGCAGGGCTTTCCCAAATTATACCCCACTAGGTCGTGACTCAAGAGACACCATCGGCAAGGAAATGTTCCACAAAATCGGCACCCGACTCGAGGATGGCCGCAACCGCCGCGCCGGTTGGCGCCTCGCAATAGACCCGGAGGACAGGTTCGGTACCGGACCGACGAAACAGAATCCAGCTGTCGGAGTCCAGGAGAAACTTCATACCATCCAGTGTCCTCACATCCGTCACGCGCGAACCGGCAAACCGATCGGGCGGCTCCACCTCCAGGCGCTCGATCAGCCGCGCGGCGGCCTCGATCGGAACCTCGAGGTCGCGGCGATCGTAATGGAACTCCCCAAACTCGTCCCACATTTCCCGGATCAGACCCCCGAGCGGCCTGCCTGCAGCTGCCAAAAGGTCCAGGATCAAGAGTCCGACGAAGATCCCGTCACGCTCCGGCATGTGGCGGGACAGACCGACTCCGCCGCTCTCTTCGCCTCCGATCAGAACGGTATGATCCAGCATGAGGGCTGCAATGTTCTTGAACCCGATTGGAGTTTCATGGACCGCCAATCCGAGAGCGGCGGCAACGCGCCCGACGAGCAGGCTCTGCGAAAACGTATGCGCGACGTCACCGCGCCAGCCGCGACGTCGGTAGACATGCAGTAGAAGAAGGGGCAACACCTCCAGCGTGCTGACAAACCGGCCTGTTTCATCGACGACTCCCAACCGGTCCCCGTCGCCGTCGGTGGCAAGTCCAACCGCCGCGCCTTCGGCGACGACCGCCTCTCCCAACGGCTTCAACTGCGGCATCATCGGCTCCGGGTGGACACCGCCGAAATACGGGTCGGGTTCGGCCCGGATCGTCCGCACGGTGCAGGAGGTCGATGCGAACAACTCCTCGAGAAGCCGGCCGCTGCTTCCGTGCATCGGGTCGGCGACGATCCGCATCCCCGACGCCGAGATCGCCTCCCAGTCCACGAGCGATCGCAGATGCTCGGCATATGCAGAACTCGGACCCACGGTTTCGATACGCTCCGTCCCCCGGCAGACGGATGTCGCACCGATCCGTGCCTCGATGTCAGTAGTGATCTGGGGCGTTGCGCTACCACCGAATGCGGCTTTGACCTTGAATCCGTTGAAGGACGCCGGGTTGTGACTGGCCGTGATCACGACTCCACCGGCCAGACCCCGCCGCCGAACCTCGAACGACACGTACGGCGTCGGATACGGCCGGTCCATCAGCTGGACTCGAAAGCCGTTGCCGGCGAAGACCTCGGCGGTTGCCCGCGCGAACCGATCCGACAGAAACCGCACATCGTAACCGATAAGGACCGCGCGTCCAGCTTCGGGCGTCGACGCGGCCATCTGATCGGCTGTAGCCTGCGCGACCACGCGCACGTTCGCGAACGTAAAGTCGTCGGCAATGATCCCACGCCAACCGTCGGTGCCGAACCGTATCGGATACCCTTCGGAACTCATGCGACGTGGTGGCGGCCGAGATTTGACCGGCTGTGGTGGCACCCTCGCGAATTCATAAGGACGAATAGTCCGCCACGACGGACTTCCCGCCGAGTACGGTGCCGGGGTGCAGGATAGCGGAGCGGCCAATGTAGCATCCCCGCGCGATCAGGCTTCCCGAAATCCGCGCGTCGGCGTCGATCGTGTTGGTGGACCAGATGACCGAGTCAATGATGTGGGCGCCGGCGTCGATCTTGCAGTTGGATCCGATGACCGACGATTCGATGCGGACGCCCTCGCGTATCACAACGTCGGGACCGATGATCGAAACGTCGTCGACAAACGCTCCGGCCGGTAGCGACCCGGAGGCCAGATAAGGAGGCGGCACATCCGGAGAGGTGTATTTCCCGTTCAGGATGTCACGATGAACCTCGAGGTACTTCGCGGGAGTTCCAATGTCGATCCAGTAGCAGTCGGACACGACTCCGGTCAGGCGTTCGCCGCTCGCAAGCAACGCGGGGAACAACTCGCGCTCGAACGAAAACGGCTGGCCTTTGGGAATGCGCTCGAGCACGGACGGTTCGAGGATGTAGGTACCGGCGTTGATCGTATTGCAGGTGACCTCATCTGCGCCGGGCTTTTCCAGGAATCGCTCGATCCGGCCGGAATCGTCGGTTTCGACGAGACCGTAGGCAGTCGGGTCCTCCACGGGCGTGAGAACGATCGTCGCTACCGCGCCGGTGGCCCGATGCGTCTCGATGATCGACCCGAGGTCGAGCGAAGTCAAAACGTCGCCGTTGAAGACCACGAGCGGGCTGTCGATCCACTCTTCGGCGTTCTTGACCGCTCCAGCAGTGCCAAGCGGTGTTCCTTCCACTGCATAGCGGATCAACACGTCGAAGTCGGCCCCGTCCTTGAGCAGATCCTCGATCTTTCTCGGCTGGTAGGAAAGACTCAGGATGATCTCTTCGATCCCGATACTCTTCATCAGGTCGAGCTGGTACAGCAGAAACGGCCTGTTGGCCACCGGCACGACCGGCTTCGGCATGTTCAGGGTCAAGGGTCGAAGCCGCGTCCCCTTCCCCCCGGCAAGAATCAGTCCTTTCATTGACGAGCGTTCATGATATCGCACACAGCTAGACCGCCGAACAAACCCGACGCGCAGGGCTGCCGCCCAACCGACTCAACCGTAACGCGTTCCGCGGAAAATCTGCTAGACTCATTTTCCAGGTCATGAACCTCCCAAACTCAGTAACACTGTCGCGGATTTTCCTCGTCCCGGTGCTCGTGACGTTACTGCTGACCAAGTACAGCATGGAGATCGCCGCGCTGGTGTTTCTGGCGGCCTCGATGACCGATTTCCTGGATGGATACCTGGCGCGGTCGCGCAACGAAGTCACGACGCTCGGAACGCTGCTCGACCCGGTCGCGGACAAGTTGCTCATCTCCGCGGCGTTCATTTCGCTCGTTCAGCTCCAGATAGTCGCGGCTTGGATGGTTGTCGTCATCGTGGGGCGGGAGTTCGCGGTAACAGGCCTTCGGAGCATCGCCGCATCCCAGGGCTTTACGATCGAAGCGTCCGACCTGGGCAAGCTCAAGATGGGCGCCCAGGTCGTAGCGATTACCCTTCTCATCCTGTCGACCCAGTATCCCGTGTTTGCGACCCCCGGACAAGTCATGCTGTGGGCGGTCGTTCTGTTCGCGATACTGTCCGCCGTGGACTACTTCCGCACCTTCTGGTCGAAGATCGACTCCCGCTTCAAAGCTGAGGAGCGCAGCCGCGACACAGTCGTCAAGAAGCCGCAGCGCCCCCATGCTCCGACTCAGTAGCTTCGAAGAACGCCTGCTCCTCAAGATCGCCCGCCGATCCGTCGAGGGCTACCTTTCGAAGGCCACACCCGATCCAATCGAGGTCCCCGAAGGACCACTCCGCGAACCCTACGGTGTTTTCGTCTCAATCCATAAGGGCGACCAACTTCGCGGATGCATCGGGCGAATTCAACCGACGGAGGCGCTATCTCGTACCGCCAGCGAGTGCGCGGTCTCTGCCGCCGTCGGGGATCCCCGCTTCCTGCCCGTCGGACCCGCAGAACTCGCCGAGTTGAAGTTCGAGATATCGGTCGTGTCACCCCCTGAGCGTATCGCCGAGGACGGCGAGATCGAAATCGGGCGGCACGGGCTGCTGATCGAACGCGGCGATCGCCACGGGCTCCTCCTGCCACAGGTGGCGACGCAACAAGGCTGGGACCGCTCCGAGTTCCTCCGCCAGACGGCAATCAAGGCCGGGCTGGAGCCTGATGCCTGGAAGTCCGACGCCGCTATTTTCAGGTTCGAGGCCCTGGTCTTCGAAGAGGCCGCCGAAGAGGATAGCCGTTGATGCTGCTCCAATTGCCATTCCACGGCATCGACCCGGTGTTCCTGCGACTCGGTCCGATCGAGCTCCGTTGGTACGGGCTGATGTACATGATCGGCTTTATCGCCGCGTACTTTGTCATGCGTCGGATGATCGAGCACCGCGGCCTGGCCATCTCACAAGATGATCTGTACGATTTTCTCTTCTACCTCATCCTGGGACTGATGGTCGGAGGACGTCTGGGGTACGTCCTGATCTACGATCTGGGAACCTACCTGGAGAATCCGCTTTCGATCGCGGCGATCTGGCGGGGCGGCATGTCCTTCCACGGGGGCCTGGTCGGAATGCTTCTGGCCGCGATCCTGTTCACGCGGCGGCGGGGGTGGGACTTCCTCGAAGCGGCCGACCTGATCGCCGTGGCCGTACCGATCGGGCTTGGCCTGGGACGGATCGGAAACTTCATCAACGGTGAGCTGTACGGTCGCGTGAGCGATCTCCCATGGGCCATGGTTTTCCCCGCAGGTGGCGCCGTACCCAGGCATCCATCCCAACTCTACGAGGCGTTTCTGGAAGGGCTGTTGCTCTTTCTCGTCGTGCGCTGGATTTATCTCGGCGGCTTCCGGCCTGGCGCGGCTGCCTGGGGAATGATCAGCACGTACGGCTTGTTCCGTTTTTGCGTGGAGTTTTTGCGCGAACCGGATGCGCACATCGGTTTCGATGTGGCGGGTATCCTGACGCGCGGGCAGGTCTTGAGCCTGCCCATGCTTCTGGTGGGAAGTTTCCTACTGTTGAGGACGCTCCGTGAGGCCCCGGAGCCTAGCGAAGCTCGATCAAGTCACCCGCCGCGACGCCACCTGAAGAAAAAGTCACGAGGGCGGTAGCGGCCCGCTCTTCGACCTTGAGTACGACGAGCTCACCGACGACGTTCCTCTGTCCGGCCAGCAACGACGACACCTCTTCTCCGACGTCGAAGAGGCGAGCGTCCCGACCGAGTGCCCTGTAGATAAGAAAGATGTCCCCAGTCTCGACGCCGTCCCGCTGTCCCAGGTCTATATAGACGATCTGGCTCTCCCCCACCACACCCATGCCAAGTCCGGCCAGAGGGCTCGACACAACCCCCGGTACTACCGTCGTGGTCCCGAATACGGGGGAACCCGAGTTCGCCAGCACGTCCCGGCCGGCAGCGATGGCGCCCGTGATCTTTCCGGTGCTCGGCATCATCGGGCCGAACGGCCGATTCCCAGCGAGCTCCGGAAAGTCGATCTCCTGGAACGTGACGATGGCGTCGCCGACTTCGATCCCGCCGCAGGCGTGCACGACCCGCGCCATCGCGAACTCCGGCTGGGCCATGACGACCTCGAGTTGCCCGACCTCCAGGTAGTGGCGCCCGAGATCGCCGACATCGTCGCGCGTGCTCTTGACCTTACGGGTGGGGCGGACCGCGGTATATCGGTCGCCCGGGGACACGCCTGACCGAGAACCGCGGCTCAGGTAGACGTATTCGGTCTCAGTGGCAATAGCGCCTTCTGCCCCAGGGAACTTCGCCATTACCTTCGAATCCAACGAAATCTCTCGTGTGGTCACGAAGCCCGAGCAGTAGAGATCTCCCGCCTTGACCATCGGGGCCTGTCGCAACTCCGGCAGATCGAACGGGGCTGGGCTAGAAACCGCATTCGGCGCGGGATCGGTCAGCGAGGGAAGTTGGACGAATCGGGGTGCCTGATCCGGTTCGGGCTCTGGGGCAGCCTCGGGCTCGGGCGTCGGCGGCGGGGGGGGCTCGGCTTCGGTGATCTGGGTGATGCGGCGGATCAGCAACCGGTCGTCCGGATAGATCCAATGCGGGTTGATGATGTGCTCGTTGGCCTCCCAGAGCTGTGGCCACAGAAACGGGTTGCTCAGCAGTTGCTCGGCCAGCGCCCAGAGGCTGTCGCCAGACTGGACAACATAGGTTTCGAAGCCTTCGGTGTCATCTGGCGCATTGTTTGCAGTCCAGTGCCCATCGGTTTCGGAAAGACTCGTTGGGGGAAGTCCTTGTTCCGGGCCTCGCGTATCCTGTGCCAGGGCTCCGCCGGACAGAGCCATGAGGACGGCAGATAACAACACAACTCGTTTCATAGGAACCCCTTTCTACCAGAAGGGCAGTTGGCAGTCAACACATTGATAACAAGAGATTCAGCCGCATTCCCAGACGCGGGCGGCCGTGAGTTGTCCGGCGGCGGCGGGCAGCGAACGTCTGTCGGGAAGTCCCTGGTCAGTTTCGTCGGGGCAGGTCGTCGGGTCTTGAGCCCGCCGCCGGGTTCGACAGCGCCTCCTGGAGCGCACTATGACGCAATATTTGCGTGATTTGTTCAGCTTGTCAGCGACTCCCACGGCGAAAGGTGCTGGGAGACTCGGTTAGATGGTCTCGATACCCCTATCTACCAATGAATTGAATACCTTGGCCCAGATTTGTGGTATTGTTTGAAGTTTCGATAGCATTGTGGGGCCGTGTCGGTCTGGTTCGATGCCGGTGGGGTCCCGCGACAATTCGGTCGTGAAAAACAAGGTCTACAACAACATCTGCGAACTGGTGGGTGACACCCCCACTGTCCGGCTGAACCGGATACCCCAGCCAGGCTGGTCCGAGTTGCTCGTGAAGCTGGAGTTCTTCAACCCGGGGGGCAGCGTAAAAGACCGGATCGGCTTGAGCATGATCGAGGCAGCCGAACGGAACGGACAACTCAAGCCGGGTGGAACGATCGTCGAGCCCACGAGCGGCAACACCGGAATCGGGCTGGCCATGGTTGCGGCGGCGAAGGGCTACCGGGTAATCCTGACGATGCCCGAGGACATGAGCACGGAGCGGCTCAACCTGCTCCGCGCGTTCGGCGCCGAAATCTTCCTCACACCGCGGGACCAGGCCATGCAGGGAGCGATCCGGAAAGCAGAGGAACTGATACGGGAACACCCGGGCTACTTCATGCCGCAGCAGTTCCAGAACGCCGCTAACCCGGAAGCACATCGCCAAACGACCGCCCGAGAAATTCTCGAGACAGTGGGCACGGACCTGGATGCGCTGGTGGTGGGCATCGGCACCGGAGGCACGGTGACCGGCACCGGAGAGGTGCTGAAGGCATCCATGCCCGACCTCAAGATCCACGCCGTGGAACCGACCGAATCCGCTGTGCTATCGGGCGGATCGTCCGCGCCCCACCGGATTCAGGGAATCGGGGCCGGGTTCGTTCCTGAAATCCTCAACCGCGCGGTCGTGGACCGTGTCGTGACCGTTAAATACGACGACGCCAAGGTGGCGACTCGCATCCTGGCTCAAAAGGAAGGCATCCTCTGCGGAGTGTCGTCGGGAGCCATCCTCCATGCCGCCATCGAGCTGGCCCGCGACCTGGGTTCCGGCAAGCGGGTGCTCGCCATACTACCGGACACCGGCGAGCGCTACCTCAGCACGGAGCTGTTTTCTTGAGATGCTTCCCGGGCCCGTTTGCGTCTCGGTGACACCGGCGACGGTTTCGGATGTGTTCTCTGCCCCGCTTGGAGGAGCCGACTGCATCGAGGCGCGGCTGGACTACCTCGAAAATCCGGAAGAATCGGCCGGAGCACGCTGGGACCGGATACCGGTTCCGCTGATTGCTACGTGCCGAGGACGAGAGTGGGGCGGTCGGTTCGCCGGCTCGGTCGCGGACGAGGTTCGGATACTCCGACAGGCGCTCGCCGACGGCGCCCGATTCGTCGATATCGACTTTCGGCTGGCCGAGCAGCTGGCCGGGGCTGAGGTGATCGGCTCCTACCACAACTTCGAAACCACACCTGAGGATCTGGAAGACGTCCTGGACCGTGTGTGCCGGGGACCGGCCGCGGTCGCGAAAGTCGCGACCATGGTGCGGTCCTGGTCGGATAACCGTCGACTGTTCGACCTGATGCGCCGCGATTGGCCGAAGCCGGTCGTGATCGTCGGCATGGGAGCGATGGGGCAGCCGACCCGAATCCTGGGTCCTTCTCGAGGAACCGTGCTGACGTACACAGCTTCGGACGGTGGGCATTCGGCGCCGGGGCAACTCGCGCTCGAAGAGCTCCTGGAAACCTACCGATTCCGGCGGATCGGACCGGGGACGCGGCTGGTCGGCATCGTCGGCAACCCGGTCGGCCATTCGCTTTCGCCTCGGTTGCACAATCAGGCGTTCGCCGCTGCCGGGCTGGATTATGCATATCTGAAGTTTCCGGTCGAGGCGCTCGACGACTTCTTCGAGCAGGCAGAAGCGCTCGGCATCGTCGGCTTCTCGGTGACGATTCCGCACAAGGTGGACGTCGTGCGACGGCTGCGAAAGTTGACCACGGAAGCACGGGCGGCGGGCGCGGTCAACACGGTCTACCGCTCGCGCGGAGAGTGGACAGGCGACAACACGGACGTCCACGGAGTTCGGGAGTCGATCAAGCACATCAGTACCGAGAACAAGAAGGTCGTCATCCTCGGGACCGGAGGTGCGGCACGGGCCGCGGTCGCCGCCTTGCACGATGCCGGTGAGGTGACGTTGCTCGAGCGTTCCGGAAGCGCCGGAACGCTCGAGTGGTCGCGCGAGGTTCGCATCGACAGCATCGACAACATCGATCAATACCGACCGGACCTGCTGATCAACGCAACTCCCGTTGGGATGGCGCCCGATACCGACCGGACTCCGGTGCCGGGGCCGATACGGGCCGAAACCGTCTTCGACATGGTTTACACGCCGTCACGAACCCGCCTGCTGGCCGAGGCCGACGAGCAGGGGCGAAGCACGATCTCGGGGACGACGATGTTCCTGGCTCAGGCTGCCCGGCAGTTCGAAATTTGGACGAATCGCAGACCGCCCGAGGGGTCCTTCCGGACCCTGGATTCATGACGGCGCCGGCTGCAGCGTTCCGGGTGCCCGCCAGCACGTCGAACCTCGGTTCTGGTTTCGATACGCTGAGCTTCGCCGTGGAGCTCTACCTCCGTGTTGAGATTCGGACCGCCCAGCAAGATCGGACCGGGGTACTGGCTCGCGGGATCGATTGCTCGAAGATCCCGACCGGATCGGACAACCTGATGCTCCGCGTCATGGACCGCATCGGGGAGGACCGGGGCATTCGTTCGACCCCGGTCGTCTTGACGGTCGACAACGAAATACCGCTGGCACGGGGTCTGGGAAGCAGCGCAGCGGCCATTGTCGCGGGTATCACGTGTTTCGAACTCATTGCCGATGAGCGCCTGTCGGTGGACGAGGTCTTCGGTTACGCCGGCGAGTTCGAGCCACATCCCGACAACCTGGCGGCGGCTCTGTTCGGGGGCCTGACCGTGTCGGCGACGCGCGCGGACGGCAGCGCGATGTTCTCGAGTGTGGAGGTACCGGATCCGCCGACCCCGGTCCTGGTGATACCGGATTTCGAGCTGTCAACCGCCGAAGCCCGTGGGTCGTTACCCGACACTTATTCCAGACAGGACGCCGTGTTCAACGTCCAGCGTACGGCGATGCTCGTCGCGGCGCTCTCGAGCGGCAACTTCGAACATCTGGGCGAGGCGATGCATGATCGAATCCATCAACCTTACCGCGCACCGTTGATCCCGGGTCTCGAAGACATACTGACCATGGAGGCCGACGGTCTCCTAGGTGTGGCTCTCAGCGGCGCGGGCCCGACGATCCTCGCTCTCTCAGACCGGGAGCATGCGGCGGCCGTCGGCGGGGCTATCGTCGCGCGGTTCGAGGCGCACGGCGTTTCCGCCAGGGCCGAGATCACGCGGATCGACCGGATGGGGCGGTTTTCCCAAACCCATCCGCTGGAGATCGGACCGGCAAATGCGGGCTAGTGGCCCGTGGTGAGAGTCGGGTCTACACTGTACTGGCGGTCTACGACCGCCCATTGTAGCGGCGCTCGTAGAGCGCCGCTACAGCTCTTGGCGCCATTCACCACGGGCTGTCAGGGAGAGAACTAGAGAATCATGAAGAAATTACGAGTGGGAATCCTTGGGGCCACCGGTACCGTCGGACAGCGCATGATCCAGTTGCTCGACGAGCACCCTTGGTTCGAAGTGGCGGCGGTGGCGGCATCGGGCAGTTCGGCCGGCAAGCCTTACGGTGAGGCCGCGCACTGGCTGCTGGACACGCCACTCCCGCCTTTGGTCGCAGCTCTCGAGGTACAACCCTGCCGCCCGCACCTGGATTGTGATTTCGTCCTGTCGAGTCTACCGTCCGACGTGGCGAAGGTTGCCGAACCGGAATTCGCCGCCGCGGGATCTCCGGTCATCAGCAACGCGGGAACCCACCGGATGGCCCCCGACGTCCCGCTGCTGATCCCCGAGCTCAATGCGGACCACGTTGCGGCCATCGAATCCCAGCGCGCCCGCTTCGGCGGAAAGGGCTTTATCGTCACGAACCCGAACTGCTCGACGATCGGGTTCGTCATCCCGCTGGCGGCCCTGCACCGATCTTTCGGGGTTGAGGCGGTTCACGTGGTAACGATGCAAGCGCTGTCGGGAGCCGGATATCCCGGTGTCGCCTCGCTCGATGTGATCGACAACGTGATTCCGATCGGTCTCGACGAAGAGCACAAGATAGAGACCGAACCGTTGAAGATCCTGGGACGTTGGAATGGATCCGGCTTCGAACCCGCAGACATCCGGATCAGCGCCTTGACCCACCGCGTCCACGTTCGCGACGGACACCTGGAGGCATGCTCGGTCAAGCTCGCCCGCCCCGCTTCGGCCGAAGAAGTAACCGAAGCGTTCGCCACCTTTACCTCGAAGATCGATGAGTTGGAATTGCCGACGGCTCCCAAGCCCGTCATCATCGTCGACGACCGCATCGACAGGCCTCAGCCCCGTCTGGACCGCGATCGCTCCCTGGGGATGGCCGTTGTTGTCGGCCCCGTCACGCCTTGTCCGGTGCTCGACTACAAGTTTCGGCTGCTCAGCCACAACACGATCCGGGGCGCCGCAGGGGCGGCGGTTCTGAACGCAGAACTCCTCTACCGGAAAGGCTTGATCCGGTGAACTCCCTCACACAGGTGCCGCCGGGCACTCAAATCCTGATTGGAAACGCCGTCCGGCGACGGCGCGAGGTCGAACGAAGGGTGTTTTCCGTGTTCGAGGGCTGGTCCTACACCGAGGTGATCCCGCCCATGGTGGATTACTTCGATGTCTTTGCCCGGGGCATGGGATCGGAGCTGGAGGACAAGATCTACCGGTTTGTCGACCGCGAAGGCAACATTCTGGCCCTTCGGCCCGAGTTCACGTCGCTGCTGGCAAAGATGGCGGCGACTCGGCTTGCGGACGATCCGAAGCCGTTACGCCTGTCTTACTCGGGCGAAGTGCTCCGGTTCGAAAAGCCCAAGGGAGGCCAGCAGCGGGAGTTTGCGCAGATCGGCGTCGAACACTACGGCGGCTCCGCGTTCGTTGCCGACGTGGAGGTTCTCCTGGTCTGCATGGAGGCGCTCGACCGCCTCGGAGTTTCTGACTTCCAGATCAACATCGGGAGCGTGGATTTCTTCGGTGGAATCGTCGACCGGATCGACATGGCCGAAGACGGTATCGCCCAGCTCAAAAAACTGCTGGACCTCAAAGATCGAGGCGGTCTCGAACGGATGGTCGCTGGTCTTGACTTCGACGAACGCCGGAAGAACATCTTGATGTCGCTTCCGCACCTGACCGGAGGCCGGGAAGTTCTCGAGAAGGCACGCAAGATGATTCGTAACGAAAGGTCGACGCTGGCGCTGGAACATCTACAGAACGTCTACTCGATCTTCGAGCGACTCGGGCTCGATTCGCACCTGACGGTAGACCTCGGCGAGATTCGAGGATTCGAATACTACAGCGGGATCCTGTTCAGAGCCTACGTCCCGGACCTGGGTTTTGAAGTGGCCAGCGGTGGTCGCTACGACGGCCTCCTGGCCGAGTTCGGCCACGACACGCCCGCGGTTGGCTTCTCCTTCAGCCTCGACCGGCTCGAGCAGATTGTGAGCCTGGCGAATCCGGAACCCCGGGCAGAAACGGTGTCCACTGCCACCGAAGTCGGTTACGCCGAGGCGGTCCGGCTGCGCCAGGCTGGAAAGACGGTGAAGCTGTGCTCGTGATCGCACTGGCCAAGGGTCGCTTCCTGGAGCCCTCAATCGAACTGTTGGCTCGGGCGGGCATTCGCTTCGACACCGACGTCACCCATTCGCGACGCCTGATCTTCGACTCGGCGGACGGGGGCTGCCGCGCGATACTCGTCAAACCAATCGACGCGCCGACCTACGTCGAGTACGGGGCTGCCGACCTTGGCATCGCGGGCCGCGATGTCCTGATGGAAACCGGGGCGGATCTGCTGCAGCCGATCGAACTGGACTTCGGCCGGTGCCGGATCGCCGTCGCTCAACCCAGGGCGACGGCCGTGCCGGGCGGTGCGGACGGACCGGTGCTGCGGGTGGCGACCAAGTATCCACGCATCGCCCTCGACCACTTCAACGGCCGCGGAATCCCGGTCGAGATCATTCCGTTGTCGGGCTCAATAGAACTGGCCCCGCTCGTCGGGCTCGCCGACAGGATCGTCGACCTGGTCGAAACAGGGCGCACGCTCGAGGAAAACGGCCTTGAAGTCGTGGAGACGATCGCGGAAAGCTCCGCCCGCCTGATCATCAATCGTGCCAGCTACCAGACGAAGCGGAAGCAAATCGTCGAAATTGTAGAAGCCCTGGAGAAATCGTGAGGCCACTAAATGCGAATTGTCGACCTTAGCGATGGGCTGGACCTGGGCGCCGTCGACCTAATCCTGGCCGCCGGCGACCCGGACGCGGAAGCGGCGTCAAGAGCCTCGGAAATCCTCTCTGCAGTCCGTGAAGGCGGGGACAAGGCGTTGGCGGAGTACACGGCAAAGTTCGACGGTTTCACGCTCGAGAGCGGAAAGATCCGGGTGCCCGTCGAGGAGATCCGTGAGATAGCCGCCGGAGCCGACGACGAACTCGTGGCAATCCTCCGGGTCGCCGCCTCGAACGTCCGGCAGTACCACGAAGAACAGATCCAGGAATCCTGGGAAATCTACGGCGGTGACGGGGTCCATCTCGGGCAGCGTGTCACACCCATCGCCCGCGTGGGTCTCTACATCCCCGGCTTCACGGCGGCTTACCCATCGTCGGTGTTGATGAACGCGATCCCGGCAAAGGTGGCGGGCGTGGAAAGGCTGGTTGTGGCGACGCCTCCCCGGTCGCTCGAGGAAAACCCGCTCGTCGCGGCGGCAATCGACCTGCTGGGCATCGATGAGGTCTACCGGATCGGCGGCGCCCAGGCCATTGCGGCGTTGGCGTTCGGTACCGAGTCAGTACCGCCGGTCGACAAAATCGTCGGCCCGGGAAACCGCTGGGTCCAGGCCGCAAAGAAGGAAGTCTTCGGAAAGGTTGACATCGACATGGTAGCGGGACCGAGCGAGGTCGCCGTCGTCGTCGACGAGACATGCGATCCCGAGTGGGCGGCCGCAGACCTGCTTGCACAGGCGGAGCACGACGAGGCTGCCTGCGTCTGGTTGATCTGCTGGTCCGAGACCGTGGCCGCCGCAGTCTTCGATCAGGTCCAGGCGCAGTTGGAAACCCTGGACCGCGACTCGATCGCGCGGATGGCGATTGCGAACAACGGCGTCAGCTTCATCGTGTCCGGGGAGGAGGACGCGGTCGATCTGGTCGACCATATCGCCCCCGAGCACGTGGAAATCCTGATGGCGGAACCCGATGCGATTGCGGACCGAATCCGCAACGCCGGCGCCGTTTTCATCGGACGCTATTCACCGACTGTCGTCGGCGACTACTTCGCGGGCCCGAGTCACGTGCTTCCGACGGGGCGAACCGCACGCTTTTTTTCACCGCTCGGAGTGCATGACTTCATCAAGCGCACGAGTATCGTGCGCTATTCGGGGCGAGCGATCGAACGCTCGGGAAGCATGATCGAAAAGTTCGCCATCGCCGAAGGCCTTACCGGACATGCCAGGTCGATCACGATTCGAGGTCATTAGGCCGGAGGTACGGGGTATTTCAGCCTACACGCTGGAACACGTCGAAGCCGAGGTCAAGCTGGATCAGAACGAGAATCCCTACGATTTTCCCGAGGCTCTCAAGCGGGAGATCGTCGAGCGTGTGCAGGCTCACGACTGGAACCGCTACCCGGAATTCGTTCCGTCCCGCCTGATCGACGCACTCTCGCGGTTCACTGGATGGACAAGAAAAGGCATCGTCGTCGGAAACGGTTCGAATGAGCTCATTCAGGCGGCTCTCACGATTACGCTCGGGCCCGGTCGCACCATCGCGATACCGCAGCCGACGTTCACGCTTTACGGTCTGATGGCGACGGCGCTGGGGGCCACGGTCCGCGATGTTCCCCTGAACGACGACATGAGCTTCAATGTCGAGGCTCTGTCGACGGCCGCAAGCGAGGCCGATGTTGTCGTTCTTTGTTCTCCGAACAACCCTACTGGAACGGTCCTGGACCTCGACGACGCGGCCGAGATCGCCGAGAGTGCCCGAGGGTTGGTCATACTCGATGAGGCTTATTTCGAGTTCAGCGCCGGGTCCGCAAGCTCACTGCTCGAACGGCACGACAACTTGATACTGCTCCGGACATTTTCCAAAGCGATGGCAATGGCCGGGCTGCGCTTCGGCTACATGCTGACGAACCCAGAGATCGCAGCCCAGATCGTCAAGGTGAAGCTACCGTACAACGTCAACATATTTACGATAGCGGCTGCCCAGACAGTCCTCGACAACCCCGGCGTGATGAACAAATCCATCCAGGCTGTGATTGCGGAGCGGAGCAGGTTGGAGGCGGAACTGGCGGCGCTTCCCGGAGTCGAGACGTTCCCGTCCGAGGCGAACTTCATACTCATGCGCACGCGCCATCCGGCCCGCCGGGTCTTCGACGCGCTATACCGAGAAGGTATCCTGGTACGCGACGTGAGCCGATATCCGCTGCTGGACCGGGCGTTGCGCGTGACGATCGGAACGCCCGAGCAGGACGACCGGTTCATGAGGGCCCTGGCCCGGGTACTGGAGATATTGGAATGAGCTCACGAACGGCGGACAAACACCGAAAGACGAACGAGACTGACATCCGGCTCAAGATCGACATTGACGGCACCGGGCGGTCGGAAATTTCCACCGGGATTCCGTTCTTCGACCATATGCTGGCTCAACTGGCGCGGCACGGGCACATGGACCTCGAGATCGACGCCAAAGGCGACCTCGAGATCGACGGGCATCACACAGTCGAGGACGTCGGCTTGACTCTGGGCCAGGCAATGTCGGAAGCGCTCGGGGAACGGCGGGGGATTGCCCGCTTCGCCAACGCCTACGTGCCCCTGGACGAAGCGTTGAGCCGTGTCGTTGTCGATTTTTCGGGACGCGGGTATCTCGTCTACAAGGCAAGTTTCGAGACCGAACGGCTGGGAGACCTCCAGACCGAGCTGATCGAGGAATTCTTCAAGGCCCTCGCGCAGGAGGGACGCCTGAACCTGCACGTTGAGAACATCTACGGCCGCAATCAGCACCATATCGCAGAAACGATGTTCAAGGCGCTGGCACGCGCTCTATACATGGCGACGCGGGTGATCTTCGACGACGGGGAGATCCCGTCGACGAAGGGGGTTCTATAGTATTTGATGTTTGAGATTGGACGTTTGAGATTGGACATTTGTGGGCGAAGAGGCCTCCGGAAGTTATCGTGATTACCATAGTCGACTACCACCTCAACAACCTCCGAAGCATGGAGAACACGCTCGGCAGGCTCGGGCACCGGGTGCGCGTCACCTCCGACGCCGACGACGTGCGGACGGCCCAGAAGCTGATCCTGCCGGGTGTGGGCGCGTTTCCCGATGCGATGCGGAATCTCGAAGCGCTCGGTCTCAAAGGGCCGCTTATCGAGCGCGTAGAGGCGGGAACTCCTCTTCTGGGGGTGTGCCTGGGCATGCACCTGCTGTTCGACCAGAGCGAGGAGTTCGGAAGCAATCGGGGCCTGGGATTGATCCCGGGCTCGGTCCGACGGCTTCCGGGTGGCATCCACATCCCGCACATGGGCTGGAACCAGTTGGAACCGCGGCGGCCGGACCCCCTGCTGAACGGCATCGAAGGCGGCAGCTTCGTCTACTTCGTCCATTCCTACTACGCGGCACCAGACGAAACCGATATCATCATCGCCGAAACCGACTACGGGATCGCTTTCCCGTCGATGGTCGCCCGCGGAAACATCCGGGCCACCCAGTTTCACCCCGAGAAGAGCCAGCACGTCGGCGAACGCATCCTCGACAACTTCGCGCGCCTATGAACCTCTACCCGGCGATCGACATACTGCAGGGCAACGCCGTCCAGCTTCGTCAAGGCAGGCGCGAAGAGGCGAGGGTCTATGGCAAGCCGGACGACATGGCCGAGCGCTGGGTACGCTGCGGGGCGCGCTGGCTGCATATCGTGGACCTGGACGGGGCGTTCGAAGGCCGGCCGCGGAACTCGGAAGTGATCGAACACATCCGCGCGCGATGCCCCGGGGTACGGATGCAGGTGGGCGGTGGCATCCGGGACATGGCGGCGGTCGAACGGCTGATCCACGCCGGGGCCGATCGCGTGATCCTGGGGACCGCAGCGGTGCAGGACTCGGGTCTTCTGAATCAGGCCCTGGACCGTTTCGGCGAACGCATCGTGGTCGGTATCGACGCGCGCGACCAGATGGTTCGACTGGACGGATGGACACGCAGCGCTTCGGCTACCGCCGTCGAAGTCGCCCGGCAAATGGAGAAGGCGGGCGTACGACTGATCATTTATACGGACATCTCGAGAGACGGCGAACTGCGAGGCATCAACATCGACGCTAACCGGCAAATGCTCGAGGCCACCGAGATTCGACTCATCGCCTCGGGCGGCGTCTCGGGGATCGAAGATCTCACCAAACTTCAGGAACTCGCGCATCCCCGACTCGAAGGCGCCGTCATCGGTACGGCGCTCTATGAGGGCGAGCTGGACCTGGCCGAAGCCCTGGCGGTGAGTCATGCTGGCTAAGCGGATCATCCCCTGCCTCGACGTCAAGGACGGACGCGTTGTCAAAGGCGTGAACTTCCTCAACTTGCGGGATGCGGGGGACCCGGTCGCCTCGGGTCTCGGCTACTCCGAGGAGGGCGCTGACGAACTGGTCTTTCTCGATATCACGGCGTCCTCGGACCGAAGAAATATCGTGGGAGAAATGGTCCAACGGGTCGCCGAGGCGATCAACATCCCGTTCACGGTCGGCGGCGGCCTCCGCTCTACGGACGACATCCGCCACATCCTGCGGGCCGGAGCGGACAAGGTTTCGATCAACACGTCCGCGCTGGAACGGCCGAATTTGATCAACGAAGCCGCGGAGCGATTCGGCAGCCAGTGCATCGTCGTCGCCCTCGATGCCAAGCGCCAGTCGACGGACCTTCGGACGGGCTCGGATGCGGTTCAATACCGTGCCTTCACGCATGGCGGCCGCACCCCTACCGGGCGCGATGCGATCGAATGGGCCACCGAAGCGGCCGAGCGAGGCGCCGGTGAGATCCTGCTGACGAGCATGGATGCCGACGGGACGAACGCGGGCTACGACATTGACCTGACCCGGCGGATCGCAACGTCGGTGGAGATCCCAGTCATCGCCTCGGGGGGTGCAGGGTCTCTGGACCATCTTCTTGAAGCATTGACCGAGGGCCATGCCAGCGCGGTTCTGGCGGCATCGATTTTTCACTTCCGGAAGTTCACGATCGCCGAGGTGAAAGCCCATCTCAGCGCGAGAGGAGTCGTCGTTCGATGATCGAAGGGAGAGACATGATCGACCGTGTGAAGTTCGACGAACACGGGTTGGTTCCGGCCATCGTTCAGGACGTTGACACGCGCGAAGTGCTCATGCTCGCCTACATGAACCGCGAGTCCCTTCTGTTGACACTCGAGAAGAAGGAAACGTACTTCTACAGCCGGGGTCGCGGTGAAATCTGGCACAAAGGCGAGACTTCGGGAAGCCTGCAGTCCGTCCGTTCCATCCGGCTCGATTGCGACTTCGACACGATCCTGGCCCAGGTCGCCCCGCACGGACCCGCCTGCCACAAGGGAAGCTACTCCTGCTTTGAGGTGGAGCCACAGCTGGAAGGCTTTCTGGGCCGCCTGTACAGTCTGATAGAAGACCGCAAGGAAAACCGTCCCGAGGGCAGTTACACCACGTACCTGTTCGATAGCGGTCTGGACAAGATCCTGAAGAAGGTCGGCGAAGAGGCCACCGAGACGATCGTCGCTGCCAAAAACCACGCGACGACGGAATTGGTGGCAGAAGCGTCCGATCTGCTGTATCACCTGATGGTGCTTCTGGTCGAGCGAGGGGTCCCGCTCGACGAAGTGACAAGGGAATTGAAACAACGACATGCGTCCAAGCCTCGAACAGATTGAGGAACTCCGCTCGGGGGGCAACGTCGTACCGGTATACAAGTCCGTCGTCGCCGACTTCCTGACACCGGTTTCGGCATTCCTCCGTTTACGGGCGGCGAGGACCCGGGCGTTCCTGCTCGAGTCAGTAGAGGGCGGCGAAAAATTGGCGCGATATTCCTTTCTCGGCTGCGATCCTTTCCTGGTTCTGACCCTCGGAGGTCCCGCTCCGGACGCCTCCTTCCAAGGCTCGGAACATCGCCACTTCGCCGCGGACGAACGGGACGCGTTCTTCCAGGACCTTCGTACCACGATGGGAGGGTTCCGTTCCGTCGCGATTCCGGGACTTCCGCCGTTCACTGGAGGCGCTGTCGGCTACTTCGGGTATGGCATGGTGCGTCTCATCGAAGACATTCCTGAAACCACCATCGACGACCTCGGCATCGGCGATGCGACGATGATGTTCTTCCGCACGATCCTGGCGTTCGATCACGTCCGCAACCAGATTCACATCATTTCGAATGTCTTCCTCGATTACGACGGCGCAACGACCCGGGACCTGTACGACAGCGCCGTTCGGGAAATCGAGTCTCTGGAGGCGACGCTGGCCGAGCCAGTCGATCCTCCAGCGACAAGAAAGCAGGAGGGAGCGCTCGAGATCCGATCGAACTTCGTCAAGGAGGATTACCTCGAAGCCGTACGGACGGCAAAGGACTACATCACCGCCGGAGACATATTCCAGGTGGTCATCTCGCAACGGTTCGAAGTGGACCTTCCGGCCGAGCCGTTCGAGATCTACCGGGCTCTTCGGATCGTCAACCCGTCGCCTTACATGTACTTCCTCCAGATGCCCGACTTTGCGGTCGTCGGAGCATCGCCGGAAGTTCTGGTGCGTGTGCAGGGGCGGCGCGCGACCTACCGGCCCATCGCCGGCACACGCCCGCGGGGCAGGGACGAGGCCGAGGATCGCGCCCTCGCCGCTGAGCTCGAGGCCGACGAGAAAGAACGGGCCGAGCACATCATGCTGGTCGACCTGGGTCGCAACGATCTGGGGCGCGTGTCGAAGTACGGAACGGTACGCGTTGAGGAGTTGATGGTTATCGAACGCTACTCTCACGTCATGCATATCGTGTCGTCCCTCCGGGGCGAACTCCGCGACGACGTCGACCGGTTCGATGCGCTGATGGCATGTTTTCCAGCGGGAACGGTTTCCGGAGCCCCGAAGATTCGCGCGATGCAGATCATCGACGAGCAGGAACCGACAAAACGCGGTGTGTACTCGGGAGCGGTACTGTATGCCGATTTCAGCGACAACCTCGACTCGTGCATCGCCATTCGAACGCTGGTCGCAAAGGACGGCAAGGGCTACATTCAGGCCGGTGGCGGCATCGTAGCCGATTCGAACCCCGACGCGGAATACATGGAAACGGTCAGCAAGGCACGGGCCGTTGTGAGCGCGATCGAACTCGCCGGACGGGGATTCGAACTATGATCGCCGTCATCGACAACTACGATTCGTTCACCTACAACCTGGTCCAGCTGCTCGGCGAGCTCGGGGCGGATCTCGGCGTCTACCGCAACGACAGGATCACCCTCGATGAGCTCGAGGACCTCGCCCCCGAACGCATCGTCATCTCTCCCGGCCCCGGCGTGCCGTCCAATGCCGGCATTTCCGAAGCCGTGGTGGAGCGCTTCCACGAAAACACGCCCATCCTGGGTGTGTGTCTTGGGCATCAGGCCATCGGCGAGGCGTTCGGGGGGAGGATCGTTGCCGCGCCGACGCTGATGCACGGTAAAGTCAGCGCGATCCGACACGACGGTAGGACGATCTTCGGCGGGCTGCCTCAAGGCTTCAACGCAACGCGGTATCATTCTTTGGCGGTAACCGACATACCGGACTGCCTTGAAGTCACAGCCACAACGGACGGCGACGTCATCATGGGGCTGCGTCACAAGAGTCTTCCGACCGAAGGCATCCAGTTCCATCCCGAGTCGATCATGACCGAGGATGGCCTGGATCTGCTTCGCAACTTTCTACAGCTATGATCACCGACGTCATTCAAGGCTTCGTCGACGGCAAGGATCTCTCTGAGCAGGCCGCAACCGACGTTATGGAAGAAATCATGACGGGGCAGTCGACCGACGCCCAGGTCGCCGCCTTTCTGACGGCGCTGCGTATGAAAGGAGAGACACCGGACGAGCTGGTCGGCTTCGCGAAGGTCATGCGCAAGAAGGCTGCTCCGGTTTGGGACGGCGAACCGTTAGACGTCGTCGATACCTGCGGCACCGGCGGGGACCGGTCGGGGACATTCAATATTTCCACCGCCGCCGCCTTCGTGACGGCGGGAGCGGGCGCGCGGGTCGCCAAGCACGGCAACAGATCCGTTTCGAGCGGCTGCGGAAGCGCGGACGTCATGGAGGCCCTGGGCGTCGACATCCAGATGCCCGTCGACAAGCTCCGGCGAGCTCTGGTCGATGTGGGGATCGGGTTTCTGTTCGCACCAGCCTTCCACAGCTCGATGAAGCATGTCATGCCGGCGCGCAAACAGATTCGAATACGCACTGTGTTCAACATCCTGGGACCGCTGGCGAACCCGGCCGCTGCGCGGTTCCAGGTTGTCGGAGTCAGCGAGACGAACGTCCAGGAATTGATCGCGACGTCAGCCCCACGCCTCGGCGTTCGGCACGCCTTCGTCGTCCACGGCCGTGACGGGCTCGACGAAATATCCCCCGCCGTACCGACCACGGTCATCGAGGTGAAGGACGGCGAGCAACGCCAATACACCGTGACGCCGGAGGATTTCGGGATCGTGCCGACGCCGATCTCGTCGATCCATGGTGGGAACGCGGAGACAAACGCCGGTATCATCCGCAAGGTCCTGGAGGGCGTGAAAGGCCCGCATCGCAACGCCGTCCTGATGAACGCGGCAGCAGCAATCGTGGCCGCGGGACTCGCGGAGGAATTGAAAGAAGGGTTCCGCCTGGGAGGCAAAGCAATCGACTCCGGCGCGGCACTCCGAAAACTGGAGGCGCTCCGGGCGCTGTCGGCTGCATGAAGACTCTCAAGCGCACGCATATTCTCTCACGCATCGTCGAGGCAAAGCGAAAACGCCTCGAGGAACTCCGGATGCGTGTGCCCGAAGCAATCGTCAAGAAGATGGCCTCGGTCGCCGCTCCGCGGCCGTCGTTCCTCAAGGCCCTTGCCAGACCCGGACGGACCCGAATCATCGCCGAGGTGAAAAAAGCATCGCCTTCGGCCGGGACACTCATCGATCAGCTCGACGTAGCCCAAGTCGCGACGGCATACCGGGACGCCGGGGCCGCGGCCGTCTCCGTAGTCACCGAAGAAGACTTCTTCCAGGGCAGCCTGGGTTGGGTTCGGATCGCCGCAGATTCCTCGGGCCTTCCTGTGCTGAGGAAGGATTTCCTGTTCGATCCTTACCAGGTGGCCGAGACGCGAGCGGGCGGAGCCAGCGCCGTGTTGCTGATCGCCGCCATCCTCGGTGCCGACGAGCTCGGGATGCTCATCCGGGCGACAGGTGATTTCGGCCTGGATGCTCTTGTCGAAGTCCACGACGAGGCCGAACTCGACGAGGCGCTCGAGGCCGGGGCGGTGATCGTCGGGGTCAACAACCGCGACCTCAGGACGTTCGAAGTCGATCTGGAAACGTCCATCCGGCTTGGGCAAAAGATTCCCGCCGGTGTTCTGTTCGTGGCCGAGAGCGGTATTCGGAATCCCGAGGACATTCGGCGACTGGCCGGAGCGGGCGCAAGTGCGGTGCTGGTGGGGGAGCGGCTCATCACATCGCAAGACCCGGGACGTGCACTCGAGGAGCTGGCGTGACGCGCGTCAAGATCTGCGGAATCACCGATGCGGATGATGCGAGAGATGCAGCGCTCCTCGGAGCGGATGCAGTGGGGCTGAATTTCTGCGAGCAGAGCCCGCGGGTGATCGACCCCGAGGACGCACTCCGACTGATCGATGTGCTCCCACCATTCGTTTCGGCCGTCGGTGTCTTCGTCAACTACCCGGACCCCCAGTCGCTCGAGGATTTTGCGGTTTCGATCGGGTTGGACGCCGTTCAGTTACACGGTAATGAGTCGCCCGACTACTGTTCCATGATCAGCCGTGTCAAGGTGATCAAGGCACTGGGTGTCGACGACACGTTCAGGGTAGAACGCCTGAGGCAATACCCCGTCTCGGGGATCCTGCTCGACACCTATAGCAAGGATCGGTACGGCGGCACCGGGCGCGCCTTTCGGTGGGAACAGGCAGCAGGGGCGAACGCGTTCGGACGGATCATCCTGGCCGGCGGCCTCAGACCGGAGAACGTCGGACAGGCTATCGCGGAGTTGCATCCGTTCGCCGTGGACGTCTCGAGCGGCGTCGAGCTCGAACCGGGAAAGAAAGACTACGAGCTGATGCGGCTCTTCATCGAAGCCGTGCAACGGGCCGACGCGGAATAGGAGCTGCCGCCGGAGGAAGGTTTGACCATGAGAGGTCACTACGGAGCATACGGAGGACAGTTCGTCCCCGAAACACTGATGCATCCGCTCGAGGAGCTGGAGGCCGCCTACATCGAGGCGAAGCAGGATCTCGCGTTCCGGAAGAGGCTCGAAGAGCTCTTCGCGAGCTATTCCGGCCGCCCGACTCCCCTCTACTTCGCAAGGAGACTGAGCGAAGCGCTCGGAGAAGGACGGATCTATCTGAAACGGGAAGACCTCAACCACACCGGAGCGCACAAGATCAACAATTGCCTCGGTCAGGCCCTGCTTGCCGAGCGAATGGGAAAGAAGCGGGTGATCGCCGAGACCGGCGCCGGACAGCACGGCGTGGCCACGGCCACCGTATGCGCGCTGCTGGGACTCGAGTGCGACGTCTACATGGGAGAGGAGGACATGCGGAGACAGGAGCTGAACCTCGTCCGCATGAAGCTGCTCGGAGCCCGCGTTATCCCGGTCGGTTCAGGCAGCCGCACGCTCAAAGACGCCATCAACGAGTCGATGCGGGACTGGGTCACAAACGTACGGACCACCTATTACATGCTCGGATCAGTACTCGGACCGCATCCCTATCCGGAAATGGTGGCCGACTTCCAGTCGGTGATCGGACGTGAAGCACGTGCCCAGATCCTCGAGCAGGAGGGTCGACTCCCGGATCAGCTCGTCGCTTGTGTCGGCGGCGGGTCCAATTCGATCGGCCTCTTCTCCCCGTTTCTCGATGACGAAGACGTCCGAATGGTGGGCGTCGAAGCAGGTGGACGGGGCCCGAAGCCGGGAGATCACGCTGCGCGGTTTTCAGGAGGTAGACCTGGCGTGCTCCACGGGACGTACTCCTACATCCTTCAGGACGCGGACGGTCAGATCATCCCGACCCACTCGGTCTCCGCCGGGCTGGACTATCCCGCCGTCGGCCCGGAACACGCGGCGCTGCACGAAGACAAGCGAGTGCACTACACGTCGGTTGAGGACGGGGCCGCGATGGAAGCCTTCCACGAACTCAGCCGGCTGGAAGGTATCATCCCGGCGCTCGAGAGCGCCCACGCCGTGGCATACGTTCGGACGACGCGGCCAGAGTCGGGCGAAGTCGTCATCGTCAATCTCTCGGGACGTGGGGACAAGGACGTCAACGAAGTGGCGCGACTCGACGCGGACGAAAGTCACAGGGATACCGCTTGACACGTATCGAATCCAAGTTCCGCGAACTCCGGGGCGCCGGGAAGAAGGCCTTCATCCCCTTCGTCACGGCGGGCGATCCGGGACTCGATCAGACGTACGAACTGGTACTGGCTCTCGAGTCGGCCGGCGCGGACGTGATCGAGTTGGGAGTTCCCTTCTCGGATCCGATCGCCGATGGCCCGGTCATCCAACGGGCGACCGAGCGGGCCCTCCGGGCAGGCACCTCGATCGGTGATGTGCTGAACCTGGCGGCGCGCATCCGCAAGACATCCGAGATCCCTCTGATCCTATTCAGTTATTTCAACCCACTGATGAGCCAGGGAGTTCGAACGATCGCCGAACGGGCGGCCGACGCGGGTATCGACGGAATTCTCGCGACGGACCTGACGGTTGAAGAGGCGTCCGACTACCTTGAGGCGGTCGAGGCGAACAAACTGAACCCGATCTTCCTGGCTGCACCCACGAGCTCAGAGGAGCGGATACGCAAGATCGCTGCGGTCTCGGAAGGCTTCCTGTACGCGCTGTCGCGCACGGCTGTTACCGGCGAGCAGAATGAGCTGTCCTCCGAACTGGTGGGCTTTGTCCGCTTGCTGCGCTCGTTGACGGATTTGCCTGTCGCGGTCGGCTTCGGTATTTCCCAGCCGGACCACGTGCGGAAAGTGTGGGCCGAAGCCGACGGCGCCATCGTCGGCAGCGCAATCGTCCGGGAGATCGAGAAGCGAATCGACGACGACGATATGCCGGCCCGAGTCGGCGAGTTCGTCCGGTGGCTCAGGGGTGCATGATATCTTTGGGGTTTTCAACGTCGTTCTGTTCCGGCACTAGAATGGCACCAGGAACTCGTGGTGAACGGAGCCTGGAGAGGGTAGCAGCGCTCTGTATGAGCGCCGAACAATGATAGTCCAGTGCAGGCCCGACTTTCGCGGGCTGCCCGAAGCGGAGGATTTGTGAACAAGGTAATTGATAACGCAGCCGAGGCGGTTTCCGGCGTACAGGACGGGGCGACCATCATGATGGGCGGCTTCGGCCTGTGCGGTATACCGGAAAACCTGATCGCCGCGTTGCGCGAAAAGGGTGTAAAGGACCTGACGGTGATGAGCAACAACGCGGGTGTCGACGATTTTGGCATCGGCATTCTGCTTGAGACACGGCAGGTGAAGAAAATGATCTCGACCTATGTCGGCGAAAATAAACTCTTCGAGCGGCTGGTTCTCTCGGGTGAGCTCGAAATCGAGCTTGTCCCGCAGGGAACGTTCGCCGAGCGAGTCCGGGCAGGCGGTGCCGGCATCGCGGGCTTCTATACGCCCACCGGCTATGGGACGTTGATTGCTGAGGGCAAGGAAACCCGGGAGATCGACGGCCGGATGTACGTCCTGGAGAAGCCGCTGCAGGCGGACTTCGCGTTCGTCAAGGCGTGGAAGGGCGACACGTGGGGGAACCTGGTCTACCGAAAAACGGCTCGCAACTTCAATCCAATGATGGCGACGGCCGGGCGGGTCACGATCGCGGAAGTCGAAGAGCTCGTAGACAACGGGCAACTCGAACCCGACAACATCCACACACCCGGCATCTACGTTCAACACGTCCTCAAGGGTGAAGAATACGAGAAGCGCATCGAACGCGTGACCGTTCGTCAGGAGGCCAGCGATGGGTAACCGGGAGATCATCACAAGCCGAATCGCACGCGAGTTCGCCGACGGCTACTACGTTAACCTGGGCATCGGCATGCCAACGCTCTGCGCCAACTACATCCCCGAGGGCGCCGATGTCGTCCTCCAGTCCGAAAACGGGCTGCTCGGCATCGGTCCGTTCCCGTTCGAGGGCCATGCGGACGCCGACCTGATCAACGCCGGGAAGGAAACTGTTACCGAGCTCGATGGGTCCGCGTATTTCTCCAGCGCCGAATCGTTCGCGATGATCCGTGGCGGGCACGTGGACCTGACGGTCCTGGGCGCCATGCAAGTCGATGAAAAGGGCAACATCGCGAACTGGATGATCCCGGGAAAGATGGTGAAGGGAATGGGCGGCGCGATGGACCTGGTCGCCGGCTCGCGACGCGTCATCGTCGCGATGATTCACGCAACAAAGGACGGCAAACCCAAGTTGCTCACCGAGTGCTCGCTGCCGTTGACCGGAGTGGGCGTCGTTGACAGCATCGTCACCGAACTGGCGGTGATCGACGTGACGGACCGCGGCCTTGAAATCAGGGAACTCCGAGAAGGAGTGAACCTGGAGGATGTCCAGAAAGTGACCGAGCCGACGCTGATCGCGGAAGGTGAGATCGGTCGTTTTTGAAAGGAAGGGAAACACGATGGATTCAGTGATCGCTGGTGCTGTCCGGCTGCCGGTCGGCAGTTTCGGAGGAACGTTGAAAGATACGCATGTCGCAGACCTCGGCGCTGAAGTGCTCAAGCAGGCGCTGATGCGGTCCGGCATGGAAGCGGGCGCGGTCGAGGAGGTGATCATGGGACACGTGATCCAGGGCGGCGCGGGCATGAATACGACACGGCAAGCTGCGATGCGTGCCGGTCTCGCCCAGGACGTCCCTTCCTACACCGTGAACAAGGTCTGCGGGTCCGGCCTCAAGACTGTGACCTTGGCAACGCAGTCGATCCGTGCGAATGATAACCAGGCGTTCCTGACCGGCGGCATGGAATCGATGAGCACCGCACCGTACCTTCTGCCCAGGGCACGCTTCGGATACCGGCTTGGCCACGGCGAGATACTCGATTCGATGGTCCGGGACGGCTTGTCCTGTTCGCTGAGCAACTTCATCCACATGGGCATCACCGCGGAAAACATAGCCGAGCGGTACGAGATCAGCCGGGAGGAGCAGGATCAGTTCGCAGTGGAGAGCCAGTCCCGTGCGACGCGCGCCGTCGCCGATGGTCGGTTCAAGGACGAAATCACTCCCTTCACGATCCCGCAGCGAAAGGGCGATCCCGTCGTCTTCGACACGGACGAATACCCCCGGGCGACGACCGTCGAGAAGCTCGGGCGACTCCGACCGGCGTTCAAGAAAGACGGAACGATCACCGCGGGCAACGCTTCCGGGATCAACGACGGCGCAGCCGCCATGGTGGTGCTGTCGGAAAAGCGGGCCAACGCCCTGGGCGTCAAACCACAGGCCGTCATCCGGTCATATGCCTCATCCGGCGTCGATCCTCTCGTCATGGGAATGGGGCCGGTGCCGGCCGTGCGGAAGGCACTGGATCGAGCCGGGTTGAAGTCTTCCGACATCGATCTGTTCGAGCTCAATGAAGCATTCGCCGTGCAGTCGGTGGCGGTGGTCAAGGAACTGGAACTCGACCCGTCCCGGGTAAACGTCAACGGTGGAGCGATCGCTCTCGGGCACCCCTTGGGCGCCAGTGGCGCTCGCATCCTGGTAACCCTGATCCACGAGATGGAGAAGCGGGATGTGCGAACAGGACTTGCCGCGCTCTGCATCGGTGGCGGCCAGGGCATCGCGGTGGTCATCGAGAGATGAAAAGACGAGTGACGAATGATGAATGCGCAATCCGTGTCATTCGTCACTCATCACTGACCACTTCCCCATGAAGCCAAATAGCTTCGTCATCATCAACCTGCAGGCGCCGAGCGAACGGTTCGTCGGACGCCTGATCGAAATCGGTACGGCCGGAGTCACGATGCGCGGACTCGACCTGGGTGCTTTTGAGGACTGGATGAACGACATCACCCAGCGGGAGGAAAGCGGTGTCCGGCCCAGCACCATCTTCTTCCCTCTGCACCGCGTCGAAAAAATCATGCTGGACGAGAACCTCGGCGGAATCCCGTCCCTGGGCAATACTTTCCTGACCAAGGTCGGCTCTTCAGTCGAAGATTTCCTGGAGTAAGCGTTGAACATTGCTGTCATCGGAACTGGTTATGTCGGGCTGGTCGCAGGATGCTGTTTCGCCGAAAGCGGCAACGACGTCATCTGCGTCGATACCGACGCCGAGAAGATCAAGGATCTCAAGAACGGGCGTTCGACTATCTACGAGCCCGGCCTTACCGAACTCCTGACGCGGAACATCCGCGAAGGACGTCTCGCCTTCACGACGGACCTGGCGGGGGCCGTAAAGAAGTCCTTCGTGATCTTTGTCGCCGTCGGCACGCCTCAGCACGGCGGTGAGACGGATCTGACGGCGGTCCGCGCCGTCGCGACCGCAATCGGCAAGACCATGGACCGGTTCAAGGTCGTCGTGATGAAATCGACCGTTCCGGTGGGCACGACCGAGGACCTGGCCGACACCATACGCGCCGGCACCGACCAGCCCTTCGACGTCATCTCGAACCCGGAGTTCCTGAAGGAAGGGGCCGCGGTCGACGACTTCATGAAACCCGACCGTGTCGTCATCGGCGCCGAGGACGAGCGGGCCGCCGAGATTGTCCGTGAGTTGTACGCCCCGTTCGTCCGAACCGGTAGCCCAGTGGTGGTCACCGACATCCGTACTGCGGAGATGATCAAGTACGCGTCGAACGCATACCTGGCGACCCGGATCTCGTTCATGAACGAGTTCGCCAACCTGTGTGAGCACGTCGGTGCGGATATCGATCTGGTCCGAAAGGGCATGGGCCTGGACCAGCGCATCGGACACGCGTTTCTGTTTTCCGGGGTCGGTTACGGCGGAAGCTGCTTCCCGAAGGATGTCGAAACCCTGATCGCGACCGGGAGACGGAACGAATCCCCGCTGCGGATACTCGAGGCGGTCCACAAAGTAAACGCCGATCAACGGCTGCGTTTCCTGGCGAAGATCATGGCTTATTTCGGCCCAGACCTAAACGGCAAGCGAGTCGCGGTCTGGGGCCTCGCGTTCAAGCCGAGGACCGACGACATGCGCGAAGCGCCGTCCGTCGACATCATCGAGGGGCTGCTGGCAGCCGGCGCGAGCGTCACCGCCTACGACCCTGAGGCCATGGACGAAGCCCGGACGATCTTCGGCTCCCGCGTCGAATTTGCGAAGAACAACTACGACTGCCTGGATGAGGCGGACGCCCTGGTGCTCGTCACGGAATGGCAGGCTTTCCGGACTCCGGATTTCGAACGGATGAAGAGCCGAATGCGGACACCGGTCGTCTTCGACGGACGCAACATTTACGACCCGACACAGATGCGGGAAATGGGCTTTATTTACCAGTCCGTCGGCAGGCCGACCGCCTCATGAAGAGAGCGGTCGTTACAGGTGGCGCGGGCTTTCTGGGAAGTCACCTGGCGGAAAGGCTGCTCGATACCGGCTATGCCGTCGTCGTCCTGGACAACCTGATCACCGGAAGCGAATCCAACATCAGCCATCTCCGAGATCGGCCGGCATTCCAGTTCGTCCGCCACAACGTCACTGAATTCATCGACCTGGAAGGCACGGTCGATGTCGTCTTTCATTTCGCTTCGCCCGCGTCACCACGTGACTATCTCGAGATGCCGATTCAGACGCTGAAAGTCGGCTCCCTCGGCACGCACAAGGCGTTGGGGCTCGCCCGGCACAAAGACGCGCGGTTTCTGCTCGCGAGCACCTCCGAGATCTACGGAGATCCGCTCGTGAATCCCCAGCCCGAGGACTATTGGGGGAATGTCAATCCGCTCGGCCCGCGGGGGGTCTACGATGAGGCCAAGCGGTTCGCCGAGGCGATGACGGTCGCCTACCGGCGGTACCACGGAATGGATACCCGGATTGTGCGGATCTTCAACACGTTCGGTCCTCGGATGCGGCCCGACGACGGTAGGGTCGTGTCGAACTTTATCGTGCAGTCGCTCGAGGGCCACCCTTTGACAATATACGGCTCGGGCGAACAGACGCGCAGCTTCTGCTATGTTTCCGACCTCATCGACGGAATCATGAAGCTGGCCGAAGTGCCCGACTCCGAGGCTGTCGCGGCGCCGTTCAACATCGGCAATCCGGAAGAGCGGACCGTTCGCGATCTGGCCCAACGGGTTCTCCGTTTGACCAGTGCGAATAGCTCCATCGTCACCGAACCCCTACCAGAGGACGACCCAGGGGTTCGGTGTCCGGACATCGGACGCGCACGAGAGCATCTCGGCTGGGAACCGCGAGTCGACATCGACACGGGACTCCAGTTGACGATCGACTATTTCAGCAGGGTACTGGCGTGATCCTGGTCACCGGCGGTGCTGGCTACATCGGAAGCCACACGGTAAAGGCCCTCGGTGAGGCCGGCTTTCGGCTGGTCGTTTTCGATGACTTCTCGACAGGACATCGGGACTTCGTTCGGGACGTCGACGTCATCGAGGGCGATCTGGGTAGCATGGCCCACGTCCGGTCCGTGTTCGATCGCCACGCGATCGAAGGCGTTGTGCACTTCGCGGGACGAGCGCTTGTCGGAGAGTCGTCCGAGCTGCCGGAACTCTACTACCAGACCAACGTCGTCGGAGGGCTGAACCTCCTGAACGCGATGCGCGAGGCCGGCGTAACCAACTTGATCTTCTCGTCGACCTGCGCGACCTACGGCATCCCCGAAACCGAGAACCTCGGAGAAGACCATCCGCAACGACCGATCAATCCCTACGGAGAGACCAAGCTGGCATTCGAGCGAGCGATGGCCTGGTTCGGATCCGCTCACGACATCCGGTACCTGTCGTTGCGATATTTCAACGCGGCGGGAGCCGACGCCGCAGGTAAATTAGGGGAAGACCACGCCCCTGAAACCCACCTCATCCCACTCGTGCTGGGCGCAGCCGCCGGACTGCGCGACCGAGTCGAGATCTACGGAACTGACTATCCGACTCCGGACGGATCCTGCGTGCGGGACTATATCCACGTCACGGACATTGCCGATGCCCACGTGACCGGTCTTCAAAGACTGATGGCGGGAGCCCTCGAGCCGCAGGCGCTCAACCTGGGTACCGGAACGGGCACCTCCGTTCGCGAAGTAATCGACACGGTCCGTGCCGTCACGGGACGGGATTTCGAGGTCGTCGAGAGCCCTCGCCGCGCGGGCGACCCCCCGCGCCTGGTGGCGTTGGCCGAACGTGGCGCCAGAGTGCTGGGATGGCAGCCTGCGCATAGCGACCTTCGGAACATCGTCGATACGGCATGGCGGTGGCAGATGAAGCGTAAGAACGTCTCATTGTGATGACAGGATGAACCGGGAGCTGGAAAAACTTCGTCAAGACCCGAACAATTGCGGTATGCCGGTCTCGTCTACCACTGCGGCGCCGACCCGCGACTGATCGTACCGATGCGTGTCCGCGGCACGGGTTTTGCCATGAACTTTGCACACTCCCCGGCCATCCCGGTACTGGCCGCGATATTGCTTGCTCTGCTGATTCCACTGGCTCTGCCCTTCGTGTTCCGCTTCCCGGGCGCCCCCGGCGCCGTCCTGTTGTTCCTGGTCGTTTCCGGCATACTGGCAGCCTTGTGTAGTTGGGAGGCGACCAGAAGCAGATGAAATCCAAAGACCCGAACCGTCATGCCGAGCGATACAAACCCTCACGTGCACAGATCACGCGACTGCTCGAGAAGGCGGCGTTCGGGCACGAAGTCGGTCTGAACGGCTTTACGACGCTCGACCAAGCCGAGAAGCTCGCCGATTACCTCGGGCTCGACGCCGGGAGCCGGCTGCTCGACATCGGGGCCGGGTTGGGATGGCCGGGATCTCATGTCGCGCACCTGAGCGGCTGCCGGCTGGTTTCGACGGACATTCCCTGGGATGCCCTGGTCACGACGAAACGCCTCCCTGGGATGAATCGGGAAGTGGCCGGCGCAGCTGCGACGGCCCTTCCGTTCTGTCCCGGCTGTTTTGATGCGGTCGTCCACGCGGACGTGTTCTGCTGAATCATCGACAAACTCTCCGGGTTGAGAGAAAGCCACCGGGTGCTTCGGCCCGGCGGTCGAATCGCAGGCTACACGATCCACACTCGTGGAGGGCTGACGCAAACCGAGGAGGCTCGGGCCTCTCGTCTCGGGCCGGCGGAGGTAAACGGGTCCCCTCCGGCGGAGCTGGCACTCGCGGTCGGGTTTTCTCTCGTCGCCGTAGAAGATCAGACTGACGCGTACGAGGCCGCGTGCGAAGCTTTGCTGCGCGCCCGTATGGAACTGGAAGGGACGTTGCGAGCCGCAGAGGGTGACTCCGCCAACGAGGATGCAGTCTCGGACCGAAAGGGGATGCTGCAAGGCATCGCGGAAGGACTTCTGCACCGATCTCTGATCGTGGCCGTCAAGGAATAGCCATGCATCGCGTCAACTACGACGACATCTCCCACCTTTACGACGAACCGATTCGCGACCACAAGACCGACCTGAATCGACTTTCTGGCATCGAACCCGGGCCTCAAGGAAGCAGACGTCACGATCCTGGATGTCGGCTGCGGAACCGGCAGGCAACTCGCCGCGAATCGGAAGCGCTTTCCCCGGATGGGAATGGTGGGAGCGGATCGATTCCGAGGAATGCTGCGCGTCGCAGGCGAAACGTGTTCCAGCGTTGGCTGGGTGCAGGCCGACGGCGCGTCGCTGCCGTTTGGAACCGCGAGTCTCCACTACGCGACCAATCAATTCTCCTACCAGCACATCCGCAATACGGAGCGACTGCTGGGGGAGCTGTACCGCGTGCTCAAGCCGGGAGGACGGTTCGTCATGACGAATATCGATCCATGGTCTATGACGGATTGGATCATCTACCGCTATTTCCCCGAAGCGTTGGAGATGGACTACCGGGACTTTCTGCCAATCGAACGGTTCGTCGACCTCATGGAGGGCACCGGGTTCTCCGCAGTCCGTGCGACGCCCACTTGCTTGAGCAAAAAGGAGGAGCTACGGGAGTTTTTGGCGTTCGCCCGAGACCGCCATCGCGCGTCGCAGCTGATGGCGATTCCGGACGGAGCCTATGAAACCGGAATCGAAAAACTCGAACACGGAGTCGCAAACTTGGAGGGCTCCGACGCGATTGTGGAATATGATTTTGTGCTGGTAGTGGTGAGCGGTGAAAAGCCCCGCGCGGCGTTCCCGCTCACAGACTGATCGTGGATCTTGTCGATAACTTGGTACATCAAAGGAGCTTCTAATGGCGCACGTTGGAAAAACTCAACTCACTTACGTTATCTCGGCCCCGCCGGATCAGGTCGCCGAAGGGGATCGTATCTTCGGAAGCCACGGACCGTGGATGGAAGCGACTCATCATCGCAGCGGCGATAAAGCACTACTCACCTACAACGTGTCCAAGGCGCCCGAGCTCTCCAACCCGCTGGACACGAGCTCGGTCCCGACCGGGAACACGGTCTTCGTGCTCCACGAGATCTACGAAACTGAGGCGGGGGTGGCCGACCACTTCGAGCAGGCCATGGGCAACTGGAGCGAGTTTCCAGCTTTCGTGGACTGGCTTGAAAAGTGTCGGATCACGGGTGTGGCGGTGTCGTCGGTCACCCGTTCCCTCTGGTAGGAGGAGCGCCGATGACAGACCAGGAATCTACGGCAGCTACGCTCGGACATCATCTTCAGGCTTTCGGCGAAGGGGTCGAAGCAATCATGGCGGACTACACGAACGATTCCGTCCTGATCACTCCGGACGCCACGTACCGCGGCCTGGCGGAGATTCGCGATTTCTTTACGGCGTTCGTAGGAGGTCTACCCGAAGGATTGTGGGATGCCTTCAGGCTGAATCGTCAGGAGGTTGTCGGTGAACTGGCCTACATCGTTTGGGAGGCAAGACCCTGGGTCCTGCTGGGAACAGATACGTTTGTCGTGAGGGAAGGCAAAATCGTGTTTCAGACATACGCGGCGCAGCCAGGGACAGAGTAGCTATGGGCCCCGAGGCTCTACGCGAGCTGCTCGATTACCACTATTGGGCGCGCGACCGGCTTCTAAGTGCGGTCGCCGCACTATCGCCCGAAGAGTTCACCCGAAACCTGGTGAGCAGCTTCCCGTCCGTCCGTGACAGTCTCGTTCACATCTATTCAGCGGAATGGATCTGGTGCTCGCGCTGGCAGGGGCACTGTCCGAAAGCGATGCTGTCGCCGGACGGGTTCGCTGATCTTGAAACGCTCGCAAGTGCGTGGGCAGACCACGAGCGGACCATGCGCTCGGTTCTCGAGAGCTTCTGTCCCGACGGCGTTGATCGGGTGATCGGGTACCAGTCTACTGCCGGAGAGGCGTTCTCTTCAGTGTTCTGGCAGATGCTCCAGCATATCGTCAACCACGCGTCCTACCATCGGGGCCAGGTGACGACGCTGCTGCGGCAACTGGGCGCCAAGCCGCCTGCGAGCATGGACCTGATCGCTTTCTACAGGGAGCGGCTTAACTAAGCTAGCTAGCCGCGACGGCGTTCGGGGATGGGAACGGGGCCAGTCCTAGGTGCGCTTTCTTCGCGCAAAGCATCTTCGTCCGACGACAGGGATTCGAGCACGGCGCGCACGCCGTGGAGAATGGCTCCGAACCGGAACAGGGGCTTCGAGACGGCGGCCTTCACACGATCTGTTCCCGACGCCACGTCGTCCGACAAGCGATCCACCCGGAACTCGACCTTGGCCAGCCCGAACCGCAACCAATTCTGGGTACGTTCGATCTCGGCGTCTAGCCCGAGGGCTCGTTCCCTGGCGCGAGCCGACCAATCGACAACCCGCTCGGAGGCCGACTCGGCTTCGCGAAGCACACTCTTCAGGTTTGTGTGCAGGGAAGCGTATTCCTCGCTACAACGCGAAGCCTTCGCGGCCGCGCGGGAAGCCTCGCGATAGATCGCCCACAGCAATGCGGAATTCCAAGCCAGTACAAGGAAGATCAGGATGGCAAAGAGGGTCAATTGTAGTTCCATGGCGACCGACGAAGTCTCCGCAAAGAACGCACGACAAGCATACCGCAGGGGAAATGAGCGCCGTATCCAAAATCGAGTCCCACGAAAGCCTCTCGAGCCCGGCGTATGGGCCGGTGGTGTTTTCGAAGCGCCTCTCCTATAATTGGGAAGTTCTCCGGCCTCAGATCACTTTCAGGTGCACTCTCGGCTGGTGTGACGCTTGGTTCAAGGGCCTTGGGAGAGGTGCTGGAGTGGTTGAACAGGGCTGCCTGCTAAGCAGTTGCATGGGTTAAACCGTGCCGGGGGTTCGAATCCCCCCCTCTCCGTTCTGGATGTCTGTTTGGATGAATGATAATAGGGGTGATACTGAATCGACCCCTAGTCACCACCAGTCCGTCCACCACTTCAAGCAGGAATCTCTGGCCTTTCGCAGCAAGAAACCCATTTACCGTAAGGTTGGGCGGGAGCACAGGGCAGCAACGGGCATCGAAACGGGATCTAGTCCCAAGGCATTAGGATTCCGCGTCGGGAGTCGCAAGACACTGGGGCGGCCCATCCCCGCTCCCCCCCTCGGCGAGCGTTGGCTCACCCCCGGCGCTGATCCATAAAAACTTTCAAAAACGAGTTTCAGAACGTGGGAATCCACGTTTCCGATAAGGCGACTTTGCGTCCGAGTGGATTGAAACTGTCGAGCGAATCGGAGAGTGCGAGGGGCAGCCTGGCTGACGCTCAGCATCAGCGGCGGCGCGGAGCGCCGTCCGCTGTTATGCCGTTGTTGGGCGGTCCGTTGTTCGCCTGTAGACGAGCCTTGTGCCATCGGCGAACCTATCCGAAACCGCACCTTGCCGTTGTGCTCGGCTGGATCGGTTCAGCGTCGCTTCGCTCCGGTGTCCAGCGGGAGCCGGTCGAAGCCTCCATGGAGGACGAGGGGCTTCGGCGGCCAACCGAGGGGCTTTCCCGTGTCGGCATCCTCGCAGCGGGCGAGCTCGATGTCGAAGCTGCCGCTGAGTTCACCGGACTCGGCCAGCGCGGTGGTGTTGAGCGTACCGATGGCCGGATCGCCGGGCCGGCAGCGCACCCTCCGGAGGCGCTCCTCGAACATGAACTCGAAGACCACTTGGGTCTCGGGGGTCACCCGGCCGTCAGCGTCGAGGACGAGGACCAGATCCCAGTCGTCAGCGCCGAGTTCGAGTCGCCCTGGGCCGACGCTGCCGATGGAGGCGCCGGCGCTCGTCGATTCGAACCCCAGGTGCGCCTCGAGCCCAAAGAGCTGTGGCGGAACGATCCCGCCGAGCGGCAGGCCGAGGCGCGGCCGGATGATCTGCACCACGAACGCCGGGCCCGACGAGGACCCCGGAACGATGGTGGCGACCGGACGATCCGGCCGATACACGACGAGGGAGAAGTAGACGACGACGGCAAAGCCGGCCAGCAGCCCCAGTGGGAGAAGGATCAGCGACGGTTTGCGATCATGTGTCATGAACGAGTCGCTCTTCGGTCTTGTCCGCCCAACTAAGTGTTAGCTAGTTCCGTATAGCACCCCAAACCCCGCCTGTCTAGGCTTCGTAAGCACACCACGACGGATGGAACAAGTATCAAACATTCAAGGGGTTACTGGATGGCAATTCTTTGCTACGAAGCTTGGCCGGGCTTGCTATTCACGTCCACAGACGCGGTGGTCAATGCGATATGTGAGGGGGCTGCTGCGCAAGTGGTGTTCGTCGATGTAGCGGCCGTTAGGCAACACAATTTCATTTTCCCTGAGTCTGCCAGTCGCCGGAATTCACACCTCCGGGTAGGCGACGATACGTCCAAGCGGGTTCGGGCGGTTTGCTTAACTGAAGTTGGAAGAGGTTTCAGTAGATCGGAAAGTTCGCTAAGGCCGGTGTCCTGTGCCGCCGATTGCGTCGTAGCGTGTCATCATACGATTCACCTCCGCCTGTCGCAAGAAGCCCTGCGAAGAACATGCCCTCGTTTCGGGCCGGCCCAGCGCCCGAGCCGAGTCTTGCCCGGGCGCCTGGACCGATGAGCTCATCGGCTCAGTCACCACCTTTGTATTTGAAAGAGACTTTCACTCTGGCCCGGTAGGCACGAACTTTGCCGTCCTCCAGTTGCAAATCCAACTGCGAGACCTCGGCAATACGCAAGTCCCGCAGACTCTCCGAGGCCAACTCGACGGCGGCTGCGGCCGCCTTGTCCCATGATTCGGAACTGCTCCCGACCAGCTCGATAACCTTGTAAACACTTTCCGCCATTTTCTTCTCCTTTCGCCCGAACAGGCGGCGCGTTTACCCCGCTTCCGATTGAGCGCCTGCTCGTGCCCCATTTCTTATGTCTTGAGCTACCCCTGTAGAACTCGGTAAATACTACGTAAGGTGGGGGTTGGTGGCAATCAAACAGTCACATGGTTGAATAACAGGCTGGTCTTAATGGATCGACGCAACACTTTATCTTAAAAGGAAGAGGTGGAGTGTATGCGGAAAGGGATGCGATTCGGTTTCACGGCGGCGGAGAAGGCGGAGGTATGGGATCGGTGGCGGCGAGGGGAATCTCTGCATGAGATCGGGCGAGCGTTTGGCAAGCTGTCATCGTCTGTATATTGTCAGCTGGCGCATACCGGAGGCATTCGTCCTCGACCACGACGACGGTCGAGGTTGGCTTTGAGCCTGTCGGAACGTGAGGAGATCTCCCGCGGGATCGCGGCCGAGCAGTCGTTGCGTTCGATCGCAGAGTGTCTGGGGCGTTCACCCTCGACGGTGAGCCGGGAGATCCAGCGCAATGGGGGCTATGATGACTACCGGGCGTCTGTCGCCGATGAACAGGCTTGGAACCGGGCCCGTCGCCCGAAGCGATGTCAGTTGGGTCGCCATCCGCGGTTACGGCGAATGGTGGCGAGGAAGCTCCGGCGGAATTGGTCGCCCGAACAGATCGCCGGCTGGCTGAAGCGATCCTATCCAGAGGATGAGTCGTATCACGTGTCCCACGAGACGATCTATCGCAGCCTATTCGTGCAGGCGCGCGGGGTGTTTAAGAAAGAACTACTTAGACATCTGAGGTCGAGACGAACGATTCGTCGATCCCGACATTCCAGTCACAAAGGTCACGGGAAAGGGGATCTCGCCGATATCGTATCGATTCGTGAGCGCCCGGCCGAGGTCGAAGATCGTGCCGTTCCCGGTCACTGGGAGGGAGATCTGATAGTGGGATCGAACAACACCTACATTGCGACCCTGGTCGAACGCCATACCCGTTACGTGATGTTGGTGAAAGTGTCGGATAAACAGACCAAGACCGTCGTGCCTGCACTGATCAAGCACGCGAAGAAACTACCGACCGAGCTGTATAAATCGCTGACCTGGGATCGCGGCAAGGAAATGGGAGATCATCGGCGGTTTACCCTGGCGACCGACATCGACGTCTACTTCTGCGATCCGCAGAGTCCATGGCAACGTGGTTCCAATGAAAACACGAATGGCCTGCTCCGACAGTACTTCCCAAAGAGAACCGACTTATCGGTGCACTCGCAGGCGCACCTGAACAAGGTGGCACGTGAGCTCAATGAACGGCCGCGTAAGACGCTGGAGTTTGAAACTCCAGCAGAACGATTCAACGCTTGTGTTGCATCGATCGGTTGAGGTGGCACGCGTAGTCGGAAGAGTGGAAACCCCGAAAAACGGGGGTTTGCGGCCGCGATCCACTTTACCGGTATGGCGACGATACGTCCAAGTGGATCGAAACAGTCCTGCGAGTAGCGCGTTCTCAACTCGCCGAACCCGGATCTTCATCGAGGCTAACGTCCAGCAAGGGAGACGACCCCACCGCAGAGTCTGCGGAGTGTGTGGACCTACACGCTTCTCTAGAGGGAGGGCGGGGGAATCGGACCCAAAGCCTCCTCTACGGCGATTCCCAATCCCAATATCTTGCTGTCATCGCCCGGCGGTCCCTGCAACGAGAGACCTACAGGGAGCCCGGAGGTCAGGCCGGCCGGCACGTTCAGTCCAGGAACACCCAGTCGGGAGCCCCAGAAGAAGTTGGCGATGATGATGTCAAATTCATCAACCCAGGTGCCATTCACCAGAATCTTCTGGCCCGGCGTGTCTCCGTTGGAATTGATCAATGGTGGCGGAATCAATACGGTCGGAAAGGCCAGAGAGGCGATGTCATTCGACCGAAAGACATCCGCATATTCACTGGCGGCCTGCCTGATCATTTCTCTCGTCTCTGCCGGTGAAAGCGGCGGAAGAGGGTTTGTCGATCGAGCCGTCGGCGGGTAGGAGTTGCGAAAGCGGTTCAATTCCTCCACCGTCACACCGGGAACATAGAGCGCAAGCCATTCGGCGAGCAGGCTGTTCGGCCTTCTCATGGCGGCACCCAGACGATCTCCCTCTTTGAGGTCCAGGAGGGCGTTGAGATCGATCTCTACCAATCGAGCGCCGGCGTCGCGCAGCCTGGAGAAGGCGTCCTGCATCGTCTCTTCCACTCCCGGGTCGAAGATTCGGCCATCCCAATAGTCAGCGCGCGGAATCCCGATGCGCACATCACGCAGGCTGGTCTCGGGTACCGTCTCGCCGGTTATGACGGCGTCAAGGAACGCGACGTCGGCGACAGTACGCGCCATCGGACCGATCGTATGCAACAGCCCAGGCGGCGGTACGATGCCGTCGCTGGAGTATCGCTTCCGTGCGGTTCCTGCCAGAAAGTTGTCCGGTGAATACGTTGAGGGCCGCAGGCCGGCGATACCGCAGAACGCGGAGGGAAGACGCACCGACCCACCCGTGTCTTCGCCCAGGCCGGCGGGAACGAAGCGTGCGGCAATGGCCGCGCCATTCCCGCCGCTTGACCCACCGGGAATACGACTGGGATCGTAGGGATTACGGACGAACCCGAAAAACCGGTTGCTCGATGTGACCCCGCCGGGACTGACACCGCCGACCATGGAATGGCAGTTTGCCTTGGCGAAGACAACACCTCCGGCTTTGATCATGACATCGACGACCGGGGCGCTCGCCTCGGGAACATATCCCTTGATCATCGCGTTGCCCGCTGTCGTCGGATAGCCGGCGACGTCGATCTGATCCTTGACGACAAACGGGAGACCGGACAGCAAGCCAGGCTGGTCGCCGCGGGCGCGGGTCTGATCGATCGTGCGGGCATCCCGAAGCACGCGAGCTTCGTCAATCGTGATGACCGCATTCAAGTCCTTGTGGGCGTTGTAGTGCTTGAGAAGTTCCGCAGCGTAGAACTCCGCCGTCATATCTCCCTGTTGAATGTGCTGGACGGCCGCGCGCGCGCCCAGTTCGGTCACATCCTCGCGGCCGGTCTGCTGGTGTCCCTCGAGCAGCCGCATCGCACCGCCTGTCATGCCGAGCGGAGTCGCCCAGACGGCAGCTTTGAGCAAACGACGCCGGGAGGTGTTGACCGGCTCAGGTGATGTTCCGCTCTCCTCATGCTTCATTCGAACTCCCCCTTGTAAGTCTCGACGCTTCCCAGATGCGACCTTCTCTTGGGGAGCATCCCTGCGATTCTTCAAGCGTCGAACGCACTTGTCGTGGAAGGAAACGATGCTTCATTTGACCGCTCTATCTACAGGTGGATTGCCGGTGAGGGAAGTCGTCCCAGTCGGCAACTGTTGGGACGTTCATGCTGCAACGAATCGAACTGGTGTATGGACTCCTTAGCGCCAAACGTCGGGATCTTCGGGTTGATTGACCGTGATTTTCGCAACGAGAAGGAATTGAAACGTTTCATGTCCGACCGTTGCATCCCGCTAGATTTCCATGAGGCCGAATCGTTTCTTTGCCTTCCTTCAGTCCCGTTTCCGCCTTGCGTAAACACGTCACCACATACATTCATGGGAAGACTTCGAAGGTCTCGTCGGCGAGTACGTAGAGCCTTAACCACTTGATTTTTCCGTCTTCCGCGAACTGGAAAAAGGCGGCACCGGGAGCCGTGTACCTCTTCTCGCCGTCCCGAAACGCATACCTGGCCCTGAATTCCACCGAAGCCGCCAGGCCGCCCCAGGGCAGCGGCGTCGAGTAGATCAACTTCGTGGTAATCTCTTTGTCCGTTTGGTCGTTGATATAGTAGCCCAGCTCGAAGAGCGTTCTGGCTTGGTAGTCGGCCCATTTGCGGACTCCATCATCCCGGTTGTACATCACGGGGGCCACCTGGTCCTGGTTCGGTCTGACGAAGAAGAAGGCATCCGGGCGGAAGAGTTCGACGAACCTCTCGACGTCCGGCGCGGAGTCTTCGGGGTCGAGCACGACTTCCGGCTCTTGATGTTCCGGCTCCTCCGATTCCGGCTCCCCGGATTCCTCCGCAACCTGGTTCTCGAGATTGTCGGGCGACCAGTCGTCGAGGGCGTTCAGGCGTAAGAACCATTCTCGTATCAGCAAGAGCGGATCGAGCTCAGACTGCGGCGCCGGGTCTTCGGCGGCCTGAGCGTAGACGGGTGAGTAAGCGAACAGTTGACAGGTAAGGATCAGAATGAGCCCAACTACAATGCGCACAACCGCATCCTCCTAAGAAGTAATTCCACTCCAACATAGATTCCGGGTCCGGCCAAATCAAGCACGAACGAATCCCGTGCTGATCACGGACTCGGAAACGTCAGCCGCAGTGAGGAAAAACTGAAAGTCCCTGCGTTCCTCCGTGCGCCGATCCGGGGTTCGGAGACACCGCCGGTCCTACTGGTGGGTGCAGACAGAAGCAAGCTCTGACGTCCGAAGTCGGAAGTCCAACATTGCCGCAAAAGCTCTTTCTTTCCCGACTTTGGACCTTGGACTTCCCCTAGGGGACCGATTGCACGCAACGGAAACCGACCGTCGTGGATCGGACTTCCGGGTCCGCGAAGCTGCGGAAGTGAATCATGAGGTTTCGTTCGTCACTGTCGGACCAGCCTCCGCCACGAATGGTCTTGTACTTGCCCTCGGGCGGCCCCCGAGGATTGTCGACCGGGCTGACGCTGTAGTAGTTGCGGTAGTGCCAATCGTTGACCCACTCCCACACGTTGCCCGTCATGTCGTTCAGACCATACCCGTTCGACGGGTATGAACCGACCGTGGCCGGACCGTAGGGATAGTTCGAGTGGGCCCGCTGCCCGGTCTGCCCCGCGTAGCCGTCGGCGGCGACCCCGTCGTCTTGCAACCCCAGCCCCTCATCCCCCCACGGGAACATCTTCCGATCCAGTCCGCCCCGGGCGGCCTTCTCCCATTCGGCTTCCGTCGGCAACCGCTTGCCGGCCCACGCGCAGTAAGCGTCGGCCTCGTCCCAACTGACGTTGTACACTGGTATCCGCTCCTCGCCGGCGGGGATCTTTCCTGCCCGGCCCCACTGCCACGGTTTCCCACGGCCGGTCGTTTCCGCGAACTCCGCGTACTCCTCGTTGGTGACTTCATTCTGATCGATGAAGAACGTGTCCAGGCGCACGCGATGGGCCGGCGTAGCGTCCTGCCGGTCTCGCATGTTATACCCCCTCGCATCGACCGCGAACATGTGAACACGGCCCATCCAGAATTCTCCCTCGGGCACAAGGGCCATACCGGTCGGCGCTTCCGGCGGGGTCGCCGGTTGAATTTCAGCCGGGTCGGTGGCGGGTTCCTGGGGTTCGGGGGTCTGGGAGTACGCCACGGAGGCGAGGCTCAGGATCAAGAGTGGGGTGAAGCAATTTCGCATTATTCGCAGTCCAACATCCAAAGTCCAAGATCGGGTGACCTTGGACGGAAAGTTGCCGCACCAGCCGGCCATCAGCTATTAGCTGTTGGCGATTGGCCAACGAGACTGAAAGCCAAAAGCTACTCATCACTCAAACAACTCATCGATCGCGTCGAAGGCGAGGAATTCCCCGCCCCCGATCGGCGCAGCCTGCAAGTAATGGTACGCACGAGTCGACGGGGTATTCTCGATGGTCTTGCTCCAGTCGATCCCGAGAGCTGAATAGAGGGTCGCCACGTGGTTGTCCATCGCGGGCTGCTCTTTGTGTTTCCAACCGGTATCGATGCACTTGGCGGCAAGCTCGTCCGTTGCGCCGACAATCCGGCCTGGTTTCACGCCGCCGCCGACGTAGAAGGACGTATAGACCTCGCCGTAATGGTCGCGGCCCTCGGCGTTGTTCATCACCGGCATACGGCCGAATTCGCTCGTGGCCAGGATGATCGTCTCGTCGAGCAGCGATTTTCCTTCTTCGTGGCCGGGCATCGACGCCATATCCTTGATCAGGTTGCTGAACGCCTTGTCCCACGCGAGGCACGTCACGTAATGGTTGTCCGGATTGGTGTGATCGAAGATATAACTGTGGTGATCCCAGGGCTGACGCCCATCGATGACATAGACAAAGCGGGTGCCCGCGTCGGCGGCCAGGAGGTTCTTGGCGAGGATGCAGCGCAGGCCGAAATCTTCGGTCCCGTACCGTTCCTGCTCTGCCTCGCTGACGTCGAAGACCTTCTTGAAGCGGGGATCGTCCATGATGCTGTACGCGGATTGATAATACGCCTTGTAGTCGGAAGCCATGTCGCCAAGCGACGCCCGCTCCGCCGACGACACCTCCGACAGTATCATCAACGCATCGTAGCGTTCTCTCAAAGCCTCGGCCGCCGCATCGCCGCCACCACCGCCGAAGCTTCCCAGGGCGGTATAGGAATCCAGGTCCATTCCCGTGAACCGGGCCGGGAAGAATCCCGAGCCGATCGCGCCCGGCCGAGAGTTCGCGAGGTTGATGCTCATGTACGTTGGGAAAGAGTCCGATTCCCGCCGCTGATGGTCCAGCTCCGCGGCAATCACGCTTCCGAAGGCCGGGATTTCCTTCGCCACCGCTGCGTTGAGCGCCCGGCCCGTCTGTGTGTGGTACTGCCCGATAAAGTGAGCTAGTTCGTGCGCGCGCATCGACCGAACAAACGCGCTGCGGGGTGCCCAGTCCTCGTAGTTCGGAAACAGCGTTTTCGACAGGTACAGGTCCGACGTCACCTGCCGCACGTCGAGATCCTTTACCGTGAACCGGGTTTCCTTGAAGTCCCAACAGTCCGGTTGGCTGATGGCCCCGGGCAGGTCAACCAGAATGGCGTTGCGCGCGGTGCCACGCGGGGTCACGGGAGCCGCGGCGCTCACCTTCATCGGCCAGACGATCCGATCCACACAGGCCGTGGCCAGCGCCATCCCCCCCAACTTCAACAAGTCCCGGCGGCTCGGAACGATGTCCTTGAGTTGTCTGTCCATTTCTATCGCCTCCCGAATGGTCCATTCCGATGCTGGATCGGAATGCCACTCCGGCTCGCTAGTGATTCAGTATGAACTCCGTGCTGTTGAGCAGCGCCCACTGAACTTTCTCCAGTCCCCACTTCTGGTCTTTCTCCATCAGTTGGAGTGAGACGTCGACCTCGGCCGACGATGGCGGGCGTGCCAGAGTTGCCAGGAAGATCTCTTCGATGATCTCTGGCTGACTCTTGCCCGATTCCAGGAGACGGTGTAATCGCGTTCCGTCTTCTGCCATGGAACGTCTCGTGACCACGGGCGAGACCATCATCAGCATCGCCTGCATCGGGGACGCCTTGTTGCCGATGAAAGCCGGCGTCTCACGCGTGCTCTGGAAGAACGCCTGCATCAGTGCGTAGATCGCACTGCCTTCGTCGACCTCGCCTTCCGCAGGCTGGCCCTGCACGCCGCCGGGAGACGTAAGCTCCTTCACGCGGGAAACTGCCTGCCCTTTCAGCTCGAACGAGTAAGGCCGTCCCGTCGCTTCAGCGATGCCGTCCGCCAGCTCCGGCCCGGTCAACACCCGCACGAACCGCCGCGCGTAGTACGGGATGTACGCATCCTTCCACTCCCCGGGGAACCGTGCCGACAACTGGTAGGCGCTCGATTTCATGACCGTCTTGATCAGATGCTGAATGCTGAAGTCGCTGGCGCGGAAATCTTCGGCCATCGCGTCGAGCAGTGCGGGATTGGTGGGCTGAATCGTCCAGGGCGCAGCCGGAGGATTCTCCGGATCCAGGCGATCCATATCGAATCCATCGTAGGGTGAGACAAACCCCACAACCATCAGCTTGCTCCAGATGAGATTCGACGCGGCGCGACCGAACTGGATGTGCGTCGGGATGATTCGCGCCAGCGCCTTCCGTGGATCCTCGTCGGGGCGGGGCTGCTCGCCCGTCAGGAGGAACGCGGGCTCGTAGGTCCTCCCATCGCGCGGAAACCGGGTCTTGGCCATGGTGTGGAAGGGAGCGTCGTTTCCGGTCGTGTAGCCGTTTGCCTCGTTGTCCATGATGATGTTCGCGGTGGTCACGTTCAGGCCCCGGTAACCGACCACGGCGCGCATCTTCCCGAAAAACGCCGCGTTCTTGTGGAACTCTTCGCGCGTCTTGCGGGTAAGGAACGAATTGAGGCTCTCGAGGTGTCCGCGACCGTCATGGCAGGAAATACAGTCGAGGTTGAGGCCCAGAAAGATTCGGGCGATGTCGACCGCGGATTCATCGACAAAATCCAGTCGATCCATTAGGAAGTAGTTGTCCGGGTCGGTCGGGCTCACGTTGCGTATCGCGGTGTAGAGTTGCCCCCTATAGAACTGGAGGGCCGGCATCATCGTGTGGGTCTTCGCCGCGGTCGTAATGATGTCGTAGAGAACCTCGTCGTAGGGCCGATCGGCTTGCAACCATCGCTTGTTGAACCACTGGAGGGACGCGTCGCGCGTGCGAAACAGATCGCCGTAGAACCAGGCCCACTGATCGGCGAACTCATCCGTCCCCGATCAGCGAATCGATCAGCCTGTCGCGCTTGTCGGGTTCCTCGCTCGAGACGAATTCCCGCACGGCGTCCGCACTCGGTATCAAGCCCGTGGCATCCAGATGCGCGCGTCGAAAAAACTCTGCATCGCTCGCCAGTGGGGCATGGGGCACGCCGTCCCGCTCCATGCGCCCGAAGATATGGTCATCGATGAAGTTCTTCCGGGCGATCTCTCCCACGTTGGCTGACGCGGGAAGCGCGCCCGCCAACGCTTCAGTCAACCGACTGGCTTCGATACCTTTATCTACGGTATTCGCAAAGATTCCTTCGTGCGCGTCCTCGACGGCTTCGCGCTGTTCGACCGTCGGAACCTTCGGTTTCTCGGGCGGCTTCTGATGTCGCGCCGAGGCCGTCAGCGTCAGCGATAGACAAAGACCTGATATTAACGCCACTTTCTTTGGCTGCATGGTGGGCCCTCCTCTACGGAAATTACCTGGAGCCGTCGAAACTCGTCCTTTATGTTTTTAAAAGTCGTCTCTATTTTTGTCATATCTTATAGTTCGTTCTCCGTCGTTGCAATCAAAAGCCGTTGCATCAAAAGTCGTTGGAATCAAAAGGGTAACGACAAAGACGCCTAAGGGATAACTTCGAGAGTCTCGTCCTTGAGTTCGTAGAGTCTCAACCGCTTGATTCTTCCGTCCTCCGCGAACTGAAAAAAGGCGGCGCCGGGAACCGTGTACCTCTTCTCGCCGTCCCCGAAACGCATAGATGGCCGTGAATTCCACCGAAACAGCCAGGCCGCCCCAGGGTATTGGCGTCGAGTAGATCAATTGCGTGGTAATCTTTCTGGCCGTTTGGTTGTTGATATAGTAGGTGAGTTCGAAGAACGTTCTGGCTTTGTAGTCGGCCCATTTCCGGACCCCCTCATCCTTGTAGTACATCACGGGGCCCATCTGGTATTGGTTCGGTCTGACGAAGAAGAAGGCATCCGGTCGGAAGAGTTCGACGAACCTCTCGACCAGCCGCGCGGAGTCTTCGGGATCGGGCACGACTTCCGGCGCTTCGGGTTCCGGCTCCTCCGATTCCGGCTCCCCGGATTCCTCCTCAACCTGGTTCTCGAGATTGTCGGGCGACCAGTCGTCGAGCGCATTCAGGCGGTTAAACCATTCTTGTACCAGCGTTTCCGGATCGAGCTCAGCCTGGCAAGGAACTTCTGGAGCTGCTGGCGTTGAAGCTCCAATTCAAAAATGCGAGTCAATTACTCGTGACTGCCAAGTATCACCTGAAGATCGATGAATTTCCTCACCTAGACAACCTTCGAAGTCGCATCCACAAAACGTTGCTCGGCGTTCAGAAGGCTGTTGCCGAGCCTGTGGTCGACGACTAGCGCTTACATGATCTATCGCCTTCTTAAATGACTAAAGCACCCTATTAACAGCAACGTAAACGGCGAAGGCCGGAACCGCCAGGTGCATCCAGGAAATTTTTGAAAGGATCGACGGCAGGGCCACCCAACAGGGCGCAGGACACGGTTATAAGGGTCGAATATGCCAACGACGACAGTGGCGAGGAGACTGAACGATCCTGACGCCAAATGGCGGAGTTTCACATCTCCGTATAGGCGATACATCCATGTGCCGTGGCCGGTTTCGAGTTAGGGCCGATTTGATGGACACGAACGGTCAGGTCGGTCAGCATAGCGCCCAGACTTGTTCGTGCATGAAAGCAGCACTTTCCAGCGGACCACCCTGCACCGATGAGGATGTTGTTCGACAATCGGAATGCTCGGTTGGTGTTGCCACGAGTTGCGTCTGGCCGCATCTATATGCCCAACGGAGTAGCCAGGCGTATTCTGGATGACATCAATCCGGCGAAGTGTGCCGGCACAGGGACACGATGAAGACGCGCCGACAGTTCATCAAAGAAAGTCTCGCTACCGGAGCGACGCTTGCGCTGTCGGCTGGGTGTGGCCCCAATCAAGAAGACAATTCCGGGACAGGGCCTCGGGATATCGACGTATTACGCTCGAACTTCCAGGGGCAGTTGATCCTTCCCGGCGATCAAGCTTATGAAGCCGCTCGTGCTGTCTTCTGGAGGAATCCACGAACAGACAAACGGCCCGCAGTGATCGCTCGCTGTGCGGACACGGAAGATGTGGTACGGAGCATGGAGTTCGCCGTTGAGAATGACATGCCGCTTACCGTCCGCGGCGGAGCACACAGTTTTCTCGGATGGGGCACGGACGACAACGCGCTCGTCTTGGACCTGTCGCCAATGAGAGCGATTGCCGTTGATCCTGTCGGGCGAACTGGGCGAGCCGGTGCAGGAGTCCTCGCACAAGCATTCGTCGAGGCTGCCGGATCAACCGGATTGGTGGCTGCGCTTGGAGAATGCCCGACTGTCGGCATCGCTGGCCTTACGCTTGGTGGGGGTCTCGGTTGGCTGTCTGGCATGCATGGCGCCACCTGTGACACTGTCCTATCGGCTGAGATCGTCACTACGGACGGTCGAACGCTTGTTGCCAGCCAGGATCAGAATTCCGAACTCTTCTGGGCCATTCGCAGGGGTGGGGGAAACTTTGGGGTTGTCACGTCGCTCGAGTATTCCCTCTACCCGATCGAAGATGTGGTTGCCGGTAGCTTGCGGTACCGAAATACCGACGTGCGACCAGTGCTCCGCCTCTTCGCTGAGATCATGGAAAACGCCTCGGACGAATTCCAGGCAAGAGCGATCGTGACCAGACAAGATGGCGAGCCGGCGCTACGTGTCGAGTTGTGCTGGGCCGGTGTTCCCCGCGATGGGGAGGACGTGATTCGCTCCCTTCGCGAGGGTGCAGTCCCCTTGACCGATACTGTGCGGCAGAGGACCCACAGTGATTTCACCGCAGGTGAAGCCGGTAGCGGTGTAACGATGAGCAGCGCCATCAAAGGCTCCTATCTCCAGCGCCTCACGGACGAAGCAACCGATTTCGTTGTCGACAGCGTATCGACAGCTCCCGTCCCTGATCCGATCATTGGCCTTGACCACTACATGCATGGCGCTGTCTGTCGCGTGGCACCAGATTCCACGGCTTTTGAACTTCGGGTCCCCCATGCCATCCACGCGTTCGTTGTTGCACGATGGAACGATCCGGCTGTTGCCGCGACGTCTCAAAGGTGGATCGATGATACGTGGATGCAGCTCAAGCCGTTTTCCGCTGGTCGGGCATACGCAAACTATCCTGCGGCCGATGGTGAGCGTGCAGTTCGGGCGGCGTATGGCGAGAACTATTCTAGGCTTGCCTCGGTGAAGAAAAGGTACGATCCAGGGAACATGCTCAGGCGGAACTACAACATCGATCCCGAGCGAATATGAACCCTGGGACTCCTCGATCGCGGACCCCGTAGGTGCATCTCTTCGGCTATTCCCTGCCACCTCAACCGATCGATGCAACACAAGCGTTGAATCGTTCTGCTGGAGTTTCAAACTCCAGCGTCTTACGCGGCCGTTCATTGAGCTCACGTGCCACCTTGTTCAGGTGCGCCTGCGAGTGCACCGATAAGTCGGTTCTCTTTGGGAAGTACTGTCGGAGCAGGCCATTCGTGTTTTCATTGGAACCACGTTGCCATGGACTCTGCGGATCGCAGAAGTAGACGTCGATGTCGGTCGCCAGGGTAAACCGCCGATGATCTCCCATTTCCTTGCCGCGATCCCAGGTCAGCGATTTATACAGCTCGGTCGGTAGTTTCTTCGCGTGCTTGATCAGTGCAGGCACGACGGTCTTGGTCTGTTTATCCGACACTTTCACCAACATCACGTAACGGGTATGGCGTTCGACCAGGGTCGCAATGTAGGTGTTGTTCGATCCCACTATCAGATCTCCCTCCCAGTGACCGGGAACGGCACGATCTTCGACCTCGGCCGGGCGCTCACGAATCGATACGATATCGGCGAGATCCCCTTTCCCGTGACCTTTGTGACTGGAATGTCGGGATCGACGAATCGTTCGTCTCGACCTCAGATGTCTAAGTAGTTCTTTCTTAAACACCCCGCGCGCCTGCACGAATAGGCTGCGATAGATCGTCTCGTGGGACACGTGATACGACTCATCCTCTGGATAGGATCGCTTCAGCCAGCCGGCGATCTGTTCGGGCGACCAATTCCGCCGGAGCTTCCTCGCCACCATTCGCCGTAACCGCGGATGGCGACCCAACTGACATCGCTTCGGGCGACGGGCCCGGTTCCAAGCCTGTTCATCGGCGACAGACGCCCGGTAGTCATCATAGCCCCCATTGCGCTGGATCTCCCGGCTCACCGTCGAGGGTGAACGCCCCAGACACTCTGCGATCGAACGCAACGACTGCTCGGCCGCGATCCCGCGGGAGATCTCCTCACGTTCCGACAGGCTCAAAGCCAACCTCGACCGTCGTCGTGGTCGAGGACGAATGCCTCCGGTATGCGCCAGCTGACAATATACAGACGATGACAGCTTGCCAAACGCTCGCCCGATCTCATGCAGAGATTCCCCTCGCCGCCACCGATCCCATACCTCCGCCTTCTCCGCCGCCGTGAAACCGAATCGCATCCCTTTCCGCATACACTCCACCTCTTCCTTTTAAGATAAAGTGTTGCGTCGATCCGTTGAGACCAGCCGACTATACATCCATGTGGCTTCAGAAACTGTCTGGCGAATAGGAGGGTCTGCCGGGGGCAGCGTACCTAACGGTAACGCGTTCAGCTGCAAGCGCGAAAGGGAGGCCGAAGGCCGACCGCCGCGCTTGTCAGCTGCAATGCGATGTTGGGCTGCGCCGCCTCTGGACTACCGGAAGTGCTCTGCAGGCGATCATCGGGTACTACGAGGTGGCCTCCGTCGTGAGGGCGAGCCCACGGAAGATGGACGGTCCTCAGGTCAGTGGTCCGTTCTCCACGAAGATTGCTGCCCCTTTGGCGATGTGTCCAACGGTGTTGACCCAATCTTCGAACCGGAGCCAGTCGCCTCAGTCGTAGGGCTCACGCGCCACCCGCGTCGAGATCCACCATATGTTGCCCGACGGATCGGTCACGCCCCCCTGTCGGTCCCCGTAGTCCATGGCCCGCGGCGCGTGGATGTCGTCGGCGCCGCACGCGAGCGCCTCCCGGTGGGTCTGATCTGCGTCCTCGACGTAGATGTAGAAAGCGGCGCGGCTGGGCTTGAACCGGCCGCCGGCCTCGCTCACCATGAACGCCGTGGTGCCGATGCGGACGCGCGCATTGGCGACGGTGCCGTCCGGCGCCTCTGTCCTGCCGACGACCTCCGCCCCGAACGCGCGCTCGAGAAAGGTCAGGTAGGCGGCCGCGTCGCTCGCGAAGATATAGGGGAACACCGTGCCAAAGCCTTCGGGAATGTACATCGCGCCTCCATCAGGTGTACGTAGCGGTCGGGGGATACCCTATCGCTCGTGAGAGGGCTACGGAGCGTCCTCGACGGGTTGCTCGTGGCGTGCCCGCCCGAGCGCGATGGCCTCTTCCCGAGCGACTTCGCGCCACCGTCGTGAGCGGGCGCCGCCCAACTCGCAACTGCTCACCGTTACTGACGCCGTTGAGTATCCGCAGGTTCTCGTCAGCCCAACTACGTATTAGCTAGTTCCGTATAACACTCCAAACCCCGCCTGTCGAGGCTTCGTAAGCACAACTCGGATGGAGCAAGTATGAAACGTTGAAGGGGTTAATAGATGGCAATGTGTTGCTACGAAGCTTGCCCAGGCTTCCTATCTCGTCCTGTCAGTCACCGAACTCCACATCTCCGATAAGGCGGGTGATCTCAACGGATCGACGCAACACTTTATCTTGAAAGGACGAGGTGAAGTGTATGCGGAAAGGAAGGCGATTTGGTTTCACAGCGGCAGAGAGGACCGAGATGTGGGAGCGGTGGCGGCGCGGGGAGTCGCTGAAAGCGATCGGGCGAGAGTTGGAGAAAGAGGGATCGTGTATTTATTACCAGCTGGCCCGTTACGGGGGCATTCGCCCTCAACCACGGCGTCGGTCCAGACGGGTGCTGAGCCTATCGGAGCGTGAGGAAATATCCCGAGGCATCGTGGCCGAGCAGTCGATCCGTTCGATCGCCTCAGCTCTGGGGCGCTCACCATCGACAGTGAGCCGGGAAATCCAGCGCAATGGCGGCTATGATGACTACCGGGCGTCTGTCGCCGATGAAGAGGCCTGGAACCGGGCCCGTCGTCCGAAGCGATGTCGACTGGCTCGCGATCCACGGTTACGGCGGGCGGTGGCGAGGAAACTCCGACGGAATTGGTCGCCCGAGCAGATCGCCTGCTGGTTGAAGCGAACGTATCCCGACGATGAGTCCTATCACGTGTCTCACGAAACGATCTACCGCAGCTTGTTTGTTCAAACCCGCGGAGTGTTTAAGAAAGAACTACTTAGACATCTGAGGTCGAGACGAACGATTCGTCGATCCCGACATTCCAGTCACAAAGGTCACGGGAAAGGGGATCTCGCCGATATCGTATCGATTCGTGAGCGCCCGGCCGAGGTCGAAGATCGTGCCGTTCCCGGTCACTGGGAGGGAGATCTGATAGTGGGATCGAACAACACCTACATTGCGACCCTGGTCGAACGCCATACCCGTTACGTGATGTTGGTGAAAGTGTCGGATAAACAGACCAAGACCGTCGTGCCTGCACTGATCAAGCACGCGAAGAAACTACCGACCGAGCTGTATAAATCGCTGACCTGGGATCGCGGCAAGGAAATGGGAGATCATCGGCGGTTTACCCTGGCGACCGACATCGACGTCTACTTCTGCGATCCGCAGAGTCCATGGCAACGTGGTTCAAATGAGAACACGAATGGCCTACTTCGACAGTACTTCCCCAAGGGAACCGACTTGTCGGTGCACTCGCAGGCGCACCTGAACAAGGTGGCACGTGAGCTCAATGAACGGCCGCGTAAGACGCTGGAGTTTGAAACTCCAGCAGAACGATTCAACGCTTGTGTTGCATCGATCGGTTGAGGTGGCACGCATACTCGGAAACGTGAAACCCCAATGAAACGGGGCTCTCTGAAAGCAATTCACATCTCCGGATAGGCGATTTATGGAAGGGGCTGTCAGGAGAAACACCTCCCGCCCGGGTGGCGAGCCGGACACAGAAACATTGTCGGACAACCAGAAAAGGGCCGTCCTTTCATACTGCGACTTTACGACAGGGAATCCGCTTAACGGATATCTGCTGCCTATCCTGAGTACTCCGATAATCAGATTTCGAAAATCGGCGGCTGTTTCGATCTTGTAAGGATAGAATTCTGTCGACAGGATCAACCTATGAATCGGTTCGCCCTGAGTGTCCTCCGGGCGTCAGCGCGTAGGCTTGATCTGGGGGTGCTTATGACTCTAAGACCGTGCTTCCTGTCTCTTGTGACGCTGCTTGGTTTTGCGTTGATTGCTCCGGCGCAATCCCCGCAGGGGAGCGTCACGATCGATCGCATCGCCGAAATCAAATATCCGACCGCTCCCGCGTGGTCGCCGGACGGCGCGATGGTGGCGTTCCTTTGGGATGCGGCGGGAAAACAGGACTTGTTCGTCGTCAGACCGGGCCAGACGCCGGTTGCCTTGACGGACTTTCCAGTCGATCCGGACACGCTGTTGTCCGATATCGGTGAATTTGAGTGGGTGTCTGACGATCAGGTTCTCTTTGGCAAGGCCGGACAGCTGTGGACGGTATCGCCGTCTTCGCCCGCGCCAGCCCGGGTTTCCGGCTTGGAGGACGCAGGCAACTTTACGGTGTCCGCCGACCGAAAACAGATCGCCTTCATCCGACGAGGACAAATTTGGATTGCCTCCCTGGAGGCGAAAACGCAGCGCCAGATAACATTCCTGCCGGATTCTCTTACCGCGTCGTCTCCGATTTTTTCACCCGATGCCAAGTACCTGGCCTTCTCGGCGTCCCGATCAGGGGCCGAGTCCGAAGAATTGCCCTTCAACGGAAACCGGATCCGCTCCTACCGGAACGTTACGAGTGATCGCCGACTTGGGGTGGTGTCGGTTTACGCAGGCGATCCGATCTGGCTTCAGACGCCAGGGACCGTCAGTGCCGTGCAGTGGACCTCCGAAGGATCGATCCTGTTCCAGGACCGGTCGCCCGATAGAAAGACACGCTTGATCCAAGTCTGGTCCTTCGTGGGCGTGCCGCGCACCCTGTGGAGAGACCACGATCCGGCCTGGTGGTCTCCAACCACCCGGGACTCGAAGACTGTCGTCTCGCCCGATGGCAAGTGGGTGGCGTTCGCCAGCGACCGCACCGGCTGGGTCCATGTTTACGTGATGCCCGTCGACGCGATCGCCGAATCCGAAGCACGGCAACTGACCTCCGGCAACTACCTCGCAGGTGTCGGTTTCGGCAGTTGGTCCCCGGACAGCCGGAGGCTTGCCTACCACCACAGCGTGGAAGGCAATCTGATGGAGCGGTTCATTGCGATCATCGACGTGGCGAGCGGCGAGTCCGAACCGTTAGTGACATCACGAGGCGTGAACTTTGATCCTCTGTTCGCACCCGACGGCGCGAACCTCGCATACCACAGGACGGCGGTCGAGCACTCGTTGGACCTGTACGCGGTCGCGGCGCGAGCGGGGAGCGAAGTCGTCCGGCTGAGCGATTCCATGCCGCCGGGACTACTGGCCGCCGATCTCACGCCGCCGGTCGCGGTGCAGTTTCCCAGTCGAGCGGACGGCAAGCCGGTTCCGGCCACGCTGATGGTTTCGAAGAACCTGGACCGCACGCGCAGGCACCCGGCCATCGTCTGGATTCACGGTTCCGGCCCGGAGCAGAACTATCTGGGCTGGCATCCAGGCTCCTATCGCATGTACTACTCGGTACACCAGTATCTGGCCCAGCAGGGCTATGTCATCCTGACGCCGGACTACCGCCACAGTTCCGGATACGGACGTGACTGGGCCGTCGGAAGTTACATGGACCTCGGCGGGGCCGAATACCTGGACGTGGCTTCCGGTGCGGACTACTTGAAGACGCTGGACTATGTGGATCCTGACCGCATCGGCGTATGGGGGCTCAGTTACGGAGGCTTCATGACGCTGCAGGCGGTCACGGTGACACCCACGCTGTTCCGATGCGCCATCGACGTCGCCGGCGTCACCGACTGGGCCACCTATGCAACGACGAATCTGGGCGCTTCGGCACCCAGCAAGATGGGGACCCCGGTGGAGAACCCGGAGGGCTACTACCGTTCCGCCCCGGTCAAGCATATGGAGAAGCTGGTGCGTCCGCTGCTGATCCTACACGGAACGAACGACAGGAACGTTGCCTTCCGCGAGTCGCTGACGTTGATCGACACGCTGGTCAAACTGGGCAAGAGTTTCGAGACGGCGATCTATCCTGGCGAAGTCCATTTCTTCCGTCGCGCCCACGTGCTGCGCGACGCCTGGCGGCGGGCCGAGGACTTTTTTGACCGGCACCTGAAGGACGGTCCGAGGATGCCCAGCCAATAGTCCTCGTGAGATCTGTCCACGACCAAACATCAGTTTCTGCATCGATCTGAGTGACGGACGCGGGCGGATCGGGTTTCCGGCTTCAACAGGAGCAAACAACGGTGAAAAAGCCCCGTTTCTTGACGGGTTCCACTTCTCCGTGTGAGATCCCCTTTGGAGTATCGGTGACTGACCATCCGGGTGGCTGGAGCGCGGCATAGGATTGCCGGACGTCTACACTAAAACGTTGGCACTCTCCGCCGACGTTTTGTATTCTCTCTCCAACCTACTCGGAGGAGTCATGAAGAGACCCGTGTGGCTCGTGCTCGTGTTGGCACTCGCAGCCTCGGCGAGCGCGCAGACGCAAACGAAGAATTGGCCCGCCTTCCGAGGTGCAGGGGCGCGGGGTGTGGCCGACGGCAAAGTCGTCGTTTCATGGAACGCAGATACACGCGAAGGCGAGCTTCGGAATGTTCTGTGGAGTACCGCGATCCCCGGTCTTTCCCATTCGAGTCCCACGATCTGGGGTGATCGTCTCTTTGTCGTGAGTGCTGTCAGTTCCGAAGGCACAAGTACGCTCAAGGTGTGCCTTCGCTGCGACGGGGGCGTTCCTGCTGAAGACAACGGCGAGCAAGCCTGGGTCGTCTATTGTCTCGACAAGAACACTGGCCAGATTCTCTGGCAACGCACCGCCAAACAAGCCATCCCCCGAGGCAGACGGCACCCGAAAGGGAGCCGTGCCAACCAAACCATAGCGACAGACGGCGAACGCCTGATCGTTTTCTTAGGTTCCGAAGGCGTCTATAGCTATGACCTTGATGGCAACTTGCTGTGGGAAAAGGATCTTGGCTTTATCCATGCTGCGCCGGCCAACTATGGAGGCGGGGACTGGCAATTGGGAACGGCCAGTTCGCCGGTCCTGTTTGAGGATACGGTTGTGCTTCAAGCCGACCAGACGCCGGGCTCGTTTCTCCTGGCTCTGACGGCGGAAGATGGAGACGAGCTGTGGCGAACCTCCCGCGAGGGCGTTTCCAGTCAGAGCTGGGCGTCGCCCACGGTCGCCCGCTCCGGCAACCGAACGCAGATCGTGCTCAATGGCTGGCCTCACATTGCAGGGTACGATCTGGATAGCGGCAAAGAACTCTGGAGGCTGCGATCTGGGGGAGACGTTCCGGCAGCAACACCGGTTTTTGCGAACGGACTCATTTACGTCTTGGGCTCCCACGGCCCGGGAATGCCGCTTTTCGCCATATTACCGGACGCGTCAGGGGACATCACGCCGGAGGAAGGTTCCACCGAAAGTCCCGGCCTGGCCTGGTATGTCCCGCGCAATGTGCAGGAGACCATGGCGACACCTCTCATTCTCGACGATCTGGTGTACAGCATCGCCGACAACGGCGTCCTCAAGGTGTACGATGCGCTTACCGGTGAGCGACAGTACACCAAGCGGGTCGGTCCCGGTGTGGGTTTCTCCGCTTCACCGATCACGGTCGATTCCAAGATTTTCTTCGCCAGTGAAGATGGCGACGTCTATGTTGTGAAGGCCGGGACAGAGTTTGAGGTGTTGTCGAAGAATTCCATGGGCGAACCGGTGTTAGCCTCACCGGCGTTTTCCGACGATGTTCTGTACTTCCGCACCCAGGGTCACGTCGTTGCGATCGGCTCAGTGACGGATCAACGCTGAACATCGAGCAGCTGGTCGACAGTCTTACCGAGAGTTCTGGAGGTCCCCAAGATCAACGGAGCGGTTCCCGGACACAACGAAATCCGACGTCCAAATCAAAGTGCACATATCGCGGCTCGCCGACCGAGCGAAACGTTATCCGCACATACTCGGCAACGTCATTCCACGAGCCGCCGCGCATTACGCGAAACTGTCCTGCCAGCGGTCCGGTGGGATCTGACGCCGGACTCGATCGGTAAAACTGATCCTCGTACCAATCCTGCACCCATTCCAGAACGTTTCCGTGCGCGTCATACAAGCCCCAGCTATTCGGCTGCTTCTGGCCTACGGGATGCGTTCCCTCGCCGGCATTCTCCTCGTACCAACCGATCGCGTCCAGCGCTCCGGCGTAGGCTCCGGTGGTTTCGGCCCTGGCCGCGTATTCCCATTCCGCTTCTGTCGGCAGCCGGTATCGGTACCCGTCGTTCCGCTGGTTCATCTTCTCCAGGAATTCCTGTGTGGACTGCCAGGTCACGTTCTCCACCGGGCGGTTGGATCCTTGAAACTTGCTTAAGTTGGTTCCCATCACGGATTCCCATTGCGCCTGGGTCACTTCGTACTTCCCAATCTCGAATGGCTTCGTGATGCGGACCCGATGCGATGGCTTCTCGTTTTGGTCGCATTCAGAATCGTTCGAAGAACAACCCATCACGAACTCCCCGGGCTGAATCTGAACAAACTCCATTTCCACTTCTTGAGCGAAACACGGCACCGCACAAAGAAGCCACAATACTTTTAACGTCGCTCTGTACATACAGCCTTCCTGAGCGGTTCAGGCAACCGCTCGATCATTCGAGATCCTGTACTTAACTCGTTCAGGCATTCTTGCGGCTCGGATACTTGTCGCTGTCCATGACCCTACGAATCCGCAGAAATCGCCGCTCCATCGCGTCACTCTAATGCTCGACTAGCCGTACGCGCAATGAGGAATTGCGGACCGTCGATGGCTCGCGCAAAAAATAGTAGTGTGCTTCGATGGCGGCAGCGTCGAGCGCGAGGCTTTCGGGCTCTGCACGGCTCTGTGAGCGATCGATGGTAGTGGTTGGAGGTCTCTTGGCGTCGTTCGCCGTTCACGTACGCGTTGCGTTTAGGAATGAGAATCTCCCGACAACAACCGGTGCATTGCCACGGCCAGACCGCTGTAGTTCCAGAGCTGACGCTTCCAGGTAGCTTTTCCAAGGTTCAGTCCCCACAGCGCCACAGATGCTACCAAGCCAGACGCCTCCGGATCGACCGAAACTCATCCGTCGTGACGATGTTCTGTTCGCGAGGGGGCAGGTAAGCTTCTATGGTCGCCTCAATCGCGTCGATGCGAGCAGCGATCGAGGGATGAGTCCCGAGTGGGCTCAGCTTGTCGTCGGACGCCTCCGCCAACAGCTCCGGCGAACGGATCCTTTCGAGGAAGCGCGTCGCGGCCTGGGCCTCATAGCCCGCCAAGTGCAAGTACTGAACGCCCAGGAAATCGGCCTCTGGAACGGCGAGACGGGCGGACCGATGGAACAGCACCGAAATCAAACGATCGGGCCACTCGGTCTCCTCTTCACCCCTTCCCACAACCTCCAGGTAGGTGAATCCGAATGGAACTGGGTCCGGCAGGTGGCCCCGGTTGACCCCCGCCAGCTTCATCGCCAGCTCGACTCCGTGTCCAGCGGCGAGGTGGCCAATCTGGTGCGCGATGACCGATGCCAGCTCGGCCTCGCTTTCGGCGGCAAGGATCGTCCCGGTGTTGATGTAGATGAAGCCTCCGGGGAGCGACAGTGCGTTCACTTCTGCGGAATCGATGACGTTGAAGGTGAGCGGAAAACGTAGGATCCGAGTTCCCTCGGCCAGGTGCTGTCCCAGTCTGTCGATGTAGTCGAGGACCGTCGAATCGGCGACGATCCGGACTTCCTGTTCAAACTCCTGGGACAGCTGCCGGCCGAGGGCGATCGTATCCTCAAAGGACTCCAGATCGATCTGCCCCCGGTAGACTCGGACGCCAATACTGTCGATATCGGAGTTTCGCAGATTCTGCCAAGCCAGACTGGCGGGCGCGAACATCAGGCCGACGAACACCAGGACTGCTGGAATGCGGATAGTCATGGGCAACCTCCCGATGAACGAGACTTCATCGGCGACGTTTCTTTGATTGGACACCTTTGTCGCAGCCAAATGCAAGGTGCGGCCGTCCTCGACGATGCTGCCATCAACCACCCACTGTGGGCTCGGAGACATCTAATTACAAGTTCGAGCGGTAACCGTTTTCACCTTGCGCGTGTCTCTAGAGAGGACAGCAAAAGATTACCTCTACACGCATGGTGGCCCGTCGGCGTCTCACACGCGCCGGCGGGATTTTTTCTGGCTGCCCGCAGCGATTCTGTTGGACAAATCAACATCCAAAGTGAAAAACTCGTCCAGAATCAATTGAGGGCAGGCGGGCCATCCACTCGAGGAGACCATCCCAACAGGAAACTCCACCGAGGGCTCGCCTGCCCGCCAACACGATTCCCCTTCCCACCCCTCGAACACCTTGTCGGCGGTGTTCGCTACCCAACTGGCCGGTCACCTGAACTGATCGATCACCGCCCGCCTTCGGGACTGGCTCAGAAAATCGCCCCGAACCCTCGAGCGATGCCACCTCCGATGGTCCGGAAAATGCCTCCGAGTCCATGTGTCCAAATATCCCGGATGTCTTCGTTCGACATCATGCTGCGGTAGCTGTGCGAGTTCCACGCGGGGAACCAGACGAGGTAGAGCAGGTGCTTGGGAAACTCCCTCCAGACCAAACCGTTCACCCGGTCGAGCAAGTGTTCGTCAGGGTCAAAATCGGGGTCCAGTTCCTTGAGGATTCCCGAGATCGTAATCTGCGACTTGATGAAAAGCGCGATGTTGAACCGCGTCTGAAATCCCTTGCTGGCGAGCTCCAGGATGAGGTTTTGCAGCGTGTCGAAAATGCCTTGCCGGTCCCGAACGATTTCGTCCACGATCGATCGGATCGCTGCAAGGTCCTCGGGGGCGGTTGGTAGTCCCCCCTCGAGCAGGGCTCCGGCGTTGTTGCGGACACGCTTGGTGTTTCCGAGATGGACGCCGAGCACCAGTTGCACCAGCTGCTTGCGTTGCTCGCGGGGGAAGCTTCCGTAGAGGCCCCAGTCCAGGAGCGCAATTCGATATCGGTCAGTCGGATCGTTTGAGACGTGGAAAACGTTGCCGGCGTGCGGATCTCCGTGAAAAATGGCTTCTTCTGCCGGTGAGAAGATCGCATCAACCGTCAGGGCATCGGCGAGACGCCAGGCCAGCTCGCGTCGTCCGGCGACATCACCCTCGAGCGCATCGGTGATCTTTTCGCCCGCTATGAAGTCCATGACGGTAACCCGTTCAGTTGAGAACGGATACAGATGTGGGACGGTCACTTGGGAGTCGGCGTAATAGCCTTCCGCACGGCTCAAGTTGTGTTGCTCGTCTTCGATGCGAATCTCGCTCGACAACGCTTCCTTGACGTCTCGGAACATATCCGAGAGAGGTACGTCTCCGAGGCCGTATGCATCGCCCTCGGTCTGCACGAACCCGGCGAGCTGATCGATGATTGCCAATTCCTGAGGCAAGGCCTCGAGAACGTAGGGCTTCACAATCTTGAAGACGACTTCGCGGTTCGAATCCTGGTAAAAAATGGTGGCGCGAATCACCGCCCCGACGCTGGCTTCGGCCAGAATCTCATCGGCGAAGCGGATCTGGTGGGCATCAATCGTGTCGGAACCCAACTCCACTTCGATGAAGGCTACAAGCTCGTCGCGGTTTGAAGTCGACATACCGTTCTCTAGCTGTTGAAGAGATTCCCGGATGTCCGCCGACAGATCGGGGTTGCGGGCCAGTATCTGGCCGATCTTCTGCAAGGCCGGGGTTCGGTCGGTGAACTTGAGCAGACGTGCCCCCCTCGAGGCGCCCGCGGGCATGTAGATCAGGTTGAGGACTCGTTCGAAGAGCCTTTCCTCTCCCAGGCCGGCCAGGAAGAACAACAGGGAATCGTGGACGAGGGGAACCCACCTCGATGCCCGGTCTGGAACCACGTCCAGCGCGCTGGATTCGTGCACCAGGAGGTCCAGTATTGCCTGACGGTGCGGTCGGAGATCCAGCGATCTCAGCAGGGCCAGCGCATCGGTGCGGGGCATCGGGGGAAGCGTGCCCGTGGCCCTTGGGGCCATGAATTGTTGAAGCGCCAGCTGCCTCGCCGGGTCCAGGTCAGCCATCAGGCCCTCGAGCAGGCGGACACCCGCCACCTCGGCGTCGAAGCTCTCGTAGTGATCCATCGGAGTTGGAAGGTCTACCTGCGCATGGGCGGGTAACAGGTTGATGGCCAGCAGGAGTATTGCGAGTGTGAGTGGGCGCGTCGTTGAAGCACTCTCCTTCGAGCGAGATGGAGCGGTGTGGGAGATTCCAACCGAATTCTAACCGAACCGACTCGTTGTTGAAAGGAGTGCGGGTTGCGGGATCGGCAGTAGTCTTCTCGGGCCAAACCAGAACGAGTCCCTTGGGCACACCTGTAGCCGTACCTCTTATCGGCCGACGTCGAACTTCAGGCCGGCTGCGACGGTTCGCGGCAAACCGGGGCGGGCACCGGCGGGGCGCCTGGAGGCTATGTAGCTCTTGTTGGTCAGGTTCTGTATCCCCGCGAAGAGGCGCACACCCTCGCCAAGACGGTACTCGCCCGTCAGGTTCAGCAGCAGCCGGGGGTCGGTCGCATCGTGCGGCGCGATCGGACCGCTGCCGGCGCGCACCCTCATCCGTCCCATGTAGCTGGACGACAGGTCCAGCACCCACGCGGGCTTTTCGACCGTAATGCCGACATTGAGGTTGTGGCTGGGCAGGTAGGGTACGGCGTCACCACGCGACACGCTGCCCCAGGGGCCGAACTGGCTCTGGAAATCGCTGCGGAACTCGGCGTCGGTGAACGTGTAGGAAACAAGCAGGGGCAAGCGAAAGCTCCAACCCAGCTTGTCCAGGAGGTTGAACCGGGCAGAAGCTTCGATGCCGAAGACGCGGGCCGCTCCGCCGTTGAACAGATCGCCGGTTCCCTCGCCGCCTGTCGAGAGCGTATCCCGCCCCAGAAGGTTGCTGTAGTCGTTGTAGAAACCGACGAGTTGAACCTGTTCGAATGCCCGATGCCACCGGAAGCCGCCTTCGTAGTTGATGCTTTCCTCGGCCTTCGTGGCTCGGGTCGATCCCGGACCCGGAGGGGCGAACCCGCGGTGAGACCGCCGAGAACCGTGAACTCAGTACTGACGTCAAACGTGACTCCGATACCAGGGACGAGGACTGCCACCTCGTTTCGGCGTACACGAGACGGAGCCGTCCGACCAGAATCATTCGTGTGGTAGTCGGTGCGGATCAGTTCGATACGCTCGTACCGGAAACCCGGCGTCACTGTCCAGCGGCCCCACTCGACCTTGTCTTCGATGAAGAAGGCCCATGCCTCGGCATCGCTGATCCGATTGGACTGGCTGCCCGCCGCGCCGGCGCTAGTGAATACCATGCGGCCATCGCGCATCCCGAATCCATCTTCGTGCTGGAGGCGGTCTTCCTGGTCCTCGTGGTAGCGCAGCCCGATCTCGAAACGTTGCGCGACGTTACCCCGGCGCAACCGCAGGCCGAGAACGGACCCGACACCGATCGAGTAGTACTCCCGGTTGTTGGCCCGCACGCGGAGAGCCCCGGCAGCGCTGTCCCCGCCCTTGGCGATCTGCAGTTCCTCGGCGTAGCGTGTCGGATCGCCGAGGACACTGGAAATGCCCACACCCTGGATACTCTGCAGCTTGTACCAGTTGCGGGCGAAGCTGTTGCGGTACGCCGTCACGGTCAGATCGATATTCGGCGAGAGTCCGGCAAAGTATCGGGCCTGGTACTGCTCGTGAACCCCGTAGAAGACATCCTGCTGCGACGCCGCATAGCGCCGGTTGGGTGCGCGGGCGAAGTCCTCGTCGGTGAGACCGAGGTAGGTTTCGTTCGAGATCTGGTTCGTTCTGCCCAGCTTAATTTCGACTTCCTGGTAGATCCTGGCATCCAGGCCGGTGTTGAAACGCATCTTGCCGAGGTAGTCGTTGACCTTGAAGCCGGCACGGCCGCCACCGTCCACCTCCTTGAAGCCGGCGGTGGTGATCTGGTAGGTCTCCAACGTCCACCCGAAACGGCTGTAGGAGTCTCCGATGCGCACATGCCCCTTGGCTGTTCCGTGCTGTCCTCCGCTGAGCGTGCCGGCCAGGCGTAGCGAATTCGGAATGGAGTTGGAAATCAGGTTCAGCGCGCCGCCGTTGGACTGAGGGCCGAACTTGATCTGGCTGGAGCCCTTGCGCACCTCGATGGCGGCCATGCGACCCGACACCGGGAAGTAGTACGCCGAGGGGGCAGCGTAGGGGGCCGGCGCGATCAGGACTCCATCTTCCATCAGCGTGATCTTCGCGCTGAGTTCGACTCCGCTGCCGCGCATGCCGATGTTGGGGCGCAGTCCGAACCCTTCCTCTTCCTGGATGTTCACGCCAGGAACCGGAGCCAGAAGCTTGTGGATGTCGTCAAACGACACCTTGCGCCGGGCCAGTTCCTCCCCGCCGATGTAGTGAGCGGATCCCGGGATTTCGAGCGCTTCCGAGGCGCTTGCCATGACCATCACACGCTCCTGAATGCGAAGGGCTGGGTCTAGTTCCAGCAGGGCGTCGTGAATGCGGTGCTCGCCCGTGGAAATCGAAATTTCCGCCACGCGCCCGCGGAAATCCGGCGCCTCGGCACGAAGGGTATAGAGGCCTGCATTTAACCCGTCGAAGCGAAAAACCCCGATCGCATTGCTGAGCGTGGTTCGCATCGCACCGCCCGGGAGCCGAAGTGTGACTTGGGCGGCCGGAATGACGGCTCCGGTAGGGTCGAGGACGTTACCCGAGATCGAACTCGTCGCTACTTGCGCCGACACCGAAAAGGCGGGCATCAGAGCGAGGCCGATCACTGCGAGGGAAATCTGGAATGAAGGAAAACAACGGACAAAGGAACGAAACGACATAGCTCTTACCTTCCAAAAGATGGTCATTTATCAATGCGCTCAGTCATCCAATTATCGAAGCCGCCCATGATCAAGTCAAGTGAAAATGAAAATCATTCTCAAGTAACATCTTTGCGATCCTCCCTCTTCTTGCCCCGCAGGTGAGGTTCGTTCGTCCCGCTGCTGGCTGAAAACCTCTGTGCTATAGTGCCGAAACCGACTCCCACGATTGGTTACTTTGCAGGAGGTTAGTCTCATGACCGACCGAACCGCCTCGACCGTGATCATCTGCTTTGCAGTGATCGGACTGTCGTTCGGTTGCACGGCTGCCGAGTCCGGAACGCCGGCGGATCTGATCGCCTACAACGGACACATTGTGACCCTCGACCCGCAGTCGAGCGAGGCCCAAGCCGTAGCTGTCCGTGATGGCCGTATTGTCGCCGTAGGCACCGACGCCGAGGTGCTGGCACTCGCAGGTCCGGATACAGAGCAAATCGACCTGGCGGGGCAGACCGTCGTACCGGGCCTGGGGGATAACCACTTCCACGGCATCGGAGGTGGCGCCGGAGTCGACCTCTCAGAGGCTCGAAGCCTCGGGGATGTCCATGGTGCGATCACGGCACGCGCCGCCCAGACCCCTGCGGGCGAAATCATTCGCACGAACAGCGACTGGCATGAGGGACAGCTTGCCGAACAGCGGCTCCCATACCGAGACGACCTGGACCGAGCGGCTCCCGGCCATCCGGTCGGCGTCGTCCGTGGGGGACATGAATACGTCCTGAACAGCGCGGCGCTGGCGCTCTGGAACATCACCGAGGCCACACCCGATCCCGAGGGCGGCGTGATCGGGCGTTATGACGACGGACGTCTGAACGGCGAACTCGTCGACCGCGCGAAAGGCCTCGCCCGGCTGCCCCGGGGTAGTGGCGACCGGCCGGATTACGAAGAGCGCCTCACGGCGCTCGCCGACGAGCACCGGATCCTGAACGAAGCCGGTCTGACCAGCGTGCGTTATGGGAGCGGTTCGGTGGACAGGTATCGCATGCTCGAGGACTTGAAGGACCGGGGGTTGCTCACGATCCGGGCCAGCGTCCTCCTTCGACTCGGCGGATCGACCGATCCGGAAACGCTGGCCGACACCTTTTCGGAATGGGGAATCGGCCCGGACGCCGGCGATGAGTGGGTGCGGGTCGCCGGTATCAAGCTAGGTGTCGACGGCGGTTTCGAAGGCGGCTGGATGCGGGAGCCATACGAAGAACCCTGGGGTAAGCGAGGAACTTTCGCGGGATTGCAGACCTTCCCCTCAGCGCCCTACGTCGCCCTCGTCCGCGCGCTGAACACCCACGGCTGGCGCGTCGCCACCCACGCGGTAGGAGACGCGGCGATCGACCTGGTGCTGGACGCCTACGAGGCAGCGCATCAAGACTCAGCCATCACGGGCAAGAGATGGGCCATCGAACACGGGTTTGTTCCGCAAGAAGACCAGTTCCCAAGGATGGCGGCGATGGGTCTGCACATTTCGGCTCAGAATCATCTTTATGTTGCCGCGCCGAGCCTGCGCAACTACTGGGGTGCCGCACGCGCGGACTGGGTCACACCGGTCCGAGCCTACATCGATGCCGGTCTGGATGTTTCGCTGGGCACCGACGCGCCGGTAATTCCCTACCGCCCGATGTGGGTTCTCTATCATTTCATCACAAGGGATACGATCAGCGCCGGCATCGCGGGCCCGGATCAGAGGCTGGGTCGCGAAGAGGCTCTCCGACTGAGTTCACTCGGAAACGCGCGTCTCACTTTTGAAGAGAACGTCAAGGGCTCGATCGAAGAGGGAAAGCTCGCCGACATGATCGTGCTCTCGGACGACATCCTTACGTGTGCCGAAGAACAGATCGACGACATCCAGGTCATGATGACGATTGTCGGTGGGAAAGTGGTGTACAGAACGAACTGATTACGCCCTCTCATCGGACAGGAGCGCTGTTCGGAGCGCCTCGTCACGAAACCTGAAGATCCTCTCCAGACGCCTCCGCACGAATGGGTGTGCGATTTCCCCCAACGGCGCCAAGCGCAGGCGGTAGCGGACGTAGTCGTTGATCCGCGTTCCGCTGTCGGTCGACTCGAACTCGTGAGTGTGAATCCAGTCCTTGTACGGGCCACGGAGTTGGATGTCAACAAACCGGATGGGAGGCTCCCACGCCGTGATCAACGTCCTCCACTTGATCGGGATCCCAAATGACCGCAGGCGATAGTCGATTCGCGCACCTTCAGCGATCTCCATCGGTTGCGGCGTCAGCATACGAAGCCCCAGTTCGGAGGGGGTGATCTTCGCGAGGTTGCCGGCGTCGGCGAAGAAACCGAAAACTTCGTCGACCGGCACGGGAAGTTCCAGGCTGGTCGATAGAGAGTGCCACATCCGTCACACTCCAGAACAAACGGAAGTTCAGCAGGCTGAGGTACGCCTGGAATCAGTTAGTTACAGCAAATTTCGAAAACTGTTCTTAGGTGAGACTTCAGGGTTGCGGTTTCGTCCCTTTATTTCTCAAGACGTTCCACAAGTTGGAATCGAACGCGGGCGGCCAATACCCAACGGCTAGAAAAGGTCGCCCTTCCTTCTCTTCAGAAGAACGATAAAGAACGGCCCACCCAGCAGGGCGGTGATCACTCCAACGGGAACCTCGGTAGGCGCGAATACAGTCCGGGCCACGGTATCGCAAAGCACCAGGAAGCCCCCGCCAACGAAGAAAGCGCTCGGTATCAGGACGCGATGGTCTGGACCGGCCATCATCCGCAACGAATGGGGTACGATGAGCCCGACGAATCCGATCGGGCCACTGACCGCAGTAATCGCGCCGGTAAGCAGAGAGCCGACAACGTAGGAAACCCTCTTCAGCCGCTCGACGTCGACGCCTCTCGTGGTGGCCCAGTCTTCGCCGGCGGCGAGCGGGTTCAGTTCACGCGAGTAACGCATCATGACAGCGACCGCGATCAAGATAACCGGGACGGTCTTCACCATCATCGAATAGCTGACGTCGCTGACGCCTCCCATCATCCACCGCACCATCAGGAACGATTCGGTAAAGTTCGCTGAGTAGTGTATGAAGAGAATGAGCGCCGAGAAAATGAAGTTCAGCGTGACGCCGGCCAGCAGCAGCGTGAACGTCGGCAAGGCGCGACGGCTACGAGCGATCATGAACACCAGAGAGATCGTCACGAGCGCGCCCAGGAACGCGGCAACCGACACCATAGGGATGCCGAGCAGGACGATGTCCAGGCCCAGCCAGATCGCGAGAACCGCCCCGAAGGAGCTGCCGCTGGACACACCAAGCGTGAACGGTGTTGCCAGAGCATTCCGGAGGATCGCCTGAAACAGCACACCTGCCACTGCCAGAGCCCCCCCCGCAAGGGCACCGAACAGGATCCGGGGTAGCCGGGCCACCATAAAGATCTCGCGGTCGGGACTCACCCCTTCGAGCACGCCCTGAAAGGTCACGTCAGTCGATCCGATCCATGGCGTCACCAGCAACACCAACAGCAGAAACAGGACCGATGGTCCAACGACCTTGAGAAAGCGGGTCGTGCTCAGGCCGTAGACATCAGGACGGGATGACGTACTTTCCTCCCTCAGGGCGGTCGACAACAACGGCTCTGACCTCGAAAATTTCATGGAGATTGTCGGGTGTCAGGACCTCGTCGGGCGTCCCGTCGCGGACGATATTTCCCTCCCGGACAGCGATCATGCGCCGGGCATAGCGCGCCGCCAGGTTGATGTCGTGCGTGACGGCCAGAACCGTTATCCCGTGCAGGTTCAATTGCTCCAGGATCTCGTAGAACTGCACCTGGTGTTTCATGTCGAGATAGACCGTCGGTTCGTCGAGCAACAACATGTCCGGCATTTGAGCGAGTGCCCCGGCCAGGACTACTCGCTGTCGTTCGCCACCGCTGAGTTCGCTGAACAGCCGGCGTGCAAGATACGCCGTGTCGGTTCGGTGCATCGCTTCGGCGGCGTATTCCACGTCTTCCTCCGTATCGAAGACGAAGCCTCTCCGGTAGGGGAGACGGCCCATCAGGACCATCTCTTCGACAGTAAACGGAAAGGCGACATGCGTCTCCTGAGGAACGACCGCAACCCTGCAGGCCAGTTCGGTCGCGGCAAATTCGCCGATAGGCCGATCCATGAACGCTATCGACCCACTGAAGTCGTCGAGCAGACCGGCCATCAGTTTGAGCAGAGTCGATTTGCCGGCCCCGTTCGGCCCGACAACCGCGATGAATTCGCCCGCTTCAACCTGTAACGAAACGTCTCGCACGACCGGTTCGGCGCGGTACCCGAAGGAGAGTTGGTTAACGTCGTAGATCACAGGCTGAGCAATTCCTCCACAAGATCGACACGCAGATGCGCCGACGCAGTATCGGCCAGCCGGTCGTAGTCGGTCTCTCTCGAATAGGACGAAGCGCCTGGCCTCCACCGAAGGCCCCGACGCTCGGCCACCCTCTCGAGCAACATCCGTGTAAATTCCTGGTTGTCGAAGATCCCGTGAAAGTATGTGCCGATGACGTCGGCTTCGGCCAGGCCGTCCGGAGTCCCGTCGTCCTTGACCGCGAAGGGCGGCGCGTCCCCACCGACCCGTGTCCGTCCCATGTGGATCTCGTAACCTTCGATACGCGGGCCGAGAAAGCTCCGACCGCCGCTTCGCACGGTTGTCTTGGCGGCTACGAGTTCGGTCTCCACGTCCAGTAGGCCAAGTCCCTCTACCGACGCGCCCGCTTCGACCTCCACGCCGTCTGGATCGCTCACGAGACGGCCGAGCATCTGATACCCGCCGCAGATTCCTACTATCGACGAAGAGTGGCGACGAGCGTCCTCAACGTACCGGTCGAATCCCGTCTGGCGGACCCACTCCAAGTCTCGAATCGTATTCTTGCTGCCGGGAATAATCAACAGATCGGGCGGCGGTCCCGACGGCAACCGGAGGTATTCGACACCCACGCCGGCAAACCCTTCGAGCGCATTGAAGTCGGTGAAGTTCGAGATGTGGGGCAATTGGACAACGGCCACACGGAAGGAAGCCGGGCGGGTAACGGGCTCATCGAGCGCGACACCGTCTTCCTGATCGATCCGGAGCCTCTCGATGTAGGGAAGTACGCCATAGCACGGAAGTTGGGTCCGCTCCTCAAGGAAGCAAACGCCATCGTCGAAGAGGCCGGCGTTTCCACGAAACTTGTTCACGATGAAACCGCGCACGAGTTTGCGCTCACTGGTCTTCAGCAGGTCGATCGTCCCGATCAAAGACGCAAACACGCCACCCCGGTCAATGTCCCCCACCAGCAGCGCCTCCGCGCCGACTGCTGCGGCGAAGCTCAGGTTCACGAAGTCGCGGTCGCGCAGGTTGACCTCTGCCGCGCTGCCCGCCCCCTCCATGACTATGACCTCGAACCGCTCGGCCAAACGCCCGTGCGCCGCCCTCGCCCGCTCGAAGAAGAACCTCCGGTCGGCGGAGTACTCGTCGCCGGTCAACGCGCCATGGACGTGTCCTTCAAGAACGACCTGGACCCTTCCACCCGTCGTCGGCTTCAACAGGATGGGGTTCATGTCGACATGCGGTTCGAGTCCCGAAGCGGCGGCCTGTGCAGCCTGAGCCCGACCGATCTCGGCACCATCGTCACACACGGCGGAATTGAGGGCGATGTTCTGGGCCTTGAACGGCGCAACCCGGATACCTTTTCGATGGAGGATGCGGCACAGCGCGGTCACGACGAGGCTCTTGCCGACGTGAGACGCCGTACCGACGACCATGAGGGAGCGTGCGGGCATGGTTACAGGACCCTAGTGTCCTCGGTCAGAAATACGATCACTATCTCCAATGGATGTTGCCGGACGCAAGGTGGATGTTGAATCGGTCGATAAAAGTGAGTATGGCCTCGGTCGGCTGAGCCTTCCCAACCAGCAACCTCCATCGGCCCTGCGGGTTCGGGCGGAACGGCGCCGTCTTTGGAGTCGCTCCTCCTTGCAATGAATGAGCATTAGCTCGTCGTCGCTCCGCCAAATCCGGCACCGTTGCGCTCCGAAATATAGCAACCGTACTTCTGATTCAGGACACTAGAATAGCCGAATTTGCGGCTCTACCTTCGATGATAGAATCCGCCGGTGATAGAATCCGCGACTATGACGGATCAGTCCGACATATGGCTCTTTCGCCTGTCGGTGGCGACCGTCGCCTCCGTCCTGGTGTCGATCGCCGCCGCACAGATTCTGCTCACCATCACGCTCATTGCCTGGGCCTGGCTGCGCCCCCGACGAATCCAATGGCCGGGTTACACGCTTCCGCTCGCTGTCTTCATGGCCACGACAATTCTGGCGCTCGCCGTCTCGCCGGATCCATCGTCGGGTATCGGCACCATCAAGAAGTTCCTTCTCTTCCCGATGGGCCTTCTGGCGGCAACCTTCATCACGAACGAAGACCGGGTGCGCAAGACGCTCACGGCCGTAGTCGGCGTTGCCGCGGTCGCCGGTGTTGTCGCAATCGTCCAATTCGGCATGCAGTATCTCGTGTACCGCTCCACCGGGGACCTGACCGACGACCCCACCATCCTCGCCCGCGCGACTGGATTCATGGGCCACTGGATGACCTTCAGCGGACTGGAAATGCTTGTGTGGTGCGTGGCGCTACCCCTGACACTCAGCCTGCGCCCCCTGAGGCGGCTTCTGCCCTTCGTCGGGTTGGTCGGCGTCGCACTGCTCATCAGCTTCACGCGAAGCGTGTGGCTCGGTTCGGCGGCGGGTGTCGCGATTGCGGCGCTCTACCTCCCGTTGAGGACGCTGTTGCGGCTCCTGGTTCCTCTGGCGGCCGTGGGCATCGTGGCATCTGGTTTGATCTGGCACCGCCTCTCGATGAGTCTCCTACTAGGGGGATTCCGCCTCGAGATGCTGGACGTCGGCCTGCGGATGATCCGGGACCACCCGCTCTTCGGCGTCGGACCCGAACGCGTCTATGCCGAGTTTCCCGCCTACTACCTGGGCAACAACCTCCAGAATTTCTACTACGGGCACCTTCACAACAACTTTATTCATATCGGAGCCGAACGGGGCCTACTCTGCCTGGCCGCTTTCGTGTGGCTGCTCGCTCAGATTGCCCTCGATCTTCGAGGCCGGACACGATCCCCGAACCCCGCGGTGAAATGGCTGGCTGTTGGCTGCCTTTCCGCCTTGGGTGGATTCATCATTGCCGGCCTTTTCGAGTACAACTTCGGAGACTCCGAAGTATTGATGCTGTTCCTTTTTCTCGTTTCGATGTCCTACGGCCTCGTGGAACTCGAAACCGATCCGGCGGCCGCCGAGTCGGGCCGCCTCGGCGCATAACCATGACGAATGACCAAACCGAATTCACTGCGACAGCCTTGAAGACGCTCGCGGCCCTTGGCGACTGGCAGATCCCGGACGACTACGCGCAGAAGCTCGCGGCGCTCTATCCCATGATCCTCGAAGACACACGGGCTCTGCGCCGTATGAACGTGGACTCGGCGACGACGCCCTCGGTCATCTTCCACGCTGACTGATGCAGCCTGACGAACTTCGTGGTCTCACCTTGGCTTCGGCCGCCCGGTTGATCCGGTCGAAACAGCTGTCTCCCGTCGAGCTGACTCGCGCGACGCTCGAACGCATCCAGTCTCTCAACGAGAAGATGGCAACGTTCATCACGGTCACGCCCGATCTGGCGATGGAGCAGGCCCACAGAGCCGAGCAAGCTGTCGCCGACGGCCGCGAAACGGGACCGCTCAACGGCGTCTCTATCGCGCTCAAGGACCTGATCGACACCAAGGGCATCCGGACCACGGCTGGATCGAGCGTGTTCGACGACCGCGTGCCCGATGTAGACGCCACTGTGACAACCCGTCTTCAGGAAGCCGGAGCCGTCATCGTCGGCAAGACCAACCTCCACGAGCTGGCTTTTGGCGTAACAAGCGTGAATCCGCACTACGGCACGGTTCGTAACCCCTGGGACACGGACCGGATCGCCGGAGGCTCGAGTGGCGGATCGGCGGCTGCGATCGTCATGGGGATGGCGCTCGGATCGCTCGGATCGGATACCGGAGGCTCGATCCGAATTCCGGCCGGTCTGTGCGGTGCCGTCGGGTTCAAACCAACCTATGGCCGCGTGCCTGTCCGTGGCGTGGTGCCGCTGTCGTGGTCCCTCGACCACGTCGGCCCGATCACGCGTACCGTGGAGGATGCGGCGATCATGCTCGGGGTCATCGCCGGTCGGGATCCGCTCGATCCGTACTCGGGCGATGTTCCGACGGCTCGTTATTCCGAGCAGCTTGAAGGAGGTGTCGGCGGTCTCCGGATCGGACTGCCTCGCCGCGCATTCTTCCGAAGGCTCGACACCGAAGTGGAGGCGGCCCTCGAAGCCGCGATCGACGCGTTCCGGGACATGGGGGCAGAGTTGGTGGAAGTTGACATCCCGAGCTCCGACCAGCAGCGGGCGATATTCAACAACATCGTGTGTCCCGAGGCATTCTCCTTCTATGAAGAGAACCTCACCCGGACACCCGAGCTCATCGCCGAGGACGTGCGCCTGAGGATCGAGGCTGGCCGTCTGATGCTGTCGATCGACTACGTACGCGCCCAGCGCGCCCGGACGATGGTCAAGCGGGAGCTTCAGGCAGCGCTCGGCATCGCCGACGTGCTGGTCACTCCCACGTTGCCGATCGCGGCGCCGCGCATCGATCAGACTCACGTCGAATGGGACGATGCGACCGAACCGGTCGGACCCGCGCTCACGCGTAACACGCGCCTGTTCAACGTTACCGGCCTGCCGACTGTGTCGCTCCCTTGCGGCTTTACCGACAACGACTTACCGATCGGGCTGCAGGTTACCGGCCGGGCTTTCGAGGAGGCGATCGTTCTGCGTGTGGCCCACAGCTACGAGCGGGCGGCAGCATGGAGCACGCGCCGGCCGGACCTTTAGCATAGGCGCCGATCAACCTCTATGACGTTGAATTCACTCGCCTAGACAGACAGAAAATGGCTCACGCAGCATGTTTTTTGAGTAAGATCGGATGTCCATGCTCCGAAAGATCCTGATTGCAAACCGTGGCGAGATCGCGGTACGCGTGATTCGTGCGTGCCGCGAGCTCCGGATTCCCACCGTCGCAGTCTATTCGGAAGCGGACGAGGGCGCGCTGCACGCGCGAATGGCGGACGAGGCGTTCGGAATCGGCCCAGCCCCGTCGGTCGAAAGCTATCTGGTGGTCGAGAAGATTCTCGACGTCGCCCAGAGGGCCGGAGCCGACGCGATTCATCCGGGCTACGGATTCCTTGCCGAAAACGCCGGCTTCGCCGAAGCCGTCGAGGACGCCGGTATCACGTTTATCGGTCCCTCCCCGGCGGCGATCGCCCTGATGGGCTCGAAAGTGGAATCGCGACGCGCAGTCTCCAAATACGACGTGCCGATGGTTCCGGGAACGCTCGATCCCATCGGTTCCGTCGCCGATGCGCTCGAAGCCGCAGCAGGCATCGGCTATCCGGTGATGCTGAAGGCATCGGCCGGTGGCGGCGGCAAGGGCCTTCGTTTCGTTGCTTCCGCCGACCAGATGGAGAGCGCGCTCCGGACGACGCGTGCCGAGGCGAAGGCCGCGTTCGGAGACGACGCCGTCTACATCGAACGGTTCGTCGAACGGCCCCGCCATATCGAAATCCAGATATTGGCGGACCGTCACGGGAACGCCATCCACCTGGGCGAGCGCGAATGCACGATACAACGGCGCCATCAGAAAGTGATCGAAGAATGTCCGTCGCCGATTGTAAATCCGGAGCTCCGGGAAGAGATTGGCCAAGCCGCTCTGCGCGTCGTTGAGGCGGCCTCCTACTACAACGCGGGAACGGTGGAATTTCTCGTGGATCAAGATCGGAATTTCTACTTCCTGGAAATGAACACGCGCCTTCAGGTGGAACACGCCGTCACGGAAGCCGTCACGGGAATCGACCTGGTCCGGCAACAGATCGAAGTGGCGGCGGGCAACGAACTGAAGATCCGGCAACAAGACGTCACAATGCGGGGAGCCGCCATCGAATGCCGCATCTATGCAGAGGATCCGGACAACAACTTCTTCCCGTCGCCGGGCCGCATCTCGATGTTGCGGACGCCTTCCGGACCCGGAATCCGCGACGACAGCGGTGTCTATGCGGGTTGGACGGTCCCGCTTGAATACGATCCGCTGCTTTCGAAGCTCATCGCCTGGGCGCCGACCCGGGATGATGCCATCGCGCGCATGAGCCGAGCGCTGGATGAGTACCAGATCGGCGGCATCAAGGACAATATTGCCTTCTTCAAACAGCTTCTCGATCACCCGGCGTTCATAGCGGCCGACTTCGAAACCGGCTTCATTGACCGTTGGCTTGCCGAACGCGGCAAGGACGTGACCAACCGTATGGGTGAACGGGATCGGGATATGGCGCTGCTCGTCGCGACAGTCTTCCACTCGCGGCAGAAGTCGCCCGGAGCCAACCATACGGCCCCACCGACGGCAAACGCCTGGAAGCTTGCGGGACGAAACGAGCAGCTTCTCCGAAAGCCATGAAATATACGGCCCTCGTCGAAACCGAGAAAATCGAAATCGACCTGCATTCGGCTGCGCTGCCCACCGTACGTGCCCGTGTCGGCGACCGCGAGTATGAACTCGAACTACGGGAAATCGAACCGGGTCTGTTCTGGTTCTGCGTGGACGGTCGGTCGATCGAGGCGGCAGTGCTGCCTAACAGCGAGGGGTATACGGTACGACTGGGAACCGAATACGTCCGGCTGGAGCTCCTGGATCGACGTTCCCTGCTCCAACGTTTGGGGTCCGGCGACACCGACAAACTGGCCGAGATTCGGGCGTCCATGCCGGGAAAGGTCGTCAAGCTGCTGGTCGTCGAAGGTGACGAAGTCAAAGCCGGCCAGGGTCTGCTGGTGATCGAGGCGATGAAGATGCAGAACGAAATGCGGTCACCCAGGGCGGGCACGGTTCAGAAGGTGGCCGTCCCGGAAGGAATGACGGTCAAGGCCGGGGATCTGCTGGCTGTCGTGGACTGACAGAACCGGGAGCGGGAGCGACTGGGTGTCGAATCGCAGATTCTCTATTGGAAAATCCGCATTGAACATCGTTCATTCGAAATTCGAGATTGGAGATTGCTAGGGGACGGTAGGGCCCGACGCTAAGTGAAGCAGGGCGTGGGGGGACCGTCCCGTCAGAGTTCCCGGAGCGCGAAGTCAGGGGAACGTCAGAGCACTCCGGAAGCGGTGGGCCGCGAATGGACGGTGGGCCCGACGCTAAGAAATGCAGGGCGTGGGGGGACCGTCCCGTCAGAGTTCCCGGAGCGTGAAGTTAGGGGAACGTCAGAGCACTCCGGAAGCGGTGGGCCGCGAATGGACGGTGGGCCCGACGCTAAGGAAAGCTACGAGCCGCCTGCTCCGGCGCTGTCCAATACCTGCTCGGCGTAGAAGTTTCGAATCTGTGAAGAATTTCGGGCGTTCTCGAAGAAGGCGCCCTTCAGCGTGCCATCCCGGCGGTCGAACAGATTCTGGCGGATCTGTGCCTGGATTCGGGGATCGGTCAGATCCTTCTGGCCCCCGGCGTCCTGCTCGAGCAACTTCAGTATGTGGAAACCAAACTGGGTCACGACAACCCGGGGGAAAGTTTCGCCCACCCGCATGTTGAGCACCGCATCGGCCAGTTCCGGACCGATCCCCCCAATCGTTTCGATCGCTTGAAAGTTCAGGTCCCCTCCAATCGAAGAGGATGTCGGGTCCTCGGAAAACTGCCGGGCCACTGTCGCGAAGTCGCTGCCGCCCTGGATCTCCCGCAGCAGACGCTCCGCCTTCGCCACCGCGTCCTGCTCGGTCGTCGCATCGTCCCCAGTGGAGTTGGTGGGTTGCGGATCTTCGAACGGGGTGATGAGGATATGCGCAAGACGGAAGCTCTCGGGAAGGTTGAAACTCTCTATGTTCCGGTTGTAGAACTCCTCGATCTGGGCTTCCGACACCGAAATCTTCGAGGTGATTTCCTTGTTGACGAGCTTCTCGATCGTCAACTGCATCCGCATTTCTTCGCGGAGGTCCTCCTCGGTCAACTGCTGTTCGGCCAGTACATCCAGGAAGGCTTCCGCCGTGTACTCGCTCTTGAATGCGTTGAACTGAACGTCCACCTCCGCATCGGTCGCAGTCAACTCGGCCGAAGCGGCCTTCTGCAGGAGAATCTCATTGTTGATCATCTCACCTAGCAACTGCAGCATGAGATCGGGGACATCTTCTTCGGCCAGCGGCGGTTCCGCTTCCGCGGTGCGCCTCGCGAATTCGTCCTCCAACTCGGCCATCGTAATATCGACGCCGTTCACCCGTGCGGCGACACCGGCCGGTGCGCTTGTCGTCGACGAACAGGCGGCGCCGACGAGAAGCAGGAAACAGATCGAGATTCGGAAGGCTGGCTTCAACGGTTTCTCCCTCGCTACCACAATATGGCACGTATTCTAGCATCCGGTGAGGTGCGGACGGTACCCTTTAGCCCGTCTTCGGGATGGGCCAGCCACAGGGCGGATTGAGCAGAAACCCCCTCTCTGGTATAATTTGCGGGCTATTTTTTTGAACGTCGGCTCCGCCCGGCGGCCGACACTCGGTCAGGGCGGCGCCTCGAAACAGGAGCAATGGAGCGAATGGCCCGACGTTGCGAGATTTGTGCGAAGGGTCCGATGTTCGGACATCGAGTCAGCCACGCGCACAACCTCACCAATAGAAGATGGAATCCAAATCTTCAGCGCGTCCGCGTTCTCGTGGGTAAGACGCCGAAACGAATGCTGGTCTGTACGCGCTGCATCCGTAACGGCCTTGTCGTCAAGCCTGCCTGAGGGACCGCCGAAGATCGTTCTCGGAAGCCCTGTGCCCGCAGGGCTTTTTCTGTTGCCACTAATCGACTTGGGGATTGGTGCGTCAAAAGTAGTTATGCGGCTAGTCCACGCTGGCTTGCTGATGCTCTTGCTGCCTATTGCCCTTGTGGCGGGACAGCAGTACTACGGCACCCGCATCGCCGCGATCGATATCGAGGGAGCGCCCGTCGAAGCGCTCGACTACATCCCATTGCGGGCGGGTGACCTGCTGACCCCTGAGGGCGTCCGTGAATCGATCCAAGCCCTTTACGATGAGGGCGGCTACGCGGGAATCGTAGTAGACGCTGTAGCTACGGGGGCAGGAACACGAGTCACCTTCATCGTCGAGCACCCTTTCTTCTTTTCCACGTTCAGCGTTTATCCGTCCGATCTGCTCGAGCGAACGCTATCGAGCTACCTCGATCTGCACTACGGCGAACGCTACTCGCGAAGCCGACTGGATCGCATCGTCGGGTCCCTCGCGGAAACGCTCCGAAGGGAAGGCTACTTTGAAGCCCATATCGAACCGGTCACAGACTTTGAAACAGAAAGCCGCCTTGTCACGGTTCGGCTGGACGTCGATACGGCGGCCAAAGCGCGAACCCGCAATGTTCGTTTCGACGGAGGCGAGCAGACCTTCACACCGGAGGAATTGAGCGACCTGCTCGACATCGAGACCGGCTCGGCCTTTTCGATGGAACGTCTCGAATCCGGTATTGACGGCATCCGGAACGGATTCGCTGAACTGGGTTTCCTCAACACGCGCGTCACGTTTGAGACGGAACATGTTGCCGAATCCAATGTCGTTGACACGGTGGTTTTCATCGAACCGGGCCCCTTTACGCTCGTACAGGTTCGTGGTTTCGACATGTCCGACGACGACATCAGGGAACTGGTGCCCGTCTTCGAAGAGGGCAGCGTCGACCCGGACCTGATCGCAGAAGGCCGCAGCGCCATCCTGGAACACCTGTTTCGGCAAGGCTACTCTCAGGCCACGGTGGAAATCGAACGCTTCGAAGCCCCCTTGGGCGACACACTGGACAACGCGGTCCAGATCAACTATCTCGTCGATGCCGGCCTGCGGCACACGGTCCGCCAGGTCCGGTTCGATGGAAATAGCTTCTTCACGGAAGACTATCTTCTCGAGCGTATCGGAATCGCCGAGGGCGGATTGTTCAGCCGTGGTTCGTTCAGCCCGAGCCTGCTCGAGCAGGCTCGGGATACGATCGCGCGCCTGTACCGCAACGCCGGATTTTTCGGCGCACGCGTCGAGCCGGAACACACGATCCAGGGCACGGAAGTCACGGTCACGGTCAGGATCGACGAAGGAAGGCGTGTTCCCATCGTCGATATCCTGTTCTCGGGGAATACTTCGGTCCAAGGCTCCGAACTTGCATCGGTAGCGAACATGTTTTCCGGTCAGCCTTACACGACCGCCACAGTCGAACAGGGTCGCGGCGCCATCACCGCCGGCTACCACAGCCGCGGCTTTCCGGACGTCCGCGTCAGGACGACGACCGAACTGACCGAAGATGGCAACGGCTTGCGGGTGACCTACGACATCGTCGAGGGCTCATCCTACCGGATCGGACGGGTCCTGGTCGCGGGGAACACACGAACGAAGGAAAAAGTAGTGCTTCGCAACAGCCAACTGTTCGAGGGCACCCCTTTCGACCCGGAGTCGATACTCGAGGCGCAGCAACGACTGTACTCCACGGGACTGTTCAACCGCGTGGACATCGTACCCCTGGAGCAGGCAGGGCCGGATCAGCGCGACCTGCTGATCCAGCTCGAGGATGCGGGACCGCTGCTCCTGACATACGGTATTGGCCTTCAGGACCGGGAGGGACTTCGAGGCACGGTCGAACTGTCGCACACAAATTTGTTCGGTTTGGATCGATCGATCAGTTTCCGTGCTCGGGGAAGCACCCGCGAACAGCGGTTTCAGACGACCTTCCGGGAGCCCCGCCTCTTCAACTGGGAGCTCGATGGGTTCGCGTCGCTCTTCGTCGAACGAACACGCCAGCAGTTCTTCGACGCGAGCAGGATCGACTTTTCCCTGCAGTCGCTCAAGAGGTTCGAAAGCCAGGACAGCTTGCTGATGTCGGCGAGCTTTCAGACGGTGAACCTGCGCGACATCCGAGTGAACCCACGTGCCGGAAGTTTTCCAGACGAGGTCGGCACGATCCAGATTTCCCGTATCGGAACCTCCTACATTCACGACACACGGAACGATCCGATCAATCCGAGCCGGGGGAACTACTTTACCGGGTCGTTCCAGCTAGCCAACAGGGCGTTCGGGTCGGAAGTCGATTTTACAGCGCTATTCACGCAGGTCAGCATCTACCGGCCCGCCAACGAGGCCGTAATCGCGGCATCCGCACGTTTCGGCTGGAACCAGCCCTACGGCCGGACGAGGGCGCTTCCGATCACGGAACGGTACTTCGCGGGCGGATCCACGACGCTGCGTTCCTTCGGACTGGACGACGCGGGTCCGGAGGGCGGCGGGAACGCCCTCACGATACTGAACGCGGAATACCGCTTCCCGATCCCTTTCCTGATCTCGGGTCTCGGCGGCGTTGCATTCTATGACACCGGCACCGTGTTCCGGCATATTTCCGATTTTAACGTCGGTGACTTTACACACACGCTCGGCTTCGGCATCCGTTATGAAACCCCGCTGGGACCGATCCGCGTCGACTTCGGATTCAACCTGAACCGCATACCCGGAGAATCTCTGAACAAGGTGTTCTTCACCCTGGGACATACGTTCTGATGAGAAGGGAAGGACAACTCCGACGGATTCGCCCGGCGGCGGCCAGGTTCACCGCGGTCCTTTCATGTCTGCTCGCCCTGGCTGCCCTCGGGTGGGCGGACTTCATCGACCGCATGGTGGCGATCGTCAACGGGAATGTCGTCACCCAGAGCGATGTCGAACAGTACAGGGACCTGGAGCGGGCGTTCGGGGATTCGGTACCGGATGAAACGGACACGCTACTCGGAAAACTTATCGAAGGCATGCTGATAAGCGAGCAGGTCGATCAGTTCCCGGGCATTCAGATCACCGACGAGCGCATCGAGGCCTACATGGGGACTGTCGGTGACACGCGGAGCCTTCCGCCCGCCACTCTGCGCAACGCCGTTCGCGCGCGACTCCGGCGGTCGCGATTTATCGATCTCCGATTCGGACAGTTCATCCAGCCGACGGACCTGGAAATCGCCGATTACTACGAGGCCGTGTTTATGCCGGAGGCAAAAAAACAAGGACTGAGTCCGCTCCCGGAACTGGATGCGGTCCGCGATCTGATTCGAACCAACGTCGTCACCGAGAGGATCAACCAGGAAATGTCAGCCTGGGTGGAATCCTTGCTCAGGAGAAGCGAGATTGAAGTGGTTGAGTAAAAGGAAGCTCCTCGCAACACTGAGCGTGTTGGCGCTGGCCCTGCTCGCCGTCGTCGCGGGATTGGTTTATTTCATCAGCTCGCCGGAGTTCGATCAATTTGCCGCGGACTACATCGTCGGATGGATTGAGGGTCACACCGGTACGAGGGCGAGCCTGATGCGGTTCGAGTCGGATTTTCGCCGCCAGCGGTTTACCCTGCACGGGCTCACGCTCCACGGAGAGGAGAACGCTTCCGATCCTCCCCTGGTGGGAGTCGAACGCATCGATGTCCAGATTCGCCTCAGGGCCCTGCTCAACGGACAGGCCGACCTCCGTTCGCTGGTTCTCGTCGGACCGCGGATCTTCATCCAGGTCGACCAGGACGGGTCGACCAACCTGCCATCTCCCGTCAGCCCTGAAGGAGACGTGACATCGACCGAAGTGTCGATCGCCGACTTGTCTGTGTCGAACGGCGAGATCACCATCGACGAAAACCGCACCGACATCGACTTTCGCCTCGTAAACCTCGGGGGCAGATTCGAATACGCCGGCAACAGCGGAGTCCTCGCCGGACACCTTGAGTACGGGGGAACCTTTCGGCATGGGGACCATTCGACGATTCCGTACGAACTGGAGATCGATTTCGATTACACGGGAGGCACAGTCCTTGTCGAGACCGCGACCGTCCGCTCCGGCGACACGAGCATCGCGCTCGAGGGCAGACTGGACGACGTGTTACGCGACCCTCGGGGTGGGTTCGAGTACTCGGGCAGCGCCGACCTGTCCTTCATGAACTACTTCTTCGAGGACGAACGCATCGGTGGTACCGCGGAAATCTCGGGCCGGCTCGAATTTTCTGTCGGTACATTCGATGCGAGAGGACACGCAACTATCCCGTCCGTGGATGTCGCCGGCTGGAACGCTTCGGACTTCGAGGCTGATTTTGCCTACGAATACCCGGATGGGCGTTTGACGGCGACGAATTTGAGGATGGATTTCGGCGGTGGACAAGCCACCGGCACGGCGACGGTTCGGCCGCTGCCCGGGGAGCGGCGTGTCGAGATCGACATCCAGTATGACAACGTGGAAGCCGCGGCCCTTCGCCGGATCTACCCCTGGCCATCGGACTACGTTGTGTTCTCGCGAATGGGGGGAACACTTCGCGGATGGTTCGAGGGCAGGTTCGCTCGCTTCGACCTGTCCGGCGACACGGTACTCCGCCCCGCAACCATCGACGACCCTGACGTTCGCGTGCCGCTACCACTCGACGGGACGGCATCCTACCACGGCATTCCCGGAACGATTGAGCTTTCGGCTTTTGACGGACGCATGGCCTCGACCAGGGTTTCCGGTGAGGGGACGATCAGCCGACGTGAAACGGAATTGGCAATCCGGGTGAATTCGGAGGACCTTCGTGACGTCTCGTTCGTGCACCAGGACGCCAACGGGCAGGGCAACTTCGAAGGCGTGGTTCGCGGGCCGCTCGACGAACTGCAGATCTCGGGTCGGTTCGCGTTGAGCAACTTCACCTACGACACAGGAACGATCGACCGGGCCGCCGGTGTGATCACGCTCGACCCGGGCGGGACAGAATTCCGCGATGTGAGCATCCGGGAAGCCGGCTCTCAAGTCGTCGTGAACGGCAGGCTCGACCCTGAACTGGCCCCGAACCTCGACATCGATATCGAGCGGCTCGACGTGGCCCTCCTGCAGCCCTTCATCGCGCAGCCCGTCGGAGGGGTTCTCAGAGGCCGCGCACAGGTCGATTCATTCCAGCCTCTTCGCTTCGAGGGGAACGTTGAGGCCGACGACGTCACGTTTGAGGGACGACCGATCGGGGACGGTAGCGCCGACATCGCCGTGTCCAACGAAACGATTCGGATCAGGGAGATCGCGCTCCGGATGGGAGATGCGACTCTCACCGGATCGCTCGATTACCAGTGGGCCAACGACGCGTTGAACATCGAGTTCGACTCGTCGGACATCGCGATCCGGGATCTGCACTGGCTGGGCGTGCCGACCGATTTCACCGGTATGGTCCGGAGCGCCAGCTTCCGGATCGACGGAACACGGGGGGCGCCGCGTACCGCCGGTACCGCGCAAATCGAAGATCTGCAATTCCGTCAGCAGTACTTCCGGTCCGCTGACATCCGAGTGGATGGTGCCGGACGGACGGTTCGTGCCGAGATTGGCGCCGATGACCATCTGGACCTGGAGATCGAGTTCGACCGAACGGCCGAGGAAATTCCGTTCCGGGGAGCTGCCCGTTTCGTCGATTACGATGCGGGCCGCCTGGCGGGAATTCTACCTGGATCGGTGGTCGCCAGCGGAACCGCGACTTTCGAAGGCAGTCTGCGGGACCTGGCCGGAGTCCGCGGGTCCGGACGCGTGACTTCCCTCACGGCGCTACTGGATCAACGGAACCTCGGAACATCCCGGCCCTTCACGTTCGAGTTCGATGCTCGACAGGTACGTTTGTCTCAGATTGAGCTTCTCGGGGACGCGACATCCCTCGAAATCGGCGGCAGCGTCGGCCTGGTTCCGTCGGCCCCTCTCGACTTCGACGTCAACGGCAACATCGATCTATCTCTGATCGCCAGCGGCATCGTCGGCCTGGAGACCGACGGCGATATCGCGATCGCCGGAGAGATCGCGGGAACGCTGGAGAGCCCAGAGCTTCGGGGACAAGCGACGTTGACCGATGTCTCGCTGAGCCACTCCGGGATCTTCCTCGGCCTCTCTGCGGTAAGTGGAGGACTGTTCTTCGACGGCAACCGCATCAACTTGAACGGCCTTACCGGAAACGCTGGGGGCGGAGACGTAACAATTCAGGGAACGGCTGGAATCGACGGGACGGATCTGGACGGATTCGACATCCGAATGGACCTCAGCAATATCAGAATCCGAAATCCCGAAGGTCTGCGAACGGTCGTGGAAGGCGCACTCGTGCTGCGAGGGACGCCGGACAACCCGGTTCTCGAGGGAAACCTCGATGTCGTCACGATGTCCTACAACGAGAGCTTCGATCAGTTTTTCGACCTCTTCGCGGGCATCGGCGGCCTGACACCTGAAACACCCATCGACGACCTGGCGCTTGCCCTCCACCTCGAAGGAGACCGCAACATCAGGATCGAAAACGAGCTGGCCAGCGTCGAGACAAGACTGGATCTGGACATCGGCGGCACGTTCAGGGAACCGACGATGACCGGACACGTCGAGGTCAACGACGGCAGCCTGAGTTTTCAGGGGAACCGCTATCGCATCACCCGCGGAAACGTAGATTTTGTTGATCCAGTCTCGATAGAGCCGCTTATCGATGTTCAAGCGGAGACAGAGCTGCGCGATTACCGTGTCATTCTGGCCCTCAACGGTCGAGGTGACGATGTTCGGTTGAATATCAGGTCGGACCCGCCGCTGCCGCAGTTGGAGGTCATCAGCCTCATCACAGGAGGACGGACACGGGAGGAGTTCGCAGAAGGAACGGATGCGTCGGGCCTGCCGACGAGCGAACAATTGTTCACCGGCGGGGCGGCAACGATCCTGACCGACCTGCTGCAATCACGGGTTGGATCTCGTTTCGGGTTGCTGGACCGCTTCCGGATCGACCCGTTTCACGTGGGGGCGGAGAATCGCCCGGTCGCCCGGATCACGTTTTCCGAGCAGATCACACGCGACCTGACCATCACCTATTCGCAGGACCTGTCGTCGAGCCGCCAGCAGATCATCCAGATCGAATATTTCCTCAACAACAACACATCGTTCATTGCCTCGCGGGATGAGACCGGAGCGGTTGGCCTGGACGTAAAACTGCGGAAGCGATTCGACTAGCCCGCTTTTTTCGCCGTCTTCGTCGCGAAGCGCCGCGCCAGTGGCTCGATTTGCATTGCTAGCCGACCAAGGCGATGCAGTCGATCTCGATCGCCACTCCGAGGGGCAGCGCCGCTACTTCGACGGTCGCTCGTGCCGGCGGCGAGTGCTGAAAATACTCTCCGTATATCGCATTCACTTCCTTGAAATTGCCCATGTCGTCCAGATAAATCGTCACCTTGACGACGTCGCCCAGCGACGCGCCGGCGCCGCTCAAGACTCCCTGCAGGTTCTGGAGCGCCTTGTGGGACTGAGCGTGGACCGACATATCGTCGATCAACGCTCCCGTCCCAGGGTCGAGCGCGATCTGGCCGGAAACGAAAACCAAGTTGCCGGCGCGGATACCCTGGGAATAGGGTCCAATTGCCGGCGGCCCGAGAGGCGTGGAGATGACGATCTTCTGCATAGTCTTTGGTCTACTTTCCAGGTAGCTTTCGATCGACGCTATCTGCTTTCGATCCTTGTGGTCGTGTTGACGGTTTTGGAAGCGCGCATTACATCGAATACGCCGTCTAGTTGCCGGATAGACGAGATCACCTTGTCCAGGTGCTTCATGTCCGGTATCGCGACGGTCATATCGATGATGCCGCGTTCTTCATCGGTACGGGCCGACACGTCGAGGATGTTCGAGCGAATGTCGGAGATGGCGGCCGAGATGGCGGCCAATATCCCAGGCCGGTCGGCGGTGACGATTGTCAGACCGATGTCGTACAGCTCGTTCTCGGCCCCTCGCCGAGCCCATTCGACATCGATCCGCCGGTCCGCTTCATACATCAGGTTCTGGACGTTGGGGCAGTCCTTGGCATGAACAGCCACGCCCTCGCCGCGAGTGACGTAGCCGATGATGTTTTCGCCGCGAATCGGGCTGCAACACTTAGCCCGATAGACCAAGAGATCATCGAGCCCCTTGACCTTGATCTTGACGTCCTTGCCGAGTCCCAGCACCCGGCGGACAGCGGTGGTCAACTTCGATGCCGGCGCCTTCACCAACTCCGGGGACGACTTCTCCAGGAGCGCACGCGCGGAAATCCTGCCGTACCCAATGCCGGAAAGCAGGTCCTCGACCTTCGCGCAGCCGTAGTCGGGCGCCACTGCCAGCAGCTTCTCCCCTTCAGTCAGCTCTTTCAGCGACACCTTGTATTTGCGGGCCTCCTTCTCGAGCAGCTTGCGGCCGAGTTCCACCGCCTTCTTTCGTTCCTGAACGCTCAGCCAGTGGCGAATCTTGTTCCGAGCTCGCGAGGTCTTGACGAAGTTCAGCCAGTCACGGCTGGGATGGTGACCCGTTTGTGTGATGATTTCGACGATGTCACCGTTGGCTAGACGGGTCCGTAGCGGACTCAGGCGACCGTTGACCTTCGCCCCCACGCAAGTATGACCGACCTCGGTGTGGATGGTGTAGGCGAAGTCCACAGGAGTCGCGTCACTGGGCAGCGTCACGACACGACCCTTGGGCGTGAACGTGTAGGTTTCCTCCTGATACAAATCGACCTTGAGCGTGCTCAGGAAATCCGTCGGATCCTTCATTTCCTGCTGCCACTCGACGAGCTGGCGGAGCCAGGAGACCCTTTGGTCTTCTCGATCGTCCGCCACAAGCTTGCCGTCCTTATACTTCCAGTGCGCGGCGATCCCTTCCTCGGCGACGCGATGCATCTCGGCCGTCCTTAGCTGAACCTCGAATGGCTGTCCACGAGCGATGACGGAAGTGTGCAGTGACTGGTACATATTCGGCCGGGGCATGGCGATGAAATCCTTGATACGTCCGGGGATCGGCCGCCAGGTGTTGTGGATCACGCCGAGCGCGGCATAGCAGTTCTTGATGTCGTCGGTGACGATGCGAATCGCCAGAAGGTCATAGACCTGGTCCAGCGCGATACGCTGCCGCCGGAGCTTCAAATGAATCGAGTAGATCCGCTTGATCCTGGCTTCGGTCAGGCACGGGATGTCGTGCTCGGCCATCTTTTCTTCAATCACGGATCGGACTTCATCGAGGAAGTTTTGATCGACCTTCCGCTTTGCTTCCAGGGCATCGTTGATCGCTTTGTAGGCATGCGGATCGAGGAAGCTGAACGCAAGATCCTCGAGTTCCCCGCGGATCTTTCCCATTCCGAGCCGGTGCGCCAGCGGAGCGTAGATCTCCAGGGTCTCGCCCGCGATGGCCTCGCGCCGGTCCGCCTTCAGGTACCGCAGCGTCCGCATATTGTGGAGGCGGTCGGCAAGTTTGATGACGATAACGCGAATGTCGTCGCTCATCGCCAGCAGCATCTTGCGGAAGTTCTCGGCCTGCTTCTGTTCGCTGGATGTAAAGTGAATCTGGCTGATCTTGGTCAGCGCATCCACGACGTGTGCTGTCTCGGCGCCGAACATCTCCTCGATGTTCTCAAGGGACGTCAGCGTATCCTCGACGACATCGTGGAGCAGGCCGATGCTCACCGTCACGGCGTCCATTTTCATGTCGGCCAGTATGTTGGCGACCTCGAGTGGGTGTGTCAGGTACGGCTCCCCCGACGCCCGAACCTGTCCCCTATGTTCTTTTGCCGAAAAGATATAGGCTCGGCGGACGATCTCCAGATCGTCGCTCGGATGGTTCTTCTCGATCTTCTCGAGTATCTGTCCCAGGCGAATCATGGTCTAGCAGTCTGTCAGGGTCGGACGCTTGCCCCTATTGTAGCCGCGGCCCGCCGACGGCGTGGCGAAATCTGGCACGCCAACGCCCCCCCAAGAACAGAACCCAGAGCGGTAGCGACGGGGTCATCCCCATTCCATGGCTCCCAGAGCCTAGCACCAAGAAAAAGAGCCACCCGGTTGGGTGGCTCTTTTTCTGACTAGCAGTGAGGTCTATTGTTCAACCGGGAGGCCCGCGGCAGCGAGTTCCGCGTTTCTAGCCCGTGTCTCGAGTGCCCTGTCGAACCACTCGTCCGCCTGAGCGACCAACTGTTCTCTCTGGGCGAGGGCATCTTCGTCCTCGGTATCTTCGGGGATAAGCTCCGCTGCCTGGCGGTACAGCAGGTTCTTGTAAGACATCGCGTCTTCGTAAGTGTCGCGAAGCGCCAGGGCGCGGTCGAGGTGCTGCTGCCCCTCCTCGATCAGGGCGGCAAGCTCGTCCCGCACTGCCTGTGCCTCTTCCGCGCTGGTTCCTTCGTCCTCCTCCTCGTCGACGAGGTCATCCAGACCCGCGAGCTGCGGAGCCCGGTCGGTAACGATATACCAGTTAATGCTGCCGACGCTGTAGTGCGCGACCGGGTCGTCGGGAGACAGCCCTACCTGCCGGACGTAGTATTCGCGCGCCCGATCGAGATCTCCCGTGTTCTGGTAGATACTCGCCATACCGGCGACGGCGCTCGTGTTGTTCGGATCCTTGACCAGGACGCTCTCGAAGGTCTCGACCGCCAGGTCCGCGTTACGCCGGTTCTCTTCAGAAAGAGCTCCCGGTATGAACTGTAGCGCATACGCGGTCCCGAGGTACAACTCCGCATTCAAGAGCTCGGGATCCAGGTCCAGCGCCGTCTTGAAATAGTCGACCGCCGCCTGATAGTTCGATTCACTGAACGCTCTGACGCCCTTGTTCAGGTTGTCCCGAGCCTGCAGCTTGTTGCAGCCCACCAAGCCCAACGCAAGCAGACCGAGAAGCGCAAAAAAGATTTTGCTTTGCCGCATGTTGACCTATCTACCTCCGGGTTAACTGAAACTACTGATCCCCACCGCCGGCCATGGACGACGTGATGGTTTCGGTCATCAGTCCGACCTTGTCGACGCCGGATCCCTTGGCGATATCGATCACCGTAATCACGTCGTTGAACAGCAGGTCGGGATCCGCGTTGACGAAGATCGTACGGTCATTACGGGTTTTGAAGATGTCCTGAAGCTGGGAACCGAGGGTCCGCAGGTCCGCTGGATCCTGATTGATCGTGATCTGGCCGCGGCTGTCAAGCGAGACCACGACAGTCCGGTTCTCCTCGTCTGGAGGAGGCGGAGGAGTGCCCGGTGGCGGAGGCTGCGGAACGGCCGCATCGAGTCCCGACGGCGTGAGCGGCGTGATGACCATGAAGATCACCAGCAGCACCAGCAACACATCGATCAAAGGGGTGATGTTGATATCAGACTGCGCACCGAGTTGCCTACCCCACTTGTTTCCTCTTTTTTGTGACATTGAAGCAGCCCTCCTTACTGACGGATCTGATCGTCCAGCCGCTCGGTCAGAAGACCGATCTTGTCGACGCCGGCGGCTCGAACTGAATCGACCAGCGCGACCACGTCCCCGTATCGTGCCCGGAAATCACTCTTGACGTAAACCGTCTTGTCGAGCCTGCCCTGAAGCATGTCCAGAACAAGTGTGGGCAGTTCCGCGAGCGTGGTCGGGTCCTTGGCGAGAAAGTACTTGCCGTCCCGTGTCACGGCCACCAGAATCGCGTCCTCCGCGTCGGCTGCCTCCATCTCGATCGGGTTGTTGGTCTGGGCCAGCTCCACGCTGACGCCCTTCTGCAACATCGGCGTGATGACCATGAAGATGATCAGCAGGACCAACATGACGTCCGCCATCGGTGTGACGTTGATTTCCGATTGGACGCCGCCGTGTTCTCCGCCGCCTCCCATACTCATGGGTCAGTTCCCCCGCTTCTTCACGAAATAATCCATCAACTCCGAAGAAGAGTTGGTCATCTCGATCTGAAAGGATTCCACCTTGTTCGTGAACGAGTTGTATGCCCATACGGCGGGAACCGCAACGAACAGACCAAACGCGGTCGCTACGAGCGCCTCGGAAATGCCGCCCGCGACTGCCGACAATCCGGCCGTCTTCTCGCTCGACATGCCCTGGAACGCGTTGATGATGCCGACGGTCGTACCGAACAAGCCGACGAACGGAGCGGTCGCACCGATGGTCGCCAGGCTCGAAAGGCCGCGCTTCAGCTCGGCGTTGACGATCGCCTCCGCGCGCTCGCAGGCACGGCGTGAAGATTCGATCTGCTCGCCCGACAGCTCTGACGATACCCCCTGAGACCGGTACTCCTGCAGGCCGGCCTCGACGACCTTGGCCAGATGGCTGCGCTTGTTCTGCTCGGCAACGCTTATCGCCTCTTCGATCTTCCCTTCCTTCAGACAACCGGCGACCGCGGGAGCAAACTCGCGGGACTGCTTGCGCGCCTGTGTAAAGGCCAGGAAACGGTCGATCATTACGCCGATGGACCACGCGGACATGACCGCAAGCAGGATGACCACTGCTTTCGCCATGAGACCCATCTGCGCCCACATGGATCGAAGGTCGAAACCGACCTCCTGCAGCAGCATCATTCCGAGAAAGTTGAGCTTATAGAGCAACATAGAACCAGATTCCTCCTGCTAGTCCGCACTGCGGACAACGTTACAAAGTATTTCTGCCTAAATCGGTATCTCCAGCTTGCCTACCCGCCGAACGAGAAATTAACCGTGACGGTCGTCACGACCTCCACCGGCTCCCCGTTAAGGACCGTCGGATTGTATTGCCACTGCTGGACGGCTTTGACAGCAGCGGGTGCCAGCAACGGATGACCGGTGATGATGCGCACGTTCCTGACCGCGCCGTCCCTACCGATGATCGCCTCCAGGATGACTATTCCTGTAACGCGAGCCTGCCGGGCCAGCGGCGGATACTCCGGCTGCACCTGATTGATGAGGGCCGCTTGCTGGACGTTGCCACCCACACGAATCGGCGCAGGCGGTGGTGGTGGCGGCGGCGGTGGTGGCGGCGGTGGCGGCGGTGGCGCCGCATCACTCCGCGCCTTCAACACACCACCGAGCACACCGCTAAGCACACCCGTGTTGGTCCCACCCACAACTCCACGAACCGCCGGCGGAGGGCCCTCATCGACGATGCGCGCAATTTCGTCAGGAATTTCTGACGGGGCCACCATGGCGCCAGGATCGATCTGCACTTCCGTTACCACGACAGGCGCCGGAGCGATCTCCTCCGGCGGTGGTGGCGGTGGTGGCGGTGGCGGTGGCGGCGCCACCAGGAACGTCATCAACTGCTGAGCTGGCAACGCATCCGTGTAAATCAGCGGAATCAGAATCATCACGACGAGCATCACTACATGAACGAGCGTCGAGATAAATATCGTCATGGGGCTCTTGCTCTTATGCTGAATCAGGGAATCTTCAAACATACCGTTGCTTACCTCCCTTCCAAGAACTTCTTCTCACAGATGCTGGAACGTCGTCCGACCAGTGGCTGCCGTGGACCTAAAACCACCCGAGAAGATCCGAATACTGGACTGAATAATGCCGCTCGGCCACAGTGCAACAACACCCCAAACACTCCAAAGGTGCGGACAGCATAGTAGAGACTCTAAGCAACCTGAGAAGCGACCCTTATACCAACCGCTTCAACAGCCTGTCAACTACTAATACCCCGCCTCGAGAACCGGAAGTTTCTACTTGGCGCGAGCTTCTCTGGGCATCTTCGCTAAGCCATGCCACGCGCCTTTGCCCGTTCCCGGTGGTTGGCGTAAACCAGCACGGTCGGCGACGCAACCGCGATCGACGAGTAGGTTCCGACGAGCACGCCAACCACCAGCGCGAAGGCGAAGTTGTTGATCACGTCACCGCCGAAAAAGTACAGCGCCAGACCCGACACCAGCGTCAGGCCGGAGGTCAGCACAGTCCGGCTCAACGTCTGATTGATACTCCGGTTAAGAACGTTCTCCAATGTGCTTCTCCGGCTGATCCTCAGGTTCTCCCGAACACGGTCGAACACGACGATCGTGTCGTTGACGGAATACCCGACCAGCGTCAACAGCGCGGCGATCACGGTCAGGTTAATCTCCTTGTTGAAGATCGAAAAGAAACCCAGCGTGATCAGCGTGTCGTGGAACACCGCAAAAACGGCCGCGGCACCATAAATCCACTCGAACCTGAACGCGATGAAGACCAGTATGCCGCCCAGCGCGTAAAGCGTCGCAAAAACCGCCTTTCGCCGAAGGTCGGCTCCGACTTTCGGCCCGACCGATTCCGAGTTCAGGATCTCGAACCGGCCCTCGAACGAGTCGTTGAGCGCTGCGGTAATCAGTTCTCGTCCCGCGCTCAAGTCTTCTTCGACGATGCTCTGCTCCAGCTGGATCAGGACGTCATGGCCCGAATCGCCCGACCCCGCCAGCTCCTGAATCTGGCTGTCGGGCGCCCCGCCATTGCGGAGCATATCCCGGATCTGATCGACCGGAACCGGGTCTGCGAACCGAACATAGACTACGGCGCCACCCTGAAAGTCGACGCCGTACCGCAAGGACCCTTTAGCGAGAACCGAAAACAGACCGACCAGCAGCAAGACAGCCGAAAAACCATAGAACAGACGGCGCTTGCTCAACCAATCGAACTGGATTTCGCCGAATATTTCGATCATTCGACCTTACCTATCCTTCGACACCGTACCGGGCCGCGATGTTCCCGAAATCCATCGGTCCGGCAGCGGAAATGACATTCACTAGATACTCAATGTCGGCACGCGCTCTGATCGACCCAGCAGCCATTCAAACAGCGTTCGGGAAACAAACACCGCCGTAAACACGTTCGCGATCAGACCGATCACCAGGGTCACTGCGAACCCTTTGACCGGGCCCGTCCCGAACAGGAACAGGAACATGGCGGAAATCAGGGCCGCCAGATGTGTGTCGACGATCGTGATGAACACGCGATTGAAACTGGTCACCACCGCAGACACCGCGGTCTTGCCGGCTCGCAGTTCCTCTCGGATCCGCTCGAATATCAGGATGTTCGAGTCGATCCCCACGCCGATCGTCAGGATGATGCCCGCGATGCCCGGCAACGTCAGGGCGGCATCGAAGTAAGCCAGCGCGGCAAAGAGCAGGACGAGGTTCAATATCATCGCCACGGCGGCGTTAACGCCGGACAGCCGGTAGTAGAAAAGCATGAATACGAGCACACCGATCAACGAGATCGAGCCCGCCATGATTCCTTGGCGGATCGAATCCGAGCCGAGCGAGGGACCGACCACTCGCTCCTCCAGGTATCGGATGGAGGCGGGCAGCGCGCCCGACTTCAACACGAGCGCCAGGTCCTGGGCTTCCTGAATCGTGAATCCACCCGGCCCGCCCGTGATCAAACCCGATTGCGTGATGCGGCCGTTGATCCTCGGCGCCGACTGGATGCGGCCGTCCAGGATGATGGCCAAGCCACGCCCGACGTTCTGTTCCGTAACCCTGCCGAAACGTTGCGAACCGTCGACGGTCAGGCCGAAGGTGACGGCGGGCCTTCCGTTTTCGTCTCGCGACTGGTAGGCGTTCTTGAGGTCACGCCCGGTGATCGCGGCCACGCTCTCGACGACGTACCAGGCCTCGGCTCCACCGGCGGTAAGATCCGCTTCGACGGAACGGATCGCCTGGAGGTCCGGCGGCAGCGCCCCGCCGTAGTTCCCAAGCGCCGCCTGCTGGCTTGCGAACGGCCCGGTGGCGACGAGCTTCAGCTCGAGCAGCGCCGTGGACTGCATGATCGTCTTCACCCGACCCGGATCGTCGACGCCCGGCAACTGCACGAGAATCTCATACCGCCCGGCGCCACCGTATTCCTGGATGACGGGTTCGGTCACTCCGAGGCTGTCGATCCTGTTCCGGATCGTCTGAATCGCCTGGGTCACAGCCAGATCCCGGTACAACGTCTGGGTTCCCGAATCCAGTTCAAGAACGTAGGTGTTCGCGACACCGGAAGTCGAAACCAGGTTCCACTCCGGTAGCTGATCGCCGAGGATCCGCCGAACATCCGAGTCGCGGTCCGGATCGACCCCGACGAACTGGAAGCGATCGTCCTCGACGCGGGAAGCCTGCCGGAACACGATGCCTTCAGCGTTCAACGCTTCACGCAGACCGTCGATGCCCTGGTCGCTCTCTGCGCGTATAGCGTCGGCGGTGACGACCTCGAGCACGAGATGGGTGCCACCCTCCAGGTCCAGTCCAAGCCGGATGTTTTCGCGGATGTTGTCCAGCGTCGGCGGGAAACCGGCGACGAGAAAAATAGCAAAAGCAGTGACCCCGAGGCTCACGATCAACCTGTTTCGAATCCTCTTGGACATATTGTCTTACTCTTGTTCGGGCGATTGCAACGACGCGACCGCGTTTCGTGAGACATCGATCTTAACGTTCTCGGCGATCCGCAACTGCAGTTTGTCTCCGCGTAGGGCGGCTACTGTTCCGTAAAGACCACCGTTTGTGATGACCTTGTCCCCCGTTTTCAGGTTGTCGATCATGTTCTGCTGCTGTTTCTGCCGATTCCGAGCCGGACGGAACACGATCAGATAGAAGATCCCCAGAATAAGGACAAAAGGGTAAACAAGGGCTAACGGGCCCGGCTGTTGTGGGGCCGCCTGCAGAAACAACCTCGACCTCCGAACGAAAAACGGGGCCCAGGTTCGACTGGGCCCCGGAACTCTCCGATTAAGCTAACAGTTCACTAAACCTTTCAGATTCAATAAAATGCCTGATTTTGCGCATGGTGTCAAGATAGAAAAAGAGGTTGTGGACCGTGTTAAGGACCGACGACAGAATCTCGCGGGACTGGAACAGGTGCCGGAGGTAGGCCCGGGAATATTTGGCGCACACCGGACAACCACAGCTCGGATCGATCGGCCCTGGGTCCTCCCGGAACCGGGCGTGACGGATCACGATGTGACCCTCCGCGGTGAACAGGTGCCCGTTACGCGCATGACGGGTCGGCATGACGCAATCGAACATGTCCACGCCGCGAGCAACGGCCTGGACCAGATCCACCGGTGTGCCGACACCCATCAGGTACCGGGGCCGATCGACCGGCATGATGCCATCCATGAGCTCCACCAGGTCGTACATCATCGGAATCGGCTCGCCGACGCCCAACCCTCCGATTGCGAAGCCGTCGAAACCGATTTCCTCGAGCCGCTCGATACTCTCCCGTCGTAGGCCGGGAAAAACCGAACCTTGAGCAATCCCGAACAGGGCCTGTTCCATCGGAGGCTGTTTGTCGCGATGAGTCCGACTCCGTGCGGCCCAGTCCATCGAGCGGCGCATCGAACGGGCCGCTTTCTCTTCGGTCGCGGGATAGGCGAGGCAGTCGTCGAGGACCATCATGATATCCGAACCGAGGGCGCGCTGGATGTCCACCGCGGACTCCGGCGTCAGGTACTGTGCGCTGCCGTCCAGGTGGGAGCGAAACGACACGCCCTCATCGTCGATCCGACGTAGGTCACCGAGGCTGAACACCTGATACCCCCCGCTGTCGGTGAGGATCGGACCGTCCCATCCCATGAACTTGTGCAACCCGCCCAGCTTCTCAATGAGTCGGTGTCCGGGCCTCAGGAACAGATGGTAGGCATTGGCCAGAATGATCTCGGCACCCAGGTCGCGAACCTGCTCGGGCGTCATGGCCTTTACGGTCCCCAATGTACCGACCGGCATGAACACGGGCGTTTCGATCACACCCCGGGAAGTGTGAAGGCGGCCCCTGCGCGCACGGGTGTTGGGATCCGTCTTTAAGAGCTCGAACCTCATTGCAGATTTTCTATCGGCGATCGTCACTGGACATCGTTCATTCGAGATTGATCAATTTGAGATTTGCTTCGGATGGAGCCCACCGCCCAGTTTGACAGATGACAGCTTGAACAATGTCAATTGGCCAATCTCGAATGGCGGCTGTCCAATAGCAGATCGGCAATAGTTCCGTTCCGCTTTCAGTCCACCAGATGGCACGCAGAAAGCCGGCCGTCGGCCAGGCGGCGAAGAGGCGGTTCGTCGGTCCGACAGCGAGCTTCGACGATCGGACAGCGTGTATGGAACCTGCAGCCCCCGGGAGGGTTGATGGGCGACGGGACATCGCCCTTGAGGATGATCCGTTCTCGTTTCCGCCCAGGCTCGGGCACCGGTACGGCGCTCAAGAGCGCTTTCGTGTACGGGTGCTTCGGCGCGGTACAAATCTGGGCGCTGGTCCCGACTTCGACGAGCTTGCCCAGATACATCACTCCGATCCGGTCGGATATATGTTCGATGACGGGAATGCCGTGGGAAATGAACAGGTACGTCAATCCGAACTGCTTCTGGAGGTCGGCGAGCAGGTTGATGATCTGGGCCTGGATCGATACGTCCAGCGCCGACACGGGCTCGTCGGCGACGATCAATTTGGGCTTCATCGCGAGCGCCCGGGCGATCCCGATCCGCTGACGCTGCCCTCCGCTGAACTCGTGCGGATAGCGGCCTCCGACGTCCGGATCGAGCCCCACGGTTTCGAGCAACTCGCCGACCCGGCGTTCCCGTTCCCCTCCCGACGCGGTACCGTGAATCGCGAACGGCTCGCCGACAATAGATCGCACCGGCATCCGCGGGTTCAGTGAAGCGTATGGATCCTGAAAGATGATCTGCATGTCGCGGCGCCTGGTCCGCAACTCAGAGAACCCTAGCTTTCGCAGATCAACTCCATCGAACAGGATCTCTCCCGCATCCGGTTCGATCAGCCGCAACACGGCCCGGCCTGTGGTTGTCTTGCCACAGCCCGACTCACCGACCAACCCGAAGGTCTCTCCCCTGCCGATCGTAAAGCTGACGTCGTCGACGGCCTGTACATAGTCCGTGACGCGGGACAATACCCCGCTCCGGATCGGGAAATACTTCTTGAGATTACGAACTTCGAGAAGATTGTCAGACATGGATACACCGCGCCCGGTGGCCTACGCCTACAGAATCCAGCGGAATGTCCTTCCTCGTACACTCCTCGGTCCTTTTGTAACAGCGCGGAGCGAAGGCGCAGCCCTCGGGCAGATGCAGCAGGTTGGGGACAACGCCCTCAATCACGTCGAGTTTGGCTTTCTCGAGGACGCTGGATCCCAAACGGGGTATGGAATCGAGCAGTCCCTCCGTGTAGGGGTGTCGCGCCTCATTGAAGACGCTCAACGACGATCCGATCTCGACGATCCTACCCGCGTACATGACTGCGACGGTATCGGCAACTTCGGCGATGACGCCCAGATCGTGAGAGATCAACAGGAGGGACAGTTCGAAGCGTTCGCGCAGGCTGTTGAGCAGGTCGAGGATCTGTGCCTGGATCGTGACGTCCAGTGCGGTCGTGGGTTCGTCAGCGATCAGGAGAGTGGGATTGCAGACCAGCGCCATGGCAATCATGACACGCTGACGCATACCGCCGGAAAGGTGATGCGGGTAGTCACGGGCGCGGCGCGCGGCATCCGGAATCGCAACCGAGTCCATCGACTCTACCGCTCGGTTCCAGGCCTCGCTACGGGAGACGCCCTCGTGGGCGAGGACCGCTTCGGCGATCTGATAACCGACCGTCAACACGGGGTTCAGCGCGGTCATGGGCTCCTGAAAGATCATCGAGATCTTACCTCCCCGCCAATACCGCATGCGCGATTCGTCCAGCTTCAGGATATCTTCTCCGTCGAGCAGGACTTCCCCACCGACGATGCGCCCGGGATTGGACACGAGACGGTTGATCGAGAGCGCCGTGACGCTCTTCCCCGAACCGCTCTCGCCGACCAGGCCGAGGGTCTTGCCTCGCGGGATGGAAAAGGAGACGCCATCTACGGCTTTGACGACGCCCTCGTCGGTGAAGAAATGCGTTTTGAGGTTTCGTACTTCGAGGACGTTGGCGGAACTCATGGAGATTTATCAGCCTGTTAGATCGTGACCGCTTCGCGGTACTCGCCAAACACAGCGCGCAACGTATCAGAGATCTCACCAACCGATGCGTAGGCGCAGACGGCGGCGAGAATCAGGGGCATCATGTTGGCTTCCCCTTCGGCCGCGGTACGGAGTTCCTCCAGGGCCTTGGCGACCGCCGCGGAATTCCGCCTTTGTCTCACTCGGTTCAACTTCTCGACCTGTGCGGGTTCCAGCGCCGGGTCGATCGAATGGATTGGAATTCGCTCTTCTTCGTCGGACCGGTACCGGTTGACGCCGATGATCACACGTTCTTCATTCTCGACTGCCCGCTGGAACCGATACGCAGCCTCCTGGATCTCTCTCTGCACGAAGCCTTCTTCGATCGCAGTTAGCATCCCGCCAATGGCGTCTATCTTGCCGAGGTAGTCGAGCGTCTCCCTCTCGATGCGGTCCGTCAGGGCCTCGATGGCAAAGGACCCGCCTGCCGGATCGACCGTGTTCCGGACACCCGACTCGTGAGCGATGATCTGCTGCGTTCGCAGCGCGAGTCGAGCGGTGTCCTCCCTTGGCAGGGCCAGGGCTTCATCCTTCGAATTGGTGTGCACGGACTGGGCGCCGCCGAGCACTGCCGCCATGGCCTGAAGCGTCACGCGCACGACATTCGCGTCGGGGAACTGTGCCGTCAGCGTCGAACCGGCCGTCTGGGCGTGGAACCGGAGAGTCATCGACCGCTCGTCCCTGGCCCCGAAACGGTCTCTCGCAATCCGAGCCCAGAGCCGCCGTGCGGCCCGGAACTTCGCAATTTCTTCGAGAAAGTCGTTATGCGCGTTGAAGAAGAACGACAAGCGCGGTGCGAAGCTGTCGATGCTCATACCGCGGCCGAGTGCTGCCTCGACGTAGGCGATGGCGTTGCCGAGGGTGAACGCCAGTTCCTGCACCGCCGTCGAACCCGCCTCGCGGATGTGATAGCCGCTGATGGAAATCGTGTTCCAGTTGGGAACCTCGCGATGGCAGTAGTCGAAGACGTCGGTGATGAGACGAAGCGAAGGTCCGGGCGGGTAGATGTAGGTGCCGCGAGCGATGTACTCCTTGAGGACATCGTTCTGCACGGTACCCCGGATGGCCTCGGGGCCATGACCTTGACGGGCGGCGACTGCGATGTAGAGCGCGAGCAGGATGGGTGCGGTCGCGTTGATCGTCATCGACGTGGAGACGCGATCGAGCGGGATGCCGTCGAACAGCGTTTCCATGTCTTCGAGCGTGTCGATCGCGACACCAACCTTGCCAACCTCGCCCCGAGCCAGTTCGTGATCGGAATCCATGCCGATCTGCGTCGGCAGGTCGAACGCGACCGACAGGCCGGTCTGCCCGTGGTCGAGGAGATACTTGAAACGAGCGTTGGTCTCGGCCGCCGAACCAAAGCCGGCGTACTGCCGCATTGTCCACAAGCGTCCGCGGTACATCGTTTCGCGGATGCCTCTGGTGTAGGGGAACTTGCCGGGATCGCCGAGACGCTTGTCGTAGTCGGCATCACGGTCCGACGTCCCTTCGTACACGCGATCCAAGTCCAGTCCGGATAGCGTTTCGAACCGTTCCCGTTGGTCTCCGGAAGACATCGCGGTAAAGCGTAGCACAGCGGTAACCTACGACTTGCCCATCAATATGAACGGGGCCCAATGGTATGGGTGGGGAAACTCCTTCTTCACGGCAAGTGCCGCCTGCTGTAAGGCTTTGGGCTTGTCGAGGCCCTGGCCGAGCCCTTCGTAGAAACGACGCATGAGCAAGGTGGTCGATCGGTCGCTGACCCGCCACAGGCTCACTACCAGTGACGGCGTTCCCGCATAGAGAAAGCCGCGCGTCAGCCCGAGCAGTTCGTCGCCCTCATACAAGGCGCTCATTCCCGTCTCGCAGGCGCTTAGCGTGGTCAGTTCCGCGCCGAGCTTCAGGTTGAATATATCGACAAGGCTCAGCCAACTGTCGCCCAGAAGCAACGCCGAGAACATGGGGTTGTCGCTCCGGAAGACGCCATGGGCGGCGATGTGCAGCTTGCCGGCGCGCGGCCCGTATTCGCGGAGCAGATCGGCCTTGGCGTCTTCGCCGACGAAGACACGCGCGTTTGGGAGGAGCTCTCTGAGTGCCTCGGCTTCTTCGAGGATGGCCGGTGCGGCTTCGTCCGGAACGGCCAGGACCAGGTCCAGTTCGCTGGGCTGGGGTTGCTTCATCCGGCAGATCTTGAGAACCGTCGCGCTCGCGCTGTAAACGATGGCGTGGCGATCGATGAGATGATCCTTCCCATCGTAGAGCGCCTGGAAGGGGACGTAGTGGAGAACTCCGTGGGGGACGAGCGCGAGTGAACGTCCCTGAATGTACTGCGCGAGCGGCGCGATCAGCATATCGTGGAGTTTCTCGAGGTGGTGCCGGGTCGCTACCAGCAGTGTCTCGTGGTGCTGCTTCAGATAGTCTTCACCGAGGTGAAATTTTGCCAACTGGAAATTCAAGCCTTTCAGCGCCGCCCGGACAGCCAGTTCCGGAGCGATGTCGCGGACCAGGTGAAACTGATCCGAACCGATGACGAATGCGCAGAAGTTCCCTTTAACCGCGTAGTATTCAACCAGAATCTCGTCGTCGTCGAGGATGGCCTGGATGTCGGCGACCGTCGGCATGGTCATCGTTTCGAGCGCTGCCCAGTCTTCTTTCTCGGAACCTGCTTCGCGCAACATCTGAAGCATTTCCCTTTCGCGCTCGGCGATCTCGGCCTGGATCTCCTTGTCGGAAACAAGCTTGCTGACGGTCGTGCCGGCTTGGGACAGGCGGCTGTACAGCCCATTCAGGTCCTGGCGCAGCTTCTGAATCATTTGCTGCTTCGGGCTGGACTGATCCGACTGCCACAGGGTATCGGTGTTGTTCTCAAGCAGGTCGATCAGAGTACGTGACTTCGAACGTTCGACGAATGAGAAGGCCTCCTCGATGGCAGCAGAACGGAACTTCAGGTCGACGAGGTTTTCGTAGACCTGATACTTGTCACGTCCGAACGACATCCTGAACTCATCGAGCCTGATGTTCCCACGCAGTGACTCCATCTCTTCGATGGCCTTCATGTACAGCTGTTCGGCCTCCTCCGGACGGCCGGCTGCGGCCTCCAGAGTGCCCAGCAAGTCGTAGCACTGGTACGAAACCCAACGCGCGTGGTAATCGGCCAGTTTGTCCAGGGCTCCACGGGCCTCGGCAATCGCGTCTTCAACGCGCCCCTGCTCGCGAAGGCTCTGCGCCAGCGTGATCCGGGCGTAAGCGCCCCGTACGGCGAGCTGTTCGGACTCGAAAGACTGGGCGGCGGAGAGCGCGAGGCTGATGGCAGCAGCGTGGTCGTGCCGTTTCTGTTCGAGTCTCGCCAGCTGAAGCCTGGCTGCCGCAGCCGAGACCGCGTTCCCTTCGACCTCGAACATGTGAGTCGCCTGGCGGAAGCTCTCTGCCGCCTCGCGATCCTCACCTCTCTCCAAACGGGCGATACCGACCAGAGTCAGGCACTGGGCGGCTTCGGAACGGTTGGAATGCCGTTCGAAGATGCTCTGCGCCTTTTCAGCGAGTTCGCCGGCTTCCTGGGCCAGGTTGAGCTGGAGGTAGATCTCGGCTCGAGCCAGGTCCGACAGGGCGAGGCGCCGGTCATCCCCCTGCTCCTGGTAGCGCGATCGGACTTTTTCGAGGCTGCGGAGGGCCGCCGAATAGCTTCCGCGCTTGAAGTAGAGGTCGGCGATGTTTCGGTCCAGGATGTCGGCCCACAGCACGATCTGATGCCGCTCGCAATACTCTCGCGCGGTCTCATAGCCCCCGATGGCCTCTTCGAAACGATTTAGGTCCGTCAACACGCCGGCGCGGTTCAACTCGACCGCTGCGACGACCAGGTACTGGTCGCTTCCCTCAAGCAGCGACCGCGCCTGGTCGAACTCGGCGAGGGCTTCGACGAACCGATTGAGCCGGTTGAACAGGTTGCCAAGCGCAACATGAATCCGGGGAATATATTCAGTATCCTTGGCCCGCGTCAGGAGTTCGGCGGACTGTTCGGCCAACCGACGCGCCCGATCGTATTGGCTGAGGTAAGTCAGGTTCTCCGCTTGGGCGCACAACGTCCTGCCCAGATCTCGGTCCGAACCCGCCTCGGTGAACAGTTCCGCCGCCTTCTCGTAGAACGGCTGTGCCTCGGCGCACTTTTTCATGTTCATGAAGACGTAGGCCTGGCACAGGTTGGCAAACCCGAGAGAGCCAGGGGTGTCGACTTCGGCGGCCAGCGCGAGGTTCGTTGCCGTCAGGGCTTCGGCCAGCTCGCGGTCTTTGGGCAGGTACTCACGAATCCGATCGGAAAGATGTTCGATGAGCTCATCGGATGGAGGGAAGCCGGATTCGGCCGTAAACGCAAGTTGGCCCTCCGAGTCACGTATCTGGATGACTGCGTCCAGAAATTCACGGACTGAAGAGGGCTTCACGAGACCGGCGCTTCCTGCTTATTGTGGGCGGCGTCCTACGCGCCCTTTAACCTCGAGTGCGTTCTACGCCATGGACGGTTGAGCGCGGTATACGCAGAACAGAGTTACCTGCCCTTCGGGCAAGTCCATAGACAGATGGTACGTGTCCGGGGGCACTTCGTCGAAAATAAATTCACCAACCGGGTTGGTGCGGGTCTTGTACCGCACCACTCCATGCGACTCGAGCCGCACGGGCGTGTCGTCAAAGAACGGCTTCGTCGAGGAGAGGACCTGGCCGGCAACCGAGATTCGGTCGTCCATGCCCGACTCGATCCTGAGATCGACGTCGACGTCGCCGGCCTTGAAGAGCAACTGTCGGGGAGCCTCCCCCACGTGGCGAACACCGGCGGTAGCGGGCTGCAGGAAACTGTCGAAAACCAGCTTGCCAACGAGCCGGCGCAGCGGACTTTCCTTCGGACGGAGCACGGGCTGGAACAATTGAACGCCCCACTGGACCAAGTCGTCCGGCGGTTCGTTCGCGGCATCGCAACTAAGAAAACTGACCAATTCCTGCAATTCCTCGGCCTTTTCCTGACAACTCGTGCAGGAACCGAGGTGCTCGGTCCGTGCGACCCGGTCGGCCGAATCCACAGTGTTCTCAATATGATTCAGTAAGGTGTCCGTCGTTAAATGCCGCATCGTCTTCTCCATTCCGTTTGGTCTTCCGTGGCGTCCTTGCCTTGGGGTCCCTTACCCCATATTCCTGTACTCACAACAAGAGAGCCACTCGGGTGCCGGAAAAATACACGGAACTCCAACCTAGGACCAATCCCCAGAGCCCCTGGGGAACCTTAAACCGGGGGTCTCGAAGGCCTCCATGCTACTCGATTCCTTTACGGCGGAGAAGCCTTCGGAGCTTGTCCAGGCATCGAGCCCGAGTAGGGCCAATGCTCGGCACCGGCATGCTCATCTTCACGCTGATTTCCTCATATGACGAATTCCCGGAATCGAGATAGAGGAGCGACAACAGCCTTCGGCACCGTTCCGGCATTTCCGCAATGGTGTCCCGAACCTTCTGCTGTCGGTCGGACGAGACTCGAATCTGTTCCATCGATACCGTCGGATCGGGCACCTCTTCCATCCCTTCCGCGTCGGAGACATCCCGCCGACCGAGGGACTGGACGTGTATACAATGCCGGGTCGTGGTCGTGATCAACCAAGCGCTCACCTTCGTTTCGTCTTTGAGGTCGCTGAGGTGTTCGATCAGTTTTACGCAGACGGTCTGGAACACATCGTTGCAGTCCGACGGAGAGAAACCGAACTTGTTAGGAATCGAGTAAATGAGCCGGCGGTAGCGCTCGATCAAGGTTTCCCAGGCGGCTTGGTCGCCCTCGAGGCAGAGTCCAACGAGCTCTGGATCTCCCAGCTTCTGGTGCCCGCCGGCCTTCACTTCCGGATCTTCCTCGCCTTCCAAAAGCTATGGATGCCGAACGCAAACATCGAAACAGCGAACACGCCCGCCAGGCCAAGGCGCCACACGCCGTCGTCGGGCGAGTTGCCGTATCGCGTGTATTCCTGGACGACGCTCGAGCCGCCGATGATAGCCAGAGCGAGGAAAAATGCACCCAGTACCTCCAGCACGAGTGTGTGGGTGACTCTGATAGCGTCCTTGAAAGCGGTCCTGAATCTTCCAGCCATGGTTCGGGTTTCCTACCCCGTGCCGACCCGGCGCGGGCGACTCCAGAAGGCAACCTCGGGTCGCGCGGCCGGGCGTCAGTTTCGAGCCCCAGTCCGAATCCCTCAGTTTAATCGCGCGCCAAGGTTCCGTATATCCTAAATATTGGTCCAAATAGGCTCGTAAACCCAAGTCCCAATAGCAAAAACCCCCGATGGAGGCCGGCTTGACAGCCCGCGGAATTAGTGCGATAAGTGCGAACTATCGACCCACAATCGCAAGTAGTCGGGCCCCGTCGGTTCGGAGTACGTCTTGGAAATGGATGACAACCTGAAGCGGCTGATGAAGGATCTGGGCGCGGCGATCAACGATGCCCTCTCCGATTCGGAACGGATCAGCGAAGCGATCCAAAACGTGCGGGCGGCAGGCTATGACGTGTTTCTCGTCCTGGAGGCCACGATCGGCTTCAATCGTCGGGAAAAGGATGGAGACCCGGACGGGAACAGGCCGGCCATCCTCCGGAGCGATGTGGAGTTGAAAGTAAACGCACAGGACATGAAGTTCTTGAAATCGCTAAAGATCAAGGTTGACGATCTCGATTCTCACTAGACCGCGTTCCTGGCCGGTTGTCGTCGCGAAACGCGCCGGGAGGAAGGCAGCCTAACCCCACATTTCGTCCATAACTTCTGCGACATCTGCGGGACTCACCTCTTCAACGCTCCTCTTTCTGATAAAACGGTCTTCGGGCCCGATAGGCCGATAGTGCTCCGGGAGGCTGCGGCTAAAGATACCCAGAGTCGGCACGCCGAGAGCCGGCCCGAGGTGCATCGGCCCTGTGTCGTTGCTGACGAGCAGCCGCGACCGAGCGATGACCCCGGCCAACCGCGCGATGTCCAAGCCCGTGAGTACGCGGATCCGGAGGTTCGGGTCCAGGATAGCCTCGACCTCGCTGGCGATTGCCACTTCTTCTCGAGAAGCTCCGGCGAGAATCACCACATCGGCCCCCCAATCGCCGGCGGCGTGTTTGGCGGCCTCAGCAAAGCCGGCTGACGACCATCGACGCGACTCGACGGATGCGCCCACATAAAACGAAACGATAGGCTGCCCCAAGCCGAGCTCGTTAACAAACTGCTCTGCCTCGGGAGGGACGCGAATGTGAGGGCCCGGCGGGGGCGTCCAAGGGGCTGAAGCGGTCGGCACGTGTTCGACCACGCGCTCGAACATGGCAGCCACGTGGAGGCTCTTGTCTTCGAGAGCGGGCGGCAGATTGAAGGAAAACCCTAAATAGGCGCGGTCTGCCCGCTTCATGCCAAGACGGTAGCGTGCTCGGGAAGCCCAGCAGAGGAGGTTGGTTTCCCTAAAACTGTGGAAGTCCACCACGAGGTCGAAACGCCGCGAACGCACTTCTCGGACGAGACGGTAGAGGTCGGCCACGGCGCGGGCTCTCGAACCGTCCCGCATCGCCAGTCGGTCTACCGAGAACACCTCGTCTACCCACGGACAGAGCCTCGCCAGCGGAGCCGTACGGCTTCCCGTCATGAGCGTGAGGCGGGCGTGGGGGAAGGAGTCTTTAAGGTGAGCCAGCGCGGGAAGCAGCAGCGCAACATCGCCGAGCCGTGCAAAACGGATAGCAAGAATGTCGGCGATTTCTCGAATCCCACTCACGGAATGATAAGACGGTTCCCCTCTTCTTCGTCGGATCTCGAGGGAAGCATCGATGCCAACCAGTCCATGTGCCGGCGGCTCTTGGGCCGACCGCCGGAGTAGAAGTCCGAAGTAGCGATCATGAACTCCAGGATCTCGAGCGCGTCCTCGTCTTTGAGGCCGGTGACGCTGGGGTCCGGCGGCCGCATCATCTCATCGAGCAGTCTCTTCAGGGACCGATAGAGGGCATCCGCGATGGGTCGGCCCTCCGGCTTGGTTTCGTAGTAGATACCGCTCGACAGGGTCTTCGTGGTCGCCCTGAGCGCCTCGAAAGCTGCCCGGGCATCGATATCGACGATACTGGGGTGCTGGGCGCGCGTCTCAGCGATGCCGGCTGCCAGCATCGTCAGCGCCTGAGCATTGCGGTAGAGAAACCGCTGGTCAAAACGCCGGAGGTCCGCGTCGACGTGATGGTCATGCCGTTCGAACTCAAAAGAGCGGCCCTGTCGCAGGTAGGCGCAATCGCTTGGGCAGTCGATCTCGATTTCGCGCTTGGTGGCGCAGCAAGCCGCGCAGATGCGCTTCGCCAACGCGGGGCAGTACCGCTTACCGGACCGGGAATCGCAGAGGGGACACGAGCGAGTGGTCATTGGATACTGGACGTTTCACGTTTCATATACATCGGCGCGCGGAAAATTGCCGTTTCCTTCAAATGACAAATAGATAATTCTCAAATGAGCAATGTCCAATAGACCCGGTTCTGGCTCGCTACCCCAACGGAACGGGGGTACCCGGTCGCTACCGCTTCGGGTTGTGGCTAAAACTGCGGCAGCTTGCCCTGCGAGCCCGAGCCCATGCGGGGTCCCCGATTGTCGCGGGCGGGCGCATGATCCATGTTTGCCACAAGACGGCCGAGAGCGTAGACGAGTTCTCCGATCAGGGTCATTTTCTCGAAGTTAATCTTCTCGACAGAATCCGTTACGCGATGGTAGTCGGGATGAAGTCCAGTCGTGAAGAAAACGATCGGGATACCCTTCGACGCATAGCTGTAGTGATCGCTCCGGTAGTAGAGCCGCTCCGGATCGGCCGGGTCATTCATTTCGTAGTCGAGCGTCAACGGTCGACGGAGGTTCTCGTTCGCGTCAACCAGGAGATTGTGGAGTTCGGTACTGATCCGGTCCGAGCCGATCGCGTACACCGTGTTGGCCTCCGAGTCCAGGTTATCCCGGTTGCGGCCAATCATGTCCATGTTGAGATCCGCGACGACGTTTTCGATAGGAACCGTCGGATAGTCCGCGAAATAGCGGGACCCCCAAAGGCCGCGTTCCTCTCCTGCATGCCACACGAAGAGCAACGAACGCTTGGGCTTGGATCCTGCTGCAAATGCACGAGCCACGCCCATCAGCGTCGTCGTGCCGGAACCGTCGTCGTCGGCACCGTTCGAGATGCGGTCGGTTGCTCCCTCACCGAGCACTCCCTGTGAATAGCCGACGTGATCGTAATGCGCACCGAAAGCCACGTACGTATCGCGCAACGTGGTGTTGCTGCCCTCTACCTTCCCGACGATGTTACGGGTGAACTGGGTGTTGACGACCTCGTAGTCTGCTTCAATGTTGAATGTCAGCGTGACGCCGTCGAGGGTGAACCGGGGTAGCTCCTCTCCCCGCTCGCCCATCGCTTTCAGTTGGGTGTAACCGATGTCCGATGCGCTGAACAGGAACTCGAAAAGCTCATCCGTTCCCGTCACACTAGGGGCAACCAGCCGATCCAGACGCTGAGACGTCGTAAAGTCCGGAGCGGCGGCCCGTCCGCCACGCCCTCCAGGCTGAGCACCGCGCCCGCGTCCTCCACGGCCGCGGCCTCCCCCGGTCGGTTGCGGTGGGGCAATCGTCCCCACTGCACCGAGTTCATCGGCCGCAAGGGACGCCCGTGCGCGCAGTAGCCGCCTCGCCCGTTGCGAGTCGATAGAGGAGGGTCCGGCAGATCCCAGCCACACGACCACTTTGCCTTCGACATCGAGTCCGGCGTAATCGTCGTGCTCCCCCAATTTGAGCCCGTAGCCGACGAACTCCACGGCCTTGGGTGTCACTGTCCGTGTCCCACCGACATTGCTCGGAAACCTGATGCCTTCACCCTGGGAAAAGATCCGCGTCTCGCCATTCACCTCGACCGTCAGCGTCGAGTTGTTGGTGCTACGGACCCCGAGCACGCGGACTCGCTGGAAGTACGTCCCGTTGTCGCCCGCCGGCCCACGCCGGCTTCGGCCAGTTCCGCTGCGATGTAGGCGCCGGCGCGCGCCAGGCCCTCGGAGAACGTCGCCCGGCCCTCGAGTTCATCCGACGCAATGTAAGTGAGCCATTCCCGCAGCTGATCCGCGGAGATTGCACCGTCGCCCGCGCCCGGAGCCTGGGCAGACACCAGCCGCTCGGAACTCAGCCCGGCCACGATCGCGCCAGCAATAGCGAGTGCCAGCAGCACTATGAACGTCAGACGATTCATGGGGATCTCCCGTGTGAGGACTACTCGACAGCAACGAAGTATATACCAGGATCGGGTCGCGACCGAGTGCGCACCGGTTGACTTTGACCCCTATCTGCCTGGATAATGGCTGTTTATGCTATTGAATGGATTGGGGGTGGGTGCCGCGTGGCGGAAGTAAGAGTACAAGACGGCGAGTCGATTGAGAACGCGCTCCGGCGGTTTAAGCGAAAAGTCCAGCAAGAGGACATCATTAAGGAGGTCAAAAGGCACTCCTTCTACCTGAAGCCGGGCGAGAAGAAGCGGATCAAGCAGGCTCTGGCACGCAAGAGAAGCCGCAAGAAGATCCGGCGCCGCACGAGCGACTAGCCCGCACAGCCAAAACAGTTGATGTTCCTAAGCCTCCGGATTTCCGGGGGCTTTGTTGTGTCCGGGCGGAGACCTCGGGCGCCCGGCGCAGGCGGGAACGCGGGAACCCGGGCGCTACCGCTTCCGGTTCTGTCGGAAGGAGCACCCGGGCGCTACCGCTTCCGGTTCTGTTGGAAGGAACACCCGGGCGCTACCGCTTCCGGTTCTGTTATTTGTCAGTGACAACAGCGGTCAGCGCCGTCAGGTCGATCATGTCGTCGACGGACGTACCCGCGCTCACCACGGCAGCCGGACGCGCCAAGCCGTGAATCAGGGGTCCGACAACCCGGGCTCCGGCCAATTCGCGACCGAGCGTGTAGCCGACATTCCCGGCCTGGTGGTCGGTAAACACGAGTGTATTGACGTCCTCCCAGCGAACGCCCCGCCGGAGTTCCCGTTCGACACGGAGCCTTTCATCCCGAGCCTGGATGGTCCCCCGAGCACGTGCCACACGTTCACCGAGTTCTTCCGCCACGCTCTTGAATCGATTCTTCTGCCCGAGTGAGGCGACTGCGGTGAAGAAAGCGAACGCTACACGCGGCTCGCTTTCCAGGATGCGAGAAACGCTCTCGGCGGCCCCAAGTGCGATCTCAGCAAGTTCGACTGCGGACGGCGTCCTGAGGAAGTTCGCATCGGCTACGAGCATGCCGGGCGTTCCGGTGGCGCTCGTGGAATCAGCGAGAAAGTAACGCGAAAGAACCGAAGTGAGCGTGCTGGGTCCGATGCAGTCTACCAGCGCCTCGGTTGCCGCGGCGCTCGGCATCGATATGCCACAGACGACGGTGTCGGCATCGCCAGCGCCGACCATAGCTGCTCCAAACCATACGGGATCCGCCAACCGAGCACGGGCCTCCGCGCCACGCGTCCCCCGGGCCCTCCAGCCCTCCATCAATCCGTCCGCGTACCGCGCGATGCGCGCTTGTTCCGGCGGACAGACTTCTACTCCCGACAGCCCCAGCCCGAGCGCACGGGCGTCGGCCCGGACGGTGTCCGGGTCGCCGACAAGGATCGGGTGGGCAATCCCGAGCTGGGCCACGGCGTCTGCCGTCCGCAAAATCGCCGCGTTCCCGGACTCCGGGTAGACGACAGTTCGCTCCGCTTCGGCGGCGCGTCTTCGAATGGTCTGGAATAAGGACATGAACGCCGCAAAAGAATAGCACCGTAGTAAGGACAGTCGACCCGGAGCGCCTCACGGCATCCGTACCGATAGCGACCCGAATTCTACCGGCTCGAAACCGGTGTGCGCTCGCGCTTCTTCTTGCTGTTGATCCCGTGCCGTTTGATCTTCTGGTTCAGGGTCGACAAAGGAATGCGAAAACTCTCGGCCGCATCGGTCTGGCTCCAGGCGCTCTCCTCGAGCCGATCTAGGATCATGCGTTTCTCGAAAGCATCCACCAGATCGTTCAGGGAACTGTCTCGGTCGATCTCGAGCGACGCGATCGTAGCGTAACGCGGTGCGGGATTGACCACCGAGTCCGGAAGCAGATCCCTACCCAGGACTTCGTCATGCGCAAGCACCACGGCGCGTTCGACGACATTCTCCAGCTCCCGGACGTTTCCCGGCCATAGATAGTCAACGAGGATTTTCAGCGCTTCCGAGCTGAATCGGTAGAGCGGTTTGTCGTTCTCTTCGCAGTATTTCTGGATGAAAAAATCGATCATCGGCAGGATGTCCTCCCGCCTGTCGCGCAAGGTCGGTACTTCAAGCGTGATGACGTTGAGCCGGTAGTAAAGGTCCTCGCGGAACTTGCCTTCGCGGACGAGCTGGGCGAGATCGACATTGGTAGCAGCGATGATCCGGGTGTCGACCTTAATCGTCTCGATGCCGCCCAGGCGCATGAACTCACGCTCCTGGATCACGCGCAGCAGCTTCGCCTGCGTTTCGGCCCCGAGGGTCCCGATCTCGTCGAAGAAAATCGTTCCCTGATCGGCGATCTCGAACAGGCCCTTCTTGGACGCGACAGCGCTGGTGAAGGCGCCCTTTACGTGCCCGAACAGAGTACTTTCGAGCAGGTCCAACGGCATGCTTCCGCTGTTGATCGGCACAAACGGGTTGTCGCAACGTGGGCTCTTCAGATGGATCGCTTTCGCGATCAGTTCCTTGCCTGTTCCGCTCTCGCCCTGTATGAGCACGGTGCTACGGCTGGCCGCGACCTGGGTCACCATATCGAGCAAACTCAGCATCCGCTCGCTCTTGCCGACGATGTTGCTGTAGCCGAAACGTTCCTTCAACGCACGTCGCAACTGGACATTCTCATTGTGGAGCCGGCGCTGCTTGATCGCGTTGCCGGCGATCGCCATCAGCTTCTCATTGTTCCAGGGCTTGGTGATGTAGTCATAGGCTCCGGACCGGATGGCAGCGACGGCAGTCTCGATGTCGGCCATTGCCGTGATGATCACGACGGGCAGCGTCGGATCAATGGTTCGGACTTCCTTCTGGATTTCCAGACCGGAACGGCCGGGCAGCATGAGGTCAAGTAGAACCAGGTCGTACAGGTTGCTCTCGATTCGCTCGATACCCTCCTCGCCGTTCGCCACCGTATCCGCCAACACGCCTTCCGAGGTCAGGAGCAACTCGAGACTGTCTCGAATCTCCTCTTCATCGTCAACGACCAGAACTCTTGGTTTAGCTTTAGACATTTGCAGGCTTCCTGGCTAGTGGCAGTTCCAGGCGAAACGTCGTTCCCTGGTCGGGCTCGCTCTCCACAGAAATAGTGCCGCCGTGCTCCTGGATGATTCCGTAGGAGACCGACAGACCGAGACCGGTGCCCTCGCCGATTTTTTTTGTCGTAAAGAATGGATCGTAAATCTTGTTGAGGTGCTCTTGGCTGATTCCGACTCCCGTGTCTTCGATCCAGACGCTCAGCTTTGCACCCGACGTAGCGGTCCGGATCCGGAGTGTGCCTCCGCCCGTCATGGCGTCCTTGGAGTTCAGGAAGAGATTCAGGAACACCTGCTGGAGCTTTCCGGCGTTGCCGAACGCAAGCGGCGTGTCGGCCGCGAACTCCCGGTCCACGGTGACACCCGCATTCTTCAACTGGTGCTCGAGCAACGAAACCGTGTCCGCGATCACCTGGTGGACGTCCAGTTCCACGAGGTCCGTCGCGTTCGTCCTGGAAAAGCTCAGCAGGTTGTTGACGATCTCCGACGCGCGGAACGTCTGCTTGATAATCTTGTCCATCAGCTTTTCGCGCTCGTCGCCCACCCCCAACTGTTTTCTCAGGAGCTGGGAGTAGCTCGAGATCACCGCCAGAGGCGTGTTCACCTCGTGCGCCACGCCCGCCGCCAGTAATCCCATCGACGTCAGTTTGTCGTTCTGGACCAGCTGGTCCTCGAGCCGAACACGTTCTGTGATGTCGTCGACGATGATCAGGCGACCCGTGGAGCGACCCACCTTGTCCAGCAGCGGAGTCGCCGAAAAATTGACGACCAGATCGCCCCAACGGTGCTTGTAGAGTGCTCCTTCGTCGCGCAGGCGTTCCAACGACTGCTCGGGGATCACGGTCTCGGTCGGCTTCCCGATCATGTCGGTCCGGCGCTTGCCTGTCAGGCCTTCGAGCGCCCGGTTCCAACCCATAATCTTGCCGCCGATTTCCACCATCACGCCAACGCTGATCGACCTGACAATGTTCTCGTTGAAGTCCTTGAGGGTTTCGTACTGCGTGGCCTTGTCCTCGAGCGACCGGTAGAGCGACGCGTTCTCCACGGCCACGCCGATGTAGTCGGACACGCCTTCCAACAGATCGATGTCCTCGCTGGTCAGGTACCCCCCGTCGTGCGTCCGGCCCATCCCAAGGTAGGCAATCACGCGGTCCTTCGCGCGGCATGGGATGAAATAGTTCAGCCCGTACTCATCGCCCTCGATGAATATGTACGGTTGAGTGACTTCTTTCTCGAGGAAGGGATAGACGGTTCCCAAAGGCGTGTCGAGCCCATGGGAACGGGCCAGGATGAAGCGGGATGGATCGTCCGGGTCCTCCAGGATAACCGCCATGTGGTCGACGGAGAGCGAACCGCTCAGGCGGTCGACGATACGGTCGAGAACCCGTCCCAGGTTGACTTCCGATCCCAGCCGGCGGCCGAAGTCGGTTACCGTCAGACGCAGGTTGTAGCGATCCTTGTAGAAGACTTTGTCGAGCCACGCCTGAACGTGGTCCTTGGTCGGTGCGAACATGAACGCGGCCAGGATCGTCGCCATGATCTGGCCGGCCTCGCCGAGGCCGGGCAGGCTTTCGCCGAACAGCCTACCGATCACGACGACCAGGGTGACGTAGAGGCCCACTACCATCGCCCCGGCGAGCGTATAGGCCGCACCGCGCTTGAACAGGATGTCGACGTCCATCAACCGGTAGCGGTGGATAGCCCAGCCGAACGACAGCGGGATGAACACCAGCGGAACGTACGCCAGGTCAGCCGCCTCGGGCGGCACATAGCCCAGCATGCGCGGCACCGCCTGAAGCAGGAAGAACGGAATCGCCGCAACCGCCGTCCCCCGGGTGACCCATTTGAGCTGTGGCAGCAGCTCCGGATCGGTAACGGACCGGTACGTGTGAATCAGGATCAAAGCGCTCAGCACGAAGAACAAGCCGAAGTGGACGTCGGTCAGGTTGCTCAGCAGGTGACGCAGACTCAACGGCGACGGCACGAAGCCCAGCACGCCGGTCACGAACGCGATCCAGACGAGCATCAGCAAGGCGCCCGGTACGTAGATCAGCGGCACGACAATCCGATTCTGAATCCAGGACTTCTGGACCGGAAACTCCATACAGAAGTGCATGAACAGAGGCGGCAGGAAAGCCAGTGCCGCGATGTCGGCCCAGAAGATCGTCCAGTCGAACTCGTTCAACTTGCCCGTGCTGTGGAAAACGAAGAAGACATAGGACAACAGACACACGAAGTAAAAGTGCGTCGAATGCGGAGCGCGCCAGCGCTTCGTGACAACGAATATGCCCGCCACCAGGAAGAGCAGGCCGATGATTTCCTGGATGAGAAACTGCCTCTGGAACCGCTCCGACTGCGGAGACACGACCACCGTCGTCTCGAACCGGACCCCGTCGCGTGCCAGGTGATAGGTCGCCCGCGACCACTCGCCGATTTCATAGAGCACCCGGGTGACCTGAACATCGCCCTCGATGGAAGTCTCATCGATGGCCTCGATGAGGTCCCCGCTCTTAATTCCGGCCCTGTCGCCCGGACCATCCGTCACAACCAGAGTAGCTGCAACACCCGCGGCGCCGCCGATCCATGACACTCCATCGTCGGGCGCCACCCAGCGCCGCTTCTGCTGGACATTGAACCCACCGAGAATGATCAGCCCGAGACTCAGCACGAGCGTTGCGATCAGTCGGAATGAGAGAAGTCGTGTCATACGCTATCTGCGGACGCTGGGCGCACGTATCCCTGTTGAGGAACAAGCAATCCCACTTCCAAACAACTACATGTATTTACACACAGTTGCGCTGAAAGCAATATTAAAATCCCATTTTTGGAATATCGATATACAAAAACTGGGATTCTGCTCAGAACGTGAAGTGTATGCCGCCCTTTAGCAGGCGCGGATACCGGGCCTGCATCGTTCGGCGGGAACCAAAAGAAGGTTCGAACAAGTTGCGTGCATCGACAACTGCCTTCAGTTTGGCTGGAAGCAGGCTGAACGTGGGTAAATTCTGCGCGATCGTGATGCTCAAGGTGGGGTCATTGTACTCGGCGAAACGCTGATACGGATCGACCGGGCTGAGCGAAGGCCCCGAGGACCACCGATACACGGCAGTGATCGCGGTCTGGGTGAAATCGATGGCGGTCTTCACGCGCAAAGTCACAATGTGGAAGTTCCTGCGCTTCGCCTCTTGCCGGAGTTCATCGGGGGAAACGACATCCTGGTCGAAACCGATCGCCCTGGCAAACGCGTATGACACACCGGCCTCGACGTCATCGAAGGCACGATCCACGTGCACCCGGATTCCGTTCGTCGGCTCAGTGTTTCCGCCGAAGATCATGACCGCCCGCTGACCGTCGTCTGAATCGACGAGGAACGCCTCGTGCCCCATGTGATCGCGGAAACCCGCGATCGAGAACCGCAACGAGTCCGACACCACTTGGGTTGCGCCCAGTTCGACATGCGAAAACCGTTCCAGTTCGAGCGGGATGTAGACAGCGCGGTCGAAATATTCGCGCCCTCGAATGGGATCGCTCGTGTCGGTCGGAGCACGCCTTGAGAACGAAGCACGCACCGTTGTCCGGGCCTGCGGCACCCATGCCACGCCGACTTCGGGCCGGACATAACTGTGGCTGCTGGAACCATCGGCTCGCCCCAGGGCCGCACCGTAAGTCAGAACCAGGTGGTCGGACCACTGCATCTGTTCGCCGTACTCCACCTTGATCTCACGCGATTCTGCCCCGCCGACTTCACCGTTCAGCATCGCACCCTGTCGGACGTTGACAGCCAGGCTCGACCGGTGGCGTTCCCTGGGCGAGAACTCGTATTCGGCGCCGAAACCTCGCGGCTGGTCGGTCGACTCGGTGTACTGACCCGAGAAAGTAAGGTGGGAGTCCGCCGCGAGCGGCATGACGAACTCAAACTGCGAGCCGACAGAGTCCGTAGCGATACCCCAGGCATCGACGGACGTTGAATAGAGCTGGAGGTACCCGGACCTGTCCATCGACGACAGCAGATCGTCAGTGCTTTCCTCGGTGCCTTGATCCTCGAACATCTGAAGGATGGATCGGGTCGAGGCGGCGCTCCTTAAGACCCACTTCATCTCCTCCAGGCTACCGCGGCGAATCCCACGCCGCAGGATGTCCATGGCCGTCTGAAGATTGAGCGTCAGGGCGATGCTGCTGCCGGCATCCAGCTCCACTGCGTGAGCGGGGGTCGGAAGGAATCGGGGCTTGGTCACCTTGACGGAATATTCGCCGGCGACAAGATTCGGAATGGAAAAGATACCGGCGTGATCCGTAAAAGACAGGCGTTCGCGGAGACCGGTGTCGATCGACTGAACAGCCACCAGCGCCCCCACCAGCGGCATTCCGGCGCTGTCAACAACGCGGCCGCCGATGCTGGAAGATCTCTGCGCCCACGCCGTCGGAACCGAGAGCCCGGCGATGAGGACGAACGACGCCAGCACCGCCAGCCTCGAAGGCCTCGTTGCCTTTTTCGTCATCTCTCTCTGTTTCCTCACTGCTCCGGCATGCATCTCCGGAACCCCAAGGTTCACAACCCGAACGCTACTACTGCGGTACCTCGGCTGAATTGAGCGGCCCACGAACGACGAACTTGCTCGTCCGCGAGAAGATCTCATCCGACAGTTTGTCGGTGATCCGAACCTGGATCTCGTATTCACCGAGCTCGAAATCCGCGAGAGGCAAACTTTTCTGGATCGTCATCTGCTGCGCCGCCCCCGACAGTTCGTCGGATTCTTCGACGATCTTGGTGACTTCAGTGCCATCGCGCGTGATCAGGGTCTCGATCGTCGCAGACGGCTTTAGCGAATCTTCGTCGATCTCGAGGTTGTAGATCTGAAGCCAAATCTTCAGGTCTCTATCCTGATGGAACTCCTGCTTGACGTTCGGACGCACCTTGGAGGCGCCCAGAGCGAACATCCCGCTGCCGACCTGCCGCGCGGGCAGCGGCTCGAGGACGTCGGCCAGGATCAGGGAGCTTGCGGTGAGTTGCTGCTCGGGAAAGCGGGGGACTGCCAGCCGCTGGTTGACGGTACCGACATTGTCGCTGTGGAGGTCCTTCAGGACGAGGTCGATCTTGTACAGACCGGGGCTCATCGGGATTACCTTCTGGTAGACAGCGTGGCGCTCAAGGTTCCGCCGGAAGATCGCATCCGGAATATCCAGCTTGATGACGTCCTCGAAGGTGTGCGCGACCCGGCCGTTGATACTCGTGATACGCCCATAGACGTTGATCAGCGCCTGGTGGATACCCTGTGTCTGCTGGAAGGCGATGTTCTCGTTCTGGATCTGGATCGTCACCGGCGTGAGTACGTTCTCCTCGGTTACGCGCACGAAGTGCTGTGACACCTCGAACGGCAGCAGGTTGTAGGAAAGGTTCGTCGTTATGATGGCCTCGAGGTCCTTGAACTTGACCTCGGGGGCCTTGAAAGCCTTCGAGTAGGTGTCGAGGCGGTCGAATATGTTCCCCCGCTGAAGCCCGCCCGTCATCTCGTTGAGCAGTCGGTTACTCTTGGCTTCGGCCGGGTCATCGGACATCTCCTCGTCAAGGGTAAGTCCGCCCGTGGCGGTCATCATCAACGCATCCTTCTCCCAGGGGCTCAACGCCAACCGAAACTCACCAGTCCCGGACGGATCGACAAACTCGAACTCCACGTTGTTGCCGATGTTCGAGATGTAACGGTAGGTCCAGACGGCAAAGGGATAGGCGATGGTCGTACCGCCGCCCTCATCGAAGGGTCGGACATAGGTCCCCCCTGAAGGATGGTCATCGATGCTGTCAGGCGGTCCGTGGATGATGTAAATCCTTCCACGGTCAGTTTTCCATCCGGGCTTCCCGGACTGGAACCGCTCGTTCGAGTACGCGATCCGGATGTAGTGATCCTCCCGGTACTCGTTCTCGATTGTATCCGGCGTCGGGTCGCGACGGAGCCAGAACTGTTCGATGAACGACGATCGTTCCTCGTCGGTCTGCAACGCCTTGAAAGCCGCTTTTTCCTGATCCGTAATGATGTAAGCAGCGTCCTCGTCCAACCACCTGGTCAAGGCTCGGTTCGCTCGCTCTTGAAAACGCGAACTCCGGTCCTGGCTGTACCCCGCAACTGCGGTCGCCAGTCCGAGCACAATGGCCCCCACGATGACTTTTCGATTCATTAAATCCCCTCGATAGAGCTGAAGATCCCATGATGACTCGATAATCCAATATCATAGCACCGGAAGTGTAACAGTCAAGAGATTCAGTAGTTTGGGCAAGCCCGCGGCGCTGCTACAATGACGCGGTCCGAAACGTCTTCGCAACCGATACGAAGCAGAGCATTTACGGCTCCGGAATCGATCGACTACGTAGCAGACGTATTCCGCCCCCAATTGTGAGCGTACACGTGAGTTTTAGGACCGGGCCCGAACCCAGCACACCGACCCGCACCGGGACCGTCGGGACTCTTCCCTCTACTCGCGGAGCGGTAATGGCCTCCGTCCTCCTGTGGTGTTTGGCGATCGTCGCGGCGCCCCTGTTCGAGATCGACCTCCTTTACCGACTCTTCTCGGCAATCTGCCATCAACTGCCCGATCGCAGTTGGTTCCTCGACGGACATCCGATGCCGGTCTGCATCCGATGCACCGCGATCTACGCGGGCTTTCTCGGAGCGCTCGTTGTGCGGCTGCCAGCCAGCACGCGGTTCCTGCGGATCGCGCTGGCCGCAACGGCGCTGGAGTGGGTCGGTGCCCGTTTGATCGGCGATGTCGAAGCGGTCCGGGCAGTTTCGGGCCTGCTCCTGGGCCTGGCGTCTGCAGGGTTTGTCGAACAGGGGATCGCTGAGGCTGCGGCGAGGATCGGGCGCTCTCGAGGACAGACTTTCCGGGAGGTGGCCTCTTGAGAACCTGTTCGAAATGTGGGGTGACGCTGGCAGACCAGGCGCAGTACTGCATGCAATGCGGTACGCCGGTCGATGCGCCCCGACAGGCCGGGGCAACCGAGCAGAGCGATTTCATCCAGCCGGCGATGATCGCGGGCGCCGCCCTCGGACTTCTTTCCTCTTTGCCGATCGTCAACGCAGGGAACTGGTGCTGCTGCATGTGGATCGTCGGCGGTGGGGCGCTGGGGGCCTGGCTGCTGGCCAGAGCACGGCCGGAAGGCGTGGACGCGATGAGCTACGGCGACGGGGCGTTCGTCGGCGTGCTGAGCGGCCTGTTCGGAGCGTTCGTCGCGACGCTGGTGTCGATCCCTGTCCGCCTTCTGACTGCAAGCGTATTCCGTGCGCAACAGGAAGTTTTCGAAGAGATGTTCGCCGAGGCTGAGATGGAGGATGCCGTCCGTGAAATGTTGTTGCAACTACTCTCGCCGGATCTTTCGTTCACGACGATCCTGATCACCCTCCTCATCAATGTCCTGTTGTTCTCGTTGTTCGCCATGATCGGCGGCATACTCTACGTGGCCGTCACGGGGCAGAAAGCAGCTCCTCCCGTCGAGCGGGCGGCAAAGAGTGACTAGGAGCCTGTCGGGAATTGCTCCCTCGAAGCAAGAATCAACAACTTACGAGCCATCCCTGGTCTGTAAGTTGTTGATTCTTGGTTGCAGACTTCTTATTCCCGACAGGCTCCTAGGGACAAGTGATTAGTCGGGGAGTCTAGGACGGTCAGTTGCCCGTCACGGGCCACTTATCACCCGTTACTCATCCGGAGCGTGTCATGCACAGATCGCTGTCGGCCATCTTACTGATAATGCTCCTGGCCGCACCCCTGCTGGCGCAAGAAGACTTGTCCCGGCTGGAGATGGGCCTCGGATACGGCAACATCGGTTTTGGGGGGCTCTACAACCACCGGTTTTCAGGCATCAACGTCTATACCGACATCAACCTGACGAGCTGGTTTGCCCTGAGCAACTTTCTGGGCCTTTACCCGGGTCCGGACGACACATCTCTGTATTTCGATATGTTCGGGCCCAAGTTCACCTTTAGAGGCCTGGGTCGCATGATGCCGTCTGGCACCGCCGGAATCGGCTTCGGCAGCTCCCGCTCGTTGTTCAACGACGCTGATCTGGCCGATCTACGCGCGGGGGGAGGCGTGGACATCCCAGTCGGGGGCGCCCTCATCCTGCGGTTCGACGTCAGCCGGATGTGGTTCAAGTCGAACGGATTCTGGTCTCCGGGAACGAACCTGTCGACCGGTGTGGTGTTCAACCTGAATTAGGCAGGCAAAAAAAACGGCAGTCCGAAGACTGCCGCGGTTTCCGTTCCGTTTCCCAGGACTAATCGTAATCGTCGTAGTCGCCACCAGGCATCGCGGCCTTCTTCTCCGGGAGTTCGGCGACGGCCGTTTCCGTCGTGATGAGCAACCCTGCCACCGACGCGGCGTTCTGGAGAGCGACCCGGACTACCTTCGTGGGATCGATCACGCCTGCCGCCACCAAGTCCTCGTACCGGCCGGTCTCGACGTTGTAGCCGAGTTTGTAGTTCTTGCTCTCGAGCACGCGTCCGACCACGATCGAGCCCTCAAGGCCCGCATTCGTAGCAATCCTGCGCAGCGGTGAATCCAGTGCGCCGCCCAGAATCTCGACACCCGTACGGAAATCGCCTTCCAGCGTACCGGCCAGTTTGTCGACAGTTGCGCGAGCCCGCAGCAGGGCGGTGCCGCCGCCCGGTACGACGCCTTCCTCAACCGCCGCGTGCGTGGCGTGCAACGCGTCCTCCACTCGCGCTTTCAACTCCTTCATCTCGGTTTCGGTGTAAGCACCGACGTGAATAACGGCCACTCCGCCGGTCAGCTTGGCCATCCGTTCGGCCAGTTTCTCCTTGTCGTAGTCCGAAGTGCTGTTCTCGATCTGCAGCTTGATTTCCTTCGTTCTACCCGCGATGGCCGGACGTTTGCCCTTGCCCTCGACGATCGTCGTATTGTCCTTATCGACGACGACCCGCTTGGCCTGTCCGAAGTCCGCCACGCCGATATTCTCGACGGATATGCCCAGATCCTCGGTCATCGAGCGGCCGCCCGTGAGCACGGCGATGTCGCCCATGATTGACTTGCGGCGGTCGCCAAAAGCCGGAGCCTTTACCGCAACACACTGCACGGAGCCCCGGATTTTGTTCACCACCATCGTCGCCAGGGCCTCGCCCTCGATGTCTTCAGCGATGATGAGCAGGGGCCGGCCCGCCCGCGCGGCGAGTTCCATGACGGGCACGACATCGTTGACGAGCGTAAACTTTTTTTCGCGAACCAGAATCAACGGGTTGTCGAGGACGGCCTCCATCCGCTCGGGGTCTGTGACGAAGTATGGCGACAGGTAACCACGGTCCCACTGCATGCCTTCGACGATCTCCAGATCGGTGTCGGTCGACTTCGCTTCTTCGACCGTGATCACGCCATCCGTGCCGACTTGCTCCATCGCTTCGGCGACCAACTCGCCGATCCGCTCCTCGTTGTTGGCCGAAATCGTAGCGACCTGCCGTCGCTCCTCGCGCCCCCTGATGGGCGTGGACCGCTTGTGAAGGTCGGCAACGACTGCCTCGACCGCGCGGTCGATCCCGCGCTTCAGGCTCATGGGGTTGGCGCCTGCAGCGACGTTCCGCAGGCCGGAGCGATAGATGGCCTGAGCGAGCACGGTCGCCGTGGTTGTCCCATCGCCCGCAACATCGCCGGTCTTCGAGGCGACTTCCTTGACCATCTGCACACCCATGTTCTCGAAACGGTCCTTGATCTCGATATGTCGCGCGACGGTCACGCCATCTTTGCTGATCACGGGCGCACCGAAACTCTTGTCGAGGACGACATTGCGGCCCCGAGGGCCAAGCGTCACTTTCACGGTGTCGGCCAGTGTATTGACTCCGTCCAGGACCCTCCTACGGGCCTCGTCACGAAACAACAGTTCTTTTGCAGGCATTGTGTACTCCCTCGTATATCGCTGACTTGAAGAATTGCGGGTATTAGCACTCGTGTATTGCGAGTGCCAAGTTTACAGAATTTGTTCGTTTTGGATCAAGAGGTTAGATGTCTGCTCAAGCAGGAACGATTGTATCTCCGACGCGAATCGTACCACCTTCAACAATCTGAGCACGCAAGCCGGCTTTGTGGACCAGAACCTTCAACATAGGCTTGCCGGTCAGCTTCTCGAGGTGACTGCACGGCTCGCACAGGCGGATCCCACGCAGTCGGACTTCTCCCACGCTGAACTCGGCTCCGACCAGGCCGTTCAGCGACACGCCGCGTGTCACAATGTTCCGACGCGGTTCGGAAACCGCCAGCTCGATCCCAAACTCTTCAGCCAAACCCGCAAGCTGTTCGACCTCGATGAGGGTTACTTCCCGGTCGGGCTTCGGGTTCTCCGGAAAGATACCGGACTCGCGGTAGTAGCGGTCTCCTTCGAGACCCCTTCCCGCAACGGCCCGCACCTCGTCGCACGAGGCCCCTGGAGCCTCTTCGGCGGGGGCCGTGAATATGTGTAGGACCGTGCCTGACATCGATTTCCTCGGGTTACTGCTTGACCAGTTCCACTCTTCGATTCTGCTGGCGCCCTTCTTCGGTCGCGTTGTCCGCCACCGGTTGATCCGGACCGTAACCACGCGCGATCAGGCGCCCCCGGTCGATACCGTACAAAGCCAGGGCATTGACGACGGCTCGCGCCCGCTCGAGCGACAGTTCGCGGTTTCGTTCGGCTGAACCGGTCGAGTCGGTGTGGCCGGCCACTTCGAGACGAAGCCCGGAATCCGACTTCAGGATCGTAGCGATCGTGTCGAGCACCTGCCCGCTGCCGGGCCTCAGGTCGGCCCGGTCGACATCGAACAGGATTCCGTAGATCGCCACCTGGCCGTCGCGGTCCAGAGCTTCGAGCAACGCGTCAGCATCGAACTCGAGGCTCAGGTCCAGCCCGGCTTCATCGATGATCTCGAGAATGTACCGTCCGCCCGACCGCGTGTCGAGTCGGCACCACGTAACGCCGCCGCCGGGCCTCGTCAGCCGGAACAGAAGCCGGGTCCCCGTCCGGTTAAGGACGTCGCCCCCGAGCCTGCGCGCCTCGGACTCGTAGTTGGCCATGATCTCGTCACGGCTGGTCGAAGTGTTCTCGAGCTGATACTCCAGGTGCCAGCGGTTGCCCTCCGCCTCCATCTGCACCGAACTTCCACCCTCCCGAAAATTCAGCGGCAACCGGCCGAAATCCACGAAGGTGGATCCGGGACCGAGCGTCGCGCCCGTCATGGGCTTGATCACGGGATGTTCCGGCACCTCGTCCTGAGCGTAGGTCGGAGTAACCAGACCGGCAGCCAGTACGATGGCAAGAACGGTGAGAACGGATCGGTTGCAGGTCATAAGAATCGGCCTCTGAGGTTGATAGCTGTCAGTCGGCGAATCCATCTTGCAACACTCCGCCAGACATTACCAGCCAGCGCCGTGAGTCTTGACAAGACCGCACGATCGGGCGATCCTCTGGCGTTCCGCAATACATCGGCAGTCCCGGAATTGTATAGGAGAATCGAGATGCAAGACTTCGAAGGAGTGTTTCGGCAACTGCGGCCGTGCAACATCGGGCGGCGGGAGTTTCTGCGGGGAGCCGCAGTGGTTGCGGCGGCTACCGCGCTTCCGTTGCCGTTGGATGCGGCGGCGGCATTCAAGTCCACCTGGGCGAATCAGTACACCTACGTCGCCCCCGACCTTCGGAAGACCGTCGACTGGTACGTCGAGGTGTTCGGGATGCAGGAAGATCGGGCGGGCGCGAACGAAGTGCATCTGTGGTACGGCGACGACGGCGGCGATACCGTCATGATCGTCCGGCAGGCCGCTGCCGGCGAAGCAGCCCCGCGAATCGAGAAGTTCGGGTTCACGCTCGACAACTGGGACAAGAACGCGGTGGCTTCGGAACTGCAGGGGCGGGGGCTCCGACCGACGCCGGAAGGCGACACGGGTTTCTGGTTCACCGATCCTGCCGGCAACGAGATCGGCGTTTTCGCCAGCGACTTCATGAGGCGGCCCTCAGCACCAGCGGTAGACCCGATGCTGTGGAAAGCAGTCAGCGCAAACCACATCGTGGTTCTCACCGAGGACTACACGAAGCTTGCCGACTGGTACCGGGAACTACTGGACCTTCGGCAGACGCGCAATTCCGGAAGGGATACCTATCAATGGTTCGGGGACTCGGTCTGGATTCCGACCAACCTGCGAGAGGGCGGACAAACTTCCGCAGCGCTCGGAACGCTCGATCACATCGCCTACACGATCACGGAGTTTGACAAGGATTCGGTCGAGGCAGAGCTTGCCCGCCGTAACCTCGAACCGCGTCTCGACACGGACTACAGCTTCAACTGTGTCGACATCAACGGCTTCAAGACACAGGTCTGCGACCGTGAACTGGTCATCTTCGCCGAGCAGCGCCCCCCTCGTGGGCGCGGGGGAGCGTAGCAGTTAGGAACGTCCCGGAATCTAAGGGGTGATCTTCAGGTCCCTGCTCCACGCGCCGCCGCCGAGCCATAGCAAATAAAAGCTTCCGATCATGACCATGATCGGAATGATAGGTTGCTCGGGTTGCAGTGGAAACAGAGACGGGTCGTCCACCACCACGTGTACGTATGTGGCGACGAGCATGATGTTGATGACGAGGAACGCTGCCGGACGTACGAAGATTCCGACGGCGAGCACGATACCGAGCAACAATTCGACGAACGGCACCGTCACCCGCGAAAACTCGGCGAAGGGGATCTGGGCGGCGACGAGTTGGCCGGCCCAGGCCTCGGCCAGGCTGGGCACGAGCACCTTCATCGGTCCGGTCATCAGGAAGATCACGGCAAGCATCAGACGAATGCCTCCAGCGAGCTTGTCGTCGGTCGTCGATCGCAATGTGGCGAGATTCATGGTCGCATCTTACCGTGGATTGACGACCCACCGCCGTAACTCACGACACACTTGATCGGCCTGACGGCCCGCGGCGGGCCTTTCGCACATGTAGCAGCTCGGCTACTCCTCCCGCAACGCCAGGTTCGGGTCGGTCCGCGTGGCACGCATCGCGGGGAGCATGGATCCGAACGATCGGTCTGGCAAGCGAAAATTCAGCCGTCTGCGATCGTCCTGCCAACCCGCACGAACCAGCGACATCGACAGCATTCACCTACTCGACCAGTCGCTGAGACAAGGCAATCTCAGACGATTCCGGCCGCTTGTCGAGGAGAAAATCAGCGACCTCGAACGTCGAGTCTTCCTTGAGGACGATCAGTTCCATCATCGCAACTGGTCGGATCTTCTTCGCCAGTTTGGGATCGAGGGCACGAGCTACTTCAAGGAAAAGCATTGTCCCCAGGGGACGCATGCCGGCACCCTCATAGATCGTGTTGCCCACCTTGTTGTTGAACGCCTCGGTCAACTCGGCTCCCGCCTTCGCGAGTTCCTCGATCGCCTCGTCCAGCTTGTCGGCCGCGAGGAATTTGTGCATTCGCAGGCACGCGCTGTGGATAGCCTTGATCAGGTAGGCTTCCGTCAGAACGAGGGTCTGGAAATTTTCTTTTGCCTGCTTTGGTTTTAGCCGGAGCATCTTACCGATGTTGGCGTACCTGTAGTCCTCGATGAGGCTCGATCCCTCCAGGTCTCGATAAGCCTGACGCAGCACTTTGGGCAGACGAGGCTGGCAATGCTCCTCGAGCATCCGCGCGAGCACCTTCGCGCTCCGCTAGTCCCAGTTGTAGATATCGCTCTCGTTGAACTCCAGGGTCTTGCCCCTCATCTTCGCGCGATTGATCGGCGGGAGAGCGGAATAGACCAACAGCGGGTACACGGCAACGGTCTGCCTGTAGTTATCGAGATCCTGGAGGTAACACCGGCGGATGTACTCGCGGAGCATCGTCTGTACGCGCCGCGATATCTCCAGGTACCTCGGGTCCAGTTTGTCGCCCGATACTTTCTTCCACGCGGCAAGCGCTTTGCCGGACACGCTGACTTCCAGGCCGACGAGCGTAGATCCGAAGTTGTCATCTCCGGCAACTCCGGCAGAATCGAGCGCCTTGTCCAGGGCAGTCAGGTATGTCGACAGGCTTCTCCGGTCGTCTCCACCAAACTTCTCGGGAAGATATTCCTCGGTCAAAACCGCCAGTCGATCTTCCAGGTGGTCGCGCCGTGCTTCCCGCCTGGCGAACCGGAACGCGTAGTCGTAGCTGTAGGACTCTTCTCGAAAGGTCCGCAGGCCGACGTTCCTACCGATCGTCATCCCTATGCTGAGCCTGCTCATGCTGTTTCGGCTGCGTACGACGTCCTGGCCTTTGAGCGTGAACACCCACAGCCGATCTTCACCCTGATCGACAACCTTACCCTTCGCAACCGACTCGTTGATGTGGTCGAGCGAGTTCTTGAAGAACGGAAGATCGACCTCCAGGTGAGAGCGGCGCTTGATGCGATGGGTAAGGACCCCTTCGTTGAGGGTGACTCCGGGAAGCCTGGTTCTCAGGATCTCGGAGAAGTTCCCGTCAAGCGCCCCGGCCAGGTGCGTGCCTGCCGACGCGGCATCTTCAGCGAAGTCGAATGTGATGTCCAGGAGCGCATCGCGCGTCGTGCTCTTCTCGAAGGCGTAGCTGAGTTCGGCCGAGTACTTGCGGCTGATCGCCTTGTACCCCATCTCGTAGAAACCCTCGGCCTGGTCGCGGACCTTGTTGATGGCCTTCTTTATCTTGTTCAGGTCCCTGACGACGATAGTCTTGCCGAGGAAGTCCGACAGTCGCCGCTTGAGCCATGCGTCCGCCTGCTCGAAACTGGCCTTGTCGGTGATCTCGAGGATCCGGTCGAGCCCCAGCCTGTCTTCGATCGCCGCTTGAAGCTTCCTGAAGGTTTCCTCGACGGCGCTGCCGTCCAGCAGTGCCAGCGTCTTGTCCGCCATGTCGACGAGTGCCTGTCGGTCGGACTCAATGTTGGCGAGGGCCGACATGATCCCGCCTTCGGCGGCAGAGATGAGCCATTTGCCGGTCGGTGTCTCGAAAAACGAGACATCGACAATCTCAGCCTTGATCCGGTCGGCGATCCTTCCGGGCTCGCTCTCGCTCTTGATGCTCTTGAGGAATGAGGTCAGCTCATCGAGCGGCACTTCGTCGCGGATAAGTTTGTAGAGGACTGTAGAAAGCTCGTGAGGCAGGTCATGCCACTTGCCGACGACATCCCGAAGCTTGTCGAGCGCCGGGTCCAGATCCTCGGCTGGGTCGAAACCCGTAACTTCTTCAACAAGCTCGTAGGCATAGCCGACCAGCTCCTGTCCCAACAGATCGCTGAGCTTGTTGCCTGGCTTCGTCCACTTGTTGAAGTCCGCGTAGATGTCCCCGAGCGCCTGCAGGCCTTCGGTATTGAGGACGCCGCGGATAAAGTCATCCAGATTGCCCGGGGCGATCGATTGCTGAGGCTCCGCCGTCACACCGGCATCGAATGCGAACGACCAGCCGTTCCGTTTCAGACGGTAGACCTGGAGTCGGAGGACCTCGCGGGCATCGGCACGGGACACGACGACGGCATACCGGCCGCTGGCGTGGAAGCCCAGACTGGCTTTGATTCCGAGTTCGATCTTGAGGCCAACGTCTCCCCCAAGACCGCCCAGGTCGAGGGATTCGCGCACCCAGCTGTATTCGTACCCGTACTCAACACCGAGAGAGAGCTTGATCTCGCCCCCCGTCTCGGCAAGCACCCACGTGCCAGGTTTGAGTTTCCCGGGCTCGGTAACCTGCCGGGGCAGCATCCAGCCGCTGGCCGTGGCGAGCACGGCATCGCGCGCGCCTCGGTTACGGTCGGCGGAATGGAGAACAGCGAAGAAACCCTCGGTCTGGCCGCTGGCGCCGAAACTGACGCCCGGACCCAGAGCGAGTTTGCCGTTCACACCTGCCGATGCATCATATCCCCAGCGGAGGGCATAAAGATTCTTCGCGGGATCCTCGGGCAGTCCGAGGCGCGACACTATAGGTTCGTCGAGACCCTCGGCCCTCAATGCCCGGTAAAGCTTCCCGATTTTGCGGTACACCCCGAATCCGGCGAACGCACTGCCCGAAGCGCTGAACTTCACGTCGCCACCAAGATCGATATCTTTCTCCGCCGACACATCGATCGACCCGAATGCGATCGCGCCGGCTTTGAAAGCGTCGTCGGGAAACGGCGTGTTGTCGGCGAGTGCTTTGCCGAGGCTCTTCAGACCGTCCGGAGGCGTGAGGATGAGCTTGCCGTTGGGGAAGGTGACCGTCTTGGGATCCATCGTGTCTCCTGTGCCGAAGAGTCCGGCCGAGCGAGCAATCGGGGGGCTTGCTGTATAAGGACGTCAAACGGGAACGAATCCTTGCAGAAAATAGTCGCAACCAACATGTAAACGGGTCGCCTAGAGACAGGACTATTCCCGCCCGATCCGGTACAGGCTGCTGTCGCTTCGGATGAAAATCGAACCCCCGGAGACCGCCATCGAAGCCAGCGTCCAGCCGTCCAGTCGGTTCGAGGCGAGCAGACGGTACTCGGTCTCCGGGGCGATTACGGTCGCCACGCCCTCCTCGCTCAGGAAATAGATCCGCCCGTCCGCGTAGGTGGGAGACGCGGAATAGTTGCCGACGACCCGCTGCTGCCAGATCACGTCTCCCGTCGCGGCGTCCAGGCAGCTGATCACGCCGATATCACTCACGATGTAGATTTTTTCACCGACCAGCAGCGGTGATGATGTGAACGGAATGGAGCGCTGTCTCACCCACTCGACATGGGTTCGGCTAACGTTCCCCTCTCCATCGACACGTACGGCCAACAGCGCAGGCAGGTGGAATCCTGTCACGATGTAGACCACCCCGTCTCCATAGACTGGACTGGGGACGTTCGAGAAGCCATCGTATCGGACGTACCAGATCTCGTTTCCGGACTCCGGTTCGTACGCCGTCGTGTAGAACGCACCGATGCTGACGATCTGGTCTTCGTTCCCGACCCGGATTACGATAGGCGTCGAGTACGCTTGGCTGAACGGCTGACGCCGCTCGGTCTTCCAGCGGACCTCACCGGTATCCTTGTCCACGGCAATGACGAAGGCCTCGTCGAAACCATCGCAGCTGATGACCAGGAGATCCTCAAACAGGGTGGGGGACCCGCCGTTGCCGTGTTGTGAAATGTATGGGAACTCGGTTCTCCAGACGACCGTGCCGTCAGTCGTGATGGCCGCGGTGCCGGACGCCCCGAAGTGAACGTAAACACGATCACCCTCGACAATCGGGGTCGGGGAAGCGTGGCTGTTCTTGAGGTTGAGCAGGGTCGCGTCGTCCTGCCGGAACACTTCGGCGTTGACGAGCTCGGCTCCGGTCTCGACGTCGTAGGCTATCGCGCGAAGCGATGCCCCATCGTCATCGATGGTTGCCGTCGTCAACCAGACCCGACCGTCGGCGATGACGGGAGAAGACCACCCCTGCCCGGGGACCGGAATCTTCCACAGGATGTTCGAGGATTCATCCCATTCGAGCGGTAGGCTCTGGCGGACCGCATGGCCTTGCCCGTCCGGGCCGCGAAACTGCGGCCAGTCCTGCGCGATAGCCGCGCAGGGGGTCAGAGTCAGCACCAGTACGAGGACAAATCGGCGAAGCATGGCGAGTGTCAGTCTACGCCGATACTCCGCTTTGCCCCAAGCCGGGATGATGCGACAAGGCAGACCCGGGCAGGGTTTCCCCAGAGTTCCCCCGATCCAGTTTCGACTTAGATTGACCGCAACTCGCCATCCTGCGTAACATTCAACCGACTTCTCCAATGAACTTCGCAGCCGACTCCTGTTCGGATGCGACAAGGGGGTGCCCATGACAGTGGGATTTCGTCGTTCCGGCGCGCTGGCGTTCTTCATCTTCGTGCTCTTGACGGTGGTGGCATCGGCAGGAACGCTTGCCGTGTTTCAGGCAGAAGAGCAGCAAGCCGAAGAGGAACCGAGTGAAGAGCAGAAAGAGCTGAATTCGGACTTGATTGCAGCGGCAACGAGTGGCGACCAAGCTGGCGTTCGGGACTTGATCGCCCGGGGGGGCGATGTGAATGCTACGGCCGGAATCGGTGCTTCCACGGCCCTGATGAGGTCTGTGTTCCAGGGCAACCTCGATGTTGTTGAGATTCTGATCGAGGCTGGTGCAGAGGTGACGGCAAAGCGGATGGACGGCGCGAACGCCCTGAAGATAGCCCTTTCACCCAGCGATGATGGCTTCATCGTCGAGATCATCAAGGCTCTGATCGACGCCGGAGCCGACGTGAATGCCGTGGAGGGCGACGGAAACACGCTGCTGATGAGGGCCGCAGGCATCGGACGTGTTGCTGTTGTTCAAGCCATGATCGACGCCGGAGCCGACGTGAACGCGAAGCCTGAAAAGGGTTTAACCGCAACGATTAACGCGACGGCTTTCCCCGATGTCGTTCGGCTCCTGATCGGCGCCGGAGCCGACGTGAATACCGCGTCCGGGACAGGCTATACCGCTTTGATGCGGGCGGCATGGGCGGGCGGTGGTGACACCGTACAGCTTCTGCTCGACGCCGGAGCCGACGTGAACGCCAAGAGCGATAAAGGCCGGACGGTCCTTATGCACGCAGCATCGCCGCGGGCGGACATCAACGTCGTGCAACTCCTCATCGATGCCGGAGCCGACGTGAACGCGACGGACGACGCTGGCACAACAGCTCTGGACCTGGCGGTGGCTGACGAACGCGCCGATATCGCAGTTATCCTGCGGGCCGCGGGGGCCGGACAGCCTGGAATACGATAGCGGGACGAGTCAGGATCGGAAGAACGGTGACTCGATCGACTCGCAGGCGGATCGAGCCATGTTCAGATTGGATCAGCGCGACCGGACATCCTCTGGGCGCGATTCGAACACCAGGCCATGTTCGGGTCCCGCATCCGCCGTCACATGCGATCCGGCAGTAATCTCACCTTCGAGAATCTTCAGCGAGAGGGGATCGGTCACCAGGCGCTGGATCGCGCGTTTCAGCGGACGGGCGCCGAAGGCTGGATCGTAGCCTTCCCTGAACAGAAGTTCGCGGGCCTCAGGAGTCAACCTGAGCGTCACCTTGCGTTCTTCAAGGTGATCGCAAAGTCCGTCTAGTTGAATGTCGATGATCTGGACGATGTCGTCGCTTCCGAGGCTCTTGAACCGGATAATGTCGTCGATTCGGTTCAGGAACTCCGGCTTAAATTGGGCCTGCAACCTCTGGCGCACGTCGCCCTCATCGCCCTCGACGGCAATATTGGACGTCATGATCAGGACGGTGTTCTTGAAGTCAACCGTCCGGCCCTTGCCGTCGGTCAGGCGGCCATCGTCGAAGATCTGGAGCATGACGTTCCAGACTTCGGGATGCGCTTTCTCGATCTCGTCGAGCAGGACCACCGAATAGGGTCGTCGCCGCACGCTTTCGGTCAGGTAACCACCCTCTTCGTAACCGACGTAGCCGGGAGGGGCGCCGATCAAGCGCGAAACCGAGTGCTTCTCCATGAACTCGGACATGTCGATCCGGACGATGTTCCGCTCGTCATCGAACAGGAATTCGGCCAGGGCTCGGGCAGTCTCGGTCTTGCCGACGCCAGTCGGCCCCAGGAACAAGAACACGCCGATCGGACGCTCCGGGTCCTGCAGGCCGGCTCGCGAACGTCGGATGGCGTTGGCGACCGCGACGAGCGGGGCACGCTGTCCGATAACCCGGCGTGAGAGAAGTTCTTCCATCCGGACCAGTTTCCGCACTTCGCTCTCGAGCATCTTCGCCACGGGGATGCCAGTCCACTTCGCCACAATGCGAGCGACATCTTCTTCGTCGACTTCTTCCTTGAGCATCCGCTCTTCAGCGTTCTCTCGTTCGGATCGGCGGTTCGCCTCTTCGAGTTGCTGCTCGAGTTCGCGAACCCGGCCGTACCGAATCTCGGCGACGCGGCTCAGGTCGCCGTCGCGCTCGGCCTGCTGCTCCTCGATATGGGCCCGTTCGAGCCGCTCCTTGAGCGTCTGCACGGATTGGATGACTTCCTTCTCGGCCTGCCATCGCAGCTTCCGCTGCGCGGAATCCTCGCGCAGGGTTCCGAGCTCCTTTTCGATCTCTTCCAGACGATCATGCGATGCCGCGTCGCTCTCCTTGCTCAGCGCCTGCCGCTCGATTTCGAGCTGAACGATCGCGCGTTCCAGCCGGTCGATCTCGACCGGCATGGAATCGATCTGCATGCGGAGGCTGGCTGCGGCTTCATCGATCAGGTCGATGGCCTTGTCGGGCAAAAACGGTCGGTGATGTATCGATGCGAAAGCATCGCGGCGGCAATGATGGCCGAGTCCTTGATGCGAACTCCGTGGTGGACTTCGTAACGTTCTTTCAGACCGCGGAGGATCGAGATCGCGTCTTCGGGCGTCGGCTCGCCAACCTGTACTTTCTGGAAGCGCCTTTCCAGCGCCTTGTCCTTCTCGATGTACTTCTGGTATTCGTTCAGCGTGGTCGCACCGATGCACCGCAGCTCACCACGGGCCAGCGCGGGCTTGAGCATGTTGGACGCGTCCATCGAGCCTTCCGCCCCACCGGCGCCGACGAGCGTGTGCAACTCGTCGATGAAGAGTACAACCTGTCCGGCCGCCTCTTCGATTTCTTTCAGGACCGCTTTAAGCCTGTCTTCGAATTCACCCCGGTACTTGGTGCCAGCGATCAACGAACCCAGGTCGAGCGAGGCGATTCTCTTGTTCTTGAGGGATTCGGGGACGTCGCCGCCCACGATGCGTTGCGCGAGTCCCTCCACGATGGCGGTCTTGCCTACGCCGGGTTCGCCGATCAATACGGGGTTGTTCTTCGTGCGGCGCGACAGCACCTGGATAACCCGGCGGATCTCCTCGTCGCGCCCGATGACTGGGTCGAGCTTGCTGTTTTCGGCAAGCGCGGTGAGGGCATGGGAATAGCGCTCCAACGCCTGATACTTCTCTTCAGGGTTGGGGTCGGTGACTTTCTGAGATCCGCGGATCGACACGAGCACCCCGAGGATCGCATCCTTGGTCACGCCGTTCTTTGCGAGCAGACGACCGGCGGAGTGGTCGGTGGCCGAGCCGAGAGCGATCAGAATGTGTTCGGTGCTGACGTACTCATCCTTGAACTGTGCGGCTTCCCGCTGGGCAGTCTGCAGGATGCCGGCCAGCGTCCTGGAGATCGGCGCTTCGCCCGGCGAGGCGAGACGCGGTAGGGACGCCACGGCGTTGGCGAGATCTTCGGCGAGGGAGCGGACATCCACGTCGAGCTTTTCGAGGACGGGCAGAACCACCCCGTCCTTCTGCTCGACCAACGCCCAGAGCAGGTGCTCGGGTTCGAGTTCGGAGTGGTGCCGCTCCTTCGCGTGGGTCGTGGCCGTCTGCAGGGCTTCCTGGGCCTTCACCGTAAATTTGTCGAAACGAATCATGGGGTCTCGTGTCCTGATTCAGGTATGGTCTGCGGTTCCAGACGTCAGCCCGAGATCGCGATCTGCTTCGGTCGGGCTTTCTCGCTCTTCGGCAGCGTGATCGTCAGCACACCTTCCTTGTAGTCTGCCCCGATACTACTCGCATCAACCACGGCCGGAATCGAGAACGACCGGCTGAAAGTGCCATACGCCCGTTCGATCCGGTGGTAATTCTCGTCCTTCGGGTCCTTCTCGAATCGCCGCTCGCCTTTGAGGGTGAGCACGTTGTTATCCAGACTCAGATCGATATCGTCCTGCCTGACTCCCGGAACCTCTGCCTTCACCGTGATTGCGGCGTCGGTCTCAAAAATATCGACCGAAGGGCTCCAGGATGTGGTGGATGCGGGGTCATCGGGTCTTGCGCCTCGGGTGGCGTCCTCAAACATCCGGTTCATCCGGTCCTGCATCGTGTTCAAGTCTCTGAAAGGATCCCATCTAATGACTGCCATCACTAAGCCTCCTCATAAATTAGTCAGTTACTATCATAAGAAGTGAGTGTATCATTATCAAGTCTTGGGTCCTACTTTTTACTTGTCATGTATCTCATTTTTAATGATATAGTTAACTCGTGACGCTGTCGGGCTTTGACTACGATTTGCCGCCGGATCGGATCGCAAAGGAGCCCGTGCGGCCGCGGGACTCGTCGCGGCTCCTGGTCGTCGACCGTCAGACGGGTCAATGGACTGACTCGCGCTTCCGGGACCTCGGGACCCATCTTCGTGAGGGAGATCTGCTGGTTCTCAATAATACGCGCGTTCTGAGAGCCCGGCTTCCCGGCACACTGGAGCGCACCGGACGCCCGATCGAAGTTCTATTGTCGAACCCGGTGGACGGTTCCACCTGGGAGGCCATACTCGGCCCCGGGCGGCGCTTGCGGCCGGGCGACCGGATCCTCCTTGAAAACGAAGGCTCCATTGTCGTCGGGGACCATGCAGAATTCGGGCTCCGGCAGGTTGAGGTGTCTCCCCCGGAGGGCGTGACCGTCGAAGAATTTCTCGACGGATCGGGCCGTATTCCACTGCCACCCTACATGGACCGGGAGGACACGCCGCTAGACGCAGTGGATTACCAGACCGTGTTCGCCACCCGCCCCGGCGCAATCGCGGCGCCCACGGCGGGATTGCACTTCTCCGAACAGATGCTTTCCTCTTTGGCGGAACGCGGTATCGAAACCGTGGAGATCACGCTGCACGTCGGAGCCGGAACATTCATCCCGGTGCGGACCGAAGACCCGGCCGACCATCGACTGAAACCCGAGCGATTTGCTATCGGCGAGGGAGCCGCCGAACGCCTGAATGCCGCGCGCAGCGCGGGCCGGCGGATCATCGCGGTCGGCACGACGTCGACGCGGACACTGGATTACGTGTGCGCGCGGCACGGGCGATTCGTCGCCGACGAAGGCGAAACCGATCTCTACATCCTGCCCGGACACCGGTTCTCGGCGGTCGACGGTCTCGTCACCAACTTCCACCTGCCGCGCTCCACGCTGTTGTTCCTTGTGTCCGCGTTTTCATCGCGCGACATCGTGCTCGACGCCTATCGCCACGCCGTCCGTTCGGGCTACCGCTTCTACAGCTACGGCGACTGTACTTTCTTCCGATAGGCAGCGTGGCGGCGTGTGGGGGACAGACCCGTCGGTGCTGATTTGTCCGCCATTTTCCATCCGTCTGTAGTTGGTTGACACGGCAGGGGGTTACGGTATAATGCGGCCGTTCATACTTACATCAGCTAAGAGGAAGAAAAGGCACGGCCATAGTTTCCGAATTCCCGTCGGCCGGCCCGTTTTTCTTTCAGGCCGTGTGTGCTGTTAGGGCGCCACAGTAGTTTCAGACGTGTAAGGAGTTTCAAGGCGATGAAAGAAACAGGAAAAGTGAAGTGGTTTAACAACAAGAAGGGCTTCGGCTTCATCGAAAGGGCCAGCGGCGGGGATGTTTTTGTTCACTACTCGGCCATCCAGAACGATGGATATCGGACGCTGAAAGAAGGCGAGGATGTCGAGTTCACGATTACTGAAGGTCCGAAGGGTTTCCAGGCGGAGGAAGTCACGCGAGTGATGGCCTGAAGACCCCGGTTTCTTTGCGCCACTGACCCTGCGAAGCAATTCGCAGGGTCTTTTTTGTTATAAAGGGACCGTGTCGGCACTCTACAGCCTCCGCCCGGAGCTGGAGTTCTCGTCCCAGACCCACCAGGGGCGCTCCTTCGTCATCGTCAAGGATCCGGTCACCAACCGCTACCTGAGGTTTACCGAAGGACAGGCCGCGATCCTCGAGTTGCTCCACTCCCCGATCGATGTCGACTCCCTGGCCTCTGCGGCCGCCGATCGGCTGCACACTCCCGTTAAGCGTGAATCACTCGAAGGTTTTCTGCGATCGCTCGACGAAAAGTTGCTCCTCGAAAACGCGGAAACTCGCGACAAACTGGACCATCGCGATGAGAGCACCAAGCAGGAGAAAAACCTTCTCTACCTGCGCCTGTTCTCGCTGAACCCGGACCGCGTGTTCGATTGGTTGTTGCCGAAAGTGCGCTGGTGCTTTACGCCGGCATTCCATGTCTTCGCGGTATTGGCCATCCTGACAGGATTCGCAATTACGTTCTCGAACGCGGGCCGTCTGACCGGCCACGTCCTGTCTCTCTTGAGCCTGAACGGTCTGATCACGATCTGGCTGGTGGTCAGCGTGGTCGTGACGATGCACGAATTCGCGCACGGGCTGACCTGTTGCCACTTCGGAGGCAAGGTCAAAGAGCTGGGCTTCATGCTGATCTACTTCCAGCCGGCGTTCTACTGCGACGTCCAGCGATGCCTGGATGTTCCCCACCCGACGCCAACGGATCTGGGTGACGCTGGCGGGCGGGTATTTTCAGCTCGTCGTGTGGGGCATCGCTACGGTGGTGTGGCGCATCGTGGCCGAGGAAACCGTGATCAGCCAGGTCGCGTTGATCGTGATCCTGTTTGCGGGCCTGCAGACGCTCTTCAATTTCAACCCACTGATCAAGCTCGACGGCTACTACATGCTGAGCGACTACCTGGAGATCCCGAACCTCCGGGCCAAGGCGATGAAAGCGGTCCATGCCTGGCTGGGGTCACGGAGCGAGCCGCTACTGGTTTCGGACCAACGCCGGAGCCTTCTGGTTTACGGCGGCCTTTCGCTCACGTTTTCGACCTTACTGCTTTTGTTCGTTTACGTTAACATCTACCTGCTGGCCACCTTCTACTTCGATTTCACCGGGCTGGTCGGCTTCGTGATGTTTTCGACCTTCACATTGAAGCGCACGGCCGCCGAGTCGGTCCCCGCGGCCCGCTCCCTGGGCGCGAGGGCCCTGATCCGCAAGTACCGGAACCTCGGCATCGGTGCGGTGTTCCTGATCGCCATAATTGTGATTCCGTGGGGGCTGCGCATTTCCGCGGATTTCCGCATCCTCCCACGGCAAGAGTCGATCGTCCGCGCCGAGACTGCGGGGACCGTCGACGAGATCCTGGTGACCGAAGGGGACGATGTCGCAGCCGGCGACCTCATCGCACGCCTTTACGACCCTGACAAGGAAAAGGAGCTGTCTTTTGTAGAAGGTGAACTGGCTAGCAAGCGGGCCGAGTTGGCCCAACTGCGAGCCGGCCCCCGCCCCGAGGAGATCGATCAGGCCGAAACGCTGGTTGAAACGCGGCGGACCGAGCTGGCAAACGTGAGCCGCAACGGTGAACTCCGCCTCCAGCTTGAGCAGACCCTGGCGCGCGAGGAAAACGAGCTGCTCCGAGCGGAGATTGACCTCCGGAAGGCGACCGACATGTTCGTGGAGGAAGTCGGCCCCCGCATCGATATGGAGCTGGCCCAGGCCGCGGTCGATGCCCAGAAGAATAGCGTCGGCATGACCGAGGCGTCTCTCCGAATCCTGACCGAAGAGACCAGCCGCGACTCGGACCTAAAGCAACACGAGCTGGCCGAGGCCGAAAGCGCGCTGGCGCTGCTGCTCGCCGGCTCGCGCGCCGAGGAGATCCAGGCGCGGGAAGCCGACGTCGTCATGCTCGAAACCCAGCAGACGATCCTGACCGGGGAGCTGGCCAAGAGCGAAATCCGCGCGCCGATCTCCGGGACCATTGTGACGCCGTTCATCGAGCGTTTGCTGCACGAGCACCTGACTCCGGGCGCCGAGCTCTGCCGGATCGTCGACATGGACCGGGTGAACGCCGAGCTCGTCGTTCCCGAAAAGGAGATGGCGGACGTTTCAATGGGCAGTCCGGTCCACCTGAAGGTGCGCAGCTACCCGACCGAGGAGTTCATCGGACGGGTGGACTTCATCGCGCCCGTCGCCGAGACCGCCACGGACATCGCCGACCGGTCCACTCAGTCCGCTTCGACCCTCTACGTCGACTCCCAGCGATACATCGTGGTGCGGACCGAGCTCGGAAACGGGGCCGGGAAGCTCAAGGCGGAGATGACCGGTGTGGCCAAGATCCATGCCGGCAAGCGGCTCGTCATTCAATTGATGACCCGCCGTGTGGTCCGATGGATCCGGACCGAGTTCTGGGACATCTTGCCCTAGGAGCCTGTCGGAAATAAGAAGCCTGCAACCAAGAATCAACAACTTACAGACCAGGGATGGCTCGTAAGTTGTTGATTCTTGCTTCGAGGGAGCCAATTCCCGACAGGCTCCTAGGAGATCCGAGCGGCCGCGACGAAACCGCGGTTCCTGCCACCAAGTCCGCACTTAAGTTCGTTGCCAAACCATGGGGTCACACGAAACGCAACGTTATTTCATGGAATTAGTGTATTTTAAAGCGCGCTGAGTGGTCTTTAGTTGTGAAGGCGACACCTTTGTCCGGGCAAACCCGCTGAAAAGCGGAGACGCAAAGCCACAAGGCTACAGCCCCTCCCCGGGGCCACGCCGGTTGGGCTGCCAGAGGTTGAGGAAAGTGGCAGCGCAATGCGGCAGGGAGCCTTCTGCCCCTCCTCACCGAGCAGTAGTTCCTCGTGCCAAAGGCAAATCCGTCTAAAGGCGGAGACGCAAAGCTTCGAGACTACCGTTCCTGTCGGTGTTGAGACCGCACTGCCGCATAGGAACCATGTCCGTCGGGCTGAGCTACCCTCAAAAGGTGTGTAAATAGCATAGGCGGTGATTATCCTTCCGGGTGAAATAAAAACCCGGGCGGAAGAGCCCGAAAGGAAGGAGTCACACCGCCATGAGCAAGAAGAACATTGATCGAAGTGTGGAGTCAAGAGTCTGCTTTGAACAGCTGGAAGAGTGGGTGCGAGAGCAGATCCAGTTTTACGTACAGGAACTGTTGGAGGATGAAGTGACACAGCTGCTGGGACGAAGAAAGAATGAGCGTCGCCGAGAAGTGGACGCGCCCGGTGGCTATCGCAACGGCTACGGTAAGGAGCGGCGACTGACGCTGAGTTGCGGAACGATCAAGCTGCGGCGTCCCCGAGTGCGGGATCTGGAAGAGCGTTTTGAGAGCCGGGTCTTGCCGCTGTTTGCCAAGCGGACGCAAGAGGTACGAGACTTGATTCCAGAACTCTATTTGCATGGTCTGGCCGAGGGGGATTTCGATCTGGCCTTAAGAGGGCTTTTAGGGGAAGAAGCGCCGCTGTCCCCCAGCACCGTAGCCCGGTTGAAGGAGAAGTGGCAGGGAGAAATGGAGGCCTGGCAAAGCCGTCGGCTGGACGATCTGGAAGTGGTGTATCTGTGGGCAGACGGTGTGTACATCAAAGCAGGGCTGGAGAAGGAAAAGGCCGTGATCCTGGTAGTGATCGCCGCTTTAAGTGATGGCACTAAAGTGGTGGTGTCGGTCAGTAGTGGTTATCGAGAATCGACCCAGAGCTGGTCCGAAGTGCTGAGGGATCTCAAAGAGCGGGGGATGAACCCACCGAGACTGGTGATGGCTGACGGGCATCTGGGGATCTGGGGAGCGTTGCGCAACGTTTTCCCAGAAGCCGACGAGCAGAGATGCTGGAATCATCGCCTCGTCAACTTGCTGGCTAAGATCCCCAAGGGTCGGCACAAAGCGGCGTTGTTGGTGTTGCGGCAGATCCCTTATGCAGAAACACGGCAGGAAGCCGAGCAAGTCAAAGGACGATTCCAACATTGGTGTGGCAAGAGAGGACTGGAGGCAGCGGCTGATCTGATCGACCAGGACTGGGATCGGATGGTGACGTTTTACAACTATCCCAAACAGCAGTGGCAACATCTGCGGACTACCAATCCAGTGGAGTCTCCCTTCTCTGCTCTGCGACTGCGAACCGATGCCGCTCGAAGGTTCAAGAAAGTGGCCAACGCACGGGCTGTCATCTGGAAGATGCTGCTGGTCGCTGAGAAAAGATTTCGCCGTTTGAAGGCTCCGCACTTGATGAAGGATGTCTACCAAGGCGCCCAATATGTCAATGGAGTTCCAGTCAACCAAGTCACCGAGGAGAAAGCCGCCTGATGTCTATTTACACACTTATTGACGGAACCTCGTCGGGCTACCGAAGAGGGTTCACGAACCTCGCCGGTAGCCTTTTTTGTTTCTACGCCCTTCGGTTGAAGGGCAAGCCACCCCCGCACGGACGCGACCAACGAACAGTGGAGGCAGGTACATGTTCTACGGCGTGATCTGGGTCTAACCCACCCCACAAAACTGTCGAACAATTAGCGTGGCGCCGGGTTCCCGGTGGCTGCAAGAAAAAGACTGCAAAAACTATCGTCCCTGGAGAAAAATAAGATGACTGAGAACAAAGAATTTGCCGGAATCTGGATCGAAGTTGAAATCGAAGAACTGGAACAGAAGATCGCCCCGAGTGGTTCGTTGGACGTTGGAAAATAATCAGCCGAACGAAACCGATGTGGGCCCGAAAGGGCCCACGCTCGATGAGATTGCATGAAACTGCAATGGAGTGACCTCTCACGTGGCCAGCGGGCCTACTTAGTATCAGTGTACGCAGCTGGCGCTGCCGTCGCGTTGATCTGTTTCTCGGTGCCTGAGAACGAGTTTTCTCAAGAATGGTTATTCTTAACCACAGCCTCCCTTTTTGTAGCGACTGTAAATGTCCGGTTGCCACGCACAAAGTCGGAAATCATCTCGATGGGGGATGTGTTTACGATTCTGGCAATACTGTATTTCGGTCCGGGCCCGGCGCTGGTCACATATTGGCTCCAGCTAGTCACCGCTCACGCTACTAACCAGATAAAAAAGTTCGGTTGGCACTTCCTACAAGAAACATTCGCTTACAAGTGGTTCTTCAATATTGCCCAGTGTGCGGTGTCGATCACGGCGATGTACTTTGCCTATACCTACGTTCGGAATCTCGGCCTACCCGACACCGCATCCCAATTGATCGGCTTGGCCACGATAGCCACCTCCTTCTTCCTTACGAACACCATACCGTTAGCGATCGTAATTGCGCTCTTGGAAAAAGCATCTCTCTGGACGACCTGGAAGGATGGTCTTGGACTCTACGTCTTGAACTTCTATGGCTCTGCGGCTGCGGCCGGCCTTCTTTCGCTCTTCTACGAACGTAACCCTCTCATCCTGCTTCTCGCCCTCCCGATAGCCGCTGTTTTCTACCAGCTCTACCAGTTCTACATCGACAAATACGAAAACGCTCAGGCGCATATCGCCGAGTTGAACAAGCTCTACCTCCAGACGGTCGAGGCTCTGGCGACGGCCGTCGATGCCAAGGACCGATACACTCACGGCCACATCCGAAGAGTTCAAAGCTATGCGGTGGAGTTGGCGAAACGGATGGGTGTGAACGACGAAAACGAACTCATGGCGATCAAGTCGGGGGCGCTGCTTCACGACATCGGGAAGATCGCCATTCCAGAGTACATCCTGAACAAACCGACGGTCCTTACGGAATCTGAGTTCGAGAAGATGAAGATCCACCCATCCGTCGGAGCAAGCATGCTCAAGGGCATCGAGTTTCCGTTCCCCGTACAACCGCTGGTCAAGTCCCATCACGAGAGGTGGGACGGCAAGGGGTATCCGGACGGCCTCAGGGAGGATGCAATACCTCTTAGCGCGAGAATCCTGTCCCTGGTCGACTGCTACGACGCCTTGACGACCAACCGCCCGTACCGGGCGCCAATGGCGCGGGAACAGGTCATCGAATTCTTCCGGCGAGAATCCGGGCGAGCCTACGATCCCGGTGTGGTCGACGCCTTTGTTCAGAACGTCGAGGCGTTGGAGGAAGAGGGCTCCAAAGTTCCCGTTCCCGACACCGACATCTGGGGTAGCGAAGCGAAGCGGACCGAGAACGTACGTCCGTTAGAGACAGTACAGCCCACGGTCAACTACAGCAAGGCCATGGATGTCGGCGCGGAAGTCCAGGCCGAGTTGTATTCCGTATTTGAGTTCGTTCGGGCCGCCCGATCGCTTCAGGTCCAAGACATACTCTTGTTCATCGGTATCAAGCTCGAGGCGCTGATCCCTTTCGACGCGGCCGTTTTCTATCTGGCCGATGTTGAAGAAGATGTTGTGCGGCCCATGCACGTGGTCGGGAACCTGGAGCACATGATACAAAAGGACGTGTCTCTCCCGCTCGACCAGAAGCTGAGCGGCTGGGTCGCGGCAAACAACCAGGCTCTCTCGAACCTCCCACCGTTTCCGGACTTCCGGACGCTGAAAGACCCCAAGCCGCGATTCGAGATCTCCAGCATCGTGCCGTTGAACCATCGGGGCAACATCATTGGCGCGTTGGCCCTCTACCGTAGCGAGAAGGTCCGGTTCACAGATCAGGAATTTCGCCACCTGGAGATCGTTGCCGGCCAGGCGGCAATCGGACTCCACCGCTCCCGCAAACCCAAAGATGCCGGGGCCACGCTCTTCGACGAGGTCACTGGCCTTCCCAACGGGTACCAGATGCATCTCATGTTCGACCAGGTGGCGATGGACGCGCAACGCTACGAGTACCCGATGGCGCTGTTGGCCTTTCGGATCGAAGACCTGTCGGAAATTCGCCAGCGCTACGGTCACCTGAGCGCAACCGAGATCGTCCGCTTTCTAGGTCGAAGGTTAAAGCAAGAAGTCAGGGGAACCGATATCCTGGTCAGCTATTCCGAAGATCAGTTCCTTGCGCTACATCCGAAGATGAGTCGAGAACAGGCCGAAGCCTCAAGTCGCGGATCCAGAACGAACTGGATCGACACAAGTTCGTGGTGCGCCACGGAGTTGAGTTGGCACCCCGGGTCGCAATTAGCATCGCCGAGTTTCCGCAAGAAGGTACGAAGTTTGAGGATCTTCTTGCGATCGCAGACTGGCGACTGACAGACGACCAGCGAATTCGGTCGATCGCAAACCGCAAGATCGCTATCAAACCCTGAAGACACGCGCCTTTGGAAAAATCGCGCTTTCTGCGTAGATTTGAAGCGCGAACCCCGCGATAATTGTCCCGCGATTTTCGCCAACATCCTGAATAGCCTTCGGCAGAAACGAGGCAACTCGATTGCAGCGGTTACTCGTTCTGGCTCATAAGTGTAATTTCATGCATCGGTCCATCCGCAGACGATTCGAAGTCGTCAAGACCTTGCGACGATCCCGCGAGACCACGACATTCGTCGGCAGAGATCGATGGTCGGACGATGCCCCAGACGTCCTTGTCAGGTTCTTTTCCGCGAACTGCTACAGGGCACCGGAAACCCTTCGTGAACAGTTAGCCTGGTATCGGGGAATAGAGCACCCCCTCATCGGCGATCTGCAATATGCCGCATTTACAGCCAAGCGCGACTTCTACTGCGTCCGCACCCATTACCCGGGAGAAGCTTTGCTCAGTCGGACGGCAGCGCCGAAGACTGCGGCCGGGCCGATCGTTTCTGCCTGCTCGATCCTGCGTTCGGAGGGGATTGTGCATGGCCGTATTCGCCCATCGAACTGCATCGCCGACCGGGATGGGTCCATAACGCTCGTGGACGGAGGACTGCCTCCGACCACCCCTCCGGGAGCCCTGGGCTCGGTACACTTCATCGCACCTGAGGTCATTGCCGGCGCCCTCCCGACAGTCGATTCCGACCTTTACTCGCTGGCTGCGGTTTTGTACCTGATCTACTCCGACCGCTATCTCTTCTACGATTCCGATCCACAACGGCTCAGGGAAAAGCATCTTCATGCGGTACCCGTACCGCTGAACGACGTTTGCGACGTCTCGTCCGAGCTGAGCGTCCTGGTTGCCTCGTTGCTGGATCGCCAGACCGAAGCCCGAGTGGAGGCATTTGCCGAACTCTCTCTGCTGCTTTCGTGCCCGGTTCAACCGCCGCGGCGCGCGCCACTGGTCGGCAGACAAGTGGAGTTGAAGTGTGCCTGGGACGCGCTCCGGAATGGCGAGACGGGACTCCAGGTCTTGGCTGTAAATGGTGAAGCCGGTTCTGGAAAGACGCGGTTCGTCGAGGAACTGGCGTTTCGTTGTGAGCTGGCCGGGGACTACTGCCTAGTGGGTCGATCGTATGAACGGGCAAACCGACAATTTGAGCCGATTCTACAAGTTCTGTCACAGTGGCTGACTCGCAACGGTGAAGTAGACGGATGGCTTGAAACAGACGGACGGCCGTTCGCAAGCTCGCTCGGCGCGCTGCTGCCAGAGCTCGGCTGTGTGACCGGATCCGCACAGCCCATTGCCCTCCGAAAGCTCGCAACTGATCTGGCCGGCTCACTCATTGCCCTGTCGCGTCGTACTTCGACCATCACGATTGGTCTCGAAGACGCACATTGGATGGATGAGGGTACCCTCACCGTACTGGAGCACCTCTGGCTACGGTCCGGGGAGTGCAACCTGAGATTGGTACTAACCTCCAGGTCCGGACAATCATTCCGAGACCTGCGTCAACTGATCGACAAAGACACCCAACTGACAACGATTTCTCTCAAGCCGCTCGATCGTCGGGCATCGATCGACCTGGCGGAGCGGTTAACCGTAGATGCCTCGAATGTCTCCTGGGTCGTCGACAACGGCTGCGGGAATCCGCTCTTCTTGGAAGAATGCGCTCGCTACAGCGAAGCAACTTGCAAACAACTCCCTCCAAGGGTGGGCAACATTCTGCGAGAAGAGATTGCGCAACTGCCGAGGGAAGGGAGGGTAGTGGCCGAAATCCTGTCTCTATTCCCGAAGCCTATTCCTGTAGGCCTTGCTCGTAAGGCCCTTGAGACTGTTCCAGAAGCGTCAGACAAGAGCCTTCAATGGCTGGTTAGCAGGGGCATCCTCTTCGATGGACACGGTCGATTCGCTTTCCGCCACGATCGCATCCGTGCTGCGATTTACCGCCGAATATCGAATCGACGCCAAAAGCTACTCCATAAATCCGTTTGCGCGCTGCTTTTGGCTGAAGGTGGGGACGTCACGTCGATCGCGTACCACTTTGAACGTGCGGGAATGCTGCATGACGCCGCAGATGCATATCGCCGAGCCGCGCAAATGGAACATAAGCAAGAGAGTTTTCAAACTGCCGCTGAACTCTACGGCAAAGCCAGGGCACTTGGGGCGAAATTGAACGAAAAGTCGAACATCGAGCTTGAAATGGCCTATGCCCGCTGTCTCCGATCGGCCGGAAAGGATCAGCTGGCGAAGTCCGTGCTCAATGGCGTAGTTGCAGTCGACTCCAAGGTCGATGCTCGCACAAGAGGTGAGGCCTACAGAATTCTCGCATACACGTCGCGCGAGTCGCTGACCGCAGCTGTAAAGCTTTACGGCTGCGCCTTGGACCAGTTCGATGCCAAATCACCGGACGCCCGTTGGCCCCTGCTAGGTATTGCACAGACATATGCGCTCGCCGGCAAGGTCCAGAGTGCCATGGAGAGCTTAGCGCGGGCCGAACATCTTCCACCCTTGGGGCAGGAGTCGGATCCGGTAGCCCTTGCAGCAAAGGGAAACGTCCTGTTGTCAGTTTGCGAGTATCGCCATGCATTGCAGACGTTCACTCGCACAGAGCACAGCAACCGCGACGTGTTCGTAATTAGCCTTAATAACCGCGCCGTCTGCCTTGAACACATGGGCTACTTGTCGATGGCCTGTCGATCCCAAGAGGAATCACTCAAACTAGCCCGGCGCTTTGGGATCCTGTCCGCAGAACTCCAGTCCTACGCCAATCTCGCGGCCTTTTTCATCAAGAAGGGCGACTTCCGGATTGCGTCAGAGTTCTTCGACCAGGTGGATCGAGTCTCTAGTGCGTTGCACTACCATCGCGTTGGAGACCGAACGAACTTGCCGCTCTTGTATGCCGACCAAGCTGCCCTCCAGACCGAACTTGGCCAGTATGTGCTAGCGGGAACCCTTCTCACGGCAGCCAGCAGACGGCTCAGCAAGGATCGTTCGAGCCAGAAGGCGGTTTGGGTCGCACTGAGGAAAGCTGAACTCTGCGGACACATCGGAAACAGCGCAGGCGTTCGTGCGGCGATGGATCGGATCAAGGCAGCAGAGTTACTTCAAACCGACTTCTTCCGAGTAGAAGAAGCGCTGATCGCCCGCTGGACGAAGACGCCGGCGGGAAAACGTTCGAACCTTCTGGAGGCCGCACTTGAGAGAACGAAAGTGCAAGGAACGCTGTACCAAAGATGCCGTGTGCTGATCGCACTCGCGGAACTGGGCATCGAGCAGGGGCAACTCGGCAGTGCATTCGAACATCTGAAGAAAGCGGATGGACTCGCGCGCAAACACGGCTATCGGCCCCTGCGGGCCAGGATCCTGCTGCTGCGAGGACTTTCCAGCTCGACGGCTGACGTTCGAGAGCAGGCGCTGAGTGAAGCGCATCAAATTGCCCTCGAACTACCGCTACCGGAAATCGCAGCCGAGGCCGCCTTTCGGATTGCCGAAGGAATGCGGGCGCGTGGAGACCTTGAGAACGCCCAAGAGAAGCTGAGCGAGAGTGTTTCAGTCATCACGAGCCTGGCCGAACAGGTTCCGGCACGCTACCGAAACGGCTACATGAAGCTATCGTGGAGAAGACAGGCCCGAACCATGAACAATAAGTCAAACCAAGTCGATCACGCCAAACACGATTCTCTCGTCCAACGGGACCGCTACTTCTTCAAGGCAGTTTACGAGGGCGCTCAATCGATAGGACTTGCAAAAGACCTGGCCGAGTTCGGGGAGACGTTCACCAAGCTGGTGTCGGAAACGCTCGCGTGCCGGGCCACTCTGATGATCAACATCCACGATCAGATTGAGTTCCGCAACTCTGGCGGTGCAGTCGACAACAGCCTCCGCCGAAAGCTGAGCCGGTTGTATGAGCGGCACCGATTCGAACCCTTCTTCAACGACGAGGACGCCTCACAGAAGAATCCTGAGCGACGGTCGACCGCGTGGGTACCACTGACCACGCATGGCAGCAGGTTCGGTGGCATATACGTCGAACTTGGCTCTCGTCGATTGGCAGAGCATGAAATGGAGTTTCTCAGCACGGCGGGCGTCATCGGTTCCTGCGCTCTCGCCGCCATGCTCTGGGCGGAAGGGAAGCCGAATACTGATCGATCCAGGCCACGCTACGACGGAATCATTGGAACTTCCAAAGAAATTGCCGAGGTTTGTAGACAAATTGAAATCGCTGCCGGCAACGTGGCCACAGTCCTGATCGAAGGGGAAAGCGGTACCGGCAAGGAACTTGTCGCCAAGGCGATCCACTCAGCAAGCGAACGTCGTGATGGGCCGCTGGTGACCGTTGACTGTGGCGCCATACCGGAGGCGCTGATCGAAAGCGAGCTATTTGGCAGCCGCAGAGGATCCTTCACCGGGGCCACATCCGACCGATCTGGCCTGATCGAGACGGCCAACCGGGGTTCACTCTTCCTCGACGAGGTCGCCAACACGAGCGCAGGCCTCCAAGCCAAGCTACTGCGTGTGCTGCAAGAAAGAAAAGTTCGACGGCTGGGCGATTCGAAAGATCGTCCGGTGGACATACGGCTCATCGCGGCGACGAATGCGAACCTGGAGGACCTGGTCAGCCAGGGACGCTTTCGGCAGGATCTTCTGTTCCGCCTGAAGGTTCTATACATTCCACTGCCACCCTTGCGCAAGCGCCGACAAGACATCCCGGAAATCGCTCGAGCTCTTCTCGGACAACTGAACGCGGTGAACAAGGCCCGGAAACGGTTCAGTCCGAGCGTGCTTCGTCAATTGAGCACCGGCAACTATCCCGGCAATGTCCGCGAGCTTCAGAATGTTGTCGAGCGCGCCTTTTTTTCCGCGAAACGAACACGATTAGGCAAGTTGACGCCTCGATCGGAACCGAAACTGAGGCCAACAAGGATGAAGTCACTTCCTTGTTCGAGAGTCTTAAAGAAGGCCGAATGGATTTCTGGACGTCGATTCACGCGCGATATAAGAACAGGGATATATCTCGTGAAAGGGTTATGGCGCTCATGGACCTGGGGCTGCGCGAGACTCGCGGGTCATACAAGTCTGTCGTCAGACTCTTCCAGCTGAAAGACCAGGACTACAGGCGCTTCATGGACTTCCTGCGCCGCAACAAGTGTCAACCGGACTTCAGGCCGTACCGAAGACTCTAGTCGTTTGCAAGCCCCTGCGGTATAGTCATTGTATATACGTCGCCATGCGTACTCGAATACAGAAATGGGGAAACAGCCTGGGCCTCCGGATTCCGAAGTCCTTTGCCAAAGAGGCTTCCGTGTCCGACGGGTCAACAGTGGACATCAGCGTCAAGCAGGGAACCTTGGTGGTGCGCCCCGTAACAGATGAAGTCAACCTCAAGGATCTTCTGTCGCAGGTAACCGGGGACAACCTTCACGAGGAGATCACGTACGCCGGCCCGGACGGCCGAGAGGTCTGGTAGTGGCTCGGCACTATGTTCCAGACCGCGGCGACCTTTGGCTCCAGTTCAATCCACAAGCAGGCTCGGAACAGGCAGGACGTCGACCGGCGCTGGTCGTCTCACCGAAGGCATACAACGGAAAGGTCGGTCTGGGGCTCTTCTGCCCGGTAACGTCCCGAATCAAGAGTTATCCGTTCGAAGTGCCACTGCCGCCGGGACTCGAAGTCGGTGGAGTCATCCTGGCGGACCAAATCAAGAGCCTCGACTGGCGAGCCCGGAAAGCAAAACGCATGGGGACCGTGCCACCCCAGGTAACGAAACAGCTACTCGCCAAACTTCGGACACTGGTCACCTGACTCACTGTCACAGATCGCGCCCAATCCCCCGTGCTACCATCCCCCCATGTCCCCACTGGTGCGGGTTTCCGGCGTCCGCAAGGTCTACGAATCCGAGGGCGAGCCGGTCGTCGCGCTCCAGAATGTTTCTCTCGAAGTCGTCCCCGGTGAGTTCCTCGCCCTGATGGGTCCGAGCGGCTGCGGAAAGTCTACGCTCCTCCATATTCTGGGCGCGATGGACCGGCCGACCTCGGGCGAAGCCTGGCTCGAAGACGCGCCCATCCATCGCCTTCCCGAAGAGGACCTCACCGAAATCCGTCGCACACGCGTCGGGTTCGTCTTTCAGTTCTTCCACCTCCTGCCGACGCTGACGCTCGAAGAGAACGTCGCGCTACCACTGCTCCTGGCGAACGGTCGGAACGTGGATTCGGATCGCGTGCGGTCGTTGATCGAAACCGTCGGGCTCGGGCATCGGAGAAACGCGACACCGAACCAGCTTTCCGGCGGGGAACTGCAGCGGGCAGCCCTCGCCCGGGCGATCGTCCACAACCCACCGCTGGTGGTCGCGGACGAGCCGACCGGAAACCTGGATTCCGACAACGGGCGGACGGTGCTGGAGCTACTGGGCAACCTTGCCGCGAACGGAACGGCAGTCGTGATGGCGACGCACAACGCTGCCGCGGCGGGGTGCGGCTCGCGAGTGGTCCGGTTGATCGACGGGCGCATAGACGGATGACGCGTTTCGCCACGCTCTTCTACCGCTACATCGTCCGGGACCTCGCGAAGAACCCGGCACGGACGCTGCTGACCCTGACGGGCGTGGCGCTGGGAATTGCGGTCGTCGTGGGCGTGCAGCTGGCCAACGACCGGGCGATCGGGTCGTTCAATGACAGCCTGCGGATCATGTCCGGGCGGGCGGACCTGCAGATCGCGGCAAACGGCCTGGATCAGGACGAATCCCTCATCGGCGAGCTCGCCTGGGTATGGGATGTGGGCGCCATGACGGCGATCATCGAGGGCCGCGCCGACCTGGACACGTCGCCCAACCCGATGGAGCGCGAGTCGCTGCGGCTGTTTGGAATCGACCTGCTCTCGGACGCACCGTTCCGCAGCTACGTCATGGCCGAGGGCGGCGACCTTGGCCTGGACATCACGCGCGAGCAGTTCATCGACCTGCTGGTGGAACCGGACCGGATCATTGTTCCGTCTGTTCTTGCGGACCGATTCGGACTGGACGTCGGCTCAACGTTTCGGATGCTGATCGCGAATCGTTGGCGCGACTTCCGCGTGGGCGCCATCCTTCGCGATGAGGGCATCGCTCGAGCCTTCGACGGCAAGATCATCTTCATGGACATCGCCGCAGCTCAGTTGGCGCTGAACAAGCTGGGCGGCATAGACCGAATCGAAATCCTGCTGGACGACCCCTCCATGGCGGACGCGGTCGCCGAGCGCATAGCGGTTCAGCTGCCGGAATCCGTCATCGTCTACCGTCCCGAAGACACCGCAGCCGAAACGGAGAAGATGACGCGCGCCTTCCGCTACAACCTGAAGGCGCTGTCCTACATCGCGCTCGTCGTCGGGATGATCCTGATCTACAACACGTTGAACATTGCCGTGGTCCGGCGGAGGGGAGAAATCGCCGCCCTCCGGACGCTCGGGACGTCCCGGCGGACGATCCGGTGGATGTTCCTGATCGAAGCCACGGCGTTCGGTGTCGTCGGCGCGGTTCTTGGCGTCTGGGTCGGTAGCTTCCTGGCCCGGGCCGCGGGCGCGCTCGTATCGCGGACGATCTCTATGCTCTACACCGGCACCGCGGTTTCGGGGACTGCCGGGAACCCCGATCCCATCCTTTACCTGGAGATGATCCTCCTGGGAGGGGTGCTGGCCGCTGTGTCCGGGACCGGGCCGGCGCTACGGGCCACGCGGGTGGCGCCGGCCGGTGTGCTGCGGGAGGATGTGGGTTCCCCGATCAGGATCCGACTGTTGACCGGACTGGGCCTCGGAACGATGGCGGTCGCTACGGCGTTCGGCTTCGCACCACCCGTTGATGGCTTCCCGTTCCTCGGGTACTTATCCGGTGTCCTGTTCATCCTAGCGTTCGGTTTGCTCTCACCCGGGTTCGCGCGGGCGTTGGTCCGCATCGCTCGCAGACCTTTGGCGACGATCCTCCCCGCCGAGGGACGCCTGGCCATCCAGACCATCGAGGGCAGCCTCCCCCGGATCGTGGTCGCGGTGATATCTCTTTCGATCGCCGTGGCCATGCTGATCAGCGTGGCCATCATGGTCGCCAGCTTCCGGGACACCGTGATCGTATGGGTCGACCGGACGCTCCAGGGCGACCTCTATCTTCGGCCGGCCGCGTTCGGGTCGAACGGCGGGCGGAATGTTCTTGAGGGAGAGACGCTCGATGTGCTGGAAGACATCCCGGCGATCGCCGCCATCGATCGGTTTCGGGGGATGGGGATCGACTACGATGGATTTTCCGCAATCCTCGGTGCGGGTGAGTTCGAAACGCTGGCCGAATACAGCAGCCTGATGTTCATGGGCGGGCGCAATACTGCGAACGTCGCCCGGCGGCTGATCGAAGACGGCAGCGTCGCCGTCTCCGAACCCTTTGCCGTGCGTCACGGCGTGGGTGAGGGCGATACGATCATGTTGCCGACGCCCACCGGGATGGAGCCGTTCGCCGTCGAGGCGGTCTTTTACGACTACTCCTCCGAGGGGGGCTTCATCGTGATGGACCGTAACACCTACCTCGCGATATTCGACGATCCGGATGTCAGCAACGTCGCGATCTATCTCGAAGAAGGCGCGGATGCCGACGCCGTGCGGGCCCAGATCCTCGGCCGCCTTCCGGACACGGAACTACGCATCGCAACAAACGGGGAGTTGCGCAGCCAGGTCCTGCGCGTCTTCGACCAGACCTTCCAGGTGACCTATGCACTGGAGGTGATAGCGCTGGCCGTGGCGGTCCTGGGCATCGCGAACACGCTGGCCGCCTTGATCATAGAGCGGCGGCCGGAGCTTGCGATGCTGCGTTTCATCGGCGCGGCGCGCGGGCAGATCCGTCGGGTGATCGTCCTGGAGTCGGGTTTGATCGGCGTGCTCGGAGGGGCGATCGGCCTGGTCCTGGGTATCCTGCTCTCGGTGTTGCTGATCTACGTCATCAACTTCCACTCGTTCGGGTGGACCATCCAGTTCAGGATGCCGTGGGGCTTCCTGGCGCAGTCGCTCGCGTTCGTCCTGGTGGCGACCGTGGCGGCCGGGCTGTACTCGGCCTCGCTCGCACTGAAGATGGACCCCATCAAGGGGATTCGGGCGGAATGAGGATGCATCGAACTCTGGCAGTGCTCGCGGTGGGTGTCGTTGCTTGCGCGATGACGGGCGTGGCCCAGGGGCCCGAGGTGATCGCGATCTTCGAGCCCGACTACCGCCTGGCCCTGCCCGGCTACGACTACACGTTCCCGCGCGACCATGGCGCACATGCGGACTACAAGCTCGAATGGTGGTACTACACCGGGCACCTGGACGCAGAGGACGGTAGGCGCTTCGGCTACGAGCTGACGTTTTTCCGGATCGGGATGGATCGGCGGTCAGCGAACCCGTCGGTGTGGAACGTGGACGCCTTGCACGTCGCGCACTTCGCGTTGAGCGACCTGGATGGCGGGGAGTTCCGGTTCCACGAACGGGTGAACCGTGCCGGCCCGGGAATCGCGCGGGCGGCGACCGGGACGCTGGACGTGGCGAACGGAAGCTGGACCGCGGTGCTCGAAAACGACGTGATGAAGCTGCGCGCATTCGCGGACGGCGTGCTGCTCGAACTGGAACTGACGTCGGAGAAGGCGCCCGTCGTCCACGGCATCGGGGGCGTCAGCCAGAAAGCCGAAGGCGTCGGGCAGGCGTCGCACTACTACTCGATGACGCGCATGGCGACGACAGGCCTGCTGTCGATCGACGGCGCGGCAGTCCGCGTGACGGGTGAGAGTTGGATGGATCACGAGTTCGGTACCAACCAGCTCGCGCCCGAGCAGGTCGGATGGGACTGGTTCAGCATCCAGTTCGACGATGGGGAAGAGCTGATGATCTACCAGCTGCGTCGCAACGACCAGACGATCGATGGGAGTTCGAGCGGTACCGTGGTGGATGCCGACGGAGCGACCCGGCATCTCACACGCGACGAGTTCACGATTGCGTCAATGCGCGACTGGGCGAGCCCGAAAAGCGAGGCGGTCTACCGGCTGGACTGGCGGATGGAGATTCCCGATCTCGGGGCGGACCTCCGGATCGTGCCCTTGATGGACGACCAGGAACTGGTGACGATCCGGTCGACCGGGATCGCTTACTGGGAAGGTGCGGTGCGGATCGAAGGAACATGGAAGGGGAGGCGGGTCACGGGAAAGGGGTACGTCGAGCTGACCGGGTACGGACCCGGGTACCGGCCGACGGTGTGATGGATGCCACGGATCGGCGGTCATAGCCCGCCGCTACAGAAGGAGTGAGCCTGATGCGTGAGACTACTCCAGCCGTCCCCGGTTTCCTTTACGGGACCGCGTGGAAGGAAGACCGGACGCCCGGTCTCATCGAGAACGCGATCCGGATGGGCTTCCGGGGCATCGATACGGCCAACCAGCGTCGCCACTACTACGAGGCGGGGGTCGGCGAGGGACTCGCGGCGGTGTACCGCGATGGCATCGTCAGGCGTGCGGATCTGTTCCTGCAGACGAAGTACACCTACCAGCCCGGGCAGGATCACCGTCTGCCTTACGACCCTGAGACCGATCTGTCCACGCAGGTCGCCCAGTCGATGGCGAGCTCGCTCGAACACCTCGGCACCGACTACGTCGACAGCTACGTCCTGCATGGACCGGCCTCGGGTTACGGATGGAGCGAGTCCGATGAGGAGGTGTGGGCCGCGATGGTGCTCGAACGGGATGCGGGTCGAACGAGGTTGCTCGGCGTGAGCAATGTTTCACTGGCGCATCTCGAAGGGCTGGAAGCGGCCGGGACCGAAATGCCCCACTTCGTCCAGAACAGATGCTTCGCCCGCTTCGGCTGGGACCGCGACGTACGCGCGTTCTGCCGGGATCGCGGCATCACCTACCAGGGCTTCTCGCTCCTGACCGCCAACCCGGAGGTGTTCCAGCACCCACAGATCCACGAGATCGCTGCGCGCGGCATGACGCTGCCGCAAGTCGTGTTCGCCTTCGCTCGCGCTGTCGGGATGCTGCCGCTGACCGGCACAACCGACACCGAGCACATGAAGCAGGATTTGGCCGCGCTCGAGCTGACTCTTCCCGACGACGCTGTGGCAGCGATCGAATCGCTTGCCGGTTGAAGAATGTCGGGGACGATGCACGAACACGACGGGCCCATCGAGGTTGTGACCGCCATCATCCGGCGCGACGGGAAGGTTCTGCTGACCAGGCGCCGCGAGGGCACTCATCTGGCCGGCCTTTGGGAGTTCCCGGGCGGCAAGGTGCGCCGCGGAGAATCGATGGAAGCCGCGCTGATCCGCGAAGTCCGCGAAGAAATCGGCGTCCGGATCAAGGTCGGATCGCTCATCGACGAAGAAACCCACGCCTATTCGGACCGGACCGTTCACCTCCACTTCTTCGACGCCCACATTGTCGAAGGAACGCCACGACCTTTGGCGGTCGCCGACCTGACCTGGTCGTTTCCCTCGGAACTCGACCGTTACGATCTGCCTCCGGCGAATGCGCGTGTGGTGGAGCAGTTGAGATGAGGTAGTGTTTCCGAAGAGAAGATGAACCTGGCCAATCATCTCGTACGCGCAGGCCGCTACCGCGGTGACCGCCCCGCGGTCGCGCTGGGAACGAGCGTCGTGCTGCAGTATGACGAACTGGCGTCCCGGGTCTCGCGCATTGCCGGTGCGTTGCGCGGACACCTCGGTCTCGAGCCCGGCGACCGCGTAGCGCTCACGCTCGGAAACTGCCCGCAGTATATCGAGCTGATCTATGCCTGCTGGCACGCGGGGCTGGTGGCGGTACCGATGAACGCGAAGCTGCACCCGCGCGAGTTCGCGTACATGTTCGAGCACAGCGGCGCACGGCTCGGCTTCGCGACCTCCGACGTTGCCGAGGCCGCCGCCGATCCCGGAATCCTTCCGAGGCTCATTGAGGTGGGTAGCCGCGAGTACGATGGCCTCCTCGAGGGTCCGGAACTTTGGGTCGAGCCCCGTGCGCCGGGCGATCCGGCCTGGCTGTTCTACACGAGCGGGACCACGGGGCGCCCGAAGGGCGCGACCCTCACCCATCGCAATCTGCTCGCGATGAGCTTCTGCTACGTCGCGGACGTCGATCCCGGTAGTCCATGGGGCGCCATCCTGCACGCGGCCCCGATGAGCCACGGGTCGGGGCTCTACGGCATCCCGAACGTCATGCAAGCCGCATGTCACATAATCCCCGAAAGCGGCGGCTTTGATCCGGCGGAGGTCTACGAGCTGATCCGGAGTTATCCCGACACGTCGTTCTTCGCGGCGCCGACCATGGTCAAGCGCCTCCTGGACCACCGGGGCGACGAGGATACGAGCAATCTGAAGACCTTGATGTACGGCGGCGGCCCGATGTACCTGGAGGATTGTCGCGCAGCGCTGGAGCGATTCGGTCCCAAGCTCTCGCAGCTCTACGGTCAGGGCGAGAGCCCGATGACGATAACCGCGCTCGGACGAAGCATGCACGCCGACAGCGGCCATCCACGCTGGCTTCAGCGGCTGGCGTCGGTGGGTGTGGCCCAGAGCGTGGTGGAGGTTCGCGTCGCCGACGAAGACGATCGACCCCTTCGGGTCGGCGAGATCGGCGAGATCCTCGTGCGAGGAGATTCGGTAATGCGGGGGTACTGGGAGGATCCGGACGCGACCGCTCGAACCCTCGGCGGCGGCTGGCTGCATACCGGTGACGTGGGGGTCCTCGACGAGGAGGGCTTCCTGACTCTCAAGGATCGCTCCAAAGACGTGATCATTTCAGGTGGCGCCAACATCTATCCACGAGAGGTCGAGGAGGTGCTGACCGAACACCCGGGTGTCGCCGAGGTGTCGGTCATCGGCAGGACCGACCGGGAGTGGGGGGAGGCGGTCGTCGCCTATATCGTGGCAAACGGTGACAATGCGGTTCGCGCCGAGCATCTCGACGCTTTTTGCCTCGAGCGACTGGCACGCTTCAAACGGCCCAGGGACTATCGATTTGTCGCCGAGCTGCCCAAGAACGACTACGGCAAAGTGCTCAAGACCGCGCTTCGAGAACAAGACGCGAACCGCCAACGGCAATAGGGACAGCTACTGGCCGATCAGCCTCTTGAAGTCGGCGTCATCACTCATGGACTCGAAGGCCGTGTCGTCTGCCGCCGACTGCTTCCAGCTCGGCTGCATTTCGATGGCGCGCTCCAGTGATCGAAGCGCGTTGTTCCTGTCGCCGACGCGGGCGTACAGGCCGGCCAGGGCGTAAACCAGCCGATCTGCCCTCGGGTCGAGTTCGCTGGCCTTCTGTTGGGCCTCGATGGCTTCATCCAGCTTGTCTTCATTGGCAAGACGTGTGGAAAGCTGGCGGTACTGCCTGGAATAAATAATGTTCAGGATGCGCCGGAGTTCCTGGAACGGGTTCTCGTGGTCGTCGACGCGAATGTCGATGCCGCGATAACGCTCCGATCCGTTCGGATCCGGTTGTGCTGGGATCACCCAAACAGCGCCCGCCTGCATACCCCGAGCGTCGCCCCCGACCTTCTGGCCGGCTTCGAGAGCGCTGAGCAGCCGGTCCGCGAAGTCCATCCCCGAACCCGCAGAGGCCTGGAAGGCCTTGGCTGTTTCTTCGACCACTTGCGGCCCGGCGAGGATGTTGCCCTGAGACGACCACTGATCGCCGATAATCTCTCCGGCCCAGTCTCTACAGTTCGGACCCGTATAGACCGCAATCCGTCCGGTATTGTCGATTACCGCCACCTGACGCCCACCCGGATTGGGATCTTCGGCGACCAGGCGGTCCACGATGGCTTGAGGAGCCATGCCTTCCTTCAACCACTCCATCGCCTTCCTTCCGTAATTCGTGTTGGCAGCCCCCGCCTGTGTCGCCACCAGGCCTACGCCCGGCTCGGCATAAGGCACGGTACGGCCCGCGCGAAAGGCGCGCGATTGCACGGCGATTCCGATCTGTCCGGTCGCAGGATCCCGGGCGATAATCGACCATGTGCCTACGGTCTCAGCGCCGAGCGCCTCCTCCACGGTAGGCAATTCCACTCCCTGGCCATACGCCAGGCTCGGCAGAAGAAGTAACACAAGAAATACGCGTTTCATAAGCCCTCCTCGCGGCCTGTTTACACCATCTGTTCAGGAATGACCAATCAAAAACGGATACCTCAAACTCCGGCAGCCGCATCCACGGTCGGCAGATACCGGGGCGGCTGCCGGTGGTTTGTCGCCTGCTCGTAGGCGTAGGCCACCCGGATCAACGTGGATTCGGTCCAGGCCCGGCCGAACAGTGAGATGCCCACCGGTAAGCCATAGAGGAACCCCATCGGGACGGTCATGTTGGGATAGCCGGCCATAGCGGAAGGGGTGGAGCATCCGCCACCGCCGCCCAACCGACCGCCGAGTGGATCCAGCATCGCAGGGGGGCCACTGGTCGGCGCCACGATCGCATCCAGGCTCTCGGCCTGCATGATCCGATCGATTCCCTCGTTGCGTGACAGCCGATGGCTGGTGGCAAGCGCATCGACGTACCGCCGGTCGGTCAAGGGGCCACGAGCTTCGGAGTCGATCAACAGGTCCTGCGGGAAGAGCGACAGCTCGAGTTCGGCGTTCGCTTCGTTGTAGGCGATGAGTTCCGCAAGAGACTTGATCGGAGCATCCGGGCCGAGCGATTCGAGATAGGCGTTCAGGTCCGCCTTGAACTCGTAGTAGAGCACTTCCATCTCGTACTCGTTCCCAAATCGGAGTTCCGGCGGCAGCGTGATCGGATCGACCACGGTCGCTCCCTGTCCCCGCATGGCGTCCAACGCGTCTTCAAGCAGCTTGTCTACTCGATCATCGAACCCGGCGTAGTCGCGGGCGACACCGATCCGGGCGCCTTCGAGGCCCCCCGGATCGAGCGCCGACGTGTAGTCGGTCTGAGAGTTGCCTTCGCTCCGGGCGGTGGCCGGATCGCGTGGGTCGATGCCCGTGAGGGCTCCGAGGATGATCGCGGCATCAGTTACCGTGCGGGCCATCGGCCCCGTACTGTCCTGACTGTGAGAGATCGGGACAACGCCGCCCCGGCTGACCAGCCCGATGGTCGGCTTGATCCCTACCAGGCAGTTTCTCGAAGACGGACCAACGATCGATCCGTCGGTCTCGGACCCGATGGCCGCGGCTGTTAGGCTGGCAGCGGCCCCGACACCCGAACCGGAGCTGGAGCCGCCGGGAATGCGGTCCAACGCGTAGGGATTCCGGCAGAAACCTCCCCGGCCCCCGTTCCAGCCGCGACCGCTCCATCCGGAGGTGCCGCGGACGAAGGACTTCCACCCCGCCCATTCGCTCATGTTCGCCTTGCCCAGGAGCACCGCGCCCGCCTCGCGCAGCTTCGCGGCCACGAAAGAGTCCTGCGGGGGGATCGAACCGGTAAGGGCGGTCGAACCCGCGGTGGTCGTCATGCGGTCGGCCGTGTCGATGTTGTCCTTGAGCAGGATGGGGATGCCGTGCAACGGGCCGCGCGGACCCTGTGCCTGCAGCTCCCGATCCAGCTCGTCCGCGATCTCGAGCGCATCGGGATTGGTCTCGAGCACGGCGTAGAGTCGAGGCCCTTTCGTGTTGAGAGCCTCGATCTTCTCGAGGTACATTTCCGTCACGCGGCGGCTGGTGTATGCCCCCGACGCGATTCCGTCGCGGAGCTGGCCGATCGTGGCTTCGTCGAGCTCAAATGGCGCGACCGTCCCACCGGTCGAAGCGTCGTCGACGGGCTCCGGCGCGCCGGGTGTGCAGCCGGAGCCGGCCACGGACAGAAGAGCTCCGGCAGCCATTCCGGAGCGAACGAACGTTCTGCGATCCATAGACATAGATACCTCGAATGCGGGATTGGTGAATACAGGTCCACTTGGTTTCGGATGTGTAAGGCATCCTACGAGAGACCCGGCCTGCGGTCAATCAAGCTCTATTGACGGCAGACTCTGTTGACCCTGCCCCCAACCTGTAGTTAGATTCCGGTTCGAACAAGGAGATTCAATGAAACTGAAAATCGCCGGCACTCTCGCTGTTTGTTTCGCACTGCTTGCGGGATGCGGCCGCACATCCGAGGCGCCCGCCGAAGCCGAGCCAGCGGCCGGCACGGGCCAGGAGAACGCCATGATCGATCTCTGGGAGCAGAACGAGATCGCGTTTGGGATCCTGGTGCCGAACGAGGCACCACCGCCACCTCCGGGTGAAGGACGAGGGCGGGGCAGGGGATCAAGACCTCCGGCGGTTTATACCGCCCAGGGCGGCGAGGCGCTCGCCCGGAGTCCACTTTATGATTTCGTGTTCCTGAACCTCGAAGGCGGGTACGATGCCGGCGCGATCAGCGAAGGTCTTCGCAGTCCCCGCGCGGTGAGCCGAAAGACGCTTCTGGTTCGCATACCGCCGATCTCGAACGAAGATGCGGGCGCGGAGGTCACGCGAGCACGCGTGAAGGAAGCCCTCGATCTCGGCGCAGACGGCGTTGTCCTTCCGCATGTGCGCAACATTGAAGAGGTTCAACTGGCTGTCAGTTTCTTCGCCGAAGCCGGAGCTGACGTCTGGTCGCCTTCGAACCCCGATGGCGAGATCCTGGCGATGCTGATGCTCGAGGATCCCGCGGCGGTCGCCGACGCTGCTGCAATTGCGGACCTCGGAGGCTACAGCGCGCTGTCCTGCGGCTGCGGAAGTCTGGGGGGCGCGATCAGACGGGAACTCATGGGAGATGCCGATCCGGCCGGCCTCAGCGATGAGGAACGGGAAGCGATCGGCGCCGAAGCCAGGGTGGCGGCGGAAGAAGGCAACCAGAGGGTTCTTCGAGAAGCCAGGCGAGCCGGCCTCGCCAACATGACGGTCGCGAGCCTGGACGACATCGAGCAACGCGTGGGCGAAGGCTTCTCAGCATTTGTCATGCTCAGGCCGGCAAGCGACGCGGATCCGATCATAGAACTCGGACGCACCACGGCGGGCCGCCAGTAGTTGGCCGACGCTCCTCAACCTCGGATGCCGGATGCCAGGGCCCCCGGCCTGATGGTATCTCTGATACCGGTACTGCTACTGATCGGGCTGCTCGTCGTCAACATCATCATCTTCAAGGACGAGGCGACGGGCGGCCCGAATCAACTCGCGCTCCTGATCGCCGGTCTCGTCACCGTCGGCATCGGACGCTTTCATCTGAAGGTGCCTTACAAGGCGATGGAGGATCAGATCGTCGCCTCCATCGGCCTGGCCACGCAGGCCTGCCTGATTCTTCTGGTCGTGGGTTCCCTGATCGGCCTGTGGATCCTCGGCGGCGTAGTGCCGACGATGATCTACTACGGATTGAGCATCATCAATCCGAACTTCTTCCTGCCGGTGGCGTGTCTGACATGTGCCCTGGTGTCGATCAGCACCGGAACGAGCTGGGGTACAACCGGCACGGTCGGCGTGGCGCTGATCGGAATCGGCTCTACGCTGGGCATTCCTCTGGGCATGGTGGCCGGTGCGGTGATCTCGGGAGCCTATTTTGGCGACAAGATGTCGCCGCTTTCAGATACGACCAACCTGGCGCCGGCCATGGCGGGAACCGACTTGTTCACACATATCCGGCACATGACCTACACGTCGGGGCCGGCGATCGTCCTGGCCCTCGTTGGGTTTTCGGTCCTGAGCCTAACCTACCGGGGCAGTGGTGCTACACCGGAAGAGATCAACAACACGCTCAGTATGCTCGCCTCGCAGTTCAACATTTCGGGGGCGCTCCTGATCGTTCCCCTGGCAGTAGTCGTCCTGGTGTTCATGCGCATGCCGGCTCTGCCCGCCATCTTCCTCGGGGCCGTATTCGGCGCGCTGGCCGCGGTGGTTTTTCAACCGGAGTTGCTCGAAGGGCTAACGGGAGGGGCGATGACCCCCGCTGGTGTCTACCGACAAATCATCGAAGTCGCTTTCGGGGGGTACACGAGCGAGACCGGTGACGTTGTGATGGATTCCCTGCTCTCCCGCGGCGGCATGGCAAGCATGCTGGCCACGGTCTGGCTGATTCTGATGGCGATGGTGATGGGCGGAGCGTTGGAAGGAACCGGCATGCTGGCGGCCCTTGCCGGTGCGCTGCTCAGGGCAGTCAGCGGTGCGGGATCGTTGATCGGTTCGACGCTGGCCAGCTGCATCCTGCTGAACATGACCGCCGCGGATCAGTACCTCGCAATCGTCGTTCCGGGACGGATGTTCAGACAGGCGTACGATGATTACGGACTCCATCCCAAGAATCTGTCGCGCGCGCTCGAGGACTCCGGCACCGTAACGTCGGTACTCGTGCCATGGAACTCGGGCGGAGCCTATAACAGTGGGGTGCTGGGAGTGGCGACCTTGAGCTATCTGCCGTTCTGCTTCTTCAACCTGCTGAGCCCGCTGGTATCACTGTTTCTGGCGGTGACGAACTGGACGATCGAGCGCAAGGTCGTCGAGGCAAGGGGTCCAACGTCGCTTGACACGCCCGCATAACGCGACAATCATATCGAAACGAATCTTCCCGAACAGCCATGGGAATCTCGATGAGCCGAAATCGCCTCTGGATGATGATCGCCGCCACACTGCTCCTGGTATGGGCGGCACACGCCACTGTGTTGGCTCAGATACCACTCGGTATCACGAGCGCGCGCGGCCTGACGGCAACTCCGGTCTACGAAGGTTGGTACGAAAATTCCGACGGCACGTTCACGCTCTCGTTCGGTTACTTCAACCGAAACCGGGAAGAAGTCCTCGATATCCCGATTGGGCAGGACAACTTCATCGAGCCGGCCGAATTCGACGGGGTCCAGCCGACTCAACTCAACCCACGACGCCACTGGGGCGTGTTCGGGGTGAAGGTACCAGCCGACTTCCGCGGGACCGTTGTCTGGACCATCAATATCCGAGGCGAAACGAACTCGATACCGGGCGCTCTCAAGACGGACTGGAAGATCGACGCCCTGGATGGTGAGGCGACCACGCACAACAAGCCGCCCACGCTCGCATTCTCCGAGGCCGGGCGCGGGGGCGCCGGACCCGGGGGATTGATGAGTCCTGTGCTGGAAGGACGAGTCGGTGCGGGGGTTGCCATCACGGTCTGGGCGAAGGATGATGGGCTGAGATCGGGCAGCGTCTCGAGAGCCGGCCGTTCGGACGTCCCCGTCACGCTGACGTGGTTTAAGCACAGTGGACCGGGTGCGGTAACGTTTACGGAAGAATCGGGCGAAGTCCCCGCGTTCGGCGGGTCGATGTCCACAGAGGCGACGTTCAGTGAGCCGGGAGAGTACGTTTTGCGGGTACGGGCCAACGACGCTTCCGGTGTTTCTGGGGCCGGCCACTCCCAGTGTTGTTGGACCAATGGGTTCGTGAAAGTTACGGTCACCCGTTAGAGAGGAGGAACGCATCATGCGTGGAACGTTGGCGGGTAGAGCAGTTCGGGCCGGGATTCCGGCACTGGCACTCGGACTCACGCTGGGCGTGACGATAGCGTCCGCCCAGGAGGCTTCGGATGATGTGACGTACGCGCGCGACGTCGCGCCCATCATCCAGGACAACTGCCAGGTCTGTCATCAGCCGGGTTCGATCGCGCCCATGTCCCTGATGACGTTTGAAGAGGTCCGGCAGTACGCCGGGATGGTCCGCGCCAAGGTCGCAGACCGCATCATGCCCCCGTGGCATATCGACCGTAGCATGGGTATCCAGGAGTTCAAGAACGACCGGGGCTTGACGGATAAGGAAGTCGCGACGGTGGTCCGGTGGGTGGACGGCGGAACTCCCTTCGGTGACGAGCGGGACCTGCCTCAACCGGCCGAGTTCGCGGACATGTACGGCTGGCAGTTCGAAGAGCAGTTCGGTGCACCCGACCTGATCGTGGCCTCCGAGCCTTACACGCTCGAGGCCCAGACGCAGGACAAGTGGTTCCGACCCGTAACCGAGACCGGTCTCACCGAAGAGCGCTGGGTGAAGGCGATCGAAATCCGGCCTGTCGGCGGTGACACCAAGGCGATCATCCACCACGTGCTTGCCTTCCTCGAACAAGAAGAGGAAGAAAGCGAGATGAGCGCAGGGAGCGTTCAGACCAGCAACCGCGGCTCGATGGGCGGGCCGGGATTGTTCATGGAATGGGCCGTCGGAAAGCGCGGCGAGATTTTCCCGGACGGCGCAGGCAAACTGATGCTGCCCGAATCCAAAATCCGCTGGGAAGTTCACATGCATGCGATCGGCGCGCTCGTGGAAGCGAGCTATGTCGAGCTCGGCGTCTGGTTCTATGAAAAGAACAGCGATCCGATAAACCGTACGCGTTTGCGGATGTTCGACGCCCGGGGCCGTTCCGGTCTCGACATCCCGCCGGGTCAAATCGCGGTAACGCAGCAGTTCCACGTCCTCCGATGGCCGACCCGCCTCGAGAACTTCCAGCCCCATATGCACATGCGCGGAAAGATCATGTCCATGGAGGCGGTCTATCCCAATGGGCGGACGGTGCTCCTGAGCCAGGTCAACAACTTCCAGTGGAACTGGCATGTGAACTACATCTACGCCGACCACGTCGCCCCGCTGTTGCCGGCCGGCACGACGATTGTGATCACGGCCTGGCACGACAACACCGCGGACAACCCCAACAACCCGGATCCCACGCAGTGGGTCGGATGGGGTGACCGCACGGTCGATGAGATGGCTCATGCCTGGGTCGACGTCACTTACATGACCCAGGAAGAGTTCGACGCCGAGGTCGCCAAACGGGAGGCGATGACAACCGAAGAGGACGACGGACCGGATGGAGGTCCGAACCAGTAGTTCAGGAGTAGTTTCGTTGGCGGTTAACACGGCCGGGAGGTTCAGTCCTTCCGGCCGTTTCTAGCAAAAACCCTCGGCAGTTAACGGCGAGCGGTTCCTGCTCCTCAAGCCGCTCTGTCCTGAACTGGTGGGTGGAGATGGAGGAACGGAACCGCTAGGCCGACTGTAGGTGCGCTCTATGAGCGCACACATCTCGCAAGACGTGCGGTCATAGACCGCACCTAGAGACAGACGTATCAACTCGCATTTGTCGCAAGTGATCGCTAGGCCGACTGTAGGTGCGCTCTATGAGCGCACACATCTCGCAAGACGTGCGGTCATAGACCGCACCTTCTATGTGGCCGTACTTGTCAACCTTCCTGAACTAACAGTCGTCAGAACTCCAGATTGATCCGATTGGCCCGGTTCTGGGAGCCGAGGGATTCACCCTTCGGCCGCCTTCTATCCGTGTCGGCTTCTACCGAACACCATATCCGTATTCGCGTTTTTCGCGTGGTGAACCAGCTCGGGGAAGCCACCCCATCTACACAATCGGGTTCGACTGATCGTCGCCCCGTGCGGTCTCCGGGCGCTTCCACCAACCAGAAACTCTGGAATCGACGCTCCTCGCCTCGAGTTTCCCCTTAAGCGACCTTCAATCGGGCCCCTTCCGGCACCAGCCCTGACTCCAGGTACCGCCACAAAGCGATCATCAATCGCCGGGCCAGCGCCACGATACCGATCTTCCGCATCCGTTTGCCGCCCGAGCCAAATCGTCTCCGGTACCAGCGGCTCAAACCACTATCGGGTTGAAACCGCAACCAAGACCAGGCCATCTCGATGGCCATCACTCGCATCCGCTTGTTGCCGGCCCGACTGATGCCCTGCTCTCGAGACTTGTCCCCGCTCTGATACGGTGTCGGCGTGAAGCCCAGCGCTCCGCCCACCTCTCGTCGCGTCCGAAACTGTCGCCACCCGAAGAACTCCATCGTCGACACCCACGCCGACTGCGTTCCGATCCCTCTCAACTGCGTCAGTTGCTGCACTTTTTTCATCGCCGCCGATTGTCCCTGTCGTAACTGGATCCGACGCATCGCTTCCAACTCTCGCAGTTCCGCCTCGACCAACTCCAGTCGCTGGTATTCCCGATCCAGCCGCGCTCTCATCTGCTCCGGGATCTGTTTCCCATCCCAGCACCGCAACTGCTCAAGTCGCTGGAGAAACTTCCCATCCACCTTCACGTCAATCCCTTGGGTGAACAACAGCGACTGGATCCGCACACGATGCTGTTTCCGCTCCTCTTTCAGCACTTCGATCTCTCGATGCATCTGGCGCGCGTCTTCGGCCTCCCGACTGGGCACCCGCACGACGCTCCATGCGTCGCTCTCCCCCCGGCAATACCTCACCAACTGCCGGGCCAGTCTCTCCGCATCCATCCGATCCGTCTTCGCCTGCTTCCTTCCCCGCCTCACCTCGATCGACGCTGCGTCGACCACCAGGCTCCGGATTCCCATCCTCTCCAGCGCTCGATGCACCCAAAAACCTTCTCGCCCCGCCTCGTAGCAGCTCCACACCTCCGCTTCCGCGCCCATCCGGAATCGTTCCTTCGCCCGGCTTACCTCTCCGACAAATCGCTCCCAGTCCCCAGCTTCGATCGTTCGCGTCCGTGCCCGTTTCACCCGCCCGTCGCTGAATCCCAGTTTCCACTTCTTTCGGCTCAGCTCGATCGCCACGTGCAGCCTTTCCAATCTCGCGTTATCCTCTCTCCGCGGGGTTGCTTGGTTCTTCTTTGACATCTCTTGCCTCCTGTTCTTTCTGGAAAAAGATTTTCAGGAGGTTTACCAAGCTCCCCGCCCTTCGCAGGGCCAAAGGCCTACATAGGATCTACAGACAGACGTACCAGCTCGCATTTGTCGCAAGTGAATCGGTAGGCCAACTGTAGGTGCGCTCTATGAGCGCACACATCTCGCAAGACGTGCGGTCATAGACCGCACCTACAGACAGACGTATCAACTCGCATTTGTCGCAAGTGAATCGGTAGGCCGACTTTAAGTGCGGTCATAGACCGCACCTACAGCCGGACTCACTACTGCTGGTTCTGGTTGGTATCGGGCCGCGTTTTCTGCACGCACTGGGCGGCCTTGCAGTCATCCGCGAACGGCGAGCCGAGCGCGACCAGGTGATCCACGATCGGTGGATACTGGAGGTTCCACTCCCTCGGACCGTTCGCAAAATCCGCGACGCTGTCGCCCTTGCCATCGCTCACGTCCTGGTCCGTATCGGAGTTTCTCCCGAAGATGAAGCTGGCCTGGGCTGTTACATCGGCACCCTTCGAAACGAGATAATCGATCAACTCCAGGTCGTTCATCAGCGCCGCACCGTGTAACGGCGTGTATCCCCGGGAGTCCCCTTCGTTCACATCCATGCCCAGGTCATCCACCAGGAACTGGAGCGTCGCCAGACGGGCGTCGGGCGCGAAGTTGCTGGTCTGGGGCTGGTAGCCGAACCCGGCGGCAACCTGGAGCGCCGATCCGCCACCCACGGTCGTGATCGTCGGATCCGCGCCCGCCGCCACCAGCAGCCGCATCGCGGGGATGTCGTTAGACTGGGCGGCACGCCAAAACGGCGTCGCTCCCGTCGCATCGACCCAATCACCGTGGAACCCCCGGAACCACAGTTTCGGCCCCATCAGGACGTTCGGATCGGCGCCGTTCTCGAGCAGGGCTTTCATCAACTCGAGGTGGCCTACAGTCTCCTGTTCGGAACTGGGCGCCGGATACCAGGTACGGGCAGCCCAACCCTGGTCGATCGTCGCGAACAGGGGGGTCACACCGCCTGCGCTGGCGAGGTTGGTGTTGGCTCCTTGGTCGAGCAGGTACTTCCCGATGTCGAAATAGCCGTTGATGATGGCCGACGTGATCGGGGTCATCTGGTCCGAGGCGGCCGCGGTGTTGACATTCGCGCCGGCCTCGACGAGCGAGCGGATGGCGTCCATCTGACCCTCGCGGGCCGCAAAGTGTAACGCGCTCAAACCGCCGACCCTCGGTCCGCGAGATTGTCTCCGGACGCGGGCTCCTGCCCGGTGCTCGGTCGCCTGCGCGGGATCCATCACCCGGGATGCGGCATCGAGATCCGCGCCGTGCTCGGCCAGCAGCTCGACCACCTCCGCACCACCGACGGCGGCGGCAAACATCAACGCGGTCTGTTCGTTCAGCGTATCGGTCGCAGCCACATCAGCGCCGTGTTCCAACAACACACGTACCGCATCCGGTTTCGCCGAAGCCGATGCCAACATGAGAGGCGTCGTTCCCGCGGCGTTCGTCGCGTTTGCGTCGGTGCCGGCCTCGAGAAGCAGCTCGATGACGGTCGCGCCGCCGTTCCTCGCGGCCAGGAAGATCGGCGTGTAATCGCCAATCCGTGTCGTGGCTGCAACGTCGGCACCGGCCTCGAGCAGAATTCGGGCCATCGCCGGCTCGTCCCGGTAGGCGGCCCAGTGCAGGGCGGTGCTTCCGTCGCCCTGCGCGGTGTTCACGTCTGCACCATCGGTCAGAAGCGATCGAACGAGGGCGACATTGCCCTCCATGGCCGCATCCGCCACGGGAGCGTCGACCGCCGGTACCATCAACATCGCCAATATCAGGCTCACTATCATTTTTCCGGTCTCCCTGGTGTCAGATCGCGATCGTATCGGTGCTGTCGCCGATCGAGTCGAGGTTCAGCCCGAGTTTGTGCGCCATGCTCAGCAGGATGTTCGCCTGCGGCGTGTCCGCGGCGCATCGCACATGCATGTTCCCATCGATGTTGCCGTTGGCGTGGCCCCCGATGAAGGCGGGCACGCGCTTGTGGCCGTGCACGTTGGAGTTGCCCATACCGCTGCCGAAGAAGATCATCGAATGGTCCAGCAGATTGCCGTCACCGTCGCTCGTCTCCCGGAGCTTGTGCAGGAAGTATGCGATCAGGCTGGTGTGATACCGGTTGATCTTGGCAAACTCCATGATGTTTGTCGGCACATCCTGGTGGTGCGACGCGGAATGGAACGCGATCGAGCTGCCGCTTTCCGGGAACACGCGATTGGACGTGTCGCGGCCCAGTTTCAGAGTAGCCACCCGTGTGGTCTCCGATGCGAAGCCCAGCGCGATGAGATCCATCTGCAGTTTTGTATGCTCGTCCCAGGATTCAGGCACGCCGACCGGCGCCGACGGCAGGTCACGATCCGGGTTGGCGGTGTTGTATTCCTCGATTGCTTGTATCCGCCGTTCAATCTCCCGGACGTTGTCCAGGTAAGAATCGAACCGGACCTGGTCCGGGCCGTCCAGATCTCCCCGGAGCCCTGCCACCTTCTCGGCAATTCCGTCCAGAATGCTTCGGTTCAGCCGCCGGCGCGCGGCTCTGTCCTCGGGAGAACTGCCCGTTCCGAACAGTTGCTCGAAAGCCAGCCGCGGGTTCAGCGTCATCGGCAGCGGAGTCGTCGGTGACGCCCAGCTGATCGTGTTCATGTACCAGCAGCTGTACATCCAACCGCAGTTGCCGAAGGCGTCCGCGTTCTCGGTTGTGAGCTGGATCGAAGGCACAGGGGTGTCCTGGCCGTACTGCTGCGCGTACAGCTGGTCGAGCGACGCCCCGCAGTAGACGTCCGAGCCCACGGTCTGCTTCGGATGGGCCGCGGTCAGGAACACCGCAGCCGAACGGAAATGATCTGCGCCGACTTCTTCGGGCGTCCACGGATCCGCAGCGCCGCAATCGGTCATGCTGACGTTCGTGATGTAGTCCTTCAGGGGCTCCAACGGCTCGATGATCATGCCGAAGTCGGGGTTGCGCCCCTCCTTCTTGGGGACCGTCAGGCCCTCGTTGGTCCCCCACTCCGTGCTCCCCGATGACCCGTGGACGACCTCGATGCCGGCAAACCGGCTTCGGGGGGTTGCCGCTGTCTGGCCGAGCGCCGTCGTGGCCGGCGTCATGGCTTCCAGGAAAGGCAGCGACACGGCCGCGCCCATGCCTCGAAGTACCGTCCGCCGCGAAATATGTTTCTTTGTGATGAACATAGCTCTCCTTCTTCAGAAACGTTGTCCTTCAGGACCGTTGTCTTGCACGGAATGGATTCATAACTCTGGCTACGCTACCGGTCTACCGACTGGCTTCGGGCCACCCTCATCTGGAACGGTCGGCTGTTGACGATACCCACGACGAACGATGAAAACCGGTTGTCGTTCGTTCCCGCATCGGCAGCGATCGATCGCACCGTCGGCATATCGCGGTAATCCAGCACGCGGCCCAGGCCGTACGCCAGAAGGTTCTCGGTAAAACTATCCACGAACGCCTCGGAGCGCGCGAGGATCGCCCGGGTTACGCTGGCGGGACCGTCGAGTTCGGTTCCGTCGAACATCATGCCGGACGGATCGATCGGCGCGCCGGCGTCGTTGACCCGCCACTCACCGATCGCATCGAAGTTCTCCATCGCCAGGCCGATCGGATCCATGATCTGGTGGCACGCGTTGCACACCGGGTTCTCGCGGTGCTCTTCCATGCGTTCGCGCACGGAGAGAGGCTGCTGGTTCTCGACTGCTTCCTTGAACGGCGGCACGACCGGCGGAGGCGTCGGGGGCGGTGATCCGATCAGGACTTCCAGCACGTACTTGCCGCGGGCGACTGGTGAGGTCCGGTTCGCCAACGAAGTCATCGTCAGGATGCCGGCCTTGCCGAGCAGACCGAACCGGTTCGGGTCGGTCAACTGCACGCGACGGAAACGCTCGCCAAGCACGCTGGGAAGCCCGTAGTGGCGTGCCAGAACTTCGTCGACGAAGGTGTAGTCCGCAGTCAGCAGGTCCAGGACGTCGCGGTCCTCCTCCATGATGCTGGCGAACAGCAGCTCCACCTCACGCCGCATGGACTCGCCGACGTTCTTCGAGTACTTGGGAAAGATCGTCGGCTCGGGGACCAGATCCTGGATGCCCTGCAAGCGCAGCCACTGGCGCGCGAAGTTCGTGGCCAGTGCCTGGGCGCGGGGATCGTCGAGCATCCGTCGGACCTGCTGTTCCAGAACATTCGCATCCCGCAGTCGGCCGGCGTTGGCTACGGAAATCAGTTCCTCGTCCGGAACGCTGCTCCAAAGGAAGTACGCAACGCGGGACGCCAGTTCGAGGTCGCTCAAGCGGAAGCTTTCGCCCGGTTCGACGTTGTCGGGCACACGCTCGAACCGGAACACGAACTCCGGATCGGCGAGGACAGCCTGCAAGCCTGTCCGGATGCCTGTCTCGAAGTCGCCGCCTTCCCGACCGACTTCGTACTGGACCATCAACCGGTCCACGTCGATGTCATTCACGGGCCTGCGGAACGCCTGCCGCGCCAGGTTCGAAAGGATCTCGCGCGCGCAGGGCGCCTCGTCCCCGGTGTCCGGGCGGCAGATGAAGATCCGGTCGCGGCTCTCGTTCGCCGAAATCCCAGTGACCTCGAAAGGACCGGTAATGGAAAGCGTCTTCAGGTGCGGCAGCGCCGTCATTTCCGAACGATTCGCGATGGCGGTGCTGACGAGCGTGTGCTCGACCAGACGGTACTGATCCTGGATTGGTCCGTCGAACTGCGAGATAAACACTGCCGCCACGCTGTGCTGCCCCGCTTCGATGTGGACAGGGTCGGAGATGATGGGGCCGTTCTCTTCCAACATCTCCGGGTCGATGGCCAGGAGGAGAACTCTCTCCCCATCGATGGAGATTTCGATCTCCTGATCCCGGAGCGGCTCCACGAGACGGGAACCGATGATCTCCCCGGTGAACCAGTGATGCAGATCGATGTTGAACGTGTAGGTGCCGTCGGCAGGGAACGTGTGTTTTACCACAATGCCGCCGCGTGTCCCCATCGGAGCGCCTTCAACACGTCGCATCTGGTTCTCGACACGCTGGACGTCGTAGGACGACATGGCCGGGGGGACTTCGCGATCGCCAACGGCGTTGCGGCTGATCTTTTCGGCGGCCTGCGCGTAAGCGTGCATAAGCGCGGGGGTCACCGTGAGGGCGTCGGCCATGTTGTCGAATGCGCCGCCGCGGCTGTCGGGCGGCAGCAACTCGGTGACGGGCACCACGATGCCGAGCAGGTCGCGAACGGAGTTTCGGTACTCGGTTCGGTTGACGCGATGAAGGTCCGGAGCGCCGATGTGGGGAGCGGCAGCCGCGGCCTCATCGACGCGCATTTCCAGAGCTGATGCGAGGGCTTTCAACTCCGTCGTCCCAGGTCTCGGCGCGCCGACCGGCGGCATCATGCCGGCTCGCAGCTTCCGGATGACCTTCTCGGCCTGTTCCGCATTCTCATGGGGACTGGCAACATCCAGCTCCGTCCACGAGAAGCCTCCGGTCATCAATGCGTCGTTGTGGCACCCGACACAGTATTCGCCGACCATCGCACGTTGCGATTCGAGGGTAGTTCCCTGGCCCAGGGCCACCCCGCACGACAGGATCAACGCCAACACAATTCGCGTGCCCAGCATCAGTAGTCTCCGATGAAGATTCAGTTCGAACAACGACCTTTGGGACTCAAGGACTTGCGCACAATTATTGATGCGATCGTATACGGGGGTCAAGTTTATCCATTGAATAGATCCAGTTCCCTGCGTGGGGAGCTTCCGCGCCGATGAGATTGATTGACGACAAACCCCTCATCTATTGAGGTTTATCAACGTTTTGAGCTAGACGGGTGGCTGAAGCGCAAGTACATCGATTGCTTGAAGAGTGAAACCCTTACAATCGGGACGGAACGAAAGATGGGTGACAGAATCATTGAACAACTACAGAAGGCGACCTTCTGATTGACGGCAAATCCCTCCTGTAGTCTTATTTACGGGTGATCCAACCCGGCCACAACCTCGTACATTACGAACGATCAGATCTCGTGGTCCTGCACTGGTCTTCTGTAGGTGCGCACCTACAGGTGATGTAGAAGAGAATGATCGGCAAGACACTCGGCAGCTACGAGATCCTTTCACCGCTCGGCAAGGGCGGGATGGGAGAGGTGTGGCGTGCGCGGGATCAGAAGCTCGGGCGCGAGGTCGCCATCAAGACGCTTCCCGAGGAGTTCGCCCAGGACGAAGAACGCCTGGCGCGGTTCGAACGGGAAGCCAGGTTGCTGGCGTCGCTGAACCATCCGAACATCGCCACCATCCACGGACTCGAAGAAGACAACGGCACACGCTTCCTCGTCCTCGAACTCGTCGAAGGCGACACCCTGGCGGATCGCCTGAAGCATGGTGCCATCCCTGTCGAAGAATCTCTCAAGCTCGCACTCCAGATTGCCGAAGCCCTCGAAGCCGCCCATGGGAAGGGTGTCATTCACAGGGACCTAAAGCCTGCCAACATCAAGGTCACGCCGGACGGCAAGGTCAAGGTGCTGGATTTCGGGCTGGCCAAGGCACTCATGGGAGATGGGTCTGACCTCCACCAATCCCACTCCCCGACCCTCAGCATGGCGGCAACCGCGCAGGGTGTGATTCTCGGGACCGCCGCGTATATGTCGCCCGAGCAAGCCAAGGGCCTGCCGGCGGACAAGCGTGCGGATGTGTTCGCGTTCGGTGGCGTCCTTTTCGAGATGCTGACGGGCAGACAGCCGTTTCAGGGTGCATTGGCCAGCGAGATACTCGCGTCCGTCATCACGCGGGAGCCGGATTACGCGACACTCCATGGGAAACTCCATCCGAGAATCAAGGATCTCCTGCACCGTTGCTTTGAGAAAGAACCGAAAGACCGGTGGCAGGCGGTCGGGGACATCCGGGTCGAGATCGCGCAAGTGCTGGCGGACCCCGCCGGAGCGCTCCCCGAACCTGTCCTCGCCTTGTCAAGCACCGGGTCCCGGCCCGGGCTTCTATGGATCGCGGGCACCGCCCTTGCTGCGGCGGCCCTCGCGACACTCGGGATGTGGGCTTTCCAACCGACACTAGACCCTGATCAAGCGTGATTGACGAGGTATTGATAGCGGCATAGCAGCAGAAGTACCCGAAATGCCCCCGTTCCGTGTGAATAAAGACTTGGAAAGAGTCTACGGAAAAGGAGGCATTTCGGATGAACGATTATACGCGCAAGAACATGAAGAACCGCAAGCGGCGAATCGAGCGCCGGCTTGCGGACCGGAATTGGACAGATCAGGCGGCGCCGATGTTTTCGGCGAGCAACATTCATTATGAGATGGGAGAGCGGACGCGCGGCACGGCGGTGGGCGGAATCGGGATGATGCAGTTGGTGGCGCGGCGGACGGGGCTGGTCAAAGCCATCGACGAGAGTGTGCATGTGCTGAAGCGGCACTTGCCGTATCACGAATCGGATCACGTGCTGAACATCGCCTATAACGCGTTGAATGGAGGGACGTGCCTGGAGGACATCGAGTTGCGGCGCAACGACGAAGTGTATCTGGATGCGCTGGGAGCGCAACGGATTCCGGACCCGACGACGGCGGGAGACTTCTGCCGGAGATTTGAGCCCAGCGACGTGGAGTCTCTGATGGAGGCGACGAATCAAGTCCGGCTGCGAGTCTGGCGCCAGCAGCCCGAGGCGTTTTTCGAAGAAGCGGTGTTGGACGCCGATGGGACACTGGCTGAAACCACAGGCGAATGCAAGCAAGGAATGGACGTGGCCTACAACGGGACCTGGGGGTATCACCCGCTGGTGATTTCGCTGGCGAATACTCAAGAGCCGCTGTACCTGGTCAATCGCAGCGGTAACCGGCCCTCGCATGAGGGAGCGGCCGCACGGTTCGACCAGGCCATCGCGCTGTGCCGTCGAGGCGGGTTTCGCCAGATCCTGCTGCGCGGGGACACCGACTTCAGCCAGACCCGGCACCTGGATGGATGGGACGACCAGGGCGTGGGATTCATCTTCGGCATCGACGCCATGCAGAATCTGGTGGCGCTGGCCGATGAACTGGAACCGCACCAATGGACGCGTCTGGAACGGCCCGCCAAGTACGCGGTGGCCACCGAACCGCGCCAACGTCCCGACAACGTGAAGGAACAAGTCGTTCGGGAGCGCGGTTTCGACAATATCCGGTTGCAGGGCGAGGATGTGGCCGAGTTTGCGTATCGGCCCAGAGCCTGCGACCGGGACTACCGCGTTGTCGTGGTGCGGAAGAATCTGTCGGTGGCCAAAGGCGAACAGGTGTTGTTCGACGACATCCGATACTTCTTCTACATTACCAACCGCTCGGATTCGGCCAGCCAGATTGTGCTCCGTGCGAATCAACGGTGCAATCAAGAGAATCTCATTGAGCAGCTCAAGAACGGCGTTCAGGCCTTGAGGATGCCGGTCGGGGATCAGACCAGCAACGGGGCCTACATGGTCATGGCGTCGCTGGCCTGGACACTGAAGGCGTGGTTTGCGTTGCTGCTGCCCGAAACCGGACGCTGGGGCCAGAAGTATCAGGCCGAGAAACAGACGGTACTGCACATGGAGTTCAAGACGTTTCTAAACGCCTTCATGTTCGTGCCTTGTCAGCTCGTGCGCACCGGGCGGCGCATCCTCTTCAGGATTCTGGCCTGGAACCGGTGGTTGCCGGTCTTGTTCCGTGCCGTGGATGTGCTGCATCAACCTCTGCGATGCTGACCCGATCATGGCCCTGAGCCCGGGCGATCGAGGTCCCGGTTTCTGTCAACCGCTCCAACACCAGCGAGGCTGAACTGAAACAGATCCAACAGAAACCCGATACCTGGATAAAACGATCCGGGAGCGGGATTCTATGCCTCGAATTTTATGCGCGCAACCTGGCCGTTGGCGGACTGGTTATGCGCTTGTTTTGGGACTAGAGCACCCCATCACCCGCTTCGCGTTCGAGTCCCCCGGCCTGAGAACCCCCAACAGCGATTCGACGATCGCCTTGTCTCCAGATGGCCGACGGATCGTTTACGGAGTAGCGGGCGGCCAACTGCACATGAAGGCCATGGAACAAATGGAGGCAACGCCGATCCCTGGAACGGAGGGAGGATTTTCCCCGTTTTTCTCGCCTGACGGGGAATCGCTTGGATTCTTTACGGGGACCCAACTCAAAACCATGGTTCTGCCCGCAGGAGCGCCGGTTGCTGTTGCAGACACCAGCCCGAATGGATTCGGTGGCACTTGGGGCAGGGAGGATCAGATCATCTTCGGTCAGGTGGGTTCCTTTGGTCTCTCGCAAGTGCCGGATACAGGTGGGATACCGGAACCGTTTGCCGCACTTGGCGACGCAAGGGATCTCGACTTCCCTCAAATTCTTCCCGGTGGCGAATGGGTGATCTTCACCGAACGCGTGTCCCCAGGTGGAGCGAGTCCAATATCGTGGCGCAGTCCGTAGCGACCGGTGACCGAAAGCTGCTGATCGCGGGCGGCCATCGAGCCCGGTATGCGTCGACCGGCCACCTTGTCTATGCGCGGGAAGGCGCGTTGCTGGCTGTCGGCTTTGACGCAGACTCGGTCGAAGTGGTGACCCCCCCGGTGGTGCTCGTCGAGGGCGTGCTGACTAGCGAAGCGGGAGGGGGCGCGCAGTTTGCCCTCTCCGACAACGGGACCCTGGCGTATGTGCCGGGGGTTAGGTCGGAACAGGACCGTGTTCTGGCGTTCGTGGGAGTCGACGGCAGCATCGAGCGCCTGAACGCTCCGCCCACCCAATACCTGAGCCCCCGCCTGTCTCCGGACGGGACGACGCTCGCCGTTCAATCGGTGGAAGACGGCGGCGACGTGATCTGGACCTACGACCTGTCCGATGATCGGCAGATCCGGCAACTGACGTTCGACGGAAGCAACAGCCGTCCTATCTGGACGCCCGATGGGGAGCGCATCACATTCGCTTCCGATCGGGAAGGCACCATGAGCCTCTACTGGCAACCAGTCGATGGCAGCGCCCCCGCCGAGCGTTTGACGACAGCCGAAGACGGGACGTCGCACTGGCCCGGGTCGTGGTCCCCCGACGGTCAGGTCCTCGCCTTCACGGTTCAGGCCGGCGAGGACTGGGAGATATGGACGGCCTCCCCGGGCGACGGGGAATACGAGATCGAACCACTCTACGCTCTCGAGGGCCGGGGCCATATGGGTCCCGAGTTTTCTCCCGACGGGGAGTGGCTGGCGTACTCTTCGGGCCCGGTGGTGACAGCCCATGACATCTACGTCGAGCCGTTCCCTCCAACCGGCCGCCGGGATCGGATCTCTCGGGACGGCGGGTACTGGGTCTTCTGGTCCCGGGATGGCAGCCAACTGCTTTATCGATCTCTCAGCACCGCGGCCGGAAACCGGCTGCGGTCGGTCGACATCGACACCGAGCCGGTTTTCAGCTTCACCAACGAGCAGACTCTCGGGCCCGAAGGCTTTATCGTAGTGGGCTTTCACCGGGACTACGACATCACGCCCGACGGCGAACGATTCGTCATGGTTTTTCCGGAAGATGAGTCCGGTGCTGTCGCCTTCACCACGATCAACATTGTCATGAACTGGTTTGAAGAATTGAAGGAACGGGTGCCGGTTCCATGATGGGGGAATCCGACAGAACCGGGAGCGGTAGCGACCGGCAGCTCCTGTTCGAGAGGCGTCTCAATTTGTGACCATCGCTATCGCTCCGGGTTCTGATGACCAGATCACTATGAAAAGTGGCGCCCAACTCGGCAGCTCCGAAATCCCCTCTTCTGTAGGTGCGGTCTATGACCGCACACTTTGTTTCGGCGAGAAGATGTGCGCTTATAGAGCGCACCTACAGTCGGATTAGAAACGGATGATCGGAAAGACACTAGGGACCTACGAGATCCTCTCACCGCTCGGCAAGGGTGGTATGGGAGAAGTGTGGCGTGCTCGTGATTCGAAGCTCGGGCGTGAAGTTGCGATCAAGACGCTCCCCGAAGAGTTTGCCCAAGACGAAGAACGCCTCGCGCGCTTTGAGCGTGAAGCGAAACTCCTGGCGTCGCTGAACCATCCAAACATCGCGACGATCTACGGTCTTGAGGAACACGAGGGCACACGCTTCCTCGTTCTCGAACTCGTCGAGGGCGACACGCTGGCGGAACGGTTGAAACGCGGCGCGATCCCTGTCGAAGACTCCCTCAGGTTGGCTCTGCAAATCGCCGAAGCCCTCGAAGCGGCGCACGACAAGGGCGTCATCCACCGCGACCTGAAGCCCGCGAACGTCAAGGTCACACCCGAGGGCAAGGTCAAGGTCCTGGACTTCGGTCTCGCAAAAGCGTTCATGGGAGACGGGTCGGAAGCAAACCTGACTCACTCCCCCACCCTGAGCATGGCGGCCACGCAACAGGGCGTGATTCTCGGGACCGCGGCCTACATGTCGCCCGAGCAGGCCCGTGGCGAATCCGCCGACAAGAGATCCGACGTCTGGGCGTTCGGTGTCGTCCTGTTCGAAATGCTCACCGGGACAGGCACCTTCGAGGGGCACACCGTGTCCGACGTTCTTGCCGGGGTACTTGCGAGACAGCCGAACTGGGACAGCCTGCCGCCCAATCTCCATCCGCGGATCCGATTGCTTCTCGAGCGGTGTCTGGAGAAGGAAGCCAAGAACCGGTATCACGATATCGCCGACGTGCGGGTGGACCTCGAGACCGTTCTGGGGGATCCCGACGGCGTGATCATCCAACCAGTTGGCGAGATCGTTCAGGCTGCCCCAAGATCCCGACTGCCCTGGGTCGCCGCCGTGGTTCTCAGCACTATTGTCGCGGGCGTGGCGGGCTGGTACCTCCGACCTGCCGAGCAGCGGCTTGTCGGGCGCTTTCGCCACGTGTTGCCAGCAGACCAGTTCTTCACTGCCGGACGGCCCAGTCTGGCCGTCGCGCCCGACGGTGATCGCTTCGTTTACAACACGCAGGAAGGACTGTATCTGCGATCCCTGGAGGAACTCGACGCTCGGCATATTCTGGAAGGGGACTCGCTGGTCTTCCCGTTCTTCTCACCCGACGGTGAGTGGATCGCTTTCTACGATTTCAGCGACCAGCGGCTGAAAAAGATTCCGGTCACCGGGGGGCCACCCGTAACCATCAGCGAAGTCGATGCATTTGATGGTGGTACGTGGGGCAATGACGACACCATCTTCTTTGGGTATCCCGACGAAGGATTGATGCGGGTGTCGGCGAACGGAGGCATTCCGGAACTCGCGCTCGCGGGTGATCTTGGTTTTCCACGGATTCTGCCGAACGGAAGGGCATTTCTGTTCATGCCCCAGGGGGGTGTTGCCGTTCAATCGCTGGACTCGTCCGAGGCAAGAGTCTTGTTCCCGGGTGGCCTTCCACTCTACGCCCCGAGCGGGCACATCACCTACTTCCTCGAAGGCGTGTTGTTTGCCGTTCCATTCGATCCCGTCACGTTCGAAGTTACGGGTGGGCCCGTCGCGATCCTGGATGATGTCCAGCCGCCGAACTACGATATTTCCTCGAACGGAACGCTTGTTTATCAGCCGACTGGCGCGGTCGCAACGGACCGGATCCTGGCTTTCGCCGGCAACGGAGGCGGCATCGAGCCTCTCGGCGTGCCAACCGCCGAGTACCTGCACCCCCGCCTATCGCCCGACGGGACGACGCTCGCCGTTGGGTCGTTGGAAGACGACGGAGGCGTAATCTGGACCTACGACATGTCGGGTGAGCGGCAGATCCAGCAACTGACTTTCGACGGCGGCAACTTCCGGCCCATCTGGACACCCGATGGGGAACGCATCACGTTCACTTCCGATCGCGATGGGACGGGAGCTGGAAGCCTGTACTGGCAGCCTGGGGACGGAAGCGCGGAGGCCGAGCGTTTGACGACGGCGGAACCAGGAACCGGGCATCTGGCCGGGTCGTGGTCTCCCGACGGGCAGGTTCTCGCCTTCACGGTTCGGACGTGCAATACGTGCTTCGAGATTAGGACAGTGTCCGTCGTCGATGGGGAATACCAGACCGAGCGTCTCTACACCGGGCAAGACGTCGTGTACATGTCTCCCGAGTTCTCCCCGGACGGGAAGTGGCTGGCCTACGCGTCGGGACCGAGCGTGACCGACCAGGACATCTACGTGGAACCGTTTCCTCCGACCGGTCGCCGGGAACGGATCTCCCAGGACGGCGGGTACTGGATGTTCTGGTCCCGGGATGGAAGCACGCTGTTCTATCGGTCTGTCAGCACGTCGACGGGAAACCGGCTGCGGTCGGTCGACATCGAAACCGAGCCCGATTTCAGCATCACCAACGAGCTGGTCCTTCCAGCGGAGGGATTCACCGTCGTCGCGTACCACCGGGACTACGACATCACGCCAGACGGGGAACGGTTCCTCATGGTCTTTCCGGCAGACCGGTCAGCAGACGCGCTCCGAAACACCACCTTCAACATCGTCCTGAACTGGTTTGAAGAGCTGAAGGTGCGGGTGCCGGTACCGTGATCGGGGAATCTTCTGTAGGTGTGGTCTATGACCGCACAAATTGATTTGGGGCGAGAAGATGTGCGCTCATAGAGCGCACCCACAGTCGGATGACGGAATGATCGGTAAAACGACTGCGCACAAGTTCGAGCTCCCGAGTGACGAGATGGTCGCTGTCCTTCGTCAAAAGACCGGCGCCGAGAGGCTGGAGATCGCGAGCCGCATGTTCGGGAGCGCGCGGCGAATGCTCATCAGCCACCTCACTCGGGAGCATCCGGACTGGGACGAGCTTCGCATCGATCAGGAAGCGGCCCGGAGACTGTCCCATGGAGCAGTCTGAGCTGCTCCGGTTCCTCGTGACAGCGCTGGAAAACCTCAACCTGCCCTATTTCATAACCGGCTCTACGGTGACGATCTTCTACGGGGAGCCCCGTTTCACGAACGATATCGATGTTGTCGTGGACCTTCCCGGTGAAGAAGTGTCCGCGTTCTGCCGTCGATTTCCCGATGGTGATTTCTACGTCAGCGAGGAGGCCGTGCGGGATGCAGTCGCGCGGCGTTCGCAGTTCAACATCATCCATCCGCGTTCCGGTCTCAAGATTGACGTCATGATCCCTTCCTCCAGCGAATTCGACAAGTCTCGTTTCGCTCGCGTACGACGGGTCCAGGCCGGTGCGGACTGGGACGCGGCGTTCGCGGCGCCTGAGGACGCCATCATCAAGAAGCTGGAGTATTACCGGGAGGGCGGCTCCGACAAACATTTGCGTGATATCGCCGGGGTCTTGAAAACGAGCCGGTCCGAAATCGATTTGGCATATATTGAGCGCTGGACAACGGAACTGGGCCTTACCGAAGTCTGGCACAGCGTTCGAAACAGAGTTCTCGAAGACGAATGATCGGAAAGACACTCGGCAGCTACGAAATCCTCTCCCCGCTCGGCAAGGGCGGCATGGGAGAGGTTTGGCGTGCGCGGGATTCGAAGCTCGGGCGTGAAGTCGCGATCAAGACGCTGCCCGAAGAGTTCTCGCAAGACGAAGAGCGTCTCGCTCGGTTTGAACGTGAGGCGAAGCTGCTCGCATCGCTGAACCACTCGAACATCGCGACGATTCATGGTCTTGAGGAACACGAAGGCACGCGGTTCCTCGTCCTGGAACTCGTCGAAGGCGACACGCTCGCGGATCGATTGAGACGCGGCGCCATCCCTGTCGAAGACTCCCTCAAGTTGGCCCTGCAAATCGCAGAAGCTCTCGAAGCCGCGCACGAGAAGGGCGTCATCCATAGGGATCTCAAACCCGCCAACATCAAGGTCACGCCCGACGGCAAGATCAAGGTGCTGGACTTCGGTTTGGCAAAGGCGTTCGCAGGCGGCGGGGCGGATGCGAGCCTGTCGAACTCGCCCACACTGAGCATGGCAGCCACACAGCAGGGAGTGATCCTTGGCACGGCCGCCTACATGTCTCCCGAACAGGCGCGGGGGCAGGAGGTCGACAAACGGGCTGACATCTGGGCATTCGGGGTTGTGCTGTTCGAAATGCTTACGGGCCGGGGGACCTTTGACGGAGGCACGGTGTCGGATGTGCTGGCCGGTGTCCTGGCGAAGCAACCGCAGTGGAACACGTTGCCACCAAACCTGCACCCCAGAATCCTCCTGCTCCTGGAGCGTTGCCTGGAGAAAGAGTCTAGGGACCGGTACCACGACGTCGCCGACGCACGGATCGATATTCAGAAAGCGCTCGCGGACCCGGACGGCGTGATCGTGCAGCCTGTTGGAAATATCGTCGAGGCAGCGCGGTCGCCTCTTCCATGGATTGGCGCGATCGTCGCTGTCGCCATGATCACGGCAGTGGTGGTTTGGAATCTGAGGCCGGCCGAACCGCGTGCGGTCGCCCGATTCGCGGTCGAAGCCCCGGGCTTGATGCCCCCCATCGGTGCAAGTTCGATGGTCCTGTCCCCGGATGGCAGCCGGATTGTCTACCAGGCGGACGGCCAACTGCACCTGCGAGTGATGGACCAGATGGAGGCGACGCCGATCCCGGGGACGGAGGGGGGAACGGTGCCGTTCTTTTCATCCGACGGGAAGTCGCTTGGATTTTTCGCCCAGGGTCAAGTGAAGACCATGGCTCTACCCGCAGGTGCGCCGATTGTGGTCGCCAACATCGTTGGAAACTCCGGCGTGGGCGGCGCGTGGGGCGCCGACGGGTTGATCATCTTCGGCCAGGGTGGCTCGTATGGTCTGTCCGAGGTGCCCGAGGGGGGTGGGACACCGGAACTGTTCGCGGATCTCGGCGAGTCCGGCGATCTTGATTTTCCGGATATCCTTCCCGGCGGGGAATGGGTCCTCTTTACAGACAGGATGGAAGGCGTAACAAGTTGGAGCGGATCGAATATCGTGGCTCAGTCGGTGACTACCCGAGATCGCAAGCTCCTGATCGAGGGCGGGCATCGTGCCCAGTATCTGCCGACGGGTCATCTCGTTTACGCGCGCGACGGCGCGTTGCTGGCTGTCGGATTCGACGCCGAGGCGGTCGAGGTCGTGACCTCTCCCGTAGTCATCGTTCAGGGCGTGGAGACCAGCGAACGTTTAGGAGCCGCCCAGTACGCGGTATCGGACACAGGGACCCTCGCCTATGCTCCCGCAACAAGCCTCGCCCCCGGAGACACCCTCGCGCTTGTCGCCCGCGACGGGACCATCGAACGCCTGGACGTGGATCCGAGAATCTACGTGCGTCCCCGGATCTCGCCCGATGGAACATGGTTGGTCGTCGAAAGCTTCGAGGGCGAGGGCCGCGTCCTGTGGATATACGCGCTTTCCGGCGAGAGCCAGATCCGTCAATTGACGTTCGATGGAGACAGCAGAAATCCCATATGGACGCCTGACAGCATGCGGATCACGTTTTCGTCCCGCAGGGACGGCGCCGCCGGCATCTACACGGTCTCGGCCGATGGCGGTGTGGCGGAGCCACTGACCGTGGCCGAAGAAGGTGCGACGCACACGCCGGGGTCCTGGTCCCCGGACGGCGGGACGCTGGCCTTCACGGTGAACGCTGGAACGGACCCGAGCATCTGGACCGTCTCGCCTGGCGAGGAGCCGAAGATTATCTTCGATTCCCCGGACAAGGCATTCCGCCAACCTGAGTTCTCTCCCGATGGACTTTCGATCGCTTACGAATCGGGCGATGCCGGGTCCACCGCTCCGGATATCTATGTCGAACCCTTTCCGCGGACCGGGAAAGTGAACAAGATTTCGCAGAATGGAGGCTTCTCTCCTGTGTGGTCCTTATCCAATGGGGACGAGTTGTTCTACTCGATTCGGGGAGGCATCTGGTCGGTCGACGTTCCTACACTGCTTGCGGAGAATCTGCCGATTGCGGGTTTCACAATTGGCTTTGGCGGCCGCAACTACGACATCACCCCGGACGGCGAACATCTGGTCATGGTCTACCCGGCAGCCACAAGCGATTCCGGCGAACCGGTCACGCCCCGGATTAACATCGTGTTGAACTGGTTTGAAGAGTTGCTCGAACGGTTGCCGGTCCCTTGATGGGGGATTCTTCTGTAGGTGCGGTCTATGACCGCACACATTGTTTCGGACCGTAAGATGTGCGGTCATAGACCGCACCTACAGTCGGATGACTGAATGATCGGAAAGACGCTCGGCAGTTACGAAATCCTGTCCCCGCTCGGCAAGGGCGGAATGGGAAAAGTGTGGCGTGCGCGCGATTCAAAGCTCGGACGCACAATGGCGGTCTACTCTTCTCCGAGCGCCTCCAGATCGGCCAGGTCTTTCTTCCGTCCAGAAGCTCGTTTGTTGGCAATGAGCTGTTCACGGCCCAGAAAGGCCACCGGCAAGTCTCCGTAGTGACCCTCCACTCGTTCTCGATGCGCCTCGTTCCATGAAACACCGGAAATCGACGTGATGATATCGATGCGGACGGGAGGCACACCGAGCTGAACGACCGTGGCCGGCTTTTCGAAGTCCTCGTCGGTCAGACCGAACTCCCCAAAGCCGAATATCTTCAGTGACTCCATAACACGTGTGGCGTTCTCGGAGCTTGGTCGGACCAGAATGTCTAAGTCGCCGGTGTATCGAGGGACGCCGTGGTAAGCCAGTGCATAGGCGCCTACGACGAGGTATTCAACGCGATGGGTGTTGAACAACCCGAGCAGTTCTTTGAAGTCGCTTTCCAGATCCATGGGCTTGCTTTCGTAAGCGATCGACAGCGCTGATGCGCTCTGCGGAAGGACGGCTTAGCCAATAGCCCAGATCTCGTTTGGAGTTCAGGCTGTCCTCAAGGTTGGTCCTGTGAACTACCTTTTGAATCACTAATCCATTTTACCATGCGAGGCCCGGCGCTCCTGAGAGCGAACCGTGGCCGATAAATCTCGTTTCGGGTGTTTTTCGAGACGTGCCGCCAAACGCTCGGTCTCTTCCATTCGGCCTCTTCCAAATTGACCTCAACTCCTTTCTGTAGTCTTATTTACGGGTGATTCAGCCCGGCTCCACGCTCGCACACTACGAAATCGTTTCCGCGCTCGGCAAGGGCGGGATGGGCGAGGTGTGGCGTGCGCGGGATTCGAAGCTCGGGCGCGAGGTCGCGATCAAGACGCTTCCCGAAGAATTCGCCAAAGACGAAGAGCGGCTCGCACGGTTCGAGCGGGAAGCGAAGCTGCTCGCCTCGTTGAACCATCCGAACATCGCTACCATCCACGGTCTTGAAGAGGATAACGGCACGCGGTTCCTCGTTCTGGAACTCGTCGAAGGCGACACGCTGGCGGAGCGGCTGAATCGCGGCGCCATTCCTGTCGAAGAATCTCTCAGACTCGCACTTCAGATCGCCGAAGCCCTCGAAGCAGCGCACGAGAAGGGCGTCATTCACCGTGATCTCAAGCCAGCCAACATCAAGGTCACGCCCGACGGAAAGGTCAAGGTGCTCGACTTCGGGTTGGCCAAGGCGTTTGCAGGTGATGGGTCGGATGTGAACCTGTCGCAGTCGCCGACGTTGAGCATGGCAGCCACTCAACAGGGAGTGATTCTGGGGACAGCGGCCTACATGTCACCCGAACAGGCACGGGGTGTCGCGGTGGACAAGCGAGCCGACATCTGGGCGTTCGGGTGTGTGCTGTACGAAATGCTCACGGGCCGCCAGGTGTTCAGGGGCGAATTGATGTCGGACGTGATGGCTTCGGTGTTGAAGTCCGATCCGGATTACCAGGGATTGCCTCCCACCCTCCACCCGAAGCTTCGGGACGTATTGCGACGCTGCCTGGAGAAGGAACCGAAACAACGGTGGCAGGACGTGGGTGATGTGCGGGTGGACCTCGAGAGAGTCCAGGCTGATCCGGATGGCGTTCTGGTGCGGCCCGATGCCGAGGTTGGTCCGGCCGCACCGCAATCGAAACTCCCATGGGTTGCTGCGTTGGTCGTTGTCGCGGTCATCGCCATCGTTTCCGCGTGGACGTTGAAGCCTGGGGTACCGGTCTCTGTCGTCCGCTTTGACCACGAGTTGGCCGATGGACTTTCATTTCGTGCCGCCCGTTACAATGTGCTCGCCGTCTCCTCGGATGGCCGCTCCGTTGTGTACAACACATCCGCAGGACTCTACCTGCTGTCGGTAGACGAGTTCGATGCGCGGCTGATTCCCGGAACTGAAGAGCGAATAGTCAACCTGACGTTTTCACCCGATAGTCTGTGGTTAGCATATTGGTCGGCTGAGGACCAACAGTTACAGAAGATCTCTGTGAACGGTGGCGCACCTGTGGTGCTGGCCGGTGTGACCGCCGATCCTCGTGGGATGAGATGGGGCGAGGACGACACGATTGTCTACGCGCTTCCAGGGGGGATATGGCGGGTTTCCGCCACTATCGGCACTCCTGAACAGGTACTGATTTCTGAGGAGATGCCGCCTGGGAGGTCGTTCGCGCCACAGATGCTACCCGGTGGGGATGCCGTGCTATTCGGTAGTGCAGGACAGATTTTCGTTCAGTCCCTCGACGCCGGAGAGCCTCGACTGCTGGTTACCGGTCTGTGGCCCCGCTACGTGCCGACGGGTCACCTTGTCTATTCGGTCGACGGTTCACTCTTTGCGCAGGGGTTCGATCTGGCGAACCTCCAGGTCATTGGCGGCCCGGTCCCTGTGCTCGATGGCGTGAGCCAGTATGCCCTGTCCGAGACGGGGACGTTGGCGTATTCCGTGGGAATCTTCGCCGCGGGGACCGCGCGGCGAAGATCCCTCGTCTGGGTGGACCGGGACGGCGCTGAGGAGCGCGTGAATGCGGAACCGCGCAATTATGTTTACCCCCGAATTTCTCCCAGTGGTGAACAGGTGCTTCTTAATGTAGGTGATCAGGAAGACGACATCTGGGTCTTGAATCTTGAGCGGGGAACCCTGGGCCGACGCACTTTTTCGCCGGAGGGTGATTCTTACCCAGCCTGGACGCCAAACGATGAACGCATTGCTTTCTCTTCGCGACGAACCGATGGTGTTGGAATGTATTGGAAGGCCGCCGACAACACGGGCAGTGTGGCACCAATCCTACTGGATGACGACGGGGGCGGCCGATTCGGAGACCCATATTTCTTCACTCCAGACGGCGCGAAACTGGTGTTCAGGGAAGCAGGCCATCCAGACACGCTTGACAACATCGCCATTGTTTCAGTCGAGGGCGATTCGGAACCAGAGATTCTGCTGAATGGCGTGTTCAACGAAAGGAACGCGGAACTATCGCCCGACGGCAACTGGATGGCCTACGAATCGAATGAGTCGGGTCAATCCGAAATTTACGTCAGGCCATTTCCCAACGTGGATGATGGTCTGTGGCAAATTTCAAACGCGGGGGGCGAATATCCGCTGTGGTCCAGGAGCGGAGGGGAACTGTTCTACATCGAAGGCACCGCGGATCAGCGGCTGATGGCAACACCCGTCGAGACCGGTCCCACTTTTGATCACGAGAATCCCCAAGCCCTGTTCGAGTGGGCATACACCAACTCCGCCGGGCGTCCTTACGACGTGTCCCCGGATGGCCAGCGGTTTCTCGTTATTCGCAATCGGATTGAGGATGATGATGCCGATGTCGTGGCGCCGAAGGTGAACGTCATCCTGAACTGGTTTGAAGAGTTGAAGGAGAAGGTGCCGGCGCCGTGATGGGGGATTCTTCTGTAGGTGCGGTCTATGACCGCACACATTGTTTCGGGCGAGAAGATGTGCGCTCATAGAGCGCACCTACAGTCGGACGTATGAATCCCCTCTTCTGTAGCGGTAGCCACTGCGAAGGACGATTTGGACGGATCCGGGTGTTCGGACGATAATCAGACGGCAAACATGATGTTGAGACCCAAAATCCTGCTGCTGGCCCTCATGCTCCCCGGGGTGCTGTCCGCCGCGCCGCAAGCCGAACGCGAAGTCATCGATACCTACTGCGTGACGTGCCACAACGCGGACTTGCTGACCGCAGGACTCGATCTCACACAGATCGACGCCGAGGACGTGGGCCGGGACGCCGAGACGTGGGAGAAGGTGGTCCACAAGCTGCGGACCGGTCAGATGCCTCCCGAGGGCATGCCTCAGCCGGACGAAGCGACCGCGGCCGCCACCCTGGCCTTCCTGGAATCGGCTCTCGATCGCGCAGCCCTTGCCGACCCCAACCCCGGACGAGTGGGTGTCCACCGCCTGAACCGGATCGAGTACGCGAACGCCGTCCGGGATCTGCTTGCGGTCGAAGTCGATGCGAAAACGCTCCTGCTGCCCGACGAGACCGACGAAGGCTTCGACAACGTGGCGGCCAGCCTGACGATATCGCCGGCGCATTTCGAGCGCTACATGTCCGCGGCGCGGAAGATCAGCCGCCTCGCCGTCGGCGACCCGACGATGGGCGTCGTTCCCAGCTTCAAGATTTACCCCGTGCCACGGCTGTTGAACCAGGACTCCCGCGTCAGCGAAGACCTGCCTTTTGGCGCGCGTGGCGGCACGGTGATCCGGTACAACTTTCCGCTCGACGGCGAATACCTCATCAAGATCCGATTGCGGCGACAGATCTACGACTACATCGTCGGCCTGGGCGACGCCCAAACCATGGACATACGCGTGGACGGGAAACGCGTCGCACGTTTCACGGTGGGCGGCGTCGGCGACGAAAAGGGGACGCCTGCGCCGTTGACGTGGGTTGGGGACATCAACGGCGACGACGAGTGGGAAGAGTACATGCACACGGCCGACGACCCGCTTGAAGCCCGTGTCCCGATCCGGGCGGGCACACGAGACGTGTCGGTGTCGTTCGTGGACGTTCCCTGGCAATCGGAACGGATGCCGCAGCCGATACCCCGCGGCTTCAGCGTCATGTCGGATCACTACTACGACGGTCACGCCGCGGTCGACAGCGTGGCAATCGGGGGCCCGTATTCGCCGACGGGACCCGGCGACACCCCCAGCCGGACTGCCGTCTTCGTATGTCGACCGTCGAGCGCTGCGGACGAAGGGCCGTGCGCCCGCGAGATTCTGTCGGGGCTGGCACGCCGCGCGTACCGTCGACCCGTGACGGAGGCCGAAGTAGGCACGCTCCTGGAATTCTACGAAACGGGCCGCAACCTGGGCGGGTTCGAAGTTGGCGTCCAGTCGGCGATCGAACGGCTCCTGGTCAGCGTCAACTTCCTCGTACGTCTCGAGAATCCTCCGTCGGGCACTGCCCCCGATACAGTCTACGAACTCAATGACCTGGATCTCGCTTCGCGCTTGTCGTTCTTCCTCTGGAGCAGCATCCCGGACGACGAGCTTCTCGATCTGGCAATCGAAGGACGCTTGAGCGATCCAACGGTCTTCGAAGGCCAGGTGCGGCGCATGCTGGCAGATGACCGGTCGAAGGCGCTGGTGGAGAATTTCACGAGCCAGTGGCTGACGGTCCGAAGGGCCGAGTCGTGGCAGCCGGATCCGGATCTATTCCCCGACTTCGACGAAAACCTACGGCAGGGCTTCCTGCGGGAGACGGAGTTGTTCATCGGGGACCAATTCTCCGAAGACCGCAGCATCGTGGACCTGCTGAGCGCGGACTATACCTACGTCAACGAGCGGCTGGCCAGCCACTACGAGATCCCGGGCATCTACGGGGAGCGCTTCCGGCGCGTGACATTCGACGACGGCGTGCGTGGCGGTCTTCTCGGTCAGGGAAGCGTCCTGATGGTAACGTCCTATCCGGACCGGACCGCTCCGGTCGTGCGCGGTGTGTGGCTGCTCGAAAACATCTTGGGGATGCCGCCGCCACCGCCGCCGCCTACCGTGCCGGCCCTGGAACCGGAAGCTGAGGACGGACGACTGCTCACGATGCGCGAACAGATGGAGCGCCACCGGGAGAATCCGGCCTGCGCGGTGTGCCACGTGCGGATGGACCCGCTCGGGTTCGCGCTCGAGAACTTCGATGCGGTGGGTCGGTGGCGCACGGAGGATGGAGGCAGCCCGATCGACGCGTCGTCCACTTTTTCCGACGGCACGCCGATCGAAGGAGTCCCGGGAATGCGAAGCCTGCTGCTCGGTCGTCGCGAGGACTTCGTCCACACGTTTGCCGAAAAGATGCTGACATACGCCCTCGGCCGCCGGGTCGAGTATTACGATCAACCCGCCATTCGCGGGATCCTCGGTGAAGCCGAGGCCGAGGACTACTCCTGGTCGGCTATCATTGTCGGAGTCGCAAAGAGTCTGCCGTTTCAGTTGAGGAGAACTGCACCATGATCATCACTAAGAAAACCATTTCCCGCCGGACGCTGCTGCGGGGTCTGAGCGCCACGGTTGCGTTGCCCCTGATGGATGCAATGATACCGTCGCTGACCGCCCTGGCGCAGTCTCCGGCCCAACCGGCACAGCGCTTCAGCGCGGTCTACATCCCGAATGGCGTGGTGCCGGCACAGTGGTTCCCCTCAACTGAAGGAATCGGATACGAGTTCACACCGATACTCAAACCGCTGGAACCGTTCCGGGATCGGATGAAAGTGGTCAGCGGACTCGACAGCGATCCCCCCCGGTCACCGGACGCGCCCAGTGCGGTCCACGCACGGGCCAGCACGAAGTTCCTGACGAACGTGCACCCCTACCGGACGCTTCGGGCCGGAGTTTCAATGGATCAGATTGCGGCCAAGGTGCTGGGCCAGGACACACAGTTGCCGTCACTCGAACTTGCCCTCGAGTCCGTGGATGCAGCGGCGACCTGCGACGACGGAAGCTGCATCTACGTGGGCACGATTGCCTGGGCCGGGCCGACCTCACCCCTGCCGATGGAGACCGACCCGGCGGCCGCCTTCGAACGGCTGTTCGGCGACGACACCACAGATCCGGTCGCGCGCCGCGCACGCGCCGAGGCGAAGAGCAGCATCCTGGACTCGGTACTCGACGAGATCGCCGCGCTCAAGGCCAGCGTCGGACCGGGCGACCAATCGCGGGTGACGGCATATCTGGACAGCGTGCGTGCGGTCGAGCAGCGCATCCAGAGGGCCATGGAACAGAACGTCGAGATTCCGGCCGTCGAGCGGCCGTCCGGCATCCCTGCTACATTCAAAGAGCATGCGCACTTGATGTTCGACCTGCAGGTGCTCGCCTACCAGGCGGACATCACCCGCGTGAGCACGTTCATGATGGGCCGGGAATTCAGCGGCAGAACGTATCCGGAAATCGGCATCGCGGATGCCCACCACCCGATATCGCACCATCGCAACATTCCCGAACGGATGGACCGATTTGCCCGGATCAGTCGTTACCACGTGGAGATGTTCTCCTACCTGATGGACAGGCTGGCCTCAACGCCCGATGGTGACGGCTCGTTATTGGATCACGTGACCATCCTTTTCGGGGGCGGCATGAGCGACGGCAACGGCCATGTCATCCGGAACCTTCCGCTCGTCGTGGCCGGTGGCGGGTCGGGACAGCTTCAGGGCGGCGATCACATCCGGTATCCGGAAGGCACGCCGCTGGCCAACCTGCACGTTTCGCTTCTCGACAAGCTGGGTGCGCCGGTAGAGTTTTTCGGCAATAGCACGGGGTCGGTCGATCTCGATCAGCTGGCCGGGATCTAGACCATGCCACGCATTGTCAGGACTGCGTTCGCTCTGCTCCTCGTCGTCTGCCTTTCCGGCACCGCAGCGCCCCAGAACCAGGCCGAGGGCGAGCTTCGGCTCGTCGATGCGGTCAAACAGAAGAACCAGGCAGCCGTCGACACCTTGTTGAAACGGGGAGTCGATGTCAACGCGCCCCAGGCGGACGGCGCGACGGCCCTGCACTGGGCGGCATACTGGGATGATGTCGCGACCCTGGACCGGCTGATCGCCGCGGGCGCGGACGCTAACGTCGCGAACGATTTGAAAGTCACCCCGCTCGCCCTGGCCGCCGCCAACGGAAGCGCCACGATCGTAGAGCGTCTGCTCCAGTCGGGTGCCGATCCCGATGCCGCGGGCGAAACCGGAGTGACACCGTTGATGGAAGCTGCACGCACGGGCAGTATCGATGCCGCGCGTGTTCTGCTGGATTCCGACGCGAACGCGGACGCGCGCACTCTAGACCGGCAACAGACGGCGCTCATGTGGGCCGTCGTCCAGGAACATCCCGATGTCGTCGGGCTGCTGCTCGAATACGGAGCGGACCCCCACGCCCGCACAGGGACGCGCCGCGACCTTGCCATGCTCAACAAAGTTCCTTCGCGCACGGCCAAGCTGTCAGCGGAAATCGCGACGGAAATCGAAAGGGGAGGCAATACGGCGTTCCTGCTGGCCGCCCAGGGCGGTGCAATGAACTCGGCGCGGATCCTGCTGGGAGCCGGAGTCGAGGTCAACGAGGCCGGGGCAGACGGTAACACGCCCCTTGTTGTGGCGGCATTCTCCGGTCACGGCTCGTTCGCCTCCTGGCTGCTGGACGAAGGTGCGGACCCCAACGCCGCCGGCGGCGGATACACCGCCCTGCACGCGGCGACGCTGAGAAGTGATCTGGAGACAGTCGAAATACTGCTGGCTCACGGAGCGGACCCGGACATTCCGATGACGAAGGGCAGCCCGCTTCGCCGTAACGGATCGCAATGGGCCCTGTCGAGTGCCTGGGTCGGGGCAACGCCGTTGTTGCTCGCTGCCAGTTACCTGGAACTCGACGTCATGCGCGCGTTGCTCGGGGGCGGTGCCAGCTTCGCGCCGGCGTTACCGGATGGAACCACGCCTTTGCTCGTGGCGGCGGGAATTTCGGTCGAGCGGCGTCTGAATCGACCGGGGCTCGATCACACCGATACGTCGACCGACATCGGAGACGACTGCTGTGACCGGGCCGAAGACGGCATCTTCGAAGCTGTCGGAATCCTCTTGGACGCAGGCGCGGATCTAAACGGGGCCAACGAGGCCGGCGACACGGCCCTGCATGCCGCGGCGTCCGGTGCCCTCACCTCGGTCATACAACTGCTCGCCGACCGGGGCGCGGATTTGAACGTGAAGAATCTGGAGGGTCAGACCCCTCTGGCCCTGACCTCCGGAAGGGGCGGCGGAAGACGGGGTGGTGGCGGCCCCTCGCCCGAGTCGCAGGCCGCCGGAGAACTGCTCCGGAAACTGGGCGCGACGGACTGACTTTGCGCTTATCCCCACCCTTCTTAGGGCGGTCAACGACCGCCTTGTGCGCTCATAGAGCGCACCTACAGTCGGACTGCGAACCTGACCTGACAGAACCGAGAGCGGTAGCGACCGGCATGCGCTCATAGAGCGCACCTACGGTCGGACTGCGAACCTGACCTGACAGAACCGAGAGCGGTAGCGACCGGCATGCGCTCATAGAGCGCACCTACAGTCGGACTCAGTGGGTCATCGCGTAGATGACGTAGTTCACACCGAGCCGGTACGCCAGGCCGGTCATGTCGGCGGGATAGACGGGATCGTCGGCGTGTTCCCAGGCGTCGCCCATGTCGATGTTGAAGCTGATGGCAACCATCAGGCGATCTTTGTCGTCGGAGATGCCTCGCCAGTGCGGCGGCCCCAGCATTGACGCAAAGGTCTCCCCTCCGAACGAACCCCGCAGGTGGCGGCGGCCGGGAATCTGGATGCGGTCACCCAGGTCGAAGAAGACGTGCATGAGTGGGTCGTCGTTTGGGATCTCGACGATCGGCCGATCCGGCAGCACCTTCTGCATAGCCGCCTCGAACACGGCCCAGTCGTAGGGGCCGTGGAAGTCGTCGACCACCAGGAACCCTCCGCGCAGCAGGTACTCTCTCAGACGCTCGGCTTCCTCAGCGGTCGGACGCCAGTTTCCGCGCCCGACCTGCTGTGCGAACAGGAACGGATACTGGAAGAGGCGATCGTCGATCAACTCCAGGTGCCGGCTGTCCTCGGCCACCGAGATGCCGGTCAGCCTCCCGAGCGCCGGCAGGAAGTGCACCTCCGCCATGGGGTAGTCGATGGCCCACCAGGGCTGGCGATACCCAAAGGACCCTCCGCCACCGAAGGTCCGGTAGATCATGCGCGCCATGTGGAACTCGGCTTCGGGCCCGTCTCCGCTCGTGTCGCGGTACTGCGACTGACTGCTTGCGATTCCGGCCAGCAGACACAAGGCCAACACCGCGGCGGCGGTCTTGCGAGTTAGGTTGCGGCTGGGTCGGGGGACGAGCATCTGGGGCTCCGGTCAACCAACGATGATGCCGCCTACTACAGCGACTAGCCAGACGAGTGCGGCAACGGCGGCGGCCATCTTCCACCCGCTGAAGCGTCCCACGGTCAGCAGAGAAGGCAGGTTCACAGCCGGACCCGCCACGAGGATCGCGAGCGCGGCCCCCGGTGGGAAACCCGCCGCCAGCAGGGTAAGTGCGATAGGAACCTCGAAAAACGTCGGCAGCGCTACGGGAACCGCAATCGTGGCGACCGCCAGGACGGCGACCACTTGCGATCCGGGGCTGCTGAACAGGTTCGCCGGCATCCACTCGAGAAGAAACATCGAAGCGATCACGCCGACGATCAGCACGGGAACGGTGCGTATGCTCACGGACCCCAGGGACTTCAGGAACAAGCCTATTGCTCCCTGATCGGGCTCGGCGGGCAGCGCCGTCTCGGCAGGAGGAGGCAACATGACTTGCGGGAGGGCCCGCTCGATGATCGGGCTGCCCGCAAACACGATCAGGGCGGCCATCACCAACCGCCCAAGCGCGAGCTCGGGCTGGAACAGAAGGAACGTCAGGAGAAGCGCGGCAGGGTTCAGCGATGGAGCGGCAAGCATGACGGTGATCGCCGGGCCGCTGCGCGCCGTCTTCTCGGCAATAGAGCGATAGACCGGGGCCACACAGCAAGAGCACAGCATCATCGGCGCGCCCGCCAGCCCGGCCCAGAGGTGTGCCTTCGTAGAACCGGCTCCGAAGGCGCCGGCAATCGACCGCTCTGAGACGAAGGCCCGAACGGCCGCACTGATCAGGACGCCGAAAATCAACGCCGGCGCGATGATGGTCATGTAATTGAGAGTTCGCCCGAGGGCGCCGACTCCGAGCGGTCCGCTGCCCAATGCCACGACTTCGGGACGAGCGGCCAGCTCTCCGGTACCCGAAACGCCCCGCAAGACCGCGATGGATCCCTGCGTCTTGTAGGCGATCAGCGCTCCGATCACGACCAGCGGTACAAGTATCAGATGCTTGCGGTTCAATTTTTCACCGTCCTGTAATGATGGAGCTTCAATGTTAACCCAATGTACTGATGGATGACTCCCTTTGGCTAATCCACTGCCGCTACCTTTCTGTCACGGATGGAATCCGATACCATTCCGGATCTGATGACGGCCCGACAACGAACGACCGCGCAAGATCTCGTTGAGGACCTGCGCGAAGCGCGCGCGCGGGAGTTGGCGCTCTTCACCGACCTCGCCGAAGACCAGTTGGTCGGCCCGCAGGGGCACTTTCTCGAACCGCCGATCTGGGAACTCGGACACGTCGGCTGGTTTCAAGAATACTGGATCCTCCGAAATCTCGGTCGGACGAGACCGATCCTGGAGGGCGGGGATGCGATCTACGATTCGTTCAACGTGTCCTACAAGCTTCGATGGAGCCACGAGTTCCCCACACGAGATGAGACGTTGGAATACGTGGGCACGGTCCTCGATCGTTCATCCGAACGCCTGGCCGGACGTGAGCCGAACGAGGAGGAGCGGTATCTCTACTGGCTGGTCACGCAACACGAGTACATGCACTCGGAAAACCTCTGCATGGTGCGGCAGACATTGGAATATCCCAGACCGCGGTTCGAACACAGGCCGGCCTTGCCCGACCCAACTTTCAAACCGATGGACGTGGCGATCCCGGGCGGAACTTATTCTCTGGGCGCGCCCGAAGACGACTCGTTTGTCTTCGACAACGAGAAATGGGCACACGAGGTCGAGATCGAACCTTTCCGTATTGCCAACGCGCCCGTCACGAATGCCGAGTTCCTGGTGTTCGTTCAGGATGGAGGATACGGAGCGCGGCGATTCTGGGGCAAGCACGGTTGGGAGTGGCGCCGGCGGGAAGACGCAACCCAACCGCTGTTCTGGCGAAAGTCCGAAGGCGGTTGGGCCGAGGTGAGTTTCGGCGTCGAGTCCCCACTGAGGCCGAACGCACCCGTCACGTACGTCAACCGGTATGAAGCACGGGCATATTGCAGGTGGTCCGGTCGCAGGCTTCCGACCGAGGCCGAATGGGAACTGGCGGCTTCGGGTTACGACAAGCGGCGTTTCCCGTGGGGCGAGCAACTCCCGACCCCTGAACGCGCCAACCTGGACTGGATCCACCTGGGAGTGGTGGATGTCGGCGACTACCCGGACGGAGACAGCGTGTTCGGTTGCCGTCAGATGATCGGCAACGTCTGGGAGTGGACCGATTCAACTCTCCAGCCTTACCCGGGATTCACGCCGGACCTCTACAAGGAGTATTCCGTACCATACTTCGGGCAGAAGCCGGTTCTCCGCGGCGGCGGTTTCGCTTCACGTTCGAAGCTGGTCCGCAACACGTGGCGGAACTTTTTCATGCCGCAGCGTCGAAATATCGTGGCAGGTTTTCGGACGTGTGCCCTGTGAACTGAAGCCTCAGCCCTCGTCGGGCAACTCCGATTCCTTCAGAAGCTCGCGGGCATCTTTCGCCATCCGCGCAGGAACCAGGAAAGTGATGGGTCTCCCGGTCGGATTGAAGAAGGTTCCCCGCAATGTGCCCTGGAACGCGTCGTACTGGTCATCGCCGCGCGTCAGGTATGGCATTCCTGCTCCGTCGAGCAAGGACCGGACGATGGCTGCTTCGGTCAGGTCGATCGTTTCGAGAACAATCTCCATCTCTTCGTCATCAGCGATCTTCGGTTTTGGCGGAGGCTCTTCCCCCACAACCGTCGGATCCGGTTCGAGATAGCTGACCAGGGCGGTGGCGCAGAACGGACAGACCGCTACATCGTCGCGGAACTCCGCGCGTTCGCCGTCCTGAGCGTCCGGACATTCGGAGTTTGGACAGTACATGCGTTCCTGCACTCTTGACGCACCATTATAGGCCCGGCAACGGGTTCGACCTTCAGGGTCACCTGGGTCTACCGGGCCTGACTCTTTGATTGACCCCAACTCCCCACTGTAGTTAGATTTACCGAGTTTCAGGCTACATTCTTCTGTAGGGGCGGTCTATGACCGCCCGTGTGCGCTCACTGAAGAGCACCTACAGTCAGAAGATAAGTAAGGTGGGGAAATCATGATCACTTCACGACGTCGGTTTCTGAAATCTGCCGCCGGCACCTCGCTCGGGGGAATACTCGGAGCGGTTGCGGGTCCAGCCGCCCACGGCCAGGAGCAGTTACGGCCCCGCAACATCCTTTTGTTGATGTGCGACCAGCTCCGTTTCGACGGACTCGGCTACGCCGGAAACGGTTTCGCCGTCACGCCCGTTCTCGACCGACTGGCGGACTCCGGCATCGTCTTCTCTAGAACCTATTCCCAGAATCCGCTGTGCGTTCCCGCACGCACCTCGCTGCTGTTGGGCCGTTACTGTCGGTCCACGGGAGTGCTGAGCAACCAGGACCTTCCGTACCGGAACCAGGTTTCCTTCACCCAGGTGCTGCGCGAAGCGGGCTTCAAGACGGCGTGTTTCGGGAAGCTTCACGTTCAGGACCGTAGCGATCTGGACTGGGACATTGTCGATGATTCTCGCCCGTCTCGCGCGGGCGCACGGGGTGGAGCGCGCGGTGGAGGGCGCGGTCGTCGCGGTCGGGGTGCGGCAACAAACACTCCCCAGCCGGAGGCTCCAGCGGGAATTATCCCGGTCGGACGTCCGGCAGGCTTCGACGAAGAATTCCATCCCGAACTCCACGACATGCGGCACACGATCGCGTTCATGGAAGAGAACCGCGACGGTCCCTGGTTCATCCAATGTTCGTTCCGCAAACCGCACCCCCCGTTCCTGCCGCCGCAGCGCCAATGGGACAGGATCGACCGTTCAAACCTGATCATCCCGCGCTACCCAGCCGACGACCTGGACGACGTCAACCCCGCCCTCTGGCAACGGCCCAACCGGGCGAGCCGCGCCCCGGAGCTCGACGACGAAGTCGTTCTCGACGCCATGCAGGGCTACTACGGCAGCCTCGCCTATTGCGACGAGTTGTTCGGGCAGGTGCTCGGGGTGCTGGATAATCTCGGTTTGAAGGAAGACACGCTCGTTGTCTTCACGGCCGACCATGGAGAAATGCTCTATGACCACAGTCTGTGGTCCAAGTCGAACTTCTTCGAACAATCCGTTCATATACCGCTGATCCTGAGCTGGCCGGGCCAGTTGGAAGCCGGTCGGAGCGAAGCGCTCGCGGAACACATCGACCTGTTTCCGACGTTCACGGACTTGCTCAGTCTTGAAACTCCGGACTCGGTTCAGGGCCGCTCCCTCGCACCGGTGCTTCGGGGCGAAATGGAATCCAATCGAGACATGGTCCATAGCGAACAGAGCCGCGGCTTCGCGATGCAGTTCGACGGGCGGTGGAAATTCATCCACAACGGTGAGGGTACCGAGCACGAACTCTACGACCTCCAGGGGATCCACGGGAGATCACTAACCTGGCGATGGATCCGGAGTACGCGGAAAGGGTCGGGGAACTGACGGCCGAGCTCGGTGCGTGGTTGGAGCAGGATGCCGTTCCGCGGCGGGGAGGCCGCGGCGGCGGGCGAGGCCGACGCGGTCGGGGGCGTGGAAGAAGACGGGGTGGGAGGCAAGGAGCGGGAAGAGACTGACGGACTACGAAGTCAGTTGATGGATTCGTAATGAATCAGGTTCCGATGATCTCGTTCAGACCTTCGACGGCATTCTGCACCTGCTCGGACTCCCGACCTCCAGGCGATGTCATACCGGCCTGAACTTTCAATCGACCTCCCACAAGCAACTGCACGTCGTCCTGAACTGTTACGAAGAGTTGTTGGAACAGGTGCCGGCCCCGTGCGGGAGAGTATTACCCGGTCGCGCTACAGCTTCCGGTTCCGGCTAGGACGGCGGGCCGAGGAGTTCGGCGATCTGACGGGCTCTTAATTCGGCCGCGGCCGCGGTTTCCCGAACTTGCTGGAGGATTGTGGACGCATCCTGGTAGCTGCCATTCTCCAAGGCCGCCCGGCCGCGGTTCAGGTTCACGAATGCGGCGGCCAGCTCGTCGTCCAGAGCCTGGAGATCACGGATGGAGATCGGCCGTGTGCGCAAACGTTCCACGGCTTCGAACGCGGCGTCCATCGTGCGTTCGGCGATGGGCAGCGAGGCCTGGGCCTGCTCGAAGATCTCTTCCTTGTTCGCCGTCGCGATAGCTTCGGCCTGGATGGCCTGCTCGTAGGCCATGAAAAGGTAGTCGACCGCGAGTTCGTAGTTCCGACTCCAGGCGGCCCGGGCCTCCTCGTCTTCGATGGCATGCTGGCCGCTTTCGAGGTTCATCACTGCCAGGTTGAACTCTTCGGGCGCATAGATGTCGGCTTCAACGTCAGCGGCGGCGGCGAGTGCTTCCTCGACGTCGAACAACTCCAGCACGGGTTTCTCCGCGCATCCCCCCAGTAATAGGAGGCCGATCGTGAGAAGCGCTGCGTTTGCCGCGCTCATGACAAGAACCCTCCAAACTTTCTTTCGCCAGCCGGGGACCCCGGCCAAGGCTCACCGACCAAGGACAACGTCAATTCCCGACAGAATCAAACCCAGCTTGGCCTTGGACAGCTGGCCGGCGCGTTCGGTGAGCGTCTGCTTGTCAAGCGTGACCACTTGCGAGACGTTTGCCACCGAATCCTTAGGAAGACCGGTTGCTCTTTGGGACAAAAGAACGTTGCCCGGAGCGCCGCCCCATTTCACATTACTCGTGAGCGGCACGCAAACGACCGTGGCAATGCGGCTTCGATTCAGCGCATCACCCTGCACAACAACGACCGGACGCCGGAATCCCGGCGCCGACCCCTTCGGTGCTGAGAGGTCCGCCCACCACACCTCGCCCTGTGACATCACCACTCAATTTCTTCCAGAGTTCGGCTCGAAGCCGTCCTGACGAAGTCATCGGACACCATCCCAATCTCGGTGAGCGTTCGGTCCATCAACTCAGTGACGTGGCTGCTTCCGTGGCGGGCGATGTACTCGGCCAACGCCCGACTGTACATCTCACTCCTGGATTTCTTGAGCCTTCGCGCCAGACGCTCGGCTTCTTCGAAGACCTCGTCCGGAATGGAAACGGCAGTTTTCATACCCAGAGTATAACCCGAAAACCGAAACTTTGCGGAGAGTTGGCTTGATGCCAACCTGCACAGGCATTTGGAGTTACAGAGTTTTTGGCACGAATTGTTCTGTAGCGGCGGTCTATTGACTGCCGGAAAACAAAGATCGCCCAACCACTCGGCAGCTACGGAATCCTGTCCGTCGTGGGCAAAGGCGGAGTGGGTGAGTGCGGCAGGCCGGCAACGGCCAGTCCTCCTCAACCCACCGGGGCGTACTACTCGTAGAAGCTCCGGTAGCCGAGCAGACGCGCGGTGGGCGCGATCATGCCGAAGAGCAACCGCTGCAGTGCGATCGGGGGACCGGCCAGCCATGAATCGTACCGGGGGCTGAACAGGGACATCTGGAAGATGGCCCTCGGCGGCAAGGAGTTTGCCGGATCGGCGTCGAAGAACGCGTACGCCTGAAGTAGAAACAGGCCGAACTCCGCCGGCAGGAACCCCTTGTCCCCCTCCACAACCACAGGCTGCTCCGTCGTGTTGAACGGCTTGTGCCGGGTTCCAGGTGGAATGTCTAGCTCATCACCTGGTCCGAGCTCCCGGACTTCCCCGTTGTAAAGAACACTCAGCGTGCCTTCGGTGACCTGGAAGAATTCGCCAAACCCGGAATGAACATGCTCGGGAGGGCCCAGGGCATTCGGTTCCAGTACCATACGCGTCCAGATTCGCCCGTCCTCCATCCGTGTGATGACCTGCCGGAAGCCTTCCTGCACGCTGTCGAGCCTCGTGCCCACGGCCAGATATGCTTCGGGAGGCGGCACGCGCTCCGGCAGCACGAGGTTGTGAACAATCGAGCCGAGCACGAGATAAACGCCAACAACGGCTCCGACGATCTTCAGGAAGCGTCGGGCGCGGCCGGTCGTCTTGTTGGGTCTCCAGCGGGGCATCGGTTAGCAGCCTGTGGCTGCACGGAATGATAGCGTACGTGAATCGCCAGGTGCGATCCGTTTCACCGCGCACGCGTTGTGTGCTCATACGAGCGCACCTGCAGTTTTGTGCTACAGTCGCTGCGACCCATGCGGCCTGTTGTTTGGTTCACCGTGATCTTCCTGTCGCTCGCAGCCGCAGGGCTCGCGCAGACGCCTTCCGATCCCCTGGAAATCGACTTCGAGACCGCACGGTTCAGCCGAATCGCGCATGCCCTGGCAATCGAAGAGGCAATCGTGATCGACGGCCGGCTGGATGAGAGCGCGTGGGGCGACGCCGTACCCGTAACGGGGTTCCTCCAGAGCGGCCGCAGCCGGAACCCGGGCGGGCCAGCGACCGAACGCACCGAAGTCCGCTTCCTCTACGACGCGGGCAACCTGTACATCGGTGCCATCTGCTTCGAGACCGACATCGATGGCATGGTCATCAACGGCCTGACGCGGAACTTTCCCACCAACCTCGGCGATGAGTTCGGCATGATCTTTGACACGCTCGATGACGACCGTTCAGGCTTCTTCTTCGGCACGAACCCGGCGGGCGCCAAAGCGGATTCCCAGCTCGCCAACGAGAGTCAGTACAACGACGACTGGGACGCGGTCTGGGACGTCCAGGTCCGGGTCGAAGAGGACCGCTGGGTGGCCGAGTTCGTCATTCCTTTCCGGACACTCCGGTTCTCGAGTTCGCCATCGCAGGAGTGGGGTCTGAACATGTTCCGGAAGATCCGCCGGAGGAACGAAGAGAGTTACTGGTCGCCTGTGCCCAGACGGTATGGATTGTCCCGGATCTCTCTCGCCGGGACACTGACCGGACTGGAGGACATCCGTCAGGGGCGGAACCTCAAGGTCAAGCCGTACGGAAAGGCCGGCTTCACCCAGGAGCGATCCGCCGGAGACCTCGAGACCAATTCCGACTTCAACGGTGGATTCGACGCCAAATACGGGCTCACGCAATCGCTGACGCTCGACGTCACCTACAGGACCGACTTCTCCCAGGCCGAGGTGGACCAGGAGCAAGTCAACCTGACGCGCTTCAACCTGTTCTTCCCCGAGAAGCGCGAGTTCTTCCTCGAGAACTCCGGCGTCTTCGCTTTCGGCAGCCGCCGGGCGGCCACGTTCGGTCGGGGGGGCGGCGAGAACCTCATCCCGTTCTTCAGCCGCAGCATCGGGTTGAGTTCCGAGGGAACACCGATTCCGATCGTCGGCGGGGCGCGGGTGTCGGGAACCATCGGCAGGTATGAGGTCGGCGTCCTCTCGATGAAGACCGAAAGCGAGACGGGCACGCCCTCCAACGATTTCGTCGTTGGCCGCATCAAGCGAAACGTGTTGGAAAACTCCTTCGTCGGCGCAATCGTGACGAGCCGGGATTCGTCCATCGAGGGGGACTACAACCGTGTCTACGGTGTCGACGCCGTTTTTCAGTTCTACACCAACCTGGATATCTCCGGATACTTGCTCGAGAGCAGCACTCCGGGAACCTCAGGCCACGACCGCGCGGGAAAGCTCGCGATCGGCTGGCGTGAGGACGACTGGAACCTGGGCGGTGCCTACGAGAAGGTCGAAGACGACTTCAACCCGGAACTCGGCTTCATCCGTCGGGACGACAACTCCCACTACTCGGGCAACTTCGCCTACGAACCACGACTCGAGTCGAACGAGCGAATCCGCAACCTATCCTTCAGGACGGGTTACGACTTCTGGGAGGGTGTCACCGGGGATATCGAAACACGCCGGTACGACGTAACGGCGGGCGTGGTCTTCGAGAACGGCGCGTCGATCAACTTCACGACTGCCGAATCGTTCGAACGGCTGAATGAGGAGTTCTCGCGGTACTCGATTCGGGTTGGCGACTACGCATTCCGAAACTATGCGCTGTCGTATACCTCCGACCGCAGCCGGAAGGTCGGCGGGACGATCCGCTACGACTGGGGAGATTTCTGGAACGGCACGCGTCGGTCGATCGGGGGTGACGTCACTTTCAAGCCAACCTACCATTGGCAGATCGACACAACCTTCAGCCGCGACGACATCGAAGTGCCGACGGGGGACTTCGTCACTACGCTGGTCGGTCTGAAGGTGCTCTATGCCCGCTCCAGCCAGTCGTTCCTGAACACCTTCCTGCAGTACAACGCCGAGCGCCGCCAGTTCAGCACCAACATCCGCTTCAACCTGATCCACCACCCGCTGAGTGACATCTTCATCGTCTTCAACGAACGGCGGGACACGGTCACCGGCAAAGTGGTGGACCGGGGGCTCGTGTTCAAGTTCACGAACCTGTTCAACTTCTAGACGTAAGGGGACGGAGGTACAGCTCCGTCCCCAGTACCGAACCGGAGCCAGAGCTCCGTCTTCATCCCGCTTATTTACAGCCCCTCGCTTCGGTCAACTAACCGGAGCCAAAGCTCCGTCTCATCCCGCCTATTTCCACCCACGTAGGTTGTCAAGCCGACCGAACTATCTCGAAATGCCCACTACTGGCTCGTCATCACCGGCCCGCTCCGCAGATGCCGATCGAAAAATCGCTCCGCCCGCTTCCACGCATCACGCAACACGATCGCACGACGGAAAAAGTGAATCTCGCCGGGATAGATCATGGCTTCGAAGTCTTTGCCGAGCTTGACTAGGACATCGATTAGCCGCAGTGAATCGTGAAACGCGACGTTCCTGTCTAAGGTGCCGTGCAGGATCATCAAAGGTCTCTGGAGATTCTCCATGTGTTTCACCGGAGCGGATATGTCGTAGATTTCCGGGTTTTCCACCGGAGTGCCCAGTCGCGGGGTCGTGTAGCCCGCGCCGTAGGTCGCCCAGTCGACGACTCCGGCGACGTTGATGCCAGCGCGCCAGAGTAACGGATCCGTGTTCAGCGCCTGTAGCGTCATGAAGCCGCCGTAGCTGAGGCCCCACACGCCGATCCGGTCGGGGTCCACGTAGTCGAGCGTCTTGAGATAGTCCGCCCCAGAGGCAACGTCCGCCGTGTCCGAAACCCCGACGCCCATATGAACGCCCGTCGCCCAGTCGCGGCTGTATCCGGAGCTGCCTCGGTAATCGGGCGTCAGGATGATGTAGCCCTGCTGCACGAGGTACTGGTGGACCGAGTAGTACATTCGATAGCTGCCCGGATGCCATCCGATGTAGTTCTGATCGGAACCCGAGCCGTGAATCCACACGATTGCCGGATGCTGTTGCGTCGTATCGAGATCCTTGGGACCCATCAGCGTTGCTGGCACCTGGGCGCCGTCGTAGCGGCTCGGAAAGTACACCGGACGGGGTGTGGTCAGGTCGGCCTTGTCCAGTCCGGGAGGCATCGAGTCGCTCAAGCGAGCAGATTCGGCACTGCGACGAGCCGGGGCGGTGTAGAAATCGAGGGAGTTTTCCGGGTCGGTCCGATGGTAGAGGATATTCGAGCCATCCGGAGAGAAGCTCGGGTTGAAGTTGACACCGACCTCAGTGATGATCGATTCGTTCTCCCCCGTTTCCAGGTCGAAGATGTCGATGAACCGCACCATCTGGTTACCATCGACGCTGTGCTGGTAGACGATTCGGCGGCTGTCGGGCGACCAGGATGGCAAGCCGGCGCCAAAGTTGCCCGACGTCAACTGTCTGGCTTCATCTTCTGAGGTCGCATCGACCGGCATCACATAGATGTGAATCCATCCGGAACGATCGCTGATGAAGGCAACCGACTCACCGTCCGGAGAGACGATAGTGCGATTATCCCGGCGGGTCGGGGAATGCCAGCGGTCATCGTAGTCCTTCCACAGCGTGCGCGGCGCTTCGCCGATGTCGGCGACTCTCATCCGTCGTGTTTTTGCGTCTGCGGCCCGTTCTTCATAGAGAACCGATCCGTCGCCGGTGAACTGCACGGAACTAACCCTTCCGATCGTGGGGATCCACGCCGCGTCACCACCATATATGGACACCACTCCCAGGCGCCGCTCGCCGCTCGGGTTCGAGGTCCGGAACGACCGGATCAGGTTCCCGTTGAACGGCAGCGGCACCGAATCGGGCAGGGACGTCCTGCGGGTAGTCGTGAAAGCGATCCACTTGCCGTCTGGCGAGAACACGGGACCGCCGGCGCTCATGCCTTCGGGCAGGACCGTCACCTGCCTTCGGGTCTTGGCTTCGAGCGATGCGAACCAGATGTCTCCCTGCCGGACGAACGCGATTTGCGTTCTGTCGGGTGACAGCGTGAAGTTCCCGGCATCGGACAGCTCCGGATAACGCATGGGCTTGGGCGACGAGGGCGACACCGTCCACAGTTGGCCGTTCTTTGAGAACAGGATCTCGGTGGGAGAAACCCATGCCACCGAACCGATGTCGGAGACCAGCAGATCCGGATCCACGGGAAAGTCTGTCAAGGCCACAGGCTGACGGCCGGGTGTGACGACGAACAGATCCTGCTTTCCCCAGGAATCCCAGAGAAAGGCGACCATGGTGCCGTCGGGCGACCAGGACGGACTCGATGGATACTTGATCTCGGAAATGCGTTCGATCGTGATACTCCCCCGCGGCGTCTGTGCGGGGCGGCCAGCGCGACACAAGTCACGATCACGGAACATGCAATCAGTCTCTTCATCATAGGAATGCCCTCCGCAAACCACATGCCTGAATTGATAACGAGTTCGAGAGATTATCTTCCGCCACGGTCCGTTCATCAACAGAATCCGAGGGGCCTGGAGCAGATTGTGTTCGACGCCTTAACGGCTTCAGTTGGGATTCGTCGTTCCGCGTAGGACAACGGACGTATCGGCAGGGGTCGAGATCGGTTCCTGACGGTGGACCCTCTCGTCCAACTCGATCTGCCCGTCCCTGATGTGGATGATCCGGTTGGCGCACGCCGCGACGTCCCGTTCATGCGTAACCAGGATGATCGTGTTGCCACCCTTGTGGAGTTCTTCGAACAGCATCATGATCTCGTGGCCGGTCTTGGAATCGAGGTTGCCGGTAGGTTCGTCTGCGAGGATGATCGACGGCGAGTTCACCAGGGCGCGGGCAATCGCGACCCTCTGACGCTGCCCTCCGGAAAGCTCGGCGGGACGATGAGCTTCGCGGTCGGACAGCTCCACCATCCGCAAGGCCTCGTGCGCGCGATCGCGTCGATCCTTGGCGGGCATGCCGCTGTAGATGAGCGGAAGCTCGACATTATGGAGGGCAGTCGCCCGGGGCAGGAGGTTGAACGTCTGGAAGACGAAGCCGATTTCCCTGTTTCGAACCTCCGCCAACTCGTCGTCGTCCATTTCGCTGACGAGTCGGTCGTTCAACCAGTAGATGCCGCGGCTCGGTGTATCCAGGCACCCGATCAGGTTCATCAAAGTTGATTTGCCCGACCCGGACGGTCCCATGATCGCGATGTATTCATTCCGCTCGATCGTGAAAGTAACACCTTGAAGGGCGTGGATCACATTGTCGACGCCCATCTGGTATGTCTTCCAGAGGTCCTCGGTTCGGATGATGTCCATGGGTTGGGTCACGAGAACGGGCTGTCTTCGATCTTTACGCGAGTCTCGTCGTCGAGCGTGCGAAGGATTCGGTAACTGCCGATGACGATCTCCTCGCCCTCGGAAAGGCCCTCGAGGATTTCGATATCCGTCGTGCCGACAATACCGGTCTTCACCGGACGGAAAATCGCGACGCCGCTCTCGACGACGAACACGCCTTCCTGTTCCACCTTCGGTATTTCGCCGGGACGGGGAGTCGTCAGGACTGGATCATCAATGTAGTCGGGCAGTTCACTCTGTTCGATTTCCCGAACGGTCAGCGCCTGGATCGGCACGGTCAGCGCCGCATCCTGGCTCGCGGTCTCGATCGTCGCCGTGCAGGAGAGTCCCGGGCGCAACTCAGGCGGCGGAGAATCGAGCGTGATGACGACCTTGAAAGCCTTGGCCTCGGTCGAATCAGTCGTGGCCGAAATCCCGCCCTGTCCGGCGCTGTTCAACGCGGTGTTGCCGATCTCGGAAACGAAACCGGAAAGGAGGCGCTCACCTAGCGCGTCAACCCTGATCTCGGTCCGCTGGCCGAGCTGCAGGTTGATGATGTCGGTCTCGTCGACCCGTAGTTCCGCCGTGATGATCGACATGTCGGCGATCGTCATCAGGGTCGTGCCCGGCTGATTCTGGACTCCAATGATCGCGTTCTCGCCCTCATTGACCGGGAGGTACGTGATCACTCCCGCAAGAGGAGCCCGGATCGTCGTCTTCGACAGCGCATCACGGGCTCTCGTCACGGACGCACGCTGCTGTCCCATTCGGAACTGCAGGCCTTCCTTCTGTAGGAAAACTTGAGCGAGTTGGGCTTCGGTCTGGACCAACCGGGCGTCGGCCGCCTCGCCCTGTGCCACGGCGACGTTGAAGGATGACTCCTGGCGATCGAACTCTTCCCGCGAGATCAGTCCGCCTTCGAGAAGCTCCTGGGCACGCTCGAATTCCTGCTTCGAGCGAACAAAATCCGCGCTGACGCGCTTCTTCTCTGCGTTTGCGCTGGCAACCGAAGCTTCGGCCGACCTTATGGATGCATCCATACCCTCGAGTTCTGAACCGGCAGCATCCAGGCTCGCCTGAGCGCTTTGAACGTCAGCCTCGGTCGCCACGGACTCAATCTGGAGAAGAAAGTCGTTCGCCTCCACTCGATCGCCCTCCTGGACGGGCAGGGAAAGGATACGCCCGAAGGCGTTCGAGCTGATGTTGACGTACCGCTTGGGCTTGACCTCTCCGTTCGCCCTGACCGACTGCGACAGATCCTGACGGATCACCTCTCCGGTCTCAACGGCCACGACGCCGCGGTTACCTGACGTTACGGCATACACGACGGTCGCCGCGATCGCCACCATCAGTACCAGCGCAAAAACGATCTTCTTGCCTACACTCATGCTGCCTCTACACTACCTCTACGAACTCACCAGCTCGTATGTTGCAAACGAAGGACTCACTACAACCAATAAATTGTATCAGCAACGACAAGGCGGCGCACCGGAGTCGGGCGAACTGCGACAAGTCACCCGACACTCACAGCACTCCTTAATGTTCAGAGACGTCATGGCGGATGAATTATTAACGGCGCGAATTCGGAAATTCCGCGACGTCCGACGTCCGCGTCCAAGGCGACGACACGTCGCTTTTCGCAAACCGAAACGAACTACGGACCGCCTGCGCGACAAAAACTTTTCGCGTCATCGTTGACCACCGAAAATCGCGCCGCTCTGAAACGCCCTGTCCATAGGGGTTCCAGCTACGTTCGATCGGGAGTTTTTTGAGTGCGCAAAAAACGAATTTGACGCGCGATTTTTACTTTGAATTTTTTGAGCACATATCTTAAAAATATGCTCAATAAAGTTGCTGACCCACGTTAGGTGAGCAAGTGTTGTAAAGAGATAAGGGAATAACAAAAGCCCCGCCATTCGGCGGGGCTTTCTTTTTTCCTAGCGTCGGGCCCACCGCGCCTTTGCCGCCCTCTCGGCCTGGAGTGCCTTTTACCGAATCTTCATCCCCCGATCGCGGGAACTCGGACGGGCACGGTCACCCGGTCGCTACCGCTCCCGGTTCTGGCTTGCGCGTCGGCGAGCTGAACTCAGGAATCCCCGGGGATGACACCTATTGAATCGTCTCGACCTTCTTCTTGAGGTAGTCCATCAACAGGTAACGGCCGAGCGTCGCGGTGGAAGTGAAGTATGCCTTGCCGCGCGAGATTTCCGTGACCTTCTTTACGAAGTCCACAAGGTAGTGGTCGCTCGCCAGCATGAACGTGTTGATCAGGATACCGGCCCTGCGACAGATCGCAACTTCCTTGAAGGTTTCTTCGAGGATCGTCGGGTCCAGGCCGAAGGCATTCTTGTAGATCTTCCCGTTCGGCAGGGTCATCGCGGAAGGTTTACCGTCGGTGATCATGATGATCTGCCGCATGTCTTTTTTTTCTGCCATCAGCAGCCGACGCGCCAGCCGAAGTCCTTCGCGCGTGTTCGTGTGGTAAGGGCCGACGACGACCCGGGCAAGCTTCTTGAACGGAATCTCCTCGGCGGAGTCGTGGAACAGGACCATCCGCAATGAGTCGCCGGGGTACTCGGTCCGGATCAGATGCGCCAGGGCCAGCGCGACTCGCTTGGCGGGGGTGAATCGATCCTCTCCATAGAGGATCATGCTATGGCTCGTGTCGAGCATCACAACGGTGGCACACGAGCTGTCGTAGTCGGCCTGGCGCACGCGAAGGTCGTCCTGCTCCAGGTTGATCGGCACTCCCAGGCCTTCGCGGGCGACGGCGTTCAGAAGCGTTGCGCTGATGTCCAGGTTCAAGGAGTCGCCAAACTCGTAGGTCTTGGACGACTGAAACGCCTCGACGCCTGTCGACAGGTGCGTCGTCTCATGGCGGCCGACGCTGCTCCTACCGAGAGAACCGAGCAGGTGGCGGAGCGCTCGGAAGCCAAGAAAGTCCACGGACTTGTCGGTGATTTCGAACCGGGCATCGCCGGCATCGCCTTCGGTGCCTGGTGCGCTCGCCTCGGAGGCACCGGAAGGCTGTTCGCCCGTCGTCTGGAGCCACCCCTGCTCGACCATCTTTCCGATGAGCTCGTCCAGCATTCGATCAATTTCGCCCGCATCGCCTTCCTTCGGATTCCCGAGCCACTCGGCGAGCAACTCTGGAGGAATGCGCCCCATCTCGGCCAGCATCTGCATGATCGCTCGCCGCAACGCCTCCATATCGCGCAGGTGCGTGACGTCATGGAAACCGTGCTGGAACCCGCTCTGCAGCAGGAAGTCGGACAAGGAGTCGAGCAGGTCCTCGATGCTGAGCCCATCCAGCGGTGAGGGTGTGTATTTTGTGTATTTGATCTTGGGCACGGTGTCGGCTACGGGGGGCGATAAGAACCCCCATCCTTGTGCGGTCACAGACCGCTAGTTCAACGGTTTCTTGAAGCGAGTGGGATCTACCGGAAAATCCCGGTACAGATCCTGCACCGACTTCCGCTCAGGCGCGGTGTAACCCCGCTCCTCGGAACGGGTAATCTTGTCCAGCGAGCAGAGGCCTTCCAGTATGAACTCGGCCGCTGCCACACGTTCCCCGGGTGTTGGATTGCGTCCGACGAGCGGCTTGATCCGCGCCATGAGTCCATCGACGCCCTCGAATACCTCCTCGAGTTCGGCCGTAGATTCCGTGTCGGACACTTTCAAGGCGCCGCCGGCATCGAACCACTCAGTGATCGGCTTGAAGTCGCCCTGCGGAAAGCGGGTCCGGAACACCATCCCGACAGCCTGGCGAATCAGGTCGCGCGCTACAGTGTCGGCGCCTTTAAGTTCCCCTTCGTACTCGAGCTCGAGCTTACCGGTGATTGCCGGCAGCGCCGCATAGACGTCGACGATCCGCGTGGTCGCCGCATCCTCGGCCCGCACCAGTTGCCGCCGTTCCGCGTTGCTGGCGACATTCTCCAGGCAAGAGATCGGCAGGCGTTGACTGACGCCCGATCGTTTGTCGATCCGCTGATCCAGTCGAGCCTTGAACGCTATCGCTTCGACGACCTCGCGAAGATACTGAGGTACCGTCAGCTCGGAACCGGCGCGATCTGTCCAGGCTTCCTGCATGGTGATCGCGATGCCGGCGTTCAGGTGCGCCGGGTAGTGCGTCTGAATCTCCGACCCGACGCGGTCTTTGAGCGGTGTGACGATCTTTCCCCTAGCGGTGTAATCCTCCGGGTTTGCCGAGAAGACCAGGACCACGTCGAGGGGCAGCCGCACAGGGTAACCCTTAATCTGGACGTCGCCCTCCTGCATGATGTTGAACAGTCCGACCTGGATTTTTCCGGCGAGATCGGGGATCTCGTTGATCGCGAAGATTCCACGGTTCGCGCGGGGCAGCAACCCGTAGTGGATCGTCAAATCGCTGGCCAGAGAGTGCCCGCCCCGTGCTGCCTTGATTGGATCGATGTCGCCGATCATGTCCGCGATGGTCACGTCCGGTGTCGCCAATTTTTCGACATACCGATCGTCACGAGCCCGGAAGGAAATCGGAGTGTCGTCGCCCTGTTCGGCCACCAGGTCTCGACAGCGCCGGCAGACGGGCGCGAACGGATTGTCGTTGATCTCGCAGCCTTCGATGACCGGGATCTCCTCGTCCAGCAGCGACGCCAGCTGGCGCAGGATGCGGCTCTTGGCCTGCCCGCGCAGCCCGAGCAGGATCATGTTGTGGCGAGACAGGACCGCGTTGATGACTTGCGGCACGACCGTGTCTTCGTAACCGAGCACTCCGGGAAATATGGTTTCACCCGTCTTGAGCTTTTCGATGAGGTTGCCCCGCATCTCATCCTTTACGGTTCGTTGCCGCTTGCTTTCATCTTTCCCGAAAGGGCTCGTTCGAAGGTGTCCGAGGGTGGTCGTGTGCATGGATCAGATCCGCCTTTCTATCCCAGAATCTCAGGCAGGACATAGGACATGGTGTAGAAAAGAAAGTTGGCAGCGAAGTGCGCCGCGATGGAGCTCTCGATACCACCACCCAGATAAATGAATCCCAGGATCAGACCGCCGCAGAAAGCGGCGGTAAAACCGTAGATGTTGTGTGCCAGGGCAAACAGGAGCGACGACAGTACAAGCGCCATCGCTCGCGGCAGGACGAACACCAGAGTCGGCCAGATCTTTTTGATTTTCTGGTAGAGATGCTGGAACATGAACAGCATCGAGGAGAGGACGAACAAGCGGAAAAAGGCCTCTTCGATCAAGCCGGAATCCAGCGACAGCAGGAACGCGTCGTAGAAATTTTCCATGTCCCGAATCCTCGGGGCGACGAACGGGCTGTACCGATACCGAAAGAAGAACAGATAGTTAAGAACGCCGAGAACCAGACCTGGCAGGATCCCCCAGTTGATCATATCCTGGAATGCCGACTGGGCGTCTTCGGCCGTGGCGACGACCGACCCCCGTAAATTGCTGCCCTGGGCGGCATACAGTCCGAACGTGCCGAAGGCCATGACCACAACGAAGCGTGATATCATGATCCAGATAACGGAAGTCGACCCGCTTGCCTGGTTGAGCTCCGACAACGCCGCCGTGCCGGCGGCCAAAATCGCAAGGACGGCGCAGAATCCGAACAGCGTTCTGGGGCTCATCGCGACCATCATACACCATCGAAACTGACGGCAACCGGGCCCTGTGTGACCCTGCGCGCGATGCTTTTTGGAGGAGAGAGTCTCGCCGATGAGACGACTGCTGCTGAGCGACATCCATTCGAATATAGAGGCACTCGAGTTGTGTTTGGAGCGTGCCCGTGAGGCCGGTTTCGACGACGTCCTATGTTGCGGCGATCTGGTCGGGTACGGACCGGACCCGAACGAAGCGGTCGACATCGTGCGTGGGTTGGACGCGGTCACCATCCGCGGAAACCACGACCGCGTCGCGTGCGGCCAGGATGAGCCGACGGACTTCAATCCCTACGCGAAAGCCGCGGCCTTCTGGACCCGCAACGCGCTGCGACCCGACACCAACACCTATCTGCAGAATCTCCCGCTCGGTCCGCTCGAAATCGGCCAGGGCGCCCAACTGGTGCACGGCGCTATCACGCACGAAGACGACTACATCATGTCGGAATCATTCGCGGCGGACAATTTCGCGATCGACGAATTCGACATCACCTTCTTCGGCCACAGCCACTTTCAGGTGGTCTTTACCTGCGATTCATCAGGCAACGTGATCCTGCAGCGACTCGAAGCGGGTGACGAGGCTGCGGTGCTATCACTCGACGGCGATAAACAGTACCTGGTCAATCCCGGTTCGGTCGGTCAGCCTCGAGACGGGGATCCCCGGGCCGGCTTCGCGATCTGGGATCCCGACCATGCCCGCGTCGAGTTCTACCGCGTCGAGTACCCCGTGGAAGTGACCCAGAAGAAGATGACCGACGCTCAGCTTCCGCAATACCTGATCGACCGGCTGACGCACGGCCGCTAGCTAGTCCCCGCCATTGCCCTGGCCAATAACCAGACAGGTACGCGACCTGGTGTCGTGAGTCAGAAGTACGGTTGCTATATCTCGGAGTGCAACGGTGCCGGACTTGGCGGAGCGACGACGAGCTAATGCTCATTACTTTGCAGGCGACTCCAAAGACGGCCGCGACAGAACAGTTCGCTCCGGCTTTCGCCACGGACTGCTAATACCCGACAGCCAGGACTGTCCCTACCGCTACTCGGTAATTCCAACCTTCCGGCAGGTTCTCGAAACGGTAGCTGAAGCGGCGGCGTTCCCCGGCTGGGAGAGGCGTCTTCAGGACTTCGTGGTCGGATTCCAGTATCGACTCCCCTTCATAACTGCTGAAGACCAGCCTCAACTCGACCGAACGAAGGGTCTGATCGCTCACGTTCGTCACCGATCCTTCGATAACTCGGATCCTGTGCCCAACGTAGTTCCGGCTCGTCAGGATTCCGAGGCGGGACAACTCCACATATTCGAGCAACCGAGCGGCGGAATCGATACGGGTCAGGGAGGGATCCGGCCCCACGGCGTCAACCGGAGGAGACATCGCGGCCCAAACAGCGATCAGGCCGACAACCATGACTATTGTCGCTGCGATGATGATTGGAGTGCGATTCATGCGTGTTTATTCCTTAGCGTCGGGCCCACCGCGCCTCTGCCGCCCTATCGGCTGTAAGAGTGCTCCTACCCATCATCCAACCCGTGATGAAGGGAACTCCCAAGGGCACGGTCCCCCACGCCATTCCTTAGAGCGTCGGGCCCCAAGCATTGGACATTGGTCGTTTGACATTTCTCATCTTTCCCGACGTTGAGAAGAATACCCAAACCGGTTGCGACAATCCAGATCCGTCGGCTCCAGGAAGGCGCCGAGAAGGGTCCCGTGAAATCCTTTTCAGGCAGGTTGCTGTGGTGATAAAGTCCCGCTCATGATGATCAAGACTCTTCTCTATCTCGTATTGCTGGCACTCCCGTTCCAGCGGAACGCGGATCCCACGTTGGACGCCCAGGCGGATGCGCTCCGTGCCATCATCGGCGAAACCTCGAAGCTCGGACTCGAGCCCGTCGAAATCGCTGTCGCCCCTCCTTCCGAGGGATGGGGTATGGGGATGGTGTCGTGGGTCGCCTCGGGCGACGATGGCCTGGCATACCTGCTGCAGCGCGGCGAGAACGCCGACCCGATCGTCGTCGTGAACAAGGATGGACAGCTCGTCCGATCGTGGGGAAAGGGTCTCTATGAAACGCCCCACTCAATTCGGATCGATCCGGACGGAAACGTGTGGACGACCGACGCGAAGACCTCAATGGTCATCAAGTACAGTTCGACCGGAGAAAAGCTGATGGAGATCTCCGTCGGCGGACAGCCCGAGAACTGCAACGGCGCGTTTTGCGGAACCAGCGACGTCGCTTTTGGCCCGAATGGCCGCATTTTTGTCTCCGACGGCTACCGGAACGCGCGCATTCTCGAATACACCGCCGACGGCCAGAAGGTCCGCGAATGGGGAACCCCGGGAACAGGCCCCGGCGAATTCCGCCTGCCGCATTCGATTGCTATCGACGAGGAGGGCGTCATCTACATCGCCGACCGGCAAAACGGCCGTATCCAGCGCTTCGACCTCGAAGGGAATTTTCTGGGCATGTGGACCGAGTACGGCAAGACCTTCGGGCTGCACGTTGTTCCCGGGGCTGTCTGGCTGGCGTCACAGCACCGAAACGAGGGGAACATGTCACCCGGATGGTTGCTAAAGGTCGACCGCGAGACCGGAAAGCTGCTCACCTACGTCAACATCACCGGGGTCCACGGCATGAGCGTCCTCGATAACGGTGAATTGATGGTTGCGCCCGGTCCGGACGCGCAGCACCCGCAGTGGTTCCGGAATCCTCAGTAGGCTAGCTTGAGGAGTTTGAACATACCCGCCGTCGCCGCGGCGAACAGGATCAGACACACGACGCCGGGTAGAAACTGACCGTAGAGAAGATAGCCCGTGCCGAACAGCGCGGAATACACCGCCGTGCAGCCGAGGAACCAGCCCAGAAACGCCGGCGTCAGGCTTTCATGCGCCCCGGCGTCGCCGGCGCCGGATTCCCTGAACCTCGTCCATCCCTTCCCAACCGGACGGATCGCATCATAGAACCCCTGCAGCGTCGCATCGTCTGCCGGCGGTGTGAGGAAAGTCACCCCGAGCCAGGCGACTGTCGTAATCGCCACGCCGAGCACGAGTGCCAGCGAAGGATCGAGGGGCGCGAGCCCGAGCGATTCGTGGACAAATTGGAAGTACACCGCTATCAGGAAGGAAATCACCATGCCCGAGATCTCACTCCAGGCGTTGACGCGCCACCAGAACCAGCGCAGGAGAAAGATCAGCCCCGTCCCGGCCCCGATCTGCAACAGGAACTGGAACGCCTGCAGCGCATTCTCCAGCCAGAGCGAGACTGCGGAAGCGAGGACGATCAGCCCGACCGTCGAGAGGCGACCGACGGTGACGTAATGGCGTTCGCTCCGGTCGCCGGAGACGAATCGCCGGTAGAAATCGTTGACGATGTAGGATGCTCCCCAATTCAAGTGCGTGCTGATCGTCGACATGTAGGCCGCCGCAAGCGAAGCGATCACCAGGCCCAACAGGCCCGATGGCAGGAAAACGAGCATGGCCGGGTATGCCAGATCGTGCCCGACGATGGACGGATCCACGTTCGGAAACCGAGTCTGGATGGATTCCAGGCTCGGGTAGACAATCAGGGAGCACAGGGCGACGATCACCCACGGCCAAGGGCGCAGGGCATAGTGCGCTATGTTGAACCACAGTGTCGCGAGCATCGACTCGGGCTCGTCACGGGCCGCCAGCATCCGCTGCGCTACGTACCCGCCCCCGCCCGGCTCCGCGCCCGGATACCAGGTACTCCACCACTGGACGGCCAGGGGAACGATCAGGACGGTTGTGACGGCGGTCCAATCTGAAAAATCCGGGAGAAGGTCGAGTCTGCCTCTCACGGCGGGGTTCGAAATCAGGCCCGACAGGCCGCCCACTTCCGGATGCTGGAGCGAGTAGTACGCGGCCGCAATCGATCCAACCATCGCAATCACGAACAGAAGCATGTCGGTCACGACAACGCCCCAGAGACCGGACGTGGCCGAATAGATAGCGGTCACCGTGGCAGCCACGACGACCGTCGTGAACTTGTCCACCCCCAAGAGGACGGTCGATATCTTGATTGCAGCCAGCGTCACCGCCGCCATGATCATGACGTTGAAGAAAACTCCGAGGTAGAGAGCCCGGAACCCGCGCAGGAACGCTGCAGGTTTGCCCGAATACCGCAGCTCGTAGAAACCCATGTCGGTCAGGGCACCGGAGCGGCGCCACAGCTTCGCGTAGAAGAAGACCGTGCACATTCCCGTGATGAGGAACGCCCACCAGAGCCAGTTGCTGCTCACGCCCCCGGTTCGGACCAGGTCGGTGACGAGGTTGGGCGTGTCGGTTGAGAAGGTCGTCGCCACCATCGAGGTGCCGAGCAACCACCACGGAAGCTTGCGTCCGGACAGAAAGAATTCACTGGTACCCTGGCCGGCACGCCGGGCGAAGTAAAGGCCGAGGGAAAGCGCAATGACACCGTAGGCCGCGATGACGAGCCAGTCGAGGAAAGTCAGTTGCATGGGAGAATCCGCGGTCATTGACCGCGGTTACATTCCGAGGGTTCCCTGGAGCGCTACCCTCCGACGATTTCCAACACCGGGTTCGTCCGCCAGCGACCACGAGTGAAGTCGGGAAACTCCATCGGTTGAGCGCCGTTAGCCACCGAGCGCTCGCTCAACTCCGACACGGCGCTTATCGCCGCCGCGTCATAGACGTTCATGTCGGTCGGCAGCCCCTCCCTCAGGCACTGGATCAGCCGATAGTCCTCGATGTAGTCCATGCCGCCGTGCCCGGCTCCCCGGGCACTGGGCCCTTGTTCGGACCAGAGCGGATGTTCGAACTCCGCGTAATAGTCCTCGGCGTCCTCCCAGCGGTGTCCCTCTCCCCGGCTCTCTGTGTAGACGCGGTCGGGGTATCCCTGGAATATTCCACGCGTCCCCTGTACCAGGTTGATGCGGCTGTAGGGCCGGGGCAGGTTGGTATCGTGACTGACGAAGATCGTCCGGCCCATCGCGGTCTGGATCAGGCTGACGTTCACGTCGCCGAGCTTATAGGTTTCCTTCCGTTCCGGCGCATCGGGAGCAAAGTGTTCCTCCGCATACAGCCCGAGTCCCCGCGACGGACTGCTCATCGACACCAGATGTCCGAATCGATCGCCGCGGTTGATGTTCATGCACTGGGCGATCGGACCCAGTCCGTGAGTCGGATAGAGGTTGCCGTTTCGGTTGATCGAGTGCGCCCGGCGCCACAGCCCTTCGTTTGCGTCCTCGAACTTGATCGACCGGAGGTCGTGAAGGTAGCCACACTCGCCGTGCAGGATCTCGCCAAACAGTCCCTGACGAACCATGTTGAGGACCATCATCTCCACCCGGCCGTAAGCAACGTTCTCCATCATGAGGCAGTGCTTCTGGTACTTCTCGGCGTTCTCGACGAGCTGCCAGCACTCATCGATGGTTGGGGCGGCGGGTACTTCCGTGGCCGCGTGCTTGCCGTTCTGCATCGCCGCAACCGATACCGGCACGTGCCATTTCCATGGTGTGGCCGTATAGACGAGGTCGAGATCCTCTTGTTCGCACATCCGCACAAAATCGAAGTCGCCACGGGTGTAGGCGGTCGGCCTTCGGCCCCCGGCTTCAACGATTCGATCCTGCATCCGCTCCACTTTCTCGGGAACGATGTCGCAGAGCGCGGAAAGCTCGACGCCCTCAATCCGCATCAGGTTCCGGCAATGGGAGGAGCCCTGCAGGCCGACCCCCACAAAGCCAACCCGGACCACGTCCATCGGTTCGGCCGAAAAGGGGTTTGCCGGCGCAGGGCCCAACCGCTGGGCTGGCTCCTGGTAAGCCGTCACCGCCGGAGCGGCAAACGTGCCATCGGGAAGCATCGCCCCACCAACGCCCGCAGCTGCAAGTTTCATCAGGTCGCGACGGTTCAGTGCTCCGGGCGTCTCGCGGGGTTTCCTGCTCGAGTCCTGGTCTTTTGCCATTTTTCGACTCCTCTTCAATCAGGGTGAGGCGAGGTCGACAATCCGACGCATTGCTTGCTCGCCAAGCTCGATCTCTGCTGCCAGCTTCAACTGCATTCGACAGCGATCGAGGTTGTGGCCGTCTCGATGAACTTTGAAGTATGTATCGCCCCTTAAATGATCCGTCAAGAACCTTATGCCGCTCTCCACGGACATCAACCATCCGGCAAACGCCAGATGATCGATTTCCGTCCGGTTCAAGAACCCTGCGGCGGTCGACAGGTAGCCGCGCACGAGCGCCTCGAACATCGACAGGTTGAGCCAGACCCGAGACAGATCGGTTTCGTCTTCGCGCGCCGAACAAGCGGCGGTTCGCACAAGGTCGCCAAAGTCATACAGGGCCAGGCCGGGCATCACCGTATCCAGATCTATCACTGCCAGGTCTTCGTTCGTTTTCTCATCCAGGAGAACATTGTTGACCTTGGTGTCGTTATGGACGATCCGGTCGCACAAGTCGCCACGAGCGAACAGGTCGCGCAGGGTCGCAAGAAGCGGGCTTCTCGCCTCGACGAAATCGACGTCCTCCCTGCAGCCCGCTGCCCGGTCATGAGAGTCTTCCCGAACGGCGGCCTCGAGGGCCAGGAAGTATTCCGGCGTGTTGTGGAAATCGGGGATGATCTCCTCTAGAGCCGGTGCGGGCAGGTCGATGAGCTGATCCTGAAATCGTCCAAACGCGCGGGCGGTGGCGAACGCCTGTTCGACAAACTGAAGTGTGTCATGCGTTCGGGCACCCTCGACGTAGTGAAACGTCCTCCAGGCGTTGTCGTTCTCGTCCGAGCACCAGGAATGGCCCTCAAGGGTGGGAACGATCCGCAGAACGCGACGATCGATCTGGTCCGCGCCTTCGGCCCGCAGTTTTTCCAGTATGTGCGCAGTGACGCGTGAAACATTGTCCATCAGCGTAGCGGGCGTTCCGAACACATCCGTGTTGATACGCTGGTGGAGGTAACGGCGGGTAGATTCACCGTGGAGGTACGTTGCAACGAACGTCTCGTGGATGTGGCCGGTGCCGAGGGGATCGGCAAATGAGAACTGTCCTTCGATATCAAACAGCGCACCCAGAGCAGCCAGGTCGAAGTCCACGCCTAGCAGCCCGTGGCAGAAGTCTGGTGGCTCGCGCGCATGGGTCTTCGGAGGCGAAGACGAGACGCGAGGAGGAAGTGATGCTGCTTCATCATGACGACGAGCAACGAAGTATACGCCTCCGAACACCCGTGCGCCCAAAGGGTTACGGCGACGTCACACCATCTCGGTTGTTGCCGCCCCTCAACGATGTGCCCGCATCGCTGTCGGCGCGGCGCCTAGCATCTGGCGCGACATCGCCGTAACGCGGGCCATCAGACTTCTGCCACGGGCTGCTAACCCCACAGTTTCTCTGGGTACACGCCGCGCTCGACGAGGCTTCGAATGCCTTCGACAACGCCGGGTCTGTCGCCCGGATGGGTCAGCCCGTACCAAGGTCCTTTCCCTTCGAGAACGCCGACCCGTGCCCGTCCGAGGGAGATCAATAGATCCACGGTCGCCGGCAGATAGAACTCCGCGTCCCCAACGTCATTCGTCCCCCCAAGGAAGGCCGTGAACTGCTCCCGGAGATGCACGAAGATGGTCGGCGTGAACCCCCAGAAATTCATCGACACGATCTCGTCTCCGGACACAAAGCGAGTCGATCCATCATGGTCTCTCGAACACCCGCCGTCACCCTGCCTGGTAACAGCCTCCAGTTCGACGGTCCCCAGAAGGTTACCTGACCGATCGCGGCTGCAGATACTCCGAGCCACGGGGCCGTGCGCCGATAGCGTCTCCCGAAGCGGGAAGCCGATCATCGCGTACACGGAACCGGCCGGCTCCAGCTTCCCGAGGGCGTCGGCCATCAATCGATAGGCGTCCGGCCCGTACAGGTCGTCGGCGTTGATCACCGCGAACGGTTCGTCGATGGCGCCAGCGGCGACCAGCGTCGCGTGACCCGTACCCCACGGCTTACGGCGCGTATCGGGCAACCCGAATCCTTCGGGGAGCATGGTCATCTCCTGGGGGAGGTAACATAGATTCACCCCTGTCTGCCTCACACCGATCGTGTTCCGTATCCGGATCTCGGTCTCGGGATTGGTTACGAACACCACGCGGCCAAAACCGGCACGCACAGCGTCATAGATCGAATAATCCAGAATCGTTTCGCCACCGGGGCCGACCGGCTCGATCTGCTTCAGACTTCCGTAGCGGCTTCCCAGACCGGCTGCCATCACCAGCAGCACAGGCTTCATTGCCGGAGTCCCAAGACGAGTAGAACCGGTCGGTGGTCCGACACGAGCGGTTCGTCGATAACCTGAATGTCGACGACTTCGAATCGGTCCTCCGGCCGGTACATGATGAAATCGATTTCACGGCGGGGATCTGTCGATGAGAAGGTCAAGCGGTCTTCGCCTTTGTCGGGTATCGTCCACGAGCGGCTGACCAGGTCGATGACGTCCGACTCGGGTGTGGAGTTGAAGTCGCCGGCAAGAATCACCGGCGTGGATTCATCCTCGAATACTTCGACCACCCGGCGCGCCTGGGCGGACCGTTCCTCGGCGGTGCGGTAAAGGTGAATCCCGACGAAGATGATCTCCTGACCGGAATCCCCGATCGCAATCCGGGCGGCCAGCGCGGACCGTGGTTCGGCGCCGGGAGGCAATCGGTGGTTCGTTGTCTCGGCGAACGGGTACCTCGACAGGAGCGCCATACCGTATTGCCCACCCTGGTAGTCCATGAAGTCTCCGAAGACCGCATGCATGCCTGTGAGCTCGCCCAGCCTCTGGGCCTGGTCCACCCCATCGGTCCGTCGGACCTCGTTATCGATTTCCTGGAGTGCCACCAGATCGGGTTGGAGCGAATTGATGACGGCGGCGGCACGCTCGAGGTCAACCCGATCATCCATGCCCTGGCCATGTTTGATGTTGTAGGACAGTATGCGGATGGTCTCGGATTGCTGGCCACCCCCGGCCCCGAGCGTGCCGACCATCCCGAGGACAAGGCAGCCGGCAAGGTAGAGGTATGGCGTGAAGCGACGGAACTTAGCGCTTGGCATCCTGGGAAGCCTCCGTGGCCGACATGATACCCGACCAAACCTCTGGACGAAGAGGCTCCGGGTCAGACGGATGGCTCTTCGGGCCCCGCGATCACCAGCGAGTAGTTTCGTGTGTCGAGGTGCGTCCGGGCGACGCGCAGGATGTCTTCGGCGGTCACGCCATCGATGTAGGTCGGATACTTGTCGACGTAGTCGAAGCCCAGGTCGAATACTTCAGCATTGGTCAGAAACCTTGCGATCTGCCCGCTCGATTCGAAGGCGAAGACGAAGCTGCCGGTGAGGTAGGCCCTGGCGTCGTTGAGTTCCTGGTCCGTCACCGGCTCGGTGACGATGCGTTCGATCTCCTGAATGAAGCCGGCGATGGCGCGCTCGACGTTTTCGGGCGACGTGCCGATGTAGGCCACAAACTTCCCGGGATCGACACCGGCGGAACTGGTGATGCTGGCAAACGTCGTGTAGGCCAGCCCTTCCTCGTCGCGAAGCTTGCGGGGAATCCGTGCGGTCAGGCCCGCCCCCCCACCCAGGATCGAGTCCATCACCTGAAGGGCGTAAAAATCCGGATGCCGGCGGTCGATCCCAAGATGTCCGAAGTACACGTGGGCCTGGCGACTCGAGATCGGGACAAACCCCCGCCGGACCTCGGCCTGACGCACCGGTCGAGCGATCGGGGTGTCGTCGAAGGCCCGGGGCTTCCAGGCCCCGAAGTGGTTCTCGATTCGCTTCAACATGTCGTCCGTGGCGAAGTCCCCGACGACGGAAACGATGGCGTTGTTCGGAACGAAGAAGCTTTCGTGGAACCCGCGCAGGTTGCCGCGCTCGATCGCTTCGATCGTCTCCGGGTAACCGTGAGCTGGTCGGTGGAGAGGATGTCCCTTGTAGACCAGTTCGTTAAACTCCCACCCGGCGACGACCTGGGGCCGATCCCGGGCGCTGCGGATCTCGGCCAGGGTTCTCTCGCGGTCCTTCTCGATGCTCTCGTCGTTGAATGCCGGATCGAGGACGATGTCGGCGACCAGTTCCATTCCGAGATCAATGTCCTTACTCAACGCTCCGAGAAACACGCCGATCCTGTCGTGTCCACCGTCGGTCTCGATCGCGCCGCCAACGGATTCGATGGCCTCGGCGATCTCCAGCGATGACCGCGTCCGGGTGCCTTCATCGAGCATGCGGCTGACCATGACGGCGACGCCGGCAAGCTCTTCGGATTCTCGACTGGCGCCGGCGAGAAGGTTGAGGTTGAATGAAATCGCGGGAATCGATGGGTTCTCGACGAGCAGGACCCGCAGACCATTGTCGAGCGTGACTTGTTCCGGCTGAAAGGATCTACGGAGTCTTTTGGTCGGCGTCGATGTTTCCGAGCCGGCGTCGGTGGGGGCAGTCAAGAAGCGGGCTCCGGTCCGTCATCTCCGAGGAGCCACCCCACGGTTCGGTTTTCCCGGGAGAGGTAGCGCCGACACACGTCAGCCACGGCTTCAACGTCGACTTCCTGGATCAGCGGAAGGTAGCTGTCGATGTAGTCCAGGCCGCCAAGCGTCTCGATCTGGCCGAAGAGCATGGCCTGGTCGAGGGTTTTTTCCATCGAGAAGACGAAGTGGGCTTCGATCTGGTGTTTAGCGCGGTTCACTTCCTCGGTACTCACCCCGTCGGATATTATTCGCGCGAGTTCGTCGTCAATCGACGCCTCGATGGCTTCGGGTTCGACGGCACCCCCGCTCTCAGCCCGGATGTAGAAAAGCGTTGGATCGCGCGATTCCCCGTACTCAGCCGATGCGAACGTCGTCGCACGTTCCCGTTCGACCAGGCGCTGGTAGAGACGTGACGCTTTCCCCTCGCCGAGGATGGCGGCAAGTACCTGGACCGGGTAGGAGTCGGGATCGGCGATACGCGGCGTGTGATATGCGATCGCCAGACGGGGGATGTCGGAACGCCAACGGAGCGTGATGCGTCGCTCGGCCTCCTGCTCGGGTTCGACGGGCGGCTCGGCGGTTTGAACCGGGATGGCGGGAATCGGGCCAAAGGCCTCGTGCACTTTCTCCAGCGCGGCGTCGGTGTCGAAGTCGCCTGTGATCACCAGCGTCGCATTCGCCGGGTGGTAGTGGCGTCGGTAGTACGCCTCCATCCCTTCCCGTGTGGCGCTCTCCAGGTCCGACTGCCAGCCGATCACCGGGTTTCGGTACGCGTGCCGCTCGAAGGCGGTCGCGTTCAGCTCCTGCATCAGGTAGCCCCAGGGTTGATCGAGGCCAGCCTGCAGTTCTTCGATGACGACTTTCTTTTCGGCCTCGTACTCGGCGGGGTTGAAGATCGTATGCGTCATCCGGTCGGACTCGATGTCGATCGCCGTTTCCCATCGGTCGGATGCGAAGTTGAAGTAATAGGCGGTGAAGTCGTAGGAGGTGAACGCATTGTTGCTCCCGCCGTTCTTCATGGTCAACAGGTCGATTTCGCCCTTCGCATACCGTTCGGTCCCCTTGAAGAGCATGTGCTCGAGGAAGTGCGAGCGGCCCGTCTCTCCGGGTTGCTCGTTGCGAGAACCGACCCGGTACCAGATCATCGTCGAAACCGTCGGCGAGACATGGGTCTCGCGGGTCAGGACAACGAGACCGTTCGGTAGAACCGTTCGGCGAACGTCACGGCTGCTCAGCGTCGGCGAACTGGAAATCGTTGGCATCTTTTCTCTGCTAATCAGAATACAGGACTCCCGGAGGCCGACCGGTCTTGCGCTGTCCGCCTTTGGCTTTGGCTGCCCCTCGGCAACCCAGGACGGTCCGACATTTTCGGTCGATTGCCGGAAGGGCGCGATGACGCTACCATCCGTCAAGATTCCCTGTCAAACCGCCCCTCTTGTGACTATCGCCGGTTTGACCCTCTGTGTTATCTCTAATGAGTAGGACCATGGCGACTCTATTGATTTACTATATGCATAGTATTATTTCGACCACGTAATGACGGTACTCCGTCCGGAACGGGTGGAGTCGGTGTTCGACCGACTGGGCGTTAAGAGCCGCTTCACCGACGGCGAATTGGGCTCCCTAAAAACGACGCACATAGTTGATACATCCGGATTCCTTGCCTTTCCGACCCCCGAGGACAGCCAGGGCCTGTCGATCCTCGCGTTGCGGAGTGCTCTGGGGGTCGATCCGGTCCGAGCTCCGTGCTTCTTCGACCACCCCTGGTACCTGGAAGAGCCTTTCATTGGACGGACTTGTGCGCCGGGATGGCATGCCGTCGCCATGGACGTCCTACCGGACAGCGTCGGCCAGCCGGTCTATTACGCCGAGGACCTTAAGGGACGGGGCTTGTACATGCCCTCGGCGGTAGAAATGGCCTTGATGTTGTTTCTGCACTTTGCCGAGACCGGCGAACACCTCATGCTCCGCAAGCACACATGGACGAGGGATCGGACCGATGGGGGCCGATTCGTGACGGTGGGAGCTTTCGGCCCGAAGGGGTTATTCGTCAGCAGCCACGAAGTGGGCTACAAGAGCCGGGGGCTGGGGATCTGCCCAATCGCGGATCCGGAGCGCTTGGGCTCGCCGTCACCATAGGCGAAAGCCTCTGGGAGAAACGGTTCGGCGGAGGAGGGTTAACGGCCGGCTTTTTCGGCTACCTGAATTCGAACGACGGCTCTCTGGAACGCGGCCTGTGCGCGCTCGAAGTCGATGTCCTCGCCGATGCCCGAGATGCGTTCGTGGGCGCGGGCCTCGGCCGATCGGGCACGGTCGACGTCGATCTCCCCCGGGTCCTCGGCCACATCTGCCAGAATACGTACCTCATCGTCGAGGATCTCAACGAAGCCCTTCGCCACGACAAGGGATCCGCCGCCGTCCGGGGCCTCATAGGTCAGCTCGCCGATCATCAGTGCGGAAAACAGCGGGGCGTGGCCGGGTAGCAAGCCCAGGTAGCCCCCGAGTCCGGGTACCTGGACTTCACTGACTTCCTTTTCGAGGAGCGATTTCTCCGGTGTGACCACTCGAAGCCGCAACGTGTCCGGCATCGGCTTATGCCCCCGTCTTCATCTGCTCGGCCCGCTCGACCACTTCTTCGATCGTTCCGACCATGTAGAACGCCTGCTCGGGAATGTCGTCGTGTTTGCCTTCGACGATTTCCTTGAAGCCCTTGATCGTGTCGGCCACCTTGACGTACTTGCCGGGTGTGCCGGTAAACTGTTCGGCAACGAAGAACGGCTGCGACAGGAATCGCTCCATCTTCCGTGCCCGCGCGACCGACAGCTTGTCGTCTTCCGACAACTCATCGATGCCTAGAATGGCGATGATGTCCTGGAGGTCCTTGTACTTCTGGAGTACCAGCTTGACGGCGCGCGCCGTCGAGTAGTACTCTTCGCCGACGATCCGCGGGTCGAGGATTCTCGACGTGGAGGCCAGCGGGTCCACAGCCGGGTAAATGCCGCGCTCGGCGATCGGTCGGGACAGGTTTGTCGTGGCATCCAAGTGGGCGAACGTCGTTGCCGGCGCGGGATCGGTGTAGTCGTCGGCCGGGACGTAGATCGCCTGCACCGACGTGATCGACCCCTTCAGCGTCGAAGTGATGCGTTCCTGCAGCTCGCCCATCTCGCTCGCCAGCGTCGGCTGGTAGCCCACCGCCGACGGCATCCGGCCAAGCAGCGCCGAGACCTCCGAACCCGCCTGGGTGAACCGGAAGATGTTGTCGATGAAGAGCAGCACGTCCTGTCCCTCTTCATCACGGAAGTACTCCGCCGCTGTGAGTCCAGTCAGCGCGACGCGGGCACGCGCTCCGGGCGGTTCGGTCATCTGACCGTAGACCAGCGCTGTCTTGTCGATAACGCCCGACTCCTTCATCTCGAGCCAGAGGTCGTTGCCTTCGCGCGTCCGTTCGCCGACACCCGCAAACACCGAGATACCACCGTGCTTGGAGGCGATGTTGTTGATCAGCTCCATGATGATGACGGTCTTGCCGACGCCCGCACCACCGAACAGTCCGATCTTGCCACCACGCAGATATGGTTCGAGCAGGTCGACCACCTTGATGCCGGTCTCGAACATCTCCATGTTCGTGTCCTGCTCGGTGAACGCCGGAGCCGCTCTGTGGATCGGATCCTGGCGGTCTGAGTTGATCGGTCCGGCGTTGTCGACAGGCTCTCCGATCACGTTCATCACACGGCCCAGTGTGGCCTTGCCGACCGGAACGCAGATGGGCGCTTCCAGATCGGTGGCCTCCATACCACGGACCATGCCGGCGGTCGTCTGCATGGCGACGCAACGGACGCGTCCCTCGCCCAGGTGCTGCTGGACTTCTACGATAACGTCGAGCGGTTCCGGTACGTCGAAACCTTCGCTCGTGATGCGCAGCGCGTTGTAGATAGGCGGCTGCTGTCCCTCGTCGAACTCGATGTCGACTGCCGGGCCGATTATCTGGAGGACTCTACCGATGTTGGCCATGTGCTTCTGAACTCCTATTATTTAGCGTCGGGCCCACCGTCCCACGCCTGCCTCACTTCCGAGAGTGCCCTATCCGTGGCTACTCCCTACGTCTGCCGCAGCAGCTATGCGCTGGCTCCACTCACTACCTCGATGATCTCCCGCGTGATCGCCGCCTGGCGGATGCGGTTCATGTTGAGCGTCAGACTCTCGATCATCTCGCCGGCATTGCGTGACGCAGCATCCATGGCAACCATTCGCGCGGCGTGTTCGGCGGCCGCCGACTCGAGCAACGCCCGATGGACCTGGACGTCGATGTACTGTGGGAGCAACCGGGTAAGGATCGCCTCGGGCGGCTGCTCGTAAATATAGTCCACGCGCGACTCACCGGCTTCGAGCATGCTCCCGGCGAAAGGTAAAAGCGGAGCGACGACGAGAAGCTGCTGGATAACCGACTTGAACTCGTTGTAGACGAGATAGATCGCGTCGGTCTCCTCGTTCGAATAGAGCTCGACAATGCGCTCACCGATCGTGCGCGCATGCTTGAAATCGAGGTTCGAAAAGATATTGATGTGTTCTTCGAAAATCGAAATCTCGCGCGAGCGGAAGTAGTCCCGGCCTTTGCGTCCGACCGTCATCAGCTGCAGATCGTTGTCAGCGCGTTCCTGCATGAACGTCTGAGCTGCGCGGGAGATGTTCGTGTTGAACGCACCGCACAAACCACGGTCTGCTGTGACGATCACGATAAGGATTCGTTTCTCTTCGCGAACCTCGAGTAGGGGGTGGCGGAGGTTTTCGATCCGCGAGGCCAGGTTTCCCAAGACAGTCCGTAGCTCGTCGGCATAGGGCCGGGCCGCGAACACGCGATCCTGCGAGCGCCGCAGTTTCGCCGCGGAGACGGTCTTCATCGCCTTGGTGATCTGCTGGGTGTTCTTGACCGAGCGGATCCGGCGCCGGATGTCGAGGAGGTTTGCCATTCAGGGACTGCGGGTCAGGCTTCGCCGCGCTCCTGTTTGAATTTGGCCTTGGCTTCTTCGATCGCCGACTCGAGCTGAGGCTTCAAGTCGTCGTCGATGATCTTGCGCTCCGTGATCGCGGCCAGCAGGTCCGCCTTGCTCGTCTCGAGGAACCGTAACAGCGTATCTTCGAAGCCACCGAGGTCTTCGACCTCGAGGTCGTCCAGAAAGCCCCTCGCCCCAGAATAGATGATCGCGACCTGCTTGGCGATCGGCAGCGGTACGTATTGGTCCTGCTTGAGAATTTCGGTGAGTCGCTGCCCGCGCGCAAGCTGAGCCTGGGTTGCCTTGTCGAGGTCCGAGCCAAACTGGGCGAACGCCGCCAGGTCGCGGTACTGCGCGAGGTCGAGGCGTAGGGATCCGGCAACCTGTCGCATGGCCTTGATCTGCGCACTGCCGCCGACGCGCGAGACCGACAAACCGACGTTGACGGCCGGGCGGATTCCGGAGTGGAACAGGTCCGCCTCGAGGTAAATCTGGCCATCGGTGATCGAGATGACGTTGGTCGGGATGTATGCCGCCACGTCGCCCGCCTGCGTCTCGATGATTGGAAGCGCGGTCAGCGATCCGCCGCCGTTCTCGTCGCTGAGTTTCGAAGCGCGTTCCAGCAGACGTGAGTGGAGATAGAACACGTCGCCCGGATACGCCTCGCGCCCCGGCGGACGCCGCAGCAGAAGCGAAATTTCGCGGTACGCCGCCGCATGTTTGGAGAGGTCGTCGTATACGCAGAGGACATGTCGGCCGGAATCGCGGAAGTATTCCCCGATAGAGGTACCTGCGTATGGGGCGATAAACTGCATCGGCGCGGGGTCGCTCGCCGACGCCGATACGACGATGGTGTAGTCCATGGCCCCGGCTTCGGTCAGCGTCTTGACGACTTGGGCCACCGTCGAACGCTTCTGCCCGATCGCCACGTAGATGCAGATGACATCGAGGCCTTTCTGGTTGATAATCGTGTCGATCGCGACGGCGGTTTTGCCAGTCTGGCGGTCCCCGATGATTAACTCACGCTGGCCTCGCCCGATCGGAATCATCGAGTCGATCGCCTTCAGCCCGGTCTGTAGCGGTTCCTTGACAGGCTGACGGTCGACGACCCCCGGGGCCAGCCGTTCGACCGGGTTGGTCTTCTCCGAGCTGATCGGACCCTTACCGTCAATTGGCTGGGCGAGCGCGTCGACCACGCGGCCCATGAGGTGGTCGCCAACCGGAACCTCCATGATGCGTCCCGTGCGCTTGACCTGATCGCCCTCCCGAATCTCGTGGGACTCGCCGAGGAGGACGGCACCGACCTGCGCTTCCTCCAGGTTCAGCGTCAGACCCATTACGCCATGGGGGAACTCCAGCAGCTCGCCCGCCATCGCCTTTTCGAGGCCATACACACGGGCGATACCATCGCCGACCGAGATCACGCTCCCCACTTCGCTGATCTCCAGGCCCGGCTGGTACTCTTCGATCTGCTCCCGGATAATCTTGCTGATTTCTTCCGCTTTGATGTCCATATATGTCTCTTTCCTTAGCTCTTGGCCGTTGCCGCCCGAACCAGCTGGCCAAAGCCAGGGGCGAATGGCTTTCGTTTCATCCCTCAACCATCCGCTGCCTGAACCCCTTTAGTTGCAGGCGCAGTGACCCGTCATAGACCGTGCTTCCGATCCTGACAACAAGGCCGGCGATCAACTCCGGATCCTCATCAATTTCCATGACCACGCGTTTCCCGGTGGTTTTTTCCAGCCGAGCGGCGATCTCCCGTTGTCCCGCCTCCGATATCGGCGCCGCGGCGAGAACCTGGGCGCGAACAATCCCATTCCGCTGGTCCAGCATCTGCTGGTAGGCGACGACGACATCGGCGAGAACCGGGAGCCGGCGCCGCTCGACGATGAGCACAAACAGCCTGCGAACCCGGGGGTCGAGGCCCATGGCGTCGGCCAGTTGTTCGATAAAGCGTTTCCTTCGATCCTGCGGAACTACCGGATTCAAAAGGAGCTTACGGACATCTTCCTCTGTCGCAATCAGATCGTTGAGACGCTGAATTTGATCCAGCCCGGTATCCGCCTGATCGGGTGACATCGCTTCGATGAGGGCACGTGCGTAACGACTAGCTACTACGGTCATAGTTGTGTGCTAGAGCTCCTGCAGCGCGCGTTCGAGGAGACGCCCTCGAGCACGGTCGTCGATCCGACCGCGGAGCTCTTGCTCTGCACGTCCTATGACGAGGTCGGCGATGTGCCCCCGGATTTCCAGCTCAAACTCACGGACTATCCGGTCGACTTCCTCGCGCGACTGCGCTAGCGCTCGGTCGACTTCCACCTTGGCGTCGGCAACGATCCTGTCGCGTTCGGTTCGAGCGGACTTTTCCGCCTCGGTCCGGATTTCGGCCAGATCGCTGGACAGATTTGCCAGACGTGCTTCGATGTCAGCCACCCGCAGGTCGGCATCGGCCTGGGCTTCCCGCGCGCGCTCGAGGCCGCCAAGAATGGTGTCCCGGCGAGTCTCGAAGAACTCCGCCGCCGGCTTTCGAAGCAGATACCCCAGGCCCCCGAACAGGATGGCGAAGTTGACCCACCTGAAAACAACGTCCAGAGGGGAGGCGTGCTCCTCTTCCGCGGTCGCGTCTGTTGCTTCCTGGGCCCAGGCGGGCGCGGCCACTACCAGCACCACTGTCAGGAGCACGGCGACCCAAAGAGTTCTTCTCATTGGTGGTCCTCGAGCAGCGAGTCCGAGAGCCGAACCGCGAGCGTATCGATTTCGGCCTCAAGCCGTTTCCTGGCCTCGGCGGTTTCCGTGCTGAGGCGCGCTCGGGCATCTTTGATGATCTTTTCCGCCTCCGTACGGGCGTCGGCCAGGAGTCGAGCCTTCTCCTCGAGGGCCTCATCGCGAATGGCTTCCTGCTGACGGTAGGCTTCCGCCCGCACATCACGCACCGCGGATTCGTACTCAGCCGTCTTCTTCTCGACCTCTGCGATCCTCCGTCCCGCTTCGTCCAGGCCACCTTCGATCGCTTCCCGGCGTTCTTTCAGAATGCGTGTGAACGGACCGAAAAAGAAGCGCGAGAGAAACACATAAAGGACGGCTACGTAGACAATCGTTACGAGGATCGAAGCGTCGAGCTCAATCATGCAATGTTGCGGCGGGAAACGGCCGAAAGAGAGTTTAGATACGTCCTGTCAACAAACGAGACAGATTAGCATCGCCCCAAGGGGGTGTCAAGGTCGGGCAGGCGCGCTGTAGTTGTTCAATGATTATGTCACCCATTAACTGTTCAGTGAAAATGTCACCCTGTGGGGATGAAGGAGAAAGTGACATTGAACTTAAAGGAACAGAAGCGGTTACTGGTCTTGAACCGAATCAACGAACGCAAGTTGACTGGAGAACAAGCCGCAGAGCTGTTGGGTTGGAGTGTGCGACACGTCTGGCGGATGTTGGCCCGGTATCGGTCCGAGGGGGCCGAAGCGTTGGCTCATGGAAACCGTGGGAAGAAGTCCCAACGTCGGATTCCGCCGGGCCAACGGAGCCGGATCGTGTCGCTGGCGCGCGGTGAATACGCCGGGGTCAATCAACAGCACCTGGCCGAGCTGCTCGCCGATCGGGAGCAGATGGCCATATCCCGATCCACGCTGCGTCGCATCCTGTCCGAGGCGGGCATCGCCAGTCCCCGACGACAGCGACGGAGACGCCGTCATCGCCTCCGTCGGGAACGGTATCCCCAGGAAGGCATGCTCGTTCAGATCGATGGCTCCCGCCACGACTGGCTCCAGGGTCGGGGACCCCGTCTAACGTTACTGGTTGGCGTGGATGATGCCACCGGCAAGGTCGTCGGTGCTGTGTTCCGTCCTCAGGAAGACTCGCAAGGCTACTTCCTGCTCCTGCGTCAGATCGTTGAGGGCTACGGCCGGCCCATGGCTCTCTACCGCGACCGTCACAGCATCTTCCAGGAGAACACCAAGAAGCTCTCCGTCGAGCAACAGCTGCAGGGACGGCCCGCACCCACCCAGTTTGGTCGTCTCCTCGATGAGTTGGAGATTCGTTCCATTCAGGTCTGGTCTCCTCAGGCCAAGGGACGGGTTGAACGGCTCTTCGGTACTCTTCAGGATCGCCTCATCACCGAACTCCGACTCCATAACGTGTCCTCGGCACAAGCGGCTCAGCAGTTCCTCGATCCATTCCTCCTCGCCTTCAACCAGCGCTTCGCCGTGAAGTCTTCCGATTCCGTTCGTGCCTGGCGCAAACTCCCCCGCTCGGCGAAACTCGACTCGCTGTTCTCGTTCAAATTCGATCGCACCGTCTCCGCCGACAACATCGTTCGCATCGGCAACGATCGCATCCAACTCGAGTCCGACTCCCGCCGCGCATCCTACGCCCGCGCTCGCGTTCAGGTTCACATCCGCATGGACGGACACATCGACGTTTACTACAAGAACCGCTGCCTCACTTCTCGGCCCGCTCCACCCGAGGCTCCCGTTCTTCGTCTCCAGCAGATCCGCGCCGGCTTCTCCTCCAGATCCACGAAACCTTCAAAGAAGAAGCCGTCTCCTTTCAAACCTCCTCGCCAGTGGAAGTCCCAGGCCAAAGATCACCCCTGGCACCTCGACTATCGCGATATGTATGAACCCGTTTTCCCACCCAGGTGACATTTTTATTGAACACTTACCGTGACATTTTCATTGGACAGCAACAGGTCGGGCAGGCGCGCCAAACCCCCTCGGGCGAGGGCCTCTGGGCATCGGTCACCATGTGAAATGGGGTTCAGGCGACGACGATTCTCGTGGGTCCGGAGGCCGTGGTTGTGCCGATTTCGACGGCGACAACTCCGGCGCTTCGCAGCGCGGTCACGAGGTTGTCCGCGCCGGCGGCGGGCGCAAAGATGAGGAGGCCGCCCGAGGTCTGCGGATCGAAAAGAAGGTTCCGGTAGTCCTCGGAGACACCGTCTCGGAAAGTGACGTCCGGGGAATAGAAATCGCGATTGCTTTTAAGCCCCCCGGCACAATAGCCACGAGCGCTATATTCCAGGGCGCCTTCGAGGACTCGGATACGCGTGTGGTCGAGGTCGAGCGTGACGTCACTCGCTCGGGCCACCTCCAGGCCGTGGCCGAGCAGGCCAAAACCGGTGATGTCGGTCATCGTGCGTACGTCCGAGTCGGCGACCGCTTCCGCCGCGGCACGGTTCGTCTCGACCATTGCGGCGACGGCGCCTTCGACATGGCCCGGATCGGCATCACCCTTCTTCAGTGCTGTCGCGATCAAACCCGTACCCACCGGCTTGGTCAGAAGAATGCGGTCTCCGGGAACGGCACCTCCATTGTCGCGGATCGCATTGGGCGCAATCGTACCCGTCACCGCATAGCCAAACTTGATCTCGTCGTCCCGAACCGAATGTCCACCGAGAAGCGCAACTCCGCACTCGTTGAGTTTGTCCAGGCCACCGGCCATGATGTCGCCTAGGACCTCGGGTTCGGCGGTGGTGGAAGGGAATCCGACGATCGCGAGAGCCGTCAGCGGCTTCCCGGCCATCGCGTAGATGTCGCTGACGGCATTGGCAGCGGCTATCTGCCCGAACGTAAACGCATCGTCAACGATCGGAGAGAAAAAGTCGACGGTCTGGACCAGGGCCACCTCGTCGTTCAGTCGATACACTCCGGCGTCGTCGGCGCCTTCAAAGCCGACAAGAACCTGCGGTATTGATTGCCGCGGGAGGGTGTTGAGGGCGCGGTCCAAGTCCCTTGGACTCAACTTGCCCGCTCAACCCGCAGACTTCGAGAAATCAGTGAGCTTCATCTAACCTCTGGTATTCCTTGCTCTCCGGTTCCGGCGTTTGGTCTTCGTCCATTCGACTGCATCCGTCAAGAGTCGCCCCAGATTCTACTACTAATGTAGGAGTCTTCAGATCCCCCCGGACCTTTCCCGAGGAATGGATCCATATGCGCCGCGTTGCGTCTATCTTGCCGGACACACACCCATAAACTTCGATCTCTGCCACTGAGATGTCGGCGTTCACGACGGCATTTTTGCCGACGATGAGCGCATCATCGCTGGCAATCGACCCGTGGAATGCCCCATCGACCCTGAGTGTGCCCGAGAAGCGCAGCTCACCGGTAACTTCCGCGTCTCGATCCAGGAACCCCGTGATCCCACCCGAAAGCAGCCGGTTTGGACTTCGCATGAGCTATCCCTTTCTTGGACACTTCGGAGCGATGCTCCCCGACGGCATCGTGCTGCTGGGCGGGACCGGACAGAAGCAGCCCGGTAACCCACTTAGAAACGAGCTTCAACCAGACCGTTATAGAGCCGGTCGCGCTCGGCTTGGGAATGGAAGTGGATTTCGATCTTTCCCTTTCCCTTTCCGCTCTGCTGAATCGTAACCTTCGTTCCGAGTGCGCGTTCGAGCGCCAGCAGCGCGGCTCGGACGTTCGGGTCCTCGGGTAACTTTTCCCGACCTTTTTTTCCTGAACCGGTCGACCGCGCCACCAGGGCCTCGGCCTGACGGACAGAATATCTCTCCTTGATGATCTCCCTGGCGGCTTCGAGCATGGCGGCTTCGTCGACGAGCGCCAACAGGGCTTTGGCGTGGCCGACGGTAAGCTTTTCGGCGAGGAGCCACTCCTGCACCTTTTCGGGCAGTTTGAGCAGCCGCAGTATGTTGGCAACACTTGCCCGGCTCTTGCCGACGCGTTCGGCGATCGCTTCCTGTCTCAGGTTGAATTCCGACAAGAGTCGTTGATAGGCGCGCGCTTCGTCGATCGGGTTAAGCCCTTCTCTCTGGAGGTTTTCGACCAGGGCGAGTTCCAGCGTGTGATGCTCCCCGCTCTCCCGCACCACGGCCGGCACGCGATGGAGACCGGCGATCTGGGCAGATCGCCAACGACGTTCTCCCGCGATGATCTGGAACAAGCCGTCCTGGAGCGTGCAAACGACGATCGGCTGGATGACGCCGTGGATCCGAATGGAAGACGCAAGTTCTTCTAACCCATTGCGTTCAAATTTGTTACGCGGCTGATTGGGATTAGGAATGATCCGATCGACGTCGATTTCACGTAGCCGATCCGGTTCCAGATCGGGAGTACCGAGCAGCGCGCTCAGCCCTCGGCCTAAAGCCTTTCTCTGCGCAGGCATGGATTACCTCCTTGGCCAGTCTGATGTAGCTTTCCGCGCCCTTGGACTTGATGTCGTAGAGCAGTATCGGGCGACCGTGACTTGGGGCTTCCCCCAATCGTACGTTCCGCGGGATCCGAGTCGCAAACAATTGGGAACCGAAGAACGATTTCAGGTCGGCATAAACCTGTTGGGCCAGATTGGTCCGTTCGTCGAACATGGTGACGAGGACCCCTTCAATTTCCAACTCGGGGTTCCGTTGGCGGCGGATTTGACGGATGGTTTCCACCAGTTCCGAGATCCCCTCAAGGGCGAAGTACTCACATTGAATGGGTATGAGAACGCTATCCGCTGCAATCAATGCATTTGCGGTCAGTAGGTCCAGTGATGGCGGGCAGTCGATCAGGATGAAGTCGTATTCGTCGGCCAACGGTTGCAGCAACTCTCGCAGTCGACGATCCCGCCCCTCGACCTGAGCCAGCTCCATGGTAACTCCGATCAGCTCACGCCCCGCTGGGGCTAGCATGAGCGATTCCAGCTCTGTGTGGAGCAGGATCGACTGGATCGGCTCGCCGAAGATCATGGAGTCGTAGGTCGAGCGCTCCTGGCTGCCCTTCCGCACTCCCAACCCCGACGTCGAATTGGCCTGGGGGTCCATGTCTACCAACAGCGTACGCATCTCCGCAGCGGCCAGCGAGGCAGCCAGGTTGATGGCAGTCGTGGTCTTGCCGACGCCCCCTTTCTGGTTGGAAATTGCGATGATTCGTCCCATATCGGGGAAAGTACCACAAGAAACGCCGGGATGCTCCCAGGCTCGTTCGACGGAAACGGCCCGAAAACGCTCGAAACCGATCCCTGTATTTTGTTCCACGTGGAACAAACTTGATCTCCGTTGAGGGAATGTTCCCCCTAGGAAGACCCAGAAGAGGTCCGGGGAGAAATCCTAAAAACCATCGCGAGACGGTCAGTTCCGGGAATCCGGAGGGTTTCCTCCGGGGCGATGGGCGGGTCCGCGCCTCCGCTGAACCAGACGATGCGCGCGTCCGACTCGCAAGCGGGGGACAGAGTTTCGAACAGATCCGGGGTCAGGCGCACCCCCTGGAGAGTGATCCAGCCGACGGGGGCCAGATCACTCAAGCATTCTTCGACCCGTGCGGCGTGCACCCGAACGGCGCCCAGGCCCAGGCTGTGTGCGACATGGCGCAGAAAGACAGACCGGCGTTGACGCGCCTCGACCAGGAAAGCCGCGTTGAATTCACAATGGATTTGCCACGGAATGCCGGGCGAACCGTTGCCCGAACCGACGTCAAGGTACCGCCCGCCGGGCTTCAGCTGTTCCGCTACCCATAAAGGCTCGGCCACGAGCCGGCGGACAAGGACCTCTCCCTCCAGCGCCGTCAGGTTCATCCTGCGGTTCCAGTGCTCAAGGGATTCGACGTAGCTGCGCAGCCGAGCCAGTTCGGTCGGGGAAGGGGATACCCCCAGCTCGTCGAGGGCCTCGAAAGCCTTTAGATTCACTACGATTGGATTGCCGGGACGGTTCCGCGGTCGCGTCTGAGTTCCAGATGCAGCAGGATGATCGACAAGGCCGCTGGCGTGACGCCTGGAATACGGCTGGCTTGGCCGATTGATCGAGGTCGTACTCGCGCCAGCTTCTCGATCATCTCGGCGGAAAGCCCGGGCATCGTTGGGTAGTCGAGGTCTTCGGGGAGGGTTCGGGATTCGGCCCGGCGCAGCTTTTCGATCTGTCGATCCTGTTGCTTGAGGTAGCCCTCGTACTTGATCGCGGCTTCTATCGAGATGACATCCTCGCGCCGGAGCCCATCGGTAGAAACGAACCCAGCGCTCGCCAGCTCTTCCAGGCGAATTTCAGGGCGGCGCAGGAGATCGTGGGCCGTCGGCCGGTCGTGCAGTGTGATGCCGCGGTCGGAAAAGAATGCGTGCCCGGGATCCGGCCTGATCTCCCGAACTCGCCCTCGGACGCGCTCCAATCGCTCGCGCCGGGCCCGGAAGAGCTCCCAGTGGGTGTCGTCGACGAGCCCCGCATCGCGGCCGATGGCCGTCAGCCGGAGGTCGGCGTTATCGATACGCAGGTTGAGTCTGAACTCCGCACGTGAAGTGAACATACGGTACGGCTCGTCCGTGCCCCGCGTAACCAGATCGTCGATCATGATGCCGATGTAGGCCTGAGACCTGTCGAGGACGAGCGGTTCCTCCCCCCGCACAGAGCGCGTCGCGTTTACTCCGGCAATCAAGCCCAGGGCAGCAGCTTCTTCATATCCCGTCGTTCCGTTGATCTGCCCGGCGAGAAAAAGGCCGGTGTAGCGCTTTGTTTCCAGCGAGGGGCCGAGTTCGGTCGGCTGCACGAAGTCGTACTCGATCGCGTAGCCCGGCCTAATCATTGACGCAGACTGTAATCCGTTTATTTTAAACAAGATATCCTTCTGGACATCTATGGGCAGGCTAGTCGACAGGCCGTTGACGTAGACCTCGTGGGTATCGAGGCCCTCCGGCTCTAGCACGATCTGGTGGTGGTCTCGGTCACCGAATCTGACGACCTTATCCTCGATCGAGGGGCAGTACCGCGGCCCCAATCCCTGGATCTGCCCGCTGTACAAAGGCGAACGGCTCATGTTTCTGCGGATCAAATCGTGGATTTCCGGGTTTGTCCGTGTGAGATAGCAGCAGATCTTGTTCTCGAGGCGATCTCGCGTTCGGAAGGAAAACGGCGTCGGTTCACCGTCACCCGACTGGGACTCGAACGCGTCGAAATCAATCGTGCGGCGGTCCAGTCGAGGCGGCGTTCCGGTCTTCAAGCGCCCCCATTCGAATCCAAGTTCCCGAAAGCTGTTTCCCAAGGTTGTCGCCGAGGGCTCCCCGCTGCGTCCCGAAGAGAACTGTTTCTCGCCGATATGAATCAGGCCGTTCAGGAACGTGCCCGTGGCAATCACGACCGCGCCGGCGCCGACGCGGCGACCATCCATGAGTTCAATTCCCGCCGCCCGCTGGCCCTCGAAGATGAGAGAAACGACCTCGGCCTGCTTGATGTACAGGCGCTCCTGGGCTTCGAGCACCCGCCGCATCTCGTGACGGTAGCCGGCCTTGTCCGCCTGCGCGCGAGGCGACCAGACCGCAGGGCCGCGGCTCGTGTTCAAGAGCCGGAACTGAATCCCCGCCCGGTCTCCGACGATACCCATGACGCCGCCCAGAGCGTCCACTTCGCGGACCAGGTGTCCTTTCGCGATCCCCCCGATGGCCGGATTACACGACATCTGAGCGATCAGATCCACGTTCATCGTGTAGAGTGCCGCGTCGAGTCCCGCCCGCGCCACCGCGTGTGCGGCCTCGCATCCGGCATGACCCGCCCCTACAACAACGACGTCATATCGCTCATCGAACATGCTTTCCTCCTGACCTCCAACTAGGAACTATACCGAAGAAAGGGACATAGCCACGGATTACACGGATTGAACGGATTAGTGGGGGGTTTTCGGAGGAGCAATCCGAACAAAGCACCCTCCCTTCCCTTCCGTGTAATCCGTGCAATCCGTGGCAAACTTTCTGGTCTCATTTTCCGATACAAAACGTCGAAAAGATGCGCCCGAGGATGTCGTCGGTGACGACCTCGCCCGTCACCTCGCCGATTGCCGACAGGGCAGCGTACAAGTCCAGTAGAACCATCTCGTGTGGTACCCCGGCACGGAGGCTGGTTGAAGCGGCTCGGAGCTTCGCGAGTGCCTTCTCGAGCGCTTCGTTCTGTCGTGCGCTCGTAAGAACAAAGCTCTCGGCGTCGGCCGGCCGTCGTTTGGAGATGTGGTCGCGAATCGCTCGACGAAGGTCCTCGATGCCCGCACCGGTCAGGGCGCTCACGCGAACCGCCGGGCCACCGTTCAGGGTTTCCCACCGGACTGGCAGGTCGACCTTGTTGGCAACCACCAGGTGCGGCAGGGGTTCCGCCCGTGCCAGAACCGCACGATCGTCAGCGTCCAGGTCCTCGGAACTATCCACAACCACGAGGACGAGGTCCGCCTCGGCCAGCGTCTCGATCGTCCGGGTTACCCCCATCGCCTCCAACCTGTCGGCGACCTCCCTGACGCCTGCCGTGTCGGCAAACCGGATCGGCACGCCGCCCAGCTCGACCGTCTCGGTCAGCACGTCGCGCGTCGTTCCCGGAACGTCGGTGACGATCGCCCGATCATACGAGACCATCCTATTGAATATACTCGATTTACCGACATTGGGTTTGCCGATGATCGCCAAGCAGAAACCGCCCGACAGCAGCCGGCCATAGTCGAATGTTTCGACCACTTCGCCAATTGATAGGCCGATCTCATCGACACGCTCCGCGATTGTGTCGGCCTCCGGGACATCGACGTCGTCTTCGGCAAAATCGATCCCCGCTTCAAGTTCTGCAATCACATCGACCAGCGTATCGGTGCCCGGTCGGACTTTCCCGGCCAAGGCGCCGCTCATCTGGAGCATCGCGATCCGGGCCTGCGATTCTGTCTGCGCGTCGATGAAGTCCCGGACCGCCTCGGCCTCGGCCAGGTTCATTTTTGCGTTTGCCACCGCTCGCAGTGTGAACTCGCCAGGTGACGCACGTCGCGCGCCCGCAGCCAACGTCAAATCCATTAACTTATTTAATATCAGTGGGTTGCCGTGGGCGCTGATCTCCACGACGTCTTCACCGGTGTAGGAACGCGGTCCCTCGAAAACTGTGGCGACAACCCGGTCCAGACATTCTTCGTCCGTGGTCAGGATGGTGCCGTAGCGCGCACGGCGGTCTTCGGGGGATTGGGCAGAACGAAAGATCCCTTCGAGGATGGATCGAGACCGGGAACCGGAGATTCGCACGACGCCGATACCGCTACGGCCGTGCGGGGTGGACACCGCAACGATCGTGTCTTCTCGCGAACCGATCTTGTGCAGTCCGTCCATTGCGCTGCTGGGACGGCGACTACTTCCGGCGGCCCTTTCGCCGGCGGCGTTTCGCCTCGTCCCGGGACCCGTCGTCCTTGTCGTCATCGACCGAAACGACTTCTGCGGACACTTCGATGGTCGCCGGCTTCGCTTTCCCCTTGCCCTTCTTGTCGGTCTCTGGTGGCGCCCAGTGCTTCCGAATGAAGTACTGCTGCCCAACGCCGACGACGTTGCTGGTCAGCCAGTAGAGCATCAGCCCGGCCGACACGGGAAATATAATGAACATCCCCGACAGCATCACCGGCATCATCATCATCATGCGCGCCTGGGCGGGATCCCCGATCGGGGGGGTCATCTTCTGCATCACGAACATCGACGCACCCATCAACACGGGAAGCACGTAGTATGCATCGGGTGCCGAAAGATCGTGGATCCAGAGCATCCACGGCGCGTGTCGAATCTCGATCGATGTCCTCAGCAAGCTGAAGATGGCGAACAGAAACGGCATCTGCAGCAACATCGGAACGCATCCACCGACCGGGTTGACGCCGTGCTTCTTGTAGAGCCCCATCATCTCGGCCTGGATTTCCTGCTTGCGCGGGTCGTTCGCCTTGAGCTTCTTGAGCTGGTCCTGAAACGTCCGCATCTGCGGCTGAATCTTCGACATCTTCATCATCGACAGTTGCGATTTCAGGCGCAGGGGAAACAACACGAGATTGATGAACAGCGTGAGGACGACGATCGACCAGCCGTAGTTGCCGACGTAGCCGTTGATCCACATCAGGCCGAGCAGCAATGGCCGCGCCAGGATCTCGAAGAAGCCGTAGTCGATCACGGGGACCAGCGACGGGTCCGCATCAGCCAGAGCTGTTTCCTGTTTCGGGCCGACATACATCGTCACCGGCGTGCCCGGATACGGTATCCGCAGCCGGGCCCTCGGAACGGATTCGCCCTCAACGACCAGCGGCACGGCGTCCACGACGGGCGCGGTGCCCCCCGGGACCATGAACATCGCGAGGAAGAATCGGTCTTCGAGTCCGACGAGGGTCGTCGGAATCATTGGCTGCGGTCCTTCGATACCGGTGACGTTCAGGCGCTCGAACTCGCCTTGTTCGAGGTAGACGACGTTCGTAAACGCGGGATCATATTCAATGGACTCGGACTGGTCTCCGAATTCCCCCTGCAAGACCAGCGAAAAGTCGACTGGCTGGCCATCCCGTCGTACCTCGGCGGTAACTTCGAGAAGGTATCCGCCTCCCTGACCGAAAGCGATTTCCCGCCGGACGTAGAGGCCATCGGCCGCGTACTCGGTCCGGATGACGTCACCGTTCCGTTCGATGACATGGAGACCCGTCCTGATCGCCTCGTCAGTCGCCGCATCGCCCGTCTCTATCGTCAGCGGCCATCCCAGCACCTGGGCTGCTTCCGGGTCGATCAACTCAAGCGTCGTGCCCAGCTCCAGGTCACCTACATATTCCGGAAGACGCAAACTGCGGAGCTGACTTCCTTCGTTCGCGATGGTCGCGCCGTACAGGGACGTCTCGATGCCGAGGTCTCCGGCAAAGTCCGCCTGGATCGTCGGTTGATCCCCAGATTGGGCTTCGACCGAAGGGTCGAGGCCGGGCTGCGGCAGGCTCTGCTGTCGGTCGACCGCCGCTGGTGGGGGTGCCGCTTCTGCCGGCGGCTCTTGTTGCACCGCTGGTGGGGGTGGTGCTTCAACGGGCGGCGCCAGGAACCGTGTGAACACGAACAGGACGACGAAAGAGAGGGCAAACGCCAGCAGGATTCGTTTTTCGATAGAGTCTTCCACAGTTTCTTCAGGGCAGATCCACCCCTCCGGGGTGGAACGGATGGCACCGCAGTAGCCGTGCCAGAGCCTTGGGCAGTCCCCGTAGCACGCCATGCTGTTCGACCACCGTGCCGGCGTACTCCGAACAGGTGGGGACGAAACGGCAGGCAGGCGGCAGCCATGGAGACACGACGCGTTTGTACGCCCGGATTCCGAAGAGAGCGGCCTTCGTGGACGCCCACATCGCCGGTTTGGAATGGCTCATGACATCGTCCCAAGCAGCGACAGCAACTCAGCGTCGATCGAGGTGAAATCCCTATCGAGCACCGACCGTCTCGGGTTAATCACCACGTCGTACCCGGAGGCAAGCGCTCCCCGGCCGTGACGCAAAATCTCCCGCACGCGGCGCCGGATCCGGTTTCGCTCGTGCGCTTTGCCGACCTTTCGCGGCGTCGTCAGGCCGAACCGTGTGGCTTCGCTATGGGTGGGAAGGATGAAGACGACAAACGAGCGGGAAGTCTTTTTGCGGCCGCCTGAGTACACCGCCCGAAACTGGCCGGCGTTTCTCAACCGACTCTCTTTTGGGAACCGCTGGTCGGTGCTGGCCGGATCCCGCCCCTTCTCAGTAATGTTCAACGGTCAGCCGTTTGCGTCCCTTGGCTCGCCGCCGCTTTATCACCAGGCGCCCGGCGGCCGTACTCATCCGGTGCCGGAATCCGTGCTTCTTCGCCCGCCGCCGATTGTTCGGTTGAAAGGTCCTTAATGGCATATTCTCTAGGCTCCGCCGAAAACTATGAATTTATCATCGCCCGTCCGCACGGGTCAAGCTAGCCCTTTGACCAGGTCATGGTGTATTTCACTGTTCCTGAGTGATTTATGGTGGCGACCTCGGGAGAGTAAGCCACCAGGAACAAGCCTATGCGGTGGTCGGGGTTCCCCTGTAATCGGATCTCGACGTAGGTTCCGCAATTCGGGAGAAGCGAGGTAGAATCGTCCGCGCTCTCGCCAGAAACATTCAGCAGCCCCGCTTCCGAGAACGGCGCCTCAGATCCCGACTCGCGACGACTGCGCTAACATCACCGATGTTTCCGTGATGGACCCTTCGATCCTGTCGCCCATCGCGGCGGCAACGAGTACGCTGTAGGATCTCTCCGGCAATCCCCTTTCATGAAGCTCACCGAACGGGTCCCAACCATGCTTTAACCATGTCGGGCAATTCGCGCTTCACAATTCCTGCGCGGCAATATTCCAGTGGACCGTTACCCCTTTGATAAATAACCTCTTATTTGATCCCAATCTGTGCGGTTTCGCGTAAATTTTTCGCCCGATTTCGCGTTGAAAACGCCCAGCGAAAAGTGTTACGCTTCGCGCTCGAACCGAGCAGGAAATCGACCGTAAACCCTCTAGATTTCCACATATGTGGAAATTTTCTGTGGAAATCTGTTCCCCTCTCTCGCTGACCGCAAGCATATGGACACCTGGCAACAAGTTCTTTCCGCCGTCGAGAAAAAAGTCAACCCGCAGAGCTACAACACCTGGTTCAAGCCAACCCAGCTAATTCGCCACGATGGACGGGCCCTGTACGTCCGGGTGCCGAACAGTTTTTTTCGTGACTGGCTGACCGACCATGTGGATGTCGTCATCGAAGCGGCTGAGGCCACAGGCCTGGGATCGATCGACGTCGTATACATCATCGAGGAAAAACCCTCCACGGCCACCGAAGCAGCCACAGTCCAGAGACAGCTGGACTTCGAATCGATCGATAACACGCTCAACCGAAAGTACACTTTCGATACGTTTGTCGTCGGTTCTTCCAACCAGTTCGCACACGCCGCGGCCCTCGCGGTCGCCGAGCGTCCATCAAAAGCGTACAACCCGCTTTTCATGTACGGAGGCGTGGGTCTCGGAAAAACACACCTCATGCATGCCATAGGCCAGACGATCAAAGCCAACAACAAGTCTCTCCGTTTGGCCTATGTCTCAACCGAAAAGTTCACCAACGAGCTGATCAACGCTATTCGATATGATCGCCTCACGGCGTTCCGGGAAAGATACCGGAACCACGATGTCCTGCTGATGGACGATATCCAGTTCATCGCCGGCAAGGAGCGCACGCAGGAAGAATTTTTCCACACGTTCAACGCCCTCTACGACATGCAGAAACAGCTCGTGATCTCGGCAGATTGTCCTCCCCGCGAGATTCCGACGCTCGAAGAGCGCCTCCATTCCCGCTTCGAGTGGGGCCTGATCGCAGACATTCAACCCCCCGACCTCGAAACCAAGATCGCAATCCTGCGCAAGAAAGCAGAGCGCCAGAAGATCACGCTGCCCGACAACGTCGCCATCTACATCGCCAGCAAAATCCGCTCGAACATCCGCGAACTCGAGGGCGCCCTGATTCGCCTGATCGCGTTCTGCTCGCTGACCGGCGCGGAGATTACTCTACCGATGGCCCAGGAGACGTTGCGGGACCTATTCAACCCAGGCGAAAAGCCCATCTCGATCGAGATGATCCAGAAAACGATATCCGACCACTACGGCCTCCGCGTGCAGGAATTGAAGGCCAAGAACAATTCAAAGGCGATCACGCTGCCACGGCAAATCTGCATGTATCTCTGCAAACACGTTACCGGCGCGTCTCTCCCCCAAATCGGCAGAGAATTCGGTGGGAAGCATCACACGACGGTTCTTCATTCCGTCAACAAGATCGAGCGGTTGCGTCAGAGCGACAAGGAGATGAACAAACTGATCCAGAATTTCATGGACTCGTTTGCATGACACAGGAACCCGAGAAAGATGAGCGGCGATGTTCTCCCGAGACGATTGGCCGACGATCGATCGCACAGCTCGAAGTGGTCCTGATGTGGACAAGCTGTGGATAGGATGGGAGCGGCGGTTTCCCCTCAGAAAACGCACAATTGCTCGGGGGCCTTCTCCACAGGGCTAACCAGGATAAGCTCCTGTCCCTGATGGTATTTACGGGGATTTCCATAAAATCCACAGGACATAAAGATAAATAAATATCACTATGGAATTTACTCTTAAGAAGTTCGATCTTCTACACGAATTGACATTGATACAGGGTGTTGTCGAACGTAAGACGACGATTCCGATCCTGGCCAATGTCCTTCTGAACGCCGAAGAAGATCACCTGGGAATCATCGCAACAGACCTGGAGATAGGCCTCAGATCGACATGTCCGGCGAAAGTCACCGCACACGGAACTGTCACCTTGCCCGCAAAGCGCCTGTACGAAATCGTCAGAGCGCTTCCTGACAAGGAGATTCGGTTCAAGAAGGGAGACGCAAACTGGGTCACGCTGACATGCGGATCCAGTCGTTTTCGCATGGCCGGCCTACCGAAGGAAGACTTTCCGCAACTTCCCGACGCAAAAGGGGAGCCCACCCTCATCCCGTCCGACGTGATGTCGCAGTTGATTGGGAGGACCATATACGCAATCAGCACTGAAGACTCGAAGTACACGTTCAGCGGTGCACTGCTGGTGATGAAGCCTGGTTCGCTGACGATGGTTGCGAGCGACGGCCACCGCTTGTCCCATGTCGAAAAACGCGGTGTTGTCGAAGAGCTGGCCGAGGAGACGAAAGTCTTGATTCCCAAGAAGGCGATGGGGGAATTGCACCGGATGTTGAGTGAAACAGGCGAGGACGAGACCATCGGCTTTTCCCGTGACGATAACCACCTGTTCTTCGACCTCGGAAGGCGTTTGCTGCTGTCCCGGGTACTGAGTGGTCAGTTTCCAAACTGGGAGGCTGTTATTCCCAGGAGCAACGACCGTACGTTTGTGATCGGGCGTGACGAGGTAGCGGCGGCAATCCGGCGAGTTGCGATTCTGGCCGATGAGCGATCAAGGACCGTTCGGTTTGGCGTGTCGAAAGGATCGCTCGAAATCGCGGCGAGCCACTCCGACCTGGGCGACGCCAACGAGACGCTCGAAATCGAGTACGACAAGGAAGAGTTTCAGATCGGCTTCAATCACCAGTATCTTATTGATTTCTTGACGACTATTCCGGAAACGGAGGTCTCTTTCGAGTTCAAGGATGGCGAAAGCGCCAGCCAGTTGCGCGCCCTTCCGGGAGAGGACTACGACGGCCGGTATATCGTCATGCCAATGAGGATCTGAGAAAACCCACTTAACACACTGATATAAAAATAGTTAGTACCATCCGAAGAGCCTTGGGAACACATCCCGGACCACACCTGTCAGCCGGCAGCAAGCAAATACCCTTCCGAAGCGGGTTTGGCGACCACAAAACCGTTATTTTCTGGTAAAATAGCTGTTTGCTTTGGCCCGCAAAAACCAAGCTGAACCCAACGAAGCCAACCACTTGAGGCGGACCGCCCGCAAAAAATATAAGCTTCTTTTTTTCAATACGTTACGGCCGTTTCCAGTTCGGCAGCGCGCCCATGCTCCAAAGTGGACGATAGCAAGGACAATGAATGAGTAATCGGACGGAGCCCACGGACCCAAAAACAGGGGCCCAGGGCGCGTACGGCGCCGATCAGATCAAGGTTCTCGAGGGCCTCGAAGCCGTCCGGAAGCGGCCGGCGATGTACATCGGTTCCACGGCGGCCGAAGGACTGCATCACCTCGTGTACGAGGTTGTCGATAACTCGATCGATGAGGCGCTCGCCGGCTATTGCACTGAAGTCCATGTCCAACTCCACATCGATGACTCGGTGACGGTGACCGACAACGGGCGTGGTATTCCGACCGAGATGCACAAGGACGGGAAGCCCGCCGCAGAGATCGTCCTGACAAAACTGCATGCCGGCGGCAAGTTCGACAACAACGCCTACAAGGTTTCCGGTGGTCTGCATGGCGTTGGCGTTTCCGTCGTGAACGCGCTGTCGGAACGTCTCGACCTGGAGATCTGGCGCGGAGGGAAGGTCTATTGCCAGACTTACGAACGAGGCAAACCGGGAAGCGACCTCGAAGTGACCGGCCACACCGACCGCCGCGGGACGAAGGTCCGCTTCAAGCCCGACGGCCAGATTTTCGACACGACCATCTTTTCATTTGACCTGCTGTCGCGCAGGCTGCGGGAGTTGGCTTTCCTCAACAAGGGACTGCTGATCACGATCGACGACGAGCGGGACGAGAAGAGGCATTCCTTCCGGTACGAAGGGGGCATCGTGTCCTTCGTCGAGCATCTCAACAAGAAGAAGTCGAGCCTGCATGACCAGGTGATCTATTTTTCCGGGGTTCGTGACGACGTCGACCTCGAGATCGCCATGCAGTACAACGACAGCTATCAGGAACAGATCTTTTCCTTCGCGAACAACATCAACACCCAGGAGGGCGGTACGCACCTGAGCGGTCTGCGCGCGGCAATGACACGCACGCTGAACGCGTACGCTGTCGCGAATAATCTGTCGAAGGACCTGAAGGACAACCTTTCGGGCGAAGACGTCCGCGAGGGACTGGTGTGCGTAATCAGCGTGAAGCTGACGCAACCGCAGTTCGAGGGCCAGACGAAGACGAAGCTGGGGAACAGCGAGGTGAAAGGCATTGTCGAGGCCCTGGTTAACGACGGTCTCGGCACGTACCTCGAGCAGAATCCCTCGGTCGGCAAGAAGATCATCGGCAAGGCCGTCGAGGCGACCAGGGCCAGGGAAGCGGCTCGCAAGGCGAGAGAGTTGGTCCGGCGAAAGGGTGCACTCGACAGCATGGCGCTGCCGGGCAAGCTGGCAGACTGCCAGGAGCGGTCGCCTGAGCTGTCAGAACTGTTCATTGTCGAGGGCGAATCGGCCGGTGGGTCCGCAAAGCAGGGCCGTGACCGGCGCACCCAGGCAATCCTGCCGATCAAAGGCAAGATCCTGAACGTGGAGAAGGCCCGTTACGACAAGATGCTGTCGCATCAGGAGATCATCGCCATGATCACCGCCCTGGGAACAGGCATCGGGCAGGACGACTTCGACATCGCGAAGCTGCGCTACCACAAGATCATCATCATGACCGATGCCGACGTCGACGGTTCTCACATCCGGACGCTCTTGTTGACTTTTTTCTACCGGCAGATGCCTGAGCTCGTCGAACGCGGGCACATCTACATCGCGCAACCACCGTTGTTCAAGGTCAAGAAGGGACGCAAAGAGCAGTACATCAAGGACGAACGCGAGATGTCGGAGTTCCTCCTGAAGAAGGCCGTCGAAGCCGTGAGTGTTCGCGTGGGCAACGGGAACGGCCAGGGGGAGGAACTTGCGGGCAAGGACCTCCGGAAGTTCTTCGGCCGGCTTATGGAGATCAACAGCACGTTCAATAAGGTCGACCGCCATTTCCGCGACCCGCGGATCATCGATGCGCTGCTCGAAGCCGGAGTTCAGGATCGCGCCTTCCTGACCGACAAGAAACAGATGAAGGCGTTGTCGAAGCAGATCAAAGACCTTGGCTACAACGTCAAACTCACCGAAGACGAAGAACACAGCGTTCAGAAGATCCTCTTCCGCGAAGGCAGTTCAATCGAACGGGAGATCGGTTACGAGCAGATTTCCAGCGCCGAGTACCAACGGCTCGCGCAGCTGCATCGAGACAGCGGCGCCTGGGACCATCCTCCCTTCAAGGTCGCCAACGGCACGCGCGAGGCGACGATCGGAAGTCGACAGGAGTTGATCGACCATGTTCTGGGGGTGGCCAAGAAGGAGTTCCAGATCCAAAGGTACAAGGGTCTCGGTGAGATGAATCCGGATCAGCTCTGGGCGACGACGATGAACCCGGAAGACCGCCGGCTCCTTCAGGTCCAGATCACCGACGGGGTCGGTGCGGACGAAATCTTCAGCATCCTGATGGGTGATGCCGTAGAACCGCGGCGCGAGTTCATCCAGGAGAACGCACTCGACGTCAAGAACCTTGATGTGTAGCCCGGAGCCACTGGCTCTTGGACATTAGCCACTAGCTGGCTGCCGCGAAAATCTAAGACATGGCCGACGAAACGACACCACCGTTAAACGAATCCATCCCCGTCAATCTCGAAGACGAGATGCGCCGGTCGTACCTCGACTACGCGATGAGTGTGATCATCGGACGGGCGCTCCCCGACGTCCGCGATGGTCTGAAGCCGGTCCATCGGCGGATCCTGTTCGGCATGCGGGGCATGGGCCTTGCCTCGAACCGACCATACCGCAAGTGCGCAAAGATCGTCGGCGAGGTGATGGGTAACTACCACCCTCACGGCGACAGCCCGATCTACGACTCCGTCGTGCGCATGGCCCAGCACTTTTCCTACCGGTACCCACTGATCGACGGCCAGGGGAACTTCGGTTCGGTCGACGGCGACCCACCGGCAGCGATGCGGTACACCGAGGCGCGGATGAAGGCGGCCTCCGAAGCGCTTCTCGAGGACATCGACAAAGACACCGTCGATTTCGTACCCACATACGACGAATCGGGCGAGGAACCATCCTATCTCCCGGCCCGCATCCCGAACCTCCTTGTCAACGGATCCGGGGGGATTGCCGTCGGCATGGCGACAAACATGCCGCCCCACAACCTGACGGAGATCTGCAACGCCGTGATCCACATGATCACGAAGAAGAGCGCGACGTTTGAGGAGATCACGGCGTTGGTTTCGGGTCCCGACTTCCCGACGGCGGGCTTCATCTACGGGCGTGCCGGAATCGACGCCGCGTACAGGACTGGCCGCGGCCAGCTCACGATGAGGGCGCGAGCGACGATCGAACCGTTCGGCAAGGACCGCCACCAGATCATCATCACGGAAATTCCCTACCAGGTGAACAAGGCCCGCCTGATCGAAAAGATTGCCGAGCTCGTCGGGAACAAGCGGCTCGAGGGCATCTCGGACATCCGGGATGAGAGTGACCGGGACGGCATCCGGGTTGTCGTCGAACTCAAGAGGGGTGAGCAACCTACGATCATCCTGAACAAGCTGTACAAGCTGACACCGATGCAGACGACATTCGGCGTGATCAACCTGTCGATCGTCGAAGGGCAGCCGCGCGTCCTTACGTTGATGCAGCTGCTGCGCCATTTCATAGATCACAGGATAGACGTCGTTCGCAGGCGGAGCCAGTTCCTGCTCCGCCAGGCGGAGGAACGCGCCCACATCCTTGAAGGCCTGCAGATAGCGCTCGACCATATCGACGAAGTCATCAAGCTGATCCGTGCGGCCAAGACCCCTGTGGAAGCCAGGGCCGGCCTCATCGAGCGCTTCGAGTTCAGCGAACGGCAGGCGAAAGCCATCCTGGAGATGCAGCTCCAGCGGCTGACGAACCTCGAACGCGAGAAGATCGACGACGAGCTCAAGGACCTGCACGAGAGAATTGCCGACTACAAGGAAATCCTGTCGAACGAGAACAGGCTGCGGCAGGTGATCATCAAGGAGTTGAAGGAGATCCAGAAGAAATTCGGCGATGCGCGCCGGACCATGATCATCGACGAAGCTGCCGAGCTGAGCATCGAGGACCTGATCGCGGACGAAGACATGGTGATCACGATGACGCACACCGGCTACATCAAACGCACGCCGCTGGCGATCTACCGCAACCAGGGGCGCGGCGGCAAGGGCCGTATCGGCATGAAGACGCGCGAGGAGGATGTCGTCACCAGCATGTACGTCGCCAGCACCCATAGCTACATGCTCGTCTTTACCGACCGAGGGAAGCTGCACTGGCTGAAGGTTTACGAGATCCCAGACGTCGCCGCCAGCGGCCGCGGGAAAGCGATCGTGAACCTCGTCGACATTGCCCCGGGGGAGAAGGTCGCCGACGTGACTACTGTTCGGAAGTTCGATGAGGCGGCGTCGGTCGTGATGGCGACGCGCCGAGGACAGGTCAAGAAAACGAAGCTCGCTGCGTTCAGTAACCCGCGCGCAAAGGGCATCATTGCCATGCGGCTTCCCGAAGAGGACGAGCTGATCGCGGCACAGTTGATCACTGACGACGAGAACGTGGTTCTGGGCACCCACAACGGACTCTGCATCCGATTTGGTCATAACGATGTGCGTGAAATGGGCCGTACTGCTTACGGCGTCCGTGGCATTCGGCTGCTGAAGGCTGACTACGTCGTGGGGATGATCACGGCCGACAAGGAAGGAATGATCTTGAGCGTCACGGACCGTGGTTTCGGCAAGCGGACTAAGATTTCCGAGTACCGCACCCAGAGCCGAGGTGGCAAGGGCATCATCAACGTCAAAACGACCAAGAGAAACGGCAAGGTGGTCGCGATCATGCAGGTGACCGAGAGCTCGGGCCTTCTGGTGATCACCAATCAGGGCAAGCTGATCCGCGTGAAAGCCGACGGCATCCGGAAGGTGGGCCGCAGTTCCCAGGGCGTCAAGCTGATCAAGATGGGCGAGGACGACCGTGTCGCTGCCGCGACCCTCGTCGAGAACGAGAGCGGGACAGTGGAAGATCTACCCTTGGAGCCGGGTGAGACGATTCACTAAACATCTCTCAGCTTCGTTTTCGAACACGAAGGCGCGAAGGTAAGCGGAGACGCGAAAAAATCCCATTTCTTCCTTCTCCGCGCCTTCGTGGATCTTCGTGTCTTCGTGTCTTCGTGTCTTCGTGTCTTCGTGTCTTCGTGTCTTCGTGTCTTCGTGTCTTCGTGTCTTCGCGTTGAGACCGGAATTGCACGACCGCTACGGGCGGGCTTGCACGGTTCCTCATCCTTAGAAGACTCAATTCCAGTTGCCTGCCCAGCCGCGTGGCAGTAGGCTTGCGCAATCCGGGCAGCCCGAAAAAATACCACCGACAGGAGGCTCCGATGATTCCCCGAACGTGCAGGGTCGTCGCAATCGTATCGTGCCTGCTGGCCCTCGGCGCCGGCCGCGCCGAGGGCCAGCAAACCGAAGAGTTGGAGTATCACGTCGACGGGATCGCCGGACCGGCCGAGATCCTGGTCGACCGATGGGGCGTACCGCACATTTTCGCAACGACGCAGTACGACGCGTTCTTCGTTCAGGGCTTCAACGCGGCGCGCGACCGATTGTGGCAACTGGACACGTGGCGCCGGCGCGGCCTGGGGCAGATGGCCGAGGTCTTTGGCCCGAGCTACGTGGACCAGGATCGCGCTGCCCGCCTGTTTCTCTACCGAGGCGATATGTATTCGGAATGGCTCGCCTACGGATCCGATGCAAAGAGAATCGCGACCGCCTTTACCGATGGCATCAATGCCTACATCGGACTGACGCGGCGGAACCCGAGCCTCGTGCCGTGGGAGTTTCCGTTTCTGGACTACGAGCCCGCGATGTGGAGCCCGGAGGACACAGTCCGCATCCGGAGTCATGGTCTCGTGCGTAACGTTTCGAGTGAGGTTCGGCGGGCCCTGTTTGTGCGCGAGAACGGTCTGGCGGCAGACGCTCTTCGCCGCCCGCTAGAGCCGGACTGGGAAACCCGCATTCCCGACGGACTGGATCTGGATCTCATTCCAGGAAATGTTCTGAATGTCTACAGACTTGCGACCCGGGGCGCGACCTTCACGCCCGAGCGGTTGAGAGTGGCCGCGAACGATGAAAGGGCGGATTCCCCGGTGGAAGACGTCTCCGAGTCGCTCGGAATAGACGAGATCGGCAGCAACAATTGGGTCGTGTCGGGGCGCCTGACCGCGACCGGTCGACCGATTCTGGCGAACGATCCACACCGTGGCCAGTCAGTCCCCTCCCTACGCTACCTTGCCCACCTGGTTGCTCCCGGACTCAACGTCATCGGTGCGGGTGAGCCCGCGCTTCCCGGAATCTCGATCGGACATAACGAACGGATTGCTTTCGGTCTGACGATTTTTGCGATCGACCAGGAAGACCTGTACGTTTACGAAACGAACCCGGAGAATCCCGACCAGTACCGTTACCGAGATGGGTGGGAGTCCATGGAGATCGTCACCGAGACGATTCCTGTCCGTAACGGCAACTCCGAAACGGTCGAACTCCGTTTCACACGCCACGGTCCCGTGATCTACGGAGACGAGGAGGCGCACACGGCCTTCGCCGTCCGCGCGGCCTGGCTCGAACCGGGGATGGCGCCGTACTTCGGGAGCGTGGAATACATGCGGGCCCAGAACTGGGACGAGTTCCTGGCGGCGATGAACCGCTGGGGAGCGCCATCGGAGAACCAGGTTTATGCCGACGTCGACGGGAACATCGGGTGGAAGCCTGGCGGCCGGGCGCCGATCCGACCAAACTGGGACGGGCTCATGCCGGTTCCCGGCGACGGCAGCTATGAGTGGGCGGGTTTCTGGGACATGGATCGGCTACCGGTCGAACACAATCCGGAGCGCGGTTGGTCCGCAACAGCGAACAACATGAACCTTCCGGAAGATTATCCCTACGAAGAAACCAAGCTTGGGTTCGAATGGTCCAACCCGTCGAGAAAGCAACGGATCAGCCAGGTCCTGTCGGAAGCGTCAAACGTGACCCTCGACGACATGCTGCGCCTGCAGACCGACCACGTGTCGATGTCTGCCGAGCGGATGAAACCTCTCTTCGACAACCTCACCTCCTCGAACCCGAAGGTCCAAGCCGCGTTGAACCTGCTCTCCGAGTGGGACCTCGTGCTGGACAATGAGTCCGCAGCCGCGGCCCTGTTTACGAACTGGTTCTCGGGTTTCGGCCGGGAGCTGTTCCGAAGCGCAGTCTCGACGGAGGTAGCGGCGGCGATCCGAAACCCGAACCAGCTTATCGTTCTGGACATCGTAGAGAACGCCGGTGACTGGTTCGACGCGGACGCCCAGGCACAGATCCAACGCGCCGTCGAAAGTTCGCTTGCGGATGCCGTGGAGGATCTGGAAGCACGGTTCGGCCCGCCATCGACCTGGCGCTACGGAGCCACGAATCGAATGGGGCTCACCCATCCGTTGTCGCGGGTCGTGGACGATGAGACGCGGATGCGGATCGACATCGCGCCCGAAGAGAAATGTTCGGCGGGTGGAACCGTCGGGACGACGAACGCTTCATGGCGGCAGATTCTCGATGTGGGGAACTGGGACGCCGCAATCGCGATGAGCAACCCCGGGCAATCGGGAAATCCTGACAGCCCCTTCTACCGCAACCTCTGGGACCCCTGGCGACATTGTGAGGCGTTTCCCCTGCTCTACGGCCGGGACAGGATCGAGGAGGAGACGGTTCTGCGGATTCGCCTCTTGCCCGATTGAGCTGGATCCTCCGACCGATAGAGAACATGGCTTGCCGTGTCCCCTTCCCATGGAGGGTCAGATCTACCTTGCGAAGGGACTCTTCACTAAATCGAACGCCACCCTGGGAATCGACCAGGCCAGTTTCCGCTTGAGTCCGATGTAAGGCTGGCTGCCCGCGATCAGGTCCGCAAGGATCGTGCGGATCGTCGAACTCCTCCGCGCCACCTGCACCATTCGCTTCCTGAAGTTCACCCCCGCAAAACGCCCGGAGTAGAAGCGTCGGTACATCCGGGACGCCCGCTCGAGTTCCGGCACACAGTCGCGCGCGACGGCAGCGGTGTAGTCTTTGGACGACCCCAGCGTCTCTGCGAGCAGCTCGGCCGAACGGAGCGCGTAATAGATGCCCTCGCCGGTGATCGGGTCGACCAGGCCGGCCGCGTCCCCCAGGAGCGCCCAACCGTCGCCGGCGATGTGGTTCTCCGACCACGAGTTCGGACCCAATCCGGGCACGGGCGCGCTGTAGAATTCGGCCTGATCGAAGACATCCTCTCCCAGATCAGCCTCGATGAAGTTCGTCAGGACTGTCTTATACCTGGACGTCCAGCCCGGGTCGGGACGGGTGATCAGGCCGTATGACAGATGGTCTGGTCTGGGAAAGGACCAGATGTAGCCTTCGAGCGTCGGCAGGAAGAAGACCTTCATGTTGGTCCCGGTCTCGCCGGCGATGAAATAACCGAGCGTGACGTTTAGTTCCTCGCTTGTGAGTGGCGTGCCGACCTGACGTCGGACAAAGCTGGTGGCGCCATCGGCTCCCACGAGGAAGTCTGCTTCGATCGCGGCACCTCGCGTCCGGAGCGTCCAGCCGGACCCGTTCCGAGCCAGCGAGCCGACGCGCTCTCGGACAAAACGGACACCGACGGCCTCGGCCGTCTGCAAAAGATGGACGCCGAATTCCTTTCGCGATACGACGACAAGGGGTTCGGAGGGAACGAACTCGACCGACAGCTGATCGCCGAAGTACACGGTGATCGTCTCGATCGCACGCCGGGGCAGATCGGGGGGGATAGCGCCGGCGAGGTCCAGGGCCTTCGAAGTGACGCCTCCACCGCAGGGTTTCTCCCACGGCCCCTGGGCGTCGAGCAGCGTGACCTGGTGCCCCGCTTGAGCCAGTAATTGGGAAACGCGGCAACCGGCAGGGCCACCTCCGACAACGGCGATGTGCATGAATTCAAGCGACTTTTAGCGATTTCGCCCGTCCATTCTAACATGCGTCGACTTAGCCGGGCCCTGTTGGGCCTCGGGCGGCGGCCGATACAAATACTGTGAGGTTCAGACGATGGCTCGAGCTACCAACGCGGTTCCGGTGAATCATCCCATCCGATCGCTCTTTCGCACGATGACCGAACGCGGTTTGGAACAGATCGACCTGTGCGACGCCGAGGCTGTGGCGTACATTGGCGACCTGATGGCCGAGTTTGTCCGGACCGACAGCATGTATCGGATCCGGGACCGGGAAGGCCGCCGCCTGGAGCATGTCACGGATATCCTGGCCGCTGCAGAGCAGGCAACCGATCCGGAGGTACGGAGGGGCCGCTATAAACATCTCGGCGACCTGACGCTCTTTATGCTGGGCCTGTTTCCTGAACGGTTCGAACACCCACGGCGGTCCATTTCGGCGGACTATTATGCCGCGCAGGGCCGCCGTTCTTACCGCATCGTTGCCGAGTTGGATCCGAATCGTGGCGATCCCGCCCTCTACCGCCGCCTGGCGGACCGGTTCGAGCAGTACGTGACTGGCCTGAATTGGGTGAAGCTGTACACGCAGGATCCTTTCTTCCAGTACATGTTCCGGGAGTTTGGCATATTCCAAAGGTAGGGCTGGCCCGCGGGAACCTGCAGCGGTAGCGACTGGGATTTACCCCTGCTACAATAGCCGCCGCTGTGGCAAAGATAAGAATCTCGATCGTTCACTACCTGAACTCCGTTCCTCTTGCCTGGGGCCTGCTGGAGGGCCCGCTGAAAGACGAGTTCGAGCCTGTGTTGTCGACACCCGCCGAGTGTGCCGAACAGCTGGCGTCCGGCGCCGTGGACGTTGGCCTGATCCCGTCGATCGAGTACCAGCGGATCAAGGGCTGCCGCATCGTGCCCGGACCGGCGATTGCCTCGTTGAGCCGCGTCCAGAGCGTCCTTCTCGTGAGTCTCCTGCCGTTGTATCGCGTCCAAACGGTCGCCTTCGACCCCGCCTCGCGGTCGTCGGTCGCTCTGGCTCGTGTGATCTTCAACGAGTTCTACCGAGTGCAGCCGGAGTTCCGCGGAGTCGAGCCCGATCCGGCGCGGATGCTGGCCGCCAACGATGCGGCGCTGATCATCGGTGACGCCGCGCTACGTTACAAAGCCGCCAACCTGTTGCCGGATGTTGCCGACCAGAAGGATCTCGTCCGGCAGGGTGCCGAGCCTGTGGAGACGTTCGACCTGATGGAACGCTGGAACAACCTGACGGGCCTTCCATTCGTCTTTGCGTTCTGGGCCGTGCGACCGGGCTTCGATGACAAGACGATTGTCGACAAGCTGGTGGAGTCCCGAGAGTTGGGACTTGCCAATCTGGAGACGATCGCGGAGCGGCATGCAGCAACGATGGAAATGGACAAAGCCTTCCTCCTCAGCTATCTCCGGAACAACGTGTATTATCATATGGATAGCGACTGCGTGGAGGCCTTGGGAGTGTTCTACCAGATGGCGGCCGCTGCCGGCGCCGGGAAGTACTCCCGAGCTATCGAGTTTTTGTGAAACGCATATCCGACATCCTGGAAACGGCGCGCGTCGGTGGCCGGGTCACCGACGACGAAGCGGCACTGCTCTTCGAAGAGGCTGACCTGCTCGAGTTGGGGTCAACCGCCGATGCGATACGCGAGCGTCGTCATCCCGAGGGCGTTATCAGCTACATCATCGACCGCAACATCAACTACACGAACGTGTGCAACGAGTTTTGTAGCTTCTGTGCGTTCTACCGAGTCAAAGGTGACGCCGAAGCTTACGTCCTCCCGAACGACCTGATCTTCCAGAAGATTCAGGAGACCGTCGAGTTGGGGGGGTCTGGCATTCTGATGCAGGGCGGTGTCAACCCGGACCTCGGGATCGACTATTACGAAGAGCTCCTCAACGGAATGCGGGAACGGTTCGAAAGTGTGCACCGTCACTGTTTCTCCCCGCCGGAAATCCTGAACATCGCGCGCGTCTCGAGCCTGACCGTCGGTCAGGTCTTCCGAAGGCTCAAAGCGGCGGGCCTCGAGTCCATGCCAGGTGGAGGAGGAGAAATCCTCGACGATGAAGTCCGGGAAGACATCAGCCCGCTCAAGTGCACGACGGATGAATGGCTGATGGTTCATCGGGTGGCACACAATGAGGGGCTGCGGACGTCGGCGACGATGATGGTCGGCGTTGGCGAACGACTCGAACATCGGATCCGGCACCTGAAGCGTATCCGGGATTTGCAGGATGACACGGGTGGATTCACCGCGTTCATCCCCTGGACGTTCCAGAAGGAAAACACGCCGCTTGGCAACCGCGACCTTCCGGAGGTGACCGCCGTCGAGTACCTGAGGTTGCTGGCAGTCAGCCGGATCTACCTGGACAACTTCGACAACATTCAGGTGTCCTGGCTGACGATGGGGCTCAAGCTGGGGTCGATCGCACTGCGCTTCGGTGTCAACGACATGGGCAGCATCATGATCGAGGAGAACGTCATCAGCGCCGCCGGTGCCAACCACCGGGCCACGAGCCAGACCCTCCAACGGGTGATTTCCGACGCCGGATTCACGCCCCGCCAACGGACCACGCTATACGAACGATTCCTGAACTGACCGTCTCCCACAGATGTCAGATGATCGCTGATCAGTGGAAAATGTGCGATGTCAAATCGGGCGGCAGGAGACTCGTTTATCGGCGAGGATTTTTCATCGACCATCGACCATCGACCATTGATCATTTTCAATCTGTCGGAGTAAATGGGGACATGGGTGCCTGTCCCTATTTCGCGGCCTTTGAACCACTCAGTGTTTTCTGTATCTTTTTCGGCAGCTTTGCAACGACCAACCGGTAGGACACGTCGATGAGCGCCTTGGTTTCCGCCTTCGACAGGCGGCATTCGGTAGGGTCGATCTTTACCCACTTGTTGCGAGCCATGTAGGGGGCAGGGATGATGCCGGGTAGTTCGGTGAGCTCGTAGAAGGTTTCCTCCTCACACTTGAACGCGTATCCTCCTCCGGGCTCCAGATCCGTCACTAAGAACATCTTTCCTGCGACCTTGAAGACCAGGTCGTTACCCCACAACACTTCCTCCGTCGTGCCCGGATAGGACAGGCCGACCTCCCGCAGCTGGTCGACAGTCATCAGATCGCGCCGCCAGATTCCTGAACGAGCGTGCTGAGTGCGAAGGCAAAAAAGAGCATGGAGTTGTAAGCAACGTGCACGATGATCGGAGGGATGATCGACCGGGAGTGGCGCCGTAGCGCCGAAAGGACGTAGCCCACGCCCAGGATGAGCAGGATTCCGGTCCAGCTTCCCCATAACTGCGGGATGTGAAGCGATGCGAAGAGCACTGCCGTCATTGATACGGCGACCGACGGTCCGGCGAGTTGATCGAAGACCCGAAACAGAAAGCCGCGGAAAATTAACTCTTCGAGGATGGGGGCGAAGGCGATCCCGAACAACGCGAACGTCCAGATGGCCCCGGGAGTTGACAGCATGCTTTCGATCGGCGGCGGTTCGGATGGCGGGAACAACGCGGCAACGATCATTACCGACACCGCCAGCCCTGCGCCCACCAGGACCAGGGGTATCGTCCGATACGCAACCTCGGGCGACCAGCCCATCTCTTCCCGGAACGAAAAACCGTGGACCTTGCGGACGAGGAAAAATATAAAGGCTACCAGGATGAGGTCAACGAAGGCCTGCAAGATGACCGAGTGAGCCGCCGTTATGTCCTCGAGGCCAAACTCCGGGTACAGAGCCTGGACGCCCCGGATCATCATGGACGGCAGGAACACGACGGAGAAGATGAAGAAGCCACCGAAGAGACTGAGGTCGATGCCGCCCCATTGCCTGTGCCGCTCGGGCGCGCTCGTTGGCGGCGGACCTGGTTCGGCTCCGAAACGCTCTTCGACGGGGTCGTTCACGGCCGGCGGGCCCCTGCCCTTGACTTGAGCGCCGCGGCGATCAGCGGGAGCATGATTTCGTGATGGCCCGTCAGGGCAAACGAACGCCCCCCGTGCGCGGTAGGACGTTTGAGGACGTTCACGGTCGGCCGGTAGTGCTGGATGAAGTCGAGGTTCGCCGTCGTGAAGTCCTCGAGCGTCTTCCCGAGGTTGCGGACCAGGGAAACCGCCTTGAGGAACACCTCCGGAAGGATAACCGCCGAGCCCAGATTGACATAGACGCCGCCCTCCAGGTTGCCGACGAGCGCGCACAGCAGCTTGAAGTCGCGCATCGTCGTTTCGCCCAGCTTCGCGCCCGAAACCGTAGGATGCACGTGCGTGATGTCGGTTCCGATCGCGACGTGTACCGTCACCGGGATCGATCGCGCGTACGCTTCGGCGAGTATGCTGGAGTCCGCGTGACGGAAGCCGACGTTCGGCGGGTCTTCTGCGATAAAGCGGCCGATGCCCTCGCCGATGCCGATACCATCGTCAGCCGCGGCGTTGACAGCCGCGTTCAGGTACTCGCCGGTTTCCCGCGCCATTCCGAAGCGTCCCGAGCCCAGTCCGACTTCTACCTCTTCGGAAGTGGATCCCCGGAGGGCGATCTCAAAGTCGTGGATGGCCGCAGCCCCGTTCATCGCGATGCCCGTAACGAGGCCGTCACGGATCATGTCGATGAAGATCGCACCCAGTCCGCACTTGACGACATGTCCTCCCATCCCCCAGAGAATCGCCTTGCCCGAGTTGCGCGATCGGCCCAGCGCATCGACCAGGCCCCGGAGATCATCCGCCGCCAGGATGCCCGGCAGCTTTTCAAGGAACGTGTCCACCGAATCGCCGGGTTCGGGCGGCCTCCCGAACAAACCGACGTGGACCTTGCTCTTGCGGTCTCCGAGCGGGTATGTGGAGATGTCGTCGAACTCCAGAGGGCGGATCGGGTATTTCGAATCAGTCATCGTAGGCGTCCGGAAACAACTGACGGTCCACGAGTTCGGTGAGGACATGTCCGAGCAGGATGTGCGTTTCCTGGATGCGTGGCGTGACTCCGGACGGGACCGGGAACAGCACTTCGACACGGTCGGCCACCTTGCCGCCCGATTCTCCCGTAAAACCGATCGTATACAGTCCCCCTTTGCGAGCAGCGTCGATGCCGGCAAGCACGTTGGGTGAATTTCCGCTCGTCGAGATCGCGATCGCCGTATCGCCGGCTCGGCCGAGCGCCTCGATCTGCCGGGCGAACACGTTTTCGTACCCATAGTCATTTGCAAGGGCTGTAAGAACCGAGGTGTCGGTAGCCAGCGAGAGGGCCGGCAGGGCCGGCCGGTCCGGGATGAAACGTCCGACGAACTCCGCCGCGATGTGCTGCGCATCGGCTGCACTGCCGCCGTTGCCGAAGAGCAGGATCTTTTTGCCTTCCCGCAGTCCGGCTGCGATGACAGCCGCCACATCGACGACCTCCCGGCCGTACGTCTTGAAGAACGACGCCTGCACGCGATGACTCTCGGCGATGAAACCGTCGAGCATCCTCTCAGCGTCGTTCATGATTTCCTCTTCGGTGTCTTCGAGCGGACTCGAGACCGGTCGTCGGAAAGTATCCTGGAGAGAGCTTGTCCCGTGTAGGACCGCTTCGTTTGGGCCACCTGTTCCGGTGTACCGAAAGCCACAACGCGACCGCCGCGCTCTCCGCCGTCCGGCCCCAGGTCGACGATCCAATCCGCAGTCTTAATCACGTCGAGATTATGCTCGATTATGATCACCGTGTTCCCGAGGTCTGTCAACCGCTTGAGAACGTCGAGAAGCTTCCGGACATCGTCGAAATGGAGGCCCGTCGTGGGCTCGTCCAGGATATAAAGCGTCTTGCCAGTTGCGCGTTTGCTCAGCTCCTTGGCGAGCTTGATCCGCTGGGCTTCGCCTCCGGACAGTGTTGTTGCGGGCTGCCCGAGATGGATGTAGCCCAACCCGACTTCGACAAGGGTCTGGAGCTTTGCCCGGACCTGAGGGATGTTCTCTAAGACTTCGAGGGCGTGTTCTACCGTTGCGCTCAGCAGGTCGGAGATCGACATGCCGCGATACTGAATGGCGAGCGTCTCGCCGTTGTAGCGCTTCGTGCGGCAGATCTCACACGGCACGTAGACATCCGGAAGAAAGCTCATCTCGATCTTGCGCAGACCATCGCCACGGCAGGCTTCACAACGCCCGCCCTTTACGTTGAAGCTGAAGCGGCCCGCCTTGTACCCGCGGGCACGCGACTCCGGCATCATTGCGTAGAGATCGCGGATCGGTGTGAACATACCCGTGTACGTGGCAGGGTTGGAGCGGGGCGTCCGTCCGATCGGGGACTGGTCGATCTCGATGACCTTGTCGATGTGCTCGACCCCCGAGATGTTCCTGTGCGCTCCGGGTTCGTTGACAGCCCTGTAGAGCTTGCGGGCCAGCGCCCTGTAAAGGATGTTGTTGACGAGCGTCGATTTTCCAGAGCCGGAAACGCCCGTGACGACCGTCATGAGGCCGATGGGGAACGAGACGTCGACGTTGCGCAGGTTGTGCTCGCTTCCGCCGCGAACCTGGAGCATTTTCGGCGAAGGCTTTCGCCGTTTGGTCGGCAGTGGGATTTCCTGGCGGTGGGACAAATATTGACCGGTCCGGCTCTCAGGCACCTGGGCGATGGCTTCGGGCGGACCCAGTGCAACGATGCGTCCGCCGTGATTACCGGCTCCGGGTCCCAGGTCAACGACGTAGTCCGCCCGACGGATGGTGTCCTCGTCGTGCTCGACGACGATCACGGTGTTTCCAAGATCACGCAAACGTTCGAGCGTAGCCAGGAGTCGGTCGTTGTCTTTGTGATGCAATCCGATCGACGGCTCGTCCAGGACGTAGAGCACGCCGCGGAGGCGCGAGCCGATCTGGGTCGCCAGGCGGATGCGCTGGCTTTCACCTCCCGACAACGTGTTGGCGGTGCGTGAGAGGCTGAGGTAATCCAGCCCGACCGCCGCCAGAAACTCCAGTCGGTCGTGGATTTCCTCGACGACTCTCCCTGCGATCTGCCTTTCCCTGGGATTGAGCCGGATCGTCGCAAAGAAACCCAGGCACTGCTTGATCGGCCATGAGGTGATCTTGGCGATCGTCTTTCCCGCCACGGTGATTGCGAGGCTCTCGGGGCGCAACCGGGCGCCGTCGCATTCGGTGCACGGCCGGGTCGCCATGAACTCGCCGAGTTTTTCGTCGGCATCGTCGTCGTGCAACCGATTCAGGACGTCGATGATGCCTTCGAGCCTCTTGCTCTTCACGCCGTGGAAAACAGCGTTTCTTACTTTGGCCGGGAGACCTTCAAACGGCAGGTCCAGGTCGACCTTGAAATGCCGCGCGATCTTCTTGAGATGGGTCTCGATTTCGTTGTCGAACCATCCATTCAAGCTCAGCCCGCCGTTCAGGATGGATTGCGTCGGGTCGGTCAGCATGCGGCCCGGGTCGAAGTCGAAACGCACCCCCAGTCCGTTGCACGCCCGGCAGGCACCGTAGATGCTGTTGAAGGAAAACGTACGGGGCTCGATCGTCGGCATGCTCACGCCGCAGTCAACGCAGGCCATCTTTTCCGAGTACAGGCGCTCCTCACCCTCGATGATCGCGATCTGCACGATGCCGCCGGTGAGCTTGATCGTCTGAGCGACCGAAGACTCCAACCGCTTTTCGATCCCTTCCTTGATCAACAGTCGGTCGACGACGACTTCGATCGTGTGGTTCTTCCGACGATTCAGATCGATCGGTTCGTCCAGACTGAAGAGCGTTCCGTCGACCCGCACCCGAACGTAGCCGGCCTTTGCTATCGTCGCGAGCTGGGCCTTGAACTCTCCCTTGCGCCCGCGAACGATGGGCGCCAGCACCATGACGCGTTCACCGTGGGCCAGGTTGCGCAGGTTGCGGACGATCTGGTCGGGGCTCTGCTGAGAAATCGGCTTGTCGCAGCCCGGGCAGTGGGGGGTTCCGATCGACGAGAACAGCAGCCGCAGGTAGTCGTAGATTTCGGTGACGGTTCCAACCGTGGAGCGCGGGCTCCGCGTCGAGCTCTTCTGTTCTATCGATATCGCTGGCGAAAGGCCTTCGATCGAGTCGACATCCGGTGGTTCCAGGCGGTCCAAAAACTGGCGCGCGTAGGCTGAGAGGGACTCGACATACCGGCGCTGCCCTTCCGCGTACAGTGTGTCGAAGGCGAGGCTGGACTTGCCCGATCCGCTCAGCCCGGTCACGACCGTGAGCGTGTTGCGCGGGATCTCGACGTCGATGTTCCTTAGATTGTGTTGCCGGGCGCCGCGAATGCGGATCGCTTCGATCGACATTTCTGCTACAGAACTCCTTTCGGCTTGGACGGACGATAGCCAAACGACCTGTTGAAACCTTAAATTCTATCAACACTATGGGTTCGTGGGGCGCATCTTCTTCTTGAGCGATCATCCGTGATGCCGTATATTTGCGCGCGAACCGGGCTGGTCTCAACGGATCGACGCAACACTTTATCTTAAAAGGAAGAGGTGGAGTGTATGCGGAAAGGGATGCGATTCGGTTTCACGGCGGCGGAGAAGGCGGAGGTATGGGATCGGTGGCGGCGAGGGGAATCTCTGCATGAGATCGGGCGAGCGTTTGGCAAGCTGTCATCGTCTGTATATTGTCAGCTGGCGCATACCGGAGGCATTCGTCCTCGACCACGACGACGGTCGAGGTTGGCTTTGAGCCTGTCGGAACGTGAGGAGATCTCCCGCGGGATCGCGGCCGAGCAGTCGTTGCGTTCGATCGCAGAGTGTCTGGGGCGTTCACCCTCGACGGTGAGCCGGGAGATCCAGCGCAATGGGGGCTATGATGACTACCGGGCGTCTGTCGCCGATGAACAGGCTTGGAACCGGGCCCGTCGCCCGAAGCGATGTCAGTTGGGTCGCCATCCGCGGTTACGGCGAATGGTGGCGAGGAAGCTCCGGCGGAATTGGTCGCCCGAACAGATCGCCGGCTGGCTGAAGCGATCCTATCCAGAGGATGAGTCGTATCACGTGTCCCACGAGACGATCTATCGCAGCCTATTCGTGCAGGCGCGCGGGGTGTTTAAGAAAGAACTACTTAGACATCTGAGGTCGAGACGAACGATTCGTCGATCCCGACATTCCAGTCACAAAGGTCACGGGAAAGGGGATCTCGCCGATATCGTATCGATTCGTGAGCGCCCGGCCGAGGTCGAAGATCGTGCCGTTCCCGGTCACTGGGAGGGAGATCTGATAGTGGGATCGAACAACACCTACATTGCGACCCTGGTCGAACGCCATACCCGTTACGTGATGTTGGTGAAAGTGTCGGATAAACAGACCAAGACCGTCGTGCCTGCACTGATCAAGCACGCGAAGAAACTACCGACCGAGCTGTATAAATCGCTGACCTGGGATCGCGGCAAGGAAATGGGAGATCATCGGCGGTTTACCCTGGCGACCGACATCGACGTCTACTTCTGCGATCCGCAGAGTCCATGGCAACGTGGTTCCAATGAAAACACGAATGGCCTGCTCCGACAGTACTTCCCAAAGAGAACCGACTTATCGGTGCACTCGCAGGCGCACCTGAACAAGGTGGCACGTGAGCTCAATGAACGGCCGCGTAAGACGCTGGAGTTTGAAACTCCAGCAGAACGATTCAACGCTTGTGTTGCATCGATCGGTTGAGGTGGCAGGATAATCCACCCAGAACGAGAGGTTTTCCATGAAATCTGTTGCAGCGCTACTGGCACTCGTGATCGCCGCCGCCGGCACCCTCCAGGCTCAAGGGCCCGATACGGTATTCATCGAGGAACTGACCTGGACCGAGATACGGGACCGGATCGAAAACGGGACCACGTCGGTCATCATCGCCACCGGCGGCACCGAACAGAACGGCCCGCACATGGTGATGGGAAAGCACAACTTCATCATCAAGGTAACGGCGGAGCGGATCGCCCGGGAACTCGGCAACACGTTGGTCGCACCCGTCGTGGCATACGTTCCGGAGGGAAACCCCGATAGCGTGAGCAATCCCGGCGTAATTTCGCTCCCGAACGACGTCTTCGTCCAACTGCTCGAGTACGCAGCACGCAGCCTGAAGAGCGGCGGCTTTACCGACATCATTCTGATAGGTGACAGCGGCGGTAATCAGCGAGGCATGGGTCAGGTCGCCGAGAAACTCAACGAACTCTGGGCCGGCACGGGCTCCCGCGTTCATTTCGCCCCCGACTACTACAGCAACAACGGCTTTGCCGACTGGTTGGAGTCCGAGGGCGAAGACCGCGCCGATATCGGTTCCCACGCCGGGATCACGGATACGTCCCAGGTGATGGCCGTCGACTCAAACCTGATCCGCTTCCACATGCGCGCTCCGGGCGGTGGCTTCGAAGGCGCCGGAGTCCGTGGCGATCCGACCAAGGCCACCGTGGATTACGGGCGAGTCGGGTTACAGATGAAGGTCGATGCGGCCCTTAGGAAGATCCGGGAGCTGATGTCCCAGGACTAGAATCCTCCTGTAGGTGCGCTCTATGGGCGCACAATAGTGCACAGGTCAGCAATCCCAGTGCAGGGCGACCCACCGCTCGGCGTCAACGCGTTCGAGGAACCGGCCCGCCCGAATGCGCTTCCCTTTGACATGGTCGAAGACGTGCTGGACGAAGTCGCCGAGTCTCTCTCGGAGCTGATCGTCCACGACCAGCTCTTCGCCCGGCAGGACCGCCAGGACGTTGTGGTCCTCGTCGCCGTCCTCGAGTTGCTCCATCAACCCCTCGGCCCTGCAGTCGACGATATCGCCCGTATGAAGCAGTTGCTCAGTGACGACAAAGCAGTCCAGGTTGCCGCCGTCGGCCGCGGTCGAGTTCAGGATGAAGCCGTAAGGGTAGGGATAGGGCCGCGAGACGCGGACGCTTTTCTCGTGGCGTAGCGTCTTTTCGTCATGGATGTTCTTCGTGTCCGAGCCGGCTTCGTTCTCGATGAACACTCGAATCGTTGGCGGTCGCGGGGGCGTCGCCTCATCAAGTGCGGCTTGGAAGGCCGCCGGGTCCTTGTAATCGGGAACGACATGCGAGGCGCCGTGGCCGCGAAGCCGTCCTTCCCGGTCCCCGGTCCCCACTCCGACGAACGGGAGATTCAACCGAGCCGCGGCCCGGACATCCCACACTTCGTCCCCGACATAGACAATCCTTTCGAAGGCGTCGCCGGACTCGGAAGCCCTCCGAATTGCGGCGCGGATCACGTGTGCCCGGGAAAGGGCATCGTCCGACGATGCGAACGGTACGCCCTCGACGTCGATACCGGCGTGCCGCAACTTGAGCCGGGCGGATGCGTTCCAGGCACCGGTGGCCACTGCGGCGGCGGCCTGATCGTCGTCCCGCAGCCGGTCGAACGCCCTCGGCGCTCCGGGTACCGGTTCCAGTCCGTGGCTATCCATATGGCGGCTCATTTTTTCGACAAACCGCTCCTGGATGCGGCCGAGGTTTTCGGGCGTAGCCTCACCCAGATGCCGAGTGAGGATGTCCGAAGCGATGCCGCTGTCGGTGGAGTAGCGGTACGATGCCCAGTCCGTGTTGATGTCCCGGATCGCGAACAGTTCGTCGAACGCCGCAACAAAGCACGCGGTGTCGACCCTCGTGGTGTCGGTGAGCGTGCCGTCGATATCGAATACAGTGAGTCTCATTCGGCGTTGGCGCGGATGACCCGGTTGATCCTGCTTCAACGAGCGTGACGGTTACCGAGGAGATCTATTCGATCTTCAGGATTTCCAGGACCACACGCCCGCGCGGAAGGTCCAACTGAACCTCATCGCCGACTTCCCTGGAGATCAGCGCGCGGGCGATGGGAGAAATCCAGCTGATCCTTCCGTTGTCCGGGTCGGTCTCGTCGACGCCCGAGATCCGATACGACTTTTCGTTACCGTCCTCGTCGGCCACGGTCACCCTCGTGCCGAAGACGACGCGGTCCGGGATCTTGTCCGGCGGTTCGACGATCTCGAGCCCTGACACGCGTTCGTCCAGGTATCGGATCTTTCGGTCCAGCTCGCGCAGGCGTTTCTTGTCGGCCGGCTCCGGTTCTTCGCCAATGTCCTCACGCAGGCGCGGACGCTCGTCGACGAGGTTCCGGAGATGGGCCCGGAGACGCGTCGCACCCTCGGGCGTGATGTAGTTCTTGACGCCGGGCGGCAGGACCTCCTTCGGTTCAACGACGATTTCGTCGAGCGACTCGTTGTCGGATTCGCGGGTGAATGCTCTTGCCATTTAGTCGCTCGATTGTAGCCAATCCAGAAAAACCCCCGCAAAGTCCGAATCCTGGATGCGGGCACCGTCGAGTGGGTTGTCCCACCAGACGCCTTCGCTGTTGGCCAGAACAATCAGCGTGGCGCCGTGTTGGGGGACCTTCAGATACAGTGCGGAAAAAGCACCCGGCCACCATCCCGAGTGCCAGATGAGAAGCTGACCCTCATAGTCCTGGACGTACCAGCCGATTCCATAAGGCAGGGTCCCACCGGCGACCGACTCGGTCGGCGTGAACATCGCGGCCTTTGAACTCTCGGAGATAAGCTCGCCGCCGTCGAGCGCGATGTCGAACCTGGCAAGATCGACGACCGTCGAGATAACGCCCCCTGCCGCTCCGTCGCCCTGAGGATCCATTGGAGGAGCAGGGGTCGCCTGTCCGAATTCGATTTTGTAGGGGGTGGCCAGCCTCGAGGCCAGGCTTTCCGGAGGCGGCAAATCCCGATGGATGCGTGCGGAATCCTTCATTCCCACGGGTTCTAAGATGTGGGCCGACACGAGTGAGGAAAAACCCTGCCCCGCCTGGTGGGCGATGGACCGGGAGGCGTAGGAAAATGCGACAGGGTTATAGCGGAATCTCTCACCGGGGATTCCGTTCACCGTGTGGCCCAGATGCTGCCGGAGCGTCGCCTGGCAGGAGTAGTCCGTCGCGAAGATGGAATCTGTCTCCCCGAACTCGGTGCAGAACTCCACGAATTCCGGCGTCTCGGCCATTGGTTGATCCAGGTCGAGCGCGCCAACTTCTACCAGCTTCATCGCCAGCGTCCCGGAGATCGCTTTGGTCACCGATGCGATCCGGTACGGCGTGTTTTCATCGGCGTCGACCGATTCGGCGATATCCGCGTAGCCGAAGCCCCGAGCGAGGACGAGCTCTCCGCCCCGCACCACTGCGACCGACATCCCCGGGATCAGGCGTTCACCCCGGAGGCGTGCCAGTTCGCTCTCGAGTGGTTGCACGGGTATGTCCGCCGTGGTTGCCTGGTCCGGGTCCCCGCCGGCGCAGGCGGCAACCGCGAGTGCGGCCAGGGCGAGAATCGCCCATCCGGCGGCCTTCGCTCGTGGGTAGTTCATGTTGCTCATGATACACGCCGACCGCCGGTTGGCGATGGCCTTGCTTGCGGGCCGATGATCAGAATCAGAACCGGGAACGGTAGTGACTGGGTAGTCCTCTTGCGTTCAGCAGGACCCCGTCGCTACCGCTCTGGGTTCTGTTGGGCTACTGCTCAGCTGATCTGGTTCCAGCATGCTTCCAGGTCCCGGTAGAGCCTTTCGAGCAGCTCCTTCAGCTCCGTGTAGCGACGGTTTGTGTCGTCCCACTCCATGCCGGCCGGCGGAGACGTGAACAACGCTTCGATTTCCCGCAGGTCCCGTTCGCGGTCGGCGATTTCGTCCTCGAGTCGCTTGGCTTCCCGGGCAAGCTGTTCTCTCTTGTTCTTGCTGAGTTTTCGGGCCGGCTTTTCCTTCGGTTGCGGGTGCAGGGGGGGATCCCCTGTCACTTCGGTTTCCGCATCTACGCTGTTTCCCAGCCATTGCTCGAACGCGTCGAAACGGTCGAACGTCTGCGCACCTTCCGGGCCAAGGTAGAGAATGTGCGTGGCTATCCTGCGAACAAGGTACCGGTCGTGGGTGACGAGAATCATCGTCCCCGGGTAGTCCGCCAGCGCTGTTTCCAGCGCCTCGCGCGAACGAATGTCAAGATGGTTGGTCGGTTCGTCGAGTGCGAGCATCGTCGGCGCCTTGTAGATGATTTTCGCCAACGTCAGCCTGGACTTTTCTCCGCCGCTCAAGGCGCCGATTCGCTTGAAGACCTCTTCCCCCCGGAACAGGAAGGCTCCCAGGAACGATCGCAGTTCGCCGTCGGTCGCCACCGTGTCGATCGCGCGCAGTTCCTCGAGGACCGTCGCCTCCCGGTCGAGGTCTTCAAGTTGCTGGGCGTAGTAGCCGACGGCGAGGCGTTCGTCCCATACCAGTTCCCCGCCCAGCGGCGGCTGTCCCCCGATCAGCGAACGCAGGAGCGTGGTTTTTCCGGACCCGTTCGCTCCGACCAGCGCCCACCGCTCGCCGCGTTGCACGTCCACGTTGAGGTCGGTCAGAATTGGCCGAGTTGGCTCGTACCCGATCGAAAGGCCGCGTGCCGAGATCAGGTATCGGCCGGTCCGGTCCGTCGGTGCAAAGTTGAAACGGACACCCGCACCGTCCTCTTCGGGCCGCCGAATGCGCTCCGTCCGCTTCAGCATGTTGCGACGGGACTGCGCCTGCTTTGTCTTCTGACCGTAGATATTCCGTTGAATGTAGTCTTCTGTGCGGCGGATCCATTCCTGCTGGCGTTGCCACTCTGTTTGCTGTAGCTCGAGCCGCTCGGCCCGCTGCTTCGTGTATGCGGAATAGTTGCCCTTGTAGGCTGTGACCGCACCCTGTTCCAGGGAGAGGACTCTCGAGACGATTTGATCGAGGAAGAAGCGATCATGCGACACGATCAACAGCGTCTTGTCGGTGCCTTTGAGGAAGTGTTCCAGCCATTCGATCGACCGAATGTCCAGGTGGTTGGTCGGTTCGTCGAGCAGCAGGAGGTCGACCTCGGCGAGCAGCAATCGCACGAGAGCCAGGCGATTCTTTTCTCCCCCGGAAAGCTCTGCGGCGGGTTCGGTGAATCGATCCGCGCTAAAACCGACTCCGAGCAAGGCGGCTTCGGCCCGGGCGCGATAGCTGTAGCCGCCGTGGAACTCAAAGTCCTGCAATAGTTCGGAGTAGCGTTCGAGGATTGCCGGGGCAGCGTTTTCGGCGATGGATGCCTCCATGTCCCGAAGGCGTCCCTCAGTAGCCTGCAGGTCAGCGAAGGATTCCAGCACGACGCTGAGTGGGGTCGCCCGATCGCCGAAATCGGGGATCTGGTCGATACAGCCTACCCGCGTCCCCGAACCCATCGTGAGCGTGCCGGTATCGGGATCGACGGTCCCTGCGATCATGCCGAGCACTGTGGTCTTTCCGGCGCCGTTCGGTCCGAGCAGGCCGACCTTCTGTCCGGGATCGATCTGGAAAGAAACGCCGTGGAAGATATCGAAGGAGCCGTAGGCCTTGGAAACTTCGTGGAATCGGACCAGCATCTAGCAGCCTGTGGCAGAACCACTGGCTACTGGCAAGCTCGTGGAACGAGTTTGCGGTTCTCGGTTACGCGCGCGGCGACGGAAATGAAGCTCTTTCATCCTGGAGGAGCGGCAACAACCGAGATCGCGTGTCCGTCAGGCGGCGTTGGGGATTGCGGCTTCCTCGCCCGCGAGGATCTCGATGGCTCGGTCGAGTTGTCGGTCGCCTTCCGAGGCCCCGGCATTCGGGGCCGCGAGTGGATCGCCCACGGTTGCGGCAACCTCTACCGTGGGCTCTACGCCAGAGCGCTGAATTTCCGTGCCGTTGGGTGAGTAGTAGTTGGCAACCGACAGCAGCAGGGCCCGTCCCCCTTCGAGGAGGAATAGCTTCTGGACCGATCCGAGGCCGAATGTCCGGATCCCGACCAGTTCGCCGCGTTCGTTATCGCGGATCGCCGCCGCGGTTATCTCGGCCGCGTTCGCCGTACCTTCGTTGACCAGGACGACGAGCGGCAAATCCGAAAACACGCTATCTGCTTCGGCGGTAAAAGTTTCGCGCTCGAAAGTCTGTCCTTCCAGGTATCCGAGCGTACCGGAACCGACGAATAGATTGGCGAGCGCGAGAGCCTCTTCACGCGTCCCGCCCGCGGAATTCCGCAGGTCGAGAATCCATCTCACGGCACCTTCAGCCGACAACGCTTCCATCCGGCGTCGCGTTTCATCCGCCTTGCCCGGGCCAATGACCGGAACCTTGAGATATCCCACTGCCTGTTCGAGCAATCGCGCTTCTACCGGTGGCGCCGAGACGACTTCGCGAGTCAGGGTGACGGTTTCGGCCGCGGCCCTGGAGCGGCGGATGATCCGCAGTTCGACCTCGGTGCCTGTTTCTCCGGACAACAGCTGCTGGACTTCGAGGAGGTTATGCTCACGCAGCGATTCCGACGCGATGCCCTCGATCGTGTCCCCGGTTCCGAATCCGGCCCGGTCGGCCGGGCCGCCCGGCACGGCTGAGACGATGACGGGATAGTCGAACTTCTTAGCAAGGGTTACGCCGATTCCGGCGGCCGTTACCTCGTCGTAGCTTTCGTAAAACCGTACGCCTTCCAGGGTCAGGTAGCCCCCGTAAGGGTCGACACGCTCGACCATGCCCCGGACTGCCCCTTCCCAGGCAGCCTCCAAGGCCGGATCGTCGACGTAGTCGCCTTGAATCCGGTTGTAGACTTCCATCAGCGTCGAAAGCTCGGGGTAGGATCCCTGGGCGCTTACCCGGCCCATCATCCCGCCGACAACCGCGTACGTGACGACGATGGACGAGATCACCAGGATCGAGTACTTCGTTCTTGAACTCAAACCGAACCTCCGAGGCTAAAGCGTAAGTTACTTCGATTATAGCGTGGGTATGGTGCGTTCCATATGCGCCCGAAGGTTTTTTTGCGCGGTATCTTTGCGCGGTATCATGGGAATGTGAAGGCGGATGTCGTGCGCAGGATGGCCCTCGACGTGGGAGACCGGCGGATCGGGATTGCCGTCACCGATCGGCTTGGAATGGCCGTGCATGGCCGTCCGACCCGCGTCCGTATGAATCTCGATGCCGACATTCTGCATATTTGCGAGCTTGTCGGTAGCGAAGGTGTCGGCGAAGTCGTCGTCGGACTTCCCAAGCATATGGATGGGAAGCGGAGCCGTCAGACGGAGAAAACCGAAGTGTTTGTGGAGCGGCTCATACGCGACTTGCCGGTGCCTGTTGTGCTCTGGGACGAGCGACTGACGTCGTTCGCCGCCGAACAGCAGCTTGAAGAGCTTGGCCTGGCCTGGCGCAAGAGGCGGAAGCACGTCGACGAATTGGCGGCGACGCTGATATTGGAGGACTACCTCGAGCAGCACCGATGAAACGTGTCTTACTCATTCTCTTCCTGTTGGGATTGATGCTCGCGTCCGGTGCTGCGGGGTACGGCTGGTACCTCGTTCAGCAACCCTATCGCACCCATTCGGGTTCCCAGGTCGTCGATATTCCATTCGGTGTCGGCTCGGAGGAGATTGTCGACCTGCTCGTCGCCAAGGGCGTGATCGGGTACCGCTACCCGGCGCTGGCCCACCTTTATTTCAGTGCATACCGCGGAAAACTGCAGGCCGGGGAGTACCTGTTCGAGCAAGCAATGAACGTCGAAGAAGTATTCGAAAAGCTCGGACGGGGTGATGTCCGACTGTACACATTCACCGTGCCGGAAGGGTTGCGGCTCGACGAGATCGCTCTTCTGTGGGAGGAAGCCCGCCTCGGTTTGGGTCAAGAGTTCCTCGAAGCGGCCGTGGCCGCGCTACCTAAGATTCAGCAGATCGACCCTGGGGCCGTGTCCACGGAGGGTTACCTCTTTCCGGAGACATATTCGTTTCCGCGGGGTGTGACCGCAGCCGAGGGCGTTGAGGCAATGATCCGCGGCTTTGAAGATGCGGTGGCACGGCTTGCGGCCCAGGTGGACCCGGACCAGTGGGGGCTGGACCTGAACCGCACGCTCATCCTGGCGTCATTGATCGAGAGCGAGGCCGCCGTGGCCGACGAACGGGAAGTGATCTCTTCGGTGTTCATGAACCGGCTAGACCGCGGGATGCGTCTCGAATGCGACCCGACGGTGATCTACGCACTCGTCCTCGAGGGAAGCTATCGGGGCAGGCTGCTGAGGGAGGATCTGGGCTTCGATTCGCCGTACAACACATACATCAACGCGGACCTTCCCCCGGGGCCGATTTCCAACCCCGGATATGCCTCGCTCCGGGCGGCGGTCTCCCCGGCCGACACGAACTTCTACTACTTCGTGAGGACCGATGGAGGACGGCATACGTTCTCTAGAACGTTGACCGAGCACAATCGGGCGGTTGCTGCGTATAGACAGGGGACGGAGCCTTAGCTCCGTCCCCTCTCCTTACTTCCGACCGATAGGGGACGGAGGTATAGCTCCGTCCCCATATCCAAAAGGGAAAGGGGAGGAAACGGATGGGGGGACGGAGCGCTGGCTCCGTCCCCCGTTTATCGGAACACTGGGGCTTTCCGGTACTCCGCGAAACTCATGTTGTTCTGATCGCGGCCTGAAAGGATCGGGTTCGAAATCGGCCATTCTACGCCGACGTCAGGATCGTTCCAGGTGATCCCCCCCTCTGCGGCAGGCGCGTAGTAGCCGGTCTGTTTGTACTGGACTTCCGCGATGTCGGATAACGTCGCGAAACCATGTGCAAACCCGATCGGGACGTAGATCTGCCGCTGGTTGTCCGAACTCAGTTCCACGCCGAACCACTGGCCAAAAGTTGGTGAGTCCGCTCTCAGGTCCACTGCCACATCGAATATCGCGCCGACCGTACAGCGCAGGAGCTTTCCCATCGGAACAGTCATGTCCTGGTAATGAAGCCCGCGGAGAACACCCTTTCCGGACCGCGAATGGCCTTCCTGGACGAACTCGAGATCGAGACCTGCGGCCCCAAAGTCCTTCTTGTGCCACGATTCGATAAAGAATCCCCGATCGTCGCGGAAGTAGTCGATGTCGATCAGGACGAGGCCGTCCAGCGGTGTTTGGGTCAGCGTAGTTTTCATGGGTTTTCGGTCTGCTTTGCTTTCCTGCTCATTCGCCGACGAGGGCGATGATCCGTGCGGGACCACCCGTGCCGCCTTCGATCTTGATCGGAGCCACGATTACCCAGGCCCCCGTCGGCGGAAGTTGGCCCAGGCCGGCTGTGTTTTCGATGTGGTACTTGGCCTTCCCGTGGCTGACGTGATGAACCCGGTAATCCTGGGACAGACCGTAATCGACGCTCAGCGTGTCAATTCCGAGACCGGCCACATCTCGTTCGTTTACCAGCAGCTCCGCAGCCGCGGGCGAGAACCCGGGAAAATGAAGAGCCCCGGCATCGTCCGCATTCTTGTAGCTGTCGAAATCGTCCCATCGCGCATCCCATCCCGTGTACATGAACACGAGTGTGTTCGCGGCGATCGCGCCGTGTTCGGATTCCCAGTCGACGATGTCTGCCGATGTGAGCAGGTAGTCGGGGTTGGATTGAACCTGGTCCCGGACGTCGATCACCGCGGCGAGAACGACGAGTTGCTCCAGCGGGATGCGGTCGACCGGAATCTGGCCTTCGGTGAAGTGGTTGGGTGCGTCCAGATGGGTGCCGGTGTGCTCCGCCATCGTGAACCGACCTGAAAGCACGCCGTCATCGGGGATTGTCGCGAAGATCTCATAAGAGAAGGGCTCGTATCCCGGGCCCGGCCAGTGCGGGCTTTCGGGACTCAGAGCGTGGGTCAGATCGACCATGCGGGTCGTGCCATCCGCCAGGCCCTCCAGGACTCCGTCGTAGGTCGAGGTGTCAGAGACGGTGATCTCCGGAACGCAGCTTGCGATGAGGAGTGCGGAGAGTATTACCGCAGACATCGGGGCATGTTTAAATATCCGCATGGTTCGTTGTTTCCTCGCTCTCGGTTCGAATCTGGGGGATCGAGAAGACCACCTCCGATCAGCCCTCCTCGGGTTGGACGGACACGGTGTTCGGCTGATCAGGAGCGCATCCCTCTACTCGACCGAACCGAAAGAGATCACCGATCAGCCCTGGTTCCTGAATACCGTTATCGAGGTCGAGACCGATCTCGAACCCGAAGCGCTCATGCAGACCTGCCTTGATGTCGAGCGGCGCGGGGGCCGGCTTCGGGGAGAGCCAAAAGGTCCGCGCACACTGGATATCGACATTATCCTGTTCGGCGATCGCATTGTCCGGAGCCCCGATTTGACGATTCCTCATCCCCGGTATACGTCACGCCGCTTCGTCCTGGAACCGCTGGTCGAGATCGCGGGAGATGTTGTCGATCCTGCCCTCGGCCGGGCAGCACGACAACTGCTTTCGGAGGTTTCCGACCCATCTGCCGTGTCGCTCTGCGGGCCGTCGCTTTCAACTGGGGCGGATTATAACAGAAGGTCCGAAGCGGGTTAGAACGCCCCCTCCGTCTCCGCCAACCGCGCCTTTTCCTCGTCGACGAAGTAGAGCAGTACGAGGCCCACGATGAAGAACACGATCAACGACAGGATCGCCGTTCTCGACGAGCCCAACATCCGCACGAAGCCGAACACGAAGGGGCCCGTAATCGCCGAAAACTTGGCGAACACGGAATAGAAGCCGAAGAACTCTGCGCTCGCAGATGCAGGAACCATCGACCCGTAGAACGACCGGCTCAGCGCCTGCGATCCGCCCAACACGATTCCGACCAACCCGCCTAGGATGAAGAACTCGACGCTTGTTTGGATGAAGTACGCGTAGATGACGATGCCGGACCACACCACGAGTGTCGCCATTACCGCCCGCTTCGTGCCTACGCGAGCGGCGATACGGCCGAAGGCGATCGCGCCGGCGATGGCAACGAACTGGACGATCAGCAACGTCACCATCAGCGGCGTGTACCCCAGCCCGAGTTCGTCCCTGCCATATACGGTTGCCATGCCGATGACCGTCTGGATGCCATCGTTGTAGAACATGAACGCGATCAGGAATAGCAAGAGATGGGGAAATCGGCCGACCTTGCGGGTTGTCTTGAGCGTCCGGCTGATGCCGACAGCCGCATAGGCGAGTACACCAGGGTAGTTTCGAAACTCTTCCGGCATCTCCGTCGCGACGCGAGGCTCCTTGAGCTTTCGCATCGTCACCAGGGTGAATCCACCCCACCACAGTGCCGCCATCGCCATGGCCAGGCGCACCGCCAGATCCTGGGAGATTCCGATCTGTGCGTAGCCCGCGACCAGCCCCAGCGAGAGAGCGAACTGAAGCCCGCCGCCCAGATAGCCGTAGGCGTATCCCCGCGCCGACGTCCGATCCATCTCTTCATCGGTCGCGATCTGTGGCAGAAACGCATCGTAGAAGACATTAGCCGCCACGAACGCGGTCTGCGCCGTGATGAAGATCGTCAACGTGGCGCCGACGCGCCCGGGACCCGCGAAACAGAGCAGCAGCGCCGCCGTAGCGCCGAAGTAGGCGAAGAACAACAGGAACCGCTTCTTCGCGGCCGAGAAATCCGCGATGGCCCCCAGAACTGGGGCGGCCAGGAAGGTGAGGATGGCCGAAATGCCAATGGCGAAGGGGACCAGTGATGCCGCAGGGAATTCGATACCCGCGAGTGCCCACCCCGACGCCGGAACGATGGCAATGAAATACGCCGGGAACAGTCCGGCACCGACCGTGGTGGAATAGGCCGAGTTCGCCCAGTCGTACATGCACCAACCGAAGAGGCTGTCTTTGTCGTTCCGGCGAGATGAGGTAGAAGTCATGCGGTGACCACGTCGTCGGCCCGTCGGTCTCTTACTTCTTTGCCCGGTTCAGGGAAGAGGAACAGACACAGTCCCGTCAGGAAATACAGTCCCGCTGTCGCCTGAAACGCGGCGGTGAACCCGTACAAATCGATAAGTTTCCCAATCGCGTAGGGTGACAGCGCGCTGATACCGCGCCCGATGTTGTAGGTGAACCCCTGCGCCGTCGCGCGGATCTCGGTCGGAAACAGCTCTCCCGTGATGATTCCAAAGCCGGCGAAATGGCCAGCGCCAAAGAATCCGATGAGTGGTCCGATGAAAAACAGCGCCGTCGGATCTCGCGTCGCCGCGTAGAGCGGGACGAGCACCGCCGCCATGAAGACATACGTAATGTAGATCTTCTTCCGACTGAACCGGTCGGCCAGAACTCCGAACGTCAGGTAGCCGGCGAAGCTGCCCGTGTGCATGACGAGCAGGAACAGGTTGAATTGGAGGTCTCCCAGGCCTGCGCCGCCCTGTTCGGTGGGCAGAGCCAGCAGCGAGGGTATCCACAGAAACAGCGGCCAGCTTGCGAACATCGCAGCCGTGCTGACCATTGATGCCACGACGACGTTTCGGCGGACGTCGGGGCGCATGAGCCGGCCTATCGACGGGGCCCCTCGTTTTCTGGCAACGACTTCGGCGCGCGATACGAGCCATGCCTTCGGCTCTTCGACATTTCGGCGGATCCAGAGAGTAAACAGAGCCGGGATGACCCCGACGAAGAAGACGGCCCGCCAACCCCACAACGGAAGCACGAGCGCTGCCACGATTGCTGCCGCCGCATAACCCACCGCAAAACCGCTCTGCATGACCCCGAACGCCTTGCCGCGATGTTTCGCCGGCCATGTCTCGGAGATCAAAGCGGCTCCTGTACTCCATTCACCCCCGACGCCCAGTCCGAGAAGGATGCGGAAGATCGCCAACTGCGTAATCGTCTGGGAAAACCCGCACAGAGCCGTGAATATCGAATAGACAAGGATGCTCATCATCATCGCGCGGACCCGGCCGATGCGGTCTGCGATGAGTCCGAACATGAGGCCGCCGACGGCCGACGACATGAGGGTCAGCGAGTTCAGGAAACCACCCATCGCCAACGTCATTCCAAAGTGTTCGACGAGGTGCACGAGGACGATCGCAAAGAGCAGGACGTCCATGCTGTCGAGGACCCAGCCCAGTGTCGCTGCGGTCAGGGCCTTGCGTTGTGGGGGAGTGGCTCCGCGCCACCAGTTTTGTGAGGGCACTTGGGGGGTTGTTTGCATGCGCGACCCTTCTACCATTGTTCCGGGTTAGAGCGAAAGTGAATAGGCCGCCCTCCTCTCCGACGAGTCGTCGTCGTAAGAAGACAACAGGTCAGCAAACGCCCTAATCGGCGAAACCGTACGAGTCGACGTAAAAGTCGAAACCCATGAGGCGGGACTCATGGCCGAGGCCGCTCTGCTTGACGCCGGGGAACTCAATGTGGAGGTCGCCGAAGATGCCGTGGTTGTTGTGAAACACGGCTCCTGCATGGATGCGGTCTGCGAGCCGTTCGGCGCGGGCGCGGTCCGCGGTCCAAACCGAGGCGCGAAGGCCATAGATCGTGTCGTTGGCCCAGGCGAGGGCCTGTCGGTCCTCCTCAAACGGCACAATCGGGATGACGGGTCCGAACTGCTCGCAGCCGACGATCTCATCGTCATGCGTTCCACCCGTGATCAACGTCGGCTGCACGAAATAGCCTTTATCCCACCCGTCGGGATCGAGCTTCCTTCCGTATGTCTTCACCTTCAGTCCGCGTCGGTCCGCCTGATCGATCAGTCCGCGGACAAAATCGAACTGAGCCTTGTTGTTCAGGGGACCCATGGTCGTTTCCTGGTTCAATCCATCACCGACGACGGTCCTGCTGAAGGCATCCGCCAGCTTTTCGGCGAGCTCGTCATGGCGTGACCGGTGAACGTAGATCCGTTTGATCGCGACGCAGACTTGACCGGTCGCCCGGAGAATCGCCCGGGTCATGCGCTCGATCGCCGGGTCGTCCAGGACCGCATCATCCAGCACCACGGCGGGGTCGTTGCCTCCCAACTCCAAAGAGAGTTTCTTGAGGGTCGATGCCGAGCGCTCGACGATCCGTCGTCCTGTTTCAGTTCCCCCGGTGAACGCGATCGTCGTGACCCGGGGGTCTCCGACAAGCTGATCTCCCACGATATCGCCCGGTCCGGTCAGGAGATTCAACACGCCAACCGGGAAGTACGGGCCGAGGAGACGAAAGCATTCCATGAGGGTCAGCGGGCAGTAACTGGCGGGTTTGAGTACGACGGTGTTGCCACCCGCGACCGCCGGGACCCATCGCCGGAAGCCCAGGAGAACCGGGGAGTTCCAGGGAGAGATGACCGCCGTCACACCGCGTGGACGCCGTCGAATCCAAACCGGCTGGCCGGGCTCAATGAGTTGCGGTTTCGACCACGCCGGGACGTCGCGCGCCGCAATATCCATCATCTCGATCGACCGTGCGACGTCGATTGCGGCCTCGCCGAGGGGCTTGCCGTTCTCGCGGACCAGGAGGCGGACTAGGCTGGCGGTGTTCTCCCTCAATCGGTCAGCTGCGTCGGCGAAACACGCCGCCCGCGTTTGGGCACCCGTTCGTGACCACTCCTCGAACGCGGCAGATGCCGCCGCGACAGCGTCGTCGATGGCGTTCTCGTCGGCCTGTCCCACCCGACCCACTTGTTCCGACGTCCGGGCGGGATTGACAACTTTTCGTGTGGACTCGGTCGCTACCCAACGCCTGCCGACGAGGACCAGTCCGGAGCTTTCCGGTTCAGTCATGGGGTTCCAGAATCGCGCCACTGCCCGGAGGGCCGGCAAAGGGGGTGTGCATCGGTCCGATCGCCTTCATGTCGACGACGATCATCCGGATGTCGGACGACGACACAGCTTGCTCGAGACACTGCCGGAATCGATCGGCGTCTCCGACGCGCGAAGTCTCGATACCGAAGGCCCTGCCGATCGTCTCGAAATCGGGAGTCCAGAGATCGGCACCCACGCGCCGCCCCTCCATGTAGCGATCCTGAATGTTGCCGATCACACCATAGCCACCGTCGTCGTAAAGGACGATCGTCAGCCCCAGGTCCTGCTCGCGCGCCGTCGCGAGATCGCCGAGCCTGAGCAGAAAACCGCCATCGCCGGCCAGGAGGATCACGGGCCGGTCGGGCTGCCCGACGCCGGCCCCGATTGCCATCGGCAACCCTTGCCCGATACCGCCTCCCGAAGCGTGCAGGGACGTACGCGGAGTCCGGATCGGGATCAGTCGATTGCCCCAGCTCGTGTTCGGGATCGTGATGTCGCGTACGACGATTGCGTTTTCGGGAAGCGTCGTCGAAATCGTATCGAGGATCGCCTCCCAGGGCCCGAGCGTTTTCCTCAGTCGTCGTCGGACGGCATGGCGAACGCCTTCGACTTCTCGGCGGTAGTCGGGTTTCGGATCGATTGCCCGTCCTTCCAGCTCCCGGATAATTCTCTCGAGACCCACGCGCGCATCGGTGACCAGGCTCATCGTGCTCGGGAAGTTCCGTCCCGACGCCTGCGGATCGATATCGATACCTATGTGGGTCTTCGGAACGACCATGTCCCAGTTCGAGGTCTCGTTGCCGCGGAATCGCACTCCAGCGCTCAGAAGGACGTCCCCGGATGCAATCAGTGCTTTTGCCTCCGGAAAGGCCGCGAAGTGCCCGATGCAGAGGGGATGGTCTTCCCGAATAGCGCCCCGTCCCGCTTGACTCGTAACGACGGCGGCCCCCAGCATGTCGGCCAGCGTGCGCACCGCAGCGGAGGCCTCGGATCGGATCGTGCCGCCCCCCACCCAGAGCACCGGTCTGGCCGCCCCCTCCAGTCGGTCTGCAGCGGCCCGGATCGCTTTAGCGTCCGGCTCGCTTTCGACTACCGAAGCCGCGTAGAACTGCGGACGCTCGACGCGCTGTGCCTGGAGGTCGATCGGAATCTCCACCGAAACCGGTCCCTGGGGTGCCTTGAGGGCCGCGGCAACGGCGCGTCTGACGATCGACGACGCCTGCGCCGCCCGTTGAACTCGGTAGACGCCCTTGCCGAGTGCCCCGAGCATCGTGTTCTGGCCTTCGAACTCATGGATGTACCCGCGCCCCGAATCGAGGTAGGGGGTCGGAACCTGGCCCGTGAGGTGAACGAGCGGCGAGCCCGCAGTGACCGCTTCGACGAGTCCGCCCATCGCGTTGCCGGCTCCAGTGCCGGTGCTCGTGATCACCACGCCGAGCTTTCCTGTAACCCGAGCGTAGCCATCGGCCATGTTGACCGCGCCGCCCTCGGTTCGGGCCGTGACGATCCGAAAACCGCCGTGACGCCGGAACGCGTCGTACAGGGGAAGGTTGTGAATGCTCGGGATGCCGAAGACGTGGCTCGTTTCCATCTCGCCCAGATCCGAGGCTATGGCATCGGCAGCCGTCATAGAGCGGCTCATCGGGCGGTGGGGCTTGGCGTCGACGTTGGAGCCGCCGCGGCGCAGAAACTTTCGATGAGCGAGTTGAAGATGCTCGCCCGCTCAATGTAGCAAAGGTGTCCCGCATCGGGGATCACTTCGAGACGGACCCCAGGGATTGCGGCTGCCATCCGCCGTCCTTCGCCGAGAGGCGTGATCCGGTCGTCGGCGCCCCAGATCAGCAGAGTGGGCACGGTGATGCCAGCCAGTATGGAAGTCTCATCGGCCTCGGCGAGAGCTTCTGCGGCGAAGCGGTATCCTGCCGGCCGAATCTCGGCCATGATCTCGACGGCCTCTTGAACCAGGTCCAGAGGTGCCGCGGCTCGAAGCAGCGCCGGGGCACGGCGTTCGGCGATTTGTCTCGGTGTCTGTTCGTCGATGGCTTTCAGCCGGGTTTCCAGCTTGCGGTTGCGGACAAGTTCTTCCTCGGCGCCACCGCCCCGGGAGGTGCCCGCCAGTACGAGAGTCCGAACCCTGTTCGGATAACGGCCGTAGAACTCTTGCGCGATGATCCCTCCGAGGGAATGTCCGACCAGATGGACGGGCTCGTCGACGAGGATCCCGAGCATCGCGTCCAGGTCGTCGGCATACGTGGCTACCGACGGAAGTCCGACCGGTTCCCGTGAGCCGCCATATCCCGGGGCATCCCACGCGATCACGGTATATCTGTCCGAGAGTCCGCGCAGTTGACGCCGCCAGGAGCGGCTATTCGACCCGATGCCGTGAAGAAGGACGAGCGGTGGCCCGTTCCCCGCAGTTTCGTAATGGATGCCCGCGGCAGCGGACATTCAGGCGCCCCCTTCGGTGACGCTCGTCAGGTTGGGGCGGGTTTCGGTCCCTCGAGCATGCTCCCTCAAGAATCGGCGAAACTCGTGGACGCCCCGGTCGGAATTCGCGAGGTGTTCGGTGCTGCGTGAACGGGCACCCCGCTGCGACTCCAGGATGACCCGGTCCTGATCGATGACCTTGGCATGTTGGGCTTCCCAGAAGTACCGGTACATCAGGCGCCAGTACATCTTCATGGCGCCCGACAGTTGACGGTACCTCAGGAAGTAGACCAGCGAACGGTTGCCGTCGATCGGGGTGACCATGCCGACAATGCGCAGTGTGCCCCGGGGGCCCCATGGCAACGGAATGTCCAGCCGTACCCACAGCGTTCCCGCCCAGTAGAACTCCGCCCAGTCAAAGTTGACGCCGCGCTGCCCGGAGCGCTCGACGGTAAAGCCGTCGTCGTTGCGGATGATCCGCATGTCGTCTTCCAGCGTGCCGCGCGAAAGCGTGAAGGAGTTGCTGTGGAGAAACGGCCCGTGCATCGGATCGGCAAGGTTCTCGAGGATGAGGATCCAGTTCACGTCCCACACGATCTCACAAATGAAACCGCTCCATTCCGGATCCTCGAGCTCGTCCGGCAGGACGAGGTCCGGGGTGGCAACCCCTTGCTCGGAGAAGTAGGTCCAGACCAGACCGGCCCTCTCCTGGCTCGGATAGGTTTGAAGGCGTAGTTTCGGGGCGAGGGTCTCGTTCGCGTTGCGGCTTGTCGGAATGTGCACGCACCGGCCCTCGCCGTCGTAGCTCCAGCCGTGGTAGGCGCACCTGATCTGGTCGTTGCCGACGACCCCGTCGCTCAATCGTGTCCCCCGGTGTAGGCATGAGTCGCGATGGACATGGACACGGCCACTTGTGTCGCGCCATGCGACGATGTCGGCGCCAAGCCGTGTCATCCCGTACGGCGCGCCCGCCACGGCGGTGGATTGGCATATCGGGTACCAGAGGTTTTGGAGTCCGGCGCGGAGTGTTCGGTCGAAGTCGAATTCCATCAGTGTAATACCAGGCCCCCGTCGACGACGATCGTCTGTCCCGTGATGAAAGTGGCATCGTCAGAGAGCAGGAACGAGACGGTACCGACGATGTCCGCTTCGGCGGACTCCCTTCCAAGAGCCCGATTGGCAACGTTCCAGGCGTACTTGTCCTCCGGAACGCCCGAGGTCGCTTCGTTACGCACCAGGCCGGGGGCGACGCAATTGACACGGACACCCGCCCCGCCCAATTCACGGGCCAGCGCCCGGGTAAAAGCCATGACCGCGCCCTTGCTGGAAACGTAATGGAGCAGACGCGGGCTTCCCCACATCGCTGTGTCTGAGCCGATCGTGACGATGCTGCCGGATCCTCGCCCCTCCATGTGCGGCGCGACCGCGCGGCAGCTCAACCAGGTTCCCCGAACGTTCACCGCCATCAAACGGTCCCATTCGTCGACGTCGATCTCTCGGTACGTGGCGCCGCCGACCGAATCTGCGATCGCGGCATTGGCGACGAGACCGTCGATTCGGTCCCAGCGAGCGATGAAGAACCCGGCCATCGCTTCGGCGGAGTCCGGTGAAGACACATCGGTCGCAAAAAAAGTTGCGTCCCCGCCGGCATTTCTTATCGCACCGGCCGCTTCTTCACCCCGGATCGGGTCGATTTCCGCGATGCCGACGCGTGCGCCTTCGGACGCAAGCCGTTCGGCGTATGCGCGGCCGAGACCGCGGCCGGCTCCGGTAATGATGATGGACTTGCCGTTGTGTCTGTTCACGGGGTTGAGTCTATTGCAAGTTTTCTATTCGAGAATCCACATTGGACATCGCTCCATCGACATTGATCAATCGGAGATTTGCCTAGCGGTGCGGGATCCGATTCCGGGCCCCCGGATCCGGAAAATGTGAAATTGATAAACTTCCAATCTCCAACTTCCAATTTTCCGGTCGCTGCCGCTACCGGTTCTGTTTTCGCGCTTCGGTCAACGGGCTGCCTTCCGGGTAGGTTGGCAGCTCGGGGCGGGCTGTTCCCAGCATGACCAGCATGAGGGCGTCTTCGTCGCCGTCGTTGCGGACGGCGCGGTAGACGCCCGCCGGGGTGCAGATCATGTCCCGGGGCCCGAGCGTCCTTTCGAGTTCCCGCTCGCCATCGGCCCAGATGCAGGTCACCGAGCCCTGGAGGACGAAGAATACTTCCTCGACGTCACTGTGCAGATGGAGCGGGCCTTCACCTCCTGGGGGGAGCAGCATCGTGCTCAACGTGAAGTGCTTTGCCGGCACGACGTTCGGGTCGTCATGCTTTCCGGTGCCGCCGCCTCCGAGGTACCGGATCTGCGCGCGTCGGTATTTCGGGTTGATATCGGCCTGGAACCCCAGCGCGTCCCAGTCGAACTCGCGTTCGGCGAGTCGGGATATCCAGCGGTCGATCTCAACGATTGGCGATGTGTCGTCGTTCATACAACTCCCGTTTGAAGTCAATCACGCGCGTCGACCCAGCCTGGGTCGGGCTCGCCGGCCATGGCGTTGCGGATGTCGGCGCTCGGCGGTCCGGCCGTACCCCACCGGTCCATGAATTCAGGGATCCGTTCCCAGACCTTCGGCACGTGTGCCGCCTCGTCGTCGATAAAGTCGATGTCGGACGTGTACTCGGTCACGTAGCCCAGCGGGTCCTTGTAGTAACAGAACACGTTGTTGCCCGGACCGTGACGCCCCGGCCCCCAATCGGGTTCTCTTCCGGTTCGTCTCATGCCGGCGATGCCGCGCATCAATTCGTCGACGCCGGCCATCAAGTAGGCCACGTGGTTCACCGATGCATAGGTCGCGCGGTTGAACGAGATCACGTGGTGCTTCGTGTTGCACCTCAGGAAGACCATCTGTTCCTCGCTCCAGTCGGAAACACGGAAGCCCAGGATGTCCGTGTAAAACGCGACGATTTCTTCGAAGCACCCAGTGTTGACGACGACGTGGCAGATTGACTGCGGTTCGACCGTCCGGGGGACCCAGCCATCGTCGTGGGTCCCAACGCCCGCGGAAAGCTCGATGCAACGGTTCTCAGGGTCCAGGAAGCGGAAGCCGTATCCACCGCCGGGTTCTGTCAGAAGTGCCGGGCCAGATGTGATTCTGACCCCTCGATCCACCAGTGCGGCTGCCGCGCGGTCTATGGCATCGTGGTCGTCCAGGGCGAATGCAAGGTGGTGCAGGCCCCGACCCGTTCCCGGGTGGAGGCTGAGGATATAGTGCTCAGGTGAGGCGCCGCGAAGGTAGCGGATGCCTTCCTGGTCGGCAACCTCGGCCAGGCCCCAGACATCGGCATAGAAGGAGGCGTGCGAGGGGGTATCGGGCGAAAACAGGCCGATGTGACGAATGTTGGCGATGTTCACTGTTCGGTCTCAAATCGTAACAAACAACGCTGCAAACACCCAGCCCTGGACCAGCGCGGAGAACAACGCCGAGCCCACCGGATCGCCGGTTGCGTTTCGGATGAAACCCGCGAGCCACCAGAGGAAGAGCCAGAAGACCACAGCCAGGTGTGTGATGAGGACGAGGAACATGCTTTCGGTGTTGAGCAGGAGGACGCCGGTCAGCACCGCGGCCCACAGAATCATTCGTGTAAGCGTGACCACGACCGCGCGCTTCCAGGCCGGCGCGATCCGACGGAGGTCGAGCTCGTCCGCGAGGAATAGCGGCAGGCTTACGGCCGCCAGTATGGGGAAACGGGCCCATTGCTCTCCGGAGAGCAGCATGTGGAAAACATGGGAACCCACGCCCAGAGCCAGTACCCCGATCGTGTAGGCGGCGCCGACGATCCCGATGGTGACGCCACGGACACTCCTAGAGATTCCCCGCCCGCGCCAGCAGGCGAGGCCGGCCAGGAGCACGAAACTCATCAGGTAGTCCGTCGTGAACAGGCCGAGCCAACGAAGCGGCACGACCAAACGCAGGATGATGATGGCCGCTCCCGCCGCGGCTATGTAGGAGACGAGGGTCCTGCCCAGGTCCGGAGCCGTCGGCGGTTCGGACGCGGTCGCCGGGCCGACCCTTTGTCGGGGAAGAAGTCCCAGTCCCGCGAGCACCCCGCCTGCGGCCATGAGAGTCAGCCAGCCGAAGCGCTGCGACGTGCGAAGGTCACCCGCGGCGCCACCCATCCAATCGGCAACCATCGCCAGCCTCGTCGGGCTGAACAGCGTGCCCGAGTGCCCGGCCGCGGGGAACATCCACCACTCGCTCGATCCCTCGGCGCCGCCGAGAAGTTCGGGTATGAACTCATTGATTACGGGTGGATCGAGAGCCCCGGTCACGACGAGAAGGCGCCCGCGGCCGAGATTGCCGACGGGAATCGGCGCTGGTGAGAGCAGGACCATGCTGTGGAACCGCCGCGTGGGCGCGATATCGGCCAGGATTGAAGCACCCATCGAATGTCCGACGACGATCGGTGTGACCCGGAACGAGTCCAGAACGCTCTCGACTGCACGCCGGGTCTCGTCCGAATCGAACGCGGCGTTCGAATCGCCATGTCCCGGTAGATCTATGGCATAGGTGTCGAACCCGGCGTCGGCCAGGGCCATACCGATGGTCTGCATGAACTCCTTGCTTGAATTCAGGCCGTGGACCAGGAGTGCGGTGGCGACCCGATCCGCTTCGGGCTCGAATCTGAGATAGGGCGTTGGTGGGGAACCCGAGAAGATGCCGGCAGTGATTGTGGGTACCGCAGACCCCAGGCCCAGCCATCCGACGATGAACGCGGCGGCACCCGCCAGTGCCCACGCTGCCCGCCCGATGCGCCCCATCGGCCAATGCTATACTACGGTGGTTGAATCCGCCCTCGGAAGAGGGACTGAACGCCCCACCGACTTCAACCCGGACCGTTCCGATGGAAACACCCGCTTCAAGTATCGAACCCATTGACGCGCTCGGGGAACGAGTGCGGAAACTCCAGGCTTCCGGGCAGCAGGTCGTCTTCACCAACGGCTGCTTCGACGTCCTCCACTCGGGCCATGTCGAAATGTTGCGACGATCGCGGGAACTGGGCGACATCCTGATCGTGGCCATCAACGACGATAGCTCGGTACGCCGGCTCAAAGGGCCGGGGCGTCCCGTCTTCGACCAGGAAGAACGGGCGGAAGTCCTGGCGGCATTGGAGATGGTCGACTTCGTGTGCGTCTTCCGAGACGATACGCCGCTCGAGACGATCCTCAGCATCCGTCCCGACGTGCTCGCCAAGGGCGCCGACTGGGTGGACAAGGGTATCGTCGGAAGCGAGGAAGTCGCCGGATGGGGCGGGAAAATCGTGGCGATTCCGATGGTCGAGGGGAAGTCGACGACGGATGTTGTCGCCCGGATTATCGACCGCGCGGCCGGCAGTGGCGCCGGCCCGACCGAGCGTTAGACCGGACCGCTCCGAAGCGTTATGGAACTGGTCCAAAGCCGACTTCAGAAGGCCCTTTCCGGCATCCTGGACATTGCCGACGTACGCCGGATTGCGTCTGATTGCCTCAAGAGTGCCCGGCCCGGCGAGTCCGCCGTCACCGTTTCGGGCCTCGGCGGATCCGCGAAGGCGCTCTTTCTGGCGGCGCTCTGGGGGTCGTTCAAACGCCCCCTGATCTTCGTTACCACGAGCGAGTCGTCGGCTGAGTCGCTCGCCAACGATGTCGCTTACTTTCATGCCGAGTTGAACGACCGGTCGCGCGACCTGGTCTCGAACCTTCCGGCATGGGAAACCGACCCGTACGCGGGCCTGTCCCCCCATGCCGATGTGGGGCGGGCACGCGCGACGGCCCTCTGGCGACTGCGTGCCGAGCGTGCCGACATCGTCGTGGTTCCGGCACGGTCGCTGGGCATCCGGCTCGCGCCGCCGACCGAGTTCGACGCCTCGATCCTGCATGTGAGGGTGGACGACGAGATCTCTCAGGAGTTGATGCTCGAGCACCTGACCGCGGCGGGTTACGTGCGTGAGGAGCCGGTCTCGTCGGTCGGAGAGTATTCCCGGCGTGGCGGGATCGTCGATGTCTTCTCCCCGTTGATGCCGCTTCCCGTCCGGATCGAGTTCTTCGGCGACAGCGTCGATTCGATTCGCGAGTTCGACGTCGACGACCAGAGGTCGCGCAACCCCCTCCGATACGTCGACGTTCTGCCGATGCAGGACAACGTGGTCCCACGCGAGACGTTTCGTAAGTGGGCAGGTGAGGCCCGGCGTCTGTGGCAGGAGGATGCCTACCAGGACGATCTACGGGAAAGACTCGTCTTCGCCGACGACGGAGAGCCGTTCGCCGGTTGGGTGTTTCTGCTGCCGGCCGTTTTCCCGCGCGAATCGGCACTGCCCGATTACCTGAGCGAGGCCGTCTACGTCATCGACGAACCGGAGCTCGTGACCGAGGACTACCGCGAGTATTTCCGGATTCTCACTGAAAGGCACAAGCAGGCTCTGGAATCTGGTGGATTGGCGCTAGCGCCCGAGCGCCTCTATCTCACCCCGGGAGAGTTCGACGGGGCTTTGGCCCGGTATCCCTCGTTGGCACTGGAGCAACTGGCCTCCCATGCGTCGGCCCACATGGTGATCGGACAATCGGCGCACCGCTTCCACGGCCGGATTCGGGAGATGGCCGAATCCGTAAAGCAGTCGTTCGACGCCGGCCGCCAGGTTGTGCTCCTCGGCGGCACGATCGGCATGGCCGAGCGCTTGCGCGACATCCTGCACGAATACGAGGTTCCGTTCCGGGCCGACTTTGGAGACCAGCCCGTAAAGCCGGTTGCCGACACGAACGCGCCACTGGTCGGGGTTGGGCGGCTGTCCGCCGGCTTCAGGCTGCCCGACATCGGGCTGGAGGTCTTTGCCGAGACCGACATACTCGACGAGACCGAGCACTTCGTTCCGTCCAGGCGCAGGAAGTCCAGCGCCTCGACGTTCCTTTCCGGCCTTCAAGACCTGAAGCCCGGGAACTACATCGTTCATGTGGATCACGGCATCGGATTGTACGGAGGGGTCACCTCGATCCACGACAGCGAGTGCATGGTGCTGACCTACCTCGACGACGATCGCCTGTACGTCCCCCTCGAGCGGCTCGACCTCATCCAGAAGTACTCGGCGACGGAGGGTTCACGGCCGAAGCTGGACCGACTGGGCGGGACGACCTGGGTTCAGCGGAAGGCGAGGGTCCGAAAAGCGATCCGCGAGATGGCCACCGAACTCCTGCGGCTCTACGCGGAGCGCAAGGTGGCTCTCGGCCACGCTTTTCCGCCGGATACGGAGTGGCAACGAGAATTCGAAGAGGCGTTCCAGTACGAAGAGACCGACGACCAGCTGACCTCTATCGCCGACATCAAGAGGGATATGGAAGCCGAGACTCCGATGGATCGTCTGGTTTGCGGGGACGTCGGGTACGGCAAGACCGAAGTGGCCATGCGTTCCGCTTTCAAGGCGGTCAACGACGGGAAACAGGTGGCGATACTGGCTCCAACGACGGTGCTCTGCTTCCAGCATTACGAGACGCTGAAAGAACGGTTCGCGGCTTTTCCGGTGAGCATCGCGATGCTCAGCCGCTTTGTAATGCCCAAGGAACAGAAACAGGTCCTCCATGGCCTCTCGACCGGAAAGATAGACGTGGTTGTCGGCACCCATCGTCTCTTGTCCAAAGACGTTGAGTTTCACGACCTCGGCCTTCTGATTGTCGATGAGGAGCAGCGCTTCGGCGTCGCGCACAAGGAACGCTTGAAGCAGCTCAAGAAACAGGTGGACGTGCTGACGATGACGGCGACTCCGATCCCGAGGACGTTGCACATGGGACTGACCGGATTGCGGGACATGTCGGTCATCGAGACGCCGCCTCGAGACCGCCTGGCGATCCAGACGTCAGTAGTCAAATTCAACACGACCGTCATCGAGAACGCGATCAACTTCGAACTGGATCGCGGCGGGCAGATCTACTTCGTGCACAATCGCGTCGGCTCGATCTATTCGCTTGCGGACTTCGTCCGGCGAATCTGCCCGAGGGCTCGTGTGGGGGTCGGACACGGCCAGATGGGAGAGAAGGAACTCGAGCGCGTCATGCTGCGTTTCATGCACCACGAGTTCGACGTCCTGGTCAGCACGACGATCATCGAAAACGGCCTGGATATCCCGCTGGCGAACACGATGGTCGTCAACCGGGCGGATCGCTACGGCCTGTCCCAGCTTTACCAGTTGCGGGGACGGGTTGGCCGATCCAACCGGAGGGCCCACGCGTACCTGCTGATCCCTTCCGACAAGACGCTGACGCCGATCGCCCGCCGCCGACTGGCCGCCATCCGGGAATTCAGCGAGTTGGGCGCCGGCTTCCGGGTCGCCGCCCTGGACCTGGAGCTTCGCGGAGCGGGAAACCTGCTTGGCGGCGAGCAGCACGGCCACATCGAAGCGATTGGATTCGATCTGTATTGCCAGATGCTTGAACGCACAATGGAGGAACTGCGCCACGGAGAAGCTCCTCCGGACGTCGAGACGAGCATCAACCTGAGGGCCGACCTCAAGGTGCCGGCAAGTTTCGTTTCCGATGAAGCATTGCGGTTTCGCATGTACAAGGACATCGCGTCGGCGCGAACCGAAGAGGAGGTCGACCGGCGATACCGGGATCTGGAGGACCGGTTCGGCGAGTTGCCGCCGCAGGTGGAAAACCTCCTCGAGTATTCCCGCCTGCGGATAGTGGGACGTGCTCTTGGGATCCAGGCGATGGAACGCCGGCGGGATGCCGTCGAAATTGTTTTTCATCAGGATGCTCGCGTTGACCCCGATCGAATCGTCCAACTCGTGGAGTCGGGGAGGGACATCAGCTTCAGGCCACCGGCCACATTGAAATTTGGGCTTCCGACCGCCCGTCGAGCGTTCTTTGAGGGTATTCAAGACGTGCTGCGGGAGTTATCTTGATGTACCCTCGAAGGATAAGCCTGAGACCGTTATTCCGGAGGACACGAACTGAAGCGTCCGGTAACGGGTCCGTAGCAAACAGGGAGAACTCATGCGCCGAATCGCATTATCCGTTTTCGCAATCCTATTGATCGCTGGCGTCGCCAGGGCTCAGACGGTGGTCGACAGCATCATCGCCCGGGTCAACGACAAGATCATCCTCAGATCCGAGTACAACGACGGGCTCCTGCTCGTGGAAACCGAGCTGGCTCAGCAGTTTCAGGGCCAGCAACTCCAGGACGCGCTGGTCGAGATCCGCCGCGATCTGATGCGGAACATGATCGACGAGCAACTGATCATCAGCAAGGCGGAAGAGCTGGGAATAAGCTCGGATCTTGAGGTCATCAAGACGATGGAGCGACTCCGTCAGGAAAACAATTTCGAAACGCTCGAGGCGTTGGAACTGGCGATCTTGCAACAGGGGACAGGACTCGACGAGTTCAAGGAAGGCATTCGTTCCCAGTACTTCCGGAACCAGGTGCTCCAGCGGGAGGTCTATAACAAGATCATCATTTCCGTTGAGGACCTCCGGAACTACTACAACGCAAACATCGATTCCTTCGATCGTCCCGCCGGCGTCCGACTGCTCGAGATTGCTCTGATTACCGAGGGGAGGGAGCCTGAGGAAGTAGAAGCGGCCCGGACGCGTGCTGAAGAGGCGCTCGAACGGATTCGGTCCGGCGAGGACTACAGCGATGTGGCTGCCGAGATCTCGGAATCGCCCAGCGCCCCGAGTGGGGGCGAGCTGGGCTTCTTCGAGAGCGGCATGTTGCGGGAGGACTACGCGTTGGCCGTGGCAGAGTTAGGCCGGAACCAGGTGAGCGAGATTCTGGAGCTTCCCGGAGAGTTTGCGATCCTTAAGGTGGCGGACCGGCATGAGGGAGGCACTCTCTCGTTCGAGTTGGCCCGGAACGAGATCCAGGATCTGCTCTGGTTGGATCGCGTCACGCCCCGTATCCGCGTGTACTTGAGCCAGCTTCGCTCCGATGGTTTCGTCGAAATCCAGGAAGGGTATACCGATACCGGCGCTGACGACGCCGACGAAGGTCCCTAGGCGGAGACTCCACCGGTACTCTTCCGTATTCCAAAAGCCAATTTCCGTGCGCCTAGACCAGTTGCTTAAGTGGAGCCGCGTGATTCCCCGGCGTCCGCTGGCCAAGGCAACCTGCGATGCCGGCCGCGTTCAAGTGAATGGCCAGCCGGCACGGGCCGGACGGGATATCCGGCCCGACGACGTAGTTACGGTCCGTCTGCCCCACCGCATCCTTACATTTCGTGTCGTCTCTGTTCCAGCGCATGTCCCCGGGAAGTCCCAGGCCCGGGATATCATCGAAATCCAGAAAACAGTCGAAATTGACAGGTTGGAGCCGGATCTGTGACGACACTGACCCCACTGGAGCTGGCCATCATGCAGTCGCTCTGGCAGCGACAGGATGCCACCGTCCGGGACGTTCAGGAAGACCTCCTGCCCAATCGGCCGCTCGCCTACACGACAGTCATGACGGTTCTGGACCGGCTGTACAAGAAGGGGCTGGTCCGACGATGGAAAAAATCGCGAGCACACGTGTACCAGCCGGCGGTAAGTGAATCTGAAGCTCGTGCGGCCGCGGTCGAAGGGCTCGTCGACCGGTTTTTCGGGGGTTCCGCCTCGGATTTGAAGTCCTATCTGGCCGGCGGTGCGAAATCGCCCCGCCCCTCTGTCGCCAACCCCGGGCCTTTTCCCCGGGCACCCGAGATCGACGACACACTGCTGTAGGCAAAAGAGATAAGTAGGGGACAGGGGAGCCAGTCCCCTATTTTCGGAAGAGGATGTTGTAGAGGGCGTTCCGGCCGATGCCCAGGCGTGCGGAAATCAGCCGCAGGATTTCCTGACGGGTCATTCCCGACACGTCCAGAGCGGATTCTTCGCGCCCCGTCGGAGCCCCGCCGACCAGGATCGTGAATTCCCCACGTTCTTTGATCCGGGGAAGTACCTCGCGAATCCGACCGAAGAGGTGCTCTTCATGCAGTTTGGTCATTTCCCGGGCCAGGAAGACCTCGCGGTCTCCCAGCAGTTCGAGCATGTCCGTGAGCGCCGCGCGGACTCGCTGCGGCGCCTCGAACACGATCAAGGTGCATTCCAGGCCTTCGAGCGATGCGATCCGCCGCCGTCGTGCGGCCTTTCTGGCGGGTAGAAAACCTACGAAATGAAACTCGTCGCTCGGGAGGCCGGAGACCGACAGCGCCGCGATCGCGGCTGATGGGCCGGGCAGCGGTAGTACCGGAATACCTCTCTGCCGACAGGCGCGAATCAGGCGGTAGCCGGGGTCGGATATCGTCGGGGTACCGGCGTCGGAGATCAGGGCGATCGTGCTCCCGTCCCGGAGACGCTCGACGAGACGCGCCGCCTTCGCGCCTTCGTTGAAGTCATGGTAGCTTTCGAGTGGCTTTCCGATACCGTGGCGGTCTAGAAGCTTCTTCGTGTGACGGGTGTCTTCACAGAGTACGACGTCGACCTCCCTCAGGATTGCTACGGCACGCAGGGTCAGGTCGTCGATGTTGCCTATCGGTGTGGCAACGATGTACAGGCTTCCTGGAGAGGCTGTCTCTGTCACGGGGATCGCGATTAGGGCTTGACTATCAGTGCTCGCTGGTCGATATTGGTTGTTTGGTGTACGCAGCGTGATCGCCGCATGCACACTGGAATTTCGCGAAGAAAATGAGTTTTCCAACCATAACGCCCAACCATAACGAACCACTGTTTGTTTAAGGACAGTCCCGCTTATTATCGCATTCTTCCAATAACGATCGATCTCACCAATAAAAATTGCCCCGGGCTTTCATCGCAAAGGCCGGGGCATCCTCATTTGGAGTGCTATTCGAGACAATTCGAGATTGGAGATTGGACGTTCGAGATTCGAGATTTTCAGGACGAGTGTTTCCCCCGCCTAGCTAGAGGTCCAGGTTCTTCAGGTAGTTCCGAAAATCGCCGCCGAGATCTTCGCGCTTGAGCGCGTACTCGACCGTAGCCTGGAGGAAACCGAGCTTATCGCCGGCATCGTAGCGTTTGCCCTCGAACATGTAAGCGTAGACGGGCTGCTGCTCCAGGAGTATTCGGATCGCGTCGGTGATCTGGATCTCACCGCCTCTTCCAGCCGGGGTTTTGTCGAGCGCCCCGAAGATCTCCGGGGTCAGGATATAGCGGCCGATGATCGCAAGGTTGGACGGAGCCTCCTCACGGGGCGGTTTCTCTATGACGTCTTCGATACGGTAGACGCGCCCCCCGTAGCCATCCAGTTGCCTTCCCTGGATGATGCCGTACTGTGAAACGTCGGCCTCGGGAACCTCGCACGTCGCGATCATCGAAGACTGCAGCTTCTCGAACAGAGCCATCATCTGTTTGAGGCAGGGTACTTCCGAGTCGATGATGTCGTCTCCCAGCATGACTGCAAACGGCTCGGGGCCCACGACGTCGCGTGTGATCTTGATGGCGTGGCCCAAGCCGAGCGCTTCCTTCTGACGCACGTAAGCCACGTCGATCATGTTCGAAATGCGACGGATCTCCTCGACTTGCTCGGTCTTGCCTCGCGCGGCGAGGGTCTGCTCCAGCTCGTAGGAATAGTCGAAATGGTCCTCGATGGTGTTCTTGCCGCGTCCGGTGACGATCGTGACGTTCTGGATGCCGGATTGGACGGCCTCTTCGATGACGTACTGGATCAGCGGCTTGTCGACCAGCGGCAGCATCTCTTTCGGTTGCGCCTTGGTCGCGGGGAGGAAACGGGTCCCGAGGCCGGCGGCGGGAAAAACAGCTTTTCGAATCTTCATCATCCTGGTATCGAGATTACTGTCGGGCGGCTACAGAAGCCCCCGAACCGCGCCGCCGTCCACCTGGATGGTTGTGCCCGTGATGTAGCTGGCCCGTTCCGAGGCCAGGAAGGCGACCAGCGATGCGAGCTCCCGGGGAGTGCCGATCCGACCCAGGGGAATCGTCGCTTCCCATTCCTTCAGGACGTCTTCGGGCCTGATGCCACGGCGTTCGGCCGTGGCTTCGGAGAGCTGAACGACGCGCTCGGTCATGGTGAACCCCGGGCAGACATTGTTGACCAGGATGTTGTGGCTCGCCACTTCCCGGGACAGGGTTTTGGCGAAACCGACGACCGCGGCGCGCAGGCTGTTGGAGAGCATCAATCCGTCGACGGGCTCCTTGACGGCGATCGAGGTGATGTTGACGATCCGCCCCCATCCCTTCTCTTTCATGTGGGGGACCACCGCGCGGCACATCTCGACGACGCTTGCGAGGTTGAGCCGGTATGCGTTTTCCCAGTCGTTGTCGGTGATGGTCTCGAAGGTTCCGGAAGGAGGTCCGCCGGCGTTCGTAACGAGGATATCCAGCCCTCCGAGCCGCCCGGTCACATCGGCGATCAACCGTTTGACCTCCTCGGGCCTGGACACATCCGCCCGCAACCCGATGACACTCGCCCCCGAGTCGGTTGCGATTGCCTCGGCCACCTCGGCGATGCGTGAGGCGTCGCGCGAGCAGACCGCCAGGCGAACGCCTTCACGCGCGAGTTCTTCGGCGACAGCCCGGCCGAGACCCTTGCTCGAGGCGGTGACCAGGGCAGCCTTCCCGGCGATGCCAAGATCCATCTAGGTATTCCTCAGGTAGTCGTCGGTCTTGTCGAGCCAGTCCTGCCGGATCGGCGAGAACACATCCAGGTCCAGTGTGTCCTCGAGCGCTTCGGCCCCATGCACCACGTTTGCGGGAATATGAAGCACTTCGCCCTCGCGAACGATGACTTCCCGTCCCTCGATGTCGAACTTCAACGCGCCCTTCAGGATGTAGGTCACCTGTTCGTTCTCGTGGTGGTGGGCCGGGACAGAGGCGCCCTTTTTCAAGATGACGTGGGCCAGCATCACACGGTCGCCGACGACGAGTTTGCGGGAGATCGTTTCGCTCAGCGTCTCGAGTTCGATATCGTCCCACCGGTAGTGGGTTACGGTCTCGGTTGGCATTCCTGCTCCTTGGAATCGTCTACTCGATCATCATTCCGATGCGGAACCAACGGGTTCGCGAGAAGAAATGAAGCCCGATCGACAAGTAGTTCTGGATGCGTTCCCCTACCGAACGGTGTCCCGGCACGTAGGGATCGCTCTGGTAGGACCAATAGACAAAGAGGGGTTTACCGATAATGTCCTCGCGCGTGATGAAACCCCAATAGCGGCTGTCGTGGCTGTTGTCCCGGTTGTCGCCCATCACGAAGTAGGAGTTCTCCGGCAGGGTTACCGGGCCGTAGTTGTCGCGCACCTTGAGGTCGCCCGGCGTCCACGGGTCGTCCGGGTAGACACCCGAGTCGACGTGGATCTTGTATGGTTCATCGACTTCCTCCTCGTTGACCCAGACGAGCTTGTTTCGAATCTCGAGCGTATCGCCGGGCACGGCGATCAAGCGCTTCACGAAAGGGATGTCGCTCTCGGTCGGTGCCATGAAGGCAACGATATCTCCCCGTTCAAGTGACCGATCGGGGAGATAACCGCGGATGGCTTCCGGATAGTTGGCAGGGAACGCGAACTTATCCAGGAAGAAATGATCCCCGACCATGATCGTCGGTTTCATCGACTCGGTCGGCACTTGGGTAGCCTGGGCGATAAAACTGGTGAAGAGCAGAACGAAGGCTACCGTAAATACGATGCTTTCGACCCATTCCCGAACCTGCCCCTTGCCCTTCTCTGGTTCTGGAGTCGGAGGTTCCGATTCCGGTTCGGTGCCCGTTGGCCCAATCGCGTGAAACGGACCGACGTCTTCCAGCCGCACGTCGGGGACTTCGAATCCGAACGCTCTCGATTCCTCGTTCATCGACTCCCGAGCGCCTCCCGAACCAGACCGCTGACCCGCCCGCCGTCGACGGTCTTGCCCGCCAGACCCGCCATGGCCGCCTTCATCACGGCGCCCATCTGTTTCATCGATTCCGCTCCTGTTTCCGCGATCGCCGCCGCGATGGCTGCCCGGACCTCGTCCTCGGTTGCGGGTGCCGGCAGGTAGCGTTCGACGAAACCGATCTCCGCTTCTTCTTTATCGGCAAGTTCGTCACGCCCGCCTTTTCGGAACTGGGCCGCGGAATCCCGGCGTTGCTTGACCTGCGTGTTGAGCACGCTCTCGACGGCCTCGTCGGAGAGGACTTCACCGATTTCCACTTCCTTGTTCTTGATGGCCGTCTTGACCATCCTCAAGACTCCCAATTCGAGCGCGTGCCCCGAGCGCATGGCCTCCACCATATCGGAGTGGATCTGCTCTGAAAGCGACATGCTGAACGGGTTCTCCGGTAATCCTGGCAGCCTATGCTTTCGGCACAGGCCGCTGTTCCTATCATGATACCGCTCATTTGGAGTCTGGACAGCGCCGCAGTGCTTCTCTCATCAACCGCGGCGATCGAGGTCTCGTCCCACCTGGCTTCGGCTGCTAGTGGTCCCCGCCAGAAATAGCGTCACTATCTCCGAAGGAAGCTGCGAGCGGACTGAATGGCGGAATCCACACCGTTGGTGTTTTGAGACTTTGGAGGTCTTTGGCCTTTCAGGGCGGGCAACTTCCTTCGGCCCTGCGGGTTCGGGCGGAACGGCACCGTCTTCGGCGTCGCTCCCCCAAATCCGGTAGTGTCTCAGTTTGAAATTGATTGTTGCTCCATAAGTCCCTAATATGTCACACACTCTGATACAATTTTACATTAGGGACCTGATGTGTCCCTGGTGTAGGCTTACTAGGGCGATCTTGCTCTTCCGTCTAACGACCATGACATATCCCAAGGGGTGCTGATGCCACGAGGACCACAGGGGCAAAAGAGGCCAGCCGATGTGATCAGGTGTGCCGTGACGGTCGCCAAGATCGCCACCGGCGAGATAGAGGAAGACGCACTAGGCGAGATCCCAGAAGAGAAGTTAGCACCTAATAGGCGGATTGGCGGAACGATTGGCGGAAAGGCGCGAGCTGTGGCATTGTCCGCAGAACGACGTAGCGAGATCGCAAGGAAGGCAGCCCAAGCCAGATGGGGATAAAGCGCAACGATTTGGACGTGACCGACTCTCAACTTAACAGGGCGGGATGAGTAAGGAACCTGTTCCCGTGCTCGTAGCTGCATTGATCTGTGATGTAGCGGTGGCGGACCCCTCAACGAACAAGAAAAATCTGATTGGCATCTTTGATCGTTCTATCGCTTGAAGTGGTGGTACCGGATACCGCAGCTCCGACAGAAATCTTGATTGGTGCTCTCCGGGACGGGCGTCTTCGGGTAGTGGAACCAATCCGGGTTAAGTTTTGTTTGAACGAATTCGGGTTCGGCAGTAATCAATCTGAAGCGATTTCTGATCTGCAGAATGCGATAGCGGAATTGTATTTCTCTCTTAGCGATGATCAGCACCGCCTTGGTCCAGATCTCCAAAAAGTATGGGAAACGGTTAATCTGGCTATCAAACAGGCGGGCCCGTGAACATAAAGAGGAAAGAGTTTGATCGCGTTGCTGACAAGCTTGACTTGCAGACGCGAGAAACGCACCACCGTCTCGCATGGTTCGAACACGACGGCAGAGTAATCACTCGGACAAGACGATCACATGGCTCAGGAGACCTTCCAGCCAGTAACAGCATCAGGAAGCAGTTGAAGCTCAGCGAGGATCAACTCCGTGGGATCATTGCATGCAAACTTAACCGAACAGATTACGTAAAAATTCTTCGCCAGAAAGGGATCCTTTAAACCATCCCGCCCAGCCAGTATCCCTTATTTCAAACTGAAAAATGCTTGACAACATTGGAAGTCTATTGTATCCTTATATTTGTGAACAAGCTACCTCCAGCCAAGAGAGCGCAAATCCTTCACATGCTGGTCGAAGGGTCCTCTATGCGCTCTATCTCCCGCATTACTGACGCATCGATCAACACGATTTCAAAACTGCTAGTTGATGCTGGCAAGGCATGTGCCGCCTACCACGATGAGACTGTACGCGACCTTCGCTCGCGCCGGGTCCAAGTAGACGAGATCTGGTCCTTCACCTACGCAAAGCAAAAGAACGTCCAACACGCGGAGAAAGCTCCAGTTGGGGCGGGTGATACTTGGACATGGACAGGCCTGGATGCCGATTCCAAGTTGATCGTATCGTGGCTGGTGGGTTCACGCGATCCCGAATCGGCCTACATGTTCGTTTCCGACCTGGCGGATCGCTTGGCCGGTCGTGTGCAACTGACATCTGATGGGCTTCGGTTGTACCTAGCGGCGGTCGAGGACGCGTTCGGTGGCGACGTAGACTACAGCCAGCTTATCAAGCTCTATGGACCGCCACTTGAATCTGAGGCGCGTTATAGCCCTGCTCGGTGCCAGGGCGCGATCCCGAAACCGATCGCCGGAAACCCTGACCCGCAGCACATCAGCACGTCATATGTCGAACGTCAGAACCTCACGATGCGAATGTCGATGCGAAGGTTTACTCGCCTTACGAATGCATTCTCTAAGAAACTAGAGAACCACGCACACATGCTCGCACTGTATTTCGTCCATTACAACTTCTGCCGGATTCACACGACGCTGAGAATGTCCCCGGCCATGGCAGCAGGCGTTAGCGACAAGCTGCACGATATTGACTGGATCATCGGCCTTATCGATGCGCGTACTCCGCAGACGAAAAAACGCGGTCCGTACAAAAAACGGATTTCAAACTGAGACACTACCCCAAATCCGGCACCGTTGCGCTCCGAAATCTAGTAACGTTACTTCTGACGGGGACCACTAGATATCGAGTTCGACGTTCCAATAAAGATAGTCCCGCCAGCTGTCGGGCGGTGACTTGATGCGGAAAGTAATGTGATACGCCGGCAGCCAGCGCGGTTCGGTAGGCCGACGTATCAGTGCCATCCCGGCCTGGACGGGCGTCCGTCCTCCCTTGCGGTGGTTGCAGCGGAAGCAGGCCGTCACGATGTTGTCCCACTTCTTCCTTCCGCCGGCAGCGACAGGGACGACGTGATCGAACGTCAGATCTTCAGTCGGAAACTTCTTGCCGCAGTACTGGCACTCGTAGTTGTCCCGGGCATAGATGTTCGCGCGGGAGAACTTCACGCGGTTGCGGCTCTTGAAGCGGGCGTAGCGTACGAGACGGCAGATTGACGGTAGCTTCACCGAAAAGGTGACGCTGTGGACCTCGCGCTCGTACTCGTCGATGACTTCGACCTTTCCGGCGAACAGCAGCGTTATCGCTTTCTTCCACGAGATGATACGCAGGGGCTCGTAGGAGGCGTTCAGTAACAGTGTTGCCTGCATACTCGTCCGTTTCGGTTCTCCCGATGACGATGCTGCCGAGTTTCTTCCGCGCGGCACCGAATCCAAGGGGTAGTTAATCAAATTCTTGTTGACCCTCTGCCCCCTTGTCAAGGTCCCATACGACAGCCGGCTTCCGGCGGCGTGCGGTACAATGTGTTTTTTTCCGGGCAGATGTCTTCAGAAACGCTGAATAAGGAAGCACGGCTGAGGGAGATCCTGGAGGAGTTGGGTTCCTGCCTGGTCGCATACAGTGGAGGTGTGGACAGCGCCTATCTTGCGGTCGTGGCCCACGATCAACTCGGCGAGCGATCTCTGGCGGTGACCGCCGAGAGCCCCACGTATCCGGCCTACCAGAGGGGCCAGGCGGTCGGACTGGTCACCCGTTTCGGCTTGCGGCATGAGTTCATCCGCTCCAGGGAGCTGGACGATCCCAACTACGCCGGCAATCCCATAAACCGCTGCTATTTCTGTAAGCACGAGCTGTACGGGTTGTTGACCACGATGGCACGGGAACGCGGCTTCCGCCTTGTTGTCGACGGCAACAACGCGGACGACACCCTCGACTACCGGCCCGGCAGGCAAGCCGGCCGCGAGCTATCCGTGCGTAGTCCCCTTATCGAGGCGGGCCTGACCAAGGACGACGTGCGCGCGCTATCCCGGGCCAGGGGGTTGCCCACCTGGGACCAGCCCGCTTCGGCCTGTCTGGCATCGCGGATTCCGTACGGGTCCGAGGTAACCGAGGAGAAATTGACGATGATCGATCGGGGAGAAGACGTCCTGCGAGGACTGGGTTTCCGTCAGAGCCGCGTTCGCCATCACGGCGACATCGTGCGAATCGAGATCGCGCGAGAAGAGATGGAGCGTGCACTCCACATGGACATGTTCGACCGCCTGGCGTCGGAATTCAAAGCCATCGGCTTCCGTTTCGTGACGCTCGATGTCGAGGGTTACCGCACCGGCGCTCTTAATGAAGCGCCCTCTGGCATCGAGGTTTCCGGAAAGTGAAATGTCTCGTCATCGGATCGGGCGGCCGTGAACATGCAATCGTCGATGCCCTCGCAGCCGGCTCCCGTGTTTCGAGTGTCGTAGCGGCGCCCGGAAACGATGGCATGCGGGAACAGGCCGAGCTGGTCGACATCGCGCCCACCGACATCGAGGCGCTGGCCGGTTATGCCGGGGGGAACGGCGTTGAACTGACCATCGTCGGGCCCGAGGTTCCCCTCAGCCTCGGGATCGTGGACCAATTCCGCGCGCGCAGCCTTCCGATCGTCGGCCCGACCAGGGAACACACCCGGCTTGAAGCCAGCAAGTCGTTCACCAAGCGACTGTGCCGCGACCACGGCATTCCGACGGCTTCGTTTACCGAGTGCACGGACGTGGACGAAGCCTGTCGCATCATCGATGAAGGGCCGTGTCCGGTCGTCGTCAAGGCCGACGGACTGGCAGCGGGGAAAGGTGTCGTGGTGGCAGGCACGCACGAAGAGGCCCGTCGGGCAGCCCGCGACATGATGGAAGGCGGATCGCTCGGTGAAGCCGGCCGGCGGGTCGTCATCGAGGAGTTCATGCCCGGCGAAGAGGCGTCCTTCCACGTGTTCGCCGACGGCCGTCGGTTCCGGTCGATGGCGATCTCCCAGGATCACAAGGCTCGCTTCGCCGACGATAAAGGCCCGAACACCGGGGGTATGGGTGCTTACTCGGTCGACACCATCCTGACTGAAGAGCAGCGAATCGCGGTTGTCGAACGAATCATCCGTCCGACTCTGGACGCGATGGAAACGTATTCCGGGATTCTGTACGCGGGATTGATGCTCACCGCAGACGGACCCAAGCTGGTCGAGTACAACGTGCGGTTCGGCGATCCGGAGACGCAGGTCATCCTGCCCCGCCTCAAAACCGACATCGCGGACGTCTTCGTCGCGATGCGGGATGGGCGACTCGCCGCGCTCCGGTTGGAGTGGCGCCCGGGAGCGTCGGCTACGGTAGTGCTGGTCGTGGACTCTTATCCCGGGAAGGTCGAGAAAGGAAGAGAGATCACCGGCCTTGCCGAGGCCGGAAAAATTTCCGACGTGAAGGTCTTCCATGCCGGGACGCGATGGGAAGACGGCCGGGTCTACACCAACGGTGGTAGAGTCCTGAACGTCACGGCCGTGGGCGACAGTCTCTCGGAAGCCCTTCAGAAGGCATACTTTGTGGCTGAAATGATAGACTTCGAGGGCAAGGACTACCGGCCCGATATAGGACAGAAAGGACTCAGGGCGAAACGATGAAACCAACGATAGGTATTCTGATGGGAAGCGATTCGGACCTGCCGGTCATGAAGGGAGCCCTCAAGGTGCTTGAAGACTTCGGCGTCGGGTTCGAAGTCGAGGTCTGCAGTGCACATCGGTCCCCAAACCGTGCGACGGAGTATGCAAAGACCGCCCGCGGAAGGGGGCTTCGAGTCATCATCGCGGCAGCAGGGAGTGCGGCCCATCTGGCCGGTGTGATCGCCGCCGAGACGACGCTGCCCGTCATCGGCGTTCCCATCGACAGTTCTCCTCTCAAAGGCTTCGACTCGCTTCTGGCGACCGTCCAGATGCCTCCGGGCGTGCCCGTGGCGACGATGGCCGTGGGCAAGGCCGGTGCGATCAATGCCGCCCTGTTTGCGGTCCAGATCCTGTCGACCGGGAACGAATTGCTCGTGGAGAAGATGAAAGATCACAAGTTGAAGCTCGCCGAGGGCGTCCAAGGGAAGAACGCAAAGGTGCAGCGAGAACTCGAGGAAGGGAGCGGTGACTAGTCATAACAGCGCCCACGATGAGGGCAACGCGAAGGCAGGCGTGGGGGGACCGTCCCGGCTCCCTGGCGTCACCGACACTTTCCACGTCGCGAACTTCGGATGTCGGGCGTCGCAATCCGAGGGCGCCACGATCCACGAGGAGCTGACACGGGCAGGTGTTGAAGAGGCCGACTCGCCTTATGAAGCGGGCGTTGTCGTCATCAATTCCTGCACGGTAACCGAGGAAGCCGACCGCGACGTTCGACGTCTGATCCGCCGTGTCGCCAGGCGGAATCCCGGAACCCCGATCGTCGTCACCGGCTGTTACGCCCAGCGCCGCCCGGCCGAACTCGCCGCCATGCCTCAGGTGCGTTACGTCGTGGGCAACTCCCACAAGCCGATGGTTGCCGCGCTGGCGAGGGAGGCCCTCGAAGACCCTGGGCGGGGAGGCCGTGCGGAAGTTTTTTGCAGCGACATCTTCGCGAAGGAGTTGGGGCGCGCTTCCAAACAGGGATCGTCCGGCCGCACCCGCGTCACCGTGAAAGTCCAGGACGGGTGCGATGCGAACTGCACGTTCTGCATCATTCCGTCGGTCCGCGGCCGGAGTCGCAGCCTCCCCGCCGAAGCCGTCATCGGCCAGGTTGTCGAGCTGGTGGAAAGGGGCTACCGCGAGGTCGTGTTCTCGGGAATCCATCTCGGTTCCTACGGCCGAGACCTCGCTGGCCGAGCTACCCTGACCGAACTCGTTCGGTCCTGCCTTGACGCCGTCCCGCGCCTCGAGCGACTCCGGCTGAGCTCCATCGAACCACTCGAAGTGACCGACGATGTCATCGACCTGGTGGCTTCGCATCCGAGAGTCGCGCACCACCTGCACATCCCGCTCCAGAGCGGCTCGCATCGCGTACTGCGAGCGATGCGACGGCCCTATAGCCCCTCGGCATATGGCGCGTTGCTCGACCGCGTTCGTTCTGCCGTTCCCGACGCGGCGCTCGGTGCGGACGTGATGGTCGGCTTCCCTGGCGAGACCGACGATGACTTCATGGAGACATTCCGGCTGATCGAAGGCTCGCCGCTGACATACCTTCATGTATTTCCCTATTCCGCCCGTCCGGGCACCGTGGCCGCGGGCCTGGCGGACCCGGTTCCCGAGCATGTGGCGCGATTTCGAGGCAAGACCCTCCGCAGCCTGGCCGAACGCAAAAACGCAGATTTCCGCAAGACTTTCGAGGGGAGGCAATTATCCGTTCTCGTCCTGGATGAGGCGCCCGAGGATGGCTGGCGGTCCGCCATCAGCGACAATTTTCTGCGGATTCAGGTGCCCGAAGGGCTCGAAGTGAATCGTTGGCAAAGACTTACGGTGTCGGACGTGGGTGAATCGGGACTTCAGGCATCGAGCACGACAACTGCAGAGGAGATCAACTGATCGTGGGTCAGGGACACGACGAAGCGTTCTGCGCCCAGCGCCTTCGCCCGCTCGAGCGCCGCGCCGTGCAGGTGAAGTTCGGGTTTTCCCGAAGGTAACCGCTCGACCTCGACGTCCCTCCAGCGGATACCTCCCGACCAACCGGTCCCCAACGCTTTAAACGCTGCTTCCTTGGCCGCGAATCGCGCGGCGAAGTGAATTGTCGGATGCGCGCACGATTGACAGTAAGCAGCTTCAGCTTCCGTGAAAATACGGGACACGAATCGTTTCTCAAAACGCTCGAGCGATTTCGCAATTCGCTCGTTCTGTATGACGTCGATACCGATGCCGATGATCATGAGATAAGCGATTGGCGATTGGCTGTTAGCGTTTAGCCTTTGGCTTTCGGAACTTTTCGGATCAGCTAATGACAGCAATAGCCAAAAGCTAACAGCCAAAAGCCAACAACGTACTGACAACCGTGCTCCAACTCTATCGTAATACACATGTGACGTTTCTTCGTTCGCCCGCCCTGGCCGCGGTACCCGGGGTCGTTCATGCTTTCTCGACGCGACGCGGCGTGGACGACGACTTTTCGTTTGGCCGCGACGTTCCAACCGGAGCGGAAAACCGAGAACACTTCCTATCCGCGATTGGCCTGCCTGGATGGCCTCTCGGGCGGGTGCGTCAGACGCACTCGAACATCGTTCACGTCGTAAGAGACAACGCGTTTGTGAACGAGCAACCTGACGGAGACGCGCTCCACACCTCTGTTTCCGGCCTCGCGCTTGGTGTCATGACTGCCGACTGCGCGCCCATTCTCCTCGCCGACGTACGTGCGCGTGCCGTAGCGGCCGTCCATGCGGGATGGCGGGGTACTTCCGAGGGCGTGGGCCGGCGCGCCGTGGAGTCGCTGGTAGCCGAAGGGATTCGGGCGTCCGATCTGACGGTGGCAATCGGCCCCCACATCGGAGTCTGTTGTATGGAGGTCGGCGAAGAGGTCTACGATTGGTTTGCCCAGCCCGAAGTGTTCGAACGGCGGCCGGAATGGGAGAAGCCGCACCTGAACATGGCGAAGGCCAACACGCGACAGCTGGTCGATGCTGGGGTACGCGAAGAACGGATTCAGGTGTCGACGCTGTGTACGCGGTGCCGCCGGGATCTGTTCTATTCCTACCGCCGCGACGGTGCCGGAACTGGGCGCATGCTCGCGGCGATCGGCATCGACCGATGAACGACACGCGATCCGCGGAACGCGAACGGATGGTCGTCCGACAACTGCGGGCTCGCGGCATCCGTGACGAGCGTGTCCTGGCCGCAATGGGTCACCTTCCCCGTCACGAGTTCGTTCCGGAGGAACTGGCGGACCGGGCGTACGACGACGGGCCGCTGGCGATCGGGTTGAACCAGACGATTTCGCAGCCCTACATCGTTGCGTTGATGACCGAAAAGCTGAACCCCGGGCCGGACGATCGCGTTCTCGAGATCGGCACGGGTTCGGGCTACCAGACGGCGATTCTTGCGGAACTCGCCGGGGCCGTCTTTACGGTGGAGGTCCTCGGGAAACACCACGAGGTTGCCCGCGAACTCCTGCGGCGGCTCGGCTACACTAACATCCGGACACGGCTGGGCGATGGGAACGACGGGTGGCCCCCGCATGCGCCGTTCGACGGCATCATTGTGACCGCGGCTGCTACCGAGTTGCCCGAGCGCCTGCTGGGGCAGCTGAAGGAGGGCGGCCGGATGATCGTCCCGGTCGACGATGGGCGGGGCGGCGGCCAGCGGCTGCGCCTGGTCAGGCGCCGGGGCGGCTTAGCTGTGGACATCGAAGAGGGCGTTCCGGTACGATTCGTACCGTTGGTACAGGAGGCCAAACGAGAATGAACAAGACTGCCAGAATCGCCTGCATGGCGATCTTCGCCTGTCTTCTTGCGATCCCGGCAGGGGCCCAGGACAGACCGGCGCCCGAGATCACCGGGATGGCCGTCCAGGGCGTATCCGTCAACCTGGAATACTTCAAGGGTGACAAGAACGTCCTGGTCGTCTTCTACCGGATGGACAACTGACCGTTTTGCCGCGCGCAACTCGGTGAGTTGCAAGAGTATTACGATGAGATTCAGGGCCTGGACGCCGAAGTCGTGGCCCTTAGTGCAGACCCCGTACCCTTGGCCCGCACGACCGTCACTGAGCTGGGCCTTAAGTTCCCGGTGCTTTCCGACACGGCCCGAACATTCATCCGGTCGTACGAGGTACTCCATCCGACCGAAGGAATTGCCCGGCCGGCCGCGTTCATCGTCGATCGTACCGGTCAGATTCGGTGGCAGTTCGTGGGCATGAGCGCTTCGGAACGTGCGCCGATCCTGACGATCATCCAGGAGCTGACCGCTATCCAGTAAGAGGGGATCATTGGTCATTTCGGATTTGACATCGACCATTGACCATCGGCCACTTGCCATTTTTCATCTGTCTCTTTCCCAAATGGGAAATGAAAGATGGTCGGTGGTCAATGGTCAGTGACCGAGGTGAAATGACCGGATTTCCCGGATCCCCGATCCGTCTTCACCCTCGCGACCACTTCCGCACCATTCGTCACCCCTGGCAGGTCCGCAAGAACGCCGGAATCTCTGTGCTAACATTCGGTCCATGGGCGGGCGCAATCCTTACTTCGATGAACTCGCCGCGGTCCAGTCGCCGGCCATAAAGTTTACGATCACGTTCCTTCCCATGAACCTCACCGTGGAAGTGGATCCGGAGCGGATTCCCTACGGTGACACGGGACTGCCCGGCAGCATTCTCGACGTGGCCCTGGCTCACGGTATCGAGATCGATCACGCCTGTGGGGGTGTTTGCGCCTGTTCGACGTGTCACGCCATCGTCCGTGAAGGCTCCGAAACACTCTCGGAGATGACCGAAGGCGAGGAGGATCAGCTTTCCTACGCCGCGGGGCTCGAACCCGACAGCCGTCTTAGTTGCCAAGCCGTAGCCAACGGCACCGGGAACCTCGTCGTCTACATCCCGGACTGGAACCGCAACGCCGTCCGCGAGGACCACTAGACCCCTGTAGTGACAGTCCCCTAATACCATCGACCGTAGGGTCGAATATCATCCGGATACAGGTTTCTATTGACCTGGTTCAGGCGCTGACGTAAATATAGGCTCACAATGACGACAAAACACTTTCAGAAGATTGTGGGCGTGGCCTTGTGTTTTCTGGCGGCCGGCGGTTTCGCCGCGGGCCAAACCCTACCGGTGACCCAACAGCAGGTAACGCCGGGGGGCCAGGGAGCACAGGAAGAATTCAGACTCGCGGTCGACGTCGAGCTGGTGAACGTGACCGCTACGATTCTCGATGATGAAGGGAAATATGTCGAAGGCTTGACGGACGGGGACTTCAAGATCTACGAAGATGGTGCCGAGCAGCAGATTGCATTCTTTTCGCACGATGTGCGAGTGCCGATCAGCATGGGGATCCTGGTCGACACGAGCGGCAGCATGCGGCACAAATTGCAACAGTCGCTGCAGACGGCCCGGGAATTGGCGATGGCGCTCGGTTCCGATGACGAAGTCTTTGTAATATCGTTCGCGAACGACGTCGACGTGCTTCAGCAATTCGGTCCGACGGGCGACCACATCCAGGACGTCTTTCGGGGGCTTCGTTCCCGTGGCGAGACGGCGGCGTTCGATGCGATCGGCCTCGGCCTCGAGATGATGGAGAACGCGAAGCACGAGAAGAAAATCCTGTTGTTGATCACGGACGGATTCGATACCAAGAGCGAGCTCAGCGCCGACGACATCGACGCGATGCTGAGGCGTGCCGAGGTGATGGTCTACGCGATCGGCATCGACGATGACGACGACGACCCGGAGGTACGGCGCCGCACGCGGTACCACATCTACCACTACATGCTGGCCAAACTGACCGGCGTGACCGGTGGCCGGGCGTTCCGTCTGTTTACCGGGCGCCGATATGCGCTGCAAAGCCTGGCGGAGATCCTGCTGGAGGAATTGCATCAGCAGTATACGCTCAGCTACTACCCGAACAGCGGCGCCATGGACCAGACCTGGAGGGAGATCGAAGTGGAGTTGGACCACCCGGGAGCCACGATCCGGCACCGCGGTGGGTACTTCATTACCCCGCCTTCCGCGACAACCGGTCAGGATTAAGCTCCGAGCTGTAACGGCGGTCTTATGACCTCCGAAGAGCTTTCGGACATAGATTCGGCGCTCATAGAGCGCCGCTACAGAAGAGGAGAGCTTTTCGGCCGCCTAAGACTCAGCCCGCCCGGGCCAGATCCTGGAGACAGTTTGTCTTCAGCGTCGATTCCTGACGAGACTCTTCGAGCAGAGGCGCGGCGTCCACGATCAGTTTCACAACTTCCGGGTCGAACTGATTCCCGGAGAACTCCTCGAGTTCTTCGATGGCGCGGTCGGTCGCGAGAGCCCGCCGGTACGGGCGATTGCTGGTCATCGCGTCGAACGTGTCCGCTGCCAGGATGAGCCGGGCCTCCATCGGAATCGCCTCGCCTCTCAGACGATCCGGGTAACCCTTGCCGTCGAAGCGTTCGTGGTGGTGGCGGATCGACGCTGTCAGATTGAACCCCTCCAGGGTCCGCACGATACGACTGCCGATTGCGGGGTGTGCCTGTACCTGCCGCTGTTCTTCCGGTGTCAGTGCCCCCGGTTTGCAGAGCAGAGCGCTGGGAACGCCGATCTTGCCGATATCGTGGAGGATTGCGCCGACCCTCAGGTTGAAGATCCAGTCTTCGCTGAACCCGCCGGCCTGCCGCGCCAGTAGCTCGGCGTAGCCCTCGACGCGGTCGCAATGTCCCGCTGTGTAGATGTCCTTCGCTTCGATCGATCGCGCGTGGGCCTGAATCGACGTGACGAACATCCTGCGGAGCTGCGCTTCGTGCCGGCGCACCATATAGTGCTCCTTGAGGTATCCGTCGATCCTGTTCCGGAAGAGCCGGAACACGTGACGCTGAGCCTCGATGATGTCTCCGACTGGGTTGTCATACCCCATGTAGAGGTATCCGGCGAACACGCCCAGGCCCAGGGGCCAGCATCCAGCCCGCCGGTTGCGCTTTTCCAGGAATAACGTCTCGGGAAGTAGAGCGAGGCCTGCGGACTGGGCGAGCACCGCCCGCCCGAGCGGCGCATTGGGCGCAAGCGCGGCCCGATCCAGCTGTCGTCCGAAGCGGTCCCGGTAGACGAGTTGTTCCGGCCCGTCCGCCTCAACGGCGAAGATGCCGAACGTGTCGGCTCCCAGGTGGGACACTGCGAAATCGGCAAACTCCTCGAGGGCCCCGGACATGTCCCGAACTCCGTAGGAGCTCGGGCCCAGAGCCTGCAACTCCATGAGAGTCTCGTTGGTTCCGGTGATCGCGTCTTCGCGTTCGACCACCATTCGTTCCAGTTGCCGGCAGTAGCCGTCATGCTCGGCCAGGATCCGACGCCGGTCACAAGCACGTCCGATGAGGGCCTTCAGCTCAGCCTGAGTGTACGGCTTGCTCAGAAAATCGAAAGCGCCGGCACGCATGGCTTCGATAATCCGGGCCTGGGTCGCGAACCCGGTCAGAAGAACGGAAACGACGGCCGGATGGGTTTCGACCAGCCGCCGGACCAGCTCGATCCCGTCCATTCCCGGCATCTCTATGTCCGAGAGGACGATATCGTAGGAGTTGCGGTCCAGCAGGTCCAGGCCCCGGAGGCGCGGTCGGCCGTATCGACCCCGAATCCCTGCCCGGTCAGAATGTCCGATAGGACGGACCTCGCCTGGTCGTCGTCCTCGACGATAAGTATCCGTTCCATATCGGTTCTATCGGTCCGATCCAGACCACACCTTAACCCAGCCGGAGCTACCGACCGGGTACCCGAGCAGGTACGGAAAAAAAAGGCGGCCGAAACGGCCGCCCAACTCACTCGTCCTCAAATCGTTACCGAGGTGGGTATTCAGTTGATGCGTCCGGATGCGGTCCCGGCTCCGGCTCCGGCTCCCGCCGTGGCGGGGGCAACGGGAGCACGCTCCAGGCCGATCCGCTTGATCTTCTCGATCAACGTGGTCCGTTTCAGGTTCAGGAGCTTCGCGGCAAGCTTCTTGTTGCCGCCGCTCTTCTTGAGACTCTGGATGATCAGCTCGCGCTCCATCCCGGAAACCACGCTCTGGAAATTGATGCCTTCGTCCGGAATTTCGATTATCGGAGGGAGGTTGATGTCCGCGCGATTCAAGATCTCGGACGGCAGGTCCTCGATCACGATCGTCCGGCTGGCCCCGGTCAGCGCCACCATCCGTTCGATGATGTTTTCGAGTTGCCGCACGTTGCCCGGCCAATCGAAGCCCATCAGCGCCTTGACGACTTCGGGCGCGACGGTCTTGGACTCCATGCCATGCGTGTCGGTGAACTGGCAGACGAAACGCTGGATCAGCAACGGAATATCCTCCCGGCGTTCCCTGAGAGGCGGCAGGTCCACCGGAATGACGTTCAGCCTGTAGTACAGGTCCTCGCGAAAGGTTTTCTCCTGGACCATCTCCTCCAGCTTGGCGCTCGTGGCGGCGATGATCCGGACATCGACCTTGATCGTGCTGCTGCCCCCGACCCGCTCAAATTCCCGCTCCTGCAAGACCCGGAGCAGCTTGATCTGCAACGACTGGGGCATGTTTCCGACCTCGTCGAGGAACAGCGTTCCGCCATCGGCCTGTTCGAACCGGCCGATCCTGGTCCCGATGGCGCCGGTAAAAGCACCCTTCACATGACCGAAAAGCTCGGATTCGAGCAGGTTTTCCGGGATCGCTCCGACGTTGATGCTGACCATTTTCTGGTTCCGCCGGGGGCTGTTGAAGTGGATCGCCTTGGCGACCAACTCCTTCCCGGTCCCGGTCTCACCCTGTATCAGGACCGTGGTGTTGAGCGCGGCGATAGTCTGCACCAGGTCGAAGATCTTCTGCATACCCCGCCCGCTGCCGATGATGTTGTCGAAGCCATAACGGTCGTTGAGCTGGCTGCGCAGGTACTGGTTCTCGAATCGCAAGTCCCTCTGCCGCAATCCCTTGCGGACGCGTGGGGCCAGTTCGATCAACTTGAACGGTTTCGTGAGGTAATCGAAGGCGCCCTTGCGGATGGCATCGACCGCAGTGTTGATCGACCCGTTGCCGGTAATCACCAGGCCGACGGTCTCGGGATACTTGCCGAGGGTCTCCTCGAGAAGCTCGACGCCATTCTTTCCGGGAAGCATCAGGTCGGTCACGAGGACATCGTAGGCCGTCTGGGCGATCTTCTCGAGCGCCTCTTCGGCCGAACCGGCCTGATCGACCTCAAAACCCTCTTTAGTCAAGATATCGACGATGGCTTCACGAAGCTCCGCTTCATCGTCCACCACAAGTATCTGATTCTTAGATACTTCCATTTCCATCACGCCTCCTGCGTCAAAAATTTGTACTGATTATAAGAACGAGTCCTAAAGTTTGCAACGCATTCTGCCGAAAAAAAGGACGTATGCAATCGGTCAGCGAGTTCATGCCGCCCGGTCCCGTAAAGATGATGGTCGTCGACGACGATCCGGATCTTCGCATGACTCTTGACGATTACTTTCATCAACGTGGCTTCGAGGTGACTACCGCACGGTCCGGCGCCGATGCTGTTCGCCGGCTCTCTTCCGGCGCCGAGTTGGTCGATATTGTCCTGACCGACCTCGTGATGCCGGGGGTTGACGGCCTGGATGTCCTTAGCGCAGCCAAGCAGCACAACCCCCTGGTTCACGTCGTCGTCATGACGGGTTATTCATCCTTGAAAACCGCCATCGAATCCATTCGATGCGGCGCCTTCGACTATCTGGCCAAGCCCTTTGAGCTGATCGAGATCGAGATCGTTGTCAACCGAATCCTCGAACATCGCCGGCTCGCGGCCGAGAACCAGAGGCTTAGTCGAAGGCTGGCTCTGCTCTCCGAGCAGTCTCGCTCCGTCGACTCTCGTCTGGGTGCGATCGAGTTACTACTAAGCAGGCTCGTTACCAATCTTGACACTCAATCCAAAACATTGACAGCGTTGGGGGTTTGACACCGGAGCCACACTTTTGTCTGTCAACGTTCCGTCATACGACCTACCGGACAGTGTCGGAATAGTGACGCTCGGAGTCGTTCTCTGCCGGTTGGCTACCGGGAGGATTTTGCCCATCACTAGGTAAGAATTGCCCCGAAGGTGCTGATCTCTCTGGGTGATTCCGCCCAGACCCCACCAGTCCACACATTCGGGATGCGCTCTTGGCACCCCATCTGCATATCTCGGTTGCATGACGGATCGAGAGCTACAGGCTTCCTCCCGAGATCTCCGGGGGTTTGAAGACCTCATCGCGAGCTTCCAGACCACATCGCAATCGCTTGAACGTTCCTATATGCGTCTGCAGGAGCGAGTCCGCACGCTGTCGGCGGAATTGGCCGAAGAGCGCGAGCAACGGATTCGCCTCGAGCGACTGGCGGCGATGGGCGAGATGGCAATGGAGCTGGCGCACGAGATCCGGAACCCGCTGGGCAGCATCGAGCTGTTTGCCTCGATGATCGACGGCCCGCATGCCGAGCAGATCATCCGGAGTGTGCGACTGCTGAACCATTCGGTGACGAACATTCTTCAGTTCGGACAGCCCGTCCGCCCTGAGCTTGCCGAGGTGCGGTTCGACGAGTTGATCGAGGGCGTTCGCGCCTTTCTCGCTCCGATGGCCGATCATCGCGGGGTTCGAATCGCAACGGAAGTGGACGCAGCCTGTACGTGCTCTGGGGACTATGAACTGCTCCACCGCATGCTGCTCAACCTGGTACTGAACGCCCTGAGAGAAATCCCGAAGGGTGGCAAGGTCGTGCTGACCGCCGGCATCGTCGACGGCAAGGTGCGACTCGGCGTCCGGGATGACGGACCGGGGATTCCCCCCGAAACCCTGTCCCGCATATTCGATCCGATGTTCTCGACGAGCAAGGAAGGATGCGGACTGGGTCTGCCAATCGTGAAGCGAATCGTCGAGAGCCATGGCGGGACGATCGACGTCCGGTCGTCCCAAGAGGGTACGAGGTTTGACATTCGGTTGGGTGCGCCCACCAGGACTCTTCACCGCCGCGAGAGGCCGAATATTCGTTCACGACATATCCACCCGGTTGACCGGGCCCACAGAGGCCAAGCCGGTCTTTCGGCGGTAGTTTGAATTGGGAGGTTCCGAAGTGAGTCGCTTCTTGGTAGTTGACGATGACATCCAGATGCTGACGGCCCTCGAGGCGGCGCTGCGCCATCGCGGACACGAAGTGGAAACGGCCTCGAACGGAGTCGATGCAGTTGCCAAGCTAGGGAAGGGGACTCCCCGGGCAATCATTACCGACCTGCGGATGCCCACGATGGACGGCATGGAGCTCCTGGCCCACGTCCGGAAAAACTCCCCGGAACTCCCCGTCATCCTGCTTTCGGCGTACGGCACCGTACCGACGGCCGTCGAAGCGATACGCAACGGGGCCTCCGACTTTCTGGTCAAACCCTTTTCCCAGGACGCTCTCGATGCGGTGCTGGAGCGACTGCCGAAGCGGGCCGCCTCGCGCCGCGCTCACGGCCGCATCGTTACCGAGAACGCCGCGATGAAGACTCTGCTCGCCGACGCCGCCCAGGCCGCGCGAACCGACGCGACGGTCCTGATCGAAGCTGAGAGCGGCACAGGCAAGGAATTGCTCGCACGCTGGATTCACGAGAACTCCAGGCGCGCCGATGGCCCGTTCGTCGCCGTCAATTGCGCCGCTCTGCCCGACAGCCTTTTGGAATCGGAACTGTTCGGCTACGAAAAGGGCGCATTTACCGGAGCGAACGCGTTGAAGCCCGGGAAGTTTGAACTCGCACAGAACGGCACGATCCTGCTCGACGAGATCGGTGAGATGGTGCCATTGCTCCAGGCAAAGCTGCTGCGCGTGCTGCAGGAACACGAAGTCGATCGCGTCGGTGGCAGGAAGCCTGTTCCGATCAGCGTCCGTGTGATTGCCACCACGAACCAGGATTTGCGGAAGCTGATCACCCGAGGCCAGTTCCGCGAGGATCTGTTCTTCCGCCTGAATGTTATCCCGATGCGCGTGCCACCCCTGCGTGAGCGCAAAGACGACATTGCCCCACTTGCGCACCATTTCGCCGCGAAGTACGGCGGTGGGGCCGACCCCGAGATCGGGGAGGACACCCTGGAGACGCTGTCGGCCTACTCCTGGCCGGGCAACGTTCGGGAACTGGAGAACGTCGTCCACCGTGCGTTCGCCCTCCGGGGAAGCCTCAAGGTTACACCGACGGAGTTGTTCGATCAGACGGTGGACACGGGCAACGGGCCCGAGCTGCAAGCCGGATATTCGGTCAGCCAAATGGAACGGAAGCTGATCCTGGCCACGCTGGAACAGACCAACGGAAATCGAACCCACGCGGCGAAACTGCTCGGGATATCGCTGAGAACGTTGCGAAACAAGTTGAGGGAATATCGGGTCGAGGAGGCCACAGTATGATCGAAAGCAGCCTGCTCAATTTCATCGAAGACCAGCTGACGGTCGCATCGAAGCGTCAGCAGGTGCTGTCTGCCAACATTGCCAACGTAGACACGCCTGGCTACCGGGCTCAGGATGTTCGGTTTTCCGAACAGATGCAGTCGCTTAACCTGAGCGGGACATCGGGACGCCACATCACACCGTCCGGCGGAGACCGTCGGTTCCAAGATGTTCAACGTCGGGACCGAGACCAAGCCCAACGGCAATACCGTCGACCTCGACCGCGAGCTGACGGAAGTTACCAAGAACGGCCTGCAGTTCATCACGCTGATGCAGTTCCTCCAGAACAAGCTGCAGACAATCCGCTCCAGCGTGACAGGAGGGACACAATGAGTCTACTTTCCGCGATCGACATCAGTGCCAGCGGCATGCGCGCGCAGCGCCAGCGGGTGGAAGTGTCGACGACGAACCTTGCCAACGCGCGCACGACCCGCACCCTCGAGGGCGGCGCGTACCGCCGTCAGAATGTCGTTTTCAAGGCGACTCCGTTTGCGAAGACGCTGGAGACCGCCAAGGGTAGCTGGTCTCCCAAGGGGGTCGAGGTGGTCGAAGTCATTGACGATCCCACCCCGTTCGTCGAGAGCTACGAACCGGGGCACCCCGATGCGGATGCGGAGGGCTACGTCCAAGTATCCGAACGTGAACTCGATGCAGGAGATGGCGAATCTGGCCAGCGCCGCCCGCAGCTACCAGGCGAACATATCGGCCATCAGCGTCCTCAAGACGATGATGATTCAAAGAACGCTGGAGCTCGCACGATGAGTGATTTCCAGGTTTATAACGACCTGCAGAAGATCGCTCTTCCCAGTGCGACGCCGCAGCCGAAGCCGGATTCGGGATTCAGGGAATTCCTGAAGGAAGCGGTCAATCAGGTCAGCTCCCTCGAGAAGGACTCCAACCAGCAACTGGGGAAGTTCCTCAACAACGAAACCGACCTGCACTCGGTCATGATCGCCCTGGAGAAGGCGGACCTTTCCTTCCAGGTCATGATGCAGGTGCGAAACAAGATCGTCCAGGCGTACCAGGAAATAATGAGAACCTCGGTCTAGGGGATTACACGGAACGGATCAGTAGCCACGGATTACACGGATTGAACGGATTAAGACAATCTTTGGGTATGAAAGGCTTGGACTCTTCACAGAATCCGCTAAATCCGTGGCTATCTCTTCCTCTTTCTCCGTGTAATGCAGACAAAGCATCCGTGCAATCAAAGTAAGTAAATATGGCTGTACCTTCTAATCTTTCCCGCTGAGATGACCAAGTACCGGGACCTGGTCGCCGCGACGGTCGGTTTCGATGCGGGACGGGGTGACTCCCTGATTGTCGAAAACGTGTCTTTCAGCGTCGACACGTTGCCGATCGAGCCTCCGACGCTGCTCGAACAGCAGGCGCCCAACATTCTGACGGCGTTGCGCTACCTGATCATCCCGATCGTGTTCCTGCTGGTATACATGCTCTTCCTGCGTCCGCTCCAGAAGACCATCTTCGCAAGCTGGGAGCCGCAGGTGCGTCCGCAGATCGGCGCCGGCGAGTTGGCGATGGACGCGATTCAGACCCCGGTTTCGGTCGGCCAGCTCGAGCAACAGATGAACGCCGGGCCGCAGGTGAACTCTACCCCGTTGCCGGCGCTGGCGGCCCAGCAGAACGCCGCCGCTCTGCCGTCAATCGCGAGTATCTCGGCCGAAAGCATGGAAGCAGTGACGCCGGAGCGGGAGTTCCTTCCCCTGCCGTCGCAGAACAAAGTGGACCTGATTCGCGAGCGAATCATTGAGCACGCCCAGCGCGAACCCGAAACGGTTGCCCGGCTGGTACGCGTGTGGCTTAACGAAGATCAACAATGAGTGGAGACGCACAAAAAGCTGCTGCAATGGTCGTTATGCTGGGCGAGGAAGTCGCTTCTACCGTAATGAGCCACCTGAACGAGATCGAAATCGAACAGCTGTCCCGTGAGATTTCGAATACCGGACCGATTTCGGCTGACGCGGCCGAAGAGAATGCCGAAGAGCTGTACCAGATGCTCGTTGCGAACCGGTTCGTGACTGAAGGCGGCGTCGATTTTGCCCGCAAGGTCATCCTCAAGACGCTGGGCGCCGGTTCGGCGAACCGGATCATCGACCGCCTCTCGTCCAGTTACGCCAGCTACAACGCGTTTCAGTCGATCGACAAGGTGAACCCGTTGCAGCTATCCCAGTTCATCCAGCACGAACACCCGCAGACGATCGCGCTGATCCTGGCACACCTGGGACCACGCAGCGCCGCGGAACTGCTGGAGTCGCTTCCTGAGGAGATCCAGGGTGAAGCGGCCGTCCGGATGTCGAACATGGAAGAAATCTCATCCGACGTGATTGGTTCGATCGCTTCCGTCCTTGAAGAGAAGCTCAAACCGGTCGGCAACTACGGCGAGAATGAGGGTTTCGGGGGCATCCGTGCGGTGGCCGAAATGTTCAACCGTCTCGACCGACGCATGAGCCGGGCGGTGCTGGAGCAGATCGATAAAGAAACACCCGAGATCGCCAGTTCAATCCGGCAGTTGATGTTCATATTCGAGGACATTGCATCGCTCGACGACCCTGCGATGAGGGAAATCCTGCAGCGCATCGATAAGAAGGCGATTGGCCAGGCCCTCAAGGGGACCAGCACGGAGCTTCAGAATCAATTCTTCAGGAACATGTCCGGGCGGGCTGTCGAGATGCTGCGTGAGGAAATGGAGATCATGGGTCCGATCAAGATGCGTGACGTGCATGCGGCCCAGCAGAAGATCGTCGAAATCGTCCGACAGCTCGAGGAAGAGGGTGTCATCAGCGTCAGTGGTGGGGCGGACGAGTATGTCGTCTAGGATTATCCGAGGCAGCGACCGTATCAAACGGCCGCGTATCAGCTCGCCGTTCGATACTCGGACCGACGGACTACCCCAGGATCACGTGATGGCCGTCGAGAAGCAGGCTTTCGAGAAGGGCTATCACGAAGGCGAACGCATGGGGAAGCAGATGGGCGAGAAGATGGTCGAGACTGTTGTCCATCGCTACGACCAGAGCATCGTTGAACTTGGAGTCGCCCACCGGAAGCTCGTCGAATCCATGGAAAAGGAAACAGTCCGCCTGTCCCTGGATATCGCAAAGAACATCCTCGTGCGGGAGGCCACCGTGGATCCGGACCTGGTCAGCGCCCTCGTCACCGTGGCTCTGAAGAAGCTCCAGGGACATCACGAGATTGCGCTCAAGGTTGGCGAGGACGACTACGATCGTGTCCGAACGGCGATCGAGAACGTCAATTCGACGATCACCGTCGAGCAGGAGGCTTCGCTCGACCGTGGAGACTTCATCCTGGACACTAACAAGACGCACCTGGACGGCCGGATATCAGAAAGGGTCGAGGCCATCGGCCGCACCCTGCTCGACCAGGACTGACGAGACAGCCGACCTCCGCAGCCTGCATGAACTAAGGAATTTCCGAATGACACCACAGTTTGCCCAGGAGCTGGACCTTTCGTCCCGTTACGCGCGGCTGGCCGAATCGGACTCGCTTGTCGAGTTCGGCGTCATCGAGAAGGTCGTCGGCAACTCGATCGAGTCCCACGGTCCGAACGTCGTGACCGGGTCGGTCTGTTGGGCCGATAACGGCGAGCGCAGGATTCCTCTCGAGGTTGTCGGGTTCAACGACGGTCGCGTCATCACGATGCCTCTCGGCAAGATCGAAGGCGTCAAGCAGGGCGACCGCGTCTACGCGTCAGCTCGTGTGGCGACGATAGGAATGGGAGAACAGTTACTGGGCCGGGTTCTCGACGGACTGGGGCGGCCCATCGACAAGCGCCCGCTTCCGGAATTGCCCGACAGGCAGGCGCTCTACTCCGAGCCCTCGAACCCGCTCTCTCGCGACCCGATTCGTGAACGTATCCAGACCGGTATCCGTTCGATCGACGGTATGTTGACTTGCGGTCTTGGCCAGAGGGTCGGCATCTTCGGGGGTAGTGGCGTCGGCAAGAGCACGCTTCTCAGCATGATCGCCCGGTATACGAGCGCGGACCTGAACGTCATTGCGATGGTTGGAGAGCGTGGCCGGGAGGTGCGTGAGTTCATCGAGAACGATCTGGGTGAAGAGGGCCTGAAGCGATCTGTGCTGTTCGTTTCAACATCGGACCAGCCCGCCCTGGTCCGAATACGCGCCGCTTTTGCCGCCACCGCAGCAGCGGAGTATTTCCAGCGTCAGGGCAAGAACGTCCTCCTGATGATGGATTCGGTGACCCGCTTCGCGATGGCTCAACGAGAAGTTGGCCTGGCGGCCGGCGAGCCGCCCTCGACGAAGGGCTACACACCCTCGGTCTTCTCACTGCTCCCGCGGCTCCTGGACCGCGCCGGAAAATTCGATACGGGGAGCATCACGGCCTTCTACACCGTGCTGGTCGAGGGCGACGACATGACCGATCCGATTGCGGACTCGGTACGCGCGATCCTCGACGGTCACATCGTGCTGGATCGCGAACTGGCATCGCGCGGCCACTATCCCTGCATTGACATCCTGGCTTCGAACAGCCGGCTGATGATGCAGATGGTCGACAACGACCATCAGGAATCGGCCTCCCACATTCGCGACCTTCTGGGTTCTCACAAGAAGGCGGAAGACCTCATTCAGATCGGCGCTTACAAGCGCGGTTCGAATCCGAAGGTGGACATGGCGATCGAACGCATGGACGACATGAACGGGTTTCTCAAGCAGAACGCCCACGAACCTTCGGAGCTGGAGGCCACACGACAACAACTGGTCGCCCTCGCCGCGTTGGAGTCCCCGGAAGCCGCCGACTCCCCAAGCAGCTAGCAGAACCCTCATGTAGACCCTTGGTCCTGCCAGCCGACACGTTCGTGGATCTTCGTGCTCTTCGCGTTGAAAGCGGAACAGCGGCCCCGCAATGGAATCGGGCGAGACTTACAGAACCCAGAGCGGTAGCGACGGGGTCGGACTGCGTCACCTCTTCTTCGGAACCCTAAATGCTTTACTAATCCCGCATGACAGAAAACCGTCACAAGATCCACCGCCTCGACCGCGTGCTCCAAGTGCGTCAAATAGCGGTCGATAGCGCCGAGGCCCGTGTCGCGGAGGCACTCAAGTACATCGCCCACCTCAAGGGGCGTCTTGCCGTCGAGGAAGGCAGAATTCTCCGGGCACTGGAAGAATTTGCCCATCCCGACGGAACGACAGCGGTTCAGCTCCACCAAGCCGAGGCCACCGAAAAAGCCGCCCAATTCCAGGCGCGAAAAGTCCGGAAAGACATTGAAAGGGCAAACTCTATGCTCGTCGAGAGGGAAATCGCGTGGCGCCTGGCAAGGCAGGAGAAGAAGACGGTCGAAAAGCTCCGGGAACGCAAATTGCAAAAGGCAGTTAGTGAAGAAGGGGCGCTCATGCAGAAATTCATCGACGAAGCGTCTATCGCGAAGTACCTGCAGACGACGAGAGCCTGAGCCTAGAGATTAGATGAGCGATTTCAGCCAACTGAACCTTCCCCTGCCGGTCGAGACCGATCTCGGGGCGACCCCGGCCCCGGCGCCAGAGTCGTCTCCGGATCCGAGCCTCTTCCAGGCGCTTCTTGCCGAAGCCGGATATGGCCCGGGCGAGAAGCTGGATGCACCCGCTGACGGTGTGTCTGCCGACGTAGCGGCAGAGCTTGGGGCAGAGGCCGTGGATCTGGTTCCGGCAGAAGAGATGCCCGCGAGGACAGCCATCGAACCTGGGCTCGAAACTGAAGTCGCAACTAGCGACACCGAAGTCGCAACCCCTGACGTTGATGCCCGCATCCGGATCGACCAATCGAGGTTGGACGCGGTTGCCGGCAGTCGGCCTGTCCCGATCAGTTCCAACGAGGTCGAGGCTCGGGAAGAGGCGGCGGACGTCGAAGCCGATCAACCTCGGCGGCGCGATTCCGGACTGCGGGTAGATCTTGAACGGGCACCCGTCCCGAGTCCTGTTGAAACCACCATAGAAAGCGTTCAGGTGCGATCCGAATCCTCGGATCGCGTACCCGACCCCGTGAACGAAGACGCTGGTCCGGCCGCGAATGTTTCTCGCGGTGAGAGGTCCGGTTTCCGCCCCGATGCCGAGGTATTACGAGCTGATGCCGGCGTGGTTCGGCCCGATGCCGAAACCGCTGCCTTCCGGACCGCATCTGCGAGTTCCCGGAACGTTATCGTCGAAGAGACAACGAACGTGAGTTCGTTCGTCGCCAAGGGGACAGGGGCACGGCTCGAGGCGCTTGACCTGGAGCGGTTCGACGTCCGCAGAATAGAGTTCCGGACCGAGTCGGTCCAGCCTCAGAATGCGACGACCAATATCTCGGGGAAATCGCTGTCGTCGGGTGTGCACACTCTCGTGGTCGAGCAGGCCGTTAAGGAATCGCCCGTACGGGAACCCATTTTGGTGAGGCCCCTGATTGCAGCGGTCGAAGGCCCGGTTGAGCCGAGAGATACTCGTTCTCCGGTAGCTGCCCTCGACACGTTGGACGAAGTGCCGCTGGCGCCCGGTCGCCAGACCCCACGACCCAGCCAGAGTGTTCTCGAGTCCGCACTCGCTCCCGAAGCCGATGGCAACGTCCCGGCCGCTCAGGATCGTGTGACGTCCGAGTTGGTATGGAAAGATCTGGCCGTTTCACGCCGCGATATCTCTCAATCGAGATCGACTTTCCCGAGCTCTGCCGTGAATACTTCAGACGCCGACCAATCGACACCGACCGTCGGGTTGACCGCAGAAGTGCCGCGCGAAACGAACAGCTCCAATCGAGGGTCCGCGCAGCAGCAAGTGGCGCCGCCCAAGCCGGTGATGCCGCTCTCGGAAACGACGTTTTCGCTCGATCCCGCCCGCCGGGTGACCATGCAGTTGGGTGATGCCGAATCCGAAGTATTGGTCCACATCCGGGAACACCAAGGCGAGGTTTCGGTTCGGTTCGATGCTCCCGGGCAGATCCGGACGGGCCTGGAGGCTTCAGTCCAGAACCTGATCGAATCGCTCGGCCGTCAGCAAGTGCCGGTTTCCGACGTTCACTTCTCCGGCCGGTTCGACACCGGTGCCGATTCCAGGCAGTCGAATAGCGGCCACGACCAGCGACCCAACTCTCCGAACCACGCGACTACCGAATCCGACGCCACCCTGTTCGAGACGGAATTCGAAAGCTCGACCGCCGGCCACATCAACGTCGTCGCCTGATAGATCCATAATCGCATTCCCCTATCAGAACCGGGAGCGGTAGCGACCGGGTAGTCTTCGCTTCCGTCACGTTGTCCGACCCCGTCGCTACCGCTCTGGGTTTCTGGAGCGGGGATTACCCCGTCGCTACCGCTCTGGGTTTCTGGAGCGGGGACTACCCCGTCGCTACCGCTCTGGGTTTCTGGAACGGGGATTACCCCGTCGCTACCGCTCTGGGTTCTGTAGGGCCGTCCCGGTATCGCGTTTCCGGTTTTAACGCGAAGGTCACGAAGAGCCACGAAGGCCACGGAGGGTTTTCTGTGCCTGGTCGGTTGACGGAACCCTATCGGCAGGAAGAGGCAGCGACATTAAGCAAAAAGTGCCGGGGCGGGCACTTTTTTCACTGCCGAAGGGTGTCGATTTGCTGACACTGCCCTTTAAATACAATAACTTGAAGTCGTCGAAGTTTCGGCACAGCGCTTGCCATACCTGGGACGGAGGCAATTGTAATGATCGAGCAAATTAGCTCACCCGTACTGCCGGCTGAAGAAACCCAGGTGTCGACCACCGCGGCGCAGAAGCAGAAAAGCGAGTTTCTTCAGCTGCTGGTGGCACAGATCAAGGGACAGGATCCCATGAACCCCATGGACGGCACACAGTTCGTCACACAGCTCGCGCAGTTCACCAGCCTCGAGGAGCTCATCAACATTCGCGAGGTCATGGAGAACGTGGACGGGACGCTGGAACACCAGAACGCCTTGCTCATGGCCCATAACGATGACAGTGCCGCGAGCGACGCAGTCTTTGGCGCTGACGAGAACTAGGGAAGAACAACGAGAGAACTAAGGAGAACGAATGGCTTTTACTACATTTTCAACCGCCCTGTCGGGCCTCTCCACAAACACCCAGGGCTTGAACGTCGTGGGTAACAACCTGGCCAACATGAACACCGTCGGTTACAAGACGACCAACATCACGTTCATGGATGTCCTGGGCGAGTCGGTCTCCGGGGCCGGGAAGGGCGGAGGCGCCAACGTCGGATTGGGAGCGCAAGTGGGTCGCGTCGCCGCGGTCTTCACACAGGGAGGTCTGGAAACGACGAACAACCCGACCGACGTGGCTATCCAGGGAACCGGGTTCTTTGCCGTCAGCGATGGCACGGCTCAGCTCTACACCCGGGCCGGGAACTTCCACATCGACGCCGACGGCAACCTCGTGACACCGACCGGACACTTCATCCAGGGCTATTCGAAGGATTCCGTGACCGGACAGATCGACACGAACGGTGAGCTGTCGAACGTGAAAATTCCGTCCACGACAGGCAACTCGAACCCGACATCCAAGTTCGAGCTGGCGCTCAACCTCGACGCGTCCGCCCCTGTCGGGACGGCATTCTCGACGACCGTTCAGATCTACGATTCGGTCGGTGAGTCGCATCTGGCCAGCGTTGATTTGGTAAAGGACTCCATCTCGGCAACTGAGACCAGCTGGAAATTCGACGTCACGATTCCCCACAAGGACTTCACCGGTATCGCGCCGACCAGCACCGACCAGTTCAGCCTGCTGACCGGCGCGATTGCGGCATCGCCGCCGACCGCAAGCACCCTCGTCTTCGACACCAACGGGCGGTTGAAGTCGGTCTACACGGGTGCGCCCCCCGCGGTGCTGCCACCGGTCGCCAACCTGGATATCCCACCCACGGGCGTGACGATCCCCGCTTTTGCGAACGCTGCGACGGTTAACCCGAACGGCGTGCAGTGGAAGCTCATCGCGGACAACGGCGACCTCAATGCCACCGGGTATGCCACGGCCAGCAACGTCACGTTCAGCAACCAGGACGGCGTGCCGCCGGGCGACATGAATTCGCTGACGATTCAGGCGGATGGGACGATCGCGGGCATCTTCTCGAACGGGTTGACACTGGATGTGGCCAAGATCGCCATCGCTCAGTTCAATAACGAGAATGGTTTGACGCCACAGGGCAACGGGTTGTACTCCGAGTCGGCGGCATCCGGCTCCCTGCTGCTCGGTACCCCGGGCCAGGGTGGCCGAGGGCGGCTGGTTGGCGGAGCTCTGGAATTGTCCAACGTCGATCTGGCGGCCGAGTTTACGAAGATCATCACGTTCCAGCGTGGCTACCAGGCCAACGCCCGGATGATCACGGCCACGGACCAGATTCTCCAGGAGACCATGAACCTGAGGTCGTAAGGTATAGGTGACCAGTGAAGAGTGAGGAGGGCTACCTTTGACTAGCGCTTGTCACTCTTCACTGGTCACGCCTTGCCAGCCAGGGTCGGTGTTGTGTAACTTGCTTGGCCATGACTGAAGGTGCGATCCCCGAGCTGGGGGATTTGGAATACTTGAGAAAGGCCATTCACGACCTCAACAACCTGGTTGGCGTGATGCTGGCGACGTCGGAGCTGCTCCAACTTGACGTGACCGACGAAAAGGCGAAACGCCGCAGCAACATGATCGAGCAGAAGGCTCTCGACGCCCGGGAGATCCTGGTCGGCATGTCCCGGCGCTACTTCGACTGAGGTCAAGCCGTTGGCTTTTCGGCTGCTTTGTTGACAGTTGCAGGTCAAAACCCCCGATCTGCAGGACCAGACCCTACTCCGCCGGAAAAGCTAATCCCTTTAGCTACGTCAGTTTCACTTCCTGATCCACTCACCACGACCTCTTGGCACAACTCGTGCATTCCTCACCTCCGTAGACAAGTATTCGCGGAGGCATAAGTGTCGGAAGAAAAGAAAACAGAGAAAGCAGAACCGAAGAAGAAGTCCGGCGGGATCAAGAGTCTCGGCCCGGCGATCGTGAAGTCGCTGCTCGTTGTCATCCTGGTGCTCGTGGCGAGCGCGGGGGGTGGCGTCGTTTCCTGGGTTCTGATCAGTCGTAGCGGCGTCCTTCCGACGGTGTCGGCCGAGGACACGACCCACGAAGAACCAGTGGATGAAATGCAGCAACTGTTGGCTAACGGAGGGGTTATCAACCTGAATCCGTTCGTCGTCAACCTTGCGGACAGGGACGCGGCTCGTTACCTGCGCATCTCGATCACCCTGCTGGTGGACGATGGAACGACGGTCGCAGAAATCCTTGAGAACGTCATGATGCTGTCCAAGACCCGGGACGTCATCCTCCAGACCCTCAGCCGGAAGACCGCCAGCCAAATCATGGACGAAGAGGGCAAGAACAGCCTCCGGGCCGAGATACTCGAACGCCTGGGGCCGTTGTACCACGAGCCCAAGGTCGTCGACGTCATGTTCACGGAGTTCATGATTCAGCTATGACCGAACAGGCAATCGTACCCGCGACCGCAGCCCCGGTCCCGGCAGAGGCGGTGACGCCTCCCCCTCCGTCCGGCGCGCTGGTACCCCCGGAGTTGAAGGCCTTCTCCGACGTCCCGATCAATCTGTCGATCGAGATCGGAAGACTGCAGGTGTTCCTGGGTGAGCTGGTGGATCTGAAACCGGGCCGGATCTTCAAGATCGCCAAGGCTGTGGGAGAGCCGTTCGATATCTGCGCGAACCGCCAGCCCGTAGCGCGCGGCGAAGTCATCGTGGTCGAGAACAGCGCCGGCGTCCGCATCACGGAAGTCCTGAAGCTGTAGAGAGTGTAGGAGATGCCGTACCTCCAAGTAATCGGAGCGCTGGTCCTGATCGTAGGCCTGCTTGTGGTCGGCCTGCAGATCCTCAAGAAATACGTGCCGTCGATGGCCGGTGCGGGCGACATGTCCGTTGTCGAGCAACTTCATCTGGGCGACCGATGCCGGGTGATGGTTGTCCGGGTTCGTGATGAAGAGATTCTGATCGGTGTCACCCGGAAAAACGTCTCGATTCTCGAAAAACTTCCCAAATGAATTTTCTCCCAGCCCCCTTGTTCTTGACGCTGCTCCAGGCCGCGCCCGGCATCAGCATAGACGCCGGCGACGGGCAGATTCAGATGAACCTGCCCGTGCAGATGTTGATACTGCTGACACTGCTGACTTTTCTGCCGTCGATCATCATCACGCTGTCGTCGTTTACGCGCATCATCATCGTGTTTCATTTCCTGCGTCAGGCGCTGGGCACCCAGGAAGCACCCTCGAATCAGATTCTCATCGGGCTGGCCCTGTTCCTCTCGTTCTTCGTGATGAGTCCGACGCTGAATCAGATCTACGACACGGCCTACGTGCCGTGGTCGACCGGAGAGATCGACGAGGTGGGTGCGATCGAGAACGGGGCGGCTTCGCTGAAGACGTTCATGCTGCGTCACGCTCGGGAGAAGGACCTGAAGTTGTTTACCGACCTTTCCGGCAACGCGCCTCCGAGCGGTCCTGAGGATCTGACGATGACCGCGATCATTCCGGCATTCATCATCTCCGAGGTCAAGACGGCGTTTCAGATCGGCTTTGTCCTTTTCCTGCCGTTCCTTGTCATTGACATGATCGTCGCTTCAGTACTTCTGTCGATGGGCATGATGCAGCTGCCGCCGGTAATGGTGTCTCTGCCGTTCAAGGTCCTGCTTTTCATCATGGTGGACGGGTGGAACCTCATCGTTTCGTCACTGGTAAAGAGTTATGTCTGAAGAAATGGTCATCCGTCTTGCGAGCCAGTCGCTCCATACCGTGCTGCTTGTCAGCGCACCCATGCTCGGCGCCGGTCTCGTCATCGGTATCATGATCAGCCTGGGTCAGGTGATCACATCGATCCAGGACATGGCCCTGGCCTTCGTACCCCGAATTGTCGTGACCTTTCTGGTCTTCCTGATCATTTTCCCCTGGATGATGAGCTACATGGTGTCCTACACCCAGATGTTGCTGGGGAACTTCGACCCGTACGTCCAATAGCAGCGAAGGCACTACGATGGATGCCGTCTTCGCACTGCAGGTTCCGTATTTCCAGATCATTCATGTCGTCGTCGTCGCAATCCGCGTCGGCGCGATGCTCCTGTTTTCCCCAATCTGGGGGAACCCGGCGCTCCCGCAGCACGTTCGGATCCTGCTGGTCTTCGCCACCGCGGCGGGTGTGTCGACGGTCGTTCCGTTCAACGAGGCCGCCCTCGCGCATCCGGAGCTGGTCATTCCCGGCGAGTTCTTCGTCGGTCTGCTGCTGGGCATGGGAATCCGGATCGCATTCGCCGTTCTCCATTTTGCCGGTCAGATGGTGGGCTTCAGCGTGGGATTCTCCGCTGTTCAGGCGATCGACCCGCAGACCCAGAACCGCTCGACCCTGATGGCGGGCTACTTCACCATGGTGGGCTACGCGATCTTCCTCGCCACAGATCAGCATCATGAGTTCATACGTGCGATGCGGATGAGCTATGAAAGCTTTCCGATCGGCGGGATGCCCGCGGCCGCAACCTGGTTCGAGTTGCTGATGTCGACGGCGGGAAATATCTTCGCGGTCGGCTGGAAGATCGGTTTTCCACTGTTCCTCGTCGTTCTACTCACCGATATGTCCGTCGGTTTCCTGTCCCGGATGCAACCCCAGTTCAACACGATGATCCTGGCGTTGCCGCTCAAAATTATCGTCGGGCTGCTGACGCTCGGAGCCTCACTCGTCGCGTTTCCGATGGTCATGCGGCAAGTGTCGGATTTCGTGATCCTCAGGTGACATGTCAGGCAAAGACGACAAAACAGAAAAACCAACTTCAATAAGGCGCCGAAAGGCGCGTGAAGAGGGCCAGGTCGCCCAATCCCAGCAGGTGTCCTCCACGATGGCGCTCATCGGGGCGCTTACTACTCTGGCCTGGGTCTTGAGCTACCGGGACGGATTCCGAGGTTTTTTCGCCCGGACGATCGATCTCGGGCGGATGACCGACACACCCGAGGCCTGGCTGTTAGGACTCGTCAATGAGGCGGGGTCTATTTTCTCCTCCTGGTCGCTCCCGTGTTGACCGGCGCGTGGGTGGGGGCGCTGGCCGGCAACCTCGTTCAAGGCCTGCCCAACTACTCCTCCAAGGCGCTCAAGCCGAAGTGGGAGCGGCTCAACCCCGCCCAGGGCATCAAGAAACTGAAGACCAAAGTGTCCCCGGTCGAGTGGGCCCGTCTACTGATCCTGCTCGTCGTCCTTGTCGTCGTGGTCTGGCAGACGATCGATTCTCACTGGATGGAACTGCTCCGTTCTCCGGGTATCTCGATCGAAGCGTCGAACTCACTTCTGCGTGACGTGCTGATCCGGGTCCTGACCTACGTCGTGATGACACTGATCGTGCTGTCGATCGGCGATTTCTTCGTTCAAAGACACCGGCATGAGAAGAGCCTCAAGCAGTCCAAGGCCGAGGTCAAGCAAGACAACAAGCAGCTGGAGGGCAACCCTGAGGTCAAGGCCAAGGTTCGGGCGATCCAGCGAGAACAGGCAAGAAACGGATGATGGCGGCCGTCGTTGACGCCGACGTGATCATTACCAACCCGACGCACTTCGCCGTGGCACTCGAGTACAAACCCGAGTGGATGGCCGCTCCCAGGGTCGTCGCCAAGGGACAGGATTGGCTCGCGGAAAGAATCAAGGAGGCGGGTCGGGAATATGACATCCCCCGCGTCGAAAACGTCTCCCTGGCCCGCGCGCTCTACCGGAGCGTGGAGGTCGACCAGGAGATCCCGATGCATTTGTTCAAGGCTGTTGCCGAGGTCCTGGCGTTCGTGTTCAAGACACGTAAGCGTATGAACCAAAAAGGATAATGTCCAGATGACACCCGACCCAGGATATCAGGTTGCGAGCGCAGGACGGAATCTCCCCGTCGGGTATCCGCGAAGCGAAAACCTTGGCATCCGGGTTGCTCTATCGACGTTTGAGGTCAGGTTTGGGTAATAAAGCACAATTAGCGATGCCGGTTGTCGTCATTGTCATTCTGACGGCGCTGCTGATTCCGCTGCCGACCTTCTTCCTCGACATCCTGATATCGGCGAACATTTCGCTTTCGGTAGTGGTCCTGTTGTCCGCGCTCTACGTTCTCAACCCGATCGAGTTCTCCGCGTTCCCGTCGATCCTTCTGTTGACGACTCTGTTCCGCCTGTCGCTGAACATTGCGTCGACCCGGCTGATCCTTCTCAACGGAGGAGGTGGCGTGGGGGCGGCCGGCGACGTGATCGGAGCATTCGGACAGTTCGTTGTCGGTGGCAACTATGCCGTCGGTCTGATTATCTTTCTCGTTCTCATAGTCATCCAGTATGTCGTCATCAACCACGGTGCCGTCCGCATTTCGGAGGTCACCGCCAGGTTCACGCTGGATGCCCTGCCCGGTAAGCAGCTTTCGATCGATGCCGACCTCAACGCGGGGATTATCGATCACGAAGAAGCCCGTCAACGGCGGGTCGAAGTCGGCAGGGAGGCCGACTTTTACGGCGCCATGGACGGCGCCATTCGCTTTACCCAGCGCGACGCCATGGCGTCGATCCTGATCACTCTGATCAACATCATCGCCGGCCTGTTCATCGGAGTGTTCCAGGGCGGTATGGATGTGCTCGTCGCAGCCGAGACTTTCACCATCCTCACCATCGGTGACGGTTTGGTGACGGCCATTCCCTCGCTGCTGGTTTCGATTGCCGGCGCCATGATCACGACGCGCGCCGCGTCCGATACGTCGCTCGGAGGCGAAGTGGGCACGCAACTTTTCGCCAATCCGACACCCATTTTCTTCGCTTGCGGCATCGTCGGTGGGTTGGGTCTGGGAGCTTAGGACTATCGGAACAGATGGGTCGAAAACCGGCCCGTCGTTATGCGGAATCAGGCACTTGGATGTTCCGACGCTCGTCTTTGGCGTGTCGGTCGAGGGCTTGGTAGCCGCATTGCAGTAGGGAGTTGGTCGGTTTGGCCGGATGGGTCCCGGAAGAGGATCCTCCATTGGACGGTAAGAGATGAGCGACGCGATTTTTATAGCATACGAAGCACTCGAAGCGAGGATGAAGATGGTCGATATCATCGCCAACAACCTCGCCAACGTGCAGACGACAGGATTCAAGCGTGACTTTGGCGAGGTCCTCGAGGAGCTCGGAACCGAGGGAGAGATCGCCATCGAGGTCTATAGCGCGGTCGATCTCAGCCCTGGGGACTTCTTGACGACCGGCCGGGAGCTCGACGCGGCGATCGACGGCTCGGGATTCTTTTCCGTCGAGACCGACAACGGCACACGCTACACGCGCAACGGAAGTTTCTCGATAAACGCGGACGGCGAGCTCGTCCTGAAGGACGGTCTCCGCGTTCTGGGCGACGGCGGCACACCAATTTTCCTCGGCGAAGGCGACGTCCGCATTCAGGATGGCGGCGACATCCTCGTCGACGAAAACGTCGTTGCGACCCTCCGTGTCGTCGACTTCGACGACCCCCGTTATCTCAAGAAAGAAGGGATGTTCCGTTTCGAGTGGACCGGTGCTGCCACCGGTATATCCGACGTGCCCGAACCACGAATCAAGAGCGGACACCTGGAACGGTCCAACGTCAATTCCATCACCGAGATGGTCGAATTGATGACCGCGTTCCCGGAGTTCGAGTCGGTTGCCCAGACGCTGCGATCCATCACCACCGACATGGACAAGCAGCTTCTGGCTGAACTGGCGGATTTGACCTAGCAATCGGCCCGATACACAGGAGTCTAAATGTTAAGAGCACTACACACGGCCGCGACGGGAATGCAGGCCCAGCAGATCAACATCGATACGATCGCGAACAACATCGCGAACATCAACACGACAGGCTTCAAGCAGGCGCGAGCCGAGTTCCAGGATCTGCTCTACCAGGACCTGCGTCCGGCGGGGACGGCGTCGTCATCCTCGACGGAATACCCTACCGGACTGCAGCTGGGGCTGGGAACGATGCCGGTCGCGACGGCGCGCAACTACAGTCAGGGAGACTTTCGCTCGACGGACAACCCGCTCGACCTGGTGATTTCGGGCAAGGGTTTCTTTCAGGTTCGGCTGCCAAGCGGCGAGACCGCCTATACCCGCGACGGGTCGTTGCACGTCAACCAGGACGGCACGATCGTGACGGCGGACGGCAACCCAATCGAGCCGGCGATCACGATCCCGGCTGATGCGCAGGGTATCGTCATCGGCGCCGACGGGACCGTGTCCGTGACCCAGCCAGGCCAGACCGCCGCGCAGCAGATCGGGACCATCCAGATTGCAAACTTCCAGAACCCGGCGGGTCTGAGTGCCATGGGGAGGAACCTGCTGCTCCCGACCACGGCCTCGGGCCTTCCTACCGCCGGTAATCCGGGCACGTTCGGACTCGGCATGATCAACCAGGGGTTCCTGGAGCAGTCGAACGTGAACGTCGTCGAGCAGATGGTCAGCATGATCGTGGCTCAGCGGGCGTACGAGATCAACTCGCGTGCTGTGCGAGTGGCCGACGACATGTTGCAGCAGGTCAACAACCTGGTCCGGTAGGGCCGCTTCATCCAAACGGGACATAAGACATGGTCGCAATTGTATTGGTACTGCTGTGCTGTCTGACGGCGCCCGCCGAGGTCGCCGTCGACAAAGACACCCTCGTGCTGGGGGACTTGATCGAGTTTCCTTCGGGCGACGCCCGCGCGTCGTTGCCGCTCGGTTACGCTCCGAATCCCGGGCTGGCGCGTCGCCTGCACGATTACGAAATCCTCGGGAAGCTGCGTGTTGCCGGTCTGCCGACCGACGACCTGAAGCTTCCGGACTCCGTTCTGGTCCGGAGGGCATCGCGTTCGCTCGACACCGCGCGTGTCCACGAGATCATCACCGGGTTGTTCGTTCAAAGGTTCCCCGACGCCCGCATCGAGATTCTGGAACTGACGGTTCCGAAGATCGAGGTCGCAACCGGAACGCTCGACCTGTCGGCCACGCTGCCGGCTACCTTCAATCCGGACGGACCGATCTCCGTACGGCTGGAGATTCAGGGTGAGGGTTTTTCTCGATCGGCCTTCGTGCGGACACGGGTTCGCGTAGAGACACCTCAACCGGTGCTCGTCCGTCCGGTTGAAGCCCACTCGCCTATCGTCTCCGGCGATGTCCAGTGGCAACTCACGCCCCTCGGCAGGTCTGGCGACGTCGTTGGGTCGATCAATTCGATCCGGGGAAAGCTCAGCAAGCAGGACCTGAGAGAGGGTCAGATTTTGACCGAGCGGCTGCTGTATTCGCCCGTGATGGTACGTCGGGGCGATTCCGTCACAGTCCGGGCCCGCCTCGGCAGTGTCACGGTGGCAGCCACGATGATCGCCCGGTCCTCCGGAGAGTACGGGGACACCATCGTCGTCGAGCACCTCAACGGTGGCGGCAAGGCGACGGCTCGAGTGACCGGGGACGGAACGGTCGAAGTTATTGTCGGAGGTCAGTTATGAGAAACGTGTGGATTCTTCTATTGATGGCGCTGATCGCGTTTCCCGGTTCGAGTTTCGCGGCCGGCAGTGAGGACGACAAGGAAGTTCAGGTCTCGCCGCTCGAGGAATACCTGAGACAGGCCCGCGCCTCGGCATTTCAGCAGGCGCAGCAGGGGCCCTCGCTATTTTCCATGGCGTCGTCCAGCCTGTTTCTGTTTGTCGACGTCAAAGCGCGCAACGTGAACGACATCGTCACGATCCGGATCATCGAAACCTCCACGGCTTCGAATTCGGCGAACACTTCGACCTCGCGGGACGGCGATGCCGGCGTTTCCGCGCCGAGCTTCTTCGGTCTGGAAGTCGGTGCATCCGCGCTGAACTTCGCCAACATCCTTACGGGTATGTCGAACATGGCGTTCAGCGGCGAAGGAACGACTTCGAGGAGCGGTTCGCTGATAGCGTCGCTTTCGGCGCGAGTCGTCGAGGTCCTGCCGAACAGAGACCTGGTCCTCGAGGGCGTCAAGGAAGTGACGATCAACGATGAGCGCCACGTCCTGACGCTTCGCGGTGTCGTCCGATCGCGCGACGTCAGTCCCGGCAACCTCGTACTGTCCACTTCCATCGCACACATGGAGGTGAAGTTCGACGGCAACGGCATCATCTCGGATGCCAACAAACCGGGCTTTTTCTACCGACTGTTCAAATTGCTGACACCGTTCTAAGAGATGTTGAAAACCCGTTTTCAAGAGAAGGGCAATCATATGTGGATACGAATTATCGCGTTGCTACTGGTTTTCGTGACCGTGGGCCCGGCTTCGGCCAACTCGCGTCTGAAGGACATTAGCCACATCGCAGGCGTCCGTGGAAACACGTTGATGGGGTACGGGCTGGTCATCGGTCTGAACAAGACCGGGGACAAGCGCCAGACTCTGTTCACGAACCAATCCCTGGTCAACATGCTGGAACAGTTCGGGTTAACCATGAACGACCCGTCCATGAGGGTCGAGAACATCGCGGCCGCGATGGTGACAGCCGAGCTGCCCGCCTTCGCGCGTCCGGGTTCCCGGATCGACGTCACGGTGTCATCGATCGGCGATGCGACCAGCCTGCAGGGTGGCATCCTGCTTCGGACTCCGCTGATAGGGCCCGACGGAAACGTCTATGCGCTGTCCCAGGGGCCGCTTGTTTTAGGGGGCTTCTCGGCGGGTAACGCGTCGACCGGGGTCAGTGTCAATCACCCGACAGTCGGCCGCGTTCCCAACGGCGCGACGGTGGAGCGAGCCGTCATGACAGGTCTTCCGGAAATAGTGCAAACATTGGAGTTAGTGCTGGATCGCGCAGACTTTACAAACGCCAACCGCGTCGCAGCCGCGATCAACGAGGCCTTTGGCTCACCGATTGCACGCCCATTGGATGGACGCTCGGTGCAGCTGACGGTCCCAGCGAACTTGCAGCGCCGGCCGATCGAGTTCATCGCGGCCATCGAGGCCGTCTCAGTGGAAGTGGACAACCGGGCCCTTGTAGTGGTGAATGAGCGAACAGGCACAGTGGTCATCGGGAGCGAAGTTCGGATATCTCCGGTTTCGATCGCCCATGGAAACCTGAGTATCCAGATCGAGACGCAGTTTCAGGTTTCCCAGCCCCAGGGTTTCTCGCAAGGGCAGACGGTCGTGGTTCCGCAGCAGCAAGTGACCGCCCAGGAAGACCAGAGCGGGTTTGTGACGTTGGCCGACGGCGCGACAGTCCAGGACTTGATCAGCGCTCTGAACGCCATGGGAGTAACGCCGCGAGACACCATTGCCATCCTCGAGGCTTTGAAGGTCGCCGGGGCGCTACAGGCGGACCTGGAGATTATTTAGGAAATTGTCGGTCTCAACGAACTGAAAACTGAGCACTAACAGCCAAAAGCCAACGGCCAAGAGCCAAAGATATGAGTTTTGACGTAACCAGCATTACCGACGCGTACCAGCAGGGCGACATGAAGCCCGCCGAAATCGCCAACCATGTGCAGGCGATGTTCATGGAAGTGCTTATCGAAAGCATGGAAAAGAGTGTCGGTGCGGAAGGCGGGCTCTACGGGGATTCGGCCAGTTCGGAAATCTACCGCGGCATGCTGCGGCAGGAGCTGGCGATGGCGCTATCGACCGATCTGGAAAGCCCACTCCGCCAACAGATAGAGCAGGCGATCGAGGACCGTTCCAGTGCCGTCCCGGCCGAGATCAGTGCACTGCCCGTCGACGGGACGGTGAGTTCTCCGACCGGATGGCGGCGCGACCCGATCACCGGTGAGGTTCGCTACCACCAAGGTACCGACATTGCGGCGCCGGCCGGCTCGCCCATTAAAGCCGTGGCCGGCGGCACGGTTATCGAAAGCGGTGAGAAGGGCGGATACGGCAACGCTGTCGTCGTGGAGACCAATGACGGTCGTAAAATGCTTTATGCACATAACTTAGAGAATCATGTCCGAGTTGGAGACCGGGTTCGCGCTGGCGAAATACTCGGCCTGGTGGGCTCAACGGGACGGTCGACGGGCCCGCATGTTCACTTCGAGGTGATGGAGTGACGTTTTTTTGGACGGAGTCGTTAATGGATTCTGGCGTTTCTGCCGATCAGATACGTAGAGGCAGAAACTGCCCGAACCCGAAGGCAGGGATGCCTTCGAGGCTAAACGCTCCCATGGACGGTGTAACCGGCTTTCACGAGCCGGTCAGCCAGGCTGGTGAAGCCGAATAGCCAGGAGCCAATTTATGAACATTGATCGCATTAATCTGACTAATCAGGGCGTCGACAACCATCAATCCGTCGATCGGGCCTCGGAAGCGGACAAACGCGGGACGGGCCCGAACCGGGCAGCCGGCGCGAAGCCGTCCGAGGATTCGATAGCGTTGTCGTCGAAGGCCCAGGAAATAGGGCGGCTCTCTCAGTTGGCCGCAAAGGGTGCCGACAGGACCGAGCGCCTGAACGAGATCCGCGCCGCCATCGAGAACGGCACGTACGAAGTTTCCGGCGAAAAGATCGCCCTCAAGATGATCGCGGCGCACTCGAAGTAGAAGTAGCGCCCGGCGAATAACGAGTTGAGAGATGTAGGTGCGGTCTTTGACCGCACCAGGACGGGCGTTCCGAGAGCGCCCCTACAGAAAGAGAACTGGAAATGAGTCTATCCGACGTCCCGCTTCGGGGGAATCGGCTGATCGACCGGCTGTTCGAGCTGGAATCGGTCAAGCATGAGGCCCTTCTCAAATTCGACCCGGATTCCTACGAAGCCGGCGTAGCCGAACAGGCGCGCCTGGCTTCCGACGGAGTCGGTGACGCATCTGACGTTTCCCGTGAGCGTGTCGCCCGCCTGGCGGAGTTGACCAAGAGAAACGCGGCTCTTCTACTCAACCTGATTTCCATATCTCCGCATTTTGCGCTTGCCGGGCAGGAGTACACGTCCCGGGGTGGCGCCGCTCAGCAACCCCGTGGGCGGGTCCGCGTGGAAGGGTAGGCAGGATGTCCGTCATCAGCATTCTTCATACTTCGCTCCGTTCGATGGAAGCTGCATCGCAGGCGCTGGCCGTCGCCGGAAACAACATCGCGAACGAGAGGACACCGGGCTACGCCAAGCAACGGCTGATCTTGGAGCCCGCGCAAAACCATGGCGACCGGTTGTTGACCGGAGCCGGAGTTGCGGCCGTTTCGATCCAGGCCGTTCGAGATGTTCTGATCGAAAACCGCCTGCGTGAGGAAAAATCGAACACCAGCAGTGAAGAAGTGATTGGGGGAGCGCTGGAACACATCGAAGTCCTGTTCAACGACGCGGCCGGGACCGGAATGTTGAACGGCGTTACCGAGCTCTTTAACTCGTTCCACGCCCTGGCGCTCGACCCGACTTCTGTGAATGCCCGCGAAGAAGTACGCATCAAGGGCGAGGATCTGGCCCGGAGTTTCGTGACGAGAGGCCAGGAACTCTACCGTATTCGGGCCCTGGCGGATCAGAACATCGATGATGACGTGCAGAAGATCAACACGTTGTCCAACCGGATCGCCACGATTTCCTCGGAGATGAGCAAGCAGGAAGCCGCGGGGCAGACTGCCAACGACCTCCGTACCCAACGCTACTCCCTGGTCAGTCAGTTGTCCGAACTCGTCGACGTCCGTGAGATCGAGTCCAAGGGCAACTATCAGATCCTGATCGCCGGCACCGGTCTGCTGGTTTCCAACGGCAGTGCCGTCGCAGTCTCGACAGAACCGTCGGCCACAACGGGCTTCCTCGAGATCAAGGCCGGCAATTCCGACATCACAGCAAATGTGTCGGGCGGATCCATTTACGGCCGCCTCCAGGTGCGGGACCAGTACGTTCCCGACTACCTGGCGGCGCTAGACCAACTGGCCTACGAAATCACTGAGCAGGTGAACCTGATTCACGCTGCCTCCTACGATCGAAGCGGAAACACCGGCGTGAATTTCTTCGAACCACTTGCGGCAACTGCCGACGCATCGTTGCAGATTGAAGTCAGTGGCGACATCGTGGGCGACGTCACGAAGATCGCCACTGCGAAGCAGTCGAGCGGCAAGGACAACGAAGCCGCAAGCGAAATCGGCAACCTGCTGCATGTCCAGAAGTTCACCGGGGGCAGCGTTATCGACCAGTACCGGAGCCTGGTGTTCCGCGTCGGCAACGATACCGCCAACGCCGCCGGAAAGCTGGACCAGCATATCTCTCTGCTGCACCAACTCGAAGACCGTCGCGATGCGACCTCGGGCGTTTCCGTAGATGAAGAAACGATGAAGATACTGCAGTTTCAGCGTTCCTATCAGGCATCGGCGAGCCTGATCCGTATCGTCGATGAACTGCTGCAGACCGTTCTTTCGATGGGTATGAGATGAGAGTTACTGGAAGTATGGCAATCCGCGCCTTCCTGCGCGACGTGGGCAATGCGAAAGAAGGGATGCTCGACGCCCAGAACAAGTCGTCGACCGGCCGGGCGATCCTGCGTCCGTCGGATAGCCCGCGGGAGATGTCCGACGTCTTGCGGCTCCGCGCGGACAAGAGCGAGTACAAGCAGTACGAGCGCAACCTTCAATTCGCGCAGTCGCGGCTCGAATTCACTGACACGGTCGTCGGAGGCCTGCAGGACATGGTCGATCGGGTCCGCTTCCTGGCGCTGTCGGCGATCGGTACGACCGCCAGTCCGGATACCTTCGTGACGGAGGTCGAAGGCCTCCGCGACCAGATCCTGGGCACCGCAAACAGCGCGTTCCAGGGACATTTTATCTTCGGCGGGACCGACGGAGACACGCAGCCGTTCACAAGCGATGCTTCCGGCACGGTCACCTATCAAGGAAACTCCGATATCTCTAAAGTGCAGGTCGGGAGGCAGTCGTCGCTGCAGACCCAGATCCCTGGAGACCAACTCTTCGGCGCCGGTAGCGACATCTTCCAGGCGATCACCGACCTTGTGGACGCCATGAAGTCCGGCGTCAAGGCCAACATCGACGCGAAGCTCAGTGGCATCGCAGACGCGTGGGAGGGCCTTTCGGTCAGCCGGAGCAGAATCGGCAGCCTGATCAACGTCTCCGATTCGATCAAGAACGAAATGAGCGCGCTTTCGCTGGCGCGCGAGAAAGACCTGCTAGACCTGGAGTCGGCCGACCTGACAGAGACGCTGACGGAATTCCAATCGTACGAGAATGCTTTGCAGGCGACCTTGGCCGTCGGGGCCAGGATTTCGCAGCTATCGCTGCTTGATTATCTGAGGTAGAAAACCATGAATGTCATAGAAATACTGGATCAAGTCGATCACTCCGATGTTCGAGGCCAGGAGACCGTTATCCACTTCGAGGAAGGGCTGATCGGATTTTCCAATTTCAAGAACTTCAACCTGCTCGAGAACGACTATCTCGCGCCGTTCCGCTTGCTGCGGGCGGTCGAGTCGTCCGACGTGGGGTTTCTCGTGTTCGATCCTTCGAGCCGCGTGCCCGAGTATTGCGAGCTGATTCCCGACCGGGAGTGGGCCTCGATTGGCGTGACGTCGCGGGCAGACCGCCTGGCTTTCGTGACAACGATCCTCGGCCCGACAGCCGAAGAGAGCACGGCCAACTTCCAGGCGCCTATGCTGATCAACCACAGAGAGATGATCGGCAAGCAGGTGATCCTGACCGACTCCGGTTTCTCGGTACGCCACCCGCTGCTGTAGGCGCGGCGTTTCCGCCCCCTGGGGGCACTCTTTGCCTCTTGGGGAAAGCCCTGCGTCGGAGTTCTCGACAAGGCGCGGAGACGACCCGTCAGAGTTCCCGGAGCTTGAAGTGAGTGGAACGAAAGAGCATTCCGGAAACGAAGGGCAGCGAATGGACGGTGGGCCCGACGCTAAGAAATAGGTGATTGCGGCCCGCGAGTCATCGGTTATATGATGCGACGAGCGTGAGTTACACCGCGACGCTGGAATCGTCGCACCGCATTGCGGTTAGAGGTCAAGGATGCTCGTCGTCACTCGCAAGAAAGATGAACGGCTTATCATCGGGAACGAGATCGAGATTCAAGTGCTCAGGATAGGCCGGGACAACGTCCGCCTGGGCATCAAGGCTCCGGCTCACATCTCCATCTACCGGTACGAGATCTACGAAGCGATCAAGAACGAGAACGTCTCGTCCGTAGAGTCCCAGATCCCCGACAAAGACATGCTCGAACGCATCGCCGGCGGTCTGCGAACCGAAGCCAAACCCTCCGATTCCGACTCCACCGAATAGTCCCGCTCCTCAGCAGATTCAGATTTTTCACCGCAAAGGCGCAAAGGCCGGATTCCTGTTCTTGGCTCGGGCCACCTGTTCGGTCGATTACTTCTGCCCCCACTCCCCAAGACACTTAACCCTTTGCGTCTTTGCGCCTTTGCGGTGAGACTGCTTAAGATGAAATTTGACTTGCATACGCATTACTATCCCGAAGCCTTCTTCAAGATGATCGAGGAGCGGAGCCAGGAGTTTTCCTTTGGCAAGGACCCGACCGGCCGGACGATCATCAAGTACCGTGGCGCCCGTTTTTTCGGTATCACGCCTCCGATGACGGATCCTGCGAAACGGATCGAGGACATGGACCGGGTAGGAATCGACACTGAAGTCCTATCGCTATCGACCCCGAATGTCTTCTTCGCCGAGCCCGGCGACCAGCCCGCAGTAGCTCGAGCTATGAACGACGCTTACGCGGAACTGATCGCCCGCCACCCCGACCGTTTCAAAGGTTTCGCTTCGATCCCGATGGACGCTCCCCACGAAGCGCTCGCCGAACTGCACCGGGCCATCGACGATCTCAAGATGAACGGCGTCATCCTGACCAGCAACATTCGGGGACGCGCGCTGACTTCGCCCGAGTACCGGCCTTTCTTCGAGGAGGCGAACCGGATGAAGCTGTGCATCTTCCTCCATCCGATGCTGCCGGCCAACACGGAGCAGTTCAGCGAGTACGTCCTCGGGCCGATCATTGCATTTCCTTGTGACACCACGCTCGCGGTCGCGAAGATGTGTTACTCGGGGATGCTTCGAGAGCTGCCGGACATCCGTTGGATTGTCGGCCATGCGGGCGGCGCGATCCCGTGGCTGATGGAACGCATGGACAACGGCTGGCGCGATTTCGCCGAGTGCCGGACGAACACCGACGAACTGCCCAGCGTTTACTTGAAGAAGCTGTACTACGACACCGTCACCTTCAGTCCGCATACGCTCAGGATGCTGCGCGATGTTGTCGGGACCGACCACATGGTGATGGGGAGCGATTATCCGCACCTGTTGGGTTCGATCGAACGCAGCGTGTCTTCGATCGAGGACCTAAACATTCCCGAACGCGAGAAGAACCAGATCTTCAGCGGCACCGCGCTCGCGATCCTCAACAACGTCTGATCCGATGGCGATTCGACAATTCCTCGGCCGGCTGGGGCCGGGCATGATCATGGCGGCAACCGCTATCGGGACGAGTCACATCGTTCTTGCTCCGGTAGCCGGAGCGCGGTTCGGCTACGACCTGCTCTGGTTGATCCTGTTCGCCCACCTCTTCAAGTACCCTGCCTTCGAGTTTGGCGCGCGCTACGCGGTAGCGACCGAGACATCGTTGATTGAGGGATTTCAGAAGGTTCCGGGGCCGAAGAATTGGGCGCTGTTCGTGTTTCTGGCAATAACGGTCGTTCAGGGTCTGACCATCCTGGCCGGCGTGATGTCGGTCACAGCCTCGATCCTGGTCGTGACGCTCGGCGGCATCTCCTATCCCGCATGGCTGGTTGTTCTGGGCGTGTTCACGATCCTTGTCCACCAGACCGGGAAGTACCCTGCGCTCAAGTTCGGAAGCAAGCTCATGATGGGGGTTCTCGTCGTCGGAACCCTCGTTGCGTTCGCTGCGACGCCGCCCTCACCGGCGGATCTTGGACGCATGTTCGTTCCGGCACTGCCGGCGGGCTCCATACTGCTGGTGGCAGCGATTTTCGGGCTCATGCCGACCGGAATCAACGTGGCGGTATGGCACTCGCTTTGGACCGTCGAGCATCTGAAGTACTGGAAGAAGGAGACGGCCAATCGCGGCGATCTGCTCAGAATGAGCCGACGCGATCTCGGCGTCGGTTACTGGTTGTCTGCCGTGCTGGCCGTCATGCTGCTTTCGCTGGGAGCCAACCTGCTCAGGCCCCGGGGCCTCGTGCCCAACGGTATCGAAGTAGCCCTCACGATCTCCAGGATCTACACGGAACTGCTCGGGGAGTGGATGTTCCCCCTGTTCATGCTTGCCGCGTTCGCGGCGATGGTTTCGTCGGTCTATTCGGTGATGGACGGATTTCCGCGCGCCTTCTCGACGATCCTGCGGACGTTGTTCCCCTCGAACTCGTTTCTGGAGAAGCCGTCCAACCCAGCCTACTGGATTTTCATGGTCGTGATCTTCACGTTCTCTCTAGTGACAAACACGCTCCTGCCGAACCCGGTTCTGGTCGTGACACTGGTCGGTGTCGTGAGCCTCCTGGTGGCGCCTATCCTGTACGCCTTCAACTACTACTGTGTGACGCGACTGATCGAAGACGAATCGATGCGGCCGTCGCTCGGATTGAGGCTATGGGCTGTTGCGGGGATGGTGTTTATGACGGCGGCCGCGGGATTCTACACTTACACGCGTTTCTGAGTGCTACCGTTCCCGGTTCTGTCCAGAAAGTGAGGGGGCGACGCTTGGTCGCCCCCTGCCAGTGCAGTTACTGATTCTCGGGCTGTCCGTACACGGGTGGTGGGCTGGCGAGGGCCTTGTCGATGCCCGCCACCGTGAGCCGTGTTCGCAACTCGAGTAACTGCTGGCCGTGGTCGAGCAATGTTTCAAGCGGCTCCAGAGGAATTCCGTTGATGATCGCCCGTCCGGAGTCGACACGCTGCTGCCAGCGGATCGTCTCGGGATCTTGCAGCGCCATCAGGGCATCGATACCGTAGTCCTCGTGGAGTCCGTCGGCCCATCCGCGGCTTTGGCCGATGGCCATCATCTCCTCGAGCCCCAACACGTCCCGGATGTAAACCTGCACCGAGCTGTAATCGTAGTACTCGGGGATATGGTAGAAATTTGCGGGGCCGCCGCCGTACATGTCGTTCAAGTTATTGGCCGCTGTCTGCATGCCCCGTCGGTTGCTGCCACTGTCTCCGAGGTACAGGATCGTTGTGAAGCCCATCCCCCGCAAGCTATCGCCCATGTCGGTCAGCAGCGCCGCATAGGTTTCCTGCGAAATCGTCGGCCCGGCACGCCCGATGCTCGCTTCGCCGTTGAAGTTACCGGATGGCTCCAGGGTAACGATCGGAGCGATCAGCGCGTTGCCGAGTCGGCGGGCTATTGCCTCGCCGGTCTGCGCCAGGACGTAGTTGTGCTTGCCCTGCGCCAGGTGCGGGCCGTTGGCCTCGACGCCGCCCGTCAGGATCAGAGCCGTCGTCTGTCCGGCGTTTAACGCATCGGCGACCTCGGTCACCGTCAATTCCTCCAACCAGACTGTGTCGAGGGCTTCAATCGGCCGTTGCAGTCGCGCCTGAACCCGGGTGCGGGTCACTTCCTGTTCGGGTGTCAACTGCTGCTGCCCCCCTCGGCCACCACGACCGCCCCGGCCTCCACGCTGAGCCAGGGCCGGCTCCACGGCCATCGCTACAATCAAGAAAACGAACAGCAACTTCGCTACCTTCATCGATCCTCCTTCAAACACGCTGGTAGATGGAAAACTGCGAGTAGAATAGTACGACCCAAGGGTACAGCCAACTGTTAGCCAGCGTTAAGCGATTTCTTCCGTGAGTCTGCGAGGAGGAGACAAACACTCATGAAACGTATTCTGATCTGGACCCTGAGCCCGATGGTAATCGCGCTCTGGGCCTTGCCTGCGTGGGCTCAGCAACAGCCGACCAGAAGCATCGCGAGCGTCGCCGGCAATCTCTACCGCGCGCAGAACAACAACCACTTCACGGTGTTCCTGGTGACCGCGGAAGGGATTATCCTGTCGGACACCATCAACCGGGACTTTGCCACGTGGCTCAAGTCGGAGCTGGACACGCGCTTCGGAATGCCGGTCCGCTACGTCCTCTACAGCCACAGTGACGCAGACCACGCCTCCGGTGGGGAGGTCTTTGCCGATACTGCGGAGTTTGTCGGACATGAGGCCATGCGGGACGGCGTTCCCGACGGGGTGCATCCTCCTGATGTGTTCTATTCCGACAGGTATGGCGTGACGCTCGGCGGCAGGAGCGTGGAGATGATCTACCCCGGGCCTGTGCATTCGGCAAACATGTCCGTGCTGCGGTTTCCGGCCGAGAACGCCGTGTTCGTCGTCGACTTCATCAGCATCAAGCGTCTGCCGTTCAGGAACCTTGCCGGTTTCGACCTCGAGCTTTGGCTGAGCGAGATGCGGACCGTGGAAGCGCTCGGAGCTGACATCGTGATACCCGGCCACGGCCAGGTGGGGACTACCGACGATGTCGTCGACCATCGCCGCTATGTCGAGCGTCTGCGGGACGCGGTCGCCCAGGGCATTGCCGCGGGAGGGACTCTGGCCGAGTTGCAGGAGACGATCCGGATCGATGACGCCAGCGACTGGGCGTCGTACGAAGAATGGCTCCCCCTGAACATCGAGGGGATGTACAACATGCTCGGCGGGGGACGACATTGACGGACATTAAGCTCAACCAGCTCGGCCAGGTATCGCTGACCGTGGACGACATCGATGTCGCTGAAAAATTCTATTCAGAAAGCCTCGGCCTGCGAAAGCTCTACCGTTTTGGCGATCTCGTGTTCTTCGATTGCGCCGGCGTCCGTCTCTACATCCAGAAGTCCACCGAACAGCCGTTCGTTCCGGCGAGTTCGGTTCTGTATTTCCGGACACCGGACATCGCGCTAGCAGCGCGAGCCCTTGCCGAGAAAGGCGTGCCCTCGGTGGACACACCGCAACTGATCGCTCCGATGGAGGATCATGACCTCTGGATGGTCACCTTCAAGGACCCGTCGGGCAACCCATTGGCGTTGATGCACGAAGCTCCAAAGGGATACAAGCCGGGGGGGACTATTTGAGATTGGACATTGGAGAATGCTCAATTTCATATTGTTCGGAAACGGGCCCGAAGGGGACATCCGAACAGGAAATGAGAAACTTCCAATCTCCAATTTACAATTTGAAATAAAAAGCCCCGCCTTTCAGCGGGGCTTTTCTGATTCGGGGGCGACCTCTGTTTTATGTCAGGCCAGGGACGGCGAGCCACCCCCCGGAGGTTTCTGGTTTACCGGAGTAGCGCGAGCACCGCCTGAGACGACTGGTTCGCCTGCGACAACGCGGCCAGGCCACTCTGAGTCAGGATGTTGAACTTCGTGAGTTGGGCAGCTTCTTCGGCGATGTTGGCGTCACGGATTCGGGATTCCGAAGCCCGGACGCTGACCGACATCGTCTGCGCCTGAGAAATGGCGAAACTCAGCCGGTTCATCGCTGCACCGACCCGACCCTGGACGGTACCCAAGGTTCCGACGGCGGTCTGCATGGCTGCGATGGCCGTGGCGGCGTTCGCCTGGTCCGTGATGTCCTGCGAGCTGATGCCGAGGCCCTCAGAGTCCACGGCCGTCGTCAGAGCAAAAGAGACATAGGTGACGGTCGCCGAGGTGTTCGTCGTGGTGTTACCGACGAAGACCGAGCGGGCACTCAAGTTGGCGTTTCCGGTCTCGACACCGGCAGCGGTGGCATTTCGCGTGATTTCCGGAAGTACGGATTGAAACTCTGCGTCCAGCGTCGCCCTCGAACCTGTAAAGGTGTCCGAAGCCGCCTGGCTCGCGAGCGTCAGGGCCCGGTCCAGCAGCGAGGCGATGTTCGACAACGCGCCGTCCTCGATCTGCAACTTACTGATCGCGTCGTTGGCGCTACGGATACCGATGCTGAGACCCGTGTTGTCCAGCTTGTGGCGGTTGGCCACGGCTAAACCCGCGGCGTCGTCGGCCGAACTGTTGATCCGAAGGCCGGATGTTAAACGCGCCAGCGTTCGCTGAAGGCCGTTGCTCGTGGAGTCCAGCGTCGCCTGGGCGTTGATTGAAGCAAGATTGGTTACAACTGAAAAGCTCATGAATCTAAATCCTCCGTGAATGTTGGGGGCCAGGCGTCCTTGCCGGCGGATCTCCCTAAGTCCTCTCTACAATCCGACCCCTTTTTCCTGTCGGACACCCACCTTATCGGTACCCGGTCGGTGGATCATTAGCCCGAATTAACTTCAGAACCCGAAGCAGTAGCGACGGGGTGGAAAGGGTCACACGACCCCACCTGGAGAGTGCTCAAACCAGCCGTTCAAGACCGGTTCGCGAACTCCGGCGCCGGGCCGGTTCCCCACGCGATGGACTTCAGGATAGGCCTGGACCGACAGAACCCAGAGCGGTAGCGGCGGGGTAGAAAGGGATGCATACCGAAGGAGGAACCCGGTCGCTACAGCTTCCGGTTCTGATGGATTTGAGGAAAGGAAGGAGGGATTTTGGAGCCGACTCTTCGGACCTTTCGGCCCGAAGAGTCGGCAAATCTTGCCGGGAGGGCAGATTCTGCCGCACCGACGGGGATCTACCGCAGGTTGCTTTGGTGTTTACCCTTCGAAGTCTATGCCCGGCTGTTGAACATGCAGGGTAGCCTCGTAGCCCGACATTGCCTTGGCTCCCGAGTTGATATCGCGCAGCTCTGTCTGGGTGCGGTCGCGAATCAGGTCCAGCCGCCAGTGCGTTTCCGCATCGATGGCGACGACTTCCTTCGCCAGATCGACGATCTCGTCGTTCAGGCCTCGAAGCTCCTTCATCGTCTCCGTTGTGACCGACGGGTCGTGGCGGATCTGCGTAATCCAGGTGCCGAGCGTCGATTCGATAGCGGTCAGTTCGACCATCAGCTCAGCGCGGTGGCCCAGCAGGTTCTCGACGCCATCGATGTTCTCGTCTGCGAGCAACTCCAGCTGTTGCTCCGACAGGCTGCGAAACTCTTCAAGCAATTGTCTCTCTCGCTCGAGACTGGTCAGTATTTCGACGGAATTCATTGAATATTCTCCTGGTTTCGATGGTCCGATGGTTATCCGTGAACGGCCAGTCTTCCGTTCGCCGCCTGCTGGGCGAGCAACTCGGTTGGAACCGATTCTGCTCTCTCCTGCTGGGCGACCTCGGCCCATGCGGAACGGAGTGTATCTAGCACTTTGATTGCCTCTTCCAATTTCCTCGGCTGGAGCCCACTGGATCCTTCCGTGATCTGCGCGATGACGAAGCTGTATAGCCTCTCGAGGTTCGCCGAGATCTCCTGGCCTCGATCCATGTCGAGCGAAAGATGCAGATGCTGAACGATCGCAAGGGCCCGGTCGCTCGCGGCGGCCTTGGCCTCGATGTTGCTGCTTTCGATGGCTTCGATTCCCCGACGGAGGAAACGAATCGCGCCATCGTAGAGCATGACGATCAACTGCGTCTGGCTCGACGTTGTGATCGAAACCTCTCTGTAAACAGACGATTTATAGTTCGGGTAGTTCATAGGTTCCTCTTGGTTTGTTACTTCGTTTTAGAAGAAAGAGCCGATCGAACCCAGGGCGCTGCCCTGGCTCGTAAGCCGGGACATCGCCTGGTCGGCGGCTGCGAACATCTTCTGTAACTCCTGCCGCCGCAACTCCAGACGAAGCTGCTGCGCCACGATTTGGTCCCGGAGGACCTTGATCGACGTGTCCAGGCTGGTTCGGGTCGTCTTGATCAAACCTGCCGTGGAGTCGATGTTCTTCAATGCGGCGTCCAGGTCGTCAAAGACACCGTCGACGGTGCCGTCGCCCTGGAACAGCTTCTGGACATCTGCCACGTTGTTGTCCATCGCCGTGTCGAACTTTTCCTGATCGAGACTCAACGTGCCGTCCTGCTCGAACTCCACGCCGACTTCGGTCAGGTACGAGTACTGACCGTCGTTGCCGTTGGACGTCAGGATCGTGTTCCGCACATCGGAGAGCGCCTGCCGCAGGATCGAGTCTCTGCCGAGCGGCCCGGGCTTGCCCGTGATGGAATCGAGCTTCACCTGCTCGTCGAAGAACTCCTTCAGCGCGTTGTATTCGGTGATGAAGGTCTTGACGCTTTCCTCGAGAGCGTCGTAGTCGTTGGTGACGTTGACTGTAGCCGTGCCGGTCGTGACCAGCGTTACGGTCGTTCCCGGGATCGCATCGGTCACCGTGTTCGAGGCGCCCGTGATCGCGAGGCCGTTGACGGTGAACGCCGCGTCCTGGGAGTCCTGGCTGTTGCCCGAGGACTCACTTTGACCGACGGCGAACGCAACGACAGTGTCGACGCCGTTGGTCAGGGTGTTGTTGATCGTGAAGCCGTTGACCGCGCCCGTTTCCCGGCTTGAAATTACGAGTTTGTTGTTCGTGCCGTCGTTGACTACTGACGCCACAACGCCGGAGCTCTGATCATTGATTAAGGTCTTGAGTTCGGTGAGCGTAGTCGCGGAACTGATGTTGATCGCGGTCGTGGTGTTGCCATCGATCGTGAACGAGATCGATCCGCCGTCGGCCGCGGTATCGGTCGTGGCCGTGTAGCCGTTGGTCGAAGCGGTGACCTGCGATCTGGCTAACTGTGTGATATTGAGGGCGTAAGCGCCAGCCGCAGCGCCGTCCCCGAGGGTGACATCTGCGATGTCGGTGTCGGTCGATGCGGCGGCCAGATCGCTGAACGCGGTGCCGAGCACCAGGTCCGCGACAGGATCCTGGACGTCGGCGACCTCGGTTCCGAACGCCCCGAGCGCTGAATCTTTCTTCTTGAGCTCGGCGACCTTGGCTTCGGTTGCCTCGAGCGGCGCGCTCTCAGCCTGGATCGTTACGTCAATGACTTGGTTGAAGTCGAAACCGTTGAATCCAGAAAAATTGATCTCACCGGCCATCTCTCATCTCCTCGCTGTTCTCGATCTCGTCTGCAACCATGTTATCGGCGGTCTCCGGGGGCCTCTTTAGGGCCCCTTCTGGAGAATCTGCAAGAAATTCGAGGGACCGACGCCGATTACCGACTTGAGCGAGGAACCTAATCGAGCGCGGCGTCAGTCCCCTGAATCTCTATCTGAGGAGCTGGAGCACGGACTGCGAAGACTGGTTCGCCTGGCTCAGCGCGGCCAAACCGCTCTGCGTCAGGATGTTGAACTTCGTCAACGAAGCCGCTTCTTCGGCGATGTTGGCGTCACGGATTCGGGATTCCGAAGCCCGGACACTGACCGACATCGTCTGCGCCTGAGAAACGGCGAAACTCAGCCGGTTCATCGCGGCACCGACTCGACCCTGGACTGTACCGAGGGTTCCAATCGCGGTCTGGATGGCTGCAATGGCCGTAGTTGCGTTGGCCTGGCCCGTGACGTCCTGGCTGCTGATGCCGAGACCCTCGGAATCGACTGCCGTGGTCAGAGCGAACGACACGTAGGTCACAGCAGCGGATGTGGCCGTCTGGGTGTTACCAACGAAGACCGACCGGGCATTCAGGTTCGTGTTGCCCGTCTCGATACCGGCCGCCGTCGCGTTACGGGTGATTTCCGAAAGAACCGACTGGAACTCGGAATCCAGAGTCGCCCTCGAACCCGTGAAGGTGTCCGAAGCCGCCTGGCTGGCGAGGGTCAGGGCCCGATCCAGAAGGGCCGAGATGTTGTTCATCGCGCCGTCTTCGATCTGCAGCTTGCTGATGGCGTCGTTGGCGCTACGGATACCGATCGAGAGACCCGTGTTGTCCAGCTTGTGCCGGTTGGCGACGGCCAGACCCGCGGCGTCGTCGGCCGCGCTGTTGATCCGGAGACCGGAGGTCAGGCGTGCCAGAGTCCGTTGCAGACCCATCTGCGTGGAGTCCAACGTCGCCTGGGCGTTGATCGATGACAGGTTTGTTACGACTGAAAAGCTCATTTTAAGCTTCCTCCATGAATTGTTTTTTATCGCCGACGTCCTTGCCGGCTCTCTTGCGTTTTCTTCCGTCCTGGTTTGATGGGCCAGTTATTGGTCCACCACAAACTATGTATCGATCGCTGGTTCGCGGGACTTTAGGCGAATGTCAAAAAACCGACACCCCGTGTCAGATCGTCGAGAGAAGCTTGTGCCCACGTCAGGCTCGGAGCGAGGCGTCGAGTTTTCGTTTGGTCCGAGGCTTGCATTAATGACCACCATGACGAACGGCATATCCCTCTGCATGATCGTTAAGAATGAGGAAGATTGGATCGAAAACGCGATCTCGAGTGTCATATCTACCGTCAGCGAAGTCATAATTGTGGACACGGGAAGCACCGACCGGACCCTGGAACGGGTAAGCCGGTTTGATCCGACCGTGATCCAGACGGAATGGACCGACCACTTTGGCGACGCCCGGAACATTTCCCTCGAAGCCGCACGGTCCCCCTGGATCCTGGTCCTCGACGCCGACGAGTGCATCGCGACCGAGGACCTCTGGCAGCTGGAACAGGCCCGGGCGGGTTCCTATGACGGCTATAACCTGGTACAGCGCAATTACGTCTACGAGAACCATCTCCACGGATGGGCGCCCAATACCGCGGACTATGTCGAGGGCAAGCCGTACCCGGGTTATGTCGACAATCCCCTGATCCGGCTGTTCCGCAACGACCCACGTCTCAGGTTTCACGGCGCTGTCCACGAAATTATCGATCCGACCCGCTTACCCGACGACCTGAGCTTCTCGAGCCTCCCGGCCGTGATCCACCATTACGGAAAGGTCCGAGGGCAGGATCGTGTCGTCCAGAAACAGCACTTTTACCTGAAGCTCGGCGCCAAGAAGCTCGCCGAAGATCCGACCAACGCGAAGGCCCACATGGACTACGGCATCCAGCTTCAGGAACTGGGCCGCCACGAGGAGGCGCGGTCGCCGTTACTCAGGGCGTTCGAGATGGGCTACAGCCCCGTCAGCCTCGTTCACTGTGCCGTGGCGGAAAAAAGCCTGGGTAACTACGACACCGCCGCCGAGCTGCTCGATCGGGCGGCGAAAGCCGGCCTCGATACGTTCGAACTTCATCTCGAGCAGGGGAACGTGTGGCTCGCACAGGATCAGCATGAGAAAGCCCGGGAATCCTATTGGGTGTGCCTCGAGCGCAGCGTCGGTAACCCGGTCGCGACGGTCAACATCGGGCTCACCTATAAGAAGATGGGCAAGATCGACAAGGCGCTCAGCTACTACCAGCGTGCCTCGGATCTCGATCCTCGGTTCGTCGAGCCCGTCCTCGAACTAGCCACGCTCCACACCGATTCAGGCAACTACGACGAAGCGGCGCGTGTTCTCACCCGGATCGTCGCCCTTCAGCCCGACCACCGGGAGGCGCGACTGGCCCTGGTCAAAGCCTATCTTCAGCTCGGTCGGCCCGACGATGCTCTCGCCACGGTAGCGGACCGGTTTGCCGACGATCCCGTGGCCGAATCGCTGCGAGGCGCGGCTTACCTCGAAAAGGGAGACCACCCCCAGGCACGCCGTCATCTCGAGGCCGCCATCCTAGGGGACAGTTCACAGGTCGACGCCCGGATCAACATCAGCCATATCTACGGAAGCGCCGGCGAATTCGCCCGCGCCGCCCGTCATCTCCGCCACGGCTACGAAAAGACCGGGGACCCGGCCCTCCTCGGGAACCTCAGTCTCTACGAAGCCCGCGCAGGACTACTCGATGATGCGTTGCCCCACCTGGATGAGGTCATCGGGTCGGGAAGGGCCGCGCCCGATCACTGGGTCTGTCGCGCGTTGGTACTTGAACGTCTGGGTCTTGGGAAGGATCTGGACGAGCATTACCGGGCGATCGTCGAACAGGTTCCGGAGCTTCGCGAATGGGTCACCGAAAAGCGGGAGTCTGCCCAGGGGTCCGAACGGCGAGGCGCCCGTCCGAGCAGCCCGTCGCAGAAGTCTGATGGCTCGCGCGCATGGGTCTTCGGAGGCGAAGACGAGGCGCGAGGAGGAAGTGATGCTGCTTCATCATGACGACGAGCAACGAAGTATGCGCCTCCGAACCCCCATGCGCCCAAAGGGTTACGGCGACGTCACACCATCTCGGTTGTTGCCGCCCCTCAACGATGTACCCGCATCGCTGTCGGCGCGGCGCCTAGCATCTGGCGCGACGTCGCCGTAACGCGGGCCATCAGACTTCTGCCACGGGCTGCTAGAGTCGTCTTACAGGAAAAGTCATAGCAGAGGGAAGGACCACGCACAATGAACATCGGTATCTATAACAATGGTATTCCCTTTCACGGGCGTTCGCCGCTCGAGGGTCCGCTCGGAGGAAGCGAGAGCGGAATCGTCTTCATGTCCCGGGAGCTGGCTTCCCTCGGTCACAAAGTCCGCGTCTACTGCAACTGCCCCCGGCCGGGAAACTACGACGGCGTGGGATATCGGCACTACCATCAGTTTTTTGAAGAGTTTCGTGTGACGCCCTGGGATGTTTTCATCTCCTTTCGGTCCTTCGATCCCTTTCTGATCGGTCGCGTGGCGCCAAGGACAGTCTATTGGACCGGTGACGCCTTCGACCAGCCAGCGATCTCACAACTCGGTCACGCCGCGCTCCAGCAACATATCGATCTCAACTTTTGTGTGAGCGAGTGGCAGCGGGGGACGTTCATCGACAAGTTCGGCCTGGCTCCCGATTCCGTCGTGGCGACTCGCAACGGGTTTCGCCAGGATCTGATCCCGCCACCTCGCGAGAAAAATTGGACGAACGGCGTTTATTCGAGCACGCCATTCCGGGGGCTCGAGGGCCTGCTGGAGATGTTCCCCGAGATTCGCAGCCGGGTTCCTCAAATGACGCTGGACGTTTTCAGCAGCATGAAAGTGTACGGATGGTCGGCCGATGGGGACCGCAAGGCCTACGGCAGCATCTATTCGGCCGCCGAGCAGGAAGGCGTCACGATGCACGGAAGCGTCGCGCAGACGACGCTCGTGGACGCCCTGGCCGGCAGCGGCTTGTTCCTTTATCCCAACACGTTCGATGAGACCTCCTGCATCGCTGCGATCGAGGCCCAGGCCGCCGGGGCTGTGGTCGTGACTTCGGCCCGCGCAGGCCTCAAGGAGACTGTCGCGAACGGGACGACGGGCGTCACGATCGAGGGCGACCCGAAGTCCGACGCCTACCGGCAGGAATTCATCGAAACCGTGGCGTCGCTGACCGCGAACCCGTCCCGTCTTGCCCAGATGTCGGCTGCGGGGCGTAAGAGGGCCTTCGAACGGTACACGTGGAAGTCGATCGCGAGGGAGTGGTCCAACCTGTTTGAGGGAATGGAGACTCATCCGGTGCCTCCACGCTGGTCGGGACCACTGGTCCTGCTACAGAAGGGCCACGAGTACTTGGCGAAAGGCAACCGAAGTGCAACCGAGAAGATTATGGGCCGCCTCCAGATCCAGCCGTTCTTCTCGAAGGAAGTTGAGGTCTTGGGCGAGAAGTTGTTGAAAACCAGTGGCTCCGAAGACTTGGCGATCACTGGCGAACACGAGGCCCTGATGTCGAAATGATGACGTCGGGGCCCAGTAGTGGAGCAGCAAGATGAACATCCGAATGAATCAGGACACAATCAACGTACCGGGAGACCTGTCGACGTGGGGCGACCTGCTGGACTGGATCGAGACCGACTATCTCAATTCCGGCCAATGCATTACGAAGGTTTCCTTCGGGCCAGACGAAGCGCTGCACTACCGCGACCGCAGCCTGTGCGATCAGGACCTGGGGCCGCAAGAGACGATTGACATCGAGAGCGGAGACTTTGACAGCGTCGTCCGCGAATCCCTCGGCGAGTTGGAAAAGGAACTGGGCCGAGTCACCGAAGCCGGCAGCCGAATCGTGGGGATCTTCGAAGAACGCGACCAGGAGCGTGCGTATACCGAGCTTTCGAGTTACCTTGAGGACCTGGGCGTTCTCTGTTCGATCTTTTCCGAGGATCTGGGTTGGGTCGACGAAGACAAGAACTCCCGTGCGGCGTTGATGGCCGCGTTGGAGCATGCCCTCGGAGAGTTGATCTCCGCACAGGAGAATGGATTCTGGATCTCGGTCTGCGACGTACTGGAGTACGAGATCGCGCCGATCCTGGAAGGCTGGAAGAAACTGGTTCACCGCACCCGTGGTCAAATCAACTAACAAACCAGGCGCTCCCGAGGTCGGCTTCGTCGTCGACGCCGGCCCCGGTATCGGCTACGGATATGTCGTCCGATGCCATCGGCTTGCCCGCGCCCTCGGCGACGACTCTCGGATCACCTTTTACCCACTTTCAACCCCCTGCCGCGGCTTTCTCGAGGCGCACGGCTGGAACCTGGGTTCCGCCGTTTCCGCCGCTGGTGGTGCACGCCATTTCATGCTCGACACGCGCGGAGACGTTCCGGATCGCGAGGTATCCTTCGACACTAAGGCGCTGCGAGTGCACATCGAAGAGCTCCGTACGATCGGTTCGATCCTGGGCGAGCGCGACAAGTTTGCCACCGAGACCGAAAGCCAGAACAAGACCGCCTCGCGCCGCGCGCTGTACGCCAAGCGGCCGATCGCGCCAGGAGAAACGATTTCCAACGATATGTTGTACGCCCTGCGGCCGGCCGTGGGCATTTCGCCGGAGTTCGTCGACGACGTCGTTGGCCGCCAGGCCCGCAACTCGATCGATGAGAACGAACCGGCCCAGTGGGATTCCATCGGATGAAGAGAATCAACGTTCTTGTTACCGCGGCCTCGCGCCGTGTCGGCCTGGTCCGGGCGTTTCGAAACGCCGTAGAGCAGAACGGAAGAGGGCGCGTTATCACGACCGACATCAACTCGCGGTCGCCCGCGCTCTATTTCGGCCATCGGAATCACATCGTTCCGTTGACGACCGACCCGCAGTACATCCCGATCGTGGAAAGCATCTGCGATGTCGAGGACATCCATTTGATCATTCCGACCATCGACGATGAGATGCCGATCCTCGGCCGCCAGAAGTCGCGTTTCGAGCGGAACGACATCTGGGTATCGGTGTCGGGCGAAGAGACTGGCCGCATCTGCAACGACAAGATGCTGACTTACAAGTTTGCGGTTGAGAACGGAGTCGACACGCCCAGAACGTGTCTGCCCGCGGACATCGACTACGACACGGTGCGGTACCCGGCGATTGTGAAACCCCGATGGGGACGCGGAAGCTTCCAGGTCTTCGAGGCGCGCGACGAGAAGGAGCTGCGCTTCTTCTCCGACTACGTTCCCAACGCCATCGTTCAGGATTATCTGGAGGGTACGGAGTTTACCGTGGACGTATGTTCCGATTTCGACGGGCGCGTGATCTCGATCGTCCCGCGCGAGCGGCTGGTCATTCGCGCCGGAGTCAGCGATCGGGGAATCACCCGACGTAACGACAGCGTCAGCGAGTTCGCGCGCCACGTCGCAGAAAGCCTCCGCCTGATCGGAGCCACGAATATCCAGTGCAAGTGGGACGGCAGCCGAGTGAGCCTGATCGAAGTGAATCCGCGGTTCTCCGGCGGGATCCCGTTGACGATCGCCTCCGGTGCGGACTTTCCGACCTGGTTGGTTCAGATGCGAGCCGGACAGATCGTGCGTTCCCAGATCGGACGGTTCAAGGAAGACCTGACGATGATGAGTTTTGAAGACAACGTCTTCGCCAACGAGGAAGAGCTGAACATCGGACGGAACCGTGCCCCTCGCCGCTACGCGCGGTCGAGACATACGACGGCGTACGTAAACTGAGGATCTGCTGTTGCCGAACCCCATGAAAACGGAAGTGATGTCTTCGGGTCTCGACCGATTGACCCCGGGATCTACTCCTCCGTGGTTCGGAACCCCGGCAGCCAAGCCCGAGTTCCTGAGCCGGCTTGTGGCCGGCCTGGTCGGCATCGAACGGACCGAGGCGGTGGCCGCATTCGTCGTCGACTGCTTGATTGAGGGCACACGCGCCGAGAGTTGTTCGGTGATGCTTCTGGACCCGGACTCGGACCGACTCGAGGTGATCGCGGCCGACCCCGTCGCCGAGGACATGCCGCCTTCGGACTCGGTCGCGCCTTTGAGGCTGGGTGAAGGAGCCGCCGGCTGGGTCGCGTCCGAGCGACGGCCCCTTCGTCTGGATAACGCCGCTGAAGATCACCGGTTTATCTCGCCCGGCGGATCCGCCGTCGTCGTCAATTCGCTCCTGAGTCTGCCCCTCACCGTTTCCGGCCGCGTGGTGGGTGTCTTGAACCTCGGCAGTCCCGTCCCCGGAGTATTCTCCGAGGACGACGAGCGTTTTCTGGCCACGGCCCTCGGTCCCATTGGTTCGGCGCTCGACCGAGCCCGTCGGGTGGAGCTTCTGGAGCGTGAGAATCTTTCGCTTTCCGAACAGATAGCGGAGTGGGGAACCCGACTCGCACAATCGGAGAAGATGTCGGCAGTGGGGAGCCTGCTCGCGGGGATCGTCCACGAGCTGAACAATCCTCTGACGACGATTCTCGGATTTTCGCAATTCCTGGCGGGTGGCGGCGGCGACCAGAAGAAGAACCTCGACCGTATCGTTTCCGAAACGGAGCGCTGTGCACGGATCGTCCAGAACGTCCTCAAGATCTCCAGACCGGGCAGCGGTGAAAAGGAAGTCGTCAACCTGAACGCCGCGATACGCGAGACGCTGGAGCTGGCCGTCTACCAGCTGCGGCTGAACCGTATCGGGCTTGGACTGCACCTGGCAGAAGCCAATCCCTCGATTTCGGTCAATTCCTGTGAGCTGACGCAGGTCCTGCTCAACCTGGTCACTAACGCCGTGCAGGCTATCTCGTCGGCTCGGGATGAAGGCACCGTCGACGTCTCGACGTCGATCGAGCAGGACCGGGTGACGATCCGCGTAAGAGATAACGGCCCGGGCATGGACCCGGCGACAGCGGAAAGGGTTTTCGAGCCTTTCTTTACCACGAAGACTACCGGTACGGGTCTTGGCCTGAGCCTCTCCCGCCAGCTGGTCGAAGCCAACGGCGGCCGGATAGAAGTGACTAGCAAACCCGGTGAGGGCACCTCATTTGCCGTCGAGTTTCCGTTGGTCGTCGACTCCGCCGTCGCTCCGGTCGAAGGGCCCGCGACACTCCGCCGTGTTCTGGTTGCCGACGATGAGCACCACATTCTGGACCTGGTCGAAGCCGTTCTGGGTTCGGGCTTCGCCCTCGAGTGTGTTCCTTCGGGTGAGGCTGCGCTCGAGAAGCTGGAAGGGGGCGACTACGATCTGGTCATCAGCGATCTGCGGATGCCGGGCATCGGCGGGCGGGAATTGATCGAATGGGTTCAAGATCAGGGCAAGGACACTCGAGTGATGCTGCTGACAGGGGATGTCGCAAGTAAGGATGTCAAAGAGTTTATCTCGGACTCGGGTGCCGACTGTCTTCGCAAGCCTTTCAGGATTTCCGAACTGACCGAAGCTGTCGACCGGGTCTTTGCCGACGAACGAGATCCCCCGAGCGCGCTATGAAACCCCGGACTGTTGCCATCATCCAGGCTCGGATGGGATCTTCCCGCCTCCCCGGCAAAGTGTTGCTGCCGCTGGGCGGCCGCTCGATTCTGGGCTACTTGGTCGACAGGCTCCGCGGGACTCGGATGCTCGACGACATCGTCGTGGCGACGACGGTAAATCCCGGTGACGACATCATCGCGGCGGACTGCCTCCGGCGCGACGTCCTCTGCTTCAGAGGAAGCGAACAGGATGTGCTCGGGCGCTACCTGGGGGCCGCAGCCGTCAGCGATGCCGACATCATCGTTCGAGTCACCGCCGACAATCCGTTTACCGATCCGGATAGCATCGATCGTGTCGTCGAGCACATTCTGTCCACCGGAGCCGAATACGTCATCGAGGACGGCCTGCCCGTAGGCACTACCGGTGAAGCCGTGACCCGGCGTCTCCTCGATCGGATCGGCGAGATCGCCGACCAGGACCGCTGGGCGAGCATGTGACGCTGTACGCGAAGGAGAACCTCGCCGCATCCGGCGGCGAGTGTCTGGAGCCGCGTCCGGCCTGCGAGAGCCCGGATCTCCGTCTGACCGTCGACGACCTGCCCGACTACCTGAGGGTTCGCGAAGTCGCCGGCCGGCTCGACGGCCTGGACTTCGACCTGTCGACTCTGATCCAAGAGGCTCAGCAGGTTGGGGTTGGCAGTAATCAGTCGTCAGTGGTCAGTAGTCAGTTAACAGTTTAGTTAACTGATGACTGACAACTAAGCAACTGCTTCCCCCCCTCCTCCCCCCTTTTCCCCAAAATTCCACTGTAGAACGCCAAGTCCCGCGCCGATGAAGAATGGGTAGGGCGCGGTCCTTCCGCAGCCCAGGAGGTACTTAGTGATCGCAGTCAAGAAGATCAACAACAAGGACATCGTCGTCAACTGCGAGTTGATCCAGACGATAGAGGGCGGCTCGGACACGGTCATCACCATGAGATCGGGAGAGAAACTGATCGTTGCCGATCACCCTGACGAAATTGTCTGCAAAGTGATCGAATACAAGAGGGCGATCAGTGGCTCTGGTATTGACGTCCACGCTCACCGGGAAGAAATGGAACTCGAGGCTGTCGAGGAGTGAACGGATTCGCCCCTTCCGGTGGGCCAAGTGCGTAAAGGAAAACAAACATGGATCTCGGAACATTACTCGGAATTGCCGTAGCTTTCGGAGGAATCCTGATCGGCCAGGTCCTCGAGGGCGGATCGATCCTCGAGATGCTGCAGCCGACAGCTGCGCTCATCGTATTCGGTGGGACGATCGGTGCGACCATGATCGGCTTTCCCCTGTCGACGTCCCTGAATGCAGTCGGGGACCTGATCATGGTGTTAAAGGAAGACGACATTCAGCCGGACGGCGTGATCGACCAGATCATCCAGTTCACGAACAAGGCGCGCCGCGAGGGGATTATTTCCCTCGAGAAAGACGCCGACGACGTGAAGGACCCGTTCTTCAAGAAGGCGATCATGATGGCCGTGGACGGCAGCGAGCCGCGCGAACTGCGTGAAACGATGGAAATGGAACTTCAGTACATGGAGGAACGCGGCGATTACTCCGCGAAGGTCTTCGAGGCTGCCGGCGGATTCGCGCCGACTATCGGCATCATCGGTGCCGTACTCGGTCTCATCCAGGTCATGAAGCACCTGGATAACATCGACGAAGTCGGACACGGTATCGCTGTCGCCTTCGTGGCGACGATCTACGGTGTCGGGATTGCGAACATCTTCTTCCTTCCTGCCGCAGGGAAACTGAAGCTCAAGAGCCGGAAGCGGATGATCATCAAGGAAATGATGCTCGAAGGGACGCTCGGCATTTTGGAAGGCCAGAACCCGAGGCTCATCGAAGGTAAACTGACGTCGTTCCTGGACGAAAAACTCCAGAAGGCTCGCGCAGCCGCGAAAGGCGAGCCGGAGTAACAGCTATGGCCCGTAAAAAAAGACACGAAGAGCATGTGAATCACGAGCGCTGGCTCGTCTCCTACGCGGACTTCATCACCCTCCTGTTTGCCTTCTTCGTCGTCATGTTTGCGGCGTCAAACGCGGATAACCAGAAGGCGGGACAGGTTGCGCAGGCAGTCCAGGTGGCATTCGCGGAGCTGGCGGTTTTCTCTCCCTCCTGCAAGGTCTTTCCCCTCTACGACGAGGGCGGGCTGCCCGGCAACACGGTGAACATCATCGGAAACACGCATTCCGCGTTTGAGGCGACCCAGTTCGTATCGGCAGGCGGCCAGGGTGAAGGCGATGGCGAATTCAGCCTGGAGGAAGTCCAGCAACGGATGGAGAACCTGCTCGCGGCGGAGCTGCAAGAAGGGCAGGTTCGCATGAGCATCGACGAACGGGGTTTGACGATCAGCCTTGCGGAGGCGGGTTTCTTCGGCCCGGGATCGGCCCAGCTCCAGAGCCAGGCGCTCTCGGTCATCGATGGAATAGCGGTAAAACTCATGGAGACTTCCTACAATGTGCGCGTCGAAGGTCATACCGACGACATCCCGATCAAGACCGCGCAGTTTCCGTCGAATTGGGAGTTGTCCACTTCTCGGGCGACCCACGTGCTCAGGCACCTGATTCAAAGCGGAGGGATTCCCCCGGTGCGCCTGTCCGCGATCGGGTACGGAGAGTACCGCCCCGTAGCGTCGAACCGAACCCGTGACGGTCGGGGTCTGAACCGGCGGGTCGACATCGTCGTCTTGAGCGTGACCGCCGAGCAGTTCGAGCCGAAGAGCCTGGCCGCTATCGCCGCTCCGCCCAGCGCCTCGCCCGCTCCGCCGTCCGTCCTCCCAGCGGAGGCTTCGTCCCCGCCCGCAGCCGGGCACGACGATTAGCCCTCGAATCTTCTTCCCGTCGTTCCTATAATCCTTGCGTGACCTGCGATCTGTGCAAAGACGACGACGGGACCGGCGCCCACTTCCACGCTTTCATCGAAGGCAAACACTACTGGGTTTGCGAACCCTGCAAGAAACGCCTGAGAATCGACTCCGAACACACCGACGAATGAGGGTGTTGGGGCGGGACCTGTGCCCGCCCGACAGCTTTGCTGTCCGGAAACCCGACAGCTTTGCTGTTCGGCATACCCGACAGCTGCCCATATCCGCAGACTGATGAGGACGGGTGGCCACAGGTGCCACCCCTACACTAGATCCCGCCGCCGAAGCTGAAGACGCGGTTATAGGGGACGTCGTAGGTTTCCCACTTCGACGACATCAGGGAGTACACCTTGAAGTTCTCGAGCGGTGTCAGGTAGAAGTGGATCGACACCAGGTGCTCGGAAGAGTCGAGGTTGGAAACCTGGTGCATCTCGTCCTTCTGAATCGAAAAGACGGTTCCCCGGCCGCCATCCTCCGCGACGTCGGGCCGCACGTGTCCGGCCGGCGTCCGCAGATAGCTGTCATTAGACATCACGCCGTCGTGGACGTACACCGCGCAGAGTGAGTCTGCGTGGTCGTGGATCGGACTGCGTTGCCCGGGTTTCCAGCAGAGGACCAGGGATTCGAATTTCTCGGAACGGTGGACCAGATTTCGAGCGTAGCGGTCGTCCGTGAACCGGATGAAGGGTTCGACTTCCCCTTCCCCTGGGCGCAGATCCAGAACCAGCCGCCGTAGGTCGGGCAGTTTCATAGTGCCGGCCGTTTGGCCAAGCTCCGCGATGGTGTCCTCCAGGGTCATTACCACGCATTCAATTCGATTCCCGCGTCCGAATCAAGCCTTAGCCCGCATTTCTGCCTTGGTGCCAGAGCGGTCTCGACGGCTTGTCGGGCCCGGGTCCTCAATCCCTGAAACGTCTCAAGTACTTGACCGTGCGAAAGCCGGCGATGGAGCTGAACGGGAAGTTCCCCATCGTGTAGTGGCCGCAGGGCAGCGTCACGAGTTCATAATTCAGGCCGTGCCGGTCGAACTCACGGAACGACTTTTCCGATAGGTAGGACGGGAAGCTCAGGTCGTACTTGCCCCACAGGACCAGCATCTCCTGATCGGTTTTGCCCAGTCTGGGAATGAAGGGGAAAGGGCTGATCGGCGACCAGATCCGGCGCAGTTCGTCGAGCGTTATCGATTGCTCCAGCGAGCGCCGGACGTGGGACGTGGACAGGCCCTCCCATACGACATCCGCAAAGTAGGACGAGACGTGGATGAATGCGGCGCATTCGAACCTTGGATCGTGGGCCATGGTGAGAAAGCCGACGCACGAGCCGATACTCGTTCCGAGGATGCCGAGCCGCCCGTAACCCTGTTCGAGCAGCCAGTCTCCGGCGCGGCGGGTGTCGAGCACAGCCTGCCTGGTCGAAGCCAGCGTCATGCCGAGGTTCGGGCCCACCAGGTACTCGGACCGCTCCAGATGTGGGGGCCGGCGATGGTCGTGGTAGGGCAGGCTCAGACGCAGCGACGCGATACCGAAACGCTGGAGGACCCGACAGAGTCCAATATGGCTTTCCCACTGGGCGTTCCACTGTGGGAGCACGACGACGGCGAGTCGGCTGGTTCCCGGGAAGTAACGTCCCCAGACCGTGTTGTTCGCCTCGTGAGGCGTCTCGATCGCGCTGGGGAACTTGAGCGTATGACCGTCGAAGTCGTATTCCTCGGTCGCGGCATACCGATAGAAAGCGTCGCTGTTTGCGACTGACTCGGTTGCGAATCGTTCCATCGCGAGGCGCGGGTCCGAGCCGTTCGCAAGGCCGATGTGGTCCAGGCCCCATTCGAAAGGCCGTGCAAAACGGTTTTCGTCACGGCTGTGCCAGAGCCGCTCACGTCCCTCGATATAGTTACGCAGCATCGAAAAGAGCGCGGATCGCGTCGGGCGTTGCGGGTGGTACGCCTACCAGGCTGAGGTTTTCTTCCACGTGCGCAGGTTGGCTCATGCCGACCAGCGCGGTCGTAATGCCCGGGGTCGAGCGGACGAACTGCACGGCACGCTGGGGGTCGGAGTCCAGGTCGTTGAATTTTCTGGAGATGAAATCGGGGAGGTTCTGGCAGAGACGCGCCTTCATCATCGAAGCGCTGGCCATTACGACCAGCCCCAGCTCGGATGCGGCGTCCAGCGCCGAGAGGGCGTTTGGGCCGATCTTCTGGTTCTCCAGTGCGGAGGCTTCGCGCATCATCAGGTTGTAGGGGAGTTGGACCACCCGAAAATGGTGCCCGTCGCCACCTACGGTGCGCGCACAATCGACGACGTCGCCGAGGGACAGAAATCCACGGGTTTCCGAGGGGCTGCGGTAGGCGTTCCATGTCGCGGTGCCGTACATATGGATCTTGCCGGCAGCCACCGCGGATTCAAGGAATTCGAAAGCAGCGCGCAAGCGATCGAAGAACACGTCAGGCGAGACTTCCTCGAGCTGGGTTTCCGGATTGTGGACGTAGAAAATATCGATCGTTTCAAGGCCCATGTTCTCGAGGCTGCGGTCGAGCTGGTTCTCGAGGTAGCGGGGGGCGATCGAGTGAGATCCTGCAGCGATATCGTCCGGCGTGAGCAGGCCGGTGTCGAGATACGTCTGGACGAAATACTCGCCTGGATCCGGCGGGACCGTCTGATCGAAGCTCAGGAATCCGGCCTTGGTGGAGATGATCAATTCATCCCGGTCGAATCGGGCCATCAAACCCGCCAGAGCCGCGCCCACGGATCGCTCGCTACGTTGGAAACGGTAATTGATCGCCGAATCGATGACGTTGCACCCCAGTTCGACCGCCCGCATGATCGCCCGACGGTAAAGTTCGTCAGTCCTTTCGTCAGCTTCTCCCAGATAGGTGCCGAGGCCTATCGACGACATGACCAGGTCCTGTCCCTGCCTGAAATGTCCCTCGGCAGCTTGGTCGAAACGCGCCCGGTAGCGTTCGGTCCCCTCGGGTGTCGCCATTCCGCCGATCCTCTTCGTCATACGCATCTCCGAATCACGATGAGCTCCGAGGCCCGTCGGCCTCACCCTCGAGCGCGCACGCCAACGCCTCGGCCGGATGCAGCGCCCTCCGCCCGGTAGCGTGCTCGATCTGCTGCCTGCACGAGATGCCCGACCCGATGATCAGGGTGTTGTCCCTCTCGATTCTTTCGAAGAGCCGGCGGCCCCCGATCGCGATCGACACGTCATAATGTTCCTTTTCATAGCCAAAGGAGCCGGCCATGCCGCAGCAGCCCGCATCGACCTCCTCGACGTCGAACGCGGTCTCCAGAGCGCGTTTGAGAGCCGAACTGCCGATGAGAGCCTTCTCGTGGCAGTGCGTGTGCAGGATCGCGTTCGTCCGGACGGCGGGCCGTTCGAGCTTCCAGTTCCCGGCTTCCATTTCGCGCGCGATGAACTCTTCCAGGAGGAAGGTCCGGCCTGCGAGAGCCTCGGCCGCACGACGTTCCACCAGGTCAGGGTACTCGTCGCGGAACGTCAGCATACAACTGGGCTCGCACCCGACGATCACGTAGCCCGCTTCCACCCAGGATGTTAGCACTTCGACGTTGCGGGCCGCGTAGGCTCGCGCCGTTTCCGCCAGGCCTTTGGAGATCATCGGACGGCCGCAGCAGACGCGGTCCGCCAGTCGGACTTCGTATCCCGCGGTTTCAAGCAGTCGTGTTGCCGCCCGGCCGATCTCAGGGTGGTTGTAGTTCATGAACGTGTCGTGGAACAGAACGACCTTCCCACTCGGCGCGCCGCTGCGAGCCGGTGTGCTCTTCCTCTTGCGGAACCACGATTCGAACGTTTCATCCGCGAAACGCGGCAGGGAGCGCCTGGCGTCGATGCCGAGGTATCGGTCCATGATCCGCCGCAGCACCGGGCTTTCTATCGCACTGTTTGCCGCCGCGGGCCAAAGGGAGGCCGCCCGGCTCAGGCGATGAATGTGTCCGAACAACAGCGATCGGAGAGGTGTGCCGTTTACCTCGTTCGACCGTGCGAGCACCTCGTACTTGAGTTTGGCCATGTCGACATTGGACGGACATTCGGCCTTACAAGCCTTGCACTCCAGGCAAAGGTCCAGGGCCCCTTTGAGCATCGAGCCCGTCATTTCTTCGGCCGGCAGCTTGCCCGAGAGGATCGCCCGCATGATGTCGGCCCGTCCCCTGGTCGAATGTTTCTCTTCGCGGGTGACCATGTATGACGGGCACATCGTTCCCTCGGTCGTCTTGCGGCAGACACCGGCGCCGTTGCACAGTTCGACCGCCGTGGCGAAGCCGCCTTCGGGCGAGAAGTCGTAATGCGTGTTCAGCCGGATCGTGTCGTAGGCCTCCCCGTAGCGCAGGCTCTGGTCCATTGCCGGAGCATCGACGATTTTCCCGGGGTTCATCCTGTTCTCGGGGTCGAACGCGGCTTTGACGTTTCGGAACGCCCGGTAGATCTCGGGGCCGAAGAGCTTTTCATTCAGGTGGCTTCGCGCAAGACCGTCTCCATGTTCCCCGCTCATCGCGCCGTCGAACTCCATGACGAGGTCGGCAATCTCCTCGGTCATGTACTTCATCTTGCGAATTTCCGAGGCTACTTTTGTGTTGATCAGAGGGCGGATGTGCAGGCACCCGACGCTGGCGTGACCGTAGTAGCCGGCGCTCGTATCGTATTTTTCGATGACCGAACGGAACCGTTCGTAGAAGAGGGGAAGCCGGTCCGGTTCGACCGCGCAGTCTTCCACGAAGGCGATGGGTTTCCGTTCGCCCTTCATCCCGAGCAGCAGGCCCAACCCCGCCTTGCGAACTTTCCAGACACGGGCCTGGTCGGCCGGCTCCAGGGCGCGGGGATGGGCATAGCCGAGGCCCTCCCGCTTCAGGTCGGCCTCCAGACGGTCCAGTCGGTCGGCGAGTTCTGCCTGGTTATCGCCGTAGAACTCGACGAGAAGGATCGCACCCGGACGGCCCTCGATGAAACCGATCTCGCGAGAAAGTTCCAGCGACCCTCGAGCCAGGTCGAGGATCATGTCGTCGAGCAGTTCCACCGCGGCCGGGCTGTGCCCGAGGATGGTCTCCGATGCCCGGATGGCGTCGACTATCTCATCGAAGTGAACGACCATCAGGGCGGTGGCCCGAGGCCGCCGTTCGATCCGAACCTTGGCCCGGTGAACCAACGCGAGCGTGCCCTCGGAGCCGACGATCAACTTCGCGAGATTGAACCGCCCGTTGCGCACGAACTCATCCAGGTTGTACCCGCTGACCCGCCGCATGAGACGCGGAAACCGGCGCTCGATCTCGTCCCGATTCGTGTTGATCAGTTCCGCAATACGGCCTTCGAGCCCGCCCCTTGTGAGCGCCCGGTCGAAGCCGATCTCGCCGAAGTTCCGGCGCTCTCCTGAGGCGAGCACCGCGTCGACTTCGATGACGTGATCGACGGTCTTCCCATAGAGGATCGAGTGTGCCCCGGCCGAGTTGTTTCCGATCATGCCGCCGATCGTGGCGCGGTTCGCAGTCGATGTATCCGGCCCGAACAGGAAGCCCGACGGTGCCAGGTGACGGTTCAGTTGTTCCTGAATTACGCCAGGTTCGACCCAGGCCCAGCCTTCGTCGGTGTTCACTTCGAGGACGTTGTGGAGATATTTGGTCGTGTCGAGAACGACGGCATGGCCCACAGCCTGTCCTGCCAGGCTCGTTCCGCCGCCGCGCGGAAGCAAGGGCGCGCCGAATTCGCGCGCGATCTCAACCGTCGCGAATACGTCTTCCGAGGAACGGGGGATGACGACGCCGATCGGCTCTATTTCGTAGATGCTGGCGTCCGTGCTGTACATCAGCCGGGAAGCTCGATCGAATCGAACTTCACCGGAAAGCCTGTCCTTAAGCGCTTCTTCCAGATCCCGCATTGAATCCGGAGTTTAGCACCATGCGGAGGCCGAGACGGCCTCCACATTGGAGATCGTTCATTGGTGATTCGAGATCTGAGATTGGACCCCATCGCTACCGCTCCGGGTTCTGATGGGTGGGCGGCAGAGAGAACAGAACCGGGAGCGGTAGCGACCGGGTGTTCCCGCTCTACGGAAAAAAAGGGCGGCCTTGCGGCCGCCCTTTCTCGTGCGAGTGATTATGCTCGCCGACTGACTGTTAGAAGCGCCACCGCGCGCCGAGACGGATGATGCGGGGCGACAGGATGGACGACGGTTCCAGGAACCGCGAACCGACACGCTCACGGATGCGGGTGACGTTGTTCGCGTTCGTGGAGTTGAACAGGTCGAAGGTCGCTTCGATCGAATGTCGATCATCGATCTGGAAGGTCTTCGATACCCGCTGGTCCCAGATAGTTACGAACGGCAGGCGTCCGATCTGGGTGTCCACGTCGAGGGTGACCCTCGCGCGCAGAGCGTTGCGGACCTGTACCTCACGGTTGTAGTAGTTCTCGCTTTGTCCGAGGATGGACGTGGAGTACTGGATGCCGTAGGGCAGCTCATACACTGCGTTGGACTTGAGGGACTGGTTCCACTCCGGTTTCTGCAGATGGTAGTTGTAGAGCAGCTCGTTCGGCGTAATCGGATTGTCCCTCCGGAGCTTCCGGAACGAGTTCGAGTACGAAACCATGAACGAGTAGCCGTCGGCGAACTGCTTGTTGAACGTCAGCTCGTAGCCGGTGTAGAGGTCGTTATCCTCGTTGTCGAGCGCCTGGATCGTGTGCTCGAAATCCGTGCCGAAGAACGGATGGTCCCTCGAAACGGAGAACACCGGGACATCGTTGTCATCCGAGGTTCCCACGATGTTGTCCGGACCCGGGTCGTTGCCGCTTGCGAACTCGGTATAGGCTTCGAACGGGAGGAACGGGTTGATCGTCTTCTGGTTCTGGTAGTCCACTTTGCGGACGACGTTGAACCGTAAGCTGTAATCCCGGCTGATACCGAGGTCGATGCCTGCCGAGTACTCTTCCGTGTAGGGAGCCTTCAGGCCGTCGGCGAGGGTCTCGGTGATCTCACCGCTCCCGCCATCGACCGACTGCAGATCCGCTGGGTTCGGAACGTACGGAATCGTGCCGTCCCAATCGTAAGTCGACCGGGTGCGGCTTGCCGGGTTGATGCTGCCGGCTGAAGAACCCGGCAGGATACCGGTACCCGAATCCGAGCCCGCATACCGGCCGTAGCTCGCCTTCAACGCCACACGGCCTTCGCCGGTGATGTCGTAGACGAACGACACACGCGGTACCCAGGAGTTGTAGATCGGGAACTCGTCGGGACCGCGTGCCGGGAACAGCGCCACGTTCGCAAACGGGCCGGCGCCGTCGTTACCCTGCTCGGGCAGCCACGAGGTGTACCGGTCCCACCGCAAGCCGAGGCTCACCGTCAGGTTCCGGTTGATCGTGATCTTGTCGTTTAGGAACCACGAGTCATAGCTCTCGCCGTTCTTGACCGAGGTCGGGTAGTCATAGACACGGACCGAGTCCGGGTTCAGGAAGTACAGGCCGTCCGCCTCTTCTTCATCGGTCGACCGGTACCGGTACTCCTGCTGGTTGGGAAAGCCGATCGTCAGGGTCGCGGTCTGGTATCCCCAGGATCCCAGGTAACCGGTTTTCAACTCGTGCGAGGTCTCGCCAATGTCGGCGAACCAGCTGAAGTTGCCGCTCCACTGCCAGCGAACCGGCCGACGGTTCGACTCCTGGAACGCTCCCCGGGTCTCTCCCGAGTTGCGGTCCGTGATCCGGATGTCGGGGGTGTAGGCTTCGCTGGGCCACCAGAACCCGCCCCGGCTCGCTTGGGCGTCGACGGTCATGGTCGAGCTGGCGATGTAGGTCCATTTCAGCGTCGGACCCACGGCGGACCAGGAATCCTGGTTCTGCGTCGCCGTCAGCGGCACCGTCCGGGAACCGCCCCGGTAGGCCTGCCACTTCCGGCCGAACTGCGTCATGCTCTCAAGCTTGTTGTTGTCGGTGAGCTGCCAGGTCAACTTCACAGTCGGGTCCTGCAGCTTCGTAAAGAACGTCGCGGGGGGACCGGTGTCCGGGTCTGCGCCGTTCCGGTCATCGACGAATCCCGGGATCAGGCGTCCACCGTAACCGTCGCGGTAGGAACCGAAGAACCAGAACTTGTCTTTGACGAGCGGTCCGCCGACCTCTCCGAAGACGTCGTTGTAACGGGTGAAGCTGTTCGGGGAAGGGCTGAAGCCGCGGTCCAACAAATCCTGGTCGATGTTGGTGTCCACGAAGCTGGAGTCCGACCATTCGCCTACCAGCATGCCGTGGAAGTCGTTACCGCCGGACTTCACCACAAAGGTGAGGCTCGTGCCCGGGTTGGACTGCTCGGCGCTCTTGGCCGCCGTAGCAACCTGGACTTCCTCGAAGGAACCGGCGTCTTCGTAGTGCTGGTCCCAGATCATACCGTCGACGACGACCTGAGCGTCTCCGCTCTTGCCGAACGCCTGGCCACCGGGCGAAGAACCTGACCCGAAGGACGATCCACCGATGTCGTAGCTGGTGGCGAAGACGCCGGGCGCCAACATCATGATCCCGCGCAGGCTGCGGCTGTAAGGAATTTGTTCGAACTCCTGGTCGCCGAAGTTGACGGCCACCGTCGCCTGCTCCAGGTCGATCGTCGGCTCCTGGCTCAGGACGGTGATCGTCTCGGCCACCGTCGCAACTTCGAGGGAGCCGTTGACCGTCGCGGTGGCGCCGACGCCCACGCGGACGCCTTCGATGTTGAGGGTCTTAAAGCCGGGCAAGCTGAACGTTACGGTATAGGCACCGCCCGCCAGCTGCGTAAAGCGATAGTTGCCCTGTTCGTTGGTAATGGCAGTCCGGGGGCCGCCGATCAGCGCCGGGCTGGCCACGCTGACTTCCACGCCCGGGATCAGTGCGCCGGAACTGTCCATCGCCCGGCCCGTAATCGTGCCGGTCGTCTGTGCGAGACCCGGCATCCCCAGCGCCAGGATCAAGACGAGGACAGCAAATAGTTTTCCTCTAGAAAGAGTCATCTAACCTCCATTGAAACGGGTTCGTTCTGCGAGAAGATTTGGATTGCAGACGAACCGAAGGCAGGAGGCCGAACCGATCCGACCTCCCACCCGTGTACACCACTTTGTTTCCTACACCACATAATCGTCGGCCAGGATTGATCTGGCCGCAGCTCTCTATGCAAGACCCGTTCCACGAGTCAAATTGCTTGGATTACAGCAAGTTGTGCCGGTTGTCGATTTCGGGTATCCGTACCTACGGATATGAAATTCAGGAATGTGGAGTTATGCGGGATGCGTTTTGTTTGTATACAGGGCGAATACGATCCGTGCGGGAGCGGCTGACGTTAAAGGGGAGGGAAGATGTTGCCACGGATTACACGGATTAAACGGATAAGGGATGGTTTTTCGGGCAGCAGGCCACAGGATTTTGCCTGTCTGTATAATCCGTGCAATCCGTGGCAAAGTTCCCAAGCGGGTTGGTGAGAATGTTGGGGCCAGTGCCCCGTTACGGCATTCGGCACATGCCGGGCTCGGGCGCCCCGCACGAACCGCAGCCCTCATCGGGCGCGGAGCTTGCACCGGCCACGGCGAAGACCGACAACTGCTTTTCGACCTGGGCGCTCTCGCACTTGGCGCACTTGACGGCGGTTCGGTGAGAAGGCACGATCTTCTCGAATTCCGCACCGCAATCGTTACAGACATACTCGAATAGAGGCATTGTTCTGTCTCCTCCTACCGCTTCATTCTACCCAATCCGCGATGAACAGGTTCGTGTTGCCGGGATCTTCGGCGTAACGGTTCGACGCCCAGATCAGCTTCGTTCCGTCAGGCGAGAACATGGGAAAGCCATCGAAAGCTTCATCGAAGGTCACACGCTCCAGGCCCTCACCGTCGAGGTTGATCATGTACAGTTCGAAGTTTGGGATCCTAGGGTTCTCGTTGTCCATATCGGAGGCGAAGATGATCTTCTCGCCGCCCGGGTGGAAGAACGGCGCCCAGTTGGCACCGCCGAAGCTGGTGATCTGACGCTTGTCGCTCCCGTCGGCCCGCATGATCCAGATTTCCAGTTTGTCCGGCATCACCAGGTCGGCCGCCATCAGGTCCTCGTATCGAGCCACTTCTTCCGGGTCCGTCGGATGTCCGGCACGGTAGATGATCCACTCGCTGTCGGGCGAAAAGAACGGACCGCCGTCGTAGCCCAGCTCGTCGGTCAGGCGCGTCTGCTCCGTTCCGTCGATGTTCATAGTATAGATGTCGAGATCGCCGTCGCGCGTCGACGTAAAGACGATCTTCGTCCCGTCCGGGGACACCGTGCCCTCGGCATCGTAGCCGTCGGCGTCGGTCAGGCGCACGAGGTCGCTCCCGTCCGGGTTGGCCGAGAAGATGTCGAAACTACGGTACAGGGGCCATACATAGCCCCGGGAAGGATCCGGTTCGGGCGGGCAGTCGGGCGCACCCAGATGCGTCGACGCGTAGATGATCCGGCTCCCGCCGGGAGTGTAGTAGCCACACGTCGTTCGGCCGCCGTTGCTGACCTGCGCGAGTTCCCCGCCGTCGATCCTCATCGTGAACTGCTGGTCGCACTCGAGCGCGTCGCGCGTTGACTGGAAGATGATGTGCTGTCCGTCCGAGGAGAAGTACGCTTCCGCGTTCTCTCCGCCGAAAGTCAGCTGCTGCACGTTCTGGATATGGCCTTCGTCGGGGTGGGACGCCATCGGCTTCGCCGTTGGCGCGGTAGCCGCCGGTTCGTTTGCCTGGACCGGAGAGGGCTCCTCGGCCCGGGCGCAGCCGGCGAGCAGCAGGATTGCCAGCAGGGCCGTGGTCGACCATCTGGAACGGATCATTGTCGTGCCTCCAGTGTGACTTCGCGTGTCATCTGCTCACCATCCCGTCGGAAGACGACGGTGACGACGTCTCCAGGCTGGTGGGCGCGCAACGCAAAAGTGAAATCGTAGAGGTTCCCGACGACGTATTCCCCGAACCGCGTGAGGATGTCAGCGGGCCTGAGGCCGGCTTTTGCCGCCGGGCTTCCGGAGGTCACGTCGGCAAACATCACCCCGTCCAGGTCATCCCGGAAATCCGGAATCGAACCGAAGTACGGGCCGTAACCCCCTCCGCTGCCCGACAGCGGACGTGCTTGGAAGACCTCGGTGTATTCGGGCCGCGGAACGTCGCCGGCCACGTGGCCGATCATCCGGTACGCCAGCCTGAGGACATTTCGGGCGCCCTCGGCGTTGATCTTTTCGGCGGTGTCCGACGGTTTGTGGTAATCGCCATGCAGGCCGGAGAAAAAGAAGAGGACGGGGATGTCCTTCAGGTTGAAGGACGTATGGTCGCTCGACCCGCTTCCCGACTCGGAGAAGTCCAGGTCGAGGCCGACTTCATCGTTGAACCCCTCGAGCAAATCTTCGAATCCGGGCGAAGTTCCGACTCCACCCACGAAAACGCGATCACCGCCCAGACGCCCGATCATGTCGAAGTTCAGCATCGCCACGGCGTTCTCGATGTCGATCGTCGGGTAGTTGACGAAGTGGTTCGAACCCAGCAGGCCCAGTTCCTCGCCGGCAAAGCCCATGAACAGAATCGATCGACCAAGCATCGAACGGTTCTTCGAGATCACTCGAGCCAACTCGAGGATCCCGGCCGTGCCGGATGCATTGTCGTCGGCGCCGTTGTGGATCTCGCCCGCGGCTCCCCGGTCCATCGAATACTCTCCCCCGAGACCCAGATGATCATAGTGGGCCCCTACGATGATCCATTCGCCGCGCAACGCCGGGTCGGATCCGTCGATTGCCGCAATGACGTTTCGGACCGGCTCTCGGACGCGGACAACGTCGCTCGAGAAACTTACGGCGCTTCCGGCCAGTTCGACGGATCGTGGCTCGAGTTGGGTGTCGATTTCGCGCTGCATTTGCCTGAGATCGATCCCGGCCTCGTCGAAGTACGCCAGTACGGGCTCCATCCGGACGTAAGCCGCCGCGATGCCGGAGTTGTCCTTCTCTGAGGAAGCCACCGTCGAGAGCAACGCCTGTTCGTCCGCCGAGTGATTGTTCGGGTCCGTAATGAAGAGAATCCCCGCTGCCCCATGCTGTTTGGCATTGATCGCCTTGTTCATGAAGCTGGCGTGCGCAGTCGGTTCTGCCCCGTTGAACAGGCTGTCCGGGTCGTCTTCCTGAGGTTCGTGACGAAGCGCGACAACGATCTTGTCCGTCGCATCGATGCCCGCGTATTCATCCCAATGCATCTCGGGCGCGGTGATGCCGTAGCCGACGAACACCAGGGGGACCGCAGCAATGTCCGTCCGTGTGGAGAAACGCAGCGGCGCGAAGTCTTCGTTGAAGGCGAGAACCGCGGATCCGAGCTCGAGTCCGTTGTCGGGACCGATCGCCGCATCGGTGGTTACTTCCAGCGTCTGGAAATAGGTGCCATCCTCCCCGGCAGGTCGAAGACCATGGATTCGGAACTGTGTCGCCAGGTACTCGGCAGCCCGCTCGAGACCGGGCGTGCCGTTCCCGCGTCCGCCGAGTTCATCGTCCGCAAGGAAGCGTACGTGATCCATGTATTTGTCGGCCGATATCGTCTCGGCCGCAGCCGGATCGGGACCGGTGAGGGCGACGGTCTCGTCGATCAGCGAGTTCAGGTAGAAGGACGAGAGGGCTACGATCGCCGCCAGAAGGATAGCGAGAGGGACATGTCTCTTGTCCATAAAGGGTTACCTCGTTGGCAATGATAGCTACTTACATCGCGGGGAAGCAACCAGGCTGTAGAGTTGTCAGTCGTCAGCGATCCCTCGTCAGTGAATCAGCCTTTGGCCAATCGCCAACTGACTACTGATTACTGCCTACCGATCACGCCGGAACTGCGAAATTCTTCGATTGTTTCAGGGTGGGAACGGATGAACCGGATTACCGCGTGAGTTGCCAGATTACGGAGGAAGAATCCGTAAGGAACCATCAATACAAAAATGACGAAGCTCAGCGCATAGTACTCGTAGAAGGCGAGGGCGATCGGGACGGCGATGAAGAGCAGCATTGAGCGGTGCAGGATAGCGCCGGCGACGACGTTCGTCCGCCACCAGTACGCCGCCTCGGACCGAACGACTTCAAACTGCTCCAACGTTGGCCTTGGGTCCGTGCCCACAGTAGGGTTTCAGGTCTTTGATGCGAGTCATCTGGTGGCGGCCGTAGTCCATGCCCCGAATTTCCCCGAGGTTGTCCTCGATGAACGTCCCCAGTTCGGTGGCACGCTTGCGGATGAGGCTCTTCACCTTGGTGGGTGTGTTCGCGAAGAGGGAATAGACGAGCCCAGCCTGCCGGTCCGGATTCCATTCCCAGATGCCGACGACCTCGCCGTCATGGATGACCGTCGCGAGAGGATCGTTGATGAGCTTGCCTTTCCACCGCGAGAACGGCTTGTCGGAGTGCTCACGCCGAACGAAGCGGTCAACCACTTCCCGCTGCCCTTTGAGAAAGATGTCCCGGTACGGGACCAGGTTGACGGCCGGTGTCCTGGCGGGTGTGAAGTCGACGAATTCGTCCAGTTTGTCTGCCGGGATCAGGAACTCGTCCCTGCTGTCGGCGACCCGCACCGCGCACAATGCCGGCCGGATGTCGGCGGCCGCTTGGATCGCCTCGGTGGCGTTAATGCCGGCCCACCAGGCGAAGTCCTTGACCCGAGCCGGCCCCTCCGCCCCAAAGTACAGCTTGGCCAGTTCCATGTTTGCGTGCTCGGTCCGAAGCGGGAAGGTGTCGATTCCGGGCACGGCATCGGAAAGCAGGGCGAAGGAATAGTCGGTCGAGTCCAGACGCTTGCCCGTCTGCAGCTTGATGATCCGGCCTTCCTCCTTGAGGAGGTTGATCGCGAGCGTCAGACTTCCCGTCATACCGACTACGTTTCAGGTTCATCGGAAAGTCTCGAACGAGCTTCGAAGGCACCCTGTCCCGAATCTCGCCGTGGTTCCTCGGCAGTCCCTCTACGGCCTCGAGGACCGCTACCTTAAGGCGCACCATCTCGGCATTATCGATCGGCATCAGTGTTCGGGCCTGTTCGGCGAGCTCAGTGAATGTCCGGCTTCGGATGCGGAGGGCGATCGGCGCCTGCTCCAGGGGCAGAAGCATCGTGCACCCTCTGATGGTTTCCAGCTGGACGAGCTTTTGGTCCCTGAAAATCAGGCGGTTGAGCTTGGCGGGCCGGAAACCGACTGTTCGCGCCCACAGTGAAAGGTAGGGAGTAGAGCCGCCGGGCGAATAGACCCATCCGATGGATCGGACCAGATCGAGGAGGCTCCGTCCAGTGAAAGGACGATCCAGCCATTGGCGGTGCATACGCCAGGAGTTCAGGTGACCGAGCGGGAATGCTCTGTTCGACTTCCTGTTGGTCATGAATTTAGCCGATTCGTCGGTTAATCACCCTCCCGAAAGGGGCGTCCGGAACGGCTTCCCGCTACAGTCCCTTAATGCTACACTCGCTTCAGAATGAAGGGCTTAATTGTAGGGTTGGGGAAAGGTAAAGTCAAATGAGCGGGGGGTTTCTGGGCCTTCGACACGCCGCGCTCCGTGTGCGGGACATCAAGCGCTCGCTCGAGTTCTACAGGGATGTTCTGGGTATGGAACTCGAGTGGATGCCCGACGCGGACAATGTCTATCTGACCTCGGGTTCCGATAACCTCGCGCTCCATAGCATGCAACCAGGACACGAGCCCGGCCCATCCCAGGCGCTCGACCACATCGGATTCGTCGTCTCCCGGCCCGAAGAGGTCGACGAGTGGGCCGAGCGGGTTCGGGGGCAGGGCGTGGAACTGGCAAAGGAACCGAAGACTCATCGAGATGGCGCCCGCTCGTTCTATTTCTACGACCCGGATCGGATCCTTATTCAGTTGATCTACCACCCCCCGATCTCAGATCGGAGGATCTGACCTCGAATATCGGCCATCTGACATTTGGGAATTGACATTCGCCATCGCTCATTGATGGGAGGATCGCCGGCTTGCTCGAGCAATGTCAATTCAGAAACGCCAAATGTCCAACGTCAAATAGTCCCGTCCCTTGGTATACTCCGACACCCGAAACCTGAGAGGAGGTGCATCACTTATGCCTTTCCTGTCTGAACAATTTGACCAGTCCGCCGAGAAGTATGGCGACCGCGTCGCGATCATCGACGAGACAGGGCGTTCCTTCACCTACGGCCAGCTGGCCGACGAGGTCCACAGGCTGGCCGATCGACTCCGGTCGGACGTGCCCGGTGACACCATCGGCGTCCTGCTGCTCAATTCCCAGCGCTACGTCGTGTCCATGCTGGCCGGCTGGCAAGCGGGCAAGACAGTCGTACCGCTGAACTACCTGTTGGGGCCCCAGGAGCTGGGTTTCATCCTCAAGGATTCCGGGATGACGTCGCTGATCGCATCCCATTTCTTTGACGAAGCATTGACGAAGATCCGCCCGCTGTTCGGAGAGCACGGCACGATCCTGATGGCCGACGATGCGGACTTTATCCCCAAGGGGGCCGGGACCGGCCGCGGCCGAGACAGAGATCCTGCGCTGTTTCTCTACACCTCGGGTACGACAGGCCGTCCCAAGGGAGTCGTGCTGACGCACGGAAACCTCGTGTCCAACGTCGAGTCCTGCCGGCTCGCCGGCAACTTCAGTGAGGAGGACAGCTTTCTCTGCCTGTTGCCCTTCTTCCACACGTATGCCATCACCGGTACGATCCTGCTTCCGCTGCTGAATGGGAGCAAGATGGTGATGGTCGACCGGTTCGTCCCGGGCAAAGTGGTCCATTTGATTGAGGAACAGCAGATCTCGTGTTTCGTGGCAATCCCGTCGATGTACCGGGTGCTCGCCGGTACGGAAGGCGATCTTGACGTCGGTTCCCTGAGGTTTCCGATCTCCGGCGGCGAGCCTCTGCCCGTCGCCGTTGCCGAAGCCTTCCAGAAGCGATTCGGCGTGGAGATTTACGAAGGCTACGGCCAGACGGAAGCGGCGCCGGTGGTTTCCATGAACGTTCCCGGCGGACGGAAGCTCGGCACGGTAGGCCGCGCCCTGCCGAACGTCGAGATGGCGATCTGGAACGACAAAAACGAAGTGATCCCGGCGGGCGAGGTAGGCGAGATCATGGTGCGCGGCGCTAACGTCATGGAGGGATATAAGGGTCTTCCCGAAGAGACTGCGAAGACGATCACCGACGGTTGGCTCCACACGGGTGACCTGGGACGGATGGATGAGGAGGGCTTCGTCACGATCACGGGCCGCCAGAAGGAACTCATCATATCGGCCGGTGAGAACATCTATCCTCGGGAGGTCGAAGAGGCGATCGTTCAGCATCCCCAGGTTAAGGAAGTCGCGGTCATCGGCGTCGCCGACGACGTCCGTGGCGAGGTCCCGAAAGCCTTCGTGATCACCACCGAGGGCGCCTCCGTCGATCAGAAGGAGTTGCGGTCCTTCTGCAAGGACCTGCTGGCCGGGTACAAGTTTCCCAAGGTGGTCGAGTTCGTCGAGGACCTGCCGCGGACGCCCACCGGAAAAGTGCTCAAACGCCTGTTGAAATGAATGCCGCTAATTGCCCGGATGGGATGAACACGGACGACAGGGACGGGATGAACCGGATGAGAGGGGAAAATCATGGTCGGAATGCCTCCCCCAGAGACCTCTCCTTTCCGTTAAATCCGTGTAATCCGTGGCCTTCTTTCCCTTGCGAAGCCTTTGAGTTGAGAGGGATCCACCGGCATTGATTTGAGGGAGTTGGAGTGTATAATGTCGTGTTTTTCCGGTGCTATAATTCAATCGTAAGGAGATCGCAATGACATACATCATCGGTTCGCCGTGCATCGACACCAAGGACACTGCCTGCGTGGATGCATGCCCCGTCGACTGCATCCATCCCAAGAAGGACGAGGAGGGCTTCGATGAGGTCCAGATGCTCTATATTCATCCCGAGGAGTGCATAGATTGTGGCGCTTGCGAGCCAGCCTGTCCCGTGACGGCGATCTGGCCGGAGGACAACGTCCCTGAAGAAGAGCAGAAATTCATACCGGTGAATTACGAGTATTTTGGCCTGACCAAGGAATAGGGGCCGAACTCCCGGTCCCGACCGATTGAATGAACAGGGGCGGCCCCACGGTCGCCCTGTTTCTGGCCTACCGCCTCTGGTATCCTCCCCTCTCCCAACCAAAATCATCATCCCGAGGAGACGACCAAGACCCATGTCTGGCACGAACATCGAATCATCCCTCGACGAGCGTCGCGTTTTCCACCCGAGTCCGGAGTTCCGAAGCGGCTCCCGGGTTCCAAGCATGGAGGCCTACGACAGGATGTATCGACGGTCCATCGACGATCCCGATGGATTCTGGGCCGAAGTGGCATCCAACCTGGAGTGGTTCGAACCGTGGCAGAGCGTCATGGAGTGGCAAGAGCCTTTCGTCAAAATGTTCGTCGGGGCAAAGACCAACCTGTCCTACAACTGTCTCGACCGCCACCTGGGCTCCTGGCGCAAGAACCGGGTGGCGCTTCTGTGGGAGGGCGAGCCCGGCGACGTACGCGTCCTGACCTATCAGATGCTCCATCGGGAAGTCTGCCGGTTCGCGAACGTCCTCTCCTCGATCGGACTCGTGGCCGGCGACCGGGCCACGATCTACCTGGGGATGGTGCCGGAGTTGCCGATCGCGATGCTTGCGTGTGCGCGGATCGGAATCACCCATAACGTGGTGTTCGGAGGCTTCAGCGCCGAAGCACTCCGCGACAGGATCAACGACTCCGCCTCGAAGGTCCTGATCACCGCCGACGGCGGCCATCGTCGTGGCGCGATCGTCCCGCTCAAGAAAAACGCGGACGATGCGCTCGAGGGCACGACATCGGTCGACAAAGTCGTCGTCGTCCAGCGGACCGGTGAGCAGGTGCCGATGAAAGCCGGTCGCGACCTGTGGTGGCACGATCTGGTCGCAGAGGCGTCGGATCGATGCGAAGCCGCTGCTCTCGATGCCGAACACCCCTTGTTCATGCTTTACACCAGCGGGACCACGGGAAAACCCAAGGGTGTCGTCCACACAACAGGCGGCTACATGGTGAGCGCTTTCGCCACGATGCAGTGGGTGTTTGATATCAAAGATGAGGATACCTACTGGTGTGGAGCGGACATCGGCTGGGTGACGGGCCACAGCTACATCGTGTACGGCCCGCTGCTTAACGGTTCGACCAGCATGATGTATGAGGGTGCTCCCAACTACCCGGAGCCCGACAGGCTGTGGTCGCTGATCGAGAAGTACCAGGTCAACATCTTCTACACCGCTCCGACGGCAATCCGCGCGTTCATCCGATGGGGAGACCAGTGGCCGGCAAAGCACGACCTGTCGAGCTTGCGGCTGCTGGGGACGGTCGGTGAGCCGATCAATCCGGAAGCCTGGATGTGGTACCGGGAGCATATCGGCGGGGAACGTTGTCCCATCGTCGACACATGGTGGCAGACCGAGACGGGTTCGATCATGATCTCCCCGTTTCCGGGCGCAACGCCGACCAAACCGGGTTCGGGCACCCGGCCGTTACCCGGGATCGTGCCGGATATTGTGGACCGAGAAGGAAACTCTTTGCCGGACAACGAAGGCGGCCTCCTGGTGATACGGCGGCCTTGGCCCTCGATGATGCGGACGATCTACGGCGATTCCGAACGCTACAAGAAGTACTGGAGCGAGATTCCGGGTGTGTATTTCACCGGTGACGGGGCGCGGCGCGACGAGGACGGTTATTTCTGGATCATGGGCCGGATCGACGACGTAATCAACGTCTCCGGCCACCGGATCGGAACCATGGAGGTCGAAAGCGCCCTGGTGGCCCACGCGAAGGTCGCAGAAGCCGCTGCCGTGGGGACCGAGCACGAACTCAAAGGACAGGCCGTCGTTGCCTTCGTAACGCCTAAGGGAGACGTCGAACCGACTCCGGAGTTGGCGGAGGAACTCCGGGGACACGTCGCGAAGGCGATCGGAGCGTTCGCCAGACCCGAGCACATCCGCTTCACGGACGCGCTGCCAAAGACCCGAAGCGGCAAGATCATGCGGCGTCTGCTCCGAGACCTGGCTTCGGGAAAGGAATCGGTCGGTGACACCTCCACGCTCGAAGACTATTCGGTCCTGGCGAAGCTGCGGGAGTCGGAAGAAGGTTAGCCATTTGACATTGGACGTTTGACATTTGAGATCTGACATTGATGTGCGGTCCTAAACGGAACGCTTCGCCAAGAAATGTCCAATGACAAACTTCAACTGCAAAATTTCAAATGACCAGGGTCCTCATCACCGGTGCCAACGGCCACGTCGGTTCGAACGTGGTCCGATCCTGCCTCGAGGCCGGGCATCAGGTCGTCGGGTTCGTCCGACGTGGCTCGGATCAGAGGGGAATCTCGGGTCTCGGGATCGAGCTGGCCTACGGAGACATCCGGGACCAAAGCGCCGTAGCCGATGCGATCCGGGGATGCGATGTCGTCATGCACCTGGCCGCGGTGTACGACACTCAACAGCAGGATCCCGAGATGGTGATTCGGCCGGCCGTGGAGGGCGCAGAGAACGTCTTGAGGGCGGCCTCTGAATTCGGGATATCCCGTGTCGTCTACACCAGTTCGATCGCCGCGCTAGGGTTCAGCGACTCACCCGACAACCCGCGAACTGCCGCCAACTGGAACCAGAGTTCCAGAGAGGCTTACTACGTTGCCAAGACCGAGAGTGAACGGCGTGCCTGGGATCTTGCCGGAACTCTTAAGGTCCCCATGGTCGTATTGAACCCCGGAGGCGTTGTCGGCCAGTACGACTACCGCGTCACGCCTTCCACGCGATATATCGTCCAGATGTTGAACGGAGTCGGGATGACGATTCCCGGGGGCCTGACCTATGTGGACGTCCGCGATGTCGCCGACGCGCACGTTCGTGCCATCGAGCACGGCGTCGAAGGAGAACGCTACCCGGTCGCCGGCCCGAACCTGACGTTCCGCGAAATGGGACGAGTGATGTCGGATCTTGCAGGCTGCCGTGTTCCGTACCTTCCGCTGCCTCGCTGGGCTATCGGGCCTGCAATCGGGCCCCTCGAGTGGGGGATGCGCCTCGTCGGCCAGCCTCCGTTGGTGACACGTGTCGAACTGCGCGAGGTTCTGGGGCGGTACCTGTTCGTGGATACCAGCCGGACGCGCGATGTTTTCGGTATGACATTCCGGGAACCGGCCGAGTACCTGGAGCACGCGATTCGGTGGATCGTCTTCCGTGGTTTCGTCCGGAAGTCTGTCGCGCGACGACTGGCAGAACAGTTTCGACCGGATCCGGTCTGGATGGAGACGGGCTCCTAAACACCCACCCGTGGGCAGAGCTTTTCGACTACGCATGTCTCGCACTTCGGTTTGCGTGACGCGCACGTTGCCCGCCCATGCAGCTGGACGAGTTGACAGAAGACGACCTGGCTCGGTTTTTGAACCACCTGCACGAGGTCGGCCTCGACCTTATCGGGATCCTTCTCCTCGCTGAGCCCAAGCCGACGCGCCAGACGGCCCACGTGCGTATCGACTCCGATACCGGGGTGACCGAATGCGTTACCGCGCAGGATGTTTGCGGTCTTTCGTCCCACACCTGGCAGCGTCAGAAGATCCTCGAACCCTTCGGGCACCTCGCCGCCAAACCGATCCACCAGCGCCTGGGTGCATCCCTGTACCGCCTTAGCCTTGTTGCGGTAGAAACCGGTGGACCGAATCTCTTCCTCGAGAACCGTGCGGTCCAGACTGGCCCAGTCGGCGGCTTTGCGGTATTTCCGGAACAGAACCGCCGTTACGCGATTCACCCGCTCGTCGGTACACTGCGCCGCCAGAATCAGTGAAATCAGGAGGTCCAGCGGTGTCTCGAAGTCCAGCGCCAGCCGTACGTCGGGAAATTCCTTCCGAAGCGCCGATGTGATCTTTCGCGTCCTTGTCTTACGCTTTGCGAGCGGTTCCACGGCGGCCCATTATGTGTTAGCTTCTCGGGCGATGCAACGGTGTCAGGAGGAATTTTGAGCTCACGTTTAAAGGTTGGATTCATCGGTCTGGGCGTCATGGGCAAGCCCATGGCCCGGAACCTGCTGAAGGCCGGTTACCCGCTCGTCGTCCACAACCGGAGCCAGGCCGCTGTGGACGAGTTGGCAGGCGTTGGGGCTAGTCGGGCCGCATCTCCGGGGGAAGTTGCCGAAAACGCCGACATCATCATCACGATGCTGCCCAACTCACCCGACGTCGGGTCGGTCGTCGAGGGTTCGGACGGGATCCTCGAGGTGGTACGTGAAGGCCAACTCGTCATCGACATGAGCACCATCAATCCAATCGTTTCGGGCCGGCTCGGCGCCAAGCTCGGCGAGAGGGGCGCAAGCATGCTCGACGCTCCCGTCAGTGGCGGCGAGCAGGGCGCGATCGACGGGATCCTGTCGATCATGGTCGGCGGCGACGCCGCAGATTTCGAAAGGGCGATGCCGCTGTTCGAAGTCATGGGGCGGACCGTCACTCACATGGGCGCCCTCGGCAGCGGCGGCTTTACGAAGCTCGCGAACCAGATCATCGTCGCCATCAACCTGACCGCGATGGGCGAAGCTCTCGTCTTCGGTGCGGCGGCCGGAGTCGATCCCCGAAAGATGATTTCGGCGCTGTCGGGCGGCCTGGCCGGCAGCAAGTGTCTGGAACAGAAGAAGGAGAAAATTCTTGCCGGTGATTTCGCACCGGGTTTCAAGGTCGACCTGCACGCCAAGGATTTGGGCCTCATCCACGATGCCGCGGCCGCGCTCGGGGTTCCCATACCGACGACGGCGGTGGTCGGGCAGTTCTTCGCCGCCCTTCGGGTCCGAGATCGGGGTGGATACGACCACTCCGGGGTGATCACCTTCTTCGAAGACCTGGCCGGGATTGAAGTGCGGGATAAGGGTGTGCGGTGACTGGAGATTGAACATGGGTCGTTGAACATTCTTCATCGCACATTGTTCATTGGGGATTTATCGATTTGTGATTTACGGGCCCAAGGAGGTTCCCTTCATCAATGCTCCGCCATATGGTGCTTTTCAACCTGAAGCCGGAAGTCGCCGCGTCTGAGCGTGACACCCTGTTTGATCAGGTCCGCAAGCTGTCCGACATCGGTTCGGTGCGCAGTCTCGCGATCACCAGGCTGCTCGAGCCCGCCGACCCGGAATACCGGAACCACATGTCATCGGATTTCGGCTACGCTCTGCTGCTTGAGTTTGATGACGAAGCCGGGCTCTACGCGTACCAGAAGGAGCCCTACCACGTGAGGGTCGGGCAGGAGATCCGCAAACACGTTTCCGCGATCAAGGTGATGGATTTCGTGGCTACGGACAGCTGAGACGTTGGGCAGTTGGGGGTTGGCTCTTGGCCGTTGGCCTTTGGGTCATCGCCTAAAGCGAACACCCAGTTGTCAGTCGTCAGTTGTCGATCCGGAGCCAAACGCCAAACGCCAATAGCAAAGGGCCAAAGGCCAACACCAAATTGATTACTGACGACTGATAACTTTCCGGAGCGCGTCTACCCGATGGTCCGGACGTAGTCGAGAATGCTTCTCGCAGCGCCCACCGTCGCGTTGACGTAGGTCTGCCACTGCTCTTCGGTATAGTCGGGAGGGGGCAGTTGGTCGGCGAGCGCGAGCGCCGCGTTGACGGCTCTCTCCGCATACTGTCGGGCCATTGTCATGTTCCGCCGTTGGATCGCGTAGCCCCGGGCCACAAACATCAACGCGTTGACGTTATTCTCATCGATCGCGATAATCTTCTCGCCGTACTCGAGGGCCTTGTCGGTATCAGACTGCTGAGTGTGGAGGTCCATCAGAATCGTATAGATGCTGTCGAGGACGCCCGAGTCGGGGAATTGCTGCTCGAACTCGAGGCAGAGTCGGGTCTTTTCGGCAATGTCGGCAGCGGCGGTGATTTGCTGGAACAGCTTGTCCTCGTCACTGCCGGCGACCAGAGCCTGGCCGTTCGCGCTGGCGGTGAACATCAGGAGCAGGACAACACCGCCAAGCACGTACTTACTTTTCATTTCCGTTACTCCTCTAACCCTCAGATAACCGCAAATTTAGCAGAATTAGTGCCAACAATTAACATATTTCGACCCGTGACCAAAACGACAGGCGGGCGCCTCCGGACCGACGGGTGACATACTGGCCCTCGACCTACGGAAAAACTCCGGACTGTTCATAGTTCAGAGCAACTTTCTGTATGGCGTCGACAAATGCGGCTGTGCGCATGCTCTCTGCCGGTACTTTGGTCTTGTTGATTTCAAGAAGGCGGCGGTAGCTCGACACCATCGTCTCTTCCAGGCCCGAGTTGACCAGGTCCAGTTCGCTGAAACCGCCGCCCAGGAACTTCTTGTCTTTCTCAGAGAAGCGATCTCCCACCATACCCTCCAGTGATTCGAGCAACCGCTGATTGCGGATCTCCGTCAGGTGCTTCTGCAGCCTTCCAAAGCGCATGTGGGAAAGGTTTTTCCCCCATTCGAAGTAGGACACGGTGACGCCTCCGGAGTTCAGGTACAGGTCGGGAATTATCTGAACGCCCCGGTCGAGCAGTACCCGCTCGGCGCCTGGTGTCGTCGGTCCGTTGGCGGCTTCTGCCAACACCTTCGTCCGGATCCGGTCGACGTTGGCCAGGGTGACCTGGTTCTCCATTGCCGCCGGGATCAGAATATCGCACTCGATGTCCCAGATCGCATCCGGGTCGGCCAGTGTCTCGGCATCCGGGAAGCTGCGCACCGAACCTGTCTCGTCCCGGAACTCCCGAAGCTGCCCGATGTCGATGCCGTCACGGTTGTAGAGGGCGGCATCCCGCTCGCCGATGCCCACGATGCGGCAGCCATCGTCGGACAAGAATCTCGCAGCATAGTAACCGACGTTTCCGAAGCCTTGAATCACGACCGACTTGTCTTCCAGACCCCGTGTGAGTCCGATCGCCTTCATGTCTTCTGCGTGATCGAGAGCCTCGCGGACACCGTAGTGGACACCCCGTCCTGTGGCGCCCAGACGCCCCTCGATGCCGCCCTGAGCCGCCGGCTTGCCCGTCACGCACGCAAGGTTATCGATGCCACCCGGGTGAAATGCGTCGTAGGTGTCGGCGATCCATGCCATCTCCCGCTGTCCGGTCCCCATATCAGGTGCTGGAACATTCTCTCCCGGCCCGATGAAGCCCTTCCTTATCAATTCGGCGGTGAAGCGGCGGGTGATCTTTTCGATCTGTTCTGCGTCGTAATTTTTCGGGTCGAAGCGGACGCCGCCCTTCGAACCCCCGAACGGAACCTCGACGATGGCGCACTTGAACGTCATCAAAGCGGCCAGCGCGATGATCTCGTCCTGATCGACGAACGGGCTGAAGCGGATTCCCCCTTTGACCGGTTTCCGGTGCTGGCTGTGCTCGGCTCGCCATCCCTGGAAGATTTCGTAGTGGTCGCTCCCAAAGCGCACCGGGAACTGGACGAAATAGACGCTGTTGCAGGCCTTGATCTGTCCGATCAGCGCGGGGTGTACCTTGACGTGGGCCGCTGCCCGGTCGAACTGTTCGGAAACGATGCGGCGGAGGTTGAGACCTTCCGTGGGTGGCGCCGTTTTTCTCAAGAGATCACTCAGTCGCCGATGCGGAAACCGTAGCCCGCGCTGATGTCGATCGCCTGTCCCGTGATTGTCTCAGCTCCCGGCGTGCAGAGGTAGTGAACGAGTTCGGCGACTTCGTCGGGCTCGACCATCCGCTTGAGCGCCGTGGCGCGGACGAATTCCTGGGACATCGTTTCGAAATCCGTCCCGAGGGCCTCGGCCCTGGCCCGGATGACCGACGACATGAGCTCGGTTCGGGTCGGGCCCGGGCAGATCGCATTGACCTGTATATTATTCGGACCCAGTTCCTGGGCAAGTGTTAGCGTCAAACCGATCAAACCCCACTTCGAAGCGGCATAGGGAGTGCGCAGGGGGTAGGCCATTTTGCCGGCGATCGAGGAGATGTTGATGATCTTGCCCCATCCCTTGGCGATCATCCCAGGGGCCAGTGTCCGGCTCAGGATGAAGGGCACGCGCAAGTTGATCGCGAGCGTGCGGTCCCACCCGTTGACGGGCATTTCGTGCACCGGAGCCGTCGGACCTCCGATGCCGGCGTTGTTGACGAGAATGTCAACCGACTCCCCATCCTCGAGGAGCGCTGCCGACATTTTCTCGAGCGCTTCATCGTCGGTGAGATCGAGGGGGTACTTCAGGACCTGGCTCCCGGCCGCCCTCATTTCATCGAACATCGTGTCGAGGGGCTCACCGTCGAGAGCGGCCAGCGCGACCCTTGCGCCTGCCCTCGCCAAACGGAGCGCGATCGCCCGCCCGATTCCCTGGCTCGCTCCGGTGACGAGCGCAAGTCTGTTACTAAGCTCAGTCATGCGATTCACTCGGCGGCGGACGAATACCGGGCCCGCACATAGTCGTCCAGAATGTCGATGAAGTCGGAAACGATGGTCGCTCCCCTCAGCGTCGTCATCAGGCGTGCATCGACAAACACCGGTGCCTTCGGATCCTCTCCGGTTCCCGGCAGCGAAATACCGATGTCGGAGTGTTTCGATTCGCCGGGCCCATTGACGACACACCCCATGACGGCGACGCGAAGTTTTTCGACTCCCGGATAGGAGGCCTTCCATTCGGGCATGCGACGCTCGATGTGGGCCTCGATCTCGCCGGCCATCTCCTGAAAGAACGTGCTGGTGGTGCGCCCGCAACCCGGACAGGCCATGACCTCGGGTGCGAAACTACGGAGACCCAGGCTTTGGAGAACGTCGCGGCAGATACGCACTTCCTCGGTGCGATCGCCTCCGGGAGCTGGCGTGAGACTGACCCGGATGGTGTCGCCGATTCCTTCCAGGAGCAGGACCGACAGGGCTGCGGTACTGGCGATCGTGCCTCGGCGACCCAGGCCGGCCTCGGTCAGACCCAGGTGGAGGGCACAGTCGGTCCGCGACCCAAGATCCCTGTAGACGTCGATCAGGTCCGAAACATTCGATACCTTGGCGCTAAGAATGATCCGGTCGCGCCGAAAGCCGTAGGATTCGGCCAGTTCGACCGACTCGAGCGCGCTCAGCACCATGGCTTCCCGGATGATGGCTCCGGTGTCCTCGGGCTCGTCTCGCCGGCTGTTCTCGTCCATCAGGCGTGTGACCAGCGTTTGATCCAGCGATCCCCAGTTTACTCCGATGCGGACCGGCTTTCCGTTATCAGCGGCTATGTCGAGTATCGTTCTGAAGTTGTCGTCCTGCCGACGGCCGGGACTGACGTTCCCCGGGTTGATGCGGTACTTGGCGAGTGCGGCGGCGCATTCCGGGAATTCGCGAAGCAGCAGGTGCCCGTTGTAATGGAAGTCACCGATGATCGGTGCCGTGATGCCGCGGTCGCGAAGCCGTCCCACGATCAGGTGAACCGCCCGGGCGGCTTCCCGGGTGTTGACAGTGACCCGGACAAGCTCGGATCCGGCCTCGGCAAGCGCGGCGGCCTGGTCGACGGTCGCGTCGACATCCGCCGTGTCGGTGTTCGTCATGGACTGGATGACGACCGGATTGTCGCCACCCACCGGAACGCCGTCGATGTCGACCGATAAGGAGGCGCGTCTTTGAATCAGTGGCATCGAAACGAGATTATAGCGCGCCGCCAACACCCAACAGCCAAAAGCTAACTCCCAACTGCCAACACCCAGCCCACCGCGATAGACTACTTCCCCAATGTTCGGCATTCCGCTGCACAATCTGGCGCTCCACTTTCCGATCGTCCTGGCGCTCGTCGCCGTCCTCTACGACGGCTGGGCCCGGTACTCGGGCAATCGGTCGCTGCACTCCGCCGCATCGGGCCTGGCGATGCTGGCCGCAGTCGCGGCGATCATCGCCACGGCGTCGGGCCTCAACCTCGCCGGTGCGTCCGGTCTCGGCAGCGGGTCGGCTACGACGGGTCATGCGGTCGGTGGAATTCTGGCGACGATCGTTCTCGCGGCCGGCGCCGCCTGGAGGTACGCTGCTCACGCGCGTGGGGATTCCGCCGAAGAAGCCTACGTCGACGGCTGGCTCCTGCTGGGAGCCATCGGCGCGATCCTGGTCCTGATAACCGCGATAGCAGGCCACCGTATCTAGCGCTAAGCTTGCTGCTATGGGTAATTCCATTCCGGACCTGGTCTGTACCGCTTGTGACCGGAGGGCAGAGATAACCAGTCCCATTCCATGGTGCGATTGCGGCGGATTGTTCGAACTGGGGTTCCGGCCATCCGAGCTCGTCATCGACGAAGCCCTCGGATCGATGTGGCGGTATGGTTCGATGCTTCCTGTCGGTGAGCCGGTTTCGATCGCGGAATCCATCTCGCCGATCTCCGAAATTCGCCTTGGTGAGCGCACCGTTGCCGCCAAGCACGATTATCTGTTCCCGACCGGTTCCTTCAAGGACCGGGGCGCCGCGGTCTTCGTATCCGTCCTCAAGGAGGCCGGAATCGATCGTTTTATCGAAGATTCATCCGGCAACGCAGGAGCCGCGATGGCGGTTTACGCTGCCCGTGCCCGGATCGCCTGCGAGATCTACTGTCCGGAGTCGGCCTCCGGACCGAAGCTGGCGCAGATCGAACGCGCAGGCGCCGAGATTCACCGGATTCCCGGCCCGCGGGCGAATGCGACCGAAGCGCTCGGGAGCCGGGTCGGCGAGGTTTTCTACGCATCCCATAACTGGCATCCGCTCTTTCTCCAGGGGACCAAGACGCTGGCCTTCGAAATCGCCGAGCAGTACAACTGGCAGCCCCCCGGACACATCGTGGCTCCAGCGGGCGGTGGTTCCGTCATCATGGGCCTGCGGAGGGGATTCGAAGAGTTGAAGATGTTGGGGCGGATCGAGACGTTACCTGACTTGTACGCGATCCAGGCCGCCGCATGTGCGCCGCTCGTCGACGCCGAAGTCAAACCACGCCCGAGTCTGGCCGAGGGCATCCTGTCGCCGAACCCTCCCCGGCTCGAAGAATTGCGCCGCTCGATCCGGCAAGCGGCCTCGGTGAGCGAGCCTGAAATCGAAGCCGGCTTCGACGCACTTTGCCGTCAGGGTGTGGCGGTCGAGCCGACGACCGCCGTGCTTTGGGCAGGCCTCGGCAAACTGGGAATTCCGGCTGGGGAACCTGTCCTTGTCATCCTGACCGGGGCGGGCATAAAATTCCAGCGACCCCGGTAGCCGGTTTCAGAATTAGCCTGCCGGGCATTCGTCATTCCGTTCAACCTGAGGAGGGTTCCGATGATAGACCTTTCGAGACGAGATTTCGGGAAGCTGTTCGCGGCCGTCGCGATCAGCCCACTGCCTCAACCCCAGGCGGGATCGGGAGACTGGGAGGCCGTTCGCGGCGAGTTCTCGCTGGACGAAGACCTGATCGTCATGAACGCGGCCAACCTCTGTCCGGCGCCACGGATTGTCAACGATGTCCTGTTCCGTTACACCGAGGACATGGATCGCAACCCGTCGCTGCAAAACCGTAGCAAGTTTGGCCAGGGACGGGAGGAGGTCCGGTCGAAGATCGCGGCATTTCTGAACGTGACCCCGGAAGAGATCGTGCTGACACGAAACACCAGCGAGGGCAACAACTTCGTCAGCAGTGGGCTCGAGCTTGGGGCCGGCGACGAAGTCGTCATCTTCGACGAGAACCATCCCACCAACAACCAGTCCTGGAAGGACAAGGCGGAACGGTTCGGATTTACAGTAACGGCAGTCTCGATACCGACACCGCCTCCATCGGCCGAATTCATCATTGAGCGGATGACGGAGGCGATCGGTCCCCGAACCAGAGTGCTTGCCTTCACGCACGTGACCAACTCGTTCGGCACCCTTTTTCCCGCGAAGGAGATCTGCGGGATCGCCAGGGAACGCGGTGTGCTCACGCTGGTCGATGGGGCCCAGACCTTCGGCGTGATGGATCTGGACCTTGCGGACATGGGATGCGACTTCTTCACCGGCAGCTCGCACAAGTGGCTGATGGGACCGAAGGAAGCGGGGGTTCTCTACATGCGCGCCGATGCTCAGGAACGCCTGTCGCCGAGCGAGGTGGGCGTCATTGGTGGTCGGGTCGGCGCTTCCCGGATCTATGAGCGTCTCGGGCAGCGAGACGACCCAGGCCTGATGGCCTTCGGGGAGGCGATCGATTTCCACAACAGGATTGGAAAGGCGCGGATCGAGCGCCGCTCGATTTCCCTGGCCACAGCGCTCAAGGAAGAGCTTTCGAAAATCCCGGGCGTGCACCTGTACTCGCCGACGGCTCCGGAGATCTCCTCTGCGGTCGTCACCTTCCGTCCGGGGGACGCCGACATCCGGGGATTGAACCAGATGCTGTACGAAGAGCACGGGCTCGCCTGTGCAACACGCGGCGGCGAAACGGCTGGACTGCGGTTGTCGCCGCACATTTACAACACCGATGCACAGGTCGACGTGGTCGTACGGGCGATCCGCGGCGGTATCGCATCCGCCTGAGGCCTGTGGCGTCCGGTCGCGGCCAGACGATCCTGGACCGCACGGTTTACAGCGTTGTCCGGCGGATTCCTCGAGGCCGTGTTCTATCCTACGGCGACGTAGCCAGACTCGTCGGTACGGGGCCGCGTCAGGTGGGCGCGGCACTCAGACGGTGTCCGGACGGGCTGCCGTGGTACCGAGTGGTCGGGTGTGGCGGCGTCATCCGGACACCGGGCGAGACCGCCGACGTTCAGCGCCAACACCTGATGGCCGAAGGCGTCCGTTTCAGGGGTAAGCGCTTCTCATACGCTGCGTACCGGTGGGACCAAAGTAGGCAACTTCAGTGAAGAACTTAACGTATCGGACCGAAAAAGACTCAATGGGTGAGATGAAAGTCCCCACTGCCGCGCTTTACGGCGCCCAGACGCAACGGGCGGTGGAGAATTTTCCCATCAGCAACCTTCGCTTCTCCCGCGAGTTTATTCGCGCGATGGGCCTGGTCAAGCTCGCCGCGGCCCAGTCGAACATCGCACTGGGCCTGCTCGGCCAGAGGCGGGGCCGCGCCGTCGTCCGCGCCTCCCAGGAGGTCGTCGACGGAAAGCTGGACGCACATTTCGTCGTCGATGTCTTCCAGACAGGCTCTGGCACGTCGACGAATATGAATACCAACGAAGTGATCTCGAACCGGGCAATCCAGCTGCTCGGCGGCAAGGTCGGGTCAAAGGATCCCGTCCATCCGAACGATCATGTCAACCTGGGGCAGTCGTCCAACGACGTCATTCCGACGGCGATGCATGTGGCCGCCCTGGAGATGATCGACAAGACCCTCATTCCAGGGCTGGCTCACCTGCACCGGGCGCTGCGGAGGAAGGCCCGGGAGTTCGACCGTATTGTCAAGATCGGCCGCACACACCTCCAGGACGCGACACCCGTCCGGCTCGGCCAGGAGTTCGGCGGTTACGCACGGCAGATCGAACTCGGTATCGTCCGGCTCGGCAACGTTCGCGACAGCCTCGGCGAACTTCCGCTGGGTGGGACGGCGGTCGGAACCGGTATCAACACGGACCCACGTTTTCCGAAGACGACCATACGCAATCTCTCGAAACTGACCGGATTGAAGTTCAGGGAGGCGGAGAATCACTTCGAAGCCCAGGGAGCCAGGGACGCGTTTGTCGAAACGAGCGGGGTCCTGAAAACGGTAGCGGTGAGCATGATGAAGATCGCGAACGACGTGCGATGGCTGGGCTCGGGACCACGCTGCGGCATCGGCGAGATCATGCTGCCCGCCACGCAGCCAGGTTCGTCGATCATGCCCGGGAAAGTGAACCCGGTCATTGCGGAGTCGGTGTGCCAGGTCGCTGCCCAGGTGATCGGAAACGACCTGACCATCCTCATGGGCGGACAGGCAGGGAATTTCGAGCTAAATGTCATGATGCCCGTGATGGCACACAACCTTCTGGAATCGATTCGGCTGCTAGCCGCTGCGGCCGTCAATTTCGCCGACCGGTGCATCGGGGGAATCCGCGCCGATAAAGCGCGGGCGAACGATATGATCGAGAAAAGCCTGGCCATGTCCACGGCGCTGGCCCCCGAGATCGGGTATGATGCGGCGGCAGCGATTGCGAAACAGTCTCACCGGACCGGACGTACGGTACGCGAAATAGCCATGGAGCAGGGTATTCTGAGCCCCGAACGGCTGAACCGGATCCTCGATCCCATGTCGATGACCGAGCCAGGCATTGCGGCTCGTGGGGGAGGGAAGAAGAAGGCTTCCCGGAAGAAATAAAAGTGCAAGAACGAGACTATTTTTCGGAAAAAGACGAGACGAAGGTCCACGCGCTGCAATGCCCTTCCTGCCGACAGTCGAATGACTACAAGATTCGGTGGCGTGTTCGTCGCAAAAAGAAGTCACTGCCGCGCAACGCGGGCGAAGACGATCGAATGCGTTTCAAGGCGGCGCGGGACTACATGGTGCGGGTGGACGACGTCGTCCGGTGCTCGACACCACGCTGCGGTAGGCGGATCGAGATCACTGCGCTTCAATCGGTTGTTTTTTTGTAGCTATCAGTTATCAGTTGTCAGTCAAGATGCTTGACGAGAGACCGAAAACTGAGAACTGACGACTGATAACTAATTCCCCCCTCACCCCGCCAGCCACCCAAGAAGCAGGAAGCCTGCGACCAGCATGATCAGGAACAGGATCGATAGGGGTCCGAAATACCGGTCGATGAAGGTTCGGATTTGCGGTCCGAAGAGACGGATGAGCCCGCCAATGATGAAGAAGCGAAGCGATCGGCTCGCGAGCGAGACCACAAGGAACCGTCCGAAATGGACTTCGAAGAAGCCTGCGGTGATCGTTGCAACCTTGTAGGGAACCGGCGTCAGACCCGCCACGGCGATCGCATAGGCGTCGTAGCGTTGGTAGAGTTCCTGAATGGCCTGATACTGTTCTTCTGCCGCGTAGAAGCGGACGATGGGCTCACCGAGGACGTCGAAGAACTCGTGCCCGATCAGGTAGCCGAACGCTCCGCCCACGACTGACGCCGCTGTGCAGACGGCCGCGTAGCGGAATGCCCGGGCGGGTATTGCCACGGCGAGGGCGATCAGGAGGACGTCCGGTGGTATTGGGAAGAAAGACGATTCAGCGAACGCGACAGCGAAGAGCGCCCAGGTGCCGTAAGGGCTGTCGGCCCATCCCATGACCCAGTCGTACAGACGTCGCATCCATTCGGTGATCAGCCGCATCGTCGAGGAAAGACACTAGCACAGCGCATGGCCGGGGCAATGCCACCGTGCCCCGTTAGGTGATATCATCCGGCGTCGGAAGTTGTTCATGACAGGGGTGATTGACGAATGATTCTGGTTACCGGCGGTGCCGGCTACATCGGTTGTGTCCTCGTTCGCGAGTTACTCAGCAAAGGCGAGTCGGTTCGGGTCTTCGACAAGCTCTTTTTCGGCGACGAAGGGTTGTCGGCCGTGTCAGACCGTGTCGACCTGATCCAGGGCGACGTCCGGTCCATTGACGAAGAAGCCTTCCGTGGCGTCGATGCGGTCGTCCACCTTGCCGGACTCTCCAACGACCCGACCGCAGAGTACAACCCCCGCGCAAACTACGAGATGAACACGATCGCGACCGAGCGAATGGCGACGATGGCCAAGAAGCTCGGCGTCCGGCGTTTCACTTTCGCTTCAACGGCTTCGATTTACGACAGGGGCCTGTTCTCCGACGATGTCGTGCTGGACGAAACTGCCGAGGTCGCGCCGAGGGCGGCCTATGCGGTCTCCAATTATGACGCGGAGAAGATCCTGCTGCGTATGGCAGACGACGAGTTTTGTCCCGTGATCCTCCGCCAGGGGACTGTTTACGGCTACAGCCCCCGGATGAGGTACGACCTGGTCGTCAACACGTTCGTTAAGGACGCGCTGTCGAAGGGCGCTCTGAGGGTTTTCGGTGGAGGCGAGATGTGGCGTCCGCTCGTCGATGTGCTCGACGTCGCCAAGGCTCACATCTGTGCCGTAGAAGCCCCGGAAGACAAGGTTCGTGGGCAGATCTTCAACCTGTCGCACAAGAACTTCCGCATCCTCGAGCTGGCGCACTGGGCGAAGGAGGCGCTGGCGGACACCATCGACGTCGACATCAAAGTCGACTACAGCCCCATGAAAGGCCGGAGCTATCGGATCTCGACCGCCAAGACGGAGTCGGTGCTCGGATTCCGCGCCGAAGCCTCCGTGAAGGACTCGGTGCACGACATGGTGCGTCGGGTTCGGGACGAGGGTAAAACGGACTTCCTCAACCCCCTTTACTACAACATCCAGTGGATGACGATGCTCGATCGCATGGAACAGACAATCCGGCGCGTCGGTTCCGTGTTCGGGTGCGATTGACGACGGTATTGCGATGAAGATCGCCCTGCTTGGAGCCAACGGCCAACTCGCGTTCGACCTGACGCGAACACTCGGCAACCATGAGTTGATTCCCTTTCGACGGTCGGACTTCGACGTGACCGATTCCGGGGCAATGGGGGAAGCCCTGGAGAATGCCCGGCCCGACGTGATTATCAACACGACCGCGTTCCACCGGGTCGACGTCTGCGAATCCGCCGCCGAAGAGGCTTTCCGGGTGAACGCAGTCGCTCCGTTTCACCTCGCGTCGACGGCGTCTCGCCTGGGCGCCCTGCTTGTCCACATTTCGACCGACTACGTCTTTGACGGTGAAGCCGACAGGCCGTACGTGGAAACCGATGCGCCGGGGCCGACCAGCGTCTACGCAAACTCGAAACTCGCCGGAGAGTACTTCGTCCGATCCGTGACCCGCGATCATCTCCTGATTCGCACCTGTGGTCTGTATGGAGTGGCCGGGAGCTCGGGCAAGGGTGGCAACTTTGTCGAGACCATGCTTAGGAAGGCCGAAGCGGGGGACGACATCTTCGTCGTCAGCGATCAGATCGTCACGCCAACGCCGACCACCGATCTCGCCCGGCAAATTTCGCTTCTGCTGGACAAGGCGTATCGAGGCCTTGTCCACTGTTCCGCCGAGGGGAGTTGTTCATGGTACGAATTCGCACGGGCGATTTTCGAGTTGAGCGGCATCGACGGGCGGCCCGAGCCCACGACGGCCCAGTTCCACAAGACGCCGGCCCGCCGGCCCTCCTACTCGGTGCTGGAGAACCACCGCCTGAAGCAGGATGGGTTGAACGTGATGCCCGACTGGCGTCAGGGACTTGCCGGGTACCTGAAGGAAAAGCACGGGATCGCCCTCGAAATAGCGGCTGATAAGACGTCCGGCTAGTGTCGGGCGCGGGCCGATCACCGGTGAATCATGCGGGCTAGCGTCATCGCTTATCTCCTGATCCTGCTGCCCTTCGACCTGATCGTCGTGTCGAGCCTCCTGGTTTCTGAGACCATCGCCCGGGCCCTCGGCCTGTTTTCCCGGTCTCGGGCCGAACCCACAGCGCCGTCCGGGCGTTCCGCCAGCCTGCAGATCCTCAACTGGAACGGTCGGGAGCTGCTTGCCGAATGCATCCCCGCCGCTTTGAACGCCGTGCGAAGAGACGGTCGTGACCACGAAGTCGTCGTTGTCGACAACGGCTCGAGCGACGGCAGTGTCGCGTTCGTGAGGGAAACCCACCCGGAGGTCCGCATCGTAGCGCTCGATCGCAACTATCGTTTCACCGGTGGCAATAATCGGGGAGTGGCCTCTTCGGATCGGGACATCGTCGTCCTGCTCAACAACGACATGGTCGTCGACGAGGACTTCCTCGCTCCGCTCCTGGAGGGTTTCGACGATCCATCGGTGTTTGCGGTGACTTCCCAGGTCTTTCTGTCGGACCCCGCCGCTCGCCGCGTCGAGACGGGCAGAACGCGGGCCATCTACGAAGGTGGCATGTTCCGGATGTGGCACGACGATATCAGCGGACAGGATGCGCGCCCGACGATCCCGGTGTTTTGGGCAGGGGGCGGCTCTTCAGCGGTCGATCGCGGGAAGTTCCTCGCGATGGGGGGACTCGATACGCTCTACGATCCGTTTTACGTCGAGGACGTCGATCTGTCCTACCGAGCATGGAAGCGAGGGTGGAAATCTGTGCTCGCCCCGCGGAGTCATGTCGTTCATCGGCACCGTGCGACGAACCTGCCGGTGTTCGGCGAGGCGTTCATACAGGAAACCGTGCGAAGGAACCAGTTTCTGCTCGTATGGTCGAGGGTCACGGACCCTCGGGCGCTGTTGGCCCACGTCTGCAGTCTGCCCTTAATTCACGGACGTGCCATGCTGGCCGGGCAGCCGAGACTCGAAGTTCGTGCCTATCTGCGAGCCGTTGTAGGCCTGCATCTGGCATGTGCCCGACGCATGTCGACGCGGTCTGGGCGTTTCGTTTCGGATGCCGAAGTGCTCCGGCGGTCCATCGGAGTATCTGGTGACGCCGCGCCCGACGAAATGGCTGTTCCCGGAACGAAACGGGCATGAACATTCTGGTCCTCACGGCCTATCCGCCGGTTCTGGGAAGCCACGGTGGCGGCGTCCGAATGTTCCACAACATCCGGATCCTGGCAAGCCGGCATTCGGTCCACCTGATTGCGTTTGCAGAGAGCGACGAGGACCGTGATCGGATCGCTGATCTGACGAATCTCTGTGCGTCCGTGGCTGTCGTCGCTCGGAGGGTCGAGGGTGCGCCGAATCCCTGGTCGCTGGTCCCCGGAGCGATCGCGATGTTCAGCGTAGACGCGATGCGCCGCAAGGCCCATGACGCCGTTCGCAGGCACCGGATCGATGTCATGCAGTGTGAGTACCTGCCGATGGTTCAGTTCCGCGATCCGGAAGTGTTCACGGTCTTGACAGCCCATGAAGCGGTCTCGGCGAACGCCCGGCAGGAGGTCCGGGCCGCGACCGATCCGATCGAGAAGCTCCGGCTGTACTACAGGTGGATGTCGATGTTGCGGTACGAAGTAAAGGCGGTTCGCGTAGTGGATCGTGTCGTGACGATGACCCGTGAGGACGCGGACTACCTCCGTTCCTACGTGCCCGCTGCCGACATTCGCTCCATCCCAATCGGTGTGGACTCGGGATGGTACGCTCCGAACGCCGAAGACATCGAACGCCCGGTGCGAGCGGTGTTTCTCGGTAATTTCAGGCATCCGCCGAACGTTGAGGCGGTTCGGTTTCTCGTCGAACATGTCATTCCGAGTTTCCCCGACGTGTCGTTTGAGATCGTCGGTGGAGACCTGCCGGATGGGCTGTTGGACGGCAGTGGCGCGGTGTCGGTCGAGCCCCGGTTCGATACCCGCCCACTTTACGTCGGACCCAACACGATCGTCCTGGCACCCCTGTTTTCGGGGACGGGGCAACGCGTGAAGCTGCTCGAAGCGTTCGCGATGGGGATGCCTGTAGTGACGACTCCGCTCGGCGCCCGGGGATTTCCCCTGACCGAAGGAGCCGACCTGCTCATCGGAGACTCCCCGGAGGGTTTCAGGAACGCTCTGGGAAAACTGGCCGGGTCAACCGAGCTTCGGCGGGAGCTCGGCAGCAGAGCCCGTCGGAAAATCGTCGGAGAAATGGATTGGGAAAGGCTTGAAGAACGCTTTCTCGAAGTCGTTCGTCCGAACGGAGCATCTGGTGGTTGAATCACAGTGCGGTTGATTGCGTTCGTCTACAAGTTCGTCGTGCTCCTCGTCACGACGGCGATCCTGGAGAGGAATCGTGTCTCTTCCGACGATTGACATCCTGACCGTGTTCCACGACGGTCGGCATCTGGTCGAACCCTACCTGGAGAGCGTCGGCGGGATCCGAACGCCGACCACGCTGTACCTGCTAGACAACGCCAGTAAGGACGGGACTGCGGAGCTTCTCGGAAATCGGGTTTCCGATCTCAATTCCCCGTGCCACTTCTTCCGGTCCGACCGGAATGACGGTTTCGCGCGCGGTATCAACCTGCTCGCCCGACAGGGTAAGGGCGAGTATGTCTTTCTGTTGAACCCCGATGCCGAGGTTGCCCCCGACTGCCTGGACCGTCTCATCGAACGTGCAGAGGCCGATCCCGGGATTGCGATCTGTGAAGCCCGACAGCAGCCCACCGAACATCCAAAGGCCTACGACAAGTCGACGGGAGAGACGACCTGGTGTTCGGGCGCAGCGGCTCTCATCCGACGGACGGCGTTCGACGAGGTGGGCGGTTTCGACGACCGGATCTTCTTCATGTATTGCGAGGACGTGGACCTCAGCTGGAAGCTGTGGCTGACAGGCTGGAAATGCGTGTACGTGCCCGAAGCCCTCGTCGGTCACGATACGAGCCGACCGAGGCCCCGTTGGAGGCGGAGAATGGAGAACTACTACAGCTTCCGGAATTCTCTGTTTCTATTCCACCGATACGCCCGAAAAGGGGATCTAACCGTCCTCATCGGATTCTTGTTGAAAAGATTCATGTCCCGGCGGTATTCATTGACCGGTAAGGCTTTGTCCACAATTGCTTTCGCGGATCACATTCGTTATATTCCGTATTTGGTCACAACCCGGCGAAAATGGGGAAACCGGGCACATTCCTGGATTCGACTGACTGAAACCTCGCTAGCGGAGTAGCGGCCCGTTTAAACGCTGGGTCCGCCGATCTGTCAAACCAGAGAGTGCTCATCCGGGGACGAAGCGAGGCGAGGCTGACGGCAACTGAACTATCGAAATTCACTTCCAGGTTACCCGTGTACAAGATATCCGTTGTCATACCCACTCTGAATCGCGCCGAACTTCTGGCGGAGACGATCGACAGGATCGAATCTCAGTCGCTCCCCAGAGAGCAGTACGAAGTCATCGTCGTCGATAACAACTCGACCGACCGGACGATCGAGGTTCTCGAACAGAAATCCCACACCTACTCCAACCTCCGGTTCTCTCTGCAGCAGAAACCCGGGGCGGCGGCGACACGGAACACCGGCCTCGGCATGACGTCCGGTGAAGTCGTGCTGTTCATCGACGACGACATCGAGAGCGATCGAGAACTTCTGGAATCCCATCTCCGATATCACGGTGAGACCCCCGACGCTTCGGTGATAGGAACGATCCGAACGAACTGGGAGACGACACGTGATCCGTTCCTCCGGTACATGAGGGATCGAGGCATCTTCAACCCGTACAGCCTGAACGGTTCGAATCTGGATTTCTCCTGCTATCACACCGGAAACGTATCGACCCCCAGACGCACGCTCGAGAGCCTTGGCGGTTTCGACGAACGCTTTGAGGTCTACGGTATGGAGGATATCGAGCTGGGCTACCGGCTCGAGCGAAGAAGCGGCTGCCCCATGGTCCGCGGCGTCGAGGCAACGGCGCTACATCATTACTTTCCCAGCTACGGACAGTTCGTTGAACGATGCGAGCAAGCAGGTTTTTCACTCGGTTTGATGCTGAGGCTCCATCCGGAGCTCCGCGGCCGCTTTACCGAGAATGGCCGCGCCACGAGACTCTTGAGGCCCTTCCATCGCTTGTACAGGGTCGCGGCCCCCATGATTCACCCACTCAGCAGAAGTCTTGAGAAGAGAGAGGAGAGGCGAGGATCTGGCCCCGTAAGCATACCGCTCGGATTTCATTACGACTGGGCGCTACGCTATCGATTTTTCCTCGGGTTCAGTCACTACGCCACAAACGGCAACGGCGTCCGTTCGAACGAGCCGGCTCGCGAACGAGAAGACGTCAACATCAAAGAGTCGACCTCAAAGGTCCCGCCAAGCTCGCTCGTCCGCTGAGCCGGTTCGTCGGTCGGTCCCTGTCTTGAACGGCCGGGCCGTGCCGCGCCAGGTCGACCGAATTCACGTATGCGTCAGGAACGGCCTTCAGAAGGGCCCACCGATTCCCATTCGGTCACCTTCCTCGGTGAGTTTTCCAAGAAGCTCGTCACGAACACGTTCTTCAACTTCGTTGGCCGCTTCTGGAGCTTTGTTGTCACCCTCCTGTTGACCCCTTACCTCCTGTCGCGACTCACCGTCGGTGAGTTTGGTACCTGGGTACTGCTGTCGGTCTTCGTCGGTTCGTTCAACCTGCTCGATCTCGGTCTGGGTTCGGCTTTCACCAAGTATGTTTCCCAGTACCACGCGCATCGCGATTTCCCATGGATCAATGCAGTCCTGTTTTCCGGTGTTCTGTTCTACACGGTTTTTGGAGTTGGTCTGGTCGCCCTCGGAATGGCGTTGGAAGGCATCTTGTTCAGCATCTTTCGGATCGATGTTCCACCGATGGTCTATCCCTTGGTCCTCGTTGCTTTCGCGATCAACAATATTGCGCTGATGCTGCTTGCCACTTTGAAGGGCATGCAGCGCATGGATCAATCCAATGCGGTCGAGATCGCGATGAGCGTTCCCGCACTGGTTGGCACCGTGTTTTTCCTGGAGTCCGGCTGGGGAATGCTGGGCCTTGCGGTGAACTCGGTTCTTCTCGCGACGATGATGGCCCTGGCCGCATGGCGGAGCATGCGACGCGTCGAACCGGAAGTGGGGCTGGCCTGGCTGCCGGATCGCGCCCTGTTCAAGGAGATGTTCGCCTACGGCGCCAAGTTGCAGTTCAGCCGCCTCGGGGGGCTGGTTTGTTTTCAGATGGACAAGTTGATCATCTCCAGGTTCCTCGGCGTTGCGGCAGTTTCCTTCTATGAAGTGGCGTCCCGGTTGACGCTTTTCATGAGGGCCCTACCCCTGGTCATGATCTCTGCCCTGATTCCGGCGACCTCGGAACTGGGAGCCCGCAACGACCGTGCGCGGATCGAAAAGGCGTATATGCTGGCTTCGAAGTACGTCGTGATGGCGACCGTTGCCTTGATGGGGTTCGTCGTGATCGAGGCCGATTCGTTACTGCGCCTGTGGTTGGGAGAAGGTTTTAGTCAGTCGGTGATACTGGTCCAGGTACTGGCGATCGGTTACAGCGTCAACGTCATGGGTGGTGCGGCGAGCCAGACGGGCGGCGGGAGTGGGACGGCCGGAGTTCGACATGAAAGGCATGGTCCTGTTGACGATCGTCAATCCGATCCTGAGCTTGGTTCTCGTGCGCGAGTATGGGGCCCCCGGAGCCGCGGCCGGGACATCGATTGCCCTGTTGGTTGCAACGGCCTACCTGGTTTTCCTCTTCCACCGGGACTATCTTGGAGACTCCGCCGCCAAGCTGATCCGCGACGTTCACCTGCGTCCGTGGGTTGCCGGCTTGAGCGCGACCGCCGTCATCTGGGCGTTCCACGGCACAGTCCCCGCCGTCGTCGAGTTGGGCCAGGCTCGGCTCCTGATCCCGGTGAAGATCGCGATCGACTTCCTCGTGTTTGCACCCGCCTACGTTCTCCTGCTCGTCGGTCTGCGTCACGTAACCGCCATCGACTGGCGGAACCTGACCGGTCTGATGTCGTTTGGTTTCGAATTTGTCCGTCATCCCCTGCGCGAACGCGTCAAAATCTACCGCTGACGCGGGATCGCACGGATGGGTCGGAGTCGGGAAGGCCACGGATTACAGGGAGCGGGAACAGCCACGGATTACACGGATTTAACGGATTAGGTGTGGTGCTTCGGGCCGCAGACCATAGACTTCTTCCTGTCCGTGTAATCCGTGCAATCCGTGGCCTTCCGGATCCCACCGTGTAATTCGGGGCAAGTTGGACCCGTCTCGGCGTACCGGATTTGTAAGCTATACAATTTGAACGGGATCGCCACCCGTGGTGTCGTTAGACAAAGGCCAACAAGGGGTGGCATTCCGAACCTGTTTCGTCCTTTTGGACTTTCCGGGCGTCTTAGCCCGATGTGAGCATCGAATTTGACCCTAGAGAGCGCCGACGAGAGGACGATTATCGAGCGCGTGCTCGGTGGCGACACGAACTCGTTCAACCTGCTCGTCTGGCAGTGGGAAAAGCCGATCTACAACTACATCTACCGGATGGTCCGCGACCCGGACGTGGCGATGGACCTCTGTCAGGACACCTTCATGAAGGCGTTTCGGGAATTGGGAACGCTCAAGGATCGGGACCGATTTTCAGCCTGGCTCTACCGGATTGCTCACAACGTCTGCTATTCCCGGTTCCGCAAGAACCAGGGAAAAGTCTTTGTAGAGCTGGATCCGAACGTCGGTGCCTCGAGGATGCCGATCGAGAACCGATTAGCCGTGGAGAAAGCGCTTTCAGAACTTCCGGACGACCAACGCGAAGTCGTCGTGCTGAAGGTCTACCAGGGTTTGAAATTCGACGAAATCGCGGCCGTCCAGGACGCGCCGGTATCGACGGTCAAGTCCAGGCTGTACATGGGCTTCGACAAGCTGAAGGCGGTCCTGGGCTCTCCGGCCCTGGAACGTCCGCAGTCGCTTTGAACAGGTAAAACATCATGTCGCATTTAGAAGACAGGCTGGCTGAGTTCGTTTTTGAAGAGCTGTCCGAGCCCGAAATGGAGCAGGCCCGACGCCATGTGGCGCAGTGTCTGGAATGTCAGGGCCGCGTTACCGGTTTTCAGAGAGTCCGTGAGTCGCTGGAACGGGTTCCCGACGTCGATGTTCCGCGTCGAGTGGTCTTTGTCGAGTCCGAAGCATCCTCGAAGCGAAGCTGGCTGCCGACGGGGTGGCTGGTCCCGATCGGGGCGGCTGCCGCCTTCGTGCTGGTTGTTCTGCTCATCGTTCCCATGCAGCTGGATTGGCGCGACGGAGGCGTGACGATCGCGTTCGGAAACATGCCGGCGGTGCCGGCTCCCGCACCGCAACCGGCACCCATCCAGGAGTTGGCCCTCGAGCCGGCGTCGATCGATTACGCGCGGCTTGCCGACGATGTCGCAGTGCTGGACCGCGCATGGCTGGAAGCGGAATTGAACACCCGGCTGAGTGCGATCAATTCCGAGTACCAGAGCGACATGCGTTCCGTTCGAGGCGAGATGGATTATCTGGTCCGTCTTCAGGAGGCCGCGACGAGGGATACGATCGAGAATTCGACGAACATCCTGTTGCTGGCCGAAAGGAGTCAGTGATGCCGACGCCGGCCGTTTTGCTGCTGAACTTCGTCCTGGCGCTCCTGCCTCAGGCGAACGGAGGCCGGATCGACGCATTCCTGCAGGTAGTCCCCGGCATCACCGATTCGCTCGATCAGATCGCGGATGACGTCGCGCGGGGACCGTTGCTCCAGAGGACAAAAGCGACTCTGCTGGAAGGCTACGGCATGGTCCTGACCCTGGAGTTGCGGCTGGATGACCCCCCTAGCCCGTTCGCCAGCAGGACGCCGGTAGAGAACGCTCGCCGGCTGACCGCCGCACGGCTTCGGACCTTGAAGGATGACATTGTCGACTTCATGGAAGAAGCCCTGCCGGGCCTCAGTGTGATCTCGCCGACGGAGTCACTCACGGTCGTCGTCTACGTGCTGAACACGAACCCCGTCGATCTACCCGACCTGCCGACGCAGGTCCTGCTGGCCGTGACACGTCAGGATGCTCTGGATCTCAGCGAGGGGAGAATTTCCTCCGAGAGTTTCCGCGCCCGCGTCCGCATAACCGAGTACTAACCCCCGATGAAAGCGCTCTTCGAGGCACAGAAGCCGCTCGGTCAGTACCTGATCGACCGTGATCTTATCAAGCAGGAAGACCTCGACAACGCGCTTTCCCTCCAGAAAGAGCGCCCGTCAAAGCTCGGCCGGATCCTGACCGACCTGGGCTATGTGGCCGAGCGTGAAGTGCTTTCCGCTCTCGGCGAACAGTTGCGGGTTCCGATCTTCTCGGACGATTATCCGGCCGTACCGATCCAGGCCGAGAAGCTCCCGTACGACTTCCTCAAGGCATCCTCTGTCGTTCCCGTGCACGTCGAAGCCGACGTCCTGTCGATCGTGATGGCGGACCCCCTGGACATGGAGACGCAGTCGACGATTCGGTTGAGAACAGGCTTCGAGCTCAAAGTGTTCCTCGCATTCGAGTCCGACATCTCCGAACAGATCGAATTGTTGTACGGAGACGAAAACTCCGGAGAGAAACTGATCGAGACGCTCGGCGACGTCTTCTCCGAAGAGAGTATCGAGCACCTCCGCGACCTGGCATCCGAGGCGCCCGTCATACGGATGGTCAACCTCATTATTTCGCGTGCTGTTGAATCACGAGCGAGCGACATCCACGTCGAACCGTTCGAGCGCGATCTGAGGCTGCGTTACCGCGTAGACGGCGTGCTTCAGAACGTCGATCCGCCGCCCAACACTCTGAGAGACCCGATCATCTCTCGGATCAAGCTGATGGCGAAGTTGAATATTGCGGAGCGCCGCCTTCCGCAGGACGGCCGGATCAAGCTGAGAGTTCTCGGTAAAGAGATCGACCTGCGGGTGTCGACCCTTCCGACGATGTACGGCGAAAGCGTCGTCATGCGTATCCTCGACAAGTCGGATTCCTCCCTGATCGACCTCCGGCGCCTCGGGTTTCCCGAAGATCTGTATCCGAAGATCTGCGCCATGACGTCGAAACCCCACGGTATCTTGCTCGTGACCGGCCCGACCGGTAGCGGCAAGACGACCACGCTCTACAGTGCTCTGACGAGGATCAACATTCCCGATCGCAAGATCATCACGATCGAAGATCCAGTGGAATACCAGATGGACGGCATCAACCAGATCCCGGTGAACCCGCAAATCGGATTGACTTTCGCGGCGGGCTTGCGCCACATCGTGCGCCAGGACCCGGACGTGATCATGATCGGTGAGATCCGCGACCTGGACACGGCCCAGATCGCCATACGCGCCGCGCTGACGGGGCACCTGGTCTTCAGCACGCTGCACACCAACGACGCCCCGAGCGCCATCACGCGGCTGATCGATATGGGAGTGGAGGACTACCTGCTGGCTTCGTCGCTGATCGGCATACTCGCGCAGCGCCTCGTGCGGGTGGTCTGCCCGGATTGCCGGCGGCCCGAGCGTCTATCGGGGCAGGTCGCCGCCGAGTCGGGTTTCCCGGCGGATCCGGGTGTGGACGTGGAAATCCAACGCGGACAGGGATGTCAAACCTGCGGGCATACCGGTTTCGGCAGCCGCCTGGGAATCTTCGAGCTGGTGGATGTGGACGACGTCCTGCGCGAGGCGATCACGACGAACCCCGATTCAAACTCGTTGAAGGCGCATGCCGTCAGTTCCGGAATGCGCACGCTCAAGGAAGACGGATGGAGCAAGGTTGCCCAGGGCATCACGACGCCGGACGAGGTGTTGCGTGTGACCCAGGAGGTGTGAACCGGCGATGGCAACGTTTGCTTATGTAGGCGTCAGCGGCGAGGGAAAGCGACTGGAGGGCCACATCGACGCCGGAGACGCGCGGGCGGCCGTATCGGGCGTGCGTGGGATGGGTCTGACACCGATCTCGGTTCGGGAAAGCACGAAGGTAGCGAAGGCATGGATTCCGAACCTCAGCCTGCAGCTCAATCGTGTCACACGAAAGGACATCCTGTTCTTCACCGAGGAACTGTCGACGCTCGTCCGTGCCGGCCTTCCGCTCGACCGCAGCCTCAAGATCACGGCGGAACTGGCGCCGAAGCCGGCGCTGCGGAAGATACTCGAAAATGTGCTGACGGATATCAAAGGTGGGAAGAGCCTCGCCGATGCCCTGGCGGCGCACCCGAAACAATTTACCAAGCTCTACGTCAACATGATCCGCGCCGGAGAGGCCGGCGGGGTGCTCAACGTCGTGCTCGAACGCCTGACGGAATTCGAACGGTCTGCCGACGAACTGCGTTCGTACCTGGCCGCGGCTCTTGCGGTGTTCGAGCCGGTGATCATACTCGTCATGGGCGTGCTCATCGGCGGTGTTGTCCTGTCGATGCTCATGGCAATATTCAGCATCAACGATATTTCGTTTTAGAGAAACAAGGAGCGGAAAATGGCTTCAGTCACGGAACATGGTCGGGCATCCGGCGAATTCCATCAACCGCGTCGAAGCGAGCGCGGTATCACGCTGATCGAACTGCTTGTCGTGATGGTCATCATTTCCCTGTTCGCAACCCTGGTCGGCGCCCGACTGTTCAGCAACGTGGACAAAGCGCGCCAGACGACGGCCAAACTCCAGATATCGGAATTCGAAGCTGTCCTGGACCTTTTCCGGCTCGAAGTAGGCCGCTATCCAACTGAAATAGAAGGGCTCCAAGCTCTTGTTGCGAATCCTGGCGACGTCCGAAACTGGGATGGGCCCTATCTTCGGAAGGATGTCCCTCTCGACCCCTGGGATAACGCCTACGTCTACCGCTACCCGGGAGAGCACTACGATTTCGACATTCTCTCCCTGGGTGCGGACGGGCAGGCGGGCGGCGAGGACGCAGATATGGACATCGTCAGCTGGCAGTAGACTTTTCGCGCCGAACCCGCGTCTTTAGTCCTGAAGATCCGAAAACCGGTCTTCGAGGGAAAACAATATGTTTGTCAGGACCAGCACCGGAATCGAACTTGCGGGCGACGACCTCAGGGTGGCCGTCGTCCAGCTCTGGTTCGGGAAGTTCCGGCTGATCCGAAGCGCTTCCATCGACGGTTTCCGGAGCCTCTCGCCCGAGGAGCAAACCGAATCGATCCGCTCGCTTTTCGCGCGACATCGCATTCCGACCTCGCGCGTGTGGGTGACGCTCGCGCACGATTGCGGCATCGTCCGACAGGCGGACCTGCCTTCCGCCGCCGCCGGAGACATTGCGGAAGCGGTGGCGCTTCAACTGGATTCGTTCTCGCCCTGGCCCCTCGAGGACATCTACTGGGACTGTTCGAACGCCAAGCCTTCCCGGGCGGACAAGACCATCAAGGTTTCGATAGCCATTATCCCGCGCGAGACGCTGGACCCCTGGGTGGAATTGCTTCGTTCTGCGGGCGTGCACCTGGCCGGCGCCTCGCTTGCGCCTCTGGCGTGGGGACATGCGACCCAGACGCTGTGGCCCGAGGGCCGGACTGTCGTTCTTGGATGCGAGCCCGACTACGTCGAAGGAATGCTCAACGACGGCGGCCGTCTCGTTTCGGTCACCGACAGAGGCTCGAACACAGCCGGGCAGGCCCGGGCTTCCATGCAAAGGATCGCGGCCCTTGGACGGCTTTCCCCGGGGGAGGATGTGCGGCTGATCGTCCATGGCGCCTCGTCCGAGGAGCTCGATTCGGAACAACTGCGCCTGCCCATGGAAGGCGCCCCAGAATCAGCGGTCCGCAAGTTTGGGGCGATCGCGGCTTCGCTGGCCGGGATAGGGAACAGCGCCTTCTCGACCAACCTGATGCCCGTCGCGACCCGATACCGGCCGAGTCACGTCAAACTCATCCCGACGTATGCGCTTCTTGTGCTTCTCGTCGTGATGGGCGCCGGTTTTCTGGTTCGCGAAGGCTATCAGAACGTGACGTACGCGGCCGAGGTAGATGCGGAGATCCAGAACGTGTCGCGGCAGGTTGCCGAGATTACCGAGATGGAGGCCGAGCTCAACCTGTTGAACGACGAGTACGAAGCGTTGGTCGGCCACATTCGGAGCCGGGATTCTAACCTCGAGGCCCTGCGTGAGCTGGCGGTCGTGATGCCGTTCTCCACCTTCCTGTCGGACTTCCGCTATCAGCCCGGAGTGATCACGATAACCGGTTTCTCCGAGACACCGTCCGAACTGCAGCGGCTGATCGACGAGAGTCCGTTGTTCGCCGATGTCGAGTTCACTGCGGCCCTCGTACGGGATTCGTCCGGCAAAGACCGTTTCACGATTCGGGCGAGAATCGAGGCCGCCCAGTGAAGATCGAACTGCGCGAACGGGACCGTCGGGCGCTCATCGGGCTGGCCCTCGCTCTGGCGGTTTATCTCACGCTCGACATGGCGTTGCTGCCGCGATACGACACGCTCGCCGCGGCCCAAGAGCTGGTGTTGACCAAGGAAGACCAGCTGCGGAAGTACCGGCGTGCCGTGCTGCGCCAGGGCCAGTACCGGGGATTGACCGAAGATGCGCGACCGCGGATTGCGGAGTTGGAAGACGTCCTGATACGCGCCGAGACCGAAGCGTTGGTATCGGCCGAGCTGCAATCCGAAGTGGAGCGCGCGAGCCAGGATGCCGGAATCGGAATCTCGGAAAGGAATGTCGTGGGCATCCGGCGCTTGGACGATTTCTTCAGCGAGGCCACGATGACCCTCGAATTCCAGTGTTCGCCGACCGAACTAGTGACTTTTCTGTCCGGGTTGCGCTCTTCGTCCAGCTTGATCTCGGTCCGATCGGCCGACATCCGGCCTGACCGCGTCGTCCACCAGATGCCCAATGACGGCGACCTGAACCGAACACTGCGCGTCAACCTGACCGTCGGCGCCTTGACGCCGAATTCATGATGCGAACCTCCAAACGGCTTCTGCTGGCCAACCTGGCCCTGGTCGTCATGCTCGCAGCGGGCGGGGCTCGATTTTACGACGACTGGCTCGCCTACGGTGAAGCCCACCAGGTGTCCGGCGTGCAACCGGAGCCAGAGCCTGCACCCGCAGGCTTGTCCGAGCTGAGCCTGCCTGCCTCGATCGATGAATGGAGCGATGTTGCCGTCTATAACCCGTTCAGTTTCGACAGGTCGGACACGAGCGAGCCGCGACCGGAGTCGGAAGCTCCGAGGGGACCCATCCCCGTTCTGTACGGAACGATAGCGATCGGTTCGGAGAAGACCGCTCTCCTCGTATCGGGCGAATCGCCCGATAGCCGTGCCTACCGGCCGACAAGGGTCGGGGAACAGATCGACGGATGGACGCTCGTGGAGGTCGACGACAAGTCCGTCGTCGTCGAAATGAACACCGTGCGGGAGACCGTCATAATGAACGATCCCGCCACCAGAGTTCGCAGGCAGTCCGGCAGGACCACGACGCGGAACCAGAACCGGCCCACGGCCAATGTCGTTGTGGCCGAAGAGCCGAGCGCCGCGGGCCGTCCCGTCCAGTCCGGGTCCCGCCAGACGATGGCTCCGTCATCCACCGCCGATCCGGAGCCTGAGGCGCCCCCGGGCTACCGCTATATTGACACGCCATTCGGACGAAGAAAGGGTAAGGGTCCTGGAAGATGAACAAGCTGACATTTGCAGTCACAGCCCTGATAGTTAGCGCGATGTTCCTGAACGGGGCGCCGCTGGCGGCGCAGGCGGGCGATCCCCCGCCAACTCCGCCCGAAGAGGCTTCCGAAGAGGCCGCCGCCGAGGTAGCACAGGACCCCGACGTGCCCTTGGACGACGAAGATTCCCCAGTCCTGCTCAACTTCGACGACGTCGACATCTATGCGGTGATCCGCATCATCGCCGACGCGCTCGAGTTGAACTATGTGATCGACCCTTCCGTCGCCGGCACTGTAAACATCACGACTTCGGAGTCCCTCCGGAGATCGGACCTCATGCCGATCCTCGAGACCGTCCTCAAGATCAATGGCGCGACGATCATCCAGACCGGAAACTTCTACCAGATCATCCCGTCGAGTACCGCTATCCGGGAGCCGCTGGAGATTCAAGACCCGCCTCGCGGGATCACGCCGGACGACCGGATCGTCATGCGTGTCGTCCGGATGAAGTACGTTCGGGCCGCGGAAATGTCCACGCTCCTGACGCCGTACCTGGGCGAAGCGGGAAACATCGTCGTCCACAGCTCCGGGAACATCCTGCTGATCACCGACCGGATCGGAAACCTTAACAAGCTGCTGGGCATCATCGATATCTTCGATTCGGGCGTCTTCGAGGGCGAACGAGTTCGGATGTTTCCCGTCGAGAACGCGTTTCCCTCGGACCTGATACCCGATCTGCGGTCCGTGTTTTCAGGCTACGCGCTGTCGGTCGACGCGACCGCAATAAGGTTCGTGGCTATGGACCGACTGAATGCGATTCTCGTCGTGACCCCGAACCCGGCGGTCTTCCCTGAAGTCGAGAGCTGGCTGGCCCGGCTGGACCAGCCGCTTCAGACAGGAGGCGTCCAGAATTTCGTCTACCGCGTCAAGAACTCCAAGGCGGCAGACCTGCAGCGTGTGTTGAGTCAGCTCTACAGCACGGGTGGTCCGATCATCCCGATCGCAACCACCGGTCAGGCCGCAGTACCCAACGGTCAGGCTGCCGGTCCCGTAGCGGCCACCCCCCAACCGGGCGGGTTCACTCAAGCGGACCGAGCCCTCCTCGGTGGAATCCGGATCATTGCCGACGTCGTCACGAACTCCCTCGTGATCCAGGCGACGCCTCAGGAGTATGCCGAGATCGAGCGGGCGCTCCGGGAGCTGGACATCCTTCCCAGACAGGTCCTGATCGACGCGCAGATCTACGAGGTGGTCCTGGACGATTCGCTCGCCCTGGGAGTTTCGGCGACCCTTCAGAACCGTGGAACGCTGGCTGGGATCCAGGGAGTGAGTGAGCCCCAAACCAGGGCGGCGCTCACGGCTGCCGGCAACTTGGCAGTGGATACATTTGCATTCGTCGGGCGGACCCGGGAACTGGTTGCGTTTCTTACTGCATCCGAGAATCGCTCCCGGGTCCGCACTCTGTCCGCGCCGTCGGTGCTCGTCAGCGACAACATGCCGGCGAGCTTCGAAGTAGGCGCAGACGTGCCGATACCGACCACGTCGTCCATCACCCCCGTCCAGGCGGAGGGGACCAATCTTTTTGCCCAGGAGATTCAGTTCCGGACGACCGGCGTCATTCTCGCCGTCACGCCTCAGATCAACGAGAGCGGCTGGGTCACATTGGAAATTTCTCAGGAAGTCAGCCAGGCCGGGACCAACAATACTTCCGACATCGTAGCGCCGGTGATCGGCATAGCTTCCGTGCAGTCTACAGTCGTGATCCAGGACGGGCAGACGATTGCCCTGGGCGGGTTCATCCGCGAGAGCACAGAGCGCACGCGGAGCGGTATCCCGGTACTCAGCCGCATCCCCGTATTGGGTGCGCTGTTCGGGTCCACGACCAACGGCACGAACCGTTCGGAGTTGATCATCCTGATCACTCCTCATGTCATTCTGACCCACGAGGACGCCGATCTTGCCACCGAAGAGTTGAAGCAGAAGCTGCGAGAAGTCCAAAAAATGATGGGCAGCAGCGATCCCCGCTGAATGTACAAGGACAAGAAAGTCACCGTCGTCATTCCCTGCCTGAACGAGGAGGAGGGTGTCCGGAAGGTTCTCAACGACCTGCCGAAGTTCGTGGACGAGGTCATCGTCGTCGATAACGACTCGACCGACCGGACCGCAGCCGTCGCGCGCGAACTCGGCGCGATAGTCGTGGACGAGATGAACCGGGGGTATGGCAGTTCCTACAAGAGGGGTTTTTCGCACGCCACCGGCGACATCATCGTGACGCTCGACGGCGACCATTCCTATCCCGTAGATGCCCTCAGCTACCTCCTGGAGGCGTTTCTCCACAGCGGAGTCGGTTTCCTGTCGACGTCCCGGTTCCCCGTCCTGAACCGGGAAGCCATGGGATGGAAAAACATGGTGGGCAACCGAATCCTGTCCTGGACGATGTCGGTTCTTTATCTCCGGTGGGTGAGCGATTCCCAGTCCGGCATGTGGGTGTTCCGTCGGGACATCCTCGACCGCATGAAGCTGACCAGCGACGGGATGGCGTTCAGTGAAGAGATCAAGATAGAAGCGATTCGTAACAGAGACATCGGGTTCCGCGAGATCTTCATCAACTACTCGCAGAGGGTCGGCGAGATCAAGCTCCAGCTCTGGCGCGATGGCGTCCGGAACCTTTGGTTTCTCTTCAGGAAGCGCCTTGCGCCGTAGTTGCGGTCCGTACATCCACCATTGTGATAGGATTTGTTCATGAAAACGGTCGCTAAACTGTTCGTCCTCATGACGTTAATGTCCATGGCCGCTGCCCCACTCTCGGCGCAAGCGCTCATCTCGGCCGCCGGTGGCACGAGCGCCACGGTTGCGACGACCGGGCACGCTGAACTGCTCGGGGAGTTTATTGTGTCTGTCACTTCGGGGACTACGGCTGCGGGAACCCTCGAGGTTGAAATTTCACCGGTCCGTCTCGCCAACGACGACACAAGCGGGATTACCGTCGATGGCACGGGGGGGCTGGCAGGGGCAACGATTCTGTCGGTCTTCGAGGATCAGGGCCTCATCCTGATCGATTTTCCTGGGGGGGGCCGTTGCAGGCGCCACGATCACAGTATCCGGCATGCGTGTTTCCGGATCCGATCCTGCGCTTGCGGACCTGAAGGCGACATTTGCAGTCTCGAACAACCTGATTCCGGCAGGCCAGGGAGAAGTCACGCTATTCGATGAAGTCGTTGAGGGACTGGTGGTTGACGACGACTCGGACGTTTCCTTCACGGTCCTGAACCAGCTTTTTGTCGATGATCTCGACGGGTTCGGGTTTCGGGAAGGGTTTGCAACCGCCTTCTCGGGGGCTGTCGGTACGCTCGGGCAGACGGTTGAAACACAACTCATCGTCGAAATCACGGGGATTCCCTCAGGCGTGACCGTAACGTTTCCGGACACCATTACGAGCGGCGCGTCAGGAGCCACGTTTACGACCGAGAGCGGTGATGACGAGGCGGTCACCAGCAGCAGCGAGGCCCAGAGAGTCGTCTATGAGTACAGCGACGACCTGCCTGCCAGTGGTGACGAGGTCGACAATTTCAACGTAACCCCCGAGGTCGAGTTCGGCGCGGACATCGGCAATGGAACCGCGATCATTCAACTCACGCTCGGACCGGAAGGAGCAGCAATCCCCGACACCGACTTCCCTTCCACGGATATTCCCCGATTTACGGAAGAGCTGCTGCCGGCTGTGGAATTGCCGGAACCGACGCCAACAACGCTGCAGTTTCCGGTTTCGAGGGTCTCCACCGAAGTCGTGTTCGCGCTGACGAACACCGCGACTGGAGGAGCGGTCGTCACGCTGCGCGCCCGCGATGAAGACGGCAATCTCTCCGATGGGGACGACGTCGCGGCCACCGCCGAGGCCACGCTGGCGGGACGGGAGACTCTTGTCTGGAGTCTCGAAGAACTGTTTGGTGAAGGTGCCGGACCGGACATCGTCGCTTCCATCGAGACCGAGTCGGTCAACGACGACCTCATCGGGACTACGATCTCTACGAGCGGGGGGGATCGGTTCGCAACGGCCCTGATCGACGACCGGAAGAGGCTCTATCTTCCTTTCCACCGTGCGAGGGCGACGGACGATCCTGAGGTGACCCTTCACAACGGCAACGATGCCGCCACCGAAGTCACTCTGACATTGCGGGACAGCTCGGGCGGAGAAGTCAGAGAAGTCGTCTCCTCTGTCGACACGCTGGCGGCATTGCGAGAATCCCTGACCGAGATCTTCGGGCTGGAAGCCGGCGCCTTGCCGCTGGACGGTTATCTCTATTTGGTGGCCGACGGCGAGATCCGAGCGAGCCTCGTCAACAACCCGGAAGGCCTGGCCGACGAGGTTCCTGGATTGCACACGTTCAGCCAAACCCGGCACATCCACCCCTACTTCGTGTTCGGGGCGGGCTGGAACACCATCCTGACGCTGATTAACACGTCTTCTTTGCTCAAGAACGTGACGCTCACGTTGCGTGACACGGACGGAGAAGTGATGACCGGAACCGCGGGAGTCCTCGAACAGATCGGTTCCAGGTCTCTCAAGGACTTCGACCTTGAAGAACTGTTCGGCGGGGCGAATCTTGCGGTCGGTTACCTGGATCTCGCCATCGAGGGCTCGGGCAATCCGTTCGCAAGCAACCCCCGCTTTGCGGGGATTGTGCGGATACAGACCGCCGATTTTTCGTCTGTGGCGCCGCTCCCGGTTGCCGCGACTACCGACTTCTTCCTCGCGCCGACCGCTCAGTCCGACGACGAGTGGACCGGCCTGGCCATATTCAACCAGGCCGTCGAGGAGACCGTCGTGACGATCGCAGTATTCGCCGGCGACGGGACGAGCCTCGGAAGCGAGGACATCACGGTTGCTGCGAGAGCGGTCCAGATTAGCCTCGTCCGGGAGCTCGTGACCGATTCCGCGGACAACGAAGAAACCTACGTTCGCGTCACCTCAGACGGCGGTACGATTAAGGTTCTTGCCTACAGAGGTTCGTCCGCTCTGGACGAAATGCTCTTCATCCAGGGGCAGGTGGCTCCCTGACGCTTCTGTAGGGGCGCTCTATGAGCGCCCAATGCCCCCCGGCCGTATCCTCCCTAAAGCTTGGATCTATTCTAGCGGAGGCCCCGGGGGCCGCGTTGCCATCGACCTCAGGATCTCTTCAAGTTCTGCGGCCGTGTATCCCGGTCCGTCATCAGACGTCTCAACCAGTACGATATCCCTGGAAAGTCTCTTCATTCCGAACACGAGCTTCTGGAAGGTCAGCACCAGCGAAGTCCCCGTCGGTTTTTCGTCGGCGGGATGGTTAAGCCGGCAACTAGTTGCCGAGGGTTTCGTCCGTTCCACGCGCCATCCCGACCGGGTTGGGCAGCACCAGGACGTTGGCAGCCGAGGCGAACCCGGCGTAGTCCGTGATGAAGGCCTGCCCGTGGGCGTTGGTGAACTGGGCCTCGATGAAGATGTACCCGTTGAAGTCTTCGTCGGCGTCTTCGATGTCGCCGACTATCGCTAGCGAACCGCTAGGTTGTTCCGGTTCAAACTAAACTCGGTTGCGACGACATCCTGTTTTGACGGACGCGCACCGGCAAGCAATCAGACCTTGGATCTATAACAGAAGCTCCAGCTTCTCGCCCAGAAACTGCGGGCAGCTAAACGACGATACGCTACCACTCCCGCTAGGAAGTGTCAACCTAAACAATACGAAGGGCTTCTGTCGATTCGGGCCCTTCAGGTCGTACCGTTCAGCCGGTACGGCAGACGAGTGTGCATTTCGCGAACCAACTCCTCGGATGAGCGTAACTACCTGATTTAATTGGATAGTGGTGTCTGGGCTGCGTTGAGCCGTGTGTCAGACCGACTCGCACGGCGTTGGTGCCTGTAAAGAACCGACTCACTTGACCCGCGCCGGTGGTCACCTTCGGGTGTCGGCGCAGGGGTCGCTCGGGCTTTCGCGAATTGCGGGAACACATCGGTTTCGATCGTTGTGAGCAGGCTCCGTAGCTCCGGACTGAGGGTCCCCGGATTGACGACCACATCGATCCGGTAGGCGTGACTCAGCGACCGGAGGACGCGGCTTCCGGTCGGTTTTCCAACGGCAAGGACGGCCGGTGAGTTTCCCCGGTCGAAGCGCAACAGCGAGGTGCCTTCGAAGCCGGGCGGCAAGCCGACTCGTGTGGCGAGATCTGTTGCGTCGGCGAAGAAGCCCCTGGCGCGTTCGGCGACGATCCCGTCGGCATCGTCGGGCGTCAGTCCGGGCAGCGCGGCCAGCACCCATCGCGAAGCGAAATCCGGGTTGATGCCGCCGCCTTGGAGCGGTGTGTTCGCCAGGTGAGACGAGAGGCTCTCTCGAATATGAGGCCCGGAAGGACTTTCGATGACAGTCGGGAGAAAATCCTGGGTCTCGATCCAGCGTATGAGTGGAAGGTCCCCGACGCCGAGGCCTCCGTTACGTGGTGCATAACCCAGGGGGGCGTAGAAGAAGCCTTCGGCGCCCTCCAATTGCGCCTGGTCGTTCGCGTCCCGCCAGTCGACAATGGCCTGCGCTATCCGGGAGCCCTTCTGTGGATCGCCAGTCCAGCTGCCGAAGAAGCGGGCCAGGATCTGGGGACTTGCCCTCGAGGGGTCGATCCTGCCGTTGTCGCTCTCGAGAAAGAGATCGACGGAGCCCTCCGGGAAATCGATTCGATACTGAATGCCGGGCGCCACAACCACGATGGGCAGGCCGTCGATGTTCTCGGCCGGGGTGCCGAGTCGGCGTGTCCCGAGGAAGTCGGCCATCTCTATCCCGGCCAGGGCAAGCCGGTCGGCGACGATCGCATCCCGCTCCGCCAGAGCCGTCTGTGCCTCGAGGCGTGCTGACGCGGTCAGGCTCACTGCGACGGCGGACAGGATGATCAGCACCCACAGGACGGTGAGAAGCGCGAACCCGTTTTCGTTTGAACCTGTGTTCATCGCAGGTTCCGGACCTGCTCGGCATAGCGTCCGTAATCGAGCGGAACGAGCACCTCTCTGGCCGCGCCGCCCCCGGAGAATTGAATGACGAAGCGGACTGCCAGGGGGAGCCTCGCACCCGGGGATGGGGACCACTCCGCGACCCAGGCGCCCGGCTCTCCCCGGTTGTCGGGTTCAAGGTACATCAGTTCGAAAGACTCCGCTTCGAGGATCGTGCCCCCCCAGTAGGGTTCCTCTTCGGGGCGGTTATCCGGCGCCAGGATCCTTCGTTCTTCGAGCAGCAGGCGCCCGTAGGTTCCGGGCCGTTGCTCCCACCGGATCTCCACCCAGTGGGGTGCATCCAGCGAACTGCCGAAGCTCTGTCCGGAAACGAACCGGAGCCGTTCAGCGGAGCCGTCGAAGGCGATACGTTCGGGGCCGGGAGGGCGATAGAGCAGCGGAAGCGCGCCTCGAGTCTGTTCCCGAAGCCGCAGCAGCGACATCTCTTCCAGACGGGTCCGATCGATCCTGGATTGTCCTTCCGACCAGAGCATCAGGCTCATGCCGAGCGATGAGAAGGCGGCCGCGGAAACCATACCGAGGATCGAGAATGCGACGAGCAACTCGACCAGCGTGAACCCTCGGCTACGGCCGGGATCTTCAGCGTATAGCATCGAGTTGTTCCTCCAGCGGTGGGAGTTCCCGGCTTGCCGGCTCGAGCACGCGGTAGGTCGAAGCCGTCCAGCTCTGGGTCCCGTTTCTGCCCATCCATTCCAGCTCGAGGGCGATTCGGACGACGGACCGGTTGCCGGTATCCGGCCGCCCCTCGATAAAAGGGAGCACCTGGATCCTCCAGGCCGTGCCGTCTTCGAAGCGGCCGAAGGCCATGTCGTCCAGGGCAGGGGTCGGGAGCAGGTCGATCTGGGCCAGCTTCGAGCGGGCCAGTTCCATCCGCCGGTCGTGGGCTTCGAGGTCGGCGGTCGTCCGCAAGGCCGTCGACATTCCGGACATGAGGGCCGTGAAAGCGATTGCCAGGATTGCCATCGCCACGATGACCTCGATAAGGCTGAAGCCGTGCCTACTGCCCCGCATCATCGGATCCTTCAGTGAACCGAATTCCGAAGCCGCCCCCGAGTCCGATCGCTCCCGCCCGCCCACCGGGAGTCTCCAGAACAAATGTATCGGGACCGAGAACAAGACCCGCCGGGCTGACAACGTATGTGGCTCTTTCTTCGAGGGTGGTGATCGGGCTGGGGACAATGAGCGTCGCCGCCAGAGTTCCGTCGGCGCGCAGGAATCGAAAACGGCCCTCTTCGAAGATCACAAGGTTGGACGCCTGATCGATGCGCGCACGAACCTGGGCCCCGTCGAAAGCGTTGCGGACGGCTCGACCGAATGAGCGCAGGCGCATGTTGTCGATCGTCCGGCCTACCGCCGGAGCAACCAGGCTTGTGGCCAGGGCGAGGAGGCTGATTACGACGATCAACTCGATCAGGGAAACGCCCGACTGCTTCGAACTGTCTTGTCCTTCCATTCGATCTTGTGACGCTCGAGAGGCGCGGAAAGTCGATGCCGACTTGATCTTTGATAGAATTCCGGCACTCATGGGTTTCGCTGTGACGGACGATGAATAGCGCTTCGATACGTCAGGTCTGGGCCGAGCCCGGCCCAAGACTCCTCATCTCGCTGATCCTGCTCTTTGGGTTGACCTTCGCGGTCTACGCGAACAGTTTCCGCGGAGAGTTCGTGTTTGACGATGTCTCGGCGATCCGGCAGGACGGGCAGCTCAACCGGATCGAAACTCTGACCGATGTGTGGAACCTCCGCTACCAGGGCCGCTGGCTGGCGATGGCGACCTTCGGCCTCAATTTCCTCCGGGGTGGCTGGGAGCCTTACGGCTTCCATGTGGTCAACACCCTGATCCACGCGCTCAACGCAGCTCTGATCTTCTTGATTGCCCTCCATCTGTCCGCGAAGCGCTGGTTCCCGGCCTTTGCCGCCGCGGCCGTGTTTGCGGTGCATCCGATATTCACTGAGGGCGTCGCCTCTATTGCCGGCCGGTTTTCGTCGCTCTGCGCCCTGTTCTACTTCGCAGCCGTTCTCACGTTCCTGAGGGGGCTCGATGCCGGGAGCCTGAAGATCCGCTTGGTCTGGTTCACGTCTACGGCGATGGCCACATATCTGGCTTACCTGACCAAGCAGGAAGCTCTGGCGCTGCCCATCGCATTGGCGGCACTTTACTGGCTCCGCCAGAAGAAACTGAACTGGCGGGTGACAATCCCGGTGCTCTTGGTCCCGGTCGCGCTGTTAGTCTTTTTCCGGCAGATGTTCGCTGGTCTGGTTTCCGGTGTAGCCGCCAACCGGGCGCTGGTCGTTGCCGGTATGGACGCCGCGCTGGAACCCCTGGCGTACGCGAGAACGTACACGACCGCAATCGTCTCATACTACTTCCCGCGGTTTCTCTGGCCCGCGGACTTGAGTGCAAATCCTCACGTTCCTATCGTCGAGGCCTGGTACAGTCCCGAGTTTCTGTTCGCTGCGATCGTGCTTGGAGGGGGCGGCTGGTTAGTGGTCCGGTATCGGACGAAACACCCATTCGCAGCGACGGGGCTGGTTCTTGTGCTCGTATCGCCTCTGACCGCGTACGTCGCCATGCCGCTGGCCGACATCGTTCTCGAGCACAGGGCCTACACCGCGGGAGCAGGAATCGCCCTGCTCTGGGGATGGGGGATCGACCGCATCGGCCGGAAGAGGCCGGCCGTGGAAGGCGTTTTGCTTTTGTTGATCCTGACCGTGTTTTCGGCCATGACTGTTCAGCGGAACAGGATCTGGCGGACGAGCCTCGACCTGTGGGAAGCGACCGAACGGGCCTCGCCCGAAAACGTTCGTCCTCACTTGAACCTCGCCGCGCAATACGATCGGATCGGCAGGGTTGACGACGCGCTGTCGGAGTACGCACACGCGCTGGAGCTGGGTCCGGGGGCTCCCGTGGCGATGTCGAACATGGCGGCGTTGTACACTCGGCGGGGGCGTCTGGATCTGGCCGAGCCGATTCTCCTCGAGCTGACCGGGAGCAACCCCGATTTCATCCTCGGCTTCCACAACCTGGGTGAGCTCTACGTGGCGAAGGGCGACGTCGAGCGGGCGATCGAAGCGTTCAGACAGGCCCTGGACATCGATCCCGCGTATGCACCGACCCACCTCAGCATGGGGGACGCCCTGACGGTGAAGGGGGACTACGCGGGGGCGGCCGAAAGCTACGCCCTGACCATCCGGTACCGGCCCGATGCGGCTGACCAGGTGAAGTTGAACCTCGGGATTTCTTACTTCAAGGCCGGTGCTTATGACCGGGCTCGACTGGAGTTCCTGAAACTGATGGAATCACCCGTTGCGGCCGCGGCGTGGCAGAACCTCGGGGTCCTGGAAGCCAGCCTCGGGAACCTGGACGGGGCGCTGGAGGCACTCCGTCGGTCGGCCGAAATTCAGCCCAATTCCGAGATCTACAATGCCCAGGGCCGCATCTATCTCGAGAAGGGGATGCCCGACCTGGCGATGGAACCACTGAGGCTGGCATTGGAACGCCGCCCCGACCTGGGAGAGGCGCACATCAACCTGGCGCTGGCCTACCAGAACAAGGGTCAGGTCGACGAGGCGAAGCGGATTCTCGCCGAATTCATCCGCACCTACCCGGGGTCCGTATGGCGGGTACAGGCCCGCGCCCGCCTGGATGCCCTCGACTGAAGTTGCCTCTTCTGTAGCGGCGGTCTATGACGTCTATGACCACCCAATGTGCGCTCATAGAGCGCACCTACAGTCGGAGCGACGCAATGACCGGCGAGACACGCGGCGGCTACGCAATCTTTGTCTTCTGTAGGGGCGGTCTATGACCGCCCAATGTGCGCTCATAGAGCGCACCTACAGTCGGAGCAACGCAATGATCGGCGAGACACGCGGCAGCTACGCAATCTTTGTCTTCTGTAGGGGCGGTCTATGACACCTATGGCCGCCGAAGAGGTTGCGGAGAAGATTTCGGCAATCCGCCGGTGTCTCAGTGGTCCGATTCCCGTCTCAGGTCGAGCGGGATCTGACTGGTTTCCTTTACCGCGCAGCCCTCAGCGGCTGGAACGGTCGACGTGATCACGCCGACGATCCGTTCCTGTGAAGTGACGAAGACCTGCCATTGGGTTTCGAACCGACACTCGCGACCGCCACTGAGTCTGGCGATGAAGAAACCCTCACCCTGGTAGCCATTCGCCTGCGACGTCGGTTCGAGGAGGACTTCGTACTCCGCGTAGACATCGTGTTCCGCTCCCAGGTGAACGGCAATCCCGTCTTCCACCGTTTCCATGCGGAATCGCGTTTCGGTTTCGGTGACTTTCCATGTGCCCGTGGGGTCCAGGCCCTCCTGGGCAGGGGTAGCTGCAGCGAACAACAAAAGCAGAATAACGTTCATCATTACCGTGAAATGTTAGAACCGCAGGGAGCCCAGGGTCAACGTCGAAGTTGCATCCGGACCCTCGGTTGGGATCGCCTGTGTTAGTTTCAGGATCGTCGGTTCCCCGACACCACGAGGTCTGAACTTGCGAACACTCGTCACCGGCGGAGCCGGCTTCATTGGGTCCAACATCGTCGCCCTTCTCGTCGGGGAAGGTCACGAGGTTACGGTCATCGACAACATGTTGTCCGGCTATCGGTCCAACCTGGACGGCTTGGGCGGGGTGCGCCTCATCGAAGGGGACATCCGCGACGCATCTAACATCGAGACCGCGGCCGACGGTGCCGAAGTGATCTTTCATCTCGCGGCGTCGGTCGGTAACAAGCGTTCGATCGAGATGCCCGTCGACGATGCGGACATCAACGTGATCGGGACGTTGCGGGTGCTCGAGGCCGCGCGCAAATATGGTACGAGGAAAATCGTCTTTTCGTCCTCGGCGGGGATTTTCGGAGAGCTCGAAACGCTGCCCATTGCCGAGACTCACCCGCTGGAGCCCGACTCCCCGTATGGTGCCACCAAGCTGTGCGCCGAGAAACTCTGCCTCGCGTACGGTCGCCTGTATGGGTTCGAGGCGGTCGCACTCCGGTACTTCAACGTCTATGGCGTCAACCAACGATACGACGCCTACGGCAACGTCATCCCGATCTTCGCCAACCGCCTGGTCAGAAACGAGCGGCTTACCGTTTTCAGCGACGGGGAGCAGACGCGGGATTTCGTCAACGTGAAGGATGTGGCGCGGGCAAACTACAATGCCGCTCTAGCGGATGGAGTTTCGGGCGCATACAACGTGGCCAGTGGAACCCGTATCACGATCAACGAACTCACGCGGCTGATGGGCGAGGCCGCCGGGATCGAGCCCGTCGTCGAGTATACGCCTCCCCGACCCGGCGACGTCCGGGACAGCCTGGCGGATATTTCCCGAGCTGCCGAGGCCTTCGGGTACCGGCCAGTCGTGGGCCTCGCAGAAGGCCTCGGCGAATACATGGACTGGGTCAAGACCCTGCCGGAGTAGGCCGGAGTAAGAAAAATGCGTGTGCTTATCCTGGGCGGCGCCGGAATGCTCGGTCACAAGTTGTGGCAGCGTCTCGGCGAGACTCACGAAACCTGGGTGACCCTGCGGACCGAGAACAACACCCTGGAGGTCCTGGGCAATTTCGAGGCAGACCGGACCCTGCTCGGAGTCGACGCCTATCAACCCGAGACCATTGCCCGGGTCCTCGGAGACACCAACCCGGACGTCGTCATCAACTGCATCGGGATTATCAAGCAGCGACCGGAGGCGGAACAGCCCCTTCCCAGCCTCCAGATCAACGCGCTCTTTCCACACCAGCTTGCCGCCATGTGTCGCAATGCCGGCTCGCGGCTCGTTCATATCAGTACGGATTGCGTGTTCTCCGGCCGAAAGGGGATGTATTCGGAACAAGACGTCTCCGAGGCCGAAGATCTCTACGGCAGGACAAAGTATCTCGGAGAGGTTTCCGGCGACGGCTGCCTGACGCTTCGAACGTCGCTGATCGGCCGCGAGCTCAGGGCGGACTATGGCCTGGTCGAGTGGTTCCTGTCCAACCGGGGAGGGCGGGTTCGAGGGTACAGGCGTGCGGTCTTCTCGGGTCTGACGACGGAAGCTTTCGTCCGGCTCCTGGAAACAATCCTCCTGGAGCAGCCCGAGCTTTCCGGGGTCTTCCACGTTGCATCGGTACCGATAAACAAATACGATCTGCTGTGTCTACTGCGGGATGCGTACGGAATCAAGGTCGAGATCGACCCGGATTCCGAGGTCGTGGTCGATCGGAGCCTCGACGGCAGTCGACTGAGTGCTGAGACCGGTCTGAGGGTGCCCGGTTGGCCGGAGATGGCAGAGGGATTGAGCGCGGATCCCACGCCTTATGACGTCTGGAGAGGAAAGTGATTCTCGAGGGAAAACGGATCTTGGTCCTTGGCGGGACGGGATCGCTCGGAAAGACCGTGGTGCGGCGCCTCCTGGGCGGCGAGTTGGGCCGGCCCGAGAAGGTCATCGTCTTTTCGCGAGACGAGGCGAAACAGCACGACATGCGGCTCTCCTACCTCCACCGGCGTGTCGCAACCGACGAAGTTATCTACCACAACTGGGAAGAGTTGCTGACGTTCCGCATCGGCGACATCCGGGACTACGTCTCGCTGGTGCAGGCTCTCAACGACGCAGAGGTCGTCATTCACGCGGCCGCCCTGAAACAGGTTCCGACATGCGAATATTTTCCGGGGCAGGCTGTCCAGACGAACATCTTCGGTGCGATGAACCTGGTTCGCGCCCTTGGAGAAGCCGCAACTCCGGTGGAAACCGTGGTCGGTGTCTCTACCGACAAAGCTTGCAAACCCATCAACGTCATGGGCATGACGAAGGCGCTCGCCGAACGCATCATGCTCGAGGCCAACCTCGAGTGCCCGAACATTAGGATCATGTGCGTGCGCTATGGCAACGTGATCGCCTCTCGCGGATCGGTGATCCCGCTGTTCCTGGATCAGATCGCAAACGGCGGGCCCGTCACGGTTACGAACGACCAGATGACCCGGTTCCTGTTGACGCTCGACCAAGCCGTGGACACGGTCTTCGAAGCGATTCGGACCGGGGAGGCCGGAGACACGCTCATACCGCGCGTTCCCGCCGCGCGCATGAGTGATGTCGCGACAGCGCTCATCGACGGTCGCGACGTGTCCGTGGAATACATCGGCATTCGTCCCGGAGAGAAAATCCACGAGATCCTGATATCCGAAGAAGAGTGTCTCCGGACGGTCGAGCGCGGCGGCTACTATATCATCCGGCCGATCCTGCCTGAACTGGTGTCGGGACCCGTCGATCGGCCGGGTCTCGGCGCGGAGTATTCGTCCGCAAACGTCACCCTCGAGGGTGAGGCATTGGCCGAACTGCTTCGGCCGTCGGTCCAGATCCACGACAGAAACGACGTGCATGCATGAAGATCGTCACGCTATTCGGTACCCGACCCGAGATCATCCGCCTCAGCCAGATCGCGAAGTACCTGGACCGTTTCTGCGAGCAGATCATGGTCCACACGGGACAGAACTACGACCCCGCGCTGAGTGACACCTTCTTCACCGACCTGGACCTGCGCCAGCCCGATGTCCACCTGGGTATCCAGGCGGATGATTTCGCCGAACAGGCCTCCGAGATCCTGATCAAGAGCGACAAAGTCCTGCGCGAGACCAAGCCGGACCGCGTCCTGATCCTGGGCGATACGAACAGCGGTCTGGCTGCCATCGTCGCCTCGAGACTCGGGATCCCCGTCTACCATCTCGAAGCCGGGAACCGCTGCTACGACGACCGCGTTCCCGAAGAGATCAACCGCAGGATCATCGACCACACCAGCGCTGTCCTGATGCCCTACACGCACCGGAGTAAGGACAACCTCGTACGGGAGGGCATCCTGAGGGAGCGGATTTTCGTCGTCGGCAATCCGATCCACGAAGTCCTCGCTGCGCACAGCGACGAGATCGCCGCCGCCGGCGTTTTCGAGCGCCTGGACGTTGCACCCGGCGGGTATTTTCTCTGCACCCTTCACAGGGCCGAAAATGTGGATGTCCCCGAACGCCTCGGTTCGATACTGGGAGGTCTGGCGCTCGTTGCGGATAGTTTCAAGACGAAGCTGCTCGTCAGCCTGCATCCTCGCACCGCGGACCGAATTGCGAGATCGGGACTCGAGGTCGCCTCGAAACGAATCGTCATGCTCGAGCCGTTGCGCTTCTTCGATTTCGTCGCTCTCGAGAAAAACGCTCGATGCCTGTTGAGCGACAGCGGAACCGTGCAGGAAGAGTGTTGTCTGTTCAATGTTCCAGCCGTGACGTTGCGCGACGTGACCGAGCGACCCGAAACTATCGAGTGCGGCAGCAACATACTGACGGGACCGGAGCCGGAAAAGATCCGCGCTGCCGTCGAACAAGTGACCGACACCACGACTGAATGGCAGGCACCGCCCGAGTACCTCGTAGAGAACGTTTCCGCGGCGGTCGGAAAGATTCTGCTGGGGCACCGTGAAGCGGTGCACCGATACAGCCATGTGTGAGGACGCGGAAGCGCGACGGTTGTCAGTGGTCCGCTGTGCTTGGCCTTTGGCTATTGGCGATTAGCATGTGGCGTTTAGCTATTAGCCAACAGCCAACAGCTAACATCCAGAGACGCGTTGAAGATACTCGTCGTACACGAAGTCAGCTACCAGAAGAAAGTCATCTTCGAAGTACAGATTCTTCCCGAACTGTTCTCGCTCCTCGGTCACGATGTCACGTTTGTCGACCTGGACGACACACCGTTCGCCTCCCCACGAGGCCCGGTCTTTGATCTCGCTCCGCGGCGCTACTCCGACCTGCACCGTGTGTATCCGGACGCGGGCATCACGCTGCGACATCCGGGTGTGGTCCGGTTGCCCCTCATCGCTCGTGTGTCGTCGGCCGTCATCGCTTCGATCGAAATCGTTGGCGCACTCAGGGAAACGCAGTTTGACGCGATGCTGCTCTTTGCCGTGCCGACCCTGGGCGTCCAGTCCATTCTTGCCGCGCGCCGGCACGGAGTCCCCGTGTTCTTCCGGGCGCTCGACATTAGCCATGAGATCGTCCCCAGCCGGCTGCTCTCCGCTCCAACGCGAGCGATTGAGCGCTACGTGTACAACAGAGTCCGGGGAGTGTCTGTCCTGACGCCGCGGCTCAAGCACTACATCCATTCCTATGGCGTTCCCGAATCGCGGATCCAGGTGCAGACGGGGGGCGTCGACGTCGGAATGTTTTCGCCGGGCCGGCGGAACGACGAACTTCTCGCGAAGTGGGGCATCGGTCACGCGGATCCGGTGGTCCTGTTCATGGGAACGATCTACCGGTTCAGCGGGCTGAATCGAGTGATCACGGACTTCCCCAGGCTACTGGCCCGCCATCAAGCCGCAAGGTTGTTGATCGTCGGGCACGGCGAGGACGAAGAGCGTCTGAAGAATCTCGTAGCCGGCAAGGGTCTTGAGCGTAGCGTCGTTTTTACAGGAGTGCAGCCGTACGAGTTGCTTCCCGACTTCATCCGTTCCGCCGACATTTGTGTTAACCCGTTCGAGTTGACCGCCGTGACCCGAGACATCATGCCTACGAAGCTGGCCCAGTACCTGGCATGTGGCAAACCGCTGGTGGCGACCGAGTTACCCGGCACGCTTCCTTTCCTTCCCGGCGAGAGCCACGGAGTCGTGTACACGGACCTGGACAACTTTGTCGATCGGCTTGCCGATCTCATCGATGACCCGACGCGGTGTTCGGAACTTGGCCGACTCGCCCGAGCAACGGCGGAACGCGATTTCGACTGGGAGCCGATTGCCGGCTCCCTCCTGTCTTGGATGGAAGAACGGCTTTAGCGCGGTAAACCTTTACAAGACATTGGCTTGAGTTTAACTTAGCGGGATCACCTGAGGAAAAGCTGAACGGATGAACCGACCGAGGGTCCATTTTCAATTCATTCCCGTGCTCACAGTGCTGATGGCAGTGCTGATGGGAGCGGTACGTGTGGAAGCCCAGAGTGTGCTGAACTTCCCACGGGTGCTGTCCTCGGAGACGGTGTTTACGGGGGTGGCGATCGGGAACCCGACGTCGGGGGAAGCGACGGTGACGCTGACGGCGTACGGCGCGGACGGGACGCTGGCGGAAGGGGGAGAGAACCCGACGACGGTGACGATAGCGGCCGGGGGACAGCTGGCGCGGCAGCACCGGGAGCTGTTCGGAGACGGGGACTTCAACGGGTGGGTGCAGGCAACGTCGGGGACGGCGGGGTTGACGGGGTTCTTCCTGAACGCGAACCCGGCGTTGACGGACCTGGATGGAGCACTGGCCGGAGAGTCGGGCGGGGAGCTGATCTTACCGTTCATCGCCGGGATGGCGCCGTCGCTGACCGAGGTCACGGTGGTGAACCCGGGACAAGAGACGGCGACGGTGACGCTGGAGGTGTTCGGAGTGGACGGGGTGAGCCTGGGGACGGCGACCCTGGAGCTGGAAGCGAAGGCATTGGTGCGACAGCTGGCGACGACGGTGTTCGAGGGGGCCGACATCGGAGAGGCGTCGCACATCCGGGTGACGGCGGACCGGGAAGTGGTGGCGTACGAGGTGGTGGCGTACTTCGAGCTTCCTGGAGTGGCGCAGAGGCGAGAGACGATCGCGCTGGCCGGCCGGGCGGCCTCGGCGTCGACCGCGCACGTGCTGGCACAGTACGCGGTGGGCGGGGGATGGCTGTCCTACTTCGGGGTGGTGAACACGTCGGGGACGAGCCAGATCGTGACGGTGCGGGGACACGACGACGACGGGAGTGAACCCGAGGCGACGGTGACGCTGGGAGCGAACGCGGCGTACCGGGGGGACCTGGGCGAGCTGCTGGGGATCGCAGAAGGGAGCGCGATCCGGACAGGATGGATCGAGGTGGAAGCGCCGGTGGGATACGTGGCGAGCTACATCGGGTACGGGAATACGGTGACGCCGTCGTTCGCATTGGTGGCGGGAGCGCCGGAGGAAGATGCGGCCGAGCTGCAGGTGTACTCGCAGGTGGCCGAAGGGGCGGGATTCTTCACGGGCGTGGCGCTGGTGAATCCGGGAGACGAGACGGCGACGGTGGAGTTCTACACGGTACGGCCGGACGGGACGACGGTCGGAAAGACGGAGCTGACGCTGGAGCCTGGGAAACGGTTGGGACGGCTGTACCGGGAACTGCTGGCGGCGAGTCTGCAGCAGGTGGGCGGCTGGGCGCTTGTGCGGTCGACGACGCCGTTGGTGGGGGTGGCGCTGTTCGGGGGGACGAACGGGTTTGCACTGGCGAGCGTGCCGGGACAGGCGATCTCAGCGGATTATGAGCCGCCGGCGCAGGTGGCATCGGCGATCACGGGGACGGTGAGACAGGCCGGAGCGGGAGTGGGGGACGTGACGGTGCGGCTGGCGGGGCCGGTGGGCCAGACACGGACGACGGACCCGGAAGGCCGGTACATATTCGGGGAGTTGCCGCCCGGCGAATACGTGGTGACGGCATCGCGGCTGGGAGCGGAGTTGGCGCCCGCCGAGCGGGAAGTGACGTTGGGGTTGGAAAACGTCGGGGAGCAGGACTTCGAAGCGGGGGGAGTAGCGCCGTCCGAGGCACCGTTGGTGACGTTCGTGATGCCGACGTCGACGTTTGAGGGGAACCGGTTGCTGAACATCAAGGTGTTGGGGGGGAACTTCAACCCGGCGTCGGTGGTGGTGTTCAACGGAGAAGAACTGCAGACGGTGTTCGTGAACTCGGCGGAGTTGCAGGCGGTGATCCCGACGCGGTTGCTGACCGAAGAGACGGACGCCCAGATTCGGGTGGTGACGCCACCGCCGGGAGGAGGGACCTCGACGGCGGCGGTGTTCGTGGTGAACCCGAAGCCAAGCGACCCGCTGCTGGCCGGGCGGATCAACGTGGGGTCGTTTCCGGCAGGAGTGGCGATCGACTCGCGGCGCGGGATCGCGCTGGTGACCAACGAGAGTGGAGACAGCGTGAGCGTGGTGGATATCTCTCGGGAGATCGTGACGGACACGATCGGGGTGGGGAGGAGTCCGGCGGAAGGGATCGCGGTGGATTCGGAGCGGGGGATCGCGCTGGTGGCGAACGTGGGGTCGAACGATGTGAGCGTGATCGACCTGGAGAGCGAGGACGTGCGGACGACGATCGGGGTGGGCCGGTTTCCATTGGGAGTGGCGGTGGATTCGGAGCGCGGGATCGGGTTGGTGGTCAACGGAGAGGACGGGAACGTATCGGTAGTGGATCTGGAGAGCCTGACGGTGACGGGGACGATCGGGGTAGGAGACAGGCCGGCGGGAGTGGCGATCGACCTGGAACGGGGCGAGGCGGTGGTGGCGAACCGCGGGAACAACACGGTGAGCGTGATCGACCTGGACACGCTGGCGGTAACGGGGACGATCGGGGTAGGGAGCTTCCCGCGAGGAGTGGCGATCGACTCGGGAGAAGGATTGGCGTTCGTGACGAACGCGAACAGCAACACGGTGAGCGTAATCGATCTGGAGCGGGGATTGGTAGTCGAGACGATCGAGGTGGGATCGGCGCCGACGGGAGTGGCGGTGTACCTGAAAACCGGACATGTGGTGGTTGACCAACAGCGGGGTGAGGCAGGGGACCGGGTTGGGAGCGCTGTCGACGGCGTCGATCATCGACGTGGTGGACGAAGAGGTGGTGGCGGAAGTGCCGGTGGGGAGCGCGCCGTTCGGAGTGGACGTGGACCAGAGGGAGCAGCTGGCGGTGGTGGCGAACTTCGGGTCGAACGACGTGACGTTGATCCGGATACCGAACCCGACGCCGAGGATCGAAGGCGTGTCACCGGAGACGTTTCCGACGGACGGGAGCACGTTCACGATCACGATCACGGGGACGGGATTCCTGCCGACCAGTGTGGTGACGCTGAACGGGCAGACGCTGCCGACGACGTATGTGAGCGCGACGGAGTTGAAAGCGGAGGTATCGGGGGAGTTGCTCGAGGATTTGCTGCAGGTCTCCTCGACGGTGACGAGCATTGCCGAGGCGCGGCTGGGGCAGGTGTCGCTACCGACGTATACGATCGGGGTGACGAACCCGGGGCCGGGAGGGGGGTCCTCGGCCGACGACAACAACGTGGCCGATATCGCGCCGGATTACCAGACCCCCACGCTGCGGTCGATCACGCCGGATGAGATCGAATCGGACGCGGACGAGTTGTTGTTGACGGTGAACGGGAGCAACTTCTTCGGGGGGAGCATCGTGAACTTCGCGGGCGAGGGGCACTCGCCGTTCGACTCGTCGGCGAACCAGTTGCGGGTGTTGATCCCGGGAACGGACCTGGAGCCGGGGGTGTACGCGGTGAGCGTGACGAACCCGGGAGCGGGGACGAGCCGGGAGCTCGGCTTCGAGGTGACCGTAGAGGCGAACCCGGTGCCGGTGATCACGGGGTTGGAACCCGTGTCGGTGGAAGCGGGATCGGCGGGGTTCGTGCTGATGCTCGAAGGGCACGGGTTCATCCCCGCCACGCGGGTGACGCTGGGGGGGACGGGGCTGAATGCGCGGATCACCCCCGAGACGGTGGAAGTGGACGTGGCGGCGGGGCAGGTGGCCGAGCCGGGGACACTGTCGGGGTTGGTGACCAACGAGGGGCCGGGAGGGGGATCGGCGGCGTTCAGCCTGAGCGTGACGACGGTGCCGGCGGCGATCACGAGCTTCGCACCGACGGTGGTGTCGGCCGGGACGGATGTGGAGCTGCGGATATTCGGATCGGGGTTCACAGCGCTGTCGGTGGTGCTGGTAGCCGATACGCGGGTGGCGACGGAGTTTGTCGGTGCGGGGGAGTTGATCGGCCGGATACCGGCGGTGGTGCTGCCCGAATCGGGTGAGGTGCCAGTGGAGGTGCTGAACCTGGGGCCGGGAGGCAACCGGGCGGCGGGAGGGTTGCTGACGATCGAGGTGCCGGTGCCGGTACTGAGCGCGCTGGAACCGGCGCTGTTGGGGCTCGGAGATCTGCCGGCCCGGATCCGGGTGCTGGGTGCGGGATTCCTGCGATCGGCCCTGATCCAGGTAGACGGGATCGATGTGGCCACGGCGTACGCGGGGCCGGGGGAACTGGGATTCACGATGGCCGGGGTGGATGTGGCCGGGGTGTTCGAGGTGACGGTGACGAACCCGGGACCGATCGTCTCGGCCGCGCTGCCTTTGACGATCGGCAGCCCGGTACCGGTGTTGCGGGAGATCGTCCCGGGGGAACTGGTTCAGGACGCGCTGCCGGCACGGGTGAGGGTGCTGGGAGACGGGTTCGGGCCGACATCGGTGGTGCTGCTCGACGGGGTCGCGATAGCGGACACGGGGCTGGATGTGACCTCGGCGTTGCAGTTGGGTGGCGCACGTGTGTCGCGGGTCTTCGTGGACGGCGGAACGCTGGAGTTCGAGGTGCCGCCCGGGACGGCGGCCGGTGAGCACACGGTGCAGGTGGAAACCCCGGCACCGGGCGGAGGTACATCGGATGCCGCGATCCTGACGATCCTGAACCCGGTGCCTGTCGTGACGGTGGTAACACCGGACGCGACGTTCGTGGGCACCGATGTCGCGGTAGAGGTGACCGGTGGCGGGTTCGTGATGGGATCGGAGATCCGGAGGAGCGGGGTCGCGATACCGACAGCCTACGTCAGTGAGACGACGCTGCGGGCAACGATCGCTGCCGATGCGGTTGGGACATTCCCGCTGACGGTGTTTACCGGGGAGCCGGGCGGCGGAGATTCCAATGCGGTGGACTTCACGGTCCTGCCGCTGCCGAACCCGGACCCGTTCATCGAAGAGGTCGATCCGGACGAGATCGTCGAGAACCATGAGACCGAGATCGAGATCCGGGGAGGGAACTTCATCGAGGGCTCGCGGGTGGAACTCGACGGTGAGGAACTGCGGGTCCAGGGAGGCACAAGCCGACAGTTGAGGGTGACCCTGCCCCCGCTGGCACGGGGGACGCATGAACTGACGGTGATCAACGATGCACCGGGCGGGGGACGCGACACGATCAGGTTCGAGGTGAAAGCCGCGCCCCCGGTCGTCGACGAAGACATCTTCTTCAAGCTGGTGCGGGACCCGCTGCTGATCGTCGAGGGCGACGAAGAGATCATTGCGCTGAGCCTGAGCGAACCGCTGGCCTTCGACCTGGAGGTGACGGCGACAATCGGCAACTCAGCCGTGGCGGGGATCGTGGAGGAAGGCTCGACAGTCGCGTCGGTTACGGACACGATCCCGGCCGGGGAGGTCCACGCGTCCGGACCGCTCAAGGGCGTTGCGGAAGGAACCACGACGCTGACGGTTACCGCCGACGGATTTGACCCGGTGACAGCGACGATTCAAGTACTGCCCGGGGAGGGCGCCGCCATCCTCGACGACGTGTCCCCGGCGAGCATCATCGTTCCGGTCGGGGGGACGGCCTCGTTCACCGTCACACGGCTCGATGACAGCCAGGGCGCCCCGATCGCGATCGGGACCAGCACGGCGCCCGACGACAAGGCCGGTGTGGACCTGGGCCTGAAGTTCGGCGCGAACTCGCTCACCGTGTCCGGAACCGTCAGGGGGCTCGAGGCAGGATCCAGTACATTGAAAGTCGCCGGTGTCGACGCGCCGTCGCTGCTCTCAGATCACGTCATCAACTTCCTGCCGCCGGGGGTCGATCTGCCCCCAACCGTGAATCTGCAGACCTCGGGTGACCCGGTAGCGTTCGGCGAGTCGGGCAGTTATGACGATGCCTACAAACTCGAATCGCTGCCGTTCACGTTCCCCTTCTTCGACCGCGACGACGACGAAGTCTACGTCAGTACGAACGGCTACCTGACCTTCGGCGCCGGCGACGACGAGTACCGTTGGGCCGATCCGGAAGAATTCCTGTCGCTGCCGCGCATCGCTGCGTTCGCGACCGACCTGTACCTTTTCGACGGGGTTAGCGACATCTTCACGAACGAGATCACGATCGCGGGCTGCGACGCGTTCGTCGTGACCTACGAGGACATGGGCATCTTCTTTGAGGCCGGCCTGGGTGGCATCCACACGTTCCAGATCGTCCTGTTCGAGACCGGCGCCATCCAGTTCCGGTATGGCGACATCAACAACGAGCCTTCCGACACCGAAGACGAGGTCTGGGTCGGTGTCTCGCCCCAGCCGCCGCAGTTCGACCGGCCGCACGGGAGCTGGTCCGACGGTATCTATCTCTATATCACGGAGCGCGGCAACAGTTCGGTTCGCAGGGTCGAGATCGCAACGCGCGAGGTGACGCTGCTGGCAGGGGATCCCAACGGCGGCTCCGGCACCGCCGACGGGTTCAGTACGGCGGCCCGCTTCAAAGAGACGGCCGGGATCTGGGGAAACGGCGACGGCAGCGTGTACATCGCCGAGCGCGCCAACTATGCGATCCGGAAGCTGGACCTGGCGACGGGTGAAGTCACGACGATCGCCGGATTGAAGGGGACCGCCGACGCAGTGGACGGTACCGGAACCGACGCCCGTTTCGGGGAACTCGGCGCCCTCTGGGGAGACGAAGATGGCAACCTCTATGTGGCCGACGCCGGCAACCACGTGATCCGGAAGATCGTAATCGCCACGGGGGAAGTTACCACGCTTGCGGGGACGTTCGGTGTTTTCGACTACGTGGACGATACCGGCGCTGCTGCGCGCTTCCACGAACCGTGGGGCGTCTTTGGAGACGGGTTGGGTAACCTCTACATCGGGGAGGACACGAACGCGACGATCCGGAAGATCGTCATCGCCACGGGCGAGGTGACGACCCTGACCGGGGTTGCGAACGACAGCGGCGACGCGGACGGGATCGACGGCGCGGCGCGCGTAGATCGTCCAAGAGGACTCTGGGGCGACGGGGCCGGTTATCTGTACTTCTCCGAAGTCGGCAACCACGCGATAAGGAGAGTCAATCTGACGACAGGCGAGGTGACCACGTTGGCCGGCTTGAAGGGGACCAGCGGGTTTGCCGACGGCGTGGGAACGGCGACCCGATTCGACTTCCCGAACGCTATCTTCGGCGTCGGCGGATATCTCTACATCGTCGACGATCGCAATGACGTCATCCGCCGGATGGACATTTCGACCCTGGAAGTGGAAAGCATCGCAGGCTGGGTCGACAACGCCGATCTGAAAGACGGTACCGGCGCCCTGACGCCGGTTTCCGAAGAGACGCCGCTCAACAGCAACTACACCGCGGCCCGCGGGTTCATCTTCGACCGGTTCGATCCGGTTTCCGACAAATTGATCTCGATTCCGGTCGCGGTGACCGGCACGCCCACGCTGTCGTCGATCGCACCCAATCAGGGCAACCAGGGTGACTCGGAAGCAGTCACGCTGACCGGCACCAATTTTGTGCCAGGCGGCACGAACGTCGCAGTTTCGGGTGCCGGTGTGACTGTCAGCGGTGTGAGCGTTTCGGGAACGACGTCCCTGACCGCGACGTTCACGATCGACATCGGTGCGGCAACGGGAGCGCGTGACGTGACGGTGATGACCCTGGCGGGAACCAGCGGTCCGGTCACCTTCACCGTGAACGACGCCCCGGGTCCGGCTCCGGTCCTGACCGGGCTGAGTCCGGACAGCGGCACCCAGGGTTCGATGATCGAAGTGGTTCTCACCGGATCGAACTTCAGCGGCACATCCGTTGACGTCAGTGGCGTCGGCGTGACCGTCCCGTCGTTCACGGTCGACAGCGCGACGCAGATCACGGCCCAACTGGTCCTGGCGGGCACGGCCGGCGCCCGGACGGTGGCCGTGACGACCGACAACGGAACGTCGAACACGATGGCGCTCACCATCAATGCGAGTTCCCTCATCGCTCAGACGACACTCGAGGTCAGTGGGTTTGTCGGGGCCGACGGTTCCGGGTTCGGAGACGGGAGAGGGCCGGACGCGCGCTTCAGTACTCCGCGTGGCGTCTTCGCCGACGGTTCGTACGTCTATGTCGCAGACAGTTCGAACCTCGTGATCCGAAAGGTGAACATCGCAACCGGCAGGGTGACGACGTTGGCCGGGGCGCCCGGACAGAGCGGGAAGACGGATGGGACCGGCTCGGCTGCCCGCTTTACCAGTCCCTGGGCGCTCTGGGGGGATGGGACGAACCTGTACGTGGTCGACAGGGGCGCCAATTCGATCCGGAAGATTGTCATTTCCAGCGGAGTCGTCACGACATTCGCAGGATCTACCACCGGGGCCTCGGGAGACACGAACGCCACCGGGACCGCCGCCCGCTTCAAATTCCCCAGCGGTATCTGGGGAGACGGAACCAACCTGTATGTCGCCGAGTTCAGCAACCATTTGATCCGCAAGATCACCCTGGCGGGCGCCGTCGTGACAACGTTTGCGGGCACGTCGGGAGTGAGCGGTTCGGACGATGATCCGGCTGCCTTCCCAACGTTCTCTGCCCCGGACAGCATCACGGGCGACGGGACGTACCTCTACGTTACGGGCAACAACCACACGATCCGTCTGATCGAGATCGCGACACAGACCGTCACGACGCTTGCGGGCCAGGTTGGCGTTTCAGGGACCGACGACGGTACCGGCACGGACGCCCAGTTCTCCAACCCAGAAGGCGTGTGGAGCGACGGTACGGACCTTTACGTTGCCGACCGGAGCAATCGCACGGTCCGAAAGGTCGTCATCACTTCAGGTGAAGTCACCACCTTTGTGGGCACTGCCGGCGTGAACGGTTCGGACGACGGCACCGGTGCCGCGTCCCAGTTCGCGACTCCGTTTGATTTATTCGGAGATGGAACGAACCTGTATCTGGTCGAAGGTAGCAACCATCTCGTCCGGAAGATCGTGATCGCCTCCGGGGTCGTCACGACGCTGGCCGGCAACCATCGGAGGCAAGGCTCGACCGACGATTCCGGGGCCGTCGCCCAGTTCGATCAACCCGAAGGAGTCTGGGCGGACGGTCTCGGAAATCTCTTCGTTGCCGACACCGATAACCACACAATCCGGAAGGTGATCCTCGATGGTCGGTCTGTGACGACGTTTGCAGGATCCGCGGGCAGCCAGGGTAATACGAACGCCACTGGGGCTGCCGCCCGCTTTGACGAACCGTCGGGCATATGGGGTGATGGGGATTACCTGTACGTGACCGAAAGAGACAACCATGCGGTTCGCAAGATCGCAATCGCCACCGGGGACGTGACCCTCCTTGCAGGGGATCCCAATGGCGGTAGCGGCACGACCGATGACACGGGAACGGCCGCCCGGTTCAACGAACCGCGCGGGATCTGGGGAGACGGGACCTATCTTTACGTGGGCGAAGAGAGCAACCATGCCATCCGCAGGATCGAAATCGCGACCGGCGTTGTAACGACATTTGCCGGCTCAACGACAACCTCCGGCACGACGGACGACACCGGAACGGCTGCTCGCTTCGAGGAACCCACCGGTGTCTGGGGTGACGGGACTCACCTTTACGTAACCGACAAGGAGAACCACACGATTCGCAAGATCGACATATCGACCGGCGCGGTGACCACGTTCGCGGGCACGGCCGGGTCACTCGGAACCACGGATGACACAGGGACCGACGCTCGGTTCAAGTTTCCCGAGGGCCTGTGGGGTGACGGCACCAACCTGTACGTCATGGACAGGGGCAACGGCATCGTCCGCAAGGTGGAGATCTCGTCCGCCGATGTGACGACCCTGGCCGGGGAGGAAGATACCGACGACTGGCTCGACGGTGTCGGCCTTGCAGCCCATTTCGACTCCCCGGTTGGGGTCACCGGAGACGGCAACCACCTCTATATAGCGGACTTATCCAACAACGCCATCCGGCTCCTAGTGGGCCCGCCCACGCTGACCAACGTATCTCCCGGCAACGTGACTAATAACGGGACGAGGACATTTACTTTGACCGGAACGGGCTTCAATCCGGCCTCCGCCGTGACCCTCAGCGGTCTCGGCAACGTTACGCTCGACGAGGTCGACTACATCAGTCCGACGGAACTGGAGATCACCGTGACCATCGGCGGTTCAACTGGGACGTTGGACATCGACGTCACCAACGGCAAGGGCACGTCGGCGTCTGTCAGCGTGACCGTCCAATCGAACGATTAATAGTTAGTCTCCCGTCCTGACCCGCCGGCATGACACCCTGACCCCAAATGCGGATCGGCCTCGTCATCCCCTACTTCGAAGGCGCTTGGGAATATGGCGGACCCGTCCGGAGCGCCTCCGAGCTTGCCCGGGCACTCGTCGGGCGAGGGCATCAGGTTCGTGTGATCACGACGGACTCGGCTGGCCGGAAACGGCTGACGCCGCCTGCTTTCGGGCCTGAAGACGGGTTGGAAGTTCTCTACTGCGCCAACTTCTCGAACCGGCTCGCTTCACGCCATCGCCTGTTCATGCCGATGACGACCTCGCGCGGTCTTGCCCGGATGCTGGAGGGCTGCGACGTCGTCCACATCCACGAGTTCCGTTCCTTCGTGACTGTGCTCGCCGCGAGAGCTGCAAGGCGCCTTTCCATTCCCTTTCTCCTGTCTCCCCACGGCGGATTGCCCCATATCGGAAAGGGAACGTCGAAGACGGTTTTCGACAACCTGTGGGGAAAGCGTATCCTGGCGGACGCATCGACTGTGTTTGCTGTTTCAACCGTGGAGGCAGATCAGGCGCGACACTGGGGCGTTGAAGAAGACAGGATCACCGAACTGCCGAACCCGATCGCTGTCGACGATTACCGAACCTTGCCCCAACCGGGCCAGTTCAGGCAGGAACGCGGTCTCTCGAGCGGAAGGCTGGTTCTTTTCATGGGTCGCCTGAACAGGATCAAGGGGGCCGATTTACTGATTCGTGCCCTTGCCGATGCCGGCACGGATGCCACGCACCTGGTTCTTGCGGGTGCGGACGACGGCCAGGAGGCCGAGTTGCGTGACCTGGCCGATCGAATGCTTCCGGGCCGCGCGACGTTCACCGGTTTCCTCGGCGGCCGGCAAAAAATTGCGGCTCTGGCTGACAGCGACTTGTTGGTGATGCCCTCCCGCTACGAGATATTCGGGATGACCGCAATCGACGCGCTGGCCTGCCGGACGCCCGTGCTGCTATCGTCTTCATGCGGCGCGGCTTCGATCTTGGAGGGAAAGGCAGGCCTGAACGTCTTTCACACTGAAGATCCGGCCGACCTGTCGGAACAGCTAAGAACGGTTCTCAATAGAACCGAAGATGCGTCCGGTCTGGCTACCACGAGGGACTACGTGATCGACCGGTTCGCACCCGCGTCAATCGCAGCGATGGCGGAGTCGAGCTACGAGAAAGCAATCAGACCGTGAACATCATCGACGAAATCCGGAAAGTTCTCGATATCGAAGTAGAGGCGCTCGAAGCCGTTCGGGAGCACCTCACCGAGGATTATGAAGCCGCCGTGGAGATGATTGCCGACTGCAAGGGACAGGTGGTGGTCACCGGGATTGGGAAGTCCGGGATTATCGCGCAGAAGATCGCGGCGACCTTGCGCAGCACCGGCACGCCGGCCGTTTTCCTGCACGCCGCCGAGGGACTTCATGGGGATCTGGGCGTGGTGCGTCCCGACGACGTGGCGTTTGCCGTCGGCAAGACCGGCGAGAGTACCGAGTTGAACGATCTCCTGCGTGTCCTGAAAAAGTCCGAGGTTCCGATCATCGCGCTGACTTCGAATCCCTCATCGTCGATGGCGGCGCTTGCCGATATCGTGCTGGACCTCAAGGTTCCCAGGGAGGCCTGCCCGTTGAACCTCACGCCGACTTCGAGTACAACGGCTTCCCTGGCGGTCGGAGATGCGATCGCAGTCGCCTTGATGAAGATGAAAGATGTCTCCGCCGAAGATTTCGCGAAGCACCATCCCGGCGGGCAACTGGGCCGTCGCCTTCTGTTGACAGTGAAAGATCTCATGCACCGGGGCGAGAGCAATCCGGTCGTCCCCAGAGACCGGTCTGTGCGAGAGATGCTCGTTCAGATCACGGCGTTTCGTGTCGGCGCAGTTTCCGTAGTCGACGACGACGGCAAGCTCTGCGGTCTGGTAACCGACTACGACATCCGGCGCGCTCTTGAATCCGATCGCAACATTACTGACATGACGATCCCGGAGATGATGAACCCCTCGCCCGAGACAATCCTCGAAGACACTCCGGCGGTCCAGGCCCTCGAACGGATGCGCCACAAGGACAAGCCGACCGCTGTCCTCCCCGTCGTTGACGGTGACAACGTTGCCGTCGGCATGCTCCACGTGCACGACCTAATCGCCGCCGGTCTGTAGCCGGATAGTTGTCAGTCGTCAGTTGCACAACTGACAACTGATGACTACCAACAACTGATGTTAGAATCCCCTCAGGTTACCGGCTACCAGCGCCTGTCGGTATTGGACTATGCCTACAGACCGACCCCAGCGAATTGCCGTCGTGCTTCCCGCCCACAACGAAGCCGGCGTCGTCGGTTCGGTGGTCGCCAGGATTCCGCGCTCCATCGACGGTATTCCCCTGACCCCTCTCGTCGTCGATGACGGATCGACAGATTCGACCGGCGCTATCGCCCGTTCCGCGGGCGCGCTGGTCCTGCGTCACGTGACGAACCTCGGCGTCGGGGCCGCAACGAGGACAGGATTTGCTGCCGCTCTGGATCTCGGGGCGGACCTGATCGTGACGATGGATGCGGACGACCAGCACGATCCGTCGGATATCGAAAGCCTGGTTCGGCCCGCCATTGAGAGCGGCTACGACGTCATCATCGGAAACCGCCTGATCGACCCCAGGGGCATGCCGCTGTCGCGTATCATGGCCAACCGGCTGTTGAACGGGATCACCCTGCTCGTCTACGGCGGCAGCGTGTCGGATTCCCAGTCCGGATTCAAGTGCCTGACCGCGGATGCGGTCCGGAAGATGGACCTTCGCGCCGACCGGTACGACATCTGCTCGGAGATCGTCGGTGAGATTTTTTCCAAAGGACTTCGTTACGGTTCTGTTTCCGTCAAGCCGGTTTACACGACGTACTCGCAGGCGAAGGGCCAACATTTCCTGAACGGCGTCAACATCGTGTTGCAATTGCTGGTTCGAATGATGAGGCGAGTCTGAAATGGTACTGGTGATCGGAAGGCTCTTTGCCATCGTACTGGCGGGGATCGCCATCTCGAAGAGCTACGTTGATTTCAGAACCGGCAGGGAATCGGTACAGATGTTCCTTCTGTGGACCGTTACCTGGCTCGGGATCGTCGTCGTCGCCCTGTTCCCCAGCATCATTGATAGGGTGCTGGCGGTCGGGGGCGGAAACGCCGGCGTCGGCACCTTTCTCGGCATCGCGCTGGTTTTCCTGTTTTTCCTCGTCTATCGGATGTACGTGCGCCTGGAGGGCCTCGAACAGAAGCTGACGATCGTTATCCAGGAGCTTGCCCTGCGGGGCGATTGGCGTTCGCCGCCGGGCGACAATCGAACGAAAGACTCCGATCCCGCCGCTCCCCACTAGGCAGACCGCTCCTCCTCCCGAGCCACGTCGGACGCAGAATTCTTTACAAGTTCGCGGCCCGGAGCTAACTTGGGCCCGGAGCTAACTTAGCGGGACCACCTTTAAGGAACGCTGAACGAATGAAGCGACTGCGGGTCCATTTTCAATTCATTCCCCTGCTCACAGTGCTGGTAGCAGTGCTGATGGGAGCGGTACGTGTGGACGCGCAGAGTGTGCTGAACTTCCCACGGGTGCTGTCCTCGGATGCGGTGTTTACGGGGGTGGCGATCGGGAACCCGACGTCGGGGGAAGCGACGGTGACGCTGACGGCGTACGGCGCGGACGGGACGCTGGCGGAAGGGGGAGAGAACCCGACGACGGTGACGATAGCGGCCGGGGGACAGCTGGCGCGGCAGCACCGGGAGCTGTTCGGAGACGGGGACTTCAACGGGTGGGTGCAGGCAACGTCGGGGACGGCGGGGTTGACGGGGTTCTTCCTGAACGCGAACCCGGCGTTGACGGACCTGGATGGAGCACTGGCCGGAGAGTCGGGCGGGGAGCTGATCTTACCGTTCATCGCCGGGATGGCGCCGTCGCTGACCGAGGTCACGGTGGTGAACCCGGGACAAGAGACGGCGACGGTGACGCTGGAGGTGTTCGGAGTGGACGGGGTGAGCCTGGGGACGGCGACCCTGGAGCTGGAAGCGAAGGCATTGGTGCGACAGCTGGCGACGACGGTGTTCGAGGGGGCCGACATCGGAGAGGCGTCGCACATCCGGGTGACGGCGGACCGGGAAGTGGTGGCGTACGAGGTGGTGGCGTACTTCGAGCTTCCTGGAGTGGCGCAGAGGCGAGAGACGATCGCGCTGGCCGGCCGGGCGGCCTCGGCGTCGACCGCGCACGTGCTGGCACAGTACGCGGTGGGCGGGGGATGGCTGTCCTACTTCGGGGTGGTGAACACGTCGGGGACGAGCCAGATCGTGACGGTGCGGGGACACGACGACGACGGGAGTGAACCCGAGGCGACGGTGACGCTGGGAGCGAACGCGGCGTACCGGGGGGACCTGGGCGAGCTGCTGGGGATCGCAGAAGGGAGCGCGATCCGGACAGGATGGATCGAGGTGGAAGCGCCGGTGGGATACGTGGCGAGCTACATCGGGTACGGGAATACGGTGACGCCGTCGTTCGCATTGGTGGCGGGAGCGCCGGAGGAAGATGCGGCCGAGCTGCAGGTGTACTCGCAGGTGGCCGAAGGGGCGGGATTCTTCACGGGCGTGGCGCTGGTGAATCCGGAGACGAGACGGCGACGGTGGAGTTCTACACGGTACGGCCGGACGGGACGACGGTCGGAAAGACGGAGCTGACGCTGGAGCCTGGGAAACGGTTGGGACGGCTGTACCGGGAACTGCTGGCGGCGAGTCTGCAGCAGGTGGGCGGCTGGGCGCTTGTGCGGTCGACGACGCCGTTGGTGGGGGTGGCGCTGTTCGGGGGGACGAACGGGTTTGCACTGGCGAGCGTGCCGGGACAGGCGATCTCAGCGGATTATGAGCCGCCGGCGCAGGTGGCATCGGCGATCACGGGGACGGTGAGACAGGCCGGAGCGGGAGTGGGGGACGTGACGGTGCGGCTGGCGGGGCCGGTGGGCCAGACACGGACGACGGACCCGGAAGGCCGGTACATATTCGGGGAGTTGCCGCCCGGCGAATACGTGGTGACGGCATCGCGGCTGGGAGCGGAGTTGGCGCCCGCCGAGCGGGAAGTGACGTTGGGGTTGGAAAACGTCGGGGAGCAGGACTTCGAAGCGGGGGGAGTAGCGCCGTCCGAGGCACCGTTGGTGACGTTCGTGACGCCGACGTCGACGTTTGAGGGGAACCGGTTGCTGAACATCAAGGTGTTGGGGGGGAACTTCAACCCGGCGTCGGTGGTGGTGTTCAACGGAGAAGAACTGCAGACGGTGTTCGTGAACTCGGCGGAGTTGCAGGCGGTGATCCCGACGCGGTTGCTGACCGAAGAGACGGACGCCCAGATTCGGGTGGTGACGCCACCGCCGGGAGGAGGGACCTCGACGGCGGCGGTGTTCGTGGTGAACCCGAAGCCAAGCGACCCGCTGCTGGCCGGGCGGATCAACGTGGGGTCGTTTCCGGCAGGAGTGGCGATCGACTCGCGGCGCGGGATCGCGCTGGTGACCAACGAGAGTGGAGACAGCGTGAGCGTGGTGGATATCTCTCGGGAGATCGTGACGGACACGATCGGGGTGGGGAGGAGTCCGGCGGAAGGGATCGCGGTGGATTCGGAGCGGGGGATCGCGCTGGTGGCGAACGTGGGGTCGAACGATGTGAGCGTGATCGACCTGGAGAGCGAGGACGTGCGGACGACGATCGGGGTGGGCCGGTTTCCATTGGGAGTGGCGGTGGATTCGGAGCGCGGGATCGGGTTGGTGGTCAACGGAGAGGACGGGAACGTATCGGTAGTGGATCTGGACAGTCTGACGGTGACGGGGACGATCGGGGTAGGAGACAGGCCGGCGGGAGTGGCGATCGACCTGGAACGGGGCGAGGCGGTGGTGGCGAACCGCGGGAACAACACGGTGAGCGTGATCGACCTGGACACGCTGGCGGTAACGGGGACGATCGGGGTAGGGAGCTTCCCGCGAGGAGTGGCGATCGACTCGGGAGAAGGATTGGCGTTCGTGACGAACGCGAACAGCAACACGGTGAGCGTGATCGATCTGGAGCGGGGGGTGGTCGTCGAGACGATCGAGGTGGGATCGGCGCCGACGGGAGTGGCGGTGTACCTGAAAACCGGACATGTGGTGGTGACCAACAGCGGGGTGAGGCAGGGGACCGGGTTGGGAGCGCTGTCGACGGCGTCGATCATCGACGTGGTGGACGAAGAGGTGGTGGCGGAAGTGCCGGTGGGAAGCGCGCCGTTCGGAGTGGACGTGGACCAGAGGGAGCAGCTGGCGGTGGTGGCGAACTTCGGGTCGAACGACGTGACGTTGATCCGGATACCGAACCCGACGCCGAGGATCGAAGGCGTGTCACCGGAGACGTTTCCGACGGACGGGAGTACGTTCACGATCACGATCACGGGAACGGGATTCCTGCCGACCAGTGTGGTGACGCTGAACGGGCAGACGCTGCCGACGACGTATATCAGTGCGACCGAGCTGGAGGCGGAAGTATCGGGCGAGCTGATGGAGGAGTTGCTGCAGGTCTCCTCGACGGTGACGAGCATTTCCGAGGCGCGGCTGGGACAGACCACGCCACCGACGTATACGATCGGGGTGACGAACCCGGGGCCGGGAGGGGGGTCCTCGGCCGACGACAACGACGTGGCCGATATCGCACCGGATTACCAGAGGCCAACGCTGCGGTCGATCACACCGGATAGTACCGCCTCGGATGAGCCCGAAGAGGTGGTGACGCTGAACGGGGGCAACTTCACGGCGGGGAGCATCGTGAACTTCGGCGAAAGCGCGCACTCGCCGTTCGACTCGTCGGCGAACCAGTTGCGGGTGTTGATCCCGGGAACGGACCTGGAGCCGGGGGTGTACGCGGTGAGCGTGACGAACCCGGGAGCGGGGACGAGCCGGGAGCTCGGCTTCGAGGTGACCGTAGAGGCGAACCCGGTGCCGGTGATCACGGGGTTGGAACCCGTGTCGGTGGAAGCGGGATCGGCGGGGTTCGTGCTGATGCTCGAAGGGCACGGGTTCATCCCCGCCACGCGGGTGACGCTGGGGGGGACCGGGCTGAATGCGCGGATCACACCCGAGACGGTGGAGGTGGACGTGGCGGCGGGGCAGGTGGCCGTGGCGGGGACGCTGTCGGGGCTGGTGACCAACGAGGGGCCGGGAGGGGGATCGGCGGCGTTCAGTCTGAGCGTGACGACGGTGCCGGCGGCGATCACGAGCTTCGCACCGACGGTGGTGTCGGCCGGCACGGACGTGGAGCTGCGTGTGTTCGGGTCGGGGTTCACAGCGCTGTCGGTGGTGCTGGTGGCCGATACGCGGGTGGCGACGGAGTTTGTCGGGGCTGGGGAGTTGATCGCCCGGATACCGGCGGTGGTGCTGCCCGAATCGGGCGAGGTGCCGGTGGAGGTGCTGAACCTGGGGCCGGGAGGCAACCGGGCGGCGGGAGGGTTGCTGACGATCGAGGTACCGGTGCCGGTACTGAGCGCGCTGGAACCGGCGCTGTTGGGGCTCGGAGATCTGCCGGCACGGATCCGGGTGCTGGGTGCGGGATTCCTGCGATCGGCCCTGATCCAGGTAGACGGGATCGATGTGGCCACGGCGTACGCGGGTCCGGGGGAACTGGGATTCACGATGGCCCGGGTGGATGTGGCCGGGGTGTTCGAGGTGACGGTGACGAACCCGGGACCGATCGTCTCGGCCGCGCTGCCCTTGACGATCGGCAGCCCGGTACCGGTGTTGCGGGAAATCGTCCCGGCCGAACTGGTTCAGGACGCGCTGCCGGCACGGGTGAGGGTGCTGGGCGACGGGTTCGGGCCGACATCGGTAGTGCTGCTCGACGGTGTGGCCGTGGCGGACGCGGGGTTGGGGTCGACCTCGGCGTTGCAGTTGGGTGGCGCCCGTGTGTCGCGGGTCTTCATCGACGGCGGGACGCTGGAGTTCGAGGTGCCGGCCGGGACGGCGGCCGGTGAGCACACGGTGCAGGTGGAGACCCCGGCACCGGGCGGAGGTACCTCGGATGCCGCGATCCTGACGGTCCTGAACCCGGTGCCGGTGGTGACGACGGTGACACCCAACTCGACGTTCTTTGGCGTCGAAGTTGCGGTCGAGGTGACCGGCAGCGGGTTCGTGGCGGGAGCGGAGATCTACCTGGACGGCCTTCTGACAGGATTCACCGACACGCTCACGTCGACGACGCTGACGGGGAGGGTGCCGGCCCATACGGTCGGGACATTCAGACTGACGGTGCGGAACCCGCTACCGGGCGGTGGCGAGTCCAACGCGGTGGACTTCACGGTCCTGCCGATACCGAACCCGGACCCGTTCATCGAAGAGGTCGATCCGGACGAGATCGTCGAGAACCATGAGACCGAGATCGAGATCCGGGGAGGGAACTTCATCGAGGGCTCGCGGGTGGAACTCGACGGCGAGGAACTGCGGGTCCAGGGAGGCACAAGCCGACAGTTGAGGGTGACCCTGCCCCCGCTGGCACGGGGGACGCATGAACTGACGGTGATCAACGATGCACCGGGTGGCGGACGCGACACGGTAACGATCGAGGTGTCAGCGGCACCGCCGCCGGTCGTCGACGAAGACATCTTCTTCAAGCTGGTGCGGGACCCGCTGCTGATCGTCGAGGGCGACGAAGAGATCATTGCGCTGAGCCTGAGCGAACCGCTGGCCTTCGACCTGGAGGTGACGGCGACAATCGGTAACTCGGCCGTGGCGGGGATCGTGGACGAAGGCTCGACAGTCGTGTCGGTTACGGACACGATACCGGCCGGGGAAGTCCACGCATCCGGACCGATCAAGGGCGTTGCGGAAGGGACCACGACGCTGACGGTTACCGCCGACGGATTTGACCCGGTGACAGCGACGATCCGCGTCCTCGACTCGGATCCGGGGGCAATCGTCGACACACCGATCTCCCCATCGAGTATCGTCGTTCCCCTCGGCGGCACGGCCAACTTCAGCGTGACGCGGTTCGACGACACGCAGGGCGCCGCGATCGCGATCGGGACGAGCACGGCGCCCGACGATATCGCAAGCGTCGATCTGGGTCTGAAGTTCGGCGCGAACTCGCTGACCGCGGTGGGAACCGTCCGGGGATTAGAGGAAGGAACTACGACGCTGACCGTCGCCGGAGTCGACGCGCCGTCGCTGCTGTCGGATCACGTTATCAACTTCCTGCCGCCGGGGGTCGATCTACCGCCGACGGTGTCCCTGCAGACCTCGGGTGTCGCGGTGCCGTTCGGCAATGGGGGCAGCTATGACGATGCCTACAAACTCGAGTCGCTGCCGTTCACGTTCCCCTTCTTCGACCGAGCCGAGGACGATGTCTACGTCAGTACGAACGGTTACCTGACCTTCGGCGCCGGCGACACCGAGTACGAATGGGATACGCCGGAAGAATTCCTGTCGCTGCCCCGCATTGCTGCGTTCGCCACCGACCTGTACCTGTTCGCCTCATTCAGCGACGTCTTCACCAACGAGATCACAATCGAAGGCTGTGACGCATTCGTCGTGACCTACGAAGACATGGGCATCTTCTTCGAGTCGGGTCTGGGTGGCATTCACACCTTCCAGATCGTCCTGTTCGAGACCGGCGCCATCCAGTTCCGTTACGGCGACATCAACAACGAGCCTTCCGACACCGAGGAGGAGGTCTGGATCGGCGTCTCGCCTCAGCCGCCACAGTTCGACCGGCCGCACGGGATCTGGTCGGACGGCATCTACCTGTACGTGACGGAGCGAGGGAACAGTTCGGTCCGCAGGATCGAGATCGCACCCGAGAGGTGAAGCTGCTGGCTGGGGATCCCAATGGCGGCGCCGGCACCGCCGACGGGTTCGGGACCGCAGCACGCTTCGACGAGACCGCCGGTATCTGGGGTGATTGCAACGGCAGCGTATACATCGCCGAGCGCGCCAACCATGCGATCCGGAAGCTGGACCTGGCGACGGGTGAAGTCACGACGATCGCCGGATTGAAGGGGGGGGCCGCCGACGCAGTGGACGGTACCGGAACCGACGCCCGTTTCGGGGAACTCGGCGCCCTCTGGGGAGACGAAGATGGCAACCTCTATGTGGCCGACGCCGGCAACCATGTCATCCGGAAGATCGTCATCGCGACGGGCGAGGTCACCACGCTGGCCGGGACCTTCGGTGTAACGGGTTCCGCAGACGACTTCGGGGGGATGCCGGGTTCTACGAACCGTGGGGTGTCTGGGGCGACAATCTGGGCAACCTCTATATTGGTGAGGACACGAACGCCACGATCCGGAAGATCGTCATCGCGACGGGTGAGGTGACAACTGTGGCCGGGGATGCGGACACTGGCGGCACCGCGGACGGCTTCGGCGTCGCGGCACGCCTGGATCGTCCACGGGGTCTGTGGGGCGACAACATGGGCCATCTGTACTTCTCGGAAGTCGGGAACCATGCGATACGGAAGATCGACCTGGCGACCGGAGAGGTGACGACGCTGGCCGGTCTGAAGGGAACGAGCGATTTTGCGGACGGCATCGGGACGGCCACCAGGTTCGACTTCCCGAACGCGATCTTCGGTCTGGGCGGCTACCTCTACATCGTCGACGATCGGAATGACGTCATCCGCCGGATGGACATTTCGACCCTGGAAGTGGAAAGCATCGCAGGCTGGGTCGACAACGCCGATCTGAAAGACGGTACCGGGGCCCTGACGCCGGTCTCCGAAGAGACACCGCTCAACAGCAATTACACGGTGGCCCGCGGGTTCATCTTCGACAGGTTCGATCCCGAGTCCCCCGACCTGATAACGGTTTCCGTAACTGTGACCGGCACACCCACACTGTCGTCCATCGCACCCAATGACGGCGATCAGGGCGAGAGCGTTGCTGTCACGCTGACCGGCTCGGGCTTCGTCACCGACGGTACGTCCGTCAATGTGTCCGGAACCGGTGTGGCGGTCAGCAACATCAGCGTGTCGAGCCTGACCTCGCTGACCGCGACGTTCACGATCGATTCGGGCGCAGCCGACGGCGCGCGTAATGTGACTGTGACGACGGGCGCCGGGACCAGCGGTGCGGTGAGCTTCACCGTAAACGAGGTCGTTCCTGCCCCGATCGTGTCGGACCTCGATCCGGACACGGGTACCGAGGGATCGATGGTCGAGGTGACGATCACCGGACAGAACTTCTCCGGGACGGCCGTCAACGTCAGCGGCACCGGCGTGACCGTCCCTTCGTTCACCGTCGATAGCCCGACGCAGATTACCGCCTTCCTGATCTTGAGCGGCGCGGCCGGCAGTCGGGATGTCAGCGTGACTACTGCCAACGGCACCTCCAACAACGCAACGTTCACGATTGAGGCCAGTCCTATCCTGACGGCGTCGCTCGAGGTCGACACGATCCTCAGCAGCGCGGCCGAGGAAGGCACCAACGGGAGCCCGGGATCGGTCGCCCGGTTCTCCGAGCCGAATCGAATCTGGGGAGTAGGCGGATTCCTCTATGTGACGGACGAGGACAACCACATCATCCGGCGGATCGACAAATCGACGGGTGAAACGACGACGTTTGCCGGTACGAAGGGCGTCTTCGGCACCGTCGACGGAACCGGAACTGCCGCGAAGTTCAGAGATCCGGAGGGGATCTGGGGGGATGGTGCGGGCCACCTCTACATCGTCGACAGCAACAACCACACGATTCGGAAGATCGTTATCGCCACGAAAGTGGTGACGACCTTCGCCGGCATGGCAGGCGTCAGCGGCTTCGCCGACGATACCGGTACCGCGGCGTCATTCTCCAATCCGGAGGGTATCTTCGGAGACTCCGACTACCTGTACATTGCCGACTCGAGTAACCACAAGATCCGGAAGATCGACATCGCGACCGGCGATGTAACCACGCTGGCCGGGGGCGGGGGGGCTAATCTTCTCGGTTTCGCCGACGACACGGGCGCGGCCGCGCGGTTCAGTTATCCCCAGGACCTGTGGTCCGACGGAACCTACCTGTACGTCGCGGACAAGAACAACAACAGGATTCGGCAGATCGAGATCTCGACCGGTGACGTCACGACCCTGGCCGGGGACGGTGCGTTCGGCTTCATGGATGCCAACGGTACCAGTGCCAGGTTCGCGAGCCCCGAAGGGCTTTTCGGTGTCGGTAACACCCTGTACGTCGGTGACTCGGAGGGTAACCGGATCCGGAAAATCGATCTGACGACCGACGACGTCACGACGCTGGCCGGCTCCGGGATCGCGGGAACGCTGGATGGCGTGGGTACACTGGCAGAACTGGACGACCCGGGCGGCCTGTGGAGCGACGGTACATACGTGTACTCCCCGGACGAAGACAGCCACCGGATCCGGAAGGTCGAGATCTCGACCGGTACGGTCACGACGCTTGCCGGCGGAGTATCGTTCGATTTCCCGCAGGCGATTTCCGGGGACGACACCAGCCTCTATGTTTCCGACACGAACCACCACGTCATCAAGAAGGTCAGCCTGAACCCCGGCGCGACGACGATACTGGCCGGAAAGACCGGCACCTCAGGACACGACAACGGGACCGGGTCGAACGCACGATTTACGTATCCGGAGGGGACCTGGAGCAACGGTACGTACCTGTACGTGGCCGATTCGGGCGCTCACATGATCCGCAGGATCACGATCGCGACCGGCGCCGTGACGACACTGGCCGGGGAGGCGGGAGAGCCGGGCTACGAGGACCTGAACGGAACGAGCGCCGAGTTCGAGGATCCGCACGATGTGTGGGGCGATCAGTTCTACATCTACGTCGCGGACAAGAGCAACCACGTCATCCGCAGGGGCGAGATCTCGACCGGCGATGTCGATACGTTCGCCGGTTCGGGGACGGCAGGTTTCACGAACAATGCCGACCCCACCCTGGCCGAGTTCAGCCTGCCGCTCAGCGTCTGGGGCAACAAAGAGTACCTCTTCGTCAGCGAAGGCAGCAACCACGCGATCCGTAAAATCAACTTTGCCACGGGCGAGGTGTCGACGCTTGCCGGTTCCGGTGTCTCAGGGTCGAACGACGCCACCGGCGTGGCCGCGACATTCAACTTCCCGCACGGCATAACGGGAGATGGGACATACGTGTACGTCGCCGAGCGTGACAACCACATCATCCGGAGAGTCGCGATCGCCACAGGCGTGGTGACGACGCTGGCGGGAGATGCGCTGTCTTTCGGTGATGTCGACGACGTGGCCGCCGACGCCAGATTCAACAACCCGATGGACATCCACACCGACGGCCAGCACCTCTACGTCGTGGACGGCGTGAACGATGCCGTCAAGAGGATCTCCCCGCGGACCATCACCTCGGTTGCGCCGGCCTCGATCGTGACCAACTCCGACATGGTCGAGACGTTCAGGCTGACCGGAAGCGGCTTCACGGCCGGCTCGACGGTGAACATGACCGGGATGGGTGAGATCGTCGGCGTTACCTTCGTCGACTCGACGGAGATCGAGGTAGAGGTCCAGTACGGTATCTTCGATGACGGCCTCAGCCGCTTCTCCGTGACAACCGGCGGCGTCGAGACCAACATCATCCGCGTTTCTGTCTTCTCCGGAGATTGATCGTCAGGCGCGGATGATCTTGGCGGCTGATCCTTCCACGCCCCGCGTGGCGTTTCGCGTATCGATCACCAGCTTCGCGTTCTCCACAACCCTTCCGTAATCGACCGACGAGTGATCGGTCGCGATAACGACCGCGTCCTGCGCTCCCAACAGTGATTCATTCAGATCCTCCGAAGACAACTGAGAGAAGTCATAGTTGCGCATCTTCTGGAGCCGCCGAACGTGCGGGTCGTGGTAGGAAAGCCGGGCACCCTTTTCCCGCAGCAAACGCATGATCTCGAGCGCGGGAGATTCGCGCACATCGTCGACGTCCTTTTTGTACGCCACGCCGAGGATCAGGATGTCGGCGTCACGGACAGATTTGCCCTGATCGTTCAAGCCCCAGGCGATCTTTTCGACGACGTAGTGGGGGATGGCTGTGTTGATCTCCCCGGCCAGCTCGATGAAACGAGTGGCGAACCCGTGCTCCTTTGCTTTCCATGCGAGATAGAACGGATCGATCGGGATACAGTGACCGCCCAGACCTGGGCCGGGGTAGAACGGTGTGAAGCCGAAGGGTTTCGTGGCGGCGGCGTCGATGACTTCCCAGACGTCGATGTCCATCCGGTCGCACAGCAGCTTCAGTTCGTTGACCAGGGCGATGTTCACCGACCGGTAGATGTTCTCGAGCAGCTTGACCAGCTCGGCGGTGTCGGTGGATGAAACCGGGACCACCCGGTCGATGACTTCACCGTACAGCACCGCGGCGACGTCCCGGCAGCGCTCGGTTGTTCCACCGACAACTTTGGGGATCGTCTCGGTCGAATACTTCGGGTTGCCCGGGTCTTCCCGCTCGGGAGAATAGGCGAGGAAGAAGTCCTCGCCCACCCGGAGCCCGCCGTTTCCGAGCCGGGGCAACAGGATCTCCGACGTCGTCCCCGGGTAGGTGGTGCTTTCCAGGACGACAAGCTGGCCCTTGCGAATCCTCCGGCCGATCGCGTCGGCGGTGCTTTCGATGTACCGGAGGTCCGGTTCTCTGCGCGCCGTCAGCGGAGTCGGAACGCAGATGATGATGCAGTCCGGTTCGTCGAGACGCTCGAAATCCGTCGTCGCTTCGAACCGGCCGTGCTCTCTGAGTGCCTTAACGTGGGCAGCTTCGATGTGCCCGATGTAGGAGCGCCCGGCGTTCAACGCTTCGACCTTCTCCGAGTCCACGTCGAAGCCGAGGACCCGGAAACCCACCTCGCCGAAGCGCAGCACCAGCGGGAGTCCGACGTAGCCGAGGCCGACGATGGCGACACTCGCTTCGTGCCGGCGCAGCTTGCCGATGAGGGCGTCCGGGCTCATGCGAAGAAAGCCCGAATGGATTCGATCACGTAGTCCACTTCCTTGTTTTGGAGTTCAGGGAACACGGGCAGGGCCAGGCAGGTGCGTGCGGCTTCCTCCGCCCGGGGATGATCCCCCCGCTTCCCGCATACCGGTTCGAGCCCCTTCTGCAGGTGCAGGGGGATCGGATAGTAGATCTGGGTGCCTACGCCCCTCGCGGTCAGATGATCGCGCAGCTCGTCCCGTAAGGATGTGCGGATGACAAATTGGTTGAAGACCGGTTGGTTGTCCGCGCCCGGAGTCGGTAGCGTGACCAGGCCCTCAAGACCTTCCGAATAGCGCGCGGCAATCCGGCGCCGGCGCTTGTTCCAACCATCGACATACTTCAGCCGGACCGAAAGCGCTGCTGCTTGCAGCGAGTCGAGCCGGCTGTTGATGCCCAGCGCGGTGTGCTCATACTTGTTCTCCTCGCCGTGCGCCCGCAACATGCGGAGCCGCTGGGCCGCTTTCGGGTCGTTCGTTACGACCATACCCGCGTCGCCGATCGCGGCCAGGTTTTTCGTCGGGTAGAAAGATAGACAGCCACAGAACCCCATCGTTCCGGCGTACTGGCCCCGGTGCGTCGCCGAGAACGCCTGGGCGACGTCCTCGACGATCAGGATGCCGTGGTCCGCCGCCAGCGCCTGGATCTGGAGCATGTCGGCGCAGTCGCCGAACAGATGCGTGACGATGACTGCTCGAGTCCGCGGCGTCAAGCGGCGCCGAATCTCCTTGGGGTCGATCTGCAGGGTCGCAAAGTCGACGTCGGCGAACACGACGCTCGCTCCGAGCCGAAGCGCCGCCGATGCCGTCGAAAAGAAAGAGAACGCCGGAACGATGACTTCGGCACCGGGGCCGATGCTGGCCGCCATCAAGGAGAGCAGGAGGGCGTCCGAACCGGAAGCGACGCCGACCGCGTGGCCGACCGAGAGCGTCCTGGCCACCTCGGCCTCGATCCTCTCCACGGCCGGCCCCAGCACAAACCGTTGGGAATCAACGACCTCCATGAGGGCCTGGTTCAGTTCCTCACGGATGCGGACGGTCTGCCGCTGAAGATCGAAGAAGGGTACGTTCATCCGGTAATCAAGCCCCGGTGCGGGGGAGCTCCGTCATCGGGAGGCGTTCGACGAAATCGCTGGCCTTCGGGGGGGATGTCCCATAACATTCGGTGTTAAACGTCGGTCGATTCAAGGCGTCTAAAGTGGCTAGCGTATTTGGTTTGGCGACCTAAATCAACTCTCCGTTCGGGTCGGAGGGTTCGAGGTCGGCACGCTGTCCACCGGCCGTCTTATCAGGGAGTTCACCATGTTTCGAAGAGGGATAATCTCCTTTATGTTCAGCCTTTTGCTCTTCTTCCCGGCCTCGGCGTCCGGTGCCGCGCCTCAGGAGGAAGGAATCCGAGACGAACAGCCGCCGATCCCGGTCGCTGAGATCATTCAAAGGTTTGCGGCCAAGGAGGCGGAATTCCGTCTGGCGCGGGGCAACTATACCTACAGACAGGACGTCAAGGTCCAGGAGCTCGACTCGGGCGACCGGGTGAAGGGCGAGTACCAAATGGTCAGCGACATCCTGTTCGAGCCCGGCGGCGGCCGCACCGAAAGGATCGTCTATGCTCCGCTGAGCACGCTCGTGGGCATTCAGATCACGCCTCAGGACCTGGAAGACATCCGATCGATCCAGCCTTTCGTCCTGACGACGGACGAGCTACACCTCTACGACGTCGAGTATGTCGGAAAGGAGCTGATCGACGAGATCGATTGTTACGTTTTTGAGGTCGGCCCGAAGGAAATCGTGGAAGGCGAGCGCTACTTCGAGGGTCGCATCTGGGTCGACGACCTGGACCTGCAGATCGTGAAGACCTTCGGCAAGGCGGTGCCCGACATCTTCAAGGACGGGCAGGAGAACCTGTTCCCGAGGTTCGAGACCTACCGCCAGCAAATCGACGACTATTGGTTTCCGACCTACACCCGCGCCCTCGACACGCTGAACTTCTCGTCAGGTTCGGTCCGCATCCGCCAGGTGATTCGATACGAGGAATACAAGCAGTTTGGTGCGGACGTGAACCTGACTTTCGGAGACGAAGTTGTGGACGAAGACGACGACGAAGAGAACAAGGATGAAGAGGGCGCCGAGGGTGCCCCGAAAAAGAAGAAGCCCGGCGGCCCCGGGTAATTCGAAGATCTCCTGTAGCGGCGCTCTAAAATTGGCGGTCACAGACGTCACAGACCGCCCCTACAGAAGAAAGGATTTCGTAACTGCCGAGTGTTTCGCCGATCATTGCGCTATCCGGCTGTAGGTGCGCTCTATGAGCGCACACGGGCGGTCATAGACCGCCCCTACAGAAGAAAGGATCTCGTAGCTACCGAGTGTTTCGCCGATCATTGCGCTATCCGGCTGTAGGTGCGCTCTATGAGCGCACACGGGCGGTCATAGACCGCCCCCTACAGAAGAAAGGATCTCGTAGCTACCGAGTGTTTTGCCGATCATTGCGCGACCGCCGAAATTGAGCGAATCGGGAAATCGGCGGTCACAGACCGCCGCTACAGCAAGAATTGTCCTTATGATATTTGCGCCGGCGTTCGCCTCGCGAACACTTGCCACCTCCCCACTGTCCATACCCGCCCCTCCCCTGCTAAACTGGTGAGACTTTCCGGTTCGTTTTGAAGGAGCAGACATGTCGGGCCATTCGAAGTGGCACAGTATCAAACACAAGAAAGCCGCAACGGACGCCAAGCGCGGCAAGATGTTCACGAAGTTGATCAAGGAAATCACCGTGGCTGCCAGGACCGGTGGTGGCGACCCGGAGGCTAACTCTCGCCTGCGAAACGCGGTGGCCGAGGCCAAGGCGCTCAACATGCCGGCCGACAACATCAAGCGCGCCGTCATGAAGGGAACCGGCGAGTTGGACGGCGGCGCCATCGAGGAGATTACGTACGAAGGGTACGGACCCGGTGGTGTGGCTGTAATGGTCGAAGTTCTCACGGATAATCGAAACAGGACTGTGGGTGAGGTCCGGTTCATTCTTGCAAAGAACGGCGGAAACCTCGGCGAGAACGGGTGCGTGGCATGGATGTTCACCAAGCGCGGCTACATCCTCATTCCGACCGACACGGTTGACGAGGACACCGTCATGAACATCGCCATCGATGCCGGGGCCGAGGACTTTTCGGTTCAGAGCGACAGCTACGAAATCATGACGGCGCCCGAGTCGTTCGACGAGGTCGTCACCGAACTGAAGGAAAAGGGCCTCGAACCTGTGACCGCCGAACTGTCGATGGTGCCGCAAAACTACATCAAGCTCGAAGGCAAGGCCGCGCAGCAGATGGTGCGGCTCATGGATGCGCTCGACGATCACGACGACGTCCAGAACGTGCATGCGAACTTCGACATCGAAGAGTCCGAGCTTGCAGGCGTGGGCTGATACCACGTCAGATCTCGCGGTGATTCAAACCAGATGCGAATTCTCGGAGTGGATTGCGGTTCGAGGGTGACAGGGTACGGTGTCATCGATACCCGCGGCGCCGACTGCGCCTATGTGGATTGCGGGGTCATACGGCCTCAGGTTTCCGCATCGTTGGCGCGGCGCTTGCAGACGATCCACCACGGCCTGACGGAAGTGATTCGGGACAGCACCCCTGACGTCGCCGCGTTCGAGAGCATCTTCCACGCAGTCAACGCCCAGAGCGCGTTGAAGCTCGGGCATGTGCGCGGCGTCTCCATGTTTACGGCGGCGGCGGCGGACCTGCCTGTTTTCGAGTATTCGCCGCTCGAGGTCAAGAGCGCGGTTACCGGCTACGGCAGAGCGGAAAAATCCCAGGTTCAGCAGATGGTGCGTGCCCTGCTGAAACTGTCGGTCGCGCCGGAGCCTTACGATGCCTCGGATGCTCTGGCCGTGGCCATTTGCCACGCTCAAACCTACCGTTATGAGCAGGCAACTGCCGTAAAATGAACGCTGTTCTGATCATTTCCTTCCTGATGCTCACCCTGCAGGGCGGGTTTTCAACGTTTAGTTTCTGCAAGGAATACTCGCGGGGACAGTACGCCTTCCAGTGCGTCGATCTGGACGCTTCAGGCGAAGGCACGTTCAAGTTCCAACCGTTCGATGCCGATACGATGGACATACCCATGGAATTGTCGGCCGATGCTACCGCCGAGTTCGTCCGACTGCTGTCCGAGACCGACTACGTCGCCCAAGGCGACCAGTACGAATCGAGCCGCACGTATGCGGATCTCGGGATGAAGAAGCTGGCGATAGAAGGTCCATGGGGACGTCGCGAAGCGACTTTCAATTACACGGATTTCGGCGAAGTTCGGAGTCTGGTCATGTTCTTCGAACGCTTGATCGGGCAGGAATTGATGGCTTTCGACATCGATACGGCGCTTCAGTTCGACCGGTTGTCGATACCGCGGAAATTGGACCTGATGGAGCGGGCGCTCCGGGCCGGACGCATCGTCGATCGGCGCCGGCTGATTCCGATTCTCGACAAGATCGTCGCGGACCGGAGGGTGGTCAACATCGCCCGCACGATGGCCACCCGTCTCATGCGCCAGATTGAAGACGACTGATTCACCGTTTACCGAGGTTATGAAATGCGACGCGCCATGATCATTATGACGCTGGGGCTGTTGTTCGCGCTGCCGGCTCGTTCCCAGGACGGCGGGCGCCTCGTTTCGCGGGGCGTCGATGTCCGGGTTGCGGGCGCCCCCGCCCAGAGTTCCGCGGGCGTCGGGTCCGGAGAAACGATCGAGACAGGAGCGTCTTCTTTTGCCGTCGTCGCCCTTGACGGTGGCTCACGCGTCGCTCTGGGCCGAGACACCGTCGCGGCGTTGGAGTTTGACGGGGCAGTCGCAATGGTTACGCTGTCGCGCGGTTCGGTCCGAATTCATGCGAGGCGGCCCGTCCACATTGCGACGCCCTCCGGGACTTTTCTGGTCGGGGACACTCCCGCCGAGGCGGACTTTCTGCTGGCGGAAGAAAAAACTGAAGTTCGTGTCTACTCTGGCGCTGTAACGGCCCTGGACGTCGATCTTCGGGCGCTGGTGTTCCGCGGTTCCGAGGATCGATCCGTTCGCGCGTACCGTGCCGGCACTATCGACCGGGGAGCGTTGTCCCAGGAATACCCTTTGCCCTGGCGGCCAAGTATCTATATTCCGTACCCCTACTTTGCGATTGGGGAGCCCGAACCGGCTTCCGAGGAACCCGCACCTGCGCCTCCAGGCCGCGGTCCCCGCCCGGGGCCCGATCCCATCAACTGACCACGATACCGGCGTAGCCGACGACCCGTGCCCGTTCGCCAAAGATGTCGCCCGACGTGGCGTACTTCGCCAGATCCGCTCGCGATGCCCCGAGCCGGTTGACGGCTACGAGCATCGAAGTCGCCGGGCCGAAACCGCACATCGAGATGCCTTCCCGCAGGACGACCTCATGGAGGCCCTCCGGGTCGCGGTCGAGCATGCGATCGATCGCCCGGCGATCCTTTATTCTCGTCGCTTCGTCCGGTTCGTAATGGTTCATGTCGCTCGAGGCGATGATCAGTACGGGTTCGTCGACGGCTTCTACGGCTGCCGCCATCGCTCGACCCAGCCGGGCAATTTTCGCCAGGTCCGAAGTCCCGACGACGATCGGCACGAACAGGAAGTCCGAGCCCCGGATGCACTGGATGAAGGGTAGCTGGACCTCGAGCGCATGCTCCATCCGGTGGGCGCTGGGGTCCTCGGTAAGGTCCGGGTCGCCTCGCTTCAGGGACGTCGCCAGTTCATGGTCGATCGCAGCCTCGCCGAGGGGAGTCTGCCATTGCCCTTCGCTCATGATGGCAAGGGGCGCCCCCGCGCCCGTATGGTTGGGGCACAGGATGATGAGCCGCCGTGGTAGATCTACGCTGGAGTAGACTTCGCCGGCGACGTGCCCGGAGTAGACGTAGCCGGCGTGCGGGACCACGATTCCCAGCGCCTGCGCCGGATCGTCGGCAGGATGGAGAAACCCGCGCACTGCCTCCTCGAGACTGCGAGGATCTTCCGGATAGAAGCTTCCGGCTACGGCCGCATGACGCACCAACAATCTATTGCTCTCCGTGTAAACTAACTTGGGCCACGACGCCCGGAATGGTATGAGCGTCATTATGTTACAATCCCGCGCTTCATGAAAATTCTGTCGACCGCCTTCCATCCTGAGTTTGCCCACTGGAACCTTCCCGACTGGTGCGCCGGGGAGATCATGGACACGTTCCCCGACGTCCAGGTTGTCAAGCTCACGTCAGCCGACCGGATTCTTGAAGAGATACGAGACACGGACGTCTTGTTCGCGTGGCGGGTCACAGAAGAAGCATTTGCCGCTGCCGAGAAGCTGCGTTGGATTCACACCGGGATGGCCGGCCTGACGTGGATTCTGATCCCTCCTGTCATCGAGAGCGCCGTCGTCGTGTCCAACTCCAAAGGAGTTCATGCCCAGATCATGGGCGAGCACGCGATGGCGCTGATACTGGCGTTTTCCCGGCGTCTCCATGATTGCCTTGAATTCCAGAGGAACGGCCTCTGGGGACGGAGCGAAATCTACGGGCGTGTGCCCTCGTTCGAATCCATTGCCGGCAAGACGCTCGGGGTTGTCGGGCTGGGGGCCATCGGTGTCGAGGTCGCGCGGCGCGCGCGATGCTTCGGCATGCGCGTGGTGGGTTTTCGGCGGAACGCCGGTACAACGAGTGAGGTTGCCGATGCCGTCTACCCACCCGATCGGCTGGACGAGATCCTGCCGGAAATCGACTATCTCGTGCTGACGGTTCCGGTAACCGCAGACACCGAGAGCATGATCGATGCGGTCCGCCTCGGGCGGATGAAACCGACGGCCGTGCTGATCAACCTGGCCCGTGGTGAGGTCGTGGATCAGGACGCGCTTGTTGAGGCGCTGGAGAGCGGCCGGCTCGCCGGTGCCGGTCTCGACGTCTTCATTCCCGACCCACTTCCAGACAGCCATCCTCTTTTTGCCACGAAGAACCTGATCCTGACCCCGCACGTGTCCGGAACGGACCCTGCGATGTGGCGCCGCGTGACCGACATATTCATCGAGAACATCCGGCGTTTCAAAGAAGGTCGAGAGCTGATCAACCGGGTGGACAAGCGGAAGGGGTATTAGAGATTGGAAGTTCGAGATTCGAGATTGTTCTCGGAACGTGCGGAAAGCGAAGAAGCTCGGGGCATCCCGGGGACGCCCCGCTACGGATTGTTTATTCGGGGTCGATCACGTAGAAGCCTTTCTTGTGCCGGACTCTTAGCTTGTCCATGTCCCCATCGTGGTCGACGTCCATCTCTGGCACCTCGACCTTGATTTTTCGCAGCTTGTCGTCCTGCTTCACGTCGACCGGTACGAAGCCGATGCTGTACTGATTGCGCATCTGAGCGCTGACCAGGTCGTAGATGCCGTTGTATTCCCCCGCGAACTTCGGGAAGAAGTAGGAGCCGCCCGTTGCGTTGGCGAGCGATCGCAGAACGTTCTCCGCCTGCAGGAAGCCCAGGCTCGTCAGCCCTCCCATACGGTCGGCGTAACGCATGCGGAATGCCTGTGCCATTCCGACCGAATAGATCGTCGTGTCGGACGCCTCGGCCAACTTCAGAGTTTTGGGGTAGCTGATCTTGCTGATCGTGTCGAAGCCCGTGCTGAGCAGGAACATCGCTTTCTTACCGTCGATGTTCGCCATGCGTTCCAGCGTGAAGGCGACCGCGTCGTACAACGACAGCTCGCGGTACGCGGGGTATCGCAGGCGCTGGAGGCCTCCGAACATTTCCTGCTGACTCTGCGTGAAGTCAGTCAGGATCGTCGGCCGCATGTCATAGGCTATGATCGCGCCCCAGTCCTCTTCGCGCAGCGACTGGATGAACCCCGCCGCCGGCCGGACGACATCGTCGTAGTAGTAGCCGATGGTATCGCCGAACTCGATGACGAGGACGACAGTCATGGGCGAGTCTGTCGGGCTGAAGTTCGTGACCTTCTGCTCGACGTCGTCCACGTAGACTGTGAAGTGTTCCTTCTCCAGGCCCGACACCGGGTTCCCGCTCCTGTCGGTGACCACGACGTCGACCTGGACCAGTTCGACATCGATCGACAGGGCGAACTGATCGTCGGCGTCCAGCGGCTGGTCGGTCTCGTCCTCTTCTTCGATCGGGGGAAGGGGGATGCCGGTCCCAACATTTCTCCGGGGACCTTGGGCAACTGCCAGGCCGACCGTGAAGAAAAAGAGCACGGTCATAGCGACGAGTCGTTTGGGTGTCATTTCGATCTCCTACAGAAAGTATGTCAACAGCGTACCCGAGCCGAATGTAGCCCGCAACACTTTCAAGCATCCGGGAATTCGCGGGTTTCGGGGGCCAGTCACTCGATTTGGACGTCTTTGGAGCCGAACTGTTGAATCGCTTCGGCAAATCAACCATCATTGAGATTGGCGCCAGGACAGCCAAACCACGTGTAGGTGCTTGCTATGAAATCGGTTTACATCGTTTCGGCTCGCCGGACACCGATCGGACGATTCGGCGGAACACTGGCCGGCATGACGGCCGCAGATCTCGGGGTGAGGGCTGTGGGGGCCGCTCTCGAGACCGCCGGCGTTTCACCGGAAGACGTCGGTGAAGTGATCATCGGCCAGGCCCGGCAGGCCGGTAACGGACCCAACCCCGCCCGGCAGGTCAGCGTGCGTTCGGGCGTGCCCGAGTCAGTGTCGGCCTACACCGTCAACAAGGCGTGCGGTTCAGGCCTCAAGTCGATCATCCTGGGGTACCAGGAGATCGCGCTGTCCAACGCCGACATTGTCGTCGCAGGGGGCATGGAGTCTATGAGCCGCGTGCCCTACCTGGTGGACGGAGCCCGATGGGGGCTAAGGCTCGGGCACCAGCAGTTCGTCGATGGAATGTACCGCGATGGGTTCATGTGTCCGCTCGCCGACATGATAATGGGCGAAACCGCCGAAGCCCTGGCCGAGATTCACGGAATCACGCGCGATGAGCAGGACGAGTTTGCTTTGACGAGCCAGCGCCGAGCGGCAGCAGCGGCCGAGGCATGCCGGTTCGCGGACCAAATCGTGCCCGTCGCCGTGCCGCAGCGTAAGGGTGAACCGCTCGAGTTCACGACCGACGAACACATGCGTCCGGATGCTACGCCCGAGGCGCTCGGGAAGCTCAAGCCTGTCTTCTCGAAGACCGGCACCGTCACGGCCGGTAACTCGTCAGGTATCACCGACGGGGCCGCTGCCACGGTCTTGATGTCTGAAGAGGAAGTGAAGCGGCGCGACATCCAGCCCCTTGCCCGGATCGTGGATTACGCGATCGCGGGCGTGGACCCGAAGATCATGGGCATCGGTCCGGTCCCCGCGGTCGGCAAGCTGCTCTCGAAGACCGGGCTGAAGCTCGAGGATTTCGACCTGGTGGAACTGAATGAAGCGTTCGCGGCCCAGGTCCTGGCGTGCACGCGCGAGCTCCCGATCGATCCCGATCGCCTGAACGTCAACGGCGGCGCGATTGCTCTTGGCCACCCGATCGGCTGTACCGGAACACGCATCACGACGGCGCTCGCCCACGAGCTAAAACGGCGGAAGGGCCGTTACGGTCTGGCGACGTTGTGTATCAGCGGCGGGATGGGGATCGCGCTCGCGTTGGAAGCGGCCTAGGTGCCGGCACCCGTCTCACCTGTAGAGGCGGTCTACGGCCGCCGACCTTCCCAACTATTCGCCGCCGGAAGACCGTTCTACTCTTCCGCGTAAAGTTGGCCCTCGGGCCTACGACCGCTGGGACGGTCGGCGTCCGCGTCCGGAGCGATTGCGCGCGCGGCTTCTATCCGGTGGGCGCGCGGTGGCGCGGCCCGAGCCGCCATGCCTCCGACCGAAACGGGGTGTTGGTGGTGATTGGGGTCGGCGCTGCGGGTCGCTCTCCGCGTCCCCGGCGGGTGTGACGAAGTTCGCGACCTCCTCTCGCCGGATCCGCTTTCCGACGAGTCGTTCGATCGCGGCCAAATGGGTGCTCTCTTCGGGCGCGGCCAGAGAAATCGCAACACCGCTTCGGCCGGCCCGGGCGGTGCGTCCTATCCGGTGCACATAGTCCTCGGGGACGTGTGGCAGGTCGAAGTTGATGACGTGGCTGATGTCGTCGACGTCGATACCTCGGGCCGCGATGTCGGTCGCGATCAGGGTGTCGATATCACCCTTGCGGAAGCCGGCGAGCGCTCTGGTGCGGGCTCCCTGGCTCTTGCTACCGTGGATAGCCGCGACCCGCCGGCCGGATCTTTCGAGGCGGCGTGCCAGCTGGTTGGCACGTGCCTTGGTACGCGTGAAGACCAGGGCCTGTCCCATGTCCGGATGCTGCAACAGCGTGTGGAGCAACTCTTTCTTGCGGGTCATCGCCACCGGATGGATCACCTGTTGGATGGCGCCCACCGGCGTCGCCCGACGAGTCACTTCGACCATTACCGGTGCGTGGGTCGTGCGCCGGATCAGAGCCTCGATCTCGCCCGGCATGGTTGCTGAATAGAATAGGTTTTGCCGCTTCCGAGGCAGGGTCGCGAGGATCCTTCGAACATCGGGGAGGAAGCCCATGTCGAGCATCCGGTCGGCCTCGTCGAGGACCACGATCTCGATGTTGCCGAGGTTTACCTGCCTGCGGCCCAGGTGATCGAGGAGCCGGCCAGGCGTCGCGATCAGCAGATCGATTCCGGTGGCTAAGCGTCGCCGCTGCGGTTCCATGCCAACGCCACCGAAGATGACGGCGCTGCGCAGGCCGAGGTGCTTGCCGTAATCCATGGCCATCTCCCGGACCTGGGCGGCCAGCTCGCGGGTCGGCGTGACCACCAGAGCTCGCGGGTGTCGCGACGCTTTGCCACCGGCGAGGTGTTCGAGGATTGGCAGCAGGAATGCCGCAGTCTTGCCCGTTCCGGTCTGGGCACAAGCGATGAGGTCACGACCTTCGAGGGCGACCGGAATGGCCTGCTCCTGGATCGGCGTGGGGGTGGTGTAGCCCGCGCTGGCTACGGCGCGAACGAGCTCTGGGCACAGGCCCAGCTCGGTGAATTTCATTCGTTCTGTTACTCCTGTCCGCGCTCACCCGAAGCGTGGATCGTCATTCGTATTCTTACCCGCGCGCACGTCGGGCTTCTATGTGAAGAACCTGTGAGGGGGAGGGCCCGAGTCTGTCCCGGACAGCATCCGCTGCTCTGAGCGGGACTTCTATGGGTGGGAGAAACCTGCTCTCGATTCGTCATTATGGTAGCACGTATCCGGCCGTGTCCCACGATGCAGCGCCACACAACCGGGCCGTGAGGCGCCTTCTGATACACTTCTTCCCACCTTCTTATCTACGGATAGTTTTGATGGAATTAGCAATTCAATTAACGGGCGTCACAAAGACGTTCGGACAGACAACAGCCGTCGATAACCTGGATCTCGCGATCCCTCAGGGCGGGCTTTACGGTTTTATCGGGCCGAACGGGGCGGGAAAGACCACGACGATCCGGATGATCATGTCCATCCTGTTTCCGGATTCTGGAACCGTTTCAGTACTGGGTCATCCCTCTGCACTCGATGCAAAGGACCGCATCGGTTACCTGCCCGAAGAACGTGGCGTATACAAGAAGATGCGCGTCGCGGCTTTCCTCTCGTATATTGCGCGACTCAAAGGAGTGGAAGATGATGGCCTCGACGAGCGAATATCGGAGTCGCTCGAGCGGGTAGGCCTTCCCGCCATCGAACGCAAGCGATGCGATGAACTTTCAAAGGGCATGTCCCAGAAGGTGCAGTTCATCGCTGCGATTATCCACAAGCCCGATCTCTTGATCCTGGACGAACCCTTCAGCGGCCTCGACCCGGTCAGCATGCGGATGTTACGGGATGTGATTCTGGAAGAACACGGCTGCGGAGCCACCGTCCTGTTTTCTAACCACGTGATGCCACAGGCCGAAGAGATCTGCGAACACGTCGTCATGGTGTACCAGGGGAAGAAGGTACTCGACCGAGAGATCGGATCGATCCGCAACCAATACGACCCCCGTGCGGTCCAGTTCGATCCGCTTGATCCGGCGGCCGACGCCTCACCGCTCCTGTCGTTGGCCGAGGTGGAGAGCCTCGAACCGAAGGATCTTGGCTATGACATTCTGCTGCGCGAGGGGACCGATCCGGCGACGGCCATGCGCCGGATAATGGAGCGGGTTCCAGCGGCACGAATCGCGCTTTCCCGCCAACGGCTCGAAGACGTTTTCATCCAGTTGGTCTCTGTCAGTACGGCCGCCGACGAAGTTCGGTTGAGGACGGAACTACAAGACGCGAACGCGAAAGGGGCGACGGAGTGAAACGCATTCTCACGATCGCATCACGCGACTTCGTCGCCGTGATTTCGACCAAGGGCTTCATCGTCGGTCTTCTGGTCATGCCCGCGATAATGGTCTTGATGGTCACCCTCGGGCCGCGTCTTTTCGACGACACAAACTTCCAGATCGAAGGCGAATTTGCGCTGATCGACCCGACCGGAAGCGTTGCAACCGAACTCCAGGCGGCGCTGGATCCTGACGCGATTGCCGAAAGACGTCTCGCAGAGTTTCGGCGCGAACTGGAACAGGCTCCGGACGCTGTACAGGGTCTGGCCGAGATGGCCGTCACTCAGTCGATGGACGAAGTGCTGGGACCTGCTCCGAACGTCCGTCTGATCGAACGTCCCGCGGATGTGGACATCGAGGTAGAGAAACAATGGCTGAGCGAAGAATCCGAGGGACTCCGCCACGTCGCTCTGATCGTAATCCACGATAATGCGGTTCGGCCCGCAGCCGGCGAGTCAACCTTAGGCACCTATGACCTGTATATTCCTCCCGGCCTCGACGACCGTGTCGGGGACTTCATCAACAGCACCATTCGGGAGGCGATCGTGAACGCCCGGGTCTCCGCACAGGCGCTCGACCGCGAGACCATTGACTCCATCGTTCGGGTTCCCCGCCAGCGATCGATCACCGTGACCGAGGGCCAGGAGCGCCAGACCGTGGATGAATTCAGCTTCGTTCTCCCGATGGCTTTTATGATGCTGATGTTCATGGGCGTCATGGTCGGTGGCCAGTCGATGCTCACCTCGACGATCGAAGAAAAATCGAGCCGGGTCGTTGAAGTCCTGCTCTCGGCGGTATCTCCCATGGAACTCATGGCAGGAAAGTTGCTCGGCAGCATTTCCGTCAGCATGGTGGCTATGGGCTTCTACCTTCTGATGGGGCTGACGCTGCTGTCGTCCTTTTCCCTGTTTGGCCTTCTCGATCCATGGCTGATTCTGTATCTGCTCATCTTCTTCGTGATCGGTTTCTTCGTAATGGGATCCCTGATGATGGCGGTGGGTGCGGCAGTCAACGAGATGAGCGAAGCCCAGTCCCTGATGATGCCTCTGATGCTGGTGATGATTGTTCCGATGGTTCTGTGGCCGGCGATATCGCGCAACCCCAACTCCATGCTTGCCATCGCAGTCAGCTTTGTTCCGCCCATCAATCCGTTCGGCATGCTGATCCGGATGGCGTCGAGCCAGCCGCCGCCGTTGTGGCAAGTGTGGCTGTCGATCGGGATAGGCGCAGCGTCGGTATTCGGGGCGCTGTGGGTCGCGGCGAAGATCTTCAGGATTGGCCTGCTCATGTACGGCAAACCTCCCGACTTGAAAACACTGATCCGGTGGGTCCGAGCCGCCTAGTCCGGATTTCTAGCCGACGCCAAGGCCAACGACCCTCGACCTGTCTGAAGCAGCTTGTCTCCGCCAGTCGTTCGGGTCTATCCTGCTGGTATGGTCGATATGCTCCTAGGCCTGATTCAGTTTTCGGGAGTCTTCCATCTGGCCATCGGGCTGCTGCTGATCGGTGCCGGCGCCGGTCTGTCTTTGCTGGTGTCTCGGGCTTTTCTCGGCGTAGCAGACTGATGCTGTTCGCAATCGCCGGACTCGTCCTAATCGTTGTGATCCTCGCCACGCTCCTGGTTCACGAGAAACGGACCGGATCGTTCAAACGGGCCGTGCGGGAACTTCTCGACCAGGATCCGCCCGCAAGCGCCTAAAGGGAGTTCGAGCGTCACTATATCGCCGAAACACCGGCAATTCCGCCTGATCCGACACCCACCCTGGATTGCAGATAAGTAACGGAGGAAGAGGGATTCGAACCCCCGGTGCCGTTTCCAGCACAGTGGTTTTCAAGACCACCGCCTTCGACCGCTCGGCCATTCCTCCGTAGGGGCGAGGATAGCACGCAGCCCACGAGTTAGAACCCAACTGCGGTGCTACTCCCGCCGCTTGATCATCGATTCATAAACAACTGGCTTGTAGCGCTGCTCGGCTGTGGACGGGTAGTCGCAGGTTTCTTGCGAAGCGTCGTAGACCTTCGCCTGGAGGAAAGCCTCGTTGGGCCGGTAGCCGACGCCCTTGGCGTCGATGCCGGGACGCTGCATCAGTTTTTCGATCGTGTAGAGCGTTTCACTGCGGTCGGACGCGACCTGGTGGTGCTCGCGGCTCATTACGATGGCTTCCTCGGGGCAGGCATCGATACAGAAACCGCAGTAGATGCAGCGCATCATGTCGATGTTGAAAAGCTTGGGAAACTTCTCGATCTCCGGGTTCGGATGCTCACCCGCTTCGATATAGATGCACTCGGCCGGACAGATCGTCGCGCACATGTAGCAGGCGACGCACTTGAGGCTCCCGTCGTCACGGACCGTGAGGACATGGGTGCCCCGGAATCGCTGGGAGTACGGCCGAGTCTGCTCCGGGTAGCTGATGGTCGGACTATCCCCTTTGAACAGGGTTCGAAAGAGGTGTCCGATCGTCACTCCGAACGCCTTGAACGTCATCAGGAATGACGACGGTTCGCGACGGGCCTGTTCGCTGACGTTGATGACGGGGACGTCGACGGCATAAGGGCCGCTCATTGGACAACCGCCTGTGGTTCGGCTTCGGCCCCAGCCGGCGCGCCCATCGGTCCGATCGTCTCGTAGTCCAGCCCCGAGTAGCGTGGCACCCGACGAGTGATGTCCTCGAAGATCTTCGCAGGATTATCGTCGACAGTCTTGCCCGCTAGACGGAGCATCCCGGCCATCAACCGGTGGAGCGGCCTCACTTCCGAGACCGGCGTCACGGCCCGGTTGACCAACTGGATACGGCCTTCGTAGTTCGTGTAGGTTCCTGATTCTTCCGACCATGCCGCCATGGGGACCAGGACCGATGCCCCCTTGGTCCAGTCGAAGGCGTGCGTTGTCGAAACCACGCTGAAGTTCACGGCGGCAATGAGCCGACCCAGGATCGCGATTATGGAATCGGAATCCTCATCGACGAGCTGCGGATGGAAAGCGATCCAAACACCTTTCACGCTGCCGTTCTCGGCTGCTTCGCACAGGCCTCTGAGCCCACCCAAATCCGACGCGAGCCCAAGATCCAGGGCACCCCTCGTGTTCGGATGCTTGTCTCTGCGGCGCAGCAGGTCGTCCTGACGTTCCGTGTAGAGTTCGGTCTCGTTGTTCAGCCTAAAGTCTGCGAGGCCCTCGAAGTACGTCTTGAGCAGGAACAACGCTTCGTTCGTGTTCGTGGCCGAGCCGAGTCCCGCAACGGCGTCGCCGCCGTATTCGGCCCGCAGCACCTCGAAATTCCGGTGCGCTTCGCCCAGGCAGTCGTCGACGCGCCGGGTTTCGGTCCCGACGCGGCCCTCGGCGATTCGCGCGCCCGCCTCGAGTGCGTGGAAGCTCAACCGGCCCTCATCACAGAGCCAACTCTTGTTGACGTCCGGGTTCCGCCGTCCGATCGTGCGGTAGACCACGCCGTCAGTTGCGGAGAGGCCCGGGATGCCTCCGCCCTGGGCCCGGGCGGAATGGTCGATACGAAGGTTGCAACCCGTGCTGCAACCACCGCAAACCGAAGGCGTGCCCTTCAGGAACCACGAGCGAACCTTGAAGCGAAAGTCAGAACTTGTCAGCGCTCCGACCGGGCAGATGTCGACGACGTTGATCGAATACGGGTTGTCGAGCGGCCGATCTTTATAGATCCCGATCTTGGAGGAGTGGCCGCGGCCAAGGACCTGGATCTCTGCCGTGCCGGTCACGTTCTCGGTGAAACGTACGCATCGGGTACAGAGGATGCACCGTTCCTGGTCGAGTTTGACCTGCGGGCCGATGTCGAACGCTTTCCGCCGTCGGGTCTTTTGATCGACGGCGACGCGGCTCTCATGGCCGGCATGCTCCATGTAATAGTCCTGGAGCCAGCACTCCCCGGACTGGTCGCACACAGGGCAGTCGATCGGGTGGTGGAGCAGGAGGAACTCCATCGCGTAACGGACGGCTTCGGCGACACGTTCGGTGTCCGTACGCACGACCATGCCGTCGCGTATCGGGGTTGCGCACGAAGGCATCAGCTTGGGTGCGCCCTCGGCTTCGATCAAGCACATCCGGCAGCTGCCTTCGATCCCGATGTCGGGATGGTAGCAGTAGCGGGGGATCTGGACGCCGACTTCATCGGCGACCTGGATGATCGTCTTCCCGCTCTCGACCTCGTACTCCTGATCGTTGATCGTGACTTTGGGCATAACCACCTAAGCTAACATGGGCGGGGGCTCGGCCCGGGCATTCGAAATCTGCGATTCGCGATTCCTGATCTAAGATCTGGTGCTCGCGAGGGCTTCACCCTTACGCAATGAATCTCGAACCTCCAATCTCCTAATCTCGAATTCTCCAATTTATTCTCCGCCTTCAATAGGCAAATCCGCTCGGTTCCCCCACTCTCCCCATGACCCGAGGTAGTTCCGGAGTTTCGGATAGCCGATGAGACGGAGCGCAAGGTAGGTATGTGCCGAGCGGTATCCGCCCTGGCAATAGGGGATGACTTCGTGGTCCGGGGTCACACCGATCGCGCTGTACTCGGCGGCCAGTTCTTCGGCGGGTTTGAACGCGCCCTCCGCTGTCAGGTTGTTCTTCCACTCGAGGTGAACGGCTCCGGGTATCTTGCCTCCGCGTGCCGAGCGGACTAGCGTTCCGGCGTTCTCTTCGGCCGAGCGGGTGTCGACGATAGCAACATCTGCCTTCCCGAGTCGCTCGACGACATCAAGGGCAGTGGCCAGGAGATTCCTCTGCGGGTCGGCCGTGAAGTTACCACGGGTCGGGACTTCGGCGTCCTGGGTGACGGGCAGTCCCGCAGCTTTCCATGCGTTGAACCCGCCGTTCAGCATGTGGACGTCCTGGTGGCCGAAGAACTCCATGAACCAGAACAGCCGCGCCGCGCGTTCTCCGCTGATCGCGTCGTGAACGACGACCGTGCTGTTGTCACTCACGCCCTTCGCACCGATCAAGTGTTCGATGATCCAGAGGAAGGTGTTCAGCGGACCCTCGCGAGTGTCGATCAGGCTGATGCCGAATATGTCGAAGCTGCGAGCTCCGGGGATATGTCCGTTGGCGTAGGCTTCGGGCTGACGCAGATCCAGCACGACGATCTGTTCGCCTTCCAGGCGATCCTCCAGTTGTTGGGGGGACCAGAGCAAATCGGGATTGCTGTAGCTCACCGCTGTCTCCTTAGGCTGTTCCTGTCGCCAGGATCGGCACCAGTTGATCCAGTGATTGTACGGTGTGTTGGGGGTGGGCGTGCCTGGGCGACCACTGGTAGCGCCCCGTGTCGACCCACACGGCATCCATGCCGACTCCGGCAGCCCCGTCGATGTCGAGGTCGAGCCGGTCACCGATGAAGAGCCCTTCCGACGGCTCGATCCCCAGCGCTTCGAACGCGTGCTCGAAAATGCGAGGGTGCGGCTTTCTCCACCCGACGTCGTCGGACACGACGACGGCTTCAAACATGTCGTGAAGGCCGTGCCGTTCCAGGCAACGGTGCAACGTCGGAGCGTGGTCGAAGTTTGAAATCATCGCCACCCGGTATCCGTTCGCCCCAGCCCACTCGAGGACGCCGCGATTCTCCGGCCGCACTTCCATCGCCGGTTCAAGCTGACCCATGTGTGTTGTCGCCAGGCGGTCTGGGAAATCCTCGGCGAGGCTGTCAGGATCCTTGCCGAGCAGTTCGAGCATGATCCGGAATCGATCCGGGCAGGGAACCTCGCGGAGGTCCGCCGCGCGACGGCCTGCCTCTCGAAAACTTTCGAAGAAGGCCTCGACGAACCGTTCAAAATCAACCGGGCCGGCATCCTCTTCGTACATCGCATGTATCGCCGGCGCCGTCGTAAACACCGTTTGTCCTCGGACCCGGCATTCGGTCAACTTGTCATTATTGAAATGGATGAGCGTCTCGAAGGCGTCGAAGATGAGCGTTGAATAAGTTTTCATGCGTCCGATAGAATGTCCATTCTATCACCGGGGGACCGTGTCCACTTGGGCCGGTCCTGGCGGATTCGGCCGAACTGCTGGTCTATGATCGAAGTAGAGCACCTCACAAAACGCTACGACAGGACGACCGCCATTTCCGACGTGACCTTCAGCGTTGGCGCCGGAGAGGTGTTGGGCTTCCTCGGCCCGAACGGCGCCGGCAAGACCACCACGATGCGTGCCATTACCGGCTACCTTCCGGCAACCGAAGGGCGGATCACCGTCGGTGGTTTTGATGTTTTCGCCAAGCCCCTCGAAGTACGTCGTCAGATCGGTTACCTGCCCGAGACCCCCCCGCTCTACCCTGAGATGACGGTATCCGGATACCTGCGGTTCGTCGGCAAGATCAAGGGCGTTCCCCGGGCGGAACTGGAAAACGAGGTCGTTCGCGTCATGGAGAAGGTCAACGTGCGCGACGTCGAAGGGCGTATCGTCGGTCGGCTGTCCAAGGGTTACCGCCAGAGAGTTGGGCTCGCGCAGGCCCTGCTCAATGATCCACCGGTGCTGATCCTCGACGAGCCGACCATCGGTCTGGACCCGAAACAGATCCATGAAGTGCGGGAACTGATCAACGAATGGAGGGGCGAGCACACGGTGATCCTGTCCACGCACATCCTCCCGGAAGTCGAACAGACCTGCAGTCAAGTCGTTATCATCAACGGTGGGAAGATTGTCGCCGTCGACACGCCGGCCAACCTGGTTCACGCGTTGAAGGGAGGCGACCGGACCATTGTGGAAGTCGCCGGTCCGATCGACGATGTCCTGTCACGGCTTCGCGTCATCCCCGGCGTCGCCACCGCTACCCAACTCGAAGGTATGGACGGCCGCCATCGGGTCCAGGTGGAAGCCGGGGCGGATGGCGATCTTGCTCCCGCGCTTGCACGTACGATCGTCGAGGGTGGTTGGAGCCTGTACGGGCTGACATCCTCGACGATGTCGCTCGAGGACGTCTTCCTCGAACTGACGACCGACGACGAAGAGGAGGCATCCGGGCCGGAGGCCGTGGAACCGGAAAGCGAAGCAACCGACGAGACGGAGTCCTCCGACGCATGAGGAATATCCTCGCCATCGTCGAGCGCGAACTGCGCGCCTACTTTATCTCGCCTGTTGCCTACGTCGTCCTCACGGTATTCGTGCTCCTGTCCGGCATCTTCTTTCTGCTCGTCCTGAACCAGATCATCCAGATGGCCACGATCAACGCCCTCCAAAGCCAGCGTTTCGGCACGGGTCCGGCACCGATCGACATGCCCTTCCTTGTCAGCAGCAACTATCTTGGGTCGATGCAGGTCATCCTGCTCTTCACTCTCCCCATGATCACGATGGTGCTGTTTTCCGATGAGAAAAGGCGCGGGACGATCGAGCTCCTGCTCACCATGCCGCTGACGGATGTCCAGATCGTGCTGGGGAAGTTCCTGGCGGCCGTGTCGTTCTACGCGATCATGCTGGCAACGACGTGGATTCCGATGTCCGTGCTGTTTCTCTACGGCGATCCGGCGTGGAGGCCCATCCTCACTGGCTACCTCGGCCTGTTCCTCTACGGTGTGGCTCTGCTGGCCCTGGGTCTGTTCGTCTCGACTCTGACAGAGAACCAGATCGTTGCAGGTTTCGCGAGCTTCGGAACGGCGCTCATTCTGTGGATTATCGATGGTGTAGCCCAGAACGCCACCGCCCTGACGCGCGAGGTGTTGACCTACGTTTCGATCCTCGGCCACATGGATGACTTCCGCCTCGGCGTGATTTCGACAACGGACGTCATCTACTACCTGTCGATGATGACGCTGGCGTTGTTCCTGACCTACAGGTCGATCGACTCCCTGAGGTGGAGGGGCTGAGTATGGACGTCCGGGAACTCCTCAAGAAAGCGGACCTGCTCGGTTTGACCATCGTCGTGGGGGCGGTTGTCGTCTACTCGGTGCAGTCGGTCTGGACAACTTACCAAACGGTCGCCGTCGTCATAGGGGCTCTCCTCGTCGTCGTTTCGCTGGCCCTGAAACTAGAACAGGTCCGCGCTGGTCTCCGACGAAGATCGACGAAGTTCGGAATGAACTCGGCTACCTCGGTACTGCTGCTCCTCGGCGTCCTCGGTTTTATCAATTACCTCGGCGCCCAGAATCCGCAGCGGTTCGACCTGACGACCGAGAAGATCAACAGCCTGGCCGAGCAGTCGGTCAATGTGGCCGGCCAACTCGTGGAGGATGTCCACATCCGAGCGTTCTTTCCCCAGGGAGAAGATCCCTTTGCCCGTAACCTTCTCGAACTCTTTCGGCAGAGCAGTTCCCGGATCAGCCACGAATTCATCGATCCAGACCTCCAACCCCAGCTTGCCGAACAGTACGACGTGAGCGTGTACGGAGAGTTCAACAACCCGCTGACGGGTCAGACCATCCGGTTCGGCACCCTGGTCGTCGAAATGGCGGGTCGTCGGGAGCGGATCGCCAAGCAGTCCGAGCCCCTCAATGAAGAAGACATCACGAATGCCCTGATGAAGCTCGTGAGGGGAGAGACCAAGGTGGTCTACTTCGTCGAGGGGCACGGCGAAAAGCTAGTTGCCCAGACCGAACGCAACGGGCTGGACGGCGCGCGCAACGTTCTGGAGAGAGAAGGCTACCAGGTCGAGACGATCAACCTGGTCCGCGTCGAGGAAGTTCCCTCCGACGCATCCGTCCTGGTATGGCCGGGCCCCGAAAGCGAACCGTTTGCCGAGGAAATCGAAATTGTCGACCGGTATCTGAATCGGGGAGGCAGCGTTTTAGCGATGGTCGACCCTCCTCCGGCGTCCTCGCTCGACGGCCTGCTGGCCCGCTGGTCGGTTTCGACAGGTGAGAATTTTGTCGTGGATGCGAGTGGAGTCGGCCGGTTGCTCGGTGCGGGACCCGAGATCCCGCTGGTTCAGCAGCCCGGAACGCACGCGATCACCGAGAGCTTCAACCTAATGACGTTCTTCCCGCTGGCCCGATCGGTTTCGCGGCGCGACCCGGTCGAGGGTGGCCACGTTGTCTCAGACCTTCTGACCACGAGCGCCCAGAGCTGGGGCGAAAGCGACATGGAGAACACGGAGGCGTCGTTCGATCCGGAGTCGGATCTTGGCGGTCCTGTCAGCGTCGGGCTCGTCGTGACCAAGGATCTCGACGCGGATGAAAAAGTGCGCCTCGTGGTGATTGGAGATTCGGATTTCGCCACGAACGCATTCTTTACCCTCCAGGGGAATGGCGATCTCTTCCTGAACGCTGTCGGCTGGCTGGCCGAGGACGAAAACTTCATTTCGGTCCGGCCAAAGGTTCCGACCGACCGGCGTTTGACGTTGACCGCAGCCCAGGGTCGCATGACCTTTTACATCTCGATGGTTCTTCCTTTTCTCGGAATCCTGGGAGCCGGGATCTCCGTCTGGATGAAACGCCGCGCCATGTGAGGTGTGGATTACTCGGATGGGAAGAGTTAGCTTCGGATTACACACAGGAAAAGAAGGCCACGGATTGCACGGATTTAACGGATTTCGGGCGGCACTTTGTCTTCGGACTCTTCCCCGAAAAAAACATCTTAAATCCGATAAATCCGTGCAATCCGTGGCTAACTCCTCCGACCCGTGTAATCCGTGGCCTTCTTCCTCTCCGTGTAATCTGGCGCCACACGCATGAGGTTTAAGGGCACAACCGCTCTGTTCGTGGTGCTGGTGGTGCTGGCAGTGTGGGTCTACTTCACCGACATTCGCGGCCGGGAGCAACGGGAACAGGAGGCTGAACAGACTGCCTTGGCGCTTCCGGTCGATGACGAGGCCATTGCCGAAATCCGAATCGAATACCCGGACCGCACCATCGTCGGGGCAAGATCCGAGGATGGCGTCTGGACGTTTGTCACACCGGAAGGGTTTGAAGCGGACCAGGGCGAGTGGGACCTCCTGGCCTCGAACATCCCGCGGATCGAACGCGACGAAACGCTCACGACGGAGGCCGGCGAGCTCGAACGCTACGGCCTGGAGAATCCCGCCCTTCGCGTCACCGTCGGAATGACGGACGGCACGACCCACCAGGTACTCTTCGGCGCCCAAAATCCGCGGAACATCTATAACTACGCGAAGCTCGCCTCGAGCGACGACGTGTTTTTCACGCCGAGTTCGTGGCTGCGGATCTTCAGCAAGGAAGCGGACGAACTACGCGCCAAGACCGTTCTGCGATTCGAGCAGGACAACATCGACAGCATCGTCGTCGAAGGCGCCACTCGTCTGGTTTTCCAGAAGACGGATGGGGAGTGGACTATCGAGGCCCCCCTCGTCGCTGCGGCCGACCAGAGCGAGGTCAGTACGTTCCTCGGCTCCATCGCTTTCGCGCGAGCGACGGGTTTTGCAGATTCCGAAGTCGAGAATGGGTTGGACCCACCCCAGTTTCGGATTGCGTTACACGACGCGGCCGAAGATGTCGACCATGTGCTTCTCGTGGGATTGCAAACCGAGGAGAATGGCGGAGACTACTACGTCAGGGACCTGATGCGAGTTCCTGTCTTCGTCGTGAACGACGAAATCGTCACGAAGCTTCGGCGCCCGCTATTCGACTGGCGTGACAAGACGATCGCCAGCTTCGACCGCGAGGCCGTGACCGAGATCGAACTCGAGCGCGGGGAAGACCGGCTTGTGATCGAACGGTCCGGCGACGATTGGGTGTTCGCCGATGGACGCGCCGCAAACCGCAGCGCAGTGTCGGGAATGCTGAACGCGATCGAGTTCGAACGGGCCAGCGCCATCGTCGATTCTTCCGGATCCCTGGGGAGCTTCGGTCTTGAGAGCCCGCCGCTCGAAGTGACTTTCCGGAGCGGCTCCGCCGACGTGTTGAGGTTTGCCTTCGGGTCCGACGTCGGCGAAGACGACATCTATTGGAAGTCTCCTGATGAGCCGGCCGTGAAAACTGTGTCGAAAGACGTCTTCGACCGTTTTGACGTCACAATGGAAGACCTCATCGACCCGGGAATCTGATGCGGATCGACGACGAACCCTCCATCGGCCTCGTTCTCGGTTCCGTCGTGTCGAGCGCCGCCGATGGCGTCCGCCGCAACAAGATCTCCTCCGCCTTGTCGCTGCTGGCGTTGCTCATCGTCATTCCTCTCGCCCTCGGCAGTCGGTACGACGAGCGACCGCGATACCGCCGCTTCATCCTGCCCGAGATCGAACGGCTCGAGGGCCTGTATCTGGCGGCGCTCGACCGGTCCGCCGATGGTCCTACCGACACCTGGCGGCTGTACCACTTTATCGACGCGCACCGGAAATCATTGGATGTGCTCGATTACCTTCGATCTCGGAGAACCGTGACGTCTGATGGGACACGGGCCCATGGAGAGTTGATCCGCTACTACGAACTAATAGACGAGCACTTCGCAATCTTGCGGACCCGGATGAGCGTCCATCCGGATACCGACTATCTTGAGCGATGGGATGAAGTGGTGTCCGGCCTCGGTCCCATTTACAGGGTCTGGGCGGACTGGGTGGGTGCTCCTACACCGTAATCGTTAGATCTGCAGCCATCATACTATTAGATATTCTAATGTGTGGCCGCTTGTTTCGATGGAAAGCCCTGCCGCATGTGGTCTATACCAAGGATTTTCGAGAGGTCTTCCAACCCCATCTACCTTGACAGCGCACATCTATATAGAATACTTTGCATGCACAATAAATAATCTGTCCATACAAGGTGTGGGCAGGTACGCCTGTATTGACGCGAATCCACGTTTGACCGCACGGTCGACTTGTGGATGTGGGTGCGTCATGTCGGGCCCATTTTTCGTGACTTGGAGGGGCTTCTGTGCCGGATGGACGGGCCGAAGCGGCGCAACCGAGGCATGAAGTCGTTTCACGTCAAGCGTGGAGGTAAGAACGAATGAATTCGATAACAGGCCATTGCAGATGGCTGGCGGGGGTCTTAGCGATCGTGGCGCTTGTCGCGATGCAGCCTACCGCTTTTGCCCAAGGGTTCACGGCGGTAACGGGTTCGGTTAGCGATCCGACCGGTGCCGTGATTCCGGGTGTCGAGGTGTCGGTGACCAACACCGCTACCGGGGCGTCCCGACTGGTCATCACGAACGAAACCGGTACGTACTCGGTGACGCAGTTGCCGCCGGGAACCTATGACATCAGCGCGACACTTCCGGGGTTCCGGACGCAACTGATGAGCGGCGTCGCGCTGCCGGTCGGCGAAACGGTGATTGCGAACCTGGCGCTGGAAGTCGGTGAGATCACCGATGTCGTCGATGTGATTGCCAGCGTCGAGACCGTGAACACGGTCGACGCAAAACTGGGAGTCGGTTTCGACGCGCAGAAGATCATCGACCTGCCGCTGAATGCCCGGAACATTGTAGGCCTGCTGGGCCTGCAGTCGGGCGTGAGCGAGCAGGGACAGGTCAACGGCGCCCGAAACGACCAGCAGAATATCGTCCTGGACGGTATCAACATCAACCGCCAGGAAGCCGGCTCCGCGTTCACAGGCGCGATCCCGACGACGTTGGATTCGGTTCAGGAGTTCCTGGTACAGACCGCAGGGTCGGGCACGGCCAGCCGTGGAAGCGGCGGACAGGTGCAGATGGTGACCCGGAGCGGCTCGAACCAGTGGCACGGGTCGGTCTACGAGTTCTACCGGTCGACGGGAACTTCGGCGACCAACTACTTCCTGAGCGGAGAAGCCGAAGGCAACCCGACGCGGCTGATCCGGCACCTGCCGGGTGGCTCGGTCGGCGGACCCATCCTGAGCGACAAGCTGTTTTTCTTCGGGGCCTACGAGCGGCAGACCGACCGGAGCGCGCAGATCGCGACGCGGACGGTACCGACGCCCGAGTTCCTGGACGGCAACCTTCGCTACGAGCGGAGCGACGGCAGCTTCGGCACGCTGACCACCGGCTGTGGCGGCATGCTGGAGAAATGGACTTTCATTCCCTGCGACGGCTGGAATCCGAACGTCATCGGAGGACCGGGCGCGCTGTACGAGGTATACCGGCCGTTCTCGAACGGGCAGGGCGGGTCGCTGTCGCCTGGCGCGGACAACGGTGCGAACCAGCTGAGGTACCGCTTCCAGTCGCCGTTCGTGCGGAATCGGAACGTCTACATCAGCCGGATCGACCTCAACCTGAACGCGAACCATACGTTCTACTGGCGCGGGAACCTGAACGACGACGTCCGGACGCAGGGTTCGGAAAGTTTCCCCGGCGCAGACAATGCGCGCGAACGTCTGGACAACAGCAAGGGGTTTGCCGGAAGCTGGAACTGGGTGATCTCCCCGTTCGTGAACAGCAACTTCACGGTGGGGCTGACGCGGGAATCCTGGGAGACGTCCGGCGTGGCGTTTCCGACGTGGAGTTACGGGTTCTACAGCCAGCCGTTTAACGATACCGGCGCGGCCCGTCAGGCGATCGACACCTGGAACATCGTCGAGAACTTGAGCTGGCAGACCGGAAACCACAATGTCCAGTTCGGAGCGAACGTCCGGTTCATGAACAACCATCGCGCGTCGTTCAGCGACGTCAACCCCGGAAGCTTCAGCGGGGGCGCGAACCTGACGGCGAACAACATCGGCGTGTCCGCAAGCCCGGGTTTCAACCGTGCGGTGGGGCAGGCGGAATTTGACCTCGCCGTGAGCCCGCATTCTGCGGGCGACGCGGTGATGGCCGCAACCGGGTCGGTTTCTCTGTTCTCTGAAGACGTCCAGTACGACGTGGATGGGAACGTTTTGGCGGCGGGCAGTCCCTTCGAACGGACGTTCCGGATCCAGGAGTATGACTTCTTCCTCCAGGACACCTGGCGCGCGACTCCGAATCTGACCGTAACGATGGGCGTGAACTACAGCGTCCAGACACCGCCGTACGAGGCGAACGGCCTGCAGGTCAACTGGGTGCAGCACCTCGGCAACCGGTTGGCGACGCAGGCGGGGACCACCAAGACGGTCACCGAGCTGCCCTACTTCACGACGCAGGCGTCCGGACGGGCGAACAACGTGCCGGACTACTACTCCGCGGACGTGAACAACTTTGCGCCCCGGGTGGCCTTCGCCTGGACGCCGCAGGGCGACTTCTGGAACGTCGGGGGACCGACCGTTCTTCGCGGCGGCTATACGATGACCTACGACGGTATCGGACGCCGCTTTGCCCGCGACGCGTCCCGACTCGGCTCGTTCGGTCTCAAAACCCGGTTCGGGACGCCGGGGTTCTCGTATTCGATCGACGATCTGGACGGTGCCCCCAGAGCGCCCCGGATCGGCTTGCCCTACGACGGCAAGCCTGCCGGCGAAGGCCTGCTGCCGCGCGGATTCTTCCCGACGCAGGGCGACATCGTCTCGAACATTGTCCCGATCGGAAGCGGCGGCGCCGGCGGTGTCTCGAGCAGCGGTATCGACTCGGGTATATTCGCCCCGACCAACCACCTGTTCAACCTGACCGGGTCGAAAGAGCTGCCCGGCGGCTGGGTTGTCGAGCTGTCCTACGTGGGGCGGTTCGCGCGCAACTTGCTGGGTCAGGCCGATATCGCGAGCCCCGTGAACGTGATCGATCCGATCAGCGGGATGAGCTACTACGACGCGATCAAGATCATGTACGAGCGGGATGAGTTCGGCGAAACGCCGATCGACGATATTCAGCCGATCGCGTGGTTCGAAAATGTATACGCGGCGGCGATTCCGGTCGCGGAGCAGCGTCTCGGAAGGGAAGCTGACGGGTCGCGTTGTCGGGCGGGTCGTTCGGGTTGTGATTTCCCGTTCGGTGCAACGAGCGCAACGCAGGCGTTCTACGCGCTGCTGCACAAGTCCCGGGCTCCTGGAGCGAACACTTCTGCCAGCCTCGTGGACGAGATCCAGGGTATCGAGCGGCGCCAGGGGGCGATCCTCTTGTCGCCCCAGGTGCAGTACTTCGGTCTGTTCACGAACCTGAGCATGTCTAACTACAACTCGGGTCAGTTGACCCTCCGGAAGCGGTTCGATCAGTTCAGCGTGACGATGAACTACACGTTCTCGAAATCGATGGATCTGACTTCGGCCGCTGAAGCCGACGGCAACCGCGCCAACGGTTCCACGAATGCCGGCTCCGTTGAAGATCCGTACTTCCCGGAGAAGAACTACGGGATTTCGGACTTCAACCAGACCCACCAGTTCAACGGCAATTTCCTGATCGACCTCCCGTTCGGTCAGGGCCAGGCGTTCGGGTCGAACATCTCGAGCGTTGCGAACCACATTATCGGTGGGTGGCAATTCGCGGGAATCGTGCAAGCCAACAGCGGGCGTCCGTGGCAGTTCACGGCATCGAGCCGGTACAACCATCACTACTTCGGCCGGACGATTCCGCACATGATCAAGGAGCTCGATTTCTGTGTCTGCAAGGAAGGCGGCAAGGTGTACATGGTGGGGCCGGACAAGCAGACTCGGATCGACGTGACCAACGGTTCGGAGTACTTCATCGGTGCATATCCTGGCGGCGGGATCGTCCGCAACCAGGGACAGGGACCGTCGTTCTTCAACGTCGACCTGTCGGTGACGAAGAACTTCTCGATCACCGAGAGCATTCGGGCACGTTTCCGGGCGGAGGCTTTCAACGCTCTGAACCACCCGAACTTCTCGATCCCGTCCGCACGCAGCGGGCGCAGCATCGACCGCCACAGCGGCGGGTTGGGTGAAGTGACGTCGACTCGCGGAACTGAGCGAGTCATGCAGTTCAGCTTCCGGCTGGAGTGGTAAGCCGGCAGTAGATCGACTTTCGATCGAGAGAGAGCGGAGGCTTCGGCCTCCGCTCTTTTTTGTCTGCCCCGCGCGCGCCCGTCCGCACAGAACCGCGAGCGGTAGCGACCGGGTAAATCCCCATCCGAACAGAACCGAGAGCGGTAGCGACCGGGTAATCCCCATCCGAACAGAACCGCGAGCGGTAGCGACCGGGTAAATCCCCATCCGAACAGAACCGCGAGCGGTAGCGACCGGGTAAATCCCCATCCGAACAGAACCGCGAGCGGTAGCGACCGGGTAAATCCCCGTCCGAACAGAACCGCGAGCGGTAGCGACCGGGTAAATCCCCACTCCAGCGCCGAGCAGTTCGCGTCTCCGCTTACAGTTCGCATCTCCGTCTTAAACACGAAGGCCACGAAGGTCCACGGAGGCCGCGAAGGCTTTGTGATTTCATTTCTTCTTCGTGTCTCTACTCTTCCTTCGTGCCTTCGTGTTGAAACCCGGACCGGCGACCCCGTCGCTACCGCTCTGGGCTCCGTTAGGCACACAATCACAATGCAGATCGTATAAGTGTCGTCGACCTCCCGTTTGTCAGACAAATTTTATGGGTTTTGGTATTCGCCCCTCCCCTCGCCCTCGTAATCGCAACATTTTGTTGTTCTAACGACTTGGGCATCCGATGTGCAACTCCAAGGTGGGGTGAAGTTTGAACACCGTCCCGGGTGTACAGCCCGCCACCTCAGATGTGAGACCAGGTTGCGGGTCCGGACGGGCACGATGAGTGACACGATGAGTGCCATGGTGGAGCACTATCTGGCCTATGGCCGGTTCCGGCCTCAGGTTGATCACGTCTGAATACCCTACGCGCCCCAGACCAAATGTATAGCCGCTACCGGAGTGTCTTCGGAGTGGATGGGTGAACTGTTTCCACCGACGGGAGAGTAAAGTTCAATGTTCTTTTTCAACACTCGCGTAGCGCGGATCCTTTCATGGACCGTGGTTGCGCTGGTCGTCGTGGCGCTGGGGTCGTCACCGGCCTTTTCCCAGGGATTCACGGCCGTCACCGGTGTCGTGAACGATCCGACCGGCGCCGTGATTCCGGGCGTCGAGGTCACGGTGACCAACGCCGCCACGGGAGCGACCCGCCTGGTCGTCACGAACGAGACCGGCACCTATTTCGTCAGCCAGCTTCCGCCGGGAACCTACGACGTAAGTGCGTCGCTGCCCGGGTTCCGGACGCGCCTGATGAGCGGCGTCTCGCTGCCGATCGGGGAGACTGTTATCGTCAACCTGGCACTCGAAGTCGGTGCGGTCACCGACGTCGTCGATGTCATCGCCAGCGTCGATGCTGTCAACACGGTCGATGCTAAGCTCGGCGTCGGGTTCGACACTCGTAAGATTATCGACCTGCCGTTGAACGCGCGGAACATCGTGGGCCTGCTGGGCTTACAAGCGGGCGTGCAGGTCTCCGATCAGACCGGCGACGAGTTCAGCAGGGACGACGGCGGCCAGGTCAACGGCGCGCGGAACGACCAGCAGAATATCGTGCTGGACGGCGTGAACATCAACCGCCAGGAAGCCGGGTCGTCGCTCGAAGGCGCGTTGCCGACGACGCTCGATTCCATCCAGGAGTTCATCGTTCAGACCGCCGGAGGTGGAGGCCAGGCCGCGCGCGGCAGCGGCGGGCAGGTGCAGCTCGTCACGAAGGGCGGGAGCAACCAGTGGCATGGTTCGTTGTACGAGTTCTACCGATCGACGGGGACCTCCGCGCGAAACTACTTTGCGTCGGAGCCGGACCGGCTGATCCGGCATCTGCCAGGCGGCTCGGTCGGCGGGCCGGTCCTTAGCGACAAGCTGTTCTTCTTCGGCGCCTACGAGCGGCAGACCGATCGCAGCTCGATCCTTGCCACGCAAAACGTGCCAACTCCGGAATTCCTCGACGGCATCATCCGGTACGAGCGTGACGACGGATCGTTCGGGGTTCTGACCGACGGTTGCGGCGGCCAACTTGAACGCTGGACGCTGATCGATTGCGATACCTGGAACCCGAACCTGATCGGCTCCCACTTCGAACTGTACCGGCCGTTCTCGACCGATGCGGCTCGCACGACTGCGGGGGCGGATGCCGGGGCCAACACGCTGAGGTACCGGTTTCAGTCGCCGTTCGTCCGAAACCGCAACGTGTATGTGTCGCGGATGGACTTCACGGCGAACGATGACCACACGTTCTTCTGGCGCGGGACGCTCAACGACGATGTCCGGACCCTCGGTAGCGAAAGCTTTCCGGGCTTCGAGGATTCGCGCGAGCGGCTGAACAACAGCAAGGGCTTCGCCGCGAACTGGAACTGGGTTGTGTCGCCGAGGGTCAACAACAACTTCACCGCGGGACTGACGCGTGAGGCGTTCGAGTCGACGGGCAACAATCGGTCGTTCTACAACGTGCCGCTCTTCAGCGAACCTTTCCAGGATGACGGGGCCGTGCGGCAGGCGATCGACACCTGGAACCTCGTCGAGAACCTGAGCTGGATCAACGGCGACCACAACATCCAGGTCGGCGGGAACTTCCGCTACATCACGAACAACTTCAACTCGTTCGACCTGGTTGATCCTCCACAGTACGGTGGCGGCGCGAACCTCACCGGAAACGACGTCGGCGTGGAATCCAGTCCCGGTCTCTTGCGGGCGCTGGGAGCCGAGGAGTTTGCCCGTGTGCAGGATGCCGAAGCGATTGGAAACGCGGTCATGGCGGCCACCGGTTCGCTTTCGCGCTTTTCCGAGGATGTGCAGTTTGGCCTTGACGGCAATCAACTGGCACCAGGCAGCGCGTTTGCACGGAAGTTCCGGCTCCAGGAGTATGACTTCTACATCCAGGACACATGGCGAGCGACGCCAAACACGACCGTGACCTTCGGCGTGAACTATGCGTATCAGACGCCCCCGTACGAGGCGAACGGCGTCCAGTTGAACTGGAGCCAGGACCTGGGGCAGCGTTACCGGACGCAGATCGAAACAACGAAGACTGCCCTGGAGTTGCCCTTCTACACGGCGCAGCCGGCCGGTCGCGCCAACGATCTGCCCGACTACTACACGCCTGACACCAACAACTGGGCGCCGCGCGTCAGCGTGGCGTGGTCTCCCCAGGGAGACTGGGCGAACAAGGGTGGCCCGACGGTCATCCGTGGCGGCTACACCATGACCTACGATTCGGTCGGCCGCCGATTTGCGCGCGACGCCGCCGAAAGCGGTTCGGTGGGACTCTTGAGCCAGTTCTCCGTTCCCGGCTTTACCTACTCGATCGATGGCCTTAACGACCTCGAACGAGCGCCGCGAGTCGGCGTGGGCGTATCGTTGCCGCGGGACTTCTTTCCCAGCCTGGGTGAGACACCCGACTTCACGTTGCCGATCACGGAATTTGGTATCGGCAGACTGTCGACGGCGGGTATCGATTCGGGAATCCATTCGCCGCAGAACCATCTGATCAACTTCACGATGTCGAAGGAGCTTCCAGGGGGCTGGATCGTTGAAGCTTCCTACGTGGGCCGATTTGCCCGCGATCTGCTCGGCACGGTGGACATCGCGAGTCCGGTGAACATTCTGGATCCGATCAGCGGCCAGACCTACTACGATGCGATCTCGACTCTCTATGAACTCTACGAGAACACGGGTGCTGCGATCGCTGACGTCCAGCCGATTCCGTGGTTCGAGAACGTCTATTCCGATGTCCTCAACTACGTGAACACGGCCTCGAGGTTCGACAGCATCCGACCGGAAGGCGGTTTCGAGAGCGCCACTCAGGGTTTCTACGCCGTGATGCACCGGACGCGTGCCGCCGGGCCGAACTCCCGGGTCAGTCTCGTTGATCGACTCGTCGAGATCGAGAGTCGGCCCGAGGTGGGCAACATTCTCATGTCGCCCCAGGTGCAGTTCTTCGGCATGTTCACCAACATCAGTCGGTCCAACTACAACTCGGGTCAATTCACGGTCCGGAAGCGCTTTTCGGACGGCTTCAGCGTGACGATGAACTACACGCTGTCGAAGTCGATGGACATCACTTCGGCGTCGGAATCCCGGGGCGAGCGCGCGAACGGCCAGAGCGGTGAGGGCCTGGCGAACGATCCTTACTTTCCGGAACGGAACTACAACATTTCGGACTTTGACCGCAGGCACCAGTTCAACGGGAACTTCCTGGTGGAGCTTCCCTTCGGACAGGCCCGGGCGTTTGCTCGCAACCTACCGGCCGTGGCCGAGCACATCATCGGTGGCTGGGAGCTTGCCGGTATCGTCCAGGCGACCAGCGGCCGTCCGTTCAACTTCACGACGGGCCGTTTCAACCATCACTTCTTCGGACGTTCGCAGGCGCTGCTGATCGGTACCGTGCCGTTCGGTGTCAACAAGGAGGACGGCCGTGTTTTCCTGATCGATGCGGATAGGGACAAACGCACGCGGATCGGAAACGAGGAGTTCGTCAACGTATACCCGGGCAGCGACCTGGGACGCAACCAGGGTCGTGGACCCAAGTTCTTCAACATCGACCTCTCGGTGACGAAGAACTTCACGATCACCGAGAGCATCCGGGCGCGGTTCCGGGCGGAGGCGTTCAACGCGCTGAACCATCCGAACTTCGCAATTCCTGAAGGCGGCACCCGTATCGACCGCAGCAACTTCGGTGAAATCACTGAAACGCGCGGCACCGAGCGTGTGATGCAGTTCAGCTTCCGGCTGGAGTGGTAAGCCGGGACTATTTTCGGTCGAGAGAGCGGAGGCTTCGGCCTCCGCTTTTTCTTGATGGGTCGGGCGACCCTCGCCGAACAATGCACCAGGCCCCGGGATCGCCCGAATCCCGCCCAACGTACAAATTCTATGAGAATTCGTATTATTTCTGGGACGAGTGAGCGTAAGTCAAAGATTCTACACGTATCTCTATTTGGTACGCCGTGTGCTTTTACCACAGTGGGATGGCAAGTGACCCGTCGGCCGGTAACCGCTGAAAAGGCGGCCCAGCGAAGACTGGAACCGGCAAGAAGACGGGCGAGAGTGGAATGGTGGAGATGCATCTATCCTTAATAGATGTTAAAAAACCCGGACTTTGGTCCGGGTTTTTTGTTTGTGCACCTCTCCCGATGGTTCCGCTTCGCGCTCCAACCTCTTGATTTTACCCGTATTACCCCCACCCGAAGACGGTCTGCCTGCCAAAGACATATCCGGACGGTAAGTCCCTGTTCTTGTAATGATTTGTGCGGCGGATTCATTTGAATCTTCGATGGGCTGGCGATATGATGGACCCCACAAAAAGATTGTTCCATTCATGCGTTGTTCCTCGGAGGGATCGTGATTAACAAATCACTAAGAGCGTTCCTGATCGTCCTTGTGTTGACGGCCGCAACACTGGTTGCTCAACACCCCAAGATGGACCCGAAATCGGCCACGGTTCCGACGATCGACTACGGTGAGGGACCACTGACCCCCACTATCGACAACTACTACCTCGAAGGGAACCCGGACGAATTCATCCCGGACGAATTCATGTCCAACCCGAGCGGCGAGGTCGACCCGACAGCGCTCGAGGGATACCATTTTCCGCCCCAGTTGAAATGGGTGCGGGTCGTGTCGGATCGCCAGATCGAGGCAGGTGGCACGATCCGTCTCGAGGCCCAGGCCGAGAGCCCTGCGGCGGTTCGGAGTTGGTGGATCGCCTACCAGAGTCCGTTCGGAAGACGGACGACGTTTCGTGCGAACTTCACCCCCCGATCGGACAACCCCTGGCTCTACGACGGTGTTGTCGAGACCGATGAATGGGCCGAGCCAGGCGTCTACGTCGTCTACGACGGGGAGCTGAACAGCGAAATCGGCCACTCGAAGGCTTTCTTCCCACCGATGCACCAGGCGATGCTGGGTCTGGAGTTCGAGATCCTGCCGAACCCCAATGTCGATGTGATGAAGCCCGAGTTGGTGGATATCTGGATCGGTGAAGACGAGAACGACAACGGTGCGACCTTCGACATCGACGCGCAGATTCCAGTTCGATTGAGGTTGAGCGACAACAAGTCGGGTGCAAACGAGGCGATTCTGCGGATATCCGGCCCCGATAACAAGTACATCGAGCTGAACCTGCAACCCCGTTTCAACCATCCCGGCGAGTTCGTGGGCTACTTCACGATCAACCCGTGGTCGGTGGGCGGCGAATACGCGGTGCGCACGATTCAGATCAAGGATCGCGCCGGCAACCAGGCGGATCTGTTTGCGATGACGAATCAGAAGCTGGCCGCGGTGAAGTTCAACATCCGTCAGGACCCGGACAATGTCGACAAGGCTCCCCCGAAACTGATCAGCGTCGCTTTCGATAAGTCGACCGCGCGTATGACCGAAGAGATCAAAGTCATTGCTGTTGCCGCCGATGACTTTTCCGGCATCGGAGACATCGTCGTCGACGTCGGCGCGACACCCAGCTTCATCGATAAGAAGCGCGTCCGGCTGACGCCGCGTGCGAAGAGACAGATCATCAAGCCCGGCTACGACGTCGAGCAGAATATCTGGGAAGGATCGTTCAAGACGCACGAACTGGATGAACCCGGCAACTGGACGGTGAGTCGGGTCTTCGTTCGCGACAAGGCGAACAACTACCTCGACGTACGGGCGACCGACCACCCGGATCTGGCCAACGTGAAAGTGTTCTACACGGGCGGCGGAGCCGCAACGGCTCGTGCACAACCTGGGGCCAACACGGCTCCAGCTCCCGTACGACGTGTGGACATGACACCGCCACATCCGCCGCGGGGTCCGTGTCTGAACTGCCACCAGCCGTAGCAATAGCGATCGCAATGTCATTCTGAATTCATTGATAACGCGAAGGAGCAACCACATGAATCGTCGTTCTTTTCTCAAGAATTCAAGCCTGGCCGGTGCGGGACTCGCGATGGGTCCCCGCGTCGCCGGTGCAGCGCCCCAAATCGGATCGCTGAATCTTCAAACGAAGCATCTGATCTGGATCATCAACGGCAACGGTGCACGCAAGAAGGAGTACCTCGAAGACGTCGAGGTCGCGCCGAACCTGAACGCTTTAGCGAATGAAGCCTACATCTTCAACGAGGATCACTGTGAACAGGCTTCCTCACACGGCACCTCGTTTACGGAGTTGCTGACCGGCAACGTTTCTCAGACCAGCGTCCCGCTTTACCCCACTGTGCCCCATTACGTGCGGAAGGCCTACGGGGACGAAGCGACGAAGTACTGGTATGTGAACGGGACATCGTACTTTCGCCAGTGGCGGTACGACCTGAAGTATTTTGCCGCCCACAAGGACTTCGGTCCGGAGACACGCCCGGTTTCCTTCACGACCCAGAATGTTTTTCAGGACATGTGGTACAAGAATCGCGAGCGTTCACCGCGCCAGATCGTCGACGACGAATTCCCCTCGAACATGGCGCTCACCGAGCCGGAGCGCGTTCAGCTGACCGAGTGGATCGAGGGCGTGCTCGAATCCAGGAGTTACGAATCGTCGCTCAGTCACCCGTTCATCCCGCGTTCTCCCTTTCTCGAAGAGGGCCAGGCACTACACATCATTCCGCAGATCCTGCAGGCATTCAAACCGCGGATGATCGTCTTTCAGCAGGTCGCCCACGACACAGGACATGGCGCCGGAGGCTACCTGCGTTACGAAACGGGCCACGACGAGTATGTTTCGACGGCGCGTTCGACCGACGAGGCGATTGGCAACATCATCGATTTCGTCAAGAACGATCCGTACTTCAGCCAGAACACGACGATCGCTGTCCGCCCGGAATTCGGACGTGATGACGAAGTCAACATGTACGGGGAGATTCACCACTCCAAGGGCTACTACTACGCCCAACGCCCGGCCAGCATTTATTGGGGGCCGGACTTCAATACCGGCTTTGACGGCAAGACGGTGATCAACCGGATCGACATGGCGCCGACGCTGACCAAGCTGTTCAACGTGGATGCCACCCATGCCCAGGGGCAGGTCGTGCCGGGGCTGTTCAAGCCGGAAGTGGGCGAGATCCCGGAGTACGTGCCCTACACGCTTTGAGCGGAAAAGGATGGTCCCACAACAGGGGCGTGGCGGTGGCCACGCCCTTTTTCGATGCGGCGGGCCCGTTGCAACCGGTTCATTAAATGGGGGTTGCGTGCCGCACCGCCGACCTGTCTCAGATGAGTCTTCGAGGTCTTAACATTCCGTAACCTTTCGGGCGTCCTGATCGTATTGTGTTGACATACTCCGGTTCACGGCAGAGGGTCCAACATGAGCGAGTTTTTCCCCAGGGAGTTTGTCGAACGAGAGCGTGGGCGTGTGATCGCGCCGGACCGAACGTTCGCGAAACGCGTCGTGGCGGGCCTCGGGGAAACTGCCTGGTCCGGAAAGCGGAAATCTCCGTCTCGTATTTCGACGCGCTGCGAAATCTGGATCGAAGAGGATCGTGCCAGCGGCGAATCGAGAGTCGGCAACCAGCGCTGCCCACTCGGTTTCGCAGCTAACGTTCGAGTTCGTCCAGCGCGGAAGCAAGCGAGGTCAGGAACGATCCTTCGATCAGGGAACCCCGTGTGTAAACCCTGCCTTCCTGGGTCACGACGACGAACTCACCGGCCTGGGCCCCCATCAGCGTCGAACCGCTGTTGATGCCCAGCGGGAAAGTTACTCCCCCGGGACGCGAGCCCGAATTGCGAGCGACACCGAGCATTCTTACTGTTCCCGACGTTCCGAAGGTTTCATAGGCCTGCTGGAACGCGGCGGCCCCGTCTTGTTTTTCGTCGAACACCGCAAACACCAGGACTGTGCCCTGGTAGTCCGCCAGGGAAAGGGCGTAGCCGGCTGGGTCCATCACGCTGAACTCGGGCGCGGCAACTGCGGTTCCTGTTGCCTCGATAGCCGACGCGGATGCTGATGCCACGTCCGCGGGATCGACGACGCCGGGCTTCGCACGGTTGTTTGCCTCATCGATCGCCGGGTCCTTCACGTCCCCATCTGACCCGGAGCCTGTCGCGGCCGACATCGCGGTCTGGCCTGTGGCGGGCGCTATCGGTTGGTCGCCGGCCCACGGGAACCGCACGATCAGGGTGAGTACGATGGCCCCGGCTCCGGCCACAACCGCTCCACGTGCCAGCCATCCTCGCACGATCCGCGGGGCACGATACGCCCGCTCCAGTTGCTGACCGAAGTAGGCCGACACGAGGCGGTCGACCTGACGATATTCCTCGATTTCGGTTCGGCACGCCTCACACGTGTCGGCATGCGACCGGATTCGGGTTCGCGTTTCCGCGTCGGACTGGTCGGAGAGGTAATCCTCCAAACGCGTCTCCACCCATTGGCAATCGGTCTTCATTTCTTGAGGCTCCTTTTGAGCCGCTTTCTTCCGTAGAAGATCCGCGACTTGACGGTTCCCTCGGGAATCTCGAGGATTCCTGCGATCTCCGGGATCGTCAGGCCCTCTGCAGCCAGCATCAACAACGGCACCCGAAACTCGTCCGGCAGCCTTTGAATGTGCTTTTCCACGTCCAGTATGGCTTCTCGATCGAAATCGCCGGATGGGTCGGCCGGATCGAATGGAATCGGTTTTCCCGAACCATCCTGGCGCTCGAGGTCGCCGAACAACATCCACCGCTTCAGTGTCCGGACGAAGCTGCGCCTGTGGTTGATCGCAACCCGAACCACGATGCGCGCCAGCCAGACCCTCAGAGGGCAGTCCCCCCGAAACCTGTCCAAACCCCGGTAGCCGCGCATCAGCGCCTCCTGGACGACGTCCTCGGCGTCGTGAACGTTCCGGGTCGAGGCGACAGCGATCCGCATCAGGTATGGCCGATGTTCGCGTACCGCTGCGTCGAAATCAATTTCGGCCGCCATCGTGTCGCTTGTTTCCGGACGGTCCGGCTTGTCTTTGTCTAAGACACTGTCGGGAGCCAAAGAGTTCACCGGGGGTTCAAGGGAGGGAATACGACTGGCCTAAAGACCGGCCATTTCGTTGAAAACAGATAACTTCTACTGGTAGCCGGGCTGAAGATCTTCCAGTTTCTTGCGGACCTCATCGCGTTCCTCCTCTTCCTCGGCCAGCTCCAGAGACCGTTCGTAGGCGGCCCGCGCCTCATCAACCCGTCCGCTCTGGAGGTACACATCCCCCAGGTGTTCGTGAATCGTCGGATCGCTGCCCGAAAACAGAAGAGCCCGTTTGAGGTACTGTTCGGCCAATTCCAGTTGCTCCAGCCGGAAATACACCCAGCCGAGGCTGTCCAGGTAGGCTCCATTGATCGGGTCGGAATCGACTGCCTTCTGGACCATCTCCAGCGCTTCGTCCAGCTTCGTGTCATTGTCGGCGAGCATGTAGCCCAGGTAGTTCAGCACCGCAGGGTTGTCGGCATTAATTTCCAAGGCCCTGCGGAAAGCGTTCTCAGCGCTTCCGTATTCCTTCTGCCTCTCGTAGAGCGCGCCTTGCAGAAAGTGGACCTGTTCGTCCTGATCGAACTTCGCCCGCGCTTCGTCAAGCACGTCCTGCGCCGCCCCGAAATTCTTTTCCCTCTGATGGATTCCGATGATCGCAGCGTAGATTTCCGTATCGGGTTCGGGGTCGGCCAGTTCCCTCAGTATTCGAACACCCTCATCGGGTTCCCCCTGCTCGGCGATCAGGTCTGCCCGCTGGACGCGCAGTTGCCGATTGTCGGGAAACTCGGCCACAGCCGCTTCGGCTAGATTGAGCGCCCGCTCGATTTCGTCCGCGGCCCGATAGGTATCGACGATGTAGGTATCGATCGTGCCGTCCCGGTCTCGGATGATCTCCTTGATGCGGCCGAACGCTTCCGCGGCCTCGTCGTATCGCTCCAGCAGGGAGTTCAATATTCCTAAGTGGGTCAGGAAAACACGCCGGTTTCGCCGCTCGCCTCCGGTGTACCTGTTGTTGAGATTTGCGGTGTCGTCCAGAAGCCGATTGATGCCATCTATTGCCTCGGTGAACCGGCCCGAGTCGCGGTTGAGCAAAGCCAGGTTGAACTGAATCTCTGCGCTGTCCGGGACCAGTTCCACCGCCCGCTCCATGTGCTTCCGCGCTTCGTCGTAGCGCATCTGCTCCTGGAGTATCTGCGCCAGCCGCAAGCGGACCGTCGGGTCGTCGGGCGTACGTTCCACCAGCAGGATATAGCGTTCACCGGCCTCTTCCATGCGGCCGGCGAGAAACAGCGCCTGTGCGAGCGCGCTAAGAAGTTCCCTGTCGAGCGGGTCCAGCTCCGATGCCCTCTCGAAGGCATCCGCCGCCTTGTCGAAGTCCTCGACGAATGCGAACGCTTCGCCCAGCGTCGCCCAAGCCGTATCCGAGTCGGGTTGGGCGTCCGTGAATTCGCTCAATATCGCGATGGCTTCTTCGACGTTGCCCGCCTCCATCTGCAGTTCCGCCAGAGCTATGGCGCCCTGCTCGGAATCCGGCATGATATCGAGGAAATCCCGATACACCTCGGTGGCTCGTTCGGGCTCGTTCTTGAACCGGTACAGCTGTCCCAGTGTCAGGTATGCCTGTCGCTCCCTGGGATTCAGCCGGACGGTATTTTCCAACGCCTCGATGGCGCGGTCGACGATTTCCGGGTTGGCTCCCTGTACGGACCCGATGTTGCTGATCATGCTGACAAACAGCGAACTCAACAATCGGTGCGCCTCGATGTTATCCGCGTCGGCGCGAGCGGCCCGTTCCGCGTATTCCAGCGCGTCGGTGAATTGACCGTGCTGCATGTAACCGGCCGCGATCTCGGAATAGATCGTCGAATTCGTCGGGTCCATCTCGAGGGCCTGCTGGTAGGCCGCTAGAGCCCCCTGCCAGTTGCCGTTCGCCTCGAGCACCTTCGCCCTGCCGAAGTGGAAGTATCCTTCGGCCCGGTCCGATGCGGCCTGCTGGGCCTTGAGTGGCCCGGGAACGAACAGCGCGCACAACAAGAGTCCAAGAACCGTCTTTTTCATTCTGATGTCCATCTATAATCCGCGAATTGAGGCCATTATATGCCGTTCCCGCCGGATGTTCATGTATAGATTGGACTCGGCGGGAGTGTTTCCGGAAGCGAGCCATAACAGAACCGGGAGAGGTAGCGACCGGGTAACACCGTTCCAAAACCGATCAGAATGCCAACCCCGTCGCTACCGCTCTGGGTTCTGACAATCAAAGCGGTAAGCAGAACCGGGAGAGGTAGCGACCGGGTAACACCGTTCCAAAACCGATCAGAATGCCAACCCCGTCGCTACCGCTCTGGGTTCTGACAATCAAAGCGGTAAGCAGAACCGGGAGAGGTAGCGACCGGGTAACACCGTTCCAAAACCGATCAGAATGCCAACCCGTCGCTACCGCTCTGGGTTCTGACAATCAAAGCGGTGAGCAGAACCGGGAGAGGTAGCGACCGGGTATCGCCGTTCGGAGATAGGTCAGAATGCCACCCGTCAGTGTTTGAAATGGCGCGTGTCGGTCATCACCATCGCGAGGCCGTGCTCTTCGGCGGCCTGGATCACCTCTTCGTCTCGCCGCGATCCACCGGGTTGGATGATCGCACGCACGCCGGCCTTTGCAGCCTCGTCCACACCGTCTCGGAAGGGGAAGAAGGCGTCGGACGCGAGCACGGCGCCCTCGGCCCCTGGACGCGCCTTGTCTACGCTCAGGCGGACTGAATCGACACGGCTCATCTGCCCAGCGCCGACTCCCACCGTCCGGCCGCCGCGCGCCAGAACGATCGCGTTCGACTTGACGTGCCGGGACACTCGCCAGGCGAAGTGGAGGTCCCGCCACTCTTCATCCGTGGGCTTTCGCGAAGTGACCGTCCGGATCGAGCTGCCCGAGAGTTCGTCGGAGTCGTCGACGCTCTGGACGAGCAACCCACCGGCGACGTTGCGGATTTCCATCCCCCGCACGCCGGGCGAATCGGCCTTCGCGCCGGTTCTGAGAAGGCGGAGGTTCCTTTTTGCAGCGAACAGGGCCGCAGCCTCCGGGTCGACTTCGGGCGCGACGACAGCCTCTACGAAAATCTTGGCCATCTCTTCCGCAGTCGCGGAATCCAGCGTCCTGTTGACCGCGATCACGGATCCGAACGCAGAGACGGGGTCGGATTCGAGCGCGCTGAGGTAGGCCTCGCGAAGATCGTTACCCAGGGCGGTGCCGCACGGATTCGTGTGTTTGATGATGGCGCAGGCGGGCTCGTCGAACTCCTGGATGAGGCCCCATGCGGCCTGGATATCCACGAGGTTGTTATAGGAGAGTTCCTTGCCCTGAAGCTGCTCGGCCGCCGCCATCCCGAAGGCGGCACCCGATCCCCAGCCGTAGAACGCAGCGCGCTGGTGCGGGTTCTCGCCGTAGCGAAGACCCGAGAGCTTGCGCAAGTCCATGAACATTCGGTCCGGGAATTCGGGATCTTCGGGCAGCTGAAAGAGTTTGCCATCGGTCTTCACGCCGGACAGATACTGGGCAATCGCTCCATCGTACTGGGCCGTGTGGACGAAGGCCTTCTGAGCGAGTTCGAGCAACAGAGCGGCCGACAACTTGCAGTCGGTTTGCCGCATCTGGTCGAGCACCCGGCCATAGTCCCCGGGATCGGTGACGACGGCGACATCGCGAAAGTTCTTGGCCCCGGCCCGGATCATTGAGGGGCCGCCGATGTCGATGTTCTCGACAACCTGGTCGAAGACCACGTCCGGGAGTTCAGTGGTTTCGACGAACGGGTACAGGTTTGTGCAGACCAGATCGATCGTCCCGATGCCGTGTTCGCCCAGCTGCCGAATGTCGTCGGAATTGTCCCGCCGCGCCAACACTCCGGCGTGAACGTTCGGGTGTAGGGTCTTGACACGGCCATCCATCATTTCGGGAAACCCGGTCAGTTCGGACACGTCGGTTACCTTGATGCCCTCGTCACGAAGCCGCCTGGCCGTGTTGCCCGTGGACACGATCCCAACTCCGAGTTCGGCAAGGCCGCCGGCGAACTCAGCAATTCCGCTCTTGTCGAAAACACTGATCAGCGCGCGTTCTATTCGATTCAAAAATCTTCTCCGCTGTTGATCGTCTGTTAGTGCTGGCTATTGCCCGCCGGCCGCCGTCCAGATGTAGAACCAGACGTTCGCAACGTCGCTGACGGCATGGGAATAGGCGATAGACGCCATCCCGAATTCCGGAGACAATTCGATCTGTTCGGACCGGTTGGGTAGCTGGGAGGTTTGTCGGTATCGCGCGGCCAGTCGCTCGCGTTCAGCGGCGCGTTCCGACAGGTAGCGCCCGAGATCTCCCTCGATGATGGCGGAGTGGTAACCGTAGAAGACGACCGCGAACTTGGGTGACTGAGCCTGGATCAGGCGATCCATGCCCGGATCGTTCGCGGCCGCGGCGGCGCATCCGGCATCTCTCAACGCTGCAACCGCACGCCCGGGATTGCCGTCGCGGTCGGCAAACTCCGCGACCGCCCTTTCCACCGCCTCTCGGAGCGGCAGGACCTCACAGGGCCGGCCGACTACGGGTGCCATGTCCGACAGCAGTCGACCGAGGGCATCGGGCAGCGCTTTTTCTGCGTGGCCGAAAATCTCACGGTAGGTCGATTCCGGCCAGGCTTGGGCGGGGCCGGGGAACGCGACCATCAACATCGTGATCAGCAGTGCGCTTCGCATGTCGAATCCGTGAACCCAACAGTATGAACGAGCGTGACGGTAGAAGTGGTCCATTCGGTTGCTGCGTTCGATTGTAAACCGGTCTTCGCTGTGCTGAAATAGCCGCATGGAGGCACTCCGAAACATCCCTCCCGTCAACGACATCCTGCTTTCAACGGAGTTGGCCGGATTCGGTCCGGTGCTTGACCAGCCCTTCGTTCAGTCGATGCTCGGCGAGTTGCTCGCCCAAACCCGTGAGCGATTGCGCTCCGACGGCACCGGCATGACTCGCGAGCGGCTGACCCGGGAGTTGGCCCGCGACCTCGCTCGGCGGATCGATGCCTTGCTCAGCCCGTCGCTCAGGCATGTGATCAATGCGACCGGCGTTGTGTTGCACACGAACCTGGGACGGGCGCCCCTGTCACGGGCTGCGCTCGAACATGCCGGTCGTGTCAGCGCCGGCTACTCGAACCTCGAATTCGACTTGGAAACAGGTAGGCGCGGCAAGCGTGACGCCCACGTTGAGGGTCTTCTCAGGGGATTGCTCGATTGCGAGGCGGCCATCGTCGTCAACAACAACGCTGCCGCAGTCCTGCTCGCGCTCAACACCTTGGCAGACGGTGGTGAGGTCGTAGCCTCACGGGGAGAGCAGGTCGAAATCGGTGGATCCTTTCGGATACCGGACGTGATGACCAAGAGCGGCGCCGTTCTTCGCGAGGTCGGTGCGACAAATCGGACCCGGATCGCCGACTACGAAGCGGCGATCGGACCCGAGACCCGGCTCCTGTTGAGAGTGCACCCCAGCAACTTCCGTACGATCGGTTTTACCGAGCGGCCGGGACTGGACGAGTTCGTCGAACTCGGCCGTCGCCACAAGGTCCCGACGTTCGATGATCTGGGCAGCGGCTGCATGCTCGACATGGCCCGACTGGGCGTCGATGACGAACCGCTGCCTGCCGACAGTCTCCGTGCGGGTGTCGACCTGGTGTGCTTCAGCGGGGACAAGCTACTCGGTGGCCCTCAGGCGGGCATCCTGGCGGGAAGGCGGGATCTGGTCGACCGACTGCGGCGGAATTCCCTTTTCCGTGCGCTCCGGGTCGATAAGCTGACCCTGGCCACCCTTGAGGTCGTGTTGCTGGCGTACCTGCGCGGAGAACTTCGGGAGATTCCGGTCTGGCGTGCACTGCTCGAGAGCGAGGATGTCCTGAAGACCCGTGCCGAGGTGCTGGCAGAGCGATTGGGCGGCACCGCCAATGTCCGCTCGATGGCATCGCTCGTGGGCGGTGGGTCGGTTCCCGAGTTCGACCTGCCTTCCTGGGGTCTCGTGATCGATCCGGCTCCCGCTTCAGCCGAATCTTTGCAGGGGAGGTTGCGCGGGACCGACCCCCCCGTCATCGTCCGGATCGAAGACGACCACGTCCTGCTGGATCTGAGAACCGTCGCCGACGAGGAAGAGGACTCGCTGGTTTCAGCCCTGCGAAGTGTCATGATTGACCAGGAGGGTTGAGGAATCTTCACTCTTTGTCCGGTCCACTATTCCCGGACTCGCTCGAGGTACTTGCCTTCCGTGGTGTCGACCCGTATCTTCTCGCCTGCCGATATGAAGTGCGGCACTCCGACTACGAGCCCGGTTTCCGTCGTTGCAGGCTTGAGGACGTTTGTGGCAGTCGCCGAGGGTAGCCCCGGCTCGGTCTCGACGATCTTGAGATCGACCGTCTTGGGTAACTCGATGCCGATGGGACTTTCTTCGTAGAATTCCACCGCTATCTTCGAGTTGGCGATCAGGTACCGCATCGCGTCTCCGAGGACCTCGGAAGTGAAGTGGATCTGCTCGTAGGACTCCGTGTCCATGAAGTAGTGGGCGCCTCCCTCGCTGTAGAGGTACTCCATCTCCCTCTGATCGAGGACGGCTTTGTCGACAGAGTCGTCGGATCGGAACTTGTGATCGCTGATCGCGCCCGATCTCAGGTTCTTCAGCTTCGTCTGCACCATCCCGCGTCCTTTTCCCGGAGTGAGATGCAGAAATTCCACAACCCGAAATAACTCTCCGTTGTGGTTGATGATGTGACCCCGCCGCAGTTGTGTCGCTTGAATCATGTATGAATGCCTTTCGTTGGTGTTTGCCTATTGACCGCGTGCCGCGGCCATCAGGGCTTCAATTTCTTCGATTTCCTTCGGAAAGTCCGACAGTATGCGGTAGCCATCCTCGGTAACAAGGACATCGTCTTCGATCCGGACACCGATGTTTTCCCGCGGGATGTAGATTCCCGGTTCAACCGTCAGAACCATGTCCGGTTCCAGCTCCCTCCCGGTGCGGCCGACGTCGTGGACCTCGAGGCCGATATGGTGGCTCGTGCCGTGGATGAAGTACTCGCCGTAGCCCTTCGATTCGATATAGTCGCGCGCCGCCGCATGGATGCTCCCGAACGTTGCCCCGGGGCGAACCTCGGCCAGCGCCGCCTTCTGGGCCTCCAGGACCACCTGATAGATCTCGCGTTGCCGTTCGTCGAACCGTCCGCTAACCGGGTAGGTTCGCGTGATATCTGCGGTATAGCCGCTGTACTCTGCTCCGATGTCGACGACGACCAGGTCGCCGGACTGCATCTGACGGATGTTGCGGTCGTAGTGCAGGACCGCCGCGTTCGGGCCCGAACCGACGATGGACGGGAACCCCGGCCGCTCGGCCCCATTGCGTCGAAACTCGTACTCGATTATCGCCTCGGCTTCGTATTCCCAGGCGCCAGGTACGATCACACCGGCGGCGGCCGCGTGAGCGGCCATCGTGATGTCGACGGCCTTGTCGAGGAACCCGATCTCGGTGGCCGACTTGACCTGGCGCATCGCGGCAATAGTTGGCGCGACCTCTCGGTACCGTACCCGGGGCGCGGCCGACTTCAATCGCTCGAGGTCCTCGGCGCGCGCGGTCAGGGCCCAGACCGTCCCTGCCTCCTCGGCCAGGCCTCGGAAACGGGACCCGAACGCCTCGACGGAGTCTACCGTCGAAAAACCTGTAGAGCGGGCCGCGTCGCTGCCCGGGCCGAGTCGGACCCCCGTCCAACGCTCCCGATCCGTATCCCGTGGGGGGAGGAACAGAAATTCGCCGGCATCGGGCCCCGAGCCGTAGAGCATCAAGATCGCGCCGGGTTGTTCGATACCGGTGAGGTAGTAGAAGTTGTCCTCCTGTTGGTATTCGACCAGATCCTCGATCGGTTCGGCGAACAGCACGATTACCCCGTCCAGTTCGGAGGCCAGCGATTGCCGCCGGGCTCGGTATTGTTCCAGAGGCTCGCGCTCCACGCTCGTGGCCACGGTGGAGACCAGCAGCAGGCAGATCACAATCGCTCTTTTCATCAAGAAGCCTCCAGCAGCGTGTGGTTCCCAAACAAGCTGCTAGCTAGGTAAGGACGTCGGCCGCGAACGCTGCCAGAAGCACCAGGCTCACATACCCGTTCAGGTTGAAGAACGCGACATCGACGCGGGTCAGGTCGTCCGGCCCGACGATACGGTGTTCCCAGTACAGGATTGCCGCGACCGCCGCGATCCCCGCATAGGCGAGGGGGCCTGATTGGCTCAACCAGGCCGTCCAGATCAGCAACCCAACCGTCCCGACGTGGAGAGCCGACGAAACCTTGAGGGCCCGGGCGGTGCCCCAACGCGAAGGCATCGAAAACAGCCGGGCACGGCGGTCGAAATCCACATCCTGACAGGCATAGATGATATCGAATCCGGCGATCCAGAGCATCACGGCAGATCCAAGCAGGATCGGCGGTATCGCAAACTCTCCGCTGACTGCCAGCCACGCACCCAGCGGGGACAGACCGATCGCGAAACCCAGAACAATGTGACTCAGCGAGGTGAACCGTTTCGTGTAGGAATACAGGAATAGAATCGCCAGAGTCGGAACTGACAGGTACAGGCAGAGTCGGTTCAACATACCCGCGGACAATATGAACAGCGCGGACATCGTCAAGGTGAACCCGACCGCGAAGCCACGTGAGAGCGCCCCGGAAGGAAGCGCCCGGTCCCTGGTCCGAGGATTGGTCCGGTCGTAACCGACGTCAGCGATTCGGTTAAATGCCATCGCCGCGCTCCGTGCGCCGACCATCGCCAGAAGTACCCAGGCGAGTTCTCCTCGGCCGGGCAGGCCGTCTTCGGCCAACAGGACCGCGATCAGGGCGAACGGAACCGCAAACACCGTGTGCTCGAACCGGATCATTCTGAGCGTGATCTTGAGCTTACGCCACATCCACTATACTTGTGCCTCTGTAACCTGCATCTACCTATATATTGTTCCGAAACGTGACTGAAGACCAAATCAAGCGGCTTCTGGAAGACTACCGGAACGGATCAATTTCCTCCGGTGATGCGATAGCGCGTCTGCGCGCGCTTCCGTTCGAAGACCTCGGGTTTGCCAATGTCGATCATCATCGTGTTCTGCGCCAGGGTTTCCCGGAGGTGGTGTTCGGGGCCGGCAAGACCGATGACGAACTGGTGGAGATCCTGCGGGCGATGGATGCCGGGGACCACAATATCCTCGTAACGCGCTCGGGGCGCCCCGCGTTCGACCGTGTTTCCGAGTTCATTCCGGAAGCCCGGTTCCACCAACGCTCCGGAGCGATATCGGTGATCAAGGACCGGGAGATCAGAGGCAAAGGCACCGTCATGGTGATCTCGGCCGGTACGTCGGACCTTCCCGTCGTCGAGGAGGCTGCGGTGACGCTCGAAGTCATGGGCAACGACACCGATGTTCTCTGCGACGTGGGTGTTGCCGGGTTGCACCGACTGCTGGACCGCCGGGAGCGGCTCGAAAGTGCCCGCGTCGTCATTGTCGTGGCTGGCATGGAAGGTGCCCTGCCGAGCGTCGTCGGAGGATTGCTCTCGGTTCCCGTGATTGCGGTCCCGACCAGCGTCGGTTACGGCGCGAGCTTCGGTGGCGTCGCCGCTCTTCTGGGAATGCTCAACTCCTGTGCGTCGAACGTTACGGTCGTCAACATCGACAACGGCTACGGCGCCGGCGTGGTCGCGAGCCTGATCAACCGCCTGTCATGAACTTCTCCCTCGAAGCACTCGAGTACGGCCGGTTGAAAGAACTCGTCGGCCGTTACGTAACCAATGCCGCTGGGAGGGAACTGCTCGAGGGCTTGCGGCCTTCGACCGACCGCGCCTTGCTCGAAGAGATGCACGCACTCAACGGAGAGGCAATGGGATACCTCCGTGAGAGTCGCGTGCCGTTTCCCGATGTCGCTCTGCTGCCTGCCGTGCTCGAACGGCTGAGTTTCGGCGGCGCGACGCTGGACCTGTCCGAAGTCGAAGCGATCCAGGATTTCCTGTCCGAGATCGAAACTCTAAGGTCCCGGTGGAAGGGGTCCGAGGCCGAAGACTACCCCCGGCTGGCTGCCGCGTCCCACCGACTGCCGGACATGCGGCCGCTGGCCGCGTTGCTTGGCAGGGCCGTTCGGGGCGGCGAAATCAACGAAGACTACAGCCCCGAACTCAAGCGTCTTCGGACCGAGGGCGAGCGGGCCCGGGTCCGCCTGGGCCGCAAACTGGAGTCCATCATCAAGAGCCCGGACGTGTCCGACCAGTTGCAGGACCGACTGGTCACGATCCGAAACGGTCGGTACGTGATTCCGGTACGTGCCGAACAGCGGCGCAGCTTGCCAGGCATCGTTCATGGCAGCTCTTCGAGCGGCGCCACAGTCTTCATGGAACCGCTGGAGACTCTCGAGATGAACAACGACCTCGTCAGGATCCAGGAGGCGGAGCAGCGCGAAGTTCAGCGAATTCTCGGGGAGTTGACGGACCGTATCCAGGAATCTATCGACGATCTCGGCGCGGCATCGGAGACACGCGCTGAACTGGAGGTGCTCTTCGCACGGGCACACTTCGGGCGCCGGTTCGACTGCACCACGCCGCGCTTTTCGGAGGGCTCTCTGCACGTCGTCGACGCGCGCCATCCTCTGCTCGAAGACCGTCTTCGATCGCTCAAAGAAACGATCGTTCCTCTGAGCCTCGATCTGGACGCCGGTGACCGGATTCTCGTCATCAGCGGCCCGAACGCGGGTGGAAAGACGGTCGTACTGAAGACACTCGGACTCATCCAACTGATCGCGCAATCGGGAATTCCTGTGCCGGCTGCTGCGGCGACGCTGCCGGTCCGGGATCGTGTCCTGGCCGACATCGGGGATCAGCAGTCGATCACCAATCAGCTCAGCACGTTTTCCGCTCACGTTCTTGCGATCGGAGGGATGATCGAGTCGGCATCGAACGACACCATGATCCTGCTGGATGAAATCGGAAGCAGCACCGAGCCGGCGGAAGGAGCCGCTCTCGCTACAGCCGTACTGGAGCATTTTCGCGCTATCGGGGCATTCACGATTGCGACGACACATTACAACCGCCTCAAGATGTATGCCGAGACGACCCCCGGTGTGCGCAACGCGGCTATGGAGTTCAACGAGGAGACGCTCGATCCGACGTATCGCTTTATCGATGGCCTGGCGGGCCAGTCCAGTGGCCTCAAGATCGCTGAACGGTTCCGGCTTCCCGCGGATCTGCTGGCCGCGGCCCGGGAGGCGCTCGACGGTTCAGAGCTGGCGGCGGCTCGTTACGTCGAAGACTTGAAGGCGCGGATCGAACAGCTCGAACGCGAAAAACGAAAGCTGGAGGCCGAAAGGCAGAGCTTCGAAGAGTGGAAGGAAAGGTCGGGCCGACGCGTCGAGCAGGAACGCGAAAAGGAAATCGACCGCGTCGAAAAACGGCTTGACGCCATCATCGCCGAGATCCGCGAGCGGGCGGCCGAGGAACTGGCTTCGGCGAGCAAGGAAACGGTACGACGCTTCGAGCGCAAGCTCGAGCGCGCGCGTGCCGAGGCTGTTCGGCAAGTCCGTCGCGAACGCCCGGATCCGGAGCCCTCGGCCGTTGCCGCCGGGGCTTCCTCTTTAGCCGGACCGCCGTTGGTTGGAGCCCGGGTAAGGGTGCGGTCGCTCGGGGTCGAGGGAACGGTCGTCGAAGTGGCCTCCGGCCACATCGAGGTCGCAGTCGGCAGCATGAAAGTCAGACGCCCGCCCGCGGATCTTGACGTGTTGTCCGCGCCCGACATTGCGCTACCCAAGGGTGTCCGCTTCGACTTCTCCGCGAAAGAGGCTACATCGCACGAGATCAATGTCATTGGCTGTTCTGCCGACGAAGCGGTGGAGATGATCGACAAGTTTCTGGATGACGCATTTCTTGCGCATCTGCCTTCGATCCGGATCGTCCATGGTTTTGGAAAAGGCGTGCTGCGCAAGGCGATCGGCGATTTCCTCGGGATCCACCCCCAGGTAGCGCGGTTTGGAACCGCACCGCAGAACCAGGGCGGAGGCGGGGCCACGATCGCCACTTTGAGGGAATGACAGAGAAAAGATTCACCGCAAAGGCGCGAAGGCGCAAAGACCGAGAGGTGGAGAGCTGTTCCGACCCGGAGGCACTGAGATCTGATCGAGGTACGGAGAACGAAGTCTGACGGTCCTTTTGCCTGCTTGTTGACTGTGGCCATGTGATTCGAGACTTCTTCTTACAGATCTTCCTAAGCGTCTGCTTTGCGTCTTTGCGCCTTTGCGGTGAATGAATGGCTGTATCAGTTTTGTTGTCGTGTGAAGGGGTCCTGCTTTGTCCTTGCAAAGAGCCAAAATTAGCGCTATCCATTGCCAGCTCTCGGACGATAGTGTGGGTAGTCTGATTTCGTTTCAGCTTGAGGCGCCCTTCCGTTTCGAATGAGAAATCTTGCCGAAACCGTACGCTTTTCCGCCGATATCGTGCGTGTCATCTCCGACTACGTCACGCTGAAAGCCAGCGGCACGAGCCTCAAGGGCCTCTGCCCGTTCCATTCCGAGAAGACCCCATCGTTTTCGGTGCACCGCGAGAGACAGATCTTCCATTGCTTCGGCTGCCAGGAGAGCGGAGACGTCTTCGCTTTCGTGATGAAGATCGAGGGCGTCGGTTTCCCCGAGTCGATCCGGATCGTTGCTGAGAAATGCGGCATTCCCATGCCGAAGTTCTCCCCCGGCGATGACAAGGCAGGAGCGGAGCGTCTGGCGCTCATCGAAATGTACGAGCGGGCGTCGGCGTACTTTCGAAAGCGGCTGGGTTCGAGCGAGGCGGCGCCGGCGCGGAAGATTCTCGAAGACCGCCAGATTCGGCCCGAGTTCGTCGAGCGGTTCGGCGTGGGCTATGCGCCGCCGGGAGGGCTCGGAAAGGTCGTAAAGGCAGGAAAAGATCCGGTGCGAACCGGATTGTTCCTCAAGAACGACCGCGGTGAGGTCTGCGACCGCTTCAGGCGGCGGCTGATGTTCCCGATCGCGAACGAGCGCGGTAAGGTGATCGCCTTCGGGGGCAGGATCATCGGTGAAGGTCAGCCCAAGTATCTGAACTCCCCCGAGTCGCCGCTCTATTCGAAGTCGTTCGTGCTCTATGGACTGCACCTGGCGCGGCAGGCTGCGCGCAAGGCCGGCCGCATGGTCGTCGTGGAGGGCTATTTCGACGTCCTGAGCCTCCACCAGAACGGTGTGGAGAACGTTGTGGCCTCGTGCGGCACGAGTCTTACGCCGCAGCAGGTATCGGTGCTGGCGCGCCATGTCCGTGAGATCGTCATCAACTACGACCCGGACGCCGCGGGCCAGAAAGCTGCCAAAAGGTCCATCGAACTGTTGCTCGAGCAGGGACTGACAGTGCGAATCCTTCGTCTGCCCGGCGGTCTCGATCCAGACGATTTCGTGCGGAAGGAGGGAGGAGAGGCGTACCGACGCCTTCTCGAACGAGCGCCGTACTTCTGGGAACACCTGGTCCGGGATGCCCTCGGTCGCGACGATTGGTCACAGCCGGAGGTCAAGTCCCAGGTGCTGGCCGAGATCGTCCGCTACGTTCGGCACATCGCCGACCGGATCGTTCAACTGGAGATCTTGCGCTCTGTCGCCGAGACGTTCCGCCTTCCCTTGGACATCGTGATGGAAGGCCTCAAGACAAGAGGCGAAACCCGGGCGGCCACCAGGGGGCAGAACCTTTCCAGGCACCGCCTGACTCTGGCCGAAAAGCAGATCATTCAGGCGGTGCTGCAGGATTCCGGGATTGCGGCTTCGCTCCAGCAGTTCATGGCCAGCGATTTTCTGTCGGAGATCCGATCGGGCCCGGTGATCCGGAAGCTGATCGGTGATCCGGAAACGGGCATCGAGAGCGCCCTGGAAGGTCTGGACGACTCGGCACTTGCCGGCGAGGTCCGTGCGGCGGCGATGGAACCTTTCGGCAGGATCCGGCCTGAGGTTGCGATCGTATCGATGGGCCAGTTGTACCAGGATCACCTGACCAGGAAGGAAAAGGAGATCCGGGAACAATTGAAGACATTCGGCCCAGGCGCGGCGCCGGCAGATCTGGTCCGCCGGCAGATGGAAATCGCGTCGGAAAAGTCCAGATTGAAGGCGATCAGGCCGTGATCCGGATGCCCGCCATTCTCGGCGTGGGCCGGAAAACTTCGGCCGTGATCATTTTTCGCTTCCCAAAAAGGGGTTAAGCCCTTGAAAATGAAAGGTTCGTGCCTATCGTTGGGTTTGCCCGGGGCGACGTCGGTCAATGTGCTGCTCAGGATGCGAGGGGACCTTGGAAAGGCTGACGTTGAGAGCCACCCGTCTGCGCACTCCAATCATGCCTCAGCGGATTAGTTCGAGATAGTTACTGCATATTTACTGGAGGACCATGGGACTCGAAGAGAAATACGATGAAGTACAGAAGCTGATCGACATGGGCAAGGAGAAAGGGTACTTGCTCTATGACGAAGTCAGCGACTTGCTTCCTCCCGAGATCAGCGCCTCGGCCGAGGACCTGGACGATCTGTTCGTGGCGTTCGGCACTGCCGGCATCGAGGTCATCGAGAGCGACGACCAGACCTTTTCGCTGGACAAACTGCGAGAGAAGGCCAAAGAGAGGGCAGCCAACGACGAACCCGAGTTGGACCTCACGCCGGGTGCGCTCGAGAAAACCAACGATCCGGTTCGGATGTATCTCCGCGAGATGGGAACCGTTCCGCTGCTCACCCGCAATGGCGAAGTGGAGATCGCCAAACGGATCGAGAGGGGCCAACTGCGAGTGCTCAAGGTGCTGTCTCGTTCGCCGCTCGTCATTCGCGAGATCATGACCCTTGGCGACCAGTTGAAGAAAGATCCCAGCCAGATCAAGGATCTCATCCGCTTTACCGACGACGACCTGACCGAGGAGAAAATCGAAGCCAAGCATGCCGAGACGATCGAAACGATCGTTCAGATGGGCAAAGGGTATCGCCGGATGAACACGCTCCGGACCAAGCTCGCTTCGATTCCCCGGACGCGCAAGCCGAAAGAACACAGGAAAGCCCGATGGAAACTCGGCCGCCATCGCGTCCAACTGTCCGAACTTGTCCGGTCGCTCCACTATGCGCCCATGAAGAAGATCGCCTTGATCATACTCGTCAGGGAAGCCGTCGGTACGATCCGGCCCTTGGAAAGGGAACTGGCGCGACTCCAGCGCAAGGCCGATCACACCAAGAAGGAGTACCGCAAGAACGTTCAGAAGGAGATTCGGACCGCCAAGCAGAGCATCAAGGCGTTCGAGGAGGAGCACAAGACGACGGCGCTTGAGGTCCGGCGGACCCTGCAGACGATCGTCCGTGGGCAGATCCAGGCAGAGAACGCGAAGCGGGAACTCGTCGAGGCGAACCTGCGGCTTGTCGTTTCGATCGCCAAGAAGTACACGAACCGCGGACTGCAGTTCCTCGACCTCATCCAGGAAGGCAACATCGGCCTCATGAAAGCGGTCGATAAGTTTGAGTACCGGCGCGGTTACAAGTTTTCGACCTACGCGACCTGGTGGATCCGGCAGGCGATCACGCGGGCCATCGCGGACCAGGCGCGAACGATCCGGATTCCTGTCCACATGATCGAGACGATCAATAAGCTGATCCGGACGTCGCGAGCGCTCGTCCAGGAGTTGGGTCGGGAACCGAGGAGCGAAGAGATCGCCGAGCGGATGGACATCGCCGTCTCGAAAGTTCGGAAGGTGTTGAAGATCGCGCAGGAGCCGATTTCGTTGGAGACCCCGATCGGCGAAGAGGAGGATTCCCACCTTGGCGATTTCATCGAGGATCGCGGAGTCGTCTCGCCCTCCGACGCGGTGATCAACATCAACCTGAAGGAAATGACCGAGCAAGTGCTCAATACGCTGACCCCTCGTGAGGAACGCGTCATCAAGATGCGATTCGGTCTGGAGGACGGTACCGAGCACACGCTCGAAGAGGTGGGACAGAATTTTGCAGTCACCCGGGAGAGAATCCGGCAGATCGAAGCCAAGGCGCTACGCAAGTTGCGCCATCCGAGCCGAAGCCGCCGTCTACATGCCTTCCTGGACGGCACGACCCGGGACTAGCCCGCATTCTCACGGGTTATCGTTCATGTTTGGGGCCCATAGCTCAGTTGGTTAGAGCTCCCGGCTCATAACCGGGCCGTCGTAGGTTCAAGTCCTACTGGGCCCACTTCTAACGTCACATTTGCGCCCCTTCGGTGGGTGTCAATGGTGAGATTTCGAATCTCGAATTTCGAATCTCCAATAAGGTTGGTCGGTAGCCACTTGTGCACTGGCCGAGAGGCCCTGAGGAGTTGACGACTTTCTATTTGAGATTCCGCATTGGACATCGTTCATTGGAAATTCGAGATTGGAAATTATAAGGACGGTGGGCCCGACGCTAAGACTAGAGGGCGTGGGGGGACCGTCCCGTCCGAGTTCCCGGCGCTTTGGCCCTGACGGCGCGTGAGGGCACTCTGAAAGTTAGGCGAGGCCGCAAGGACGGTGGGCCCGACGCTAAGACTAGGGGGCGTGGGGGGACCGTCCCGTCCGAGTCCCCGGCGCTTTGGCCCTGACGGCGCGTGAGGGCACTCTGAAAGTTAGGAAAGGCCGCAAGGACGGTGGGCCCGACGCTAAGACTAGGGGGCGTGGGGGGACCGTCCCGTCCGAGTTCCCGGCGCTTTTGGTTGAACTTAGTGTTCGAGCACTCCTCGACTGTGGAGATGCGATAAGGACGGTGGGCCCGACGCTAAACTAGACCCAAAACAAGCGCATAACCAGTCCGCCAACGGCCAGGTTGCGCGCATAAAATTCGAGGCATAGAATCCCGCTCCCGGATCGTTTTATCCAGGTATCGGGTTTCTGTTGGATCTGTTTCAGTTCAGCCTCGCTGGTGTTGGAGCGGTTGACAGAAACCGGGACCTCGATCGCCCGGGCTCAGGGCCATGATCGGGTCAGCATCGCAGAGGTTGATGCAGCACATCCACGGCACGGAACAAGACCGGCAACCACCGGTTCCAGGCCAGAATCCTGAAGAGGATGCGCCGCCCGGTGCGCACGAGCTGACAAGGCACGAACATGAAGGCGTTTAGAAACGTCTTGAACTCCATGTGCAGTACCGTCTGTTTCTCGGCCTGATACTTCTGGCCCCAGCGTCCGGTTTCGGGCAGCAGCAACGCAAACCACGCCTTCAGTGTCCAGGCCAGCGACGCCATGACCATGTAGGCCCCGTTGCTGGTCTGATCCCCGACCGGCATCCTCAAGGCCTGAACGCCGTTCTTGAGCTGCTCAATGAGATTCTCTTGATTGCACCGTTGATTCGCACGGAGCACAATCTGGCTGGCCGAATCCGAGCGGTTGGTAATGTAGAAGAAGTATCGGATGTCGTCGAACAACACCTGTTCGCCTTTGGCCACCGACAGATTCTTCCGCACCACGACAACGCGGTAGTCCCGGTCGCAGGCTCTGGGCCGATACGCAAACTCGGCCACATCCTCGCCCTGCAACCGGATATTGTCGAAACCGCGCTCCCGAACGACTTGTTCCTTCACGTTGTCGGGACGTTGGCGCGGTTCGGTGGCCACCGCGTACTTGGCGGGCCGTTCCAGACGCGTCCATTGGTGCGGTTCCAGTTCATCGGCCAGCGCCACCAGATTCTGCATGGCGTCGATGCCGAAGATGAATCCCACGCCCTGGTCGTCCCATCCATCCAGGTGCCGGGTCTGGCTGAAGTCGGTGTCCCCGCGCAGCAGGATCTGGCGAAACCCGCCTCGACGGCACAGCGCGATGGCCTGGTCGAACCGTGCGGCCGCTCCCTCATGCGAGGGCCGGTTACCGCTGCGATTGACCAGGTACAGCGGCTCTTGAGTATTCGCCAGCGAAATCACCAGCGGGTGATACCCCCAGGTCCCGTTGTAGGCCACGTCCATTCCTTGCTTGCATTCGCCTGTGGTTTCAGCCAGTGTCCCATCGGCGTCCAACACCGCTTCTTCGAAAAACGCCTCGGGCTGCTGGCGCCAGACTCGCAGCCGGACTTGATTCGTCGCCTCCATCAGAGACTCCACGTCGCTGGGCTCAAATCTCCGGCAGAAGTCTCCCGCCGTCGTCGGGTCCGGAATCCGTTGCGCTCCCAGCGCATCCAGATACACTTCGTCGTTGCGCCGCAACTCGATGTCCTCCAGGCACGTCCCTCCATTCAACGCGTTATAGGCGATGTTCAGCACGTGATCCGATTCGTGATACGGCAAGTGCCGCTTCAGCACATGCACACTCTCGTCGATGGCTTTGACCAGCCCCGTCCGCCGCGCCACCAACTGCATCATCCCGATTCCGCCCACCGCCGTGCCGCGCGTCCGCTCTCCCATCTCATAATGAATGTTGCTCGCCGAAAACATCGGCGCCGCCTGATCTGTCCAATTCCGGTCCGCAAGCCGGCGCTCGATTCGCCGCTTGCGGTTCTTCATGTTCTTGCGCGTATAATCGTTCATCCGAAATGCCTCCTTTTCCGTAGACTCTTTCCAAGTCTTTATTCACACGGAACGGGGGCATTTCGGGTACTTCTGCTGCTATGCCGCTATCAATACCTCGTCAATCACGCTTGATCAGGGACTAGAGGGCGTGGGGGGACCGTCCCGTCCGAGTTCCCGGCGCTTTTGGTTGAACTTAGTGTTCGAGCACTCCTCGACTGTGGAGATGCGATAAGGACGGTGGGCCCGACGCTAAAGAAGATGCATGCTGACCTCAAGAAGCTGATCCGCCTCCAGTCGATCGACATCGCTGTTCAGGAACTCCAGGAAAACACAGGGGCATTTCCGGCACGATCGAAGGCACTCGACGACAAGCTTCGGGACGCCAGGGTCGGTGTCGACAAGGCGCGGTCGGCGATCGGTGCCAACCAGTCCAGGCGCAAAGAATTGGAGGCCACGATCGCCGACACCGAGGTGAAAATCTCCAAGTACAAAGAACAACTGATGTCGGTCAAGACCAACGATGAGTACAAGGCGATGGTCAAGGAGATCGGGTTCAACGAGAAGGCCATCAGTAGCGTGGAAGACGAAATCCTTCTTCTCATGGAAGAGTCGGAGACGCTCAGCGCCGCTCTGAAGTCGGCCGAGGCGACACTCCGCGAGGACGATACCAGCGTCCAGGCCGAGCGTGCCCGTCTCGAAGAGCTCAACACCCAGGATACGAAGGCGCTCGATTCGAATTTGGATGAACGGTCCGGCTTGGCGAATGAAGTCGATGAAGATGTGCTGGCGCGGTACGAGCGCGTCCGTAGGTTCCGTGGCGGCATCGCGATGGCACGGGCAAGTGACGAGGCCTGCGAGGTGTGCAATGTCCGCATGCGTCCTCAGGTTTTTCAGGAAGTGCGCCGGAACGACCACATCATCCCGTGTGACAGCTGTGGCCGCATCCTGTACGACCCGGAAAACCTAGACCATCCCTTCGAAGTTGCGTGACGACGGAGGCCTATATTGACGGCGGTTCCAGGGGAAACCCTGGTCCCGCCGGGGCCGGAGCCTATTTCCCCGGTCTCGTGGGCATCGCTGAATACCTGGGACACCAGACCAACAATTTCGCCGAATACTCGGCTCTTATCATCGCTGTGCGCTTTGCCGTCGAACGCCGTGTCGGGCAGCTGAAGATATATTCCGACTCCGAGCTCGTAGTGAAACAGATTCAGGGCGTCTACAGAGTGAAGAATGCGAACATCCGCCCCCTGTACGAGGATGCCGTACGCTGGATTGCACAGATCCCGGAGTTTTCGATCGAGCACGTACGCCGCGAGAACAATAAAGACGCGGATCGCCTTGCCAACGTCGCTATGGACGCCAAAGGCAACAGGATCGAGTGGGATTCGGAGTGAACGTTGTGAAGTCCGAACCGTACCGTTTTACGGAAACAGAAGAAAAATGGCGGAAGTACTGGGCAGATGTTCGCCTTTACGAAGCGAGCGACGACGATCCGCGCCCGAAGTACTACTGTCTCGACATGTTTCCCTATCCTTCCGGTTCGGGTCTCCACGTGGGCCACTGGCGCAGCTACGTGCTTCCCGACGCATGGTCGCGTTACAAGATGCTGAAGGGCTACAACGTGCTTCACCCGATGGGATGGGACGCGTTTGGACTTCCAGCCGAGAACGACGCCATCACCAAAGGCATTCACCCCGAGATCAACACACGCAAGAACATCCAGAACTTCAAGCGCCAGTTAATCGAGATGAGCCCGATGTACGACTGGTCCCGGGAGATCAACACGACGGATCCTTCCTACTACAAGTGGACGCAATGGATTTTCGTCCAGATGTTCAAGAAGGGCCTGGCGTACCAGGCGGTGACGCCGATCAACTGGTGCCCGAGTTGCAAAACCGGCCTCGCCAACGAGGAAGTCGTCGGTGGCGAATGCGACCGATGCGGGACGGCCGTCACCAAGAAGGACATGAAGCAGTGGATGTTGAAGATCACTGCCTACGCCCAGCGGCTGCTCGACGGCCTGGACGATCTGGATTGGCCCGACAAGGTCAAGGCGATGCAGCGCAACTGGATCGGCCGGTCCGAGGGAGCCAGTGCCACGTTCACGGCCATTGCTCCCGACGGTTCAGAACACCCGGTGGAGATTTTCACGACCCGTCCGGACACACTGTTCGGTGCGACGTACATGGTCCTGGCGCCCGAACATCCACTCGTGGACCGGCTGACCGCAGCGGATCGTGTCGCTGAGGTTTCCGACTATGTCCAACACGCACGTCTCGCGTCCGAGAAGGACCGGACCGCGGCCAAGAAGGAAAAGACCGGGTTGTTTATCGGTGCCTACGCGTCGAACCCGGTTAACGGCGAAAGGATTCCAATCTGGGTAGCCGACTATGTCCTGATGGGGTATGGAACCGGGGCGATCATGGCCGTCCCCGCGCACGACGAGCGGGATTACGAGTTTGCGAGCAAGTTCGGGCTCGAGATCCGAGAAGTGATCTCGTCGGAACAGGGAGTCGAACGAGAGCCTTACCTCGGTCAGGGAGACATGATCCAGTCCGGACGGTTCGACGGAATGGGCTCGGAGGAGGGACGGCGGGCCGTCATCGGATGGCTCGAGTCCGAAGGCCTCGGTGCGGGAACCGTCCAGTACAAACTACGCGACTGGGTGTACTCCCGTCAGCGGTACTGGGGAGAGCCGATTCCGATCATCCACTGCCCCAAGTGCGGGGAGGTACCCGTACCGGAGGCCGATCTGCCGGTTGAGTTACCCGCGGTGGAGCGATACGAGCCGACCGGCACAGGAGAATCCCCGCTGGCCGCTATCGAAGAGTTCGTCCGTGTCGATTGCCCGAGCTGCGGTGGGGAAGCCAGGCGGGAGACCAACGTCATGCCTCAGTGGGCCGGATCTTCCTGGTACTTTCTCCGGTACATGTCGCCCCACGATGACGACGCCCTGCTTGGCGAAGTGGGAAAACAGTGGCTGCCTGTCGATATGTATGTCGGCGGAGTCGAGCACGCGATCCTCCACCTGCTCTACGCGCGTTTCTTCACGATGTTTCTACATGACATCGGGATCGTCGACTTCGAAGAACCCTTCACTCGTCTGTTCAACCAGGGCATGATCACGCGCCTGGCGAAGACCGGACGCGTGGAGAAGATGTCGAAATCGAAGGGCAACGTGGTCAATCCCGATGACCTGGTCGAGCGCTACGGATGCGATTCACTCCGGCTCTATGAACTGTTCGTCGGCCCTCCGGAGATGGACGCCGAGTGGAATGACAACGGCATAGACGGGGTGCACCGCTTTCTGAAGCGGGCCTGGACGTGGACGCTCGCGTCTGATGGGAGGTGGTCGGATTCGCCATCCAAAGAGATGCTCGTCGGGCGGAACCGGCTGGTGCGGAAAGTAACCGAGCGTCTGGATTCTTTCCGCCTGAACACAGTGGTGAGCGCGATGATGGAGTTCCTTAACGAAGTTGGGTCGCTCGATGAGACACCGGATCTCGAGACGGTCGAGGCGTTTCTTATCATTCTGTCGCCGTTCGCGCCACATATCGCGGAAGAATTGTGGGAGCGGACGGGTCATACGCCGTCGATCTTCCGTCGCCAGTGGCCCGATTGGGACGAATCCTACACGATGTTCGACACGGTGACAGTCGCGGTTCAGATAAACGGGAAGATGCGCGGGAAGGTTACCGTGGGAACGGACTCACCCGAAGGCGCTGTCGTGGAGGCGGCGATGAATGAGTCCTCCGTCGGACGGCATCTTGACGGTAAAGAGATTCGGAAGAGGATTTTTGTCCCCAACAAGATTCTGAATCTGATCGTGAAGTAGTTGGCGGTGCGGTCAGAGAGAACTGCCGCCGCGTTGCGCCGGCAAATTGTAGATTTTCTTTTTGAGAATCCACATTGGACATCGTTCATTGGAAATTGATCAATTTGAGATTTTCGGATTAGATTCCGAAAAATGACGAATTGAGAACTGTCCGATGCCCAATCTCAATTGACTATTCTCCAATAGCCAATCTGCAGTAGGTTCTTCCCCGCCCGCTTTTCTCACCGGTTGTCGTCGCGAAGCGCCGGATGTATCCGGCGCTTCAGCAGACCACTGGTCAGAAATGCGGGCTAGTTCTCTTCCAGTCCCGCAATCGCCAGAATCGTCGTCAGGACCACGTGGAGTCCTTTGAGGGTGGCCTCTCTTTCCACGTCAATCCATTCGTCAAGCGAGTGCGACCGGCCGCTGAATCCTCCGCGGTCGATCGTTATGGCTGGAATGCCGAGGCTGATCGGGATGTTGGCGTCGGTGCTGGAACGACTGTAGGTAGGTTCGATTCCGAACGCCCGGTAGGCTGCGGCAGCAGCCTGCACGATCGGTGAGTCGACCGGGATCTCTCCTGAAGGCCGGTCTCCGATCACTTCCAGGTCGAGTTCGATCAAACCCTCACCCGTCGACCCCCGGGCGTTCTCCCCGTCGACCGCTTCGTTCATAAGACGAACGAAGGCGTCGTCGAGTTCGCTGAGTTCGCCGCCGTCTTCGGAGCGCAGGTCAACGTCCATCCACGTTTCTACCGGGATGGAATTGACCGAGGTCCCACCGCCCATCACACCGACATTGAACGTCGTTTTCGGATCGTCGGGCACGTCCATCTCCGTGAGTCTCCGGATCGCGTCACCCATGGCGAAGGCCGGACTCACCATGCCGAATTCGCCGTAGCTGTGGCCGCCGGGTCCTTTGAATGTGGCACGGTAGCGCTTGCTACCCAAGGCTGCGTTCGTGATATCGCTCTGCCGTCCACCTTCGACAGACACGAACATCCGGATGCGGTCCCGGTAGGGACCCTCGAAGAGAAGGTGCTTCACACCGCGCAGGTCGCCCGGGCCTTCTTCGCCGACGTCCCCGACAAACAGGATGTCGCTGGTCGTATGGATTCCGGCCGTGTCCATCGCTCGGACGATGGTGAGCAGGGTGGCAAGCCCAGCGGTGTCATCGCCGACACCGGGTGCCGAAAGCCGGGTTCCTTCGCGGGTGACGGTGACGTCGGTCCCCTCGGGAAAGACCGTGTCGAGATGGGCTGTGACCGCCAGCAGAGGTCCGCCTGCGCCGCGCCTGACGCCCATGACGTTTCCTTCGGCGTCCATTTCAACGTCCTCGAGGCCCAGCTCGCGGAGTGCCTCGAGATAGGCTGCGGCCCGGGCGTCTTCCATAAAGGGAGGGGCGGGAATCTCGGTGAACCGGATCAACTCTTCAACGAAGCGTTCGTAGTCCCCATCGATGGCTTCGAGGGCTTGCTGATAGGCCGCATCCGCCCGGATGTCGGCCACTAGATCGTCGGCGGACTGCCCGTATGCGTGTACCAGGCCCAGAAGTGTCAAGAGCGTGAGGTTCACGACTCGACCGCTAGCGCGCTTCTTCATGAACGACCTTTCCCCCCACGACCGTCACCATCGCTTTGCCCCTCATGGTCCGGCCGTCGAACGGACTGTTGCGGCTGAGCGAACGTGACTTTTCGACGTCGAACGTCCATTCCCGTTCCGGATCGATCAGTGTCAGGTCCGCGGTGCTGCCCTCGTAGAGGCCCCAGCCATCCACCTTCATGATCCTCTGCGGATTGGTTGAGAATAACTCGATCAGGCGCGCCATGGGAAGTTCCAGCCTGTCGACGGCCAGACCCACAGCAGTTTCCAGGCCCGTGATGCCGAACGGAGCCCGGTCGAACTCGAGCATCTTGAGGTTCGCGTGATGCGGCGCGTGATCTGTCGCGATCGCGTCGATCGTGCCGTCTCGGATTCCGGCCACAACCGCCTCGACATCATGCCGAGACCGGAGGGGGGGCTTCATCTTGGCGTTCGTGTCGTAAGTGTCGATCGCGTCGTCGGTGAGCGTAAAGTGGTGCGGCGCAACTTCTGCCGTCACCGACAGCCCTCGTTCCTTGGCCCGACGCACCATTTCGACCGCTCCGGCCGTCGAAAGGTGAGCCACATGGTATCGCGCACCAGTGAGCTCGGTCAGAGTCAGGTCTCGCGCAACCATCGAGTCTTCGGCCGCTGCCGGAATACCCTTCAGTCCCAGCCGGGTCGAGACCACTCCTTCGTGCATGACGCCACCCATGGACAGCTCAAGGTCTTCGCAGTGCTGGATGACCGGCAGATCGAACATCCTGGAGTACTCCAGCGCGCGACGGAACAGTCGCGCGTTCATGACGGGCTTTCCATCATCCGATATGCCCACGATGCCGGCCTCGACCATTTCGCCGATCTCGGCCAGTTCCTTGCCTTCCTGCCCTTTGGTAATAGCCCCGATCGGGAACACCCTTGCCGGAGAGTGCCGTCGCGCTTCGGATACGATGAGCTGGGTCGTCGCGACGTTGTCGTTGGGCGGCTTCGTGTTGGGCATCGCCGCCACTGCCGTGAAACCCCCGGCGACCGCGGCCTCGCCGCCCGAACGGATGGTTTCCGCCCCCTCTCCTCCCGGCTCCCGCAGGTGAACGTGGATGTCGAAGAAACCCGGGGCGACGATCAGGCCGGTCGCATCGAGTATTTCGGCATCGGTGTCCCCAAGCGCGCCGATCGAGGCGATCCTGCCGTCTTCGATCAGGATGTCGGTTTCGCGGTCGACGGTGAGCGCCGGGTCGATCAGGTGTCCGTTTCTAATGGCGAGCTTCATGCACCTCCCAGCAATCGATAGAGTACGGCCATTCGTACCGAGACGCCCGCGGATACCTGGTCGAGTATGACCGAATGTGGACCGTCGGCCACCTCCGCGGATATTTCGATCCCGCGGTTCATCGGACCCGGATGCATCACGATCACGTCCGGTTTCGCTGCCTTAATCCGATCCGCGGTGAGGCCGAAGTAGCGGCAGTACTCGTGAATCGAAGGGAAGAAGGATTCGCTCATGCGCTCGAACTGGACCCTCAGCATCATGACCACGTCGGCCTCGTCGATCGCTTCGTCCAACGAAAACGTCGTGTGCACCCGGGATCGGTGCGAGTCGCTAATCTCGATAATGTCTTGCGGCAACAATGTGGGCACCCCGCAAAGCCACACGTCTGAACCGCAAGAGGTCAGGGCCAGTACGTTGGATCTGGCGACCCGGCTGTGCAGGATGTCGCCGACGATGGCGATCTTCAGCCCATCCAGCCGCCCCTTTCGCCTGCGGATCGTGAACGCGTCCAGCAGGGCCTGTGTCGGGTGCTCGTGAGCTCCGTCGCCCGCGTTGACGACCGAAGCCCGTGTATGCCGGGCGATCTGGTGCGGTGCGCCGGCTGATCCGTGCCGGATGACGATGCAATCGGGCGACATAGCGTCGAGTGTCTGTGCCGTGTCAACGAGAGTCTCTCCCTTCGAAACGCTGCTTCCCGAAGACGACATGTTGAGGACATCGGCTGAGAGTCTCTTGCAGGCAAGTTCGAACGAAGTCCGGGTTCGGGTGGACGCCTCGAAGAAAAGGTTGATGACCGTCTTGCCGCTGAGTGCCGTTGACTTCCGGGGGGATCCCGGAGAGTCCCCTTGGAAAGACGCCGCGGTATCGAGGATCGCGGCGATTTCTTCCGCCGTCATCCCGGAGATTCCGAGCAAGTCCTTCTGGTCGGCCATCGACCCTACCTGTTTCCCCTTCGCTTTCTGAATGTGAGTCCGGAATATCGAGCCCGGGCGCAGCAAGCCCGTCGGAGAACACTTCGGCTTGGTGCTGAAGGACGGTTGGGAAGAGTGACAACCCGGTGTCTCCGGACGACCTTCCGGATGCGGCGGACCCGCGCTGCCAATGCCTGACGACTCGTGTCGTCGGTCATCGGACGGAGGGCCTTCAATGTCATCGCAGGTCAGGATTATATGATAGATTCGTCCAAGCATGAGCACGGTTCCGGATCTCTCCGTGGAAATCGCGGGCATCAGATTTCGGAATCCAGTCATTCTCGCCAGCGGTACCGTGGGTTACGGAGAGGAGTTCGAAGGACTCATCGATCTCTCCCGGGTTGGCGGCATCTCGATCAAAGGGACATCGCTCGATCCGATCGAGGGCAGTCCCGCCCCGCGACTCTTCCCCACGTCCTCAGGAATGCTTAACGCCATCGGCCTCCAGAACGTGGGTGTCGAGCGATTCATGTCCGAGAAGATGCCCTTTCTTCGCGGGGCCGGATGCGCCGTCATCGTGAATGTGTTCGGCTACAGCCAGGACGAATATGTCGCCGTAGTCTCTCGCCTCAACGGCTGCGAAGGGATCGACGCCTATGAATTGAACATTTCGTGCCCGAACACCGAACAGGGCGGTATGGTCTTCGGAACACGAGAGGATGCGACACGCGAACTTGTCGCGCGTGTCCGGGAACGCTCCGATCGGCCGCTTTTCGTCAAGCTCTCGCCCAACGTGACCGACATCGGAGAGATCGCCGGCGCCGCCCAGGCTGGCGGGGCGGATGCTCTGACCGTGGCGAACACCTACCTGGCGATGGCTATCGACTCCGAGACGTTTCGTCCGCGACTCAAGAACGTCACCGGGGGGCTGTCCGGTCCGTCGATCCGTCCGATCACCTTGCGCATGGTCTATGAGACCGCGCGCGCCGTGCAGATTCCGGTGATCGGCCTGGGAGGCATTGCCTCCGGTTCGGATGCGATCGAGTACCTTCTGGCGGGGGCGTCGGCCATTCAGGTCGGAACGGCACACTTCGAGGATCCGGGCGCGTCGGTGCGCATCGTTGGGGAAATTGAGCAGTTCATGCGGCGGAAGGGTATCGGGACAGTGTCGGAGATTGTCGGGGGGATGCGGCCTTGATGACCGGCACGAAGACGAGCCCGGTCATCGTCGCGTTGGACGTCACCACTCGGGACGAAGCCGCAGTGCTCGTGAATCAGCTTCGAGGCCTCGCGGGGATGTTCAAGATCGGGAGTCGGCTGTTCACTGCAGCGGGTCCGGACGTCGTCCGGGCTGTCATCGATAGCGGCGAGCGGGTGTTTCTCGACCTGAAGTTCCACGATATCCCGAATACCGTGGCCACCGCCGCCGTCGAGGCCGGGAAGCTAGGCGTGTCGATGCTCACCGTTCATGCGTCGGGCGGCGCCGACGTGTTCGAAGCCACCCGGCGCGCCATCGAGGACAGCCTCGGCGAAAGCCGTCCTCTCGTGGTTGCCGTTACGGTGTTGACCAGCATGGACGAGACAGCCCTGGCGAGCACCGGCGTGTCCGACTCTCCAGGGCAGCAGGTCCTTCGGCTTGCCCGCATAGCTCGGGCGGCGGGCGCGGACGGGTTTGTCTGTTCGGCTGAAGAGATTCGCATGATCCGCGACGAGTTCGGTCCCACGCCCGGGATCGTCACGCCGGGGGTCCGGATGCCGGGTGGATCCGTAGACGATCAGAAACGCGTCCGCACGCCCAACGAAGCCATAACGGCGGGAGCCGACTGGATCGTGATGGGACGCCCCGTGTACCGGGCGACGGACCCTCGGGCGGCCTTGAAGGCAGTCGTCGACTCCCTGGGCGGTCAACCAACAATGACAGATCACGAGGAGGAGATATGAGTCTTGATGTGCGGCGGGCGGGTGTACTCGGGTTCGCCTTCTTCCTTGGACTCGCAACGACGCTTTCGGTAGGGGCAGCGGGGCAGGAGAGTGTGCGGTCCAACGCGGACCCGAGCGGATCGTCCGATGCACTCGCCGTCGGCCGGGTGCTCGTCGACAGGCTAGATTTCGCCAGGTTTCAGGAGAACGTCGGTAACCTGGCAGGCTTTGGTACGCGGTACTGGAACACCGAGGGCAACGCTGAGGCCAGGGATTGGATTGCCGAGCGACTGGAGTCCTACGGGTACGACGTCGAACGTCACACGTTCGTAGCGACCGGCCGTCCCGAGGGCAGTGTAGAGCCGACCCAGGTGGATAACGTTTACGTCACGAAGATCGGGACCCGCTACCCGGACCGCATGTTCATCGTGTCGGCACACATGGATAGCTTCAATACGGAAAGCGAGGACCAATCCTTCGCGCCCGGGGCCAACGACGACGGATCAGGAACGTCGATCGTATTGGAGGCGGCACGGGTGTTCGCCTCCACCGACATCAGGACCGAGTATTCCATCCGTTTCATCTTCTGGAACGCCGAAGAGATCGGCCTGGTCGGATCCGAAGCCTATGCGCTGGAACGGCGAGAACTACAGGGGCGGGAGTTCCCTCCCGGTTCGGGTACTTACCCCGAGCCGAGGTGGATGGGTGTCATCCAGCACGACATGATGATGTTCGATCATGGCGTTCCGCCGTCGCGGGATGAACTTCCCGACGATGAACAGAATCCACGGGCGGATGTCGATATCGAATACCAGGCAGAGAGTGCGTTCGCCGGCGCCGCGAAGGAACTGGCGGCCCGCCTGCTGATCGCCAACGCCCGCTATGCCACCGACTATCCCGCCGAGGTCGGGCAGAACATGTCCAGTACCGACTCGGTCATTCGCCGATTATGTTCCCGCGATCAGCCTCCGCGAAAACCAGAGGCGTGCCGAGATCGGCCGGGGCTCGAACCCGAACTGGCACAAGAACAGCGATGTTCCCGAGACCTACAGCGAGGCTGACTACAGGCTGGGCTTTAACGCGCTTCAGATGACCGTGGGAGCCCTGGCCGAACTGGCGGGTGCAACAATGGATTGAAGGTGGTTCCGGGTGTAGGGGTGGCACCTGTGGCCACCCGACGGCTTCAATCCCCGCCCTGCCGAGCGCATCAAATCCCCGCCCTGCCGAGCCCATCAAAGCCTGCGGGCCACAGGAGTCCCGGTCGCGAGTGGTCGAGCGGGGGAGACGGCGTGGGTGGTCGTCGAGCGGGGGAGACGGCGAACAGTGAAGCCGACGGGCGGGCACAGGTCCCGCCCCTACATACCGTCCTGAAATAGCCGGATTGCCGCATATCCCGCGGCGCCTGCGTCCATCACGAGAGGTATCCGTTCTTCGTCGATTCCACCGATGGCCAGGACCGGAATCGATACGGCTGTTGCGACCTCTTTCAATCGGTCCACCCCCACCGGGCGCTTGCCGGGCGTCTCAAACACCGGCCCGAAGGCGACGAAGTCGGCGCCTTTCTGTTGGGCCTCGAGGACCTCTTCGAGTGTGTGTGTGGATACCCCGACCGTCCGCACCAGTGGGCGAACTTCATCGATCGGGAGCCCGTTTGCCGGCAGATGGACGCCGTGGGCGTCAGCTGCGAGCGCCACATCGAGCCGATCGTTGACCAGGACTTCGGTCGGGGTGTTCCGCGTCATCTCGACGATCCGGCGGACCAGGGGCAGCAGTTCGCTTGCGTTGAGGTCCTTCTCGCGAACCTGAATCATCTCGATGCCGCGCGCGATCGCCCGGAGCGCAGAGGTTTCCACGTTTGCTCGTCGACGGTCGGTGACGTAGCAGCGGAGCATGACTACCGACCGCCATTGTCGGCGTTGAACCAGCGTGAGGTCCGGAGAAAACGCCGCGCTTCGGAGACACCCATCAGCAGGTCGAGGACGCCGAGGACGGAGACCGAGACGCGGGCGGGTGCGCTGATGACAAACGCTCGCACACCGGGTGCATAGAGGAACAGGAGGTTGTTCTCCCAGAGCGAGGACCAGGGAACCAGAACCAGGAAGAACCCGATTTCGAAGCAGAAGAGGATGAATGCAACCGCGAGCACTCGACTGACGATCCTCACTGTCGACGACTCCAGATGGGGGTCAGGGCCGCTGGCCGTGGATGCGGTCGAGCGGCATTCGTGATGGGTGGGGTAGGCGCCGCTGGGCGCCTACTTCTTGAGCTCGCGGATCCGCGCCGCCTTGCCGCGAAGCTCGCGAATGTAGTACAGCTTCGCGCGTCGAACGCGTCCCTTCCGCATGACTTCGATCTTGTCGATCACTCTTGAATGCAGAGGGAAGACCCGCTCCACTCCCTGGCCGAAGGAGATCTTGCGAACAGTAAAGGTCCTGCGGATTCCTCCGTGCTTTTGCGCGATGCACACACCCTCAAAGACCTGAATTCGCTGCTTATCGCCCTCTCTGATGCGGACGTGGACGCGTAGCGTGTCGCCGGGATTGAACTCCGGCAGGTCGTCCCGCAGCTGTTGTTCCTCTACCATGTCGATAACGTTCATTATTGCCTCTCAACTAATGCGATCGTTCTGTTCTTCGGCCAGCGTCCGCCGATCGGCCTCCGTCAGCAGTTCGTCGTCGATCAGATCAGGCCGGTTCCGGCGCGTCTTCCTGAGCGACTCGCCCCTGCGCCAGCATTCAATCGCGGCGTGATCACCCGAGATCAGCACATCGGGAACCGCAATTCCTTCGAACTCCGCCGGGCGCGTATAGTGCGGATGCTCCAGCGTTTTCCAGAGCGCTCTGGGGTCCGAGAACGAGTCCTTCAGGACCGACTCCTCCTTACCCACCGCACCCGGTACGTAACGTGTCACTGCGTCTACGACGACCACCGCGGCTGGTTCTCCGCCGGACACGATGTAGTCCCCGATCGAAAGCTCCGCGGTCGCCAGCTTCTCGACTACCCGCTCGTCGATGCCCTCGTAGCGGCCGCACACCAGAATGATCTGGTCGCTGCGCGCGAGGCGCAACGCCTCGGCCTGTGTGAATTTACGGCCCGCCGCGCTTAAGACGACGACCTCGACGTTCGCACCCTCGGCCCGGATTGCCTCGACCGACCGAAAGATCGGTTCAGGTTTCAGAACCATGCCCTCACCGCCGCCGAACGGCCGATCATCCACCGTTCGATGGCGGTCGTCGGTGTGGTCCCTCAGGTCGTGGACGGCGGTCTTGATGAGCCCGCGCTCACGTGCCCGACGCACGATCCCGTGGTCGAAAGGGCCTTCGAAGAAGTCCGGGAAGATCGTGACAACGTCGAATGCCAACATGTTTCCATCCCGCTCCGGTTACTGCTTGCTATTCACTTCCGCCGATTCAGTTCGACAAGGCCGTCGGGCAACTCCATGTCGATGCGCTTTTCTTCCATGTCGACACCCTTCAGAAAAGCGCGGACAAACGGGATCAACACTTCATTCCCCTCGTCCTCGACGCGCAGCAGGTCCGCGTCTCCGCTGGCTTCGATGCCGGTGACGGTGCCGACGTACTGACCGTGCCCGTAAACGCGGCAACCTTCTAATTCGAAGCTGTAGAAGGCGCCCTCCCCGGCGGGGGGCAACTGGGCTCGCGGTATCAGCAGTGCCGCGCCGACCCACTTTTCCGCGTCGTCGATCGACCCGATTGCGTCCAGTTTGGCGACCCAGCGTCCGTGCTGCGCGCGGCACTCTTCGAATACCGCCTCGACACGCCGTTCTCGGAGGCTCAAGATCACTGACTGCCCGCGGGCGAACAACTGCGGCGCATCGAAGTCGATTCGGATGCGAACAGCCCCTTTCAGGCCCTGTGGACGGGTGACTCGAGCGATGGTAACGAAGAGGTCGGGGTCGATACCGGGCACCTACTCCAGGATCTCAAGCGTGAACCGCTTCTTCAGCTTCATTCCGGCGGCGCCCAGAATTGTGCGAATGGACCTTGCAGTTCGGCCTTGCTTGCCGATGACCTTCCCAAGATCACTCTGAGCTACCCGCAACTCCAGTACGATGGTCTGTTCCCCCTCAATCGCGTTAACGGATACTTCATCGGGACTGTCCACCAAGGCCTTCGCGATCTGCTCGATAAGTTCCTTCACACAACACCTCCAGGAACAACATCACATGCACGCGTATTCGACAGCCGGCCAGGACTTCCCGGTTCTTGAACCTACACAATCTCTTTCTTGCGCAGGATACTGCGTACCGTCTGGGAGGGTTTCGCTCCCTTCGAAAGCCAGTAGCGTGCCCGATCCTCGTTGACCACGATCTGGGCTGGTTCAGTCAGGGGATTGTACTGGCCGAGAATTTCAAGAAAACGACCGTTTCTCGCCCGGCTTTTTTCTATGACGACGATCCGATAACACGGGCGCTTCTTCGACCCGGTCCGGGTCAGACGCATTGCTACCAAGTTCATGCCTCCCTAGGATGACTGCAATAGATAAGAAAAGAAGAGCACGCCCCGGTGGTCACCTCAGACCGGACAACCCGCAGCGTCTCCTAAATATCCTGAAATTATAGTTTTATAGGGAAAACAGCGTCAACCAGTTTTCGAAAAAAAGACCATTACATCGGCATCTGCGGAAGACGGAAACCTCGCATTCCCCGGCCCTTCTTGCCCTTCTTGCCCTTCTTCTTGCCCCCTGCAGTCATGCCCTTCATCATCTTGCGGGTTTGAATGTACTGCTTGAGCAGCTGATTCACTTGCTGGACGGTCGTGCCGCTGCCGCGGGCGATCCGCTTGCGCCGGCTTCCGTTGATGACCTGGTGGTTGCGCCGCTCCTTCGGGGTCATCGAGTCGATGATGGCCTCGGTTCGGGTCAGCTGCCGTTCGTCCACCTGGGCCTTGCCTAAGTCCTTTAGAGGCCCAATATTGGGCAACATTCCCATGATCTGCTCGAGTGATCCCATCTTGCGGATTTGACGGATCTGATCGCGAAAATCCTCCAGGGAGAACGTGTTGGAGAAGACCTTCTTCTGCAGCTCGAGAGCCTTCTTCCTGTCGATCGTTTCTTCGGCCTTCTCGATCAGAGAGAGGATGTCGCCCATCCCGAGGATCCGGGATACGAGCCGGTCGGGGTGGAACTGATCCAGGGCGTCGTATTTCTCCCCGGTTCCGACGAACTTGACGGGTTGGCCGGTGACCGCCTTGATCGACAGCGCCGCACCGCCGCGGGCGTCCCCGTCCAGTTTGGTCAGGATGAAGCCGGTGAAGCCCAGCCGCTCGTGGAACTCCTGGGCGCTCCTGACCGCGTCCTGGCCCAACATAGCGTCCGCAACGAACAGGATCTCGTTCGGGTGCAGGGCCTCGTCGATCTCCACGAGTTCCGCCATCAGATCTTCGTCGATATGGAGGCGTCCGGCTGTGTCGATGATCAGGACGTCGTGGGCCGAGTTTCGCGCCTCCCCGAGAGCCCCCTTCGATAGCTCCAGCGGTTTCTCGTCCGGTTTTCCTTCCCAGATCGGCACACCGATTTCGGCCGCGATGACCTTCAGTTGCTCTCGCGCGGCGGGTCTGTAGACGTCAACCGAGACCAGCATCGGCCGGTGTCCCTGCTTGCCGAGCCAGCGAGCAAGCTTGCCGCTCGAGGTTGTCTTTCCGGACCCCTGGAGGCCGACGAGCATCAGGACCGACGGCGGCTGCGAGGCCAGGTTCAGCCGGGCGGTTTCGCCACCGAGTAACTCCACCAGTTCGTCCCGCACGATCTTGATGACCTGCTGCCCCGGGCTGAGGCTCCCGAGAACCTCCTGGCCGAGGGCCTTGGTCTTCAACGATTCGGTGAACTGCTTGACGACTTTGAAGTTGACGTCGGCCTCGAGCAGCGCCATCCGGATCTCTTTGAGAGATTCCTCGAGGTGTTCGGCGGAGAGCCTGCCTTCGCCGCGGAGGTTCTTGAAAACCTGCTGGAGTTTGTCGGATAAGTTCTCAAACATTACGGTGCAAGATTCGCGGGGATCCCGTTGGGTTCCCTATAATCCATCCTATCACTGCCGACTCACGCGTTCGATCGACCGGGCCTTCCCGGTCGCCGGGTCCACGTCGATCACGGCGCCGTTGAGTCGGGCATCCTCGGACGCGGGTTCGAAACGCACGGGAACCTGCTTTAGGAACCGTTCGATCGCGCCCTTCGCCTCGACGCCGATCACCGACCGGAAAGGGCCCGTCATGCCGACGTCGGTCTGGTAGGCGGTCCCTTCGGGCAATACCGTGGCGTCCGCGGTCGGGATGTGTGTGTGTGTGCCCAGCACGGCCGACACTCGGCCGTCGAGGTACCAGCCGATGGCGACTTTCTCGGCCGTGGCTTCGGCGTGCATGTCGACGACGATGACGCGGACGTCTTCGGGAAGCCGCTCGAGTTCCTCGTCGACGGCACGGAACGGATCGTCGATCGACGGCATGAAGACTCGGCCTTGAACGTTCAGAACCGCGACCGGATCCCCGGTTCGTGCCTGGACGACGATGCTCCCGTGTCCGGGGTTGACGGCGGGATAGTTGGCCGGACGCAACAGCCGGGTCTCGGTATCCAGGTATGGAAGCACTTCCTTCCTGTCCCAAATGTGATTTCCCGAGGTCAGGACGTCCACACCCCAGCCAAGGAGCTCGTCGGCGATTTTTGGCGTCACGCCGAAGCCCGCGGCTGCGTTCTCGCAGTTGACGATCACGAGGTCGATGTCCATCGATTCCCGGATCGAACCGAGATGCTCGCGAAGGATGTCCCGACCAGCCCGGGCAACCAGGTCACCGATGAATAGGATCTTCATTGTTTCAGCCTGTGGTTTCCAGCGCAGGCTGCAGGTGGCCGGAAACAGGCGAAGAAAAGCCCCGCTCAGCCGTGTGGTACTCCTATTTGAACCCGTCAAAACAGGGCGGGTGTCCTATCCGCGCTTTAGGGGACCGTCAACCCTTTCGGGGACGGTTCACACACCACGCGAAAGATCGGACCCCTTCAAATAAGACATAGGTCAAATAATGCTTGTACCTGCACCTACTTCGCAGGGCCATTCGATTGTATGAAATTCACGGTCAGCGGGCAATGCCTCTACAGAACCCGATCGATCGCCCGGATCCACTTCTTCGAGCCGGCCTCCACGGCCTCCACCAGCCCTCCAACGCTTTCCTCAGTGTCCTGCCGCTCCTGGGCCAGGTGAAGAGCCGTGAGGATGGCGACCTTCAGCGAGTCGACCGTTCCACTTTCGCGGGCGAGCTCGCGCATCCTGGCATCCACCCGTTCGGCGAGCTTCAGCACTTCGGTCCGTTCCGCGGGCGTCCTGAGGCGCAGTGGATACCGCTGGTCGAAGATCTCGATCTCGACGACGTTGGTCTTGTCTTTCTTGGACAAACTCGCTCCTTACCGCGTGACGGAAATGCTGGCGATCAGCGTTTCCACGCGTCCCTTGACGGCTTCACGCTGCTTCTCGAAGGACTTGAGCTCGGCCTGAAGATCCTGAATCTCGCGCCGTGCGGCCGCGAGTTCCTTCTCCAGCGTGTTCTTCTCGGTCCGGAGTTCCTTGAGGGTTTTCACGGCCAGATCGATCCGTCCTTCCAGGGCCCTGAACCTTTCGAGAGCGTTCATGTGGTCTCACCTCTCAACCCGACTCCGAGCTGCTCCAGCTTTGCCAGGATCCTCCGGTCGAAGCCATCGACTTCCTCATCCTTCAGCGTGCGGTCTCCGGCCCGGTAGGCCAGGCCGATTGCCAGGCTGTAGCAGGAGGTAGGAAACGGGCCTTCCTCGAGCCTGTCGAACGGATAGACGTCGATCAGTTCCGCAATCTCGGCCGCATGGATCGCCTCCACTACCTCGGAATAGCGAAGTTTTCGGTCGACGAGTAACGACAGGTCCCTCCGCACCGCAGGGTACTTCGGAATCTCTCGCGCCGCAACGTCTCTGAGACCGGCCCGGTAGAGTTCTTCGATTGCGATCACCGCGATGTAGACCTTCTGTCTCAGCTTGAAGCGCTTGAGGATGTCGGCATGCAGTTCCCCGAGCAACGCGACGGAGCCGATCCGCATGCTGCGTCCGGGATGCAGATATCGCGGGATGTCCTCGACCCGCCCCTCGGCCGGAACATCGAACATGCCCAACAGCGCTTCGACGTCCCCCTTCAGCCTGAAGAAGTCGAAATCGGTTGATGCACGATGAACGTTCGCGGACTCGCCCAGACCCGTCCCGGCCAGAATCAGGCGTCGGTACTCGCCCGCTTTCGGATAGGTCTTGGCGATTTCGTAGAACTCCAGATCCCGCGAACCGCGGTTCAAGTTCCACTGCACCGACCGGAGCATGCTCGGAACGAGCGAGGTCCTAAGAATTGGCGCCTTGTCCGACAAGGGGTTTCGGATAGCGACCGGGTCGGCATCCGGCTCGAAGGCCGCCTCGGTTTCCCTGTCGCTGAAGGCGATCGTGCAGGCTTCCGAGTATCCGAGCCCGGAAAGCTGCCCGCGGATGGCGGCTTCGACGGCATGCCAGGGCAAGCGCTGTCCTTGACCAGACCATGCGGGGAGCGTCGACGGAAAACGGTCGTAGCCGAAATGGCGCGCGATCTCCTCCATCAGGTCTTCCTCGCTGGAAATATCGTGGCGGAATTCGGGCACCGTCAGAGTCCAGCCCTCGTCGTCGTTCATGGTGTTCGGCTTGAAGCCGAGTCGCTCGAAGATTCCCTGGACCGCTTCATCGGGGACTTCCATGCCGAGATACTGGCGGATACGTCGGCGCCTGAGGCTTGCTTGCCTCGCCGGTTGCCGGCCTGGGTAGACGTCGATCATCCCTTTCGAGATCGTCCCACCGGCGAGTTCCTGGATCAGCCCAGCTGCACGGTCACAGGCGAACCGTGCCATCTCTACATCGGCACCGCGTTCGAACCGGTACGACGCGTCCGTGTTGAGGTTGACCCCTCGAGCCGTCCGGCGCGTGGCGTTCGGGTCGAACCAGGCACTTTCGAGCAGTACCGTGCCCGTCGTTGCGGATATTTCAGTCTCGGCCCCACCCATGATCCCCGCCAGCGCCACGGGGCGCTCGGCGTCCGCGATGACCAGCATCGAGGGATCGAGGTCCCGTTTCTCGCCGTCGAGCGTTTCGAGAGTCTCGTCGACGTCGGCTCGTCGGACGATGATTTCACTTCCGCGGAGTGTTTCTCGGTCGAAGGCGTGGAGGGGGTGGCCCAACTCCATCAGGACGTAGTTAGTCACGTCGGCGACGTTGTTGATCGGGCGGATTCCGAGGGCTTCGAGGCGCGCAACCAGCCAGCCGGGAGACGGCCCGACCTTGATGTCTGCGATCAGGCGTCCGCAGTAGCGCCGGCACAGGTCGGCATCAGCTATCGAAATTGAAAACGCTTCCTCGACGGGGCGGCCGCCTTCTTCCAGCGTGAAGTCCGGGAGGCGCACGCCCGTATCCTGAATAACCGCCAGCTCCCGAGCGACTCCCAGGTGGGACAGGCAATCTCCGCGGTTGGCCGTGACATCGAGTTCCAGGATCGTGTCGTCCCCGGCACGTACGACCCCATCGAGTGTGAGTCCGGCCATCGTGAGCCGTTCGCCCACGTCGCTCGGGGAGCCTTCGACATCGATCAGGTCACCTAGCCAGTCGCAGCTGATAAGCATGTGTCCAGTCTCAGAACTGCCCAAGGAAACGGATGTCGTTCTGGAACAGCAGCGGGATGTCTGCGATCTGGTACTTCAGCATCGCGTAGCGGTCGATGCCGCCGCCGAAGGCGAACCCGCTGTATCGTTCCGGATCGTAGCCCACAAAACCGTACACGACCGGATTGACCATCCCCGAACCCATGAGCTCGATCCATCCGGTCTGCTTGCACACGCGGCATCCGTGTCCTTCGCAGAAGATGCACGAGATGTCGACCTCCGCGCTTGGCTCGGTGAACGGGAAGTAACTCGGCCGAAAACGGGTCTCGGTGTTCTCACCGAAAAACTGCCGGTGGAACAGTTCCAGCGTTCCCTTCAGGTCTCCGAAGGTAATGCCCTCGTCGACAACCAGCCCTTCGATCTGGTGGAACATTGGGGAATGCGTTGCGTCCAGATCATCGTGACGGAAAGTGCGACCCGGGCAGATAATGCGGACCGGAGGCGGAGCGTTCTCCATCCTCCGAACCTGCACCGGCGAGGTGTGAGTCCGGAGCACGACGTCGTCCGAAACGTAGAACGTGTCGGATGAACTGCGCGCGGGGTGGCCTGCCGGAATATTCAGGGCTTCGAAGTTGTAGTACGTCGACTCGACTTCCGGACCGTCTTCAACGGCGTAGCCCATCGAGACAAAGATTCGTTCGATTTCTTCACGGGCGAGAGTGATCGGATGGCGATGACCCAGCCGCCGCCGTTCCCCCGGCAGCGACACGTCAATCGTCTCGTCCTGGATCCGGCGGGCTTGTTCCGAAGCGGACAGGGATTCTGCGAACTCGTCCAGCGTCGACTCGATCCGGTTTCGGATCTCGTTGGCAAGCTGACCGAATTCTGCGCGCTGCTCCTTGGGCAACTGGCGCAAGCCCTGAAGCTCGAGGGTCAACAAACCTGATTTTCGGGAGAGGTACCGGGCGCGGACTTCGTCGAGAGATCGCTCGTCCTGGATGGATTCCTTTTCCTGCTCGAATCGATGGCCGATCTCGCGGAGATGCTCGATGCCGGTCACAGGCTGGGGACCTATGCGGTCTGGCCGATCGCTGCCTTTGCTTTCTCCGCTAGCTGGGCAAAACCGGCCGGATCTTCGATGGCGATATCCGCCAGAACTTTGCGGTCCAGTTCGATCCCGGCCTGCTTCAAGCCGAACATGAATTGGTTGTAGTTGACGCCGTTCTGGCGCGCCGCCGCTCCGATCCGGATGATCCAAAGCCTGCGAAAGTCGCGCTTGCGCGTTCTTCGGTCTCGGTAGGCGTACCGGAGCGCTCTGTCGACGGATTCAGCCGCGAATTTGACGAGCTTGCTCTTGCCCAGGAAATATCCCCTGGCAAGCTTCAGAACCCTCTTTCGGCGGTCGTGGCGTTTCGTTCCACGTTTGACTCTTGGCACTTCTACTAGTCCTCGATGATTGCTTCGATCTGCGAAACCAGAATGTTTGGTGACGAGTCACAGGCGATGAGCGGGAACTGGCGACTATTCGTTACCACTCGTCGCTACCGCACCATCAATCGTGCGGAAGCATCTCCCGGACGCGCTTCGTATCCCCAGCAGTCAGGATGCCGGCCTTTCGAAGGTGGCGTTTTCTCTTTGGTGACTTCTTCGTCAGGATGTGGCGCTTGAGCGAATGTCCGCACTTGATCTTGCCGTTCGCCGTGATCTTGAACCGCTTTCGCGCGCCCCTGTGGGTTTTCAGCTTTAAGGCCATATCTAAGCTATTTCTCCTTGATCGGCGCGAAAATGGCGACCAGGTTGTTACCTTCCATCTTGGGCCGGTTCTCCACGGCGCCGATTTCCTCGAGTTCTTCGACCAACCGCTGGATCAACGCGCGCCCGATCTCCTTGTGGACGATCTCACGTCCGCGAAACCAGACGTTGGCCTTGACCTTGTCTCCCTGCTTGAGGAACCGGATAATGTGGTTCTTCTTGAACTCGTAGTCGTGCTCATCCGTGTTCGGCCGGAATTTAACTTCCTTGACGGTGACGCTTCTCTGGTGCTTCTTTGCTTCGTGAGCCTTCCGCTTCATCTGGTAGCGGTACTTGCCGTAATCCATGATCCGGCAGACGGGTGGATCCCCGTTGGGCGCTACCTCTACAAGATCGAGGCCCTTCTCTTCCGCGACACGTATCGCCTGATGCGGTGGCATCACCCCCAACTGACCACCGTCGTCATCGATGACACGGACTTCCCGCGATCGAATCCGATGGTTGACTCTTGTTCTGTCCTGGCGCGGACGCGGGGTGAATTTCCTCACAGGCAAACGCTAAACATAACAAAACACCGGCATTTTTTCAATCACCTACCCTCCATCTCGGGATCCTCGTCTTGGGGCGGCACGCCCGGAAAGAGACGTTTTTCGCTAACAAGCATCTAACATCGTACATGACCATTCTTTCGGCCATCACGTCCCGGATCCTTCGGTTTCACGAAAGCGACCGCCAATCCTTCGTCATGCTTGTGGATGGTGCGGCATTTGTCGGAGTCGTGGGACTGATCGTCGGCGCCGCCTTCCTGAAGGATGTTCTGTACTGAACTACCGTTCGTGACCCGGACGATCCGCGTCCCCCACATTGTACCCCGGTACCGGTCGCTCGAGGGCTTGTGCGCTCCAGTGCTTTGAGATACCTTGAGCTGGTGAGATACGAGGTCATCGAAAGTCCGATCGGTCCCCTGACGCTCGTGTGGGTGGACGCGGGTCTCCGGTCGATCCGCTTCGGGCGAGATGTGCCCCATGGAGTCGTGGAAGCCGGGGGGACGGAGCCTGCTATCGGACAGCTTCTGGAGTATTTCGACGGTCGCCGGATGACGTTCGATGTGCCGCTGGCCTTGGAGGGGACGCCGTTCCAGCTCTCCGTCTGGAACCAACTGATGGAGATCCCCCATGGCGAGACCCGGAGCTACGGCGAGATAGCCGCGGCCATCGGAAAGCCCGGGGCGGCGCGGGCGGTCGGCATGGCCAACCATAACAATCCGATCCCGATCATCGTTCCGTGCCACAGAGTGGTCGGCCACAACGGATCTCTCACGGGCTATGGTGGGGGTCTGGAAGTCAAAGCCCAACTCCTCGCTCTGGAAGGGGCGCTGTCCACTAAGGAGCCGAATGCCACGAGTCCGAGTACTCGTGGCCGTTCGACGGCTACCCAGTCGGCTCTCTTCGTGTAGCACAGCGTCCGCCGAGCATTCATACCTCCCGGACTCTGCACCCTTTAGCAATCGAGATCAGACGATAAGAGGAGTCATGTCCAACAAGCAGAATCTGGAAACCATACGCCATTCGCTGGCCCACTTGATGGCCGCATGCATCCAGGAGTTTTACCCGGAGGCCAAGTTCGGAGTGGGCCCTGTGATCGCAGACGGCTTCTACTACGACGTTTACCTCGAACACTCCCTGACGCCCGAGGATCTGGAGAGAATCGAACAGTTGATGCGTCGGAAGGTGGGGGAGAAGCTGACGTTCGAACGTTCCGAAATGCCCATGGCCGATGCCATAGACAGGTTCGGGGAGATGACCCAGGACTATAAGGTCGAACTGCTCAACGACCTCAAGAACCGCGGCACGACGGCCATCGCCGACCTGGAGGACGACAACCTGATCGGGGCCAGCGTCGAGACCGTCACCATCTACAAGACGGGAGATTTTGTCGACCTGTGCCGGGGGCCGCACATCGACAACACCCGGCAGATCCGGCCGGACGCCTTCAAATTGACGCGCGTTTCGGGCGCGTACTGGCGTGGCGATCAGTCACGCGACCAGATGCAACGCGTCTACGGCGTGGCTTTCGAGGACAAGAAGGCGCTCAAGGCGTATTTCGTCCGCCTCGAGGAGGCACAGAAACGGGACCATCGGCGGGTGGGTGTTGAGCTGGACCTGTTCAGCATCCATCCCGACACGGTCGGCGGCGGGCTTGTCCTGTGGCACCCGAAAGGCGGCCTGATACGGCATCTGACCGAGGAGTACTGCAAGCGCGAGCACCTGGCGAACGGCTACGATTTCGTCTACACGCCGCACATCGGGCGGGCGACATTGTGGGAGACCAGCGGGCACCTCGATTTCTATGCGGACGGTATGTATGCCCCCGTCGAAGTCGACGACCAGAAATTCTACCTGAAGCCGATGAACTGCCCGTTCCACGTCAACATCTTCAAGAGCGGCATCCGCTCCTACAGGGATCTGCCGATCCGTCTGGCCGAGTGGGGGACGGTCTACCGGTACGAGCGCAGCGGCGTACTGCACGGGCTGACACGAGTTCGGGGATTCACCCAGGATGACGCGCACCTGTTCTGCCGACCGGATCAAATGCCCGAGGAAATCGACAAGGTTCTGGATTTCAGCCTGCACATCCTCCGCGCGTTCGGATTCGAGCAGTTCAAGCTCTACCTGAGCACAAGACCGGAAAAGAGGGTCGGACCGGAAGCCAGTTGGGACGCTGCCGAGGAGGCTCTCAAGGCCTCACTCGAACGTTCCGGCCTGCCGTTTGAGATCAACATCGGGGACGGGTCGTTCTACGGCCCGAAGATCGACATCGTCCTGACCGATGCGATCGGTCGGCCCTGGCAATTGAGCACAATCCAGTTCGATTTCAACCTTCCGGAACGGTTCGATCTCAACTTCGTTGGCGAAGACGGGGGACAACATCGTCCTTACATGATCCATAGGGCGTTGCTCGGAAGCATGGAGCGCTTCTTCGGGCTCCTGATCGAGCATTACGGTGGCGCGTTTCCGGTTTGGCTGGCGCCCACGCAGGCGGTCGTGATCCCGATCGCGGACCGCCATGTCGACTACTGCCGTACGGTCGTGGAACGGCTGCTGTCGGAAGGACTGCGCGTCGAGATCGATGACGGTGCGGACCGCATGAACGCGAAGATCCGCAAGGCGCAGATCCAGAAGATTCCGTACATGCTGGTTGCCGGGGACAGGGAGGCCGAGGCGAACAGCGTGGCTGTCCGGCTGCGGTGGGGCGAGGACCTCAAGGCCAAGACGATCGACGAATTCCTCGCCATCGCCCGTGAGGCCATAGAGAAACGAGTGTAGGGGTGGCACCTGTGGCCATCCGACGGCATTACTTTAAGGAACCGAGGATGCCCCCGAGTTCGTTTAAGGAACGGGGAGGTGCCCCCGAGTCCGTTTAAGGAACGGAGGATGCCCCCGAGTCCGTTCAAGGAACGGGGAGGATGCTCCCGAGTTCGTTTCGAGGAAGGGGGAGTCCCGATGCTAAGGGGAAGCTGACGGGCGGGCACAGGTCCCGCCCCTACACCGTCACCCTTGTTATTTAAACAGCCCGTGGCGGAGCGAACCTTCACCCCGCCGCGAAATCTGATCGATTGACCGTCGACTACTGACCGCCTCCCTTCTGCATATTCCGCATATCCATCATCATCTTGGCCATCGGGTCGGGCAGGGACTCGACGTCATCGGGGTTGACACCTCGGAGTGCCCCCTGTCCAGCCTGCCACCCCATCTTGCACTCACCGCATACGGGTTCGCCTGCGCTGAGCTTCATGCCGCACGGGCACATGGCACCGGCGAGGGCGCAGAAATCGCAGCCTTCGGTCAGGCAACAGGAATACTTGCCGGCCTCGGCAAGACCACTCTTGAATTCCGCCAGCTGCGTGTGCAACGTCCGAAGCGTCTGCCTTTCGTCGACCGTCGGCATGGGCATCTCTTGCTCCGCCGCATTGAGAGTGATCTCGGTGTGATGCATCAGGGTTGCGGTTCCGGCCAGAACAAAAACCGCCATCATCAGGCCGGCAACTGTCTTTTTCATAATCTTACGGAGCCTCCATGGGTAGCTGAAACTGTATTGCTGAAACCGAGCGATCTGCTGATGATTGCTACAAAAGTCTAGTTGAGCCTGTTGGAGGTGTTTGTAGTCCTGCTCACACACCCTGGCAAGTTTCGATCGCGCAGCAATGTAACCGGAATCACTGTCTTTTCGACGGCGTACGCGCGATGCTTGGGAGATTGTGATGCTGATGGCTTTTCTCGTGTTGTTCCTGTTGGCGCAGAACCCGGCGACTTTGGTAGTCGATGGACATCCCGTCGTCGATGTCCTGCCACGCGACGCTATTCCGGCGATCGATCGAACCGTTTTCGTTTCCGCCGGGGAAGCGGACGATTTCATGAGCGACGACGAACTCGTCATCGGTGTCGTCGCCGGGGGTGTGGCCAAGGCCTATTCCACCTGGCTGCTGGATCGCCACGAGATCGTCAATGACGTCATCGGGTCGACGCCGATTGCGGTGACGTGGTGCCCGCTCTGCTATACGGGCATCGTCTACGCCCGGGAGGTTGACGGAAGAGAACTGACCTTCGGCGTGTCCGGCCGTCTCTGGCGCGAGAACCTCGTGATGTACGACCGACAGAGCGAGTCTTTCTGGTCGCAGGCCGGGGGCCGCGCGATCGCCGGTCCCATGAAGGACACCAAGCTGGAAATGTTTCCGGCAGAGATGATGACCTGGAAGCAGTGGTGGACTCTCCATCCGGAAACCCGCGTGCTTTCCAAGTACGTGGGCGGAAGACTCGAGGGCGCTGCCGATGCGTACGCCGACTACCACAGAAGCTCCCGGATTGGTGTGACGCGCACGCTCGGGTTCTCCGATTCAGGGCTCGGGCCAAAGGAACGCGTCCTCAGCTTCGTCATGGACGGCCAGGCGTTCAGCGTCCCGTTGGCGGAACTGTCCGACGACCCCGTGGTCACGATCGAGACGGCCAGCGGTCCGCTCCTGATTGTCGGAACCCCGGACGGCCGAACGGCCAGGGTATTCGTGACAGAGTCTCGGGAGTGGTCACACTTCGGTGAACGCGAAGGCAGGACGATTATCAAGGATGGTGGATTGGGCTCCGAGTGGGACGGCTATACCGGTCGGGCCCTTGCCGGGCCAGCAGAGGGCCGGACGCTCGACCAGATTCCTGCCACCCTCTCCTACTGGTTCGCCTGGAAGACGTTCTACCCCAACACCACGATAATACGTCCGTAGGTCCGGATGTGATTGTTCGAACGCTTGACTCCTGGTCCATTCGGCAGTAGAACGGCAGGACAACCTATCAAGACAACCTGAATCGGAGCGGGCAAAATGCCGCTTTCGGCCTGAAGGTTTGAGGGAGACGTTATGCCCAAGCGAGCTTACCTTGCCATGCTCGTCGTCCTGTTGCTGCCTGCAACGCTATCCGCGCAGCTCGAAGACAGGTTGACGCTGGATCTCTATCTGGAACTCGAGAGGGTGTCCAATCCCCGGATATCCCCCCGACGGGATCCAGATCATCTACACGCGGCAGTGGATCGACAAAGTCAACGACAGCCGCGAATCATCGCTGTGGATCATGAATGCCGATGGGAGCCGGAACCGGTTCCTGATCGACGGCTCGAACGCCAGGTGGTCGCCCGATGGCGAGCGCATCGCATTCACGGCGCCGGGCGAACCCCGAGGCTCGCAGATCTTCGTGCGATGGATGGACGCCGAAGGCGCGGTCACACAGATTACCCACGTAGACAAGGGCCCGGGATCGATCAAGTGGTCACCCGATGGAAACCATATCGGCTTCACGATGCTCGTCGATGAGAAGCAGTCCTGGAGTATCGACATGCCAGATCGCCCCGAAGGGGCGGACTGGACTGCCGCCCCCAAGATTGTCACGCGTCTCGCTTACAGACGGGACCGACAGGGATTCACCGACACCGGGTATCGGCACATATTTGTCGTTCCATCGAGCGGAGGAACTCCGAGACAGATCACCCGAGGGAGCTACAACCATAGCTCGGTCGAGTGGACACCAGACGGGAGAAGCATCCTGTTCAGCGGCCTGCGCGAGGACGAGGCCGAGTACCAGTGGCGCGAGAGGTCACATCTACTCGGTGGACGTTGCGACCCGCGAAGTGCGCCAGGTGACCGATCATCATGGTCCCGATTCCGGACCAGTCGTTTCGCCCGACGGCAGTCGGATTGTCTATGCAGGGTACGACTGGACAGAGGATACTTTCGTCGAACGGAAGCTCTACGTCGTCGAGCTCGACGGGCGGAACGGCCGGCTCGCCTCAGGCAATTGGGATCGGTCCCCATCGAACATCACATGGAATGCCTCGAGTGATGGCGTCTACTTCACCGCCAGCGACTCGGGAACGCGCAACCTGTATTTCCTGCCGCTTGAAGGCGACGGGGCCGGCGTCGTCCGGCCGGTTTCGACCCGGCACGCAGATGCTGACCACCACCGATATTCACCCGTCCGGGATGGCTGTCGGCACCCTCACAAGCTTCCACAGCCCGGCTGATGTCGTGATTTTCGATGTGGACGATCCATCATCCCTCAAACAGCTCACGGCCGTGAACGAGGACATCCTGGCGGACAAGAAGCTCGGGGAAGTCCACGAGATCACCTACACGTCGACCGACGACCTCGAAATCCAGGGCTGGTACATCACGCCCCCGGATTTCGACCCGAACCGCAGGTACCCGCTGCAGCTCCACATCCATGGCGGACCGCATGGCATGTACAACGTCGGCTTCAACTTCGGTTGGCAGGAGCAGGCCGCCAACGACTACGTCATTCTGTATACGAACCCCCGTGGGAGCTCCGGTTACGGTAGTGAGTTCGGCAACGAGATCATGCGCGCGTATCCCAGCAAGGACTACGACGACCTCATGGCCGGAGTGGATGCGCTTCTCGAAGAAGGCTTCGTCGATTCAGACAACATGGTTTGTCACCGGGTGCAGTGGAGGTGGCGTGCTGACCGCCTGGGTGGTCGGGCATACCGATCGGTTCGCCGCCGCTTCGGCGAACTGCCCGGTGATCGATTGGGTTAGTTTCGTGGGAACGACCGATGGAGCGAGTTGGTATCGCAACTTCGATGAGCTCCCCTGGGTGGACCCGAGCGAACACATCCGACGCTCCCCGCCTCACATACGTCGGGAACGTCACGACTCCGACGATGTTGATGACCGGCGTCAACGACCTGCGGACACCGATGCCGCAGACCGAGCAGTTCTACAGCGCGCTGCGGTACCTGAAGGTTCCCGCGGCGATGGTGAGATTCAACGACGAGTGGCACGGCACGACGTCGAACCCGTCCAACTTCATGCGCACCCAGCTCTACCTGCGATACTGGTTCGAGAAGTACCGGACGGACACGCCGTCGACCGACGTCCAGAATCAGTAGACTGCCGGTGATCACCGCGGAGGCGCCGAGCATCGCGAGGCGTCCCGCGGTACCCGCGGCAGGTACCTGAACAAGCTGGTTTTCTGGTATATCTCTTTGAGGATGTACCGAGCCCGACGCCTGTTCTTCGCTACGTTCGCTCTCCTGGCCCTGACACTCTCGGTCCAGGCGCAAACGACAACCGGTTCGATCCTGGGCGACGTCACCGATCCGTCGGGAGCTGTCCTGGAGGGTGCCGCGATCCGTGCGGTCAACGACAGTACCGGTGCCGTGCGTCGGACCCGGACCAACGCCCAGGGATTGTTTCGCATCGACGGACTCGTACCCGCCCTCTACAGCATCACCGTGGAATTCCCCGGTTTTCGTACGGTCAACCATTCCGGGCTGAGGGTGCCCATTCAGGGCGAAGTGAAGCTCGACTTCGAACTCCCTATCGGGCCCGTCGCTGAATCGGTTTCGGTCACCGGCCAAGCGCCGCTTGTCACCACCACCGAGCAGGTCATCAAGACCGTCGTCGACAATCGGCTCGTCGAAAACCTCCCGCTCAAGTCCAGGGACTTCCTGGACCTCGGCTTGCTGGCGCCCGGGGTTTCCCTCGACCAGAGTTCGATACGAAGCGGGGCAACCGAATCGATCAGCTTCTTCGGTCTCGAGGAGCGCTACAAATCCGTCTGGCTCGAGGGTGTTGACTTCAACGACGAGGTGACCTCAGGCGGGACCAACCTTTCCAGAGCCACACGAACCCGCCTCGGCCAGGAGGCTGTGCAGGAGTTCCAGGTGCTGACCAGCGGTTACTCGGCGGAGTTCGGCCGGACGGCGGCTGGCGCGATCAACGTCGTTATCAAGTCCGGAGGCAACGATGTCCATGGCAACGCTTTCTATTTCCTAAGGGACGACTCCTTCGATAAACCCGCCTTCCGGGTCGTCGGCGGTGAGGCGACGCCCGCTTCCGATGTGCCGCCTTTCAAACGTAAGCAGTACGGCGGGACCGTCGGCGGGCCGATCGTGCGGGACCGAGCCTTCTACTTCGGCTCCATTGAACGGCAAACTGGGGACGAAAGCGCCCAGATCTCGATACCGAAGACGGTAGAAGAATTTGTCGATTCCCTCGGGATGGGCTACGACACCAGATCCGTAGTCCCGCAGGAACGGCGCGAGATCAACGCGTTGGGAAAGTTCACCTTCAACCTGAACCCGTCGCACACGCTGAACGCGACATATCTCTACGACGACAACCGGGAGTTCAACAAGAACATCGGTGGCCAGATCGGGGCAGACAACGGGTTCGATGACCTGGGAAGCAGCTACTTCGCGTCGTTGAACCACAGCAGCGTTCTCGGTACGGCGACCGTCAACGAACTACGCGTGAACCGATCAATCCAGAGGCTGTTCCGCGGTGTTCAGTCCGACGGACCGTTCCTGCCAACCCTGGATTTCCCGTCCGTGGACGTCGGCACGAACGGCGGAACGACACCACAGGGGCGTGTCCAGAAGAATTGGATCCTCGCCAACACGACCAGCCACCAGACCAGCAACCATACGATCAAGTGGGGCGGCGAAATCAACAATGCGGCGGCTTCGAACGACACGAACGGCACGTTCAACGGTGCGTTTCGCTTTCCGGACGATACGGCGCCGTTCGTGCCGAATCGATACGTCGCGAGTTTCAACCTGCAGTTCGAGCGCGGCGATAGCCCGGACCCGACGTTCGTCAGGGTCGATCGCGACGTTGCGATGTACGCGCTCTTTGTGAACGACACCTGGCGTGTCAGTCGGACCCTGACGCTCAACGCCGGGCTCCGCTACGACCTGCGAGTGTTCAAGGCCGATTTGGGCGGCCCGGATGCTTTCGAGCAGTCCGGCTTTTCGCGCGACCGCCCCCAGGATGTATGGCTGGAGGTTGCGCTCGGGCCCGCGGGAGCCCTCGGGACCGACTATTGGCGCCCCGTACCAACCGATTCGTTGGACCTGTCGCCCCGCTTCGGGTTGTCGTGGGATCCGCGGGGAGACGGCCGGGCCGTCATTCGCGCCAGCTACGGTATCTTCCACGATCGAATATGGACGCTCGGCCTGCGCGGAGTGATCGCCGGCTACAATGGGTTGATTGCTCAGAGAGTCGAGGTGACGAACCCCGATTTCTTCCCAAACATTCCGGCTGCTGCCGGGCTGCCCGCCACCACGACTAGTGTGACGGCCGTGCCGGCGCCCTCGGCAGACACCCCCTATGCGCAACACTCGAGCGCTGGATTCGGGTACGAGATCTCACCTGACGTGGCGTTTTCGGCCGACTTCACCCACATCCTGGGCTTGAACTTCCAGATGATCTACAACGCTAACGCGCCCCTGCCCCTGGAGACGACCCGAGGGGAGCGCGTCTGTCCAATGGCCGAACTTCTCGCCGCTCGCGGCGCCGGCGCATGTACGCAGATGCGGATGTCCCAAGACCAGAGCAACCGACTGCACGTCAACACCGCGACCCTGAGGCTGGAGCGGAGGTTTGCCGACCGCTACGGGTTCCTCATCGGCTATACCGTCGGGCAGTCGAGACAATGGTCCGAGGGAGCGTTCGGATCCTCGCCCAGCAACGCGTACGACCGCTTCAACGAACTGGACTTCGGCCCGACCGCGAACGATGTCCGGCATCGTTTTACCGGTCACCTCATGTATGAGCTCCCGTTCGAGGTTCAGTTTGCGACTATCGTGACTGCCAACAGCGCGCCGCCCTATAACCATACGACCGGCCTCGACGACAACCTCGATTTCGTACGTAACGATCGTCCTGCCGGTGTGGGATTCAATTCCCTCCGCGGCCAACCCTTCTTCCAGGCAGACCTCAGGCTCTCGAAGCGAATCACGATCGACGAAAACCGGGACGTGGAAGTCCTTTGGGAGATGTTCAACCTTTTCAACAGGGCGAATCTGTCCAACTTCAACGGGAACGCCCGCTCTTCTACATTCCGGCAGGCGCGCACTGCGTTGTCTCCCTTCCAGGCTCAGTTCGGAATCAAGTTCCGGTTCTGAGGCCGGTGGAACGAGGTCTACCCGGTCGCTACCGCTTCCGGTTCTGTTGTGGGCGTCGGGCCCACCGCGCCGCATGCTGGTCCCCGCAGTCAGAACCCGGAGCGGTAGCGAGGGGGTTGGGCAACCGATTGGCAGCGTCTCCGTGTGCTAAGATGAGCGTTCCTGATCGGGCGTAACGGACTCAAACTAATGGATCTCGCGGTCATAGAATTGTTGAAACAGGGTGGCGTGATCATGGCGCTCGGCTTGGGCGTTGTTTTCTCTCTGCTCAGCGTCCTGGTGTTCGCCGTTTACGGAATGTCTTACCTGGCCGGGTTGATCGATGTGCCCCTGCCGTTGCCGGTCGCAGCCATCGGGGAGGCCGCCGCGGCGGACGACTCGGATGTCGTCGCTGCAATCACGGCCGCTGTTCACGCCCATCGGAACAGGACAGGAGTAGCTTGATGAAGAAACCCCTCGGGATCACAGACGTCGTCCTCAGAGACGCCCATCAGTCGCTGCTCGCCACGCGCATGCGGATCGACGACATGCTTCCGATCTGCGAAAAGCTGGACCGTGTGGGCCTCTGGTCTGCCGAAGTCTGGGGAGGCGCGACCTTCGACGCTTGCATTCGCTTCCTCGGCGAAGATCCGTGGGAACGCCTGCGACAGTTTCGCAAGGCGATGCCGAACACCCAGCTCCAGATGCTCTTGCGCGGCCAGAACGTCCTCGGCTATCGCCACTACGCCGACGACGTCGTCGAGGCATTCGTAGAAACCGCTGCCGACAACGGCATGGACATCTTCCGTATCTTCGATGCGATGAACGATATCCGGAACCTCGAAGCGGCCGTCGCGGCGACGCTCAAGGCCGGGAAGCATGCCCAGGGGACGATTTCGTACACGATCAGCCCGGTGCATACGCTCGACATGTGGGTCGAGATGGGGAAGCGCCTGGAAGACTTGGGATGCCAGTCTATCTGTATCAAGGACATGGCCGGCCTGCTGAAGCCGTACGTCGCTCACGAAATGGTGGCGCGGCTGAAAGACGCCGTATCGGTTCCTATCGCGATGCACTGCCACGCCACCACCGGTATGAGCACGACGACCCTCGTCAAGGCGGTCGAAGCCGGGCTCGATTATGCCGATACCGCGATTTCGTCGATGTCCCACACCTACGGGCACGCGGGGACCGAGTCTCTCGTTGCGATCTTCCAGGACACCGATCACGATACCGGGTTCGACCTGCATCTGCTCGAGGAGATTGCCGGTTACTTTCGTGGGGTCCGGAAGAAGTACGCGAAGTTCGAAGGGTCTCTACGCGGTGTCGATTCGCGCATCCTCATCGCGCAGGTGCCCGGCGGGATGCTCACGAACATGGAGAACCAGCTGCGGGAGCAGGGCGCCCTCGACAAGTTCGACGAGGTGCTGGCTGAGATGCCGAGCGTTCGTAAGGACCTGGGGTTTATCCCTCTTGTGACGCCGACTTCCCAGATCGTCGGAACGCAAGCGATCGTTAACGTACTGACGGGGGACCGCTACAAGAACATCACGAAGGAGACTGCAGCCCTGCTGAAGGGGGAGTACGGGAAGACTCCCGCTGCCGTCGATCCGGCCCTCCGTAAGCGAGTCCTGAACGGAAACGACCCGGTCACCTGCCGTCCGGCGGACCTTCTGAAGCCCGAAATGGAGACCTTGACCACGAAGTTCGATGGCATCGCGCGCGAGGAGGGAATCCGTCGCGCAGGCCGACCGATCGAAGACGTCCTGACCTACGCTCTGTTCCCCCAGGTCGGTCAACGCTTCCTCAAGAACCGGGATAACCCGGACGTGTTCGAGCCGCCCCCGTGGCTCGAGCCACAGTCGGAGCAGAAGCCGGATGCGCCCGTCGAGACGGCGGAGCCTCGGCCAATGCCCGCTCGAGTGGGACCCGAGCGTTATCGGGTCGCTGTCAACGGCAACGAATACGATGTCGAGGTGACCCCTGAAGGCGCCGTTTCGTCGGTCCGTCCGAAGGCAGTCGTTCCGACCATCCCGTCGCGCCCACCGTCTCGGGCAACGATACCGGCACCTTCCGGCGGTCAGGGCGATCGGCTGCCGTCTCCACTAGCCGGGACGGTCTTGCGTGTCGTCGCGAAAGAAGGACAACAGGTCCAGACAGGAGACCTCGTCATCGTGCTTGAGGCGATGAAGATGGAGACCGAAGTTCGCGCCAGTCGCGCTGGCAATGTGGCCTCCGTTCCGGTCAGCGAGGGCGACTCGGTTCAAGCCGGCGACGCTCTGATCTACCTCGCCTGATGCAGCGCTGTTAATGCAGGAAGATCTTGTTTCGCGACTGTGGTTGACGACCGGACTCGCTCATCTCGGGCCGGGCCAGGTGCTGATGATCGCGATCGGCTGCCTGCTGATCTACCTCGCCGTCTCTAAAGGTTTCGAACCACTGCTTCTGGTGCCGATCGGTTTCGGCGCGATCCTGAGCAACATCCCCTTGGCCGAAATCAGCGGCCCGGAAGGCCTTCTGGGTCAGGTGTATCAGGTCGGTGTCGCCACCGGTGTGTTCCCGCTGCTGATATTCATGGGGGTGGGTGCGCTCACCGATTTCGGTGCCCTGATCGCAAACCCTCCCACTCTGATATTGGGTGCGGCCGCTCAGTTCGGGATCTTCTTTACGCTGTTGGGCGCGTTGGCGATGAACGCGATTCCGGGGATGGATTTCTCGCTGGCTGACGCTGCGGCGATCGGAATAATCGGGGGCGCGGATGGGCCGACCGCCATCTTCCTGGCATCAAGACTGAGTCCTTCATTGTTGGGTGCTATAGCCGTTGCGGCGTATTCCTACATGGCTCTGGTTCCAATAATCCAACCTCCGATCATGCGCGCCCTGACGACCGAAGCCGAACGATCGGTCGTGATGGCGCAACTGAGGTCGGTGTCCCGTCTCGAGCGCATCCTTTTTCCCTTCACCGTTCTCCTGGTTGTCGTGCTTTTCCTGCCCATGGCGGCGCCGTTGATCGGAATGCTGGTGTTCGGAAACCTGCTCAAGGAATGCGGTGTCGTCGACCGTCTGGCCAAAGCGGCACAGAACGAGATTATCAATATCGCAACCATACTCCTGGGGCTGGCTGTGGGCTCGAAGTTGCGTTCCGAAGAATTCTTGAACGCTGAAACGATCGGCATCCTGGTCATCGGCTTCTTCGCGTTTTGCGTGGGCACCGCCTCCGGGGTCCTCATGGGCAAGGTCATGTACCGACTGAGTTCGGGCCGCGTGAATCCGTTGATCGGCGCGGCAGGCGTATCGGCAGTACCGATGGCCGCGCGTGTCGTCAACCGCGTCGGGCTCGAGTCGAACGATCAGAACCACCTGTTGATGCATGCGATGGGGCCGAACGTCGCCGGTGTCATTGGCTCGGCCGTGGCCGCAGGACTTCTGCTCGCGCTGCTCGGTTGAGCGATCCTGCGTGCAAGGAGCCGGACAAATCGCTACCATGGGCTAATAGCCTGTGGTTTTGCCACAGGCTATTAGCTTCGGGTCGGTGATCGACGGAGTGATCCGGAGACAACGGATGATCGGCAAGCAGGTCTCTCACTACACAATCGTCTCCCAGATCGGAAGTGGGGGGATGGGCCGCGTCTACCGCGCGGAGGATGCCCGTCTGGACCGGGCGGTCGCGCTGAAGTTCCTTCCCGACGAGTACGCCGAGAACGAGCAGGCGCTCGAGCGGTTTCGGCGCGAAGCCCGAGCCGCTTCCCGGCTTCAACACCCCCACATCTGCACCGTGTTCGACATCGGAGAATGGGAGAGACGTCCGTTCATCGTGATGGAGTTGCTCGAAGGTCAGGACGTCAGTCAGCGTCTGCTGCGCGGTCCGTTCAGAACCGAAGACCTGTTGGAAGTGGCGATCCAACTGGCTGACGCCCTCGATGTTGCCCATTCCGAGGGAATCATCCACCGCGACATCAAGCCGGCCAACATCATCATCTCCTCCCGCGGACATGCCACGCTCCTCGACTTCGGCCTGGCGAAACTCTCCGTAGTCGGAGGCTCCTCGACGGGCGTTGGCGACGAACTGACCCTCACCGGTGGCGCGTTGTTGACGAACCCGGGATCGGCCGTCGGCACGATCGCCTACATGTCGCCCGAACAGGTGAGCGGCGAGGAACTCGACGCGAGGTCGGACCTGTTCTCGTTCGGCTCAGTGCTCTACGAGATGGCCACGGCGCGTTCCGCGTTTGGCGGCAATACCACGGGGCTCATCTTCGACGCCGTATTGAACAGGGTACCTGTCGGCATTGGGGCGTTAAACCCGAACGTTCCCGTGGGCGTCGTGGCCCTGATCGATCGGGTTCTCGAGAAGGATCGTAGCGTGCGCTACCAGACGGCGGCCGATATGCGTGCCGACCTGAAGCGCATCCGACGGGACAGTTCGTTCCACGCGATTCCCACGCCGATCCCCTCCGGGCCGGCGCCCGCTCCGTCGCCCTCGGAATCCCATGGTGGTTCGGGCTACCCAGCGCCCACCCCACAGCCATCACTATCGATTCCACAGCCCGAGCCCCCGGCTGCCGTCCAAGGGCCCAACATGCCCTTTCAGATCCGGCTCGTGTCGTACGCGATGATCGGCATGGGCGCGCTGACCATCTTGTCGGGCCTGCTGGGGCTGATTGCCAGTCAGGTGGTTGACGAGATCTCGATCCTGAGGATCTTGGCCTCGGCTTTCAGCGCAGGCGGGCTCGTCGTCGGTGCTCTGATGATATGGGCGGGAAAGTGCCTCCGACGCTACAACAACAAGGCGCGTATCCTTACGCTCATTGTCGCCTTTGTCCTGCTGTCGATGTTCCCGTTCGGCACGGCTCTCGGAATCTACGTCGGCTGGGTCCTGTTGTCTAAGGAAGGCCGCGCGTACTTCCGGCCGCAGTGAGCGGGCTACCGCCCAGCCGCTAAATTTGCCCGCGTCCACAGCCCGGGTGCTCTCATCCATTTCGCGAACGGTTCGAAGTCGGCCCTCGGCCCTCGCCATCGAAGCTCTTCCACGGAATCGAACACCTTCGCATCGGTCCGGAGGGTCGCCAGATCGCGGTAGAGCAGGGCGTCCTCCCAGCCCTCGGCCAGGGTTGTCGCCAACTTGCGCGCGTTCCTGATCGAAACATCCCAGTCGTCGGGGTTGTTCGGGATCGCCTCCAGGTGCTCGTAGCGTGCCAGCACCACGGCGGCAGATCGGGCGCCCCACCCGGCAAGGCCCGGGAAGCCGTCGGCACTGTCTCCGACGAGCCCCAGGAAGTCGGGGATCGATTCGGGCGCTACGCCGAACTTTTCCCGGACGCCGTCCTCATCGCGAATCAGGTTCTTCCTCCGGTCGAGTTGGACAATGCGGTCACCGACGACGGATTGAGCCAGATCCTTGTCTGGAGTGCAGATGAGAACCCGCGAAACATCGGGGTCTTCCGACGCTCGCAGGGCAGCTGCCGCCATTGCATCGTCGGCTTCCTGCCCGATCATGGGCCAGACCACGACGCCCATCGCTTCGAGGCCATCCTCGAGGGGAGAAAACTGCGACCGAAGATTCGGGTCGATGCCGTCGCCCGTCTTGTAACCGGCGTACATTTCGTTGCGGAACGACTCGATCACGTGGTCGGTCGCCACGCCGATGTGAGTGGCGCCCGCCTCGATCATCCTTAGCATCGATCCGATGACACCGCGGAGGGCTCCGACCTCCTTTCCGTCTTCGGACAGAGCCGATGGAACGGCAAAGAAGTGGCGGAACAATTCATAGGTTCCGTCGACGATATGCACTTCCACGAGGTTCAAATTATCGCATGTTGATGCCGCCCGGGACGCAGCTGCCAACGGTGCGTGTGATATTCTTCGCAGAATTTCCGTAAGGGGTGAAGCCATGTCAGATGGACTGGGGATGAAGGTCGGCGGGTTGGAGATCCACTCTCCGGTGACCGACGAGTTCGCCGAGATACTGACCGCCGAGGCGCTCGCGTTCGTCGCTTCATTGTGCCGGCAGTTTGACCCCCGTCGGGAAGAGTTGCTGGAGCGGCGCCGCCAGGTTCAGGTGGATTTGGACGCCGGTAAGCTGCCCGACTTCCCGCCCGAGACCACGGATGTTCGCAGCCGAGACTGGAAGATCGCCCCGCTACCTGAGGACCTCTTGGATCGGCGGGTGGAAATCACGGGACCGGTCGAGAGAAAGATGGTTATCAACGCGCTGAACTCGGGCGCGAACATCTTTATGTCAGACTTCGAAGACTCGCACTCACCGACGTGGGCGGCCACCGTGCAGGGTCAGATCAACCTTCGCGACGCCATCGACGGCACGATCACCTTCACCGCGCCAAACGGGAAGTTCTACGAACTCAACGAAGAGACAGCTGTTCTGCTCGTACGCCCACGCGGATGGCATCTTCCGGAAAAGCACGTCACGCTCGACGGCAAGCCGGTCTCGGGCGGCATCTTCGATTTTGCTCTGTACTTCTTCCACAACCACGACCGTTTGAAGAAGCACGGAACCGGGCCGTACTTCTACCTCCCCAAGCTGGAAAGCTATCTTGAAGCGCGGCTGTGGAACGACATCTTCGTCACCGCTCAGGAGACGCTTGGAGTCCCCAACGGCACCATCAAGGCAACAGTGCTGATCGAGACGATTCTCGCGGCGTTCCAGATGGACGAGATCCTCTACGAATTGCGAGACCACAGTGCGGGATTGAACTGCGGCCGCTGGGACTACATTTTCAGCGTGATCAAACGGCTGGGGAACAACCCCGAGTTCATCCTTCCGGACCGTGCCGACGTGACGATGACGAAGCACTTCATGCGGTCCTATACGCAGTTGGCCATCAAGACCTGCCACCGACGGGGGGCGCCGGCGATGGGAGGAATGGCTCCGCAGATTCCCATCAAGAACGATCCTGAGGCGAACGAGGTGGCGATGGGCAAGGTGCGCGACGACAAGGAACGAGAAGCGAGGGACGGCCATGATGGCACATGGGTGGCGCACCCGGGACTGGTTGCCGTGGCGAAAGAAGAGTTCGACAAGGTGCTCGGCGATCGCCCCAATCAGATCGACAAGTTGCGAGAGGACGTCGAAGTGACGGCCCAGGATCTGTTGACCGTTCCCGAGGGCAACATCACCGAAGCGGGTCTCCGGAAAAACATCAGCGTCGGCGTTCAGTACATGGAGGCGTGGCTCGGCGGAAACGGCTGCGTTCCCCTCTATTACCTGATGGAGGACGCCGCCACCGCTGAGATTTCACGGACGCAGGTATGGCAGTGGATCCGTCACCCCAAGGGCGTACTAACCGACGGTCGCAAGGTGACGCTCGATCTCTTCCATGAGCTTCTTGAAGATGAAATCAGAAAGATCCGGGACGAAGTCGGCGAGGACCGTTGGGACGCGGGCCGGTACGAGTTGGCAAGAGAACTGTTCGACAAGATCATCTCCAACGACGAGTTGGAAGAGTTCCTGACGCTCCGCGCTTACCAGAACCTCGATTAAGCATCGACCATTCGAAATCTGTCACGCCTGATTCGAAGATCCTCTGTAGCGGCCGTCTATGACGGCCGGAATCGAGCGAATCCTGAATCGGCGGTTAATAGGGCGCCGCTACTGCGGGCTAGGCTTCCCTCAGCAGGAACTCTTCAAGTAAGTCGAGCGCTTCGTCCAGGCGCTCGGGCGTGTTCGCAAAGCAGATCCGGATGTGGCCCTCTCCGTGAGGACCGAACGCGCTGCCGGGCGCGACCCCAACTCCAGTCTCCTCCATGAGACGTCTGGCGAAGCCCATGGAGTCTTCCAGGCCCTCCACCTTCGGAAAGACGTAGAACGCTCCGTCCGGCTGAGGGATCGTAAGCCCGGGCATCCCACTGAGCTTTCCAAGGACGAGCTCCCGCCTCGTCCGGTACTGCTCCTGCATTCGCTGTATGTGGTCTTCTCCATGCCGCAACGCGGCGATGCCGGCCTGCTGAATCATTGCAGGAGGTGAGGAGATGATGAACTCCTCAACCTTGGCCATCAGCCCGATCAATCTCTCGTCCCCCACCCCGTAACCGAGCCGCCATCCGGTCATGTTGTAGGTCTTCGAGAAGCTGTTGATCAGGAGAAGATGCTCGCGGTCAGTTGCAATCCGGGAGAATGATGGCGCGACGGCCGAATCGAAGACGATCCGCTCGTAGACTTCGTCGCTGACCAGGAGAATGTCGCGCTCCACGACCAATGCCCAGAGCGAGCGCTGCTCCTCTTCGGTGATGACCCAGCCGGTCGGATTGGACGGGCTGTTGACGACGACGAGCTTCGTTCTGTCGTCGACCGCGGCCTGGACCGCGTCCATATCGAGCCTGAAGCGGTCCCTGTCGAGAGCGAGCGGTACCTCGCGGACCTCTCCGTCAAACAACTGTACGGTCGAGGCAAAAACAGAAAACGCCGGCGCCACGATGACGACGTTGTCGCCGGGCTCGACCGACGCAGCGATCACGAGGAATATCGCCATCCCGGCGCCGACCGTCGTCACCACTTCGGAGGGCTTGTAGCGGACACCATGGAGCTGGTTCGTGTGTTCCGCGATCGCTTCCTTCAACTCCGCATATCCGGCTGTGGGGGTGTAGTAAAGGTGTCCTGCATTCATCGCCTCGGTCGCCGCTTCGCAGATGAAATCCGGTGTCGGCAGGTCGGGTTCCCCGTAGTAAAGGCGGTGGGTAGCGTCGACGCGGTCGGCAAGCATGGCCACTTGGATCAAGGTCGATTCGGAAGCCCTGACAGCCGGTTCGGAGTATTTCATCGCCGCCACTATAGCTCATCGGCTAGCGGCCTGTGGCAGGTCGGTTCGACCGATCTCTTGCTCTGTCTCAAGAATCGGCTACGATCTCATTAATGGGATGATCGAGGAGGCGATGAGATGGTGAAGACGACTTTTGCGGCACTGCATGTCCTGGTGTTCACGTCCGGTGTTCGGACCGAGGTGCAAGCGCAGAACGGCGATGAATGGGAGGGCCGGCGGGGCGCCGCCCGCTTTGCGGAACTCGACTGGCTGATCGGTGAGTGGCAGGGGTACGGGGTTTTCGCCGACAGCCGCAACCAGATCCACAAGAGCTACAGCTACGAGGTTGCGGGGATGTTCCTCGTCGAGCGGACGCTCGACATGTTTCCGACCGAGACGCCGAGTACCGACTACGAGATTCATCAGGATTTCATGGTGGTGTACCGGGACACGTTGGGGGGCGGCCTGAGGGCGAAAACGTTCTTCATCGAAGCTTTTGTGGCGTCGTCGGAATTGACTGTCGCGGAGGGTGGCGACGTCTTCGTCATCGAGTCGACCCGGATCGAGAACGGCTCTCCCGGAATGCGAACCCGCTACACCATCCGGCGCCAGGGGCCCGACGATTTCACCGGGACGTTTGAGCTGGCGTTCGACGGCGGAGAGTTCACGGTCTTCGAAGAACTGACTCTCCGACGAATCTACTGAAACCCCATTGCCGTTGAGTGGCAACGGTGCGTTCCGGCGCGCCACGGCAGCGGTCTGCCCTCCGAAGACCTACTCGCTGCGCAACACTGTGATCGGGTCGACCCGAAGCGCGCGCCGGGTCGGGATGTAGCCGGCCACCAGGGAAACGGCCGCGAGCACACTCGCGAAAAACAGGAACGGGCCGAATTCCAGACTGATCGTCCCGAACAACGCGCTCTCCATCAGGCGACCCAGGCCGACGGCGAGGGCGAGCCCGACGATGGTTCCCGAGAGGGTGAGCCACGCGGTTCGCCGGAAGATCAGCACCAGCACGTTGCGCGACGAAGCTCCGAGAGCCGTGCGGATGCCGATCTCATGTGTCCTCTGACTGACCAGATATGCCATCACGCCGTAGATTCCCATCGCGGACAGGATCAGCGCCAGAACTCCCAGAACACTCATGATGCCCGCCGCGTATTGAATTCCGATGGTCGTTTCCCGGATCGCCCGCGCGAATGTCTGAACCTGGGAGACCGGCTGGCCCGGGTCCACCGTCAGCACGGCCGCGCGGAGAGCGTCGGCGTGGGGCAGCGGATCGTCCATGGTGGCGATCACGAGGTCGAGCGACAATGTGGGTGCCTGAGAGTAAGGTCGGTACAGTGTCGGACTATTGCGACTGCCGACCCAGTGATGGATGACGTCGCCGGAAACTCCGACGACCGTCAACCAGTCGCCGTCCGTGCTGCCGATTTTCAACCGCTTGCCAATAGGCTCTTCGCCGGGCCAGTGTCGTTCGGCCATCGACCGGCTGACGATCGCAACCTCGGCAGCACCCTCGACGCCATCCTGTTCGGCGAGCGGACGCCCTGCCAAGATCGGAATGCCCATGGTTTCGAAGTATCCGGCCGACACCGTGCGGTAGTCTGCCCTCGGGGGCAGGGATGGGTCGGGCAGGACCTCTCCCTCGACGAACACCGCCCGCCCGGAGCCGTTGCCGGCTCCGGGAATCACATTCGTCGCCACGGCTTCGGTTACACCCGGCAGGGCCCGCAACTCGTCCAGGACGCTCGAGACAAAGCGACTTCGCTGGGCCGGATCTTCATAGCGACCTGCCGGCAATGTCAGGCGAGATATCAGCTTCCCTTCCGGTTCGAAGCCGTGCGGTCCCGCGACCAGGCCTTGCATCGCTGCCACGCTCAGGCCCGCTCCCACCAAGAGGCTCAGGGCCATCGCGATCTGCGCGACGACGAGAACGTTACGTCCTTTCTGCTTCCCTGCGCCGCCGGTCGCACCCCGACCGCCCTCCTTGATCGATGCATTCAGGTCTGGTCGCGAGAAGCGTAGCGCCGGCAGGCAGCCGAACATCAAGGACGTCAGTCCCGAAGCTCCGAACGTGAGAGCGATCAGGCGCCCGTCGACGTCAATCTCCTTCCATCCGTTCACGAAGCGTACGATGTTGGCGGGCAACGTGGACCGGATCACGTCCAGACCAATCCAGGCGAACAGCAGCGAGAGCGCGCCTCCAGCGATCGACAGCACCAGGGCTTCCACGAAGAGCAGTTGGAACAAACGCCGGCGCCCAGCTCCGAGCGCCGTCCGTACCGCCAGTTCCCGTCCCCGCTCGGTTCCCCGCGCGAGCAGGAGGTTGGCTATGTTGGCGCACGCGATCAGCAGGACCAAACCTGCGGCGGCCTACATCACCGCCAGGAAGGCTGGCGCGCCCTGATCGCGGACGCCCGTGGCCAGCGGCGTGAGGCCCATGGTCCACGATTGGTTTTCCTCGGGGTGCTCCTGCTTGAGACGCTTGTCGATGACCTCCATTTCGGCGAGGGCATCCTCGAAGCTCCGGTCATCCCGGAGGCGCGCGACCGGCGTCAGGTACCGGGACGATCTGTTCTGCTTTTCGGTATCCGAGAGGGAAAGCGGAGCCCAGACCTCCGAACCCATCGGGAAGTCGAAATCGGGCGGCGCGATACCCAGGACCGAGTAGGTTTCTCCGTCGAGACGTATCGTCTGTCCGACGATCGCCGGGTCTCCACCGAAACGCCGGGTCCACAACCCATGTCCGAGGATCGCGCGGAACCGGTTGGCGCGCTCTTCTTCCTCGGGCAGAAAGGCCCGGCCGCTGTCGAGGTCGACGCCGAGGATCTCGAAGAATCCGGGCGACACAAGCATTGCCTGGACCCGCTCCGGCTCGTCCTGGCCCTCCAGGTTGACGCTCCAGGCATCGTAGGCCGCGATCTCCTGAAACATCTCCGACTGCTCGCGCCAGTCCAGGAAGTTGGCCGGAGCGACGCTGAACTGGTCGAATCCGAACAGGCTCTGTGGTGACTTCTCGGCCATCATCACCATTCGATCCACGTCTTCGATCGGGAACGGGCGGAACACCAGCGCATCGATCACGCTGAAGATCGCCCCGTTTGCGCCCAACCCCAGCGCCAGCATCGTTACGATCATCGCAGCCACGAGCGGTTGCCGCGCGATCGACCGCAACGCGAAGCGGAAATCTTGTCCGAGAGAAATGTCCCGGACGACAAGGAGATAGTCGTCCGGCTCGAGAGATACACCGCCGGGAAACGTAAAGCGGACCCCCCCGTCAAAAAACCAGCCAGCAAGATCCACGGCATCCTCACCGCTGTTGTAGAGCTCGATGAACTCGGCATCACCGAGCCCGCGCGGGGGGTTGTAGAGCATTTCATTGATCACGACGTCCAGGTCGCCGGCAAACGAATGCCGCAGGGACGCTGGTCGAGGATTTCGGATATTCCGATGGTGGCGGATGGCCTGAACGAGCGGACGGCCGCGGGGCCTCGCTGGAACGACTCGGGCCCGAGTCCGAACCGTGGTTTGCCGATTCCTGGGCGAGCAGCTTCACCCTGCTGGGATCGCCCGGGAAAGCTAACACCCGGCGCTCACTCGTCGCGCGAGTCGGCGGCACCGGCATCGAGACGTCACCCCCGGCCGGCCTCTCCGTAAACGAAGTTTCGGCTCCGGGGGACGGCACCGGCTGGGTGGAACTCTTCAATGACTGCTCCGGCGGCGGCGATGTGTCCGGTTTCGGGTTGAGCGATGACGCCGCCAATCCGCTCACGTACGTGTTTTCGGATGGCTCGATCGTCGAGTGTGGCGGGTTCCTGTCGGTTGCCGAGCCCGAGCTTGGTTTCGCACTGCGGAGCGAAGCCACACTGATGCTCACCGATCCGACCGGCGCAGTGCTCGTGGACGGAAAATCGTACGGCATCGCGGTTCCCGCGCTGACAGCGGGTTCGTTCCCCGACGGTGAGGATGACTTTCAGCTCTTGTCCGCAGCGACACGAGGCGGCTCCAACCGCGCACCGCCGGATCGCGGTGTGAGGATCAACGAAATCATGTACCACCCGGCGGGTGATCCGAACGAGGAGGAACTGGAATGGATCGAGCTCCACAATGCCGGGTCCACGCCCGTCGCCCTGACCAATTGGAGAGTCACGCGTGGATTCGAGTTCGAATTTCCTGGCGGCAGCGAAATCCAAGCCGGTGGGTACCTGGTAATAGCACGCGATCCTGCGGCAATCGAAACCCATTACAGCCTCGCGGGCGCTCTCGGACCCTTTGACGGTAGCTTGAGCAACGCCGACGAAACGATCCGCATCGAGGATGACCTCGGAAACATTGTCGATGAAATCCACTATGCCGACGATGGTCAATGGCCTCCTGAAGCCGATGGCGGAGGGCCGTCTCTCGAACTGACGAATCCCGCCGCTCCGAGGCGCAGCAACGGGCAAGCCTGGGCTGGGGGCGTCGACGATGGCACGCCGGGAGCGGCCAACAGTCGATTCTCCGCTTCCGTCGCACCGGTCATTTCACGGGTGCGTCATTCGCCGCCGGTTCCCGGCGTCGATGAAGCGGTCACCGTCTCCGCCCGCGTCGAAGCAATAGCGGCGATGTCGCGAGTGCGACTCTTCTACAAGACGGCCGATCGGTCCACCTTCTCTGTCGTCCCCATGGCCGATGATGGGACCTCCGGCGACGGTTCGGCCGGCGATTCTGTTTACGGGGCGTCTCTTCCGGGCCAGGCTCTCGGCACCGTCGTCGAGTTCTTTGTTCAAGCGGAGGATGCCGCGGCGAACGTCCGATTCCTTCCTGCGACGGCCCCGGCTGGGACCAACCTCTACCTTGTCGACGCGCCGCGACCGGGTCCCGCCGCGCCGCTGTACCGTCTGGTCATGACCCCGCGTGCACGCGCTGAACTCGAAACCCGCGACCCTCTCAGTGACGAGCTTCTCAACGCGACGTTCATCGCAGGGGATGCCATTCACTATCGCGTCGGCGTGCGTCTTCGAGGCCAAAGCTCCCGATTTCTCGCAACCAGGAGCTATCGCATTCAGTTTACGGACGACGAGCCGTTCGAGGGTAGCCGGCGCCTCAACCTGAACGCCAACCAGCCAGCCCACCAGCATCTCGGAATGACTCTCTTCCGGGGTGCGGACGTACCCGCGCCGCTGACCCGCCCCGTGCGCTTCGCTTTTGGGATTGATCCGGCGCTGGTCTACGTCCGGATGGAGGCCATCGACGAGGACTTCCTGACACGTGTCTACACGAGGCCTGGCGGCGAAGGAGACGGGGACCTCTACCGAGGGGTCATAGATGGCGATTTCGACTACCGTGGCATCGATCCCGACGCGTACCGGGCGAGCTACCCGAAGCAGACGAATGTGGAGGAGGACGACTGGACCGAATTGATCGACCTCACCAGGATACTGACCAATACTCCAGAGGCCAGCCTGACGACCGTCTTGCCGACGGTGATCGACATCGATCAATGGGTCCGCTTCTTCGCTGTCCACGCCTTGATCGGTACCCGGGAAAACGGTATCGCGGGTAACAGCGGAGATGACTACTTTCTCTACCGCCGACCATCCGACGGACTCTTCGTCTTGCTGCCGTGGGATCTCGACGACAGCTTCCGCCAGCCGACCACAACGCTCTTCCGGCCGTCCATTTTCCAGATTCGCCGTATCCTGACGCACCCGGACTACGCGACGGCTTTCTACCTCCACCTGGCGCGGTTGGGTCGCTCGCATTTCTCGCCCGAACGTGTCGCCGAACTCATTGATCGAGTGGGAGGCCTCTTCCCGGCCGCTGAGATCGACGCCGACCTGACCTTTGTGCGAGACCGTTGGACCTTCGTCGATTCGTGGATCAGCCTGGGCTTCCCGGCGGAACCGCCAACGGAGGTGATCGTCGCCGAGGGTGACGAATGGCGCTACCTGCGCGGCACCGCAGAGCCTTCGGGAGGAGATCTGGGTTGGACGACGATCGATTTCGACGACACCTCGTGGGAGACGGGGCCGTCGGGCTTCGGCTACGGGGACTTTGACGACGCGACAGTCCTAGACGACATGTTCAATGCCTATACGAGTCTCTACGCCCGGCATAAGTTCAGCGTCGACGATCCGTCGGTTTTGCTCACGTTGGAGCTGGGAATCGACTACGACGACGGCTACATCGCTTTCTTAAACGGTGTCGAGATCGCCCGATCGAACGCCGGGCCGAACGGAACGTACCCGCCCTTTGATGCTGTAGCGACAGACCTTCGGGAAGCCGGAGAGCTCGACTTCACCTCGATCCTGAATGTCGCTTCGATCCTGCGAACCGGCGACAACGTTTTGGCCGTAGTGGGGTTCAATGCGGCAACCGACAGCTCGGATTTCAGCGTGATCCCTGAGCTTCGGTCCGTAGGCGGCGTAGCGCAATAATCGTCGGTGCGGTCCTGGGATTCTCTGGAGGAATCGGGCTGTTGTTGGCGACGATCGGGATCTTCGGGATGGTCTCCTACTACCTCGGAACGGGTTCACGAGATCGGCGTTCCCATGGCGCTGGGCGCCGGCTCGGTACGGAATCTGATCGTATGGCAGAGTCTGCGCATCACCCTCATCGGCCTGATGATGGGTCTCGGCTTAGCGGTCCTGGCCGGTCGCTTGCTCACCAACCTTCTCTACGGCGTCGCACCCATCGACAAGGCGACCTACGCAGCGATCGCGCTGCTGCTGACGACGGTGAGCGTCGTTGCCAGCTAAATGCCGGCGCGGCGCGCGACGCGCGTCGACGCCATGATCGCCCTCGGTAGCGACTGAGCAGCCGCGCGGTGCGGGGCCAGCGTGCGGCGTCGCTCTATCGAATGCGTGCGGACCGGATCGAGTACTACTTGCCGCAGCTCGTTTTAGCCGCCCCTCGGACGAGCGCACCGCGCTCACCGGGACTGAGCATCTTGGCGGCACTCGAGACGCACGAGACGTACTGGCCGTGGTTCTTCCACGACCCGCCACAGGGGCAGGCCTCGTGCAGCGCATCGACAAATTCCAGCGACGACAGCGCCGTGTCGCCTGTGTTGCCCACCAGGGTGGCCACTCCGCTGGAGCGATCGATCTCGTAAAGGCTGTCGTTGATCACGGCCACCAGCTCTTCGTCGCCGTCGAGGGCCAGGCCGATGCCATTGTTACTGATTCCGGTCGCACCGACGAACGATGCTATGCCGGTGGACAGATCGACGGTGTACAAGTCCACCCCGAAGACCGAGCTGCCATTCAGCAGGTAAAAAACGCCGTCAGCCACGGTGCCACCGTAGTTGCGGGTGGCAATCCCGAGCCCGCTCCCGACTGGCGTCGCCTTTGCCGTGGCGGTGTCGATGGTTACCAGCGCACTGGTGCGGGCCTCCACTCCGTATAGCGTACCGTCGTCGGCGAAACCCATACCCGCCACGATGCGATCAGCGCCCGTCGTGACATCGACAATGATGCCCACGTCGTTCGTCACGGCGCCGGTAGCCGGATCTACTAGCTGGAGAGGAAGCGCAGGTCGACTACGGGACCGGACCGATGGTCCGGGATCCGAAGACGGGCAAGTACCGACGGACGCGGCTGTTCGTGATGACGTTGGGCTACAGCCGCAAATCGGTCCGGCTGCTGACGTTCAAGTCCAGTTCCCGCATCTGGGCCCAGTTGCACGAGACCGCGTTCCGCCGACTCGGCGGCACTCCCCGCCTCATCGTGCTGGATAACCTGCGCGAAGGCGTGATCGTCCCGGACCATTACGACCCCACCCTGAATCCGTTGTTTCGAGATGTCCTGACCCATTACGGCGTGGTGGCCATGCCATGCCGGGTGCGCGATCCAGACCGCAAAGGCAAAGTCGAATCCGGTGTCGGGCACGCCCAGAAGACCCCATTGAAGGGACAGCGCTTCGAGAGCCTCGACCAGGCCCAGGGGTATCTGGATCGATGGGAAGTCCGATGGGCCGACACCCGCATCCACGGCACGACCAAGCGGCAGGTGGCGGCCATGTTCGCCGAAGAGAAACCATCTCTTAAGCCGCTGCCGATCGAACCGTTTCGCTATTACCAATTCGGTGAACGTGTCGTCCATCTCGACGGTTGCGTCGAAGTCGAAGCCGCCTATTACAGTGTACCGCCGGGCTGGATCGGACGGGGTGTCAAGGTCCAGTGGGACACGCTTCACGTCCGGATCCTGGACCCAAACACCTATCAACTCCTCCGCGAGCATGTCCGCCAGAAGCGGGGTGGATACCGTGTCCGTGCTGAAGACAACCCGAAGAAAACCCCGTTAACGACGGTGCAACTGCTGGCCCGAGCCCGCCGCGCTGGCACCCACATCGGCACACTCTGTGACGCCATTCACCGCCGACAAGGGGAAGCTGCGGTCCGCCGCATCCTGGGTGTGCTCTCCCTGGCCAAGAAGTACGGTGTCTCCGCCGTGGAGGATGCTTCGGCTGCGGCACTGGAACTCCACGTCTACGAGTATCGTTTCGTCCGCCGCTATCTGGAGCGGCGACCTCCACTCGCCCTGCGTCAGGTCGATCCTCTCATTCGCGAACTGACTCAGTATCGCGATCTCATCAACCTCAAAATCCAGGAGCAGGAACACTCATGAATCTGATCGAACTCCAGCGGGCTCTCCGACAACTCCGGCTCGGCGGCATTGCCGAGGTGTTGGAAACACGCCTCCACCAGGCCCAGACCGAAGCCATGGCGCCGATCGACTTGGTCTCTCGTCTGGTCTCGGATGAACTGGACCGTCGCAGCATCCGGTTGTTGGAACGGCGTCGGAAACAGGCCCGGTTCCGCGATCCCCAGAAGACGCTCGACTCCTTCGACTTTACTTTCAACAAGAAGATGAATCGTAGTCTGGTCTTCGACCTGGCGACGGGCGCCTTCATCTCCAGGCACGACGATGCCTTGTTTCTCGGTCCTCCTGGCACCGGCAAGAGTCATCTGGCTCAGGCCATCGGCTTGGCTGCGATTGAGCAGGGCTATCGGGTCGTCTACCGTGAAACTCATGCGCTTCTCGACGACATCGCCGAAGCCACCATTGACGGTACCCGAAAGGAGTGCATGGAAGCTTTGGCGACGGTCCCGCTGCTGATCATCGACGATCTGGGGATGCGGAAGCTTCCTCCCACTGCAGCAGAGGAACTCCTCGAGATCGTGATGCGACGCTATGAACGGACCAGTACGTTACTGACATCGAATCGACCCGTCCAAGACTGGGAAAACTACTGGGTGATAGCGCCGCCGTCACAGCCATGCTGGACCGGCTGCTCCATCACGGCCACATCCTCAAATGCGGCCCTCGGAGTTGGAGGACTAAAACGGGCTTGCCGAGTCCAGTCCCAAAGAGGTAGAACAACACCGTCCCGGGCCATCCCCGTTGGCCGGTTTTGAAGTGACCACTGAGGCTGATGACACAACAAACGTTGAGAATGAAATCGATGATGTCAAGGGACTTGGCCGTGATACGGCATTACTTGTAATTGCAATATTAGAGCGCCTGCCTGGATCGTTTACCAAAGAGGCCTTTCGCAACGAACTTGCCGACGAACTCCGAAACGGCTCTGATTGGACCGGTCCGAATACGGGAATGCAATTCGCAAGATTTGAGAACTTGACAGTCCCTGAGGTCTATCAACTCACTGCGGACGGCCCTATACATATTTCTCGTGACGAGGAAATCCCATCCTGGAATAACTGGATCAATCGCTATGGAAGAGTACTCGGGCGGTTCGGCACACTCAGAATACTGTTCGTCCTGACGATCATCACTGCCATCAGCATAACCACAACATGGATGGACATCGCGAAATGGTACAGGGGCACAATAAGAATCCATAGGACGACGGCGTTCTGGGCGCTCGCCGTTACGAATCTTGCGATTGTCGTTGGGGGCTACGTCGTTCTTGCCGAGACTGCCAGGATCTCGTGGGACGGAATTACGACCGCAATAATCGTAGCAATCTCGCCTGCTGCCTTGATCAAGAGCGTGTGGTTCGAGACTCCCGGAGGCACGAAGTTCGGACCAGGCGTCTATTATCATCGTCTCGTACGATGGGCGAAGGACCGATTCATGGTCAAGCATTCCAAGCTGGGAGGCCGATACGTAAACGTTATTGCATATTTCAATTCAAGAGACTTCCTCAAGGACCAGGTGGAAACGCTCTTTAATTACACGGAACCAGAACACAAGGCCTTACTGCAAAAAGAGCTGAATGAAGAACTTGAGGGGGCAACTTCCGTTATTGAACGCAAAAGGATTTGTGCCAGGCGACTCCTGAACTGGTACACCTGGGCTGACTTGGTTGAGCGTGGTTGTGTGCCACAGAGGTATACCGAGGAAGACCAGGTTCGGGATCCTGACTCAACCATGAAGCAAGCAGTCCACTATTTACAGGATGCTCAAGTCGGATCGCAGCGTCTCGACCGTTATGTAAGAAGAAGATTAGCTGATTGTTCTGAGGACACAAAACAGCACTACGAGAGATTAGTAGAAGACACTTTGGGAGAGCAGAGCAATCTGTACATGCGAGTTCATTTCCTCTACTTGACGCTGAGCGAACACATGGATACCGACGAGGATCGTGAAGCGCTGCTGGCCAGAACACAAGACACGACGGAAACCCAATCAAAAGGCCTATCGCAAGGGGCCTAGGTAGGTCGTCTTTGCCATTCAGCGAACCTTACTCTTCGGGGACGGTTCAGAATGGCAGGGTTCACAAATTCATCAGTACGCCTCCTGAAGCCAGTTAGGAAAACTCCTGCAACCTCTCTCAATACTCCTCCAGGATTTCTTCCAGGATAGGTGATCTTAGCGACGCCGAACAACGTGATCATGTCCGGTCGTAGTCCTTATACTGTCGGCGTTCCGAGTGCTTCCGTCAGACGAAGCCATGACCACACCAAAATAGAAAGACAAGGAAAACAACAATGAGTGAACAAACTGAAGTCTGGACCGAAGGTGTTCACACCGTCAGTAGGTTGGAGGCTTTCAGCGATGCCGTGTTTGCGTTCTCCGCCACGCTTCTCGTGGTGTCGTTGGAGGTGCCGAGCACATTCTCGGAGTTGGTAGAGGATCTCTACGGGTTTGTTGCCTTCGGCCTGAGTTTCGGTGCCCTGGTTTTGATCTGGGCCGGGCACAATTCCTTCTTCCGGCGCTACGGCCTTGAGGACAACATTACGATCCTGCTGAACGCCATCCTCCTGTTCGTGATCCTGTTCTTCGTCTATCCCTTGAAGTTCCTGTCTCAGGGCTTCGTCGGCTGGGTCCTGGGTTTGCGGCCACCCGGCGATGCGACCGCCCCTCTTTTGGCTGGTTCCGGAGAACTGGCGTCGCTTTTCATCCTGTATGGCCTCGGCTTCGTCACGATATTTGCGTGCTTCGCGTTCCTTCATCTCCATGCGAAAAGGAAGCTGAATCTGTCGGGCCGCCGGCACTTTGATGCCCAGACCGCATTTCAGTATTACGCGATTTACGTGTTCGTCGGGTTGATCTCGGTTGGAGTCGCGTGGACCCGCGTCGGGATCGAATTCGGCCTGCCGGGCTTGATGTACGCTCTGCTGGGACCATTGTGCGCCTGGCACGGAATCAAACGCGATCGCCGACGGGCGGCACTGTAGAGGGAAGGAGTCCAGAAAGTGGCAGGGTGGTCGATCCGCGCATGTTGATTCAGCCGGTAGGCAATATGAACAGCGGGGAATCGTCCATCTACGCCACCATCGTGCCGATCAGCTATTTCTGATGGAAACGAGAGATCGCATGCTCTTTGTTGGGCGCCAAAGCCAGGCGCCGGTGTTCCATTGCATCGACAGTTTGCGCTGTGGAACCGCCTCCCATTCCACTGATCAGACCGAGGAACGACCACAATCTCGGTGAACTCCCGATCTCGAGGTACAGGCAGCCGTTGCGTCGGCTCGCCTCGCCGTCGGTGTCGGCGCGGTCTCCGATGTGGAGATGGTGCTCGGGCCGAACGCCGAAATCGGATTGAATCTTCGACAGCGGCACCGGCGAAGGTTTCCAGAAGCCGATCTTTTCCGAAGAGTAGGTATTTTCGAAGTATTGCTCCAGCTTCAGCGCACGCAGTTTGTAGCCGCATTCAAAGTCGCTTCAGGCGACCTGCGGGACATGGGCACGGCGGAATTGGTCCAGCAGGCTAGCGGCATACCTCCGCGGCCGAACACGGACCAGAGCGCGTTCGATCGCCGTCCGTTCTTTGGCACGCACCTCGGCATAGGCGGACAGGTCGGCGGGGATGGCCCGGCTACGGTCGCGGCGCCGCCCGAACTCCACCGCACGGTGGAAGCTGCGAACGCCCGCCAGGCCTTCCAGGGTGTCGGCCCATCCGCACGTCCAAAGCCTTCCTGGCGCGTTCTTCGAGAGTGCAAGTGCGAGATCGAAGAAAGAGAAGAGCGTGCCGTCGACATCCCAGCTGACAAGGCGGATATCGCGGTGCATGTCGTTCAGGATCGTGATGCCTCCAACGCTTCCCAGAGCTTCGGATAGAGCGGGAGGAACTTGAACTGCGAGCCCCATCCATTTCTGCTCGGGCCTCGGCCGTCAACCTTTGCCACGAACGCTGCGATGTCCAGGGTCTCGAAAGAGAACGTCCCCAACCTGCGGCTCTCTATCTTGGTTCTGAACTCCTCGTTGAGCTCTGTGAGCCGTCGCTCCACGCATCTGGTGACGGCCCCGTGGTGGCAGGTATCGCCGGCGTTACCGTTCCGGACGAAGACGAGTCGATACCGGGGCAGTCGCTCACCGTCGGGCTTGGACGGGAAGCATGTCAGGAAGACCTGTCCGGAAATCTCAGGGAATCGGGTCGTGGCGTACTGGTAAGCCAGCCCGAGTTGTTCGCCTGTGATTTTCTCGCCCGTGAACGAGTAGGACAAGGTGCGCCGTCGTCGGAACCGGAGGTCGGGGATACCCGACAGCGTGCCGACGCACTCGAACAGATCTTCGGTCTGGTACCGGCAGAGGCCATAGTCGTCCGAGACCACCATCGTGTAGCGCCGTCCGGGCCGCAACTCTTCAGGTAGAAGGACGTTGCCCGGCTGGTCCGTCGTCGATTCCTCCAGGAACTCGTAGAGCACGCCAGGCGCCATGGGTAGGAAGTGCGCCAGACCATCGCGTACCGCGAGTACTGTCTCCACCGTCTCGGTCGCCATCGAGTACATGGGCAGATGCCGGTAGTTGGCGGCAGGCAGATGCTCCCGAACCTGGTCGATGAAAGGGCCCACGTAGCCCCCATCCCAACAACAGAACGCCCGTAGCGACGGGAACATCCGGCCTGGGGACAGGGGAGTCCGGCTGCGAGCGATCGATGCGAGGCGGTCCGCCGCACCCTTGGAGGCGATCCTTCGATGGATTCGACCGAGAACCCGGGGGAGCGCGCCCGGATCGGATACGTATTCGGCCACGAGCCGCCGGCTTGCCGCCCAATCCCCGCGGACGTCTTCAAAGAACCTTGCGAGCGTCGAAGGGTTTGTCGCGTAGAAGACAGCGGGATCGGCGAGGACGAGGATCCACAGGCGGACGGCGGTCTCACCGTATTCCACGGCGAGCTTTCGAATGGCGGCGTGGTTCTGAACGCGGTGGGGAGCCTGCAGTCCGCACAAGTACGGTGGAACTCCGTCCTCGGCGAGTAGACGCCCCGTGAGCGTGGAGTCTCGGGCGATAGGCGAGAAGATGAACAAGGTCCGGTGCCCTGGGACTGTTGCCAGTTGACGAAACAGAGCTTCGATAAAGATCCGGCGAGTCCGGCGGAACCGGCGGCAGTCGTAGGCGATCTTCTTCGGTTCGTCCGTGGTACCCGATGTTTCGACCAAGGTCGCCCCGGGGCCGAGCCGCCTGAAACGATCCTCCACCGCGTCGCGCGTGTTGCTGTCGTAGGTCCGGACGGGAGTGGTCGCCCGGATTCCGTACTTGCTCCGGAGGCGTCTCTGGTTCGCGCGATATACTCCGACCCGGACGAGGGAGATCACTTGAAAGACCGAGGCCGCAACGATGATCCAACCGGCGATCAGCCATCGCATGGAGTCGTTGAACCTCTCTCGCGCGAAGGAAGGTGCGAGGCCTCCGGTCAAGATGCCCCCCCGACGTCCGGTTGAACGTCTCTCCGGAGACCGATCTGTTGGGACCAGGTTCCTGACGGCACTTTGTCGGCCATCTGAATCCATGCCAGGCCAGGTTTCATGTGATGCAGCCGGTGCATCGACAGGCCCATGGAAAACCAGTAGAGGAATCGGCCGTAGTAGTTGTGCGAGCGGCTCTCAGGAGTGCCCGTCGAATAACCCTCGTGGGTATTGATGGCAAAGCCGCACCACAGCAGCACGGAGTGCAGGATCAACGCCGGTACCAGCCCGGTTACGATGCGCTCGATGCCGACAACGGAGGCGATCGAACCGTAGACGGCGGCGTAGGTGGCGTAGGTCGCGACGTACTCGAACAGATCGCGCCGCGTCATACGTCCGTGTCGCAGCAGCCAGAGTATCCAGTGGTGCGGCAGGGCGAGCGTCCGAAAAGGAATCTCCCAGGATCTGTTCGTGTTGAGAAATTCGTCGGGATCCCTCTCCGGAATGTTGGTCGCCGCGTGGTGCTGGAGGTGGGTTTTACGGAAGGTCACGAACGGGACCGTCGTCGGGATCATTGCAATTCGCCCCCACCACAGGTTTGCGGTGCGGGAACGGCCGAGGTGTCCGTGCGACGCCTCGTGCGCTACGGCTCCGGCGATGAAGCCGGCGTAGGTTCGAACAAGGACATCGATCACGAACTCGATCCCGCGCGTCGGCTGCCAGAAGTATCCCGCCAGTGCCGAGAAGACCGCAATCAGTAGAATGGCTTGGTTGATTGCGATGGCTTGGTCTCCGGAAACTGTTCGATCCGTCATGTCAATCACCTCACTTTGCACTCTAGGACTCGGCCGCCGGTGCGTGGCGAGCGCTTGTCGCAGTTTCTCGACTGTCACAAACGGTCGGGATTCTTTGGCCCGACGCCCTAATCACGCTCTAATGGAACAAGCTGACGCGGGGAGTGAACGTTTATGAGGATCTGGCTTTCGAAGACCAGCGCCGTGTCCCTTCGGGAACAACTCAAGACCCAGATCGTGCTGGGTATCGTCAGTGCGGATCTTCTGCCGGGCGAACGCCTGCCCAGCTCGTCTCAACTGGGGAGGCGGTTTGGAATCCATCCGAACACTGTGAGAACTGCCTACCGAGCCTTGGGGAGGCGGGGAATCCATCCGAACACTGTGAGAACTGCCTACCGAGCCTTGGGGGACGCAGGCTGGGTCGAGTGGCGGCAGGGGGCCGGGTTCTACGTTCGGGAACCCGAACCCGGCGATGCCATGGATCCGGAGCTGGACCTCGACCGTTTGATTTCGACCCTTTTCCAGGTGGCCCGAGACCGAGGCCATCCGCTCGACCGGATCCAGGCCCGGATCGGTCACTGGCTTGCGATCCAGCCCCCGGACCGGGTTGTGGTAATTGAGCCGGACGTCGAACTGCGGCGGATCCTGATCGGTGAGATCGAGGCTGCGGTCGCGATACCAGTCGTCGGTTTCGGACTCGAGGAGTGTCCGAAGGGAAACGTTCTCACCGGAGCGCTGCCCGTAGCCCTGTACGATCACGCAGAGGAAGTGCGGGCAGTCTTGCCACCTGAGGTTCCATGCCTCCTGCTGCATTCGAGCTCCGTGCCCGACCTGCTCACCGGACAGACACGGCCCGGGCCGGACACGCTCATCACAATTGTGTCGCGCTGGCCCGATTTCCTGCGCATGGCAAGAACCTTCCTCGGAGCGGTTGGAATCGGAGACGAAGCGCTGGACCTGAGGGATGCCCGACGTCGGGGATGGAAGAGGGGTCTCGACCGGACGAGTTTTATCGTCACGGACAGTTCGATCGTCGGTCGTTTGCCGGCAGGGTGTCGGGCTCGTGTCTTCCCGTTTATCTCCAAGGCTTCAATCGCGGAGCTTCGGGATCGCCTTCCGGGATCGGTTACTGCCTCTTGATCACGACCAGCGAAACGTCGTCCGACAATCGAGCGAACCCCATCATGTCGTCGCGGACGGCTTCGAAGATGTCCCGCGCGCTCCCGTTTTTCGCGGACCGAACCGCCTTTTCCAGCTGCTCTGGTGCGTAACTCTCTTTACCGTTGGCGTGCTCGGTGACGCCATCGGTGAACAAGAGCAGGATGTCGTCCGTGCCCATCAGCGTCCACTCGTTCAACTCGTACTGTTCCTTGAACCCCAGTATGCTTTCGGTTGCGTTGCGGTCTATGACGTTGCGGGAAGGGAGCGTGCCGATGGGCGGGAACGTCGTGCAGCACGCCTTGGGAATCTCCATGAACCGGTCGTGCATGTTCGAGAAGACGATGGGGAACGGATGCGCCGCCGTGACGAACCGAAACGTAGAGTCCTCGGAAATCTCGCCGTAGAGCATCGTGACGAACTTGCTGACGCTCGAGGAATTGTAGAACCGGGTGTTGAGGTTCTCGAAGAGCCGTTTGGTGATATGACCGAAGGAATCGAGTTCATAAAGAGAGCCAAGCAGGAAGGACTGGTGCATCATTGCGGCGACCATCACGTCGGTGACCTGATGACCGGAGACGTCGATCACCGCCACGCCGGCCATCCTCCGGCAGCGCTCGAGGTTTTCGACGATCGACGGTTGGTTTCGCTCGGTGGCTCGTCGGATGCGGGCGTCCAGATCGTAGCGCTTCTTGAAGTCGATGTAGATGACGTGGTCGCCCCCGCCGACGCCGTTCAACGGCATCGTCGTGCCGTAGATGTCGATTCCCTCCAGTTCGGGGATATCGCCCGGCTGCGGGACGATCTGTTCTACGATTTCCCGGAGGTTCCGTAGTTCGTCGGAGGCTCGGAAGAGGTCGTCGGTGTGCGGTGTGGATGTTGTCAACGTTCAGAAATCCTCTGTCGGGCGCGCGAATCCTCGAAACGGGTTGCCGGCTCAACCGGTCGATGCAACACAAGCGTTAAATCGTTCTGCCGGAGTTTCGAACCCCAAGGTCTGTCGTGGGCGCTCGTTGAGCCTCCGAGCAATCGCATCCAGATGCTCCTGGGAGTGTACGGACAAATCCGTGCCTTTCGGGAAGTATTGTCGGAGCAGACCATTCGTGTTTTCATTCGAGCCGCGTTGCCACGGACTCTGTGGGTCGCAGAAGTAGACGGCGATGTCGGTGGCCAGGGTGAACCGCTTGTGATCGGCCATCTCCCGACCACGATCCCAGGTCAGTGATTTGTAGAGTTCTGTGGGTAGCTTGCTGGCATGTTCGATCAGCGCCGAAATGACCGTCTCTGTTTCCTTGCTCGACACTTTCGCTAACATGACGTAACGCGAGTGACGTTCGACCAAGGTCGCGATGTGAGTGTTCTTGGAGCCACTGAGAAGATCGCCTTCCCAGTGACCCGGCACGGCGCGATCTTCCACCGATGCTGGACGCTCACGGATCGATACCATGTCGGCGAGTTGACCCTTGCCATGGCCCTTCCGGGTTGCATGTTGGGATCGACGGATCGCTCGCTTCGAGCGCAAACACTGAGTCAGTTCTTTCTTCAGAGCACCGCGGGCCTGAATGAAAAGACTGCGATAGATGATCTCGTGCGACACGTGAAGCGACTCGTCTGCCGGATAGGTGTGCTTCAGCCACCCCGCGATCTGCTGAGGCGACCAGTCCAGTCGCAGCTTGTCTTCGACAAGCTGCCGAAGCCGGGGATAGCGAACCAACCGGCATCGCTTCGGGCGACGCGCTCTCTCCCAGGCTCGTTCATCCGCAACCGACGCCCGATAGTGATCATAGCCGCCATTGCGCCCGATTTCCCGACTCACCGTTGAGGGCGGGCGACCCAGCAAGACCGCTATCGATCGGATCGTCCGTCTCGCCGCAATGCCTCTGGAAATCTCTTCACGCTCTGCCAAAGTAAGCACGCGGCAGGAACGGGATCGGACCCGAGGGCGAATGCCGCCGTACACCGCCAATCGACCATGAATCGTCACGCCATCCCGGTCCAACACACGGCCAATCGCTTTGGTCGACTCCCCTTGCTGCCATCGATCCCACATCTCGGCGAGTTCCGTGGAAGTGAACCATCGTCGCTTCCTCATCGGCCGCCTCTTTCGTTTCTTGGGCATACACCTCACCTGTCCTTTCTTGTGAAGTGTTGCATCGATCTATTGAGACCACCATGCTTCGTGGGAGTCTGCGGCGACTTCCACTACAGATTCCCCAAGGCCGGCGCCAACCCCATATTATAACCGGGTGTCAGCGTTCGGGACGAATCAAGCGGGGGCGACTGGTGATTTGGGTGGCGTAGGGGAAGTCACCCAGGGCGGACTCATCGTAGTTTCCGGCGTTGCCCGCGACATGGAAGACGACTGGCCCGGCCCCTTCGTTGGGAGCCATCCAGCGGAGTGTCCAGCGAATTGCCAGCTCCCCTTCGGGAATGCTGCCATCTTCTGTCTGCCGTGCGTACTGAACGGATGATCCTTCTGCCAGGACGACAGCGACCCGGTCGTCGTCAGCGTTGAGCGAGCCGGCCTGTTGACCCGCCCCATCTCCCTCAGAGAATCGGACGGCCAGTTCGAAGCCGCCGCGCTCCATCCGTGGGTGTGTCAACCGGACCGTAATCGGGTAGGCCTTGGCCGGCGTGTAGGTGTCGGGGATTCCCTCGAGTTTGAGTGAACCCTCTCCCTGGTTCAGCCCGTAGTCGAAGTGGCAGCTATAACAGGTGTCTTCACCGAAGCCGCCCGTCATGCCGAGCGGGGGGCCGTCCATGTACGCGCTGCCGCGAGGCGTGAACGATCCCACGCCGACGAGAAGGGAAGCCGCGAGAACGCCCCGGAAAAAGCGCGCGGCGAAACGTCGTTCAACCTTGGGCCGCGCGCTTGGGCGCCTCATTCAGGAAGCTGGGCCCGGCCGATCGTGTTGGTATCGGTGCCGAACCAGATTTCCCTGTTTTCGGGGTCGAAGACCATGTGCCGCACCGTGCCGCCGCCACTGGCGATCTCGTTCACGCTGAAGAAAACTTCGCGTTCTGGGTCGAAGCCGACGAGGCGGTTCGGACCGGGATTGGTCTCGAAGAACCAGAGGCGGTCTTTGTCGTCCTTCGCCATGGCATAGGGTCGGGAGCCTGCGCCGCCAGGGTTGGCCCACTCGCTGACCTTGCCACTTGCCGGATCGAGACGTCCCAGGTAGCCGCGAGAATAGTCGACGTACCAGATCATGTCATCGGAAGTGATGGCGATACGGCGCGGCCGCGATTCCGGATCCGGAAGCTCATACTCGGTGAGCTCCAGCGTCTTCGGATCGATAGAGGCAATCTTGTTGGTGCCGAACTCGACGACCCAGGGACGGCCCGTGGAGTCGAGCTCGATGCCATATGGACGCGCCCTTTCGGTCGGTACCGCAATAAGGCTGATCTCTTCGAGGGCCGGAGAGAGCCTGCCGATAAAGTTTCCCTGCTGCACGGTGAACCACATGCTCCCGGTCGAATCGAAGATCATCGTGTGCGGGTCGCGCGCGGCCGGGTTGGGCATGTCGTATCGCTTGATCTCCCCAGTTTTCGGGTCGAGCCTTCCGATGTGCGTCTGGCGATTGCCCGAATACCAGATTCCACCCTCGGGACCAACGACGACGCTGTGCGGTCCCGCACCGTCGGCAAGGTCGTATTTCTCAAACTCCCCGGTCATCGCGTTCAGGGAACTAACGTAGTCACCCCGCTGGCCGACGAACCAGATCTGCCCGTCCTCGCCGACTGCCGGGTCTCGGGGCCGCGTGTTTTCCCAGGGAACGTCCCACTCGGTGATCTGGACCTGAGTCTGCGGCTCCTGCGCAAACCAGGAAAGAAGCAAGAGCAAGGTAGCCTGATAGACCATCTGGAATTCCTCCTCGCAATAGTGCTGGTCAAGACGTGAACGGCAAGTTTAGCCCGGTTTTAGGCATTAATACAGCAAACAGAGGCAGACGTGCCAGGCGGGGAGCGTGCCTTTCTTGCCCACCGATCACCTCACCGTGCTGGCGACCCCACAGGGTTCTGCCACAGGCTGCTAGACGCCCACAGGGCCCGCAAGCTATCCTATTGGAATGCCGATCTTCGAATACCAGTGTCGCAAATGCGAGCACGCCTTCGAGGTCCTGATTCTGCCGAAGTCGCCCGAACCCAAGTGCCCGGAGTGTGAGAGCAAGGACATAGAGAAGCTGTTGTCAGCCCCGACCATGAGTTCCGACGGCACCAAGGAGCGGGCGCGACAGTCGGGCCTGGCGCGAAACAGGAAGCTTGGGGTGGAGAAGTCGCGGGCGGACCACGAGTACTACCACAAGCACACCCACGACCACTAGAGCGACCACCGAATGTTCTGCCACAGGCTGCTGGCCTGCATGGTCGACCTTCACCAGAGGCCGCCCGCTAGCGCCGGCTACTGACCGACCCCGCCATAACGCACGCCCGAAAGCTTTGCCATCTCCTGCTTCCACGTGGTCAGGTCGTCTACATTGAACCTGGATACGTGATCGTGTCCGCACGCCCGGGCCATCACCTGCATCAATTCCACACAAGCGTCGAAGAAATTCCTGAGCAGCCGGGCCGACTTGTCGACGATGAGACGGCTTTCCAGGTGAGGCTGCTGTGTGGCGATACCGACCGGGCAATTGTTCGTGTGGCAGGCGCGCATCGCGATACAGCCGATGGCTTGCATCGCGGCGTTCGACACCGCGATGGCATCGGCCCCCAACGCCAGTGCCTTGATAAAGTCAGCCGGTTTGCGCAACCCACCCGTGATGATGAGCGTTACGTCCGAGCGCCCTAGGTGGTCCAGGTGCCGGCGTGCGCGCGCCAGCGCCGGGATGGTCGGCACGGATATGTTGTCGCGGAAGATGATCGGCGCTGCACCCGTTGCGCCGCCGCGGCCATCCAGGATGATGTAGTCCACGCCCACTTCCAACGCGGCATCGATGTCTTGTTCGATGTGCTGGGCCGATAGCTTGTACCCGACCGGGATCCCACCGGTTCGTTCGCGGACCTCGTCCGCGAACTCCCGAATCTGGCTGGTGCCCGTCCAGTCGGGAAACCGCGGCGGAGAGATGGCCGGCGTGCCTTCGGGCAGGCCGCGCACCTCGGCGATCTTGCCGCGTACCTTCGGGCCGGGCAGGTGACCGCCCGTCCCGGTCTTCGCTCCCTGACCACCCTTGAAGTGGAAGGCCTGAATTCGGGCTGAGCTTGCTCAACTACGCGAGCGCATGGCGCACCTGGAAGGAAGGATCAGCCCCGCGAGTGCGACGCCCACGCCATCAGGACCGGGAGCAGGAGAAGATGTTCGATCTTGTCCCAAGCGAAGCCGAAGCGGCCCGATGCCAGTTCATAGAAGTAGCGTCGGTTCTCGGCCTGCTCTTCGGGAAGCATCCCGCCTTCACCCGAACAGATACCGGTTCCCGCCATCTCCGCGCCCCGGGCGAGCGCAACCTTGGCACTTTCCGACAGTGCGCCGAAGCTCATGTCGGAGACCAGGAGCGGAATGTCGAGCCTCAGGGGCTTGCGCGAGTTGGGCCCGATCGTTACGTCCGTGCCGACGACTTCGTCGTCCAGCCGCGGCGGGCGGTGCAGTTGTGCGGTTAACATCTGAATGTCGTCCCAGTCAGGCAACTCGGCGCGCGGGACACCCATGGCCGCGATTTCGCCATGGTGGCCGGTTCGGGAGAGTCCATCCCTTGCGTATTGCTGGATGAGCCCCGTGTAGGGCTCTTCGGTGGGGCCGTGGCTGGCGTCGGCGTAGAGGCCAAGGTATTCGTCGCGCTTGAACGGTTGCGGGTGTTCCCGGGCCCAGTCGGCGATCTCCTCCTCGTCGACAAGAACCTCGCCGTCCTCGACCCAGCTCGAGAACTTCTGCAACGCTTCGCTGTTGCTGTACTCGGAAACCCCGGTGTCGAGCCGGTAGTCCCAGTTGTGCACACCGCAGATCAGGTTGTCGCCGCGAACATGGCCGTCGGCCATTAACGCGCCGCGATGGAGGCAGCGGCCGTAGAAGACCGACACCTTGTCGTCGAGTCGGACGATGACCAAGTCGACTTCGCCAACCAGGGCGTAGGTCGGCGTGCGATCTGCCAGACCCTCCAATTCTGCAAGGGCAATCCCTTTCATCAATGCTCCTCTCTCAGTTGGTTCATCTCATGAGAAACATGACGCCGACTGCAACGACGTACACGGAGATGATCGCCAGGGAATCCCAGGCGACAAACATGACTTTCCGGCTCAGCCGGTACAGCAAGCTGATCACCACGACCCCGGTCATCGCGATGGCGGCATTTGCCGTCACGATGTGGATCGATGAAACGTCGGCAAGCAGCGGGCCCTTGAAATAAAGAAGGTCGTCCACCGCCAGGATTGCCATGTTGAACAGGTTGCTGCCCAGCAGGTTCCCGAACATCAGGTCGATGGCGCCGATCCTTACCGCCGCAATCGAAACGACGAGCTCCGGCAGAGAGGTCGTGAAGGCGATGAAGATACTGCCGACGAAGGTCTGTCCGAGACCGGTGACAATCGCAATCTCCTCCCCCAGACGGGGGAGGTACGTTGCCGCGCCGGCCACCATCACCGCGTTCAACGCGTACCTGCGGTAAGCCGTCCGGAGGGAGATGTCATCGTATTGGGTCTGCTCCGCTTCGGGACCACCGGTGGCGAGAACGCTTCTCTTCTCCAGCAGGAAAACCGTACGCATCGCGAGGAAGTAAACGAACAGTAACACCAGCGAATATGGTCCAACCCAGCCCAGGGCGGGCAGTTCCGGACCCGCCGCGATGCTCATTCCCGCGACCGCGAGCATGACAATTCCGAACCCGGCCGCCAGGACGTGCTTCTGTTCCACTTTGTGCGAGATCGGAACCGGCCCCGGTACGTCCATCAAAGCAATGATCAGGACGTTGAACATGCAGCTGCCGAGTACGTCACCCGCCGCGATGTCGGGCAGTTCGAAAATGACGACCGAGCCGATGCCCGTGAAGAGTTCGGGTAAGGAGGTGACCGATGCCATCAGGGCGACGCCGACCCACAACCGCCCCATGCCGGTCTTTTCGGCGATGACGTCGCCGTAGAGGGACAGCTTCGACCCGGCATAGAAAACGATGCCCGTTACCAGTGCAAATTGAATCCAAAGCCCCAACGTCCTACCTTCTTGTCCTTTCCGATCCGGTCAGCGTGCGCTTCCGTGTGTCGACCAAACTAAAGATCATAGCTTGTTCGGAATTGATCGTGCCACAGCTTGGAAAACACTAAGCCTTCTTGATTGCGGCCAGCTTCGCCTTCGCCTGGCGGACGGTTTCGCGTAATAGCGGATCCGGATCGTCCTCCCAGGCGTCGAGTTCCGCTTCCATCGACCGGAGACCTAACGTACCGATGGCATAGGCCGCGCACGAGCGAAGCCACGGATCCCCGCTGTGTATCAGCGCCGCGATGGCCTCCTCGGATGAGTCCAGGCGCGCCCCAAGCGCCTCGTTTGCCCGAAGGATCCGATCCTCCACGCTGACGCCGCGATCCACAAGAGGGAGCAGCAGTCCTCGAAGCTCCGGACGGAGTGCCGTGTCGAGGAACTCCAGCGTGTCGTCGCGGACCGAAGAATCGGCCGCATGCACCCCGATGTAGGCGGCGTGAAAATCGTAGTCCGGGAAGAGGACTCCGAGCAGCCGGAAGATGCGTTCGGTCTCCTTGTCCATCGAATCCCGAAATGCCTTCATCGCAGGGTCGTCCTGTTCGAGCGGGTCCCGGAGTGCTCCAAGAGCCTGGTAGGAGCGGTAATGGCCCAGGATTTCGGCGGCCAGGACCGTTTCGATCATCTCATTGTCGACCTTGATCTCAGGATGAGCCCGCTGGAACTTGTTGAGCGCCGAGATGACGCGGAAGCGCAGGAACGAATCCCCCTGGAACAGGTTGTCGGTGAGGATCTCCAGCGCTTCCGGAGTGCCGATTGCGACAAGGACGGCCGGGAGTTCCGATCGGTTGCTAATCGACATCTCGTCGTCCCGAAGGTAGTCGTTCAGGGTTCCCAGAATCCTGTTCTCGAAGTTCGACAGGGCATTCACCGCCGCGTCCCGGCAGTCGGGTTCGCCCAGCCGCTCGAGCAACTGCGGCACGAGCTTCCGTTCTCGCAGTTCTCCGGCAGCCTCGATGGCCAGCCCGGCGATCTCCGGGTCCGGGTCCGCAAGGAGGTGTGCCAGCTGGGAGCCGAATTCCTCCGGCATCGTCGAGATCAGGCGGGCCGCTTCCAGGCGGGTTGGTCGCCCGGGGGCTCCCTCCTCGCCGATCATCATGTCCAGCATCGTACGTGCCGCGCTAAGGTTCTGCGCCTGTCCCGGCCGTGCCAGGAACGCCGCGACCCCGGCCCGAACCGTGAAATCCGGAAAGTCCCCGAGTTCCCCAATACGAGCTAGGGGATCGACGTGGCTGTGGTGTGTGAGATAGAGCAGCGCTTCGGTGCGTACGCGAAGGTGTCTGTCCGAGAGCATGTCTTCGACATCGTCGACGAGCGTGCTGTCACCGGCAGCGTTCAGGATGGCCAACGCCTTCGCACGGACGTCGGGGGACTCGTGCCGAATCAGCCCGCGGATCGAAGGATGGGACGCCTGCTGATACCCCAATTCAAACAGGTTCAGCCGGTACAGGATCTCTTCGGTCTCGGCTTCCTCGAGCTTCGACGCCAGAAGCGTTGCTGTCGAGCGATCCAGTACCGGCGCTGACATCCGCTCCGCATCGATCCGGTGTTCCCGGACCCGCTGTCCGAGCGTTGTGAGGTACTGCCGGCGGGCTGCTGCGGCGGCAACGAACCAGAGTCCGAGGAACGCCAGGTTGACCCAGCTGACCTGGCCGGGAGTGAAGCCGAGGTATGTGACGAAGACGAGCAGCGTGAGTCCGGCGAGGCCATCCCCGAGCCTCCAGATGACGGTATCGATGAAGGACTTGATCTGGATTTTGATGTTGGCCGGCACGGGCAGGTAGAGCAATTGGAGCGATGCTGTATCGATCGAATAGCGCAGGACCTTGTCGCTGCCCTTGAGGAACGTGGCCGCAAAGATGCCGCCCGTGGCCAGCACGCCGAGCGAGCCCAGCGTAAGCGTCGCAGGGAGGATGAACAAAGTCGCACCCACCCCAAAGCGTTGCAGCAGGCGCGAGGTCAACATAAGCTGTGCCGCAAGCGCAGCGATGCCTGCGTAACCTTGAAACGATCCGAAGAACGCCGCCAGCGCGTCCTTCTCGACGATGGTCTCGCTTGCGATTGCCTTGAACTGCCAGCCCGCCGCCGTCGTGACGATCGACGTGACGCAAATCAGGGTCGCGATCGAAGTGAGGTGCTTGGACGAGAGCATCAGGCGGAAGCTCTCAAGAAGATTCCGTGGACTCTCGTCGACACCGACAGACCCCTGGTCCTCTCGGTCCGGTCCCCATCGGTGCAGCCGGAAGATAAGCAGAACCAGAGCCACGCATAGCATCAGGAAGACCGCAAGGACCAGCAACAGACTTTCGGTTCCGAAGGCCCGGGCGACCGCGTTCGAGAGAAAACCGCCGAAGATGCCGCCGAGTATGCCCCCCGCCCCGACCAGACCGAAAAGACGCTTCGCCTCGCGTGTGGTCAACATGAAGTTGGCCAGCGTCCACACCTGGGTGATGGCCATTACCCCGAATATCCCGACCCAGATGTAGATCGCATGGAACAACAGCGCCCACCCGGCGTTGGCGGTTGCCCACCAGAAGAACATGAAGCTCAAAGCGAACGCAGTCAGGCTCCAGGCAAGAAGCTGGCGCAACCCGATTCGGTGGCTCAGGCGCATGTAGCCGGCGACAACGACGGCCACGAGAACCGCGATCGAGATGTCGACGTAGGGGAGCTGGTCGGGGGCGAATCGATCGAGGAACAGTGCGTCTCGTGCCACCTGACCGACGATGTAGCCCGAGATGATCAGGAAGTAGTAGCTGAAGAGCAGAAAGCCGGGGGCGAGATCTCCAGGCCGCAAATGCAGCACTCGTTCAATCCAGCGTGTCATCGCAGCCTAGTGTAACTTCGGTTGTCGAGATCGGAGAGTTTGATTGACCCCGCCTTCCGCGCTTAATAACATTCACGCGATGATCGGGAAAACACTCATCCACTACGAAGTCACGAGCCAGCTCGGCAAGGGCGGCATGGGTGAGGTGTGGAGAGCTCGCGACCAGAAGCTGGGACGCGAGGTCGCGATCAAGACCCTTCCCGATGAATTTTCCAGGGACGAGCAACGGCTTGCACGTTTCGAGCGTGAAGCGAAGCTGCTCGCGTCGCTTAACCATCCGAACATTGCCGGAATCCACGGCCTCGAAGAAGACGGCGGCACCCATTTCCTCGTCCTCGAACTCGTCGAGGGCGACACGCTGGCGGAGCGGCTGAGAGACGGTGCCCTCTCGGTCGAGGAGTCCCTCGAGCTGGCAAGCCAGATTGCCGAAGCGCTCGAGGCGGCCCATGAGAAGGGCGTCATCCACCGCGATCTGAAGCCGGCCAACATCAAGGTCACGCCCGAGGGCAAGGTGAAGGTCCTCGATTTCGGCCTGGCGAAAGCGTTTGCGGGGGATGCGAGCGACCCTCACCCGTCGCATTCCCCGACGCTCAGCATGGCCGCGACAGGGCAGGGCATGATCCTCGGCACCGCCGCCTACATGTCCCCGGAACAGGCCAAGGGAAGGGAGGTCGACCGGACGACGGACGTATGGGCGTTCGGGTGCGTCCTCTATGAGATGCTGACAGGAAGGCAGGCGTTCGGGGCGCCGGACGTTTCCGAAATCCTGGCCGCCGTCATACGTGCCGAGCCGAAGTGGGAGAAGCTTCCCGGGGACCTCCATCCCCGGCTGCGCGAGATCCTGGAGCGATGCCTCCAGAAGCAGCATGGCAGCCGGTACCACGATATCGCCGACGTTCGCCTGGATATCGACCGCGTGTTGCGGGATCCCGACGGGTCGCTCATCCGGCCTGCGGCCGTTGTCTCGGGGTCCCAGTCAAAGCTGCTGTGGGTTGCGGCCTTGGTCCTGGGCGTCCTCGGCGGCGTCGCGGGGTGGGTTCTCAAACCCGCCGCACCCCTGGCCCTGATCCGCTTCGATCACGAGCTGCCCGCCGGACAGGCCCTACAGCCAAGCGACCGGGCTGTGGCAATAGCCTTCTCGCCCGACGGCAGCCGATTCCTCTACAACACGACCGACGGCTTCTACGTTCGAACGCTCGATTCTACGGACGCCATTCTGCTTTCGGGTACTGCGGTGAGCTTGAGGAGCCCCGTGTTCTCGCCGTACGGGCAGTGGGTCGTTTACTGGTCCGGCGGACAAATCAGGAAGATCGCGATCACAGGAGGGGCCCCTATCGCGCTCAGTGATAGCCAGAACCCGCTCGGGATCAGTTGGGCCTCAAACGGAACGATTCTTTTCGGTACGAACGCGGGCATCATGAGAGTGTCCGCAAACGGCGGGACGCCCGATCTGATTGTCGAACTTCGAGGCGCGCGCGTCGCAGGACCCCAACTGCTGCCGGGCGGTGAATGGGTGTTGTTCTCTGAGGCCGGAAGCGAAAGCTGGGACGAGGGTCGAATCGTCGCTCAGTCGCTCGAATCCGGTGAGCGTCGGATCCTGGTCGAGGGCGGCAGCGGAGGCCGCTATCTTCCGACTGGGCACCTCGTATACATGTTCGAGGATGTTTTGTTCGGGATCGCGTTCGATGCGGAACGTCTGGAAGTGAACGGAGGGCCCGTTCCCATCGTCGCAGGAATGGATCGGGCCACCGACAGCGGTGTCGCGCAGTTCGACGTCTCTGACGAAGGGGCGCTCGCATTCATTGCCGGTAGCACGGGCTCCGTCGACCGCATTCTCGCGCTCGCCGATCGGAATGGGGGCCTGGAGCGTCTAGACGTGCCTCCGGGTCGGTACCTGAGCCCCAGACTTTCTCCCGACGGGAACCGGCTTGCCGTCCAGAGTTCGGAGGCCGAAGGCTCGGTCATCTGGACCTACGACCTTGCCGGGGACAGTGCCATCCAGCGGCTCACACTCGAGGGAAACAACTACCACCCCGTCTGGACCCCGGACGGGGAACGGATCACCTTCGCCTCGGATCGAGACGGCACAGGAGGCATCTACTGGAAGCAAGCGGATGGAGGCGGCGTGGCTGAACGCCTGACCACGGCTGAAGAAGGCGCAATGCACTGGCCGAAGGCGTGGTCTCCCGACGGGAACACGCTCGTGTTCAAGATCGAAACGAACTCGACAGGAACGCTGGCGAATCAGTTCAACGAGATGGATCTGTGGACTCTGTCCCTGGCGACTGACGAAACCGAGGTGTTGTTGGGTGAGCCGTTCCCCGCCCTGGAAGTCGCGGCCACTTTCTCGCCGGACGGGAAATGGCTCGCATATGGCGCAGGCGACGGGCCCGCCATCGACTATGACATCTTTGTCGAACCGTTCCCGGCGACGGGAGAGAGAAGGCGGGTGTCCGCCGAGCCGGGGATCATGCCGGTCTGGTCTCCGCTTGGAGACGAGCTGTTCTATCGACCGCTCACCCTGGTCGGAGGACAGGACCAGACGTTGAAGGGGATCAGCGTATCGATGGATCCGAGCTTCACCTTCAGCACCGAGCAACCGGTGTCGATCGGCCAGTTCCTGTCGTTTCCGTTCTACAGAAGCTTCGATGTGATGCCGGACGGCGATCGTTTCGTGGTCGTGCTGCCCGACGAGGAGCAGGATTCCGGTGAAACCGTGCGGCCCCGGATCCACATCGTCTTGAACTGGTTTGAGGAGCTGCGAGAACGCGTGCTGGTTCCATAGTTGGGCGTCGGCAGAATGTCGGGGAAAACGTGCTAGGACAAACCATATCCCACTACAAGGTCCTCGAGAAGCTCGGGGGCGGCGGCATGGGCGTTGTCTACCGCGGCGAGGATACGAAGCTGCACCGTTATGTCGCGTTGAAGTTTCTTCCCGACGAGGTGACCGACGATACGCAGGCCGTCGAGCGCTTCATGCGGGAGGCGCGGGCGGCTGCGGCTCTCGAGCATCCCAACATCTGCAGCATCCACGACATCGGAGACCACGAAGGGCGCCCCTTCATCGTGATGGAGCTGATGAGGGGCACGACGCTCAAGCAGGCGATCCGGCGCGGTCCCATGAAGATCGACGACGTGCTCGAATTGGGTGTGCAGCTTGCCGATGCTCTCGACGCGGCACACCAGGCAGGGATCGTCCACCGGGATATCAAGCCAGCGAACATCTTTGTTACCGACAGGGGGCAGGCCAAAGTTCTGGATTTTGGCCTCGCGAAACTTTCCCCCTCGGTCGCGCCCGACACGCCGACCGACGCCACGGAAACGGCATCGGAAGACGAGCAGCTCACGAGTCCCGGCTCGGCCATCGGGACGGTCGCTTACATGTCGCCCGAGCAGGCTCGCGGAGAAGACCTTGATTCGAGGACCGACCTGTTCTCGCTCGGTGTCGTCCTCTATGAGATGGCGACCGGCCGCCCCGCGTTTTCCGGCTCGACCTCTGCCGTCATCTTCGATGCTATCTTCCACGACACGCCGACCGCCGCGGTTCGGCTGAATCCGAACGTCCCGCAGGACCTCGAAGGGATCATCGACAAGGCGTTGGTCAAGGATCGCGAACTCCGGTATCAGCACGCCTCCGGCATGCGTTCCGACCTAAAGCGGCTTTCAAAGGAGGGCGACTCCGGCCGAGCGCCGGCCGCGGCACATTCCCAAACCGTGGCGTCGTCCGCATCTAAGTCGCCGAGGGTCGTTCTGCGGCGCGTCGGCGCGCTAATTCTCGTCGTGGCGCTGGGCTTGTGGCAGTTCCTCGGTTCCAGAAATCCCCTGCTCGACGAGACTGACGTGATTCTCCTGGCTGATTTCGTCAACACCACGGGAGATGACGACTTTGACGGCACTCTGGAGGCCGCGCTGGCGTTGAGGCTCGACGAATCGCCCTTCCTCAACATACTTCCGGGAAGACGAGTCCAGGAGATTCTGGGCCTGATGGGCAGGGAGTCCGACGAGCGCATCACTCCGTCGATCGGCGAAGAGATCTGTACCCGCGCCGGGCTCAAAGCGATGATCACCGGCGAGATCGCCTCGCTTGGGTCCAACTACATCGTCACCTTGAACGCCGTCAACTGTGGTACCGGCGAGGTCCTGGCCCGGGAGCAGGTGGAGTCGGGAACTAAGGAGGAAGTGCTGAGAGCGCTCGGCGAAGCGGCGGCGAACATGCGTGGGAACCTCGGAGAGTCGATCCGGACGATCGAGGAATTGAGCACACCGCTGGAAGAGGCCACGACGACTTCTCTTGAAGCGCTGAAATCGTTCAGCCTGGCGCCTGGCTTTCAGGTGGACGCCATCCCTTTCTACAGGCGTGCTATCGAGCTCGATCCGAATTTCGCGGAAGCCCATTCGCGTCTGGCGGCAACCTACGCGAACATCTCGGAGTTCGAAATCGCGGTCGAGTCGGCGATCCGGTCGTACGAACTGAGAGATCGTGTGAGTGAGCGGGAGCGATTCTCCGTGCTGACCCGGTACCATCAGACTGTCACCGAGGACTTCGGAGCTGAACTCGATACTCTCCAGCAGTGGATCGAAACTTATCCACGGGCGGCTCGGGCTTACAATCTTCGATCCATCACGCTGCGCCGGGTCGGTCAGTTCCAGGGTTCGGTGGACGCCGCCGTCGAATCGATGCGCCTCGACCCGACCAGCGGCAACCCCTACTCCAACCTGGTTGGCGCTCACATCGGCCTCCTCCAGTTCGAAGATGCGAAGCGTGTGGGCGAGGAGGGGATCGAAGCGGGTCTCGATAACTACTTTCTCCGCGTCCGAATGTATCGGATCGCTTTTGTCGAAGGCGACGCCGAGCAGGCGGCGCGACACCTTGAATGGGCCAACGGTAGACCCACCGAGTACCGGTTTCTGGCGGCACAGGCAGGTACTTCGGTGTTCGCCGGAAAGCTCGGTGAGGCGCGGCAGTTCTACAGCAGGGCGGCAACCCTGGCGGCTCAAGGGCTCAGTGCAGAGAATCCGGCACGGATCATGGCGGAGCAAGCCTGGATCGAGGCCCTGGCCGGAAACACCGCGGCCGCCGTCGAGAAGGCGAACGAAGCTTTGGGCACCCATCCGGGCCGTTCGGTGCGCATGACCGCCGTTTTGGCATTGGCACTTGGCGGCGCGGCAGAACAGGCAGAGGAGGTCCTCGCTGAGCTCTTCGCTCAGAACCCGGACCATCTCGCCCTGAATGCCGTGACGGCACCGACGGTTCGCGCGATCATTGCGCTCGATCAAGGTTTACCAGCCGAAGCGCTCGGGCAGCTCCAGGCGGCGACTGCCTACGAACGTTCGAACCTGCCGCCGACGTACTTCCGCGGTCTTGCCCACCTTGCTCTGGGCCAGGGAGCCGAGGCTGCAGCAGCGTTCCAGCAAGTATTCGACAATCGGGGCGCCGCACTGGCGCGCCTCCGGACGTCGTCGGCTCCGTTCGGAGGCTTTCCGTTCCAGTTGGCCCATGTCGGCCTGGCCCGGGCCCACGCCCTTCAGGGGAACGCTGATCTGGCCCGCGAATCCTACGATCGGTTCTTCGAGTTATGGAGCGAGGCCGACGCGGACGTGCCCATCATCGAGGAAGCCCGGGCGGAATATCGTCAGCTTTCGAACTGATTGTCGGGGGACCGGCTCCCCTGTCCCCTCAACCCTCCCCCCAACTCGTCGAAACCACCGCTCATTGTCGAATTGCCGCCGCTGACCGGATTGGGCTCGGTGCAGGCCGTTGTGTGCCGCAAAATTGAGTCATGTTGAGCTCAATCCGAAGGAGGTTGGCCTGATGCTGTGTGGAATATTAATCGTCATTGCGGGCGTCGTTCTGCTGGGTCAGACCATGGGCCTGATTCCTTACGATGTCTGGTCATATCTGGTGCCGGTACTGCTCATACTGTGGGGGGCCGGGATCATAGCAGGAAGGAGTTGGTCCTGGTGCGTTCCAAGAGAATCGCGGTATCAGGAAGGCGGCCGACGGCTCGACGGACCGCTGTAGAGCGGTTCGGGGACTTCTCATGGCTATCACCGACACTGTAAGACCCGGGACCCTCCCCCATCCGGGCCCTGTAGGACGCATCATAAGGCTCCTGATGGGCTTGTTGGTCCTGCGCTTCCTGGCCGGCGGGGGTTCTGGTGCAGATAGGATTGTCGGAGCGATAAGACCAGGAGTGTGCCGCAGCGATGCGGACTATGCTGCCATGACGTGACGCCAGATCACCGCAGGATTCGACTGCAATGTGATCGGAATTGCGAACTGGCGTTTGTGGATCTTCTGCGCCAGCTCGATGCCGGTAATCACCCGTCGCGCATTGTAGAACGTCTTGAATCCCAACATCGGCCGCAATCGCCCCTTCACCCGGCGGTGGTCCTGCTCCACCACGTTGTTCAGGTATTGACAGCAACGAATCTTCACCGGGTTCCGTCCCCGGAAGTTGAACTCCCCGTTCATTCCCATGCGACGTAGCGCGCTATGGCTCGGCCGGTGGCCATCCAGGGTGATGCTGTGTGGCTCCGGATGATGCTTCAGTGCCTTGCGAAAGAATGCCTTCGCTGCCGCAATGCCGCGTGTTCGACTCAGATAGAACTCCACGGTGTTGCCCTGTCCATCCACGGCGCGGTACAGATACATCCACTGGCCCCGAACCTTGATGAACGTTTCATCGACTCGCCAGCTTCCTCCTACCGGTCGCTCGAATCGGCGCCAGCGCTTTTCGCACGTTTCGGCATAGCGAACCACCCAACGCAAGATTGTGGTGTGCGAAATCGACAAGCCCCGCTCACCAAGAATCACGACCAAATCCCGGTAGCTGAGTTTGAAGCGAAAATACCAGCGAAGGCAGAGGAGAATGATGTCGTCTTCGAACCAACGTCCGGCAAATAGAGGATTCCGTTTCGTTTTGCGATGCGCCATATCCCATTATCGCCAATTCGCCCTTGGGCTGTCTGCGTACCTGCGTTGTTCCAGGTAGACCAGCGAGAGGGTGTAGCGGGGGTAGTTCCATTCCGGAGTCAGGGCGATCGCCTGCTCGAGCGCAGGGATAGCATCGTCGAATAGGCCCTGCTGCCAGTACGCCAGGCCGATCGCGTTGTGGGCGTGACTCGCCTGATCGTCGAGAGCGATAGCCTGCTGTAACTGCTGAACCGCGGCGGCGTATTGCGCGTCTTCGATCAGCGCGCGTCCATCGAAGAAACGCTGCTGGGATTCCAGTTCAGGGGTTGCCTGGAACAACTGGCGGACTCGAGCAGTCAACAGCGCGCCCTCTTCGAAGGTCTCCGAATTCCAACGAACGTCGCCACCGCGCCGGTACTTGAGGATTATCCTTTGCGCCCGGTTTCCCATCGCTACGATAAGGCGATTCCGGATGTCGCTCGCGACTGCGGCCGGGAGACCACCCTGTAGCTGGTTGTAGTAATCCCATGCGGACTGGCCCTGTGGCTCGATAACGTCGTCGGCCCAGAGTGCCCGTTCAAAGTCCTGATACGTGCCGACAAGCCCGGCAGGCACACCCACAGGGACAGGTATCTGCGAAGGGGAAATCGGCCGGGCCGCGACGAACCGCAGCTCGCCACTGTCCAGATCGAACACATGAGATCCGTCGAACAGCTCAAGCCGGAAGCGGTATTCCCGATCGGGTGACGGGACCAGCCTCAGGTTATGGACGCCTGGAATCAGTCCCCGGATTTGGAAGAGTTGTCCGTCCGTTCGGCTGTTGCCGAAATAGGCGCCATCAACGTAGACATCGGATGGATCGTTGAGTCGGATCAGGAGCACGGCTGAAGACCCGCCCGCCTGGAGGACCTGGGGAGATTCAAAGACGATGGGCAAGAGCGATGCCGTACGTAGCGGTGTGCCTGGCTGGAAGCTCGAACCCAGGTCATCGATCCTCAGCGTGTTGGAACCCTCCTCCAGTACTACCGTCACCGTGCGTTCATTATTCTCGGCATCATAGAATCGAAGTTCCAACCGACCGGGCTGAAGCTCAGCGATTTCGATGTCGCCGTCCTCTTGGGCTACCTGTTGTACGGTCCGCGATTCAGATGCCGGGTCCAGCCATTCGACGCGTGCATAACCCGTTGCCCCGGCGCCGACGATGATCAGGCGGGTCGTCTCGGTTGGAGCCGCCGGAATCGGGCCGGGCAAGTCCAGGTAGGCCAGGGGCAGCGCCGGATCGAAATTGTTGTTGGCCATGGGATTTTGCTGGTTGGCCGTGTACTTCGGGACTTCGGACCGGACGTAGGTGACGACGTCGAGCGCGGCGGCGACCGCCGACCCGGGTGCAGCACCCCCGCCGTTCAGCGCTTCCAGCAACGTGTAGGTGAACACGCCACTTTCCAGATCATCACGTTCCCATGAAGCCTCGGTTGGCCGGCTGGCCAACAGGTTGAGGAAAGTCCCGCCTCCTGCATCGATGCTCAGGAGCTCGTCGTTCAGCAGGTTCTGGATCCTTGTTCCGAGTGCGGTCTGTTGTGCGCCGATCCGGCCGGCGTTGCACATATCTGTAATAAGAATGCGGGTGTTCGCATGAGCCAGGCCAGCCTCGACCATGTCTTTCAGATGAGAGAAATTTATCGCGGAAGCCGCCGGGAGATTCAGGGCGCCGTCGCTCGGGATGAAGTAGCCGACCCGGTTCTTGATGAAACCGTGTCCGGCGAGGTAGACGTAGACGGTGTCGCCCCTCTGGACCTTTCCCTGCAGTTCTTCCAGCGCGACCAGCACGCCGAAACGCGTCGCCTCATCTTCAAGCAGCGTAAAGATATGGTCGGCGGGTATGCCGCCGCCGCGGGGGCTCTGGAGGAAGCTGCTGAACCCGTTCGCGTCGGAGGCGGCAAACTGGAGCGGTTCGGCGTGCGCGTAGTTGGACACACCGATCACGATTGCCCAGAGTCGATTGCTGTCGATCCGCGGTGCGTCCTGGGCCAGAAAGGACGTCGCAGCCACGACCATGGCGAGAACGATGATCCCTGGGATTCGATGGCTCATGCGAATACCTGCGAGCACATTATAGAATGAGCGCGTCAATTGACAGCGACGCTATTCGGTCTCGAGGCCCGGCCTCGTCCTGACCGCATTGACCCGCAATCAACCGTCTCGTAAGATTTCGGGAAGTCTTCAGAACTTTGTGATGGCGGTCGAGGACCGCTTGTGCAGGTTTCACACCGGAGCCAGTGTGGCGATCGTAAAGGGAACCCGACTCGGCAACTACGAAATACTCTCTCTGCTCGGTAAGGGTGGGATGGGTGAGGTTTGGCGCGCGCGCGATACCACGCTGGGCCGTGAAGTTGCAATCAAGACCCTGCCTGAAGAGTTTGCCAGAGACGAGGAACGGTTGGCCCGGTTTGAACGCGAAGCGAAGCTGCTCGCAACGCTGAACCATCCGAACATTGCCGCCATCTACGGGTTTGAAGAGCACGACGGCACTCCGTTCCTCGTGCTCGAATTGGTGGAAGGGGACACGCTCGGCGACCGGTTGAAGGGCGGCGCGATTGCCGCCGAAGAGTCCATGAGGCTTGCGCTCCAGATTGCCGAGGCTCTCGAAGCGGCGCACCAGAAGGGCGTCATCCACCGTGACCTGAAGCCTGCCAACATCAAGGTCACTCCCGAAGGCAAAGTGAAGGTGCTGGACTTCGGACTGGCAAAGGCATACCGCAGCGAGCTCGCCGGCGAGGAAGCGGTAGCGGAGACGATTACTGCGCTCGGCGAGACTCGTGATGGCCAGCTCCTCGGGACGCCGGCCTACATGAGCCCGGAACAGGCCCGACGCCAGGCGGTCGACCACCGTTCCGACGTCTGGACGTTCGGTAGCGTGCTTTTCGAAATACTCACAGGATCGACTCCATTCAAAGGCCCGACCGTCGCAGACACGATCGCTGGAATCCTCGAACGTGAACCCGATCTCAACAAACTGCCCCGCAACATCCACCCGGGAGTGCGGCAGCTCGTCCGACTTTGCCTGAGCAAGAACCCGAAGCGACGCTGGCAGGCCATGGGGGACGTGCGACTAGAAATCGAAGAGGTCCTGGAGGATCCGAGTGGGCTGACGCTTGAACGTGTTGCTGCGAGGGGGCCCGTCGGGCGGCGTGTCGCTACTTACTTGGTTGCTGGTCTGGTGTTGGCACTCGTTGCCGTCGCTCTTACCTCATACCTGAGGCCGCTGCCGCTGTCGGAACCTGGTCCAGTCATTCGGTTCGACTACCAACTTCCGGAAGACCAGGCTTTCAATCCCAACCTACCTTATCCCTTCGTTGCCGTCTCCCCCGACGGGGACCGGATCGCGTACGTCGCCAATTCGCAGCTTTACCTGTGGAACCTCGAACAGGGTGATGCGCTTCCGGTTTCGGGCACGATGGACGCCCCCCTCGATCCGGTCTTTTCCCCCGACGGTGCATGGATCTCTTACTTTTCCCGGACCGATGGCCAATTGAAAAAGATCGCCGTGGATGGTGGAGCGCCGTTTCCGCTAAGCGACGTGGATCCCCCTTACATGATGGCCAGCTGGAACGGCAACGACACGATCGTGTACGGACAGCGCCAGGGCGTCATGAGTGTGTCGGCCAACGGCGGTGAGCCGGAGTTGATCGTCGCCGCAAATCAAGGCGAGACGCTGAGCGCTCCATGGTTTCTGCCGGACGGCCAGTCGATGTTATTGACCGTACGAACGTCCTCCGGGTCGGCAAACTCCGAGATCGTTGCCTACTCACTCGAATCCCGTGAACGGAAGACGCTTGTTCAGGGTGGACTGGATGCGCGATATCTGCCGACCGGACATTTGGTCTATGCCGCCCGAGATGTCCTATACGCGGCTCCCTTTGACGTCGCGACGCTGGAATTGTCCACAGACGCGGTTGCCGTCATGGAAGACGTTTTGAACACCGGCAGCGCAAGCTACTCGTTCGGTGAAGGCGGGACGCTGGCCTATCTGCCTGGCGAAACCATCGGCTACGGCGGAGTCGTCAGCTGGAGGGACAAAGAAGGCGAGGTCACGACCCTGATGGACGAGAACCGATCCTATCGTTTCGTCCGTCTTTCGGCCGCAGGCGATCGGCTGGCGGCTCTGATCCGGGATCAGAACGGCGTCGACAACGTTTGGGTCTACGACGTTCGAAGCGGCACACCCTTGCAGTTGACGGACGACGATCGCCCGAAGGGCGCGCTCGCATGGTCGTCCGATGGGGAGTGGGTCACTTTCTCCAGCGACGCGCACATTTACCGGCAGAAGACCGACGGGAGCGAACCGCCGCAACTTCTGTGGACGCACGCCGAGTCGGTAGGTGCGATGAACTGGTCCCCGGACGATCGTTTCCTGGCCTTCGACACGGCGACCAGCCTCTTGACCCAGACGGGAGATATCTGGGTGTTTTCCCTCGACGAGGGTACCGCAACGCCTTTCACCGAAACCGACGATGTGGAAGCCGCTCCCGCCTTCTCTCGAGACGGACGATGGATCTCCTTCGTCCGCCGCGGCACCGGAGGCAACAGGGTTTGGGTAGCGCCCCATCCCGGACCGGGCCCCGGGCGCCAGGTGTCCACCGTCACCGGTGGGGTACTGGGTGGCTGGTCCACCTGGTCCCGAGACGGACAGGCACTCTACTACCGCGGTATCGGACGCAACTTCGAGAAAATCATGGTCGTCTCCGTCGAAACCGACACCGATTTCACACGAGGCGAGCCTCGGACGTTTCTCGATCTGCCTTCCTCATCCACGGTATGGGACCTTCACGCGGATGGTGAACGGTTTCTCGTCCTTCGAAACGTCGCCATCCGGGGAATCAACGAGCAGAACGCCCGAATCAACGTCGTCGTGAACTGGTTTGAAGAACTGAAGGAGAAGGTTCCGGTGCCTTAGCGCGTAGATTCGTCGCCACACCCTCCCGACGGAACCGGAAGCGGTAGCGACCGGGTTTCCTCATCTGCACCTGAATGCGCCCAGCCGAAGACTGCCGACCGAAAGGAAAAATAGGGACATAGGTGCCTGTCCCTATTTCCCTCGATGTTACCGACGGATTCGCTGGATCGCCAGAAGCGCCATCCGGATGTCGTCGGCCTTACCGGCTTCGGTGAGTTCCGCCCAGAGACGTTCCACCGTGTTGGCGTCCACCAGGCCCCGGACCGTGGTCCGCCAGCCCTGATCGCTACGGAATTGGTTTACAGCGTCCACAGCTTCCGTCGTGTAGAGGTTGCGGTCGGCCAGATCTTCCGGGAACTCGGCCGATTCTGAATGGAAGTAACCGAGGGCGTGGAGCATCATCTTCAGTTGAAGGATGTCCCTGCCGCCCTGTTGTTGGAGGACGCGGAAGCCGAGTGTTTCGGAGATCGTGTCGTAGATTCGCCTCATTTCGCCCACGGGATCCGGGTTCTCACACACGTTGATCTGGACGGTAAGCCCGTCGGTGCGCCGCGCCATTCCCGGCCGGGGATCCGCTACGATCACGGCCGCCGATTGTGTTTCGCCGTGACGAGCATCGCCCCCCAGCACATGGCCCGCATTCAGCGCCTCGATGAGGCGGTCGGCAAGGTGCCGGTGGGTCCCCTCGCTCGCCTCGAACGTCCGGGCGACCGCATCGATTACTTCCGGCCCCACCAACGTGTTGCCCTGAACCACGTAGTTCGGACCAGCCCGATGCCCGGACCATGAGCTGATGTTGCCGGTGTGCTGCGCGGACCGGCCATCGACTGCGATGACACCAATCTGGCGGCGAGCGGCGGCCTGATCCTCGGCCAGCAGTCGCTCCAACGCGTCGTCCGGAGAGACGCCCTCGGCGATCAGATCCAACAGTTCGTAACCGTACTCGGTTCGCGTCGAAGCCTGCGTCGCCACGGCCCCGACCCCGACCCGCACCCAGGGCACGCCGTTTCCGACGCACGGGTTCCGCGTCGTCACCGTGACGCCCGACTCACCGGTTTCCGGATCCACGGCCGCGATGGAGAAGGTGTGAAAGATGAGTTCCTCTCCCTCCCACGCCACCGGTTCCTGCGCGGCCAGGGGCACTGAGGTCCCGATCGCCGAACCGACAATCGCAACGGCGAGGCCTGAAATCATCCCTATCGAAAAAACCTGTTTCATGGTCACTGAAACACCCCCGTTTGTATGACGGCCATAAACGTCGCATCACACTACGGATGAGGCCGGTTTCGTTACGGTGCTTGCCACGGACTGCTTGGAAGGCCTTACTATACAGTCATTCCGACCCGGAGGTTCAGCATGGCATTGAGGATTCTGTTTTCTGTCGATTCTATCGATCTTTACCGTAGACTCCGCCCTGGCACAGGCCCAGCCGACGACGCGAGAAATGAACCTGCTCGGATGGCAGGAGTTTGGCGAATTGGTCCCCGAGCAGGTCGCAACCGTCCTGATCCCAACCGGGACGCTGGAGCCTCACGGTGTCCTGCCCAACGGGTCGGACAACCTCGCTCCCGAGGCGATGGCGCGGGAGTTGGCCGAGCGCCTGAACGCCCTGATCGCCCCGACGCTGAACTATGGCGTCACCGGCGATCTCGACGCCTTTCCGGGAACGTTTTCCATCGGCGCCGAGGCCTATGAAACCTTCGTCACCGACCTCATGACAGGCCTGGCCCGCAACGGCTTCAAGAACCTTGTGATCCTGAACGGGCACGGCGGTGGCCAGACCGCGATTCTTCAGCGTGTGGCCGAAGAGGTCGGGAGGGAAGAACGCGTGCGCACTCTGGTGACGAACTGGTGGTCGATTGCGGGCGACATCACCCTCGAAGTGTTCGGGGAAGATGGAGGCCACGCCGGCAACAACGAGAGCGCATACGTCCAGGCGATCGTCCCGGACCACGTGCACCCGGAACGCTATTCCGCGGACATGGCCAGCCCCGGCTCATCGCCGCCGGGCTGGAGCGCGTACCCGTTTCCGTCGTCTATCATCCTCTACCAGGAAGGCCAGGGATACCCGGACTTCGATCCGGACAAGGCGGCGACCTACTTTCGCCGGGTCAACGACCGGATGGCAGAGCTGATCGCCTCGACGATCGAGAAGTGGGACCGGGCTGGAATTTTTCAGTAAGGGTCGCTCTATCTTGGCTGTCAGATCAGGGATGGTTCTGACCGCGCCGTCGATTGACGAAGCGGACGAGGCGGGGCAGGGCACCCGCCGGCAGGAGCCTGGTGACAAGGACGAAGAGGCGATTGATGAGGCCGGGCACAACGATTTGTCTACCGTCGAGCGTAGCGACATATGCGATGCGAGCGGCGTCCTCGGCCGTCATACCCGAATCCCTGCGTTTTTCGGTAATCCCCGCTCGGGCGCGGAATTCCGTCTGCGTGACGCCGGGACAGAAGACAGTGACCGTCACGCCCGTGCCCTTGAGTTCGCTGTGTAACGACTGGGAAAAGGACAACAGAAACGCTTTCGAGGCTGCATAGACGGACTGAAAGGGAACGGGCGAGAAAGAATAGACCGAGGCCACGTTCAGGATCCTGCCGCTCCCGCGCCTGAGCATGGCCGGAAGTACCGCTCGCGTGAGTTTGAGCGCTGCGGTGAGCTGAACGTTCAGTAGTTGGATATTCTCTTCGATGCTGGCGGAGACGAAGTCGCCGTGGACCCCGAAGCCTGCGTTGTTTACGAGCACTTCGTAGCGGTGAGGGCTGGCTGTCAGCGTGGCGATCAGATTGTCGACTGCCTCCTCGGCCGATAGATCCGCCGTAACGACCTCGGTTTGGACATGGTGCCTGTCCGAGCACTCGGCGGCCACCTCGTCCAACCGCGCCTTATCGCGACCGGTCAGGAAGACATTGAAGCCGCCGGAGGCAAACTCGGAGGCCAGCGACCGACCGATTCCTGACGACGCCCCCGTGATGACGACCCAGTTCGCGTCCGCGGTCATTTAAGGTTCGGGTCTTGATTGTCGGCGCCAAACACGTTGGTCGGATCCAGGCTCTTTTTCAACTCGCGTTTCCAATCCAGAGCCGTCTGGGACATGATCCGCGGCAGGAAAGATCGCCGCAGTTTCCCCACGCCGTGGTGGTGCGACAGCGATCCGCCGGATTTCAGCATCTCGTCGCGCGCCGCGTTTTCCAGTTCGAGATAGACTTCCTGCGGATTCGGAACGCCCCGGTAGTAGAAGGCGAAGTAGAAGTAGATGCACACGCCCGTGCGATAGATTTGGGTGATGCGTGCCGTTACGTACGGTTTTCCCGGCAAGCCGCGCCGCTCGTACTCCTCGACGAGGCGCCGTTCCACGTTCGTCGTGAGCGCCAGCGCATCGCTCCATGAGACCGAGGTTTCGAACGATTCCGCGATGATGTAGTAGTTCATCAGGAAGTCGCGGATGTAGGCGATGCTGTAGGTGAGTTGATAGCCACGCCTGCCGTTCTCGCTGCCGGCCTTCATGCCGCCGTGTCGAGCCGCGATCCGGTAGAGATCGCGCTGTTGCTGCGCAACTTCCGAGCGCGATCCTTCAAACACGAGCGTACACGCCACCATCTTGCCGGGTTCGAATCCCTTGATCTTCGTGACGAAGAAACGTTCCGCCTTGCTCTTCATCGCGGCCAGCCCGCTCGACTTCGGCTTCAACGCCAGGCCGAACTGAAACTGGAGGTTGTCGACCAGCCGCACGCTTGCCGGCGGCGTGGCTTCGCGCGCAAGGTCGTACATGAAGCGGAATCCATCTTCGAAGGTCGGGAACAGAACCGATCCGTACTCCTGGGCTTCCGGTAAGGGAAAAATCTTGACGACGGCTGACGTGATGATGCCGAGGGTGCCCTCAGAGCCGAACATCAACTGTCGAAGATCGAGGCCTGTGGATTCCCGTGGTGAAACACCCGTCCGCCGGAGAGAGCCGGACGCGGTGGAGACATTCACATCGAGTACGAGATCTTCGATGTTGCCGTACCGGTTCTTCTTCATGCCGCTCGCGTTCGTTGCGATCCAGCCGCCGAGCGTGGAGAATTCGACGCTGTCGGGTTCGTGGCCCATGGTGACGCCGTACTTCGCGAGTTCGGACATGATGAGACGACCGGTAGCGCCGGCCTGAATGCACGCCATCATGTTGGAGCGGTCGATCCAAAGCACCCGGTTCATGCGCCGCATATCGATTGACACGATCACCCGTTGATCTTCAGAACGGCAGCGGAGGGCATCGGTGACGTTCGTGCCGCCGCCATAAGGGATCAGGGAAACGTCGTGCTTCTTCCCGGCTTCGATAAGGCTGGTCACCTGGTCTTCGGTTTCCGGGTAGACGACCAGATCGGGAATGCGGCCCAGGCTTGCGTACTTGATCGCGTACATCTCTCCCTGGGTGTGACCGTGACCGTGCCGCAGGCGGAGCTCGCCGCTGTCGTCGATCTGGTTTGGATCCAGGAACTGAATGATGTCGACCAGAAACTCGGGGGACTTCTTCGGATCGGGGATGGCCGTCGGATAGCGCGGCGCATTCACAGTCGCGGGGTCGACATCGACCTCGAGAATTTCCCTCACCCAGGGCAGAAATCGCGGCAGTTCCTTTCCGCTCAGTTCGTAGCGAGTTCCCCGAATGGTAACGTGCCCGTCCTTGCTGAAATCGAAGCGGGTGTCGCGAAATCCCCATACGTCGGGACTTTCGGCGTCGCTCGGATCTTCGGGTGGGGGCGCATCGGGAACTATCAGGGATCCGTCGGGTGCGGACGCTGATGAGTTGATGTCTTGGCGTGGCGTATCTTGCAAACTCAATTCGCGATTCTATGCGTCTTTCCCCGCGAACTGAAGGGGAAAAACTCCGCGGGTCGTGAGCCGTACCCGAGGGATGCTGCCTATTCTGGTTCGACTATAATGATGCACCTCATGAACAAGGCCGCTTTCTACGATCTGGACGGCACGCTGCTTTCCTGCAATCTGGTTTCAACGCACGCTTACTACGCGCGCAACGATCGCTCGCCGCTCAGGAGCGCGTACCAGTTTGCGAAAGTCCTGTTGAGCGTTCCGATTCTGTTCGGACTCGATCTGTACTCGCGGTCGCTGTTCAACGTCTTCTCGTTTCGGGCATATCGCGGCATGCATCGTGACCGGTTGGTCGGCCTGGCCGACGATTTGTTCGAGGTGACCCTCAAACCTTCGATCGTTCCCCACGCACAGGCCTTGATCGACACGACACGCGAACTGGGCTACCGCAACGTTCTGGTGACGGGCACGCTGGACTTCACGATTCGACCCATTGCGCTGCATTTCGGCATCGACGAAGTCATCTGTAACCGGCTCGAGTTCAGGGACCATGTCGCTACCGGGCGCGTGCTCGGCACTCTGCTGGCGGAAACAGAGAAGGCTCGCTCGATCCGCGAGTACGCCGACCGGGAAGGTATTGACCTCGCCGAGTGCTGTGCGTTCTCCGACAGCTCTTCGGACGTGCCGATGCTCTCTGCCGTCGGCGATCCGGTTGCGACGAATCCATCCAGAAGGCTGCGCCGCATCGCCGGACAGCACGACTGGCCGATTCTCGACCTTCACGAAGCATCTCCCCGCTTCCCACCGTTTTTGAATTCAGCAGAACCTGTTCGATAGGGTTGAGGACGAGAGCAAACCCGGTCGTTCCTGAGCTGAGGCGAAACTGGAATTGCTGATAGAGAGGATGGGGGACAGGGGAGCCTGTCCCCTATTGCTGGACGAGGAGGACCTGACCGACGTAGATGCGGCTGTTCCGCAGGCCGTTGAGACTCATCAGCTCGCCCATTCCGATCCCGAACCGTGTGGCGATTTCCGACAGGGTGTCGCCCCACCGGACCAGGTATTCGCGCGCGGACACTCTGGCGTCGCCACCGGAGACCACCAGGGAATTGCCGACGACGATCCGATCCGACCGCAGCCCGTTCATCGCCATCAACTGGCTCACGCCCAGGTCGAACTGTTCCGCGATTTCCGAGAGCGTGTCCCCGGGCTGAATCCGGTATTGCCCGTCCGAACCGACTTCGCGCGAAACCGACCCGGAGACCCGAAGCGTCTCACCGACGAAAATACGGTCGTTCGTCAGGCCGTTCAGATCCATGAGCGCGTCGACGGTTGTCTGTTGACGTGCTGCGATGAGCGACAGCGAGTCCCCGGACCGGACGCGGTAGCGGGCCCCGGGACCGGTCGGTGCGACGCGCGCGATGCGAGTCGTAGCGGTACTGAAATCCCGTGGAGCGTCTAGAGCGAGCGGCCCGAAGTAGTCAGAGTAGCTTTCGTAGACGTTCACGGCTGCGAGGAACTCAGCATAGAAGTTTTTCGAGGCGTACCCGAAAGTGCGGCTGCGGTAGTTTTGGATGACCGTCGCCATGTCGGAACCGTGCGCCCTTTGTGCCCGCTGCATTCCCGCCCGCCCGTGGTTGTAGGCTGTGACTGCCAGCGGCCATACATTCAAGGCATTGTAGTTCCCGCGAAGAAGCCTTGCGGCGGACCGTGTGGCGATGGCCGCGTTCAGCCGGTCGTCCCGACCTGAAGTGATGCGTATGAATTGGCGACCCGTGCTGCGGGTGAACTGCCAGATTCCAGCGGCACCGGTGCTCGAGCGCGCCGTGTTTTCGAAGGATGACTCAACGAGAGGCAGCAGGGTCAGGGCTTTTGGAACGCCCTCTTCTTCGAAGACCTGTTCGAAGTAGGCCAGGTACCGGCCGGACCGGATGATGCCGGCGCGGAATCGTTCGTTGATGCCGCGCTGGACGTGGATGCGGCTTCGCAGGACCGCGATATCCCCGGCTGTCATCCGCACCCCGTCGGCCAGGATGCGGTCGTAGATCTCGCGGGCGTCGGCGCTTAGCGCTTCCGGGGTCGAGATTCTGGACCGGATTTCGTCCAGAAGTTGCCGAACACGCCGCACCCCCCGATCCCGGTTCCGTTCAGTGATGACGTCGTAGATCAGATCGACCCGTTCGCGATCATGGACGATCAGGTCGTCCCCACCGTAGATCGTGAACACCTTTTCCCAGAACGCGATCCGATCGGCCAGTCCGTCTGCCGGGAATCCCGGAACCTGAGCCCCAAGGGGCAGGCACAATACGCTCGAAACGACGACAAAAAGAACGAACCGCAAGCTCGATTTCATTCCGCCATAATCTCCGAACTGTTTCCGTTGGAAGCCTTTACGCCGCATCGTTAGTTCCGCATTCTATCATGGGGCCTTCTGGACTCCTTACCGATTAATGACACCAGTCCTCGTTCGGAAAGACCGTGAGCCAGGTCACGTCGACAAGAAAGCGCAGAATTTGCGTCACCGGTCAGAGCTTCTTGAGGAGCGCCTGTGCAGCCACGTGCAACGGGTCCCACAGGCTGCTGTAGGGTGGTGTGTATCCCAGGTCGAGCTCGGTGATGGCGTCGACGGTTGCCGATGCCATCATGGCGGTGGCGGCCACGTCGATACGTTTGGACACGTCGCCGTAGCCCACCGCCTGTGCCCCGATAACTCGCCGCGAGCTGCGGTCCGCGATCAGCTTGACCCAGATCTTCTTCGCGTCCGCCCGGTAGCCCGCCCGGTCGAGGGCCTCGATTCGCACCGAGACAGTGGGGATTCCCTCTGCGGCCGCTTCGGCGAGGTTCAGGCCCGAGCGGCCCACGGCGAGTTCAAACACCTTGAGAACCGTCGTGCCCAGAGCCCCTCTGAACTTTCGGCGTCGTCCCGTCAGGTTGTCCCCCGCGACACGGCCCTGCTTGGCAGCCACGGTTCCGACGTAGTGGAGCACGGGTTTTCGCCGGATAAAGCAAAAGGACTCGGCGCAGTTGCCGGCGGCGAAGACCCCGGGAACGTTGGTTTCCATGTACTCGTCTACCGCCACTCCACGCGTGTCTCCCGTCCGGATTCCCGCCTCCCCCGCAAGCGTCGTATTCGGAAGCACTCCGGTGTCGATGAGGACGAGATCCGTCGGGTGGACGCCGAGCACGCCTCGCGCCTTAACGCCCGTCACAGGCTCGGGCCCGACGAGAGCCTGGACCGGAGAGCCGGTCCTGAGGCTGACGCGGTGCCGTAGCAACTCGTACTCGATAATCCGGGCCATGTCGGGATCCACACTCGACAGGACCTGTGCGCCGGACTCGAAGATGGTGACCTCCTTGCCGAGCCGCCGGAGGCTCTCCGCCATCTCCAGCCCGACGTAGCCGGCGCCGACGATCGAAACACGGTGTGCCGCTTCGAGAGGCTCTTCGAGCCGGATCGCATCGTCCAGCGTCGTGACGGTGTGGACGTTGGCGAGGGATGTTCCCGGGATGTCGGGTAGGCGCGGCCGGACGCCCGTCGCCAGCAGCAGGCGGTCGAATGAGAACGAAAGCTTCTCGCCAGTGTCGATGCGTCGTGCGGTCACCCTCTTTCGCGAAGGGAGGATCGAGTCCACCTCCACATTGACATGGGCATCGATCGATCGTTCGCTCTTGAGCGTCCCGGGAGTGAAACTCAGCAGATCTTCGGAGCCGACATCCCCTGCCAGGAAGTAAGGGATGCCGCACGTGCTGTATGAAATGAACGGGGTCTTCTCGAGCACCGTGATCTCGGCGCGAGGGTCCAGACGGCGGGCCCGCGAAGCGGCGGTCATACCCGCGGCGTTGCCTCCGACGACGAGAATCTTGGGCATAAGATAGTTGTCAGTTGTCAGTCGTCAGTTATCAGTAGGGGAAGCCAGGCCAGGGCTGCCAAAAGCCAACAGCCAACTGCTGACTGAAAGCTGATTACCGAGAACGGATTAGTCATGGTTACCAAGCCACGACTAAAAGTACTTGTCCCGCTCGGTCACCCACGAAGCGAAGTCTGTTACGCCCCGCCTTTCGACCAGGACCATGGACTGTTCCGCCACGACGCGGGTCCGTTTGAGCTCGGTTGCCTCGACCATCGACCTTAATTCGGTGACGGTGAAGCCGGCCCGGACCTCCGCTTCGAATCGCCCCCGCAGACTCTCTGGGTAGTCGAGCGCGTGTTTCCGGATATTGCTCTCGATCGACAGCCGGCTCGGGCGGGCCAGAACCCGGATCAGTATCGCACCGCTGGGCTTGGTGATGCGATTGATCTCACGGAGGATTTCGACCGGGTTGTCGAAGCGATGGAGAGACCGGTCGCACACGACCATGTCGAAGTAGCCGGTCTTGAACCGCATCTCATGTGGCTCCCCGACCTGGAGGAACATCCGCTCACCGAGTTCCCAGTCAAGAGTGACGTCGCGCGCGCGGTCGGCCATCGCAGCAGTACGGTGCAGCCCCAGCGCGACGAAGTCCTCGTGATTCCACAGGATCTTGAGCGCGATTAGTCCGAGGCGGCTTCCCAGGTCGAAGATCATGCCGCTTTCGACACCCAGGTCGACCGACCGATCCACGAATGTTCCATCGAGGGTCGCGAAGTGGTCGAGTCCCGATGCTTCGACCCAGGCTTCGATCTCGTCTTCAGTCACGTCCGTCTCGGGCGAGACGACGCGCGGGGGGTAGAAGATGGGGGAGAGGGTTCGTCGGATAACGTTTATGAGGGTCATGGAGGCGGACTCCGCTCATTCGTTCTCCGTAGGGTTGCCTACCAGTACGGCGAGTTCGTCGAGCAGGATGTTGTTTTTCGACATGTACTGGAACTCCCTGACGAACGCGTACACGTTCGCCCCGAGCGCCAGCAAGGCGAGAACCGTGTGGATCCACGTCGGGAGAACACGCGTGTCCACTCCGCCTCCGACGATCCATGCGGCCATCGTGAACAGAATCGCCGTCGTCAACGGGGGAAAAACCACATTCTTGAAGTCGCGGGTCCGCTGGATGAGCTCGCCGGCCCTGGGGTGAGAACCGATGAGATCCTTGACCTGCTTTCCCGTCCCGATGAAATAGAACATCGACATGCAGTGAGCAAGAATTACGACAAAAGTCGCAAACATCGCGAACAGGAAATGCTGCGTCAGCCCGACACGATTCTCAATAGCGAAACCCATGTAGACCGTGATGACGAGAGCGACGATCCCCATGAGGGAACTGGTTAGAAGCGCTAGAACCATGAGCGACGAAAGATTCTATCACGCGAGTTCGCTGCGGTCGTTCAGACAGCTCCTCTTAGAAACCAAACCACAAGCCCTTGCGGTAGATCGTTGATCGGAGGTCAAAGTGTTGTGTGGATCTGTTCGCCCATGGTAAATAGAGATGCGATGAAACGACTTGTCGTAGTGGCAATCCTGATGGTTCTGATGCCGGCCTGTGCCAAGCGCCCGCGCGTTTCGGTGCCCACGCCAGTTCCGACCCCTGCAGCCTCGGTCCCGAGGTCGCCCGATGCCCCGGTGCGCGGCGCGACGGAGCGGATCGCCTCCGACGGCGAGGCTTCCTACTACGGCGATCCCTACCATGGAAGACGTACGGCAAACGGGGAGACATTCGACAAGAACAAGTTGACCGCCGCCCACCGGACGTTGGCTTTCGACACATGGGTGCGGGTCGAGAACCTGACGAACGGGAAAAGCGTCGACGTCAGGATCAACGACCGCGGCCCGTTTGTCGACGGCCGCATCATCGATCTCTCCGAGGCCGCCGCCCGGCGGGTGGACATGATCCGATCCGGGGTGGTGCCGGTACGGCTGGAAGTGATCCAGCAGGCCCCGGGCGCATCCCGGGCTCGGGCGCCCGCCGACGATGTGTTCTATGTCATCCAGGTGGGCGCTTTCCGTTCCGAGGAGCCTGCCCAGGCCTTGCGGCAGCGTTTCGCGCGGAAGTACACGGGCATCTACGTCGAGACGCCCACCCCGGACAGCCCGCTCTACAAAGTCCGCATCGGCCGCTCGTTGCTCCAGGAAGCCCGCCGCATCCAGAACCGCATCCGGGACGATGACGATATCGAAGCGATCGTGATTCAGATCGGCTGGTAGACGGCCACCGGACACCTCATCAGGACACTCCACAAAGTGTCACACCGAAAGCTCCCCATCAGCCACGATGCCATGTAACCTTCGACCGAGCGGTTGACGCATGCCACGACCGCTTTCCATCGGAGGTGGGCAATGACTGGATTTTCGAAGCGGATTCCAGGCGGTGCGGGTTTTGCCTTGACCGTGCTGATCACCGTGGGTTTAGCAGCGGCCGGTCCGCAAAGCCCGAGGTACGACTTGGTCATCCAGAATGGTCGCGTTATGGATCCGGAGTCCGGGCTGGATGCCGTTCGAAACGTAGGCATCATCGATGGACGCGTCGCTGCGGTCTCGGTCGATGAGCTCTTGGGAAGTGATGTCATCGATGCCGAAGGACTCGTCGTTGCCCCGGGCTTTATCGATCTCCACGCTCACGGCCAGGACGCGAGAAGTCGACGGTTGCAGGCGCAAGACGGCGTGACCACCGCGCTGGACATGGAATTAGGCGTGTATCCCGTCGCCGCCTGGTACACATCACAGGACGGTCAGGCTGCGATCAACTACGGAGCGACGGTGGGCCACATCCCTGTTCGTGCCAAGGTCAAGCATGGCGTCGATGTCGGACACGCACTGACGAACCCGGCGTTTCAGTCCGCGAGTCAGCAACTCACGGCCTGGGCGCGCGAGCCCTCCGATTCGACTCAGTTGCGCCAAACCGCGAACTTGCTCGAGGAGGGTCTTGCCGAAGGAGGGCTTGGAATTGGGATGGGGTTGGAATACACGCCGGGAGCGGGCCGGGATGAGGTGTTGGAGATTTTCGGTGTTGCGGCTCGTCACGCCGCAACGGTTTTTGTCCACACTCGATCAAAAGGTAGCGTCGAACCCGGCAGTTCGTTCGAGGCGGTCCAGGAAGTCATTGCGGATGCCGCGGTGACCGGCGCCTCCGTTCAGATCGTTCACGTGGCAAGCAGCGGATTGGGGCAGACGGGTCTCATCCTGGACGCGGTCGATCGTGCCACGGCAAACGGCCTCGACATCACAATGGAAACGCATGCGTATGCGGCCACGTCCACGCGCATCGACTCGGAGGTCTATGCTGAGGGCTGGCAGGAAAGGCTCAGTATTGGTTACGGGGATTTGCTCTGGCCGGCCACCGGTGAACGACTGACACAGGAGTCATTCGACACGTATCGCAACGAGGGTGGCATGGTGATCGGTTTCTCGATCCCGCCCGAGGAAACCGATAGGGCGGTAATCCACGCATCCGTCATGATCGCCTCCGACGGTTTGCCATTCATTACAGGGAGAGAGCATCCCAGAGGCGCAGGGACCTACGCCCGAGTATTGGGGGTTTACGCGCGGGAACGTGGATCGCTTACGTTGATGCCTTGCGAAAGATGACGCTGATGCCTGCCGCGCGTCTCGAGGCCTTTGTGCCGCAGATGCGAAACAAGGGGCGCATCAATGTGGGCGCGGACGCGGATCTGACGATCTTCGATCCGGATACTGTGATAGACCGAGCTACGTACGAGGATCCGATGGAGCCGTCAGCGGGAATCGTCCACGTCTTGGTTGGGGGGACCTTTGTCGTTCGGAATTCGGGAATCGTCGAGGGTGCATATCCGGGGCAGGCGATTCGGAGAGTGCCATGATCTCAAGCTCGACCACTGCTAGACGAGGGGGCTGTCGTTCCCCAATATATGGATTTCTCGGCGATTCGTAACGCGCGCTTGATCCACCATCCCTTCACGCGGGCCGGTAGGTTGAAACCGCCCAGAACCAGAGATGTGAGGTCCTTCGGAAAGTTTGTCAGTGATTCATAGCCCTTGTCGGTCACGAGCACTGTATCGGAGTGTCGGATGCCCCCGATCCCCTCGAGATAGATTCCCGGCTCTACGCTGATGACCATGTTTTCGGCCAGGCGGTCGTCACTGCCTTCCGAAATCCACGGGCCTTCGTGATTGCCCAGCCCGATCCCGTGCCCCATCCGATGCAACCGAACGCCCTCTCCTTGATATCCTTCCTTTCGAAGAAACTCGTTGACGGTCCCATCAAGCTCGCGGCATGGCACGCCCGGGCGTATCAGGCGGAATGCCACATCGCGTGCCTCAGTCATCGCCCCGAACGCCCGTCGAAATTCAACGGAAGGGCGGCTTGTGAAAAAGGTCCGTTCACTTTCGGCGGCGTAGCCGTTGACCCGCGTCAAAACCAATGCCACGTGCGGACCTTCTTCCAGCCGGTCGGTCAGTTCGGGAATTGAGTGCGGCATGGCGCTCCGCGGCGCCGCCCAGGTGGCCATCACGACCTTGGTGGTGAGGGCAGCCCAGTCGCTAACCTCGCGGATGATACGAGAAGTAACAGCGCCAGTTTCGGCAAAACCCTCGGCGACGGTTGCTCCCTGGTATGAAGCGGCCAGGAGACGCTCGACACCGAAATCGGCATACAGGGCGGCGCGCCTGATCATGGCAACTTCAGGTTCGGACTTGACGAGGCGCAATTTCTCTACGATTGGTGTCACCCGGAGTTGAAAACCCTCTAGTCCCTGATCAAGCGTGATTGACGAGGTATTGATAGCGGCATAGCAGCAGAAGTACCCGAAATGCCCCCGTTCCGTGTGAATAAAGACTTGGAAAGAGTCTACGGAAAAGGAGGCATTTCGGATGAACGATTATACGCGCAAGAACATGAAGAACCGCAAGCGGCGAATCGAGCGCCGGCTTGCGGACCGGAATTGGACAGATCAGGCGGCGCCGATGTTTTCGGCGAGCAACATTCATTATGAGATGGGAGAGCGGACGCGCGGCACGGCGGTGGGCGGAATCGGGATGATGCAGTTGGTGGCGCGGCGGACGGGGCTGGTCAAAGCCATCGACGAGAGTGTGCATGTGCTGAAGCGGCACTTGCCGTATCACGAATCGGATCACGTGCTGAACATCGCCTATAACGCGTTGAATGGAGGGACGTGCCTGGAGGACATCGAGTTGCGGCGCAACGACGAAGTGTATCTGGATGCGCTGGGAGCGCAACGGATTCCGGACCCGACGACGGCGGGAGACTTCTGCCGGAGATTTGAGCCCAGCGACGTGGAGTCTCTGATGGAGGCGACGAATCAAGTCCGGCTGCGAGTCTGGCGCCAGCAGCCCGAGGCGTTTTTCGAAGAAGCGGTGTTGGACGCCGATGGGACACTGGCTGAAACCACAGGCGAATGCAAGCAAGGAATGGACGTGGCCTACAACGGGACCTGGGGGTATCACCCGCTGGTGATTTCGCTGGCGAATACTCAAGAGCCGCTGTACCTGGTCAATCGCAGCGGTAACCGGCCCTCGCATGAGGGAGCGGCCGCACGGTTCGACCAGGCCATCGCGCTGTGCCGTCGAGGCGGGTTTCGCCAGATCCTGCTGCGCGGGGACACCGACTTCAGCCAGACCCGGCACCTGGATGGATGGGACGACCAGGGCGTGGGATTCATCTTCGGCATCGACGCCATGCAGAATCTGGTGGCGCTGGCCGATGAACTGGAACCGCACCAATGGACGCGTCTGGAACGGCCCGCCAAGTACGCGGTGGCCACCGAACCGCGCCAACGTCCCGACAACGTGAAGGAACAAGTCGTTCGGGAGCGCGGTTTCGACAATATCCGGTTGCAGGGCGAGGATGTGGCCGAGTTTGCGTATCGGCCCAGAGCCTGCGACCGGGACTACCGCGTTGTCGTGGTGCGGAAGAATCTGTCGGTGGCCAAAGGCGAACAGGTGTTGTTCGACGACATCCGATACTTCTTCTACATTACCAACCGCTCGGATTCGGCCAGCCAGATTGTGCTCCGTGCGAATCAACGGTGCAATCAAGAGAATCTCATTGAGCAGCTCAAGAACGGCGTTCAGGCCTTGAGGATGCCGGTCGGGGATCAGACCAGCAACGGGGCCTACATGGTCATGGCGTCGCTGGCCTGGACACTGAAGGCGTGGTTTGCGTTGCTGCTGCCCGAAACCGGACGCTGGGGCCAGAAGTATCAGGCCGAGAAACAGACGGTACTGCACATGGAGTTCAAGACGTTTCTAAACGCCTTCATGTTCGTGCCTTGTCAGCTCGTGCGCACCGGGCGGCGCATCCTCTTCAGGATTCTGGCCTGGAACCGGTGGTTGCCGGTCTTGTTCCGTGCCGTGGATGTGCTGCATCAACCTCTGCGATGCTGACCCGATCATGGCCCTGAGCCCGGGCGATCGAGGTCCCGGTTTCTGTCAACCGCTCCAACACCATCGAGGCTGAACTGAAACAGATCCAACAGAAACCCGATACCTGGATAAAACGATCCGGGAGCGGGATTCTATGCCTCGAATTTTATGCGCGCAACCTGGCCGTTGGCGGACTGGTTATGCGCTTGTTTTGGGTCTAGTTGCGCGGCGATCCCGTGAGGGAGAGCTGGCTCGACGCCGATCTCCTCCACACTACCGAGAATCGCCTGAAGCCGGTCGAGCCAGTTCCGGCCACCCGAAGCGGGGAGTTCCCAGTAAGTATGAATGTCCTCAGCGGCCACAGTCCTGGCCTCTTTCATGTGCAGGTGCTCAAGCCTCGGGACGAGCAGAACAGGCGGTCGGTCTGGAAAGACCAGCAGGAAGAATGGCCTTTCGAGAGGTTCGAAGCCGGCGCCGGTCAGGTAGTACATGTTGTCGAACGACGACACGAGGAACACTGGGAGTCCGGACCTCATCACCGCTGTCTTTAGGGTCTCCATTCGGTCCCGGTATTCGTCTGGCAGGATTCTCAGCATAGTGCTTCAGCCCCTTGGGTGCGCGGCTCGGCTATCGGTCGAAAACAACAAAACGCAAGGGAACGACCTCGCCGCTCTGCGTCTCGAACGAAAACCCGCTTGGTATTGAAACCGGATACCCATGTAGAGGCCGAGGACGACTCCCATTAGGATTGCCGTCCAGCCTGCAATTTCATGCCACATTGGTTCACCTCGACACCAACCTAGCCTGCGGTGAACCATCCCCCGGATTCGGACGTGACAGTTTTTCGAGTGTCACAGCGGCAGTCTGGGTAGAATCGGGTTGTCTTTCCTTTACCCAGAGGATCCGAATGCGGTCAGGCGACATTTCGATCGACCGGGACAGTGACGTCTCGATACGGCGACAGATCACTGATCAGGTTCTGTTCCTGATCGCCACCGGACGGCTCCGTTCGGGAGCACAAATGCCGAGCGTGAGGGAGTTGGCCCGCCGTCACGACATTCATGCGAACACCGTCAGCCAGGCATATGGCGAGCTTGTCGACAGCCATTGGCTCAAGCGGCATCGGGGAAGGCGATTGGAGGTCCGGTCTCCAGCAGAACCTCTCATCCCCCGCGAGGAGGGCCTGGACGACCTGATCAACGCGACAATCCTTGCGGCGCGCGAGAAGGGGTACAGCCTGAAGCAACTGGAGGACAGGGTCCGTTACCGCCTGCTAGTCGAGCCTCCGGACCACGTCCTGGTGGTCACTCGGACAGTGGAAATGGGGAAGTTGCTTCGGGCGGAGCTGTCAGAGTCCTCGCCGTTTGCAGTCGAAACGTGCCTACTGGAAGAGTTCTCGGCGAACCGCGCGTCGGCGATCGGTGCCTTGGTCACCTGCTTGCCCGGAGTGGTGCCGCAACTTGCCCCGCTGATGACCAGTGGCCGGGCCATTCTTCCCCTCGAGGCGTGCGGAGCCGACGAACTGGTAAGCATGGTGAGGGCCTTGAAGAACCCAGCGCTTGTCGCAATCGTCTCGATTAGCCCGTACTTCCTTGAGCTGGCAAGAGGGGTCATGGCGCCACACATCGGCAAACGACACTCCCTGGAGACGTATTGCCTCGGCGAAGGGGAGAACAGGGACCTCACGGCGGCGGACCTGGTGTTCTGCGACGCGCTGGTCAGGGGTCGGGTGAAGTCCCGGAAAATTGTCGAGTATCGAATCGTATCTAAAGCCTCAGCCGAGGATATCGCTGCTGCGATTGGGGCCGGAAGATCGCCAGATTGACTCTACAGGGGGCATAAGAGAGGTTCCCGAGAAGGAGACGAATATGTCATACAAGGCCACGTTCGCAACCGCCATTGTTTTTCTTGCCTGCGGCATCCCTTCGATGGCCCAGACACCGGAACTGTCCCCGGCTGTCCGGGAGTTCGTCAGCGTCGACGCGCCGGTCGTCGTGCTGAGGGGCGTCCGCGTGATCGACGGGACGGGTGCTCCGGCCGTGGAAAATCAGACCATCGTGATCGTCGATGGACGGATCCAGACCGTCGGTGATCGAGCGACGACGCCGGCGCCTCAGGGCGCAGAGGTCCTCGATCTCGAAGGCCACACCGTCATCCCCGGCCTCGTCGGCATGCACGAGCACTTGTTCTATCCGGCAGGCAGCAGCCCCGGTCTATACCCGACGTTGGCTGTCAGCTTCCCTCGTCTCTATCTCGCGAACGGCGTCACGACCGCGCGCACGGGCGGGAGCATGTCGCCGTACCTGGACCTGAACGTCAAGAAGAGCATCGACGCGGGTACAATGGCCGGCCCCAAGATGCATCTGACGGCGCCGTACCTGGAAGGGAAGGGAAGCCGGTTTCTCCAGCTCCACCAATTGAGCGGACCGGAAGAAGCACGGCGGATGGTCAATTATTGGGCGGACCTCGGCTTCACATCCTTCAAGGCCTACAACTACATTTCGCGGGACGAACTGCGGGCCGCGGTTGAAGAGGCGCACGAGCGGGGTCTCAAGGTGACGGGGCACCTCTGTTCGGTCGGTTTCGGCGAAGCCGCCGAGATCGGTATCGACAACCTCGAGCACGGCTGGCGGACCAACACCGAGTTCACACCAGGAAAGGTCCCCGACGAGTGTCCTTCAGGCGGTCAGACCAGCCGCACGCTCGCCGACCTTGACATCGAAAGCGACGAGGTCCAGGAAGTGATAAGGAACCTGGTCCAGCAGGGCGTCGCGATCACCTCCACGTTGGTCGTCAACGAAGCGTCGATGCCGAACCGGCAGATTATGCCGCAACGGGCGCTCGACACGATGTCGGCCCAGGCCCAAGCCAACTTCTTCCGCCGTCGCGCTCAATCGGCTCTGAATGTGAATCCGCTGTCGGACGTGCTCTTCAGGAAAGAGATGGAGTTTCAGTATGCGTTCTCCAAAGCCGGCGGGCTGCTGGTCGCAGGCGTCGACCCGACGGGCAACGGCGGTGCGCTTCCCGGGTTCGGAGACCTCCGGAATATCGAACTGCTCGTTGAGGCCGGGTTTTCCACGGAGGAAGCGATTCGGATCTCGACTCTAAACGGAGCGCAGTTCCTCGGCGAGGCCAACCAGATCGGAAGCATCGCGCCCGGCAAACAGGCAGACCTTGTTGTGATCCGCGGCAATCCTGCGGCGGACGTCTCCGAAATCCTGAACGTCGAGATCGTGTTCAAGGACGGAATCGGTTACGACTCGGCGAAGATGATCGATTCGTTGAAGGGAGCGGTGGGTTTGTATTAGCACGGCTACTCGTAGTGCGTCCACATCCGCAGCACCTTGACCGTGCGCTCCTTCTCGAGCACCTGATAGACGAGCCGGTGATGGATGTTGATACGGCGCGAGTAAGCTCCGGCGAGATCGCCCAGGAGTCTTTCGAAGGCAGGCGGCTTCTTGAAAGGGTCCTTGCGGATGATGTCGATCAGCTCTTCGACCCTCTGCCGCAGATCTGACCGGGCGATCTTGCGCGCGTCCTTCTGAGCTTGTCTCGTAAAGACGACACGCCAGGGTCGACTCACCAACCGGGCTCTTCAGAGGTCTTATCGAGAGGTGTTGCCATCCCGTCACGAATGGACTTGCGCATCCCCGGCACCGACAGCAAGTACATCGTCTCCTGAACAGCATTCCAGTCTTCTTCGGATATCAGAACGACGTTGTTGCGTTTGCCGGTGATATGAATGGGCTGGTGGGATGATGCGGCCTCATCCAACAACCGATACAGGTTGGCGCGGGCCTGGCTGGCAGTTAAGGTCTTCATGAGATTAGCGTACGTGAGTACGTACGCATGATGCAAGCCCCGCTCGTTTTCCCTTCCGAGTCCGCGCCCATGCCGTTGACATCGCTCCGGGCATTATCTAAGCTGGATATATCCAAATTGGATAATTCGATATGTATTTCGAAACAGACAGTTCTGGTGGACCCAAACCGATGAAGCCGGCGGGCTTTCACATCCTTTTGGTCCTGGCGGGGAAGTCCAGCCACGGGCTCGGGATTGCCAAGGCGGTCGACGAAGCCACTGAGGGAGCGGTAACACTGGGGCCCGGAACGCTCTACAGGTCCCTCAAGGAATTGATGGGCGAGCGGTTGATCCAGGAGATCGACCCACCGGAGGGCCCGAGCGATCCTCGGCGCCGCCTCTACGAAATCACCCCTGCGGGTCTGAAGCGAGCCAGAGCTGAGGCTGGGCGTCTCGCCAGACTCGTCGAAGTTGCGCACCAGAACGCTGTGTTGCCCGGATAAATAAGATGGACGAGTGGATCTACCGTGTGCTCATCAGCGTCTACCCAAAGGCGTTTCGCGATCTTTTCGGGCCTCGACTGTTGGAACTGTACTGCTACCGCCGGGAGCAGGCGCGGTCGCGGGGCGGGGCCTTCTGGCGCATCCGGTTTTGGTGGTTCATCACATGGGATCTAATGCGATCCGCCTGGGCGGAGCGGTTGGGGCGAGACTCTTCGCTGATAGCCGCCTCGTCGGACCTTGACAGTTTGGGAGGCAGTAGGATGGAAGGTTGGATAGGGGATCTCGGGTATTCGGTTCGAAGGCTGGTTCGCAGTCCTGCGTTCAGCCTGGCGGTGGTCTCGATCCTATCGTTGGGGATTGGTTTGAACACGGCAGCTTTCAGCGTCGTGAACGCGGCACTGTTCCAGCCACCGCCCTTCAAGGACCATAGTCGTCTCGTCGAGATTCTCCAGGAGGCGGATGGCGGTGAGGTGAGCTCGACGTCGTATCCAGCCTTCGGCGACATCGCCGAATATGACGACGTATTCACCGAGGTGGGCGCACGGTCCTTCGGTCGTGTGTTTCTCGACGGCGGGAACGGCGAACTGGTCTCCGTGGCCGCCGAATATGCCACATCCGGCTACCTCCCGGTGCTCGGGCTGACTCCCGTCCTTGGCCGATGGTTCGAACCGAACGAGGATCGTCTCGAGGGACCGCCCGTTGCCGTCATTACTCACCGCTTCTGGCAAAATGCCTTCGGTGGCGATCCATCCTTGCTTGGGCGCACCATCCAGCTCAATGGGTTCTGGTGCAGATAGGATTGTCGGAGCGATAAGACCAGGAGTGTGCCGCAGCGATGCGGACTATGCTGCCATGACGTGACGCCAGATCACCGCAGGATTCGACTGCAATGTGATCGGAATTGCGAACTGGCGTTTGTGGATCTTCTGCGCCAGCTCGATGCCGGTAATCACCCGTCGCGCATTGTAGAACGTCTTGAATCCCAACATCGGCCGCAATCGCCCCTTCACCCGGCGGTGGTCCTGCTCCACCACGTTGTTCAGGTATTGACAGCAACGAATCTTCACCGGGTTCCGTCCCCGGAAGTTGAACTCCCCGTTCATTCCCATGCGACGTAGCGCGCTATGGCTCGGCCGGTGGCCATCCAGGGTGATGCTGTGTGGCTCCGGATGATGCTTCAGTGCCTTGCGAAAGAATGCCTTCGCTGCCGCAATGCCGCGTGTTCGACTCAGATAGAACTCCACGGTGTTGCCCTGTCCATCCACGGCGCGGTACAGATACATCCACTGGCCCCGAACCTTGATGAACGTTTCATCGACTCGCCAGCTTCCTCCTACCGGTCGCTCGAATCGGCGCCAGCGCTTTTCGCACGTTTCGGCATAGCGAACCACCCAACGCAAGATTGTGGTGTGCGAAATCGACAAGCCCCGCTCACCAAGAATCACGACCAAATCCCGGTAGCTGAGTTTGAAGCGAAAATACCAGCGAAGGCAGAGGAGAATGATGTCGTCTTCGAACCAACGTCCGGCAAATAGAGGATTCCGTTTCGTTTTGCGATGCGCCATATCCCATTATCGCCAATTCCCTTGGGCTGTCTGCACCAGAACCGGGGTGCGGACGTCTTCCATCGCTCTAAGGTCTAGTGTATCCCGTTCAACCGCTCGGAGCCGTGGCAATTCTGTGGTGAACACGTGAAGCGTCGGTTCCGACAATGGTTCCGATATCGGTGGTCCCCTGATGCGCCGATAACCGACATGAGGGATGACTGTCGATGGGTGCCACGCAGAAAGCGGCCAGGGTGTGACGGCGTGACGTGGATGAGGCCCCTTCCAAGGGCCGTGACGAGACCGTTGTCGACTGATCGAGGATCTGGTCGTTGACGTGATGGTGGCCGTCGGACCGAACATGTTCTACACGGTCACGCTGCCGGTGACGCTCTGGTTTCTGGATCTGGGCAAGAAGAAGACGCCGCGCGCCGACACGATCTTCTTTCTCGACGCCCGCCATCAGTCGCCGCGTCCGCGAGATCGTCGAGTGGTCCGGCGCGGGGTCGGCCAGCTCCAGATGCAGAAACGCACGCACGCTCAACGAGTCCGCGGCGCGCCACGCGATCGCGCGCTCCGAATCCAGGCCTCAAAGTACCCGAGCAGCAGCAGCCGGACATACCGCCACGGCGCGCCTTGCTATCGCTGCTGGGCAGCATTTTGGGACTTGTGATCGCGGCATGGTTGGCCCCAGGGTTGGGACTACTCCTTCTGCCCGGCGTGTTTTCCTCGGCAGAGAGTATAGCGACGGATTCTAGAGTGTTTGGTTTTACGCTTCTGGCAGGGGTGGCTATCGGCCTCGCGTTCGGTATCGCTCCTGCCATACAAGCCTCTCGAAGAGACCTCAGAAAGGTTCTTGGCCAATTTTGAACCGCCCCAGGTTTTCCGGAGACTCCATTACTTGAGAAAATGGGGTTTATTATGGGAAGACCGAGCAGATATTCACCAGAAGTACGGGAGCGGGCTGTCCGGATGGTGTTCGAGCACGAGAGGGAGTACGAGTCCCAGTGGGCGGCAATGGCGTCGATCGCGTCGAAGATCGGCTGTACAGCCGAGACGTTGCGGAAGTGGGTCCGCCGGGTCGAGCGAGATGCGGGACAACGTGGAGCACTGACGACCGATGAGAAGCAGCAGCTGAAAGAGCTGAAGCGAGAGAATCGCGAGCTGAAGCGCGCGAACGAGATCCTGCGCAAGGCTTCGGCGTTTTTCGCGCAGGCGGAGCTCGACCGCCGACCGCTGTAATGGTGCAGTTTATCGGGACAAACAGGGACCCGTATGGGGTCGAGTCGATCTGTAGTGTACTGCCGATCGCCCCATCGACGTTCTACGAGCACGAAGCACGCCGGCGGGATCCGGCGCGGGTGCCGGCGCGGGTGAAGCGGGACACCGAGCTTCGAGTCGAGATCGATCGAGTTTGGCATGAAAACCGCCAGGTCTACGGAGTGAAGAAGGTCTGGAAGCAACTGAACCGGGAAGGCTTCGGCGTTGCACGATGCACTGTGGCACGGGTGATGCGGGGCATGGGCCTTCAGGGCGTTGTTCGGGGAAAGAAGTTGAAGACGACGATCCCGGATGATGCGGCGTTGCGACCGCTGGATTTAGTCGATCGCGATTTCAGCGCGACCCGCCCGAACAAACTCTGGGTTGCGGATCTCAGTGTGCTGCAGCAACGCGAATGGAGGTTCAGGATGAACTGAAAGACGCGTGAGAAGCTGCACGAGAGATGGAGGATTATGGCCCTCCGGGGTCGGCCTGCAGGGGCCGATCTCAAACCACCCTGAGCGGCGGGATATGGTCGTGAGCGTCAGGGAAAAGGCGTGAAATACGCGTCAGGTATGGATCGAGAAGGCGAACACCAGTGAACCATCATTCAAGTGTCGAAAGTGCTCGTTCATCCATCCTTCGATCTGCTCGCGATCCCGAATGCGGTACCAGGCCCCCTGCTTTTCGACGATCGACACGCGCTCTCCTTGATTGATCGTAAACAGGGTGCGAGCGGAGGAGGCTGGAGCGATCCGCACCGAGGTGTTGTTGGTGAGAACCGTCGCTTCATCGACGGCCGGTTTCGGCTCCGGAAGACATGCCGTGAGCATCGACGCTACAGCGAGAAGAACGGGGACAATAGGTTGGATCGTGCGCATCGTCTCTGCTGATCGGTGTTAAGACCGAGTTTTTGCTCCGTTACCTGTCCGAGCCACCGTTGCGATCTCGCATCCGCCGTGGCCTGCTGAAGGTCGAGCAGTTGCACGTTCAGCCGCATTCAGCGAGTGAGTCCAAGCCGCTCCCTGCGCTCAGGCGAGCGCTGCAACTCCGACAGGCCCCGTTCGAACAAACTCTGTATCCGGGAACTGGCCTGGAAATCCGAAAGGATTTCCCGCTGGCGGTCGCGGGTCAATTTATCGATTACGTAAGCCAGGACCGTCGCCATCACGTCGCCTTCCTCAGTCTCGGTCGCTTCGAAACGCTCCTTGACCTCTCCCAGAACCGATTCGAATCCGGAATCGTTCCATCGTTCCAGAGGCGCGTCCAACCGGACGAAATCGTCCAGGACCGATACGTATGCCGGACTCGGCTCCCGGTGCCAGAACGACACGTCGGGACCGAACTCCTCAACGTATGACGGCAGATAGAGGTTGGCCCGAGCCGGGACCTGCCGCACAAGCGCGGGATTGAACCGCCGCACTTCCTGGGCGGTGAGGCCGGTCCGCCGGGTGACTTCGGACAGCGGAATCGCGCGCGGCGCGCGCATGGCAAAAACCTGAGTCTGCGACGTCTCCGATTTCAAATTCGCAACGTTGAAGGTGTTGCCGAAAACCATCTCCGCATAGAGAGACGACCGCGGACCGTAGGTCCGGAAGATCTCACGGTATCGGCGGAGGGAAATCTGCCGCAACTCGACGGCGAACGCCGCACCCAGAAAATACCGTTCGCGGATATCCATGGCGCCGAGCCGCGCCCCGTTGATCACCGTTCGTCCCACGTTCGCCGCACCCGCGTGATGCTCGGAGAGGGCAGGGATGAACGAGCTGTATTTCGTCGCCAAAACCGTGAGATATGCCGCGCAATAGGGCGCCTGGGTGGTCTGGTTGTAGCCCTCGATCACATTCGGGGCGAATCGCTTCATCCGATTCCAGTTTCTCTCGAGCCACTGGCAGAATCCCAGCGCCCGCGCTTCCGAGCGGATTCTTCCGTTCAGTCCGGACTCGATAATGGCCTGGGCCAGACCGATCTCCCCGGGTACTCCAAACCGTTCGTATATGGCGCCCCATTCGTCGAGAAAGTCTCCGTAACGCTTGGCGGTCGGCAGCAGAGAATTCCCGCGCGTTTCGTTGTGCACGACCGGCCCCACATACGTTTCCAGAACAGTCGCCACGCGATCGCGGCGCTGGCGCCGGTTCGACGGCAGGCTCAGGCCTTCCAGAACGGAAACCAGGGTGGCATCCGCCCAGCGCGCATCGCGGACCCAGTTCCCGCGTCTTGGAAAGGATGCCAGGAGTCTTCCGTCGTTGGCGCTCCCGAACGCGATGGCGCCGGCGGGGATCGTGAAGATGTGTTGCCAGAACGGATAGGAAGGCCGGAATGTTTCGACCGCCGAGAAATCGCTATCCAGGCGCGCCGCGGCATAACGGAATGCCGGGTGATCGAAACGGGGCGGGAGCAATGAAGGCCGGTTGCTGGAAACCGTGGCCGCCTCGACCTCGAACGGTGCCTTGGAACCGGGATCGGAAATGCGGCCCGCCACAACCAGGATGACGAGCGCAGCAGCAGAAGCGATGAGCGCGTGCCTCATATACATGTGTCCGAACGTCCGCGAAAGCTCCTGAGCCGGGATTATAGACAGGGACGAAACTGCAGGCAACACAAGTGTTCATCGGAGAGGCCACTTCGATGGGCGCCAGAGACTGCCGACAACGTGTGCGTTCGAAGCCAAGAGATTCGAAGGCAGCGATCTCGCGGCAAACGCGTTGGAGCACCGCGTAAGCCGTCTGCTGCAATGCGGCGCCGGGACGCTGGCGCTTATCCTCGGTCTCGGGTGAGGAGCCGGTTGTCGCGTGTTCGGAAGCTGGCACGACGTTGCTGAGCCAGTCGTCACGACACTCCCGTTCTTTTGCGCAACGTCAGCGCGAGGCGATTTCACCGCACCCTTTCGATGCCGTCGATCACCGGAAGCGCTTTCTCAGTGACTTCAACAAACTTCTCTACGAAGTACGTCATGATCGCGCCGCCTGGCCCTTGAGACTCGCGATACAAGTTCGGAACCAGTTGTCTCCAATCCCTCTTGTCCGCATTCACGTAGGAATACCATGGCCACCAATCCGTTGATTTGCCGCCGGATTCGCGAAAAGCATCGGTGAGTCGGTTTTCAAGACTCTTTTGCCGTTCGTTATCCTCAGGCTCCATCTCCTTTCTATCCATTGGAGCGCACACACCAATGTACCAACCACAGGGACCCTTTCCAGCGTTATTTAGCTGAATGCATGTCCGGTCGATTTCTGTTTCTACTCGATACTGGGTCCAACTCAGCCTGTACAGGCTGAGATGGCTTTTGTACGCGCGCGCATCGTACTGGCACACGACCCGCATGTCGTGGACGAATGGCTTCAGCGTTTCGCGCTCGTTGAGCGTCGCCTTGATTCGAACGCGCAAGGATTCCAGGAATGTCGGGCCGATGCGATCCAGAATGTCGGGCCAGGAATCGTACACCGCTTGAGCCGTTTTCAGATTGTCAGGATTTGCCAACATGAATTGAACAGCAGCTTCCCTTTCACCATCAGACATCGCAGATTGACCTCCAATCTCCCGGCAGATTGCCTTGAATTCCTCCAGAAAACAGCGGAGCCGTTCCGCTTCGCAGTTCTTGCGGCACTCTCCAAGCCAGTCGGCCAGTGAAGTGCCGACGCGCAAGCCATCAAAGTCGTCCGCCCGCCGCGGACCGTCCCAACAATACGGCATGATGGCCAGGCGGCCTTTCCATTTGACAAGTTCCTTTATTGGAAGACTCGCTTCCGAAGGGCCCGCGCCGTTCGACGAGAGGTAGACGAACAAAAACCGGTCGCCGAACTCCTCCCTGAGGTATTCGAGGTAGTCCTGGACCTGATTCTCTTCATCGTCAGCGTAAGGTTTGTTCTCGAAGGCCAAGCCGTAGGCTTCTCCGCCCGCATCAGATTCGATCCGAACCAAGATATCGATACTCCTGCCGGCGGGTGTGCTGTGCTCGCATTTCACTTTGACGAAAAGCCCAGCCCCGTCAACTTCGGGCCAGTCCCGATCACCATTCAACCCTGCGGCCTTCAGGAACGCTCGGAGGAATAGCGTATCCTGGCCATGCGTTTGCCTGGGATCGAGCAAGTGAGCAATGATGCGCGAGAGACGCAATTCGGGAACCCGTTCCTGTTCACTGTTCTTCCGAAGGAAGTCGAAGACGTTGAACCGGTGCGCCAGTTTGCGATCAAGATCCCGTTCCATGCTCCGCGCCGCATCCAATCGGGGCGTCAACTCGGCAAAGAACCTTTCGTACTCCATTGGCCATCCTTTCCCAAAGCCGTTCGGAAGTTCTATGACAGCTTCCTGACGACAACCGAAGCCTTCTTCTCGTCTTGACCTGTCAGGGTGATATCGAGGTCAACCCGTGTGTAGCCCCACAATTTCACCGCATCGATAATGTCAACGATTCTCACGTGGTCGAGCAGATCGATCTGCATCCCTTCATATATGCGACATTGTCCCAGCCCAGAACCGTGGCTGAAAACATCGTCGCCCACGGGTCGATCTAATTCGATCGGGTGATTTGATCGGACAGCAAGCGACGCAACGCAGGCACACTAAATTGGGGAGGGCACTGTTGGGTTATCCACACCGGCTTCCTTCCGGAAATCACTGACTCACCGGTTGCTGTTTCCTACGCAAAACCGCACGTGCTTGGCGACCGCGTCGAGGCCCTCAAAGAGCCTTCGCTGATCGAGGCCCAGAGTGATATCCGCTGTCCTGATCCGATATGTCGTGTTGTCAGCCCCGCGCTTTGGATAGGCCTCACAGATCAATACGCCGTCGGCGTAAACATCGAGATAATTCTTCGTGTTCTGGCCATGCTCCCGCGTCGGATCCTTGAATGTGATCTTGATTTCCGTGCGCATGCTGATTTTCGTCCTCCTGGCAGTCTGCGTTGCCTTTGTCCTTTTTCGTCATACGTAGCGGACACACGCGGTCAGTCACCCTCGCCGTTGCCGCATGATATCGAGACTGAATTGTGCATCGGCATGACCTTGCTCGGCTGCGAGTCGGAGCCATTTCACGGCTTCGGCATCGTTTTCCGGCACGCCATCGCCACTGGCGTACATGTCACCCAGTCTGTATTGGGCATCGGCGTGACCCTGCTCGGCGGCGCGTCGATACCATTTCACGGCTTTGGCCTTGTTTTCCACCGCACCCGCGCCGGTTTCGTACATGATCCCGAGGCTGTATTGGGCCTCAGCGTATCTCTGCCGGGCAGCCCTGCGCCACCACTTGACGGCCTCTTTACTGTCTTGGGGCACGCCATCGCCGGTTTCGTACATGCCACCCAGGCTGTATTGGGCACGGGCATTCCCCTGTGCGGCAGCGCGCCGGTACCACTTCATCGCTTCCGCTTTGTCTTCCGCCACACCCGCACCCGTTTCGTACATGACACCGAGGTTGAATTGAGCGGGGGCAATCCCCTGCCCGGCAGCGCGCCGGTACCATTTCACCGCTTCGGCCTTGTCTTCCACCACGCCCTCACCGTTGGCGCACATGACACCGAGGTTGAATTGGGCCCCAGCGTCCCCCTGCCCGGCAGCAAGCCGGTACCATTTCACGGCTTCCGCTTTGTCTTCCACCACGCCATCGCCCTCGGCGTACATGCCACCGAGGATGAATTGGGAATCGGCGTGACCCTGCCCGGCAGCGAGTTGGTGCCAACGTGCGGATTCGGCTCTGTCTTCCGCCACTCCATCACCCAGGGCGTACATGCTGCCGAGGATGAATTGGGCCTCAGCGTGGCCCTGCTCGGCAGCGAGCCGGAACCACTTCGCCGCTTCCGCATCGTTCTGAGGGACACCTTCGCCATCGATGTGCATGGCGCCCAGGCTGTATTGGGCCTCGGCGTGGCCCTGCGTGGCCCGTCGGCGGATTTCTCGGATCGGGGCCGGGCCCCGCTTTTGACTCATGTCGGATGAATCCTTTGCTGGATCGGCCTCCGCATCTGTGTCTCTCAGGGCTTTCCCGCAGGGATAAATACAAGGGAGCGACCCTGGAGTCTTCCCCGGCCCTGGCATCCCGGTCCCGGCCTGGGGGCAACGGTGGCGCGTGGCCGATCCCCGTTGCACTCAATCTGTGACCCGATAACCGGGTTGGCCGGATTCGGCCGCCATGCCAGCCGCACATGGGGTTCGGAACATTCGAGCGGTTTCCGGTTCATCGGCCGCTGAGCCTCAACGCCCGCAAACGGGCCACCCAACGCTTGATGATGATCCGGATGGACCGTGCGCCCCGGTGGCCTCGTAGATGGCGTGTCGAGCCACTCGAACAACGGCCCATCCTTGATCCTGGCTGTGCATCCATCCCCGCGCGGGCTCGACTCACTGTCCGCTCGCCGTGGAGGGCGCTTTCGCCTTTCTGGCTCGTCTTTGAGTGCCGCATCGTATGGAAGGCGGTGGTCGCGCGCAGCTTCCTGGGCGTGATGTCAGAGAATACAATCCGATGAAAAGGCACTGCAAGGTGGCCGGTCATTTGACCAACCCGCATCCATGCCCCACCGCTCTATGGTGGATCCCCTCATCGTCAGCGCTTTTGGGCCCGCCGGGCTTTGAGGGGACGGATTTCCCGGGTGTCCACACGGTTGATCTTCGAAATCGTCAACGATTGAATCGCCCCGGGGTTCCCGGAGACGGTTTTAGTTGAGATGCGACCGGTCCTGCATATCCAGATGCATCCCGAGAACTCGAAGTCCCTCCACCCGCGCATTCAACTCGGAAGGGTCGATCACCCGGAGCGTATCAAATACCTCTCGCAGGCTCTTGGGGCCGAACCCGCAAACGTTCAGGGCATCGCGGACCTGGGCACAGTGGGGACAGAGCGCCGCTTCGGTTCCGCTGTCTTCATTCTTGACGCCGCACAGCGTGATCGACTCGGTGGCCGACTCGCCGACCCAGTCCACACGCAAGTGCCGATAATGCGCGTCGTCTTGCATCGCCTTACAGGTTATCTCAGTTTTGCTTCCCATCCAGGGCGGGATTGCGTCAAAGAACGTTGGCACAACGATCCGGTCCGGACGGATGATGAAGGAGTTCGGCTTTGTGGAACGGTATTGCAGCAGGGATGCGATCTTGCGGGATCGGTGTGTTGATTTCCGCCAGGAGGCAGCGGAAGCGGCATCTGCGAACGGACATGGCGCCTGGAAACGATGCATTTTCGGGCGGTGCGCTCTTCATTCTTCTCTCCGCCGGATCCATTCCGTGCTTCGGGGATCGCATGCATGCGGCCGCCGGCATCGAGTCGGACACGGACCGCATCCCGCCCGTAGGCGGCCCGTGTCCATTGAATCCTTCGAACAATGCCAGAATACGCTGTAATGGAAGCGTCTTTCGGTGAGCGCCGATCGTGAGGGATTGACCCGTCAGCAGGGCCGAGGCCGGTATGGAACAACCCCGACCGGCAGCCCCCGATCGAGCTTTTTGCGCCGGGCCGAAGAACCGAACCTCCGCGTATGGGCGCGACTACCGGATGGGCTACGGCCTGACGGTGACCGAGAGCAGCGCCATGAGCTTCGAGCTGGACATCGATGCCGGCCGGCACGAAAGCCGCGCAGGGGGACACGGAACACGGCGTTCAGGGCCGACTCCCCGCGCGCTGGTAGACGGCGGCTGGGGGGCCTGGCCGGCGGCGGGATTGCCGGCTTCCCCTCCCGGTCCAGTGGATCCCGCCGCCGTTGGAGTTGAAGCAGCAGGCGCGGCGCGCCCTGGCATTGCCGTGCCCGGTCTCGCTCGCGCCGGGAGATCCCAAGCTGCGCGCGCCTTTTCCCGAGGGGAGGGTAATGCTGGCGATGCTCGTCTCAAAGAACCATGGAGGATGAACGATGGCGCGTCACTACTCGACTCGAAGTTTCTTCCGGCAGATGCCGGCCAACTTGCTGGCGCGCTACTTCAAGCGCCGGGCGGTGCTGGCGGATTTCAACTTTGCGGGCCTGGAGGAAACCCAACCCGAGGCGTTGTTCGCGGCCTGGCTGGAGTTGCCCGAAGAGGACCGAAACTCGATGGAGGCCGAGTTTCGCGAGATCTTCGAGATGGGCTGCGAGAAGGGAATCCTGGCCATTGTCGACGAAGCGCGCTGGCAGTGGCGGAGGGATCCCGACCGGGTCACGGTTTTCGTCGAAGCATCGTCCGCCCTACCGGACCACTACGACCGGGCCATGGTCACCTTCCTCGATCACCCGGAATGCTGGACCGGGGCCACGCGGTTCTATCATGCCGACGCGCTGCCCTACTGGCGCAAGCGCAAGAACCTGGGACACCGGCCCGCAGTGGTGGACGCCGGCAGTCTCGAGCATCTGGCTGATCTGATCCGCACCTATTTTCACAGCAGCGAGGGCCGGGGGAAGCACTGCGTGGTGGAATCCTACCGGCGCGGTGCGCTGGATTACTTCTTCGCCTATCCGGAGGACTACTCCCGGCAACAGATCGAATGGGTGGATGGCGCCTTCGGCCGGCGGCCCCACAATCCTGCCTTCGAGGTCGTCTTCGTCTACGCGCGCGAGGAGGGCACGCTGGACCTGAACTTCGATGGACCGTACCGGTCCGTGGAACCGCTGCACGGCATGTTCGCGACGGCGATTCTCAACCTGGAACGGCCCCCGCCCGATCCCACCGACCAGAGCGTCTACGACCTGGAGCCGCTCGGACAGAGGGGCTTTGGGTTCGTCTACGACATCGGCAGCAGGATCGAGAAGGTGAGGGTCATGAGACTGGGGTTGTCCTCCGTCGAGAGAGCGGGCGACCGGATCACGCTGGAAGCCGATGCGTCGGAGAATCCCGAAGCGGTCTACGACCTGCTGGAACAGGTCGCCCCGGCGATGCCGTTCAATCTGTACCGCGTCTCCGCGGTGGAGCTGGCGGCCTGGATCGCAACAGACGGGGAGAAACCGGCCACCCAGGTGCCGATCCGCATCGCCCACCCGAATTCCTGCTCGCTCAAATACGACGAGCGGGACCTGAAGCTGCGGGCGATGCTGGAAGCCTCCGGCATCGAACTGAAGGAACCGTCCGGGGAGGCTCCGGCATGAGACCCCGCAGCATGAGTCCGGAGGCCGTCCTGATCGAGGTGCTGGACCGGGTCGCCGGTTCCCGGGACCACACGACCCGGATCAGCGCCCGTGAACTGGCCGGCTGGCCGGCCGATGCGGTGGCGGCCCTGAAGTCCCAGCGGCTCCTGCGCCGGTCGCGCCCCGCCACCAGCGTCGTATGTCCGGGATGCGAGCAGCAGTGCGGCATGCCGGTGTACACGGTGGTGGGTGCGGGCGCCTCCCACGGGCAGACCGACCGATGGAGCTTTATCGTCTGCGACAAGCGCGACGATATCAACCGGGTCACTGTGGAACCGGATCGGCTGACCCAGTGGCAATCCGGTCCCGATGCCGTCTGCGATTTCGTGGCCGACTGTCTCGGGTTGCGGCCGGGCGGCAAACGCATCGGCCGGGCCGGGCTGATGGAGATCGGCATGGCCACGGGCGAGGAACGCCGTCAGATGCTGTGCCTACGGAAGAAGCAATGGGAACTGGAGTTGGTGGCCGGAGACGGCACCATTCCATTGGCGGAGCTGGTCGATTTCAGTCAAGGCCACTACGGGTTGAATAAAACCGCAATCGGCCAGCTCGTGGATGCGTCGCTGACGGCCGATCCCCGCTACACCCCCATCCGGGCGCGGCGCGAAGCCCGCAAGCAGGCCACCGAGGCCCGGGATGCGGCCTTGCAAAAAACTTATCTGAAGCTGAAACGCCGGCGCCCGGGCCGCTCCGACACCTGGTACTCCCTGCAGGTCGCCAAGATGGACATTGCCGGGGACCTCAATCCGGAGACGATCCGCAAGAACATGAAAAAGTAGCAAAAAAGTTGGGGGGAATTTTTTCCCCCAATTCCCCCAGCCGCAACTCTTTCCTTCCAAAAGACTTAGAGAAACGCCTTCTTCCGGACACGGCGTCTTGTTACACAGCCTGAATCTTTCAAGTCATTGATTTCATTGCTATTTCAAAAATCACACTCGGGATTTTCCGGTCTGTTTTCGCCCAATTCCCCCAGCTAGGTTCGGGTCGTGATGAACGCAATCCTCAAGTCGGGTTTCAGCCCGCCGCCCCGCATTCTGAGGCGTCCGTCCGTCCGGGCCCGCACCGGACTGGGGCACCGCACCATCCGCCTGCGCATTGACCTGGGCGAGCGGGCCGGCGGCTGGATCGAAGTGGAGGTGGATGCCGGGTTGCGCCCCCAGATCGAGGCCAGCCGCCGGGAGCCGGAGCCCATGCCGCGGGCCGGCGGCCAGACTCGCCTGATCCGGCCATTTGGCTGGTTCGGCAACTTGTCAACGGAAGCGGAATTTCACGAGGCGCGGAACCGGGGGCTCGCAGTCGAAGTGACGTGGGAACCCGGAGAGACGATCGGCGTGATGCTCGAGGACGGGGGCGCCGTGGAAGAGAGCAGCGCCGCCGGGAGTGAGGGGTACGAGCCGGAATGGAGGCACGCGATGGCGGAGAACAATTTTTGGAAGCGGCTGGAAGACTCCGCGAAGACGGTTTCCGGCGAACGCATCGCAGAGGCGCACGATGAAGAACGCGATTGGGCCTGGTGTCTGGAGGCACTGCGGCGCGGGCAGGATCCGGCCATTGTCCGGGCCCGCCTGGAAGAACGCCGGGCCAACGATCAACCCAACCCGGAAGACTACGCGTGGCGCACCCTCGAGAGCGCCACAGCCTCGCTGCGGCGGGAGATGCCGGGCCCGGAGATCGAACGCTGATGGATGACGAGCAACTGCGCGCCGAACTCCAGAAGATGATCGCCCGTGAGGTCCGCGCGTATTTGACCGCTTATCGCGCGGCGGGCACCGCCGAGCTCTCCAAGCTTGGAGCGGAACTGAAAAGCGAAATGGACCGGCTAGCGAACAACCTGCGGAAACAGCGTGCAGAGGCCGAAGCCGCCTTTGCCGTGCCCGGCCAAGTCGATCACGTCGTCCGCACATGGGGCCGGGCCATTCTCACCGGCGCTTTGATGTTCGCTGCCCTCGCCGGGGCCGCATGGATCGCTATCGCCTGGACCGAACAGCAATTCCGGTGGCAAGTGGCAAAGAACGCGGAGATCGCCGAACGGATTGCGGCTCAGGAGCGCACCCTGGATCAACTCAACCGTGAGAGCGGCGGTCTCACACTGACCGGCCCGGACAACGCGGGGCACTGCTTCGTACTGTTTCCCTCCAACGCCGATGTGACCACGGTTTGGCGTGTCAGCAACCGGCCCGCCGTCGAGGTGGAATGCGATGAGTGAACGCGAGGCCAATGAGCGGCGCAAGATCAAGAGAGGCTCGATTTCTGGCCTGGCCGATACGACCATGAAGATCGCCGCCTCACAGGAAGGCCAGGGATCGGCCGAGCTGGAGACCCAAGCCACGGTCCCTCAACAGGCCGACACTTCGCAGGAAGGCCAGGGACCGGCCGAACCGGAGACGAAAGCCGCGGTCCCCCAACAGGCCGACACTTCGCAGGAAGGCCAGGGACCGGAGGAACCGGAGACGAAAGCTACGGTCCCCCAACAGGCCGACGCTTCGCAGGAAGGCCAGGGACCGGAGGAACCGGAGACGAAAGCTACGGTCCCTCAACAGGCCGACGCTTCGCAGGAAGGCCGGGGACCGGAGGAACCGGAGACGAAAGCTACGGTCCCCCAACAGGCCGACGCTTCACAGGAAGGCCAGGGACCGGAGGAACCGGAGACGAAAGCTACGGTCCCTCAACAGGCCGACGCCTCGCAGGAAGGCCAGGGACCGAAGGAGCCGGAGACCCAAGCCGCGGTCCTTCAACAGGCCGACGCTTCGCAGGAAGGCCAGAGACCGGCCGAGCTGGAAGAGGACACCGACAGTGACCGTGTCCGGGAAATAGTCACATTACTCAAGGACGCGATCGATTCCGATGGGCAGTCCGATAAACCGATCGACGTGCTCGCTCGCAACCTTGCCGAACAAAAGCGTGTGCTTCTCCGAAAAGCGGCGACCCGGATCGCCGAGGTCGAAGCCAAGACCGAAGTGGCCGTCGATCAATTTACAAATGAGATCGTTGGCTTTCTCGAGTCGCTCACCCAAACACTGAAGGAAAGCAACGCGCAGAAAGGCTTGGAGAGGGCGCGCAAGACGCAGGATGCCATCGTCATGCGTTATTGGGATCGATTTGTCGAGGGCGTCCATGGCATGTATCAAGTGAAACTCGATGAAACGAAGCGGAAGATACAGGTCACTCTGAACGCCGCCACTGACGACTTTTCCAGACAGATCGTCGCGCTATTCCAGAAGTCGCTGCGCCAGATTCAATCTCCCGTGGTGCCGTTCAGGCAACGGATCTTTCGAGAGCGGCGCTTGCTGGCCGGAACGCTGGTCTTGGGGCTCCTGCTGGGATCGTTCCTGGGAACCCTGGGAGAAACACTCTGGAACCGTGCCGGGCTCACAGGCCGCCAGACGTTCGGGGTGTTCGCCCCTCTAGTCGTACCCCTCTCAGGCCGGACTCCACAATTACAGCGCATAAGGAGGTCAATCATGCCAAGACAGATCCGTGTTGCAACGACGCCGGAAGAATTTGACGCATGCTTTGCCGACGGCGAAGCGTTCGAAGCGTCCCACGAGCTGGCCGCCGGGATGGGCTTCTACCTCGTCGTCGAGAACGTGATGAGCGACACAGAGTTTTTCGCGCCGGCCGATCCGGCCCAGCCGGAGGCGGATTAGATGAGCCGGCGCAAAGACTTCATTGATTCTCTTGTGGATGGCGTATCTCGAATGCATCGCGCCGCCGCGACTCAAACCGAACATCAGATCCGCGAGCTACTTGAGCGTGGGGCCGATCCGAATGTGCGTAATTTTCGGGGTGAGACGCCATTGCATCGGGCGGCCATCCGGAATCCCGACCTGGATGTATCGCGCACCTTGATTGGGGCGGGGGCCGACGTCAACGCCCAGGACGAAAAGGGCACCACTCCATTGCATCGGGCGGCGCACAACCCTTCCACAGGACGGGCTGAGCTCCTGATCGAGGCGGGGGCGGATGTGGGTGCGCGCGATAACAGCGGCGCCACTCCCCTGCATCACGCCGCGGAGTCGGGACACGAGGCCATGATCGTCCGTTTGGTCGAAGCCGGACCCGATCCCAACGCGCGGGATCAGGAGGGGCGGACGCCGTTGCATCAGGCCGCCGAGAAAGGCTCCTATCTGGGCACCCACCGATTGCTGCAACAGGGAGCGGATCCGAATATCACCGATAAGGAAGGGCGGACACCGTTGCATTGCGCGGCGGGCTCTGTCGATGGGAGCGAAGCGGTTGAACGGTTGCTCGAGGCCGGGGCCAATCCGAACTTCTCACAAGACAGCCGGGGCGAGACGCCGTTACACCTTGCCGTCCGCCACGACAACGGCCCGTCCGTGGATCACTTGCTTGAAGCCAGGGCCCACCCGGGTGTTGCCGATTCGGAGGGGCGGACGCCGCTGCACCGTGCCGCTGACAATTGCGCGCCGGACATTACCGAAAAGCTGCTCCGGGCCGGGGCGGATCCGAACGTGCGAGACAACGCGGGGCGCACCCCACTGGATCGGGCAACCGCCAGCCGCGAGCGTCTCGATCCCAGTCCCAGGAACGACGGGGCCGTCCGGCTCCTCGAGAAGGCGGCCGTACCCCAACAGGAACACACACCGAAGAGGGCGCGGCCCATGCGCCCCAAGACACGCACCGAAGAGTATTACAAGCAGTTTGCCGACGACATCATCGCCCAGATCGAGCGCGGCACCGCGCCGTGGCAGAAACACTGGAAGCCCGGCGAAAACCGTATGCCGGAGAATTTCTCAACCGGCGCGCGCTATCAAGGCGGGAATGCCTTGCAGTTGATGGTCAAGCGCACCGGGCGCGCTTACAACGACAACCGCTGGGGCACCTACAACCAGATCAAGGAGGCCGGGGGGCAGGTACGGAAAGGCGAACGGGGCACCACGGTCCTGGTTTACAAGCCTCCGCGGCGGGCTGAGGGCACCGAAGCCACCCCGGGCGAGGTGGCCGCAGACAAACCGAAGAATCCCGATGCGGAAAAGACAACGCGGCCGATGTGGAAACGCTACACCGTGTTCAACGTCGAGCAGGCCGACGGCCTCGCACTCCCCGAGCGGTCCGCGCCGACTCCAGAATGGGAGGCGTTAAAGAACGTCGAGAACGTCATTGAGGCAAACGGGGTCGCGATCCGCGAAGTCAACGGGGATCGGGCCTATTACAACATGGCGGGCGACGAGATTGTGTTGCCCGAGCGGTCCCAATTCAAGAATGCGGAAGGCTATTACCAGACCGTGCTCCATGAAGTCGGCCACAGCACCGGACACCCGGACCGCATGAACCGGGAGAGTCTTCAACAAGGCATCCAGGACGGCTTCGGATCGGAGGCGTACGCGCGGGAAGAACTCCGGGCGGAAATCAGCGCCATGATGTCGTCCGATCGCCTGGGCGTGGCGTATGAGCCGCAACATGGCACCGCCTACGTCAAGGGGTGGGTCGAGGTGCTCAAGGACGATCCGAAGGAGATCTACAAGGCGGCGGCTGAGGCCAGCCGCATCTCCGATTACGTCTGTGAAGCGCGCGAACGCGCCCGAGCCCAGCCCATCGAGAAGGACAGGGACACGCCGCTGGTAACGAGCCCCGAGCCGGGGCGCGGGCGGCCGATGCCCAGCCCTGTGGTCGCGCACCAACCGCAACCGGCGGCTCCCGTTCCGGCGAAAGCACCGGAGATCGAGTTGAGCCGCTAACAGTAACAGTAAGGAGGGATTAGGAATGACAGATACGAAACCGGCCGATGAGATCCGCTTCGGCCGCGTCAAGGCAACGATCTGGATGAATACCACCGAGGACGGACAAGCGCGCTACAGCGTCGTCTTCTCGCGCATCTACCGCGACGGTGACCAGTGGAAGAGCACGCACAGCTTCGGCCGCAATGACCTCTTGCTCGTCGCCAAGGTCGCCGACCTCGCACACACCCGGGTCTCGGCCCTTCGGCAAGACGAGGGATCCGAAGCCGAGGCCCAGGCGGCGGTGGAGGCGGAGGCATAGCAGCATGGGGCGTTTTGACATCCGGGAGACGACAACGCGCGACCGGGCTCCGGAGCCTGACCGGGAACTCCAGCGCGACCGGGGGCCGAAGCCTGGCCGGGCTCCGGAGCGCCCCGGCCACCGGCGCAACTACGATCCGCGGCGGCCGAAGCAGGACATCACAGAGCGGATGAATGCCGCCGTGGCCGATGTCGGTGGGAGAACCGAGCCCGGTGACCGAAACCTCAGGCGTGTTCCAGATGCCGGACGTGTCTCCGGAGGGAGCATCGCTGGTCTTTCGGAGGGGCAACGTGCAACGCGATCTCTTCGTCGCACGCTCGGATGGTTCTGATCTACGTCAGATTACGAACGATGCTTTCAACGATTTCTGGCCTCGCTGGTCTCCGATGGGGGGGCAAGATCGGGTTCTATACGGACCGGTCCGGCAGCTACCAACTGTGGACGATCAATCCCGACGGCAGCGGTGCCCGGCAGCTGACCAGAGCATCGTCCAGCCTGCTTCAGACCATTTGGTCGTCCGACGGTTCGCGTCTCGCCTACACCACCGCGGACGGTCAGACCCGTTCATTCATCATGGTCCTCGATCGGCCCTGGGATGAGCAGTCCCCCGTCGAGTTGCCGGCGCTGTCCGACGGAGAGGACTCCTTCGCCGTGTGGTCGTGGTCGCCGGACGGGCAATGGCTGGCCGGAGAGGGACATCTCGTGGGGCGATCCCCCTCATATCGTGGGGTCTACGTCTTTTCGCTGGAAACCGAGCAATACGAACGACTGACCCGGGACGGTCGGGGTCCACGCTGGCTGAGCGACAGCCGCCCGATTCTGTTCCATCGGGCAGGAGGCGGCGGGATCAGCGCGGTCGATCGCGTGTCGGGAGAAGTCCGGGAGGTCTTGCCGGAAGGTCGCAACCCCACTCCCTCCCCGGACGACCGGTTCATCTACTATCAGCTGGGGTCCCCGCCGGAGTCCGACATCTGGCTGATCGAACTGCCCTACGACCCCCAGTAGGCCGAGTCCGTCGAGTCATCCCCTGAAGTCAACAGTGTAGAGTCGAGGCGGTGAACCGAGTCGGTGTCGAGTCGGCCAAGCCTACGACTGAGCAGTCCGGTGTGCAGTTTTTGTTGACCCTCCTTCGGCTCGGGGCGGACACTCGATGTATTGATGTTCCGATTGCTCCACTCCTGGTTGCTGCTGGTTGTTCTCGCCGTCTTGTGTTCGGGAACCGCGTATGGACAGGACCCGCCGCCGCCACCCCCACCCGAGGACAACACGGTAAGCGAGGCAGAGGATGGAGAGTACGACTGGAAGGCAGAAGAAAACGCCGCAAGGGGCGTGGCTGCCGCTATGGACCCCCGCCCCCGCGATTGGAGAGAGGGCCTGGTAGCGTTGCTGGGCCCGAGCATGGAGGAGGCTCGGGAACGCGGAGACAGAATCGCGAACTACTACCGGACAATGCCCCTTCTGCGGTTCCTGGATGATGTGATCGATTTCAGCCTCCAGGTGCGAGCCCTGCACGCGCTGCGTTTCGCGCCGATGGAGGAACCTTGGGCGATTCAGGACCTGGAACGCCGCCGAGACAAGCTCGGGGACCGGATTCAAGACGTGATTGATTTCTTCGATTTGGGTTGGGACCTGCCGGACCCTGAGCTTGAACCGTTGGCTGCCGCAAGCGCCATGAGTCGCATCAACCAAATCGCCGCTCTATCCCGCAACCTCGTTCCGCGGGTGGTCGATCTGACGACGGGCGACATACTCGACCTCGGTGTCCAGCGTGAAGTCCGCTGCGGTCTGTTCGTTATGCGTCAGATGGTCCGAAGCCTCCAGGACTGACCCAGAACTCGGGTGCCTCGGTGAGAGTCTATGACGCCGAGGCGGTCAGCACTTCGACGGCTGTACGGTGAGCCCAGCAGAAAACCGTTTCCCCGTCGGCAACTTCCGCAGCATGAGGCGCAAACGTTGGATCCAAAACGGTGACATCGCAGAACAAAGCCTGCTTGCACTGGATACAGAAAATCAGACCGCCACTGAGGAACGTCTCGTCAATCCGTCGACGACCACAATTACAGTAGTCCATCATTGTTTCCCCTCCTGGGAATCGATCACGTGCTCGGAGTCCGGGGCGGTGAAGACTTTCGTCAGCCAGGGAAGTCCATCCGGTGGGTGTATCGAAACCCGATTACAGGGATGCAAACGACCAACCACTCTGGAAGTCATTGAAAATAAAGTAGGGTTGGAAACCGGATGACCACGATAAGACAGCAGACCGTCACGAACCTGATCTCCCGAGTCCTCGTTTTGACAATACAGAGAGCGCGAGAGGAACTGACTCGGGTGCCTCGGTCGTGGCTCGGGTGGGTGACTCGATAGGAAGTGATTGATTTTATTGTTGGACTTGATTGACTAGACGACCCTGCACTTCAAGGCAACGGCTGTCCGATACCAGCAGCCCGTAGTGTTTGCTCGTCTGGTCCGCGTCCCGAACAGCAACCCGCCAACTGCCCATCAATGGCAACCGCAGGGACCGAACGGACGCCGAGGTCTTTCGCGTAGTTGGCAACGGTGGTGTCGTTCATGTCGAGCGTGATCACCTCGCAGGAAGGACACGCAAGCCGATTGATCATCTCCATCGCCTCGTCACAGACCGAACATCCCGCAGTGAAAACCTCAACCTTCCTTTTTGCCATCAGTCATGCTCCTCATTGGTTATGTCTCTCACGCAGTGTCGAAGGCAGACCCGTTGTGTTGTGGATGCTATCGGGGCAGGAGGCGGGCGTCAATGAATCCCAAGGTGGGGGCCGGATGACGAGTCCGTACCATTCCCTGAGGGGTTCAGCGCTTCATACTCAATCAGTTGCTCCCTCGTCATGGCCGGCAGGAGCGCCCGAGGGCAGGCCCAACAGTCCTTACTGCATACCCGCGCTTACGTAAATCCGTTGTGGGCCAGGATCTCATCGACGATGATGATGCTCTGCGCTCCCAAGCATAGCGCGGCTAGCAACAAGAAAGCCCCAATCGTGATGCCTCCCGTGCCAACCGTCAAGCCGCCGCCGGCGATCACGCCGATAATGCAGAGTACGCCGGCTCCGGCGACTTGCAGGACGTGCCGGACGCAGAGGTATTTGTTCTTGGCCGAGGGGTAGGCGGCGATCTCTGAGATGTACGGGGCGTCCTTGACGATTGCCGTCAGATTGTCCCCGAGCCAACGCAGGGTCTCCTTTTCCTCCTCATCCATCGGCACCGCCAGTGTTCCACTGGGGTATTCCAGGCGCACTGGCACGGCCCCGGCGGGAGAAGCGGTTCGCCCGGTGAAATCGAGTCCTTCCGAGCAGAGCTTCCCATCTTTGAAGAAGGACAGGGAGGCATGCGTGCCGTGGCGTCCGCGGCCTAGGCTGAAAATCTTGGGTTTGCCCGCGGGGTCTTTCAAGCCCTCTTGCGCCATGAAAATGGGAGTATGCGTGAGATCGGCCGTGAATTTCGCGCTGTCATGCAAGGCACCAGCGTGGAATTTCCCCCTCAAGGCCGCACCAAAGCTGAACTCGCTGTCCCACGCGATGGTGCCTTCCCCGTCAGATCGGCCACTGAAGCCGATGTGGACGGGAAGGAGGTGCTCGCCGAGTCCTTCGTGGAAGGGGAGGGAGATCGCCGGGGACTCGATTCCGAAACCCTCCTGATACGATGCAATCTTCTTCAGCCAGGTTTCGAGTATGTTGGCCTGCTTCTTGCCCAGCGGGATTGCCATGTTGTAGGCGGCAGACATCTCGTAGCCGCCTTTCTCCCACTTGACCGATTCCTTGTAATGGACGCCCTTCGCGAGGTTCTGCAGTTCAACCGTGGAGGTGTTCTCGTGTTCGTCGATCTTCAGGTAGTCCCACCCCGCTGAAGTGAACGATTCCTTCGGGGTTGCTTCGGCCTGGTTGGTCTTGGAGAGGTCGTTGTCCGGACGCTTGGAATCGGTCTTCGATTTCGGTGACATCAGTTCTTCCTCTTGGGCAGTGGATAGGAAGTATTAAACCATCTATTTCGAACATCCGGAAGTATCCCTAGGGCCACAGGACATAGCCGGCGTGAAGAGCGCTTCGCCGCTGCTATCCCGAACAAAGAAAAGGCTCCTCAGGTAGGACTCGAACCTACAACCCTCCGGTTAACAGCCGGATGCTCTACCAATTGAGCTACTGAGGAGCAACGGCACTCGCGTGCAGGTGGCACAACTTTTATCGTCGGTGCAACTCGATGAGATTAGCAAGGTTGCGCCGAAAGTTCAATTGAGGACGGGGTGCTCGAGCCGGGTGCTATACTCCCGGTTTCATGCCGAAAAACGCCGCCGCCGTTATCCTCTACCGCGAAACGCCCGAACTGGAAGTCTTCTGGGTTCGCAGGTCCCGGACCATGTTTTTCCAGGGCGGCTACTACGCGTTTCCCGGCGGCCAGGCCGAAGCCGCCGAAACGATGGAAGCTTGTGCGGCGCGTGAGCTCGAAGAGGAATTGGGTGTCGCCGTCGATCCTAAAGACCTGCTGCCCGCGGGCCGCTGGGTGACGCCTGCCTTCGCGCCCAGGCGATTCGACACCTGCTTCTTCCTCGCACGTTGCCCCGCTGGAGCTTCACCGGCAATCGGGTCGACCGAACTCGATCTGGCCGAGTGGGTCCGGCCGGCAGATGCCCTGGCACTTTGGAACGAAGGCGAGCTCATGACGGCGCCGCCGATCCGTCATGCGTTGAGCTGCCTCGCCGATGGTCTGGACGGGATTGACGAACGCATTACCGCGGACCCGCGGGCCAGGGGAGAGCTGATCCCCGCCATCGAGATGCGCAAGGGCATCGTACTGGTTCCGGTCCGCACGCCCACGCTGCCGCCGGCCACGCACACCAATTGCTACATCATCGGCGATGAAGAGTTGATCGTGATCGACCCTGCCTCCGGGTATCCCGAGGAGCAGGCGATCCTCGACTCAGTGCTTGAAAGCATGACGGCCGAAGGACGGAAAGTCCGTGAGGTCTGGCTCACGCACCGGCACAGCGACCACGTGGGTGGCGCCCATCACGTCAGCGAACGCTGGGGCGTGCCGATCGCTGCGCACGCGATCACGGCAGACGAGCTGAATGGCCTGGTCCGCGTCGACCGTCATCTCGAAGACGGTGAAACCTTCGTCGTTCCGGGCAACCCGGACTGGACCTTCCGCGTGATCCACACGCCCGGTCACGCCCGCGGTCATGTGTGCGTCTTCGAGGAGAGCCGGCGAACTCTGATCACCGGCGACCTGATGGCGGGCTTCGGCACGATCATGATCGACCCACCCGAAGGGCACATGGCGACCTACCTGGAATCGCTCGAGCGTATGGCCACTCTCGAACCGACGGCCCTGTTCTTTGCCCACGGTCCTGCGAGCGCGACCGCGAGCGAAAAGCTACGGGGATACATTGACCATCGCCTCGAAAGGGAAGCCAACATCCTCGAGGCGTGGCAAGCGGGGAAGCGTGATCTCGGCGCGATCGTTCCCGAGGTCTACACAGATGTTCATCCGAAGATGTGGGGATTGGCGGAGCGGAGCGTGTCGGCGCATCTGGAGAAGTTGCAAGAAGAGGGGAAGATCTAGCGGATCCCGCCAATTTCGAATTTCGAACCTCGAATGAACGATCTCGAATGCGGAGTGTCCAATAGGAAATCTGCGATTACTTCCCTTGCTCGGTCATCGCAAATTGAAGAAATTCGGATTGGAACATCGAGATTCGAAATTTGAGATTCCCTATTTGTTGGGCGGTCCTAGACCGCCCCTACAGACGGAGCCGTGCAACGGTCGACCCGCGCCCCGGAACATCATGAAACTCTTCGACGTCGGGGTGCTTTTCGAGGATCGAACGCACCATCTCCCGCTGCACGCCGATCCCTTTCCCATGGATGATCCGTACCTCCCGGAAGCCTTTCTGAAGAGCTTGGTACAGGTACTCCTCCACGACGATCTTCACCTCACGCGGTTGGAATGGGTGTAGGTCGATCGTATCCTCAATAGGGATTTCGTGTGGCGGGCCTTCACTCATACGTCTTCCGGTGCGGATTCGGCGCCGCCAGTATATGCGAGCAGGTCGCCGGGCTGACACTCCAGCTCGCGGCACAGCGCGTCCAAGGTCGAGAAGCGCATCGCGCGTGCCTTGTTCGTCTTCAGGACCGACAAGTTTGCGATCGTGATGCCGATGCGCTCGGCCAACTCCGTCAGCGTGATCCGTCGGTCGAGGAGCAATCGATCCAGCTTTACTTCGATGGTCATCATGCCTCCTCCTCAGACGGTCAGTTCCTGTTCCTGTTTCAGTTGCGTGCCTAGACGGAACACCTCCGAGATGACGATGACCGTAAATCCCACGATGAGCGTCACGCCCTGGATGTCGAGCGAGGCTCCAAAGTGAATCTGGTCGGAGCTGAAATGGGACATCACGTAATAGTGTTCCAGTCCGACGACGAAGGTCTTGATCACCTCTCCGGCGATGATGGCGATGCCGATCAATCGGATCCGGTCGGCGTTGGCGGCGACGAACGGCTCCCGGCTGCGCAGCGTCGCGAAGACGGCCCGAAGCAGGCGGAGCACCCAGATGATTACCAGGCCGACAGCCGTGACGATCATGTTGCCAAAGAAGAACCAACCTACCGGCGGATCGAAGGTCATCTCGCCAGTCGCCTGTCCCATCTCGACCTCGTCGATGCCGAGTGTCTCGGATCGAATCTCGTAGGTACCGACTTCGAGTTCGAAGACGACCGGAACGGTCATCGATCCGCCCAATGTTTCCCTGTCCGTCAGTACCTGGACTGCTCCGAACAACATCACCAGTCCGACCAGACCCAGCCCGATGAACGACATGTACCACATGACGTTCAAGATGATTTTGATAGCCGACGAAATTGATCCCTTGCCCATTGCTTCCATAAGAGTCTCCTTGGTATTTACTGATAAACGATAAAACAATATCGATAAACAGTCAATATATTTATTGATAAACAATAAAACTTGCTGAAATCGCGGGTGTTAGAATCGGTGGGTTGCCATGAAGTACTACATTCGAACCTACGGCTGCCAGATGAACGTCGCGGACTCCGACGAGATGGGGCGGCATCTGACCGATCGGGGACTCGTACCGACAGAGGACCCGGACGAAGCCTCGGTTTATGTGATCAACACCTGCACGGTGAGGCAGCACGCCGAGGATCGGGCGTTTTCCGAGATCGGGCGGCTCCGGAAGTGGAAGATGCAGGGGACCGACCGAAAAATAGTCATCACCGGCTGCGCGGCGGAACGGACAAAAGAGTTTCTCGAAGCCCGCTTTCCGCACATCGACCTCATCGTCGGTGCGAAGTCGATCGAAGAGTTCGGGTCGATCGTCGACGGTTTGCTCGCCCGGCGCGAAACCGATGAGAGTCTCGAATACGCCGCTGGATCCTCTGGCGAGAGAGTGTCCGCGTTCGTCACGATCATGCGCGGCTGCAACTATTCTTGCACGTACTGCATTGTCCCGTACGTACGTGGGCGGGAGAGCTACCATCCAATCGAGGAGGTCCTGGACGATGTCCGCGTGCGTGTGGCGGACGGCGCGAAAGACATCACGCTGCTCGGTCAGACGGTGAACTCCTACCACCGGGACGGAAGACGGGGTCGCGACACCGACTTTGCCGACCTCCTCGAAGCCGTCGGCGCAGTCGACGGGGTCGAGCGCATTCGATTCATCAGCCCCCACCCCTATTACATGACTGACCGCGTGATCGAAGCCATGGCTTCGGTGCCGGCCGCATGTGAGGGGTTGCACCTGCCGGTGCAGTCCGGGTCGAACCCGATGTTGAAGTCGATGCTGCGAAACTACACGCGCGAGCAATACCTGGAGCTGGTGGAGAAGCTTCGTTCGGCCATGCCCGACATAGCGATCGCGACGGACCTGATAGTCGGCTTTCCCGGCGAGACCGAGGGCGACTTCCGCCTGACTCTATCGCTCGTGGAAGAAGTCGGTTTCGACTGGGGGTTCGTCTTCCAGTACTCGCCCAGGCAGGGGACCCCGGCGGCGGAACTGGCATCCCACCCGATTGAGCTCATCGAAGAACGTCACGCCGAGTGCCTGGGTCTGGTGAATCGTATCGGCCTGGAACGCCGCCTCCGCCTGGTAGGGACGGTTCAGCAAGTCTTGATAGAAGAAGCAGGCTTCGGACGGACCCGCGGCAATTACAAGATGCGTGTCGAGGGGGAATTTCTTCCGGGCGAAACGATCGAAGCTCGCGTCATCGAAGCCGACCGCGCCACGCTGGCAGGCGAACTGGTTGGTGTGTAGGGGCGGGACCTGTGCCCGCCCGACCTCATCGATGTTCGGAAATTAAAGCCGTCGGGTGGCCACAGGTGCCACCCCTACACCCTAGATCTCGATCTCGTAAAGATCTTTCGCCGTCGTGATGTTCTCGTAGATCGATCGGGCGTCGTCGGCCATTCGTTTTACTTCCCGATGGTCGTACCGGCTGCTGAAGTGCGTTGCGATCAGCCTGTCGGTTCCGGCCTCGAGTGCCACCCGCGCGGCATCCTCCATCGTCGAGTGCTTCCGCTCACGTGCCAGATCCACGCCGTCGGGCCCGAAGGTGGTTTCGTGGATCAACGCCGTGCAATCGGCCGCGAGCTCGATCGACCGTTTGGAGAACTGAGTGTCCAAACAATAAGCGATCGACTTGCCGGGCCGGGGTGCGCCGAGAACCTCGCTGGGCTGAATTGTCCGACCGTCGGACAACGTTATGGGCTTCCCGTCTTGAAGTTGCCCGTAGAGTGGCCCGCGCGGGATGCCAAGTTCCTGGGCGCGTTCGAGGTCGAAGACTCCCGGCCGGTCCTTCTCCTGGAAGCGCCAGCCCAGGCAAAAGATCGTGTGATCGAGCGGCAGCGCATCCACGAAGTACTCCTTCTCATCCAGAACTCGGCCGCTGAACCCGCGAGGGTACTCCTGGACGTGGATCGGGTAACTGAAGCTGAGGTGCTTGGTCCGGAACGAAGCGTGGAGAAAGTTCAGCAGGCCCACCGGACCGAAGACCCGCAGCGGAGCCTCCCGGTTGTCCAGTTGAAGCGTGCTCAGCAGGCCGTTGATTCCGTAGACATGGTCGCCGTGAAGATGACCGATGAAGATCGTGTGGATCCGGCTACGACGGATTCGGGCGCGCATCAACTGGACCTGCGTACCTTCACCGCAGTCGAACAGGAAGACGTCTCCCTCGCGGATCAACGCGGTGGCGGAAAGGTTGCGGTACAGGGTCGGTACCGCGGAACTCGTGCCGAGGACGACGATCTTCATGGGATTGTCAGTTGAACCCGGATCGGAACGTCCGGGAGCTGGATCACTAGTCGCTCGACTTCTTCTTTGGTTTGGGCATGTAGGCGTTTTCCTTCCACTTCTTCTGGTACACCTGGTACTCACGCTCCAACACGTCGTGTTTCGCCGCGGTTCCCGTCAGCGTCGGCAAGGAAGCGATCCGCTCGACGGCGCTCGAGTCGCATTCCGGGCAGACGAGCTCAGGTTCCTTTGCCGGCATCATGAGCTTTTCGAAAACGTGGCCGCAGCCCTCACACCGGTAGTCGAAGATGGGCATCGATCCAGCGCCCTCCGTTCACTAGATTAACACGGTAGCGGAACCCTCATTCGCCCCGGAGCATCGCTCTCATGACGTAGCCGGCGATCTCGGGATTCTCGCGGAGCCTGCGGACCGAGTAGCGATACCAGTCCTTGCCGTAGGGGATGTAGACACGCATGCGATGGCCGGCGTCACGGATGATGTCGCGGAGTTCTTCCTGTACGCCGAGCAGCATCTGGAACTCGTAGGCGTCCTTGGGCAGGGACATCTCTTTGGCCATCCGGAATGCCTCCCACACAAGCAGTTCGTCATGCGTTGCGAAGGCGACGTACGCTCCCTTGCGCAGCAGCTCTTCGGCCATCAGGACGTAGTTGCGATTGATGATGCGCGGATCTTTGAAGGCAACCTTTCGCGGCTCGACGTAGACACCCTTGACGATCCGCACGTTCGGCTTTATGTCCGCGATGGCGCTCATGTCGGCAACACTTCGCCGTAGGTATGCCTGGATCACGATGCCGACGTTCGAGAACTCATCGCGCAGAGTGCGAAAGAGCTCGATCGTCTCCGACGTCGAGGAGGAATCCTCCATTTCGATGCGCACGAACTGTCCCTTCGACCGCGCGCGGGCGGTCAGGGACCGAATCAATTCCAGGCAGGCTCGAGGGTCGACCTTGAGACCGAACTGCGTCGGCTTGATCGAGACGTAGGCGTCGATGCCGCGGGTTGTGATTTCATCGAGCGCACGCGAGTAATCGTTGGCTGCCTGACGGGCCTGCTCGATTCTTGTGGTGTCTTCTCCCAGCAGGTCCAGTGCCGTGAGGAATCCCGCCCGGTTGAGATCCTCGGCAACCTTGATCGCCTCGTCCAGCGACTCGCCTGCGATGTAGCGTTTGGCGACCGCCCCTACGATAGGTTTTGGGACGAAGGGAAGAGTCAATGCGACGAGCCGGTTGAAGACACTCATTCCAGAAAACTAAGAGATCAGCGTGGATGGGGCGGGGAGAACAACGCCACTTCTGACGGGGGCCACTAGTTACCCATTCTGTGTGACGACGCGTTGGCTAGCGGCATCCCTCCGTATTCAGCCAACAAGTCCTTGACGAAACTGTCTTGAAATTTCCGGTACTGGAGTACCGGGCCATGCGTGTTGAAGATGGCAAACAGCAGCGGACCGTGGTCCCTCGTGTAGAGGACTCCCGCCAGCGTGCTGATACCTTCGTCGGTTGAAACCAGGGTGCCGGTCTTGGCAACGACCGCGCCCCGGTAGTTCCTGGAGTTGAAGCGGACGCGCAACGTTCCCCTGTCGACGCCAGCCACCGGCAGGATATCCTCCGGGTACATGTCGTTGGCTTCAAGCCATCGGGTCATCTTTCGGAGCAGCATGACGGTACCGGTAGGCGTGATCCGGTTGTTCCTGAGGCCTGAGGCGCGTTGGACGTGCACTTCCCCTGAGGGAATGCCGACGACCGATTCCAGGTAGTACTCGACCGCTTCAGGTCCCCCGAGAGCCCGACCGAGTCGGTCTGCCATCGTGTTGTTGCTGCGCGCGTTCTGGTAAAAGACCAGTTCCCGGAGCGGGTCGGAGAACCTCTCCGCCATGCGCTGCCCACGGGCCGGTCCGTAGATAACCTCGGTTGGGACGCGAATACCCAGCCGGCGGAGCGTCCGGGAGAGATGTCGCGCGACGCGGCGTTTCGAATAGAGGTTGCCGATCGTAAACGGGCCGTCGATGATGAGTTGCCCGTCGACCTGCCTCAGCCCGGCTCGGGTCAGTTCCCGCCCAAGCCGGTTAAGATCGGCCGTTCCCATTTCCGGATCGCCGTCGCTCCGGAGAATCAGGTCGCCCCGGAGTACGCCCTTCTCATCCATTTCGCCGTCGACGTAGAACGCTGTTTCAAAACGATGATTCGCTCCGAAGCGTTCGAGCGCAGCCATCGATGTCGCGATCTTGATCACGGAGGCAGGGTTGAAGATACGGTCGCCCAGGTGGTCGGCGTAGATGACGGCGCCATCCAGAGATTCCACGCGGATGCCCTGGTCCTCAAGAGCCACGCCCCGGACCGAAAGAAGGTTCAGGTATTCGCCAACCGCGTCCGTCTCGATCTCTTCGGGAATCCGCAGACGGGCAAGGTCGGTAATGGCTTCCTGAGTCTGGATGGGCCAGACCAGGAAAAGGGCCAGTAGCGATAGAGTCCAAAGGGAACGCGTGATCATCACAAGCCGAAGCCATTGTGCCAAAAAAACAAGGTAAATAGGAAGCCTTTAGCAGTTGGAATCATCAGGTGCTATTTACTTTTTTTTAGTATTTTTACCCTTCAGGTGGGGCTCTGCTGACTTAGGGAGTGGAATGCTTATTATCGGCCGGAAGCGACTGCAGAAAATCATCATCGCCGACGATATCGAGATCACGATCCTTGAGATCGGCCGCAACCGAGTTCGATTCGGGATCCAGGCGCCCAAAGACGTCCGGGTCCACACCCGCCTTCAAGACCTTCCGGTCGACGAGCCGACCGAAGAGCCGGCAGAAGCGAATAGTCCCCGTGCCTTTGCGCGACGCGCGGGCGGCAAGCCCTGAGCTTCGAAGTCCTTTAGGTATTTCAATACAAGCATTTACGCGATGGCCTTGCGTCGTTCCGCAGCCACACCACCTTGACTTTAGGGAGGCGGTTCGTGATAAGTTGCCCGTCTATTCCGTTTTCACGACTTCCTATCGATGACAACCAAGAAGCGATCCACAAAGACGGCGGCGAAGGCCTCCAAAGCTAAGAAAACGAAGGCTAAACCGGCCGGGAAGTCAGCTTCCCAAGCCCGTCGGGCCCCAAAGGCCGCCGCAAAACGGACTTCAGCGGCGAAGGCGACGAAGGGCGCGAAGAAGAAGACGGTCGACAAGAAGGCGGCTGCAAAGAAGAAGGCATCCTCGAGGAAGTCTTCACGCAAGGCGACGAAGGCGGCAAGGCCCCGAGCGGTGCCTGCCAAGCAGGCGAAGAGAGTCCGTCCGTCGACCTTTTCTGCCGCCTTGAAGCTGTACGAAAGCGGGCTCAAACTCGCCCATTCAGAGAAATTCGAGCCGGCCAAGGATAAGTTCAAAGAGTTGATCGAGCAGTTTCCCGGCGAAAGCGAATTGCTCGACCGGGCGCACATCCTCATCCAGGCGTGCGACAAGCGGATCCTGGGACAGCGTTCCCGCCCCCGCCTCAAGACCGCCGACGATTTCTATGAAGTGGGTGTGACCGAGTTGAACGGGCGGCGCCTGGACGAAGCGCGGGACCACCTCGAGCGTGCCCTGAAGTTGGAACCCAAGGCCGACTATGTTCTCTACGCGCTGGCTGCGGTCTCCTGTCTGGGTGGCGAGCGGGATGCTGCCCTGGCCCATTTGAAGAGAGCCATCGAGTATCGTGACCAGAACCGGTTTCTCGCCGGCTACGATTCCGATTTCGCATCTCTGTCCGACGACCCCGAATTTATCGCGCTGATCACGTCGGAATAGCCATTCTGATGTCTTCGAGTGAAACGCGATCCGCTTCGGAGGACCGTGCGTCCAGGTCATCGCCCCGCGTTCCCCGCATCGTTTCCATCGGAGGTGGCACGGGTCTTTCCACGCTCCTTCGCGGACTCAAGCAGCAACAGGCGGAGCTTGCGGCCGTCGTTTCTGTGACCGACGACGGCGGTAGTTCAGGACGACTGAGGGAAGAACTCGGAGTCCTGCCCCCGGGCGACATCCGAGACTGTATGGTCGCTCTTTCCGAGGACGAGGCATTGATGTCTCGTCTCTTCCAGCACAGGTTCTCCAGCATCGGAAGCAACGGGGGCCTCCACGACCACAGTTTCGGCAATCTATTCCTGAGCGCGATGTCCGATATTACCGGCGATTTTGCCGAAGCGATCCGACTCACCTCGGAGGTGCTGGCGATCAAGGGGACGATCTTTCCCGCGACGACATCTAACGCGAGCCTCAGAGCGCGTCTGGACGACGGCGAGTGGATTTCCGGCGAAACCCGCATTACTGCGGACCGTCGCCGAATCGAAAGACTCGAACTGGTTCCCTCCGAGGTGCGAGGGCTGCCGGAAGCCATGGAGACCATCCGCTCGGCCGACATCCTGACGATCGGTCCGGGGTCGCTCTACACGAGCCTGATCGCGAGCCTGCTCCCGGAGGGTATGGTGTCCGCGATTGAGGAATCCCCGGCGCGGAAGATCTACATCCAGAACATCATGACGCAGCCGGCGGAGACGGCGAACATGACGGTGTCCGCCCACCTCCAGGCCCTCATCGATCATTGTGGCAAGACCCTTTTTCCGACGGCGCTGGTAAATACCTGCACGCCTTCAGCGGCGATTCTGCGAAAATATGAACAAGAGGGTGCCTCAGTGGTCGAATTCGACCGGAAGCCGGTTGAAGACCTCGGAGTCACCGTAATCGAAAGAGACTTGCTGGCCGAGGATGTCGCAATACGCCACGATTCCGACCTGCTCGCCGACGCTCTTCTCGAAATCACGGCTGGTCTCAACGGATCGACGCAACACTTTATCTTAAAAGGAAGAGGTGGAGTGTATGCGGAAAGGGATGCGATTCGGTTTCACGGCGGCGGAGAAGGCGGAGGTATGGGATCGGTGGCGGCGAGGGGAATCTCTGCATGAGATCGGGCGAGCGTTTGGCAAGCTGTCATCGTCTGTATATTGTCAGCTGGCGCATACCGGAGGCATTCGTCCTCGACCACGACGACGGTCGAGGTTGGCTTTGAGCCTGTCGGAACGTGAGGAGATCTCCCGCGGGATCGCGGCCGAGCAGTCGTTGCGTTCGATCGCAGAGTGTCTGGGGCGTTCACCCTCGACGGTGAGCCGGGAGATCCAGCGCAATAGGGGCTATGATGACTACCGGGCGTCTGTCGCCGATGAACAGGCTTGGAACCGGGCCCGTCGCCCGAAGCGATGTCAGTTGGGTCGCCATCCGCGGTTACGGCGAATGGTGGCGAGGAAGCTCCGGCGGAATTGGTCGCCCGAACAGATCGCCGGCTGGCTGAAGCGATCCTATCCAGAGGATGAGTCGTATCACGTGTCCCACGAGACGATCTATCGCAGCCTATTCGTGCAGGCGCGCGGGGTGTTTAAGAAAGAACTACTTAGACATCTGAGGTCGAGACGAACGATTCGTCGATCCCGACATTCCAGTCACAAAGGTCACGGGAAAGGGGATCTCGCCGATATCGTATCGATTCGTGAGCGCCCGGCCGAGGTCGAAGATCGTGCCGTTCCCGGTCACTGGGAGGGAGATCTGATAGTGGGATCGAACAACACCTACATTGCGACCCTGGTCGAACGCCATACCCGTTACGTGATGTTGGTGAAAGTGTCGGATAAACAGACCAAGACCGTCGTGCCTGCACTGATCAAGCACGCGAAGAAACTACCGACCGAGCTGTATAAATCGCTGACCTGGGATCGCGGCAAGGAAATGGGAGATCATCGGCGGTTTACCCTGGCGACCGACATCGACGTCTACTTCTGCGATCCGCAGAGTCCATGGCAACGTGGTTCCAATGAAAACACGAATGGCCTGCTCCGACAGTACTTCCCAAAGAGAACCGACTTATCGGTGCACTCGCAGGCGCACCTGAACAAGGTGGCACGTGAGCTCAATGAACGGCCGCGTAAGACGCTGGAGTTTGAAACTCCAGCAGAACGATTCAACGCTTGTGTTGCATCGATCGGTTGAGGTGGCACGGTTTCGTAGACAGTTGCGCCAGGAATTTTACCGATGAGCAAGCTGAGGACATTGATCCTTGCCGCAGGCAAGGGGACCCGCATGAAATCGAAGACCGCCAAGGTCCTGCATCCGGTCGGCGGCCTGCCCATGCTCGAGTTCGTCCTCCGCTCGGCCAGGGAGCTGTCCGATGATGTTCGCGTCGTGGTCGGGCATCAATCCGACGCCGTGCGGGATGCCTTCGATGGCGTGATGTTCATCGATCAGGAGAAGCAACTGGGAACCGGTCATGCCGTCGTGGCTGCCCGTGATGCGCTGGCCGACGCCGAGGGCAACCTGCTGGTACTTCCCGGCGACGTTCCCATGATGTCGGCCGGGACCCTCAGACGGTTCGCGGCTTTCCACAACGACGGTGGCTTCGCTGCTTCCGTGTTGACTGCCCGGCTCGACAACCCGAGCGGCTACGGACGGGTCATTCGACGTTCCGACCACGAAGTCGACGAGATCATCGAGCACCGCGATGCCGATCCCAGCGTGCTGTCGATAAACGAGGTCAATTCGTCGATCTACATCTTCGATGTCCGTGCGATGTTTGGCGCACTGGACCGTGTCCGCACCGACAATGCGCAGGACGAGTACTACCTGACCGACGTTGTGGGCATCCTGTCGGGAGACGGCGGCCGGGTCGGCGCCTTCAGTGTGGAGGACCCGGCCGAGGCCGTCGGGATAAACTCCAGGAGCGAATTGGCCGCGGCCGACCGTCGAATCCGCGCCGGTAAGTGTGAAGCGTTGATGAGAGACGGTGTTTCGATTGTCGATCCGGCTACAGCATGGATCGACGCCGACGTTGAGATCGGACCGGACTCGTGCATCTATCCATCGGTCGCCCTCGAAGGCCCGTCCGTCTTGGGCGAGGACGTCACGGTTCGATCCTTTAGCCGGATCACGAACTCGCGGATCGGAGACCGGTCGCTCGTGCTCGAGGGCTCGATCATCACGGACTCGGAGACGCGTTCGGACGTCCGCGTCGGACCATACGCGCACTTGCGAATGGGCACGATTCTGGACGACCGGGTCAAGGTTGGCAATTTCGTCGAGATCAAGAAGTCCCGGCTTGGCGGCGGGACAAAGTCGATGCATCTGACGTACCTTGGAGACGCGGACATCGGGGAGAACGTCAATGTCGGAGCAGGCACGATCACCTGCAACTACGACGGCGTGCGGAAGAACAAGACCGTCATCGAAGACGGCGCGTTCATCGGAAGCGACTCTCAATTGATCGCGCCGGTCCGTGTCGGCAAGGACGCCTACGTCGCCGCCGGCTCATCGATCAACGAAGACGTTCCCCCGGAGTCGCTGGCCGTTGCGCGGAGCCGTCAGACGATCAAGAAAAACTGGAAAAAGAAACAGAAGGGAAAGTAATTGTAGGTGCGGTCTATGACCGCACATTAATGGGCGCTCATAGAGCGCCCCTACAGCTTGTATGTGTGGAATTTTTGGATATATAGGACAGCGTGACGCCGTTCCCATCGTCCTCGGCGGGCTGAGAAGCCTTGAGTACCGGGGGTACGATTCGGCCGGTCTGGCCGTCGTCAACGACGACCACCTCGAGATTCGCCGTTCGTCGGGCAAGCTCGTCAACCTGGAGAAGCTGCTCCACGATGAACCTCTCAGCGGGCACTATGCACTCGGGCATACGCGTTGGGCCACGCATGGCCGTCCCACCGAGGAGAACGCGCATCCGCACCGGGATTCAAAGGGCCGCATCGTCGTCGTCCACAACGGGATCATCGAGAACTACCTGACGTTGCGGCACCAACTCGCCGGCGAAGGGCACGAATTGACGACCGATACGGATACGGAAGTCATTCCGAACCTGATCGCGCGGTACTTCGACGGAAACCTGGAAGAAGCTGTCCTTAAGGCGCTGGGTGAGCTTCGCGGCATGTTTGCGATCTCGGTCCTGTGCGCCGACGACCCGAAGAAAATCGTTACCGCGCGTCTCGGTCCTCCGAGCGTCGTCGGCCGCGTTAACGGCGAGGGGTTCGTTGCTTCCGACATACCTGCGCTTCTGCCTTACACGCGCGACCTGTTGTTCCTCGACGACGGCGAAGTGGCCGTCGTCGAGCCAGGTCGGATCCGGCTGATGGATTTTGAGGGACGAGAAAAGGAACCTCACTTCGATCGCATTACCTGGGACCCCGTTCAGGCGGAGAAGGGCGGCTACAAGCACTTCATGCTGAAGGAAATCTTCGAACAGCCCTCGGTCTTGACCGAAACGCTCGTCGGTCGCGTTGCCCAGGAGTCGAACGATGTGCGCCTCGACGACGTGGGGTTCACCGAGGAGAAGTGGGGCCGCTTCAACGGAGTTTGCCTGCTCGGCTGCGGTACGAGTTGGCACGCCGGCCTGGTGGGCAAGTACATGATCGAGTCCCTCGCACGGATTCCGGTGCAGGTGGACTACGCCAGTGAGTTCCGTTACCGGAGCCCGGTCGTCGATCCTGACACGCTGGTGGTCGTCATCACCCAGTCGGGTGAAACCGCCGACACGATTGGGGCCCAACGGCAGGCTCGGGAGATGGGGTTGGAGGTTGTCACGCTGACAAACGTCGTCGGCTCGATGACGACACGCCTGGCCGACGGCGTGCTCTACACGCGTGCCGGCCTCGAGATCGGCGTCGCATCGACAAAGGCCTTCGTAACGCAGATGGCCGCGCTGTACATGCTGGCCCTGCAGTTGGGTGAGGCCCACCACACAATCGGTTCCGAGGAAATGGCCGACGCACTGTCCGAGTTGAGAGCCCTGCCGCCAAAGTTGGAGCGCGTGCTCGGGCTCGATACCCAGATCCGACCGATCGCGCAGAAACTCTTCCATTCGAGCGACTTTATTTTCCTGGGACGGGGTATCCACTACCCGATCGCACTGGAAGGGGCCCTCAAGCTGAAGGAGTTGTCATACATCCACGCGTCGGGCTATCCGGCTGGCGAGATGAAGCACGGGCCGAACGCGCTGATCGACGGAGATCTCCCCGTCGTTTTCGTGGCAACCGCGGATAAGGAGCGTGGCGCGTCGCGCCAGATACGCGATAAAGTGCTGAGCAACATGCGGGAGGTCAAGTCCCGGGATGGGATTATTGTTTCGGTCGCGGTCGAAGGAGACGCCGAGGTCGCCGAGCAGTCCGATTACTGCCTCTTCGTCCCGCCGGCGTTGGAGTTCCTCCTACCCATCCTCGAGGTCGTCCCGCTCCAATTGCTCGCATACCAGATCGCTGTACTTCGGGGTTGCGACGTGGATCAGCCCCGCAACCTCGCCAAGAGCGTCACAGTGGAGTGAGGCATCACCGCAAAGACGCAAAGGCGCAAAGGGGAAGGGTATTTTCTTTCCGCGTTGCAAACCTGCCTCTTGAACTTTGCGCCTTTGCGCCTTTGCGGTGAAAACCTCTTCTGTTCTCAATGGCGATTGAGCTCAAACAACATCTGAACCCCCAGCAGCTCGAGGCGGCCGAGACGGTCGACGGGCCGATTCTGATCCTGGCCGGCGCCGGGAGCGGAAAGACCAGGGTGATCATCTACAGGATCGTTCACCTGATCGAGAATAAAGGCGTGCGCCCCGAATCGATCCTGGCGGTAACGTTTACGAACAAAGCGGCGGATCAGATGAAGACGCGTGTCGGTCAGCAGTTGCGCGAGATGCGTACGGGTGATCCGTGGATATCGACGTTTCACTCGCTCTGTGTCCGTCTGCTCCGGAGGGAGATCGAGGCGCTGGGTTACGAGCGCGGGTTTACGATCTATGACTCGGGCGACCAGCTCCAGGTCGTCAAGGCAACCATCAAGGAACTCGGTGTCGACGACAAGGTCGTCACCGCCCGCGTCGCCCATTCCCGGATCAGCGCTGCGAAGAATTCCCGGACCAGTCCGGAACAGATGGCCGAGGATGCTTGGCAGCCCGACTGGAAGCAGACCGCCGCTATTTTTGAAGAGTATGAAAAGAAGCTCAGGAAGGCCAATGCCCTGGACTTCGACGACCTGCTCGGCAAGACGGTCCTTCTGTTCGAGAAGTTTCCGTCCGTTGCCGAGAAATACAGCGAGCGGTTCCGTTACATCATGGTCGACGAATACCAGGATACGAACCGGACTCAGTACATGCTCATCCGGCACCTCACCCGAAGGCACGGCAATGTGTGCGTGGTGGGCGACGAGGACCAGTCGATCTACAGCTGGCGCGGCGCCGACATTCAGAACATCCTCTCGTTCGAGAAGGACTACCCGGACGCCCGCATTATCCGGCTGGAGCAGAACTACCGTTCAACGAAGACGATCCTGGCCGCCGCCGGCGCCGTGGTCGCCAACAACGAAATGAGGAAGGGTAAGGAGCTCTGGACCGAACAGGACGCGGGCGAGAAGATCAGTTACTTCCAGGCGCGGGACCCGGACCAGGAGGCCGCTTTCGTCGCCGAGAAGGTGATGGCGCACAGGCGCAACCGGCCAGCCAATCCTATCGCCATCCTGTACCGGACGAATTTCCTTTCTCGCGCCCTCGAGGAGATGTTCCGGCGCTTCGATATCCCCTACCGTGTAGTCGGGGGAGTCAGTTTCTACGAACGTGCAGAGATCAAGGACATCATCGGTTACCTGACGGTGGCCCTCAACCCGGCCGACTCGGTTCACCTCCTTCGCATCATCAATACCCCGACGCGGGGGATCGGCAGGACGACGATCGACGCACTGCTGGACCTGGCAGCGGAGCGAGAATTGTCCTTGTGGGATGCGATCGGTATTGTTGTTGAAGGCCCGACGACACTGCCGTCGCGTTCCCGGAAAGCGCTCGCTGTCTTCCATTCCCTCATGGGGGAGCTCGTAGAGTCAGCGGATCAGCTTTCGAGCGGCGACCTGATCCAATTGGTCGTCGAGAAGACGCGCTATGTCGAGGTGTTGCGACAGGAGGGCAGCGAGGAGGCCCATGGCCGGATTGAAAACGTCGGCGAGCTGCAAACCGCTGCCGAAGAGAGCAGCAACCGCGGTGAGACTCTTCGGGATTTCCTCGACCACGCCGCCCTGGTTTCCGACCAGGACGATTACGATGAGAAAGCCCCCGTGTCGCTGATGACCCTCCACACGGCCAAAGGTCTGGAGTTCTCGGTCGTGTTCATCATTGGCCTGGAAGACGGCCTGTTTCCTCACAGCCGCTCCATTGAAGAGCGGAATTCGCTCGAGGAGGAACGCCGCCTCTTCTATGTCGGCATGACCCGAGCCGAGCAGCAGCTGTACATGACCTCGTCTCGTTACCGAAGGACGTTCGGTACGATGGACCCGATGGTTTCCGCGACGTCGCGTTTTCTGGCAGAGATTCCCGGCGAGCTCATCGCTGGTCTGACCGAGCAGGAGATGTCCTCCGCGGTCCGCGAGCGGGTAGCGTACTCGGGCCGGAGTTACAACAGCGTCGACGCCGTCGAGCGCTTTCTACGGTCGAAGGGCGCCCCCGGGGCGAAGGGACGCGGCTCGGACGGTGGCGGACGGTGGACCCATGGCACGCGGGTCAAGCACCCCAAGTATGGATACGGCACCGTCCTTCGAATGGAAGGCAGCGGCGGCGAGGCCAAGTTGACGATCAGTTTCAACAACTTCGGAATGAAGAAGATGATCGCAAAGTACGCCTCCCTGGAGGTTGTTTAACCGTCCGCAGTTCGCCGCGCGTTTGTCGCGGCCGCCCCGCATCCGTTGTTGTTTAACTGATGAGCCACTAGTAGAATTGCGGCGCGATGCCCTCTGAAGCGGATTTACGCCAGCAGATCGCCGATTTCTCCCGCCTGACGTACCAGAAGAGCTACCTGGCCTCGACGGATGGGAACCTCAGCGCCCGGTTGCCGGACGGCAACGTCCTGTGCACGCCGACGATGATCAACAAGGGCTTTGTGCGACCCGAAGACCTTGCCGTCGTCGACCTCGCCGGCAAGCAAGTCCGGGGCGATCGGAAGGCATCCAGCGAGATCGCCATGCACACCCTGATCTACGAAATGCGTCCGGATGTGAACGCCGTCGTGCATTGTCATCCGCCGGCGGCGACGGCCTATGCGGCGGCAGGAATCCCTTTGAACAAAGCCCTGATCTCCGAAGTCGTGCTTGCGCTCGGCTGCATCCCGGTCGCGGAATACGGCACTCCCGGCACGTCGGAGCTGACCGATCGGCTCCGACCCTACATCGAGAACTACGAAGCGCTGCTGATGGCCAACCACGGCGTGGTGACTTATGGGGCGAGCCTCATGGAGGCCTACAACCGAATGGACACGGTCGAGCATTTTGCCAAGATCTCTGTCTACACGCGCATTCTCGGCAAAGAACAATTACTGTCATCGGAAGATGTTGAAAAACTATGGGTTCAGAGACAAGCGTACTTCGGTCTCGAGACCTCGGACGAAGCCCGACCGAAGGACCCGATGTGTCCGGTCACGGACGGAAGATCGGAGACAATCTCTATCTCCAGGGATGAACTGGTCGATCTGATCCATCAAGTGGTCTCAGGTTTGGAGAAGTAACGGACTTAAAGGAGCATTGAATGGCAAAAGAGGTAGAAGCGATTGGTGAAGCTCTGGGGATGATTGAAACCCGTGGATTGGTCTCGCTGATCGAAGCCTGCGACGCGATGGTGAAGGCGGCCAAGGTCAGCCTGATGGGATGGGAAAAGATCGGGGCCGGTTACGTGACGGCCGTCGTTCGCGGAGATGTCGCAGCGGTCAAGGCGGCTACCGACGCCGGCGCGACATCAGCCCGTCGAGTCGGCGAACTCATCAGCGTTCACGTCATCCCGCGGCCGCACTCCAACCTCGAGGACGTCTTTCCGATCGGCAAGGCATCCGAGTAGCGGCCGGTAGTCAGTAATGCAACTCGCCAGGGTCATCGGCACGGTGGTGGCCACCCACAAGGACTCCCGTCTGGAGGGGAAGAAGCTGCTCGTCTGCCGGCCCGTGAGTCCGGAAGGGGAGGATTTGGCTGGTTACCTGGTCGCCGTGGACACCGTCTCGGCGGGATATCGTGAGAGGATCCTCGTCGTGCAGGGAAGTTCGGCGCGCATGGCGTCGGGTTGCAAGGATATCCCTGTCGATGCGGCCGTGGTCGGGATTGTCGACGAGGTTTCCCTAGACTGATGTTTCTCGGGAAAGTCATCGGCACAGTCGTTGCCACCGCAAAAGACGAAGCCCTCCACGGCCGGAAGCTCCTGCTGGTTCGCCGCGCTTCGGACGCGAGCGCTCTGGTTGCGATCGATGCGGTCGGGGCGGGCGCCGGCGAGACAGTCTACATTTGCCGGGGCCACGAGGCCTCATTCGCTTTTTCTCCAGAGGCAGTGACCTCCGACGCCACGATCGTGGGCATCGTGGATCGAATCGATGATCATCGCTAGGGTTGTCGGAAACGTCGTCGCTACTCAGAAAGATGCCAGCCACGAAGGGCAGAAGATCCTGCTCGTCCAGCCGCTCGACATCGAAGGCGCCGAGAGTGGCCCGACGCTGTTGGCCCTGGATGGTGTGGACGCGGGCGTCGGCGATAGGGTGCTGATCGTCCAGGAGGGCTGGTCCGCCTCGGCGACCGTCGATCGCGAGCAATCTCCGATCGATGCGGCCGTCGTCGGTGTGGTCGACGAAGTGAGGCTGCAATGATCGCCCGGCTTTCGGGAAGGTTGATCGATAGGAGCCCGGGACGGGTCATCGTCGACGTCAACGGAGTCGGCTACGAGGTCTTCATTTCGTTGCCGACGTACAGTTCTCTTGCTGAGCTCGACGCCGCCGTGACCCTGGATGTGTACACGCACGTCCGAGAAGACATGATCCAGCTCTACGGTTTTTCGATCCCTCTGGAGAAGACGATTTTCCAGAGGCTGACCCAGATTTCCGGAATCGGACCGCGTCTTGCGATGACGATCCTGTCGGGCAGTTCCGTCGAAGACCTGATCGCATCGATCAAACGGGAAGACCTGGCGCGACTGACCAGGATTCCGGGCGTGGGCAAGAAGACCGCGGAACGCATCGTCCTGGAGCTGAAGGACAAGCTACGAGACTTCGTCGTGGATGACGACCGGACTGACAACGATCACGATGTCATCTCGGCGATGGAGAACCTGGGCTACAACCGCGGTCAGATCGAGGCCGCGCTCAAGCGTGCCCGCAACGGCGGGGAAGACCCCGGGTTTGACCATCTCTTCAAGCGGACGCTGCAGATTCTCACCAAAGGGTGATGGACGAGCGCATCGTTAACGGATCGGCCGCCGCGGACGAGGTTCCGTTCGAGGTTTCCCTGCGGCCCAAGACGCTCGGCGAGTACATCGGGCAGTCCCTGGTCAAGGAAAACCTGGAGGTGTCGATCGGAGCGGCCAGAAAGCGCGGCGAACCGCTCGACCACATCTTGCTCTACGGCCCGCCGGGTCTGGGAAAGACGACCCTGGCCTCGGTCATCGCGAACGAGATGACCGCGAGCTTCCGGGCCACCGCCGGTCCCCTGGTCCAACTCAAAGGGGACCTCACCGCCATTCTGACCAACCTCGAAGGCGCCGATGTCTTTTTTATCGATGAGATCCACCGCCTCCAGCCCGCCATCGAGGAAATCCTCTATCCCGCGATGGAGGATTTCAAGCTGGACATCATCATCGGCCAGGGCCCCAGCGCGCGGACACATCGCCTCGACCTGAACCGGTACACGCTGATCGGCGCGACGACACGGATCGGTTTGATCACGGCGCCCCTGCGTTCACGTTTCGGCATCGTCCACCGATTGGACTACTACACGCATGAAGATCTCGAGGTGATCATCCGCCGCTCCGCGGATATCCTGGGCGCGTCGATCACCGAGGAGGGTACGCGGGAGCTTGCGAAACGGTCCCGCGGCACACCCCGGATCGCAAACCGGCTGTTGAAACGCACGCGGGATTTCGCTGAAGTGCGGGGCGATGGCCGCATCACAGACGAGATCGCCCGAGGCGCGCTCCGCCTGCTCGACGTCGACGAACACGGATTCGATGAAACCGACCGCCGGCTGCTCCGTGCGATCATCGAGAAGTTTGACGGCGGTCCGGTCGGCGTCAACACGATCGCGGCGGTCTTGAGCGAGGAGGTCGACGCGATCGAGGACATCTACGAGCCCTTCCTGCTCCAGATCGGCTTCCTCCAGCGCACTCCCCGAGGTCGGGTTGCCACGAAGCTGGCCTACGACCATCTGGGGTTGGACTACCCCAAGTCTCCCCAGTCCGGACTGTTTTAGCCAAGCTGGCCACGGATTGCACGGATTTAACGGATTAGGATGTTTTTTGGCTTCGGAACGCTGACTCCTGGCTTCCTTCTTATCCGTGTAATCTGTGTAATCCGTGGCTGTTCCTAGAAGGCATGTGAGTTGCCGATTCCCGGTAGCGCTATACGGGCTTGAGCCCTAGAGCCTCCGCGTAGCGGGTGAGCGCGGCCTCCGCTGCTGCTTTGTCGGCGCCGGATGGTTTCGCGGTTTCAAAACGTCGGGAAAGAATCCTGAGATTGCCTTTCGCCCGGTCCGCCTTGAGATCGAATCGGGCGATCAGCCGCTCGCCTGCGAGCACGGGCATGCAGTAGTAGCCGTAGATGCGCTGCGGAGCCGGCTTGAAGATCTCCAGGATTTGATTGAAGTCGAATAGCCGTTCGACGCGGGCGCGGTCCCACAGAACCGGATCGAAAGGCGACAGGAGCACACCGCGATCCACCCGGGGCCGCACGTGATTCAGGCGCGCCGCCAGTTCCAGGTGTTCGGGGCGCGCCCAACCCAATATCGGACGTCCGCCCGGATTCTCCAGTGCGCACTCCACAACTTTCCCTCGAGCGACGAGCCGGTCCAACGATGCGGCGAGTTCCTTCTTCCGGTTGGTCAGACGCCATGTTGCGGCCAGCGTTCCCGTCGTCGCCCAACCGTGCCCGTCGAGCGCCTTGAGCATTAATGTGTCGATGCACACGTCTTTCTTCAGTCGTACATTGCGGACCGAGTCGGGAATGATGCGTCCTGCGAGATCGTACGTGCGCTGGAAGTTCCTACGTTCCCGGATGGCAAACTCGCCGGTCGACCACAGCGCGGGTGCGACTTTCTTGGCAATTTTCAGATCCCACCAGCCGCGGCTACCGCGTCCTTCCATGTCTAGGAGCCTGTCGGGAATAAGAAGTCTGCAACCAAGAATCAACAACTTACAGACCAGGGATGGCTCGTAAGTTGTTGATTCTTGCTTCGAGGGAGCCAATTCCCGACAGGCTCCTAGGGAACGAATACCGCCTTCGTCACGAACCCGCCGACGGAGCTTGCGCGCGACGTCCGGGTGTTTGCCAACCAGGTCTCCCCACCAGGGGTGGTGACGGAATTCGCGTCTGCGGAATTCAAATGCCGGGTAGAGCTCGAGGGGAATCCAGCTGGCTTCGTGACCCCAGTACTCGAAGACGGGCGCGCCAGGCCGCAGCACTTGTTCGCCCATCGCCGGATCGAGGCCTCTCAAACGAGACAACAGGACAATCGAATGGCTGCGCGCCCCGGCGATCGAGACCGTATCAAGCTGCAGATAGCCGAATCTGGAAATGACTTCGGCGATCGCCTTGTGCGTACTGTCACCACGTCCCCGGACACTACGGGGAAACGCCGTCCATTCCGGCTTCAGAAGGCCCGCGCGCGCCAGAGCCAGGCGTCTCGTCTGCCGAATCGTGATGCTCTCCAACGCACGCTCCAGTTGTGGATCAGACCGGCAGTGCGGCCCGGCCGGGATACACGGCGCCGTCTTCGAGCTCTTCTTCGATCCGGAGCAGCTGATTGTACTTGGCGGTGCGGTCGGTTCGGGAGAGGGATCCTGTCTTGATCTGACCGGCGTTCGTGGCCACGGCCAGGTCGGCGATGAACGTGTCCTCGCTTTCGCCGGAACGGTGGGAGATGACGACGCCGTATCCGGCGCGCCGAGCCATCGCGATCGCGTCCATCGTTTCGGTCAACGATCCGATCTGGTTCACCTTGATGAGAATCGCGTTGGCGACACCTGAACCCATCCCGCGGGCCAGACGTTCGGTACTTGTCACGAACAGGTCATCGCCGACCAACTGGATCCGCCCACCGATCTCGCGCGTCAAGGTTTCCCATCCTTCCCAGTCGTCCTCAGCCAGGCCGTCCTCGATCGACACGATCGGGTACCGTTCGGTCCAGTCCGCAAACAGCTCAACCATTTCATCGGCAGTCCTGGTCGCGCCCCCGGACTTGCTGAACACGTATTTGCCGTCGTTGAAGAGCTCGCTCGATGCCGGGTCCAGTGCGATCGCGACCTGGTCTCCCGGCGTATAGCCGGTTTGTTCGATCGCTTTCATGATCAGTTCGAGTGCCTCTTCGTCCTTCTTGAGGTTCGGCGCAAACCCACCTTCGTCCCCGACGGCGGTCGAGTGACCGGCGTCCCGCAGGATTTTCCGGAGGGTGTGGAAGATCTCGACCCCCATCCGCAGGGCTTCACTGAAGTTCGGCGCGCCGAGGGGCATGATCATGAACTCCTGGAAGTCGATGCTGTTGTCGGCGTGCACTCCCCCGTTAACGATGTTCATCATCGGCACTGGCAGTGACCGGGCCGCCACGCCCCCGATATAGCGGTAGAGCGGCAGTCCGTGGGCCTGGGCCGCCGCACGGGCGGTCGCCATCGAGACCCCCAGGATCGCGTTCGCTCCGAGCTTCGACTTGTTCTTGGTACCGTCCAGGCCGAGCATGAGCTGGTCGATGTGCGACTGCATCGAGGAGTCTTCACCCCTCAGGGCAGGAGCGATCTTCTCGTTGACGTTGGCCACGGCCTGGCGAACCCCCTTGCCCATGTACCTCCGCTGGTCACCGTCGCGCATCTCCAGCGCTTCGTGTTCCCCGGTTGAAGCGCCCGATGGGACGATCGCCCTTCCGACGATGCCGCTGGTCAGGACGCAGTCCACCTCCACTGTCGGGTTGCCCCGCGAATCCAATACCTCTCTGCCCTTGATCTGCCGAATCTGCATGCTTCCCTCGGTAGTCATGAATCCATCAGTATCGCGCGAACGGGCGCGCCGTCGGCGCCGCGAATTTTCATGGGAAGGGCGGTGAGGCTGTAATCGCCCGCCGGAACGTCGCCGAGATTCAACCCTTCCAGGATGACGACGTTTCGTTCCAGCAGGACGAAGTGTGTAGCGTGGCCCACCGACTTGTACCGGTCTATGGACAGGTAGTCGATGCCTACCAGCTGGATGCCCGCCTCTACCAGGAAACGGGCGCCATCAGGCTCGAGAAATACGAATTCCTCGTGGAAGCTCCGATCGTTCCAGTGCGCGGAGTTATCCGTTCTGAACAGGACTCGCTCGACGCCGTCCAACGGCTGGCTCTCGAGCTCAGCCCGTCCGATCGAGGTGACGCCACGGATGTCGAGCACGCGTGCGGGCCCGACGAGTTGGTCGAGCGGGATGTCGCTGAGCGTTCGGCCGGATTCGATCATGTGGCTGGGCGCATCCAGGTGCGTTCCGCTGTGGGATCCGCAACGGATAGAGGTTACCCGAACGGTATGGGATTCATCACGGGCCGGGTGCTCGCGCTCTTCCAGGCGGACCTTCGGGTCCGATGGCCACACGTGCATGGCGTTGTGGATGGGTACGGAAATGTCGTAGATCATTGTCGCTCCGCTTCACTCTTTATAACACTTTGAGGTAGTGGGATCTTGGGGCGACCCATTTCTGGGACGGGGCACTTGCTAGTTGGGATTGTTGCACCGTCCCGAAACTCTTGACGGTCCGTCCTCGGTGTGGTGTGATGGCCGGGCTCGCCTTTTCGGGGCCCTTCCGCCAAGTTTAATGACACAGACTGCGTTGGTTTCTTCCCTCCAGCCCGAGGAGAGCGTCCTGGCGCTGATGCGGCCCGAGTACGCCCGGCGCTACCGATCCTTCCCGCTTCGCAGGGAGGGGTCTTTCCTCACCGTGGCCATGTTGAATCCCTCCGACCTGGTTGCCATCGATGAGATGGAGTCTCTCACCGGGTTGCGCATTCGCGCGGTTCCCTCCAGCGCCGAGGCGATCGATCGAGCAATCGAACGGCATTACCGGGACAGGCAACTCCCCGCCCGCGCGCCATCGGCATCCGCGGAAAACGGGGCGGTGCCTCCCGTCGTTCGTGTTCAGAAGCTTCTGTTCGCTGAAGCCCTTCGGCTCGGAGCAAGCGACATTCACATCGACCCGGGATTCCGCGGTACTGAAGTGCGCTACCGCGTGGACGGGTTGCTGCACGATACGTTTTCGCTACCAGGCTGGCTGCACGACCGCCTGGCGGCTCGGATCAAGGTCCTGGCCCGTCTGGACATCAGCGAGCGCCGGTTGCCTCAGGATGGACATTTCGCCCTCGGGATCAAGGGGATCGAGGCCCGCCTGTCCACGATTCCGACGGTTCGGGGCGAAGCCCTCGTGATCCGCCTTCTGGGTGATCGGACGTCCACTCCCACGCTCGCGTCACTTGGCGCCGACGCGGAGGTCGAAGACCGACTGCGGGCGATGGGGCGACGTCCGCAGGGAATCATTCTCGTGGTCGGGCCGACCGGGAGCGGGAAGACGACGACGCTGTACGCACTGCTCGAAGAGCTCCGCCGCAGGCCCCTGAACATCGTCACCATCGAAGACCCCGTCGAATACCACATGAACGGCATCCGACAGGTGGCCGTTCGCGATAAGTCACGCCTTACGTTCGGCGTCGCGTTGCGATCGACGCTAAGGCAGGACCCCGACATCATCCTCGTCGGCGAGATCCGCGACCGGGAAACCGCGCGTATCGCCTTCGAAGCTGCCATGACCGGCCACCTTGTCCTGTCCACGCTGCACTGCGCCGACGCCGTCTCCGCGCTGCCGCGGTTGGAGGAACTTGGCGTTGCCCGCCATCTGACAGCGGCGAGCCTCATCGGCGTAGTTGCCCAGCGGCTGATTCCGAGGAACTGTCCGGACTGCGCGCGCCCGGACTTCCCATCCGGCTTCTATCTGGAGCGGCTCGGCATCCGCGGTGGTGATCGCGAGCGTCTCCGGAGAGGTTACGGCTGCAGTGCCTGCCGCTTCACCGGGACCCGTGGCCGTCGGGCGCTATTCGAGATCCTCGAACTCGACCAGGCCGTTCGCGAACTGGTCCTTGCCGGGCGTGAGGGGGAGGTGCGCCGGGGAAGGCCCGTACCGGGCTTCGTCCCTCTCGCCGAGCAGGCTGTCGAAAAGGCGCTCGCCGGGGAAATCGCTCTCGAAGAAGCCTACCGATCGTGCTATTTCGGAGATTCACGATGAGGAACACGCCCGACTACTATCGGATCCTGAGCCTGGCCGAGGGGGCGACTGCCCGAGAGATTCATGGCGCCTACCGTGTCCTCGCCCTGAGATTTCATCCGGACCGAAACCCGGGACCCGAGGCGGCCGCCCGGATGCGACTCATCAACGAGGCATACGCCTGCCTGAGCGATGAAGTGGCCCGGAGGAACTTCGACGAAAGCCTCCGTGCGCCCGAGCCGATGGAGCTTCAGGAAGCCGTGCTCGACGCTGCGGGGGAGGTTCTAGACAGGAGTGGCTGGTCCTCGGTGTTCGGTGACGGTCGCGACATTACCCTCACCGGCCCTTCGGGGAGGGTCTTCGTCCGATCCGTCGGCCTGTGCGGCGAAGCGGACACGGCTGCCTGGCTGTCCACGATCGAGTCGTTTCTCCGGAGCGGGGGCGCGGACTGCGCCGTGCTGCTGGCGTTCCGTATTCTCGACGTTGAGGGACTCGGGCGGGTCAGCCGGGACCTGGCCGGCACCGCACTGGCCATCGATCTGGTCGAGTCTCGTAGCGTCGGTGAACCTCTTGCGAATCCCGGTTTCGGGGAGCTGTTCCGCCCGTTCCTCGTATCCGACGGTCCCTGATAAGTCTGATATCATCTGTCCGATGAACAAGGACTCCGCGCTACTGCTGCTGGTGGGCTTGCTGCTCGGTTTTCTCGCGACCTACCTGCTCGTAAGGAATCGCGACCTGGGGCCGCTCGTCCTGCGAGACGTTCCGGGGCTCATGTCCGGGGGGCCGGTTGAAGCCCAGGCCAACGAACGGATCGATGCACTGATTCAGCAGGCGGAAGGCCGGCTGGAGCAGAACCCCGGAGACTTCCAGGTGTTGATCGAGCTTGCGAACCTCAACTTTGACAGGGACGATTTCCAGGGTGCGATCGACTATTACGGCCGTGCTCTCGAGATCAACCCGGACGACGCTACGGTGAGGACTGATATGGGCACGGCGCTCTACTATCTCGACCGGGTAGATTTCGCAGCCGCCGAGTTCGAAAAGTCGCTGTCCATTGACCCCACACACCCACAGGCGCTGTTCAACATGGGCGTGTTGCTGCTCGAGGAGCGCAACGACCGGGCTGGTGCGCTCCAACTCTGGGAACGGTTAGTCGCGACCAATCCGGGCTATCCGCAGATCGGGATGGTTCGCGAAGAGATCGCGCGGGTAAAGTCGCAACCGTAGCAGCCGATGAACCCGGAGATCCTCTCCAAGCTGAAAGACGTCGTCGGTGACGAACGCACGACGACCGACGAGACTGAGTTGCTCGTCTACGAATGCGACGCGCTGGCGCTGTTCAAGCACGCGCCGGACGTTGTCGTCTATCCCACTTCAACCGAAGAGGTCTCGGCGATAGTCCGCCTGGCGAATGAATACGGTGTGCCGTTCCTTCCCAGGGGTGCGGGCACGGGTCTAAGCGGCGGCGCGCTGGCCGTCGAAGGCGGGATCATTATCGAGCTCCAGAGGATGAACAAGATCCTGTCGGTCGACGCCGAGAACAGGGTTGCCGTCCTCGAGCCGGGCGTCGTCAACCTGCACGTGTCCGAGGCCGTGGCTCCCCATGGTCTCTACTACGCCCCGGATCCCTCCAGTCAGATGGCGTGCAGCATCGGCGGCAACGTCGCTGAGAACGCCGGTGGACCGCACTGCCTGAAGTACGGGATGACGACCAACCATATCCTGGCGCTCGAAGCCGTCCTCGGCGACGGAGAAATCGTGAGGCTCGGCAATCCGGTCGGCGAGCCCGTCGGCTACGACCTGGTCGGCGCAATCGTCGGCTCAGAGGGGACGTTCGTCATCGTGACGGAGGTCACCGTGCGTTTGCTATCGAAACCCCAGGCGGTCAAGACGATGTTGGCGGCTTTCGCGACAGTCGACGAGTGCAGCCACTCGGTTTCCGACATCATCGCGGCCGGCATCGTTCCCGCAGCGCTGGAGTTCGTCGACCGCAAGACGACCGAGGCCGTGGAGGCGTCGGTCTACAGGGCGGGATATCGTCTCGATGCCGCGGCCAGCCTGCTGATCGAGGTCGATGGCTTCGAAGTGGCGCTGGAGGAAACGGCCGCAGCCATCGTGCGGATCTGCGAACAGAACAACTCCTATGACATCCAGGTTGCAGAAGACGAGGAGCAACGGGGTCGGTTGTGGATGGGCCGCAAGGGAGCGTTCGGCGCGATGGGCCGCATCAGCCCGGACATGATGGTCATGGATGCCGTGATTCCACGGACGAGGTTGCCCGAGGTGCTCAGGGACATCGAGCGCATTTCGAAGAGTTATGACATGCCGGTTGCTAACGTTTTCCATGCAGGCGACGGCAACCTGCATCCGCTGATCCTGTTCGACGGCCGCCGGCCCGACCAGGTGGACCGGATCTTCGCGATGGGCCGGGAGATCATGGAAGTTTGCGTCGCTGTCGGTGGGGCCCTCAGCGGTGAGCACGGCATCGGTGTCGAGAAGAAGGATTACATGACGATGATCTTTGGGGAGAACGACCTCGAAGTGATGCGGCGCACCAAGGCGGTGTTCAACCCGAGCGGTCTGCTGAACCCTTGCAAGATCTTCCCCACGAAGGGCGGCTGTACGGAGGTCGGTCCCGGTCTGACGAGCACGGCAGAGGCCGCGCGGCGGATCGACCGTTATGTTCGTGGGAACGACGGAGCCGGCCCATGACGGCTGGCCTGACGATGGACTCCGTTCGGATCGATCGGGTGCTGGCTCCCTCGTCGGTCGAGGAACTCTCCTCAGCCATGGAGGCGGAAACGGGTGCCGTCGCGATCATCGGCGCCGGAACCCAGGTGGAGTACGGCAATCCGCTTAGGGCCGCCGACTGCGCCGTGGATACGCGAGGGCTCTCGCGTATCACTGAATATGTCCCCGGCGATCTGACCGTGCATGTCGAAGCCGGGGCGCGCTTGGGTGATCTTCATGGCGCGTTGGCCGAGCACAAGCAGATGCTTCCCCTCGACCCCTGGAACGGTCCGGACGCTACGATCGGTGGCATCGTTGCGACGAATGCTCAGGGCCCGTTGCGCGCCGTGGGCAGCGTTCGTGACTGGATCATCGGCATGAAGGTCGTCCATATCGACGGAAGGATCTCACGCACAGGCGGCCGAGTCGTCAAGAACGTTTCGGGATACGATCTGGCGAAGTTGTACGCCGGATCGCTCGGTTCACTCGCTGTCGTGTCGGAAGTCAGCTTCAAGCTGCGCGCCGCCTATCAATCGACCGCCACTGCGCGCGCGCGTGTCTCTTCAACGGCCCAGGCTGCAAGCATCATCCGTGAACTGCGGGCAGGGGAGTTCGATCCGATCTCTCTGGTGTGGACAGGACCTCGGAACACGATTCTGGTCCGCTTCGGTGAACAACGGCGGGCTGTCGAGTGGCAGCTGTCGCGGCTTCCCGCGGCCGACTGGGAGCAGTTCGCGGAAGGAAACGAAGGTGGTGTGTGGGACGAGGTTGGGGATGCGTACCGAGGCCTCGGCCCAATCGTTGTGCGTGTCACGTCGTTGCCCTCGAAACTTCCCGAGATCGTGGATCGCTTCGCCCCGGAGGCCTGGCTGGCTCACGCCGCGACCGGCGTTCTCTTCATGGCGGTGTCGGATGAGGAGCAACTCCACCAGGTTCGCAGCCACCTTCGGGCGGTGATCGACCGTGCGCCGCTCGACGTCAGGCGACGGACTCCAACGTTCGGTATCCGCGGAGGGGAGTACCGCTTGATGCGTCAGTTGAAAGATGCTTTCGATCCGGAGGGACGTTTGAACCCGGGCCGCCATGTCGACGGGGAGGAGCCCGAGTGAGTACCCAGACCCAGAGCCGCTACGAGGAGCTGTACCTGGACTGCGTGCACTGCGGCTTGTGCATATCGTCCTGCCCTACCTATCGCGTCCTCGGCAACGAGATGGATTCGCCGCGCGGCCGCATCTATTTGATGCGTGCGTTCGACGAGGGTCGCGCCCAAATTACCGACACGTTTTCCGACCACATGTTTCGCTGTCTGGACTGTCGGGCCTGCGAGACCGTGTGCCCGTCCGGGGTTCAGTTTGGCCACATGATGGAAGAGATGCGAGGGGAGATCGTCGACCAGCGGCCCGCGCACCCCATCACCCGCTTCGTCCTGAATCACGTCTTCCCGCACCCGGGCCGGTTTCGGCTGGCCGCGCGGATGCTTCAGCTCTACACGGCGTCTGGACTCTCCGGTGTTCTGCGATCCACGGGTCTGCTCAGACGGTTTGCGCCTGCCTATGCGGACGCGGAAGAGATGACCCCGGACGTGGGATTTGCCTCGGGTGTGGAGCCCGGAGCGGTCTACCCGGCGGCGGGCGAACGCGCTGGACGTGTGGCTCTGTTATCGGGTTGCGTCATGAATTCGCTGCTCGGCGAGGTCAACCGTGCGACGGCACGTTTGCTCTCGGCCGCCGGCTACGATGTCGTCATACCCGAACGACAGATCTGTTGCGGCGCCCTGGCGAACCATGCGGGTTTGAGGAAAACTGCATCGCGCATGGCGCACGTAAACGTCGATGCATTCCACGCGGATCAGATCGACGCCATCGTTGTTAACGCTTCCGGCTGCGGTGCCATGATGTCCGAGTACCCGTTGTTGATCGAAGGGGCCGATGATGTGTCCTCAAAGGTTGTGGACTTGTCCTCCTTCCTGGCCTCAACTCCTCTGCCGGAACGCCTGACCGAATCGCTGGACGTGCGTGTTGGCTATGACGACCCTTGTCATCTGGTTCATGCACAGGGAGTCAGCGATCCCCCGCGTATCCTGCTCCGGTCGATTCCCGGAATCGAATACGTCGAGGTGCCTGGCGCCGACGAATGCTGCGGCAGTGCCGGAATCTACAATCTCACCGAGCCGGATCTGGCGCGGGAGATTCTGGACCGAAAGATGGAAAGAGTGCGCTCTGCGGGCCTGGATGTCCTGGTAACGGGAAATCCGGGATGTTTGTTTCAGTTGCAGTATGGCGCCCGCAGGCATGGACTGGATCTCGAGGTAGTCCATCTGGCCGAACTTCTCGACCGAGCGCTCGATCCCGGATTGCGGTCCGAGATCATTTGACAACCGGCGACCGGGTCATAGATTCTGGTTATGACTGTTACGAGGGGAGGAGACGTATGAACGCCGCAAAAACCGCAGCTTTGATGACTGGTCTTACTGTCCTGCTTGTGCTGGCCGGGGGCGCCCTCGGAGGGCAGGGAGGCATGATCATCGCCTTCGTTTTTGCCGCGGGTATGAACGTGTTCTCGTACTGGTTCAGCGACAAGCTCGTGCTGCGGATGTACAAGGCGAAGGAGGCGAGTGAGGGCGACGCTCCGGTCCTCTACGGGGTCGTCCGCGATCTGGTCCAGCGTGCGAACATGCCGATGCCGAAGATCTACGTGATCCCGTCGGACGCACCAAACGCGTTCGCGACCGGTCGGAATCCGAACCACGCCGCCGTCGCAGCGACATCCGGCATGCTACGTATGCTCAACCGCGAGGAACTTGCCGGTGTCATGGCGCACGAACTCGCGCACGTGCGAAATCGCGACATCCTGATCGGAACGGTTGCGGCCACCATCGCCGGAGCGATCAGCCTGCTGGCCACCATGGCCCAGTGGGCGATGATCTTTGGAGGCGGACGTCGCGACGACGATGACGGCGGAATCATCGGCCTGATAGCGATGATGATTCTGGCGCCATTCGCGGCCATGTTGATTCAGATGGCCATCTCGCGATCCAGGGAATACCAGGCCGATGCCACCGGCGCTCGTCTGTGCGGGAATCCCATGTGGCTTGCCAGCGCTCTCAAGAAACTCGACACGGCATCCAAGCGCGTTCCGATGAATGCGAGCACGGCAACCGCCCACATGTTCATCGTGAACCCGCTCCGCGGCGGCGGCGTTGCCAAACTCTTCAGCACCCATCCTCCGATGGCCGAACGCGTCGCCCGCCTGGAGAAAATGGCCTACGGCTCGATCGAGTAAACCTTGGTAACGGAAGAAGAGAGGCGAGGGGGCGGTCCAAAACGCTCGTCCGACAGATAGGGGACAGGGGTATAGCCCTGTCCCCTCTTTTTCGTTACGCGAAGCTATTCGCGAGCGCCTGCCGTCGACTACCCCTGTCCCCGATCGGTCGAACACTTTTTCTTGCGGGTTATCCAGCGCTAGCTCAGTACAGGGAGGGTTCGCCTTCCGGGCGGGTCTTCCAGCGGCGGTGAATCCACAGCCACTGCTCGGGAAATTCACGGACGAAGTCTTCCAGGATCTTGTTGAACATTGTCGTGTTGGCTACGACATCCGCTTCTCGGTCGCCGGTGTCGATGAGTTCGAGAGGTGGGTCGACGTGGGCGATGTGACGCCCCCGTCCCGCATCCCAACGAATGTAGCAGGGAATCACGGCCGCTCCCGTGCGTAGCGCGAGCGTGGCCATCCCCGGGGTCGTTGCTGCCGGCACTCCGAAGAAATCGGCGAACACGCCTTCGCTGCGCGTCGTGTTCTGGTCGATGAGGAGACCGACGGCCTCGTTGCTCCGGAGCGCCTTGAGGATGGTCCGAGCCGCGTCACGTCGGTCGATGATTTCGTTGCCCGCACACGTCCTATAGTGTGTGATGAGCCGGTCGACGAGCGGGTTGTCGATCGGACGGGTCAGAAACTTCATCGGATAGCCGTAGACCGAATGCGCGAAGGAGCAGAGTTCCCACGCGCCGATGTGCCCGGTTAGACACAGGACACCCTTGCCCCGTCGCCGGGCTTCCAGGTAGTGTTCCAGGCCGTCGTATTCGACCAGGTCCGGGATGGTGTCACGACTCAGCTGCGGGAAGTGGCTGAATTCGATCAGGAGACGACCCAGATTGCGAAAGACCTCCCACACGATCCGAACCCGTTCAGCCTCGGACAATTCCGGCATCGCCATGCTCAGGTTGTCCATGCCAACCTTGCGCTGTCGTCGGGCGATGACGTAGGCAACCGAGGCAATGGCGTCGCCCAAACGGTAGCCGATGGGCCGGGGCATCGCCCCCAGGAATCCTAGAACTGTCCGCGCTAACCCATACTGGATGAACGCTTTCGCACTCACTCGCATCCATGTTATTTTCACATACTTTCGCTATGAGACCGAAGCTGGACCTGCACCTCGACTACTTCATCGTCGCCGCACTCATGTTGCTCAGTTACGTCGTGTTCTTGCACCAGTTGGGAGCGATCGGCTTTCTCGGGCCAGACGAACCCCGTTACGCGGGTGTCGCCAGGGGCATGTTCGAGACCGGTGACTTCATCACGCCCCGGCTCGACGGCGAAAACTGGTTCGAAAAGCCCGTCCTGATGTACTGGCTGGCGGCCATGGGCTACGCGGTGTTCGGCGTTGGGGAAACAGGCGCCAGGCTGCCGTCGGCTCTGGGAGCGACGATGTCGGTCTTCTTGGTCTACTGGATCGGCCGCAGGATGTTCACGCGTGGTACCGGTTTCGCAGCGGCGCTGATCCTGATGACCTCTATCGGTTTCTTCGGGTTCGCCCGAGCCGCGTCGATGGATATGCTCTTGACGGCAGCCTTGACGGGGGCGCTCGCGTTTTTCCTGGCTGGGATCGATTTCGAGGAACCCCGTCGGCGGTGGTTCTTCTATCTGTTTTACGCGTCGCTGGGCGTCGGTGCATTGGCCAAAGGCCCAGTTGCACTCATTCTGCCCGCGCTGACGCTGGGGCTGTTCCTGGTGTGGCGAACCGGCCTGGGCGAGTGGAAGCGCTGGCATCCGGAGGGGATTCTCGTGACTGCCCTCATCGCGGGCCCTTGGTACACGGCGGTGACGTGGGTCAACGGCAGGGAGTTCTTCGACGTTTTTATCCTCAGCCACAACCTTCAGCGCTTCACGACCGACGTGTACGGACACGTGCAGCCGTTCTATTACTACGCTCCGGTTTTGTTGCTGATGATGTTTCCCTGGAGCTTCCTGTCGATCCCGGCGCTGGGCAGGCGGTTTTCGAGGGGCGAACACCTGCTGCTGATGTGGGCTCTGGTGCCGCTGGTTTTCTTCTCGCTCTCCGGATCGAAGCTTCCCGCCTACATTCTGCCGATCACACCGGCTATAGCCTTGCTGGCCGCGCGGGAGATCGCATACTCCGAGGCCACCTGGCCGTACCGCGTCGCCGTATTCCTTCAGGCGGCTGTGACCCTGGCGATCGGGATTGTGCTGGGGTTCTTTCCCGATGCGCTGAATGTCGACCTTCAGGTCGGGACGGGGGCGGCGTTGGGTATCAGTGCGGTGATCGCCGGGTTACTGGTCGCGATCGGAATCTGGCTGCCGCCGCCGGCGCTCGGCCTGTTCAACGTTGTCAAGGTGGCTCTCATCGTCTTTGTGCTGACGACAGCGGTGGCTCCTCGACTCGACACGGTTCCGACCATGCAACCATGGGCCGACGAACTTGACCGCTTCGTCTCCGACGACCAGAGTGTGGTCCTCTACAAGCCGGACCGTTGGATCGAGTACGGGCTGGCGTACTACCGCAACAACCCCCGGTTGACCGCGTTGTCGGAGGAGGAACTGAGTCAGCTCGCACCCTCCGGCCGAAGAACGCTCTGTCTCGCGGAGAGCGGCATGCTGGACGAACTCAGCACGAGCGCGACGATAGCGATCGAGGTCGTACACACCATTGGGGACGTTGCAGCGTTCTGGGTCTGGAAGCCCTAGTGAGATTTGAGATTTCCAAGGGGTTAAGGAAGAGGTTGCCACGGATTACACGGATTTAACGGATAAGAGTGGTTTCCGACACCAGCCCACTGGTTTTTCCTGTCCGTGCAATCCGTGTAATCCGTGGCGAAGTGGCCAGGCGGTTCGGTGAGAATGCCGGCGCCGTCAACCGGGTGTCGAATCGCAGATTTTCTATCGGAAACTCCACATTGGACATCGTTCATTTGAGAATCGAGATTGGAGATCCGGAAGGACGAGGCGCCTTCCTGGCGCCTTCACATCGAGGCCCGGTTGAAGGATCTCAATCCAGATAGAAAACGAGCCCAGCGGAGATTTCGGCGGTGTTGAAAGCTCCGCCGGCGGGGAAAACCGTCGCGTTCGGGTCGTCGGACTGGCGCGGCAACCCGAAGGTCGGCGTTCTAGACAGGAGGCCCTTGATATCGAAGCGAAAGCCGACGCGGTTGCTCACGTGCGCCTTCAGTCCGAAGCCATAATTGAACGCGAACTGAGCCGATTCCCTGAAGCCTGCCAGATTGCCCCGCAGCGGATCTCTGGCGATCCCCTTGGCTTCGTCGGTGGGCCGGTACAGCGCCCCACCGATCCCGAAGACCAGGAACGGCCGAACCGTCAGGCTCTGGTCTGAATCGATGTAGTACAGCGTGTTGACGGAGAACTGGTGGATCTGCATCCCCAACTCGAGCTCGGAGCCTGGACCGCTCTTGGTGATGAAGCGCGCGTTGTTGTTCTCGTAGCTGTAGGCGAATTCCTCGCCCCAGTGGCCTGAATTGAAGACGTTGAGACGGACGCCGCCCCCGAGGCCCTGCTTGAGCTTGAAAGACTGCTGGATGGGCGTGACAGCCTGTGGGAAGCCGATCTCGAACTTGTTCTCGCGTGCCAGGAACCCGTGGCGAACAGGTTGAGTTCCAGGTTCCCGGAACGCTGGGCCAGCACTGGGACCACGGCCGCAAACCAACCGACCAAAACGACACCGATAATAAGCCTACGCATTCGTAACCTCGATATGCACAGTTGTCCTGGCGCGTTTGACCGAGCGGCGCGACCCTTCTGAAGAGTCCTTGGCACATTAACGGAAAGGACGCGCTAAAGTCAAATATGCTTAGCAGTTATGGCGATTAGTTGTTGGTTGTCGCAGTTATCTGATCGTCAGTTATCAGTCATCAGCTCCGAGCTAGGCTCATGACTGACCACGGACGACTGACAACTGCTCTTGGCTTTTGGCCTTTGCCTCCTGGATCGGTCGTCAGCATTCAGTCCTATGACCGCCGACAGCCAACTACCCGTGGTCCACTCATGATTGACACGGGCTCTGGGCTTCAATTAAGATGAACTTTCCGTTGTTGATTGAAAACATTGGGTTTATTGGCGACCCGACGTCCCGAGGGAAAGGGTGCGGGCGCCGGTAAGCTCGGTTGCTTCGCCACGCTCGATGCTGAACAGAAAGATGACCGGGAAGAGACTGATTGCTTTGGCGCTGACCGTTTGTGTTCTGGCATGGGCTATACCGGCCCCGGCCCAATCACAGGAGTTCTTTCCCGTCGACGACCTTCGCGAGGGGATGCGTGGCGTTGGCAAGACTGTCTTCCACGGGACCACGATCGAGGAGTTCGACGTCGAGATTCTGGGTGTTCTCAAGAACTCGGCCCCGAAGCAGGATATGGTCCTGGCGCGACTGTCGGGCGGCCCCTTGGCTGAGACCGGAATCATGCAGGGCATGAGCGGGAGTCCGGTCTATGTCGATGGCAGGCTGGTCGGAGCCGTTGCGTTTGCGTTTCCGTTCGCCAGCGTCGCGATTGCCGGGATTCAGCCCATCGGACAGATGGTCGGCGTCCTCTCGGACCCCCCCGAGGGCAACCGTCTGGCCGGGGCGTGGCCGGCCGAGAGCCTGCGGGCCTATCTCAACCGTGTGATGGTGGGACTGGCCGCCGGTACCCCATTTGAAGAGTTGATCGTTCCCCCGGAACCGGTCGGCGCCAGCCTCAAGGCCGCGTCCCTCGCGGGCGCCGGTCTCGCACCGATTCGCACGCCGTTGTTCATTTCGGGAGCGTCGGCGCTTGCCATCAACCGTTTTTCCGGGCTGTTTGAGAGTTTCGGATTCACTCCCGTTCAGGGGGGCGGACAGGGTAGTGCTGCCTCCCTGGCTAGCGAGGGGGAAGCGGAGATCGTTCCGGGCTCAGCCATCAACGCCGAGATGGTGCGCGGCGATATCAGCCTCAGCGCAAACGGTACCGTGACGCACGTCGACGGCGATCGTGTGTATGCTTTTGGCCACCCGTTTCAGTCCACGGGACCCACCTCGATGCCCATGTCGAGCGCCTACGTGATCACGCTGATTCCGAACATTTCGAATTCGTTCAAGATTGCGGTTCCGATCGAGGTCGTGGGCGCTTTCTTCCAGGATCGGGCGACGGGGATGTCGGGCCGGGTTGGGGCGATGCCACAGATGATCCCTGTCGGCATCACCCTGGAGACATCGCGGTCTCGGACCGAGCGTTACGACTACGAGATTGTCAACGACCGGTTCATGACGCCGTTCATGATGAACTTCACCCTCTTCAACCTGATTCTCGCCACCGAACGCAGTCTCGGCGAAGCGACGATCGAAGTCACGGGGACGATCCAACTCGAGAGCGGCGAACAGATCGATGTGGCGAACGCTTTCGCCGGCGACGTCAACGGTCCCGCACAGGCGACGATCGCGACCGTCGCGCCGATCACTTACCTGATGTCGGCCGGGTTTGAGGACCTGGCCATCGCCTCGATCGAACTGAACATCCGTTCGACGGACACCAAGCGTATCGTGACGCTCGATGCCCTTCGGATAGACCGCACGGAAGTGCGCGCCGGAGAGTCTGTCACGCTCGAAACGACCCTCCGAACGCCCGGGGGCGACGCGTTCGTCGAGAGCTACGACATCACGATACCCGCCGGAGTCCGCGCCGGAACTGTGGAGTTGTCGGTGGGTGACGGTGTGTCGATGACGGCATCGGATCTGGGCCGTGTACCCTCGGGCGCGCCCCGGGACGTTGCCCAGGTACTCGACGAATTGCGGAAGATCCGGAGGACTGATCGCCTCTATGTCCGTCTCCTGGCGTCGAGCCCCGGCGCCGTCGTCGGTGGGCGCGAAATGCCCGCTCTGCCGCCGTCGGTGATCGCGATGATGCGCACGGATCGTTCCGTTGACAGCAATACCTCCGGGACTCGGAACTCCGCCGTCGAAGAGTTGGAGTTGCCACCGTCCGACTTCGTGATTCAGGGACGACGCTCGCTCACCCTGAGGGTCGTCCCATAGCAGCCTGTGGTCTCACCCCCGGCTGACATGGGACGTGACTCGGCAAAGGCTTCTGTATGAAAAAAGCGTTCTGGTTCCTTCCCGTTATGTTCGCGCTCCCCGCTCTGGCGGTCATTCCCCGATTCTGGGAGGTCCGCACCTATGACCAGTTTCGCCAGGGAGAGTTGGAAAGCCTGTCGGTGACCAGCGACGGTGAAATAGTGCTCGCACCGCGCGTCGACCTCATATTCGAGACGGACGAGCCGCTGATCCTCAGCGCGGTCGTGGATTCGTCGGGGAACATCTTCCTCGGTACCGGGCACGAGGGCCGAGTCTATCGGGTAAACCCGGACGGAGATGGCGCGGTGCTTGCGGATCTTCCGGAACTGGACGTGTTCGCGTTGGCGCTCGACGGAGACGATAACCTGTTTGCCGCAACATCTCCGGACGGGAAGGTTTACCGGATCGACGACGACGGTTCCGCTGTGCCGTTCTTCGAGCCGGAAGTCACCTATATCTGGTCCATGCTTTTCGATGACGAAGGCCGGCTTCTGGTCGGAACCGGCAACGACGGAGTGATCTATCGCGTGGACCCGGACGGCGTTGGCGAAGTTTTCTACGACAGCGACGAGACACATATCATCACGTTGGCGCTCGATGTGAACGGCGATCTGATCGCCGGCGGTGATCCCAGGGGTTACTTGTACCGGATATCGGATGACGGCGATCCGTTCGTGCTCTACGACTCTGGCATGCGCGAAGTCCATGCGGTTGCCGTCGACTCCGATGGGACGATCTTCGCCGCAGTACTGGGCGGCGGAGGGGAAACCCTCCCGGCGACCTCCTCGGGCGGGACCGCCCAGCCGGGCCAGGCTACTACCCTGAGCGTTACGGTCGGTTTGGCGGCTGCACAGCAGGTTACTGTGGCCGGAGGCGGCGCGTCACCACAGGCTGAGGCCCGGCCGTCATCCGCCGCAGGGGCGGGAGGTGGTTCGGGCAGTTCCATTCTGGAGATCCGATCCGACGGCGTGGTGACGACGCTGTGGCAGTCCGGAGAGGAACTTGTTTACGCGATCCTCCCCGAGGCGGACCGCCTGCTGTTTTCAACCGGAACCCGGGGCCGTATTTACGCCTACGAAGGTCCGCAGAGGACGACCCTGCTTGTGGAGTCGTCCGAAGAACAAACGACACGCCTGCTGGCTCATCAGGACCGTGTGCTGGCGACGTCTGCGAACATGGGCAAGCTGTTTGCGATCGGCGACGTCACGGCTCGGTCAGGCGTTTACGATTCGATCGTGAGGAACACCGAGGCCACGTCCAGTTGGGGCAAGATCACGTGGACCGGCACTGGCGCTCCCGAGATTCTGACTCGGACGGGCAACACCGGCAGCCCGGATCAAACGTGGTCGGACTGGCAGTCGGTAGGCGCCGACGGTGAGGTGGGGAGTCCCAAGGCGCGGTTCGTCCAGTGGCGGGCCGTATTGAACTCGGGTACCGATGTATCTCCGTCGTTGTCGTCGGTCACTATTCCCTACTTGCAGCAAAACTACCGTCCGTCCGTCGAATCCGTCGATCTGCTCAAGGCAGGAATTCGGTTGCAGAAGGTGCAGTCGTTCAACAACAACGGCGCCGGCGCCAACGGGGGAACCAACACGGGCACCTCGGGCCGGGTTGATACCAGGACGGTGGTGACCCCACCCCGTCGGGTGATCGAGAGCGGCGTGCAGGCGCTTGAATGGCGCGCCGTCGACAGCAACGCGGACACACTTCTCTATTCCATAGACTACAGGTCGGACAACGAGGAGGCTTGGAAGCAGCTCGCCGATCGTGTCGAGGATACTTTCTACACGATTGCGTCCGACACGCTGCCCGATGGCATGTACGTGGTCCGCGTGACGGCGAGTGACCTGGGATCGAATCCGCCGGCGCTGGCGATGGTGGGTAGCTTGGAATCCAGGCCGTTTGCCATCGACAACACGTCTCCGGCGGTGACGATCCTCCAGGAGGGTGTCCAGGACGGTCGGGTTCGGATCCGTGTGAGGGTCGAGGATGGGACGTCGACCCTGAAACAGGCCGAGGTTGCCGTGGATGCGGGGAACTGGACTCCGGTTTTTCCAGTGGACGGTATCGTCGATTCGCTGTCGGAGGTGTTCGAGTACGCATCGCCGCAACTTGAGCAGGGAGAGCACGTTATCGCATTCCGGATCTACGATCAGAACGAAAACGTCGGTATGGGAAAAACTGTGGTGCGCATTCCCTGAATCGCTCGTCTAAGAATTGGTGACCCGCGGGATGTGAACGGCGATAATGCATTCTTACGGATGACTTCCCGAACAAGAACATGAAAATAATTCAAGTGTTTCTGGTTACTTGCCTCGTTTCTACGACCGGCTTTGCGCAGACCCTGATACCGCTCGCAGCACAGTCTGATCGCCCGACGATCGATGTCGAGTCCTACTCGATAGAAGCGACGATCGATCCCTATGAGCGCGAACTCCGGGCCACTGCGACGATCCGCTTCATCCAGTTGGACCGTCAGAGCTATGCGGTTTTTGACCTGGACCGTCGCCTGCGGGTGCGGGACGTGTTCCTGGGCGAGACCGAACCGATTCCAGTCCGGTACCGACAGTTCGACATCGATTCCACAGTGGAAATCGACCTCGCCGACCTCGGGCAGTTCGACCAGCCGTATGTGCGGATCGAATACGACGGTGTTTTGAACCCGGAACCGGACCGCCGAGAGCCGATTCTGAGTCGTATCGGAGCCGAAACCGCGTTCCTGCTCGATGAAGCGAAGTGGTTTCCGACCAACGGCGTCGGTTCCGATGAAGCGACGATGGAAGTGCACCTGACGGCCCCGGTCGGCTGGGAGTTCATCAGCGACCTCGCCCCTCTGGGGGATCCCGAGTACCTGGGCGAGGTTGTCCGCAAGTCTCTTGTCGGCGAAGAGCCCGGGTTCTGGGGGACGCTGGTCGTTGGCGATTACGAAGTCGTGTCGACGTCGGTGGAAGACGGCTACGACGTCGAAGCGGTCGTGCTCGGGGACTCCCTCGAAGCAGCCAGAGCGATGGGCGAGGCGGCCTCTCGCATCATGGGGTTTTATGCGGAGACGTTTGGGCCGCTGGATTCCTCGTCTCTCCGAATCGTGGAGGTCGATGGCGCGAACTGGGACTCGCGTTTTGGCGCGGGAATGCTGCTCCTGCCGTCGGCGGGGTTTCTGGATGACCTGGACGAATGGGAGTTTTCCCAGTATGTCGCCGCGCAATGGTTTCCGATGATGTACCCGATCGAGGACCCGGAAGCTGACTCATGGCTCGCCGAGGGTATGGCGGTGTTTGCGAGCACTTATTACTTCGAAGAGACGCTCGATCCGATCGATGCCGAGGAACACGTCAGAAGGGGATTGGTCAAGGCGCTCAGCTACGAGGGCAACCTCCCTCTCAGCCTCGCGGGCACGCTGTCGAAGGATTCCGCAGAGTACCGCACGCTGGCTGGTTTTAAAGGTGGATTCGTTTTTCGGATGTTGCGCGATGTGGTCGGTGATGAGAGCTTTAGCGAGATGCTTTCCCAGTTTCCGACGCTGTTCGCGGACCGGCCGTTGTCGACCGCCGCGTTGCTGGACGTCGCATCAACGGCCGCCGGTGAGGATCTGACCTATTTCTTCGACCAGTGGCTGAACGGGACTGGGATACCCGAGTTCGACCGCGAATACACGATCTTCCGCACAAGCGACGGTTACAAGGTGATGGGGCTGATCACGCAGGACCTGGACCTGTTCCGCATGCCCGTCGAGTTGGAAGTCATGACCGACGGCGAACCGGAGTTCCAGACCGTCTGGGTATCCGGGCCGGACAGCGATTTCGACATCATCGCCGAGCGGAGGCCCTTGACGATCCGGATCGACCCGGACATGCGTCTGCTTCGGCTGTCTCCCGGACTGCGTGTGGCCATCCATATCAGCCGGGGTGAGGACCTTGCCGAAGACGGGCGCTTCAACGACGCGATCGACGAATACCAGGCGGCCGTCGATGAGGATCGGCTGAGCTCGCTGGCTTTCTTCCGGATGGGAGAGGCGTTGTTCGAGTTGGGCAACCTCCAGGCTGCGGCGAATGTTCTTACCGAGGCGCTCAACGGAGATCTCGAGCCAACCTGGGTTGAGGCCTGGGCCTACATTAACAAGGGCAAGATCTACGACATCCGAGGGCAACGCGAGCGCGCCGTCAACGAGTACCAGCGGGCGGTCAACACCCGTGACGATGCCTACGGTGCGCAGGCGGAAGCGGAGAAATACCTTGCCGCGCCGTTTCGTCGAGCAGGGCGCCCGACGATCGGCGACTGAGCACAAGACATCAACAGGATCGAGTGTAGGGGCGGGACCTGTGCCCGCCCGACACCACCCACCTACGGACCCTGAGGAAAGAACAGTCCGGGAGAGGTAGCGACCGGTCCAATCTTCCACCCATCTAATCCAGTTGGTAGTTGGGCGCCTCTTTCGTAATAAACACGTCGTGGACGTGCGATTCCGTTAGCGATGCGCTCGTAATCTTCACGAACCGGGTCTTGGTCTGGAGATCGACGATCGAGGCGGCTCCGCAGTATCCCATGCCTGCTCGCAACCCGCCCACCAGTTGTATGACCATCGAAGCCAGCGGGCCCTTGTGGGCCACCCGGCCCTCGACACCTTCGGGTACGAGCTTATTCGGCAGCGCCTTGTCCTGGGAGTAGCGATCGCTGGACCCCTCCTGCATCGCGCCGAGCGACCCCATGCCACGGTAGGACTTGTAGGTGCGGCCCTGGTACAGGATGACCTCGCCAGGGCTCTCGTCGGTCCCCGCGAATAGGGACCCGATCATGACGCAGTCGGCCCCGGCCGCGATGGCCTTGGTGATGTCGCCAGAAAACTTGACGCCGCCGTCGGCAACCAAGGGAATGTTGTGGGCCTTGCTGGCGCGCGCACAGTCGAGTATGGCGCTGACCTGGGGCACGCCGACGCCGCTGACGACCCGGGTCGTGCAGATCGAACCCGGTCCGATGCCTACCTTGATGGCGTCCACTCCCGCATCGATGAGATGCTCGACGGCTTCGGCCGTTGCGACGTTTCCGGCCACGATATCGGCGTCCGGATGGTTTGCCTTTATCGTCCGGATGGCGTCCAACACGCGCGAAGAATGCCCATGAGCAGTGTCGATTACGATGACGTCGACGTTAGCCGAGATGAGCGCGGCCGCACGGTCGGCGTAATCTCCGGTCGCGCCGATCGCCGCTCCCACTCGCAGGCGCCCGTGCTCGTCCTTGGCCGAAGAGGGATACTTGATCTTCTTCGTGATGTCCTTAACCGTGATCAGGCCCTTCAGGTTTCGGTCGTCATCGACGACGAGGAGCTTCTCGATACGGTGCTTGTGGAGTATGCGCTGGGCTTCGTCAAGCGTCGTGCCGGTAGGGACCGTGACGAGGTTGTCCTTGGTCATCACGTCCCGGATTGGAAGATCGTAGCGGTCCTCGAAACGGAGGTCCCTGTTTGTCAGGATGCCGACCAACCGGCCTTCCTCGGTAATAGGCACTCCGGAAATCTTGTAATGGGACATCAAGTCCAGAGCATCCTGGATCCTGCGGTCCGGAGACATCGTGATCGGGTCGACGATCATCCCACTCTCGGAACGTTTTACCTTGTCCACCTCAGCGGCCTGCAGCTCCACGCTCATGTTGCGATGGACGATGCCGATTCCTCCCTGCTGTGCCAGTGCGATCGCCAGCCTGGACTCCGTGACGGTGTCCATGGCGGAGCTCACGACCGGAATGTTCAGAGTGATTCGGTTCGTCAGCCGGGTTGCGGTTCGGACTTCGGTGGGCAAGACTTCGGACTTCTGGGGGACGAGGAGGACATCGTCGAAAGTGTAGGCTTCGCTGAATCTGTCTTCGTTCAAGCGCTCACTCCGTGGCATTTCTTGTATTTTTTCCCACTGCCGCATGGGCAGGGGGCGTTTCGGCCGACCTTTGGGGCGTCGCGCTTCACCGTCTTTTGCCGCGCGTCCCCGCCGCCCTGGTTTTCGGCGATGAACTGCTGACGTTTGCGCCTGCGTTCGAGTTGTTCGGCTTGTTTGTCCTGATCCACGGGTTGGAGCAGGTAGAGGAATCGAACCGTATCTTCCTCGATTCGGTTCATGAGGTCTTCGAATAGTTGGAAGGACTCCTTCTTGTACTCGATCAACGGATCGCGCTGGCCGTACCCGCGGAGCCCGATGCCTTCCTTGAGGTGGTCCATCGCGAGTAGATGGTCCTTCCACTGCGAATCGACGATCTGAAGCATCAACATCCGCTCGTGGAAGCGCATCGCCTTTGAAGAGATGACCTGTTCCTTCTCGTCGTATTTCCGGTGAGCGGTTTCGAGCAACGCCTCGCCGAGTTCCTTCGATGAAAGCTCGTCCGGGTCGATCCCCTCGGCTTTGAAATCGAACCCGTACTGCCGCCCGACCGCCCGTCCGAGTCCTTCGAGGTCCCATTCGCTGGGATGTGTCTCTTCGGACGCGAACTCGGAAACCAGCGACTCCATGATGTCGTCGGCGATCGACGCCAGGTACTCCTTCTGGTCGTCCTCTTCGAGCAGTTGCCGGCGCAGGCCATAGATCGCCTCGCGCTGCTTGTTCATCACGTCGTCGTACTCGAGCACGTGTTTTCTCGAGGAGAAGTGTTGTCCCTCCACTCTCTTTTGCGCGCTTTCGATCTGCTTGGAGACCATCTTGGATTCGATGGGGACGCCTTCTTCCATGCCGAGCTTCTGCATGATGCTCGAGATGCGGTCGGCAGCGAAGATACGCATCAGGTCGTCTTCGAGCGAAACGAAGAAGCGGGACGAACCCGGATCCCCCTGGCGTCCGGAACGGCCTCGCAGCTGGTTATCGATCCGTCGCGCTTCGTGCCGTTCGGTTCCGATGATGTGGAGCCCACCCAGCGCCACGACTTCTTCGTGCTCCGCCTTCATCTGGGCTTCGGCTTCGGTCAACGCGTGTTGTTTCTGTTCCTGGCTGGCCTCGTCGGGGTTGATGTTCTGCTTCCGCAGGATGCCGCGCGAAAGGAACTCCGGATTGCCGCCGAGGACGATATCCGTACCCCGGCCCGCCATGTTGGTGGCGATCGTCACCGCGCCCTTGCGGCCCGCCTGTGCGACAATCTCGGCCTCTTTGGCGTGGTACTTGGCGTTCAGGACGACGTGCTTGATTCCCTTGCGCTTGAGCATCGAGCTGAGGCGCTCGGATTTGTCGATCGTGATTGTGCCGACCAGCATCGGCTGTCCGTCTTCGTGCAAATCGCGGATCTCATCGAGCACTGCGTTGAATTTCTCGCGTTCGGTCCGATAGATGACGTCCGGGTTCTCGACGCGGTGGAGTTCCCGGTTCGTTGGGATGACCAGAACATCCAGGCCATAGATCTTCAGGAACTCCTCTGCTTCGGTCTCGGCCGTACCGGTCATCCCGGCGAGCTTGTCGTACATCCGGAAGTAGTTCTGGAAAGTGATCGAGGCGAGCGTCTGGTTCTCCTGCTGGATCTTCAGGCCCTCCTTCGCTTCCACCGCCTGATGGAGGCCGTCGCTCCACCGGCGGCCGGGCATCAGGCGCCCGGTGAACTCGTCGACGATTTGGACCTCGCCATCCTTCACGACGTAGTCCACATCCCGCTTGAAGATCGTGTGTGCCTTCAGGCTCTGGTTGATGTGGTGGAGGATCTCCATGTTTTCCGGATCGTAGAGGTTGTCGACGTTCAGGACTTCCTCGGCGCGAACGACCCCGTCCTCGGTGAGGGTTGCGGTCCGGTGCTCTTCATCCACCTGGTAGTCGATGTCGCGGCGCAGCTTGGGTACGATCTTGTCGATCTTGTAGTACTTGTCGGTCGCTTCGTCCGAGGGACCGGAGATGATGAGCGGCGTCCGTGCTTCGTCGATCAGGATCGAGTCGACCTCGTCGACGATGGCGAAGTTGTGTCCGCGCTGCGCGCAGTGCGCGAGCTGAAACTTCATGTTGTCGCGCAGGTAGTCGAAGCCCAGTTCGTTGTTCGTGGCGTAGGTGATGTCGGCGCGGTAGGCGTCCTTGCGCTGCTGCTCGTCGATCCCGTGCCGGATGACGCCGACATCGAGTCCCAGGAAGCGGTAGATGCTGCCCATCCAAGCCGAGTCTCTGCCGGCGAGGTAGTCGTTGACCGTGACGACATGCACGCCCTTGCCGCCCAGGGCGTTGAGGTACCCGGGCAGCGTGGCGACCAATGTCTTGCCCTCGCCGGTCTTCATCTCGGCGATGCGGCCCGTGTGCAGCGCATAGCCACCGACAATCTGCACATCGAAGTGGCGCATTCCGAGAACACGCTTGCCCGCCTCGCGAACGACTGCGAACGCTTCGTGCAACAGGTCATCGGTCGCCGCACCCTGATCCAGTTTTTGTCGAAATTCGTCGGTCTTCGCGTTGAGTTGTTCGTCGGTGAGCGCCGAGATGCTCGGCTCCAGGGCGTTGACGGCTGCGACGATCGGTTGGAGCTTTTTTAGCTCCCGATCATTCCGGGAGCCCACGAATTTCTTTACGAGGCCGTCAAGCATTCTTAAAGATAGCCGAATTTGTCGCTTGGGGAAAGAGGCGGGGAGGGCTATTAGAGATTCGTCAGTGGAAAACCATGGTCAGTGGTCAATCTGCGATGTCAAATCATTTTGAAATTGAAAATCGACCACTGACCATCGATCATTTTTCATTTGCCTGGAGCACGGAGGGCCCCTAGAGTGCAGAACCGACTTTCACCACAGGATGAAACCGATCGGGGTAGGCTAATCGGCAATCGAGGCCGGTCCGCGCGGGAGGTAGTTGCGTGGGTTTCTCGAGATGTCGTTCAGACGGACTTCATAGTGAAGGTGGGCGCCCGTAGATCTGCCGGTCGATCCGACGTAGCCGATGATGTCGCCCTTCCGCATCACGTCGTCGATGCCGACCGCGAACCGGGACAAGTGGCCGAAGCGTGTCGTGATCCCATCGCCGTGGTCGAGGACAATCAGGTTGCCGTAGGCGGAGCGTCTTTGCGCGAAGGCGATCCTTCCGTTGGCGGGCGCACGTACTGCGGTCCCGTAGAGGGCCCCGATGTCGAGTCCACGATGGATTTCCGTTTCACCCGTGAAAGGGTCGCGGCGCGTACCGTAGCCGCTCCGGATCGGTCCAGCGACGGGCCACATCGAAGGTGTCAGCAGCAGTTGGTCGGCACGCCGTTCGGCGATTTGCTCGACGAAGAGAAGCTGGCCTTCCAACTCCAGGGTGCGGTCCCGAGCGATGTCGATGTTGGTCCGAATGTCGAGGCTCGCGATCAGCGTCGCCGTCGGATAGTCCTCGATCGCCCCGCCGATGCCGCCATCGCCCTCGAGAAGCCCGAACCGTTGGTTCCAGGTGTCGTCCTGCATCAGCTCCTGGATTCTGGCCGAGATGTTCTCGAGGCCTCGAATCTTGTTGTTGAGCTGTCGGGTGGCGACTTCCAGATTCTTCTTGTCGACCCTGAGCGTTGTATTCTCAGCGACCAGGCGGTTGTAGTCGGAGGTCTCGAGGGCCATCCGTGCATAACTGAAACCGAGACCTACGACTGCAAAGAAACCGAGCAGCACTAGGCCGCAGATGACGTAAAAGGCGGACAGCGGGATGCGTACCTTGTGGAGGTGAGAACTGGAGTTGGGTACGATGATAAGGGTGTATGAGTTCTTGGCCATCTGCAAAGGGTATGTCGACTCAAACGACGGCTGTGGCCGCGCTACCAGCGCGGTCACCTATTGTTATGATTTGTAAGAACTTATCTTGCAAGAAAGGCGAATCGTAGCAAATGCTCTCCGAACGGGTCAAGCCAAAACTTCGGGCCAAAGTCCCCCTGATGCTGGCTTTGCTGGCGATCGCCTCCTTCCTGGCGTCGTGGTTGGGGTGGTTTCGGGCCAGTGCCGTCGAGCGTTGGTTCTCGCGGGGTGTCTTCCCGATAATCTCGTCGGTCATGGGTCTGGTGTCAGACCTGTCTCCATTTTCCCTGATGGACCTGTTGATTCCCACCGCCCTTTTCTTGGTTGGATACCTGGTGTACCGGCGGAGGTTTGCGGCCATCCTCGGCTTGTTGTCTGGCGCATACCTGGTCTTTTTCTGGACATGGGGACTGGGCTACCACCGTGAGCCACTGGTCTCGAAACTCGATTTCGGCGCCGACCGCGTCACCGAAGAGTCCGTGAGGGTCCTGACCCGAGAGGCAGCCGAATCGTTGAACCGGCTTCACGCCGAGGTCCGGGATCTGGCCTGGGACGACGAGCATCTGCGGTCCGAGGCGTCGGATCGAGTCGCCGGCGTGGTTCGAGAACTCGATGGCATCCGATGGCGGGCCGGCTCCCGAGTGAAGCATTCGTGGGTGCTCGGCCGATTCTTCCGGGCATCGGGCATCGACGGCATGTTCAATCCGTTCGGACATGAAGCGCTGGTCGTCGCGGGTCTGCTCCCCTTTGAACGTCCCATGATCGTCGCCCATGAGATGGCTCACGTCCGTGGCTATCCGGATGAGGGCGATGCCAACTTCGTCGCGTTGATGGCTGTACTGAACTCCCCCGACCCCGGGTTTTCCTACAGCGGATGGCTCCATCTCTGGCTCTACCTGCGCGGCAGCATCGAGCTTCTAGATCGAGGACCCCTGCGCGATCTGGAAGCGATCCGGGAGCGGGTTCTCAGGTCGCGAGTTCAGTGGGTGAGCCGGGCGCAGAGCCGGACGCTCGACACGTTTCTCAAGCTGAACCGCGTGGAGGAAGGTGTTCGCAGCTACGCACGTATCGTCTCGCTGGCGGTGGGTACCAGAGATTCCTGGGACCGATTTGCCCCAGCTCCGTAGCGGCGTCGTTGGGAACCTTTCACCGCAAAGGCGCAAAGTGCCGAGTGATGAGTGGCGATCCTGATCTCTATTTCGAGCGTCACGCCACGTCCCGATCCACCCTCCGGACCACCTGACTCTGGCTTCTCCGCGCCTTCGTGACCTTCGTGCTCTCCGCGTTGGAAAAACGGAAATAGTTCTGCTGCTGGTGAGTCCTACCAGAAGCGGCGTTCGACGTAGCCGTAGAAGTTGTCGTCACCGCTCTCCATGTCGTGCCCGTAAACAACAGTGAACGACGTGGTCGGTGTTTCAAAGCGGAACCCCGCGCCGACATCGTTGAGCCACTGCCCCTGGGTGAATATCCGCTGTCGGTCGAAGACCTTGGCGGTGTCGAAGAACGCGAGCACCTTGATGTCGACGAAGGGAATGCTCAGCGCGTTGAACATCGGGACACGGACGATCCGCCGCTCGACGTCGGTGTTGAGCAGCACGAAGTCCGTACCCATGGGTGAGCGTCCGTACCGCCCCTGATCGGAAGCCACGTGGCCACGCAGGAGGTGTTGGGTCGTGCTGCCGATGCCGAGGGAAAAGTAGTGATCGACGGGCAGATCGCCGCGCGCCGTACCGCCCGTTACCGACCAGTCGAAAAACATAGCCTCGTCCTCATCGATGACGAAGCGGTTGGCAATCTCCAGAGAGCCTCCGCTGAAGTCGAAATCGCCGAGCGCCGCCGAGCGCGCGACGAACCCGTCCAGCCGGAACTGCGTCTTGAGGCGTTTGTCGCGCGCCAGGATGATGGCGCCGAACCTGAACGTGCCGGAGTTGCGCGCGTCCATTCCCAGTTCGGTGATGGTTCCAGACGCTGCCCGATTGCGGTATTCGAACCCGATACTGAACTCCAGTCTGTGGTCGGGCACGGCCCGCAGTTCGAAACCGATACTGTTCGATTTGTAGTGAAATTCGGCTTCAGGCTCGAACTCCGGGCGTACGCGCGTCGCCATGTTCCATCGCTCTGAGCGCCACACGTTGCGAAATTCCAGAACCGGTAGTCCAGGCAAAGGGAGGGGAATCAGCAACTGCCCTCGGATCCGGCGTCGGTCCTCGTCCCACCGGTAGTGCGACCGGACGCTCACACCGGAATGACCGATGTCCCAGATGTCCAGAAATGTCGATTCCACCGGGATCCCCCGCAGCAGATCCAGCAGGATGTCACTCGGCGTGTTTCCGCGAGGCGTTGTACGGACAATGGCGTTGTAGAGATCGGGCGAGGGCGAAGGCTCCAAATCCAGCCCGAGGTTGGCGTACAGTTTGCTGGCGTACAAGCGCGACTTGGTCGTCCGCCAGTCGTCATGGGCCAGGACCTCTCCCGGACCGAACGAGAGAGCCTGCGGCACCGACCAATTGAGGTAGGCCGGCGAGAAGTTTTGGAGCACTTCGTCGATCCGGGGTTGCCCCACCCCGTTCCACGTGTCGAGCGCCGCGGCGAGGTCTCCTTCCGACAGATGTATCGACGCCAATAGGTCCGTTGCGATTTCATCTGCCGGTGCAATCGCTAGAGCCTGCCGCAACGAGTCTTTCGCCAGATCGAGGTCCCGGTTCCTGACGTGTAGCTCGGCCGTTTCGTTCAGGAATCGGACGTCATCCGGGTACATTCGGGCTGCCGCTTCGAACAATTCCAGGGCGCGATCGTACTGGACGAGGTTCCTGTAGGCGAGGCCCAGGTACAGGGAGGCGTCGGCGCTGGGGTCCGTCCGGGTTGTTTCGGACAGAATCTCCACCACCCGCAGATAGTCCTCTTCGGCCATGGCCTGGCGGGCTTCTTCAACCTGCGCGATGGCCGGTGGGGTGTGTATGAAAAGGCTCAGGAGGATGAACCCCAGGCAGAGTGGACTTCGCCTCAGGCGGGTATCAGCGATGTGATCCGGCATCCGATTGATTATAATTTGTAGATGAAACACTTCTGCTGTTTTCTTCTTCTACTTCTGCTGATCCAGGCGCCGGCCTTGGCGGACGATCTGACTCTGTTCGGCGGCTTCAATCATCCCGGTACCGTCGATCTGGAGAGTGTCGAGGGCGTGGGCGGCGACGTGATCGCGACGCTGACCGACCCGAAGGATTTCGGTGTGTTTGGCGCCCGCCTCTACCGGACGGACGCTCCACTCGGTTTCGAACATACGATCGCATACAGTCCCAACTTTCTGGACAGCGAAGCCAACGCGATAATCTACAACACGAACCTTCTCGTACAGGCGCCGCTGCCGGTGTTGAAGCCATACGCCACTGTTGGCGCTGGCCTGGTCAGGGCCGCCGGAGACGGGCCCGGAGCGTTCGGCACGAAGTTCGCGTTCAACTACGGCGGAGGGATCAAGCTGATGATGGGTCCGATCGGTGTGCGCATCGACGCCCGGGGCTACCGAATCCGCAACGTCGGGGATTCCGCGTTGAACGTAATAGAAGCCAGCGTGGGGATCGTGTTCGGTTACTGAAAGGCAAGACACCATGACCCGCTTCCGACACAGGCTCTTCCTCATACCAGTCGTCATTGCGGCTGTATTGTCGCTGTCGGCGGTTTCCGCCAAGGAGCTTCAGACTACCGTCGAATGGCTGTCCGACCCCGCACGCGACGGCCGAGGGTCCGAGAGCGTCGAGGCAATCGCCACGGCCAACTATATCCTCGAGCGCTTTGAGGAACTCGGCCTTGATGCCCGATTGCAGCGGATCGGTCCCGGGCGTCAGAACGTGGTTGCCCGATGGGGAGACCGGGAGCCGCACATCGTTATCGGCGCTCACTTCGACGGGCAGGGCCGGGGCTACGCCTCGGCCAGCGACAACGCCGCAGGCGTTGCCGTCATGTTGGAATTAGCCCGCGACCTTCGGGAGGCGGAACTGGAACCGTCGCTCGTATTTATCGCTTTCGACGACGAGGAGCGGGGCCTCCACGGCTCGAGGCACTACGCCGCCGAGCCCGTGTATCCACTCGACAACGCGATCTCAGTTGTCATCCTCGACACAATGGGCCGTAGTTTCATCGATCTTGACCGATGGTCGCTGATCGTTTTCGGGACGGAGTTCTCGCCCGAACTCGGCGTCATCGCCAGGCAAAGGGGTGGATCGACACTCGTGCCGCTGGGCACCGACCTGCTCGGCTCCCGCAGCGACTTCGCGCCGTTCGCCGCGCTATCGATCCCGTACCTTTTTTTCACGAACGCCACGCACGAGGACTATCACGGACCTGGCGACACGCCAGCAAAGCTGGATTACGACCGTCTCATGAGCGATGCCGAAACCGTCCGGAGCGTGATCGTCGACATCGCTTCGCTCGACAGTGCACCGGTCTACCTGGAAACGCCTTCCTATCCTGCCCGAGAAGCAGAGCAACTGCGGGCCTACATGGACGCGATCGAAGCCGAGCATGAGGCTCTTTCGCCGGTGTATCCGGCACTGTTCGACGACCTTGGCGGGCGCCTCGAGACCGATCCTTCCCGGGACACGTTGCGTCTGGCGACGTCGGTGATGCTGGCCGCCGCCACACCCCGGATGTCCTCGTTCGGCCTCGCCTACCTGATCGGCCCGCTTTACGAAGCGGAGGGCAAGACGGCACTTGCCATCGCCGCCTACCAGGAGGCGGTCCGAAGGATGCCCAACGAGTTCGCCCGCCGCCCGATTGAAGAAAAGATTCGCGCCCTCCAAGACTGATCTCTTCTATCTTACTGTTATCAAGTAATTTAATAGTTATTTTTAGAATTGTAATAAATAATTGAATCAAATACTTCAATCGAGTGCTTGAAATCTCAAATCGCATCTTGCTAAGCTCGAAACGTGGCAGGCGATACCAAAGAACAGATCCTCGACGCCGCCGAGATGCTGTTTGCGGAGCATGGCATCGAAGCGGTCCCTCTCCGCAAGATCATCGCTGAAGCGGGTGTGAACTCGGCGGCGATCCACTATCACTTCGGCTCGAAGGAAGCGCTCGTCAAAGCGGTCTTCGCCCGCCGGTTCGATCCGCTCAACAGGGAGCGGCTCACCCTGCTCGATCGCGTCATCGAAAAAGCTGGAGACGGGCCGATTGCGGTCGAGGACATTCTTTATGCCGTCGTCGCTCCACCGATGAAGCTGGGCCCCGGCACGGAGGAGGGAGCCCGGTTCCGAAGGTTGGCCGGCCGGATCTTTACCGAGCGGGCCGGTTCCATCAAGGTGGTCTTCAACGACCTGTTCCGCGAGCTGGAGACGCGGTTCGACGCGGCCTGCCGACGAGCCCTGCCCGACCTGCCCGACAAGGAACGCGCATGGCGCAAGCATCTGGCCATCGGATCGATGATTTACATCCTTCGTGAGCACGACTGGATATGCAGGTCGACCGGTGGGCTCTGCGATGCGTCGGACGTGGATGGTGCGATTCGGCGCATGGTGCAGTTCATGGCGGCGGGCCTGAAAGCCCCGGTCCTCGATGACACCGATGATGCGGAGATGGCCGTCGTGGCATTGCGCGAAGAGGGGGACGAGTGAAGAGAGGCACCGTGCTGGCTTTACTTCTTGGAATGTCGTCCGCCGGGTGCGTGCGCGAGCTTCCGACGCCTCCACTCCATGAGCTTCGCGTGACCGCTCCCGACGACTGGACCGGAGGGGAACTCGCTCGGGTGGAGCTGGATTCCCCCTGGTGGACCTACTTCGGTGACGCCGACTTGAGTCGTGCGATGGGCGAGGCGCTCGAGAGCAATCATGACCTGCGTACCGCCGCAGCGCGTATCCAAATCGCTTTGGCGGATGCGACCATCGCGGGGGCGCCGCTCGTTCCGAACGTCGAGGTTTCGTTGAACCGAGCGCAGCAGAGGCAAAACTTCATCGGTTTCCCGTTCCGGGAGGTGAAGGAGGCGTTCTGAGCACGACCTCGACCAACTACGGTCTACGGCTCAACGCCAGTTGGGAACCGGATTTGTGGGGACGTATCCGTGCCGGCGAACTGGCCGTCGTCACCAACGCCCGGATCCGCTACGCCGACCTTGCCGGCGCGCGGTTGTCGTTGACCGGCCAGGTGGCCAAGGCGTGGTTTGCCACCATCGAAGCCGGGCGGCAGGTCGATCTGGCCCAGGTAAGCCTGGAGAGCTTCCAGATTTCGGCCGAGCGCGTTCGGGCGCGGTTTGAGAGCGGCTTGAGGCCCTCGCTCGACCTACGGCTTGCGCTGGCGGAGGTTGCACGTGCCGAGGCCGCGATCGAACAACGAATAGAGCAGCGGGATCGGGCCGTCCGCGGGTTGGAGGCTCTGATGGGCCGTTACCCGGCGGGTGAATATGCACTGGGGAGCGATTTGCCGCGAGTTCCCGACGAGGTCCCCGGTGGGCTTCCCTCGGAACTGGTACACCGCAGACCCGACCTCGCGGCCGCCGAGATGGGTGTCTTGTCCGCCGATACGCGTCTCATGGAAGCCCAGGCATCGCTCCGGCCGAGCTTCAGCCTCACGTCGGGGACGGGCACGGCAAGCAGCGACCTGATCGATCTGCTCAACTACAACCTCTTCATCTGGAATTTTGCGGCGAACCTGGTTTACCCCCTCTTCAACAATGGTCGGCTGGATGCCACTGTCGTCCGCAATGAAAGTCAGGTTGCCGAGGCGCTCGCCAACTACGAGAGCCGCATCCTGGCTGCGTACCGGGAAGTGGAATCCGCGCTCGCAGCCGAAGATGTACTCCTCCGCCGCGAGCGGGCACTGTCGGAAGCCGTGACGCAGTCGGTCGCCGCCCAGGAATTGGCCGAGCAGAGGTACCGACTGGGCCTGACCGACATCATCACGGTTCTGTCGGCACAACGAACAGCCTATACGTCCGAAAGCCAGCTACTCGGAATTCGCCGTACACGTCTCGACAATCGCGTCGACCTGCATCTGGCCCTGGGAGGCGGTTTCGCTTCGACTGATGTGCCATCGGCAGATGCAACACGCGCTACGGCCTCCGAGTCTGGAGGTGGGTCATAGTCAAACTAATCCTAAGAATCGTGCTCCCCGTTCTCGTCCTGGCGGGCGCAGGATACGGAACCGCAACCATGATCCGGAACCGTCCGGCTCCGGAGACACGCGCCGCCGACATCCCGGCTCCTCTTGTGGAGGTGGCCGAGATCAGTTTTTCGCAAGTGACAATGAGCGTGTTCACTGAAGGCACGGTCATGCCGCGCACCCAGTCCGAGCTCGTTCCCGAGGTTGCGGGCCGTGTAATCGAAGTGTCTCCGTCGCTCGTTTCAGGAGGGTTCTTTGAGGAGGGCGATGTCCTCCTGCGTCTCGACTCGCGGGATTATGACTTGGCGATCACCCGTACCAGGGCGGCAATCGCTCTGGCGGAGTTGCGTCTGGAGACCGAGCGCCAGGAAGCCGCGGTCGCCCAGCAAGAATGGGAACTGCTTGGAAGCGGTCGCCCGACGCCGCTCGCGCTCAGGGAACCCCAGATCGCCGAAGCACAGGCGGCGCTTGCGTCGGCCCAGGCCACGTTGGAACAGGCCGAGTACAACGTGGAGCGCACGGTCTTGCGCGCACCCTACGCCGGCAGGGTTCGTGACGAGCGCGTCGACATTGGCCAGTACGTTGCGCCTGGAGCTTCGGTTGCCACGTTGTACGCGGTGGATGTTGCCGAAGTTCGGCTGCCGATTCCCGATAGAGAATTGGCCTACGTCAACCTTCCGCTTGCCTACAGGCAGGACGGTGCTCGGTCCGACGCACCAGGGCCTCGGGTGACGCTACGTTCGAATTTCGGCGGCCGGGAACACGAATGGATCGGCAATATCGTGCGGACCGAAGGCGTGATCGACCCGGAGACGCGGATGATCCATGTCATCGCCAGCGTGGCCGATCCTTACGCACGCGGCCCCGACCCCAATCGTCCGCCCCTGGCAGTCGGGATGTTCGTCGAAGCGGAGATCCGCGGCAAGCGGTCCGGTCCGGTTGTTGTCCTGCCGCGCTCCGTGATTCGAGGTGCCAACGACGTGCTGGTCGTTGCCGACGATGTGTTGTTTTTCCGGAAGGTCGAGTTCCTTCGCGAGGAGCGTGATCGCGTCCTGATCACGGCAGGCCTCGAGGATGGAGACCGCGTCGTGACGTCGCCCCTCGAGGGCGCGGTGAGTGGAATGCGGGTCCGCGTTCAGGAAGCGGAGTCCACGGAGCCGGAGGAATAAACAGTGAAAGGGCTCATATCCTGGTTCGCCAATAACGGTGTCGTCGCCAATCTGCTGATGATCATCATCGCTGTCGTTGGTTTGATGGCAGTCTTCTCGGTCAATCAGGAAGTGTTTCCGGAGTTCGAAGCCGAACTCATCTCGGTAACCGTGCCCTATCGGGGCGCTGCTCCCGAAGAAGTCGAAGAAGCTGTTTGCGTCCGGATCGAGGAAGCGATCCAGGGTCTCGAGGGTGTCAAGCGTCTCACCTCGACCGCGTCGGAAGGTTCGGGCAGCGTGATGATCGAGGTCGAGACCGGATTCGACATACGTGTGCTGCTCGATGACGTCAAGGCGCGGGTCGATGCGATCTCGACGTTTCCGGAAGAAACCGAAAAGCCGATCGTCCAGGAGATGCTCGCGCGGCTCCAGGTGATCAACGTCTCGATCTCCGGGGATACGGACGAGGTAACGCTCAAGAGGCTCGGCGAGGAAGTTCGCGATGAAATTGTCGATCTTCCCGAGATCAGTCAGGTTGAGTTGAAGAGCATCCGGCCCTACGAGATTTCGATTGAAGTTTCCGAGGACGTGCTCCGTCAATACAGCCTGACGTTTGATGATGTCGCCCGTGCGGTCCGGGGGTCGTCACTCGACATGCCCGGCGGCTCGGTCAAGTCCGAGACCGGTGAGATCCTGCTCCGAACCCTGGGTCAGGCCTATCGCGGTGAAGAATACGAGCAATTGACGCTGAGAACCCGCCCCGATGGAAGCCGCCTTCTACTCGGCGATGTCGCCACGGTTATCGATGGTTTCGAGGAAACCGATCAGTGGTCGCGCCTGGATGGTGAGCCGAGCGTTACGGTCCAAGTTTATCGGGTAGGCAACGAGAACGCTCCCGACGTTGCCGCGGCCGTTCGCCGCTACGTCGAACAGAAGCAGGGCTTGATGCCCGCAGGACTCTCCCTGTCCACGTTTCAGGACAGCTCCATCCTGTTGGAAGACCGGACCGAACTGCTCGTGCGCAACGGGCGCAACGGATTGATTCTGGTTTTCGTCGTCCTGACGCTCTTCCTGAGGATGCACCTGGCAATCTGGGTCGCCATCGGCATCCCGATCGCGTTCCTGGGCGCGTTCGCAACGATGCCCTACACCGGCATCACGATCAACATGATGACGCTGTTCTCGTTCATCCTCGTGCTTGGCATCGTGGTCGACGACGCGATCATCGTGGCCGAACGAATCCACCACCGGCACGAGCGGGGCGATCCGGGCCTTAGCGGAGCCATCAAAGGAACCCAGGAGGTGTCGGTACCCGTCATCTTTGGCGTACTGACGACGATGGTCGCCTTCGCACCATTCATGATGGTGCCGGGCATGATCGGGAACTTCACCCGCGCCATTCCGCTGATTGTCATCCCGGTTCTCCTGTTCTCCGTGATCGAGTCACAACTCGTTCTACCCTTCCATCTGTCCCGCGAGAAAATCAAGAAGCCCAACGGAAAGCCGAACATCCTGGCACGGATCTGGAACGGATTTTTTTCGGGCGTCAATGACGGTCTCGATTGGTTCATCAACCGGGTTTACAACTCCGTGCTGGGATTCGCCCTGGAGTGGCGATACCTGACGGCAGCATTCGCCGTGTCGGCGCTCCTGCTGGCCGCAGGGCTCATTGGGGGCGGCGCCGTCGAGTTTATCTTCTTCCCGAAAATGGACTCCGACAACGTGGTCGTTACCCTCACGATGCCACAGGAGACACCCTCGGCAGTCACCGCCCAGGCGATCGAAAGTATCGAGGCGACCGCGCTCCAACTGGGCCGGGATCTCGAAGAGGAATACGGTGCGCCGGCGTTTCGTCACGTACTGTCCAGCGTCGGACAGCAACCGTCGATGGCCGCGGGGCCGGGCAACGCGCAAGTCGCCGCGGCGCGGTCGTACCTTGGGGAAGTGAACATCGAATTGGTGCCGGGAGAGGGCCGGGCGTTTTCGAGTGCCGAGATCGGCAGCCGTCTTCGGGAGCGCATGGATCCGATCCCGGGCGCGGTCGAGCAGGCTATCGAGACGAACCTGATGGGCGGCGGCGGGCGGCCGATTGATGTACAGCTCGCGGGAACCGACATCGAAGAACTCAGGCTGGTAGCCACCCAGGTTCGTGAGCGGTTGGCCGAGTATCCGGGTGTCACCGACATTACGGATTCCTTCCGGGGTGGCAAGCCCGAGATCACGCTGGCGATCAACCCCAGTGCGGAGCCCCTTGGCCTGACCCTGCAGGACCTCGGACGGCAGGTTCGCCAGGGCTTCTTCGGAGAGGAGGCTCAGCGGATTCAACGGGGCCGGGACGACGTGCGCGTGATGGTTCGCTATCCTGCCGACGAACGGGAGTCCGTGGGCGACCTCCAGCGGATGCGTATCCGGACGCCGACGGGCGAAGCGGTGCCTTTCGGCACGGTGGCCACCGCGGAGATGGGCCGTGGGTTCGCCAGCATCAAGCGCGTCGACCGAGACCGGGCGATCAACGTGACCGCCGGAGTGGACGAAGATGTCGCCAACGCGAACAACATCCTGGCCGATCTCGAAACCCGTCACATGCCCGGCATCCTTGCGGGGCATCCGGGCGTGACCTATTCGTTCGAGGGACAGCAACAGATGCAGACCGAGTTCATGGAAGGTCTGACTCGTGGCTTCCTGATCGCACTGTTTGTCATGTTCACGCTGATGGCGATCCCTTTCAAGTCCTACCTGCAGCCTTTGATCGTCATGTCCGCAGTTCCTTTCGGCCTGGTAGGCGCGGTGTTCGGACACGGCCTACTGGGCATGGAGATGAACTTCATGTCCATGATGGGAATGGTGGCGGTGGCCGGTGTCGTCGTCAATGACAGCCTCGTGCTCGTCCATTTCGTCAACCTTGCGCGGGTCGAGGGGGCAAGTATCAAGGACGCCGCCCGTGGCGCCGGCGTGGCCCGGTTCCGTCCGATTCTGCTGACCTCGTTGACGACGGCGGCAGGCGTGACCCCACTGATCCTGGAGACGAGCATCCAGGCGCAATTTCTGATTCCCATGGCGGTTGCGCTGGCTTCGGGCGTTCTGTTCGCCACGATCTTTACGCTGCTGCTGGTTCCGTCCAGCTACCTCATACTTGAGGACATCCGCGGTCTGTTAGGTTTCAAAGCGCATGTTCTGCCAGCGGAAGTGGCCGTCGACCCTCCGATGGGGGACTGAAGTATTGTTCATCGTTCATTGGACACTTCTCGATTTCATATTTTTTGGGACCGGAAACCGGGGCTAGGGTAGACTAGCGCCTTCTTGAACATTCCCAGAAGGAGATCGACATGAGGAAGCTTTCTTTTGTTCTAGTCGTTTTGGCGTTGATTACGCTGGCCGCCGATCCGGCGTTCGCGCAACGTGGTCGTGGCCGCGGTGGTCGTGGCCGTGGAGGCCCTCCTCCAGCCATGAGTTTTTTCGTTACGAGTGTCGGACCTGGCAACGGCGCCGACCTTGGTGGCCTCGAAGGGGCGGATCGGCACTGTCAGATGCTGGCCGAGGCAGCGGGCGGCGGAGATAAGACCTGGCATGCGTACCTGAGCACGACCGGACCGGGAGGCGTCAACGCACGCGACCGCATCGGCGACGGCCCCTGGTATAACGCCAGCGGTCAGATGGTCGCCGGCAACGTCGCGGATCTGCACGGAGACGTCCAGCGCGATCGCAACAACATGACCAAAGCGTCCGCGATCAACGAGAGAGGCGATGTCGTCAGCGGCCGGGGAGACGATGTGAACCGGCACGACATCCTGACCGGTTCGAACTCGGACGGCACGGCTTCGGATCAAACGTGTGACAACTGGACGAACAGCGGTGAGGGAAGCGCCATGATCGGTCATCATGATCGCAGCGGCGGCGGCAATACGTCCTGGAATTCTTCGCACGCCACCAGAGGGTGCAGTCAGGAGAATCTCAGAGGCAGCGGTGGAGACGGTCTGTTCTATTGTTTTGCAATTGATTGAGGAAATCGGACCGGTGATCGGGTTGGACGACGTCGCCGGTCCTTCCTCATCGATGGAAAGACTCACCTGAGGTCAAGATGAAGCGAATAGCGATTACTGTTCTGGTTCTGATGGCGTTCGTCGGAACCGGGCTTGCCCAGGACTTGTCGATCCGGAACTTCCTGAGGGTCAACGAAGAGTTCTGTACGGCAGGCCAACCGACAATCGATCAGTTGTCCGAGTTGAAGGATGACGGCATCCGGGCGATCCTGAACCTGAGGACACCGGGTGAGCACGACGCGGCAGCGGAAGCCGACATGGCCCGGGCGCTCGGGATGAGCTACTTCAACATTCCGGTCGCCGGCAGCGATGTCGCCGATGGGCAGGTGGAGGAGTTCCTGCGGCTGACCGACGATGAGAGCAACCAACCGATGTTCATCCACTGCGCGTCGGCGAATCGGGTCGGTGCGTTCTGGCTGATACGCAGGGTGCTTCGGGATGGTTGGGATCTTGCCGAGGCCGAAGAAGAAGCGGCCCGGATCGGGCTCCGATCCGCGGCGCTCAAGGAATTCGCCCTGCGTTACATCGAAACGCACGGGCTGAAGTGACAAAGATGCCGGAGCGGGGCAGTGGCGGTCTCGCCGCTTTTGCCCCGCGGCATTGATTCCTATCAGTCGATCGTAACGTAGCGTTCCATCCGACGGACTTCGTCGTCGTCGACGTATTTGCCCATCTCCCTGCGGAACTGCTCGATCCGCCGGTACGGCCGGTACTCCTTGAATTCGCGCAACATCCTGTTTCCAATCCCCGGGATCGACAGGATGTCCTCATCGCTGGCCGTGTTCAGTTTGATTGGGACGAAGACATACTGTTCGAGCCGGGCAACCTCGTCATCGTCAACATACTTGCCCATCTCCCGCCTGAATTCGGCCAGTGCCCGGTAGGGCCTGTATTCCTCGAACTCGTGAGCCATCCGGTCGCCCACTCCCGGGACCATGTGGACTTCTTCGTCGCTGGCTGAATTGAGGTTGATCGGCAGGAAGAGCTGGACATAGAGTTCCTCCCGTTGCTCCGAACTGAGCGATGCTCCGAGGAACGCGTCCAACTCCGTCATTCCGAGAAACGGGCGCCGTTCGAGGATGCCGTTTACAAGCGCTGAGCTCAGGTGCGGCAGGCCGGTCAGGTCGCTCTCTCCCGCCGTGTTCGGGTTGACGACGCCCATGTTTTGTCCAACCTGGGCTTGGCCGTCGGGGGCCAGGGTCAGGGTCAAAACGACCGCGCATAAGGCGATTTTCAGTCTCATCGTTGTCCTCCGGCGTCGCGATCCGTCGCGGCTCGTGAGTTGGAAAAATCGGGATGCCTGTAAGTATACAGCAGTCCCACCAGGCCAAGTTGGATCATCATGCCGGGAGCCAGGGCAGGCATAGCTCCGGTAAGCGATTCCCAGACCAGTTCGGTTCCTTCCATCGATGGGTACATTTCTAGCTCGAACTCCCGGTTGTTTGCGTAATGAAGGGCGATGCCGAGGCAACCGGAGACCAGGAACAGGACCATCGTTACCTGGAAGACTCGCATCACCCGCGGGTTTCTCAGACAAAACCGGAACGCTAGAACCACAAGGCTGAGCGCGATCATTCCGAGCGGCGTCCATTGCCACGGGTTCTCGTAGTGGCCCAGCAAGAGCAGCTCGATGCCCGTGCCCAGAGTGCCCAGGAGGAACACTGCCAGCAACAGTGTGCGGATCATTCCGGAATCGTTCCGGTTATTCGGTTCGGTCAAAACGAGAGACTAGAAATTGAAATTAAGCGACAGTGAAATCTGCCTGGAGGCCGTGCGCGTGTCGGCAGTCCGAAGAATGGCGACGTCATCACGCCACTGAAGCTCTGGTAGTTGACACGGTTGAGCACGTTGTTGGCATTCGCCGTGATGGTCATCCGGACGCCCCGTCGCTGACCGTAGTAGCCGCCGGCCGCCGCCGGGCCGGTACTGCCTCCCTCTACCGTTGTGGAACGGAGTTGGATGGACTTCGACAGGTTCAGACTCAAATTCGAGAAGCTGGGTCCAGTCAGGGAATTTCGCGGCACGCCTTCGGGTCGATCGTTCGTGTTCTGGTCCTGGTTGTCGTCGCGCCCGGTTCGGAGGTTGTAGGGGTTTCCCGAGTTCCAGTTGAACCGCGTATTGGCGTTGATGTTCCAGGGCAGCCGGAAGTTGACCGATGTGTTGAATCGATGCCTGGCACCGTTCCGGCCCCAGTCGGCCATCAGATCATGGTTGTCCTCAGGCAGGCTGAACGGCCCCCCGCCTACGCTGTATGAGGAGTTCAGAGAATAGCCCCCGTTGATGTTGACGAAGCTCAGCCGCTGCCGAAAGTTGATGTTGAGATTGTGACTGCTGGACAAGCCCGTGGACTCGAGCATGTAGATGTTGCCCTTCGACGGGTCGGGGCGCTGGCACGTCGTTTCGTCCTGTTCCGGGCGGCAGGAACTCGGAGTCGAGGCTGTGATGTCCGCCGGCGCATTGATGTTCCGTGATCGGTACAGGTGGACGCCCCGCACGAAGCTATACGTTCCCGTCAGTGCGAGACCCTGATCGAATGTGGTTTCCAGCGACACCTGCGAATTCCATGTGTAGGGCGTCGCCAGATCGTCGGCTCGAACCCGCGTGGACGTCGGTAGCGAAAGGATTGGTTCTCCCTCGGTGTCGACGAAGGGGTTGGGATAGGAGGGATTGCTGATCGTGATCGACTCCTGTCCGGTTCCGTCGAAGCGAATCAACTGGGCGACGGTTCCCTGGTTCAGCCGCTGATGGAAGATTCCCGTGCCACCCCGAAGGACGGTCGAGTTGCCGATCGAATAGGCGAAGCCCAACCGGGGGTCGAGGTTGTTGTTGTCGGAAACGTTTGTCTGCGTTTCGTAACGCAGGCCGAAGCCCATGGCCAGCCGGGATGTGAGTCTGAAGTCGGTCTGGACGAACATTGCCGTCTGAAATTGATCGACGTCCAGCGTTGTTTCCCCTTTCTGTTGACGCTGTAGAGGATTGGTTTCCCAGCGATGAAATCGTCCAGGCTCGAGAACGTGAATGACCCGTTGAAGTTGTTGCGCGAAACCGAATCGTTCCGGTTATAGGTGCCGTCAAAACCTGCCTTCACGGACAGACCCTGTCCCGTGTACATCAGCAACTCGCCGAATTCATAGAATCGATTCTCGTCCTCACCGCTGGCGCTCGATCCGCCGCCCCGGAACGCATCGATGACGTTGATGGACGGGCCGATGGTCGCCGGTACCCTATTGTTGGAGCCCCCGCTAACGCGAAAACGAACTTCGTTGTTCAGAGAAGATGACAGGATCGCAGTTTCCTTGACCTGGAAATTGAAGTTGTTGCCACCAAAGCTGAAGGCCTGCTCCGGAAGTCCGAACCCGCCCACTCCAAAATTCCTGTTGTTGTTGCTTCCATAACTGAAGCTCCAGTTGGCGACGTGATTCTCGCTGATCTGGGCGGTCGCGGTGGTTGTGTAGCCCCGGTTGTTACTCGGGATCGTAACAGCTCCGGATACTGGTCCATCCGGAGTGATGGCCCTGAGCGTCTCGCCCCGTTCGTTCGTGTTGTCGCGCAGGCTGACAGATAGCGTCAACCGGTTCCGGATGACTGGTCCGCTGAAGTTGCCGTTGAAGTTCCGGCGTTGATACGGCGGACGGAACGACGCGAACGTGTTCCGCGCGTCGAGCGATTCATCGGCGAAGTTGAACCCGAAGGTGCCTCTGAATTGCCCGCTGCCACCCCGCGTGATGATCTGCGTCTGACCCCGCCCCTGGCGACTCTGTTCGGATGTGAAAGCGTTCTCGTTGATTCGAATCTCCTGAATCTCATCGCGGTCCGGCATCCGGCCGCCACCGAAGCCGTCGATGGAAATACCTCCACGGCCGCCGGGGCTGCGCAAGTCTCCGAGATACTCCCGAAGCTCACCCGGGTCTTCGGGCAGATCCGTGTTGAGGTCCATCTCGAGGAGTTCCGAGAGAACGTTTCGCTGGGCGGGGTTCAGGAACTTGATCGAGGCGAGGAACACTTGTTCTTCAAGGTCCGCGATGTTTTCGGCGATCGCCTGATCGACGACACCGCCGTTCTCTTCGACAAGGCGGCGGTACTCTCGGTCGTGCGCTTCCCAAACCGTCTGAACCTGAGTTTCCTGATCGAACGTCAGGGGCGGCACGCCGGCTTGTTCCAGAACGCTTGCCAGTCCGGTGACGCCTTCATAGAGGAGGGCCTTCCCAATCTCAAGTGCGTTCAGTGGTGGCTGGGAGTTCGATTGCGCAAGCCCGACAGTCTGGCCGAGGGCCAATGCGAAGATGCCAACGGCAAGAACCGATAGCGATGCCTGAGCGACCTTTGTGTTCCGAGCGTTTATCATTCTGTCGAGCTTATCCAGGCGCTTCGTGACCGCTCCCCACAATCTAACATCGTAGCACTGGTACATCGTGTTGGTTGTAGAGATAGACACCGGAGGACGCGCCTTTGTTCAGAGCATTCCAGTCAGCTGTGCGATCCAATCGATTCACTAACAGACTCCGCTGCCGGCGATTCGTTACCAGATTCGATATCAGAAGAAAGAGGCCACTTACGGTATCGACTCTGTCGACATCAACCTTGACCCCTAATGGTAAATGGTGGAAGCTCTCGTGGGGTTTGGGCCCCGTTCTTGTTACCTAATGTTTACAAAGTCATGGAGATCGATGACGCGAGTTGTCGTGTTTGGATTTTGCGGTGTCCTTGCGCTTGGATCGGTCGCGTTAGCCGAGCAGTCTGAGGCCCGAGCCGATCGATCCGGCCAGGAGATCTACGAGCAAGCTTGCGCCGCATGTCACAGTGCCGACGGTGCGGGCAATCCGGTCTCCACGGTCGGCTTCGACATTCCTCTTCCTGATTTCACCGACTGCCGGTTTGCTTCCAGGGAGCCGGACGGCGACTGGCTTGCGGTTGCTCACCAGGGTGGTCCGGTGCGTCGGTTCGACCGGATGATGCCTGCTTTCGGCGAAGCCCTCACCGAAGATGAGATTCTGCTCGCGATCGGACACATACGCACGTTCTGTGTAGACAAGAGTTGGCCGCGAGGCGAGCTGAACCTGCCGCGTCCGCTCGTCACCGAAAAAGCTTTTCCAGAAGACGAGGCGGTCCTGACGGTGACGACCGTTTCCGAGGGCGACGGCGCTGTGATTCCCGAACTCGTTTACGAGCGTCGATTCGGTTCCAGGAACCAGATCGAGATCAAGATCCCGTTCAGTTTCGAAGGGCGCGAGGCTGGATCCTGGCGCGGTGGAATCGGAGATGTCGCGATCGGTTACAAGAGAAATCTGTTCTACAGTCTCGAAACCGGCTCCATCTTCAGCGCGGCGGCCGAGGTCATCCTACCGACCGGCAATGAAGACCGGGGGTTCGGAAAGGGCGTGACAGTGTTCGAGCCGTTCATTGCCTTTGGGCAGATGTTTCCCGCCGATGGGTTCATGCATCTGCAGGCGGGTCTCGAGGTCCCGGCCGACCGCGACCGGGCCGACGAGGCGTTCTGGCGCGCGGCCATCGGCAAGACTATCGCCGAGGATAGCGGTTGGGGACGCTCATGGTCCCCGATGGTGGAGTTGCTTGGCGCCCGGGATCTGGAAGACGGCTCCGAGACCCATTGGGACGTCGTGCCCCAGGTCCAGTTCAGCCTCAGCCCGCGTCAGCATATCCTCGCGAATGTCGGTGTGCGATTACCGCTGACCCAGTCCGGACCGCGCCGAACCGAGATCATCGTCTACGTGCTCTGGGACTGGTTTGACGGAGGGTTCTTTTCAGGATGGTAGGACGAGCGTCCATGACGAGCAAGTTGGTGGCGTCGCTCGCCGTCGCGGCGATGGTCCTTATCTACCTAACGATGTCCCCATCCCCGTCGGAAGCACAGCAGTCGCCAGCAGCCCTTTCGGCAGATCATCTCTTCGACACCCACCAGGCGTGCATCGCCTGTCACAACGGTTTGGTGACGTCACTTGGCGAAGACGTTTCGATCGGGTTTGCATGGCGTTCTTCCATGATGGCCAACTCCGCGCGCGATCCCTACTGGCATGCCGCGGTACGCCGGGAGGTCATGGACCATCCAGAATCCCAGGGTGCGATCGAAGACGAGTGCTCCAAGTGCCACATGCCGATGGCACGCTATTCGGCCAATGTGAACGGCCTGCCAGGTAGCGTGTTCGAGCACCTGCCGATCGGCTCCGGAGATGACCCTCAGGACCTGTTGGCAGCCGACGGCGTGTCGTGCACACTCTGTCATCAGATCACCGAGGAGGGTCTGGGTACCGAGGGAAGCCTCGTCGGAGGTTTTCGTGTCGAAGAGATGCGGACCGACGGCGAACGGGCGATCTACGGTCCATTCGAGCCCGACGACGGCCGGCTCCACATGATGAGGTCGGCCACGGGGTTCCGGCAGACCGAGTCCACCCACATTCAGGAATCGGAGTTGTGCGCCACGTGCCACACGTTGATCACACATACTCTCGGGCCCGGAGGCGTAGTCATCGGTGAGCTGCCCGAACAGGTACCCTACCAGGAGTGGCTCCACAGCCGCTATCGCGAGGAGCAAAGCTGCCAGGATTGTCACATGCCCGTTGTTGCCGAACCCATGCCGATCACGTCGGTGTTGGGCGAACCGCGCGAAGGGTTGTCGCGTCATGACTTTCGCGGGAGCAACTTCTTCGTGGTTCAGATGCTGAACAGGTACCGCGCAGAGCTTGGCGTTCAAGCTCTTTCTCAGGAGCTGGAGTTGGCCGCAGAGCGAGCGCGCCGGCATCTGGCGGAGGACAGCGCGCGCCTGACAATAGAGCAGGCCTCGGTCCGCGGCACGCGTCTCGAAGCCGATCTGCTCGTGGAGAACATAGCAGGGCACAAGCTGCCAACGGCCTATCCCTCCCGGCGTGTGTGGTTGCACGTGACGGTTCGCGACGGCTCAGGGCAAATTGTATTCTCGTCGGGCGCCTTGACGCCCGACGGCTTGATCGAGGGCAACGACAACGACGCCGACCCTTTGCGGTACGAACCTCATTACGAGCAGATCACGAACAGCGGTCAGGTTCAGATTTACGAATCCATTATCGTGGATCGAAACGACGCCCTGACGACCGGCTTGCTCAACGGCCTGGCATACGTCAAAGACAACCGCGTCTTGCCCGAAGGCTTCGACAAGGCGACGGCCGGCGAAGACATTGCGGTCCACGGGTCGGCGTCCGACGATGCGGACTTTGGCGGGGGATCGGACAGCGTGCATTACTCGATAGACGTCGCCGGAGCGGCGGGTCCATTTACGATCGATGCCGAACTCTGGTACCAGCCGATCGGGTACAGATGGGCTGAAAACTTGAGATCATATGATGCTCCCGAACCTCAGCGGTTCGTCTCTTACTATTCTTCGATGTCCAGCTCATCCGGAGTCGTTCTGGCTCGGAGTTCCCTCCGACTGGATTAGCTCGTTTCTTCCGACAACCAATTTCACGGTTTCGGAGTCTATAGAGGATTCGGGGAAATGTTTCCCCCGGTGGAGGCCTGATGTTTGGAGATCTTCGACACGCCGTCCGCGTCCTGCTTCAGTCGAAAGGCTGGACCGCCGTCGTACTACTTTCGCTCGCGTTGGGTATCGGCGCGAACACGGCTCTGTTCAGCGCGGTCAACAGCCAACTGTTGCGGTCGATTCGGGTCGCGGACCCGGATGGGCTGGTGCGGCTGAGATGGTTCGGAGACAACCAGATGGCGACGAGTCGGAGCGAATACGGAGCGGTTGCGCCGACGCCTTCGGGCGAGAGGGCCGCCGCAACGTTCTCCTACGCGACGTTCGAGCAACTCCAGGCGAGTAACGAGACCCTCTCGGGAATGTTTGCCGCTGCGCCGTTTGGCCAGGTCAACGTCGTTGTCGACGGGCGGGCTGAGATCGCGTCTGGGTTCATTGCCTCCGGTGGGTATTTCGACGTCCTCGGCATTCCGGCGATCGTCGGCCGGACGATACGGCCCGATGACGATGTCGTGGGCGCAGAGCCCGTCGTCATGATCAGCCATGGCTACTGGGGCCGCAGGTTCGGCCTGGATCCGGCCGTCGTAGGCACAGTCGTTACGGTCAACAACACACCGGTCACGGTGGTCGGCGTGACGACGCCCGACTACACGGGGATTCAGACGGCATCTGGCAGGGCATCAGATGTCCATCTTCCCCTGGCGCTCGACACCCAGTTGGGCGGCCGGGAGAGACTGGGCGAGGCAACTTGGTGGTGGCTCCAAATCATGGGCCGGTTGAACCCAGGCGTTCGCGCCGAACAGGTCCGCGGCAACTTTGAGAGCGTCTTCGGGCGAGTCGCGGGCGAAGGTATGGCTTCCTATCTCGAGGCCCTGTCCGCAGAGGAGCGCACGCGGTCCAGAAATCAGGGTCGGACAGCCATTCCCGGTCTGCAGGTCGACTCCGGAGCACGCGGTGTATACGACGCGGGATCCCGCACGACGCGCACAGCGACCATCCTCGGCGCTGTCGTGGCGCTCGTTCTCCTCATCGTCTGCGCGAACGTCGCCAACCTGCTTTTATCGCGCGCCACGGCACGTCAGAAAGAGATATCGATCCGTCTTTCCATGGGAGCCACCCGCAGGCGTCTCGTGCGACAGCTGTTGACCGAAGGTGTGTTGCTTTCGGTTTTCGGCGGTATGCTGGGTCTTCTCGTGGCTTATTGGGGACGCCAGCTCTTGCCCCAGGGTCAGAGCGCGCCTTTCGACTGGCGCGTGTTCTCATTCGTTGCCGTCCTAAGCGTCGCGACCGGCGTGATCTTCAGCCTGATCCCCGCCCTCCGCGCGACCCGCGTGGATCTGTCCGGCGCCCTCAAGGAGACCAGTCGCGGCGTTGCCGCTGGGCGAACACGCCTCAGCAAGGCCCTGCTGGTCTTCCAGGTCGCCGTGTCGCTGGTGCTCCTGATCGGTGCCGGCCTCTTTCTTGGCACACTCCAGAATCTGCGCGGTGTCGATGTGGGATTCAACCCCGACAACATCCTGCTGTTCCGTCTGAATCCAGGACTCAACGGGTACGAAGACGACCAGATCACTATGCTGTATGGTCAGGTTCGGGAACGCCTTACCGCGCTGCCCGGTGTACGTTCGGTAGGAATGTCCCGGACGGCATTTCTCTCGGGTAGTACAAGTACGAGTAGCGTCTACGCCGAGGGGAAGGAAGTCCTGGACAATAACAGCGCCCACATGATGACGGTGTCGCCCGGGTTTTTCGAAACTTTGGAGATACCCTTGCTGGCCGGGCGTGTGCTCGATCCAAGGGACAACGATGCGGCGCCCGACGTGGCGGTGATCAACGATGCCGCCGCGAAGCACTTCTTCGCGGGACAGGACCCCCTCGGCAGCCGGTTCGGTTTCGCTCTCGAAGATGCCGGGAACGTTACGGTCGTCGGCGTCGTTGGCGACGTGAAGTACACCAACGTCCGCGACGACGAGCCACCCACCATCTATCTGCCATACACGCAGCGAAACTCCAATAGCATGACGTTCGAGGTAAGAACCGCCGGCGATCCCGAAGGGCTCGTCGGGAGCGTTCGGGAAGCGATTCGTCTCGTCGATCCGAACCTGCCTCTCATCAATGTATCCACGTAGGCCGAGCAGATCGAGCAACGGTTGTCCCAGGAGCGATTCTTCGCGCTGTCATACCTGCTGTTTGGCTGCCTGGCGCTCCTGCTGGCCTCGATCGGCCTGTTCGGGCTGGCGTCCTACAACGTCGTCCGGCGGACGAACGAGATCGGCATTCGGATGGCGCTTGGTGCGCAAAGGTGGGATGTCACGCGGATGGTGCTGGGCGAATCGCTCATCCTTGTGGCCCTCGGCATCGGCGTTGGGTTTCTAGCGGCGATGGCCGCGGGCCGGCTCGTATCGAGCCTGCTCTTCGGCCTGGCTCCGACCGATGGGCTTACGATCGTGTCCGCGGCTCTGCTGATGGTTTTCGTTGGTGGATTGGCAGGCTACCTGCCGGCACGGCGGGCGTCTCGGGTCGACCCGATCGTCGCGCTTCATTACGAGTAAGTGGGCCCTGGATTACACGGATGGGATTAGCCAGGGATTACACCGACCGGAGTGGCCACGGATTACACGGATTTAACGGATTTAGTACGAGTTCTTTCGGAAAAAGCAATCCGAACATAACTCTCTTCTATCCGTGTAATCTGTGTAATCCGTGGCTACTCTCCGATCGCCCTGGTCAGTAGCCTGGGCGAGTTACTATCGCTGACAGGTCGATGCGGCGTCCCCAACGGCCGTGAGGCTGATCCGGTCCCCTTCGGGATCCCGGATCAACACACCTTTTACCATCACTTTGTGGCCGTCGTGGGCATCACGGTCGAAACTGCCGACCATGAAGAAATTCTGCAGCCCGAAGAAGCTCTCACCGAGCCGGGCCGTTTTCGCAAGAGCAACCTCGTCGGATGTCACTCTCTCGGAGTTCCGAATCCGTACAAGCTCGGTCGCGTCGCTGAGCGTCCAGTCGTCGCCATCGGCTCGTGTGAAGCACCCGACGACCTGAACCGTCGCCCGGTCTGGTACCGGCTGTGGTCCGTTCGGCCCTTCAATCCGGATCTCCCGGAGTTCTTCTTGCACTAGTTCGTAGCCTGGAGGGAAACCGTTCGACTCGAGGATGTAAGCGACGATGTTGAGGTATGTCCGGTCGCTGAGCTTCGGGCCGGAAATCGGCATGGTGGTGACGGCATCGTACAAGTGTCTGACGGTCCCCTCACGCCAGTCGTCCATGAAGGTCTCTCCCGCAAGCGCCCTACCGCTTCTGCCTTCGAGGTCGACGCCGTGGCAACGCACGCAGTTGGCCTGGTACGCTCTGCTGCCGTTCGCCGCCTGGTCCGACCCGTAGGCGCCTTCCCACACGCTCCAGCGCTGAGGTGTGGCGGCCCGCGCCGGGTTTCCTTCACCGAAGAGGCCATGACCGGCTCCTACGGTCAAGACGATAGTGATCAATGCGATCGCTAGCTTATTAAGCATGACTTGTCCTTTGACTGATGTGTGGGCCTTGAACTTATGGATTAACAACGCCCGCCATTATAGATGTTACAACAGGTTCGCCCGGAACCTCACTCTCGGCGGCTCCGCTCATTGGAGCTGAATGTCGAGCGTCACGGGTGCATGGTCGGAGGCGCCCGATCGCTGGCGCTCCCGGACGTCGATGGTCACGCTTCGTATTCGAGGGGCAATGTCATTGGACACCAGGTGATGATCTATACGCAGTCCCCGGTTTCTTTCCACCGCGCCGACGCGATGGCTCCACCATGTGTAGTGTCCTCCCTCGTCGGTCACCATGCGTAAAGCATCCCTGTATCCGGCGTCGATCAGCGATTGCAGCCGTTCGCGCTCCGGCGTGCTGCAGATGAGTTTTTCGTGCCGGGCTCGCGGATCGAAGACGTCACGGTCGTCGGGGGCCACGTTGAAGTCTCCACTGACAATCGTGGGCGGTTCCTGTTCGACCATGTAGTCCCGAAGCCGGCGCAGCCAACGGAGCTTCTTGCTGAACTTTGTAGTCCCGACTTTCTCGCCGTACGGGACGTAGACATTGACGATCCGGGTACTTCCCACAAGACAGGAGATCGAGCGGGCGTCCTGATCCTTCGGCCAAATTGGACGAACGGTCACCTCGGTGTGTGGCACGCGCGACGCAATCGCCACACCGTTGTAGCTCCGCTGGCCGTCTATCGCGACGGAGTAACCTAGAGTCTTGAGAACGACCCACGGGAACCGATCGTCCGTGCACTTGGTCTCCTGCAGGCAGAGGACGTCGGGCTGCTCGCGCTGAATCCAGTCGAGGACATTGTCGAGCCGTCGGCGGATGGAGTTTACGTTCCAGGTCGTGATGCGCATCGATTCAAGAAAGCGGGGACAGGGCACTCTGGCCGTCTGACGGACCGCTTGAACCACACGTGTCGCGCGGCCAGAGCGACCTGTCCCCGATCGGTCGGACGTACGGCTACTCGGTTTCCTGGGTGTGTGTTTCTTCTCGATAGAGCTTCAGGCCGCGGGCCTTGTAGTTCGCCAGGGCGTTCGGATGGTCGAGCGTGCACGTATGGATCCAGACGCGCGAGGGTCCCATGTCCCAGGCCCGCCGGATGGCTTCGGACAGAAGAACCCCGCCCAGCCCGCGCCCGACGAAACGCGGCAACAGCCCGAAGAACGCGATCTCTACGTTGGGGCCCTCCTGCCGTTCCAGTTCGAAATAGCCGGCGGGTGCCCCATGGACCCACGCCACCCAGGTTTGGAGATCGTCCCGATCTACCCAGTCGTACCAGTCCTTTGGGGTCCAGACGAGTCGGTCGATCCAGAGCCATTGCTTGCCGACCGTCTCATAAAGAAAGCGGTTGAATTCCGGGGACGCGATCCGGATCTGCCGAATCTCCAGTCCCTCGATCGCTACACCGGACGGCTGCATCGCGTCGGGCGACCGCATCTCCAGGTAGGTGGTCGTGACCTGGTTCTTCACTGCTCGGAAATCTCCGCGATCGCCCCACCGATGACGTCATAGATCCGGTGCAGCTCTTCTGGCGGGATGACGTAAGGGGGGAGGATGTAGATGACGTTGCCGAGTGGCCGTAACAGGACGCCGTGCTCGATGAAGAAATTGTAGAGCCTGAGGCGCATGTCGGACAGGTAGCCCGGGTCGTCGGTTTCGAGTTCGACCGCGGCGACAGTACCGATCATGCGGCTGTCCCCCACCAGGGGGTGTTCAGCGAGCAACGGCAGACGCTCCCGATGGATGCGCTCGATCGTTCGGATACGGTCGAACACCGGTTCGGACTCAAATATCTCCAGGTTCGCCAGTGCCGCCGCGCATCCCAGCGGATTGCCTGCGTAGGAATGACCGTGGTACAGGGTCCGGGTTCGGTTCGCCGCTCTGAAGGCTCCGTACACCTCCTCGGTCGCGAACGTCGCCGCGAAAGGCAGGAATCCTCCGGTCAGACCCTTCGAGACACACATGATGTCGGGTGTGACCCCGGCGCCCTCTGAAGCGAACATGGTTCCTGTTCTTCCGAACCCAGTCAGAACTTCGTCGGCGATCAGGAGGGCGCCGTTTCGGCGGCAGAGGTCCGCAGTTCGCGTCAGAAATTGGGTCGGATGCATGATCATGCCGCCGGCGGCTTGCAAGAGCGGTTCGACGACGACCGCGGCGATCTCACCGTCATGTTCCGAGAAGAGATCTTCCATCCGTTCGAGGCACTCGATGTCGCAACTATCCCTGGTCTTACCGACAGGGCAACGGTAGCAGTATGCCGAGTGGGTCCTGAGCACCGGGAAGCGGAGCCGATCGAACGCTTCAGTAAACGGGGAGTTCGCGCTGAGCGCCATCGCACCGGCTGTGTCGCCGTGGTAGGCGTGGTCGAGCGCGATCACCCGGTTCCGTTCCGGTTTGCCCATGTTTTGCCAGTACTGAATCGCCATCTTGAGCGCAACCTCGACCGCCGTGGATCCGTTGTCGGAGAAGAACGCGTGGGTCAGATGTGGGGGAGTCACTGCTCTGAGTTTCGAGGCCAGGCGTTCGGCCGGCTCGTGAGTAAAGCCGGCGAATACCACGTGCTCCAGCAGCCGCGCCTGATTCGCGATGGCATCGGCGATCCGGGGATGACCGTGGCCGTGCAGGTTGACCCACCAGGACGAGATCCCATCGACGAGGCGTCGCCCGTCCTTCGTGTACAGGTATGCACCCTCGCCGCGTTCGATCACGACCGGCGGGGGATCGAGCGCTTCCTGGGTGAATGGATGCCAGATGTGAATGGGTCCGGTCATTGAAATCGATCCTTATCGAAGTGTTGTTCGTAGGCCGCCATCAGCGCGGGTCGGTTAATCTGGGGCAACGTTGGAATCCATCCCACAACCGGCACGTCTCCATAGTGTTCGATCGCCCGGCGGTTTTCGGTGTTCTCGTCACCGATCATCACGACGCCGAGCAGGTCGAGCCCGGCGCCGCGAACGGCGTTCACCGTTAGCAACGTGTGGTTGATCGTCCCCAGAGACGATCGGGTCGCAATAACGACGCCCGCGTCGAGTTGTCCCATCAGATCCAGCATCAGTTCGTGGTCGTTGATGGGCACCAGGGCGCCTCCCGCACCTTCCATGATCAGGCGGCGTCCGTTCCCCGGGGTCGGCTTGCGGATCGTGGCGAGATCGATCGTGATCCCGGCCTCCCGGGCCGCCAGGTGCGGCGATACTGCCGGATCGAACACGAACGCCTCGGAGAAGATGCAGTCTTCGGGTGGTTCGGCCCATCGCCGGACTGCCTCGCGGTCCGTTTCCGCCCGTCCCCCGAGCGCTCCACTCTGGATCGGCTTCCAGTAGGCGGCATCGAGCGCAGCGGTCAGCAGTGCAGAAAGAACCGTCTTCCCGACGCCGGTATCGCTTCCGGTAACAAACAAGTCCCTCATGCGCGCCCGTTCTCGAGCGCGTCGACGAGCCCGTTCACCATATCGGTGGAAGTTTCTGCGGTTACCGTAAGTCGGAGCCTGGACGTGCCTGCGGGAACGGTCGGAGGGCGGATCGCGCGAACGGAATACCCGGCGGCGTTCAACTGCCGTGCGGTGACGAGCGCGTTCTCGTTCGAACCGAGCAGGAGGGGTACGATTTGGGAGTTGCTCCGCCCTGTGTCGAAGCCGGCGCTCTTCAGGCGAGATCTGAGGAGGTCGGACGTTGCAGCCAGGCGTTGGCGCGTCGGATCCGCCGCTGCTGCGAGATGGATCGCCTCGCCGACCTGTGCCGCTACGTAGGGGGGCAGGGCGGTGCTGAAGATGAACGTCCGCGCGAAGTTGATCAGGTAATCCTTCAGGGTGGACGAACACGCCACGAAGGCTCCCGCCGATGCCAGCGCCTTACCGCAGGTGTGGACGCTTGCCAGTACGGATTCGGGGCGATCGCTTCCCCCCGTGAGACCGCGCCCCGCCTTGCCGACGACGCCCGTCGCGTGCGCTTCGTCTACGATCAGGTTGGCGCCGTAGTGTGTCGCCAGGGAATGGAGCGCTTCGATGGAAGCGCTGTCCCCATCCATGCTGAAGATGCTTTCGACGACGATGAAGCGTTCCCCGTCCCTCGCGGCGTCCCGTGCCAGCGCATCTTCGAGGAAATCCATATCCAGGTGTGGACAAATCACCTTCCGGCACCGGGTGAGGCGGATTCCGTCGATCAGACTGGCATGGTTGGCGCTATCGGAATAGACCGTATCTTCTGCACGAACGACGGAAGTCAGCAGCCCGATATTGGCGGCGTATCCCGAATTGAAGAATAGACAGGCCTCACTCCCGACGAAGCGGGCAAAGCAGTCCTCGAGCCGGTCCCAGGCAGGCGCGTGTCCCGATAACAGCCGCGACCCGGTCGAGGCGATCCGCTCGGATTCGTCGATTGATGACTGGAGTGTTCGGACGAGATCGGGATGATGGGCCAGGCCAAGGTAGTCGTTGGAGCAGAACCCCCGCGGATCGGTAGAGACGAGCCGCCGATGAAGGGATTCGGCGTGAAGCGCCCGGAGTTCGGATTCCAGACGGGCGTCGGTCGAACCGGAGCCGAGTTCAGCGTCGCGCGGCATTACTCAAGGGAACCAGATCCAGGTCCTCGAGAAGCCGCGTGTCCTCGGAGCGGTCCGGGTTCGGAGTGGTCAGCAACTTGTCCCCGACAAAGATCGAGTTGGCTCCCGCGAGAAAACAAAGCGAAACGCACTCGCGCGAAAGCGCCCGGCGGCCCGCGCTGAGCCGGACGCGGGAGCTGGGCATCAGGATCCGGGCGGCAGCAATCGTCCGGACAAGCACGAACGGATCAATCGGTGAGTTCGGGGTCAGTGGTGTCCCATCGACCTGGACCAGCACGTTGATGGGCACACTCTCTGGATGAGGGTCCAGGCGCGCGAGTTCATGGAGCAGCCCGACCCGATCGTCGTCGGATTCGCCCATGCCGACGATGCCGCCGCAGCACACGGTGATGCCGGCCTTGCGTACGGCCGCGAGGGTCTCGAGGCGGTCTTCGTAACTGCGGGTCGTGATGATCTTTTCGTAATACTCGGGGGATGTGTCCAGGTTGTGGTTGTATGCGTGAAGGCCGGCATCAGCGAGACGCGTCGCCTGCGATTCGGTCAGCATGCCGAGCGTGCAACACACTTCCAGCCCGATCGAGGCGACACCGCGGACCATGTCGAGTACTTTCTCGAACTCCGGGCCGTCGCTGACCTCGCGCCATGCGGCGCCTATGCAGAAGCGGTCGACGCCCTCGGCACGCGCCTGGCGTGCGGAAGCCAGCACGCGGTCGACGTCGAGCAGCGATTCCGCCTCGACGTCCGTTTCATAGTGCGCGCTCTGCGGACAATAGGCGCAATCTTCGGGACACCCTCCGGTCTTGATGGAGATGAGCTGGCAGAGCTGCACTTCGCGCGGGTTGTGGTGTGTGCGGTGAACCTGCTGGGCGATACCTAACAGGTCAAGGAACGGTTGCGAGTAGATGGCGCCGACCTCCCCCCGGGTCCAGTCGTGTCGCACATCGGCGTCGGCGTTCTTGTCGATTGTTGAACTCATGGCTTGCCTGTCCGTTCGATGCCAGGAAGTAGCGAATTATAACCGATTAGCTGATTTACCGTTTGATCTTGCCTCTGCGATTCGTGTAGTTGTTGTTGGTGGATAGCGTCCAGCTTTTTCCGTTCGCCGAGTACTGGTGGGTGTACGTGACGTTCGTCGGCGGAGTCGCGACCCTGCTCGCAATCGACCTGGGCGTGTTTCACCGCGAGGCCCATGTGGTGGGCTTCAAGGAGGCAGGGCTGTGGGTCACCGTATGGGTGTCTCTGGCGCTCCTGTTCAACTTCGGCCTCTACCGTTTCAGCCTCTGGAAGTTTTCCCTCGATCCTCGGTTGCAGGCGATCCCCGACTTCGACGCCGCAGCTGCCGCCTGGCAGGTTGCCCTCGAATTCCTGACGGGTTACGTCGTGGAAGAGTCGCTGTCGGTCGACAACATCTTTGTCTTCGTGTTGGTGTTCCGTTATTTCGGCATCCCGAGCCGCTACCAGCATCGGGTTCTGTTCTATGGCATCCTGGGCGCGTTCATATTCCGCACGCTCTTCATCACCGCCGGATCGCTGCTGATGCAGTATCAGTTCGTCGTCCTGATCTTCGGGGCCTTTCTGATCGTCACCGGCGTTCGGCTCATGTTCACGGGCGATGAGAAGGTCGAGCCCGAGAAGAACGCGCTGATCAGGCTGTTCCGGCGTTTTGTTCCGGTCACGGCCCAGCTGGAGGGTCAGAGGTTTTTCGTTCGGAGAGACGGCGTAATTTACGGAACCCCGCTGGTCGTCTCCCTCTTGTTCCTGGAGGCGACGGATATCGTTTTCGCAGTCGATTCTGTCCCGGCAGTATTCGCGATCACGACCGAACCGCTGATCGTCTTCACTTCAAACCTGTCGGCGATCCTCGGGTTGCGCTCCATCTACTTCCTGCTGGCCGGTGCGATGGACAAGTTCTACCTGTTGAAGTACGGGCTGGCCGTCGTGCTGATGTTCGTGGGTTTGAAGATGGTGTGGCTGAACCAGCTCTACGACGGACACTTCCCGATCGGGGTCTCGCTCGGCGTCATTCTGGCCGTCCTGGCCGCCTCAATCGCTGCGTCGTTGATCTGGCCGAAAGCGCAGTCTGTGGAAGGATAGGTGTAGGGGCGGGACCTCGGCCCGCCCGTCGTCATCAGTCTTCAGTACCTCCACCATGGATGAGTCGTCGTCTCGGGCGCCTTCCACATCATGTACTGACCGATCTCCTTTACCCGGTCCCATGAGGTTCCCGGCCCGCTCCAGCAGTGGCCTTCGCCCTCTCCGTAGAGGAAGAAACCTTCGTAATGGGGGTCGCTGGTCGTCTTCATCCATTCCTCAAGCATTTTCGTCGAGTTGTTCAGGTAGAAATTGTCCATCGTTCCCGTGTAAACGTGGATCTTATCGATCAGCTTGTACCCGATCTCGGACCAGTTTCGTTCGAGGTAGTACATCAGGTCGTAATTGTCCTTCCAGTACTGGGGTACGGATGGATCGATTTCGCCCGTCAGCTTGTCGAAGAGCGGTTTGAAGTAACCGTCGTCGCCGATCGGACCATAGACAGCCGACCAGATGTCGAGCTGTTGTCCCGATCGCCCCTTCGTGCCGTTCACGAGCTCGAAGTGGTTGCGCTGCTCGGACGTGAGGCGGATTTCGCCGTTGGTTTCCCGGGTGTTCGGCGTCGGCACGCGTCGCCATTCATGCTGCTTGTAGAAGGCGTTCTCGTCTTCATAGATGTTGATGCCCTCCACGTCATGAAACGTCACGGGGTCGGGGCAGTACGCCCAAGTGCCGCCGAAGAAGTCGGGGTGGAAGATCTGGAGCGCAAGCGCCTCCCAGCCGCCCGTGGACCCACCTGTCAGTGCGCGGGCCCAGGGTTCGTCGATGACCCGGAATCGTTCTTCGATTTCCGGGATGAGCTCTTCAAGGATCGCGTCACCATAGGGTCCGACATTGACGGAGTTCACTGCATAGGAGTCGTCAAAATACGGTGTCGGGTGCTGGAAGGTGACGACGATCATACGCGGGAAGTCTTCCTTCACCCACTCGTCGTAAATGGCGCTTTCCTCTGAGAATCGCATCGGGTTGCCTAGGGAGAAATGCCCCTGCTCGTATATGACCGGGTAGTCGATTGTCGTCCGGTCGTAGTCACGGGGTAGCAGTACCGTGGCTCCCAGGTAGATCGGCCGCCCCCAGAATTCGGTCAGCATCGGGCTCTGGTACCGGAAGCGCCGGACCCACTCCGTGTCCGGGGGCATCTCGATGGGTGGGATGACGTTGTCGGCCTCGAGACGAATGACGCCGCCTTCGGCCGGGTCGATGCGCACGCGCTGGACATCGCTGTAAAGGTTGCCGGGAGACCGGTCCCAGTGTTGGCCTTCCCATTGATCGTCGTGCATCCACACCACGTGGCCATCTGCGCGCCGGAACTCTGAGTAGAGGTTGACGAAGCCCTGAACGTAGTACTCGCCGGGTGGGATGTCGCTCAGGCTGGGGACAGGCGTTCCCAGATCGCTCGAGTCGATAATGCCGGGCGTCCCCGGGGCGAGCCCTTCCACGTCACGTCCGAAGTAAGGAGTGCCCGTGCGGCCGGTCTGCTGCCGTGGCTCACGCTCGTTCGTGCGGGAGATCATCACGTACACGCGACCGGTGATCGGTTCCGAACGGACCTGGGCCGGTACAGAGATCTCAAATCGCAGGCTTGACTGGGGGAATCCCGGCGTTGCCCCCGACAGGGTGATCAGAAGAAGGCCTCCTGCGTTCAGCAGGAATCGACAACGTCTGGCTGCTTTCATGGGAGTAACCTCCGGCCCGAGTGTGTGTTTTTCAGGTGGACGGCTCGAAGGTTACCACAAGTCGGAAAGCGCTGGAACGAGGGGAGAAAACGAGCCAGCTTCATCGTGAGAACTCCTTCAACCCCCGAGGTGAAAACGAGATGAAGTGTTCTGCTAACGACCCCGGCGCTGTTTGTAGCGAGCGTGCTTCCGGCCCAGGACAGACGTCCACGCACGGTCGACGACATCTTCGAGAGCTGAAGAACGTCGGTGACCCGCGCATGAGCCCGGACGGCGAATGGGTTGCCTACACCGTGTCGCAGATGAATCGGGAAGAGGACAATTCGCGATGTCGCAGTGGCCGGTTCTGGCCTACTCGGGAATGTTGGGCGGAGGGTACAACTGGACCGATTCCTGGTCCAGATAGATGGCGCGGAAGACGCCGTCCCGAATCTCCATGGCCGAGGGTCGACCGCCCAGATAGACCGACGACAGCATGCCGGTGTCCGCGACGAAGAACCCGCCGTCGAAACGGGCTCGAACGCGACCGGTCCGCTGTGGGCTGTGCCCGGTCACGAAATGGAGGGCGTCGTAGTCTTTTCGCAACTCTTCGAGCAGGGCGGCGGCTTCCCGGTCGGGCAATGTGTTGAAGCCCCGGAACCATAGGATTCCCTCCGGGTGTACCGACAACCACCCTCCGATGGCGAGAAACTCGCCCAGCACCTCCAGATGTTCTTCCTGCCGGCGCGAAGGGTCGTACTCGTCGCCCTCCGCTGCTGCCTCCGCCTGGCGAGTGGCGATCTGGGAGCGGATCGCATCGCGCTCTTCCCGAACGGATGTGGCCAACTCGTTGAGCGTGAAGAACGGCAGGGCAAGATCCCGATCGATCAGGTAGTCCTTCAGTCGATCGAATTGCCCGATCTCTTCGCGGATCCTGTCGTTGATGCGGTCCAGGGACAGGGCGGACGCGGGGGAGCTGATACCTGCGTGCAGAAAGATCGTATCGCCCTCGCGAGCGATCGTCGGCAGGCTACGGAGCCAGCGGCCGTACTTTCCGCGGGGCGAGAACGCCTCGCGGTGTTCGACGAATCCCGGAGGATGTGCTTCCATCCACAGGGCCTCGATTTCCGGTTCTTTTCCGTCGACGGGCGGCAGGCCGAGACGCTCCGAGCGCTCCTCTAGATAGTCGAGATAATCCTCGAACGCTTCCATCCGTCGTTCTTCCGACTCGTCATCGACAAAGCTGGCGTAGTCGTCGCCGGTGACGCTCTGAAGATCGCCCATCATGTTCATCATCTCGTGGTTGCCCATGAGGATGATCGCCTTTCCGTCGTCGTCGTCCGCCTGTTCGGGCAGATCCATCAACAGATCCATGACCTGGCGTGCCTTCGGGCCACGGTCGGTGAAATCTCCGGTCTGGACGAACGTTGCGCGGCCCCCGGACCATCGGTGGTCGGCATCGAGTAGGCCGACCTGCTGAAGTAGTGCCGTGAAGGAATCGTAATCGCCGTGGATGTCGGCGACCGAGATGATCCGGCCGTCGTTCTGTGGCGCACCGAGCATCGCTGCTTGGACCAGCAGCAGAATGATCAGGATCAGGCTTGCCCGCAGGTTGCGTCTGTTCATTGGCTTGGGCTGTCCGGAACGTTGCCTTCAGTTTAGCAGGAAGGTTTTTCCCGCGTCACTCGGTCAGGTCCAGGACCGCTCTTCCCTCGATCTGTCCCCGTGCCACGAGCTCGAGCGTTTCCTCAGCCTGGTCCAGACGATATGGATGGATCTCGGACCGGATCGCGCCGTCTGCTGCCAGTGCCATCAACTCCCGTAGTTCCCGCCGACTGCAAACCCGAGAACCCACGATGCGGAGCCCCGACTGGACGATCTTTCCTGCCGTCCACTCGAGCGGGTCGGACGGAATACCGACGACGAGCAGCGTGGCGTCCTTCCGAACGCTTCCGGTCGCGGAGCGATATGCCTCGGCCGACGTCGCCGAAACCAGGACGACGTCGACCTGATGTTCCGGATCCGCGAACCACTCTGCGGATTCGGCTACCCTCACGCAGGATTCCGCTCCCATCTCACTGGCAAGCGGGAATTTCGTGTCAAGCAGATCGACCGCTGTTACATGCGCTCCGGTCAGTCGGGCGAGTTGTATCGCATAGAGGCCCAGACCGCCGGCCCCCCAGATCGCGACCCGTTTCGTGTCGTCCAGGCTGACTTTCGATAGCGCGCTGAAGACGGTCCCCCCGGCGCAGAACAGCGGAGCGGCTTCGGCAAGCGGCACCGACTCGGGGATCGAGACGACGTGGCTTTCCCAAGCCAGGACGTACTCCGCGAAGCCGCCATCGACGGTGCCGCCCGTGATCGCAGACTTGTCACAGAAGACCTCCCGATCGGTCTTGCAGTAGGTGCATTCCCCGCAGGTGTGGTGGAACCAGGGGATGCCCACACGGTCGCCCTCCCGGAGTCGGATGACGTCGGGCCCTCGGCGTTCCACCGTCCCCGCGACTTCGTGGCCAAGGATCAGGGGCAGCGGCATCAGAGACTTGAAGCCGACCCACTCTCCTCGTGCCATGTGCACGTCGCTATGACAGACCCCGCACGCGGCCACCCGGACCACGACCTGGCCGGGTCCGGGTTCCGGCATCGGCACGTCTTCGATCGTGAGCGGGCGGTCGAAGTCCCTGAGGACGGCGGCTTTCATCGGTGGTGCTACCTCCGGCAGCGATTTGTTCCCTAATAAGCGATTTGTTCCCTAATAATAGATGAAGCGAACAGCGGAACGCATGGTCGCTACCGGAGTTTATTCAACAGCCTTTGGCGGCCCGGCCGATCCATTCGCGCATCGACGGATCGATGCCGAATTGCTCCCAGGACTGAGGCTCGGCCGCATAAGCTTTTTGGAGCGAGTCGCGAACACCAGCGTCGCCGCCCGTGAACTCTTCGATCAGGTTGCTCCATCGTTCGGCGAGCGCGCGGCCCCGGTCGCTCTCAGGCGGCGTTCCCTCCTCGACGGCGGTACGGACCTGGGTGATCAAATCTTCCCAGTCTCTTTGCCCCTGTCGGACCGCGTCGTCTCCGAGCGTCTCCCGGCGTTTCCGGAGCTCGTCGAGCTGCTCCGGTGTGTAGTGTTTCTCAAACATCGTCATTGCCTCTATGAGGGAAAACAGCTCGTCCGTGTCCACTCGGCGACCATTGCCCATGCGCGACTCCACGGCTCCGAGGCGTCCGAGGAGAGATCCCAGTTCGGCCATCTGTTCCTCGAGTCGGGTCCTGTGAAGCCGGATGATCCCGAGCAGAGACATGCCCGAACCGTCGATCATGCCCGCGATTTCCGCCAGGGAAAGTCCGAACCTCCGCAGTAACTGAATCCTCTGCAGGCGTCGGACGTCGCTCTTCGTGTACACGCGGTGGCCGCTCGTCTGGTCGCGGGACGGGTGGAGTAGCCCCACCTGTTCGTAATGGTGGAGCGTTCGCACCGTCGTGCCGGCTGCTCGCGCGAGGTCGCCGACTCTCATCGGCCGATCGAGGATCCGGATTCGCTGATTTCGGTTTCTGTCTTCATGGAAACCACCCTACGACCTTACGTTACGTCAGGTTCAAGGGTAAAGCTGGAGAATATGAGCCGCTTCTGCACGGGACCGCCGCTTTCGTGGCCAGGGGCGGCAAAAAGCGGAGTCAGCGCACGTCTTTGATTTGGATTTTGCCCGTGGCGTGATAAGAAGCGAAGAGGACTCGGAAGAGGCAGGGAAGCATGAGACCACGTTTGATGACGATTGCCGGCCCGCTCGAAGGGCAGTTGATAGAGCTGACTGAAGACGAGACGACGCTAGGGCGCGATCCGGCCAGTCGGATCTACCTGGAAGACGAACTCGTGTCCCGACAACACTGCTCGATCAAGCATTCGGACGGGCGCTTCGAGATCCGTGACCTGGAAAGCCGGAACGAAACCTATGTCAACAGTGTCCCGATCCGGCAGAGGGAGTTGAAACACGGCGACCGAGTCGAAATGGGAAATTCGATTTTCTTCTTCTTCGTCGAAGAGGAAGGGGAGATCCCCTCGACGTTGACCGAGATCGAGACTGTACGGGACAGAGGTATTGCGGAGACCCGATCCGTGAAGGGCCTTTCCCCGGAGGATTCCCGTTACCTGAAAGCTCCGAGGAGAGCCGCCGGGTCCACCGAGCCCGCCCCGTCCTCCGGAACACTGCGTGGATTCGAAATCCTTCTCGACATCAGCCGAGACATCAGCGTCGTACACAGCCTCGAGGATCTCGAGGAGCGGCTACTCTTGTCTCTGTTCGACGCATTCCGTGCGGAACGGGCCGCAATCCTCCTGGACCCGCTCGGAGATCCGGATGAACCGACGTTTTCGTCGGTTTTTGTAAGGCATCGAGAGCCCCGGCCCGGATCGAAGTTCCGTGTCAGCCGTACCGTTCTGACGACGGTTCTCGCGAACCGGCAAGCGATCCTGAGCAACGACATTCCCGAGAATCCCGACTTGGCTGAAGCCGACAGTCTCAAGATGGGTTCCGTCCGTTCTTTGATGTGCGCACCCATTCGGGACAGGGGAGATATCCGAGGCGTCCTCTATCTGGACACGACGAGCCCGTCAGATTCATTCGATGAAGGTGACCTCGAACTGCTTGTCGGTGTCGCAGCCATCTGTGGAGCCCCGCTCGAGAATGCCCGTTTCAGGGAATGGTTGATCGAAGAAAACAACCGATTCCTCGAGGAGGCGCTGCTCCACAACATCATCGGGGATAGCGCCGCTGTGCGCGGTCTACTCGAACGGATTGCCAAGTGCGCTGCGAGCGACCGGAGCGTACTGATCCAGGGAGAAAGCGGGACCGGTAAGGAGTTGGTGGCGCGTGCGCTTCGCAAGAATGGTAGGCGTGCAGATAAGCCCTTTGTCGCCATTAACTGTGCGGCGCTCGTGGACACTCTCGTGGAAACGGAGTTATTCGGTACCGTCAGGGGCGCCTTCACCGGCGCCGTTGACCGGATCGGCAAGCTTCAGTACGCCAACGGCGGCACCGTCTTTCTCGACGAGATTGGGGAGATGAAGCCCGACCTCCAGGCCAAGCTGCTTCGGGTCCTGGAAGAAAGGGAACTCGAGCGTGTTGGAGGACACGAGTCCGTGAAGGTCGATGTCCGGATTGTCGCCGCAACGAACACGGACCTTAAGAAAGCCATGGCCGAGGGCAGGTTCCGGGAGGATCTGTACTACAGGCTAAGCGTCCTTTCCCTGACAGTTCCTCCGCTCCGGGAACGACGTGAGGACATCGGCAAGCTTTCCAGCCATTTCATGAAAGAAGCCTCGAAAGACTGCGACCGCCGCATTGTAGGAATTTCTCAGGAGGCGCGGGCGTGCCTGGCTCACTATGACTGGCCCGGAAACATCCGGCAGCTGAAGCACGCGATCGAGCACGCCGTGGACATGGGATCGACCGAGTTGATCATGAAAGAAGACCTGCCTGCGGACGTTGCCCAGGGCGAGGACGGTGAGGACGGATTGGCCCCGGGTTACCAGGAGAGGATGCGGGAGGCCCGGAAGCGGATCATCATGGATGCTGTCCGGGCCGCCAACGGTGTTATTGCGGAGGCATCAAAGTTCCTCAAGATGCACCCCAACAACGTGCACCGGGAGATCGCGAAACTCGGCCTCCGCGAGGAAATCGACGAATTCAAGCGCGGGGCCTCAGCCTGAGACCGCGTGCGCTTCCTTCAGGCGATTCTCCGGTTCTGGTGACTTCACGCGACTTCCTTCCCGTACAGATTGTTCGGCCAGTGGTAGATACTCGAGGAGGTAAATCGCGTTGCCGTAAACGTGAACGTAATACCAGGCGTCATCGGTAATGATGTTGAAGAAGTCATCGCGGCTGACGTCGGCGATGATCTGGACGTCGCTGTCGAGCGCCAATTCCAAGTTTGAAACGACTGGTTGCATTGTCGGGTTCAAGGGTACGACCCGACACTCGACGGGTGGTGGTTGCCAGTTCACTCGTGCTTTCTTCACTCCTCTTCTCCTTGTAGCATCCTGCTGTTGACTTGCCGTATGGGCCCGTCCGTGTGCGGAGAAAGGGGCAAACATCGCTCCATGCCTGACAAGGCCGGTTGGGTATCCCTGAGGGCCGCATATCCCGCTCTGGCACTTGAGGTTACAGCAGTTTCAGGCGCATCACATCCTGCGCCGTTTCGTTGCACGCCGTCCTGGTCAGTATCTGTGACGATACCGGAACTATCTGAATCGGTGAGTCGATCGAGGAAAGCGGCTTTCGTGCTCTCCGGCCGTCGTTCGGTCTCGAAGTGGCTGCTAGAACCGACGGTATCCCATCGCCTGGCGCAATCGGGCGATCGCCATCTCTTCGGCTGCTGCCCGGGGCCGCAGCCCGCCGTCCCGGGCTCGTTCGAGCATTTCCCTCGTGTTGGCGCCGACCTTCTCTTCGATCGTCGCCAGAGCCTGGGCCTGGCTACCGGCGTCGTACTCGACTGAGGCACAGATGACACCACCGGCGTTGGCGATGAAGTCGGGGATGTTCAGAACCCCGTTTTCGTGCATCCATCGTTCGGCCTCTTCTGTTGCTGGGATGTTCGCGCCCTGAAGGATCAGCTTCGCTTTCAGGGTCCCGATGTTCTCGCCGGTGAAGACGTCGGGCCGGGCTGCCGGAATCCAGATGTCGCAGTCGCAGGCGATCAGTTGTTCAGTGGTGATCGCCTGGCCGCCGGTAAACTTCGAAACACTCTGGCCCCCGGCCTTGTGCGCGATCAGGGCGTCCAGATCGAGGCCTTCAGGGTTTGTGACGCCGCCGCCGCTGTCGGACGCGGCGACGAGCCTGGTTCCCCGTTCGGCCAGGAACCGGGCCGCGTGGCGGCCTACAGCGCCGAACCCCTCGACAGCGACCCGCGCGCCGTCCAGGTCGAGGCCGATCCACGGTGCGGCCACATCGGCCGCCGCTGCCACTCCGTAAGCCGTCGCTCCGATCTCGTCCAGCGGGATACCGCCGACTACGCGAGGGAGGCCAACGGACCGGCCGGTTTCATCGTGCACCCAGGCCATGCATTCCTCGTTGGTTCCCATGTCGGGTCCGGGAATGTACTCGGTCAGGTCGCCGATCGCCCGGGCAAACGCGCGGACCAGGCGTTCCTTCCTGGCCGGCTCGATGTCATGGCGGGAGACGATCCCGGATTTTCCCCCACCGTGCGGCAGACCGGCCGCAGAATTCTTGAGCGTCATCGCGCGTGCGAGCCGGGCAACTTCCCGCATCGTGACGTCGGCCGCCATTCTCACTCCGCCTATGGCGGGTCCTGTGGCGATGTTGTCCACGACGACGAATGCTTCGAGCCCGACTGACGGCTCGCGTACGGTCAGGACCTTTCTCGGTCCCAGCTCATCGAACATGTCTTGGATTTCGTTCATGTCACACCACCTTCCCTCTACCTCCAATCTCCCACGACTCGGGAGGTTCCGCAAGGCCAGGTTCCGTGACGCCATTCGGGTGCGGTTCCTGAATGATATGATCGGACATGAGAATCCAATCATGGCTTCCCTGAGGGATTGAGACGTTTTGACAGACCAGCCTCGAGACGATCAACCCGACATCCAATCGCTTCGCGACGCGACCGCCAAGTTCAGAGCGCTCCTCCATCACGCAAACGACCTGATCTACTCGGTGTCCATCGACCCGGACGCCGGAACGTGGAAGCTCGAGTTTCTGGGCGACCGCATCATCGACCTGAGCGGGTGCCGGCCCGAGGAATTTGCGGAGGGCGGGCGCCTTGGAGAGGGAGGTCCCTTCGGGCTTGCCAAGCCGGACAAACACCCGTTTGAACTGCTGCACCCCGACGACCTGGCCGAGGCCCTGGCTTCGACGCGGAGGCTGTCGGCAGGGCAGAAGGTGATCCGAGAATACCGGCTTCGCAACCGCGAAACCGGCAAATACCGCTGGGTTGAGGACCGTTCCGAGCCGGAGTGCGACGAACAGGGTCGCGTCGTGGGCATCTGGGGAATCGTCCGTGACATCACCGAGCGCCGTGGGCGCGAGGACGCCCTGGGGCAACTCGCCGCCATCGTTGAAGTGTCCGATGACGCGGTGGTCGGTCTGGATCCGGACGGCCGGGTCGTGAGTTGGAACTCCGCCGCTGCCGAAATGTACGGTTACACTCCGACCGCTGTCGTCGGCAGACGCTTCTTCGATATCGTCACTCCCGAAGATGCTGCGTTCCTGAACGAGAAGTTGAAGGCCATTGCGGGTTCGAGCTTCAAGGTGTCCGATGGACAACACGTCTCACGAGACGGCCAATCGATTCCGGTTTCCCTCACAGCATCGGCAATCTCCGATCAGACCGGAAAGACAAAGATGGTGGCCGTTGTCGTTCGGGACCTGACCGAACGGAAGAAGCTCGAGGGCGAGCTGCTGCAGTCACAGAAGATGGACGCCGTCGGCCGGCTGGCCGGCGGGATCGCGCACGACTTCAACAACATTCTGACCGTCATCCTCGGTCAGACCCAGACGTTGATCGACGACCTTTCCGAACTGGATGGTACCGAGACCCTCATCGACGATGCTCGGACCGTCCGCAAGGCGGCAAAGCGTGCGGCAGATCTGACGCGGCAGTTGCTTGCCTTCAGCCGGAAGCAGCTGATGCAACCAAGGCCGATAGATTTGAACCAGGTCCTTGGGGACACCGAGAGCATGTTCAAGCGCATTCTCGGCGAGGACGTCGAGATGACGATTGCTTTCGAGGGGACGGCTCCGGTCAAGGCCGACCCGGCGCAGGTGCACCAAGTACTGCTGAACCTGGCCGTCAACGCCAGAGAGGCGATGCCGGAAGGTGGGCGGCTCGTTTTGGAGACGTCAACCCTCGAACTGGATGAAAGCTACGCTGCCCAGCGCCCCGGCTGCCGCCCGGGACCCTACGTGATGCTTGCGGTCAGCGACACGGGTGCCGGGATGGATGCGGCGACTCGAGACAAGGCGTTCGACCCGTTCTTCACGACCAAGGAAGGGGGGACGGGGTTGGGGTTGTCCACCGTGTACGGGATCGTCAAGCAGAGCGGCGGCAACGTCTGGGCGTACAGCGAGCCCGGTCTCGGAACGACGATCAAGGTCTACTTGCCACGGATCGAAGGGCAGCCTGGTACGGCCCCCGACACGGATGGGGAATCGCGTGAGGCGCTCCAAGGGACCGAGACTATCCTTGTTGTCGAAGATGAAGACGGTGTGCGTCAACTCATGCAACGGACGCTGGAGTCCTACGGGTACTCGGTTCTGGAGGCCCACGACGGCTTTGACGCGTGCAGGATTTCCGGCAATCACGATGGTTCGATCGACCTCGTTCTGACTGACCTGGTGATGCCCCGGATGAACGGTCTGGAACTTGCGCGGCGGATTCGTGCTGAACGCCCCGACGTTCGAGTGCTCTACACGTCGGGTTACACGGACCGTTTTGTCAGCAGGGAGGTGGATCGGGCGGAACTGGGCTCGGCTTTCCTCCAGAAGCCCTTCACGAAAGCGGGGCTGGCGCAGTCGGTTCGGGAGACCCTCTCGGGCGACGATTCCTGATTGACGGCAACCAGGAGTGGTCAGATGTGGAAACGCCTGATCCTTCTCACTCCTATGCCCGCCTCTAGTGCGCTGTGCAGCCATTCAAGCCTTAGCATTTGAGCAGCTTCCTGGAGGCTATGCTCGTCGAGGAAACACCGGTTACTCGGATCATACTCATCGGCGCCGCCCGTTCTTCGACGGTTGAGTGAGCGGGTCGAATCTTCCAGGGCGTCGCATCTTCGAGGCCAATGGGACCGGAGGTCCGTAGATTCCTGTTGGATATTGTGGCTGGGTTAGGTTGTTGCGATTTCGTCGGATTGGCGGGTGGATCGAGCGTGTTCTGGAGACGCGCCGAGGCGGGAGGCGATGGCCTCCGCGTAGGAGCGGACGTTTTCATCGACCGAGATGCTCGATACGTTACCGAATCTTTCCGCCACGAACCCGGGAAAGCCTGCCTCAATACGGAGCCATTCGATGAAGGCGCTGACCTGACCCAGATCGACTTTCTCCCCGGATTGAATGCGGTCCATGGCGCTCCTGCAACGATCCACCGACTTCACCGTGAACACCCCAGGACAGTTCATATACCAGGGTGCGCCAAAAGCCATGACCGGGATACCGGTCCGTAGCGCTTCCCATCCAGTCGTTCCGGCCACTGTAGCCACGCAACGACTGTTGCGAATCAAGGCATCCGAAGGCGTGTTGATGGTGACCAGTCGAACCCTGTCGGGCCGGATCCGAAGAAGCGTGTCATAGAATTCCTGGCTTCGGGCCATGCTCCCGCGCACGTTTTCCTGGTGGAACTGTCGGGGATGCTCTTTAACGTAAACCAGCCAACCCGGTGGAAGGCAGTCGGCGACCATGCCCAGCGCCAGCAGTTGATCCCCGAAGGTCAGCCCCATCGGAACCGTACTCCGCTCCGGTTGAAAATGAAGCGCGAAGTAGAAGTAGTTCGCCGTCAGATCGGGTTCGGCAGTGTGCGACTCGTAGAAATCTCGGAGTCCGTACATGTGGAATGCATGCACGACGTCAAGCACGAGATATTCGAGGCGAGTCGGCATCCTCCGATTAAGAGCAAACAGCGAACTGCCGCTCGACCGGAGTACCTTTCTGGGATTCCGGGCAACCTCGTGTGCGGCACGGACTGCGCAATGGAAGATGTCAAGGGCAGAGTCCAGTTTAGTCAACCGCCCCTTCCTGACGTCCTCGAAAGCGCGGTTGTTTGCGTCATAGTACGTGGGGCCGAGCAACTCGTTACTCATCCCCTCCGAGCTCTTGTAGCGGTCAAGATCCTCGGCAGCGGGTTCCGGCATCTGCTCGATCGTTTCCATGAGAATCATCAGGTCAGGAATGGACGTGATCTCCACGATTAGCGTTCTAATGTCCAGGTGCCGGCACAGCAGGTAGAGGACGTAATCGACGCCCATGGGCGGTTGCATATGAAACAGAACCGCATCCGGGTGGGACTCCTCCAGGATCCGACACCAGAGCGCGACGTAGTCGAAGTACACGCGCCTGAGGTCGTGCATCGCGAGCCTCGGGTAATTGATCCTGCCCAGCATCTGAAAGACGAGAGGCTCGGATTCGGCCAGCGCATTGATGATCGCGGGGTCTGGAGCGCTGAAACCACCTTCGAGCCCACCGGGAGGGCGTCGCGACGCCGCGTCCAGAAACGAGTGCTTGATGCAGCTGCCCGGCAGGTTCGTGAAACGCCCGAGGACATCGTTTGACGCGAGGACGTAGGTTACTTGGATCCCGCGCTCCGACAAGTGAGGCACGATGGCGGGATAGAATCCTTCCGGGTGAATGAGCCAGATGTTCTTCATAACTCGGTCTGGAGCAACTCGAATGAGAACTGGTGCTTAACCAGTAATTCTAATCAGGGACTTCCCTGGGCAAGCAACGGGAGTGTACCAAAACTGGGTAAGCAGGCGACGACCGCCTCCCGACCTTCAAGCCGGCTCGACGTCATGGCGTCGACCAAGCATCCGCCCGTTATGATCGACTAGAACAGCTCTGCCAGGCGATATACAATTCGACGCGCAAGCATATGGGTTTGAAAAGGCGTAACGATATCGATGGGCTCAGAGCGATTGCCGTACTGGCTGTTATCGTTTCACACCTCAATGAACGATGGCTTCCAGGTGGGTTTACAGGCGTCGATGTTTTTTTTGTAATTTCGGGCTACGTCGTGACGGCCTCCCTGCTCGCGCGAGCTGAGGATGGTCCAATCGCATACATCGTCGGCTTCTATGCACGGCGAATTCGACGGATCCTTCCCGCTCTTGTTGCGTGTATTGTAGCGACGACTGTTCTTACGGCACTGTTTGTCCCTCCAGTCAAGGCCACGACACTATTCCTGTTTGGGTTCACGGCTTTGCTGGGGATGAGCAACGTTCACCTGATTAGTGCGAGCGCCGACTACTTTGCCCTGGATCTCGAACTCAACCCCTTTGCCCATACGTGGTCTCTGGGCGCAGAGGAGCAGTTTTATGCGGTTTTTCCGTTTCTCCTCCTGCTAGCCTTTGGGACGAGCTCTGCTCATCAAGCCAGAGGCCCTGAAAGGACGATGTCGGCGATCCGAATCGCCGCCACTGCCCTTGTCGTGTCTGGGTTGGTGGCCGTGATTCTTACGCCGGTCCTTGAGCCCCTATTTCCGCGCAACACATGGCTCCTGGTTCTCCTGTTCCCCTTGCTTGCCGCGATGGCAATGGTCTTTCGAATCTTTCGCCCCGGAATGCAGGACCGGCGCCGGGCGCTGATATTTCTCTTGTCGGTCCTTTTCGCATCGCTCGCCTTCTCGGCCGCATGTACGATCTGGAGGCCCATCGCGGGGTATTACCTCATGCCGAGTCGATTATGGGAGCTTGCCGGCGGCGCTGCTCTCGCAATCACGTCGAATTCCGGCACGACGTGGTTTGGCCCCTCTGCTAGCCGCATTGTCCAGGTCCCTGCGCTGGCTTTGCTGAGCGTCGGCTTCTTTCTTGTGAAGGGTGACAGCGGATTCCCTGTTCCGTGGGCGTTGTTCCCGGTCGTTTCCACGATCCTACTGATAGTGATCGGCGCTTCCTCCCCGCGTACGCTTGTTACGACAGCGCTGGGCAGTACTCCGATGGTTGCCATCGGAAAGATCTCTTATTCGTTGTACCTATGGCATTGGCCGGTGTTGTCTCTCATGCGATGGACGATCGGCCTTGATTCCACTGCAACCGTACTTCTTGCGATTGCGTTGATCGGTTTCCTCTCGGTGGTCAGTTATTTGGTATTCGAGCGTCCCTTTCAAAGAAGCGGTTCGTCCGTTGCCGCCCTGGTTCCCTTGGCATCTGTCGTCGTGTTCGCCTTCATCTTTCACGTGGGTCTCAGTCGTGGGATGTTGGCGGAAGCCTACGTTTTCAGGGATCTGGCTGCAAGGATTCCAGCGAATCATTTTGTCGAGATGGACTGTCACGCCACGCGTCAGAATTTTGATGAATGCTTTACGCCCGCCAGATCTGAGGCTCGCCCGAATGCCATCTTCGTGATAGGCGACTCGCATGCGGCTGCGCACATGCCGATGCTAGAGGAAGTCGAGAGAAGATCGGATTTCGAGATTCTACAACTGACCGGTGGTCCGACACTCGTGTTTGCCGACGACCACAATGTCGAAGCACAAAGGGAAATCAATGCAATTCTCATACACCTCGAACGCCATCTGATTCCCGGTGACGTCGTCCTTGCATCGGTGCACAGAAGCTACACCTACGACGCATATCCTGCGGGCGGCGAATACGACCTGTTGCTCAGAGGAGTTGCAGTGGATGTTCATGCCCGGACATCAGCTAACATCTCGAGATTGGAGGAAAACCTCCTATCACTCGCCAGGGTCGCTACCGCCAATCAAGCAGCGGTAGTGCTTGTTGGAGATGTTCCCGTTCTGAGCTGGTCTCAACGGATCGACGCAACACTTTATCTTAAAAGGAAGAGGTGGAGTGTATGCGGAAAGGGATGCGATTCGGTTTCACGGCGGCGGAGAAGGCGGAGGTATGGGATCGGTGGCGGCGAGGGGAATCTCTGCATGAGATCGGGCGAGCGTTTGGCAAGCTGTCATCGTCTGTATATTGTCAGCTGGCGCATACCGGAGGTATTCGTCCTCGACCACGACGACGGTCGAGGTTGGCTTTGAGCCTGTCGGAACGTGAGGAGATCTCCCGCGGGATCGCGGCCGAGCAGTCGTTGCGTTCGATCGCAGAGTGTCTGGGGCGTTCACCCTCGACGGTGAGCCGGGAGATCCAGCGCAATGGGGGCTATGATGACTACCGGGCGTCTGTCGCCGATGAACAGGCTTGGAACCGGGCCCGTCGCCCGAAGCGATGTCAGTTGGGTCGCCATCCGCGGTTACGGCGAATGGTGGCGAGGAAGCTCCGGCGGAATTGGTCGCCCGAACAGATCGCCGGCTGGCTGAAGCGATCCTATCCAGAGGATGAGTCGTATCACGTGTCCCACGAGACGATCTATCGCAGCCTATTCGTGCAGGCGCGCGGGGTGTTTAAGAAAGAACTACTTAGACATCTGAGGTCGAGACGAACGATTCGTCGATCCCGACATTCCAGTCACAAAGGTCACGGGAAAGGGGATCTCGCCGATATCGTATCGATTCGTGAGCGCCCGGCCGAGGTCGAAGATCGTGCCGTTCCCGGTCACTGGGAGGGAGATCTGATAGTGGGATCGAACAACACCTACATTGCGACCCTGGTCGAACGCCATACCCGTTACGTGATGTTGGTGAAAGTGTCGGATAAACAGACCAAGACCGTCGTGCCTGCACTGATCAAGCACGCGAAGAAACTACCGACCGAGCTGTATAAATCGCTGACCTGGGATCGCGGCAAGGAAATGGGAGATCATCGGCGGTTTACCCTGGCGACCGACATCGACGTCTACTTCTGCGATCCGCAGAGTCCATGGCAACGTGGTTCCAATGAAAACACGAATGGCCTGCTCCGACAGTACTTCCCAAAGAGAACCGACTTATCGGTGCACTCGCAGGCGCACCTGAACAAGGTGGCACGTGAGCTCAATGAACGGCCGCGTAAGACGCTGGAGTTTGAAACTCCAGCAGAACGATTCAACGCTTGTGTTGCATCGATCGGTTGAGGTGGCAGAGGAACTCGGCCATAGCTGCGTGCGTGCTTCAGGACGAAATGGGCCTTACGACTGGTTGCGAGACGTCCCGGCTACTGTCGGTGAAACACGCGGAACCGTTGACCCAGATGTACGAGAGGTTGACGAACAGGCAGGGCGTCCACTTTTGGAACCCTCATGATCTACTGTGCGAGTCAGATGTGTGTAGTTATGAGAAGGACGACCAGATCACCTATATCGACGCCGGGCACCTCAGTCAAGCCGCTTCCGTATCGCTGTATTCGGACTTCTGGAATTTCATCGATTCGCACAACCTCGCACTGCCAAGACGGGTTGACGGAATCGCGATGCCGCCAGACCAGTGAGTCAAACCATGCCAGGCGGGATTGCGAAATTTAAACGTCGTGGAAGTAAGGGCCGAGAACGCTTCGGTATGTCTGGTCCCTACCCGGTCGCCGAAGAACGTCAGGGAATGGCAGCTTCTTGTAGGAGTCTTGAAGTTCGAGCGTAAGTGCACTGTACACGCCATAGAAAATAAGTCGGGGTTTCGTGCTGGGCATGATTCCTCGGTGCAGGCAGTAGTTGTCGTTGCAGAACGCCGATCCCGCGAGTCCGACATCAAGTCATATTCGTCCGGGTCGAACACGCTTTCGATGTACCCGCTCGGGGGGCGGGCCTGATTGAACAAGCTCGCAGGAATGCCACGCCGCTTCAGCCGGTCCTGCACCCAGCGCACGTCGGCGGATCGCGGGATGTATTGGTGGGCTCCGTCCTCCATCCGTTCGATGTCCGTCAAGTAAATGAACACTGAGACCGACTTGAGATCGTTCACGTCCCGATGGAAGTGGGAGACATTGCCGGCTTCTTCCCTCGGGAAAGTCCAGAACAGATTGATGATACTCAGCGTCGGAACGGTGCCGATGTACTCACTGATGGGTTCGATCAGGCCATCATCGAGCAACGCCGGCAGAATATGAGGACAGTTCAGGATGGTTTCCCGAGAATACGACGCGTATTGTGCACCAGAACGTTCGCAGTCTTCCAGGGTCTGTTCCCCAAGCCCATAAGCAAAGTAGTGAGCACCCTTTACTTTTCGGGTCCTGAGGTAGGCGTGAACGTCCTGTATCTGTTGTTCGGTGAGCATAGAACCCAACCGAAGCATTCGCCCGTCAACCAAAGTCGTCGGCATGGACGATTCGGTCTTGCCCACATAAGGGAACCGCTCATTCTTGACCTGCGCACTGATCTCAGCCGCCTCCTTTCGAATGTCGGAAGCAATCATGTTCGTGAGGACGGGGCGGTAGACGAAGGCTTCGTCGGTGTTGTCAACAGCATGACGAACGGCCAGTCGAATCCAGTCAAAGTCTCGTCGCCGTTCGACGCTCCGGGCAATTCGGTACAGGAAGAATTTCTTTGCCAAGAGATCCCGAGGCGCAAGAGCTCGCGATAGACAGGAAATCAGTTTGTCGACGCTCCGACGGGTCAGAGGTATCCACAGCAGCATGCAAAGGTGGAGCTTCTCCGCGATCCCGACGTCCGAATTCCTGATCGCGGCGATGGCCTGGCTCGTCTGAACAACCCTGACGATGAGCGACTGGATACGAAAGCGATATGCTGAGAGTAGTGGCATCACGGGAACTATAAAGTCAACGAGCGCGGCTGACAAGGCGGGCAGACTCGAGTGTCCGAGCTGAAGGTCAGCGGACTCCGTGCTCTTACTCGGAGCAAGTCTAACGGGCACGGTCGGTCTCGAGAGTCCGATACCTCACGGCTTCAGACAAATGCTCCGCCCTGATGTCAGTTGCCCCCTCCATGTCCGCAATCGTACGGGCGACCTTGAGGATGCGGCCGTAACCGCGCGCAGAGATGCCGAGCCGCTTAACAGCCTTCTCCATGATCCTTTCGGAGTTTGCATCGAGCCGGCACTCCGTCCGGATTCGATCCGTCGATAGCTTGGCGTTCGTTACGCCCTGCCGCGTGAGCTGGGCGATCCGCGTCCGTTCTACGCGTTCCCGGATGACGGACGAGGACTCGGACGCTTCATCACTCCGGATCTCCCGGTACGATACCGCCGGCACTTCGACCTGGATGTCGATGCGGTCCAGCAGCGGTCCGGAGATCTTCCCTCGATAAGCCTGGATCTGGCGCGGCGTGCAGATGCACTCCCGGCCCGGGTCGGTCTGATACCCGCATGGGCACGGGTTCATCGCAGCCACGAGGACGAAGGAGGCAGGGAACTCCAGGGTTTGTTGGGCCCGTGTGATCGACACTCGCTCTTCTTCGAGCGGCTGACGCAGCACCTCGAGTGCATGACGCGGGAATTCCGGCAGCTCGTCGAGAAACAGGACACCGTTATGGGCCAGGCTGACCTCTCCGGGGCGGGGAACCGATCCGCCCCCGGCAAGTCCGGCGTAGGATGTCGTGTGGTGTGGTGCCCGGAACGGCCGTTCGGTGATCAGACCACACCGTGACAGTAGGCCGGTGCAGGAATGAATTCGCGTCGTCTCCAGGCTTTCGTCAAGCGTCATCGGTGGGATCACCGACGGGATGCGTCTGGCCAGCATCGTCTTGCCCGACCCCGGCGGTCCTATCATCAGGATGTTGTGGGCGCCGGTGACGGCGACCTCCATGGCTCGCCTGGCGTGTTGCTGCCCCCGCACATCGCGGAAATCCTCAGCATGTGGCCCGATTTGGTCAGTCTTCGCTTTGCGGTCGACCGAGAACGGTTGCGTCAACACATCGCCCCGCAGGTGCGCGACGGTTTCCGCGAGGGTCTTCACCGGATATACCGACAGACCCTCGACGAGGGCCGCCTCTTCCGCGTTTTCGGCTGGCGCGATAAGGTGGGCTGTACCCTGGAGGCGCGCCATCATGGCGATCGCGAGGGCCCCCCGGACCGGCCGTAGACGGCCGTCGAGGGACAGCTCGCCGATCATGACCTGATCGCGGGCGGCCTCGCCCACCAGGCCGACTGCCCCGAGGATTCCGACCGCCATCGGCAGGTCGAACGCCGAGCCTTCCTTCCGTATGGTTGCGGGGGCCAGGTTGATCGTTGTTTGCCGAAAGGGGAAGTCGAAGCCGCTGTTTCGAATCGCAGCGGCGATCCGTGCGCGTGACTCACGGACCGCCGTGTCGGGTAGACCGACGATCAGGATCTCTCCGTTACCGCCGCTTGAAATGTGAACTTCGACTTCGACCAGAGACGCATCGATGCCGCAAACAGCACCACTTCGGGTCGTAAAGAGCATGAGTTGTTGGGGGTCCTCGGAAAGGAAGGGCAGAACCAGTGTAGCGGCGAGGGGGCGTCGGAGCTAGAGAGAAATCTGAACTCGATGGGTCGTCATCCAATTGCGGGCTCTGCGTTTGATGAAGGCCTTCACGGGGTACCGCGTCGGCGGGAACAGAAGAATGAGGCCGGCGATGTCGGTCAGAAGGCCGGGGGTCAGCAGAACGACACCGGCGACGAGGACCAGCACGCCGTCGAACAGCTGTTCGGTTGGCATCTGCCCGGTCCGGAAGTCATTCTGGATGCGGGACAGGATGCGCAAGCCCTCCATGCGGGCCAGAAAAGCACCGAGAACACCGGTACCGAAAATCAGCATCAGCGTCTCGATCGTGCCCAGCCGTCTCCCGATTTCTATCAGGAGCGCGAATTCCGCGATAGGCACGAGGATGAACAGCGACAGCAGGATACCGAATAGTTTCATAGACTTATGATAGCATGGCAGCGTGAGACAGCTGGCGATACTGACTGCTCTGATCCGCTATTACCCACGGATTCTGCCTGACGGGTGGTCCCGCCGATTCCCCTTCTTCCCGGCCCCACGCCGAAAGTACGTTCGATGGCGCCTCGAGACTGCCTACGGGCAAAACCGCCCGGCCTGGGGCACTATTTTCAGGGACATCTGGCAGTTTGGTGGCTGGCTGGCCGATATGGACGAACACCATCCATGACCCTATTGTCAAAGCGATCCGTCGCCCTGATCATCAGGAACGGTGATCAGATTCTGACCGTCCGGCGTCCCGATGACGATGAGGAGCTACCGGGAGTCTGGGGCCTGCCTGCGGGCTCGTTCGATGGGTCAGAGACCCTTGAGGACGTCGTCGCACGGATCGGCCGTGACAAACTCGGTGTCGAACTTATCCCGGTGAAACAGCTCACATCTGGCAACCAGGATCGCCCGGGTTACTCCATCGCAATGCAGCTGATCGAAGCCGCCATGGTGGGCGACCCGCATCATCGGGAATGGAAATGGGACTCCGTGGAAGTCCTCCGGGACGGAGCCGGGAAGGGTTCACTCTGCTGCGCACTCGCCCTGGAGACGGCGGGACGCTCCTGAAGTGTCCCCACAAATGAAAAAGCCCTCGTTTCCGAGGGCTTTGAGCTTCCTGTTTATGATTGCTTTTCTCAGCCAGGGACGGTATCGGAAAAGTGTCTCTTAATCCAGGAAGCTCGCTTTTCTTTAGCTCCGTCTTTCATGACAGTAGACGCTGACACCGCGGTCAAAAATACGTCTTTCCTGAATTATTTGCAGATATTTCAGAATTGAGTTTATTTTGGCCTTGTTTTCTTACGTTTAAGCGCAAGCGGAGAGGAAGGAACTGGTGGAGAATTTGAGGGGGTGCCGGTGAAGGATGGCCAGAGACAGTTCGTTGACAAGCAGCCCGTGGCAAGAGTCTGATGGCCCGCGTTACGGCGACGTCGCCGTAACCCTTTGGGCGCATGGGGGTTCGGAGGCGAATACTTCGTTCGGACTCCTGCCACGGGCTGCTAGCGACCCCATCGGAGCAGAACGGCCCCCCAGGTGAAACCCGCCCCGAAACTTGCCAGAAGAACGATGTCCCCTTCGACGATCTGCTTGCTCGCATCGGCCTCGGACAGGCAGATGGGGATCGTGCCCGCTGTCGTGTTGGCATATCGATCGATGTTGAGCGAAACCCGGGATTCATCGAGGCCCAACTTCCCGGCGACCGACTTGATGATGCGCAGGTTGGCCTGGTGCGGCACGTAAAGTTTTACATCGTCGATCGTGAGTCCGTTCCGTGCCAGAATCCGTTCCGACACCTCGACCATGCCCTTCACCGCGTTCTTGAAGACGTTACGGCCGTCCTGGTGGACATAGTGCATCTTCTTGGCGACGGTTTCTTCGGTCGTCGGGTTCAGACTACCGCCGGCAGGCATGTAAAGGAACTTCCCCCCGCCTCCGTCGCTGTGCAGGGTCCAGTCCAGCAGCCCACTCGTGCCGTCGGTCGGTTCCAGTAGCGCCGCTCCAGCACCGTCGCCAAAGAGGATGCATGTGGCGCGATCCTCGAAATCGATGATCGAACTCATCACATCGGCGCCGACGACGAGTACTCTCTCGTGACGGCCGGTTGCGATGAACTGAGCTCCCGTCGTCAAGGCATAAATGAAGCCCGAGCACGCCCCGAGAAGGTCGAAACCCCAAGCGTTCCGGGCGCCGAGCTTCTCCTGGAGCACGCAGGCAGTCGACGGAAAGAACATATCAGGCGTTACGGTGGCGACGATGATCAGGTCGATGTCTTCCGCGTCGATCCCCCGCGTTTCGAGAACCTTGCGTGAGGCTTCCAGGGCGAGATCGCTCGTCGCCATTCCGGGGTCGACGAGTCTTCGTTCGCGGATTCCAGTTCGGTCGAAAATCCACTGGTCGGTGGTATCGACCATCGATTCCAAGTCCATGTTGGTCAGCCGGCGCTCGGGGAGGTAGTGCGCGATGGCCGCGACGGTGGCTCTCTTGTCAGGCAAATTCAAAACTCCAGCGGGCTCGGCCCGCGACGCTTTCAGTATGCCAGAGCATCCGCTATTTCGTGATCAAGACCACGGAGAACTCCGGGCAAGCAACCCCGAAAATAGCCCTACAGGGGGTGTGCTACAATCGTTGACTGATGCGCCAAACCTACTTCCAGAAAGGGTTTGGGCTGCGCTCAGAAGTCCGACCCCAGGTTCAGGAAGCCTACCGCAGCCGCATAGTCGACCTCATACGCGCCCGAGGGTTTCAGCTGTCGATTGGGGACCTGACGTTTCGGCTCGCCGAGGAGTTTGGCTTCTGCTACGGTGTCGAGCGCGCGGTCGAATACGCTTACGAGACAGTCTCAAAGTTTCCCGACCGCCGGATTTTTCTGATCGGTGAGATCATCCACAATCCGCGGGTGAACTCCGGGCTCGCCGAACAGGGTATCCGGTTCCTGCCCGACGGTCCCGGCAAGTATGACGGGATCACCCCAGAGGACGTCGTCGTCGTGCCGGCCTTCGGCGTGCCGGTCGAGGACCTCGAAGCGCTGACCCGAATCGGTTGCATCGTGGTCGATACGACTTGCGGTTCGGTCCTCAACGTGTGGAAGAACATCGAGCAGTATTCTACGGGCGGCATTACCTCGATCATTCACGGCAAGTGGGAGCACGAAGAAACCCGAGCCACGTTTTCGAGGACCACCCTTCAGTCCGGATCTCACTTTCTCGTGGTTCGAGACAAGGCGGAGGCGGCTTACGTCTGCGGATTCATCACCAGTGGGGGTGACCGTAGCGAGTTTCTGGAACGTTTCGAAAACGCGATGTCGTCCGGGTTCGATCCTGGCCTTCATCTTGATCGCGTCGGGCTGGCGAATCAGACGACAATGCTGAGTTCGGAATCGCTGGAGATCGCCGAGATGTTCCGCCAGGCTCTTCTCGCCCGCCATGGACAGAAGCAGCTCGAAGACGGCTTCGTAGCATTCGACACGATTTGCAGTGCAACCGAGGACCGGCAGCGTGCGATCCAAGCTATGGAGTCCAAGGGCCTCGACGCGATGATCGTCATCGGCGGGTACAACAGTTCGAACACCGTCAACCTTGCGAAGATTGCGGCGTCATTCACCCGCGTCTTTCACATAGAAGACGCTTCGTCGATTGTCGGTCTCGGGGAGATACACCACAAGCTTCCAGGGAGTCGGGAACAAGTCGTGACCCGCGGCTGGTTGGAATCGGGCCCGCGGACGATCGGGCTGACGGCCGGAGCCTCGACCCCGAACAGCCAGATCGGAGAGGCGGTTGAACGGATCGTCTCTTTCCGCGATACTATAGGGTCCCAATTGCTGAGAGACTTGGTTAATGGCAGTCAAACGCAAGAAAACGAATCCCACGACGATCATCCCTGAAGCCCCGGCGAAGATCACCCGTAAGAAAAAGAAGCCGAAGATCCTCGCCGTCGTGAATCCCGACAATTGCACGGGTTGCGAGGCTTGCGTGCCGTTCTGCCCGGTCGACTGCATCGAGACCGTTCCGCGGGACAAATCCGACAACGTGGGTATTATTATCGATCCGGTGCAGGTCCGATTCGATGAATGCATCGGCTGCAAGATCTGTGTGAACGTTTGCGAACGCATGGCATGGGACGCGATCGCCATGTATCCCACTGCGGACGTCGAAACCTACTTCGGGATCGAACTCCACGACAAGTACGATGACGCCGTCGCCGCCTACGAAGGCGCCGCGGCAGGCGAGTGATTTTCCGAGTTGGTGGCGGTTCGCTTTTGGCAGTTAGCTATTGGCTACTGCCTCTTGCCGCAACCTGTCAGTCTCTGCGTATCCTGCGTTGACGACTGACAACCACCAAAAGCCAACGGCCAACACCTACCTGCCTATCCGTTTCGCGATCGTCGTCATCACGACCTCTCCGTGGAAACGGCCGTTTTCGATGAAGATCTCGCGGTTTCTGCGGCCCGCAACGACCGATCCGGCAAGGAAAGCTCCAGGGACGTTTGTCTCGAAAGTGTCCGGGTCGTAGCGCGGCAGTAGTTCGTCCTTATCGTAGTCGATGCCGAGCTGATCGAGGAACTTTGGGCTGGGGTGGTAGCCGGTCAGCGCGAACACCTGCTGGGCCGGCAACTCGATCGTTCGAGAGCCCTGGCGTGTGCGCACCCTGTCGGGAAGGATCTCTTCGATAGTCGTGTTGAAGTAGGCCCTTATTTCGTTCCGCTTGATGCGGTTCTCCATGTCCGGGCGAACCCAGTATTTGACCGACTGACCTAGCTCGCTGCCCCGATGGACCAGCGTGACGCGTGCCCCGGACCGGAAAAGCTCCAGTGCCGCCTCCGCTGCGGAATTCTTACCTCCGACTACGACGACATCGCGCTCGAAGAACGGATGCGCTTCGGTGTAGTAGTGCGAGACGTGGGGCAGGCCTTCCCCGGCAATCCCCATCATGTTCGGGTTGTCGTAGTAGCCGGTCGCCAGCACTATGGTCTTGCTCCTGTATTCGTCCGCGATCGTCTTGACGTGAAAGAGATTCGTGTTCTTCGAGATCTGCACGACTTCTTCATACTGGTGAACGCTGAGGCCTGCCGCCTGCACCACTTTTCGGTAGTACTTCAGCGATTCGTTCCGGTTGGCCTTTTCTCGCTCACACACGAGTGGCATATTGCCGAGTTCCAGGCGCTCTGGTGTCGTGAAAAACACCATTTGTGTCGGGAAGTTAAAGATCGAATTCGTGATGCAACCCTTCTCGAGGACGAGGTAGTCCAGCCCGAATCTCTTTGCTTCGATGGCCGCGGCAATGCCCGTGGGTCCTGCGCCGATCATCACAACATCCAGAAGTCTATCCATCGGTTTCGCTTCCACCCTTTCCAAGATAGTGGCCCTCGGCCACAACGTGAGCTTCGGCCCTCAGCTCGAGCCGCCCGTCCTTCCGCCATTCAACCCAGAGCGATCCGCCGTCGGTGCGCACATGGACCCTGCGTTCGGTGCGTCCGTTCAGGATCGCCGCGACCGTGGCGCCGCAGGAGCCCGTTCCGGATGCGGGTGTGCGGCCGACGCCGCGTTCCCAGAACGCGACGGCAATCTCATCCCGGTCGTGAACCTGGACGAATTCCACGTTCGTCCGGTTTGGGAAGGCCGGGTGCCGTTCGAGCAGTGGGCCCAGTGTACCGACTTGCTCCGGTTCGATTCTATCCACGAACAGCGTGCAATGCGGATTGCCAGTCGCGCATGCCGTGATATGGACGGTTTTTCCTTCGACTTCGAGCGGGAAATCCACGATCCGGTCGGTGCCGACGGGAGCCCGGAAGGGAACTGAGTCCGGCGACAGTGACGGTTCACCCATGTCCGCTTCGAAGAGGTTTCCGACTTTCCGCAGCGTATACGTCCCCGAAACGGTTCTGAGAACGATGTGTCCCCTCGTCTCTGGTCGATCGCCCATCAGGTGAGCGGCCGCGCAGCGCAGCCCGTTGCCCGAACACTCGGCCTCGCTGCCGTCCTTGTTGAAGATCCGCAGCCCGAACCCCTCCCCTTCTCGGTTCCACAGGATCAGGCCGTCCGCCCCGACGCCCTTCCGCCGATCGCAGATGGAACGAGCAAGCGCGGAGTGCTCCGCTCGGTCGGTCCTGTCGGCTTCGACGAGAAGGAAGTCGTTGCCCAGAGCCTGTGTCTTTACGAAAGGGATCACTCGTTTGCCCGGAGTATCAGAGCTCTTCGAAGTGTGTCAGCCGCTTAAACTGGCTGAAGCGCCCGTCGATCTCCGTCTGCGTGAGGCGGCTAAGCCCGTTCAAGCTGAACTCTTCGACATCGAACGAGGCCATCACTGATCCATAGATGATCGACCGGCGGATGACGCTGTCCTCGATCCTGTTTGCTCTCGCCAGATGACCCATGAAGCCGCCCGCGAACGAGTCCCCGGCACCGGTCGGATCGTAGACTTGCTCCAACGGAAATGCGGGCGCCGCGAAGATGGAGTCTTCGTTGAACGTGAGAACGCCGTACTCCCCGCGCTTGACGATGAGAACCCGAGGACCCATGGCGCGAATCTTAATCGCCGCCCGCACAAGGTTTGCCTCTCCGGCCAGCATTCGTACCTCACCGTCGTTGATGATCAGGATGTCGACCCGTTCAATCGTCCGCTTCAACGCGTCCATCTTGCCGTCGATCCAGAAATTCATCGTATCGCAGGCTACCAGCTTGGGATTGTCGATCTGGTCGAGTACCTTCATCTGCAGCTCCGGATCGATGTTGCCTAGGAAGACGTACTCGGACCCCCGGTAGGAGGCCGGAATGACGGGTTCGAAGGATTCGAAGACGTTCAACTGGGTGTCGAGCGTACGGGCTTCGTTCAGGTCGTAGCTGTATTCACCCTTCCAGCGGAACGTGCTTCCCTCGGCGCGGACCAACCCGGATGTATCGATGTTGTGCCGCTCGAAAATGCTTGAGTCCTCGTTGCTGAAATCGTTCCCGACGACGGCGACCACGCGCACTTTGGAAAAGAAACTGGCGGCTACCGAGAAATACGTGGCAGAGCCGCCGAGTACATCGTCGGCCTGGCCGAACGGTGTCTTGACAGAATCGAAGGCGACCGAGCCGACGACCAGGATAGAAGGCTTCATGATGACTCCGATGGCCTTTGGCGTTTAGCCGTTGGCGTTTGGCTGTTGCTCAATTGATAACTCCTAATTGCTTCATTCCCACTAGCTAAGCTAGCTGCTAATCGCCAAACGCCAACAGCCAACCGCGGATTCAGTCCGTTCCCGTCCGGCAAACCTTACGGGAATGCTCGCTGAGCAGCGATTGGAGCGTAGGACTCACCCCGAGACGTCTGGTGAATCCGACGGCGACGATTGCAACAACCATCACAACCGTGCCGAGCGCGCCGCCTTCCGGCCCGTATGTGTCGCCGGTGATCCACGCGGCGCCGTCAAGTTCCGTGTGGAAGAACGAACGCATATCGATGCCCGATACCGGGTACCCCGATAGTGGCCCGATCGCGACGTTCCATCCAACATGAATTCCGTATGGGAACCAGAGTGAGCGCGTCCGCAGGTAGGCAAGCGAAAGCAGCACACCCGCCAGGATCGTATTGATCGTTCCCAGCCAAGTCGCGTTCGGGTTCAGGTGGTGCAGCAGGCCAAACAGGCCGGAAAGCACCAACATCGCCGGCCACTGCCCGATTGCGAGCATCAGGACCTGCAGTGGGTACCCGCGGAATATGAGTTCCTCGTTCGCGGCTGCCACGGAGAGAACCAGGATGATCAACAACGGGGCCCCCACTCCGAAGTCCGCAGCCTCGATGCGGAGATCCACGATCAGCGCACCCATGATAGTGAACAGGGCCAGCATGCCGCCGGCCAGGATCAAGCCTTTTGCCGTGTCCCGCAGCCATCCGTCGTGCAGGGTCGCACCGAAGACGGCAGCGGGAACATGGTCGACGAAGCGGACCATGAATAGCAGGGACAGCACCGCGGGGAACAGCAGAATGAGGGCATTGAGGCCAAGCAGTGCTATCTCGTTGCCGAGAATCGCCGGATCGAAGCCGATCAGCGCGGAAAGGGCGAGGGTAGTCGCCGTCAACGAGATGGCGAATATCAAGATGTAGACGACAAACCGCCAGCCCGAGCGAAGGTCGTTGTTGGAGTTGAGAAGAACGGACAAGCCGGCCTACGTGATGTACTTGTGGATCAGCAGCCCGAGACGTTCCTTCGTCTGGGCGGGAATCTTCGTCCGATCCGTGATCAGCGCGTGTGCGAGCGCATTGCCGCAGCCACACGTCCGCTCCGCCGGAAGCAGTCGGACCGCAGCGCGCAGGATTGTTTTCGCGTTCTCGCTGTTCTTCTGGAGGTTGGCGATGATCTCATTGACAGTGACGGCGTCGTGCCCGGGGTGCCAGCAGTCGTAATCGGTCACGAGGGCGATCGTCGTGTAGCAGATCTCCGCTTCCCTGGCGAGCTTGGCTTCCTGGAGGTTGGTCATGCCGATGACGTCCATCCCCCAGCTCCGGTACACCTCGGACTCGGCTCTTGTCGAGAACTGTGGTCCCTCCATGCAGAGATAGGTGCCGCCTTTGTGGACGGGGACTCCCGTTTCGTCGCCAGCAGCGACAACCGTGTTCGCCAGAGCGTCGCACACGGGGTCGGCCATGCTGACATGCGCGACGAGGCCGTCACCGAAGAAAGTGGAGACACGCATGCGTGTTCTGTCGAAGAACTGGTCCGGCAGTAGAAGGTCCAGCGGCCGGTGTTTCTCCTTGAGCGACCCGACGGCGCTCGCCGACAAAATTCGCTCGGTGCCGAGTTTCTTGAAGCCGTAGATGTTGGCCCGAAAATTCAGTTCCGACGGCGAAATCGTGTGCCCCCGTCCGTGCCTCGCCAGAAAGGCGACCCGCGTACCCTCTAACGTTCCCGTGATGTAGCTGTCAGATGGGTTACCGAAGGGTGTCTCCACCGCGAGTTCTTCAACATTTGCGAGGCCGTCCATCTCATACAGGCCGCTTCCGCCGATGATTCCCACTTTGATGTCATTCGCCATGTTCGACCAACTCCATCAGAACGCCATTCGTGGAACCTGGGTGAATGAAGGCGACGCGCGTGTTGTGCGCGCCCCGTCTCGGGGTTTCATCGATCAGCCGTGCCCCGGCCGACTTGAACTTTTCGAGGGCCTTCTCGATGTCGTCGACGCGGATTGCGACATGGTGGATCCCCGGTCCCCTCTTGGAGAGAAACTTGTCGATGGGGGAGTTTGCCTCGACCGGTTCGAGGAGTTCGATCCGGCTCTCTCCGATCGGCAACATGGCGACGCGGACGCCCTGGTCGGCGACTTCGTCGAACCCGGACACTTCAAGACCCAGACAGTCCCGGTAGGTCTGGATCGCCTCATCGAGCGAACGTACGGCGATCCCGATGTGTTCGATGATCATGGGCTTCTCCCAAAGACAACCCTTCGGACGACGTCTTCGACGACCGAGTAAGGGTCCGTTTCACGGCGTGAGATGGCATCGATGAGGCCATCGAGTTCGCTCGCCGAAAACGCCTTTTCGAGGGCGAGTGCGACGAGCCTTTCCCGAAGCAGGTGCACGAGTCGATCACGTGTTGCCTGCCGTTTGCGTTCCGTGTGCACAGGCAGTTTCTGCAAGTAGGCGTGGCAGTCCTCGATCGCGGTGAGCAGTTCTGGTATACCTTCACCTTCCGTCGCGACGACCCTTACGATGGGCGGCTCCCATTCTTTCGGCCCAGGCGCCAGGGCCAGCATCGCGCGAATCCCTCGCTCCATCTTGTCCACGCCGGGCTGGTCGCACTTGTTGATCACGAAGATGTCGCCGATCTCCATGATACCGGCCTTGAGCGCCTGAATATCGTCTCCCATCCCGGGCACAAGCACGACGATCGAAATATCGGCGAGCCTGACGATGTCGATTTCGTCCTGCCCAACCCCCACGGTTTCGACGATCACGGGATCGCGTCCTGAAGCGTCCAGTACGGTGACGACATCCGTCGTGGTCACGGCCAGGCCACCCAATTGTCCGCGCGTTGCCATACTGCGGATGTAGACGCCAGGATCAAGGTCCAGGGCTCGCATCCGGATTCGGTCGCCCAGGATCGCGCCCCCCGTGTAGGGACTGCTCGGATCGACTGCCACTACGCCGACTTCCCTGCCTGATGCGCGATAGCCGGCGGCGACGCGGTCGACGAGCGTGCTCTTGCCCGATCCCGGGCTGCCTGTCACGCCGACGACTCGGGCACGCCCGGCGCGGGGATAGAGCGCGCGCAGTATCTCGACACTGCCTGGGGAGCGATTCTCGACCTTCGTGATGATCCTGGCCAGTGCCCGGGTGTCACCATCGAAGAGACGTTCTAGGAGGTCGTTCATCGGAAGTGTGCAGAGGGTCTTCCCTTGCGGTGCCCACTATCTCCGGAGGAGTTCTCTTGCGATCACGACCCGTTGAATTTCGCTGGTTCCTTCGCCAATCGTACAGAGCTTGACGTCCCTGTAGAACTTCTCTGCGGGATAATCCTTTATGTAGCCGTAACCGCCGTGGATCTGAACGCACTCATTGGCGACACGCACGGACACCTCGCCGGCGTAGAGCTTCGCCATCGACGACTCGAGAGTCGTCTTCATGCCCTGGTCCTTCATCCAGGCCGCACGGTACATCAGGAGGCGGGCCGCGTCTATCTCGGTTGCCATGTCGGCAAGTTTGAACTGGATGGCCTGGAACGACGATATCGGCTTTCCGAACTGTTCGCGTTCCTTCGAATAGTCGAGCGCCGCCTCATAGGCGCCCTGGGCCATGCCCACCGCCAGAGCCGCAATCGAGATGCGGCCGCCGTCCAGGACCCGCATCGAATCCCGAAACCCGTTGCCTTCCTCTCCGAGCAGGTTGGTTCCCGGCAGCCTGCAATCTTCAAAGATGACCGTCGAGGTGTCGCTTGCCCTCAGGCCCAGCTTGTTCTCCTTCTTCCCGGTGTGGAATCCGGGAGTACCCTTCTCGATGATGAAGGCGGAGATACCGTCGTGTCCCTTGTCCCGGTCCGTCATGGCCATGGCAACGCAGATGTCGCCATAGGTGCCATGCGTCGTGAACGTTTTCTGGCCGTTCAGGATCCAATCGTCACCATCTCTTATTGCCATGGTACGCGTGCCGCCCGCATCGCTGCCCGCCCCCGGTTCGGTCAGGCTCCATGCGCCCAACTTCTCGCCGCTGGCGAGAGGCCTGACGAACCTGTTGCGTTGTTCGTCCGTTCCCGCCATGAAGATGTGACCGGTGCAGAGCGAATTGTGTGCGGCCAGGGAGATGCCGATGGAGCCGTCCACACGCGAGAGCTCTTCGATGATCGTTGCGTACTCCTGGTAGCCGAGGCCTACCCCGCCGAATTCTGAGGGAATCAGGATTCCCAGGAAGCCGAGCTCGGCTAGCTTGTCGAGGATGTCTCGGGGGAAGATTTGCTCTTCATCCCATTCCATCACATGGGGGCGGATTTCCTTTTCCGCAAACTCGCGGATGGTGCGGCGAATCGCCTCGAGTTCATCCGAGTGATTGAATTCCATATTGCCTCCAAGGTGCGGGTATCATCCCGACGCCCCTTCGTCCTGATTCGGGTCCGGTAGCGCCTCGGCCGGTCCGTGGGGAGCACGGCGAACCCCCGAGGTGCGACGCGACAAGTGGAAGACCGGAAAGAATGCGGGTGCGACCGAGTCGGTCCGGGCCACGATCATGGGCACGGTGGTCCGACACGTCACTTCTACCGGAATGGTCGCTCAGGTAACCGACGTTTATATCACGAACGGTAGGGGCTGCGGAATACGCGAGGGAGGGCCGACCATCGCAAATTCTCTGTCTTAGGATCCACATTGGACACTGGTCATTGCAAACGGATCATTTGTCACTTGGTCATGCGATGGCCCGTTCGGCCGGCTTGCTGACAATGTGAGATCGATCACTTTCCAATGAACAAGTGTCGAATAGAGAGGGTTACAGGGCTGGGTCGATCATGGTCCAGGGCGTGTCGCAATCGCCGCAATGGTACCGATGGCCAGTCGCTTCGAAACTATCCAGGCGTACGAACGATGAAGAGCAAAAGGGGCAATAGTTAACAGCGCCCTCAGGTTCGAACTCACCTTCGATGTCCGCTCCGAGTTCTTCGACCGAAGACAAGAGAGCTTCGACAATCAGAGCCTGGCCACGTCGCCAGTCGTCCGTTGCGGGCCAGAAGACTTCCACAATTAGAGGGACCCACCCGTGCGGCACGTGCGGAGCCTCGGCATCGGTCCCATAGTTGACGACGCAGTCCGTGCGGCAATCCGTTCCCGCGACCTTGCCGTCGAGAACACGCAGCAACTCGACAAGTTGCCAGAGCCCGGAATTACCGCGCACCTGCAGTTCGAACCAGACGCTCTCCTCGGGTTGGTGGCCCGCACAACAGCCCGTCATGTCCATCCAGGGGATGGGTGCGAGCTTCCGCAGGAGGGGGCGAAGAATCTTGTCGGCCTGGTTGATGAGGTCCGGGTTCGACATAACCAGAGGATAGCACAGGTAAGAATGGCCCAGCCGGGTGTGGGATACACCCGCCGACTGGGTCTTGGCAGTTAGCCGCTAGCAGTTGGTTATTGGTCTCCGGAGGCATCAACCACAACCGATGACCGACCGCCAAAAGCCAACCGCACAGGCCGATCACTTCCGGTTTTCGAAGTGTCGCCAGCCTTGAGGCTCGAGCACTTGCTCGCTCGAACCCGAGACGATCAGAATGCGTCCCCGTGGATCCGGTTTGATGATCTCTCCGATTCGAGTGATGGGAATCCCTTCGAACTCTCCGGGCAAATCAGCGGCGGTCACGATGAGTTCGAAGTCCTCTCCTCCATGGAGAGCCGTTGTCGGGTCAACCTCCGGAGCCACGGGAACCGCCTCTTGGTCGATCCGGGCAGACGTTCCCGACGCTTCCAGGATATGCGCCAGGTCGGTGGAGAGACCGTCGCTGACGTCGATCATCGCCGACGCTCGCGATCGGACGGATTGACCCAGACGGTGCCGCGGCTCGGGGTAGAGGTGACGGTGAACCGCGGGATGATCCCGAATGCCGCCCTCGAGGAGCTTGAGGCCGAGCATCGAAGCCCCCAAGGAACCGGTGACGAAGACCCCATCGCCCTGCCGCGCGCCATGTCTACCGACCGCCTGGTCCCGAGGGACGTGTCCCGCCATCGCCACGTCGACGAATACTCGTTCCGCCGAGGACGAGTCGCCCCCGGCAAGTCGCACGCCGAACCGACGGCAGGCTGTGTCGACGCCGTCGAAAAACAGGTCGACCCAGGAGGGATCCAGGTCGTCTGGGACGGCCAGCGACAGGAGGAAGTACGCGGGCTCCGCGCCCATGGCGCCAACATCGCTGACGTTAGCCGCGACGGCCTTGAACCCGACCGAGTCCGCAGGATGGAGCGATCGGCGGAAATGGGTGTTTTCGACAAGCAGGTCGGAGCATAGGACGAGGGAGACGCCTTCGGGCAGATCCACTACGGCCGCATCATCTCCCGGTCCCGCCAGAGATCTGTCTCGGCCGAACCGCCCCCGGATGCGGGCGATGAGTTCCTTCTCCGGATACATTACCGGCGCGTCGGCTTCGCGGGCGCAAGGCGCGAGAGTCCAGCACCGGGCGGCCGGCGGCTGCTCGGGCCGGATGTTCTGTGCGTGACGTTCTTGCCGGCCCTGGGCGCTTTCTTCCTCGCAGCTGCTTTGCCGGTGCGCTTAGGCGCGGACCGTCGTCTCTTGAACGCCGTCTCGAGAACCTCGCTTACATGTTCGACGAAGAAGAACTCCATGTGGTGCGTGAGCTCGTCGTTGATGTCTTCGAGGTCACGTTCATTGAGTTTCGGCAGGATGATCTTGAGGATCCCCGCCCGCCGCGCGGCAAGAACCTTCTCCTTGATGCCACCGACAGGAAGGACCTCTCCACGGAGTGTGATCTCCCCTGTCATGGCAATTTTTCTGTGGACTGGCCGGGCCGTGAGCATCGAAACGATGGCGGTCACCATCGTGACTCCGGCCGAGGGCCCGTCCTTGGGGATTGCGCCTTCGGGTACGTGTACGTGAACGTCCTCGGTCGCGAACGAGTCCTCGTCGATCCCGAATTCCTTCGCGTGAGCACGCGTGTAACTCATGGCCGCTTGTGCGGACTCCCGCATCACATCCCCGAGCTGTCCGGTCAACGTGAGCGTTCCCTTGCCCTTCATCGCCGTGGCCTCGACGAAGAGGATGTCACCACCCGCCGCCGTCCATGCCAGGCCTGTGGCGACCCCGACCTCATCTTTCTTCAATAGCTCGTCCCGAAACACTTTCGGTCGGCCCAGGTAATCGTCGATGTGCTTGGCCGCCAGTCGCCGCCTCTTGACTTGTCCCATCGCCACCCGGCGCGCAACCTTGCGGCAGACTCCCGCGATCTCCCGCTCGAGGTTGCGCAGTCCTGCTTCCTTCGTGTAGCCGGCAATGATCGTGCGAACCGCCTCCTTGGAGAAGGCAAGATGCTTGTTGGTCAGGCCGTGCTCGGCCAGCTGCTTGGGTATGAGATGACGCTCTGCGATCTCGATCTTTTCTTCCTCGGTGTAACCGCTGAGCTGGATAACTTCCATCCGGTCTCTGAAGGCGGGCTGGATCGGGTCGAGCATGTTTGCCGTGGTCAGGAACATGACGTCGGACAGGTCGAAGGGGACGCCGAGGTAGTTGTCGCGGAAGGTCGAGTTCTGCTCCGGATCGAGCACCTCCAGCAACGCGGACGCGGGATCCCCGCGGAAGTCCGCTCCGATCTTATCCACCTCATCCATCATGAACACCGGGTTGTTCGTGCCGGCCTGTTGAATGCTCTGAATGACACGTCCCGGCATGGCGCCGACATAGGTCCTGCGGTGTCCGCGGATTTCGGCTTCGTCATGAACCCCGCCCAGGCTCAGGCGGACAAACTTGCGCCCCAGTGCCCGCGCGACCGACTTTCCGAGGGAAGTTTTTCCGACGCCGGGTGGCCCGACGAGGCATAGGATCGGCCCACGAGTGTCCTTCTTGAGCTTGCGGACCGCGAGGTGCTCGATGATCCGCTCCTTGATCTTGTCCAGGCCATAGTGGTCTTCGTCGAGGATCTTCTGAGCCTTCTTGAGGTTCAGGTTGTCCTTGGTGGACTTGGCCCAGGGCAGATCCACCATCCAGTCCACATAGTTGCGCAGCGTCGCGGTCTCGGCAGCGTCCGGGTGCATCCGTTCGAGCCGGCCGATCTGCCTATCGACTTCTTCGGCGGCTTCTTCGGGCATCTTCGACGCGCGGACCTTCTCTCGATACTGTTCGATTTCCTCCTGAAGTTCGTTGCCCTCGCCAAGTTCCTGCTGGATCGCCTTCATTTGCTGCCGCAGGTAGTATTCACGCTGGGAACGGTCGATTTCTCCCCGGGCCTGGGTGTTGATGTCGTGCTGAATCTGCAGAACCTCGACCTCCTTGGCCAGCATCTTGTTGACGTGGCGTAGGCGTTCGACCGGGTCCGTGATTTCGAGGATTTCCTGGGCCGCATCGACTTTCAGATCCATGTTCGATGCGACCAGGTCGGCCAGGCGTCCGGGCTCGTCGAGATTGGCAGCGATAACGGCGACATCCTGGGAGATGCCCTTCCCCAGGCGATTGATCTCCTCGAGCGCCGCCTTCACGCTTCGTAGCAGCGCTTCCAATTCGAGGGATTCGATCCGGGCGGAGGGCTCGGGCTCCGGAAACACCCGGGCTCTCAGGAACGGTTCAGTGTCGGGAAGCGGCTCCAGGCTCGCGCGAGAAAAGCCCTGGACGAGTATGCGCATCCTCCCGTCCGGAAGCTTCAGCATGCGCATGATCAGCGCGACCGTTCCGAAGGCATGGAGATCCTCGGGCGCCGGATCATCTTCTCCCTCCGGCTCCTGCTTCTGCGATACCACGAGAATCATTCGGTTCTCTGCGAGCGACTGATCGACGGCACGCACAGATCGCTCCCGATTGACGAAGAGCGGGACGATCATGTACGGGAAGATCACCACGTCGGGCAGCGGCAGAACGGGCAAGGTTTCGGGAATCGACAGCTCCTGGTCGTCCTGCGTCTCTTCGGATTCTCCGTTGTTACGGATTTCCATCACACCTCTGTTCCGGCCCTGCGACGGGCCGCATGCTCGCTACTCGATCGGGATGTATGAGTCTTTCTTGCGCCCAACTCGCTTGGGCAGCCGGATTGTGAGCAACCCGTCTGTCAGCGTTGCGGTCGACTTCTCGAAATCGATGGCCGTATTGATCGCGATGTCGCGACGAAAGTGACCGTGAGCCCGCTCCATGCAAAGATACCTGGTCGTTTCCTGTTCGGTGGCCTGCCGCCGCTTGGTTCCGCTGATTGTCAGAACGCCGTCTCTCCACCGGAGCCGCACCTGGTCCTTGGCAACGCCGGCCAGCTCGACTCGGACGACGAACTCCGCCCCTCGCTCCAGCACATCAATGACCGGCGACCAATTAGAGCGGAGGCGTTCTTCAGGTTCGAACTCGAAATATGCCATTGTGGCTCACGCGAAGAAGGCCGAAAGCGGTGCCCGGAGGGGATTCAGGCTGCCGTGGAAATTCAACTTCCACTCCCAATCTCCAATCTCGAATTTCCCAACTTCGAATTCTCTCAGTCTCTTGTCTTCAACAGGTCTTCCAGCTCGGCCATGAACTCCCGCACATCCTTGAAGTCCAGGTAGACCGAAGCGAATCGGACGTAGGCCACCTTGTCCAGAGTCTTCAACTCGTCCATGATCGTCTTGCCCAGTTGCTCGGTCGACACTTCTCGGACCGGCGATTCCTGCGCCATCAGCTCGGCCTGGTCGGCTATTGCCTCGAGCTGTACCATGGAGACCGGTCGCCGTTCACAAGCTTTGAGCAGTCCCGAAAGCACCTTCTGTCGTTCGAACCGCTCACGCCGACCATCCTTCTTGACGGCCATGTACGGAATCTCGTCGATTCGCTCGTAGCTGGTGAACCGACGGGCGCATTCCAGGCATTGCCGCCGGCGCCGGATCGCGTCGCCTTCCTTGCTTTCTCGCGAATCGACCACCTTGTCTCGAATGTGGCCGCAAAAGGGGCATTTCATTTCGTCAAACCGTCAGTCCGGCGTCCGCCCTCAGCTCCCGCGCGGACAGTCCTTTCCATGCCATATAAATCGCCGCAACTCCGATCGTGGGCACATACGTGAAGAAATAGACCAGCAGCGATGTCGCGATCGCGATCTCGACCGGAACCAGGAAAAAGGTTGTCAGGCAGAAGATGTAGGCTGCCTGAAAGCCTCCGCCGATGCCGGGCACCTGCACAATGGACCCGATTGCGGACACTACCAGAATCAGGGTGGTCGCCCCGAAACCGAACTCGAATCCGAGGCCCACCATCGTCAGCCAGAATTGTAGCGCAATCCCCAACCACAGCAGGAGTGAGTATACTGAGGTCAGCAGAAGGCTCCTCCAACTTCCAGTGATGGCCAATCCCTCGGAAAACGTCCCGAGCATTCCCGCGAGCCGCTCGAACGGCAGCCTCCGGACGATCGCGTCGACGTTTCGGCGGAAGATGGCGAAGGCCGCTAGAGCGCCCGCCGAAACCGCGGTGAGCAACCACGAAGCCGCCTCCAGGTTTTCGACAGTGTTCTCGGTACCGACGGGAAGGCGGACCAGCCCGAGGCTGGCGGCAAAGAGAACGACCAACATCAGCATGTCGAAGACCCGCTCGACGACGATAGTCGCAAACGAGCCCGCCGCGGCGATGCCTTCCCGCCGGGCCAGCCAGACCGGCCGTACGAGTTCGCCGGCGCGTCCCAGCACATAGATGGCGCCGAAACCGATCAGCGTGGCGCTGGCCAGTGGACCTAATCGAATTAGTTTCAATGATATAAGTAGAATCTGCCACCGCATCGCGCGGATACCGTAGCCAATGAATGTCAGTGCGATCGAAGCCGTGATCCAGATCGGACGAACTCGTGAGAAACCTTCCAGGAAAAGTTCCGTGTCGAAATCCCTTCCAAACACCACGTACAACAACCCCGCAAAGGCCGCGAAGATCAAAAGAAACAACAGTTTCCGGCTCATGTCGGTGGAGATTATCTCAGAAAGGTTTCGGCCGGATGAAACTTTTCTTCTCCCGGTTGCGTTTATCAGTTGTGAGAGCCGGCGAAGCGTGTGGAGCGTGTAGTTGGAAAGACCGGACGCGGAACTGGTAAGGCGGTGTCTGGCCGGGGAGCACGGAGCCTGGGAAAGCATCGTTCGCCAGTATCACAAGCGGATCTACAACGTGGCCTACCGCTACACCGGTCGCTTCGACGAGGCCGAGGACCTGACGCAGGACATTTTCCTGAAGGTCTACCGGACGCTCGGTTCGTACCGGCCCGAATCCGGGGCACTCGTGACTTGGTTGATCCGGGTGGGTCGAAACCATATTATCGACCACTACCGTAAGTACAAGACAGAGCGCTCGAAGACGGATTACCTCGATGGAGAATTTGAACGCATTGAAGAAAACCCGGCACGGTACGACACTCCGGGACAGGCGCTCGAGAAGCGGGAGCTTGCAGACCTCGTCCACCAGGGCTTGCTCCGGCTCAGCGAGGATCTTCGGGAAGCCGTGATCCTCCGGGATCTGGAAGGGTTCACCTATGAGGAGATGGCCCGGACGCTGGAGGTGCCGATCGGGACTGTGAAGTCCCGTATCAACCGGGGGCGTACCGAACTGGCGCGGGTTCTGCCGCAGGCTGCTAGAGATCAGTTATGAATTGCGAGATCGTAGAACTCAGGCTTTCCGATTTGCTGGACGGGCAACTGTCGGCGACGGAGGAAGCATCGGTCGAGACCCATATGGCGTCGTGCGACGCGTGTCGGCGGCTGCATCAACATATGGCCGCCGTCGTCGAATGGGGCCGCCGGTTCCCGGTCTTTACTCCGCCGGAATGGTTGGTAACGCGGATTCTAGCGAACACACCTCGTCAGGAAAAGGAAACCTGGCTGGATACTCTCGGCGCGATCGGCCGCTGGGTGCTGGAGCCGAGAACGGCGATGGCGGTGTTTACCGCTACGATCGTGATGAGTTGGATGTTGAACATTGCCGGCGTGTCGCCGAGCGTGGCGGACCTTCGAAACCCCTCCGTCATCTATTCCAAGGCCGGAGACCTCGTCAATGGGGCCTACGACGAAGCGGTCCGACTGTACTACCGCACGCCGGTGGTAACGGCCATACAATCCCGGATCGAACGCCTTAGGGAGAGTTCCTGATGAATTGTGCATACCACCCCGATCTTGAAAGCGTTGCGTTCTGCGTTACCTGCGGGCGAGCGTTGTGCGTCTCGTGTCGCCGTGATGTCGAGGGAAGCGTCTACTGTGAGACCTGCCTGGCGGATATGGTGCGCGGCGGCGCTCCCGCCTCACCCGGGACTGTCAGCACCGGCGGGGACAACCCAGGTGCGGCGTTTGCTTTGGGGCTGATTCCGGGGGTCGGCGCGATCTATAACGCGGAGTTCTTCAAAGCGGCCGTCCACATCATCATCTTCGGCGTTCTTATCAGCATCACCGATATGGGCACACCCCTGGAGCCGCTGTTCGGGCTCCTGATCATGGGCTTCTATATCTACATGCCGTTTGAGGCGTACTACACGGCCAAGAAACGGCAGCTCCGGGCGCAGGGCATCGAACTGGAGACCCCGATCGACCGTTTCCACGAGCAGATCGAGGGCCTCGAACACAAGGAGTTCTGGGGCGGTGTCGCGCTCGTCGTATTGGGCGCGCTGTTCCTGATGGACAACCTTCGCGTGTTCCGGATGCGAGCCGTGTTCGAGCTCTGGCCGCTGTTGCTCATCGCTGCAGGCGCGTGGCTTGTGTGGAACCACAATCAAGAGGACGAACAGGCGATAAATCCCCCGGCGCCCCCTCCCCCGGCAGCGCCGGCGCCGGGACCGGACCAGCAAAGACCGGAAGGTGAAAACTAATGGTCGGCCCTCTCGTATTGATCACGCTCGGCGTGTTGCTTCTGCTGAACAACGTGTACCCCGGGTTCGAGTTCAGCCGCATGTGGCCGGTCATCCTGATCGTGATCGGTTTCGTAAAGATCGCGGACTATTTCCAGGGCCCGAATGAGGGGCGCAAGCAGCGGAGGGGGCACCGCTCATTCTCGCCTCCGCCCTCGCCGCCGGCCCCACCTCCTGCCCGGCCGGCGACGCCTCCGCCCCGCCCGCCGGCGGCCGCTCCGGCGGCGCCCAGACAGTCTTCGGGCTATTCCGGAGGTGCCGCGGTATCGCCCAAGCCAGGGGACACCGGGAGCGGAACATCCCCGTCAGATCCGGGAAAGGAGGGCACGCCATGAGTCGTCATCGCGGTTTGGGAAGCGTCTTTTGGGCGCTTATTCTGATTTCGTTGGGAACGGTCCTGTTGCTCCGCAATCTGGGCTATTCGCTGCCGATCTGGCAGGGTCTCGCTCGGTACTGGCCGTTGTTGATCATCGGCTGGGGGCTTCTGAAGGTCGTCGACTACTACCGGCTGAAGGGGGAAACGAGATCCCTGTTCTCGGGTGGCGAGGTGGCACTGCTCATCTTCGTCCTGTTCGTCGGCAGCGCGTTTACGGCGGCCGCTCATATCAGTTCCGATCTCGGATTCCTGGACATCAACCTGGGCGAGAACTTCGACCTATTCGACATCCTGGGAGAGAACTTCGAGTTCGATGCCCGGCTCGAATTGGAAGCCGAAGCCGGCGGCATCGTCGAGATCCACAACGTCTACGGGGATGTCGAGGTTTCCGCGGGAGGAACGGATGGCATCGTCGTGGAGATCGTCAAGACAGTTCGCGCCCGAGACCGGGCCGAGGCTGAGCGCATCGAACCGGAACTCTCCTTCACAATCGTCGAACGGGATGGGACGTACCTGATCGAATCCAACAGGGACGACATCGCCAGCCGAAGACGGCGCCGATTCAAGACCAGTCTTGCGGTGAAAGTTCCGGCGTTGTCTGCGGTGACGGTTGACAACCGCTACGGTACCGTGACGATTTCCGGGTTGACGGGAGACATGGTAGTCGTCAACCGCTACGGCGGTACGACCATTGAGGCCATTACCGGTGCGGTCCGGATCGAGGACGGCTATGGGCCTCTGGTCGTCGAGGACATCATCGGCGACGTGGATCTGCTGAATAGATACGGGAGCGTGACGGTTTCCGGCGTTACCGGTCAAGCTCGTGTGGAGAACAAGTACGGCACTATCCGAGTTTCCCAGGTCGATGGCGACGCGACAATCGTCAACAAGTACTCCACGGTCAGCCTGGAAGAAATCGGAGGACGGGCCGAGGTCGAGGGCCGCAATAACTCAGTCGATGTGGAGAACGTCCGAGGGGCGGTGGATGTGAAAACTTCCTACAAAGACATTGTCGTCCGCAATCCGGGCGGCCCGGTTGAGCTGGCGAATCGTCACGGGGATATCCGGGTGTCCTTTGACACGCCACCCGAGCACGATGTTTCGTTGACGGGCGACTATTCCGACCTCCAGATTGAGTTGCCGGCGGTATCCAGTTTCGTCCTTGACGCGCTGACGCGATCCGGTTCGTTCGATTCAGACTTTGAGGGAATCAAAAGGACGTTTTCGGGAAGGACCGAGCGGGCCGAAGGCGAGCAGGGCCAGGATGGACCACGGCTGGCTTTGCAGACCGGACGGGGTGATGTTCGCCTGTTTTCGCGCAACTGAACAATAGGAGCCTGTGATGTATTGTCCCGAATGCGGCAAGTCAGTCGAGGCACATTTTCGCTTCTGTCGGGATTGCGGCAGCCAGTTGGCTGCCGATCGGCCGAACGCCCCAGCCGCGGGCACGCGTCGACGGGTGGTCGAAGAGCCTCGCATGGAGCTTCACTTCAAGATCCTGGCCTAGCTTCTGATCGGTTCTGGAATCCTGACGGGCATGTTGTCGTCCATGGTGTTTCTCGCCGGAGGCATCATCGGATTCATGAACATTCCCCTTCCTGCCAACTTCGGGATGGAGACGCTCGTTACCTCCCTCATCTCGATAGTCGGGGTTTCGATGGCCGTTGTCGCCGGATCCTCGGTCGCGGCGGGAGTTGGAATCTTGTACTACCAGACATGGGGGCGCGTGCTGGCGCTCGTGGTTGCCGCGATCCTGCTCCTGAAATTCCCCATCGGGACGGCAATCGGGGTCTACGGTTTCTGGGTTCTGCTGTCCACCGAAGGGCGCGCCCACTATGGGGCTCGGGCTGCGGAGGTCGGAGCGACTTAAGGCCCACCACAGATGCTGGACGCCGCGTCATAGAAAGACAGGAATTTCCACCGCAAAGACGCAAAGGTCGCAAAGGTCTGATGTTTCCGAAGACCTGGCCTGGTTAGTTGAATTGGGCGGGACTGACGACTGTTGGGTTCGAATGAAACGCGTCCCTGTCTTTGCGTCTTTGCGTCTTTGCGCCTTTGCGGTGAATCTTAGCATCCGGCCTCGACAGCGACCGCCTCGGGGTCGACCGACGCTATCGTCCTGCTAAAGGCCGGCCTGAAGGGTCCGTCCCCCTTTTCGTTTCCAGATGCGTGGACAGCTCGGGCGATGGCGGCTAACCTGAGGATTCATGGCTGATGATCGCATCTATCTGGTCGGTTTCATGGGCGCCGGAAAGACGACCGTTGGGAAGCTTCTCGCCGAGAGGCTGGGCGGATCGTTCATCGACCTGGATTCAGAGATCGAAAAAGCCGAAGGGAAGACCGTCGCCAGGATTTTCGCCGAGTCCGGGGAAGCACACTTTCGAGGACTCGAACGCGTGCACCTTCGGCTTGCGTCGGCTGAGCCGCGGACGGTGATCGCTCTCGGAGGAGGAGCCTATATCGACGCCGCGAACCGGGAGTATGTCGAGGAACACGGCTGCTCGGTCCATCTGGAGGCATCTCTGTCGTCCGTCGGCGAGCGCATGGAGGCCGACGGATCGCGTCCCCTGTTTTCCGACCCCCATCGCTTGGCCGATCTCTACCGGCAACGTCTGCCTTCGTATAGAATGGCACGTGTCGCCGTCCGGACCGACGGTGTCGAGCCCGAGGAGATCGTGGAACTTATCTTGGAGGACGTAGATTGGCCATGAGCATCGTCCCTCTGCTACTGTCACTTCTGTTTTCGGTCCAACTCGAGAGCGCCCGTTTCCAGATTCTTGTCGAAGGCCGGAATGTGGGTACCGAGGAATTTTCCATCGGCAGGAACGGTGAAGGTTACATCGCGCGCGCCCACACGCGCCTGGTTGTCGACGGGACGGCGCTCGACGCCGAAAGTCGGATGGAGCTCGATCAGGAACTGAACCCTATCTCCTACGAGTACCGCTCGGGTGCGAAGATCATCCGCGTCGACATCGGCGACGAATTGGCCGCCGTCGAATTCATCGTAGATGGCCAGAGCACTCCTTACGACGTCCGCCTTCCTGCGGGAGCCATGATCATCGACGACAACTTCTTCCACCACTACCTGTTGCTTTTGTACAAAGCAGGAGAATCCGGTGGCAGGGTCCCTGTCTTCGTGCCGCAGCAGATGACCCTCGGGACTCTTGTGGTCGACCCGTCCGGCGACAACACGTTCGAACTCGACAGCGACAGCCTACGGCTACGAGCAACGACTGACGCCAACGGCCGCATGCTGCAGCTTGATCTACTGAATGCGAACGTCGTGGTCAGAAGATAAGGAATTTTCCAACGCAAAGACGCAAAGCTCGCAAAGGGCTGGTTTTGCTGAAGACTCTGACGATCGAGCGTGCTGGGTTGGATTGACGAAGGTACCTTCGAAACAAGAATCTCTAACGGAAGCTCTTCAAGGCTTCGGCTTCGTCGTCATAGACGTCGAAGACCGTGAGGAGTTTCGTGATCTGCATCAGGTCGCGGACGCGGTAGGTCAGACCCAGTAACTTCAGGACGCCATCCTGATTGTGAACGGTCGTGAACGTGGAGACCAGTTCGCCGAGCCCCGAACTGTCGATATAGTCGACGTCGGCAAGATTGAGCAGGAACTTTCGGTCCCCCCGTCCCAACAGCTTCTCGATCCGCTCGCGAACCAGCAGCGTCCCCTCGCCGATTGTGATCCGCCCGGTGAGATCGAGGATGACGACGTCATCCAGGCTGCGGTCGATGATCGAGAGCTTCATGCTGTATGCCCTTCCACGATTCTCTTGATCATTCGGAGTCGGCTTCCTCCGCCCTCGCGGGTGGTGACCTCGACCTCGTCCATGAAAGAACGGATGATCAGGATTCCTCTCCCGCCCGGTTTCAGGAGGTTTTCTATGTCCGTAGGGTCCGGGATGTCGCTGAGTTGAAACCCTGAGCCCTGATCCTCTACGATGACTTCGATCGTCAGGCCGTCTGAAGAAATTTGGAGAAAGACATCCTTGGTTGGGTCCAATCCGTTGCCGTGTTCGATCGCGTTGATTGCGGACTCGCTGACTGTCAACTCGATCCAATGAGCCAGTTCTTCGTTCAGCCCGAAGGCCTCAGTAGCTTCGGAGACGAGTCGCTGGATCGCCGCCATCTCTTCCAGGCGGCTTGGCACGGTTAGTTGAAAAACCGGAGAGTCACCAGACATCGTTCGAGAAATAACACGCGGTTTTCCCAAAAGTCAATGTGCCATCCGATCCTTCGACTAGCTGCAAACACGTGAGTTCACTTGAGTTTGTTTCCGCCGTGGTATTCTGAGGACCTTCGTCCGGAGCCGGTTTCTGACGGTATCCAAACCCCGCACGGCAGCAGCCGTCAGCCTGATATGGAAACAATGATCATACTCCCTGCGACGCGGCTTCGGGGAGAAGTTCGCCTTCCAGGCGATAAATCCATCGGCCATCGCGCTGCGCTGATCGGAGCAATCTCAGTAGGTGCGACCTCGGTCGGGAACTTTCCGGCGGGAGCAGACCCCAGAAGCACCCTAGGCTGTCTGGAGCAGTTGGGAGTGCACTTCGAGTTCAAGGATGGGCGTCTGGTCTTCGAGGGTCGTGGGCCGAGAGGTCTTCTCGCTCCGAAGCGAGAACTGTATGCGGGCAATTCCGGCACAACCGTCCGTCTGCTGGCAGGCATCCTTGCAGGACACGACTTTGAAGCCACGCTCGTCGGCGACGAATCGTTGAACCAAAGGCCCATGAAACGTGTCGTCGAGCCCCTGCGTCGTTTCGGAGCCCGTGTCGAGGCTGACGAAGGCGGGCATCTTCCTCTGAAGATTCAAGGTGGGCAATTGCGGGCCATCGACTTCGAACCGGAAGTCGCCAGCGCGCAGGTGAAGTCCGCCGTGCTGCTCGCTGGGATGCATGCCGATGGCACGACGCGTGTGTGTGAGCCGATTTCGACGCGAGATCATACCGAGATCGCGTTGGTAGAGTCCGGGGTGGCGCTACGACGGGCCGGAGACGTCATAGAGATCGACTCGAGGGCGATACCGCGGGGCCGTTCCTTCCGCCTCCCAGGAGACTTGTCTTCTGCGGCGTTCTTTGTCGCCGGTGCGCTGTCGTTGCCCGAATCGTGCCTGCGTTTCCCGGATCTCGGCGTCAACCCGACTCGGACCGCTTACCTGTCGCTGCTCGAGAGAGCGGGCGCTAAGATCGCTGTCGAGTCGTTGCGCAACGAAGGGGGAGAGGCAGTAGCGGATGTCACGGTGAACGCGTCCCGGTTGGCCGGCCTTCCTCTGCCATCAGGGGCCGTCGCGGCGCTGATCGACGAGTTGCCCGTGATCGCGGTCCTTGGAACGCAGGTTCCAGGCGGGGTGACAATCCGGGGCGCCGCCGAACTGAGGGTCAAGGAGTCAGACCGGATCCGCGCCCTCGTCGACAACCTTAGAGCCGTCGGTGTAAAAGTCGAGGAATTTGAAGATGGCCTGGAACTGGAGGGACCGCAGCAGATCGAGGGGGGTACGGTACGATCCTACGGTGATCACCGCATCGCGATGGCCTTCGCTGTGGCAGGCTTGTTATCGCGCTCCGGAGTTCGGATCGAAGGCGCGGAATGTGTGGATATTTCTTTTCCGGGGTTCTTGGCGCAGTTGGACGAAGTTGCCGAGCGGTAGGGTGGGGGGTAGTTGACTGCTAACCGCCAAAGGCCAACCGCTATCAACTCCCGCCAACCCGCTATGCCTCTCCCGAAATGTTCGCCTGACGCTGTTCGTCCACCTCTTCCGTTGGTTGTTTCACCAGCTTGATGCGCATCATGCGCCGACCGACGACCTGCGCGACCTGATAGCGGGTGCCGGCGAACTCGATCGATTCTCCCTCGCGTGGAAGATGTCCTGTCTTCATCATGATGAATCCGGCGAGGGTGACATAGTAGCCATTCTCCGGGACGCCGAGGGAAAGCCGTTCATTCAACTCGCGTACTGATATTCCAGCGTCAACGAGGAAGCTGCCATTCGGTTGCGGGATGATTTCATCGACTTCGATGTCGTGTTCGTCCTGGATCTCGCCGACGATCTGCTCGATGAGGTCCTCGAGCGTTACGATTCCCTCGACCCCGCCGTGTTCATCGACGACGATGCCTAAATGGGTTTGTGCGGACTGCAGCACGGTGATGGCGTTGTTGAGCCTCGCCGTGTCAGGGATGAACACGGGTTTCCGCAGCAACTGCGACAGCCGAACGGTCCGCGTACCGTGCAGGTAGGGCATCAGGTCCTTCCCATGCAGGATGCCCAGAATGTTGTCGAGACTGCCCTGATAGACGGGAAAGCGAGTTAACCGCGTCGTCTCGACCACCTGCACAACTTCGTCCAGAGGAGTACCGATCGCCAGCGAGACTGTCTTCATCCGAGGAACCATGACATCGCGCACTTGTCTTTCGGAAAACTCCAGCACACGTTCAAGCATTTTCCTTTGGTCTTGAGTGTAGCTATTGATCACGGACTTCAGTTCGACGTCTGAAATCGACGTGGCGACCGCGCCGGGCCCTTCCCGGACGCTCCGGTAGAAGAAGCCGGCGAAATTGATCGTGAGCTTCGCGATGGGGTAAGAAAGCCGCATCCAGAGTTGAATGGGAACGACGAGCCGTAAGGCGATGCGTTCGGGTGTGCGTGTCGCGAACGCCTTGGGACCAAGCTCGCAGAACAACAGCACAATCAACGTCAGCACGACCGTCTCCACCGCCAGATAGATGTTGCGCTGATCTTCACGAACCATGCGCGTGACCATGGCGGCCGCGACCGTTGCCGCGCCGATATTGGCGAAGTTGTTGCCCAGGAGAATCGTCGCCAACATCTTCTGCGGCGCCTGGAGCCAGGCAGCCAGTTGTTTCGCGCGGCTGTTTCCGGTCGAGGCGAGATGTTGAATGCGGTACCGGTTACTCGACAGAATCGCGGTTTCCGACAGGGAAAAGAATCCCGAAAGGAGAAGAAATACAAGAAGAACGAAGAGTAGTAAAACCGAAGGCATGAATGCCGCCGCTTAGGCGACGGAAACTTTGGCGCAGGCCTTGTTGACGGTTTCGTCAACTCGAACTTCGATATCCTCTTCCGGAACTTTCATCACCGATGACAGTTCCGAAACCAGAAGGAATCGAGCGCGGTCCTGCATCCGCTTCTCCCGGAACGACAACGGCTTGATCTTGTTCAGGTAGACGAGGTTCTTGTACACCTCGGATACGTTGAAAATCGAGCCGGACCGCATTTTCTCGGAGTTTTCCTTGAATCGGTCCTTCCAGTCACGTTGAGAGAAGAATTCGGCGTTGGAAAGTAGCGAGAACAGTCGATTGACTTCCTTGCTGTCGATCGTCCGTCGGAGGCCGACTTGTGCGGCGTTCCCAGTCGGCACCATGACCAAGATGTCGTTGGAGCAGATTCTCAGCAGGTAGAACCTTTGGAAGCTGCCTTGGACCAGCCGATTTGAGATCTTTTCGATTATACCTACGCCGTGGTTGGGATAAACGACCTGGTCACCGATTTCAAATTCCATAGCACCTGCCGAACGGATAATAGGTATTTTACGTTTTATACTTAGGGGTCGTCAAGCGCACGGCCCGTTATCGGTGGCGTCTCGAAGCGTTCCGTCGACGCTTCGTACACATCATCGCCAATCATTTCCGATATTTGACCAGAGGATGTCTACATGACCGATCCCACACCCACAGACATGAGCCCGGAGGAATTCCGGCAGTGGGGCCATCGTACGATCGATTGGATTGCGGAGTACATGGAGAAGCCGGAAGCCCATCCAGTTCTGTCCGCCGTCGAGCCGGGTTCCGTCCGGGCGCAGCTTCCAAAGGTCCCACCTGAGTCGGGCGAAGGCATGGAAGCGATCTTCGCCGACATCGAACGCGTGATCCTGCCGGGTATCACGCACTGGAACCATCCCGACTTCTTCGCGTACTTCGCCATCAGCGGCTCAGGCCCGGGGGTTCTCGGTGAATTGTTTACGGCGGCGTTCAACGTGAACGCGATGCTGTGGAAGACGTCGCCTTCTGCCACCGAACTCGAGGAACTCGTCCTGGACTGGTTGAGGCAGATGCTTGGGCTAGGGCCACAGTTCATGGGTGTCGTCTACGACACCGCATCGATCTCTACCTTCCATGCGATCGCCGCCGCAAGGGAGGCGATTGAGGAAAGAAACGTCAGTGAGGACGGAATCGCAGGTCCCGACGCGCCACGCCTTCGACTCTACACATCCGAACACGCGCACTCCTCGGTCGAGAAAGCGGGTCTGGCGATCGGCCTGGGCCGTCAGGGCGTAGTGAAAATCGGTGTCGATGCGGACTTTCGGATGGATCCGGGACAATTGGAGACCGCCATAACGCGGGATCGTGCCGATGGTTGGCGGCCCTTCTGCGTTTCGGCGACCGTCGGTACGACTTCCACGACGAGCGTCGATCCGGTCCCGGCGATTGCGGACGTCGCGGAACGTCACGGGCTCTGGCTTCACGTGGATGCCGCGTACGCAGGAGCGGCCGCGATCCTGCCGGAACGACAGGACATTCTGAGCGGATGCGATCGCGCCGATTCCTTCGTGATGAACCCCCACAAGTGGATGTTCACTCCCATCGATTTCAGCGCGTTCTACTGTCGACGACCCGACGTGCTGAAGCGTGCGTTCAGCTTGACGCCCGAGTACTTAAAGACCAGCGAAGACGACAGGGTGACCAATTACATGGACTACGGGATCCAGCTCGGACGTCGGTTTCGCGCGCTGAAGTTCTGGATGGTCGTGCGGTATTTCGGCGTCGAAGGTCTGCGGCAACGAATCCGCAATCACATTCGGATGGGCCAGGAGTTCGCATCCTGGATCGAAGAGAGTCCCAACTTCGAACTGGCGGCGCCGGCGCCTTTCAGCACAATTTGCTTCCGGATGACGGGTTCCGACCTAGCGAACGAACGACTGCTCGAGCGGATTAACGCGTCCGGGACTGCGTTCCTGTCACACACGAAGCTCGACGGACGGTTCACACTGCGTTTCACGGTGGGAAACCTCCGCACGACGGACGCACATGTCCGTGCCGCCTGGGATGTAGTACAGGCCGCTGCGCGTTGACCGTGGAGCTTTTAGTCGTCAGTTGTTGGCCAACAGCTAACCGCCAAGGGCCAAAGCCTGTCCAAACTGACAACCGAAACCGTCAGTCTCCTCCCGATCCAGCGCGGATTGCGTCGGCCAGCGCCTGGGCCGCCAGGTGGAGGCGAGGGCCGACAAGCAGGAGGTAGTCGGCCGCCAGCACGTACACTCGGCCATCGCGCACGGCCGGTACGGACTCCAACGCCATCCAGTCTTCGATCCGCCGGGCCGTCTCGGCCTCACCACCCCGTTCCGACGGCAGCAGTTCGATGATGACTTCCGGTTGGCGACGGAACACTTCTTCGAGAGACGGCTGGATAGAATCGTCCTCCACGTCGCCGAATATGTTCTGCCCGCCGGCGATCGTGATCAGCTCGTCGAAGAACGACTGCCCTCCACCGCTGTAGAACGAACCCATCGTGCCGATGTCGCGGCTGTGGGCGAGCAACACCCGCGGGCGCGCCTCGGGAGCCCCGGACCGCACCGCCTCGAGCGCACGGTCGATGTTGTTTGCGAGCCGACTGCCTTCTTCGGCCAGACCGATTTCGAGTCCCAGCCTTCGGATGTAGGCGAGCACATTCGGGATCGAGCCGTGAACGAACGGGTACAGACGAATTCCCGCAACGCCCAGACGTTCCGCAAGACTGGATTGAGTTCCGTAGGTGATGACCAGATCCGGCTGCAGCTCGAATATCTTCTCTACGTTGGGGTTGATCAGCGCGCCGACCCTCGGCCGTTCGTAAACCTCGGGCGGATATGTGTCGAAGTCGCTCACACCGACCACGCGGTCGCCGGCACCCATCGCAAACAGCATCTCCGTAACCGCTGGCACCAGCGATACGATGCGGCCGGACGCGCGCCCTGCACCCGTTTCGGTCTCGGAGGTGTTCAAGCACGCCGCCGCGGTCAGCGTCCCCAGGATTGCTACGGCCAGCGCGCGGCCGATCCGGGAGTTCATTGGACGCCTCCAACCCGCAGCCGTGTGCCGACGGTTAAGCCGCGCCCGAGCGCCTCGAAACCGAGAACTTCCTGGTATTGTCGGTTGAAAATGTTGTCGATCGTGATGAAGGCAGACGTGTTACCTGGCAGACGGACAGTGAACGCCGCGTCCGAGACCGTGTACGCTACGTTGCTCGTCAACGGTGGGACATGGCTGAAGAAGTCGCTATCGGCACGCTCGCCGACGACACGCGAACTCCAGGTTGCCTGCCAGTCATCGTCCAGCCACATCAGACGGATGTCCCCGGAGTGTGTGGGGCGTCGGAGCAGGGGATCTCCCGGGCGGAACGGAAATGAGACCGCAGAGGATTCCAGCACGCGGCCCTCGAGGTAGGTGTAGTTGGATGTGGCCCGGAGATGGCCGTTGTGGACACGTCCCCGGACTTCCAGCCCTCGGGCACTCGTCAATCCGATGTTCTGGTATTGGCTCGTGCCGTCGTCTGACCCGACCAGTTGGATGAGGTTCTCGAAGCGGTTGTCAAACCACGTCACATCGACCAGAATGCGATCATCGGCGAAACCCTGTTCCAGGCCGACTTCCCAGCTTCGAGAACGTTCCGCTTCCAGATCCGGGTTCCCAAGAAAGAATGGGCTGGTGCTGAAGCTCTCCAGGAACCGGGGCTCTTTGATGCCCCTACCGAAAGCGGCTCGCAACCTGCCGAGACCGATGTTGCCGGATCCTGTCCAGAGTCGGTAAGACGCGGCCAGGCGTGGGCTGGCCACGGTGCCGAAAGAGTCGTTGTCGTCGACCCGGATGCCCGCGGTGAGGTGGAAACCCCGAACCGGTTCGATCTGTTGCTGAACGTAAAAGCCGAAGTTGTCCCGATCGTGGGCGACTCCGCTCACCGGGCCCTGTTCGCGGTCGAAATCCAGACCGTACGAGAGCGTGCCCTCGTACCCGACCAGAACGTCACCCCGGTACTCGACGCGGTGCCGGCGGCTGGCAACCGGAAACGGTCCGAACGAGCCGAAGAAAGTTTGATTCAGGTCGTGGAAGCGATAGGACGCATGTTGGCTCCAGCGTGGACCGATCATGACGTTGTAGGCGAGGCCTACGGTTTGCTCCAGCCGCTCCATCGAGCCGGTCGGATCGAACGAGGTGAAGCCTTCGGCCGTCGGCCCCGGTGTGCCGGCGCGCCCGGACGTCCTGGACACGGTCAGGCGAAGCGTGTGGTCGTCTCCCGGGGCGAACCCGAAGTTCCCAAAGTATGTGGCGTTTCGGAAGTCGTCGTTCTTATCGAGGTTATCGGTGTCGAGCCTGCTGAAAGTGTTGGAGAAGTCGAAAGACTCGAAGCTTCCCGAAAGGGACGCGGACTGTCTCAAGGTGTCGAAGCTGCCGGCCTCGAGGGAATACGTCGCTTCCGGGGACGGCGCGCCGCGACGCGTGAAAATCTGGACGCCGCTCGATATCGCATCAGATCCGAACAATGCGCTCTGCGGTCCGCGAACGACCTCGATGCGCGCTACGTTGTCGGCCGGTACATGAGCAAAGTCGTACGCTTCGCCCGGCGAGTTTACCGGGACGCCGTCGATCAGGACCTTGTTATAGTCGGACTCTCCGCCCCGGACGTAGAAGTTCGATAATCCACCCGCATTCCCGGTCTGCTGAACGGCGAATCCCCCCAGATGGCGCAGCACATCCCCGGCATTCCGCGTGCGTGTTGCTTCGATCTCGGTCCGGCCGATGACCTCAACGCTCACGCCAAGAGCCGCCTCCGATATCGGCGTGCGGTTGGCCGTCACCGTAACCGAGTTCCGGATCGGCTGCAGCTCGAGTACGATCGGCGCCAGCTCAACCTGTCCGACAACGTCCAGTTCCGTCTCGTGGAGTGAGAAAGCTTCGGCGAGCACGCGTACATTGCCAGGACCGCTACGGACGCTCTCGAAGCGGAAACACCCGGACTTGTCCGAAACCGTCTGTCCGAGCGGCGCGCCGTCGGCCGTTCGCATCACGATACGCGCTCCGTTGATGACGGCGCCGCTCTCATCTTCGACACACCCCGACACGCTGCTCTGAGCGGCGGCGGGTATTGCGGCAAGAAACGTCAGCAGAAGAACGGTACCAAGCGGGTTGATACGGGAAACGAAAAGGTAATAGAAACGGGCAAACGCAGACATGGTGTCCTCTCCCTCGAAAGATTCCTTCGGGATGTCTCCTGACTCGACGACGGCAGTTTCGGATTCGCCTTCCCACCGAAAACTCCGGCAGTGGCTTTAGCTTGAGGATGTCGTCTTACAGTTGCGGGGCAGTAGCGGCTTTTCACCGCTTTCCATCACCCGAAGTACCAACATCATATCAGGAAAAGTTTCTCCGGCAAGGTGCGTCGTGTCGACCCCGAGGAGAATTGTCGAGGGCAGGAGCGCCAAAGTGAGCGAGGACGACGAGTGGTTCGAACAAGATCCACGGCACGTCACTTCCTCTCGAGGTCTCTGTGGCTCTGAATGGCCTATCCGCAAGTTCGTGAGCGAGTTCGCTATAATGCCGCCGGAGGTCCCAACCGATGGAGTACGTTCCCAGAGAAGAGCTCGAGCGGCGCTGGGCGCGCGTCCGCCGCTTCATGGAGTGCGACGCGCTGATCGTCCTGCAGAACGTCGACCAGTTCTACCTGACCGGTACCATCCAGAACGGCGTTCTGTGGTTCCCTGGCGAGGGAGAACCGCTCTTCGCCGTGCGCAAGAGCCTTGACAGAGCGCAAACCGAGTCCGCGCTCGAGAACGTGGTGGGCTTTCGTCGGTATTCGGAGTTGGCGTCGCTGGTTCCCTCGCCCGGAGGCGTATTGGGCCTGGAGATCGACATCGTTCCCGTGGCGATGCATGCGCAGATCCAGAAGGCGTTTCCTGATGCAAAGCTCGTTGACGGGTCCATGGCGCTACGGCTGGCGCGGTCTGTGAAGACGGAGTACGAGGTTGCTCACATCCGAAAGTCGGCCGCCATGCTGGACAAGGCGTTCCTCGACATTCCCACCGAGCTCCGCGAGGGCCTGGCCGAGTACGAGCTGGCTGCCCGGATCGAATACGTGATGCGGATGGAACAGCATCAAGGTCTGGCGCGGGTCCGCCGCTTCAACATGGAGATGCACTATGGCGCGGTTTCCTTCGGCGACACTTCCGCATACCCACATAGCTTCGACGGTCCAGTCGGGGTCCGAGGACTCTACCCGGCCGTGCCCGTCATGGGTGGCGCCAAGCAACTGGTCCGCGGCGAGCCGATCATGGTCGATGTCGTCGGAGGACACGGCGGGTACCTGGCGGATGCCTCTCGTGCTTACTCGCTGGGCGAACCCTCCGAGCAGGTCCGCGACACGCATGAGTTTATCCTCGAGTTGAACTCCTGGCTTGAGGACCAACTGAAGCCGGGCGAGATCCCGAGCGAGATCTACCGGAGGACCAAGGAACGTGTTTCCCAGACGCGCTTTGCGGACCACTTCATGGGTGCGGGCGAAAACCAGGTCCGATTCGTCGCCCACGGCGTTGGCCTGGAGTTGGACGAACTACCCGTTATAGCGCCTCGTTTCGACGACCCTCTGGAGCCGGGAGTCGTCCTGGCGATGGAGCCCAAGATCTTCTACCCGGGCCTGGGTGGGGCAGGCGTGGAGAATACCTACGTGATTACCGAAACCGGTTGCGAGAGGTTGACGAATGCGCCGCAGGAGTGGGTCATGGCGTAGTCCGCGATCTGGCTGCTAGACCGCAACCATAGGAATGCCTCTCCGTACCACTGGAGCCAACAGACGAAGCTCGTCCATCAGCCGGGCAAACTGATCCGGCAGCAGCGCCTGCGGACCGTCCGACAGTGCGTGCTCCGGTTCGTCGTGGACTTCGATGATCATTCCGTCGGCGCCGACGGCGACCGAGGCCAGGCTCATCGGTCCGACCATGTGGCGTTTTCCGGTTCCATGGCTGGGATCCGTGATGATCGGCAGGTGAGAGATGCGTTTGATCGCCGGGATGATCGACAGGTCCAGCGTATTTCGCGTGTGGTCGGCAAACGTGCGGACGCCTCGTTCGCAGAGGATGACCTCGTAGTTGCCTTCGGACATGATGTACTCGGCGGCCAGACAGAACTCGTCCAGCGTCGCGCTCATCCCGCGTTTGAGCACGACCGGTTTCGATGCCCGCCCGGCCTTCTTGAGCAGTGCGAAGTTCTGCATGTTGCGGGCGCCGATCTGAATCGCATCAGCGTACTCGGCGACCTGGTCGAGGCTCTCCTCGTCGAGTGCTTCGGTCACGATCGGAAGGCCGGTGGCCTCTCGCGCTTTTGCCAGGATCTTGAGACCCTCCAGACCGAGTCCTTGAAAGCTGTACGGTGAAGTCCGGGGCTTGAAGGCGCCCCCCCGTAGCATATGGCCGCCCGCTGCTTTGACCTTCTCGGCGATCCGAATCGTCCGTTCTTCGGTTTCAACCGCGCACGGTCCGGCGATGACGACGAGACTCGGACCGCCGACCGTCACGCCCCCCACTTGAACCTCGGTGTTTTCTGCTTTCAACTCCCGGCTGATGAGCTTGTAAGGCTGGGTGACGGGAATGAGCTCAACCACACCCGGCATATTTTCGAAGGGATCCGGGACGATCGGAGTCTCATTCCCCGTGATGCCGATGGCGGTCCTGTTGGCGCCCGGCATCGGGTGAGGCTTGTAGCCCAATTCCGTGATCTTGTTGCAGACCGCCTCGGTCTGTTCCTGGGTGGCATGCGCGCCCATTACTACCAGCATAGATTCACGATGCTACCACGTTTGTTCGTGCGGGCAGGTTGGGGTCAGCTCTGTGGTTGGCGGTCTCGTAGTTTGTACACGACAGCGATCAGGACGATGTAGACCACGAGGTTGAAGATGAACACGGCGCGGATGCTGATCCCCGCCAGGAGGCCGGAAATGATCGGGCCAGCCGAGCCCCCGAAAAGGGATGTGCTTGCCAGGACGCTGAATCCTGTGCCACGGCGCTCTCCGGGTATCACGCTGCCCGCCGACGTGTAGGCCAGGGTCAGTATCCCTCCTGCAACCAGGGCCAGTAGAACCCGGAGTGTGAAGAAAGCCGCTGTCGACCCGACGAAAACCAGGGGGCCCAGCACCAGCATCCCCAGCGTCAGGCGCGCAATTATCAGGCGTCTGAGCCGAATCCGGGATGCGAGACGGCCTGAGAGCCACGCCGAGAACGCCTCTCCCAGAGCGGCGAGAGAAAAAATGGCTCCCGAAAGAGCGGCAACACGCGTCGTTGGTGTGCCCAATTGCTCGAGGAACAGCGGGACCACTGGCGCGTACGTCCTGTCGGTCATGTGGATGAAGAATAGAATCAGGAGCGGCATCAGGTACTCCGGCCGCTTGAAGAAGCTGCGGGCAGGCCTGGTGGCCGGATCCGGTTTCGCCTCTGGCGTTCGAGCTGGCTTCGGGGGGTCCCGGTACAACAGGATGATGGTCAGAAAAGAGCCCAGCATCAAGACGGCTGTCGCGAAGAACGTGTTGCGTATCCCGATGTATTGTGCCAGGAGACCGCCAACGAGTGGCCCGATAGCAGCGGCCAGAATCTGAGTGGACTGGAGCGTCCCGATCACCCGGGCGATACGTTTTTGCGGAGTGAGTTGGGTAATCGCGGCCACTGAGATGCTGTTGAATCCACCGAAGAGCCCAAGGAGTAGCCGAAGGAGGAACAGCGCGAAAACGCTGTCGGCGAAGCCCATCAGAAACCAGCAGACACTGTTGACGCCCGTGGCGCGTGCGGTCATCCCTCGGAGCCCGAAGCGGTCGCCCAGACGTCCCCACACTGGACCCGAAAGAGCGGCAGCCGCGGGACTGACCGCCAGGATCAGCCCTGTCCAGAACGCGATGGCGCCAGTCCCTTCCACTCCGAGTTGCCGGACGTAGATGGGCAGGAATGGCATCACGAGCGTGAAGCCGAAGAAAACGAACGAGGCGGAGACAGTGACGGCGAGCTGATTCTTACGCCACTGGGTCATGGAAGAGGTCGCCGGGGCGGGCCCGCCTCCGGCCCCCGCGTGGCAGTCGTCGGTGTCGTTCATGAGGGGCTTAGCACGATCAGGAGTCCGACAAGAGTCTTGGCGTCGCGGATCCGTCCGTCGCGCGCCATTCGGAGCGCTTCATCGACGGATACAACATCGACCTGGATTTCTTCGTCGTCTTCGAGCCGTTGGGGGCCTGGTTCGAGCCCGGAAGCCTCGTAGAGATACATCAGTTCGTCGCTGAATCCCGGCGTTGTGTAAAAGGTTGCGCGAAGTTCCATATGTGAGGCCGCGTATCCGGTCTCCTCTTCGAGCTCTCGCCGCGCAGTTTCGAGGGGATCCTCGCCTTCCTCCAGCGTTCCGGCCGGCAGCTCGATCAACTCCTCTCGGGTTGCGTAGCGTGGCTGTCGGATCAACACAACTTCGTCCGGCGTCGGCCGCGCGACGATGGTCACCGCCCCCGGATGCATGACGACATCCCATGTCGTTTCCTTCCCCGAGGGTGCGATGACCCGGTCCTGCCGGACTCGGATCCGCCACCCTTCGAACTTGATTTCTTGCCCCAGGATCTTCCACATATGTTTGTTCGTGGCTCTTTAGCCACGGATTACACGGAGGTACTAGCCACGGATTACACGGATTTAACGGATTAAGAAAAGTCTTTCATGGGAGCGATCCAAAACACGCTCTTCCCCTTTCCGTGTAATCCGCTAAATCCGTGGCCTTCTTCCGAATCCCTTCAATCCGCTTCCCATATTTCGTTCAACTTGTCGTAGCTCGGCGGGAACTGCCCGGAGTAGCGGAGGAACGACGGGATTCGGATAGCGGACGCCGCCCCAGTGGGTCCCTTCGAGACCCTCGACCAGCTCGTCCACCTTCGACCACGGGAAGGAGAACGCCATCTCGTGGTCTTCGGTTTGACCGAAGACGCGGTCGCCGTAGCAGGGCAGGATGACTTGGTATTCCCCGGTTTCGAGCGGCCGGATGATTTCGTCGGAGCAATCGATCCGTCCCGTGAACGACGACTGAATCGAACCGCCGCGCTTCCACAACGCGCCCGTGACCAGCCGCATCACCTGAGCGGGGTTGCCATAAACGATGACGACTTCAGGATCGAAGGCGCCTTTGGCGGCAGGAGCGCTCAAGATGCCGCTGTAGCGGCCGTAGGGGAAGTGGTAAGTCTCGGCCTCGGTTCGGGCGCCCGCCTCGGACGATTCAGTGTACATCCCGGCACAGCAATTGCCCTCGGTGAAGTAGGCAGGCGCTTTCTCGAGGCCGAAGGCGACCTTGGTCAGGGGGCAGTTGATGTCCTCGGTCGTGATCGCGACGGTCCAGCCGTACTTTCGCGACATCGTCACCGCCTGGCAGGTCGTGATCTGAATCTGCATATCGCGGTGCGGGCGCCTGGCCTTTTCTGGTATCGCATCGCCGGCGGTCAGCATGCGGACGGCGACGGGGAACGTACCGGGCCTCACGAACGACTCGATCTTATCGATTGCGGTTTTCACGTCACTCATCGGAGTTCCTCCAACTCGGTGCGGAGCGCTCGGACGAAACGGTCGACCTGCTTGCTGGTGATGATCAACGGAGGCAGGATCCTCAGAACCGACCCACGCGTGCAGTTGATGATGAACCCGGCTTCGAGCAACCGATCGACCACCGGGCGTCCGGCGACACTCAATTCGACCCCAAGCATCAGCCCGTCTCCCCGCACTTGCTTGACAACCGGAAGATCCCTCAGTTCCTCGAGCCTGGCGCGGAAGTGGGCACCGACTTGCCGCGCGTTCTCGATGATCCCTTCTTCTTCCAGGGTCTTCAGCACTTCGATGGCTACACGGCAAGCGAGTGGGCCGCCTCCAAATGTCGTTCCATGAATTCCCGTGTCGATCGTGCCGGCGACCTCCTCCTTCATCAGGACGGCGCCCAGGGGGAGGCCGCCAGCGAGAGGTTTGGCCACTGCAACCAGGTCGGGCAGCTCTTCGCGGCTGCCACGGTCGGCGAATTTGTGAAAGCCGAACCATCTGCCGGTCCGGCCCAGCCCGCACTGGATCTCGTCCGAAATGAGCGCGGCGCCGGTTTCCCGGGTGAGCCGGCGGGCGGTTCGGTAGAATTGCTCTGAAATCGGACGAATGCCCCCTTCTCCCTGCAAAGTCTCAAACACCACGGCGCTAACGCCGTCGTCGAACCGACGTGCGAGATCTTCGACATCGTCGAAGGCCACAAATTCGAATCCAGGCACCAGGGGTTCGAAGGGTTCCCGATACTTTGAGGTGTGGGTAGCGGAGACCGCCCCGAAGGATCGTCCGTGGAAGGACCCCTCCAGAGCCAGGACCCGAAATCGCCTGTCGGCCCCGGAACGGCCCTGGTTCGCATACACGCGCGAAAACTTCAGGCATCCTTCGATCGACTCGGTGCCGCTGTTAGTGAAGAAGGCACGGTCCAGTCCGGAGACTTCGCACAACCTGGCTCCCAGTCGTCCCTGGTGTTCGTGATAAAGCAGGTTGGACAGGTGCAGCGGCCGCTTTATCTGTTTCCGCAGGACACGACGGATTCGTGGATGGTTGTAGCCCAGCGCGTTGACGCCGATTCCGGCCATCATATCCAGGTAACGTTTGTTGTTCCGGTCGTATAGGTAAACGCCGCTGCCACGGTCGATGAGAACGTCATACCGGCTGTAGGCGCCGAGCAGATGACGAGATTCCAGTTCTTTGACGTTCTTCAGTGGCATTCGAGTGGAAGTCGCTCCGGAAGCTCGGGACGTGCCGAAAGTCGGGCTTAGTGACTGAAGAATCAGGACTTCGGCCACCTTCAAGCGAGTTGCTAAAGCGAAGATCTTAGCATATCATCTACGGGCGATTCCGGCTCCTCTCGGCCCGTCTCGACTGGGTCGGTTGTTTCAGGGACAGCGATTCGATCGGCGTCCTGAGGACATCAAAACGATGAAGAAAAGCATATTGCTCGTGCCACTTGTGGTGCTGATCATGGCGCCGCTGGTCTTCGGTCAACTCGAGGCGCCCGGCGCCGACAACACCCCGGCAGTTGGTGAGAGTGCTCCTGACTTCGAGCGGCCCGTCGGCATCACTGGATCCGATACATTGGGCCTCAAAGATTTTGCGGGGCGGTCGTACGTCCTTCTTGCATTCTATCCCGCAGATTTCACCGGCGGCTGAACGCGTGAATTCACCGAGTTCGGTGAACGCTACGATGAGTTTCTGGCTCTGGGTGTTGAGATCGTCGGTATCTCAAGAGACCTGGCGCCATCGCAGGGCGAGTTCAAGAATAAGGTGGGAGCTAAGAATCACTTTCTCAGCGACCCCGGCCTGGAAGTCACAGCGCGGTACGGCGCCGTCCGGAACGACCTGGCCGTTCCTGTGGCGAATCGTTACTACTTCCTGATCGACCGGGAAGGAACGCTCGTCTGGAAGAACGTATCGGGCAGCCTCATTCCCGCGGATCGGCTCTTGATGGATCTGGGGGAGTTGGTCAGCCGTCAATAGCAGGTCCAGGATCGGGCGAAGAGTATTCGTTGGATGTCGATTCGTTTCGGCGTCTCGATTTTTTCAGGAGGACAGCTAATGAAGAGGTATATTTTGCTCCTCCCCCTCGTGGTGTTGATGTCGGCGTCCCTGGCTTTTGGCCAGTTGAACGCGCCGGGTACGGACAACACCCCGACAGTGGGAGAAATGGCTCCGGGATTCGAACTCCTGAAGGAGTTCGAGGGTGAATCCAATGTCCTTATCGCGTTCTTCCCCGCCGCCTTCACCGGTGGCTGAACGCGTGAATTCACCGAGTTCGGTGAACGCTACGACGAGTTTATGGATCTGGGAATCGAGATCATCGGTGTTTCGAGGGACTTGGGTCCGTCTCAGCGGGTATTCGGAGAACAGGTCGGGGCCAAGAACCGGTTCCTGAGCGACGTCGATATGGAAGTCATCAATCTCTATGGTGCAGGCCGACAGGGACGACGCGGTGGTGCTGCCTCAGCGAACCGCTATTATTTCCTGGTCGATGAACAAGGAAAGTTGATCTGGAAGAACACGACCGGCAGCCTTATTCCTGCCGACAAGCTTCTGACCGATTTTTCGGAGTTGGTCGGGAGTAACTGAGATTCCCTTGGCGGGAGCCGCAGCGACGGCTCCCGCGTACCGCTCTCCCGCCCCAATGAGAATCCTCACCGCTGCCCAACTTCGGGAAGTCGACCGCCTCTCGAGCGAACAGTTTGGCATTCCGGGCATTGTCTTAATGGAGAATGCCGGCATGCGGGTCCTTGAAGGGATCGACGCGCGGGTCGACGATCTGGAAAGCCTCACGTTCGTCATTCTGTGCGGAAAGGGCAACAACGGTGGCGATGGGATGGTGGTGGCCAGACAGCTCATCGGTCGCGGCGCGTTTCCCTCGGTTTACCTTTTCGCCGACCCGGCCGAGGTGAATGGAGACGCCCGAACTAACCTGGACATCCTGACCGCCATCGGGTATCCGCCGGTTCCAATTCGCAACACGGACGAATGGTCCGCCGAACTCGTGGAGATATCCCACGCGGACATCGTCATCGACGCGCTGCTGGGGACCGGGTTGTCCAAGCCGGTCGAAGGCTTGCTGGGTACCGTCTTTGCTTCGCTGTCGGATGCCTTCCCCCGAGCCATGATCGTGTCGGTGGACGTACCGTCCGGTTGTGCGGCGGACAGCTCTGACGTTGGTGGACCGACCGTTGAGGCCGACCTGACGGTAACGCTGTCGGCCCCAAAGTTCTGTCTGGTGTTTCCGCCCGCTCATGAAATGGCCGGTGAGGTCGTCATCGCGGACATCGGCAACCCGCACGAGTTGATCGAGGCAGATGGGCACGACGTGGACCTCCTGCTGGCTGACAGTTTTCCCGATGCGTTGGTTCCGCGGGCCGATGACACGAACAAGGGCCACTACGGGAAGATCCTGGTCATCGGCGGAGCTCGCGGAAAGGCCGGTGCCGTGGCGATGGCTTCCGAGGCCGCCTTGCGAGCCGGCGCCGGCCTTGTGACCGCGGCCGTTCCCGAGACTGTATTTCCGGTCGTCGCATCTCATATGGCCGAAATCATGACCGAGCCGTTCCCCGACACCGATGAGGGATCGCTCGGGCAGGCGGCGTTGGACTACGGGCGCCTGGACGCGACCATCGCCGGTAAGACTGTCGTCGCGCTAGGGCCGGGAATCGGGCGGCATGTCGAGACCGAAAATCTTGTACGAGATCTGGTTTCGCGTCTCACAGTGCCGGTCGTCCTGGACGCCGATGGATTGAATGCGTTTGCCGAGCACCGCGACGAACTCCGCGCGCGGGAGGTTCCCATCGTTGTCACACCTCATCCCGGCGAAATGTCCCGCCTGACTGGCCGTGCAACTCGCGATATCGTCAGAAACCGGCTCGACGCCGCGCGGAACTATGCCACCGACCGCGGACTTTGGGTCGTCCTGAAGGGCTTCCGGACAGTCGTGGCGTGTCCCGACGGCCGTACTTTCGTTAATTCGACGGGCAACGCAGCAATGGCAACGGCAGGTAGCGGCGACATTCTGACGGGGCTGATCGCCGGTCTCCTGGGACAACCGCACCTGGGAAACTTCGAAGATAGGTTGTGTCTGGCCGTGTACCTACATGGCCTGGCGGGAGACCTTGCAGCCGAGGAACTCGGCGAGGAGTTTCTTGTCGCGACCGACATCCTGGGGTTCCTCCCTGAAGCCTGGAGCGAACTCCGGGGGGAGTAAGAAATCACCGCAAAGCGCAAAGGCGCAAAGATGGGACAAGTAATACTTGTGGAGAGTGGCATCGATCGCAAAGGATACGGCCCCCTGTTTCTGGGCGCTTGCTTGGTTTCTCTTCGCGTCTTTGCGCCTTTGCGGTGAAGCCTTCCTTCGACAAGTCGTTCGTTTCCACCTCTGAAGAGCAGACGCGGGATTTCGCCACAGAACTGGCCGGGTCGCTCACGACCCCGGCGCATGTCCTCCTCTACGGAGAGCTCGGTGCCGGCAAGACGGTCTTTGCTAAAGGGTTGGCCGCAGGGTTCGGGCTCCGGGACATTGACGAGGTGTCGAGCCCCACGTTTGCGCTCGTCAACCGCTACGAAGGCCGCGTTCCGATCTACCACATCGACTTGTATCGTCTGACATCCGGCGAACTCGACGACCTCGGCCTGGAAGACATCTTTTGCGAGGACGCCGCCGTGGTGGTGGAGTGGGCGGAGCGTCTCGAAGATCAGGCCCCTCCCGACCCGGTCCGTGTCTGTCTGACCTGGGTCGACGACCATTCCCGCCGCATCGAGTTGACCGAAAGGCCTGAAAGCGTCTCTGAAGGTCAGTAGTTTTTTCGCAGTTCCCCGATATCGAGGGTTCTACCACAGGCTGCTATAGTGGGAACCCGTCCTCGGTTAGACTATTGGTATGGCGTTTTTCCTCGCGCTCTTTCTGCAGGTTCTCCCGCAGCTACCGGTACCGGACTTGCCTCCCGGCGTGGGGGGAGAGATCGAAGGACCGTACATCTTCCGCGAGGATGTCGGGCAGACGACCAAAGTCATCCTGAAAAATGGTTTGACCGTCTTGGTCCGCGAGAGTAACGCCCTTCCCCTTGCCAGCATCACGACGCTCGTCCGAGCGGGGTACTTTGACGAGGCCGACCGCGTTTCCGGAGTAGCCCACCTGGTCGAACACATGGTACTGAAGGGAACTCCCAGCCGCCCGGTCGGGCAGATCGCTCGCGAAACCCGGGCTCTAGGCGGGTATCCGGACTCGTACACGGATTACGATCGCACGGTCTATAGCACCGTCGTTCCTTCAGGCCACACGGTTGCGGCTCTCGAGATCCAGGCCGACGCGTTGTGGAACCCAACCTTCGATGCCGACGAGCTCGGCAAGGAAATCGAAATCGTTCTGGAAGAGAACAACAGAACTCTCGACAGCCCGTCCGAGGTGGTCCGAGAACGCCTGTATGAGACGGCTTTCCGAGACCATCCGCTCCGGCGACGGCGCCTCGGCACGTCGGAGCAGTTGCGGGTCCTCACGCGCGAAGACGTTGTCGGGTTTTACGAACGTTACTATCAACCTTCGAACACCATCCTCTCGGTTGTCGGTCGCTTCGATAGGGAGCGGATGCTCGCCGAGATCATCCGTATCCACGGCGACCAACCCGACGTCATCGTCGAACGCGAAGCGCCTCCGCTCGAGCCGTCCCAGTCCTCGTTCCGGTACAACTGGGAGCGTGGCGATGTCGCCCAGGCCGAGGTGGCTTTCGGTTTCCATGTTCCTCGGGCGACCTCGGACGATATGTACGCGCTCGAGGTATTCTCGGCGCTGCTAACTTCGGGCCGCGCGTCACGGATGAACCGATTCCTTCGCGACGAGCAGCAGGTCATCAGCCGCGCTTCCTCGTCGCTCCAGAACTTCGATGGGCTCAGCTATTTTCGCCTGAGTGTGGAAACCGTGGATCCCGAGGCTGCCGAGATTGCCGTCCTCACAGAGTTCGAGAGGCTGCGCCGCTACGGGGTTACCGAAGAGCAGTTGTTACGGGCACGGACGCTGGCCGCGCAGGACTTCTACCATCGCATGGAAACAGTCCAGGGGATCGCCGACGAGCTTGCCAGTCAGGAAGCGCTTGGGGATTGGAAGCGGTCGGAACGCTTCCTTTCGGGCATACAGGCAGTCACGTCGGACGATGTCGACCGCTTGCTCGAGAGTCACTTCGGACCGGCTAACCTTGGGCTGTTCGAGTACCTGCCCCGTTCTATCTCGCGATCGTATTCCGACGACGATTTCCGTGCGAACGTGCTTGACGAGATTCCGGAGAATTTCGTCGAACGGAGCATCGAGGAACTCCCGGTATCGGCCTCGATCCGTTTGCTGAACGACGAACTGGTTCACGACGTGTTGGGAACGCTGGTCCGCCGCTCCATCCTGAGGGGGCCGGACGTCTACGTTCTGGAGGACCATCGACTCCCGCTGGTTTCTTTCGGGATCTTCTTCCCCGGTGGCCGGCTGCTCGAAAGCGCCTCCAACGCCGGGATCACCGAGCTGATGTTGCGGGCCTCGCTCAAGGGCACTCGACGCTATAACTCGTCTGACATAGCGCGGCGTCTGGGGAACGCAGGAGCGCGCATTGAGGTTGTCAACGAACCCGATTTCTTCGGTTACCTGCTCGACGGCGTCAGCGGCCAGATGGACGAGGCTTTGAGGGTGCTGATGGAGGTGGTGCAGGAGCCGACGTTTTTCGAATTGGTTGTAGAGTCAGAACAGCGGCTTCAACACGCGCGCATTCGCCGGCTGCGGCAAGACGGTTTTGAGTATCCGGTGCAACTGGCCCTCGGCGCCCTGTTCGAGGGCAGCGCCTATGGGCAGTCCCGGTACGGGGAGGAGTCCTCGCTGGATTCAATCACACGGGACGATCTGATCGCATGGCACCGGGGAAACCAGAGAACGCTGGTTCCCGTCATCGTTATCGTCGGGGACATCCGGGGGACGGGCCTGGTCGCTTCGATCGCAGAAACGCTGACCAACGAAGATCTCTTCGAGCGTGACATCGCCACTCTGCCCGCTCCCCAGATCGATACGGAGCCGGCGGAGACGGTCGAGACCCTCGCCAGGCGGCAGACAGCCGTGGTGTACGGATTTCCCGGACCCGTGTACGCTGGCCGGGACCACATCCCCATAACCCTCCTCCAAAACGTCATGTCCGGTCCGGGGGGACGCTTCGTCGATGCGATTCGCGAACAGCAGGGGTTTGCCCATTCGGTGGCTGCCGCCGTCCGCGCTAGGGTCAGATCGGGAGCGTTTCTCGTGTACGCGGCGGTTTCGCCCGGCAACGAAGAGCGCGTTCGGGTGTCCATTGAGGCGGAGATCGCGCGCCTCGTCGCGGACGGTATCTCCGAAGACGAAATGCAGTGGGCGGTGGACTACTCGATCGGCATCCATGAGATTGAACTCCAGACCCGGCAAGCTCGGGCGATGGCTTTCACCCGAGCCATCTATGCTGGTGCCGACATCGATATCGTGACCGATTTCGAATCGCGGGTACGCCTCGTGGACCGAGACGGTGTCCAAGCCGCCGCCCGGAGGTACCTCGACACCGCCACCGCGAAAGTTGCCATCGTCCGTGGCCAGGACTAGCCCTCATTAGTACCGTTTCCGGTTCTGTAGGGATCTGTCGGTGAGGGTGTCCGAACAGAACCCGGAGCGGTAGCGACGGGGTCCGGAGTATGGTCACCCGGTCGCTACCGCTCGCGGTTCTGTTGGAAGGGGATTACCCGGTCGCTACGGCTTCCGGTCCCGGGCTACTGGGGGACCCGGATGCTGCGGATCTCGATCGTGCCCCGGCCCCCGGTCTCGAGCCGGATGGAGTTGCCGCCGCCGTTGAGGACCGTGCGCGACCGTATCGGCGCCACGGTGAACCTCTGGCTTACGAAGGAAGGGAGGTTGCCGGAGCTGACCCGCTCGAGCGGGAAATCCGACTGGATACGAGGTCCCTGCATCACCGGGCGATCCATGACGGTTTCCAGGTTCGCCGGCAGGTTTTCGGGAATGGCCAGCCGAATACTGCCAGAGCTCGTCCTCAGCGTCACGTGCAGGTCGCCTTCAATCGACTGCGGTATCAGCGTGGCATCGATATCACCGATCCCTGACTGCGCTTCGATCGAGGATTCGGCCCGTTCCAACCGGATGTTTCCCAGCTCGGTAAAGCCCCGGAAGGGTCCGCGGATCCGCATACCGATGATGTTGCCGCCCGCGGTCTGCACGTCGGTCCGGCTCGCCACACCGATCAGGATGTCTCCGGCCAGAGTCACGGCGTATAGTTCGCCCTGGCTCTCGCTGATGCTGATCGAACCGCCCATGGTTTCCGCGCGGACAAAACCTGCGACCGTTCCCATCGTGATAGGTCCGAAGGTTTCGACCTCCGCGTTGCCGGCGACGTTGCCGATCTCGATAAATCCACCCATGCTGCGGAGTTCGGCATCGCCGCCGATATGGCCGGCGGAGATCGAACCCCCCTGGGTGACCATCGCAGCGTTGCCGCCGATGTTGCCCGAAATGATCGACCCACCCGTGTTACGTGCAGTGACACTGCCCGCGGTGCTTGCGATGTGAATCGTGCCCGCGAAGGTGGTCAGATCCAGGTTCGCATCGCGGGATACCCGAATCCGCCAGCTGACCGGTCCGAAGATCTGAGGTGGCGCGTTGCCGCCGATCTCGACGCGGTCTTCGAAGCAGTTCTCCACCAGCTGGATGGCCGAACCCGAGATTTCGACAGAAACCGTGTTGGCCGTCGTGGTTTCGATCTGCAAGTCCCCAATGGGGGCTCGGACGAACAGCGTGCTGCCCTCGGTGATGGGACAATCCGCAAGGGCCATTGTCTGGAGTGCTAGAACAGCGAGGACGACCTGACTGCCGCGCCAGGCCCTTCGGGTAAGCTGCTTCCTCATCGATTGCCGGACCCCACAAACTGCAAGCTCTTCATCCGGATGTACGGGTTATCGTCTTCCCGAGTCGCGTTCTGGATGATCTCGCCCATGTCCTCATCCTGGCTCAAGGGAGCGAGTGCTTCGATCGCCTGAACCCGGATTCCAGCGTTCTGGTCATTTTCCAGAACGTAGATCAGGGCTCGCCGGACGTCCTCGTCTTCGGCGAACGTCCTCAAGCCCTCCATCGCGTACATCCGAACACCAACGTTGTCGTCGTTCAGCAGCGCTCCGATCAGGGCTTCCTTGATGCTCGCGTCGCGCGGGCTCTGCGCCAGCAGTTCCACCGCCCGGAGTCGGAATCCGGGGTTGCTCGGCACCTGGAGCGCGCCGAACAGAAGACGCCGAATGGCCTCGTCCTCGAGACTTCCTTCCAACTGCATCGGCTGCACCATGTCTCCCGCCAGCTGGACCCGTCCCGTTACGGGATCGGAATCGATGATGCGCAGGTTGGAGAATGCCGCGTCCTGAGGGATTGCGATCTGGCTTTGATTCGTAGAGGGCGTGATGTCGACGGGGTCCTGGTTGACGGTGACGTAGACTCCCAGAGCCAGCCCGATGGAAACCAGGGCGGCGGACTCCAGCAACCGCATCCTCGAAAACAGAGGGGCGAGCGCTGGCAGGCGCCACCATCGTCGGGAGTCGATCCGGTCGAGTTCCTCCGACAGACCCCTACGGGATTCGACCAACAGGTCCGAGGGAACTTCCCAATCGGAGAAGTCTTCGGTCAGCTTGAAGTGAAGCTGCTCCTCGTGTTCGTAGAATTGTTGGCAGGCAACGCAGGCATCCAAGTGACCTCGCAGATCATTGCGGTCCCCTGCGGGCAGTTCATCGTACAGAAATAGGACGATATCGTGTTGGCGTTCTCGACAGTTCATACGTTGACCAGGTACGCTCTCAGCTTCTGGGTCGCCCGGAACAGGTAGTTCTTCGCCGTTTCCTCGGTGCTCCCCATGATGTCTCCGATCATTCTCAGCCGCAACCCCTGATAATGCCGTAACTCAAAGACAAGACGCTCCTTTTCCGAAAGAGTTTGCAGGGCTTGATGGATTTTCTGTCCGATCTCCCTTCCGTAGAGGCGCCGCTCAGGATTGCTCTGGTAGCTCTTCTCCTCCAGCGTGTCTTTCAGGGCCGGTCGGTCAGGATTCGATTCCGTGTCGGCTTCGTAGGAAATCTCCTCCCGGAGGTTCTGACGCTTCCGAAGACGGTCCAGGGCGACGTTGGTCGCGATCCGGTAAATCCAGGTGTAGAAGCTGGATTCCGACCGAAAACGGGCCAGAGAACGGTATGCCTTCAGGAAGGTTTCCTGGAAGACTTCCTGAGCCTCCTCCCGGTTGCCAAGCATATGAAAAGCTAGGCGCAAGATATCACGATCATGTCGGTAAACCAACTGCTCGAAGGCTTCCCGATCACCGCGTTGAGCTTGCTCGACAAGCAGCCTTACTTCTTCGGATGCCGCTTCCCGTTTCGGGGCCCGATTCAAGGTGATTGCGTCCATTACAGGGGTGTTTGACGCCCCTGATTTCGAAAGGTAATCCCAGAAATTACAACAAATTTGCAAATCCGGAGATCCTGTCCGCCGCCGGGCAGGACAACTCCGCGTCGAGTTCGGTTAACCCATTTATTTGTAATAAGTTGATTCCGATCGTCGAAATTTCCGAAAGGTGTCAGCCTTTTGAGATAGACGCCGCAGGGGCGCCGAAAGTTCGCTCCAACACCTACCTTTGCCTGTATATCGTGATGCGGTCCCCTGGACGGATGATCGACAGGTCGGTATGACGATTCCACTCCCGGATGGCTTCGACAGAGGTCTGATAGGCGAGGGCGATCATGCTGAGCGTGTCGCCGGGCCGGACCCGGTAGATCACGACCTGACTGCCGTCGCCGTCACTCTTGCCGGCGGTTTCGCCCGGGGACAGTCGGATCTGATCGCCGGCGATCAGGCGATTCGAGGTCATGCCGTTCCACCCGCGGATGTCGGCCATCCTCAGATCGAAACGCTCAGCGATCCCGGAAAGCGTATCGCCCCGGCGGATGAGGTAGATCTCGGGCGCCGTTTCCCGGGTCGGAGGGGTGCTGCCGAACCGACCGGCCACGCTGGAGGGAACCGGTACGCCGCTGACCGGAATAACCAGAGACTGCCCGATGCGGATCAGGTGTCCGGACAAGCGGTTGGACTCGGAGATCGCCGCCACCGAAACGCCGTAGCGGAGCGCGATGTGTGACAGCGTCTCGCCGCTTACGACGAGGTGGTGTCGGAAGAGGATGCGCTCTTCTTCGGGTAATCCCGCGACGCGCTCGACGAAACGGGTCGCGTATCCCGCAGGCAGGATCAACTCGAACTCACGGTCGTCGGGTGGAGTCGCCCATCGGAGGACGTGCGGGTTCAATTCCTGGATCTGTTCCAGAGGGACATCCAGGTAATCGGCGATGATCCTGAGGTCGGTGGCCTGGGGGACCTGCACGCGTTCGGTCAACAGCGGGTCCGCCGGTTTGACATCGAAGCCGTAGCGTTCCGGGTTCTTGCCGATCAGCGTCATCGCCACGATCGTAGGGACGTAGTTGCGTGTTTCTCGAGGCAGCGCCCGCGCGTCGGCGAGGCTCCAGAAGTCCTGGGCGCCGGTCCGCGCCATCGCTCGACTGACCCGCGCCGGCCCAGAGTTGTAAGCGGCCATGGCCAGGTACCAGTCCCCGAACTGATTGTAGAGATCTTTAAGGTGACGGGCGGCAGCGCGAGTGGACTTCTCCGGATCCGACCTCTCGTCGATCCACCAGTTCTGCCGCATCCCGTACTCTTTGCCGCGCGATGCAATGAATTGCCACATGCCCTTCGCGCGCGCGCTGGAAACCGCCTGTGGCTTGAACAGGCTTTCCGCCTGCGCCAGGTGGATCAGGTCGAGCGGCACCTCTTCGGCGGCGAAGATGCGTTCGATCATCGGGCGGTAGAGACCCACACGCTCGAGACCCGCCTCGATCGCCGAACGGCCACGTCCGTCCGTGTAGTAGTCGAGCATCGAAAGCACGCGGTCGTTGATCTCGATCGGGATGTCGTATTCCACAGCTTCGACGTCGGCCTCGGCGCGCTCCCGCAGGGCCGGATCCAGGCCCTCCACCGATGGCTCAAACTCCGCCAGGTCGTCGATCGCTGCCTGCTCGGCGCTCTGGGTTGTCTCGAGCGTGGCCATCCGCACCATGAGAAAGTCGATTTCCCGTTCGATCTGGAAACTGGGTTCCTTCGCTCTGGCGGCGTACGCCCTGAGCAGGGCGAGAGCCTGCTCGAATTCTTCGCGGGCCGCGTCGATCAGGCCGTCACGGAGCAGCGCCTCCGCGCGCCGCGTGAGTTCCCGAGCCTCGATCAGGGTGTCGCGCATTGGGTCGAGCACGGCCGGCCGTGGGGGCGACGGTGGTGGCGTGGTGTCAGGGACGACGGGTGGAGGGGGAACCCGCGAAGCGACCGTTCGCGACCTCGGTGCGCAGGCAGGTAGGAAGAGAAGGGAAGCGGTCGCGAGCACCGCGACACGGCAGTAGCGATAATCCAACGGAGATGCCCCCATATCTAGCGGTCGTTTCTCAACAGCCTGTGGCAGAGCACCACGGCCCGGCATCGCTTACTTGCCGTCCTGCAATGAGTTAAGTTACACAACACCTCTTCCTCAGTCAACCAAAGGCGTGTAGTGGAACTTCACCGCAAAGACGCAAAGACGCAAAGACGCAGAGGTGTGAAAAGGGCATGAATGCAAATCCGGGCATCCGAAGGCGGGCCACTCGCTGGGGGTACACTCCCCGGATCGAAGAAACCAATGAAACCCCCTCCCCACCTTTGCGTCTTTGCGGTGATTCCCCCCCCGTTTCGATCAATCCCGAAGTCCCGGGAACGAAACCCTGGGGCCAGATGGCGCGAGCTCGATCTGGATGGCTCCAAGGACATCGGTGCGGAGAGCCGGCAGCTTACTCGGATGGGGGTGCCCGAACCGGTTATTGCGACCGACTGAGATCACCCTTAGCCGCGCGTGCGTTCCAAGGCGCGTGTTGACGCTACCGTGGTGCGGAACTTTCAGCACGTCGACTTCGTCCAGGCCCGGCAGGTCCCGTTCGAGGTCGCCTGTCAGCAAGGCTCGGGAGCCCTGCCAGTCCAGCAGCAGGACCAGCGAGTCGTCGTTCGAAACCCCCACGCCGGTACTGTAGTCGGGAGGGGGATGCTGGACTCGGAACGGGCCGATCTGGTCACCGGCGTGGATTCTGCGGACCGGTATGCCCCGGAGCCGGATTTGTTCGAGCAATTGCCGATAGCGCGGAACCATTGGGTTCGGACCGAGCCAGACCTCACCGATCTCGAAGTTCCGGACCAGGTCGAACAGGCCTTCCATATGGTCGTGGTGTGCGTGCGTCAGGACCAGGGCGTCGAGCTGGCGGATTCCTCGTGAGAACAGGTACGCGCCGACGACGTCCTCTCCGATAGAAAACGTCCCTTCCTCGTGGAGGGATCGGTACGGGCCCGAAGCGATACCGCCCCCGTCGACGACGATTCGCATGCCATCCGGCATTTCGATGAGAGTCGAGTCGCCCTGGCCGACGTCGATGAAAGTGAGGACGGGGTAGGAAGGCGCCGCCGGCGGCATGTCCCCAAGCGCGATCAAGGTTGCGAGCCCGCCGGCGGTCAGTCCGCTAAGCACAAGACCACGGGCCGAACGCCTTCGGGCCGCCCAAATGACGACACCGACGGCGCATCCGTAAACGAGCCAGAGCCCGGGCGGTGGCGATGGAACGCGCAACGTTGCGCCAGGAACCTGGAGTCCGAGGTCGACCGCCGCCATGAGGAACTCCAGCAGCAGCTCCATCGCCCAGGCTACGGCGTTGCCGAGAAAGCCGGGAAGGATCAGAAGCAGCAGTCCGAGAGGCGTGATCGCGGCGGCAACCAGGGCGCCGAGTACGTTCAGGGGTAGCGCGATCGGGGAGATGCGATGGTAAGACTCGACCATGAAGAACACAAGGACCAGCTGGACCGACGTGGTGACGATAGCCGCCTCTGCGAGGATGATCAGCGCTTTCCACCTCAGGCGGACCGTCCAGATCGGCCAACCCCGCAGTTCGCAACCCAGGCGTGCTGAAACCCTCCAGTCGACGACTTCGGTGGAGAGATGGCTGTCGAGGTTTGTATCTTCCAGCCGGGTCAGCGCCAGGGAAACGTCGCCCAACGCCCACCGGATAAGCGGGACTGCCACGAACAAGATCGCCAGGACAGCGCCAAACGTGAGTTGAAAGCCGGCGTCTTCAACCGACAGAGGACTGACCAACAATATCGCCAGCGCGGTTCCCGAGAGTGCGTTGATGACCGAGTGGCCGCGATCCAGCACGGTTCCAATGATCAATAACGAGGCCATCAGAGTCGCTCGTGCTACCGGCGCCTCGCCCTCGACCAGGAATGCGTACGCCAGGACCAGCACGAGTGCGAATAACCGGCCGCCTGTGCGGCGCCTCGTTCCGAGCGGAAGGCGCCCTCCCACCCAGAGTGCCGCGGCGGCCACGACCGCGAGATTGAATCCGGAGACGACCAGCAGGTGGATCAGTCCGCTCGCCCGAAACTTGTGGACGTCCGCGCCTGCCAGCCGTCGCCGCTGCCCGAGGGTCATTCCGAGAACGAGCGCCTCGACCGTTTCACCGTCATCAAAGTATGAAGCGATGCGCTCGGTCGCCCAGTTCCTGAGCCGATCTCTCCAATGATTGCCCCGTCCGACCACTTCGATGAGCCGTGGGCTTCGAATGGACCCTGTCCAGTAGATGCCTCGCCTTGCCAGGAAACGCCGGTAGTCGAACCCATCCGGATTCCGGTAGACGTTGGGCGGACGCAGCCGAACCAGCACTTCGAGACGGTCGCCCGAGCCGAGGTCGAGTCCCCGGAACAGGCGATCGAGTTGGCCATCGGCAGGGAAGACAAACAGTCGTGCCCCTCCCGACCAGGGGTGGCCGTCGACGGATATGAGGCGGACGTTCAGATAGTAGCCGGGCTCCCTGGCTTCCGGTGCGCGGTCGAGCAGGACGACAACCCGGCGTGGATACCCGTCGTCCGGGATGTCGGGCGGTCGATGCTCCGCCCGGGCGGCGAGGCCGGCGCCAAGCAGAAAGACGCAAAGCACAGTGATGCGCGGTCGGAGGACAGCGACCATCGACGCGGGCAGCAAGGCGAGCCAGACCGCAAACGGGTCCAGGAGCGGTGATACCAGGATTCCGGCTAGGAGAGCCAGAAGCGGAAGCAGCAGTGGTGGCAATGATTGATCGGGGCTGTTGAGGGCGCGATCATTCTACCACTCCTTACCAGTGCGGATACCCCCCGACATCTCTCGGTCCGAAGGCGGCAGCTTGACCCGGATAGGAGCTTGATTGAGAATAGCAGCGGCCATCGCGGCCACTTTACGATGCTCAATAGATGGCTTCACAAGGGCGGCTCGGGCGACGCCGGGGAGATCGCCGCGCTGGTTCGGAGTCGGATTCCTTTCGCCGAGGAATATTATGATTTGCTGAGCTATGAGGCCTCGCCGTTCGGTGGCTACCGTTTGTGCCCGAACCAGCAGCAGCCGCATCTAACGGTAAATTCATTGGGCTTCCGGGGGGCCGACTTTACCGGGAAGGAGTCGATACTGCTTCTTGGTGATTCGGTCACGTTTGGCGTCGGAGCGTCCGGTGATGATTCGCGGTTTTCGAACTTTCTGGCCACAGCGACCGCCACACCGATTGCCGATGCATCGGTTCGCGCGTATCGCGTATGCCAGCAAGGCGAACAGCTAACGGGACTCCTTGATCTTTTGCCATCGGTGAATCGCTGCATCGTTTGGTTCGGTTATGCTGATTTTCTGTATTGGTCGACTACCGGCGGACGGATCGACGGCGTGTTTGAACTCGACCTGAAGTATGCGGGCCGGGCGCCACGCGGCGCCCTCGAGCGGTACAGGAGGGGGTTCTTTGACCTCTGTCGGTCGGTCAGGGAGGGCTTGCTACCCGTCCGGGAGCCACATGCCAAGACGGGAACGATCGAGGACCTCGTGAGATCCGTGGTCCACGACCTGGAAGCGATCCGGGAAATCACCCAGGTCCGGGGTGTTGCCGTGACCGTCCTGATCCAGCCGTTCATCCGCGAACGACCCACAGCCGACGTACTCCGGACGATTTGTGATTACTACAGTAGTGGGACCTTTCGTCGCTGCGGAGTGAACTGGTATGAAGCAGCCGAGCAGTATGTAGATCTGTTGCTGGATGGGCTGTCCCGACTCGCCCTCGAATCGGTAATAGATCTCACTCCGGACACCGTCGAGGACGACTTCCTGGATCAGGTGCATCTCAAGGAGAGTTCTCTTCGGCGTCTCGCAGAACTGGTTGCAGGGCGGCTCGACTGGAAACCGACCCTACCTCATTGAGAATCGAAGACCGCGATTGTCTCGATATGGGGGGTGTTGGGAAACTGATCCAGAAACCGGACCTCCGACATTCGGTAGCCGGAGTCCACCAGGACTCGCGCTTCAGGAGCGAACGTAGTCGGATTGCAGGAGACGTAGACAATTCTCTTCGGGCTCATGGCAGCGACCTTCCGGATGATGTTCTTGCCGCAACCGCTCCTGGGTGGATCCAGGACAATCCGGTCGGCCGACGGCGGTTTTTTCATCAGGAAGGCCCACGCCGACGACTTGACGAATCGCACGTTGTCGATGTGGTTGTGCTCGGCGTTCCACGCCGCGTTTCGGACCGAGCGGCGGTCGACACCGATCACTTCCCCGCACTCACGGGCAAGTTGGAGCGTGAAGAAAGCGCTGCCGCAGAACAGGTCCAGCGTCCGATGCCCTCCCTGGCAGGCCTTGACGACTACAGACACGATCGGTTCGAGCAGGAATCGGTTCGGCTGGAAGAAGCTCTCCGGTCGTAGCTGGTAGTCGATGCCCCGGATGTGCGCCATCGGTTTCGGTCCCGGCAAGGGTGCCCTTTCCCGACCTCGTTCGAATACCGCCGACATCGCTTTTCCGTCCGGGGTCGCTATCACGCGGACGGTTTCAGTATCGCCGAGCTGGGGGCCGGCTAGCGCGGACACGGCTTCAGCGATGAATTCGTTCAGGACGGGCGCCAGCGCCTTGCATCGATCGATCGGAACGACCTCGTGACTTCCTACCCTGAAGAAGCCGAGCTGTCCGTCGTGGACCTGAAAAACGGCCCGCAAGCGATACTCTCGTTCCGGTCCAGTGACCCGCTCGATAGGCTCGTTCCAGTCGATACGCCCGTTCCGCGAGAGGCTTTCGCGGATGATCGATTCCTTCAGATCCAACTGGCTCTTATACCGGATGTGATCCCATCCACAGCACCCGACGGTTTCGAAGTTCGGACACTCCGGTTCGCGGCGGTCCGCGGACGGGGTAACGATGTCGATGATCTTCGCGTTGGAATAGTCCTTCTTCCGGTCGACGATTTCGACTTCAACAAGCTCGCCGGGAAGTACCTTCGGGACGAAGACAACTCCGTCTTCGGTGCGTGCCATCCCGGCCCCGCCATACACGAGTTTTTCGATCGTTATCTGCATCTAGGACTTACCGCAAAGGCGCAAAGGGCGCAAAGGCTCAACAAAAAAACTTTGTCTGCTGCTGTTGCCGGTGGTTAGCTGTTGGCCATTGGCTGTTAGCTGTCGGTGCCAACCGCCAACTATCTAAATCAAATAGAAGAGGCTGAGTCGGGGAATGCCGTAGCGTTCCATCAGCTTCCGCTTCCGGAGCTGTCCCTCGAGCATCGATAGTTGTTCGGCGGTCATCCTGGATCGGAACGGCGCCAGGCTGTCTTCGACACCTTTCTGGACCTCCACAAGAGCTTCTTCGTCCGCGGCGACCTTGATGATGGCGATCAGTTTGTCTTCGAGAGCGTTGAGCGTCGTCTCGCCCGTTCGCATGTCAGTCGTCTCGACGCCCTCGAGGGACGTTGCCAGCGAGTCCACCCGGTCGCGGAACTCGGGAAAAGCATCGCCCAAGGCGCGAACCTGTCGGCCGAGGTCATCGAGGTAACGCCGTACCTCTTCGGGGTCGACTTCCGGTAGGGCGGGCGATTCGGTTCGCCCGTCCTTCTGTTCGCCGGCAACCTGGTCGATGGCGTTGACACAATAGGCGAGCGAACTGACTTTGCGCTTCGCGCGTGAGAACGCCCGATCCATCCCTTTCAGGACAACGTCGAGCGGGATGCCCCGATCTTTCCAGCTCTCGATCAGTACCCAGTCCAGCGTGGACAGGAGAGTGAAACTCTCTCTCCTGGACTGGTAGTAGCGCTCGATTTCGGTGAAGTAATTGAAGTAATTGTCCATGCCGCCGATTACACGGAGGGGGCATTTGCCACGGATTACACGGATTACACAGATAATTGGGAAGAAGGGACCTAGTTGGGAGAAAGAGACTGTTGTTGTTCCGACCCCTAACCCTCTTACATCCGTTAAATCCGTGTAATCCGCGGCTATGATCGATCCCGTGTGATCCAGCCCCCTCCCACGACGACGTCGTCCCAGTAGAAAACGGCCGCCTGCCCCGGTGTGACAGCGCGTTGCGGTGTGTCGAAACGAACGACCGTTTCGCCGTTGTCGGCAAAGACAGTGGCAGGTCGGGGCTCGAACCGGTTACGGATCTGGACTTGGCACTCGATCGGGTCCGTCAGCCGGTCGATCGCGATCCAGTTGGTGTCGCGGACCCGGAAACTCCCTGCGTTCGTATCGGCGTCGTCGCCGATGACCACACGGTTCGTGCCTGGCTCGATTCTGACCACGTACCGAGGTCTTCCGGCGGCTACCAGTCCCTTGCGTTGGCCCACGGTGTATTGGTGGATCCCGGAATGCTTGCCGACGACCTCACCTTCCATGTCGACGATGTCGCCGGCTTCGCGATCCGAGCCGCCGGCATACTGTTCGACGAAGTCCGCGTACGAGCCCTCCACAAAGCAGATTTCCTGGGACTCGGGTTTGTCGAAAGTGGGCAGCCCCGCCTTCCGCGCGATCTCGCGGACTTCGCTCTTGGTAAGCTCACCGAGCGGAAAGACGGTTTTCGACAGCTGGTTCTGAGTCAGCCCGAACAGGAAATAGGACTGGTCCTTGCGACGATCGACGCCGCGAAGCAGCAGCCATCGTCCCCGCTCCTCATCGAAACGGACCCGCGCATAGTGGCCTGTCGCGACGCGGTCCGCTCCGACCTGCTCGGCCTTGTGCACAAGGTGGTGGAACTTTACGAAGTTGTTGCAGAGGACACAGGGGCTGGGCGTTTCGCCGCGCAAGTAGGTGTCGACGAACGGGCGGACCACCGTCTCCTCGAACTCGTCCTCCAGATTGAGGACGTAGAAGGGGAAACCGATGTGAGTGGCGACGCGACGCGCGTCCCAAAGGTCGTCGAGCGAGCAGCACCGAGTGTTGCGCCGGACCCGGTCGTCCGGTTTGGGGTCGGCTTTGGTCCCTGGCGCCCGGCGCTGGTTCCACAGCTGCATCGACAACCCGACGATTGGGTGGCCCTGCTCCTTGAGGAGGACGGCGGCGGCCGAAGAATCGACCCCGCCGCTCATCGCAACGGCAATCATGGATGTGGTTGTGAAGTCCTTAGTTGTTGGCGGCTGGCCATTAAGATAGAGAATAGCTCATAGCCAAACTCACAAATCCCGCAGCACTGCTTGTATCGCCTCCGAGGCGAGCACGCTGCAGTGTACTTTGGATCTGGGCAGTCCCCCCAGCTGGTCGGCGATCTCTTCGCGGGTGATTCTTCTGGCCGCATCGACTTCCATTCCGAGCAGCATTTCGGTCGCAAACGAACTGGTCGCGATCGCGGCCGTGCAACCCTGCGCCTTGAACTTGGCGTCGCGAACCCGGCCGTCGGCGACGCGAACCCACAGCTTCATCACATCTCCGCACACTGGATTACTGACTTCCGCAACGGCGTCGGCATCCGCGATCTCCCCGACACAGCGCGGGTTTTCGAAGTAATCCAGCAGCTTCTCGGAGTAGGCCACTACCTCGAGGCCTGCTGATAGTACGGCGACAGCCGTCGGAGTCGGTCGACGATGCCGGGAAGGACGTCGACGAACTGATCGATCTCATCCTCTGTCGTCTGTGTGCTCAAGCTGATGCGCAGACTGCCGAAGCCCTCGTCGGGTGTCTTGCCGATTGCGGTGAGGACGTGGGACGGCTCCATCGATCCCGACGAGCAGGCAGATCCTGTCGACACCGCGATCCCCTTCAGGTCGAGCGAGATCACGAGACCCTCGCCCTCGGCGCAGTCGACCATGATGTTGGAAGTATTGGGCAGGCGCGGCGCGCCATCACCGTTTACGTGGATACCGGGAATCGCCGTGCCGAGGCGTTCCTCCATCGAATCACGCATCCGGGCCACGCGGGCCATGTCGTCGGCCAGGTTCTCCCGTGCAAGCCTGGCTGCTTCACCAAATCCCACGATACCCGCGACGTTCTCGGTTCCCGCCCTCCGATTCCGTTCGTGTCCGCCTCCCGTCATGATCGGCCGGATGGGCGTTCCCTTCCGGACGTAGAGCGCGCCTACACCCTTGGGCCCATGAATCTTGTGAGATGAAAGCGAATAGAGATGGACCCTGAGCGCTCGGACATCGATCGGGATTTTCCCCGCCGCCTGCACGCCGTCGGAGTGAACCCAGACACCGGCTTCCTCGGCGATTCTGCAGACCTCATCGATAGGCTGGATCGTGCCGATCTCGTTGTTGGCGTGCATGAGGCTGATCAGTATCGTGTCGGGCCGCAGCGCTCGCCGGACCCCGTCGGGATCGATTATCCCGTCCGACCCGACCCCGATCCAGGTTACATCGAAACCCTTCTTTTCCAATCCTTTGCAGGTGTTGAGCGTCGCATGATGTTCGATCTGGGACGTGATAATATGGCGTCCTCTGGACTGCTGCGATTCGACCATTCCACGGATGGCGAAGTTATCCGCTTCGGTGCCGCCGCCGAGAAACACGATTTCCCCCGGCTGCGCCCCGATCAAATCCGCAACGTGCGCCCGGGCGTCATCGATCGCGGCCTTGGCCTTCTGGCCAAACCAGTGGATGGACGAGGCGTTGCCGTAGTCTTCAAGAAAGTATGGTGTCATCGCCTCGACGACCTCGGCCCGCATCGCCGTGGTCGCATTGTTATCGAGATAGATATGTCTCATCGGGTTCCGGCTTCGGGGTTCATCGGGCAGAATCGAACGCCTTAGCAATATTGATCTTATCACCATGATAATCACGCTCACCACGGACTTCGGCCTGGATGACCCCTACGTTGGCGTCATGAAAGGTGTGCTGTTGGGTATCGCGCCCCAAGCCCAGCTGGTGGACATCAGCCATGGCATCAAAAGGCATGGCGTTCGGGAAGCCGCGTTCGTCCTGCGGTCGGCAGTGCCCTATTTTCCGGCTGGGACCGTGCACCTGGCGGTCGTCGATCCCGGAGTGGGTTCGGGGCGGCGTCCCATCGCCGCATCCGACGGGGACCAGCTCTTCGTCGGACCGGACAACGGACTTCTGTCGTATTGCTTCGGTCCCGACGTGATCGTCCGTCATATTACGAACCGGGACTATCTTCGGAGCCCTCTCAGTGCGACTTTCCACGGGAGGGACGTATTCGCCCCGGTCGCAGCGCGCATCGCGTCGGGAGCCGCCTTGGAAACCGTCGGCCCGATGGTCCCGGATTGGGTCCGCCTGGATGAGTCTCCAAGTCCGAGCGTCCTTCATGTGGACCGGTTCGGCAACATGATCACAAGCCTCCGGGCGGACGAGTTCAGTGACGGTTCCTTCGTTCACATCGCGGGTTGCCAGGTTCGTCTCTGCTGCGCGACCTATAGTGAAGCTCCCATCGGCGAACTCTTCCTCATCGCCGGAAGTTCGGGCTACATGGAGATCGCCATGCGGGAGCAGTCCGCGGCCCGGTACCTGGGAGTTGGCGCTGGAACGGATTTGAAAGTAGAAACTGCCCCAGAAAAGCAATAGAATGAACGCCTTTGGAGCCAAAGATTGGGCGGATGGGGAAGAAGGCCGTTTGTTGAACGAATAGTGGCTCGTAATCGTGTACCAAGGAGAAGGTAATGCCGGCAGGACTTAAGGACGTTGTCGCGGGTCAATCGGGGATCTGTTTTATCGACGGTGAGAAGGGACTCCTTTCCTACAGGGGATTCAATATTCACGAATTGGCCCCGAATTCGACATTCGAGGAGACCGCCCACTTGCTCTGGTTCGGCAGACTGCCCACCGCCACGGAGCTGGACGACACCAAGGCGCAGATGGCTGCATCGCGGGCGATCCCGGCCGAGGTGACGGCCATCATGCGGAACTTCCCCAGCGATGCCGTGCCGATGGAAGCCCTTCGTACGGGCGTGTCGGCGCTTTCGATGTTCGATCCCGACTCGGAGGACCCTTCGCCCGAGGCGAACCGTCGGAAGGCCATGCGGTTGACTGCGCAGGTCGCCACGGTGGTCGCGGCCCTCGCCAGGCTGCGTGATGGCAAGGATCCGGTCGCTCCGCGTTCCGACCTCGGTCACGCCGGCAACTTCTACTACATGCTTACTGGTGACGCGCCGAACGACACGATCGAGCGGGCGCTGGACATCGCCCTGATCCTGCACGCCGACCACGAGTACAACGCCTCGACGTTTGCCGCGCGAGTGACTTCGGGGACCCTGTCGGACATGTATTCGGCCGTGACGTCCGCCATCGGGGCGCTCAAAGGGCCCCTGCACGGGGGCGCGAACGCGAACGTCATGCGGTTGCTGCTCGAGATCGGAGACGACTCCAAGGTCGACGCTGCGGTTCAGGACATATTCGAGCGAAAGGCGAAAATTCCCGGTTTCGGACACCGCGTGTATAAGACCGAAGATCCACGCGCCACCCATCTGAGGCGGATGTCGAAAGAAGCGGGAGACCGCACGGGCGATGCACAGTGGTTCAATATGTCGGCCCACATCGAAAGAATCGTCAACACCGAGAAGAAGCTGAACGCCAACGTGGATTTCTACTCCGCCAGTACCTACTACGTGATCGGTTTGCCCATCGATCTGTTTACCCCTTTCTTTGCCGTCAGCCGCATTTCGGGCTGGACGGCTCACGTCCTTGAACAGTATGCGGACAATCGACTCATTCGGCCGCGGTCCGAGTACATCGGTCCCGAGCCGACGTTGAAGTGGATTCCTGTCGACCAGAGAGGATAGTTGGACAGCCCCCGCAGCAAGTGGGAAATCGAACTGAATACGTGGCCGCGCAAGGCGGTGGCGATCAGCCTGACTCTGGTTGTCTGCGGTTTCATGTTCTACCAGACCTGGTGGCTGTTCCTTGCTGCTTGGATCACCCGCGACGGTACGCCCGATCCCGAAATTTACGAGCGTGCCATCCGGTACGATCCCGATAACGCGGACTATCACTTCACGTTGGCCCAGCTCTACAACTACTCGACACGTTTTCTGAACCCGGTCAAGGCCCGCGCGCGGTACCTCGATGCGGTACGCCTGAACCCGTACCGTTCCGGTCACTGGCTGGAGCTGGCAAAGTTTTACGAGCAGGAAGAGGAAGCCGACAAAGCACGGGAAGCCATGGCGAAAGCCCTGGAGATGGATCCGAACTTCGCGAAGACGCACTGGGCTGCGGGCAACCTGTACATCCGACTGGGGGATGGGTTGGCCGCAGATTTCGAGTTGCGACGCACCGCGGACCTGGACGTCGGATACCTGACCCAGGTGCTGGACCTGGCTTGGATTGTCTACGCGGATCCGGAGTTGATTGTCCGGACCCATGTCCCGAACACCCGGGAAGCGAACCTGGCCGCCCTCGGCTACTTCATCGGACAAGACAGCGAACTGGGGGCGGCGTTGAGTTGGGACCGGCTGCAGATATTCGAGACCGAGCCGCGGCAGCGGTTCCGTTACGTCGACTATCTCATCAATCGTGGGTATATCGAGAACGCTCTGGCAGTATTCCTTGCCGGTGCCGAGACCGAGTCCGTTTTCAACGGCGATTTCGAGCGCGAGCCCCTGAACGGCGGGTTCGACTGGCGGTATTCCGGCCTCGGGCACGTGGAGGTGCGCCGGGATACGACCGAGTCCAGGGACGGCGTGGCCAGCTTCATGATCGAGTTCGACGGGGAGGAAAACGTCAACTACGGGCACGTCTACCACTTGCTTCCGGTAGAGGAAGGCCGTTCCTATGAACTCGACTTCTGGATGAGGACCGAGGGGATTTCCACCGACCAGGGCGTCTTTCTCGAAGTCGTCGGACAGCGTTCCGAAGCCCCGCTGGGTACGACGTTCTGGGATCAGATCACGATACCCTTTGAGGCGACGTCGGATCTGGCCGAGGTGCGCGTGCGACACAACCGAAGCGAGAAATTCGATAATCTGATCGCCGGCAAGGTGTGGTTGGATGGATTCGAGCTAAGGGAAGTGGAGTGAAAGGGCCGGGTACGGATTACACGGATGGAAGAATAGCCACGGTCGAAAGTCGAATAATGTTGTATTGGTATGCGCTCTACACGCGACCCCGGCACGAAAAACAGGTCTTCGAGGAACTGCGAAACCGGGCGATCGAAGCCTATCTTCCGACGCAGAAGGTGCGGCGGAGATGGAGTGATCGATACAAGATCATCGAGGAACCGTTATTCAAGAATTACCTGTTCGTCCGCACCGACGAACAGAACTACCGGAAGTGCCTGGAGCCCTATGGCGCCGTGTCCTTCGTCAGTGTCGAGGGCAAGCCGGCCGTGGTGGCCGATGAGGAACTCGAGGCGGTACGGATCATGGTGACCTCGGAGATCCCTCACAATCCGTATCCGTATCTCAAGGCCGGCCGGAAAGTTCGCGTCAAGTACGGGCCGCTTGAAGGCTGCGAGGGGATCCTGATTCGCAAGAGAGGTCTCGACCGTCTGGTCGTAACCGTGCATCTGCTCCAACGCTCGATCGAAGCGGAAGTGGACGCGGCATGGATCGAGCCGCGATAGAGCGTTCAATCGCCATGAAGGAGATGACAGACAAGTGGTATGCGGATTGGCAGTCGGATGAGCACTCCCGCCTGTTCGACTTTCCATCGACGTTGTCCGCCAGGAATCTGGCGCGCCACCTGGAGTCACTCAACGATATCCGGTTGTTGAACGAGAGTCTTGAACGTTTCGGAAGCGGCGGCACGCTGCTCGAGGTCGGCTGCGCTACGGGTGAACTGTATCGTTATCTCGGGCGCCGGTGGCCGGCCCTCGAGTATTACGGCGTCGACATTTCCCGGCCGGCGATAGCCCGTGCCCGCAGCAAGTATCCGGGGGCGCGGTTCTCGGCGATCGAGGCAACGCCCGATAGCGGGCTCGTCGAAGCGGCAAACATGACCTCGAATCCGCACTTGCTGTACGCCAAGGACGTCGTTCACCACCAGACCGACCCACTCGGCTTCCTGACCACGCTGCTCGAGGGCACTTCCGATGGCATCGTGCTCCGAATCAGGACGCGCGACGTCGGGGGCACCGTGTTCGAACCGGAAAACTCGTGTCAGTATCACTACGGTGGGTGGATGCCTTACATCGTGCTCAACATCGATGAGTTTGTCGAGCATGTGCGTTCTCTGAACCCCAATGTCGAAATAGTCGCTCATCGTCACCGCATCCTATTGGGCGGTGAGTACAAACGCTATCTGCCCAAGGACTGCTACCTGGAGGAAACTGGAACCGCTGAAACGTCAGTCGCGATATTCTTGAAGTCACAATCTGCGGGTCGGGTTCGGATCGAGGACAGACCCGAGGAGCCACCCAACTATACGGTGCCTCATATGTTTGCCGGTGCGGTTCGGCTGGCACGCTCCCGCCTGTTCGGGAACTCTGGTCGGCTTCCATGATCGACATTCACTCGCACATCCTCCCGGAGTTGGACGACGGAGCCCGCAGTCTTGACGAGTCGTTGGAGATGGCGCGGATTGCCGCCGAAGATGGCATCACGCATATGGTTGCGACGCCACACATGTTCAACGGGCTGTCCCACAACCCCGAACCTGCCGAGGTCATCGAACGCGTTGAGGCCCTGCAGGAAGCGATCGGAGACGCACTCAAGCTTCTGCCCGGCAACGAAGTCCACATCGCTCATGACCTGGTCGAGCAGCTGCGCGACGGACACATTACAACGGTGAACCGCAAGAACTACATGCTGGTTGAGTTTCCTTCGATGAGCGTACCGGTGGGCGCCGATGAGTTGTTCTACAGACTACAGACAGCAGGTACGACGCCAATCCTCGTGCATCCGGAGCGCAACAGCGAGATCCAGCGTCAACCTGCCGCGGTTGCGCAGTTCATCGAACGGGGGACACGCGTTCAGGTGACCGCGATGAGCCTGACCGGGGATTTCGGCGCCAGGGCCCGCTTGTGCGTGGAGAGGCTGTTGCGGCACAACTGCGTCCACGTGGTCGCCACCGACACCCATCGAGCTGGCCGTCGGCCGCCCGTCCTGTCCGCCGGCCGGGATGCCGCGGCCGCGATCGTCGGCGAAGACGCCGCCCGCAAACTCGTGGAAGAGAACCCGCGGGCGATTGTAGAGGGTGAACCCTTGCAAGTTTCTGCGCCTATTGAATTTAACGTGTCACCGCCCTCCTTACTCTCACGATTGTTTCCCCGTAGCTATTGACTGCGAACAGCTCGCGATCTGTCCGACGGAGCGAGCTTGGGCCAAGCAGCCCGTGGCAGAAGTCTGATGGCCCGCGTTACGGCGACGTCGCGCCAGATGCTAGGCGTCGCGCCGACAGCGATGCGGGTACATCGTTGAGGCGCGGCAACAACGCAGATGGTGTGACGTCGCCGTAACCCTTTGGGCGCATGGGGGTTCGGAGGCGTATACTTCGTTGCTCGTCGTCATGATGAAGCAGCATCACCTCCTCCTCGCGCCTCTTCTTCGCCTCCGAAGACCCATGCGCGCGAGCCATCAGACTTCTGCCACAGGCTGCTAGACGAGTCAACCTCAAGCGCTAGTTGACTTTGTGCCGGTCCGCCCCGCCGAGGTTGGAGCAACCTGGCAGGGTCACACGTGATATCATGTCGGCCTCAGGCTTGGCGTGGACAAGTTCCTGATGTCTCTCGGACTTAGCGCCTATTTCGGCGCTTCGGCCGCGCCTGGTTTCTTTCGTGAAAGAGGTTCACAGTTTCATCCGGACTTCGACGACTCTACCGGGGTTCGCACGCGATCCTGCCTCACACGTGTCCCGGCAACCAACTGACATCAAATGGTCGTCGGTCCGAAATCCGGGCGTGTCGGACCTTGTCTGTACGCCGGTATGGGATAGTGGCCTGAGGTTGTTCGAAGCGACAGCACTTCGGACGGCTCGAATTACTTAGGTAGCTTACTTTCGAATCAGATACGAAGATTTGGAATGTGAGTGACAGGCGTGGTGTGTGGAAATACCATGGGGGCCACGAAGGTCCGTAGTGTGCGAAGACAGGTGAGAGTTGGCCGTCGTGGGTAGCCATGTCCTGGTGACGGGGGGCGCCGGCTACCTGGGTTCGGTTCTTTGCGAGTCTCTGCTGGCGGTGGGGCACCGCGTCACGGTGCTCGACAGTCTTCTCTACAACCAGCAGAGCGTGTTCCACCTTTGTGCGAACCCCAACTTCGAATTCGTGCGCGGCGATGTTCGCGACGAGCGGGTGCTGGGCGAGTTAGTACCCCACGCCGATGTCCTCATCCCGCTGGCCGCCATTGTGGGCGCGCCCGCCTGCGACCGGGACCCGTGGTCCGCACGTGGGGTCAATCTCGACGCGATTGGTCTGCTCCTCCGCTTGCGGAGCGAGCAGCAACTCGTGATCTACCCGACGACCAACAGCGGCTACGGCACGAGATCGGGCGACACGTTCTGTACCGAGGACACGCCGCTCGAGCCCGTCTCCCTCTATGGCAGGACGAAGGTCGAGGCCGAAGCGTTGCTGCTCGATTCGCCTCAGACCATAACGCTGCGCCTGGCGACTGTTTTCGGGATGTCCCCTCGCATGCGGTTGGACCTGCTCGTGAATCATTTCGTCTGGGCCGCGGTGACCGACCGGTACCTGATCGTGTTTGAGAAAGACTTCAAGCGCAACTACGTCCACATCCGTGACGTCGCAGCCTGCTTTCTGTACGCGATCGAACATGCCGGAGCGATGGTGGGACGTGCTTTCAATGTAGGGCTGGACGACGCCAACCTTTCGAAAGCGGAACTTGCCGAAAAGGTTCGTGGGTACATTCCGGAGTTCTTTATCCATTACGCCGCGATCGGCAAGGACCCGGATCGAAGGAACTATATCGTATCGAACCAGGCCTGCGTGAAGCCGGGTTTGAGGCATCCCGTTCCATCGACGCCGGCATCGAGGAACTGCTCAAGGGGTACCGGGCGATGGGGCGTCAGGCACTGGGTAACGCGTGAGGCCCCTTCCGAGCCAGGTGGACTACCGCATCACATTCGGCCACATCGAGGTGGGTAAGACTGCCCGCGAGTACCTCGCTCGAGCCCTGGACCGGAACTGGGTGTCGAGCGGCGAAAACGTGCTCGAGTTCGAGGCGGCTTTCCGCAGGAAATTCGGTTACGACCATTCGATCGCGACGAGTTCGGGAACCGATGCGGGGATGGTCGCGATGGCGGCCCTCTACGACCTGGGCGCGGAAAGGGGCGACGAGATCATCACGCCGGCATGCGCGTTCGTCGCGACGGCGAACGTTGTTCTTGCGGCCGGTTTCATCCCGCGCTTCGTCGACGTCGAACTGGAAACGCTGAACATCGATCCAACTCTGATCGAAGCTGCGATTACGCCGAAGACCCGGGCGATCCAAGTGGTTCACACGATGGGCCGTCCGTGCCGGATGGACCTGATCCTGGAGATTGCCCGGCGGCATCGGCTTTCTGTGATCGAGGACTGCTGCGAGGCCCACGGCGCCACGCTCGACGGCCAGGTCGTGGGTTCGTTCGGGATCGCGGGGCTGTTCAGCTTCTACGCCGCGCACATCATCTGCAGCGGCGAGGGCGGCATGGTGGTCACTGGGGACGACGATTTCGCGGCCGCATGCGGTTCGGTTCGCTCCCATGGAAGACGTGGAGGCGATACGTACTTTGACTTCGATCGTATCGGTTTTAACTCCAAGATGAACGACATGGAAGCTGCTATCGGCCTGGAAGGGCTGGCCGAATTCGATCGTACGTTCGAGGTCCGGCGCCGGCACCTCGGGCGACTGTGGGAACTGTTGTCACCGCTCGAGAACCGGCTGATCCTGTACACGGACGGCCCAGGAGAAGTTGTCTGCCCCCACGCCGTTCCGTTTGTCATGCGCGACCCGGCCATGGACGCCACCCCGCTCTACGAACATCTCGAGAACGCCGGAATCCAGTGCAAGACTCTGTTCGGTTCCCTGCCGACCCAGCACGCCGCGTTCCGGTTTCTGGGACACCGATCCGGAGACTTTCCCGAATCGGAGAGGATCGGTCGGACCGGACTTCACTTCGGCGTCCACCAGTACCTGAGCGACGACGACATCGTTTTCGTCGCCGACACCATCCGTTCGTGGTTCGACTGACCCCCGCGATCGGAAGACGACTTGCCCATCAACTCTGAACAGGCCCTCTCGCCGCCGAGCCTCTCGACGCTCGGGGAGCGCTTCTATCTGTCCCTTTACCGGATCCGCCATGTGGAGAACGAGATCGCACGCATCTATCCGTCCGACAAGATAAAGAGTCCCGTCCACCTGTCGATAGGTCAGGAGGCCGTTTCGGTCGGTGTGTGCGTGGCGCTCGAGCCCGAGGACACCGTGTTCGGAACCTACCGGTCCCACGCTCTCTACCTGGCCAAGGGCGGAGACCTGCGGGCGATGATGGCCGAACTGTTCGGAAAGGCAACCGGATGCGCGAAGGGAAAGGGCGGTTCAATGCATCTGATCGATGCTCCCAGTGGGGTGATGGGCGCATCGGCCGTCGTCGGAACGACCATCGCGAACGCCGTCGGCTTCGCGTACGCATCGCGTCTCCGGCGCCCCGGTCAAGTCGTCGTGAGCTTTTTCGGCGACGGGGCTGTCGAGGAGGGCGTGTTCAGCGAGAGTCTGAACTTTGCGGCCTTGAAGCGCCTGCCGATTCTGTTCGTGTGCGAGAACAATTTCTACTCCATATTTACCCACCAGGATCGGAGGCAGGCGCAGCCCGACATCTCGGAGAACGTGAAACGGTTTGGCATTCCCGTCGAGCGGATCGACGATGGCGACGTCGGGAGGATTCACGATGCGGCCCGCCGCGCCGTTCGGTCTCTTCGGTCCGGTGATGGTGGCCCACGCTTCGTTGAATGTCAGGTCTATCGGTGGAAGGAACACGTTGGTCCGAACGAGGATTTCGACCTCGAGTATCGATCTCGCGCCGAGGCGGAGTCATGGTTCAATGCGGACGCGGTGACGACGGTGGCGGACACGATCGATCCGGATGTGCGTGACACGATCGAGCGGTATGTCCACCGCGAGGTCGCTGAGGCGATCGCTTTTGCCGAAAGCAGTTCCGTTCCCGATCCGGATGAACTCCTAAAAGACGTGTTCGGATGAGGGAGACCCGGCGCACCGCTTCCTATGTGGAGGCGATACGCGAGGCGACCGATCAGGAGATGTCGCGCGACGAGCGCGTCATTCTGCTCGGTCTCGGGGTGGATGATCCTATGGCCATCCAAGGTACGACGCGGGGTCTGGCTGAACGTTACGGGCCGGACCGGGTTTTCGACACACCGCTTTCAGAGGACGCGATGACCGGCGTTGCCGTGGGCGCCTCGCTCGGAGGACTGCGCCCTATCCACGTCCATATCCGGATGGATTTCCTGATGCTCGCGATGAACCAGCTCATCAACGTCGCTGCGAAGTCCCGGTACATGTACGGCGGCCAGGTCCACGTGCCGATGGTCGTCCGCTCGATGATCGGAAAGAGCTGGGGACAGGGCGCGCAGCATTCCCAGGGTCTCTACTCGTTCTTCATGAACGTCCCCGGCCTGAAAGTCGTCGCGCCCACGACGCCCTACGACGCCAAGGGCTGCCTGATCGAAGCGATCCGCGACGACGATCCCGTGATGTACGTCGAGCACCGGATCCTGCACTCTCAGGAAGGGCCCGTCCCGGAGGACCCGTATACGGTCGGCCCCGGCCGCGCTCGAGTGACTCGCAAAGGAGTCGACGTCACGCTCGTCGGGATTTCGTTCATGCAGTTGGAGTGTCAGCGTGCGGCGCATTACCTGGAAGAGAAAGGTATCCGGGCCGAGGTGATCGATCCGATCTGGCTGAATCCGCTCGACGTCGACACGATCGTCGCGTCCGTCGGCAAAACCGGCAGACTCTGTGTCGTCGACAACGGCTGGACGACCTGCGGCGCATCGGCGGAGATTGTGGCGGCGGTTTCGGAACGAATCGGCGCCCAGCGCCCGCTCGGCGTGCGCCGGCTCGGGTTCGCGCCTTCGACATGCCCCACTGCTCCGTCGCTCGAGGCGAGCTTTTATCCGAACCCCCGGACGATCGCTGCGGCGGCGTACGATCTCGTCGAGGGAACGGAAGTCGGATGGCTTCCCGCCGAACGCGCCGAGCTAACGGATGTCGAATTCAAGGGGCCCTTCTAACCGCCCGATCCATGATCATCAGCAGGACTCCGTTCCGTGTTTCCTTCTTCGGTGGCGGCACCGACTACCCGTCGTGGTACCGGGTCCATGGCGGCTCGGTGCTGGCAACGGCCATCAACAAGTACTGCTACATCAGTTGCCGGTACCTCCCGCCGTTCTTCGAACATCGTTTTCGGATCGTGTACTCGAAGGTGGAGCTCTGCGGGTCGATCGACGAGATACAGCATCCATCGGTCCGGGAATGCCTGCGGTCGATGGGAATCGACCGAGGTGTGGAGATTCACCACGACGGCGACCTTCCAGCCCGGAGAGGTCTCGGTTCGAGTTCTGCGTTTACCGTCGGGCTGCTCCATTCGCTCCACGCTCTGCGAGGCGAGAAGCCGTCGGCGTCGGAGCTGGCCCGAGAGAGCATTCGAATGGAGCAGGAGGTTCTTCGAGAGACGGTGGGATCTCAGGATCAGGTCCTGGCTGCGCACGGTGGCCTGTCGCATATCACTTTCTCAACCGACGGTGCGATTAAGGTCGAACCCGTAACCCTGCCCGCGGACCGGGTGACCGACCTGGAGTCCCATCTCCTGCTCTGTTTTACCGGTATCAACCGAACAGCTGCCGATGTCGCCGACAGCTACGTCGGAAATGTCGAGAACAAGGCGCCCCAGATGACGGCCTTGAACGACATGGTTGGTCGCGGCCTTTCGATCCTCCACGGAAGAGGCGACCTTGTGGAGTTTGGACAGCTTCTTGACGAAGCCTGGCAGACCAAGCGGGAGCTCGATGATGGGGTGACGAACGCTCAAATAGAGACGATTTACGAGGAAGCGCGAGCTGCGGGGGCGGTCGGCGGCAAACTGATCGGCGCAGGTGGTGGGGGTTTCATGCTCCTTTTCGTCCGGCCAGGGGATCGGCAACGAGTCCTGGATCGGCTGAACCGTCTCATTCACGTCGGGTTCCATTTTGAGCCCAAGGGCAGCCAGATCATCTTCCGGGACGACGAAGTCGATTATTCCTCCGAAGATCGTGATCGGACGCGGAGATCGATCGAACCTTTTTCGGATCTGAAGATGGGTTCCGCGTAGTGCGCAGAGATTCCAGGATTCTGGTGGCCGGACGGAGTCGGGTCGTCGGGCCGGCCATCCACCGCCTGCTCGTCGAACGAGGATACCGGGGCCTGATCACCGGCCTGGACGGCCTCGACCAGGCTTGCCCGGGCGACGTCGCCCGATTCGTCCAGGCCGAGCGCCCGGACTATATCTTCCTCACTGGAGGAATGTCCGGAGGTATCGGTCTGAACCAGAGACAGCCCGCCGAGCTATTGCGCGACAACCTCGAGGTGACGCTGGGCTGGACATCGGCGGCTCACCGGTACGGTGTGGGCAAGTTGCTGTACCTGGCCAGTTCCTGCGTGTACCCCAGGGAGTGTCCTCAGCCGATGACGCCCGACATGCTGATGACGGGTCCGTTTGAATCCACCAACGAGGCCTACGCGACCGCGAAACTTGCGGGCATCGTGCTGTGTCAGTCCTACCAGGGTCAGTACGGGTCGTGTTTCCTGTCGGCGATTCCAGGCGATGCCTTTGGGCCCGGAGACGAGTTCGACAGCGATGATTCCCACGTCGTGCCGGCGCTTATCGGAAAGATCCATCGGGCGAAGGTCGACGGCGAGCGTTCGCTGGAACTGTGGGGTACCGGCAGGGCCGTTCGGGGGTTCAGCTATTCCGACGACATCGCCGATGCCTGCATTTTCCTGATCGAACGCTACGAAGCGGCCGAACCGATCAACGTGTCCTCAGGCGAGAGCGTATCGATAGCGGAACTGGCCGAGGCCGTTCGCGAGGTGGTCGGCTACCAGGGGGAACTGCGGTTCGACACTACCCGTCCGGACGGCATGCCCGTGAAGACGCTCGACACCGGCCCTCTCGAGGACATGGGCTGGCGCCCGCGCGTCCACCTGCGGGAAGGACTTACCCGGACTTATCGGTCGTATCTCGATCAGTACACGAACGCCGAGGCCGTTGCCGGCCACCCGCCCCAAGTCGAGGGAGCGCGATGAACGCCCGGGTTGGAATCGTGATCCCGACGCTCAACCGTCCCGATTTCGTGATCCGGCAGTTGGCCTACTACGCCGACGCTGGAAGCGGCATAGCCCTGTACGTCGCAGATTCGACCGAGGGAGAAGGGTTCGAGCGTGTCGGGCGTGCTGTCGACTCTCTCCCGGGCAGCCTTTCGGTTGTTCACTTGAGTTTGCCAGGGCTGAACGAGACCGAAGCCATCCACCGAGCGCTGGACGATGTTGCGGAACCGTACGCGGTATTTGTCGGGGATGACGATTTCCTGATTCCGTCAGGAGTGATCCGTGCCGCCGAATTCCTCGATTCTCGACCGGACTATTCGAGTGCACACGGTGTGGCCGTGATCGCCAGCATGGCATCGAGGCCCGGCGGCGACCAGCATCTGGACTACATCCGCCCGTACAGGCAGCGGTGTGTGGAAGAGGCCGGTGTTGCCGAACGCCTTTGCCGTTTTCTGGGGGACTACTTCGTGACCCTGTTCTCGGTGCACCGCACCGAGGACTTCCGAGAGATGATGCGCCGTGGAAACGACGTCAAAGCCACCGGTATGCGTGAACTGCTCGAATCGACTCTGTCGGTCGTGATCGGCAAGGCCGGGTTCGTGGACACGCTGTTTCTCGTCAGGGTCGACCACCCCGGGCGGTATTTGCTTCCCGATGTCTTCGATCGGATTACGTCGGCCGAATGGCAATCCGCGTACGATGCGTTCCGGCGGCACATGTCCGACGTACTCTCGGAACGCCACGGCCTCGGCGCCGCCGAAGCGGATGAACTGGTCAAGAAAGCGTACTGGCGGCATCTCGCTAAGAGTCTCTCACGCAGATGGCACCTGCGTTATGCCACGGGTGGCGGATCCTTTGCCCGGAAGTTGAGAAACGTTTGGAACGGCGTTTCCACGCTTCCCGAAGCGGCGGACCTGTTGCGAGGCTATGTGCCCTCGCGCAAACGTCTGTCGCTTCGGACACTACGCGGGACCTCATCGCCCTACCACGCCGATTTTATGCCCGTTTACCGCTCGCTGTCCGGTGTAGGGCGCGACCCGGTTCCACCGGCACCGTCCGGGCGAGGGTCGGCCGCGGCCACGGGACCGAACACAGGGCCATGACCAGAACACCCACCGATCGCCGCAGCGCTTCCAGGTCGTTGTCGGCCCTTTACTGGGAGATGATCGTCCGGCCGAATCTCGGAAAGGTCTGCCTGATTCTCGCGTTGATGATCACGACTTCCGTCCTGGAGATGGCCAGCATCGGCCTGTCCGTTCCCCTGTTGGAGGACATCACCAATCGTGGCGGGCCGGACGGAACGTTCGTGGCGCTGATGGCGCGCGTTCTCGGGTCCATCGGCATCGCCGATACAGGCGCCATCGTTCAGCTTGCTCTGCTGGCAACGGCCGTCGGCCTCTTTATGACTGCCGCCGCCAGCCAGTTCATTCACCAGTACCTCACCGCGAGAATCGGTTACCGCCTCCGTCTCGAGACGCGAAATGAGCTCTTCGAACGCTTCCTCCACGCGCGTTACGAAGACGCCACCCGGCGGGGCCGGGGCCGGATCTTTCACGAAGTCGATGTTCCGGCCAGGGCAGTTCATTCGACGATCCGTCAGCTAAGCCTCTTGCTGACAGGCGTGTTCAACAGCTTGCTACTGTTGGCTTTGATGTTCTACCTGTCCTGGTGGGCGACGATCCTGATCGCGTTCGTCGTCGTCTTCGGCCTGCGCGGATTGCGGAGGCTGCTGGACCGGAGAGCCGAGGCCCATGGTCGCCGGCTGGATCAACTGCAGGGTGAGCAGAAGCGGGTCGAGATCGACGCGATCGACGGCCTGAGGGTCGTCAAGGCCCAGGGTGTGGAGGACAAGGTCGCCGGGCGCCAGCGCGACCTGCTCGAGACCGAGATGCATCCCCTGATGAGATTAGCGCTGTTCAGTCAGGCTCCGCTTTTCCTGAACGAAGCGGTCGCGGCCACTGTCGTGCTGGTACTTGCGACCTTCACGTTCGTGTATCCAGCCATGGGCATGACCTTCCCGTTTCTGGTCGCTTTCCTGATCTCGATCAGGAAGGTCGCACCGGCAGTAGCAAGCATCAACTCCACGCTGGTCGAACTCCACACCGCGCGGCGCAACATGGAACTTATCGAAGAGATTCGGGAACGCCTGCCGATGGAGGACGACACCGGGCGTCCGGCTCCCCCGGTCGATACCGTCCGCTTCGAGAGGGTCACCTTCGCTTACAGATCCCGGGGTGCGGAGAAGGCGCTCAAGGACATTGAGCTTACGTTGGCCAAGGGCAAGCTCACTGTTCTCGTTGGGGAGACCGGATCCGGGAAGAGCACGTTGGCGGACCTGCTGCTCCGGCTGCATCGGCCCGAATCCGGAAAGATCCTGATTGGGGACATCGATCTGTCCGAGGTCCGGCTGGCCGACTGGCGGCGGAGGGTCGGCTACGTTGGGCAGGACGTGTTCCTGTTCAACTGTTCCATCCGCGAAAACCTCTCACTCTGGGACAGCAAGATGCCCATGTCCAGGATCGAGGAGGCTGCGCGCCTGGCCAGTGCACACGGGTTTATCTCCGAACTTCCGGAAGGCTACGACACGTTCGTCGGCGATCGGGGACTCGAACTGTCAGGAGGTCAGCGCCAGCGCATCGCCATCGCCCGGGCGATCCTCGAGAAACCGGACATCCTGATTTTCGACGAGGCGACGAGCGCGCTCGACAACGAGACAGAACGGGCCGTGTACGAAGCGATTTATTCGTTGAGGACCGGAGCGATCGTACTGGTGATCGCACATCGCCTGAGCACGATCCGGGAAGCGGACCAGATACTGGTTCTCGACCGCGGCTGCATCGTCGAGCGTGGCACGCACGATTTGCTCATCGATGCGGGAGGAATTTACTCGCGGCTGTACCAACTCCACGCCGCAGGTGACGGATCCCCTGTGCTGACGGCCGAAGGAGACGCACCGTGAGCCGGCACGCATACATCCTGGGCGCCGGTGTGAGTGGGCTCGTAACCGCGTGGAAGCTGCTGGAGCGCGGTTGGGAAGTCGATGTCTTCGAACGCGAGCCGTTCTACGGCGGCATGGCAAGAACGTGGAAGTGGCGGGAGTTTCTGCTCGACGTCGGCCCCCACCTCTACCACACGCCGGACGAACAACTGGCGGAGTTCTGGGATCGCGAGTTCGGCGACCTGTTCGTCAAGGGCGAATTCTGGTGCAAGAACGTCAAGGGAGCGAACTTCGACGAGTTCTACGACTATCCGCTATCTTTCGAGGCAATCGCTCGGTTTCCGTCCGAGTTAAAACAGCGGGTGTTGTCCGAACTCGAGCATGTCAACCCGGCGGATCGAGCCCGCGCCCGGAGCTACAAAGAGTACGTTCGGGCACTGGTCGGACCCACGCTTCAGGGGATGTTCTACGACACTTACCCGCAGAAGATCTGGGGGTTGACCACCGAGGAAATGACGCCCCTCTGGGCCCCCAAGCGCATCGAGTTGCGCCAGCGCAGCACACCCTTCTACCACGGTCAGTGGAACGCCGTCGGAAAGTACGGGACCGGTTGCGTTCTGGACCGCATTCATTCGAAGATCCGTGATCGTGGCGGCCGAGTCTGGCTCGAGCGTGAGGTGACCGGCTTCGGCCGCAACGGCACCCGGGTCCGGAGCCTGACGTTGGGCAACGGAGACTCAGTCGCCGTGGCTCCGGACGATGTGGTCGTTTCGACGGTACCTATCAGTGTCTTAAGCCGCTTTCTCGACATCCCCTGCTCACTGAAATTCCGGGGCATCACGTCCGTCTATCTCGCCTTCGACCGAGAACACGTGATCCCCGAGGGGCTGCATTGGCTCTACTACGACTCTCCGGAACTCTGGTTCAATCGTCTGAGCGAACAGAAGAAGTTCTCATCCGAGTGTGCCGTTCCGGGCAAGACATGCCTCACGGCAGAGATCGCCTACTCGAGAGGCGATGCGTTCGACGACAAGTCCGAGGACGAATTGATCGAGACGGTCCTCGACCAGGTTTGTCGAACGGGACTCGCAGACCGGGGAGAGTTCATCGCTGGAACCCTCAACCGTCAGCCAGCCGTATATCCACTGCTGCAGAAAGACTATCAGCATGAACTCGCCGAGGTTGAGAGCCAGCTCGGGCAATACTCCCAGCTCTACTCGATCGGTACGACCGGAGAGTTTAGCTACGCAGACCAACAAATCCTGTACCTCAAGTCGTTCGACCTCGTGGACCTGCTGACCGACGAGCATTCGGAGTTCTCCCAGGTGAAGCGGAAGAGATCCGTGACCCGTTTGAATCCCAAAGTGCAACTGAGCACGCGACTCGTGGGCGATGGAGAACGGCCATTCATCATCGCAGAAGCCGGCCTCAACCATAACGGTGACCGGGACATGGCGATGAAGCTCATCGACGAAGCCGCAGAAGCCGGCTGCGATGCCGTCAAGTTTCAGACCTACCGGAGTCGAAACCGTATCTCGGGTCGCGTCAAGAAAGTCCGGTATGCAGAGACGGTCATCGGAACCGAGGAAACGCTGTTGGAGATGTTCGAGCGTCTGGAACTACGCCCGGATGACCTCGCCCGTCTCTTCGACTATTCGCGCGAGCGGGGCATCGAAATGTTTTCGACGCCATTTGATGCCGAGAGCGTCGACTTGCTGGAGTCGCTGGACGTGCCGTTCTACAAAGTCGCCTCCTTCGACCTGGTCAACCTACCTCTCCTCAAGCGACTTGCATCGACCGGCAAACCATTGATCCTCTCGACGGGAATGTCGACGCTTGGGAACATCGAGGAAGCGCTTGATGCGGTGCGTTCGGAGGGCAATAGCAACGTCATCCTGCTCCACTGCGTCTCCGCTTATCCCGCCGCGCCGGAGGACATGAACCTGAACGCGATCCGGACCATGAAGCAGGCATTCGGGGTGCCGGTCGGGCTGTCCGACCATACGCTCGGTGTCATGGTTTCCCAGATCGCACTTTCGGTCGGCGCCAACATTGTGGAGCGGCACTTCACCCTGGATCGGACGCTCGAGGGGCCGGATCACATCCTGTCGTCGGAACCGGAGGAAATGCGTCAACTCGTGCGGTGCGCGTCGCTGATCGACCGCGTGCTCGGTGATGGCGTAAAGGCCATTCGAGGTCCTGAATACGACACGATCAACACGCAGCGGAAGAGCCTCTACGCGGCAGTAGACATTCGCAAGGGTGATATCGTCAGCGGCGACAAGGTCGCCGTCAAGGGCCCGGGCGGCGGACTGCAGCCCCGGTATTTCGACATCGTTGTCGGCCGCGTCGCGCGCCGGAACATCTCGGCGGATCACCCGATCACGTGGGAGGACATCTAGCCGTGATCTATTTGGCTCGTGTCGACGAGATCCTCGAGGAAGTCGGGGCTATCGCGGCTGCCGAGGGTAAGCAGACAGGGTTCTGTATCGGCAACACTACGAAGCTGAATGCGACGGGCCTCTACTTCACACCGATTCGGAACACCAGCTGTGTAGTGGCGGGCAGTGCGATCGTCTACGAGGCGCACCATGCGGCAGAGATCGCCCGCAGTGTAGACGGCCGCGTAGCCTACATCCTGCTCGATGCGGAGAAAAAAGTCGGCCCGAACCCGAGTTCTTTGACCCGACCAACCAGGGCAACATCGAACGCGCCGTCCGGGACGTCGTCCGGAAATCTACCATCCTGACCTACAAGGGAAACGACCTGACGGTGGAGTCCATCGACGCACTCCTGTGCCAGGTAGTCGCTGATCCGGTGCGTGGCATCGGCGGCAAGCGGGTGGCCATCATCGGTGCCGGCAACGTCGGCGCGAAGCTTGGATTGAAGCTCGTCGAAAGAGCCGCAAGCGTGGTTCTGACCCGCCGGAACCGCACGAAGCTGGACGTTATCGTGTCGGCCTTGAACACGATCAAACCTGAACACACCGTGGCGCGGGTTGAGGGCACGACCGACAATGAGGCCGCGGCTGTGGGTGCGGACATCCTTATCGGTATGACGAGCGGCATCCCGGTCATCACGGCGTCGATGATCGACCACGTGGCGTCGGGAGCTGTGATCCTGGATGGAGGGAAGGGCTGCCTTCATCCGGACGCAGTCCGCCGGGCCGATCAACGCGGTCTCAGGGTATTGCGCGTCGACGTCCGGGCGGGTTTTGAGGGACAGATCGCGATGTTGCTCGAGACCGAACGAATCGCCAGCGGTGCAATCGGGCGCAGGAGCGTTCGAGGAGTGGACATCGTTTCCGCGGGCCTGCTCGGCCGGAGGAATGAAGTCATCGTGGACGATGTCCGGCGCCCGCGCATCGTTTATGGTGTTGCCGACGGACAGGGGGACTTCGTCCGCATGCTGTCGTCCGAGCAGCAGACCGGCATGGAAGCGATCCGGAGCATGATCGGTGAAGACGCCGCAGATTGACGTGATCGTCGAGGTGCGCCTGCGCTCGACTCGGCTGCCCGGAAAGGTTCTCCTGCCGGCGGCCGGCAAGCCGATGCTCGAACTGATGATCGAACGGCTTCAGCGCATCGATCCGCTATCGGGTGTCATCGTCGCCACTACCGTCCGTCCCGATGACGACCCGATCGAAGAACTTGCCGGGCGGCTCGGGGTCGGCTGTTTTCGTGGGAGCGAAGACGACGTTCTGGGACGTGTCGTCGCCGCGGCACAGCAGTTCGGTACCGACATCATCGTCGAGATCACGGGCGACGATCCGCTACTGGATCCCCACGAATCTTCGCGAGTGGTCCAGACCTACCTTGACCGCCAGGAAGATGTGGACTATGTCGCGAACGATCTCGAAGACACGTACCCGATCGGGCTCAATACCCGCGCTTTCAGTCGTTCATTGCTGGAGTTCGTCGAGCGTTCGACCGACCACCCCGCGAACAGGGAACACGTCGTCAACTACATCTGCAAACGACCTGACGAGTTCCGCCTGCTGAACGTAGCAGCCCAAGGCCCGCACCGGCGTACCGACATCCGCCTGACGATGGACGAGCCCTCCGACTACGACCTGATACGGGCCGTGTTCGATGCGCTGTATCCACGTAACCCGGCCTTTACGATCCTCGACGTCTACGAATTCCTCGACCAGCATCCGGAGATTCGGGACGCAAACAGCGGCGTCGTGCAACGGACGTACCCCACCGCCTGAGGCCTGGTGAAGATCCTGCTGACCAGCAACCACCCCGGCGGCACCGCCGCAGTGCTCCCGGTTGCGGCGAAGCTGACTGAAATCGGAGCCGCGTGTGTCGGCGTAACCACCGCCCGTAGTGCGCCAGCCTATGATGCGGCAGGCGTGTCGCATCACGTTGTCGACTCGCCGGTAGGCGCTCGAGAGGCGAGGCATCTGATCGAAACCCACGCGCCGGACTTCCTGCTGGCGGCGACGTCCGAGCCCGGCGACCCTCGGGTCGGTCGATTGGAAACCCGACTGCTGGCTGAGGCCGCACGGGTGGGAGTACCAACCGCCGCAGTCCTGGATCACTGGTGTGGGTACCGCGAGCGATTCAGCCTGGACGGGGCCGGGTCCCTGGACGTCGTACCCGAAGTCGTCTGTGTGATGGATGATCGGGCCCGCTCCGATTTGCAGGCCGTCGGCTTTCCCGCGGACCGCCTGGTCGTGACAGGGAACCCCGCCTGGGATCGGCTGAGAGATGTCCGAGTGCGGCTTGAACGACAGACTCAGGAAGAGCTGAGGTGTGCCATCGGGCTCCCGCCCGGACAACATGTTTACGTCTTCGTGTCGCAGCCTATTTCTGAGGACGGCGTGCGATGCGGCTATACCGAGACCGAGTGATCGAGGCGGCCGCGGACCTGCTCCGTCGAAACGCGGCCTTTCGCGAGGACGTGGTCCTGATCAAATCACATGCACGTGAAGACCCGGCCAAATTCGAGCCTGCCGTGACCTCGGTCCCGGGCAACCGACTGCGTCTCGCACCCCCTGACGTGGACCCTTTCGAGCTTGGGCTTGCGGCCGGCGCGGTATTCGGAATGTTCTCGATGCTTCTGGTTGAAAGCGCGCTCGCTGGAATCCCTGCGATGAGTTTTCAACCCACCACGGACCGAGATCAACGGGTGCGACTGGGCTATGGCGTCCGGGAGTTGGATAGCCTCGATGACCTCCTACCCGTGACCACGGCATGGCGCCCGTCAGCGGGATGGCTGGTCGTACGGAGCGGCGACCCGCGTCTGCGATGTCGTCCAGGGACTGGCCGAGGAACGATCTGCGGACCGGAGCGTCCATGAGGAATCCTCGTGAAGAGGGTTGGTGAGAAGCCGGCGATCCTTGGGGGGAGTCCCGTGTGGACCGAACCCTTCATGCCCTACGAAGCGATCGGGAGTGAGGAGCGTGACGCAGTTATGGCCGTCATGGATAGTGGGCGACCGCTGTCGGGTTTTCTCGGGTTCTGGGATCCGGAGTTCTACGGTGGCGTGAAGGTGCGCGAGCTGGAGCAGAACTGGGCCGAACATTTCGACGTGAGGCACGCGGTGGCCATGAACTCGGCGACCTCCGGGCTATTCGCGGCCATCGGGGCCCTGGGAATCGAGCCTGGAGATGAAGTCATCGTTACTCCCTGCACTATGACCGCGACGGTTGCCGCGATCGTGCACTACCACGCCATCCCGGTCTTTGCCGACATCTGTCCCCACACGTTCTGCATCGACCCGAACGATGTCGAACGGAAGGTCACCGAACGCACCCCGCGCGATCGTAGGCGTCGACATCTACGGTGAGACCGCAGAATGGGATCGCCTCGGCGCGATTGCGGCCGAGCATGATCTGAAGACGCTCGAGGACGCCACGCAAGCTCCCGGGGGGGTCTACAACGGGCGGAAGAGTGGAACACTGGCCGATATCGGTGTCTACAGCCTGAACCGACACAAGCACATCCACTGCGGCGAAGGGGGCGTCTGTGTCACCGACGACGACGAACTTGCCGACCGTCTGTGCCTGATCAGGAATCACGCGGAAGCAGTTGTGGGCGGCAAAGGCACTTCGAACCTGGTGAACCTGGTCGGTTACAACTTTCGGATCACTGAAATTGAGGCCGCGATTGGGGTCGAGCAGTTGCGCAAGCTCGATGCGTTTGTCGAGCAGCGGCGCGAACTGTGCGCCCGTATCGTGGAGTATCGAGGGGATCGTGCCGCCGATTTCGTCGCCACTGGATCCGAATCAAGCTCCCGTGGACCTGTGCCGACCGGCGTCGACCGATGTCAAGCACGTCTATTATCTGCTGGGCTTCAAGGCAGACGCCGAAAAGCTGGGCATGTCGCGCGACGTGTTCATCCGAGCGATGGGGGCCGAAGGCCTGCCGCTCGTCCCGGGCGGATACGAACCCGTCTACCTGCTGCCGATGTACCAACAGCAGATTGCGTTCGGAACGAAGGGACTGCCATTCACAGGAGACTATTACGATCGGGCAGGACGGTGAATTATCGGCCGGGCCTCTGCCCGGTAGCCGAGCGCATGTACTCCGAAGAGTTCTTCTACTTTCCGGCGCAGTCGCTGGCGCCCGGCCCTGAAGACATCCGCAAGTTTCCCGAAGCTGTCGGGAAGGTGCTCGGGTTCCGGGATGAAATACGACACGGCCCCCTCGCAGTTCGTACTCGGCACTGCTGTGCGTGACCACGGCCAAGCCGCTGTAGGAACTGCCGCTTGGTCCGGAAACGATATGGCGTGTCAGCCGTAGCCACGATCTGTGCCGATCGGATCGGACCCAGCTGAGGAATCGTCCGTAACAGACCTACGGCGCGGTGGCGCCGGCCTTCGGCGATCAACTGGGCTTTGGCTTGCTTCCGCAGCTCCCGGACCTGGTCCAACTGTTCGTACAGCCACGCCACACGCTGACGCATCCCGGCTTCGGGCAGCTTACCGAGCCACTGCTCTCGCTGTCTCACCGAGTACACTCCGATTCCTGCGGTTCGGATGCCACGACTCCGATACATCGATTTGATTCGGGTCATCGTCCTTTGCGTATCGACGGAGAACGTCTCATACGCACGCACCATTTGTTTGAGTCTCCGTGTCTTGTCGTGTCCGTGCCAGACTGACTCCACCAGTCCGGCTCGCAACAACTCTGCCAGCTTCCTGGCATCGATCTTGTCTCCCTTCGACCCGGCAGTCAGTAGTTTGTTCCGTCGCGGATTGCACACCACCACTTCCTTAACGAGATCCCGAATCACTTCGTGCAGCCACTCGGCTTGCGTGGTCTCCTGCGACCCGGACAGCAATCGGCTCTCGCAGGCGAAGTCCGAGCTGTCGGTCACGGGTTTTGGAGAGTTCCATAGTTTTCTGAAGGAAGCCGCTCCGGACCTGGTCATCATCGCGTCGCCGACGCCGTTGCACGCTCGAATGGCTTGCGATGCGCTGGCCGCGGGGCGCCACGTGGTTCTAGAGAAGCCCCTGGCGACCACCGTCGAGGAGGCTGAAGGCTGAACCCCTCGGTGAGCAGGCTAAAGAGTCCGGTCGGCTGCTGTCTCCCTACTACAACTACCGATTCGCCACGGACTTTGTGGCTGTCAGGGCGGTTCTTGACGAAGGCCTCATCGGACGTCCGTTCTCGATCCGGAGACAGGTCGGTTCTTTCAACCGGCGGGACGACTGGCAGGCCCACACGGACCGAGGAGGCGACGGCATCCTTGGGGCTGCGACGATTCATTTCATGGATCAGGTCCTCCAACTCGCCGTGCGGGAGCCGACCGAGGTGTGGAGCGAAGTCAGCTGTGTCGTCGCGCGCGGCGATGCCGCCGACCACTCGAAAGTCGTCTTGAGGTTTCCGAACGGTCTTATCGGAGACATCGAGGTTTCGTGGGCCGAAGCCATTGCTGGACCGGAGTGGTTGATCCACGGCTCTCGGGGCGCGCTCTCTGTTGAAGGCGAGGAAATGCGCGTCCGATGGTTCGTCGAAGAGGAAGTTCGGGCCGGCCTTCCCCGTGACCGATCCTACTACGCGGATGAAGAAATCGAGTGGCACGAACGTCGTGAGACTGTCGGTGGAGGCTTCACGACGGATTACTACGACATGGTGGCGGAGGCGATTCGCGGGTCGGGCCCGGTGCCGGTCGATTGGGAAGACGCCATGAGGACGTTTCGCATTGTCGAGGCATGTCGGCAGTGATGACGACCGAACCGAGCGCCGATCTCTCGGCCAACCTCCAGGCCTACGCGGATGTCGAGACTCCGGACCTTTATGACCCGGAGGCGCTCCTCTCCTACAGGGAATCGCGACTTCAACGTGCCAGGCCCTGTATCGACTTCATTCGACAACACTCCCGGGCCCGTCGACTCGCAGTTGCCGAAGTCGGCTCCGGCAGTTCCGCATTGCTGTACGGTTTGGAGCTTGCAGGGAAACTCGCTCGGGGCTTGGCAATCGAGTTCTCGAGGACCCGCCACGAATTCGCCGAGGTCTGGAGGCGGGACGGGCAGTTTCGATTTGTCACCAACGTCTGCGGTGACTTTGCTGCTGTCGACATGCCCGCGGACGCTTTCGACGCTCTCGTCGTTGTCGACAACACGTTCAGCTACCTGCAACCTGAGAATGCGGCCTATCCATCCCGCCTTCTCGAAAAAGCGCGTCGCTGCCTCCGGAACGACGGACTGCTCGTTCTGGAAGTGGAAAACTACCTGGACCTTCGCGAGGAAGAAAGCCGGACCCTTGCCGTGAAACTGGATGAGACCAACCCGTTCCGATCTGCGTCCTACCGACTGGAATACGACGCGCTCACGAACTCGGTCCGTAAGGACAGTGTCTATGTGCTGCGGAGCGGTGAGGAGAAGCGGAAGGTGGAGTTCTCGTTTGTGTATTCCCCGGAGGAGTTGACGCGGCTGCTGGAAGAACACGGGTTCATGACGGAACTGATTTGTGGCGACTTCGGGGGAGGGGGGTTCGGTCTCGACTCGAAGGCGATTGTCGTTGCGGCGCGCCTGGAACCCGCACAGGAATGAGTGAAAGCCCGGACCGAAGACATCAGCCCAACGGTCGTCGAAGGCGGGTCGCGTGCGTCCCGGGATCGAAATACACGCTTGAGGCGGTCTACCTGCCGGTATGCGAGCAGTTGAGCAAATTCGCAGACGTCCATCTCTACGTACTCGATTCTCCCGAGGGCTACGATGTCTCAGCGCTCCTGGAACGCAAGCGCTCCGAGGGCGCACTCGCAGCCTACACGATGATGCCGAGCCCACGGCGTGCCGTCCGGCACCACCGCGTGCTGCACCGAATCGCGGACGCACTGGGTCGGGGGCAGCTCGACATGTTGATCCTTGCGGGGGACTTCATGCCGATGCATCGATACTTCATCGAGGCGGCACGTGCAAGAGGAGCGCCGATTATCGGGCTCGAGAGCGACACGCCGACTCAACTGCTGGCCTCCTACCAGGCTGAGAACAAAGCAGGCGCTCGCGGACCGGCGAGGTGGGCCAACCTCGGTTCGCACAAAGCCTCGATATTGCTGAAAGTGCCGCGTTGGGCGGTCGCCAGGCTCGAGTGGATACGCCGCTATGTCTTCCAGTACAAAGTACTGCCGATCTTTTTTGCGGGCCGAACGTTCGACCTTGAGTCTTATGAACGGAGCGGTCGAATTCTGTTTGCGACGGTACGCGTGGACTCCGTCATCGTCCTGAGCGAAACCGTGCGTCGCGCGATGCGGCACTTTTTCCCCGACGTCGATGTTCGTCTTGCAGAGCACCCGATGGCGTCCCGTTGTCGCTGTGATGACCTGAAGGATCGTCCGACAAAGCTGCTGGTCACACTGGGAGGTCCGTGGCACTACTACATTGAAGACAAGAACAGCGCACAGGACATCGAGGACCGATGGTGCCATGCGATCTTTGAAGCCCAGGCGATCGGTGGGTTCTCGCAAGTCGACATTCGTCCGCATCCACGCGAGACCGACCCCTATCCCCGGAAGCTGGTCGAACGACTGGGCAAGGATGGCCTCCACGCTGTTCTGCGGGACCCGAAGGAATCCTCGCTGCCGGATATCGTTTGCGATTATTCCGGTGTGCTTGGCGCCCCGTCGGGTGCGCTTGCCGAGGCCGCCACAGCATGCCGCCGCGGGTTTGTTATCGGTCTGGACCAGATCCAGGGCTCGATAGGGGATCCGTCCGCCGGCCTGTACGGTTCTGGGATTGTCGAGGTTGGGGTCGGAGAAGAGTTACAGCGAGCGCACTTCAGGGAAAGGTCCGGTCGGGAAGGGTCGCAGCGTTCTGTGCTTGAGCACCTGCTCGATCTGACGTCCTGGTCCGTGCAGCCCGAACCCGCCCTTCGCGAAGGGCGCGTGCTCGCAGAACCATGAGCGAATCCGGGCGAATTCTCATCGTCGGCTGCGGCGAGTTGGGAAGCCGCCACCTCCAGGCGGTATCGGCGCTCAACGTCGCCGAAATCGAAGTCGTCGACCCCGTCCCGGAACGCCTGGAAACCGGCCGCACGCGGGTTGCCCAGGTCGCAGACCGGAACCCGGAAATTCGCTATCGGTGGCTGACGACTCTGGATGAGGCATCGCCCGAGGGTGACCTGTGTGTCGTTGCCACGCGCGCGGACGTCAGGTGCCGACTCGTCAGGGAAGTCGCGGAACGACGTTCCTACCGGCGCTTTCTCATCGAGAAGGTCGTCGCACAGTCGATGGACGACTATGACACGCTGCTTGATTACGTCCGACCGGTCGGCGTTTCGGTCTGGGTGAACTGCAAGACACGAGCCCACGAGGCGCACAGAAGTGTCAAGCGGCAACTGACTCGGGATGTCCCCATTACGCTGAGTGTCATCGGCGGGAACCACGGGCTGGCCAATTACGGTCTTCACGCCGCAGACCTCTTCGCTTTCTACAGCGGCGCGCAGGAGATCGAGTTGGGCGACTCGCGTATCGATCCCGTATTGCATCCATCGAAACGCGGTCCCGACGTCATGGATCTAAGCGGCACGCTGTCCGGCTACTCAGATGAAGGCAGTCGATTCTTCCTGTCTTTGGCCGGGGACCACGCGGCGCCGCCGTGTATCTCCATCGTTTGCGGCGAGTACGAAGCTGTGATCGACGACATGTCGAAGCTGTTCATGGAGAGCACGGCGAACGACCGTTGGCGCTGGAGGGTTCGTGACTACGACGCCGACCTCCGGGTCAGCTACATGACTCGCGCCTTTGCATCGGACATCCTCTCGGCCGGCCGGTCGGAGCTGCCGACTCTCGAGGAGTGCCGTCCGGCGCACGAGTTCATCCTTAACGCGCTTCAACCCCATTTTTCGCGTCTTGTGGGCAAGCGTTTGGTGCGGAGTCCGGTCACTTGATGCCGGAAGGGACGATGACGACGCCGTCGAACGCGTGCGATCTGGCGACTGCGATCAGGAAGATCGACTTCGCTGACCGGTCGGTGACACTGATTGGGTACGGTGCGATGGGGCATCACTACCTGGCCGCGTTCCGTGCCCTCGGCGTGGGGCACGTTCGCGTCTGCTCTCGCTCGCAGCCGCTGGACATCGAAGACAGTCGGGTCGAAGTCTACGCCGGCGACATCGAGCGCTTCGACGGCCGAGCGCGAGATGATGAGCTCGCTGTCATAGCTACACCGACGGCTCTCGCTCTGGACGCGGCGCGGAGGCTGGGTGCTCTAGGTTTCCGTCGGCTGCTCATCGAGAAACCGATCAGCCTGCATGCGGACGCGATCGATGATCTGGCGCGGGAGCTGGACGTTGCCGGTGTTCGGGCCCGCTGCGCGTACAACAGGGTCGCCTACCCATCGCTACTCGAGGTTGCTTCTCGGGCGGCGGCTGAAGGGGGGATCACCTCCTGCACTTATGCGATCACGGAGATGGTCCGTTCAGACTGGCCGGAACGCTTTCCCGCAGACGAGCTGGCACGGTGGGGAGTCGCAAACAGCCTGCACGTCGTCGGGATGGCGCACCGGCTGATAGGGATGCCTCGAAAGTGGTCCGGCTTCCTCTCGGGTGCGCTCGGGTGGCATCGGTCAGGGTCGGTGTTTGTGGGCTCCGGCGTCTCTGAAAGCGGCATCCCGTTCGCCTACCATGCCGATTGGGGTTCCAGGAGCCGATGGGGCGTCGAAGTCCACACCGGCCAATCCTCCTACCGATTATGTCCCCTCGAGAAAGTGTTCCGAAAAGCGGGTGCCATGGAAGATTGGCAGGAGATTCCGCTCGATGTGTTCGCGCCGGGTGTGAAGGCCGGTGTTGCCGAGCAGGTTGCCGCGATGATCGACGATGGTGTCGGAGCCCGGGTGTCTCCACCGACGCTTTCCGAAGCTGCTGACCTGGTACGTTATGCCGAAGTGCTGTTTGGCTATGCTGCGGCCGGAGACTCGGCACTGGGGTGAGGAGACCATGTCCGACAAGGAACAGATACTAAGACGAACCGCTTCGACCCCGGCCGAGCTCTCAAACCGTGCCGAGCTTCTCGAACTGCTCAAGGACTCTCCTATTCCGGAAGACGAGCGGATGGCAGACCTTGGCCTGTTCATCAACCGGCAGGTCTGGGCGCGCTATCTCTACATGAACGAGCTTTATCGGATGATCCTCCCGGCCCACGGTGTAGTGATGGAGTTCGGTGTACGCTGGGGGGCCAATCTCGCATTGTTTGCCAACCTCAGGGGGATGTACGAACCCTTCAACCACAACCGGAAGATCATCGGTTTCGACACCTTCGAGGGATTTCCGTCGATCCATGAGAAAGACGGTAATGCGAAGGTCGCCGTGCCCGGCGCGTATTCGGTAACCGAAGGCTATGAGGACTTTCTCGAACGAGTGCTTCTGAGCCACGAGGCGGAATCCCCGATCTCTCACATCAAGAAATTCGAGCTCGTCAAGGGCGATGCGGGCGAAGAGATCGTGCGGTATCTGGACCGAAACCCCGAAACGATCGTGGCGTTGGCGTACTTCGATCTCGATATCTATGAACCGACAAAACTCTGTCTCGAGGCGATCAAGGATCGCCTTACACGAGGTAGCGTCATCGGTTTCGACGAGTTGAACTATCCGACGTGGCCGGGGGAAACCCTCGCTGTTAAGGAGGTTCTCGGATTGGACCGGTACTCCCTACGAAGGACACCGTACAATCCGGAACCGTGCTACTTAGTCGTGGAATGAAACACCTCGACCCCGCAGTCGAGTCCGGGAACGCGCCTGCTCGCGTCTCGAGACCGAAGATGCTCGTCCCGCAGGTGGTCTTCCTGGACGGCCTGACCGGGACGGGCAAGACGATGATGGCGCCCATCCTTGCGACACTCGACCGGATGGAAGCGCCGCGCCTGGAGCACACTTACGAGTACGTGTGCGCGCTCCACTTTCTGGGACGCATGGAAGACGATGCCGCAGCGGTGATGCTCCGCATGCACCTCGACCTGGCCTGCTACAACTCGATGATCGCCCGAGAGAGTAATTTTCGCTGGCGGGACCTGTCCGGGGTTGTTCGAAACCAGGGTCTCAGGTACCTCCGGCGCTTGTTCTTCGAAGACGGCGCCCAGGTCGTGGATCGTATCGAGCGGGAGCGCCCGATCCTGCCGATAATCAGCCACCAGGCCCTGGGCACGATGAACCCGCTCCTTGAGAGCCTGGGCGAGCGCTTGCTCGTTATCGAAATGGTTCGCCACCCGCTCCACCTGCTGGAACATTGGTACTCCTACATCGATCGGCATGGAACGGACCTCCGTGATTTTACGGTATGGATCGATCACGAAGGACGCCAACTTCCCTGGTTCGCATTCGGTTGGGAACGGCGTTACATCGAGAGCAACAAGATGGACCGCGTCATCTTCGCCATCGACTGGCTGACCAAGGCAGCCGACGTGGTGCGCCGGGGGCAGGGTGCTCGGATTCTGACCGTGCCGTTCGAGCGTTTCGTCACCGGACCCGGAGAATATCTGAGTGCCCTCGAAAAGGCGCTCGGCACTCGGTCGACGCGGCGGACAAGAAAGGAGCTTCGGCGGCAGAAGGTTCCGCGGAAGCTGACGACTGCGGGCGTCGACGACGACGTTTATCGACGCTATGGCTGGACGCCGCCGGCCGAGGGCAGTACGGAGCGGAGCGAGTTGGATCGTTGCTGGCAGTTCGCAGACAAAGAGGCGAGCCGAGAGGCTCTCGACGTTCTCGAAAGGATGTGCACCGCCTACACGGATGAATACCTGAAATCGGTGGTTGTCGGAGTGTCGGTTTAGTTGGCCGGATTCTCGTGAGCTTTTCTGTAGTCATTCGTTGCTACAACGAAGAACGCCATCTTCCCGTCTTGTTCGAAGCGATGGAGCGGCAGAGCATCAAGCCGGCCGAAGTCATCCTGGTCGATTCAGGGTCGACGGACGGGAGCGTCAGGATCGGCAACAATTACGGTGCCAAGGTGCTCCATATCGCCAAGGACGACTTCTCGTTCGGAAGGTCGTTAAACATGGGGGTCGAGGCGGCCCATACCGACTTTGTCGTCATCGCCAGCGCGCATGTGTACCCGACCGGTGATGGGTGGTTCGAGCGACTACTCCAGCCATTCGAGGACTCCCGCGTGGCGCTCGTTTACGGCGGCCAGCAGGGAGACGGCCGGACCAAGTTTTCCGAGCACCAGGTGTTCCGTCAGTGGTTCCCGCCGGTGTCCACGAGCGACCAGACGCATGCGTTCTGCAACAACGGGAACGCAGCCGTGCGGAAAAGCGTCTGGGAGACGCTGCGCTACGACGAGCAGGTGCCGGGTCTCGAGGATGTCCACTGGGCGAAGCGCGCCATGGAGCGCGGTTTCACGATCGTCTACCAGGCCGACGCCAGCGTCGTGCACGTCCACGAAGAAACCTACGTCCAGGTCTACCGCAGGTACCTGCGTGAGGCGATCGGGTTGCGTTCGGTGTTCCCCTGGGAAGGGATGACGCTGTCCCAGGCCGCTGGATTGTTCGTTCGTGCTGTGCGGTCGGATTTTGAGCAGGCCCGTCGCGAGGGTGTTCTGGGCCGGGAGAGGGGATCGATTCTGCGCTTCCGCGCCGCGCAGTACTGGGGGGCCTACCGCGGCCTCGGCTGGCATGGGTTCCTGACGAACGACCTAAAATCGCGGTTGTACTACTCGGGCGTGACTTCCCGCGACGTAGCAAGAACCCCGGTGGAGGTACCGGTGCCGCGGAAGGATGCCGAGTGACGTATCGGTGATTAGTCGTCAGTTGTCAGTTTCAGTCATCAGTATTCGGAAGTGTTCAGTCCAACTGACTACTGACTACTGATAACTACCCCCCATCCCCCAGACCCATGCCCTACCGAGTCCTCATCAGCGCCCCTTACTTTCAGCCGGTCGTCGATCGGTTCGAAGAGACTTTTCGTCAACACGAAATCGAGGCCGTCGTTCCTGAAGTACGCGAACGTCTTTCCGAAGACGAGTTGATGAACCTGGTTGGCGACATCGATGGTGCCATCTGCGGGGACGATGCCTTCACCGCGCGGGTTCTGGCCGAGGCCCCCAGGCTGCTCGTCATCTCGAAGTGGGGCACCGGTATCGACTCGATCGACCGGGAGGCGTGTGCCGAGCGGAACGTGGTCGTCTGTAACACGCCGGACGCGTTCAGCCAGCCGGTTGCGGACACGACGATGGGCTACATGTTGTTCTTCGTCCGCGGGCTCCACCGCTTGTCGGAAGACATGCGGGCGGGGCGCTGGGAAAAGCAGGCGGCGCCCTCCCTTGGCGAGTGCGTGGTCGGGCTGATCGGGGTCGGAAACGTCGGCAGGGCCGTGGCTAGGCGCCTGATGGCCTTCGGCCCGCGTGTGCTCGGCTGCGACCCGGTCCCTCCTCCCCCCGTTTTCCTCGAGCAATGCCCGGTCGAAATGGTCGACAAGCAGACGCTGCTTGCCGAGAGCGATGTCGTTTCGCTCCATTGCGACCTGAACCCGACCAGCTTCCACATCATCGACGCCGAAGCGCTGGGAAACATGGAATCGACTGCGTACCTGATCAACACCGCCCGGGGCCCGCTGATCGACGAACCTGCGCTCGTCGGTGCGCTCCAGGCAGGCGGTATCGCCGGGGCCGCGATGGATGTCTTCGAGAGCGAACCGCTTGGGGATCAGAGCCCTCTTCGGTCGATGTCGAACGTCTTCCTTTCGCCGCATAACGCGAACAGCAGCCCGCGCGCGTGGGCCCGAGTCCATCAGAGCACAGTCGACAACCTCATCCGGCACCTCTGCGGACAGGAAGGGTAGGCCAAGAGATTCGTGGATAAGATAGCGTTGATAACCGGAGCGGCGGGCGGTGTCGGCCGGGCGACGACCGAGCTTCTGCGCGGGAATGGGTTCTTCGTGATTGGTATCGATCGTCTGGAGGGCGACAGCGGCGCCGACCGGCCGATTCGGGCTGATCTTTCCGACCAGACGGAAGTCGACAAGGTTCTCGAAGAGGTCTGGTCCACCTACGAAGGTCTCGACCTGCTGGTCAACAACGCCGCGGAGCAGTTCGTGCAGCCGCTCATCCACACGCAGCCGGAGGATTGGGACCGCGTGATCGACACCAACCTCCGCGCCGCCTACCTGCTGGTTCGTGGCGCTCACGATCTGCTATCCCGGCGAACCGGTACGATCGTCAACGTCGCGTCGATTCACGCGCTGGCGACCTCACCCGGGATGGCTGCTTACGTCGCCAGCAAGGGGGGTCTGGTCGCACTCACCCGCGCGATGGCGCTCGAGTTTGCGTCCGAGGGAATCCGGGTCAACGCCGTCCTCCCAGGCGCGATCAACACGCCGATGCTTGCGGCCAGCCTGGAACGAGAGCATCGGGACATCGCCGGTCTTGCAGCGCGTCATCCGCTGGGCCGCGTCGGGCGTCCCGAGGATGTCGCCCATGCCATCGCTTTCCTGGCCGATTCGGAACGCGCGGCATTCATCACCGGGCAGACGCTGGTCGTCGACGGCGGCGCCGGGGCGCGCCTGAGCACGGAATGAGCGGGATGACGGACACTGCCACTGTGGCCGTGATCGGAACCGGCAGCGCCGGCCGTCATCACCTCGAAGCGCTACGGGCGACGCCGGGGGTAAGGTCCATCGCCGTGCCGATCCGACGGAGCCGCGAAGCTGAACTGGTTGCGGAAGGCTATGTTGCCGCAGCCGGGATCGAAGAGGCCGCCGAGGCCGGAGCGACGCGTGTCATCGTCGCGACCGATACGGCGAGGCATCTGTCGGACGCGTTGGCAGGTATCGAGGCTGGTTGTGATGTCCTTGTCGAGAAGCCGCTCGCCCGCGACGCGATCGAGGCCGGGAAGTTGGTTCCGGCTGCGGCGAAGGCAGGCCGGAAGTTGTACGTCGGCTGCATCCTGAGGTTTTCGGATTCTCTCGGAACATTTCGTTCCATGCTTGGGGACCTCGGCGCTTTGCACGCGGTGCGCATCGAATGCCGTTCCTACCTGCCGGCCTGGAGACCGGACCGTCCGTACCGCGAATCGTATTCGTCGGACGCGAGTGAAGGCGGCGTTCTTCGCGACCTGATCCATGAGGTCGACTACGCTGGTTGGATTTTCGGTTGGCCGGTATGTGTCGAAGGCCGTCTCCGGAACCTGGGCCGGCTCGGTATCGCCGCCGAGGAAACGGCCGACCTGGCCTGGGAAACCCCGGCAGGCTGCCGTGTCACGATCGGCCTCGACTATCTGTCCCGTCCCGCCCGACGAAGAATGCAGGCGTTCGGTGAAGGCGGGACACTGGAGTGGGACGGAATATCAAGGACCGTGCGTTTCGATGACGAGTCCGGTCGGCGCCGTGAGGTTGTATCGAGCGAGTCGCCCGAGGCGCGATTCCGGAAACAGGCCGAGGCTTTCCTCGGGATGGGTGACCAAGAGGCGGCGACGGGCCTCGACGGCTGGCGGGCGCTGGCAGTCTGCGACGCGGCAAGAAAATCGTCCGAGACCGGGCGTGCCGAGGCGGTGGAGTACCCGTGATGTCCCGAGGCGGTCGGTTGCTTGCCGTGATTCCCGCGCGCGGCGGATCGAAGGGACTTCCCGGCAAGAATATCCGTCCGTTCGCCGGACACCCGTTGATCATTCATTCGCTCCTGTACGCGGCCATGTGTCCGGAGATCGAACGTACGATCGTCTCAACCGATTCGGAAGAGATAGCGGCAGTGGCACGGGAGTCGGGAGCGGACGTGCCGTTCCTCCGTCCGCCGGAACTCGCCCGTGACGACACGGCCATGTGGCCGGTCCTGCGGCACGCGCTGGCGGCGGTGGAGGAGGATGAGGGCGCTCGCTACGACGCGTTGCTCCTGCTCGACCCGACTTCGCCCGCGCGCGAGCCGGCCGATGTTCGGGATGCGTGGGACAGCCTCCTGGATTCGAAAGGCGCCGACGGCATCATCGCCGTCTCGCAGCCGGACTTCAATCCGGTCTGGCATTGCGTCGTCGAGAAAGACGGCTGGATGGCGCCCTTGATTCCCGACGGAGACAACTTCGCCCGGCGGCAGGACGTTCCACCCGTCTACCGAATCAACGGCGCGCTCTATGTCTGGCGCGCCGACTTCGTTCGCACCGAGACGGATTCCTGGCGTCGGGGCAGGCACCTGATTCACGTAATGCCCGACCATCGAGCCATGTCGATCGACGATGAAAACGAATTCCTGCGGGCCGAGCTGCTGGTTCGCAGCGGAATGGTACGCCTGCCGTGGCTGTCCCCGAGTCGATCCTGACGATGAAGTCTCTGGGCCAGCTTCAGGACCTTTCCGGCCGTCGAGCACTCGTAACCGGTGGCGCCGGCCATATCGCGCTGGCCGTAGCCGAAAGCCTGCTCGAACTGGGTGCCGAGCTCACGTTGCTCGACCTGGACGCCGAGGCATGCCGGTCCCGTGTGGAAGATCTTGCCGCAGGCTTCGGTCGCAACGTGGCTTCCCTAGGATGCGACCTTGGTGACGAAACCGCGACCCGCCAGGCGGCGCGTGAAGCCGTTGGGTCGATGGGCGGTCTCGACATTCTCGTGCACTCGGCGGCCTACGTGGGAACGACCGATGTGCCGGGTTGGGCCGTGCCGCTCGGTGAACAGACCGTCGAGGCATGGGACGCCGCGCAACGGGTCAACGTGACGGCGCCGTTCGTACTCGTACAGGAAACACGGACGGCACTCGAGGCCTCAGGCCATGGTTCCGTCGTCCTGTTCTCTTCGATCTACGGCCTCGTCGCCCCGGACATGCGTCTCTACGAAGGAACGTCGATGGCAAATCCGACCGGTTTTGGTGTTTCCAAGGCCGGCGTGCTTCAGTTGACCCGCTACCTCGCCACCGAGTTGGCGCCGCGCGTCCGAGTGAACGCGCTGACTCCCGGCGGAGTCCGGCGCGGCCAACCCACCGAGTTTGTCGAACGTTACACCGAACGTACGCCGATGGCCCGGATGGCGACCGAAGAGGACATCAAGGGAGCCGTGGCCTACCTGGCAAGCGACCTGTCGGCCTACGTCACCGGGCAGAATCTTGTCGTCGATGGTGGGTGGACCGCCTGGTAGGGGTTGTCGGGAGTTATCAGTCATCAGTTATCAGTAAGAGAACACGCCAGATCTGATGACTTCTGACTGACAACTGAAAACTGACAGCTGAAAACTGACAATCATGAATCTCCGCGACATGCTATTCGACGCCTCCCGTTGCTTCGTCATCGCCGAAGCTGGCGTCAACCACAACGGCGATCCCGAAACGGCCCTCGCACTGGTTGATGCGGCGACCGAGACCGGCGCGGACGCCGTGAAGTTTCAGACTTTTCGTGCGGAAGAACTCGTGAACCGCGACGCTCCCAAGGCCGCCTACCAGGTCGAGACGACCGGTACGGCGGACTCGCAGTTCGATATGCTGCGACGCCTTGAACTGGATAAGCACGTCTATCCCGGGCTTCAGTCCCGGGCGCTCGAACGTGGAATCTTCTTCATGTCGACCCCGTTCGACGAGTACAGCGTGGACTTTCTGGACGGGCTCGGGATGGAAGCGTTCAAGGTCGGCTCGAGCGAGTTGACAAACCTGGAGTTGCTACGGCACATCGGCGCCAGGGGCAAACCCGTGCTGCTTTCAACCGGGATGGGCAACCTCGAGGAGGTCGAGCTCGCGATCGACGCCTTGGGCGCCGGAGGCGCGGAGGACATCATCGTCCTCCATTGCGTCAGCAATTATCCAACCGACCCGAAGGACGTGAACCTGCGGGCCATGCAGACGATGGCTGATGCGTTCGGGATCCCAATCGGATTGTCGGATCACACGATGGGTAACGAAGTGGCAATCGCCGCCGTCGCACTCGGCGCCACCGTTATTGAGAAGCACTTCACTCTCGATTGCCAACAGGATGGACCCGACCATCGTGTATCACTCGATCCGGATGGAATGCGTCGACTGGTCGACGGAATCCGCAACGTTGAAGCCGCGCTCGGCGACGGAGTGAAGCGCCCCGCACCCAGCGAAGCCGACGTGGCCGCTGTCGCGCGCCGCAGCCTGATTGTCGCTGTGGACCTTCCCGCGGGCGCCAAAATCACCCCCGATGTCCTTGTCGTCCGGCGACCCGGGTCCGGTCTGCCTCCATCCGCGAAATCGAAGGTCGTAGGCCGGACGCTGCGCGTGGCCGCCGAAGCGGGAACCCTCCTGAGCATGGAGATGCTCCAGTGAGAAAGATCAGTGCCGTCACGGTCGCACGGTCCGACTATGGCATTTACCGGTCGGTCTTTCGAGCGGTTGAGGCCGACTACGACCTCGAGCTTCGTCTGATCGTCGCGGCGGCGCACCTGTCCGCCGAGTTCGGTAAATCCGTCGGGGAGATCGCAGCGGACGGATTCGACATTGTTCATCGCGTCGACATGCTGCGCGCCGAGGACTCTCCTCGGGGTATCGCCCAATCGATGGCCTGCGGACTCGAAGGATTCGCCCGCGTGTTCGAGCAGGATCCACCCGACCTGCTCCTCGTGCTGGGCGACCGTTTCGAAATGCATGCGGCCGCGCTCGCCGCGCTGCCGTTCAGAATTCCTGTGGCGCACATTCATGGCGGCGAACTGACCGAGGGGGCGATCGACGATGCGCTCCGTCACAGCATCACAAAGCTCAGCCATCTACATTTCGTAGCCACCGAAGAATACGCGACGCGCGTGCGGCAGCTCGGAGAGGAGCCGTGGCGAGTGGTCGTGTCCGGCGCCCCCGGACTCGACGGGCTCGAGACGATGTCGATGTGGTCACGAGACAGGGTCATCGATCAACTGGGGCCTTTACTCCGAGATCCCCCCCTGCTGGTCACCTATCATCCGGTCACCCCTCGAGTACGAGGGTACCGAGCACCAGGTGCGTGAACTGCTGGCAGCCGTCGATGGATTCGAAGGGCCGATTCTGTTCACTGCGCCGAATGCAGACACGAGCGGACGAGAAGTGCGCCGCATGATCGCGGAGTTCGTCGCTGGGCGAGAGGCGGGTGCAACTGGCCGAGAACCTGGGTACGGAGGGCTACTTCGGCCTGATGGCGTACGCGCGCGCGATGGTCGGTAACTCATCCAGCGGAATAATCGAGGCATCGTCATTCAGACTTCCTGTGGTCAACGTCGGCAACCGCCAGAAGGGGCGTGTCCGCGCTGCCAATGTGATAGATGTCGAATGCACGCGTACCGTCCATCCGCATGGGCATCGAACGTGCGCTCGATCCCGTCTTCAGGGAGAGCCTCACCGAGATCACGAACCCGTACGGGGGTGGCGGCGGCCGCCGGCGTGATCATCGCTGCGATCAAGCGGTTCGAGCAGCGTGACCTGATTCCGAAGAAGTTCAAATGACATGTCGTCCGACAACGCCGTTAACGTTGCCCTCCATGGAAGCCGCAGAGAATAGATCGGCCTGTGTCGTGCTCGGAGGCGGCGGTCACGCCCGTATCGTTATCGAGTGCATGGTGCGGATGGGCCTGGGGCTCCCGCAAGCGGTGCTCGATCCGGATCCTGCGCTGGCGGACAGCAGAGTGTGCGAGGTCCCCGTGCGCGGCGCCGACGATCAGCTCGCGACGTTGATCGAAGAAGGTGTCGGGCGATTCTTCGTGGGCCTTGGAGGCGTCGGCGATAACGGGCCCCGCGCGCGGTTGTTCGAGTCGGGTCTTCGTGCCGGCCTTGAACCTGAGACCGTTGTTGCCCCATCCGCCGACGTGTCCCCGTCGGTAAAGCTCGGCGTGGGCACGTTCGTGGGCCCCGGAGCGGTCGTCAATGCCGGAGCCGACCTCGGCCGCAACGTGATCGTCAATTCCGGAGCCATTGTCGAACACGACTGCCACATCGAAGACCACGTGCATGTCGCCAGCGGAGCGGTGCTGGCCAGCACCGTAAAGGTTGGCATGGCGGCGCATATCGGCGCCGGCGCCGTCGTTCGCCAGGGGGTGACGATCGGAGCGCGGGCGCTGGTCGGCGCCGGAGCAGTTGTGGTGGACAGCGTGGCCCCGGGAACGAGGGTCGTCGGTGTTCCAGCCCGGCCGATTGTGCCCGTCCCCGCCACCGGCAAGCCGACTCCGTGACCGTTCGGATCGTTCCACGCCTGGACATCAAGGGCCCCAACCTCGTGAAGGGCGTCCATCTGGAAGGTCTCCGCGTACTCGGAAAGCCCGAATGGGCCGCCGAACACTATTACCTCGGTGAAGCGGACGAACTGGTCTATATGGACGTGGTCGCCAGTTTGTACCAGCGAAACAGCCTGATGGATATCGTGCGCGAGACTTCGAAAGCCATATTTATCCCGCTGACCGTCGGGGGGGGTCTCAGATCGATCGGCGACATCAGGGAAGTGTTACGTTCGGGAGCGGACAAGGTCGCGCTCAATACCGGCGCGCTGCGGAACCCGGATCTCGTCTACGATGCCGCGAGACGATTCGGTTCGTCGACGATCGTCATTTCCATCGAAGCCAAGACGCAGGCGGACGGGACCTTCGAGGCATATACCGACAACGGGCGCGAGCGCACCGGCCGGAAGGTCCTCGATTGGGCGATCGAGGCCGCCGATCGCGGAGCCGGCGAAATTCTTCTGACCTCCGTGGATCGTGAGGGGACCGGCAAGGGATTCGACCTGGCGCTAGTACGGGCCGTTGCTGAGGCGGTTCCGATACCGGTGATCGCGTGTGGCGGCGCCGGGCGACTGGACCACGTGTCGGAAGTCGTACGCGAAGGAGGGGCAGACGCCGTCTCGGTGGCTTCGATGCTCCACTATCGCCTGATAAAGGAAAAACACCCCGGCAGCTCGACCGAGTTTATCGAAGGCAACCTCGAGTATCTCGAAAGTGGTGGCGGTGTGGGTGCGATCGAGGATGCGACGATTCTCGATATCAAGAACCATCTTATGGAACAGGGAGTGCCGTGTCGTCCCCCGATAAATTGAACCTGTCGCACCGCGCCTCGCGTGTGGCCGTGGTCGACTTCGGCATGGGCAATCTATACAGCGTGAAGCGTGCCTGTCTGCATGTCGGCCTGGACGCCATCGTCACGGCGTCTGGGAAAGAGATCCTGGAGGCCGATGCCGTGATTCTGCCGGGAATCGGTGCTTTCGGTGACGCGATGGAGACGCTGAAGGGGCTGGGGCTGGTGTCGATACTCCAGGAAACGGCGCGCTCATCGAAGCCTCTGCTCGGCATATGTCTGGGGATGCAGTTGTTCATGTCGAGGAGCTTCGAGTTCGGTGAGCACGAAGGGCTCGGAATCGTGCCGGGAACAGTCGAGCGTCTTAGTGAGTCCAGGACGGAGAATCGCAGGCTGAAGGTTCCCCAGGTCGGATGGAACATGATTCTGAAGCCGGCCACTCCAAGCCCGGGCGGGCCGTGGAACGATGGCCCTCTGGCCGGGATAGACCCCGAAACCTACATGTACTTCGTGCATTCCTATTACGTGAGACCGGCCGATCCTGGAGCCGTCCTCTGCATGTCGCGGTATGGCAGTATGGACTTCTGCTCCGGGCTGAACGCGGGAAACGTCACGGGTTTTCAGTTTCATCCGGAGCGGAGCGGTCCAAGAGGGCTGGGAATATTGCGCAACTTCGCCAGATTGATTGCTAAAGACGCTGTGGAGCACTGTTGAGCAAGCTGTCCGCTTCATTCGACCGCCAACTGGCCACACAACCCCGAGAGGTTGTTTACTGCCGCAAGTGCGTCGTTTCAAACCAGCGGCCGAGGCTCGCGTTCGATCAGGACGGCGTCTGCAGCGCCTGTTCGTTTGCCTACCAGAAGCAGAATGTCATCGATTGGGAAGAGCGTGACCGCAGGCTGCGAGAACTCCTGGACCGATACCGTCAGGACGACGCCCGGTACGACGTCATCGTACCGTGCAGTGGTGGAAAGGACAGCTCAGCTGTCGCGCACCGCCTGAAGCATCAATACGGGATGCACCCGCTGACCGTTACATGGGCTCCTTTCGCCTACACCGACATCGGTTGGGAGAACTACCAGAACTTTGTGAAGTCGGGTTTCACCAACCTGCTCGCATGGCCGAACGGCATCGTCCATCGGAAGCTTTCCCGCATCGCGTTCGAGGCACTTGGAGATGCCTGGCAACCGTTCGCGTACGGACAGATGGCGTACGCGTTTCATGTCGCCATGCAGTTTGACGTCAGACTGATCTTTTTCGGAGAGAACGGCGAGGCGGAATACGGGGGGGCAACGCGAAACAACGAGCGCGCTTTTATGCCGGTAGAGGACTGGTCCGAACTTTACTACAAGGGCGTTACTGTCGATGATCTCATCGACTGGGGCAAGGAGCGTTCACTGATATCGGCCGGCGAGGTGGATCCTTCTGACCTGACGTTCTACAAGGCGCCGCCGGTCGAAGCGCTCGCGGACAGAGACATCCAGATGCACTGGTTTTCCTACTACAAGAAATGGGTTCCTCAAGAAAACTATTATTATGCGACGGCCAACACGGATTTCCAGGCCAACCGCGACGGACGTTCGGAAGGGACGTACTCCAAGTACGCCAGCCTGGACGACCGCCTCGACGGTTTCCATTACTATCTCGCATACATCAAGTTCGGTATCGGGCGAACCACTTCCGATGCGGCCCACGAAGTGCGGGATGGACACATAACCCGTGACGAGGCGGTAGCCCTGGTTCATCGTTATGACGGTGAGTTCCCGCAGAGACACTTTGCGGAGTTTCTCGACTATCTCGACATCTCCGAGCCGTTCTTCTGGGAGGTTGTGGATCGCTATCGTCCACCCCACCTCTGGGAGAAGGTCTCCGGTACGTGGCGATTGAAGAGCCGTGTTGAGTCGATTTAGCCCCCGGACCGTCCTAAATCCCGTTGGTCCATAGCGACGATGTACACCAATCTCGATAACCTCTGCGCGCGAGAGGGCACGTCGATTCACGAAGCCATCGCTATCATGGACCGTACACGCATTGGCCTTGTCATGGTCGTCTCGGCCCAGGGCAGGCTTCGGGGAACCATCACCGACGGCGACGTTCGGAGGCTGCTGTTGGGGAGGGTCGACCTGGAATCCACGGTCGAACAGATCCTGGAGCGAAAGAAGGGAACGCCGTACGAACGCCCGATCACGGCTCCGGCCGGCACGGGTCGAGAGGCGTGCTTCCATCTGCTCGAGGAGCACAGCCTGCATCACCTGCCGATAGTCGACGAAGATGGCCGAGCAGTCGGCCTGGTTACGCTCGACGAGTTCGCCTCCACTCATAACAGTGGAGTCGAAGCTGTGATCATGGCGGGCGGCAAGGGAACTCGACTCCGTCCGCTGACCGACGACATCCCCAAGCCCATGCTTCCGGTAAGCGATCGCCCGCTCCTGGAGATCATGATCGAACAGCTCAAGAACGTGGGAATCGGAAGAGTCCACCTGGCGGCCAACCACCAGTCCGACAAGATTACCGAGCATTTCGGTGACGGTTCCGGCTTCGGGATCGACATCAGCTATGTCGACGAAGATCGGCCGCTCGGGACAGCAGGGGCGCTGGGATTGATCGAGCGCCCGAAGGACACGCTGTTGGTCGTCAACGGCGACATCCTGACCGACCTGGACTTTCGAGCCTTCATGGCGTTCCACCGCGAACACGAAGCGGACCTGACCGTCGCAGTACGCCAGTACGACCTCAAACTTCCCTACGGCGTGGTCGAGTGCGAGGGCGCCCAGGTCCGCGGTCTCGATGAGAAACCCGTGCACCAGTACTTCGTGAATGCTGGGATCTATCTGCTGGAGCCCGTTGTGTATGACTACATCGAGCCGCCGGATCCGCTGGACATGACCGACCTGATACAGCGACTGCTCGATTCGGGCCGACCCGTGGCGAGCTTTCCGGTCCGCGAGTACTGGCTCGACATCGGCGAGCACGATCAGTACCAGGAAGCGCGCGCACGGGTGGCTGAAAGGGATGCCTCTCCATGACCTGGACCGATCGACGTGTCCTGGTGACCGGAGCGGGTGGGTTCATCGGTAGCCACCTGACCGAAAGCCTTGCCGAGGCGGGCGCACGGGTTCGTGCGTTTGTCCAGTACAACTCGGCCGGGTCGTGGGGATGGCTGGACCACTCCCCAGTGAAGAATGACATCCAGGTGATCGCCGGGGACGTTCGTGACCGGGACAGCCTCGGCAAGGCAACGGAAGGCGTGGAAGTCGTCTTCCATCTGGCGGCGTTGATCGCGATACCGTATTCCTACGAATCGCCGCAGTCCTACGTACGTACGAACGTCGACGGAACGCTGAACGTGCTCCAGTGCGCGCGCGAGTTCCGCATCGAACGGCTGGTCCAGACCTCCACTAGCGAGGTCTACGGCACTGCGGCCTACGTCCCGATCGACGAGAAGCACCCGCTGTCCGCACAGTCTCCGTACGCCGCCACGAAGATCGCGGCCGACCAGCTCGCGCTTTCCTTCTACCGGTCGTTCGACGTCCCCGTTACCGTGCTCCGGCCTTTCAACACCTTTGGACCGCGCCAGTCCGCCCGCGCGATCATCCCGACGATTGCGACTCAGTGCCTGGCAGGCGATACGGTTCGGTTGGGAAACCTTGAACCGACGCGAGACCTTAATTTCGTCGCCAACGTGGTCGATGGTTTCCTGGCCGCTGCGACGTCGGATGCGGCCCTCGGCCGGACGATAAACATCGGCTCCGGCGAGGAAATTTCGATCGGAGATCTCGCCCGAAAGATCGCCGATGTCGTCGGAAAGGCGATCACCATCGAGTCCGAGGCCGAACGTCACCGACCCGCCTCCAGCGAAGTGGACCGACTCCTGGCCGATGCCGGGTTGGCGCGCGAACTGCTCGGCTGGAGTCCCGCGATGACGTTTGATCAGGGTCTGGAGCGAACAATCGACTGGATCCGGGAACACCTGGATGAGTATCGAACGGAAACCTACGTCCGCTGACGCGGGGGCCGAAGCCGACGCGGCGCCCATTCCGCTGTCTGAGCCGACGCTGGGCGGCAACGAGTGGGCCTACGTCCGGGAATGTCTCGAGACAGGTTGGGTTTCCTCGGCCGGAGCGTTCGTCGACCGGTTCGAGTCCGAGCTTGCGCGATATGTCGGTTCGGCGCACGCCGTCGCCGTGATCAACGGTACGGCGGGCCTTCACACGGCACTCCAGGTTGCGGGGGTCGGTTCCGACGACGAAGTCCTGGTTCCGAGTCTGAGCTTCGTCGCGGCCGCCAACGCCGTTCGGTACTGTGGCGCCTATCCGGTTTTCATGGATGTTGACCCAGGAAGCTGGCAGCTCGACCCCGTCAAAGTCGTCGAGTTCCTCGAGAGTCGCTGTCGAACGGAGGATGGCAAGTGCATCAACGCGGCCTCGGGCCGGAGCGTTCGGGCGATCCTGCCCGTACATGTTCTCGGCCTGACGTGTGACATGGAGCCCATCGCCGAAGCGGGGGCCCGGTTCGGCCTGGCGATCGTGGAGGATGCCGCTGAGGGGCTCGGAGCGCGGTACCGGGGGCGTCATGTGGGTACGTTCGGTCAGGTCGGGGTCTTCAGTTTCAACGGCAACAAGACCGTCACTTCGGGTGGCGGCGGGATGATCGTTACCGACGATCCTGAACTGGCCCGGCGTGCCCTCTACCTGACGACTCAGGCAAAGGACGATCCGAAGGAGTACGTGCATGGCGAGATCGGCTACAACTACCGTCTGTCGAACCTGCAGGCCGCTTTGGGCTTGGCACAACTCGAGCAGGCCGATCGGTTCATCGCGCGGAAACGCGAGATCGCCAGTGCCTACCGCGCCGCATTTGAAGAGATCCCCGGTATCACCACGATGCCTGAACCCGACGGCGTCGAAGCGGCGTTCTGGCTCTACACGATCCTGTTGGGTCCGGAGACGTCCGCCCCCGACAGGCGAGCCGTCATCGACCGGTTGAATCGTGACGGCGTCGGTGCCCGGTCGCTCTGGCATCCGGTTCACACGCTGCCACCCTACATCGCTTGCGAGTCGTACCGGGTCGAGCACTCGACCGCCATTTTTCAAAGGGGCATCAGCCTGCCTTCGAGTTCGGGGATGAGCGACGAGACACTCGACCGCTGTATCGCCATCTGCAGGCGTCATCTATTGTGATCTGGTTTGTCGAGAATCTGAGCTTGAAGGCCTGGATCGGCGTACTGTTGCCGCGTCTGATGAAAGCGAGTCCGGGCGATGGCGCCGACCGAATCTTCTGGATCGACCGTACCCTGCCCGGAGCGATCGCGAGTTCCTTTCTCGGCGCTGTGATCGGACTTCCCGTCGAACGGCTGGATTTCAAGCTGGTGGATATCCGGGACGAAGACGGCCTCCTGATTCACCTCCGCCTGGCGTTTCGTGACATGTTTGATGTTCAGAGTAGTGTGATGAGTCAGCCGGCGTTTGCAGCTGCCTTGGAACGTGCCGATCGACTCGGCCGCTTGCGGAGTTTCCTGGCGAAAGCTCCGGTCAAGGTCACTCTGGAGGGTCGCAGCCTGTGGAGGGCACTGTACGTGCTCCACGTCGCCGACTGGAAGCGGCGACGGATGAGGGCCGACCGTCGCGACGCCTCGGTCGTCCTCGAGGACCGGAAGTGGCTGGAAGCTCTGGAAGACCAGGCCACCCGGCTCCGGCTTCGGATAGCGCGGGCTGCCCCCGTACCCCGAAGTAGCGACTTGATGGATCTTCTCGGTCCGAAGCTCACCGCGCAGTTGGTCTGGTGTCGGGAGCGCTTCCGCCATCTTCGGTTCGGACGGACGATTTCGCGAGAGCGATTCGGGGCGAGGGTGGCGGTCCAGTTTACGGGACAGCTGAACCTGGACGAGCCGGACCTCTACTCCGACCTGTTCTTCTGGCAAGCATCGAAGCTGCCGGCCTCCGCAATACTTCTGTTCAACGGTCTGCCGCAGTCCCCGATCGACGAGGCGCGTGGCGAAGAACTCGAACGCCATGGCATCGACGCGGTCGCCCTCTATTCTCGTGCGACCGAGACAACGAGCGTACCCCTCTTTGTTCATAAACCTTGTCGGTTCGCGGCCTCGATCCGTGTCGGTTCCGATGGTACTCCGAGCCAGACGCGGTGGCTGGAGCGACAGGTCGAGGCCTATGACGTGCTTCGCGATTACTGGGATGCGTTCTGCCGCGAGAACCATGTGGGTGTGTTTCTCAGTTGGTACCGGTTTGACGAACGACATCTGGCTATCGCAGACGGAGTAGAAAGCGCTGGAGGGATTACCGCGTTCTACCAGAGGGCGCTCCAGTTCGACCCTTCGCCGGCGATTGCCGTCGAGGCTGACGTGATGTTTGGCTATGCTCGGGCCGACGCAGACGTCGAGCGGCGCGCGGGCTCAGCGATTCCATACCATGTGGCTGTCGGGTATTTCGGTGACCACCGCGCACCGCTGTTGAGCGAATCAGCCCTCGGCGTACGGCGATCGCTCGCGGCGAACGGGGCTCGGTTCGTGTTGGCCTATTTCGACGAGAATTCTGCGGGAGATTCCCGTTGGCACACCGGCCACGATTTTATGAGCGCGAATTACGAGTTCCTGCTCGAAAAGGTACTCTCAGAACCATGGTTCGGGCTGACGATCAAACCCAAAGTCCCTTCCACGTTGAGGCGTCGGCTTGGCAAAGTCAGTAAATTGCTCGAAGAGGCCCTCGCGACAGGGAGATGCAGTCTTTATGCGGCCGGACGCCTGCACGGATCGCAACCTCCGGTCGCTGCGGCCCTTGCGGCTGACGTGGCGCTGCACGGCCACCTCGTCGCGGCGACTGCGGGCCTGGAAGCCGCTCTGGCCGGCGTGCCGACGCTGCTGCTGGAGCGAGAGGGATGGTCAGTCAGCCCGCTGTACCGGCTCGGTGTGGGTCGGGTCATCTTTCACGATCTGCCGACGCTTTGGGATGCGCTCAGCGAGCACCGGTCCCGGCCCGGCGGGGTGCCCGGCTTCGGCGACTGGTCCCCGATGCTCGACCAGATGGATCCGTTCCGCGATGGGCGAGCCGCTGAGCGCATGGGCACCTACGTCCAATGGTTGATCGAGGGCCTTGCCGCTGGAGAGGGACGGGAGTCCGTCCTGGCTCGAACCGCGGAACGCTACCAGAAACGGTGGGGCGTCGACAAGGTTCGACGCGTTCTGCCCAACCTGGCCGCGAGGACGCCGGTCGATTGTGGAGCGAATTGGGACGGGGCGCGGCTCGCCGAGCCCGTCGCCGGACACTGAACGGAACATCATGAAACTGACACACTCTCGCCCGTCCGACGCCCAGAAAAATTCTGACGACAGACTGCTGGAGCTTCTTCACGAGGCCCCGATCGAGGACACGCGGCTGCTGTATAACCTGGAATTGTTCATCGGGCGGATGGGTATCCAGAACATCCTGATGTTCAACGAGATCTATCAGTCGATCCTGAACGTCCACGGCGTAATGATGGAGTTCGGGACTCGTTACGGCCACAACCTGGCGTTGTGGACGGCCCTGCGCGGTATCTATGAACCCTACGTACGCAGTCGAAAGATCATCGGTTTCGACAGCTTCGAGGGATTCCTGGATGTCGACGTCAAGGATGGTGATGAAGCCGAGGTTGGCGACCTGGCCACGCCGCCCGGTTACGAACAATTCCTGGAGGAGGTCCTGGCCTGCCACGAGCAGCAGAGCCCGATCTCTCACATCAAGAAGTACGAAGTCCTCAAGGGTGACGCTCCCGAACGGTTGAAGAAGTACCTCGGCGAACACCCGGAAACGATCGTCGCCTTCGCGTTCTTCGACATGGACCTGTTCGAGCCAACCCGCCAGTGCCTGGAGATACTAAAGGACTACATTACGAAGGGTACGGTCATCGGGTTCGACCAGGTTTGCTACGAGGGCTTCCCCGGAGAGACCCTGGCACTCAAGGAAGTGTTCGGTCTCGATCGTTACAGGATTCAACGTACGCCGCTGTCGTCGTCCGCTGCGTTCATCGTTCTCGAATAGCTTGAAGTCGTGAAGATTGTCGGAGTCATTCCGGCCCGGATGGGGTCGTCACGATTTCCCGGCAAACCGCTCGCCGACATTTGCGGGCGTCCGATGATCGAGCATGTCTACCGACGGTCGGCACTCTCAGATCGTCTGGATCAACTCGTCGTCGCTACACCCGATAGAGAGATCGCCGAGGCTGTCCGCGGCTTCGGCGGCGAGGCCGTAATGACGTCTTCTGCACACGAGCGTGCAACCGATCGCGTTGCGGAGGCCGCGGAGACTACCGGCGGAGATGTCGTCATCGTGATCCAGGGAGACGAGCCACTGATCCATCCGGAGATGATCGACGCGGCCCTCGAACCCGTTGTCGAAGACGACTCGGTTTTCTGCTCGAACCTGATCGAACCGATTCGGAGCGTCGAAGAGTGCGAGAACCCCAACACGATTAAAGTCGTAATGGACGCCAACCGCGATGCCCTCTATTTTTCGCGTTCGCCGATCCCCGGCATCGGTCCCAACGGTTTCGCGGCGGCCCCGCTTTACAGGCAGGTTTGCATCATTCCGTTTCGTCGCGAGAACCTCGGGCGGTTCACTGAACTCGAGCCGACACCGCTCGAACGCCTGGAGTCGGTAGACATGCTGAGGGCCCTCGAGCATGGCCTCAAAGTCCGGCTTGTCGAAACACCGTTCCGGACGCTCTCGGTCGATGAGCCGGAGGAAATCGCGGCGGTTGAAGAGGCGATGGACGCCGACCCGATCTCGGCCACGTACTGACTCATGGGTACGCACTCCGTTTTGGTGACCGGTCCCGATGCCGCTTCCGCGCGGCCCTGGGTCGAGGAGCGGGGGGCGCGATGGCTCTACCTGGGAAAGCGGACCGCCCCGCGGCAGCGTCTGGAAGTGGATTTCGGAAGGGAGCGGGCGTTGCACCTCGGGGATCGTTTGCATGGCGCGGCAGAGCGTCTGCGCCAGCCGTTTCTGGATTTTGTTTCCGAGGTCGGCGCGCTGCAGCCCGACCCTGTCACGTGGTGGTCGACTTCGTTTTCCTGGAAGAACTGGGGCGCGTCCGATCTCTTCCTCCTGATCTGCTACCTGGAAGTGGCTCGGGAGGTCACCGAAGAAGCAATCCTCGAGAGCAGTCCGTTGCTCATCGCCGTCGAGGACCCCTGGTTGCGGCGCCAACTCCGAGCCAACTTCGAGGGCAGCGACGAGTTTCGATTCGAGTCGAACGAAAATCTTTTTTGGGCACGACTGCGAGCTCTGTTTGTCGGAGGAATCAAAAGGAAGACCTGGGCGCTCGATGTCGCCTGGCGCCTCGGCAAACAGCGGCTTGTATGGAGACGTCCGAAGCGCGACGCGGGCCCGAGGACGGTCGGCATCTATTCCTTCCCGATGACGCGCTGCTTCGAGCCGAACGACGAATGGCGAGACCCGTTCCTTCCCGGTCTGGACGCGATTCTCGAATCGGTCGGATTCGATGTCTTTCGTTTTGCGCCTCCCGAGAGCCGCGGGTTCGAACGTGAGCTGGCGTCCCGCAGCAGCTATTTCCGACCGTTGATCCTCGAGGTGACGCTGTCGGCAATCGTGCGGACGTCTCTGACATTCTGGCGCCCTCGATGGCCGACCCGGATGAGGGTGGCGGGTCTCGACGTTGGGCAACTGGCGCTTCGCGAATGGTGGCAGGAGATAGCACACACCTCGCTGTGCGCCTTCCGCCTTTACGATGAATGCCTTCGGAGAATGCTTCGGCAGGGAGCCTGCGAGTGGATCGTCTATCCTTACGAGAACCAGCCGTGGGAGAAGCTCACCGCGTTCCGAGCCAAGCAGGCGGGCATCCGCACAGCAGGTATCCAGCACAATGCCCTTTCCCGCTTCTACATGTCTTATTTTCTCGGGGATGGTGACGTCGAACGGATGCCGCTTCCGGACGTCGTCTTCTCATCGGGCTCCTACCCACACCGTGTGCTGTCGGAAGGAGGAATGCCCCAAGACCGCCTCGTGATGACAGGGAGCCTGCGATACGATCACGTTGCCCACGAGCTGGCGAAGACCGACGACCCGACGCCGTTGGGCGATGCTCCCCGCGAGGATGTCCTGGTGGTCCTGCCGATTGACATGGCCATGAGCGCCCATCTGCTCGACGCCATCCGCGCCGGAGTCGCCAGAGGGCGTGGAGCGGGCGACCTCCGCTTCCATATCAAACCGCATCCGACACGCCGGCTCGACGTCGACTCGATCGGTTTTTCAGCCGTCATGGCGCCGGACGACATCGGGGAAGCTTTCGGTCGGTGCGGGACGGTTCTGTTCGTCGGGACGAACGTCGGCCCGGAGGCCATCGGGCTGGGCCGGCTGGCAGTGCGGTATCGGCCCGAGCTGCTGCTGAACGTCGACCCTGCGGAGGCATACGGCGACACGATTCCGAGTTGCGACGACACGAACGTCATCGAGCGCTTGTCCGAACTTGTGAATAGCCGGGTACCCGCCCAATCGCATCGGTTGAACGAAATCACCGCCGAAATCTTCGCACCCCCAGACCGCGAACTCTTGAAGGACGTCTTTGTCGGATCCCGTAATGGACGAACTCTGCAGGCTCATCGCCAAAGTGCTCCAAGTCCCGCCTGAGTTGGTGGGCCCGGAAACGGGCCCGGCAAACCAGGCGAAGTGGGACTCGTTCCACCACGTGCACGTCGTGATGGCGGTCGAGGAGAAGTACGGTATCGAAATGGCGCTTGAGGAGATTGCGACACTCCTGTCGGTCGGCGAAATCGCCGAAAAACTTCGTTCCAAGGGCATCGAGCTCCCCAGTTGATGAATCGCAAGACCACCACACCCGTACACACGCCCGCCGATGGGCTCGACCAGGCGCTCGAGAAAATGGAATTGATCCGGGCGTTCGAGGAGCGGCTGCTCGACCTGTTCTCCGAGGGCAGACTGTCGGGCACGACGCACACGTCGATCGGTCAGGAAACGTGCGCCCTGGGTGTCGTCGGGGCGCTCGACCTCGACCGGGATATCGTGTTCTCGACGCATCGGTGCCACGGGCACTTTCTCGCATACGGCGGAGGCCTCGATGGGTTGATGGCCGAGATCATGGGGCGTGCCACGGGCACGGTCGCCGGCCGTGGCGGAAGCCAGCACCTCTCAGAGAGAAACTTCTACTCGAACGGCGTTCAGGGCGGCATCGTTCCCGTGGCCACAGGGATGGCCCTGGCGGAAAAGGCCAAGGCGAGCGGTGCCGTGACTGTCTGCTTCATCGGCGATGGGACACTCGGAGAGGGCGTGGTGTATGAGTCGATGAACCTGGCCGCGCTGTGGAAGATCCCGGTCATATACGTCGTCGAACACAACCGCTATGCGCAGTCGACGCCCACCGTCGGGACGACCGCGGGCGACGTGGAAGCGCGTGCGCGTGCCTTCGGCATCGCGACCGACCGGCGCGCGGCCGATGACCCGATCGAACTCGAGCGGCACATGCGGGACGTCGGCGCCCGCATCCGTAACGATGCGCAGCCCTTCTTCCAGGTGCTCGACACCGAACGGCTGGCCGCCCACAGCAAAGGCGACGACGACCGCAGCCCGGCTGAACTCGAACGGATCAGCAAGGCCGACCCGCTCGGGCGCATCCGCAGCCAGGTGGGTTCATCCGCCGCCGTGCGTACCGCTGCCAGAGAACGGATCGACGCTGCCGTCGAACGGGCTTTGACCGCTCCGGAGGCGAGGGTCGATCCCCGGGCCGAAACCCGGTCTTTCGACGACGTGTCCGTGTCCACCGCTGCCGGCCGCGCCTTCGCGTCCACATCCGAGCGCGTTCGCGTCGTCCAGAACCTGAACGACGCGCTGCACCGTCTGTTCGATGAATGTGGCGAGGCGCTGTTGATCGGAGAGGATCTTGCCGATCCGTATGGCGGCACGTTCAAGGTCAGCCGCGGCCTTTCCTCGCATTTCAAGGACCGTGTGCTGTCGACGCCCATCAGCGAGGCCGGGATCGTAGGACTGGGTACGGGTATGGCCATGCGGGGGTTTCGGCCGATCGTCGAGATCATGTTCGGTGACTTTCTCACGCTGGCCTCCGACCAGATCGTCAACCACCTGGCAAAGTTCCGGTGGATGTACAACGATTGCGTTCGGACGCCGATGGTCATCCGGACTCCGATGGGTGGGGGCAGGGGTTACGGGCCGACACACAGCCAGAGTCTCGAGAAGATGTTCTGCGGCGTACCCGGTCTGGTGACGGTCGCCATCAGCCGCCGGCACGACCCGGGCGAACTGCTTCGGCGCGCGGTCGTGGAAGACGATCGGCCCGTCCTTTTCATCGAGCAGAAGACACTCTACGGCCGCACACTCCAATCCGATGCGCCGGCAGGTATGATGTTCGAACTGCATTCCACCGAGGAGGCGAGCCTCTATCCAACGGGCGTCTGGGTGCCCCTCGGGGCGGATGCCGATGTGACCGTCGTGGCGTACGGTGCGATGACAGACGTCGCCGAAGAAGCTATCTCTGAGAGCTTCGATGAGGATGAGATCGTATCCGAGTACATCGTGCCATCACAACTGGCACCCCTGAGATTGGATCCCATCCTCGATTCGGTACGGCGAACGGGTCGCCTGCTGGTCGTCGAGGAAGGGACCGTACCGTGGGGATTCGGCGCCGAATTGACGGCGAGGGCTTCGGAGGTGCTGGAGACGCCACCGAGGGTGGCCCGCGTCGGCGCGTTTCCGCTCCCGATTCCCAACGCCCGGTCGGCCGAGGAATCCGTCCTTCCCGATACCGGACGGATCGTTGCTGCTTTGCGGAAGCTCGTCGGGTAGTCATCACGAGAACAAGATCCAGGGAAACAGTACAGTACTCGTCGGACGCTTCTTCGAACGATTCGCGCCCGGCGGCGCGGCCGTCGATCCTGGACTGTCGCGGATCACGACTGACGAATCCGTCTCCCGGTTCGCTCCGCGGGAGGACGGGTTGCGCGTCCTGCTCATCAACCCGCCGATACGCGAGTGGTCGTACCCCAACATCATGCCGCTTGGGCAGGCCTATGTCGCATCCGTCGCCGCCATGGACGGCCATCGTGTAGAGGTGCTCGACCTCAATGCCGAACGCAGGCAGCCCATCAAAGAAGATCCGGCCTCGTTCTCGCGCTGGGTGGAGCGCCGCCTGGAGGAATATCTGGGTTCGGCGAGGCCGGACGTGATCGGCATCGGTGGCATCATCACGCAGTACAGCCGGATCCGACAGATCACCCGGACCTGCAAGCGGGCGTATCCCGACGTGCCGATCATCCTGGGCGGTGGAATCGCCTCGTGCCTGCCGGAGTTCATGCTCCAACGCCTGCCGATCGACGTTGCCATCCAGGAAGAAGGAGAGGTGACGTTCTCCGAGGTGCTCTACCGTCTGGAGGTCGGGGAAACCCTGGAAGGCGTCATGGGGGCGGCGTACCGTCACGAAATGCGAAAGGGGGAATGGGCGGTACGCAACAACGGACTGCGGCCCTCCCTGCCGAGCCGCGGTCCGGGCCTGGACGTCGTTCCGTGGCCCCTGCGCCGAGCCTGGCCGATCGATGAGGTTTACAAAGTCAACCCGGTAGGCCATCTGAACTGGCAGACGAAGTGGGTCGACGGCGTGCCGACGGAACCGCAACTGTTTTCCGCCTCCATGATCGCTTCCCGTGGATGCCCGTACGCCGGAAGGGCCTGCGACTACTGTTATGCTGCGTACCTGGGACAGCAGTACCGTTTGCGCAGCCCCCGGGAGGTCGTCGACGAGATGCAGCACATACAGTCTCGATACGGCCTGAGCTACATCCATTTTCTCGACGATCTGATGATGACCGACTACCGCTGGGCCCTGGAGTTGTTCGCCGAACTGAGGGAACGCCGGAAGAGGGACGGTTTCGAGGTCACATGGGGCGGGACCTGTCGGACGAATATCGTTGCGGACGATGTCATGCGCGCCAAACGCGAGGGGCGTCCGAACATTCTGGAGCAGGCCTACGAAGTAGGCATGAGGCAGGCCGGTTATGGGATCGAATCCGCGAGCCCAAAGATCCTGCATGCAATCGACAAGAGCGGTCAGACGGTCGAGAAGATGAAGATAGCTGTCGAGGAGACGCAGAGGGTCATGGGCTATGCCGATTGTTCGTTCATGATCGGATCCCCCGGTGAGACCAGGGAGACGGTAAGAGAAACCGTCGACTTCTGCCAGGACGTCGGTCTGCGTCCCGAGGTGTTCTTCTTCACGACGGCGTATCCGGCGACGGCCTTCTGGGGGCTGGCGCTGGAGAAAGGCCTGATCGCCAAGGCGGTGACCGGCCACCGGGGTCCGGCCGATGATGACATCATCGAAGAGTATTGCGTCCGCCTCGGTGAGCAGGGAGAGGCAGTCCGGACCAATTTCAGCGACCTTCCCGACGAGGAGATCGAAGATCTGTCCTGGTGGGCGGTCACGGAGTTGGGTGCCCAGAACGTGGTCCGCCACCCGCACACGGGAGAATCCCAAGTGCTCGATAGGGGCGTCCGCGGAGCGACCAGAGCCGACCTGTAGTCCCAATCGAAATGGTCGCCATCGCCGTCATTCCAGCCCGGGGAGGGAGTCAGAGACTGCCGGGAAAGAACGTCATGCTTCTTGGCGGGAGGCCCCTGATCGCTTACCCGATCGAGGCCGCGCTCCGCTCGCGTGGCCTGTCGGAAGTGATCGTTTCGACAGAGGATGAAGAGATCGCCGAAGTCGCCCGCGGTGAGGGTGCCCGTGTTGTGATGCGTCCACCGGAACTGGCACAGGCGGACTCCCCCATCGACGACTCTTTCCGGCACGTTCTTGACGATGTAACCCGCGGTGGGGTTTCTGTCGACGTCGTCGTCTGCATGCAGGGAAACCTTCCACTTCACAAGGAGGGCGAGATTGATCAGGCCCTCGGGAAACTCCAGGCGAATCCGGCGGCGACAGCCGCCGCCTCGGCATACCGGATACGGGAACGCCCGGAGTGGATGAAGAAGCTGAGGGATGTCGCGACCATGGAGATCGAGCCGCTCATGGCCGCGGAAGCGCGCTTCCGCATGCAGGACCTGCCCACTCTGTACCTGCTGGACGGGGGTTTCATCGCAATCCGCTCGGACACGCTTCGACGCACGGCGGGAGTACGGCGAGCGCACGCGTACATGGGAGATCGCGTGTTGATCGTCGAACATCACCGAAAGTATGCCGTCGAGATCGACGATGCGGAGGATGTGGACATGGCCGAGTACTTCCTCAGGGAAAAGGAAACCCAGGAACATGCCTGAGGATACCGCGGCCGTGGCTCCGGTCGAGATCCGCGTGCCAAAGGAGGTCTTCAACGCCGACAGCGTCTTCCTGATCGAGTGGCTGGTCGCCGAGGGCGCGTCCGTGGAGCCAGGCACCGCAATATGCGAACTGGAGACCTCCAAGTCCACGGCGACTGTCGCGGTGAAATCAGCGGGCTACCTGCGACACGGTGCCCGGGCCGGGGAGGAGTTGCCGGTCGGAAGCGTTCTAGCCTACGTTTCAGCCTCTCGGGACACGCCGTTGCCCGTCCCGGCGGAGGAAAAGGCAACGCCATCCGGAGGAGATTTGTTGATCAGCGCGAAGGCGCGCCGGAAGATCGAGGAACTCGGCCTGGATCCGGCCGTCTTTTCCGGACAGGGCCTTGTCAGGGAAGAGGATGTGCTTAGGATCGCGGGCGATACCGAACCCGAAGACAGTGGACCGTCCGATCCAAGGGGGCCGAGCCGAGCCGAACCGATGGGACCCATCCAACGCAGGGTGGCCCGGGTCCTCGAAGAGAGCACACGGACTGTGCCGGTTTCCTATCTCGAGCGAGTCGTGGATCTGGAGCCAGCGCGGACAAGGGCGAGCCGCACGATGGAGGAAGCCGGGACCATGGTGAGCGCGGTTGACGTCCTGGTAATGGCCGTAGCACGGGCAGCTGCCGACATGCCTCGTTTCAACGGATTCGTGGAGCCGGACTACCGGCTTCGCCAGTTCGAACGCGTCAACGTGGGTCTGGCGGTGGACGTTGGAGACGACTTGTATGTCGTCGTCGTTCGGGACGCGGCGGAAGAACCCCTTGAAGAGATCGCCGCGAAACTGCGTGCGCTCCAGTACAAGGCCCAGCGCCGCCGGTTGACGCCCGAAGATTCGACTGGCGGGACCATCACCGTGACGGCGATGCTCGGCCACGGTGCCCATCGGTTCCATCCGCTGCTTTACCCCGAGCAGGCGGCGATCGTCGGGATCTGCGATCATCCGGACTCGGATGAGAAGGCAACGCTGACACTGGGTTTCGACCACCGGATCGCCAACGGCGTGGCCGCCGCCGCGTTCCTTGGCCGGATTCACGACCACCTGGTTGGTTGACCTCCTTCTGTAGCGGCGGTCTATGACCGCCGAAAGGGAAAAACCGACGCTCACAGAGCGCCGCTACAGCTCCTATTGCGACTGACTTCGGAATTACGCAAAGCCCGGGTGTGCCTCTCGGAAGAGGGCGCGGTGGGCTTGGTCCGCGCGGCCCGGACATTCGGTGTCTACCACCTTCGCGATAAGTGGCATTTCGTCTACCTCGAGTTTCCGCTACCCGGAGAGATTGCCTCTCTGGACAGCCCGGAGATCAACGTTTGGCAGGCGGGACCTTCAGACATCGACCGGATACGAACTGACGTGTTTCCGCACCTGACCGGGGACCTGGCTCATGAAAAGCGCTACTTCGACCGCCTGGGTGAGGCCGATGCCCGCTGTTTCGTGGCCGAGTCCGGCGGCGCGATCGTCCACTACAGTTGGGTGTTCACTGACGTGTTCCGGTCGCCAATGATGGATGTTCCGTTCGATCGACGACTTCTCGATGCCAAGGATGCTTACGTGGGGCCCGTATTCACGGCGCCTGGGGCGCGAGGCATGACGTATCTCTACGTTCTGCCGCGGCTCCTGGCTTATCTGCGGGACGCGGGCGCCGGCCGTGCCCTTGTGCTTGTCGACGGACGCAACCCTGCCGCTGTCGGTTTTTACAAGCGGCTCGGCTTTCGGGTGGTTTCCGAACCTCAGGCTTCCGGCAGCGTCGCCGGGCTCTGGCAGAGGATGGTGGCCGGCCGCCCGGACCGGTAACTGTTTTGTGATGACGCGATGAGGAAGGAAACGGAGCCGCACAGGTGAACGAGAAACTGGACTGGTCGACGACCAGTGTGTTGATAACGGGAGGCACGGGCTCATTCGGCCGGAGATGTGTGGAGTTTCTTCTTCGGGAAAAGCAGCCGCGTAAGATCATCATCCTCAGCCGGGATGAGTTGAAGCAGCATGAGATGTCGCAAGTGTACCCAGACACTCCTGGTTCGAGTATCCGCTATTTTATCGGCGATGTCAGGGATCGGGACCGGCTGTACCGAGCCTTTCAGGACGTCGACCTCGTCATCCACAGCGCGGCGCTCAAGCAAGTGCCCGCATGTGAGTACAACCCTTTCGAAGCGGTGCAGACGAACGTTATCGGTGCGAAGAACGTGATGGATGCCGCGCTGGACTCCGGTGTGCGACGCGTCGTCGCGCTGTCGACGGATAAGGCGGTCAACCCTGTGAACCTGTACGGGGCGACGAAGCTTGTAGCGGAGAAACTATTCATTCAGGGCAACGCTTACGCGGGCCCGGGGCCGACGCGGTTTTCCTGCGTGCGGTATGGCAATGTCGTCGCCAGCCGCGGAAGCGTGATCCCGCTGTTCAAGAAGCAACGCGAGTCTGGGAAGGTCACCGTCACCGACGAGCGGATGACCCGGTTCTGGATCACGCTCGAACAGGGCGTGCGTTTCGTGTTGCGAGCCGCCGAGCAGATGGTCGGCGGCGAAGTGTTCGTTCCTAAGATTCCCAGCATGCGGATCATGGATCTCGTAGCCGCCGTCGCGCCGGGTTGTGAGGTGGAGTTCAACGGGGTCCGACCCGGCGAAAAGTTGCACGAAGTGCTTGTGTCTGAAGACGAGTCCAGGAACGCCTACGAATACGACGACATGTACGTCATCGCCCCACAACTGAAGTGGTCCGAGCAGCTTGTCCCCGGCGGCCGGCTCGTTCCACCTGAATTCCGGTACACGAGCGACGGCAACGTGCAGTGGTTATCGGCTGAAGACCTCAGGATTGCGATCAACGCATGAAGACGACGACCAGGCTTGCGATTGAGGGTGGGGTCCCGGTTCGCGAGGCGATGCTGCCTTACGGGCGGCAGAGCATCGATGAGGACGATATCGGGTCCGTCGTCGCAGCTCTCAAGTCGGATTGGTTGACGACCGGTCCCTCGGTCGACGAATTTGAAAATGCGTTTGCATCGAAACTCAACGCCCGGCATGCGGTCAGCATGAGCAGTGGTACGGCTGCTCTTCACGCAGCGGCGGCCGTGATGGATGTCGGGACCGGAGACGAAGTGATCACGTCCCCGTTGACGTTCGTGGCTTCGGCGAACTGCGCGCACTATCTCGGTGCGAAAGTGGTCTTTGCCGACGTGCAGCCCGACTCTCTCAACATCGATCCGGACGCCGTCGAAGCCGCGATCACGCCGCGGACCAAAGCTATTGTGGCGGTCGACTACGCGGGAATGCCTTGCGACCTGGACCGGCTCTCGGCGATTGCCGGGCGATTCGGGTTGCGACTGATCGAGGACGCAGCACACGCCCTGGGCGCAACGTTCAAGCAAAAGCCTGTCGGGTCGATATCCGACCTGACGACTTTCAGCCTCCATCCGGTCAAGCACATCACGACGGGGGAAGGCGGCATCGTTACGACTGCGGACCCGGAGCTTGCGGATCGTCTCCGGAGTGTCCGGAATCACGGAATTTCTCTCGGCACGGATGCCAGAAATTCGGGCACGTCCTGGCTTTACGAGGTCGACACGCTCGGATGGAACTACCGGTTGTCGGACATCCAGTGCGCACTGGGTCTGTCGCAGTTGCGGAAGCTGGATGACTGGGTCGCGCGCCGCCGACTAATTGCCGATATCTATACGGAGGCGTTTCGGGGAATGCCGGAGTTGACGCCTCCATCGCTCGGTGCGGACCGCGAAGCCGCCTGGCATCTGTATGTAATCCGAATCGAGGAGGACCGCCTTCAGGTCGACCGCGCCCAGGTTTTTCGCGCCCTGCGGGCGGAGAACATCGGTGTCCAAGTCCACTACATCCCCGTGCCTTGGCATCCGTACTATCGATCGTTGGGCTATCGGCCCGGTAATTGGCCGGTCGCAGAGAGAGAGTACGAACGAATCCTTTCGTTGCCGATCTGGCCAGGCATGACCGACGGTGACGTGAGCGATACGATCGACGCCGTCGGCAAAGTGATCGATGCCTACCGGAAGTAACGCCTCGACGATCCTGATGCGAGTCGACACTGGTCCGGATTCCGGTCTTGGGCACGTTCGGAGATGCCTCGTGCTCGCCCGCGAACTCGGCCGGCGTGGCCACGACTGTTCGTTTCTTGTTCCCGGCCCGGAAGGAGCCGCCTACGTTTCGGGGGCGGGCCACGAAGCATTGAGTTTGGGAGCGGAGGAGCTCGACGACCTTAGGAGCGTCGCCGGGTACGTCGATCGGCGCCGTCCCGGGGCGGTCGTGATCGACAGCTACCGGGCAAGCAACGTCGATGAGCTCCAATTGAACGTTCCCGTGATCGTGCTTGATGACCTGGCAGACCGTTATCTGCCGGTATCGATTGTCGTGAACGCGGCCGCACATGCCCCGGACCTGAAGTATGCGGTCGCCGACCGGACGCAGTTGCTCCTGGGAACCGAGTACGCGCTGCTCGAAACGCAGTACGCAACTCTTCCGGACCGGACCGCATCCGGGCGCGTGCTCGTGACCCTCGGGGGTGGGGACAGCGATGGTCTGACCGTCCGCATTGTCGACTGCCTCGTCGGGTTGCTCGAGGGTGCCCGGTTCGACGTCGTTGTCGGCCCTTTCTTCCCGCCGAGCGTTATCGCATCACTGGAAGACGTGAGCCGTTCGAACGGCGGCGTCCGTCTTCATAGAGACGTGACGGACTTGCATCCTCTTTATGCGGCATCCGACCTGGTCATTACCGGAGGCGGGCAGACGCTGCTCGAAGCCGCCGCGACCGGTGCCGCATGTCTTGCGATCAAATTCGCGCCCAACCAGAGGCCGAACATCGAGGGCCTGGCTGACTCCGGCGCCGTCGTCGATGCGGGCGAAGCTGCCGGTGATGATTTGCCCGACAGGCTGGGTCGGATTGTGCGCGATCTCTGGTCGAACCCGGCCGAACGGGATCGATTGGGCGCCGCGGCCCGGCAGCGCCTCGACGGTCGCGGGGCCGCACGGATCGCCGATGCCGTCTGCGGGGTGCTCGGATGAACAAGCCCGCGAATTCTCCCGCTCCGCTTTTCGAGAATCGGGCCAGATGCTACGTTATCGCCGAAGCCGGCAGCAATCACAACGGCGACTTCGAACAGGCTGTTCGGCTGATCGACGTTGCTGTGGAGAGCAGGGCGGATGCCGTCAAATTCCAGCTGTTCAAGGCCGAGCTGCTGTATCCACGATCAGCAGGCAGGTCGGACTACCTGAAGCTCGATCGTTCCATTTACGACATCATTGAGGAGATGGAAATGCCCTCGGAATGGGTTCCGAGGCTTGCCGAGCATTGCCGGACCCAGGGTATCGACTTCCTCTCCACTCCGTTTGACGAGGGCGCAGCCGACCTGCTGGAGCCCTTTGTCTCGGTCTTCAAAATTGCATCCTACGAAATGACCCATCACCCCCTGCTTCGACATATTGCACGGAAGGAGAAGCCGATGATCATCTCCACTGGTACGGCGGACCTTTCAGAAGTCGAGGAGGCGGTCCGGGTGGTCCGGGAGGCGGGTAACGAAGACATCGTCCTGATGCAATGTACTGCCGCTTACCCGGCTCCTCCCGAGAGCGTGAACGTTCGCGCCATGGAGACGTTGCATCGGGCGACGGACCTTCCGGTCGGGCTGTCCGACCATTCAAGGGATCCTACCGTGGCACCGATGGCGGCGGTGGCGCTAGGAGCTTCGGTGATCGAGAAGCACTTCACGCTGAGTCGCGATCTCCAGGGTCCGGACCATGCTTTTTCGGTCGAGCCCGACGAGTTGCGCCGCATGGTGTCCCGCATACGGGACGTCGAAGCCGTTCTGGGGGACGGGCGGAAAGTCCCACACGCCGTGGAGGAGGAGCTCCGCCGGTTTGCGCGACGAACGGTTTTCGCGACCCGGGCGATCGAACCTGGGGAGACGCTCTCGGGTGAGAACATTGCCGTATTACGTCGCGGTGTCCGCGAGTTCGGATTCGGGCCGGACGAGTTCGACTGCCTGTTGGGCCGTGTTGCCGCCAGGCACATCGTCCCCGAGAGCGTACTGACTCTCGGGGACCTTGAATGAAGGTGCGGCTAGCAAGTCGCGAGGACGCGGAGTTGCTGTGGAAGTGGAGGAACGATGCCACCGTACGCGCCTCCGCATTTTCGGGCGACCTGATCCCGTGGGAAACCCACGACGTATGGTTTGCCTCCCGGCTGGAAGACGTCGGTTGCAGGATGTACATTCTTGAAGAGCTCGATGCGCCGGTGGTTCAAGTGCGCTATGAAAGGACGGAAGCCGCGACCGCGGACGTTGGCGGTATCTCCGTGGCCTCGTCCCATCGCCGCAGGGGCTTCGGCACCGTCGCACTCGGGATGACGCTGCCGATGGCTATGGAGGAGTTGGAGGTCGACCGCATCCGTGCTTTCGTCAAGCTCAAAAACGTCGGCTCTGCAACCATGTTTGAGGCTGCGGACTTTAGGCGCTGCGGTGAGGACCGCCGATCCAACACACCCTGCCACCGGTACGAATACCCGGGGTGTAGATGACGTACGGACGGATACTGGTGACGGGCGCCGCGGGCATGACCGCCAGTTACGTTCCCGACGTGTTTAGAGGCTGCGAATTGATCCTCACCGATCTCGTCGACGCTCCAGAGGTGCTGGATATCACCGACGCATCGGTCGTGCGGCAGGTTGTGGGGGATCGCCGGCCGGACGTCGTGCTGCACCTGGCAGCCGCTACGGATGTCGATCGTTGCGAGCAGGAACCGGACTGGGCCCATCGGACGAACGGGGTCGGGACCGAGAACGTCGCGAATGCCTGCCGCGAGTTCGAAGCGACGATGGTGTACTCGAGTACGGCCGCCGTATTTGCGGGAGATAAGACGGACCCCTATGTGGAGTCCGACGCCACCACCCCCTCCAACGCCTACGGCCGATCCAAGCTCGACGGCGAACATGCCGTCGCCCGCATCGTTCCACGCTATTTCATCGTACGCGCCGGCTGGATGATCGGCGGCGGCAAGCGGGACAAGAAGTTCGTCGGTAAGATCGTCAGCCTCATCGCTGAAGGCCGGACTGAACTCAAGGCCGTCGACGACAAGTTCGGGAGCCCGACCTACGCGGCCGATCTGATCGGGGGTTTGCGTCGGCTGCTGGAGACCGAGGCTTACGGGCTCTACCACATGGTCAACGACGGGCTTGTCTCGCGCTACGACGTGGCCGTAGCGATTTGCGATATCCTCGGGCGTCCGGACATCCATGTCGAGCCGGTGTCCTCGGACGAGTTCCCATTGCCAGCGCCACGTGGCCGTTCCGAGGCGATGAGAAACCTCAAACTGGAGACGCTCGGGATGCCGCCGATGCGAGCCTGGCGGGATGCGCTCGAAGAATACGTCGTGAGCGAGTTGAGGCCCGCGGAGGACCGGATCGAGCGATGAGTGTCGAGGAGCGATCCAGTCGGATCTCACCAGCAGTGCGCCCCGGTCTTGTCGTCAGACCTCTTCTGTAGGTGCGGTCTATGACCGCACGCCTTGCGGAGTCAGCATGAAGTGCGCTCATAGAGCGCCGCTACCGTTAGGCGGCTATCACCACGGACAGCTAGCCGCCCGCGGACCTCGTGATCCCGAAACAACCGGAACCAAAGGTCACGGTCCTGATGACCGTGTACAACGGTGTCGACTACCTCCGTGAAGCGATCGAGGGTGTTCTCGATCAGACCTTCGAGGATTTTGAATTCCTGATCATCGACGATGCCAGCACGGACGATTCGGTCGCACTCATTCGGTCGTATCCGGACCCGCGAATTCGCCTCGTCCTGAACGAAGAGAACGTCGGTCAGGCTCCCTCCCTCAACAAGGGACTCTCGCTGGCACGGGGCCGTTACATCGCCCGTCTCGATCAGGATGACGCGTGCCTGCCCGCCCGGCTTACCGAGCAGGTTCGGCTGCATGAAACGCATCCCGACGTCGCCGTCTCCTGCACGTGGGAATACACGATCGATTCGGGCGGCCGGCGGGTCCGCGAGTGGAAAGCCGGAATCGACGATTTTGGCAGCTATGTCGGAATGCTCGCGCTCGGCCTTGTTCCCGTTTGGCACCCTTCGGCGATGTTCCGCCGCGAGATGGTTCTGGGACTCGGCGGCTACGACCCATCGTTCGCGCCCGCGGAAGACTATGAGCTGTGGTGGCGCATTGCCATGGCCCGCGGGAATGGCGCGATCGTACCGCAGTTCCTCGTGCTCCAGCGGGTTCACGGGGCGCGCCAATCCGTAACCCGACGGTCGATACAGGAAGCCAACACCCGGCGGGCCCACGAGAAGTTCATAGCAGAGTTCTCCGGCCCCGCCGAAGCCGAAGCGCTGGGCTTCCTCCTGAGGATGGAGGCCGGTTTCTGGAAGGCCTGCCGCTCGCGAGGCCTCTCGCGAACCCTCAAAGGCCTTCCGGCCATGCTGGATGTCGTGGTCCGCAAGCTGGAGTTGTCCAAGACCGAAGCGACATCCCTCCGCCGGACCATATACCGCCGCCTGGGCCCCGGAGTCCGGCTCGGCGCCCAGACCCGCCTCCCCGCATTGTTTCTCTACCCCGCGCTCATCGGCCTGTCTCCGATGCTCGTCTCCCCCTTCCGGAGAGCGGCCGCTTTCATCAAGCGCACACTCCCCGAACTGCGGTATCGGTTTTTTCAGTAATCAGTAATCAGTCGTCAGTTGTCAGTCAGGAGGGGCCTTCTTACAACTGATTACTGATAACTGATAACTAACTCCCCCAATGTCCATCCCCGCCGCCCCTCTCCCCACCTTGCGCGACATTCTCCATACGCTGACGACCTCCCCTTACAGCAACGACGGACCCTGGGCGCTCGACTCCCAGCAGACAAGTGTCTTCGGACAGGGACGCTCGGCGTTGGTCGTGGGCATCGACGCCCTCCGACGGGCACGAAACGCCAGGAGCGTGCGCGTCTGGTTCCCCGGTTATATCTGTGAGGATGCTCTCGGGGTGCTGCGCGGCCGGCCGGTGGACCTCGCGTTCTATCCCGTCAGAGAGGATCTCGTGCCGGATTGGGATTGCGTCGGCGGGGACGGCCTGGATTCCGTGGATCTGGAAGTGTTCGTCCTGGTCCACTACTTCGGTTTCCCGAACGATGGGACCGCGGCTCGAAGCTTCTGTGACCGTCGCGAGATGGTTCTGATCGAAGACGGCGCGCATGTGGCCGGCCCGCTCGCCGGCATGGGTGAAGGCGACATGACGTTCTACAGCCCGTCGAAGATCCTTGCGGGTCCTCAAGGAGGCGTCCTCGCCGCCGCACCCTCACTCGTTGCGCTACCGCCCACCACGTCGTCTGCCTGGATCTCAGGACCCACAATACGGTGGTTGATCGTCCGGTTGGCTCAGAAGGTGTGTGTCCGTCTCGGCATTCCCTGGCATGGGCTCACAGGCCTGGAGCCCGCTGAATCCAGCCTCGGCTCTGAACACTGCGACCGCTTTACGCTCCGCATGCTGAGTGTGACTTCACGGCATTTGGCAGAAGCCATCGAAAAGCGCCGGGCCAACTACCGCGTCATGTCCGAAGGGTGCCTGGGGATTGTCGGCGCGCGGCCATTCCGAGCGGAACTACCCGACGAAGTCTGCCCATACGTCTTTCCAGTAATCGTCGACGATGGCAGTGCCCGGATGGTCCAGGCCCTGAAAGAATCGGGAGTCCCCGCGTCCGAATGGCCGGACCTACCGAGCGAAGTACTTGCCCGGTCCCAGGAACATCGGGTTGCGCTGGATATGTACAGGCGACTGATGCTGTTGCCGGTTCACCAGAGCTTACGGCCCACGGATCTACAGTTGATGGTCCACCGGTTGCGCAACGTAGTTGCCGCGTAATGGACGAATCGCTCCGCTTCGTCGAAAGCGCGTTCTCGCAAGCCGAGTGGACGGATATCGTCTCCGGTTTCGAGGACCTAAGCCTGATGCAGACCTGGGAATACGGCGCTGCTTTCTCGACCGATAGGAGGTGGCATATCGTCCGTGGCGTCTTCGAGCGAGCCGGCGAGCGGGTCGGCGCCGTCCAGGCCGTGACGAGAAGGGCCCCGGTCCTCGCCGGCGGGCTCGTCTGGATCAACCGTGGTCCGCTCTGGCGGCGAAGCGGCGGAACGGACCCGCGAATCGTCGGAGATCTGCTTCGAGCGTTGCGGCGGCACTGGGTCGAAAATCGCGGGATGTACCTCCGCATCGCTCCCGCAGCGGGGGCCAACGAACTGGATCCCGCGTCTGCGGAGTCGGCGGGCTACGGTGTCGCCCCGGATGGGAATGGATGGGTGTCGGCACGACTCGATCTATCGTCGTCTCTGGATGCCCTGCGAGCGGGTCTCGACAAGACGTGGCGGAACAGTCTTGCCAACGCGGAACGGCGGGGTCTGGAGGTGCTGCCCGATTCGGCGGAGTCCTTCGACCTGGTGCTCTCTGTCTACACCAAACAACAATTAGCACATCCGTACCAGACCACCGTCACGCCGGAGTTTCTGCGTCGTCTCCAGAGTCGGCTTCCTTCGGACCGCAAGCTCCTGGCGCTTACCGCGCGGGATCGCGAACAACCACTGGGAGGCATCCTGATCGCCCGGTATGGTTCGACAGGGGAGTATCTCGTCGGCGCGATCGAAGATGCGGGGAGGGCCGTGAATGCCGGCCAGTTGCTCGTCTGGGAGGCTGTCTCCCGTCTCAAAGCCCTCGGCTTTCGCTGCCTGGATCTCGGCGGAATGGATCCCCGGTATACGTCTGAAGGCGTGATGCGGTTCAAGTCCGGCCTGAACGCCCGCCCGTACACCTATGTCGGCGAGTTCGAAGCTTCGAACAGAAGCTGGACCAACCGAGCGGTACGGTGGCGCGTCAGTAGAGCCCGAAAAGGAATCGTGTGAGCTCCCGAGCAAACCGTTCCAAAGCCGTTCGGCGGTCATAGACCGCCGCTACAGAAGACCGAGCAGCGTACCCGCCCCCTGTAGCGGCGGTCTATGACCGTCGAAATCTAACTCCGAAGCAGAAGAGTTCGTTTCAAGCAGCACTGCCGATGAGCGAGACTCTCCCTGTAGCGGCGGTCTATGACCATTGCTGTCCAAAACAATCCGAAAACGTGTTTCGGACGGGGTTAACCGCCTTTGTTATCAACAGCGCGGTCGAGACCGGGAGTTGAGGTCTCTATTGGCGTTCCCAGGCTGTCCAAGATAGCGCTTCTGCCATACTGGGTCTCAATTCCAGTCGAGAATCGCCCCAAGTGAGCGTCTGGGACCACTCTGGGAGTACCTGACGTCGGGCTGAATAACTCTCAAGGATCGTAGGCTGTCCAAGAACGGCAGCCAGCAAGAAGCTGTTTTGGACAAGGGTGGTCTATGACCGCCGAAATCTAACTCCGAAGCAGAAGAGTTCGTTTCAAGCAGCACTACCGATGAGCGAGACACTGCCTGTAGCGGCGGTCTATGACCGCCGAAATCGATAATGGCGACCCAGCAGTATCCAACCTGGCTATCCCCCTGGTACCGACTCGGACCGGTCCTGCTTCCCGCCCACCGCATCCTGTCTCGGCTTCGAATCCGGCCTTCATCGCCGGGCTTCCGTGTTCTGCTGTTCCATCACATTCCAGCGGACCGGCTGACCCGGTTCGAACGTCTTGTCCGTTACCTCCAGGACAACCAGGGCCTCTTGACGCCCGACGAGTGCCGGCAATGGTTGGCGGGCGAAGGGAACAGGCCGACCGCCGGCCGGGAACCCTGCCTGTTGACCTTCGACGACGGCTTCGGAAGCCAGGCCAGGGCGGCCCGCGAAGTACTCGGTCCGCTCGGTATCAGTGCGGTCTTCTTCGTCTGCCCGGGCCTGATGGCCACGGCGCCGGACGAGCAGCGTGCGGCGATCGCGGAACATGTGTTCGCGGGCGCCATTCCTGCAGCCCGACTGCCGGCGGACATGGCGCTCATGTCCTGGGACGACGTCAAGGGACTGGCCGCGGCGGGTCACGCGATCGGTTCGCACACGGGAAGCCACGGGCGGCTGACCACGCTCGGGGAAACCGAACGCAAGAGGGAGATCGTCGACTCCGGGGACCTGCTGGCTTCGCGTCTGGGAAGGCCGGTCGAGTGGTTTGCCTACCCGTTCGGCAACATCGAATCGATTGACGCCCAAGCACTAGAAATCATCCGCCGGCGTTACGATATGTGCTGTAGTGGGGTCGCCGGCCTGAACACTGCGGCGACCGACCCCCTGGCCGTCCTCCGTCAGAACGTCGATCTGGACCTGTCCTTCACCTACCAGCGCTTCGTGATCGAAGGCGGAATGGATTTCGTCTATAAGGGCGCAGCGCGCCAATACCGGTCCATGGTTTCGTGATCGTCACCGGACAGGAAATCGAACGCTTCATGCTCGAAGCCCTCCGAGCGCGTGACGTGCGCTCCGACGTCCGAGAACATGTCGCGTCGGGCCTCGTCCAGGCGTCGCTCCGTGGCGTTGATTCCCACGGTGTCCGGCTCTTTCCGCACTACGTAAGGGCTGTGGACGCCGGGCGCCTCAACCCGCAACCCGAATATCGGTTCGCCTCAAGCGGAGCGGCGACGGGATTTCTGGACGGCGATCACACCTTCGGCCATGCGGCCGGCGCGGAGGCGATGAGGCGGGCCATCGGGTTGGCTGAATCAGCCGGCGTCGGTGTTGTGGCCGTCGGCAACTCCAGCCACTTCGGGGCAGCGGCGTATTTCGCGTTGATGGCTGCGACGAAAGACATGATCGGCCTCAGCTTTACGCATGCCGACGCACTTGTGTTGAGCACGAACGGCGTCCGGCCCTACTTCGGGACGAACCCGATCTGTTTTGCAGCGCCAACTGGCGGGGAACAGCCGTTCTGCTACGACGGAGCGACCAGTACGGTGACCTGGAACAAGGTTCGGCAGTATGCCGAGCGGGGCGAACCGATACCGGGCGGATGGGCCGCGGATGGGACGGGAAGTGAAACGAACGATCCGGCGGCGGCCATCGCGGTGACTCCACTGGGTGGGCACAAAGGGTTCGGCCTTGCGATGGTGGTCGACATCGTCTGTGCGTTGCTGAGCGGTATGGCTTTCGGCAGAAACATCATCAGCATGTACGATGATTCCATCGCGGAGAAGCGGGAACTCGGGCACCTGATGGCGGCAATCGATGTGTCGCGCTTCGTTCCTGTAGATGAATTCAAGGACAGGTTGCGGCAGATGATGGAAGAGGTGCGCGCCGAACCTGCTGCAAGTCCGAACACCGCCGTGATGGTCCCGGGCGATCCTGAAAAGAAGGCGCTTGCCGAGCGATCCCGGGTCGGCATTGAGCTGTCGGCGCGGGAGATGGAAGAATTCAGTAGCCTCGGGCGTCCACATGGGAGGTTCCGTCAATAAGTGTGTAAATAGACATCAGGCGGCTTTCTCCTCGGTGACTTGGTTGACTGGAACTCCATTGACATATTGGGCGCCTTGGTAGACATCCTTCATCAAGTGCGGAGCCTTCAAACGGCGAAATCTTTTCTCAGCGACCAGCAGCATCTTCCAGATGACAGCCCGTGAGTTGGCCACTTTCTTGAACCTTCGAGCGGCATCGGTTCGCAGTCGCAGAGCAGAGAAGGGAGACTCCACTGGATTGGTAGTCCGCAGATGTTGCCACTGCTGTTTGGGATAGTTGTAAAACGTCACCATCCGATCCCAGTCCTGGTCGATCAAATCAGCCGCTGCCTCCAGTCCTCTCTTGCCACACCAATGTTGGAATCGTCCTTTGACTTGCTCGGCTTCCTGCCGTGTTTCTGCATAAGGGATCTGCCGCAACACCAACAACGCCGCTTTGTGCCGACCCTTGGGGATCTTAGCCAGCAAGTTGACGATGCGATGATTCCAGCATCTCTGCTCGTCGGCTTCTGGGAAAACGTTGCGCAACGCTCCCCAGATCCCCAGATGCCCGTCAGCCATCACCAGTCTCGGTGGGTTCATCCCCCGCTCTTTGAGATCCCTCAGCACTTCGGACCAGCTCTGGGTCGATTCTCGATAACCACTACTGACCGACACCACCACTTTAGTGCCATCACTTAAAGCGGCGATCACTACCAGGATCACGGCCTTTTCCTTCTCCAGCCCTGCTTTGATGTACACACCGTCTGCCCACAGATACACCACTTCCAGATCGTCCAGCCGACGGCTTTGCCAGGCCTCCATTTCTCCCTGCCACTTCTCCTTCAACCGGGCTACGGTGCTGGGGGACAGCGGCGCTTCTTCCCCTAAAAGCCCTCTTAAGGCCAGATCGAAATCCCCCTCGGCCAGACCATGCAAATAGAGTTCTGGAATCAAGTCTCGTACCTCTTGCGTCCGCTTGGCAAACAGCGGCAAGACCCGGCTCTCAAAACGCTCTTCCAGATCCCGCACTCGGGGACGCCGCAGCTTGATCGTTCCGCAACTCAGCGTCAGTCGCCGCTCCTTACCGTAGCCGTTGCGATAGCCACCGGGCGCGTCCACTTCTCGGCGACGCTCATTCTTTCTTCGTCCCAGCAGCTGTGTCACTTCATCCTCCAACAGTTCCTGTACGTAAAACTGGATCTGCTCTCGCACCCACTCTTCCAGCTGTTCAAAGCAGACTCTTGACTCCACACTTCGATCAATGTTCTTCTTGCTCATGGCGGTGTGACTCCTTCCTTTCGGGCTCTTCCGCCCGGGTTTTTATTTCACCCGGAAGGATAATCACCGCCTATGCTATTTACACACCTTTTGAGGGTAGCTCCCACATGGAATCGCCCTGGCTACCGCATCAGATTAGTCGAACCGTGAACCGCGTCGCAATCAGCGCATTCCCGTTTGCCGATCCGAACCGCAAGGCCCTCGACATGCTGGAGGACGCGGGGATTCGTTACTGGATGAATCCTCACTCGAGGCGATTGACCGAGGACGAACTAATCCACCTCGTCCAGGATTCTCCGGTCCTGGTCGCCGGGACCGATCCCATTACGGAACGCGTCATGGCGTCCGCGCCGAACCTGAAGCTGATCGCCCGTGTCGGGATTGGACTCGACAGCGTCAACCTGAAGGCCGCCCGAGAGCGGCGAATAGCGGTGACGTACAGTCCCGACGGCCCCGCTCCCGCAGTCGCGGAACTGACCGTCGGTCTGATGATCGACCTTCTGCGCGGAGTCAGCGAGGTCGACCGCGGCATGCGCCTCCCGAAATGGAATCGCGCGATGGGCCGCCGCCTGGAGCTCCAAACGGTCGGGGTGATCGGCGTCGGACGGATCGGGAAGCGGGTGATTCGTATCCTGCGAGGCGGTTTTCCCGGCGTGCGAATCCTGGCGAACGATCTGGCACCAGATCGCGAGTTTGGCGATGAGAACGGAGTGGAATGGGTCGAAAAGGCGCAGATTTTTCGTGAAGCGGACATCGTGACCCTACACGTACCGTTGACCCTCCAGACGCGTGGGCTCCTCACCGGCGACCAGCTCAAGACGATGAAACCTTCGTCCCTATTGATCAACACGGCCCGAGGAGGCCTTGTCGACGAAACAGACCTTGCCGACGCCCTTGGCTCCGGAACGATCACCCGAGCTGCCCTCGACGTGTTCGAGCGCGAGCCCTACGAAGGGGCGCTAACGGACATCCCCAACTGCATTCTTACCTGCCACATGGGCTCGATGACCGCAGACTGCCGCCTCCAAATGGAGATCGATGCCGTCCGAGAAGCCCTCCGTTACCTCAGCGGCGAACCGCCCCTCCAGCCCGTTCCCGAGTCCGAATACTCCTTCCTCGAATCCTGACCTCTCCTTCCGAGAGTTCCAGTATTCACACTAGTAATTTACCCGATTTTAGACTAGGCACCTCCCCAGCTAAATCCTTGGTTGTATTGCGGTTGGTCACCTGTTGTAGAATGGCGTCTTCGAGTAAAAGAAGTGCAACGGAGGCCTCTGGGCGACCTGAAATCATGACTGCGTCACCGACCTTCAAAGCAACGGAGTGCTTTCCCACCGGGAACTTTCCCTCCTGCCGAAGACGCGCTCCTGGAGGCTACCGTTCGCCGAGCATCCGGCCGGGTTTGATCAGGCCGTGAACGTCCATCTCTGGCGTCTGGTTGGCTCGGGTAGTTCGTCTTAAAGCCAGCGTTTAGAAAAACTTATCGAATTTTCTGCGGGACTGAGAGGTCAGAAATGTGTCCAACGCCTTCCGCCGCCTGACTGACTTTCCTGTAGCGGCGGTCTATGACCGCCGACCCTTCGTGCCTGTCTCTGAAGCGCCGCGGAGATTACTGACTACTAGAAATCGACGAGTGTTCCGCCATTTATCATGATAATTGCCGACAACCCCGGCATTCTCTCCGACCACAAATCCGCTAAATCCGTGAAATCTGTGGCAACCTCTTCCCTCCCCTCCCCAGGAATCTCTGCAATCCCCCTACCGGTACCGCACCGTAAAGCTAGAGTTCACCGTCTGTCCGGGATAAGCGAACGACAGCGAAAACGCGTCGCTGGTGCTGAAGGGTTGGTTCATCGGTTCGGCGTAGACCGTGTACGTCCCCGCGGACAGTCCCTGGATGGTGTATTGGCCATTGGGATCGGTGACGGCGCTGGCGACAGCCTGTCCGTTGGTGTCGAGCACGACGACCAGCGCCCCAAAAACCGCTTCGTTGCCGGTTGTCCGAACGGTTCCACCCAGAGCGCCCAGTTGGGTGAAAGACGCGTCCGGATAGATCGACGACACGCCACTGCGGTCGTCGATCTGTGCATTCCGAGGGAAGTTGACGTCGGTAACGATCGTCGGGAACATCGTCGAAGACAGGATGTTGGAATGATCCAGCCCCAACAAGTGCCCGACTTCATGAGTCGCGACCGATTGCAAATCGATAAATCCCCCAGGCGTCGTGGGGCTCGTGCTGAAAATGGTGCCGGGATTGAACATGATATCGGCCTCGATGATCTGGCCTTTGAACTCGATTGTCCGGCCGAACTCGTCCAGGCCGGTGGAATCGAAAGAAAAGGCGCCGGTCAGCCCAACCGCGCCGGAGTTGAAGTCCAGCGCCGTCACGTTCGTGGTTATCAGGTTGATCTGATCGAACCCCGGTTTCACGTCGATGTTGGTGGTCGAGCCCTCAGTGAAGCTGATCGCAGCCGTGGAAATGTCGGCCCATTCTGCGAACGCGTCCCGGAAGACATCGGCTTGCTCACGGGAGCCCGTCACGTTCTGCCCGACGGTGGGATTCATCCTCCACTCTATCGGGAAAGAGGCCGTCGACCAGCGAACCGCCGTAACCGTGCCGTCGATGCTGCGCCGTTGGGGGATGTAGGCCGCGAGTGGGGCCGCGATGAGCAGGCAAAGAGCGAGGGACAGTTTCTTCGTCATCGGACCAGCTCCCGGATGTTCGCCTTGAAGTCTTCAAGGCCAACCTTCCGAATAGACGACGCTCCGGATACGAGCCCCGTCTTCGGATCCATCAGGTCGATGCCCGTCAAGCTCGAGACAGCAAAGTGCTCGGCGATGACGTACCGGCCCTGGTTCATGCCCACGACCTGAAACGTGCCGTTGCCCGAGTCCTTCAGAAAGACGATGACGCCCGAACCCGCAACGAATTCCGGCATCCCCGGGACGGTCATGTGGAGCGATCCCACCTGCCCACCGAGCTGCCGGATCAGCAGCGACCGGCGGCGTTCGCCCTTGAGCGGATCTTCCACACCGATGGAAGCGTACGTGAAGATCAGATTCCTCTCGCTGTCCCACTGGCTGTACACCGCTTCCACGACGCCCTGGACGATCGTGTCCGAGTTCTCCACCAGATCGTCCAGGTCCATTCGAAGGACGATGCTGCCAAGTGAAGGCATCGCGATGATGAACACCGCCGCTGCTGTGACCAGGGTAGAGATGAGTCGTCTATCAGTCATTGATGATGATTCCTCCAGAAAGCACCGACGTATCAAGGTTCGAGTTCGTCACGATCACCGTCCTCGGTCCCAGCGCCGCGTTCGCATCGACCGTAATCTGGACGGTCATTCTGTCGCCGAAGTAGTGGATGTTCGAAATCACCAGTCCGAAACCACTGAAAGTCAACGTCGTTCCGTTGGCTTCGCTGATGCCGGTGCCCGAGACCAGCAGGTCCGTCGTCTGCCCGCGCGACAGTTCCACGGAGCTTGCAGCAAAGAAAATGCTTTCGTTTCTGTCGCCCACACCGATGGCCGTGATGTTCAAGGTCGCGGCCGGTTCCGACACGTAGATATCGACGCCGGTTGTCGTCTGACCTCCGGTTAGGGTGACCGTGCTCTGGACAAGCTCGGTCCCCGAAGCTGTGACCTCGAGAATCTCGGATCCCGAGGACGTACTGCCGATTTCGACGTGAATGGGGCCGCTGATGGCATCCGCCGGAACGGTGGCAGTCAATGCTGTCGCCGTGGCGCTGTCGGCCGCGACGCTAGTCGTGCCGGACCCGGTAGAAAAGACGACGGTGTTGCTCGTCGGCGCCTCGCTGAAGCCGCTGCCGTCCAGGGTAAGCGTGCCACCTCGAGAAACCGTCGTCGGCGTGACAGAGTCCAGCGTGATCGTTCCGGCCGGTGTCGGCGGTGTGTAATCAATGCCGGGAGCCAGGGCGCCCGGGGAGACATTCGAGAGCAGGGCGAGGTTTGTCAGAAAGAACAGCTCGATGCCATACAGCGGGACGTCATTGGCCGTGCGAACGAACACGAAGCCTCCGTTGGTCTTCGCGGCAGGAATCCACGGATCGTCGAGCAAACGGGCGATCTTCTCCCCCGGTGCCAGCGTGAACGCGGCGTCCGGAGAGTCCAGCGCGCCGCCGATCAGCGTGCCGTTGGGGTTCATCGCGAAGATTTCGACCTCAGCCGCCGTGTCCGATGTGTTGAGCAGTGCGATGCCCGTGAGCCAGCCCGTGGCCTGTGCGATGTGAGCAAACAGCATCTGGGTCAAGGGTGTGCCTTGCACCGGCACGATAGCCAGACCTCCCGCAACCGTGTCGGCATAGGCTACGAAGCCGGTGGCCGGGGCCGTGCTCGTCACCTGCACCCACCCGTTCTGGAATTCGGTGGACGGAAAACCGAAAAGAGTTTCGGTCGATTCCCTCAACCCGCCGTTCGCTGCGATCGTCCGCTGGACCGTGACAGGGGAACCCTCGAGCGGGTTGAAGGTGATTGTGATGTTATTGCTGGAGGCAGTCAGGTTGGTGACCCCAACTTGAGTCAGCCAATTGCCGCCACCGCCGGCGCCGGCAATGACATGAGCGAAGTTGAGCTCGGTAGTGGTCGCAGAGCTATCGACTCCGTTGACGACACCCCAGGATGGACTGACCAGAAAGCCGTCCACGATCGCCGTGGCGCTGATTGCGGTGGTCGCACTCAGTTGGACGTGAGTTGCCTCGCTGAGATCCACCCCCGGGAACACAGCCGAAGCCTGATCTTTGAACACCCCCATTCCGGATATGGTTTCGTCCGTGGTCGCTAACTCCGTGCCATCAGCCTGCCGCAAGGAAATAGTGACGTCCGACGGCGTCTCGGCGGTATTGACGACGTTGATTTCTGTGTCGTCGGCGACTAGTGGGAAGACCAGCCCGCCGGCTGAAGGAGCAGCTTCGGCCCCATCGGTGAACGTCGTGAAATCGCCCCCGAGCCAGAATCCCTGCAGTCCGTCCGCAGGGCTTGTCACCTGTACCCAGCCGTCCGTCGAAGCATCGGGAAACAGTTCCGAACCCAGCAGCGAGAGCTGTCCTCCGGCGACGATGTCATCATCGAACGTGGCGATCATCGAGCCGTCCGAGCTCCAAAGCGTGAACGTCGCGGCAGCGGTCGCACTGCCCGGGTTAGCCACGGCGAACCCTGCCGATGCAAGATCGGCCTGGGAAAACGACCGGGGAAAGTTCAGGGTCGACTGGCCGTCCGCGACGGCCGGCACGAGGAGCAGGACCCAGATGAGCGTCCTGAATGTTCGCAAACTATCCTCCTTGATGAGTCCTGTCAGGCGCTATCGTACCGTCTGGTCATGGGGCCTTCAACGGCTTTCATCGAGCCGACAACGTCGAATAGTACGAATATATGATCCGGTCGGAGAACATTCCGTTTAAGAGAAACCCCCACCTCCAAAAACGAAGACCAATAGCCAAAAGCCAACGAGTTATAACCGAATCTGGTGTTTGAGGGATTGAAGAAAAGCGGCGTATCTGGTTGATTTGTTGTTTGCGAGACTTCAAAGCAACCAAAGGAGATACGCCACTATGAGCAAGAGTACCGTTATTGAACTGGAAGATCGAGAGGCGATTGCAGACCCGGTGACCGATCTGCTACGAGTTGGGGCTCAACAGCTGATCCAACGCGCCGTGGAAGCCGAATTAGCAGAACTGCTATCCCAGCACGGTGATCGACGAACCGAGACGGGGAACGCTGGGGTGGTGCGCAACGGTTATCTACCTGAACGCGAGCTGCAGACCGGCCTGGGTCCTGTAACGGTGCAAATTCCGAAGGTCCGTGCCAAGACGGGCGAAGCTGTGACGTTTCGGTCGGCCCTGGTACCACCCTACATTCGGAAGACGAAGTCGATGGAAGCGGCCGTGCCGTGGTTGTATTTGAAAGGCGTCTCGAGCGGCGAGATGGGTGACGCCCTAAAAGTTCTTGTTGGTCCGAAGGCGCAGGGGCTGTCAGCGAGCACGGTATCGCGCTTGAAACAGGTCTGGGCCCAGGAGTACCGCATCGGGTGCGACCAGCGTTTGGACGCCGACCGCTGGGTCTATGTCTGGGCCGACGGCATCTATAGTGGACTTCGGGCCGAACAAACCAAGTTGTGTGCGTTGGTCGTGATCGGCGTGAATGAACGCGGAGAGAAGCGTTTTCTGGCGATCGAAGACGGTGTCCGGGAATCCACGCAGAGTTGGCGTGAGGTCTTGTTGAAGCTGAAGTCCCGAGGGATGAATATTCCCGAGTTGGCCATTGGTGACGGGGCGATGGGGTTCTGGGCCGCACTGGAGGAAGTCTATCCCGAGACACGCCAACAACGCTGCTGGATGCACAAGACCATGAACGTGTTGAACTGCCTACCCAAGTCGGCCCAGGCGAAAGCGAAACAGGCCCTGCACGCGATCTGGAAGGCGGAAACAAAGGCAGACGCCGAGAAGGCATTCGATCTGTTCATTGAAACCTATGAGCCGAAGTACCCGAAGGCCACCCTCTGCCTGCAGAAAGACAGAGAAGAACTGCTGGTCTTTTACGACTTCCCGGCCAAGCACTGGCAGAGCATCCGGACGACCAACCCCATTGAGTCGACCTTTGCCACCATTCGCCACCGGACCAAGCGATCGAAGGGCTGTCTGACACGGGGTGGCATGCTGCACATGATGTTCAAACTAGGGCAGTGTGCCGAGAAGAACTGGCGACGATTACGAGGATTCGATGATCTGGCCAAGGTGATTACTGGAGTGAAATTCAACGACGGAATCGAAGTGACAAACGTCGATCAGGCCGCCGCTTGAATCAATCTCCTAAACACCACTTTTGACAATAACTCGAAGAAGCGCCACCACAACGGGTAGTGGGCCTTTAACGAAGGACGTACCCCTTTGCCGGCTAAATGATTCCTGGTAGTTCGTAACGATGTTTGGATTCTTAGGGATTCTATGGACCTATGCGCTTCTGACGTTTGGGGGCGTGCTACCGCATAGTGCGCTCGGCTTGCACTTGGCTCTAGCTGTGGGGGTTCTGGGACTGTTGGCAGTGCAGAGCTGGCGGGGTCACGCTGTGGATGTCCGACTGTTCGCTGCGCTAGGGGGGGCACTGGCAATCGGTGTCTGGGTTAGTCCGCGCCTGGGTGTCCCGTTGTTCGCTGGAGCGTGGGCGTTCTATTCATACCGTGAATCGGGCGACCGGTATGTTGTCCGCTTTTTGCACTTCCTATTGGTTGTGGGTCTTGGTGAGGCCCTGCTAGCAGTCCGTGGTTAAAGTCGGCCTCATCGTAATTAGAAGAAGGACCGGATGCGACCATAACGCGAGGAGAATCAGGTTAGGAGATCGCGATATGGGAATGGGACGGAGAAAGCACCGACAGGACACGTTGTGGGTTGCGACCGCGGAGTTGCCGCGAACAGCGGGCCACGTATTTTACGAACGGGTAAACCGAATCCTGAACGAGAGGGAGTTCGACCGGTTCGTCGAGGATGCGTGCGAGAAGTTCTACGCCGCAGTGATGGGTCGGCCGAGCCTGGCACCGGGCAAGTATTTTCGGATGTTGCTGGTGGGCTACTTTGAAGGGATCGATTCGGAGCGGGGGATTGCATGGCGGTGTGCCGATTCTCTAAGCTTGCGGGAATTCCTGGGAGTGGGACTGAGCGACGCGGTACCGGATCATTCGACGGTTTCGCGAACCCGACGGCTGATCGATCTGGAGACGCATGGAAAGGTCTTTTCGTGGATGTTGGGTGTATTGGCCGGTGAGGGCCTGATCGATGGGAAGACGGTGGGCGTGGATGCATCGACGCTGGAAGCCAACGCGGCGATGCGATCGATCGTGCGGCGGGATACCGGGGAAGCCTACAACGAGTTCCTGACACGGCTGGCCAAGGCGTCGGGCATTGAGACGCCGACCCGAGCGGACCTGGCCCGACTGGACCGAAAGCGAACCAAGAAAGGATCGAACAAAGAGTGGGAACATCCCCACGACCCGGACGCGCGCATTACGAAGATGAAGGACGGGCGGACGCATCTGGCGCACAAGGTCGAGCATGCCGCCGACATGAAGACCGGAGCCATCCTGGCGGTTACCGTGCAGGGCGCCGATCTGGGCGACACGACGACTATCGAAGACACGATGATCGAGGCGGCCCGTCAGATGGAGACACTGGCGGCCGATCCTGAATCGAAGCTGCCCGACGATTACCTTTCCGAAATCGTGGCCGATAAGGGATATCACAGTAACGATACGATGACCGCCTTCAAAGACCTCGGTATTCGCAGCTATATCTCGGAACCGGACCGGGGTCGGCGTAACTGGAAAGGCAAGCCCGCCGAACAACAGGCCGTCTACGCCAACCGGCGACGGATCCGAGGTGAGCGGGGCAAGCGGTTACTCCGACAGCGGGGACTGATGTTGGAACGGCCGTTCGCGCACACTCTGGAAACCGGAGCCATGCGTCGGGTTCACCTCCGACATCGGGACAACATTCTCAAGCGCATCCTGATTCAGTACGCCGCGTTGAATCTGAGCCTTATTCTTCGGAACAATTTCGGGAACGGCACACCGCGAGGCCTTCAGGGCCAGTATGTTGCTGCCTTGTTCACCCTGATACTGCTCTGGAGCCACTATCAATCGCTCTCTTTCGATCCTGAACGCTCCGGACACGATTTCAACGCTGTTCCGTCTTGGCCGACACCCGTAAATCCCAATTCAGAAAATTGCACTTCTGCCACGGACTGCTAGGGCTGTTCCAGTACTTTGTGACGCCCGGCTGGATCTTCGGCTACATCAACTCTGGGTCGTCAGGGACTCTGATCAATCGGAATCATTTTGCGGGGTTGCTGGAAATGCTGGTTCCGGCTGCCTTTGGCCTGTCCTACCTGGCGGCCCGCCGACACCGCGATGCATCTCGGTCTTACGTGTATCTGGTGGTTGGCGCTGTGATCTCGCTGGCGCTGATCTTCTCCGCTTCACGCATGGGGATTGTGTCGCTGTTCGCAACACTGGGCTTTATGGCGTTGATGATCCGAATGCGCGCGTCTCAAAAACGTATTGCTACGGCGATGGGATTCGGCTTAGTTGGGCTGATTCTCGGCGGAGCACTGTGGATTGGAGTGGACGCCATCCTGGCACGGTACGGGGCGCTGTTGGACACGGATGCAGTTCTGCGCGAAGGAAGGATGATCGTCTACCGCGATTCACTCAAGATGATCGCGGAGAATCCCTGGGGTGTCGGCGTCGATGGATATCGCGATGTGTTCCGGCAGTACCAGACGTTCAGGCCCGAACTTCTGTTCGATCATGCACATAACGATTATCTCGAGACTGCCGCAGAATGGGGCGTGCTGCCAGCGGCTGCATTTTGGATCTTCGTTATGGGTGTTCTGGTCCAGTCCGTTCGGACCTTTTTGCGCGCTAGTAGTCCTGAGCCCCTCGGCATCCTACTGGCCTCGAGCGGAGCCATCTTTGCGATCCTCGTCCACAGCCTCGCCGACTTCAACCTCCAGATCATGTCGAACGCCATGCTGTTTTGTATGTTCGTGGGTGTTGCTATTGGTGGGATCATGGGGATTGAAACGGAAGTTATCCACCGTTGACGGGAACCCGTCAAGTAAGGAGAGCACCCATCGACCGCCACGGTTCCCAGCTTCAGCAGCCCAAATTCAGCGTATTCACCACATCCGATTTTTAAGTTGGCCATGTGATCTTCTGCCAACCAATCTCTGAGCGACGGTGGTATTAGTAGCTTCTGTTCCGGTCTATTCGTCCGATAGCTTTGTGCCAAGCCCCATCTGCGTTAGGTGGCGGGAACTGACGCAAGGGTTACGTGGATTCAGCTCATCAGGCCACCCCATTCTTCCGGGGTGCCCGAGGCAGATGCCCCGAGACGAATCCATATTTCTTGACTCGACCTAAGTCAGCCCGTTAATGTGCAGAGATCCCTTTGAGAAGGAACGTCTTATGAAGCTCATGAGGATTGTTACGCTGATTGTGTTTTTAGTGCTGGTGATCGCGCCTGAGACCGCCATGGCCCAGGCGCCTACGGGCGCGAGCGGCTTTTCATTGAACGGCCCTAAAGCTTTCCCCACGTCGGTTGGCAGCGAATACCGAGTGGGCCAGGACGATCTCCTGGAGATCACGGTCTTCGAGATCCCTGAACTGGGTACGACCGGCCGTGTTACCGCGTTGGGATACCTTTCGTTGCCGCTGATTGGACCGGTGAGGGTTTCTGGAATGACCCCGCAGGAATTGGCGGTGCAGATTGAAGGTGCCCTGAGGGAGAATTTCGTCAATGATCCGCACGTGAATGTCTTCGTCCGCGAGTATGCCTCACAGCCGGTCGCTATCCTCGGTGCAGTCAAAGTCCCTGGAATCTATCAAATCAAGGGACAGAAGATGCTGCTCGAGATGCTGGCGATGGCGCAAGGGCTCACCTTGAATCCTGGAAGCACGATTCAGGTCATACGCGGGATGGCGGCTCCAGCCCTTGACGGAACTGACGACGTACCGACCAATGCGCAAACGGTCACTATCGACATCGAAGATTTGATGGAGCGGGGTCACATCGAGCTGAACATCCCGATCTACGCGGGCGACGTGATCAACGTTCTACAGGCCGGATCCGTGTTCGTAGTCGGTGAGGCGGTTGCACCGGGCGAGAAGGTGCTTCGGAACGGGCGTAGTGTTACGGTGACCACCGCCCTGGCGTTGGGCGGAGGCTTTACCCCAGACGCGAAGAGGGGCGACGTCATGATCATTCGTTTGCACAGGGATGGAACCCGGGAAGAGATTCTCGTGGAGCCCGACAAGATCATGAGCGGTGACATGCCCGACATCGCCATGTTGCCCAACGACATTCTTTGGGTCCCTTCAAGCCGGACGAAACCGGCGTTACGGCGCATGCTGGATGCCACGATTGGGGTGGTAACGGGGCTTCTGGTGTACCGAGGACTCTGAAGGCGCCGATGGGTTAGGCTGCGATAACCGCAATATTTTGTTGCTTCTTGCGCGTCCCAGCGTAACAATACGAGTGTCCGGTTTTTGCCAGTGCAGGGACGTGCTGGCTCATTTGCATTTAGGCAGGTTCTGAAAGGTTAACGTTATGTTCATGCACAGCCCACTCTACAGGACGATCGCTTTGGTCTTGGTCGTGTTGACGACCCTCACCACAGCTCCGATCTCAGCGGTGGAATTCGGCAGCGCAACGGCGGCAGCTGTCGGTTCGGTTACTATCGACGGATCGGTTCAGCTTCGCGGAATTACAGTCGCCCGGGAAGGCACCGTCTTCTCCGGAGACCGGATCGTCGTCCGTGCGGATTCGTCTGCCAATCTTGCGCTGAGCGGCGGCCAGATCGTTGCGCTCACAAGCAACACCGACTTGACCGTGGAGTCCGACGGATCGATTGCTCGTCTGGCGCTCGCTTCGGGTTCGGTTTCCTTCTCGACCAGCGGTCGGTCTTCGTTGCAGATCGATGTGGCGCCCTACGAAGTGGTCAGCGACACGGCTTCAGCTCGGGTGTTCGTGCTCAGTGACAAGACCGTCGGCGTCCGTGTCCGAAGCGGTTCGCTGATGGTGAGGAACACCGACTCCAAGGAATCGTTCCTTCTAACCGAAGGGCAGGAAAAGCTGTTGGGTCGTGCGAACGGTGCAGTTGCGGATCCGATCAGCATGATCGCGTCTAACCTGCCGGACCCGCTGCCTGCAGGTCTGCCGCCGGCACCGGCGCCACAGGCCAGTGGCATGTCCTCTGGAGCCTGGGTCGCGATTATCGCGGCCGTAGCCGGCGGAGCGGCGGCGGCTTCCTGGGTCCTTGCCGGGCGCAGTAAGGTTGATGAGTCCGCTCTGGATGCGGCTAACAGCACGATCGCTGGTCTGGAGAGCACGAATGCGGGTCTGAGCGCCACGATCGCCTCGCTGAACAGCGACGTCGCGTCGTTGACCAGTGACATTGCCGGTCTGACGAGCGATATTGCGGACCTAAACAGCCAGATCAGTGGCCTCGTAGGCACCAACAACGCGCTGGCGGCTGACCTGGTCACCGCCCGCAACCTGGCAGCGGTCGAGTTGAGCGCTCTGGAATCGACGTTGAGGTCAATTCAGATCGCCCTGACTGCCGAGCAGGCAAAGGCTGCGATTGCGGCTTCTTCCCTGGACGAAGCAACGGCGGCTGCGTTTGTCGCGGAGGCGGAAGCGATTGCGGTTGAAGTCGAAGTGTTGAAAGTAGAAGCTGCGGCGATTCAGGACAGGATGGGGGATATCCGGGCTGAGCTCGCGGCCCTGGGAATCTCAGCATCGGTGCTGAGTGATGCGTTCGTGCGTGGGCTGAGCCTGCCGATTCCTCCAGGCGCCAGCCAGGCTGTGATTGACCTGATCAACGAATTCAACGGTTTGGCGGATGACCTCGGGGATACCCAGGTAAAGATCAACGAGAACATCGACAAGATGAAAGACCTGCTCGTCGAGCTTGAAGATGCGGGCGTTGCGGATCTGCCCTCTGACGCGGATCTGGATAAGGTTGAAGAGGCGGCGATCGAGGACCTGCCGCCCGCCTCGCCGAGTACTACGGTCGGGTAAACGGACGACTACATTTGAAGAAAGGGCCGCTGGGCGAAAGCTTGGCGGTCTTTTTTTATGGGGATTGCACGGACGGAGGGGAGGAGAGGGGAGTTAGCCACGGATTGCACGGATTTAACGGATTCAGAGAGGAGAAGGATGGTCTTTCGGTCAAGAAGAGCATCGGCTTCCTCCTATCCGTGGCTTTGCCCGCGTTGGTCGAGTGAAAGAGTTCCACCTCCAGGTGATCACGATTGCACGGGGGCAGGGATAGCCACGGATTGCATGGATTTAGCGGACCAAGAGAGGAGAAGGATGGTCTTTCGGATCAGGGGTCTTTTGCGTTCTTGAGTGTTCAGTTTGCGGCAGCCCGACTTTTGCCGTCGTGAGAGACTTTGCCTCCTTGTTCCCTGCCCGGAAGGTCCGGCTTTTTGCCGGCCTCGTCAAACCAGCTGTAAGGGCTGCTGCTCTGGCCCAACACGTAGCGGAAAAGTTCGACGGACACATCCTCTACGGAAAGAAGCCTGTTTGCGGATAGAACCCCGCGGCTGCTCGAAGCACATCCGATCCGCACTGTCGAACTTCAACATTTGTTTGAATACTTGGGTCGAGCCATCCTTTGTGAAGGAGACCTGGACTGTCTCGCTTGCGGTGTTCAATCGGACTTCTGCCAGGACTAGAGGATCGAAGTGTTTGTCTGGGGCGTTCACCCTCGACGGTGAGCCGGGAGAGCCAGCGCAATGGGGGCTATGATGACTACCGGGCGTCTGTCGCCGATGAACAGGCTTGGAACCGGGCCCGTCGCCCGAAGCGATGTCAGTTGGGTCGCCATCCGCGGTTACGGCGAATGGTGGCGAGGAAGCTCCGGCGGAATTGGTCGCCCGAACAGATCGCCGGCTGGCTGAAGCGATCCTATCCAGAGGATGAGTCGTATCACGTGTCCCACGAGACGATCTATCGCAGCCTATTCGTGCAGGCGCGCGGGGTGTTTAAGAAAGAACTACTTAGACATCTGAGGTCGAGACGAACGATTCGTCGATCCCGACATTCCAGTCACAAAGGTCACGGGAAAGGGGATCTCGCCGATATCGTATCGATTCGTGAGCGCCCGGCCGAGGTCGAAGATCGTGCCGTTCCCGGTCACTGGGAGGGAGATCTGATAGTGGGATCGAACAACACCTACATTGCGACCCTGGTCGAACGCCATACCCGTTACGTGATGTTGGTGAAAGTGTCGGATAAACAGACCAAGACCGTCGTGCCTGCACTGATCAAGCACGCGAAGAAACTACCGACCGAGCTGTATAAATCGCTGACCTGGGATCGCGGCAAGGAAATGGGAGATCATCGGCGGTTTACCCTGGCGACCGACATCGACGTCTACTTCTGCGATCCGCAGAGTCCATGGCAACGTGGTTCCAATGAAAACACGAATGGCCTGCTCCGACAGTACTTCCCAAAGAGAACCGACTTATCGGTGCACTCGCAGGCGCACCTGAACAAGGTGGCACGTGAGCTCAATGAACGGCCGCGTAAGACGCTGGAGTTTGAAACTCCAGCAGAACGATTCAACGCTTGTGTTGCATCGATCGGTTGAGGTGGCACTGTTGAAGCGCCGAACTGCATGCTCGATGGACGCTGCGAACGCATCTAACGTGCCGCGACTGGCCTGTTCAAAGATTCGACTCCTCCGCAGATTCGATTCTCTGATCGACTGCTCAACCCTGAGCTTCTCTCTGAGTTGTCTGGCCTCAATTGTGGCCCAATGTGGAGAGGTCCACGTTACGAATGGGACGAATTTGAAGAGGCGTTTTTGGCATTCCTCGCATCGGTAGGGCCGCACCATGATCAGGCGCAATGCATGTTCCCAACCCCGCGGCTGAGAAAACCGGATACGAGCGGAGCCACAACTACAACGACCAGACATCTTGCGCTAGCCTCCTGCTAAGGTTCGCCAGATTCGCGTTGACCAAGCTAGAATCTGTGGAAGTATACAAGAAAAGAATTTGGGGAAAATGGGTATTGGGCGGTCGATTTAGGATCTAGCCACGGATTAACCGGATTATGAGAGGAGAAGGATGGTCTTTCGGATGGCAGACCGCAGGCTTCTTCCTTTCGTGTAATCTGTGAAATCCGTGGCCTTCTTTCGGCCTCTTAGCCGGGTTATTGATATTGTAATATAGAAGCAGTATTCTATAATGCAATTCCATGGTTCCTCGTCATATCAGACACGTGGTTTTGGAGCGGCTTGCTTCCTACCCTGCGGTGGCGCTGGTCGGGGCCCGACAGTGCGGCAAGACTACGCTGGCCCAATCACTCGGGGGTTTGTACTTCGACCTGGAACAGGAATCAGAACGCCTGCGTGCAGACTTGGAATGGGACAAGTTGGTGTCGGGTTCCGAGTTGGTCATTTTCGACGAGGCTCAGTCGTGGCCTGAAGTCTCCGTTCGTCTCCGGGGCGCCATCGACCGCGACAGGAGGAATCTGGGCAGGTTTCTTCTTCTAGGTTCGGTTTCGCCTACATTGATGGTTCGGGTTTCGGAATCTTTGGCGGGCCGGTTGTCCCTGATTGAACTGACGCCGTTTCTCAGCACCGAATTGACAACGAACGCTTCGAAACAACGTCTCTGGCTCTGCGGTGGCTACCCGGATGGTGGAGTACTGCGGGCAAGACAGTATCCGCAGTGGCAGTTGGACTATCTCGCGTTGCTCAGCCAGCGGGACCTGCCCAACTGGGGCCTCTCGGCCCGGCCTCAGACGACGGACCGGCTGCTGCGGATGTTGGCTGCCCTCCATGGACAGGTCTGGAATGCATCGCAGGTGGGGCAGAGCCTCGGGCTTTCCTACCACACGGTCAACGGATACCTCGACTACCTCATCGGAGCCTTTCTGATCTACCGTCTGCCTCCCTACCGGACCAACATCCGCAAGCGGTTGGTGAAGAGCCCACGGGTTTACTGGCGCGACACCGGTCTGCTCCACGCTTTGTGGAACGTCGCCGACGAGCGGACTCTCCTGGCGCATCCATCAGTCGGATCCAGTTGGGAAGGGTTTGTCATCCAACAGATCATCGGTGAGATGTCTGCGCTCGGCCGGAGCTATGACGCGTACTATTTCAGAACCAGTGACCAGTACGAACTGGATCTGGTCCTCGATACCGGGCGAGAGCTTTGGGCGGTCGAAGTCAAACTAACATCCGCTCCGGCCATCGCGGACATGGATCGATTGCACAAGGCCGCGGACCTCATCGGCGCGACCCGGTGCTTCCTGGTCAGCCGGACCAGCAGGCCAGTCGGTGACGAATACAGGGCTTCGTGTAACCTCTCATGGTTGATCGAGCGGCTGAAGGGTCTCGGGTAGGACGGATTGCGCGGAGGGATTGCACGGAGGAAAGAGGGCCAGGGATTACGCGGAGGGAAGAGGGGATATAGCCACGGATTGCACGGATTTAGCGGATTAGGAGGGGGAGAAGGCTGGTCTTTCGGATGGCAGACCGCTGGCTTCTTCCTGTCCGTGTGACCTGTGAAAACCGTGGCTTCTTACGAAGAGTCCGACTCAGTTGACCAGCGCCGGCTCAACTTGACAAGACCGAGCGCCGCTATGCAGTTCTGGGCAGGTAGAATTGGTAGACTTGGATCTGGAGGTCTAAACCATTGAGTAAGACTAGAGCAGGGGAGCGGTTCGTGGTCGATGCTTCGGGACAAAAAACGGCTGTGGTCGTGCCGATCAGGCAGTACAAGCAACCAATGGAAGACATGCATGACTTAGCCGTCATAGCCGAAAGAAGAGGTGAAAAAACAATTTCTATCGACGCGATGAAGCAGCGAATGAGAAAGAATGGCCTCATTTGAGGTCAGGTTCAAGCCGTTCGTCGAGAAGGACTTGACTCACTCAGGTGAAAGTTGACAAGCGACCGTTGTCTGCTGATCTGATGATATGAATGTCAGACAATCGGAGGGTCCAATGGCTATCAGCAAACTCGGACAGCGTCGGCAGGTCGTGATACCGAAAGATTTCTGCGAGGAATTAGGACTGCAAGTCGGAGATTACATCGAGCTCAAGCGCATGAAGGGAACAGTCGTTATCAAGCCCAAGAAGATCGTCGACGCGGAAGACACACTGAGTCCGGACGAAGAAAAGCTGGTCGAGAAAGGTTTCAAACAGCTCAAACGGGGTGAGTATCTTACCTGGGAACAGGTGAAGCGTGACCTGGAAGTGTAGGCTTTTCCGTGAAGCGGCCAAGCATCTGGCACGCCTGCCAAACGACCGTCGGGCGTAGGTCAGCCGGGCAATTGACGAAATGACGGCGGACCCGCTTCGAGGCGACGTCGTGCCTATCAAGAGCGGCAAGTTCAAAGGCGCATTGCGGAAACGAGTTGTCCGCTATCGCATAGTCTTCAGCCTCGACCCTCGAGACCATCTCTTCCAGATCGCAGCCATACTTGGCCGGACGGAAAAGACGTACCGGTAAGGGTGACGGCTTGGGTACAGGGTTGCCTCATGTCTTGATGCCGTTACTGGCCTCCCGGAGCCGCGCCCTCCCAGTTCACCAGCACGTGGATCACGGGCTCGTCGCCGCCTCAACGTGGCTGATCACGAATTGCTGACCGTCATCCGAGACAGTGTAGAAAAGGTGGCGCCTTGAGGTGCAACCGCGACTGATCCAGGCCGCGGGCGTCAATTCCGCTCTGCGGCAACGGACAGAATCTGGCCACGGATTGCACGGATTAAACGGATTATGAGGGGATCAGGAGTGGTCTTTCGGAGGGCAGACCGCGGGCTTCTTGCCGTCCTTACCCGACCGTGGTACTCGGTGAGGCTGGGGGCGGCAGGTCCTCGATCGCCGCCTCTTCGACCTTATCGAGGTCTTCGTCAGAGGGGAGATCTTCGACACCTGCATCTTCGAGGTCCTCGAGCAAGTCTTTCATCTTGTCGATGTTCTCGTTGATCTTTTCCTGTGTCTCGCCAAGGTCATCAGCTAGACCGTTGAACTCATTGATGAGATCAATCACGGCCTGGCTGGCGCCGGGAGGAATTGGCAGGGTCAAGCCGCTCACAAACGGGTCGTTCAGCAGCGCGGAGATCCTCTGTCGCCGATGAACAGGCTTGGAACCGGGCCCGTCGCCCGAAGCGATGTCAGTTGGGTCGCCATCCGCGGTTACGGCGAATGGTGGCGAGGAAGCTCCGGCGGAATTGGTCGCCCGAACAGATCGCCGGCTGGCTGAAGCGATCCTATCCAGAGGATGAGTCGTATCACGTGTCCCACGAGACGATCTATCGCAGCCTATTCGTGCAGGCGCGCGGGGTGTTTAAGAAAGAACTACTTAGACATCTGAGGTCGAGACGAACGATTCGTCGATCCCGACATTCCAGTCACAAAGGTCACGGGAAAGGGGATCTCGCCGATATCGTATCGATTCGTGAGCGCCCGGCCGAGGTCGAAGATCGTGCCGTTCCCGGTCACTGGGAGGGAGATCTGATAGTGGGATCGAACAACACCTACATTGCGACCCTGGTCGAACGCCATACCCGTTACGTGATGTTGGTGAAAGTGTCGGATAAACAGACCAAGACCGTCGTGCCTGCACTGATCAAGCACGCGAAGAAACTACCGACCGAGCTGTATAAATCGCTGACCTGGGATCGCGGCAAGGAAATGGGAGATCATCGGCGGTTTACCCTGGCGACCGACATCGACGTCTACTTCTGCGATCCGCAGAGTCCATGGCAACGTGGTTCCAATGAAAACACGAATGGCCTGCTCCGACAGTACTTCCCAAAGAGAACCGACTTATCGGTGCACTCGCAGGCGCACCTGAACAAGGTGGCACGTGAGCTCAATGAACGGCCGCGTAAGACGCTGGAGTTTGAAACTCCAGCAGAACGATTCAACGCTTGTGTTGCATCGATCGGTTGAGGTGGCAATCGAACTTGCGCAAGTCCGGTCACCCCTTCGATAGGTAATCCTCCAGGCGGATCACCTCACCTTCCTGCCTGGCTCTTTCCGCCGCCGCAATTCTCTTTCTGATCGACGGGCTGTTTTCAATGATGAAATCTTCCAGATCATCTTCGGTAAGTCCGGTCAATGCCGCTGCAGGTTTACCCCGATACGTGATAATTACAGCTTCACCTTCCATGACGAGCCGAAGCAGTTCGTTCGCCTTGTTCTTGAGCTCGACGGTATTGGCTACCTTCATGATCGCCCTCCATCGAGCTATTTTAATAGCTCGTTCCGACGGAGGCAAGCGGTTCAGGGACCTGGCCGAGGATTGCACGGACTAAGAGGGGAGAAGGATGGTCTTTCGGATAGCTGACCAGAGGCCTTTTCCTATCCGTGTAATCTGTGAAATCCGTGGCCCTCTTCCCGCGACTTAGGTCGCGATGGCGTATGCAGCGGCGTCGATGTGGACGGTTCGGTCGACGGGGAGATCGGAGTGAGAGATGACGATGGTCGTCCGCCGTCCCTGACGCTGTTCGATCAGAGAGCGGACGGCCGCTTCGGAGCTCTGGTCGAGATGATTTGTCGGTTCGTCGAGGATCAGGATCGGGGGATCCGACAGGATGGCGCGGGCCAGTGCGAGTCGCTGCCGTTCGCCTCCCGACAGCGTCAGCCCACGTTCTCCGATGACCGTGTCGTAGCCCAGCGGGAGATTCCGGACGACCTTGTCGACCCCGGCCACCGCGGCAGCCGCACGGATATCTTTGGCGGAGGCTTCCGGCCGCCCTAGACGAATGTTGTCGGTGATCGACGCGCTGAGCAACTCGGCGTGCTGGGACACGAGGCCGACCTGTCGTCGGAGATTCGCCAGGGAGTAGTCGCGGACGTCGATCCCGTCGATAAGAATGCGGCCGGACTCCGGCGCGAAGAACCGAACCAGCAGCCGTACGAGTGTGGACTTGCCGCCCCCGCTCGGCCCTGCGATGCGGACACACTCACCCGGATCGATGAGGAAGGACACCTTGTCAAGCACAGGCGTTCGATTGCCGTAGCGAAAGCGGACTTTCTCGAACTCTATCCCCCCGGCAATCCTTCTTTCGACCGGCAGAGATGGCTCCCCGGCTCGCTCGGTTTCCAATTGGAATATCTCGCCCAGCCGTTCGCCCGCGATCAGGGCATCCTGGATGGTCTGGTTTGCCGCAGCCAGTCGCTCGGCGGGCGCCGCGATCATGCCGAGCATCGTGTACAGCGCCATGAGCTGCCCGACCGTAAGGCGACCCGCCAGGACCTCGTGCCCGCCGAACCAGAGTAAACCGAGGCTGGCCAACCCAGTCAGCAGGGCGGCCGCCGTGCCGGCGTGTATGGCAAACAACTGAGAGCGGAAGCCGGCGGCGATCATGCCCGCGAACCTCGTCTCCCCGCGGAGCCGCATCCGATCTTCGGCCCCGAATGATTTCACAGCTTCGATGGCGCCGATCGCCTCGACCGTGTGGGATTCGAACTCCGCAGCCTTCTCCATCGCCAGCCGCTGCGCACGTTTCATCGGGCCTGTGAGCAGCCAGATCGTCATGATCAGTATCGGAGTCAGCGACAGGGCCAGAAGCGCCAGCCGCCAGTGCATCCACAGCATCACGGCGGATACCAGCGATAGCGTGAGCGTGTCGACGACGATCCCGACGCCGGCGCCCCCAGCCGCCGCGCGAATGCGGGCCGCGTCCCCCAGTCGGGAGAGCACCTCGCCAGTGCGACGTGCCGAAAAGAATTCCAGCGGCAGCCCCAGCAGATGATCGTGGTATCCAAGCACGACATCTGTATCGATTCTTCGGCTCAGGTGGGCTAATAGATAGGCTCGGAGGCCGAGGAAAGCCACTCGCGCCAGGAGCACGAGCAACATCCCCAGACCAAGCCAATTGAGGGTGGATTCGCGTCCGAGGACGAACACGAAGTCGACGAGGGCTTGGATGAAGAAGGATGAGGAGAGGCCGAGGATCGTCATGAGGACTGCCGCCAGAACGGCGTTCGCAAAGAGTTTGCGATGACGCCCGAGAAGGGATCGAAACATGCGCAGCGAAGGAGTGGCGAGACTGCGAAGATGGTCGGTCGGTTCGAGTAGCAACAGGACGCCTGTCCAGCATTCGGCGAACTTTGTAAGAGAAACGCGCCTGAGGCCGAGCGCGGGGTCTCCGATGCGAACGCCGCGTCGCGAGCGGCGGTAGAGCACGACAAAATGGTTCCGGCCATCCTCTCGCCAATGGGCGATCGCGGGCAGTTGTATCTCGTCGAGGTTGCCGATGGTTGCTCGAACACCGCGACTCCGGAAGCCGATACGTTCCGCTGCCTGAACGAGACCCGCAAGATTGGTGCCCTGCCGGTCCGTGGCCGCGATCTTCCGGATGCCGGCAATCGACTGATGCTTGTGGTAGTAAGAGGAGACCATTGCCAGACAAGCCGGCCCGCAATCGTTCGAGTCGTGCTGATGGATGATCGGGTAACGCACGGGCGGGTGTGTGCAGTCGGCGTTCCACTTGTAAGTCACCCTATCGAAACGAACAGCGATGGGAAGTTCGCGAAACGGGCGGACTATTGGGAAGGGAAGATCGGGACAAAAACCGGGCTACGGATTGCACGGAGGGAATCTAGCCGGGGATTACGCGGAGGGGATTTGGCCACGGATTACACGGATTTAGCGGATTAAGAGGGGAGAAACATGGTCTTTCGGATGGCAGACCACTTTTTCTATCCGTGTAATCTGTGTAATTGGTGCCTTCTTCTCTAGAAGAAGTCAGAGACTTTGGCGGAGAAGCCCGGGAGGACAGGATCGGCGGTGATCGTGTCGGTCGCGGTTAGGCGTTCTGTGTCTGAGAGGGAACGGTAGATCGTGACGGTTTCGGCCTTCGGGTCTACGAGCCACACGATCGGTACTCCGCAATCGAGGAATTCCCCAATCTTGTCGGCAACCTGGCGTACGCGGTCTGTTGGAGAGAGCACTTCGACCGCGAGGTCGGGAACGACTTCCAGGAAACCTTCCGGCGCCTTGCCCGCCGGGAGCTTTTCTCGTCGAATGAATGACACGTCGGGGGAACGAAGATTCCCGTTGGCGAGGACGATTCCCAAGTCCGGTCCGTAGACGTGACCAGCATCCGTTTCGTCTACGACCCGTAGCAGCAAGTGTCCGATTCGAAAGCCAACCCTGGAGTGCCGAGCACCGCCTGGACTCACGAGGATCTCTCCGTCGACCAATTCGTACTTCTGCCCGTCTTCGGGCATGTCGAGCAGATCACCGATCGTAGAAGGGCGGGCGAACTTCATGATCGTCATTGTATTACGCCCACGGATTGCACGGATAGAAACCAGCCAGGGATTACACGGACAGAAATCTAGCCACGGATTGTGCGGATTTAACGGATTAAATGTCTTCCGGAAGGCAGACTACGGGTTTCTTCCTCTCCGTGTAATCCGTGGCCTTCTTCCCTAGAAGAAGTCGGAGACTTTGGCGGAGAAGCCTGGGAGGACTGGATCGGCGATGATCGTGTCGGTCGCGGTCAGTCGTTCTGTGTTTGAGAGGGAACGGTAGATCGTGACGGTTTCCGCCTTCGGGTCTACGAGCCACACGAGAGGGACGCCGCAGTCGAGGAATTCCCCAATCTTGTCGGCAACCTGGCGCATGCGATCGTTTGGCGAAAGTATCTCAACGACCAGGTCCGGTACCACTTCTCCGAACGTTTTGGGAGAACAGCCACCAGGAAGTTTCTCCTTCGTTACGTAACAGACGTCGGGTGAACGGATGTTTCCGTTCGGCAGAATTAATCCGACGTCGGCCGCGTAAATCCTGCCCGCGTGAGCATCCTCAAGGTGGCGTTTGAGCAGGTAAGCAATCTGAACAGCGATCTCAGAATGGCGCATTCCGGCAGGGCTCACGAGGATTTTCCCGTCGACCAACTCGTACTTCTGCCCGTCTTCGGGCATGTCGAGCAGGTCGTCAATCGTGGAAGGGCGGGCGGACTTCATGATCGTCATTGTATTACTCAGGCACGCTATGGTCCAAAGTTCCCGTTGAGTGGGAAGGGATGCTGGGCAGGGATTACAAGGAGAGAAACCAGCCACGGATTGCACGGATTTTAGCGGATTAGGGCTGGTCTTTGGGAGAGCAGACGGGTTTCTTCCCATCCGTGCAATCTGTGTAATCCGTGGCCTTCTTCCCGAGAGTCAGGCGAGGACGTCAAACCCTTCGGTCTGGGCTGCTTCAACTAGATGGTGGTCCAGGCAAACAAACCCGAGACCGTGTGGCCTGCCGTCACTCCAGACCAGAGCGGCTGCGAGCTGCATGGAGTCCGCTGCTGTCAACGGATGGAGGAGGAGGGCGCGGCTGGCTTGTTCGCGGATGCGTTCCGAAGGCAACAACTCGATCCAACTGGCTGCGAGCGCAGCGAGCACATGTCGGGCCGCGCTCTCGTCCACACGCGCCATTGTGTCCTCACGGCGGAGCCTGGCAAAAGCGGAGTGGCACTCGACGACGGTACCCCACCAGACGACGATGGCAGGGTTTTCCTTGGCCAGTGCCGTGAGGCGTTCACTTCGCGGCTCGTTAACGCATAGTGGGATGATGGCGGACGCATCCCAGAATTTCATCGGTCTTCTGTCCGTTCGTCCTTGAGCGCGCGAACCGCGGTTCCGTCTTCATCCTGAGGCCGGGGCAGGGCCCAGAACCCCCGGGGCAACCTCTCGAAACCGATTCGCGCCAGCCCAAGGCGCTCCAGTTCTCTAAGGTGGGGTGACAGCCGTGAGTCATCCTGAGAGAGGGGTACTATCTTGGCGATCGGCTTTCCCCGTTCGGTGACAATCACTTCCTCACCGGCCTTGACCTTCGCCAGAAACTCACTCAGCGTCGCCTTGAGCTTTGCCACTGGTGCTGTCTGCATAATGACTAGTATAGTCATAATGAAACATCCATACTAGTTGTAAAGTGGAGCTAGTCCCGCTAGATGTCTCATGTCCGGTTTCCAACGCGAAGGCGCGAAGGGACACGGAGACACGAAGTTTCGTTTCACCGCAAAGACGCAAAGACGCAAAGAAAATCATAGTTTGTTTACTATTCGCTTGAGCCCCTGCCGCAGTATCGGCACGGTGAAATTGATAAGAAGACCCAGTCGACACTCTGTCAGTCGAAGGTAGGTGAGCATCTGAGCCTTATGTACCGGAAGCAAACCCCTTGCCGACTTGATCTCGATTACCACTGACCGACCGACGAGAAAGTCCAATCTCAACGGGACCCCGAGGGTGCGGCCTTTGTAATTGAGCGGAACCCTGACCTCGCGTTGAAAAGGGATCTGGCGATCGTCGAACTCAAGTGCCAGGCATTGCTGGTACACCGATTCAAGTAGTCCGGGTCCCAGAAAGCGATGTACTTCGATCGCGGCGCCTATCACATGATGAGACAGTTCATTTTCATTCACCTTTGCGCCTTCGCGTCTTTGCGGTGAAAAAGGATCATGGAAACGGCTACAAGGATGATCGGGCTCAGCGCTTCTGCGCCCGTGCGGCGAAGAAGAACACGGAGGTGGCGACCAGGATCGGAGACACCAGGAGAGCTGCTGATGTCAGGAGGATGGGTTGGGACGTGAGGTAGCCGAGCGTCTGGAGGCCTTCGGGGTAGAAGCGGGTGAGGATGCGCTCGAAGGGCAGCACGAAGATCAGCATGAAGTAGATCGGGACTTGCGCGGCCCAGGGCTTGTCGGATATGACGGTCGTCGCCGTAAAGAGCGTCGCCAGGGAGAGTGCGACGGCGTTCGCGAAGAAGATGATCCGAAGGTCGGCCACCAGCAATGCGGGGAGGTTGACGGTCGCCAGGACCATCGAGTAGACGGAGCAGTATTTGGCCAGGACCAACCGACGGGGTCCGATCGGGAGGCTCAGCAAAAGCTCCAGCGTGCCGCGCTGGCGTTCATTCAGGAAACAGAACTGAGCGTAGCCGAAGCCGGCGCCGGCCAGCATTCCGGCCAGCAGGCCCTTGGCGAAATCCACGGACCGGTCCGGGTAGAAGCGCACGAGTATGGCAGGAACCATGAGCCCGAGCGTCAGCATGACCATGAACCACCGGGACTCGGCCCAGTCCTTACGCGCGATGTGCAGTGCCAGTTGTGGGAATCCGACCGATTGCATTCAGGAATACTTCCTCCAGTTGATGACGGCCGTATCGCTCCAGCAGGGCGGTCGTCGGCGCATACTCGAGGACCGATCCGGCATCGAGCATGAGAATCGTGTCGGCGATCCGGTCCAGATCGTCCGACACGTGGGAAGACAGCACGATGCCGACGTTGGCCTCCCGCGCCATGCGCCGGAGGGTTTCCAGAATGTCGACTCGAACCACAGGATCCAACCCCGAAGTCGGCTCGTCCAGGATCAGCAACTGTGGCCGATGGGAGACGGCGGCGATCAGGGCCAGCTTTATCCGGTTTCCCTTCGACAACCGGTCGATCTGCTTGCTGGCCTCCAGGCCGAATTCCTCAAGGAGTTCGTAGGCACGGGACCAGTCCCAGCTCGGATAGAAGCCTGCGATGAACAACAGAAAGCGTTCCGCGGTCATCCACTCGTAGAAGTGAGGCGACTCCGCCAGGTAGCCGGCCCGGATCCGTACGGCCACTTGCTCGAGATGAGGGACGTATCCGAAAACCTTGATTTCCCCCCCGTCGGGCCGCAGAAATCCCCACAGCAACTTCAGCAGGGTCGTCTTGCCTGCGCCGTTCGGCCCCATGATTCCGAGGATCTCCCCCGCCCCAAGACGAAGGCTGAGCGGACCGAGTGTGAACCCCGGTCCCCTGAACTTGACGACATCTTCGAGTTCAAATACCTCCATATGCTTCGTTTTGAGCTCGGAGGGGCGTCCTGCCCCTCCCGGTCCTTGAGACCGCGTCCTTATCGGTTTCCCTTCCGAATGGATGACGGACACGGCTAGAAAAAGTCCTCCATGACGAGCACCACGCCGGCGCCGATGGCAATCCCGAGGAATCCGGTTGCCCCAAGGCCGGCGATGAATGCGGATCCGAGCATCACACCCCAGGTGGTCTCAAACCAGTCCCCACCCCGGATCTGCTGCAGTTCGGTCGAAGTCAGTTCGGTTGTGTGCATCATTGTCCTCACAGGTAGAGGCTCGCGCCGCCCGCGATGGCTGTGCCGATGCAGACGACTGGATGACCGGTCCACGCACAGCCCAAGCCGAGCGCAGCCGCCAGTCCTTCCAGGAAATCTCCCCAATCCCAGTCTCCGCCGATGGTCTGTCTCATCTCGTCAAGTCCCAGCGGCTGGATTTGTGTGCCACTCATTACGTTCATTCCTCCCATTTTGCGGGTCGGGCTCCAACCTGGTCTCTTCACGTTGCGTGCCAATTGCAACCCGCTCAAATCACGGCAGCTTAACTTTCCCCTGGCCGCCGAAGTCGTGGCAATGACGACTTTTTTGTCGCGTCCACGGTGAACATGTTCGCCAGGTCGCGCCGCCCACGGTGGAGTGCCATCTTTATCGCCGACGGAGACTTTTCGTAGATACGCGCCAGCGTCTGAATCGAATACCCCTCGAGATAGAACAGATAGAACGGGCCGCGAGTGTCGCAACCCAGCCGGAAGATGGCATGCTCGATCTGCTCGCGTCGGCGCGCCCGGTCGAGGTCCGCCTCGATCATCGGGTCCTCGGCCAGAAAGCGTTCGGGAGTGCGCTCGACATCCTCCCAACGCTCCCGCCCTCGACGTCGCCAGTGATCCGCCACGGTGTCCCGGACGATTTTCCGGATCAACGCTTTAGGATGGTGGACTCTCCGAGCCCGGCGAAACGCCTCGAGCGTCCGCAGGTATGCTTCCTGCTCGAGGTCCGGATCCAATTCCCCATGTACGGACCGCACGGCTCGTTCAATCTGATCGAGGATCTCTCGATCTCCCCGTTCGAGTTTTTCTGTGACCTTTTCCATCGTTCCTCCGGCTCTAGAGTTATGACGACTCGAAAACTCATCGGACATAGCGATGCGATCGAAACGCTGCGGGCACGGATCAGGGCGGCATCGCGTACTTCCAGCTCGGTCCTGATCCAGGGTGAAACCGGTACAGGGAAGGAACTGGTTGCCCGCGCAATCCACGAATCATGCACCCGTAGCCCAAAGCGCTTCGTGCCCGTCGACTGCGGCGCCCTTCCCGAAGACCTGGTCGAAAGCGAACTGTTTGGGTACCGCCGAGGCGCTTTCACCACGGCGGTTTCGGACAAACCGGGCTTGTTTGAGGAAGCGGACCACGGAACCCTGTTCCTCGACGAGATCGCCAACACGTCGAGGAGATTTCAAGTGAAGTTCCTTCGAGTGCTCCAGGAAAAACAGATCCGCCGTCTGGGCGATACCGTCGACCGCCGCCTCGAGGTCCGCGTCATCGCTGCGACCAACTGCGATCTGCGGGCGTTGACTCGGTCCGGAGAGTTCCGGGAGGATCTGCTTTACCGGTTGAACGTCCTCAGCATCCATGTGCCTCCGCTGCGGAAGCGAACCGGGGACATCCCCCTCCTGGCCGGGCGTTTCCTCGATGGGCTGAACGCCGAGAACGGTCGAGCGCGTGCGCTTTCCGTCGATGCACTCGGCAAGCTCCAGGCGTACCGTTTTCCCGGAAACGTCCGGGAACTTCATAACTTGATCGAGAGCGCGTTTCACCTCGTCGAGGGCGATGTCATCGATCCTGACGACATCGCGCTGCCCAGCGACGCGTTCGTTCGGGAACCCGTCGAGGAGATCGAGGTGGACGACTTCTGGGAGTCGGTCGCCCGGCCCTACACGAATCGGCTGATCACGAAACGCCAGGTCGAGGCTGTGATCCGTCGCGGTTTGGCGCGGACGGGCGGGAACTACCGGAAGGTCGTCCGGCTGTTCAACATGCCCGACGCCGACTACAAGCGCTTCATGGATTTCTTGCGCCGCCACCGCTGCAATGTCGATTTCCGGCCGTACCGTCGACGCGCAGAGTGAGAATTCGAGGTCGCTCTCGGCCCCGAATCCATTAGACCGACCGAAAAAGCCTGACGACGAAGTCGCCATCGAGCAGATGGTGCGTTCGTTCGACAAACTGACGGTAGGCGAGGCTGGAGTGGTACTCGAGGCAAGCCTGCCTGGAGTCCCAAACCGTCAGCGAGATCGCCATTTTCCCTCCCTCCTCGATCATCAGGTTTGCCGAACGGAATCCAGGCTCGTCAGACAACCTGGGCAGAACTTCGGCTTGATAGATACCGGTGAATTCGGTCACCTGATCCTTGTCGGAAGCTTGTCCGATCACCATCCGGGCGTACATGGTTGGGTTATCGACCCCCTGGCGGCCGCCGCGCGACGATCCGATCCTTGATCTTTTCGTACTCCTCGAGGGAGACCAGTTTGCGGGTCAGTAGCTGACGCTTGTTGGCGAACGGCCGGCCCTCGATGATTTTCTTTGCCAGCAGCTCGTCCAGAACGACGGTCTCGATTTCCTCGAGTGGAGCGGAGTTGATATCGATCAGCTTGACCGGTTCAGTCGGCTCCGACTGTTGTTGTGCGAAGCCGGTCGCGCTGAGCGCGAAGAGAAGCAGAAACAAGCTTGTGAGTGCTTTTCGTTGCATGGGTTCTCCTGTGGTTGTGATTTGAAATGTCCTCTCGGCGGCCTGCGGGGCTGCGGCCCTTTCCGTTATTGAATACACATCCCCGCCCACTGGCCGCCGAGAGGCTTCAGCAAATGTCCCGGCGGTGCGGGTCGGAAACCCCGGCCCTTCTGTTAGTGAAGTCTCCGGGTCGCACCGCCGGAACGATCTCCACAGGGGCACGAAGAGGACCAGTCCTAAGTCGTTGACCGAAAACGGCCGTGATAACAAAGGGCGTGGAAAGGGCGATGGGCTAAGGCGGGAGTTTCGCGATTTCGGGTGTTCAGCGTGGTCTGGCGAGTGCCTGATCGAGTGTCGGGACAGTACGTTGAGGAGCCCGACCAAGCGCAACGCAGTAATGGCGGAGGGATCCGGCGCTGCAGCAGACCACTGGTGAGAAATGCGGGCTAGAGCCGAAACCCGGGTGTACCTGTTCTGGAGCTGTACTTGGTTCAGAATGGAGCGACGTGAGCCTCTACCCCCATCTCGTCGAACTCTATGACAGCGACCGAGGACTGACCGTCGAACAGCGTTCGCGGCTGCTCCGGTTGATCATGGGTTATCACGCGACTGAGCTGTTCTTCAGGACCCTCGTCCGCTCCGACGCCCATATCGCCGACGTCGGCTGTCACTTCGGGCAATGGTCGGTTCCTCTGTTGGACGTGGCCGACCGGGTGAGTCTGATCGACCATACCGACGCGCGCTTTGATTATCTGAAGAAGCTGACCGCGCCGGCCGGAAACGCGGAACTGGTCTGCCACGACCTTTCCAGGGGCACACTCGCCGAAGGGGCGTTCGACGTCGTTCTGTGCATGGGAACGCTCTACTACATCCCGGCGCAATCGCTCGATGCGTTCATCGGCAACCTGGTGAAGTCCCTGAAGCCGGGCGGGCACCTCCTGGTGGACCGCAGGATTCCCACCCGGCTCCATGTCTGGCAGAATTTCGTGTTGCGGGCGCATCCTCTGGTCGTGAAGCTGTACCCGCACCTGCGGGACGACCTTTCACTGCCGCGCGTTCCGTTTCGTACATTCGCCCGGGCTGCTGGAGACTGGCTCTTGCGTCTGGGAGACTACTATCGTCGACGTTTGGTCCAGATTCTCTTCCGCGGGCGTTCGGCCGGCGTCGAGCCGCGGTTTCGCAGCCTCCTCCGCCGCGGACCCGAACCAGACTCCACCATCGCTCATATAGCTTCGCGGCTCGAGAGCTACGGCCTCCGCGAAGTGGATGCGGCCGGTTTGATCGACATGGAGCAGTACAAGATCTGCCGCGACGTGGAAGGGTACAACCTACGAAACACCTTTGTAGGAAACTACTTCTGGGTGCGGGTTTACCGGAAAACTTAAGGGTTGAACATTGGTTTCAGGAGTGACAAATCTCTGAAGAAAACGTCTGACATCCCTTGGTCGTAGTGCTGGCCTGTGCGGACGATGCGGTGAGTGACGCCCGAAACTCCCTTCAGACTGGCGGCGATCGGCGCGATTTTCATGAAGTTTGGACGTGTTCCGACGACTGAAATGATTCTCATGCTATAATTCTGAACGACTTACCGCCCGAGCTCCTACGACGCAAGATTGTGCCCGGTGCGGTACAAGGAGACTACTATGGTGAACTTGGCCGCCGCAATCATCCTCATGACCGCGCAGCTTATCGGACTGGGCGCGGGGCTCCCTCAAGTCATGGCGCCGAGCTATTCGACCGAGGCCGTCGAGGCCGGACATGATGGGGTGGTGACGGTTTCCTTCGACGTCATAGATGGGTACGTCATCAATCGCATACCTGCGATCCAGTTGAAGCTGGAAGACGTCGACGGGATCGTGCTGGCAGAGAGCAGCATGACCTCGCCGGAAAAGGATCCGAAGTCCGATGACGTTTATTACGTCGACGTTCCGGAGTTCGGGGTGAGCCTCAAGGCGGCGAAGGCCGGGGAGTACAAGATACCGGGAACCCTGGTCTATTTCTTTTGTTCGAAGGCCGACGGCTTCTGCTCACGCCAGATCGTGGATGTCCAGGTACCGGTGACGGTGAAGTAGGCCCACCGCACTAAACTTAGACTGTTCTCGAAGGACGCAAGGGACGGGAGTCCCTGCGTCCTTTATATCTTGCAGCAAAAAACAATGTCGGAAGTCACGGGCACTACCGTCGAACACTACAAATCGGACATCCTCACGCTGGCCAACCAGTTGACGATGCTCCGGATCGTGTTCGTTCCCATTTTCGTGATCCTGCTCGTCTACAACCGCCTGGGCTGGGCTCTGCTGACGTTTCTGGCGGCCGGCGTGACCGACGGCCTGGACGGTATCATCGCACGTCGCTTAAGGCAGAGGACCTCTGTAGGCGCCATCCTGGATCCGCTGGCCGACAAGCTGCTGATGACCAGTTCGATCCTCATCCTGGCAATTCCCCAGATGGAGTTCCCGAACCCCATCCCGATGTGGCTCATGTTGCTGGTCATCTTCCGGGACGCCTTCATCCTGCTCGGCAGCCTGGCGTTCACGTTGATTCACGGTTTCCGCGTGTTTCCGCCGACGATGGCCGGCAAGACGAGCACAGCGTTTCAGTTGGCGACCATCTTTGCCGTCCTGTTCTTCAACTGGCAGGGCGTTCACCAGAGCGGCCTGTACTTTCTGTTCATCGTCACGGGTTTGCTGACCGTCGTGTCCGGCGTCCAATACCTGTCGGTTGGGCGAAAGCTGTTGGATGGAGACTAGCAATCAGCGGTTGGCGATTAGCCATTAGCCTTTAGCGATCCATTGGCAGCCAACAGCCAACAGCCAAGTGCTAAAAACTACCAGCCTCTTCTCATGAAGAAACAGTTCTCCGAGGGCGCTTACGTCCGCAAGACCGACGACCAGGATATCGAGCGCAGGATCAAGGCTCAGCACGAGTACCGCCACGCGCCTCCCACCAAGGTTGGGTCATCGCAGGCGTTGCGTGTCCTGGATGTGGAGGCGGATTCGCTTGCGGGACGAATCGGTCTCGAGGCAGGCGACGAAATCCTGGAGTTGAATGGGACACCGCCGGTCGACGTCATCGACCTGCAGTTCCGTCTGGCCGAAGTCGGGGAACGCATGCAGCTGCGGACCGCGGACCGCACCCTCGAGTTCGTCCGGAGTGAATGGGAGAGCGTGGGGATCGAGCTGGAGCCGATTAAACCGTTCGTCTGCGACAACGACTGCGTGTTCTGCTTTGTCCACCAGAATCCCGCCGCCGCCCGGCCCTCGCTCCGTATCAAGGACGAGGACTACCGGTTATCGTTCCTGTTCGGCAACTACCTCACCTTGACGAACGTTCACGCCGACGAACTCGAACGCATTATCGACCAGCGGCTGTCGCCACTCTATATCTCGGTTCATGCGACCGAGCGCGAACTCCGCACGCGCCTGCTTGGAAACGACACCTACGACGGCCTGGACGAGAAGCTGGATCGATTTGCCGCCGCGGGCATTCAGCTTCATTGCCAGGTCGTGCTCTGTCCCGGGTTGAACGATGGCCGGCATCTGGAGCGAACGATCGAGGATCTGTCGCGGCGCTATCCGTCCGTGCAGTCGGTCGCCGTCGTGCCGGTCGGCCTTACGGATCATCGCGAGAACCTGCCTAAGCTTGACCCGGTCACTCCCGAATACGCCGCGCGCACGATCGACCACCTTTCCCCGATCCAGCAGCGTTTCGAGGCCGAACGCCAGACGCCGTTCGTGTTCCTTGGGGACGAGTTCTACATCCTCGCCGGACGGTCGATTCCGTCGGGAGACCATTACCGCGAGTTCCCGCAGATCGAGAACGGCGTCGGCATGGTGCGGACGTTCCTGGATCAGTTCGACGATGCGATGGAAGGCTTCGAGGCCCCGTCGGATGGGTTGCGGGGGACGGTTTGTACCGGACGGTTGTTCGTCCCGTACCTCAAAACGAGCGTCGACCGGCTTGGCCTGGAACTGGAGACCGTCGCCGTCGAGAACCGCTTCTGGGGATCGGGGATCAACGTGGCCGGATTGCTCACCGGCGGCGACTTCATCGCCGCGCTTGGCGGGCGCGACCTGGGTGAGTTCGTCGTCCTTCCTTCCGAATCGATGATCGGCGAGAATTACCTCTTCCTGGATGACCGGACGAAGATGGACGTCGAGCAGGAACTCGGCGTACGCGTCATCCCCTCGGGCTACGATGCCGCCGAATTCCTGGAAGCCCTTGCAACCGCAGGTCGCGGCTGATCCTCTCAACGACAAGCCGCTGCGGTTCCGCAATACGCTTCAACACGAAGGCACGAAGGTAACGAAGAAAGAAAAGCAGAACTCTTCTTCGCGCCTCCGTGGTTCCTTGTGGCTCCGCGTTAGAAACGGATGTGAATCCTGTGCCTACGGAGAGACCCGACGGACGGTTACCTTCTCCAGCACGACGTCCCGGATGGGCTTGTCTTCCCTGTTGACCTGCGTCCTTCCGATGCTCCGGACCACGCCGATTCCGTCCACGACTTCGCCGAATATAGAGTGGACGCCGTCGAGGTGACGCTGCGCGCCCAGAGTGACGAAGAACTGGCTGCCGTTGGTGTTCGGGCCGCTGTTCGCCATCGACAGTATCCCTTCCTTTCCGTGGCGGAGCCCCTCGCCGAACTCGTCCTCGATCTTATAGCCGGGTCCTCCAGTGCCCGTTCCTGTCGGGTCCCCGGTCTGGATCATGAAGTTGGCCATGACGCGGTGAAAAATGAGGCCGTCGTAGAATGGCGTGTTTTCCATGACCTCCCCGGTCTCCGGGTGACGCCACTGCCGCTGACCAGTCGCAAGATAGACAAAATTGCCGACGATCTTGGGAACTTCAGCCTCGAAAAGCCGCGCCAAGAAGTTTCCGTGGCTCGTCTCGAAATACGCGTATAGGCCTGGATCGCGGCCTTCAAGGTCCTGAGCGAATGCTGTGGGTGCCATCAATAGTAATCCTGCGATTCCTGCGATCAGAAATTTCCTCACGATGCTGCTCCTTTTGAGCCGACAACCGAAAGGATCTCGATTGCCCGGTCGTAATCGTCCGAGGGAGCCGACAGTTGGATCCCGCTCACCATGCCCTCTATCGCCTTCAGGATGTCCTGCGCGATCATGATTCCTTCCGCTCTTCCCGCCTCCGGCGTCGGGGCGTTGTGCATCCGGTCGAGGACGGCGTCCGGTACCGAGAAGCCCGGAAGCTCGTTGTTCATGAATTCCGCTTCCCGAAAGCTCGCCAGTGGGGTCAATCCCACAATGACGGGTATCTTGAATTCTTCGATCTTCCGGCCGAATCGTTCGAGCAAGATACTATCGAACACCGGGGGTGTGACCAGGAATTCCGCGCCGGCTTCGATTTTGTAGTTCAGTCGCTTCATCTCGCGTTCCGCGTCGATCGCACCCGGATTAGCCATGATCCCGATCAGGAACCCGGTTGGAGGTCCGATGGACTTGCCACCGACATCGACACCCCGGTTCAGGTGCGCCACCATGTGCGTCAGGCCAATCGAGTCGACGTCGAAAACGGCCGTAGCATTCGTATGGACGCCTTGCATCCCTCTCGGTGGGGGATTGCCGGTCACCAGTATCAGGTTCCGGACGCCCAGCGCGTATGCGCCAAGCAGATCCTCCTGCATCGCGAGCAGGTTGTGGTCCCGGCAGTTATACCGGATACAGGTGTCGATGTTCGTCGCCTTCCCCACCAGGGCGGCCAGCGACATCGGGTTCATCCGCGCGCTCGAACGCGCCCCTTCGACGATCGTGATTCCGTCCATCCCGGCCCGCTTGAGTTTCGCGGCGTCTCCGAGAGTTGTTTCGACGGTGTGCCCTGGCGGCGGGACCATCTCCATCAAGTAGACGAACTCGCCGACGGCCAGCTTGCGCGCGATATCGGACTTGTCGGCGAGCGGCACGGTTTCAGGATGCGGCTCGGTCGGGGCGGACGTAGCTATGATACGTCGCTGTTCGGCCGGTTCGGCCGAACGGACCGCGGCGCGAATGGCCCGCACATGTTCGGGAGTCGTGCCGCAACAACCTCCAACCATCGCCGCACCGTACCGCACGAACTTGCGCGTGTAGGACGCCATGTACTCGGGCGAGCAGAGGTAGAGGTTTCGGCCTTCGACATTCCGAGGTCGACCCGCGTTAGGTTGTACCGAGAGCTTCTTCGTGGTGATCCGCGCCAGGCGTTCCAGCCCGTCCAACATCGCTTGCGGACCGACGCTGCAGTTGAGGCCGATCACATCTGCCCTCCACTCGTCCAAACGTCGTCCGAAGACCTCGGGAGGCGTCCCCTCCAGGTTGTTCCCGTCTTCCTCGATGGTCATCTGCGCCACGACGGGCAGGTCTGAGGCATCGCGGACGCCCAGGATCGCGGCATAGATCTCGTTCATGTCGGAGAAGGTTTCCAGGATGAACAGATCTACGCCCCCCTGGGCGAGGGCCTCGGCCTGCGCCCGAAACACGGCGCGCGCCTCGTCGATCGAGGTCTTGCCCCACGGCTCGATTCGGATGTCGAGCGGCCCGATAGCGCCCGCCACGTAGACCGAATCGCCCGCCGCCTCCCGCGCAATCCGTGCCCCCGCGACGTTGATCTCGGCGAGTTGCTCGCCAAGCCCGTGCATCATCAGTTTGTGACGATTGGCTCCGAAGGTGTTCGTCTCGATGACGTCGGCGCCGGCCTCGACGTAAACCGAGTGGACCTCCCTTACCATCTCCGGTGAAGAAAGGTTCAGCTCATCGAAGCAGCGGTTGATGAACACGCCACGGGAGTAGAGCATGGTACCCATCGCGCCGTCGCAGACAAGCGCCCGCTCCTGGAGCGTTTCGAGGAAATCCTTCATAGGTGAAACCGAAAGTTTAGCATGCCCCTGCCTGGCCGTTAGGTCAGGGCGATGAATTCAACCGCAAAGGCGCAAAGGCGCAAAAGTTGTTAGTTTAGCTGACCGCCAGAACACAGCTCGCGACAGGGACGTGGCCCCTTCGTTGGTTCTCAGAAAATCAATCTCTTCCCTCTGCGTCTTTGCGCCTTTGCGGTGAGATCTCAGTCCTACCTCCCCTCTTGCTCGAACCAGTCCAGGAAGAGCCGGAGGCCTGTTTCGATCGGGGTCGAGGGGTTGTAGTCCAGGAGGCGGCGGGCTTTGGACACGTCGGCAAACGTAATCTCGACGTCCCCAGGTTGCAGGGGGTGCTGTTCGATCTGGGCAGCTCTTCCGGAAAGTCGTTCCAGCGTTGCGATCAATTCCCGGAGCGTCGTCGTCTGCGACTCCCCAAGGTTGATCACCTCGAAGCCCAGAGGGTGATCGATCGCGGCGATGACGCCGTCCACGATGTCGTCGATGTAGGTGTAGTCGCGTGCCGTGGACCCATTGCCGAACATCGGGATCGGAGATCCTTCTTCGAGCAGCCTCGCAAACTTGTGGATCGCCATCTCTGGTCGCTGGCGGGGTCCGTAGGCGGTGAAAAACCTGAGGCAGGTTGTCGGGATGCCGTAGAGATGGTGGTACGTGTGGCAAAAAAGCTCCCCTGCGTACTTCGTCGCGGCGTATGGCGAGATGGGACGCTCGATGCGGTCGTCCTCGCTGAACGGCGTTTTCGTGTTAGCGCCGTATACCGAGGACGATGACGCAAACACGATTTGTTCGACCTCGTGAGTTCGAGCAAGTTCCAGAAGGTGTAGCGTTCCCCCAACGTTCACGTCCGCGTAAAGCAGGGGTTCAGCCAGCGAAGGCCGGACTCCGGCCCGCGCCGCCAGGTGCACGACTTTCTCGATTGAGTTCCGTTCGAAGACCGACTTCAGAGTGTCCTGATCCCGCAGATCCGCTTCGACGAGCGTGTAGGATTCCGAATCCAGGTGGGACCGGACGTTGGCTCGTTTGATCCGGGGAGGGTAGAAGTCGTTGAAGTCGTCCAGGCAGACGACGTTTTCGCCGCGGGCCAGCAATCGATCGACCAGGTGCGAGCCGATGAAACCGGCGCCACCGGTAACGAGCATCATGGGCGTTATTCTAGCGGATTGCACGGATGGGAGTTGTCGGAGTAGCCACGGATTACACGGATTTAACGGATCAGGAGAGGTCTTTTGGGGGAGCATTCCTGGCAAATGCCCTCTTCCTTCTTATCCGTGCAATCCGTGTAATCCGTGGCCTTCTTCGGAGTAGCCACGGATTACGCGGACTTAACGGATTAAGAGAGGTCTTTTGGGGAAGCATTCCGACCACATGCCCTCTTCCTTCTCATCCGTGTAATCTGTGTAATCCGTGGCCTTCTTCCGTCTTCTTCCCAGAATCCGAGTAATCCAGGTGTGCGATAATCAACAGTTTTGGAGGTCCGCCATGAAAGACATTGTGATCGTCGCCGGTAAACGAACTCCCATGGGAGAGTACGGCGGAGCGCTAAAAGATCTGAGCGCTCTGGAGTTGGGCGCCATCGCAGGCCGCGCTGCGATCGAGCAATCCGGGGTGGCCCCGGAAGCTTTCGACCATGTCGTGTTTGGCAACGCGCTGCAGACCAGCGGGGACGCCATCTATGGCGCTCGGCACGTGGGATTGAAAGCCGGGTTGCCCATCGAGACACCCGCGTTGACGGTCAACCGTCTTTGCGGGTCCGGCATACAGGCGATCGTCAGCGGTGCGCAGATGATCGAACTCGACGAAGCCGACTACGTGCTCGCCGGCGGCATGGAATCCATGAGCCAGGCGCCGCATGTCCTGCGGGGCGCCCGCTGGGGATTCCGGCTCGGCGAGGGCCAGCTCGAGGACTCCCTGATGGTCGCTCTGCTGGACACGTACTGCGGATGTTACATGGCCGGCACCGCCGAGAACCTCTCCCGGCTGCACGACATCAGCAGGGAAGCACAGGATGAATTCGCGTTGCGCAGCCAAAATGCGGCTGTGGCGGCTTGGGAGGCGGGAAAGTTTTCCGAAGAAATCACGCCGGTCGAGATCAAGACGCGCAAGGGCGTCAAGACCTTCGACAAGGACGACCACATGAGGCCGGACGCGACGATGGAGGGACTGGCCAAGCTGCGTCCCGCGTTTTCGAAGGACGGTTTCGTAACCGCCGGCAACGCCAGCGGAATCGTGGACGGCGGCGCGGCCGTCGTCCTGACCACAGCGGACAAGGCGAACGGTAAGGCTCTTGGACGTATCGTCAGTTGGGGGATCGCCGGCGTGCAGCCCGAGACCATGGGGATCGGCCCGGTGCCGGCAACCCGGATCGCGTTGGAGAAGGCCGGGCTTTCCGTTGCGGACATCGACCTGGTGGAAGTGAACGAGGCGTTCGCCGGTCAGTATCTGGCCGTCGAGAAGGTGCTCGAACTGGACCGGGACAAGGTCAACGTCAACGGCGGCGCCATCGCCTTGGGGCACCCGTTGGGCGCGACGGGGACCAGACTGACCATGACCCTGCTGTACGAGCTGCGCCGTCGGGGGCAACGTTACGGACTGGCGACCGCCTGCATCGGTGGCGGCCAGGGCATCGCAATCATAATCGAGGCACTGAACTAGCCTGGTTTTCGAGACGACTGATAACGGAGGAAATGGATGGCAATCGAAAAGGTAGGAGTCCTGGGATGTGGCCTGATGGGCGCCGGCATCGCTCAGACTGCTGCGGCAGCGGGCTTTGGGACCGTCGTTCGCGAGGTCAACGAGGACCTTCTCAACAAGGGCCTGGCCTCGATCGACAAGTCGTTGAATCGCTTCGTCAAGAAAGGCTCGATCAGCGAAGATCAGAAGACGGAGATACGGGGACGCATCGGCGGAACGACGAAGTTGGAAGACCTGGCCGACTGCGACATCGTGATCGAAGCGGTGACCGAAAACCTGGACGTCAAGCGCGAGATCTACGGCGCTCTGGACAAGTCCGTCAAGCCGGGTGCGATCTTCGCCAGTAACACCTCGTCGCTCGTCATCACCGAGATGATGACTGCGACCGAACGAGTCGATCGGTTCATTGGGCTGCACTTCTTCAACCCGGTTCCGATCATGAAGCTGGTCGAGGTCGTCGGGACGATCACGACCGACCCGTCCGTCATGGACGACGCCGTCGATTTCGTCAAGAAGCTCGGCAAGGTGGCGATCCGGACGACGGACCGTTCCGGGTTCATCGTCAACCGGCTACTCGTGCCGTTCCTGCTGGACGCCATCCGCGGTCTCGAGGAAGGGATCGGATCGGTCGCCGACATCGACAACGGGATGAAGCTCGGCTGTGGCCATCCGATGGGACCGTTCACTCTGTTGGACTTCGTCGGTCTGGACACGACGTATTACATCGCCAACATCATGTTCGATGAGTTCCGCGAGAAGCGGTTCGCTCCGCCTCCGCTGCTCAAGCGGCTCGTGCTGGCCGGACACCATGGACGCAAGAGCGGCCGCGGCTTCTACGATCACAGCGACCCGAAGAATCCGAAACCGTTGTTTTAGTTGTCAGTTTTCAGTTATCAGTAGTCAGTGGGGAGAAGACGCCGGAACTGAGAAATGAAAACTGACGACTGATCACTCAAAGGTATTCCCACATGTACGAAAACTTGCTCTACGAGACCCGGGACGGGATCGCGTTCATCACAGTCAACCGGCCCAAACTGCTGAACGCGCTGAACGCGAAGACAGTCGCCGAGCTCGGCGAGGCTTTCAAGGCCGCTTCAGAGGATGCTGCGGTGCGTGTCGTCGTGCTGACTGGCGCTGGAGAGAAGGCGTTCGTCGCCGGTGCGGACATCAACGAGCTAAGTGTGCAGACACCTGTCGAAGGGCAGCGATACGCGCGCGCCGGACAGGCTGTCTTCGATGCGATCGAGAACCTCGGGAAGCCCGTGATCGCTGCGGTGAACGGTTTCGCTCTCGGCGGGGGTTGCGAATTGGCCATGGCCTGCTCGTTTCGCGTCGCAGCCGACAACGCGGTCTTCGGTCAACCCGAGGTCAAGCTGGGCCTGATCCCAGGATATGGCGGATCGCAGCGGCTGCCGCGGCTCGTGGGCAAGGGCCGGGCCCTCGAGATTATCCTGACCGGGGACATGGTAAAGGCGGAAGAGGCGTACCGGATCGGTTTGGCGAACCAGGTTGTGCCGCAGACCGAGCTCTCGGCTGCGGTCGAGAAGCTGGCCGGCAAGATCATGGCCAATGCGCCGCTGGCAGTACAATTCTGCCTCGATGCGGTCAATCGCGGTGTAGAAATGACCCAGGCCGAGGGGCTGTACCTCGAGGCTACGTTGTTCGGTCTGTGCTGCACGACCGAGGACATGAAGGAGGGGACGAAGGCGTTCCTGGAGAAACGTGGGGCCGAGTTCAAAGGGCGGTAAGGAGCCGGCCGCAGTTCCCGACGGGCTCGGTTCGGGCGGGATGCGGATCGCGGTCGCGGCTGCTCGCTTCAATAATCACGTAGTCGAGCGGCTCGTTTCCGGTGCGCTGGACGCGCTGGAGGCAACGGGAACGCCCCGACAGGACGTGAACGTAGTGTGGGTTCCCGGCTCGTTCGAGTTGCCGCTGGCCGTCCGACGCCTCGCCAAGTCCGCGCGTTACGATGCGATCGTGGCTTTGGGCTGCGTCGTTCGTGGGGAGACGTCCCACAACGAGCACGTCGGTCGGGCAGCGACGGATGGACTGTTGCGAGTGATGCTGGACACGGGTCTGCCCGTCGGTTTTGGCGTCCTGACGACCGATACCGTGGAGCAGGCGATGGCACGGTCGGGCGGAGCGGCAGGGAACCGCGGTTTTGACGCCGCGGTCGCGGCGATCGAGATGGTCGGTCGCCTGAAGGATCTTTGAAACTTCCGACAGGGCGGTGACCGAATCGTGGGTTCCAGGCGTCAGGCGCGCGAATGCGCGCTCCAGATGTTGTACCAGTGGGATGTAACCCGTGAGGATCCCAGGCCGCTGGCGGCGACGTACTGGGAAGTTCGCGAAACACCGGAAGAAGTCCGCGACTTTGCCGAGCGACTTTTTCTTGGAGCCATCTCGCGGTTGGAAGGGATCGATGGGCGCATCGGGCACCATGCGCGCAACTGGCGTATCGACCGCATGGAGACGATCGACCGTAACGTGCTCAGGCTGGCCACAGCCGAATTGCTGTTGGAGCCGGATACACCCCCGACGGTCGTCCTCAACGAAGCGATCGAGATCGCCCGGCGCTTCAGCACGACCGGATCGGCGCAGTTCATCAACGGTATCCTCGACAGCATCCTGCGGGAAGTAGAAAGTAGCGGCTGATCCGAATTCTTAACACGAAGATCACGAAGGACAGCGAAGTGACGAAGGTGTTTTGGTCAACAAAGAGCAGAAAAGATGAGTCTTACTTCGTGCCTCCGTGGGTCTTCGTTGCCTTCGTGTTGAAAGCGGAGATGAGTTCTTGGACGAATTAGAACAAGTCCGGCTGGAGAAGCTCGAGAAGATTGTCGAGCTTGGCTTCGATGCGTATCCGACCTCATATCGGTATACGCATGCCATCGAAGTCGCGGTCGAGGAGTTTTCGCCCAGGACGGGAGACGAACTGGAAGCGGAGCCGACCCTCGTCCGTGTGTGCGGTCGGATCGTGGCAAACCGGCCGTTCGGGAAGGCAGGGTTCATGACCCTCCAGGAGGGAGGCAGCAGGATTCAGCTCTACGCGCGAAAAGACAAACTCTCCGAGCGCGACTTCGAACTGTATCGACTGCTCGACATCGGGGACTTCATCGGCGCCGAAGGGACGATGTTCCGAACGCGGACCGGCGAGCTGACCGTCCACGCGTCCGAGTTGACGTTCCTCGTCAAGGGTCTGCTACCACTTCCCGAGAAATGGCATGGCCTGACCGACGTCGAGATCCGCTTTCGTCGTCGGTACGTCGATTTGATCGTAAACCGGCAGGTACGGGGGGTTTTCGTCAAGCGCGCCCTGATTGTTCGCGAGCTGAGACGGTACCTCGATGACCGCGATTATCTCGAGGTCGAGACGCCGATCCTGCACCCCATCGCCGGTGGGGCGCTCGCCCGTCCCTTCCAGACGCACCACAACGCGCTGGATATGCCCTTCTACCTGCGGATTGCGCCCGAGCTGTACCTGAAGCGTCTGATTGTCGGAGGGCTGACCCGAGTCTACGACCTGAATCGGGTCTTCCGGAACGAGGGCGTGTCGTTCAAGCACAACCCCGAGTTCACGATGCTGGAGTTCTACCAGGCCTATTCGAACTACTTCGACCTGATGGCGCTGACCGAGGAGATGTTGACCCAGGTCGTTGAGCGTGTCTGCGGTTCGCGCGTGATCACGTACGACGGCACGGAGATCGATTTCGGTAATTGGTCGCGGCTGCGGGTGAAGGAAGCGATAGTGAAGCACTTTCCGGCCGATCCTCCGATCGAAGAATCCGAACTCGCGGATATCGAACGCGTGCGTGCGCTCCTCGACCAGGTCAGTGCCGAGTACGATCCGCGCCTTCCGCTCGGAAATCTCATCGGTGTGCTGTTCGACGCCGTTGCCGAGCGTCACATGGTACAGCCGACGTTCGTCTACGACTACCCAGTCGAGCTGTCGCCGCTGTCGAAGGCCAAGGCCGACGATCCCACAACGGTCGAACGCTTCGAGTTGTACATCGCGGGAATGGAGATCGCGAATGCCTACTCGGAGCTCAACGATCCGGTCGATCAGAAGAGGCGTTTCGAAATGCAGCTCGAAGCCCAGGAACGAGGCGATGAAGAGGCTCACGCCATGGATGAAGACTACGTCCGGGCGCTCGGATACGGGATGCCACCCACGGCCGGCGAAGGCATCGGCGTGGACCGCCTGACGCTTCTCCTGACCGACTCCCACTCGATCCGCGAGGTCATCCTCTTCCCCCACCTCCGTCCGGAGTAGGTCAACCGAAAGGGGACAGATCGTCCCGTCCCAAGACCTGACTATGGGCGGCTAGCCCCATCGCCCGAGGGACGGGATGCTCTGTCCCCGCCCCCCGCTATGCGATAATTTCCGCATGCGGTTCGAATTCCTCGTCGCGCTCCGATACATGAAGGCCAAACGCAAGCAGGCCGTCGTATCGGTGATCACCGTGATCTCGGTAATCGGCGTGGCAGCCGGTGTTGCGGCGCTGGTGATCGCCTTGGCAATAAACACGGGTTTTCGCGAAGACCTCCAGGAAAAGCTACTCGGCGCCCAGGCCCATGTCATGCTGATGAACCCGAACCTCGAGGGAATTTCCGACTACATGGAAATCGTCCGAGTAGCGAAGGAGACCGAAGGGGTTCGCGCGGCCGCGCCGGCGCTCTATCAGGGTGTCCTGCTCTCCAATAGCTTCCAGAATCGCGGCGTTTGGCTCAAGGGAATCGTGGTGGAATTGGAGTCCGCTCGTTCCGATATCGTCGATAACCTTGCCGAAGGACGAATCGAGGACTTCGACGACGATGGAATCATTCTCGGGGTGGAACTGGCGCGTGCGATCGGCTCCTTCGTCGGCGACCGCGTGCGTGTCCTGAGCGCCGAGACCTATATGACGCCGATGGGCTTCTCTCCGCGGACACGCACGCTCGATGTCGTTGGACTCTTCGAGTCTGGCTTGTACGAACTGGACGCAGGTTATGCCTACGTGACGATGGCCCGGGTCCAGCAGTTGCTCGGCCTCGAGGATGTCGCTTCACGGATCGAGATTCAGATCGAGGATATCGACAGATCCGAAGCCGTAGCAGAGGCCGTCCTGGCACGTCTTGGGGGCGAACTGGAGTACACGGATTGGAAGGAGCAGAACACCGTGATCTTCCAGGCGCTGAGGCTCGAGCGGCTCGTCATGTTCATCACGATCGGCCTGATCGTCCTTGTCGCATCGCTCAACATCGTTGTGACGCTCGTGATGATGGTTCTCGAGAAGACCCGCGACATCGCAGTGCTGATGTCGATGGGCGCCACGCGCGAGAACATCCGACGAGTCTTCGTCGCTCAAGGCGTGATCATAGGCGTCATCGGCACCGCTCTCGGGCTCATCGTCGGGAACCTGGCGAGCTATCTCGCCGACACGTACCGGTGGGTCAGCCTGCCGCCCGACGTCTATTCCATCGCCTACGTCCCGTTCAGGCCCGACGCGTGGGATTCTGCGGTGGTCGGTGTTGCTGCCATACTGATCAGCTACCTGGCTACCCTCTATCCTTCACGGGCCGCTTCATCCCTCGAACCAGTCGAAGCACTCCGTTACGAGTAATCCGTGGTCTGCGGATTACGCCGATCGGAGGTTGCCACGGATTACACGGATTTAACGGATGAGATATGTCTTTCGGAAAAGCAGTCCGAACAGATGCTTGTCATATTCGTGTAATCCGTGTAATCCGTGGCAAAGTTCCCGTTCCCCGTCCCGGGCCCTGATATGGCCTTGGACCTTGCAACATGGACTTTGGACGGTAAATCCATGATCGAAGCCGTGGATATGACGAAGGTCTATGAAACTGCTGGGTCCCGGATCGTGATCTTCGACAAACTTCGGCTGAACGTTGAAACCGGGGACCTGACGGCTGTAATTGGACCCTCAGGTGCTGGGAAGAGTACGCTGCTGCATCTGCTGGGCGGCCTGGACCGGCCGACTTCTGGCACGATACTGTTTCGAGGTGAGGATATTTTCGCGATGGAGCCGTCGCGACTCGCGCGCTATCGGAATGAGCACATCGGGTTTGTTTTCCAGTTTCATCATCTTCTACCCGAGTTTACGGCCACCGAGAACGCTGCGATGCCGCTCCTGATCCGTGGGGTGCCCCGCGACGAAGCCCTGACACGCGCCCGTCAACTGCTTGAACGTGTAGGGTTGGCGGACCGGGCAGAGCACAAGATCGGAGAGTTGTCCGGGGGTGAACAGCAGCGGGTTGCGATCGCCAGGGCTCTGGTCGGCGACGCCGAGGTCCTCCTGGCGGATGAGCCGACGGGCAACCTGGACAGAGACACCGGCAAAGGTGTCTTCGGGATGATTCGGGAGCTCCACGCTGAGCGGGGACTGACGTCGGTGATCGTGACCCACAACGAGCAGATCGCGGCCGAGTGCAAACAGGTTTGGAGGATCGAATCGGGCCATCTGGAAACTGCTTCAATCGCCCGTATTTGATTGTTTCTATGGTAGGTTGCAGGAGAAGCCTATTGTTATGGGTTTGCGCTTCGGCTAGAATCGGGACAGTCGTGACAACTGAAAAAATACGGTTCGTGAGCCTCCTCGCGGACTCGATTTCAGCTAGAGACTAGACCATGTTCGAACGATACACAGAGAGAGCCCGGAGAGTCATTTTCTTCGCCCGCTACGAGGCAAGCCAGTTCGGCAGCACGACCATCGAGACCGAACACTTGCTCCTCGGCCTGATCCGCGAAGACAAGAACCTCACGAATCGCTTCCTGCGCAACCAGTCGTCGATCGAGAACATCCGCAAGGAGATCGAAGGTCGTACGACTATCCGCGAGAAGGTGTCGACGTCGATCGACCTGCCTCTCTCGAACGAGTGCAAGCGCATTCTCGCCTATGCTGCCGAGGAAGCGGAACGGTTGAACCATCGGCACATCGGTACCGAGCACCTCCTGCTGGGCATCCTGCGTGAGGAGAAGTGCGTGGCGGGCGAGATTCTGCATGAGCGCGGTCTGCGCCTGAATGCGATCCGTGAGGAACTGGCGCGTTCGGTCGTCGACCGGCAAACCCTGGTCAAACCGAAGGAAACACCTCTGCTTTCAGAGTTTTCCAGAGATTTGACCCAGGCTGCAATAGACGGTGTGCTGGACCCCCTGGTTGGCCGCGGGAACGAGATCGAACGCATTGTCCAGATCCTGTGCCGCCGGACCAAGAACAACCCGGTATTGATCGGCGACCCCGGTGTCGGCAAGACAGCGATCGTCGAGGGACTGGCGCAGAAGATCGTCGATGGCGAGATCCCTACGTTTCTGGCGGACAAACGGATCCTGGTCCTGGACCTGTCGCTGATCGTCGCGGGCACGAAGTACCGCGGCCAGTTCGAGGAACGGCTCAAGACGATCATGAAGGAACTGGTCGATAATCCAAACACGATCGTGTTCATCGACGAACTGCACACTCTCGTGGGTGCGGGATCGGCCGAAGGGTCTCTCGACGCGGCGAACATCCTGAAACCGGCGCTTTCGCGCGGCGAGATCCAGTGCATCGGGGCGACGACGCCCGCAGAATTCCGGAAATCCATCGAGAAGGATCGCTCGCTCGAGCGGCGGTTCCAGGCCATCAAGGTCGGCGCGCCGCCAGAAGACGAGTCCATCCGCATCTTGCACGGTGTCAAGTCACGGTACGAGAAGTTCCACATGGTCAGCTACACGGACGAATCGATCGATTCGTCCGTGCACCTTTCCAATCGCTATATTCCGGACCGGTTCCTGCCCGACAAGGCGATCGACCTGCTCGACGAGGCCGGCGCCCGGGTGAAGCTTCGTCAGGCGACGCTGCCGCCAGAGATGACCGACATCCAGCGGCGGATCAAGTTCATCGTGGCCCGGATGGAGAGCGCTATTTCTTCGAAGGACTTCGAGAAGGCAGAACACTACAAGAATGAAGAACAGGTCGAGCGCGACAACCTCCAGAGTGTCCGCGAGAAGTTCAGCATCAGCGAGAACGCCAGCACGGGCGTGGTGACGCGTGCCGACATCGAAGAAGTCGTCTCGAAGTGGACCGGTGTGCCGGTAACCTCGATCAAGGAAGAGGAGATGATCCGACTGACCCGGATCGAGGACGAACTCCACCGCCGCATCGTAAGCCAGGAGAAGGCTATCGACGCCCTGGCCCGGGCCATAAGACGTTCGCGCGCCGGATTGAAGTCTCCGAACCGGCCTGCAGGTTCGTTCCTGTTCCTGGGTCCGACCGGCGTCGGAAAGACCGAGATGGCCCGCTCGCTGGCGCAGTTCCTGTTCGGCAGCGAGAAGTCCTTGATCCGGTTTGACATGTCCGAGTTCATGGAGAAGCACTCGGTTTCGAAACTGATCGGCTCGCCACCGGGCTACGTCGGGTACGAGGAAGGCGGCCAGCTGACTGAAAGGGTCAAGCGGAACCCCTATTCCGTGATCCTGCTCGACGAGATCGAGAAGGCCCATCCAGACGTTTACAACATCCTGTTGCAGGTCTTCGAGGACGGCCAACTCACCGATGGGCTGGGCAACACGATCGACTTCAAGAACACGATCATCATCATGACGTCCAACATCGGTGCCCGCTTCCTGAGCAAGCATACGAGCCTGGGCTTCCAGGCACCGAGCGAGGAAGCGACCGAAGCCAAGATCGAAGAGGCCGTGATGGTCGAGGTGAAGCGTCTCTTCAATCCGGAGTTCATCAACCGTCTCGACGAGATCATCGTCTTCAACTCGCTAACCGATGAGGACCTCGGTCGGATCGTCGATATGATGATCGACCAACTGAACGCGCACCTGGTGCACAAGCATCTGGAGGTCTGTCTGACCGAAGAGGCCAAGAGCTGGATTCTCAAGAAGGTGTGCAAGGACAGGAATTACGGCGCGCGGCCCCTCCGGCGAGCCATCCAGCGCTACATCGAAGACCCGCTTTCCGAAGCGCTCATCCAGGGGAATCTCCAGGATCTCCCGACGGTCGAGGTTTACAGGGACGGGGATCAGCTCTGGTACCGGCCGAAAGACCACGAAGAGATCGGAGTACCGCTAACGGTGTAGGGGCGGGACCTGTGCCCGCCCGACGGCTTGGCTTTTGGCTCGTGGCAACCCCAACGGCCATCTGGCCAGTCCCCCCTAACTGCCGTGCCGACAGCGCACACCTGTGACCCGTTCGCACGCATTGTTAATTCTTCCCTCCAAAGTTATTACAAACGCTGCAACCGACGGTCTAACTAACCGCTCCCGGGGGAACCTCGTCTTTCCCCGTCATGCATCGGGCGGCCTGAATGCCGGGCGACGGTCTTACAGGCCCTACCGTGTGGGACGGTTATGATGCAGTGTCCATTGGCTTTACGTGAATGGATGGAGTACAATTTGACATTGTATTCTGGAGGAGGAAATGAAGCTGTTTGCCGTTTTCTTCGCCCTCTTTGTTAGTGGCGTCGAACCCCAGGCCCTGCAGACCCCCGACCCGAACCGCATCGAGAGCATTCAGGTTCTCAATAACAGGCGGATCCCGTCGGACACGATCAAGTACAACATCCAGGCCAAAGCGGGCGACACGCTCAATCTGGCCGTGATCCGACGGGATATCCGCGCCCTGTACGCGATGGGATATTTCGAGGATATACAAGTGGAGGAGGAGGCCGGCGAGACCGGTACGATCCTCACCTACAGGGTCGTCGAGAAGCCGACCGTCCGGGCGATCGACTACGAGGGCCTCAACTCCGTCACTCAGTCCGATGTCCTGGAGCGTTTCCGTGAGCGCAGGGTGGGCCTGAGCCCCGAGACGGCATACGATCCGAGCAGGATCAAGCGGGCCCAGAAAGAGATTCTCGACCTGCTTGCGGAAAAGGGCCGCCAGAACGCGACGATCGAGATCGAAACATACGAAATCCCACCGAACGCGATCGGCGTCGCCTTCGTGATCGATGAAGGGCCGAAGATCAAGATCGAGAAGATCGAGATCGTAGGCAACGAGGTTTTCTCCGACGGCAAGGTCAAGGGCGCAATGAAGCTCGTCAAGGAGGCCGGCGCGATCACGGGGCTAACGAACAAGGATGTGTTTCACGATCTGAAGCTTGCCGATGACATCACGCGGATCCAGTTGTTCTACCGCGAAAACGGATACGTTCGCGTAAACGTACTCGAACCCGTAATCGAGGTGCGCCCTCACAAAGTGGCCCGCACCTTGCCCTTCATAAAGCTGCCGTTTCCCTGGGGCATCCCGCTACCGTTCTGGAAGAAAGAAGTCGACCGGTTCTTCATAACGATAACGGTGGAAGAGGGCGATCAATACGAGATCGGAGAGGTTTCAGTCGAAGGCAACCAGGAATTCACAGACGTCCAAATCCTGTTCGTGCTCGGCCTGATCCCGGGCGAAATCTACAACGAGACGTTCTTGAGGGAAGGGTTCGAAGCCCTGACGACCCTCTACGGCGAACGCGGCTACATCAACTTCACGCCGGTTCCGGTCCATACCTTCGACGACGTCAACAAGGTTGTAGATCTGGAGATCAGCATCGACGAGGACCGTCGATTTCTGGTCAATCGGATCGCTTTCCGGGGGAACACGACGACCCGTGACAAGGTCATCCGCCGCGAAATCCTGCTCCAGGAAGGCAGCGTATTCAGCTCAAGGCTGTGGGATACCAGCCTGTTGAGACTCAACCAGCTCGGGTTTTTCGATGAGCTCACCGCCGAGAATGCCCAAATTCGACCGCACCCGACGTTGCCCGAGGTGGACATCACGCTCGATGTCGCCGAGCAGGGCCGGCAGTCGATCGGGTTTAACGGTGGCGTCAGCGGCATCGGGGGCTCGTTCCTCGGGATGAACTACTCGACGAACAACTTCCTGGGGTTTGGCGAAAGGCTGAGCATCGACGTCCAGGGCGGAACCCGGACGTCGAACTTCGTGTTCAGCTTTACCGAGCCGTATCTGATGGATCGCCCGATCTCGACCGGGTTCTCCATCTTCAAGAACGAATACCAGTACGACCAGGCCCGGGATGTGTTCGGCCTCGACCCGGACAACCTGCCGGAGGGTCTCGGACTCGAGGACCGGCTCAACTATGAACAAAAAAGCGCCGGGTTCAACGTCTTCACCAGTTATCCATTCCGTGCGTTTCAACGCCTTGGAGCGACGTTTCAGTTCAGTAATTCCTCGACCGATGCGGTGAATCCGGCGACGGCCGCGTTCTTCGAGAACGTGAAGCAGTCCGAGGAGGAGCGGTTCATCGAGCAGGGCAGTTTTTCGAGCTTCCGATCCCGTTCGATCGTTCCCAGCTACACATACAGCACCGTGAGCAACCCCTTTTCGCCGCGAGGAGGGCAGAGCCTCAACGTGTCGTTCGAATTTACAGGCGGCGTCCTGGGCGGGAATGTCAACTACATAAGGCCGGTCTTTGAGTACACGTTCTTCAAGGCGATGAACTACCTGAAGCCGGACACCTTCGGGAGAAACGTGCTGGCGGTTCGCTTTCGCGGCTCCCACATCCGTGGTTTTAACGACACGGCCGTGCCGTTCTACCAGCGGTCCTTCATGGGCGGCGATTTCGACATCCGTGGCTTCGAGTTCAACTCGATCGGTCCGGTCGCCTTTGTCGAGCGGAGACTGAACGACCGGTTCACCGGACAGCCTATTCCACAGGATGACATCGTCTACATCGGGGGTGACACGACGGCGGTCGTCAACATCGAATACCGAATCCCGATAATACAGGACGTTGCGACCGTGACCCTCGCGCCGTTTCTCGACGTCGGCAATTCCTGGGTGACGCAGAAAGAGCAGTTGACCCGCCAGGTTGTTCAGGCCGACGGCAGCGTCGTCGTCGAACGAGTACAGTTCCTGCCGGGGACCAATTCGGGAGTTCGCATCAGTACCGGCATTGAGTTGGGGCTGTTGATGCCGATCATCAATGCGCCCTTCCGGCTGATCTTCGCGTACAATCCTCTGCGGATCGATCAGTTGTTCGCGGGCCCGGTCACGGGCAGACTATTCCAGATCCGGACGGACCGAAGGGCCATAAAGTTTACGGTGGGAAAGACATTCTAAGTTTGGGAGAGAAAATGAGGTTTCTGAAACTGATATTGCTCGCAGCTCTGGTCTCACCGGTGACGGTGCTGGCGCAGGGGGCAAAGATCGCCGTCATCAATGTCGATACGGCGGTGAGCGGGAGCGCCGCGGGCAAAGCAGCTATTGCGGAGCGACAGGCCTTCTTCGACGAGCGTAACACGGAGCTCCAGATGACACAGACGGAGTTGACGAGACTCCAGACCGAGTTGCAGACCAGGGAGCGCGCGCTGGCCCCGGCCGCTCTGGCGGCGCTGAACCGAGATATCCAGGACCTGACGACGAAGCTTACCCGGGATGGGGAGGATGCGGAACTGGATCTGGCGGCAAAACAGGATGAACTGTTCATGCCGGTCTTCGAGATGGTGGGCATGATGCTCGAGGCGTACGCACAGGAGCTGGGTTTTGCAGTCATCTTCGACGTCTCCAACCCTCAGACCGGGATCATCTACTTCGACGAAGTGGTCGACGTCACGACGGAGATCATCCGGCGGATGGATGCGGCGGAAACGACTGAAGCCGGACCGCCAGGTCCTCCGGGCACGGGACCGGGCGGTGGTCCCGGCGTCAACTGAGTCGCTTACCAGCACATGATGGGTAGCGCGGACACCGGCGTTGGCCGGTGTCTGGGGGATTAGTTGGACGACCTGCGTATCGACGAAATCATGCGGATCCTTCCGCACCGCTACCCGTTTCTGCTCGTTGACCGGATAATCGAGATCGAGCGGGAACAGAGGATCGTGGGGATCAAGAACGTCACGATCAACGAGCCTTTCTTCGCCGGACACTTCCCCAATTTGCCCGTCATGCCGGGGGTGCTGACCATCGAGTGCATGGCACAGGTCGGCGCCGTCCTTGGCCTGATCGACCAGTCCGACCTCGAGAACACCCGTGTTTTTTTTATGGGAATCGACCGCGCAAGGTTCCGCCGGCCGATCGTTCCGGGTGACCAGTTGCGAATCTCCATGGAAGTCATCCGGAAGAGGGGCGCTATCTGGAAGATGCAGGGTGAAGTTCGAGTCGACGACGAACCGGCCGCCGAAGCTACGCTCCTCTGCTCGATCAGCAAGGCGGACGAATCGTGAAAACGGGAAGCATGTTCACCGCAAAGACGCGAAGGCGCAGAGGGGGGGATCAGGCAATCGACCAGGTTCGAGCCTTGCGGTTCGCCCGGTGTCTCCTAGGACCGATGTCGAGCGGTCATCCAACCCCACAATCTTTGCGCCTTTGCGTCTTTGCGGTGAAGCCCTTCCAAGAGACCAGCCATGCTAGCGAGTGAGTCCATTCATGAGACCGCGGTGGTCAACCCGGACGCCGAGATCGCCGATGACGTCTACATCGGACCGTTCTCGAGGGTCGGTGAACAGGTGCGGATCGGGCCGGGATGCCGTCTCGACTCGCATGTCGTCATCGAGGGGCCATCCCGGATCGGGGCCAACAACCGGTTCTTCCCGTTTACAACGATCGGTCTTGGGCCGCAGGACCTCAAATACGCCGGTGAGCCGACAACGCTCGTTATCGGGACCGACAACGTCTTCAGGGAATTTGTCAACGTCCACCGCGGAACGGCGGGGGGTGGGGGTGAGACACGGATCGGAGACCGGAACCTCTTCATGGTCAACGCCCACGTCGCGCACGACTGCATCCTCGGGAGCGACATCATACTGGCGAACGCTGCGACGCTGGCCGGTCACGTCGTGATCGAGGACCATGCGACGATAGGGGCGTATTCGGGTGTCCACCAGTTCTGCACCGTCGGGATCCACGGCTACGTAGGCGGATACACAGTCGTGACCAAGGACGTTCTCCCATACTCGAAGACGGTGAGCGCCCGGAATACGAAGAACTACGGGGTCAATACGATCGGTCTCGAGCGCAGAGGCTTTAGCCCGGAGCAGATCGCGAACATTAAGGTGGTGTTCCGCCTCTTGCTCCAATCCAAGATGAACACGACCCAGGCGATCGCGACGATTCGCCAGGAGGCGGACTCGCCGGAAGCGAGGACCCTGGTCGAATTCATCGAGCGATCCGAGCGTGGGATCATCAAGTAGAGTCGGTCTGATCGCGGGAAACGGAAGGTTTCCGTTTCTTGTGTTGGAAGCGGCTCGAAGTCAGGGCATCGACGTGGTCGTGGCCGCGATAAAGGAGGAAGCGTTCCCGGAGATCGAGAAGGAGGCCGCCACGGTTCACTGGCTGAGCCTCGGTCAGCTCGGCAAGTTGATCAAGACCTTCAAGGCTGAGGGGATCGACCGCGCGGTGATGGCGGGCCAAGTCAGGCACAAACAGATCTTCCGCGGCATCATTCCCGACCTGACGATGGTGAAGATGCTGGCCGGCCTGGCCACAAAATCGACGGATTCGCTGATCGGTGGCGTGGCGCGCGTGTTGGAGGATGAGGGGATCGAGTTGATGGACTCGACTGCGTTCCTGGGGCCGCTGTTGCCCGAGCCCGGTGTGCTCACTGCCCGAGTGCCAACGCCCGAAGAGCAGAGTGATCTGGACTACGGGTTCCGGATCGCCCGGGATCTGGGGCGGCTGGACCTGGGACAGTCCGTCGTCGTCTCTGACGGCGCCTGCGTAGCGCTCGAGGCGATGGAAGGCACCGACGCCGTCGTCGAAAGGGCGGCCTCACTCGTCAACGGCCGGCCGCTCAGGTTGATCAAACTGGCCAAGCCGAACCAGGATCTCCGCTTCGACGTACCGGTGGTCGGTCCGCCGACGATCGAGACCATGGTCCGATGCCACGTGACTGCCGCCGCAATCGAGGCGCGGAAAACGTTAATGATTGATAAGACTGAACTCCTCAAGGCCGCAGACGACAAACAGATCGCCATCGTGGCCGTCGAATAGGAGGGATTTGCACCGCAAAGGCGCAAAGACGCAGAGAATAAGGGTTGTGGAAATCCCGTTCCACCGGAACGTCGCGGACTGTACCAGAAGTTCGGTGGTGCGTTGTTTCCCTCCCCAAGTAAGACCTTTGCGCCTTTGCGCCTTTGCGGTGAACCATCGGCTCTTGGTTCCGGAGTCAAGCGCATGTTGAGGGTTGGTGTCATTGGGGTGGGGCATCTCGGAAGGCACCACGCCCGGATCTACTCTGGACTGGAGGGTGTCGAACTCGTCGGGGTTGCCGATATCGTTCCGGGGCGGGCTGACGAGATCGGTGGCGAATACGGGACCGTAGCAACGGGCGACTACCGGACGCTTATCGGGCAAGTCGACGCGGTTTCGATCGCGGTCCCGACCGAGGAGCACACGCGGATCGGCCGCGACTGCCTCGCCGCCGGCCTCGATGTACTGGTGGAGAAACCGATCGCGACCAACACCGAGGACGCGCGCTCCCTGATCGACTGCGCAAGAGAGCACGGGCGAGTCCTCCAGGTCGGCCACGTGGAGCGGTTCAACCCGGTCGTCGAAGCCGCACGGGAGGTTGCGACGAGCCCGCAGTTTTTCGAGGTCCATCGCCTTAGCGTTTTCTCCATGCGCAGTCTGGACATCGACGTCGTACTTGATTTGATGATCCACGATATCGACGTCGTGCTGAGTCTGGTTCCGTCAAGCGTCGCCGAAATCCGAGCCGTGGGCATTCCGGTACTCTCTGACAAGGCGGACATCGCGAATGTCAGGATAGAGTTCGAGAACGGGTGCGTCGCAAATCTGACCGCGAGCCGTGTCAGTGCGGACAAGGTGCGGAAGCTGCGGTTCTTTCAGCCGCACAACTACGTGTCGCTGGATTACGCTATGCAGGAAGGGTCGTTGCTCTCGCTCGATGGTGGGCAGATCCATCACCGAAGGCTGATTCCGGAGAAGCGGGAACCGCTGAAAGTCCAGCTTGTCGCGTTCGTCGGAGCCGTTGGGGATCGGCAAGCCCCCCGGGTGTCCGGTGAGGATGGACTGCGAGCGCTCGACGTCGCGCTTGCCGTGAACCGAGAAATAGAGAGCCACCGTGCCGCTCACCCCGAGGGTATGTCGACGCGGTCGGCGGTTTGAGAGTGTGAAGCAAGAGCTGCAATTTCAACTGGAGATCAGCCCGGAGTTGTCCTCGCGCAGGCGACGGGGCCTGGCCGTGTCGGTGGGACTTCACGTGCTTCTGGTTCTCTTCTTCATCGCCAATCCGGACCTGCTGAGGAGTCCACCCAAGCGAATCATCCGGATTGCGGGTCAGGACTTCGACCTGGACAGGTTCGACATCCAGGAACTGTACCTTCCACCGGAGTTGGTACCGGCCCCGCCCCCTCCGGCGATTGCCGAGAACATCCCGCCTCAGGCCGAGGCAGTTCCGCCGCCCGTAGCGGCCCCGCCGCCTCCTCCGCCTCCCCCTCCTCAACCGGAGCCGGAGTTCCCTCCTCCGCCGGACATCATCGAGCCGGACGACGTCATTGCGGAGGGAGCCCGTCCGGACGCTGATCCCAGCGCGTCGGCCGGCGAGACTCTCCAGCCCGAGACGTTCGACAGCGCCGGTGCCGAAGAACCGTTGGAAGCCACTGAGGAAGGAGATGCACGGGAGGCCGTCGAAGAGATGGCCGGAGCCGAACCCGAAACCGGCGAGGAAGCCGATCCGGAACCGGAGATTACGGATCCCAACGCCCTGAGGCTTCCCGACCTGAGGAAACAGGCCGAAGACATTGTCGCCGAGGAGGCGGCGAGGCGCCTATCCTCGCGAGGGCGTAGCCCGGGAGTGGACGACGGCCTTCAGGCGCTGCCGAACTTCTCGACCGAACAGCCAACGATCCTTTCCGATACCCGCGGGTACGATTTCGGCCCTTATATGAACCAGGTTATCAACCGTGTACGGGTCAACTGGTATTCGTTCATACCCGAAGCCGCACGCCTCGGTCAGCTGCGAGGACGGGCCGTCATCACCTTTACGATCACGAAGAACGGCGGCATCTCCGATATTAAGATCGTCGCCAACTCCGGAGCCATTCCGTTGGACCGGGCTGCTGTCGGGGCGATTCAGGCATCGAATCCTTTCCCGAGGCTGCCGGACGACTACGACGACGACCACATCGTGTTGCAGTTTACCTTCCTCTACAACATGTCATGAGTAGCGGACGTTTCACCGCAAAGGCGCAAAGACACAAACGTGTGCTGGGCAGGCTCAGGTTGTTCGTCGGGGTCGTGCTCCTTGCGCAGGTGTCGCTCCCTGCCGAACCCACGGTGCGGATCGGGGTCGAGCGGAACGTGGGAGAGATTACCCTCCGATCACTCGAGCCTTTCACGCTGGACGGCCGGACTGTGAGGTCGGCAACGTTCTCGACCGTAATCGCAATTTCTGGCGCAGAAGCGACCGTCCAGAAGGACGATCTCGAGACCCGCCTGGCGATCGAACTGGATTCGGGCGCGGTACTGATCCGGCCGATGGACTTGGTGCTTTCGATCCGGCCCACCGGTTCGCCACTCGAGGTGGGTGGAAAGTCCTACCGCGGTGACATCGAGGTGCGGGGGACCTCCCGGGGATTGATCACGGTGATCAACGAGCTGCCAATGGAGCAGTACCTTCTCGGGGTCGTTCCGAACGAACTGGCCCCGGATGTATTTCCAGAACTCGAAGCTCTCAAGGCCCAGGCTATCGCCGCCCGCACCTACATCGTGAGGAATCTCGGCCAGTTCGAGGCCGAGGGCTTCGACATCTGTGCGACGGACTTCTGCCAGGTGTACCGCGGGAGGGACACCGAACATCCGCTCGCCACCCAAGCGGTAGAAGAGACGCGGGGCATGATAGCGACGTTCGCCGGAGAGCCGATCAACGCACTCTACAGCTCCACGTGCGGCGGCCGCACCGAGAACGCGGAAAACGTCTTCGGCGAAGCGGTGCCTTACCTGGTTTCGACCGTCTGCGAGTACCGCCACCCGGAACCTCAGGCGTTCCGAACCTCCACGGTCTACGGCGACTGGGAGGAAGGACTGCTCGGCATCGCGGACGTCGAAACCTTCTCCGATGCCGGCCGGTTCCTCGGGCTGACGGATGTCGGAGAACCCCCATCGATGGCGCCGGACGAGCTCGCAGCGTTTATCCGGAGCCGCTTCTTTCCCGACGTTCGGGTGGCTTCAGATCTAGGGTTTTTGGAAGACCAGGGCATCCTGTTGCCCACTGATCGCAACGATCTCGACGGTGTAGTGCTCCGGTTGCTCGAGCGGAAGAACGTATTCGAATGGCAGAGCGCCCGGTTGATGTCGTGGGACGGCGAGTTGATGCAGGTTCGCATCGGCCCGGCGGTCGAGGATTTCGGACTGTCCCCTACCGCCGCAATCTTCCAGCGAGTAGGGGGAGAACGCATACCCGTCGGTGAAGGTGCCTGGCTCGGAGGTGAGAGCATGGACATCCGGGTGATCGACGGACAGATCGAGGCACTCGTGTATCGGCCAAACTCGGGAATCGTGTCGGCCGACCGGTACTCGCCGCTCGTCCAATGGCAGACCCATAGGAGCAGGGAAGAGTTGGACCAGGCCATCGCGCCACTCGGGATCGGCCTGCTCGAAGACATCCGCGTCCTGGCGCGCGGCCTGTCGGAAAGGGTCGTTCGGGTCGAGTTCAACGGAACGCGGGGACGTCGTGTGATTGCGGGCCCCCGGTTGCGTACGCTGCTCGGCTTGAGAGACAGCCTTGTCTACCTGGACGAGGAACGCAACGCGCGCCGAGAGCTGCTGGGCATGACTTTCTACGGCGGCGGATGGGGACACGGAGTGGGCATGTGTCAGGTGGGAGCTTATGGGATGGCTATCGACGGAGCCACGGCGGAGGAGATTCTTACCACTTATTACCGTGGGATCGAGGTTGAGCAGGTTTACTGAGGGAGAGATTGCAGATGGACATGAAACCGGAGGTTGGAGATTGATCGATTTCAGATTATCCGGATCCGAGCGCGCGAAGCTGCGCGAGTCCCTATCAGCCAATCTCGAATCACAAATCTCGAATCTCCAATGATGCAATGAACCAACCTCCAATCTCCAACCTCCAATGTCCAATTTCCCCTCCCCCGTCGTAGTTATTGCGGGCCCCACAGCGAGCGCCAAATCTTGCCTGGCCTTGGAACTGGCTGAATCATCCAACGGTGAGATAGTCAATTACGACTCTGTCCAGATCTTCAGACGCCTCGATATCGGAGCATCCAAGCCGCCGGCCTCGGACCGACGCCGAGTTCCCCACCATCTGATCGACATCCGCGAGCCCGGTGAGGACTTCAGTGCGGGGGACTATCAGCGGCTCGCCCGATCGACGCTCGGGGAAGTTTCGGGTCGCGGAAAGCTTCCGGTGATGGTGGGTGGCAGCGGCTTCTACCTGAGGGCTGTGATCGAAGGACTGTTTGCCGGGCCGCAGCGGTCCGAGCACTGGAGGGCTCGCCTTGAGCAAAGGGCCAGTGCCCGGGGGAGAGAGTATCTCCACCGGATTCTCGCCAGGCTGGATCCGAAAGCCGCTGCCCGGATCGCCCCTCGGGACAAACCGAAGGTGATTCGGGCTCTTGAAGTTTGGCTCGAGACCGGGCGTTCCCTTTCCAATCACCTGGAAATAGAGCCTGGTCGGCCCGCGACGAACTTCGAATTCTCCCTGATCGGGCTGGACCCTCCACGCGCGGCGCTATACGAACGTATCGATCGGCGCGTCGATCGGATGATCGAGGATGGGTTGGTCGCCGAGGTCCGGCGGCTCGTCGACGACGGAGTCCGGCGAGGTTCGGGTGTCTTCCTGGCGATCGGATACCGGCATATTCTTGCTTACCTGGATGGCGTTCACCCCCTCGATGAGGCCATAATACTGATGAAGCGTGATACGCGTCGATACGCGAAACGCCAGATTAGCTGGTTCAAGAAACAACACGCGATCTGCTGGTTCGCCGGATTCGGAGACGATGAGACGACGATCGAAAGAATCCGCCGGTACCTGCACAGCAATCTCGGCTCCGTTGCCCGCTGAAGGTTGGGGCGGCGAGGTCGGGCCAACTCGAACTTTTTAGGGGGGTTCCCTTATGGAAGGCAAGTCTCAGAACATCCAGGATGTTTACCTCAACACAGTCCGTCGGGAAAAGCTGCCCATAACGATTTTCCTCATGAGCGGAGTCAAGCTCATGGGTCGGCTCCGCGGATTTGACAAGTATTCGGTCATTCTCGAAGCCAATCACCAGGAGCAGCTGATTTTCAAGCACGCCATATCGACCGTCACGACTTCCCGCCAGGGCGGCCGCAGGGATGCACCGCCCCGGGAACCGCGAGAACCCAGGCAGGTCCGCGAACCGCGAGAGCCTAGCGAATCGCGACAGCCTAGCGAATCGCGAGAGCCTAGCGAACCGCGAGAGCCTCGAGAAGAGTCCTCATAGAGTGTTGCTCGCTCCGGGGAAGTCAGGACATTGTCCTCGCTGTCACCCCCCTTCGCGCCGTTGCGCTGAAAACCCGATCGACCGATAGACCCCGGTACTATCTACAGCTCGACCGATGGCAGAATAGTCGATGGAGAAAGCAATACTGGTTGGATTCGGGGAACTCGACGAGCTGCGTGAGCTTGCACGTGCTGCGGGCGGACGTGTCGTCAAAGAGATTGTCCAACACCGCGAAAAACCGGATCCGGCGACCTTTGTCGGCAAGGGAAAGGCCGAGGAGCTTCGCGAAGAAGTATTGCTCGATGGGGCGGAGCTGGTCATCTTCGACGATGACCTCAGCCCTGCCCAGATGCGCAACCTCGAGCGGCTGCTCGAGACTAAGGTCATCGACCGCACCGGTTTGATCCTCGATATCTTCGCGCGCCGCGCTCACACACGCGAGGGCAAGCTCCAGGTAGAGCTGGCTCAACTCACCTACACCATGTCCCACCTGGGCGGGAGCGGCGAGTGGTTGTCCCGTCTGGGCGGCGGTATCGGAACGCGCGGGCCCGGTGAAACACAGCTTGAAGTCGACCGTCGCCGCCTCCGCGGACGGATGTCCAGACTCAAGAAAGAGCTCGAGCAGGTCCGCAAACACCGGCGTCTGCATCGCGACCGACGACGACGCGGCGAATTGCCGATAGTATCCCTGGTCGGATACACGAACGCGGGGAAGTCGACCTTATTCCAGGCTTTGTCGGGGAAAGACACTCTCATCTCCGGCCGTGTTTTTGCCACGCTCGACCCACTCGTCCGTCGGGTCCACCTTGGAGTTGGTTCCGACATCCTTCTGTCGGATACGGTCGGTTTCATTCGCAAGCTTCCGCACCAGTTGGTGACCGCATTCCGAGCGACCCTGGAGGAGGTCGTCGGCTCCGACCTGATCCTTCATGTGGTCGACGTAGCCGACCCCGACCACCACGAGAAAGCGCGAGTCGCCCTCGAGGTCCTGACCGAGATCGGTGGCGGGGATCTCCCGCGGCTCAGTGTCTACAACAAGGCGGACATTGCCGAGGCGTTATCCCAAGCCCTCGGCGAGAACGAGTTTCTGATCTCCGCTGTGACCGGCGAAGGGATTGCGCAACTCAAGGAGCGCATTTCGGCACTCGTAGTGACCGGCAGGATGGGTCTGACCGCAGCCGCCCCGCCGTCCAGAGAATAGTCTAGGGTCGATCCCGGCCTTCCCCCGTCCGACCACAAGGGGCGTTCTCACGCAGAATTTTCCCTTGTTTCGAAAAAATTGCTGCACTTTTCAACAGGAAGATGAATGCCCGAAAACGGTGCAAAACACTATTGAGCCTTAGTTTTAGGGCTGATTCAGTGGGGCGAACCGGACCTTTCCACAGGCTTTTCCACAACGTCTGTGGACGTAGCCACGGATTACACGGAAGGGGAGTAGGGATTCACCGCAAAGGCGCAAAGACGCAAAGACTTTGGTGTCGGATGGGCACTTGCCTTCGGACGACGAGACATCCCTCGAGCCGCAAGTTCGAAACGCGTCTTTGCGGTGAACATGTTTCCCTATCTCAAGCCACGGGTAGCAGGGGAGGGGAGTTGCCACGGATTACACGAATTGAACGGAAGGGGACAGGGATTCACCGCAAAGGCGCAAAGACGCAAAGACTTTGGTGGTCGGATGGGCACTCGCCTTCGGACTACGAGACATCCCTCGAGCCGCAAGTTCGAACCTAATTTACCTCTTCCCCCTTTGCGCCTTTGCGTCTTTGCGGTGAACATCCGCCAAATTTCGGGCTAATGTTCGTCGAGCCACGCGCTTGCGGCCTCGAAGTGCTCGAACTGGCGTTCTTCGCGTCGAAATTCGGGCGGATGGACTATCTCGCGGAGGTTCGAAATGCGCGATCCGAACCGTACATGAAGCATTTCGTGGTAGAGGATGTACCGAATGACGTATCCGGGAACCTTCGCTGAGTCCAGGTAGCGGCTGACGAAGATAACGTCCTGACTGAAGTCGTAGCGGCCCAGCGAAGACCGCGCACGGCGTGCCGTCCAGGACAGTTCGGGCTTCCTCAACTCACCCTCGAAGTAGTCCTCGTTCAGTTCATCGAAAATATCGTCCAGATTATAGGTCTGTCCGGCCACGCCGTGTGTGCGTGCACGGCGCCCGCGAGCCGAACGGGTCCGACGGCTCCGCTCCAGCATTTCGTCGCTCAAGGTGTAGCGCCGGTACTCCCGGTGGTGTGCCGTATCGATTTTCTTGCGGTAAAGCTTGGCCAGGAGGATCCAGGCCAACGCATCCAGGACGCGTGCGGGTGCGTCGACGAAGAGGTCGCTCACGTGTACGCGCAGCTTCCCGTCCTCTAACGTTGCGCTGTGGTTGGCCCCCACCGAGGGGAAGAATTCAGTCTGGATTTCTGGCAGCGGGGTGCGGGGCTTCAAGAGGCGATGGACGTTTGCGAACGCGGAGGAGAGGTCGGTCACGGACCGGGTGTTTTCGGGATAGTCTTCAGGGCCTTGGTCGCTCCCTCCAGAGCAAGTTCGGCCTGCTCGATGGCATCGCCTAATGCGTCTTCCTCGAACTCGTTTTCCGGTTCGAACCGCTTGAGCATCGGGATACTCTTGTCGGCAAACTTCTTGAGGTCTTCCAGCGGACCCCGGACGTCGCCACGCCGTCGCTCGTAGGCATCGTCGATGTTGTCCATGGCCTCGTCGAGCGCTTGGAAGTAACCGCGAAGAAGCTCGCTCCGGCTGAACTCCCGTAGGTCCGCGTCCAGAGTCGCCCGAATCTCCTCCGCCTTCTTTTCCTGCTCCTCGATGTCCTCTTTGACCCCGGGTTGCAGAATCTTCCCGACTGCCAGCGCAAACCGCTGGACCCTGCCTGGCTCGTTCTTTTCGTTGGGGTCGCCCTCGGCAAGGCCCAGGTAGAACAGGCGCGTTTCCGCGAACTTCAGGAACAGTGGGATGCGTCGGTCGATCTCCTGCGTGTCCCGAATCTCATCGATCTCGGCTTTGGTGAGATAATCGGCGGGCGGCGCAGCCTGGGCGACGAGGGCGCCCAGGAGCAGCGCCACAGCCAGGGTTCTAGCTATCATCGGGGCTCCCTCCTGGAAACATGGCGTCGATCAGTTCGTCCCGTATCTCTGCAACCTCGAAGGCGAGTTGCTCGATCGGCTGCCGGAGCTCGAACGTCAATAGCGAACCGATGTCGTCGAGTTGACTCACCTGCTGTCTCAGGGCGATCTCCAGATCCCGGAAGCCTGCGTCCCGCCGCGAGGCGTCCCTGCCGGAATTCATCATCGTGTCCCGGGCGTTCAGGATCACCTCGCGGTATTCGGCGGTGCGCCGTTCGAGGCGTTCGAAGTCGCCATCGCCGATGGCATCTCCCATGAAGCTGATCACCAGTTCGGAGATCCTGACCTGGATGCGGGTGCGGTCCACTGCACCGGTGCTTCTTCGGAGGCGGGTGCGTTCCTGGTCGTAACGACGCAGTCGCTCGTCTCGCGGCTGGCTGAAGGTATTGGGTCGGGCTGAACAGGCGGCGAGGCTCAAGATCAAGAGCAGCGATGCAACGATTCGCGCCGGTCGCCTCGCGAGCGCTCCCCCGCAAATGCTACTGCAGGGCCTTGATTCGTTGCTCGACCTGAAAAGTGCGGACATCATCGCTCCCGTCATCGAATTCGAGGAACTTATTATAGTGTACCAGCGCCAGCGCGTAGTTTCTCATTCTGTCATGGCTGGTGGCCAGCGCATAGTGCGACGGCGCGTAGTCGGGGCGTAGCTCGACATCCTTCGCGAGGACCTCCACAGCACGGGCCCAGTCCTCCTGACGATAGTAGACCATCGCCAGGGCGCCCCATCCAGCCGCGCGTTCCGGGTTCAGCCTCAGCGACCTTTCCAGGGTGGGAACCGCCTGTCCGAATCTGCGCAACGACAGATAGCACCGTCCCAGCTCGAACAGGTAGCGCTCGTTGTCCGGCTCGTCCACGATCAACTCCTCGTAGACGCCGGCGGCATTCTCGCAGTCATCGGTCTCAAGATAGGCATCTGCGAGCGCGGCTCGACCGTCGGGCAGGTTCCGGAGTAGCCCAATCGCTCCCGGAAAATCTCCCATGTCGTGCAGTACGAACCCCAGGCGCAGCCGAATGTCGGTATCACCCGGGTTGAGTTCAAGCGCCGACTCGTAATGGGCTCTGGCTTCGTCGAGGAGGCCCTGACCGAATTCATGGTCGCCGAGCGCGACGGCGACCGCCGGAGCTTGGGTGCCCAGGCGTTCGGCTTCAAGCAGGATGTCGTAGGATTCGGCTCCGCGCCCCTCGTCGAGAAGGAAGAAACCGAAACGCCGCCGCGCTTCTCCCGACTGCGGATCGAGGGCCAGCAGCTGCCGGTAGGCTCGCTCGGCCTCCGAGGCCAGTCCGGACTGGTCGAGCAACTGGGCGCGGTAGAAGACGGGGACGGGATCATCCGGACGGAGAACGGCCGCGGCCGCCAGCTGGTCGACGGCCTCTTCAATGCGCGATACTTCCTGGTAGAGGATCGCCAGGTTCATACGAGCTTCGAAGAGAGTGCCGTCCTGGTCCAGCACCCTGCGGTATTCCTCGACGGCGCGGTCGGCCTCGCCCAACTCCGATAGGCAGACGGCCAGGTTGAATCGTGTGGGAACGTGGCTTGGTTCGTCCGAGAGGATCGTCTCGAGCCTGGACGCGGCCTCGGCCCACTCCCCGGCCTCCATGGCGGTCATTGCTTCTTCATAGAGGATTTCGACGGGGACGAGTTGCTGGCCCAGGGGGGCTTGGGCGACACAGATGACGACAAGCAAAGCTGCGATCATGGTTGTTTCAGTGACCAGTAATCAGTGTTCAGTTGTCAGTCAAGCGATTGGCCATTAGCGATTGGCGATGCCGCCCAAACTGACGACTGACAACTGTCTACAACCAAAAGCCAACAGCCTACTTTCCCCTCGCCAACACCGGTTTCAGGAACCGTCCCGTGATCGACCTGCGCTTGCGGACGATCTCTTCCGGGGTTCCAATAGCGACCACACGGCCTCCGCCGTCGCCGCCTTCGGGTCCGAGGTCGATGATCCAATCCGCCGACTTCACGACGTCGAGGTTGTGCTCAATGATCAGGACGGTTGCGCCGGCCCGGATCAAACGTTGAAACGCCGCCAGCAGCTTGTTGATGTCGTCGAAATGCAGTCCCGTCGTTGGTTCATCGAAGATGAAGAGCGTCTTGTTGCTGGTCTCGCGTGCTAAGTAAGATGCTAGCTTGATTCGCTGAGCTTCACCACCGGAAAGAGTCGTCGCCGCCTGTCCGAGCCTGAGGTATCCGAGCCCGACTTCCTCGAGCATCGTCAGCTTCTTCGTCACGCGCCCGACGCTGGAGAAGAAGGAAAGCGCCTCACGAACCGTCAACCCCAAGACGTTGTAGATGTTCTTGCCCCGGTACAGGACGTTGAGTACGCCGCTCTTGTAACGCATGCCCTTGCACTCTTCGCAGATCAGTTGAACGTCCGCGAGAAACTGCATCTCCACGGTGACCGTTCCATCTCCCTGGCACGTCTCGCAGCGGCCGCCCGGTATGTTGAACGAGAAGCTTCCGGCCGAGTACCCGGCCGCCTGCGCCTCGCGCGTCGAAGCGAACAGGTCGCGTATCTGGTCGAAAGCCTTGATGTAAGTGACGGGGTTCGAACGCGGTGTCCTGCCGATCGGGCTCTGATCGACGAGTACGACGTCGTTCAGCCACTTGGGGTTTGTCTCAACCTGCCCGCTCCCCGATTCGGGTTCTGTCCCCTGCAAGTAGGCGCGGACGGCTTCGTAGAGACAGTTGTGCACCAGCGTGGACTTGCCGGATCCGGAAACGCCCGTGACGCACGTCATGATGCCGAGGGGGATTTCGATATCCAGGTTCCTGAGGTTGTGCTTCGACGCTCCCCGAAGGGTCAATCTCTGTTTTCCCGACTTCCGCCGCTGACGGGGAATAGGTACATTGAGCTCTCCGTTGAGGTACTTTCCGGTCAGCGACGAGGTAGTCCTGAGAAGGTCCTCAAGAGATCCCTCGAACACAACCTGCCCGCCGTGTTCTCCGGCCCCTGGCCCAAGATCGAGGATCCAGTCCGCCGAGCAGATCATCTCGGCATCGTGCTCGACGAGGAGGACCGTGTTGCCCAGTTGCCTCAACCGCCCGAGGATCTCGATCAAGCGGGCGCCGTCTCTCGGGTGCAACCCGATCGACGGTTCGTCTAAGACATACAGCGCACCGACAAGGCTCGATCCCAGCGAGGTTGCCAACTGTATCCTCTGGGCTTCGCCTCCCGACAGAGTCGAAGAGAGGCGATCCATCGTCAGGTACTGCAGTCCCACGTCGTTTAAGAACTTCAGGCGAGTGCGGATCTCCGACAGCACGCGTGCGGCGATCTCCGACTGCGAGGGAGTCAGCTGGACGTCTTTGAAGAACTGAGCCGCCTCGGCCGTGGACATTCTCGAGATTTCGGCGATGTTCTTTCCATCGATGAATATGTCCCGGGCCTCTTGCCGCAGGCGCGAACCGCCGCACTCCGGGCAAACCGTGTAGCCACGGTAGCGGCTCAGGAAAACCCGCACGTGAAGCTTGTACTTCTTGGCCTCGAGGTATCTGAAGAAGGCGCGTATGTGCTCGTCGACAAAGCTCAGTTGATCGGGACTTAGGTCCCGGTATGGGACATCGAGTGGAACCGACCGAGCATCCGCCTTCTTCTTCAATTCGTTCAGATATCTTCGGTACCGTGGCTTGGTCCACGGCTCCACGGCTCCCTGGGCCAGGCTCTTGCCACGGTCCGGGATCACGAGGTTCATGTCCAGGTCGATCGTATTGCCGAACCCCTGACATCTGGCGCATGCTCCGTATGGGTTGTTGAACGAGAAGAGCCTGGGCTCCGGATCCTCATACCGGATGCCACATTTCTTGCATTCGAACCGCTCGTTGAAGCGGAACAGTCCCTCGCCCTCGGCGGGGTCGGCGATCTGGATGACGACTTCTCCCTCGTTCTCGTGGAAGCAGATTTCGATGGAATCGATCAGCCGTTGGCGGACTTCGGCGTCGACCCTGAGTCGATCGACCAGCACATAGGTGGGTCGTGTGAAGTCGACATCGATCAGCGAATCCGGCCGGGAGTATTCGTACGTGTTTCCATCCTGGAGCAGCTTGCCGAACCCGCGTCGCTTGAGATTGCCGAGGCAGTCCGCAACCTCGGATTCGGTTTCGAGCCTTGGAATCGGGAACAGTACGTAGAGCCTGGCGCCGTCAGGCCACGACATGACCGTGTCGGCAACCTGATCGACGGTATCGCGTTCCACCGGCGTCGAACAGCTTCGGCAGATGGTGACGCCGGCCCGGGCGAAGAGCAGCCGGATGTAATCGTAGACTTCCGTGGAGGTGCCGACTGTCGACCGGGGCGTCCGGGTCGTGTTTCGCTGGCGAATCGAGATCGCGGGCGCGATGCCGATGGCATCGTCGATGTCCGGTTTTTCGATACGTTCCAGGAATTGGCGGGCGTAGGCGGACAGCGATTCGATGTAACGTCGCTGCCCTTCCGCGTACACCGTGTCGAACGCCAGCGACGACTTGCCAGAGCCGCTGACGCCCGTGACGACCGTCAGCGCGTTGTGTGGAATCTCGAAGTCGATGTTCTTGAGGTTGTGGACGCGAGCTCCCCGAACGACGATGCTCTGCTCCCCCGGTGACTTCAGCGCCTTGGCCATAACCCCCGATTATATAGCAGACGGCGAGCGCCAACCTTGACGGAAGCTATCTCACATCCGTCTTCAACGCGGAGGGGCGAAGGCCGCGAAGGGACACGAAGTAGTGCCTTTGAAAACAGAACTCTCCGTGCCTTCGTAGTCCTTCGTGAGCTTCGTGTTGAAAAACGGAGAAGAGGACCTTTCAGCTCTTGCCGATAAGGCGGTCGACGTTGTCGTGGGTGATCGTGAGGACTCGGACCTGGCCGGTCCTGCCGAGAGACGGGACTTCGCGGCCGTTGATGACGAGCGTGAGCCCCGCCGCGTTACCGATGGTCAGTTCCAGAGCCTCCGTGGCGGTGTACTGCCGTGAGACGCCGGCTCTCAGGAGCTCGCCGCCGCCGACCAACTCCCGTCCATCAGCCAGGACCGAGACCCATGTCGGGTCATGGACTTCGATCCGGATCTCCAGGCTACCGGCGACGGAAGATATCGGTTCATCGTTCCCAACTCGTCGGCCGGTCGCCTCGTTGGTCTTGCCCATGGGTTGGGGCGCGGGTACCGCCGGCGTCCGTTCGGGCTGAACAACCTGGGCGAGGGTTGGCGACAGAACGGCCGCTTCGGTCGACGACCCTCCCGCGTTGCGGGAAAAGACGTAGAATAGGACGATCAGAACGATCAGGACGCCGATCGCGACGGGAAGAACATGGGTGTCGGTGTTGTTCAACCGGATCGTCCCGTTGGTGGTAGCCGGATCCGGTTCCGGTTCGTCGCTTTCGATTCCACTGGCCAGGTCGCGGTACTCGTCTACCGCGGTTTGTGGGTCGAGTCCGATCCATGATGCGTATGTCCGGATGAAGCCTCTATTGAACACACCGCCAGGAAGCACATCGAAACTCTCCGACTCGATTGCGCGCAAAAACCGCGCGCTGATGCGCGTTTCTTGCGCGATTTCGTCGAGAGTAAAACCCAACGATTCACGGGTAGACTTGAATTTGTTCCCAAAATCCATCATTCGAGTCTTTCGAGCCCCATCTGAGGAAGTAGGAAGGATCTTATAAACTAGTCACTTAGGAGTCAATTGCTTTTATTTCATCATTCTGTTACCGTACCGCCGCCCGAGGGCTTCGCCTGAGCCCTCCGCTACAGGAAATACAGTTACGATTGACTGATCCTTTTGTTGCCGGGGAGAGGAGATTCGATGGGTGAAGCGCTCGGTCTGGTCGAAACGATAGGGTTTGTCGGCGCCGTCGAGGCTGCTGATGCCATGGTCAAGGCGGCGAATGTCACGCTCAAGGGTAAGGAGTACACGGCCGCAGGCTATGTCGCAGTCTGGGTGCGTGGTGATGTGGGCGCCGTCAAGGCCGCCGTCGACGCCGGTTCTGCGGCCGCGCGGCGTGTCGGGGAACTGTTGACCTCGCATGTTATACCGATGCCATTCGACGATACGGAACGCATAATAGAGCGGTGATCGTCAACAGTTGTCAGTCATCAGTTACTAGGTCCGGCATCTTAAATTCTTACTGACAACTGCCGACTGACGACTGACAACTGATCGCATGGATCCTGATCTCCAGTCCATCCAGGAAGCTCGAAGTCTGCTCGACAGCGCACACGCGGCGTGGAAGCAGTTCGAGGATTATTCCGAAGACCAGGTCGAACGGATAGTCAAGGCGATGTCCGAAGCTGCGATTGCGGCTGCTGAACGGCTCGCCAGGCTTGCAGTCGAAGAGACCGGTTTCGGGAACGTTGCCGACAAGACAACGAAAAACCTGTTCTCGGCGGACCACCTCTACCGCGCGATCCAACCGCTCAAGACGGTCGGCATCGTCCGCGAGGATAAGGACAAGCAGATTTTGGAAGTCGCCAGCCCGGTCGGCGTCATCGCCGGAATCATTCCCTCCACCAACCCGACTTCGACGACGATCTACAAGGCGCTGATTTCGCTCAAGGGACGAAACGCGATCGTTTTCAGCCCGCACCCTTCCGCGGCCGGTTGCATCGGCGCGACGGCGGACGTCGTTAGTCGCGCGGCCGTCGAAGCCGGTGCGCCCGAAGGTGTCGTCGGATGCATGCGCGTTCCGACGACCGAAGGCACACGGGAACTGATGCAGAACCCGAAGACGGCCCTTATTCTTGCCACCGGCGGACCCGGTCTCGTTCGCGCCGCCTACAGTTCGGGCAAACCTGCCTTCGGCGTCGGGCCTGGCAACGTACCGGCTTACGTCGAGCGGTCGGCCGATCCGGCGAAGGCGGTCGAACGAATCCTGACGGGGAAGACCTTCGACAACGGTACGCTCTGTTCGTCGGAGCAGTCGATCATCTGCGACGAGGCCATCCGGGGCCGGGTACTCGAAGAGCTTCGGCGGCAAGGCGCCCACGTGTGCGACGAGGCCGAGAAAGCGCGGCTGGAACGGGTCATCCAGACCCCGCGGGGAACGTTGAACACGGCCATAGTGGGCAAGTCCGCGCCGCATATCGCAAGCCTGGCGGGCGTCGATGTTCCGGACGGAACCCGTGCCCTGGTCGCGTTCGTTGATGGCGTCGGGCCCGATCACCCGTTCTCTATGGAAAAGCTGTCGCCCTTGCTGGGCTTCTACACCGTTGCCGACTGGAAGGCCGGCTGCGAGAGATGTATCGACATCCTGAGCTATGGCGGACTCGGGCACACCCTCGGACTTCATTGCGCCGACGAAGAAGTGATCCGCCAGTTTGCCCTGCACAAACCCGCATTCCGGATCTGCGTGAACACGCCGGCAGCGCTTGGCGCAGTCGGTTACACGACCAACCTCTTTCCGTCGATGACGCTCGGGTGCGGGGCGGCCGGGGGGAACATCACCTCGGACAACATTTCGCCGCTACACCTGATCAACCTCAAGCGCGTCGCATTCGGCGTCAGAGACGTGAAGCCCGCCGTCGGCGTCGGTATGGCGCCCGATCTGTCGGGTCGGTCGCAAGGGACGGAACGAGATCGAATTGAGGGCATCGTCGATCGGTGGTTGGCGCGGAAGGGAACATCGCCACTCGTGTCGCCACCCCCGTCGATACAGGCGACTCCGACACCGGTTGTCGAACCCTCCTCCTCCGCTCCTCCGCTCGAGACCTACGGCCAGCTCGAGGCTCAGGTAGTGAGCGAGCCGGCCACTCCGGCCGTCGTCGCCGCTTTCGTCTGCGAAGACGATGTGCGAGCCGCTGCCGGCTCGAATTCACGAATCGTGGTCGACGAGAAGACGATCATCACACCGTCGGCACGCGAACTTGGCGGAGAACTCGACGTTTTTGTGAGGTCGGACCAGTAGTGGTCAGGTGTCAGTCGTTGGTCCTTGAGATCCACTCCCGTGCTTTTCCCACTGATAACTGATGACTGACTAGTGACGACTGAAACCGCCAACCGCTAAATGGTACGATTATAGCGATGCGTTTGGAGAGGTCTTACACCTATCAGGTCGTCCGCGCACTTCGTTTCGTTCTGCCGTTCGTCGTACTCGCCCTGATCGCAATCCCCGTATGGAGATACTGGAACCCCGCGGCCGAGGAGTCGGCGGCACCTCGGAAGCCGCCGCCCCAGCTCGTTGAAGACGTTGCCGAACTGATGGAAGGCGTCCGGTTTTCCCAGGAGGAGGGTGGCCGTACGGCGTTCTCGATCGAGGCCCGAACCGAGCGCGGCTTTGCCGACGGCAGGCACCTGCTCGACGACGTGACAGTCGTCATCTACGACGAGGACCCCGAGGCACCGCCCCGCGAGATAACCAGCGACCGTGCCGGCTTCGACGAGGAGACCGAGGACATCATCTTTGAAGGCAACGTCGAGGTCCGGTTCGACCCCGAGACGACAGGTCGAACCGAAGCCCTGGCCTACAACAGCCGGGAAAGGACGATCCGCTCCACCGCTCCGGCCGAGATCATCCAGTCCGGTCAGTTCACAGGAAGCGCAGATCGGATGAGCTTCGCGATCGCCGAAGGCGTCTTCGGGCTCGAAGGCGCTGTCCGCGTCGTCATGGCTGACGGGACGACACTCGAGGCAGCCCGAGCCGGCTACGACCGGGGCCGCAACCGGATTACCGTCGAAGGTGGATTGCGGGTCTCGCTCGACGACGGATCCGTCGAAGGCCGTGAGGGCCGCGCCGACCTCGACCCCGAAACGCAGGCGATGACGCGGATCGTCGTGGATGGAGCCGTGTTCGGTCAGTCCACCGACCCGGAGAACGCGGCGACGCTCTCGGCCCAGAACCTCACTCTGGACATCGCTGACGGCCTTGTCCAACGGGCGGATGCGCGGGGCGACGTGGTCCTTGCATCCACGAGGGAAGGCGAAGCAGAGTCCCTGTTCGGCGACCGCGTCGACGCCACGTTCGGTTCTGGCGGCGAGCTCGGGACTCTGAATGCAGCAGGCAGTGCGATGCTGCTGTTCGGCGAGGGTCGCCGACTGGAATCGCGCACGATCCGGAACGACCTCGCCGCCGGTACCGTGACGACTTCCGAGGAGTCGCGACTCGAAGTCGCTGCCATGACAGCGACCGGTAGCTATTTCGTCATCGAACGGAGAGACATTATCCGTTTCCAGACGGACCAGCCATCCGTGATCGACGCGCCTGCCGGCATTACGAGGGGGGCCGAGACAAATGCCACCTTCGATGCAGACAGCGGTGAACTGTTGCAACTCGTCCAGCGAGGTTCCGTCAGTTTTGAGTTAGGAAACCGAAGCGGATCGGCCGAGAGAGTCGAAATTGGAAACGGAGGACAGATTCTGCTGACGGGGAATACCACCGTCGAGGACGACGCGTTGCGTGTCGAGGCCTCGCGGATCGCGCTCGACCAAGTTGACGATTCCTTCCAGGCTGAGGGATCCGTCAGGACAGTCTATATCGATGCCCCCGACCCGGTCCTGGTCGTCGCGGTCCGTGCGGAGGGCGACGGCGAGCGGATCGTGTTTTCCCGAGGCGCTCAACTGTGGCGCGGAAACATGCACGTTCAGGCGGAGACCATCGAAGTGTATCCGGATGCGCGCCGCTTCGCTGCCATCACCGATGTCCGGTCGACAATGGAGGACACCCGAGTCTGGGCCGAGCGCCTTGACTACAACGAACAGAGCGGGGTGATCGTCTATGACGGCGGTGTGCGGGTACGCTCCGACGATATGGAGTTGACCTCTGGCAGTCTTCGAGTGACCCTCGCGGGGGGCGATTTCAATCGGATCGTCGCAATCGACGATGTTCGCGTCCGGGGAGGCGACTTCGAGGGCAGCGGTGAGGAGGCCGTCTACGTACGCGCTCAATCGACGGTGACCTTGACCGGCCAGGATGCTGTGGTAATCGATCCCGTCTCGCTGGACTCCCTGAGAGGACGGCGCCTCGTCATCGACCTCGACGCGGGGGGACGTCTTCGCCGGTGGAGAAGATGGGGGCCGCGTCGTCTCGACCCGGAAGCTCGGCTAATGGCATCCCTGGAAACCCTCGACATCCGCAAGACATACAAGCATCGCACCGTAGTTCGCGACGTCAGCATCGATGTGGGACAAGGCGAGGTCGTTGGCCTGCTGGGACCGAATGGCGCTGGTAAGACCACGATCTTCTACATCATAGTCGGCCTGACCCAACCCGATTCGGGCAAGGTTCGGCTGGGAGGCAACGACATTACCGATCTCCCGATGTATCTACGTGCAAGAAACGGGATCAGCTACCTGCCTCAAGAGCCTTCCGTGTTCCGGAAACTGACAGTCGAGGCGAATATCATGGCGATTCTTGAAACGCTTCCACTTTCGAGACGAGAGCGCCGAGACCGTCTCGAGGAGTTACTCGACGAGTTCGGCATCCTGCATGTGCGAAAGAGCCTTGCCGACACCCTATCGGGAGGCGAGCGCCGGCGGGTGGAGATTGCCAGGTCTCTGGTGATCTCGCCGAGGTTCATACTGTTAGACGAACCCTTTTCCGGAATCGATCCCATTACGGTTCTGGAGATCCAGAAGATCGTCCAGTACCTCAAATCCAAACAGATCGGCATTCTGATTACCGACCATAATGTCCGCGAAACCTTGCGGGTCACTGACCGCGCTTATATCATCAATGAGGGAACCATCTTCCGGTCCGGTACACCCCAGCAGCTGGGTGACGATGAGGAAGTCAAGAGGGTTTATTTGGGCGAGCGTTTTAGTCTAAATTGATTTTCCGTGGTTGCGCTACGGTTCGGAAGCCTACCGTCGCGTCTCCATCATCAATCCGCACATGGCGTATCTAGAACACAGGCTGTCCGTCAAGCTGACACAGAAGACAGCGCTGACACCGGGCCTCGTCCAGATGGTGAGCCTCCTTGCGCTCAACAAGCTGGAACTGGTCGACATGATCTCCGAAGAACTCGCGCAGAATCCGGTGCTCGAGGAGGCGACGGAGATCCTCGAGGAGCAGGAGGTCGATCCCAAGCAAGAAAAAGGCGAGGAAGGAGATAAGCCGGCCGAGACCGATGCCGAGGACGAGCACTACGAGCGGACCAAGGAGCGCGAGGAGAACGCCGAACCCACCGCGGAGAAACCCGAACCGGAGCCTTCTGCCGACGACGAATTTCGGGATTTCGACCTTCAGGAATTCGAGCATTATCTGAGCGACAGCTCATCGCGTTCCCGCGAGACCGAGGTGTTCGAGCGGCCGTCTTTTGAGAACTTTCTTGCCAGTCCATCGACATTGCAGGACCACCTGGAGTGGCAGCTCGGTCTGGCCGCTGTCGGCGAACCCGTGCGGCTGGCCTCGATGTCTATCATCGGCAACCTGAACGATGATGGATACCTGGCGGCCGTTGACGAGAAGGATCGCGAGTTTCCGATTACTCTCGAGGAGATCGCACAGAGTGGCGGCCACTCCATCGCGGAAGTCGAGCGAGCGCTTCTTACGGTCCAGAGTTTCGACCCGCTAGGTGTCGCGGCGCGAGACGTGCGGGAATGCCTGCTGATTCAGCTTTCTCTGCTTCCCGAGGACCATCCGGTCACCGTCCAGATCGTTACGGACCATCTCCGGCAGGTGCAGAACCGTCAGTTCAGGGAGATCGCCAAGGCGCTAGGCAGGACGTTGCAGGAGGTTGTCGATGCGGTCGAGATCATCAAGGCGCTCGACCCCCGCCCTGGACAAAAGTACAGCCAGTCGGAGGCGCGCCACATTGAGCCCGACGTCTTCTTCGTCAAGGTCGGTGACGACTACACTATCGTGACCAACGAGGATGAGGTTCCCCATCTGCGCCTCAGCCAGACCTACCGCAAGATGCTGAAGAAGGGCGCAGCCGACAAGGAAGTCCGTAACTACGTGAAGGACTGCTTCAAGTCTGCCGTGCAGCTTCTCAAGAACATCGAGCAGCGGAAGAACATCATCGTGAAAGTGTGTGAGGCCATCCTCCGTCACCAGTCGAAGTTCCTCGACGACGGAATCGACGCCCTGAAACCCATGATGATCAAGGACGTCGCAGAGGAAGTCGGCGTGCACCCGTCTACGGTAAGCCGTGCCGTGGCCAACAAGTACGCGCACACCCCCCAGGGAGTGCACGTGTTGCGCTTCTTCTTCTCCGAGGCCGTTACCGGTACGAATGGCCGTGCAGGCACATCGCTGACGCTCGTCAAGCAGAAGGTGAAGAGGCTGATCGGGCAGGAAGACCCGCGCAAGCCGCTGACGGATGAGAAGGTCGCAGCACTGCTCAAGGAGGACGGGATTTCAGTCACGCGCCGCAGCATCACGAAGTATCGCGAGGACCTGAAGATTCCCAGCACTCACCAGAGGCGAGAGCGATTGTAGATGAGCCGTTGGCGGTGGGTCCGTGCCTGCCGTCTCCGTGCCCACGGAGATTGACCATTGAGAGTTGAATTCACAGGACGCCATATTGAAGTCACCGAACCCATCCGAAAGTTCACGACCGATCGTCTGGACAGGTTGCGTTCACTGCACGATATAATTGAAGTCCACGTGACCCTGACGGCGGAGAAACATCAGCGTCATATTGCGGAAGTCAACATCAAGACCCGTCACGAATCGCTACACACCAGCGACGAAACCAACGACATGTACACGTCGATCGCATCTGCGCTGGACAAGATCGAGAAGCAGGCGCAGAAATCAAAGACGCGGCACATCAAGCGTCGCCGAACTGCAGTCAGCGCTCGTGTCATCGAAGCCGCGTCCGTCGCCGAAGTCGAACCGGAGATTGCCGAGCGCCTGCCTGAGGTCATCAAAACCCACTCCGCGGGACTCAAACCTCTCAGCATCGACGATGCTGCTAACGAGATCGGCTCTTCTTCCGGAGACTTTCTGGTTTTCAGAAATGCCCAGACAGACCGGCTCAATGTGGTTTACCGCCGCAATGACGGCAACATCGGCTGGATCGAACCGAAACAGTAGCGAACCTAGCTGTCAGTTTTCGGTCGCCAGTGTAGTCAGTTGGACCGCTAAATCGCCAAAAGCCAAGTGCCAACAGCCAATAAACGAATCCCCGATGACCGACAACTGATAACTGAAGACTGACAACTGATTACCGATAACCGAAGCCCATGCCTGCTCCGCTCATCGTCATCACGGGTTCCAGCGGTAGCGGGAAGGCCACGTTCCTGCGTGCGCTCGAGGACCGAGGCTATTTCTGCGTCGACAACCTGCCGATCGGGTTGATGTGGAAGTTTGCAGAGCTGCTGTTGAAGTCCGAAGGCGACGTTCGCCGGGCCGCGCTTGTTGTCGACGTCAGGGAAGGCCAGACCCTGGACACATTTCCCGACGCCTACCGCGGTCTGCTGGAGACCCACAAGCTGGACGCGGCGTTGTACTTTATGGAAGCGTCGGACGAAGCGCTGATACGCCGCTTCAGCGAGACGCGTCGCCCCCACCCGATCGACGCGACGCTACCGATACGTGATGCGATCGGTCTCGAACGAGAAAGACTAGGTCCGATCCGCGAGATGGCCGACCACATTGTCGACACCTCGCACTTGTCGGTCCACGACCTCCGCAGCTTTGTGCACGGTCTATTCGACGAACAGGAATCGTCCCGTCTGCTCGTCACGTTTGTCAGCTTCGGCTACAAGCACGGCATCCCTATCGATGCCGACATGATCTTCGACGCGCGCTTCCTGCCCAACCCGTACTTCGTCACAGACCTCAGGGACCTGAGCGGAAAGGATCAACCCGTGGCCGATTTCATGCGGTCATGGGATACCACCCTGCGCTTTATGGATCACCTGGGATCGATGCTTGATTTCCTGCTGCCGCAGTTCGAGAAGGAAGGGAAGTCCTACCTGACCGTCGGGATTGGATGTACCGGCGGTCGGCATCGCTCCGTGATGATCGTCGAGACGCTTGCCGGGAATCTCGCGGATTCCCGCTACCGTATCCAGATGCAGCACCGGGATGTGGACAAGGTCTGAGTATTGGAAATTGGACATTAGAGATTTATCGATTTGTCATCTGAAGACGCGGTAATCCGACCCCAAAATCTTTGCGCCTTTGCGTCTTTGCGGTGAATGACTGCTCCCCTTTTGTGTAATCCGTGAAATCCGTGGCACGAACATTGATCATTTGCCGGCCGAGGCAGACCCGCACCTGATAAAATCCAACGCCAGGAGGACCCCATTTTGATAGGTGGGCTCATCGTTACACACGGAAGGCTGGCCATCGAGTTGCTGAACGCGGCCGAAGCCATCGTTGGTGAAGTGCAGAACATCACGGCCGTTCCCATCGGGTGGCATGATGATGTCGAACTGGCGTCCGGCACCGTAGAGAAGGCCATCGGGCGCGTCGACACGGGTGCGGGAGTACTCATCCTGACCGACATGTTTGGTGGGACGCCGACCAACATCGCCTCCACATTCCTCGACCGAGGTGCGATCGAAGTTGTGACCGGGGTGAATCTGCCCATGCTCATCAAGTTGACCCAGCTCGGAGCCGACGTCGACCTGGCTTCCGCGGCGAAGTTGGTGCGAGAGAACGGACAGAGCAACATCTACATCGCCAGCGAACTGCTCTCTCCAAAACCGAAGTCATGACCTCACGGCAGGTCGTCATCGGGCATCGCCTCGGCCTGCATGCTCGCGTCTCGGCCGGTTTGGTCAAGCTGTCCGGAAAGTTTCGCTCACGGGTACTCTTGTCCCGGTCGGGCGAAACCGGAGACATCAAGGCCGACGCCGATAGCATCCTGAGCGTCCTGCTTCTGGCAGCGGGCTACGGGACGACACTGGAAGTCCGCGTCGAAGGGGACGACGAGGACGCGGCTCTCGACGCGATCTGCAGCTACCTGGAGAGATCATGAGGACCGACGGCACGACGGCCCGGATCACACAATGACCGTAGTCGAACGCAAGCTCAAGGGAATTGCCGCGTCCCCCGGGATCGCCTTCGGCCATGCTGTGACCGCCTGGGACCCCGAGCTCGTCACGCTCAACTATTCTCTTAAGCCGGCCGAGGTGGGACCTCAACTGGAGAACTTTCATCGCTCCGTCAAGAAATCGCGCTCCCAGCTCGAGAAGATGCAGACCAAGCTCGAGCAGTCTCGGGGCGGGGATTCCACATCCCTGATCGACGCGCATCTGCTTATCCTCCAGGACGGCGTGTTCATCGACCATGTGTTGGAGCGCATCAAGGACGACCGCATCAACGCAGAGTGGGCAATCCAATCCGTCAGCGGATCGATCTTTGAAGCCTATGACCGTGTTCACGACGACTACCTGAGGGATCGCCGGGGCGACCTCGAAGACGTCGTGCGGCGCCTGTTATTCAACCTCCGTTCGTACCAGCCGCCGACGTTCCGATCTCTGCGCTATCACACGATCCTGGTTGGCCGAACGATCCTTCCGTCGACGCTGATCGAGCTGAAGTCGCCGCGCCTGGTCGGCGTCGTTACCGAGACGGGAAGCCCGCTTTCCCACAGCGCTATCCTGGCTCGTTCGATGGAACTGCCGGCGGTCATGGGCGTCTCCGATGTGCTCCCCGGCCTGATCTCAGGGGAGTTGATCATCGTCGATGGTGACGAGGGCGTCGTGATCCGGGCGCCCTCGGATGAGACGCTCGAACAGTATCGGGAGCGAGCCAAGGAAGAAAAGAAATCCAGACGGCGCCTGGCGCGCCTCGCACACGCACCGTGTGTGACCAAGGATCGAATATCGATCCTGCTGGGAGCGAACATCAACTTCAAGGACGAAGTCGAGACCGTGGTCGCCAGCGAATGCGAGGCGATCGGACTGTACCGTACGGAATTCGACTTTTTCCGAGACGGGAAGCCGCTCGACGAAGACAAGCTCGTGGCCGACTACTCCTACGTGCTCCAGCAGGCCCGCTCGCTACCGGTCAATCTTAGGACGATCGACATCGGCATGCGGGACGGTGTTGACGGCATGAGCCCCGAATCAGGAGTTCGCGGCCTACGTTTCTCGCTGGAGAACCGCAGTCTGTTCCGCAGACAGTTGCGGGCCATCTATCGCGCCTCGCCCCACGGGTACGCCCGCATCTTGCTGCCGTTCGTTTCCACGCTGGACGAACTGTCGGCCGCCAAACACATCATCAACGACGTCCGGAAGCGGCTTACGGAAGAGGGTGTCGAGTTCGACGAGACAGTGCCGGTCGGCGCGATGATCGAGACACCCGCGGCGGCACAGACCTGCGACCTGATGGCTTCGGAGGTGGATTTCTTCTGCCTGGGCACCAACGATCTAATCCAGTACTGTCTTGCCGTCGACCGGACGGATCGGTCCAGTCTCCATCTGTACAACCCGTTCCATCCCGGAGTTCTGCGAACGCTCAAACAGGTCCATGAACTGGTGGCCACAACCGGCAAGACGATCGTCGTATGCGGCGAGATCGCGGCGGATCCACCGTCGGCCGCCGTCCTTCTCGGGATGGGCTTTACGGCTCTTTCGGTCAACGTCGGGGCGTACTCGAAGATCAAGCAGATGATCCGCTCGTTCGCTCTCTCCGAATTGCGCGAGCTGGCCGACGATCTGATGAAGATGCGCAGCCGCAGCCGGATCGAGAAGAAGGTGCGCCGCATGCTGGCTGAACGAATGGACGTATGATCGTTCGCCCGAATGCTATCCCGGCGGAGTTCAAGCGGTACGTCCGACCCTACAACTGGGCCCTTGCTGCGACCCTGGTTTTCGTCGTCATCGTCGGAATCCTGGAAGCTGTGTCTCCCTTCCTCATCGGCATGGTGTTCGACACGGTCCTGGGCGGGCTGGACACGCCGCCCCTCGGGACGCCGTTCTTCGAGATCAACCTGAATGTCTCCGCCGAATACGGGATATGGATTCTCGTAGCACTGATCGCCTTGACCATCGTCAAGGCCGGGGCGGAGTACGGAGCGGTGGCTTCGACGGCGTTTCTCGGACAGTCGGTCGTACGGGACCTGCGCACGGACCTCTATCGGTCCATCGTCTACCAGCCCCTCGGGTTCTTCGAACGTCATCCCACCGGCGAGCTCATCTCCCGGGTATCGGCTGACGTCGAGAAGGTCCAGACCGCGGCGTCGGAGACGCTCGCGGAGTTCCTGAAGCAGAGCGCGATCCTGGTGTTTCTGCTGGTAGCCATCTTTCTCATCGATGCGAAGCTGGCAATCATGTCGCTGGTACTCGTGCCGATGGTGTTCTACCCGAGCCTCTGGCTCGGCCGCCGCATCAGAAGCCTGAGCCGGAGAAGCCAGTCCGAGATGGCGGGTATGGCGAACATTCTGTTTGAGACGTTCTCGGGAAACCGCATCGTAAAGATCTTTACGATGGAGCGGGCCGAGATGGACAAGTTCGGAAACGCGGCTGGCCGCGTGTTTCGCCTGAACCTGCGCCAGCGGATGACGCATGCGCTATCGTCGCCCCTGATGGAAATCCTGGGGATTTTTGTCATCGTCGGCATCCTGCTCTACGCCCGAAACCAGATTCAGATCGGACAGATGAGCGCCGGCCTGTTTATCACGTTCATCATCGCGCTAATCAAGCTCTATGACCCGATCCGACGGATGACCGGCATCAACAATTCCTTCCAACAGGCGATCGGCGCATCGGTGAAGCTCTTCGAGATCATGCGTTCCGGATCAGAACCCGACCCGGGGTCGCGTGAACTCGAAACGCTTTCCCGAAGCATCGCCTTCAGGGACGTCCGCTTCGGCTATTCCTCCGGTGAAGTCGTGCTCGACGGGCTGAGTTTCGAGTTGCTGTGCGGTGAGGTGCTCGCCGTAGTCGGTGCGAGCGGTGCCGGGAAGACAACGCTGGTGAACTTGATACCGCGTTTCTACGATGCCACCGGAGGATCGGTCGAGATCGACGGGATTGACGTTCACGAGTTTCGCCTGGAGTCCCTGCGGCGAAGCACCGCGATGGTGACGCAGGACGTGATCCTGTTCAACGACACGATCCGAACGAATATCGCCTACGGGAACCCGGAAGCCGATGAAGAGTCGATTCGCCAGGCTGCCAGGGCTGCGTTGGTGGACGACTTCGTGTCGAGCCTCCCGGACGGGTACGACACGGTGATCGGGGAACGCGGGCTGCGCCTGTCGGGAGGGGAGCGCCAACGGATTTCCATCGCCCGCGCGATTCTGAAGGACGCCCCGATACTGATCCTGGACGAGGCGACCTCTTCGCTGGACACGGAGTCCGAGGCGCTGGTTCAGAGAGCACTCGAGAACCTGATGTCAGGCCGGACCGCGATCGTCATCGCCCATCGGTTGTCGACCGTGCGACGGGCCGACCGCATCGTGGTGCTCGCCGACGGTCGTATCCGCGAGGAAGGAAGCCACGAGGAGCTCTTGATCCGACGCGGTTTGTACTGGAAACTCTACCAACTGCAGTTTCAGGATGATTCCATTGGTGAACCATTGAGACAGGAACCGAACTCATGATCACAAGTATGACCGGCTTCGGCTCTGGCCGCCGAGAAGCCCCAGGCCTGAACCTGGCGGTCGAAATCAAGACCGTCAACCACCGCCACCTCGACCTCCACGTCCGGATGCCTTCCGAGTTTCAGGGGCTCGAAGCCGTGGTCCGGAAGGCCCTCGCCGCCAGACTCAAGCGGGGGCGCGTGGATGTTTTCATCAGGATCGAACTCACTCGGAACTCTGTCCGTCTCGAGGCCAACCCGGCTCTGATCGCCTCGTACGTGAAGTTGGTAGAAGAGTTGCGAGCTCAGTTTCCGATCCCCGGCGACCTCACGCTCGAGGGCATATCGAAGCTTCCCGGGGCGATCACCGTCTCGAACCAGGATCTGGGTCCGGACGAGTTGACGGCGCTTTCCGGGTATCTTGCGGAGGCGACCGAAGCCGCCCTCGAACAGGTCCAGGACATGCGGGCCAGGGAGGGCGTCTCGCTGGCGCGGGACCTGTCGGGCCGCATCGATGCCATTCGATCCTGCCTGGAGACGATTACCCGGGGAGCCGCAGGGCTTCTCGACCACCACCGCGAGCTGCTTCTCAAGCGTGTCGCAGAACTGGCGCCGAAGCTCGAAGTGGACAGCAACCGGCTGGAAGTCGAGGCCCTGATGTATGCCGAAAAGAGCGATATCGCCGAAGAGATTACGCGGCTGGGAAGCCATCTGGATCAGTTCGCCCGCCTGGGGGAAAGCGACGGCGAGGCCGGGAAGCGGATGGACTTTCTGCTTCAGGAGATGAACCGCGAAGTTACGACTATCCTCTCCAAGACGTCCGGCCTCAACCACAGCGGGGCCGCGATCGGGCAGGCGGGCATCGACATCAAGGTCGAGATCGACAAACTACGGGAACAGGTCCAGAACGTAGAGTAGCTCGGAGCTGTCAGTGATCAGTAATCAGTTGTCAGTAGGGGAAGACACGGGACCGGATCCTAATATTGACGACTGAAGACTGACGACTGAAAACTGATGACTGATAGCTGCTATATTAGTTAGTTAGCCAGCTCGGCGGCGATGCGCGGAAACCTCTACATTGTCTCGGCACCTTCGGGCTCCGGTAAGACGACCTTACTCCAGCACCTTATCGCCAGATTCGACAATCTGGTCTTCTCGGTGTCCCACACGACCAGGAAGCCACGCGGGGGTGAGGAGAACGGCGTCGAGTACTTCTTCGTCAACAGGGAGGAGTTTCAGGAAATGGCCGACGGTGGCCAGTTTCTGGAGTGGGCGGAGTATCACGGGAACCTCTACGGAACGTCGCGCCAGTTTGTGGAAGAGAACGTTCTTGCCGGCCTCAACGTGATCCTCGACATCGATGTCCAGGGGGCGGTTCAGGTCAAGGAGAAGAATGGGGATGCGGTCACCGTATTCCTGTTGCCGCCATCCTACTCCGAGTTGGAGCGCCGCTTGCGGGAGCGTCGTCTCGAGGACGACGAAACGATCAGGAAACGGTTGGCGATCGCGAAGTGGGAAATATTGAGGTATCGCGACTACGATTACGTCATCGTTAACGACATAATAGAAGATGCGGTCCCCCTGCTGGCGGCCATCGTGCTGGCTGGTTCGGCGCGTCCAAAATACCAGGACGACCGCATTCGTGAAATCATCGCTTCATTTGGAGGTAGAGATTGATCCTTATCCCGGACAATATCGATAGCAAGTATAGGTTCGTCATCCTGTCGGCGCTGCGTGCCCGTCAGATTCAGAGCGGAAGCGCTCTCCTCATCGAAGACATGGGTCGAAAACCTACTCAGATGGCGCAGCAGGAGATCCTGCAGGGATTGGTGCCCTTCACGGTTCCGGAGCGCCGCGACCGCCGCCTGGATGCGTAGCCGTCCGATGGAGGCCGCGTCCACCCCGAGGGAGTCTCCCCGCCGGATCGCACTCGGCGTGAGCGGGGGCATCGCCTGCTACAAGGCCGCAGAAATCCTGCGGCGGCTCCAGGACCGGGGATATGAAGTCGTCGTCCTCATGACCCGGAACGCCCGGCGGTTTGTCACGCCGCTCACTTTCGGAGCGCTCTCGGGCAACAAGGTCTACTCGGGCATGTTCGAGGGCGAGGACGGTAGCGATTTCGAGGGCGCCTTCGACCACATCTTTGTCGCCGATTCCATCGACCTGTTCCTGGTCGCGCCGGCGACTGCCGACTGCATCGCACGGATGGCGACCGGTCAGGCCGATGACTTTCTGACGACCTTCCACCTGGCGGTAACCGCCTCCACCGTGGTTGCGCCTGCCATGAACACGCGCATGTGGCGGCACCCTGCGGTCCAGGCAAACGTCGGCGTCCTCGCTCGGAGAGGCGTCCACATCATCGATCCCGACACCGGGGAGATGGCATGCGGCACCCAAGGCCCAGGCCGACTGGCGGAAGTAGGCCGCATCGTCGATTACGTCGACAAGATCGCTTCTGGTTCGGCGGACCTGGAGGGCCGGAAGTTCCTGGTTACGGCGGGACCGACCATCGAAGACATCGACCCGGTTCGTTTCATCAGCAACCGGTCGACCGGCAAGATGGGCTTTGCCCTCGCCGAAGCGGCCAGCCAGCGCGGCGGGGACGTCGTCCTGGTGTCCGGTCCGACTGAGATGGACTTTCCCGGAGTGATCCGGGTCCGGACAACCGCGGAAATGCGCCAGGCGGTGTTGGACAACCTTGCCGGTGTCGATGCGGTCATCAAGGCCGCCGCGCCACTCGATTTCCAGCCAAGCGAAGTGCAAGTCCACAAGATCAAGAAATCCGACGGCATCGACCTTCGTTTCGAGCCCACGCCGGACATCCTCCACGAACTGGGGCAGGCCAAGAATGGCATGGTCCTGGTCGGATTCGCCGCTGAGACGGAGAACCATATCGCTTTCGGTATGGAGAAGCTGCGTTCCAAGAACCTCGATCTCGTCGTCGTCAACGACGTGGGGGGACCGAATTCGGCATTCAACAGTGATACCAATCAGGCCAGTATTCTGGATGCAGGCGGTGCGGAAGAGAATCTGCCGCGGATGTCGAAACTTGAGTTGGCGAACCGGATCCTGGACAGGATCAAATCCCTTCTCTGATAGCGCATCCCTGCTAAGGGACATTAAGAGGTTGCCACGGATTGCACGGATTTAGCGGATAAGGGTGGTCTTTCGGACCGCGGTGCATGGGCTTCTTCCCGTCCGTGGAAGCCGTGGCCATATCCCAAGCGGTTTGGTGAGAATGCCAGTAACAGAACTACTCGGTCAACTCGAGTTCTTCCGCGATATCGGGGTCCGTGGAATCGATGTCTCTTCCGGCTCCCCCACTGAGGTGTCCGGGGACCGGGGTGCGGAACCTCTCGAGGGAACGATGACGCTCGATAATGTGCGTGAAGAGCTTGGGGACTGCCAGCGCTGCAAGCTGGCCGCCACCCGGACCAGACTCGTATTCGGTGCGGGAAACCCGGACGCGGACTTGATGTTCGTCGGGGAGGCGCCGGGTTTTGAGGAAGACCGGCAGGGTCTGCCCTTCGTCGGCCGCGCCGGGGGGTTGCTGACCAAGATCATCGAGTCCATCGACATGAAACGCGAAGACGTCTACATCTGCAACGTCTTGAAATGCCGTCCGCCCGGCAATCGGAACCCGGAGCAGGAGGAGGTAGAAACGTGCAGTCCGTTTCTTCGCCAGCAAATCGAGGTGATCCAACCGAAGCTGGTCTGTTGTATGGGGGCCTTCGCTGCCCAGACGATGCTCAGGACGAAAGTACCGATTTCGAAGCTGCGCGGACAGTTTCACGATATCGATGGCATCCGCTACATCGCGACGTTTCACCCGGCCTACTTGCTTCGCAATCCGGAAAAGAAGAGAGAAGTCTGGGAAGATATGAAGTTGATTCGGGCCGAACTCCTCGGTTCTGAAAAAGACTGACCGGCGATGTTTGCCGAGGTCGCTCCCTGCCTTCCGGTCACCCGTACCTTTGTTTACGAGATCTCTGGTTCCGTGGAGCTGCCGGCCAGGGTGACGATTCCGTTTGGTAAGCGGGAAGTCCAGGGCTTTGTGGTGGGATTGCGGAACGAAGCCCCGGCGGGCCTGACCGTCCGTCCGGTTACCGAGGTCCTGGATTCCGAGCCCCTGATACGTCCCGATGTGCTGGAACTGTGCCGCTGGATCGCCCGCTACTACATGGCGCCGCTTGGTGAAGTCCTGAAGGGAGCGCTTCCGCCCGCCATCGCACGCAAGCATCTGGACAGTTTCGATCCCGCGCCGCTCCGGCCCGAAATCGTCCGCTCCCCCCTCGAGCTGACATCGGATCAACAGCGTGCATTCGATGCCATCGCGAAGTCGGATGGGTTCCGGACCGTCCTGCTCCACGGCGTGACCGGCAGCGGCAAGACCGAGGTCTACCTCCGTGCGGTCGAACATGTACGCCGGCGGGGAAAGACCGCACTGATCCTGGCTCCCGAAATCGGCCTGACGCCGCAGCTGAGGGAGCGCTTTGCCGCACGGTTCGGGCCCGCGCTGGCGATGTTGCATAGTGCTCTCACCCGAAAGCAGCGTATCGAGGAGTGGATCCGGATCTACCGGGGGCTGGCTCCCATAGTTATCGGCACGCGTTCGGCGCTGTTCGCCCCGCTCGCTAACATCGGCGTGATCATCGTCGATGAGGAACACGAATCCAGCTACAAGCAGGACGACATGCCCCGCTACCACGCCCGGGATTCGGCGATCGTGCGCGCGCAGAAGGCCGGAGCGGTCGCGGTGCTGGGCTCGGCGACACCGTCCATGGAATCGTTCCGGAATGCGGAGCTCGGAAGATACGAATGCATCCGGCTTCCCGAACGTGTCCAGAAACGGCCCCTTCCTGCTGTCGAGATCGTCAACATGCGTGAGGAGTACGCGCGGGTCGGAAAGCAGACGGTCTTTTCACAGCGCCTGATCGGGGCGATCGGGGAACGCCTCGGCCTCGGCGAGCAGACGATCATCCTGCTCAACCGGCGGGGATACTCCGCGTTTCTGCTCTGCCGTCGCTGCGGCTACTCGTTCGAGTGCCGGGATTGCTCGGTTTCTATGACCTATCACCAGTCCATCCGCCGTCTGTTGTGTCATTACTGCGGCCTTACGCGGAAGCCCGGATCGGAGTGTCCGGAATGCTCCAGCGAATACCTCCATTACGTAGGCGAGGGTACCGAGCAGGTGGAAAGTCACTTGAACGGAATGTTTCCCGAAGCGCGGGTGAGCCGCATCGACCGAGACACCATGCGCAAGGTTCGAGACTTTGATCGTGCGCTTGGAGATCTTCGTTCGGGGAAGACCGACATCGTCGTCGGCACTCAGATGATCGCCAAGGGCCACGATTTCCCGAGGGTGACACTTGTCGGCGTACTGGCGGCGGATGCGGCGCTTTCGCTCCCGGATTTCCGGGCCGCCGAGCGGACGTTCCAACTGCTGACCCAGGTCGCGGGCCGGTCCGGCAGGGGCGACACCCCTGGAGAGGTGGTTATCCAGAGCTACTTTCCAGACCACTACACGTTCGGGTTGGCCGCGACCCATCGCTTCGAGGAGTTTTACGCGCGCGAGGTCCACTTTCGGCGGACGATGTTCTATCCGCCGTTTACCGTCCTCGCCGGGATCATGGTGCTCGAGAGCAGCCGTGAGCGTGCCGCCAAGCTCGCCCGTGAGGTCGGTGATTTCCTGGACGGGGTACGGGATCGATCCATTCGTATCCTCGGGCCCGCCCCGGCGCCCCTAGAGAAACTCAACCGGATCTACCGGCACCAATTGCTGATCAAGTCCGCTTCCCGCGAACCCCTCCGGCGCGCTCTAACCGCTTTACAGACGCACCTTTCGGAAAGAAAAGTGTCGCCAACAAAGGTGCTGATCGACGTCGACCCGATTTCAATGCTGTAGGCAGCGTATCCCGCCCGCCCCCGATGATCCTATCCGGAACCGGCCCCTCGCCGGTGACCAAGCGCAACGCAGTAATGGCGGGTGGTTCCGGCGCTGCAGCAGACAACTGGTGAGAAATGCGGGCTAAAGTATCGGGCTCCGCCGTCCGATTGAGTGTGAGAACAGGGAGGAATCTCGATGGGCGATTCATTGGTCGAGCTGAAGCTGGGCGGTGACGCTCGACCCTCGGAAGGAGCCGATGAGCTTCTTCTCGGGTTGATCGACCGCATGCTCAGCCTGATCTCCGACGTGGCCGTGGGGAACGAGCATCTGAAGACCACACCGGAGTTCCGGGAGCAGCTCAACGGATTTCGAAAAGCAGTGTGCCGACGCGACTTCGATGGCGACAGTTCGCTGGGCGAGACGGCCGACGTCTGTCTCAAGGCGTGCGAGAATTTCTTCAGCCATGCGCGCGAGCACGCGCTCAATCGCGAGATTGAATTCATCGAGATCATCGACGTTCTTCGTGAAACCGTGCGAAAGCTTGCGGGCCAGTCCGAAGAGTTCGGCAGGAGCATGATCGGTTCGTCCGAACGGCTCCGAAGCTTGCTTGAAATCGATGACATCCAATCCCTGAAGGAGCGAATCCGTGTCGAGACTGACGACCTCAGCCGTATCGTTGCCGAGAAGCAGACGGCCGATCGGGAAAGCTACTCGCACCTGCTGAGCCGGGTCGAAAACCTGCAGAGCCAGCTCGAACGCGCCGAAGAAGAGGCGACGATGGATCCACTGACCCAGGTGGCCAATCGCGGCAGCTTCGACAAGGCCATCGAGGGCTGGGTCGAATCCGACGACAAGTTCTCGCTCGCGATGGTCGACCTGGACGATTTCAAGAAGATCAACGACACCTACGGTCATCCGGTTGGCGATCGGGTACTCCTGGGCGCCGCGCAGGCGTTGGGCAAGTCGATCCGCTCGGGCGACATGGTCGCACGGTACGGCGGGGAGGAATTTGTCGTGCTGCTCCGAAATTGCGACCTGGTTATGGCCGAGGCGCGCCTGTCACAGATTCTCGAGGACCTGGCCAACACTCGGTACGAGTACGGTTCGGGACCAGAGAAGTGCCACATTCAGTTCACGGCGAGTTGTGGACTGGCCGTGTTCGACTCGGGCGAGTCCGTCGATGACATCGTCCAACGTTCCGACCAGGCGCTCTACGAAGCAAAGAAGCGCGGTAAGAATCGGGTCGTCGTCAAGAAGAAGTCCCTACTCAAGGGCTTGTTCGGACGGCGGTCGGCCGCGTAGCAAGCAGTATCCGCGTCCGAGGTGCCGTCAAGTCCCACCGGACTTTCGTCCCTCTCGTTCGTGACTGCGCCAGCAGTACCAACTGGCGATTGTCGCGTAGGGGCGCCAGGGTTCGGCGATCCCGATCGCGGCCTCCTTGTCCGGAGGCTCGTTCAGACCGTAGAGCCGCGCAATCGCCGTACGTACTCCGAAGTCGTCGTAAGGCAGCACGTCGAGCCGGCCCAGTGAGAAGATCAGGAACATCTGCGCCGTCCATACGCCGATCCCCTTGATGAGGATCAGCTCCGAGATCACGTCTTCATCCTTCAGCCGGCCCAACCGGTCCAATCGTACCTCTCCTGACAGGACTCTTTCGGCTAGATCCTTGAGGTAGGCGATCTTCGGTCGCGAGATTCCCACCGAACGCAGTTGCTCGGTTGTCCGTTGTGCGATTGTCTCTGCTGTGACGCCGCCGGGGCCGGCCAGTTCGTCCAGCCGTGCCCGGACGGAACGCGCCGCGTGGATCGAGATCTGTTGCGACAGGATCGCCTCGGCCAGCGATGCGAATCGGTTGGTCTTGAGTCGGAGCGATGTCAGCGGGGGACATGTCGGAATCAGTTCCCGCATGACCGGGTCCGAAGCCTTGAGATGCTGGACGCCCGCTGCGATCCTAATGGCATGACGCTTCACCCCTCGTCGCTCTCGTCCGAATAGCGCCAGAATTGGAAGACGACGGCCTGAATAGAAGACAGGATCACCAGCGTGAAGTCGGTTGCGAGATAGAGGGAAACGAAGACACCGAGTGCCCTCATGGTCAACGCGCCGACAACGAGAACAGTCGCATTTGCGATGAAGAAAACGACTGCAATGCCGACTGTTTCCGCCGTATGGGCGAGACACGTTCGTACCGAACTTTGCAGACCCATCCACCGTGTTCCGACGATGTATAAGCCGACGGAAGTGATGATTACCAGTACGAGCAGGTCGAGACCAAACATCAGAGATACCCAGCCATCCGGTAGTAGATCCGGGCGGCCTGTTCGCGAACGACGCGTATCGTCAACTCGATCCGGCCCCCCGGTCCTCCGGACAGCATGGAATAGTCGTCCGCAGGGGCGGCGAGCACGTCGAAGCCTACATTCTCGAAGAGAGGCTTGGCCCGAAGCAAATGATGGGAGTCCGTGACTAGTAGGATTGTCGTTACGGCGTACGGTTCGAGCGTTGCCTGAACGACGGTGGCCTCCTGGCGGGTCGTCAGCCCCCCCCCTCTTCAACGATGATGTCTTGGGGTCTCACCTGCATCGTTTTGGCCAGCCGCGCCCTCGTGAGCCCTTCTGATCCGCCTCCATCCCGCCGTGGGGGCCCGAGCAGGACGAGCTTCGGCGCGAGGCCGCTCTGGTAGAGTTCGATGCCCCGGACGGTGCGCACAAGAGACGGCAAGCTCAAACCTTCCACCGACTGGCCGCCGCCCAGGACTACGATCGCGTCCGCCGGCGCCACTTCTGGCGGCATGGCCAGCCTGAAGGCAATCACGTTGCTCAGTGGTGTAAACGAGACGATGAAGAAGCCGGCGAGCACCACTCCCCCGGTCAGTCGCAGCAGTCGATCAATCATCATAGCGGCCGATTATAGCCGGAGTTGGTTGTGATACGCTCGTGTCGCGTTTCCGAGCAAAATCAGAAGATCGACCACGGGAGTTGTGAGGATGAAGACCCTGATCAAGACAACCATCGCGCTGTTCATATCCGGCGGCCTCGTACTGGGGTTCCAGCACGGAGACCGGCCGGCGCCCCGGACCAACGGCACGCGTTCTCCGGTGCTCGCGATGAACGGCATGGTTGCCACTAGCCAGCCTCTGGCGTCCGCCGCCGCCCTCAAGGTCCTCCAGGAAGGTGGCAACGCCGTCGATGCCGCCATCACGGCTGCCGCCGTGTTGAACGTCGTCGAGCCGATGATGACCGGCATCGGCGGCGACATGTTCGCTCTCCTCTACATGCAGGATGAGGGCAAGGTGACCGCCATCAATGGGAGCGGTTGGGCGGGTTCGAAGGCGGACATGGATGCGCTGGCCGCCGATGGCATCGAGCGGCTGAGCAATATCCAGACCGTCACGGTTCCCGGAGCAGTAGCAGGCTGGTTCAAGCTTCACGAGCGCTACGGCAAGCTGCCGATGGCCCGTCTGCTCGAGCCCGCGATTGAATACGCAGAGCGTGGATACCCGGTTTCGGAGATCATCGTCGGCCAATGGCAGGGAAGCGAGAGCAAGCTCCGGGGAAACCCGGCCGCAGCCCAGATGTACCTGACCGACGGGGAGGCGCCCCAACACGGCGACATCGTCCGGATGCCGGACCTCGGTGAGACTCTTCGAGTGCTCGCGACCGAGGGAAGGGATGCCTTCTACAAAGGTGAGATTGCCCGTCTGATCGTCGGGACATCCGACATCATGGGCGGTTTCCTCACTATGGCAGACTTCGAAGAGTTCGACGCCCAGTGGGTGGAGCCCGTGTCGACGACCTACCGCGGACACGAAGTCTACGAAATGCCGCCCAATACCCAGGGCCTTGTCGCTCTGGAGATGCTCAACATCGTAGAGGGCTTCGACCTGGAGTCAATGGGACACAACTCCCCCCAGTACTTGCACACACTCGTCGAAGCCAAGAAGCTTGCGTTCGCGGATCGTGAACGGTTCATCGCCGACCCCGACCGTGTGGACCTTCCGACCGAGCGTCTCATCTCGAAGGAGTACGGTGCCGAGCGGCGGGAACTGATCGATCCACACAAAGCGGCCGATGAAATGCCTCCCGGAATATCCGAGGAGGGCGACACGGTGTACCTGACCGTAGTTGACGGCGACCACAACGTGGTGTCGTTCATCAACAGCCTCTTTTCCTCCTTTGGTTCCGGCATCGTCGTTCCCAGAACGGGGATCATGCTGCACAACCGCGGGTCCGGGTTCTCCATGGAACCGGGGCACCTGAACAGCCTGGCCCCCCGGAAGCGCCCATTTCACACGCTGGTCCCGGCGCTCGTGCTGCGGGACGGGGAACCTTACTTTTCCTTCGGCGTAATGGGCGGCGACATGCAGCCCCAGGGACATGTTCAGGTGATCGCCAACGTGATCGACTTCGGCATGGACGCACAACACGCGGGCGAGGCGCCGCGGTTCCGGCATTACGGCCGGGGCCTCGCGCTGGAGTCGGCCCTCGGCGACGACGTGCGCATGGGTTTGACCGCGCTGGGCCACAACGTCATCACGGCGTTTGGCGCCTACGGTGGGTATCAGGGCATCCTGATCGACCCGTTGACCGGTGTGCTGATGGGGGGATCCGATCCCCGAAAGGACGGCCTGGCAATCGGTTGGTAGAAAATGGGGGACAAGCTCCCTGTCCCCCTTTGGGCGTTACACTTACTGCAGGAACTGAATAGTGGCTGACGGGTCTGTCCCTGGATAGAGGAACGAGATCTTACCCGGTCGCTACCGCTCGCGGTTCTGGCTCTACCGCTTTCGCTTCTGGCGGGATGTTGCGTGTGTGGCGTGACCGTAGAACATCTCTGCGGCTTCCATGAGCGTTTCCGACAGCGTCGGATGGGGATGGACCGTTTCGGCGAGGTCGCGCGCAGTGCCCCCCATTTCGATCAGGGCGACCCCTTCGCTGATGAGTTCCCCGGCTCCGACCCCCACAATGCCCATCCCCAGGATCCGCTCGGTCTCGGGCTCGACCACGAGTTTCGTCATGCCATCCGGCTTGTCGACGCTGATGGCCCTGCCCGACGCCGCCCACGGAAACTTCGCGACTTCAACCGCGATACCGCGGTCGAGTGCCTCGCTCTGGGTCAGCCCGCACCACGCCACCTCGGGATGCGTGAACACGACGGCCGGGATGACGGCCTCGAAGAGGCTGGATTCGCCGACCAGGGCCTCGACGGCGACCCGAGCTTCCTTGGATGCCTTGTGGGCGAGCAGCACCCCTCCTGCCACGTCACCGATGGCAAAAATATTGGAATCCGCGGTCCGCTGTTGCCCATCGACCCGGATGAAGCCCCGTTCGTCTAGCTCGACTTTCGTGTTCCCGAGCCCCAGATCGTCGGAATTGGGCTGCCTGCCGACCGCGATGAGGACTCGGTCGTAGAGTTCCGTCGCCTCACCGTCCGCGTCCTTGGTCGACACCTCGATCTGCTTGCCCTTCGTCGCCAGCTTGCGGACTTCGGTCTGGATGCGCAACTCATCGAAGTGTTCCTTCGCGTATCGCAGCACGGGTCGAACGAGATCGGAATCGATGCCCTGCAGGATCGAATCCAGGGCCTCGACGACGACGACGCGGCTTCCCAGCGCCGCGTACACCGTCCCCATTTCCATCCCGATGTATCCGCCCCCGATAACCAGCAGGCTTTCGGGGATCATTTCGACTTCGAGCGCCTCGGTCGACGTCATCACACGTCGGTTTCCCAGATCCCAGGCCTTCGGGATTGAGGGTCTCGATCCCACCGCCACGATCACGTTTTCGAATTCCACGAATTGCTGACCACCCTCGGTCTCCACACGCAATACGCCGGAACTCTCGAAGTGGCCGCGGCCGGTCAGGACTTCCACGCCGCGCCTGTCCGCAAGGGCGCCGACGCCGGTAGCGAGCTTGTGGATCACCGAGTCCTTCCACGATCGCAGCTTCGCGGTGTCGATTTCCGGATCGCTGAAAGCGATCCCCCGCTCGCCCGAGGCCCGAGCTTCACCGATCAAACCGGTCGCGTATAGGAGTGCCTTTGACGGGATACAGCCGCGATTCATGCACACGCCCCCCAAACGCGACTCTTTTTCGACGAGGATGACCTTCTTTCCCAGGTCCGCGGCGTAGAAGGCTGCCGCGTACCCTCCGGGTCCTGCGCCCAGCACGACGAGATCGGCCTTGATCGGTTCCATCGAATTCCTTTCTAGTCCGGTTTGATATCTGCTTCCGAGAGGCCTTCCAGTGCGGCGACGAGGTTCACGAGAAAACGCACACCATCGGCCCCATCCACAACTCGGTGATCGTGCGAGAGCACCAGGGGGAGCAGCATGCGATCCTCGAGGGCGCCCTCCACCAGCCGGGGTTGTTTGCGGCCACGTCCCATGCCGAGGATGGCAACTTCAGGTTTGTTGATGATCGGTGTGAAGTGCCCTCCTCCGATACCACCCTGGTTGGACAGCGTGAATGTGCCGCCCTGCATGTCCTCTCGCGACAGCTTACGCTCGCGGGCGCGCTCGGCGAGATGTTCGATTTCCTCGGCCAGCTCGAAGACGGACTTCCCTCCAACATCCCGGAGGACCGGCACTACCAGGCCGGCCTCCGTGTCCACCGCAATGCCGATGTGGAAGTACTTCTTGGTCACGATCTCGGCCGACGCCTCGTCCAGGCTGCTGTTGAGCTTCGGATGCGCGGGCAGTGTCAGCGCGATTGCCCTGAGCACCATCGGAGTCAGCGTGAGACGTGCACCCCGCTCCTTGTAGATTGGAGCGTACTTTCTGCGGTGCTCCATCAATTCTGTGATGTCGGCGTCCCCGAACTGGAATACGTGGGGGACTGTGGCCCACGACTCCGACATCCGTTCCGCGATGATCCGCCGCACCTTGCTGGCAGGCGTTTTCTCAACAGGGCCCCACTTCGAAAAATCGACGGCGGGCTTCGATGGCCTTGCTTCTTGCTCCGGCGCCGCGGCCCCGGCCTGTTGCAATTGCTGGATGTATTCGCGGACATCACCCAGCACGATCCGCCCACCGCGGCCCGTGCCCGCCAAGCGGGTAAGATCGATTCCCAACCCTCGCGCCATCCGCCGAATCGAGGGCGAGGCCGCTGGGGGTATCCCTTCGATCGGTGTTGGCCTCGCAACCGGTCCTTTCGGTGGCGGCCCCGGTGTTGGTGGGATCGCTACTTGTCGGGATGGCTCCTCGGGCGGCGCGGCCGCGGTGCCTGGATCGGAGGAGTCAGCTTGGCCGCTTGCCGGTTCGAGCGACACGATGCGGGTCCCCGCGCGAATCTCGTCACCTTCCTCGACGTGGACTGCCGTTACCGTCCCCGCCGCGGTGGAGGGCACCGATGCGACCGCCTTGTCGCTCTCGATCTCGATCAGCGCCTGGTCCACTTCGACGACATCGCCTTGCTTGACGAAGATCGCCGCGACCGTGCCCGAATCAGAGTCTTCTCCCAGATGGGGTAAGCGGATATCCATCATTTACGCCGTCATCTAAACCGTCATCGGAAATGTCTTTTCCGGATCGATCCCGAGGTCGGAAATCGCCCCGGCCACCACGTCCTTGCCGATCGCTCCACCGCGTGCGAGCGCGCCGAGCGTTGCGACCGCAATCGTTTCCGCATCGACCTCGAAGAACCGGCGAAGCCTCCCCCGCGTGTCACTCCGTCCGAACCCGTCGGTCCCGAGAGTCGTCAATCCTCCGGGGATCCACCGGGTGATCTGATCCGGGACCACTTTCATGTAGTCCGAAACCGCGACGAACGGTCCGGTCTCCCCCTCGAGCGTTTTCTCCAGGTAGGAGGTGCGCTGCTCCGAGGCGGGATGCAGCAGGTTCCAGCGTTCGACATTGAGCGCCTCGCCGCGCAGCAGCTTGTAACTGGTCGCGCTCCAAACGTCGGCGCTGACGTTGTAGCCCTCCGACAGGATCTGTTGCGCCCGGAGTGCTTCCCGTACCAGCGGTCCGGAGCCCAGGATATGGGCGCTGTGTTTTCCGGGTTCCCCACGCCGGTAACGGTAGAGACCCTTGAGGATGCCCTCCTCGACGCCGGATGGCATCTCGGGCATCGGATAGGTCTCGTTGTAGAGGGTGAGGTAGTAGAAGACGTCCTCGTCCTCGCTGTACATGCGGCGCATTCCGTCCTGGATGATCACGGCGACCTCGTAGGCAAACGCCGGATCGTAGGCCATCAGCGTCGGTACAGTCGCGGCCAGGACGTGGCTGTGCCCGTCCTGGTGCTGGAGGCCCTCGCCGTTCAGCGTCGTGCGCCCGGCGGTGGCTCCGAGGAGGAAACCGCGTGTACGCATGTCGGCCGCGGCCCAGACCAGATCTCCGATTCGCTGCAGTCCGAACATCGAGTAGTAAATGAAGAACGGCAGCATGTGGAATCCGTGCGTACTGTACGCGGTACCGGCGGCGATCAACGACGACATCGCCCCGGCTTCGGTAATGCCCTCCTCGAGAATTTGCCCCGTTTTGCTCTCGCGGTAGTAGAGGAGGCTGCTCCGGTCGACAGGCTCGTAGAGCTGGCCCTTTGGCGAGTAGATACCGATCTCTCGGAACAGCGGATCCATGCCGAAGGTCCGCGCTTCGTCGGGAATAATCGGCACGATCTTACTGCCGATGGTCTTGTTCCGGAGCAGCATGTTCAGGAGGCGGACGAAGGCCATGGTCGTCGACGCTTCGGTCGCCGATCCTTTGAGCAGTTCCTTGAAGTCCTCGAGCGGCGGGATCTCGAGGGGTTGGGCCGTCGCGTGGCGTTCCGGTACGAAGCCGCCGAGTTCACGACGACGCTCGAAGAGATATAGCTGCTCGGGCGACGCGTCCTCCGGCCTGTAGAACGGCGTGTTGATGACATCCTCGTCGTCGATGGGGATCTGGAACCGGGACCGGAACTCTCGAAGCTCTTTCTCGTTGAGCTCCTTCTGCTGGTGCGAGACGTTGCGTCCTTCGCCCCCTTCACCCAGCCCGTATCCCTTGATCGTCTTGGCCAGGATGACCGTCGGGGCGCCCTCGTTTTCCACGGCAGCCTTGTAAGCCGCGTACACCTTGCGTGGATCGTGACCGCCGCGCGTCAGGCGGCGAATCTGTTCGTCGGAGAGGTGGTTGACCAGTTCGAGCAGTCCCGGGTCCTGTCCGAAGAGAGTCGTTCGGGCGTAGGAGCCCGGTTCGACCGAGAACTTCTGGAACATGCCGTCGACAGCTTCGCCCAAACGCTGGACAAGCCGCCCGTCTTCGTCGGCGGCGAGGATGGGATCCCAGTCCGACCCCCAGATCACCTTGATCACATTCCACCCTGCACCGCGAAAGATCGACTCGAGCTGCTGGATGATCTTGCCGTTTCCGCGTACCGGACCGTCCAGGCGCTGGAGGTTGCAGTTGACGACCCAGATCAGGTTGTCGAGTCCTTCCCGGGCCGGCAGTGTCAGAGAGCCGAGTGATTCAGGCTCGTCGGTCTCCCCGTCTCCGAGGAAGCACCACACCCGTTCCTCCTCCCCGTCGACGAAGCCCCGAGCGCGGAGGTACCGGTTGAACCGTGCCTGGTAGATCGACATGATCGGCCCCAGGCCCATCGACACAGTCGGAAACTGCCAGAACTCGGGCATCAGGTAAGGGTGGGGGTAGGAAGACAGGCCTCCGCCTTCGGCCAGTTCCTGTCTAAAGTTGTGGAGGTGCTCCTGGTCGATGCGGTGCTCGAGAAACGCTCGCGCATAGATTCCCGGCGACGCGTGTCCTTGAAAATAGATCATGTCGGCCGGGTGGTCGTCGGTAGCGGCCCTGAAGAAATGGTTGAACCCAACCTCGTAGAGCGTCGCGCATGACGCATAGGTCGAGATGTGCCCGCCGATGCCGCTCTTCGCATGGTTTGCGTTGACGACCATCGCCATCGCGTTCCAGCGGATGTAGCTCTTGATCCGGCGTTCGATGTCGCGGTCGCCCGGGTACGCCGGTTCGTCCTCGGCGGAGATCGTGTTGACGTAGGGCGTATTGACGATCGCAGGGATGTAGACGCCGGACTCGCGGAGACGGGCGACGAGCTTGTCGTAGACCGGAGCGAGTCGGTTCTCGCTGTCCTTCATCGCCGCTTCGACGACGAACTGGACGTGCTCGAGCCACTTCAGCCCGTCGTTCTCGGATGTACTGCCCTCGGGGGACATGTCCGCCTTCTCGGTCCTGTCCTTCATCGATGTCCTTATGAAAACGACCAACGGTGGGATCGGTGCCGGATGACGCGACACCCACAGACTGCCAGGACGGTGCTCCTAATCTGTTCGCCCTCAAAACACTACACGACAGTATAATCTGGACCGCCTCGCTCCGGATACCCGTCCTTTTAGCCCACCGCCAAACCTGCTATATAGGGAGTCGAGAGCGAGCGATGCGAACGTCAATGTCCCGCATTGTTGTTGATATCCGGCCTGCTGACCGCAGTCCTGCTTGATCGGTACGATTGGTTTCCACATCATCGAGGGTGCAGGCTGGTTCGACAGTTTCTACATGGCGCTCATTACGCTGACGACCGTCGGTTATGGCGAGGTCCTGCCGTTGAGCGATCAGGGCCGGATGTTCAATTCTGTCTTGATGATCGCCGGTGTGACCGTGACTTTCACCTCGATCGCTCTACTGGCGGAGCTCATAATCAAATTGGAGCTGGCCGACTTTTTCGGCCGGAGGCGGAGAATCCGGATGTTCAAAGGCCTTTCGAACCACTACATCGTGTGTGGCGCCGGCCGGGTCGGTCGACACGTCGTCGAAGAGCTACTGCGGAGCCACGTTCAGGTCGTGATCATCGACAACAACCAAGATCACGCGAAATGGGCGACGGATCGGGAGATTCCGACGATTATCTCTGACGCCACACGTGACGATACGCTCCGGGAGGCCCGAATCGATGTCGCCCTCGGCCTGGTCGCCGCCCTCAGCTCTGACGCGGAGAACGTCTACGTGACACTAACCGCCCGGGCGTTGAACCCTCGGCTGGTGATCGCGGCGCGATCCTCCGACGAGCAGGCCGAAGACAAGCTCCGTACCGCGGGCGCGACGACCGTGTTGACCCCTTATCCGTTCATCGGGCACCGACTGGCCCAGTCCCTTCTCCGCCCCCATGTTCTCAGCTTTCTCGACATCGCTTCGGCTTTCAGCAAAGAATCGGACCGTAACCCTGCCACCTCAACCGATCGATGCAACACAAGCGTTGAATCGTTCTGCTGGAGTTTCAAACTCCAGCGTCTTACGCGGCCGTTCATTGAGCTCACGTGCCACCTTGTTCAGGTGCGCCTGCGAGTGCACCGATAAGTCGGTTCTCTTTGGGAAGTACTGTCGGAGCAGGCCATTCGTGTTTTCATTGGAACCACGTTGCCATGGACTCTGCGGATCGCAGAAGTAGACGTCGATGTCGGTCGCCAGGGTAAACCGCCGATGATCTCCCATTTCCTTGCCGCGATCCCAGGTCAGCGATTTATACAGCTCGGTCGGTAGTTTCTTCGCGTGCTTGATCAGTGCAGGCACGACGGTCTTGGTCTGTTTATCCGACACTTTCACCAACATCACGTAACGGGTATGGCGTTCGACCAGGGTCGCAATGTAGGTGTTGTTCGATCCCACTATCAGATCTCCCTCCCAGTGACCGGGAACGGCACGATCTTCGACCTCGGCCGGGCGCTCACGAATCGATACGATATCGGCGAGATCCCCTTTCCCGTGACCTTTGTGACTGGAATGTCGGGATCGACGAATCGTTCGTCTCGACCTCAGATGTCTAAGTAGTTCTTTCTTAAACACCCCGCGCGCCTGCACGAATAGTCTGCGATAGATCGTCTCGTGGGACACGTGATACGACTCATCCTCTGGATAGGATCGCTTCAGCCAGCCGGCGATCTGTTCGGGCGACCAATTCCGCCGGAGCTTCCTCGCCACCATTCGCCGTAACCGCGGATGGCGACCCAACTGACATCGCTTCGGGCGACGGGCCCGGTTCCAAGCCTGTTCATCGGCGACAGACGCCCGGTAGTCATCATAGCCCCCATTGCGCTGGATCTCCCGGCTCACCGTCGAGGGTGAACGCCCCAGACACTCTGCGATCGAACGCAACGACTGCTCGGCCGCGATCCCGCGGGAGACCTCCTCACGTTCCGACAGGCTCAAAGCCAACCTCGACCGTCGTCGTGGTCGAGGACGAATGCCTCCGGTATGCGCCAGCTGACAATATACAGACGATGACAGCTTGCCAAACGCTCGCCCGATCTCATGCAGAGATTCCCCTCGCCGCCACCGATCCCATACCTCCGCCTTCTCCGCCGCCGTGAAACCGAATCGCATCCCTTTCCGCATACACTCCACCTCTTCCTTTTAAGATAAAGTGTTGCGTCGATCCGTTGAGATCAGCCCCGAAATCGGCCAGGTGCCGGTGACCTTCGTCCAGTGACGTGGCTTCGAAGACCCTGGAACAGTCCGGGATTCGTCAGAACTACGGCGTCATCGTGCTGGCCGTCCAGAAAGCGTCCGAAGGGATGCTCTTCAACCCGTGCGGAAACACTCGCATTAATGTCGGCGACTGTCTGATCGCGATGGGGGAAGCATCGGACCTCAAGCGGATGGAGAACGAATTCGGCCGCTGAGTCCCCCCCATTCGGATTGCCTGCGATCCGTCCACAAGCACCCAATACAACTAAAGACACCGTTTTGCAGTAGGCACCCCAGTTCGCCGGTAACCTTTTTCGAGAAAGCGTGTCTAGAACTTCTTGATAAGCACCCGTCCGGAACGATCGTGGGCGGGTGATAGCGGAGTCGTTTTATCTGGGGGATTTCATGCCGCGTAAGGTTTTCTTCGTCCTATTGCTGCTCGTCGGATCATTCCACCCTTCTCTCTATGGTTCTCGAAAGGAAGTGCCGGGGCCCGTTCTCGAATCCAGCCGCGCCCACGGTGTCGCCCCGAAAATCGACGGGTTTCTGGACGACGGTATATGGGAGCGTGATCCGCTCACAACGACGACGTGGAAGTCGTACGATCCGATCCGAGGCGAACCCATGGCCCGGCGGACGGACGTGTGGGTCGCCCATGACGATCGTTACCTGTACTTTGCTTTTCGGTGCTACGACGACGAGCCCGAAAAGATCCGGACGACGATCAGCCGACGGGACAACGTGTTCGGGGACGATTGGGTGGGCCTCAGCCTCGACGCGTTCGGGACCGGGCAGACGTCCTACCACCTCATGGTCAACCCGAGCGGGATCCAGATGGACGCGCTCAACAGCACGGCGGCCGGAGAACAATGGGCCACCGATTTCGTGTGGGACAGCGCCGGCCAGATCACGGACGGGGGGTACCAGGCGGAGATCCGTCTGCCACTCCAGAGCATCCGGTTCAACGGCGGCGAGGAAGTTCGCATGGGCGTGTTGTTCTGGCGCCGTATCAGCCGGATGGGCGTTTCGTCGGCGTGGCCGGAACTGCTTCCCGGGCAGTGGGTCTTTGATTCCCACGCCGAGTTGGTTCTCAGCGGTCTCGAGCAGCCACAACTGCTGGAGATCATTCCCAGCGTCACCTACTCGCTGAACCAGAACCGCCTCGATCCCGAGCGTTGGAGTCCGTCAGACAACGACCCGCAGGCGGGCATCAGCTTGAAGTACGGCCTGACGTCTTCAATCACGCTGGAGGGCACGTTCAATCCGGACTTCAGCCAGGTCGAAAGCGACGCCTTCCAGAACCAGGTCAACACGCGCTTTCCGATTTTTTTCGACGAGAAGCGCCCGTTCTTCATGGAGGGCAACAGCCTCTTCAGCGTCGCCGGGACAGGTGGCGACAGCAACATGCGTTCGGCGGTGCATACCCGCCGGATCATCGATCCAAATGTCGGTTTGAAGCTTGCCGGTACGGAGGGGCAGTTGAGCTTTGGGTACCTGTCTGCGGCTGACGAAGCTCCCGGCCGCGTGTTCGACGAGGCTGATTCGAACCCATATGCCGGCAGGAAGAGATACTTCAACATCGGGCGAGCCCAGTACAGCTTCGGGCAGGCCAGCTATTTTGGTGGGATCGTCACCGACACGCGGTTCGCGAACGGTTACAACCAGGTTCGGGGCGGCGATGCCGTGATCCTGATCGATCCGCGTCAACGGATCAGCATGACGTTCCTCGATTCCGACACGCTTTCGGCGGATGGTTCCGAGGAGAAGGAAGGGCGGTCCGCGCAGTTTACCTACAATTTCGACACACTTGGGTTCCGGATGTTCTCCCAGGTCGAGCACTACGACGAAGACTTCGAAATGGAGACGGCGTTTGTCAACCGCACCGGCGTGACGTCTTTCAAGACCTTCGGTGAGGCCCCGTTCTATCCCGAAGTCGGGTGGGTCAAGAAAATCGCCCCTACGGTATGGCTCCAGCGCTCCAAGGACCGTGTCCACGACGGCGTCGAGTGGGCGCTCCAGCCGGGCCTCAATATGAACTTCAGCAAGCAGGGATACGTCGGTATCAATTTCCGTCAAGGGAGGGAGCCTTGGCTGGGTACGACATACAAGCGCTCGTGGGTCAACGCCTAGGGCGGCGCCCAGTTCACGAAGTGGTTGAATGTCGGCGGCTGGGTTCAGTCAGGCAAATCCATCTTTTACGATCTGGAGGATCCGTTCCAGGGACATTCGACCAGCGGCAACGTCAACGTCACCCTGCAGCCGAACGAGAAGATCAACCAGAACGTTTCATACACGAACGTCCGGTTCGATCGCGCTTCGACCGGCGATAGTGTCTTCGATGTGCACATCCTCAATACCCGGACACGCTACCAGTTCAACAAGTACTTTTTCCTGCGCAGCATAATCCAGTTCGACAGCAGCGCCGAGCGTGTCCTGACCGACTTCCTGGCGTCTTACCAGTTCGTGCCCGGAACGGTCGCCCACTTCGGATACAGCGCTTTGATCGAGCAGCGTGATTTCAGGGACGGTCGATGGGTTCGGGGTGAAGGAGATTACCTGACGACGACGCGCGGCCTGTTCTTCAAGGCCTCATACCTCTACCGGTTTTAAGAGCCCGTGGTGTAGGGGCGGGACCCGTGCCCGCCCGTCGGCTTCGCCGTCCGCTTTTCCGAACTCAGATGGCGTCGGGTGGCCACAGGTGCCACCCCTACACGCTCTCGGGCGGCGTAGCGCGCGGCTCGAGTCCCAGATCCGATACGACTTCTGCGCCGAGCTTCACGAACACATCTGGAGAGATCTTGATCTTCATATCGCGGCTGCCTCCGCCAAGGATGATCCAGTCGCAGCGCATCACACGGTCGTCGACGTAAAGAGGTAAGTCGTCCGGCAGGGAAAACGGCGTAACCCCGCCGATCTGCATGCCGGTCAGTTCCATCATTTGCTCAGCAGAAGCGAACGAAGCCCGGGAAACTTCCATCAGCTTACGGACGCGTTGGTTCACGTCGAGCAGTTGGGTGGCGAGGACGACGCAGGCGGCAAACTTCTTCGGACCTCTCTTCGAGGCCACGATGATCGTGTTGGCGGACTTGTCCGGTGGATAGCCGTACTTTTCGCAGAACGCGGCCGTGTCGGCGAATTCCGGGTCGATATCGATGCGTGCGTAGTCGAGTCCCAGGGCCTCGATCGCCGCGACAACAGCGGATGAGTCCGACATCAGGGGCTCATGATACACTGCCGCACCGCGTCCCAACCACAACCCCCAGGGAGAGCGCCGGATGAACATCAGCGTGGGTCAGAAGGCAAGCCGGAGCCTCAAGCTGACGGAGGATCACGTCAGGACGTTTGCCGACATGACCGGCGACTACAACCCGCTGCACTTCGACTCCGAGTTCGTATCGAGAACGAAATTCGGGAAGCTCGTCGTCCAGGGCGGACTGACAACAGGGCTCTTGCACGCCCTGGTCGCGATGGACATGCCCGGCCCGGGTTCGGTGTTTCTGAGCCAGGATTGGAAGTTCACCGCTCCGGTGTTCATCGGCGACACCATCACGGCGGAAGCGGAAATCCTCAGCCTGCACGAGACCAAACCGGTTACCCGGCTTCGGGTACGCGTCTGCCGTCAGGACGGCGAGACCGTACTCGAGGGCGAAGCCTGGTGCTACACCTTCGAACCGGGAACCTGAGGGAGTTTCGACTTATCACGCCGTCTGAATCGGGCTAAACTCAGTCCTTCACCGATGACACTGCACTTTCTGATGCCAAGGAGTTGAACATGCCACGAATCGTCGATTCGATTCTGATGGAATTTGAACAGGAGGCGGCCACCACAAAGCGAGTCCTCGAGCGCGTGCCTGGCGACAAGCTGGATTGGAAACCCCATACCAAATCGATGTCTCTCGGGCAACTGGCCCTACACGTGGCCAACACGCCGGGCGATGTCTCCGGTCTGGCAGCGTTGGACGAAATCGAGGTTCCCGACTTTGGTGAAGCGCCAACCGTGTCCTCGTCCGAGGAGTTGATGGCCGCATTCGAGAAAAGCCTATCGGTGGCCCGTGAAATGCTGAATGGGCTCGACGACGAGAAAGCGATGGCGACGTGGAAGGCGACCAAGGGTGGCAAGGAGTTGATGGCAGTCCCGCGAATCGGAGTCGTGCGGTCGATCCTGCTGAATCACTGGTACCATCACCGCGGCCAGCTCTCGGTGTACCTGCGTCTGCTCGAAGTCCCCGTTCCGTCGATCTACGGACCCAGTGCCGACGAGAACCCGTGGGCGTGAGAGGATTACACGGATTGGGGATGGATTACACGGAGTAGGAGGTTGCCACGGATTACACGGATTTAACGGATTAGCAGAGGTCTTTTGGAAAAGCAGTCCGAACATAAACTCCTACTCCCTTCTTTCCGTGTAATCCGTGAAATCCGTGGCCTTCTTCTCCCGCAATGGGTTATCAGAAAAATTACGTCGATGTTCTCGATTCCCGGATGGCCTATGTCGAGGTCGGTGAGGGCCGCCCGGTCGTCTTCCTCCACGGAAACCCGACTTCTTCATTCCTGTGGCGAGACGTGATGCCGCATGTCGAGGGGCGGGGACGGCTGATTGCCCCCGATCTCGTCGGGATGGGAGATTCTGCGAAACTCGAACCCTCCGGTCCGGATCGCTACCGCTTCGTCGAGCACCGACGTTACCTCGACGCCCTTCTTGACGGAATCGGCGTTGCGGATGGTGTCGTCTTCGTCGCCCACGACTGGGGCTCGGCGCTTGCGTTCGACTGGGCCAACCGGCGCCGTGACCGCGTCGCCGGGATTGCCTACATGGAGGCGATCGTCTGCCCGATCACATGGGACGACTGGCCCGAGGCGGCCCGCAGCGTCTTCCAGGGCTTCCGTTCCGCAGCAGGCGAATCGATGGTCCTGGACAACAACGTCTTTGTCGAACGGGTGCTGCCCGGTTCGATGATGCGCAAACTGACGGTGGAGGAAATGGACGAGTATCGACGTCCCTTCGCCGAGAGTGGAGAATCGAGAAGGCCGACGCTCACCTGGCCTCGGGAGATTCCAATCGAGGGTGAACCGTCTGACGTTCACGAGATCGTCCGAAGCTATGCCGCGTGGCTGCCGACCAGCTCGGACCTGCCGAAGCTCTTCATTAACGCCGAGCCCGGAGCCATTCTGACGGGGAAGCAGCGTGACTTCTGTCGGACCTGGCCGAAGCAGACCGAGGTCACGGTGCGAGGCGTGCATTTCATCCAGGAAGACTCGCATGCCCAGATCGGCCGGGCCATCGCCGATTGGCTGGGATCTATCTAATTACTTTCAGGCGAATTATTTTCAGGCGAAAAAAAAGGTTGGCGGCGGGCGACCTGAACAGAGAGCCGACCAAGGTCGACGTCCGAACCGATACTGCGGGCTGGGGTCCCGTGCCCACCGGACAACCTTCACGATGAGTGGTGTACGGGGCTCACGATAGTGTGTATACAATCAGAATGCAAGAACAAATTGCGGGCCGAATTTCGGGCGGGATAGCGTGGTCCCGACGAACGGTGACGCCAGCGGCGGCCGGATCAGTTCCGGCTCGTTAGGAAGGGCAGGAGGATCGCCCGATACTGGGGGTGCCGCAATTTCTCGATCGCCCGGGCTTCGATCTGCCGAATGCGTTCGCGCGTCAATTTGAAGCGCTTGCTGATCTCTTCAAGAGTCTGCTCGTTGCCGGTCTCCAACCCGAATCTCAGTCGCAGAATGCGTCGCTCCCGGGGATCGAGCTCGCCGAGAGCCGATTCAGTGGCTTCCCGCATTCCGATTTCAGTGACGTGGTCCAACGGCGAGGGGGCACTCCGGTCGGGGATGAACTCACCAATCGTCGAGCCGTCTGCGTCGGTGATTGGAGCGTCCAGCGAGACCGTCTTTCGGGCGGTCTGCTGGATGGTTGCCAGCTTTTCAACGGTGATATGCATCCGTTGGGCAAGTTCGGCGTGCGAGGGCTCCCGCCCGAGATTACGCGACATCTCTCGGCGCGCCTTCACCAGACGCCCGATGTTGTCGTTCATGTGGACCGGAACCCGAACTGTTCGGGCCTGGTTCGCAATCGCCCGGGTCACCGCCTGCCGGATCCACCATGTTGCGTAGGTGGAAAACTTGAGGCCCCGTCGGTAGTCGAACTTCTCGACAGCTCGCATCAGTCCGAGGTTTCCCTCCTGGATGAGGTCGAGGAGGGGGAGCGGGCCGGCCGCGTACTTCTTCGCGATTGAAATGACCAGCTTAAGGTTCGCCTCCATGAAACGCTGCTTGGCAAGGTCGCGATTCGCGAGGTTGCGATCGATTTGATCCAGGTCCGATTTCGTCTTCTTGTTCCTTCGGGAGCTCTGGCGCAACTGGCCGATCAGATCCCTGAGCGCGGATTCCGTCAGATGCAGGCCGCCGATCGCTCGGGCGATCCGACGGCGCCCACGCTCGGCTTCTGCTTCGTCGGATGTGACCCGTTCCATTGCGGTGACCAGCGCCTGAAGACGGGCAAGCCTGGGCCGGATCTTCGACCCGAGTTCGGAGAAATCGACCTGTTCGCCGTCCACCGACGGTGGGGCGGTGAACTGGCGGAGGTCCCCGGGGCTTTGGCTGGCTTCTCGCCCGGCCTCGACCAGGAGTCGGACGGCGCCCAGATTTCCGGCAAGAACATCCACGATCGCGCGGTCCGCGGCCTCAATCTGCTCGGCGAGCGCGACTTCACCTTCACGGGTCAGGAGTGGAATCGATCCCGAGGCGTTCAGATACAGCCGGACGCTGTCGATAGACTCCTCCCGGGGACGCCGATAGGTGTCGACGTCAGTATCGGCGGACCGCTCCGATCTCGACGAATCCGGGTCCCGCTCACGATCGAGCTCCGGATGCAGCTCCAGCATCATCGCTTGATCCACGTTCGCACCCTCCTCTGTGTACGTTCCAATCTATGTTTGTTGGACGGAGTTTCAAGGGGGACGGGGCAGGATTACACGGATTACATAGCCAGGATTACACGGATGAGATAGCCACGGATTACACGGATTTAACGGATTAGGAGAGGTTTTTCGGAAATGCGCTCCGAACATGACTCTTGATCCCTTCTTTCCGTGTAATCCGTGAAATCCGTGGCAACCTCCTCATTCCGTGTAATCCGTGGCCTCACGCTACTCGTACCGGAGACACAGGATGGGGTCGACTCTTGTTGCCCGGTAGGCCGGCACGAAGCAGGCCACCAGAGCGACGGCCAGGAACCCGGCCGCGATGCCGGAAAAAGTGAGCGGGTCGGTCGGGGTGACACCGACAAGGACGGTCGAAAGCACTTCGGTCGCCCAGAAGGCGGCGGTGAGCCCTCCGGCCAGGCCGATCAAGGTCAGGCCGAGTCCCTGCCGGGCAATCATCCAGAGAATGCCGGATTTCTCCGCGCCTAGCGCGATGCGGATGCCGATTTCGCCTGTCCGCTGGCGGACCGTGAACGCCAGGACTCCGTAGATCCCCACGGAGGCAAGCACGAGCGCGATGATGCTGAAGACGCTGATCAGGACGAGCGCGAAACGGGTGGGTGCCATGGAGTCGGCCATGACCTCTTCCATCGTCAAGACCTTGGTCATGGGGAGCAGGTTGTCGACAGCTCCAAGCGCGGCTCCGACGTCCGGGACGACGCTATGGGGGTCGATTTCGGTCCGGACGACCCATTTCATCGTTGCCATGGTTCCAAGGAGCCGGTTCGTCAGGTATAGCGCCTCTCGGCCGTCGGACCCGAGGGTCTCTGCGCGCTGGTGCTCGACGACTCCGATCACCTCGATGGACTCCGGGTCGCCCCCGGTCCGCACGACGATGCGTTTGCCGACCGCGGATTCGCCAGGCCAGAGAATTTGCGCCATTTTGTCGTCTATCATCGCGACCTTCGCGGCCTCGAAGTCGATAAACTCGACCTCGCTGAACGTGCGGCCTTCCAGCAGTCTGGTTCCCATCGTCTCCAGGTAGCCGGGTTCGACGATCCGGTAGTCGCCCTGTCCGTACAGGGTTTCGTCGGTTAGTGCCTCCTCGGTCCCGTAGCGGCCCGTGAACACATCACCGTCGAGCAGAAGCGGGTAGACCGTCGACACGGAGACGACGCCGGGGATGGCTTCCAGCCGCTCCCTGAAGGTCCGGTAGAAGTTGCGTTCGTCGTCGCCCGAATAACGGCCGCCGGGAAGCGACGTCTGGAACGTCAGCAGGTTTTCCGGATCGTAGCCGGGTTCGATCCGCTGTAGCGCGATGAAGCTGCGGATCATGAGGCCGGCGCCGACCAGAAGGACGACCGAAAGAGCGATCTCGACCACGATCAGACCATTCCGGAAGATGCGCTGTCCCGATTGAGCGGAGCCACTGCGGTCGCTGAGTGACTTGGCCAGGTTGGGGCGGGACAGCTGGAACGCGGGCACCGTGCCGAACACAACGGCCGAACCAAGCGCCGCCAGCAACGTGAACCCGAGCACCGGTCCGTCTATCGCGACCGTGTCGATCCGCGGCAGGTTTTCCGGCTGGAGTGTCAGGAGTAGCTGGATGCCCCAGGAGGCGAGCAGGAGGCCCAGGGCTGCCCCGGCTGAGGCAAGCATCAAGCTCTCGGCCAGGAAGAGTTGAACCAGGCGGCCCCGCCCTCCTCCAAGTGCGGAGCGAATCGCTACTTCTCGTTCGCGGGTCGATGCCCGAACCAGCAGCAGGTTGGCCACGTTGGCGCACGCGATCAGGAGAACGAAGCCCACCCCACCCAGTAGCGCGAGAATCATCGGGCGTACTGCGGCGGTCAGGTCGTCGAGCATCGGGATGACGTCCAGTTGATAGCCTGCGGTTTCGAAGACGCTCACTTCCTGCCGAATCCGGATGGCGACACCATCCATCTCCGACTGGGCCTGTTCGAGTGTCACGCCCGGTTTCATCCGCGCGATGACCCTCCAGGTCACGTTCCGGCGGCCTCCCTGCCACGTAGACCCGTTGATCCGGCGGGTGCTCCACGCGTCGGGTTCGGTTGCAACGCCGCTCTCGGGACCCAACAGGAGCTTGGCGCCGGGCGGCATCACGCCGACGATCTCCCGCGAGTTGCCGTTCACGTCGATGATTTGCCCCAGGACCTCCGGATCGCCGCCGAAACGACGCTGCCACAAGTCGTACCCGAGAAGTAGGGCATCGGGTGGAGGGTTCTCGACGTCGTCGGAGAAGGGAACCGAGTCCTCCGCACCGAGCGGTCGGCCCAGGATCGGACGAACGCCCAGAACCTCGTCGAAGTTGTCCGTCACGAACGCCACGGACAGTTGCTCGGGTTCTCGGTCAGCCCCCGTCAGGGTCTGTTCGAATGAGGTCACACCGACGAACCCGTCGAACTGTGTCGTGTTTTCGGCGTAGTCCTCCAGGTCGATCGGCGAGACCGGAAAGTGGTCCTGGTCGCGCGCCGTCAGGTTGCCCCAGATCATGACGAGGCGCTCAGGTTCTTCGTACGGCAGCGGCCGGAACAGGACCGCCTGGACGACGCTGAACACGGCGGTGTTTGCACCGATGACGCAGGCCAGTGTCAGCACGGCGATGAGGCTGAACGTGCGGTTGCGGACCATCATCCGGCCCGCGTACTTGAGATCCCTCAAAAAAGTCACCATGAATCCATCTCCCTTGGACAACAAAGTGTTCCCGCTGGGCCGCGCGAAACGCAGCGCATGGGGCAGGGATCGCAGCACCTGCCTGCGGTACCAGCGCCGGGCGGCGCGCGCGCCGCGCCGAGGAAGCATGCGTTCGCGGTATTCCTCATCGAGGTCGCCGAGCACCCCGGCACGAACCCGTTGGGGAAGCGCCAACTCCAGGATGCGTCGTGCGATTCGAGGAGGTTCGTTCATGAGCGCTTGACCACCCGTCCCATATCGAGGCCGGCCCACATCCGTCGCTGCTGATCCCGAGAAGTCTCCAGTGCCTCGGCCCCACGGGCGGTGAGCACGAAGTGTTTCTTCGCGCGACCGCCGCGTACCTTCGTTGCTTTTCCCAGCCAGCTGCGGAGGTAGCCTTTGACGGTCAACCGGTCCAGCGTGACGTAGAGGGCACCGATCGACACCTCGCGTCCGATCCTTTGACGGATCTCGTCTCGGATCGTGATCCCGTAGGCGTCGTCATCGCAACGGGCGACGGCCAGGAGGACGATCTGTTCGAACTCGCCGAGGTTTGCGTTGTGCATACAGATATCTACTACAACATAAAAGAATACCGGTCAAGCTCGGTTTGACCGTCGCCTGTTGACACGGGAATGGAGGCAGGCCAGGATCGTTTGCGATGAAACCCTGGGGCAGCAAGGTCGACCTCGAAGCACTGCACCATCCCGAAGCGATCCGGGAACGGCTCGACACGAAAAGGCGGAGCTATCTGCCGGAAGCTGTCCTGGGTGCTGTCGACGGCTGTATCACGACCTTTGCCGTGGTAGCGGCCGCGATCGGCGGTGGGTTGTCTGGCGGGGTGGTGATCATTCTCGGCGTGGCAAGCCTGCTGGCAGACGGATTCAGCATGGCGGTCAGCAGCTACAACGCTGCAAGGAGCGAGATCGACGAGCTTAACCGCGCCCGCCAGGTCGAGAACAACCACATCGACCAGATTCCCGAGGGTGAGCGCGAGGAGGTCCGTCAGATTTATGCGGCCAAAGGCCTCGAAGGAGAAGTCCTCGAACAGGTCGTCGAAAAAATCACAAGCGATCGCAAACTCTGGGTCGACACGATGCTCATCGAAGAGTGGGGCCTGCGCATCCACGAAGGCTCACCGGTCCTCGCAGCGACCGCGACCTTCGGGGCGTTCATCGTCGTTGGCTTCGTGCCCCTCGCGCCTTTCCTGCTCCTCAACCTGGCGCCGGCCGAGTTGTTCACGACGAGCCTTGTGTTGACAGGTGCGGCGTTTGCCACCGTCGGAGTGTTGAAGGGAATTGCCGCGGAGAGTTCTATTTTTAGGTCCGCGGCAGAGACGCTGCTTACTGGCGGCGCGGCGGCAGCCCTGGCCTATTTCGCCGGGGTTTGGTTGCGTCAGTTGGTCGGGCCGGTTGTGTGAAGACCCGACCCCGTCGTCGCCGCCGCGCTATTGGCGCTCAGGCTTCCAACGTTGCGTCCAGCGTGATCTCGGTATTGAGCAACCTCGAGATCGGGCACCCCGCCTTCGCCTCGCCCGCGACCTTGTCGAAGGCTTCCTGTGATACGCCGGGGATTTTTGCCCGCATTTCCAGATGGCTTGCGGTTACGGTCGGGCCGGCGTCGGTCTTGTCGAAAGTGATGGTGCAGGTCGTCTGGACGCTGTCGGGCTTGAAACCTGCCTCTGAGATCGTGTGGGAGAACGCCATCGAATAGCAGCCCGCGTGTGCGGCGGCAACCAACTCCTCCGGGTTCGTTCCTTCGCCCTCTTCGAACCTGGTGTGGAACGAGAAAGCCGCATCCGACAGTGTTCCGCTTCCGGTCGACATCGTTCCACTTCCACCCGCAAGATCTCCCTGCCATTTGGCGCTGGCCGTGCGTTTCATCTGAATTCTCCTCTGTTAGAAAATGTCGGCGCGCGAGCGCTTTGCAGCCCGTGGCAGAAGTCTGATGGCTCGCGCGCATGGGTCTTCGGAGGCGAAGACCCATGCGCGAGGAGACTCCTGCCACGGGCTGCTTGAACCGTAGACTGTACTCGAAACGCTACAAGAATAGGAATGGGCGCCTGTCTCTTTTGAGTTTTAAGGCCACAAAGAATCGTGTTCGCTCCCTGGTCCGTGTAGCATGAACTCCGATTTCGGTTCAGATCGGTTCGAAGAGGACGTCGAGCCCGCATTGTGGAGTGCGCCATGAGTGACGAGAGCGTTCATGGGACGTCGTCCCAGCAGATCCCTCCGGAGATTTACCACCAAGAACTCGTGGATGTTCGCGCCCGGCGAGGGCGGTTGTTCGGGGGCAACACCGGTGGCCGTCTGCCGTCGCCCGCAGAGACGGGCGCGCCCTCGGCCACCCACTCGCTGGTTGGACTGGCCTTTTCCGGAGGAGGAATACGTTCAGCTACCTTCAATCTAGGTGTCCTTCAAGCACTGTCCCACCAGGGACTGCTCGGTCACGTGGACTACCTTTCGACGGTGTCCGGAGGCGGATATATCGGAAGCAGTCTTTCCTCGATCGTCAATGGAAGCTCAGCCGGTGGCACCACGACAGGCGACAGGCCCGGGGTGGTCTGGGGGGCGAGTTTCCCGTTTGTCCATGTGCAGGGCGCCGAGGAATCGGCTGCGGTTCACCAGCTCCGCAATTTCTCGAACTATTTAGCGCCGGGAGGGGTTCTGGACAGGCTGAGGATTCCTGCGTTGTTGCTGCGGGGCATCATCGTGAATCTGTCGGTCGTACTCCCCGCCGTCATTTTGGCGGCTGTACTGATGGCGCTGGCCGGCCCCGATATCAGTTCGTTTTCCGCATGGCCGGCATGGCTCCGGTGGGCCGTTCCGGCCACGCTCATAGCCTTTGCCCTCACTGCAATCGGCTCGGCCCGCATCCGGCCGTCGAGCTGGGACACGAGAGACTTCTTTCAGAAGCTCTGGGCCTGGGCGCTTGGAGCCGTAGTGTGCATCGGTGCTCTTGTCCTGCTGCCGGCGATTGTCGTGCTCTATGACAGGCTCGAGTGGGGGCACCTCAAGGCCGTCGGAAGCGTCGTGGCTCTCCTGCTACCGACGCTGGGCGCGGGGATGGCCGCCGAGCAGGTTGCCACCTGGCGGGGGAAGGCGGCCTTGTACGTCCTCGGCTTTCTCGGACCGCTTGCCCTGCTGCAGATGTACGCACATCTGGCGCGATACCTGATCCAGGATCCAGGGAGGGTCTTTCCCGCTGTGTGGATCGCGTCGGTGCTGTTCTTGTGGAACTATGTAGGTTTCGATGCAAACGCGACGTCGATGCTCATGTTCTACAGAGACCGGCTGAGCAGGGCCTACCTGTTCCGCTGGTGGCCGAAAGCCGAGGGGAATCCGCCTCAGAACGACGAACAGAAACTTTCGGTGCTCGGGTCCGAGGGCCCGTACCATCTCATCAACGCCGCGCTCAACCTGCAGGGCAGTTCGGACCTGTCGCTTCGCGGTAGAAATTCCGAGCCATTCACGTTCTCCAAATACTATTGCGGCAGCCGCAGGGCGGGTTACTGCCATACCGACCAGCTCGAGCGTCACGACCCGAAGGTCAACCTGGGCACCGCGATGGCAATCGCAGCGGCCGCGGCGAGCCCCAACATGGGAATGACGACGATTCCAACGCTCGTCTTCATCATGACGTTGTTGAACGTGCGACTCGGGTATTGGCTTCCCAACCCCAGGTGGGTCCAGGAACCAAGCCAATGGTGGAAGCGCGGATACGAAAAGCCGGGCCCAGCTTACCTTCTCATGGAGATGTGGAGCGGGCCGAACGCGTCCCGAAGTTTTGTGAACGTTTCCGACGGGGGGCATGTGGAGAATCTCGGGTTGTATGAACTGCTCCACCGCCGGTGCAAGTTCATCATCGCCTCGGACGCGGAAGCCGACCCGGATCACCAGTTCAGTTCTCTGGCCCGTGTCATTCGTTTCGCTCGGATCGACTGGGGATTCGACATCGACATCGATCTCGACGACCTCGCCAAGGACGATGACGGCCTGAGCTTGAAGTCCTGGGCGCTCGGAAAGATCCGGTATTCCGAACACGAAGTGGGATACCTGCTCTACATCAAGGCGTCCGTCACAGGCAACGAGAACGAGTACATCAAAACCTACCGGCGGGGGCATCCGTCGTTTCCGCACCAGTCGACCGCAGACCAGTTCTTCGATGAGGCGCAGTTCGAATGCTATCGGGCGCTCGGCTACAAGGTAGTTCGGGACCTGTGTGAACTGCGATCTCCGGACAACTACCTGAACGAATACGATCCGGAGAGCATATCCGAATGGTTCGCGGCGCTTCGTCCACCCCTGCGGCCGCGCGGGCCTTGGGAAGAGGTCTTCGTGCACCTCCAGGAGGAGCTCTCAAGGCTGGAGTTAGAGTTCGACGACCCGGGCGTGGCCGAGTACTGTCACGAGATCTACCCGGAGAGGGCCCCTGGCGCCGCTTCGTCGGGCCCGTCCGACCCGGACCGCGTTCTTCATCTCTGCGGCCAGCAACTCAACTTCATGGAGGATGCGTTCATCGCCCTCGGGCTGGATAATCGTCACAACAGAGATCACCCCTTCAATCGGGGATGGATGAACCTGTTCAGCCGGTGGGCATCCGCGCCGTCCTTCCGGCGAAACTGGATGGTGCTGATCGGAAACCACAGCCCGGGTTTTCAGTACTATTGTGAAGACAGCCTGGGCCTGATCCTGGAGGTCCGCTGGACCAGGGTCCCGCCAGGGGACGTCCCCGAACACCTTCGCGAGGACCTGCTCTCTACCTGGGGTCGGGTGCCGACTGCGGATCGGGGCACGGAAGTGTGGATTGCCAGCATTGGCGTGATCCGAACCCTGGATCCTGTGGTCGTCGGTTTTGTGTCAGTCGAGACCCATGGAGGGATTCGAGTCCTCCAGACCTACGCCGTGCGCTCCCAGTACCGCAAGATGGACCTTCTGGACCGCATGGTTCGATCCCTCCGGCTTGAGGAACCGAGTGTACCTCTCCAGGTCCGGGCGGACGATGAGCAGATGCGTCTTTTTGGGGCCTTCTTCGACCGTTTGGGGCTCGAGCGCTGGTCGGGTTCTGAATAGGAACAGACGAGCTATCCCTATTTAGTTGCTAATCCGGATTGACAGCATTAAAATAAATCCGTATATTCGGATGAATGGATGAAATGGCTGTTGACGGATTGTTGCGCTCGCTTGGAGATCCCGGCCGCCGCCAGGTTGCACGCATTCTCGCAGAGAGCGCGCTGACGGTTGGGGAGATCGCCGACGTACTCGGCCTACCGCAGTCGACCGTGAGCCGACACCTGAAGAATATCCGCTCGACTGGCCTTCTCGTGGACCGCCGTGAGGGGAGCCGCGTCTACATCGGCCTGCTGGAGCCGAAGGGAAATGGCGATGGAGACCTCCCCAGCGTCCTGAACGCCTGGTTGCGTCGCCAGCCATTGTCGAGTGCCATCCAGACACGTCTGCAGCGGGCTGTGGAAAGTCGGCAGAGTGGCGAAGACGCGTTCGGGCGCCTGGCACAACAGTGGGACGAACTCCGGCAGGAGCATTTCGGCGGCATGTTTCACCTGGAAGCACTCGTGAGCCTGCTGCCTTCGGACTGGCGTGTTCTGGACATCGGTACGGGGACCGGATACCTCTTACCAATCCTGTCGCGCCAGTTCCGGGAAGTCATCGCGGCGGATCCTTCGTCGGGCATGCTCGAACTGGCACGTCAGCGTGCCGAAAGGGAGCGCCTCACCAACGTCCGGTTCAAGCTGGGACGGCTCGAGGACCTTCCCGCCGACGATGCGTCGATCGACTGTGCGCTGGCTGTCCTGGCGCTGCGCCACTCTCCGGACCTCGGGGGTTCGTGCACGGAGCTTGCTCGAGCGGTTGTCGATGGCGGACGCCTGCTGGTAGTCGATGTCGTGCCACATGAGATGGAAGACTTCAGGAGGCGCATCGGAGACGCCTCGCATGGGCTCGATCCGACCGCAGCCGCCGACGCACTGGAGGCGGCGGGGTTCACGCTCCTGGCGCGCCGGACGCTGCCGCAGCCGCTTGCCGGCAGTCCCGAGGCGTCGAGCCGACCGGCGCCTGAACTCTTCTTGATTTCAGCGGAACGTAAGGCGCGGGCGGCTCGCCCGAAGAGCCGTTCCGGCAGATCCAGACCACGCACAAATAAGACCAAATAGTTTCCGGACGACAACCACAATAGGAGAACCGATGAGCACGACTGTAAAGACCGACTACAAGGTGGCCGACATCAATCTGGCCGATTTCGGGCGCAAGGAGATCGAGCTGGCAGAGCACGAGATGCCAGGTTTGATGGCCATCAGAGAGGAGAACGCGAGAGAGAAGCCGCTCGCGGGTGTCCGCGTCGCCGGATCGCTCCATATGACGGTCCAGACCGCGGTTCTGATCGAAACCCTGGTGGACCTGGGCGCGGACGTTCGGTGGGCCAGCTGCAACATCTTCAGCACGCAGGACCACGCCGCCGCTGCGATCGCCGCGGGCCAGGTTCCGGTGTTCGCCTGGAAGGGAGAGACGCTCGAAGAGTACTGGTGGTGCGCCGACCAGATTCTCAAGTATCCCGAGGGCGGTCCTCAGCTGATCGTGGACGATGGTGGCGATGCGACCATGCTCATCCACATGGGCAAGGAAGCCGAGGATGCCTACGGCGCCGACGGGACGCTGCCCGACCCCGAAGGAACCGACGTCGAGGAAATGAGGGTCATCCTCCGCCTGATCCGGGATCGCCTGGCCGAGGACCCGAAGTACTGGACCCGCATGGCCGAAGGCGTCCTAGGAGTCAGCGAAGAGACGACGACGGGCGTTCATCGGCTGTACCAGAGGCAGGAGAAGGGAACCCTCCTGTTCCCGGCCATCAACGTGAACGACAGCGTGACGAAGAGCAAGTTCGACAACATCTACGGCTGCCGGCATTCGCTGCCGGACGGAATCATGCGGGCCACCGACGTGATGATTGGCGGCAAGGCCGTCCTTGTATGCGGATTCGGTGAAGTCGGCAAGGGCTGCGCCCAGGCGCTGAAGGGCCAGGGTGCCCGTGTGATGGTCACCGAGGTCGACCCGATCTGCGCGCTCCAGGCCGCGATGGAAGGCTACCAGGTGGTCCGTCTGGAAGACGTCGTCGAAGAGGCGGACATCTTCGTGACGGCAACCGGCAATTTCAACATCATAAGCGCCGACCAGATGAATCGGATGAAGGACAAGGCCATCGTTTGTAACATCGGACATTTCGACAACGAGATCGACATGGCCGGACTGGCAAAACTACCTGGGATCCGGAAGGAGGAGGTCAAGCCGCAGGTACACCAGTGGCACTTCGCGGACGGGCACAGCGTCATCGTCCTGGCCGAGGGTCGACTGGTCAACCTGGGCTGCGCTACCGGGCATCCCAGCTTCGTGATGAGCAACAGCTTCGCGAACCAGGTTATCGCTCAGATCGAGCTCTGGAAGAACCACACCAAGTACGAGAAGAAGGTGTACTTGTTGCCCAAGCATCTGGATGAAAAGGTGGCCCGTCTGCACCTGGAGAAGCTCGGCGTAAAACTCACCGAGTTGACCCCCGAGCAAGCCGACTACCTCGGTGTGCCCGTGACCGGACCGTACAAACCGGACAATTACAGGTACTAGGAAAGGTCGCAGTTCGTGCGAGGAGGGGCGGACCATCGGTCCGCCTCTCCCAATTTCGGCCGAGTCCAAGGTGCGATCCGTGCCGTCGCCATCGTCGTGGTAAGATGAACTCGATGTATCCCTCACGCATCAGCTACCGCGTCTTTCGTATGGCGGCTCCCGCCGTCAAATAGCATTCCTCTGTCCATCCATATCCCTGACAAGCCGGTCGCAAAAGTCGTGTCTACACTGTAGGGGCGGTCTATGACCGCCCACTATTCGGCGCTCATAGAGCGCCGGTACAGCTTCAAGCGACTTTCACTACACGCTGCCAATCGATAGAAAGACTCTGAACCCTGAGGAGGCTCCGAATGCCAGATCGCATTTTCATCGGCGTTGCCTGGCCCTACGCGAATGGTCCGCTCCATGCCGGACACATCGCGGGTGCGTACCTGCCCGCCGATGTGTTCGCGCGCTACCACCGTCTGAAGGGGAACCATGTCCTGATGGTGTCCGGATCAGACTGCCACGGCACACCGATCACCCTCGAGGCGGAGGCGAAGCATCTCGAACCCGCCGTCCTCGTACGTAGCAACCATGAGTCGTTTGTCGGCACTTTCTTGAAACTCGGCATTTCATTCGATCTGTTCACGCAAACCTACACGCCGATCCACTACGAAACCACGTCGAGGTTGTTCCGCCGACTTCTCGAGAAGCAATACCTCGTCAAGCGGACCTTGACGGGAGCGTTTTCCGAGAGTCTCGGACGGTTCCTGCCGGACCGTTACATCGAAGGCACATGTCCGAACTGTCGCTTCGAGCGCGCCCGCGGAGATCAGTGCGAGAACTGCGGCCGCTTGCACGAGCCCAAAGATCTGATCGATCCACGTTCGGTTGTCGACGACAGGCCGGTGGAATTCAGGCCGACAGAGCACTATCTGTTCGACCTCCCCAAGCTCGAATCTGCGCTCGGCGAGTGGCTTCGGTCCCGGGACCGTTCCGATTGGCGAACGAACACGCTGGCGTTCACCGAAAGCTGGTTGCGTGGCGGATTGCGTGCGCGCGCAGTCACTCGGGATCTGGAATGGGGTGTGCCGGTTCCGGTGGACGATCCCGGCTTCGATGGCAAGCGCATCTATGTGTGGTTCGATGCGGTCATCGGGTACCTGTCCGCATCGATCGAGTGGGCGAAGCGGTCTGGCGATGCCGAGCTGTGGCGGCAGTGGTGGGACCGGGCCGGAGCCACCGAAGCCAGGTCATACTACTTCATCGGAAAGGACAACATCCCGTTCCACACCATCATCTGGCCTGCGATCCTGCTCGGCGTGGGTGAACTCGCACTTCCCTTCGACGTGCCTGCCAACGAATTCCTTAACCTCGAGGGCAGGAAGATGAGCACGAGCCAGGGATGGTCGCTCAGGCTGCCCGACGTCGAGGACCGGTACGCACCCGATCAGTTGCGGTATTACCTGGTGGCCAATGCGCCCGAAGGGCGGGACGCCAGCTGGTCCTGGACTGACTTTGTCCGACGGAACAACGACGAACTCGTCGCTGTCTGGGGCAACCTGGCCAACCGGACGCTGTCTCTGGCCTATCGGAACTACGGCAAGGTTCCCGAACCCGCCGAGTTCGCCGACGAGGACCGGCAACTGCTCGCCGCCGGTGAGCACGCATTTGAAGTTGTGGGTGGGATGCTCGAGCACGTCCGGATTCGAGCGGCGCTACGGGAGACCTTTCGGCTTGCCCATCTTGCGAACAAGTACCTGACCGACCAGCAACCCTGGAAGCTGATCGGGGCTGATCCGGACCGTGCCCGGACGGTTCTCTACGTTGCGCTTCAGACCTTGGATCACCTGACCACGCTGCTCTCGCCGTTTCTGCCGCACACCTCCGAGCAGGTGCACCGCTGTCTGGGACATTCCGATCGGATTGCCGGACTTCCGGATGTTCGGAGCACACCAGACACTTCCGGAGAGCGCCTGGTACTGACCGGCGCGTATGCGACCGGGCGGGCCTGGTCGCCCGAGCGCCTCGTTCCCGGGAAGCATCTGGGCGATCCGCGTCCGTTGTTCCAAAAACTAGGGACCGAAATCGCCGAGGAGGAGCGGCGGCGGATCATGGAGCGGCCCTGATCGGGAGGCATACAATAGCAGCCTGTGGATGAACGAAACTGAGAGAAGGTCGTGAGCCGCGGTCTTTGACCAGATCGCGGCCGAATACGATGCGATCCGGCCGGGGTTCCCCGACGAGGCTATCGAGTTTCTCGCGTTGCCGGCAGAAGCTGTTTTCCGGCATAGGTTGCCTCATCGACGACGAGTTCGGAGGCGTCGTCGATCGGCCTTTTCGAACGATCCTTTCCATGGGGCGCCGGGCATCCGGGTGAGGCCGACGAATTCGGGTTTTCCTTCTCTGCGCCCGCCGGGTATCGTAGTGAGGATGCGGATTGTTGCGACAGGCGTGATAGCGGCCCTGCTGTGCCTTTGTACGAGCTCGGCATTCGCACAGGGTTCCGACATCGAGCTGCGCGGGCAAGTCGTGCTGCCAGAGAACGCTGTAGAAGGACGCGGCGGCATCGAAATTCGCTTGGAGCGACCGATCCGATTTCTCGTCGCCACCGTGTACACGGATTCGGACGGCCGCTTCTTCTTCCACAACTTGCCGCGATCGGGCGTCTACCATCTCTACATCAACCTGGAAGGGTATGGCCTGGTCCGCGAACGTGTGGCGCTAAGTTCCGGCGCCAGTCAGTATTCGAGCCTGACCATCATGCTCAATCCCTCGAACTACACCGACGAGGGTGAGGTTCGGACGGGGCGTTACGCCACTTCCGGCGTGCCGATTCCCAAGGACGCCGATCCTGAGGGATTTGAGATCTCCGAAGGCGCCGCCGAAGAATTCGATCGGGGGCTCGATGAACTGGCTTCGGGAGATACGAACCGGGCGATTCGCCACCTGGAGAACGCGATCCGGATGGCGCCCACTTTCTACGAAGCTTTTCTGGAGCTGGGGGCCATCCAGCATGATGCGGGTCGGTTCGATGACGCCAAGAACAGTTTCGAACGCCTGCGCGAAATCTACCCGGACAGTACCGAAGCGCTGGTCGGCATTGCTGGGGTCAATCTGGAACTGGCCGGCCAAATGGAACAGAGCTTCACCCCCGAGCGGGCTCGCGCCCTCTACGACGCAACAGCCGTACTAATGGAAGAAGCAACGATCATGGATCCCGAATCGGCCCGTGCGTTCTACTACCTGGGGTCTGCGCTCTACAAACTGGACCGTATGGTCGATGCCGAAGCGAGCCTTATGGGTGCGGTCGATCACGACGAGCCCATGCCCGATGCGCGGTTGATGCTGGTCAACATCTTGCTGAAGCAGCAGCGGTATCGCGAGGCGTTGGTCCAACTGAACGGATTCCTGGCGGAGGCTCCCGACAGCCCGCAGCGCGAAGCTGTGGAACAGTTGCGCGCCACGATCCTCGAAGCCATCCCCGGCGCGGGCTGAACCTTCCCGTCAATGCGTAGCCACGAACTCGACCTTGCACGGTACGACACCGACAAGATCGACCACAGCTACCTGGATTGCTACGACCCTTTCCTGGCACCCTTCGTGGGTAAAGAAATCACCCTCCTGGAGATCGGCATCCACAAGGGCGGCTCGCTCTGCCTCTGGCGCGACTATTTTCCAAAGGGACAGATTGTCGGTATCGACCTGGAACTTCCTCCGGGTTTGGACGGTGAGGAGCGGATTCAGATGTTTCGGGGAGACCAGAGCGACGGTCGTTTTCTCGAGGATGTCGCTATCGGGGCCGCACCAGATGGCTTCGACATCATCATCGACGATGCGTCGCACCTTGGCGAGGCCGCCAAAGCGTCGTTCAGGACCCTGTTCAAGAGCCATCTGAAGCCGGGGGGGCTCTATGTTATCGAAGATTGGGGGACTGGATATTGGCAGGATTGGCCAGACGGAAGAGCCTTTTCCCGGCCATCAGGCTTTCGTCGGCTGCGGTCTCGATGGCCTAATCACAGCCACGGGATGGTCGGATTCATCAAGCAACTCGTCGATGAGCAGGGCGCCGCGGACCTGTCCAGAGGCCGCCAGGTCGGCACACCGACCCGCGAGTCTTTTTTCGAGAGCACGACGATCACGCCGTCGATCGTATTCGTCAGGAAGCGGTCGCACTGACCATCGGCTCCAGGTTTCTTTTTTTCGGAACAAGACCGAGAATCCGGTGTCCAAGCACTTGATCGAGTAGATCCGCCGACTGCCTCGGACTTCATCACGAGAGAGAGAAGCGTTCAGTGAAACGTCCCGTCTGGATCTGCACTCTAACCGTCGTTCTGGTCGTTGCCGCCTGCGGTGGTGGCGAAGAACCCCTGCCTACGCCGGACCCTCCGACAACGGAAATTTTTCGTGACGTCATCCTCGCTACCCAACGGGACCACAAGCTCCATGTCTTTGATGCGTCCACACTGGAACCGCTAGGCCGTTTCGAGGTCGGCCCGATGGCGCACAGCGTCGTCGCGCGCCCGGACGGGCGCATGCTGTTCCTTGAACAGGCGATCCCAGGTGATTCCAATCTCTGTTGCGCCCTGTTCGCCCTGGATCTCGAAACGACCGTGATCTGTCACGTGAATCAGCCCGCGGTGACGCCGCCCACGCTGACGCCCGACGGAGGGCTGGTGTTTACGCAGCGGGGCAACATGGGAATCGAGATCTTCGATGCTGAGACGCTGACGCGTTCGCCGACAATCGAAGCCCCCAGCCTCTATCAACTGCGGTCGTCACCGGACAACCATTGGCTGTTTGGAACAGGTGGGGAGTCGCTGGATGTTTTCGATCTGTCCGAACGCACCATGGTCGCCCGGCTCCCGACTCCGGAGGGCCTCCATGTCCAGGGCGACTGGATCGGTGACCGCTTCTACCTGTTCGGAAACGATGGGCGTGAAGGGTTCGTCTGGACCGTAACGCCGGAAATGGGCGAACTCGGCTTGCCCGACACGACGCTCCTGCCTCCGTTGTCCAGCGAACGAGGGGCTGTGTTCCAGACGGTCGTACGCGCCGGAACCCGGTTGCTCGTGTACGAAGCTTTCGGCGGCAAGCTCGATCGACGCCGGAGGAATCCGAATCGCGACACGATACCGGGAGGAGCGCTACTGGTCGATCCGGAAACGGGCGCATGGGATCATCTCGCGTCGTCGACCTACTTTGGGAGGATCGTTCCCAGCCCCGACGGACGGTGGCTGTACGGGACCGACTCGGTCGATCCAAATCACAACGGGCCTGTGCAGTTGATCCGGATGGACGCCGCGACCGGCGAGTTCGCCGCACGAAGACCGCTCGCCGACGACACCTGGTTCATCTCCCATGCACGGCTGCCGGAACAGCTTATCCCCAGGGGGGAAGTGGTTCCTGTGCCTTGCGTCGCGGCTGGAGGCTAATAGTTACCTCGTGACCATGCACCTTGCCATCGTCTGGCTGTTCGCCTTTCTGGGGCTTGTTCCCTCGCCACCCCAACAGCCCACACCCGAATCGGTTTCTGGCCGCATCGAAGGCATTCTGGTCGAGCCCGGTACCGGGTTGCCGTTGCAGGATGCTCGCATCCTGCTCGGTCGTGAACGGGTGGCGTTCACGGACGCTGCGGGCCGTTTTGTGTTCGCCGAAGTGCCCCGAGGCTCCTATCCGATTCTCGCCGTGCTTGCCGGTTACGCGAACCCGCCAGGATCCGGCTATCGGCTGGTCCCCGTGACGGCGGGCGGGTCCACTGATGACATCGTGCTCCATCTGATCCGGGGCGGCGTCATCTCGGGACGGGTCTACGACGACAACGGCGAACCCGTGTCCGGAATGCCAGTGCAGATAATGCGGTTGAGTTACGAGGTGGAACAGGCGGTGCTGCGCGCTGGGGAAAGGACCGCAACCGACGACCTCGGCGACTATCGGTTTTATGGCCTTCCCGCGGGGGAGTACTACCTTCGTACGCTCCGTTCGGCGGGCGCCCCGGAGGATCAACGCTTCCCGCCAACCTACTACCCGAACGGGATCGATCCGTCTGCCGCCGCCCCGATCACGCTGCTGGCGGGTCGAGAGCTCTCCGCGATCGACCTGAACTTGTCGATGGGCTCAACGGTCTCTGTGGGCGGTCGACTCGTCCTGCCCCCGCCGCCGGACGCGGAAGGCACCGTCTTCGCAATGACCGTCGATTATTTCGTGACCCCGCGGTCGTCCCTTCTGGTCGAACCGGTGTCGGTCTTCGACAGGAGCGCCGAAGCGGAGCGGTATGAACTTCAGGGGCTCGTCCCGGGTTCCTATGACGTGCGAGTCAAGACGCGGCTTCCTAGACAAGCCTACTTTGCCCTGGCATCGTTCGAACTCGGGGATGAAAGCCGGGACAACGTAGACCTGGTTCTGCTGCCCGGGGCGCGCATCGAGGGGCGCGTCGTCCTGGACGATGCGCCATCGCCGGACTTGTCCGGGATGAGGATCGGTATTTCTCCGACCCCGGACGTTCCTCGGTCGTATACGGGAGGCACCGGCAGTCGGCTTTCGGAAAGCGGGAGGTTCTCCATCAGCGGCGTCGCTCCGGCATCGTACCGAATCGGACGCTTGAACGGAGCGCCAGACGGATACTACATTCGATCCGCGCGCCTGGGTGGCCAGGAGGTGCTCTGGGACACTTTCGACGTCGGGACGACCGACCGCGGACCCTTGCTGATCGAGATGGGCACCGACGGAGGCCGGGTCGAGGGAACAGCAATCGACGCGGATGGCAACGCCGTGGAGGATGCCGCCGTGGCCCTGTGGCCGGTTGCGCGCCGCGGATCGAATCCGTATGCCGAGTTGAGCGCTGCCAGTCAGCTTTCCGGTGGGAGGTTTACTTTGACCGGAATCCCTCCCGGTGACTACGTCCTCATGGCTTGGGCCGGCCTGGTGGGCCGGCCTCCGTACTACAACGCAGACTTCGTTCGGCCGTTCCTCGCATCAGGGACACGGATCACCGTGGAACCCAACGGCACCGTGACCCTCGAAATAGAAGCACTCCCTGCCCGACAGAACCGAGAGCGGTAGCGACCGGGTGCAGTGGGAAGGACGTATGTGGTCTGGACTTGTTCACGAGACTATCGGAACCGGGCGCGGGCTGCGGATGTCGATCCTGCCCCTGCTTGCGATCCTCGGCGGACTCCTCCCTCAGCTGACAACTTCAGTTCCCGGTCGTATCGAGGGCATGGTCGTGGAGTTGGGCTCGGGTCGGCCCCTGGCCGATGTCTGGGTGACGCTCGGCTCCGGCGGCAACGATCGGGACATGCTGACCGACCGCGCCGGTCGCTTCGTCTTCGCGGACGTCGCGCCGGGCTCGCATAGGATCACGCCCGAGTTAGCCGGCTTCGTCCGGCCGCCGACCGAGACGGTCGAGGGCACACGGTTCGTCTATGTCCTTCCCGGCCGCACAGCCCCCGAAGTCATCCTCTATTTGATGCGGGGCGGTGTCATTTCCGGACGAGTCTACGCGGATAACCGGGAACCGGCCCCAGGCATCCGGGTCCAGTTGCTTCGCCGGAGCTACACTGGCGGGGCGCCGTCGATGGTATTCGCCGAGTGGGTCGAAACTGACGATCGGGGGAACTACCGACTGTTCGGCCTCGCCCCGGGCGAGTACTACCTCCGAGCCGACGGTAATCATGCGCCTTCCAGATCGACGGGATATCCGCCGACCTACTATCCCAACACGACCGATCCTGAGGCCGCAGCGCCTATCCGTGTGACGGGCGGCCTGGAGATATCGGGGATCGACCTGAGCATGTCCATCGCCGGCACCGTGACTGTCGGCGGCCGCATCATCTCCTCCCTCATCGAAGACCCCACCGGCTGGGCCCGTGTGTCCATTCCGCCGATTACGCTGGTTCGAGCCAGGGAGGGGATCATCGTTCCGCCTCTTACGATCCAGAATACGAGCGGCGAGCGGGGACGGTACCTCCTCAAGGGCGTTCCCGCAGGCGGCTACGAGTTCCTGGTCAGTATCCATCGAGACGAAGGCCCGAACTACGGCAGGGTACACGTCGAGGTCGGTGACCAGGACATCGAGAACGCCGACATCATCATGACCCCCGGGACGAATCTGGCAGGGCGGGTGAGGTTCCCAACGGGCGCGCCGGCTCCCGAGACTTCCGAGTTACTGCTCCGGATTTCAGGAACCGGGTCTGCTGGAGCCTTTTTTGCGCGAGGAGAACGTGTAAGCGTCGAACCGGACGGGTCGTTCGTGTTCGCAGGCCTCGCACCGGCGGAATACTTACTCCGACCCGCCTCGGGACTCGCCGGCTATTACATCCGTTCCGCGAGGCTGGGCGGTGAGGATGTCCTCTACGAACCCTTCGACATTGCTTCGGGGACTGAGCGGTCGTTGGAGATCGCGCTGGCCAACGACGGGGGAACGATCGTCGGTACCGTCGTCGATGAGCGCGGAAAATTCGTGACCGATGCCGTCGTCGTGTTGCTCCCCCTCGAGTGGCGGGGCTCGAACCCGTATGCCGAACTCCGCATGCAGCCGTTGGGCACCGGAGGTGGCTTCGTGATCGAGGATGTCCGGCCCGGCCGGTATGCATTGGTCGCGTTTGAGGACGATTCGCGCGGGTACTTCGATGAGGCCTTGTCCGAGCGGCTGCTGCCTTTCGGAGAAAGAATCGAGGTCGCACCGAACGGCCGATCTTCGCTTCGGGTTCCTCTCGTTCCGGAGTCGCTGACGTTAGATCGATGATCCGGTCCACGCACATTGCCATCACGCTTCTTCTCCTGATACCCCACCTCACCCGTGCTGCATCGCAACAGTCAGCGACTTCCGGGCAGGAGGACTACGCACAGCTTGAAGGCGTCGTTCGTGATGCCGTTACCGGTGTGGGCATCGGCGGTGTGAGCGTTTTGCTGTTCGGCACGAATTCCCGCAACACGACGACCGATCAAGAAGGCCGATTCGCCTTTGAGGAGCTGAAGCCGGGCGACGTCGCTATGTTTGCTACCAAGTCCGGGTACTTCCATTCCGGTCCGTCCTGGCTTCGGGCTGCGCGTTCGGTCACCCTCGAGCCCGGAGCGACGCGCGCCGTTGATGTCGAGCTCTCACGTGGCGGCGTCATCAGCGGGCTGGTCTACACTCCCGAAGGCCGTCCGTTCGTCGGCGCCCAAGTCGCGCTCTGGCGGGTAGAGGCCGACGACGGAACGGTCCGGCTCGCCAGGGAAACCCAGCTCGGCGGAACTCGCGGCTCCACGAACGACCTGGGTGAGTTTCGCCTGTTCTGGCTACAGCCGGGCTCGTATTACCTGCGCGTGACCGTTCTCGAAGGCGTGTCCCCGAAGGTCCGGGGCGGAGCGCCCGGGCTGCTGACGGCGTACTACCCGGGGACTGTCGATCCGACCCGGGCCGACCCGATCAACGTGATTGCCGGAGAAGAGACGCGCGTCCGGACTCTGACGTTGGTTAGACAGACGATCGCGACTGTGCGCGGTCGCGTCGAGTTCGATCCGAGCGCCGTCGATGGTGGGCGGCTCAACAACCTGCTCGTGCGGCGCCGGGACAACCTCCATCCCGCGATCGAGTCCGACACCTACGCGGTCCCCGAGCCCGGCGCCTTCGAGTTGAGGGACGTCGTGCCCGGCGAATACGAGATCATCGCTCGGGGCGAGAACGCCGAGGGTCCCCTGGTCGGGTACGCCTTGGTCCGCGCCGGCTTCAGCGACATCGATGGCCTCGTCGTTCTCATGGACCGGGGGATTGTGCTGGAAGGGAGCGTCTCGGTCGCCGGGGAACTCGCCCCCCCGGAGGGATTGCGGGTTGTGGTCTCAGGCCTCGAACACAAGTCTGCCGCATTGGTCGAGCCTGGAGGCGCGTTCGAAGTCGCCGGTCTGGTGCCCGGCGCCTATCGGCTCGGCATCGAGCCCCTGCTTGCTGGATTTTACGTCGAGGATATTCGCCTCGGCAGCCAGTCGGTCCTGGAGGGGTTTGAACTCGATCGAACGCCTCCGGCCCTGGAAGTTGTCCTCGGGAGCAACGGCGGGACCATCGTCGGAAGCGTGGCCACGGGCGGTGCCCTTGAAAACGCCCGGTATACCGTCGTACTGATTCCCGACCGGGAGCGTCGGGGCATCCATGAACACTACAGGGCCGTCTCGACAGATTCCGATGGTCGTTTCGAAATCCGCAGCATCGCTCCAGGCGACTACCGAGTTCTGACCTGGGACAGTGTCCACTCGATCCCCTTTTTGGATGTGGAGTTCATGCGGCCCTTCGAGGAACTCGGCCTCGCCGTGTCCGTCGCCCCTGAGAGCATCCAGGAACTGTACCTGTCGTTGGCGACCGGCCCGTGACCCCCTCCGCCCACTTGAACCTTTAAATCCAGCCCTACTTCTGCTCAAATACGAAGGTCCCGAAACTAGACCCAAAACAAGCGCATAACCAGTCCGCCAACGGCCAGGTTGCGCGCATAAAATTCGAGGCATAGAATCCCGCTCCCGGATCGTTTTATCCAGGTATCGGGTTTCTGTTGGATCTGTTTCAGTTCAGCCTCGCTGGTGTTGGAGCGGTTGACAGAAACCGGGACCTCGATCGCCCGGGCTCAGGGCCATGATCGGGTCAGCATCGCAGAGGTTGATGCAGCACATCCACGGCACGGAACAAGACCGGCAACCACCGGTTCCAGGCCAGAATCCTGAAGAGGATGCGCCGCCCGGTGCGCACGAGCTGACAAGGCACGAACATGAAGGCGTTTAGAAACGTCTTGAACTCCATGTGCAGTACCGTCTGTTTCTCGGCCTGATACTTCTGGCCCCAGCGTCCGGTTTCGGGCAGCAGCAACGCAAACCACGCCTTCAGTGTCCAGGCCAGCGACGCCATGACCATGTAGGCCCCGTTGCTGGTCTGATCCCCGACCGGCATCCTCAAGGCCTGAACGCCGTTCTTGAGCTGCTCAATGAGATTCTCTTGATTGCACCGTTGATTCGCACGGAGCACAATCTGGCTGGCCGAATCCGAGCGGTTGGTAATGTAGAAGAAGTATCGGATGTCGTCGAACAACACCTGTTCGCCTTTGGCCACCGACAGATTCTTCCGCACCACGACAACGCGGTAGTCCCGGTCGCAGGCTCTGGGCCGATACGCAAACTCGGCCACATCCTCGCCCTGCAACCGGATATTGTCGAAACCGCGCTCCCGAACGACTTGTTCCTTCACGTTGTCGGGACGTTGGCGCGGTTCGGTGGCCACCGCGTACTTGGCGGGCCGTTCCAGACGCGTCCATTGGTGCGGTTCCAGTTCATCGGCCAGCGCCACCAGATTCTGCATGGCGTCGATGCCGAAGATGAATCCCACGCCCTGGTCGTCCCATCCATCCAGGTGCCGGGTCTGGCTGAAGTCGGTGTCCCCGCGCAGCAGGATCTGGCGAAACCCGCCTCGACGGCACAGCGCGATGGCCTGGTCGAACCGTGCGGCCGCTCCCTCATGCGAGGGCCGGTTACCGCTGCGATTGACCAGGTACAGCGGCTCTTGAGTATTCGCCAGCGAAATCACCAGCGGGTGATACCCCCAGGTCCCGTTGTAGGCCACGTCCATTCCTTGCTTGCATTCGCCTGTGGTTTCAGCCAGTGTCCCATCGGCGTCCAACACCGCTTCTTCGAAAAACGCCTCGGGCTGCTGGCGCCAGACTCGCAGCCGGACTTGATTCGTCGCCTCCATCAGAGACTCCACGTCGCTGGGCTCAAATCTCCGGCAGAAGTCTCCCGCCGTCGTCGGGTCCGGAATCCGTTGCGCTCCCAGCGCATCCAGATACACTTCGTCGTTGCGCCGCAACTCGATGTCCTCCAGGCACGTCCCTCCATTCAACGCGTTATAGGCGATGTTCAGCACGTGATCCGATTCGTGATACGGCAAGTGCCGCTTCAGCACATGCACACTCTCGTCGATGGCTTTGACCAGCCCCGTCCGCCGCGCCACCAACTGCATCATCCCGATTCCGCCCACCGCCGTGCCGCGCGTCCGCTCTCCCATCTCATAATGAATGTTGCTCGCCGAAAACATCGGCGCCGCCTGATCTGTCCAATTCCGGTCCGCAAGCCGGCGCTCGATTCGCCGCTTGCGGTTCTTCATGTTCTTGCGCGTATAATCGTTCATCCGAAATGCCTCCTTTTCCGTAGACTCTTTCCAAGTCTTTATTCACACGGAACGGGGGCATTTCGGGTACTTCTGCTGCTATGCCGCTATCAATACCTCGTCAATCACGCTTGATCAGGGACTAGAAGAGGAGACCCACCCATGTTCAGGAAAATGTCGTTTGTCTGTTTCTTTGCGTTGAGCGTAACGCTCGTCACGGCTGTGCCGGCCTCGGCCCAGGATCAGGTTGAAGAATCCGGCCCCCAGGCACTGGATCTCGCCGATGTCCTCGGCTGGAAGAGCATCGGGGGCACAACAGTGTCGAAGGACGGCGCCTGGTTCGGCCACGCCGTTACTCCCGCCGAGGGCGACGCGGAGGTCATCATCCGAGAGACGAACGGCGACCGGGAACTGAAGTTTCCGATCGGAGACCCCGGGCGCGCGAGGGTCTCCTTTTCTGACGATTCCCGGTGGGCTGCGTTCACGATCTTCCCGACGAAGAAAGAAGCGAAGGACGCCGAACAGAGCAGGGAGAGGCTGGACAACAAGACAGGGCTGGTCGAGCTTGCGACCGGGGAACTGATCGAGTTCGAGAAGATCCGGAACTTTGCTTTTTCCGGTGAGAACGCGGGCTGGCTCGCGCTTCACAAAGGCGCAGCACGACCGGGTGGAGCGCCCGGGCGGGGCGGTGGTCGTGGGCAAGGTCCTCCTAACGGACAAGTCGAGGATGACGAAAACGACGCACCTACCGGCTCCGACATGATTCTGTATGAGTTGGCGACCGGCCAGATGCTCAACATCGGCAACGTTCGCGAGTTCGCTTTCAACGAGAGCGGGGAGTGGCTCAGCTGGGTCATCGGCGCCCAGGACCAGATCGGAAACGGTGTGCAGGTTCGTAACATGGAGACGGGTGTCGTCATGGCGCTCGACAGCGATCGCGCGAACTACCAGGGGTTGAACTGGACTGAGGCGGGAGACGCGCTGGCCCTGTTGAAAGGCAAGGAAAGCGAGGACTACGAAGACGATCTCTACAGTCTCGTGGCCTTCTCGAACTTCTCGGCGACTGGCGCAGAGAGGGTGATCTACGATCCGGCCGAAGATGCCGATTTTCCGGAGGGCATGACGATCAGCGACAACCGAGTACCGGCGTGGATGGACGATCTCGGTGGAATCCTGTTCGGCATCACCGAGGTTGTGGACAAGAAGGACGCCGAAGACGAAGTTGAAGATGACGAGGAGTCTTCCCAAGGCGCCCCGGAGTCGGAAGGTCCTCGACGAGGAGGCCGCGGCGGACGCGATCGGGAAGCCGAACCCGAGACCTCGGATCTGGTCGTGTGGCATTACCTGGACGAGCGGCTGCAGTCGCAGCAACAGGTCCAGGAGAACCGGGACCAGAACTTCAGCTTCCTGAGCATCTATCGGGTCGCCGAGACCAAGTTCATCCGCCTGGCTGACGATCAAGTACGGACTGTCAGCGCGGACCCCAACGACCGCTATGCGATCGGATTCGACGTCCGCGACTACGAGCTTCTCGGGAATCTGGATGGTCGCCGGTACCGCGATGTCTACGTGACCGACCTCGAGACGGGGGAGCGAACGCTCGCGGCGGAGCGAATGCGCTGGTTCTTCGGCGAGAACCCGCAATCAGATCACTTCCTCTATTACAAGGGTGGGGACTACTACACCTATGACATGGCCGCCGGCGAGGATCGGAACATCACCTCGGGCGTCGGGACCTCTTTCATCAACACCGAAGACGACCACAACATCGTCGACCCGCCGATCCGGCCCATTGGGTGGGCCGAGGATGGCCAGTCGGTGCTGCTTTCCGACAATTGGGACGTGTGGAACGTGCCCGTTCACGGCGGCGCCGGTACGAATCTGACTATCAACGGCCGGGCGGACGGCATCCGTTACAACCGTGTGTTCCGCCTGGACCCGGATGATGAAGGCTTCGACCTGTCCGAGCCGGTCTACTTCAACGCGTACGGAGAGCGGACCAAGAAATCCGGGATTGCGCGGCTCGACCCAGGTCAGACCGCCGCCGAACTGCTCATGTGGGAGGACGCGAGCTTCGGGAACCTGACCAAAGCCGAGGACGCGGACACCTACGTCTACACGCGGCAGACCAACACCGACTTCCCCGATTATTACGTTGCCGAGGGCACGCTTTCAAATGCGACCCGTCTTTCCGATGCGAACCCGCAGCAGGCAGACGTCCGGTGGTCGGACGGGTCGATCCTCATCGACTACGTGAGCGACAAGGGCGCCCGGTTGCAAGGGGCGCTTCACCTGCCCGCCAACTACGAGGAAGGGAAGTCCTATCCGACGATCGTGTTCATCTACGAGAAGCGGTCGCAGAACCTGAACCGTTATGCCCAGCCCGTCGCCTACAGCTTCAATAAGTCCGTGTACACGAGCAAGGGGTACGCGGTGTTGGAGCCGGATATCACCTACACGCTGAACGACCCCGGCATGTCGGCGGTCTGGTGCGTCCTGCCTGCGCTCGATGCGGCTATCGCGACGGGCGTCGTCGATCCGGAACGCGTCGGACTCCACGGCCATTCCTGGGGCGGGTACCAGACTTCATTCATCATCACCCAGACCAACCGCTTCCGTGCCGCGGCCGCCGGCGCCCCGTTGACGAACATGATCAGCATGTACAGCTCGATCTACTGGAACACGGGCGGGGCAAACCAGGCCATCTTCGAGAGCAGCCAGGGCCGCTTCCAGGGCGGCTACTGGGACAACATCGAGGCGTATACGCGTAACTCGCCCGTCTACTACGCGACGCGAGTGACGACGCCGCTCCTGCTGCTCCACAACGACCAGGACGGCGCGGTCGACTGGAATCAGGGGATCGAGTACTTCAACACTCTGCGTCGGCTCAACAAGGAAGTCGTCATGTTGCAGTACGAGGGCGAAAACCACGGGTTGCGCAAGGATGCGAACCGGAAGGACTACTTCGTCCGTATGCAGGAGTTCTTCGATCACCACCTGCTCGACGCCGACGCGCCCCAGTGGTTGAAGGAAGGCATCGACCACCTGGATTTGGAAGACCACCGCAAGGAACGGGCCAAGCAGTTGACAACCAGCGGCTCCAACAACTGACCGATAGGGGACAGGCGCCCCTGTCCCCTTCCTTATGTTTCAGGGCTCCCAGCTTTGATTCTGTAATATCTGATAGAGCCCAAGGGGGACAGGGGGAGCCTGTCCCCCTTCGTTGTTGCACTCTCCTACTCGCCATGCTATATCTATAGTCGATATATCTACTATCGACTGAATTATGATGGCGAAGACGAATCAGCACCCAAACGAACGACTGCCCCTCAACCATGCGGATCTGCACATACTCGTCTCCCTGACCGGCAGCGATAGGCACGGCTACGCGATCATGCAGGATGTCCGCACCCTCAGCGGCGAGCGTGTACGGCTCGGGCCGGGGACCCTCTACACGGCGATCAAGAGACTGCTCGAGGCCGGCCTGATCGAAGAGAGCGACCGTCGCCCCGATCCTGAACTCGACGACCAGCGGCGTCGCTACTACCGCCTGACGCGTTACGGACGGCGCGTTGCGGCCGCGGAGGCCGAGCGTCTTCAGGGAATCGTCCGCGTGATGCAGGAACGCCGGCTGATCAGCCCAACACAGGCTGCCAGAGGATCGATATGACACACACCAATCGTTCCCAGCGGATCTACAGCGCCCTCGTTTGGCTCTACCCGGCATCGTTTCGCAGCGAGTACGGGGAATGTCTGGAAGGCGCGTTCGAGGACCTTCGAAGGGAGGCGTCGGGACCTGCCGTCATGGCCAGATTCTGGGTGCGCACCGTTTGGGATCTGGTGCGCTCGGTCGTCTCCGAGCACATCAAGCACATCAATCGGCCCACCCCGAAGCGCGACCGCAAGTTTCGGACGCAATGGATCACCACGATGGCGGCCGCCGGCGCGGTCGGCCCGCTGGTCGGGAGCTGGGTCGTTTACCTCATGAGGCCCATTGAGTTTGCCCTGAGTGTGCAGATCGTATCGACCTGGTCTTCGCCGGGGCTTTCCTCGGGATGATGATCGGCATGGCCGAGGCAATCCTGCTCCGCAGGTATGGCATTTCTCCACCGTGGTGGGTCGCGGCGAGCATCGTCGGTGGTATTGCCGGTTGGACGGCTGGCATGAGTGCCGGTCGGTTCGTCGGATCCCGCTTCTCGATCCTCGGTCCCGATGTGCTTGCTCTGCTTGTCGCGTTCTCCATTACCGCGTTGGCGCTGGGCGGGGTCCAGTGGTGGATCCTCCGGCGAAGCCATCGTCAGGCCCAGTCGTGGATCGCCGCCAACGTGGCCGCGGCGCCGGTGGCCTGTTTTGCGGGCTTGCCGTTTCTGTCTGGCGCGCTGGGGCTCGAATCGATGTCGGCCTCCCTGATCGTGAATGTGGTGGTCATGTCGACCCTCGGGGTCATGACTGCCAGCTCGATTGATCGGATTCTCGGACATCCACGGCAACCCGAGCCGACCTTACCGGATGCCGACCTGCAGGTTGCTTCGGACTGACCGCTGCCAGTAGAGTTCCCTCCTGACGTCCAATCTTGGAGGTCAGGGAGGAATCTCTGGACCGGCACAACCCAACCTCACTTCTCGACCGGCTGTCCGTCCTCAGCAATGCGCAGTTCATCGGACTCATCGGTCTGCTGTGTGTCGCGGCCTACCTGCCGGGATGGGACAACGGGTTTATCGCGGACGATCTTGTCCTGCTGGATGGCGCGAACCCCTTCGGAGGGAGCATCACCCGCCCGTTCGAATTCGACTCCTCCCAGTACTTTCGTCTGACCAGCTATTTCGCCTTCGGCGCCTTGAAATACTCGATCGGGTATCAGGCATGGGCCCTCTATGCCTTCACGACGATTCTCCACTTCGTCAACGCTGTCCTCGTGTTCTTCCTCTTCCTTAGATTGGATCTGGCGCGCTCAACCGCAGGCGTGGGCGCCCTGATGTTTGCCGTCGTCGTCTACGGCGACGAGGCTGTCCTGTGGTTGGCCGGCATGAACGAATCGCTGATGACCTTCGGGTTGTTGTCGGCATTCCTCCTGTGGATTCGGGGGAACTATGCCTGGACCGCGGTGTTCTACTGCTTTGCCTTGATCTCGAAGGAAGCGGCTCCCATCATCCTGCCCCTGATCCTACTCGTCGAGTGGGCGAGGGGATCGCGGCTGAGATTCGAAACGCGCTACCTGTATTTGCTGGTGCCGACCGCCCTCTTTGGTGGAGCGTTTCTGTTTTTGCTGGGGAGTAACAGCATCATTGGGTACGGAAGGTTTTCGTTCACTCTGGATGCCACCGTCGTGATGCTCCGAAGCCTGCACCGCATGTTCTATCCGTGGCTGTACGCATTGTTGATTGCCTGCTGGGTCACAATACGGGGCCTGCCCGCCCGGCGAACCTTCCTCCTATCCCTGGCACTGGTCGCCATCGCGCTGCTGCCGTACGCCTTCCTCGACCAGCGTGCCGTGGCCAGTCGTCACCAGTATCTCGCGTCAATTCCGCTGTGCTGGGTGATGGCGGAATCCCTCGTGGCGATCGGACGCGAGCGTATTCGGGAAGCATTTCTGGTCTCATTCGTCCTCATCAACATCAGTCTATTCTGGGTCCAGAAAGACGGACAATACGAGGAGCGTGCCGCTCCGACCGAACAGCTGATCGCAACATTGCGAACCATCGACCCGCAACCAGTTTTGATCGAAGGTTTCGCCTATCCTTTCCCGGCTATCGCGAAGGCCGCCACCCCTCTTGTTCAAGGATGGACACCCGATTTGATCCGCCTGCCCGAGAGCGACGAGCCGTGCGCCGAGTGTGTGGTCTTGCGTTGGTCGGAGGTAACGGGAACCTATATCCGGGAGTAGGTCAGCCCAAGTGAAACGAGGATCAGCAGGAACATAGCTACGATCAGGCAAACCCAGTAGAGTGCTCCTACCGCCAACCCCTTCCAGATAGTCCTGCCCCACGGTTCCCCAAAAAGTCGCTTCAATGCCTTGAAGTGATACAGGATCGTGAGCGGCACCCAAACCGCGCCGATGATCCTTCCGGTCGTGCCGGCCACGCTCATGAGCGCGGCGAACGTGAGCAGGAGAAAAGTAAAGGAGTGGAAGTGTAGCGAGTAAATCAGGTGTGCCGAGTAGTAAGGCTGTCGGCGACGATAGAACGCAAGCGTCAGCGCGGCAAATAGCGGCATCAGTATGAACACGACTCGAGGCAGGTTGGTCCGGATGCTGTCGGAGAACTCCTCGGCGCTCTCGGCATCGGGAGCGTCGGTGTCGATATCAATAAACCCTCCCTGATCGCTCGGCACAACGGCCGCCACCAGGAAAAACAGAAGCGAAAATGTCAGATACAGGCGGAGGGGCGATATGTAGCTGGCGCGACGACCGTCGACGAAATCTTTCGTCATCTTCCCGGGCTCCACAACGAGCACCTTCACGGTTCTCAGGATTTTCCTGTCCAGATATAGAAACTCGTGGAGTGCCTCGTGGAGCAGATCGCGAATGCCCGGGGTCGACGTCGTTGCTCTCTGTCCGCACTGGTGACAGTAAACTCCGTGCAATCCTGCGCCACAGTTGAGACAACTTTCGTCGATAGTTGGCGAAGTCATTTGACGCGCATGTTCCCACGATCCTCTCGGTCGCGGCAAGGGACGGTGCGTGATCTGCTGGCCAGGGCATTTCGGCGGCCCGATTACGTCGACCTCGTCACCAGGGATCCATCGGCGGTAGTATTGCGATATGTGGGACAGGACACTAGAGTATCCAAGACCATTTCAAACACGTCGTTGCCGGTTGTCCGACCGACCAAGGAGTTGAAGATGACACGATCCGAGAGGCGTTTCGTTGGTTCGGCATTGGCGGTGTTTCTTGCTGTCCTCGGCTGCGGCCCAGCGACGGAGGAGGGCGAGGCTGCGCAGGCGGCTGCAGCACCAGACTTCACGAACGGTGTCCCGTCGTTCGAGGCGGATATGGGTTGGCCGGCGTCAATGCCCGAGGGCTTCGAGTGGGGACAGGTGCTGGGGATCAATGCGGACGCCCAAGGCCATGTCTGGGTCACTACGCGGGGCCAGGTGGCCGAGTTCGACCCCGACGGGAATCCCGTGCAGGTGTGGAGCGCGCGGGGACCCGAGGGGCAGTGGTCGGTGATCCATGGTCTGTTCGTCGATCACAACGACTTCGTCTGGAGCAACGCGCGCGAGCAGCACCAGATTCTGAAGTTCACCCTCGACGGCGAGTTGGTGATGACGATCGGAACCCTCGGCGAGACCGGCGGCAGCAACGATCCGAATCTCCTGGGACGACCCGCGGAACTCTATGTCGAGCCGACCACGAATGAACTGTTCGTCGTCGATGGCTATTCGAACCGTCGCGTGATCGTCTACGACGCCGAAACCGGCGAGTACCTCCGCCACTGGGGCGCATACGGCGAAGTCCCGGACGACGAAGCCCGAAACCGATTGAGCGAGGATGACCCGACACCAGCCCCCCAATTCGCGGTCGTCCACGGCATTACGGGTTCGCACGATGGGCTGATCTATGTGGGCGACCGGACCAACAGCCGGGTCCAGGTGTTCCGGCATGACGGCGAATACGTCACCGAGCGCGTCATCCAGGAAGGGAACGGCGCTGCATTCTCGGTTGCGCTTTCTCACGATCCGGAGCAGACCTTCCTCTATGTCGCAGACGGGACAGAGCACAGGATTTGGATTCTCCGCAGGGAGACCATGGAAGTCGTCGGCCAGTTTGCCAGGGAAGGGTCCGGGCCGGGCGAGTTGGGACGGCCGCACAACCTGACGGCGGACTCGCGGGGCAACATCTACGTGGCGGAGGCCGCCCCGGGAATGCGCGGGCAGAAGTTCGAGTTCAAGGGAATGGTCAGCCCGTAGGGCTCGTTCAGGTAAAAGACAGATCAGGCTCAGTCCCCATGTCGATGGGAGTGTCGCGGTGATCTGTCGAGATCGCGTCCAGGTCGGGCAGGTGAAAGGCCCGGTCCACGGTCAGGTGACCGTCGTCGGCCACAACCTTGACGACGTCGGGCGTCCGTAGCGCTTCCGTCTCCACGATGCCGAATCGCCGGTCAATGGCATTGAGAAACAACCCAATGACGTTGCCGTGTGTGCAGATTCCGATCGTCTTCTTGACCGGTTCGGCCAGGATCCCGTGGACTGTGGCCACGAATCGCGTCTGAGCGTCCATCGAGCTTTCGCAGCCGGGCTTCGCGTAGCTGAAGTCCTCCCACGACCGACGCCAGATCTCGTAGAAGTTTCGGTCGATTCCGTTGCTGATATTGCGTTCCTGGAGACCCTCGCGGAGCGAAATATTCAGATCGCTCGCTTTCGAATATGGTCGGACGGTCTCCAAACACCGGAGGTAACGGCTCGAGAACAGCTGCTCGATGCCGAGGGGCCCAAGCAATTCGGGCAGCGTCTTCGCCTGCTCCTTGCCGCGCTCGCTCAACGGCCAGGCGCTCTCTTCGAGGCTGATGGATGGATTGCTCTGGGCGTGTCGGATGAGATAGATCGTCGTTGCCATTCAGTGTAGCCTTCCCTCTGAACTTGATCCCGGAAGGTCCAAAAAGTATGCCACGATTTTGCCCGCGCCGGAGTGTCGCTGCAAATGACCGTTCTTATCCGTCCGGTCGTCGAGATCGTAGGCCTTTGGGAGAAGCTTGAATTCGGCTTCTTGGCTGTCGCCTGGTTTGTAGTCCATGCACCTTCGAGCGTTCCGATCCTCCGATACCGACAGTTTGCTGGCCCTCCATCGAAATGCCTACGACGAGGACGAAACGGCCGTCCCGGACGACTTTTTCGACGACTTGAAGAATGCGGAAGCTGGCTTCGCCGGTGGCGCTTTCATCGTGGCCGAGGAAGACGGTGGAATCGTCGGGATGGGCGGTCTCCTGCCATCGGGTGAGATCGTTCGGATGCGCGTCGATCCCCGCTATCAACGGCGGGGAATCGCGACCCGAATCCTCGATGCCCTTGAAGCAGAGGCCGCAAAGCTGCATTTGAGCGAGCTTCATCTCCACACGCTCGAGACCCAGCGGAAAGCGCAGGCGCTATATGAAAAGTACGGGTTTCGAGAGTCGGCCAGGGGAGAAGTGCACGGGAATCCGGTTGTGCAGTACCGGATGGCAGTCACGAACCTGGAGTGATGGAGGGGTCAAGTCCGGATTGCCGGCGCGTCCGCAACCTTCTCTGGAAGTTCCCCGAATTTCCTCTTGTAATAGCGCGTCCAGAAGTGCAGCGCGGGCAATCCTATTGTTGCGGGGAGGACCCAGGGGAGGAACGACCACGTGCCCTCGATGATGGCTCCGCCGAAGATGTTCCTCGCCCCGAATACGAAGAACGCGGTGTGGAAGGCGATGCCCGAACCCACCATGCCGTCCATGTGCCAGTACCACCAGGCCATCGGGGTGGGCCGCGGGTTGGCGAGGAACTTTCGGTTTTCGAAGAAATCGAGGAGGCCGACCAGGCCGAGGGCCGTAGGAATCGCGAACATGGGGCCGTTGCCCACGGCCAGGTTGTAGACACCGAAGAGGAGTACGGCGACGCTTGCCGCCGCCTGCGTCCAGTTGAACGCCCGCAGCCGCGTGCCGGCGAACGTCTCGGGTTGCCGCCGCGTTCGTACCACACGGACTCCGTTTTCGATGCTGTTCAGCAGGAAGATGCCCAGCAGGCCGAGGATCGAGATGAACATGATCTGATCGATCGGTATCTCGGACAACACGACCGGCTCGCCGACCCAGCTGGAGGGATGGATCAACACCCAGGCCGACGACCCCAGAGCCGTCAGCGCGACCGTGTAGGCGCATACCGCGAACACCTTGCCGGCGACCACGTGAACCCTGCCGCCCTTCCGGGTCAGTGCCGGCACCCAGAACATGGCTAACCCCACGAAACCCATGTAAATGTGCGACGCGCGCAGCACGCTGTGAATGATGTCAGCCATGACGGACCTCCTTCGGTTTCTTGACAGGTCCCCTGGACCGGACGGCCCTCGGTTGTTGTCTCTGCCTGATGCGCGCGAGCGCCTCGTCGCACCATCGGACCTTCGCCCTGAGCGAGTGAATGCCCATGCGTAGTGCCAGGTGGACATGGAAGTCCTCCGCGCTCAGGGAATCAATGGCCACCTGCCCTCGCCCGGTCAGTTCGGATTCAACCCCGAGGAGCATCGTCATGAAGTCGGAAAGCTTGCCCCGCAACCGCAACATGAAGTCTGTCGTTGCTTCGAGGTTGTCGAGCTCGTGCATGAAGCAGAGTTGGGCCACGTACGCAAACCGTTCGGTTCCCATCTGCGGGCCGGCGCCGATCCAATGGAGCAGTTCCCGCCGCCCTGCCGCGTTCCGTCGGTATACGCGCCGCGGCGGTCCTTTGGACGAAGGCTCGATCCGACTCTTGAGCCACCCGCGTTTCTCCAGTTTCTTCAGTGTCGGGTAGATCTGACTCAGCTCCGCCGACCAGAAGTGACGGGCACCTTCGCTGAATTCCGTCTTGATGTCATAGCCGCTCGATGGCTTGTGAAGCATGCCCAGCAGGATGTGTTCGAGGCTCATGTCGGGGTTCTCCTGTAACTATGACAAGTATGCTATAGCATAAATTATATAGTGTCGAGTGAAAACGTCGATCGGCCGAGGTCCCGTCAGCCCGACGCGATTTCCTTGGCGCATGCGCCTTGGCCTTCTATATGATTCCCTCAGTTGATCCCGATTGTTCGCCATCCGAACACGGCACTCCTGGAGGAGGCATGATGACCCTTCTGCGCGTCTCGCTGATTGGCCTGTTTGCGGTCTCGCTAAGTGCCCAGAACGGCGCCGATCCCAACTCTCTGCTTCGGGCGATCCAGCGTGATGACACTGCCGGGTTGCGGCAGTTGCTCGATAGCGGTGTCGATCCGAATGTTGCGGACGATGATGGCACCTCGGCCCTGATGCTGGCGACTCTCTTCGCGGATGCTTCCACGCTGGAATTGCTGCTCGACCACGGGGCTGACCCGAATTTCACCGACCCGTTCGGGGCCACCGCTTTGATGTGGGCGGTGCCCGATCTGGAAAAGGTCCGCGTGCTGATCGGTCACGGTGGGGACGCCAATGCGCGGTCGGACAACATGGGGCGGACTCCGCTCCTGATCGCGGCCAGCTATCCGGGAACCGTCGACGTACTTCGGTTGCTCGCCAGTAGCGGTGCCGACGTCGAAGCCGGGGCATTGTCGCTGGCTACGGGATCTTCGGATGCCAGCGTGGTGCGCTTCCTCGTCGAGCACGGCATCGATCCCGGCGAGAATCGAGGAACCCGGGTCTACGGTCGGCCGAATTTGCCGACGATCGGGTACATGATGGCTGCCGGTTTGACTGTCAGCCCGAACGCCCTTGTCGGAGGAAGCCACTGGCAGGATCCTTCCCTGATCGAGCGTTGGATCAAAATGGGCGCGGACGTCAACGCGAGCACGGGCAGGTACGGCAAGACACCCCTGATGGCGGCCGCTGCCTCGGAACTGGCCGGGCCCGAGACCGTGCGGCTGCTGCTCGAGAACGGAGCAGACCCCAACGCCGAAGGCTCGGAAGGCGAACGGGCTCTGGACTGGGCGATCTATAGATCCGCCCAGGCGAGGATCGACGTACTCGAAGAGTACGGCGCGATGCGGGGCAACGGTCCCAGGCAGCGTTCATTTCCTCCTCCCGAGCGGGATGCTCGCATGGACCCTCGCGTTTCGGTCGGCAGAAGCGTCAACCTGCTCCTCAAAGCGAGTCCTCCAATGTTCGATCGAAGCACCTGCGTCACCTGCCACAACAACACACTGCCCGGAGTTGCCGCGGCGCTTGCCCGGAGGAAGGGAATCGAGGTGGACGAGGAGCTCGCAGCGGAGAATCTTGACGACATGCTCGCTGTCTTCCCTCCGAGCGGGGAACGCTTGATGCAGGGGCAGCAGACTATCGGCGGCATCGCGCTGACGGTGGGGTACGTCGCCGAAGCGCTCGGCGCGGAGAACTACCCGCTGGACAAGGTGACGGCAGGGATGTCGCACTGGGTCGCGGCGACGCAGATGCCAGACGGCAGTTGGATCGGTAACGGCGCCAACCGTCCGCCGATCGAGTACAGCACGATCAGTCACACGGCGATGGCCGTACGGGTCCTGGCGCTGTACCCGATACCCAGTCGCTCCGACGAGACTGCCGAACGCCTCGAAATGGCACAGCGATGGTTGATTTCGTCGGAAGCAAACTCCGCGGAAGAACGCGGAATGCGACTGATGGGTTTGGTCTGGACGGAAGCCCCGCGGTCCGCGGTGGAAGCGGCGATCGAGGAGATACGTGGGCACCAGGAGGCCGATGGCGGTTGGTCCCAGCTCTCTCAGTTGGAGACCGACGCTTACGGGACGGGGCTCTCACTCGTGGCGCTTCACGAAGCCGGGGTTCCGGTCGACGATGCCACCTACCGGCGCGGCATCGAGTTTCTGCTCGAAACCCAGTATCCGGACGGTTCCTGGCTGGTGAAGTCGCGTTCGTTTCCTTCCCAGGTGTATTTTGAGAGTGGATTCCCCTTCGACAGGCACCAGTGGATCTCATCAGCGGGAACGGGTTGGGCGGCAATCGCGATTTCGCACACCCTGCCGTGAAATCTGCGAACGCCGATTCGAAGCTCTACTGTAGCGGCGGTCTATGACCGCCGGAGAAGTTTCGGACATGGATTTCGGCGGTCATAGACCGCCGCTACAGTAGGGTCTCTCTTCCACGGTCGGAGGGAAATGGGAAATGATCAATGGTCGCTGGTCATTGGTCGATCTTCAATTTTGAAATGATTTGAGATCGCAGATTGACCACTGACCATTGATGATCGGCCATTTGAAATCTGCACCGCTCATTAGCTTTGGACAGGTTCCTAGTCCGATCCCCGGAGCGTGAGCTCGATCCGTGCGTCCCCTTGTCTCCAGGTTCCAGACATTGCGGCTCCGTCCCCGGCCAATTCCGCGACGTAGAACGCGCCCAGCATTTGGACGCCCAGCCGAACCTCGCTCCCCTCGATCGCGAGGGTGTTGACCTCGTACTCGACGGCCGCCTCCCCCGGGACTCCGATCGACATCACGACCCTTCCTCCGGGTTCCGCCGGTACATTCAGCCGTATCTCCAGCGTCAACCCACCGGCGTCCAGTGTGCCCACCCACGCCCCATTGAGTGTGGGGGCATCGGTGGATGCGTCCCTCACCGCTCGCCTGGCGAGCTCGAACCGGTAGATCCGGCCCTCCAGCACGAAATTTCCAGAAAGACCGTTCCCGTCGGGAGCAATCGCCCCGTCGAAGGCAGGAGCACCCGCGGCACCCTCGACTTCAAAGGAAAAATACTGGTCTCGGATTTGGATGCTGGCGACACGACGTAACACGGCATCCTGGTCCGGTATGTCGATCACGCCTGTCAGTTCGCCATCGTCGTCCTCGATGACGAGCGTGACGGCCTGATCCGTCCCTTGCATGCGGATGCTGCCTTCCCAGCTTCCGACCAGTTCCGTTCGGGATTGTCCGAGAGCCCCGATCGGCCAGAGACCTGCGGCGATGAGCAGGGGCGAGAGCAGAATGAAACGTCGAAGCATGACCGGACTTCCTCCATTGGTTGTGGTCTGGATTGAGGCCATTCTGCCGGAAGCCGGCGCCGAAGTCCAAGCAAACGGGGGTAGGGAGTGACAAACTCCCATTTCTCTGGACCCCGTCGACGAATACCCGCAGACTGCCAGAAGCTAAACGGAGGGTTTCGATGAGATCAGGGCTCGCAATACCTCTGGGGTTGGCATTGTGTCTCGCTAGCGCGGCCCTCGCCCAGCAGGTTCCCGACAGGGACTTTCGCCCTCGGGTGACAAACCCGGCCTACGGTTCCGGGGAAGGGCCGATTGTCTGCCTGGACGAAGCGCACAGCAATTTCCATACGCTGGAAGGTCGATTCTGGGCGTTCGGCGAACTACTGCGGAGGGACGGCTACCGCGTGATTCCCAGCCGTGCGTCTTTCGCCCCTGATGCCCTGGGCGAATGCGACATCCTCGTAATTTCGAACGCTCAGCCGGGAGACCAGGGCTGGAATAACTATCCATACCCGACGCCGTCCGCCTTCGGTGGCGATGAAATCCAGGCGGTAGAGGAGTGGGTGCGCGCGGGAGGCAGCCTTTTGCTCATAGCCGACCACATGCCGCTCGCGGGTGCGGCCGCCGACCTGGCTGCAGCCTTCGACGTGGAGTTCACGGATGGATTTGCCGTCGAGACGATCGACGGCGAACCGGATCTGGCGCGACCGACGATCTTCCGTCTCGAGGATGAGACGCTCCGGATGCACGCGATCACCCGAGGTCGCGACGATGGAGAATCCGTTTCCAGCGTCCGATCATTCACGGGACAAGCCTTCCGGGCCCCCGAGTCGGCCGAACCGCTGCTCGTCCTGCCCGCAAATTTCATCACGTTGATGCCAAGGACCGCCTGGCAGTTTGACGACGCGACACGCCGCATTGCGACGGGCGGGTGGCTTCAGGGTGCGGTCATGCCCGTCGGGCGGGGACGCGCTGCGTTTTTCGGCGAGGCTGCGATGTTCAGCGCTCAGGTCGCTGGCGCCGAGCGGACACCGATGGGGATGAACTCGCCGATGGCCGAACAGAACTATCAGTTTGCTCTCAACCTGATGCACTGGCTGTCCGGAATGCTCGACTGACTCCTTTTTTTGTTTGACCATGTCGGGCTGCTGGCCCAACATGTCGGACAACCCTCGAAACCGAGCAGCAATAAAGAGATGATCCACAGCCGAACCATCGTCCTTGCCATGTTGTGCTTATTGTTTCCGTATACAATCTGTGCGCAGGTTGCGGGCGAGAGTGCGGAGGAGATCATGCGCCGGGAGGCGGCACTGGAGATCGTGAGGCTTGCCGAAGAGGCGCGAATCGAAGAGGAGCTCTGGGAGACCCCCAGTCCGACAGAACCCGGAGTCCGCACGACAAGTTCACCCCTCGTCTTGAGCGCGGACGGGCCGGAGATGCTCTTTCGTGGAAGGCGGCTGGCCGGCTTCCTAAGAGAGGTCGAGCAGCTCCGCCTCGACGTGCGCGCGATGAGAGCTTTCCGGTACGCCCCCATGTCCGAGCCGTGGGCAATACGGGACCTGGCACGTCGTGCGAGGGACTTGGAAGAGATGGCGGACCGGCTTCTCGACTTCGTCCAGGACGGTTCCGACCCAGAGATCGAAGTCCTTCTGCCCGAAGAGGATCTGGCCGCATGTCTCAGACGTCTTTCGAGAGTGACGCGCCGATTGATCCCCCGAGTCGTCGCGCTCACGACCGGCGCCATACTCGACGTGAGCCTGTATCAGGACGTCGTCGCGTGTCTGGCTCAGATAAGGAGCATCGGCGCTCTGCTGCACGCCTCCACTGTCTGAATAGTCCACATCACTGCTGTCCGGACGTCGGAGGGCTAGAGCCCAGTAAGTGTTTGATTGGGAATGAATAACTCATGGTTTTGTTTGGTCTCGATTTGAAACGTTGCTCATCGATTTGCGACCCTGCGAGGAACTCAATCGCGGGAGGCATCGATGAACCTGGGAAAGCTGGTGTTCGCGCAAGTCACACAACATCTGCCGCTGACAACGTTTCGACGGTGCGTGGCCCGGTACGCTGGAGAGCGCAAGGTGAAGAGCTTTTCCTGCCTCGATCAATACTTGTGCATGGCGTTCGCTCAACTGACCTATCGGGAAAGTCTGCGCGACATCGAAGCGTGTCTGCGAGCGCAAGAAACCAAGCTCTACCACATGGGCATTCAGGGCCGAGTGTCGCGCAGCACGCTTGCCGATGCCAACCAAGTGCGCGACTGGCGCATCTACGCCGACTTTGCGCAGTCTCTGATCCGGATTGCTCGGCGTTTGTATGCGGACGAACCGTTTGGCGTCGATCTGAAAGAGACGGTCTACGCCTTGGATGCCAGTACCATCGACTTGTGTCTCTCGGTGTTTTCCTGGGCACCGTTTCGCTCGGCCAAAGCGGCGATCAAACTGCACACGCTTTTGGACCTGCGCGGCAATATCCCTTCGTTCATCCATATCAGCGACGGCAAGCTTCACGACGTGAATGTTCTGGACCTGTTGCTGCCCGAACCAGGAGCCTTCTACATCATGGACCGTGCCTACATCGACTTCCGCCGTCTCTACGGTCTTCACCAGGCAGGCAGCTTCTTTGTGACCCGAGCCAAGTCCAATCTCAAAGCCCGGCGCCGCTACTCTCATACCGTCGATCGGAACTCCGGATTGATCTGCGATCAGACCATCATGCTGACTGGCTTCTACACGCGCCAAGACTTCGAAGCGCCTTTGCGCCGCATCCGATTCAAAGATCCCAAAACCGGAAAGCGGTTGGTGTTCCTGACCAACAACTTCACGCTGCCGGCAATCACTATCACCGAGCTTTATCGATGCCGGTGGCAGGTCGAGTTGTTCTTCAAATGGATCAAGCAGCATCTTCGTATCAAAGTTTTCTTTGGCACTTCCGAGAACGCTGTCAAAACTCAAGTGTGGATTGCTGTCTCCACTTACCTGCTGGTCGCTATCGTGAAAAAACGACTCCACATCTCGGCCAGCTTGTATGAAATGCTACAGATTCTGAGTCTGACCATGTTCGAACGAATCCCATTGGATCAACTACTTAACAACATCGCTACCGATGAGGATCTGTGCTTTTCGACTAATCAACTGAATCTATTCAACTAACGTCCGGACAGCAGTGAGTCCACATCTGATTTAACACTTGTTATCAGTGCTCTTCGCTTGATTCGCCGTTAGTATCGAGTAGTGAAGATACTCAGGAAAACCAACTTCTTCGGGTTCCGCGCGAAACTGATCATCCTGTCTGGCATCGGCCTGTTTGCCCTCGTGATCGGGACAGCGATGATCCAGGCACAGAATCCGGCTGCCGATATTCTCGGCACGCTACCGGTGATGATCGCGCTGGATGCGGATGAAGACGGGGAGCTGTCGTCTGGGGAGGTCGACAACGCGCCTAACACCCTCGTCTCCCTCGACGCGGACGAAGACGGGATGCTGAGTGCCGGCGAGCTGGCGCCGGAGATCGAGACCATCGGCCGCGGCCGCCGCGGGCGTGGTGGTCGAGGGGTAGGTCGTGGTCGTGGAGGGCGTGCCGGACGTGCAGGGCGCGGTGGCCGCCCAGGACGCGGCGGACCCGGAGGCGGGTTTGGTGACGCGGGGATCCTGGACACGTTCCCGGTTATGGCCACTTTGGATGCCGATGGCGACGGCGCGCTGTCGGCCGCGGAAATTGCCGATGCCTCCGCCGCGCTGATTCCCCTCGATGCCGACGGCGACGGCAAGCTGGTGGGTGGCGAGCTGGTTCCGGCCGGTGGGTTCGGCCGCGGCGGTTTGCGTGCGGGATTGGGCGGTCGCCGAGGTCCCGGCGGTCGGGGAGGTGTCGGTCGCGGTGGGCGGGGCGGAGACCCGAACGCCGTAAGGCTCGAGCCTCGAGAAGTCGATTCCGAGGACGGGACAGACTCAATACCGGAACACGCGACGTTCAACGAACTCGCCTACATGGGAGATGAGGTTCTGATCGACACGCACCTCACCGGCCTGGAGTTCGTCAAGTTCGTCGTCACCGATGTGGGAACTGACGAGACGAAGATCTACTTCATGAACACCAAGACCCATCGAGCCCATGGGGGGTTCTTGCAAGTGGCGGGATTGGGTGGTCGGGGCGGCCCCGGGTACATGATGGGCGTGCTGGTCTATCGTCCGCTCCTGACCGCGCCCAATGGGCAGCCGGGGTTGTACACGTTCGAATTCGAGCCTTTCGACTCGTACCCGTTCGATTTGGTTCAGATCGCCTACAACCTGCTCTCCGAATATGCGCCCGTGGTGCGCGGACGGCTCGCCTACCATCCGATGCCTTCCGCCGTCGACCGCTACGAAGACGAGCGGGATACATATGAGGCAGCCGAGCTGACTGTCTTCCTGGACGAAGATCTGTACACCGACATCGCTTTCCTGCCGCTCAATCAGGCGGAAGGGTTCGGCCGGTTGCGGCTGATGGAACTCGACGAGCGTCCCGGAGTCCGTGACGTCGTTCTCTACCGCAGTCTCCCGAATGAAATGCCGCGTGTCGCGGGAATCATCACGGCGTTCCGCCAGACTCCGTTGTCCCACGTCAACCTCCGGGCGGTGCAGGACAATGTCCCCAACGCGTACATCAAAGGTGTGGCCGAGAACGAAGAGATCCGAGAGCTGATCGGTAGGTACGTCTATTACAAGGTGGCGCCCGACGGCTACGAGATCCGCGAGGCGACCATCGCCGAGGTCGACAGCCACTTTGCCGACATCCGCCCGTCCGAGCCCCAGATCCCCGTACGCGACCTCTCGGTAACCCAAATCCGCACGTTGGATGAGATCGGGTTCGACGATTCGACGAGCACTGGCGTCAAGGCCGCAAACGTTGCGACTCTGGATACGATCGGGCTTCCCGACGCCGTCGTGCCGGATGGTTTTGCAGTTCCGTTTTACTTCTATGACGAGTTCATGAAGTCCAACGATTCTTACGAAAGAGCGGTGGCGATGCGCGGGATCGCCGATTTCGGGACGGACACCGAAATGAGGGAAAGGGAGTTAGCCGCGTTTCGCAGCGAGATCGAAGCGGGCGAGATGCCGGACTGGATGATGGATGCGCTCGACGACCTTGCGAACGGGTTTCCGGAAGGGACGTCGATCCGCTTCCGTTCCAGTACGAACAACGAAGATCTTCCCGGGTTCAGCGGCGCAGGACTGTACGACTCGTTCACGCATGATCCCGACGAAGGTCATATATCGAAGTCGATCAAGCAGGTGTTCGCAAGCCTCTGGAACTTCCGAGCCTACGAGGAGAGTGAGTTCTACCGCATCGATCACTTCGCCGCCGCCATGGGCGTGCTTGCCCATCCGAACTACTCGGACGAACTTGCCAACGGTGTGGCCGTGACCGAGGATATCGTCTACCAGACGGGGAACCAGCTCGGCGGTCGCAGCTACTACGTCAACACGCAAGTGGGCGAGGACCTGGTCACCAATCCCGAGGACGAATCCATCCCCGAAGAGATCCTGTTGAGTCCGTTGAACGCCCGCAACGACCGGTTCGTGAGGTCTTCCAACCGCGTTGCGGACGGTGAGACACTTCTCGGCGCAAGGCATCGGACCGAGCTCCGACGCCACCTCACGATGATCCACAACGCGTTCCGCCGTTTCTACGGCCTGTCGCAGACCGATCAGTTCGCCATGGAGATCGAGTTCAAGATCACTGCCGAAGGTGTACTCGCGATCAAGCAGGCCAGGCCGTGGGTGTACTAGCTCCCGTCCATCTACAAGAACAAGTCCGCTGATACATTGAACAGCGTGGCCAGTGCCCTGGTATGCGCCTTGCTGATGGCACGCTTGCCGTTGATCACTTCGGAAGCGATCCCTTTCGATCGGAAGACCGGCAACAGGTCGATTTGCCTCAGACCCCGGACTTCCATCAGCTCTCTCAGCGCTGCATGAGGCGTTGCTGCCTTGAGCTGGTAGTGTCCCTCTTCAAAATCTTCGACAAGGCGGATCATCAACCGCAGCAGCTTCTCTTCCTCCGGGGAAAGCTTGGTCCGCTTCACAAGACGACTGATCTCGGCAAGGATTCGCTCATTCTCCGTATCGGTCTCGATCACTGCCGGCAGCGTCTTCGCCAGCAACTTTCCGTACCGTCGGGGGTCGATCGTGGATGTCGTCATTTCTTCCAGGCCTCTCGATCGTATTCCTTGTGTGTCAATACATGTCTGACAAAGACGACTTGATGCCGGTAGTTGATCTCTGACACGAGTCGATATTTGTTGCCCTTGATGTTGAAGACAGTGAAGCGATCGACGAAGTCAGCATGGGGCAATACCTTTCGCAGCTCGGCCAGGTTTTTCCATCGGCTGCCACGGACCATTCGATACCAAACGTCGAGCGCGGGTTCCGCGTCCGGGTGAATCGCAGCGAATCGAGCGAGCGCCTTTCGGCTGATTACATGCAAATGCGAATCCACCTCTAGGTTCTCAAAATGAGAACTCTTCGTCAAGGGCTCCCCTGCCCGTTCATCAATTTAAGGCCCATCGCCAACGTGCTGCGATGATTGGACGATTGCCGGAAGTGTCGACGAAAGCGATGATTCGGAAGTCGCCAAAAGCGGAACAATGCGGTAACTTCGCTCTTGAATAGGGACAGGCACCACTGTCCCTATTTAAACGATGAACTGAAGGAGCAGGTACCGGTACCGTGATTCAGCGAAACATAGCCGCAGTTGCAGTCCTCCTGCTGACCCAACTCGCGCCGCACCTCTTTGCACAGTCCGAACCCACGAGGATCTTTTTCGTTCGGCATGGGGAGACCGATCGGTCCACTTCTGAACGCCATCTGAACGAGATCGGCCGGCAACGGGCCGCGCTATTGATGGACACGCTTCGAGACGTGCCCCTGACCCACATCTATTCGTCTCACACGAATCGGACGTTCGAGACAGTACTGCCGACTGCTCAATCGAAGAGCATGGGCGTCGTTCGTGCGCCGGGCATCGGAACCGAGATGGGAGGGGTGGAGATCACCGGGTCGGCCGCCTCGATACTGGCAGCGGAACCTTTGACCCAGCAGTTGCGTATTCTTCCTGAGGGCAGCAGCGCGCTCGTCGCCGGAAACAGCGACAACCTATACGCGATCATGGCAGGCTTGGGTGCGCGTGTCGGCGAGGGAGACTCACCTTGCGAAGAAGGGCACTCCTGCATCCCGTGCGAGACGGTGTCGTGCTTTCCTTCCACCATGCACGATCGGATGTGGTTACTGATCATTGGAGTCGAAGGAACCCGCGGGCCGATCCTGACATACTGGAGCTATGGGCGACCCGACTGACCGGAACGAGGAGGCGGGGACATGCGCCATTCAATACTAGCGATGCTGACGGTGCTCCTGATAGCAGGTCTTGCACCCGCCCAGCAGCCCGACGACGTCAACCCGCCGTTTGAAGTCCCGTCGGGAGTCGAAATGCGGGCGGACCTGGTCTATGCGAGCCCAGGTGGGAGGGACCTCCATCTCGATCTGTTCCTGCCTCCATCCCAAGACGAGCTCGCTCCAGCAGTCGTTTATCTGCACGGTGGCGGCTGGAGGGCCGGAAACAAACGTCAGTTCTGGCGCCACGCCGCCCATATGGCGAGCAAGGGGTTCATCGGTGTGTCGGTGGAGTATCGATTGTCGGGCGAGGCGACGTTCCCTGCGGCCGTAGAAGACGCCAAGGCCGCCGTACGATGGTTGCGCGCCAACGCGAGCGAGCTTGGGATCGACCCGAGCCGGATCGGAGCGGCCGGTGGTTCTGCAGGGGGACATCTGGCGGCGATGCTCGGAACCACACCGGATGTCGAGAGATTTGAGGGTGACGGTGGCCATGCCGAGTTTTCCAGTAGGGTACAAGCTGTCGCCGGCTTCAATCCTGCTCTGGATTTCTCCGGCATTGGTGCACGGGAAGCGGACCAGCGTGCGCTCTACGATTTCCTGGGTTCATCCTACCGGGAGAATCCGGATCTGTGGGTAGACGCATCCCCGGTCCATCATGTCGGAGAGGGATCTGCGCCCTTCCTGTTCCTGCACGGAACCGAGGACAGGACGGTCCCCTACCATCAGTCGGTCGAGATGCGTGACCAGCTCGATGCTCTGGGCGTGCGCGCTGAACTCTTCACAGCCGATGGTGCGCCACACGGTTTCTTCAACCGCCCGCCGTGGTATGCGCCGAGCCTCAAGGCCATGGAAGAGTTTTTCGTCGACGTGTTGGGAGGTGAGTCCAGCGATCAGCGCTGAGATTCCCTAACGCACACAGCATCATGATCAAGATCAGTACCGACGCCACCGTGGTCGTCGCTCAGATAACGGCGTTCTCGCTACTCGTGCTTCTGAGTGATGTCCGTCGAGTGATCGCCGATCCATATCTCGGGGCGCTTGCAGGGGTTGGCATCGTCCTGCTGCTAGTCAGCCGCATGATGCTGGGTTCGAGATCCTACTCTCCGTTGTCACGACCCAGAAAATCCAGTGTCTTCCGCGAGAGGGGCATCTACCGGTACATTCGCCACCCCATTTACCTGTCGTTGATAACCCTCGGCCTGGCCTTGCTGTTGGCCAGTCCTACTGTTCCCGTCACCATCACGTACGCCCTCGTGCTACTGATCACAAACATCCGGGCAGATCTGGAAGAAGGGCTTCTTGAAGAGAAGTACCCGGAATACCGGGAGTACAAAGCGCGTACGAAGAGATATATCCCGCTGGTCTTTTAAATAGGGACATAAGGTGCCTGTCCCTATTTAGGGGGGACTGAGCCATTGGTGAAGAGTTCACGCAATGAGCAACTCGCCGCCGATCCCGGTGTGCTCGAACCGGAACCGGTTTGTGAGTTCCAAGGCTATGAATCCGCCAGGAATGCGGGCAGCGTCGCCGTACTGCCGTGGCGGGCGGAGTCGGTGGCAGCATCGACCCTTGGTATTCGGACCGTCCGTTCTGCCGCCGACTTGGGCGATGAACGCTTCGGCCAGTGCCTGGTCCATCTGCAAAAGAGCCGTGCGGCGACGTGGTCGGATCTGACGGCAGCGTGGCACCTGCTCAAACCTGGCGGCCGGCTTTTGCTAGGCGGTGGAAATAGCCTGGGGATCAACTCAGCGGTGAAGCGGCTCGCCAAGGAGCTCGGCCAGCAGCCACGGGTGCTGACGAATCGAGCCCATGCGCGAATCGTCCGGTTTCTCCGCAACGGTGGCGAGGGCCCTCTCGAGCCTGTCTTGCCCGCCATCGAAGTTACCGGACCGAGCGGACAATCGATCCGGTTCCTGGCGGCCCCCGGCGTCTTCAGCGAGAAGCGTGTCGACGCCGGTTCAGAGATCCTGTTGTCCGTCCTCGGCGACCGTGTTCCGCCGCAACGGATCGTCGATCTGGGCTGCGGAAACGGCGTACTCGGTCTGATGGCGGCGATCCACTTTCCGGAATCGCAGGTCATGCTTCTCGATGCGGACGCCCGAGCGATTGCGTGTACGAAGAAGAACCGGGAAGCGCTGGAGATCCGAGAGCGCGGCGTAGTCCATTGGTGGGACGCGAGGGAGGCGCCGCCAGACACCGGATTCGATCTCGCACTGATCAATCCACCGTTTCATGACGGGAAGGCAGTCGACTTCGCCGCCGCACGCGCGATCTTCTCCCAGCTGCCCATCTTCATGAAAGTCGGGGCAACCGCGCTCATCGTCGCAAATCGGGCGCTGCCGTACGAGGCGAATCTTACAGAGGTTGGCTCCACCACCACCCTCGTTGCGGAAAGCGGTTATAAACTGCTGTCGCTGACGGTGAAGAGCCGCTCCAGATCCTCCGGCGTCAGGCGTCGACATTCGCCTTCCGGCAGATCCCGCGGCAGGTCATAGCCACCGATCCGATCGCGATGGAGTTCGATCACCCGTCCGCCCAGCGCTTCGATCATCCGACGAACCTGGTGCGTCCGCCCCTCTTCGAGCAGCATCACGGCTCGGCCGGGTTCCTCGATATGCAACATCGCCGGCAGCGTGAGCCTCTCGTCTCCGACTAGTTTGAGACCCTCTGCACACCGCTCGGTCGCGTTCGCGTCGAGTTGGCCGCGGTATCCGATGCGGTAGCGTTTCTCGAGTTTGCGGCGGGGATGGGTCAGCCGATGGTTCAGTTCGCCGTCGGTCGTCAGGACCACGAGTCCCGATGTCTCGCGATCGAGGCGACCGGCGACGTTGGGACCGGCGAGGCGAAACTCGCTCGGCAGCAAGTCGTCGACGATCGGTGCCTCACGCTCGTCGTGCGTGCAGGCGTAACCGACCGGCTTGTGGAGCACAAGATGCAGGACCGAGATTGGCTCGGCCACCTCGTTACCATCGACCTCCACCGAACGACCGCCAACGCGGATCGAGGCATCGCGGCACACCTCGCCCGCCAGCCGCACGTGGCCACGCCCAATCAAGATGCGCACCTGCCTGCGACTGCCAATACCCGCATGAGCGAGCCAGGCGTCGAGGCGCGTTCCCTCAGAATCCTTCATACGCCGCGGATTGTATCCCAGCGGGAAGTTGCCCGAGAAACAGGCTGGTCTCAATGGATCGACGCAACACTTTATCTTAAAAGGAAGAGGTGGAGTGTATGCGGAAAGGGATGCGATTCGGTTTCACGGCGGCGGAGAAGGCGGAGGTATGGGATCGGTGGCGGCGAGGGGAATCTCTGCATGAGATCGGGCGAGCGTTTGGCAAGCTGTCATCGTCTGTATATTGTCAGCTGGCGCATACCGGAGGCATTCGTCCTCGACCACGACGACGGTCGAGGTTGGCTTTGAGCCTGTCGGAACGTGAGGAGATCTCCCGCGGGATCGCGGCCGAGCAGTCGTTGCGTTCGATCGCAGAGTGTCTGGGGCGTTCACCCTCGACGGTGAGCCGGGAGATCCAGCGCAATGGGGGCTATGATGACTACCGGGCGTCTGTCGCCGATGAACAGGCTTGGAACCGGGCCCGTCGCCCGAAGCGATGTCAGTTGGGTCGCCATCCGCGGTTACGGCGAATGGTGGCGAGGAAGCTCCGGCGGAATTGGTCGCCCGAACAGATCGCCGGCTGGCTGAAGCGATCCTATCCAGAGGATGAGTCGTATCACGTGTCCCACGAGACGATCTATCGCAGCCTATTCGTGCAGGCGCGCGGGGTGTTTAAGAAAGAACTACTTAGACATCTGAGGTCGAGACGAACGATTCGTCGATCCCGACATTCCAGTCACAAAGGTCACGGGAAAGGGGATCTCGCCGATATCGTATCGATTCGTGAGCGCCCGGCCGAGGTCGAAGATCGTGCCGTTCCCGGTCACTGGGAGGGAGATCTGATAGTGGGATCGAACAACACCTACATTGCGACCCTGGTCGAACGCCATACCCGTTACGTGATGTTGGTGAAAGTGTCGGATAAACAGACCAAGACCGTCGTGCCTGCACTGATCAAGCACGCGAAGAAACTACCGACCGAGCTGTATAAATCGCTGACCTGGGATCGCGGCAAGGAAATGGGAGATCATCGGCGGTTTACCCTGGCGACCGACATCGACGTCTACTTCTGCGATCCGCAGAGTCCATGGCAACGTGGTTCCAATGAAAACACGAATGGCCTGCTCCGACAGTACTTCCCAAAGAGAACCGACTTATCGGTGCACTCGCAGGCGCACCTGAACAAGGTGGCACGTGAGCTCAATGAACGGCCGCGTAAGACGCTGGAGTTTGAAACTCCAGCAGAACGATTCAACGCTTGTGTTGCATCGATCGGTTGAGGTGGCAAGTGGTACCGGACGGGCTACAACGCCATCGTTTGTCTGTCGGGGGCGTGAGCCGACAGCAAGGCCAGAGCCAAACCGTACTTGTCGGTACTGGTCTGTTCCTGGCCTCTCCGAACCCTCGTCAACGCCTGCAAAACACCTCTGTCTCGAGGACCGCCTCGGTGTAAGGGCCGGCCAACACTTCGTGGGCCATGGAGTCGATCGCGTCGATCGCTTGAGTTAGTTGAAAGTTCTGCTCGGTGGTGAGTGTGTCCATTCGTCGTCGCCTCCTTGCGACTTAGTCGACATCCTGTCTCACTGCTGTCCGGACGTTAGTTGAATAGATTCAGTTGATTAGTCGAAAAGCACAGATCCTCATCGGTAGCGATGTTGTTAAGTAGTTGATCCAATGGGATTCGTTCGAACATGGTCAGACTCAGAATCTGTAGCATTTCATACAAGCTGGCCGAGATGTGGAGTCGTTTTTTCACGATAGCGACCAGCAGGTAAGTGGAGACAGCAATCCACACTTGAGTTTTGACAGCGTTCTCGGAAGTGCCAAAGAAAACTTTGATACGAAGATGCTGCTTGATCCATTTGAAGAACAACTCGACCTGCCACCGGCATCGATAAAGCTCGGTGATAGTGATTGCCGGCAGCGTGAAGTTGTTGGTCAGGAACACCAACCGCTTTCCGGTTTTGGGATCTTTGAATCGGATGCGGCGCAAAGGCGCTTCGAAGTCTTGGCGCGTGTAGAAGCCAGTCAGCATGATGGTCTGATCGCAGATCAATCCGGAGTTCCGATCGACGGTATGAGAGTAGCGGCACCGGGCTTTGAGATTGGACTTGGCTCGGGTCACAAAGAAGCTGCCTGCCTGGTGAAGACCGTAGAGACGGCGGAAGTCGATGTAGGCACGGTCCATGATGTAGAAGGCTCCTGGTTCGGGCAGCAACAGGTCCAGAACATTCACGTCGTGAAGCTTGCCGTCGCTGATATGGATGAACGAAGGGATATTGCCGCGCAGGTCCAAAAGCGTGTGCAGTTTGATCGCCGCTTTGGCCGAGCGAAACGGTGCCCAGGAAAACACCGAGAGACACAAGTCGATGGTACTGGCATCCAAGGCGTAGACCGTCTCTTTCAGATCGACGCCAAACGGTTCGTCCGCATACAAACGCCGAGCAATCCGGATCAGAGACTGCGCAAAGTCGGCGTAGATGCGCCAGTCGCGCACTTGGTTGGCATCGGCAAGCGTGCTGCGCGACACTCGGCCCTGAATGCCCATGTGGTAGAGCTTGGTTTCTTGCGCTCGCAGACACGCTTCGATGTCGCGCAGACTTTCCCGATAGGTCAGTTGAGCGAACGCCATGCACAAGTATTGATCGAGGCAGGAAAAGCTCTTCACCTTGCGCTCTCCAGCGTACCGGGCCACGCACCGTCGAAACGTTGTCAGCGGCAGATGTTGTGTGACTTGCGCGAACACCAGCTTTCCCAGGTTCATCGATGCCTCCCGCGATTGAGTTCCTCGCAGGGTCGCAAATCGATGAGCAACGTTTCAAATCGAGACCAAACAAAACCATGAGTTATTCATTCCCAATCAAACACTTACTGGGCTCTAGCCCCTATATTTCACGGATAGGACCAGAAAAGGCCGCCCTGTTTGGCATAAAGCGTTTGACGAGAAACGTTTAAAAACCCAAACGGAGACGGCCCTTATGAGAACAGAGTGTAAGCAAGCCACGTTCGAATTTCACGGACTTTTTCAACGGAAAGTGAAGGCGCGATTCGACGGCGGAAAGATCACCTCCGACGCGGGTGTTCTGCTGTTGAGGGAAGTCGAGAAGCGGACGGGTTTGATCGCCGGACTGGAGCAGTGTTTTACCGATCACCGGGACCCGAGGTTGATCGAACACAGCGTGAAGGAGTTGTTGGGCCAGCGGATTTATGGACTGTGCTTGGGCTATGAGGACCTGAACGACCACGACCAGCTACGGACCGATCCGATGCTGGCCGTGGCGGTGGAGAAGGCCGATCCACTGGGAAAAAACCGGCGGCAGGCCGGAGACCGGGGAAAGGCGTTGGCAGGCAAGTGCACGCTGAACCGGTTGGAACTGACCGCAGAGCAGGTCGATGGCCAGGAGCGGTACAAGAAGATCGCCATGGATGGCGACAAGATCGACCGGTGGATGGTCGACGCGTTTATCGCGGCCCACGAATCGGAGCCCTCTGAGATCGTTCTGGACCTGGATGCCACCGACGATACGATCCATGGCAACCAGGAAGGACGGTTCTTTCACGGCTACTACGGCAACTACTGCTACCTGCCGTTGTACATCTTCTCGGGAGAACATCTGCTGTGCGCCCGGCTCCGGCGTTCCAACATTGACGGGGCCGACGGAGCGGTGGATGAGTTAGAGCGCATCGTCGGTCAGATCCGACAGGTGTGGCCCACAGTATCGATCATCATCCGGGCCGACTCGGGCTTTTGCAGGGATGAACTGCTCGCCTGGTGTGAATCCCATCCGGTCGATTATGTGATCGGGTTGGCCAAGAACAGTCGTCTCAAGCAAGAAATCGCTGAAGAAATGGTTCAGGCGGAAGCGGAGTTTAACGCCACCGGGAAACCGGCGCGGGTGTTTAAGGATTTCCAGTACCGGACTCTAAACAGCTGGACCCGCGCGCGACGCGTCGTCGGCAAGGCGGAGTTCCTGGACAAGGGCGCCAATCCCCGATTCATCGTGACCTCCCTGCCGCCGGAACGCTTCCAAGCCCGCGCTTTGTATGAGGACTTCTACTGCGCGCGGGGCGACATGGAGAACCGTATCAAGGAACAGCAGTTGGACCTATTTGCGGACCGGACCAGCGCGGCGACCATGCGCGCCAATCAGCTCCGGCTCTATCTCTCCTCAGCTGCGTACATGCTCATGCATGCCCTGCGACGCCTCGGGCTCAAAGATACCGCGATGGCCCATGCCCAGTGCGGGACCATCCGTCTGAAGCTTCTCAAAATCGGCGCCCGAATCCGCCTGACGGTCCGCAACGTCTGGATCTCGATGTCGGAGGCCTATCCCTATCCCGAAACCTTCGCCCTTATCATGCGGAACCTGCAGTCGATTCCGCTTCGTTGCTGACGACACGATTCACCCACAACCGAAAAACTCACTTCTTCATCTGCACAGGGCCGAGGTCTGCCTCCACACGCCGAATCATGCCCCTGTCGTGCCAAACGAGTCGACCTCACGTCCTCAACAACGACTGATTCCCCCGATTCACCGACTCCAGGATTCAGAACTCGCCGCAATTCGTTTCTCGTACCCGAAAACCAGCCGATTCCCGGATTGGTGACCCATCCGGGCTAGCCCTCCGACGTCCGGACAGCAGTGATCCTGTCTCTTAACGAAAGATTTATCTGCCACACGATGTTCCGGGGCCATTCCCGAGTCAAGCCATTTTGGGTAGTCAAAAAGAAAAGGGGACATAGGTGCCTGTCCCTATTTTCCCATCCTATTATCCCTCCCGCAGCGCCTCGGTCGGTTCGACCCGGAGTGCGCGCCGCGCGGGCACGATGCACGCGAGCATGCACACCCCCATCATGAGCGCCGCGTATGCCACGACCAGCCCGACTTCCCGCGTCGTCAAGGCCCCAATCACGACGCGCACTAAGGCGGCTACAAGGCCGCCTCCCGCGATAATGCCGAGCCCCACCTGAGCGACCGGTCGTGAGAAGATCGCCGCGACGATGCGTCGCCGGTCGGCGCCCAACGCGACACGAATCCCGATTTCGCGCGTCCGCCGCGAGACAGTGAACGCCATGACCGAGAAGACGCCCGCGAGCGAGAGCAGCAGGGCGATCGCACTCACCAGGAGGAGGAGCCAAAACAAGAAGTCCATCTCCAGCCACATCGTCGCTCCGACCTCGTCCAGAGGCAGGAGCTCGTGGAGCTGCAGTGTCGGGTCTACAGCGGCGGCGATACGCCGGAGCCGCGGTGCGAACGATGCCGGGTCTCCCCCGAGGTGCACGACCATGTGGATCGGGACGGAGTTGCCGGGTTCGACGGGATCGTATAGACCCGCGTCTTCGTCCAGATTGCCGTCCGCCATGCCCAGATCTCCCACGACGCCGACGATCTCATACCACGGACCCGGTTCCTGGCCCGCGGGAGTGGCGTTGCGAACTCGCCGACCGATCGGGTTGCGGCCTCCCAGGACCCCGCCGATGAAGGACTGGTTTACGATCACGACGCCCGGGTCGGAACCGACATCGCCGGAATGGAAGCCGCGGCCTGAGAGGATAGGTGTGTCCAGAACATCGAAGTATTCCACATCGACCGCAGCAGCGCCGACACGGTGCCGGACGGCGGTGGCCTGGGGCGCTGCTTCTGGGACATCCACCTCGATCCAACGCTGCGGGTGATACGTGCGGGGCAACCGGTCGACAAAGGTCACCCCGGCAACGCCGGGTTCGGCCGCCAGGCGCCGTTCCAACTCCTGGTAGGTCGCACGGAAGCGCGCGAGGAACTCCGCCTGAGACGTGTCAGCGGACGCGCCGGATGGGGTCTCCTTGTCAATCTCGAGCCGCACCGATAGATACTCCTCTGCCGGGAATCCGACATCCAGCGTCTGGGTCTGCACCACGTGCCGTCGCGCGAAGAAAGCGGTCGCGGGGAAGGCGAGTGTGACCGCTATCTGCGTGACGATTACCGCGGTCCACACGCCGCCGAACTGCAGGCCGCCGCCCCCTCCAGCGCTTGCCTGCCGGAGTCGCGCCTCTACCCCGCGGCCGGTCACCTTTAGCGCGGGCACGACTCCCGCGATGACCGCGCCGAGCACTGTCAGCAGGCCGGCGTAGAGCACGGTCGCGGCCGCCAGGTTGTCGTCGAACCAGAACGGGAGGCGTCCTCCGGATTCAATCTTGAATACGCCCAACCACGACCGCAGTCCGAACCCCGCGGCCGCGAGCCCGGCGAGGGCAGCAACACTCCCGAGCACCAGTGCCTCGGCGAAGAGTTGCGTGATGATCCGGCCGCGGCTTGCCCCCAGGGCGGTCCTCACGACGATCTCGCTCTCTCGGGTCGCAGCACGCGCGAACATCAGCAAGGCGACGTTGCCGCAGACCAGGACCAGGAGCATCACCAGGAAGACGTTGATCGACATGAACCCCAGCGATTCCCACCCCGATATGTTCGTGATCGACTGCGCGTAGGGCATGACCTGGGGCCGCAGGCGTTCTTGCGTGTCCGGAAAGTCGGCCCCAGTGCGCAAGCCGATGGTGGTCAACTCCGCCTCGGCGTCGGCGAGCGTGACGCCCGGAGCGAGACGGCCGAAGACCTGGATGCCGGGCCCCTGGCGCCGTTCGTAGTCCAGGACGTTCAGCCGGAGCGGGACCCAGAGGTTGTGCGACACCGGGAACGCGAAGCCCTCCGGCATGACGCCGATCACCGTTGCCGGCGCGCTCCCCAGACGCACGTTCCGTCCAACCACGTCGGGCGCTTCCGCGAAGCGTGTCTGCCACACGTCGTAACCGATGACGACGACCGCAGGCGCCCCGATCCGTTCGTCCGCCTCGACAAGTGCCCGGCCCAGCAGCGGTGGGATACGGGCCAGTCGGAACGCAGACGCGCTGATCTCCGCCACCTGAATCGGCGCGGCTCGTCCCCCTTCGATGATCAGGTTGCGCTCAAGCGTGCGGAAGGCGCCGAGGTCTTCGACCGACTCGAGCTCCTCACGCCACGTGACGAAGTCGTGCAATGTCCGCGCTTCCACACTGCTCGACGTCGTGTTCCAAAGTCGGAGACCCACGATGCGATCGCCATCGTCCAACGGTAGCGTCGGGTGAACCACCTGGGTCACGAACTCGAAAGCGCCCGCCCCGGTGGCGATCGCGAACGCAATCGCGATGCCGCCAACCAAGGTCAGTCCTGGGTACTTGACCAGCATCCGAAAACCCAGTTTGAAATCCAGCCAGGAGGCCCAGATGGCCCGACCGTGTCCGAACGGCTCCTTGTTTGACCGAGAGGGCCGGCCGGCCGTTGGCCGCCGGAGCCGCTCACGAACCAGAGCGGCCGTCACGTCCAGTGTCTCCAGACCGGTCAGGAAACCGCCGATCAGTCGGCCACGGTGTCGGATGCGGTTGCGATGCGTTTCCTCAAGATCCCCCAGGACATCCTCGATTCGACCCGGCGGTGCCACGCATCGCAAGAGTGCCGAGGTCCACCACGGCGCCGTCATCGGATCTCCCCGATCGTGTCGCCGAGGTCTCCGACCATCGACAGGATGGCCTGCGTCGTCGCCCGAACCGAGGCGAGACCTTCCGGCTCCACCGTTACGAGCCGCCGCGCCTTGCCGCCTCGCTCCGGGCGCGGATCCCCCAAGTGGGTCGACACCAGTCCCTTCTCCTCGAGCCGTTCCAGCGTGGTGTACACGTTCGCCCGCCTCACTGAACGGTCGGTCCTCTGTTCGATGTCAGCCACAATCGAGACGGTGTAGGCTTCGCTCGGCCCCAACCGGAGGGCGGCGAGCACCACGAGGAGTTCAAACTCCGCGAGGGGCTTGGGATGCAGGCCGCGGCCTATTTTAGTCATTATGTGACTATACTAGCACGGCGAGAACATGAACGCGAGTTCGGGCGGCTGCGCACACCGCGGATCGATTAATTGACCCGGACCCGCTACTCCCATACTATCTAGCGAATTCACCCAATGACCGCGGAAGAGGTTCCGGACACATGGATTTCGGCGCTGATAGAGCGCCGCTACGGGGATGAGATCCGTCAACGGAGACGAGACAAGAAGGAGATCCGATATGACAATGAGAACAATGCTGGGCTTCGGCATAGCAGCCGTCGGCTGCGCGGCGCTCCTGGCCGCTTCGCCGGTCGGGATGAGCGCCGGCCAGGTCGCCGGCCAGGCGGTCGACGTCGACAACGACGACCTCGGTGGAGTGGTCATCAGCGCGAACGGGCCGGAAGCGGGAGTGTGGGTGATCGCGGAAACCACGGATCTACCCACCAAGTTCGTCAAGATCGTGGTCACCGATGACGAGGGGCGCTACCTGTTGCCCGACCTGCCAGACGCGGACTACAGCGTCTGGGTGCGAGGCTATGGTCTGGTGGATTCGCCAAAGGTTCAGGCCGCACCGGGCCGGATTGTGAACCTGACGGCGGTGGTGGCGCCGAATGCTCGCGCGGCGGCGGAATACTACCCGGCAGGGTACTGGCTTTCTCTCCTCCAACCGCCCGACAAGAGCGAGTTCCCCGGGACAGGGCCGGAAGGTAACGGCCTCCCAGCGAACATGGCTAGCCAGGCCGCATGGCTCAGGAACGTGAAGTCGGGTAACTGCATGGCCTGTCATCAGCTGGGCAACAAGGCGACCCGCGAGATCCCGGCCAGCCTCGGCACTTTCGATTCGTCCGTAGCTGCTTGGGATCGGCGAGTTCAATCCGGGCAGGCCGGTGCGGGGATGAGTAACGGCCTCAACCGGCTTGGCAGGGAGCGGGCGCTCGAAATGTTCGCGGACTGGACCGACCGCATCGCCGCCGGCGAGCTGCCGCCCGCACCTCCCCGTCCGCAGGGTCTGGAACGAAACGTCGTCATCACCCAGTGGGACTGGGCCGACCCGACAGACTACCTGCACGACGTGGTCGCGACCGACAGGCGGAATCCGACAGTCAATGCCAACGGCCCCGTCTACGGAGCGCTCGAGCTCAGCGCGGACTATCTGCCCATTCTGGATCCGATGGCCCACGCCGCGAGCAGAGCGAACTTGACGGTTCGCGACCCGGACACGCCAGCGACATCGCCGAGGATGGCCGAGCCTTCGCCCTACTGGGGCGATGAGGTCCTCTGGGACAGCAAGAACAACGTGCACAATCCCATGATTGACGGGGAGGGTCGGGTCTGGATCACTTCGACGGTGCGCCCGTCCGATAACCCGGACTATTGCAAAGAAGGGTCGACCCATCCGTCGGCAATGTTGTTCCCGCTTACCGGCGCCCGCCGGCATATCGCGATGTACGATCCGGAAACCGAGCAGCTCACGCATTTCAGCACGTGTTTCGGTACGCACCACCTGATGTTCGCCGAGGATGACGACAACACTCTCTGGACGAGCGGTGGCGGGCAGGTCGTCGGCTGGCTGAACACCAGAATGTTCGAGGAGACCGGCGATGAGGAGAGGTCGCAGGGCTGGACCGCACTGATCATGGACACGAACGGCAACGGCCGGAGAGACGAGTACGTGGAACCCAACGAACCGCTGGATCCCGCCAAGGACAAGCGATTCGGCCGGGCCTTTTACGCCGTCGCCCCGGCACCGGACGGCTCGATTTGGGGGACGGTCCTCTACCTCCCGGGCGCCGTAGTACGGCTGGATCCGGGGACGAACCCGCCGGAGACCGCGCTCGCTGAAGTGTACGAACTGCCATTGGACAATGAGGGGGCGCCTGTTCAAGGATTCTCACCGCGTGGAGGAGACGTCGATCGCAACGGCGTGTTCTGGGCCGCTCTGGCGAGTGGACATCTTGCCAGCTTTGACCGTCGAAAGTGCGAGGGCCCGCTGAACGGGCCGACGGCGACAGGTCAACACTGTCCCGAGGGATGGACCTTCTATCCCGAGCCGCTACCGCAACTGAAGGGCGTCACGGATTCCGGGAGCGCCGAGTCCAGCTACTACACCTGGGTCGATCAGTTCGATACGCTCGGGCTGGGCAGCAACGTGCCGATCAACACCGGCAATGCGTCCGAAGGGCTGCTGGCCCTGAAGGACGGTGAATGGGTCATTCTCCGAGTCCCATATCCGTTGGGGTTCTATACAAAATGGATGGATGGGCGCATTGATGATCCGAACGGCGGTTGGAAGGGCAGAGGGCTCTGGACCACAATCAGCACGCGGGCTCCCTTCCACATGGAAGGCGGCAAGGGGACGACGAGCAAGGTGATGCACTTCCAGCTTCGCCCGAACCCGCTCGCGAACTGAGCCGGTCGTCGAGGCCGAGAGCCTTTCCTCTTTAGGGGCGGTCTATGACCGCCCGAGTGCGTTCAAAGAGCGCACTCACCCCCTGGGTGATCTGTGTAAGTTTCCAATTTCCTCACCTCGCATGCCTGACATCGACCTCCTTCCTCTTGACATCCCATAGGAAGCTGCTTAGACTCCTTTATACATCCCACATGGAGGAGACGGTATGACGGATATTCGGTCACCCATACTTCAAGGCACTCTGGATCTGATGGTGCTCAAGACGTTGGAGCAGCTCGGGCCCCTGCACGGATATGGCATTGCTCGTCGCATCGAGCAGGTCGGGCAGGATGCCCTTATCGTCAACCAAGGAACCATCTATCTCTGCCTGGTCCGGCTCGTCCAGAAGAAATGGATCGCGGCGCGGTGGGGCACATCCGACAACAACCGGAAGGCGAAGTTCTACTCCCTGACGAAGGCCGGCCGAAAGCAGCTGAAAGCCGAAACCGAAAACTGGGAGCGAATCTCTGGAGTGATCGGCCGGGTGTTGGAACCGGCGTCGCGAAGCTAGGGGATGCCGACGTTCTTTCATGTGATGGTGTCACGCATTCGCGCCTTCTTTCGCCCCGGCGATCTTGATCGTGACTTCGACCAGGAGTTGGCTACGCACCTGGCGATGGCGGAAGACGACAATGTGCGCCGCGGCATGACGCCCGAGCAGGCCAGGCGGGCAGCTCGTGTAGAACTGGGAGCGCTGGCGCAATTGCGTGAGGCGGGCCGAGAGGCTCGAGGCTTGCCGTGGCTGGGAACGTTCTTGTTGGATGTCAAGCTGGGTCTCCGGATGCTGCGGAAGTCCTGGGGGCTGACGCTGGTCGGGGGCCTTTCGATGACGGTCGTGATCGGTATCGCCCTGCTCGCCTTCATCTCTTTTCAAATAATGAGGGGGGGTACGCTGCCGCTGGACGAGGGAGAACGGGTGGTTGGCATCTGGCCCGAGGTATCCCTGACGGATTTTGAGCGGTGGCGCGACACCCTGGGTTTGGTGGAGGACGTTGGTGCGTTCCAAACCATCCAACTCAGCCTGGCCATCGCGGGCGGCTCGGCCGAGCCGGTGTCCGTCGCCGAGATGACCGCCTCGGGCTTCGGCCTGGCGCGGGTGCCGCCGCTGCTGGGGCGGCCGCTCATAGCCGAGGACGAGCGCGAGGGCGCCATTCCGGTCGTTGTGATTGGCTACGACGTGTGGCAGTCGCGGTTCTTTGCCGACCTGGCGGTCGTGGGGATGCATGTTCGCCTCGGCGGCACGGACCACACTGTGGTTGGGGTCATGCCGGAGGACTTCGGGTTTCCGGTGAACCACCGTTTCTGGACGCCGCTCAGATCGGATCCGACGGCCGATGTGCCCGACCAGGGATCGGAGGTCTTCGTCTTTGCCCGACTCGCGCCCGGCGTCACGCTGGAAGGCGCCCAGGCCGAGTTGACGACGGTCGGGCCGACCCCCACTGAGGTTCCAGATACCGGCGAGAGCCTCCAACCCCGTCTGCTACCGTACAGGGACGCAAGAATCCCCCCTCTCCCATTCGGAGCGCGCATCATCCGGTTCCTCGTTACTCTGCTGCTCATCCCGCCGCTTGTGAATATCGCTATCCTCGTCTACGCACGAACCGTCACGCGGGGGGAGGAGTTCGCAGCGCGCTATGCCCTCGGCGCGAGCCGTGGCCGCTTGGTTGGGCAGCTCTTTGTCGAGGCGCTTGTGCTGGCGGCGGGGGCGGCGGGCGTGGCGCTTGTGCTCCTGCGCTTGTGGATGTTGCACGAACTCAGCATCTCGAACAGCATCCAGCCCTTCTGGTTCGACCTCGGTTTTTCCTACATGACGATTCTTTTCGCCGGTGGACTCGCCGTGATCGCCGCCCTGATCGTGGGGGTCGTGCCGGCGCACCGGGCAACCGGACGCCTGGTGCAGACCGGGCTCCGTGCGCTGGATAGTCGCACGGGCATCCAACTCGGCGCGATGTGGACAGTGCTGGTCGTGGCGCAGATCGGTTTCTCGGTTGCCGCTCTGCCCGTGGCCTTCGAGATGACATGGGGGTTGCTCCGGCCCGGCATCCTGGGACCCGGATTCGCGCCCGAGGAGTTCCTGACCGCCCGACTCATGATGGATGGGGAGATAGCGCCGGACGCCGAGGCCGCCCAGAGCCCGTTCGCCTCTCGCTTCGGAGCCCTTCAGGCCGAGTTGGTCCGGGGGCTCGGCGCCGACCCCGGTGTCTCTCGGGTGACCGTGTCGGCGGCGGTGCCCGGCGCTGAGCCGTCGGCGCTCATTGAAGTCGACAACGTCGACGGGTTGGAGGGCACACTCTCGCGCACCGTGGTTCAAGTCAACAGGGTAGACGACGTCTTCTTCGACGTGTTCGACGTCGGGCTCCTGGCCGGCCGCCAGTGCGACGGCGGAGACCACACGCGCGAGCGAGCCGTGGTCATCGTCAACCGGACCTTTTTCCAAGACTACGTGAGCGCCCCGAATCCCCTGGGCCGCCGGGTCCGCTACGTCAGCACGCAAGGTGGCACGGCCTCGGAATCGGGGCTCTGGTATGAGATTGTCGGCGTCGTGGATGACCTTCCCGCGAACACGAACTCACGCAGGATGTATCACCCCCTGGCCCCCGGAGGGGCGCACCCGGTGAGCCTCACGCTCCGCGTGGAGCCCACCGCGAACAGCGTGGCGGGCCGGCTCCTGGACAGGACGACGGCGCTCGACCCGGCCCTGCGGATTGAGGAGATCCTCGGGCTGGATGAGATCTACCGCGAGCTGGCTGCGAGCCCCCGGGTAGCCGCGGCGATCGTGGGGGCGATGACGCTGAGCGTCCTCCTTCTTTCGGTGGCGGGCCTGTATGCGCTCATGTCATTTGCCGTCAACCAGCGTCGGCGCGAGATCGGAATCCGGTCGGCCCTGGGAGCGCAACCGCGGCGCCTGTTGGCGGCCATCTTCAGACGTGCGCTGGGCCAGGTCGCGGCAGGTTTTGTCGTCGGTATCGTGCTGGCCCTCCTGGTCGACTACTACCTGCCGATCGAAGCGGCGGGCGGCCGGAACGTCCCAGGTGTCATCCCCGGGGCTGCAGTGTTCATGATTGTGGTCGGCCTGCTCGCAGCGCTCGGGCCGGCCCGTCGCGGCCTCCGGGTCGACCCAACCGAGGCGCTGCGTGGCTAGCCGCGAGCACCCGAGCGCCGACTAGCAACCGGCGGTAGCGAAGATAACCTATCGGTGCCTGTCCCTAATCTTGCGGCGCGGGTGAGACCGCCTGGTGCCATCCCCCTTGACATTTTCGCCGCTTGAAGGCATAGAATACCTATGCCTAGGGAAACTGGACTACCGCCGGGAACACTGGTGATGCTTGTCCTGACAGTCCTGGCCACCGGACCGCTTCACGGATACGCCATCGCACAACGCATTCACAACCTGTCGAGCGAAGAGCTGCGGGTGGAAGAAGGGTCGCTGTATCCGGCGCTTCAGAAACTGCTGTTGAAAGGCTGGGTCCGGGCACACTGGACCGTTTCGGATTCGGGTCGCCGTGTGCGTTGCTACCGCGTCACGCCTGCGGGAAAGCGACAACTCGATCTCGAGCTTTCCGAATACCGCCGCATGAACCGCGCCATAGAAGTGCTTCTGGAAAGTGCATGAGGGTTAGGCCATGAGACCGCTTGGAGAGTTGTGGCGCCGCTGCTCTTACCTGTTCAACCGACGGCGCATGGAAGCCGACCTTCGGGAAGAAATGGAATCGCATCGTGCTGAAATGGGTGATGCGGTCCGCTTCGGCAATACGCTGCGGCTTCGGGAAGAGTCCAGCGACGTGTGGGGATGGAACTGGGTGGACGACACTGTGCGCGACATTCGCTACGCGGCTCGGACGATGGTTCGAATGCCCGTACTCACGATCGTCGTGGTGTTGTCTCTTGGGGTGGGAATCGGAATCAACACGACGGTTTTCTCATGGATCCAGGCCTTTGTCCTTCAACCGATCCCGGGTGTCACCGATCCATCCGATTTCTACCTGATCGAGCCGAGCTCCGATGCGGGAACCTATCCGGGCGTCTCGTGGCCCGAGTACCTGGACCTTGCCGAGGGCGTCAGCTCGTTCAACGACCTGGCGGCTTTCCGGATGGTCCCGATCAACTTTGGCGAAGACGGACGAACCGAGCGTCTGTACGGTCTTCTCGTCTCCACCAATTACTTCTCCACGCTGGGACTGGAACCTCTACTTGGACGTTTTGCCTGGTCCGGCGACGGCTCGAGCAACATGGAGGCCGTCGTTTCACACGGTTTCTGGCAGAGACGCTTGGGCGGTGACGGCGATGCGATCGGCAGTACGGTGCGAGTCAACGGCCAGGAGCTGACCGTGGTGGCAGTCACGCCTCCAGGGTTTCAGGGAACCATCCTCGGCCTGGAATTCGACTTTTGGGTTGCCGCGGGGCTGGCGCCGGTACTCTACGAAGGATCGCGCGAACTGGAAGAACGAAGCCAGCGTGGCTACTCGGTGATGGGAAGGCTGGCCCCTGGCACGTCCCACGCCTTGGCCCAGGGCGACGTGGACGCTGTGACCGCACGAATTGAACGGGACTTTCCCGAAGACAACGCCGGATTCCGGAGCGAGGTGATTCCGTTCTGGCGCGCGCCCAGGGGAGCCCAGCAGTTCGTGTTGCCCGGGCTCGCAATTCTTCAGACCGTCATGCTGCTTCTGCTGCTGGCGGTCTGCGGCAACACCGCGAACCTGGTTCTGGCGCGGGCGACCGTTCGGCAGCGTGAAGTGGCCGTGAGGCTGGCAATCGGCGGCAGCCGCGCACGCGTCCTCCGGCTGCTGATGACCGAAAGCCTGCTACTGGGGCTTGCCGGCGCCACGATGGGAGTGCTGATTGCGACCTGGGGAACAACCGCGCTGCGCGCCGTCCGGTTCTCCACCCTGTTCCCGATCCGGTTCGAGACGGGTGTCGATACGATCGGCCTCGCGTTTGCGGCAGCACTCGGCGTCGTGTGTGCGGTCGCCTTCGGAACGGCGCCGGCCCTGCAGTTGCTCCGGAGATCTCACCTTAGCCTTCGATCCCACAGTAGCGGGTTCGAGCCAAAGAAGATGCGAAAGGCCCTGATGAGTATCGAAGCGGGGTTGGCTCTCATGGTCCTGCTGGCGGCCGGTCTCTTCCTTCAGGGTTTCCGCGAAACACTCGATACGGATCCGGTTTTCCAGAGCGAGGGCCTGCTTCTCTCAGCCTACGATCTGTCCGGCGGTACGGCAGGCCACCTGGTATCGAGCCGCGATGCCGACAAAACCTACGCCCGAACATTTACGGCGAGACTCCTGGAAGACCTGAGGGCACTACCGGAAGTGGAGTCGGCTGCGATCGCGATGTACGTGCCGATCGACATTCACGGCCTCCCGCTGGGGTCGTTCACTCTGGAAGGCCGCCCACAAACCGAACTTGCTCCAGACCGGGCCCTTTTGAACGTGGTGACCCGTTCATACTTCGAGACCATGGGCCTCCCGCTGGTCCGGGGAACCGATTTCACTACTCTCGACGACACCACGACTCCGCTACAGGTGATCGTCAACGAAGAATTTGTCCGGCGATTCCTGGAGGGCTCCGAGCCGATCGGACGGCGGCTCGATGCGAGCGGACAAACATTTACGATCACAGGAGTCGTCAAGGATTCGGTGTACGAATCGTTCGGCGAGGCGCCGATCCCGTTCACCTACTACGCCTACAGAAATCGCATGCCCACCGATGGTCAGATACATCTCCGGACCCGCCGAGGCGGCGAGGCTCTGCTCGCGCCGGAAGTTGAGCGAGTGGTTCGCGCACTGGATCCCGCGCTTCCCGTCTTCGACGTACGAACGATGACCGAGCACCTCGAAACAAACCTCTTCCTCCGGCGGATTCCCGCACAGATGTTCGTGGTCATCGCGCCGTTTCTGCTCCTGCTTGCGGCCATCGGGATCTACGCGGTCGTGGCCTACAACGTCACGCGCCGCACGAGGGAAATCGGCATCCGTCTGGCGATGGGGGCCAGCACCCGCACGCTCGTCAGACAGATTGTGGGTGAAAGCATGGGCGGTATCGCCCTCGGCATGGCAAGCGGGTGGTTGCTCGCATTCGTCGTCTACATCCACCTCGTGCCCGGAGCCCCGCTCGACCCGGCCGTCTTCGTGGGCATACCCTCGCTGCTGGCCGTTGTCGCGATCACGTCATGCTGGATCCCGGCTCGGCGTGCAACGCGACTGGATCCGGTGACCGCGTTGAGAGACGACTGAGCCGTCTAGCAACTCCCACGGCTTCAATACCGGTGCGTTTGTTATTGAACCATCGGTACGGCCATGGTTGTCTATTGAGCATGTTCCCGATTCTTTGGCTGGCACTCTGGCTCGGAGGATTGCAGGCCCAGCCCGCTCCCGGCCCAGATGCCCCGCGAGGGTCGATTGAAGGGGTGGTGGTTCGAGCCCTGGCCGCCGCGGCCGTACCGCAGCAATTGCCGGGCGCCAGGGTTGAACTCCGACCCGGCGATCGTCCCGTGTTCACGAGCCGCCGCGGCGCTTTCACCTTCCGAAATCTCGCACCCGGCCGCTACACGATCTCCGTGGCACGAGACGGATTCATCCTGCAGGAAGACCGCAGCCGCGGACTCACTGTATCGGGGCTGACCGTCACACTGGCCCCCGGGCAGACTTTGCAGGATATCGTGCTGCCGATGATACCGGCGCCGGCTCTGACGGGCAGCGTATTCGGCCCTCACGGGAATCCGCTGCCGGCCGCGCTGGTGCGGGCATACTCGCGCGAGTACACGCCATACGGAACGCAGCTCACAATCGTGAAAACAGGAATGACCGACGACAGGGGAGAATTCCGCCTGTTCGGTCTGAACTTTGGCCAGTACTTCGTCAGCGCCGGATACGGCGACCGCGACCGCGCGGCCGCGATCGGAGGTGCGAAGTTGAGTGCGAACGTGTCGAAGGCGGATGACGGTTACGCGACGCTCTTCTATGGCGGAGCCCAGGACATCTCCAGGGCACAGGCTGCGCGTCTGGCGCTCGGCTCCTACCCGGGCACACTGAACATCTATCTGAGAGATTCCGCTCGACTCAAAGTCCGTGGCCAGACGCTTCCACCGGTCGGCGGCACGCAGGTCGTGTTGGTCCCCAAAGGCAGCGATCTCACAGAGGCCGCCGACTTCATACGACCGGACACGAAGGGTGCATTCGAAATTCGTGGAGTTTCGCCCGGTGCTTATCTCCTGCTCGCGACGGCAGCCGGTGGCGCTCTGTCCTCAGACGTGATTGCACTCAACGTGACGAATAGCGATATCGATGGCCTGCGCCTGCCGCTTGAACCAACGATTGGTGTCTCCGGCGAGTTGTTTTTGGAAGGCAGCCCCAGGGCGGATCTTTCCGAATTGAAGGTCAAGCTGGTGCGCAGCACCACCGAGTTTGATCAAGAAATCGAAACTTTCGCCGGCGCTGATGGCGCCTTTACGCTCGAGCCCGTCGTTCCCAGAGCGGAGTACGACGTAGCCGTCGAACCGCTGCCGCCGGGTACCTACGTGAAAAGCATCAGCTTCGGTGGCCGCAGCATCCTCGGAGGCAAGTCTCGATTTGTTCCGGACACGCCGTTGCGAATCGTGCTCGCCGCCGCCACGGACGAATTGTCAGTGCACGTCACGAATGGGAGCGATCCGGTGGCCGGGATTGAGGTCGTGCTCATTCCCGGCCCGTCGCTGCGCCGACGAGCCGATCGATACATCACCGGTTTCACCAGCGAATCCGGAGATTTACTCTTGACCGCCGTTCCTCCCGGACAGTACACGGCATACGCCTTTGAGCAGATTGAACCGGGGGCTTATTACGCACTTCAGTACAATCCGGCGGCAGAAACTCGCTTGAGAGACCGCGCAGTTTCTGTGACTGTCGGCGAGACGAAGGCTATCCAATTGATAGTCATATCCGCCGAGGAGACAGCAGGGGGCCTGCAATGACGGTCGGGCTCCTAATAGCGCTTGTCGCATTGCAGTTCACGCCCGAGGCCGGCACGATCGCCGGAACGGTGATCAAAGCAGGCACAGCGGTCCAGCAGCCGCTGGGGGATGCACGGCTGGAACTCACCGGCGCTCCGGGCGCGCCAGTGGTGACGCGAACGGACCTGAATGGAGAATTCGCGTTCCCCAACCTACCGCCCGGGCAATACCGACTGACGGTCACCTGCGATGGATTCATTCGGCAGGAGTATGGGAAAAGGATCGTGGTCGCCGGCGGGCAGCAGGTCGGGGATGTCCTGTTTGAATTAGAACCTGCACCAACGGTTACCGGCTGGGTTCTAGATAGTTTTGGTGAACCGATCGCCAACATCATGGTCGAGGCGCTGCACCGAAGCTACGACGTGCGCGGCAATCCCAGACTGGCCCGCGCCGCATCGGCCCTGACGGACGATCGCGGGGAGTACCGCATCTTCTGGCTAAACCCCGGAGAGTATTTTTTCTACGCGTCGTCGGCCTTGCCCGACAGCAAGGAAGAACAGCCCTTGCGCGTTGTCACGCCCACTTACTTTCCCGGTGTACGCGCACCTGACGATGCGAGATCGCTCCGATTGGACATTGGTCGAGAAATACCGGTCGACTTCCGGTTGTCACGGCGGATGTCGCTGTGGAAGGTCAGCGGTCAGACGATGAACGGAGAGACAAGCCGCTCTATTGCAGCCACGATCACGCTGGCGCCGTCGACCCAAGATCCGGGCTCTTCCCGATATCGCGCCGCGAGTTCGGCGACTGGCCGGGAGCCCGGCCAGTTTTCGATCCTGAATGTCGTGCCAGGTTCGTATGTCCTCATGGCACGGAGCGGATCCGGGGATCAGGAATTAGCGATCTTCGAGAGCGTGTCGCTCCGTCCGGTGCCTTACAGTCAGGCGACGCGCCCCCCGGAGCATGAGGTTTCTCTGCGGTTGGCCCCACCGTTCTCAATCACTGGCCGATTGTTCGTCGAATCGCGTGAAGGTGCCGATCTGGGCGGAGCGAGCGTTGCGCTCATATCAGTCGATCCGGACATGCCGTCGCCTCGAAGAGTTTTCGCGCGTCCGGATGGTCAGCTCGTCCTGGACGACGTCGTACCGGGAAGCTATGTCCTGGAGATTTCCGGCTTGGCCCACGATCTCTATCTCAAGGCGGCACGATTCGGTGACGACGATATCCTGGAAGGGCCACTCACGCTGGACACACCTGACGCGGCGAACCCTCTTGGGATTCTGCTGGGTTCCGACGGCGGCCGCCTCGAGGTCGCGGCTTACAGGGATGAGGGCGAGCCTCACGCTGCGCACTTCGTACTCGTTCCGGACGTCACGCGCCGTTCTCGGAGAGACCAGTATCGCGTCACGATGTCCGGCCAAGATGGACCGGCGATCCTCGAGGGAATTCCCCCGGGGAGCTACAAGCTATTTGCCTGGGAGGTTTTGGTGCCGAACGCCTATCTGAATTTCGATTACCTGAAGGCCTACGAAGCTCTCGGCGTTGGGGTGAACATCGCGAGTGGCGATAATCCTCCGGTCTCGGTTCGACTGCCACCTCAACCGATCGATGCAACACAAGCGTTGAATCGTTCTGCTGGAGTTTCAAACTCCAGCGTCTTACGCGGCCGTTCATTGAACTCACGTGCCACCTTGTTCAGGTGCGCCTGCGAGTGCACCGATAAGTCGGTTCTCTTTGGGAAGTACTGTCGGAGCAGGCCATTCGTGTTTTCATTGGAACCACGTTGCCATGGACTCTGCGGATCGCAGAAGTAGACGTCGATATCGGTCGCCAGGGTAAACCGCCGATGATCTCCCATTTCCTTGCCGCGATCCCAGGTCAGCGATTTATACAGCTCGGTCGGTAGTTTCTTCGCGTGCTTGATCAGTGCAGGCACGACGGTCTTGGTCTGTTTATCCGACACTTTCACCAACATCACGTAACGGGTATGGCGTTCGACCAGGGTCGCAATGTAGGTGTTGTTCGATCCCACTATCAGATCTCCCTCCCAGTGACCGGGAACGGCACGATCTTCGACCTCGGCCGGGCGCTCACGAATCGATACGATATCGGCGAGATCCCCTTTCCCGTGACCTTTGTGACTGGAATGTCGGGATCGACGAATCGTTCGTCTCGACCTCAGATGTCTAAGTAGTTCTTTCTTAAACACCCCGCGCGCCTGCACGAATAGGCTGCGATAGATCGTCTCGTGGGACACGTGATACGACTCATCCTCTGGATAGGATCGCTTCAGCCAGCCGGCGATCTGTTCGGGCGACCAATTCCGCCGGAGCTTCCTCGCCACCATTCGCCGTAACCGCGGATGGCGACCCAACTGACATCGCTTCGGGCGACGGGCCCGGTTCCAAGCCTGTTCATCGGCGACAGACGCCCGGTAGTCATCATAGCCCCCATTGCGCTGGATCTCCCGGCTCACCGTCGAGGGTGAACGCCCCAGACACTCTGCGATCGAACGCAACGACTGCTCGGCCGCGATCCCGCGGGAGATCTCCTCACGTTCCGACAGGCTCAAAGCCAACCTCGACCGTCGTCGTAGGTCGAACACCGGATCGTAGAAGCCCCTCTCTACGTCAATTCCGGCCCGCGCCTGCTCGACCCGAAGCCTTTCGACGACGAGTTGGGGGTTGCTCTCCAACGCCAACTCCACTGAACGGCGCAATGAGAGCGGGGCCTCCCCAGCCAGCGTCGCCTTTCTCAACTCCATACCACTGGGCGTACCTTGAGCGAACGCCGGCGTCTCACAATGGAAGGCGAGACACGCCACAACAGCAGCCGCGAAACCGGCTATCCTCATGCTACTTTTCCTCCAACTCGTGTTCATCGGTCCTGCCCCGGTCTGCGGCCGGTGCCGGCCTCACCGGCCACCGGGTTGTCATCTGAAACCCCGGACCTGATCGGTCGCCGGAACTCCAGTTCGTAGGAGAACCGCAGGCCGCGTCCCATCTCCGGGACCAAGGTCTTGATGAAGCTGGCGTGGTTACGGTAGAGGCGGTTCCCCGCGTTGTAGAGATTGAACGCCAGGTTGTGCGACGAATACTCCCTGGGGATCGTGTAGGTTACCGCCAGGTTGACCAGACCGTATCCCGCAGTGCGGCTCTCACCGGCAAACACATCCTCACGGGCATCGGCGACTACGATCTGCGGCTGGAAACGTATTCCACGTAAACTGTAATCGAGGCCGAATGTCGCTCGGAGCGGCGGGATGCGCGGAGCAGGGCCGCTGTCGAAGGCGAGTTTCGTGTCGACCATTTCCATGCCCATGTTCAGCCAGGCCGAACTGGGCAGTGCGACGTCCAACGAAAGCTCCATGCCACGAAAACGACCATCGCTTTGGGCGTACTCCGCCTCGAGAAGACCCTGCCGGGCCTGAGGCCTGGGCGCCAGGAACACAAACTCGTCGATGTCGTAGTAGAAGACGCTCACTCCTCCGCGAAAGTTGCTCTGCCGATGCCGGAACGCAAGGTCGACTCCGGTGGTTCGCTCGCGATGGAGCCTTGGATTGCCAATGTCAAACGTTGCCCGGCCGGCGTGCGGGCCGAAGCTGTACAGTTCCTCCAGTGCGGGCGCCCGGTAGGACGTGTTGGCATGCGCCCGGAACGTCCCGCCGTCCCAGGCCTCGTAGAGCGCCCCGACCGCAACCGAAGCACTCGTGTAGCTGCGATCCCGAGGGACGAACCGCTCAGTCCGGAGGTCCCCGGGGATTTCTTCCTCGTTCAGCCCGGGAGTCCGCCGACGGGTGAGAAGCCCGCGGGGGGCGTCGCCCGCATACTCGATGCGGCCACCGAACTCGAGCCCGACCTGATCGAGTGCCAGCTCTTCGAGGGCAAAGACCGCAAAGCCGCTCCTGCGGACAGGCGGCGACAATGGCTGCACCCCTGCCGGCCGGTACATGCGGCTTGACGCCTCGACGCCAAAGCGACCGCCCAGGCGGCCTATCGGTTGCTGCTCAAATAACACCCTGTAGGTCAGCTTTCGATTTCCGAACGTCGTTGAAACCGGAGGCGTCTCCCCACTGAACGTTTCCACCTCGTTGTGGTTCCAGTAGCTGTAGTTCATCGAGAACTCCAACCCGTCGATGACCGTGCCCAGGTCGGTGGCGCCACCGAAGACGCGGACGTTGTGGCGACGGAAATCGATGTTCACTTCCTCCAGGTCAGTGACCCTGGCGCCGTCATCCTGCCGGAATTCGTCGGCGAACGGAATGCCATAACGACCCGCGGTTGCGCTGTAGTCGACTCCCAGGAACGCGTTGCCGTCGTACCAGCCGAACCCTCCGGATCTGTTGCTGGTCCGACTCCTGGAATTGGCTACCGCCCCGATCGGAGTGTCGTAGTCGCCGGCACGCTGTCCACCGCCGCCGGCCCAGAGTTGCCAGTTACCCTGGCCGTATTTCACGTTCGCGTTGCTGGCGGCGTAGGCGTTTCCCGTTCCCCCGGCCGAGGACACGCTGCCACGCAAACCCTGGTAGGGCAGGTTGTACGACTCAACAGGGGTGCGCACGGCGTTGAACATGCTGCCCGTGGAGTTGCTGCCGTAGAGCAACGTTTCGGGGCCCCTGACAAATTCCAACTGGTCGAGGCCGAGAGCACCGTTCGGTTCGATGTGGTCACCGGACTGAGAAGCCAAAGAGCCTCCCGCGACGCCGTCCTCGAGGATCATGACCCGGTCGCCATCGAATCCACGGACGATTGGCCTCGTGATCGCGGCACCGAAACTTCGCCTGGAGACTCCGAGTAGAGGATCGAGCGCATCGCCCAGCAAAGACGAGCCGGTCGCGGGAATCTGGACTGGATCTAACACTGTGACGGTGGCCACAGCATCGTCAGTCGTCTCGGGTCGATCTGCCTCAGCGTAGGTCGTCTGCTGCGAACCAAGGCCGGATCCCAGCCGCATGACCAGCGTCCGGCTTTCCCCAAGCGTTACCGGTACGCCCGACACCTCCGCGGAGAGCAGCCACCGGAACGCCGCTACCTCATACGATCCCAACGGCAAGTTTTCGAACCGAAACCGGCCGTTCGTGTCGGTTTCGGCAATTCGTCCCAACGGGGTCAACAGCACAGTGGCACGGTGCACCGGGGCGTCGGTCGGTAGTGTGACCACGCCCTCGATGACTCCGGTGGACTGAGCCTGGGAGGGCAGGCAGAGCATGGTTAGCAGAAATCCCGCAAGAAGCGGGGACAAGACAGCGCGTTTCACTACGTCCTCCAATCCATTAATTAATGATGTCAGTCGCATACCGGCACGACGGCATATTCGCTCCCAGCGTCACAGTGTGCCGATCAGATATTCTACAGTGCTCTCGGCCGGCCCGGATTACTCATAAACTGTATACAGCTGCAGCAGATACGAATAATCCGGGCTAGACTAATGTCGGCCGGACGGGAGGGAGGGCAAAGATGCGGGCAGTCGTGCGGATCCTGAAGGTGTTTTGGAGCCCCGGTGATGCGTTCACCGAGATCGTCGAATCGAAGATCCCTGCCTGGGCCCCGCTGATTTTCCTGATCATCCTGGGCATCATCGGCGCGCTGATCTTCAATTCAGCGGTCGATACAGGGGAACTAATGATACGCGCGGCGGAGCAAGGACCCGGGGGAGGGGAACTGACCGACGAGCAGCGGGATCAGATTGCCCAGGTCGCCGACAGCCCCGCCCTGCGTGTGCTGACTTTCCTGGGGCCGGTTTTCCTACCCATCATCATTCTCGTCATCACCGCCATCTACTTCGTGGTCTTCATGATCATCGTCAGCAGAGCACCATTCCGAGGTTTCTTCTCGGTGACGGCCCACGCGTTCCTGCCGACGATCGTCAGCAGCGCCGTCAGCATCACGATGATTCTGATGATCCCGAGTTCGGCCATCAACCCGGCCGAACTCGGTAGCATCAGCCCTGGAATCTTCCTCGACCCCCTGGAAACGTCGGCACCGCTGCTCGCTTTGGCCCGTGCTATGGACCTCGTGACGATCTGGGTCCTCGTGCTTCTGACGATCGGCTACCGCCGGCTGGCGCCCAAACGAACCTCGGCAATCACGGTGGCCGTGGCGGTATTTGGCGTCTGGTTGGTGACCGTGGCGGCGCAGGTCGGCTTTAACGTGCTGGTGAGCTAGCTTGGCCTCGGGGACGGAGGTATAGCTCCGTCCTCGACTCCGTTTACGCCTTCCGTCACACTCCCAGAATCTTCCGCAAAGTCATCAACTGACCCGTGTGGTAGCCGTTGTGCGAGGCCAGCACGAGAGACTCGCGAAGTAAGGTCTGGCCGTCGCCGTGTGGAATCCGCTCGTACAGATCATTCTGCGGATCGCCCACCAGAGACTGCATCGCGAGAAGGTCTCGCTCAAACTGAGCGATGCTCGCCTCCCAGTCCGATTCACTCGGGGGTTCGGGAGATTCAGGCCAGTATCCGTCGGGAAACTCGGGAGAGACATGTGTGGCATCCCGGCAGAACTCCAGGATGTCCGACTGAGAAATCCTCAGGTGCTCCAGCAGCTCCCACGCGGAGTGATTCGCACCGGGCGGACGTACGCCGTGGAGCGCCGGCACCCATCCTTCAACAGCCTTGGTCAGCGCCACGTGCGCATGACCGGCTTGAAGCTGATCGACGAGATGCTTTCGTAGGGCGACATCTGAACTCATATGCGGCTTACCCCATCGTGATGGAAAACGAAGCTTCAGCGCAGTCGAGCGACCACATAGGACAGGCGGCCCTGACGCTCAATCTGAAACACAACGGACTCACGCGCTGCGTAACCGGATAATGTGACCTTCAGGGCTTCAACGGTGGCCAGGGTTTCGCCGTTGACCGCGTAGAGGACATCACCCGGAAGGAAGAGACCGGCCGGAGCGTTGGAGGTTACCGCTAATGCGGTGACCAGTATTCCGCCGGGAAGCCGGAGAACCGGCAGATACTCCTGGACTCCGTCCTCCACGGCCACGCCCAGGATCCCGATCCGCGGAACCAGTTCCTGCTGGCTGTCAAACAGACGGGCAATCCGCTCGGGATCGTCCGAACGGACGGTTACCGTAACCGACTTGGACAGTCGCTCCGATCCACGCAGTATCTCCAGTCGAACCACGCGGTTCGCAACCAGACCGTACAGGTTGACATAGAACTGCCGGGCGTTCTCCATGGGCTTGTCGTTCAGGCTCAAAACCACGTCGCCGACACGCAAATCCGACCGATAGGCGGGACCACCGGTATGAACGTCCGCCAGAATGACGCCATGATCCATCGCCAGCCCGAGCCCGGATGCCAGTTCTGGTGTGATCGATTGCGCCTCGACCCCGATCTCACCCCGCTGGAATACGCCACGTTCGCGAAGTTGCTCGACAACGGAGGCAACGATATTGCTCGGTAGGGCGAACCCCACACCGTCGCTGCCGCCGGACTGCGACAGGATCATCGTATTGATCCCTACGACGTTGCCGTCCACGTCGACCAGCGGACCGCCGCTATTGCCGGGGTTGATGGGCGCATCCGTCTGGATGTAGATCACCCTGTCGTCCGGCTGCAATTGCCGCGCAACGGAACTGATCACTCCCATGGTCACCGAATTTTCCAGACCCAGGGGACTTCCGAAGGCCAGGACGAGCTGTCCCTGACGAACCTGTTCCGAATCCGCGAGATCCAGGGTCGGCAGGTCCTGGCCATCGACCTTCACGAGAGCAAGGTCGGTCTCCAGATCGATTCCGATCACCGAACCGGTAAGCCGCCTTCCACTCGGTCGGATCACGCTCCTTCCCGGCGGCCCTTCAACGAACGCCAGTTGCACCTGGACTTCAGTTGCGCCTCGGACTACGTGAGCGTTGGTGACGATGAAGCCGTCCCGGCTGACGATTACTCCCGAACCCGTCGTCGGACCGAAAGCGACGGCGGGACCGCCCGAACCCACACGAGCGTAGGAGTCGCTCTGGATCTGCACGACAGCCGGAGTCACGCGCGCGGTCAACCTTGCGATGGCTGTGTTGAGTTCTCGGAGAGCGTCCTGGGCTGCGGAGTCGGTCGGGAACAGAACAAGACAGACGAGAGGGCAGAGCAACTCGGCAAGAAACCGGCGTCGGGTCGGGCTATTCGTCTTCGGAGTCGGACTCGCTCGTCGCAAAGTTCTCAAAATCTGTATCGTCCTCACCCTCTTCGCCATCGTCGTCTTCACCGGAAATGCGTCCGGTTCTCCGTTCGCGAATCGGTTCGTTCTGCGGGCGGTCGTCCCAGAAAGCCTTCTTGCCGCCCCGGCGCCGCGGCTTAGCGGGGGCCGCGCGACGGGCAGGCGCCTCCCGGCCGGTCTCGAGTCCGCCCGGGATCGCGGTCGTGCGCTCCCGGAATCCGGAGGACCTGGGGGCAGGCGGCCTTCCGTCCGACGACGGAGGACGACGGGGTGGACCCGCAGGTCGAGCCTCGCTGGGCCGGGCTTCGTTGACGACGAGCGGTCGGTCCTTGAACGGTTGCTGGTTGAATCGTTCGAGGGCGCTCTTTGCGACCTCCGGATCGGAGAACTCCACAAAGGCGAAACCCCTCGGCCTGCCGGTATCACGATCGAGCGGGATGAAGACCCGCGACACGGGACCCGCCTGGGCAAAGTGGTCGCGCACCTCTTCTTCAGTCGCATCGTAGGAGAGGTTTCCGACGAACAGCCGGCTAGACATCGCAGCCTCTCACGACTCCGAGGCACGCCCGAGCCTGAGCGCGGGTTCCACGGTCAACTGCCGATCCAAAGGGTCGCATGCGTCAGATGCTGGGGTACTCCCCGGCTGGTGTGTCGCCGAACCAAGCGGACGAACAGGTGGGATCAAACTGGCCAGTCATCGGTGGCATATTCTAACAAGAAACGCCTGTCTCGGCTCTTTTTTCGCACACGGCCAAAGGACGTCGGCCAACAACGGCCACGCCTACCGCCCCTCGGGGACAGCGACTGGCAGTGTGCACCAAGCAGTTGCTACGGGGTTCTGGTGCAGATAGGATTGTCGGAGCGATAAGATTCAGGAGTGCGCCGCGGCGATGCGGACTATGCTGCCATGACATGACGCCAGGTCACGGCGGGATTCGACTGCAAGGTGATCGGAATTGCGAACTGGCGTTTGTGAATCTTCTGCGCTAGCTCGATGCCGATAATGACACGTCGCGCATTGTAGAACGTCTTGAATCCCAACATCGGGCGCAATCGCCCCTTCACCCGGCGGTGGTCCTGCTCCACAACGTTGTTCAGGTATTGACAGCAACGAATCTTCACCGGGTTCCGCCCCCGGAAGTTGAACTCACCGCTCATTCCCATGCGCCGCAGGGCGCTATGGCTCGGCTGGTGGCCATCCAAGGTGATGCTGTGTGGCTCCCGATGATGCTTCAGTGCCTTGCGAAAGAATGCCTTCGCCGCCGCAATGCCGCGTGTTCGATTCAGACAGAACTCCACGGTGTTGCCTTGCCCATGCACGGCGCGGTACAGATACATCAACTGGCCCCGAATCTTGATAAACGTTTCATCAACCCGCCAGCTCCCACCCACCGGTCGCTCGAATCGGCACCAGCGCTTTTCTCACGTGTCCGCATAGCGAACGATCCAACGCAAAATCGTGGTGTGAGAAATCGATAAACCCGCTCACCTACAATCGCGACCAGATCTCGGTAACTCAGTTTGAAGCGAAAATACCAGCGAAGGCAGAGGAGAATGATGTCGTCTTCGAACCAACGTCCGGCAAATAGGGGATTCCGTTCAGTTTTGCGATGCACCATATCCCAGTATCGCCAATTCTTTTGGCTATCTGTACCAGAACTCTCCCGGTATAATGAACGCCGTTTACTGGAACCGATCGGGCACATTCCCCCGGCCGAGTTTGAGCAGATATACTATCGTAATCAGACGTCCGGCCTCAGGGAGGCCGGACTCAACTAAAACCGGACTCAACTAAAACCGTCTCCGGAAAACCCGGGGTGGGTCAAACACCATAGCCGGAGGGGTTAGCCATGCTCAAGAAATTCACTATTGCTGTAACGTTTGCTCTATTCCTGTTTGGGACATCCGCACGCACGTTCGCACAGGAGAACGCCACATTGGGGGGCTCGGTGACTGACCCTACAGGAGCATTGATACCCGGTGCCGACGTAACAGCGACGAATGACACCACCGGGATTGCCTCAACGGGTGTGACGAACGCAGTCGGCGAGTACACGTTCACGCTGCAGCCGGGAACCTACACGCTCACAGCGGAGCTGCCCGGCTTTCAAACTGGAATCGAAAGCAATGTCACACTCGGGGCGGGCCAACAGGTCCTGCGGAATTTTACGCTCCAGATCGGCGTGTTCGCCACGACCATCACGGTCGGAACGCGCGCCCAACCCCGATCGATGACGGAGTCGACGGTGCCGGTCGACGTCATCCGGACCGAGGACTTCGCGAGCCAGGGCAGTACCGATCTGGCAAACCAGTTGCGGGCAGTCGTCCCCTCCTTCAACATCAACATTCAGCCGATCAGCGACGCGGCAACCATCATCCGGCCGGCGAACCTGCGCAACCTGGCCCCGGATCACACCCTGATCCTGGTCAACGGCAAGCGCCGCCACCGCGCGGCGGTCATCGCCTGGCTCGGCAACGGCATCGCCGACGGCTCGCAGGGGCCAGACATCTCCGTCATCCCCTCGATGGCGGTCCGGCAGGCCGAGGTGCTGCGCGACGGCGCCGCGGCCCAATACGGCTCGGACGCCATCGCCGGCGTCATGAACTTCCAGCTCAAGGATGCCTCATCGGGCGGCAGCCTGGAGTTCCGCACGGGAGCCTACCGCAATGCGAACCCGGGCAACACGTCCACCTGCGGGGCGGGAATCATCGGCGACATCAAGCATTCCTGTAACGGGATCGGAGGGCATGGCCAGGCGTTCGCGCTTGCCGGTAACGTCGGGCTGCCGCTGGGCGAGACCGGATTCGTGAACCTCAGCATGGAGTACGGTAACGCCAACCCGACCAACCGCAGCATCCAGCGCAACGACGCGCAGGCGATCATCGCGGCCGGCAATACGAACCTGCGCAACCCGGCGCAGGTCTGGGGATCGCCGAAACTTGATGACGACCTGAAGATGTTCGTCAACTTCGGTCATCTGTTCGAGAACCAACTGCAGTTCTACGGCCACACCAACTTTGCGAGCCGCACGGTAACCGGCGGGTTCTATTTCAGGAATCCGCACACCCGCGGCGGGGTCTTCCGCGGCCCCGAGGTCGATGGCAACCCGACCCTGCGGGTCGGTGACCGGGTCTGGGCCGAAACGGGCGTCATGGGTGCCGGCGGCTGCCCCGCGATCCCGATCATCAACAACGTCCCCGATGCAGCCGCGCTGCAGCAGGTCGAGGCCGACCCGAACTGCTTCACGTTCTACAGCCGGTTCCCCGGAGGTTTCACGCCGCAATTCGGCGGCGACCTGATCGACTATTCGTGGGTCAGCGGGCTGCGCGGGTTCCTGAACAACGGCCTCACTTGGGATGCGAGCGTCAACATCGGCACCAGCGAGGTCGATCAGTTCATCTTCGATACGATCAACGCGTCGCTGGGCTACGACACGCCAACCGCGTTCGAGCCGGGTAGCTATCGGCAGGACGCCGTCAACCTCAACTTCGATATCTCCTACCCGCTCAACGATACCGTGAACGTCGCCGGCGGCACGGAGTGGCGGAGGGAGAAGTTCACCATCGGGGCCGGCGGGCAGCCCTCCTGGGAGATCGGCCCGTATGCCGCACAGGGTTTCAGTTCCGGTTCGAACGGCTTCAACGGCTACCGGGAGGACACGACGGCGGGAAGCTGGAGCCGCAGCAACATTGCGGTCTACGGCGACCTCGAGTTCACCCCCGGCAACCGATGGACAATCGGCACGGCCGTCCGGTTTGAAGACTTCTCAGACTTCGGCACGACGACGAACGGCAAGATCTCGATGCGCGTCGGGCTGACCGAGGCATTCTCGTTGCGCGGCGGGGTCAGTAGCGGGTTCCGGGCGCCGACGCCCGGCCAACAAAACACGTTCAACGTGACGACCGCGTTCATCGGCGGACAGTTGACCAACAACGGCGTGGTCCCGCCCACGTCCGCGGTGGCCATCTCGAGGGGTGGCGGGCAGCTCCAGCCGGAGAAATCCATCAACTACAGCGCAGGAGCGGTCTTCGAGCAGGGCCCGGTAACCTTCACCGCCGATTACTTCCGGATCGACATCGATGATCGTCTCGCCCTATCTCAGGAAATCGCGCTAACGGAGCCTGAGATCCTTACGCTGCTTGCGGAAGGGATTCCCGAGGCGCGGAATTTTCCGGTGTTCCGGTTCTTCCTGAACGACTTCTCGACGACGACCCAGGGCATCGACCTGATTTCGACCGTGGCGGCCGGGCGTACGACGTTCAGCGGGGTCTTCAACTACACGGACACGGCGCTCAAGAATCTCGAAACCTCCGTGATCGATGAATTTCGCATCAATACGCTGGAGCGGGGACTGCCGAAGACACGGTGGAACTTCACCGTCAACCACCCTGCCGACCGGTTGAACCTGATGGGCCGGCTGAGCTACTTCGGCGCGTTCTGGGATAGCGAGGATGGAAGGAATGCGGGCGACGTTACGGGAGAGCAGTCCTGGCTGTACCCGGCCTACGGCGGAAAGGCGCTGCTCGATCTCGAACTCGGCATTCCGGTCGGCGAAAACTTCATGGTGGCCATCGGCGGCGAGAACGTGCTGAACACCTACCCCGAGGTGAACATGTTCGGCGCCCAGACAGTAGGCAATCAGTACGGCCAGTTCTCGCCGTTCGGTTTCAACGGTGCCTACTACTACATACGGCTCAACTACACGTGGGGCATCGGCTTCTAGGGGTTCTGGTGCAGATAGGATTGTCGGAGCGATAAGACCGGGAGTGCGCCGCTCCGAGCTGCCGCCACGGGGCAAGTGCAGCGGCGCGGGTGATCTTGAAATTGTCCCCTCAAGCACCTGTCCGGCTTTCTGGGACCCCCTCAGCCCTCGTCGGGAATGATCCCGCTGCAATACGTGCAGGTTCGGGCTCGCTCTTTCCGCTCCCTGTAAGCGCGCTCAGTCGCGAAGTCACTTCGTGGGGGGGTCTGAATACTGGACTATCGTTCTCGATAGCATCCACGCCAACGCATTCCCGGTGCCGTAGATCACTCTTGCCTTCAATCGTCCTCACGATCACACCGTCAAGTTGCATAGTCTCCCATTCCGTACCGTATCAGATTGCCCCCGCGCACTCCTCAGGGGCGGTGACAGGAGCATCTTTCCGCAGGTTTTCCTGACCCGCAGGCCCGCACCAGCAATTCAGAATTCGAAAGAAGGTTTCCAGCAGCGCACTAGGGAGGGTTCGATGAGCCCTGTCAAATGTCAGGCTTGACGTAAACATTGAGCCCTATCTTGGCCTCCACGCCGTTGGCATCTTTAACGCCGATATTGCCTCAGTTGACGCTACCCGCCTGGTTTTTCCAGAAGCGCTGATGTTCCCGCGGTGGTTCAAGTCCACATAAATCACCAGGCGGTTCCCATCCACCACTGAAGGCTTCTGAAGCCGCGCCGGGGTCTTTTCCGATTCCCGGATTGCCTGCCTTACGCGCTGACGGACTGGCGTAGCCCGTACCCTGGCAATGGCGTGGGACTGCAGAGGTAAAATGGGTTTTTTACGGACTGTGGATGCGGTTGGCCGGCGGGACTCGCGCGGGTCGCAATTCGCAATGTAAGCGCGGAATGAGATCGTGTACTTGTTGGGAATCGAGCAAGGCGTGGTGTGCCGTTTTGTGGCTGTCCACTCCAACGAGCAGCCCAGCGTGGGTCTGATCGAGAGCCGGGATTTCGATTGTCTGAGCGTCCAGGTTTGGCCCCGCGTGCTATTGGTGGGGAGCGGCTACACGGGCCGCCGGTCCCCAGCGCCAGTTACTCTTCTTGGGCGTCGCCGCCCTGCTGAATTTCGAAGATCCGCGAGTGCGTCTGATCGGCCACTTTCGCCAGAACCAACAGGTCGTTGCGACCGAAGGTCTGGGTCGTCTTCCACTGATCACCGTCATTGTAGAGGCGGGAGAAGGTGACAGTGTAGCGGGTGCGGCCTTCGGTGTCGTTGGGCCAGACGGTGGCCTTGCTGGAGCCGATGCGGATTTCAGAGACGGGTTTCGAGTTCCCCATGATGTTTTTCCTCCTGGAAGTTAAAGGGTTTGGAGCGTTGCCGCTCACCCTGAACAGGCGGCAACGTCCGGGCCCGGACGCAGGAGGAATAGCAAAGCCAACTCCGGGAACAGGGTGGAAGTCCGCCCCCAGCAAAAAAGAGTGCCCGACGCTCGGGGGCGAGCGCAGCGGTCTGGCGCGACTGTTGCCGGTGGACTCGGCCCGGGGGGCCCGGTGTTGGCCAGCGGTATTCGCGAACACGGATCTGACACGGTAATCGGTTACATCTGCGATTGGAATCATCGTCGCCGATACTGCTGCTCGGCGCGGCATTTGAGCGCAAGGGAAGACGATGTAGGCTGGGCCGGGACAACCAACCTCGCGGGAGTGGTCGGCGGTTATGCGCTACCGGACTCCAGTGGGGCGGTGCTGGAGAAAGAGGTGAACGGACGGCGGATCGACTTGGGATTGCGCGGCCGAGGCAGAAGCGAGAGAATCCGCCACTCAGTGCAGAAGGCACTCTGTCGTGGGTATCCCCCGCCCCACGATTTCTTTGGACAGTGATTTGAGAAACTACAACGCAGGAGGATCACGATATGTCCAGAGAAACGAAGGAGGAATCCGGAATCGCGAAGGGAGCCCGTAGGGCGACCGAAGCGGGGCCGGATTTTCGAAGCCGCGGGAAGGGCCGGTGGTCGGCTCGGCGTAAGGTCACGGTAGTGCTGGAGTTGTTGCGTGGAGAAGATTTTGAAGCGATGAGCCGGCAGTATGGCGTGACGGCGGCGGCGCTGACCCGTTGGCGGGAGGCGTTCCTGCAGGGAGGCGAGGACGGCCTGAAGAGCCGGATCGTGGATGTGGTTGACCAAGAGAGGAAGACGCTGAAGTCAGCGGTGACCAGTCTGGTGATGGACAACGAACTGTTGCGGGAACGGATCCGGCATCTGGAGGACGCGAAGCCTTTTCTACGGTGGAGGTCGAAGCGATGAGCCGGACCCTGTCGCCCTCCACACACCAACTGTATGGTCTGGCCCGTGTCGCAGCGGCCTGGGGGTTGCCCCGGTCGACGTACTATGCTCGACGGGATCGACGGAACCATCCGGCCGAGCCGCGTAAACGGGGGCCCAAGACCCCGTTTACCGACGCGGCGTTGACCGGACGGATTCGGCAAGAAATTGCGGCCTCGCCGTTTACTGGGGAAGGACACCGGAAATTCTGGGCGCGGCTCCGGGTCGCCGGCGCCCGCACCTCCAAGGCTCGGGTCTTGCGCCTGATGCGGGAAGCTCAACTTCTGGCGCCCCAACGCCAGGCCGCACCCGTTGCGCGCAAGGCGCATACCGGAACCATCACCACCGATCGCCCGAACCAGATGTGGGGCATCGATGCCACCGCCACGGTGACCCTCGACGATGGTGCGGTCACTGTATTCGCCGCCATCGATCACTGCACGGCCGATTGTGTCGGCATTCACGCCGCCAAACGGGCGACGCGTTTTGAAGCCCTCGATCCCATCCGGCAAGGCCTCAAAGAGTACTTCGCCGGCTTTCACGCCGACGCGGCCGCCGGGCTTCGACTCCGTCATGATCATGGGTCCCAATTCATGAGCGACGATTTTCAAAACGAGATCCGATTCCTTGGCATCGTCTCCTCACCGGCGTTTGTCCGGGAACCGGAAGGCAATGGCTGTATCGAACGCTTCTTCAAGACCCTGAAAGAGCAGGTGCTCTGGGTGCGTCACTTTCGCTCTATTCCGGAACTGCTTCGAGCTCTTCAGGACTTTCGCGCTCTCTATAATCAGCACTGGTTGATCGAGCGCCTCGGCTTTCAATCTCCGGCTCAGGCTCGACAACGTCTTGCAATTGAGTCAGCGGCTTGATTATGGTGGGTTCACTCTGTCCAGGAAATCAGGGGCGGTACAACTCTGTCGTGGGTATTACTGGTTTCTCCTATTTATTTTGAGTTCATTCTTGATGAGATTTGCTTTCGTATTTTCCACAGATCCGCCGTGCCTAATACATGTCTGAATTAATACTTGGTCTTATTATGTGTAATAGAAATGACGCCGTTTGTTAACGGAAAACTCTATAAAACACAAGTAGCTTGTGGAAAACCATTCTCTCTCCTCGGTACGATTACCGGGGGGTCTGTATGTGTGCGGATTAGCGGGCCAACCGCAGGAACTGATGCGGCGGGACCGATGGCGTGGTCGATGGAAGCAAAACTAGGGATCCATGTGGCGTAGAGTAGTCCAGCCTTGGCCACGCAACTTTAATTTTTTTTAGTTCCCGGATTGCCTTCTCGCGGAAACACCGAACAGTGTAACCGTCATCCACTCTGGTGAGATCTTTCCCGAACTGGCGATAGACCTGCTTCCAAGAGAGCGTCAACGGATCCTTCAACGCGAATGTCCGGTAGTTGATCCACAGATACAGGTCGAGCCCGATAGAGGATCGCTTGAGTGCCTTTAGGATGTGCATATCCAGCGGGATAGGATGTCGGATGACTTCGTTGAAAAATTCCTCACCCAACCGGATTGAGCTTTTCCATATCTCCGGATCGTCGGAGCTCCGTTCGGTCGGCGATGAGCGAACTCACACTCGAAGATCCATGTTTGTCCGTGTAGATGAGCGATATTTGACAGCGGAAAAGGCCATTCATTTGGTTGCGGACTCGAGCAAAAGATGCCCCGACCGGGTCGATCCCCACTATCCGCATAAAGTCTGAAAGTGTCTTTCCAAGAAGTAAATCCCGGCTTTGTGTCTGTACCGCTTCGGTGCAAGCCCAGGCTAGCAATAGGCGCGGTATGTGACCGAACGGGAGCTTGTTGTTCCCACCGGCAATCATGATTAGCTGGTACGGCCCGTTGACGCGACTATACTGAAGTCTGTCGCCGGGGTTGGTGCGTGGCAAGCTGCAGAGGGCCATAAGCCGCCCCATGTAACCAATGTCCGACTCCGACTCCCAAGCTCCGACAAGCCGATCTACCTGATCGAAGCGGGTGTAGTGGTGACGGGCTTGTGGTGGCACCAGCGAGAGGGCAGATTTTGATTTATCGTTCATGCCCTAGCAAGGCTCCATATCTTTATCATGTTTTACCGGCCAGACCGGGTCCGTCTGCCACGAATCCTTGTCGGCGTCGTAGTTCCGGACCAATAGAGCCTCTTCGGTAAAGCGCCGCCCGTCGCGTCGCGTCATGTGAATCACCATGGAGATCCCGTCCACGACGCCCCGGCAAGTGACTTCCCAGGGCAAGTCCGTCTCACCCTGCATGGCGCAGGCCGCGATCCGGGACAGCGCCGACAGGGCGTTGTTCGCGTGTACGGTGGTCAGTGAGCCGCCGTGCCCGGTATTGAGCGCCTGCAGGAGATCCACAGCCTCACCGCCCCGGACTTCGCCGACAACAATGTGGTCGGGCCGATGCCGGAGCGCGTGCTTGACGAGGGCATTGAGCAGAGTGGTTTTTCCCGACCCGGTCCCGCCGCTGACCAGGATGTTCGAACGGGACCGGAGCAGAGAGCGGGCCGTCTCGGAGACCGGCTGCGGCAGGGCGCCCTGGGCGACGAGCTGCTCGACCGTGAGTGCCCGGTTTCCGAAGCGCCGGATGGTGATGGCGACGTGGGGTGCAGCCGGGGGGACACAGATAGCCACGCGGGAGCCGTCGTCCAGGCGCGCATCGAGAATTGGGGAGCTGGCCGGATCAAGGCCGAGGGGCTACGCGATCTGAATGGCCGCTCGATCCAGCGCCGCCTCATCGAGAGCAGGGGCTGGCTGCTCGCCCACGGAAACCAAAGGGCGATGACGACACGAACCACGTCCCACGGGCGGAAGTCGCCGGTAAAAGCGACCCGCAATCCGGTCCAGACGACCAGAATGGCCGCGAGCCCCCGCCACAGGCCGAAACCGGCCGTATGGATTTGCGGCGCGGCGGCGAGAGCGACCTGATCGGCCGGGATGGTGGGAACGAACTGAAGCATCAGCTCCAGGGTCATCATCAATTCCGGTTAAAGACGGACGGGAGTTGATAGCCGCCATACATGGATTCAATCCGTTCGTTGGCCCGTGCGGAGTCAAGCCCATTCTTAGTTGAAACTCTCCACGGCTCACGATTGGTCACGCAACCTTCTTCTTCGATCTCGTCGACGTCTTCGCCTCAATCTTCAGCTCCCGCCTGAGGGCTTCGCGGAGCTTTGGAAGATGACGGTAGCCGATCACCTTCCTCAAGCGTGGTTCGATGTCGATGAGCGCCGTCGCCAACCAGCGCTGCCGCTGGCTCGAGTTCTTCCAATGATCGACCTTCGCGCACCTTTCCTCGACGAGGGCATTGACCGATTCCAAGCAATTCGTCGTCTTGAACGAACGGCCCAGAACCCCGTACACGCCGAGTCGATGCAACGTGAGGGTCTCCTCCAGGCCTTCCTCAAGGCTCGCAGCGGCCGATTGGTTTCGCTCCTCGAGCTCTCCATGGAGCTGTTCGAGGGCCGCCCGGGCTTCGTTGTACTCCGGGCGCTGGTACGCACGCTGAAGCCGCTTGCGCCACGCGGCTTGCTCGGTCTTCGACAGGTAGCTCACCACGTTCTCGCGTTTGTGCCATTGGCAGCGTTGGACCAGGGCTCGATTACCGAATGCCCGCTTGACTGCCGCGCGCAGACCTTTGCCGCCGTCGACGATCACCAGCACGCCTTCAGAGATGTCCAGGCCTCGCTCCATCAATGAACGGAGAAACGGAGTCAGTACCTGCTCGTTCTCCGTACTCGTCTCCACGAAGCCTAAGAAGCGTTTGTCGCCCGTAATTGTGATGCCCAGGGCCACAACCATCGTGGCGTCGGCAAACATTTTCCCGTCCAGGAAGATCGCCACCACGTCCTCGGCCGACAGATCCCGCTCCTGCATCTGCCGAAGTTTCGCGGCACTCGCCTGGACGAATCCTCGAGACACCGTCGAGCTCGACAATCCGATGGCTCCTAGAATCGCTTCCGCGGCCGACTCGTAGTTCCGGCAGGAGATCCCATAAAGCACACGTCTGAGAAGCAGTTCGTTCACCGCGCCATCCGGACTGAGTTCCTCGTAGCTCCGAAGCGGAATCTCCCCGCCCGCCACGCTGCGAACTCGAGGCACCCGAACCGGCACCCGCTGGCCCCCGAGCCCCACGGTCCCCGGATTGCTCCCGTGTCGCCGGCCCCTCAACGTCGCCTCCTTTCGCGCGTATCGCTCACCCGCCAACGCCTTCACTTCCTCGTCGAGCAACTCCTCTACGTGCATCAACCCCAGTGGGATCAACGCCCGGATCATCTCCACCTTCGAGTCCAATTCCAGTCCCGAGTACTCCTCCCGGCTCATGACCTCGACCTCACCCAGTACTCGCCTCTTCTTGCGTTTTTTCACCGAACGTAACAGACTCCTCATCTCGGCTCCTTTCTCTTACAGGCTTGATGTTGTTTCTTCCAATACCATCAAACCATAGGGTTTGGAGCCGTTTCAATTTCCAACTAAGATTGGCACACTTTCCCGTGCGGCCACGTCCACCCTCTCCAGAGCCCACTGCGCTTCGAGAGCGGCACGGTCGGCCAGGCGCCGGGCCTCGATCTCCCTGCGGAGTTCCTCTTGACGAAAGGAGCCGCCGCGTTTTCGGTTGCGGCGAGGGCCCGGCTTCGTCCAATTCCGATCAGGGTTCGGATTTGCGCGAGTGATCCGAGGACATCGCCCTCGGTGAGCGCCGCCGCGGAGCGATTCGGCGCACCGGAACCCGGATCCGCATCGACCCGCTCGCCGATGCGGCCGATGGCCCCGGTTGTGGCTGCGTGGATCTGCATGAGATCGGCCCCGGCGTCTGCCCTGGCTTCGGTATATTCCAGGCGCCGGTCGCCTTACACAATGACCGCCCTCGGACGGCCTGTGTTCGAACGCATCGCCTGACGCTACCGCTTGGGAAAGGGCAAATTCCATCTCCGCCCCGATCCATGCAACAACGCTTCGAACTCGCGCAGGCCAGGTGTGGCACAATCTGCGTGGCTTCACACCTTGATTTACGGCAAGGTGCATCGGTGCGGAAAGTCTATTACGATAGATTCCATCGATTGAAGCGAGCGAAGAGAGGGGCTGTTTTGGCAGACCGCGGACACTGGGGATCACGATTCGGATTTGTCCTGGCTGCAGCTGGTTCAGCGGTGGGGCTGGGAAACATCTGGAAGTTCCCCTACATTACCGGCGTCAACGGGGGCGGCGCATTTGTTCTGGTCTATCTGGCCTGTATCGTGCTCGTGGGATTGCCCGTGATGATCGCTGAAATACTGATGGGGCGGGCTACCCAGAAGTCCCCTGTCGGCGCCCTGAAAGAACTCGGTGGGGGGCTCTGGGTTGCATTCGGATGGCTGGGCGTTGCGGCTGCTTTTGTCATCCTTTCCTACTACAGCATTGTCGCCGGCTGGGCGCTTCACTACACCTATCTGTCACTGACGGGACAGATAGCCGGCCTTGGTCCGGAAACAGCCGGGCCGGTATTCGGCGATCTGTTCATGTCGAACGGACTGAACCTTTTCTGGCACGTGGTCTTCATGGCAATCACGGTGGGCGTGGTTTGGGGGGGTATTCGTAAAGGCATCGAGCGGTGGGCGCGGATATTGATGCCGACCCTGTTCGCATTTATGGTCATTCTGCTCGTGAACTCCTTCACGATGGAAGGATTCAGCGAGGCCGCAGACTTTGTATTCGGCTTCCACACCGAAAACCTTACGGCGGCCAGCGTACTGGAAGCTCTGGGACACGCGTTCTTCACGCTGAGCATCGGAATGGGTGCGATGCTGACCTACGGGAGTTACCTCAAGAACGATGACGACATCGTGTCGGCAGCGATCACCGTTTCTGTTCTGGATGCAGTGATCGCTTTGTTGGCCTGCATGGTTCTGTTTCCCATCATTTTTACTTTCGGTCTGGAGCCCGGCCAGGGCCCCGGTCTCGTATTCGTGAGCATGCCGATCGCTCTGAGTCAAATGGGTGCGGGCACATTCTTCTCTGTGGTGTTTTTCGCACTGCTGTTTTTTGCGGCACTGACGAGTGCTATCTCACTACTGGAAGTGGCGGTGTCGTATCTGATCGACGAAAAAGGATGGGTGAGGCCCCGGGCTGTGTTGCTGTGCGGAGGGATCATCGCAGGGGTGGGCATTCCGTCGGCGCTCAGCGGGGGCACTGCTCTTTTCGGTGAATCGTTTGCCGACGTATTCGGACGAAACTGGTTTGATACGTTCGACTATCTGGCGACGAACTGGATCTTGCCTTTGGGTGGATTGGGCATGGCCGTCTTTACAGCCTGGCGTCTTGACGATGCGATCCGCCGCCGGGAATTCCTCGCAGGCAGCAAACTGGCCTTTTTTTACAAAACCTGGCTGTTGCTGCTAAAGTTCGTCGTTCCTATCGGAATTGTCCTGGTGTTCCTGCACGCGATCGGAGTTATTTGAGAGGCTTTCGCGCGATGATTACAGTGAAATGCCTGGAGTTCTTGGAATGTCTATAAGAGTTTCGGTTCTGGGCAGTGGAAGCCGGGGTAACGCGACGTTCATCCGGACCGACAAGGTGCGCATGTTGATCGACTGCGGACTCGGTCCCCGGACGCTGGCGAACCGCCTCAGGACCATCGGTGAGGACCCGGATCAAATCGATGTGGTGCTGATAACCCACGAGCACACCGACCACGTGGGGGGTCTTAAGTCGATGATGAAGAAATATTCGCTCGACGTGTTCATGTCCGGCGGCACGATGGACGGCAGCCGCGCGGACAGTTTCGACATGAACAGGTCGGGCATTGTCCCAATTGTTCCCGGACAGAGCTTTACTGTTGGGGATGTGGACATCGATACAGTCCGTGTTCCCCATGATACCGCAGAGCCCACAGCTTTTTCAGTGCGCTACAAGGGAATCAAGGTGACTCAACTGACCGATCTGGGCTGGATTCCCGATCATGTAGCGGATTGGATGAAGGAGAGTCACGTTCTGATCCTGGAGTCGAACCACGATCTCGACATGCTCCGGGTGGGACCCTACCCCTGGAGTCTGAAGGAAAGACTGGTGGGCCGAAACGGCCATCTTTCCAACGCGACCGTCGGCCGCTATCTCAGGGGTCCTTTCGACGGCCGGGCCCAGCATATCGTGCTGGCCCATCTCAGTTCCACGAACAACCACCCGGAAATCGCCCGGCAGGAGGCGTGTCAGGCGATGTCTACGAGAGGTCTGGCCGAGCCTTCGGTCTCGCTGGCTTCACAGGACACTCCCAATACACCCATCGAATTAGGTTAGGAAAGTGTAGAGTTGAGGTGGCGTATCTTTGTCCTCAACTCATGGCGGGAGGCTGACATGGTATGCCGCCCCGTCGCCGACTCATATCGGTGCCGCCCTGCGATCATGCATGATCTGTGCGATCGAACCGCACTGCTCCTCAAAGAAGGGGTTCTGGTGCAGATAGGATTGTCGGAGCGATAAGATTCAGGAGTGCGCCGCGGCGATGCGGACTATGCTGCCATGACATGACGCCAGGTCACGGCGGGATTCGACTGCAAGGTGATCGGAATTGCGAACTGGCGTTTGTGAATCTTCTGCGCTAGCTCGATGCCGATAATGACACGTCGCGCATTGTAGAACGTCTTGAATCCCAACATCGGGCGCAATCGCCCCTTCACCCGGCGGTGGTCCTGCTCCACAACGTTGTTCAGGTATTGACAGCAACGAATCTTCACCGGGTTCCGCCCCCGGAAGTTGAACTCACCGCTCATTCCCATGCGCCGCAGGGCGCTATGGCTCGGCTGGTGGCCATCCAAGGTGATGCTGTGTGGCTCCCGATGATGCTTCAGTGCCTTGCGAAAGAATGCCTTCGCCGCCGCAATGCCGCGTGTTCGATTCAGACAGAACTCCACGGTGTTGCCTTGCCCATGCACGGCGCGGTACAGATACATCAACTGGCCCCGAATCTTGATAAACGTTTCATCAACCCGCCAGCTCCCACCCACCGGTCGCTCGAATCGGCACCAGCGCTTTTCTCACGTGTCCGCATAGCGAACGACCCAACGCAAAATCGTGGTGTGAGAAATCGATAAACCCGCTCACCTACAATCGCGACCAGATCTCGGTAACTCAGTTTGAAGCGAAAATACCAGCGAAGGCAGAGGAGAAAGAAGTGGACCCGGAAATTCGGACAGCGTTGTAAGGTAGATTCCGCACAGATGAGAGGACCTTACGACAATGGCGAAACGACGGAATTTTTCAGCGGACTTCAAGGCGAAGGTCGCACTCGCCGCGCTGCGGGGAGACGGGACTGTGGCCGAACTGGCGTCACGGTACCAAGTACACCCTAACATGATCGCGAAGTGGAAGCGCGAGGCGCTGGACGGCGTGAAAGAGACGTTCCAGCGAGGTAAGAACCCAGCGGACCGAAACCACGAAGACGGGATCAAACGGCTACAGGCCAAGATCGGGGAACTTGTGGTGGAGCGGGATTTTTTGGCCGGAGCCTTCGATCGATGAGCGCGGATCGGAGGCGACGGATGATCAGAGGCCGGAACCGGAAGCTGAGCGTGGCGCGACAGTGCGAGTTGGTCGGAATGAGTCGGTCGAGCTGGTATTACCGGCCACGCGGCGAGAGTGAGCGGAATCGGGCTCTGATGCGTGTCATCGACCGTCTGTATCTGGAGATGCCCTGGTACGGATCGCGTCAGATGACGCGCGAGCTGCGCCGCGCTGGACATCGTGTGGGCCGGAAGCGCGTCCGTCGCCTGATGCGGCTCATGGGCCTGCGATCGGTCGCTCCACGGCCGTTCACGTCCCGGCGCGCCCCCGGACACGTCGTGTACCCGTACCTGCTCGACGACATCCGGATCACTCGGGTGAATCAGGCGTGGTGCGCGGACCTGACCTACATCCCGATGGCTCACGGCTTCCTGTACGTGGTGGCCATCATGGACTGGCATTCCCGAAAGGTCCTGGCTTGGCGGCTGTCCAACACGCAAGACACCGCGTTCTGCGTCGAAGCTCTGGAAGAAGCCATCGAACGGTATGGCTGTCCAGAGATCTTCAACACAGATCAGGGCAGCCAGTTCACCAGCACCACCTGGACCAGTGTTCTGAAGCATCACGTCGTCCGGATCTCGATGGACGGTAAAGGCCAGTGGATGGACAACGTATTCATCGAGCGCCTCTGGCGCTCACTGAAATACGAATGCGTCTACCTGAACGCCTTCCAGGACTTCAGGGAATCGGCTTTTCATATCAGGGCGTGGATGGATTATTACAACGACCGCCGGCCCCATTCCGCTCTCGGCGATCTCACCCCAGGCGAGGTCTACGACGGGATCACGCTGGTGCCTGCGGCAGCATAAATGAACCGCGGAATCCACCTTAGAATGGCTGCCGCGCTGTCCAACGATTGGGGTCCACTTCTGAATGATGTCGTCCTTGAACCAACGTCCGGCAAATAGGGGATTCCGTTCAGTTTTGCGATGCACCATATCCCAGTATCGCCATTCCCTTCGCTATCTGCACCAGAACCGATTTGGCGATCCGGTGCAAGGTGAATCCTCAGAGTGTTGCGGATGCGTTCTTATGAGCGCATTATACCGGCGGTTTTCCTTCGGCCGGATGCGCCGATCAACGAAAAGCGTGACACTCGCAAAGCGCGCCTCCTATAATTCGACCGTACTTCAGCGTTCATCACTATCAGCTCATCTGTTTGTTCAAGCGGCTGGCCCATGGCCGGTGTTCGGTTAGGGAGGAGAATAAAATGAGAAAAGCCGGAATGACCTTCACTGTCATGGCGGCGATGCTGGCCCTCTTGGCCGGATGGAGCGGACTCGAGCGGGTCGAGGCACAATCCGGCACATACTTCCCGGAACGGCTCAACTGGGAAAGACGCAGTCCGGAACAGGTTGGCATGAATGCCGCGATCTTGGACGAAGCGGTTCAGTTGGCGATCGCGAGTGAAAGCCAGGCTCCCAAGGACCTTGGGTTCGAACTTTCAACGCGGGTGTCCGAGCCCTTCGATGAACTGATCGGCCCGACGACCGTGCGCGCGCCTCTGAGCGGTATGGTCATCAAGGACGGTTACATCGTGGCGGAGTGGGGCGACACGAAGAAAGTCGACATGACGTTCAGCGTGACGAAGACCTTCCTGTCGACCGTAGTCGGCGTCGCCTGGCAGGACGGGCTGATCCGGGACCTCCATGTCCCCGTCAAGGACTATATGCCCAACGATGAACTGTTCAGCACCCAGCACAACGCTAAGATCACCTGGGATGACCTGCTGCGTCAGACCAGCGACTGGCGCGGCACGCTCTGGGGAAAGCCGGATTGGGCTGACCGTCCGACGCGCGGTGTCGAAAGAGAAGACCTTCCCAACCAGCCGTTCAACGAACCGGGAACCGTCTACAAGTACAACGACGTCCGGGTAAACATTCTGGCCCTGGCCGCCCTGAACGTCTGGCGCAAACCCCTGCCCCAGGTGTTGCGCGAACGGGTCATGGGACCAATCGGCGCGTCGAGCACCTGGCGGTGGCACGGATACGAAAACTCCTGGGTGATGATCGACGGCCAGCGGATGCAGTCGGTCACCGGTGGCGGTCACTGGGGAGGTGGCATGTTCATCAACGCCCACGATATGGCGCGTTTCGGTTACCTGTTCCTGCGCAACGGCAGGTGGGAAGACGAGCAGATCGTCTCGACCGAGTGGATCGACATCGCCCGAACGCCCGGTCCGGCGAACCCGACCTACGGATTCATGAACTGGTTTCTGAACAGGACCACGACCAATGCGGCCGGCGAAGAGCGCCGGTCCCTGCCCAGCGCGCCGGAAAGTTCGGTCCGTTTCGTCGGATCGGGCAGCAACATCATCTACGTCGACTGGGAAAATGATCTCGTGGTCGTCGTGCGCTGGATTCGCGGTGGCCCCGCTCTGGATAACTTCATCGGGAAGGTGATCGAGTCGCTCGAGTAAGAAGCGGGGCCGGACTGAAGACGGTTGGTTCTGTCCCCTTCGAACCATCCCGTTCCAGATGGGTTGCGAGCGCAGGCTTCACTTGCTCCAAACTTTAACGGACTGGTTTGATGGACGGTGAGATGCGTACTTCCCGAGTCCTGATCCTCGCACTGGCATGCAGCGTCTCCCCCGCTGCAGCTACTGCGCGCACAGTGCAGGACCTGGAATCCGTGACGGCACTGGCAAGCCGGTACGTCGCCGACTACGAACAGCAACTGGGCGCACTCATTGCCGAGGAGAATTACGTTCAGGATGCCGAGTGGGTACGCCCATCGGTTGGCAGTCGCGGCGGCTCTTCGTTCTACGTCGAGAAGAAGGAACGGCTCCTGCGGTCGGATTTCCTGATCCTGCGCGCCGGGGGCCTGTGGGTCGGCTTTCGCAACGTTCTCGAAGTCGACGGGGTTGAAGTCGAAGCTCGGGGCGAGGATTTCGAAAGGTTCTTCCGTAGTTCGGTCGAACTGACGCTCCTCGATGTGACCGAGTTGATCGAAGCGAGCGCCGAGTACAACATCGGAGACATTGAGCGGAACATCAATCTCCCGACGTTTGCGTTGATGGTTCTGCGCCCGGACAACCTCGAACGTTTCAGGTTCAACAAGGTTGGGGAAGAGACGATCGCGGTCCACACTCAGGGAGTCCTTCCAGCAACGCCGGACGTTCAGGCCTGGGTCCTGGGGTTTGAGGAAAAACCGGGCCCCCGGTTCCTGAGCGGCACACCCGGAAACGAGACCTCCTTGAGCGGCAGGTTCTGGATCGATCCCACTACGGGCCGCGTCCTTCGGTCCGAACTTGTCATAGCGACCGAGCAGCAGACCCTGGATGCCGCGATCACCGTGTTTTACCATCACGACGAACGCCTCGGCATGTGGGTTCCTGTCGAGATGGAAGAGCAATACCTCGGTGCCGATGAGCATCGGGTCGGAGGTCGCGCCACCTATTCGAACTTCCGGCGGTTCGAGGTCGAGGTTCGGATCGTTCCGGGCTAGGTGGCAAAGGGACGGCTAAGCCGTGACGACTCCGATCTTCAACACGAAGGCACGAAGACTCCGAAGATAGACATGTGTTTCTTTCGAAACTTCGTGTTCTTCGTGTCTTCGTGTTGAAAGCGGAAATGAGGGTGCATATGCGAAGTAGAACAAGAATCTTGTTGCCTATGAGTTTTGTCGTCGTGGCCGTCTTCGTCATCGCGACGTTGAGCATGCCGGCAGCGACTCCAGGGATCCTTGCCGAGCCGCAGGCCGATCCCCGATTCGAGGAACTGGCTTCTCTGGTCACTGAAAAGATGGAGCAGTACGGCGTGACCGGTGTGGCGTTCGGTGTCGTGAAGGACGGGGAGGCTACACTTCGAGGCTTCGGCGTCACCAACGTCGAGGACCCACAGCCGATTACACCCGACACGATCTTCCCGATCGCTTCCATCTCGAAAACCGTCGCAACGACCGCGATGATGCGCCTGGTCGAGCAGGGTAAGGTCAATCTGGAAGCGCCCGTCGTTCGCTACCTTCCCGAATTCCGAGTCCAGGACGAGGCGGCAAGCCGCGAGGTCACCGTGTTGGACCTGCTGATGCACACGCCGGGCTGGGAGGGACAGCTCGGGATGGAGAACCGGGGGTCCGCCTCACTGGCGTACTTTGTGGAGACGATGGAGCGTGTGCCGCAGCTCGCTCCACCAGGAATGGTCTGGAGCTACAACAACGCCGGCTTTCTCGTTGCCGGGAGAGTTATCGAGGCGGTCACCGAACAGTCGATTCACGATGCTCTCGACCAGCTCGTTTTTGAGCCGCTGGGGTTGTCGCGCGCCTTCACGCGGGTCGGCGATGCGGTGACTTATCGCTTTGCCCTCGGACATCGCAGACGGAATGGCCGAACCTCCGTTATTCGTCCCTTCAGCCTTCCGGCTCTGACTGCCGGCGGTGTCGCCATGAGTCTCCAAAACATATTGGAGTACGCGCTGTTCCATCTGGGGGATGGCCGCGGGCACGACGGTCAGCAGGTCCTGGCCCAAGAGTCTCTGGAACGGATGCGGACGTCCCAGATCAAGAAGATCGGAACGGACGACGAGATGGGAATCGGCTGGCACCTTCGGACGGTCGGTGGCGTCCTCACCGCCGCACACGGGGGCACGCTGGGCGGTCACCGCCTCCTTCTCGAGCTTGTCCCCGAGCGGAACCTGGCCTTCTCAATCCTGACGAATCACTCCGGCGGAACGCAGTTGATCCAGGACGTCGAACGCGCAGTCCTCAAACAGTACGAGGGCCTCTCGATGAATCCGGGGCACACGGTCACGAACCGCGGCGTCGGAGAGACCGTGCCGAACCCCCGGCTCCTGGCCGAGCAACCGGATGCTACACCCTATGTCGGCGTTTATCGGCGCCCGCCATTGAACACGGTATGGAGAGTGCGCGAACAGGACGGCCGATTGCTGGTCGAAAGTGGCGGCGGCGGCACGTCGTACATCGGGTTCTATGGTCCGGATCGCGCAGTGGTGACGCTAGACGATGGAGGGTTTGGACAGCAGGTCGATTTCATCCGCGCCGCCGACGGCACGGTAGCGTGGATTCGACGGGGCGGCAGGATCGCGAGTAAAGATTGAAGCGTTGCGCTATTGACTCTGCCTTTACCGCGGAGGGGTGGCGTCCCTGACGGTCGGTGATCAAAGACTGCGGAGGGACTGGAGTGCTTCAGGTTGATGACGACGAGGCTAAGGCTGACCTGATCCGCTACGGCCAGCAGGGGGATGAGTGGACGCTACCTTGATGCGTTATCGCTTTGGTGCTCTATGGACTTTCTTTCTGTTCTTCGGGTCGGTATGGGGCTTGCCGCCTAGTTTTAACCCGAGATAATAGATGTGGGCAGTTGCTCGTCGAACTCCATCTTCAATACAGATCTTCTTGAACAGCTTGTCCGCTTTATCCTTGTGTGCCTTGGCTGTTAGATGTCTGTTACGCATCAACTGATACAAGGCATCATGAACCAAAGATGCCCTCAGGTTTTCCTTAGTATCGATCACCGGTCCAGATGGGCCATCCCACGCATAGCCTTCAACGACCGTCAGGTGTCCTGTCTTATCGAGTTTAATGAACTTACCGTCCACCGGTTTCTTGGGCCTAATACTCGTCTTGATCGAATAATCTGATGCCAGTTGATATTTTGTATCCACTTCGATACTTGATGAATGGATGAGCCACACTCTCTCCTTACAAGTTCCCATCCCGCAACGCTTGCTGCCATTTCTCTTCAGAAGATTCTTCGACAGCCCCGTGCTCCAGGGCCCATTCCAGGAAACCGCTGGGTGCGTCTCGGATACCGTACAGGTTCGCCAGACGGATGTCTCCGATCTGTTCCCAGGCGACACCCGAGAGCCTGGCCTCCCGGAACTCCACTCCGGCGAGATCCGAACTGGTGAAGTCAGTTCCACTTAGGTCCGCTCTGTAGAAGTTCGCACGCGTGAGAATCGACCCGACAAACGTGGCATTTCCTAGTTCTGCATGCGAGAAGTCGGCCCCCTGCAAATACAAATTGTTGAAATTTGCGAGTGCGAGAAATGCGCGACTAAGATTGATGGCGCCTAGGGCCTGCTGACCCGCCTGGCGCAGTTCCTCCACAGCTTGCAGGACTCCGCCGCTACCGCCTTTGCCCGAGGCGGCATAGATTACTTGCCAAGCCTGATAAACAGTCTGTCGTCGTTCGAGTTCACGCGTTTCCCGAATCGTGGCGAGTCCCCACACGAAAGCGACAGCTACCACCAGCACACTGAATCGGGACAGCACACCGATCACTTCAGACGTGCTGGCAATCCATCGCCACCAAGGGTGGACACTATCCTCGGAGCGATTGTGTTCTTCTTGCATCAGCAGTCGTCTTTCGTGCGCCGAGCTAGATATTAACTAGTTCCGCACAGCACTCCAAACCGCCTGTCCAAACTACTCAACTCCGCCACATCGGAGACAAATATCAAAGCAAAAAGGGTTGCTCGGCCTACGGTCACGCGGCCAACCGACACGAGTTATTGTCAAAAGTGGTGTTTAGGAGATTGATTCAAGCGGCGGCCTGATCGACGTTTGTCACTTCGATTCCGTCGTTGAATTTCACTCCAGTAATCACCTTGGCCAGATCATCGAATCCTCGTAATCGTCGCCAGTTCTTCTCGGCACACTGCCCTAGTTTGAACATCATGTGCAGCATGCCACCCCGTGTCAGACAGCCCTTCGATCGCTTGGTCCGGTGGCGAATGGTGGCAAAGGTCGACTCAATGGGGTTGGTCGTCCGGATGCTCTGCCAGTGCTTGGCCGGGAAGTCGTAAAAGACCAGCAGTTCTTCTCTGTCTTTCTGCAGGCAGAGGGTGGCCTTCGGGTACTTCGGCTCATAGGTTTCAATGAACAGATCGAATGCCTTCTCGGCGTCTGCCTTTGTTTCCGCCTTCCAGATCGCGTGCAGGGCCTGTTTCGCTTTCGCCTGGGCCGACTTGGGTAGGCAGTTCAACACGTTCATGGTCTTGTGCATCCAGCAGCGTTGTTGGCGTGTCTCGGGATAGACTTCCTCCAGTGCGGCCCAGAACCCCATCGCCCCGTCACCAATGGCCAACTCGGGAATATTCATCCCTCGGGACTTCAGCTTCAACAAGACCTCACGCCAACTCTGCGTGGATTCCCGGACACCGTCTTCGATCGCCAGAAAACGCTTCTCTCCGCGTTCATTCACGCCGATCACGACCAACGCACACAACTTGGTTTGTTCGGCCCGAAGTCCACTATAGATGCCGTCGGCCCAGACATAGACCCAGCGGTCGGCGTCCAAACGCTGGTCGCACCCGATGCGGTACTCCTGGGCCCAGACCTGTTTCAAGCGCGATACCGTGCTCGCTGACAGCCCCTGCGCCTTCGGACCAACAAGAACTTTTAGGGCGTCACCCATCTCGCCGCTCGAGACGCCTTTCAAATACAACCACGGCACGGCCGCTTCCATCGACTTCGTCTTCCGAATGTAGGGTGGTACCAGGGCCGACCGAAACGTCACAGCTTCGCCCGTCTTGGCACGGACCTTCGGAATTTGCACCGTTACAGGACCCAGGCCGGTCTGCAGCTCGCGTTCCGGTAGATAACCGTTGCGCACCACCCCAGCGTTCCCCGTCTCGGTTCGTCGATCACCGTGCTGGGATAGCAGTTCTGCTAATTCGGCTTCCACGGCGCGTTGGATCAGCTGTTGAGCCCCAACTCGTAGCAGATCGGTCACCGGGTCTGCAATCGCCTCTCGATCTTCCAGTTCAATAACGGTACTCTTGCTCATAGTGGCGTATCTCCTTTGGTTGCTTTGAAGTCTCGCAAACAACAAATCAACCAGATACGCCGCTTTTCTTCAATCCCTCAAACACCAGATTCGGTTATAACTCAACCGACACCTTCATTGACCCTAACCCACTAATTTAGCCAGTTTTATCCCAACACATGGCGACGGACCGCCCTGAGAGGCACTCGCGGCTATGGCCTTGAACGCAGGCACACGTCTGGGTCCCTACGAAATTGCCGACCAACTCGGTGCGGGCGGTATGGGAGAGGTGTATCGCGCCACCGACTCTCGTCTCGACCGTACCGTTGCCATCAAAGTCCTTCCCGAACACCTCGCAGACGAACCGCAACGCCGGGAACGCTTCGAGCGTGAAGCCAAAGCCGTCAGCAGCCTGAACCACCCGCACATCTGCACACTGCACGACGTGGGCGAACAGGACGGGGTTCACTACCTTGTCATGGAGTTGGTGGAGGGCGAGACGCTACAGCAGCGTCTGGAGAAGGGCCGCCTGCCGCTCGATCAGGCACTCGAATACGCCATACAGATCGCCGACGCGCTCGACAAGGCCCACCGGCAGGGCGTGGTTCACCGAGATTTGAAGCCCGGCAACATCATGATCACGAAGTCGGCTGGCGTGAAGCTGCTCGACTTCGGGTTGGCGAAGCTGAAGGGTGACGACGCTGAAGTCTCACCACTGTCCCAGATGCCTACGCAGGCCCCGTCGGCACCACTGACAGCAGAAGGCACGATCATCGGCACGCTCCAGTACATGGCACCAGAGCAGTTGGAAGGCAAGGAAGCCGACGCCCGGACGGATATCTTCGCCTTTGGAGCGGTCGTGTACGAGATGGTGACCGGCAAGAAGGCGTTTGAGGGAGCGAGTCAGGCGAGTTTGATCGGTTCGATCATGTCTGCCGATCCGAAGACAATGGCTGAGCTTCAGACCATGACGCCATCGTCGCTGGACCACATCGTGACGAGATGTCTCGACAAAGATCCCGGCATGCGGTGGCAGACAGCAGCCGATTTGATGCACGAGTTGAAGTGGATCAACGATGGACACGCGCAGGTCGAAACCGTTCCTATTGAGATGCCCTCCAAGATACGCGAACGTATCGCGTGGTCTTTGAGCCTCGTTCTCCTGATTTCCACAGTCGCACTCGCCCTGCTTTTTGCCTTTTCTGGTGACGCACCCCAGGAGCAGCCGGCATTCCGATTTCCCATCGCCCAAGTCTTGGGGGCCCGTGGAAACGTGCTGGCCATTTCACCCGGGGGCGAACGCATTGCATTTCTCGCGCCATCCCCCACCGGTGATGACGCCGTCTGGGTCCGCGAACTCGCGTCGGGTGAGATGAGAATGCTGGCGGGCACGGAGGGTGCTCGGCTGTCTCTGTTCTGGTCGCCCAACGAACAGTCCATAGGATTCTTCACGGCGACAGACCTCCGCGTTGCGGATCTCTCCGGTGCAGCTCTCGAGACGGTCTGTGCTTGTATTCCAAGTGGAGGCGCCACAAGGAACGAAGATGGGGACATCATCTTTGGCATCGGTGGCGATCTGAACCGCGTGTCGGCGTTGGGAGGCCAACCCGTCTTTCTGCAAGTGCGGGGGTCGTTCCCGTATTTCCTGCCCGATGGGATTCATTTCCTCTATAAGTCCGGCTCCCACCTTGAGCCGACTTCGATCTACCTGGCCTCTCTGGAATCCTCAGAAACGCGCCTTCTGCTGACTGCCGACCGCAATACCAAGGCCGTGTACGGTAGCGACCATATCCTGTTCGTGAGCGGGGGCGTGTTGATGGCGCACCCGTTTGACGTCGATCGCCTCGAACTCAGTGGAGAAGCCCGCCGAATCGGGACCCAGGTGTCTTCTCCAGGGGTGTACCACGTGGATGACATACCGTTTTCGGTATCGAACAACGGTATTCTCGCGCTTCGGTCCGGGAACGGCGTGGATGGACAACTCGCGTGGTTCGATCGCGAAGGAAACGAAACCCGACGGGTTCCTCAGCCACAGACAGGTGAGTATCTGAACCCGTCCCTGTCACCGGATGGGCAACAGATTGCGGTGAACCGCAAGGACCCGGCGACCGGGAATGTCGATATCTGGCTGATCGATGTGGGAAGGGATACGACGCCCTCTCCGCTCACGTCAACGCCTTCGTTCGATGCCGACCCGGTCTGGTCACCGGACGGGGAGGAAATCGCTTTCTCGTCCTACCGGAACGGGAAGTGGGGTCTCTGGAAGAAGAACATCCGTGCGGGCCAGGAAGAGCTGCTCTGGGAAGCTGCCGAGGCGCTGATTGCCATGGACTGGTCGCCAAACGGAGAGTTTATTCTGTTCGACCAGGGAGCCCGCCAAATCCCCGACGTTTGGGTATTGCCGGTTTCCGGGGACGACCCCTGGCCGCTTTTCAATGATCCGAATTATTCGGAGCGGGCCGCACACTTTTCGCCGGACGGTGAGTGGGTTGCCTACATTTCGGGAGAAGCTGGTGCGTCCAGTATCTACGTGGCGCGGTTCCCGGACGGGACCGACGGCAAACGCGTCTCCGACGGTGGAAGCAGCCATCCCAGGTGGAGGGGCGACGGCGGCGAACTGTTCTACAGAGGTCGGAACGACGTGGTAATGACCGTCCGCGTGGAGGCTGGCGATTCGGGTCTCGATCTTGGTACGCCGGTCCAGGCCCCGATTCCGGCCATGAGGTCGATGCGGGACGGTCGGCATAACTATGCCGTGACCGACGATGGAAACAGTTTCCTGCTGCGCCGCCCGAGCCTGGACCCACCACCCGTCACGATCATCGTCAACTGGACGGCTGAACTCGATAACCAATGACCCCCGGCACCCAACTCGGCAGCTACGAAATCCTCTCCCCGCTCGGAAAGGGTGGCATGGGAGAAGTGTGGCGTGCGCGGGATCAGAAGCTCGGGCGGGAGGTCGCAATCAAGACCCTACCCGAGGAGTTCGCCCAGGACGAGGAGCGCCTGGTACGGTTTGAACGTGAAGCGAAACTGCTGGCGTCGCTGAACCGTCCCAACATCGCCACCATCCACGGCCTCGAAGAAGACAACGGCACGCGGTTCCTGGTACTCGAACTGGTTGAGGGTGACACGTTAGCTGAGCGGTTGAAGCACGGCGCTGTCCCAGTAGAGGAATCGCTCACACTCGCACTCCAGATCGCTGAAGCACTCGAAGCCGCTCATGAGAAGGGAGTGATTCACCGCGATCTCAAACCCGCCAACATCAAAGTCACACCCGACGGCAAGATCAAGGTGCTGGACTTTGGATTGGCGAAGGCGTTTGCAGGTGATGGGACCAAGGCCGATGCGGCTAACTCGCCGACACTGAGCATGCAGGCAACCCAGCAGGGCATGATTCTGGGCACAGCGGCCTACATGAGTCCTGAACAGGCCAGCGCCGAAACTGTGGATCACCGTGCGGACATCTGGGCGTTCGGCGTCGTCCTCTTTGAGATGCTGACGGGGTGCCAGGTATTCACTGGCAAGACCGCTTCGCACATCATGGGTGCCGTCCTTGAAAGAACCCCGGAGTGGGATAGCCTGCCCCCAAACTTGCATCCGGTTGTTCGTGAACTTCTGGAACGTTGCCTGGACAAGGACGCCAAAAATCGAAGGCAGGCCATGGGCGACGTGCGGTTTGACCTTCAGAAGGTTGTTGCTGATCCCGCTGGTGTAATCGTTCAGCCAGTTGCCGAAGTCGCGCAGGCCGCACCGCAATCGAAGCTTCCCTGGGCTGCGGCTGTTGTTGTGGGCATGCTCGTTACAGGAGTGGCTGTATGGTTTCTGAAGCCAGAATCCAGGCCAGTGGTCCGTTTTGATCACGAATTGGCTGAGGGGCTGCAGTTTCGTGGTACGGAATTTTTAGCACTGACTGTGTCCCCCGATGGTCGTCAGGTCGTGTACGACACTACAGAAGGGCTGTACTTACTGTCAGTGGGCGACTTCGATGCACAGCTGATTCCAGGGACAGAGAGTTCCAGGCATGTCCCGACATTTTCCCCTGACGGGGAATGGATTGCCTACGCTGGTCCAGACCAACTCCAGAGGGTGTCGGTCAATGGCGGTTCCCCTGTCGTCCTGACTGATGTGGAAAGCTTTGTTGCTGGCATGAGTTGGGATCAGGACGAAACGATTGTCTATTCAGAAGCAGGAACGCTGCTGCAAGTCCCCGCCGATGGAGGGGCTCCCGAACCGATCTCGATGTCTGGTGAAGGCTTTTTCCCGCAGATTCTGCCCGGCGGTCATGCCGTGCTGTTCCAAGATCAGCAACAGGTTGTAGTCCAGTCGCTAGACGCGGAAGAACGTCAAATCCTTTTCCCTGGCTACCGACCACGCTACTTGCCGACAGGGCATATCGTTTACGTGGTGGGCGGTTCACTCTATGCACAGGCGTTTGATCTAGAGAATCTCGAAGTCCTTGGGAGTCAAGCCCATTCTTAGTTGAAACTCTCCACGGCTCACGATTGGTCACGCAACCTTCTTCTTCGATCTCGTCGACGTCTTCGCCTCAATCTTCAGCTCCCGCCTGAGGGCTTCGCGGAGCTTTGGAAGATGACGGTAGCCGATCACCTTCCTCAAGCGTCGTTCGATGTCGATGAGCGCCGTCGCCAACCAGCGCTGCCGCTGGCTCGAGTTCTTCCAATGATCGACCTTCGCGCACCTTTCCTCGACGAGGGCATTGACCGATTCCAAGCAATTCGTCGTCTTGAACGAACGGCCCAGGACCCCGTACACGCCGAGTCGATGCAACGTGAGGGTCTCCTCCAGGCCTTCCTCAAGGCTCGCAGCGGCCGATTGGTTTCGCTCCTCGAGCTCTCCATGGAGCTGTTCGAGGGCCGCCCGGGCTTCGTTGTACTCCGGGCGCTGGTACGCACGCTGAAGCCGCTTGCGCCACGCGGCTTGCTCGGTCTTCGACAGGTAGCTCACCACGTTCTCGCGTTTGTGCCATTGGCAGCGTTGGACCAGGGCTCGATTACCGAATGCCCGCTTGACTGCCGCGCGCAGACCTTTGCCGCCGTCGACGATCACCAGCACGCCTTCAGAGATGTCCAGGCCTCGCTCCATCAATGAACGGAGAAACGGAGTCAGTACCTGCTCGTTCTCCGTACTCGTCTCCACGAAGCCTAAGAAGCGTTTGTCGCCCGTAATTGTGATGCCCAGGGCCACAACCATCGTGGCGTCGGCAAACATTTTCCCGTCCAGGAAGATCGCCACCACGTCCTCGGCCGACAGATCCCGCTCCTGCATCTGCCGAAGTTTCGCGGCACTCGCCTGGACGAATCCTCGAGACACCGTCGAGCTCGACAATCCGATGGCTCCTAGAATCGCTTCCGCGGCCGACTCGTAGTTCCGGCAGGAGATCCCATAAAGCACACGTCTGAGAAGCAGTTCGTTCACCGCGCCATCCGGACTGAGTTCCTCGTAGCTCCGAAGCGGAATCTCCCCGCCCGCCACGCTGCGAACTCGAGGCACCCGAACCGGCACCCGCTGGCCCCCGAGCCCCACGGTCCCCGGATTGCTCCCGTGTCGCCGGCCCCTCAACGTCGCCTCCTTTCGCGCGTATCGCTCACCCGCCAACGCCTTCACTTCCTCGTCGAGCAACTCCTCTACGTGCATCAACCCCAGTGGGATCAACGCCCGGATCATCTCCACCTTCGAGTCCAATTCCAGTCCCGAGTACTCCTCCCGGCTCATGACCTCGACCTCACCCAGTACTCGCCTCTTCTTGCGTTTTTTCACCGAACGTAACAGACTCCTCATCTCGGCTCCTTTCTCTTACAGGCTTGATGTTGTTTCTTCCAATACCATCAAACCATAGGGTTTGGAGCCGTTTCAATTTCCAACTAAGATTGGCACACTTTCGTCCTTGGCGGCCCTGTGCCTATGGTGGAGGGGGTGATGGTCACAAATACGGCGCAGTACGCCATTTCAGACTCTGGAACCCTGGCCTATTTACCTGGAGCGGCTGCAGGTGGCGAACCACAACGATCCCTTGTCTGGGTGGACCGTGAAGGGAACGAAGAGGCCGTGAACGCCCATCTTCGTCATTATGTGTATCCCCGCATTTCGCCAAACGGGGAACAACTAGCGTTGGATGTTCGGGATCAGGAACAGGACATATGGATCTTAGAGTTTGCCAGGGACGTACTCAGCCGCAGTACATTTGAGACGCAAAATGATCGATATCCTGTCTGGACGCCAGACGGTGAGCGGATTGCGTTTTCCTCACAGCGTGCCCAACGCGGCATCTACTGGAAGAACTCTGACAACACCGGAAGCGTTGATCCCATCCTATTGGAAGACGAAAGTGGGGGCAGAATCGGGGATCCCTCCTTCTTCACACCTGATGGTTCTCAGTTGGTGTTCACGGAGGACCCTCATCCTGAAACTAGAGACGACATCGTCATGGTTTCGGTTGCTGGTGACTCCGAGCCAGAGCGGCTGCTGAATACGGAAGCCAATGAACGGAACGCGGAGTTGTCCCCAGATGGTAACTGGATGGCCTACCAGTCGGATGAATCGGGCCAATTCGAGATCTACGTCAAACCGTTTCCCAACGTCGATGATCGCCGCTGGCAGATTTCAAACGCGGGAGGGTCGCGCCCCTTGTGGTCACGAGATGGACGGGAGTTATTTTACCTAAGCCAAAGGACCTTGATGTCTGTGTCTGTAGAAGCAGGCTCTGCATTCGATCACCAGAACCCACAGGAGTTACTTGACTGGCCGTACTACATTTTCGGTCAGGGCCGTGGCTACGACGTGTCCCTCGACGGCCAGCGATTTCTGGCTATCAGCCAAGTCCCTGTTGCCGTCAGTGACGCGGAAACCTCAGTGCCGAAAGTGAACATAGTCCTGAACTGGTTCGAAGAACTGAAGGAACGGGTGCCGATACCATGATGGCAAGACTCTCGCACATTGCGAGATCACCAAAAAGCCCGGCTAAGGTGGGCGTGCGGGGGCGCACCCGAGTGAGGTCTGTGATGGGGTATTTGAGGCTCTGCGCGGCCATCGTCGGAGCACTTCTGTTTCTGGGTTGTTCCAGTTCTGAAGAGGGTCGTTCCGTGAACCTGAACACCGATCAATCGGCAGTGAGTGTCCTGAGAATACTGAATACGGCTGCAGGGACGTACCTTGCTAGGAACGGGCGCTACCCAAGCGTCGAAGAATTGACCGAGGCGGGATTGGTGAACATAGCGGAAGCTGCGAATTCGCAAGGACCGTACCGTTATAGCATCTCTGAAACGGAGACTGGATATGAGATAGTCGCCCACCCAGAGGAAGAGTCTTGGGTCCACTTTTATTGTGACGAGACGGGCGTCATCCGTTCCGAAATTGGGCAACCTGCCAATGCGGAGAGTGCTCCAGTGAATTAGGCTGTCACGGCGTGCGCGACTCGTGACACTTGCTGGCCAATTCGCTTAAGAGGTTTGAAGAACTGAAGGAACGGGTGCCGGTGCCATGATCGGCCAGACAGTCGTCCATCATAGAAATGCTGGACATCCTCAAGGTAGGTAAAAATGGGCACATTCGTGAAGGCAGCGAGGTCCGACGAAGTCCCTGCGGGTCAGGGAAGGAAGGTCGATGTCGGCGGCAAACAAATCGCCATCTTTAACCTGGATGGCCAGTATTTTGCGATAGATAACGCATGCACGCACGTCGGAGGTCCGCTCTCCGCCGGCGAGCTTACGGGCAAGGAGGTAACCTGCCCCCTGCATGGCGCAAGATTCGACGTCACGACCGGCGCGGTGCTAGGCCCTCCTGCTCCCGTAGGAGTTTCGTGCTACACCGTCCGTGTGACGGATGAAGATATCGAAGTCGAGATTTGAACAGGTTCACCCGATGATCGGACAGACCATATCCCACTATAGTCTCGGCTGAGGAACATCGTGACAGATCGAACCCCCCAGAACTTCGATAATCACACCGTTGTGCCCAAACCGTGGTTCGTTGGGGCGCTGTTGGTGCTGGCTGGTGTCATTTCAGCAGGCCTGGGCCTGCTGCTGTTGGGAACTACAGCGGGGCCATATCTAATCGGCGTTGGCGTGGTGTTGAATTGTCTTGGTAGCCTGATGGTCCTGGGGCTGGTCCGCAGCTACGCCATAAAGCTGCAGGATCGAATAATTAAGACCGAAATGCGCATTCGGCTGGAGGCGCTCTTACCACCCGAACATCGACAAAGCATTCAGTATCTGACCATCAAGCAGATGGTCGGACTACGTTTCGCCTCCGATGATGAATTGCCCGAACTGCTAAGAAGGGTTCTGAACGAAAACATCCAAGATCCCAATGTCATAAAGCGGCTCGTGCAGGATTGGCAAGGCGACTATCATCGCGTCTAGGAAGAACTGAAGGAACGGGTGCCGGTGCCATAATCGGCCAGCCGCTCGGCCACTGCGAGACCACCGACAAGTTCGGCTAGGGTAGTATCGCGAGGCCGAACGGAACGAGCCAGGTCTGATCTAATTTAAAGGAGATTCAAAATGAGTGTGAGTTTGGCAGACGCCCGAAGAGTGATTGCGGCAGCAGAGGAGAAAGCTGCTGAGATCGGACAACCGATGAACATCGCTGTGGCGGACGCAGGCGGAAATCTCGTCTCCCATGTCCGGATGGACGGAGCGTGGATTGGAAGCATTGACATCTCCCAGAAGAAGGCCTATACGTCACGCGCCTTTGACATTGAGACGAAAGATCTTGCATCGCACTCGCAGTCGGGCCAGCAGTTCTTCGGGATTCATGCATCCAACAGCGGCAAGATCATGATCTTTGCCGGCGGCATTCCGCTGAAGAAGGATGGCCAGGTCGTCGGCGCGGTTGGCGTCAGCGGCGGATCGGGAGAGCAGGACCATTCCGTAGCTGAAGCCGGCGCTGGAGCGTTTTAGTGGAAGTCACGAGATATTGGGTTGTTGTAACGTCTAAATCGTTTCCTCGGCGAATCGCTGAACACTTGACGAATAGAGATTGAGCATGATCGGCCAGACCATATCCCACTACAAGGTCCTCGAACAGATCGGGGGCGGAGGTATGGGTGTGGTCTACCGGGCCGAGGACACCAAGCTGCACCGCCAAGTCGCCCTCAAATTCCTTCCGAACGAACTGACTGAAGACCGCACGTCTCTCGAACGGTTCCAACGCGAGGCACAGGCTGCGTCCGCGCTCAATCATCCCAACATCTGCACGATCTACGATCTCGACGAGCACGACGGCCAGCCGTTCATCGTGATGGAGTTGATGCGCGGGCAGACGCTCAAGGAGAAGCTGGCACGCGGGCCGCTGAAGACCGGTCAGGTGCTGGAACTGGGGATTCAGTTGGGGGATGCGCTGGATGCCGCACACAGCGAGGGGATCGTCCACCGGGACATCAAACCGGCGAACATCTTCGTAACGGAACGGGGGGACGCGAAGATTCTGGATTTCGGGTTGGCCAAGTCACAGCCGGGTGAGGTTGCCGAGGCCCCGACGATGACGAACGAGCCGGAGCACCTGACGAGTCCGGGCTCGGCGGTCGGGACCGTCGCCTACATGTCGCCCGAGCAGGCTCGCGGCGAGGATCTGGACGCGCGAACGGATCTGTTCTCGCTGGGCGTCGTCCTCTACCAGATGGTGACCGGCAAGCAGGCGTTCATCGGCACGACGACTGCGCTGGTGTTCGACGCCATACTTCACAAGGCCCCGACTGCACCCGTTCAGTTGAACGGTTCTGGTACAGACAGCCCAAGGGAATTGGCGATAATGGGATATGGCGCATCGCAAAACGAAACGGAATCCTCTATTTGCCGGACGTTGGTTCGAAGACGACATCATTCTCCTCTGCCTTCGCTGGTATTTTCGCTTCAAACTCAGCTACCGGGATTTGGTCGTGATTCTTGGTGAGCGGGGCTTGTCGATTTCGCACACCACAATCTTGCGTTGGGTGGTTCGCTATGCCGAAACGTGCGAAAAGCGCTGGCGCCGATTCGAGCGACCGGTAGGAGGAAGCTGGCGAGTCGATGAAACGTTCATCAAGGTTCGGGGCCAGTGGATGTATCTGTACCGCGCCGTGGATGGACAGGGCAACACCGTGGAGTTCTATCTGAGTCGAACACGCGGCATTGCGGCAGCGAAGGCATTCTTTCGCAAGGCACTGAAGCATCATCCGGAGCCACACAGCATCACCCTGGATGGCCACCGGCCGAGCCATAGCGCGCTACGTCGCATGGGAATGAACGGGGAGTTCAACTTCCGGGGACGGAACCCGGTGAAGATTCGTTGCTGTCAATACCTGAACAACGTGGTGGAGCAGGACCACCGCCGGGTGAAGGGGCGATTGCGGCCGATGTTGGGATTCAAGACGTTCTACAATGCGCGACGGGTGATTACCGGCATCGAGCTGGCGCAGAAGATCCATAAACGCCAGTTCGCAATTCCGATCACATTGCAGTCGAATCCTGCGGTGATCTGGCGTCACGTCATGGCAGCATAGTCCGCATCGCTGCGGCACACTCCTGGTCTTATCGCTCCGACAATCCTATCTGCACCAGAACCGTACATGCGGTTTGAGGGCCGAGATCGCTTCGACGAATTCCATCGGTGGGTGGTCGTGAGCATAGGGTTCGTTGTGAGCCATCAGGTCTTCGCGTCCCCGGACCACGAGGCCGTTCACATCGACGAACCAGAGGCGGTGACGGGCATCCTCACGGCTCAGCCCCTCGGCCACGAGCGCTTCAACCATCAGATCTGCGATGCCGGTTGCAGCCGAGCCGGCCCCCAGAAACATCACGCGCAGATCCTTGAAAGCGTGGTCTATTATGCGTGTCGCCGCGTAGACGCCCGCCAGGGCCACTGCTGCGGTCCCCTGGATGTCGTCGTTGAAGCACAGATGGGAGTCCCGGTACCGCAGCAACAGGGCGTAGGCATTGGGTGTCAGGAAATCTTCGAATTGAACGAGCGCCATCGGAAAGACCTCTGCCACCGCCGCCAGAAACTCGTCCATCAGCTCGAGGTATTCGCTTCCCCGGATTCGCTTGTGCGGTCGGCCCAGGTACAGCGGGTCCGCGAGGAACTCCTCGTTCTCGGTACCGACGTCGATCTGGACGGGAAGGCACTGTTCAGGCGGAATCCCCGAGCACGCGGTGTAGAGCGCCAGTTTGCCGATTGGAATCCCCATCCCGTTCGCGCCCAGGTCGCCAAGCCCGAGAATGCGTTCGCCGTCGGTCACTACGATCACCCTCACCTCGGCGTGAGGCCAGTTCCGAAGAATCTTAGCCATCTCGCCCCGATCGTCGGGCGTGACATAAAAGCCCCGGGGCTGCCGGAAAATGTGCGCGAACTCCTTACACGCCTGACCGACCGTCGGCGTGTAGACGATCGGCATCAACTCTTCGATGTGTTCGATAAGCGTGCGGTAGAACAGCCGTTCGTTTCGGGCTTGCAGCGCCACCATGAAGATGTATCGCTCGATGTCGGAGGCTTTTCTGCGGAGGTTCCCAAGGACGCGGTTGATCTGGACGTCCTGGGTGCCGATACTTGCGGGCAGGAGGCCTCGCAGACGGAAGCGCTCGCGCTCGGCGCGCGTGAAAGCCGTCGACTTGTTCAGGGCAGGATCGTGGAGGCGGGAAAAACCTGTGACGTCGGCACTGTCGTCGCTCTTCACTAAGGGAATCCTAGTCCCATCGCACATAAAACCGAAGGTCTTCCTGAACGCGGAATCTATCCCCTCGCTACTAGACCCAAAACAAGCGCATAACCAGTCCGCCAACGGCCAGGTTGCGCGCATAAAATTCGAGGCATAGAATCCCGCTCCCGGATCGTTTTATCCAGGTATCGGGTTTCTGTTGGATCTGTTTCAGTTCAGCCTCGCTGGTGTTGGAGCGGTTGACAGAAACCGGGACCTCGATCGCCCGGGCTCAGGGCCATGATCGGGTCAGCATCGCAGAGGTTGATGCAGCACATCCACGGCACGGAACAAGACCGGCAACCACCGGTTCCAGGCCAGAATCCTGAAGAGGATGCGCCGCCCGGTGCGCACGAGCTGACAAGGCACGAACATGAAGGCGTTTAGAAACGTCTTGAACTCCATGTGCAGTACCGTCTGTTTCTCGGCCTGATACTTCTGGCCCCAGCGTCCGGTTTCGGGCAGCAGCAACGCAAACCACGCCTTCAGTGTCCAGGCCAGCGACGCCATGACCATGTAGGCCCCGTTGCTGGTCTGATCCCCGACCGGCATCCTCAAGGCCTGAACGCCGTTCTTGAGCTGCTCAATGAGATTCTCTTGATTGCACCGTTGATTCGCACGGAGCACAATCTGGCTGGCCGAATCCGAGCGGTTGGTAATGTAGAAGAAGTATCGGATGTCGTCGAACAACACCTGTTCGCCTTTGGCCACCGACAGATTCTTCCGCACCACGACAACGCGGTAGTCCCGGTCGCAGGCTCTGGGCCGATACGCAAACTCGGCCACATCCTCGCCCTGCAACCGGATATTGTCGAAACCGCGCTCCCGAACGACTTGTTCCTTCACGTTGTCGGGACGTTGGCGCGGTTCGGTGGCCACCGCGTACTTGGCGGGCCGTTCCAGACGCGTCCATTGGTGCGGTTCCAGTTCATCGGCCAGCGCCACCAGATTCTGCATGGCGTCGATGCCGAAGATGAATCCCACGCCCTGGTCGTCCCATCCATCCAGGTGCCGGGTCTGGCTGAAGTCGGTGTCCCCGCGCAGCAGGATCTGGCGAAACCCGCCTCGACGGCACAGCGCGATGGCCTGGTCGAACCGTGCGGCCGCTCCCTCATGCGAGGGCCGGTTACCGCTGCGATTGACCAGGTACAGCGGCTCTTGAGTATTCGCCAGCGAAATCACCAGCGGGTGATACCCCCAGGTCCCGTTGTAGGCCACGTCCATTCCTTGCTTGCATTCGCCTGTGGTTTCAGCCAGTGTCCCATCGGCGTCCAACACCGCTTCTTCGAAAAACGCCTCGGGCTGCTGGCGCCAGACTCGCAGCCGGACTTGATTCGTCGCCTCCATCAGAGACTCCACGTCGCTGGGCTCAAATCTCCGGCAGAAGTCTCCCGCCGTCGTCGGGTCCGGAATCCGTTGCGCTCCCAGCGCATCCAGATACACTTCGTCGTTGCGCCGCAACTCGATGTCCTCCAGGCACGTCCCTCCATTCAACGCGTTATAGGCGATGTTCAGCACGTGATCCGATTCGTGATACGGCAAGTGCCGCTTCAGCACATGCACACTCTCGTCGATGGCTTTGACCAGCCCCGTCCGCCGCGCCACCAACTGCATCATCCCGATTCCGCCCACCGCCGTGCCGCGCGTCCGCTCTCCCATCTCATAATGAATGTTGCTCGCCGAAAACATCGGCGCCGCCTGATCTGTCCAATTCCGGTCCGCAAGCCGGCGCTCGATTCGCCGCTTGCGGTTCTTCATGTTCTTGCGCGTATAATCGTTCATCCGAAATGCCTCCTTTTCCGTAGACTCTTTCCAAGTCTTTATTCACACGGAACGGGGGCATTTCGGGTACTTCTGCTGCTATGCCGCTATCAATACCTCGTCAATCACGCTTGATCAGGGACTAGACGTGGTTCTGACGACACTTCGCACTGTTCAGTTGCGGGGTCTCCAATACTGATGCTAGCATCAACCCGCGCCTACAATCGGGCCGAAACCGTCCGACGCGTCACGCGATCCAGACGACCGCGAAGGCGGCACGGACCTACACAGGAAGTATGATTCTCATGCGTAGTCGACTGACGACTTTTCTAGTCTGCCTCATTGCGATCGCCAGTCTCGTGTCGGTCGGCCTTGCGGCCACCACTATGCCGGTGGCCCCCCAAATGGGCCGCAGCCAGAACAACGTCTGGAACGGCGTTTACACCGAAAATCAGGCAATGCGCGGGTCGGCGGAATTCGAGGCCAACTGTGCGGGATGCCATCAAACCGACGTTGACCCAGAGAACACCGATGCCCAATTCGTCGGCAGGACCTTCATGTCCCGCTGGCGGGAATACGATCTGGACAGCCTGTTTACGTTTATCTCCGCGAGCATGCCACGCCGGGATCCCGGCAGCCTGCCCGATCAGGCCTATGTCGACATCATCGCGCACTTTCTGGACATCAACGCCTTCCCCGCGGGCGCCGAAGCACTCACCAGAGCCAACCTGGACGGCGTTCAGATCGAAGGCAAGGACGGTTTCGAGCCCCTTCCGAGCGGCGCGCTAGTCCAACTGGTCGGCTGCCTCAATCAGGATGCCGAAGACAACTGGGTCCTGCTCCGCGCCAGCGAGCCACTCCGGACCGACACCGCGAACGGGTCGACGGCGGAAGAACTGGGGATCGCCGAGAAGACACCTCCGGGATATCAGCGGTTCCTGCTCCAAAGCCTCGGCTTTCTCGGTGCGGATTTCGATCCCGAGGCATACCGGGGCAGCAAGATGCAGACCAAGGGGTACCTGATCCGGCAGCCGAACAGGGCGCGCATCGATCTAGTGTCGATGGAAATGGTTGCGGCGACCTGCGAATAGGTTTTTTCTGGACGATTCCGAAGGGCGGAGTTCCGACTCCGCCCTTTTAGTTTGCCGGCCGAAGTGGGGAGCGTCGTGCTGCCCGCCCGAGTCCGCCGCTGCTATACTTCCTCTCCATGCAAGTCTCTGATTCCAATTCGGCACAGGCGGCGGACTCGGACGTCCAGGCTGCCCGCGAAGCGCTCGACCGGCGGGTCCGGGAAATTGTGGACTGGCACTTCGACCCGGCGACGGGATGCCCTTTCTGGCTCGATTACGCGGCAAAGCTGGACTGGGATCCGAGAGAACATGTCGAGGGCTTTGCGGATCTTCGCCGTTTCGAACCATTCGAAGACGATTGGCTCCGCGGCGGCCCGGTTCGACGATGGGTTCCGAAGGGACTCGGCGACAAACCCGTGTATGTCTTCGAAACCGGGGGCACCACTGGAACACCGAAGTCCCGGATCAACTGTGAGGACTTTCGTATCGACTACGAGCTGTTCAGCGAAACGTTGTCCGAGGAACACTTCCCGAAAGGCGCCAACTGGTTGATGCTCGGCCCGTCCGGGCCTCGACGGCTGCGGCTGGCGGTCGAACACCTGGCGCAGTACCGCGGGGGTATCTCGTTTTGCGTAGACCTGGACCCGCGATGGGTGATCAAACTGATCAAGAAGGGATGGAGCGAACATCTCCAGGCCTACAAGGAGCACGTGATCGATCAGGCTGTCACCGTCCTCGAAGCCAACCATGAGATTCGGTGCCTGTTCACGACGCCGAAGCTTCTCGAGTCGCTTGCGCTCCGCCTGGAATCGATGGGGACGACGATCCGCAAGGCCGGAATATCGGGAATCTTCTCGGGAGGCACGGAGTTCACGCCACAGTGGAATCGGTTCGCGCACGAGGAACTGCTCGACGGCGCCTACATGACGCCCACCTACGGCAACACCCTGATGGGTCTGGCGGCAAGCGCGCCCAGCGGCCCGCACAACAAATTCAAGATCGCGTATTATCCACCCCAGCCCCGGGCCGTCATCGAGGTTGTGGATTTTGACCATCCCGACAAGATCGTCGACTACGGCGGGACCGGACGCGTGCGCCTGACGACACTCACCAAAGAATTCTTCATGCCCGGCTTCCTCGAGCGCGACGAGGGCGAGCGCGAGGCTCCATACCAAAGCTACCCCTGGGACGGCGTCAGCGGCGTGCGGCCGTACCGCGGCTTCGCGACGAGCACGACCATCGGAGTGTACTGACGTCATGATCGAGTGGGGTGTACTGGGACAATGATCGAGATTCCCGTCCTGCGGTGGGGGCAACCCTACGAGAGTCTCGACGTCGACGAGGTTGTCCATTTTTCCACTGGCGAGCCGATCGCGAACGTCGGGCGTGCCAACGGCGGCCTGATTCAGCGTGACATGAGAAAGGCCCAGCAAGCGCGCGAGGCACTCGTCGAGATCCCAATCGAGGACTTGATCGCGCTGGCGGGTCGGGCGGGCGAGATGTACATGGACGGCACGCTGCCGATGGGTAACGGCACCCAGACTCCGGATGAATTCGTGCGGGCGCAATCTGCGAGCACGGGCCTGCCCGAGCACATGTGCCGGGCGAACATGAAGAAGAACGGCTTCGTGCTCTCGGAGATGCGAAACATCCTGGCGTCGCTGACGCGCGGGCTGGAACTCGACGTCCTCACGCGGGGGTTTGGCGAAGAGCGCGGCGTTCCTATCAGCTATCAGGCACAGAGCCCGGTCCTGGGGCTGGTTCTGCCCTCAAACTCGCCGGGCGTACATACTTTGTGGCTGCCCATCATTCCTCTGCAGGTGGGCCTTGTGCTCAAACCCGGCCCCCAGGAACCCTGGACCCCCTACCGTATGGCGGAGGCTTTCTTCGAAGCCGGTATTCCGCGCGAGGCGATCTCCGTCTATCCGGGTGAGGGCGACGTCGGTGCGGCCGTGCTCGATAGCTGCGAGCGCAGTCTGATCTTTGGGGGCACGCCTACGGTGGATCGCTACCGCGGCAACCCACGTGTGCAGGCGCACGGGCCCGGCTTCTCCAAGATTTTGATCGGTGACGACGTCGTTGATGACTGGGAGCAGTACCTGGACCTCATGGTCGAGAGCGTGTACATCAACAGTGGTCGCAGCTGCATCAACTGCTCGGGAATCTGGGCCAGCCGCCACACACGGGAAATCGCCGATGCAGTGGCCCAGCGCCTGGTCAAGATACGCCCGCTTCCACCGGAAGATCCCGAAGCGGGCCTCGCGGCGTTTACGGTCAGTGGCATCGCCGAGGCCGTCTCACAAGCGATTGATGCCGACCTTGCCCAACCCGGCGCGACAGACACGACCGCCCAGTTCCGCGAAAACGGGCGGGTCGTCAGCGTCGGGAGGGCCGACTACCTGCTGCCGACGGTCGTCCATTGCGAATCGCCGGAAGTGGCCATATCGGGTAAGGAGTACATGTTTCCGTTCGTGACGGTCGTGGAGTGTGCGGAGTCGAAGATGATCGACGCCATCGGCCAGACGCTCGTCGGTACGGCGCTCACGAACAACGAGGAGTTCCGGCGACGACTGATCGATGCGGTGAACATCGACCGCCTGAACCTGGGCGCCGTGCCGACGAGCAAGCTGAACTGGCTGCAGCCGCACGAGGGAAACATCGTCGAGTTTCTTTTCCGCGCCCGGGCGTTCCAAACCGAGGCACTGTGATGAAACGCGCCACCATCGAGACAGTCGGGCGTGGGGGGACCGGCCCGGCGCCCGGGTTCCCGAAGCCTGCCGCTTCGACACCCTGCCTGAGCCCTCTTCAACCTGCAGGTGAGAGTGGGGACGGTGGGCCCGACGCTAAGAAATGAAGATCCTGAGCATCACCGCGGGAGCCGCCGGCATGTACTGCGGCAGCTGCGCCAGGGACAACACGCTCGCGCGCGAGCTGATGGCCGAAGGTCACGACGTGACGCTCGTCCCCGTCTATACGCCAACCCGAACCGACGAGCCGAACGCCTGCCGCCCCGAAGTCCTGTTCGGCGGCATCAGCGTCTACCTGCAGCACTACGTTTCGCTGTTCCGCAGTACGCCCCGTTTTCTGGACCGTCTGTGGGACTCCCCGTGGGTCATCAACACGTTGGCCGGACGCGCAGTGTCGAACGACCCGCGCCTGCTGGGCGACCTGACGATATCGATGCTCAGTGGGGAGAACGGTACGCTCGGTAAGGAATTCGGAAAACTGCTCGACTGGACGCGGAACGAACCGACTCCCGATATCGTCAACCTGCCGAACTCGTTGTTGATCTCGCTCGCCGCGCCGCTCCGCGCCGCACTCGGACGTCCGATTGTCTGCACCCTGTCGGGGGAAGAACTGTTCATCGACGGACTCGTGGACCCGTATCGCGACCAGGCGCTCGAGCTCATCCGAAGGCAAGTACCCGAAGTGGATCGTTTCATCGCGGTCAGCGACTACTCCGCAAAGTTCATGGAAGGCTATCTCGGAATCCCCAGCGAAAAAATCTCCGTAGTCCCCCTGGGTGTCAACATGAATGGATACGCGAGGGGCCGGATACGGACGACTCCCGATGAAGAGTTCCGTGTCGGCTACTTTGCAAGGGTCGCGCCCGAGAAGGGGCTGGAACCACTAACCGATGCGTACATCAAGTTCCGCGAACGGACCAAAGGTGCTCGCGTCCGTTTCGAGGCGGCCGGCTACAACGCACCTGAACATCGCGATTACATGGATCGTGTGCGCCGCAAACTGAACGATGCGGGCCTATACGATGAGTTCAAGTACCACGGCGTACTCGACCGGAACGAAAAGTTAGCGTTTCTGCAGGGCCTCGACGTGCTATCGGTGCCCGCAACCTACGACGAACCCAAGGGGCTTTTTCTGATCGAAGCGATGGCGAACGGCGTGCCGGTCGTCCAGCCGCGCCGCGGCTCGTTCACCGAAGTCGTCGAGAAGACAGAGGGCGGCCTCCTGGTCAATCCCGATGACGCGGACAGCCTGGCCGACGGGCTCCATCAGCTCTGGGAGAACCTGGCAATGACGGCATCGATGGCCGAGAGTGCGTTCGAGAACGTTCGTCGGCACTACACGGTCGCGCGTTCCGCAGCTAAGCTGCTGGACATTTACGAAAGCGTTCTGGCGGAATACGATGCCGGCGCGACCGGTCAATTGGATAAGCTCGGGGTAGCAAACGGCTAGTGCTCGAAGTTTCCAAAATTACGAAGGAATACCCGACGCCCCGGGGTCCGATCCCGGTGCTCACCGACGCGACTCTTTCGCTCAAACGGGGAGATGCGGCGGCAATCATGGGCCCGTCCGGGAGCGGCAAGAGCACGCTGCTCTACATCCTGGGTACGTTGGAGCCCCCGACAGCGGGATCGGTGCGGCTCGATGGGACGAACCCGTTCGAGCTCTCCGAGAAGGACCAGGCCACGTTCCGGAACCAGAGAGTCGGCTTCATCTTCCAGGACCACTGCCTGCTACCGCAGTGCACGGTCCTCGAAAATGTCCTCGCTCCGACGCTTGTACATCCGGACCGGAGGGCGGAAGGCAAACGCTTTGAAGCTCGCGCCCGGGAACTCCTCGAGGCCACCGGTCTCGGTGCACGCACGGAGCACCGCCCGGCGGAACTGTCCGGCGGAGAGAAGCAGCGTGCTGCGCTTGCACGGGCCCTGATCCTGAAACCGGCGCTCCTACTGTGCGACGAGCCGACCGGGAACCTCGACAGCAAGTCCGCCGACACGGTTGCCAGAATCCTGCTCGACCCCGAGCACCGACAACAGACGGTCCTGATCGTCGTCACCCACAACTCCGACCTCGCAGGCCGCTTCCCTGAAAGGTTCGATCTGGCCGAGGGACGGCTGGTTCGGAAGCAGGGCGACTAATGACCCGCACCCGGTTGATCCTCCGTAACCTGACGCACTACTGGAGAACGAACCTTGCCGTCATCGCCGGCGTCGCAGCAGCGGTAGCGGTCCTGGCGGGCGCGCTCCTGGTTGGAGACTCCGTCCGTGCGAGCCTGCGGGATATGGTCATGGAGCGGCTCGGCCGAACCTCTTTCGTCGTGACCGCCGAAAACTTCTTCTCCGAAGACCTGGCAGGCACGCTCGCCGACGATCCGGTCTTCAGGCAGGCATTTGACGACGCAGCTGGGTTGATCGCAATCGAAGGAGTGCTCACGGACGAAACGAGCCGACGTCGCGCATCAGGCGTTCTGGTCTACGGCGTGGACGACCGCTTCTGGCAGTTTCACGGGATGCCGGCACGGCCGATGGAAGGCCGTCAGGCTCTGTTGAGCACCCCTCTGGCGGAGGAACTCGGCAGTGGGACCGGGGATTCGATCCTCCTCCGCGTTGAAAAGCCTTCGGCAGTTCCCGTGGACTCGCTGCACAGCGACAAGGACGACCTTGGCACGACCCTGCGTCTCAACTACGGCACGAGCCTGACCCTCGATGAGCTCGGCGAATTCTCGCTTCGGCCTGGGCAGGGAGCCGTCCGTGCGGTGTTCGTGCCGCTCGAGGAACTGCAGAACGCGCTCGACCAGACAGCGCGCGTGAACAGCATCCTCGTGTCGGAACCTCGGAACGCCGCATCCGTCGAAGCCGATGCCGAACAGCTTGCCGATCGACTCGAAGCGACCATTGAGACTGCATACACGCTCGACGACCTGGGCGTACGGCTAATCGAAACCCGCACCAGCGGCGGAGCACCCTTCGTGTCCGTCGAAAGTTCCCACCTGGTAATGAACGACGGTATTGCCGAGGCCACGATGGCGGCGGGCGATCGGCTGGGGTGGGATACCCGGGGAGTTTTTACGTACCTGGCGAACACGATCCGGATCGGCGACCGAGAGATCCCGTATTCGCTGACCGCCGCGCTCGACGGAAGTGAGTTCGCCGGGGGTTCGCCTCCCGGCGGCACCGACCCGGGCGGGGAGACCCCGATCTGGCTGAATGAATGGGCGTGGGACGACCTGGGAGCGACGTCAGGCGATACGGTTGAAGTCGACTACTACGTCTGGTTCGAGGGTGGCCGACTGGAGGCGAGAACGTCGTCATTTGTCCTGCGCGAATCGGTACCGATGAACGGGCTTGGTGGAGACCCCCAACTCGCTCCAACCTACCCGGGCATCTCCGAAGCGGACACGCTGGGCGAGTGGAACCCCCCGTTTCCCGTCGACCTCACACGCATACGGGACCGCGACGAAGACTACTGGGACGCCTACCGCACAGCGCCGAAAGCGTTCGTGCCTCTCGAGATCGGTCGCAGGCTCTGGGGCACGCGCTACGGATCACGGACGTCGATACGGCTCATGACGCCCGACGGGGAGCCGATCGACAACATGATCGATTCTGTCCGCGGAGCACTGCGGGATGAGATCGATCCCCTCGCCGCAGGCTTCCAGGTTGTCGCCGTACGCGCGGCCGGCGGACAGGCATCCGGAGGTGCGATCGACTTCAGCTTGTACTTCATCTCCTTCAGCTTCTTCCTGGTGATCTCAGCCCTGCTTCTTGCGAGTCTTTTTTTTCGCCTGGGTATCGAACAGCGCCTGCGCGAAATCGGGCTTCTCGAAGCATTGGGATATTCCGCCGCGGATCTCGGGCGCCTCTTCCTGGCCGAAGGCGCGGTACTGGCGGGCCTGGGCAGCTTGATTGGCGCGGTGGGAGCGGCCGCCTACAGCGCGGTCATGGTGTACGGCCTCGGAACCTGGTGGGTCGACGCGGTGGGCACGTCGCAGCTGCGCCTGGAACTGTCCCCGCTCTCGCTGGGCGCCGGTGTCGTCGGAGGCATGCTGACTGCACTGGCCTGCATTCGTTGGACGTTACGGGGGTTGCGGACACTCTCCCCGAGAAGCCTGATCACCGGTGCGCCGAATTTGGACGCTTCCGGCCGTACCCGAACAAGAGCCTGGAGGCTGGCGGCCATCACGACACTTCTGGCGTTTGCTCTCCTGGGCCTGACTGCGCTTGGATGGCTGGCCGACGCCGCGGGTTTTTTCGGCGCGGGGGCGCTGCTGTTGACAGCTTCGCTCGCTGCGGCCTGGGGCTGGCTCGGATCGGAACGGCAAAGCGCACTGCTGCCCGAACGCGCCGGTGTTGTGCACATGGGCATCCGGAACGCTTCCTGGCGTCCCGGCCGCAGCCTGCTGTCGATGGCGATGGTGGCTTCGGCTGCGTTCATCCTGGTGTCGGTCGATGCCTTCCGCAAGGACGACAGTGGGGATGGACTCGACCTTGCTTCAGGAACCGGCGGCTTTGCCCTGCTTGCCGAGTCGTTGCTGCCGATTCCCCACGACCTGAACACGGCCGACGGGCAAGCGAGCACGACGCTCACGTCGGGTGAAATCGATGAATTGGAAGGCACGGACTTCTTCTCGTTCCGGCTCCGGGCCGGTGAGGACGTCAGCTGCCTGAACCTCTATCAGCCCAACAACCCCCGCATCCTGGGCGTGCCGCAGGCGCTGATCGAAACCGGCAGATTTTTGTTCGGACGATCCACGATTGCCGAACCCGAAGAAGGTCAGAGCCCATGGGACCTGCTCAACCTGGAGTTCGAAGACGGGGCGGTCCCGGCCATCGCGGACGCGCATTCGCTCATGTACATCCTGAAGCGGAGTGTCGGCGACGACTTCGTCATCGAGCATGAGGGACGCCCGGTCAGGCTCCGCATCGTCGCCGCATTGTCGGACAGCCTGTTTCAAAGCGAGATGTTGATCTCGGAATCGAACTTCCTCGGACTATTCCCCTACGAGCCAGGGTACCGCTTCTTCCTGATCGACCCACCCGGCGACACCAACACCGACGTTGCTGTGGTACTCGAGGACGGTCTGGCCGATGCGGGGTTCGACGTCATGTCTGCGGCGGAAAAGCTGGCCATTTTCCACCGCGTAGAGAACACCTACATCTCCACATTCCAGACGCTCGGCGGCCTGGGTCTGTTGCTCGGGACGCTGGGTCTGGCCGCAGTGATGTTGAGGAATGTTCTCGAACGCCGGCGTGAGATGGCGCTCCTGCGCGCGGCCGGTTACCGGGGATCGGACCTGGCAAAACTCGTCCTGGCAGAGAACTCGGTCTTGCTCCTGGGAGGTCTCGCCAGCGGCGGCCTGTCGGCAATGCTGGCGATCTCCCCTGCACTCATATCCCGGGGACTCGCGCCGGGAGCATCGCTCGTCCTGATCCTTGCCGCCGTCGTCGTCGTGGGTTTGACGGCTTCAGTCGTTGCCGTCGCGGCGATCGTCCGCGCACCTGTTCTTGCCGGCCTGCGGTCCGAGTGAAGTCCCGAGACTCCTACGCTCCTCCGCCCACGATGGGATAGCCGGTCTGCATCCGCCAGTCGTTCCAGGAGCCCAGATAGACCCGGGCCGGAATACCGACATATCGAGCGGCGAAATACATGAGGCTGGCTCGCATGCCGATCGCGCAGTAAGTCACGGCCTGCTGCCCTGGAGTCATCCCCGCCTCTTCAAGCAGGGTGCGAATCGCCGCTTTGCTCTTGAACCGCTTTTCATCGAGGTCGGCAAACAAGTCCTGCCAGAGTACGAGATTCGAACCGGGCAGGTAGCCTTGATCGCGTTCCCTTTGCGTGCGGACGTCGAGGACATGAGTATCCGGATCCTCGAGACGGTCCCTCACCCACGCGGCGTCAACAATCACGTCGGTCGACGGCTTGGGAGTCAGGTGCCCGGTCCTCGGTTCGGCGGCACCTGTTGACACCGGCCGCCCCTCGCTCCGCCACGCGCTCATATTGCCACTCAACATCGACACATGGTCGCCGTGGCCGATCGAAGCGAACGCCATGTAGAACCAGCCCACCTCCATCGCGCTCTCACCATAGATGACGATGCGGGCGTCGTCGGAAGCGCCGGCTTGGGACAACAGATCCGAGAGGGCATCGGGTTCGAGTACGCCGTGACCGGCGCCGAGCGTTGCGGAATGGGGGACGAGGCCTGCTCCCCGGATGTGCTCGCGCTCATAGGCCTGCTCCGAGCCGGTCGCCAGCACGACCAGGTCCGGGTCGTCCAGATGCTCTCCCAGCCAGGCTGTCGACACGATCATTTCCGCGCTTGGAGCGTGCTGCGTTGTGGTTGCCTCACCGTAGGTTCTGAAAAACCCGATCGCAACGGCTGCGACCACACCTAAGATCATGAATCCATTCCTTAAAGTCATGTGCGAACCTCCGCCTGTTTCTTTTGTAGACGTTCAATAAGAGTAAAAGGTTTCATATCGATTGTCTAAAAGGGATTCGCCGGTGTACGCCGTCGGCCTCTGTCCCTATAATTGGGAGACCACTCAGGGAGGTTGTGACCTTGCGCACCCGAACCCTCATCGTCCTTCTCGTTCTAGCCGGCGTCTTGTGGATGCTGGGTCCGCCGGACCAACTCGTAGGCCAGCAGGGTTCGGCCGGCGTTCGCATGGTCGCTGTGGAGGGCGAAGGCGCCCGTTATTGGCCACGGTGGCGTGGACCGTCCGGGCAGGGTCTTGTTCCGGGGACCGGCTATCCCGATACCTGGTCCGGCACCGAGAACGTGCTTTGGAAGACCCCCGTTCCGGGCGAAGGCAATTCGTCGCCGATCGTCTGGGACGACAAGATCATTCTCACAACCTCATACGACCGGGGTCGTCGCCTGTCTCTTATCGCCTATGGTCGCTCCGACGGCGAACGGTTGTGGGAGAGGTTTGCTCCCGAAGGACGCGCCGAATCCGTCCATCAGAAGAACGGTCACGCCTCTGCGACGGCTCTCACCGATGGCGAGCATATCTATGTGTCGTTCGGTAGCCGGGGGTTGATGGCGTTCGACATGGACGGGGAACTCGTCTGGCACGAGGATTTCGGTGCGCTGAGCAACTACCACGGTTCGGCGGGGTCGCCGCTGCTCTACAAGGACATGATCATCCTCTACCAGGACCAGCGCTCCGGCTCGTTTGTAGCGGCTTTTGACAAGGACTCCGGCCGGGAGGTGTGGCGCACCGATCGCCAGGCGTCGGTCGGTTGGGGCACCCCCATCGCTGTTCATGTCGGCGATCACGACGAGATCATCGTGAGCGGTCAGCGCCGCGTCCAGGCGTACGACCCCGAAACGGGCGCGGAACTGTGGCGGTGCGGCGGGAACACATTCGAAGTCATCCCGACGCCCGTCGTCGGTTACGGCATGGTTTTCTGTTCTTCCGGACGGGCCGGGCCGACGCTGGCGATCCGGCCTGGTGGCTCGGGCGACGTTACAGACAGTCACCTCGAGTGGACGAGCCCTCGCGGATCACCGTTCGTTCCATCTCCAATCCTGTACGGCGATCAGCTGTACATGATCAACGACATGACGGGGATCGCCACCAGCTTCAAGGCCGAATCGGGAGATCTTGCGTGGCAGGGTCGGCTGAACATCGCGCACCGGGAAGGGTTTTCCGCTTCGCCCGTCGCGGTGAACGGGAAGCTGTTCTTCACCAACGACGAAGGGGAGACGTTCGTGCTGCGAGCCGGACCCGAGTTCGAAGTGCTGCACATCAATCGCATCGGTGAGCCGACGCTTGCCTCGCCCGCACTCGTCGATGGCAAGTGGTACATCCGGACCGCGCGCAACCTGGTGGCGATCGGCCGTTAGGACCCGTCGCGGGGGCGTTTCGTTTCCATTTGTTTACATTCCGATGGGGTTGGGCCGCACCCGCCCCGTGCTAGAATTTCGCCAGTTTTCAGCTGCGCTTTGAGGAGCAACACATTGCGAACACGCATGATTCTGATCGCGGTCCTGTTACTCGGCACGGTGACGTTCGGATTCACCGGCGACAACTGGCCGCATTGGCGTGGGCCGACGGCGAACGGTGTAAGTGACGAGACAGATCTTCCCTTGCGCTGGGGTACGGAAGAGAACATCCATTGGAAGCTCGACCTGCCAGGCCGCAGTGGTGCGACACCCATCATCTGGGGCGACCACGTCTTCGTCAATGTCTCCGACGGCGACAGCATTGAGCTCTGGGCTGTCAACCGCAAGTCCGGCGACGTGATGTGGAAGAAGGTGCTGGGCGGCGGGAACCGCCGGATACGAAAACACAACCACGCGACGCCTTCACCGGTTACCGATGGCGAGAGCGTGTGGGTCATGACCGGCACCGGTCTTCTGCGCCGACTCGATTTCGACGGCAACGAAATCTGGCAGCGCGACATCCAGTCTGACTACTACCGGTTCGGGCTGAACTGGGGGTACGGCTCTTCCCCGTTGCTGCACGGAGATTCTATCTACATTCAGGTCCTGCACGGAATGCGGACCGACGATCCGTCGTTCCTGTTGCGTATCGATAAGGAAACCGGCAAGACGGAGTGGTACATGGAACGGCCGACCCAGGCGAGGCGCGAGTCGCCGGATTCCTACACGACTCCAGCGCTGGTCGAGACCGACAGCGGCCTGGAGCTCGTGATCACGGGCGGCGACGTCGTCACCGGGCACGACCTGGAAACGGGCGAGGAACTCTGGCGCGCCAACGGGCTGAACCCACGAAACAACGGGGCCTACCGCATCGTTGCGTCCCCGCTGGTGATGGGCGACATCATCGTTGCCCCGACACGCGAGCGGCCGATGCTCATCCTGCGGGCCGGCGGTCGGGGTGACGTTACCGAATCCGCTCTGCTCTGGTCCACCAATTACGGTCCGGACGTTCCGACGCCGGTTAGCGATGGTACCTACCTCTACGTCCTGCGCGACAACGGCGTCCTGTACGTCCACAATCCGGTCACGGGTGAGGAAATTTACGGCGGCAAGCGCCTCCGGCCCGGCACCTACAGTTCGTCGCCGGTGATCGCAGATGGCAGGATCTACTATACGAACGAGGACGGTGTTACGACGGTGATCAAGCAAGGCCCGGAATTCGAGATCCTGGCGGAAAACAGCATCAATGACTACACGCTAGCGTCGCCGGCGTTGGTCAAAGGTCAGATCTTCATCCGAAGCGACTTCGCCCTCTGGGCGATCGGCGAGCCGAAAGAGTAGCGTGACGGTGCATTAATCCCAACTCAGGACCCTGATGGACCAGACTTGGGATTAATGCACCGTCACGAAACTGCTGCTACTGTCTGGTTCCAGCTCTTACCGCGTCGATAGCCTCAATGGTCAGCTTGGTCCTGAACTCGATCAGCTTTCTTCCCAACTCCTGCGTCTTCGACAGCGGCTCAAGGCTGATGCCGTTGATAGACGCCCGACCCGCCTTCACGCGTTGCTCGAACCGGATCGCCTCGGGATCGATCACCGACATTATGGAGGTGATGCTCAATTCTTCATGGATCCCATCGGAGCCCGAGCTCGCGTTGTATTCCATCTCCTCCGGGATTCCGAGAGTTTCCTGGATGTACTTGCGCACTTGGGTGTGGTTGTAGAACTCCGGGATGTGATGGAAACTAGAGGGGTTGCCGTTGTATTTGGCGGTCAGGTTGTCGGCCGCAGTCTGCATCCCGCCACGGTTTCCTCCGCTGTCCCCGAGGAAGTAGACCTCGGTAAAGCCCATACCACGCAAGCTATCGCCCATGTCGGTCAGCAGGGCGGCATAGGTCTCCTGCGAGAGCCTCGGTCCGATGGATCCGCCAATGGAGACTTCTCCGCTCGGATTTCCCGGTTCCAGCGTCACCAGGGGCGCGACCAGGGTGTTCCCTAGCGTTCGCGCAACTGATTCGCCCATCAGCTTGTTGGAGTAATTGTGCTTGCCCGACGCCAAGTGAGGACCGTTCGATTCCAGGCCACCTGTCAGGATCAGGGCGGTCGTCATGCCACCTTCGACCGCGTCCCGAATCTCCATCCAGGTCAACTCTTCGAGCCACACGCTGTCTATGGCCTCAATGGGTCGGGGTTCGATACGCGCAGCCTCACGGGCCGCGGCTCGTTCTGCCTGCTGCTCGGGAGTCAACGGTGCGCCCCGACCACGCCCGCGCTGCGCGGCGGCAGGCTGCGCGGCCAGAGCCACGATCACGAACACACTCAGAAACAAGAAACCAATAGATTTCACTCGCTTCACGATCTCTCCTCGATTGTCTTTCAATCTAATAATTCTGCACAGTGCATTAATCCCAGGTCTGGTCCATCAGGGTCCTGGGTTGGGATTAGTGCACCGTCACGAAACTAACCTCACGAAACTAACCGGGGGGTTTGAAATAGAGCACCATGCCCGCGCCTCCGGCGGCCATCACAAAACCGAGATACAACAACGGATTGGGCGGGGCCTCCGGAGGATGCAGCCACATCGACACGACGACGTTCACCAACGGAGCCCCACCGAAGACGATCGGCATCACGTAAGCGGGCAGACCGCCAGCCCGGAATGCGTAGATGATGCAGACGGCACCAAGGGCACCCAGGGCGCCGGCAAACGTCGCCATCGTTGTGCCCTGGCTTGTGAACCCGTTCAGCTCACCCGTGGCAGAAAGGGAAGCCACCGGAATCAGGACACCGATCAGAAAGTAGGCCAAGCCTACGCAAAGAAGCGCGCGCATCGGACTACCCAGAGCGACCTGCCCTTGATGCAGGGTCGGACCGTACATTCCCCAGAAGACAACTGTGCCGAGCGCAAAAAGTACCCAGACCATCGATTTCCCCTGTCTAGAAGTTTTGATCAATTGAGAATCCACAGCGCCAGAGTTCGGACGTCTTTGACAAACATCCGGTTCCCGGCAATCACCGGCTCGGCCCACGTTGCGCTATCCGCAACTTCGTGACGCCGGATCGGATCGAACGTCGTGCGACTCGCACGGACCACGACCAGTTCGGCATCATCCTCGAGGATAAGCAGGAAGTCACCGGCCCGAACGATCGCCGCATTGGTCCCCTGTCGCGGGTCACTCGTCCACAGTGTCCGCCCCGTCTCGAGGTCCACACCGAAATACTGCCCGCTGTTGAGGCTCGACATGCCGAACAGGACATCGTCGGCAATCACGGCATTGCTCATGTAGAGCGCCACCTCCCGGTTGTCCCACACGTTCTCGGCCACCCACCGATCGCCCTGCCTCTGTACGGTGATTCGCTGTACGCCGTTCCGTAGCCCGGAAACGACGAGCGTGTTCTCGTAGACCAGCGGTGTGATCGTGTTCTGAGTGGACTGCGTCGTGTAGGGACGCTCCCAGAGGAGTTCGCCGTCTTCGGCGGATACGCCGATCAGCTTCTCCTCAGTAAACGTGACCACATGCCGGACGCCTTCGAAGTCGACCACAATCGGCGACCCGTAACCCGGTCCGTCTCCGTCCCACGTCCAAACCACATCGCCGGTGTCCCTGTCGAACGCGGTCAATGCCCCGCGACCGTGCTCACCAACATGGACGATCACCCGATCACCGTCGACGAGCGGGGACATCGCGGTTCCGTAAAGCGGTCCCGGCGGGGTCGGCGGCGTCTGCCAGAGCCGTTCACCTGTCCCTGCGTCAAACGCCGAGGCGACGCCGCCCATGCCGAGTGTATAGAGCCTGCCGTCGGCAAACGTCGGCGATGCCTTCGGGCCGTCACCGTGCCGATTGGCAGCCGGGCTCATGGAGAACGGAGCAGCGTAGCCTGTACGCCATATGACGTCTCCTGTGGCTGCATCCAGCGCCATCATCACTTCGTCTTCGCCCTGCCGGGTAAACATGTAGATTCGGTCGCCGACGAGAATGGGCGTGGCATAGCCAAGGCCCACCTCGATGCTCCAGCGCCGCGCGAGGGTGTCGGGCCACGATGCCGGCTCGGGGAATGAAGCGACAACACCGTCCCGGTTCGGACCACGCCACTGGGGCCAGTCCTGGGCAAGAGCGCTTTCGGCCGTGAGCAAGACGGTCAGGAGTCCCAGGCCGATCATCCTGCGTAGTACAGCTTTGTCGAATGGCGGCAAGGTACTCTCTAATCCGGTAAATCCGTGGGTTCGGGCAAGAAGAAGGTCGTTGCCAGTGCAATTGCGTAGGCGAGAAACACCACCGTGCCGCCCGCGTACGCCAACCTTTCAAATGAAGTCTCCCCGGGCATGATCAGCGCAAGTTGGGTGGTCAGGAGGACTGCCATGGTCCCTATCATGCGCCCCCCGACGTTCGCCGCAAAGGCCTCGCCTGTGCCACGGAGATGTGTGGGATAGACGAAGGGCAGGTAATTACCCCAGAAGCTCATTTGCCCCACCGTCAGGACTCCGGCGATGAGAATTCCCCACTTGAGTGCCTCGATGTTGTTAACCGCCGGGAAAAAGAACACGAGTGGAATGATGACGACTCCGGGCACCAGGAAAAAACGGATCAAACGGCGGCGACCGAGGATCCGGACGGCCAGTAAAGCCAGTAAGACACGTCCCAGCATGCCTCCGAATTCCTGGTAGCTCTGGACAGCCGCGACGGCCTGTTGCTGCTGCTGCACCGGCAAATCGACGACGCTCGGCAGTCCCGGCACCATCCGTGGCACTTGTTGGAGGCCACCGAATGCTGCGGCATAAGTGCAAGCCACAAGGATCGTCGTCGCTATTGTTGTCGTCCGGAAGGCGGGCGTGAAGAGCTCTCTGACGCTCGTTCGTTTCAATGTACCCTGGGCCCGTTTCTCCTGCCATATCTGAGACTCAGGCAGAAACGGTCGAATCGCCATAAGGGGAATCGCAGGAATGAGGCCGGAAAGCAACGTGTACCGCCAGGCCTCGTGACCGCCGTAGATCGCCGGCAAGGAGTCACCGTAGGTCACCGTCAGGTAGTACATTCCGGTCACCATCAGACCGCCAATCGAAGAGAACGCCTGAGTGTAGCCGAGGACCGACTGACGGCGCTTGGGATTGGGAAACAACTCTGCCAGCCAGGCGATCCCGGCAACAAACTCGACCGAGACACCGATGAAGGTGGTGCACCGCAGGAAGAGCAACATCCCGGCAGAGGTAGCGAAACCGGCAGCAAACGCCGAGACTCCGTAGAGCATGATGCTCCAGAGCAGGACACGGAGGCGGCCGAAGCGATCCGTCAGGTAGCCCCCGAGCAGGCCGAAGACGCCACCGCAGACAGCCGGGACATAGAAGAGCAGGTTGACCCAGCGTCCGAACTCCGGCGTCCCCGGAGTCACGTTCTCGAGCGCCAGCAGCGCCGGCCGAACGATGAGCGGCAGCATCAGCAGTTCGTAGATATCGAAGGCGAAGCCCATCGCGGCTACGCCGCAGATCAGCCATTCTTTCCTGGTCAGCCGCCCGACTCCGGATTGTTCCGCCATCACCCCTCCACGAGCTTTCGACGCCCGACTCTAACACAGCTTTTCTCGCACTATTCCCATTTTACGAAGTCGTTACAGGGCCTTTGCTACACTCTACGATTCGGTCAATCCCACAGAATATTCGAGTTGAGAATCGAGTTGAAGATGAGGAAACGCCTGCTCTATGCGGCTGTGCTGATCTTGGCCGTCGTGCACCAGGACTTCTGGCTGTGGGACGAGCGAAACCTGGTGTTCGGATTCCTTCCGGTCGAACTCCTCTTTCATTCCCTGTACACGCTCGCAGTGGCTGTGCTGATGTGGCTTCTGGCCGAATACGCCTGGCCTGAGGATCTTGAAGAAGAAGAGGACGGGCCATGATCCAGGCCGCGTTCGTCCTGCTTTACCTCGCCGGAGCGCTCTACATCGGTATCTTCGCTTTCGGCAAGTCGCGCGGCGACTCGGCAGAGGACTTCTTCCTCGCGGGGCGTTCGATCGGTTCCTTCGTGTTCGTGTTGTCGCTGTTCGGGACGCACATGACCGCCTTTTCCATCCTCGGCGCCTCCGGCTATGCGTTCGCCAACGGCGTCGTGACATACGGTCTGATGGCCTCTTCGTCGGCTCTCATCGTTCCTATCACGCTGTACTTCCTCGGCACGCGGCTCTGGTCTCTGGGCAAACGTCACGGGTTCATGACACACGTCCAGATGTTCCGTGATCGTTGGGAGTGCGGACACACGGGCACGCTGATCTTCGTGGTCCAGGCCGCACTGCTGGTGCCCTACATCATCATCGGCGTCATCGGCGGAGGCACGACTCTGGAAGTGCTCAGTGGAGGAGCGGTTCCCTACTGGGCCGGAGGTGCTCTCGTGGCCGTTGTCGTGATGAGCTATGTCTTCTTCGGAGGAATGCGCGGGACGGCGTGGGTCAACACATTTCAGACGGTGTTGTTCCTGGTCTTCGGTCTGATTGCCGCCGGCGTGATCGGGGAGGGCATGGGTGGCTTTGCAGCAGTCATGGAACGGCTCGCCGGATCTGCTTCCACAGCTCCGCTGCTCACCCACGAACGCGTCGCGCCCCTGTACTACATCAGCTACATGTTCATCCCTCTGTCGGCAATCGCGTTCCCGCACATCGGCATCTTCTGTTTCACGGCGCGCCGGGCGAAGCAGTTCAAATACACGATGATCTTCTACCCACTCTGCATTCTGGCTGTATGGGTCCCGAGCGTCTACCTGGGCGTTGCCGCCAACGGTGCGACCGATGTGCCGGAGATCCAGCGAAAGATCGAAGCCAGGACCGAACTGGCCCAAGCCGGCCCGGACATGGCGCCCGAGACACGACAGGCTCTGACGGTCCAGGCCCGAGGCGATGACGTCATCGTGCTACTGCTCAACCGCTACGCTGCTCTGTGGCTTGCGGGCATCCTCGGAGCCGGGATTCTGGCGGCCGTGATGGCCAGCGATTCTCAGATCCTCGCACTCTCGACGATGTTTACCGAGGACGTCTTCGCCTACTACGGGGGAAAGAAACGTTTCGGAGAGAGGGCCCAGGTCATGATCGGCCGCGCGTTCGTGGTCGTGCTGACGGGGGTGGCTTATGTGATCGCCCTCGGGGTGCCGGCGTCGATCTTCGGCCTCGCCATACAGTATGCGTTCACCGGGTACGCGGCACTGGCTCCGCTGCTGATCGGGGCTCTTTACTGGCGAGGCAGCACGAAGTGGGGAGCGCTGGCGAGCACGACCTGGGTGGCATTCGCAGTGACCGGTATCGCGGTGTTCCAAAACACCGTTGCCGCGCCGGCCGGCGCACCGATCGTCGTCTGGTCTGTCGCGGGACTGGACGTGCTCGCGCGAACCGCGGGCGGAACCGCCATGCTCGGCTTCCTGCCGGTCGTGCCGGTAACGATCATCTCGGCTGTGCTTCTGATCGTGGTATCGGTGCTCACGCCGAAGCCTTCCCAAGCGACGATCGAACGCTATTTCCCGAGCCGAAGGCTCGATTGACGTGACACGACGTGTGTTATCTTTCGGCCTGATGTCTCTCTTTCCGGCTATCGTCCGAACGGGGTGTCTCCTGACCCTTTGCGTCGTCTGGTTCGCAGCGACGGGGGTCGCACAGACCGTACGCGGTTCGCTGGACGGAATCGTTCGCGATCCTTCAGGAGCAATCGTACCCGGCGCTCAGATGACGCTGACGCATCCGGAAACGAACCGTACGCGCTCCACGACGACCGACGGGCGCGGGGAGTTCATCTTTGGGCCACTGTCTCCGGGCGCGTACGCGTTGACGATCGAACGCGCGGGATTCGAGGTTGGAAACCATAGCTTCACGCTTCGGCTGAATCAGAACGTCCGCATCGAACACGAACTATCGCTCCAAGGCACCGACGATGTGGTGGACGTCATCGAAGGCGAACTTCTGCAGGTGCATACAGCATCGCGAAGCACTGTCATCGACAGCCGGCAGGTGACACAACTTCCGCTCGACGGCCGCAACTTCTTCGAGTTGAGCCTGCTGGCGCCGGGAAGCGCGCCAGCAGCCGACGGCTCGGCGGGCTCGGCTCGCGGGGACTTCGCCATCCATGTCAGCGGTGGACGGGAAGATTCGAACGTCTTCCTGCTGGACGGAGTCTACAACGGCGATCCAAAGTTGAACGGAGTCGGCATCACCCCGCCGGTCGATGCCATCCAGGAGTTCGAGGTCCTCGGATCGAACTATGACCCGTCGTTCGGCCGCAACTCCGGAAGCCAGATCAACGTTGCCCTGAAGTCGGGAGGCAACCGACTGCACGGCACGGTCTTTCATTTCTTCCGGAACGCGGCGCTCGACGCTCGAAACCGCTTTGCTCCGGCGGGGGAGCCCGACCCTAAATTCCAACGCAATCAGTTCGGCTTTACCCTCGGCGGCCCGGTCCAAAAGGACCGCACCTTCTTCTTCAGCGACTACGAAGGCCGTGTCCGGCGCGAGGGCATCACGCGACTGACGACGGTTCCCAGCGAGGCCGAAAGGCGCGGGGATTTCACCCAGAGCAACCTGCCCGTGCCGGTCCTTCCGGGATTCGGTCCCCTGCCGTTCATCCCTGACGGGTTCCAGCATCCGGTGGGCCGTGCAATCGCCGATCTCTATCCCGACCCCAACCGTGACGATCCGCGCGCAAACTACGTCAGCTCCCCAACGTTGGCAGACGATGAACATCACTTCGACATCCGCCTCGACCACATGTTCAACGAAAGGTCGGAACTCTCCGCGCGGTACAGTTTTGCGGACCGCGAGTTGTTCGAGCCGTTCTCGGGACCCACGTTCTCGCTGGTCCCCGGATTCGGCAATGACGTACCGCGCCGCGTGCAGAACCTGATGCTGAGCGAAACACATGCGTTCTCCCCGCAGTGGGTCAACGAGGCTCGCTTCGCGTTTCACCGCGTCGCGATCGGGGTCAACCAGCAAGGCCAGGGGACCAGCATCAACCGCCAGGTCGGCCTGCCCGACATCTCCTCGAACCCGCGGGACTTCGGTCTCAGTTTCATCCGCCTGACCGGCTTTTCGCCTCTCGGCCACGAGTTCAACAACCCGCAGTCAAGCGAGTCGAACACGTTCCAGTTTATCGACAACGTTACCTATGTCGGAACCCGCCACACGTTGAAATTCGGGGGCGAACTTCGCTCGATGCGGCAGGACGCTTTCCGCGACGTGCAGTCGCGGGGATTGCTCCAGTTTCTTGGTGTGTTCACCGGCAATCCACTGGCGGACCTGCTGCTGGGCCTGCCGACTGTGACGGGCGTCGCGCGCGTCGACAACCCCCAGCAGCTTCGGTCGAGGAGTTACGCGGCTTTCTTTCACGATACGTTCCGTGTGCGTCCCGACCTGACGCTGACGGTGGGCCTCCGGTACAGCTACAGCGCACCTCCTGTGGACGCCGACGACCGGGCCAACCTCTACGATCAGGCGACCGGAGGTCTGGTTCCCGTGGGGAGCGGCGATATGCCCCGTAGCGGTTACAACGACGACCGGAACAACTTCGCCCCGCAGATCGGGCTGGCCTGGGCGCCGACCGGTGCCGATACGGTTCTTCGTGCCGGGTACGGCCTCTACTACGACCAGAGTGCCCTCGCCTCCGGCGAGGGGTTGTATTTCAACGCGCCGTTCTTCGACTTCGGGCTGTTCTTTTCGCTGCCCGCCCAGGGGCCGTTTCCCGGTTACACGCTGACACTGACCGATCCGTTTCCGATCGAGTCATTCCCGTTCCCAACTCCGCCTTCGGCGCTGACGTTCGACCGCGACCTCCGGACTCCCTACGTCCAGCACTGGAACCTGACCGTTCAGCGGCGCTTCGGTGACACCCGAAGCCTGGAGGTGGCCTACGTCGGGACCAAGGGCACGCGTCTGATCGGCGCCAGAGACATCAACCAGCCGGTGCCCTCCGCGGTGATGCCCAACCGACGGCCCAACCCGTTGTTCGACGACATCGTGCAGGTGGAATCGCGTTCCAATTCGATATACCACGGCCTCCAGACACGCTTCCAGCAACGGCTCTGGTGCGGGATGACCATGCTGGCCTCCTACACGTGGTCGAAGTCGATCGACAATGCCTCGGGCTTTTTTGCGAGCGCGGCTGATCCCAACTTCCCACAGGACTCGAACAATCTCGCGGCCGAACGCGCCCGTTCCAATTTCGATGTCAGGCAGCGCTTCTCCATGGGCTATACATACGACGTCCCGCTCGGACCGCTTGTCGGGACCACCTGGATGCGACGGATATTCGGAGGCTGGCAGACCAACGGAATCGTCACCCTCGAGAGCGGCCGTCCGCTCACGGTCGCTCTGTTACCCGAAATCGACAACAGCAATACGGGACGCTCGGTCCTCGGTTTCGGCGCGAATGACCGCCCGAACGTCGTCGGCAACTCGGATCTGAGGGATCCTTCCCCCGACGCCTGGTTCGACACGTCGGCTTTCACGTTACCGGCCTTCGGGAGCTTCGGCAACGCGGGCCGGAACATCCTGGATGGACCGGGTTTCGCGAGCTGGAACGCCTCGCTGGTCAAGACCCTGCAGGCTGGCGAACTGGCCAGTCTTCAGATCCGGCTGGAAGCGTTCAATCTCTTCAACCGCGCCAACCTGGGCACGCCCGACGGATTCCTCGGCTCACCGACGTTCGGTCAGATTCTCTCGGCACGCAGCCCGCGACGACTGCAGTTCGGGATGAAGCTCCTGTTCTGAGCAGCCTGTTTTTCTGCCGTGACGCGATTTGTAACGATTCTGTTGCATACCGCGTTCTTTGTCCGCCTCCCCAAACGCATGTAAGATATTGTTCTAACTTGGAATAACCTCCCAACACTGCCCGAGGTGACGATGGTCGGACGATTCGTTGGTCTTCACACAATCAGACGCCTCTTTCTGCCACAGATCCTGGCGTTCGTGTTCGCCACGAGCGCCGGAGCCCAGGGCTGGCCGGAGTTACGCGGGCCCAACCGCGACGGCCTGTCCGAAGAAACGAACCTGCCGGAAAGCTGGTCGTTGGACGGCGAGAACCTGGTCTGGCGCATTCCCTTCGGCGGATTGTCCGGACCCGTCGTCCTGGGAGACCGGGTGTATCTCCAAAACTCCGTGGGCGAGGGGACGAGCCTGCAGGAACGAGTTCTATCCTTCGACGCCAATACCGGCGCTCTGGTCTGGGAGGACCGGCTCAGCATCACCCACAGTGACGCACCTTCGTTCCGCGCCGGATGGGCCACGCCGAGCCTCGACCCTGAGACCGGCAACGTCTACATCATCACGGCCGACGCCACGGTGGCCGCCTATACGCGTCAGGGCAACCGCTTGTGGACTCGCCACCTGACCGAAGAGTTTGGTTTCCTGACGACACACGGCGGCCGCGTTACCTCGCCACTCATCGACGGGGATCTGGTCATCATCGTCGGCATCACGTTCAACTGGGGAGAACTGGCCGGCGGCGGCCAGCGGCTGATGGCCTTCGACAAGCTCACCGGGGAAATGGTCTACCTGGGCGCTCCGGGACAACGGCCGTTCGACACGACGTATTCACCCCCGATGATCACCGACGTCGACGGCGTGCGCATGATCATCGGTGGCGGGAGCGACGGCGCATGGTGGGGCGTGAAGGCGACAACGGGCGAACCGGTCTGGCGCTACCCGGTGTCGAAGCGCGGCTTGAATACCGGTGCGATCCGGATCGGCGACAAGCTCTACCTCTCCCACAGTGAGGAAAACCTGGAGACGAGCACGATGGGGTTCCGGGCAGTTCTGGACCTCTCGGTGACGGGTGCCGTCGATGATTCCCGGACCGACTGGGTGCACCGCGGTTTCCTTGCCGGCTATTCGTCACCGGTCACCGACGGCGAGCGCGTCTACCAGGTCGACAACGGGGCGATGTTGGGCGCTTTCGACCCGGAGACGGGCGAAGAAATATGGTCGCTCAAACTAGGGACGATACAGAAAGCAGCCCTCGTCCTGGCAGATGGGAAGCTGTACGTTGGAACCTCGAACGGAAAGTTCTTGATCATCCGTCCCGGCCCGGACGGAGCGGAGATCCTGAGCGAGGTGCAGCTCGGAACACCGGATGCGCCCGAGCCAATCAGAGCAGGAGCGGCTGTATCCGACCAGAGGATCTACTTCGCGACCGGGGCCGCGCTTTACGCGATCGGAACACCGAACTCCACGGCCCGGCCGTTCCGACCGACGACACGAACGAGGACGACGTCGGCCGGCCCACCGGCATCGATGCTGGTCGTTCCGGCGGACGCCACAGTTTCGCCGAGCGGGGGCGTTGACTTCCGAGTCCGCCTGTTCGACGCCAAGGGCAACTTCATCCGCGAAGATAACGCGGACTGGACGCTGGTGGATCTGGACGGGGAGATCGGCGCGGACGGCAGGTACCGTGCACCGTCGACGCCCACTGGCGACGCGGGTAAAGTACAGGCGACGCTGGACGGTCTCGGAGGCGAGGCCCGCGTTCGGGTGATACCTCCCATCGACTGGGGAACGAGCTTCGACGATTTCGACGTCGGAGGGCTGCCGACGTGGTGGTTGAACACCCGCCTGAAGTACTCCGTCCAGGAGCTCGACGGAAACAAGGTGCTGGCCAAGCGCGCCGACAACCAGTTTTCCTTCATCCGCCGCGCACGAACCTATGGCGGGAACCACGATGCCTCCAACTACACCACCGAAGCAGATATCCTGTTCATCGAAGGACGCCGGACGATGGGCGACGGTGGTGTTGTGGCCCAAGGCTACCAATTGGTGATATTTGCCAACCATCAGCGGATCGAATTGCAGTCGTGGCAACCGGAAACAGCACGCACGGTGACGGCGGCGATGACCATCGAGCCCGACACCTGGTACCACGCGAAGCTCGAGGTTCAGACCCTGCCGGACGGCAGTGTGCGGGCTCGCGGCAAGGTGTGGGAACAGGGCAGGTCGGAACCCCCCGCCTGGATATTGGACCGTACAGATCCTCCCGGTCTCGGGATCACAGCCGGAGGACCCGGCCTTTATGGTGACGCCCGATTCGAGATCTATTTCGATAACTTCAAGGTAACTCCAAACCGATGAGCATGAAAACCGATCGAAAGAACCCGACGTATTACCTCAGGTGGCTCGCGGCGTTCAGCGTGGCACTTCTGCTGATGCAGACTCCGGCCTTGCCGGCCGATTGGCCCATGTGGGGCGGAACTCCCGACCGCAACATGGTGTCCGACCAAACGGGGCTCCCGACCGAGTGGGACATTGACACCGGGGCCGGCATCAAGTGGGCGGTTGACCTCGGATCCCAGACCTACGGCAACCCGGTCGTCGCCGAAGGCATGGTCTTCGTAGGCACCAACAACGAAGCGCCGCGCGATGAGAACGTGATCGGCGACAAGGGCATCCTGATGGCATTCCGCGAGTCGGACGGGGAGTTCCTCTGGCAGATCGCCTCCGACAAGCTGCAGCAGGGCCGCGTCAACGACTGGCCTTTCCAGGGTGTCTGCTCATCGCCGCTCATACAGGACGGAGTGCTCTACTACGTCGACAACCGGAGCCAGGTGCTCGCCGTCAATATCCGCGCACGAGATGCCGAGGGGAACCCGATCCCCGAGATAGTTTGGACCTACGACATGATGGAAGAGCTCGGGAATCACCCGCACAACATGTCGAACTCGTCTCCGGTGATCTACGGCGACCTGCTCTACATCAACACTTCCAACGGGCAGGACGAAACGCACGTCAACATCCCGGCGCCGCGTTCGCCGGCCCTCATCGCGCTGAACAAGACGACGGGCGAGTTGGTCTGGGAAGACGCCTCTCCTGGCGAGAGTATCCTTCATGGCCAGTGGTCCACGCCGACGCTCGCCGAAATCGACGGCGAGATGCAGGTTGTTCACGCGCAAGGCGACGGATGGGTCCGCGGGTTCGATGCGATAACCGGTGAAAAGCTCTGGGAATTCGATTCGAACCCGAAGGATTCCGTATGGCCCAGGACGCGCAACGAACTGATCTCGACCCCGGTGGTCTACGAAGGCCTGATCTATGTCGCGAACGGCCAGGACCCGGAACACGGTGAGGGTGTCGGACATCTCTACGCAATCGACCCGACGATGCGAGGCGATATCACCGAGAGCGGTATGGTGTGGCACTACGAAGATATCCGCCGCGCGATCTCAACACCATCAATCCAGGATGGCATCGTCTACATCCCGGACTTCAGCGGCTTCGTTCACGCGGTGGACGCCTACACGGGCGAGCAGATCTGGAAGTACGACACGCTCGCCGCGATGTGGGGCTCAACCCTGCTGGCCGACGGCAAGCTCTACTTCGGCGATGAAGACGGGGACGTGGTCATCATGGAAGCAGGCAGAGAGATGAACGTCATCGCCGAGACCAACATGGGAAGCTCGGTGTACTCGACACCGGTGCCCTCGAACGGGGTCCTTTACATCGGCACGCGCAACATGCTCTACGCCGTCAATGGGACCGCGGGAACGGATGCAGGCCGTTGACGTTCAGCTCCGGACACGCGCGTTGTTCGGGCCGGGCATCATCGATCGCGTAGGCGCCGTTGCGCGTGAACTCGGTTTTCGCAAGACACTCCTGATCTCCGATCCCGGAATCGTCGCCACAGGCCATTTCGAACGCGCCGCCGGCCTGATCCGTAACGAGGGCATCGAGGTCGTCGGCTTCCACGACTTCGGGGAAAATCCAGACACGGATGCGATCGACGGGGGCCGGCGGTTTGCCGCCTCCCGGGGCTTTGATTCCCTGATCGGTCTTGGCGGCGGCAGCTCCATGGACTGCGCCAAGGGCATCAACTTCCTGTTGACCAACGGTGGGACGATGTCCGACTACTGGGGCCACGGCAAGGCCTCCCTCCCCATGCTTCCGATGATCGGCGTTCCCACGACTGCGGGCACCGGAAGCGAGGCGCAAAGCTATGCGCTGATATCCGACGCGGACACGCACGTCAAGATGGCGTGCGGTGACCCGAAGGCGGCATTCCATACCGCCATACTCGATGCGGAGCTCACCGTGACGCAGCCGGCCCTCGTACGGGCGCGCGCGGGCTACGACGCGATCTCGCACGCCGTTGAAACCTGGGTCACGACGAAATGCAACGACGCTTCGGCCGGCTTCTCCCGCGAGGCGGCAACCCTGCTGTTCGGGGCCTTCGAGCGTGTTCTCGAACACCCCGAAGACGTCGATGCCAACGGCCGGATGCTGCTGGGCGCCTTCTACGCCGGCGCGGCGATCGAGCATTCGATGCTGGGGGCGGCGCACGCGTGTGCGAATCCGCTCACGATTCGGCACAACACCGAGCACGGTGTCGCCGTCGCACACATGCTGGCGCATGTCGTCCGTTGGAACGGAAATGAATGCAGTGCCGAGTATGCGGCGCTGGGAGAAGTGGCCGGACTCGACCCGAACGTCGAGGGTGCAGCCGAGGCGCTCGCCTGCCGACTGGAAGCGCTCGCGGCCACCGCGGGCCTGTCGACAAGGCTTCGCGACGTTGGCGTCCCGCGAGCGGAACTCCCGGCGCTTGCAGAGGACGCCGCAAAGCAATGGACCGGGAAGTTCAACCCCCGCCCCTTCGACGCCGAAGGGGCCATGGAGATATACGAGTGCGCTTACTGATCGCTGTGGTCTTGTCGGCCACCGTCGTCGCGAGCCCCACGCCCCAGGATACCGCCGCCGGTGCGGACTCGTGGCCCCACTTTCGAGGCAGCCGGCATCTGACGGGTGTGTCTACCTCTGAGGTCTCGACCGAGTTGAGCCTGGTGTGGGAATTCGACGCGGGAGAGATGATCGATTCCTCGGCTGCAATTGTAGACGGCACAGTGTACGTGGGTTCTCAGGCCGGTGAGCTGCACGCGGTGGATCTGGCGACCGGAGAGCCCGTCTGGAAGTATACGACGGTCGATCCCATCGGCGAGTCCTCTCCAGCGGTGTTCGGAGGGGTCGTCTACATCGGAGACCTCGGTGGGAGGGTGCACGCGGTCGACGCCGCCACGGGCGAGAGGATCTGGATCTTCGAGACCGAGAGCGAGATCAAGGCCTCTCCCGTGGTCGAAGACGGCAAGGTATTGATCGGCTCCTACGACCTGTATCTCTACGCCATCGACGCCGCCACAGGAGAACTGGCATGGAAGGTTCCGACTGACGGCCCGGTGCATGCCACAGTCGTCGTCCGTGACGGGGTCGTCTACAGCACCGGCTGCGATGGTTTTCTTCGCGCCCTCCGGATCGAGGACGGCACGGAAGTGTTCAGCTTCGATGCGGGAGCGTACACCGGAGCGTCGCCCGCGCTCGAAGGAGACCGTCTGTACTTCGGAACGTTCGCCAACGAAGTGCTTGCGGTCGACATCTCCGAGCGTCGCACCATCTGGCAGTTCCTGCCCAGGCGGCAGTTCCCGTTCTACTCCTCTCCGGCGATTGCAGATGGACGGGTCGTCGTCGGGGGACGGGATAAGGTCGTTCACGCCCTGGACACCGAAACCGGCGAGTCCGCATGGACGTTCGAAGCGCGCTCGCGTGTCGATTCCTCTCCCGCGATCTCGGGAGGACGCGTTTACGTCGGATCGCACGACGGCAGGCTCTACGTGCTGGACCTCGCCAGCGGAGAGAAGCTGTGGGAGTTCGAAGCCGGCGGCGCGCTCGCGGCCTCACCGGCCATCGCCGACGGTTACGTCGTCATCGGGTCCGCGGACGGACGACTGTACGCGCTTCGTTAGGGCCGAAGGCTTGCCGATGCTGAACAGATTTTATCCCGTAGCTATGGCGGCAGTCCTGCTTGCATGGCCTACAGAGGCTATTCCCGCAGGTCAGGGGGGCAGTCAGGCCGGCGAGTCCCCCACGGTCGCCGGGAACCCCATCGACTATGAAACCGCGCGCTTCAGCCGAATCGCCGATGCGGTTCGGATAGACGAAAGGATCGTCATCGACGGAAAGCTCGATGAAGCGGCGTGGCAGTTGGCCTCACCTGCGGGAAACTTTGTCCAGTTCAACCCCGATCCCGGGATGCCGGCGACCGAAGGTACCGACGTGTACTTCCTCTACGATGACGACAACCTCTACGTAGGGGCGATCTGCTACGAGTCGGCTCCCGACGAGATCGTCGTCAACGAACTGCAGAAGGACTTCGGTTCGACGAACAACGACGGCATCGCCTTCGTGCTCGACACGCTCAACAACCGACGGTCGGGTTTTATCTTCGGGACCAATCCGGCGGGAGCGCGCTACGACTCGCAGACCGACAACGACGGATCGGCCATGAACGTGAACTGGGACGGGGTCTGGGAAGTGCAGGTAACCGTCGAGGAAGATCGTTGGATCGCCGAGTTCATGATCCCGTTCAAGACCGTTCGTTTTACGACGGCACGTTCTCAGGAGTGGGGCCTGAACCTGCGACGGCGTGTGCGCCGGAAGAACGAGGACAGCCACTGGTCTCCGCTGCCGCGCCCCTACAACGCCACGCGGACTTCGATGGCCGGAACGCTCCAAGGCCTGGAGGATCTGCGTCAGGGGCGAAACCTCAAGGTGAAGCCCTTTGCAGTCGGCGGCTTCCGGCAGGTCCGCGACCAGAACACGCTCTCGACCGACCCCGACTATGACGGCGGCCTGGACCTGAAGTACGGATTGACGCCCTCGCTCACTCTGGATGCCACCTACCGCACGGATTTCTCACAAGTAGAAGTCGACCAGCAGCAGGTCAACCTCACACGGTTCAGCCTTTTCTTCCCCGAGAAACGCGAGTTCTTCATCGAGAATTCCGGCGTCTTCAGTTTCGGGGAGCCGATTCGCGGACGCGCCGGCGGGGCGGCCAACGTCATCCCCTTCTTCAGCCGCCGCATCGGGTTGGCGGGTGCCACGCTGGTGCCGATCGTCGGCGGCGCCCGGGTGACGGGCAAGGTCGGGGGTTACGACGTCGGCGTCCTGACGATGAAGACCGAGGCTGTAGGATCGCTGCCTTCCAACACATACACAGTTGGTCGGCTCAAGAGAAACTTCGCGCAGAATTCCTGGGTCGGCGGGCTGTTCACGAATCGCGACTCCACGGCGTCGGGTGACTTCAACCGGGTCTTCGGCGTCGACACTCGCATCCGCCTGTTCAGACAGTGGGAGATCAGTTCATACCTACTCAAGAGTTCGACGCCGGGGAAGCCGGGTAACGATCAGGCCCGCCAGTTCGAAACCGGTTGGCTCGGAGCGGATTTCACGGTCACGGCTTCGTACCACGAGACCCAGCAGAATTTCAATCCGGAGGTCGGATTCATCCGTCGCCGGAACACCGAGAAGACATCGGGCGACATGTCGTGGCGACCGCGCCTCGAAGGCAGCGACCGGGTCCGCAACCTCACCTTCTCGGCGCGCATCGACTACTTCAGCGACAATGCGGGAAAGATCGAGACACGGGACCAGACCCTCGGGGCCGGCGTGGCCTTCAGCGACGGGGCCAACCTCAACCTTAGCGCCACTCGAACGTTCGATCGACTGGCGGATGACTTTGCCCTGTCGGGCGTCACGATTCCGGTGGGGGACTACCGGTACGACACCTATTCGGCCACCTTCAGGTCGAATGCCAGCCGGATGATCTCCGGAAACGTGGGGTACGAGTTCGGCGGCTTCTGGAACGGCAGGAGAGATTCTGAAAGCTTCGGTGTCAGCATCAAGCCGAATCCTCACCTGAACTTCAGCCTGAACTTCAGCCGCAACCACGTGCGGCTGGCAGACGGAGAGTTTGACACCAACCTGCTCGGAACACGGATTCTTTACACATTCACTACAAAGGTTCTGCTGAACGCGTTCGTGCAGTACAACACGGACGCCCACCAGTTCAGTTCGAACGTCCGCTTCCATATCATCCACCATCCGCTGAGCGATTTCTTCATCGTCTTCAACGAGCAACGGGACTCACAGACGGGGGAGGTTCTGGACCGCGCCCTGATCCTCAAGCTCACACACCTGTTCAGTTCTGACGAGTATTTCGAGAACGCTGTCGAACAGCTCCCGACCCCGCGCAAGAACCTTCCTGCCCCATTCCTCATTGTCGGGATAGAACGTATCCCGGAGGTGGCCCTTGGAGGCAGTTTCGCGAGCATCTCGGTCATGGTGGTAACCGAAGTTTTCGTTACGAAGGGAATGAAGCACACGAACCGAACCGTAGGTGCCGAACTCCTGGCCGACAAAGTCCACCTCGGCGCCCTCCAGGATGCGAGGGACCATCTCGTGGAGGCCGCCGCGGATGCGGTAGGCGACGTTGGCGGCCGCGTTGCTGAAGGCCTCAACCCGATCCCCCAGCAACTCTCGAAGCCGGGAATGTGCCTCCTCGGACACGAGAACGGTGTCTTCACCGAACGGGCCGAGTCCGGTGTGTATGTCGATCGCAAACACCCTCTCGGCGGCCCCCAGCCGACGGGCAAGGAAGTCCTGATAGAGAGCAGCACCCTCTTCCAGATCGTTGCCGCCAAAGAACAGGCCTTCCCGATAGTCGTACTGACCGGTGACAACGGCTTCTTCGAGCATCGGCCGACCATGGCGGAGGATCAACCAGGCCGCCCTCGCCGTGAACGTCTCGATCCTCGGCAGTGACGTGGGGTTGAGGAAGTCGTAAAGGTCGTCATAGCCCTGGGGATGTCCTTCGTACTTTTTCCCGGGGGCCAGGAAGTTGCGATTCAGGTCCACGTTGTTCTCATTGAATCGCCGCAGCCAGGCCATGCCGAACGGATTGAGAACGTGGACGAACACGAGGGCCGTATCGTTCGGAATCGCCGGAAGGTCCTCGAGCAAGCGCAACTGGATCGCCGAACCAGCGAACGCCTCGACGCCGTGAAGGCCGGAAGAGTGAAGCAGTACCCGCCTTGGAGATTCCGTGCCGAACCAGGCGATGTCGATCGTCAGGTCTTCGCCGGCCGGCCCCCGGGCCGTCAGCGGAAGCGACTCGAGTCGAGCGCCCTTTGCCACGGCTGCCTGCCGAAACCGATCGCTCGCCGTCCGGTAGTCTCGGGAAAAGTATGGGGACTCGATCATCAGGTCTCCAGAGGAAGCAAAGCTCCCAGTCATCCACAGTATCAACGCCCCAATAGCGTTCAGGATCAGAACCGCCAAGACCCAACGGCGCAGCCTCTTCAGATTAGCCATAGCCCACCTCCTTACGCGATTCACGATAACGGGCCGAGCCCTGTTCCCTACGGAAGCTAGGACACTTCCGCTGGTGTCACAGGGTCACCGCAAGAGAGAAGGTCCAGAGGGCTTTACAGCTCGATGACGGCATTGCGAATCGGCATGCCCGATTGCGTATTGCCGCGTAACAGTCAGTGGTTCAGAGCTCCTGAATCAGAGCCGAGCCGGTTCGATCGCGAAAGAGTGCGATCTCGATACGAGGTTCATTCTGACACCGGCAACGCCGGCAGGAAGCCGGCGACGCCTACGACCAGCAGGATGACTCCCGCCGACGCCCAGAAGATAGTGGGTCCTATGGTCGCGAAGAGGACGCCGCCGGCGATCAGCCCTGCGATGCTCGCGATCGCGCCGAGGCTCCCGGCGAGACCCTGAACCGCTCCCTGGTAGGTATCCCCTGCCGCCTTCGACAAGACAGATAGTGCTGACGGCCACATCAGACCATTCCCCAAAGCCATCAGCACGACCGCCAGGTACATCCCGGCGTCGGTCGTGGCGTCGAACAGCCGGAACCCGAGGGCGAGAGTGAGGCCTCCGATGACGATCAGCGCCTTCTCGCTGACAAATCCGGACACTCTTCCGAGAACGGGACCCTGCACGACGACCATCAGCAGACCCATCACAGCAAAAAAGATCCCGGTCTCGGTCAACGACCAGCCGAGTGTGCCAACCGCAAAAACGGGAAACGACACGTAGAAGAAGTTGAAGCTGAGCATAACGAGGAAATAGATCGCGAGAAGTGTCGGTACGCTCGGTATCCCCAGAAGCTCCGACATCGTCAGTTTGGCGGCTGCCTTCATTTCGAAGCAGTCCTTCTGTTCCTGCCCCATGAGCTTACGCATGTTCGTCTGCTCGGGAGTTCTCGAGAGAACGCAGGGTCGTCGGGATTCCGGTAGTCCGAATGCGATTGCCAGTGTCGCAGCGAGCGAGATTGCCGCGGCCGCAAACACCGGAGCGACCGCCCCCCAGGCAGTCGCTCCGAGAACGCCAGCCAGGGCAGGGCCCGCCACAAACCCAAAGTTCGATGAGACCGCCATCCTGCCGAAGTTCCGCGTGCGGTCTTCCTCCTTGCTGACGTCGGCCAGGTACGCGTTGGCTACCGACACGTTCCCACCGGTTGCGCCGTCCAGAGCCCGGGCCAGCACGAGAACCAGTAACGGAAGCGTAATCAGGAATCGTCCGGTAAGAACCGAATCGACGCTCAGCAGCGACGTCGACGGTAGGGCGAACGCGACAAGAAAGACGAGCCAGGATATGAACGTTCCCAGCTGGCTGAGCAACAGTATTCGCTTGCGACCGAAGCGGTCAGACCACCGCCCCAGCACAGGCGCTCCGACGAGCTGGAATGCCGAGTACGTCGCGCCCACGACGCCATAGGTGAATGCGTTTCCTCCCCAGTCGGTGACCAGGAAGACCAGGAACGGCAGCACGATGCTGAAGCCAAGCGTGCCGATGAAATTGACGAACAGGATCGGGAACAGCGAAACGGATGCCGACTCCCTGGGCCGCGCTGATCCATCATCCTTCCACCATTCCGTCCAGGCGCCGGGCAATATGACGTTGTCGATGAAGCAGAACCCCCATGGTTGGTCGTCGGCCCAGGGCGCCATGATTGGATGCCGAGATGCCTCGGCGTGCCGACGGGCGTGCTGGTTGGGGGAGGAGTCGCAACAGCCCAGATGGCCGCACGACATACAGACCCTCAGTTCCACCCAGCCAGACCCGTTCCGAAGGCAATCCTCACACCCCCCACCCTCGGGGGACACTCTCCGCACCCGTTCCAGGTGGTTGCAGAGGTGGCTATATCTCGTCTCGAGATCCATCGCGTGCCGATTATTCCTGGCCGGGTTCGCGCTCTTCCGCTTCGACGAATACCCGCCTCACCTCGGGGTAAGAGTTCTTGACATCCCGCTCGATTCGCCGGACTGTCTGCTCGATACCGGTCGCGGTGATCTCGTCGATAAACTCGACGCTCAGGTTCAACAGTATGAAATCCGGCCCCATATGCATGGTCAGGACTTCGTTGACGTGCTCAACCTCAGGCGGGGAACCCGCGATTCCCCGAATCCCGGCGATCACGTTCGCGTTGGCGGACTCGCCGATGAGCAGGCCCTTCGTTTCATGTGCGAGCCAGATCGCGGTCCCACCGAGGATGATGCCGATGAGGATAGAAGCCAGGCCGTCGAACATCCCCAACCCGGTAAAATCGGCGAGCGCAACTCCGGCAAATGCGACAACAAGGCCAAGCAAGGCGGCGGAGTCCTCGAACAGGACGACGAACAAGGTGGGATCCTTACCCCGCTGCACGGCCTCCATGTAGCCCCAGTTCCCCTTCGCTTTCCGAAACTCATGAAAGGCGAAGTACCAGGCGGCCCCTTCAAATATCATCGCAAACCCCAGAACGACGTAGTTGACCGTAGGGTTGTCGATCGAGACCGGGTGCAGTAGATGGATGATGCCCTGGTAGACCGAGATGCCGGCACCGACGGCGAAGATCAGGATCGCGACGATGAAGCTCCAGAAATAGACCTCTTTCCCGTGCCCGAACGGAAACTGTTCGTCGGGCGGCTTCTTCGCCTGCTTCAGGCCGTAGAGGAGGAGTACTTGGTTGCCGGTGTCCACCGCGGAATGGATGCCTTCGGATAGCATGGCGGAACTGCCGGTCAGCGCCGCGGCGACAAACTTTGTCACAGCGATCAGGGAGTTGCCCACCAGGGCGGCGATGATGATTTTCTTGGAAGATCCGGCCATGGCGCTCGGCGTAGAATACTGCGGAATACTAACAGATCGCTGAGAGGCGGCCTGGACCGCGCAACGTCCCACTGGTTGAATCACTGAACTTTTCGCGCTTATGATCACCCAGCGGAAGTGAAAATCGTTATGGAAACACCGGAAGACAGGGCTAGAAACATATTCGGGCAGCGGGCGCCCTATTACACAACCAGCGAGACCCACACCGATCCCGAGATTCTCGCTCGGGTCGTGTCCATGGCGGCACCGAAGCCGGACTGGACCGCTCTGGACGTGGCGACTGGGACGGGACACACGGCGTTCGCACTCTCCCCCCACGTGGCGTCGGTGATCGGCGTGGACCTGACGCCGGAGATGCTGGCCGAAGCGGAACGCCTGTCGGTCGAGCGCTCGCTCACGAACGTGAGCTTCGAGACGGCCGACGCGCATGATCTCCCTTTCGAAGACAGCCGGTTCCAGCTCGTCACGTGCCGGCGGGCCGCCCATCACTTCTCGGACCTACGGTCTGCACTGGATGAGATGCGGCGGGTGCTCGGCTCCGACGGAAGGCTGGTGATCGACGATCGGAGCGTGCCGGAAGACGATTTCGTAGATCGGTGCATGAACCTTCTGGACACCTACCACGACGAGTCTCACGTCCGGGAGTACCGCCCGGGCGAATGGCGGCGAATGCTGGGGGACGCCGGCTTCGAAGTCGAGGTGGTCGAGCCCTACGTCAAACATCGCCCGCTCAGCTCCCTGACAGAGGGCGTATCCGCGGGAAACGTCGCGAAAATTCACGAAGCGCTCGAAACCTTGACTGCCCCGCAACGCGAGGTATTCAACCTGATCGAACGGGACGGGCAGATCTACCTGAATCACTGGTTCGTGATGGTTTCGGCCACATGTCGGTAGGACACCTTCCGGCCACTATCCCCGACGACTCAAACCTCATGTTCGTTCATCCCCGGACCCGAGCCGTTGTGAACCTGAACGCGGTCGAGGGACGCCGGCTGAAAACCTAAGAAGCTCGCTTTTCATTTGACGGACCCAACTCTGCGCGTTAGGCTGCCCGAGCACATGCTGGCCAAAGCCCGGAGGACCCCACGACAACGGATGATCGTGCGGATCGGGCATGGCCTATTCGATGCGCTGCAGGAAACATCCATCGATTCGGAGTGTGAGGTTTGTTGCGCGCTGTTTGGCTCCCGTTCAGACGATGCGGTGGTCATCGACGATCTGGAATTCATCCAGAATCCCCACACAACCGCAAACACTTTCGGCATTCCGTTTGAAGAGTACTCCCGTCTGACGGACGAGGGGATGATCGGTATTTTTCACAGCCACCGGGGAGATCCCCGGCCTTCGTACCTGGACGAGGTCTTCATCAGGAAGTCTGGGCTCCTCTGGCTGATTGGAGGGACCACGAAGGGACGGTTCACCGTGCACGCATACTCTTTCGGCCGGAGGCTGGTCGAGCACTCGCTGGTTCAAACATGATCCCCTATTTTCTGTCGATCACAAACACTCGTGAGAGTTTGATCAAGCTCCGCGACGAAGTCCTCGTCCTCAACCGCGCCATGTCGGGCAAGGAAACCATTCGATACCTGGCGGACGAGTTCTGGCGAGAAACCCATTCGGGCAACAAGTACCGCCAGGGGTTGCACCGGGCGTTCAAGACGATTCACAAGAAAAAGGAGGTCCGGTCCGTCCTCCGTATGGAGCTCGAGCAAATGGGCATCAACCTGACTGACAAGCGCGAGGACGCTGTCATCGGGGGCCAGACCACGGGGGGCGGTGACTTGGTCGAAGACCGAGGCGATTACATAACCGACGGCGACATCGATGCGGGCGCCTACGACCGGTTTGTAGGCGTGCTGGAGGCGCACGGATACAGCGTCTATGAAATCCTCACGGGCGGGGGGGACCCCGACCGTAAATACTACAAGGTCTACGAGGGCCGGAGCTCTTGATCCGGGTTGGAGAGAACATGACAAGAAAACAGGCGCTCGCATTGCTGCTCGAGGACCTGGAGTTCAAGTTGTCGGAATTCCGTACGCGGGAAGCCAGACAAGAGGCCACCGTGGAGAGTGTCGAGGCGATGATCAAGGAGATTGGCACGGCTTCGCGGAACTTTCCCATTCGGATCGAGCTGCTGAAGATGAAGATCGCGGTCCGGGCACGGCAGGACGACCAGCGCCAGGTACAGATGAGAGCAAGTGTTGTGAAGTCGTACTACCAGGAGCTGTTTCGGAAAGCATGAGGGGTGATGTATGAGCGCTGCTGACGACAAACTACTGATCACGCCGGTCCGAAACCAGGAATTCAACTCCCGGCTCGTGCAGGCCATCGGCCAGGCGACCGGGCGAATCCGGATCGCGGCTTTTGAGTTCAACCTACTGCCATCGAGCGACAAGGAGGCTCTCTCGCGGGACCTCCTGAAGATGCTGATCGAGATGAAAAGCCAGGGCGTGAAGATCCAGCTCCTGCTCGGCATCAAGCTGGACGCTTCGAACGAGGGCATGCACTACCTCAAGGGATCGACGTTGCACGCCTGCAGCATCCTGAAGAAGGCGGGCATCAACGTCCGGGTGTACGGCGGAACCCGGGAAAGCTCTCACTGCAAGTACGTCATTGCGGATGACCGCGTGATTCTGGGAAGCCACAACATTGCCAACCGGTCACTCGCGCTCGGCCAGGACGAGTCCGTGCTGATCGAGGGGCCTGCGGGGGCCGCGAGCTTCAACAGACTGTTCAACGCCCAGTGGAAGGATGCCACACGCTCCGTGCCGGATAACGCGATCGATTTCGACGCACCGATGATGACCGGGACACTGTTCCGCGGCGGGCTGAACAGTTTCCGGAACACGGCAACCAAGGTCGATCGATCGGCGCTGGAGATCCTTTTTGAGGAGAAATATTACGCACGCCTGATCGCCGAGCTCAAGAAGGCCAAACAGTCGATCAAGATCAAGATGTTCTTCTTCTCGTTCAGTAAGAACCCGAGGAGCAAGATACGCAAGCTGCTCAAGGTCCTGGTCGATGCCCGGAAGAAGGGCCGGACCGTTCGGGTGATTCTGGACAAGGACAGCGAGGGCGACCCGTATGGATCGAGGTTCATCAACCTGAACGTCTTCAAGAGTCTGAAAGCGGCCGGAGTTGAGGTCACCTTCGATGATCCGGACGTGGTGACCCACGGGAAGATGGTACTCGTCGACGACGATCTGGTTTTCGTCGGCAGCCACAACTTCACGCTCGGCTCGTTTGAAGACTACTCGGACCTCAGTGTCCTGGTGAGATCCTCGAAGCTCGCGCACAAGTACCACGCACACTTCAATTCCTGTTTCCGAGAGCTGACCGAGAAAGCGGCCTAGCACTCAACCTGATCGAACAGGATGGGCAGATCCATCTGAGTCACTGGTTCGTCATGTTTCAGCCGGGCGTATCGTCCGGAATTCTAAGACTCTTGTCCTTCTAAGCCCTTATGGGGCTATAATCTCCGAATCCTATCGCCAACCGCGGTTTCGTGCCTGGAAGGGCCCAGAGGGCTTTCTTTCTCTTGATGGCGGCCGGTCGGCGAGTTGTCATAGATTTCAGGAGGAAGCATGTCGCGACGATTTCTAACCCTGAGCCTGACCCTCGTGCTGTTCGTTGGACTCACGGCAGTACTGACTGGGCAGTCGGGCCAGAACCTCGACACCCGCAACGGCGAATGGCCGCATTACACTGGGGACCTGACGGGTAGCAAGTACTCGCCTCTGGATCAGATCAACGCCGAGAACTTCAACAAGCTCGAGGTGGCCTGGCGTTTCAAGACCGACAGCATGGGCCCCCGCCCCGAAACCAAGTTGGAAGGGACGCCGTTGATGGTCAACGGTGTGGTCTACACCACCGCCGGAACGCGCCGCGCCGCTGTCGCTCTTGATGCAGAGACGGGCGAACTGCTCTGGATGTACCGTATGGATGAGGGCCGTCGGGCGGACATGGCGCCCCGGAAGCTCTCGGGACGAGGCCTTGCCTACTGGACCGACGGCCAGGGCGATGAGCGCATCATCCTGGTCACGATCGGCTACCGGATGGTGGCACTGGATGCCAAGACGGGCATACCAGTTCCCGACTTCGGACGAGAAGGCGTCGTCGACCTCAAGGTCGGCGTCATCATCGGCGCGGACGCGCAGGTGGACCTGGTAAACGGCGAAGTCGGTCTGCACTCGACCGCCGCGGTAGCGGGTGACAAGATCATCGTCGGGTCGTCGATGGCCGAAGGCCTGGGATACCGGTACAGCATCAATGCGAAGGGTGTCGTCCGCGCGTTCGACGCCAAGAGCGGCGACCTCCTGTGGGGTTTCGACGGCGTTCCGGGACCCGGCCAGTTCGGGAACGATACCTGGGAGGACGGTTCCTGGGAATGGACCGGCAATAACGGCGTGTGGACCGAGATCACCGTCGATCCCGAGGCAGGGATCGCGTACCTTGCGATCGAAACGCCAACGATCGACGAATACGGCGGCAATCGCCTGGGCGACAACCTTTTCGCGGAAAGCCTGGTCGCCGTCGACCTGGAATCCGGCCAACGGCTGTGGCACTTCCAACTCGTGCACCACCCGCTCTGGGACCACGACATTTCTTCGGCGCCGCTGCTGATGGACGTCACCGTCGACGGGCGTGAACGCAAGATCGTGGCGCAGCCTACCAAGCAGGGCTTCCTGTACACGTTCGACCGGATCACCGGCGAACCGATCTGGCCCATTCCGGAGGTGGCGGTTCCACAGACCGACGTCCCCGGCGAGAAGACGGCCGCGACACAACCGATACCCACCAAACCTCCCCCCTATTCGCGCACACACGTGGAGCTCGACGATCTCATAGATTTCACGCCGGAGCTGCGGGCGCAGGCGCTCGAGAACTTGAAACTCTTCCGCTGGGAACCGATCCCCTATATCCCGCATGTGGGTCCCGGCAGCGAGTTCGCCGGGGCGGTCAACGTCGGCACCACGCTTGGCGGGATCAATTGGCCGGGAGCCTCGTTCGACCCGGAGACGGGCATCTTCTACGGACAGGCCCACAACTCCCAGATCCGGACGACCAAATTCACGCAAGAGTACTTCGACACGGTTAAACCCGAAACGCAGTCTGCCAACCGTATCCCGAGATGGGAAGACGAGCGGGAACAGGTACGACGCCGTGGTAGACGTGGAGGGACCCCCCGCCTGACGGACAATCTGGAAGGCCTGCCTTTCATAAAGCCGCCCTATGGCGTGCTCACCGCCCTCGATATGAACGAGGGTGAGCTTCTGTTCCAGGTGCCGCACGGGGACACTACCGACGACGTTCGCGCGAATCTCGAGCGGCTGGGTCTGGAAGTTCCCGAAAAGGCCGGACAGGGTTACAGCGTCGGACTCGTCGTAACCAAAACGCTGGTGATCGTCGGCGATCCCCGTGTCACGTCAGCTCCGGGACGCGAACGCGGCGCCATGCTGCGGGCGTATGACAAGATGACGGGCGAAGAGGTCGGCGCGGTCTGGATGCCGACGCAGCAGAGCGGCTCACCGATGACATACATGCTCAACGGCCGTCAGTACATCATCGTGGCGGTCAGCAGCGGTGGTTACACCGGCGAGTACATCGCGTTCGCGCTGCCGGACGAAGAGATTAACGGGCAGCAGTAGCGTTGCTTCCATCGCGGGGGCAGTGGGCAGTCATTTGGGCAAACGCCCGAAACTGTTCACTTGTCCCCGCTTTTTCGTGCGCAAAAGGATGGGCTACCGTCCGAAGGCGTCGATTCTGATCAACCTGAGGAGTTGAGGGTCGGCAGGCAGTTCCGACTCTCCCGCCGGAAAGTCGTTGGCGCTCAGAGCAAAGCTGATGATGTCTGCGATTGTTTGCCGGGAGACCGATCTGGTGTCGTTGGGCGGCATGGTCGTGCGGATCCGATCGGAGAGATCCCGGAGAGTAAGATCGTTCCAGTTCGACAGGAACGTGCCTCCGGTGAGCGGGGGGGCTTCCTCGCCACCTTCCAGTTCATATCCGTGGCAATCGCCGCAGGTTGCCTCGAAAGCAATCACGCCCCGAGCGACCTGTTCCTCGTTGTAGACCCCGTCGCGTACCGAACGCATGTCCTCGGCCTGCTGCGCCCCGAGCCTCGCGAGGTGTCCGCCGGCGGCGAGGGCCGAGACTGTCAATCCAACAAGAATAAGCTTGATTCGCATCTAAAGATCTCCTGTGGCGAGACTATAGCGTACCGATAAACTCGGCGATTTGGAAACAACCTGCGGGAAGAGCAATCGACCGGTCGATATCATCGTTGTAGGTCGAGCTGGAGTTCTGCCGTCGAGAGGCCGCCGCCGGGAGGAAGAACTGTGGTCCATATCCGCACAGATACGACCCGTTCCAACTGGGCTCGAGTAGCCTGAGCCTGCCCGTCGGGATTAAAACAGAACAGGTCCTTTGGCCCGCTGTTCGTCTGGGGAGGCTCGTTTCTCCACCATACGAAATTACCGAAGTCCCACGGTCGGACCTCTAGATTGATGCTTTCGGTCAGTGAGTTCTGGCGAGCGACGCCCTGAATGACACCGGTACAGACAAGGTTATCGTTAGCGTCGAGATAGCTGGCTGTCATCCGGATCGCTGCGGGCAAGCAGTTACCAGAAGGTCGGCTGACGGTGCTGAAAAGGTTCAGCTGGACCGACACGGCATCCCCAGGGGGAACGCTCCTCCGCTCGGCCCCACCCACCCAGCGAATGTGCGCCGAGCAGGAGGTTTGCTCCTGACCACTTTGTTCCTGCCGTATTTCTTCCAACAGATTCAGCGATCGTTCAACCTGGCGTTGGAGTTCCTCCAGCTCCTGTCGTTGTTCGAGGAGCAGTTGCTGTTGCTGTCGTAGCTGGGACTCCAGGGTTTGTTGCGGCAGGGCACCGATACTGATTAGGAGAAGAAGACCAGCGATGTTCATGAGCTAATAGACGCCCCAGGGTACCGAACGGTTCATGCAGGCGTCGGAGTGGTGAGCGGCCTCGGGGGACCCACAAGAGGCGCACGGCAGTATAATCAGCCGAAACAAGCTCAAGGAGTTTCCAGAGGATGAAACGTCTCGCATTGGTTCTTTCCATCGGCGTGGTTGCGGGGATGGTTGGCTACTGGTCTCCCGGCTTCGGCCAGGAACGGACAAACGAGCCTCCGGCGGGAACCCTGCACGACGGCTCCGCCTTTCGCTTCGAAAGGATCACGGACGACATCTATCACGTACGCGGCGCGGGCACGATGTCGGTGGGGAGCAACTCCGTGGTCATCATCAACGAAGAGGACGTGCTGCTCGTCGATTCAAACTCGACGCCGGCGGCCGCCTGGGTGCTCCGGGAAGAGTTGCGCGCCATCACGACAAAGCCGGTGAAATACGTCGTGAACACGCACTTCCATTTCGACCATGCCCACGGCAACCAGATCTGGGGACCTGACGTCGAGTTGATCGGCCACGAATTCACGCGTGAGGCGCTTTCCGACGCCGAGGCCATCTTCGCATCGCGTACCTACCAGGGCTTCACCGGCAACGTACCCTCTCGCATCGATGGGTTGCGAGCCCGCATCGACGCCGAGCAGGATCCGGTCGCCAGGACGCGGCTGGAGAGTCAGTTGCAGGTCCAGGAAAGTTACCGGGATGCGCTGGCCGAAGTGAATCCCACACCACCGAGAATCACTCTGGATAGAAAGATGACACTCTTCCGGGGTGGCCGGGAGATCCAGTTGATGTTCCTCGGCCGGGGTCACACCGGAGGTGACCTGGTCGTCTATCTGCCCGAAGAACAGGTACTCTGTTCCGGAGACCTCCTCGTCGAGAACCTCGTGTACATGGGAGACGGATACGTGGATGAATGGGCGGACACCCTGGATGAGCTGCGATCGTTCGACTACGACAGGATTCTGCCAGGACACGGCGCATCGTTCACTGGAACGCAGAAAATCGATAACTTCCAGGACTATCTCCGCGACTTCTGGACCAAGGCCACTGCCCTCCGCAGTCAGGGCCTTTCCGCCGAACAGGCCGCCGAACGGATCGACATGACGAACCATAGGGCCAACTACGGCAATCTTCGTGGCCCCGGCGTGGACGTCAGAGAGATGTTGCGAGCATACGAACGGATGGACGAACCCGAGGACCAGTAAAGGCGGCACGTTTCCTCTTGACCACCCCGATAGAGACGATATAGTATTTCTATATTGTATTTCGATATTTTATTTCTATATTGCGAGCGGGGAATGCCATGGCCGGAACTAGAAGAAAAAAAACAGATCTGCTCCGCGGGACGCTCGACCTCCTGATCCTCCGCACGTTGGAATTGCAGGCGCTGCACGGGATCGCTATCGCCGATCGGATTCGCCAGCTGACACACGGCACCTTCGACATCCAGGCAGGATCGCTCTTTCCTGCGCTGCATCGGCTGGAGCAGGAAGGGTGGATCGCCGGCGAGTGGACGATGACCGAGCAGAGACGACGAATCAAGGCATACACGCTGACCGCGGCCGGGCGCAAGCACCTGTCGGTCGAGAAGCGTCAGTGGGAACGCATCGTCGAGGCGATGAGCCAGGTTTTGGAAACCAGCTAGGGGAGAGTTTACGTGCCAATCACTTCCAAGATAAAGAGATTCTGGGCGACGCTGGTTCGGAGGCAACAGGTGGAAATCGACCTCGACGATGAGCTGAGCGCGTGGGTGGACGAGTTGACGGAGCGAAAGATCCGGAACGGGCTCGATGCCGAAGCGGCCCGAAGGGCAGCGTTGCTGGAAACCGGAGGGATGGGCCAGGTGAAGGAAAGGGTCCGCGAGGAGCGGGTCGGTTTCGGCCTGCTGGCCCTGTCTCGGGACCTCACCTACGCGCTGCGCGGATTACGTCGTGTTCCCGGATACGCCGCCGCGTTCGTGCTGACGCTTGGCCTCGGGATCGGGGCCAACACCGCGATATTCAGCGTGATCAACGGAGTCCTGCTCAGGCCGCTGCCGTATCCCGATGCCGACCGGATCATGTACGTCGAGCAAGCAGCGATCCGCTCCGGGATGCCAAGCATCATGTTCTCGTTCCCGGAAGTGGCCGACTATCGCGAGCAGGCGACCACCTTCGACGAGTTCGTCGAGTTCGGCGACTGGACATTCAACGTGCTGGATCGCGGTGATCCGCACCGCGCGACCGGCGGTCTGGTCACACCGAACTACTTCAAAGTCCTGGGAATCCAGCCTCAACTTGGGCGCACCCTCATTCCGGAGGACGAATCCCCCGACGCTCCGCCCGTCGCCGTCCTCACGCACGAATACTGGCTGCGGGTCTTCGGTGGGGATGTCGCAGTGGTCGGCCAGACACTGAACCTCACCGTGAAGCAGGCCACCATCGTCGGGGTCCTGCCCCCCGGGTCCCACTACGCGTCGGATCAGCCGCAGGACTTCTATGTCAATTACGCGGCCAACGACCACTACATGGGCGCGGCGATGCAGGACGAACGGACCCACCGGATGACGGACGTGTTCGCCCGGCTGTCGCCCGGGGCAACCGTCGACATGGCCCGCGCAGAGATGATTGCGATCTCGGGCCGGTTGCGAAATGCCTACCCCGAGGCATATCCGGAATCCCGGGGGATCGACATAGTCGTCACCCCATGGATCGAGGATCTAACCCAGGAAGCCCGACCCACATTGCTCATCCTCCTGGGAACGGCCATCTTTGTCCTGCTGATCGCATGCGCGAACGTCGCGAACCTGACTCTGACGCGCCTGATCCGCCGCGAACGCGAGTTGGCCGTGCGCGCGGCACTCGGCGCCGGCGGCGCCCGCCTGCGGGGACAACTCCTGGTAGAAAACCTCGTCCTGTCGACGGTTGGCGCGGTCCTCGGTGTCGTTCTGGCCATCGCAGGACTGGACCTGCTCGTCGCCTATACCGCTCGCTTCACGTCCAGAACAGGCGAAATCGCTGTCGACGGGACCGTGCTCGCCTTGACGCTGGTCGTTGCCGTGGGTACAGCGATCCTTTTCGCCTGGGCTCCCAGGATGCCGTTCACCCAAGATCTGGGAGCGTCGTTGAGCGCCTCGGGCGGTGGGCGCTCGACGGGCGGGGTGTCGCGAAGGCGAACGCAACGTGCGTTGGTGGTCTGTCAACTCGCCTTCGCGTTCATGTTGCTCGTGGGTGCGGGACTGCTGATCCGAACTCTGGTCCAACTCAATCAGGTTGATCCGGGCTTCGATCTGGCGAACGTGCTGTTGTTGGAAGCGCCGGATTTCACACAGCAAACTCCCATCCAGCGCCAGCAGTTCGGCAATTCGGTTGTCGAGCGCGTGGAAGGGTATCCCGGCGTGGAATCCGCCGCCATGGCCAGTGCGGCTCCCCTCAGGGGATCGAATCCAATCAACAGGGAATTCCGTGTCGAAGGCCGCACGCCCGACGGAGTGATGCCGCAGTCTGTCTCGAGAACGGTGAGCCCCGGCTATTTCAGGACAGCCGGCACGGCTCTCGTTCGGGGACGTGAGTTCGGCCGCGACGACCAGCCCGACTCTGTGGCCGTGACTATCCTGAGCGAGGCGATGGCGCGCTTCTATTTCGAGGACGAAAATCCGATAGGCCGCCGGATCGCAGTCTGGCAGAGCGAGGGCGAGGCGAATTGGATGACGATCGTCGGTGTCGTCGAAGATACGAAGGCGGACGGACTGGACCGGGACGCCATCCACACATACTACCGGTCCTCGACGCAGGGATTCACGCCGTCGACGTTCCTCGTCCGGGCCGCCGGAGACGCCCGGCCGCTCGCTCCCGAGGTCGTCGAGACGATTCGCACGCTAGACCCCAACCGGCCGGTGGATCATATCCAGACGCTCGAAGAACTGCGAAGCGAGAGCATCGCTCCGCAGCGCCTGAACGCAACGCTGTTCGGTATCTTTTCCCTGCTGGCACTGGTCATTGCCACCGTCGGAATAGCGGGGGTTCTGTTGTTTTCGGTAAGCCAGCGGACCCAGGAGTTCGGCATACGGGCGGCGCTGGGCGCCACGCGGGCGCAGGTGCTCCGCTTGGTGCTCCAAGAAGGGGCGCTGCTTGCGATCATCGGGCTTGGGGTCGGGGGCATTGCCTCCCTGTTCCTCTCCGGACTCCTGTCCGGACTCTTGTTCGAGGTTGAACCGATCGATCCCATTTCGTTCCTGGGTTCCGCGTTCGTCCTGATACTGGTGTCCATTACGGCTTCGCTCATTCCCGCATGGCGCGCCACCCAGGTGGATCCGATGGTGGCGTTGAGGTCGGACTGAAGACACCGCGGTGCGCCTACCCTGAACGCCATTAGCTCTTGCGCGCCCTCCTCTTGTTCGCGTGTGGCGCCCCGCAGACCCTTGCGCTCGATCCCACAGGGTCCTGGCACAGGCTGTTATACTCTTTAGCCTGTGCCAAAGAGTCGATTCGGCGCGACTGGCAACCTCACCGAATAGCCACTCCCTACCGTCCACGCTTCCGGAAATCCTCATGTTCCGGGACTGGCGGGTGAGATCTGTCGTGCTGAAGCCTCGGGGCCGACAAGAATGAGCGAAAAGACACCGCTGGCGACCGAAAGACAGGACGAAACCCAGGTCGGCAGTTTCTTCGTCGCCAACTATCCGCCGTTTTCGGTCTGGACCGAGCAGGACGTAGCGCGCGCCGCCATACCGGCACTGGCCCGGGAACCCGCGCCCGATACGCCCCTCGGGCTCTATCTCCACATCCCCTTCTGCAGGAAGCGGTGCCACTTCTGCTATTTCCGGGTTTACACCGACAAGAACGCCCAGGAAGTTGAAAACTATATCGCCCTTCTCATCGACGAGATGAAACTCTGGGCCGCCCGACCCGCGCTCGCCGGACGGCCCGTCGACTTTGTCTACTTCGGTGGTGGAACGCCGTCGTTTCTCTCCTCGCGGCAACTGGAAGGGCTCGTCAAGGGTCTGGCAGCCGTCATGCCGTGGGAAGGCGCCGAGGAGATCACCTTCGAGTGTGAACCCGGCACGCTGACCGAAACGAAGCTGGCGGCAATACGAGGCTTTGGAGTTACGCGTCTCAGCCTGGGAATCGAAAATTACGACGATCACATTCTCGAACTGAACGGCCGCGCCCACCGGTCGGCGGAAGTCTTCCGTGCATACGAACGCGCCCGAAAGCTTGATTTTCCCCAGATCAACGTCGATCTTATCGCCGGCATGCTGGGAGAAACCGACGAGAACTGGCGCGAATGCATCGATCGAACGATCGAGTTGGCGCCCGACAGTGTCACGATCTACCAGATGGAGCTGCCCTACAACACGACCATCAGCGCGGATCTGCTGAAAGGCGCGGGTCAGTTCAAGGATCCGGTCGCGGACTGGTCGACCAAGCGGCGATGGATGGGCGAAGCGTTCGCATCGCTCGAGGCCGCCGGGTATCACCTGGGAAGCGCCTACACCGCCGTTCGCGACCCGTCGCGTACCAGCTTCCTGTACCGGGACCGCCTGTGGGAGGGCGCGGATCTTGCGGGCCTGGGCGTCGCATCGTTCGGCCACATCAACGGGGTTCACATGCAAAACCTGGACCGGTGGGCAACCTATGGATCCGCGATCCAAAGTGGCGAGATACCGCTCGAACGCGCATACGAGCCCACCAGCGAGGAGCGCATGATTCGGGAAATGGTCCTGCAGCTTAAGAAGGGTGCGATCCGGCCGGCGTACTTCGAGAACAAATACGGAGTGCGCATACTGGACCGTTTTGGCGACCGATTCGAGAACCTCAGAGAAGAAGGCTTCGTTTCGGAAACGACCGAAGAGGCCGTCGTCCTGTCCCGCGAGGGATTGTTGAGAGTTGACGCCCTGCTGCCCCGCTTCTTCCTGCCCCAGCATGCCGGCATTCGCTACACGTAATCGGTGCGATGTATTGCTGAGTGAATACAGGCTCAAGCGACGTGTCGAGTTCGCGGAAACCGATCTGGCCGGCTTCGTTCATTTCACCCGCTTCTTCCAGTACATGGAAGAAGCCGAGCACGCGCTCTGGCGGGAGGCGGGCCTGAGCATAGTCCCGGCCGAATCCGGTATTGGGTTTCCGCGCCTGGCGACATCGTTCGAATACTACCGGCCTCTAAGATTCGAGGACGAGTTCGAAGTGTTGATCCGGGTCGTGGAGATGACGGAAAAGACGGTGCGGTACGAATGCATCGTGACGAAGGATGGCGAGAAGATGGCTGCCGGCACCTTGACGATGGCCTGCGTCAGCAAGCTGCCGGATGAGCCCATGAAGATGATTCCGATCCCGGCCGACATCCGGTCGCGGTTCGAGGTCGCCCCCGAGAAGGGCGATCAGTAAGGATTGCTGGAGATAAAATTGGCAGAGGATAAGACAAGCGGCAGGCCGGACGTCGTCGTGATTGGGGGCGGTCCGGCCGGCTCCACCGTGTCGACGTTGATCGCGCAGGCAGGATACCGGGTCGAGTTGTTCGAACGGGAACGCTTTCCGCGCTTCCACGTCGGCGAATCCTTGATACCGGAAACCTACTGGGTGCTCGAGCGCCTGAACATGCTCGACAAGATGCGCGCGAGTTTTTTCACGAAGAAACAAAGCGTTCAGTTCTTCAGCGCGAACGGCAAAGGATCGAAGCCGTTCTACTTCCGCGACAACAAAGCGAACGAATCCTCACAGACCTGGCAGGTCGTACGCAGCGAGTTCGATCAGATGATGCTCGAGAACGCCCGGGAACACGGCGTCATCGCGCACGAGGGCGTTCGGGTGCTCGACGTTTTGTTCGAGGGCGATCGCGCAGTCGGTATCGTGATCAAGCAGGACGGTGGTGTTCGCGAGATGAGGGCGCGCGTTGTCGTCGATGCCAGCGGCGAGAACGGCCTGCTGATGAAGAAACTCGGGCTGCGAATCTGGGATCCCGTCCTCAACAAGGGGGCGATCTGGACTTACTTCGAAGGCGCCCACCGTGACGAGGGGGTCGACGAGGGCGCGACGCTGGTTCTGCAGACCGCGGACAGGAATGGTTGGTTCTGGTACATCCCGCTCCACGACAACAAGGTGAGCGTCGGAGTTGTGGCTCCGTTCGACTACCTGTTCAAGGGCCGTGTCAGCCACGAGCAGACCTTCAACGACGAAGTGGAGCTGTGCGGGCCCGTCAAGGAGCGCCTCTCGGCAGGACACCGGACGACGGGACACTACGCGACACGGGACTTCTCCTACCGCTCGAAGCAGGTGGCTGGCGACGGCTGGGTCCTCATCGGCGACGCGTTTGGTTTCCTGGATCCGCTGTACTCCTCGGGCATCCTGCTCGCACTCAAGTCCGGCCAACTCGCCGCCGACGCCATCGCGGAAGGATTCAAGGAAAACGATACTTCCGGTGATCGGCTCGGAAGCTGGGGACCGTCGTTCAATAAGGGCATGGACCGAATGCGCCGCCTGGTCTGCGAGTACTACGACGGTTTCAGCTTTGGGAATTTCGTGCGCCACTTCCCGAAACTTCAGGGCGCCATCACAGACCTGCTGGTCGGCGATCTGTTCAGGGATGAAGTTGATGAAATCTGGGCACCGATGGAGTCGCTCTACGCCGAAGGCAAGGCCCCGATCCCTGCCTGGGACGCGGGAACAGAGGCCAACGGGGGCGAACAAACCGTCGACGGAATCATGAGCGAGAAAAAGGATTAGCTTCCCCGTTCTTATCGACAGGCAGTAGCAAATCCGTTTTCAACACGAAGACACGAAGGCAAGGAGGTCTTCAAGAGACAGTTCTGTTCTTCTTCGTGTGCTCCGTGGACCTTCGTGACCTTCGTGTTAAGGATCGTCGAGAAGAGTTGTATCGGAGAGATGTCCACTCTCCAATTTCGAATTTCGATTCTCTTACCGGGCCCGCACATCGTAGCTCGACAGCACACCCTGATTCCGGATATACAGCCTGCCATCGCTGATAACGGGGTGCGCATAGCTGGGCCAGCCCTGATCCTCGACCCTGAACCTGCCTTTCTCCCGGTATGCCTCCGGCGTCGCATCGGCAAGGCCCACGACATTGTTCTCGCTGAACAGATAGAGATGGCCGTCGGCGTAGCTGATCGACCCCTTGCCGACGCTGCGGTGCCGCCACATGAGCTCGCCGGTCTCGAAGTCCATGCAGGCCAGGACGGAGTTGTGGTAGCCGTAGAGGTAGCCGTCCACCAGGACGATACCGCCGTGGTGGTTCTGCATCTGACGAGTGAAATAGACCTCTTCGGCCTGAACCTCTCCCCCTCTTGCGGTCAACGCCAGCAATCCACCGCCCGTTCCGTATGCGGAACTGTAGAAGACCTTGTCGTCTGAGACGATCGGCGTCGACACATTGGCGGTCCTGTTGGCGGCCCTCGGGTATTCCCACATCAGCTTGCCGTCAGAAGCACGGATGCCGACGCCGGCTCGGTCGGTCAGCGTCATGATCGTCCGCACACCGCCGATGTCGGCGACCACGGCCGAGGCATAGCCCGCAGCCGAACTCAATTCCTGGCTGGTCCAGATCGTCTCGCCGGTCATCTTGTCGAGAGCTACGACACCGGCTCGCCGGCCGCCCGGCGTCACGATGACCCGGCCGCCGTCTACGAGCGGAGACTCGCTGATCAGCCAGGAGAGGTTCCGTCCACCGAACTCTCGAAGGATGTTGAGCTGCCAGACGATCGATCCGTCAGCAACACTCAGGCAGGCCAGTTCCCCGGTTTCGGTCAACACGTACACACGGTCGCCGTCGACGGTCGGCGTGCCGCGGGGGCCGTGGCCCTCCCCGCTACGGCCTCCCTGACCTAGGAGCCTGTCGGGAATAAGAAGTCTGCAACCAAGAATCAACAACTTACAGACCAGGGATGGCTCGTAAGTTGTTGATTCTTGCTTCGAGGGAGCTAATTCCCGACAGGCTCCTAGTGCACGGGACCACACGATCCGGCCGTCGGCCCGGTTGAGACTCGCAACGGCACTCTGGCGGCCGACGCTCATCTGCAAGAAGATGCGGTCCCCGGCAACCGCCACAGATCCGTAGCCGGGCCCCAGGTTCGACACGGACCACTCGGGCGGCGGGCCCCCTCCGGGCCAGCTGTCCATCAGTCCGGACTCGCCGGAAATACCGTTTCGGTCCGGGCCACGCCATTGGGGCCAGTCGTCGCCCGCTGCGAATGGTCCGGCCACGGTCATCGTCCCGGCAAGCATCAGCAAACCTGCGGACAAACGTAAAGATCTCATCGTAATTCTCCAACAGCTATGGGTTTGGTACCGACCAGCAGCGCAGCGAAACCGGGAAGGTACGCCAGGGTCCAGGCGCCGAAGTGGACAAGGTAGTCCCAGCCCTGCGGGTTGAACGGAAGCCAGATTCCGGAGACCAGGAAGAACGCAACGCCGGAGCCGAGCGCTGCAGCGGTGCCCCGGAGCAAGGCGGTCTGGATTCGTGAGCTACTGGGGTCGAGATAGCGGCTCAGCACGCCGAGCCCCAGCCAAACCGCAATCCAGACCAGAAACATCGCACGGTAGCCTGCCACCGGCGAGAGCACATAGAAACTCCCGGCCGCCAGACCTCCTATCAAGGCTCCCAGACCCGCCCCCGCGAGGCGGCGCCCGAAAGGGAAACCGAGGGCCAGTCCGATCCCGCAGAACAAGAGCGTACCGTGGACCAGCCCGTAAATCGGGCGGTGTTGGGGAATCCACGTTGCCCAGACGAAGTCTCCGAGAGTGCTCAGTCCGGCCACGGCGAGCGTACCGAAGACCGCCGGACCGATTCGGGCCCTCATGGAGTCACCCGGCTCACTCCTCGCCGATGCTGTAGAGGTAAGTGTATCCCCGCAGGTAGATCTCGTCGCCCACAAGGGCCGGCGAAGCGTCGAAGCCGTCGTCCAGCGTGTTCGTCGCCAGAACCTCAAACGTCTCGCCGTGCCGGATCACCATCGTCGCCCCGTCCCGGACTGCCAGGTACACACGTCCGTCGGCACCCACCGGGGAAGCGAACACGTTGGGGACGTCGGCCAGGCGCTGGAGCGCGTAGTGAGGCGTCCCGGTCTTCGCGTCGAACACCGAGAGGATCCCCGAGTTTGTCTTCAGGAAGTACAGAATGCCGTCGTAGAGCAGTGGCGATGGTACGTAGGGCGTGTCGCGATTCATCTCCCAGACGATCGAATCGGTCCCAGTGATGTCCCCGCTGGCGCCGTCCAGGCGAATGGCCTTGAGATCGTTGCCACGAAATCCGCTCATCGCGTACACCATGCCGTCCTCGGTGACGGGCGAGGGGATCGGGTTCATCGTCAGGCCGTCGCTCTCCCAAACGATCTCACCGGTTTCCAGATCGTGGCTCTTGAGGCGGTTCATGCCGGGCACGACAACCTGAGGGCGGCCTTCGTGCTCAACTACAAGAGGCGTCGCCCATGTATCGATTTCGTCGCGATCGACACGCCAGATTTCCTCACCTGTGTTCTTATCGATAGCGGCCACAAAGGATTGCCCGCCCAGGTGATCCCACACGACAACGAGTCGGTCCTCATACAGTACCGGCGTACTGCCTTCGCCGAATTGATTGCGCATGGCCTTGTCGCCAAAATCTTTCTCCCAGACCAGCTCGCCGTCCATCGTGTAAGCGTAGAGGCCGCGTGATTCGAAATACGCAAAGACATGCTCGCCGTCGGTCGACGCGGAACTGGACGCCCACGTGCCGTTATCCTGGTGAGACGGCTCGTGTGGTTCCTCCTCACGGGCCGTTTGTTCCCAGGCAATACTGCCGTCCTCGCGGTTGAGGGCCATGACGACGAACCGATGGACGCCGCGCGGACGGAATCCGCCCCGGGGGTCGTGCGATTCGTCCACACTCATGCCGGTCGGTATGGCCGTCAGCAGGAAGACGCGATCACCCCAGACCACGGGTGAGGACGATCCTCTTCCGGGTATTTCGACTTTCCAGCGGATGTTCTCCGTCTCGCTCCACTCCAGCGGGGGCGTGGCGTACTGGGAAACACCGGTGGCGTAAGGGCCCCGCCACTGAGGCCAGAAGCGTTCCGCTTCAGGGTTGATCTCGACCAGGACCGTTGCCAGAAGGACGCCGGCTGCTGCGACGACCAGTGTTGCGGCTCCGATTGCTCTCTTCACGATTTCACTCCTCAAGTTGCTTGGAACCTCTATTCTCGCGGCTTGCGGGCTGCAACGCAATACGTTCGGTGGGATCTGGTCTTGATCACCGGGGGTCTGGCTGCTCGCCGAATCCGACCACGTGCCCCATCGTCCGGACAACGATGAGGCCGTCGGAAATGGCCGGTGTGGCCATGATGACTTCATTCACCACGTTGTGCGCGATTTCGACATACTCGCGTCCGGCCCTTGCTACGAAGACGTCCCCGTCTTCGCTGGCAATGTAGAGGCGGCCGTCCGCAGCGACCGGCGACGCGGAAAAGGATCCTCCCGTCCCGACTCGTGCACGGTACACGCGCTCGCCCGTCTCAGCCGCGTACGCTGTAATGATGCCGTTGTTGTTCAGCGTGTAGAACAGCCCCCGGTAGAGTATCGGGGTTGGGATGTACGTCCCACCCACCGAACTCCAGGCGATGGCGTCGCTGGATCTGGCGCGCCCGGCAAGGGAAATATCGCCCGAAGATCCGGGCCGGATCGCGTAGATCGGTCGAACCGGCGGGTACCCTCCGGTCACGTACACGAGACCGGCACCCGCGACCGGTGTTGCTACGGTGATCTCGGAATTAGGCGCCAGTGTCCATCGCAGTCTGCCGGTCTCGGGATCGTACCCACGCACTTTCGTGCCGTTGGTAACTAATTCGTCACCCGATTCTCCTGTGGCAATAGTCGGCGTTCCCCAAGTAGGGATTTCGTCAGCCCTGCTCGTCCGCCAGAGTTCATCGCCATCCGACAGGCCGTATGCTGCCACGAAAGAGTCCTTCTGGCGATCCACCTGCAGGATTACCGATTCCAGGTAGATGATTGGCGAGCTGCTGTGACCCCACTGTTCGGTGGCGTCGAAAAACCAGCCGTTGTCGATGAGACCGAGATCTTTCTTCCAGAGCTCCCCGCCGTCCATGTCGTAGGCGGCGAACACTCCAATCGTGCCGAACAGGACGACCACGCGACGGCCGTCCGTGACGGGCGTGGAGCTGGCCTGGCTTCCTTTCGGATGCCGCTTCGTCCGGGGTACAGCGCGGTGCACCTCTCGTTCCCAGACAACCTCGCCGGTTTGTTTGTCCAGTGCATACAGCTTCCACACGTGCTCGGACAGATCGTCGACCGAAGCGACGTCCCCATAGAGACCGGTTCGAAACGTGTCATCGCCTCCGCCGCTGATCGCGGTCGTGACAAAGACCCGGTCGCCCCAGACCACCGGGCTCGAATTGGCGATGCCGAGAATGGGAGTACTCCACCGTACATTCTCTCCCGTGGCAAGATCCCACTCGACGACGGCGCCCTGTCCGTCCGCCACGCCTGACGCCCGGTTGCCTCGGAATGCCCCCCACGGCCGTCCGGCACCTCGGGGAGCGACCAACAGATCCGTCTCCGTCGGACTCGCTGTAGGGGGGGGCGTTGGATCCGCCGACTCCACGGACACCTCCGCGGTCCGGCTAAGCACGAGCGTGGGTTCCTCGCCGGAGCGGACCGGACGAGTGAAGAGCAGCCGATCTACCCCTTCGCGCACCTCAAAATCGAAAACGGCGCCCGGCAACTCGGGCACGACGAAGCGCGACGCCGATGTCGGAAACAGACTCACGATCCGGCCTGGGCTGGCCTGAAGACGACCGCCATCGTAGCTGACGACGAGCGCGGCACCGTTCTCACTGACGTAGCGCCCGCTGAACGCTTCCAGATCCTCGGGTGGAAGGTCGACAATCGAATCCGTGGCTCCCGGACGGGCCATCATCGCCGCCTCCAGAACCGAGACAATTTCCGGGTTCGCGGTTTCGGCAACCAGCCGATGGCTGGCAGCGACGAGTTCGTCGGAGACCTCGCTCCTCGCGAGGACCGCCGCGAGCAGGGGCGCGTCTTCACGTGCGATGGCCATCAGTAGGGCGTCACCCGCACCCGGTGCGCCCTTTTCGATCAGGTACCGGATGACGTCCAGGTTTTCCCCCGCACTATTGACGACCGTCATGCCATAGAACGTGTCCTGGACCGAAAGATCCGCGCCGCGCTCCACGAGTAGCCGGACCATGTCGGCATTCACATTGCGCGCGGCTATCAGCAACGCCGTGGCTTCGTAACGCGTCCAGGCGTCGACATCGGCTCCCTCGTCGAGAGCCGCGACGACACCCGCGAAGTCGTCTCGCTGGGCCGCGTCCAGCAACGCTTCGTCGGCGGATGTGAGCGTTGCCGCTTGCTGGGATCCGGCCAGCAGGAGTGCGAGGATCAGTGGCTGAAGCATAAGAGGCTCCTATCGTTCGACGGCAGACAGGTTCAGCGTTCGTCGTTTCCGGACGGACTGCCGATGCCGTATACATTCCCCAGGGTCCTGATAACGATCAGCCCATCCGAGATCGCCGGCGTCGCCATGACGACTTCATCCATGTCGTTAACCGAAACCTCGACGTACTCGGGCCCGGCCCGGACAACGTACACGTCACCGTCCTCGCTCGCGAAGTACAGCCTGCCGTCGGCGGCGACAGGTGACGCGCTGAACGCGCCGCCCGGGCCTATTCGCCTGCGATACACGCTCTCGCCGGTCTGGGCATCGTATGCGCTCAAAACGCCGTTCGTGTTGAGTGTGTACAACAGGCCCTGGTAGACGATCGGCGTCGGGATGTAGGTGCCGTAGCGGTTATAGCTCCAGGCGATCGCGTCGCTCGCACTCGAGCCCCGTTCGAGCGAAAGGTCACCGGCGAATCCAGGCCGGATCGCGTAGACAGGCCGAACCGGAGAGTAGCCGCCCGTCACGTACACCAGGTCCGGACCGGCAACCGGGGTTCCAATGGAGATTTCTGAGTTCGGTCCAAGGGTCCAGCGCAACTCACCTGTCGTGGGGTCGTAACCTCGAATCGTCGTGCCGTTGGTGATCAACTCGTCGCCGCGTTGCCCAGTCGCGATCGTGGGCGTTCCCCAGGTCGGGATCTCATCGTCCCGGCTCGTGCGCCACAGCTCGGTGCCGTCGTCGAGCCCGTAGGCGGCGACGAACGAATCCGTCTGACGGTCGACCTGCAGGATGACCGAACGCCCGTAAATGATCGGTGAACTGCTGTGCCCCCACTGCACCGTCGCATCGTAGAACCACCCGCTGTCCAGCAATCCCAGATCTTTCTGCCACAAGAGGTTGCCGTCCATGTCGTAGCACGCCAGCACACCGGCGGTGCCGAACAGCACGACGACATGGCGACCGTCCGTAACCGGCGTGGAACTGGCCTGGCTACCCTTTTGATGACGCTTGGTTCTGGACGCACCCCGAAGGACTTCACGTTCCCACACGGTCTCCCCGCTTTCCAGGTCGAGCGCATAGAGCTTCCAGATGTGTTCGGAAAGGTCGTCGACCGGGGCGACGGAACCATAGTCGCCGGTCCTGAACGTCATGTTGCCTGCGCCGCTGATCGCCGTCGACACGAACACACGGTCCCCCCAGACGACTGGGCTGGAGTTTGCAATGGGAATTATATACGATAGTGCCGAACGGTCTTGACGCCGTCCGGCACTAGTTAGTAAAATCTCTCTTAGATCGGGGAGGTTTTACATGGCGAAGAAAGCCCCAGGCAAGCACTTCAGGAAGGGTCTCTCACTCGTTCAAGTTTTCAAGCGGTTTCCAGACAACGCCACCGCCGAGAAGTGGTTGGCCGGTCAACGCTGGCCGAACGGCGTTAGCTGTCCGCACTGTGGTTCCTCGAACGTCCAGACTGGCGCGAAGCATAAGACGATGCCTTACCGCTGCCGCGAAAAAACCTGTGAAAAACGGTTTTCGACACGGACCGGAACTGTCCTGGAGTCGTCTAATCTTGGTTATCAAGTCTGGGTGATCGCCATGTACTTGCTCTCGACCAACCTCAAGGGCGTGAGCAGCATGAAGCTGCACCGAGACTTGAACATCACGCAAAAGAGTGCGTGGCACCTGGCTCACCGGTTACGGGAAGGGCTGGGCAACGATAAGCAGAAGCGCCTGTTTTCAGGCCCGGTCGAAGTGGACGAAACCTACTTCGGCGGTAAAGAGAAGAACAAGCACAACTCGAAAAAGCTCCGCGCCGGTCGGGGCGCGGTTGGTAAGACCGCCGTCATCGGCGCAAAGGATCGAGACACCAATGCGGTTAGCGCAACCGTCATCCACATGACGGACCAGCGCACTTTCCAAGACTTCGTGACAGAGCGAACCGAGCGCGGCGCGACGGTCTACACCGACGATCACGGCGGCTACAACTGGCTGTGCCTCGACTTCGAGCACGAGTCGGTCAAGCACAGCGTCCGTGAGTACGTGCGGGATCAGGCCCACACCAACGGCATAGAATCGTTCTGGTCCGTTCTCAAGCGCGGTTACTACGGCATCTACCACCGCATGAGCGCCAAGCACCTAGATCGCTATGTCAATGAATTCTCGGGCCGCCACAACATTCGTGGACTGGACACCATGGAGCAAATGTCTATCATTGCCCGTGGTCTTGATCGGAAGCGGCTGAGATACAAGGATTTGGTGGCAGAGATGAACGCTTGAGTCGGCATTAGGTTCTCTGTCAGAATAGCAAAGAGGTATCAGAAGGGAGTTGCATGGCGAAGAAGAAGGTCCAGTTTCAGGGACGGGAAGTCTGGGGCGAAGAAGTAGATTTCGAAGTAGAGAACGAACGATTCAATTCGTACATCTTGCATGATGGAACAAGGCTGAAAATGAAAACTGTGGTCACCAACGTCCTACGCTTAGATCAGTATAGTCAAGATGGGGACCCGTTTTATCTCGTCAACTCGACGAACATTGTGTCGGCTGAAGTGCCAGACAACCTCAAGCGAAAACCAGAATGAGAGGGTGTTGTGTCTTTTGATAAATTAGCTAGTGGCTCTAGCACCACCGTACCGTCTCTTTACGATTCTCCTGCTGGACAGATGTTTCTGCTCGACTTAAAGGAAAAAAAGGCAACTAACCCCTTCGTCGTGAATACGGGAGATTTGCTCGTCAGGCAGGGGCGGTGGGCAACCACGAAGGGCGTAACGTCAAGTTTGAGGGAACTTATTGCATTCGAGTTTTCCCTGGTCCGTGACGTTCAGTACGTTTTCACGGCATTCCGTGAAAACCATGTCTTTTACGCTTGGGTGGTTGTTGATCGTTTCGAGGAAGATGTTCGTAACCAAATCTACAATCGACAAGAGGCAGTTATTGACGAGTTTCCAGAATTGGAATTCGACTTCTACATCATCTCTAGAATGGGCAGAGATATAGGGGATCTGATTGATACCTCTGCACAATTGACGTACCAAAAGGCTTCTATGTAGCGTGCCGAATAAGGACGAACATCTCCAAAAGGCTAGGCATGATGAGGAATTCGCTGACTCGTTGGATGTTGACAACACGCACTTCCTGGACTGGGCCGTAACTTCCCTTTTCTACGCGGGGCTACACTATATTGAAGCCTACTTTGCAATAAGCGGTGTTCATTCACCAGACCACCGCACCCGCGACAGTTCCGTTCGCCGTGATCCTAATCTTCGTCCATTGTACGCAGACTTCAACGAGCTCAAAAATTACAGTATCAACGCGAGATACTATATGGTGCCGTTTGCGCCATCGGACGTACAAAAGTTGAAAGATTGTCTCGCGTCAATTAAAGACCGTGTGACTCCGTTGCTTTGACGACAAACCCGCCCCGATAAACGGCATTTAGGGGGAGGAGAGATGGGCCGGAACTCTAAAACAGCGAAACCCAAGATCAAGCGAACTGTTAGGATAGTTCGTCCGACCTACCAGCCTAGCAAGGCGGAACTAGAAGAGGACCCCAGGCTAAACGCGAGCTTTGAGCAGATCGTCAAGGCCGCAATCTCCCCCGTCAGAATCAAATACATCGACAAGCCCCGCCGCAAGAGATAAAGCGGATTTCGGCACTATCGTATATAATTCCCTTTGCAATCCCCGGTATCGGAGTCTTCCACCGAACGTTTCGGCCGCTAGCTAAATCCCATTCGACGACGGCGCCTTGTCCGTCGCCCACCCCGGACGCGCCGGCGCCGCGAAAGGAAGGCCAGGGCCGGGTTGCGTCCCTGGGGGCGACGGCGCGATCACTCGAAGAGAGGGCCGGTGCGGATGATTCAGGATCGCTCTCTGTGATCCTCAGGAAATCAAGTGTCGCATCCGCGTCCTTCCCGCCGGGACGAGTAACGAACAGACGGTCGACGGCGCCCCCATCACGTTCAAAGCGGAAGTCTGCCCCGGGCATCTGCCGGGCGATGAAGGTCGTGTCCGACGTCGCAAAGAGCACCCGCGCTCGGGGTCCCCGCCCCGTCACCAGTTGGTCTCCAACCAGACGGATGACGGTCGTCTGCGATTGTCCCGTGCTCTCGTGGAGGTAACGGCCGACGAGCGCTTCCAGTTCGGAAATCGGCAGCGCCACAAAGGGATTCTCGGCGGCCGGGCGCCCAGCTCGCAGGATTGCAGCCGCCTCGCTCTTGTCGGTGGCAACTGCGAACGCATGGTTCGCCGCGACCGCGCTGTCTGAGATGTCGCCCCGGGTCACAAGCGACCGGAGCAGGTCCAGATCGTCGCCCTCGACCGCCACCGGCAGGAGGTTCGATGCGCCCGGGGCTCCCTCGTCGAGCAGGTAGCGGACCAGGTCCATCTGCCTGCTCCCCGTTAGGGCTCCCAATGCCGTCGTGCGGTAGAAGGTGTCCTGAGCGGAGAGATCCGCCCCACTCTCGACCAGGAGCCTGATCATGTCGGCATTCACGTGGCGAGCGGCGAACAGCAACGCCGTAGCTTCGTAACGCGTCTTCGCGTCAACATTGGCTCCCGCCGCGAGAGCGCGGACCACACCCTCGGTATCGTTGCGCTGTGCGGCGTCCAGGAGAGACTGGTCCGCGGGCGTTGGGGTTCCCGGTTGTTGAGTTCCGGCCAGGACGAGTGCCAGGACAAGTGATCGAATCATAAGAAGGACCTATTGCCCGATCGCGAACAACATGTTGTCGGACCGGATAAAGAGACGCCCTCCCGAGATCGCGGGGGACGCCAGCTGGCGGACACCTAGATCGTTGCGCGCGATCACACGCGGCTGACGGCCTGCGGCCAGGACTATCGTTTCGCCGCCTTCGCTCAGCAGGTAGATCTTACCGTCGGCGGCCACTGGCGAAGCGCTGTAAACGCCCCCCAGCCGCTCCTGCCAGACACGTTCCCCGGTCCCTGCGTCCGTCACGGTCAAGATCCCGACGTCACCGATCATGTAAACGAGGCCGTCATCGTAGACAAGCGAGGAGATGTAGGGCGCTCCGGTGCCAACTCTCCAGATCACACTACTATCGGTGACGTCACCGCTGCCGCCGGGACGAAAGGCCATGAACGGCCCGCTGCGGTAACCACGGCTCGCATAGATCACCCCGTCATGCTCTACGGGCATGGGTATCGGAAACCGATTGGCTTCGTCGATATGCCAGAGCAGTTCCCCGCTCGACGGGTCGTGCCCGGAGATGCCCTGGCTCGAGTTGACGATGATCTCGGCGGAGTCACCGGTCTCGACGACAAGCGGTGTGCTGTAGGAGACGACGCCCCTGCCGCGATCCACCTTCCACCGGACCTCACCGGTAGCGGCATCCAGCCCGAGCAGGTACGAGGCGCGCTCGTGGTAGCAGAGGAGGATGAGGGTATCGCCGTAGACTACAGGCGAGCTTCCGTGTCCCCAGTTGATCGTAAACGGCGCGTACTCCTCGCCCAGGTGATGTTCCCAAACCAATTCGCCGCCGGTGTCGAGCGCGACGATCTGACCGGTCCCGAACCAGGCATAGATCCGTTCACCGTCGGTAACCGGACTGGATGAGGCCAGGTTGTGCTTCTCGTGAAAAGACTGGAGCCTTCCTGCAGCCGAAAACTCGTACTCCCAGGCCGTCTGCCCGCTCACTCGGTCGATCGCCGTGACGAGGAACGACAGGTCCTGGCTCGCATCGCCGCCTCTGAGCGGAAGCTCTCCGGCATCGCCAGGACTTCCGCTCTCGACGAGCCGCGGACCGCGTTGTCGGGGCCCCCTCCCGAGCTGGGATGTGACGAAGACGCGATCTCCAAGGACAATGGGGGACGAGACGCCGGCTCCACGCAATTCCGCCTTCCAGGCGATGTTCTCCGTATCGGTCCACGTGGTCGGCAGATTCGTCTCGGCAGAGACACCGTTCGCCGTAGGGCCCCGCCAGTGGGGCCAGTCTTCGGCGGCGCCTGTCGAAACGCCGATGGAAAGCGCCAGAATTAGTATGGATACGCGCATCGTTTCCCTCTCCCGATAGTTCCGCTCATGCGTCGTCGAAGATTCTATTCGAACTAACGTATCAGGGAGGCCGCGCGAAGTACAGGCCAGGGGCAACGGCTTCAGCTTGGCCTCAATTCAGTCGGTTATACTCCCGTGTCAGTGGCGAGGGAAAATCAGATCGATCCCATACGACGCCTGGCGGCGATCGCATGCTTCTCCTCGGCGATCCTGCTGACTGAAATCACACTGACGCGGATCTTTTCCGTCGTCCTCATGTACCACTACGCCTACCTGGTACTGTCGATCGCGTTGTTCGGCCTCGGCGCCGGCGGTATCTTTCATTTCGCCACCGACGCTCTCCTCAAACGCGCGGAGTGGCTGGCTCTGCTGCCGATGATCGCCGGCATCGGACTGATCCTCTCGGTCGGCATCATTCTGCGGATACCGTTCTCGCCACAGTTGCTGACAGCCGGCAATCTCGGCAACCTCGTCGCGATAATTCTGGTGACTGCGGTCCCGTTTTTCTTGGCAGGGCTCTTCGTCTCCTACCTTCTCATGGCCTACCGGAACGAGATTCCGCGGCTTTACGCCTTCGACCTGATGGGAGCGGCAGCAGGCTGCATCTCGGCCGTCCTGTTCCTGGGCCTGATCGGCGCGATGGGCACGCCGTTTGTGGCCGCCGCCCTGCTCGGACTGGCTGGGTTGCTCATACCGCCCGAGGCTCCCTCGCGGTCTAAGACGGCTCTCGCGGCCGCGCTGTTTGCTGTAGTGACCGTGGGCTGGTCCACCGGCCTGCTCCGCCTGGAGTTCATCAAGGGTCAGGACGAAACCACCGGAACGGTGGAGTTCGAACGATGGAATGCTTTCTCCCGCATCGCGGTCACGGACATCAACGGCCGCAAGGTCATCCAGATCGATGCGGATGCGTCGACGGATATCCTGCCCTCGTCCGTGGTGACGGCAGGCGGACAGGCGCTCCTGGACACCGCGACCGGCTTGGTATACCGATTGCGCCGATCCTCCGACGTCCTGGTCATCGGGCCGGGAGGAGGACGTGACGTCGTTGCCGCCATGGCCGCGGACAGCCGCATCACCGCGGTGGAAATCAATCCGATCATCACGGGGGAAGTGATGACCGAGCAGTACCTGGATTACTCCGGAGCGATTTACCACGATCCCTCAGTAGAGCTGGTTACGGCCGATGCACGCAGTTACCTGGAACGCAGCAACGAGGTCTTCGACGTGATCCAGGCAAACGCCGTCGACACATGGGCGGCGGCTTCCGGTGGCGGGTTCACCCTGAGCGAAAGCTACCTGTACACGGTCGAGGCGTTCGACAACTACTTCCGTCATTTAAACAATGACGGCATTCTGCAGGTTGGACGCTGGTCATTCAGCCAGCCGCAGCAGCTGGCCAGGATCGTGTCCGTGGCGGTGGCGGCGCTGGAGGGAATGGGCTCCTCCGACCTGTCCGAACAGTTCTTCATCATCAGCGATCCATCTTATGAACAGGGTGGCGGCGTCCCGGGAGTCGTTTTCGTCCGGAAGACTCCGTTCGTTGAGGCAGAACTCCAACTGCTCCGACGGTCAGCCGGGGAGCAGGGTTTCGAAATTCTGTACGACCCCGATGCCGCCACCACCAACGTGTACTCGGAGCTGATCCTGGCCACCAACAGGGAACAATTCTTCGATGAGTACCCGCTCAACATCCGGCCGACGACCGATGACAAGCCGTTCTTTTTCCTGACGCTGAAGTGGCGCGATGTGCTTTCGGTATGGAACACGCCGGAGGAGAGCCGCAAGAACAACTCCGGGTTGTTTCTGCTCGTCGTCGTCTTCGCCGTGATGTTGGTCGCGCCCGCGATCTGCTTCATCCTGCCGCTGGTCCTCACGGGACGTTGTCGTATCCGCGCTGCGCCGGGAGCGTTCTTCCTGAACATCGGGCTGGCGTTCATGATGGTCGAAGCTGTCCTTATCCAGCGCAGCAGTCTGTTCCTGGGGCATCCGAGCATTTCCTTCCTCACGGTTCTTTGCGCCCTGCTTCTGGGCGCGGGTCTGGGGAGCTGGCTTACCAGTCGTACGGCCACCGAGGCGGCCATGACAGATCTCAGGCGTTCGCTGAGACGCGCGGTGACGACTATTCTGGTGGTTTCCGTGGCCCTGCCTGGGTGGGAACTGGCGGGATTTCAGTGGGCGATCGGCTATCGGGTCGTCTGGCTGGGGCTCCCGATTTTTCTTACGGGACTTGTCCTTGGCAGGATGTTTCCCCTGGGTCTCCGGTTGTGCGACGAGGCCGAAATCGCCTGGGCCTGGGCACTGAACGGATCGGCGTCGGTCCTGGGATCGATCGCGGCCATCCTGATCGCGATGGTGGCAGGGTTCTCGTGGGTCCTGAGGATTGCAGCGGGCCTGTACGCCGGCGCCGCTCTGGCCTCACGGCGGTGGGTTGTGGCCGGGGGCTAAGACGTCGGACCCGCACACGTCCGCGGTGGACGCGTGCGGGACACGATTGCTGGCTGAACTCTCGCTACCGGAGGTGTTCGTTGAAGAACGCGATCGTGCGGTCCCACGCGAGCGTCGCCGCCGCTTCTTCATAGCGGGGCGTCGTGTCGTTGTGGAAGCCGTGCTGCGTATCCGGGTACATGTGCATCTCGTAGTTCTTGCCGTTCGCCTTCAACGCTTCTTCATAGGCAGGCCATCCCGCGTTGATCCGCTGGTCGTTGCTCGCATACTGGACAAGCAACGGCGCGTTGATCTTCGGGACATCCGCAGCGTCGGGCTGTGATCCGTAGAACGGGACACCGGCACCCAGGTTTGGCAGTCGAACGGCAAGGGTGTTCACGATACCGCCGCCGTAGCAGAAGCCTACGGCTCCGATCCGACCCGTGCAATCTGGATGCGACATGAGGAAGTTCGCCGCAGCAACAAAGTCTTCGGTCATTTCCGGGCCGGAGAGCTCACGCTGCATGGTGCGGCCGTCGTCGTCGTTTCCGGGATATCCCCCCGCCGGGGTCAGGGCGTCCGGGCCGAAGGCAATGAAGCCCGCCACAGCAGCGCGCCTCGTGACGTCCTCGATATGCGGATTCAGGCCCCGATTCTCGTGAATCACGAGGATTCCCGGTAGTCGCCCGCTCGCATTCGCCGGACGCGCGAGCAGACCGCGCATCGTCCCGTGGCCGTCGGGCGACTCGTACTCGACGAACCCGGCTTCGATTCTGGAGTCACCCTCGCGAATCTGCTGGGCTTCGGCGTAATTCGGACTGAGGCTGCTAACAAGGGCTGCCACGGTCACGCCTCCGACTGCGAACTTCTTGGCGCCTTCAAAAAACTCACGACGTGTGATTCCCCCGTGAACATACCGGTCGAAGAGATCCAGCAGTTCCTGATCGAAATCGCTCGCTTTCTTGCGTTCCATACGTACTCCTCGGATAGAGATTCTCACCCAAATTTGCAGGGAAGGCGGAAGGATACCACGATAGCCGAGGAACCGAGAGGCATCGAACGACTGTAGGTGCGGTCGCAGACCGCACCTACAGTTAATTGCTATAGTGACCGCACCAACATCCCGCGAGGCACAAATTAATGATGCGACGATCCATCCTTCTATTGCTTCTTTTCCTGATCCCGGCAGTAGCTATCGCCCAGAGCAGGCCCAACATCCTGCTAACCAACGACGACGGGATCGATTCGATCGGTATCCGCACGATGGCGAGGACGCTCAGCGAGATAGGAACGGTGACGGTCGTTGCGCCTGCCGGTAACGAGAGCGGGATCGGCCACGCGGCGACCACGAACCCGCGAGTCGAGATCTTCGTCACGACGGAAACCGACGACGACGGCATCACGTGGCACTCGATTACCGCCCACCCCTCCGACTGCGTCCGCCTGGGAATCCGTCAGTTGATGGACACCCCGCCGGACATCGTCGTCTCAGGGCCGAACAGCGGGGCAAACCTGGGCTTCTCGACCTGGTTATCGGGGACGCTTGGGGCGGCGAGGGAAGGGGCAATGCACGGAATTCCCTCCATCGCCGTGTCGATGGTCGACGGCCCTCGGGTCGAGCATTACGCCAACGCTTCGGAGTTCACGGCCCGACTCATCGTCGAATACCTGGAGACGCCGATCCCGGAGGGGAGCTATCTGACGGTGAACTACCCGGCGCTGCCGGCTGAAGAGATTCGGGGTACCAGAATCGTTCCCCTGGCCGGGCGGTTTCCGTTCGAATGGAACTACGACCAGGAGCGGACAAGGGATGGGGGCCTCGTCTTCCGGCAGCGGATCATCGCCAGCACGGAAACCGACCGTGCCGGCGACTGGGGCGCGACAACCGATGGGTACATCACGGTGACGCCGATGCAGCTCGATCAGACCGATCACGATCTGATTCCGACACTCGGGGGCTGGAGAGTGCTGCAGGATCGGTGAAGAGGAGAAGTTCAGCCTCCCGAGCCGGCCTCGTCGACGGGCGCGGACCAGCGGCGCAAACCAAGTGAGACCAACCACATAAGCCCGCCCATCAGGACGATCAGCATGGCCCATCGCATCGCGCCGGCGAGGAACGCGGCATTCAGTTCGGGCGCCGGGAACTGACGGAGCGTTCCAATGCGTTCCATCATCCAGTGCCACGCCGTATGGCCGATGAGCACCGAAAGAATGATCGTGCCGACGCGTTCGGCCACGACATAACGAAACAGGAACGCCAGTACGGGTAGCATCACGGCCAGCGCGACCAGCTGGCCAATCTCGACGCCGACATTGAACGCCAGTAGCGATGTAATCAGGTGCGACCCGGCGAACTGTAGAGTCTCGTGCAGCAGGAACGAGAAGCCGAAGCCATGGATCAGCCCGAACCCGAACGTGATCATCCATCGACGTTCGATGCTGACACCCACGATGTTCTCGAGCGCCATATAGATGATGGACATCGCGATCAGCGATTCGACCAGGGGGGGGAACCAGAGGGCGTCCGGGGCATAGCTCAGGGCGGAAACGATCAGCGTAATCGAGTGAGCCACGGTAAACGACGTGATTACCAGCAGTAGGGGCCGGAATCGCCGGAAGGGAATGACCAGGCACAGCAGGAACAGCATGTGGTCGACCCCGTCGAGGATGTGGAAGAACCCCAGCGCGACAAAACGCAAGAACGCCTGATGCCATCGGGGATCGAGGCGAACCAGGCCCGGATTGCCGCCCAGTTCGAACGCGCGATCCACACCGTCCGGCAGTAGGAACCGAAGCACGATCAGAACCTGAAGCCCCAGGCGCTCGAAGGAAGGTTGGATCGCAAATTCGGACTGGTCCGATTGGATCCGGTACTCGAACATCACGTCGAGCAGAGCCTGCTGCCACGGTATCTCCGTGCCGTCAGGCAACCTGGGACCGGCGAGGTTTGCCACGGCATCGGCGTAGGAACCGAACGTGGAGTCCGAAGGGAGCGACGCGCGGATCGCGACGATCGTCGGCCCAGAGAGCAGGGTGTCGCCTTCGATGAGGTCCAGGTTGTCGGAGATCCAGATCGTCGCCCCGTTCCGAAGGGCCTCGTCGGCGGCAGAAATGTCGAGGTACCCCGGTCCATAGGTGGGAAACTCGATGTCCTGCAAAGCTTCCAGCGGGACGCGCACGAGCACATGCATCCGCTGGCCCTCGGGCTTGACGATAAGCCGAATCGTGACGTCGGCGGCCACTTCGTGCGCCAGGGTCGATTGAGGCATTAGCGCCAGCAGCAGTGTCATCACCAGAACGGTTCCGCATACTGCGGTGACGGGAACGCCGAGTCTGGGTGTTGGTCCGGACACGAGGCTAAGGGTAGTGTGACCGGGGAACGCTGACAAGGCAGAATCAGTGGGTTACACCGCAAATTTAGGTGCTTGCGGGCGGGCTCGGCATGTATACTGACGCACTCTGCACCCAACACCTTCAATTCGCCAGGGGAGGAATCGCACCAATGATGCGGAAACGTAACCTTTTCATCGGCGCGGGTTTCGTCGCGCTAATCATCGCTCTCGGAGTCGGCTCGACGGTACTCGAGAGGAGCGTTGCAGCCCAGGGGAACGGGCTCGAGGCTCCGATGTTTGAAGTCGATCCCTTCTGGCCGAAACCGCTGCCGAACCACTGGATCCTGGGTTCGACGATCGGGGTCTCGGTTGATTCGCGCGATCACGTCTGGATCATCCACAGACAGACCACCTTTGCCGCGAGGACGGAGATCGGCGCGGCCCAGGACCCGCCCGTTAGCGAATGCTGCATTCCGGCACCGAACATCCTGGAGTTCGACCCGGAAGGTAACCTGGTGAGCTACTTCGGCGGCCCGAGCGACGACTACGAGTGGCCGACGTCGAACCATGGGATCTGGGTCGACCACAAGGATAACGTCTGGATCGGCGGAAACGGCCAGTCCGATGCCCACATCCTGAAGTTCAGCCGGGCCGGCGAGTTTCTGATGCAGGTCGGGAAATCCGGCGGGCGCGCTTCAGGCAGGATGGTCCGTGGCCGCGGCGGCAACGAAGGACCGGAGTACGTGCGGAACAGCAACGACATGGAGAGTTTCGGACGGGTGGCCCAGGTAACGGTCGACGCGGCGACTAACGAGGCATACGTGTCAGACGGCTACTTCAACAAGCGCATCGTGGTTCTCGACGCGGACACGGGAGAGTTCAAGCGCTATTGGGGCGCCTACGGCAACAAGCCCGATGACAGCGTGAACCTCGGCCGCTACAGCCCGGATGCGCCTCCGGCCCAGCAGTTCCGCGGCCCGGTGCACTGTGCCAAGGTCGCGGACGACGGCCTGGTCTACGTCTGCGACCGTGCGGCCGACCGGCTCCAGGTGTTCCAGCGGGACGGGACGTTCGTCACCGAAGCCATCATCGCTCCGCAGACGCTCAACCAGGGTTCGACCTGGGACATCGCCTTCTCCAAAGACGCCGACCAGAAGTACATCTACCTGGCCGACGGCCAGAACATGAAGGTTTACATCCTGTTGCGGGAGACGATGGAAGTCCTGACGAGTTTCGGTGACGGCGGGAGACAGCCGGGCCAGTTCTTCGCGGTTCACAGTATCGAGACTGATTCCCAGGGCAATATCTACACGACGGAAACGTACGAAGGGAAGCGGGTCCAGAAGTTCATCTACAAGGGCATCGGTCCGGTAACGGAGAGCAATCAGGGCGTTCTTTGGCCGACGGGGAACTAGCCTATCTCCAGCCTTCAATTGATGGGGAGCCTGGTGGTCCGCCAGGACCACCGCTCCCGATCTCTGATTCCATTGACATAGCGTCGGGCAAACAGCTAGAGTCGTTGTATGTGTGATCGTCAGCCTCCGGGTGGCGGTCACGAATTCCTGTTTAGGAGCCTCTTGCCTTGTCCGGAAAAGTAGCTCGGTTTCTGTTCTGATCTGCCCTTCCCTGCAAAGACCTCGAAGTTCCCGACAGACAACCTTTGAAGGAAATTTGATGACGAAAAAACTCTACGTTGGAAATTTGTCGTTTCAGACGACAGAAGATGAACTCAGCAATCTGTTTGGACAGGCGGGGCAAGTCGAGTCGGTTCGAATCATTACGGACCGGGACACCGGACGATCCCGAGGATTCGGTTTCGTCGAGATGGGTGACGAAGACGCCGAGAAGGCAATCAACCAGTACAACGGCACCGATCTGGACGGGCGAGCCCTGACGGTTAACGAGGCCCGACCGCAGACAAACCGTGGCGGTGGCGGTGGCGGTGGCGGTGGTGGCGGACGCGGCGGCGGCGGCGGGCGCGGCGGCTACAACCGTTACTAAACGCTATCTGGAAGGACACGTCAGCTTTGGCTGCCGTGTCCTTCACTACTGGCCCCCAACACCTTTCCCGAGCCCCGATCGGGGTTGCTTTCGCGGCCCCCCACGTCGTAAACTCCATTTGCCTTCCGAAGCGGTTTGCCGCGCCTCGTCTACGGTCTAAAACCAAGTATGCGCGCGGCTGTTGACCGACTTTCGGCAGGAGGTATCCCTTGAATATCCTTCTATACAGTCCGGATAACGGCGTTACACGCAACTTCATGCCGCACCTGTGGATGTTCCTCCTCAAGTCCCTGACTCCGCCCGAACATACAGTCTTTCTCATCGACGGCAATGCGCAGCCGATGAGCGAGTCGGATCTTCAAGATTTCGTCCGGACGAACAAAGTTGAACTGGTAGGTATCGGCGCGATGACCCGGATGGCGGCCCGCGCTTACCGGGCAGCCGACGCGATGCGTAGCGCTGGGGCCAAGGTCGTGTTCGGAGGACCCCACGTCACGGAAGTCCCGGACGAGCCGCTCGGATACACGGACGAGCCGAAGCACGCCGACGCCGTGGCCCTGGGAGAGGCGGATGCGACATGGCCGCGGATCGTGGCCGATGCGGCGCGCGGAGAACTACAGGAACGATACGAACCCGTAGACGCTTCCGGAAAGGAAATCAAACCCGATCTCACCGACTATCCCATGATCCCCTGGGAAGATATCGATCTGGAACAGTTCAACCTGATCGCCCACCTTCCCAGGCCGGCACGGTACGTCCTGAACAAGTTTGGAATGACCTGGAAGAGCCTGCACGTGGTCCCGCTCGAATCCGGCAGGGGATGTCCCTACGGGTGCGATTTCTGTACGGTGACCGGCTTCTTCGGCGATTCGATCCGGTTCCGGACCGACGAGAGTGTCATCGACGAAATTCTTCGGCTCAAGGCGCGGGCTCGGCGCGAGGTCGGCAAAATAGCTGTCTTCTTCATCGACGACAACTTCGCAATCAACGTAAAACGAACCAAGTCTCTGCTCCGCGAGATGATCGCCAGAGACGCAATCGTTCCCTGGGTTGGGCAGATTAGCGCCAACCTCCTCAAGGACGACGAACTGCTGGATCTTATCGAGGCAAGCGGTGGCAAGTGGGTCTTCATCGGGATGGAGTCGATCGACACGAAGAACCTGGCCGGCGTGAACAAGAGCTTCAGCAAACCCAGTGACTACAAGGAGGTCCTCGATCGCCTTGCGAGCCGTGGGGTCTACGCCATCACGTCGTTTATCTTTGGAATGGACGGCGACAGTACCGGCGTGGCGGACCGGACGGTCTCCCAGATCGAAAGCTGGGCTCCTGGCCTGCCCGTCTACGGCCTGCTTACCCCCTACCCTGCGACGCCGCTCTACGATCGACTGGCCGAGGAAGGTCGCCTGACCCGCCCGCGGCATTGGCTGGATTTTCGCCCATTCCGCATGGCTTTCACGCCCAAGGGAATCTCGGTCGCTCAGGCCGAGAAAGAAGTGCGCCGGGCTTGGAAACGTTCGTATTCTGCCCGGGAAATAGCCTCTTCGCTGCGGAAGATCCGGAACAGGCCATTCTACGAGCGCGCTACGATGTTCTGCTCAAAACTGGCGTTCAGGGGAATCTACTTCCCGCAGATGAAGACCAGGGACTGGGTCATGCTGGTCATCAGCAATTCCTGGACGATCTTAGGCCTGATCTGGGAGGGACTCCTGCTTCAGTTCCGTCCCCGGCGCGAAGTGCGCGTAGCGGAGGCCACCTCCGGCCGATCGACAGACCGGTAGCGGAGCCCCTACCGGACGGGTTCTCCGTCCTCCTTTGCAACGCTGCCCGGACTCCTAGCCTGCATTTCTCACCAGTGGTCTGCTGCAGCGCCGGATACATCCTCCACTACCGCGTTGCGCTTGGTCTGGCTCCTCAACGTACAGTCAAGCACGCCTCGGTCGCCCTCCCGGCGCGCGCCTTGTCCTGGCGGCGTCCGCGTCCTACCGGGCCATGAGGTGGCCCGACGGGCTTCGCGACGACAACCGGTGAGAAAAGCGGGCTCGCCATGAGCCTGTGATGAAAGTCGCCCTAAAACTGTAGCGGCGGTCTATGACCGCCGACAAACACAAGCCGATACTCCGGCGCTCATAGAGCGCCGCTACAGAAGACCGACACGCCGCATCCAAACCTGACTTCCACAAGCGACTCCTATTCGCACTCCTGGCCCAAGGACACGAGCGCTCGGACATCAATTCGCAGGAGTGGAGGCTGGCGGATCAGGACACCTCGGGCCAGCATCCTCGTGCCCTCGTGGGCGAACGGCGAGAAATCGCGACCGACATATCCGAGGTTCTCGAGGTCGAATGCGTATGGCCCGAATGGCTCCAGCGCCGCCGCGGAAGTATCTTGCTCGGTGGGAGCCGTCATCTCCCGGATACGAACGGGCTCGACCGCGGAGCTCAGTTGCCAGAGACCGGGCTCGAACTGCGTCAGGCATCCGACGATCTGGACGAACGAAAAGCCGGGCAGGGGCCGAGGGCCGTCCCTGGCTTCAATGCGCACGCGAGGGAGGTCCGAGGTGATCAACTCACGGGTTCCGGGAGGGAAGCCGTTGACCTGCATCATATGGGCGATGATGTCCAGATACTCCCCCGCGGGCAGCGGTGTCACCCTCACGCCGGGTTCGTTGCGCGGCGGCATCCCTCTCCGCAGGTAGTCATACAGGCTCAGCAGTCGGTCTTCGCGCCACCGCTCCATGAACTCGGGCCCCGCTATCGAAAACCGTGGGGAGAAGTCTCCGAGGAGGCTGTTATCCTCGACTCCCATAAGGTCGGGGGCGTGGCACCGGTCGCAACTGCGCTCGTAGGCGGCGCGGCCGCGTTCCGCTTGCGCCCTCGAGTAGACCCCACTCCAAACCGTGACCCGGCCGGACTGTGCGTCCACCGGGCTGGGTGCAATGGCCAGGACCAGAATCAGCGCCGCGGTAGGCAGGATTGCAAATCGAGTGTCCATGCGGTCTATTTTATTATGGGTCAAACACGGTCATAGGTATCAAATGACAAAAAACCAGCGGTCACTGCCCTGCCCCCTGGGTTTCGACTCCCACCAGTTCACGCCCCCATTTGCCAGAGTCGTATCGATTCGATCGGGTACACCAGCATCAGGATGTTCAGCAGGAGACCATCCCGGATCCATAGAACCAGGACCACTTCGGTAGCGGCAAACAGCAGGACGGAGCGCCGAACGCCCAGGCGAACCGCCACAAGGAACCCCACGGCGCAGAAGACGACGTCCCCTAACGAATTTAGAATCGTATCGCCTTCGTAGCCGAGTGCCATCGTCCCCTCCCGGTAGCGGTCGATGATGAACCTCGAATTCTCGGCGATCTCCCAGATCGCTTCGGCAACGACTGCGACGCCGAACCGGAACTCCACGGCGATCCCCGGCCCGAGTGCGACCACGATCCAAGACAGCGCCAAGCCATGAAGCAAGTGGGTCAGACTGTAGGGGTCGAACAGATGTTGGGAATTGTGTGAACTCCAAATGTCCCCTGCCCACAGGTACACGTCGCCGCAGGAGCATATCCAAAAGCGACCTTCCCACCGCAGGATGAGCGCGGTCAACAAGAGGACCACGCCGAGCCCGACGCCAACCAGAACCCGACGGTCGGTGAGAAATGAATGGTCGGTGGACATCGCCTCAGCCGGTTACAGGTAGCGTTCTTTGATGACGTTCACATGGTGATCGGCATGACCGAAGAGGATGTGGAGCTTGGCCCGCACTGTAAACTCGCAATCGGAAGCGACGCCACGCCGGTCGAATACCGCCGGTGAAAACTCCCGGAACAACGCCAGGTTCGCCTGTCTCAAGTGCGAAAACTCCGCGGTCAGGCTCGCCAGGTCGAGTTGCTCGGCTTCGACTCCTGACATGAACTCTTCCTGGTCCATCCCCGGCAGCGGTCCGGGGTTCCCCCGGGCAAACCACAACGTCCGTTCGGAGAAGATTCGCTCGACATCAACGACGTGCCGGACGACCTGATTGATGGTCCACTTTCCCGGGGCGTACCGGTACGAGGGTTTATCGCCAGGCAATCCGGCCAGGAAACCGCAGATGTCCCCCAGTTGCCGTTCCAACCCATCGAGTATGTTCCCGTCGGGAACTCGTTCGGTGTAGGTCGAATAGAACGGCGCGTACTCGTCTGTCGTCGGTCGTCGATTCATATCTTCCTCTGTCCCGACTGAAGGAATCGGGGCGAATAACTCCCGGTCGCTAACGCTCGTTGTACGGTGAATAGTACAATACGGTTTCTCAATCTCAAGAACAGCGAGGAGGATCGCTATGAGACGGATTGTTTCGATAGCCATCATGATGACGCTTGTGGCCGCGGTTTCCGTCCCGGCCGGTGCGCAGGGACAGACCCCGCGAGTCGACGTTCGGACCATGGAAAACCCGATCGATCTCTACGACAGCGTCTGGATCGAGGAACTGACGATGATCGAGGTTCGGGACCTGATCGCGGGAGGCAAGACCCGGGCACTCATCCTGACGGGCGGTATTGAGCAGAACGGTCCCTACCTGGCGACGGGTAAGCACAACTACGTACTCCAGGCGATGGGCGAGTCGATCGCGCGCCAGATGGGTGAAACGCTCATCGCCCCCATCGTCACGCTCGAACCCGGCAACCCGGAACGGGAGGGCATCTCACCCGGTACGGTCTACCTCTCGAGGGAAACGTACAAAGCGGTCCTCAAGGACATGGCAACCAGCCTCAAGAACCAGGGTTTCACCGACGTCTTCATCATGGGCGACAGCGGCGGGAACCAGACACCGATGCGCGAAGTCACCGAAGAACTGACCGCCGCATGGGCCGGGCAGACGGCCAAGGTCTACTTCATTCCGGAGTACTACAACTACGGCGACGTCCAGACCTTTCTGGAGGAAGAACTGGGGATCCATGAAGTGTCGGAGGGCCTGCACGACGACTACTACATCTCGTCCATCATGATGAACGCCGACGTGAACTCGGTCCGCACGAACGAACGAATCAAGGCGGGAAAGTTCACGATCAACGGGGTCAGCCTGGCGCCGGTCGATAAGACCCTGGCCAACGGCCGACGGATCATCCAGTTCCGGACTGACGCGACCACGGCGGCCATGTGGAGGGCGATGTCCGAGGCCCGCTCCTCAAACCAGCAGTAGCCCGACGAGTAGCGACGCCGGCGCGGGAGGTCCATATCCCGCGTCGGCTTCGATCCCAGCGGTCCGCAAGAGATGCCCCGCCCTTTCGAATCTCAGATCACTTTCCTGGCGACGCTGGATCTCCCCGCGACTGCCGAGTTCTACGAACGGGCTCTCGGCCTGGCTGTGGCTCTCGACCAGGGCTCGTGCCGAATATATAGAACCGGAGGCGGTGGCTTCATCGGATTCTGTATCGGGAAGGGCCCGGCCCGAGGGAATCATCATCACCTTGGTAACCGAAGACGTGGACGGATGGTATGAGGCCTTGAAAGAGAAGGGCGTAACGTTCGACCAGCCGCCGACTTCGAATCCGGAGTACCAGATCTACCACTGCTTTCTGCGCGATCCCAACGGGTACATCGTGGAGATACAAAGGTTCGACGATCCGCGGTGGCAGCCGGCGGGCGGGCTACAGGGGTAGCGGCCTAAAGTCCGAAACGGACACGCAGTATGTCCCGCCGGGACAGGACCCCGACGACCTTCTTGCCGTCCAGTACCGGAAGACGCCGCCAGTTGTGTTCGAGCAGCAGGTCGCGCGCCTGGTCCAGGGGAGTATCGAGTGTGACCGCTACCGGATCCGGCGTCATCACCACTGAAATCGGTACGTGCTCACCGACGTGATCGACCGCCAACAGCAGGTCGAACTCCGTGACGACACCGACCAGGCTCGAATCCTCCGACACAACCGGCGCTCCGCTGATTCCCTTCTCGATAAGCAGCTTCAGCGCACTCAGCGCGGAGCTGCCCTGGGGAACCGTCACAGCTGGTGACATCATCGCGTCTTGGACCGTCATTCTTCTCCCCCGGTTGTCCCTGTGGCATCGAACAGCCCGACGATGCCGGATTCGGTATCGTAGCGGAATGTCGCGCGACGGACCGGCTCCTCGATTTTCATTTCGCTCCTACCGATACGGATGAGCACTCCCGGATGCACATCCTTGTGCACTTTGATACGACAATCCAGGAGATTCCCGTCTTCCCGCTCCAGATCCTCGAGCTCTGCCGAGGTCTCTTCGTGTTTCGCAGCCTGGCGGTCTAACAACGGCTCGAGGCGGCCTTTCCCTTCTTCGTCGGCGAAATCCTTGATCCTTTCGAGCTTGCGCCTCAATCCTTCGGAACTCTGCATCTTGGCCGCGAGCTTCGCCGCACGGAGATCCCTGAGCGGATCGACTCCGGCAGCCAGTACCGTGAGCGTTCCCTTGACGTGCCCGGCGCTGCCGATTTCGATTTCGCGGTGCGCTGAAAGGCTTCCGCCGATCACACGCCCGGTAGCGGGCATCGTGATGCTGCCCCCGGAGACGACAGTGCCGTGTACGGCCTCCTTCAGGATCTTGACGCTGGTCTCGCTCTGGAGGTAGGCGGCACTGACATAGCCGACCGTCAGCGCCTCCTCGGCGGAAACCCGCCCCCCGCGAATGACCCCCTGGCGGACGACGACCGTGTGCCCGCTCCCAACCTCGGCTCCATCCACGACTCCGCCAACGGTCACTTCGCCGCCGGCGCGGATGTGGAAACCGGGCAACACGTCCCCCTCGACACGGACGGAACCCTCGCATTCGACGCTCCCCATCTCGTAACCAAGGTCCCCGGGAATCCGTATGGAATCGCTAACCTCGATGCGATCGCCCGAACATCGCAGATCGCCGGCGCGAGTGGCACGCAGCTCCGTGCCGCCAGCGGTCAACGTCGTTCCCTGTCCCGCCGTGATGCTGGCCTTCTTGCCCGGCTCTGGTTTCAACTCTTCGCCACAGACATCCTTACCTGGAGTCCCCTCCCCGGGCAGGACGATTTCCGCGATGAGCTGCTCCTGCTCGATCGACGTGAACGCCCCGCGCTCGTGAAAGTCGACGATGCCGGACTGGTTCTCGACTCCGACCGAGGACCGGTGAGACTCCATCAGCATCCGGACGCTGCCGTCCGCTCCGTTCGCCGGAGGGGTGCCCCGAGCCACGCGATGCTGAATTCGGCCCCCTTCGGGCACCTGGTCGATCGCTTCGACGAGCTTGCCGCAAGCGTCCTCATCGATACCGTGGCACACGCCGGCTTCGTCGAGGGCGCGTTTGATCGCGTCAACGGTCAGCGGTTCGGATCCGCGACGGACGTCGACCAGTGCTTCCATCTTGCCCGGGCTGATTTCGACATGTATCGACATGGTGCCTATCCATCAGGATTCGCGTCTAACGGCCCGTGGCACGAGTCTGCCGCGGGCTGCCATAGGAGAGGCGAAAACGAAGAAGGAGTTCCCGACTTGGCGGGTTGGGAAGGAGGGGCACGCCCCCATCCGGCTTGAAGAGACCCTCAATCCGCGAGTGCTATCGCTTCCCCCGCTCGATAAGGATGTCCAGGTTCCTCGAGTTGAGCTCCCGTCTTCCTCGGGGCATGTAGTTCAGGTCGAGGATATAGGCCAGAACGTCGGTGTATCGTCGGGCACTCAAGCTGCCCGGATTTCCTTCGGGCATCGTCCCCCGGATCAGATCGTAGAGCTCTTTGAGGGTCGCGCCTTCCCACAAAGCGATGAATGCGCCTTGAAAATACTGTGCCGTGTGACATTCCGAGCAGACGGATTGGGCGACCTTGGCCCCGCGGTTGGCCTGCGCTTCAGTAAAGACTCCATCTTGAGTCGACCCGCTCGGCTGCTGCGCCAACGTGCCGACCGCGGCAATCATCATGAGTAGGAAAACACCCAACCCGGTCCTGATACATCCGGCCATAAGAATCCACGTCCTTTCGTTCTGTTGTCTTCGGAGAGGAACTCTCCAAGCAAGGAGTTTAGAACAGCTCCGACCACCGTTCCAAGTCCTTATGCCCCTCGAAAGCTGCTTCCTTCCCACAGTCGGATGCCGCCCACAAGACCCGCGTCGTTAGATACCTTCCGAACATTGGCAGGCAAGTCTGTCACGATCTTGCTCGCGTTTCCGCCCCCGATGAAGAGCATGCGGTAGCTGAACGTCGCCTCCAGACGGGCGACCACCTCGAATAGGCGTCGATTCCACTCCTCCTTGCCGACGAGCCCCAGGGCTCGCTTGCCGATCCTATCGGCGTAAGTCTCGTTCCCTTTGAAGAGATGTTGTCCGAGCTCGAGATTCGGAAGCAGCATGCCTTCCACGAAGAGAGCGGATCCCATCCCGGTGCCCAACGTGATCACAAGTTCGACACCCCGGCCTTCGACCACAGCCAGACCCTGCACATCGGCATCATTCGCAACGCGGACGGGGCGGCTGGTGATCCGCTCGAGGGCTTCCTCCAAGTTGAAGCCTTGCCATGCCGAACCGAGGTTCTTTGCCGTGCGGACGGTACTCCCGGCAATCACTCCGGGGAAGCCCACCGACACGCGGTCGAAGGAACCCATCTCAGCAATCATCTCCGTTAGGACTTGAAGCACGGACTCGGGATTGGCGTCCGACGGCGTAGGACGTACGACCTTTTCGCTCAAGGCACGGCCGTCGGCGCCCATGACCAGCGCTTTCAGACCCGTGCCCCCGATGTCGATGGCGAGGGTCCGTGTTGGATGGGCAAGTTCAGTCACCCGGCTGACCCTGTCGAGAATCCAACGGTTGCCAGCATGAACAAACCCACGATCGCGAAGATCACCGCCAAGCCGATCTTGACGACATGCTGCTTCAAGCGGGCCTGGATCCGGGGACCGATCTGCCCTCCTATCACCACGCCGGGTATCGTGAACGTGACCACGCCGAGCACCTGGTCGAGGGGCTCGGGCCCATCCATCGTGAGCAACCCATACACGCGGCCTGCTGATGCCACGATGACCGTAATCACAACTACGAAAATCGAGGTTCCGATGGCAACCGGTGGAGGAACCCGGCACCGTGCGACCAGGTTGTATTCCTGCAACTCGGCCAGACCGACTGAGATCATGCCGAGCAGGGCGCCGCCGACGCCCGCAAAGAAAGCTCCCAGGGATTTGTTGCCTGCCGTGTACCGGTACTCGCAGCCCCGGGCGTCGATGAGCACGGACTCGTGACCGTCGCCGTCTCCGGGACCGGTTTCGAGTGAACCGGGAGCTCGGTCCTGCCGCCAGGCACGGAACATCTGCACACTTATCACGACCAGAACGAGGGCGAACACCCCTTTCAACGCTTTCTGCGGGACCCGGTCCGCCAGCATCACGCCCAGTACCGAGGCAGGCACCGAGAACATGAGCAGACTCCATCCAAGCCTGAAATCGACGAGACGGGCCCTCACATAGACCAACAAGCCCGAGCTCAACCCGAACAGTTGAGTAAGCAAGGCAGCCCCGAAGGCTACGATCGGCTCGAGTCCGAGAACCAGCAGGAAGATCGGTGCGAAGAAGATCGCGCCGCCAATGCCGCTTGCGGTCGCAACGGTTGCGATGGCGATGGACGTCGGGAACAAGAACCAGTTGTCCACATTATTCCCAAAGCCGGAGAGACGCCGAAAAAAAGCGGTGGCGCCTTCGGTGGTTTACCAGGTTCGCTCGACGCCGACGATCCGGACACCGTCGGCGTCCCGGCGAACGTATACGAGTACGGACTTCGCTGCCCCCTCGTCCCCGACCGTCGCCAGGAAGTAGCTCCCGGGAGCCGACGAGGTAACCTGCTCGGGAAGACGCGGGCCAGACGCGTCCGGAAAGGGCACATGTTCTTCGGTCGAGTTGTCGAAACGCGACCACCGGACGGGGTAATTGCGCGCGGCGGAAATTCCGTGTAGCACGCCCAGGTCGTCGAAGACCAGTCGGTCCTCCTCGACGCGAAAGCGGTCAAGCGGCAGAACGCGCTCGAAGTACGTCTGGCCGATACGGTCACGCCGTTGGATCAGGTACTCGATCAGAGCCGCTTCGTCAGCCGGGTCCGAGTACCTGGCCTCGCCGACGATCGCTCCGATCTGTTCGTCCGTGAACGCCATCACCTTCTTTGCCGCCCAGAACTCGTCGTCGGGGAGCCGGTTCCGGAAAGCGGGATTCGGGTAGTTCGGCTTCCAAGCATCCGGGTCGAACGCGTCGTGATTGATCATGCCGATGGCGTCCGACTTGTCGTAGCGCGCACGCGCCCACCCGGGCGTGTACAAGCCCAGGCTGATAGCCTGAGCGAGCGCCTGCTTGAACTCGAAAAAGTATGCGTTGCCATCCCTCGCGCTGTTGGAGAGGACACTCGCACTACCGAGTGTGGCACCGAAATCGATGAGGTAGTGCCGGATGAAACTAAGTCCACCATCCTCCACGAGCGAGTCGAGCGTGTTGATCGGCCGGGAGTCGTTGTGATTCACCCAGGCAGCGAACACGAACAGCCCCCGAAGCTCCCGCCGATGCTCGTGAGGCACGATGTCGTTGGGATCGTCCGAACGCGTACCGTGGTAACGGAACTCGCCGAGAATCCTACCCGACAGGTAGCGGCTGGCAATCCCACGAAGACGGCCGTCGGGCAACCTGGGAACCCGGGCCAGCGCGGTGTTGACATCGATCCGCGAGATGGGCCGGTCAACGCCCAAGTGGTCGGTCGCCATCGCCCCGGGAGCGATCTCGAGTATCTCCGGATCGAACGTCACGAGGTAATCCTCGGGAACGTTGTACCCCAGTGCATGGAAGATGAGAGCGCCGATCACTCCCGCCCCGGTCGCCATCTCCGGGTTGGTCTCCGGGTCGAACTTGAGCAGGTAGCGGGAGCCCCGGCTGTCCTCGATCTGAAAACCGGGCGTCACTCCCTCGGTCTTGGCGCCGACGATCGTCCAAGGACCACCGGGATCCGGTGCGTTTCCGGTCCGCGGACCGCGAGCCACATCCTCGACCGACATCGGGACCGAACCGATCCTGTTCGTGAACCACGCGTTGTCGGGAACCTCATCGACCGTGTTCGTGGACTGCGCGCGAATCGGCTCACCGCCCTCGGGCCCTTGCTCCCCGGGATCGCCGAAGGTATGGAGAAACAGGTCGTAGAAATCGTTAAGCTTGCGGTAGGCAGCGTCCTCGAGGGAAATCGATGCCGGCTCCATGGGGATAGGGTCATCGGGATAGAACTTCTGTGGGGACGCGGCCCCCCACATCATCGCCATCACCAACAAGGTAGTCATCGCCGCATGCTCCTCACCATGGGTTCGCGAATTTGAACCAGATTTGAATGCCTTCCCGACTGTATCCGGCGTCGAGGCGGATGAACGTACTGTTGTTCACGTTGAACCGGAACCCGAGCCCGAATGACGTTTCCAGGTCGTCGAAGTTCAGCTCGGACCGATCGTCGGTCACCTTCCCTGCGTCGAAGAACAGCGCCATATCCAGACCGGTGAACGATTCCCACCGGTACTCCACGTTAGCCACGATCAGGTTGTCCCCGTAGAAGCGGTACGGTAGAAATCCGCGAAGGTCGTCGGAACCACCCAGGACGGGCTGCATGTAGAACGGAACACGCGACGCTCCGTTCGTGAACGACATCAGGGTCTTCGCACGAAGCGCGATGACGCGGCGCTTGTTGAAGAACGGAACGTATTGCTGCGCTTCCAGTTCAAGACGCCGAAAGTCGTGCCGATCCAGGTCCCGATCGTCGAAGTATGTCAGACGAGCGAGATAGTGTCCGCCGCTGCGTGCGCCGAGCGGGTTGTCACGATAGTCGACGCGGGCAAAGACAGCACCCTCCAGGAAATCGGTCTGAACGTCCAGGCCGACGACGTCTGCAGGGTCGAAAAAATCTTCGGTACGCGGCCGGTCCAGATCGTCGATGTCGTTTCCCTTCCCGATGTTGACCAACAGCGCGCCGGCCCGAATCCCGAACTCCAAAGCGCCGAAGGGGCGGACGCCCGCGGTAACGCCAATCGACGTGTCCTCTAGACGAAAGTGTGTCCGGTCTTGCTCCCGCGAATCGGATCCCGGCCCGTAATAGTCGACGGTCGGGTAGTTGCGATGAGTACCTGCAAACTCCAGGAAGAAGTGTTCATCAGCAAGCCTTGGAAAGCTCAGCACCGCGTCGGCCAGATACGCTTTGGAAAGAGCGTAGCGGGCCGAACCGCGCACGGTGACCTCTCCGCCTGCCAGATCGGTCCGGAGATACTGCGGGCCGAAAGCAAAGCCCTGGCCGGTTCCCAGTCCACCCCATCACCAGCGTCAGCCCGTGATAGCCGAAGGCCAGCCGCTCGAGGATTTTCTTGTCCTCGATCGTGTTCATCGTCTGTTCGCCGTCTGGCGCCTGCTCGGGTGACAGCCCTTCGAGCTTCTGCTGACGCCGAGCCTGGATTTGTTCGGCACGGGTGGCGTACTGCGCCGAGGCCAGTGGAGCCAGCACCTGGGCGACGGCCAGGGCCGACACCAGCAGAACCACCGGTCTCCAGATGTTCAACGTTCCCACCCTCACTACATTCTCCTCAATTTCGAATAACCCAATCCAAGTCGGGATGATGTTGTCTGGACAACACCGACTGAATAAGCTAATTCTCGTCCGTCCGTTCGAGGTGACCGCCAAATTTGTGCCGCATCGCCGACAGCACCTTCTCTGCGAACGTGTGCTCCTGCCGTGACCGGAATCGTGCAAAGAGGGCAGCGCTGAGGGCAGCGGCCGGGACACCCTCCTCCACTGCGGCGTTGATCGCCCAGCGGCCTTCGCCCGAATCCTCGACGAAACCGGAATAATCCGACAGCACGGGGTCCTGGGTCAAAGCCGTCGCCGTCAGGTCGAGCAGCCAGGAACCCACCACACTACCTCGCCGCCACACCTGGGCGACGTCGGCAAGGTCGATGTCGTACCGGATGTTCTCGGCCAGATCCTCCGAGCCCGCGTTCTTGAGGATATCGAAGCCTTCCGCATAGGCTTGCATCAGCCCGTACTCGATCCCGTTGTGTACCATCTTGACAAAATGACCGGCTCCCGACGGCCCGCAGTGAACCCAACCCTGGTCGGCGGTACTGGCACGAGGGGCCCAGCCTGGCGTCGGCCCGACATCGCCGCTACCTGGCGCGAGAGTCTTGAAGATAGGCTCCAGGTGTTCGACCCCGGACTCGTCCCCACCGATCGTAAGACAGTATCCCCGCTCGCGGCCCCACACCCCGCCGCTGGTTCCCACGTCGAGGTACCGGATCCCTTTTCCTCTGAGGATCGACGCTCGGCGGACATCGTCCTTGAAGTATGTGTTACCGCCATCGACAATGGTGTCGCCGTCATCGAGATAATCACCGAGTGCGGCCACGGTCTGTTCGGTCGCCGAACCGGCCGGCACCATCACCCAAACCGTCCTCGGGGGCGCGAGCACGTCCACGAGGGATTCCAGAGAATCCGCACGACCGGCGCCTTCGGCCACGAGGCCGGCCACACCGACGGGGTCGCGATCCCAGACGATGCAGTCATGACCTCCGGCCATCAACCGCCGGGTCATATTTCCACCCATGCGCCCCAGGCCGACCATTCCGATCTGCATGTTCACTCTCCTCGGTTCTGCCGGGTTGCGGGCGGCCCTGCTACCCGTCCTCGAGCGCCCCACGGACAACGTCTTCCAGCTTTCGAAGTCCCAGAGCAACGTCGGCTCCCAAGTGTACTCGAACGAGGCGACGCCCGCGCGTCGCCAGGACCTCGAAATCGCCCCCTGCCTGCGCCGCCTTAACGACACCGAAGGTGTAGGATCGCCCCGGCACCGCCAGATCCACCGCGTCATCGCATGTCACCTGTATGAAGACGCCCAGGTTCGGGCCGCCCTTATGGACCTGGCCGGTCGAGTGAAGAAACCGCGGACCAAACCCCAGACAGGTCGCCACGCGTTTCCGGTCCCGGACCAGATGACGGACCGACTGGAGCGAAGTTTCATTGGTCTGGTTTCTTTCCAGGTAGGCCAGTACCGCGAAATAGTCGCCGGCATCCAGGCGGTTCAGGTGAGCTCTCACGTATTCGATGAGGCTGGCCCCCGGTCCCACGACCTCCTCGAGGACGGCAGCGTTGGCGGCGTCCGTGAAGAGACCAAGGCCACCGTCTTCGAGAATCGGCTCCTCCGCCGGTAGAACCCCCGACGCCTCATAGACCGCCGTCAATGCCCGGCTGGCAACTTTGCTCGCATCGACATCAGGCTGGTCGAAGGGATGGATGCCCAGGTGCGCGCCCGCCACGGCCGTGGCGATCTCCCAGCGGAAGAACTCCTGGCCCAGACGATAGACATCAGGAACGTCGATCCGTACCACTGGCTGACCGGCTCGCTCCAACGCCGCGACAACATCGTCGTCGGCCGATGACGGAGCGGTTTCCAACCGAAGGTAGACGAACACGCGATCGGCGCCGTATGCGTCCGTCGGACCTGGTTCCTCGGTGTCGATGGGAATCAGTCCTTCTCCGTCCTTGCCCGTGGATTCGGCGACCAGTTGCTCGAGCCAGGCTCCAAGACTGCGAATACCCCGGGAAGCCACGATCGTGACCTTGTTGCGGCCGCTTGTACCGAGAACAGCGAGGACGTGCCCGAGGACCACACCCGGATTATCCGACGCCCGGACCGCCGGGCCACAGGCTCGAACCATGTCGAGCGTTCGGCTTAGGAACCGCTCTACGTCGAGGCCGATCACAGCCGCAGGCACCATGCCGAAGTCGGACAGGGCCGAGAACCGCCCACCGATCGTCGGATCGACTCGAAAGACGTGTCTAAAGCCCAGATCCCCGGCCGTACGGTCGAGATCCGATTCGGGATCTGTGATCACGACGAAGCGCGTGGGGGCTTGGTCCGCACCCACCTCGCGAGACAAGCGATCGTAGAAATAGTCCTTCAGGATGCGTGACTCGAGCGTCGTTCCCGACTTGCTCGACACGATGAACAGGGTCCGGTCCGTGTCCAATCGCTCTTCGACGGCCATCACCTGTGCCGGATCGGTGGAATCCAATACCAGGAGTTCCGGATGCCCTTCGGCCCGCCCGAAAGTGCGAGCCAGCACTTCCGGGCAGAGGCTCGAGCCGCCCATCCCGATAAGCAGTGCGCGGGTAAAGCCCGCGGCCCGAACGTCCCGAGCGATCCGGTCCAGATGGTCTCGTTCCCGGGCCTGCTTCTCGACGACTTCGAGCCAACCCAGCCACCGGCGCTCGTCGCCGCCCGTCCAAAGCGAAGCGTCGCGGTTCCAGAGTCGGGCTGACCTACCATCAGATTCCCAGCGATCGAGAGCATGAGCAACCTGCTGCGCGAGGGCGGGCGGCAACCGGTAGGTCTGCGGATTGACGGGGGAGTCGGGAGTCGTGTTCATGTGTAAGACGCCGAGCCGTAACTGTCGAGGATAACTCAGAGAGGGGGTGGATGCAGCCCGGACCGACCGGCAGTAGGTCTCGTTTTGAAGCTATCGAGGTCTTCAGACGAAATCTGATCCAGGCTTCGTAGCAACAAGCGACTCTCGGGCCGACCTGTTCACTTTTGATACTTGGCCGCGCCCGATCGCTCTAAGAAGTTTGGACAGGAGCGGATCAGGAGTGCTATACGGAACCAACTGATCCCTAGTTAATGCAATGGAGATCCGACCAGCTGCCGATCGCGATCGAGTTATTTGGGCACAGATGCGTCAGAGTCTCTGGCCGTCCGATCCCGACGAGCACGTTCTTGCTATCGAGCGCTACTTCGGGGGCGAAGCCAGGGAGCCGCTGGAAGTTCTACTCGCGTTTGATGAACTGGGCCGGGAGATCGGCTTCATAGAGTTGTCGATACGCGCCTACGCAGAAGGCTGCAAGACTGATCGTGTTGCATTTATCGAAGGCTGGTATGTTGAGCCAGTCGCACGACGTAGAGGCGTTGGCGCCGCCTTGATTGACGCCGCGGACGCCTGGGCTCGTTCACAGGGGTGTATCGAGCTTGGCTCCGACGCTGAGGTCGACAATCTCGATAGCATCGCAGCACACAACGCCGTAGGATTCAAGGAGACCGGCACAGTGCGTTGCGTCATGAAGTCACTGTGAGCGACGGTCAAAGAGCCAGGCAACAAGCGGCTGCGCGAGCCGGCGAACCCGGTTATTGGATCGAATCGGTGTGGCCGCCCGCAGGTGAGCCACAATCCGTGAGGCATCTGTAAACGGAGGTACACAATGGGATCCCCAAGACATCCCAGGAGAGTTTGTCTGAGCCTGGTCACACTTCTTTGGGTGACCGTGGCTATCTCCGCGTGCGGCCCGGTGGCGAGGCTGCCGGCAACGGTGCTGCCACCCACAACCGAGGCCGAGGTGGCGGGGACCGAAAGCGCTATCGACGAAACTGGCGCCGCGAGGAGCTCGGGCGATGCCGTCGATAGTCCACCGGCCGAAGACCCGTCACTGGCAGCTTCAGGTCCGCAGGGGCTTCCTCTGGGTTTTTACCAGTTTCTCGAGGCGAATCCGGAGTACATGCGCGTCACCGTCGAGGACGTCGATCTGAAAGAGGAATTCGAGGCCGGGTTCCTGGATCCCTACACCTTTGCCGATACGAATGCTGATGGCATGGTGGACCTTGTCGCCCTTTTAGTTGTCGAACGCCTCTCTGCGATAGGAGTGTTTCATGGTCCGCTGGATCGGGTTCCTCTCGTACCCGTCTGGCTGGATCTCGAGGAGGGAGACGTGATCTCGGGCGTTTACGCCGAGCGCGGTTGGATCATGCCGGTTTACTGTACGGAATGTGACGCCAATCCGTACCACATCTGGTCGGGGAGCGAGTACGAACTGGAATACATCCAACCCGGGGAAGTCCTTTGCGTAATGGCGGACTCACCTCTGTATTCTGAGCCGTCCGTCACCTCGGCGGTTGTGTTTCGAACGACAACAACCGTTCGAACAGACCTCGTTGCCTTGGGCATAGATGGTGATGGCGGTGAATGGTATGAAGTGGTACTGCGTACGTCGGACGCCAACCGGGGCTGGGTGGGCCCAGACCGGAGCTACGGTCCAAACCCTCTGTGCGAGGACTAGTCCTGCCGCAGTGTACTGGCCGGTTCCAGACCGATGATCCGCATGGCGGGGATCAGGCTTGCCGCCAAGGCAACGAGCAGCAGACCACCAGCACCGGCAACAAACGTCAGCGGGTCTGCCGAGGTCACACCCCACAGGAGACCCCCCAGCAGGCTGGTCGCGGGTTGAGCCAGCGCAAAACCGATGGCGACACCGACCGCCGCCATGATGAACCCCGGCAGCGCCGCGGCGCGGATCACCTGACCGAGCGTCGCTCCCAGCGCCATCCGGATTCCGAATTCCCGGGTCCGTTCAACGATCGAGTTGGCGATGAGCCCGTAGACGCCGATGGCCGCCAGCGTCAGCGCGATCGCGGCCATGATCGCCAGCAGCGTTGCCCGGAAACGCTGGTCGGCAAGCGAGCTGTACCGAACGTCATCCATCGTGCGGAAGCTCGAGAACGGGAGAAGGGGATCGAGGCTCCGCACGGCTCCCTGAATGCCGGCCACGACCGCTTCGGGCGAACGTGAGGTCCGGACGATCCAGCTTGGGGCAAACCAGGTGTGGGCCGTGATGAACGTCCCGGCGCTGGTCTGCGCCACGGGGATGTAGATGGCTGGTGGCGAATCGATGGGACCGTAATTTCCAAACCCGGCTGTGTATGGGAGGTCGCCCACGATGCCGACGATGGTACGCTCGGCGCCGAAAACAGCGATGTGACTTTCGAGGGGTTCTTGCGCGGTGAGGTACTCGCGTACGAACGAGTGGTTTACGAGAGCGACCGGAGCCGATCCTGCGCTGTCGGCTTCGTCGAAGTTTCTGCCCTGCTCCACGGGAACGCCGAGCGCTCGGAAGTAGCCGGGGGTGGCATAGCAGACGTTAGAAAACCTTGGCTCGCCGTCTACGTCGGGTCCGTCGAGCCGAACGAACCCAGCGTTCAGAGGCCGTTCGTATGGCAGGCACAGACCGACCGCGGCGGCCTCGATACCGGAAAGCAATCGGATGCGTCTCAATCCCTCATCGAACAGGCGAGCCACCGCAGTGCTGTCTTCGTACCTCGCATCCTGCAGCGAGATCTTCGCTGTGACGAGGTTCGAGGCTTCGAAACCAGGTTCGATCCGGCTCAATTGATCGAAGGTCCGTATCAACAGGCCGGCGCCGACCAGCAGGACGAAGCTCATCGCAATCTGCCCAACGACCAGTAGACGTTGCGGCCACCTGGAGCGTGAGCCCGCGAAGCCACGACCGCCCGCCGACGTCAACCCGGTATTCACGTCAATCCGGCTGGCCTGGACGGCTGGGAACAGGCCGAACAGCACGCTGGTGAGCAGCGACAGGAACAGGGTTGCCGCCAGTACGCGCATGTCCAGTTGGACCGTCTGCCAGATGCCGATGTTTCCCGGAGCCAGGCGGTTGAACAGGTCGATGCCGAGGTAGCCGGACTCGATCCCGGCAAGACCACCAGCCGCACCAAGAACGGCGCTCTCGGTCAGCATCTGACCGATGACGCCGCTCCGGCCACTGCCCAGGGCGATCCGGGTCGCCACTTCCTGAACGCGGCCCCTCTCGCGGGCGAGCAGCAGGCTGGCGATGTTGACGCATCCCATCAGGAGAACCACGCCGGCCGCACCCCAGAGGATGAACAGCGGCTCCCGAACGAACTCGGTGAGGCCGCGCTGAAGCGGCACCAGCCGCAGTTCGGCTTCGGCGCCTGCGGGCATCCGGTAGTTGTCGACAACCGGGCCGCCGACGATCCCGATCTGGGCATCGGCCTGCGCCCAGGTGACATCGTCTCGCAATCGCCCGATGACGGCGTAGTTGCTACCCTGGCCTTCGCCCGAAGTCGAAGGACGAAGCGGGGTCCAGACGTCGGCTTCGGCGGTCGTGCGAAACCCTTCCGGCATCACACCGACGACCGTGTACGGCTCGCCGCGCAGCGTGATGCTGCCGCCGACGATCGCGGGGTCGCGGTTGAAGACGCGGTGCCACAGCGAATAGCTGAGCACGACCACACGCGGCCCACCCACGACGTCCTCAGTCTCAGTGAAACCCCTGCCCAGCACGGGAGCCACTCCCAGCACCTGGAAAAACCCAGCCGATATCCTCTGCCCCTCGAGGAACTCGGCCTGGTCGCCGGAGAAAAAATTGACTCCGCTCGAACCGTTGTAGAAAACGGCAGCATCCAGGTTGCTCGCATGATCCCGCACCGCCTCCCAGATTTCGCCAGTCTGTGAGACGAGGAGACCGCCGGAACTACCGTTCTTGATGTCGATCACAATCTGGGCAAGTCGATCGGGTTCCGGATACGGCAGAGGGCGCAGGACGACGGCGTCGACTACGCTGAACAGCGCAGTATTGGCACCGATACAGAGAGCCAGTGTCAGGACAATCGCCGCGGTCGACAACGGGTTTCGGGTCCACATCCGGAAGGCAAAGCGGACGTTTCGACGTAGCTGGTCGACCAGACGCAAACCGAGTGCTTCCCGACACTCGTCCTCTATCGTCGGGACTGAACCGAACTCGATCCGCGCTCGACGTTCGGCTTCCTCGATGGACACGCCGGAACTCACCAGATCCCGGGCATAGCGTTCCATGTGATCCCGGATTTCGTGCCTCATCTCGCTTTCAAGGCGGGAACGCCCGACCAGGGCACGTAGGAAGGATTGGAGTCGCGACAGCATATACACCTCGTTCTAGCAGCCGGTGGCTGCTTAAACTTCGCTTGGCTTGGCGGCCAGAACGCTGGCAATCGCCGTCGACATGTAGTTCCACCGCTCTCTCTCCGTCCGTAGCTGGCGGCGCCCCGACGCGGTCAGGCTGTAGTACTTGGCCCTCCGCCTATTTTCGCTTTCACCCCATTCCGAGACGATCCAGCCACGGTGTTCGAGCCGGTACAGCGCAGGGTATAGCGAACCCTGCGGGATCTGCAGACGTTCGCCCGATACCCGCCCGATTCGCAACAGCACGCCGTAGCCGTGTGTCGGTCCGAGCGAAACCGCTTTGAGGACGAGCAGGTCGAGGGTTCCTTGAAGGAGGTCTATCTGTTTGGGCACGAATGTCTCCTAGAATGACTAGGACAGTATAGGCAGGCTTTCCTAGACAGTCAAGGAGAACAATGTGGCAGGCGCAGGGGCACCATTGCCCGTGGTTTCGCCACAGGTTGTTGGCGCCAAAACACGCGGCCCCGCGCTCGCCGAGGGCGTCGACTACGAGTTCTGGGCGTGATCCCGGTGCGCCTGCTTGTGCTCGAGCAGGAGGTGGAGACGCTTGCGATGCGATGGACTGACGTCTTCAAAGTCCTCGCCGCAGACGTTACAGCGGTACCAGTAGATCCGGAAGGCAGAAGAACTGTCGGCGAGCACGACGTCATCGGCGACGGCCCGGACAGATGGCTTATGAGTACTCATTATTGCTCTAATTAAGAATACGGACCCCGAAAGGACCGTGGGCTCTTTTCTCCTCGCTACGGCTTTATTCCCCTTCGAGAAACCAAATAGTAGGCGCCCGAAGGAGATTCATCGTCCCTTTCAACCCCCCATGGTACTGGAATTCACGACGATTGGACAACAAAAACCGGATAACTATTTTTATATCAGTGTTTTCCGCGCGGGCTTCTCCAGCCCCGTTCAGCGGGAGCCGGATCTCCACTTCTGTCGGATAACGCCGATTCTGGCGCGGTTCACACCGAGGTCACCGTGGCCCAGTCGGGACGCCGATCGAAGCTGGATGAGGCCATTATCGGGCTCGAGAAGGCACTCGATATCGTCGACGAAGCCGAACACAAGCGTTCTGGCCTCCGCCCTGAGGTAGGTCTCGGAGAACTCCACGACGGTGGTACGCGGGCTGGATTCCATGATGGACTGGAACTCGGACCAGGCCTCGCCCGGATCCCCCTCGAACCGGAACGGATCGATGCGATGCAGAGCGTCGTTCAACGGGGCGAGACTCGAAACGCAGTTGGGACTCGCCGGACAGGGCAGCAACCCCGCCGGCGAACCGTGTATCGGCGCGAAGCTACTCGCATACCGGGCGCCAAGAAGGGCAGAGAGCGGCAGCAGAAGCACAAGGACGATGACCCAGTGAGTTCGGATCTTTCGCATCATCTAGCAGTGCGTGCCTTCGAAAAAGGTGCCCATCACCACTAGTCCGGGAGCGCGATCACCGGATCGACGCAGGTGGACTGGCCCAATTGGAATCGGTGTGCGCAAGTCTACCGAGTTACGATTTGGTCGGGGCAACGCAAACACCCACGTTCAACCTGTCGTGCACGGCGGCACAAGAAAGTTGCCTAACCCGAACAACAAAAGATATATTTAGCGATTAACACAAGCAGCCGCCGGTTAGAGCCGAACCGCTTCATTCGCAAGAGTAAGGAGAACGAACTTCATATGCGTAAACTGTGCTTAGTCCTCATCCTGGGACTCCTGTTCGTCAACGTTGCCGGTGCCCAGGGGACACCTCCGGCTCCTCCGGCCCCTCAAGCCGTACAGGACCCCGCCGCCCCATCGGGTGGAATGTCTGAAGAGGACCGGACGAGCCTCGCCGAATTCGGGCGCCCGTTGCCCGGCACGCCACTGACGATGTTCCACGTCAACAGCCGCACGGTCGGGATCCTGTTTCAGCCTCCGCTGATGTATTCGATGCGCGCACTGGCCAACCAGTCGACGATTTTCTACGTCCGTGGAACGACGTTTGAGGAAACCACTATCAACCCGGCATTCATCATCGAGGTTCAGGAAATTGGGCGGGTACGCGGTGAAACGACGAGTCTTCACAATCTGGAGGACGGCACTTATCCGGCGGGAACCATTATCGACGGCATCGTCGAGTTCCAGACGAAGTTCCCCCTCGTTTATCAGTTCACTATCCACAACGGACTGAACAGCGTACGGGTCCAGTACAGCCCGGCCGCGGTCGATTCCCTGGATCGATAGCACCGATCGAAACTCCTCTGAACGGAATCTCGCGGGCCCGACAATTGGGCCCGCCTTCGGTTTTACCGATCAGGACGGACTCTCCATCCGATCCCTCAGTCGTACCAGATCCTTCGTGACATTCCCGAGCACCATACGGTTCAGGAAGGCCCCGCCGATCCTGAGAAACCCGCGGGGTTGCCCGCTCACACGAACGCGCACAAGCGTCTGGGAACCGGCGTCCTCAAACTCATAGGTGACCATCATCGGGAAGGGGGAGTCTGTCGTCATTACCACTCGGCGCTCGTGTTCCTGTTCCACGACCTTGAGCGTGTATTCGATCCGCCGGCCGAGAAACCGGGCCACGCGGGCGACACGGCTTCCGACGGCGATGGGCCCGTCGTCGAGTCTCTTCGCCTCGACGACGCCTCCGATCCACGATCGGTCATTCTCAGGATCGGTAACAAACCGCGCGATCGACCCTCGATCCCGCTCGATGATGATTTCGGTAGAGACGTTGACGGACATTTGGGGTGCTCTCGGAACACCCCAATTAGAACACACTCACACCGAGCGACCTCACTCCCGCATCAGGATCAGATTCCCCGATTCATACCGGCGGAGGCCATGTTGAAACACAAGGACACCCGCGCCGAGCACGCCGGCGGAACCGCCAATCGCCAGCAGCGTGTTCCACACCGACAGCGTTCGCAACGCCTCCACCGGTAGCGTGCTCACAAAACCGGCCGGGATGAATGTGAACAGCACCAGCTTCGCCCCTCCCCGGAACAACGTCGACGGGTATGTGCTGAACGTCATCATCGCCGTACGCCACTGGTCGCTCAACGGAGAGCCGTTCCCGAGGTAAAAACTCAGGCTGGCCGACAGAATGCTGAAGCCGACGAACACACCAGCCGCCGTCACGCTGAGCAGCAGAAACAGAACGAGCCGGCCGGGATCAGGCCGGACGAACACGAGGTAGACCACGATCCCGAACAGCACGTCGCCCCAGGCCGTTGCGCTCATCCGGCCGAGAAGCAGATGTGCCAGGGGCTGGCGCGGATATAGCAACCAGGCGTCGAGTTGACCCTCGGCGATCAGCCGGGCCAAGCCCAGGGTGTTTCCCATGAACCCGGCGGCCAGCCCGAAACCCGTAGCCACCACCGCCCACATGGTCACGACGTCGGCGATGACCCAGCCGTTGAGCACCGGGAACTCAGTAAAGAACACCGCCCAGTAGGCCAGCCAGATACCGTCGTTGACGAACATGGCTGTGACCTCCCAAACGAACGCGGCCCGGTATTCAAGATGGGCCCTGAGGTTGAACCTGGCGTAGGCAGCTGCCAGCCGCAAATAGTCTGTGAACTCCTTGAACATCGCACCAACCGTATCCTCGGGGACAGGGGAGCCTGTCCCCGTTGCCCTCACCCTCCGTTTGCGTGGATCCGGCGGAGGCCGCTCCGGTAAACCATGACTACGGCCGCCGAAAGCACGGCTATAGCCACAGCCTGGCTGACGATGAGATCAAGGAAGAACCCAGGATCCGGAGACACGAACAACCGCGCCGGCCCGTAAAGGATGCTGGCAAAAGGCAGCGCCTCGAGGATGTCGCGGATAGGGTCCGGGAACAGATCCAGCGGAATCATCATGCCGCCCAATAACATCACCGCGCGGGCGTATATCAGCGCAATCCCGGCCGTGTTCTCCATCCAGAACGCTCCAAGGCCGATCAGGCAATAGCCGAGAAAGTCCAACACGAACGCCCCGGCGATGGCGAACCCGAACATGGCAACAGTCTCCGGTCTCAGCCCGAGGGGGCCTACAAAGACGGTGGCGACTGCTGCTCCGACCACCATGTTCAGGATGAACCGGACCAGACGCTCTCCCATCGACGTCCAGAGCCGGTACAACGGGTACGACAGGGGCCGGAGCAACTGCACCGCCACGCTTCCCGTGCGTACGTCGTGGTCGATCACGGCCGCGGTCCCGTGCGTCGACATCATGATCGCCTCGGTGACCGCCAGGTACCAGAGCATCTGGACGATCGTGTACCCGCCGACACGGTCGCCCTCCGACTGGCCGTACACCGCGCGCCAGAGGTTCAGAAAGACATACAGGATGACCGCCATGAATCCGGCCCGCGCAGCGACCTCGCCGATGTAGGCGAGGTTCGAACGCACCGACGTCCATCCGACCCACAAGTATTTTGTGGGCGTCATCCTCCCCCCTTACCGGCATCTCCGGGCTCGACCTTCGAGTAGATATGCGCGATCACGTCCTCGAGCGGCGGCTCCTCGATCGCGATGTCGACGACTGTCCCGAGCGCGAACAGCCCCGTTACGACCATCTGGATCGGCGCGATACTCGTGTCCACTTCCAATTCGAGTACCGAACCCTCATGGCGAACCGCACGGACTCCCGGATGGAAGAACATCTCTGCACCTTCCTGAAAACGGACGCGCAGAATCTTGGATCGCACATGGTTCCGTCGCATGCCCTCAACCGAATCGTCGAGAACAATCCGTCCATGGTTGACGATGACCACACGATCGACGACGTGCTGAATGTCCCCGGCATCGTGGCTGGTCAAGAAGACCGTCAAGCCGTCCTGGACATTCCACTCCCGGATCAACGCCCGCAACCGGACACGGGCGACGACATCGAGACCGATCGTGGGTTCATCGAGAAACAGCACACGTGGCCGATGGAGCAGGCTCGCTGCGACTTCGGCCCGCATCCGCTGACCGAGTGACAGTTTGCGTACCGGCGTGTCGATGAACTCGGCGAGACCAAACCGGTCGACGAGCATGTCCCGTGTCCGCCGGAATTCCAGGCGGTCCAGTTTGTATATCCGCGAAAGCAGTTCGAACGTATCCCTCGGAGGGAGGTGGTACCAGAGCTGCGATCGCTGCCCGAAGACCGCGCCGATCTTGAAGGCGAGTTGTTGCCGGTCCTTCCACGGCGTCAAACCGAGCACAGTGGCACGCCCGGCTGACGGGTGAAGAATGCCGGTCAGCATCTTGATCGTCGTCGACTTGCCCGCGCCGTTCGGTCCGATGAACGCTAGCGACTGACCTTCGGGAACACGCAGATCGATGCCGGCAACGGCAACCACCTGGGTGCGCTCTCGACGCCATCCTTTCCAACGGTCGACGGTGAAAGTCTTGCCAAGTTTTTGAACGTCTACTCCACGAAACATGATTGCCTTCCATTTGATTAGCGTCGGGCCCACCGTCCCTCTTCAGTCACCCACGGCGAGAGTGCCCCTTGTCTATCTGCCACCCCGACGTGACGGGAACTCGGTCCGGGACGGTCCCCCACGTTGGAGATTCGAAATATCAAATCCGAAATCTCATATCTCAACCACACCCCACGCCTCGGGCTCAACGTGCGCGTTCGCGCGCACGTCTCTTGGGAGCGGCTCTTTTCCCGGATTCCAGTTTCGTCGGACTTGTTTGAGGATCGGGAGCGGGATGCCGCTCCCGCTTTTCTAGATGCGCTGCCAGGCCGTAATGACCAGCGGCTGCGCGGTCGCAATGACCGTCATCCGGATGGCCTGATACGGCACGTCGTCGTACGCCTTGAAGCAGAAATTACCGACAAGGCCCGCACGAGCGCGGGGAGCGCACGAGACTAGATGCACGAGTTGGGCTTGATCGGTTGTCATCCGAAGACTCTCCTACAGTCCCGGCCCCAGCCGGGTAGACATCTAAAGATAGCGAGTGAAACGATCCGGGCTGTCAAGGAAACAAGCCGTCATTCGAAATTGGTAGGATAGTCTCCACCAAGATCGCCGAGGAGGAATCATGTCTGATGACAACAGGGGGCGGTTCGTCTGGTACGAACTGCTGACAACGGACTCGGACGCGGCAAGAGACTTCTACACGAAGGTTGTCGGCTGGGGCACGACGATCTGGAAGAACGATGCCAACGACTACGTGATGTGGACCGTCGGGGAGCAACCGATCGGCGGCGTCATGAAGCTGCCCGAAGAGGCTCTGGCCCAGGGCGCCCGGCCGCTGTGGCTACCCTACGTCCAGGTTCCCGACGTTGATGCGAGCAACGACCAGGCCGTCGGGTTGGGAGCCAAATCCCTGGTTGCTCCAACCGACATCCCGACCATAGGACGCTTCGCGATGCTAGCCGACCCCCAGGGGGCCACTTTCGCGATCTTCAAGCCCGAGGGAGATACGCCAGGCCCTGACGGCCCGACGAAACCCGGACAATTTTCATGGCATGAGCTAGCGACGACCGACTACGAAGCTGCGCTGGGGTTCTACTCAGAATTGTTCGGGTGGACGAAGGTCGAATCGATGGACATGGGGGAGGCCGGCATCTATCAGGTGTATGGACGCGGGGGGGGGGCGCCCCTCGGTGGCATGTTCAACAAGAGACCGGAAATGCCGGGACCGCCGATGTGGATGCTCTATGTGAACGTGCCGAGCGTCGACGCGCTCGCCGACACGATCAAGGAAAGCGGGGGACAAATACTGGTAGGTCCGATGGAAGTGCCCGGAGGCGACCGGATCATCCAGCTCTTGGATCCACAGGGAGCGGCCTTCGCCGTATACTCCCCGAAACCGGCATAGCCGCCTGTGGCCCGGGTCCACAAGACCCGGGCCACATCCATACCTGCCCGTCTCCCACCTGTATCACCAGTTAACACCTGTAAAAACGGAACCACCGGACATCAAAACCCAAACCTGGCCGCCAAAACGATACATGGCTACAACAAGAGGGAGAAAAATCAAGATGATTTCCAGGCTGGCACGAAGCATTTCGGCACTCGTGGCAATTGCCGCCCTCGCGGTACCGGCGGGTGCGGACGACAAGAAGAATTCCGATCTCGAGAATATCGGCAACCGTAACATCAACAAGGGCAGCATCAACTTCACGTCGATCGAAGAGGAGATGCAGTTGGGCAGGGGGCTGGCGGCCGACATCGAGCGCGATACCAGGCTAGTCACCGATCCGGTGATCACCGAATACGTCAATCGGATCGGGCAGAACCTGGTGCGCAACTCAGATGCCGAGGTTCCCTTTACGATCAAGGTCATCGACTCCACCGAGATCAATGCCTTCGCTCTTCCCGGTGGCTACCTCTATGTCAACACAGGTCTGATTCTTGCCGCGGCCGAGGAAGCGGAGTTGGCCGGAGTCCTCGCCCACGAGATCGCACATGTGACGGCACGCCACGGAACGGAGAGTCAGGCGAAATCGCAAATCATCAACCTGGCGTCCATCCCCCTGATCTTCCTCGGAGGGGTTCCGGGGCTGGCGGCGCGTCAAGTCGCAGAATTCGCGATACCGATGACCTTCCTGAAGTTTTCACGCGGGGCTGAAGAGGAAGCCGACTACCTCGGCACACAGTATATGTACCGGACCGGCTACGATCCGGCCGCGATGATCACGATGTTCGAAAAACTGCAGGCGCAGCAGAAGTCCTCACCTGGCAAGGTCTCGGGACTGTTCTCGAGCCATCCGGCGACGGCGAGTCGGATAGAAAAGACGAAAGAAACGATCGTGACGCTGCTTCCGGAACGTGACGAGTATGCGTTGACGACGTCGGAATTCGATCGGATCAAAGACCGGCTCACCGTGGCGGAAAACCACATCCCCGCACGTGATGACGATCGACCAAGCCTCCGCCGGAGAACACGGCGACCGGACGTTGCGGGCGAGCAACCGGCCGAAGACGATCGCCCCGTCCTGCGGCGCGGAGACGGATCGAACGACTTCTAGCGCGAGGTTCCAACGTGGGGGGGGCTGGTCGAAGGGTAGTCAGTCAGCCCTCCATCCCCTCCTGACAGTTCCGGGTACCAGCCCCGCAGCCTCCATTTCCAGCGCCGGCTCCGCGTAAGACACCAGTCGAATATCTTCTTAGTGCGTCAGCATCAAGTCGTCCTCGGCGAGGTGTTTCGGACCCCATCTCCCCCAACCCAGACGCGGCAACTTCAAAGGCGATCGCTTGGACCAAACGACCTCGGCATGTTAAACTAGACCGTTAAGTTTTAAAGATTGAACGTTTTCGGCTGGTTCCGCACGGTCAAGAACCGATCCACACGGAGCGATCACCAGCCCGACTTACACGGGATCCGCAAGCCCGCTCAGGGTCCGGCCACCTCCGGGGGCACTGTGGGACATTTGGGCAGGAAACCCGAATCGCTACACGACCCGAACGGATTTCGTTTATCATAGCGGCCGCCGGCCGGCCCTACTCTGAAAGGATGCCTATGAAAGATCGGAATGTGAAGCCCATTAAGTACCGCGCCTACACCAACAGGAACATCGACCAGATTCCACAGTTCAAGTCCCTGACCTCAGAGCAACGCGCAGCTATTGCCGCAGTGTCAAGAGTGCTTCCATTCCGGGTCAACAACTACGTCGTCGAAGAGCTGATCGACTGGAACAACATCCCGATCGACCCGATGTTCCAGCTGACTTTTCCTCAGGAAGGCATGCTGACAGAAGACGACTTCGAGCACATCCATGGGCTGATCGAACGCGAGGCTCCCGCGAACGAGATCGATCAGGCCGTGCAGGACATTCGCCTGGGCATGAATCCGCACCCCGCGGGACAGATGGATTTGAACGTTCCCCTGGTCGACGGCCATCCCCAGGCCGGAGTGCAGCACAAGTACCGAGAGACGGTGCTTTTCTTCCCCAGCCAGGGTCAGACCTGCCACGCCTACTGCACGTACTGCTTTCGGTGGGCGCAGTTCGTCGGCATGGACGAACTGAAGTTCGCCACCAACGAGAGCGGCAGCCTGGTGCGATACCTCCACAAGCACCCTGAGGTGCGCGACGTGATCTTCACCGGCGGCGATCCGATGATCATGCGGACCGGCGTACTTCGTCGCTACATCAAACCGCTGCTAAAGATCGAAACACTCAGGAGCATTCGCATCGGGACCAAGGCGCTGGCCTGGTGGCCTTACCGATTCACCAGCGACGCCGACGCCGACGATCTTCTCCGGTTGTGCGAGGAAGTGATCGCTGCAGGCAAACACTTGGCGTTCATGGCCCATTACAGCCTCCCGCGGGAGCTCGGAACACCAGTGTCACAAGCCGCGGTCCGGCGCGTCCAGAGTACCGGCGCGACCATCCGGGCCCAAGCGCCTGTCATACGGAACGTTAACGACAACGCCGACCTCTGGGCCGCCATGTGGCAGAAGCAGGTCGATCTGGGAATCATCCCCTACTACATGTTTGTCGAGCGGGATACGGGGCCGAAGCAGTACTTTGATGTGCCGCTACACCGGGCATTCGAGATCTTCACGCGCGCGGTGCGACAGGTGTCGGGTCTGGGCCGGACCGTTCGAGGGCCGTCCATGTCGTGCACCCCCGGAAAGGTCTTGATCGACGGCGTTACCGAGATCGAAGGACAGAAGGTGTTCGTCCTCAAGTTCATCCAGGGTCGGGATCCGCACTGGACGAACCGAGTGTTTTTTGCCAAGTTCGACGAGACGGCATCCTGGATCGACGACCTGAAGCCGGCGTTCGGCCAGGAGTTCTTTTTCGACGAGTCCCAGACCGACTGGCGGTGGAAGCACTTCACCGTTTATCCGGGGGCCAAAGGAAAGGCAGCGAAGGCGGGCGGTGACTGGAGGCCGTGACAGCGTCCGCCAGAAGAGGATAAGGAATGCGAAAGGGCCGGCGTGCCTCGCACCGGCCCTTTTTTTCGTTTGGTCCCCCGCCGAGAAGCGGCAGCCGAGTCACTCGAGGTGCAAGGCCGTCAGCGGATCGATCTCGGTCGCCCGGCGCGCCGGCAGGTAGCACGCGAGGAAGGCCGTCAGAAGCAGGAGCCCCGTGATCCCCCCTAAGGTCACCGGGTCAGCGGAACCAACCCCGAACAACTGGCTTGAGAGAAAACGGGTCAATGCCAACACACCAGCCAGTCCGATCCCGACTCCGATTCCCGCGAGCCCCATGCCGCGAGCAATCACGAGCTTGAAGATGTCTCCCGGCTCGGCTCCCATCGCAACTCGGATGCCGATCTCTCTGATCCGCCGCCTCACCGAGAACGAGATAACGCCGTAGATGCCGACCGCCGAAAGAAGCAGCGCGCCCACGGCGAAGCTCCCCAACAACAGTGCGGAAAAACGCGGAGTGGCGATCGAGTCCGACAGGACATCGTCCAGGTACCGGACGTCGTAGACGGGGAGTTCGGGATCCATCGAACGGACGACCTCTCGTACGGGGTTCACCAGGTCCACCCCCGCGTCGACTCGGATCGCATACACAAGCGGCAATGGCCACGGCACCTGGACGATCGGAACGTACGCGTTCGTCGTGACACCCCCGGCCAGCGTTTCATGCTTGACGTCGGACACGACGCCGACGACCTCACGGTATTCGCTGTTGAATCCCAGGTTGATCCGTCTGCCGATAGGGTTTTCGCCCGGAAAGTACCTGGCAGCAACCGCCCGGTCGATGATCGCGGTCGGGTTGCCTTCGGCGACATCGCGCGCATCGAAGCTTCTTCCCGCGACCAATTGCATCCCCATCGCCCGAAAGTAACCCGAGCTGACGAGCGTGAAGTTGACGATCGCCTCTTCACCCGGACCCGGTAGCGGCGTGCCTGCGATATGCAACGAAGTGCCCTGGCGGTCGTCGGCCAGCGGGATGGAATCGGCGAATCCCGCCGACCGAACGACCTGCAGCGCGCTGAGTCGGTCGAGCAACGCCTGACCGAACTGAACACGCTGGTATCGTTCGCCGTACCGTTCTTCCGGTAGCGAAAGCCTGAAGGTCATCGTGTCCTGGGAACTGAACCCGGGGTCGATAGCACGCAGATTCAGGAAGCTCTGGAACAGAAGGCCCGCGACCGCGAGCAGCACGAGCGACAGCGCGACCTCACCGACAACGAGGGCGCTCTGCAGCCGGTTCGAGCCGGCCTCGGAGGAATCCCGGCCACGTAGCCACACAAACAGGTTCGGGCTGGACATTCTCACGGCAGGCACGAGACCGAAAACCAGCCCGGTCGCAACAGATATCCCGAGGGCCACCACCGCAATCCGGAGATCGACCGACACTTCATCGAGCCTGGGGATGTTTGCCGGGCTAATGGCAACGAGCAGATCCACCCCGAAGTATGCGATCAGGAACCCGAGGATCCCGCCACCGAGGGAAAGCAGCAGGTTCTCGGTCACCAACTGGCGTGCCAACCGCACACGGCCAGCGCCCAGCGCCGCGCGCGTCGCGATCTCCTTCTGCCGGCTCAGCTCTCGGGCCAGAATCAGGTTGGCGACGTTGGTGCATGCGATCAACAACACGAACCCGACCGCTGCCAGCAATAGCAGAAGGCTCGAACGCACGTCGCCTGTGATCTGGACGTCGAGCGGAACGAGCCGAACTTCCCAGAACCGGTTCGTGTCCGGATACTGCTCGGCGAGCCCGTTGGCCAGCCGTACCATCTCGCCCTCGGCCTGTACGAGCGAAAATCGCGGCGTCAGCCGGCCGATCACGCGCATGAAATGGGCACCGCGGCCCTGGTTCGGAGTGATATCAAGGGGGGCCCACAGCTCGGCATTCACGGAAGGAGCGGTTCCCTCGAACGCCATTGGCGGTGGGTAGTGGAACCCGGGGGGCATGACGCCAACGACAGTGTGATCGGCTCCATCGATCCGAACCGAAGTGCCCAAGACGTCAGTGGCCGCGCCGAATCGGCGCTTCCAAAGGCCGTCGCTCAAGACCACGACACGGTTCTCGCCGCTGACTTCTTCTGCGGGCAGGAAGCCGCGGCCCAGCGCCGGGACGACACCGAGCAGCTCAAATGTTCCAGAGGATACCCGGGCGCCCTCGAGTCGTTCGGGCACACCTTCGTCGACGAGCGTGAAATCGACCGTATAGAATCCGACGACATCCTCGAACACGGTGTTCTGGTCCCGCCAGTCCTGGTAATTCGGTGGCGCCACCGCCATCAGGCCGCCGCGTTCGACGTTGGCTTCCCAGACGGCCACCAAACGGTCGGGATCCTCAAATGGCAGAGGTTTCAACAAGACGCCGTCGATCAGGCTGAAGATGACGGTGTTCGCCCCGATTCCCAACGCCAGCGTCAACAGGGCGGCCGCAGTAAACCCTCTGTGCTTGGTCAGAACGCGAATACCGTATCGAATGTCTTGGAGTAGTGGATTCATGATCGCTAGTACGACTCCTCGGTTCGTGTTCCTCCTGCCAGTACTACCGGAAACGTGGGGAATGGTTACGGACCGCGTTTGGCTTCAACCTTTTGTGGCCGCAGAGGGTCTAACGTACTATGCTCAAGCTGATGAGAAAGCGATCGAGATGGCTACCACTCGTTGCGATCCTGGCGGTCCTCCCAGTCGATCTTGGTGCGGGGCCGAGCCCGACGGCCCAGTGCCTCGGACGCCCCGGAGCCATCCTCCGCGAGGCCGAGCGCAACAGGGCCGACTACGAACGGGCCGCACGCCGCCGCTACCACAACGACATGGAAAAGATGTCCGAGCTCATTGAAGAGCTTCTGGCGCTACGGTCACCCTTCGACGACGAAGCCCTGAACATGGTGCGCAAGAACACGGAAGAGTTGGAAAAGCGGATCGAGGAAGTCATCGACTATATCGGGCTCGGTGAAGAGACCGAGGGCACCCGGTTGCGGCGGCATCCCTTCGAGGTTTCCGAAGACACGATCAGCGAGCTGGTCCGACTCACCAGACGAGCCCAGGCCCAGGTCCGAATCCTTACCTCCGACCCCGGGATCCTGGATCTCGACCTCCTGAGCGATTCCGTCGCAGATCTGAAGGCCGCAGATCAGTACAGTCGTCTGCTGCGAGAGGCGGTCCCAGAACGTTAGCCGTCTGCCCCAGAGCAGGCCACATCCGACACCTCGCAACAACAACCGGTGAGAAAAGCAGGTCGAGACTCTCGGTTCGACCCTCCGATGAGCGCGCGCCCACTCGCGAAAGAAACCGTTTGGAGTAAAATAGGCCGTTCATGTTCGCTGTCTTCCTAGCCTTGTTCGCCGGCCTGACCGTACACGTGGAGCAGACGGTGGAGAATCTGACCCTGGTCATCGTCGATGGTTCCGGCAGCATCATCCAGGAATTGCCCGCGCCCGAGGCGGGCACTTACGTGTTCGAGCTCGCGGATGGCACGTACTCGGTCCGCGCAATGGTCGATAACCGGATAGTCGGCTCGATTCCCGGGATCGCCGTTCCCGCAGTCGATTCGGTTGACATCACACTCGATCCCGAAGCCCTCGGCGCCGCAGACAACACAACCGAGGTGTCCGGAGCCCGACGAAACCAGAACATTCAGGTCAACCTCGTCGACAACCAGGCGCTGAACGAGGCCCTGGGAAGGCAAGGCGCGCAGGTCAGTCCCGTCACCGAGTTTTCGGCCGCACGCGGCAACTTTGCCGCGGAGCTCGGGGGGATCGGCCGCGACCCACAGGTCATACGAGCCGATCGACGAGGCGTCCTACGCGGAGAGGTCTACGAAACCCACAACAACCACACGCTCAACGCGCGGACTTTCTTCCAGGTGGGACAGGTACAGGCCTCGCGCCGGAACCAGTACGGTTTCCGCCTCGGTGGACCCCTGGGCTCGGACAAACTCTCGTTCGTCCTGACTGGGGAGGAGACCCGAGAATCCGGTTTCGTTAACGGCAACGTCCTGGTCCCTCTCCTTTCGGAGCGTACCGCATTGGCCGAGGACCCCGAGATCCGGGCGCTCGTTCAAAGTTGGCTCGACGTGTTTCCCGCAGAAGGACCCAACCGGCCGGGGATCGCGGCCAACCTGCTCAACACGAATGCAACTCAGAAGATCCGCAGCAGCGGCGGGTCTGTCCGCGTGGACTGGGAGCCTGGGGACACCCGGCGCGTCTCGGCCCGGTATTCGCTGAACGACAACTTCATCGACTCGTTTGAGTTCGTCGTCGGGCAAAACCCGAACCAGCGCCTGAGGCCGCAGACCCTCAACCTGGCATGGGAAGAGTCGCCGACATCAACAACTTCGGTACGGCTGGGCGCCAACTATATCCGGGCGAAGATCGATTTGCTGGTTCCCCCTGGCTCGGTAGGTCCCTACGTCAACTTCGGCCGCGACTTCGAGGCGCTGGGACCACAGTGGAACATCCCGGTGGACCGGATCACGAACACGTTCCAGTACCTGGCCCAGGGCACGACGATCGGCAGGAGCCACCGACTCGACTGGGGCATCGATGTCGTGAGCACACAGATCAACGAACTGGAAGCCGAAGGCCAGCGCGGAGTGATGAGCTTCGGGAACAACTTCGGCCGGTCTTCGATCGACAATTTCCGCTACGGCACACCGTCTCGATATTCGGTGACCGAGGGGGATCTGTACCGGGGTTTCCGACGCTGGGACATCAACGTGTACCTCAACGACCGCATCGCCGTGACGGGGGACGTGGATCTGACACTGGGCCTGCGCTACGAGTACGCCGGCGCACCAAGCGAGGTGAACGGCAGGACGACGTTCGACTACGATTCCGATGCCAATAACTTCGCGCCGCGGATTGGCCTTGCGTGGTCGCGCGGATCGACCGTCATCCGCGCCGGCTACGGAATCTCCTACGGGGAAGTGTTCCCGGCGTCGTTCCGTACGGCGCGTCTGAACCCGCCCGATATCGTTCGTGCCGACGTCCGCTTCGCGGCCCCGGGGGAAGACATCGGCGGGCCTAACATTCTGGATCCTCTGAAGGGCTCAGAACCGGTATCTGGAGTAGTCCCGAGGTCGGGGCTCAACCTGCTCGACGCGGATCTGGCCACGCCGTACTCCCACCAGTACACGCTGGGACTCGAGCGCGAACTCCCAGCGGGCTTTCGGATGACGTTGGTGTATTCGGGCAGCCGGATGATGAAGCTGTTTCGAATCGTGCGCGAGAACAGGGCCGAGCGCGTGGAAGGTATCCCGCTGACGACGAGCACGATCAACGACCGGCGTGCGGATCAGCGGTTTTTTTCGATCGCGCGAATGACCAACCGCGGGCGCGCATTCTTCGATGCGGGCCAGCTTCGTATCGACAAGGTTTTCAGCCAGGGACTATCGCTGCGAGCGAGCTACACGTTCAGCAAAGCCCTGGACATCGGTTCCGACTTCTCGAACACGGGGGTCGGGCGGGACGAACGCAGAGCGCAGATCGAAGAATTCGCCGACTCGGACCTCAAGGAGAGCAGCCGGCACGATGCGCCGCACGCGTTTACCCTGGCCTATTCCTGGGAGCTCCCGCGATGGCTGGGAGGTGTGACGGTGTCCGGTACGACAATCCTCAAGGACGGTACTCCGTTTTCCGTCGAGACAGGCACGGACTCCCCGGCCAGGGTGATCGACGGCCATCGGGTCGGCGGCAATGTGGACGGAGAACGTAGCGACCGGCCTTCGCTGCTCGACCTGAGTCTCCTGGGTGCGAGCATCGACAACCCAGACACGGCTTTGACGATCCTTCGCAGGGATGCGTTCGACGGGGCTGCGGGTTTCGACGAGGGACGGGGCAACCTGTCGCGCAATGCGTTCCGGAAGGACGGGACGACCAACTTCAATATTTCAATCTCACGCACCTTCGGACTGGGCCCGGATCAGACCCGCACGCTGACCCTGCGGACCGAACTTATCAATGCCTTCAACCATCCCCAGTTCGACCGGCCCAACTCAAATCTTTCCTCGCCAACTTTCGGGCAGATCACGAACACCGTGAACGCAGGTCGGATTATGCAGTTCTACCTTCGGTTGAATTTCTAGCGGCTGCGATCGTCAGGCCTTGCCCTCTCCTACTTCCGGGAACAGATCAGTATGATGACCGGTCTACCTATTGCCGAGCAAAAGAGGTCTCAGGCCGCAAAACGATCGAGCAGCTCGGAGATCTTTTTCTTCGGTTGCGCGCCGATGAGCCGGGCCTTCTCCTCTCCATCCTTGAATAGGATCATGGTAGGTATCGCCTGGACACCGTATCGTTCCGCGGCGGCCGGGTTTTCGTCGATGTTCAGTTTGGCGATTGTCGCCCTGCCCGAATAGTCGCCGCCGAGTTCCTCGAGGGTTGGAGCGATGGCTCGGCAAGGACCGCACCATTCCGCCCAGAAGTCCACGAGCAACGGCTGATCGGACCCCAGGATTCGGTCTTCGATTTCGTTGTCAGTCAGTTTGGAAAGTCGACTCATCTTGTTTGTCTCCTTCATGTCTGTTAGGGCTCCACTCCCAGTGCGAGAGTCCGGCCAACCTCTGCCAGAACAGTATCCAATGGCGCCGTCGATCGGTGAGCTCGGGCCAGCATCAGACTGCCTTCCATCATCGACAGCGTGAGGGTTGCCAGATGACGGGCCCTTTCGGGACTGTGGCCTTCGGCGGACAGACGTCGTTCGAACAGGTCGGTCCAACGCGCCCAAGCCCTTGAACACGTCTTCTGGAGGGCGTCCGACGACGCGGCGGTCTCCAAGACCACCGTCGCTATCGGGCAACCCTCCTCAAACCCGGATGCCACCAGACGGTCTCGCATACTGCCCAGCAGGGTCCTGAATGCATCGACCGCGGTTCCGGTCGTCTCAAGAATCTGCTCCATCGCGGCCAGCCGAGAACCGCAGGAATAGGCAATCGCAGCGATCGCCAAATCTTCCTTGCCCCCGGGGAAGTGAAAATAGAGCGACCCCTTGGGCGTCCCGCTCTCGTCGACGATCTGCTTCAACCCGGTTGCCGCATACCCTTGCCGTTGGAAGAGCTCTGCGGCTTTTGCGACCATCCGTTCTTTGCTTCCTGCGGGCCTCGGCGAATCTGAACTCATGACATTAGTATACCGATCGGTCTACATACTGTCCAGTTGGAACTGCTTTTGTGCGAATTACTCCAATAGGCCAAGGCGTTGGCAACCGGACTGCTGCAAACTATCATCGAGACATACGACGACTGGCACCCCGATTGCTCGTACTGGTGCTGGCGACATTGCAATCACAGCACAGCACGCAAGTGAATCAAGAACTTGCGGAAGGATTCTGATGACGGAAGGACGTCAATGGAATGGCGTTGGTGTCGAGACCCTGACTGAAGTCGACGCGGAAAGCCTGCTCGACCGTCTGCCAGGCATGGTCTACCGGTGCCGGTGGGACGGGGATTGGACAATGGAGTTCGTGAGCCAGGGAAGTCGCTCGCTCACCGGCTACGTTCCGGACGATCTCAAGGGCGGCGGCGCCGTCCGGTGGGGGCAGGTGATCTATTCAGAAGACCTGCCGGATGTGGCACGGGCGATTCGCAAGGCCATCAGCAACCGAAAGCCCTTCCAGATCGAATACCGGGTCGTCCGGTCCGATGGCGCCGTCTCAGCGGTCCTCGAAGAAGGACGGGTCGTTTCGCCACAGGGCAGCTTCCCTCACAACATCGAGGGTTACATCGTCGATATCCACGACCAGAAATCCCAGGAAGAGAATCTCCAGGACCAGCAAAAACAGGCGCGACTCGTAGTCGAAAAGGTGCCGGAAGCGTTCCTGTCAGTGGATTCCGACGGAACGATCTCGGACTGGAACGGCCAGGCGGAACGGACGTTCGGATGGTCCCGTGAGGAAGCACTCGGTCGCAACGTGACCGAAACCATCCTGCCGCCCGATGAACGCGAATCAGACGGTGAGGGGCTTGCTTCCTATCTTAGTATCCCGGTCCCTCAGGTCGTGTGCGCCAACCTGAACATGGCCGCGCTACGGCGCAACGGGGAACGATTCCCGATCGAAATGACGATCTGGCCGAGCGTCCGGAAAGGCGTCCAACTCATCAACGCCTTCGTCCGGGACCTGAGCGAGCGCCGTGCGCTGGAAAGTCAGCTTGCCGATGCGGAAGCGTCGCTGGCAAGGCTGCGTCGTGAAGACCCGCTGACAGGACTCCCCAACCGCCAGGCACTTAAGGACGACCTTGCCCGCTCGATCTCATTCGCACGCCGCTGGAAGCAGCCTTTGGCGCTGTTGGTCGCGGATCTGGATGGTTTCCGCGCGATCAACGATCAGATCGGCCGGGCCGAGTCCGACGAGCTGCTGTCGGCCTTCTCGGAGATACTGAAGTCGTCGTGCCGTCTCGAGGATCTGACCGCGCGGCTCGAGGGCGACGAGTTTGCCATCCTGCTGCCGAACACCGGCATGCCGCAAGCAAAGATCGTGGGAGAGCGGCTGTGCAACAAGACCGGGGAAGCCTCGCTCGGAGTCCCACTGACTGTCAGTGTGGGCTTGACGGATTTTCGCCCGGATGACGACGTAGAAAGCCTCATCAGCCGAGCAGCGAAAATGCGTCGCGAGGCGGCCGATGAAGGGCCCGGCGGCTTGAAGCTGTCCGAAGAGCCCGAACGCGCCCCCGAGATGCAGGAACGAGAGGCGCCCGAGAATAAGTGAGGAAGTAGTGGCCTGTACCACCGGCCACTGGAATTCGAAATGAGCAGACAAACGGAAAGCCAGGCCGTTACTCGTTTAATCGAAGAATTTGACGCCTCCGAACAGCTCGACGTGAGCCGTCTCGTCCACAACCTGCCGGGCATGGCGTACCGGTGCCGGTGGGATGGGCGATGGACGATGGAGTGGGTTTCGCGCGGGAGCGCTCGCGTTAGCGGCCACACCCACAGAGTGCTGGTCGGCCAGGTTTCCTGGGTCGACCTGATCCACCCGAATGATGTTGGACGGGTCCTGGTCGAGATCGAAGAAGCTCTTCGCAAAGAAGAGGCATTCCAGATCGTCTACCGAATCTTCACGCCGACCGGTAGCGAGCGGTGGGTCATGGAGGACGGACGGGGTGTCGGTCGCACTGGCGAAGCTCGTCACGTTGAAGGATTCATCTCCGACATCACAGAACGCAAGCACGCCGAGATGTCGCTCCAGGAAGCCAACGAAACGATCAGCAAGCTCATGCGTGAGGATCCGCTGACCGGTTTGGCTAACCGGAGGGCACTCGAGGAGTACATGGTCCGCGCGCTGGCCTTCGCCAAACGTTGGAAGCAGCCCCTCTCGATCGTCATTTCGGACCTGGATCACTTCAAGGACGTCAACGACGAGTTCGGTCATCTTACCGGCGACCAGGTCCTGGTCAGCTTCGCCCAACTGCTCAAGAACTGCTGCAGGGTCGAGGACATCGTGGCTCGTTTTGGCGGCGAGGAGTTCATCATGCTCCTGCCCAACACGACCATTGATCAGGCGGAGCAACTGGCCGAACGCCTGCGCATCGAGACCGAACAGGCCACGATGCCGATTCCGACCGTCATCACGGCAAGCTTCGGAGTTGCCGAGTTCCTACCCGACGACACCGAAGAAACGCTGATCGGCAGGGTCGACCACGCCCTGTATGAGGCCAAGCGGGGCGGGCGAAATCGGGTCCAGGTGGTGAAACCGGGCTAGCAGCCAGTGGCTGCTAACGTGTTGAGCAAGGCCACACTGCATCCTCACGCATTTCCCACCCTCCGAAGAATGACGACACCGACGATGCCGGCAACGACGGAGGCTCCGAGCACTGCAACCTTCGCCATGGCCAGGTATTGGGGATCTTCGAAAGCCAGGCCCCCGATAAACAACGACATCGTAAAACCGATGGCGGCCAGCCAACTGACTCCATAGAGCTGGCTCCACTTCACGTTGGTCGGGAGCTCTGCGAGACCGAAACGAACCGCCAACCATGCAAACCCGGTAACGCCGACCTGTTTGCCGACCAGCAACCCCAGTGCGATGCCGACCGTGACGGGGTGCTTGACGGCGGCGCCCAGATCGGCGTCGATCGTGACGCCCGCGTTCGCCAGCGCGAACAACGGCAAGATGAGGAAGCTGACCCACGGGTGGAGAGCCGTTTCCAGGCGTTGGAGAGGTGTCAGCGAGTGATCCGTGATGACGTCCAGATCCAACAACGCTGCCTGACGGGTTCGGTTCGTCAGGATGTCGCTCCGCGGGTAGCCGGCCTGTTCGAAGCGGTCGATCATCGATCGGCTTCGGTCCACGAATCGTTCCGGCTCGATCCTTATCGTTGCAGGGATCATCATCGCCATCAAAACGCCGGCGATCGACGGGTGAACGCCCGAGAAGAGAAAAGCCAGCCAGACCCCTCCAATTCCAAGAATCCCGTACGCCAGGGTGCTCCGAACGCCCAGGCGATTCAGCAGGCCGACAAGCCCCAGCAGCGCGAATCCGACGAACAGACTCGTGTAGGAGATCTCCGACGTGTAGAACAGCGCGATCACGAGCACTGCCCCCAGGTCGTCAACAATCGCCAGGGACACCAGAAAAATCTTAAGCGACGAGGGGACCCGGTTCCCCAGCAGGTGAAGGATTCCCATCGAGAACGCGATGTCGGTCGCCATGGGAATGCCCCAACCGGCCAGTTCGGGCGTCCCGAAGTTGAACGCCGTGTAGATCAACGCCGGAACGAGCATCCCACCGGCCGCAGCGATCAACGGCAAAGCCGCGTGGCGGGGGGACGCCAATTCGCCGGCCATCAACTCCCGCTTGATCTCCAGGCCCACTACGAAAAAAAACATGGCCATCAAGCCGTCGTTGATCCAGTCCAGCAGCGATTCGGAGACAACGAAACCCTCGTACTGGAAGGAGAGATGGGTGTCCCACAAGGCATGATAGGAGTCCGCGAAGGGAGAGTTGGCCCAGACCAGCGCAACGCCTGCCGACACGATCAGGAGGACGCCCGAGGACACCTCGTTGCGGATGAACGTCCGGAACGGCAGCAACAACCGCTCGATCGGCGGAGAGGGCCACGCCCGGCCGCCGTTTCCGGAAGCACTCTGAAGATTGCGTTTGTCTCTGCTCATACCGCGTTAGGAATATACCGGATTCGCGAACACGAATTCGACTACCGTGGGATCGCGGCCAGGATCTCCAGGTGTCCCCGCTCCACAACTGAGGCTAACAACGTCGTTTCCTGCACACATTCGCCATCGGCGGGCGATGGCAATGTATTTATATTAGATTCATAGACTTATATCACATTTATTGATATCACGACTATTCGTTATCAATATTTTTCGTTTGTATTACAATGATTACTGGTGTCTTCTTGATAGGACGATGGGACAGCCAAAAACAACGCGCCGCTCCTCTCGTTTGGGACTCGAGTCCCGGCTCCTGTACCTCGAGCAAGAGCTGGAGGCGCTCCGCCCGCACGGCGCGCTGGTCGGCCCCAGTTCCGCGATGTCGCGCATCCGCGACCAGATCCAGCTGGCCGCCGACTCGGGCGTTTGGACCCTCATCCAAGGGCCGCCCGGATCCGGAAAGAGTCTCGCCGCCTGGACCATCCATAAGAGCAAACCCGATGGCCAGCTCATCGAGCTAAACTGTGGCGGCAATGTCCCTGGCGAGGAAACAGTGCGTCGGCTCCGTGAGGCGCGGCGGCTGGGCGCCAACGCGACGATTCTGCTGCGAGCGGTCGATCGGCTTCCGGCCGACGGACAGGACGAGATCCTCCGTCTGATCGCACGGTCGAACGCTTCAAGACGGAAACGTCCCCACGTTGTTTCGACAACGTCGGCGGATCCGGCCAAATGGAGCCGGACGCGAAAATTCTCGAAAGAGTTCCATGATCGTATCAGTCTGATTTCGATAGAAATACCCCCGCTCCACGAACGCCCGGAAGACATCCTGCCGATCGCGGAGCACTTCATGAGGAAGGCTTCGGTGGCGGCCCGTCGTACGCTGCCCTCGATGACCGACACGGATCGTCGGCGCCTCATGACACATTCCTGGCCTGGAAATGTTCGGGAGCTGCGGATGGCGGTGGAGCTGGCGGTCCTCCGTACGCCGGTTGGAGTCGCAAGGGCAGCCCACGACTCGGTGACCGCGCTGAAGCTGCCGGCGACGACCGGCGGAGGCCCCGCTACGCTGGCGGAGCTTGAGCAGTGCGAACGACAGATACTGGAGCGGGCGCTGGATGAATCGAAAGGCAGGGTGTACGGGAACCTTGGAGCGGCGGCACGGTTGGGCGTCCCGGCGACGACCCTCACCTACCGGCTCAACAGACTCGGGATTCGCGTCCCGCGGAGCCGTTCGACAAGATGGGACAGCACTCGCCTGAGACGGTAGGCGGCACCCCTCTGGTAACATGATCCCGCTCATGAGAAGTCGATCCACGGCCGTCGTGACCCTCGCTCTTCTGGCCGGGGCGGCCGGAGGAATCCTACTGCGGCACCCGATTTCTGTCCGCGCCTGGGGCCAACACGGGCACGAAATCTCCGCGCGTGCCGCAGTCGCCGCACTTCCTGATGACATGCCCGCCTTCTTCCTCGAGGCCGCCGAGCAGCTCACATACCTGAACTTTGAACCAGATCGGTGGCGGGAGCGTCGAGTCCCTTCCCTTGAAGGAGTGCTGAGTGCCGCCTACGGGTCCGAGCACTACATCGACCTCGAATTGGTGCCGGACGGGGCGCTGGATGTGGAGGGCCGGTTCGAGTTCATCGAAGCGGTCCGGGATGTTCGGCCATTCCCGGGCTTGCTTCCGTTCCGCTCGCTCGAACTGTTCGGACGCCTACGGGTGGGATTCCGCCAGTGGCGCGAAACCAGGGACGATAAGGAGCGGAACTGGATCGAACAGCGGATCATCAACGACGCGGGTATTCTCGGCCACTATCTCACCGATGCCGCCAACCCTCATCACACGACGATCCACCATGATCGGTGGGTCGGGGACAATCCCGATAGCTATTCCGCCAGTGGCGGATTCCACGGGCGCTTCGAAACTGCCTATGTCAGGGCGCAACTGACGCTCGACGACCTGATGCCGGGTATGAATCGACCGGCACGACTCTGGGCAGATCCTCAGAGAGCAATCCTCGATCACATTCGTGGTTCCCACGCGTTGGTTGACGACCTCTATCGTATCGACCGGGATAGCCCCTTCAACGAACGGAACAACAACGCCCCGAACCGGGAGTTCGCTCTCGAACGCCTGGCATCCGGCGCGCTGATGTTGCGGGATGCCTGGTGGACGGCGTGGGTGACGAGCGAATAACTTAAAAAGGGGACAGGCTCCCCTGTCCCCCTAGCTCTGTTCCCCAAGCTAGCTCGCTGCGCGGTCCAGGTGGGAGGCGCTTGCATCGGAACTGCTGGCGGTCGCACTGGCCACTCGGGCCGCCGGCACAGCTTTGATCGTGGGCTTCCGCCGAAAGATCAGCCGACCTCCCCCTGAAGTCTCGATGCTGACCCGGTCGCCGGCCCGGATCTGATCGGTCGCCATCAGGCTGGATAGCGGATAGATCACGTGTCGTTCGATGGCGCGCTTCAGGTGTCGTGCGCCGAAACGGGAATCCCATCCTTCATCCAGCAGGAGGTCCTTCACACCGGCCGAAACCGACAGCACAAACGGTTTGTCCACGGCCGCGTCCAGAATCCGCCGCTGAACCCCCCGGAGTTCGATCTCGACGATCTTCCGCAACTCGTCGCGCGACAGGGAACGGAAGACGACGAGCTTGTCGATCCGATTCATGAACTCGGGCGAGAACCGGCGGCGAGCGGCATCCAGGGCCGCTCGGTAGATCTTCTGGTTCAGCCTGCCTTCGGAGTCGGTCTCCGGACCGGAAAACCCGATCTTGCCCGAAAAGAGTTCGTTTATCTCCTTCGAACCCAAGTTTGAAGTCAGGACGACGACGGTCCTCGAAAAATCGACTCTCTGGTTATCGCCCAGCGTCAACGTGGCCTTGTCCAACACACCGAGCAGGAGCTGCCACAACGTATCGTTGGCCTTCTCGATCTCATCGAACAGCACCAGGGTGATCGGATGTTCTTCGGTCTGGTATTGATCGATGGTTTTTTGCGTCAAGAGCGCCGGCGTTTCCCGGTGCCCCAGGTAACCTGGAGGCGAACCGATCAGTTTGGCGATCTCGTGGCCGTGCTGATACTCGGCACAGTCGATCTTGATCACGGCCTTGGCGTCGCCGAAAAGAATCTCCGCAGCGGCCTCGACAACACGCGTCTTGCCCGTTCCCGTCGGTCCGAGAAAAAGCAGGCTGGCCAGCGGGCGTCCAGGCACGTTCATGCCCGCTTCGACCACCTGAAGCATGCGCGCGACTTGTCTGACGGCACGCTCCTGACCGACGACGCGGTCGAGCATCTCCCGTTCAAACTCGACGACTCTGGCACTCCGCCGTTCCGGATCCATCACGATTCCTTTCGACATGTTTGCCTCCTTGGGACTGGTTGCAATACAGCGTTTCCTGTCCTGCGCCCTGCGTGTCTCGACCCTCATCCATGGGGCCTGCAGTCGGCGCTGTCTTATTTGTTTGGACGGATGTGGAGGGTGGATTGTTGCCGAAAAACGTACGTCCGCATATTTCCAGCGGCTTAGCAGCCTGCTGGCAGCCTGTTGGTCTAGCCCGCATTCCTCACCAGTGGTCTGCTGCAGCGCCGGATACATCCGCCATTACTGCGTTCCGCTTGGTCGGACTCCTCGACGTACTGTCAAGTACGCCTGCGGACCCCTCCCGTCGCGCGCCTTGTCCTGGCGGCGTCTCCGGCGCTTCGCGACGACAACCGGTGAGAAAAGCGGACTACTCGCTTCGCAGCGTCACGGCGGGATCCAGTCGGGCGGCCCGCGAGGCCGGAACGTACGCCGCCGCGATGGCGGTCAAGACGAGAAACACACATACTGCGATGAACGTCGCCGGGTCTCTGGACGTCACCCCGTAGAGTAGCGACTCGAGGAATCGCGTCAGCCAGAATGCGGACAGCGATCCCACCAGGACCCCGGCACCTGTCAGGACCAACCCCTGTCCAACGACCATGCGGAACACGTCCCGCCTTTGGGCACCAAGCGCGATCCGGATTCCGATCTCACGGGTCCGTTGCCGCACCGAGCATGCGATCACTCCGTAGATACCAATCGCTGCCAACAGTAGTCCGGTCAGACCGAAGCCGGCCAGCCCGACCATCGAGTAGCGGCGGGCGGCGAGCGAATCGCCGACGCGGGCGGCGAGCGGACGCACGTCGAATATGGGCATGCCCTGATCGATTTCCGCCACCTCGGCGGTCGCCATCCGGAGGATCGACGCGGGATCGAGGGCCGAATGAATCGCGACAACCATGTCGTTGATCGGCTGCTGAGCGTAAGGCGAATAGACTTGAAACTGACCTTCGACGTCCAGACCGGTGTTGTGAACCCGCCCCACGACACCGACCACTTCGCGCCACGATGGACCGAAACGGAGGCGCTTGCCGATCGGGTCTTCACCCTGCCAGAAGAACTGCGCCGTCTGTTCGTCGACGAGGACGACGAGTTGGCTGTCATAGGTCTCTCTTGCATCGAAGGTCCGTCCGCGGAGCAACGGTATACCCAGTGCCTCCATGTAGCGCCCACTGATGTGCCGGAACTCGGCACCAGGCGGATCCGCGCCGGCGACTTCCTCGTACCCCTCGACACGAAACGTCGCCGTTTCGTTCAGGATGTCGAACGGCAGCAGGGATGTGACGCCGACGCCACGGACACCCGGCAAGGCTTCCAGGCGTTCCAGCAACTGTTCGTAGAAAGCGGTTTTCTGCGCGGGCTCCTCATACATGCCATCGGGCAACGAAAGGCGGAATGCCAGGCGTTCCTCGGTCGCGAAACCCGGGTCGACCTCGAGCAACAACCGTGTCATCTCTGAGCGGCACGACTTCGGCGCTGAACTGTGCATTGGTCAGGAATTCGCGCCTTCGGCCTCCCGTTTCGACCGCCCGCGCCGCAAGCATGCGCATTTCGGCATCGACTTCTTCAAGCCCGGTCGCCGGGCGGTAGCGCCCGAGATTGGTGAGGTATTCGTTGCCGCGCTGGTCCGGATCCATCTGTTCCGGCGTGAATGCGATCGGGCGCCAGATCTCGGCTTGCCCCAAGGGCGCTCGAAAAGATTCCGGCATGACGCCGATGACGGTGTAGGTCCGACCGTCCAGTTGAATTGGCATGCCGACGATGTCGCCATGACCGCCGAAGTAGAGTTGCCAGGCTCCGTGACCGAGGACGACAACGTCGTTCTGGCCGGGCTGATCGTCCTCGTACGTAAAGACTCGACCCAGCAGCGGGTCCACGGCCAACACTTCGAAGAAACTCGCCGTGACATCGGCGCCTTCGACGTGCACCGGTACCGCCTGGTGCCTGAGATTGAACTCCGTCCTGCGTATGGCGGCCACGGCTTCGAGCGTCGTCCCGTCACGTTCGCGGTCGAGGTAGTCGGGAACCGAGTTTGACGATGCGCCACCTCGGTACGTGTTTCGGATCAGCACGATGCGGTCCGGATCCGGATACGGCAGCGGCTCGAGAAGAATGCCGTCGATCACGCTGTAGAGTGCGGTGTTGGCCCCGATACCCAGAGCCAGCGTCAGCACGGCGACCGCCGTGAAAACTGGGACACGGGCGAGTGCCCGGACGGCGTAACGAATGTCCTGAATGAGTGACTGCATGATGGCCTCCCCCGAACGCTCGGGCTTCGGCCGCTCGTCGCGTTCTAAGACCTTCCAATACCGGGAAATGCGGGTACGGTTACAGAGTAGTGCCCGTTTTTCTCAGCACGCTTTCGGCGCATTGTTTGCGGACGGACGACCGAACGGCGTCCGAGGCCTGGAGAAACGATCCGTTGGACCGTCGTCGATGAGGTGACGGTGGCTGATGCCGGGTCTACCGGCCGGGGCTCTGGCTGATACTGGTCAGATCGGATGTCGACTCGGCTGCCCCGACCCGGCCCGGAATGGAAGGTGCATCCAATATAGACCGGACCGCGGTAACCAGCTCTGCAAGCGTGAATGGTTTCGCCAGAATAGGGCCCTCGCGACCGAACACCGCACCGAGCCCGGGATAACCAGACACGCCCAGGATTTTCATCTCACTCCGCTCTCGGGACGCCTCCGACACCAGCTCGCCACCGGTCATGCCGCGCATGCCGAAGTCGGTGATGAGCAGGTCAAAGTCGCGGTGAGGATCCCGCAATATCTTCATGGCCTCCTCCGGCTGACTGGTCTTGGTCACGGCAAAGCCGGAGCGGTCGAGCATCGTCGCGGTCAAGTTGAGGATGGCCGGATCATCGTCGACAATGAGAATCGATGGGCGGACGTTGTGCGACTGGGACATGTCTGGACGACTCCTTTCGTCTCGTTTACCGGAAAACAGAATCCGTTCTCGGGTGGAGGCACAAGAGCATAGCGCAAACATGGCGGCTGGCGATGGCCGGGCCCGATCAGTGGGTCATGGCGTAGATCATGTAGTTGATGCCGAGGCGGACAGAATCCACCGCCGGCTTCAGCGGAGCGTAGGCTCGGTCCAAGCCCTCCCAGAATTCCCCAATATCGTTGTTCTGATTGGCAACCAAGATGAGCCGACCGCTCTCATCGTGCATTCCCCAGAATTCAGGAGGGCCAGTTTCCCGCCCATCCGTGTACGGTGGGTCGAAATCCAGACTCTCGATGGTATAGAAGACGTCGAACATCGGATGAGAGGGATCCAGCAGGATCATCTCCCGATGCGGGAAGGCCTGTCTCAGGTAGCCCTGGAGAACCAGAAGATCCCTTCCACGAAAGTCATCGAACATCACAAATCCGCCGCGGTTGAAGTACTCCCGGAGATTGTCAATCTCCAGGGGTGTGAGTTGCATGAAGCCGGGTTCGGAAACGTAGAGAAAAGGAAATCGAAATATATCGGCGCTGTCGAGTTCGACGGTCTCGTAGGCGTCATCGGAAGTTTGAAGCGCCGTGAGCTCACGAAGTATCCCGAGATAGAAGCGCTCGGAAAACGGGAAGTCGTGCTGCCACGGAGGCTGCCGTTCCAAGTTAAAGAAGTTCAGCGCGTTGAGACTCATCGTAAAACGAACGCGGGCGAACACGAACTCGGAATCATCGTAGGGTGTGTCCGGGCGAGCTTGTGATACAGAAAGGAGAACAAGTACGACAACTATGACAAGCTTCCTCATGCCAAGGGAAAGTATACCAATTCGGCCACACTCTGCACGACGTCCGTTAGAATCAGGACTTCTCGAAAACCGGGCAAGCGATTGAAACCCAGCATCGTCATCACCGACCCCGTCCACCAGGTCATGAGCTTCGGCAGCGACCCAGCATTCCGGCGGGTGTTCCGGGACGTCCTCGATTCACGTACCGTCCAGAGGCTGCGCAGGATCAGCCAACTCGGCCTGGCTGCCAACGTCTTCCCGGGTGCGACTCATTCTCGCTTCCTTCATGCGCTGGGCACCGCACACCTTGCGGGCCGGGTCCTCCACCGCCTGGAAGAACGCGCCGACGATGACGGCCGCCAGGTTCGCGAGTACCGCAACGAAGTGATCGTCTCGGCGCTCCTGCATGACGTCGGGCACGGTCCGTTTTCGCATTCGTTCGAACGAGTCATGACGGGCCTGGTCGCTAGACCGGACGGACCGCCGGGACCGCAGCATCTTCCCCAAGGCTTTCGTCCGCCGACCCACGAGGACTGGACGTACCGGATGATCGCCAGGGAGGGTTCCGAGCTGGCCCAGATCCTGGCGTCATGCGAGCTCGACCCGACGCGAGTTGCGGCGCCCTTCGCCGACGATGCGGAGTCCCGTGGCCGGCTCCCGGCATACCTTCGCCAGATCGTCTCATCGCAACTCGACGTCGACCGCATGGACTACCTGGTGCGCGACGCCCACTTCGCGGGTGTTTCCGCCGGCCAGATCGACGTCGCCTATCTGATCAACACCCTGGCTGTGATCGAACACTCCGAGGGCGATCGTACGCTGGGACTCCAATCCAAAGGGGTCAAGGCCTACGAAGGGTACGCCCTGGCGCGCCAATTGATGAACCGGAGCCTCTACTACCACAAGGCCGTCAAGGTGTTCGAGTTCATGATGGAGGAGTTCACCCGAAGAACGATCCTGGCGCTCGACACGCTCGATGAACCGGTGCGGAGTGCTGTTCCCTGCTACCTTCTGGCGGTCTCCGAGCTGCTGGGCGCTCGGAACGCACCCGGTGGTACTTCCGGGTTCATCGCTTCGAACATGCGGGCGTACATCGGCATGGACGAACCCTCCATCTGGCACCTGGTGGCTGCGGTCGCGGACTCGGGTGCAACTTCGATCCCGGCCCGGCTTGGGGAGTTGGCACGGATGCTGGTCTTTCGCCGGCTGTTGCCGGCGTACCGTCTTGCGCCGGACTGCGACGAACCTCTCACCGCAGCACTGACCCGGGAAGGCATGGTTTCCGGCGAAGACTTCGCGATTATCGACCTGCGGACGACCCTTTACCGCGAATCCGGAGAGAAAGTGTTTGTCAGCGTTGAACGCGGGCGCATAGAAGAAGTCGTGGCGCGTTCGGAAATCCTGTCTCTAATGCACGACCGGGAGGAGAAAGAGGCCGTCCTGATCGCCCTCGATCGGAAGAAGGACGACCGGCTGAGGTCAATTGCCTCAAAGCTAGAAGCGCTGCGAGCGGACTGAACGCATTGCTCTTCGCGGCCGGGGCCAGGCTGCGCCTACACGATATCGATCAAGGTGCCGCACTTCGTGCATTTCGTCCTCGGCACCCGGACGGCCGGGCTCAGGTGAATCACCTTACCGCAAGAACAGCGGAACGAATCCCAGCCCTCACCACGCTTGTGGTACTCGAGCGTAGAGCCCCTGGCGGCGGACGTCGATTTCGCGACTTGCGGAACGTCATGGCTGCGCCCGCAGCGTGGGCAGTAGATGGCGTCATGCCTGAAACCGGGCGGGACCTTGATACGCACGCCGCAGAAACACGGAATCAGGAGGAAGTCCGCCCCCCGGTCGAGCAGGTCGGCAACTTCCTGGATGCGCCCGATCGCATCGGTGGGGGCTTCAGACACCATCGCCGGTTCGCGCAACGGTACAGCCTCGGGCGACCTCCACAGATTTTCTTCGATGCAGCCCTTCCCGGATCCAACGGTGTCGCGGTAGGCGCGTTCGTAGTCCTTCCAACCGGCCCCCGCCATCGATCGCAGTATCTCGACACGCTGCTCGGTCGACGGATGCGTGCTGAATAGCCGAGACGAAGCGACCGATCGGAGCGGGTTGACGATGTACATGGGCGCCAGAGCCCGCAGGCCCGCGGCGTCCTTCGTCACACCGATGCGGTCCGAAATCTTGATGAGCGCCGAGGCGAGCCCTTCCGGGTAGCGCGTGAATCGGGCCGCAGACGCGTCGGCCAGGAACTCCCGTTGCCGGGAGCAGGCCAGGTAGAGCAAACGGGCGAAAATCGGAGCAAGGACGGCGGCCAACAGGGTGATGCCGATGAGGACCATCTGAACCTGGGGCGGCCCCTTCAGCCGGCTGCGGCGCGTCCCGCCGAACACGATAAACCGGCGAAGGGCGTCCGACAGCAACGTGATCGACCCGAGCATGACGGAAGCAATCGACATGAACCTTATGTCCAGGTTCTTGATGTGGCCGATCTCGTGCGCCACGACACCCTGTAGTTCGTCGCGGGTCAGGCGTCGTATCAGCCCGTCTGTCACGACGACCCGCGCAGTATCGGGTGAACGCCCCGTAGCAAATGCATTCTGCATCAACGTGTCGACGATGTAGACGCGCGGCATCCGACCCAGACCCGAGGCGATCGTCATTTCCTCGATCACGTTCCACAACTGGGGCGAGTCTTCCTTACGTATCTCCTTGGCGCCGGCGCTGAACAGGATGAACTGCTCGCCGCCGAGATAGGCGATTCCGAGAAGTATCGACCACATCGCCACGGCAAAGGCCACGCCCAACCATGTGCCGTCCGGTCCGAACAACATGCTCCCGAAGAGCGCACCCATCCCGAAGAAGATCGCCCCCATCAGGGCGATCAGCATACGGGAACGGCGCGTGTTGTTGCGGATCGCTTCCCACATCGCTCCAGCCTCAGGCTGCTTGACTCGAAGCCCGCATTTCTCACCGGTGGTCTGCTGCAGCGCCGGATCCATCCGCCATCACTGCGTTGCGCTTGGTCGGGCTCCTCAATTTATTAGCGTCGGGCCCACCGTCCCCGCGCTCGCCAAGCTATTCGGAGTGCCCTGACACGAGCGCCAAGCAGGAACGAGGGGAACTCCTAGGCCGGGCCGGTCCCCCCACGCCTCAACGTACTGTCAAGTACACCTCGGTCGCCCTCCCGGCGCGCGCCCAGCATGGCCCGTCGAGGGCCATGCCAAATGCCCTGTCGGCGTCTGTATCCTACCGGGCCACGAGGTGGCCCGGCGGGCTTCGCGACGACAACCGGTGAGAAAAGCGGGCTAGAACTGAACTTTGGGAACTTCCCGGGATTCCGGATCCTGGATCTCGAAGAACGCCTCCGCCATAAAGCTGAACATTCCGGCAACGATGTTTGCGGGGAAGCTCTCGACCCGGGTGTTGTACCCCATCACGGAATCGTTGTAATGCTGGCGGGCGAAACCAATGCGATTCTCGGTGGCGGTGAGCTCCTCCGCCTCCTCTCGGTTCTGCGACCTCGTTCCTGTACAGGTCGGAAAAGAATTGCGCTGCGGGGCCGAGCAGGTCCCCGTCAAAAGCGTGAATCAGGGTGAGCATCTCGCCGCGGTCGAACCAGACACCATGCCCCCATGGGCATCGGTCCAGCGTGAGGACCGGTCCAACGCCGATGGTGACCTCCCTCAACCGCCTGGGGCAGCGGGGACAGCGGCGGCGGGTGCGCCGCACCTCGGGGGCGGCGGCGAGGGTTGCGGATACGCGGTCGAGGTTGGCCAGGTCGAACGCACCCAGCATCTCGACCTCTCCGGTGTCCATCCACGTGCCGCCGCAACGGACGCAACGGTCGACGTCGATACCTTCGAACTCGAAGACGGCCATCGGTTCACCGCACACCGGACACATGTGATCACCCCACACTTCGGCAGACTGCGTCAATCTAACCGATTGTCCCATCGGGTACCAGTGTCGTGTAAGCTCAGTCCTCCGGAGGTTTCGATGAGCACAGAAGAAGAGGCGGCGCCGGCGATCGCTTTCGAAAAAGACGGTCCGATCAAGGTGACGGACCTCGAGCGCTTCATCAACTCTCGAGGAGAGTCGATTGCGATGCCACCTCAACCGATCGATGCAACACAAGCGTTGAATCGTTCTGCTGGAGTTTCAAACTCCAGCGTCTTACGCGGCCGTTCATTGAGCTCACGTGCCACCTTGTTCAGGTGCGCCTGCGAGTGCACCGATAAGTCGGTTCTCTTTGGGAAGTACTGTCGGAGCAGGCCATTCGTGTTTTCATTGGAACCACGTTGCCATGGACTCTGCGGATCGCAGAAGTAGACGTCGATGTCGGTCGCCAGGGTAAACCGCCGATGATCTCCCATTTCCTTGCCGCGATCCCAGGTCAGCGATTTATACAGCTCGGTCGGTAGTTTCTTCGCGTGCTTGATCAGTGCAGGCACGACGGTCTTGGTCTGTTTATCCGACACTTTCACCAACATCACGTAACGGGTATGGCGTTCGACCAGGGTCGCAATGTAGGTGTTGTTCGATCCCACTATCAGATCTCCCTCCCAGTGACCGGGAACGGCACGATCTTCGACCTCGGCTGGGCGCTCACGAATCGATACGATATCGGCGAGATCCCCTTTCCCGTGACCTTTGTGACTGGAATGTCGGGATCGACGAATCGTTCGTCTCGACCTCAGATGTCTAAGTAGTTCTTTCTTAAACACCCCGCGCGCCTGCACGAATAGGCTGCGATAGATCGTCTCGTGGGACACGTGATACGACTCATCCTCTGGATAGGATCGCTTCAGCCAGCCGGCGATCTGTTCGGGCGACCAATTCCGCCGGAGCTTCCTCGCCACCATTCGCCGTAACCGCGGATGGCGACCCAACTGACATCGCTTCGGGCGACGGGCCCGGTTCCAAGCCTGTTCATCGGCGACAGACGCCCGGTAGTCATCATAGCCCCCATTGCGCTGGATCTCCCGGCTCACCGTCGAGGACGAATGCCTCCGGTATGCGCCAGCTGACAATATACAGACGATGACAGCTTGCCAAACGCTCGCCCGATCTCATGCAGAGATTCCCCTCGCCGCCACCGATCCCATACCTCCGCCTTCTCCGCCGCCGTGAAACCGAATCGCATCCCTTTCCGCATACACTCCACCTCTTCCTTTTAAGATAAAGTGTTGCGTCGATCCGTTGAGATCAGCAGTTCGAAAAAGGCCATATATCTCTGTCGTTGCGGGGCGTCGAAGAGCAAGCCATTCTGCGATGGCACTCATGTCGCCGCCGGCTTCACCGACGAAAAGAACGATGACCGTGTCCCCGATCGGCTCGACCTCTACGACAGGCCGGAGATCCAGATACGTGACAACAGGGGCGTCTGCTCGCACGCAGCGTATTGCACTTCCGACCTCCCGACGGTCTGGCGGACTGGAGTCGAACCGTGGATCGATCCCAACGGCGCGGAACCGGACGAGATTGTTTCTATCATTCGGCGATGCCCGTCGGGCGCATTGAGCTACACCGAGAACGATCGTATTGAGGACGTCTATTCAGACACGCCCGAAATACTGGTTTCAAGAAACGGCCCGTACCACGTACGCGGCGGTGTTTCGCTGGACGCGGAACAGGGCGACGGCGCCAGCTCCGAGCACTACGCGCTCTGCCGGTGCGGCGCGTCGACGAATAAACCGTTCTGCGACGGCAACCACTGGTACGCGGCTTTCAAGGACGACGAAGCGCTGACGATATCCAAGGCCAACCGGACCGCCGGCGAGACGAAACAGGAATGGATCGCGCTCGGCCGGGCCGCAGACATCGAACCGGATCGCGTGCATTCCGGGTCCGTCGGCGAGAAGACTATCGCGCTCGTTCGGACCGAGGACGGATGGCGTGCGCTCGACGGTAGGTGCCCTCACCAGGGCGGCCCCCTGACGGAAGGAACGCTGTGCGAGGGAAAGATCCGATGCCCCTGGCATGGGTACGATTTCGACCTCGCTACAGGCAAGGGCGCCGGCAACGATCTGACGGTCGAAACGCTGAACGTGCGGGAGCAGGAGGGATTCGTAGAAGTCGAAGCACCTCAGGCCAAGCGGTCCGCCTGGACCGTGAGTCACGTGGTAGCGGAAACGATGCTGAACTGGGGCGTCGACACGGTCTTCGGAATGGTCGGCCATTCAAACCTCGGACTGGCCGAGGCGTTTCGGGTTCAGGAGGCCCGCGGACGGCTGCGCTACTTCGGCGTGCGTCACGAAAGGGCGGCGGCATTCGCCTGCTCAGGATACGCCAAGGTAACCGGACGGCCCGCTGCGTGCCTGGCCATCGCCGGTCCCGGAGCGACCAACCTGTTGACCGGACTGTGGGATGCGAAGGTGGATCGTGCGCCGGTGTTGGCGCTGACCGGCCAGGTGAACACGCAGGTCATGGGGCCGGGAGCGTTCCAGGAGATCGACCTGGCCTCGGCGTTCGCAGCGGTGACGCGGTTCAGCCAGACGATGCTACCCGAAAGCAATCACGCCGAACTGACTTCCCTGGCGCTCAAGACCGCAACTATCGAACGCGACGTCGGACACCTGATATTTCCGGACGAAGTCCAGGTACTCGACGCCGGCCGCGAGGGTCCCGGATCCCCCGACGGGCGCGTCGGCCCAACCGCCATCACGCCGCCACAACAGTCCGTCGACTACGCGATGTACCGGATCTGGCGGGCGAAGCGACCGGTCATCATCGTCGGCTACGGAGCACGGGACGGGATGGAGCAAATTCTCAAGTTGGCCGACGAACTGGGGAGCCCCGTCATCACAACCTTCAAAGGGAAGGGGCTCGTGGGCGACACGCATCCGCTGGGTGCGGGAGTCCTCGGACGTAGCGGCACACCGGTCGCGAGCTGGTTCATGAACCAGGCAGACCTGCTCATCGTTTTCGGCGCATCGTTCTCGAACCACACCGGCATCGCGACGAACAAGCCCATCGTCCAGGTGGACTTCGATCGGATGGCCCTGGGCAAGTTTCACGCGGTCGACGAAACGGTATGGGGAGACATCGGAACGACCGCAGCGCTCCTGGCCGAAAGGGTGGAAACGGGATCCGGCTCTGAGGACCAGCGTTCCGAGCTCGCGGCACGGTGGAAAGCCTGGCGTGAAGAAAAGAGCACACGGGCCGAGCAGGACACCGGCAACGGGATCAATTCCGCCGTAATTTTCCATCACCTCGGCGAACTCGTCCCCGACGATGCCGTCCTCTCTGTCGACGTCGGCAACAATACCTATTCGTTCGGCCGTTACTTCGAGTGCAAGCGGCAGTCTGTCCTGATGTCGGGCTACCTGGGTTCGATCGGGTTCGGATTCCCTGCGGCGATGGGGGCCTGGGCAGCCGTGTCACCCGATCGCAAGGTGGTCTCGGTCAGCGGAGACGGCGGCTTCGGCCAGTACATGGGGGAGTTCCTGACCGCGGTGAAGTACGGCATGAACATTACACACATCCTTCTGAACAATTCGGAACTGGGCAAGATCTCCAAGGAACAGCGCGACGGGGAATGGAAGGTGTGGCAGACCGATCTTCACAACCCAAACTTCGCGGAGTTCGCGAAGCTGTCCGGTGGTGCCGGGTTCCGCGTCGAGCGCGGCGAAGACCTGCCCGGGGTCTTAAAAGAGGCCCTCGGGACGGACGGTCCGTCGCTCGTGGAAGTGATGGCCGATCCCATGCTGACTTAAGGCTGTAGGTGCGCTCTATGAGCGCACAAGAATGTGCGGTCACAGACCGCACCTACAGAAGATCAGGCGCGGATCTCTTCCCCGAGGACGTCGATCGCCTTGTCCAGATGCCGGGGCATGATGTAGTACGGGCATGAAAAGCGAATCATCGCCTGGCCGCCTTCGCCGCCATCGGAGATGTTGAACCAAATCTTGTGCTCCTGCCACATCGCTTCGCCGCGCGCTCTCAGACGCTGAATCGGAACCCGCACCTTCACCATCCCCGTTGCCAGATCGGGCGGCGGGCCGCTCATGAACGACACATCACCGACTTCGTGGATCTTTTCGCGCACGTAGTTGGCCAGGTATTGATGCCGCAGCTGGATCGTCTCCATGCCGATCCGTTCAGCAAACTCGATCGCCGTTTCGAGACCGGCCAGCAGGGTGGTGTTCGACGTCCCGATGGTGCTGAGCCGCTCGACACCCAGCTCCGGCCTGTTCCAGTTGCCGGAAACCGTGTGGGACCAGAGCCGATCCGCCATACCCGCCTTGCAGTAGAGGAACCCGGTGCCTTCTGGAGCGAACAGCCATTTGTGGGGGCTGCTCGCGTAATAGTCGCAACCCAGTTCATGCATGTCGAGCTGCAGCTGCCCCATGGCGTGCGCGCCGTCGATCACGCTGATGATGCCTCGATCGCGGGCAAGCCGGGATATAGCCGCGACGGGCAGCATCCCTCCGGTCGACGTCGTAATGTGACTGATGCTGATGACCTTCGTCCGTGGTGTGATGGCGTCCTCGACGGCCTGCACGATTTCTTCCGGGCTGTCGGGAGGGACGGGGAGTTCGAAATACCGAACAACAATCCCGTAACGTTCTGCCTTCTGCAGCCAGGGATTGCGCCCTCCCGGATGTTCCTGGTCGCTGAGCAGCACTTCGTCGCCGGGCTCGAGATCGAGACCGCCCGCGACAGTGTTCATCCCCTCGGTCGCGTTACGCGTCACAGCGATTTCATCGGGCTCCGCGCCCAGGAACCTCGCCAGTTTTGTCCGCACGTTCAAGGTCGTGTTGGAATAGCCCCACCATGGGTAGGTGTTGAACTCCCGGTCCTGGAAACTCTCGGTGCCCCGAAGGTGATCCACCATGCGGTCGACTACCGGACGGGGCGAGATGCCCAGGCTTCCGTTGTTGAGATAGATCACGTCATCGGGATGGTCGAACTGCCCGCGTACGTCTTCCCAGAACCGCTCATCGTCCTGGGGGACGCCGCGGGGGCGGGCCTTCGCATGAAACGGCCTGCCCAGTGCGGTGATCGCGGTTGTCGTCCCCGCCAGATGCAGAAAGCGTCGACGATTCATTTTCCACCTCCTTCAGTCGAGGTTGCAGCTTTGCCCTCTTCGGCGGTTTCTTCCTCTTCCTCGGTTTCTCTTGCGGTGATCTCGAACTCCTGCCCGCGCACATACTTCTCGAACCAGGCGATCTCTTCCATGTCACGAATCCGCTGGTGGTGCGGCTCCCGGAAACCGTGCGGCTCCCGGGGGAAGCGGATGAACCGTGTGTCGACGCCCTGGTCTTTCAGACCCTGGTAGAAGATCATCGACTGCCCGATCGTGTCGGTCGTATCGCGCTCGCCGTGGAAGAGGATCGTCGGAGTCGTCACGTTGTCGATGTACGTGAAGGCGGACTGCTGCCGGTAGCCTTCCGGGTTCTCCCAAGGGGTGCCGCCGATGTACCAGTACCGGATGTCGTTGTTGAACCCCATCGCATACTCCGAGGTCCAGTCGGCGACCATCGCGCCAAGCGATGCCGCCTTGAAGCGATCGGTCTGGGTGATGGTCCAGCCTCCGAGGATGCCGCCGTAACTCCAACCCCGGACGGCCAGGCGTTCCGGGTCGGCGATCCCGCGCTCGATCATCGCGTCCACTCCGGTCATCGCATCCCAGTAATCCCCGCCGCCGATGTCGTTCAGGTTCCCGCGCAATATATCGTCAGAATAGCCGCTGCTGCCCCGCACATTCGGAGACAGCACAGCGTAGCCCAACCCTGTCCACACAGCCGCCGCGCCGTTGAAGTTGGAACGCCAGACCCCGGCAGGACCGCCATGGATATTCAGGATGAAGGGGAGTCGGGTTCCTTCCTGGTAGTCCGCCGGCAGGTGGAGGACGCCTTCGATTTCGGTCCCATCTTTGCTGTTCCATTTCACGATCTCGGCCCGAGGCATCACAAAGCTTGCCGCCTGGGGGTTGAGATCGACGAGTTCCTTGCGTTCGAGCGTCGTCGTGTCCAGCATGTACAGCCGCCGGGGGTTCTGGGGTGTTGCATATAGCACCGCCGCGCGCGCGCGGTCCTCGGAGAACGATCCAACCTGGAAGACTCCTTGTTCTTCGGTGAGCTGCTTGACGGCCCCGGTCTGGGTGTCGACTTCGAACAGATTGTTCAACGTGCGATGCTGACCCGCAAACAGGATCTTCGACCCGTCGGGCGACCACTCGTAGGATCCGATGTTCCCGTCGTATCCCGCGGTCAGGACGCGCGAGGTCTTACTGTCGAGATCCAAAATGCGAATCTTACGGTTGTAGAGTTCCCATTCGTTGTCGTGGGCCGCCGTGTAGGAGATCGACCTCCCGTCGGGCGACCACTTCACGCCGGACTCGGGAGCACGGTTGTCGGTCAGTCGTTCGATCGCCCCATCGGCGATGTTCAGCGTGTAGATCTCGGTGAGGTTCCCGTTGTTGCGTTCCCGCTCCTTCCTGGCGTGGAAGGCGATCCGCTGACCGTCCGGTGAGACCGCGAACCTGGCGACGGACCAGTCCCCAGTCGTGAGCTGCCGGGCTTGCTTGTCTTCGACGTCGATTATCCAGAGATTCGACCAGCTCCCCTGTCCCTGGCCGTTCGGCCCTTCATCGACATAGATGGCATCGTCGCCGGCTTTTGCGGCCTTCTTTTCCTCTTCAGTCTCTGAATCCGAAGCGCGGAAGACGATCGACTTGCCGTCCGGCGTCCACTCATACGCCGACACGCCGCCGTCATGCTCAGTCAGCTTCCACGCCTCTCCGCCACGTGTGCGAATCAGCCAGACTTGCCGGCCGACGCCGTCCTCGTCTCCGTCATCGGCGCGCGAGCCCCCGTCCGACCTCGAGGACAAGAAGGCGACCATGCGTCCATCCGGAGACCAGCTCGCCGAGCCGTCTCCTTCTTCGGATGTGAACTGGAAATGGTCGGCACCGTCGGCGGACACCATCCACAGGAGCGAATCGCGCTCGTTGTCTCCCCATTTCAGATCGGAGCGGGAATAGAGAACCCACTCGCCATCGCCCTCTGTGCCAACATGACTGAGAGTGCGCCGTGAAAGGTGAGTCAACGCAGCCGGTGAAAGTCCGGTCCAAGGAGGTGTCGGTAGACCTTGGTAGCTACCCAGGCGGTGGCAAGGGCGACCAACCCATCGAAGCCCTGGGGACAGAGACCCGCCTTGGGCGGGTTTGCAAGCGTGCGGGCCGCAACGCGAGTGAAGCCTGAGCAGGCCTCGAAAGGTTGAATGCGAGCGCCGAGTCTCCTCTCATTAGACGAAGGCCCATGAGGGTGGCCAGATGAACCGACAAGAGACGGTCGCCCTGCTCGCCGGGGTAGTGGGCGCAGCACGTACGCACGCGGGGGACTCGCAACACGGGAAACCTGTTGTGCTGCCGGGGAGACCTGGCAACGGCTCCAACTGGGAGGCGGGCGCGACAGGCGTCGGAGGGGCTCATACTACCGATGAACCCGGGTAATGCCGGGGGAGGGAAGGAGCCCTAGTTCGGGGTGCGTTTGAACGAGTTGAGATGAGGAGATTGGCGTGAGCCTGGCAACTCCAGAAAAGATTCGGAAGCTCCAACGAGCGCTCTACGTGAAGGCCAAGCATGAGCCGACACGGCGATTCCACTTCTTATATGACAAGGTGTGGCGTGAAGACATTCTGACCCACGCCTACGCGCGTTGCCGATCAAACGGTGGGGCGCCGGGCGTGGATGGGGAAACCTTTACGCACATTGAGGGATATGGGGTGGACCGCTGGCTCAACACGGTACGGGAGGAGGTGCGAACAGGACGCTACAGACCGCAACCGGTCAAACGGGTGATGATTCCAAAGTCTGGTGGCGTGGGCCAACGGCCGCTGGGGATTCCGACTATCCGTGACAGGGTAGTGCAAACCGCGGCGAAGTTGGTGCTCGAACCGATTTTCGAAGCAGACTTCGATGGGGCGGTCTACGGGTATCGTCCCAAACGGAGCGCGCTGGATGCGGTTCGAACCGTTCATCGGGCAATTGATGAGGGGCACACCAAAATAGTCGATGCCGATCTATCGAAATACTTCGATACGATTCCCCACCCCGAGCTGATCAAGTGCGTTGCACGACGTGTTAGCGACGGGAAGATGCTGCATCTGATCAAGATGTGGTTGAAGACGCCGGTCGAGGAGACCGGCGAACGGGGACATCGGCGGATGAGTGGCGGCAAGAAGGCGACGCGGGGAACACCGCAGGGTGGAGTGGCATCGCCATTGTTGGCGAACATCTACATGCATCGTTTCATCAAGGCGTTTCGCAAGCATGGTTTGGATCGTCGGTACGACGCGGTGCTGGTGACCTACGCGGACGATTTCGTGGTCCTGTGTCGGCATGGCGCCGGTGAGGTCCTCGAAACGACTCGGCGATGGATGGCCAGCATCGGTCTCACGCTGAACGAGACCAAGACGCGTGTATGCGACGCCCGATGCGAGCCCTTCGACTTCCTCGGCTATACCTTCGGGCCGATGTACTCTCCGCGAACCGGCGGACGCTACAACGGTGCGCGGCCTTCCAAGAAGGCTGTGGCCTCGGTCAAGGAGCATATCCGGCGACGCCTGCGGTCCGGTAATCACGCGCCATGGGAAGACGTGGCGCGGGGCCTGAACCGCATGGTGCGGGGATGGTCGGCCTACTTCAGCTATGGGTCGGTGACGCAGGCGCGACACGGGGTGAAACTGTATCTCTATCACGCCGTCCGTCGCTTCCTTCGGCGTCGGCACAAAGTGGCCGGGTCTGGTTACCGGCGGTTCCCCACCGATGAGGTATTTGGGAAGCTGGGCGTGCTGTCTCCCGAATCCTGTCCGCATGAGGTCTGGTCGGCAATGCGCACGCCTTGACGTGAAACCCGTCCGAGAGCCGGGTGCGGGAAATCCGCACGCCCGGTTCGATGAGCGGGGAGGAGAAACGGAGCGATGGACTTCTCGGCGAGACCAGCAACGAAAGACGCTGGCCGCTATCGGCGCCGCCGGTCCTGTACGCCACCGCGCTTCTCCTCGACTCTACCACCTGCCTGATCAATAATTAGTGAGCAAGGGCGGGAAGGCAGGTAACCTGTGTTGGTGATCAAAGCAGAACACGAGAACGAAGAATCGGGCGGAACGGAAGGAGCCCGTAGGGCGACTGGAGTTGCGCCCGAAGCGGCCGGACGGAACGGGGATGCCCCGGACCCGGAGGTTGCGGATAAGGCGACACGCCGTCGGTTCACCGCCGCGTATAAGAGGCGGATCGTGCGGGAGGCCGACAAGTGCACGAAGCCAGGCGAGGTGGGGGCGTTGCTGCGCCGGGAGGGCGTGTATTCGTCGAGCCTGAGCACCTGGCGGCGACAACACGATGCGGGCGAGCTCGCCGGTCGAGGGGCGAAGCGAGGACCGAAAGCGCAACCGAAGGATCCGCGGGATAAGCGGATTGCGCAACTGGCGCGGGAGACGCGGCGGCTCGAGAGAAAGCTGGAGCAAGCCGAAACGGTGATCGGCATCCAAAAAAAAGTTGCCGCGCTCCTGGGAATCCCCCTGAAGAGTCCGGACGACGAAGAGAACGACTGATGGAAGCGGCCGAGAAGTTCTCCGGCGAGTTGGGAACGGCACCGGCATGTCGGGTCTTTGGCGTTCCGCGCGCGTCGCTCTACCGCCACCGGCGACGGGAAGCCACGCCCGCGGTGGAGCCGACACCTGCCGGATCGCATCGGGCGTTGAGCGGGGTGGAGCGCCAAGAGGTCCTCGACGTGTTGCATAGTGAGCGCTTCGTGGACCAGGCGCCCGCACAGGTCGCCGCGGCCCTGCTGGACGAGGAACGCTATCTGTGTTCGGTACGCACGATGTACCGGATTCTGGATGCGAATCAGGAGGTTCGCGAGCGGCGGAACCAACGGCGTCATCCCGTCTACGAGAAGCCGGAACTGTTGGCCACGGGACCGAATCAGGTTTGGAGTTGGGACATAACGAAGCTGAAGGGCCCGCGAAAGTGGACCTACTACTACTTGTACGTGATCTTGGACATCTTCAGCCGCCAGGCGGTGGGCTGGATGGTGGCCGACTGCGAATCTTCCGGCCTGGCCAAGAAACTGATTCGTGAAAGCTGTGACAAGCATCGGATCGAGCAGGATCAGCTGACTCTGCACGCGGATCGCGGGTCCTCGATGAAATCGAAGGTGGTGGCCTTACTGCTCTCGGATCTGGGGGTGACCAAGACCCATTCCCGCCCGCATGTCTCCGATGACAACCCGTTCTCCGAGGCCCAGTTCAAAACACTGAAGTATCGGCCGGACTTCCCGGAACGCTTTGGCTGCATCCAGGATGCCAAGGCGTTCTGCCGCGACTTCTTCGGCTGGTACAACAACGTCCACTATCATTCGGGCCTGAACTGGCTGACACCGGCGATGGTCCATGACGGTCGCACCGGCCCCGTCGTCCAGCGACGCCAGCGTGCCTTGGATCGCGCTCGTCGCGAGCATCCAGAACGTTTTGTCGGCGCACCCAGGACGATCCTTGGACCGCCGGCAAAGGTGTGGATCAACCCACCTGCGGAGACGCAAGTGGTAGCTTAAATTCTGAACCCAGGTGGTAGAGTCGAGGAGAAGCGCGGTGGCGTACAGGACCGGCGGCGCCGATAGCGGCCAGCGTCTTTCGTTGCTGGTCTCGCCGAGAAGTCCATCGCTCCGTTTCTCCTCCCCGCTCATCGAACCGGGCGTGCGGATTTCCCGCACCCGGCTCTCGGACGGGTTTCACGTCAAGGCGTGCGCATTGCCGACCAGACCTCATGCGGACAGGATTCGGGAGACAGCACGCCCAGCTTCCCAAATACCTCATCGGTGGGGAACCGCCGGTAACCAGACCCGGCCACTTTGTGCCGACGCCGAAGGAAGCGACGGACGGCGTGATAGAGATACAGTTTCACCCCGTGTCGCGCCTGCGTCACCGACCCATAGCTGAAGTAGGCCGACCATCCCCGCACCATGCGGTTCAGGCCCCGCGCCACGTCTTCCCATGGCGCGTGATTACCGGACCGCAGGCGTCGCCGGATATGCTCCTTGACCGAGGCCACAGCCTTCTTGGAAGGCCGCGCACCGTTGTAGCGTCCGCCGGTTCGCGGAGAGTACATCGGCCCGAAGGTATAGCCGAGGAAGTCGAAGGGCTCGCATCGGGCGTCGCATACACGCGTCTTGGTCTCGTTCAGCGTGAGACCGATGCTGGCCATCCATCGCCGAGTCGTTTCGAGGACCTCACCGGCGCCATGCCGACACAGGACCACGAAATCGTCCGCGTAGGTCACCAGCACCGCGTCGTACCGACGATCCAAACCATGCTTGCGAAACGCCTTGATGAAACGATGCATGTAGATGTTCGCCAACAATGGCGATGCCACTCCACCCTGCGGTGTTCCCCGCGTCGCCTTCTTGCCGCCACTCATCCGCCGATGTCCCCGTTCGCCGGTCTCCTCGACCGGCGTCTTCAACCACATCTTGATCAGATGCAGCATCTTCCCGTCGCTAACACGTCGTGCAACGCACTTGATCAGCTCGGGGTGGGGAATCGTATCGAAGTATTTCGATAGATCGGCATCGACTATTTTGGTGTGCCCCTCATCAATTGCCCGATGAACGGTTCGAACCGCATCCAGCGCGCTCCGTTTGGGACGATACCCGTAGACCGCCCCATCGAAGTCTGCTTCGAAAATCGGTTCGAGCACCAACTTCGCCGCGGTTTGCACTACCCTGTCACGGATAGTCGGAATCCCCAGCGGCCGTTGGCCCACGCCACCAGACTTTGGAATCATCACCCGTTTGACCGGTTGCGGTCTGTAGCGTCCTGTTCGCACCTCCTCCCGTACCGTGTTGAGCCAGCGGTCCACCCCATATCCCTCAATGTGCGTAAAGGTTTCCCCATCCACGCCCGGCGCCCCACCGTTTGATCGGCAACGCGCGTAGGCGTGGGTCAGAATGTCTTCACGCCACACCTTGTCATATAAGAAGTGGAATCGCCGTGTCGGCTCATGCTTGGCCTTCACGTAGAGCGCTCGTTGGAGCTTCCGAATCTTTTCTGGAGTTGCCAGGCTCACGCCAATCTCCTCATCTCAACTCGTTCAAACGCACCCCGAACTAGGGCTCCTTCCCTCCCCCGGCATTACCCGGGTTCATCGGTAGTATGAGCCCCTCCGACGCCTGTCGCGCCCGCCTCCCAGTTGGAGCCGTTGCCAGGTCTCCCCGGCAGCACAACAGGTTTCCCGTGTTGCGAGTCCCCGCGTGCGTACGTGCTGCGCCCACTACCCCGGCGAGCAGGGCGACCGTCTCTTGTCGGTTCATCTGGCCACCCTCATGGGCCTTCGTCTAATGAGAGGAGACTCGGCGCTCGCATTCAACCTTTCGAGGCCTGCTCAGGCTTCACTCGCGTTGCGGCCCGCACGCTTGCAAACCCGCCCAAGGCGGGTCTCTGTCCCCAGGGCTTCGATGGGTTGGTCGCCCTTGCCACCGCCTGGGTAGCTACCAAGGTCTACCGACACCTCCTTGGACCGGACTTTCACCGGCTGCGTTGACTCACCTTTCACGGCGCACTCTCAAACTTGTTGACATTCTCCGTCGGGGGAGATTTCGGCGCTGGACATCCCGATGATGTCCATCACGTCGTCGGTGGTCATCGGCATGGCCGGCTCGGCTTCCTGGGCAAAAGCGGGAACGACAAATAGAAGCGAAACGATCAAGGCAAAGCTGGACGCACGGATCATGGAACCCTCCGTTTGTTTGGAGTCAAGATTAGAAGAATGATAGGTCAGGACCCAGGGCGCTGTCTTTCGAAAAGGACGAAGCGTTCTCGTCGACCGTCCGATCAGTGCGCACTCGGCACAGTTGACAACACTCGAGGGACACGTTCCCCCGTCGGATGAAAAGCTGACAAGAACACCATCGTGATAACATTCGAAGCGGTGTGGCCCGGCCTCAAACGGGGCCCCGGACCCAAGAGACTTCCGTCACGCCATCCGAGAAAACTACTCCTCGAGCCAATGTTTGATCGTCACCGTGGGCCTCGATCCGAGGGCGGAATGCGAATAAGCCTTGTCGTTCTCGTTGCCGCGGCGCTCTGCGGTTGCGCGGACACGGATCGTGAGGCGACACCGGAGCCCGAAGCGGAGTCTGATTCCGCTTCGGCTGCGACCCAGGGTGTTGGCACTCTCCCTTCTAACTGGAAGATCGGATTTCGGGTTGGCAACACGTATGTGCTCGAAATGCCTGAACTCGGTGAGGTCTCCGCCGACCTGGTGCGCGAGTTCAGCGATGACGCACCCCCACTCGACCCGGCGTTTGCCCGATTGAGGATCGTTCCTCTGGATCGACTCCGGGAATCGGCGAACCCGCTTGTGAACCCCGAGCGATGGACGGTTCTCGGCCTGGACGGAACCGAGCAAAGTGTGCGCTTTTCAATGTTGGGTTACGTCGAGGGTGCGGCGTTTGTTGAAGCCTGGCATCTTGTTTCAGAGGACGCGGAACGACTGGCTCCGTTTGTCGAGGTCGATTCGTGGATCACCGACGAAACGCTCATTATCGGTATCGGGAACTCGGTGCCTCCCCGTATGGAGGTTCGACGAAAGCTTCGGGAGACACCCTGGGAAAACGATCTGCCCGTGCAGGGCCCGGAACACTTTCCGGAGGGTTACGACGAAGCGAAACGAGTGCTGGCCTCCGAGGATGCGGCTTCGGAACGGTATCTGTCCGGCACGTCGATCGAGGCCATGGTCGGGGGGCGTGTCGCCGAGGTGTGGTTGCTGAACTACGGCGCCCCGGACATGTCGGTCGGCTCCCATCCATGGGGGATCTTCGTTTCATCGGAAGGGGTTCTCGAGCCGATCTACGAGTTTCGCTCCGAGCCTTGGAACGGAGGCCAGGCGTACAGCGCGAACTACCATGCTTCACTCGTCGGGGCCGTCGATCTGGATGGCGACGGGAACGACGAATTCGTCATTCACGCCGCCTTCTACGAGGGTTCCGTCTTCAAGATCGTCGGCTTCAGAGACGGAGCCTATCGAGAAATATTGAGTAGCTACTACCGAGGCCTCTGAAGCAAATCCGACCGCTAGTCGACCGCCGTCCAATCCGACAGGCGAACGTCCCACCCTTCGACCGACATCCCGGTCAAGGTCTCCGATCCGCCGGAGACTTCCCATTCGTATTCGACGACACTGCCCGCCTCGGCGTTGAACATCCGACTGATCACATTGGTGAAGGTGAGGCTCTTGACGCGGACACGGTCTCGGGACGCCGGTTCGAAATCCCAGTAAACATCGTACGCATTGAACTTCGTACGCAGGGGGAGCTTCGTTGCCGGATCGAACTCGATCTCGATCTCGCTGACGCTACCGTACCCTGTTTCGCCGCTGATCCCGACCAGGTTACCGTCCTCGGAGACCGTCACAGTGACCGCGCCAGCGGGATCGGCCGGGATGAAGGATTCGAGCGACGGCGGCACCGACAACGTCGCGAACTGCATCATCCTCAACTCTGCTCCCAAGCCCAGAATCCCCAGACGGTTGTACCCGGCGGAGGTGTACACAGCACCCTCCGACTCTCCATTCATGAAGTACTCTCCGACCATCGGCGTGGTCGAAACGAAAGGGATCCGCCTGTCGAATACTGACGCGACGGAAAACCTGTAATCGTCGGCACGCGCGTCTGGGTTATCCAGGTGCGGATGGTAGGTCGCCAAAAAGGCACCCCGTCCGATGTCCCCGGCAGGCGGCGAAATTCTGGAATCAGCCGCGGCTAGAAGGCGGCGCGCCTCGGCGACATCTCCTGTCAGGGAGGGCGCGGACTCGGACCGAGTATCGGGCTCCTGTCGAATACGCTCACCGTCCAGCGTGACGATTTCCCAGTCGGATACACGAATGATCGTAGGTTCGACGAACATTTCGAATGTTCCGTCCGCGCGCGACCGGGACCTCTGAACACTGAGCTGCGAAGGCACCTGATAGGGCCCGACCGTGGTCCATTCATGCCTGACAACGGTTGTGCTGAAGGCTTGCTGGGGGCCATCATTGGATCCGAATCCCAAATCCATCTGCATGGTGTGGTCTACTGGCGGAACCTGGGCGAAATAGACGGGATTATAGAAGATCTGGAACCAGGGGGATGTGAAAGAATCGCCAACGTAATAGCCGGGGTAATGCCATTTGACGTGA